>NZ_BQID01000001.1 GCF_021602345.1 Pseudomonas pharyngis
CTTATTTCAACTTTACTCAGATTTAAGCGTAATCCGTGCAAAAGCCTTCTTGCCCGCCTGGCAAACGTGGGTTGCGCCCAGTACATATATAAAGGAACGATCAACCACCTCACCATCTACACGCACACCACCGGAAGCCAACAGATCACGAGCAGCCGCAGAGTTCTTCACCAGTCCTGCCTTATTAAGGACAGCAGCAATCGGCATATCCTCGGCAGCAGTCAGTTCGACCTCTGGGAGATCATCCGGCAACTCACCATCCTTCATACGGTTACCCGCACCACGGTGAGCATTGGCCGCAGCCTCTTCACCATGGAAGCGCGCAACAATCTCTTCGGCCAGCTTGATCTTGATATCACGCGGGTTGGCACCCGTTTCAACATCAGCACGGAAAGCATTGATCTCATCCATCGAACGGAAGCTGAGCAACTCGAAGTAGCGCCACATCAACGCATCAGGAATCGAGACCAGCTTACTGTACATGACGCCCGGCGCTTCCTGGATACCAACGTAGTTGCCCAGCGACTTGGACATCTTCTTCACGCCATCCAGACCTTCAAGCAACGGCATCGTCAGGATGCACTGCGCTTCCTGGCCATAACCCCGCTGCAGCTCACGCCCCATCAGCAGGTTGAACTTCTGATCGGTACCACCCAGCTCAACGTCAGCGCGCAAAGCAACCGAGTCATAACCCTGCACCAGCGGATAGAGGAATTCGTGAATGGCAATCGGCTGATTGGTGGTGTAGCGCTTGTCGAAGTCATCACGCTCGAGCATACGAGCAACGGTGTACTGCGAAGTCAGACGAATAAAGTCCGCAGGCCCCATCTGATCCATCCAGGTAGAGTTGAACGCGACTTCGGTTTTCGCCGGATCAAGAATCTTGAACACCTGAGTCTTGTAGGTCTCGGCGTTTTCCAGAACCTGCTCACGAGTCAATGGAGGGCGAGTGGCGCTCTTGCCGCTCGGATCACCGATCATTCCGGTGAAATCACCAATAAGGAAGATCACCTGATGCCCCAACTCCTGGAACTGGCGCAGCTTATTAATAAGCACAGTGTGACCAAGGTGCAGGTCCGGCGCAGTTGGATCGAAGCCGGCCTTGATTCGCAGCGGCTGGCCACGCTTGAGCTTTTCGATCAGCTCGGACTCGACCAACAGTTCTTCCGCACCACGTTTAATCAGCGCTAGCTGCTCTTCAACCGACTTCATAACAGACCCGCAAGGCTCAGATTCAAAGGGAACCAACCATACAAGATCGCGCACCAAATACAAGTTTTGCCCGGCACACGGACACCAATCCACGGACAGGGCGTCCGCAGACTTGCTTCAGAGATGATTTGGTTATATTTTATACAGTTATTTCATCTTCATCATGTCATTCATCTTTTCCAATTCATCTTTTTCAAAGTCAAATTACTTATGACCACTGAACCGTCTAAAGCGCCACCGCTTTACCCGAAGACCCACCTGCTCGCCGCAAGTGGTATCGCCGCCCTTCTCAGCCTGGCGCTCCTGGTGTTTCCATCCAGTGATGTTGAAGCCAAAAAGACAACGCTGAGCCTTGAACTGGAAAGTCCTGCTGAACAACTGACACAAGATCAAGACGCTGCCGACGCAGCTCAAGCCACAAATGAGTCCGTAGCCTCCCCTTTCGCGCAGATCGAAAACAGCGCCGAAGAGACGCAGGAAACCGCTCAGTCTGCACCAGCGCCGACACCGGTAGCTGAAGAAAAAAAGGCCCCAAATCACAGGGAAGTGATCGTCTCCAAGGGCGATACGCTTTCTACACTGTTCGAGAAAGTCGGCCTCCCGGCCGCGGCCGTCCATGAAGTGCTGGCCAGTGATAAACAAGCCAAGCAGTTCAGTCAGCTCAAACACGGCCAGAAACTCGAATTCGAATTGAATCCACAAGGTCAGCTGACCAACCTGCACAGCAAGATCAGCAACGTTGAAACCATCACCCTGACCAAGAATGACAAGGGTTATGTGTTCAACCGCGTTACCGCCAAACCGACTGTTCGCACCGCTTATGTACACGGTGTGATCAACAGCTCGCTGTCGCAGTCCGCCGCCCGCGCAGGCCTGTCCCACAGCCTGACCATGGACATGGCCAGTGTCTTTGGCTACGACGTCGACTTCGCCCAGGATATCCGCCAGGGTGACGAGTTCGATGTGATCTATGAACAGAAAGTGGTCAACGGCAAAGCCGTTGGCAACGGTCCGATCCTGTCCGCCCGCTTCACCAACCGCGGCAAGACTTACACTGCCGTGCGTTACACCAACAAGCAGGGCAACAGCAGCTACTACACCGCAGATGGCAACAGCATGCGCAAGGCGTTCATCCGTACACCGGTGGACTTCGCCCGCATCAGCTCTAAATTTTCCATGGGCCGCAAACACCCGATCCTCAACAAGATCCGTGCCCACAAAGGCGTCGACTACGCCGCCCCGCGCGGTACGCCGATCAAGGCTGCCGGCGACGGCAAAGTGCTGCTGGCCGGCCGTCGCGGCGGTTACGGCAACACCGTGATCATCCAGCACGGCAACACTTACCGTACGCTGTATGGACACATGCAGGGCTTCGCCAAGGGCGTGAAGACCGGCGGCACAGTTAAACAGGGCCAGGTGATCGGTTACATCGGCACCACCGGCCTGTCCACCGGACCGCACCTGCACTATGAGTTCCAGGTCAACGGTGTCCACGTCGATCCATTGGGCCAGAAGCTGCCGATGGCCGACCCGATCGCCAAATCCGAACGCGCTCGCTTCCTGGCGCAGAGCCAGCCACTGATGGCTCGTATGGATCAGGAAAAAGCCACCATGCTGGCTTCGAGCAAACGTTAACCCATGGCTCTGTATATCGGCGTGATGTCCGGCACCAGTCTCGACGGGCTGGACATCGCCCTGATCGAGCAATCCTCGGCGATCAATCTGGTCGCCACGCACTACATCCCCATGCCTGACACCCTGCGCGCCGAACTGCTTGGCTTGTGCGCCAGCGGCCCTGACGAAATCGCCCGCTCGGCGATTGCCCAGCAGAATTGGGTGAAGCTCGCCGCGCAAGGGATCCATACCCTCCTCGAACAGCAACAGCTCAAGCCTGAAGCCATTCGCGCGATCGGCAGCCACGGCCAGACCATTCGCCATGAACCGGCGCGCGGTTTCACCGTACAGATCGGTAACCCCGCCCTGCTCACTGAACTGACCGGCATCACCGTCGTCAGCGACTTCCGTAGCCGCGATGTAGCCGCCGGTGGCCAGGGGGCCCCGCTGGTTCCGGCCTTTCATGAAGCGTTGTTCGAAGAGCTTACCGGCAACCGCGCGGTCCTGAATGTCGGCGGCTTCAGCAATCTCAGTCTGATCGAGCCGAACAAGCCTGTAGCCGGTTTCGACTGTGGGCCGGGGAATGTGCTGATGGATGCCTGGATTCATCAGCGCCAGGGCGAGAACTACGACCGCAACGGGCAATGGGCAGCCAGCGGCAAGGTTGAGCCCACCCTGCTGAAAGCCCTGCTCAGCGATCCGTTTTTCGTGACGCAAGGCCCGAAGAGCACTGGTCGCGAAGTCTTCAACCTGCCCTGGCTGGAGCAACACCTTTCGCGCCTGCCAGTGTTCCCGGCGGAGAACGTGCAAGCGACGCTGCTGGAGCTCACCGCACTGACTATTGTCGACTCACTGCAAAGCGCTCAGTCCGACACTCGGGAACTGCTGGTCTGCGGCGGTGGCGCTCACAACGCCACACTGATGAATCGTCTGGCCGGGTTGCTGCCGAACGCCAAGGTCGCCAGCACGTCGACTCATGGCGTTGATCCGGACTGGGTCGAGGCCATGGCCTTCGCCTGGCTGGCTCACTGCTGTCTGGAAGGCATCGCCGCCAATCGCCCGAGCGTCACCGGCGCCAAAGGCCTGCGTGTACTCGGCGCCATCTACCCCAACTGACAAATTGCAGATAACAAAACGCCGCAGAACCGTGAGGCTCTGCGGCGTTTTATTGTGTTCGGTGAAACGCGATCAGATCGAGAACGAGGAGCCGCAACCACAAGTGGTGGTGGCATTCGGGTTCTTGATCACGAAACGCGAACCTTCCAGACCTTCCTGATAATCCACCTCGGCACCTGCCAGGTACTGGAAGCTCATCGGATCAACCACCAGACTGACGCCTTCGCGCTCGACGATGGTGTCGTCCTCGGCCACATCCTCATCGAAGGTGAAGCCGTACTGAAACCCTGAACAACCGCCGCCCGTAACGAATACGCGCAGCTTCAAGCGATCATTCCCCTCTTCATCGACCAGGCTCTTCACCTTGTGCGCGGCACCTTGAGTGAATTGCAAAGCCGTGGGGGTGAAGGATTCGACGCTCATGCTGACAATCTCCCGGCGTTACGCCGCCATAATGCGTGATGACGCGCATTATCCGCTTGTCCTAGAAAATCGGTCAACTATTGTTACGGTATATCAATAAAGCTGATCAACCGACCAGAATGCAAAAAGGCCCGTCAGACGGGCCTTTTTACCAAGCAAGATCGGTCGTTACGGCAGCATGCCAGCGTGGGACAGGCCCAGACGCTCATCCAGCCCGAACAGGATGTTCATGTTCTGCACGGCCTGACCCGACGCGCCCTTGACCAGATTGTCGATCACCGAAAGCACCACCACCAGATCACCATCCTGTGGACGGTGAACCGCGATTCGGCAGACGTTGGCGCCACGCACGCTGCGGGTTTCCGGATGGCTGCCAGCCGGCATCATGTCGACGAACGGCTCATTGGCATAACGTTTCTCGAACAGCGCCTGCAGATCCACCGAGCGGTCCACCACAGTCGCGTAGAGCGTGGAGTGAATGCCACGGATCATCGGCGTCAGGTGCGGCACAAAAGTCAGACCGACATCCTTGCCCGCCGCACGACGCAGCCCCTGGCGAATTTCCGGCAGATGACGGTGACCTTTCACCGCATAGGCCTTCATGCTTTCCGACGTCTCGGAGTACAGCGAGCCTACGGCAGCGCCACGACCGGCACCGCTGACACCGGATTTGCAGTCGGCGATCAGGTGCGAAGCATCGGCAATGCCCGCCTCAAGCAACGGCAGGAAACCCAGCTGCGTCGCGGTCGGATAGCAACCCGGCACCGCGATCAGGCGTGCTTTCTTGATTTGCTCACGATTGACTTCCGGCAAGCCGTAAACCGCCTCGTCCAGCAGCTCCGGCGCGCCGTGCGGCTGGCCATACCACTTGGCCCATTCATCGGCGTCCTGCAGACGGAAATCAGCCGACAGGTCGATGACCTTGGTGCCGGCCGCCAGCAGTTCGCCAGCCAGTGCGTGGGCAACGCCGTGGGGAGTGGCGAAGAACACCACGTCGCAAGCGCCCAGGGTCTTGATGTCCGGCACGCTGAATGCCAGACCGTCGTAGTGACCGCGCAGGTTCGGGTACATCTCAGCCACGGCCAGACCGGCCTCGGATCGGGAAGTGATCACCACCACTTCTGCCTGCGGATGCTGTGCCAACAGACGCAGCAGTTCGACACCGGTGTAACCCGTGCCGCCGACGATACCGACCTTGACCATAAACCTGCCCTCAACGAACCCACTGGAAAGCCGTCGATAATAGGGGCCGCGCGCCCCTGCGACAACCGCCAAGGTGACGTGCGGACGCTCAAGCCTCTACTATCCGGCCTACCGTGAATCAGGGAATAACCAAAAATGCTCTATCTGTGGATCAAAGCGCTACATATCGTCAGCATCGTGTGCTGGTTTGCCGGGCTGTTCTATCTTCCGCGACTGTTCGTTTATCACGCGCAAAGTGAAGACACGATCAGCAAGGAACGCTTCAGCATCATGGAGCGCAAGCTGTATCGCGGCATCATGGGCCCGGCGATGATCGCCGCGCTGATCTTCGGCGGCTGGCTGATCTACCTGAACCCGAGCATCTTCAGCAGCGGTGGCTGGATCCACGCCAAACTGACCCTGGTCGTGCTGCTGATCGGTTACCACCACATGTGCGGCGCGCAGGTAAAACGTTTTGCCCGTGGCGAGAACACCCGCAGCCATGTCTTTTATCGCTGGTTCAATGAAGTGCCGGTTCTGCTATTGCTGGCTATCGTAATTCTGGTCGTGGTCAAGCCGTTCTAACTTCAACAAATACAACTTTCCGGGGTACTTCCGATGTCGCTGCCCGCTCTGCTCGAACAACGTCTGCGTCTGCCCGTAGTGGCAGCACCGATGTTTCTGATCTCCAATCCTGAACTGGTGCTGGCGTGCTGCCGTAACGGCGTGGTCGGCAGCTTTCCGGCGCTGAATCAACGCGAAAGCAGCGGATTCAAGGCCTGGCTGGAGCAGATCGAAGCGGGACTGGCGACACTGGAGAACCCGGCGCCTTATGCCGTGAATCTGATTGTTCACAAGAGCAATCCACGTCTGGAGGCGGACCTGAACATCTGCGTCGAACACAAAGTCCCCATCGTCATCACCAGTCTTGGTGCCGTGAAGGAACTGGTAGACGCCGTGCACAGCTACGGCGGTCTGGTCTTCCACGACGTGACGACCCGCCGCCATGCCGAGAAAGCCGCCGAGGCCGGTGTCGATGGCTTGATCGCCGTCGCGGCCGGTGCCGGTGGGCACGCCGGGACCTGGAGCCCGTTCTCGCTGATCTCCGAGATCCGCGAGTTCTTCGAAAAGACCCTGTTGCTTGCAGGATGTTTGAACCATGGGCATGAGATTCTCGCCGCACAACTGCTCGGCGCGGATCTGGCCTACTTCGGCACGCGATTTATCGGCACCACTGAAAGTCATGCGCCTGACGCCTACAAGCAGATGCTGCTGACTGCCAAAGCCGCCGACATCATTCATACTCCTGCCGTGTCCGGTGTTCCGGCCAGTTTCATGCGTCAAAGCCTGGAGGCCGCCGGTTTCGACATGGCAGCCCTGCAGGGCAAGGGTGAAGTGAACTTCGGCGACAAACTCAAGCCGATCAATGACGAAGCCAAGGCCTGGAAAACCGTGTGGTCGGCAGGTCAAGGCGTCGGGCAGATCGACGATCTGCCAAGCGTGGATCAACTGGTGGCGCGTCTTGATGCGGAATATCGCCAAGCCCTGGAGCACGCAGCGCAACTGCCGAAACGCTGGCCGCGCTGAATGAAACCTGGCCGGTCGCTGTCTGACTGGCCTTAGACTCAATTTATCTCGCGACAAGGATGCCTCGGCCATGAGCGAACCCCGTTACAAGATCGTTTTCGACGGCGCGCTCCAGCCCGGCGTCGATGTCACCACGGCCAAGCTCAACCTGGCCGATCTGTTCAAAAGCGATGTTGCCGCCATCGAGCGTCTGTTCAATGGCCGCACCGTCGCACTCAAGCGTGATCTGTCCCACAGCGATGCGCAGACTTATCTGCAAGCGCTGGGCAAGACCGGGATCGATGCCCGGATCGAAGCGGAAACGCCCATCGAGCTGAATCTGTCGGATGTCCACGAGCAAAGCGCCGCCGTCGCGGAGCCTGACTCGCCTTATGCGCCCCCTCGCGCCGCCGTCGGTGAAAGCCTGCCGGCATTCGCGCCTCTCAAGCCGCTCAGCGTCGAAGGCCGGATCGGCCGCTTGCGTTACCTTGCATGGTCGATGGTGTTGAGCCTGGTCGCCCTGCCAATCGTCAGCGTGTTCGCGCTGATCGGTCTGGGCCTGGTGAGCGCCGACTCGACGACCGGCCTGATCATCGGCGGTCTTCTCGCCTTCTTCCTGTTTCTGGCCTTCGCGATCGTCGGCATCCTGTTCAGCATTCAGCGCTTGCACGATATCGGCTGGTCGGGATGGCTCTGGCTGCTGACCCTTGTTCCGTTCGTGGGCAGCTTCTTCCCGCTGGTGATCATGGTCGTGCCGGGCAATACCGGCGCCAACCGCTATGGCCCACCACCTCCGCCGAACAGTACGGCAGTCAAAGTGCTGTGCTCTTTGTGGATCGTGTTTATCGGGCTGTTTTTCATGGGCGGCTTGCTGGGTGGGATTACCGCCATCCAGCAGGAATACGAAAGCAGTCTTGAAAGCAGCTATGAGAGCGGTTCGGTGACCACCGATGAAATCGATGTCGAAGTCGAGCCGGCCGCGAATTCGGCAGACGATGCAGCCGAAGCCGCCCTCGCCCCTGTAGACTCTGCGAAAGAATGAACAACGCTCCCCGCCGTGACACCTGCGTCGACGGCGCGGCGCTGTTGCGATGGAGATTTGCATGACCCGTTACGCTCTGATCACCGGCGCCTCCAGTGGCATCGGCCTGGCGATGGCCGAAGCCCTGGCGCGCCGTGGCCGCAGCCTGATTCTGGTGGCCCGCCAGCGTGATCAGCTGGAAAGCATTGCGATTGAACTGACCCAACGCTTCGGCGTGGAGGTGCTGTTCCGCGCCTGCGACCTCGGTGAGCCGCTGCGCCTGTCCGGTTTCCTGCTGGAGCTGGAAGAAGGCGATCGGCAGATCGATCTGCTGGTCAATTGCGCCGGCATCGGTACTTGCGGCCCGTTTCTGGCCCAGGACTGGATGACCGAACAGGACCTGATCGAAGTGAACATCCTCGCCCTCACCCGCCTCTGCCATGCCATCGGCAACAGCATGGCGTTGCAGGGCGGCGGACAGATTCTCAATGTCGCGTCGGTGGCGGCCTTCAACCCCGGGCCCTGGATGAGCACCTACTACGCCAGCAAGGCGTATGTTCTGCACTTCTCGGAAGCACTGCGGGTGGAATTGAAGAAGTGTGCGGTCAAAGTGTCGGTGCTCTGCCCCGGTCCGACCCGCACCGCGTTCTTTCGCACCGCGCAACTGAACAACGACAAACTCAACGCCAGCAAATTGCTGATGAGCCCCGAGGAGGTCGCGCTGTATACCGTGCGCGCCCTGGAGAAAAACCGCGCAATCATCATTCCCGGACGCCGAAACCGCTGGTTCGCCTTTCTGCCACGGCTCGGTTCGCGCTGGCTCAATCGCACGATTATCGGCATGGTCAACAAGGCTTACTGCCCGCGCTGAAAAGTCCTACGGCAAAACACTGGGCGGCCTTATCACCCTATGAGTACACTCAGGCCAGCCCAAACAACGGAGAAAACAGCTGTGGATACTCTGTTCACCAAAATCATCAACCGGGAAATCCCGGCGAAGATCATTTACGAGGACGACCAGGTTCTGGCGTTCCACGATATCGCCCCACAGGCACCGGTGCATTTTCTGGTGATCCCGAAGAAACCGGTGCGCACCCTCAATGACCTGACCGAAGACGACAAGGCACTGGCCGGGCATATCCTGTTCACCGCCCAGCGTCTGGCGCTGGAGCTGGGCTGCGAGGAAGGCTTCCGGGTGGTGATGAACTGCAATGAAATGGGCGGGCAGACGGTCTACCACATTCACATGCACGTTCTCGGTCAACGCCAGATGAACTGGCCGCCGGGCTGATTGAACCCAGAGATCGGTGGGAGCGCCCCGCTCCCACATGACCCAGCGCAAACCTTCCCCGGCCGATTCGGTTAAACTGGCCGCCGAGATTCTTCCCGGAGGTCAGCATGACTACCCAACGTCACTACTCGCCCATTGATCGTCTTCTGCTGCAAGCCGATGCCGCGATGCGTACCTTGCTGCCCTTCAGCGGCCAGCCGTACCGTCCGTCGCCAGCGATCGTGCAGCCCGATGTGCAGATGAGCGATGAAGACACCCGCCACGTCGCCGGTCTGATGCGCATCAACCACACCGGCGAAGTCTGCGCCCAGGCGCTGTATCAGGGCCAGGCGCTGACCGCCAAGCTGCCGCAGGTGCGCGAGGCCATGGAGCATGCGGCTGAAGAAGAGATCGATCATCTGGTCTGGTGCGAACAGCGCATTCACCAGTTGGGCAGCCACACCAGCGTGCTCAATCCGCTGTTCTACGGCATGTCGTTCGGGATCGGCGCAGTCGCCGGGCTGATCAGCGACAAGGTCAGCCTCGGATTTGTCGCCGCCACCGAGCATCAAGTCTGCAAGCATCTGAACGAGCATCTGGAGCAACTGCCGGCCGAGGACGAAAAATCCCGGGCGATTCTGGAACAGATGCGCATAGATGAAGAACATCACGCGGAAAGCGCACTGGAGGCCGGCGGCTTCCGCTTCCCGGCGCCGGTGAAGTTCGGCATGAGCCTGCTGGCCAAAGTGATGACCAAGAGCACTTACCGGATCTGAAAAACGCCCGTAAAAAAGGCGACTGCCGCAAAGCAGTCGCCTTTTTTTGTGCCCGGATTTCTTAGCTCGGCATATTGCGCGCGTAGAAGATTTCCAGCATTTCGTGTTTCACACGCTCGGTCACCTGAGCGCGTTGCTCGGAAGACAGGTTGCTGGTGGCATCGCCGAACAGGTAGTTGTCCAGTTCGAAGTTCTTCAGCAGCATTTTGGTGTGGAACAGGTTTTCCTGGTACACGTTCACGTCGGTCATCTGGTACGCGTCGCGAGTGTCATCGGAAAGGTAGTTCTGGATCGAGTTGATCTCGTGGTCGATGAAGTGCTTGTTGCCTTCAACGTCACGGGTGAAGCCGCGCACACGGTAATCCACGGTCACGATGTCCGAATCGAACTGGTGAATGAGGAAGTTGAGCGCTTTGAGCGGTGAAATGACACCACAGGTCGACACATCGATGTCCACACGGAAGGTCGCGATACCGGCATCCGGATGGATTTCCGGGTAGGTGTGCACCGTGATGTGGCTCTTGTCGAGGTGGGCCAGGATGATTTCGGGCAATGGGCCCGGGGACTCTTCGATCTGGCTTTCGGTGGGGGTCACCGGCTCTTCCGAGATCAGAATCGTGACGCTGGCACCCTGAGGCTCATAGTTCTGACTCGCAATGTTCAGAATGTTGGCACCAATGATTTCGACAACTTCCGTGAGGATCTGCGTCAGGCGTTCGGCGTTGTACTCTTGATTGATGTACTCGACGTAAGCCTGCTGGTCTTGCGGGGTTTCCGCGTAGCAGATGTCATAGATGTTGAAGCTCAAGGTCTTTGTCAGGTTATTGAACCCGTGGAGCTTGAGTTTGCTTTTCACCGTTAAAAACTCTCTATGTATGCGGCACGGCCGCGTGATCAAGCATGCCCGTCAAGTGCGAACAACGCACCTGCGTAGGACGGTTAACACCTCTTCGCGATGGCGATTTTGGTTATCTGTTCAGGCGGATGACCCGTCGATTGACTGATCACGGCCCTGAAAAAAGTGGCGCATTATGCAGACGTCAGCGGGGGATCGCCAGAGTCTGCACTGCTTTTATGATAGTTGAATGTCGGCTCAGCCGAGTTCAACGATTTCGTAGTCGTGGGTGATCGCTACGCCAGCCGCGCCGAGCATGATCGAGGCCGAGCAATACTTCTCCGCAGACAGTTCGATGGCGCGTTTGACCTGGGCTTCTTTCAAACCCCGACCCTTGACCACGAAGTGCATGTGGATCTTGGTAAACACTTTCGGATCTTCGGTCGCGCGTTCGGCATCCAGAAAGGCTTCGCAGCTTTCAACGGCCTGACGGGACTTCTTCAAAATGCTGACCACGTCGAAATTGCTGCAACCGCCGACACCCAGCAGGAGCATTTCCATCGGGCGGACACCCAGGTTACGACCACCGGCGTCCGGCGGACCGTCCATGACCACGACATGACCGCTGCCGGATTCGCCGAGGAACATGGCTTCGCCAGCCCATTGGATGCGTGCCTTCATCGCCAAGACTCCACTGTAGAAAAAAGGGTCGCCAGCTTAGCACAGGGCCCTGCCCGGACAGCGAGCAGGTTCCTAGGACGAATGCACCTTTAACGTAGGTGATTTCTCGAAATTTCGACGAAGTGTCTGGTAAGCTGGCGCCAATTCACTGGCGCCTTCGCCAGACTGTGTAGCGACCGCCTCAGCGCCTCATATAAAAACCAAATATAACCGTGCAGTCTTTTCGGGATACAACCATGGTTGGTATTACCCCCACACCCAAAATCAAGAACCTCGACAAGCTGCTGATGCATTGCCAGCGCCGCCGTCACGCGGCCAAGAGCAACATCATCTGCGCCGGAGATCGCTCCGACACTCTGTATTTCATCATCCGCGGTTCGGTCACGATCCTGATCGAGGACGACGACGGCCGCGAAATGATCATCGCGTACCTGAATGCCGGGGACTTCTTCGGCGAGCTGGGTCTTTTCGAAGAGGCCGGCCAGGAACAGCAGCGCAGCGCCTGGGTGCGGGCCAAGGTTGAATGCGAAGTCGCGGAAATCAGCTACGCCAAGTTCCGCGAATTGTCGCAACAGGATCCGGACATTCTCTACGTACTCAGCGGACAAATTGCACAACGTCTGCGCAACACCACACGCAAGGTCGGCGACCTGGCGTTCTTCGACGTTACCGGCCGTGTCGCTCGCTGCCTGCTGGAGCTGTGCAAGCAACCGGACGCCATGACTCACCCGGACGGCATGCAGATCAAGGTGACCCGTCAGGAAATCGGCCGGATCGTCGGGTGTTCGCGAGAGATGGTCGGTCGCGTGCTCAAGGATCTTGAAGAACGCAACCTGGTCGATGTGAAAGGCAAGACCATGGTGGTCTTCGGCACTCGCTGAGTTCTCAATCTCAGCCGGCGTAGATCTGCGCCAGCATCAAACGAAAGAGTTCATCAAGGCGTGCCAGTGCATGGGGCGCCGGGAATTTTTCGTGCAGAGCGATGTGGCTGGCGGCACGCACCCGCTGCTCCAGGCCACACGCCTCGTTGAATCGGTTGACCGCCGCGACCATCGACTCACGTTCGTCATCCACCAGCATCGCCCCGTGCACCAACCCCACCGGACGCTGACCACCCTGACTCTGGCGCCAGCGCTGAGCGGTGCCGACCATCTTGCGACCGTCGAGATTGACGTTGAAGCGACCGTCGCAAAACGCACCGTCGATTTCACCCAACGACGAAGTGCCGCCCAACTCATCCAGCAACTCACAAATCGGATCACACAGACGCCGGTAACCGGTTTCGATGCGGTTCAGATCGCCTTCGCTGCGAGGCGGTGCATAGACCAGTGCAATATTGATGGTCGACGCCGATTGCGGAACCGGTTCGCCACCGGTTTCACGCAGCAACACCGGCCAGCCGGCAGCAGCGGAGACTTCGCAGGCGTGATCGAATCCGGAGAGACGATTCAAACGGCGCGGCATGACCAAAGCGCGATCGCTGGGCTGCCAGAACAGCAAGCCAAATTCGGCATCGCCAGCGCAGACCGAGGCCAGCAGATCCTGTTCGGCTTGCAGGCCGGCTTCGATGGTCAGGGAAACTGGAGTCATAAAGAAGTCCGTTAGACGATCAGTCTGTGGTGAATCTTATGGCCTCTTCGCGAGCAAGCCCGCTCCCAGATCAGGAATGCATTTCTCCTGTGGGAGCGGGCTTGCCCGCGAATGAGTCGACTCGGTCTGAATGAATCAGTCGAGGGTCGAACCGCTCACCGGAACGCCGCGTTCAGGGAAGAACAGACGCTGCAGTTCAATGCCCGGGCTTTCGGCGCGCATGAACGCTTCGCCGACCAGAAACGCATAGACATCGCTGATCTCCATCAACTCGACATCGGCACGATTGAGGATGCCGCTCTCAGTGATGACCAGGCGATCACGCGGAATGCGCGGCAGCAAGTCGAGGGTGGTTTCCAGACTCACGTCAAAGGTGTGCAGATTGCGGTTGTTGACTCCGACCAGCGGCGTGTCGAGGGTTTTCAACGCGCGTTCCAGCTCATCGCCGTCGTGCACTTCTACCAGCACATCGAGGCCGACATCTTTGGCCACCGACGCCAGTTCGGCCATTTTCACGTCATCCAGCGCGGAGACGATCAACAACACGCAATCGGCGCCCAAGGCACGGGCTTCGACGATCTGGTACGGATCGATCATGAAATCCTTGCGGATCACCGGCAGTGAGCACGCCGCGCGGGCCTGTTGCAGGTAGGTATCGGCGCCCTGGAAGTAGTCGATATCGGTCAGCACCGACAGGCAGGTCGCCCCGCCCTTCTCGTAGCTTTTGGCGATCTCGGCGGGAACGAAGTTCTCGCGGATCACGCCTTTGCTCGGCGACGCCTTCTTGATTTCGGCGATCACTGCCGGTTGTTTCTTCTTGGCCTGCGCCAGCAATGCCTGGGCAAAACCACGGGGGGCATCGGCCGCCTTGGCCAGACTTTCCAGCTCGCTCAGGCTCACACGAGCGCTACGCTCGGCGACTTCCTGAACCTTGCGGGCCAGAATGTTTTCCAGAACCGTCGGTACACTCATCCCTCATTCTCCACTTTGAATACCGCGGTAAAGGCACCCAACTCCTCGAGTTTTTCCCGAGCAAGACCGGTGTGCAGAGCGTCGTGGGCCAGTGCCACGCCCTCTTTCAGACTTTTCGCCAGGTCGGCGGCGTACAGCGCCGCACCGGCATTGAGCACGATCATTTCGGCAGCCTTCTGGCCGTTCTCGGTCTTGCGCTTGCCCAGTGCATCGCGGATCAGCGCCAGCGACGCTTCCGGGCCTTCGACCGACAGGCCATGCAGGCTCTGGCTCTTCATGCCCAGATCTTCCGGCTCGACCCAATACTCGGAGATCTGATCGTCTTTCAGCTCGGCGACAAAGGTCGGCGCCGCCAGGCTGAATTCATCCAGACCGTCCTTCGAATGCACCACCAGCACGTGCTTGCTGCCCAGACGCTGCAAGACTTCAGCCAACGGCCGGCACAGCGCCGGGGTGAACACGCCCACCACCTGATGTTTCACACCGGCCGGATTCGTAAGCGGGCCGAGCATGTTGAACAGGGTGCGCAGACCGAGATCGCGGCGCGGGCCGGCGGCGTACTTCATGGCTTTGTGGTGAGTCTGGGCAAACATAAAACCGATGCCGACGTTATCGATGCAGCGCGCCACCTGAACCGGGGTCAGGTTGAGGTAGATGCCGGCGGCTTCCAGCAGGTCGGCACTGCCGCTCTTGCCCGACACTGCACGGTTACCGTGCTTGGCCACGGTGCAACCGGCCGCAGCGACCACAAAGGAAGACGCGGTCGACACGTTGAAAATGTTTGCCCCGTCACCGCCGGTGCCGACCACATCGACCACGCCGTCGAGGGTCTTGAGTTCGACCTTGTCCGCCAGTTCGCGCATCACCGACACGGCGCCGACGATTTCGTCGATGCTCTCGCTCTTCATGCGCATGGCCATCATGAACGCGCCGATCTGCGCGTCCGTGCATTGGCCGGTCATGATTTCGCGCATCACGTCGCGCATTTCATCGGTGCTGAGGTCAAGGTGATCGACGATACGGCTCAGGGCTGTCTTGATATTCATGGGAAGTCCTTAGCGCGTGCCGCCGGTTTGTTTGAGGAAGTTGGCGAACAGTTCATGGCCCTGTTCGGTGAGGATCGATTCCGGGTGGAACTGTACGCCCTCGATGTTCAGGGTCTTGTGACGCAGGCCCATGATTTCGTCGACCGAACCGTCATCGAGCTGGGTCCACGCCGTCAGCTCCAGGCAATCGGGCAACGTTTCGTGTTTAACGATCAGGGAATGATAGCGGGTGACGGTCAGCGGCCGGTTCAGCCCGGCAAACACGCCCTTGTCCTCGTGGAATACCGGGCTAGTCTTACCGTGCATCACCTGCCGGGCGCGGACGACATCGCCGCCAAAAGCCTGGCCGATGGACTGGTGACCGAGGCAGACGCCGAGGATCGGCAGTTTGCCGGCGAAGTGCTTGATGGCTTCGATGGAGATGCCGGCTTCGGTCGGTGTGCACGGGCCCGGGGAAACCACGATCCGCTCAGGGTTGAGCGCTTCGATTTCGGCGATGGTCAGTTCGTCGTTGCGCACCACCTTGACCTCGGCACCCAGCTCGCCGAGGTATTGCACAACGTTGTAAGTAAAGGAGTCGTAGTTGTCGATCATCAGCAACATGGCGTTTCGAACCTCTTGAATTCTGACTTGAAGACAGCCTTCGGATGACTTGCCAGGGCGCTGCACACGTTCAGACGCGCAGGTCGCGTCGGCACAGCGGCATTTCAAACGGGCAAGGAAGGCAAAGCGATACAGATCCGGCGGGGCCGGCAGAATAGATTCAGGCGCGCCAACGCCAGCGGGCGTGTGCCTTGATGACTTGATCCAGAAGTTTGCTGGTGATCAACACGGGGAAGGTCTCGTTCATACGTTTCGGCACAGTAACTTAGCTGGGCGGAGCGTGCAATATGGCCGGGGCCGTGGGGGATAAAACAATGGGAGGGTTGACGACCGATGGCAAATCGCCGGAAGTTTTTGGTACTGTCGTTTCGTTCACTACAACAATAAATAAACGGACTTGCTCATGATCAAACAGACGTTGTTTGTACCGCTCGCCGGATGCCTGCTCGCGATGGCCTGCGCCCAGGCGAACGCCGCACCCAATCCTTATTCGAATTTCGTGGTCTTCGGTGACAGCCTGAGCGATGCCGGGACTTTCACTGACAGCGGCGGCCCGGCCGGCGCCACGCAGCGCTACACCAACCGCACCGGCCCGGTCTATCTGGACGGCAGCGGTGAACTCCGCTCGCTGAACTCGACGCAACTGCTCGGTGGCCGACTTGGCTTCACACCGGATCAAACCGCCTCCTCGTCCTCAGCGGTACGTGCCGGCCAAGGCCAGCCGGACGGTAACAACTGGGCCGTGGGCGGCTATCGTACCGACCAGATTCTCGACTCGATCACCAGCCAGTCCGCCACTGGTGAACGTACCCGCGCCGGTTATCTGCCGTCGAACGGTTTCCGCGCCGACCCGAATGCCCTGTATTACCTGACCGGGGGTGGCAACGATTTCCTCCAGGGCCGCGTCACCAGTCTTCCTCAGGCGAATGCCGCTGCCGATCGACTGGTCGACAGCGTACGCACACTGCAAGGCGCCGGCGCCCGTTACATCATGGTCTGGCTGTTGCCGGACATCGGCCTGACGCCAGCCATCAACGGTTCGCCGCTGCAAGCGTTCACTTCGCAACTCAGCGCCCAGTTCAACACCGAACTGGTCAGCCAGTTGCAGAGCGTCAATGCCAACGTCATCCCGCTGAACGTCCCGGTTCTGCTCAAAGAGGCATTCGCCAATCCGGCGCAGTTCGGCCTGGCAACTGACCAGAATCTGGTCGGCACCTGCTTCAGCGGCAACAGCTGCACGGAGAACGCGCGGTACGGGATCAACAGCGCCACCCCGGATCCGACCAAGCTGATCTACAACGACGCCGTTCACCCAACAGAAGCCGGGCAGCGCCTGATCGCCGATTACGCTTACTCACTGCTGGCCGCGCCATGGGAAGCGACCCTGTTGCCGCAAATGGCCCAAGGCACCCTGCGCTCGCATCAGGATGAGCTGCGCAACCAGTGGCTGGCAGATTGGGAAAACTGGCAGGCCGTTGGCCAATGGCGGGCGATTGTCGCCGGCGGCGGCCAGCATCAGGACTTCGACAGCCAACGCAGCGGCGCCAGCGCCGACGGCAACGGTTACAACCTGAACATCGGCGGCAGCTACCGCCTCAACGACGCCTGGCGCGTGGGCGTGGCGGCCGGTTTCTACAATCAGAAACTCGAGGCCGGCGACAACGATTCGGACTACAAGCTGAACACTTATCTGGGCACCGCATTCGCCCAGTACCAGCAGAACCGCTGGTGGGGTGACGCCGCCGTGACCGCCGGGCATCTGGATTACGACAGCCTCAAACGCAAATTCCAACTGGGGGTCAACGAACGCGGCGAGAAAGGCGATACCGACGGCTATGTCCTGGCCTTCAGCGGACGCGTGGGCTACGACATTGCGCCAGAAGCAAGCAGCCCATGGCACCTGTCGCCATTCGTCAGTGCCGACTTTGCCAAGGTTGAAGTCGATGGCTATTCGGAAAACGGCGCCGACTCCACGGCACTGACGTTCGATGACCAGTCGCGCATTTCCCGGCGTCTCGGCCTCGGGATCCAGGGCAAGTACCAGATCACCTCGCAGACCCAGGTGTTCGGCGAACTGGCCCATGAGCGCGAGTACAACGACGACACCCAGCATGTGACGATGAACCTCAATAGCCTGCCGAACAACCGCTATACCCTGGCCGGCTATGCCCCTCAAACCAACCTCAACCGCCTGAACCTCGGCGTGAGCCACAACCTCACCAAGGATCTGGCATTGCGCGCCAGCTACGACATCCGCAAGGATGACGACTTCACCCAGCAAGGGATCAACGTCGGCGTAGCGCTCGACTTCTGATTCGCAGGCCATAAAAAAACGCGGCGCCCTCACAGGCGCCGCGTTTTTTTTGGCTGAATCAGCAATCACTCAGTCCGGGGTTTGCTCGGCCAGTGCAACAGCGCGGAACATCGCCCGGCGCTTGTTGATGGTTTCTTCCCATTCCAGCGCCGGCACCGAGTCGGCGACGATGCCGCCACCGGCCTGCACGTGCAGTTCGCCGTTCTTGATCACTGCGGTACGGATCGCAATCGCGGTGTCCATGTTGCCGTTCCAGGCGAAGTACCCGACCGCGCCGCCATACACGCCACGCTTGACCGGCTCCAGCTCGTCGATAATTTCCATCGCACGGATCTTCGGCGCGCCGGACAAGGTGCCCGCCGGCAGGATCGCCCGCAGCGCGTCCATCGCCGTCAGCCCGGCCTTCAACTGACCGGTGACGTTAGACACGATGTGCATTACGTTGGAATAACGCTCGATGACCATCTTCTCGGTGAGCTTCACCGAGCCGATTTCCGATACGCGCCCGGTGTCGTTGCGACCGAGGTCGATCAGCATCAGGTGCTCGGCGATTTCCTTGTCGTCGGACAGCAGGTCTTCTTCCAGCGCCACGTCCGCCTCTTCGGTGGCGCCGCGAGGACGGGTGCCGGCAATCGGGCGTACAGTGATCAGGTTGTCTTCGACCCGTACCAGCACTTCCGGCGAACTGCCGACGACGTGGAAATCGCCGAAGTTGAAGAAGTACATGTACGGCGTCGGGTTGAAGCAACGCAGTGCGCGGTACAGATCGATCGGCGCTGCCTTGAAGTCGATCGACATGCGCTGGGACGGCACCACCTGCATGCAGTCACCGGCGAGGATGTATTCCTTGATGGTGTCGACGGCTTTTTCGTAGTCGTCCTGGGTGAAACTGGAGCGGAACACCGGCTCGGCCGCCTGCTGCTTGCTGAAATCCAGGCCACGGCGCGGGGTGATCGGCTGACGCAGTTTTTCCAGCAGTTGCTGCAATTGCGCCTGGCCTTGCTCGTAGGCATCGGCCTGCGCCGGGTCGGCCAGCACGATCGCGTGCATCTTGCCGGCGAGGTTGTCGAACACCACCACCGCATCGGAGACCATCAGCAGAATGTCCGGCACGCCCAGCGGATCCGGGTTCGGGCATTTGCCGAGGCGCTTCTCTACATAACGCACGCAGTCGTAACCGAAGTAACCCACCAGACCGCCGTTGAAGCGCGGCAGACCGGCAATGGTCGGCACGTTGTAGCGGGCCTTGAAGGTTTCGACGAAGGCAAGCGGGTCTTCGACATCGTGGCTTTCGGTCTCGACGCCATCGACGGTGATACTCACGTGATGATCGTGAACCCGCAGCACGGTGCGGCACGGCAGGCCGATGATCGAGTAACGGCCCCATTTCTCGCCGCCCTGCACCGATTCGAGCAGGTAGGAGTTGGGCTGGTCGGCCAGTTTCAGGTAGATCGACAGCGGGGTGTCGAAGTCGGCCAGGGTTTCGCAGGCCAGCGGAATGCGGTTGTAGCCGTCAGCGGCCAGACGCAGGAATTCTTCGCGGATCATAGGGTGCCTCGTGGTGTGAGGGGCAAATCAGTCAGGTGTGCAAACGCGCCGGCAGGCCGGCCAGGAACAAGTCAGGCGCGCCAACGCCAGCGGGCCAGGGCCTTGATGACTTTCATCCAGAGTTTGCGGGTGACCACCACGATGGCGTTTCCAGAAGGGGATTGAGAAGCGTCGGGCAACGTTATCTCAGCGGCCGTATCCAGGCAACCGGGAATTAGCTTGCGCAGATCGTCGATCACCAGCGCCGGGGATTCCTCGGCAATCGGCCGGCCATGGTTGTAGCCATAACTGAGCCCAACGCATTTGACCCCCGCCGCTTTCGCCGCCAGCACGTCGCTGCGCGAATCGCCGACGAACAGCGATTGCGAGGCCGGAATGCCGGACATCTTCATGACGAAGAACAGCGCCGCCGGGTCAGGCTTCTTCTGCGGCAGGGTATCGCCGCCGATGATCCACTTGAAGTAGCGGCCGATCTTCATCTGATCCAGCAGCGGTGCAACGAAGCGCTCCGGCTTGTTGGTGATCAGCGCCATGGCCACGCCCTGCTTGTGCAGCCATTTCAGGGTGTCGCGCACGCCGGGATAGACCACGGTCAGCTCATGGCTGGCGCCGTAGGCCTCCATGAAAACCTCCAGCGCATGCTCGGCTTCGACGTCATCCACGGAGGAATGATCGATACCGCCGGCCAATGCGCGGCGCACCAGCACCGGCGCACCGTTGCCGACCCACTCGCGTACCGACTCGATACCGGCAGGCTTGCGCCCGAGCGAGAGCAGCATGTTATCCACAGCCGCCGCCAGGTCGGGTACCGAATCGATCAGCGTGCCATCCAGATCGAACATCACCAACCGCGGCAGTTGCCCCGGTAACAGCTGCTCAAAACCGCTCATGGGCGAGCCAGCGCCAATTCGGAACGCATCTTGTCGATGACTTCCTGATAGTTCGGCGCATTGAAGATCGCCGAGCCGGCCACGAAGGTGTCGGCGCCAGCGGCAGCGATTTCGCGGATGTTGTTGACGTTGACGCCGCCGTCGATTTCCAGGCGGATGTCACGGCCCGAGGCATCGATGATCGCCCGCGCTTCGCGCAGCTTGTCGAGGGTGCCGGGGATGAATTTCTGCCCGCCGAAGCCCGGGTTGACGCTCATCAGCAAGACCATGTCGACCTTGTCGATCACGTACTTGAGCACGTCCAGCGGGGTCGCCGGGTTGAACACCAGGCCGGATTTGCAGCCGCCTTCACGGATCAGTTGCAGCGAACGATCGACGTGCAGCGTGGCTTCCGGGTGGAAGGTGATGTAGGTGGCGCCGGCTTCGATGAAGTCGCCGACGATGCGATCCACCGGGCTGACCATCAGGTGGGCGTCGATCGGCGCGGTCACGCCGTACTTGCGCAGCGCGGCGCAGACCATCGGGCCGATGGTCAGGTTCGGTACGTAGTGGTTGTCCATGACATCGAAGTGGACGAAGTCGGCACCGGCGGCCAGAACGTTGTCCACTTCCTCGCCCAGGCGGGCGAAATCGGCGGAAAGAATCGACGGAGCAATAACGAAGGGCTGCATGACGCACCTTTTCTGAGCTAAATCACGATGGCGCGCATTGTATACCTCAAGTTTCCGCGCGCGCACCGTGACCGCGATGATTGGGTTGTGCCATGACCGATGACCGGCAGTTTCTCAGTACGCCGCCCGGTAGATCTTCTCGATGTCGGCAGCACTGAGCTTGCGCGGGTTGTTGCGCATCAGGCGCTCGATTCCCGCGGCCTCCACGGCCATGGCCGGGATCGCTTCTTCGGGCACGCCGAAACTGCGCAAGCCCAGCGGGATTTCTACCGCCGCGCACAGTTCGGTCATCGCCGCGACCGCACTGTCGGCGGCCTCGTTGAGACTCAGATGAGCGGTCTTCACCCCCATGGCTTCGGCGATATCCTGCATCCGCTCGACGCAGGCCATCTTGTTCCAGGTCATGACATACGGCAGCAGCAACGCATTGCTGACGCCGTGGGCAATGTTGAAACGCCCGCCCAGCGGATACGCCAGTGCATGCACCGCGCCGACCCCGGCATTGCCGAACGCCATGCCGGCCATCAGGCTGGCGGTGGCCATGTCCTCTCGGGCTTGCAGGTTGGAGGGATTGGCGTAGGCCTTGGGCAAGGACCGGGCGATCAACTTGATCGCGCCGATGGCCAGTGAATCGGTGATCGGCGAGGCATTCAGTGACAAGTAGGATTCGATGGCATGCACCAGCGCATCGACACCGCTGGCGGCCGTCACGCTGCGCGGGCAGGTCAGGGTCATCTGCGGGCTGACCAGCGCCACATCCGGCAACAGGTAGTCGCTGACGATGCCTTTCTTCAGTTGGGCGACCTTGTCCGAAAGGATGGCGACGTTGGTCACTTCAGAACCGGTGCCGGCCGTAGTCGGGATGGCGATCAGCGGCGGGCCTTTGCGCGGCACCTGATCGACGCCGAACAGATCCTCCAGCGCGCCGTGATAACCGGCGTACGCCGCGACGCTCTTGGCGATGTCGATGGCACTGCCGCCACCGAGGCCAATCAGACCGTCATGCCCGCCCTCTCGGTAGACACGCATGCAATCCTCGACGATGGCGATTTCCGGATCGGGCAACACGCGGTCGAAGATTTCATATTCACGCTGGCCGATCTGCGCCAGCGCCAGCTCTACAGTCCCGGACTTGACCAGCGCGGCATCGGTGACGATCAGCGGGTTGTCTATATCCAGCCGCGTTAGCTCGGCCGCCAGTTGCTCGATGGCCCCGGCGCCGGTGATCAGTTTGTGAGCAATCTTGAACGAGGAAAGACTCATCGTGCGCAGCCTCTTATAGATGTGGGAGCTGAGCACAAGCGTAGCTGGGGAATTCGGGTTGTCTGGTATTCAGGGTGTGAATGACGGAGGCAAGATCAAGAGCGCCCTCACCCTAACCCTCCCGAAACGTCGGACCGCCCGTAGGGAGAGGGGACTGACCGTGGTGAGTTTTCGCTATACACCGACCTGAATTACCGAGTCGAACTCAGGTTTTGAAAAGCGTGTAGATCAGCTCCCTTCCTCAAGTCGAACACAGATTCTGAACTGCACGAATATCTGCTCCCTTTCCCCTCGCCCCCTTGGGGGAGAGGGTTGGGGTGAGGGGGTAACGATCTCAAGCCGAACACTAAACCTGAGCAGTACGCAGTTTTTCACTCCGCCCACGCAACCATTCCAGCGTCAGCAACAGAATCACCGAGAAGGCAATCAACAACGTCGCAGCCGCCGCAATCGTCGGGCTCAGGTTCTCGCGAATCCCGCTGAACATCTGCCGTGGCAGCGTCGCCTGCTCGGGACCTGCGAGAAACAGCGTCACCACCACCTCATCGAACGAGGTCGCAAAAGCAAACAGCGCCCCGGAAATTACCCCCGGCGCAATCAGCGGCAAAGTCACCCGGCGGAACGTGGTCAATGGCGAAGCACCAAGACTGGCCGCCGCCCGCACCAGGTTATGGTTGAAACCCTGCAGCGTCGCCGACACCGTGATGATCACGAACGGCACACCGAGCACCGCGTGCACCACAATCAGCGAGAAGAAACTGTTGCCCAGGCCCAGCGGCGCGAAGAACAGGTAACTGGCCACACCGATGATCACCACCGGCACCACCATCGGCGAAATCACCAGCGCCATCACCAGCGGCTTGCCGGGAAAGTCGCCACGGGTCAGGCCGATGGCCGCCAACGTGCCGAACACCATCGCCAGCACGGTCGCGGCCGGGGCGACGATGATGCTGTTCTTCAGCGAGCGCATCCATTCCGCCGAAGCGAAGAAGTCCTGATACCAGTGCAGCGAAAAGCCTTGCAGCGGATACACCAGGAAACTGCCCGAGTTGAACGACAGTGGCACGATCACCAGCACCGGCAGGATCAGGAACAACAGGATCAAGCCGCAGAGGATCCGCAAGCTGTAGAACCACACCCGCTCGACGGGCGACATATAAGGACTCAGCATTTCAAATTCCCCTTAGCTCAGGCGCAGGCGACTGGCGCCTACCAGCCAGCTGTAGATCAGATAAAGCACCACGGTCGCCAGCAGCAACAGCCCGCCGAGTGCGGTGGCCATGCCCCAGTTGATGCTGGTGTTGGTGTAGAACGCGACGAAGTAGCTGACCATCTGATCGTTCGGGCTGCCCAGCAGCGCCGGGGTGATGTAGTAGCCGATGGCGAGGATGAACACCAACAGGCAACCGGCGCCGACACCTGCGTAAGTCTGCGGGAAGTACACCCGCCAGAAACTGGCGAACGGATGGCAGCCGAGGGAAATCGCGGCACGCATGTAAGTCGGCGAGATGCCTTTCATCACGCTGTAGATCGGCAGGATCATGAACGGCAGCAGGATGTGCACCATCGAGATGTAAACCCCGGTGCGGTTAAACACCAGCTCCAGCGGTTTATCGATGATCCCCATCGCCATCAGCGCGCTGTTGATCAATCCGCCGGATTGCAGCAACACGATCCACGCGGCGACTCGCACCAGGATCGAGGTCCAGAACGGCAGCAACACCAGAATCATCAGCAGGTTGCTTTGACGCGACGGCAGGTTGGCCAGCAGGTACGCCAGCGGATAAGCGAGCACCAGGCAGATCACGGTGATGATCAGGCCCATCCAGAAAGTCCGGGCGAAGATGTCGAGGTAGATCGCCTGATCCGGGGTCGCCGGAGCAATTTCGCCGAGGTCGTCGATGCGATGATCCACCGCCGCCAGCAGATAGAACGGGGTGATGCTGCTGGTGTTACGCTTCACCGCTTGCCAGTAGGCCGGATCGCCCCAACGCTCGTCGAGGCCTTCCAGTGCTTCTTTATAAGAGGCCGGTTCGCTGGCGAAGGGCAGCGAGCGGGCGGTTTTGGTCAGCAGGCTGCGATAGCCGGCCAACTCCATGTTCAGGCGCTTGGACAGATCGCCCAGGGTCTGGTTTTTGCGCGCTTCGGCGAGGTCTTCGCTGGCAGCTTTATAGACCGGTTCGGCGGGCAGGCCTCGGCCGTCCCACGCAGCAATCGCGGTTACGGTGCGCGGCATGCCGCCAACCACTTCCGGGTTGCCGACACTTTTATAGAGCAGCGCCACGATCGGCACCAGGAACACCAGCAACAGAAACAGCACCAGCGGCGCGATCAGCGCCTGGGCCTTCCAGCGGTTGACCCGCTCGGCGTGCTTGAGCCGCTGCTTCAAGGTGGGGCTGTTGCCCTCGTTCAGGGGAACGGCGATGGCCATGACGTACTCCGCAAATCTTTGATCGTTACAGAGGCGGCAAGCCACCTCGAACTTTTAATGTGGGAGCGGGCTTGCTCGCGAAGGCGGCGTGTCAGTCGACATCAAGGTGAATGTGCTGACGCTTTCGCGAGCAAGCCCGCTCCCACAGGAGGGCAAGCCCTCTGGTTACTTCGCAGCCCAGGAATTGAAGCGCTGCTCCAGTTGCTCGCCGTTGTCAGCCCAGAAGCTGACGTCGATCTGCACCTGGTTGGCGATGTTTTCCGGGGTGGTCGGCATGTCTTTCAGGATTGCCTTGTCCAGCAATGGCACTGCCTGAGAGTTGGCCGGGCCGTAGGCGATGTTTTCCGAGTAGGTCTTCTGCTGTTGCGGCTGCACCGAAAACGCGATGAATTTCTTCGCCGCTTCGGCACGCTTGGCGTCCAGACCTTTCGGGATGGCCCACGCATCGAAGTCGTAGATACCGCCGTTCCACACCACTTTCAGATTGGATTCTTTCTGCACCGCAGCGATACGACCGTTGTAGGCCGAGCTCATGACCACGTCACCGGAAGCGAGGTATTGCGGCGGCTGGGCGCCGGCTTCCCACCACTGGATGTTCGGTTTCAGCTCATCCAGTTTCTTGAATGCGCGATCCTGACCGCCCTTGCTGGCCAGTTCCTTGTACACGTCTTTCGGCGCAACGCCGTCGGCCATCAGTGCGAATTCGAGGGTGTACTTGGCGCCTTTGCGCAGGCCGCGCTTGCCCGGGAATTTTTTCGTGTCCCAGAAATCCGCCCAGCTGGTCGGTGCGGTTTTCAGCTTGTCGGCGTTGTAGGCCAGCACGGTCGACCACACGAAGAAACCCACGCCACACGGCTGGATCGCGCCTTTGACGTAGTCTTCGGACCTGCCGAACAGCGCAGGATCGAGTTGCTCGAACATGTCTTCGTCGCAGCCACGGGACAGTTCCGGCGATTCAACCTCGACCAGATCCCAGGACACGCTCTTGGTGTCGACCATGGCTTTGACCTTGGCCATCTCACCGTTGTACTCACCAGCGACGATCTTGCCGTTGCCCGCCGCTTCCCACGGTGCGTAGAAGGCTTTGACTTGCGCCGCCTTGTTCGCCCCGCCAAACGACACCACGGTCAGATCCGGCCCAGCGGCCATTGCGCTTGCCGCACCCATCAGGCCCAGGGTCAGGGCTGTGAACTTCAGGGATCTCAACATTTATTGTTCTCTCCACGTGCAGGGTTGGTGTTGGTATTGCGGGGCGTTTCAGTGCGCCTCTAGAAGTGGATCGAGCGCGCGAACGTGCTCGACCTGCCAGCCAAGCGGAACCACGTCGCCGACCGCGAGCGCTGGATCGAGCTCGGCAATCGGTTGTTTCACGAAGAAGTCGGTCTTGCCGCAGACTTCCAGGCGCACCCGGACGTGGTCGCCCAGATAGATGAATTCGGCCACCCGCCCGGAGAAGCGGTTGACGCATTGGTCGCTCGAACCGTTGAGGCTGACGCGCTCGGGGCGGATCGACAGGGTGACCGGTTCGCCGGTCCGGCCGATGTTGACCGCCAGCGCCTCGACCTTTTCCCCGCGCCCCAGCTCGACCACGCAGCGCTCGCCGTTCTGGCTGAGCAGGCGACCGTTGAGGCGGTTGTTCTCGCCGATGAAGTTGGCGACGAAGGTGTTTTTCGGTTCTTCGTAGAGGGTGCGCGGCGGGGCGATCTGCTGGATCTCGCCCTGGTGGAACACGGCCACGCGGTCGGACATGGTCAGGGCTTCGCCCTGGTCGTGGGTCACGTAGACCACAGTCACGCCGAGACGCTGGTGCAGGTGTTTGATTTCCATCTGCATGTGTTCACGCAGTTGCTTGTCGAGGGCGCCGAGGGGTTCGTCCATCAACACCAGTTGCGGCTCGAACACCAGCGCGCGGGCCAAAGCCACACGTTGTTGCTGACCGCCGGACAATTGCGCCGGATAACGCGATGCGAACGCATCAAGCTGGACCATGCTCAGGACTTTCTTGACCTTGTCGCTGACGTCGCTTTTGTTCAGGCCACGCACGGTCAGCGGAAACGCCAGGTTTTCAGCGACGGTCATGTGCGGGAACAGCGCGTAGTTCTGGAACACCATGCCGATGTCGCGTTTGTGCGGCGGCACGTTGTTGATCGCCCGCCCGGCGAGGAGGATTTCACCGGCGGTCGGCGTTTCGAAACCGGCGAGCATCATCAGGCTGGTGGTCTTGCCCGAGCCGGACGGCCCGAGCAAGGTGAGGAATTCGCCCTTGCGAATGTCCAGGTTGAGGTCTTTGACGATCAGGTTCTCGCCGTCGTAGCTCTTCTGCACTCCACGAAAGCTGACCAGCACATCGCTGGCCCCTGCGTTTGATTCGACCTGGCTCATACCCACACCTTTGTTATTGATGACTGCTGTGGGATTAAGCCTAGTGGCTGCTTGCAGTCACGCAAATCGGGGCGCAGGAGAGAATCGCCTCAGCCGGATGGAAGGCCGGGGGTAGGGATTGCCCTACAAGGATGGCGCGTTTTGGCAAACCCGCCGCATGGGTCGGGGCTCAAGCCGTCAGAACCGGCAAAAGTGCCTGTCGCTATTGGATATGCCGCTCAGAGCAGCTTGTGTTCCATCGCGTACTTCACCAGCTCGGCGAGCGAAGTGATGTTGAGTTTCTGCATCAGCCGCGCCTTGTGGGTGCTGATGGTCTTGCTGCTCAGGGCCAGTTGCTGGGCGATGTCGTTGACGTTAGCGCCTTGCGCCAGGCGTTCGAACACCGAGAATTCGCGCTCCGACAGCAACGAGTGCAGTGGTCGCGCATCGGTCAGGCCGACTTCGAAGACCATGCGGTCGGCCAGCTCCGGATCGATGTAACGCCCGCCCGCCGCGACCTTGCGAATGGCCGTCAGCAGCAGCGCCGGATCGCTGTCCTTGGTGGCATAACCGGCGGCGCCGACCTTCAGCGCCCGAGCGGCCATCTGTGCTTCGTCGTGCATCGACAGCACCAGAATCGCCGGCGGATGGTTCAGCGCGCGGATTCGTGGAATCGCTTCGAGCCCGTTGACGCCGGGCATCGAGATGTCCAGCAACACCACTTCGCAGGGCACATTGCGCAGGGCTTCCAGCAATTGCTCGCCGTTGCTCGCCTCCCCCACTACTTGCAGATCCTTAGCCAGGCCGATCAATTGCTTGATGCCTTCGCGAACGATGGTGTGGTCTTCGGCTACCAGTACACGGATCACTTTTCTTCTCCAGATTCAGGCAAACACAAATCCCTGTGGGAGCGGGCTTGCCCGCGAAGGCGTCAGTCCAGACACCGCAAAATCATCAGACCTCATCCACCGGCACCCACACCACCAGACGAGTGCCATCCCCCGGTTCACTTTCAAGCACCAACCGCCCGCCCATGATCAACACCCGCTCGCGCATGCCCACCAGCCCAAAGGACGTCGGCCTGCCGGCAGCGGCGACGAATCCTACGCCATCATCGCTGACCGTCAGACACAATTCGTTGCCTTCCTGCGTCAGCGTCAGTTCCACAGTATGCGCCTGAGCATGGCGCATGACGTTGGTCAACGCCTCCTGAAGAATACGGAACAGGCCGATGGCCTTGGCGTCGCTGAGGGGCGCAAGGTTGTCCGGCACCTGCACCAGACACGGAATCTGCGTGCGCGCCTCGAACCGCCGCGCCTGCCACTCGATGGCCGAGGCGATCCCGGCATCGAGAATCGGCGGGCGCAGCGCCGTCGCCACATCCCGAACCAGCTGGAACAACTGGGCAATCAGGCGCTTCATGCTGTTCAAGCGCTCGTTCAGACCCGGATCAAGTTGCGCGTAGGCCAGTTCGCACATCGACGTCTCCAGTTTCAGCACCGTCAGCATCTGCCCCAGTTCATCGTGAACCTCGCGGGCGATGCGCGCCTTTTCCTCTTCCCGCACGCTTTCCAGGTGCGCCGACAGTTCGCGCAGTTGTTCGCGGGAGGCCGCCAGCTCCAGTTCGATGCGTTTGCTTTCGGTAATGTCCCAGACAATGCCGTCCCAAACATAGGCACCGCCCTCCAGCTGACGGGTGATGGCCTTGATCTCAGCCCAGCGCTGCTCGCCCTGGCGCGTGAGAATCCGGCCCTGCCACGACCAGTCGCTGTCGGTGTCCAGCGCTTGATCCTGGGTCTGGTGATAGCCGGCCCGATCATCCGGATGCACCAGGCTGCGCAGGCCCATGTCGCGATGGGCGATGGCGGCCGGCGCGTAGCCGACCAGACTTTCGCTGCCCTCGCTGATGTAGGCAAAGTCGATCTGCCCGGTTACCGGTGCACGCTCGAGACGGAACACCAGCCCCGGCACATTGGCCGCGATGCCTTGCAACCGCGCCTCACTTTCTTGCAACGCAGCCAGGGCACGACGACGCTCGGTGACATCGGTGAGATAGACCACCAGATACTCGCCATCGCGAAAACGCAGGAAGCTCAGCGACACGTCCGCCGGCAGCACACTGCCATCGGCCCGCACACAGTTGGCTTCAAAACTAAGTGGCCCTTCTTCGCTGGCTCGGGCGCGTTTCCACAGGTTGAGCCAGCGATCCATGTGCAGCCCCGGCTCAAAGTCGATCAACGGCCGGTCGATGATCGCGCCCTGTGGATAACCAAGCATGTTTTCTGCCGCGCGATTGGCGTAGCGCACATGGCTGTCCCAATTGACCCAGAGAATGCCGACGGTGCTCTGATCGATGGAAAACTGGGTCAGGCGCAAGGCCTCTTCGCTGGCGGCGCGCAGGGCGATGTCTTCACGCGCGTCGAGCAGGCGCTGTTCAAGACTGCGCTGCTGGCGGCGCTGCCAGAAGACGATGGCTACGCAACTGAGCAGCAACACCGCGAACAACAGGCTCAGGTTCTGCCAAAAGCCCGGCGACTCGGATAGCCGTGGGTACTTGGGTTGCAGCCATTGGGCATGCAGGCGCTCCAGATCCTTGGCCGGGATTGCGCGCAAGGCACTCTCGACGATCCCGGCCAGTTCCGGCCAGTCGCGACGGGTGCCGATGCGCAGCAGTTGCGGCAGACCGATGTCACCGACCACCACCAGCCCGGCAAACTCCGATTCCGCCGACAGCCGCCCGAGCTGCGCCTCATCGACCACCGCGTAGGACGCCTGCTGACTCAGCAACAGTTGCAGCGCCTGACGCTCCATCGGTACGCCTTGCAGATTCAGGTGCGGATAGTTGCCGCGCAGATAATCGGCGGTGACGCCGGGCATGCGCACGGCGACGCGGGTCTGGCTGTCGAGTTTTTCCAGCTCCACGGTCGCGCTGCTTTTCTGGTCGCTGACCACCAGTTGCGGCACGCGCATGTACGGATCGGAAAACTGCCACAGACGCAGCCCGCCCGGAGTCTGGGTCAGGCCTGGGGCGATGTCGATTTCGCCGTCCCGGGCAGCGGCCTCGAGTTGTGCCAGATCCTGAAAGTTGCGCCAGCTCAGCTCGACATTCAGCGCACGGGCCAAGGCTTTCATCACTTCGACGTTGGCCCCCGACAGCCGCTGCAACCGCCGGTCGTATTGCGCGTACGGCGCCTGCAGCACCAGGCCCACGCGCAATTCATTGTGCTGTGCGAGCCACTGTTGTTCGCTGGCCGACAACCGCGCGAGGTGGCTCGGTGGCGCAGGCGCCGCCCAGCCCATCAAGGGAAACGCCAGACAGCCGATAACCCACAGGCAGCAAAAACGCATCATTGAAGTCTCATACACTGACAAATTCTGACCAACCCATTAGGCTGCCGGGATAACTTCTGGCCTGGAATAACCGATGCCCCCTGTCTATCGCCTGGCAATGCCAGCATTGTGCCTGTCGCTGATCCTGCCTTGTGCGTTTTCCGTCGAAGCCGCGGATCCGGCGCCCGCCCCCGCCGCAGAAAAAGCCGCCGAAGAAAAACCGGTCGAACGCCAGCCACTGCTTGAGCGTAGTCAGGAAGAAGCCGCGGCACTCGAACGCAAGGTTCCAGCCCAGGAACAACAGCAACTGCAAGCGGGCAGCGACACCTTCCTTGCCCTGTGGAAACCGGCCAACACCGCCGAACCCAAAGGCGCGGTGATCCTCATTCCCGGTGCCGGAGAAACCGCTGACTGGCCCCAGGCGATCGGCCCGTTGCGCCGCAAGTTGCCGGACGTCGAGTGGAGCAGCCTGAGTATCACCCTGCCCGATCTGCAAAGCGATGCCATCGCGCCGCGCGTGGTCGAAGCACCCGCCGCAGCGAAAACCGCCGACCCGGGCAGCAAGGATTCGACCACCGCCGAGCCGATCGAACAAGCCGCCGGCGGCGAAGCCGATGTGGCCGACAAGGTCGTTGCCGAATCCACCGAGGAACAGTCCAAGGCCGACGCCGAGCGAATTTTCGCCCGCATCGACGCCGCGCTGGCCTACGCCGAACAACAGAGCGCGCGCAGCATTGTCGTACTTGGTCATGGCACCGGTGCTTACTGGGCGGCGCGCTACATGAGCGAGCGACAAAACTCGCAGGTCGAGAAGCTGGTCCTGGTAGCCGCGCAGACCCCTGCCAAGGCCCAACCGCAACTGGTGGAACTGACGCCGACCCTGAAGCTGCCGACCGCGGACATTTTCTACATGGACAAGGCGCTGGACCGCAACGCGGCACTGGAGCGCATGCAGGCGAGCAAGCGACTGAAGACCTCCGCGTTCAGTCAGGTTGCACTCAAGGCTTTGCCGGACAACAAGGCCGAGCAGGAGCAGTTGTTCCGCCGGGTGCGTGGCTGGTTGAATCCGCAGAGCCCGGACTGACAAAGCGCAGAAAAAAAATCGCAGCCCAACGCTGCGATTTTTTTATGCCTAGCGAAAGTCCCGCCGTTCGCGAATCAACGTGTAGGCATTGTGCAATTCGCGGGTCCTCTCGGTGGCCTCGCGCACCTGCGCCGGCGTGGCCCCCGTCCCGGCCACCTTGTCCGGGTGATGCCGGCTGAGCAGACGCCGATAGGCGCGTTTGATCTGTGCCGGTTCGCTGGTGGCTGAGACGCCGAGCAGGCGCATCGCTTCCTGATAGCTCACCGCCGCGCTGACGATCGGACGCTTGTGTGGCTCGTAGTCCGCCGCCAGCGCCTGGATCTGCTGGGTCGTCCAGCCCAGCCACTTGCCCCACTGCGCCAGCAATTCCCGCTCGCTGACGCCGGCCCGACCATCGGCGAAGACCATTCGCCAGCAGGCGCGCAATACACCTTCAGCCGCGTGAGGTTGAGTGCTCAATCGACGCAGATAACCGCGCAGATTGTCGTTGCCGGACTTGCCCCGATTGAACGCGGCAATCGCCCGGCGCTGCGCCGGCTCGCTCATTTCCAGCGCGCGCATCTCATGCCGCGCCTGCTGGATGTGACCGTCCGTGACCCGCCCGTCGCTCTTGGCCAGACGCCCGAGCAACACGAATAACAGTTCGTCGTTGCGCAGCATCGGCCGACCGCCGAGTTTTTCCCGCAAATGCCCCCAGCTCTGCAAATGCAGGCGCCGATCCAGCGCCTGCCCCAACAAAGCCCCAAGCATGGCCCCCGGAATGCTGGCGATAGCAAAACCCGCTCCGGCTCCAATCAGAGTCCCTGGCCACAACATATCAGCGACTCGCTTCTATCAAGGCTTCGGCTTCGGCCAGACGCTCGTGGGTACCGACATCGACCCAGTGACCTTTCAGTCGCTCGCCGGTCACCTGCCCCTCCGCCATGGCTTTACGCAGCAGCGGCGCCAGTTTGAAGGCACCGTTGCTGCAGCCATCGAACAACTGCGGGTGCAGCACGGCGATGCCGCTGTAGGTCAGGGTCGCCGCGTCGGCCTGGCCATCACGCACCTGGCCGTCGGTCAGGGTGAAGTCGCCTGACGGATGATGGGCCGGGTTGTCCGCCAGCACCAGATGCGCCAGCCCGGTGATCGGCTGATGCAGCACGCTGAAGTCGTAATCCGTCCAGATGTCACCGTTGACCACCAGAAACGCGTCGTCGCCCAACAGCGGCAAGGCGCGGAGAATGCCGCCGCCGGTTTCCAGTGGCTCGCCCTCCGGCGAGTACTGGATCGACACGCCGAACTGCGAACCATCGCCCAGATGATCTTCGATCTGCTGGCCGAGCCAGGCATGGTTGATCACGATCTCATTGAAACCGGCTGCGGCCAGGGCACGCAGGTGATATTCAATCAGCGGCACCCCATCGGCTCGCACCAGCGGTTTGGGGGTGGTCAGGGTCAGCGGGCGCATGCGCTCGCCTTTGCCGGCCGCCAGAATCATTGCCTTCATGCCGTCACTCCACCACGCAGGCTGGCGAGCAGTGCCTGCAGATCCGCCAGCTCGGGACGGCGGGCGACGACCGCTTCTATATAAGAGAAGAAACGCGGCACATCACCGAGGTAACGCGGCTTGCCGTCGCGATGGCAGATACGGGCGAAGATGCCGATGACTTTCAGATGACGCTGCACGCCCATCAGATCGCTGGCGCGCAGAAACTCTTCGAAGTCCGGCTGCACCGGGATGTTCAGTGCTGACGCCTGCTGCCAGTAGCTTTCCAGCCAGCCGCGCACACGCTCTTCTGGCCAGCTGAGGAAGGCGTCCTTGAACAGGCAGGTCACGTCGTAGGTCACCGGGCCATACACCGCGTCCTGGAAATCCAGCACGCCGGGATTCGGCTCGCTGAGCATCAGGTTGCGCGGCATGTAGTCGCGGTGCACCAGCACTTTCGGCTGGGCCAGGGCGCTGTCGATCAGCAGCTCGCTGACCTTTTGCCACTGCTGCTGTTGGGTGGCATCGAACTCGACGCCCAACTCGCGTTTCACGTACCACTCGGGAAACAGTTCCAGCTCGCGGCGCAACAACGCGACGTCATAGCTCGGCAGCGGTGCCACCATCGGCAACTGCTGAAAAGCCAGCAGCGCTTGCAGGGCATCACTGAATAACGCGTCGGCATTTTCGCTGTCGATCACGTCCAGATAGGTCTGGTTGCCCAGGTCATTGAGCAAAAGAAAGCCACGTTCGAGGTCTTCGGCATAAATTTTCGGCACGTTGATACCGGATTTCGCCAGCAAAAAGGCGATATCCACGAACGGTTTGCAGTTTTCCTGGGGCGGCGGCGCATCCATCACGACGAAGCTGCGACCCGCGCCTTCCCAACGGAAATACCGGCGGAAACTCGCGTCGCTGCTGGCCGCGGTCAACGTGGCCGGGGGTACGGCTCCCCAGCCCTGATCTGCAAAAAGGGTTGCCAACTGTTCATCGAGCCAAACTTTCAGGTGTTGCAAGCGTACATCTTGATCAGGCATTGCAAGGGTCTCCGACGGCGCTAGCCGTCAAGCGGGTCATGCTTTATTATCCAGCATCTTTTTCAGACCATCGAGAGGCGTGCGGCCCACACCGCGGGCAGATGGCACGCAGGAAGCCCGGACTAATAAGATGGCATTGAAATCCCCCGCGTTTCGTAAAAAATTTCCGTTGTTGGTAACCGGCAGTCTGCTGGCTATGCAACCTCTGGCCAGTTCATTCGTTGTTGCCGCCGAGCAGTATGACTGCGCCGTCTCGGCAACGGGTGGCTGGGCCTGCTCGCCGAAGACGCCGGCCGCTGCCTTGCCGCCGCGTCCCGTGCATGACGGCAGTGCCGTCAGCGCCGCTGGCGAAGCCCCGGCCCAGAGCGGCTCCACTGCGGAGTCCGGGCCCAAGCCGGTACTGGTTACCGAGTCCAAGGGCCGCGGCCTGAAATCCCGTAGCGAAGACTACAGTCACCTCGACTGGGTTCCGCGCGAGAAGCTCACCGCCGCCCAACTGGCCGAGACCGGTCCTTACTGCTCTGGTTCCTATATCGAACCGATTCGTCCTGGCATGAATGACAAGACGAATAAAAGTGACGCCCCGACCTTCATCGGCGCCAAGGCATCGCGTTATCAGCAGGATTCGCAAGTCGCGAGTCTGGCCGGTGACGTGGTCATGCGTCAGGGAAGCATGCAGGTCGAAGCCGACGAGGCCAACCTGTATCAGGCCGAAAGCCGTGGCGAACTGGCGGGCAACGTGCGCATTCGCGACAACGGCGCGCTGATCGTCGGCGACCACGCCGACGTGCAGCTCGACACCGGTGAAGCCAAGGTCGACAACGCCGAATACGTGATGCACAAGTCGCGCATTCGCGGTAACGCGCTGTACGCCAAGCGTGCCGAAAACGCGATCATCCGTCTGAAGGACGGCACGTACACCACGTGCGAACCGAACAGCAACGCCTGGCAGCTCAAGGGCAACAACATCACCCTGAACCCTGCCACCGGCTTCGGTACCGCGACCAACGTGACGCTGCGGGTCAAGGACATTCCGGTCCTGTACACGCCGTACATCTACTTCCCGATCGACGATCGTCGTCAGTCGGGCTTCCTGCCGCCGACCATCGGTTCCGGCAGCGATACCGGCTTCATGCTGGTCACCCCGTACTACTTCAACCTGGCACCGAACTACGATGCCACGTTGTATCCGCGCTACATGAGCAAGCGTGGCATGCTGGTGGAAGGCGAGTTCCGTTACCTGACCAAGTCGAGCGAAGGCCAGTTCGGTGCGGCGTACCTCAACGACGAGGACGACGAGCGCAAGGGCCAGACCGACTACGAAAAAACCCGCTACATGTACAACTGGCAACACAAGGGTGGTCTCGACTCCCGTGTGTTCACCCAGGTGGACTACACCAAGATCAGCGATCCTTATTACTTCCAGGATCTGCAGACCGACCAGATCGGCGTGAAAAGTGCCGACTACGTGAACCAGCAGGGCTCGGTCACTTATCGTGGCGATAGCTACACCGCCCGCTTGAACGCCCAGGCGTACCAACTGGCAACCGTATCGAACATCACACCGTATGACCGTCTGCCGCAGATCACCTTCAATGGCCAGCTGCCGTATCACCCGGAAGGTCTGAAATTCGATTACGAAACCGAGATCGTGCGGTTTGATCGCGACCTGAAAAACGGCGACTTTGTAAACGAAGACGGCACTGTCTCGCCACGTCTGGATAGCAACGTGGCCGGACTGGCCCGTGCCAACGGTGACCGCCTGAACCTGAAGCCAGGTGTCAGCCTGCCTATGAACTGGACTTACGGGTTCTTGAAGCCGTCGCTCAAGTACCAATACACCCAGTACCAGCTTGATCTGGATCAGCAAGGCAAAAACACCCTGCTGGCCGGCGAAAAATTCAGCAGCAGCCAAAACCGTGGTGTGCCGATCGCCAGTATCGACAGCGGCCTGTACTTCGACCGCAATACTCAATGGTTCGGCAAGAACTACCGTCAGACACTGGAACCGCGCCTTTTTTATCTCTATGTCCCCGAGAAAGACCAGTCGGACATTCCAGTCTTCGACACCAGCGAATACACCTTCAACTATGCATCGCTGTTCCGCGACAACCGCTTCTCCGGCTCCGACCGTGTCGGCGACGAGAACAAACTGTCGCTGGGCGTGACCAATCGCTGGATCGAAGACGACGGATTCGAGCGTCAACGCATCAGCGTTGGCCAGGCTCTGTACTTCAAGGACCGCAAGGTTCAGCTCCCGGGTATTGCGTTCAACGATCGGGATGATGCCAAGTCCGATGTTTCGCCTTACGCACTGGAATACGAATACCGCTGGAACCGCGACTGGCGCACCACGGCCGACTACAACTGGGATCCGGACAGCCGCAGCCCGCGTTCCGGTAGCGCCATGTTCCACTACCAGCCGGAAGATAACCCGAACAAGGTGGTCAACGTCGGCTATCGCTATCGCAACGACCAGGTCCGTTACGACCAGAACACCGGTAAATGGTCGGTGGGTGGTGGAGACTACGGCACCCCGGGCCAGCCTGGCTACGTGAAGGACTACTACAAGATCCAGCAGCATGACTTCTCGGTCATCTGGCCGATCGTTCCACAGTGGAGCGCGATCAGCCGCTGGCAGTACGACTACAACCGCAACCGTACACTGGAAGCCTTCGGTGGTTTCGAGTACGACAACTGCTGCTGGAAACTGCGCCTGATCAACCGTTACTGGGTTTCCTACGACGAATTCAGTCAGGAAGCTCCGCAAAACGAAAAAGGCGACCACGGCGTCTTCCTCCAAATTGTTCTGAAGGGACTCGGCGGCCTCACCGGCGCCAAGGTAGAGAGCTTCCTCGACAAAGGCATCCAAGGTTATCGTCAACGTGAAGACCAAGCTTTCTGATTGTCTGCGCCCGCTGATGCTGGGCGCGCTGTTCCTGGGTACCGCGGCCAACGCCGCGGTGCAGTCCATCGATAAAGTGGTGGCCATCGTCGACAACGACGTGGTCATGCAGAGCCAGCTGGATCAACGCGTCCACGAAGTTCAGCAAACCATCGCCAAGCGCGGCGGCGGTTTGCCGCCTCCGGGCGTACTGGATCAACAGGTGCTCGAGCGCCTGATCGTCGAAAACCTGCAATTGCAGATCGGCGAACGTTCCGGTATCCGCATCACCGATGAAGAGCTGAACCAGGCGGTCGGCACCATTGCCCAGCGCAACAACATGACCCCGGAGCAGTTCCGTATCGCCCTGTCCCGCGATGGCCTGTCCTATGAGGACGCTCGCGAGCAGATCCGTCGTGAAATGATCATCAGCCGTGTACGCCAGCGTCGTGTGGCCGAACGCATTCAGGTCTCGGAACAGGAAGTGAAGAACTTCCTCGCCTCCGATCTGGGCAAGATGCAACTGTCCGAAGAGCTGCATCTGGCCAACATCCTGATTCCGACCCCGGAAAGCGCCAATTCCGAAGCGATTCAGAGTGCTGCTCGCAAGGCAATGGACGTTTACCAGCAGCTCAAGCAAGGTGCCGACTTCGGCCAGATGGCCGTGGCCAACTCCGCCAGTGACAACGCCCTGGAAGGCGGCGATATGGGCTGGCGTAAAGCCGCTCAACTGCCACCACCGTTCGACCGTGAACTTAGCAGCATGACACCGGGTGACATCACTCAACCGGCACGCACTCCAGGTGGTTTCATCATTCTGAAGCTGCTGGAAAAGCGTGGTGGCGAGAGCCAGATGCGCGACGAAGTGCATGTGCGCCACATCCTGGTCAAGCCGAGTCCGGTTCGCGACGAAGCCAAGACCAAGGAACTGGCTCAGTCGCTCTACAACCGCATCGAAGCCGGTGAAGATTTCGCCGAACTGGCCAAGAAGTATTCGGAAGACCCGGGTTCTGCCCTCAACGGCGGCGACCTGAACTGGATCGACCCGAACGCACTGGTACCGGAATTCCGCGCCGTGATGGCCAAGTCCCCGCAGGGTCAGCTGTCCAAGCCGTTCCAGACCCAGTACGGCTGGCACGTTCTGGAAGTCCTTGGCCGTCGCGCCACCGACAGCACCGAACAGGCCCGTGAGCAGCAAGCAATGACCGTACTGCGTAACCGTAAATACGACGAAGAGCTGCAAACCTGGCTGCGTCAGATCCGTGACGAAGCGTACGTAGAGATCAAACTCCCTGGTGCAGACCAGGCAGCGCAGTGAAACCCAAGCGTTTCGCGCTGACACCCGGCGAACCGGCCGGCATCGGTCCCGACCTGTGCCTGCTGCTCGCCTCGCAAGCCCAGCCACACCCCCTGATTGCCATCACCAGCCGCGACCTGCTCCAAGAGCGGGCCGCGCAGCTGGGGCTGGCCGTCAGTCTGCTGGAAGTCGCACCGGGCAATTGGCCGGACGTTCCGGCGCCGGCCAACAACCTGTATGTCTGGGACACCCCGCTCAGCGCCCCGGTGGTCGCCGGGCAACTGGACAAGGCCAACGCCGCATTCGTCCTCGAAACCCTGACCCGCGCCGGCAATGGCTGCATGAGCGGCGACTTCGCCGGGATGATCACCGCCCCGGTTCACAAGGGCGTGATCAACGAATCGGGCATCGCGTTTTCCGGTCACACCGAATTTCTCGCCGACCTGACCCACACCGCCCAAGTGGTAATGATGCTCGCCACCCGCGGTTTGCGCGTGGCGCTGGTCACCACTCACCTGCCCTTGCGCGACATCGCCGATGCGATCACACCGGAGCGGCTGGAACGGGTCACGCGGACTCTGCACGCCGACCTGCAACAAAAATTCGGCATCGCCCAACCGCGCATCCTGGTCTGCGGGCTCAATCCGCACGCCGGTGAAGGCGGACACCTGGGCCATGAAGAAATCGACATCATCGAACCCACATTGGAGCGCCTGCGCGGCGAGGGCATGGACCTTCGTGGCCCGCTGCCTGCCGACACTCTGTTTACCCCCAAATATCTGGAGCACTGCGACGCGGTGCTGGCGATGTACCACGACCAGGGCCTGCCCGTGCTGAAATACAAAGGCTTCGGCGCTGCGGTCAACGTGACCCTGGGCCTGCCGATCATCCGCACATCGGTCGACCACGGCACCGCCCTGGATCTGGCCGGCAGCGGCAGGATCGACACCGGCAGCCTGCAAGTCGCCCTGGAAACCGCCTACCAGATGGCCGAGACCCGTTTATGACCGAGCAATACCAACACAAGGCGCGCAAACGCTTTGGCCAGAACTTCCTGCACGATGCCGGCGTCATCGACCGCATCCTGCGCTCCATCAGTGCCAAGGCCGGCGACCGCATGCTGGAGATCGGGCCGGGCCAGGGCGCATTGACCGCCGGCATCCTCAACTCCGGCGCACAGCTGGACGTGGTGGAGCTGGACAAGGACCTGATCCCGATCCTCAACCAGCAGTTCGCCGGCAAGAGCAACTTCAACCTGCATCAGGGCGATGCGCTGAAGTTCGACTTCAACAGCCTGAACGCTGCGCCGAACAGCCTGCGCGTGGTCGGCAACCTGCCGTACAACATCTCCACGCCGCTGATTTTCCACCTGCTGAACAACGCCGGCATCATTCGCGACATGCACTTCATGCTGCAGAAAGAAGTGGTCGAGCGTCTGGCCGCAGGTCCGGGTGGTGGTGACTGGGGTCGGTTGTCGATCATGGTTCAGTACCATTGCCGCGTAGAACATCTGTTCAACGTGGGGCCGGGCGCATTCAACCCGCCACCGAAAGTCGACTCGGCCATCGTTCGCCTGGTGCCACACGCGGTTCTGCCACACCCGGCCAAGGACCATCGCCTGCTCGAACGCGTGGTTCGCGAAGCTTTCAACCAGCGCCGCAAAACCCTGCGCAACACCCTCAAACAACTGCTCAGCAACGCTGAAATCGAAGCCGCCGGCGTTGATGGCAGTTTGCGTCCCGAGCAACTGGATCTGGCGGCATTCGTACGTCTGGCCGACCAGCTCGCGGTACAGGTCCCGGCACCCCCCGCCGCCGACTGACAGCCGATGAACGCTATCGGGCAGGACGCCACTCTGGTTTACTGCCCGATACTTGCCTAGACTGATTCCCCATCAGCTACGCCTCGCGTTCCGCTTCGTTTAAGGCCCTTTTGCATGTCCGATCCTCGTTATCAGGTCGATGTCAGCGTCGTTACCCACTATCTGGCAGACCAATCGCAACCCGAGCACGACCGCTTCGCCTTCGCCTACACCATCACCGTACAGAATAATGGCGAGCAGCCCGCACGCCTGATGTCGCGTCACTGGGTGATCACTGACGGCGACGGCCATGTCGAAGAAGTCCGCGGCGCCGGTGTCGTCGGCCAGCAACCACTGATCGACTCAGGCAAAAGCCACACCTACAGCAGCGGCACGGTCATGACTACCAAGGTCGGCACCATGCAAGGCACTTACGAAATGGTTGCCAGCGACGGCAAACATTTCGACGCAATCATCAAGCCCTTCCGCCTCGCCGTCCCCGGAGCCCTGCACTGATGGCGACGTATGCCGTGGGGGACCTGCAAGGCTGCCTCGAACCGCTGAAATGCCTGCTCAAGCAGGTTGCGTTCGATCCGGCGATCGATCGGCTGTGGCTGGTCGGCGACCTGGTCAACCGTGGCCCGCAATCGCTGGAAACCCTGCGTTTTCTATATGGCATGCGTGAATCGCTGGTTTGCGTGCTGGGCAATCACGACCTGCACCTGCTGGCGGCCGCTAAAAAGATCGAGCGCCTGAAAAAGTCCGACACCCTGCGCGAGATTATCGAAGCCCCCGACGGCCCGGTGCTGATGGAGTGGTTGCGTCAGCAAAAGCTGATGCACTACGACGAAGTGCGTGATGTCGCCATGGCCCACGCCGGCATCCCGCCGCAATGGTCGCTGCGGCGCGCTCTGAAGTGCGCCGCCGAAGTCGAAACCGCCCTGCGCGACGACAATCTGTTTCCCGCCTACCTCGACGGCATGTATGGCAACGAACCGGCGAAGTGGGACAACGATCTCAAAGGCGTCACCCGCCTGCGAGTCATCACCAACTATTTCACGCGCATGCGCTTCTGCACCGCCGAAGGCAAGCTTGACCTCAAGAGCAAGGAAGGCCTCGACACCGCGCCACCGGGGTATAAGCCCTGGTTCCAGCACAAGGAGCGCAAGACCAAAGGTCTGCGGATCATCTTCGGTCACTGGGCGGCGCTGGAAGGCAATGTCCATGAGCCAGGCATCTGCGCACTGGACACCGGTTGTGTCTGGGGCGGCAGTCTGACCCTGATGAACGTCGACAGCGGCGAACGCCTGTCATGCAAATGCGATGAGCATGGAGGCATTGCCCCAACCGTCGCACCACTTATCCCCGAAACTTCGCCAGTCAGCGTCCCGCGTTAGACTGCGCTATCAGCCGAGCAACAGGAACCCGCCATGAGCGAATTCAAACGTATTCCCCCGGAGCAGGCCCAGGCCCTGCGCGAGCAAGGTGCAGTCGTGGTCGACGTTCGCGACCCGGCGACCTTCGCCGCCCTGCACATCAGCGGCTCGAAGCATCTGGATAATCATTCCCTCCATGCTTTCATCCAGGGCGCCGACCTCGATGCCCCCACCGTCGTGGTCTGCTACCACGGCAACTCGAGCCAGGGCGCTGCGGCGTACCTCGTGAGCCAGGGCTTCTCCGACGTCTACAGCATGGACGGCGGCTTCGAACTGTGGCGTACGACTTTTCCTTCGGAAACCGCGCAAGGCACCTCCGAATAATTTTTTTGTAACGCGCAGGCCCCGGCTCCCGTGGGCCTGCGCCGGCAGACGAACGGTCTTGCCACAACTAATTACGTATCTCGCCTTTACCTCCCGAATTCCCAACTATCCTTAAGCCCAGGCCATCCAAAACAGGGGAGAGCCGGTACACCGGCGCACGGGTCATCGGGAGTGACTTTCAAGGTTGTCGACCGCGAAAGTGTTCTGGGGGGTAAACAATCAGCTGCCACAGCGGCTGCTTGCCAGTATCGACTGAGTGATCCGGCGTCGGCTCCACGTATCGAGCGAGGTGACGTCATGAGTATCTTTAGCCACTTCCAACAACGCTTCGAGTCCACACGCCAGGAAGAATTCTCCCTGCAGGAGTACCTGGAACTGTGCAAAAAGGATCGCAGTGCCTACGTTTCCGCCGCCGAGCGTCTGTTAATGGCCATCGGCGAACCGGAACTGCTCGACACCTCGACCAACTCGAGGCTGTCACGAATCTTTTCCAACAAGGTGATCCGCCGCTATCCGGCCTTTGAAGACTTCCACGGGATGGAAGAATGCATCGACCAGATCGTGTCGTATTTCCGGCATGCGGCCCAGGGTCTGGAAGAGAAGAAACAGATCCTTTACCTGCTCGGCCCCGTCGGCGGTGGTAAATCGTCCCTGGCCGAGAAGCTGAAACAACTGATGGAAAAAGTGCCCTTCTATGCCATCAAGGGCTCGCCGGTATTCGAATCGCCTCTGGGCCTGTTCAACGCCACCGAAGATGGCGCGATCCTCGAGGAAGACTTCGGCATTCCACGGCGCTACCTGAACACCATCATGTCGCCATGGGCCACCAAGCGCCTGGCCGAATTCGGCGGCGACATCAGCCAGTTCCGCGTGGTCAAGTTGTACCCGTCGATCCTCAACCAGATCGCCGTGGCCAAGACCGAACCGGGTGACGAAAACAACCAGGACATCTCCGCACTGGTGGGCAAGGTCGATATCCGCAAACTCGAAGAGTTTCCGCAGAACGACGCCGACGCCTACAGCTACTCAGGTGCGCTGTGCCGGGCCAACCAGGGCCTGATGGAATTCGTCGAGATGTTCAAGGCACCGATCAAGGTGCTGCACCCGTTGCTGACCGCCACCCAGGAAGGCAACTACAACAGTACCGAAGGCCTGGGCGCAATTCCGTTCACCGGGATCCTGCTGGCCCACTCCAACGAGTCGGAGTGGCACACCTTCCGCAACAACAAGAACAACGAAGCCTTCATCGACCGGATCTACATCGTCAAGGTGCCGTACTGCCTGCGGGTCAGCGACGAAGTGAAGATCTACGACAAGCTGCTGTTCAACAGCTCCCTGTCCAAGGCCCATTGCGCGCCGGACACCCTGAAGATGCTGGCGCAGTTCACCGTGCTGTCACGCCTGAAAGAGCCGGAAAACTCCAACATCTACTCCAAGATGCGCGTGTATGACGGCGAAAACCTCAAGGACACCGATCCGAAGGCCAAGTCGATCCAGGAGTACCGCGATGCAGCGGGCGTCGACGAAGGCATGAACGGTCTGTCGACCCGGTTCGCGTTCAAGATCCTGTCCAAGGTCTTCAACTTCGACCCGCACGAAATCGCCGCCAACCCGGTGCACCTGCTCTATGTGCTGGAGCAGCAGATCGAACAGGAACAGTTCCAGGCAGAAACCCGCGAACGCTATCTGCGCTACCTGAAAGAGTACCTGGCACCGCGTTATATCGAATTCATCGGCAAGGAGATCCAGACCGCCTACCTCGAGTCTTACAGCGAGTACGGCCAGAACATCTTCGACCGCTACGTGCTGTATGCGGACTTCTGGATTCAGGATCAGGAATACCGCGATCCGGAAACCGGCGAGATCCTCAACCGCGTCGCCCTCAACGAGGAGCTGGAAAAGATCGAAAAACCGGCCGGCATCAGCAATCCGAAGGATTTCCGCAACGAGATCGTCAACTTCGTGTTGCGCGCCAGGGCCAACAACAACGGCAAGAACCCGACCTGGCTCAGCTACGAAAAACTGCGGGTGGTCATCGAGAAGAAAATGTTCTCGAACACCGAGGACCTGCTGCCAGTCATCAGCTTCAATGCCAAGGCCAGCAAAGAGGATCAACAGAAACATAACGACTTCGTTACACGAATGGTCGAACGCGGCTACACCGACAAACAGGTACGACTGCTCTCCGAGTGGTATCTGCGGGTCCGGAAATCGCAGTAAAGCAGCTGCAAGCTACAAGCTTCGAGCTGCAAGCAAAAAGCGCATGAGCCTGATGCCAGGGCATATGCCTGCACTTGCGGCTCGCAGCTCACTACTTGAAGCTGCCCGGAGGGCCTCCTATGAGCTATGTGATCGACCGACGTCTCAATGGCAAGAACAAGAGCACGGTGAACCGTCAGCGCTTCCTGCGGCGTTACCGTGACCACATCAAGAAGGCTGTCGAAGAGGCGGTCAGCCGGCGTTCCATTACCGATATGGAGCACGGTGAGCAGATCAGCATTCCCGGTCGCGATATCGACGAGCCGGTGCTTCACCATGGTCGCGGCGGCAAGCAGACCGTGGTCCATCCCGGCAACAAGGAGTTCACCGCCGGCGAACATATTGCCCGTCCGCCGGGAGGCGGAGGTGGCCGTGGGCCAGGCAAGGCCGGCAACTCCGGCGAAGGCATGGACGAGTTCGTCTTCCAGATCACCCAGGAAGAATTCCTCGAATTCATGTTCGAGGACCTCGAACTGCCCAACCTGGTCAAGCGCAACCTGACCGGCACCGACACCTTCAAGACGGTACGTGCGGGGATCAGCAACGAGGGCAACCCGTCGCGGATCAACATCATCCGTACCCTGCGTTCGGCTCATGCACGGCGCATTGCGTTGTCGGGCAGCAGCCGCGCCAAATTGCGGGAAGCCAAAGAGGAGTTGGCTCGGCTGAAACGGGAAGAGCCGGACAACTTCGGCGATATCCAGGATCTTGAAGCAGAAATCGAGCGACTCAGTGCGCGTATCCATCGCGTGCCTTTTCTCGATACCTTCGATTTGAAATACAACCTGCTGGTCAAGCAACCCAATCCCAGCTCCAAAGCCGTGATGTTCTGCCTGATGGACGTTTCCGGCTCCATGACCCAGGCGACCAAGGACATCGCCAAGCGCTTCTTCATCCTGTTGTACCTGTTCCTCAAGCGGAACTACGACAAGATCGACGTGGTGTTCATCCGCCACCACACCAGCGCCCGGGAAGTGGACGAAGAAGAGTTTTTCTATTCCCGCGAGACCGGCGGCACCATCGTTTCCAGTGCACTCAAGCTGATGCAGGAGATCATGGCCGAGCGCTACCCGAGCAACGAGTGGAACATTTACGCCGCCCAGGCTTCCGACGGCGACAACTGGAACGACGACTCGCCGATCTGCCGCGACATCCTGATCAACCAGATCATGCCATTCGTGCAGTACTACACTTACGTGGAGATCACCCCGCGCGAACATCAGGCCTTGTGGTACGAGTACGAGCGCATCGCCGAAGCCTTTTCCGACACTTTTGCCCAGCAACAACTGGTCTCGGCCGGGGATATCTATCCGGTCTTCCGTGAACTCTTCCAGCGCAGGTTAGTGACATGACCGCCAAAGAGCAGAAGCGCCAACCCATTTCCACCGGCTCGGAATGGACATTCGAGCTGATCCAGACGTACGACCGTGAAATCGCCCGTATCGCGGCCCGCTATGCCCTGGATACCTATCCCAACCAGATCGAAGTGATCACCGCCGAACAGATGATGGACGCCTATGCGTCGGTCGGCATGCCGCTGGGCTATCACCATTGGTCCTACGGCAAGCACTTCCTCAGCACCGAAAAATCCTACAGTCGCGGACAAATGGGGCTGGCGTACGAGATCGTGATCAACTCGGACCCGTGCATCGCCTACCTGATGGAAGAAAACACCATCTGCATGCAGGCGCTGGTGGTTGCGCATGCCTGCTACGGCCACAACAGCTTCTTCAAGGGCAACTATCTGTTCCGCACCTGGACCGACGCCAGTTCGATCATCGATTACCTGGTGTTCGCCAAGCAGTACATCATGCAGTGCGAAGAGCGCCACGGCATCGATGCCGTGGAGGATCTGCTCGACTCCTGCCATGCCCTGATGAACTACGGCGTCGACCGCTACAAGCGTCCGTATCCGATTTCCGCCGAGGAAGAGCGGCGCCGGCAGAAGGATCGCGAGGAGCACTTGCAGAAACAGATCAACGACCTGTGGCGCACCATCCCCAAAGGCGCGGACAAATATAGCGACAAGGACAACGCACGCTTCCCGGCCGAACCGCAGGAAAACATTCTGTATTTCATCGAGAAACACGCCCCGCTGCTGGAACCCTGGCAGCGCGAGATCGTGCGGATCGTGCGCAAGATCGCCCAGTATTTCTATCCACAACGCCAGACCCAGGTGATGAACGAAGGCTGGGCGACGTTCTGGCACTACACGCTGATGAACGACCTGTACGACGAAGGCCTGGTGACCGACGGCTTCATGATGGAGTTCCTGACGTCCCACACCAGCGTGGTGTTCCAGCCGGGGTTCGACAGCCCGTATTACAACGGCATCAACCCCTATGCCCTGGGCTTTGCGATGTATCGCGACATCCGGCGCATGTGCGAAGAACCTACGGAAGAAGACCGTCGCTGGTTCCCGGACATCGCCGGCAGCGATTGGTTATCGACCATCAAGTTCGCCATGAGCAGCTTCAAGGATGAGAGTTTCATCCTGCAGTACCTGTCCCCGAAGGTGATCCGCGACCTGAAGCTGTTCAGCATCCTCGATGACGACCAGAAGGACGATCTGCTGGTACCGGCGATCCACGACGAGGGTGGTTACCGGATCATTCGCGAAACGCTCGCCGCGCAATACAACCTGGGTAACCGCGAGCCGAACGTGCAGATCTACAGCATCGATCGCCGCGGCGACCGCTCGCTGACCCTGCGCCACCAGCAACACGACCGCAAACCGCTGGGCGATTCCACCGAAGAGGTCCTCAAACACCTGCACCGACTGTGGGGCTTCGACATTCACCTGGAGACCCTGCAGGGCGACCAGATCATGAAGACCCATCATGTTCCGCCCCGCAGCGAGCACAGCGAGGGGGACTACGGTCGACTCGACCTGGCCGTCATTCATCTTTGATCCCGTTCAGGCCTCCGAAAGTCCGGCGCAAGGGTTATCCTGTCGGGCCAACGGAGGTTTTTTATGCAGATTTACAAGGTCGGCGGTGCGGTACGTGATCGCCTGCTGGGCAAACCGGTCACCGATATCGATTGGGTGGTGGTCGGCGCGACCACGGAAGAAATGCTTGCCAAGGGATTTCGCCCGGTCGGCGCGGATTTCCCGGTGTTTCTTCACCCGAAAAGCGGCGAGGAGTACGCCCTTGCCCGCACCGAGCGCAAGAGCGGTCGCGGTTATGGTGGCTTCACCTTTCACGCCAGTCCGGAGGTCACGCTTGAAGAAGACCTGATCCGCCGTGACCTTACGATCAACGCCATGGCCGAAGACGATCAGCAAAACCTGACGGATCCCTATCATGGCCAGCGCGATCTCGAAGAACGGATTCTGCGTCATATTTCCCCGGCGTTTGCCGAAGATCCACTCAGGGTTCTGCGTGTTGCGCGCTTTGCTGCCCGCTACGCAGAGCTCGGTTTCAAGGTGGCGCCCGAGACCCTGGAGCTGATGCGTCAGCTCAGCGAATCGGGCGAACTGGAAGCCCTTACCGCCGAACGCAGCTGGAAAGAGATTTCCCGCGCACTGATGGAAGATCAGCCCCAGGTATTCATTCAGGTACTGCGCGATTGCGGCGCCTTGAAGGTGCTGATGCCAGAAGTCGACGCCTTGTTCGGCGTACCACAGCCGGAAGCCCATCACCCGGAGATCGACAGCGGCATTCACACCCTGAGCGTGCTCGAGCAATCGGGCCTGCACAAGCAACCGCTGACCGTGCGCTGGGCCTGCCTGCTGCACGACCTCGGCAAAGGCCTGACGCCAGAGGCGGAATGGCCACGACATATCGCCCATGAGCACAAAGGCCTGATATTGATCAAAGCGGTCAACGAACGCTTCAAGGCACCGAAGGACTGTCAGGAGTTGGCCTTGCTGGTCGGCCAATATCACACCCACGGGCATCGCGCCCTGGAGTTGAAAGCGTCGACTTTGCTTGAGTTGCTGCAAAGCTTTGACATTTACCGTCGACCACAGCGTTTCGAAGAATTTATCGCCGCGTGCGAGATGGACGCCCGAGGCCGCAAAGGGCTTGAGCAGCGCAGTTATCCACAGGCCGATTACCTGCGCGGTGCGGCCAATGTGGCGCGCAGCGTGGCGGTACAGCCGTTGCTGGAGAAGGGATTCAAGGGCCCGGAACTGGGCGAGGCACTCAAGCGCGAACGGCTCAAGGCGTTGAAGGCTTACAAGGAGTCGGCAGCTTCTTGATATCAGGTGATCCGCCCTCGTGAGGACGGATCAGGCAGTTCAACGCATGCCCAAAGGCGTGAGCTGAGCACCGCGCCACTCAAATCCGACCGGTACAAGCACCTGATCGATCTGAGCCTCGGCCCACAATGTCGCAAAGCTTTTTCCCACACCAGGATGCACCCGATCCGGCGCAATCAAAGACAGCGGCCACAGCACAAAGGCATTTTTCAGGATTTCAGCCCGAGGCAGGACCAGTCCATCGAAGTTGCCCGCCAGATCGCCGTACAGCAGCACGTCGATATCCAGCGGCAAGCCCTTGCGATCCGGCGCATAACGGCCATTGTCCGCTTCAATGAATTTCAAGCGGCGATCCAGTTCGATCAACGGCAGATCCGTAAAAGCCGACACCACGAAGTTGAAGAACGGCCCGCTCTTGATCCCCACCGGCTGGCTTTCGAACACAGGCGAACAGCGGATATCCACCAGAAACGTGGACAAGGCATCCAGACCGGCCTGCAAATGGGTTTCGCGCTCGATATTGCTACCGAGCCCGAGATAGACCTGGGTCAGCGACATCCGCGCTCGATCTCCACACCCACGCCACCCTTGGCGGCCGGTACGGCACCTGGCTTGGTCAGCTTCAGGCGCACCCAGGTGATCTTGAATTCACTCATCAGCGCTTCAACCAGACGTTCGGCGAAAGTCTCGACCAGTTGATACTGGGATTGCTCGGCAAAGGCCTGGATCCGCGTGGACACACTGGCGTAATCGAGCGCCAGAGTCAGGTCGTCACCGGCGGCGGCCGGCCGATTGTCCCAGGCGAAGCTCAGATCAAGACGCAGGCACTGTCGGATGCCGCGCTCCCAGTCGTAGGCACCGATCACGGTGTCGACTTCCAGGCCCTCGATAAACACTCTGTCCAAGCACTTTTCTCCGCTGCACGACAAGGGCGCAATGCGCCGTTAGAATCAGGGCGTCCTCGCCCGGAATAGTTAGCATGTTTTGGTTACTGGCGATCCTCGCCTACCTGCTCGGCTCTCTGTCCTTCGCCATTTTGCTCAGCCGCCTGACCGGAAATCCGGATCCGCGAATGAGTGGCTCGGGTAATGCCGGCGCCACCAACATGCTGCGCCTGGCCGGACGCAAACTCGCGACCCTGACCCTGCTGGGTGATCTGTGCAAAGGCCTGCTGCCGGTGCTGATCGCTTCGGCTGTAGGCCTTTCGCTGCAGGATCAGGCGTGGATCGGCGTCTGCGCCGTGATCGGTCACCTGTTCCCGTTGTACTTCCGTTTTCGCGGCGGCAAGGGCGTCGCTACAGCGGCCGGCATGTTGCTGGGCCTTTATCCACCCGCCGCGCTGTTGGCCGTGTGCGCCTGGCTGCTGACGTTCTATCTGACCCGCACCAGTTCGCTGGCGGCGCTGATCGCCACACCCCTGACTCTGCCACTGCTGGCGTGGCAGGAACCGGCAGCGTTGTTGCCGATGAGCACGCTGACACTGCTGATCGTCTGGCGCCACCGGGGCAATCTACGCGACCTGTTCGCCGGGCGCGAACGGCATTTTTAAATACCGCACGTGAGCGCCGCTCATTACAGCGCCGACAGTTGCTCCATTGGCCAGCGCGCCTGCACGCTGATCGCCAGGCTTTCCTGCTGACCGGCCTGCAAACGCTGGCAGCCGGCAAACGCGATCATCGCGCCGTTATCGGTGCAAAACTCGGGACGGGCATAAAACACATCGCCCTTCATGTCGCCGAGCATTTTCTCCAGCGACACACGCAGGGCCTTGTTGGCACTGACGCCGCCGGCGATCACCAGACGCTTCATGCCGGCCTGCTTCAAGGCCCGTTTGCATTTGATGGTCAAAGTCTCCACCACGGCCTGCTGGAACGCCAGCGCGATGTCGCAACGGGCTTGCTCGCTGTCGTCCCCGGCGCTGACGCATTGCTGCCAGGTGTTGAGAGCGAAGGTCTTCAGGCCGCTGAAGCTGAAATCCAGGCCCGGGCGATCACACATCGGACGCGGGAAGGTGAAACGTCCTGTGACGCCCTTCTCTGCGAGCTTGGCGATTTCCGGTCCGCCCGGATAATTGAGGCCCATCATTTTGGCAGTCTTGTCGAAAGCTTCGCCTGCCGCATCGTCCAGCGTCTCGCCGAGGAGGCTGTATTGGCCGATGCCATCGACCTGAACCAGCTGCGTATGACCACCGGACACCAACAAAGCGACGAACGGGAACTCCGGCGGTTTTGGCTCCAGCATCGGCGCCAGCAGGTGGCCTTCCATATGGTGCACGCCGAGCGCCGGAATGCCCCAGGCAAACGCCAGCGCCTGGGCGCAGGAAGCCCCCACCAGCAGCGCCCCGACCAGGCCGGGACCCGCGGTGTAGGCGATGGCGTCGATCTCGGTCGGTACGCAGTCAGCCTCGGCCAGCACCTGACGAATCAGGGGCAGCATGCGCTTGACGTGATCGCGCGAGGCGAGCTCCGGCACCACGCCGCCATAGACGCGGTGCAGGTCGATCTGGCTGAACAGCGCGTCGGCCAGCAGACCGCGCTCACTGTCGTACAAAGCGACGCCGGTTTCGTCGCAGGAAGTTTCTAATCCCAGTACTAGCATGGGTTTGCGCCTTGTTTAGGCTGAATTCGAAGGCGCGCATAATAGTCGCCGCGTGATGCCCCGACCAGCGGTTTTCGATCAGAGGCTTTGCATTCCGAGCGATGAGGGGTTAACATCCGCAACCCTTAAAAACCGACGTCTTCAAGTGCTCTTTTGCCGCGAGGATGTTGACCCCGGTAATGAATGAAGGTAGCTCTGGATGCCAGCCGTCAAAGTTAAAGAGAACGAACCCTTCGACGTAGCTCTGCGTCGTTTCAAGCGCTCCTGCGAAAAAGCCGGTGTACTGGCTGAAGTTCGTAGCCGCGAATTTTACGAGAAGCCAACTTCTGAGCGTAAGCGCAAGGCAGCTGCTGCTGTTAAGCGTCACGCCAAGAAAGTTCAGCGCGAACAGCGCCGCGCCGTTCGTCTGTACTAATACACAGACGATCGTAGCAAGCTTCTGCCAAGCCCGGCCCTCAGCCGGGCTAATGGCATTTGCGTAAAACGCTTGATGCTTCACCGTCGAAGCCGCAGATGCGACCGAGACAAACCCGCTTCACCGCGTCAGGCCTGGCTCTTTTGCCAGCGGTGCACGTCTTTTCTGACGAGCCTTTCAAGGCTACTGACGAGCACACCCACTGATTCCTCTTTCGACGATCAGCCCAAGGCACCTGCTTGCGTGCCCGCTTCATGAGCTATCCGAGGCCGATTACCAGCCGTCAGCGGATTCAGCGCAACATTTTCGAATAGTCGAAGACTGATGATTACTAACGTCAGTGGATTTTCGGCAGATACACTTCCCGACAGCGATTACGCAAACGACACCGGTCGAGCCGCCCCACGTGCGCGCATCACTCATTGACCCGCATCTGGCCGCCTTTCGCATCGGATCCATTACAGCGCAGACGAGAACGCCATGGCCGGGCTGATTCCCCAGAGCTTCATTGACGACCTTCTGAACCGCACCGACATCGTCGACGTGGTCAGCTCGCGCGTGCAATTGAAGAAGGCCGGCAAAAACTACACCGCCTGCTGCCCGTTCCATAAAGAGAAAACCCCGTCGTTCAGCGTCAGCCCCGACAAACAGTTCTATTACTGTTTCGGCTGCGGCGCCGGCGGCAACGCCCTCGGTTTTCTGATGGATCACGATAACCTGGACTTCCCCCAGGCCGTCGAAGACCTCGCCAAAGCCGCCGGCATGGAAGTCCCACGGGAAGAAGGCGGTCGCACGAACAAACCGCGCCAGCCGACCGACTCGCCACTTTATCCACTGCTCACCGCCGCCGCCGACTTTTATCGACAGGCGCTCAAGAGCCATCCGGCACGCAAGGCGGCAGTGGATTACCTCAAGGGGCGCGGCCTGACCGGCGAAATCGCCCGGGACTTCGGCCTCGGATTCGCCCCACCGGGTTGGGACAACCTGTTCAAACACTTGAGCAGCGACACCTTGCAGCAGAAAGCCATGATCGATGCCGGTCTGCTGATCGAAAACGCCGAAACCGGCAAACGCTACGACCGCTTTCGCGATCGCGTGATGTTCCCGATCCGCGACACCCGTGGACGGATCATCGCTTTCGGTGGACGAGTGCTCGGTGACGACAAGCCGAAATACCTGAACTCGCCGGAAACCCCCGTGTTCCATAAAGGCCAGGAGCTCTACGGCCTCTACGAAGCACGCAAGAACAATCGCAACCTCGACGAAATCATCGTCGTCGAGGGCTATATGGACGTCATCGCCCTGGCCCAGCAAGGCCTGCGCAATGCCGTCGCGACATTGGGCACCGCCACCAGCGAAGAACACCTCAAGCGCCTGTTTCGCGTCGTGCCGAACGTACTGTTTTGCTTTGACGGCGACCAGGCTGGCCGCAATGCCGCCTGGCGCGCACTGGAAGCCACACTGCCCTGCCTGCAGGACGGGCGCCGTGCACGCTTTCTGTTTCTGCCTGAAGGCGAAGACCCGGATACGTTGATTCGCGCCGAGGGCACTGACGCCTTCCGCGCCCGGATCAATCAGCACGCACAGCCGCTGGCGGACTACTTCTTCCAGCAACTGACCGAAGAAGCCGACCCGCGCTCGCTGGAGGGCAAGGCCCACATGGCCACGCTCGCAGCACCGCTGATCGACAAGGTCCCTGGCGCCAACCTGCGCATCCTGATGCGTCAGCGCTTGAGCGAGATCACCGGCCTGAGCAGTGAAAGCGTCAGCCAACTGGCCCAGAGCGCGCCGCAGGAAGCACCGCCGGCCTACGACCCGGGCATCGACTATGACGCCATGCCGGACTACAGCGACTACCATCAGCCGCAGGCACAGGACATGTATGTGCCGCAGCAGGAATGGACGCCGAAGAAACCCGGTGCCGGCGGCAAGAAATGGGACAAGAAACCGTGGGACAAGAATGGCAAGCGTGGCGGCGATCGCGACCAGCCCCGTGCCCCACGCGTGCCGGCCGCCGTCGAACCACCGACCCTGGCCGCCCTGAGAACCTTGCTGCATCACCCGCAACTGGCGGAGAAAGTCGAGGACGCCGGGCACTTCGCGGACGAGACCCAGACCAACGCACAACTGCTGGTGGCACTGCTCGAAGCCGTACAGAAGAATCCCAAGCTAAACTCATTTCAGTTGATCGCGCGATGGCACGGAACCGAACAGGGCCGCTTGCTAAAGGCGCTGGCGGAAAAGGAATGGCTGATTGACGGAGACAACCTTGAACAACAGTTTTTCGACACCATTACTAGCTTGTCAGCCCGCCAACGCGAGCGAAATCTGGAACAACTGCTCAGGAAAGCGCGTCAAAGCGAACTGAGCGCCGAAGAGAAAAATCAACTGCGCGACCTTTTAAGTCGCAATGTTTCCGCATCAAACCCGACCTCAACTGGCGCGTGAGGTCATAGCTCAGGTATAATCCTCGGCTTGTTTTTTGCCCGCCAAGACCTTCAGTGGATAGGGTGTTATGTCCGGAAAAGCGCAACAGCAGTCTCGTATTATTGAGTTGATCAAACTGGGTCGTGAGCAGAAGTATCTGACTTACGCCGAGGTCAACGACCACCTGCCCGAGGATATTTCAGATCCGGAGCAGGTGGAAGACATCATCCGCATGATTAACGACATGGGGATCCCCGTACACGAGAGTGCTCCGGATGCGGACGCCCTTATGCTGGCCGACGCCGATACCGACGAGGCCGCTGCGGAAGAAGCAGCCGCTGCGTTGGCGGCGGTGGAGACCGATATCGGTCGCACCACCGACCCGGTGCGCATGTACATGCGTGAAATGGGTACGGTCGAGCTTCTGACTCGTGAAGGCGAAATCGAAATCGCCAAACGCATCGAGGAAGGCATCCGTGAAGTGATGAGCGCCATCGCGCACTTCCCTGGCACGGTTGACCATATTCTCTCCGAGTACACTCGCGTCACTACCGAGGGCGGTCGCCTGTCCGACGTTCTGAGCGGTTACATCGACCCGGACGACGGCATTGCGCCGCCTGCCGCCGAAGTGCCGCCGCCGATCGACGCGAAAGCGGCGAAAGCCGAAGAATCCGACGACGATGACGACGCCGAAGCTTCCGATGACGAAGAAGAAGCCGAAAGCGGTCCGGATCCGGTCATTGCCGCACAGCGCTTCGGTGCTGTCGCCGATCAGATGGAAATCACCCGCAAGGCCCTGAAAAAGCACGGTCGTCACAACAAGGCGGCAATTGCCGAACTGTTGGCCCTGGCCGAGCTGTTCATGCCGATCAAACTGGTGCCGAAGCAATTCGAAGCCCTGGTCGAGCGCGTTCGCAGTGCCCTGGATCGCCTGCGTCAGCAAGAGCGCGCGATCATGCAACTCTGCGTACGTGATGCACGTATGCCTCGCGCCGACTTCCTGCGCCAGTTCCCGGGCAACGAAGTCGACGAAAGCTGGTCCGACGCCCTGGCCAAAGGCAAGAGCAAGTACGCCGAAGCCATTGCTCGCGTGCAACCGGACATCATCCGTTGCCAGCAGAAGCTGACCGCGCTGGAAACCGAGACCGGTTTGACCATCGCCGAGATCAAGGACATCAACCGTCGCATGTCGATCGGTGAGGCAAAAGCCCGCCGCGCGAAGAAAGAAATGGTTGAAGCAAACTTGCGTCTGGTGATCTCCATCGCCAAGAAGTACACCAACCGTGGCCTGCAATTCCTCGATCTGATCCAGGAAGGCAACATCGGTCTGATGAAAGCGGTGGACAAGTTCGAATACCGTCGTGGTTACAAGTTCTCGACTTATGCCACCTGGTGGATCCGTCAGGCGATCACTCGCTCGATCGCCGACCAGGCCCGCACCATCCGTATTCCGGTGCACATGATCGAGACGATCAACAAGCTCAACCGCATTTCCCGCCAGATGCTGCAGGAAATGGGTCGCGAACCGACTCCGGAAGAGCTGGGTGAACGCATGGAAATGCCTGAGGACAAGATCCGCAAGGTATTGAAGATCGCCAAAGAGCCGATCTCCATGGAAACCCCGATCGGTGATGACGAAGACTCCCATCTGGGCGACTTCATCGAAGACTCGACCATGCAGTCGCCAATCGATGTCGCCACTGTTGAGAGCCTGAAAGAAGCGACCCGCGAAGTGCTGTCCGGCCTTACTGCCCGTGAAGCCAAGGTACTGCGCATGCGTTTCGGTATCGACATGAACACCGACCATACGCTCGAAGAAGTCGGCAAACAGTTTGACGTGACCCGCGAGCGGATCCGTCAGATCGAAGCCAAGGCGCTGCGCAAGCTGCGCCACCCGACGCGAAGCGAGCATCTGCGCTCCTTCCTCGACGAGTGATACCAGAACCCCCGGCCCAGGCCGGGGGTTTTGTTTATATGGCAGATTAAATACTCAGCTCCGCCCTCCCCCGCGCACAGCCCGTCTACACTCGAAACATTCCCCCCGAGCCATAACGAGACCGTTATGCCCAGACTGGCGTCCGTGCTTTTTTTGCTGCCACTGATGATCTGGACCGCAACGGCTGACGCGCTGACTCTGAACGATGAAGAACGTAGCTGGCTGGCGGCTCACCCGGACCTGCGCCTGGGTGTCGATGCATCGTGGCCGCCCTTCGAGTTCCGCGACGACCAGAATCGCTATCAGGGCCTGGCGGCGGACTATATCGATGTGATTCGCCAACGCCTGGCGATCAAACTCACGCCCATTGAGCCGGTGAGCTGGACCGTAGTGCTCGAACAAGCGAAAAACAGCAAGATCGACCTGTTGCCGGGCATCATGTCCACCCCGGAACGCCAGAGCTACCTGTCGTTCACCCGCCCTTATCTTGACTTTCCGATCGTCATCCTCGCCCACGTCGGCGGCCCGCAACCGCGCAAGCTCGAGGAGCTTTACGGCTTGAAAATCGCCGTAGTGGAAAACTACGCGCCCCACGAACTGCTGCGCACCCATCATCCCGACCTGAACCTGGTGGCGATGCCCAATGTCAGCTCTGCGCTGCAGGCCCTGGCCACCGATGAAGTGGACGCCGTGGTCGGCGACCTGGCCTCCAGCGTCTGGAGCCTGCGCCAGCTCAAACTGGATGGTTTGTATGTCAGCGGCGAAACCCCTTATCGCTACCAACTGGCGATGGGCGTCCCTCGGGACAACAAAATGCTGGTGGGGATTCTGGACAAGGTGCTTGCCGATATGTCTCCGGAGGAAATCAGCAGCATTCAGGAACATTGGGTGGGCAACGTCCTCGATCACCGGACATTCTGGTCCGATCTGCTGGTTTACGGTGTACCGGGGCTCTCGCTTCTGGTCATCGTGCTGGCGGTGGTGATCCGCATCAACCGCCGCCTGAGTTCGGAAATCGCCCGGCGTATCGACCTCGAACAGGAACTGCGCAGTAGCGAATACCACTATCGCGGACTGGTGGAGAGTCTTTCGGCCATCGCCTGGGAAGCGCGGATCAGTGACTTCACCTACAGCTATGTTTCGCCCCACGCCGAAGATCTGCTCGGTTATCCGCTGTCTCACTGGCTGATTCCGGGCTTCTGGCGCAACATCATTCACCCGGCGGATCTGACCCGCGCCCAGAGCTTCTGCGATCACGAAGTCTTGGCTGGACGCGACCACAGCCTCGATTACCGGGTGATCACCGCTGACGGCCGCTGCCTGTGGGTGCGCGACATCGTCAGCCTGATCGAACACGGCCACGAACCGGTGATGCGCGGTCTGATGATCGACATCAGTGAAACCAAACGCACTGAAGAGGCGCTGCGCCTGTCGGAACAGAAGTTCGCGTCGGTATTCCAGCAATGCCCGGACATCCTGGTCATTGCACGGCTCTCCGACGGCTGCCTGCTGGAGGTCAACGAAGCCTTTGAGGAGCAGATCGGGCTCAAGGCCGAAGAAGTCATCGGCCAGACCGCCACCGAACTCAACATCTGGGGCATTCCCGGTGTTGGTCCCGGCCTGCTTCAGCGACTGCAGGCCGGCAGCATTCGCAACCTGGAGATGCCCTTTCGCCGCAACAATGGTCAGGTGTTCACCGGGCTGATTTCCGCAGAACCCTTCGAGCTCGATACCACACCGGCACTGGTCGTGGTGGTGCGCGACATCACCCAGCTCAAGGAAACCCAACAGCAACTGCAAACCTCCGAAGAAAAGTTCGCCAAGGCTTTCCACGCCTCGCCGGACGGTCTGCTGCTGTCGCGCCAGAGCGATGGCCTGCTGCTGGAGGTCAACGAAGGTTTCAGTCGCATCACCGGTTTCAACAGCGCCATGTCGGTGGATCGCTCGGCGCTGGACCTGGGCATCTGGGTCAACCTCAACGAACGCAAGCAAATGCTCGATCTGCTGCACCGCGACGGGTTCGTTCGCGACTTCAGCTGCCACATCCGCCGCAGCGACGGGCAGATCCGCCTTTGCGAAGTGTCCAGCCGTCCATTGCCGATCGGCGACGAAGACTGCATGCTGACCATCGCCCGGGACATCACCGAACGCCACTTGATGCAGGAAAAACTGCAGCAGGCTGCGACCGTGTTCGAGAGCACTGCCGAAGGCGTGCTGATCACCGACACCCAGCAACATATCAGTGCCGTGAACCGCGCCTTCACCGAAATCACCGGCTACAGCGAAAGCGAAGCACTGGGTCACACTCCGCGCCTGCTGGCCTCCGGCCTGCACGACAGCGCGTTTTACGCGGCGATGTGGCATCAATTGACCGACGAAGGTCACTGGCAGGGCGAGATCTCCAACCGGCGTAAAAATGGCGAGCTGTACCCGAGCTGGCTGACTATCAGCGCCGTGCGCAACCGCGACAAGTTCATCACCCACTTCGTCGCGGTGTTCGCCGATATCTCCAGCCTGAAGCACGCCCAGGCCAAACTCGACTACCAGGCCCATCACGACCCGCTCACAGGCCTGCCAAACCGCACGCTGTTCGAAAGCCGCCTGTTGATGGCACTCAACAGTCAGCAGGAAAACGGCGGCCAGGGCGCGGTGTTGTTCCTCGACCTCGACCGTTTCAAACACATCAACGACAGCCTCGGTCACCCGGTCGGCGATTTGCTGCTCAAGGGCATCGCCGTACGCCTCAAGGAGCAACTGCGAGACATCGACACCGTCGCGCGGCTGGGGGGCGACGAATTCATCATTCTGCTGCCCGGCCTGCAGCAACCCGGCGATGCCGACAACATCGCCACCAAACTTCTGAACTGCTTTGGCGCGCCGTTCCAGGCCGGCGAGCATGAGTTCTTCATCAGCGCCAGCATCGGCACCAGCCTTTACCCGCGCGACGGCTGCGATGTCGCGACCCTGATCAAGAACGCAGACGCGGCGATGTACCGCTCCAAGGCCAAGGGCCGCAACCGGGTCGAAAGCTACACCCGCGACCTCACCGCCCAGGCCAGCGAACGCGTAGCACTGGAACACGAACTTCGCCGGGCCATCGAGCGCGAGGAGTTGTACCTTTATTACCAGCCGAAAATCAGCCTCGACGATCACAATCTGGTCGGCGCCGAAGCCCTGATCCGCTGGCGCCACCCGAACTTCGGCGAAGTGCCGCCAGAGCATTTCATTCCGCTGGCAGAAGAGAACGGCATGATTCTGCAAATCGGCGACTGGGTGCTGGAAACCGCCTGCCGGCAAATGTTCGAGTGGGGCCAGATCTATGAATCCCTCGGCCCGCTGTCGGTGAACCTCGCCGGCGCACAACTGCGCCAACCGAACCTGCTGGGACGCATCGAGCAACTGCTCAAGGACAACCGCCTGCAACCGGAATTACTGCAACTGGAAATTACCGAAAACTTCATCATGAGCCAGGCTGAAGAGGCGCTGGCAGTGCTGCACCAGCTCAAACACCTTGGCGTGCAACTGGCCATCGACGACTTCGGCACCGGTTATTCCTCGCTGAGTTACCTCAAACGCCTGCCACTGGACATCCTCAAGATCGACCAGTCTTTCGTGCGCGGCCTGCCCGATGACCCGCACGACGCGGCGATTGTCCGCGCCATCATCGCCCTGGGCCGCAGCATGCAATTCACCGTGATCGCCGAAGGCGTGGAAACCCAGGCCCAACAACAGTTCCTCGCCACCGAAGGCTGCGAACAGATCCAGGGCTACATCGTCAGCCTGCCGCTGCCACCAGAAGAGTTCGCCGCGACGTTTCTTCGTATAGCCGTATCAGATTTTTCGGATAGCACAGCCGAGAAACCGTCGCTATAATCCGCGGCCTACTGAGGGCCTATAGCTCAGTTGGTTAGAGCAGAGGACTCATAATCCTTTGGTCCACGGTTCAAGTCCGTGTGGGCCCACCAAACATGAAAAAGCCGCGCATTCGCGCGGCTTTTTCGTTTCTGCCATTCCGGCCCGGGGGCAGTCGTTCCATCTCCCTCAAAACATGCGACTTCCGAAAGCGTGAACAAGGCTTGCCTCGTGCCTGTTTAAATCGACAACTAACCATTTCGTTACACTTTTGTCCTGGCACCCAAAGCCGAGGCACATCTGATGATTCGAAAAAGGAATTTTTATGGTTGATGTCACTCGCCGCTCGCTCATGGGAATCGCCGCAGCACTCCCCCTGCTCGCGCAGTCATCCTGGGGACAGGCGCAACGTCAGGATGTACCGGCACCGGTACCCGGCGATGAGGTACTGATCAATTTCAACGAGAGCCCCTGGGGACCGGCACTCACCGCCCGACAGGCGATGCAGGAAGGCATTGCACTGTGCGGGCGTTATCCCTACAAGATCCAGTACCGACTCAACGCTCTATTTGCCCGCCAACAAGGCATACCGGAGGAGTATGTTCAGACCTTCTGCGGCTCCAAAATGGCCTTGCAGCATGCGGTTCACGCCTTCACTCGACGGGGCAGTCTGGTCGTCGCGTCGCCCTCTTATGAAGACCCTGTCGAGGCGGCGCGTGGCAGCCAGGTCGCGGTCCACGAAATAGCGCTGAATCCTGATCACGCCCATGATCTGCCACGCATGCTGGCAGCCGATCCGCAGGCGGGGCTGATCTACGTCTGCAATCCGAATAATCCGACCGGTACGGTGACGCCCCACGCAGATATCCTGCTCGCGCTGGCGAACAAGCCAAAGGGAACGATTCTGTTGGTGGACGAGGCCTATATCGACTTCTCGAATGCGCCAACCTGCATCCCGTTGGTCAAGGACCATCCCGAACTGATGGTGCTGCGAACCTTCTCGAAAATCTATGGCATGGCGGGCGCTCGCCTGGGTATCGCGATAGCCAACCCGGCCCTGCTGGAGCAACTGGAGGTGTTCGGCAACTATAACGTGCCGGCGGCTCCGTCGCTTTTGGGCGGCATAGCCAGTCTCGAGGACACGCAGTTGCTGCCACAACGCAAGCACACCAACACGAAGCTGCGTGACGAGACGATCAGCTGGCTGGCCGCTCGTGGTTTTCGCTGCACGGTGTCGCAGGCCAACTGCTTCATGGTCGACGTGAAACGTCCTGCCACGGAAGTGGTGCAGGCGTTGGCCGATCGCCGGGTAAAGGTCGGCCGCGTATGGAAAGAGTGGCCGACCTGGATTCGGGTCAGCGTTGGCACGGAAGACGACATGCGACGGTTTCGCGAGGCATTTGCCAGCGTCTGATATCAAGACAGTCCCTATGGAAAACCGCGCGAGTGTCGCCCACAAGCTTACCGCCGGCCGAGCCTGTAACATGCGCAGCCAAAGATCCGCGCCCATGGAGACGCCCCTTGTCCGACATCCGCCCACCCGTGCTCGATGAAATCGACCGCCAGCTGATCGCTGCCCTGCAAATCAACGCCCGTGAAAGCGTGGCGATGCTGGCCCGGCAATTGGGGATCGCCCGCACCACCGTGACTTCACGATTGGCGCGACTGGAAAAGGCCAAGGTCATCACCGGGTATGGTGTGCGTCTGGGACAGCGCGTGGTGGACGGTGGCTTGCAGGCCTACGTCGGGATCAAGGTGCAGCCACGCTCCGGCAAAGAGGTGCTGCGCCGGTTGAGCGCGATGGCCCAGGTGCAGCAATTGTGCGCGGTGAGTGGTGAATTTGATTACGTAGCCTGGCTGCGGACCGATTCACCGGAACAACTCGATCAGCTTCTGGATCAGATCGGCAGCGTAGACGGCGTGGAGAAGACCACGACGTCGATCATCCTCAGCAGCAAGATTGATCGCGGGCATCCAGTTTGATCACTACTTTCGTCATATTGCAGCACTAACGCTCAAAACGACGACACATTGCGTCTTATTAACGTGTTCTACGCTCCCTAGAATGGCTGGCATCTTTTCCTATACTCAGACGCGCATCCAGCGTCGGGTCGCCAGCAAGGTCAGCCATGAACAAGAACAATCGCCATCCTGCAGACGGTAAGAAACCCGTCACCATTTTTGGCCCGGACTTTCCTTTCGCCTTCGACGACTGGATCGAACACCCGGCCGGTTTGGGCAGCATTCCCGAGCATAACCACGGGGCCGAAGTGGCCATCGTCGGTGCCGGCATCGCCGGTCTGGTGGCGGCTTATGAGCTGATGAAACTCGGCTTGAAACCCGTCGTGTATGAGGCCTCGAAGCTTGGCGGTCGTCTGCGTTCGCAAGCGTTCAACGGTACCGACGGCATCGTCGCCGAGCTCGGCGGCATGCGCTTCCCGGTGTCCTCCACCGCGTTCTATCACTACGTCGACAAACTCGGCCTCGAGACCAAGCCCTTCCCCAACCCGCTGACGCCGGCCTCCGGCAGCACCGTGATCGACCTGGAAGGCAAAACCCATTACGCACAGAGCCTGAAGGATCTTCCTGCGCTGTTCCAGGAAGTGGCTGACGCTTGGGCCGATGCTCTGGAGGCCGGCTCACAGTTCGCCGATATCCAGCAGGCGATCCGCGACCGTGATGTGCCACGCCTCAAGGAACTGTGGAACACCCTCGTACCGCTGTGGGACGACCGCACGTTCTACGATTTCGTTGCCACATCGAAAGCCTTCGCCAAACTGTCGTTCCATCACCGTGAAGTGTTCGGTCAGGTCGGTTTCGGTACCGGCGGCTGGGACTCGGACTTCCCCAACTCGATGCTGGAAATCTTCCGTGTGGTGATGACCAACTGCGACGATCACCAGCATCTGGTGGTCGGCGGTGTGGAACAAGTGCCGCAAGGCATCTGGCGTCATGCGCCGGAACGCTGCGTACACTGGCCGCAAGGCACCAGCCTGAAATCGCTGCACCACGGCGCCCCGCGCTCCGGGGTGAAGAAAATCGCCCACGCGCCTGACGGACGCTTCGCAGTCACCGACAACAACGGCGACACCCGCGAATACGCGGCCGTACTGACCACCTGCCAGAGCTGGCTGCTGACCACCCAGATCGAATGCGATGAAAGCCTGTTCTCGCAAAAGATGTGGATGGCACTGGACCGCACGCGCTACATGCAATCGTCGAAGACCTTCGTGATGGTCGACCGCCCGTTCTGGAAGGACAAGGACCCGGAAACCGGCCGCGACCTGATGAGCATGACCCTCACTGATCGCCTGACCCGTGGCACTTACCTGTTCGACAACGGCGACGACAAGCCGGGCGTGATCTGCCTGTCGTACTCGTGGATGAGCGATGCGCTCAAGATGCTCCCGCACCCGGTGGAAAAACGCGTGAAACTGGCGCTGGATGCGCTGAAGAAGATCTACCCGAAGGTCGACATCGCCGCGCGGATCATCGGCGATCCGATCACCGTGTCCTGGGAAGCCGACCCGCACTTCCTCGGCGCGTTCAAGGGCGCCCTGCCCGGTCACTATCGCTACAACCAGCGCATGTACGCGCACTTCATGCAGGACGACATGCCGCCGGAGCAGCGCGGGATTTTCATCGCCGGTGACGACGTGTCGTGGACGCCGGCCTGGGTTGAAGGCGCGGTGCAAACGTCGCTCAACGCGGTGTGGGGAATCATGAAGCACTTCGGCGGGTCCACACATAAAGAGAACCCCGGCCCGGGCGATGTGTTCAAAGACATCGGCCCGATCGCCCTGCCCGAGTAAGAGGAATCCCCGATGCGTGTAGCCCTTTACCAATGTCCACCGCTGCCACTGGAACCCGCCGCCAACCTTCAGCGCCTGCATCAACTGGCGATGGAGGCCAAAGGCGCCGATCTGCTGGTGGTGCCGGAGATGTTCTTGACCGGCTACAACATCGGCAAGGAGGCAGTCGCGACATTGGCCGAGGTCTACAACGGTGAGTGGGCGCAGCAAGTCGGACGGATCGCCAAGGCTGCCGGCCTGGCGATTCTTTACGGTTACCCTGAGCGCACCGCCGAAGGACAGATCTACAACGCCGTGCAGTTGATCGACTCAAACGGCGAGCGCCTGTGCAATTACCGCAAGACGCATCTGTTCGGCGATCTGGATCGTTCGATGTTCAGCGCCGGCGATGGCGAGTTTCCCATCGTCGAGCTCAACGGCTGGAAGCTCGGGTTCCTGATCTGCTACGACCTGGAGTTCCCGGAAAACGCCCGGCGCCTGGCCCTTGAAGGTGCCGAACTGATTCTGGTGCCGACAGCGAACATGATTCCTTTCGATTTCATTGCCGACGTCTCCGTGCGCTCCCGGGCTTTCGAAAACCAGTGCTACGTGGCGTACGCCAACTACTGCGGCCACGAGGGCGACATCCATTACTGCGGGCAAAGCAGCATCGCCGCGCCGGATGGCAGCCGCATTGCTCAGGCCGGACTGGACGAAGCCTTGATCGTCGGCGAGCTGGATCGCCAGTTGATGGTCGACTCGCGCAGCGCCAACCGTTACTTCAACGACCGCCGTCCCGAACTTTACGACGCGCTCAACAAGCGCTAATCCGCTAGCATTGGCACTTCACTGTTCTGGAAGTGCCCATGCCTGCGCCGACTCACCCCCGCCCCCACACCGAAACCCTGGCCAACGGCTTGCGCGTGACCCTGCGTCACGTGCCCGGCCTGAAACGCAGCGCCGCTGCGTTGCGAGTGGCGGCCGGCAGTCATGACGTGCCGTTGGCATGGCCGGGGCTGGCGCATTTCCTTGAGCATCTGCTGTTTCTCGGCACCGAGCGATTTCCTGCACAGCAAGGGCTGATGGCCTACGTGCAAGGTCACGGCGGCCAGGTGAATGCCAGCACCCGCGAGCGCACCACCGATTTCTTCTTTGAATTGCCGCCAGCGTCGTTCAGCGCCGGGCTGGAGCGTCTGTCAGACATGCTCGCCCATCCGCGTATGAATCCGGACGATCAGTTGCGGGAGCGGGAAGTGTTGCAGGCGGAGTTTGTCGCGTGGACGCAGGATGCTGCGGCTCAGCAGAAAGAAGCGCTGTTCGAAGGGTTGTCAGCGGAACATCCGTTGCGCGGTTTCCACGCCGGAAACCGCGACAGCCTGCCGGTGGAGCAAGCGGACTTTCAACAGGCATTGAAAGACTTCCACCAGCAGTTCTACCGCACCGGGCAGATGACCCTGAGCCTGGTCGGGCCGCAGAGTGTTGAAGAGCTGCGCACGCTGGCCGAACAGTTTGCCGCCACGCTGACGCCTGGGGATAAAACTGCACAGGCAGCCCCCGTACGCTTGATGGGTAACGCGCAGGAAAGTTATCAACAGGCCGGCGAGCATCGCGGCAATCTGCTGTTTGCGTTGGAGGAGTTACCGGAGTCGTCGGCCGAAGCGCTGGCGTTTCTCTGCCACTGGTTGAACAGCGCCAAACCCGGTGGCTTGCTCGCCCATTTGCAGCAGCAGGGTCTGGCGGAAGGTTTGCAGGCCTGTGTCCTGTATCAGTTTGCCGAGCAAGCTTTGCTGCACCTTCAATTCACGACGCCATCCGGTCAACTCGACGCCATCCGCGCACAGTTTCTCGACTGGTTGAGCTTCTTCGCAGCCCAGCAGGACTGGCCAACTTTGCGGGAGGAATATTCGGCACAGTTTCAGCGTCAGCAGCAGGTCAGCGGCGCGCTGCAACGGGCGCGACTCGACAGCGAACAACTCGAGAGTGGCCTGTCCGACGCGGCCGTTACGGCGCTCAAAGTAATTCTCGGCAAAATCGGCACTGTGGATAACTTCAGCAGTCACTGGCATCTGCCCGCTGCCAACCCGCTTCTGCGCACAGCCGAGCCGCTGGCCAACGCCGGTCTGATCCGCGGCCAGACCAGCGCCCACCGAGGCCTGCGCACATTCGCTCAGGATCGCTCGCGCAGCCGCCGCGAACGCTCGCCGATGCAATTCAGCCAGGCGCTGCCGGATAACGGCGACGAAGGCGCGGTGTATGTGCGCTGGCAGACGGAAGCGGCGGCCACGGCCGAGCTGCAAGCGAAACTGCAACGCAGCCTGCGGGAGGTGTCTGACGACGCGCGTCAGGCCGGGGTGGAGTTGTCCTTCAGCACTACGGGTAATCAGTGGCTGCTGAAATTGACCGGCCTGCAGGACACGCTGCCCGTATTGCTGGAACATGCGCTGAAATATCTGACGCAGGTCGATGCCGACTCGCCAAGCGGTGAGCCGCCAGTGCCGTCGATGCTGATCCGTCAATTGCTCAAGGCATGGCCCGAGCGTTGCCTGCCCGTGGTTGCGCCATCCGATGATGCCAAGCAGCTGTGGACAACTTCCCGTTGGGATGGTCTGGCGCTGGGTCTCGATGCCCACACCCAATCGGCCATGGGACTGGCCCTGAGCCGTATTCCCGGTAAGCCATCCAATGAATTACCAACCCTGTCGGCATTCCACGCACAACTTCGCTGGGATCAGTTCGACACCGCCTCCAGCGAACACGCATTACTGCTGTTCTGCCCGACCGCCAGACCGGACATTCCCAGCGAAGCCGCGTGGCGCTTCCTTGCGCACCTGTGCCACACGCCGTTCTATCAGCGGCTACGAGGTGAATTGCAACTGGGATACGCGGTGTTCAGTGCTTTCAGACAGGTACACGGTCAAGGTGGATGGCAGTTCGGCGTGCAATCGCCGACCGCCACTCCCGCGCAACTGCTCGATCACGTTCAACAGTTCATCGAAGGCATCCCCGCGCTGGTCGAAAACATTGATGATGCCTTCCTCGTCGAGCAGCGCCAGATCCTCGCCGCACACCTGGATGCCGGCATCCTGTCCGGCAAGGAGGCTGCCGAACTTCTGTGGCAGGCAAAACTCGCCGGCCACTCGTCGGATTACCTGATTCAACTGAGCAATGCCATAAGTCAGCTTGACCGCGAGGCATTGCTGGCCGCCGCACACGGTTTAATCCGCGCCGAAGGCGGCTGGCACGTCCTGGCCAACAGCCCTTCGCCGGGCGCACCGTGGCAAGCGGCAAATTGATCATTACCGGGGCTGCAAGGAGCTTTCTCAAAGATTCACGGGCAAACCCCCTGAAATTTTGAGTAACATAGCCACCTAACTATTTGGAACATCCTTGCGCTGCCGTGGACTATACCTATGGATAGCGCTATCCCACCCACCTGAAAAAGGAGTCACCCGATGGCCTGGACCAAACCTGCTTACACCGACCTGCGCATCGGCTTCGAAGTCACCATGTACTTCGCCAGCCGCTGAGTCCTGCCTCAAGCAGAACATTGCAGTGCAACGCCTCGGCTCGCCGGGGCGTTTTATTTTCAGCGTTGAAATGATGGAGCGTTCATGTTCGTCCAGATTCTGGGTTCGGCCGCCGGTGGCGGTTTTCCGCAGTGGAACTGCAACTGCGTCAACTGCGCAGGCTTTCGCGACGGCAGCCTGAATGCCAAGGCCCGCACCCAATCGTCCATCGCCATTTCCGATGACGGCGTGAACTGGGTGCTGTGCAACGCCTCGCCGGACATCCGCGCGCAGCTTCAGAGCTTCGCCCCGATGCAGCCGGGCCGTGCCCTGCGTGATACCGGCATCAGCGCGATCATTCTGATGGACAGCCAGATCGACCACACCACCGGCCTGCTCAGCCTGCGCGAAGGCTGCCCGCATCAGGTCTGGTGCACGGACATGGTCCACGAAGACCTGAGCACCGGTTTCCCGCTGTTTACCATGCTCAAGCACTGGAACGGTGGGCTGGACTGGAACCGCATCGAACTCGACCAGAGCTTCACCGTCGCCGCGTGCCCGAACCTGCGCTTCACCCCGCTGCCTCTGCGCAGCGCCGCACCGCCTTACTCGCCGCACCGCTTCGACCCGCACCCGGGCGACAACATCGGCCTGATCGTCGAAGACCTCGGCACCGGCGGCAAACTGTTCTATGCGCCAGGCCTGGGCAAGGTCGATGCGCCGTTGCTGGAAATCATGGCCGGCAGCGACTGCGTGCTGGTGGACGGGACGATGTGGGATGACGATGAAATGCAGCGTCGTGGCGTCGGCACACGCACCGGCCGCGAAATGGGCCACCTGGCGCAGAACGGCCCCGGCGGCATGCTCGAAGTGCTGGAACAGCTTCCCGAGCAGCGCAAAGTGCTTATCCACATCAACAACACCAACCCGATTCTCGATGAGGACTCGCCGGAGCGCGCGGAGCTGGTGCGGCGCAATGTTGAAGTGGCGTATGACGGCATGAGCATCGTCCTGTAACGAATGGCCCGGAGAACCGCAATGACCGACACCCCGCTGTCCCCCGCCGAATTCGAAGCGGCCCTGCGCGCCAAGGGCGCCTATTACCACATTCATCACCCGTATCACGTGGCGATGTATGAAGGCCGGGCCACCCGCGAGCAGATTCAGGGCTGGGTCGCCAACCGTTTCTACTATCAGGTGAACATTCCCCTGAAAGACGCGGCGATCCTCGCCAATTGCCCGGATCGCGAGATCCGCCGCGAATGGATTCAGCGCCTGCTCGACCACGACGGCGCGCCCGGTGAGGACGGCGGCATCGAAGCCTGGCTGCGTCTGGGCCAGGCCGTCGGTCTCGATCCGGATCAATTGCGTTCCCAGGAACTGGTGCTGCCCGGCGTGCGTTTCGCCGTCGATGCCTACGTCAACTTCGCCCGCCGCGCCAGTTGGCAGGAAGCTGCCAGCAGCTCTTTGACCGAACTGTTCGCGCCGCAGATCCACCAGTCGCGTCTCGACAGCTGGCCGCAGCATTACCCGTGGATCGACCCGGCCGGCTACGAATATTTCCGCACCCGTCTCGGTCAGGCCCGCCGCGATGTCGAGCATGGTCTGGCGATTACGCTGGAGCACTACAGGACCCGCGAAGGTCAGGAGCGCATGCTGGAAATTCTCCAGTTCAAACTGGACATTCTTTGGAGCATGCTCGATGCCATGAGCATGGCTTACGAACTGAACCGCCCGCCGTATCACAGCGTCACCGATCAACGGGTCTGGCATAAAGGAATCGCCTTATGAGTTTCGACCGCAGCAAGACCCCGACCTGGCGTCCCGGCTACCGTTTCCAGTACGAACCGGCCCAGAAAGGCCACGTGCTGCTGTACCCGGAAGGCATGATCAAGCTCAATGAAAGTGCCGCGCTGATCGGCGGCCTGATCGACGGTGAGCGGGACGTCGCGGCAATCATTGCCGAACTCGACAGACAGTTTCCCGGCGTGCCCGAGCTCGGTGACGACATCGAGCAATTCATGGAGGTTGCCCGTGCGCAACACTGGATCGAACTTGCCTGAGTCATCGGTGCAAGTCCCGGCCAAACCGGAAATCGGCCTGCCGCTGTGGCTGCTCGCCGAGCTGACTTACCGCTGCCCGCTGCAATGCCCGTACTGCTCCAATCCGCTGGATTTCGCCGAGCAGGGCAAAGAACTGAGCACCGAGCAGTGGATCAAGGTGTTCCGCGAAGCGCGGGAGATGGGCGCAGCGCAATTGGGCTTCTCAGGTGGCGAACCGCTGGTACGCCAGGACCTTGCCGAGCTGATCCACGAAGCGCGCCAGTTGGGTTTCTACACCAACCTGATCACCTCCGGCATTGGCCTGACCGAACAGAAGATCAGCGACTTCAAGAAGGCCGGCCTCGACCACATCCAGATCAGTTTCCAGGCCAGCGACGAGCAAGTGAATAACCTGCTCGCCGGCTCGAAAAAGGCCTTCGCGCAGAAACTGGAAATGGCTCGCGCCGTAAAGGCCCACGGCTATCCGATGGTGCTGAACTTCGTCACCCATCGGCACAACATCGACAAGATCGACCGCATCATCGAGCTGTGCATCGCGCTGGAGGCCGACTTCGTAGAACTCGCCACCTGCCAGTTTTACGGCTGGGCGCAGCTCAATCGTGTCGGCCTGTTGCCGACCAAGGAACAACTGGTTCGCGCCGAACGCATCACCAACGAATACCGCGCCAAGCTGGAAGCCGAAGGGCATCCGTGCAAGCTGATTTTCGTCACCCCGGACTATTACGAAGAACGCCCGAAAGCCTGCATGAATGGCTGGGGCAGCCTGTTTCTGACAGTCACCCCGGACGGCACCGCCCTGCCCTGTCATGGCGCCCGACAGCTGCCGGTACAATTTCCCAATGTGCGCGACCACAGCATGCAGCACATCTGGTACGACTCGTTCGGCTTCAACCGCTTTCGCGGCTATGACTGGATGCCCGAGCCGTGCCGCTCCTGTGACGAAAAGGAACAGGACTTCGGCGGCTGCCGCTGCCAGGCATTCATGCTCACCGGCGATGCGAGCAATGCCGATCCGGTGTGCAGCAAGTCCGAACATCACGGCGTGATTCTCAAGGCCCGCGAAGAAGCCGAGCACGCCACCCAGACCATCGAACAATTGGCCTTTCGCAATGAACGAAACTCGCGCCTCATCGCCAAAGGCTGAGCCTTTCAGCGCCACCGCCGCGGTTGCCGCCGGCGTGGACTTCGCCGAATTGCAGCTCGGCGCCCATGGTTTGTTCTGGAATGAATATCGCCCGACAGACGCCGCGTGCCGGATCTGGCATTGGTGCGATGGCGTGGCGAAATGTCTGACGCCCGCGGGTTTCAGCGTGCGCAGCCGGGTGTACGAATATGGCGGTGGGGCGTTTTGTCTGACGCCTGACGGGGTGGTTTTCGTCAACGAGGCGGATCAGCAGTTGTATCGCCAGACGCTGGATGGCCAGCCCGTGGCATTGATGTCTGGCGAGTGTCGTTATGGCGATCTGAACTACGCCGACGGGCAGGTGCTGGCCGTTGAAGAGAACGGTGATCGCCATCGTCTGGTGGCTATCGATCTGGCGAATGGCGACCGCCAAATGCTGGTTGAAGGCGCGGATTTTTACGCGTCGCCGATCATCAGTCCGGACGGTCAGCGCCTGGCGTGGATCGAGTGGAGCCGTCCGCATCAGCCGTGGACATCCACACGACTGATGCTCGCCGAGCGCTCGGATAACGGGATTTCCGTCCCACGCTGTGTGGCGGGTGAAACCCTTGAAGAGTCGATCCAGCAACCGCGTTTCGATGCCAATGGCCGACTGGGCTGTCTGACCGATCGTGCTGGTTATTGGCAACCGTGGGTCGAGTCGGCAAACGGTTTGCAACCGTTAGCCAGCGCCGAAGCCGATCACGCTCCAGCCCCATGGCAACTTGGCGGCTGCACCTGGCTGCCCACCGACGAAGGTTTTTTGGCGAGCTGGAGCGAAGGCGGTTTCGGTCGTCTGGCGCTCAACGGCGAAGACTTCACCGGTGATTACAGCCGCTTCCGTCATCTGGCTGTCGATGATCAGTTCATTTACTGCATTGCCGCCTCACCGGTCAGCCCTTCAGCGGTGATCGCCATTGATCGCGATTCGCGTGAAGTGAACGTCCTGGCCGGCGGTGTCGCACCGCTGCCCGCCGAGCGCATCAGCCGCCCGCAAACCCTGCGCTACCCCAGCGGTTCGGGTGAAGCGCACGGTTTCTTTTACCCGGCCACGAATGGCGATGCGAAACCGCCGCTGGTGGTGTTCATCCACGGTGGCCCAACGTCGGCCTGCTACCCGATGCTCGACCCGCGCATTCAGTACTGGACACAACGCGGGTTCGCCGTCGCCGATCTCAACTACCGAGGCAGCAGCGGCTATGGCCGAGAGTATCGACAGGCCCTGCATCTGAGTTGGGGAGTGGTGGATGTAGAGGATGCTTGCGCAGTGGTGGCCTATCTGGCCGAACGCGGCATGATCGATGGCGACCGTGCGTTTGTCCGTGGCGGCAGCGCCGGCGGTTACACGACGCTGTGCGCACTGGCGTTCCATCAGGTATTCCGCGCTGGCGCCAGTCTGTACGGTGTCAGCGACCCGTTGGCCCTGGCCCGTGCTACGCATAAGTTCGAAGGCGATTACCTGGACTGGCTGATCGGCGATCCAGAGAAGGACGCCGAACGCTACGCCGCCCGCACACCGTTGCTGCACGCAGGCAACATCCGCGTACCGGTGATTTTCTTTCAGGGTGAACTGGACGCCGTCGTCGTGCCGCAACAGACCCGCGACATGGTCGCGGCTCTGGAGCAAAACGGCATTGAGGTCGCAGCGCATTACTACGCCGACGAACGCCACGGCTTCCGCCGGGCCGCCAACCAGGCCCATGCGCTGGAGCAGGAATGGCGGTTCTACCGGCGAGTGATGGGTTTGACGGACTGAGACTCAGCGCTTGGCGATGATGTACACCGCGTGCACGATCCCCGGGATGTAACCGCACAGTGTCAGCAGAATGTTCAGCCAGAACGCGCCGCCGAACCCGACCTGCAGAAACACACCCAGTGGCGGCAACAGAATGGCGATGATGATGCGGATAAAGTCCATGGGGCAGCTCCTGATTGGGGGTTGGCTCACCTGAGCCATACAAGCTAATCGACCTGTGCCGTCTGTCAGGGTTCAGTGCAAACCGCAATCTCGCCATCCGATTGCCATTACCCGGCCACAAAAAAACGCCCCACGCCAAAAGAATCAGGCGTGGGGCGTGCGTTATACCGCGAGACGGTTCTTGAATTCGGGTGGGAAACTTCAGCTCAGACGGCAATCCCTTTGCGGCATTGCAGCTGCGCGGTGCGTACCCGGGAGAAGGCGCGGGCCAGACGCAGGAGCATTTCGTCGATGTTGGCCTGGCTGACGTTGAGCGCCGGGGTGAAGCGCAGGCAGTTGGCTTGCGGGGCGTTGAGCAGCAAACCTTCGTGAAGTGCGGCTTTGACGACGGCCTCGGCGGAGTCTTCCGACAGGGTCAGTCCCCAGAACAGCCCTTGCCCGCGCAACTCGCCATGTTCATAACGATGGGCCAGACGGGCGAGCCCTTCGCGCAGATGCTGGCCGTTGTCCCGGATCTGTTCGAGGAAGGCGCGGTCCTGCACGCTGTCGAGCACCACCAGGCCTGCAGCGGTCATCAGCGCGTTGCCGTGATGAGTACCGCCCAATTCGCCGGGTTCGAAACAGCAGGCCTTGCCTCGCGCCAGCAGCGCCGCCAGTGGAACACCGCCGCCGAGGCCTTTGCCGAGCACGACGATATCGGCGCGCACTCCGTAGGACTGTTCGGCGAGCAAGGTGCCGCAGCGGCCGATGCCGGTCTGCACCTCATCGAGAATCAGCAGAATCCCCAGCTCCCGGCACAGACGTTCGACACCCTTGAGGTAATGCTCGGTCGCAGGGATTACTCCGGCATCGCTCTGGATCGGTTCGAGCATGATCGCCACGGTTTGTGAGTCGACCGCTGCATGCAACGCCGGCAGGTCGTTAAACGGCACCAGATCGAACCCCGGCAGCAATGGCGCGAAGCGGTTGTGCAGGTTGCAACTGTCCGACGCCGAAATCGTCGCCAGACTACGTCCGTGGCAGCCTTGTCTGGCGACAATGATCCGCGAAGCGCCACCGCGATGCAGTTGACCCCATTTGCGCGCCAGTTTGATCGCCGCTTCACAGGCCTCACTGCCGCTGTTGAGCAGGTACGCCTGATCGCTGGCAGTGCTGGCACACAGGCGCTCGGCAAGGCTGAGCATGCCACGGTTGTGCAGATTGAAGCCGGGATTGATCAGGGCCTGGGCCTGGCTGGCGATGGCCTTGACCAGCGCCGAAGGGCTGTGGCCAAGGCTGTTGGCGCCGCCGGCCTGGGAAAAGTCCAGGTAGGCGCGGTCATTGCTGTCCCATAGCCAGGAGCCCTGGCCGCGAACGAATACCTGCCGCGGGCGCTCGACGCTGGGCATCAGACGCTCGGCATTCAGGCCATCAGCGACGTTCGATTCTTGGGTTTCAAAAGCCAGGTCATCGAGGCTCGGCGTCTGGCGCCGCAAACTGAACAGATTCATTGAAAAAAACCTCGATCGAGGTTTTTTGAACTGCCTATGTAAAGACTTTCGAAACAAACGCTGGTCATGGCGCTTTCCGGCCCTGTAAGCCTTGTGAATGCGGTTAGACTAGGCCGGTTCACGGCGTCGAGCCATTTCGATTTCTCAGCATTTTCGATAAGTGTTACTTATGGATTTCAAACAACTGCGTTATTTCGTCGCGGTCTACGAAGAAGGGCATGTCGGACGCGCCGCCGAGCGCCTGTCGATCTCTCAGCCCGCGCTGTCCCAGCAGATTCGCCACCTGGAACAAAACCTCGACGTCACCCTGTTCGAACGCAGCAGCAAACGCCTGTTGCCGACCCTCGCCGCCCACACCTTGTACAACCACGCCCTGCCGCTGCTCGACGGCATGCAGCGGGCGCGCGAGGCGCTGGGCAACTTCAAGGGTCAGGCACTGCGCACATTGGCGATAGGCGTGCTACAGACCGTGCACACTAGCCTGGTGCCGCAAATGCTCGAGCGAGTGCGCAAGGCCCAGCCGCATCTGGTGGTACAGATTTATGAATTGACCGGGCTTGAGATCGAGCGGCGCCTGCTCAACGGCTCACTGGATATCGGCATCAGCTACCTGCCGCCACGTCAGCCGGGGCTGCACGGCGTAATGCTGTACGAAGATGAACTGACGCTGGTCATCCCGGCGGATCATCCGCTGCGGGAATTCAAGAAAGTCTCGATGAGTCAGGCGGCCGAATTGCCGATGTTGCTATTGGGCGAAGAATTTCAGATCCGTCAGATCTGGCAGGCGCAATTGGCCAGCCTCGGACGACGCCCGCAAGTGCAGGCCGAATTGAACAATATGGTCGGGATTCTAGACAGCCTGCCGCATACGCGTCTGGCGACGGTGCTACCCGGTCGTTCGCAAAAGGAGTACGACGATCAGGATCTGTTGTGGAAACCGTTGAGTGAGCCGCGTGTACCGTTGAAGGTCGGGCTGGTGTGTCGCGATGTGCAGCGCCAGCAGGCGCCATTGGCCTTGCTGCGAACGTTGCTGGAAGAGGTGATGCAGCGTGAGGACAAACCGCTGAAAGGTGCACCACCGCTGGACGCGCTGAGCTGAAAACTTTTCTGCGGGCATAAGAAAACCCCGCCGAAGCGGGGCTTTGCAGACTGTTTCCCTGACATCCATTTCACTCCGCCACCCTGGCAGAATCCTACGTGTCCGTGTTGTTGCTTTGCGCTTCCTGCGCGACGTCCATGGAAAGTAGATTAGCTCTGGATCCAATCTACGCCTATGGGAGAACAGCAGCACGTCATGTAAGAGATCGCTTACATGACGTTACATCATCAGAACTGCGCAGCGTCCAGCAGGAACAGCGACTCGCTGCCGGCCTTGACCGACGCGCTCAACGAGTGAATCCGCGGCAGCAGACGGGCGAAATAGAACCGCGCCGTGCCGAGTTTGCTCGCGTAGAAATCGTCCTGCGCTTCTTTGCCCAGCGATGCCTTGGCCATCAGCGCCCACATGTACGCGTAAGCGGTGTAGCCGAACGCTTGCAGATACTCGACCGACGCCGCGCCGATTTCGTTCGGGTTGGTTTTCGCACGGTCCAGCAGCCACGAAGTCAGCTCGTCGAGGGTGTCGACAGCATCATTCAGCGGCTTGGTGAACTCGCCCAGATCGGCACTGGCGGTCGCGGTGAAATGGCGGATCTCGTCGGCGAACAGCTTGTAGAACGCGCCGCCGCTGCCGACGATCTTGCGACCTACCAGGTCCAGCGCCTGAATGCCGTTGGTGCCTTCGTAGATCTGAGTGATGCGCACATCCCGCACCAGTTGCTCCTGGCCCCACTCGCGGATGTAGCCGTGGCCGCCGAAGATTTGCTGACCGTGGACAGTGGTTTCCAGACCCAGATCGGTCAGGAACGCCTTGGCCACTGGTGTCAGCAAGGCAACCAGATCTTCCGCACGCTTGCGGGTCGCGGCGTCTTCGCTGAACTTGGCGGTGTCGAGTTGCATCGCCACGTAGGTGGAGAACGCACGGCCGCCTTCGTTCGAGGCTTTCATGGTCAGCAGCATGCGACGTACGTCCGGGTGGACGATGATCGGGTCGGCCACCTTGTCTTTGTTCTGCGCGCCGGTCGGCGAACGGCTCTGCAGGCGGTCGCGGGCGTATTCGATGGCGTTCTGGTACGAGCGCTCGCCGGTGGCCAGGCCCTGGATGCCGACGCCCAGACGCTCGTAGTTCATCATGGTGAACATCGCGGCCAGGCCCTTGTTCGGCTCGCCGACCAGATAACCCACCGCTTCGTCGAAGTTCATCACACAGGTGGCCGAGGCCTGGATGCCCATCTTGTGTTCGATCGAACCGCAATTCGCAGGGTTGCGTGCGCCCAGGCTGCCATCGGCATTGACCATGAACTTCGGCACCAGGAACAGCGAAATGCCCTTCGGCCCAGCCGGTGCGTCAGGCAGCTTGGCCAGCACCAGGTGAATGATGTTTTCGGTCAGGTCGTGCTCGCCACCGGTGATGAAGATCTTGGTGCCGCTGACCTTGTAGGAGCCGTCGGCCTGAGGCTCGGCCTTGGTGCGGATGATGCCCAGGTCGGTGCCAGCGTGCGGCTCGGTCAGGCACATGGAACCGGCCCAGATACCGGCGTACATGTTCGGCAGGTAAGCGGCTTTCAGCTCTTCGCTGGCGTGAGCGTTGATCGACAGGCAGGCGCCGGCGGTCAGCATCGGATAAAGACCGAAGGCCAAGCTGGCGGAGTTGACCATCTCTTCGACCTGGGCCGATACGGCTTTTGGCATGCCCATGCCGCCGTAAGCCGGATCACCGCCAACACCGACCCAGCCGCCTTCGGCGTAAGTCTGATAGGCCTGTGGGAAACCGGCCGGCGTGGTGACGGCACCGTCGGCCCAGTGACAGCCTTCTTCGTCGGCGGCACGGCTCAGGGGCGCGATGCTTTTGCTGGTGACCTTGCCGGCTTCTTCGAGAATGGCTTCGACGGTTTCCGCGTCCACGGTCTCAGCCAGCGCCGGCAGTTCGGCCCAGAGTTTGGCGACTTCGAACACTTCATTGAGGACGAAGCGCATATCGCGCAGCGGCGCTTTGTAGTCAGCCATGGCAAACCTCGCAAAGATCTAAACAGGTGATTCGTGGAAGGGTGTTTTCGTTGAGCTGGAGTGTAACCCAACAACTTTTGCGACACATAGGGTCAGGCAGTGACTGTTTTGTTATTTTTAGTCACCAGCCATCCAGCATAAAGAAGCCCGCAATCAGCGGGCTCTTTTGTTTAACAGGCGCGCGTTACAGCGCAAACAACTGGGCCGGCAGCTTCATCAGGCAATCGCTGCCCGCCTCGATCGCCGCACGATGCGCCGCGGTGCGCGGCAACAGACGCTTGAAGTAAAACTCGCACGTCGCCAGTTTGCCCTGGCAGAAATCGCCATCACCCTCGCCCGACTCCAGCTGCGCCTGAGCGACCAGCGCCATGCGCAGCCACAGATAGCCGAGAACGATGTAACCGCTGTACATCAGGTAATCCACCGACGCGGCGCCGACTTCATCCGGGTTCTTCATCGCGGCCATACCGACCTTCATGGTCAGCTCGCCCCACTGCTGGTTGAGGCCATCAAGCTGCGCGACAAATTCACCCAGTTGCGCATGCCCGGCATTGGCCGCGCAGAACTTGTGGACGATTTTGGTGAAGTTGCGCAGCAGCTTGCCCTGGCTGCCGAGCACTTTGCGCCCGAGCAGATCCAGCGCCTGAATGCCGTTGGTGCCCTCGTAGATCGGCGCGATCCGGCAATCGCGAACCAGTTGCTCCATGCCCCACTCGCGGATAAATCCGTGGCCGCCGAACACCTGCATGCCGTGGTTGGTCACCTCCAGGCCGGTGTCGGTCATGAACGCTTTGCAGATCGGCGTCAGGAACGCCAACAGGTCTTCGGCTTCCTGACGCGCCTCGGCGTCCGGGCTCAGGTGCGCGACATCGAGCATTTGCGCGGTGAAATAGGTCAGCGCGCGGTTGCCTTCGTTGAAAGCTTTCATGGTCAGCAGCATGCGCCGCACGTCCGGGTGGACGATGATCGGGTCGGCCGGTTTGTCCGGAGCTTTGGCGCCGGTCAGGGCACGCATCTGCAAGCGATCGTTGGCGTATTTGATTGCGCCCTGAAAACTCGCTTCGCCCAGACACAGGCCCTGCATTCCGGTGCCGAGACGCGCGTGGTTCATCATGGTGAACATGCAGTTCAGGCCCTTGTTCGGCTCGCCGATCAGGAAGCCTTTGGCGTCGTCAAAGTTCAGCACGCAGGTGGCCGAGGCCTTGATGCCCATCTTGTGCTCAATCGAGCCGCAGGAAACGCCGTTGCGCTCGCCCGCCTCACCGGATGCGTCCGGGAGAAATTTCGGCACGATGAACAGCGAAATGCCTTTGGTCCCGGCCGGTGCGTCCGGCAGTTTGGCCAGCACCAGATGAATGATGTTGTCACTCATATCGTGCTCGCCGGCGGAGATGAAAATCTTGCTGCCGGTCACTGCATAACTGCCGTCGGCCTGAGGCACCGCGCGGGTCTTGATGATGCCCAGATCGGTGCCGCAATGGGCTTCGGTCAGGCACATGGTGCCGGTCCACTGGCCGGCGGTGAGTTTGCGCAGATAGGTGTTTTTCTGTTCTTCGGTGCCGTGGGCGTGGATCGCCGACATGGCGCCGTGGGTCAGGCCCGGGTACATGCCCCACGAAGTGTTGCTGGAGGCGACCATTTCGCTGATCACCAGCCCCAACGAACTCGGCAGGCCCTGGCCGCCGTAGGTCGGATCTGCCGCCAGACCGTGCCAGCCGCCTTCCACGTATTGTGCGAAGGCTTGCTTGAAGCCTGTAGGTGTTGTTACCACGCCGTTGTCGAAATGGCAGCCCTCTTCGTCGCCGCTGCGATTGAGCGGTGCCAGCACGTTCTCACAGAACTTCGCGCCCTCGTCGAGGATCGCATTAATCATGTCCGGGCTGGCGTCGTGGGCGCCGAGGGCCGCGTACTGAGTGTGGAAGTCAAAGACGTGGTCGATCAGAAAGCGCATGTCGCGCAGGGGAGCTTTGTATTCGGGCATGGTGGCTTCTCCTTCAGCAGATTGCTTCAACCTACTGCCGGCCACCCTGCCCCACAATCACTGTCCAGACGCTGAATGCGCCGTCATCACTCAACCTGCGGCGCTGTCCATGCGCACCGCGCCACGGCGGTTCTGCCCGAACGCCATCACGCAGTTACGGCCTGCGCCCTTGGCGCTGTAGAGCGCCTGGTCGGCGGATTTCAGTACCTCTTCCGGGGTGCGCTGTTCCAGGCGTTCGGCCACGCCGATGCTGACCGTGACCGACACACTGGACGCGCCCGAACCCGAGCGACGCTGACGGCCCTGCTGATCATCCTGCGGGCGGCTTTCCTGATTACGCAGCTGAATGTTGTAGGACGCAATCGACTCGCGAATGACTTCCAGGTGCGGCATGCACTCTTCAAGAGTCTTACCCGCAAACACCAGGGCGAATTCCTCGCCACCGTAGCGATACGCCCTACCGCCGCCGCTGATTTTGGACAGCTTGCTGGCGACCAGACGCAAGACCTGATCCCCAACGTCGTGGCCGTGGGTGTCGTTGAATTTCTTGAAGTGATCGACGTCGCTCATCGCCAGCACATAGTTGCGACCCAGACGCTGCATGCGCTCGTTTAGTGCGCGGCGGCCGGGCAGGCCGGTGAGCTCGTCGCGGAAGGCCATTTGGTACGCCTCGTGCGCTACCGCTGCAGCAATCATCAGCATCACCTGGCTGCACATGATGTTCAGGGTGAATGGCAGGATGAAGGTTTTCGGCAGCATCCAGAACACCCCGAGCAACCCCACCAGTTGCGCCGCGTGCAGCGGACGCGGGTTGCGCCAGTATTGCCAGGCCAGCAGCAGAAACGCCGAGATGAACACCGGATACGACAACTGGATCAGGCTCATCCACGCGCCGTGCAGCGCCGGCCAGCGGATCTCGGAAAGCCACATCAGCAAGGCCTGCGGATAACTTTGCTCAAGTCCCAGCGCCACGCTGCCAAACGCCAGCAGCACGGCAAAGCGCGCGACCATGTCCTGAAACAGGTGCGTGCGTTCCTGCCACGCGGCGAACAGACCGAACAGCAAGGGCAACAGCAGACAGACCAGATGGAACACCACAGCCGCGTCTTCGCGCACCTTGCCGTTGTCGCGGTAATAGTCGGTCTGGGTATCGAGCAGGAAGTAGGCGATGTACACCGTGACCATCAGAAACAGCTCGCGCTGGCGTCGGTAAACCGCACAGTACGAACCGCCCAACAGCAGCACCAAGGTTGGCAATACGTTAAACAGCGAGGTGAAGAACACGTTGAGGTCTTTGACGTACGCAGCCGCCAACCCCGCGAGCAACAACAGCAGTGAAGGCAGGAAATGACTGAAACGTACAGCGGAAGAACGCGGCAAGGGTAAAAGCTCCGACCCGTCATGGCAAAGAGATGGCATTGTGCCTGCAATGTGGCCAGTTAAGCACACATAATGTGATCCAGATCACAGGCTGTCTCTTTAACGGCCGAAATCTGAAGTTACTGAGGGATTTAGTAAGGTTTTTTGCGCAATGGCTGCTAGACGGCCACCATGGCCATCATTCTTGATGGCCATGGTGTGTTTTTCTGCTCAGAGATCGTTGTAGAACGGCTGCAATGCCCCCTCTGCCGCCGGCCGGCCTTCAGCACCGTAAGGCTTGAGATAGAGCGATGCGTCCATCGCCTGACGGGTCGTGACTTTCGGACTGGCCGGACGCTGGGTCACGGCGTTTTCATCGCCGATGTGGCCCTGCGGAATCACCAGCGACGGATGATCGAACGGTGCGCGCTCCCAGGCCACGCGCGGATCGGTCAGGCCGACTTCCATGAATTTCACCAGCGCGTCGATTTCATCGGGCGTCAGGTTCAGCGCCGCCATGTCCGGGTCGAGATTGGAGGTGTTGTGCTGATTCACCGCCGGATGCTCGAAGCCGCTGGTGTTGTTGGCGTCCTCGCCGCGCCGGTCACCGCCACGGTTGTAGAACTCCATCACCTGTTTGAGCGTCGAGCGGCTGCCGTTGTGGAAGTACGGGCCGGTCAGGGCGATGTTGCGCAGGGTCGGCGTCTTGAACGCGCCGTCGACCGAGTCGCGGAAACCGACGTTCGGCTTGAGCGTGGCATCGCATGGAATCGCCGCACTCAACGGCGCTTCGAACGTACAGACATCGACATCCAGCGGATCGACCGAGCGACCGCCCTGCAACACGCTGTTGTACTGCCGGGTGAACGACCATGGATTGCCCCAGGCATCCGCGCCGCCGAGAGCCAGGTCTTCCGAGGTCGGGCGCACACCGGTGTTGTAGAAGCCGTTGTCGTAAAGAGTGGTCAGGTTGTCGGCCATTACCATGCGCTCGATGCGCTCACGCGGATGCATCAGCAGGCGGCTGGCGGCGTTGGTCAGCTCCGGACCGCCGTGGCAATTGACGCATTTGCCCTTGCCGAGAAACAGATTCATGCCCTCCACCTGTTGCGCGTTCATTGCCGTGTGATCGCCTTGCAAATAGGCATCGATCGGCGCCTGATCGGACACCAGCGTGGCCTCATACATCTGGATCGCCAGGCCGAAGAACAGCGGGAAATTGGCCTCCATCTGGGTATACGGCGCGCCGCCCACCAGAACGTTTTGCGTGGCGTTCCACAGCCGGGGCTGGAAGGCGTTCTTGATCAGTTCGCGATAGGTCGGCCGCCGCGCGCCGGATACTGGAGCCAGCACCGAATCGGTAGACGAAATCCGCTGCTGCTTGAGCATCAACGTGTCGAGCATCCTGCGGCCAATGTCGGCAAACGTACGGCCACCGCAGGACATTTCCACCGGACTGCCGGGCGGGCCGACGGCTTGCGAGGCGGCAGACGCATCGTTGAGCGCCAGCCGCACTTTGGTCGCGACCGTGCTGCGTTCGCTGGTCACGTAGATCCCGGCATCCGGATCGCGATTACCGAACGGCGAGAAGCCGTTGAACACGTTGTTGGCCCGACCGTCCCAGAAGTTGCGCACGTTGAACGCGGCGTTGATTACCGACGGCGCGTTGCGTCCGGTGCTGCGGCGAACGTTGATGCCGCCGACCTGAAACAGGCCGTCCGGCTGCTGGGTACATTTATCGAAACGCGGCTGATTGGGCTTGACGAAGTTGGCGTCAAACACGCCTTGCGAGCCGACCACATCGTCCGTCGAGTACACGATGGGCGAGTTGCGCTCCAGCGGATTGCTCAGCACGTGGGTGGGGAAGTCGGTTTTCTTCAGCGTGTAGTTCGGGCCGCCCTTGCCACCGGACAATGTCGCGTAGGACGCCACGTCACCGGGAATGTCCGACGCCACAAACGGTTTGTTGAAGATCGACGCGACGTTGGCGTTGGTGTGCGCCTGGCCGGGGTTGAGTTGGTTGGTGATGCGGTGATCCACGCCGGCGTGGTAGTGGCAGGACGCGCAGGCCGTGGAGCCATCGCTGCCGATCTCCATGTCCCAGAAGAGCGCCTTGCCCAGCAGGATCGCAGCCTGGCGATTGAGCACGTAGTCGGTCATCAGGTCGACCTTGCGTCCGCCTTCGGTTCCGGACGGATCGGGGGGCACCATTCCGCGCAACGATTGCAGCGAGGGAACCTCGGGCACGGGAGGATCGACTTCGGCGGGGTCGGCGGCCCATGCGCTGTGGACTGATAGCGCGATGGGTAACCAGAAGGTCAAACGAGCGAGTCGACTGATGTTCATAGGCTTCACCCTGACTGTTGTTGTTAAGTGCCGGGCGTCTTGCTTCTTTGAGCAGGCAGTTCTGGTTAGCACCGGTAAATCGGGCAGTGCAATTAATTGGCCATTCTTCGGGAAACATTTTGAATCAATAAGCGCAGGGATTCGGCCGAGCAGTGGCTTCATCAATGCTGGGGAATCAGCCCCGGGATTGGGGAAATCCGGGCACAAAAAAACCGCTGCCCCCGAGGGAGCAGCGGTTTTTTGAAAGACCGCGTTAAGGCTTAGTAGCCCAGTGCGAAGTCTTCTTCTTTCATGTCCATCAGGTTGTTGGCGCCCGACAGCATGGTGGCCACGTGCGTACGGGTACGCGGCAGGATGCGCTGGAAGTAGAAGCGCGCGGTTTGCAGCTTGGCGGTGTAGAACGCCTCGTCGCTGGTGCCGGCAGCCAGTTTTTCAGCAGCCAGACGCGCCATGTCAGCCCAGAAGTAGGCCAGGCAGGCGTAACCGGAGTACATCAGGTAGTCCACGGAGGCCGCGCCGACTTCTTCGCGATCTTTCATGGCGGCCATACCGACCTTCATGGTCAGTTCGCCCCACTCTTTGTTCAGTGCCGCCAACGGTGCGACGAATTCTTTAACAGCTTCGTTGCCTTCGTTGTTCTGGCAGAACTTGTGGACGATCTTGGTAAAGCCTTTGAGCGCCTCGCCTTGAGTCATCAGGACTTTACGGCCCAGCAGGTCGAGAGCCTGGATGCCGGTGGTGCCTTCGTACAGCATCGAGATGCGGCTGTCGCGAACGTTCTGCTCCATGCCCCACTCGGCGATGAAGCCGTGGCCACCGTAGATCTGTACGCCGTGGTTGGCGGATTCGAAACCGACTTCGGTCATGAACGCTTTGGCGATCGGAGTCATGAAGGCCAGCAATGCGTCGGCTTTCTTCTTCTCTTCTTCGTCCACGCCGTATTTGACGATGTCGACCTGTTTGGCGGTGAAGTACACCATCGCACGGTTGCCTTCGGCGAATGCCTTCATGGTCAACAGCATGCGGCGTACGTCTGGGTGAACGATGATCGGGTCAGCGGCCTTGTCCGGCGCTTTCGGGCCAGTCAGGGAACGCATCTGCAGGCGATCGCGAGCGTATTTCAGGCCGCCCTGGAAGCCGATTTCGGCGTGAGCCAGACCTTGCAGTGCGGTACCCAGACGTGCGGTGTTCATGAAGGTGAACATGCAGTTCAGGCCTTTGTTCGCCGGGCCAATCAGGAAGCCGGTGGCGCCGTCGAAGTTCATCACGCAGGTCGCGTTGCCGTGGATGCCCATCTTGTGTTCGATCGAACCGCAGGTCACAGCGTTGCGTGCACCGACGGTGCCATCAGCATTCGGCATGAACTTGGGAACGATAAACAGCGAGATGCCTTTGGTGCCGGCCGGTGCGTCCGGCAGGCGGGCCAGTACGATGTGGACGATGTTGTCGGCCATGTCGTGCTCACCGGCCGAGATGAAGATCTTGGTGCCGGAAACTTTGTAGGAACCGTCGGCCTGAGGTTCGGCCTTGGTGCGCAGCATGCCCAGGTCGGTGCCGCAGTGCGGTTCGGTCAGGCACATGGTGCCGGTCCATTCGCCGGAGACCAGTTTGGTCAGATAGGCTTCTTGCTGCTCTGGGGTGCCGTGCTCGGAGATGGTGTTCATCGCGCCGTGCGACAGGCCCGGGTACATGCCCCACGACCAGTTGGCTTCACCGACCATCTCGCTGACAGCCAGACCCAGCGACTCAGGCAGACCCTGACCGCCGTGCTCGACGTCATGGGCGAGGCTCGGCCAGCCGCCTTCGACGAATTGCTTGTAGGCCTCTTTGAAGCCGGTCGGGGTTTTCACGCCGGACTCGCTCCAGGTACAGCCTTCGGTGTCACCCACGCGGTTCAGCGGTGCCAGCACCTGCTCACAAAACTTGGCGCCCTCTTCGAGAATGGCGTCAACCATGTCCGGCGTTGCTTCTGCGCACGCTGGAAGGCTCTGATAGTGCGCTTCGTAGCCGAGCAGTTCGTCACGAACGAAGCGAATATCACGCAAGGGGGCCTTGTAGTCAGGCATAGCGATAAACCTCTGCTGATGTAACCGGGAATGAACGACCGCGTTGATTTGTTATGACGGTCAAACAGTTGTTTGAAACATACGTTTACGCCGAAATCTTGTCAAGCGTCGTTCTTTTGCCGTTCGTCATCACATTTTCCGAACGCCAGACACAGCAGCGCGACATGTGCCCGACCGAGCCATGTGCACTGAAAAAAGATTAGTTGAGGGAGAAGGACTTACAACGAAAAACGCCGCGAACAGTCGCGGCGTCTGGCAAAGCGCAAATCAGAAAATCAGGCGAACGTATCGATGATCGTCCCGAGCATTTCATCGGAAGCCTTGGCGACTTTCACGCCCAGTTCCGCCTGAAACTTGCCTTGGGCCATCTCGACCATGTTGCTCGCCAGGTCCGATTGCTGGGCGCGATCCACGGAACGCAGACGATCGACCTGTACTTCCGAAGACTGGCTGGTAACCGAACGCTCGATGGTGCTGCTGGCGATCTGACTGGCGGCCTGATCGACGCGGTTCTGCCCGGTCTGGATGGTGCTCAGACCTGCATAAAAAGCTGTATTTCCGGAGATTTCCATGGGAGCTCTCATCCTTGGGAAGGATCAATGGGTGCCATTGAACCAGAGGCGTCAGAAAAACACCCGTCAAAAACACTAATGGCACAGTGCCTTGTCATAGCCAAAATCAGTCGAGCAGATCCAGTTGCAAGTGATCGGCAACCGCTTCGGCGCTGACCGCCTTGAGTTTCGGCACCCGCCCCAGGCAGGGTGCCGGAATCCGCTCGGCCAGTGTCGCCAGGTTTTCCTCCAGCCGCGAAGTCTTCGGATCAATGATGTTCGCCACCCATCCCGCCAGTTGCAGCCCGTCCCGGGCAATTGCCTCGGCAGTCAACAGCGCGTGGCTGATGCAACCCAGGCGCACACCGACCACCAGAATCACCGGCAGCTTCAGCGCAATTGCCAGATCCGACAGATTGTCCTGATCCGCCAACGGCACCCGCCAACCGCCCGCGCCTTCGATCAGCGTGAAGTCGGCGTTCATGGCCAGAATCTCGCGCATCGGCGCCAGCAACGATTGCACGGTCAGCGCCACACCCGCCTCACGCGCTGCCAGATGCGGCGCGATGGCCGGCTCAAACGCCACCGGGTTGACCTGTTGATAGGTCAGCGGCAACGAGCATTCGGCCTGCAACGCCAGCGCGTCGGAATTGCGCAAACCTCTGGGCGTCACCACACAACCGGACGCCACCGGTTTGCCCGCTGCCGTGCTCAATCCTGCCGACCGCGCAGCGTGCAGCAACCCGGCGGCGACGGTGGTCTTGCCGACGTCAGTGTCGGTTCCGGTGATGAAATAGGCTGCGCTCATAAGGGTTTCTCCAACACGGCGTAGACCACCTGATAGGTCGCTGGCAGCCCTTGAGGCTGACGGAACTGCTCGTAAGCCTCGACCAGCCCCAGAATCCGCGCCCGCCCGGTCAATCCACCCGGCCGGCCAGGGTTCAGGTTATGCGCGCCCAGTGCCTTGAGTTCGTGGGTCAGGCTGCGCACATCCGGGTAATGCAGCACATGCGGCCGATTCTCCAGACTGGCCGTACGCAAACCACTGGCCGCGCACAATTGCTCATAGCGGGCGAACTCGCGGAAGCGGTTGACGTGCACCAGGCCATCGACCTGACGCCAGCTGTCGCGCAATTCGTGCAGCGTCCCTGCACAAAGACTAGCAAACGCGAAAATCCCCCCCGGTTTCAGCACCCGAAACGCTTCACCGAGCACCGCTTCGAAGTCCGCGCACCACTGCACGGCGAGGCTGGAGAAGATCAGATCACATGTCGAATCCTGCAACGGCAATCGTTCGGCATCGCCAGCAATAAAGTGCGTGGCCCCGCCCAACGGCCGCGCGTGATTGAGCATGCCTTCAGCGATATCCAGCGCCAGCCCCTCACCAAATCGCTCGGCCAGCGCCCGGGTGAAATACCCGGTGCCGCAGCCCAGATCCAACCAGCGTGCCGGCCGAAAATCCACCGGCAAGCGATTCATCAACTGCGTACCGACATCGCGCTGCAATTCGGCGACGCTGTCGTAGCTGGCCGCTGCGCGAGAAAAAGAAGCTGCGACCTGGCGCTTGTCAGGCAAGCCGCCGGGCAACGCCGCAACAGACAAATCAGTCATCACCGCACTCACTCAAAAACGCCTGGATCGCACCCGCCACACCGTGGGGGTCTTCCAGAAAAAACGCATGGCTGGCCTGCTCGATCAGACCAACTTCGACATCTGCCAGCAAGGCGAACAACTCACCCGCGGCTTCCGCAGGCACCAACCCGTCCAGCCCGCCAAACAGATGCAATTGCGGGCCGCGAAACGCCTGCAAGGCTTCACGCGTATCGATCTGCGCCAACAATTCAAGACCGGCCATCAAAGCGGCCGGCGAGGTATTCGGCGCGCCGCCGAGCAAGAGCCGCGACAAGCCGCGCGCGTCTTGCGCGCCCTGGGCGCACAGCAGCGAGAATCGCTTGAGGGTCGTGCGCGGGTCGGCGCTGCAGCCGGCCAGAAACGCATCGAAGGTCTCGCCGGGCATCGCGCTCGGCCATTGTTCATGGGCGACAAACGAAGGGTTGCTCGCCAGGGTCAGCAAGCCGCAGCAATGTTCGCCACGCCGGGCCGCCAGCTCGGACGCGAGCATGCCGCCCAGCGACCAGCCGCCAAGCCAGGCATCTTCGGGGACGCGCTCATCGAGCTCGTCGAGCCAGTCGTTCAGATCGCTGGAATCCAGCTCCGGCAACGGCTCGATGTCGACCTGCAGGTGTTCGTCGAGTCCGCGCAACGCAGCGGCCAGCGGCTCCAGCGGCGAAACCCCGAGCCCCCAACCCGGTAACAAAATCAGGCGATCACGCATGGCTCGGCTCCGACGTCAGTTGAGCAAAGCAATCGGCCAGTCCTTCTAACAATAGCTGCACCTGCGCCTCGCTGTGGGCAGCGGTCAGCGTCACCCGCAACCGCGCACTACCGGCAGGCACGGTCGGCGGGCGGATTGCGGTGACCATCAACCCACGCTCGCGCAGCATCTGCGACAGACGCATGGCGCGACCGGCATCGCCGATCAGGATTGGCTGGATCGGCGTGAAACTGTCCATCAGTTCCAGACCGATCTGCTCAGCGCCGTGGCGGAACTGTCGGATCAGCGCCTGCAAATGCTCGCGACGCCAGTGCTCGCTGCGCAGCAGCTCCAGACTTTTCAACGTTGCACAGGCCAGCGCCGGCGGTTGGCTGGTGGTGTAGATATACGGGCGGGCGAACTGGATCAGGCTTTCGATCAGCTCTTCACTCCCGGCCACAAAGGCGCCAGCCGTACCGAACGCTTTCCCGAGGGTGCCGACCAGCACCGGCACGTCCTCCTGGCTCAAACCGAAATGCTCGACGATCCCGCCACCGTTCGCCCCCAGCGGACCGAAACCGTGAGCGTCATCGACCATCAGCCAGGCGCCTTTGGCCTTGGCTTCCCGGGCCAGCGCCGGCAGATCGGCAAGGTCGCCGTCCATGCTGAATACGCCGTCAGTGACTACCAGTGTATTGCCGGTGGCTTTCTCCAGGCGCTTGGCGAGGCTGTCGGCGTCGTTGTGCAGATAACGATTGAAGCGCGCGCCGGACAACAATCCGGCATCCAGTAACGAGGCATGGTTGAGCCGGTCTTCCAGCACCGTGTCGCCCTGCCCGACCAATGCGGTGACCGCGCCAAGGTTGGCCATGTAACCGGTGGTGAATAGCAGCGCACGCGGCCGTCCGGTGAGGTCTGCCAGAGCTTCTTCCAATTCGTGATGCGGGCCGCTGTGGCCGATCACCAGATGCGAGGCACCGCCGCCGACGCCCCACTTTGAGGCACCGGCGCGCCAGGCTTCGATCACTTGCGGATGATTGGCCAGACCCAGGTAATCGTTGTTGCAGAACGCCAGCAGCGGCTGACCGTCGACCACCACTTGCGGCCCTTGCGGGCTTTCAAGCAGCGGTCGCTGGCGATAGAGATTGTCGGCACGACGGGCAGCAAGGCGTGCGGCGAGATCGAAAGACATGCAAGCCTCACGGGTGGCAAATGAATCAGCAGGCGCCGCCCGAGGCAGCGCCTGAGAAGAACGGGCGATCAGACCGCCGCGTTGTAGAACTGCTCGCTGCTCTTCTGCTCCACCAGCGCCTGCTCGATGGCGGCCTGGTGGACTTCGTCGGCATGCTCTTCGCGGGCTTCCGGCTGAATGCCCAGGCGCGCGAACAGTTGCATGTCCTTGTCGGCCTGCGGGTTGGCCGTGGTCAGCAGTTTGTCGCCGTAGAAGATCGAGTTGGCGCCGGCGAAGAATGCCAGGGCCTGCATCTGCTCGTTCATCGCTTCGCGGCCGGCGGACAGGCGTACGTGGGATTGCGGCATGAGGATGCGCGCCACGGCGAGCATGCGGATGAAATCGAACGGATCGACGTCGTCGGCGTTTTCCAGCGGCGTGCCGGCAACTTTCACCAGCATGTTGATCGGCACCGACTCCGGATGCTCCGGCAGGTTGGCCAGCTGGATCAGCAGGTTGGCGCGGTCATCGAGGGACTCGCCCATGCCGAGAATGCCGCCGGAGCAGATTTTCATCCCCGCATCGCGCACATAGGCCAGGGTCTGCAGACGCTCGGCATAGGTGCGGGTGGTGATGATGCTGCCGTAGAACTCCGGCGAGGTGTCGAGGTTGTGGTTGTAGTAGTCGAGCCCGGCCTTGGCCAGGGCTTCGGTCTGGTCCTGATCGAGACGGCCGAGGGTCATGCAGGTTTCCAGGCCCATGGCCTTCACGCCTTCGACCATCTTCAGCACGTAAGGCATGTCCTTGGCCGACGGGTGCTTCCACGCCGCGCCCATGCAGAATCGGGTCGAACCGATGGCCTTGGCGCGGGCAGCCTCTTCGAGGACTTTCTGCACTTCCATGAGCTTTTCTTTTTCCAGCCCGGTGTTGTAGTGACCGGACTGCGGACAATATTTGCAATCTTCCGGACAGGCCCCGGTCTTGATCGACAACAGGGTGGAAACCTGAACGCGGTTGGCGTCGAAATGCGCGCGGTGCACCGTCTGCGCCTGGAACAGCAAGTCGTTGAATGGCTGAACGAAGAGTGCTTTGACTTCGGCCAAAGTCCAGTCGTGACGCAGGGTGGCAGTGGTGCTGGCGCTCATGGGCGTTTCCTTGGTTATGCTTGGCTGGCGCCTGGGGAAACGGAATACCCACAGGCACGACACGGATGTTCGGCATATTTAAGGAAGAGTCATGCGCTGTCAACCACACTACGAAAGGCCGGTTTACATCTGGTTAAAAAACAAACAGAACTGCTTATTGTGCGACGAACCGGCAGACGCGCAAATCCCGATCTGCACCGCTTGCGAAACCGATTTGCCGTGGCTGGGCGATCAATGCCTGACCTGCGCCCTGCCCCTCGCAGCCGGCCTGACTTGTGGTGGCTGCCTGCAGGATCCACCGGCCTTCGAACAGGTGGCCGTGCCCTGGATTTACGGTTTTCCGGTGGACACGCTGATCACCCGCTTCAAGCACAACGCCAAATGGCCGCTTGGCCACTTGCTCGCCGACGTTCTCGGCGAGTTTCTGCAACATCGCTTCGAAGAAGACCTGCCTCGCCCGGACGCCCTGCTACCGGTGCCGCTTGCGCCGAAACGCTTGCGCCAGCGCGGCTTCAACCAAGCGGCGATGCTCGCGCAGTGGCTGGGCAAGTCACTCGACCTGCCTTGCGAGGAACACTGTCTTTTGCGCGTGCAGGATACTGACGCCCAGCAGGCGCTGAACGCCAAGGCGCGGAAACACAATCTGCGATACGCCTTCGCCTTGAGCCCCGATGCCCAGGTGAAAGGCCGGCACCTGGCCCTGGTCGACGACGTGCTGACCACCGGCGCCACCGCCCAGGCGCTGGCCCGTTTGCTGATGGACGCCGGTGCCGCGCGGGTGGATGTGTACTGCCTGGCCCGTACGCCAAAACCCGGCGACGCGGCTTGACGGATACGCCATGAGCCGCCAACGTCCTCCCTCAACCCTTCAGTACAAAGCGTCCGCCATGTCCCTGCCCAGTCTGTTGTCCCAGCACATCGTCCGCCGTCCGCAGCGCATCGCCTTGCTGCAACACATCGCCGAACAGGGTTCGATCACCCGTGCCGCGAAGAGCGCCGGCCTGAGTTACAAGGCGGCGTGGGATGCCATCGATGAGCTGAACAACCTCGCGCAAAAGCCTCTGGTCGAGCGCGCGGTAGGCGGCAAGGGCGGTGGCGGAGCCAAACTGTCGAGCGAGGGCGAGCGAGTGCTGCGCCTCTATCAAAAGCTGCAAGCCTTGCAGGCCCAGGTACTGGAGGCGGCCGAGGATGCCAGCGATCTGGACCTGCTCGGTCGGCTGATGCTCAGGACCAGCGCACGCAACCAGCTGCACGGCAAAGTCGTGCTGATCGAAGGTCAGGGCCGCAACGACCTGATCCGCCTCGAACTGGCTGAAGGCCTGTCGATCGACGCGCAGATCACCCACGACAGCACCGTCCATCTGGAACTGCAACCGGGCACCGAAGTGGTGGCGCTGATCAAGGCCGGCTGGCTCGAACTGCTCGCTCCACAGGCCACGCCTGCCGTCGGCCACAACCTGTTGAACGGTCGGATCGAGGCGATTCTCGACGCCGAAGATGGCCCGAGCGAAGTGCGCATCGCCCTGCCCAACGGCCAGACCCTGTGCGCGCTGGCCGAACCGCTGGACTTGCGCAGCCGTGGCCTGACGGTCGAGCAAGCGGTGCAGGTGCAGTTTTCCCCGTCCAATGTGCTGCTCGGAACACCGCTCTAAACACCGCTGCAACGAAAGCGTCATCGACCCGCATTAAGGTGGCTGCCAAAACCATGCAGGGAGCCTGATGTGAGCCTATTAGAAGAAAACCAATCCACAGACCTGGAAAAAATGGTCGGCCTGAGCCGTCGCGGTTTCATCAGCGCCGGCGCGCTGTGCGGCGCGGCGATGTTCCTCGGCGGCAACCTGCTGAGTCGCAGCGTGCTGGCCGCCAGTGTCAGCGCCGGCAACAGCCGTCTGCTTGGCTTCGACAGCATTCCAGCCGCCACCACTGACACCATCAGCCTGCCCAAAGGCTACAAGTCGTCGGTGCTGATCAGCTGGGGTCAACCGCTGCACAAGAACGGCCCGGCCTTCGACCCGAGCGGCAATGGCACCGCGGCTGCACAGGAAGTGCAATTCGGCGACAACAACGACGGCATGAGCCTGTTCGAATTCCCGGGCGAGAAAAACCGTGCGTTGATGGCGATCAACAACGAATACACCAACTACCGCTACCTCTATCCGCACGGCGGCATGCCGCAATCGGCCGAGGACGTGCGCAAGGCCCTGGCCTGCGAAGGCGTGTCGGTGATCGAAGTGCAGCGCAAGAACGGCCAGTGGCAGTTCGTCCAGGGCTCGCGCTACAACCGACGCATCCACGGCAACACGCCGATCCGCCTCAGCGGCCCGGCCGCCGGCCACGAACTGCTGAAAACCAGCGCCGACAAGCACGGCAAAAAAGTCCTCGGCACTTTCCAGAACTGCGCCAACGGCAAGACACCGTGGGGCACTTATCTGACCTGCGAAGAGAACTTCACCGACTGCTTCGGCAGCAGCAACGCCCAGCAACAGTTCGACCCGGCGCAGAAACGCTACGGCGTGGTCGCCACCAGCAAAGAGATCAACTGGCACCCTCACGATCCGCGCTTCGACATGGCCAAGAACCCCAACGAACTCAACCGTCACGGCTGGGTCGTGGAGATCGACCCGTTCGATCCGCAATCGACCCCGGTCAAACGCACTGCGCTGGGCCGCTTCAAACATGAAAACGCCGCGCTGGCCGAGACCGACGACGGTCGCGCCGTGGTGTACATGGGCGACGACGAACGCGGCGAGTTCATCTACAAATTCGTCAGCCGCGACAAGATCAATCACCGCAACGCCAAGGCCAACCGCGACATCCTCGATCACGGCACGCTGTACGTGGCCAAGTTCGATGCGGGCGACGGCAACCCGGACCACCCGAAAGGCCAAGGCCAGTGGATCGAACTGACCCACGGCAAGAACGGCATCGACGCCAGCAGCGGTTTCGCCGATCAGGCCGAAGTGCTGATTCATGCGCGGCTGGCAGCCAGCGTGGTTGGCGCCACGCGCATGGACCGTCCGGAGTGGATCGTGGTCAGCCCGAAAGACGGCCAGGTCTATTGCACCCTGACCAACAACGCCAAGCGCGGCGAAGACGGCCAACCGGTGGGCGGACCGAACCCGCGCGAGAAGAACGTCTACGGGCAGATCCTGCGCTGGCGCACCGACCGCGACGATCACGCGGCGAAAACTTTCGCCTGGGATCTGTTCGTGGTCGCCGGCAACCCGGGCGTCCACGCCGGTACGCCGAAGGGCGGCTCGTCGAATATCACCCCGCAGAACATGTTCAACAGCCCCGATGGCCTCGGCTTCGACAAGGCCGGACGGTTGTGGATTCTCACCGACGGCGACTCGAGCAACGCTGGTGATTTTGCCGGGATGGGCAACAACCAGATGCTCTGCGCCGATCCTGCGACCGGTGAGATTCGCCGGTTCATGGTCGGGCCGATCGGTTGCGAAGTCACCGGGATCAGCTTCTCGCCGGATCAGAAAACCCTGTTCGTCGGGATTCAGCACCCGGGCGAGAACGGCGGTTCGACCTTCCCCGAGCATTTGCCGAACGGCAAGCCGCGGTCATCGGTGATGGCGATTACCCGTGAGGATGGCGGGATCGTCGGCGCCTGATCTGGCGAAGCTCTGATCGTTCCCGTGCACTGCACGGGAACGATCCCACTCAAGACAGCCCGTCTGCGCTACCATGCTGAGCCGGACGCGGCAGCCTGCTGCGCGCAGGAGTCAGCATGACCCACCCGTTTGAAACCCTCACCCCAGACCTCGTGCTCGATGCTGTCGAAAGCATCGGCTTCCTGAGCGACGCGCGCATTCTGGCGCTCAACAGTTACGAAAACCGCGTCTATCAGGTCGGCATCGAAGACTCGGAACCGCTGATCGCCAAGTTCTATCGCCCGCAGCGCTGGACCAATGAAGCCATTCTCGAAGAACACCAGTTCACCTTCGAACTGGCCGACGTCGAGATCCCGGTGGTGGCGCCACTGATCCACAACGGCGAAACCCTGCACGAACACGCCGGATTTCGTTTCACCCTGTTTCCCCGTCGCGGTGGCCGGGCGCCGGAGCCGGGCAATCTCGATCAGCTGTATCGTCTCGGCCAGTTGCTCGGGCGCATGCACGCGGTCGGCGGCACCAAACCGTTCGAGCACCGCGAAGCGCTGGCGGTGAAGAATTTCGGCCATGACTCACTGGCCACCCTGCTGGAAGGCAACTTCATTCCCAAGAGCCTGCTGCCCGCCTACGAGTCCGTCGCCCGTGACCTGCTCAAGCGTGTGGAAGACGTCTACGCCAGCACGCCGCACCAGAACATCCGCATGCACGGCGACTGCCACCCCGGCAACATGATGTGCCGCGACGAGATGTTCCACATCGTCGACCTCGACGACTGCCGCATGGGCCCGGCGGTGCAGGACATCTGGATGATGCTCGCCGGCGACCGTCAGGATTGTCTCGGGCAGCTGTCGGAATTGATGGACGGCTACAACGAATTCCATGACTTCGACCCGCGCGAACTGGCGCTGATCGAACCGCTGCGCGCCCTGCGCCTGATGCATTACAGCGCCTGGCTGGCCCGGCGCTGGGACGATCCGGCGTTCCCCCGCAGCTTTCCATGGTTCGGCAGCGAGCGGTATTGGGGCGATCAGGTGCTGGCGTTGCGCGAGCAACTGGCGGCGCTGAACGAAGAGCCGTTGAAGCTTTTCTGACACGACACGTCTATACAACTGCCCGTACAATCGCTGCTTTGTTAGCTGCCTAAGCAAGGATTCTGCATGCAAGCCGCCAACCCGCGTCGCGGGTACATTCTGGGCCTGAGCGCCTACATCATCTGGGGACTGTTCCCGCTCTACTTCAAAGCCATCGCCGAAGTGCCGGCGGTGGAAATCATCATTCACCGGGTGCTGTGGTCAGCGCTGTTCGGCGCGCTGCTGTTGATGGTGTGGAAGCATCCCGGCTGGTGGCAGGAACTGCGCGACAACCCGAAACGCCTGGCGATTCTTGCGCTCAGCGGCACCTTGATCGCGGCCAACTGGCTGACCTACGTGTGGTCGGTGAACAACGGCCGGATGCTGGAGGCGAGCCTCGGTTACTACATCAACCCATTGGTGAACGTGCTGCTGGGCATGCTGATCCTCGGCGAACGCTTGCGGCGCATGCAGTGGCTGGCGGTTGGTCTGGCGGCGGTCGGTGTTGCGCAGCAGGTGTGGCAGGTCGGCAGTCTGCCGTGGGTATCGCTGGTGCTGGCGCTGACCTTCGGTTTCTACGGGCTGATCCGCAAGCAGGCGCCGGTCAAGGCGTTGCCAGGGCTGGTGGTGGAAACCTGGATGCTGGTGCCGATCGCCCTCGCGTGGCTGCTGTTCAATCCGACCGCCACCAGCGCCCAGGCCGAGTTCTGGACCACCTCCGAAGCCTGGTGGCTGGTGGCGGCCGGCCCGGTGACGCTGGTGCCGCTGGTGTGCTTCAACGCGGCCGCGCGGCATCTGCCCTACACCACCCTCGGTTTCCTGCAATACCTGGCGCCGACGTTGGTACTGCTGCAAGCCGTGCTGCTGTTCGGCGAGCACTTGTCGTCCAGCACGCTGATCGCCTTCATGTTTATCTGGGCCGGTCTGGCGGTGTACAGCGTCGATGCATGGATGAGCTTGCGCCGGCGCAGCTGATCAAAAAACGCACAAACCTCCACAGGCCACGGTTCTCGTGGCCTGTATCGTTCCTTCCCAAGGTTATCCACAGCGTGATCCCCGCCGTTTGTGCGCAAGTCACTGAATGCTGGCGGTTTTTTGATCAATCTTCGCCAAGCCACAGCGGACGTGGCCTGGCGCTCAGTCTCTACAGGTTATCCACAGGCAGGTGCACGCTAAAACTGGATAACCCATTCCGCTCTCATGGATCAGTGCGCAGCACCAGTTCCACCATCAAGTCATCGGCCAGGGTTTCCAGGCGCGATTGCAGCACGTCCAGCGACAGGGTCAGCGGCACTGCCAGGATCGCCTCGGCGTGGAACAGCGGTTCACTGCTCATCGGTGCCGGGCGCACTTCGGTCACCAGCCGTTCGAGGTTGACGCCCTGCTCGCTCAGCAACCGGGTAATGTCGCGCACGATGCCGGGACGATCATTGCCCACCAGTTCCATGGCGATCGGTTTCCAGGTGCAGGCCTGTTCGATACCGCTTTCCGCCACCAACACGCGAATGCCCTGTGCCGACAGTGCTTGTAAGGCATCGACTAATTCGTCGTAAGCCTCCGCCGGCACGCCCACCCGCAGGATCCCGGCGAACTGCCCGGCCATGCGCGACAGGCGGCTTTCCAGCCAGTTGCCGCCGTGTTCGGCGATGCATTGGGCGATGCGCTCGACCTGCCCGGGCTTGTCCGGTGCGAAGACGGTGAGTACGAGGTGATCCATGGCGCAGCCCTCTTGTCATGACTTTTGTTATAGAAAAGCAAGTATAGGCAAGCGTTCCACAGACGCCTCAGACGCTCGAAGTCACAAATCGTGTACAACTTTTTATATTTAACTGGAACAATCCATTGGTTTTTTGAGAACATCCCGTTCCGCGCCGTGACCGCAATGCGTCATGGGGTCGCAGAACGACGTAATTAGTCTGATTTTCACAACCGCAACTCATCATGTAGTATGCCGCAGCGCGCACTACATAACGCTGGATCGATGTCTGCCCAAGGCACGTTCGCAACCCTGAAAGCCCCGTCAGCAAGGCCCCCAAGCCGTTGATTGGTCCCAACCCAGCCGCCAGCGATGGCATGTACTGGTCGAAGGGTTTGTGGTTTAAATGGCCAGAAGGCTTCATTGTTAAATTGACGAGCTGAAAAGCGAAATAGCTGAGCAGAGTGAGGCAAGCAATGACTGAACACGTTCAAGTCGGTGGCCTGCAGGTCGCCAAAGTCCTGTTCGACTTCGTGAACAACGAAGCCATTCCCGGTACCGGCCTCACCGCCGACAAATTCTGGGAAGGTGCCGACAAGGTCATTCACGACCTGGCGCCCAAGAACAAGGCCCTACTCGCCAAACGCGATGACTTCCAGGCTCGTATCGATGGCTGGCACCAGAGCCGTGCCGGTCAGCCCCACGACGCCGTGGCCTATAAAGCCTTCCTGCAAGAGATCGGTTATCTGCTGCCAGAAGCGGCTGATTTCCAGGCAACGACGCAAAACGTCGATGACGAAATCGCCCGTACCGCCGGCCCGCAACTCGTGGTGCCGGTGATGAACGCCCGCTTCGCCCTCAACGCCTCGAACGCCCGCTGGGGTTCGCTGTACGACGCCCTGTATGGCACCGACGCCATCAGCGAAGCCGGCGGCGCGGAAAAAGGCAAAGGCTACAACAAGGTGCGTGGCGACAAAGTCATCGCCTTCGCCCGTGCGTTCCTCGACGAAGCCGCGCCACTGGCGACCGGCTCCCACGTCGACTCCACCGGGTACAAGATCGCTGACGGCAAACTGCTGGTTACACTAAAGGGCGGCAGCACCAGCGGTCTGCGCAACGACGCACAGCTGATCGGTTTCCAGGGCGACGCCAATGCGCCGATCGCGATCCTGCTGAAGAACAACGGCCTGCACTTCGAAATCCAGATCGACGCCAGCACCCCGGTCGGCCAGACCGATGCCGCCGGCGTCAAAGACATCCTGATGGAAGCGGCCCTGACCACCATCATGGACTGCGAAGACTCCGTGGCTGCTGTCGATGCCGACGACAAAGTGGTGATTTACCGCAACTGGCTGGGCCTGATGAAAGGCGACCTGGCGGAATCCGTGTCCAAGGGCGGCCAGACCTTCACCCGCACCATGAACGCGGATCGTACCTACACCAAGGTCGACGGTAGCGAACTGACCCTGCACGGCCGCTCGCTGCTGTTCGTGCGCAACGTTGGTCACCTGATGACCATCGACGCGATCCTCGACAAGCACGGCAACGAAGTGCCGGAAGGCATCCTCGACGGTCTGGTGACTTGCCTCGCGGCGATGCACAACCTGAACGGCAACACTTCGCGCAAGAACACCCGCACCGGTTCCGTCTACATCGTCAAGCCGAAGATGCACGGCCCGGAAGAAGCGGCGTTCACCAACGAGCTGTTCGGTCGCATCGAAGACGTACTGGGCCTCAAACGCAACACCCTGAAAGTCGGGATCATGGACGAGGAACGCCGTACCACGGTCAACCTCAAGGCCTGCATCCAGGCTGCCAGCGAGCGCGTGGTGTTCATCAACACCGGTTTCCTCGACCGCACCGGCGACGAAATCCACACCTCCATGGAAGCCGGCCCGGTGGTTCGCAAGGCTGACATGAAGGCCGAGAAGTGGATCGGCGCCTACGAAAACTGGAACGTCGATATCGGTCTGAGCACCGGCCTGCAAGGTCGTGCGCAAATCGGTAAAGGCATGTGGGCGATGCCCGACCTGATGGCGGCGATGCTCGAACAGAAAATCGCTCACCCGATGGCCGGCGCCAACACTGCGTGGGTTCCGTCGCCGACCGCCGCTGCGCTGCACGCGCTGCACTACCACAAGGTCGACGTGTTCGCCCGTCAGGCCGAGCTGGCCAAACGCGCCCGCGCTTCGGTCGATGACATCCTGACCATCCCGCTGGCGGTCAACCCGACCTGGACCCCGGAGCAGATCAAGAACGAACTGGACAACAACGCCCAGGGCATTCTCGGTTACGTGGTGCGCTGGATCGATCAGGGCGTGGGCTGCTCGAAAGTGCCGGACATTAACGACGTCGGCCTGATGGAAGACCGTGCGACGCTGCGTATCTCCAGCCAGCACATCGCCAACTGGCTGCGTCACGGTGTCGTGACCGAAGCGCAAGTGATGGAAAGCCTCAAGCGCATGGCGCCGGTGGTAGACCGTCAGAACGCCAACGACCCGCTGTACCGCCCGCTGGCCCCGAACTTCGACAGCAACATCGCCTTCCAGGCGGCAGTCGAACTGGTGATCGAGGGCACCAAACAGCCGAACGGCTACACCGAGCCGGTCCTGCACCGTCGTCGTCGCGAGTTCAAGGCTGCCAACGGCCTGTAACCTGCGCGGATGCCGGACATGAAAAAGCCCTGATCTTTCGATCAGGGCTTTTTTGTTTGCGCTGGATGGCTAGGGCTCGATGCCCAACTCATGTCTGACGAGACCGAGCAATTTGGCGGTATCGATCGGTTTGAGCAGGAAATCCACCACGCTCAAATGCATCGCCGCGATCGCGTCCTTCACGTCGGCATCGCCCGAAACAATGATGATCGGCATCGCCGCCCGTACCGATTCACGCACCTGACGAATCAGGTCCAGGCCATCGACATTGCCCATCCGCAGATCGGTGATCACCAGGCCGATGGAGGGCCTTTCCTCGAGCATCTTCAGCGCGGACTCACCGCTGGCCGCGGTCATGCAACGAATACCGTCCAACCCGAGAATCTCCGACAACAGCTCCCGGGCGTCCTTGTCGTCATCGACGATCAATACGCGCTGCGGTGGCAGATCGGGTTCGAGCATTACAGCGCTGAGCGCTTCGCGCTCGGCGTCGCTCAAAATATCGTGGTCGGACATGGCGTTCTCTACGTTTTCAATTCGATCCCCTGGCACAGTGGTCAGACATCGCTGGGCAGAGCTTCAATGTGCACTTCGTCGGATTTTTTTCCAAGGGGCGAACCGAAGAATTTCCGACTGATTTTGTAGGGCATATCCGAAAATTCCCCAACGGCATGCCCAACCTAGACTTACGTCCAATGGGCACCCCGCGCGATGGGGTCGACCATGGCTGCAACGATCCGACAACAACAATTCGAAAAAGACTGCGGTAATGGTTATGAGTAAAGCGGACGCCTTCACCCAGGCAGGGAAAACCGCGGTGTTGCAGAACATTCAGGGCACTTTGCAATTCCTCCAGCGCTTCCCCCCTTTCAATCAAATGGAACATGCCCACCTGGCCTATCTGGTGGAGCAATGCCAGCTGCGCTTCTACGGTCAGGGCGAAAGCATCATCAAACCCGCCGACGGGCCGGTCGAACATTTCTATATCGTCAAGCAGGGCCGAGTGGTCGGCGAGCGTCCGCACACGGCCAAGGGCGGCACCGAAACCACGTTTGAAATCACCACCGGCGAGTGTTTTCCCCTCGCTGCGCTGCTCGGCGAACGGGCGACCCGCACCGAACACCTGGCCGGCGAAGACACCTTCTGCCTGCAACTGAACAAACTGGCGTTCATCAAGCTGTTCGCCCTTTCCAGCACCTTCCGCGACTTCGCCCTGCGCGGAGTCAGCAGCCTGCTCGATCAGGTCAATCAGCAAGTCCAGCAGAAAGCCGTGGAAACCCTCGGCACCCAATACTCGCTGAACACCCGTCTCGGCGAATTGGCCATGCGCCATCCGGTGACCTGCAACCCCTCCACCCCACTGCGCGAAGCGGTGAAGTTGATGCACGAACAACAGGTCGGCAGCATCGTCGCGGTGGACGAACACAAGGCCCCGCTGGGGATTTTCACCCTGCGCGACCTGCGCCATGTCGTGGCTGAAGGGGTTGATGATTTCAGCGAGCCGATCGAACGGCACATGACCCGCTCGCCGTTCCATCTGTCGCCGGATCACAGCGCCTTCGACGCGGCGATTGCCATGACCGAGCGGCATATCGCCCACGTGTGTCTGGTCAAGGATCGACGCCTGTGCGGCGTGGTTTCCGAACGGGATCTGTTCTCGCTGCAACGGGTCGATCTGGTGCACCTGGCGCGGACCATCCGCAGTGCCCAGCGGGTCGAACAACTGGTGACCCTGCGCGGCGAGATCGGCCAACTGGTGGAGCGCATGCTGGCTCACGGTGCCTCGTCGACCCAGATCACCCACATCATCACCCTGCTCAACGATCACACCGTGTGCCGGGTAATCGAACTGACCCTCGCCGAAAAAGGCGACCCCGGCGTACCGTTCAGTTGGCTGTGCTTCGGCAGCGAAGGCCGGCGCGAGCAGACTCTGCACACCGATCAGGACAACGGCATTCTGTTCGACGCGCGGGATGCGGCCCATGCGGCGGAGATTCGCGGCAAACTGCTGCCCATCGCCCAGCAGATCAATACCAGCCTGGCGCAATGCGGTTTCACCCTGTGCAAGGGCAACGTCATGGCCGGCAATCCGCAGCTGTGCCTGTCCCGCGCCGAATGGGCCCGACGCTTTGCCGCGTTCATTCGCGAGGCGACCCCGGAGAACCTGTTGGGCTCCAGCATCTATTTCGACCTGCGCGTGGTCTGGGGTGATGAACAGGGCTGCGAGCAATTGCGCCGCGGGATTCTCGATCAGGTCGGCGACAATCGTCTGTTCCAGCGGATGATGGCCGAGAACGCCTTGCGCAACCGTCCGCCGGTTGGGCGATTCCGTGAGTTCGTTCTGACCCGCAAGAACGGCGAGAAAGCCACGCTGGACCTGAAAATCCAGGGCCTGACACCCTTTGTCGACGGCGCACGTTTGCTCGCACTGGCCCATGGCATCGACGCCAACAACACCCTCGAACGCTTTCGCCAACTGGTGGATAAAGAAGTCATCGACCGGCTGGATGGCGCCGCGTACGAAGAGGCCTACCACTTCATCCAGCAGACGCGCATGCAGCAGCATCAACTGCAGACCCGGGAAAACCTGCCGTACTCGAACCGGGTCGATCCCGACAGCCTCAATCATCTGGACCGGCGCATCCTGCGTGAATCCCTGCGCCAGGCCCAGCGCCTGCAAAGCAGCCTGACCTTGCGGTATCAGCTATGAGCCTGTTTTCGTGGCTGCGCCCGGCCAGCCCCGTTGTGCCGGACGACCTGCAACAGCGCCTGACGAAACTGCCGGCCATCGGCGAGCTGCGCGAGTGCAGCCTGCGCGAACAGCGTTGGGTGGTGCTGGACCTGGAAACCACCGGGCTGAACCTGAACAAGGACCGGGTGCTGTCGATCGGCGCGGTGGTGATCGAGGACGGAGCGATCGACTTCAGTCAGCAGTTCGAACGCACCCTGCAATGCCGCGAGCTGAAACTCGGCCCGAGCGTGTTGATTCACGGTCTGGCACCGAGCGCGATTGCCGCCGGCAGCGAGCCCACCGAAGCCCTGGTCGAGCTGCTGGAGTTTATCGGCGACAGTCCGGTGCTGGCGTTTCACGCCTCCTTCGACCAGCACATGCTCGGCCGCGCGCTGAAAGAACATCTGGGGCACAAGTTGCAGACGGTGTTCCTCGATGTGGCGCAGATCGCCCCGCTGGTTTGCCCCCAGGCGCACATTCGCGAGGCGGGGCTGGACGAGTGGATCGACTGGTTCAAGCTCGAAGTGTTCGAACGTCACCATGCGAGCGCCGATGCTCTGGCCACGGCGGAACTGGCGCTGATCCTGTTCAGCCGGGCACGCCAGCAGCAGATCCACAGCCCGCTAAATCTGCAGCAACGCTTGAGTCAGTGGAAACGCCGCCAGCAGACGCATTCGTTCTGAATCCGGGTTGTCGCCCGACAACCCGACCGGTGGCCAATTGCTAACCATTCCCACCTCTGCCACAATCGCGAACAATTCTCGTTAGTTAACACTTCCCAGTCGGTGTCGTCGTGTCTTCAGCCCAAAGCCCTCACAGTGAGCTCGTCGGTGCGTTGTATCGCGACCACCGCGGCTGGCTGCTGGCTTGGCTGCGGCGCAACGTGGCTTGCCCGCAACGCGCCGAAGACCTGAGCCAGGACACCTTCGTCCGCCTGCTCGGCCGCGACGAGTTGCTGACACCCCGCGAACCCCGGGCGTTTCTGGTGGCGATCGCCAAAGGGTTGCTGTTCGACTACTTCCGCAGGGCCGCGCTGGAACAGGCGTATCTGACCGAACTGATGCTGATCCCCGAGGGCGAACAGCCCTCGGTCGAAGAGCAGCAACTGATCCTCGAAGACCTCAAGGCCATCGACCGCATGCTCGGCAAGCTGTCGACCAAGGCCCGCGCCGCTTTCCTCTATAACCGCCTCGATGGCCTGACCCACGCCGAGATCGCCGACAAACTCGGCGTGTCGGTCCCGCGCGTACGCCAGTATCTGGCCCAGGGTATCCGCCAGTGCTACATCGCGCTGTACGGTGAGCCAACATGAGCCCGGCCAGTTCTAGACCGGTCCCGGCCCATGTGCTGGACGCGGCGATTGCCTGGCAATTGACCCTCGATTCCAGCACCCCACTGGAGCGCGAAGAGTTCGCCAAGTGGCACGCGGCCAACGAAGAACACGCCCGCGCCTGGCGCCAGTTGGGCATGCTCGACCAGCGTTTCAGCGTGGCCAAGGGCCCGGCACGCAACGCGTTGCTGCAATCGCGCGAAGGTATCCGCCGCCGGGTGCGCAAGCTCGGCAGCGGGCTGGCCAGTGTCGTGGCGGTGGTCGGACTGGCCTTGTTTGCCGGCGAACGTTATCTGCCGCTGGATTACTGGCTCGCCGATCAACGCACCGCCACCGGCGAACAGCGCACCGTGCGTCTGGCCGACGGCACCGTACTCAACCTCAACACCCACAGCGCCGTGGATGTCCGCTTCGATGAGAAACAACGCCTGATCGTGTTGCAGGAAGGCGAAATCCTCGTCGAAACCGGTCACGGCGATGCGCGGCCGTTCATCGTCGAAACCGCCGAGGGCAGCATGCGCGCCCTGGGCACGCGGTTCCTGGTGAAGCGCGAAGACGCCGGCACGCGCCTGAGCGTCCTGCAGTCGGCGGTGGCGGCGCATCCACAATCCGATCCGCAGGAACAGATCCTGCGCGAAGGCCAGCAAGTGCTGATCCGCCAAAACGGTCTGGATTCGGTGGTGGCGCTCAACCCCGGTGCCGATGCCTGGACCCGCGGCATGCTGGTGGTGGACAACGCGCGCCTGGAAGACCTGGTGCATGAACTTGGCCGCTATCGTCGCGGCCATCTGGGCATCGCGCCGGAAGTCGCCGACCTGCGCATCACCGGCAGCTTCCCGCTGCACGACACCGACAAGGCGTTGAATGCCCTGTTGCCGACCTTGCCGGTGCAGATCGAGCAGCACACGCCATGGTGGGTGACCGTGGCCAAGGCTGATCCGAAGCCCTGACATTCAGCACTGCCTGCCCACGACAGGCCGCCTGCCACACCCCTGAAAACGGACTTTCTGCTGACTTGCGCAGCCATGTCGTTCGTTAATCGAAATTATTTTCATCCAGCCCTATCACTTTTCGAATCTCGTCCGGCACACAGGCAATTGAGAAATATTTCCATTCAGGAGCCGCCGTATGTCCCGTTCGCTAGACACCTTGTTGCGCCCCAGTTTGCTGGCGGTCGCCATTGCCCTCTGCACCCCGCTGGCCAGCAGCCAACTGATCGCCGCTGAACAGGCATCGAGCGTGCGCGCCTACAACCTGCCAGCGGCTCCGTTGTCGACCACTCTGAACCAGATCGCCAGTCAGGGCGGCCTGACGCTGTCGCTGAACCCGTCGCTGGCGGCGGGCAAGACTTCGGCGCCGGTCAACGGCCAATATGACGCGGCCGGCGCCCTGCGCGCGGCGCTGCGTGGCACCGGTCTGCAACTGGAACAGAGCGGCGCCGGCACCTACACCCTGGTCGCCGTGCCGGAAGGCGCGATGGCCCTGCCGGAAACCTCGGTGATCGGCGTGGAAAACTTCGAAAGCGCCTGGGGCCCGGTCGAAGGCTACACCGCCACCCGCACCGCCGCCGGCACCAAGACCGACACCGCACTGGTCGAAGCGCCGCGTTCGATTTCGGTCGCCACGCGCCAACAAATGGAAGACCGTGGCGTGCACAGCCTCGATGACGCCGTGCGCTACATGCCGGGCATCACCGCCAGCAGCTACGGCAGCGACACTCGCGCCGACTGGCTGCGCGTGCGCGGCTTCGAACCGACCCAGTTCCTCGACGGCCTGCCCCTGCCAAAAGGCGTGTACGCCAACCCGAAACAGGAAACCTGGAACCTCGACCGCCTCGCCCTGCTGCGCGGCCCGGCCTCGTCGGTGTACGGCCAGACCCCGCCGGGCGGTTTGCTGGACATGGTCAGCCGTCGTCCGAGCGATGTGCAGAGCAGCGAAATCCAGCTGCAGTACGGCAGCGACAACCACCGCCAGATCAACTTCGCCAGCACCGGCAAGATCGATGAAGCCGGCCAGTTTCTCTACGGCCTCAGCGGTGTGGTACGTGACAGCGGCACGCAGATCGACCACGTCGACAACAAGCGCTACAACATCGCGCCGAGCCTGACCTGGAACATCGACGACGACACAAAATTCACCCTGCTGACCCAGTTCACCCGCGACGATACCGGCATCACCAGCCAGTTCCTGCCGGTGCAGGGCACCAAGATCGACATGCCGTTCGGCAAGGTTTCCCACCACAAGAACCTCGGCGATCCGGACTGGGAATACTACGACCGCACCTACTACGCGCTGGGCTATGCCTTCGAACATCGCCTGAACGATACCTGGCAGTTCAAGCAGAACCTGCGTTACACCAAGTCGGATCTGTCGTTCCAGGGCATCACCGTCGGCTCGTATCCGTTCACTCAAGTGGACAATGACGGCAACGTCGGCCGTACCACCACCATCGTCGACGAAGACATCAGCCAGTTCGCCGTGGACAACAACTTCCAGGCCGACTTCGCCACCGGCGACATCCGCCACACCCTGCTGCTGGGTCTGGACCACCAGCGCAGCAATACCAACTACACCTCGATCTTCGGCAGCGCACCGGAGATCAATGTGAACAACCCGATCCATGGTCAGCCGATCGTGCGCCCGGCGCGTTCCACCGCCTTCTATGACTACAACCAGAAGACCTACCAGACCGGCCTCTACGTCCAGGACCAAATGGCCCTGGATCAATGGCGCCTGACCCTGGGCGGTCGTGAAGACTGGGTGCACACCAGCACTCAATTCATCAACAAGGGCGACGCCACCAACACCCAGCGCGACAAGGCGTTCAGCGGCAACGCAGCGATCAGCTACGTGTTCGACTCCGGTTTCGTACCGTACCTGTCCTACGCCGAATCGTTCCAGCCGACCACTGGCGCCGACGCCTCGTCGACCGAATCGCTCAAACCGACCGAAGGCAAGCAGTGGGAACTGGGCATCAAGTACCAGCCACCGGGCAGCAAGACCCTGCTGACTGCGGCCGTGTATGACCTGACCCAGAAAAACGTCTCGGTCAGCTCGTTCGTCAACGGCGTATCGATCACCAGCCAGACCGGTGAAGTCAAAGTCAAAGGCCTGGAGCTGGAAGCCGTCTCCGACGTTACCGACAACCTGAAGGTCATCGCCGCGTACACCCTGGCCAAGTCCGAAGTGCAGAACGGCGCCGACAAGGGCAACCGCCTGCAACTGATGCCGAATCAGCAAGCCTCACTGTGGGCCGATTACACCTGGCACAGCGGCGTGCTCGACGGCTTCGGCATCGGTGCCGGCGCGCGCTACACCGGCAACACTTACGGCGACAAAGCCAACACCTGGCTGGGCAAGGCGGACGCCTACACCGTGTTCGACGCCGCCGTGCATTACGACCTCGGCCGTCTGGACAACAGCCTCAAAGGCGCGTCGCTGGCACTCAACGCCACCAACCTGCTGGACAAGGATTACATTTCCACTTGCGACAGCTTCTACTGCTACTACGGCGACCAGCGCAGTGTCGTCGCCAGCGCCACTTACAAGTGGTAAGCGCCTGAGCTGAAACAGGCCCTGCAACCAGGCCGTCCCTCGTGGACGGCTTGGGTGTTTTTGAAGGTCATGAAATGAAAAGTAAAACCATTCGCCGCTGGTCCTTCGTCCACACCTGGACCAGCCTGATCTGCACCGTGTTTTTGCTGCTGCTGGCCCTGACCGGCCTGCCGCTGATTTTCCATCACGAGATCGACCACCTGCTGGGCGATGCGCCCGAGTTGCGGGTGATGCCGGCGGACAAACCGCATCTGAACCTGGCGCAACTGGTCGAAGCGGCGGAGAAGCATCGGCCCGGCGAAGTCGTGCAGTACTTCGGTTTCGAAGACGACGAACCGAATGCCGTGCTGACGATCATGGCCAGGACCGCCGGTACCGAGCCCAACTCCTCGCACACCTTCATGCTCGACGCGCGCACCGGCGAAGCCCTGGAAATGCCGTCGGCCAACGGCGGGCTGATGCTGTTTATCCTGCGCCTGCACGTCGACATGTTCGCCGGTCTGCCGGGCAAGCTGCTGCTGGCGTTCATGGGTTTGCTGTTCGTGGTCGCGATCGTGTCCGGCACGGTGTTGTACCTGCCGTTCATGCGCCGCTTGAAGTTCGGCACCGTGCGCCAGGACAAATCCACCCGCCTGCGCTGGCTCGACCTGCATAACCTGATCGGCGTGGTGACCCTGACCTGGGCGCTGGTGGTCGGCGTGACCGGTGTCATCAGCGCCTGCGCCGATCTGCTGATCGCCGCGTGGCGGGCCGAAGCCCTGACGACCCTGATCGCGCCCTACCGCGATGCCCCGCCGCTGACGCAACTGGCCCCGGCCACCCGTGTGCTGGAGATTGCCAGTGACGTCACACCGGGGATGAAACCGGACTTCATCGCCTTCCCCGGCACGCGCTTCTCCAGCGAGCACCATTACTCGGTGTTCATGAAGGGCGGCACCCACCTGACCTCGCACCTGCTGACCCCGGTGCTGATCGACGCCAGCACCCTGCAAGTCACGGCGGTGGCGGAGCGACCGTGGTACATGGACGCCATGGGCATGTCGCAGCCGCTGCACTTTGGTGACTACGGCGGCATGCCGATGAAAATCCTCTGGGCCACGCTGGACGTGCTGACCATCATCGTCCTCGCCAGCGGCGTGTACCTGTGGGTGGTACGGCGCAAGGCCGCGAAACCGGTGTTGGAAACGGCGGAGGCCGCTGCATGAAACCGCGTCAGTCGAATTTCTGGAAAGTCTTCAGCACGCCGCTGGTGATCGCGCTGCTGAGTGCGGCGGGCCTGTTCGCGGCGCTACTGGGCGACGGGATCTGGGATGGCCTGAGCTGGGTGGGTCTGGGCATTCCGGCCACCATTGCTCTGCGCGGATTGCTGCAACGTCGCTGAACGGCTTGAGCCTGACGGGCAACGCGCTATGCTGCCCGTCTTGCCCTTGACCGAGACCCTGCCAATGTCCGCTCCCAGCATGACCCTGTTCCACAACACCCTGTCCCCGTTCGTGCGCAAAGTCATGGTGCTGTTGCACGAGACCGGCCAGCAGGATCGCGTCGCGCTGCAGGATTGCGTGCTCAGCCCTGTCAGCCCGGACGCCGCCCTCAACGAAGACAACCCGCTGGGCAAGATCCCGGCCCTGCGCCTGGCCGACGGCAATGTCATCCATGACAGCCGGGTGATCCTCGATTACCTCGACCACCAGCACGTCGGCAACCCGCTGATTCCCCGCGACGGCTCGGCCCGCTGGCGGCGCCTGACCCTGGCCTCGATGGCCGACGGGATCATGGACGCCTCGGTCATGGTGCGTTACGAGCAAGTGTTGCGCGCCCCGGAAAAACACTGGGACGAATGGCTCGAGGCCCAGCGCGAGAAGATCCGCCGCGCCCTCGCCCTGCTGGAACGCGACGCGATTGCCGAACTGACCTGCCACTTCGACGTCGCCGCGATCAGCGTGGCCTGTGCACTGGGTTATCTCGACCTGCGCTTCCCGGATCTGGGCTGGCGTGACGCCAATCCGCAACTGGCCAACTGGTTCTTTGAAGTGAGCCAGCGGCCGTCGATGATTGCGACGATGCCGAAGGTTTGATGTGCCGGGCGGGAGGCAGCGAGGCAAAGATCAGCGTCATCAACAACTCGGCCTCCCGCTGCTCCTCACGCAGCCCCACGAACCGGCTCATTGCACCGCTCCGTTATCGAATTCCAGCGGTTTGGCCGGTTTCTGCCCGATCCCGTACCAGTCCAGATTGCGGGTCAGCACCATGAACACACCGAGCAGACCGAACAGCAGCAGCGAGCCCATCAGCAGCGCGTAATCCTCGGCGCTCAGCAGGCCGTAGAGCAAGCCATACAACGCCGCCAGCCCCGCCGAAAAACTCAAGCCATGACGCACGCTGCGCAGCACGTGGCAGACGTAGAACCCGATCAACAGCACACAACCGCTGGCCGACAACAGATACGCCAGGGCAAACCCGATGTGCTCCGACAACGACAGCAGCAACAGATAAAAGAACGCCAGCGCCACACCCACCAGCGCGTATTGCACAGGGTGCACCGCCAGGCTTTTCAGCACTTCGAACAGGAAGAAACCGGCGAACGTCAGAACGATGAACAGCAGCGCATATTTGATCGCCCGGTCGCTCTTCAGATACTGATCCACCGGATCGATGAAGCTCACGCCGAAACTGCGCCCGTTGAACGCCTCGCAATCATTGCCCGACACACAACGGCTCATCGCTTCTTGCAAATTGGTGGAGAAAAACGAGGTCTGCCAGTCAGCGGTAAAACCCTGATCGTTGATCTCGCGCCTGGCCGGCAGGAAGTTACCGATGAAGCTTGGGTGCGGCCAGTTGGCGGCGAGGTTCACGCGGCTGGTTTTGCCCACCGGCAGCACCTGCAGCGAACCGGTGCCTTGCAGGCGCAGGTCGAAGCCGAAGGCCAGTTCCGTGGTTTTGCCGGTGTCCAGCGCCGGCAGCGTCACTCGCACACCCTCGCCCAGCCAGCCGACCTGAGTACCGGGCACGAAGTCCAGGCGTTGCGCGCCCAGTTCCAGCTTCAGCGCGTTTTCAATCCCGCGAATGTCACTGATGCCGACCGCCAGGAACGGCGCATCGAAGGTGTAATCGGCAAAATCCTCCTTGATCCCCAACTGCGCCGGCAGCGAGAAATGCCCACTGATGCGGTTGTCGGCATGGAACAGCCGCGCCTCGTAAATACCCCGGGCACGCAGCTCGGTCTGCACCTGGCCGTCGAGTTCAAAACGCTCCGGCAGGAAATACAAACGTCCGCGCTCCTCGCCGATTTCCTGGTAACGCTCGTCGCTCTTCTCTTTGGTTTTCCAGGTGCGCACCACCTTGCGATACGGCACAACCATCACCGGCCCGCTGAGTTGCTGGCTGTAGCTTGAGCTTCTGGCAATGTCTTCCAGCACACCGTCACGCAGTTGCTGGCGATCATCGATGATGCCGTCGATCATCAACAGCGGCACCAGCAACACCAGGATCAGCAGGGCAATGGCCCCGAGTTTTATCGTCAGACTTTTGTTCATGGGACTCTCCCTGTTTCGATGGGCAGAGTCTGCGAAGGGGATGTGGGGGTTTTGTGGGAGGAATGTGGAGTTTGTGTGGAGACTACAACTGCAGGACGACTTCCACCCCACGTTCGACGTTGCCGATGCGCATCGAACCACCGTGCAACTTGATCACCTCTTCGACAAAATTGAGCCCGAGACCGGTGCTTTTACGCCCGCTGTCCGGGCGTGGCAAAGAGTAGAAACGCTCGCTCAAACGGGGCAAGGCATAGTCGGGAATCGGCGTGGTTTCGTTGAACAGGCGAAGCTCGACCTTCTCGCCGATCCGCTCGGCACTGAAGCGCAGCAAACCGTTTTGCGACGTGAAATCCAGCGCATTTTCCAGCAGATTGCCCAATGCCTGACGCAGCAGAAACGGCTCGCCGATCAACGCCAGATCCGGCGCGATGGTTTGTTCGATCCGCAGTTGCCGGCCTTCGATGCGCGCCATCTGTGCCTGTAGCAGCTCACTCAGCAGCGCCGCCAACGGCACGGCGACACGCTCCTCAAGGCCCTGCCGCTGTTCAACTTGTGCAAGGTTCAGCAGGCGTTCGATCAACTGCTGCATCCGGGCACCTTCACTGTCGATGTTGCCGACAAAACGCAATCGCTGATCCGCCGGCATCTCGCCCTGCAACAACTCGGCGGCACCGCGAATCGCCGCCAGCGGGCTTTTCAGTTCGTGGGTCAGGGTGTGCACATAGCGCTCGACGTAGGCTTTGCCTTCGAGCTGGGTGCGCATCTGTTCTACGGCGGTCGCCAACTGCTCCAGCTCGCCGCCGCGATAGTGCGGCACCGCCACCCGACGGCCCTCGCTCACCGCCTGGGCGTACACGGTCAAGCGGTGCAACGCGCGGCTCAGCCACCACGACAGCACGGCGCCGAGCAGCAGGCCGAGGACGATCAATCCGGCGCCGTAACCGAGCAAGCGGCGCTCGGTGCGATCGACATAGGGCTGCAGTGAACTGTTGGGTTTGGCCACGGTGACCACGCCGATGATCGCGCCGTTGTCGCGGATCGGCGCACCGACGTGCATCACTGAAGAATTCGGATCATTCGGGTCACTGCGGCTGGAGCGTGCGCCGTATTCGCCGCGCAGGGTCAGGTAGACGTCGTTCCAGCGCGAGTAGTCCTGACCGACGGCCAGACCGCTGGAGTCCAGCACCACGATGCCCTTGGCGTCGGTAACGTAGATCCGGTGGTTGACCTGGTTTTTCGCCAGGCCCCAGATCGTCGCCTTCGGCTGGCGCTCGCCATAGGCACGGAGCAGTTCCGGCCAGCGATTCTGGTTGAGGGTGCCGGCCTTGAAATCGTCCCGCAGGATTTCCGCCATCAGGTTGGCGGTATCGACCAGGGTTTCTTCGGTGGACTGGCGCACGCCGGGGCGGATTTCTTCCATCACGGTGTTGAGCACGAAATACCCGGTGAGGCCGATAAACAGCACGTACACCAGGAAAATCCGCAGCCCCAGCGACATCAGCTGTGCCCCGGACTGTAGCTGTAGCCGAGGCCGCGATGGGTCTGGATCGGCTCGGCCTCGGCGCGCACCAGACGCAATTTGGCGCGTACGCTTTTGATATGGCTGTCGATGCTGCGCTCGTAACCGGCATCCGCCGCCACGCCCAGCGCATCGAGCAATTGCTCGCGGCTGAACACCCGCTCGGGTTGTTCGAGCAGGCATTGCAGTAGCCGGAATTCGTGGCGGGTCAGGCTCAGGGGCTGGCCGCGATAGCTGATCTGTACGCGCTCGGGATCGATGCGAAACAGCGCCGAGGACGCCTCGATGACCGGACGTGGCGCCATGCGCTTGAGAATCGCCCGGACCCGCGCCGCCACTTCCCGTGGGCTGAACGGTTTGACCACATAATCATCGGCACCGATTTCCAGGCCCACCACCCGGTCGATCTCGGCGTTGCGCGCGCTGAGAAACAGCACCGGCACTTCACTGAAGCGACGCAGCTGCTTGCAGGTTTCGAAGCCGCTGATGTCCGGCAGACCGATGTCGAGGATGATCAGGTCCGCCGGGGTCTGGCGCTGATGCTCCAGCGCCGCTGCGCCCAGGCTCAGCCAGGTCGTGGTGAAGCCCTCGCCCTGCAAGGCAAAAATCAGCGTGTCGGCAATCGCCGCTTCGTCTTCGACAATCAGGATATGAGGCATGGCGTCCGAGCCTGTGGGTTAAGTGCGCGAACGGTGCCCCAAGCCCGGCGTTACGTCAATGAGACCACTTGGTTTAGCAGTCGGGTTTGTCGGCTGTGAAGCGTCGTGCCGGGTTCACCGCCGCGCCGAACTCGCGCAGGGCCTTGGCGCCGATCAGCAACGGATAATTGAAGTTGCTGCGGTCGGTCAGGTTGACCTCCACGGTACGCTTGACGTCGCCCAGGCACAGCTCCAGATCGACCACCGGGCGCTTGGCCACTTCGGTGCTTTCGCCCTCGTCTTCTTCATCCGAGCGACTCTTGATCTTGCTGATCCGCGCGACCTTGTGCTCGTACACCTTGTTGCTGGCGTCCTTGGTAGCCAGACGGAAACGCACCCAGTCTTCGCCGTCGCGTTTGAACGTCTCGATGTCCTTGGCCGACAGCGAGGCGGTCAGTGCGCCGGTGTCCATCTTGGCCTTGAGCACTTCGCCGCCGATTTCCGGCAGCGCGATGTATTCGTAACGACCGTACAGGGTCGGTTCGGCGGCGAGCACCGGCAGGGCGACGAGGGAAAGCAGTGCAAGGAGGGATTTCACGTAAGGGGCTTCCTTGGGAAATGGGGGCGTCAGACGCGAGATTTTAGACCGTTGTTCGCATGAACGTTCCCGGCAGGTTATCGCGCCACAGGTGAAACATTCGTCACCGGTGGATTTGGCCTGCCGGCCGAAGCCACTTATCATGGCGCGCCCATCCGTTTTCCAAGAGTTGCTTATGCGCCGCCTGCTCACCGGCTGTCTCGTCACCCTGCTGCTGTTGTCCAACACCCTGGTGCTGTTCGGCCCGCTGATGGTGTTCGCCGTGCTCAAGCTGATCCTGCCGGGGCGCTTTCGCGACTACTCCTCGTGGGCGGTGATGTGGATCGCCGAAACCTGGGCGGAAATCGACAAGCTGATCTTTCGCCTGTGCATTCCCACGCAATGGGACATTCGCGGCGGCGAAGACCTGCGCAGCGACACTTCTTACCTGGTGATCAGCAACCATCAGTCCTGGGTCGATATCCCGGCGCTGATCCAGACCCTCAACCGGCGCACGCCGTTCTTCAAGTTCTTCCTGAAGAAAGAGCTGATCTGGGTGCCGTTCCTGGGCCTGGCCTGGTGGGCGCTGGATTACCCGTTCATGAAGCGCTACACCAAGGCGTTCCTGGCGAAGAACCCCGAGCTGGCCGGCAAGGATTTGGAAATCACCAAGGCCGCCTGCGAGCTGTTCAAGCGCCAGCCGGTGACGGTGGTGAATTATCTGGAAGGCACGCGTTACACCGCTGCCAAAAGCACTCAGCAGCAGTCACCGTTCAGCCACCTGCTCAAGCCCAAGGCCGGCGGCGTGGCGTTCGTACTGGCGGCGATGGGCGAACAGCTGGACGCGATTCTCGATGTGACCGTGGTTTATCCACAGCAGAAGATTCCGGGGTTCTGGGACCTGATCAGCGGCAACGTGCCACGCGTGATCGTCGACATCCAGACTCGCGAACTGGACCCGGCCCTGTGGCAGGGCGATTACGAAAACGATCCGGCGTTTCGCGAGAAGGTCCAGAACTGGGTCAACCAGCTCTGGACCCTCAAGGATCAGCGCATCGCCGAACTCAAGGGCGAGCGCCGCTGAGTCAACCGTTGGTGCCGGTGCCCCAGATACTGCCCAGGCTTTGCAGCAACGAACCACCGACACCCTGCTGACCGAGGTATTGCAGGAGGATCGGGGCAAACTGGCCGACCATCCCGCTGTCCATGCCCAACGCACCGAAGGCGTTGTTCAGGTCATTGGTGTCCTTGACGTTGCCCAGCGCATTTTCCAGCCCGGCGGACTTGCCCGACGAGCCGAGCAAGCCGCTCAACGCCGCCAGATTACCGCTGCCACCCGACAGTTTGTCGATGCCCGGCACTTCCTTGGCCAGCTCGGAATAATCCGTGTTGCTGAGCTGGTTTTTCGCCAACCCCAGCATGGCACTGGTGCCGCCGACCGCTTGCTGCGGCGTGACGTTCAGCGCGCTCAGGGCACTCAACAGACCGGCGGTTTCCGACGTCGGCGCCGCAGCGGCGGCCTTGTCCCCACCCTGCATGCCCGATACCGCACCGGCCACGTCATTCAAACTGAAACCGGCAAACACCGGCCCTGCCGCCAGGGTCAGGAGCGATGCCAGGGCAAAACCGCGTGAAATCTTCATTCAGACATCCTCTTGTGGCGTGAAGGCCCTTCGTCGACGAAGGGTAAAACTGCCGGTTTGACCGAGCATCCACCGGCATGTTCCGAGCCTAGCGCATCCATTTTGAGCCGGCCCGCGTATAGAAAACGTGAAACCCCGGAAATCGAACCATGAATGGCACGAGCGCTATGGCTGAACTAGCCTGTGAACTACCCCAAACCAGCGCCCGCCCTGTCTGGAGATTTGTCATAACCCTCGCCGGCACCGATCATCTGCGGCAATTGCTGGCCCAGTGCTCACTGGGCGACCGTCGCGCCTTCGGAACCCTGTACCGCAGCGTTGGCCCGCGCCTGCACGGCGTGGCCCTGCGTTTCATGGGCCGCCCGGATCTGGCCGAGGAAGAGCTGCAGGAAAGCTTCGTGCGGATCTGGAACAACGCTTCGCGCTATTAATCGCACTTGTCGGCACCCATGACCTGGATGATCAACATCACCCGAAATCAGGCCATCGACCAGTTGCGCAAGCAGCGCGAACGACCCCTGAGCGATTTCGAACAGGAGGGCCTGGTGGATGAGAATCCCTCGGGTCACGACCAGTTGAACAGCGCCCGCGAGGCCACAGCCCTGAACCGCTGCCTCGAAACCCCGGAAGGCATGCAAAGCCGGTCGATTACCGTGGCGTATTTTCAGGGGTTGTCCTGCTCGGAAGTGGCCGAGCACCTGGCGGCGCCGCTGGGCTCGGTCAAGTCGTGGATTCGCCGAGGCATGGAACGCCTGCGCCGGTGCCTTGAATCATGAACTACCAGACCCCTGCCCTGCGCCGCGCCCTCGCCGCCGATTACGCCATCGGCTTGATGGCTGCGCCGGCCCGTCGGCGTTTCGAGCAACTGTTGCTGGAAGACGCGGCCCTGCGCGCCGAACTCGCGCAATGGCAGGAAAGCCTCGCCAGCCTCACCGAAACACTGCCGGAGGTTCCAGTGCCGGAACGCGTGTGGCACGGCGTTACTGCGCGTATCGAGCCGCAAGTGCTGCACGTCCCCGAAAAGCGTCCGTTCTGGAACTGGCTGCGGGTGACGGCGGCACTGGCCTCCATCGTGGTGCCGGTGTTCCTCGGCTCGCTGTACACCCACGACGACGTCCGCTACCGCGCCACCCTGCTGAGCGCCGATGCGCAACCGGCGCTGAAGGTCGAGGCCCATGACGATTACCTGCAAGTCGAGCCGCTGACACTGGCGGCTGTCGATCCTCAGCGAAGTCTGGAACTGTGGGCGATTCCGGCCGATGGCAAGCCGATCTCGCTGGGCGTGATTCCGGCGGGCGGCAAAGGCAAGGTTGAATTGAGTGAGGCGCAGAAGGCGCTGATCGGCAAGCCGATGGCGCTGGCGGTGAGTCTTGAACCCAAGGGTGGATCGCCGACCGGGCAGCCGACGGGGCGGGTGTTGTATCAAGGGGCGTTGGCGGCGTTGTAACAAATCGCAATCAAACATCAAACCCAAATAGCCATTCTATATAAAAAACTGTCATTTCTAACAGTTACCGCTTCCCCGCGCTTTACATAAATTGAACTGACAACACGGGAAGGCGCAGCAGCACCTTCCAGGTGTTGCGCGTGCGGTTTCAAGTCAGCAAGCGGGAGTAGAGATCATGCCAGAAAGACAATCGGGTACGTGCAAGTGGTTCAACGACGAAAAGGGATTCGGGTTCATCACTCCGGAAAGCGGACCGGATCTTTTCGTTCACTTCAGGGCCATACAGGGTAACGGCTTCAAGTCTCTGAAAGAGGGCCAGAAAGTAACTTTCGTTGCGGTCCAAGCGCAGAAAGGCCTCCAGGCAGATGAGGTGATTATCGAGACTTGAGAGATCTTGACCGATAGTCGGTCAATGCTGAAGCCATACATGTCTGCCAACAGGCTCGGACGGGAGGTACGGTGATGGTAAAGCAATGCGTACAGCATGAAGAACTGGTCGATCCAGACGTTCCGCCGATCATCTTCTGCATCGACCCGGACGATCCGATCATCAAACACATCAAGGCGGGGCTGAAGGTCACTTATGACCTTGTATGTGGTGATAACGGCAAGTATTACGCTGTCGACATCAGACTTGCCCAAGACGAGGACATAGCCAGACCGGCCCGGTTCTCTAAGCGTTTGTAATGCGTCAATCAATCGAAACGGGAAGCACGAACATGTCAGATACAAGATTGTACGGGACCGTCAAATGGTTCAATGATGAAAAAGGGTTCGGATTCATCGTCCCAGACGGTGAAGGTGATGACCTTTTTGTTCATTTCAAAGCCATTGAGTCAGATGGATTCAAAAGCTTAAAAGAAGGACAAAGAGTTTCTTTTATAGCTGAAAGAGGGCGCAACGGATTGCAGGCTGCACAGGTACGCCCCGAATAAGGTCTTTGCCGCACCGAACAACTGCTCGTTCATCAAAAAAAACGGCGCTCAAGAGCGCCGTTTTTCATTTGGATCTATTTACGCCGCACTGAACAACTTGTGCGGATCAATCACAAACTTCTTCGGCACGCCTGCATCGAACTCGCCGTAACCTTCCGGCGCCTGGTCGAGGCTGATGACCTGCACGCCCACCACTTCGGCGATGTTGATGCGGTCCCACATGATCGCCTGCATCAGCTGGCGGTTGTACTTCATCACCGGGGTTTGCCCTGTGTGGAAGCTGTGGGATTTGGCCCAGCCCAGACCAAAGCGGATGCTCAGGCTGCCCATTTTCGCGGCGGCATCGACAGCACCCGGATCTTCGGTCACGTACAGGCCCGGAATACCGATCTTGCCGGCTACGCGCACCACGCCCATCAGCGAGTTGAGCACGGTGGCCGGGGCTTCGGATTTGACGCCGTCGTGGCCATGACCACGGGCTTCGAAACCGACGCAGTCCACTGCGCAATCCACTTCAGGCTCGCCCAGCAGCGCGGCGATCTGTTCGTGCAGCGGGGTGTCTTTCGACAGGTCGACGATTTCAAAACCCTGAGCCTTGGCGTGGGCCAGGCGGACGGTGTTGACGTCGCCGACGATCACCACCGCAGCGCCGAGCAAACGGGCGGAGGCGGCAGCGGCCAGACCGACCGGGCCAGCGCCGGCAATGTAAACGGTGCTGCCCGGACCGACGCCTGCGGTAACGGCGCCGTGGTAACCGGTCGGCAGAATGTCGGAGAGGCAGGTCAGGTCACGGATTTTCTCCATGGCCTTGTCGCGGTCCGGCAGCTTCAACAGGTTGAAGTCGGCGTACGGCACCAGCACGTACTCGGCCTGGCCGCCGGTCCAGTCGCCCATGTCGACGTAACCGTAGGCTCCCCCGGCGCGGGCCGGGTTGACGGTCAGGCAGACGCCGGTGTGTTGCTCCTTGCAGGAACGGCAGCGCCCGCAAGCCACGTTGAACGGAACGGAGACCAGATCGCCGATTTTCAGGCTTTCGACGTCGCTGCCCTTCTCGATCACTTCACCGGTGATCTCGTGTCCCAGCACCAGACCGACCTGAGCGGTGGTACGGCCGCGCACCATGTGCTGGTCGGAGCCGCAAATGTTGGTTGAAACCACACGCAGGATGACACCGTGCTCGATCTTCCTGCCACGCGGATCCTGCATTTTCGGATAGTCGATTTTCTGTACTTCGACCTTGCCAGCGCCGAGATACACCACACCACGATTGCCAGACATGCTTTCACCTCGCTGTTGTTTTTATGGAACCGCGTTGCCCAGGCAGGCAGCGCGTAAATGCTCGGGTTATTGCTTGTTGGTTTTGCGTTGTCAGTTATGACTCTTTCGCGGGCAAGCCCGCTCCCACATTGGCTCTCTTGGGTGCATGCCATCTTGCTCAAACCACAAATCCCCTGTGGGAGCGGGCTTGCTCGCGAAAGCGATCTAAAGAACGACGGTTCTATTGGCGTTCAAAAAAACCCTTCTTTCAATGTGATACCCGACAGCCCGGGCCAGGGTCAGGCCTTCGATGTCGCGGCCCTTGGCGATCAGGTCCTCGGGGTAATGACTGTGATCCACCGCCTCGACGCCCTGGGCGATGATCGGCCCTTCGTCGAGGTCGTTGTTGATGTAGTGCGCGGTGGCGCCCACCAGCTTCACGCCCTTGTTGTAGGCCTGGTGATACGGTTTTGCGCCCTTGAAGCCCGGCAGCAGCGAGTGGTGAATGTTGATCGCCTTGCCATCGAGCTTGCGGCACAGCTCCGGCGACAGCACCTGCATGTAGCGGGCGAGGATCACCAGTTCGGCGCCGGCCTCCTCGATCACCTGCCACACCTGCCGCTCCTGGGCCGGTTTGTCGTTCGGGTCGAGGGGGAAATGGTAGTAGGGAATCTGGTGCCAGTCGGCCAGCGGCTTGAGGTCCGGATGGTTCGACACCACTGCCGCCACGTCCATCGACAACTGGCCGATGCGCTGGCGGTAGAGCAAGTCGTTGAGGCAGTGATCGGCCTTGGAGACCATGATCACCACTTTTGGCCGGTAGTTCGGCGCGGTCAGCTCGAAGATCATGCCGAACGCCTGTCCGCGTTCGGCGAGGCCGGCGCGGAAGGACTGCTCGTCAAAACCGTCGGGCTGGCGGAATTCCACCCGAATGAAGAACCGGCCCGAGAGCCGGTCATCGAACGAGTGGTGCTCGGTGACGTAGCAGCCCTGCTCGAACAGAAAACGCGTCACCGCGTCCACGGTGCCGAGAACGCTGGGGCAGTCGGCGGTCAGAATCCATGTGTCTGGGGCGCGGCTCATGGTGCGGTGACTCCTGTTCTTTGTGCGGGGTGTCAGGGAGTTTCCCCTCACCCTAGCCCTCTCCCGGAGGGAGAGGGGACTGACCGAAGTGTCTGCAGAGCTACATCGACCTGAAAGTTCGCGGTTGAATATAGATCGCAAGAACAACCGAGATCGGCTCCCTTTCCCCCTCTCCCCCCTGGGGGAGAGGGTTGGGGTGAGGGGGTGGCTTTTGATCTTTCAGGCCTGAACGCTGAGGCCGTATTCGGCGGACGCATCCTGCAACCACAACCACCAGTAATCCGAGAAGCTGCGGCGGATCAGCAGTTCCCAGGTGTCTTCGGCGGTGTGGCGGATCATCAGCTGCGACTTGGCGAACACCGTGCCAACAGCCTTGCCGACCGGGAAGTTGTTCGGGTGCACGTCGTAGCTGGTGGATTTCATCAGCACCTGACGCACGTTCGGGCCGCTCAATTCCAGCACCTGCTGGCCGCCGCTGACGTTGACGATTGCGATGTGCAGATCGCCCAGCGCTTCGCGCAGTTTCTGCTCGGCGGCGAACTCTTCACCGCTCGGCACGATCAGCAGCCACTCGTCCGGGCCCATCCATTGCAGGCTGGTTTCACCTTTGACGATCACGCTCAGGGCGCCCGGCAACTCGATGCCCAGCGCTTTGTGCACACCGGCGGCGAACGCGGCATCGTGGCCGTCGCCGCGGATGGTCAGATGGCCGAGGAGTTTCTTTTCGCGCACGGTCACGCCGGCGGTCTTGCGGCCCTTGCCGACCAGGCTGGCGAGGTCGGCGTGATGCAGCGACGACTCGGCCTTGGCCCCGGTGGTCGGGCGTTGTTGGTAAACGTTGGCTGCGGTCATAAAGCACCCTTCCTGAATTCGGTGTCGCTCCCGCGCCAGGCGCGGGAGCGATCAGTTAGATGTTCTGGCGATCGCCTTTCGGATCGAAGAACACCGAAGAAACGATTTCCGCCTCGATCACGCTGCCATCCGCCAGCGGTGCGAACACCCGCTCGCCCATGCGCTTGAGACCGCCCTTCACCACGCCCATGGCAAACGAATAACCGAGGGAGTTGTGCGCGTAACTGGAGGTCACGTGGCCGACCATGGTCATCGGGATCGACTGCTTGGTGTTGAACACCAGTTGTGCACCTTCCGGCAGCCAGACGTTCGGATCGATCGGCTTCAGGCCCACCAGCTGTTTACGCTGGTCACGCACGCAGTCTTCACGGTTCATGCCGCGCTGGCCGATCCACGAGAACGGTTTGGTGCGACCGACACACCAGCCCATGTTCAGATCGTCCGGGGTCATCGAGCCGTCGGTGTCCTGGCCGACGATGATGAAGCCCTTTTCGGCCCGCAGAACGTGCATGGTTTCGGTGCCGTACGGGGTCAGGTTGTACTGTTTGCCCGCCTCGACGATTTTTTCCAGCACGCCCATCGCGTAATCGGCCTGGACGTTGACTTCGTACGACAGCTCACCGGTGAACGAGATGCGGAACACCCGCGCCGGCACACCGCCGACCAGACCTTCTTTCCAGGTCATGAACGGAAACGCTTCGTTGGCCAGGTCGATGTCGGTCACGGCGCTGAGCAGCTTGCGGCTGTTCGGGCCGGACAGGGTCATGGTCGCCCAGTGGTCGGTGACGGAGGTGAAGTAGACCTTCATCTCTGGCCATTCGGTCTGGTGGTACAGCTCCAGCCACTGCAGGACGCGAGCCGCGCCGCCGGTGGTGGTGGTCATGACGAAATGGTTGTCGGCCAGACACGCCGTCACCCCGTCGTCGAAGACCATGCCGTCTTCCTTGCACATCAGGCCGTAACGGGCCTTGCCCACGTCGAGCTTGGTCCAGGCGTTGGTGTACACGCGGTTGAGGAACTCGCGGGCGTCCGGGCCCTGGATGTCGATCTTGCCCAGGGTCGAAGCGTCCAGCAGACCGACGCTATCGCGCACAGCCTTGCATTCGCGTTTGACGGCGGCATGCATGTCTTCGCCGTTTTTCGGGAAGTACCACGGACGTTTCCACTGGCCGACGTCTTCGAACTCGGCGCCGTTTTTCAGGTGCCATTGATGCAGTGCGGTGTAACGCACCGGTTCAAAGATGTGCCCGCAGTGACGGCCGGCTACCGCGCCAAACGTCACCGGCGTGTAGTTCGGACGGAACATCGTGGTGCCCATCTGCGGGATGGTCACGTTCAGCGAGCGGGCGGCAATCGCCAGGCCGTTGACGTTGCCGAGCTTGCCCTGATCGGTGCCGAAGCCCAGCGCCGTGTAGCGTTTGACGTGCTCGACCGACTCGAAACCTTCGCGGGTCGCCAGTTCGATGGCGGCGGCGGTCACGTCGTTCTGCAGGTCGACGAATTGCTTCGGCGCCCGCGAAGTGCCCTTCTCGTGGGGCACCTGGAACAGCGCCAGGGTTGGTTCTTCGAGACGGCTCAGGGCTTTCGGCAACACGGCTTCAACGGCCTGGAAACCGGCTTCGGACGCAGCGCGCACGCCGCCTTCAAAACCGTCAGCCAGAGAATCGCCGAGACCGTAGACGCCGTTGATGCCACCGACGCACACGCGTTTCTGCGGTGCTTCGCCCGGTACGAAACCGAGGATGTCTTCGCGCCAGATCGGCTTGCCGCCCAGGTGCGACGCCAGGTGAACCACCGGGCTGTAACCGCCGGAGCTGGCGATCAGGTCGCAGTCAAGCCATTCGCCCGGGCTGGTGACCTTGTGGCCTTTGACATCGATCGCCGCCACGCGGGCAGCGGTCACGTGCTTGCTGCCACGGGCTTCGATCACTGCGCTGCCGGTGAGGATGCGAATGCCTTTGGCGCGCGCCTCTTCAACCAGTGCGCCACGCGGATTGCTGCGGGCGTCGGCGATGGCGACCACTTGCAGGCTGGCATCGAGCCAATCCAGCGCCACGCGGTAGGCGTGATCGTTGTTGGTCGACAGCACCAGCTTTTTGCCCGGTGCCACGCCGTAACGGCGCACGTAAGTCGACACCGCGCCGGCGAGCATGTTGCCCGGCACATCGTTGTTGCCGTAGACCAGCGGACGCTCGTGAGCGCCGGTCGCCAGCACCACACGCTTGGCGCGGACGCGGTGGATGCGCTGACGCACCTGGCCGATCGGCGCGCGGTCACCGAGGTGATCGGTGAGGCGTTCATGAATGGTCAGGAAGTTGTGGTCGTGGTAGCCGTTGACCGTGGCGCGCGGCAACAGCAGCACGTCCGGAGTACTCTTCAATTCAGCGATGACGCCGGCCACCCATTCCATCGCCGGTTTGCCGTCGAGGCTTTCGCGGGAATCGAGCAGGCTGCCGCCGAACTCTTCCTGTTCATCGGCGATGATCACCCGCGCACCACTGCGGGCAGCAGCCAGTGCTGCGGCCAGACCGGCCGGGCCGGCGCCGACGATCAGCACGTCGCAGTGCTGGTTCATGTAGTCGTAGGTGTCCGGATCGACTTCGGTCGGCGAACGACCAAGACCTGCGGCCTTACGAATGTATTTCTCGTAAGTCATCCAGAACGATTGCGGGTACATGAAGGTTTTGTAGTAGAAACCCGGCGGCATCAGCTTGCCGCCGACCTTGCCGAGAATCCCCATCATGTCGTTGTTGACGCTCGGCCAGCCGTTGGTGCTGGTGGCGACCAGGCCTTGGTACAACGCCTGTTGCGTGGCGCGCACGTTGGGAATCTGGGTGGCTTCGGTCGCGCCGATTTGCAGGACAGCGTTCGGCTCTTCGGCACCGGCGGCGAAGATGCCGCGCGGACGCGAATACTTGAAGCTGCGGCCAATGATGTCGACGCCGTTGGCCAGCAGGGCGGCGGCCAGCGAGTCGCCTTCAAACCCTTTGTAGGTCTGGCCGTTGAAGGTGAAGCTCAGCACTTTGTTGCGGTCGATCCGTCCACCGTTGGACAGGCGATTGGTCTGGCTCATACCTTCTCTCCCAGCGCCGTCGTGGCTGTTTTCGCAGTGTCAGCCTTGTCGGTGAATTGCGGCTTGGTGCCGATCTTGTAGGTTTCGAGAATCTCGTAGGTCACGGTGTCGCGGGTGACGTTGAAGTACTGGCGGCAACCGGCGACGTGATCCCACAACTCGTGGTGCAGGCCCCGCGGGTTGTCGCGGAAGAACATGTAGTCGCCCCACTCCTCGTCGGTGCAGCTGTTGGGATCCAGCGGACGCGGGATGTGCGCCTGGCCGGATGCGTGGAATTCCTCTTCGGAGCGCAGTTCGCCGCAGTGAGGACAGAAGATGTGCAACATGGGATTTCTCCTGTTAGTGGGCGACAGCCGCAGCGCCGTGTTCGTCGATCAACGCACCGTTGTGGAAACGGTCGATGGAGAAAGGTGCGGCCAGCGGGTGCATTTCACCCTTGGCCAGGCTTGCGGCAAACACGTTGCCCGAGCCAGGTGTGGCCTTGAAGCCACCGGTGCCCCAACCGCAGTTGAAGAACATGTTCGGGACCGGGGTTTTCGAAATGATCGGGCACGCATCCGGCGTGGTGTCGACGATGCCGCCCCACTGACGGTTCATGCGCACCCGCGACAGCACCGGAAACATCTCGACGATGGCCTGGATGGTGTGCTCGATCACCGGGTACGAACCGCGCTGGCCGTAGCCGTTGTAGCCGTCGATACCTGCGCCGATCACCAGGTCGCCCTTGTCGGACTGGCTGATGTAACCGTGCACGGCGTTGGACATGATCACGCTGTCGATGATCGGCTTGATCGGCTCGGACACCAGCGCCTGCAGCGGGTGGGATTCGATCGGCAAACGGAAACCGGCGAGCTTGGCCATGTGCCCGGAGTTACCGGCGGTGACCACGCCGACGCGCTTGGCGCCGATGAAGCCCTTGTTGGTTTCAACGCCGATGCACACGCCGTTTTCCTTGCGGAAACCGATCACTTCGGTCTGCTGGATCAGGTCCACGCCGAGGGCGTCGGCGGCACGGGCAAAGCCCCAGGCCACGGCATCGTGACGGGCCACGCCGCCGCGACGCTGAACGGTCGCGCCCATCACCGGGTAGCGGGTATTTTTCGAGCAATCGAGGTACGGGATTTCGTCCGCGACCTGCTTGGCGTTGAGCAGTTCGCCGTCGACGCCGTTGAGGCGGTTGGCGCTGACCCGACGCTCGGAATCACGGATGTCCTGCAGGGTGTGGCACAGGTTGTAGACGCCGCGCTGGGAGAACATCACGTTGTAGTTCAGGTCCTGAGACAGGCCTTCCCACAGTTTCATCGCGTGTTCGTACAGGTGCGCCGACTCGTCCCACAGGTAGTTGGAGCGAACGATGGTGGTGTTGCGCGCGGTGTTACCGCCGCCCAGCCAGCCCTTCTCGACCACGGCCACGTTGGTGATGCCGTGCTCTTTGGCCAGATAGTAGGCCGTCGCCAGACCGTGCCCGCCGCCGCCGACGATGACCACGTCGTAGACCTTTTTCGGGGTCGGCGTGCGCCACATGCGCTGCCAGTTTTCGTGGTGGCTGAGGGAGTGTTTGAAGAGGCCGAAGCCCGAATAGCGTTGCATAGTCATGTACTCCAGAACGCTCAGCGATAAACCGGGAAGTCAGCGCACAGGGCCGAAACCTGCTGGGCGACGTTGGCCTCGACATCGGCATCGCCGAGGTTGTCGAGGATGTCGCAGATCCAGCCGGCCAGCGTCACGCACTGGGTCACCTTGAAGCCGCGAGTGGTCACCGCCGGGGTGCCGATGCGCAGGCCCGAGGTCACGAACGGCGACTGCGGGTCGTTCGGTACGGCGTTCTTGTTGACGGTGATGTGCGCGCGACCGAGGGCAGCGTCGGCGTCCTTACCGGTGAGGCCCTGACGGATCAGGCTGACCAGGAACAGGTGGTTGTCGGTGCCGCCGGACACTACATCGTAGCCACGTTTGATAAATACGCTCGCCATCGCCTGGGCGTTGTCGATCACTTGTTGCTGATAGGCCTTGAAGCCCGGCTCCAGCGCTTCCTTGAAGCACACGGCCTTGCCGGCGATGACATGCATCAGCGGGCCGCCCTGGGCGCCGGGGAATACCGCCGCGTTGAGCTTCTTCTCGATTTCTTCGTTGGCCTTGGCCAGGATCAGGCCGCCACGCGGACCGCGCAGGGTCTTGTGCGTCGTGGTGGTGACCACGTCGGCGTACGGCAGCGGGTTCGGGTACAGACCGGCAGCCACCAGACCGGCAACGTGGGCCATGTCGACGAACAGCAGCGCACCGACCTTGTCGGCGATCTGACGGAAGCGCGGGAAGTCGAGGGTTTTCGAGTAGGCCGAGAAACCGGCGACGATCATCTTCGGTTTGCACTCGACGGCCAGACGCTCGACTTCGTCGTAATCGATCAGACCGGTCTTGGTGTCGATGCCGTACTGCACGGCGTTGTACAGCTTGCCCGAGGACGAAACCTTGGCGCCGTGGGTCAGGTGACCGCCGTGGGCCAGGCTCATGCCGAGAATGGTGTCGCCCGCTTGCAGCAGCGCCAGGTACACGGCGCTGTTGGCCGAGGAACCTGAGTGCGGCTGGACGTTGGCGTAATCGGCGCCGAACAGTTGTTTGGCGCGTTCGATGGCCAGCGCTTCAACCTTGTCGACGTGCTCGCAGCCACCGTAATAGCGCTTGCCCGGATAGCCTTCGGCGTATTTGTTGGTCAGGCCGCTGCCTTGCGCTTGCATCACGCGTTTGCTGGTGTAGTTCTCCGACGCGATCAGCTCGATGTGATCTTCCTGACGTTGCTCCTCGGCATTCATCGCCGCCAGCAGTGCATCGTCGTAACCCTGGATCTGGTCTTGCTTGCTGAACATCGCGTCTCTCCCAGCGGCATCTGTGCGCCATTCGTCTCGGTAAGGCACGGCGTTCAGCCAGTGCCCTTTGATGCGATGGTATGGCCGGCGCAGGGAGGTCAAATGCCTACGGACGCCACGCAAAGGTGCGTTTACGACATGGCGGCGGCGACGGACTCAAACAAGCAGCTGGCGCAAGGCCAGAAGAACCATGAAATGCGCGGGATAGAGCGCATACGCCCAGCGCCGCATGGGTGGCGCGTGGAGGCAAGTGGCGTGTCGCAACAGGAACATTCCGAGCAGTGGCGCGATCAGGCAGGTCGCAATCCCGAGGATGGCGACGATGTTGCCGAACTGCGCGGATTCGTAGAGCACCCGCCATTGATTAGCGGCCAGACACAGCAGGCCCGGCAACAGGCTGAAAAACCAGGGTTTGCGAAACACCAGCAACATCGCCAGCGGCAGCAGGACACCGAACAAACCGAACATCAGTCGCTCCGGGAACAGCGCGGCCACCAGCAAAGCACTGACGCCCAGCAGTCGCGAAATCAGCGCTCGATCCTGCCAGCCCCGCGCCACCAGCAGGCCCAGCGCCAGCGTCGGCATCACGTTCAACGTGTCGGGCTCTGGAATGTACAAACGGTAGGGAATCTCGCTGAGCAGACTGAACAGCAACAACCAGCCCAGATAACGCCATTCGGTCTTGCGCGCGCCGTCCCGTGCCAGATTCGCCGCCATCGCCAGGCAGAACCACGGGAACGCCAGCCGTCCCGGCACATACAGCCAATCGGCGCTGATCCCGACATATCGCAGGTGATCGACCAGCATGCTCAGCAGCGCCAGCCACTTGAGCAGATCGAGTGCGCCGTCGCGCTGGCTCAGGTGCATAATCGGCTCGCATCCTTGTAAAGTTCTGACAGCGACATCCCGTGTGCTCCCCGGATGATCTTCGGTAAAGTGCGCACCATCATTGACCAACGGAGCGCCACAAGCGCGCCGACCACGGAAGCCGGCCATGACCGACAAGAGCCAACAATTCGCCAGCGACAACTATTCCGGTATCTGCCCTGAAGCCTGGGCTGCCATGGAACAGGCCAACCACGGCCACCAGCGCGCCTATGGCGACGATGAATGGACAGCCCGCGCCTCGGATGATTTCCGCAAGCTGTTCGAGACCGACTGCGAAGTGTTCTTCGCCTTCAACGGCACCGCCGCCAACTCCCTCGCGCTGTCGTCGCTGTGCCAGAGTTACCACAGCGTGATCTGCTCGGAAACCGCCCACGTCGAAACCGACGAATGCGGCGCGCCGGAATTCTTCTCCAACGGTTCGAAACTGCTGATCGCCGGCACCGAAAACGGCAAGATCACCCCGGCCTCGATCCGCGAAGTCGCACTCAAGCGCCAAGACATCCACTACCCGAAACCGCGCGTCGTGACCCTGACCCAGGCCACCGAAGTCGGCAGCGTCTACACCCCGGAAGAAGTCCGCGCCATCAGCGACACCTGCAAGGAGCTGGGCCTGAACCTGCACATGGACGGCGCGCGTTTCTCCAACGCCTGCGCCTTCCTCGGCTGCTCGCCGGCAGACCTGACCTGGAAGGCCGGCGTCGACGTGCTGTGCTTCGGCGGCACGAAAAACGGCATGGCGGTGGGTGAGGCAATCCTGTTCTTCAACCACAAATTGGCCGAAGACTTCGACTACCGCTGCAAACAGGCCGGGCAGCTGGCCTCGAAAATGCGCTTCCTGTCGGCCCCGTGGGTCGGCATCCTGGAAAATGACGCATGGCTCAAATACGCCCGCCACGCCAACCACTGCGCGCAACTGCTGGCCGAACTGGTCAGCGACATCCCGGGCGTGGAGCTGATGTTCCCGGTCCAGGCCAACGGCGTGTTCCTGCAACTCTCGGAACCGGCCATCGCCGCCCTGACCGCCAGGAACTGGCGCTTCTACACCTTCATCGGCAAGGGCGGCGCCCGCTTCATGTGCTCGTGGGACACCGAAGAAGAACGCGTACGCGAACTGGCGCGCGACATCCGCGAAGTCATGTCTCACTAAAGTCCCGGCTTATACAGCCGCCCTGTGGGAGCGAGCCTGCTCGCGATGAGGCCAGCACATCCAACATGGATGCAAGCTGATATTCCGCCATCGCGAGCAGGCTCGCTCCCACCAAAGCCCACCTGATCGCCCCTCACCTTCTGCGCCTGAAGACTTGGTCTACATTGTCTGTCGAGCCATCGCTCACATAACAATAAGCAGGAGCTTGCGTATGTCGCTAAAAGGCAAAACCTTGTTCATCACCGGCGCCAGTCGTGGCATCGGGCGCGAGATTGCGCTGCGGGCTGCACAGGACGGGGCCAATATCGTGATCGCGGCCAAGAGCGCCGAGCCGCACGCCAAGTTGCCCGGCACCATCCACAGCGTCGCCGCGGAAGTCGAAGCGGCCGGCGGCAAGGCTTTGGCGCTGCAACTGGATGTGCGTGATGAAGACGCGGTGCGTCAGGCGCTGACCCAGGCCAACGAACACTTCGGCGGAATCGACGCACTGGTGAACAACGCCGGGGCGATCAAGTTGACCGGTGTGCAGCACATCGAACTCAAGCGTTTCGACCTGATGCATCAGATCAACACCCGCGCGGTGTTGCTGTGCAGCCAGGCCGCCCTGCCCTACCTGAAGAAATCCTCCGGGCACATCCTTAACCTGTCACCGCCGCTGAATCTGGCCAGCAAATGGTTCGCGCAATACAGCCCCTACACCGTGACCAAGTACGGCATGAGCATGCTGACGGTCGGGATGAGCGAGGAGTTCGCCAACTACGGGATCAGCGTCAATTCGCTGTGGCCGCAGACCATGATCGCCACGGCGGCGATCGAGTTTCAGCTGGGCAATCGCGAGTCGTTCAAGCATGCGCGCACGCCAGCGATCATGGCGGATGCGGCGCATGTGATTTTGAGCAGCAGCGGGCGGCGGATTACCGGGCGGTTGTTGATCGATGAGCAGGTCTTGCGGGAAAGCGGCGTGACCGAGTTCGATCATTACCGCTTTGAACCGGGGAGTGATGCGAGGTTGATGACGGATTTGTTTGTGGATTGATCAGTGTGCCTGTGGGCCCCTCCCCTCACCCTAGCCCTCTCCCGGAGGGAGAGGGAACCGACCGAGTTGTTTTGGCGAGCTACATCGACCTGCAAGACCTTATCGATTATGGATTCGGCAAAGAAAATTCAGGTCGGCGTATTCCTAGAGCATCCCCCAATCAGCTCCCTCTCCCTCCAGGAGAGGGCTGGGGTGAGGGGGCTTTTGAAGCACCCTCAATATTCGATCCGAACATCCCCCTTCGGCACACTGCAGCAAGAAAGAATGTACCCCTCCGCCTCGTCGTCCTCGGTGATCCCGCCGTTGTGATCCATCTCCACTTCGCCACCCAGTTTGAGCACCTTGCACGTCCCGCAGATCCCCATGCCGCAGGCTTTCGGGATCATCAGGCCGACCTTGGCAGCCGCCGCATGCACGGTCTCGCCCGGCGCAACACGGATGCTCTTGTCCGAAGAAGTGAATTCCACCAGGTGCAGATCCGCCGCCGGGACTTCCGGTGCTTCCGCTGCCTGCTCGGCCTGTTCCACCGCATCGGCGCGGGCTTCCGGCGGCGTGGCGCCGAAGGATTCCTCGTGATAGCGCTTCATGTCATAGCCGGCGTTTTCCAGCAGGCGCTTGACCGCGGTCATGTACGGCGTCGGGCCGCAGCAGAAGACTTCGCGCTCGAGGAAGTCCGGCACCATCAGTTCCAGCATCTTGTGGTTGAGGTAGCCGCGATAGCCGGCCCACGGCTCGCCCAGCCCATGCTTTTCGCAGATCAGGTGCAGGCTGAAGTTGTCGATCCGCGACGCCATGTGTTCCAGCTCGCGGTGGTAAATGATGTCTTTCGGCGAGCGGGCGCTGTGGATAAACGTCATGTCGACGTTGCCGTTGGTGTCGTAGAACCAGCGCGCCATGGACATCACCGGCGTGATACCGACACCGCCGCTCAGGTACAGCACTTTCGGGCTCGGGAAGTCGATGGCGTTGAACAGCCCGACCGGCCCGTGTACCGCCAGCTCCTGGCCTTCATGCAGCGTGTCGTGCAGCCAGTTGGAGACCTTGCCCCCCGGCACGCGCTTGATGGTCACCGAAAAGCTGTAAGGCACCGATGGCGAGCTGGAGATGGTGTACGAACGCATGATCGGCTGGCCTTCGATCTCCAGCTCCAGGGTCACGAACTGTCCGGGCTTGAAGAAGAACAGGATCGGTTGGTCGGCCATGAAGCAGAAGGTGCGCACATCCCAGGTTTCCTGGATGACTTTGACGCAACGGACGATGTGTCGGCCATTGGCCCAGGTCTGGGTGGTGACCGGATTCAGGAAGCTGTTCGACATGCTGTTCTCCACGGCCGACTGTCGGCCTTCATGTGGCGATTCTGCGTATAGCGCGAACGGCCCGTTTACCTATCCGCGACATTCACATACTTATCGCGACCAGCCCCCAACCACCGGGGGTTGCGCGTCGGGAACAGATTGCACCATGTCGCCCATGGATAAGGTTCTCGCCTGCGCCGGCCCCACACTCGCCCTCAACACAAACAGATTCTTTACACCTTGCGCTGCAACCCTGATCAGCCACTTTCGCGGCCACGCAGATGGCCTTGAGGAATTCATCGATGGACACCGCAAAAATCAGCCTGGGCGACCCGCTGGAACCCGCACGCAAGGCCACCGCACAAATGCTGCAGGAACGCGAGCGCACCTATTCGCTGCCGCAGCCGTTCTACAGTGACGAGCGCCTGTTCGATATCGACATGCAGGAGATCTTCCAGAAGGAGTGGTTGATCGCCGGCATGACCTGCGAAATCCCGGCCAAGGGCAACTACATCACCCTGCAGATCGGCAAGAACCCGATCATCGTCATTCGCGGCGCCGAAGGCGTGGTGCATGCGTTCCACAACGTCTGCCGCCACCGTGGCTCGCGCCTGTGCACCAGCGACAAGGGCAAGGTCGCCAAACTGGTCTGCCACTACCACCAGTGGACGTATGAGCTGGACGGTCGCCTGCTGTTCGCCGGCACCGAGATGGGCGCCGACTTCGACATGAAGCAGTACGGTCTGAAACCGGTGAACGTGAAGACTGCCGGCGGCTACATCTTCATCAGCCTGGCGGAGAACCCGCCGGCCATCGATGACTTCCTGTCGACCCTGAACCACTACATGGAACCGTACGACATGGAAAACACCAAGGTGGCGGTGCAAACCACCTTGATGGAAAAGGCCAACTGGAAACTGGTGCTGGAAAACAACCGCGAGTGCTACCACTGCAACGGTTCGCACCCGGAGCTGCTGAAAACCCTGCTGGAATGGGACGACGTCACCGACCCGCGCGCCGATCAGGCGTTCAAGGACCACGTCGCCGCCTCCGCCGCTGCCTGGGAAGCCGAGAAGATCCCTTACGCCCACGCCAGTTTCGGCCTGCGCAACCGTATCGTGCGCATGCCGCTGCTCAAGGGCACCGTGTCGATGACCATGGACGGCAAACAGGGCTGCGCCAAGCTGATGGGCCGGATCAAGAACCCCGATCTGGGCTCGATGCGCATCCTGCACCTGCCGCACTCGTGGAACCACTGCATGGGCGACCACATTATCGTGTTCACCGTGTGGCCGATCAGCGCCCAGGAAACCATGGTCACCACCAAGTGGTTGGTGCACAAGGATGCCGTCGAAGGCGTGGACTACGACGTCGAACGCATGCGCCAGGTGTGGGATGCGACCAACGATCAGGACCGTCGTCTGGCCGAAGAGAACCAGCGCGGGATCAACTCCACGGCGTACCAGCCGGGCCCGTACTCCAAGACCTATGAGTTCGGCGTGGTCAACTTCGTGGACTGGTACAGCGAGCGGATGCTGAGCAACCTCGGGGCCGAGCCTGCGCCGTATCTCAAGGGGGTTCCGGTTCAGGGTTGATTCGCGTCATTGATCGTTCCCGCGCCCTGCGCGGGAACGATCAGAACGGATCACGTCGATGACCACCTCACCGATCCATCCTCCCCGATAAACTCCTCGAAAATCTCCTCCCCCACCAACCTGATCTTCGCGTAGCCGTTCAATACCCGCAGCGGATAGTCCGGATCGTTCGCATCCTGCGTCTCCGAAAACAGTACCCGCGAATGTCCGTTCAGCTCGCTGGTAGTCCCGTAGGGAATCGCTCCATGCCCGGCACAGCGCGCGTGCAGCCCACCCTGCGGCGCATAGACGATGCCATTGTGCAGATGCCCCCAGTACCAGTAATCCGGCTCGCGCCCCAGTGCATCGCACACCGGTTGATACAGCGCGGTCTTGTTGTGTCCGGTGATGTCGAAGCCCTGATGGTGGCTGAGCACCATGAGCTTCTTGCGTTTGGGCAGGCTTTTCATCCACTCGATCTGCGGTTTGTTGAGTGTGCCGTCCATGTACAGGTTCATGACGTCCGAGGCGTACGCCGTGTCCAGCCCGACAATCAGCCAGTCGTCATTGATCAGGGCAAAGTAGCTGGTGCCCTGCTGCCCCGGAAAACGCGCGGCCAGTTCCTTGAAATAACCATGGGCGCCGCTGTACATCTCGTGATTGGAGTTGAGGGTGAACGAGCCGTGGGTGCCCATCGGCCAGCCGGCCATGTCGGTGTCTTCCTGGGAGTGGGTGCCGGCGTAATAGACATCCCCCAGGTGAATGGTGAAATCGGCATTAGCCAATTGCATCTGGTTGGCCACCGACACCGCCGGCGCATGGCTGTTGAACGGCCCGGTGCCCCAGTCGCCGGCAATCGCCAGCGTCACCTCGCGCTCCATGGTCACCAGCGCCGGATCGGTGCCGAAGGTCGCGTGATGGCGCAGGTTCTCGATCCACTTCAGCAGCGCCTCGCTCCACAGCAGATCCAGCAGCTCCCATTTGCGGCAGCCCAGCAGCGTGCCGTCCTTGAGCACCTTGGTCTGCAGTTGATCGGGCGATTGCGGCAACGGCGTCGCGTTGCCGATGCGCAGGATCGACAGGCCGTGGGCCAACTCCCACGGCACTGCCGGCTCGTCGTCCGGCAGCTCGCCGTGCTTGAGCACGTATTGCGCCTGATCGTGACCGCGCTGGAGCAACTTGATGATGGCTTGAAACTCCTGCGGCTCCAGCTCGCTGATGAGCTTCATCCAGGCCATTTCGATGCGCGTGAACAACCCGTGCAGGCGCAGCTTGACCTTGTCGTATTCGTGTTTCAGATGACCGACCGCTGACATGGCGTAATCCTCTATCCGTAGGGGTTCACAGGGTTTTCATGAATTCGATCAGCGCACGCTTGTCGTCGTCCGACAGCGTCGTGCCGTACAGGTGACCGCTGTTGTGGTTGCCCTCCAGGCGCGTGTCGTAGGTGAAATCCGCCGAGGCTTTGGCCTGGGCGCCACTGGTCACGAAGCCAACGTTGACCGGGTCGTAGACATCGGAGCCGGTGATGAACACCTGTGGACGTTTTTCCGGCGGTTGCAGCAAGTCCCACAGGGTCGGCACCGAGCCGTTGTGCAGATACGGCGCGCGCAGCCAGATGCCGTCGGTGGGCGTGTTGCTGTAGCTCTGGGTCTTGCGGTAGGCGCCGAAATCGAACGGCGGTTTCTTGAAGGTGTGGAACGCCGCCACCAGCCCGGTGGTGAACGAGTTCAGCCGGTGCGGATCGGTGCCGAGCTGGTCGATATTGGTGGTGACCTGCCCGGTGTCGACGCGACCGAAATCGTGACAACCCGCGCAGTTAGCCTCCCACACCGGTTTGCCCTGAGCGACCTTGGCCTGATCCAGTGCCCACGGCCACGCCGGCGCCTTGTGCCCGAGCAGCCAGTTGGTCACCCGATTGAAGCTCGGCGGCAGCACTGACTCCGGCGTCGCGCCCACGGCCATCGCGGCGGCGTAGTTGCGCTCGTGGATCTTGTTGTTATTGCCGTCCCAGTGCAGGTACATCGATTCCCGGGGTTTCTGGTTCCACACTTGCGGCAGGTCGACGGTGCCGATGGTCGAGTCATCCGGGAAACCGAACACCACCATTTTCGTCGGGTTGAAGGTGTCGGTTCGCCCCGGTCCCTGTTGCGGGCGCAGCTTCTGCCAGGCGTAGGCCTGCTTCTGTTTGAGCAGCGCGGTCTTGGCCATCGGGATGATCAGGTAACGGTTGTAGAGCTTCTCGAAAAAGCCGAGTTGGAATTTGCTGTTGATCGCCGCCATCACCGCGTCGGTGGTGAATTTCGGATCACTGGCGCAATCGTAGGCGAACCACTGGAAGGCCTGCAGTTGCAGGGTATTGGCCGGTGCGCTCGGCACATTCACCGCGACGTCGCTGGCATTCGCCCGGTAGGAACCGGTGTGGCACAGCGCGCAGTTCGGCTCGACGGTCGGGTAGCCGACCTGTCGCTTGGCCATGCCGATCGGCAGGTCCTTGCCGTTCTCGAACAGGAAACCGAAAACTTCCCAGCCACCGGGTTTCGGCAGTTTTTCCGGGCACATCTGCGGCAGCACCGAGAACAGGTAATAGGGAATCCGCGCTTCGATACCGAGACCGATAGCGGCGTATTTGTAGTGGTCTTCGTCGGAGGCGTAATCCTGCTCCGGCACCACGCGCAGCATCTGATACCAGGTCTGGTAACCGATGAACGCCAGCAGCGCCACCACGACCAGCGTGCCGACCTTGAACCCGTGGCTCTGCCAGTGCCGCGCCCACGCCGCCCGCCATTCGCGCCAGCCATCACAGAGCAGCGCCAAGGGTCGGTTTTCAGGAGGGGTGCCGAGGTACAGCAGGATGCCGAGGATCAGGAAAAAGCCCAGGTCGCCCATCAGCATCGGCACGAACACCGAGCCCTGGCTGCTGGTGTTGATCAGGTAGATCCAGAACGCCACGGCGATCAACCGCGTCAGCACGCACAACCAGGAATGCACCACATAGCGCGGCGCGTTGAAGCCCGACGGCATGTAGAACACGCTGATACCCACCAGCAGCATCCCGGCGTTTTCCAGCCACGGGTCGGAGAGTTGCGGCGGCAGGCCGACCACCGATGTCAGCAACCCCGGCGCAAACAGCGCCGGGATCGCGAACACCATGTTCATCGCAATGCCGAGCCAGATGAAGCGTTGAAACCAGCGGATGTAGCTGTCCATGTCATCCATTTCCTTGTGCAGACCGGAGAGATATAGCGCCCGACACCCCGCCATCGCTGGCAGGCCAGCTCCCACCAATGCGCATCGCATTCCAATGTGGGAGCGAGCCTGCTCGCGATTGCAGTCGACTCGGTTTCAAGTCAACCGAGGGCCGTTTTCTCCAGGTGTTCAAGGATGATCGGATACACATCGACCACCGCGTTCTTGCCGAACATGCAGTCGATGTGGCCGTAACCCGGCACCACATGCCGGCTGTAGCGCTCCGGCCCATGCTTCTCGCAAACCTTCTGATAAGTCTTGAGCGTACTTTCCGGCAGATAACACTGGTTATCGGCGCCGCTGATGAAGCAGATCGGCATGGTCAGCCGATCAAAGTGCGGCATGTACACGTCGTGCCCTTTGAAATCCACCAGATGCCCTTTGCGCACGATCAGCGCCAGGTGCTCGAAGGTCTCGATGTTCGACTCGCCGAACAGCTCGTGCAGGTTGTCGTGCAGCGTTTCATTGAGGGTGTCGTGGCGATACAGCGAGGCGTACATGAAGGTGATGCGGTGGCACACCGGATTGGTGCAATAGCCCTGGGCTTCGATTCGCGCGTAGCCGTTGAGCGCCTTGTCGTAGAGCCGGTTGAACCAGTTCTCCTTGCTGTCGGCGTAGGCGGTCATGGATTTGATGCCGATCGCGTCGAGCATTCCCGGCAAGTGCAGACCGGCCTTCAACCCCGTTGCGGTCGCGACCACCGTGTCGGCGGCAATCTGCGAGCAGACCACCGAACGCACGCCCTGCAAGCCGGCGAGCAATGACATGAAGAACGTGGTCGCGCCATAGCAATGCACCACGCACTGCACGTCCTTGGCTTTGGTTTCCTGCTGGATCTGCGCGATGGCGGCCTTGAAGTCGTACTGGGCGATCTGGTCGCCGTTCCATTCTTTCTTGCTTGCCGGCAGCAGGATGCTCACCCGGAAATCCAGCAGCCACACGTCGTAGTCGTGCTTGCACAGAAACTCAAGCAGGTTGGTCTGGATCGTATCGGTGGAAAAGATATTCGAGCCCACCCCCAGGCCATGCACCAGCATCACCGGGCCTTTGCTGCCGGCCTGATAGCGGGTCAGGCGCAACTGCACGCCGTCTTCGGTGGAGAAGAAATGCACGGCCGGCGTCGGCGCATCCAGTGGCCGTTTCAGCCGTGGCGGTGCGTCGGGGTTGAAGTATTTGTCACCGGCGAACACCCCACCGTAACTCTCCCAGAGAATCCCGGCGAAGAACTTGCCGAACCGCGCCAGCCCTTCGATGCGCTCACGCTCGTTGCGCGCATTGAGGACTTTCATGGTGGTCATCTGCTTGGCGAAATCGGTCGGTTTGATGTGCATCACCCCGGAGCCGATCACCTCGCCGGTCTTGTCCGGCCCGCGATACAGCGTGACGTAGAGGGTGCTGGTGTCATGCCAGATATTCAGCACGCCGTTGTCTTCCGGCACGGTCTTGAAGGCGCTGAAGAAGTAGTCGTTGCCGTCCTCGGCGGTCAGTTTCATGTCGTACTTCATGTGGCGCGTATCGACCTGCTGTTCGAATTGCTCGAACAGGTTGAACACACCGTTGCTGGCGGTCAGCGGTTCTGGCGACAGCGCCGGAGCGATCACCGTGCCGACGATGGTCGCGGCGTGTTCCGGCTCCTTGATCATCCGGTTGAGGTCGTTGGCGGTGATGGTCAGGGTGAAGTCGATCGGCGAGTTGTCCGCCTCGCCGCGTTTGGCGGCCGCCTCGTAAACCTTGAGGTCGGTGCTTTGCGCGGCGGTGAAGGCGCGGGAGAAGTAGCCTTTCATGGTTTCAGTGAACTGCACGCCAAGGGTCGGCGGCGCGGTCTGTTTGCGCGGCGCCGACGGCAGCGTGTAGTCGATCGTCCAGCCTCGGTCTGCCGCCAGCAGGCCCATGTTGCGCTCGCTCACGGCGGAGATGGTCAGCAGCGGATTGACCGCCAGTGACGTCGGGATCACCGCGCCGTCGGTCACGTACAGGTTAGCGTAGACATCGGTGCCACTGGCGCCGCTGAACACCTGGCCCTTGTGGTTGACCACGCCTTGCGCGGCGTCTTCGCCCATCACGCAACCACCGAGCGGATGCACCGAGACGATGCTGTGCTTGAGCAGCTTGGTCCAGATCGGATTCTCGACCCAGATCCCGCCCAGGGCCTTGGTGCTCTGGTACAGGCGTTGGTTGCCGATCTTGAAGTTTTCCTGCTCGCCGACACCCGGCCAGTCGATGCGCAGTTGATCCTTGCTGTCGAGAACCATGCGTCCCTGGCCGCTGTCGTGGCTCATGATCAGGTAGGTCTGCATGTTGTGCAGCGCGCCGTGATACGGGCCGCGCAGGAAGCTTTCAGCTTCGCGCTCCTTGTACTTCACCTTGCCACTGAAGCTGTCGTCGGTGGGCTTGCCGATCATTTCGGCGAACCCGGCCATCGCCGGCACCATCGGCCGGCCGAGCGCGCCGGGGATCGAGCCTTCCTCGATGACCATGCGACTGCTGCGGTCACCCTCGGTGCGCATGTCGATGATCGAGGTGATGCATGGGCCGACCGGTTGCAGTTCCTTGGCCGAATGCGCGCCGAAACCGATGCCGTTGATGGTCTGCTCACAGTTGTGGCCGAAGCCGAGGATGTCGCCGTTGCCGCTCATGTTCTCGCCGAGCTGGCCGGACATCGCCAGGCCTTTGTCCCGCGAACGCAGCAGAATTTCAGTGGAGCCGAGGGTGCCGGCAGACACCACTACGATGTCAGCCTTCACGAACAAGGTCGGGGCGTCGAACTTCTCGCGGCCGCTGTCCAGGTACTGGAAGTGCACGATCCAGCCATTGCCGTCCCGCTCCAGATGCCGCACCTGGGCCTGACAGAAAATCTCCGCGCCGTGATTGGTGGCGTCCGGCAGGTAGTTCATCAGCGTGGTGTTCTTGGCCTTGTTGTTACAACCCGAAACGCAGTCGCCACAGTGGTTGCACGGCAGTTGCTCGACGCCGACGTGGTTGAGGTTGTTCGGCAGTTTGTCGAAGGTCACGTTGATCGGCGGCTTGTAGAAGTGCGCGCCTTGCTTGAGGAAGTCTGCCGATTTTTTGTTGGCATCGAGTTTCGGCAGGTTCGGCGCGGTGCTCGGGTAGGGATTGGGTTTGAGCATCTCCCGGGCCCTGGCGTAACCCGCCTTGAGCAAGCCGTCGTGGTCCTCGCGTACCGCCAGGGGCCAGCGCGGATCCTGAAACACATCGACAGTCGGCTCCAGGGAAACGTTGGCATTGATCAGCGACGTGCCACCGAGGCCGCAACCGACCACCACGTTCTGCTGCGCGTTGACGTGCAGGTCGAACAGTCCGGTGCGCGAGCCGATGTGGCCGTCCGGATCGTGCACCTGCAACTCTTCGGTCGCGGCGATCATGGTGTTGGGGTATTCGCCGGGCTGGATCTCCCGACCGCGTTCCAGCAGACAGACCCTTTTACCGGCCCGGGACAGGCGCGACGCGGCAATGCCGCCGCCATACCCGGAGCCGATGACGATCACGTCGTAGTGTTCCTTGATGTCGCTGATGGGCGTTGCGATCCGTGTCATGAGGTGGTTCCTCTCTCAGGCAGATGGGGCAACTCTGCGGTTGCCTGCAATCGATGGGCGAACGGGCACCTGGCCTTCGGGTAATCCCGACGGCAGTACAGCGGTTTGGGCAGGAATCAGGCGCTACAGACGGGCGTGCTGATTGGCGGCACGACGCAACGTGCGCTTGCGCGGCGAAGGTGCCGGCAGAGCACGAAGCATGCAGGGGTTGAGGGGTAAGCGGTAGGGCCGGGTATCCATCACGCGTTCTCCCTGAACCAGATGTGGATAAGTGACAGCTGTCCTTGTGCCATTGCAGTGAAGACAGGCACCGGATCGAAGTCAAGGCAGGCTCTTAGAACTGTATGAAATCTGATCAATTGCCTTTTGGACTAAGCCCGCCGGGGGTTGCAGGGTTTGGCGAACAAGTTATCCACATAGCCACCCACAGCTAATGGGGACAACTGTGGATGATCTGGAAAAATAATCGCGGTTTTGTGAAGAAAAACCGTGACTTATCCAGAAGCAGGGTTTCCATAAGCGATTGACTGTTTTTTGATCAAGTCGCTACATGGCACGGATTACGTGGCTTACAGAGGATGGCGAACACCTTATCCACAGAAGCGCCAACAGAGTTCGGGGGTAACTTGGCGGATGCTGTGGAAAAGCGCTGGGGGCGTTGATAAATCGGGGTTTGCGTGGGGATCGGTGGTTTAAAAAGCTGAATTGAACGTTTTTTGATCAGATCCTTGTAAGCCACGGTTTATCTGGCTCTTAGCGGATAGCGAACATCTTATCCACAGAAGCGCCAACAGAGATTGGGGGCAAGTCCGGGAGTTGTTCTGGAGAAAAACTCAGAAAAAACCGCTAGTTAGACTGGTTGTTTTTTGATCTGGGGGCTGGAGAGCTTGATTGGCGTGGGGTGCAGGGAGGGGCGAACACGTTATCCACAAATCCGCCAACAGGGATTGTGGGTAAAGCGCCCTCTCCCAAAGGGAGAGGGTCAGCAAAGGTCTCAGCGGACAACACCTTCTTCGATCAGCAGTTTGAGAATGGCTTCAGCACCAGCCTGCGCCGTCACGCCTTTCAGGACTTGCCCACCACCGCCACTGGCCTTGGCCGTCGCCGCCTTCATCCGGTCCGCCCCGCTCTTGGCCTTGATCACCTTCAACCGTTTCGGCCGGGGCTTGGCCGGTTGCAGGGTCGCCACCGCGAGCAGTTCGTCATCCACCACTTCCACGTCTTTCGCCTGAAGAACGCCACGTCGCGCCGGGCCATAAGCACTCTGCCGAGGCTTGGGTGCAGCGTTATCCACAGTCGCCAGAAACGGCAGGCGCACCTTCAACCGGCGCCGCTGCCCGCGAGGCAACGCTTGCAGCACCAGCGCCGAACCGTCGTTGATCGACTCGACCTGCGCCAGACCCACCACCAATGGCCAGCCCAGTCCTTCGGCCAGCAGAAACGGCAGCATTCCCGAACCTTCTCCGGTTTCCGCCTGACTGCCGGTCAGTACGACTTGCGCGCCAGCATCACGCAGATAGTCGGTCAACGCCGGCAGCGCATCGGCGCCCGCCGGTTGTTCCAGCACGTGCAACTGTTCCAGTCCCATGCCCAGATAGGCGCGCAGCGCCGGTTCCGCGATGTCGCCGGCGTGCAGCACTTGCAGGTTATCCCCCGCCAGTTGCAGGCCGAGCTCCACCGCGCGGGCGTCCTGATCGGCGCGGCGCGGGCGGCCGGAGGTCGGGTGGGCGCCGATTGAAACCAGACTGATGATCTTTGTGCTCATAACCGTTCCTTAAGCCGCATCGCGCTTGGCTTCGTTGCGGTAAGCCTCTACCGCCGCGATCAAGGCCTGAAGAATTTCCGCGCTTTCGCCGATCACCGACAGGTCGGCACGCTTGATCATGTCGCAACCCGGATCGAGGTTGATCGCCACCACTTTGTCGCAGGCACCGATGCCCTGCAGGTGCTGGATCGCCCCGGAAATCCCCACGGCCACGTATACCCGCGCCGTAACCCAGGTGCCGGACGCGCCGACCTGGCGGTCGCGGGCCATGAAGCCGTCGTCCACCGCCACCCGCGAGGCGCCTTCGGTGGCGCCGAGAGCGGCGGCGGTCCTGTGGAAAAGCTCCCAGTCCTTGACCCCGTTACCACCTGAGAAGATGAACTCGGCTTCGGCCATCGGAATCGCTGCCGGATCCACCGCCACCGCACCCAGATCCTCGATCCGCGACAGGCTGCGTGCGACGGGTGTGGATAACTCCACCGGCAGCGCTTCGTGCCGGGTTTCGCTGACCGGTTCCGCACATTCGGCAGACGCCAGAATCAACCGCGCCACCGGGCGGGCCAGATCCTGCAACCCGGCACCGGCGCGGCCGATGCACTCCTGATCCTTGACCTGCCACACCCGTGTCGCCGGACGTTCACCCAGAGCAGCAGCAAAGCGCCGACCGAGTTCGCCGCCACCGCTGCGGCTGTCCGGCAGCAGCCAGTGACGCGGGTTGAACTGGTTATCCACAGCCCGCAGGCCCTGGATCCGTTGCTCCGGTGCATAACCGCTGAATTCTTCGCCTTCCAGCACCAGCAAGCGGTCAACGCCTGCGGTGGCGAAAGCGTTTTCCTTGTGCTCACCGAACACCACGGCCAGCACCGCGCCGTCGCTGCCGGCCAGCTGATGAGCCAGACCGAGCAGGTCACGGTCGTGGCTGCTTAGACGACCACCGACCATGTCCGGAACCACGCTGATGTAGAACGCCGGGGCCGGCACCTGATGCAGCGGCAATTGCACTTCGACCGCGGCCGAGCGTTTGACCGCCCCGCCCTGTTGAGCGCCGCTGCGGTCGATGCGCTTGATGCCGTTCGGTCCGATGAAGCCGATGCCGTGCAGGTTCTTGCGGATGATCCCGTTGGGGCCCATCCAGCTGTGTTGCGCCGGTTGCATGGCCGCGTGCAGCGGGTGCAGGCGGTTGCGTGCGATCCATTCGGCGCGGGGGTCGCGGCGGATAATGTCGCTCATCAGTGGGCCTCCGCAGGTTCACGTTTGGCCGGGGTGGCAGGCTTGTTCGGCGCGGCGTCTTCAAGCAGCGCGTCGGCCACCAGTTCGGCAATGTCCTTGATCAGCGGGCGCGGCTCGACCACGCCTTCGAGCATCGCCGTGCACTGTGGACAACCCACGGCCACCAGTTCGGCACCGGTCTCGCGAATGTCTTCCATGCGCATGTCGGGGATCCGCTGCTTGCCCGGAATATCAGTGATCGGCGCCCCGCCACCGCCGCCGCAGCAGCGCGAACGGAAGCCGGAACGTTGCATTTCCTTGATCTCGATGCCGAGCGCGCGCAGCACTTCGCGCGGCGCTTCGTACTCGCCGTTGTAGCGGCCGAGGTAGCACGGATCGTGATAGGTCACGCTGTTGCCTTTGTGCTGACCGAGGTTCAGCGCGCCGGCCTGAATGATTTCCGCCAGATAAGTGCTGTGGTGCTGCACGAGGTAGTTGCCATCGAACGCGCCGTACTCGTTTTTCAACACGTGGAAACTGTGCGGATCGCAGGTGACGATGCGGTTGAAGCTGTATTTGGCCAGGGTCTGGATATTGCGTTTGGCGAGCAGCTGGAAAGTCGCTTCATCACCCAGACGGCGGGCCACGTCGCCGCTGTCGCGCTCTTCCAGACCCAGTACCGCGAAGTCGACCTTGGCCGCTTTCAGCACTTTGACGAACGCCCGCAGAGTACGCTGGTTGCGCATGTCGAAGGCACCGTCGCCAACCCAGAACAGCACGTCGGTGGACTTCTTCTCGCTGAGCAGGTTGAGGTTCAGGTCGGCCGCCCAGTTCATTCGACCGCCCGGGGCGAAACCGCCAGGGTTGTCGGTGGCAATCAGGTTTTCCAGGACTTCGGCGCCCTTGTTCGGGGTCGCGCCTTTCTCCAGGGTCAGGTGCCGGCGCATGTCGACGATGGCATCGACGTGCTCGATCATCATCGGGCATTCCTCGACGCAGGCGCGGCAGGTGGTGCACGACCACAGGGTTTCGGCGTCGACCAGACCGTTGACGATCGGTTGATGCGGATTGCCGCTGTGTTCGCCCACCGGTTTGCCCGGATACGGGCTGCCGGCAAACTTGGCATCGGTGCCGCCAGCAAGGCCGACCACCATGTCCTGAATCAGTTTTTTCGGGTTCAGCGGCTGGCCGGCGGCGAACGCCGGGCACGCCGCTTCGCACTTGCCGCACTGCACGCAGGCGTCGAAACCGAGCAATTGGTTCCAGGTGAAATCCTTGGGTTTCTCCACGCCCAATGGCGCGGTTGGATCATTCAGATCCAGCGGTTTCAAACCGGTCGAACGGCCGCCGCCAAAGCGTTCGGCGCGACGGTGCCAGGCCAGGTGCAGGGCACCGGCGAAGGCGTGTTTCATCGGGCCGCCCCAGGTCATGCCGAAGAACAGTTCCGACACGCCCCACAACACACCGATGCCGAGAATCGCTGCGAGCACCCAGCCGCCGAAGTTCTCCGGCAGGATCCCGGCCACCGGCAAGGTCACCAGGAAGAACGAGGCCGAGAACGCCAGCAGGCTTTTCGGCAGGCGCATCCACGGGCCTTTCGACAGCCGCGCCGGCGGGTTGAGCCGGCGCCGATAAACGAAGATCGCGCCGACGAACATCACCGCCGTCATCAGCAGCAACGCGTAGCCGAGAATGCGGTTATGCAGGCCGAAACCGTGCACCAGAATCGCCAGCACGATCGACGCCACCGCACCGCCCGCCGTGGCGACGTGGGTGTTGGCGATGTATTTGTCCCGCGCCACCACGTGGTGCAGATCGACCATGTAACGCTTGGGCATGGCGAACAGGCCGCCGATCAGATCGACCTTCGAGGCCCGGCCCCGGCGCCACATGGCCACCCGCCGCAACGCTCCCAGCACCGCGAGGGCCAGGGCTGCGAACAACAGGATTGGAAGAAGGGTGTTCAACATGGTGAAGCTCCCACCAGTACAGCCTGGAGAAACACGTTCGGCGTGTTCCTGTGGGAGCGAGCTTGCTCGCGAAAGCGCCGGGTCAGTCGATGCAACGGTGACTGACAGAATGCATTCGCGGGCAAGCCCGCTCCCACAGGGTCTTGTGCAAGCTTTTAGAAATCCTTGCAGAGGCGCAGGGCGTCGTAGATGGCGGCGTGGGTATTACGCTGCGCCACGCAGTCACCGATGCGGAACAGCAAGTAACCGTCGCCGGTGCTGCTCAACGAAGGTTGCGGCTGGATCGCGAACAGCGCCTCGACGTCGATCTGGCCCTTGTTGCGCGAGCCGTCCTTGAGGGCGTAGTAGATTTCCTCGTCCGGGCGCACGCCGTTCTCGACGACCACCTGATCCACCACCCGCTCTTCTTTGGCGCCGGTGTATTCGTTTTCCAACACCGCGACCAGCTTGTCACCTTCGCGGTAGACCTTCTCCAGCATCATGTCGCCGGTCATGATCACTTCTTTCGGGTACATGCTGCGGTAGTAGGTCGGGAACGACGTACCGCCGATGGCCACGCCCGGCTTGATGTCGTCGGTGACGATCTCGACCTGGCTGCCCTTGTCGGCGAGGAAGTCGGCCACCGACATCCCGGTGAACTCGCAGATGGTGTCGTAGACCAGCACGTTCTTGCCCGGCGCGACCTTGCCGTCGAGCACGTCCCAGCTGCTGACGACCAGCCCTTCGGCGGCGCCCCAGTGTTCGTTCTGTTCCAGGTACGGATGCCCGCCAACGGCCAGCACCACGATGTCCGGACGCAGGTCCATGATGGTGTCGGCGTCCGCCGCAGTGCCCAGGCGCAGATCAACTTTCAGCCGCGCCAGCTCCAGCTGGAACCAGCGGGTGATACCGGCAATCTGGTCACGCTGCGGCGCTTTCGAGGCGGTGGTGATTTGCCCGCCGATGAATTCCTTCTTCTCGAACAGGGTCACGTCGTGGCCACGTTCGGCCGCCACACGGGCCGCTTCCATCCCCGCCGGGCCGGCACCGACGATCACCACCTTGCGTTTCGGCCCGGTGGATTTCTCGATGATGTGCGGCACGCCCATGTATTCACGGGAGGTCGCGGCGTTCTGGATGCACAGCACGTCCAGACCCTGGTACTGACGGTCGATGCAATAGTTGGCGCCGACGCACTGCTTGATCTGGTCGATCTGGCCCATCTTGATCTTGGCGATCAGGTGCGGGTCGGCGATGTGGGCGCGGGTCATGCCGACCATGTCGACGTAACCGCCCTCCAGAATCCGCGTGGCCTGGTTCGGGTCCTTGATGTTCTGCGCGTGGAGCACCGGAACCTTGACCACTTCCTTGATCCCGGCCGCCAGGTGCAGGAACGGCTCCGGCGGATAACTCATGTTCGGAATCACGTTGGCCAGGGTGTTGTGGGTATCGCAACCCGAGCCGACGACGCCGATGAAATCGAGCATGCCGGTGTCGTCGTAATACTTGGCGATCTGCTTCATGTCTTCGTGGGACAGACCGTCCGGGTGGAACTCGTCACCGCAGATGCGCATGCCGACGCAGAAGTCGTCACCGACTTCGGCACGCACGGCTTTCAAGACTTCCAGACCGAACTTCATCCGGCCCTCGAAAGTGCCGCCCCATTCGTCGGTCCGCTTGTTGACGCGCGGGCTCCAGAACTGGTCGATCATGTGCTGGTGCACGGCCGACAGTTCGACCCCGTCCAGGCCACCGGCCTTGGCGCGGCGCGCGGCTTGCGCGTAGTTGCCGATCACCCGCCAGATTTCTTCCGGCTCGATGGTCTTGCAGGTGGCGCGGTGCACCGGTTCGCGGATGCCCGACGGCGACATCAGGGTCGGCCAGTGGAAACCGTCCCAACGGGAGCGACGGCCCATGTGGGTAATCTGGATCATGATCTTGGCACCATGCTTGTGCATGGCGTCGGCGAGATTCTGGAAGTGCGGGATGATCCGGTCGGTGGACAGGTTCACCGAACTCCACCATTGCTGCGGGCTGTCGATCGCCACCACGGACGAACCGCCACAGATCGCCAGGCCGATGCCGCCCTTGGCTTTCTCTTCGTAATACTTGACGTACCGCTCGGTGGTCATGCCGCCGTCGGTCGCGTAGACCTCGGCGTGCGCGGTGCTGAGCACGCGGTTGCGGATGGTCAGTTTGCCGATCTGGATCGGCTGGAACATTGCTTCGAAAGCCATGGCGGGTTCCTCGACTTACAACGGCTTGACGGTGAACAGGCCGTCGTCGTGGCCTTCTTCGGAGCCACCGTAAACCTGCTCGGCCACGGTGCGGATCTGGCTGCCGCGCGCGGCGAGAATCTGGTCCATGGCACCGGCAAACCAGCCGGTGAACATGTAGTCGACCTTGCGCCCGACCTTGCCGTAGACGTAGACGAACGCCGAGTGTTCGAGCTTGACGCTGGCGGTGCCTTTGTCGAGGTCGATGTCCTGGATCTTGAACAGGCCCCAGCCGCGCTGCGACAGGCGCTTCATGTAGTGTTCGAACACCGCGACGCCTTCCAGGCCGTGGCACTCGGCTTCTTTTTCACACCAGTGCCAGGCGGATTTGTAGCCGGCCTTGTAGAGGATTTCGGCATAGGCGTCAGCGCCCAGCACTTCCTCGATGCCCATGTGGTTGTTGACGAAGAAATGGCGCGGCACGTACAGCATTGGCAGGGCGTCGGAGGTCCAGACACCGGTCTCGCTGTCGACTTCGATTGGCAATTGCGGGGCGATCTTGGCCATGGAAACTTAACTCCAGAAAAATTTTGGTGTTGCCCCCGGCGCGGACGGCCGGGGGAAAGTATTCGGGAAGCGGCGGCTTATTCGCCCCAGACGTCTTTCAGGACGTTCACCCAGTTTTCGCCCATGATCTTGCGTACCACGCGCTCGGAGTGGCCGCGCTTGAGCAGGGTTTCGGTCAGGTTCGGGAACTCGCCGACTGTGCGGATGCCCAGCGGGTTGATGATCTTGCCGAAGTTGGTCAGACGGCGGGCGTAGCCCTTGTCGTGGGTCAGGTATTCGAAGAAGTCCTGGCCGTGACCCTGGGTGAAGTCGGTGCCGATGCCGATGGCGTCTTCGCCGACCAGGTTCATGGTGTATTCGATGGCTTCGGCGTAGTCGTCGATGGTCGAATCGATGCCCTTGGCCAGGAACGGCGCGAACATGGTCACGCCGACGAAACCGCCGTGGTCGGCAATAAACTTAAGCTCTTCATCGGATTTGTTGCGCGGGTGCTCTTTCAGCCCCGACGGCAGGCAGTGGGAATAGCAGACCGGTTTTTTCGATTCGAGGATGACTTCCTCGGAAGTCTTGGAGCCGACGTGGGACAGGTCGCACATGACACCGACGCGGTTCATCTCGGCGACGATTTCGCGACCGAAACCCGACAGGCCGCCGTCACGTTCGTAGCAACCGGTGCCCACCAGATTCTGAGTGTTGTAGCACATCTGCACGATGCCGACGCCGAGCTGCTTGAACACCTCGACATAGCCGATCTGGTCTTCGAACGCGTGGGCGTTCTGGAAGCCGAAGAGGATGCCGGTCTTGCCTTGCTCCTTGGCCTTGCGGATGTCGGCGGTGGTGCGGACGGGGATCACCAGGTCGCTGTTTTCACGAATCAGTTTCTGGCTGGCGGCGATGTTGTTGACCGTGGCCTGAAAGCCCTCCCACACCGACACGGTGCAGTTGGCCGCCGTCAGACCGCCCTTGCGCATGTCTTCGAACAGCTCGCGGTTCCATTTGGCAATGATCAGACCGTCGATAACGATGCTGTCGGCGTGTAATTCGGCTGGGCTCATCAGGCGTCCCCTTATTGGCGATTCATGCGCCGAATCGTCTGCCGGCGCTTTGGGGCCAGCATATGCCTCGGTGCGCGACCAGCCGGGTGCAAAAACGACAGGGGAATTGCCGAAAGCGTCAATCCGCGACAAAGGGTCGCCAACCGGTCCGACCGGCCACCTGTTCAAGCCCGCGAGCTTGAGCCAGAATCTGCCGCATCCCGGAAACACCACTGGATTAGAGCGGCGACATCAATGAAATCGATCTTCCTGGCCCTGGCCCTGATTGCGACCGGCGTACACGCCGCCGAAGAGTCCGACAACAACCCGTGCGATGCGGTGGAAAACGACATCCAGACCCTGGAATGCTCGGCCTACAGCCGCACCACCGCCGAAGACCTGCTCAAGGACAACTACGCCAGCCTCAACGAACGCATGCAGACAGCCTACGGCAAGAACCCGGCGCAACTGGCGGACATCACCGCCAAACTCAAGACCGCCCAGCAACAATGGCTCAAGACCCGCGACGCCGACTGCGCCGTAGAAGCCTTCCCGGCGACGGACGGCAGCAAGGCGTTCAAGATTGCGCAGAATGACTGCGTGGCGCGGATGAGTGACGAGCGGTCGGAGTTTTTGGAGTCGATTGGACAGGAGTGAGGGCTTGAGCTGTAAGCTGCACCTCTTCAGCCAATCAAGGGATTCACATGAATATCTGCGGTATCGAAATCAAAGGCAGTGAAGCGATCATCGCCGTGGCGTCCCTCGATGGTTCGGGGCTGAGCCATGTGGCTCTGGGCACCAAGAAAATCGCGCTGGACGATGACGACGAGGCGGCCAACGTGAAGCTGTTCGCCGCTCAAGTGGCGTCGTTCGTGCGCGAGAACTCCATCGATCGCATCGCGATCAAGAAGCGCAGCAAGAAGGGCGAGTTTGCCGGTGGGCCGACTACGTTCAAGATCGAGGGCGTGTTTCAGTTGCTGGACGGTTGCGAGGTGACGCTGCTGTCGCCGCAGACGATCAATGCCCAGGCCAAGAAGCACAACTTTGAGCTGCCGGGCACGCTGAACAAGTATCAGCATGAAGCCTACAAGGCAGCGTGTTCGGCATTGGTGAAGAAGTAACTAGCCCTTTTTACGTGCGCTCAGCCAGTCGCCAAAGGACTTGTCTTCCAGCGCATAACCACCACGGCTCGACTTCCACACCAGTTCCTTGTCGCGCAGGGCATCGATGCAGGCCTGAATGGTCTGGGTGCCCGGCACCACGTCGCTGCCCATGTTTTCCAGTGCCTTGCCGACTGCCATGAGTGTGCTGTCGGTGAAAGGGGCAAAAGGCTCGTTGTGCTGTGAGCGCTCCACCATCACCTCCAGCACGGCGCGCTGAGGGATGGTCAGGGCGTTCCAGGCGCTTTCGAACTCGGTCCACACGCCGGCGCGCAACAATTCGGCGCGGCTCTGCAGCAATTGGCCCAGATTGCTGGCCTCGCCCAGCTCCAGCGCGACTTCGCCGATGATGGTGCGCAACATCTCCGGGCGCCGCCCCACCAATTCAAAGGCCTCGTCGATATCGGCCGCACTGAACTGGTTGGTCTCGGCCAGATGGGCGTTGAGGTGCAAGGTGTACGCTTGGGTGAACTCTTTCCCCAGCAACGGAAAGGGCGTGATGCTCGAGCCGAAAAACGGTTGGCTTTTGCCCAGTACCAGGTGGGCGAGTTTGTCGCGATTGGAACCGGTGAACACCAGATGCAAACCGCTGCCCTCGCCTTCACGCCCCTGATTGAGCTGATCCCGTGCAGCCTTCAGGGCAAACATCGCGTTGATGCCTGCGGCGGTGGTGAGCGCGTGCTGAGCCTCATCGATCACCAGCACTACGGATTTTTCGGCGGCGCTGTGGAGCAGTTCCAGCGCTTGCGTCAGGGTCGCGCCGGCCGGCAGTTGCGGCTTGGTGAAATCCCAGGACAAGGTGCGCAGGAAGCTGAGTTTTTCGATGCCGATATTCTTCGCCAGTTTGCGGATGCCCTTTTCAAAGGGGACCAACGCACCTGCAATGGCACTGGCGATCAGGTCAGCAGGGTCTTTTTCCTTGTCGGCCCACAGGTCGACGTAAACCGTCAGCCAGCCTCGGGCCTGACATTCCGGGATCAGGTCCTCTCTCAGAAAAGTACTTTTGCCGGTGCGGCGCGGCGCTGCCAGAAAAAGACCGGAGGTGAAATCCTGCAGACCTGCACCCACCAGACCATCGGCAACGCTGCGGGCCAGAGCGGGGCGGCGGAAAACGAAGCCGTTGTTTCGGGACATGGTTTTACACTCAATTATTCAAACGACTGTAATTTATACCTTGAAGTATAATTAACTATAATCGTCCGTCAAACGGCCTCCCGTCGCCGATCCTCCCGCGGACACCGGGCAAACTTCGCCCGGTAGCTGCGGGTGAAATACGACGGGGATTCGAACCCGCAGGCGATGCTCACTTCGAGCACGCTCATGTCGGTCTGGCGCAACAGCTGCCGGGCCTTCTCCAGTCTCAAGCGCAGATAGAAATTGCTCGGCGTGTCGTTCAGGTGCAGACGGAACAACCGCTCCAGTTGCCGCCGGGTCACCTTGATCGATTCCGCCAACTCCAGGGTGGTCAGCGGCGGTTCGCTGTGCTGCTCCATCTCGCCGATGACATGCACCAGCTTCTTGTTGCTGATGCCATAGCGCGTGGCGACCTCCATGCGCTGGTGGTCTTTGCGCGGACGAATCCGCCCCAATACAAACTGCTCGCTGACCTGGATCGCCAGTTGCGGGCCGTGGGCCTGGGCGATCAGGTCGAGCATCAGGTCGATGGACGCGGTGCCGCCGGCGGATGTGATGCGCCGACGGTCGATCTCGAACAGCTCCTGGGTGACGCTGAGCTGTGGATAAGATTCCTTGAAGGCGTCGATGGCCTCCCAGTGCAGAGTCAGCCGATGACCATCGAGCAGGCCCGCCTCGGCGAGGACGAAGCTGCCAGTGTCGATGGCGCCGAGGGTCACGCCTTCGTTGTCCAGCCGTCGCAGCCAGTGCTCCAGCGCCGGGGTGGCGAACTTCAGCGGTTCAAAACCGGCGACCACCAGCAGCGTCGCCCCTTTCTTCAGCGGCTCCAGCGCCGCATCGGCGTTGACCGACATCCCGTTGCTCGCCAGCACCGCCCCGCCATCGGCGCTCAACACGTGCCAGCGGTACAGCTCGCCGCGAAAGCGGTTGGCCACCCGCAGCGGTTCGATCGCAGAGATGAACCCGATGGCGGAAAAACCCGGCATCAACAGAAAGTAGAAATCCTGGGACATGGCGCGCACTCGGTCAGCGGGTAGCGTGCAACGTTGATACGCCAGTTGTCGGCGGCATTCAAGAGCACAGGTCGCTGCAGTGCAAGAGCTGGTCGCCGCAGTGCGTTTTTACAGGGGCATTGCTGCGTAATTTGAGCATCACCGGCGCACAGATGCCGGAACCCACAATAACGACCTGCCGAGGAACCCGACATGAAACGACTGATCAGCAGCTGTGTTCTTGCACTCAGCGGTACCGCGTTTTTAAGCGCCAGTGTCATGGCGGCCGATTCCGCATCGTGTCAGAACGTGCGCATGGGCGTGGTGAACTGGACCGACGTGATCGCCACCAGCGCCATGGCCCAGGTTCTGCTCGACGGCCTCGGCTACAGCACCAAACAGACCAGCGCCTCCCAGCAGATCGTCTTCGCCGGCATCCGCGACCAGCGTCTGGATCTGTTCCTCGGCTACTGGAACCCGTTGATGACCCAGACCATCACCCCGTTCGTCGAGGCCAACCAGGTCAAGGTGCTTGAAGCGCCGAGCCTCAAGGACGCCCGCGCCACCCTCGCCGTGCCGACCTATCTGGCGGACAAGGGCCTGAAAACCTTTGCCGACATCGCCAAGTTCGAGAAAGAGCTGGGCGGCAAGATCTACGGCATCGAACCAGGCTCGGGCGCCAACACCCAAATCAAGGCGATGATCGCCAAGAACCAGTTCGGCCTCGGCAAGTTCCAGCTCGTGGAATCCAGCGAGGCCGGCATGCTCGCCGCCGTCGATCGCGCCGTGCGCCGCAAGGAAGCCGTGGTGTTCTTCGGCTGGGCGCCGCACCCGATGAACGTCAACGTGCAGATGACCTATCTGACCGGCAGCGACGACGCCCTCGGCCCGAACGAAGGCATGGCCACCGTGTGGACCGTCACCGCACCGAAATACGCCGAACAATGCCCGAACGTCAGCCGCCTGCTGAGCAACCTGACGTTCACCGCCGAAGACGAGAGCCGGATGATGCAGCCGCTGCTCGATCACAAGGACGCTTTCGAATCGGCCAAACAATGGCTCAAGGATCACCCGCAGGACAAACAGCGCTGGCTCGAAGGCGTTACCACTTTCGATGGCAAACCGGCGGCTGAAAACCTCCAGCTCACCAGCAAATAAACCGCAACGAATGAACCACTTCGCAGCCCGCCACGGGCTGTGAACAGACCCATCACGCCTGAAGGAAAACGCACCATGAATCACGACGTCATCATCACCTGCGCACTCACCGGTGCTGGCGACACGACCGCCAAAAGCCCACACGTGCCGGTCACTCCAAAACAGATCGCCGCAGCCGCAGTAGAAGCGGCCAAGGCCGGCGCCACGGTCGTGCACTGCCACGTTCGTGACCCGCAGACCGGCCAATTCAGCCGTGACGTGGCGCTGTACCGCGAAGTCATGGAGCGCATCCGCGAAGCCGACGTCGACATCATCGTCAACCTCACCGCCGGCATGGGCGGTGACCTGGAAATCGGCCCGGGCGAGAACCCGATGGAGTTCGGCCCGAACACCGATCTGGTCGGCCCGCTGACCCGTCTGGCCCACGTCGAAGAACTGCTTCCGGAAATCTGCACCCTGGATTGCGGCACCCTGAACTTCGGCGACGGCGACACCATTTACGTTTCCACCCCGGCCCAACTGCGGGCCGGCGCCAAACGCATCACCGAGCTGGGCGTGAAGGCGGAGCTGGAGATTTTCGACACCGGCCACCTGTGGTTCGCCAAACAGATGATCAAGGAAGGCCTGCTCGACAATCCGCTGTTCCAGCTGTGCCTGGGCATCCCGTGGGGCGCGCCAGCCGACACCACCACCATGAAAGCCATGGTCGACAACCTGCCCGCCGACGCGGTGTGGGCCGGCTTCGGCATCGGCCGGATGCAGATGCCGATGGCTGCGCAAGCGGTGCTGCTCGGCGGCAACGTGCGGGTCGGTCTGGAAGACAACCTGTGGCTGGACAAAGGCGTGCTGGCGACCAACGGTCAACTGGTCGAACGTGCCACCGAAATCCTCAGCCGCCTCGGCGCCCGCGTGCTGACCCCGGCGGAAGGCCGCAAGAAGATGGGCCTGACCCAGCGCGGCTGAAATCACCCTTTCCCCCGGTGGGCGGGCCATTGACGCCCACCGTTTTTTTGCCTCATTCCAGGAAGTGACCATGAGCTTTATCACCGAAATCAAAACCTTCGCAGCACTGGGCAGCGGCGTCATCGGCAGCGGCTGGGTCGCCCGCGCCCTCGCCCACGGCCTCGACGTGGTGGCCTGGGATCCGGCGCCGGGTGCCGAAGCGGCGCTGCGCAAACGCGTGGCCAATGCCTGGGGCGCGCTGGAGAAAAACGGTCTGGCGCCGGGCGCGTCGCAGGATCGCCTACGCTTTGTGGCGACCATTGAAGAGTGCGTGCGCGATGCGGATTTCATCCAGGAAAGCGCCCCGGAACGCCTCGAACTGAAACTGGAACTGCACAGCAAGATCAGCGCGGCAGCCAAGCCGAATGCGTTGATCGGTTCCAGCACTTCCGGCCTGTTGCCAAGCGAGTTCTACGAGAGCTCGACCCACCCGGAACGCTGCGTGGTCGGTCACCCGTTCAACCCGGTTTACCTGCTGCCGCTGGTGGAAGTGGTCGGCGGCAAGAACACCGCGCCCGAAGCCGTGCAGGCCGCGATGAAAGTCTACGAATCCCTCGGCATGCGCCCGCTGCATGTGCGCAAGGAAGTGCCAGGCTTCATCGCCGACCGCCTGCTCGAAGCGCTGTGGCGCGAGGCGCTGCATCTGGTCAACGACGGGGTGGCAACCACCGGTGAAATCGACGACGCGATCCGCTTTGGCGCCGGTCTGCGCTGGTCGTTCATGGGCACGTTTTTGACCTACACCCTGGCCGGAGGTGATGCCGGCATGCGCCACTTCATGTCGCAGTTCGGCCCGGCGTTGCAGTTGCCGTGGACATACCTGCCGGCACCGGAACTGACCGAAAAGTTGATCGACAATGTGGTGGACGGCACCAGCGATCAGTTGGGCCGGCACAGTATTTCGGCGCTGGAGCGCTATCGTGATGATTGCCTGCTGGCGGTGCTTGAGGCGGTGAAGACCACCAAAGAGAAGCATGGGATGAGTTTCAGCGAGTAACCGGCCAGCAGGACTGGCCCCATCGCGAGCAGGCTCGCTCCCACATTTGGAATGCAGTCACCTGTGGGAGCGAGCCTGCTCGCGATGACGATAGCCCAATCACCCATTGCTCTGGATCAGCCACCATGCCCACCCTCACCACCTACCAAACCCGCATCATCCCCGACTGGGTCGACTACAACGGCCACCTGCGCGACGCCTTCTATCTGCTGATTTTCAGCTACGCCACCGACGCCCTGATGGATCGCCTCGGCATGGACAGCAACAACCGCGAAGCCAGCGGTCACTCGCTGTTCACCCTCGAACTGCACCTCAACTACCTGCACGAAGTGAAGCTCGATGCCGAAGTCGAAGTGCGCACGCAGATCATCGGTCACGACCAGAAACGCCTGCACCTCTATCACAGCCTGCATCTGGCCGGCGGTGACAAGGAGCTTGCCGGCAACGAACAGATGCTGCTGCACGTCGACCTGGCCGGGCCGCGTTCCGCGCCGTTTACCCCGGACACCCTGAGCCGTCTGCAAGCCATCGTCGCCGAGCAGGCCGACCTGCCCGCCCCGGCTTACATCGGCCGGGTCATCGCCCTGCCCCCAGCCCGGTAAACTCATCCATCGCAAGGAGCCACCATGCAAACCGCCGCCGCAGTTGCCGATTTTCGTACTTATCCGTTGATCAGCGCGCTGAACGGCGTGCAGAACCTGGCGGATCGCGTCCTGATTGAATGGGCCGACGGGCGCGTCAGCCCGTTTCACCACGTGTGGCTGCGGGACAATTGCCCGTGTCCGCACTGCGTCTACAGCGTCACCCGTGAGCAGGTGTTCGAGATCATCGATGCGGCTCCCGACCTGACGCCATCCGCGGTGCACATCGACACCGATGGCTGCCTGCGTATCGACTGGCAGGACGGCCACCTCAGCCGCTTCGATGCCGGCTGGTTGCGCGCCCACGCCTACGATGATGAATCGCGCACCGAACGCCTCGCCTCCAGGCCGAAACCCTTCCTGTGGCGCAGTGATTTGCAGTTGCCGGTGTTCGACTATGCGGCGCTGATGAACGACAACGCCGCACTGCTGCAATGGTTGCTGGCGGTACGCGACATCGGCCTGACCCAAGTGCGCGGCGTACCCACCGAACCCGGTTCGCTGAAGCTGGTCGCCCAGCGCATTTCGTTCATCCGCGAGAGCAACTTCGGCGTGCTGTTCAACGTGCAATCCAAGGCCGACGCCGACAGCAATGCCTACACCGCTTTCAACCTGCCATTGCACACCGACCTGCCGACCCGCGAGCTGCAACCGGGCCTGCAATTTCTGCATTGCCTGGTGAACGACGCCGAGGGTGGCGAGAGCATTTTCGTCGACGGTTTTGCGATTGCCGAAGCGTTGCGCCAGGAAGATCCCGCGTCGTTTCAGGCGCTGTGCGAAATCCCGGTGGAGTTTCGCAACAAGGACCGCCACAGCGACTATCGCTGCCTCGCACCGATCATCGTCCTGGATGCCTTGGGCCGGGTCGCGGAAATCCGCATGGCCAACTTCCTGCGCGGCGCGTTCGACACGTCCGTGGAGCAGATGCCCCTGCTGTATCGCGCTTATCGGCGCTTCATCGCCATGACCCGCGAGCCACGCTTTCGGGTAATGCAGCGGCTCAATCCGGGCGAGTTGTGGTGCTTCGACAACCGCCGCGCTTTGCACGCGCGCAATGCGTTCGACCCGACCACCGGGGCCCGGCATTTTCAGGGCTGCTACATCGACCGGGATGAATTGCTGTCGCGGATTCTGGTGTTGCAGCGCTAGACCGCGTCATCGTTCATCGCCAGCAGGCTGGCTCCCACAAAGAGCGCATTTCAATGTGGGAGCCAGCCTGCTGGCGATGAATGCACCTCGATTTACCTGACACACAGGCAAAAAAAGCCCCGATACAAGCCGTGACAGGATCGGGGCGAGGGTACTGTTGAGGAGCTGCCGTGGCGAGGGTGACCAAACCTTCGTGAAGCGAGCTGAGGCCAGTGTGCCCACTCCCCTTGACGGCGAGTTAGCCGAAAACGACCTGTTCATAGCCGTCGCGGCCAATGCGACAAATCGCCCTTGCCGTGCCTGGGCAGGCCTACCAGAATCGAGCCACGACCTCCGTTGCCGAAGAAGGATTCGCGTCATGATGTATGCCGATTTGATCGATCAGGAAGACCTGTTGGGCCAACTCAAGTCGTTGGGTTTTCAAGTGCCGAGCGGTTCAACTGCCGAGCAGGCCTGTGAGTATGCGGTGCGCGGTCTGGATAACGTTCGCGCCTTTGAACTGCGCAAGATGGTCAAGGACATGTACACCAGCGGCGCCAGCATCCAGCCTGCAGTGCGTCAGGCCATCGACAAACAATTGTTGCCGGCATTGGCGCAATACCAGCAAACCCATAGCGCCTGAAAAATTCATTCGCGAGCAGGCTCGCTCCCACATTGGAATGCATTCCTGTGTGGGAGCGAGCCTGCTCGCGAAAAACGATGACCCGGTCTACAGCCTTACACTGGCGAATGTGGATTCGTTGCGTGCCTGGCTCAACGCCGACATCGGCCCGGAAAGCGGCGACATCACGATGGCCTGCGGCAGCGGCATCATCGCCACCTGCTGGGTGGTGTTGGAGCCGACGCGCTCGTCACGCGGCGGAATGCCGAAGTATTCGCGGTAGCACTTGGAGAAGTGCGGTGTCGACACGAAGCCGCAGACCGACGCCACTTCGATGATCGACATCGGCGTCTGCTTGAGCAGTTGCCGCGCGCGGATCAGGCGCAGCTTGAGGTAGTAGCGCGACGGCGAGCAGTGCAGGTATTTCTGGAACAGGCGCTCGAGCTGGCGACGGGACACGGCGACGTACACCGCCAGTTCGTCGAGGTCGATCGGCTCCTCCAGGTTGGCTTCCATCAACGCAACGATTTCCTGCAGTTTCGGCTGGTTGGTGCCGAGCATGTGCTTGAGCGGCACACGCTGGTGATCCTGCTCGTTGCGGATGCGCTCGTAGACGAACATCTCGGAGATCGCGGCGGACAGTTCACGACCGTGATCGCGACTGATCAGGTGCAGCATCATGTCCAGCGGCGCGGTGCCGCCGGAGCTGGTGAAACGGTTGCGGTCGAGGGTGAACAGACGGGTGCTCATCGCAACGCGCGGGAAAGCTTCCTGCATCGCCGCCAGACATTCCCAGTGCACGCTGCAATCGAAACCGTCGAGCAGGCCGGCGCAAGCCAGGGCCCAACTGCCGGTGCACACGGCACCGAGGCGGCGCGACTGGCGCGCCTGGCTTTGCAGCCACGACACGTGTTCACGGGTAACGGTGCGTTGAATGCCGATCCCGCCGCACACGATGACGGTGTCGAGGGCCGGGGCTTTGTGCATGGAAGCGTCGGGGGTGATCTGCAGACCGTCACTGGCCCAGACCTGGCCGCCGTCGACGGTGAGGGTGGTCCAGCGATACAGCTCGCGACCGGACAACTGGTTGGCCATGCGCAGCGGTTCGACTGCGGATGCCAGGGAAATCAGCGTGAAATTGTCCAGCAGCAGAAAGCCGATGGATTGAGGCGCACGGTTCTGGGGTTGAGCCCCGGAGTTGAACGACGTCATCGCGGTATCTCCTCACACAAAGCGGGTGATGGCCTCAGGCGGAGGCTCTTGTTATTGCCATCGTTCTCTTGCGTGAGACGGGCTTTGTTATGACAGAGCAATTGCCATGCCTAAAATTGAATGGCTGTTCAATAACTCCTGAAAACGACGTCGCGACGCGTCTATACAAGCGCTCCGCCGGAGGGTAATTCGAAGTGCCATCAGCGGCCGCGAAAGCCCTGCCCCGGAGCGTGTGAGCAAATCGGTAGCACTTGTGGGAACTGGCCTGCGCGCGATTGTCCTACAGTGTCACCGCAGGCACGGGTGACGGACGGTAGCGCCTGCGAATCAGGCGCTGGAGGCAGGAAAGACTCTTATCCGATAGCGACGCGCCAAAAGGTGGCGCGTTTTGATTCCGGTGTGCACTTTACGCGCAGTTTTGACTGGTCCGGCCTCATCGCCAGCAGGCTGGCTCCCACAGTTTTTGCGAACGCCGCAAATCCAGTGTGGGAGCCAGCCTGCTGGCGATAGGAGGCAACTCGGAATCAGCACTCCACCGCGCTGACCGCCAACCCGCCCCGCGAAGTCTCTTTATATTTGTCATGCATGTCGGCGCCGGTATCGCGCATGGTGCGGATCACCCGGTCCAGCGAGATGAAGTGCTGACCGTCCCCACGCAAGGCCATCTGCGCCGCGTTGATCGCCTTCACCGCCGCAATCGCATTGCGCTCGATGCACGGCACTTGCACCAGGCCGCCCACCGGATCGCAGGTCAGGCCAAGGTTATGTTCGAGGCCGATTTCCGCCGCGTTGCACAATTGCTCCGGGCTTGCGCCGAGAATTTCCGCCAGACCAGCCGCCGCCATTGCGCAGGCCGAACCGACTTCCCCCTGACACCCGACTTCGGCACCTGAGATCGAGGCGTTCTTCTTGCACAGAATCCCCACCGCCGCCGCCCCGAGGAAGTAATCGACCACATTGGCGTCGGTCACCGCCTCGCTGAATTTCATGAAGTAGTGCAGCACCGCCGGAATGATCCCCGCCGCGCCGTTGGTGGGTGCCGTGACCATGCGCCCGCCGGCGGCGTTTTCCTCGTTCACCGCCAGGGCGAACAGGTTGACCCACTCCATCGCGCTGAGGGTCGAGCCGATCACGTTGGGCTTGTTCAATTCCTGAAGACTGCGGTGCAACTTCGCCGCACGGCGGCGCACGTTGAGGCCGCCCGGCAGGATGCCTTCGTGCTTGAGGCCCTGCTCGACGCAATCCTGCATCGCCCGCCAGAGCTTCATCAGGCCAGCGCGAATTTCCTCTTCGCTGCGCCAGACCTTCTCGTTGGCCATCATCAATTCGGCCACGCGCAGGTTGTGGGTCTTGCACAGCTCCAGCAGCTCCACCGCGCTGGAAAAGTCGTAAGGCAACTCGGTGCGATCCAGATCCACCACGCCGCTGGAGGCCTGCGCCTCGTCCACCACAAAACCGCCGCCGACCGAATAGTAGGTGTCGCGATGCAGCTCGCCGTGATCGCCTTCGGCAACCAGGGTCATGGCGTTGGGGTGGAACGGCAGGTTCTCGTCGATCAGGCGCATGTCCCGGCCCCATATAAAGGGCACCGACAAACGACCGTCGAGCAACAGCGTATGGGTTTCACGCAGGGCCTGGATCCGCGGGCCGATCTGCGACGGGTCGATCGCGTCCGGCCACTCGCCCATCAGCCCCATGATCACCGCGTTGTCGCTGCCGTGACCGACCCCGGTGGCCGACAGCGAACCGAACAGCTGCACCTCGATGCGGCGCACCTGCTCCAGTAGATGTTTGTCGCGCAACGACTCGACGAACAGGGCGGCGGCGCGCATGGGCCCGACGGTGTGGGAACTGGAAGGGCCAATGCCGATTTTGAACAGGTCGAAAACGCTGATAGCCATTGCTGCAGAGCTCCTGAGAGTGCCGGTCCGGGGCGTGAAGCGCCCGCTGGCGGAGCTGCTACGCTCAAGCTGCGATCCGCCGGAATGCCCGCATCATCGGGCTTTTCCCCGGTCGCTCGGCGTCTGACACCGACGCACTCATGCCCACTAACGCCGTGCCGGTTTCAGCCCGTGTTTTCGCCGTTTTTATGCGGTTCAGATGGCCAGAAAGGGCAGAAAAAAGCTGTAAACGACGTCACTGACACTGGATGCGACCATCCCTGTACTGGATACGACGCACCCTGTAGGCGTCAGATTTTCACTGGTACATGATCGTATCGACTCGATTGCAAGGCGCTGCGGTAGAGCTGTCTCCAGAACGCCATCCAACCGCAACCCATAAGTGCGGTGGTCCAATCGGAACACTGCCAAAAAAAACACCAAGGAGTCCATTCATGAAAGGTTCCCCGTCGTTGTTGTTGGCCGCCATGCTGAGTCTGCCGTTACTGGCTCAAGCCGCAGAACCGGCGCAGTGCAGTACCGTGAACTTCTCCGATGTCGGCTGGACCGATATCACCGCAACCACCGCCACCACCTCCGTCGTGCTTCAGGCCCTCGGCTACAAGACCAAGACCACCATGATTTCCGTCCCCGTGACCTACAAGTCGCTGGCCGACGGCAAGAACATGGACGTGTTCCTCGGCAACTGGATGCCGACCATGGAAAACGACATCAAGGCCTACCGCGACGCCGGCACCGTGGAAACCGTGCGCACCAACCTCAAGGGCGCCAAGTACACCCTCGCCGTTCCCCAGGCCTTGTATGACAAGGGCCTGCACGACTTCGCCGACATCGCCAAATTCAAGAAAGAACTCGACGGCAAGATCTACGGGATCGAGCCGGGCAACGACGGCAACCGTCTGATCCAGAGCATGATCGACAAGAACGCCTTCGGCCTGAAAGACGCCGGCTTCAAGGTCGTCGAGTCCAGCGAGGCGGGCATGCTGTCGCAGGTCGACCGCGCGCAGAAACGCGACACCGCCGTGGTATTCCTCGGCTGGGCGCCGCACCCGATGAACAAGCGCTTCAAGATTCAGTACCTGACCGGTGGTGACGATTTCTTCGGCCCGGATTTCGGCGCCGCCACCGTGGCGACCAACACCCGCAAGGGCTACGCCGAGGAATGCAGCAACGTTGGCCAGCTGCTGAAAAACCTGGAGTTCACCGTCGACATGGAAAGCGAACTGATGGGCAACATCCTGGACGACAAGATGAAGCCTGACGCGGCCGCCAAGGCCTGGCTGAAAAAGAATCCACAGGTGCTCGATACCTGGCTCGCTGGCGTGACCACCATTGACGGTAAACCTGGCCTGGAGGCCGTGAAAGCCAAACTCAACCAGCCTTGAATTAGAGAGCATCGCTTATGCCGGACGGCCTAAGCCGTCCGGGCTGTTTATTTCCTTGCATGCGGACGTTCACTACCATGCTGATTGATCAGAAAATCCCTTTAGGCCAGTACATCGCGGGCTTCGTTGAATGGTTGACGCAACACGGCGCCAACACCTTCGACGCAATCGCCGTGACACTGGAAACGATGATCCACGGCGTGACGTTTGCGCTGACCTGGTTCAACCCGCTGGTGCTGATCGGCCTCATCGCCCTGCTGGCCCACTTCATTCAACGCAAATGGGGCCTGACCGCGTTCGTGGTCGCCTCCTTCCTGCTGATCCTCAACCTGGGGTACTGGCAGGAAACCATGGAAACCCTCGCCCAGGTCATGTTCGCGACCCTGGTCTGCGTGGTCATCGGCGTGCCGCTGGGCATCGTCGCCGCGCACAAACCGATGTTCTACACTTTGATGAGACCGGTACTCGATCTGATGCAGACCGTACCGACCTTCGTTTACCTCATTCCTACCCTGACCCTATTCGGGCTGGGTGTGGTGCCGGGCCTGATCTCGACGGTGGTGTTCGCCATCGCCGCGCCGATCCGCCTGACCTACCTGGGCATCCGCGATGTCCCGCAAGAACTGATGGACGCCGGCAAGGCCTTCGGCTGCTCGCGTCGCCAACTGCTTTCACGGATCGAACTGCCTCACGCCATGCCGAGCATCGCGGCCGGCATCACCCAGTGCATCATGCTGTCGCTGTCGATGGTGGTGATCGCGGCACTGGTGGGCGCCGACGGACTCGGCAAACCGGTGGTCAACGCACTGAACACTGCTGATATCGCCCTGGGCTTCGAAGCGGGCCTGGCGATCGTACTGCTGGCGATCATGCTCGACCGTATCTGCAAACAACCCGACGCCAAAGCAGGGGGTGACGCATGAGCATAATTCGCTTCGATAACGTTGACGTGATCTTCACCAAGGATCCGCGCGAAGCACTGAAACTTCTCGATCAAGGCCTGACTCGCAGTGAGATCCTGAAAAAGACCGGGCAGATCGTCGGCGTTGAAAAGGCCAGCCTGGACATCAACAAAGGCGAGATCTGTGTGCTGATGGGCCTGTCCGGCTCCGGCAAGTCGAGCCTGCTGCGCTGCATCAACGGCCTCAACACCGTGAGCCGCGGCAAGCTGTTCGTCGAACACGAAGGCAAGCAGATCGACATCGCCTCATGCACCCCGGCCGAGCTGAAAATGATGCGCACCAAACGCATCGCCATGGTGTTCCAGAAGTTCGCCCTGATGCCCTGGCTGACGGTGCGCGAGAACATCAGTTTCGGTCTGGAAATGCAGGGCCGTCCGGAGAAGGAACGGCGCAAACTGGTCGATGACAAACTCGAACTGGTGGGCCTGACCCAATGGCGCAACAAGAAGCCCGACGAACTGTCCGGCGGCATGCAGCAGCGTGTCGGCCTGGCCCGCGCGCTGGCGATGGACGCCGACATTCTGCTGATGGACGAACCCTTCTCCGCGCTCGACCCGCTGATCCGTCAGGGCCTGCAGGATGAACTGCTGGAACTGCAACGCAAGCTGAGCAAGACCATCGTGTTCGTGAGCCACGACCTCGACGAGGCGCTGAAACTCGGTAGCCGCATCGCGATCATGAAGGACGGCCGGATCATCCAGTACAGCGTGCCGGAAGAGATCGTGCTCAACCCTGCGGACGATTACGTGCGCACCTTCGTCGCCCACACCAACCCGCTGAACGTGCTGTGCGGTCGCAGCCTGATGCGTACCCTGGACAACTGCAAACGCATCAACGGTTCGGTGTGCCTGGATCCGGGCGGCGATTCGTGGCTGGACCTGGCCGAGGGCAACACCATCAAGGGTGCGCGGCAGAACGGTTCGGTGCTGAACCTGCAGAATTGGGCACCGGGGCAAGCCGTGGAAGGCTTGGAGCGCAAACCAACGCTGGTGGACTCGAACATCGGCATGCGCGACGCCTTGCAGATCCGTTACCAGACCGGCAACAAACTGGTGCTGCACGACAACAACCATGTGGTGGGGATTCTTGGGGACAGCGAGCTGTATCACGCGCTGCTCGGGAAGAACCTGGGGTAAGGCGGAATAAAAAAAAGGGATCGCGGTGAGCGATCCCTTTTTTATTGGGCCAGGGAAAAGAGCCCCTCATCGGAACGCCGCCCGCCTAACCCTCTCCCGGAGGGAGAGGGAACCTACCGAGTTGTCTTCCGCTATACATCGACCTGAAAGATCAGCGTCGATTATGGATACAGTGAAATTCGTTCAGGTCGGCGTAGTTCTCAAGCATCCCCCAATCAGTCCCCTCTCCCTCCGGGAGAGGGTTAGGGTGAGGGGGAGCTTTTGACTTTAGCTATAGACCCGGCCAAGGAGCTGCCGATGGCTTTCAAACTGATCGAGCACATCACGCGTGATCTGATCCTGTGTGAAGCCCATCAGGTCGTAGTCCTGGCTGCCGTTGTGCAGGTACACCTCGGCGCGGTAGAAACGCTGACGCGCTTCATCGGACTGGACCGACTCGCTCGGGGTGGCCAGGTAGCCGTCCAGGCTCACTTCGTAGACAAAAGGGTTGCCCTCTTCCATCTCGACCCGCACGCCCATGCAGCGCTTGGATTTGCCCAGCAGCGTCTGCACTTCCAGACCCTGTGCACGCATTTGCGCCGCGGCATCTTCCAGCGCCGGGCTGACGTGTTTGTCCATGAAGCGCTGCACCACCGACTGGCTCGGTTGCAGATCCAGCTGGGTCAGGCGCTCGCTGAAACCACGACGACCGCGTTCAGCCAGTTGCGCCTGCTCCTGTTCGATCTGCATGTCCTGGCGCATCGCCTTATGCAGGCCGAACATGAAGCACACCAGCACCACCGAGAACGGCAGGCCGGCCAGCACCACCATGGTCTGCATGGCTTCGAAGTTACCGGCAAACAGCAGGCCGATGGTCACCAGCGTGATCACGACCGACCAGAAGATTCGCAGCCAGTGCGGAGCGTCTTCGTCGACGTTGCCGCCCTTGCAGGACAGGTTCGCCATCATCACCGCGCCGGAGTCGGCCGGGGTCAGGAACAGCACGAAACCAACGAAGATCGACACACCGATCACGACTTTCGACGCCGGGTAGTGTTCCAGCAACTGATAGATCGCCATCGACGGCTGTTCCAGCGCCGTCTTGCCGAGTTCCACCGCGCCCTGGTTCATCACCAGATCCAGCGCCGAGTTACCGAAGATCGACAGCCACGCCAGGGTGAAACCCAGCGGAATCAGCAGCACGCCAGCCACCAGTTCACGCACGGTACGACCACGGGAAATACGCGCGATGAACATGCCGACGAATGGGGCCCAGGAAATCCACCAGGCCCAGTAGAACAGCGTCCACAGACCCAGCCAGCGGTCGGACTTCTCGCTGTCGCCTTCATAGACGTACAGGTCGAAAGTCTTCAGTACCACGCCGTTAAGGTAGTCCCCGATGTTCTGCACGAAGCCGTTAAGCAAGTGCAGGGTCGGGCCGAACAGCAGGACGAAAATCAGCAGGCCGCTGAACAGGATGATGTTGAGGTTGGACAGACGACGGATGCCGTTTTCCACACCGGACACGGCGGCGATGGTGGCCACGGTGCTCATCACGATGATCACGATCAGCAGGTTGGTGTTGCTGTGTTCCATGCCGAACAGGTTTTCCAGACCCGAAGACACTTGCAGCGAGCCGATCCCCAGGTTGGTCACCAGACCCAGCAGGGTCACGAACATGCCGAAACCGTCCACCGCATGACCGGCAGCGCCCTTGACCCAACGCTCGCCCACCAGCGGGTACAGCGCCGAACGCAGGGCCAGCGGCTGGTTATGACGGTAAGCGAAATAGGCCACGGCCAGACCGACCAGTGCGTAGATCGCCCAGCCGTGCAGGCCCCAGTGCAGGAAGGTCAGCTGAACAGCCTGACGTGCCGCCATGTTGGTAGCGGACGCGCCTTCCGGCGGATTGAAGTAGTGATCCAGCGGCTCGGAGGCGCCAAAGTACAGCAGCGAAATACCGATACCCGACGAGAACAGCATCCCCGCCCAGGCGCCGTAACTGAAATCCGGGGTGTCGTCCTTGCTGCCCAGTTTGAGTTTGCCGTACGAGGAAAACGCCAGGCCCACCACAAATACCAGGTAAGCGGCGATCACCACCATGTAGTACCAGCCGAAGCTGCGGGACAACCAGGCCTGAGCCACTCCCAGCATTCTGCCGGCCTCTTGCGGGGCGATGATCAGAATGGCGGTCAACAACAGAATCAGCGCGGTAGAGGTGTAGAACACCCAACCGTTGACCGTCACCTTCTCGGGCGGGGTCTTTATAAGCGAGGCAGAACTCATGGCACAAATGCTCCAGGCAGTGCGAGAGAAGAACACAAGGCAACACGGAACCCGACCAATCGGTTAGTTGGCAGCCGACCGGCGGGTGATATAAAGACACCCCGAAAAAAGCCCGAACCTGCAGAGATGGCACCGCGAATCGCCGTCGTGGCCGAGGCATGGACGTTCATCCGAAACCTGGCCTTGAGCGTCTTGCCCATTCAACACGTCCATCGAACGTCGAACCGCGCCTTGCCCCGCGCAGGTTTCGAGCATTTTCGGATGTCGGTTTTATCGCCACTTACACGTAAGAAAATTCTGTAGGCAGCGACGATTTGTCGCAGATCTTATTCTTTGTTGATTGAACGTTCAATCAAAACAAAATAGACTGGCCCTCAATCCGATAGGCGTCATTCGCCCGTCGGAAGGCCTAAGGAGATGTGCAAGATGCCCAAGGTCGGTATGCAACCCATCCGCCGCCAACAACTGATCGAAGCCACTTTGCAGGCGGTTGATCAGGTCGGAATGGGGGACGCCAGCATTGCGCTGATCGCCCGTTTGGCCGGTGTCTCGAATGGCATCATCAGTCATTACTTTCAGGACAAGAACGGCCTGATCGCCGCCACGATGCGGTATCTGATGAGCGTCCTCAGCGAGAGCGTCACCGCGCGCCGTCAGGCGCTGGCAGACAGCAGCCCCCGGGCGCATCTGCAGGTGATCATCGAAGGCAACTTCGACGCCAGCCAGGTCAATGGCCCGGCAATGAAAACTTGGTTGGCCTTCTGGGCCACCAGCATGCACCAGCCGTCTTTGCACAGGTTGCAGCGGATCAACGATCACCGTCTGTATTCCAACCTGTGCTGCGAGTTCCGCCGTGTGTTGCCGCTCGAAGATGCGCGCACCGCCGCCCGTGGACTGGCAGCTCTGATCGACGGCTTGTGGTTGCGCGGCGCGCTGTCGGGAGACGCTTTCGACACTGCGCAGGCGCAACAGATCGCTTACGAATACATGGATTTCCAATTGGCCAAGCAGGTGAGCTAGAGCACAGAGAAAACGCTCGGCCCCTGAACTGTCACCGACCAGCGATGCCACAGCTACATGGCTCACCCGGTGATCAACGCCAACCACTAATGCACTTGCGAGGACACTATGGCCCGTTTCGAACTGCAAAAACTCTACATCGATGGCGCGTACTCCGACGCCGGCAGCGATGCCACCTTCGAAGCCATCAACCCGGCTAACGGTGAAGTCCTCGCACTGGTGCAACGTGCGACCAAGGAAGACGTCGAGCGTGCTGTGGTCAGCGCCGAAAAGGGCCAGAAGATCTGGGCCGCAATGACCGCCATGGAGCGTTCGCGCATCCTGCGTCGCGCCGTCGACATCCTGCGCGAGCGCAACGATGAACTGGCAGCCCTGGAAACCTTGGACACCGGTAAAGCCTTCTCCGAAACCAAGTATGTCGACATCGTCACCGGCGCCGACGTGCTGGAATACTACGCAGGCCTGGTACCCGCCATCGAAGGCGAGCAGATCCCGCTGCGTGACACCGCATTCGTCTACACCCGTCGCGAGCCGCTGGGCGTTGTCGCCGGTATCGGCGCGTGGAACTACCCGATCCAGATCGCCCTGTGGAAATCCGCGCCAGCCCTGGCGGCCGGTAACGCGATGATCTTCAAGCCAAGCGAAGTCACCTCGCTGACCACCCTGAAACTGGCCGAGATCTACACCGAAGCCGGCGTTCCGAACGGTGTGTTCAACGTACTGACCGGCAGCGGCCGTGAAGTCGGCACCTGGCTGACCGAGCACCCGCGCATCGAGAAGATCTCCTTCACCGGCGGCACCGACACCGGCAAGAAAGTCATGGCCAGCGCTTCGGCTTCGTCGCTCAAGGACGTGACCATGGAACTGGGCGGCAAGTCCCCGCTGATCATCTGCGACGACGCCGACCTGGATCGCGCCGCCGACACCGCCATGATGGCCAACTTCTACAGCTCCGGTCAGGTCTGCACCAACGGCACTCGCGTGTTCGTGCCGAGCCACCTGAAAGCCGCTTTCGAAGCCAAGATCGTCGAGCGCGTTGCGCGCATCCGCATCGGCAACCCGGAAGACGAAAACACCAACTTCGGCCCGCTGGTCAGCTTCCCGCACATGGAAAGCGTGCTGGGCTACATCGCCAAGGGTAAAGAAGAAGGCGCCCGCGTCCTGTGCGGCGGCGAACGTCTGACCGACGGCGAATTCGCCAAGGGCGCGTTCGTGGCCCCGACCGTGTTCACCGACTGCACCGACGACATGACCATCGTCCGTGAAGAAATCTTCGGCCCGGTGATGGCGATCCTGAGCTACGAAACCGAAGAAGAAGTGATCCGCCGCGCCAACGACACCGACTTCGGCCTGGCCGCCGGCATCGTCACCCGCGACCTGAATCGCGCCCACCGCGTGATTCATCAACTGGAAGCCGGTATCTGCTGGATCAACGCCTGGGGCGAGTCCGACGCAAAAATGCCGGTTGGCGGTTACAAGCAGTCGGGCGTCGGTCGTGAGAACGGCATCAGCTCGCTGAACAACTTCACTCGCATCAAATCGGTACAGGTCGAGCTGGGCGATTACGTCTCGGTGTTCTAAGACCCGCCATTGTGTGCTGCCCGCGAAGCCGCCTTCGCGGGCAAGCCCGCTCCCACAAGGGAAGCGCTGGCTGTCTGACCTGACCAACTTCAAAGAGGGTGCATTCAATGTCCCAAGAATTCGATTACATCATCGTCGGTGCCGGCTCTGCCGGTAACACCCTGGCGACCCGTCTGACTGAAGACGAAGGCGTCACCGTCCTGCTGCTCGAAGCCGGCGGCCCGGACTACCGTCTCGACTTCCGCACGCAGATGCCGGCAGCCCTGGCATTCCCGCTGCAAGGTCGTCGCTACAACTGGGCCTATGAAACCGATCCGGAGCCACACATGGACGGCCGCCGGATGGAATGCGGTCGCGGCAAGGGCCTCGGTGGTTCCTCGCTGATCAACGGCATGTGCTACATCCGCGGCAACGCAATGGACTACGACGGCTGGGCCAAACTGCCGGGCCTGGAAGACTGGTCGTACCTCGATTGCCTGCCGTATTTCCGCAAAGCGGAAACCCGCGACATCGGCCCGAACGACTACCACGGTGGCGACGGCCCGGTCAGCGTGACCACGCCGAAAGCGGGCAACAACCCGCTGTTCCACGCCATGGTTGAAGCCGGCGTGCAGGCCGGTTACCCGCGCACCGAAGACTTGAACGGCTACCAGCAGGAAGGCTTCGGCCCGATGGACCGCACCGTGACGCCGAACGGCCGTCGTGCTTCCACCGCCCGCGGTTACCTGGACGTGGCCAAGAAGCGTTCGACCCTGACCATCGTCACTCACGCCCTGACCGACAAGGTTCTGTTCGAAGGCAAGCGTGCGGTCGGCGTGCGTTACCTGGTCGGCGCCGCTGAAGAGCGCGTCGAAGCCCGCGCCCGCAAGGAAGTCATCGTCTGCTCCGGCGCGATCGCTTCGCCGCAATTGCTGCAACGCTCCGGCGTCGGCCCGGCAAAACTGCTGGAAAGCCTCGACATCCCGGTGGTTCACGATCTGCCGGGCGTTGGCGAAAACCTGCAGGATCACCTCGAGCTGTACCTGCAATACGCTTGCACCCAACCGGTCTCGCTGTACCCGTCGCTGCTCTGGTACAACCAGCCGGCCATCGGTGCCGAGTGGCTGTTCAACGGCACCGGCATCGGCGCCAGCAACCAGTTCGAAGCCGGCGGCTTCATCCGTACTCGCGAAGAGTTCGAATGGCCGAACATCCAGTACCACTTCCTGCCAGTGGCGATTAACTACAACGGCAGCAACGGTGTGAAAGAGCACGGCTTCCAGGCGCACATGGGTTCCATGCGTTCGCCGAGCCGCGGTCGCATCCAGGTCAAATCCAAGGATCCGCGCCAGCACCCGAGCATCCTGTTCAACTACATGGCCACCGAGCAGGACTGGCAGGAATTCCGCGACGGCATCCGCCTGACCCGTGAAATCATGCAACAGCCTGCACTGGACGCGTTCCGTGGCCGTGAAATCAGCCCGGGCATCGAAGTGCAAACCGATGAGCAGCTGGACAAGTTCATCCGCGAGCACGCCGAAACCGCGTTCCACCCGTCCTGCTCGTGCAAGATGGGCACCGACGACATGGCGGTAGTGGATGGCGAAGGCCGCGTGCATGGCATGCAGGGTTTGCGTGTGGTCGATGCGTCGATCATGCCGATCATCACCACCGGCAACCTGAACGCGCCGACGATCATGATCGCCGAGAAAATCGCCGACAAGATCCGTGGCCGCCAGCCGCTGCCGCGCAGCAAGGCGCCGTACTACGTCGCTGGCGATGCGCCGGTGAAAGGCAAGCCGATGCGTGATGTGAGTGCTGTTGCTCAGTAATTCAGCTACACCGCATCAAGGCTAATCGCGAGCAGGCTCGCTCCCACATTTGGAATGTATTTCAACTGTGGGAGCGAGCCTGCTCGCGATGAGGCCCTACTAATCACCACCTATCTCCCTGCTTCCTACAGTAAATCCCCCTACACCCCCTCTTCACTTGATCCTACACCCCGCGCAGGCCTACTCTAGTCCTCGCCTGATCGCTTCATCCCTCCCCGCCGAATCCGCTTCGCCGCTGCTCCCATGACAAGGAGGTTCCCTGATGTTCGATTTCCACCCCCAGCTCAAGCAGCGCTTCGCTGCCTTGCGCACGGGCGCCGAATTTTTTTCCCTGCGGTATGTGCGCGAATCCGGGCAGTACCTGTCGGTGCGCAAGAACGTCGCCGAACCGCCGAGCCTGAGCCGCGACGAAGGCGCGATGCTGACTGTCCGGGTCAATGGCGTCGAGGCCTACGCAGCGACCAATGACCTGTCGCAACAAGGCCTGCAAGCCGCCCTCGAGCGCGCCGAGCAGCAGGCCCGGCGGCTCAAGCCCCATGCCCTGCTCGACCTGAGCCAGCAGCCGGTCTCCAGCGACCGCGCCGACTATCTTTCGCCCAATCTCGAACAACCCTTCCCGTCCTTGAGCGAATGCTTCGAGCTACTCGGCGCGGAATCCGCCTCGGTGCCAAGGGATGAGCGCCTGGTGAATTGGCAAGTGAGCATCGGCATCACCCACGTCGAACAGATCTACCTGAGCAGCGCCGGCGCCGAATTGCGCCAGGCCCAACGCTTCGTCTACCCGGGCCTGGACGTCACCGCCTACGACGGCAACGACAGCCAGACCCGCAGCCTCGGCCGCGAGAACTTCGGCCAGCAGGGCGGCGCCGACGTAATCAACCGTTGCGGCCTGATCGGTGCCGGCCCGCAAGTCGCCGATCAGGCGCTGCAATTGCTGCTCGCGCCGAACACCCCGCAAGGCCCGCGCGACCTGCTGCTGATGCCCGACCAGATGATGCTGCAGATCCACGAGTCCATCGGCCACCCGCTGGAGCTCGACCGGATTCTCGGCGACGAGCGCAATTACGCCGGCACCAGTTTCGTCAAAGCCTCGGATTTCGGCAGCCTGCAATACGGCTCGAAACTGCTCAATGTGACGTTCGATCCGGACATTCCCGAAGAACTGGCGAGTTACGGTCACGATGACGACGGCTCCAAAGCCAGCAAACAATTCCTTATTCGCGAAGGCCTGCTGGTCCGTCCGTTGGGCGGTGCCTTGTCGCAATTTCGCGCAGGTCTCGACGGCGTTGCCAACAGCCGCGCCTGCAGTTGGAACCGACCACCGATCGACCGCATGGCCAACCTCAACATCGAGCCGGGCGACCAGCCGCTGGAGCAACTGATCGGCGGCATCGAAAACGGCATTCTGATGAGCACCAACCGCTCATGGTCGATCGACGATGCACGCAACAAATTCCAGTTCGGCTGCGAATGGGGCCAGTTGATTGAAAACGGCGAACTCAAGGGTGTGGTGAAAAACCCGAACTACCGGGGCATTTCCGCGCACTTCTGGAAGAGTCTGCGCGCCGTCGGCAACGCCGCCACCACCCAGGTGCTGGGCACGCCGAACTGCGGCAAGGGCGAACCGAACCAGGTGATCCGCGTCGGCCACGCTTCACCGGCCTGCGTGTTCAGCAATGTTGATGTGTTTGGGGGAGACGCCTGATGAGTATTTCCAAGAGCCAGTCCGAGGCGTTCAAGCTGCTGGTCAACTGGTTGCGCGATGCCGTGCGCGAGCCGGAACAGTTCACCCTGAGTTACGACGCCGAATCGTCGGCCTTCGTCCGTTTCAACCACGCCAAGGTGCGTCAGGCCGGGCAAGTTCAGCAAGCCGGTATCGGTCTGAAACTGATCGACGACGGTCGCCATGCCGATCTGCAGATCACCTTGTCCGGCGATCAGGAAGCCGACCTGCAACGCCTTGCCGAAGGCCTGCAACAGCTGCGTGAAACCCTGCCGCTGCTGCCGCAGGACCCGTACCTGCTGCTCAACCACAACGGCTGGCAGAGCAAGAATGTGCAGGAGCATCCGCTGCCGGACACCGAGCAAGTTGTCGCTGAAATCGCTCAAGCGGCCGAAGGTCTGGATCTGGTCGGTTTCTACGCTGCTGGCCCCATCAGCCGTGGCTTCGCCAGTTCTTCCGGCGCATTCGGCTGGCATCAGGCCAACAGCTTCAACTTCGACTTCAGCCTGTTCCACGAGAACGGCGAAGCGGTGAAGGCCAGCTACGCCGGACATGACTGGAACAGCGAAGACTTCGCCCGCCGCTTCCAGCAGGCCCGCGAGCAACTCGAATTTCTCGGTCGCCCGCTGCGCACCTTGCCGCCCGGCCAGTACCGCGCCTATCTGGCGCCGGCGGCGCTGGAAGAAATCATGGGCATGTTGTGCTGGGGCGGTTTCTCGGCGCAGTCGATTGCCAGCAAGAGCAGCCCGTTGCAGAAGCTGTATGCCGGCGATCAGGCGTTCAGCCCGCTGGTGTCCCTCGATGAAAAAGTCAGTGGTTCGCTAAGTCCGGCGTTTTCCGGCGAGGGTTACCCGCGCAGCGATCTGCGGCTGATCATCGAAGGTCAGGCCGGCGAGCAACTGGTCGGTTCGCGCAGCGCCGCCGAATACGGCCTGACCGCCAACGGCGCCGGCGGCGGTGAATCGCCCAGCGCGCTGAACATGGCCGCCGGCGACTTGTCCCAGGCCGAGATCCTCAAGCAGTTGGGTACCGGGTTGTATATCAGCAACCTTTGGTACCTGAACTTCTCGGACCAACCGGCGGCGCGCCTGACCGGCATGACCCGATTTGCCACGTTCTGGGTGGAAAACGGCGAGATTCAGGCGCCGGTCAGCACCATGCGTTTCGACGACAGCGCCTACAGCCTGCTGGGTTCGCAGCTGGAAGCGTTGACCGCCGAGCGTGAGTTGCTGCTGTCGGCGAGCACCTATAGCCAGCGCAATACCTCGTCGGCGTTGTTGCCGGGGGCGCTGGTGAGCCGATTGACCCTGACCTTGTAAAAGCATCGCGAGCAGGCTCGCTCCCACAGGTTCGCGCAGTCCATGTGGGAGCGAGCCTGCTCGCGATGAAGTCACCTCGGATTTACTGCGCTCATCACCAGAGGTTCCATGCCCAACCGCCCGCCTCTCGACGCCATCACCGCCCGCTGGTTGCCATGGGTCGTCGCCATCGCTTTCTTCATGCAGTCCCTCGACGGGACCATCCTCAACACCGCCCTGCCGGCCATGGCCCGGGACCTGGCCGAAGACCCGCTGCGCATGCAGGGCGTGATCATCGCCTACATGCTCACCGTGGCCCTGCTGATCCCGGCGTCGGGCTGGATTGCCGACCGCTTCGGCACCAAGAAAATCTTCTTCGGCGCCATCCTGCTGTTCAGCCTGGGCTCGCTGCTCTGCGCCTTGTCGAGCAGCCTGAGCATGCTGATCGGCGCCCGCGTGATCCAGGGCCTCGGCGGTGCGCTGATGCTGCCGGTGGGGCGCCTGGTGGTGCTGCGCGCCTACCCGCGTTCGGAACTGGTGCGGATCATGGGCTTCATCACCATTCCCGGCCTGCTCGGCCCGCTGATCGGCCCGACCATGGGCGGCTGGATGGTGGAATACCTGACGTGGCACTGGATCTTCCTGATCAACCTGCCGGTCGGCGTCATCGGTTGCTATGCGGTGTGGAAATTCATCCCCGACCTGCGCGGCACCGAGCGCACGCGCTTCGATAGCCTGGGGTTCCTGCTGTTCGGCGCGGCGATGGTGCTGATCACCATCGCCATGGAAGGCCTCGGCGAACTGCACCTGCCGCACCTGCGGGTAATGTTGTTGCTGTTCGGCGGCATGGCGTGTCTGGCGGCGTACTGGCTGCGCGCCGGGCACATTGAAAACCCGCTGTTCGCGCCGTCGCTGTTCAAGACCCGCACCTTCGCGGTCGGCATCCTCGGCAACCTGTTCGCCCGCCTGGGCAGCGGCGCCCTGCCGTTTCTGGTGCCGTTGCTGCTGCAAGTGGCGCTGGGTTATTCGCCGTCCCAGGCCGGGATGAGCATGCTGCCGCTGGCGGCTGCGGCGATGGTCGCCAAATGGGGCGCGCGGCCGCTGATCGAGCGCCTGGGCTATCGCATCGTGCTGACCGGCAACACCCTGTTTCTGGGGATCATGCTGGCGAGCATGGGGCTGGTCAGCGAGCAGACGCCGTACTGGCTGCTGCTGTGCCTGCTGGCGGTTCTCGGGGCGATCAACTCGCTGCAATTCACCGCGATGAACACCGTGACCCTGATTGACCTCGACGACGCCAGCGCCAGCAGCGGCAACAGTTTGCTGTCGGTGGTGGCGCAGTTGTCGCTGAGCCTTGGCGTGGCGTGTGCCGGTGCGCTGCTCGGCGGCTTTACGGCGGAGATCGGCAACGATGGCGTCGAGACCGTGTTGGGCGCTTTCCAGCTCACGTTCGTGACCGTCGGGATCATGGCGATGCTGGCGGCGACGATTTTCTCGCAGCTCTCGAAAGAGGACGGACGGCGCGCCAAGCGCCGGGAAGAACACATCGAGCATTGACCGGGGTCTGCGTGGCGAGGGGACCGGCCCTCGTCACAGGCTTTGCGTTCGTCCAGAACTTTCGAGGAAAGTGGCCAGAGGCTGCTACACTGCGCGACATTTTGTTTTGCAGGCCAGTCCCGTGACCACCATCGCCACCGCTTTTAATACTTTGCCGCTGTCCGCCGCCATGCTGGCTAACCTCGACTCCCTCGGTTATGCCCAGATGACGCCGATCCAGGCGCAAAGCTTGCCGGTGATCCTCAAGGGGATGGACCTGATTGCCCAGGCCAAGACCGGCAGCGGCAAGACCGCCGCGTTCGGCATCGGCCTGCTGAACCCGATCAATCCGCGCTACTTCGGTTGCCAGGCGCTGGTGATCTGCCCGACCCGCGAGCTGGCCGACCAGGTCGCCAAGGAAATCCGTCGTCTGGCCCGTGCCGAAGACAACATCAAGGTTCTGACCCTGTGCGGCGGCGTATCCTTCGGCCCGCAGATCGGCTCGCTGGAGCACGGCGCGCACATCATCGTCGGCACCCCGGGCCGCATCCAGCAGCACCTGCGCAAGGGTTCGCTGGTCCTCGACGGCTTGAACACGCTGATCCTCGACGAAGCCGACCGCATGCTCGACATGGGTTTCTACGACGCCATCGAAGACATCATCGAGCAGACCCCGGCCCGCCGTCAGACCCTGCTGTTCTCGGCCACCTACCCGGTGGGCATCAAGCAGCTGGCGTCGAAGTTCATGCGCGACCCGCAAACGGTCAAGGCCGAAGCCTTCCACGACGACACCCAGATCGAACAGCGCTTCTACGAGATTTCCCCGGAAGAGCGCATGAGCGCGGTGACCAAGGTCCTGCACCACTTCCGTCCGGCCTCCACCGTGGCGTTCTGCTTCACCAAGCAGCAGGTACAGGAAACCGTCGATCACCTGACCTCCAAAGGCATTTCCGCCGTCGGCCTGCACGGCGATCTGGAACAGCGTGACCGCGATCAGGTGCTGGCGATGTTCGCCAACCGCAGTACTTCGGTATTGGTTGCCACTGACGTTGCCGCCCGTGGTCTGGACATCGATGCGCTGGACATGGTGATCAACGTCGAACTGGCCCGCGACTCGGAAATCCACATTCACCGCGTCGGCCGTACCGGTCGTGCCGGCGAGAAAGGCATCGCGGTCAGCCTGGTGGCGCCGTCCGAAGCGCACCGCGCGCAAGCCATCGAACAACTGCAGAAAACCCCGCTGAACTGGGATCAGGTGGATAACCTCAAGTCCCAGGGCGGTGCCCCGCTGCAACCGCCGATGAGCACGCTGTGCATCGCTGGCGGCCGGAAAGACAAGGTACGTCCGGGCGACATTCTTGGCGCACTGACCGGTGAGGCTGGCATTCCGGGCGCCCAGGTCGGCAAGATCGCGATCTTCGACTTCCAGTCCTATGTAGCCGTTGAACGCACCGTGGTCATGCAGGCGCTGCAGCGTTTGAACAACGGCAAGATCAAGGGTCGTTCGCTGCGCGTTCGGGTTTTGTAAGCGATCTACCATCCAAAGTAGATCCCCTGTGGGAGCGAGCCTGCTCGCGATGGCGGACTGTCAGCCAACAACTATGTTGCATGTGCCGACCTCATCGCGAGCAGGCTCGCTCCCACATTGGTTTCCGGTGAATTTGAATTTAGTGTGAGGACACCGTTTTGCGCTCTACCGAAGTCGTGATCATTGGCGCTGGCGCCGCAGGGTTGATGTGTGCACTGACCGCCGCGGGGCGTGGGCGTCAGGTGATGCTGCTCGACCACGCGAACAAGGCCGGCAAGAAAATCCTGATGTCCGGCGGTGGGCGCTGCAACTTCACCAACATGTACACCGAACCGAGCAATTTCCTCTCGCAGAATGCGCACTTCTGCAAATCCGCGCTGGCCCGCTACACCCAGTGGGATTTCATCGGCATGGTCGCCAAGCACGGCGTGCCGTATCACGAGAAGAAACTCGGCCAACTGTTCTGCGATAACAAATCCAGCGACATCCTCGGCATGCTGCTGGACGAGTGCGATCAGGTCGGCGTCAACCTGCACCTCGACACCTCGATCCAGACCATCGAGAAAATCGAGGGCGGTTACCTGCTCGACACCACCCTCGGCCAGATCCAGTGCCAGTCGCTGGTGATCGCCACCGGCGGGCTGTCGATCCCGACGCTGGGCGCGACCGGTTTCGGATATCAAGTCGCCAAACAGTTCGGCCATGAACTGCTGCCGACCCGCGCCGGTCTGGTGCCGTTCACCATCACCGATCAGCTCAAGGACTTGTGCACCGAACTGTCCGGCACCTCGGTGGATTGCCTGGTCAGCTGCAACGACCAGAGTTTTCGCGAGAACATCCTGTTCACTCACCGCGGCCTCAGCGGCCCGGCGATTCTGCAGATTTCCTCATTCTGGGCGCCGGGTGACACGGTCGAGATCAACCTGCTGCCCGATCACGACGCCGCAAGCTGGCTGCAACAGCAAACCGCCGAGCGCCCGAACAGCGAACTGAAAACCCTGCTCGGCGAAATCTTCACCAAGAAGATGGCCAACCTGCTGGCGGACAACTGGTTCGTCTCCAAACCGATGAAGCAGTACACCCACGCAGAACTGGCGGACATCGCCGAGAAGCTCGGCAGCTGGAAAGTCGTGCCGGCCGGCACCGAAGGCTACCGCACCGCCGAAGTCACCCTCGGTGGCGTCGACACCCGCGAAGTGTCGTCCAAGACCATGGAATCGCTGAAAAGCCCGGGCCTCTACTTCGTCGGCGAAGTGCTGGACGTCACCGGGCATCTGGGCGGATTCAACTTCCAGTGGGCCTGGGCATCGGGTTACGCCGCCGCGCAGTACGTCTGACCCAAAGCCCGCTCCCACAGTGGTGTGTGGTGCATGAAAGGAACACTTTTTGCTGTCAGATGTGATCGGCGCCATTGCGTCGGCGTCATTACTGGCTCAATTTAGCGGCATCGCCTCGGAAGGCCTTCGCACTTCATGTCCTCGACCTCGTTTCGTCAGTCTTTGCGGCGCCTGTGGGCGCTGGATAAATTCAGCTACAGCGTGCGGGTGTTCATCGCCCTGACCGGCAGCATGGCGCTGTGCTGGTATCAGGATGAAATGGGGCTGCTGATCCCGTTGTTCCTCGGGATCATCGCCAGCGCCCTGGCCGAGACCGACGACAGTTGGCAGGGCCGCCTCAACGCACTGGCGGTGACGCTGGTGTGTTTCAGCGTCGCGGCGCTGTCCGTGGAATTGCTGTTCCCCTACCCCATCGTATTCGTCATCGCGTTGGCACTGGCCAGTTTCAGCCTGACCATGCTCGGCGCGCTCGGCGAACGTTACGGGGCGATTGCTTCGGCGACGCTGATTCTTTCCGTCTACACCATGATCGGCGTCGACCAGCGCGGCGGCGCGGTCACGGATTTCTGGCATGAGCCGATGCTGCTGGTGGCCGGTGCCGCGTGGTACGGCCTGCTGTCGGTGCTGTGGCAGGCGATGTTTTCCAATCAGCCGGTGCAGCAGAGTCTGGCGCGGCTGTTCCGCGAACTCGGCTATTACCTGAAGTTGAAATCCTCGCTGTTCGAGCCGATCCGTCAGATGGACGTCGAAGCACGGCGACTGGAGCTGGCCCAGCAGAATGGCCGGGTCGTCGCAGCCCTGAACAGCGCCAAGGAAATCATCCTGCACCGGGTCGGCAACGGTCGTCCGGGCTCGAAAGTCAGCCGTTACTTGAAGCTGTACTTCCTGGCGCAGGACATTCACGAACGCGCCAGTTCTTCGCATTACCCGTACAACGCCCTGGCCGATGCGTTCTTCCACAGCGACGTGCTGTTCCGCTGCCAGCGCCTGCTGCGCCAGCAAGGCAAGGCCTGCCGGGCGCTGGCCGAGTCGATCCAGATGCGCCAGCCGTTCACCTACGACGCGAGTTTCGCCGAAGCCCTGAGCGACCTGCACGCCTCCCTCGAACACCTGCGCATCCAGAGCAACCCGGCCTGGCGTGGCCTGCTGCGTTCACTGCGGGCACTGGCGGCCAACCTCGGCACCCTCGACCGTTTGCTCAGCGACGCCAGCAACCCCGATGCCCTGGCAGATGCCACCGACAGCAGTCTGCTTGACCGCTCGCCGCGCAACTTCAAGGATGTGTGGATTCGCCTGCGCACGCAGCTGACGCCGACCTCGCTGCTGTTCCGCCATGCCCTGCGCTTGCCGCTGGCGTTGAGCATCGGCTACGGCATGGTGCACCTGATACACCCGTCGCAAGGCTACTGGATCATCCTCACCACGCTGTTCGTCTGCCAGCCGAACTACGGCGCCACCCGGCGCAAACTCGGCCAGCGGATTTTCGGCACGGCGATCGGCCTGACGATTGCCTGGGCGCTGTTCGATCTGTTCCCAAGCCCGCTGGTGCAGTCGTGCTTCGCCATCGCCGCCGGCGTGGTGTTCTTTACCAACCGCACCACCCGCTACACCGTGGCGACCGCCGCGATCACGATCATGGTGCTGTTCTGCTTCAACCAGGTGGGCGACGGTTACGGGCTGTTTGTGCCGAGGCTGTTCGATACCTTGCTCGGCAGCCTGATTGCGGGGCTTGCGGTATTCCTGTTCCTGCCGGACTGGCAAGGTCGGCGCCTGAACAAAGTGCTGGCCAACACCCTCACCTGCAACAGCATCTACCTGCGCCAGATCATGCAGCAATACGCCGCCGGCAAGAGCGACGACCTCGCCTATCGCCTGGCCCGGCGCAACGCGCACAACGCCGACGCCGCACTATCAACAACGTTGGCGAACATGCTGATGGAGCCGGGGCATTTCCGGAAGGAAGCCGACGTCGGCTTCCGCTTCCTGGTGCTGTCGCACACCTTGCTCAGCTATCTGTCAGGGCTTGGCGCACACCGCGAAACCCAGTTGCCGGCCGAGGTGCGCGAACATTTGATCGACGGCGCCGGGGTGAGTCTGGCGTCGAGCATCGATGAGATCGCCCAGGGTCTGGCGAGCAAACAGCCGATTGCCATTCAAAGCGACGAGGAAGAAGCGCTGGCCAACGAGCTGGAGCAGATGCCGGACGAAATCGACGAGGGCCAGCGGCTGGTGCAGACACAACTGGCGCTGATCTGCCGCCAGCTCGGCCCGTTGCGCACGTTGGCGGCGCATCTGATCAAGGACACAGCCGAGGATTGAGCCGCCTCACATTCCGTGCTGCCTGAGCAGCTTTTCATAGCTGCCATCGGCCTTCATCGATGCAATCGCCTTGTCGAACCCGGCCACAATCTGTTCGTGCTGCGGGTTCTTCAGGCTGACCAGAATATGCAGGCTGTTCTCGCTCAGCGGCTTGGGCAGAAACTCCACCGCGTTACGTACCTTCTGTGATTCCCGGGCCAGGTAATAGCGGGCCACGTATTCGTCTTCCAGGGTCAGCTTGACCCGGTCCGCCGCGAGCATGCGCACGGCCATGGCGAAGTTATGCACAGGGACTTTCTGCAACGCGGTGTCGGCATCGAACGGCGCCGAATAGGCGTAGCCGCGCACTACCGCAACCGGATAGGTGTGCAGTTCCTGCAGGTTGTTGTATTCGATGGGCGCGTCTTTGCGCTTGAGGAAGCGCACGCGATTGAGCAGGTACTCGGCGGAAAACTGCCCGATCTTCGTGCGCTCGTCGTTGTACCAGGCGTTGACCAGCACGTCGTAACGCCCTTCGCCAACACCTAGCAACGCCCGCGCCCACGGCACCTGCTCATAACCGCTGGCATAACCGGCACGGGCCAGGGCCGTGCTGACGATGTCGGTCGCCAGCCCACCGTTGACCAGCGTGTCATCGGTAAAGGGCGGCCAGACGTCGAACACCAGACGCAATTTCTCCGCTGCCGCGCTTTGACCCAGCAACAGCAATCCGATCAAAGCAAAGGCTCGATGCAATCGCGGCATGCTTGAAAATCCTTAGCGGGCGGGCCGCCCGGCGTGTTTTCAGTCAAAACCCCAAGGCCCCTTACCGGCGAATCCCAGGCCCTAACCTTAGCTCATTGAAGCCATTGCACAGTGCTTCCCAGCAGATTACACAAAGTACGGCGAGCCGCGATATTGGAATGATGGCATTTTGGCCTTTGTCACAGATTTCTCAGCCATACAGACATATTTCGGCGGGGCGCTTAGTATCGGGCGACGTTGTTCAAGGAATCGGAAGATGACAATCGAGTGGGTCTGCAAACATCACAGCGATCTGGGACTGGAGCAGCTGTACGCCATTTTGAAATTGCGCTCGGAAGTGTTCGTGGTCGAACAGCGCTGCGCGTACCTGGATCCGGACGGTCAGGATCTGGACGGTGACACCTGCCATTTGATGGGCTGGGACGATGATCAACTGGTGGCGTACCTGCGCCTGCTGGACCCGGAATCCCAGGGTGGCGACGTGGTGATCGGCCGCGTGCTGACCGCGCCGGCCGGGCGTGGCAAAGGGTTGGGGCATGAAATGATGGAACAGGCGCTGAAACAGGCCGAGAAGCGTTGGCCTGAAGTGCCGATCTATCTGTCGGCCCAGGCGCATTTGCAGGGGTATTACGGGCGGTACGGGTTTGTGGTGGCCGGTGAGGAATATCTTGAGGATGACATTCCACACATAGGTATGCGGCGGTCTTGAGCTGTCGCTTGGCTGATGATCGCGGCCCTCACCCCAGCCCTCCCGAAACGTCGGACCGCCCAGAGGTAGAGGGAGCCTACCGTGGGAAATTACAGAGATACACCGACGTGAGCGATCGCGGTTGAATCCACAATCGACTCGGTTTTTCAGGTCGATGTATAACGTAAGACTCCTCGGTCGGCTCCCTCTCCCTCCGGGCGGTCCGACGTTTCGGGAGGGCTGGGGTGAGGGCAACAATCCAGAGGCGAACACCCAACTCAGGGATATTCCAAAACCGCTTTTATCTGCCGCAAATTCCGCTCGATCCACCCCCGATCAATCGCCCCCCACTCCCGAATCCGGTAGCGCCCCGCATGATTGCGCGCGCCCTCTTCCTGTTCGAACTCGCAGACGATATCCAGATCCGCCAGCGCCGCAATCGTGTCCTGCGCCGTGCGCCGGGGCATGCCGGTGACCTCGGTCAGCGCCGGCACGCTGCTGGCCAGGCCGCTGTCGATCAGGTACGCCACGTACAAGCGCCGGTAGAAACTGCTCTTGGTCTTGCTTACGTCCATGCACGCGCTCCGTTGTTTGATGTCTTATTGCATGTCCCGCCAGGTCAGATGCACCCGCAGGTCGAACTCGACCTGGTGGTAGCCCGGCAGCATGTGCTCACATAACTTATAGAACGCCTTGTTGTGATCCGACTCCTTGAAGTGCGCCAGCTCGTGCACGACGATCATCTTCAAAAACTCCGGCGCGGCGTCCTTGAACAGCGAGGCGATACGAATCTCTTTCTTGGCCTTGAGCTTGCCGCCCTGCACCCGCGACACCGTGGTGTGCAGGCCGAGGGCGCGATGAGTCAGATCGAGGCGGTTGTCGAACAGCACCTTGTCAATGGCCGGGGCGTTGCGCAGGTATTCCTGCTTCAGGTCCAGCGCGTAGCCGTACAACGCCTTGTCGCTCTGCACATCGTGGCGGCCCGGATAGCGTTGGCTCAGGTAATCACCGAGGCGGTTGTCGGCGATCAATTGGCGCACCTGATCCTGCAGATTCGCGGGATAGGCCTGGAGGTATTTCAACGCAGTCATGGGGCGGCACGGGTCATGAAAAGGCCGCCAGTGTAGCGAATTCAACCGGCCAACGCGCTCCAGTCGAACGGCTCGGTAAAGCGTGCGGTGTCCTCGGCGACCAACGGCCGCGCCACCAGAAAGCCTTGCACGTACTGACAACCATGGGCTTGCAGCCACTGGTATTGCTCGACGGTTTCCACGCCTTCGGCAATCACCAGCAAGCCGTATTCCTTGCACAGGTCGATGACCGTGCGCACCAGTGAAGCGTCGCGGGACGAGTCCGGCAATCGGGCGATCAGGTGGCGATCGAGCTTGAGAGTGTCCAGTTCCAGATCGCGCAGATGCGCCAGCGAGCAGGCTCCGGAACCGAAATCATCCAGCGCCACCCGCACCCCGAGATTGCGCAGCAGCTTCAGCTGCTTGCGGGTCTCGTCCGGGTTGACCGTCAGCGCCTCTTCGGTGACTTCCACTTCCATCTGGTGCGGCTGCAAACCATGGCGCTCCAGCACCTGGCGCAATTCAGTCACCAGATTCGGCAGGCCGAACTGAGTGTTGCTCAGGCTCACGCCGATCACCAGTTCCTTGGAGAACTCGGCCTCCCACGCCTTACGCTGCCCGGCGCTGCGATGATAGATCCAGCTGCCGAGGCGGCTGATCAACGTCGCCTCTTCCAGCAACGGCAGGAACAGCCCCGGCGGCACGTCGCCGACGCTCGGGTGCTGCCAGCGCAGCAACGCCTCGAAACCACGAACGCGACCATCGCCAATGGCCACCTGCGGCTGATACACCAGATTGAAATCGCGGTTCTCGATGGCATTACGCACGCTTTCTTCCAGCATCAGCCGTGAGCGCGCGCGGCCGTTCATTTCATGATCGTAGAAGCGATATTGCTGACGCCCGGCACGCTTGGCCTCGTACATGGCGATGTCCGAAGCACGCAGCAAACCGTCGACGTTGTTGCCGCAATCCGGGTAAGTGGCGATGCCGATACTCGCACCCAGCGCAATATCCAGCCCTTCAATCTGCTGACAGATCGACACCCGCTCGATGAGCTTCTCGGCGATCTTCGCCGCTTGCTCGGGGAATTCCAGATCCAGCAGCGCGGTGAACTCGTCACCGCCCATCCGCGCCAGAATGTCGAACGGCCGCAGGCAGGCTTTCAATTGTTCGGAGACCCAGCGCAACACCCGGTCCCCGGCATCATGGCCGAGGGAATCGTTGACCCTTTTGAACCCATCGAGATCGAGGTACATCAACACCCAACTGCTGTCCGTGCGCTCGCCGCGCAGCAGCAGGTTTTCCACAGTCTGGTAAAAACCCCGGCGATTGAGCAGCCCGGTCAGCGGGTCGGTGACCGCCTGAAATTCCAGCTGTTGATGCAGATGACGCACCACCGACATGTCCAGCACCGTCACCACCATAGCGTGCTGTTCACTCGGCAGCGGCGCACAGGACAAGGCCACCGGCACCTGCTGCCCCGGCGCGGTGCGCAGCGACGCGTCGTGTAGACGCAGCGTCTCGCCACGTTTGTAACCGGCGTAAAACTCGGAATCGGCCCACAGCGGAATATGCGGTTTCTGCAGGTAATCGAGAAATTCCTGCCCTTCCAGTTCCTTGACCGGCGCATTGAGCAGCCGGGAAATCGCCGGGTTGGCGAAGCGGATCAAGCCATCCTCGCCCAACACCAGAATCCCTTCGGCGGCGTTATCCAGCACCGAGGCATTGAAGGCCCGCGCCGATTCCAGATCCTGACTCAAGCGCTGCAAGGCCCGGCGATTGCGCTGGTGTTCCAGCAGCGCCTGGACTTTGGGTTTGAGAATCTGCGGATCGAAGGGTTTGAACAGGTAATCCACCGCCCCGCTGGCGTAACCCTTGATCACGGCGTCCTGGGACTGCTCGTTGGCGGTAAGGAAAATGATCGGGGTCAGGCGCGTGCGCTGACTGCCGCGCATCAGCCGCGCGACTTCGAAACCGTCCATGCCCGGCATCTGCACATCCAGCAGCACCAGGTCGATGTCGTGTTCGAGCAACAGGTTGAGCGCTTCGTAACCGGAAGCGGCGGTCAATACCTGCCAGTCCTGGCGCTGCAGCAACGCGCGCATGCTGATCAGGTTTTCAGGGTAATCATCGACGATCAAAAGGACTGAGCTGCCTTCACCTGGCTGGGGTTGCGCGCATTCCATGCTGCTTCTCTTGTCGGGACAACTCGTGTCGGGGCATCTCGGGTCAGTGTTCCGGGCGGCTTCTCGTGAAAACCGTACAGTCACCGAGTCTTCACTCTAGTCCGGGATCTGTAAAAGCAATAGCTGTCATCCAGCCATCATTTAAACAAACCAGCAGGCAGCCGACTAACGGTCACCGCTGAAGCCCCCGAAAACCGGGAAAGGTGGCATTTCGACAGGATGTTGACGCCAATCATCTGCCGGACGGCCATTAACAAAAAATCCCTCTACGCTTATAAAGGCCGCCCCCAAGAGGCGCGGGCTAGAGCTTCTGGCACGCGCGTGCAAGAGAAATAGAGTGGAAGAACCGACATGATCGACCTCGCAACCTGGAACCTCAGCGTTCCCGTTGGCAGCCCGCCCTACACCGTCGAAACCTCCAAACTGGTGAACGGCTTCAAGGATCAGTACTTCCATTCCGACACCGGCACCCTGTTCTTCTGGTCCCCGGTGACCGGCTCGAAAACCGAAAACGCCATCTACCCGCGCACCGAACTGCGCGAAACCTACAGCAACGGCACCCTGCGCAACTGGTATTACCCCGACGCCGACAACCTGCTGCGCGCGACCCTTTCGGTCAACAAGGTGCCCAGCTCGGGCAAGATCGTCATCGGCCAGATCCACGCCTACGAAAGCCAGAAGCCGATGCTCAAGCTTGAGTACCAATACAAAGAAAAAACCGAGACCGGCAACCTGGTGATCAAACTGCGCACCCATCCGGATCAGGACGAAAGCCGCGTCATCACCCTCGCCACCGGGATCAAACTCAATCGCGAGTTCAACTACCTCATTCATCTGAGCCCCGGCGGTGCACTGGGCGTGAGTGCGGCCGGGTATCAGTGGGATTCGCAGATCAGCGCGACGTGGCGCAACAAACCGCTGTACTTCAAGGCGGGCGTGTATGTGCAGGACAACACCGGGTACACCAGCGAGGGTGGGCAGGTGACGTTCAGCAAGTTGGATATCGATCATGACAAATAACAGGACACTGACCTGAGCATCAATTATCGATGACATAGAATAAAAAACGGCAGACTTTCGAAAGTCTGCCGCATGAAACTGATATCGCACCGATGATGAAAAATTAATTATTTTTAAAGTCAAACATCGCAATCAAAGAAAATGCCTTTTCTTCCGCACAAAAGATCACCCCTTTCGGATAATCTCCGCCTCGTTCCAAACAAACAAAGCCCTTGGCCCTCCTGGAATTATCAATCCCGTCCAACTCCAGATGCACGCCGGCAACTGATCCAGGGCCTCCCAGTTCGTGCGGCACATTAAGCTGAAGGTTTTTGTAGAATGTGGAACCAACATAAAACTCATTACTGCCTAGATACTGGAAAAATTTAAAATGGAAATGTTCGCCAGAGTGTTGCAAAAACTCTCTTCCACGAATTGAGACGGTAAAGTGCCCCCCCGGGAATCGCCAGAAACATTTGAACATCGCCAACACCAACACTAGTGACTCCTTTGTCCTTTTGCACTTTTTCCATCTGAAAGATAATTGAGCCCTAACAATAATTCGCTAACGAACTCTCCGCACCTGTAACATCTGACAGATTTGTATATTTTAAAAGCATAGACAGAGCGCTTTTAACAACTAAACAAACAAATCCTAGTCATTTATCCAGTTAAAAGCTGGATAGTGGGTTGAACGCTCTCAAATTCGGAATGGCATCAGCGCACTGATCGCGTACTGCAGAACCATCGGCATCAACAGCACGCTTCTCGAAGCCATCGTAAAGCGCAATAGAGAGCTACGTCTGGGGCCTTGACTCTATCGAGTGTGCAAAGCCGCCGAACGCGCCCTCGACCACTACCTCTGCTCCGGCGCCCGCATCATGGCCACGGTCAACGAACCCGACTGCATGTACTTCGCCAACCCCGCCTACAACACCGAATCCCTGCTGGCCAACGCCAGCGAAACCCTCGGCTCCGCCAGCGAAATGCACAACAACTTCGCCGCCTCCCTCACCCCCGCCGACCGCAAAACCGCGATTGGCATTGCGCAACCTGACATCATGAACAATTTACGGACCTGGTTGAACTGTCAGTTATGACAGTTGACGTACAAATTACTACAGCGATACTGAAAGCCCTCTTGGCAGGGCCATCGTAAAAATATCAAAAACTGGAGATACCGATATGAGCACCACAAATTTCAATGCCATTCTAACTACTGGCAGTGCCGACGTTGTCGTTTCGGTCAACGGCCCTTTCAAAGCTGACAATCTATTAATATTTGAGCAACACGACGAAAGCATTAAACTACTTTTCACGAATAATGGGACAACTAACGGTGACCTGGGAGTTTCTTTTACAATCCCAAAAAGAAATGGAAGATATTCGGGCCAGGTCGATCTCATCGGGTATACCGCTTACGCGGCCTATCTTTATAGAATGGGATCCGCAACAGGATTTCTTGATTCAATAGAAGGGCATTACGATGTGGAACATAACCCGGCGAACCAGGAATTAACCGGCAGATTTTATTTCATCGTATGGAACAATCAAGGTTACAAAGCCCCGATTGATGTAACTTTTACAGCTCAAGGCTATTCCCAACAATCCGCCCCAGCTATTTGACTGTCTACTCAGGTGGTGAGACCCGAGAGCTGACCCTGCCAAGTAATACCTACCGCCCAGATACGTTGATCCTCACCCCTACCTCCTTCACCGTTGCCCAACCTTAAACGTCAGCCGCTTAAAGACACTTCGCGTTACTTCATCCAGCCGTAAACTTGTGCCATTGCCTACCAGCACGCCAGACTCCACCGGTTTGGAGAACCAAAGAGAACCAGAGGCAACCGAAGGGGACGGAACCAAAGGCAACAGATTTATTTATCAGCTCTGTATTTCAAGGCGGGCGTGTATGTGCAGGACAACACCGGGTACACCAGTGAGGGTGGGCAGGTGACGTTCAGCAAGCTGGATATCGATCACGATAGATAGCGGCGGCGCGCACGTTTAAGGCCGCTGTTTAAAAGCAGTGCGCGTAACGTCCCGAAGCCTACAACGGCTTGCGTCACGGCCTACCGGTACGCCAGAATCCGCCGGCTTGTGCGCCTGGAGGGCCATCGGTAACTTGATTCGGGTCACTGATTCGCAGTGATCGGGTTTAGTAGCCCGTGGTGTTTTCAGCTACGTGCAACGCGCTATCCATCAGACGTTCCCGTTTGATTGTGATGGCGGCTGTGTGCAGGGCGCTTCGGCGCGCCGGTCAATGCTGAATACTCCCCGGTCTACTAACCTGCGCACAGCTGCCACCCTTCTTTTAGTAGGGAAGGACCGGCAGCTCCTTACAGGAGTTTTCAGCATATGTTCAAAATTACACCGAATCCGCCAGAAACCGATCTGGCCTCCCCCTACGATCCCCTCGACCCCACCAAACTCAACGAAGCAGCCGAACGCGCCCTCGACCACTACCTCTGCCCCGGCGCCCGCATCATGGCCACGGTCAACGAGCCCGACCGCATGTACTTCGCCAACCCCGCCTACAACACCGAATCCCTGCTGGCCAACGCCAGCGAAACCCTCGGCTCCGCCAGCGAAATGCTCAACAACTTCGCCGCCACCCTCCCTCCCGCCGACCGCAAAACCGCGATAGGCATTGCGCAACTGGTGATGCTTGGGGAATTGGCGGTGAATCAGGCGCTGGATCATGTTGAGCTGACGCCGTAACCGGGAACCGGCTACACAAGGAAACCGCCTCTCGGCGGTTTTCTTTCAAATCTGAAGTCACTAGCTTTTGCTGCGTTTTCTCCACTCGAAATAAAAACCTGCTTTCTAATTCTCAATAAATCATCTCACCTGTAAAAACTGACAGTTGGCAATCCGCTTTCGCTCATCAACAATAATGGTGCACCCAAAAACTCCACAACAATAAGTTATCAAGCATTGGCCCGTTTCGATTCAAAAAACTTCTGCATAAAACACTTGATAAACACTGGAGAAAAAAATGCCAACGTTAACGAGCATCCTTCAACCAGCGGTTTCCGGCATCAACCCCGGCTCACAACCAAAAATATACAATGCGCAACCGCCCGGCTCGTTTGCTACAGGCCCGCAAGTGATGCCAACCTTCAAATTTTCCAATAACTACATGGTGCTTTACCACCTGCTCGACCCCGACACCCGAGTAAATGACGTAATTACCTATTACACTTATCCGATCCCTTCGGCGGGCATCCCTACCGTCACGATTTGTACTGTAACGCTAACCCTGCAATATCTGACACCCTGCATTAACAACAAACGGGAACACTTTGAGTTCGAGGCATTTTATAAATTTCCTCGACCAGGGACCTACGACGTTTATTTTGAACAAGTAAATGCCAGCGGCACCTATAACGTAATTTCGCAAAACCTTCGCTTCATTGTTCAATAGAGAAAAAGACTCTCATCTAACGACGATGAAAGTGGGCCGGCTAAATCCCGACCATAAAAACCCGCCTCACGGCGGTTTTTTATGGTCGCGGTAAACGCTAAGACTTAGTTAACCTTCGCGTTCAACTCACCCTTCAGATAACGCTGATACATCGACTCCAGCGAGATCGACTTGATCTTCGAAGCGTTGCCAGCGGTACCGAAAGCTTCGTAGCGAGCGATACATACATCGCGCATCGCCTTGACGGTTTCGCCGAAGAATTTACGCGGGTCGAACTCGCTCGGGTTGGTGGCCATCAAGCGACGCATGGCGCCGGCGGATGCCAGGCGCAGGTCGGTGTCGATGTTGACCTTGCGCACGCCGTGCTTGATGCCTTCGACGATCCGTCTGCGGTAAGCCTACGAAACACTACCCCTACGAGAATGTTGTGCTAACGTAACATACATATATTTATGTTCCGGTAGCAGCACATGGATTATGTTTTGTTGATCGCTCGCCTTGGCGACCAGTTGCGCGAAAAGCGTATTCGCCGATATCGGGAACAGGCGCCTCATGTGGTGAGTGCCATTGAGCGAGCAGCAGCGCCGTTTACTCTGACTTTTGGATAGCCTCATGACCCGAGGATATCGTCGCTCATAAAAAATCCGCCTCTCGGCGGATTTTTTATTCAGTCAGCTCAACACCCAGTCTCAATTGACCTTGGCGTTCAACTCACCCTTCAGATAACGCTGGTACATGGCTTCCAGCGAGATCGGCTTGATCTTCGAAGCGTTGCCAGCGGTACCGAAAGCTTCGTAACGAGCGATACATACGTCGCGCATCGCCTTCACGGTTTCGCCGAAGAATTTACGTGGGTCGAACTCGCTCGGGTTGGTGGCCATCAGGCGACGCATGGCGCCGGTGGATGCCAGACGCAGGTCGGTGTCGATGTTGACCTTGCGCACGCCGTGCTTGATGCCTTCGACGATTTCTTCAACCGGCACGCCGTAGGTTTCTTTGATGTCGCCGCCGTACTGGTTGATGATCGCCAGCCACTCTTGCGGAACCGACGAGGAACCGTGCATCACCAGGTGGGTGTTGGGGATGCGTTTGTGGATTTCCTTGATGCGATCGATCGCCAGCACGTCACCGGTAGGTGGCTTGGTGAACTTGTAGGCGCCGTGGCTGGTGCCGATGGCGATGGCCAGGGCATCAACTTGGGTCTTCTTGACGAAGTCAGCGGCTTCTTCCGGGTCGGTCAGCATCTGGCTGTGATCCAGAACGCCTTCGGCGCCGATGCCGTCTTCTTCACCGGCCATGCCGGTTTCCAGCGAACCCAGGCAGCCCAGCTCGCCTTCAACCGAAACGCCGCAGGCGTGAGCCATGGCCACGGTTTGTTGGGTAACGCGGACGTTGTATTCGTAGTCGGTCGGGGTCTTGCCGTCTTCGCCGAGGGAGCCGTCCATCATGACCGAGCTGAAGCCCAGCTGGATCGAGCGTTGGCAGACGTCAGGGCTGGTGCCGTGGTCCTGGTGCATGCACACCGGGATGTGCGGGAATTCTTCGATTGCCGCCAGGATCAGGTGACGCAGGAACGGGGCGCCGGCGTATTTGCGGGCACCGGCCGAAGCCTGGACGATCACCGGGGAGTCAGTCTTGTCAGCGGCTTCCATGATGGCGCGCATCTGCTCAAGGTTGTTGACGTTGAAGGCTGGAACGCCGTAGCCGAACTCGGCTGCGTGGTCCAGCATCTGGCGCATGCTGATAAGTGCCATTGTGTGTGTCTCTCCCGGTTTGGGTCGTTAATCGTGCCAGCCTGCCGGAGCGGCGGCGGCTATTCAAGTGATTGCAGATCGGGGGTTGAGGCCCGGCCTGGTGATTCGATAAAGCAAATTCTGTTTTATTCGGCTTTGCAGCCCCGACCGATCAAATCATTGGTGGCGACCCAGTAGACCAGGCCTTCATTACCTTTGATGTGAAACGCCAGCATGTCGTCGCTGTACAGCGCGCCCGAGGCGCCCGGCTCTTCTTTCAGGCGATAGACCTGATCACCGCCGCCCAGGCGTACATCGACTTCCTTGCGGGCGGCATCGGTGAAGCGCCACAGCACCTTGGCCTGGCTGTCGCAGGTCCAGGTGGTCCAGTTATCCACAGGGGCGGATGACTGGAACGGGTTCCACTGCGCGCAACCACCCAACAATCCCAGTGCCGCAACGGCGATCAAGCCTTTCATCCGTGTTCCTCGACCGGCAGCGCAGGCCGCCGGCCCTGAGTTAAAGAGTCAGACCGGTCAAGGACAACCATGTTCCTTGGCCGGGGTTTGCGTCTCGTATTTGTCCAGACCGTCCGGGCCCGAGCGCTTGTTCAGCACCGGGTTGGTTTCGGCCTGCCAGTCGGCCTGGTAGCAGCCTTTCTGTGCCTCGCCCGGTGCCGGTGTCGGCTCGGCCTTCGGGTTACTCCCGCAGGCCGCCAGCGTACCGGTCAGCAGCAACAGCGCTAACGACTTGACCATCTGAACACTCCTTTGCCTGGCCAATCGGGCGGCCTCAGGCCTTGGCCCGGCTTTCCAGAACTTCAACGGCCGGCAGCACCTTGCCTTCGACGAATTCGAGGAACGCGCCACCGCCGGTGGAAATGTAGGAGATCTTTTCAGCCACGCCATATTTATCGATGGCCGCCAGGGTGTCGCCACCGCCGGCAATCGAGAACGCCGCGCTTTCGGCGATGGCTTCGGCCAGCACTTTGGTGCCGTTGCCGAACTGGTCGAATTCGAACACGCCGACCGGGCCGTTCCACAGGATGGTTTTCGACGACTTCAGCAGTTCGGCGAAGTTGGCCGCGGTTTGCGGGCCGATGTCGAGAATCATGTCGTCGGCAGCCACGTCAGCGATCAGCTTGACGGTCGCTTCGGCGCTTTCAGCGAATTCCTTGGCAACCACCACGTCCACCGGCAGCGGCACGCTGACCTTGGCGGCAATGGCGCGAGCGGTGTCCAGCAGGTCCGGCTCGTACAGCGACTTGCCGACCGGGTGACCGGCCGCAGCCAGGAAGGTGTTGGCGATGCCGCCGCCGACGATCAGTTGATCGCAGATTTGGCTCAGGCTGTTCAGCACGTCGAGTTTGGTCGAGACCTTGGAGCCGGCAACGATGGCCGCCATTGGCTTGGCCGGGGCGCCCAGGGCTTTGCCCAGTGCGTCCAGCTCAGCGGCGAGCAGCGGGCCGGCAGCGGCGACTTTGGCGAACTTGGCCACGCCGTGGGTCGAACCTTCGGCGCGGTGAGCGGTGCCGAAAGCGTCCATCACGAACACGTCGCACAGGGCGGCGTATTGCTGGGCCAGTTCGTCGGCGTTCTTTTTCTCGCCCTTGTTGAAGCGCACGTTTTCGAACAGCACGATGTCGCCGGCCTTGACGTCTACGCCGCCCAGGTAGTCGGCCACCAGCGGCACTTCGCGGCCCAGGGCGTTGCTCAGGTAGTCGGCGACAGGCTTGAGGCTGTTCTCGGCGGAGAATTCGCCTTCGGTCGGACGACCCAGGTGCGAGCAGACCATCACGGCCGCGCCTTTTTCCAGGGCCAGCTTGATGGTCGGCAGCGAAGCCAGGATACGCGCATCGCTGGTGACAACACCGTCCTTGACTGGGACGTTGAGGTCTTCGCGGATCAATACGCGCTTACCTTGCAGATCGAGGTCGGACATCTTCAACACGGTCATGGGTCGCACTTCCTACGGTTTTTTTGAAGTCGCTGTTTGCAGATAGTGTTCTGCAACATCCAGCATTCGGTTGGCAAAACCCCATTCGTTGTCGAACCAGGCCAGGATGTTCACCAGCCGAGGGCCGGAAACGCGGGTCTGACTGGCATCGACGATGGCCGAATGTGGGTCATGGTTGAAATCACAACTGGCGTGAGGCAATTCTGTGTAGGCCAACAGACCTTTGAGCGGGCCGCTGGTGGCGGCGTCGCGCAGGATCCGGTTGACCTCGCCGGCGTCGGTGTCGCTCGCGGTCTGCATCGTGATGTCGAGGCAGGACACGTTGACCGTCGGCACGCGTACGGCTTTGGCCTGAATTCGCCCGGCAAGTTCCGGCAGCAGGCGCTCGATACCACGCGCCAGACCGGTGGATACCGGGATCACCGACTGGAACGCAGAACGGGTGCGGCGCAGGTCTTCGTGGTGATAGGCGTCGATCACCGGCTGATCGTTCATCGCCGAGTGAATCGTGGTGATCGATACGTAATCCAGGCCGACCGCCTGATCCAGCAGACGCAACAGCGGCACGCCGCAGTTGGTGGTGCAGGAGGCGTTGGACACCAGCAGTTCGTCGCCGGTCAGGCAATCCTGATTGACGCCGTAGACGATGGTGGCGTCGACATCCGCCTCGCTGGCCATCGGCTGCGAAAACAGCACACGCGGCGCGCCGGCGTCGAGGAAACGCTGGCCGTCTGCGCGGGTGTGCCAGGCGCCGGAGCATTCGAGCACCAGATCGACGCCCAGCGACGCCCAATCGATGCCTTCGGGGGTGGCACTGCGCAGGACCTTCACGCAGTCGCCATTAATATGCAGACAATCGCCGTCGACCTTCACTTCGCCGGGGAACCGGCCGTGGGTGGAGTCGAAGCGTGTCAGGTATTCGATGCTGGCCATGTCGGCCAGATCGTTGATCGCGACAATTTCAAACCCTGCCGCCGGGCCTCGCTCGAACAACGCACGCAAGACGCAACGACCAATCCGGCCGTAGCCGTTGAGTGCAACTTTGTAGGGACGCGGTTGAGGCATGGGGTTCTCGATTACCGTGGTGAAACCGTCAGTGTTGCGGTGCTTCAACTACCGCTATCGCGAGCAGGCTCGCTCCCACAGGAAAATGCATTCCAATGTGGGAGCGAGCCTGCTCCGGGCGGCGTTCCGACGATGGACCGCAGTCCAGACGACAAAACTTCTGGATCAGTCTTCCAGCAGCTCTTCAGCCTGACCCAGGATGTTTTCCAGGGTGAAGCCGAACTCTTCGAACAGTGCCGAAGCCGGAGCCGATTCGCCGTAGGTGGTCATGCCGATCACGCGACCTTCCAGACCCACGTACTTGAACCAGAAGTCGGCGTGGGCCGCTTCGATCGCAATACGTGCGCTGACCTGCAACGGCAGGACCGATTGCTTGTAGCTGGCGTCCTGAGCGTCGAACGCGCTGGTGCATGGCATGGAAACCACGCGCACCTTGCGGCCCTGCTCGGTCAGTTTGTCGTAAGCCTGAACCGCCAGGCCAACTTCGGAACCGGTGGCGATCAGGATCAGCTCTGGCTCGCCTGCGCAATCCTTCAGCACGTAACCACCTCGGCGGATGTCGGCGATCTGGCCGGCATCACGGGTTTGGTGCTGCAGGTTCTGACGCGAGAAGATCAGCGCCGACGGGCCGTCCTTGCGCTCCAGAGCGTTTTTCCAGGCCACGGCCGATTCAACGGCATCGGCTGGACGCCAGGTGTCGAGGTTCGGCGTGCTGCGCAGGCTGGTCAGTTGCTCGATCGGCTGGTGCGTCGGGCCGTCCTCGCCCAGACCGATGGAGTCGTGGGTGTAGACGTGGATCACGCGCTGCTTCATCAGAGCGGACATGCGCACTGCGTTGCGGGCGTATTCCATGAACATCAGGAAGGTCGCGCCGTAAGGCACCAGACCACCGTGCAGGGCAACGCCGTTCATGATCGCGGTCATGCCGAATTCGCGCACGCCGTAGTACATGTAGTTGCCGCTGGCGTCTTCGGCGCTGACGCCTTTGCAACCTTTCCACAGGGTCAGGTTGGAACCGGCCAGGTCAGCCGAACCGCCCAGCACTTCCGGCAGCAGCGGGCCGAACGCGTTCAGGGCGTTCTGGCTGGCTTTACGGCTGGCGATGGTTTCGCCTTTGGCCGCAACGTCGGCGATGTAGGCGTCAGCTTTCTCGGAGAAGTCAGCCGGCAGTTCGCCGCTCAGGCGACGGATCAGTTCGTTGGCTTCGGTCGGGAACGCGGCGGAGTAGGCAGCGAAACGCTGATCCCACTCGGCTTCGGCGGCGCGGCCTTTTTCCTTGGCATCCCACTCGGCATAGATGTCGGCCGGGATTTCGAACGGGCCGTGGTTCCAGTTCAGCGCCTGACGGGTCAGGGCGATTTCCGCGTCACCCAGCGGGGCGCCGTGGCAATCTTCCTTGCCTTGCTTGTTAGGCGAACCGAAACCGATGGTGGTCTTGCAGCAGATCAGGGTCGGCAGCGGGCTCTTGCGCGCAGTCTCGATGGCGGTCTTGATCTCTTCCGGGTCGTGACCGTCGACGTTGCGGATCACTTGCCAGTTGTACGATTCGAAACGCTTCGGCGTGTCATCGGTGAACCAGCCTTCGACTTCGCCGTCGATGGAGATGCCGTTGTCATCGTAGAAGGCGATCAGTTTGCCCAGGCCCAGAGTGCCGGCCAGGGAAGCGACTTCGTGGGAAATGCCTTCCATCATGCAGCCATCACCCAGGAACACGTACGTGTGGTGGTCGACGATGTTGTGGCCGGGACGGTTGAACTGCGCGCCCAGTACTTTTTCTGCCAGGGCGAAGCCCACGGCGTTGGCCAGACCCTGACCCAGCGGGCCGGTGGTGGTTTCAACGCCCGGGGTGTAACCGAATTCCGGGTGGCCCGGGGTGCGGCTGTGCAGTTGACGGAATTGCTTGAGGTCGTCGATCGACAGGTCGTAGCCGGTCAGGTGCAGCAGCGAGTAGATCAACATCGAGCCGTGGCCGTTGGACAGCACGAAGCGGTCACGGTCGGCGAACGATGGATTGCTCGGGTTGTGCTTGAGGTAGTCGCGCCAAAGCACTTCGGCGATATCTGCCATACCCATAGGGGCACCGGGATGGCCGCTGTTGGCTTTTTGCACGGCATCCATGCTGAGGGCACGAATGGCGTTGGCACGCTCACGACGGCTAGGCATCGCTGATCTCCTGGGTGTGAATAGATTGAAACGGAAAAAAGGAGGGCATTTTCCCTCACCCGAGCGCCTCGGGGCAATGACAGATAGTCATCCGGAGGCGTTTTTCCCATGGATAACATCGGTTTCGGTTGGTGAAACCTTTCCGCTGTTGGTTTGTAGAGTTAACCGGGCGGTGAGAAGTGCAATCGAATGCGCCATCCATCGAGCAATATCAAAACTTTTTGATATAGACCTTGCGATGCTTTCAGGCCGTCACTAGACTGCCAGCCCTATGAACCTACGCGTGCCTTCCATTCGCCATGACGATTGCGACGAGCTGGCGGCCCTGTGCAAGGCCGGCGGCGATCCGCTGCGGCTGAATGTATTGCGCGCCCTGGCCAACGACTCGTTCGGCGTACTGGAACTGGCGCAGATTTTCGGTATCGGCCAGTCCGGCATGAGCCATCACCTTAAAGTGCTGGCGCAGGCGGATCTGGTGGCGACTCGCCGCGAAGGCAATGCGGTGTTCTATCGCCGCGCCCTGCCCCACACCGAGTTGCTGGGCGGCAAGCTGCATGCGGCATTGTTAGAAGAAGTCGACAATCTGCCGCTGCCGGCCGACGTGGAAGCCCGGATCGCACAGGTTCACGGGCAACGCGCGGCCAACAGCCAGGACTTTTTCGCCCGGGTCGCGGAGAAATTTCGCGCCCAGCAGGATTTGATTGCCGGCCTGCCGCAGTACCGTGAAAGCGTGCTGGCCCTGCTCGACAAACTGAATTTCAATGGCGCAGCCACGGCCATTGAAGTCGGCCCCGGCGATGGTGCATTCCTGCCGGAACTGGCGCGTCGCTTCGGCACCGTAACCGCACTGGACAACAGCGCGGCGATGCTCGAACTGGCCCGTCAGGTATGTGAACGTGAACAGCTGGCTAACGTCAGCCTGCAATTGGCCGATGCATTGAATGGCACAAGCCTTCAGGCCGATTGCGTGGTGTTGAACATGGTGTTGCACCATTTCGCCGCGCCGGCCGAAGCGCTCAAGCACCTGGCCAGCCTGCTGCAACCGGGCGGTAGCCTGCTCGTGACAGAGTTATGTAGCCACAACCAGAGTTGGGCCAGGGAGGCCTGCGGTGATCTGTGGTTGGGGTTTGAACAGGACGATCTGGCCCGTTGGGCCACCGCTGCGGGACTCGTTCCCGGGGAAAGCCTCTATGTAGGCTTACGTAATGGTTTCCAGATCCAGGTCCGCCATTTTCAGCGACCGGCTGGCGACACTCACCATCGGTAAATTCAGGAAAACATCGAGATGAGCGAATACTCCCTCTTCACCTCCGAGTCCGTGTCTGAAGGACATCCGGACAAAATCGCCGACCAGATTTCCGATGCAGTGCTGGACGCCATCATTGCCCAGGACAAGCACGCACGCGTTGCGGTGGAAACCCTGGTCAAGACTGGCGTGGCCATCGTTGCCGGTGAAGTGACCACCAGCGCCTGGGTCGACCTGGAGCAGATCGTTCGTGACGTGATTTGCGACATCGGCTACACCAGCTCCGACGTCGGCTTCGACGGCGCGACCTGCGGCGTGATGAACATCATTGGCAAACAGTCCCCTGACATCAACCAGGGTGTTGACCGTGCCAAGCCTGAAGATCAGGGCGCCGGCGACCAGGGCCTGATGTTCGGCTACGCCAGCAACGAAACCGACGTGCTGATGCCGGCCCCGATCACCTTCTCGCACCAGCTGGTACAGCGTCAGGCCGAAGCCCGTAAATCGGGTCTGCTGCCCTGGCTGCGTCCGGACGCCAAGTCGCAAGTGACCTGCCGTTACGAAGGCGGCAAGGTTGTCGGTATCGACGCCGTGGTTCTGTCGACCCAGCACAACCCTGAAGTGTCGTACAACGACCTGCGCGAAGGCGTGATGGAGCTGATCGTCAAGCACGTGCTGCCTGCCGAACTGCTGAGCAAGGACACCCAGTTCCACATCAACCCGACCGGCCAGTTCATCATTGGCGGCCCGGTCGGTGACTGCGGTCTGACCGGTCGCAAGATCATCGTCGACAGCTACGGCGGCATGGCCCGTCACGGCGGCGGCGCGTTCTCCGGTAAAGATCCATCCAAGGTTGACCGTTCGGCTGCCTACGCTGGCCGTTACGTTGCCAAGAACATCGTGGCTGCCGGCCTGGCCGAGCGTTGCGAGATCCAGGTTTCCTACGCGATCGGTGTGGCCCAGCCTACCTCGATCTCGCTGAACACCTTCGGCACCGGCAAGATCAGCGATGACAAGATCATCAAACTGGTCCGCGAAGTGTTCGACCTGCGTCCATACGCAATCACCACCATGCTCGACCTGCTGCACCCGATGTACCAGGAAACCGCAGCCTACGGCCACTTCGGCCGTGCTCCGCAGACCAAGACCGTTGGCGAAGACACCTTCTCCACGTTCACCTGGGAAAAAACCGACCGCGCCGACGCTCTGCGTTCCGCTGCCGGCCTGTAATTTTCCTGGCGGTACAAGAAGCTCCGCACGGTTCGCCGTGCGGGGCTTTTTCATGGCCGCGAAACAACCGGCAAAACAGCCGCCCGGCCCGCTTCAAAATCCCGGCTAGCCTTCAGGTATCTCTCTGAGCAAGGACGCTCACGATGCTTGCCACACTGCGCCTGTTTTTGTTTTTCCTGCCGGTTTTCCACCTCAACGCCTTCGCCGACTGCCCCGACTGGGCCGCCGCCCGGGCTTCGAGCGAAGTCGCCGCCCTGCAACAACAGATCGACCGCTGGGACGACGCCTATCATCGCGAAGGTCGTTCGGTGATCGCCGATGAGCTCTACGATCAGTCCCGCCTGCGCCTGAACCAATGGCGCCGGTGCTTCAAACTTCCCTCACCGCCCGAGCCGTTGCGCACCGCATCAGGCCTGGTTGCGCACCCGATCGCTCACACTGGTCTGGACAAACTTCATGACGCGGCGGACATCGCCACCTGGCTGCGCGACCGCCTAAATGTATGGGTGCAACCCAAGGTCGATGGCGTGGCGGTCACCCTGATCTATCGCGACGGCCGATTGCATCAGGCGATCAGTCGCGGTGATGGTGTTCGCGGGCAGGACTGGACGGAGTCGGCAAAAAGAATCGGAGCCATTCCGCAACAGCTGACGCAACCGCAGGACCTGCTGGTGCAAGGCGAACTCTACTGGCGTTTGAACGGACACACACAGGCACGTGCCGGCAGCGCCAACGCCCGCGCCACCGTGGCCGGGCTGCTGGGGCGCAAGGATCTCGACGCGGAACACGCTGCAGGCATCGGGCTGTTTGTCTGGGACTGGCCGCAAGGGCCGAAGGACTTGCCGGAGCGAATCGCGGCCCTTACGCAGTTCGGTTTTCCTACCACGGAGCCCTACACCCAGGCCGTCGCCAGCCTGAACGAAGCGCAACACTGGCGCGATCACTGGTATCGCTCGCCACTGCCATTTGCCACGGACGGAGTGGTTCTGCGCCAAAGCCTGCGGCCACCGGCAGAGCGCTGGCAGGCTCGTCCGCCCTACTGGGCTGTCGCCTGGAAGTACCCTTTTGCCCAGGCACTGGCCGATGTGCGCAAGGTGAACTTCAAGATCGGCCGCACCGGGCGCATTACGCCGGTGCTTGAACTGTCGCCGGTGATGCTCGATGACCGGCAGATCAAACGGGTCAGCGTCAGTTCGCTCAGACGCTGGCAGGAGCTGGACATTCGGCCCGGCGATCAGGTGGCAATCAGCCTGGCCGGGCTGACGATTCCGCGCCTCGACAGCGTGGTGCTGCGCAGCACTGAACGCGTGGAGCTGAACGTTCCGCTCGCCCGCGACTTTCACGCCCTGAGCTGCTGGCAACCGACACCGGGCTGCGAAAGCCAGTTCCTCGCCCGCCTGACCTGGCTCAGCGGCAAGCAGGGACTGGCCCTGCCCCATGTCGGTCGCGGCACCTGGGAGAAACTTCTGGAAACAGGCCGCCTGAACAGCCTGCTGGATTGGTTGACCCTCGACGGGCCGGAGCTTGCTAACATTGCCGGTCTCGGCGAGCGCAGCAGTGCCCGCCTGCTGCACAGTTTTCACAGCGCCCGCCAACGGCCGTTCCTGCAGTGGCTCAAAGCCCTGGGGCTGCCACCGACCGGTCAGGCAACACTCGCCGATTCATGGCAGACGCTGGCACAACGCAACACCGAACAATGGCAGGCAGAAGCCGGAATCGGCCCGGGTCGCGCGGCGCAATTGAGCGCCTTTTTTCGTGACCCGCAGGTACTGGCCCTGAGTAAAACCTTGCAAGCCGCCGGTGTCGACGGCTTCTGAACACGCAATCCCCGGCCCACCGGGAACCCAAGTCCCCCGGAGCGCTCCAACAGCGCAGTGCTTCACCGATACGATTGCCTTTGCACATGGAGCTTTTATGAAATTTCTCGCACCGCTCGCCCTGCTGTCTTTCTGCGCAGTCCTCGCCGGCCCCGTGATGGCCGACGAAGACGCGCCGGGCCTGACCGGTTGTGCTGCCAAGAAGCAGGGCATCATCAATCAGATCGAACAGGCCAAGTCCCGCGGCAATGCCGACCAGCAGGCCGGCCTCGAAACCGCCCTGCGCGAAGTCACCGAACACTGCACCGACGCCGGCCTGAAGAAAGAGCGGGAAAACAAGGTACTCGACGCCAAGCACGAAGTGAGCAGGCGTCAGGCTGATCTGGACAAGGCCATGAAGAAGGGCGATCCGGAGAAGATCGACAAGCGCAAGAACAAGCTCGCCGAATCGCGCAAGGAATTGCAGGACGCGCTGGACGAACTCGACAAGTAAGAAAGCCGGGGATCACGGCCAAAGGCTGTGATCCCTTGAACATCAGTGGTCGCGAAACTCTTTATGGCAGGCACTGCAGGCATCTTCGACTTTCTGCACGGCCGGCCCCAGGTTGCTGGCCTTGTAGGGTTGAACCTTGCTGGCGATCACCAGTTCACCGGTGGCCGCCTCAAGGGTGCGGGCCATTTCCTGGAAACGGGCCTGTTTCTGCCAGACATCGTCCTTGGCGCTGGTGTGATCTTCTTCGCGCACCTGCGGAAAATGTTTCCACGGCTCATGGGACAACGCATCGAGCTTGACCGCGCCTTCGGCGAATTTCGCTCCGTCGAACGGGATGCGCCCACGCAACATGCCACCCAGGTCTTCGCCGGTCTTGAGCATCTGCTTGAAGATCGCCTTGCGCTGACCCAGCGGGGAATTCGGGTCTACACCGCCACAGGCGGACAAGGTCAGACAGGCCAGCAATACAACAGAAATTCTTTTAAGAGTCATGGTGGCTTCAGGTCACGGAAATCGGCGGCCAGTATCCTCGCGTCACCGCCAAACACCAATAGCCCTATTAACAATAAGGGTTGCTTGAGCGCATGGAGCACTTCAGCAACCGGCACAGGAAATTCTCCATGAACAGCCGCTTCAAGGCCTGGCGTCATCCGCTCATCGTCACCCTGCCGCTGCTGGCGATCCTCGCCGGCTGCACCGGTGGCGACAGCGCCAAGCCGAAAACCCACGCCCTGGCCACCTACTCCAGCGCCACTTGGGAAGCGTTGCCTGCGGTGTCCGACAGCGATCTGGTGGCCGGATTCAGCTCGTGGCGCAGCGCGTGCACCCGGCTCAAGGCTGACCCGGTCTGGGGCCCGACCTGTGCGGCAGCCGCCAACGTGCCGCAAAGCGCCGGCGACATTCGCGCCTTCCTCAAGCAGAACCTCGACGTCTTCGGCCTGCGCGCCGAAAACGACAATCCCAACGGCCTGATCACCGGCTACTACGAACCGGTCTATCCCGGCAGCCTGACGCAAACCGCCACCGCCAACGTGCCGGTGTATGGCGTGCCCGAAGACATGATCATTGTCTCGCTGGAAAGTATTTACCCGGAACTCAAAGGCAAGCGCCTGCGCGGCCGCCTCGAAGGTCGCGTGCTCAAGCCTTACGACGACGCAGCGACCATCGAGACCAAAGGCGTCAAGGCGCCGGTCGTGGCGTGGCTGACCGACCCGATGAACCTGCAATTCCTGCAGATTCAGGGGTCGGGGCGAATTCAGACCGATGACGGCCGACAACTGCGCATCGCCTACGCCGACCAGAATGGTCACCCGTACCGACCGATCGGCCGCTGGCTGGTGGAACAGGGCGAGCTGAAAAAAGAAGAAGTCACCATGGGTGCGATCAGCAACTGGGCCAAGGCCAACCCATCGCGCATTCCGGAACTGCTGGCGAGCAATCCGAGCTACGTGTTTTTCACCCGCAACCCGGACAGCAACGAAGGGCCGCGCGGCTCGCTGAATGTGCCGCTGACCGCCGGTTACAGCGCGGCAGTGGACCGCAAGGTGATTCCGCTGGGCAGCCTGTTGTGGCTGTCGACCACTCGCCCCGACGGCACGCCGCTGGTACGCCCGGTGGCTGCGCAGGACACTGGCGGCGCGATTGCCGGTGAGGTTCGCGCGGATCTGTTCTGGGGCACCGGCGATGCCGCCGGGCAACTGGCGGGCGACATGAAACAGCAAGGACAGATCTGGATGCTCTGGCCAAAAGGCGCGGCGTTGCCGCAAGTGCCGCAGGTAGCCGACAAGCCGTAAGCACAATGCAAAAGATCGCAGGCCTCGTCAGCCTGCGATCTTTTCAGGTTCAGATCGAAACGAAGAAGAAGCTAGCAATCAGCACCATCCCGACAAACCATACCAACGAGCGCAAAGCCGCCCAGTCCGCCAGATAGCAAATGATGTAGAGCAGGCGACTGGTGATGAACAGCACCGCCAGCACATTGACCGTCACCAGCTCTGCCGTGCCCACCAGGTGCGCGACGATCACCGCCGCCGCAAACGCCGGGGTCACTTCAAAACTGTTCAGTTGCGCCGCATGGGCACGGCGCGCCACGCCATCCACGCTGTCCAGAAAGTCCCGGGGATCATGATTGTCCCGCAGTCTGAAACCGCCCGAGGCCTTGGCCACGACGGTGCACAGATAGGGCAGAAAAATCGCGATCAACACACACCACAAAGCCACCGTCATAACACCGTCCTTCTTTCGAGTTTTAGAGTTGCCGGGCGGTCAGAACTTCATCACCAACATGCCGATCAGTACCAGCCCACAGGCTAAGAGCCGCGGCCGGCCGAAAGGTTCTTTCAGGTAACGCATGCCGAACAGCACCACCAGGATCACGCTGATTTCACGCAACGCCGCCGCTTCGGCAATCGAGCCCAACTGCATCGCCCACAGCACCAGAGCGTAGCTGAACAACACGCAGAACCCGACCGCCAGTCCCAGCTTCCATTGCTCGCGCCAGAACAGCTTGAACGCCGGCCGCTTGGCCACCCACGCCAGCAACGGGAAAGGCCAGGCACTGAGCAGCGTGACCCAGACCAGGTAATCCAGCGGATGCGACCAGCGCCGCAACGCCTGACCGTCGATGTAGGTGTAGCAACCGATGCACAAGCCGATCAGCGCCACTACCGGCAGCATCGCCCACGGCAAATGTTTCCCGCCGCCGCCCTGCCAGAGCAGGCAAGCCATGCCCAGCGGGATCAGCAGGATCCCGAAGATCTGCTGGGTGGTCAGCACTTCGCCGGCGAAGATCAGGGTCAGCGCCAGCACCACCAGCGGCGACAATCCGCGCATCAACGGATAGACCAGCCCCAGGTCGCCGACCCGATAGGCCTGAATCAACAGGTAGCGATAAAGCAGCTCGAACGCTGCCGACGCCAGAATCCACGGCCAGATTTCCGCCGGCGGCAGGCTGATGAAAGGCATCGCCAGCGCGACGAACAACAGCGCCACGGTGTCCATGCAGGCCACCACCAGCAGCCGTTCGGCGCTGAACTTGATCAACGTGTTCCACGCTGCGTGCAACAGCGCCGCCACCAACACCAGAGCTGTCGCCAGCACATGCCACTCCTTTGTTCTTGTTGTTGAACCTGAGCCAATTAGTCAGATTATTGATTCGCGATGTGTCAGCAGCTGTTTATACTGCAAGCGACCACGCCGCACTCAGTTGCGCACAGATAAATTCCAATAATTCCTGCCTGCCCGTTCTCGCCCGAGACCGGTCGCCGGCCTGCGTATGCCTGATCAAAGCGTCAAGACTACCGACAGAGACCTTGCGCATGCCACTCGCCTTGCTTGCACTCGCTGTTGCCGCTTTCGGCATCGGCACCACTGAATTCGTCATCATGGGCCTGCTGCCCGATGTCGCCCGCGACCTCGCGGTGAGCATTCCCCACGCTGGCCTGTTGATCACCGGCTACGCCCTGGGCGTGGTGTTCGGTGCGCCGATCCTCGCGATCGGCACCGCCAACATGCCGCGCAAGGCCACGCTGCTGGGCATGACGCTGATGTTCATCCTCGGCAACGTGCTGTGCGCACTGGCGCCGAACTACGCAACGCTGATGGCGGCGCGAGTGGTCACCGCGCTGTGCCACGGCGCGTTCTTCGGCATCGGTTCGGTGGTGGCCGCCGGGCTGGTCGCACCGAACAAGCGAGCGCAGGCGATTGCCATGATGTTCACCGGCCTGACCCTGGCCAACGTCCTCGGCGTACCGCTGGGCACGGCGCTCGGCCAGTACGCCGGCTGGCGCTCGACCTTCTGGGCGGTCTCGGTGATCGGTGTGATCGCCGCCCTCGCCCAATGGCTGTGGTTGCCGAAACACATCCCGATGGACAAGGCCAACCTCGCCAGCGAGTTCAAGGTGCTGGGCAAGGTCAACGTGTTGCTGGCACTGGGCATGAGCGTGCTGGCCTCCACCAGCCTGTTCAGCGTGTTCACCTACATCGCGCCGATTCTGCAGGACATCACCGGCGTCAGCCCCCACGGCGTGACGGTGATGCTGCTGTTGTTCGGTGTCGGCCTGACCGGCGGCAGCATGCTCGGCGGACGCCTGGCCGACAGCCGTCTGTTGCCGTCGCTGGTGGGTGTTGCGCTGGCGGTGGTGGTGATTCTGGCGGCGTTCAGCCAGACCAGTCGCTCGGTGGTTCCGGCGGCGATCACGCTGGTGCTGTGGGGGATTTTTGCCTTCGCCCTGTGCCCGATCCTGCAACTGCTGATCATCGATCAGGCTCACGAGGCACCGAACCTCGGTTCGACCCTGAACCAGAGCGCGTTCAACCTCGGCAATGCCGCCGGCGCATGGATCGGCGGGCTGGTGGTGGCCAGTGGCGCGGACCTGGCGGACCTGCCGTGGACCGGCGCGCTGGTAGGCGTGCTGACCGTGCTGACGGCGCTGTTTTTCATCTACCTGCAACGTCGGGGTGTCGCTGCGGTCAATGTGTCCGGCTGATTTTCCCGGGGGACACAATTGTGTCCCCACCCGGCGTCAGCCCATCCAACCCTTGCGTCCATGAATGGCCGCGCTGTCTTTCACCCCCATCCAAAGGACCCCGGATGCTTGAACTCGTCGCCGCTTTCATCTGCCTCACCACCCTCCTCACCTTCGTGAATTTCCGCTTCATCGGCCTGCCTCCGACCATCGGCGTGATGGTTACCGCACTGATGTTTTCCCTGTTGCTGCAAGGCCTGAGCCTGCTCGGTTACCCCGGTCTGGAAGAGCGCGTGCAGCAACTGATCGGCCAGATCGACTTCGGCGATCTGCTGATGAACTGGATGCTGTCGTTCCTGCTGTTCGCCGGCGCCTTGCACGTGAACCTGAACGACCTGCGCAGCTATCGCTGGCCCATCGGCCTGCTGGCGACCTTCGGCGTACTGATCGCCACCGCCGTGATCGGCAGCCTCGCCTACTACATTTTTGCCCTGTTCGGCTGGCACGTGAGCTTCCTCTACTGCCTGTTGTTCGGTGCGCTGATTTCTCCGACCGACCCGATTGCCGTCCTCGGCGTGCTGCGTACGGCCAATGCCTCGAAGCCGCTGAAGACCACCATCGTCGGCGAATCGCTGTTCAACGACGGCACCGCCGTAGTGGTGTTCACCGTGCTGCTGGGCATCGCGCAACTGGGCGAAACCCCGACTATCGGCGCCACGGCCATGCTGTTTGCTCACGAAGCCATCGGTGGCGTGCTGTTCGGCGGGCTGATCGGTTATCTGGTGTACCTGATGATCAAGAGCATCGAGCAGCACCAGATCGAAGTCATGCTGACCCTGGCGCTGGTGATTGGCGGTTCGGCGATGGCCACCGAGCTGCATGTCTCGGCGCCGATTGCGATGGTGGTCGCCGGGCTGATCATCGGTAACCTCGGTCGCAACCTGGCGATGAACGACATGACGCGCAAATACCTCGACGGTTTCTGGGAATTGCTCGACGACATGCTCAACGCGTTGCTGTTCGCGCTGATCGGGATGGAGCTGTTGCTGCTGCCGTTCAACTGGCTGCACGTGGCGGCGGCGAGTTTGCTGGCGCTGGCGATTCTGCTGTCGCGCCTGCTCACCGTGGCCCCGGCCATCGTCTTGCTGCGGCGCTGGCGCACGGTGCCGCGCGGCACGATCCGGATCCTGACCTGGGGCGGATTGCGCGGCGGTGTTTCGGTGGCACTGGCCCTGGCCCTGCCGTTGGGCCCGGAGCGCGATCTGCTGCTGAGCATCACTTACATCGTGGTGCTGTCGTCGATCCTGTTGCAGGGCCTGACCATCGGCAAACTGGTCAAGCACGCAACCCGCGATGAGCCGGCGACCGCTGCCGAGCCCGCGCACCATTGATCATTTCTTGATCCGCTGCGGATCGGGCTTTTCGGCCTGGTCCGCAGATTCCTTCGGCGCATCCGTTTCTTTCGGCGCGCCGCTTTCACTGCGGATCTGCGCATGACTGATCAGGGCAAAGATGAAACTGCCGCCGATGATGTTCCCCGCCAGGGTCGGCCCGGCAAACACCGCCCAGAAGTCACTCCACGGCAACTCGCCGGCAAACACCAGATACGACACCTCCGCCGACCCCACCACGATGTGAGTGAAATCGCCCAGTGCCATCAGATAGGTAATGAGGATGATGATCCACATCTTCGCGCTTTCCATGGACGGGATCATCCAGACCATGGTGGCGATCATCCAGCCCGAGACGATGCCCTTGGCGAACATCTGACTCGCATGGTTCTCCATGACCTTGCGGCCGATTTCGAGGAAGGCCTCGTCGGTCTTGCTGTCGAAGATCGGCAGTTCGAGCATCACGTACGCCACCAGAATCGTCCCGCACAGGTTGCCGAACAGCACCACGGTCCAGAGCCGGATCAACCGGCCGAAATTGGCCAGGGTCGGCTTGGTCATCACCGGCAGCACGGCGGTCAGGGTGTTTTCGGTGAACAGTTGCTGGCGGGCGAGAATCACCGCGAGAAAACCCGCGCAGTAGCCGAAGCTGGCGATCACCTTGAATTCGTCGCCCTCGGGCAGACGCGAGTTGAGCAGGCCCATGCCCATCAGCGACAGGCCCATGGTCAGCCCGGCTGCCAGCGCCGACCACCACAGCGCGGCGATGCTGCGCTCCAGTTCCTGGTCGCCTTGTTTGCGGATGATTTCATGCAGGACCGCCGCCCGGGGCGGCTGGTTTTTCTCGACTTCGTGTTGTTCCTTGGCCGAGAGGTCGGGGGTCTTGCCGTCTGTTGGTGTGGTCATGGCGGGAAACCGGTGGCGGGGTCATAAGGCTACGACACGCGCCGCTCGGCTTCCGTTCGCCGGTGTGACGCGATTACTCGGTAACGGGCACGTCATCCTTGAACTGGTCTTTGACATACCTGATCTCGGTTCGCCCGTGCGGCGCCGGCAAGCCGTCTTCGCCGAGGTTGACGAAGACCATCTTCTCGACGGTCAGGATGCTCTTGCGGGTGATCTTGTTGCGCACTTCGCAGGTCAGGGTGATCGAGGTGCGGCCGAACTCGGTGGCGGTGATGCCCAGTTCGATGATGTCGCCCTGGCGCGAGGCGCTGACGAAGTTGATTTCGGAAATGTACTTGGTCACCACACGCTGGTTGCCCAGTTGAACGATGGCGTAGATCGCCGCTTCCTCGTCGATCCAGCGCAGCAGGCTGCCGCCGAACAGGGTGCCGTTGGGGTTGAGGTCTTCGGGTTTTACCCACTTGCGGGTGTGGAAATTCATCTTCACTCCTGAGCGTCTTGCCGAATGATGGCGCCATCTTGGCAGACTGAGCGGTCATGCTCCATGAGGCTTCTACTATGGTCGCGATTGGCGATCTTCATCTGGCCGACAGAAACCCTTTGGAAGATCAGTCTAGACGGCTATAATCGCCCCCGTTTCAAAACCGTAACGTTCACTTGATACCGTTTTCCCGCCACCTGTCCGAGGGGCGCTGCAGCAGGTTCAACCTGTCAGGCTCGGATGGGGCGTTGACCGGCTCAGGCCGGACACTAAACGCACAACGGCGCCCATTCGCATACATTACGAATGGAGGCTCTTCATGAGCGCTGTTATCACGCCTGCCGATTTTAACGATTACAAAGTTGCCGACATGTCCCTGGCTGCCTGGGGCCGTCGCGAAACCATCATCGCCGAATCGGAAATGCCGGCCCTGATGGGTCTGCGCCGCAAGTACGCTTCCGAGCAGCCTTTGAAAGGCGCAAAAATCCTCGGCTGCATCCACATGACCATTCAGACCGCCGTGCTGATCGAAACCCTGGTTGCCCTGGGTGCCGAAGTGCGCTGGTCGTCCTGCAACATTTTCTCGACTCAGGACCAGGCCGCTGCTTCCATCGCTGCTGCCGGCATCCCGGTTTTCGCCTGGAAAGGCGAGACTGAAGAAGAGTACGAGTGGTGCCTGGAGCAGACCATCCTGAAGGATGGCCAGCCATGGGACGCCAACATGATCCTCGACGACGGCGGCGACCTGACCGAGCTGCTGCACAAGAAATACCCACAGGTTCTGGACCGCGTTCACGGCGTGACCGAAGAAACCACCACCGGCGTGCACCGTCTGCTGGACATGCTGGCCAAGGGCGAGCTGAAAATCCCGGCCATCAACGTCAACGACTCGGTGACCAAGTCCAAGAACGACAACAAGTACGGCTGCCGTCACAGCCTGAACGATGCCATCAAGCGCGGTACCGACCACCTGCTGTCCGGCAAGCAAGCGCTGGTCATCGGCTACGGTGACGTGGGCAAGGGTTCGGCCCAGTCCCTGCGTCAGGAAGGCATGATCGTCAAAGTCTCCGAAGTCGACCCGATCTGCGCCATGCAAGCCTGCATGGACGGTTTCGAACTGGTTTCGCCGTTCATCGACGGTATCAACGACGGCACTGAAGCGAGCATCGACAAAGCGCTGCTGGGCAAGATCGACCTGATCGTGACCACCACCGGTAACGTCAACGTTTGCGACGCAAACATGCTCAAAGCCCTGAAGAAGCGCGCCGTTGTCTGCAACATCGGTCACTTCGACAACGAAATCGACACCGCTTTCATGCGCAAGAACTGGGCATGGGAAGAAGTGAAGCCACAGGTACACAAGATCCACCGTACCGGCCCGGGCGCTTTCGACGCTCAGAACGACGACTACCTGATCCTTCTGGCCGAAGGTCGTCTGGTGAACCTGGGCAACGCCACCGGTCACCCGAGCCGCATCATGGACGGTTCGTTCGCCAACCAGGTGCTGGCGCAGATCTTCCTGTTCGGCCAGAAGTACGCCGACCTGTCGCCAGCCCAGAAAGCCGAGCGCCTGACCGTTGAAGTACTGCCGAAGAAACTCGACGAAGAAGTGGCCCTGGAAATGGTTCGCGGCTTCGGCGGCGTGGTCACTCAACTGACCAAGCAACAGGCTGACTACATCGGCGTGACCGTCGAAGGCCCGTTCAAGCCGCACGCTTACCGCTACTAAGAGCAGCTGCGAGCTTCAAGCTTCAAGCGGCAAGCAAGGCCACAAGCCGGGCTTGCCGCGCGAAGCCCGAAAGCTCTGCCCCTATTTGTCAAAACAGTGTCAGGCCGCAAGCTTCAGGCACAAGAGACCAGCGCACCTCCGCTGCTCTTGCAGCTTGAAGCTTGCAGCTTGTAGCTGGAGGTCCCCTCCATGTCCCAAGACCGTCGCTACAGCTTCGAGTTCTTCCCGACCAAGACCGATGCTGGGCATGAAAAACTGCTCGCCACTGCCCGTCAGCTGGCCACCTACAACCCCGACTTCTTTTCCTGCACCTACGGCGCTGGCGGTTCGACCCGTGACCGCACGCTGAACACCGTGTTGCAGCTGGAAAGCGAAGTCAAAATCCCCGCCGCCCCGCACCTGTCGTGCGTCGGCGACAGCAAGGACGACCTGCGCGGCCTGCTGAACGAGTACAAGGCCGCCGGCATCAAGCGCATCGTCGCCCTGCGCGGTGACCTGCCGTCCGGCATGGGCATGACCAGCGGCGAGCTGCGTCACGCCAATGAACTGGTTGAATTCATTCGTGAAGAAACCGGCAATCATTTCCACATCGAAGTCGCCGCCTACCCGGAAATGCATCCGCAAGCGCGCAACTACGAGGACGATCTCGCCAACTTCGTGCGCAAGGCCCGTGCCGGGGCCGACAGCGCGATCACTCAGTACTTCTTCAACGCCGACAGCTACTTCTACTTTGTCGACCGTTTGCAGGCGCTGGGCGTGGACATTCCGGTCGTGCCGGGGATCATGCCGATCACCAACTACAGCAAACTCGCGCGTTTCTCCGATGCCTGCGGTGCGGAAATCCCGCGCTGGATTCGCAAGCAGCTGGAAGCCTACGGCGATGACAGCCAAAGCATTCAGCGTTTTGGCGAACAGGTCGTCACGGAGATGTGCGAGCGCCTGCTGCAAGGCGGCGCACCCGGCCTGCACTTCTATTCCATGAACCAGGCCGAACCGAGCCTGGCGATCTGGAACAACCTGAAGCTGCCGCGCTAAAAAGACGTAACCGCAGAACCAGAAGATCGCAGCCACGACAGTGCCTACAGCGCTTTCGCCGCTGCGATCTTTTGCTTTTAAACGCCCGAAACAGAGCTTCTGCGGCCAGTTTCTGGCTCTTTGCCGTTTCTCGTCGTAATCTCAAGCCATGCCTTTGATCACGCAGTTATTCGCCGTGCTGGTTTTTGCTTGCCTGAGCTTTGCCGCTCGGGGCGAGAAGCTGCGTATCGTCACCGAACCGTGGGCGCCGTACGTCTATGAACAAGACGGCAAGAACCTCGGACTGGACTACGAAACCACCGCCATCGTGTTCAAGCGCCTGGGCATCGAAGTCGAATGGCAGTTCCTGCCGTGGAAACGCTGCCTGTCGATGCTCGAAACCGGCCAGGCCGACGGCGCGCTGGACATCTTCCACAGCGATGAACGCGACGCCACCCTGCTCTATCCGAGCGAACCGCTGTCGGACGTCGAGTTCGTGATGTTTTACGCCAACGACCGCCCGCACCCTTTTCGCAGCCTCGAAGACCTCAAGGGCCTGACCATCGGTACGTCGCCGGGCTACCTGTACAGCCCCGATTTTCGCGAATCAACGTTATTCACCCGCGAGCCGGCCCCAACCCACGAAGCCAACTTCGGCAAACTGGTGCGCGGGCGCATCGACCTGTTGATCACCGACCGCCGGGTGGGTCAGCATTTGCTCGATGAATTGGATATCCGCAACCAGATCACTGAAAACCCCACGGTCATCAGCCGCCAGAGCCAGTTTCTGGCCGTGCGACGCAATGCGGGGATGGATTTGCTGGTGCAGCGCTTCGGCGCCGAACTCAAGCGTTTCAAGCGCGAACCGGCCTATGCCGAGCTCAGCGCTCGCTACGGCGCAGCCCCCGCCCTGGCGGCACCGCTGGGCAACGCCACCGCCAGCGGCAAAACCGTTGAGCAGCAGGAAAGCGGCGCGCAGTGATTGCTCTGTTATACTCCGGCGTTCCCGCCAGGCTCACGCCCGGACGCCCGGAACCGTAACAGGCCTCCCGACCCGCTACAGCGCAGCTTTTCAGCCCGCGCGAGCGCTCCGGACGTGCCTTCGGAACCGCAGCAGGACCGGACGGGATTGCGTCCTCTTAAACGCCATTCGCGCCAGGCAAGACTCCCATTGGGCCAAGCCCTAACTGAAACAGGATTACTCATGTCCTTTGCTTCCCTCGGTCTCTCCGAGGCTTTGGTCCGCGCTATCGAAGATGCGGGCTATACCGAGCCTACTCCGGTGCAACAGCGGGCCATTCCCGCCGTGTTGCAAGGTCGCGACCTGATGGTTGCGGCTCAGACAGGTACTGGTAAAACCGGCGGTTTCGCCCTTCCGATCCTGGAGCGGCTGTTTCCCAACGGTCACCCGGACAAATCCCAGCGTCACGGCCCGCGCCAACCGCGCGTGCTCGTGCTGACCCCTACCCGCGAACTCGCGGCGCAGGTTCACGACAGTTTCAAGATCTACGCCCGCGACCTGAAATTCGTCAGCGCGTGCATCTTCGGCGGCGTCGGCATGAACCCGCAGGTTCAGGCCATGTCCCGTGGCGTTGACGTGCTGGTGGCGTGCCCCGGTCGACTGCTCGACCTGTGCGGCCAGGGCAGCGTCGATCTGTCCCACGTCGAAATTCTCGTGCTCGACGAAGCCGACCGCATGCTCGACATGGGCTTCGTCCACGACGTGAAGAAAGTCCTCGCGCGCCTGCCGGCCAAGCGTCAGAACCTGCTGTTCTCGGCGACCTTCTCCAAAGACATCACGGATCTTGCCGGCAAACTGCTGCACAACCCGGAACGCATCGAAGTGACGCCGCCGAACACCACGGTCGAGCGCATCGAACAACGCGTCTTCCGTCTGCCGGCCAGCCACAAGCGTGCGCTGCTGGCCCACCTGATTACCGCCGGCGCGTGGGAACAGGTGCTGGTGTTCACACGCACCAAGCACGGCGCCAACCGTCTGGCCGAGTACCTGGACAAACACGGCCTGCCGGCTGTGGCGATCCACGGCAACAAGAGCCAGAACGCCCGCACCAAAGCCCTGGCCGACTTCAAGGCCGGTGAAGTGCGCATCCTGGTTGCCACCGACATCGCCGCCCGTGGCCTGGACATCGACCAGTTGCCACACGTGGTCAACTTCGAACTGCCGAACGTCGATGAGGACTACGTCCACCGTATCGGCCGTACCGGCCGGGCCGGTCGTTCGGGCGAGGCGATCTCGCTGGTCGCGCCGGACGAAGAAAAACTGCTGAAAAGCATCGAACGCATGACCAAGCAGAAAATCGCCGACGGCGACCTGATGGGTTTCGATGCCAGCACCATCGAGGCCGAGAAGCCGGAAGCCCGTGAACGTCCGGACATGCGCAACCCGCGCAATGCCCGTGGCCCACGCGGCGACGGCCCGAATGGCGGCGGCGGTGGCGGCGGTCGTAAAGACAAAGGCAAAGACAAGGGCAAGGAAAAACCGGCCGGCGAACGTGGCGAGCGTCCAGCCCGTCAACAGAAGCCGCGTGAAGGCACCCCGGCCCGCGAACAACGCCAGCCAAGCCAGCCACCACGCGCCGCTGCTGACCGTGCTCCGGACGAATTCCTCGACGACGATATCGATAACTTCGGTAACCGCGTTGATTACGTGCCGAAGCAGGCTCCGGCCGGTGGTCGCAACCGTCGTCCAGGCGCTCCGGCGCAAGGCGCAGGTTCGGGCGCACCACGCGGCGGTCAGTCGCAAGGTCGCCAGAACGGCCCGCGCAACAGCAACGGCTCGAGCACCGGCACCCCGCCAGGCAAACGCAGTGGCCCACGCAACGGTGCTCCGCGTGACGGCCAGGGTCGTCGCGATGAAAATCCGCGCAACCGCCGCCCGGCCCGTGACGATCAGCAGCGCGCCGAACCGGCCGTGCAGAACCCGCGCAGCAGTGGCCCGAAGATCATGCACAAGGAGTCGAAAGCCGACCGCTTCCCGACGCCTGAGCAGCTGGATCAACTGCCAAGCCGCCCACGCGGTGAAAAACCGGCCTTGCTGACCCGCAATCGCTGAGTTTTCGACTGCAATGAAAAATGCCCCGGCCTGAAAACCGGGGCATTTTTTTGCGCGTTGCTGAGACGAGAGTTACGGCAGGCCATAAAAAACGCCCCCGATCGCAAGACCGGGGGCGTTTTTTGTGTGGCCGGCGAAAATTACTTCGCTTTCACACCTTCAAACGAAACGTACAGCTCGACCGCGTCGGACTTCGGACCCAGGTCTTTCTGCTTGCCGAAATCGGAACGCTTGATGGTGGTGGTGCCTTCGAAGCCGGCACGGTAGCCACCCCATGGATCCTTGCCTTCGCCCAGGAAGGTCGCCTTCACGACCACTGGCTTGGTGACGCCCAGGATGGTCAGGTCGCCGGTCACGTCAGCGGTGTTGGCACCGGTGGACTTGACGCTGGTGGAGACGAAGGTCGCCTTGGCAAACTTGCTGGCGTTCAGGAAGTCAGCGCTGGCGATGTGCTTGTCGCGCTCGGCGTGGTTGGTGAACACGCTGGCGGTGTTCACGTTGAACTCGATCTTGCTGTCTTCAGGCTTGGCAGCGTCGAAGCTGAACTTGCCATCGATGTCCTTGAAGGTACCGGTGATGAAGCTGTAGCCCAGGTGGCTGATCTTGAAGTCGACGAAGGCGTGCTGGCCTTCTTTGTCGACTACGTAGTCAGCGGCCATCACATTGGCGGACAGGACGGCAGAGCCGATTGCCAGAGCGGCCAGAGTCTTTTTCAACATGCTTTGTTTTCCTTTGGAGTCGAGGTTGAACATCAGGCTTTGCGTCCCAGCATTCGTGTCAGGGTCGCATCACGATCGATAAAGTGGTGCTTCAATGCTGCCAACGCATGGAGACCGGAAAAAATTACCAGCGCCCACGCCAGCCAGAGATGAATCACACCGGCGGTATCTGCCTGATCCGGTAGTCCGGAAACCAGTGCAGGAACTTCAAACAGGCCAAACACCGGGATCCCGACACCGTCTGCGGTGGAAATCAGGTAACCGGCAATCATCACGGCGAACAGCGCAAGGTAGAGAAACCCATGGCCGAACCTAGCGCCGATGCGGGTCATGCGGCTGTAGCTCTGCAACGTTGGCGGCGGTGGGCTGACAAAGCGCCACAACACCCGCAACACCATCACAGCCAACAGCACCAGACCGATGCTCTTGTGCAGATCCGGCGCGTCTTTGCGCCAGGTGCTGTAGTAATCCAGCCCCACCATCCACAGACCGAGCGCGAACAGCCCGAAGACCGCCAGCGCCACACCCCAGTGCATGAAGATGCTGACCCAACCGTAGCGCGAAGAAGAGTTACGTAGCTGCATTGCCCAAATCCTGTGAGAACTGCGAACCAAGACTAGCGAGTTATCTATCGAATTAAAGCGGAAAATTTTGCTTTGAAATATCGAGAAATACGATCAAGAGTCTTGAACAGGGGAGTTAAGGAAAGATTAAAGACAAAAGTGTGGCGGGATGTTGTGAATCCCACGCAAAAAAAAGCGCGGCTTGAAAGCCGCGCTTTTTCATTCACCGCAAAGCCTTACTGCGCTTTGGTCTCGGTGGTTGCCGCCGGTTTGGCCGCTGGCTTCTTCGCCGGCTCAGCCTTTTTCGCTGCAGGTTTGGCCGGGGCTTTTTTCGCCTCGGTCTTGGCCGCCGGTTTCTTCGCTGCTGGTTTGGCTGCCGCTTTCTTCGCCGGCTCGGCTTTCACCGGGGCCGCTGGCTTCGGTGCTTCCACCGGGGCTGGCGCAGGGGCCGGAGCCGGTGCAGGCGCTGGAGCGGCTGGAGCAGGTGCCGGCTCTGGCGCTTTCACTGGCTCTGGCTTCTTGTCGTCGTCCGAACCGCCGAACAGGTTGGTGAAGAAGTTGCCTTTCTTCGCCGCTACTGCCGCACCCGCACCCGCCGCTGCGGCGGTGGCCGCTGCCGGGCCGACCTTGACCGGTTCGAAGGATTTGCCCGCCGCCAGGTCTTCAACCTGACTGGCAGCACGCTGACCGGTGCGCAGTGCGCCTTCCAGCGTGCCCGGGTACAAGGTGTCGGTGTGTTCGCCGGCAAACGCTACGCGCTGCAGCGGACGCTCCCACAGGCGCCAGTATTTGCTGATCTGGCCAGGGCCGAAGGCGAGGTAGGAACCACCGGTCGATGGATCGGTGCTGTAGCGACGGATTTCATAACCGGTAAACGAACCACGAGCCTGTGGATAAAACGTGTGCAGGCGAATCAGCACCTGATCGACCATCTGCTTGTCGCCAAAGGCCTGCATGACGCGGGCGTTATCGCCGGACAGGTTGATCACCACGTTGGCGCCACCCTTCAGGGCCGGCTCGATCCACAACATGCCAAGGCCGGTGTTGCTATAGATCTCGCCGGACATCCGCGCCTTGCTTTCCCATACCGGCGTCTTGAACTTCAGCATGATCTGGTCACGCCAGCCGTAGTTGGTGCCTTTGATCGCGGCCAGGTGCTGGGCGTCCAGCGCCGGAGTCAGCTGGATCTTGTTGAGGGCGCGCAACGGCACCGCCAGCACAACGTAATCGGCCTGGTAGCCAACGCTGCCGACCTTGACGGTCACGCCGTCCTTGTCTTGGGTGATGGCAGATACTGGCGAGTTGGTCTTGATGGTTTTCAACTGTTTGACGAAGGCCTGGGCCAGCACCGGGCTGCCACCGACCAGACGCGAAGCGCGCAGGTCACGGTCGGACACGCCGCGATACACCCGGCTCTGCTGTGCGAAGTACAGCAGCGACAGGCGCGAAGGCTCGTCGTAGTGGGTGCGGATGTCCTGGTTGATCAGCTGACGTGCGGTGGCCGGCAGGTTCTGCTTGTCGAGCCAGCTCGAGACGTTGATCTGATCAAGGGCGTGCAGAGTGTTGGTCGCCGCCGGGTTTTGCGGATCGTCGATCGAACGCGCCAGATCGTCACGGGTTTTCTCGTAACGCTTCAGCGCTTCAGCCGTGGCAGGCTGTTTGGCGGTCAGGTCGGCGGCGGAGAAATACTCGCCGTCGATCAGGTACCCCGGGGTCCGAACGAATTCAGGGGCCGGCGTGGTGCTCAGCTTGAACGTCGAAACGTACTTGTTCAGCACCGGTTGAGTCTTGTCGTTGCCGATCCACTCGCTGGTGGCCATGCCCGAGCGACCGCCCAGGCTCGGCTTGGCTTCGAGCAGCGTGACCTGCCAGCCCTTGTTCTGCAGTTCGTAAGCCGCCGTCAGGCCCGACAGGCCGCCGCCGATCACGATTGCGGTTTTATCCTTGGCCAGCGCCGTAACGCTGAACAGCCCCAACACCACCAGCGCACAGGCGCGCAGCCAACCGACAGACATTCAGCGAACTCCGGAAATACACGTAGGAAAAAGCAGTTTTGCGGGTCAGACGACCCAAAGAACCGCGAAGAATACGTCAGCCATCAAAACGCCGCCAGCGACGTCTATCGGCCCATACAAAGTAGCTCAATCGACACAATGGGTTGTTCCGGCGCGATGCATTGCATAGGCTTGCGCGATTGTTTGCCCGCGCCTGACGCGAGCCGCCTCGAGGAGACTGAACATGGGCCTGAACAACCAGTGGATGCAACGCGATCTCGCGGTGCTGTGGCATCCCTGCACCCAGATGAAAGACCACGAACAGCTGCCGCTGATCCCGATCAAGCGCGGTGAAGGCGTCTGGCTCGAAGACTTCGAAGGCAAGCGTTATCTGGATGCGGTCAGCTCCTGGTGGGTCAACGTGTTCGGCCACGCCAACCCGCGCATCAACCAGCGCATCAAGGATCAGGTCGATCAGCTGGAACACGTGATTCTGGCCGGTTTCAGCCATCAGCCAGTGATCGAGCTGTCCGAGCGTCTGGTGAAGATGACGCCGGAAGGCCTGAACCGGGTGTTCTACGCCGATAACGGTTCGTCCTGCATCGAAGTCGCGCTGAAAATGAGCTTTCACTACTGGCTCAACCGCGGCCAGCCGAACAAGAAACGCTTCGTCACCCTGACCAACAGCTACCACGGCGAAACCATGGCGGCGATGTCAGTCGGTGACGTGCCGTTGTTCACCGAAACCTATAAAGCGCTGCTGATGGACACCATCAAGGTGCCGAGCCCGGATTGCTACCTGCGCCCGCAGGGCATGAGCTGGGAAGAACACTCGCGCAATATGTTCGCGGCAATGGAGCAGACGCTGGCGGAAAATCATGACAGCGTCGCTGCGGTGATCGTCGAGCCGCTGATCCAGGGCGCCGGCGGCATGCGCATGTATCACCCGGTGTACCTCAAGCTGTTGCGCGAGGCCTGCGACCGTTATGGCGTGCACCTGATCCACGACGAAATCGCCGTCGGCTTCGGCCGCACCGGAACGATGTTCGCCTGCGAACAGGCCGGCATCCGCCCGGACTTCCTGTGCCTGTCGAAAGCCCTGACCGGCGGTTATCTGCCGTTGGCCGCGTGCCTGACCACCGACGAGGTGTACAGCGCGTTCTACGACGATTACCCGACCCTGCGCGCCTTCCTGCATTCGCACAGCTACACCGGCAACCCGCTGGCCTGTGCGGCGGCGTTGGCGACCCTGGATATCTTCGAACAGGACAACGTGATCGAAAACAACCGGGCGCTGGCTCAACGCATGGCGTCGGCGACGGCGCATCTGGTGGATCATCCGAATGTTTCGGAAGTCCGGCAGACCGGCATGGTCCTGGCGATCGAGATGGTCAAGGACAAAGCCACGAAAGAGGCTTATCCGTGGCAGGAACGTCGCGGCCTGAAGGTGTTCCAGCATGCGCTGGAGCGTGGTGCGCTGCTGCGTCCGCTGGGCAGCGTGGTGTATTTCCTGCCGCCGTACGTGATCACCCCGGAGCAGATCGACTTCCTCGCCGAAGTCGCCAGCGAAGGCATCGACATTGCCACCCGTGACAACGTCAGTGTGGCGGTGCCGAAGGATTTCCATCCCGGGTTTCGTGATCCGGGCTGATTCGGCTTACTTCACTCGTTCCCACGCTCTGCGTGGGAATGCAGCCCGGGACGCTCCGCGTCCCAAAAGCGGACGCAGAGCGTCCAATGAGGCATTCCCACGCAGAGCGTGGGAACGATCTACTTAAAGAGACCCACCATGAGACTGTCCCGCTTTTTTATCGACGCCCCGCTGAGCACTGGCGAACACGAACTGCCGGAAGCCCAGGCGCACTACATCAGCCGCGTGCTGCGCATGGCCGAAGGCGATGCGGTGCAGTTGTTCGACGGCTCCGGCCATGAGTTTCGCGGATCGCTGGTGGAAGTCGGCAAGAAGCGCGTGGTGGTGCAGATCGACGAGCAGTTCGCCGGTCAAGTCGAATCGCCGCTGCACATCCACCTCGGCCAGGGCCTGTCCCGGGGCGAGCGGATGGACTGGGCGATCCAGAAAGCCACCGAACTGGGCGTGACTGAAATCACCCCGATCTTCAGCGAGCGCTGCGAAGTCCGCCTCAAGGACGAACGCGCCGACAAACGCCTGCTGCACTGGCGTCAGGTGGCGATCAGCGCCTGCGAGCAATGCGGTCGTTCGCGGGTGCCGGTGATTCATCCACCGCTGTTGCTGGCCGACTGGCTGAAACAGACGCAAGCCGAACTGAAACTGGTGCTGCACCCGGTGGCCGAGCCGCTGGTCAGCCATGCCAAGCCATCAACGCTGGCGTTCCTGATCGGCCCGGAAGGCGGTTTGTCCGACGCCGAAGTCGAGCAGGCCAAGGCCAACGGCTTCCACGCCGCCCGCCTCGGCCCGCGCGTGCTGCGCACCGAGACCGCGCCGGTTGTGGCACTGGCGGTAGCGCAGCAACTGTGGGGTGATTTCTAACCCGTCACTGCACCGGATCACTGGTTGGTCTGGCGATGATTGCCTTGAGTTCGCTGGTCATCGGGAACTCAAGGTTCAGGCCCTTCGGCGGGATCGGCTGCTCGAACCACTTGCGGTAAATCCCGTTGATCTCCCCCGAGCTGTACAGGTCGGCCAACACGCCGTTCACCAGCGCAAGAAACTGCGGATCATCCTTGCGCACCATGCAGCTGTAGATTTCCCGCGACTGCTCCTCCCCCACCACGACCCAGTTATGCGGATCGCGCGCCTTGGCCCGCTCGCCGTAGAGCAACGCATCGTCCATGTAGAATGCCGCAGCGCGCCCCGATTGCAGCATCTGGAATGCCTCGCCGTGATCCTTGGCGCTGATGACGAACATGTTCAGTTTGTGGTCGAGGTTGTAGCTCTTCAGATAGCGCTCGTTGGTGGTGCCGGCGGTGGTCACCACGTTCTTGCCGCGCAGGTCATCGAAGCTTTTGATGCCGCTGTCCCTGGCAGTCAGGAGCTGACCTTTGACGTAGATGAAACCGTAGGAGAACGCGACCTGCTTCTGCCGTTCGGCGGTTACCCCGGTGGAGCCGCATTCAAGGTCGACCGTGCCGTTCTGAACCAGCGGAATCCGCGTCTGCGACGTCACCAGGTTGTACTTCACCTTCAGCTCCGGCAGCGCCAGTTGCTGCTGGATGCGCTCGACGATCTTGCCTGCCAGTTCCACCGAATACCCCATCGGCTGCCCGGTGTGATCGCCCACATACGAAAACGGCACCGACGCATCGCGATAACCCAGGGTGATGCTATTGGTGCTGGCAATCTTGCCGAGCGTACCGGTCAGCGGCACTTCATTGGCCTGCGCCTGAGCGCCGAAAACCAGCGCCAGAGTGCAGCCGAGCAACGTGATTTTTTGCATTGTTATTCTCCGTTGTGGGTGGGGTGTTTTAGCAGAAACCGTCACGCCGCACGGGGATTGAACCCGTGCAGATCAATGGATGTGCGCTGCTCGCCGATCAGTTCGCTGAGCAACTGCCCGCTGCCGCAGGCCAGGGTGAAACCCAGCGCACCGTGGCCGAGGTTGAGCCACAGATTGCGATACGCCGTGGCGCCCAACAGCGGAACGCCGGTGGGGGTGGCCGGGCGCATGCCGGCCCATTCGACGGCGGCGTCGTAGTGGCCGGCGTCGGGAAAGGTGTCGCGGGCCTGGCGCTTGATCAGCGCCAGCCGCTCGGGGTCCACCGCCGGGTCGAAACCGACGATGTCGACCATTGCCGCCACGCGCAGTTGTTCGCCGATACGCGCGTAGACGATCTTGCGGTCGTAGTCGGTGATGCTCACGTCCGGTGCTCGATGCACTTTGCCAATCGGCACGGTCAGGCTGTAGCCCTTCAGCGGATACAGCGGCAGGCGCAGGCCGGGCAGCGCGAGCAACGGGCTGCGATGGCCGGCGGCGATTACCAGTTGTTCGACCGGCAGGGTCTCTTCGCCAAGTTCAATGGCCGTGACGGCGCCGTGACTATGGCGAATGCCGGTGACTGCCTGACCGAGACGAAACTCGCAGCGACCCGACGCCTTCAAGCGCGCCGCCAACTGCTGGCAAAAGCCATGACAGTCGCCGACTTCCTCATCCGGCGTGTAGATCGCGCCTACAAACGGCGCATCGGCCAGTTCCAGTTCAAGTTGCGCACATTCGGCGGCGGACAACACCTGCTGTTGCTGCGGATCGGCGAGGCCTTTGCGTGCATGCTCGAAGCTGGCGGCGTTGCGGAAGGTCACCAGTTTGCCGTTGCGCCGCCAATTGAAACCGGTGAGCCCGTCGTCCTCACGCCAGCGTTTCAGGGTGCTCTGGCTGAACAACGCCAGACGCAACAGATGCGCGGCGTTTTCGCGGTTGACCGAGGTGCGGCACGCGGCGAGAAACGAGGCCATCCAGCGCCACTGCGCCGGGTCCAGGCGCGGGCGCAATTTCAGCGGTGAATCGCCGCGCAGCATCCAGCCGATTGCCTGCAACGGTACGCCGGCATCGGCCAGCGGCGCGACGTAGCGATAGGACAACTGGCCGCCGTTGGCAAAACTGGTTTCGCTGCCCAGCGACTGCCGCGCCTCGACCACCGTCACCTCGAAGCCGTCGCGCACCAGCGCCCAGGCCGTTGCCAACCCGATCACGCCGCCGCCGATGATGCACACACGCTGAGCCATGTCTGTCCTTAACCGTTCTTGAAGACGAGGCCAAGGTTAGGGTGAGGTGACAGGCGCCGAACAATGAATAAAGATGCCAGGCCTATAAACAAAGGTTATGGGATCATCATGCGCCTTCGTCACATCGAGATTTTCCAGGCCATCCGCCAGACCGGCTCGATCAGCGCCGCTGCGCAATTGCTGCATGTCTCACAACCGGCGGTGACCAAGGTCTTGCAGCACGCCGAGCAGCAACTGGGCTTTCCGTTGTTTCTGCGGGTGCGCGGCAAGTTGCAGGCAACCCCGGAAGCGCTGGAGCTGGAGCGCGAAGTCGATAAGGTCACCGAAAGCCTGCAAGGCGTGCGGCGTCTGGCCCAGAGCCTGCGCCGCGAACCCGGCCACAGCCTGCGGATCGGCGCGACCCCGGCGCTGGCGCTGTCGTTGCTGCCTCCAGCGATCCAGCAGTGGACCGCGCAGTTCCCGGACATCGCCTGCGAACTGTCGAGCGCCCACAGCCGCGAGCTGATGCAGAACCTGCTGATGCGCGAAGTGGACGTGGCGCTGACGTTGCAGCTGCCGGACCATCCGGGGCTGAAGGCCCAGGCATTGGCATCGGGGGTGCTGGTGGCGCTGGCGCCCAAAGGTTACTGGCCGGAGAAAGACTCCGGTCAGCCGTTGCCGCTGATGGCATTGGCCGGGGCGCCGCTGATCGGACTGTCCAGCGCGGACCCACTGGCAGCACGCCTCGATAGTTATCTGGAAGCGGTTGAACCGCCGCCGCGTGTGCGGATCGCCGTGCAGACGTATTCGCTGGCGCGAGCGATGGTGGAGTCCGGCGCCGGGGTCGCGGTGATCGATCCGTTCACCGCGCTGGGTGCCTCATCGGCCACCACCACTATCCGCCCTCTCGCCCCGCCGCTGCCGATCACGCTGTACGCGGTGACTCGCGCCACCGAACCACCGCCACATACGCTGAATGATTTGCTGCAGATCTTCAGTCAGCGCGCCAGCGAACAACTCGGCCGACTGATAGGCGCTTAAAGGACGTAAAACAGAATCGCCACAAAGTGCAGCAAACTCCCGGCGATCACGAACAGATGCCAGATCCCGTGGGCATGCCGCAACCGATGGTCGAGGGCAAAGAAGATGATCCCCACGGTGTACAGCACGCCGCCCGACGCCAGCCAGGCAAACCCCGCCGTCCCGAGCGCGGCGATCAGCGGCTTGACCGCCACCAGCACGATCCAGCCCATCACCGCGTAGATCACGATCGACAGGATCCGCGCCTCGGAGCGTGGCTTGATCTCCTGCAGGATGCCGATCAGCGCCAGCCCCCAGACAATCCCGAACAGCGTCCAGCCCCACGGCCCGCGCAGGGTCACCAGGCAGAACGGCGTGTAACTGCCGGCGATCAGCAGGTAGATCGAAAAGTGATCGACCTTCTTCATGATCGCTTTCTTGCGCCCGCGCACGCTGTGGTACACGGTGGACGCGCTGTAGAGCACCAGCAACGTAAAGGCATAAATCGCCACGCTGACGATCTTCCAAGGGCTGCCGTCGAGGCTGGCAATCACCAGCATCCAGACGCCCCCGACAAACGCCGCTACCGCACCGACCAGATGCGTCCAGGCGTTCAGTTTTTCTCCGTGATACATGTGTCGCACACCTCGATTTCATTTACCGCAACGCGCAAGGCTCGGGCCTTGAGCGTAAAAGCGCAATGTTTCCGTTCAACGCAGGCCTGCACCTGTCCTGATATTTGGGCACAATCGAGCGATACCAAGAAGAGTCCGCGCCATGCTGATCGACGAAGAATTGACCCTGAAGAAACTCGAGGTGTTCCTCGCCTTCATGCGCACCGGCAACCTCGCCCGCGCCGCCGCCGAGTTGCAGACCAGCAACGTCAGCGTGCACCGCGCGATCCATTCGCTGGAAAGCGCCCTGCGCTGTCCGCTGTTCAAACACGAAGGGCGCAACCTGACACCGCTGGAAAGCGCCTACGTGCTCGAAGAGCGGGCGCAGAAGCTGATTCAGGACGTGGTCGAAAGCGTGCGCCTGACCCGCGAAGCCGCCGGATTCTCGGCCGAGCGCTTCAAGCTCGGCTCACTGTATTCGCTGACGGTGAAGACCGTGCCGCAATTGATCATGGGTTTGAAGATCCGCCGCAGCGAACTCAACATCGACCTGATCCTCGGCTCGAACATCGACCTGCTCTACAAGCTGAAAAACATGGAAGTCGACGCGATCCTGGTGTCGCTGGACGACACCGTCAACGACCCGGACTGCGAGCAGATTCCGCTGTTTTCCGACGACATCTTCCTCGCCACCCCGGCGGATTCGCGATTCGCCCAGCGCAGCGAAGTGGACCTGGCGGAGGTGCGCGACGAAACCTTCATCACCCTCACCCAAGGCTTCGCCACCCATCAGGACGGTATTCGGGTGTTCAGGCAGGCGGGGTTCGAGCCGAAGGTGGCGATGCAGGTCAACGACATCTTCACCCTGCTGAGCATGGTCAGTTCCGGGGTCGGTTATGCGTTGCTGCCGGGGAGGATTGCGGCGGTGTACGAGAACCGGGTGAAGCTGATTCCGCTGCAGGAGAAGTACCGGTTGCAGCAGCACATTGGGGTGGTGTTTTTGAAGGCTAAAGAGCGGGATCCGAATCTGCTGGCGTTGTTGGCGGAGTGTCGGATGTATGCCAATCGCCAGACTGGGGTTTGATCAAGAGCAGATCAAGATCAAGAGCTTACCCCCTCACCCCAGCCCTCTCCCCCAAGGGGGCGAGGGGGAAAGGGAGCAGATCGGGGGCTTTTCAAGACCTGAGTTCGACTCAGAAATCTCAGGTCGATGTATAACGCCAAAACACCTCGGTCAGTCCCCTCTCCCTCCGGGAGAGGGTTAGGGTGAGGGTGCTTTTGACTGTTAGCCAACAATCCCGCGAACAATGAAGAACAGCAGCGAAGGCCCAAGCAGGCACCCAAGTCCGGTGTGGAACGTCGCCGTCAACGCCCCATAAGGCACCAACCGCCGATCCGTCGCCGCGAGCCCCGCCGTCACGCCACTCACCGTCCCGGCCAGCCCGCCAAACACCATCGCCGAGCGCGGGTTATCCAGGCCCATCCAGCGCGCCGCCACGGGCGTGCCGACCATCACCAGAATCGCCTTGATCAACCCGGTGGCAATCGACAGCGCCATCACATCCGACGTCGCGCCAATCGCCGCACCGGTCACCGGGCCGACAATGTAAGTCACCGCACCCGCGCCGATGGTGGTCATGCTCACCGCATCGCGATAACCGAACGCGTAAGCCATGCACGCACCGACAATGAACGGCAGGATCGTGCCCAGCAGCAGCGCAATCACGCCGATCATCCCGGCCTTCTTCGCCTCGGTCGCCTGCACTTCAAACGCCGTGGCAACAATGGCGAAGTCCCGCAGCATCGCGCCACCCATCAGGCCGATGCCGGAGAACAGCGTCAGGTCCGCCAGGCCCTTCTGCCCGCCGGTCATGGTGCCGCCGACCCAGGCCAGCACCAGGCCGATGACGATGGCAATCGCCGAGCCGTGAATCCGTCCGAAGGTCAGGCGTTTGGAGAGAATCACCGAGACCCACATGATCACGCCGACGAAGGCGAACGCGGTGATCAGACCGTTGTGTTCCAGACCCTTTTCAATGAGATCCCACATATCAGCGACCTCCTACCGGTGTGCCGACCGGGGAGATTTCCGCCGGTTCGTCGGGCAAAGGCTCGCCTTTATGGGTGCGGCTGATCAAAGCAATCGTGCAGCCACAGACCAGCACCGAACCGATCGCCGCCAGCACCGCCACCGGGCCGCCGTGCAGGGCGGTGACGACGTTCTGTTGCGCGGCCATCGCCACCACCACGGGAATGTACATGGCGCCCCAGAAGCCGACGCCCATCTCACAATCCTTGGTCATGCCGCCGCGTTTCTGCATCCACAACCGCGCGCAGATCAACAGGATCATCGCGATGCCGACCCCGCCGACGTTGGATTTGACGCCCAGAAGAACACCGAGCATGTCACCCATGATCACCCCTGCCAGCGTACAGATCGCCAGCAGCGCCACACCGTAAATAATCATTGTTGTAGTCCTCAAAGTGCATCGTCGAATTGTTTTTGTTGTTCGAAGCCTGAGTCGCAGCGGTCTAGAGTCGGCGGCCCTCCTCTTCACGCAACAGCGCCTGCAAGGTGTCGAGCCGGGCACTGTCGAAGGCAGTGACAGTCCCCTGTTCGAACACCCGGCGCGCCAGCCCGGTCAGCACCGCACCGGGCGGCAGTTCGATCTGTAGACGTACGCCGCGCTCGTAGGCGCTTTGTACGGTGCCGCGCCAGTCCACCACGCGGCACATGTTGAAGGCGAGATCGTCGCGCAGCGCTTCTACCTTGGTCACAGGCCTGGCGCGACTGCCGCTCAGGTAAGCGATGTTCGGTGTTTTCAGTTCTACCCTGGTGAACGCTTCGGCGAGGGTTTGCGCAGGCTCATCCAGCAACGGGCAGTGCGACGGCACGCTGACCGCCAGCCGTTTTGCCAGACCGGCGCCACGACTGCGCGCCAGCTCGGCGACCGCTTGCATCGCCTTGTCGCTGCCGGCAATCACCACCTGGTTATCGGCGTTGATATTGGCCAGGTACACCGGTGTTTCTGCGCCGTGCACCTGCGCCAGCAGCATTTCGACTGTGGATAATTGCAGGCCGATGATCGCGGTCATGCCGAAGCCCTGTGGATAAGCCTGCTGCATCAACTCGCCGCGCAGGCTGACCAGATGCAGCGCATCGCTGAAGCTCAATGCTCCGGCGACCACCGCTGCCGGGTAGGCACCAATGGACAGGCCGGCGACGTAATCTGCGGTGAGTCCGCCCTGCAACAACTGCCGCGAGGCTGCGACCCCGGCGATCAGCAGGCAAAGCTGAACCGCTCGGGTGTTGCGCAACGCTTCGCTGGAATCCAGTTGCAAGACATCTTCACCGAGGCTATCGCTGGCCTCGATCAGCGTTTCCCGAGGCAAACGCTGAAGCATGCCGGGTTGCTGCGCGCCCTGGCCGGGAAACACCAGCAGGCTGCTCACGCTGCCTGCTCCTGCGGGTTCCACGGATCAGACACCAGACAGGCTTCATGGGCGTTTTTCAGCAGCACCCGCGAAGCATTTCCGGCCCATTCGCGCAGGGCGACGGCACCGAACGGCGTCTGCAATTGCAGGTCGACCCGGCAGATCGCCTGATCGAGATGCGCCACCAGTTTGCGCGCCTGATTACGGGTGATGAGCTGCGGTGTACGCAGGATCAAGTCGAGATCGCTGCGCTCGTGCATCGCAGTAAATCCACTGGCCAGTTCAAACCCGGCACTGCCACTGACACCCCAGATCCAACCGCAATCATCGAGCACCGGCCGCAGTTGCCGCAGCGCCTGCATGACCGGCAGATCACGCGCGCTCTCTACATGACAAAGCGCTTCCGGGCTGACCCGACAGGCAATCGAATCGACAGACATAAACGCCGCCAGCCGCTGCTCGCGCAACCGACCGCGCACGCCCACCGCCACGAATCCGTCTTCACTCAACGCCCGCCGCACCACCACCGGTTGCCCGCCAGCCAGCGAATTAATCGCCCACTGCGGCGCTTCCGCTGGCAACTGCGCTGGCGTCATGCCCCACAGCAGGTCGTGGGCCAGAGGCGTGTTCACCACTGCGCCCTCAGCAATTCACGTACGCGGCTGGAGGCTTCGCGATTTTTCGCGCCGAGACGATTGCTCAAATCAGTCGCACCAATATCTTCGATGGCTTGCTTCAGGCATTCGCCGACCCGCGCCAGATCCTCCGCCGTCGGCTGTTCGATCTGCTGCACCGACAAGGTTTCCCAGAGCAATCCGAGGCTGGCATAGCTGTCGATGTCATAGGCCATCGGCGGCACGCTGGACGCCAGAGCTTCCAGTTCTTCGACGCTGCGCAACGTCACCCGTGCCGCCGAAGCCTTACCCATCGCATGCACCATCACCCCCGGATCGCGCAGGGCGATCAAGCGATTGGCCTGATATCCGTGAGCGAGAAACGCCCCGGACATGGCCTTGCCCACCAGCAGCGCAATCACCGGATGCCCGGCCAGCCGCGCGCGGGCATAAGCGTCCGCCGCGCCGGCCAGGGCCTGGTGAATGCCGAGGGCTTCTTCGCGGCGACCGTAGGCCTGGCTCGGCACATCGACGATCGCGATCAAGGGACGCTTTTGCGTTTTGTCCTGGTCGGCGGTGATCGCGTCATCCACCGATTTGGCCAGCCCCCAGCCTTCGAGCAAACCGACTTCGCCGTTGCAAGCGCGAGGGAAACGGTTTTGCGGATCGGCGACCACCGCGATAAAACGCCCGAGTGCCCCGTCGGCGACCTTCAGCGATGGCGGCAAACCTTCAACGGCATTCGCGCCAGCGCTCAAGGCGTTGAACCAGTTCAAACCGCGCACGGAATAACCACTCATGAGCGCTCTCCTTGATACAGATCGCGAACCACCGAAGGCTCGATTTGCTTGTCAGTGCCCAGGCTCATCAGGCGTTGCAGGAACCACTCGGCCCGTTGACTGCGCGGTTGCGCTGGCAGGCCCTGTTGCAGCAACTCGCCGACCTGCCCGCGAATCTGCGCCACGTCATCGGCGACATAACGGTCCACCAGACCACTGGCGAAACGTTGCTCGCCACCGGTCAGGCTCCAGATGAAGGGCCGGTCGCGAGAGTCGTATTCCTCGATCCCGGCTTCCTGCTCGATCACCTGCGGGCCGTTCAGGCCTAGGCGTGCTTCCTGGGTCACCAGCAAATAGCTGCACAGCGCGGCGGCAATCGACATCCCGCCAAAGCAACCGACGCTGCCGGCCACCACGCCAACCACCGGTTGGTATTGCTGCAGATCGACAATCGCCGCGTGGATGTCGGCAATCGCCGCCAAGCCAAGGTTGGCTTCCTGCAGGCGCACGCCGCCGGTTTCCAGCAGCAGGATGGCGCGGGTCGGGATGCCTTTGCGGTTGTCTTCGGCGGCCAGTTCCAGCGCGCCGGCGATTTTTGCGCCGCCGACTTCACCGAGGCTACCGCCCTGAAACGCGCCTTCAATCGCCGCAATCACCACCGGCAAACCGTCGAGGCTGCCCTTGGCGATCACCACGCCGTCATCGGCTTGCGGCACCACGCCCTGACGTTCGAGCCACGGCGACATGACGCGTTGAAACGGATCGAGCAGTTCGCGGAAGGTGCCGGCGTCGAGCAAGGCTTTCGCCCGCTGCCGTGCGCCGAGTTCGACGAACGAATGTTTTTGCAAAAGCGTTGAGGTGTCAGTCATGGCCGATCTCCTCGAAGCCTTGTTCCAGCCGCAGGCGCACCACGCCCGGGGTCGCGCCGAAGTCGTGAATATCGATGGCCATCGCTGGCGGTGTGGTGCCGTCGAACATCCGCGCAAACAGATGCTGCCAGCGCTGCTCGGCGCCATTGACCGAGGTCTGCACATTGATCGTCAGCTTGCCGGCCAGGCCCGGTTCGATCAGCACTTCCAGATCACCGGAACCGACACAACCGACCAGCGCCCGACCGCGCGGCGGCTGCCCGGCGGGGAATTCAAAGGATAAGGTTTCCATCAAAACGCTCCCTGAAGGATGCCGTCGCGCTCGATCCGGTCGAGCAGCAGGCTGGCGGCGAGCAAGTCGGCGGCGCCACCGGGCGAGGCATTCAATGCGATGAGTTGTTGATCGAGTTCGTGCAGGCGGCGGCGACCGGTGAGGCTGGCGCTGCCACCGGCGTCGAGCACTGCCTGGGCGCCGTGCTGCATCGCGTGCAGGCCCTGTTCGCCAGCACGGTACAGGACGCAGGTGTCGGCGAGGTCGGTCATGATTGCGAGCAAGGCATCGAGCCGGGCGTTCTGTTCGCCATGGCCGGCGGCGCGGCTGCGTTTGAGCTGCGGCAGGCCACGCTGCACTACGGACGGGAAGCCGAGTTGCGCTTCTTCCCGGGCGCCGCGAGCGCCATAGCGTTGGGCGACTTGGGCGCCATGGCTCAGCGGACGCGGCGCATAACAATCATCGAGCAACGCCAGACGCGCAGCGCGCAGGGTGACGGCGCCAGCGCTGATGGACTTCGTGTCCAGCGCAGCCGCCGTGACCAGCAGGCCCAACGCCCAGATCGCCCCGCGATGGGTGTTCACGCCATTGGTGGTGGCGAGCATCGCTTGCTCGCCTTCCCTTCCGATGCGGCCGATGGCTTCGCGCAGCGGCAAGCCGATTTCGCCGAACTCAAGCGCGGCCTCGGCCATTTCCTTGAACGCCGGCCACAGCGCCAGCGCCGAGGCGTGCATCAATCCCAGGTGCAGGTCGGTGTGCGCACCGTTGCCGCGACGGTCGACCAGCGCCGGTTTCGGCGACAGGTCGGCTTCGTCGATCAGCGCGTCCACGGCCAGATCCGCCAGCCGTTCGGCGAGGGTGATGGTTTTGGGTTGCAGGTTGAGTGCGTGCATTACCAGCTCCTGAACTTGGCGGGCGGGTTGTAGAGGCCGCCGGACCACTCGACCAGATCGGCCACGCTTTTCGCCGCCAGCAATTCGCGGGTGGCGTCGGTGCGGCGGATGCCAAGGTCTTCGGGCAAGGCAATCAGGCCTTCGCGGCGCATGCGTTCGGTGTCTTTCGGGTTGTGCCGCAGGCCGATGGCGGTGACGCCGGCCACCGCTGCGATCATCGCCTGACGCTCTTCCAGCGAACGCGCCTTGTACAGGTAGGCGATGCCCTCTTCGGTCAGCAGGTGGGTGACGTCGTCGCCGTAGATCATGATCGGCGCGAGCGGCATGCCGCTTTTCTTCGCCACCTCCACCGCGTCGAGGGTCTCGACAAAGGTCGGTTTGCCGCCCTCCTGGAAGGTCTCGACCATCTGCACCACGAGTTTTTTGCCACGTTCGAGCATCGGCTGCTGCGAATCGTCATGGCGCATATCGAGCCAGGCCGGAGTGCCGTGACGCCGACCACGCGGGTCGTGGCCCATGTTCGGCGCGCCGCCGAACCCGGCGAGACGACCACGGGTCACGGTGGAGGAATGACCATCGCCATCGACTTGCAGGGTCGCACCGATGAACAGGTCCACCGCGTATTGCCCGGCCAGTTGGCAGAACATCCGGTTGGAACGCAGCGAGCCGTCACGGCCGGTGAAGAACACGTCGGGACGAGCGGCGATGTAGTTTTCCATGCCCAGTTCGGTGCCGAAGCAATGCACGCTTTCGACCCAACCGCTTTCAATCGCCGGGATCAGCGTCGGGTGCGGGTTGAGCGTCCAGTTGCGGCAGATCTTGCCCTTGAGGCCGAGGGATTCGCCGTAGGTCGGCAGGATCAGTTCAATGGCCGCGGTGTTGAAACCGATGCCGTGGTTCAGCGACTGCACGTTGTGTTTTTCGTAGATCCCACGGATGGCCATCATCGCCATCAGCACGTGCACTGGTTTGATGTGGCGCGGGTCGCGGGTGAACAGCGGCTCGATGTAGAACGGCTTGTCCGCCACCACCACGAAATCGACCCACGACGCGGGGATGTCCACACGGGGCAGCTCGCTGACATCGTCCACCAGTTGGTTGACCTGGACGATGACGATGCCGTCGCTGAACGCCGCCGGTTCGATCAGCGCCGGGGTGTCTTCGGTGCTTGGGCCGGTGTAGATGTTGCCGGCGCGGTCGGCCATGAACCCGGCCGAGAGCACGACGTTGGGGATCAGGTCCACCACCAGCCGGGCGTAGAGTTCGATGTAGGTGTGGATCGCGCCGATTTCCAGCAGACCGTCTTCGAGCAACTGGCTGATGCGCAGGCTCTGGGTGCCGGCGAAGGAGAAATCGAGCTTGCGGGCGATGCCGCGTTCGAACAGGTCCAGATGCTCGGAACGGCCGACGCTGGGCATGATCATGTGCAGGTCGTGGAGCTTTTCAGGATCGGCCTTGGCCAGCGCACGCGAAAGGAAATCCGCCTGCTTCTGGTTGTTGCCCTCCAGCACCACACGGTCGCCCGGATGGATCAGCGCTTCGAGTGCCGCGACGATTTTGTCGGTGGGCAACACCGCACCGTCGGCCAGACCTTTGACCAACTCAAGACGCCGCTGCTTCTCGCTGCGCCGCCGCGACCATCGCGCGTCGGGGGATATTGTTGTAGTCATGACCACTCCACGGGTTCGCTGTCGTGGGGTCACAGTAGGAGGGTTGGGTAGGGGCATCAATCAAGCTGGGTGGTGGATTGTTACGGTCAGAGTAATGGTTGCCTGAACTGACGTCATCGCTGGCAAGCCAGCGATAGGGCCAGTGAGGCGACACAGCTTTGAGACATGCAACGTTTTCTTCATTTACCCCCGGATTTCCAGCCTGCGTACAGCTGCCACCCCTTCGCCTGGAAATCGAATGGTGCAGCTAAAAATCACTAAATGAAGGTACTACTATGTTCAAAGTCACTCCCAATCCCCCAGACACAAACTCCCAATCCCCCCACGAAGACGAAAAGCTCAAGAAAGCCGCCGAGCGCGCCTTCTCCCATTACTTCCCACCCGCGTCCGAAAAATCGGACAAGCGCCGAAAATTCCAGCTGTTCACCGTTGCGCCTGGTATCACTACCGAAGCCCTGCTGACCAATGCTTCCGAAGACTTGCTGTCCATCAGCGCCATTGCGGCGGATCTGGCGGACGATGTGGAGGGCTCGCGTCAGTCTGTAGCCTTGGCGTTAAGCCGTATGGCGGATGGCGTGCATTTGTTGGTGGAGCGGGCGTTGGATCATCAGGAGGCGTTGGCTCAGGCCAAGCGCTGACGCGAAACCTCTGTGGCGAGGGAGCTTGCTCCCGTTCGACTGCGCAGCAGGCGCTAAATATTCAGCGTGCTGGAGATAATGGGGCCGCAGCGCAGCCCAGCGGGAGCAAGTTCCCTCGCCACAAAAGCTATTGCAATGGCCCAGGCCAAGGTAATCGCTCACTAAAATGACATTTTCATCGCAAAACAATATAACTGACTGTCATTTTTGACAGGTGCGACTCAGTCGCCGGTTGAGTTAGTGTAAAACCCAATGAAATTCATAAATATTAAATTGTTGTCTATTGAACAACTATAGCTCCACTTTTTCCCTGGGCGGGTGAACGCATCGTCGCGAGAGGACTGCTTAGATGATAGATCTCCAAAAAAAGTCAATGATACTTGATTTGCAAAAATCGCTGGATTTAACGCAAAGAGACTATCGCATCTGCGATAAAAAAACACCTCGGGAAAATTTATCTGACCTTGAGGTATTCACAATAAGGTTTGCGTTAAACAGTACATCTACTGATGAACTAATACTGTTCTTGGATGGAATATATGGCAGTACCGATGGTCGATCCATTAGGACCTTGCTATCACTCGCGGTTCTCTATGGTGCGGATCGATTTATCGTTAATTTGATTTCTCATCCTTTATTTGAGTTTGTTACAGCATACTCAAAAGAATTAGTTGATTTAGCGTCTGGTCTATTGTGCAAGAATGAGATCGAATCCGCTAAAACCTTAATACAGTATCTTGTCGGCGTTTGCCCGTATGATCTGAAAATAAAAGCTTTAGAGCTGAGGCTGACTGCTGAATGTTATGGAGAAAGAGAGGTCGATGAGCTATTTTTAAAAATAACTCCTCAAGACTTTATGATGGAGTCAAGCCTCGCGGAATTTAGAATAGACTTTCTCTGTGAACATAATAGGCTGGATGAGGCAGGAAAGCTGATTGCTGGGTATTCGGAACTTTCATGCGTGCCATCATCGCTCCTAGGAAGAATTATTTATTACCATATTGAAGTGGGAAACTTTTTTATTGGTAGAGCGTTATTAAAATACTGGTTGCGCCCTGAATTTTGCTATCACACACAAATGCAAACTGTCCTACGGGTAATCGACAGCAAAGCAGGGGCTCAAGAAGTGGTAGGAATGATAGAGGATGTTGAAGGCTGGTATCGTTTTCCAGATTTGCTTTCTTGCAGAGAGGCAATTTCCTCCACTTATGGCTTAACGTCCGGATATGATTTATCTGATTCTGGTTTTTTAGATTTTAATACTTTTGGATCGCCACTGAAAAATCCAGATGCCAAAAACGTTATTCTTTTTTGTATTGATCGTTCTTATCGAGTCCCCGCACTCGTGGCAATTTTTGGCTTGGTAAGGGAAATGTCTCATTGTTCAGAGAAACCAGTGCTTGCACTATTTCTGCCTGAGGTAGAAATGCCATTCTGGATAATGATATCCCAACAATTGTCAAAGTTTGAGGAATGGCCAGATTTTTTACTAATTCACGAAAACATGCCAGACATCAGCAAGACCCGAGAGCATTACGGTTGCCTGAGTCTACGCACACTTCCACCTATGGCTTACGGTAGATTGTTCGCTATAAAAATGCTGTCCCGCCTAGGCTATGATAAGTTGCTTTATTTAGACGCTGACGTTGTGATAACTAACGATCTCACACCCATTTTTGCTACTAATCAGCTGGGTTACCCAGTGTCTGGCGCCGTAGATAGGCCGATAGATAAAGTTGTTCGAGCGATGAAGATTCATGGGATATCAAATAAAAAATACATGAATTCTGGTGTCATGTTATTTAATCTCAAGCATCCGGCAACCGAGGTCATTTTGAAAAAGGCAATAGGCTACGTATTGGACCCGGATGTAGAGTTAATATTTCACGATCAGTGCGCGATTAATCGAGCGCTAAAAGGTCATTTTCATCCACTACCCAGAAAATATAATACTTTTTTATTTCCCGGCATGTTGACTAACCGAGAAAGTGAGAGTGTCATACTGAATTTCTTAGACTGTCCAAAACCATGGGAAGTTGCTCATCGAGGTGGGCATGCGGTGTCCCTATGGCATAACCAAATGTCACTTGCAAAAAAAGATTCAGAAAAATTTGGGCTTGATGAGCTGGAGTGTGTGAATAAAGAAATGATGCCAAGTTAGTTTTATCAAATTAATAAGCGACGATTAGAAGCTCGGGGAAAATACGCAGGCGCCAGCGTCACAGGGGGTAGTGAACGGCTGAGTGGTTGGTTGGCAGCAGCTAAATGTCGCAAAGCGGCCTCTTGCGTCTTTCGGATGAAATGAACTGTCAGTAGCGCAGAATGTTTAGCGCGCTGGAAATAATGGGGCCGCTGCGCAGCCCAGCGGGAGCAAGCTCCCTCGCCACAAAAGCCGTCGCGTTGCCAGCTCTGAAACTGAGGTCGGTCAGACCAGGCCGGCGTTTACCAGCAACTCCTCCAGCGCCAACAAATCCGGCACCTTCGCCACCTGCTCCCCGACCTGCACCGCCGCCTGCTCCAGCGCACACAACGGCACGTCGACATAACTCAACTGGCTGTCGAGCTTGTACGAGCGCGGAATCCCCTGCACCAGCAGCGCGATGAACTTCAACTCCGGCCGCCCGCCCAGGGCATTGAGGATGACAATCCGTGCCCGCTCGCCGATGACGATTTTGTTGCCGCACGCCGACTCGAAACTCAGCAGCGGAATCTGCCGCTCACGCCAGGTCACCCGCCCCAGATACCACGGCGGTGTGTCGAGATCGAAGGCGCTGGACTGGTAGTCGATCAGCTCGGCGACGGCGACGTTGGGCAGGATCAGGTTGCGATCCGCCAGCGGCAGCAGCAGCCCGGTGAGCTGGCTGCTGCGTTGGTTGTGCCGGGGTTCATGCATGTTTTTTGCTCCACAGGGCGATGCTTTCGAGCAGCACCGATTCCTGGTACGGCTTGCCGAGGTAGTCGTTGACGCCGATGGCCATCGCGCGGTCGCGGTGTTTCTGTCCGGTGCGCGAGGTGATCATGATGATCGGCAGATGCTGCAGGCGTTCATCTTGGCGTACCTGGGTCGCCACTTCGAAGCCATCCATGCGCGGCATTTCGATGTCGAGCAGCATCAGGTCCGGCATGTGTTCTTCCAGCAGCAGCATGGCATCGACCCCGTCCTTGGCGGTCAGCACGTTCATGCCATGACGTTCGAGCAGGCGGCTGGTGACCTTGCGCACCGTCACCGAGTCGTCGACCACCATCACCAGCAACGGCTTGTGCGGTTCGCTCTCGATTTCATGGCCGGCCGGACGCTGCGGCAACCGCGCCTGCATCGCGCGGATCGGCGCCAGCAGGTCGAGAATCAGCACCACCCGGCCATCGCCGAGAATCGTCGCCCCCGAAACGCCCTGCACCGAGGCGAACTGCGGGCCGAGGCTCTTGACCACGATCTCGCGGGTGCCGGCCATCGTGTCGACCTGCACCGCGATGTGCCGGTCGTTGCACTGCACCAGCAAGACCGGCACCGGCAGGCTCTGGCCGGACAGTTTCGGCCGTGGCGCGGTTTTCAGCAGCTCGCCCAGATAGCACAGTTCATAACGCTGGCCGCCGTACTGATAAGTCGGCGGGTCGAGACGGAAATGCCCGTCCAGTTCATTCGGCAGTACGCGGACGATGCCGTCGATGGTGTCCAGCGGAATCGCGTATTGATCCTCGCCGCACTGCACCATCAGCGCACGGTTGACCGACACGGTAAACGGCAGGCGAATGCGAAAATGCACGCCCTGCCCCGGCACCGAATCGATGCTCATGGTGCCGCCCAGTTGCCGCACTTCTTCATGCACCACATCCATGCCCACGCCGCGCCCGGAAATCTGGGTGATTTTCTCGGCCGTGGAAAAACCTGGCTGGAGGATGAACTGCAACACCTCGCGGTCGCTGATCTCGGCGTCCGGCGCCAGCAGGCCGCGCTTGATCGCCTTGCGCCGCACGGCATCCAGCGGCACGCCGGCGCCATCGTCGCGGATGTCGAACACGATGTCGCCGCCCTCGCGGGACAGGTCGAGGCTGATCTGCCCCTGCGCCGGTTTGCCCGCCGCCAGCCGGACTTCGGCGGACTCCAGGCCATGGTCGACGGCATTGCGCAGCATGTGTTCCAGCGGCGCCGCCATGCGCTCGAGGACGTTGCGGTCCATCTCGCCTTCGGCGTTGCCGACGCTGAACGCCACGTCCTTGCCCAGCTCTTCGGCGACCTGGCGCACGATGCGTTTCAGACGCGGCAACATGCGCTCGAACGGCACCATGCGCGTGCGCATCAGGCCTTCCTGCAACTCGGTGTTGATCCGCCCCTGCTGCTGCAACAGGTTCTCCGCGTCGTGGGTGCGCCGGTCGAGGGTTTCCTTCAAGTCCAGCAAGTCGGAAGCAGACTCGAACAGCGCCCGTGACAACTGCTGCAACTGCGAATGGCGGTCCATTTCCAGCGGGTCGAAATCTTCGTAACCGAGGCGTTCGGCATCCACTTGCTGACGGCTGAGGATCCGCCCCTGGGTTTCTGTGTCGAGCCGGCGCAACTGGTCGCGCATGCGCTCGATGGTGGTTTCCATCTCGTGCAGGGCGGTCTGCGCATCGTTGACTTGCTGCTCGATGCGCCCACGGAAAATCGAGGTTTCGCCAGCGAGGTTGACCAGCTCGTCGAGCAGTTCGGCGGAGACCTTGACCATGTCCGCCCCGGTCTCGGGCGCCGGGGCCGCAGGCTCGGCCTTGACCGCAACCGGCGGCACGGGCGCCGGGGTTTGCACCGGCACGGGATGGCTGAAATTCTGGATCGCGCTGATCAGCCGGTCCGCCGGCGGACACGGCTGACCGGCGCGCACCCCGTCGAGCATCTGCGCCAAGCGGTCATGGCCGCGCTGCAACAGCGCGAACAGTTCGGCGCTGCCCTGCAGGGTGCCGGCAGACAGGCTTTCGTAAAGGTTTTCCAACTCATGAGCAAGGTCGCCGATCGGGCCGATTTCCACCATCCGCGCGCCGCCCTTGAGGGTGTGCAGATCGCGCAGCAGGGTTTCCACTTCCTGGCGATTGCCGGGTTCGGCCTGCCAGCGCAGCAACGCGGCGCCGGAGTTTTCGATGATGTCGAAACCTTCCTCAAGGAAGATCTCCAGCAGCTCCGGATCGTGCCCGGGGCCGTCCTGTGTGGCGGAAGCGGTCGGCGTCTCAGGACTGGCGCTCGGGCCCTGGCGAAAGCGGCGGATCGCCTCGATCAGGTCCTGCGCCGGATCCAGCGGCTGGTGCCGGTGCAACTGTTCGAGGAACAGCGCCAGGCGCTCGTGGCTCTGGCGCAGCAATCGATCCAGAGCTTCGCTGTGGCTGTACCGACGATCCACCAGCCCTTGGTAAAGGCCTTCCAGCTCATGGGCCAGATCACCGACGGCCGCCACCTCGGCCATACGCGCGCCGCCCTTGAGCGTGTGCAAATCCCGTTGCAGCGACGACAGCGGTGCGCCGTTTTCCGGATCCTTCAGCCAGCGCTGCAAGGCTTGGCCGGCGCTGTCGAGAATGTCCACCGCCTCTTCGAGGAAGATCTCGACGATCTCGTCGTCCGGCCCGCTGTCGGCGCTGTGTTGTTGCAGTTCGGCGGTGGCGCTGCCCAGTTCGCGGATGCTCGTGGTGCGGCTGCCATCGCTGCGGATCAGGCCCATGGCCGACGGGTCGAGGCTCTCGTCGAGCAGTTCGTGCAAGGCGCGGATGCGTTGCGGTTGCGGGGTGATTTCCTGGCCGGCGGCCAGTTCGTCGAGCATGTTGATCAGCGCTTCATGAGCCTGCTGCGCCTCATGGAAAAACCGCTCGCTGACCGCCAGGCTGCTTTCTTCGACCGCACCGTATAGATCGAGCAAGGCTTCGCACAGCACATCCACCGGCAGCAGATCCGCCAGGTGTGCGCCCTCGCCCAGGGTGGTCAGCTCATCCAGCAGCGCGCTGAGTTCCTGACGTTCGCCGGGGTGCTGCTGCCAGCGCTGCAAGAGGCTTTCGGCGTCGAGCAGGATGTCCATGCCTTGGGCCAGGAAGTTGTTGATCAGTTGCGGATCGCGCTTGACCCGCACCGCACTGCTCGGGGCATTGAGGATCGATTCCAGACGCTCGCCGAGCAGGGTTTCGGTGCGTTTGATCAGCGACTGCGCGCCGACAATCGGCGCCAGCGGATCGTGTTTGAGCTGACGCAGACCGACGCGAAACAGGCCCTCGGCTTCGAGCAGCAGTTCCACTTCGTCGAGGTCTAGCGCCAGTTGATGGGCCTTGAATTCCCGGGCCAGTTTATCCAGCGGCGCCGCCAGTTCGGCAATCGGTGACACCCCCGCCATCGAGGCGCTGCCCTTGAGGGTGTGCAGGGCTCGTTGCAACTCGTCGCTGGCCTGCAACGGCACATGCTCGGCAGCCTGATCGAGGAAGCGATTGAGGCTGGCGAGGTGAGTCTCGGCTTCGTTGCGGAAGATCTCCAGCAACAGCGGATCGAGGGCCGTGACATCTTCCACATCTTCGGCGGGCAGCGGCGTGTCGCCCTTGGCCAGCGCATGGGCGCGGGCCGCCAGTTGATCGACATCGTGGCGCTGGCGCTGGCCGTTGGTGGCGAATTCGGCGATCAGGTCCGGCAACAGCAGCAGCGTGTCGGCCAGCAACTGGCGCACCGCCGGGCCGGGTTCGACGCTGTGTTCCAGCACGCGGTTGAGCAGGTTTTCCACCGCCCATGCCAGCTCGCCGAGGACCAGCGCGCGCACCATCCGGCCGCTGCCCTTCAGCGTATGGAAGCCGCGGCGCAGCTCACTGAGGGCGGCGCGGTCATCGGGCTCGGCAGACCAGCGCGGCAGGTAGTCGCTCAGCACCTCGAGCACTTCCCCGGTTTCTTCGAGGAACACTTCGCGCAGCTCGTCATCCACCGGTTCTTCATCGGCCGGTGGTGGCAGCAGGCTGCCCGGCGTGGTCAGCGCCGGCGGGTTGACCGCCGAGACCGGGCTGGCCAGCACTTCGGCCAACGACTGCACGATCTGCGGGTCGTCCAGCTCCTGTAAATCCTGCATCACCAGCGCTTCGCTGGGGCTGAGCACATCGTCGAGCACCGGCACATGCGGCTCGCCGGGCTGTTCGTCAGGAAAAAAACCGAGACTGGCGAGGCTTTTCTGCGCGATATCCAGCAAATGTTCGCTGGGTGCCTGCGGATCGTCGGTCAGGCGCTCGAGGTAATACTCGAGGCTAGTGATGGCGTCGGCGAGGCTGTCGAGTTGCTGCCAGCCCGGCTCGTGCGGGTCGAGCAACAGGTGCTCGCGGATAAATCCGTTACAGGCTTCGAGCAGGCTGGCCGCCCGCGCCAGCGGAATCATCGCCAGCGCACCGCGCACCTGGGTCAGCAGCGCCGGCAGGCTTTGCAGTTGCTGGCGGTCCCAGTCGGCGTCGATGTAGTCGACGATCATGTCCTTGGCCTGTTGCAGACAGATGCGCGCTTCCTTGATCACGATCTGATGAATCTGCGTCAGGTCGGTGGTCGGCAGCCGCGAGTCATCCGGGCTCTCCGGCTCCACCGTACCGACCATCCCGGCCAGCGTCGCCTCGACGTAGAGCAAGGCGCCGGCGACGTCCATCAGCGTGGCGTCGTTCGGTTCGCGCTGGCCCTGCGCGAGGCTGAGCACCACCGCCAGTTGATCGATGATCACCTTGCGCGGCTGGCCGAAACCGAGCACCGCCAGGGTGTCGGCGATCTGGCGCAGCGGCGCCAGCAGGCTGTCCAGGTCCGAGGCGTGCTGGCGGTCGCTGCGCACGAACAGGTCGAGGCGTTCCTTGACCCGCACCAGCTCTTCGCACAGCGCCGCGAGCACCGAGCGCATGGCATCGCGGTCAGGGCCGGCCAGGCGCGCGCGTTCTTCGTCGACCATCGCGCTGTCGGGCAGCGCGTCGTCCAGGGAGTAGCGATCTTTCATGGTCAGCATCTGCCCGGTGGGGTGTTCGGCTTTGGCGATATAAAACAGCAGGCTTTTCAGCAGTTCAGGCGGTGGCGGCTGGTTAAGGCCGGGCATGCCCTGTTCGAGCAGGCGCTTGAGTTCCTTGTCGGCGTCCTTGAACAGGCTGCGCAGCGCCGGGCTGTTGGCGATTCGCCCTTCACGCATGCCTTCGACCAGCGCCGAGGCGACTTGCCACAACGGGCTCAGCGGCGAGTTACCGCTCAACGCTTCGAGGCGGGTGAAGACCTTGGCCAGATAACCGAGGTGCGTCTGGTCATCCTGTTCGCGGAGCAATCCGACCAGCGCCATTTGCAGCATCTGGCGCAATTTGCGCAGCACATTCGGCAGCTCTGCCGGCTCCAGCAGCGCCAGGGTTTCCTCGCCCAAAGACGCAAGTTCAGGCAACTGCGGGCTGAACAGGCTGGTTTCCGACAACAGGCTTTCGCCCCGGGCGCTGCGCAAGTCGTTGATCAGCGGCAGCACCACCAGTGGCAGGTCGCGGCGGGCGCCCTGCACGCGGTCGAGGTAGATCGGCAATTGACCCAGCGCCTGCAACAGCAAGTGCAGCGCTTCGTCACGGTGGCTGACGCGGTCGTTCTGCAACGCTTCGACCAGGTGTTCCATTTCTTCGGCGAGCAATGCCGCGCCGTAGAACTCGACCATCTGCAGGCTGCCGTGCACCTGATGGATGCAGGCCAGGCATTCGTCCAGCCCGGGCACGGACTGCGGATCGTCGAGCACGGCTTCGATGGCCTGATGCGCCTGCCTCAGCGTCTCGGCGATTTCACCCTTGACCCATTCAAGGGCCACGTAATCGTGCCGGTCACCCATAACCACTCCGCTCGACATTGCCTCGCCCGCAGGCCTCACGCCTTGTCCGAGACGGGCGCAGACGCCGCCGGCAAGGTGAACCCGGACACCGAGCGACGCAACTGGCTGGCCATTTTCGCCAGGTTGCCGATGCTCTCGGCGGTAGCCGTGGAGCCGGACGAGGTCTGCGAGGTGATCTGCTGGATCACGTTCATCGTCAGGGAAATCTGCCCGGCCGAAGACGTCTGCTGCTGCGCCGCGTTGGAAATGCTCTGGATCAGCGCCGCGAGGGTCTTGGACACGCCTTCGATTTCTTCCAGGGCCACCCCGGCATCCTGCGCCAGCCGCGCGCCGCGCACTACTTCGGTGGTGGTCTGCTCCATGGAAATCACGGCTTCGTTGGTGTCGGTCTGGATCGCCCGCACCAGCGTCTCGATCTGCCGGGTCGCGGCGGACGAGCGCTCGGCCAGCCGCTGCACTTCGTCGGCCACCACGGCAAAACCGCGCCCGGCATCACCGGCCATCGACGCCTGAATCGCCGCGTTGAGGGCGAGGATGTTGGTCTGGTCGGCAATGTCATCGATCAGGCTGACGATGTCGCCGATTTCCTGGGACGACTCGCCCAGACGCTTGATGCGCTTGGCGGTGTCCTGGATCTGTTCGCGAATGTTGTCCATGCCGTGGATGGTGTTGTGCACCACTTCGTTGCCCTTGTTGGCAATCTCCACCGAACGCTCGGCCACTGCCGAGGATTCGGCGGCGTTGGCTGACACCTGATCGATCGACTGAGCCATGTCGCTGATCGCGGTCGAGGCTTCGGAAATCTGCTGGGCCTGATGCTCCGAGGCCTGGGCCAGATGCATGGCGGTGGCTTGGGTTTCCTGCACCGCAGCGGCGACCTGGCCGGCGGTGAGGTTGATGGTGGCGACCAGATCGCGCAACTGGTCGACCGAATAGTTGATCGAGTCGGCGATGGTTCCGGTGAAGTCTTCGGTCACCGAGGCGGTCACGGTCAGGTCGCCGTCGGCGAGGTCTTCGATCTCGTCGAGCAGGCGCATGATCGCGTTCTGGTTGCGTTCGTTCTTTTCGGCGGTCTCGCGCAACTGACGGTTGGTTTCCCGGACCATGACCAGGCCGATCAGGATGATCGAGGCCAGCGCCAGCAGGCCCAGTACGTAGCCGCCGATGGTGTCGGTGTTACGCCCGCCGGCAAGGTTTTCGAAACGGCTGGCCAGGTGCGAGGCTTCGTCGAGCAAGGTCTGCGACAGGCTGAAAATATTGGTGGCCGACTCACGGACCTTGAACAGCTCCGGCGAGGTTTCGAGGATTTCATCCACCGAACCCGAGACGAACTGGAACAGCTCGGAAATCTCGCTCAGACGCGCACGGGCATCGCGGTCTTCGACCTGGCTGATCTTCAGCGCCGGGTTGCCTTGCAACATGCCGTTGAGCACTTGGCCGAAGCGTGCGGCATCGCGGCCGAACGCGTCGGCAGCCTGCTGGGAGTTTTCATCGCCCGAGAGCACGGTGTTCACCGCACCGAGAATCCGCTCGGCCAGCAGCGACTGACGCTGGGCCATCGCCACCTGCGCCGCCGGCGCACCGCGTTGCAGGAGGATTTCCACGACCTTTTCGTATTCGATCTGCAACTGCGGCACGGTTTCGGCCAGGGTCGCGGCCACTTGATGCAGGGACAGCACGGTCTGCTCGCTGGAGAGAATCGCGTCGGTGTTTTTCAGCAGGCGTTCCCAGTCCAGCTGCACGGCGCGCATTTCCGGGCGCACGACGGATGGCGCCGGCGGCAGGCCGGTGCTCGGGTCGCCCTTCTTGAGGTAACCCCAGCGCTGGGCGAAGTCGTTGCGCGCATCGCTGAGCAGTTTGAACGCGGCGGCTTTGCCGGCGGCAGCCTCGGTGGCGTTCTTGGCGATCCGCTGCGACAGCACCCGCAGCTCGCCGGCGTGGCCGATGTACTGCTTGTCGTAGTTGGCCTGGGTGTTGAGGTAAGCGAAATTGGCGAACAGCAGCATGATGAACACGATCAGTGCGATAAACAGCACGATGATCTGCGAGCGGCTGCGCGAGCCTTCTGCGGGCTTGCCTGTTTTTGCTTTGATCATCGGTCCTCGCCTGTTAAACCGCGACGTGCATGAAACTCGGTGACTGCGCCAGCGCAAACAGGCTGAACACCCGCCAGTTCTGCTCGCGCCGGAAATAGCCCTTGATGAACTCGCCTTTGGAGCCCTGCCGTTTACTGATCGAGACGGATTCGAAACTGTCCTGCTCGAAGTGCTGCAGGCCGAAGACTTCATCGACCAGCAACCCGGCAAACACGTCCTGATGCTCTACCACCAATACCCGCCGCTGTTTGCGCATCGGTGACAGCTCATGGCCGAAAAAGCCGCACAGGTCCATGACCGGCAGCAGCCGTCCGCGCAGATTGGCCACGCCCTTGACCCATGGCTTGACGCCCGGCAGCTGGGTGACACGCAGTTCGGGCAGCACTTCGCTGACTTCGCCCATCGGCGTGACGTACCAGTGCTCGCCCAGACGAAAGCCGATGCCGCTCCAGCGATCCTGGCGCGCCGGTTGCGACGGCAGGTCCGCCGCCAGCAGGCGACAGCGCTGGTCGATCTGCCACAACAGTTCGAACGCGGTCAGCGACTCGCTCATGGCGGCGCGATCAACCGGCCAGCACGTTGTTCAGGGTCTTGATCAGCGTGTCTTCGTCGACCGGTTTGGTCAGGTAGTCCCTGGCGCCCTGGCGGGTGCCCCAGACCTTGTCGGTCTCCTGATCCTTGGTGGTGATGATGATCACCGGGATGTGGCTGGTTTCCGCATCCTTGGTCAACTGGCGGGTAGCCTGAAAGCCGTTGAGGCCGGGCATGACGATGTCCATCAGCACCGCGTCGGGTTTTTCCTGGCGGGCCAGGGCCACGCCGTCGGCGCCGTTTTCGGCTTTCAGCACTTCGTGCCCGTGCTTTTCCAGCATGCCGGTGAGTTTGTACATTTCGGTCGGCGAGTCATCGACGATCAGGATACGTGCCATGGTCTTCCCCATTTTTCTTGTCGACACCGGGCCCGCTGGCCGAGCGTCTCTGTGCGTGTCTTACTGCGGCAAAGCGGCAGCGAAGCCCGGAACATGGGCCGAGATCGCGTCGAGCAGTTCTTCCTTGCTGAAAGGCTTGGTCAAAAATTGATCGGAACCGACAATCCGCCCCTTGGCCTTGTCGAACAGCCCGTCCCGGGACGACAGCATGATCACCGGCGTGCCCTTGAACGCATTGTTGTTCTTGATTAAAGCGCAGGTCTGATAACCATCCAGACGCGGCATCATGATGTCGACAAAGATGATCCCGGGATGGTGGTCGGCGATCTTCGCCAGAGCGTCAAAACCGTCGATCGCGGTGATGACTTCGCACCCTGCATTTTTCAACAGGGTCTCGGCGGTGCGACGAATCGTTTTCGAGTCGTCGATCACCATGACCTTCAAGGCGCTGGACTGCTGTTCCATAAGGGGGCTCTACCGTCGCCTTTGCGAATCAATTTGTCCGTTTTGCGATGCGTAATGGCTGGAAACCCTTGATGTTCAAGGGCCAGCACGACATGGCAGCCTTTTTAGCACAGTCTCCTGATCCAATCTATCGACGGGTTTTTCCTTGACCGAAAACCCGCCCGGCGCCACTCTGGCGGCACTTTTTTCATACCGATCCGGTAGCCAATTTTCGAGGAAAACCCAATGAGCGTTCGCGTCGGGATTGTCATGGACCCAATCGCCAGCATTTCCTATAAAAAGGATAGCTCGCTGGCCATGCTGCTGGCGGCGCAGAAGCGCGGCTGGGAACTGTTCTATATGGAACAGAAAGACCTTTACCAGGGTGAAGGCCAGGCACGGGCGCGAATGAAGCCGCTGAAAGTCTTCGCCAACCCGGAAAAATGGTTCGAACTGGGCGCCGAGCAGGATTCGCTGCTCAGCGATCTGAACGTGATCCTGATGCGCAAGGATCCACCGTTCGACATGGAGTTCGTCTACTCCACCTACCTGCTCGAACAGGCCGAGTCCGCCGGGGTGCTGGTGGTCAACAAACCGCAGAGCCTGCGCGACTGCAACGAAAAGCTGTTCGCCACGCTGTTCCCGCAGTGCACGCCGCCAACCGTGGTCAGCCGCCGCGCCGACGTGCTGCGTGAATTCGCCGCCAAACATGGCGACGTGATCCTCAAGCCGCTGGACGGCATGGGCGGTACTTCGATCTTCCGTCACCGCGCCGGCGACCCGAACCTGTCGGTGATCCTGGAAACCCTGACGGCCCTCGGCGCCCAGCAGATCATGGGCCAGGCCTACCTGCCGGCGATCAAGGACGGCGACAAGCGCATCCTGATGATCGACGGCGAGCCGGTGGATTATTGCCTGGCGCGGATTCCGGCCCAGGGCGAAACCCGTGGCAACCTCGCGGCTGGCGGTCGTGGCGAAGCCCGTCCGCTGACCGACAAGGATCGCTGGATCGCCGCCCAGGTCGGCCCGACCTTGCGCGAAAAAGGCCTGCTGTTCGTCGGCCTGGACGTGATCGGCGAGCACCTGACCGAAATCAACGTCACCAGCCCGACCTGCATCCGCGAAATCGACAATGCCTTCGGCACCGACATCGGCAGCCTGCTGATGGATGCCATCGAGAAAAAGCTGCAAGCTTGATGTGCATCACATGCAGCCTGTCGCTTGATGCTTGAAGCCCAAGGCGTGAAACCAACATTGCGTTATCATGCGCGGCCTGTGAAAAACGCGATGTTGGTTTTCTTGTCATGACACTTCCGTCCGATCTGCCCGCTGAACTCGCCCATAAAGGCGTGCGCCCGGTCGATCGCCTCGGATTTACCCTGTTTCTCGCGGCGCTGATCCACCTGGCGCTGCTGCTCGGCGTGGGTTTCACCATGGTCGAGCCCAAGCAGATCAGCAAAACCCTGGAAATCACCCTCGCCACCTTCAAGAGCGAAAAGAAGCCGGCGAAGGCCGATTTCCTAGCCCAGGAAAACCAGGAAGGCAGCGGTACCCTCGACAAGAAGGCGATCCCCAAGACCACCGAAGTCGCGCCGTTCCAGGCAAACGAAGTCAAGAAAGTCACCCCTCCACCGGCCGCCAAGCCGGAAGTGCAGGAAGCCGCGCCCAAGGCGGCCGTGACCACCGTCGCGCCGAAACCGAAAAAGGCGCCGACCAAGAAAGAAGAAGCCAGGACCGAGACCAAACCGACGGTCGATGCGCCGACTTTCGACAGCTCGCAGCTCTCCAGCGACATCGCCAGCCTTGAAGCCGAACTGGCCAACGAACAACAGCTGTACGCCAAGCGCCCGCGCATCCACCGCCTCAGCGCCGCGTCGACCATGCGCGACAAGGGCGCCTGGTACAAGGACGAATGGCGCAAGAAGGTCGAGCGCATCGGCAACCTCAATTACCCCGACGAAGCCCGGCGCAAGCAGATCTACGGCAATCTGCGCCTGATGGTGTCGATCAACCGCGACGGCTCGCTGTATGAAGTGCTGGTGCTGGAGTCTTCCGGCCAGCCGCTGCTGGATCAGGCGGCGCAACGTATCGTGCGACTGGCGGCACCGTTTGCACCGTTTACCGGGGACCTGTCGGACATCGACCGGCTGGAAATCATCCGCACCTGGAAATTCGCCCGGGGTGACCGGCTGTCCAGTAACTGAGTCGATCTTTTGCCCGCTCCAGCTTGTCAGTTCGCCCCCCGAACGCCACACTACCGCACATGAAAAACGTCAGCCCCAGCTACCTCAAGCATCACTTCCTGATCGCCATGCCACACATGGCCGACCCGAACTTTGCCCACACCTTGACCTACATCGTCGAGCACACGGCCAATGGCGCCATGGGGCTGGTGGTCAACCGACCGCAAGAGCTGAATCTGGCCGACATCCTCGAACAACTGCGCCCTGACATCGACCCGCCAGCGCTGTGCCAGCATGTGCCGATCTTCATCGGCGGCCCGGTGCAGACTGATCGCGGTTTTGTCCTGCACCCGGCGGGCAAGACGTTCCAGGCGACCGTCGAGCTGGAGGGCGATCTGGCCCTGTCCACCTCGCAGGACGTGCTGTTCGCCATCGCCGATGGCGTGGGCCCGGCCAAAAGCGTCATCACCCTCGGTTATGCGGGCTGGGAAGCCGGGCAACTGGAGGCCGAGCTGGCCGACAACGCCTGGCTGACCTGCCCGTACGACGCCGACATCCTGTTCAACACCAGCAGTGAACTGCGCCTGGAAGCAGCGGCCAGGCACCTGGGGATCAACCTCAGCCTGCTGACCAGCCAGGCAGGACACGCCTGATGGCCCTGCGCCTGATCCTCGGCTTCGACTACGGCACCAAACAGATCGGCGTGGCGGTCGGCCAGGTGATTACCGGCCAGGCCCGCGAACTGTGCACCTTGAAGGCGCAAAACGGTGTGCCGGACTGGAATCAGGTCGAAGCCCTGATAAAGGAATGGAAACCCGACGCCGTGGTGGTCGGCCTGCCGCTGAACATGGACGGCACGCCCAGCGAGATGTGCGCCCGCGCCGAGAAATTCGCCCGCCGCCTCAATGGCCGCTTCAACCTGCCTTTCTATACCCACGATGAGCGCCTGACGACCTTCGAAGCCAAGGGCGAGCGACTGGTGCGCGGTGGGCAGAAGGGCAGCTACCGCGACAACCCGGTGGACGCCATCGCCGCCGCCCTGCTGCTGCAAGGCTGGCTCGACGAAAACACCGCACTATTTGAATCCTGACAAGCGCTACGGCGCTTTTCTTTTGGTTACAACCCGAGCCCCGGTTCGCGAGAACCGGCTCGACCCCGAGAAGGAGCAACCATGAGCCTGCCCAATCCCGCCGATCTGATCAGCCAGATGGCGACCCGCCTCAAGGCGCACCTTGCCCAGCGTGAAATCAGCGAACCGCGTTACATCGGCATCCGCACCGGCGGCGTCTGGGTCGCCCAGTCCCTGCTCAAAGAGCTGGGCAGCGATGCGCCATTGGGCACGCTGGATGTTTCCTTCTACCGCGACGACTTCAGCCAGAACGGCCTGCACCCGCAAGTGCGCCCTTCCGCCCTGCCCTTCGAAATCGAAGGCCAGCATCTGGTGCTGATCGACGACGTACTGATGAGCGGCCGGACCATCCGCGCTGCCATGAACGAACTGTTCGACTACGGCCGCCCGGCCAGCGTGACGCTGGTCTGCCTGCTGGACCTGGACGCCGGCGAACTGCCGATCCGCCCGAACGTGGTCGGCGCGACCCTGTCGCTGGCCGCCCACGAGCGGGTCAAGCTGTCCGGGCCGGAGCTGGCCCTCGAACTGCAAGACCTAGCCCTTTAATCCGCCCTATTGAGAGTCCCCCTCGCGATGACGCCTCTAGATACCAAGCGCCCGCTGCAGCTCAATGATCAGGGCCAGCTGCGCCACTTCCTCTCGCTCGACGACCTGCGCCGCGAGCTGCTGACGGAAATCCTCGACACCGCCGACTCGTTCCTCGAAGTCGGTGCCCGGGCCGTGAAGAAGGTCCCGTTGCTGCGCGGCAAGACCGTGTGCAATGTGTTCTTCGAAAACTCGACCCGCACCCGCACCACCTTCGAACTGGCGGCCCAGCGCCTGTCGGCGGACGTGATCACCCTGAACGTGTCGACTTCGTCGGCCAGCAAGGGCGAAACCCTGCTCGACACCCTGCGCAATCTGGAAGCCATGGCCGCCGACATGTTCGTCGTGCGCCACGGTGACTCCGGCGCTGCTCACTTCATCGCCGAACATGTCTGCCCGCAAGTGGCGATCATCAACGGCGGCGACGGCCGGCACGCGCACCCGACCCAGGGCATGCTCGACATGCTGACCATCCGCCGCCACAAGGGCGGTTTCGAGAACCTCTCGGTGGCCATCGTTGGCGACATCCTGCACTCGCGGGTGGCGCGCTCGAACATGCTCGCCCTGAAGACCCTCGGTTGCCCGGACATCCGCGTGATCGCGCCGAAGACCCTGCTGCCGATCGGCATCGAGCAGTACGGCGTGAAGGTCTACACCGACATGACCGAAGGCCTGAAAGACGTCGACGTGGTGATCATGCTGCGCCTGCAGCGTGAGCGCATGACCGGCGGCCTGCTGCCGAGCGAAGGCGAGTTCTACCGCCTGTTCGGCCTGACCACCGCGCGCCTGGCCGGCGCCAAGCCCGATTGCATCGTCATGCACCCCGGGCCGATCAACCGTGGCGTGGAGATCGAGTCGGCGGTGGCCGACGGCCCGCACTCGGTGATCCTCAATCAAGTCACCTACGGCATCGCGATCCGTATGGCCGTGCTGTCGATGGCCATGAGCGGGCAAACGGCGCAACGTCAATTCGAGCAGGAGAACGCCCAGTGAAGCTCAGCATTCTCGGCGCCCGCGTCATCGATCCAAGCAGCGGCCTGGATCAAATCACCGATATTCACGTTGAAGCCTGCAAGATCGTCGCCCTCGGCGCTGCACCGGCCGGTTTCACTGCCGTCGAAACCATCGATGCCCGAGGCCTTGTTGCCGCTCCAGGTCTCGTAGACCTCAACGTCGCCCTGCGCGAGCCGGGCTACAGTCGCAAAGGCACCATCGCCAGCGAAACCCGCGCTGCGGCGGCCGGTGGCGTGACCAGCCTGTGCTGCCCGCCGAAGACCAAACCGGTGCTCGACACCTCCGCCGTGGCCGAGCTGATCCTCGACCGCGCCCGCGAGGCCGGCAACACCAAGGTGTTCCCGATCGGCGCGCTGAGCAAAGGTCTGGATGGCGAACAGCTCGCAGAACTGGTGGCCCTGCGCGACGCCGGTTGCGTGGCGTTCGGCAACGGTCTGGAAAGCTTCCGCAACACCCGCACCCTGTGCCGGGCGCTGGACTACGCGGCAACGTTCGACCTGACGGTGATTTTCAACTCGCAGGATCACGACCTCGCCGATGGCGGCCTGGCCCACGAAGGCGCCACCGCCAGCTTCCTCGGCCTGCCGGGCATCCCGGAAACCGCTGAAACCGTGGCCCTGGCCCGTGATCTGTTGCTGGTCGAGCAAACCGGCGTGCGTGCGCACTTCAGCCAGCTGACCAGCGCTCGCGGCGTGGCCCTGATCGCTCAGGCCCAGGCTCGTGGTTTGAAAGTCACGGCGGATGTCGCCCTGTATCAGTTGATCCTGACGGACGAAGCGCTGATCGACTTCAGTAGCCTGTACCACGTGCAACCGCCGCTGCGCACCCGCGCCGACCGCGATGGTCTGCGTGAAGCGGTGAAGTCCGGCGTGGTCTCGGCCATCTCCAGCCATCACCAGCCCCATGAACGCGATGCCAAACTGGCACCGTTCGGCGCGACCGAGCCGGGTATCAGCAGCGTCGAGCTGTTGCTGCCGCTGGCGATGACGCTGGTCGAGGATGGTCTGCTGGATCTGCCGACCCTGCTGGCCCGCCTGAGCGCCGGCCCGGCCGAAGCCCTGCGCCTGCCGGCGGGCAAACTGGCGGTGGGTGGCGCGGCGGATATCGTGCTGTTCGATCCGAAGGCCTCGACCGTTGCCGGTGAAGCCTGGCTGTCGAAAGGCGAGAACTGCCCGTTCCTCGGCCATAGCCTGCCGGGTGTGGTGCGTTACACCTTGGTGGATGGCCGGATCAGTCACCAGGCGTAAAAAAAAATGGCGAGGGAGCCAGCTCCCTCGCCATCACTTACTGAAAGGCACCGCGCCCTTCGGCATTACGCACCGACACCTGATCGTTCAGCGTCCAGAAGTCATACAGCACCCCAAGAAAGAACAACCCGCCGGTCAGCAGATACACCAACCCGCTGATCCACTTGCCCTGATACATCCGGTGCACGCCGAGCGCGCCGAGGAAGGTCAGCAGAATCCACGCCACGTTGTACTCGATCGGGCCCGCGGCGAAACGCAGGTCAGCTTCGCGATCCATCGCCGGGATCAGGAACACGTCGATCAGCCAGCCGATCCCCAGCAACCCGAAAGTGAAAAACCAGATCGTGCCGGTCACCGGCTTGCCGTAATAGAAGCGGTGGGAGCCTGTGAAACCGAAAATCCACAACAGGTAACCGATCACTTTGCTGTGGGTGTCTTTTTCCTTCACACGGGGCAGCTGATAGCCGTTCATTAAGACCTCGATACACGCGATAGATAAATATTCTTTAATTCTTTGTGACTTTTTTACAGGTAGCCGACGTATGGCAAATGCTACCGTGTGTCCCGTCAAAGCCTTATAGCACCGGACTTCTGTCCGACAATTGCGTCTTTTTGCCGCTTATTTGGTTCCGTTGGCATCGGATTGAATCGACCAACGGCCTCGGAAGTGACAAAAAAGCTGTTATAAAGTTGCGCGCTAACACATCAAGAGCCCTGCCTAATGCGTCCATTTTTCAAGACATGGCTAACTATTTGCCTATTAATGCCACTGGCCGCCCACGCCACCAATCGTGAGCAACGTCTTCCCAACGTTAACGGTTTCACCCCTAAATCCCATGCCTCTGCTCCTTCGAACAAAGGCAAACAGGTCAAGCACACCACGCTGAGCAGCACCGGCCGCAGCAAGCTGGTGCCACCGATGGCGACCAAGGAAAGCAGCAACGTCCTCAGTCGCGCGGTAAACGTCCTCGGTACACCCTACCGTTGGGGCGGCAGCAGCCCGAGTAAAGGCTTCGACTGCAGCGGTCTGGTGAAATACGCGTTCAACGACGCCACGTTCGACCTGCCACGCACCTCGAACGCCATGGCCAGCGGTCACGGCGAGAAAGTCGAACGCAAGGACCTGAAGCCGGGCGACCTGATTTTCTTCAACATCAAGAGCCGTCGGGTCAATCACGTTGCCATCTACCTGGGCAACGACCGTTTCATCCATGCACCACGGCGCGGCAAAGCGGTGAGCATCGACACACTGAACAAGCCGTACTGGGAAAAGCATTACGTGGTGGCCAAGCGCGTATTGCCGAAGGAACAGGGGCAGATGCGCGTCGTTCAGCGCTGATTGTTCAGGTACAAAAAAACGCAGCCCACGGGCTGCGTTTTTTTTGCCTAGAAGTTATCTGGCGTGCGCGCTTTCTCCCGCGCATGTTCACGACTGATCAAGCCCTTGGTCACCAGATCCTTCAGGCACATGTCGAGTGTCTGCATTCCCAGCGAGCCACCGGTCTGTATCGCCGAATACATCTGCGCCACCTTGTCCTCGCGGATCAGGTTACGGATCGCCGACGTACCCAGCATGATCTCGTGCGCCGCCACCCGACCGCCGCCGATCTTCTTGATCAGCGTCTGCGACACCACCGCCAGCAACGACTCCGAGAGCATCGAGCGCACCATGGATTTTTCGTCCCCGGGGAACACGTCCACCACCCGGTCGATGGTCTTGGCTGCCGACGTGGTGTGCAAGGTGCCGAACACCAGGTGCCCGGTCTCGGCGGCGGTCAGCGCCAGGCGGATGGTTTCCAGATCGCGCATCTCGCCCACCAGGATCACATCCGGGTCTTCGCGCAGCGCTGAGCGCAATGCGGTGGCGAAACTGCGGGTATCACGATGGACTTCGCGCTGATTGATCAGGCATTTACGCGATTCGTGGACAAATTCGATCGGATCTTCAATGGTCAGGATGTGGTGATGACGATGGGTGTTGAGGTAATCGATCATCGCCGCCAGTGTCGTGGACTTGCCGGAGCCGGTCGGTCCGGTCACCAGCACCAGCCCGCGCGGCGCATCGGTGATCTTGCGAAAGACGTCGCCCATGGCCAGGTCTTCCATGCTCAGCACTTTTGACGGGATGGTCCGGAACACTGCGCCAGCGCCACGGTTCTGGTTGAAGGCATTGACCCGAAAGCGCGCCACATCGGGGACTTCGAAGGAAAAGTCGGTTTCCAGATGTTTCTCGAAGTCCACCCGCTGGGTGTCGTTCATGATGTCGTAGATCAGCTCGTGCACCTGCTTGTGATCCAGCGCCGGCAGATTGATCCGCCGCACATCGCCATCCACGCGGATCATCGGCGGCAGACCGGCCGACAGGTGCAGGTCGGAAGCGCCCTGTTTGGCGCTGAAGGCCAGCAGTTCAGTGATATCCATAGCGTCCCTCAATTCCAGTAGAATGCCGCGAACCTTCAGACCGCTGGCGCCAAATCCTGCCTGAAAAGTAGCCGAACGATGATCAGGCAAGGCAAAAGTCGGCGAAGAAGCGGAGTTGACGTCAGTCAATGAGCATTCTGAGGCGACTTTTAACGCCGCATGATCGAGTGCAGGCACTTTTCAGGCAGGATTTGATGTCCACGATAGCAGACAACATCCAACTGGTTAGTTCGCGTATTCAAGCAGCCGTCAAAGCGGCCGGACGCGATGAAAACAGCGTCCAGCTGCTGGCCGTGAGCAAGACCAAACCGGCACAAGCCCTGCGCGAAGCGTACGCCGCCGGTCTGCGCGACTTCGGCGAGAACTACCTGCAAGAGGCCTTGGGCAAGCAGCTCGAACTGGCCGACCTGCCCTTGATCTGGCACTTCATCGGCCCCATTCAGTCGAACAAGACCCGCTCGATCGCCGAGCATTTCGCCTGGGTGCACTCCGTGGATCGTCTGAAAATCGCCCAACGCCTGTCCGAGCAACGCCCGGCGGATCTGCCGCCACTGAACATCTGCATTCAGGTCAACGTCAGCGGTGAAGCCAGCAAGTCCGGCTGCACCCCGCAAGACCTGCCGGCCCTGGCTCAGGCCATCAGCGCCCTGCCGCGCCTGAAACTGCGCGGGTTGATGGCGATTCCCGAGCCGACCGAAGATCGCGCCGAGCAAGACGCTGCATTCGCTGCCGTTCAGAGATTGCAGGCCGGCCTCGATCTGCCGCTCGACACACTTTCCATGGGCATGAGCCACGACCTCGAGTCGGCCATTGCCCAGGGCGCGACCTGGGTCCGTATCGGTACGGCCCTGTTCGGCGCCCGCGACTATTCCCAATCTTGACCATTTCCAGATAAGGACCTGACATGAGCAACACACGTATTGCCTTTATCGGTGCCGGCAACATGGCCGCCAGCCTGATCGGCGGCCTGCGGGCCAAGGGTCTGGAAGCTGCACACATTCGCGCCAGCGATCCGGGCGAAGAAACCCGCGCCAAAGTCAGCGCCGAACACGGCATCGAAACCTTCGCCGACAACGCCCAGGCCATCGACGGCGCTGACGTTGTCGTGCTGGCGGTCAAGCCACAGGCCATGAAAGCCGTGTGCGAAGCGATTCGCCCGAGCCTGAAACCGAATCAACTGGTGGTCTCGATCGCCGCCGGCATCACCTGCGCCAGCATGACGGCCTGGCTGGGCGAGCAGCCGATCGTGCGTTGCATGCCCAACACCCCGGCGCTGCTGCGTCAGGGCGTGAGCGGCCTGTACGCCACCGGCGCCGTGAGCGCCGAACAACGCCAACAGGCTGAAGAACTGCTGTCCGCCGTGGGCATCGCCCTGTGGCTGAACGAAGAGCAGCAACTGGACGCCGTCACCGCCGTCTCCGGTTCCGGCCCGGCGTACTTCTTTCTGCTGATCGAAGCCATGACCGCCGCCGGCGTCAAACTCGGCCTGCCGAAGGAAACCGCCGAGCAACTGACCCTGCAGACCGCTCTCGGCGCCGCGCATATGGCGGTGTCCAGTGACGTCGACGCTGCCGAACTGCGCCGCCGCGTGACCTCGCCGGCCGGCACCACGGAAGCTGCGATCAAATCGTTCCAGGCCGGCGGCTTCGAAGCCCTGGTGGAAAAAGCACTCGGCGCCGCCGCGCACCGCTCGGCCGAAATGGCCGAACAACTGGGCAAATAAGGAGCCTCACATGATTGGATTGAACACCGCAGCGGTCTACGTGCTGCAAACCCTCGGCAGCCTGTACCTGCTGATCGTGCTGCTGCGCTTCGTCCTGCAACTGGTGCGGGCGAACTTCTACAACCCGCTGTGCCAGTTCGTGGTCAAGGCCACCCAGCCGCTGCTCAAGCCACTACGCCGGATCATCCCGAGCCTGTTCGGCCTCGACATGTCGTCGCTGGTGCTGGCGATCCTCGTGCAACTGGCGCTGATGGCGCTGACCCTGCTGCTGACCTACGGCACCACCGGCAACCCGCTGCAACTGCTGATCTGGTCGCTGATCGGCGTGACGGCGCTGTTCCTGAAGATTTTCTTCTGGGCCATGATCATCAGCATCATCCTGTCCTGGGTCGCACCGGGCAGCCACAATCCGGGCGCCGAGCTGGTGAACCAGATCTGTGAGCCGGCCCTGGCGCCGTTCCGCCGCATCCTGCCGAACCTCGGCGGTCTCGACCTGTCGCCGATCTTCGCCTTCCTCGTGCTGAAGCTGATCGACATGCTGGTGATCAACAACCTCGCGGCGATGACGATGATGCCGGAAATCCTGCGCCTGCTGATGTGAGCTGGTTTCGCTGGGACGGTGACGACCTGATTCTGGAGTGTCACCTGCAACCGGCCGCCCGCAGCGATGACTTCTGCGGGCTGCACGGCGATCGCCTGAAGATCCGCCTGACGGCGCCGCCGGTCGAGGGCAAGGCCAATGCGTATCTGATGGGGTTTCTGGCCAAGGCTTTTGGGGTTTCCAAGAGTCAGGTCAGTTTGCTCAGCGGCGAGCTGAACCGGCAGAAGCGAGTGCGCGTCAGCGCACCGAAAAAGCTGCCGGATCTGCCGGGGCTCTGCCGCCCCTGATCGTTGCTTGCCGCTAACCCCACCGGTCTTTAGACTTACGCCTCATTTCAACGAGAGCAGGGTCGATGCCAGCTGCCTTTCCCCCCGATTCTGTTGGTCTGGTGACGCCGCAAACGGCGCACTTCAGCGAACCGTTGGCCCTGGCCTGCGGCCGTTCGCTGGCCGATTATGACCTGATCTACGAAACCTACGGCACGCTGAACGCGCAAGCGAGCAACGCCGTGCTGATCTGCCACGCCTTGTCCGGCCACCACCACGCCGCTGGCTACCACAGCGTCGACGACCGCAAGCCCGGTTGGTGGGACAGCTGCATCGGTCCCGGCAAACCGATCGACACCAACAAGTTCTTCGTGGTCAGCCTGAACAACCTCGGCGGTTGCAACGGCTCCACCGGCCCGAGCAGCCTCAATCCGGAAACCGGCAAGCCGTTCGGCGCCGACTTCCCGGTGCTGACCGTGGAAGACTGGGTACACAGCCAGGCACGTCTGGCCGACCTGCTTGGCATCGGCCAATGGGCCGCGGTGATCGGTGGCAGCCTCGGCGGTATGCAGGCGCTGCAATGGACCATCACGTATCCGGATCGCGTGCGCCACTGCCTGGCCATCGCCTCGGCCCCCAAGCTGTCGGCGCAGAACATCGCCTTCAACGAAGTGGCGCGCCAGGCGATCCTCACTGACCCGGAATTCCACGGCGGCTCGTTCCAGGAACACGGCGTAATCCCCAAGCGCGGCCTGATGCTGGCGCGGATGGTCGGACACATCACGTATCTGTCCGACGACTCCATGGGCGAGAAATTCGGCCGTGGCCTGAAGAGCGAAAAGCTCAACTACGACTTCCACAGCGTCGAGTTCCAGGTCGAAAGCTACCTGCGCTATCAGGGCGAAGAGTTCTCCGGGCGCTTCGATGCCAACACCTATCTGTTGATGACCAAGGCGCTGGACTACTTCGATCCGGCAGCGAACTTCAACGATAACCTGGCGAAAACCTTCGAAGGTGCAAAAGCCAGGTTCTGCGTGATGTCGTTCACCACCGACTGGCGCTTCTCCCCGGCCCGTTCGCGGGAACTGGTGGACGCGCTGATGGCCGCGCGCAAGGACGTCAGCTACCTGGAAATCGACGCACCCCAGGGCCACGACGCCTTCCTGATTCCGATCCCGCGTTATTTGCAGGCGTTCGGCAATTACATGAACCGCATTACGTTGTGAGAAAGCCATGAGAGCTGATCTGGAAATCATCCAGGAATGGATCCCCGCCGGCAGCCGCGTGCTCGACCTCGGCTGCGGTGACGGCGAGTTGCTGACCTGGCTGCGCGACCACAAGCAGGTCACCGGCTATGGCCTGGAAAACGACCCGGACAACATCGCCGAGTGCGTGGCCAAGGGCATCAACGTCATCGAGCAGGACCTGGACAAGGGCTTGGGCAACTTCGCCAGCAACAGCTTCGATATCGTGGTGATGACCCAGGCCCTGCAAGCCGTGCACTACCCGGACAAGATCCTCGACGAAATGCTGCGGGTCGGCCGCCAGTGCATCATCACCTTCCCGAATTTCGGTCACTGGCGCTGCCGCTGGTACCTGGCGAGCAAGGGCCGGATGCCGGTGTCGGAATTCCTGCCGTACACCTGGTACAACACGCCGAACATCCACTTCTGCACCTTCGAAGACTTTGAAGAACTTTGTCGCGAACGTGAGGCGAAGGTCATTGATCGGCTTGCCGTGGATCAACAGCACCGCCACGGGTGGGCCAGTAAGCTATGGCCTAATCTGTTAGGTGAGATCGGTATCTACCGCGTCAGCAGCCCGGGGCTTGCGGATCACAGAATCGCGGTCTGAACCACGACATTGCGAGGAGTACGAACATGGGACGCTTGATTACCGCGCTATTGGCCGCCTGCCTGAGCCTGTCGGCCGTGGCCGCCGATGCCATCAAGGGCGAACGCAAGGAAGTGTTCGGTGATGTCACCGTGCATTACAACACCTTCAACTCGACCTTCCTGACGCCGGACATCGCCAAGGCTGCCGAGCTGATCCGCAGCAAGAACCAGGGTGTGATCAATGTCTCGGTAATCAAGGACGGCAAACCGCTGATCGCCCAGGTCACCGGCACCGTCAAGGACCTGACCAGCCAGAGCGTGCCGCTGACCTTCCGCCAGATCACCGAACAGGGCGCGATCTACTACATCGCCCAGTACCCGGTGGAACAGCAGGAAACCCGCACTTTTGAAATCAAGGTGCAGACCGGCGACAAGATCAACACCCTCAATTTCAACCAAGAGCTTTTCCCTGGCCAATGATCAATCTCAAGCGACTCGTACTGGCCAGCCATAATGCCGGCAAACTCAAGGAACTCCAGGCCATGCTCGGCGACTCGGTGCAACTGCGCTCGATCGGCGAATTCAGCAGCGTGGAGCCGGAAGAAACCGGTCTGTCGTTCGTCGAGAACGCGATCCTCAAGGCCCGCAATGCTGCGCGCATTTCCGGGCTGCCGGCGCTGGCCGACGATTCGGGCCTGGCGGTGGATTTCCTCGGCGGCGCGCCGGGCATCTATTCGGCGCGCTACGCCGACGGCAAGGGCGATGCGGCGAACAACGCCAAACTGCTCGACGCCTTGAAGGACGTGCCTGAAGCCGAGCGTGGCGCGCAGTTCGTTTGCGTGCTGGCGCTGGTGCGTCACGCCGACGATCCACTGCCGATCCTCTGCGAAGGTCTGTGGCACGGGCGCATTCTGACCGCCGCCAGTGGCGAGCACGGTTTCGGCTACGACCCGCTGTTCTGGGTGCCGGAGCGTAACGTGTCCAGCGCCGAACTGAGCCCGAGCGACAAGAACCAGATCAGCCACCGCGCCCGTGCAATGGATCTGCTGCGCCAGCGTCTGGGCTTGAAATGACCGATAGCTCCCGTGCGTCGTCGCTGATTATCGGCGGCGCCGCCTCCTCGCCTCGGGCGCCGTTGCCGACGCTGCCGCCTCTGGCGCTGTACATCCACATCCCGTGGTGTGTGCGCAAATGCCCGTATTGCGACTTCAACTCCCACACCGCCAGCCCGGTGCTGCCGGAGCAGGAGTACGTCGACGCGATGCTGGCCGACCTCGATCAGGATCTGCACGCGGTGTACGGCCGTGAGTTGAGTTCGATCTTTTTTGGCGGCGGCACGCCGAGCCTGTTCAGTGCCGAAGCGCTGGGCCGCCTGCTCGAAGGCGTGAAACAGCGCATTCCGTTTGCCGACGACATCGAAATCACCCTGGAAGCCAATCCCGGGACCTTCGAGCAGGAGAAGTTCGTCGCCTACCGCAAACTGGGGATCAATCGCCTGTCGATCGGCATCCAGAGCTTCCAGCAGGAAAAGCTCAAGGCCCTCGGCCGTATCCACAACGGCGACGAAGCGGTACGCGCTGCCGGCATGGCGCGCCAGGCCGGGTTCGATAACTTCAATCTCGACTTGATGCACGGCTTGCCGGACCAGTCGCTGGACGATGCCCTGAGCGATCTGCGCCAGGCGATCGAGCTGAAACCGACGCACATTTCCTGGTATCAGTTGACGCTGGAGCCGAACACCGTGTTCTGGAACCAGCCGCCGGTGCTGCCGGAAGACGACACGCTGTGGGACATTCAAGAGGCCGGGCAGGCGCTGCTGGCCGAGCACGGTTACGCGCAGTACGAAGTTTCGGCGTATGCCCAACCGGGTCGCCCGGCGCGGCATAACCTCAATTACTGGAGCTTCGGCGACTTCATCGGCATCGGCGCCGGCGCTCACGGCAAGCTCAGCCATCCGGACGGGCGCATCGTGCGCACCTGGAAGACGCGCTTGCCGAAGGATTACCTCAACCCGGCAAAAAGCTTCCAGGCTGGCGAGAAAGTCCTGACCAACGACGAGATGCCGTTCGAATTCCTGATGAACGCCCTGCGCCTGACCGCCGGCGTCGAATCACGCCTGTACCCGGAGCGCACCGGCCTGCCGCTGGAGAGCCTCGACGAACACCGGCGCGAGGCCGAACAAAGCGGTCTGTTGCAGGTCGAACCGTCACGTCTGGCGGCCACCGAGCGCGGACAACTGTTCCTCAACGACTTGCTGCAGAAATTTCTGAGCTGATCGCTCTTAAGGAAACCGCATGGATTTGATACTCGACCTGCTCGCCACCGTGTCCCGCTGGAGCCGCAGCAACCTCTCGGAAATCGCTCTGGCCCTGGTGGGCTGTCTGCTGGTGCTGTTCGGCGCTGACTTCAAGGGCTGGGTCGAGCAGCGCCTCGGCAGCATCGCCGGCGCCCTGCGCGTGCCGCTGATGGCCCTGCTGTGTCTGATCGGCAGCGGCGCGGCGCTGATCTACGCCACACCCTGGGTGGTGAAGGGCTTGAGCCAGTTCAACAACTACAGCCTGGCGCCGGTGTTGTTGGTGGTGCTGGTGTTGATTGGCGTAGTGGCCGACCGCCGCTGATTTTCAGTACACACAAAACAAATGTGGGAGCGAGCCTGCTCGCGATAGCGATTTAACATTCAACATCATCGTTGACTGTCAGACCGTTATCGCGAGCAGGCTCGCTCCCACATTGGGTTCTGCGTAAGGCTTAAGCGAGCTTTTCGAACTTCAGATCCCACACGCCATGCCCAAGACGTTCGCCGCGGCGTTCGAACTTGGTGATCGGGCGTTCGGCCGGGCGGGGTACGCACTTGCCGTCTTCGGCGAGGTTGCGATAGCCCGGGGCGACGTTCATCACTTCCAGCATGTATTCGGCGTACGGCTCCCAGTCGGTGGCCATGTGCAGAATGCCGCCAACCTTCAGCTTGCTGCGCACCAGTTCAGCGAAGGACGCCTGAACGATACGGCGCTTGTGGTGACGGCTCTTGTGCCACGGATCCGGGAAAAACAGCATCAGGCGATCGAGGCTGTTGTCGGCGATGCAGCGATTGAGCACTTCGATCGCGTCGCAATCGTAGACCCGCAGGTTGGTCAGCCCCTGAGTCAGCACGCCATTGAGCAGCGCACCAACACCCGGACGGTGAACCTCGACACCAATGAAATCCTGCTCAGGCGCCGCAGCGGCCATTTCCAGCAGCGAGTGGCCCATGCCGAAACCGATCTCCAGCGAACGCGGCGCGGAACGGCCGAACACCTGGTCGTAATCCACCGGCGCATCGGCCAGCGGCAGGACGAACTTCGGCGCGCCCTGATCCAGGCCGCGCTGCTGGCCTTCGGTCATGCGCCCGGCGCGCATCACGAAACTCTTGATGCGGCGGTGTTGGCGCTCGTCGCCTTCTTCCGTCTGGATTGGCGTGTCGTTCGATTCAGTCATCAATAGCTCTTACTTGATCAGACCATCCAGCGGCGAAGAGGCGCTGGCATAGAGTTTTTTCGGCATGCGGCCGGCGAGGTAGGCCAGGCGGCCCGCGACGATCGCGTGTTTCATGGCTTCGGCCATCATGATCGGCTGCTGGGCGTGGGCGATGGCCGAGTTCATCAGCACGGCGTCACAGCCCAGTTCCATGGAGATGGTGGCGTCGGAAGCGGTGCCGACACCGGCATCCACCAGCACCGGGATTTTGGCTTCTTCGAGGATGATCTGCAGGTTGTACGGGTTGCAGATCCCCAGGCCCGAACCGATCAGACCGGCCAGCGGCATCACCGCGATGCAGCCAATTTCCGCCAGTTGCCGGGCGATGATCGGGTCATCACTGGTGTAGACCATCACGTCGAAGCCTTCCTTGACCAGCACTTCGGCGGCCTTGAGGGTTTCGATCACGTTGGGAAACAGGGTTTTCTGGTCGGCCAGCACTTCCAGCTTCACCAGGTTGTGGCCATCGAGCAGCTCACGGGCCAGGCGGCAGGTGCGCACGGCTTCGACTGCGTCGTAGCAGCCGGCGGTGTTCGGCAGGAAGGTGTAGCGATCCGGCGACAGCACTTCGAGCAGGTTCGGCTCGCCTTCGATCTGGCCCAGGTTGGTGCGGCGCACGGCGAAGGTGACGATCTCGGCACCCGAGGCTTCGATGGCCAGGCGGGTTTCTTCCATGTCACGGTACTTGCCGGTACCGACCAGCAAACGCGACTGGTAAGTACGACCGGCCAGAACGAAAGGCTTGTCGCTACGAACGATGCTCATGGGGAATCCTCTGTTGGGGTGAGGGTCTTGCAGAATTCTCGGCCCATGCAGGCCTGGCGATCAGCCGCCGCCGATGGCGTGCACCACTTCGACGTTGTCGCCGTCGTTCAAAGTGGTGTCGGCATGCTGGCTGCGCGGGACGATATCCAGATTGAGTTCGACCGCCACCCGGCGTCCGGTCAGGTCCAGACGGGTCAGCAGGGCCGCAACGGTTTCACCGTCGGGCAGTTCAAAGGATTCACCGTTCAACTGAATGCGCATGCGCAACGCCGCCATCACTTTTTAGGGGGTGGCATTCTAGCCCGATCATGACCTAAAGGTCAGCACCAAGCGTCAAGCGGTTGGATACAGGCGCCAGGCGGCCAGCCCCAGGCACAGCCAGCCAATCAGGAATGCCAGACCGCCGAACGGGGTGATGATGCCGAGCTTGCCGATGCCGAGGGTGGTCAGCAGGTACAGGCTGCCGGAGAACAACAGGATGCCGACGCTGAACGAGATGCCGGCCCAGGCGACCAGCCGCCCCTGAAGCTGCGTGGCCAGCAGCGCCACGCCAAACAGCGCCAGTGCATGCACCAGTTGATAGGTGACGCCGGTGTGGAAGATCGCCAGGTATTCGGGTGTCAGGCGGTTTTTCAAGCCATGGGCGGCGAATGCGCCGAGGCCGACACCAGTGAAACCAAAAAAGGCAGCCAGCATCAGAAAGCTACGCAGCATGTAGAACTCCAGTCAGACTCGATCGGCAGGGTCTGTATAATGGCCCGCTCAACCGGTTCGGCCAAGCCATCTCTATGCTGCGTTTATTTCTCCGTCGTTTCACGAAGGCCCTGCTCTGGTTCGCGGGCGGCAGCGTATTGCTGGTGTTGGTGTTTCGCTTCGTGCCGCCACCGTTCACGGCGCTGATGGTCGAGCGCAAGATCGAATCCTGGGTCGACGGCGAGCCGATCGATCTGCAACGCACCTGGAAGCCTTGGGACGAGATCTCCGATGACCTGAAGGTCGCGGTGATTGCCGGCGAAGACCAGAAATTCCCCGAGCACTGGGGGTTTGACCTGAGTGCGATCAAGGCCGCACTGGCCCACAACGAGCTCGGCGGTTCGATCCGTGGTGCCAGCACCTTGAGCCAGCAAGTGTCGAAGAACCTGTTCTTGTGGTCCGGCCGCAGCTATCTGCGCAAGGGCCTGGAGGCGTGGTTCACCGCGCTGATCGAAGTGTTCTGGCCCAAGCAGCGGATTCTCGAGGTGTACCTGAACAGCGTCGAGTGGGATGACGGCGTGTTTGGTGCCGAAGCGGCGGCAAGGCATCACTTTGGCGTAGGCGCCAGGTCGCTGTCCCGGCAGCAGGCGAGTTATCTGGCGGCTGTGCTGCCGAATCCCCGGGTCTGGAGCGCCAGTCATCCGACCGCTTATGTGTCGCGCCGAGCCGGCTGGATTCGCCAACAAATGAGCCAGCTGGGTGGCGACAGCTACCTGCTGACGCTCAATGATTCGCGCCGCGCGCCTTGGGCCCAATGACTTTCCGACAGGCAAACAAAAACGCCCCGATCATCACTGATCGGGGCGTTTTTTATTGCCGGACTACCGGTTATGCGGCAATCGACAACTTGAGCTTGTTCATCGCACTCTTCTCGAGCTGACGGATCCGCTCGGCCGACACGTTGTACTTCTGCGCCAGGTCGTGCAGCGTGGCTTTCTCTTCTGCCAGCCAGCGCTGGTAGAGGATGTCGCGGCTGCGTTCGTCCAGCACTTCCAGCGCTTCGTGCAGGTTGTGATTGGAGTTGTCGCTCCAGTCGGCATCTTCCAGTTGACGCGCCGGATCGTACCGGTGGTCTTCCAGGTAGTTGGCCGGCGACTGGAAAGCGCTGTCGTCGTCTGCTTCCGCAGCCGGGTCGAAGGCCATGTCATGGCCGGTCAGGCGACTTTCCATCTCACGCACTTCACGCGGCTCGACGCCGAGGCTTTCCGCCACACGGTGGACTTCCTCGTTGTTCAGCCAGGCCAGACGTTTCTTCTGGCTGCGCAGGTTGAAGAACAGCTTGCGCTGGGCCTTGGTGGTCGCGACTTTCACGATCCGCCAGTTGCGCAGGATGAACTCGTGAATCTCGGCCTTGATCCAGTGCACCGCGAAGGACACCAGACGCACGCCCATTTCCGGGTTGAAACGCTTCACGGCCTTCATCAGGCCGACGTTACCTTCCTGGATCAGGTCAGCCTGAGCCAGACCGTAGCCGGAATAGCTACGGGCGATGTGTACGACAAACCGCAGGTGGGCGAGCACCATCTGCCGAGCCGCCCCCAGATCCTGCTCATAGTAGAGACTCTCGGCCAGTTCACGCTCCTGCTCCGGCGTCAGCAATGGAATGCTGTTGACGGTGTGCACGTAGGCTTCCAGGTTTGCGCCTGGAACCAATGCATACGCAGGTTGCAAAGAATTGGACATACGGAAAAACCTCCGACTTACATACTCATGCTTTTCAGCATTGCGAAAAATTGACCGGAAACTCAAATGAAAGTTTCCTTAACCACTGAAAGGTCAATCACGCGCAAAAAAGATTCTACTTCGGCGCCAGCTCCCTGAGATGACGTGCGACTGCAATCCATGCACCGATATAACCCAACAGCACCGCGCCAAGCAAGAGCGACAGACCGTCGGCAACTGGCACGCCGGCCAGTGCGAAATCGCTGCCGTACAAGCCGGCCAGCCCGACCACCGCATCGTTCAGCCAGTTCAGGCCGAACGCCAATACACCCCAGGACAGCAGCCCCGCACCGAAGCCATACAACGCGCCCATATAAAGGAAGGGACGACGCACATAGCTGTCGGTGCCGCCGACGAGTTTAATCACTTCTATCTCGGTGCGGCGGTTTTCAATATGAAGACGAATGGTATTGCCTATCACCAAAAGTAATGCGGAAACCAGCAACACCGTCAGACCGAACACGAAACGGTCACCGAGCTTGAGGATGGCGGCCAGACGCTCGACCCAGACTAGATCAAGTTGCGCCTGTTGTACCTTGGGCAGCTCGGAAAGTTTTTGTCTTAATGCTTCCAGGGTCGACTTGTCGACCTCGTTCGGCGTCACCAGCACCACGCCCGGCAACGGGTTTTCCGGCAGCTCACGCAGGGCTTCGCCCAGGCCCGACTGCTGCTGGAACTCTTCCAGCGCCTGGTCGCGACCGACATATTCAGCATCAGCTACGCCCGGCATGACTTTGATCTGATCACGCAACGCTTCGCCCTGAGCGGGACTGGCCTCGAGCTCCAGGTACAGCGAGATCTGCGCCGCGCGCTGCCACGAACCGCCCAGACGCTCGACGTTGCTCAGCAACAGCGAAAGGCCCATCGGCAGGCTCAGCGCAACCGCCATCACCATGCAGGTGAAGAAGCTGCCAATCGGCTGCTTGCCGAGACGGCGCAGGCTGTCGATCCAGCTGGCGCGATGGCTTTCGATCCAGGCACGGAACAGCGTGGCGAAGTCCGGGCCGTCGTCATCGTCGTGCTTTTTCTTCTTTGGCGGTTGCGGATCGGCGGCCTTCGGGGCCACGCGCTCGGAAACCTTCGGACTACGTGTCGCACTCATACGCCGGCCTCCCCGTCGCCGATCAATCGGCCGCGTTGCAGGGTCAGCATGCGATGGCGCATGCGCGCGATCAGCGCCAGGTCGTGACTGGCGATCAGCACGCTGGTGCCCAGACGGTTGATGTCTTCGAAAACGCCCATGATCTCGGCCGCCAGACGCGGGTCGAGGTTACCGGTCGGTTCGTCCGCCAGCAGCAAAGCCGGACGGTGAACGATGGCGCGGGCAATGCCAACGCGCTGTTGCTGACCGGTGGACAGATCGCCCGGATACAGCTCGGCCTTGTCCGACAGCGCCACGCGCTCCAGCGCCGAATCGACGCGCTTGGCGATCTCGACCTTGGACAGCCCGAGAATCTGCAACGGCAGCGCGACGTTATTGAACACCGTGCGATCGAACAACAGTTGATGGTTCTGAAACACCACGCCGATCTGCCGACGCAGGAACGGAATCTGCGCATTGCTGATGGTGCTCAGGTCCTGCCCGGCCAACAGCAGCTTGCCACTGGTCGGACGCTCCATCGCCAGCAGCAGACGCAACAACGTGGATTTACCGGCACCGGAGTGGCCGGTGACAAACAGGAACTCGCCGCGACGGACTCGAAAGCTCAGCTCATGCAAGCCGACGTGACCGTTCGGGTAGCGCTTACCGACCTGTTCGAAACGAATCATGAACGCTCCCGCTCGGCAAACAGTGCCTGGACAAAGGGTTCGGCTTCAAAGGTACGCAGATCGTCGATGCCTTCACCGACGCCGATGTAGCGGATCGGCAGGCCGAATTGCTTGGCCAGGGCGAAAATCACCCCGCCCTTGGCGGTGCCGTCGAGCTTGGTCAGCGCCAGGCCGGTCAGTTCGACGGTCTGGTTGAATTGCTTGGCCTGGTTGATGGCGTTCTGGCCGGTGCCGGCGTCGAGTACCAGCAGCACTTCGTGCGGCGCATCGGCGTCGAGCTTGCCGATCACCCGGCGAACCTTTTTCAGTTCTTCCATCAGGTTGTCTTTGGTGTGCAGACGACCGGCGGTGTCGGCGATCAGCACGTCGATGCCACGGGCCTTGGCGGCCTGCACGGCGTCGAAGATCACCGAAGCCGAGTCCGCGCCAGTGTGCTGGGCGATCACCGGAATCTTGTTGCGCTCGCCCCAGACTTGCAATTGCTCGACAGCCGCGGCACGGAAGGTGTCACCGGCGGCCAGCATGACTTTCTTGCCTTCCAGTTGCAGTTTCTTCGCCAGTTTGCCGATGGTGGTGGTCTTGCCGGCGCCGTTGACGCCGACCACCAGAATCACGAACGGCTTGTTCTGGGAAGCGATCTTCAGCGGCTGCTCGACCGGTTTGAGCATTGCCGCCAGCTCGGCCTGCAGGGATTTGTACAGGGCGTCGGAATCGGCCAGCTCTTTACGCGCGACCTTCTGGGTCAGCCGCTGGATGATCACCGAAGTCGCCTCGACGCCAACGTCGGCCGTCAGCAGGCGGGTTTCGAGATCGTCGAGCAGATCGTCATCGATGGCTTTCTTGCCGAGGAACAGGCTGGCCATGCCTTCGCCGATACTGGCGCTGGTCTTGGACAGGCCCTGTTTGAGACGGGCGAAGAAGCCGGCTTTGGTTTCTTCGGTGCGCGGGGCCTCGACCGGGGCTTCGACCTGGGTTTCCACAGGAACGACTGGCACTGCTGCTACCGGTGCAGGTGCAGGTGCAGGTGCAGGCTCGGGCGCTTCGACAATCGGGGCAACCGGGGGAGCAACCATGGGCTCTGGAATGACAGGAGCGGCTTCCACCACCGGCGCCTGAACAGGCTCTGGCGTGAACGCAGCCGGCGCGGGAATCGTTGGCGTAACGTGCGGCGCGGCCTCTTCGACCAGCGCCACCGGCTCTTCCGCCACCGGCAAGGTCAGCCACGGTTCGCTGGCCGGGGTCAGCGGCAACTCGGCGGCAGCCGGCGCTTCTGGCTCGGCCTCGGCCACCGGTTGCAGCACCGGCTCGGCGATCGGCAGCACAACCGGTGCCGGCGCGTCTTCTATTACGGGAGCGGGCGCAGGGGCCGGCTCAGGAATGACAGTCGGCTGTTCGACGACGGGTTCCTGCGGTTTCTTGCGCAGCCATCCGAACAGGCTTTTCTTCTCGCCAGCCGCAGCTGGGGTCTTCTTGTCGTCGTTGGAACCAAACATGGAGGACGGCTATCTCACGGTAGCGACGCGCCACAGGGGCGCCCCGGCAAATAATATTCGATGCAGAACAGACTGTGTTTCACCCAGCTTGTTCACGCGCAACATTTTGTCGAGGCGCAAGCGGCACCTCAAAAGATTGATCAACACGAAGGACTGATAGGCCATCGTCGGGGAAAAAGCAGAGTTTAGCGGACAAAATTGAGATTAAATCCGCAAATAGCATCATCTGCCTGCCAATCAAAGGCCTTATAGGCGTGGCCCCCGGTAAAACGGATCAGTATCCTAGCACCCTCTCGCCCGCCGACGCTAAGACCAAGCGGGCAGCCCAACAGGTTTAAAAACGAATGAATGCTCTAGCCCGCCGCGCCGCAGGCCTGCTGCTCAGCACAGTCTGCCTGCCCCTTTCGGCCCTGGCGGCCGATCCGCAACCGACCCATGAATTAACTCTCGACAACGGTTTGAAGGTCGTCGTGCGCGAAGACCATCGCGCGCCGGTGGTGGTGTCGCAGGTCTGGTACAAGGTCGGTTCCAGCTACGAAACCCCGGGCCAGACCGGTCTGTCCCACGCCCTCGAGCACATGATGTTCAAGGGCAGCGAGAAAGTCGGCCCCGGGGAAGCCTCGCTGATCCTGCGCGACCTCGGCGCCGAAGAGAACGCCTTCACCAGCGACGACTTCACCGCTTATTACCAGGTCCTGGCCCGCGACCGTCTGGGCGTGGCCTTCGAACTGGAAGCCGACCGCATGGCCAACCTGCGCCTGCCGGCCGACGAGTTCGCCAAGGAAATCGAAGTCATCAAGGAAGAGCGCCGCCTGCGCACCGACGACAAGCCGATGGCCAAGGCCTTCGAGCGTTACAAGGCCATGGCCTACCCGGCCAGCGGTTATCACACGCCGACCATCGGCTGGATGGCTGACCTTGAGCGAATGAAGGTCGAAGAGCTGCGTCACTGGTATCAGTCCTGGTACGTGCCGAACAACGCCACGCTGGTGGTGGTCGGCGACGTGACCCCGGACGAGGTGAAGACCCTTGCTCAGCGCTACTTCGGGCCGATCCCGAAGCGTGACGTGCCGCCGGCGAAAAAACCGCTGGAACTGGCCGAGCCCGGTGAACGCCAGATCACCCTGCACGTGCAGACCCAACTGCCGAGCCTGATGCTCGGTTTCAACGTCCCGAGCATCGCCACTGCCGAAGACAAACGTTCGGTCAACGCCTTGCGACTGATTTCGGCGTTGCTGGACGGCGGCTACAGCGGCCGCATCCCGACTCAACTGGAGCGCGGTGAAGAGCTGGTGTCCGGCGGTTCGTCGAGCTACGACGCCTACACTCGCGGTGACAGCCTGTTCACCCTGTCGGCCACGCCGAACACCCAGAAGAAAAAAACCATGGCCCAGGCTGAAGCCGGTCTGTGGAAACTGCTGGAACAGCTGAAAACCACCGCACCGTCCGCCGAAGAACTGGAGCGCGTACGCGCGCAGGTCATCGCCGGCCTGGTCTTCGAGCGCGATTCGATCACCAGCCAGGCCACCGCCATCGGCCAGCTGGAGACCGTCGGTCTGTCGTGGAAGCTGATGGACACCGAACTGGCCGATCTGGAAAGCGTCACCCCGCAAGACATCCAGAACGCCGCCAAGCTGTATTTCACCCGCGAACGTCTCAGCGTCGCCCACGTCCTGCCACTGGAGACGACTCATGAGTGAGCGCAAAACCCCACGCCTGCTGCTCGGCCTGATCGCCGTGGCCATCATCGGCTCCGCTGCGTTCTACCTGGTTCCAAGCGACAACACCAAGGCCAGCGAAGCGCTGGATAACGCCAAGTCCAGCCAGAAACTGCAATCGCTGGCCGAACTCGACGGCAAGGCCCCGGCCAGCCGCAAGCTCGACGTGCAGACCTGGAACACCGCCGAAGGCGCCAAGGTGCTGTTCGTCGAGGCTCGCGAACTGCCGATGTTCGACATGCGCCTGATCTTTTCCGCCGGCAGCAGCCAGGACGGCAACGCGCCGGGCCTGGCCCTGCTGACCAACGCCATGCTCAACGAAGGCGTGGCGGGCAAGGATGTCGGCGCCATCGCTCAGGGTTTCGAAGGGCTGGGCGCGGATTTCGGCAACGGCGCCTACAAGGACATGGCCATCGCGTCGCTGCGCAGCCTGAGTGCCGCCGACAAGCGCGAGCCGGCGCTGAAGCTGTTCTCGGAAGTGGTGGGCAAACCGACCTTCCCGGCCGACTCCTTCGCGCGCATCAAGAACCAGATGCTCGCCGGTTTCGAGTACCAGAAACAGAACCCCGGCAAACTCGCCAGCCTGGAGCTGATGAAGCGCCTGTACGGCGATCACCCGTACGCCCACGCCAGCGACGGCAATGCGCAAAGCGTGCCGAAGATCACGCTGGCGCAACTGCGTGAGTTCCACGCCAAGGCCTATGCAGCCGGCAACGTGGTGATCGCGCTGGTGGGCGATCTGTCCCGCAGCGAAGCCGAGGCGATTGCCAATCAGGTGTCCGCTGCGCTGCCAAAAGGCCCGGCGCTGGCGAAGGTCGAGCAACCGACCGAGCCGAAACCCGGCATCGGCCACATCGAGTTTCCGTCGAAGCAGACCAACCTGATGATCGCGCAACTGGGCATCGACCGTGATGACCCGGACTACGCCGCGCTGTCGATGGGCAACCAGATCCTCGGTGGCGGTGGCTTCGGCACTCGCTTGATGAGCGAAGTGCGCGAGAAGCGCGGCCTGACCTACGGCGTGTATTCGGCCTTCAGCCCGATGCAGGCGCGCGGCCCGTTCATGATCAACCTGCAGACCCGCGCGGAAATGAGCGAAGGCACCCTGAAACTGGTGCAGGACGTGCTCGCCGACTACCTCAAGACCGGCCCGACCCAGAAAGAACTCGACGACGCCAAGCGCGAACTGGCCGGCAGCTTCCCGCTGTCCACCGCGAGCAACGCCGATATCGTCGGTCAGCTCGGTGCCATGGGTTTCTACAACCTGCCGCTGAATTATCTGGACGACTTCATGCGTCAGTCCCAGAGCCTGACGGTCGAGCAGGTTCGCGACGTCCTGAACAAACACTTGAGCACGGATAAACTGGTCATCGTCAGCGCTGGCCCGACCGTGCCGCAAAAGCCGTTACCGGCCCCATCTGATAAACCTGCCGAGCAGCCGCTCGGGGTTCCGGAGCATTAATGGCCAGTCCAAAGAAACCTGTACAAAAACTGCACAACGGTGTGAACCAGTTGCGCATCATCGGCGGCGAATGGCGCAGCCGAAAGCTGAGCTTTCCTGATGCGCCGGGTCTGCGTCCGACCCCGGACCGGGTGCGTGAAACCCTGTTCAACTGGCTCGCGCCCTACGTTGCCGGGGCGAAGGTGCTCGACCCGTTTGCCGGCAGCGGCGCGCTATTTCTCGAAGCACTGTCCCGTGGCGCGGCCCTGGGTCAGGCGCTGGATGCCAGCCATGTCGCGGTGTCCAGCCTGAAAGAACACCTCGGCACGTTGCGCTGCACCAACGGTCACGTGCAGACCGCCGATGCGCTGCGCTACCTGGAAACCCAGACTGCGACCGCGTTCGACCTGGTGTTCCTCGACCCGCCGTTCAATCAGAACCTGCTGCCCGCCGTGTGCACGCTGCTCGAAGAGCGCCAATGGCTGGCCGACGATGCGTGGATCTACACTGAAAGCGAAACCGCGCCATCGACCCTCGGCCTGCCGGGCAACTGGCGCCTGCACCGCGAGCAAAAATCCGGGCGGGTGTACTACGCGTTGTGGCAACGTATGGCAGTGATCGCCGGTTAACCGACCGGCTTGAAAAAGCGGCGAGTCTCAGCCGAGGCTCGCTGCGCTGCATCGAGAGCAATCGTGTCCCCTTCGTCAAAACCGTTCATCCCCGCCTTCGGCCTCGGCAATCCACACCTGCAAACCTTGTGGGGGCCGCTATGGCGTAAAACCGTGCACCTTGATCGCCAGCGCGAACGGCTGTGGCTGGACGACGGCGATTTCCTCGACCTCGACTGGTATGGCCCGCACAGCGCTGAAGCGCCACTGGTACTGGTGCTGCACGGGCTGACCGGTTCTTCCAACTCCCCCTACGTCGCCGGAATCCAGGCAGCGCTCGCCGCGCAAGGCTGGGCCAGTGTCGCGCTGAACTGGCGCGGCTGCTCCGGCGAGCCGAACCTGCTGCCGCGCAGCTACCACTCCGGGGCCAGCGAAGACCTCGCCGAAACCATTCGCCACCTGAAGGCCAAGCGGCCATTGGCGCCGTTGTATGCGGTCGGCTATTCCCTCGGCGGCAATGTGCTGCTCAAGCATCTGGGGGAAACCGGCAGCGCCAGCGGCGTGCTCGGTGCGGTGGCGGTGTCGGTGCCGTTTCGCCTCGATCAGTGTGCCGACCGCATTGGTCAGGGCTTCTCGAAGGTCTATCAGGCGCACTTCATGCGCGAGATGGTGGCCTACATCAAGAACAAGCAGCGTCAGTTCCAGCATGACGGGCGCGAAGATGGTCTCGCCGCACTGGCCGCCCTCGGTTCGCTGGAAAACATGCGCACCTTCTGGGATTTCGATGGCCGGGTGACCGCGCCACTGCACGGTTTTGCCGATGCCGAGGATTACTATCGCCGGGCATCCAGCCGCTATTTTCTCGGCGAGATCCGCACGCCGACCCTGATCATTCAGGCAGCGGACGACCCGTTCGTGTTTCCCCACAGCCTGCCTTCGGCCAATGAGTTGTCGGCCACGACGCAGTTCGAATTGCAGAGCAAGGGCGGGCACGTCGGCTTCGTCGACGGCACGCTCCGCCAGCCGGGTTATTACCTGGAACGACGTATTCCGCAGTGGCTGGCCGACGCGGGGCGATGAGGTCATGAGCGATCAGGGCGAGTCGATCCGCTTCTGGCAAGCCGCGCCCCTGGCCGGGGTCGAGCTGTTGACCGCGCGCTACATCGAGCATCGTTTCGCCCCGCACGTCCACGACGGTTATGTGATCGGCATGATCATGGCCGGCGCCCAGCGCTACCGTTATCGCGGCGCCGAACACCTGGCGGGCAGCGGCACGCTGGTGCTGATCAATCCGGACGAAGTGCATAACGGCCACAAGGGCACCGAGGACGGCTGGCTGTACCGGGCGTTTTATCCCGACACCGGGCAGATCGTCGCGCTGCTGAATGAACTGGAACTGCCGACCGCACCGATGCCGGCCTTCGGGGCGACGCTGTATCGCGATCCGGACCTGGTCAACGGTTTCTGTCAGTTGCACCGCTTGCTCGAAAGCCCCGCCACCGCGTTGCAACAGCAAACCGTGTGGCGGGAAATGATGATGTTGCTGTTGCAGCGTCACGCGGCGGTGCAGATCAGCGGCAACCCCGGCAAGGAGCACCGCGCAGTGGCGATGGCCAAGGAGTTGCTGCACGCGCAACTGGCGGCGCCACCCTCGCTGGAAGAACTGGCGGCGGCCGTGAACCTCTCGCCCTTCCACTTCGCCCGGGTGTTCCGCCGCGCCACCGGCATGCCGCCGCACAGCTGGCTCATGCAGCAGCGAATCGCCTGCGCGCGGGGTTTGTTGCAGAGCGGCTGCCTGCCGGTGGAGGTCGCCACGCAGCTGGGATTTGCCGACCAGAGCCATCTGAGCCGCCAGTTCAAACAGGTATACGGCGTGGGGCCGGCGGCCTATCGCAGTGCGCGGCTGGATCGCTGAGCGTTTACTCGCCGGTGGCGATACCGCGCGAAGGCTCGTTGATCCACTCGCTCCACGATCCGGCATACAGCGAACCCAATGGATAACCCGCCAGACACAGGGCAAACAGGTTGTGACACGCCGTCACCCCGGAGCCGCAGTAAGCCACCAGATCGTTCGGCGAGCGCCCGCCGAGTTTCGCGGCGAAACGCTGCTTGAGCTGATCGGCCGGCAGGAAACGCCCGTCGCTGCCCAGGTTGTCGGTAAACGCCGCGCATTGCGCGCCGGGAATGTGCCCGGCGATCGGGTCGATCGGCTCCACTTCGCCCTTGAAGCGCGGCAAGGCGCGGGCATCGAGCAGGGTCAGGGCCGGCTGGCCGAGGCGTTGCTGCAATTGCTCGGCGCTGAGCAGCAGGCGCATGTCCGGCTTGCCGCTGAAGTTGCCCCGGGCCGCTGACGGTGGATCGAGACTCAACGGCAGCCCCGTCGCATGCCAGGCCTTGAGCCCGCCATCGAGAATGAACACGCCGTCGCGCTTGCCCAGCCACGCCAGCAACCACCAGGCCCGCGCCGCATAGGCGCCCGGGCCGTCGTCATACAGAACCACGTCGCTGTCGTTATTGATGCCGAACGCTTGCAGGCGTTCGATCAGCGCCGCCGGCTCCGGCAGCGGATGGCGACCGGTCACGCCCTTGATCACCGGGCCGCTGAGGTCGCGTTCAAGATCGGCGAAATGTGCCCCGGCAATGTGCCCCTCGGCGTAGCTGCGCTGGCCGTAATCCGGGTCTTCGAGGGCAAAACGGCAATCGAGAATCACCAGCCCCGGTTGCGCCTTGCGGGCATCCAGTGCGGTCGGGCTGATCAGTTGCGCAATCGGCATAGCGAACGACTCCAGTGAGGAAATGGGCTTACGGTCTCTCTTCGAGGGCCTGGGCCAGCGGCACGTAGAACTCTTCGAACAAGGCGTTGACCTCATCGCGGGCCTGCTCGGTGACGAACCCTGCTTCCAGCACCAGCACCTGATACACGCCACGTTTGATGGCCTGTTCGCTGAGGTAGTTGGAATTCTCCCGGGTCGTGCACAGGAAGCGCACCCATGAGGTGAGGATGATCCACGCGTTGAGAGTCAAGGATTCGATCTGCACCCGATCCATTTTCAGGATGCCGGCGGCAACGAACCCTTCATAGATCGCCGCGCCCTGGATCACGCAGCGCTGGGAGAAGCGCCGGTAGCGCCCGGCCAGCTCAGGATCGCTGTCGAGCAGATGCTCGAGATCGCGGTGCAGGAAACGGTAGCGCCACATCGCCGACAGCAGCTCCTTGAGATAGAAGCGCTTATCTTCGACCGTCGCGGCACGGCCCTGAGGCGGACGCAGGAAGCTGTCCACCAGGCTTTCGTACTCACTGAACAGCACGGCGATGATCGCCTGCTTGTTGGGGAAGTGGTAGTACAGATTGCCCGGAGATATCTCCATGTGGGCGGCGATGTGATTGGTGCTGATGCTGCGCTCGCCCTGCTGATTGAACAGCTCGAGGCTGTTCTGCACGATGCGCTCGCTGGTTTTGATCCGTGGGGCCATGGCTTGAGCTTTAATTCAGAGTGCGTTGGGGGGCATCTTACGGCCTAACCGGAACGGGATAAAACCAGGATGCGCAAGGAAGCCATTTGACTTTCTAGAGCATAGACTCTAAAAAGCTCCTCACAACAACAACTTCGGAGCCGCCGATGACTGCCGATATTGCCTACCTGCAAACGCTGCAACAGCCGCTGGAAGAGCTCAACCGGCTGTTTGACGCGCAGCGTGCCGCCTACGCTGCCAACCCGATGCCGCCTGCGGCCCAGCGCCAGCAATGGCTCAAGGCCCTGCGCGATTTGCTGAGCAGTGAGCGGCAGGCCTTGATCGACGCCATCAGCTCCGACTTCAGCCACCGCAGCGCCGATGAAACCCTGCTCGCCGAGCTGATGCCGAGCCTGCACGGCATTCACTACGCCAGTCGGCACATCAGCCAGTGGATGAAACCTTCAAAACGCAAAGTCGGCGTTGCTTTCCAGCCCGCGTCGGCGAAAGTCGTGTACCAGCCGCTGGGCGTGGTGGGCGTCATCGTGCCGTGGAACTACCCGCTGTTCCTGGCCATCGGCCCGCTGACCGGCGCCCTTGCGGCCGGCAATCGGGTGATGCTCAAGCTCAGCGAATCGACCCCTGCCACCGGCCTGCTGCTCAAGGAACTGCTGGCGCGGATCTTCCCCGAGGATCTGGTGTGCGTGGTGCTCGGCGAGGCCGATGTCGGCGTGGCGTTTTCGAAGATGCGCTTCGACCACCTGCTGTTCACCGGATCCACCAGCGTCGGCAAGCATGTGATGCGTGCAGCGGCAGAAAACCTGACGCCAGTGACGCTGGAACTGGGCGGCAAATCCCCGGCCATCGTCTCCCACGACGTGCCGCTCAAGGACGCCGCCGAGCGCATCGCTTTCGGCAAGACCCTCAACGCCGGCCAGACCTGCGTGGCCCCGGACTACGTGCTGGTGCCGGAAGAGCGCATCGGCGGTTTCGTCGAAGCCTATCGCCAGGCCGTGCGCGGGTTTTATCCGACACTCGCCGACAACCCGGACTACACCGCCATCATCAACGAGCGCCAACTGGCGCGGCTCAACAGCTACCTCAGCGACGCCACCAGCAAGGGCGCGCTGCTGATTCCGCTGTTCGACCAAGGCCAGGGCCGACGTATGCCGCACAGCCTGCTGCTGAATGTCAGCGACGAGATGACGGTCATGCAGGACGAGATCTTCGGCCCGTTGCTGCCGATCGTGCCGTATCAGGATCTGGATCAGGCATTTGCTTACATCAATCAGCGGCCACGTCCTCTGGCTCTTTACTACTTCGGCTACGACAAGCGCGAACAGAAACGCGTGCTCAGCGAAACCCATTCCGGTGGCGTCTGCCTCAACGACACGCTGCTGCATGTGGCGCAGGACGACATGCCGTTCGGCGGCATCGGCCCGTCGGGCATGGGCCATTACCACGGGCACGAAGGTTTCCTGACGTTCAGCAAGGCCAAAGGTGTGCTGGTCAAACAACGCTTCAACGCGGCGAGGCTGATCTACCCGCCCTACGGCAAATCCATTCAGAAACTGATCCAGAAACTGTTCATTCGCTAACGTCATCGCCGGGTAATAACAACAATGCACCCAAGCCTGACCGAAACACCTGCCCTGTCGCGCCGCGGCCTGCTGAAATTCAGCCTGGGTGCCACGGCTTTCCTCGCCACCGCTGGCCTTGGTGCCAGCCTCAGCGGCTGTTCGTCGAGCGTTTCAGCCAACGGGTTCGCCACGCTGCGCAGCGCTGATCTGCTGTTTCTGCGTGCGTTGATTCCAGTGATGCTGGATGGCGCCGTTACTGTGGAAAAGATGCCCGCTGCTGTCGACGGAACGCTTAAGTCGCTGGACTACAGCCTCGATCACCTGTCGCCGGAAATGCTCAAGCTCACCCGGCAACTGTTCGACGTGCTGGGCATGGCCGTGACGCGCGGACCATTGACCGGGATCTGGGGCAGTTGGGAAAACGCCAGCCCCGAGGCGATCCGCCATTTCCTCGAACGCTGGGAAAACAGCTCGCTGAGCCTGCTGCGCATGGGCCACAGCTCATTGCTGCAAATGGTGATGATGGCCTGGTACACCCGCGCCGAATCCTGGGCCCATTGCGGTTACCCCGGCCCGCCCGCCGTTTGAGCCTGGCGACCCACGCAAAACAATAATAAGAGAACCTGATCGATGCCCGTACCCGACCCGTTTCGCGAAGGCCTCGCCCGTGGCTGGAAAACCTACAACGGCGCGCAACTCAGCGATGACCTGACCCTGGAAGCTGATGTCGCCATCATCGGCAGCGGCGCCGGCGGCGGCACCACGGCGGAAATCCTCAGCGCCGCCGGCTATAAAGTGCTGCTGATCGAAGAAGGCCCGCTCAAGACCAGCAGCGATTTCAAACTGCTGGAAGACCAGGCCTACAGCAGCCTCTACCAGGAAGGCATCGGCCGCATGAGCAAGGACGGCGCGATCACCATCCTTCAGGGCCGCGCGGTCGGCGGCACCACGCTGATCAACTGGACATCGAGTTTTCGCACCCCCGAACCGACCCTCGAACACTGGGCCAGGGAGCACAACGTCAAAGGCCACAGCCCCGCCGACATGGCGCCGTGGTTCGAAAAAATGGAGCAGCGTCTCGGCGTCGCCCCGTGGATGGTGCCGCCCAACGCCAACAACGACGTGATCCGCAAAGGCTGCGAACAACTCGGCTACAGCTGGCACGTGATCCCGCGCAACGTACGCGGCTGCTGGAATCTGGGCTACTGCGGCATGGGCTGCCCGACCAACGCCAAGCAATCGATGATGGTCACGACCATTCCGGCGACCCTGGAAAAGGGTGGCGAACTGCTCTATCTGGCCCGGGCCGAAAAGCTTTTGATCAACGGCGACAAGGTCATCGGCCTGCAATGCGTGGCGATGGACGAACGTTGCGTCGAGCCGACTGGGCACGCCATTACCGTCAAGGCACGCCACTACGTGCTGGCCGGCGGCGGGATCAACAGCCCGGCGCTGCTGATGCGTTCGGACGCGCCGGATCCGCACAAACGCCTGGGCAAGCGCACCTTCCTGCATCTGGTGAACATGTCCGCCGGGCGTTTCGACGAGGTGATCAACCCGTTCTACGGTGCGCCGCAGTCGATTTACTCGGACCATTTCCAGTGGAAGGACGGCACCACCGGCCCGATGGCCTACAAACTCGAAGTGCCGCCGCTGCACCCGGCGCTGGCCGCCACGTTGCTCGGCGGGTTCGGTCAGGAAAGCGCGCAACACATGGCGGACCTGCCCCACACCCACGCGATGCTGGCCCTGCTGCGTGACGGTTTTCACCCGGACAGCCCGGGCGGCAGCGTCGAGCTGCGCGGTGACGGCTCGCCAGTGCTCGACTATCAGGTGTCGCCTTACACCTGGGAAGGCTTGCGCCGATCCTTCCACAGCATGGCCGAGATCCAGTTCGCCGGCGGCGCCAAAGCGGTGATGCCGATGCACGCCGATGCGCGCTACGTGAACAGCCTGGCCGAGGCCCGCTCGTTGATCGACAGCCTGAGCCTCGAGCTGTATCGCACCCGCCTGGGCAGCGCCCACGTCATGGGCGGTTGCGCAATGGGCGAGGACCCGAAAAGCGCGGTCACCGACAGCCTCGGCCGCCATCATCAACTGCGCAATCTGTCGATTCATGACGGCTCTTTGTTCCCCACCAGCATCGGCGCCAACCCGCAGTTGTCGGTGTACGGTCTGACGGCACAACTGGCAACATCCCTCGGCGAACGGCTGAGAAACCCGTGAAAAAGACGAAAATTCCGCTCGTCTATAGTGCTTTCTTACCCAACAGGCGACTTTCCCGACCGGGACGGCTGCGATACCATCCGACTCCCCAACGGATTCCCGCCAGGACGACGCGATGAACCGAGTGTTGTACCCAGGTACCTTCGACCCTATTACCAAGGGCCATGGCGATCTGGTCGAACGCGCCTCGCGCCTGTTCGACCACGTGATCATTGCCGTCGCCGCCAGCCCCAAGAAGAATCCGCTGTTCCCGCTGGAACAACGGGTCGAGCTGGCCCGCGAGGTCACCAAACACCTGCCGAACGTGGAAGTGGTCGGCTTCTCGACGCTGCTGGCGCATTTCGCCAAAGAGCAGAACGCCAACGTGTTCCTGCGTGGCCTGCGCGCGGTATCGGACTTCGAATACGAATTCCAGCTGGCCAACATGAACCGTCAGTTGGCCCCGGATGTGGAGAGCCTGTTTCTCACCCCGTCCGAGCGTTATTCGTTCATTTCCTCGACCCTGGTGCGGGAAATCGCGGCCCTGGGCGGCGATATCAGCAAGTTCGTCCACCCGGCGGTGGCCGAGGCCCTGACCCTGCGCTTCAAGAAGTAACGACCGTTCAAACGGCGCCCGCGTGCACTACGGGCGCCAATGCGGCACAATTGCGCGCATTGATTCATAGCGCCCGGGCTCCCCGCCCCGGCTGGAGTTAGCATGTCCCTGATCATCACCGACGATTGCATCAATTGCGACGTCTGCGAACCCGAGTGCCCGAACGCCGCCATCTCCCAGGGCGAAGAGATCTACGTGATCGACCCGAACCTGTGCACCCAGTGCGTCGGTCACTACGACGAGCCGCAGTGCCAGCAGGTCTGCCCGGTGGATTGCATTCCACTGGACGAAGCCCATCCGGAGACTGAAGAACAGTTGATGGAGAAGTACCGCAAGATCACCGGCAAGGCCTGAGTCCTTCAGCGCTCTCCTTCCCGACCAGGCTCGCTCCCACATTTGAAATGCATTCCACTGTGGTAGCGACGGTGCGACGACTCGACCTGCTCGCGAAAGGGCCATCGGCAACACCGTAAAAAATGGATCAGCTCACTCGCGCTGCTCGAATCCCTCCCCTGTGCAGCCCAGGCATCGCACGAACGCCGCTTTCGCCGGCGCCACCACCAGCGCCTCCCCCGCATCGCCAATTCCGCCACCCAGCGCGGTGAACGGCAACGACACGACAAACGCCCCGGCGCCGATCACCGTCGCCACCACCAGCAATGGTCGGGCAATCAGCAGGTCGCCGAGCATGGCGTAAGCCGGTGGATTCTGGATGGCGTAACGCGGATCACCGCTGCCGCCTTCCGTGGCCTGAACGGTCAGACTGAAGCACAGCAGCAGTGCGGCGATGAGGGTTTGCAAGGACTTCATGGCACGATCCTTCGGGCTGAACAGTGAGACATCTCACTATAGACCGTAGGACTTTTTCGGACGCCCTGCTCAGCTCTGGCAGCGCGGACACCAGACGCTGGCGCGCTGGCCGAGCTTGATTTCCCGCAGGCCCGTGCCACAGACCTTGCAGTGCTCGCCACCGCGACCGTAGACAAACAGCTCCTGCTGGAAATACCCCGGCTGCCCGTCGCCACCGATGAAGTCGCGCAACGTGGTGCCGCCACGCTCGATGGCCGCGGCGAGGATGCGTTTGATCTCGATCGCCAGCTTCAAGTAGCGCGCCCGGGAAATGCCCTTGGCTTCGCGGCGCGGATCGATGCCGGCGGCGAACAGCGCTTCGGTCGCGTAGATATTGCCGACCCCCACCACCACCGCGTTGTCCATGATGAACGGCTTGACCGCCATCGACCGCCCGCGCGACAGCTGATACAGCCGCTCGCCATCGAACAGATCGGTCAACGGCTCCGGACCCAGACGGATCAGCAATTCGTGATTGAGCGGATCGTTGCTCCAGAGCATCGCCCCGAAGCGCCGTGGATCGGTGTAGCGCAGGGCCAGGCCCGATTCCAGTTCTATATCGACATGCTCATGCTTGGCCGCCGGCATCCCGACCTCAACCAGCCGCAAATTGCCCGACATGCCCAGATGGCTGATCAAGGTGCCGACTTCGGCGTTGATCAACAGATACTTGGCGCGCCGCTCGACCAGCACGATGCGCTGCCCGGACAGGCGCACATCGAGGTCTTCGGGAATCGGCCAGCGCAGCCGCCGGTCACGCACGATCACCCGGCTGACACGCTGGCCTTCCAGGTGCGGGGCAATACCGCGGCGGGTGGTTTCGACTTCCGGCAATTCAGGCATGAGTGTCTCGAATCAAGGGTCTTTTTAAATCAGTGCGCGCCAAGTTCGCGGATGGTCTGCTTCAACGTTTCAAAGTCGTAATCCGAGAGGCCGATGTATTCCAGCACCAGCGGCCCGACCGCCTGCCATTCGAAGTCTTCGGTCTGGTTACCCAAAACCCGGTACGACGCGCAGATGTGCTCGGCCATTTTGAGGATCGCCAGCAGGTTTTTCATCTGACTGTTGCGCGAGGTCTCGTCGCTGAAGATCGCCAGCGCGTTGTGGTGATTGGCGATGGCCGCGCTGACATGCTCCGGCAGGCGCCAGGACTTGGCGGTGTAGTAGCCGACCACCGAGTGATTGGTGTTGTAGACGTCGTTCTCGGTGTCCACAATCCGGCGCTCGGCACCCGCGTTGGCGTAAGCCGTTTCGAGCGTCGCCATGTAATCCGGGAAACGCTGAAGCATCAGCGGAACGCCGCAGTCATGGAACAGGCCCAAGGCGTAAGCCTCGTCGCTCGCCTCGGTGCCGACGCGTTTGGCCAGGGTCAGGCAGGTCATGGCCACGTCCTGGGCGGTGTCCCAGAAACGGTTGAGGGTGACGATAGTGTCGTCGTTCATTTCACCCTTGATTGACATCGCGTTGATCAGATTGATGATCGAACGGCTGCCCAACAGGTTCACCGCGCGCTTGATCGAAGTGATCTTATTGCTCAGGCCGTAATAGGGCGAATTGACGATTTTCAGCAGCGAGCCGGACAGGCCGGGATCCTGGGAGATCAGCTTGGCGATCGTCTCCAGGTCGGGGTCGGGCATGTACTGCTCCATTTGCAGATCCACCATGATCTGCGGCTGCGCGGGCACACTGATGCCTTGCAGGGACTGTTGAATCTGTTCGGTGGTCAGCTCTTGGGACATAAGTACACACTCTGGGACAGGCGGCGATTCTAACCTCTAAAAACCGACGCACGACACACCAGTGGGCAATTCGCAGGAACTTTCACTTTCCACCAGCCTTCGGAATCTGTAGTGCCCGGAGCAGTTCTCCATCTGTCTCGGGCAGTAATTCCAACAGACTCAGGAGCTTAACGATGGCTACTTCTCTCAGCGGCAAGCGCGTCGCTTTTCTCGTAACCGACGGTTTCGAGCAGGTTGAACTGACTGGCCCCAAACAGGCACTGGAGCAGGCGGGAGCGCAGGTTGACATCCTCTCCGCCGAAGCCGGCAGCGTCAAAGGCTGGAACCACGATAAACCTGCAGACGACTTCAAGGTCGACCAGACCTTCCAGGGCGCAAGCATCGAACAATACGACGCCGTGGTGCTTCCCGGCGGTGTGCAGAACTCTGACACCATCCGCATCGACCAGGACGCCCAGCACCTGGTCAAGACCGGCACCTCCGCCGGCAAACCGATCGCGGTGATCTGCCATGGCAGCTGGCTGCTGATTTCGGCAGGACTGGTCAATGGCAAGACTATGACCAGCTACAAGACGGTCAAGGACGATCTGGTCAACGCGGGGGCAAACTGGGTCGATCAGGAGGTGGTCAAGGACGGCAACCTGATCAGCAGCCGCCAACCGGACGATATTCCGGCGTTCAGCGACGCACTGATCGACGCGCTGTCGGCATAGGGCTCCGGCGCGTTTCATCGCACGCCAAACCCGGCATAAGGCGCAACACGGTATACTCCCGCTCTTTTTTCCGGAGCGACGTCATGTCCCTGCCTAGCTTGCGCCTCAAAGCCAACGCCGACCGTCGCCTGCGCGCCGGTCACCTGTGGATCTACAGCAACGAAATCGACGTGGCCGCAACCCCGTTGCACGGCTTCAAGGCCGGCGACCAGGCGATCCTCGAAGCCGCCGGCGGCAAGCCGCTGGGCATTGTCGCCATGAGCCCGAACAACCTGATCTGCGCGCGCCTGCTGTCGCGCGACATCAAGCTGCCGCTGGACAAGTCGCTGCTGGTGCATCGCCTGAACGTGGCCCTGTCGCTGCGCGAGCGCCTGTTCGACAAGCCGTTCTATCGTCTGGTCTACGGCGATTCCGACCTGCTGCCGGGTCTGGTGGTCGACCGTTTCGGCGACATCCTCGTGGTGCAACTCGCCTCCGCGACCATGGAAGCCCATAAAGATGACGTGATCGCGGCGCTGACCCAAGTACTCAAGCCAAGCGGCATCCTGTTCAAGAACGACTCCGCCGCCCGCGATGCCGAAGGCCTCGAGCGTTACACCGAAACCGTCTTCGGCGTGGTACCGGAGTGGGTGGCGCTGGAAGAGAACGGCGTGAAATTCGAAGCGCCGGTGGTTCAGGGTCAGAAAACCGGCTGGTTCTACGATCACCGCATGAACCGCGCACGCCTGGCCCCTTACGCCAAGGGCAAGCGCGTGCTGGACCTGTACAGCTACATCGGTGGCTGGGGTGTGCAGGCGGCCGCGTTCGGCGCCAGCGAAGTGTTCTGCGTCGACGCTTCGGGCTTCGCCCTCGATGGCGTTGAGCGCAACGCTGCACTGAACGGCTTTGCCGACAAGATGACCTGCATCGAAGGCGACGTCTTCGAAGCCCTCAAGGAACTCAAGGCCAGCGAAGAGCGCTTCGACGTGATCGTTGCCGACCCGCCTGCGTTCATCAAGCGCAAGAAAGACCTGAAAAACGGTGAAGGCGCCTACCGTCGCCTGAACGAGCAAGCCATGCGCCTGCTCAACAAGGACGGCATCCTGTTCAGTGCTTCGTGCTCGATGCACCTGCCGGAAGACGACTTGCAGAACATCCTGCTGACCAGCGCCCGTCACCTGGACCGCAACATCCAGCTGCTGGAGCGTGGCGGCCAGGGCCCGGATCACCCGGTACACCCGGCCATTCCGGAAACCCGCTACATCAAGAGCATCACCTGCCGCCTGCTGCCTAACAGCTGACAGACACACGGCACTGACGCTGTCGAAAGGGGAGCCCAGAGGCTCCCCTTCTTTTTGTCTTTAACTTTCCTTTCCTACATTTATCGTCCTGGCGACGTGCAGGATATTTCCGCGAATACTTTATTTACTGAAATTTAACTTACAAACTCACTCCCATCCAAAGATCACTCCGACAGAATTACTGGAATATTCCTACTTAATATTTGCTTGCGATTAACCCATTACAAACTATTATTAAGTCGTCACCAAGGAGGTGACACAAACTAACCACGAAGCACCAATGAACAAGGAGTTCAATCATGAAAGCAATTACTCTGGAATCCCGCACCCTCGCAAACCTGGCTTTTCTGGTCGCACCTAAAGTCCGTTAAGTAAGGTTGGCGCTGGGTATAGCCGGCTACCCAGCGCCTCTGACAAAGCATCCATCCAGAGCAACGTGCCCCGACATGCATATAAACCCTTATTTATTCATACTGCCACGAACACCCGGCCAGATAGTCTGGAATTACAAAGACCATACTCAACATGAACTTAACCTTGAGTATTCCACTCGATTGGCGCAACTTATTCACAACCCTGATTTATATGACAACAACAACACAATAGACACAAAACTTTTAGATAGCGGAATACTGATTTCTTCAAAAAAACCAGCGCCCGTCTGGGGCTGGGATGAACTGTCCAGGATCTACCATATCGGCACTCGGGATATTCCGTGCGAACAGACTCCCCGAAATATTCAGGAATGGTCCAGGCAATACCTCGAACACTGCAACACAGTGCTTGCCACTTCACCTCCGCCCGACATCCCTGCGGATACCGGTCCGAACGCGCTCATCACCCTGCCCGCACCGCTCGTACTGAATGACGACAGCCTGTTGAGTTCACTGACCCGACGAAAGACCTGCCGCTCCTTCACCGGTGCCGCCGTTTCGCTGGATGATGTCGGCACCTTGCTTTACCTGTCACTCGGCTACCTGCGAGAACGCGCAGCCGACCGCGACGACAGCATCGCCGACGGACTTGGAGCGCGACGCAGCAGCCCTTCCGGAGGCGGCCTCAATGCCTGCGCCGGGTTCGTGCTGGTGCAGAACGTCGACGCACTGGCGCCTGGCGTCTATGCCTACCACCCTGCCGAACATGCCCTGAGCTTCATCAGCACGTTGCCCGACAGCGAATTTGGCAATCTGCTGGGGGGCCAGCACTTCATCAACAACTTGCCATTGGGCCTGTTCATCACCGCCCGCTTCGACCGGCTCTGGTGGAAATACCCGCATTCGCGCGCCTATCGAATGGCGTTCGTCGAAGCCGGGCACCTTTCGCAGACGTTTCAACTGGTGGCCACCGCGCTGGGCATGAACACCTGGCTCACGGGCGCGTTTTCCGATGAGCAGGTCGAAACATTGCTGAAGCTCGAGAACAGTGCGGAACAACCCTTGTTCTTCGTCGGTTGCGGGGAAAGCGATGGCCAGGCGATGTGTCAGGAAATGCGCGACCTGCTGCGTGAGGCACAGCCATGAGCGCCCTCGCCCCGAAGCCGGTCTTTCAGTTCACCCTGAGCGACTGGAACACCCGCGCCTCGGTCCGCACCAGCCCCCACGATTACCACTTGCCGGACAACGTGCAGGAACAACTGGAGACCCGGCACTGGTTTCCGCCGGCGTTCCTGCCCTATCTGGCCCACCCGTCTATTGAAGCAGCGGGCCGTTCGATGCTGCATCGGCTCACGGCCCGACATCTGGTGCATTTTCTCGACTACACCACGTTGCTCGAACACCGGATCGTCAATCGCGCCGTCGAAACCATCGTGCATGGCGAGCTTCCGGTCGCGGTGCTGGCGCCGATGAAAACCGCCGCGCTCCAGCTCTACACCGACGAGGGCTATCACGCGCTGTTTTCCAGTCAGGTGGCGGAGCAGATCGCCAGCCTCTACGCCATCACCGGGCGCCCGGTCATGCCCAGACGAATCACCCGGATGAACCTGCTGATTGCTCGCACCAGTCAGGAGCAGCGGCCGCTGGCGTGCTTTCTTCTGGGTTTCGTCTCGGAAACCATCATTGCCCGTGAACTGCTGGATGTCTGCCGCGACAGTCTGGTGTCCGGTGTCAACGACATGCTGCGCGATCACCTCACCGATGAAGCCCGCCACAGCCGGTATTTCACAGAAGTGTTCCACTACCTCTGGTTGCACCTGAACCCGCGACAGCGAACGTTTACCGCGACGACCTTGCTCGACATTCTGCAAATTTTCTTCGAAGTGGATGAGCACTGGCTCCAGGAAAGCCTCGGTGGCGCGGGCATTGCAAACACCACGGTGGTGGACATTCTCGCCACGATGACAACGACCCAGGCCAGTCGGCGGCGGGCACGCGCCGGCAGCCTCGCCACACTGAGCGCGTTGAAGAAAGCCGGTTTTTTCGCCGAACCTCAAAACCAGACACTTTTTGCCAGGGCAGGACTGATCGATGGATGACGGACAATCTGTGGTGACTCCGCGACAGCGGCGCGGGGCTGTCAGCCTCCTGCTGGCAATGGTGTTGCTCGGCGTCTTCCCGCTGGATGTCCTGCTGCCTTCGTTCCCGGCGCTGGCCGAACACTTTGGCCGCACCCCGGCGGACATCGCCCTGTCGATCAGCCTGTTCGCTGTCGGGATTGCCTTCGCCCAGCTGTTGATCGGTCCATTGTCGGATGTGATCGGACGCAAAGGCCTGCTGCTCGCCGGCATGAGCGCGTCTATGATCGGCGCCTTGGGGTGCGTGATGACCTCGGACTATTCGCTGTTCCTGATGTTTCGGGTGGTGCAGGCGCTGGGTTGCGGTTGCTTCGTGCTATCACAAGCGCTGGTGCAGGACCTGTTCGAAGGCGAGGAGCGTAATCGCTTGCGGATCCTGATGGTCACCGCCACCGGAATTTTCATCTCGGTATCGCCTCTTGCCGGTACCTTTCTTCAGGCAACGCTGGGCTGGCGCGGCAGCTTCTGGGTGTTTACCGCGCTGTCCGCCATCGTGCTGCTAAAGGCCTGGTGGTTTCTGGACAACAGCCGGCCGGCAGCCCGGGGCACACCCACCCACTTTCTGAAGGCTTACCGACGGGTACTGGGAGATTTCGACTTCGTCGGTTACTGGCTGATTTCGGCCTTTGCCTTCGCCTGTCACTTTTCCTTCATCGTGATTTCGCCGCTGATTTTCATGGACCGCCTGCAACTGTCCGCTTATGACTTCTCGCTGTTCCTGCTGATCTACGGCGCGGCGTATATAGTCGGGGGCATCCTGGCCAGCGTGCTGAGCAGGCGGATCAACGGTGGCCAGCAGATTATCGTCGGGTTGAGCCTGATCCTGTTCGCCGGCCTGAGCATGCTCTATCTGTCATCGAACTTCGCGCTGACCCCGGCCACGGTATTGATCCCGATGCTGATCTGCACCGCCGGCACCACCATCGCCCGGCCCGCAGCTACCTCGCGGGCGATGAGTCTGTTTCCCGAAAATGCCGGCACGTCGGCATCCGCCGGCAGCACGCTGATCTTCATTTGCGGCGGGCTGATCAGTGCGCTGATCAGTCTGAGCCCTGCCAACCTGCAATCCACGCTGGGCTACAGCTTCGTGATGCTCAGTGGGGTGGCACTGGCATTGAACGCCCGAATCAGTCGGCGCAGCGATCTTGTGGGGCAACCGGACAGCGATTAACCCTGCCGGTCGTCATCCCGCACGCTTCGTCAGCACTGGAACAACGTTTTGCGCCATTCCCTCCTGACGCCAGCGGTGTAGAATCGCGAGATTCATCGCCATTCATCCCCGGCGGGTTTATGAGCTCAGACTGAGACCAGCGGCGATCCCGCAACGTCATCGGCAACATCAGGACACACGGCCATTTCTGAGTGTTCCAGACGTCAATAGAAGCTCACTCCCCTTTGATACCTGATTAGCCGCCCGGAGTGCTCCATGCCAGATTACCGCTCGAAAACATCCACCCACGGCCGCAACATGGCCGGCGCCCGCGCATTGTGGCGCGCCACCGGGATGAAAGATGACGACTTCAAGAAGCCGATCATCGCCATTGCCAACTCCTTCACCCAGTTCGTACCGGGCCACGTTCACCTGAAGGACCTGGGCCAGCTGGTTGCCCGTGAGATCGAACGCGCTGGCGGCGTTGCAAAGGAATTCAACACCATCGCCGTGGACGACGGCATCGCCATGGGCCACGACGGCATGCTCTATTCGCTGCCGAGCCGCGAGATCATCGCCGACTCCGTCGAGTACATGGTCAACGCCCACTGCGCCGACGCCATCGTCTGCATCTCGAACTGCGACAAGATCACCCCGGGCATGCTGATGGCCGCTCTGCGCCTGAACATCCCGGTGATCTTCGTCTCCGGCGGCCCGATGGAAGCCGGCAAGACCAAACTGGCCAGCCACGGTCTCGACCTGGTCGACGCCATGGTCATTGCCGCCGACTCCAGCGCCTCTGACGAGAAGGTTGCCGAGTACGAGCGCAGCGCCTGCCCGACCTGCGGTTCGTGCTCCGGCATGTTCACCGCCAACTCGATGAACTGCCTGACCGAAGCCCTGGGCCTCGCATTGCCGGGCAACGGTTCGACCCTGGCCACCCACAGCGATCGCGAACAGCTGTTCCTGCAGGCCGGCCGCACCATCGTCGAGCTGTGCAAACGCTACTACGGCGAGAACGACGAGTCGGTACTGCCGCGCAACATCGCCAACTTCAAGGCGTTCGAGAACGCGATGATGCTCGACATCGCCATGGGCGGTTCGACCAACACCATCCTGCATTTGCTGGCCGCTGCCCAGGAAGCCGAAATCGACTTCGACCTGCGTGACATCGATCGTCTGTCGCGCAAGGTGCCGCAACTGTGCAAAGTTGCGCCGAACATCCAGAAGTACCACATGGAAGACGTGCACCGCGCCGGCGGCATCTTCAGCATCCTCGGTTCGCTGGCCCGTGGCGGCCTGCTGCACACCGACCTGCCGACCGTGCACAGCCGCAGCATGGAAGAAGCCATCGCCAAGTGGGACATCACCCAGACCGACGATGAAGCCGTGCACCATTTCTTCAAGGCAGGCCCGGCGGGCATTCCGACGCAAACCGCGTTCAGCCAGTCAACCCGTTGGGAAACCCTGGACGACGACCGTGAAAACGGCTGCATCCGCAGCTTCGAACACGCCTATTCGAAAGAAGGTGGCCTGGCCGTGCTGTACGGCAACATCGCCCTGGACGGCTGCGTGGTGAAAACCGCCGGCGTCGACGAGTCGATCCATGTGTTCGAGGGCAACGCGAAGATCTTCGAAAGCCAGGACAGCGCGGTACGTGGCATCCTCGCCGACGAAGTGAAGGAAGGCGACATCGTCATCATTCGCTACGAAGGCCCGAAAGGCGGTCCGGGCATGCAGGAAATGCTCTACCCGACCTCGTACCTGAAATCCAAAGGCCTGGGCAAAGCCTGCGCCCTGCTGACCGACGGCCGTTTCTCCGGCGGTACTTCCGGTCTGTCCATCGGCCACGCTTCGCCAGAGGCTGCAGCCGGTGGCGCGATCGGTCTGGTACAGGACGGCGACAAGGTGCTGATCGACATTCCAAACCGCTCGATCAACCTGTTGATCAGCGACGAAGAACTGGCGGCACGCCGTGTCGAGCAGGACAAGAAAGGCTGGAAACCGGTCGAACAGCGTCCACGCAAAGTGACCACTGCCCTCAAGGCCTACGCCCTGCTGGCGACCAGCGCCGACAAGGGTGCGGTGCGCAACAAGGCGATGCTCGACGGGCTGTAAGCGTCAAATCGCAGAAACAAAAATGCCCCGCCAAGTGCGGGGCATTTTTTTTGCCTTCAGGTTTTGATCGTTCCCACGCGGACGGTTCAACGCCTCGACGTGGGAACGATCACCGTAGCAATTACTGGATTTCCTCAGGTTTGACGATCACCCAGTTCTTGTCCGCCGTCACCGGCAAGCCTTCTTTCGCCTGGGCCGCCGCGTGCTTGGCCATCATGCCCTGAATCTGGGTCATGTATTTGTCCTTGCGGTTGACCCACAAGTGAATGCCGCCCTTCGCCACGTCCACATCGTGGAACAGCATGTAGCCGTCGCTGGTCGGCGTGTCGCCCCCCACCAGTACCGGTTTTTTCCATTCGTCGATGTAGGTCAGGATCGCCGCGTGCTTGCCGGCCATCCAGGTCGCCGGGGTCCACAGGTACGGGGTCAGTTCGAGGCCGAGGTTGGCTTTCTCGTCATATTTGCCGGCAGTGATCTGCTTGCGCGCGGTGGTCAGCTCGCCGGTGTCGCGGTTCTTCAGCAAGGTGGTCACGCCGATCACGTTCTGCGGTTTGACGTTGTAGCCATACTTCGGATCGGCCGCGACCATGCGCACCAGTTCTTCGGAGGCGGCGGTCATCACGTAGACCTCGATGCCGTTCTCCATCAGTTTGTTGTACAGCTCTTTCTGGCCAGTGAAGATCTTCGGCGGATTCACATCCAGATTCTTGACCACGTCACCTTCGTAATAGGTCGCCGGCACCGGTTTGCCCGAGGCCATCAGCTCATCGACGTAGCCCTTGAGTTCCTTGAGGGTGAAGCCGGAAAACACCTGAGCCACCCATGGATAGCAGACCATGTCGTCGACTTCGCAGAGGCGGTAGTAGTAGCTGAACAGGCTTTCCTTGTGGTCGGCCGTGTCCTTGAACGGCATCAGTTTCAGGGAGGGGTCGAGCTTGTCGCGGGTGATCAGGCCCTTGTTTTCCATGAACGGCAGCAACGACTCTTCGAGGTCGTAGCGGTAACTGGTGTTGTCCATGTCGAACACCGCGTAGTTACCCTTGTTGGCGTTGGCGGCGATCATCGCGTCCAATGCCTTGGCCTGATCCGCCGGCCAGTGCTTCAGGTCGGTGGCGAATGCCTGAGTGGCCAGGCCCATCCCCACAGTCAGTGCGACAGCCAGAAATTTCGGTGTGAACTTCATTGGCGCTTTCTCCCTGGGTCAAAGAAATCGACGCTAACAAATATGTGTGACAGTCCTCGTCTGTCAGCGACCGTCCACGTCCGTTTCGCGCCAGCTGCATCCCCGAGAGCGACACCCGCTTATTCCAAAAACGACGGACGACCTTTGATTTCGGTATTAAATCATTGCAAATCAAGCTGTTAGGCTTGCCGGTTCGCAGCAGCCCCGGAAGGCTGTTGGCACAGTCTTTTCTGGAGTCCTCATGAATCTGTCCCTGATTCTCAACCTGCTGGTGTTCCTCGCCCTGCTTTTTGGTCTGGCGCAAACCCGTCACACCACGTGGAGCCTGGCAAAAAAAGTCCTGCTCGCGCTGGTGCTGGGTGTGGCATTCGGCGTCGCGCTGCACACGATTTACGGCGCCGGCAACCCAGTGCTGAAAGCCTCGCTCGGCTGGTTCGATCTGGTCGGCAACGGTTATGTGCAACTGCTGCAAATGATCGTGATCCCGCTGGTATTCGCCTCGATCCTCAGCGCCGTGGCCCGTCTGCACAACGCTTCTTCGCTGGGCAAGATCAGCTTCCTGACCATCGGCACGCTGCTGTTCACCACCGCGATTGCGGCGCTGATCGGCATCGGCCTGACCAACCTGTTCGGCCTGACCGCCGAAGGCCTGGTCGCCGGCACTCAGGAAATGGCCCGTCTGCAAACCATTCAGACCGACTACGCCGGCAAGGTCGCCGACCTGAATGTGCCGCAACTGCTGCTGTCGTTCATCCCGCAGAACCCGTTCGCCGACCTGGCGCGGGCCAAACCGACCTCGATCATCAGCGTGGTGATCTTCGCCGCGTTCCTGGGGGTTGCCGCGCTGCAACTGCTCAAGGATGACGTCGAGAAAGGTCAGAAAGTGATCAACGCCATCGACACCCTGCAAGCCTGGGTGATGCGTCTGGTGCGTCTGGTGATGAAGCTGACCCCTTACGGCGTGCTGGCGCTGATGACCAAAGTGGTGGCCGGTTCCAACCTGCAGGACATCATCAAGCTCGGCAGTTTCGTCGTGGTGTCGTACCTCGGCCTGGGCCTGATGTTCGTGGTGCACGGCCTGCTGGTGTCGGCGGCCGGGATCAACCCGCTGCGTTTCTTCCGCAAGATCTGGCCGGTGCTGACCTTCGCGTTCACCAGCCGCTCCAGCGCCGCGAGCATCCCGCTGAGCATCGAAGCGCAAACCCGTCGTCTGGGCATTCCGCAATCGGTGGCAAGCTTCGCCGCATCGTTCGGTGCGACCATCGGCCAGAACGGCTGCGCCGGCCTGTACCCGGCGATGCTGGCGGTGATGGTTGCGCCAACCGTCGGCATCAACCCGCTGGATCCGCTGTGGATCGCGACGCTGGTGGCGATTGTTACCTTAAGTTCGGCCGGTGTGGCGGGCGTGGGTGGCGGTGCGACCTTCGCCGCGCTGATCGTGCTGCCGGCCATGGGCTTGCCGGTTTCGCTGGTGGCGTTGCTGATTTCGGTCGAGCCGCTGATCGACATGGGTCGCACGGCGCTGAACGTGAGTGGTTCGATCACGGCCGGTGCGATTACCAGCCAGGTGATGCAGCAGACCGACAAGGCACTGCTGGATGCCGATGAGCATGCGGAACTGGCTCAGGCTTGAGTAGCGTCTGACAGACCGCTATCGCGAGCAGGCCCGCTCCCACAGGGATATGCATTCCAATTTGGGAGCTGGCCTGCCAGCGAGGCTCTTAGGCTTTTTCCCAGACTTCGAAGTTGTAAGCCGGTTTGTCGCCTTCAGCCGGATTCGGCACGTTCGACACCAGTTTCCACTGGTTCAGATCGAACTCCGGAAACCACGCATCGCCTTCCGGGCTCAGTGCCACGCGAGTCAGATACAGACGATCTGCCTGCGCCAGCCCCTGCGCATACAATTGCGCCCCGCCAATCAGCATCAATTCGTCGACGCCCTGCTCTTTCGCCCACGCTTCGGCGCGAACCACGGCCGCTTCCAGCGACGGATAGACTTCCGCACCTTCCAGCACAAGATCCTGCTGACGGCTGACCACGATGTTCAAACGCCCCGGCAACGGGCGACCCAGCGAGTCCCAGGTCTTGCGGCCCATGATGATCGGCTTGCCGAGCGTCGTGGCCTTGAAGTATTTGAAGTCCCCCGGCAGGTGCCAGGGCATGCTGTTGTCGACGCCGATCACACGGTTTTCACCGAGGGCTGCGATCAGGCTGAGGGGGAGTGATTTAGTCATGCCGGCGAGGATACCAGAGCCGCCCTTACCCCGATAAGCGCCACAGCGGTTATGCTCACGGCTCAATCAAGCAACGGGATGCCGCGTGACTGAACTGACTTCACTGCAAAACCTCTGGCTCACCGAAACCGTGCGCCTGCGCGAAGAACACGCAGGCCCGCTGGACGATCTGGAAGCCAATCGCCTGGCCCGCGCGGCCGGCGGCGATCTGCCGGGACGCATTCAGCGCCGCGCCCTGTGGCTGGCCGAGCGCGACGGCCTGACCGCCGCGCTCAAGCACTGGTTGCAAGGCGCACGCCTCGCGCTGGTGTTGCTGGCGATCTTCGCGGTACTGAGCGGTGCCGGTCTGGCCTTCGCCGCACTGGGCCAGACGCCGGTCAATGTGTTCTGGGCCCTGGGCAGTCTGCTCGGGCTGAACCTGATTCTGCTGCTGAGCTGGGCGCTGGGGCTGATCTTCGCTGGCGAACATGGCGCCACCCTCGGCCGCTTGTGGCTGTGGCTCAGTGAAAAACTCGCCCGCGACGCCAAGGCGGCGCAACTGGCGCCGGCCCTGCTGCTGATGCTGCAACGCCAGAAACTCAATCGCTGGGCACTCGGTACGCTGGTCAATGGCCTGTGGTTGCTGGCGATGTTCAGCGCGCTGGTTTTGCTGCTGACCCTGATGGCGACCCGGCGCTACGGTTTCGTCTGGGAAACCACGATTCTCAGCGCCGACACGTTCATCAACATGACCCAGGCCCTCGGCGCCTTGCCCGCGCTGCTGGGCTTCAACGTGCCGACCGTGGACATGATCCGCGCCAGCGGCGACACCGCGCTGAACATCGAAAGCGCCCGTCAGGCCTGGGCGACCTGGCTGGTCGGCGTGCTGGTAGTGTACGGCGTGCTGCCGCGTCTGCTGTTGGCGCTTTTTTGCTTCTGGCGCTGGAACAGCGGCAAGGCTGCGTTGCGCCTGGACCTGAACCTGCCCGGCTACGCCCAACTGCGCGAACGCCTGATGCCGACCAGCGAACGCCTCGGCATCACCGACCCGGAGCCTGCGCAATTGCACCGCGTAGAAAGCACCGTGGGCGAACACGCCAGCGACGGCGCGCTGCTCGTGGCAATCGAACTCGACGACCAACACTCATGGCCGCCGACGCTGCCGAAAAACGTCAGCAACGCCGGCATCCTCGACAGTCGGGAATCGCGCAACAAACTGCTCGAACAGCTCAGCCGCTTCCCGCCGGCGCGCCTGGCGATTGCCTGCGACCCACGGCGTTCGCCGGATCGCGGCAGCCTGGCGCTGATTGCCGAGCTGGCGCGCAACGCCGCCGCAACCCGTGTCTGGCTGTTGCAGGCGCCGCAAGGACAAGCGCTGGACGCCGAACGCCTCGGTGACTGGCACGTGGCATTGCATCAGCTGGAACTGCCGTTCGCCGATTGCGCCCCGTTGAACTGGCTGGAGCACGGACATGACTGATGCCTGGAAAGCGCCGCTGAAACTGGCGGTGGTCGGCCACACCAACGTCGGCAAGACTTCGCTGCTGCGCACCCTGACCCGCGACGTCGGCTTCGGCGAAGTCTCTCATCGCCCGAGCACCACGCGGCATGTCGAAGGCGCGCGGTTGTCGGTGGATGGCGAGCCGTTGCTCGACCTCTACGACACACCCGGTCTGGAAGATGCCATCGCCCTGCTGGATTTTCTCGAGCGTCTGGAACGCCCCGGCGAACGCCTCGACGGCCCGGCACGGCTGGCGCGGTTTCTCGACGGCAGCGAGGCGCGCCAGCGTTTCGAACAGGAAGCCAAGGTACTGCGGCAACTGCTTGATTCCGACGCCGGCCTGTATGTGATCGATGCACGCGAACCGGTGCTGGCCAAGTACCGCGACGAACTGGAAGTGCTGGCCAGTTGCGGCAAACCGTTGCTGCCGGTGCTGAATTTCGTCAGCAGCGCCAACCACCGCGAGCCGGACTGGCGTGAAGCACTGGCGCGTCTTGGCCTGCATGCGCTGGTGCGTTTCGACAGCGTCGCCCCGCCCGAAGATGGCGAGCGGCGGCTGTATGAAAGCCTCGCACTGTTGCTGGAAAACGCCCGCCCACAACTTGAACGGCTGATCGCCGATCAACAAGCGCAACGCCTTGCCCGCGAGCAAAGCGCCGCGCGCCTGATTGCCGAATTGTTGATCGACTGCGCCGCGTGCCGACGCAGTGTGGCGAGCAACGCCGAACAGGAACAACAGGCCATCAGTGAACTGCGCAAAGCCGTGCGCCAGCGGGAACAACGCTGCGTCGAAGCGCTGCTCAAGCTCTACGCCTTCCGCCCGCAGGACGCCGCCGCCAGCGATCTGCCGCTGCTCGACGGGCGCTGGGGCGATGACCTGTTCAACCCGGAAACCCTCAAGCAACTCGGCGTGCGGGTCGGCGGCGGGATTGCCGCCGGTGCCGCAGCCGGTGCGGGTGTGGACTTGCTGGTCGGCGGCATCACCCTCGGCGCCGCCGCTCTGGCCGGTGCCATTGCCGGCGGCGCCCTGCAAACCGCCCGCAGCTATGGCAACCGCCTGCTCGGCAAGATCAAAGGGCAGCGGGAACTGACGGTCGACGACAACGTGCTGCGCCTACTGGCCCTGCGTCAGCGGCAACTGCTGCAAGCGCTGAACGCCCGTGGCCATGCGGCGCTGGACAGCATTCAGGTAGCGACGCCGCAGGACAAGACCTGGCGTGAGGGCAAGCTGCCGGAGGCGCTGAGCATCGCCCGGGCCCACCCGCAGTGGTCGTCGCTCAATCCGCATTCGAAGCTGAATCAGGCCCAGCGTCAGGAACAGATCGATGAGCTGGTGAGCAAAGTGCTCGAACTCTAGAACCAGCCGAGCTTGAGGAACGGTTTGACCAGCGCCGTCACCCGGCTGCGATCGGTGCGATTGGCCCGCCCGTCGTTGTCGACGTCCGAGCACAGCACAACCTCGAAACCGCCATCGTTATCCAGGTCGTGGACGGCGGCCTTGTAAGCGATGGTTTCGCCTTGGTGAAAGTGCAGCCTCACTGATTCCGGCGTTCCATCGCGGCCGGGGTTCAAAGCAAAGATCCGCAGATGTCGCGTGTCCTCATCGGCCGCGTTGAACCAGGCACATTTCAGATAAGTTCGGGAGAAGCTGCGCAGTTGCGCCACTTCACGAGCCGACGCTTCACGCCAATCCTGTTCGCTGTCATGAAAGCGCAGCTGGACAGTGTCCCCTGCGCCGCTGCCGGATCGATCCCGGGCAATCACTTTCAAAAAACGCATCCGTGCGCTCCTTCGGCAAAAAAACCAGTCTGGGCCGAAGGGGCAATACCTGCCATGCACCGTTTCCCGGTTTGGCGTAAGAAGGTTCAGCGCGTCTCGCCGGACAACACGGTGAAGGCCTTGTGCTTCAGCTCCGCAAGATCCATCACCGGCACGGCCATTTCCTTCGCCAGCTCATCCCACTGGCGCATCCGCAGACTGACGGCGCACAACGGATCCTGCTCGAACGCCTCGGCCTCGGCCTCGGTCATCACTCCGCCCTGATAGTCCAGGGTGCGGCGGCTGGCTTCGCTCAACCGCGCGAAATAGCCTGGCTCCCGGAGCGTCAGATAACGCTTGGCCTGGACGTGATACTCCACCAGCCGCGCCATGCGTTCGCTGAAGCCAGCCTCACGCAAATAGTCCGCGCCGAGGCGTTCGTGGCTGACCACGCCGTAACCGCCCATGTTTTCCGCGCCTTCGGCACACAAGTGGCCGATGTCGTGGAAGAACGCGGCGAGCACCACTTCGTCGTCAAAGCCTTCGGCGATGGCCAGTTGTGCTGCCTGGGACATGTGCTCGATCTGCGACACCGGCTCGCCAATGTAGTCGCTGGCGCCGAAGCGCTCATAGAGGCCGAACACCCGGTCGATGACTTGCTCATGACTCAACATCAGTGCTCTCCAAAAAGCTGTGCAACATTGCGCTCGGCCATGGCCGGGCCGACGCTCATGCCGACGCCGCTGTGCATCAACGCCACACTCAGCCCCGGCGCCGGACGCAGAAACGAAAACGGCCCCGGCCCCCGGGAACCATAGACACCCTGCCAGCGCTCGACCACTTGCACCTTGCAGCCGAGGGTCTGTTCGGCCAGTTCGAGCATCCAGTTGTCGACCTGCTCGGCGTTGAACGGCGACGGATCGCTGCCGTAATGGTGCGAATCGCCGATGATCAGCTCGCCATACGGCGTCGGGCTGATCAGCAGGTGAATGCCGTTTTCCTGCAAGTGCGGTTGTTCGCGCAGGATTTGCGCCTGCACTGCGGCCGCTTCCGGCAAGTCAGCGAAGGCGCCGTAATGCACGCAACTAAGGCCGGTGAGCAAGGCGTGTTGCAAGTTCAGGTCGATCTGCGGCCGGGCGCGGAGCATTTGCAGGCGGCAGATTTGCGGGTCGAGGGCGGCAATCGGCTCGGCCAGCAAGGTCTGATAATCGTGGCCGGAGCAGACGATGATCTGTTCGGCGGAGAAGATCCCGGCGGTGCTGTGCAGGCGCCCCGGTTCGACGTCGCGCACCAGCGTCGAGAAGTGAAACTCGACGTCGAGTTCGCGACGCAGGTATTCGATCAGCGTCGGAATCGCTTCCCGGGAATACAGCTGTTGATCGTCCATCCCGTGCAGCGCGGCGCGGTGATGGCTGAACTGGCCGCCGTACAGATCGCGCAGTGCGGCACCGCGCAGCAGCTCGACGCGGTAGTCGTGCTCGACGGCGCGCCCGGCGCAGAAGGCTTCGAGCAGAAGCTCTTCGGCTTCGGTGCGGGCGAACAGGTACGAGCCGTTGCGCTTGAGTTGCAGGCCGGCGAGCTGCGCCCACTGGCCCCAGATGTCGCGGCTGGCCTTGGCCAGTTCAAGCATCGGGCCCGGTGGCTGGCCGGTGACCAGCGCCTGGCCGAAGTTGCGTACCGACGCGCCGAGTGGCATGGCGGTGCGCTCGAAAACCGCGACCTTGAGACCACGCCGGGCAGCGGCATAGGCGTGGGACAGGCCCAGGATGCCGGCGCCGACGATCAGCAAGTCTTTGTGTTGTGTCATGGAGATTTTCCCTTAATGGGAGACCGCCTTCGCGAGCAAGCCCGCTCCCACAGGGATTTACGTTGTGAATGCGATCCAGTGTGGGAGCGGGCTTGCTCGCGAAGAGGCCCTCTCAGTCGATGAAGACCTTACTTGGCAGCGACTTTCTCGGACTTGCCGTCATAACGCTTGCGCCATTCGGTCAGGATCTCGTCGCGGTTCTTCGAGGCCCAGGCGAAGTCGTTCTTGATCAGGCGCTGCTCGTAGTCGGCCGGCAGTTCGGTCTGCGGTTTGGCAATGCCCGGCTGGGCGAGGACGGCAAAGTTTTCCTTGTACAGATCCATCGCCGGGGCGCTGGCGGAGAAGTCGGCCAATTTCTTCGCGGCCTCTTCGTGCGGCGTGCCTTTGATCACGGCAGTTGCTTCGATCTCCCAGCCCAGGCCTTCCTTCGGCAGGATGATGTCCAGCGGTGCGCCCTGACGTTTGAGCTGAACGGCCGGGTATTCGAAGGAAATGCCGATCGGGAATTCGCCCGCCGCCGCCAGTTTGCAAGGCTTGGAGCCGGAGTGAACGTACTGGCCGATGTTCTGGTGCAGACCGTCCATGTAGGCCCAGCCCTGCTTCTCGCCGAAGGTTTGCAGCCAGGCGCTGACGTCGAGGAAACCGGTGCCGGACGAGGCCGGGTTCGGCATCACGATCTTGCCCTTGTACTCAGGCTTGGTCAGGTCCTGCCAGCTCACCGGTTTGGTCAGGCCCTGCTTCTCGGCTTCGACGGTGTTGAAGCAAATGGTCGCGGCCCACACGTCCATGCCGACCCAGGCTGGCGGGTTGGCGGCGTCGCGGTAGTTCGCGCCGATCTTGCCCAGATCCTTCGGTGCATAGCTTTGCAGCATGCCCTGTTGATCGAGAATCGCCAGGCTCGACGCCGCCAGGCCCCACACCGCGTCAGCCTGCGGGCGATCCTTTTCGGCCAGCAGTTTGGCGGTGATGATCCCGGTGGAGTCGCGCACCCACTTGATCTCGACGTCCGGGTTGGCCTTTTCGAAGGCCTCTTTGTAGGACTTCAACTGCTCGGCTTCGAGGGCGGTGTACACCGTCAACTCGGTTTTTGCCGCGAAGGCATTCAGGCTGAAAGTAGCGAGCACAGCAGCGGCCAGGGCCATAGGCTTGAACATGATCGTTTTCCTGTAGGTGAGTTGAGGCGATAGGGACAAGTCGTGGATCAGTGGCCGGGCGCCGTTTGCCGCCAGGCCTGGGAACGGCGCAGCAAGCCGCGCGAAGCCCACGCCAGCAGCAAGGACACGCCCGCCGAGGTGAACAGAATCAGGGTCGACATCGCCGCCGCGCCGCCGACGTTGCCGGCGTCATCCATGTTCAGCACCGCCACCGCTGCGAGGATGGTGTCGGGGCTGTAGAGGAAAATAGCGGCGGACACGGTGGTCATGGCCGAGACGAACAGGTAGCGCACGATGTCCAGCAGCGCCGGCAGACAGATCGGCACGGTGACCCGCAGGTAATGCCGGTAAAGCGGCGCCTTGAGCGACAGCGCGGCGGCTTCGAATTCGGCGTCGAGCTGACGCAGCGCGGTGGTGGCGGTCATCTGCGCAGTGGTCAAATAGTGAGCAATGGTGCAGACGATCAGCAGGGTCATGGTTCCGTACAACACGTGCAGCGGGTTGCCGGTCAGGTTGAAGAAGAAGACGTAACCCAGACCGAGCACCAGCCCCGGCACCGCCATCGGTACGAAACTGAGCATGCGCAGTGTCAGATTCAGCCCGCGCTGGCTGCGGGTCTTTTCCATCAGGTAGGCGCCAGTGAAAATCAGCACGCTGCCGATCAACGCCGTGCCCAACGCCATCTTCAGGCTGTTGCCGTAGGCCAGCCAGCCACCGCCGGCGGTCTCGTTGAACTGATAGTGGTTGAGCGACAGCGACAGGTTGTACGGCCAGAACTTCACCAGCGACGAGAACACCGCCATGCCGAACACCAGCAGCAACGCAGCGCTGATCAGCAGCACAACGCTGAGATAAAAGGCATCGCGCTTCTTCGACGGCGCCGGTTTGAACACCTGGGCGCGGCCGCTCATGGAATCACCGTGACGCCGACGCAGCCAGGCATCGACGCCGAAGCTGAACAGTGCCGGCAGCAACAGAACCATGCCAATCAGCGCGCCGCGCCCGAATTGCTGCTGGCCGACCACCGCTTTGTAGGCTTCCAGCGCCAGCACTTGATAGTCGCCACCGACCACCACCGGCACACCGAAATCGGTGATGGTCAGGGTGAACACCAGACAGAACGCGGCGAACACAGCCTGGCGAGTCGCCGGCCAGGTGATGCTGCGGAAGGCTTTCGCCGGGCTCGCGCCCATGCTCGACGCAGCGTCGAACAATCGCGCATCCGCCAGCGACAGGGCTGACAGCAAAATCATCAAGGCGTGTGGGAAGGTGTAGATCACCTCACCCAGAACAATCCCCCAGAAACCGTAGATGTTGTCCGACAGCAGCCCGCGCAACAGGCCCTGATTGCCGAACAGATAGACCAGCGCGATCCCCGGCAGCATCGACGGCGCCATCAGCGGCAGCAACGAAATCCCGCGCCAGATGCCTTTTGCCGGAATCATCGTGCGCTGCAAGGCGTAGGCAAACAGGTAGGCCAGCGGTACGACGATCGCCGCGACGCTGAGGGAAACTTTCAGGCTGTTACCGAGCAACCAGTGGAAATTGCCGCTGCTCACCAGCTCCTTGGCGGCGAGCCAGCCACCGCCCTGCCCGGCTTCGCTGCTGAAGCCGCGCCAGAAGATCGCCAGCAGTGGCAGCAGCACCGCCACACCGAGCAGCACCAGCAGCAGAAGTTTGCCGCCGAGGACGAAGATCCGGTCGCCGACCTCGGCCCCGGACATCTGCCGCGCCTGCTTTTGCGGTAGCGGCAGTGCGAGGTTGCTGTTCATCAGGCAAACACCTGCAGGCTGCGTGGCGGCAAGGCAACCATGATCTGCTGGGCGCCGAGGCGCGGCATGGCTTCCGGTGCCAGTTCGGCGAGCAAGGCGTGACCGGGTAACTGATCGAGCTCGAAGCTCATGCGGCAGCGGTTGCCGAGGAAGGTGATCTCACGGACTTTGGCCGGGAACAGGTTTTCCTCGTGCACCAGCGGATTGACGTTGATCGCTTCCGGACGGCAGAACAACCGGCCCGACGGACTATGGACGCTGCCGTCGGCCAGGCGCAGGTTCATCCCGCCGACCTTGGCGTGGCTGTCGCTGCTGCGCTGGAACGGCAGCCAGTTGCCCTGGCCGACAAACTCCGCCACGAACGGCGTGGCCGGGCGGTTGTAGATTTCCTGCGGGGTGGCGTACTGCTCGACCTTGCCGTTGTTCATCACGGCGATGCGGTCGGCCATCAGCATGGCTTCGTCCTGATTGTGGGTGACCATCAGGGTGGTGATGCCGAGGTTGCGTTGCAGCTGGCGCAGCTCGGTGCACAGATGCTCGCGGACCCGGGCGTCGAGGGCCGACATCGGTTCGTCGAGCAACAACAGCGACGGTGCGGGGGCCAGGGCGCGGGCCAATGCCACCCGTTGCTGCTGGCCGCCGGACAACTGGCCCGGGTACTTTTTCTCACTGCCGGTGAGGCCGACCAGTTCCAGCATCTGACCGACGCGACGGCGCACTTCATCGCGACCGCTGCCGGCGAGGCCGTAGGCAATGTTCGCTTCGACGGTCAGATTGGGGAACAACGCGTAGGACTGGAACAGGATGCCGTAATCCCGAGCCTGGGGCGCGAGGTGGGAAACGTCGCGCTCGCCGAGGTACAACTCGCCGCTGTCTTGTTTCTCCAGACCGGCGATACAACGCAACAAAGTGGTCTTGCCACAGCCCGACGGGCCGAGCAGGCACACCAGCTCACCGGCCGCGACATCGAGGGAGACGTTATCCAGCGCCGTGAAAGCGCCGAAGCGCTTCTGCACGCCGCGCACTTTCATCGGTGCGCCGGGGTTGGTCAGGGCAGTTGCGATTGCAGGGTTCATGGACAGGCCTCATCAAGCAGATGAGACGAATCCTAGAGTTGTAATGCGTCGGTCATATGGCAACAAGGCAAAATCGACCGATAGTGGTATTCAGGGATTTTGGTTCAGTTCTCAAGTCCTGCGTTACCTAGTCCGACGCCTTCGCGAGCAAGCCCGCTCCCACAGGGGATAGTGTTCACAACACAGATCCGATGTGGGAGCGGGCTTGCTCGCGAAGAGGCCGGCACAGGCGCTGAAACATCTCAGGCCGGGGACATTTCCTGCGCCAGTCCGAGAAACGCCGCCGGCAACCGGGCGTTCTTGCGTTCCTTGAGGCAGTAGAGGTATTCGGGAATCTGCGGCGCATTTTCGAGGGTCAGCACCCTTAACTGCGGATCGTGCGGCACTTCCTGGCGGGCGATGATGCTGATGCCGATGTTGCGCAGCACCGCTTCGCGGATCGACTCACGGCTGCCGATCTCCAGCAGCGGGCCGAAACTGACGCCGGCACTGGCCAGCAATTCTTCGGTCAGGCGACGGGTGGTCGAGCCCGGCTCACGCATCAACAGGGTATGCCCGGCCAGTGCGCTCAGCGTCACATGGTCATGCGCCGCCAGCGGATGATTGCGATGCACCGCCAGCACCAGCGGGTCGCTGCCCAACACCCGACGGATCAGCCGCGCATCGTCGAGCAACTGCGAGGATGCCGCGACATCCACCCGGTAATCCTCCAGCGCTTCGAGCACCTGCTGCGAGTTGCCGATTTCCACCGACACTTCCACCTGCGGCAGGCGCTCGCGGAAGGTCTTCACCAGATCGAGGATGTAATACGGCGCGGTGGCGGCGATGCGCAGCGTGCCCTGGACCTGGCCGCTGTTGCGCAGGAAGAACTCGATATCGGCTTCCTGCTGCAACAAGGCTTTGACCATCGGCAAAAGCCGCGCGCCTTCGTCGCTGACACTGAGGCGCCGGCCGCCACGGTAGAACAGCTCCACCGAATACTGGCTTTCCAGATTGCGGATCTGGGTAGTCACGGTCGGTTGGCTGAGGCCGAGCTTTTTCGCCGCCAGCGTGATGCTGCCCAGGCGGGCCACCATGTAAAAAGCCTTCAGCTCGGCACTCAGCACAACCGTCCCTCTTCCTCTATTTGCGCAGCAGGCGCAAACCGTTGAACACCACCAGCAGGCTCACGCCCATGTCGGCAAACACCGCCATCCACATGGTGGCAAGCCCGGCGAAGGTTACCCCAAGAAAGATCGCCTTGATCACCAGCGCCAGCGCGATGTTCTGTTTGAGGATAGCGGCGGTATGGCGCGACAGGCTGATGAACGCCGGAATCTTGCGCAGATCGTCGTCCATCAGGGCGACATCGGCGGTTTCGATCGCCGTGTCGGTGCCTGCCGCCGCCATCGCAAAACCGATCTCCGCCCGCGCCAGTGCAGGCGCGTCGTTGATACCGTCGCCGACCATGCCGACCCGATGGCCCTGCGCGTACAGGTCTTCGATGGCTTGCAGTTTATCGGTGGGCAGCAAGTCGCCCTTGGCCTGGTCGATCCCGACCTGCGCCGCAATCGCCTGGGCGGTGTGGACGTTGTCGCCGGTGAGCATCAGGGTTTTCACGCCCAGTTCGTGCAGTTGGCGGATCGCCTCGCGGCTGGTTTCCTTGACCGTGTCGGCCACGGCGAACAACGCCAGCGGGCCGGAGCGGTCGAGCAGCAGCACCACGGACTTGCCCTGTTTCTCCAGCGCGAACAGCTTTTCTTCCAGTTGTGGCGAGCACAGCCCCAGTTCTTCAACCAGTCGGTGGTTGCCCAAGTGGTAGACCTGACCGTTGACCTCGCCCTTTACCCCACGGCCGGCCAGCGCTTCGAAGTTATCCACAAGCAGAACCGCCAAACCTTTATCCACAGCCGCATTGGCGATGGCCAGCGACACCGGGTGATCGGAGCGCCCGGCCAGCGCGGCGGCAATCGCCGGGGCCGTGGCGTCGGCAGTCGGGTCGAGGGACAGGAAATCGGTCTGCACCGGTTTGCCGTGGGTGAGGGTGCCGGTCTTGTCGAGGGCCAGATAGTCGAGCTTGAAACCGCCCTCCAGGTACACGCCGCCCTTGACCAGAATGCCTTTGCGCGCCGATGCGGCGAGGCCGCTGACGATGGTCACCGGGGTGGAAATCACCAATGCGCACGGGCACGCGACGACCAGCAGCACCAGCGCGCGGTAGATCCAGTCGAACCACGCGGCGCCCATGAACAGCGGCGGGATGATCGCCACGGCCAGCGCCAGAACGAAGACCACCGGTGTGTAGATTTTCGAGAATTGATCGACGAAGCGCTGGGTCGGCGCCCGCGCGCCTTGCGCCTGTTCCACGGCGTGGATGATCCGCGCCAGGGTGGAATTGTTCGCCGCTGCGGTCACCGAATATTCCAGCGAACCGGCCTGGTTGATGGTGCCGGCGAACACTTTGTCGCCGACGGTTTTTTCCACCGGCAGGCTTTCGCCGGTGATCGGCGCCTGATCGATGGTCGAACTGCCGCTGACGACTTCACCGTCCATCGCGATGCGCTCGCCGGGTTTCACCCGCACGCGGGCGCCGAGATCGATGCTTTTGACATCCAGTTCGACCCAGTTGCCGTCCGCCTGCAACACAGTGGCTTGCTCCGGCGTCATCTGCATCAGGCCGCTGATGGCGTTGCGCGCACGATCCAGCGAGCGCGCTTCGATCAGCTCGGCCACGGTGAACAGAAACATCACCATCGCCGCTTCCGGCCATTGGCCGATCAACACGGCGCCGGTCACGGCGATGCTCATCAGTGCATTGATGTTGAGGTTGCGGTTCTTCAGTGCGATCCAGCCCTTCTTGTAGGTGGTCAGGCCGCCGCTGAGGATCGAGATCAGCGCGATGATCGCCACCACCCAGCTCGGGGCGGCGTTGGTGAAGTGGATCACTTCAGCGGCCAGCGCGCCGATGCCGGACAGCGCCAGCGGCCACCAGTGTTTTTTCACCGGCGCTGCAACCGGCGCTTCAACGCCCGCCTCCAGCGGCTCGGCCTGCATGCCCAGGGATTTGATCGCGTCGATGATCGGCGCGGTGTCCGGCAGATTGTGGGTCACGCCGAGCACGCGGTTGATCAGGTTGAATTCCAGCTGCTGGATCCCGGCCAGTTTGCCGAGCTTGTTCTGGATCAGGGTCTGTTCGGTCGGGCAGTCCATCGCCTCGATGCGGAAGCTGCTCAGCCGGGCGTCGGCGCTTTTTGCCTCGCTCAGTTGAACAAGCGAAGGTGCGGCGACCTTCGACGAACAGCACGAGTCTTCACTCGAATGAGCCGGCGCAGGCGTAACGGTTTTCGACCCGCAGCAGGAATCGCCGCCGTGGGCATGTTTATGCACAGGCTGCAGTTTGTGACTGTGATCGTGCCCGTCGCCGGGCTTGTGGGTGTGCAGGGAATCGCTCATTGGTCGCGTCCATGAAGGTGCCTGTTGCCAAGTAAAGACCCTGTAGCCACTATAGGGTCAAGCACCCTTTTGGAGATGGCCGCCATGAAGATCGGAGAACTGGCGAAACAGACCGATTGCGCCGTGGAAACCATCCGCTACTACGAGCGCGAAAACCTGCTGTCGGAACCAGCCCGCAGCGACGGCAACTACCGCGTCTACACCCAGGCCCACGCCGAGCGCCTGACCTTCATCCGCAACTGCCGCACCCTCGACATGACCCTCGAAGAAATCCGCAGCCTGCTCGCCTTGCGCGACAGCCCGCAGGATCAGTGCGAAAGCGTGAATGCGCTGATCGACGAACACATCCAGCACGTCAAGGCGCGGATCGATGGGTTACTGGCGTTGCAGACGCAACTGCTCGACCTGCGCCAGCGCTGTGGCGAAGGGCCGGAGGCGGATCAGTGCGGGATTTTGCAGCGGCTGGAAGTCAGTGGCGGAGTGGTCGCAACCGAAGTCGAACACTCCCACGTGGGCCGCAGCCACGGACACTGACAAAACCACAAAACATTGTGGGAGCTGGCTTGCCAGCGATAGCGGTTTTACAGACACATCAATGTTGGATGTGCTGCCGTCATCGCTGGCAAGCCAGCTCCCACAGGTTTGATGGCAGGCTGTCAGACCGCCATCGGCGCGGTCATCGGCGCATGGTGCTCGTAGCCTTCCAGCGAGAAGTCGCTCGGCTCCACCAGCTCCAGCCACTCCGGCTGATAAACACCTGTCTTGGCAAACTCCGGCACGCGGTCCGAAATCTTCAGTTTCGGCATGGCGAACGGCTCGCGCTTGAGCTGTTCGTTGAGCATGTCCAGGTGGTTTTCGTAGACGTGGGCGTCACCGATGAAATAGGTGAACCAGCGCGGCGTGTAGCCGGTCAGGCGACCGATCAGGCTCAGCAGCGCGGCGCCTTCGGTGAGGTTGAACGGTGTGCCCAGGCCAAGGTCGTTGGAGCGGATGTAGAGGGTCAGAGAAATTTCCTTGGTCTCGACATTCGGGTGGAACTGGTACAGCAGATGGCACGGCGGCAAGGCCATTTCATCGAGCTGGGCGCAGTTCCAGCCGTGGAACAGGATACGGCGGCTGCCCGGGTCCTTGATGATCGTGTCGACGCACTGGCGCACCTGATCGATGGCCTTGTACAGCACCACGTAAGCCTGGCCGTCTTCTTCACCCTGGGCAATCTGCTTGTAGCCGTTGCTCAGGGTCTGTTCGATGGCGGCGGCGTTGCTCAGCGGTATCTGCTTGTACGCCGGCCATTTGCGCCATTGCACGCCGTAGATTTCGCCGAGGTCGTCTTCGCCCTGACGGAACGGGTTGGCCAGCCACTGAGCGTTTTCGTTGGCGTTCTGATCCCAGACCTTGCAGCCCAGCGCACGGAATTCGGCGGCGTTGTTCACGCCACGCAGAAAGCCGCACATCTCGCCGATGGCCGATTTGAAGGCCATCTTGCGGGTGGTGATCGCCGGGAAACCTTCCTGCAGATCGAAGCGCAGCATGGCGCCCGGAAAGCTGATGGTGTTCACGCCGGTACGGTTGGCCTGTTTGGTGCCGTTGTTGATGACGTGCGACACCAGATCGAGATATTGCTTCATGAGTTACCTGTGTCCTTGAGCCCCGGCAAACGTCGCCGGGGTTCGAATATTTAAGCTGTCGGTGCAACCGGCGCCGCCGGGGCGCGGTGGTAGGCCAGCCAGATCAGGAACAGCCCGCCGATGATCATCGGTACGCAGAGCACCTGACCCATGGTCAGCCAGTTCCAGGCCAGATAGCCCAGTTGCGCGTCCGGCACGCGGACGAATTCGACGATGAAACGGAAGATGCCATAAAACAGCGCGAACATGCCCGAGACCGCCATGGTTGGTCGCGGTTTACGCGAGAACAGCCAGAGGATCAGGAACAGCGCCACGCCTTCCAGTGCGAACTGATACAGCTGCGACGGGTGACGCGGCAGTTGCGCCGGGTCGCTGAACGGCGGGAACACCATGGCCCACGGCACGTCGGTGGCCTTGCCCCACAGCTCGGCGTTGATGAAGTTGCCGATACGCCCGGCGCCCAGGCCGATCGGCACCATCGGCGCGACGAAGTCCATCAGCTGGAAGAACGACTTGCCGTTACGCTTGCCGAACCACAGTGCGGCCAGCATCACGCCGATGAAACCGCCGTGGAACGACATGCCGCCCTTCCACACTTCGAAAATCAAAGTCGGGTTGGCCAGGTAAGCGCTCAGGTCATAGAACAGCACATAACCCAGACGCCCGCCGACAATCACCCCCATCGACAGCCAGAACACCAGGTCGGACAGTTTTTCCTTGGTCCAGGTCGGGTCGAAACGGTTGAGCCGGCGCGATGCCAGCAGCCACGCGCCGCCGATGCCGACCAGGTACATCAGGCCGTACCAGTGGATTTTCAGCGGACCGATGGCCAAAGCCACCGGATCGATCTGCGGGTAAGGCAGCATTGCGACTCCTCGTTAGCGTTCAAATCTTCAAAAATTCCCGGGCGACGCTGTCACCTCAGGATTAAGCCAGGATTGCGACCTGCCAAAACAGACGGCTCAGAACAGAAAGCTCAGGCCCACGCAAAACAGCAAAGCCGCGAACAGCCGTTTCAGCAACTTCGGCGACAACCTGTGCGCCAGCCGCGCGCCGAGACGGGCGAACACCATGCTGGTCAGGGCAATGCCCAAAAGCGCCGGCAAATACACAAAACCGAGACTATGGGCCGGCAGCAACGGATCATGCCAGCCCAGAATCATGAAACTTATGGCACTGGCGACGGCGATCGGCAGGCCACAGGCCGACGAGGTCGCCACCGCCTGCTGCATCGGCACGCTGCGCCATGTCAGGAACGGCACGGTCAGCGAGCCGCCGCCAATCCCGAAAATCGCCGATGCCCAGCCGATCACACTGCCGGCCACGGTCAGACCGAGTTTACCCGGCACCGTTCGGCTGGCCTTGGGTTTGACGTCCAGCGCCAGTTGCGCCGCGATCACCAGGGCGAACACACCGATGATCTTTTGCAGGTTCGGGCCGGAGATCGCTTCGGCGGTCAATGCACCGAAACCGGCGCCGAGCAGAATGCCCACGGTCATCCAGCGGAAGATCGGCCAGCGCACGGCGCCGCGTCGATGGTGTTCGCGCACGGCGTTGACCGAAGTGAAGATGATCGTCGCCAGGGACGTGCCGACCGCCAGATGGGTCAGGATCGACGGATCGAAACCCTGCAAGGTGAAACTGAACACCAGCACCGGGACGATGATGATCCCGCCGCCCACCCCGAACAGCCCGGCCAGTACGCCCGCACAGGCGCCCAGCGCCAGATAGAGCAGAAATTCCATGGCTGCCTCCCAAGGCGCGTCCCCAAAACCGGAGCGGCATGGTAACGGATGGATACCCTTCGGCTCCACTGGCGATGGATGCACGGACGATGTCTGCGTAGAGTGGGCAAAAAACACACAAGGACCACCTTATGTGCCTGATAGTTTTCGCCTGGCGGCCGGGGCATGCCCAGCCGCTGATCGTCGCGGCCAACCGTGACGAGTTCTACGCCCGGCCCAGCCTGCCGCTGGCCCAGTGGCCCGAGTCGCCGCAGGTTCACGCCGGTCGCGATCTCGAGGCTGGGGGAACCTGGCTCGGCCTGGGCGCCAACGGTCGCTTCGCAGCGCTGACCAACATTCGCGATCCGCATCAGCCGCCGGCGCGACGTTCTCGGGGCGAGCTGGTGGCGGGGTTTCTGACCGGAAACCTGTCGATCGATGACTATTTGTCCGACGTTGTCGCCCGTTCCCCGGACTATGCCGGCTTCAACCTGCTGCTGGGCAATGCCAACGAGCTGTGGCACTTCAATGCGCGGTCTTCGGAACCGGTGATGTTGCAGCCCGGCGTCTATGGCCTGTCCAACGCTGGGCTGGATACGCCGTGGCCGAAACTGCTCAAGGCGAAGGCGGCATTGAGTGCGGTGCTGGATGATCCGCAGCCCGAGCGGTTGTTGGCTTTATTGAGTGATGCGCAAACGGCACCGTTTGCTGATCTACCGGATACCGGTGTGGGATTGGCGACCGAGTCGTTGTTGTCGAGTGTGTTTATTGCCAGCCAGAGCTACGGGACACGCGCAAGTACGGCGTTGATCGTGCAGGCGGACGGGACGCGGCGGATGGTTGAGCGGAGTTTCGGGCCGTATGGCGGGCACTTGGGGGAAGTGGAGATCAAAATTTAAAAGCTACCCTCACCCCAGCCCTCTCCCGGAGGGAGAGGGAGCCGACCGAGGTGTCTTGAACCTTACATCGACCTGAAAGATCGAGTCGATTATGGATTCAATACAACTCGTTCAGGTCGATGCATATCTGCAGCATCCCGCGATCAGTCCCCTCTCCCTTTGGGAGAGGGTTAGGGTGAGGGGCTTTTCGGGATCGCCACTAATCTAGAGGGGTTTGGCCGCCGCCGGATTGACCATCTTCGCCAACCCAAGGTTTTTCAGCGCCAATTGCAGCGAGCTGTGGATCACCTGCGGGTTGTCGATGGTCATCAGTTCCGCCAGCAGATCCTTGGCCTTGCTCAGGTTGATCTGGCGCAGCATCCACTTCACCTTCGGCAGGTTGGTGGCGTTCATCGACAGGCTGTCGAAACCCATCGCCATCAACAGCACCGCGGCCGCCGGGTCACCGGCCATCTCGCCGCAGATGCTCACCGGCTTGCCTTCGGCATGGGCGTCGCGCACCACGGTTTGCAGGGCTTGCAGCACCGCCGGATGAAGGTAGTCGTAGAGATCGGCCACCCGTGGGTTGTTGCGGTCCACCGCCAGCAGGTACTGGGTCAGGTCGTTGGAGCCGACCGACAGGAAGTCCACCATCCGCGCCAGCTCTTTGGTCTGGTAAACCGCCGCAGGAATTTCGATCATCACGCCCACCGGCGGCATCGGCACGTCGGTGCCTTCGTCGCGCACTTCACCCCACGCCCTATGGATCAGGTGCAGCGCCTCTTCGAGCTCGTGGATGCCGGAGATCATCGGCAGCAGGATCCGCAGGTTGTTCAGGCCTTCGCTGGCCTTGAGCATCGCGCGGGTCTGCACCAGGAAGATTTCCGGGTGGTCGAGGGTCACGCGAATCCCGCGCCAGCCGAGGAACGGGTTGTCTTCCTTGATCGGGAAGTACGACAGCGACTTGTCGCCGCCGATGTCCAGACTGCGCATGGTCACCGGTTGCGGATGGAACGCGGCAAGCTGCTCGCGGTAGATCGCCAGTTGTTCCTTCTCGCTCGGGAAGCGCTGGTTGATCATGAACGGCACTTCGGTGCGGTACAGACCGACACCTTCGGCGCCGCGCTTCTGCGCTCGCGCCACGTCCGCCAGCAGGCCGGTGTTGACCCACAGCGGCATGCGGTGGCCGTCCAGGGTCACGCACGGAAGGTCGCGCAGGGTATCGAGCCCCAGCGCCAGTTGCTTCTCTTCCTCCACCACCTCGGTGAACTGCTTGCGCAGCACTTCGCTGGGGTTGGTGTAAACCTCGCCCCGTGTGCCGTCGACGATCATTTCGATGCCGTCGACCTTGGCGTACGGCAGATCGACCAGACCCATTACTGTCGGGATGCCCATGGCCCGGGCCAGGATCGCGACGTGGGAGTTGCCCGAACCGAGTACCGACACGAGACCGACCAGCGTGCCTTCCGGCACCTCGCCGAGCATCGCCGGCGTCAGTTCTTCGCTGACCAGAATGGTTTTTTCCGGGTAGACCAGATTCTGCTGACGCTCCTCCTGCAAATAGGCGAGCAGCCGGCGGCCGAGGTCCTTGACGTCCGACGCCCGCTCCCGCAGGTACTCGTCGTCCATCAGATCGAAACGGTTGACGTGGTCGGTGACGACCTGGCGCAGTGCGCCCTGGGCCCACTGCCCGGTCTTGATCACGTTGGTGATTTCGCTGCCCAGCGAGGCATCGTCGAGCATCATCAGGTAGACGTCGAACAGCGCGCGCTCTTCCGGCCGCAGCTGGGTCGCCAGTTTGGCCGACAACGCACGCATGTCGGCACGCACGCCTTCGATGGCGGTCTTGAACAGCGCCAGTTCCGCGTCGATGTCGGTGATGGTCTTGTCCGGCACCACGTCCAGATCCGCCGGTGGCAGCATGACCACCGCGGTACCGACCGCTGCGCCCGGCGAACCCGGGACGCCGACGAACTTGGCTTCCTGGATGCCCTTGCCCTGACGGCCCAGGCCACGGATCGAGCCGGTGGCCTCGGCGTGGGCGATTACGCCGGCGAGCTGCGCGCTCATGGTCACGAGGAAGGCTTCTTCACCCTCATCGAACTGGCGGCGTTCTTTCTGCTGGATGACCAACACGCCGACGACGCGGCGGTGGTGAATGATCGGCGCCCCGAGGAACGAGGCGTAGCGCTCCTCGCCGGTTTCGGCGAAGTAGCGGTAGCGCGGGTGATCCGCGGCGTTTTCGAGGTTCAGGGGTTCTTCACGCGTGCCGACCAGGCCGACCAGACCTTCGTTGGGTGCCATGCTGACCTTGCCGATCGAGCGCTTGTTCAAGCCCTCGGTGGCCATCAGCACGAAGCGGTTGGTCTCTGGATCAAGCAGGTAGACCGAGCAGACCTGGCTGCCCATGGCCTCTTTGACGCGCAACACAATAATCCCCAACGCCGCCTTGAGATCCTTGGCGGAGTTAACTTCCTGGACGATCTTGCGCAGCGTATTGAGCATGGCTCGGGGTCGAACTCCGTCGTCAGTCGCGCGCTAAAAGGCGCGGGGCAAGCTCTTTGAGAGCGCGGCGATACACTTCGCGCTTGAATGTCACCACCTGGCCCAACGGATACCAATAACTGACCCAGCGCCAGCCATCGAACTCCGGTTTACCGGTCAAATCCATCCGCACCCGCTGCTCGTTGGAGATCAGGCGCAGGAGAAACCATTTCTGTTTCTGGCCGATGCACAGCGGTTGGCTGTGGGTTCGCACCAGACGTTGCGGCAAACGATAGCGCAACCAGCCCCGGGTACAGGCGAGAATTTCAACATCTTCGCGTTCCAGGCCAACTTCTTCGTTCAGCTCGCGGTACAAGGCGTCTTCGGGCGTCTCCTCGGGGTTGATTCCCCCTTGCGGAAACTGCCAGGCATCCTGATTGATACGGCGAGCCCATAGCACCTGGCCGGCGTCATTCGTCAGAATGATCCCGACATTAGGGCGGAAACCATCGGGGTCGATCACGGCAACAACCTCGCAAACGCATGTCGCCGCATTGTTCCACAAAGGTTGTGAAGGCGGCAACGAAGGTTCCGAGCTTATGTGCACTCTTGTGAAAAGACCGTATTCTTGTGGCCTTTTTACTGACTTTTCAGCGGGTAACTGCAATGCGCCTGGCTTTATTCGATTTGGACAACACCCTTCTGGGCGGCGACAGCGATCACGCCTGGGGCGATTATCTGTGCGAACGCGGCTTCCTCGACCCGATCGCCTACAAGGCGCGCAACGACGAGTTCTATCAGGATTACCTGGCCGGCAAACTGGATAACGCCGCTTACCTGAACTTCTGCCTGGAAATCCTCGGCCGCACCGAGATGGCCGTGCTTGAGCAGTGGCACAGCGATTACATGCGCGACTGCATCGAGCCGATCGTCCTGCCCAAGGCGCTCGATCTGCTGAAAAAGCACCGCGATGCCGGCGACAAACTGGTGATCATCACCGCCACCAACCGCTTTGTCACCGCGCCGATCGCCGTGCGCCTGGGCGTCGAAACCCTGATCGCCACCGAGTGCGAGATGCAGGACGGTCGCTACACCGGACGCAGCACCGACGTGCCGTGCTTCCGCGAAGGCAAGGTGACGCGCCTGAACCGCTGGCTGGAAGAAACCGGATATTCGCTGGAAGGCAGCTACTTCTACAGCGACTCGATGAACGACTTGCCGCTGCTGGAGCAGGTGGCGAATCCGGTGGCAGTCGACCCGGATCCGAACCTGCGGGCCGAAGCCGAGAAACGTGGCTGGCCCGTCATCAGTCTGCGCGGCTGATATCGCCATCGCTGGCAAGGCCAGCTCCCACAAGGAATTTGTGAACGCATCAGATCAATGTGGGAGCGAGCCTGCTCGCGAACGGGTCGACACGGTGCCAAGCCTCAAACCGGCTTGGCCCCCATCAACGCCGCAATGGCCAGAAATCCGACGCCGCTGACAATCGCCAGCGCCAGATTGAATTTCCGGTTGCCGACCCCGCTTGTCCACAGCCGATTAAGCCGAACAAGCAGCCAGACCGCACTAAAGGTGGCCACGGCATAGATCACGCTGGACCCCAGAATCCAGAACTGCCCTAGTGGCCAGCCAACCAGGTGCACCAGCCACCAGCCGGTGAAAGGCATGCTGAGCACGCCGATCAGCATCAGACACCAGACGAACAGCCAGGGTCGCTGCATCGTGCTGGCCGGCCCTTCGCTGCGATTACGCCAGGAAGCAGCGGCGAGCCCGAGCCCGCTCGCCAGGATTACCACGGTCGCCGCGACGTGAAGGACTTTCAGGGTGGTCAGGGTTTCCATGAATTTCTCTTTCCTTGGGCCATACCCATCAGCGTAGCCGTTCAGCCAAGAAACAGCTGATAGGCCGGGTTGTCGCTTTCGTCCCAGTACGGGTAGCCGATTTCCTCAAGGGCGGCCGGCACCAGATGACGTTCGTCGTGGGGCACTTGCAGGCCCGCCACTACTCGTCCGTCTGCTGCGCCGTGGTTGCGGTAGTGGAACATCGAGATGTTCCAGCGACCGCCGAGCTTGTTGAGGAAGTTGAACAGCGCGCCCGGACGCTCCGGGAACTCGAAGCGCAGCACCACTTCATCGACCACGTGCGCGGCGCGACCGCCGACCATGTGGCGGATGTGCAGTTTGGCCAGTTCGTTGTCGGTCAGGTCAAGCACCGGGAAACCCTGTTCGGTCAGGCTCGCCAGCAAAGCACTGCGCGGGTCGTTGTCCGGGTGGGTCTGCACGCCAACGAAGATGTGCGCTTCGCTGCCATTGTTATAGCGGTAGTTGAATTCGGTGATCTGGCGCTTGCCGATGGCCTCGCAGAAGGCCTTGAAGCTGCCGGCCTTCTCGGGGATGGTCACAGCGATGATCGCTTCGCGGCCTTCACCCAGCTCGGCGCGCTCGGCGACGTGGCGCAAGCGGTCGAAGTTGACGTTGGCCCCGGAGTCGATGGCCACGAAGGTCTGGCCGCTGACGCCGCGCTGCTCGACATACTTCTTGATCCCGGCCACGCCCAGGGCACCGGCCGGTTCGGTGATCGAACGGGTATCGTCGTAGATGTCCTTGATCGCCGCGCAGATTTCGTCGGTGCTGACGGTGATCACTTCGTCGACGTAATCCTTGCAGATGTCGAAGGTGTGCTGGCCGATCTGCGCCACCGCCACGCCGTCGGCGAAGATGCCTACAGTCGGCAGCACCACGCGTTCGCCTGCCGCCATCGCCGCTTGCAGGCAGTTGGAGTCGTCGGGCTCGACGCCGATGACCTTGATGTCCGGACGCAGGTATTTCACGTAGGCCGCGATGCCGGCGATCAGACCGCCGCCGCCCACCGGAACGAAAATCGCATCCAGCGGCTGCGGGTGCTGGCGCAGAATTTCCATCGCCACGGTGCCCTGCCCGGCAATGGTGTGCGGATCGTCGTACGGGTGGATGTAGACGTAGCCTTTTTCGTCGACCAGCTTCAGCGAGTAGGCCAGCGCTTCCGGGAAGGAATCGCCGTGCAGCACCACTTTGCCACCGCGCGAGCGCACGCCTTCGACCTTGATCTCCGGGGTGGTCTTGGGCATCACGATGGTCGCTTTCACGCCCAACACTTTCGCCGCCAGGGCCAGGCCCTGTGCATGGTTGCCCGCCGACGCGGTGACCACGCCGCGAGCGCGCTCTTCGTCGCTCAACTGGGTCAGCTTGTTGTAGGCACCGCGAATCTTGAACGAGAACACCGGCTGCAAGTCTTCGCGCTTGAGCCAGATGTCGTTGCCCAGCCGCTCGGAGAGCTGGCGGGCGTTCTGCAGCGGGGTTTCTACGGCAACGTCATAAACGCGCGAGGTGAGGATCTTCTTGACGTACTGTTCGAGCATCGGAAAGCATCACTGAGCGGGTTGGGCAGGGCCAACGAGTCTAACCCGGCTTTCGGGCGCACGACCACACGAATCCCGAGGTTTTAGCCCGGCTTGAGGCTATAATGCCGGCCTTTCCGTTCTTACCTTGCCCGCTTCCGGAGCCCGCATGACCCAGGATCAACTCAAACAAGCCGTGGCCCAGGCTGCCGTCGACTTCATCCTTCCGAAACTCGACGACAAGAGCATCGTCGGCGTCGGCACCGGCTCCACCGCCAACTGCTTCATCGACGCCCTGGCCCAGCACAAGGGCGCGTTCGACGGCGCGGTCGCGAGCTCCGAAGCCACCGCCGCGCGCCTCAAGGGCCACGGGATTCCGGTGTACGAGCTGAACACCGTGAGCAACCTGGAGTTCTACGTCGACGGCGCCGATGAAAGCGACGAACACTTGAACCTGATCAAGGGCGGCGGCGCAGCCCTGACCCGCGAGAAGATCGTCGCGGCCGTGGCCCAGACCTTCATCTGCATCGCCGACGCCAGCAAACTGGTGCCGGTGCTGGGCGCGTTCCCGCTGCCGGTGGAAGTGATCCCCATGGCCCGCAGCCACGTGGCCCGCCAACTGGTGAAACTGGGCGGCGACCCGGTCTACCGCGAAGGCGTGCTGACCGACAACGGCAACATCATCCTCGACGTGCACAATCTGCAGATCACCAATCCGGTGGAGCTGGAAGCGCAGATCAATGCGATCGTCGGCGTGGTCACCAACGGCCTGTTCGCGGCGCGTCCGGCGGACCTGCTGTTGCTGGGTACTTCCGAAGGTGTGAAAACACTGAAGGCTGAGTAAGCCGAAACTGCCCGTATTTTGGTGGGCAGATGAAAAAACTGTGGGAGCCAGTTTGCTAGCTCCCACATTGTTAGATGGTGCTGGTTAGTTCTGCGCAGGCTTCCTGAAGACATAAAACAGATTCGGCTCGCTCACCAGATACAACGCCCCATCGTCATCCATCGCGATACCTTCCGCCTGCGGCACGGTTTTCTTCAGACCCTGCCGGCCACCGCTCAACGACATGGTGCTCAACGGGCGCCCGTCCACATCCAGTTCCAGAATCAGTCGCGACTCGTCGGACAGCGCCAGTAAATGACCGCTGCGCTCGTCGTATTGCAGGCTCGACAGATCGCGCACGAACATCCCGGCATCGCGCTTGGGATTGTTGATCACGTGTACTGCGTAGGATTTTTCCGGATTGAAGTGCGGGAAACCGTGCACTTCATAGATCAGCATCGGGTCCCGCTCCTTGGCCACGAACAGGCGCTTGCCCACCGAGTCGTACGCCAGGCCTTCAAACCCCTTGTTGCCGCTCATGTGCACACCGAGGGTCATTTGCTCGGCGTCCGCCGCATCAAGGAACGTGGTGTCGTGCTCCAGATGGATCTTGATCAGGCGCTGCTGGCGCTCGTCGGTGATCACATAGGTGTCGGCGCTGATGAACTCCACCGCCTCCGGATCGCCGAAGCCGATCAAGGCGACACGGCGCAGGATCGTGCCGTCCAGCGACAGCTCGATCAGTTCGGCATTCTTGTTGGTCACGGTGAACAGGCTCTTGCGCACCGGATCGTAGGTCAGCGCGGACACGTCGTCGTTCAGCCCATCGATGACTTTCGCTTCAATCTCTGCCCGATATTGATCCAGCCCGATGGACTGGCTGCTCATCGGCTGCCAGAGCGTATGCAGGTTGAACCAGGCACGCTCGAACAGGCGCATGTATTGGCCGATCGCAATCAATGCGATCAGGGCAATCATCGACAGGATGATGAACAGAGGCTTGGGGCGGGCAAGTCGACGCATTCGGGCAGGCTCGGAGTCAAAACAGGCGGATGAAATATCACGCCTGTCTGAACTGAAGCTTAATGGCCACTTGCCTCAGGCCACAACTCCACAGGTCTGCAATCGCTGTAGGAGAGATTACTTCTGCTTTTCGAAGCGGTAGAACAGGTTCGGCTCGCTGACCATGTACAGCGAGCCCGCCTCGTCCATGGTCACGCCCTCGGCGCGGGGAATGGTTTTCTTCAAACCGTTGAAACCGCCGAGCAGGGTCATGAAGCTGACTTGTTCGCCCTTCTCGTCCAGCTCCAGCAACAGGTGCGAATCAGCGGACAGAACGAGGGTGTGACCGGTGCGAGGATCGATCGCCAGGGCCGACAGGTTACGAATATCGAGTTCGTCGCTGTCGAGTTTCTGCTTGTCACCCATTAGCTTCTGGCTGCCGTCGCTTTTCCAGGTGAACAGCGCGGGTGGACGCTCTTCGCCCAGCAGCAGTTGCTGGTTGCGGGCGTCCCAGGTGATGGCTTCGAAGGCCTTGTTCTGGTCTTTCGAGGGGCCGAGATCGTATTTCGGGAAATCGTCGCGCTTCAGTTCGCGGGTGTCGGCATCGACCTTGACGATGGAGAGCAGGTGCTCGCGCTCATCGACAATCGCCATCAAGCCGTTTTCCATCACCGTCAGGCCTTCCGGATTGCTCCAGCCCACCAGGGGCATCTTGCGCAACACGTCGCCCTGCAGGGTCAGCTCGACCAGAAACGGATTCTTGCCCATCACCGAAAACAGGGTTTTGGTCTGCGGGTTATAGGACAGGTCCGAAGCCTCGTCCTTTTCCATCCCCGGCAGCAGTTTGGCGTCGATGACCACCCGGTAGTCCGGGAGCCAGACGCTTTCCTGTTTCTCGGACGTGCTTTCGAAGCGTTCCAGCACCCACAGCACACCCCGGTCATCCCAATGCATGGCAAACGCCAGCCCGTACACAGCGGCGGCTGCCAGCAACAACCAGGAATACCAGCGCAGGGCGAAGCGTGAACGGCGGGCGGGTTTGAGCTGAGTTTGAGATGACATCAAAGGACGCGTTCCGAAAATTCAGGCTACGGGTAATAGCACAAAGAGGCCGGCTCAGACGCCAGAATGACCGGAATTATCCGGACAGAATGTGAAAAAAACGGCAAATGGCCGGAATGCCTTATGTGTTTGCGAGCTGCAACATAAAAACAAATGTGGGAGCCAGCCTGCTGGCGATGGCGGTGTATCAGTCGAATGAAACATCAACTGACAGTCTGTCATCGCCAGCAGGCTGGCTCCCACATAGGCATTTCAGTGTTGCAGTCAGCGAACGCTGCTGGTGAAGCGACTGGCGCCCGGCAGTTCCAGCACGATCTCATCACCGACATTCAGCGGGCCGACGCCCACCGGCGTGCCGGTCAGGATCACGTCACCGGCCTGCAGCGAGAAGCAGCCGGCCATGTGCTGGATCATCGGCACGATCGGGTTGAGCATCGCGCTGCTGTTGCCGTCCTGGCGCACTTCGCCGTTGATGGTCAGGCGAATGCCGATGTCGGTCAGATCGGCGAAAGTGCTGCCGACCACGAACGGTGCAATCACCGCCGCGCCGTCGAACGACTTGGCGATTTCCCACGGCAGGCCCTTGGACTTGAGCTCGGCCTGCTTGTCGCGCAGGGTCAGGTCCAGCGCCGGGGCGAAACCGGAGATCGCGTCCAGCACTTCTTCGCGGCTCGGTTTGGTCGACAGCGGCTTGCCAATCAACACGGCGATTTCCGCCTCGTAATGCACCGAGCCACGCTCGGTCGGAATGCTGAAACCGCCTTCCAGCGGCACTACGCAACTGCCCGGCTTGATGAACAGCAACGGCTCGGTAGGCACCGGGTTGTCCAGTTCCTTGGCGTGTTCGGCGTAGTTACGGCCGATGCACACCACTTTCCCCAGCGGAAAATGAATCCGCGTACCGTCGACATACTGGTGCTGATAGCTCATTACCGACTCCTGCCTTTATTGATTCATCAGGGATTGCCAATCAAACCGCGAAAATCTTGCCCGGGTTCATGATGCCGTTCGGGTCGAACACCGCCTTGACCGCTTTCATGTATTCGATTTCCACCGGCGAGCGGCTGTAGGTCAAGTAGTCGCGCTTGGTCATGCCCACCCCGTGTTCGGCGGAAATCGAACCGTTGTACTTCTCGACGGTTTCGAACACCCACTTGTTGACGGTGGCGCACTTGGCGAAAAACTCGTCCTTGCTCAGGTTGTCCGGTTTGAGGATGTTCAGGTGCAGGTTGCCGTCGCCGATGTGACCGAACCAGACGATTTCGAAGTCCGGGTAGTGTTCGCCGACGATCGCATCGATTTCCTGCAAAAACGCCGGGACTTTCGAGACGGTGACCGAGATGTCGTTCTTGTACGGCGTCCAGTGGGAGATGGTTTCAGAGATGTACTCGCGCAGCTTCCACAGGTTCTGCAACTGGGTTTCGCTCTGGCTCATCACGCCGTCCAGCACCCAGCCCTGCTCCACGCAATGCTCGAAGGTTTCCAGGGCGGTGTTGGCCACTTCTTCGGTGGTCGCCTCGAATTCCAGCAAGGCATAGAACGGGCAGTCGGTTTCGAACGGCGCCGGGACATCGCCCCGTCCCATGACCTTGGCCAGGGCCTTGTCAGAGAAGAATTCGAACGCGGTCAGGTCGAGTCGGCCCTGGAACGCGTGCAGTACCGGCATGATCGAGTCGAAATCGGCGGTGCCGAGGACCATCGCGGTCAGGTTTTTCGGCGCGCGATCCAGGCGCATGGTGGCCTCGACCACAAAACCGAGAGTACCTTCGGCGCCGATGAACAGCTGCCGCAGGTCGTAACCGGTGGCGTTCTTGATCAGATCCTTGTTCAGTTCCAGCACATCGCCCTTGCCGGTCACGACTTTCATGCCCGCCACCCAGTTGCGGGTCATGCCGTAGCGAATGACCTTGATTCCGCCGGCATTGGTGCCGATATTGCCGCCAATCTGGCTGGAACCGGCGGAAGCGAAATCCACCGGGTAGTACAGATCATGTTCTTCGGCCGCGTTCTGCAATTGCTCGGTGACCACGCCCGGCTGACAGACGGCGGTGCGGTCGGTCAGGTTGATGTCGAGAATCTGATTCATGTAGTCGAACGACACGACCACTTCGCCATTGGCCGCCACGGCTGCGGCGGAGAGCCCCGTGCGCCCGCCCGACGGCACCAGCGCCACTTTGTGTTCGTTGGCCCAGCGGACGACGGCCTGCACCTGCTCGATGGTCTTGGGAAACACGATGGCGCTGGGCGCCGGGGCGAAGTGTTTGGTCCAGTCCTTGCCGTAAGCGTTCAAGGAGTCGGCATCGGTCAGGACTTTGCCAGGCTCGACCAGGTTCTTCAGTTCATCAATCAGGGCAGGATTGGTCATCGACGGAACTCTCGAACAATTCATGGTCATCCTGAGAACGCTTCACGTCGCAGGAATGAGTGTTTAGCGGGGTGGCTATGCTAGCATACCGACCCCGCAGGCCAGTGCCCAAGGCCGGCTCTGCGGTGACGGCTTTCTTGTCGTCCAGGTCAATGTCTGTTGACCATTTCCTGCCATTTTTCTCCGGGATACAGGTTTACGCAGATGAGCAAGACTTCTCTCGATAAGAGCAAGATCAAGTTCCTTCTTCTCGAAGGCGTCCACCAATCGGCTGTCGACGTCCTCAAGGCGGCGGGCTACACCAGCATCGAATACCTGACAGGCTCCCTGCCGGAAGCCCAGCTCAAGGAAAAGATCGCTGACGCTCACTTCATCGGCATTCGTTCGCGCACCCAACTGACCGAAGAGATCTTCGATCACGCGAAGAAACTGGTCGCGGTCGGCTGTTTCTGCATCGGCACCAACCAGGTTGACCTGGAAGCGGCCCGCGAACGCGGCATCGCCGTGTTCAACGCGCCGTACTCCAACACCCGCTCCGTTGCCGAGCTGGTGCTGGCCGAAGCGATCCTGCTGCTGCGCGGCATCCCTGAGAAAAACGCGTCCTGCCACCGTGGCGGCTGGATCAAGTCCGCAGCCAACTCCTTCGAGATCCGTGGCAAGAAACTGGGCATCGTCGGCTACGGCTCGATCGGTACTCAGCTGTCGGTCCTGGCTGAAGGTCTGGGCATGCAGGTGTTCTTCTACGACACCGTGACCAAGCTGCCACTGGGCAACGCGACCCAGGTCGGCAACCTGCACGAGCTGCTGGGCATGTCCGACATCGTCACCCTGCACGTTCCGGAAACCGCTGCGACCCAGTGGATGATCGGCGAGAAGGAAATCCGCGCCATCAAGAAGGGCGGCATCCTGATCAACGCTGCACGCGGCACCGTGGTCGAGCTGGATCACCTGGCCGCTGCGATCAAGGACAAGCACCTGATCGGCGCCGCCATCGACGTGTTCCCGGTCGAGCCGCGTTCCAACGACGAAGAGTTCGAAAGCCCGCTGCGTGGCCTGGACAACGTAATCCTGACCCCGCACATCGGCGGTTCCACCGCTGAAGCACAGGCCAACATCGGTCTGGAAGTGGCAGAAAAACTGGTCAAGTACAGCGACAACGGTACTTCGGTATCGTCCGTGAACTTCCCGGAAGTGGCCCTGCCGGCTCACCCTGGCAAGCACCGCCTGCTGCACATCCACGAGAACATCCCGGGTGTGATGAGCGAGATCAACAAGGTCTTCGCCGAAAACGGCATCAACATCTCCGGTCAGTTCCTGCAGACCAACGAGAAGGTCGGCTACGTGGTAATCGACGTCGACGCCGAGTACTCGGAGCTGGCGCAAGAGAAGCTGCAACACGTCAACGGTACCATCCGTAGCCGTGTGTTGTTCTGATCAAGCGTTGAGCGACAAAAAAGGGAGCCCTCGGGGCTCCCTTTTTCATGCTCGCGACAACGTCATTCGACGTTGACGGTGATCTTCTTCGACACGATCGGCGGATCGAACGCCATGTGGCCGCTGTCACCCAGCTCCAGTTGCAGGGTGTGCTTGCCCGGCGCGAGTTTGATGTCGGCCTGGGTCTGCGCCTTGCCGAAGTGCATGTGGTTGGCGTCGGTCGGCACCACGGAACCGGCCGGGACGATTTCCTTGGCATCGATCAGCAGATGGTGATGACCGGTGTTCTTGGTGACGTCACCGGCCGGTGCCAGCGCGATGTCCTTTACACCGAACTTGACCGTGAAGGTCTGCGGAACCGTGGCTCCGTCCTCGGGAGAAACGATGAACACTTCGGCGCCTTTCGGTGCCGGTGTGGCCGCACTGGCCAGTACCGAAACACCCATCAGCACACCGGCCAACGCTGCACGTGACATAAAGCTTTTCATTTTCTTCTCCAGTTTTTCCGTAAAATCCGCACGGTCATGACAACTTCATGACCATTCGTTGTCGAAGGCACTCGACAACCATAGCAAAGCGAGCCTGGAAAACAGGCCGATATCGATTTCAAAGGAGTGACCATGCGTTTTCTGCCTGGCCTGATCTGCCTGCTTCCCCTTCTGAGCCCTCTGGCTCACGCCGAACTGATTGATGACGTCTACGACCGTGGCGAGTTGCGCATAGCCCTTGAGGCTAATACACCGCCCTTCAATTTCAAGGACGGCGACACGCTCACGGGGTTCGAGGTCGAGCTTGGGCAACTGCTGGCCAACGAACTGGATGTGCGCGCCGACTTCATCGTCACCGACGAGGCTGATCTGCTCCAGGGCGTCGAAAGCGGCAAGTACGACGTCGCGCTCAACCACATAGCACTGACATCCGAGCTCAAGGATCGTTTCGACGTCAGCGAACCTTACACGCAGGTCAATGCACAATTGCTGGCGAAAAAGGACGAGCAGCCTCGGCCGATGGTACTGGTGCAGACGCTGACAGAAGAGAAACCGAAGGTCGGTCCGCCGGTAGATCTGGCGATTCCGTTTCAGAAGGGCAACCCGGCGTTTCACGCGAGTCTGGAGAATGCCTTGCAGCGGATCAGGGCGGATGGGCGGCTGGAGGCGTTGTCGCAGAAGTGGTTGAGTGTGCAGACTACGGAAAACTGAAGTGAGCGTGGCTAGTCGAGCAAGCTGAGGGCCTGTGCGGCTTGCGGCAGTTCGAGTTCGCTGAAGACCTGCACCCCATGGCGCTTCAGCAAAGCAGCAGTAACCCCCTCGCCGCTGACCTTCACCCCACTGAACGTACCGTCATAGGTCAACAGATTCCCGCACGAAGGACTGTTGGCCTTGAGCACTGCCACCCGAATCCCGTGCTGTTGCACCAGCGCCAACGCCTGGTGCGCACCGTCGAGAAACTGTGCGCTGACATCTTCGCCCTCGGTGGTGATCACCGAGGCGAGCCCGTCCAGCACTTCGCGGCCCTGCCCGCCCGGAATCTCCGCCGCCGCGCGTGGCGTCGGCAGACCACCGGCGACTTCCGGGCACAGCGGCACTACACGTCCTTCGGCAATCCACTGCTCGAGCAGATCGAACGGCCCGCTGGCCCCTCCGTCATAACGCACGCGATGGCCCAGCAGGCAGCGACTCACAAGAATCCTGTGCATCTCAGAACGGCTCGTTGCCACGACGGCGGAACCAGCCTGTCAGCGACAGCCGCTCGCGGCTGGCTGGCAATACTTCGTGAGGGACTTCGCCGGAGAGAAACACCACCAGACAACCGCCCGTAGGCTGTACGTCATGAACGCGGTCATTCTCCAGGTACATACGCAGTTGCCCGCCATCCTCCGGCAGCCAACCGTCATTGAGGTAGATCACCGCCGAGACCATGCGCCGGTCATCGTCGCGGAAACGGTCGACATGCTTGCGATAGAAAGCACCCGGCGGGTACAGGGCGAAGTGGCACTCGAAGTCTTCCAGCCCGAGGAACAGGCCCCGGTTGAGCGCTTCACGCAAGCTGTCCATCAGGTTCAGGTAACGGTCACTGGCCTCGGCCTGACCGGGGTCGATCCATTGGATATGGTCGCCACGAATCCCCTCGCGGATCTCCGAAAACGGGCCACGTCCGACCCCCGCCGGCGCCAGTTCACCTTCGGCGTCACGTTTGCGGCACTCGGCCGCCAGTGCGCGGGTCAAATCCGCAGGCAGGAAAATGTTCTGCTGCGACCAGCCGCGCTCGGCCAGGTCGTCGACGATACGTAACAGCAGCGGGTGATCAGAGGATATTTGCATGGCGCGCATAGTATGCCTGCGGCAAGAAATCCGACAGAGCCACGCGGCGGCTTGATACGAATTCTCGACAAGTACTGGCACCGCACGGAGAATAGTCGGCTGCCGACAGGAGTCCTTATGCGCCGTTTGCTTTTTTCACTGTTGATGTTCTGCGTTTTGCCCGCCTGGGCGGACGGCTACGACCAGTTGTACAAGGTCGCCGGCTGGCCAGAACAACGCGCGCATTTCAACGACGCCCTGAGTGCCGCGCAGCAGCGTTACCAGAACAGCCTGCCGCCGGCGGTGTTTCAGGCGCTGGTGAACAACAGCAACCAGCGCTTCGCCCCCCAGGCCGTGGATCAACGCGCCGAAGCGCAACTGCGCAAGAACCTCGCCGATCCGCAACCGGCCCTGTCGTTCTTTCAGTCACCGCTGGGCAAGAAGATCGTCGCCGCCGAACTGCTGGCGACCCGCCGCGATCAATTGGCAAAAAACGCCAAGGGCCTGCCGAAGATGCCGGCCAGCGACAGCCGCCTGCTGATCATCGGCCACCTCGCCCAGGCCCTGCCCGCCCGTGAAGCCGGTGCCGAAGTCAGCCTGGCGATTGCCGGCGTGGCGGCGGACAGCCTGAGCTCGATGATCCCCGGCCTGCTCGGCGGCGGTCAGGCCCAGGGCATGTTGAACGGTCAACGCCAGCGCCTGATGGATCAGATCGGCGCCGACCTGAACAACACGCTGCTGTACGTCTATCGCGACCTGTCGGATGAAGAGCTGGAAGAGTTCGCGACCTTTGCCGAATCCACCGAAGGCAAGGCTTACTATCAGGCCGCGCTGGCCGCGATCCGCGCCGGGCTGGCCGTCGGCCAGAGCACCTCGAATCTCACCCAGTGATCTTTACGACCTGACAGACCGCCTTCGCGAGCAAGCCCGCTCCCACATTCGACCGAGTTGATGCTGGATGAGCACGGTTAAATGTGGGAGCGGGCTTGCTCGCGAAGGGGCCTTCAGGATCACGAGTGATTCCGCCCATTGATCCGCTTGCTCAAGAACTCGAAATACTCCTCGCGCATTTCCGCCGTCTCATTGGCCAGGTGATGCCGCGCCTCGGCCAGCAACAGAATCTGTGGCCGGTCGAACTTCCACTTCAACACCTGCAGGTTGTGCTGCCAGTCCACGGTCATATCCGCCTGGCCCTGAACGATCAGCGGCCGGCGCGGACTTTTCTTCGCGTATTCCACCCGGTTGATCCAGCGTGACAATGCCCCGACCCACGCGGTCGGCAAGCGTTTTGGCTGCAACGGATCGGCCTGCAGAAACGGCAGGAAATCCGGGTCATTGGAGTTCTCGCTGAAACGCCGGGCGATACCCCTGACAAAAGGCCTGAGCAGGTAATAACTGAACTGCGACCAGCCCCAGGCACGCGGACGCACCAGCGGCGCCAGCAGAATCAACTGCCCCTGCGCCGGGCTGTTTTCACCATGATTGAGCACGTGATCGACAATGATCGCCCCGCCGGTACTTTGCCCGCACAGGTGCCACGGCTGCGGCAGGGCAATCGAGCGCGCTTCGGCGAACAGGCCTTGCAGTGCATCCTGATATTCGGAGAAGTCGCGGATGCTCGCCCGCTCGCCGCTGGACAGACCATGCCCCGGCAGATCGCAGGCAATCACCGCAAAACCCTGATCCAGCGCCCACTCGATCACATGCCGGTACAGGCCGGTGTGATCATAAAAACCGTGCACCAGAAACAGCGTGGCCCTGGCCGTTTCCGCCGGCCACCAGCAATGGCTGACCAGCTGATAGCCATCGATGTCGAACCGGCCCATGCCGCGCCAGACATCACGTTCCGGAAAGTCGGTCTTGTAGAACCGCTGATACGCCTTCGCCTCCTCGGACAACGGCTGCCACTCGGCCAGAGGCTTGAGGCTCGCACGCAGATGATCGGGATCGAAAGCAACAGACATGGGCAATTCCAGAACGGTAAACGGACTTTATCGGCCTGCGATATTCATCTGTCGCGGCAAGCATGGCAAGCTAGCCGGCCTTCGAGGAATCAAAACCATGCGTTCGCCCTACCGCACCGCACTGTTTGCCAGCCTGCTCGCCATCGTGTGTGCCGGCGTACTGTGGGCCGCGTACGACTGGTTTCAGGGCCGCTACCTGCGCGCCTTCAGCGAACACACCGCGGTATTTTCCGGCGATCCGCTGCGCCTGCCCGCCGACCTCGCCGGCCCCGGCAACATCCGTCTTGTGCACTTCTGGGATCCGGCCTGCCCATGCAACGTCGGCAACCAACAGCACCTGACCGAGATGGTCGAACAGTTCGGCCCCAGGGGCGTGGAATTCTTCGCGGTGCAGAAGGCCGGCAGCCACGGCCAGTTGCCCGCCACCCTGAGCAATCTTAAAACCATCGCGGTGCTGCCCGGCTCCGAACAGATTCCCGCCAGCCCGGCCGTGGCGATCTGGGACCGCAGCGGCAGACTGGCGTACTTCGGCCCGTACAGCGAAGGCCTGACGTGCAACTCCAGCAACAGTTTTATCGAACCGATCCTGCAAGCGTTGAGTGATGATCGCCCGGTCAATGCGACTCATACGTTGGCGGTTGGTTGCTACTGTCCGTGGCCGGCGGAGACGAAGTAAGGCATTCCGGACTTTTCAAGGACGGCGATGCGCAGCACACGAGGCGTGTGCTAATTGTTTGCAGCCCGCACGGGCGGCAATCCCGAATGCACAAGGAGTCACCATGAAACGCGTCTTCACCGTTCTTGCCTTGCTCATCGTTGTCCTGCTCGCCGCCGGCGGCTGGTATGTCTACAGCAAGCAACCGACGCGTCAGGGCCAGGTGGAGTTGCGCAACCTGCAAGGTTCGGTGACCGTGCGTTACGACGAGCGCGGTGTGCCGCACATCCGTGCCGAAAACGAAACCGACCTCTACCGCGCCCTCGGTTATGTGCACGCCCAGGATCGCCTGTTTCAGATGGAGGCCATGCGCCGTCTCGCCCGGGGTGAACTGGCCGAAGTGCTCGGGCCGAAACTGCTCGACACCGACAAACTGTTCCGCAGCCTGCGCATCCGCGAGCGCGCCGCCAGTTACGTGGCCGGCCTCGACAAGCAGTCCCCGGCGTGGAAGGCCCTGCAAGCCTATCTGGACGGCATCAATCAATATCAGGACTCGCATGCCGCGCCGATCGAGTTCGACGTGCTGGGCATCCCCAAGCGGCCGTTCACCGCCGAGGACAGCATCAGCGTCGCCGGCTACATGGCTTACAGCTTCGCCGCCGCGTTTCGCACCGAACCGCTGTTGACCTACGTGCGCGATCAACTGGGCGCCGACTACCTCAACGTCTTCGACCTCGACTGGCAGCCCAAGGGCGTCCTCGCCAAGGGCCACGCCAGCAGCGTACCGACCCTCGCCGCCGAAGACTGGAAAGACCTGAACACCCTCGCCCGCGTCAGCCAACAGGCGCTGATCGACAACGGCCTGCCGCAGTTCGAAGGCAGCAACGCCTGGGTGATCGCCGGCAGCCACAGCAAGAGCGCCAAGCCCTTGCTGGCCGGCGATCCGCACATTCGCTTTTCGGTGCCGTCGGTGTGGTACGAGGCGCAACTGTCGGCGCCGGGCTTCGAACTCTACGGTCATCATCAGGCGCTGGTGCCGTTTGCCTTTCTCGGCCACAACCTGGATTTCGGCTGGAGCCTGACCATGTTCCAGAACGATGACCTCGATCTGATCGCCGAGAAGGTCAATCCGGACAACCCGGATCAGGTCTGGTATCGCGGCCAGTGGACCGACATGGTCAAGACCGAGCAGCAGATCGCGGTGAAAGGCCAGGCCCCGGTGACCATCACCCTGCGCCAGTCGCCCCACGGGCCGATCGTCAACGACGCCCTCGGCAGCGCCGCCGGAAAAACCCCGATTGCGATGTGGTGGGCGTTTCTCGAAACACCTAACCCGATCCTCGAAGGCTTCTATCAGCTCAACCGCGCCGACACTCTGGCCAAGGCCCGCGCCGCAGCGGCCAAGGTGCAGGCACCGGGACTGAACATCGTCTACGCCAACGCCAAGGGCGATATCGCCTGGTGGGCCTCGGCGCTGCTGCCCAAGCGTCCGGCCGGGGTGAAGCCTGGCTTCATTCTCGACGGCAGCAGCAATCAGGCGGACAAGGACGGTTACTTCCCGTTCAGCGCCAACCCACAGGAAGAGAACCCGGCGCGGGGCTATATCGTCTCGGCCAACTTCCAGCCGGTGTCACCGACCGGCATGGAGATTCCCGGTTACTACAACCTCGCCGACCGTGGCCAGCAGCTCAACCGCCAGCTCGCCGACAAGAACGTGAAGTGGGACAACGAGGCCAACCAGAAGCTGCAACTGGGCACTACCACCGGTTACGGCCCGCGTCTGCTGGCGCCGTTGCTGCCGGTGCTGCGTGAAGTGACGGGCAATCCCGCCGAGCAGAAGCTGATCGAACAATTGGCCCAATGGCAAGGCGACTATCCACTGGATTCGGTCAGTGCGACGGTGTTCAACCAGTTCCTGTTCAACCTCGCGGACGCGGCAATGCGCGATGAGCTGGGCAATGATTTCTTCGAAACCCTGCTGTCGACCCGAGTGATCGATGCCGCCCTGCCCCGGCTGGCGGCGAATGCCGATTCGCCGTGGTGGGACAACCGCGGCACGCCGAACAAGGAGACCCGCGTCGACACCGTGCGCAGCGCGTGGCAGGCCAGCATGACGCACCTGAAGTCGACCCTCGGCGACGACGCTTCCGGCTGGCAATGGGGCAAGGCGCATACGCTGACCCATGGTCATCCACTGGGCCAGCAGAAGCCGCTGGATCGCATTTTCAACGTCGGCCCGTTCGCCACACCGGGCTCCCATGAAGTGCCGAACAACCTCTCGGCGAAGATCGGCCCGGCGCCGTGGCCGGTGACCTACGGCCCGTCGACCCGGCGCTTGGTGGACTTCGCTGACCCGGCTCACAGCCTGACCATCAACCCGGTCGGCCAGAGCGGCGTGCCGTTCGACAGTCACTATGACGATCAGGCGGAGGCCTATGTGGACGGGATGTATGTGCAGGCGCACTTCAGTGATGAAGAGGTGACGGCGAATACGCGCACTACGTTGAAGCTGTTGCCGGCGCGAGCGGCGCAATAGGTGTCGCTCAAACCATCGCCGCAAAATTCAACCGAAACTGCTGCGGCGTCACCCCCAGCCGCCGGTTGAACACGCTGCGCATATGTTGCGCATCGCGAAACCCGCACTGATACGCCACCGTCTTCAGCGGCGCCGTGGTGCTTTCGAGCATCACCCGCGCCGCATCCACCCGCGCCCGTTCGACGAATTCCGCCGGGGTGACTTTCGCTTCGCGAGCAAACACCCGAGAGAAATTCCGCGCACTCATGTTCGCGGCATTCGCCAGGTCGGCGATGGTCAGGTCGCCGGTGAGATTGGCCAGCACATACAGCTGCACCATCGCCACCGCCGACGTCGGCTCGGCATGGGGCGTGAGGAACGGACTGAACTGCGACTGCCCGCCGGAGCGCTGGGTGAACACCACCAGCCGCTTGGCCACGCTCAGCGCCACCTCGGCCCCGTGATCACGCGCCAGCAGGTACAGCGACAGATCGATCCCCGCCGTCACCCCCGCCGAGGTGTAGAGCTGACCGTCCTCGACGTACAACCGATCAGCCTCGACTCGGCTCGACGGGCACAACTGCGCCAGAGCTTCGGCGTCGTTCCAGTGGGTGGTGACCGTACGCCCGTCCAGCAACCCGGCACGGGCGAGCATGAACGCGCCGTTGCAGATCGAGCCAAAACGCCGCGCCCGCCCACAGGCCTCGCGCTGCCAGGCATCGAACGTCTCGCCGAAATCCAGGAACGGCAACTGCGGCCCGCCTGCCACCAGCAGCAAGTCGTAAGCGTCCTGCACGTCGCTGAAGTGCCGATGCGCACTTAGGGTCAGCCCGTTGGAACACGCCATCGGCCCGCGCTCGACGCCGATCACCTCGAGCCGGTAATGATCCTCCGGCGCCAGGAAGCGGTTGGCCTCGGCAAACACGTCCATCGGCCCGCTGACATCCAGCGCCTGCACGCCGGGAAACACCACGATGGCGACGGTTCTGTTCATGACGATGTCAGCTCCCGGGGAATGGCGGATCAGCGCCAACCCTAGCCAATCCTCGCCGCAGAAGCGAGCTGGCACGATTTGCAGGTGGATTGGCAAGGATCGCAGCCATGGATCGATTGTCCGGTCTGGCCACCGGGAACAGACTTTCGCCATCAGCGCCGTGACGGCGTTTTCGACGAGGAAGCTCAACATGACCACGACCATTGCCGGTATCCGGATCCCCGACAGCACCCTCGCCCGGGCCACCACCGAATACATTCGCGACATCGAATCCGATCTGCTTTACCACCACTCGCGCCGGGTGTTTCTGTTCGGTGCCTTGAACGGCGAACGCAAGCAACTGGCCTACGATCCGGAGTTGCTGTACATCGGCGCGATGTTCCACGACCTGGGCCTGGTCGAAGGGCACCGCAGCGACGACGAGCGCTTCGAAGTCGATGGCGCCAACGCAGCCGCAGCCTTTCTCAAACCGTACGGGTTGAGCGATGACGACATCGAGCAGGTGTGGCTGTCGATCGCCCTGCACACCACGCCGGGAGTGCCGAAGCATCTGCGTCCGACCGTGGCGCTGGTGACCGCAGGCGTCGAGATGGACGTGCTGGGCATGGACTACGCGGCGTTCACCACGGTGCAGCGTGAGGCGGTGGTGCATGCGCATCCACGGGGCGAGGGCTTCAAGGAATGCATCATCTGCGCGTTCGCCGATGGCTTGCGTCATCGTCCGCAGACGACGTTCGGTAATGTGAAGACCGATGTGCTGAAGGATCAGGTGCCGGGGTTCAAGCCGATGAACTTCGTCGAGGTGATTCGCCAGTCGCCCTGGGTTTCCTGACCGGCATAAAAAAACCTCGCGACCGTTTCCGGTCGCGAGGTTTTTTGTGTCCGCAGACTTAAGCCGCTTCCGGCGTCGGCGCCCGGCGCACGTCCGGTTGCTTCCACGAATCCGCAGCACCTTCTTCGATGGCCTGCTGAATCGCTTTCTTGCGGGCTTCTTCGGCACGGCGGCTGAAGAACCAGACCAGGAAGGTCACCAGCGACACCGCCAGCAGAATCAGGCTGGCCACGGCGTTGATCTCAGGCTTCACGCCCAGGCGCACGGCCGAGAACACTTCCATCGGCAGGGTCGTCGAACCCGGGCCGGAGACGAAGCTCGCCAATACCAGGTCATCCAGCGACAGGGCGAACGACATCATGCCGCCCGCCGCCAGCGACGGCGCGATCATCGGAATGGTGATCAGGAAGAACACCTTCCACGGCCGCGCACCCAGATCCATCGCCGCTTCTTCGATCGACAGATCCAGCTCACGTAGACGCGCCGACACCACCACCGCCACATACGCCGCACAGAACGTGGTGTGAGCGATCCAGATGGTGACGATGCCACGCTCCTGCGGCCAGCCGATCATCTGCGCCATCGCCACGAACAGCAGCAACAGCGACAGACCGGTAATCACTTCAGGCATAACCAATGGCGCGGTGACCAGGCCGCCGAACAGCGTGCGGCCCTTGAAGCGGGTGATGCGGGTCAGCACGAAGGCTGCCAGCGTACCCAGCGCCACGGCGGCAATCGCGGTGTAGCAGGCGATTTCCAGCGAGCGCACCACCGAGCCCATCAGCTGCGAGTTGTCGAGCAGGCCGACGTACCACTTCACCGACCAGCCGCCCCACACCGTTACCAGTTTCGAGGCGTTGAACGAGTAGATCACCAGGATCAGCATCGGCAGGTAGATGAACAACAGGCCGAGCACCAGCATCAGGCTGGAGAAACGGAAGCGCTTCATTCTTTACCCTCCATTTCCTTGGCCTGACTGCGGTTGAACAGGATGATCGGCACAATCAGGATCGCCAGCATCACCACCGCCAGCGCGGACGCCACCGGCCAGTCACGGTTGTTGAAGAACTCTTGCCAGAGCACTTTACCGATCATCAGGGTTTCCGGACCGCCCAGCAGTTCCGGGATCACGAACTCGCCCACCACCGGGATGAACACCAGCATGCAGCCGGCGATGATGCCGTTCTTGGACAGCGGTACGGTGATTTTCCAGAAGCTGTTGAAGGTGCTCGAACCCAGGTCGGAAGCGGCCTCCAGCAGGCTGGTGTCGTGCTTCACCAGGTTGGCGTAGAGCGGCAGGATCATGAACGGCAGGTACGAGTAGACGACGCCGATGTACACCGCCAGGTTGGTGTTGAGGATCTGCAGCGGCTCGTCGATCAAACCCATGCTCATCAGGAAACCGTTGAGCAGGCCGTTGTTGCTGAGGATGCCCATCCACGCATAGACGCGGATCAGGATCGCGGTCCAGGTCGGCATCATGATCAGCAGCACCAGCACCGTTTGCAGCTCTTTGCGGGCGCTGGCGATGGCGTAGGCCATGGGGTAGCCGATCAACAGGCACAACAACGTGCTGAAAAACGCCATCTTCAGCGAGCCGAGGTAGGCGGCGATGTACAGCTCGTCGTCGCCGAGCATCGCGTAGTTGCCCAGGTTCAGCAGCAGTTGCAGCTTCTGCTCGGCGTAGGTGTAGATCTCGGTGTACGGCGGGATGGCCACGTCCGCTTCGGCGAAGCTGATCTTCAGGACGATGAAGAACGGCAGCATGAAGAACAGGAACAGCCAGATGAACGGGACCCCGATGACCAGTTGGCGGCCACCGGGAATTATTCGATTGAGCCGGCGTTTGAATTTGCGCATGTTCATGAGCGAAGTACCACGCCGCTGTCGTCTTCCCACCACACGTAGACCTGATCGCCCCAGGTCGGACGTGCGCCACGGCGCTCGGCGTTGGCCACGAACGACTGCACCAGCTTGCCGCTCGGCAATTCGACGTAGAACACCGAGTGCCCACCGAGGTAGGCGATGTCATGCACCTTGCCGCTTGACCAGTTGTACTCGCAGGTCGGCTGATCGGCGGTGACCAGCAGTTTTTCCGGACGGATCGCGTAGGTCACGGACTTGTCCTGCACCGAGGTGCTGATGCCGTGGCCGACGTAGATCTGCCGGTCGAGGTCCTTGCAGGTAATGGTCGCGTGGCCTTCGGCGTCGTCGATGACTTCGCCTTCGAAGATGTTCACGTTACCGATGAATTCGCAGACCAGACGGCTGGTCGGGGTTTCGTAGATATCGATCGGGCTGCCGATCTGGGCGATCCAGCCCAGGTGCATGATCGCGATGCGCTCGGCCATGGTCATGGCCTCTTCCTGGTCGTGGGTCACCATCACGCAGGTCACGCCGACGCGCTCGATGATCTCCACCAGCTCCAGCTGCATCTGCGAACGCAGTTTTTTATCCAGTGCGCCCATCGGCTCGTCGAGCAGCAGCAGCTTCGGCCGCTTGGCCAGCGAACGGGCCAGCGCCACACGCTGACGCTGGCCGCCGGACAACTGGTGCGGCTTGCGCTTGGCGTACTGGCTCATCTGCACCAGCTTGAGCATCTCGGCCACGCGGGCGTCGATCTCGGCCTTGGGAATCTTGTCCTGTTGCAGGCCGAAGGCGATGTTCTGCGCCACGGTCATGTGCGGGAACAGGGCGTAGGACTGGAACATCATGTTGATCGGTCGCTCGTACGGCGGCATGTCGGTGATGTCGACGCCGTCGAGGAAAATGCGCCCCTCCGTGGGCCGTTCGAACCCTGCCAGCATCCGCAGCAGAGTGGATTTGCCCGATCCCGAACCGCCGAGCAGGGCAAATATTTCGCCCTTCTTGATTTCCAGGGACACATCGTCCACGGCAACCGTCTCGTCGAACTTCTTCGTGACCCGGTCGATTTTGACCAGCACCTGTTTCGGTGTCTGGTCGCCCTCGAGGGCTTTCTTATAGGCGCCGGAGGCAACTGCCATTTACGAAACTCCCAGAAAAAAAGAGTGCAGTCCGCCCACGCAAGACGAACCCAGGATAGTTGGTACGTTGACGCTATTTACCCGACTTGACCTTGGTCCAGCTGCGGGTCATCAAACGCTGAATGTTCGGTGGCAGCTCGATCGACACGTAGGTCTTGTCGAGCACCGCCTGCGGTGGATAAACCGACTCATCGGTGCGGATGGACTGCTCCATCAGCTTGTCCGAACCCGGATTGGGGTTGGCGTAACCGACGTAATCACTGACCTGGGCGATCACCTCAGGTTTCAGCAAATAGTTGATGAAGGCGTGGGCCTCTTTGACGTTGGCCGAATCCTTCGGAATCGCCAGCATGTCGAACCACAGCGCGCCGCCCTCTTTCGGGATCGAGTAGGCGATGTTCACGCCTTTCTTGGCTTCTTCGGCACGATTCTTCGCCTGGAAGATGTCGCCGGAGAAACCGATGGCCACGCAGATGTCGCCGTTGGCCAGGTCACCGATGTATTTCGAGGAATGGAAGTAGGTCACGTAAGGACGCACCGCCAGCAACTTGGCCGTGGCCTTCTCGTAATCCTTGGGATTGGTGCTGTTGGCGTTCAGGCCCATGTAGTTGAGCACGGTCGGCATCATTTCATCGGCCGAATCGAGGAACGCCACGCCGCAGCTGTGCAGCTTCTTGATGTTCTCCGGCTCGAACAGCACGCTCCAGGAGTCGATCTTGTCGACGCCCAGCACGGCCTTCACTTTATCGACGTTGTAGCCGATGCCGTTGGTGCCCCACAGGTATGGGACCGCGTACAGGTTGCCCGGATCGTTCTGCTCCAGACGCTTGAGCAGCACCGGATCGAGGTTGGAATAGTTCGGCAGTTGCGCCTTGTCGAGCTTCTGGAAAGCGCCCGCCTTGATCTGCTTGCCGAGGAAGTGGTTCGACGGCACAACCACGTCGTAACCGGTACGCCCGGCCAGCAGCTTGCCTTCCAGGGTTTCGTTGGAGTCGAACACGTCGTAGACCGGTTTGATCCCGGTTTCTTTCTGGAAATCGGCCAGGGTGGTCTCGCCGATGTAATCCGACCAGTTATAAATATGCACAGTACCGGCGGCGTGGGCACCGACAGCGAACGTCAGGCCGGCAGCGGCCAGCAGGGCATTGCGCAAAGAAGAAAAAATAGGCAAGTGGAGGTCCTCTGATTTAGTTGGGCCCAAGTTGCCCCGTGCTGCATGACAGTCACGGTTGCCCGGCAACAAAACCGGCGCGCAACTTACCTTCGAAAAACCGTTCCAGCAAAACTTTCTGTCATTTAATTGCACCGCTGACCGCCCGGGTGAAGGCGGCGGCCAGCGATAGCTACTTCAAACCGGCTTATTTACCGGATTTGATCTTGGTCCAGCTGCGAGTGATCAGGCGCAGGGTGGCTGCGTCCAGATCGCTGATCGCATAGAGCTGCTTCTTCACTTCAGCCGAAGGGTAGATGCTCGGATCGCTGGTGATTTCCTTGTCCACCAGGGCGGTGGCCGCCTTGTTGCCGTTCGGGAAACGCACGGCGTTGGTGATTTCGGCCATCACTTTCGGTTCGAGCAGGTAGTTCATGAACTTGTAGGCGGCTTCGACGTTTTCGGCATCCTTGGGAATGGCGACCATGTCGTAGAAAGTACCGGCACCTTCTTTCGGAATGGTGTAGGCCAGTTTGACCTTGTCACCGGCTTCCTTGGCGCGGGTCTTGGATTGTTCCAGGTCACCCGAGTAGCCGACCGCTACGCAGATATTGCCGTTGGCCAGGTCCGAGATGTACTTCGAGGAGTGGAAGTAAGCCACCGAAGGACGAATCTTGAGGAACAGGTCTTCGGCGGCTTTCAGGTCAGCCTTGTCCTTGCTGTTGGTCGGTTTGCCCAGGTAGTGCAAAGCCGCCGGAATCATTTCGGTCGGCGCGTCGAGGAAGCTCACGCCGCAGCTTTTCAGCTTCTCGATGTTTTCAGGCTTGAACACGATGTCCCAGGAATCGATCTTGTCGATGCCCAGCGCAGCCTTGACCTTGGCCGGGTTGTAGCCGATGCCGATCGAACCCCACATGTACGGGAACGCGTGTTTGTTGCCCGGGTCGCTGGCGTCGCCAACGGCCTTGAGCAGGTCTTCGTCGAGGTTCTTCCAGTTCGTCAGCTTGGACTTGTCCAGTTCCTGATAAACACCGGCCTTGATCTGCTTGGCCAGGAAGTTGTTGGAAGGCACCACGATGTCGTAACCGGATTTGCCGGCCAGCAGCTTGGCTTCCAGGGTTTCGTTGCTGTCGAAAACGTCATAGACGACCTTGATGCCCGTCTCTTTCTCGAAATTGGCAACCGTGTCCGGCGCGATGTAGTCGGACCAGTTGTAAACGTGCAACACCTTGTCGTCCGCCTGGACCGCACCCGCCATCACGCCCATCAGGGACATGGCGAGCAGAGTCTTGCCAGCGAGCTTTTTGCCTAATGCCTTCATGCGTTAATGCTCCAAATTTTTCTTTTTTGAACCACTTTGTTCAGCGGCCGAACCCGGACAACTGGAACCGCGGCTAGTCTGGCAAGATCCGAGGCGGTCTTTCAAGAAAAGACCAGCCTTTCTGACAGCTCCGAGCGACAGCGCAACAGCTCCATCGCTCAGAGCCTAGCACTTAGCCCTGCAACGCACTCAGGGTCAGGTCCAGGCACTTGCGTGCCTTTGTCACCAGCTCGTCGATCTCCGCCTTGCTGATCACCAGCGGCGGCGCGATGATCATGGTGTCGCCCACGGCACGCATGATCAGCCCGTTGTCGAAGCAGAACTGGCGGCAGATCATGCCCACACCCTTGCCTTCGTAACGCTTGCGAGTGGCCTTGTCCTGCACCAGCTCGATGGCCCCCAGCAGACCGACTCCGCGCACTTCACCCACCAACGGGTGATCGTTCAGTTCGCGCAGACGTTTCTGCAAATACGGTGCCGTTTCTTCATGGGCGCGTTCGATGATTTTCTCTTCGCGCAGAATCCGGATGTTTTCCAGACCCACCGCCGCCGCCACCGGGTGACCGGAGTAGGTGAAGCCGTGGTTGAAATCGCCACCCTCGTTGAGCACCGCCACCACTTCGTCGCGCACGATCAGGCCACCCATCGGGATGTAGCCGGACGTCAGGCCTTTGGCGATGGTCATCATGTGTGGCTTGAGGTCGTAGAAATCGCTGCCGAACCACTGGCCGGTACGGCCGAAACCGCAGATCACTTCGTCGGCCACGAACAGGATGTTGTACTTGGCGAGGATTTCCTTGATGCGCGGCCAGTAGGTGTCGGGCGGAATGATCACGCCGCCGGCGCCCTGGATCGGCTCGGCAATAAAGGCACCGACGTTGTCCACGCCAACTTCCAGAATCTTCTCTTCCAGCTGATTGGCCGCCCAGATCCCGAACTCTTCCGGAGTCATGTCGCCGCCTTCGGCGAACCAGTACGGCTGAGCGATGTGGACGATCCCCGGAATCGGCAGGTCGCCCTGTTCGTGCATATACGTCATGCCGCCCAGGCTCGCGCCGGCTACGGTGGAACCGTGATAACCATTCTTGCGGCTGATGATGACTTTCTTGTTCGGCTGGCCCTTGATCGCCCAATAGTGGCGAACCATACGCAGCATGGTGTCGTTGCCTTCGGAACCGGAGCCGGTGAAGAACACGTGGTTCATGCCTTCTGGCGCCACGTCGGCGATGGCCTTGGCCAGTTCCAGCGCCGGCGGGTGGGCGGTCTGGAAGAACAGGTTGTAGTAAGGCAGTTCGCGCATCTGCTTGGCGGCGGCGTCGGCCAGTTCATCGCGACCGTAGCCGATCGCCACGCACCAAAGGCCGGCCATGCCGTCGAGAATCTTGTTGCCTTCGCTGTCCCAGAGGTACACGCCCTTGGCATTGGTGATGATCCGCGGGCCTTTCTCTTTCAGCTGCTTGAAGTCGCTGAACGGGGCCAGGTGGTGATCGCTGCTGAGGGCTTGCCACTCACGGGTTTGCGGGTTGTTGCTGGTCATGCCAATTCTCCTTGTTATCGGTGAAGGCGCGGCGGCTGGCCGCCGCGCCGGGCGCATCAGACGGCGAACAGCAGGTATTCCCGCTCCCACGAACTGATCACGCGCTTGAAGTTTTCATGCTCGGCCCGCTTGACCGCGACGTAGCCGGTGATAAAGGTCTTGCCCAGGTACTTCTCGATGGTCGCGCTGTTTTCCATGCGTTCCAGGGCGTCTTCGATGGTCAGCGGCAGCCGCAGGTTGCGGCGCTCGTAACCACGGCCCACGACTGGCGCGCTAGGGTTGATGCCTTCGACCATGCCGATGTAGCCGCAGAGCAGGCTCGCGGCAATCGCCAGGTACGGGTTGGCGTCGGCGCCCGGCAGGCGGTTTTCCACCCGGCGGTTCTGCGGGCCGGCATCCGGGACGCGCAGGCCCACGGTGCGGTTTTCTTCGCCCCACTCCACGTTCACCGGCGCCGAGGTGTCCGGCAGGAAGCGGCGGAACGAGTTGACGTTCGGGGCGAACAGCGGCAACAGCTCAGGGATCAGTTTCTGCAGGCCACCGATGTGGTGCAGGAACAGCTGGCTCATGGTCCCGTCTTCATTCGAGAACACGTTCTTGCCGGTCTCGATGTCGATGATGCTCTGGTGCAGGTGCATCGCACTGCCCGGCTCGCCGGTCATCGGCTTGGCCATGAAGGTCGCGGCCACGTTGTGCTTGAGCGCGGCCTCACGCATGGTGCGTTTGAACACCAGGATCTGGTCGGCCAGCGACAGGGCATCGCCGTGACGGAAGTTGATTTCCATCTGGGCCGTGCCGTCCTCGTGGATCAGCGTGTCGAGGTCCAGCTCCTGCAATTCGCACCAGTCGTAGACGTCTTCGAACAGCGGATCGAATTCGTTCGCCGCTTCAATGGAGAACGACTGACGCCCGATCTCCGGACGCCCGGAACGGCCAACCGGCGGTTGCAGCGGATAGTCGGGGTCGTCACTGCGCTTGGTCAGGTAGAACTCCATTTCCGGCGCCACGATCGGCTGCCACCCCTTGTCGGCATAGAGCTTCAGGACTTTCTTGAGGACGTTGCGCGGCGACAGCTCGATCGGGTTGCCTTGCTTGTCGTAGGTGTCGTGGATCACCTGGGCGGTCGGCTCGATGGCCCACGGCACCAGGTACACGGCGTTCTGGTCGGGACGGCAGATCATGTCGATGTCGGCCGGGTCGAGCAGTTCGTAATAGATGTCGTCTTCGACGTAGTCGCCGGTCACGGTCTGCAACAGAACGCTCTCTGGCAGGCGCATGCCTTTTTCGGCGATGAACTTGTTGGTCGGCGAGATCTTGCCCCGGGTAATGCCGGTCAAGTCGCCGATCATGCATTCGACTTCTGTGATCTTGTGGTCTTTCAACCAATCGGTGAGCTGGTCGAGGTTGTTACTCATAAATGCCTCTGGGCTGAGTCTCCTGACAGATGTCAGGCAATGTTTGACGCACCAGGCGTCGCGTTAAAGGGCCTTGCTTGCGCGCAGTGCCGGCTTACGCCCGGCACCGCGCATAGACAATGAAGGAGGAGCTTACCTGCCCTTTACGCTGGCGTTGCATTTCCTGTGCACATCCCGGGCGTGCAAAATCACGGGCACGACGACGGACGCGGTGCAGGCCGGGAGAGGGAAAGAGATCTATATTGAAAGGAGAACCGCTAAAGAGGATGCCCTCGCACACGTCCAGAATATCGGACGCTGCCGCTCGATCTGCCACGGGCTGGGAGATCGCTGACACGTTGCAGGCCTTGCTGGCCGCGCTGCGGACGGACGTGTCGCCACTGATGTGATAAGCATGCAGACCGGACCGCAAAGAGCAGTCGGTGACGCCGATTAACGGCAGGCGAGACATGAAGCACCCCGGTATTATTGCTGTTATGGGTTTGATCGGAGCTTAGCCTTGTTCATTTTTTTACACAACACCCCCGTAAAAAATACAACACGGCCTGCTCAAGCCTGCGGGAGGCGCGTCCTTCACGGATAAAAAAATGCCCCAAAGTGCCCCATAAACGCCCTCGCGGCGCTTTTTCAGGGCACAAAAGGCCTCGCTTGACTTCGGCAGGCCGTTCGGGTTGACTGAAACCAGAAAAGATCAATGATTGATATTTTTAACAACAAAGGTGTTGCATCATGTCGGTACCCCCGCGTGCCGTTCAGCTTAACGAAGCGAACGCGTTCCTTAAGGAACATCCTGAGGTTCTGTACGTTGACCTTCTGATTGCGGATATGAATGGTGTGGTGCGCGGCAAGCGCATCGAACGCACCAGCCTCCACAAGGTTTACGAGAAAGGCATCAACCTGCCGGCCTCTCTATTTGCTCTGGATATCAATGGCTCCACGGTGGAAAGCACCGGCCTGGGCCTGGACATCGGCGACGCCGACCGTATCTGCTATCCAATCCCCGATACCCTGTGCAACGAGCCATGGCAGAAGCGCCCGACCGCGCAACTGTTGATGACCATGCACGAACTCGAAGGTGACCCTTTCTTCGCCGACCCGCGCGAAGTGCTCCGTCAAGTTGTCGCAAAGTTTGACGAGCTCGGCCTGACCATCTGCGCCGCGTTCGAACTCGAGTTCTACCTGATCGACCAGGAAAACGTGAACGGCCGCCCTCAGCCGCCACGCTCGCCGATCTCCGGCAAACGCCCGCATTCGACCCAGGTCTACCTGATCGACGACCTCGACGAATACGTCGACTGCCTCCAGGACATTCTGGAAGGCGCCAAAGAGCAAGGCATCCCGGCCGACGCCATCGTCAAGGAAAGTGCCCCGGCGCAGTTCGAAGTGAACCTGCACCACGTCGCCGACCCGATCAAGGCATGCGACTACGCGGTCCTGCTCAAGCGTCTGATCAAGAACATCGCCTACGACCATGAAATGGACACCACCTTCATGGCCAAGCCGTACCCGGGCCAGGCAGGCAATGGTCTGCACGTCCACATTTCGGTTCTCGACAAAGAAGGCAAAAACATTTTTGCCAGCGAGGATCCCGAGCAGAACGCCGCGCTGCGTCACGCGATCGGCGGTGTGCTCGAGACCCTGCCCGCGCAGATGGCTTTCCTATGCCCGAACGTCAACTCCTACCGTCGTTTCGGCGCACAGTTCTACGTGCCGAACTCGCCGAGCTGGGGCCTGGACAACCGCACCGTGGCCCTGCGCGTACCGACCGGCTCCGCCGACGCGGTCCGTCTGGAACACCGCGTGGCCGGCGCCGACGCCAACCCGTACCTGCTGATGGCTTCGGTGCTGGCGGGCGTACATCACGGCCTGACCAACAAGATCGAGCCGCCGCCTCCCACCGAAGGCAACAGCTACGAGCAGAACGAGCAGAGCCTGCCGAACAACTTGCGCGATGCCCTGCGCGAGCTGGACGACAGCGAGGTGATGGCCAAGTACATCGATCCGAAATACATCGATATCTTCGTCGCCTGTAAAGAGAGCGAGCTGGAGGAGTTCGAACACTCCATCTCCGACCTCGAGTACAACTGGTACCTGCATACCGTTTAAGCGGATTGCAGCGCCAAAAAGAACGCCGTCGGCTATCGCAGCCAGCGGCGTTTTTTTATGGCCGCCTGCGGCGGTTCGCGAGCAAGCCCGCTCCCACAATGAATCTCCTGCGAACAGAAAATTTCATCTCACAGGAGATACCCCGTGGAAGCGGGCTTACTCCCGAAAGCGGCCGACAAGACAACACAAGAGCCGGCTCGTACAATGCCCGCTGCCCCGCAGGAGACTTTCATGACGCGTCCCGCCCCCGTTCGCAAACCCCGAGCCCGCAGTCAGGCGCGGATCGATTCGATACTCGACGCCGCGCGCACGCTGCTGGCCGCCGAGGGCGTGGCGAGCCTGTCGATCTACAGCGTGGCCGAGCGCGCGCAGATTCCGCCCTCCTCGGTCTACCACTTCTTCGCCAGCGTCCCGGCGCTGCTCGAAGCGCTGACGGCGGATGTGCACGCAGCCTTCCGCGCGTGCCTGCAGGCACCAATCGATCACGATGCCCTGCGCGACTGGCGCGACCTGTCGCGGCTGGTCGAAGAGCGGATGCTGGAGATCTATGGCGAGGATGCCGCCGCCCGCCAGCTGATCCTCGCGCAACACGGCCTCACCGAAGTCACCCAGGCTGACCGTCAGCACGACCTCGAACTCGGCGACCTGATGCACAAGCTGTTCGACCATCACTTCGAACTGCCGCGCCTGCCGGATGACGTCGATGTATTCGCGCTGGCCATGGAGCTGGGCGACCGCGTCTACGCCCGCTCGGTGCAGCAGCACGGGCAGATCACCCCGCGCATGGCCGAGGAAGGCATGCGGGTGTTTGATGCCTATATCGGGCTGTATCTGCCGCCGTATCTGCCCAAGAGAATTCTCTAGCGTCCTGCTCGCGAAGGCCGCACCGCCGATTTCCAGTCAGACACAAAAAACCCCGAAGGGCTCACACCCTTCGGGGTTGTTTTTTACTCACAGGCTTACAACTTGGCGATGGACACCTCGGTGGATTTCACGAAGGCGATCACTTCGCTGCCGACCTCCAGTTCCAGCTCCTTGACCGAACGGGTGGTGATCACCGAAGTGACGATGCCGGAAGCGGTCTGCACGTCGATTTCCGACAGCACGTCGCCGAGAACGATCTCCTTGATCGCGCCTTTGAACTGGTTGCGTACGTTGATGGCTTTGATAGTCATGGCATTGATTCCTGTCGTTTGCTTGAGTTATTGAGCCCAACGCAGTTGCGTAGGCAAGGGTGAAACGGGTTCCGGCGCCGGCGGCTCGCCGGGCAGGGACAACACACGGTTGAGCACTTCGGTTTCCAGCGCGGCCAGGCGATGGGAGCCACGCACCCGAGGACGCGGCAGCTCCACTTGCAGGTCGAGACCGACTTCGCCGTCCTCGATCAGAATCACCCGGTCGGCAATCGCCACCGCTTCGCTGACGTCGTGGGTCACCAGCAACACGGTGAAACCATGCTGTTGCCAGAGACGTTCGATCAATTGCTGCATCTCGATCCGGGTCAGCGCATCCAGTGCGCCCAGCGGCTCGTCGAGCAACAGCAGACGCGGCTGATGGATCAAGGCTCGGGCCAGCGCCACGCGCTGCTTCTGCCCACCGGACAGTGCCGCCGGCCATTCATTGGCGCGATCGGCGAGGCCGACTGCATCCAGCGCCTGCAAGGCTTGCGCACGCCAGTTGCCCTTGAGGCCGAGACCGACGTTGTCGATGATCTTTTTCCACGGCAGCAGTCGCGCTTCCTGGAACATCAACCGGGTGTCATCCCGCGCATCGCTGAGCGGTGCGGCACCGGCGAGCAAATCGCCGCCAGTGGGTTGATCGAGGCCGGCAAGCAAGCGCAGAAATGTGCTCTTGCCGCATCCGCTGCGCCCGACCACGGCGACAAACTGGCCTGCCGGAATGTGCAGGTCGATGTCACGCAGCACCTGCCGCGTGCCGAAGGTCTTTTGCAGGTTGCGCACCGCCAGCGGAATCCCGCGCAGCAGGCGTGGAGGTTGTTGAGCGGTCATGCCGCACCTCCTTTCGCCACTTGATACGCCGGATGCCAACGCAGCCACACACGTTCAAGTCCACGGGCCGCGAGGTCGGCCAGTTTGCCGAGTACCGCGTACAGCAGAATCGCCAGCACCACCACGTCGGTCTGCAAGAACTCGCGGGCATTCATCGCCAGATAACCGATGCCGGAGCTCGCGGAGATGGTTTCCGCGACGATCAGCGTCAGCCACATGAAGCCCAGAGCGAAACGCACGCCGACCAGAATCGAAGGCAGCGCGCCCGGCAGAATCACCTGCCAGAACAGGCTGAAGCCGGACAGGCCATAACTGCGTGCCATTTCCACCAGCGCCGGATCGACGTTGCGGATGCCGTGATAGGTGTTGAGGTAGATCGGGAACAAGGTGCCCAATGCCACCAGGAAAATCTTCGCCGACTCGTCGATGCCGAACCACAGGATCACCAGCGGAATCAGCGCCAGGTGCGGCACGTTGCGGATCATCTGCACCGAGCTGTCGAGCAGGCGTTCACCCCACTTCGACAGGCCGGTGATGAAGCCCAGCACCAGGCCGATGCTGCCACCGATGGTGAAGCCCAGCGCCGCGCGCCAGCCGCTGATCGCCAGGTGCGTCCAGATTTCGCCGCTGCGCACCAGGCTCACGCCGGCTTCGATCACTGCCACCGGCGCCGGCAGAATCCGCGTCGACAACCAGCCTGCCGACACCGACAACTGCCACACCGCCAGCAACAACACCGGCAACGCCCAGGGCGCGAGGCTGTGGATAAATTTCTTCATGGCGGCGCCTCAGCTCTGGGACGCGGCTTTGGGAAGAATGTCGTTGGCCACCATCTCGCCGAACGGGCTGACGTAACCGGCGCTTTTCGGCAATTCCGGGCGCTCGACGTCGAGGTGCGGGAACAGCAGTTCGGCCACCCGATACGACTCCTCGAGGTGTGGATAACCGGAGAAGATGAAGGTATCGATGCCCAGATCCGCGTATTCCTTCACCCGTGCAGCCACGGTCGGGCCGTCGCCAACCAGCGCCGTACCGGCACCGCCGCGCACCAGACCGACGCCCGCCCACAGGTTCGGGCTGACTTCGAGGTTGTCGCGGCTGCCACCGTGCAGTGCGGCCATGCGCTGCTGGCCGACCGAATCGAACCGAGCCAGCGAAGCCTGGGCACGTTTGATGGTGTCGTCGTCCAGGTGCGAGATCAGGCGATCCGCCGCTTGCCAGGCCTCGGCGTTGGTTTCCCGCACGATCACATGCAGACGAATGCCGAAGCGCACGGTACGACCGAGCTTTGCGGCCTTGGCGCGAACCTGCTCGATTTTCTCGGCAACGGCTGCGGGCGGCTCGCCCCAGGTCAGGACCATTTCCACTTGTTCGGCGGCCAGATCCTGCGCGGCTTCCGAAGAACCACCGAAGTACAGCGGCGGACGCGGTTGCTGGATTGGCGGATAGAGCAATTTGGCGCCCTTCACGCTGATGTGCTCGCCGTCGTAATCCACGGTTTCGCCTTCCAGCACCCGACGCCAGATCCGGGTGAATTCCACCGAGGCCTGATAGCGCGCTTCGTGATCGAGGAACAGACCGTCGCCGGCCAACTCTTCCGGATCGCCACCGGTCACCAGGTTGAACAGCGCACGACCGCCGGACAACCGATCCAGCGTTGCTGCCTGACGCGCTGCCACCGTCGGGGAAATGATCCCGGGGCGCAGGGCGACGAGGAACTTCAGACGCTGGGTCACCGGGATCAGCGAGGCCGCCACCAGCCACGAGTCTTCGCAGGAACGGCCGGTGGGAATCAGCACGCCGCCGAAACCCAGGCGATCCGCCGCTTGCGCGACCTGTTGCAGATAGCCGTGATCGACGGCGCGGGCGCCTTCGGCGGTGCCAAGGTAATGGCCGTCGCCGTGGGTAGGCAGGAACCAGAAGATGTTGAGGCTCATGGAGTGGTCTCCTTGGGGATTCGATTTACTGGGCTTGGGTGACCGAGCTTTGGGCCACTGCGGCCGGCGGGGTCCAGATCACGTCCTTGATGCTCAACGGCTTGGGAATCAGCTTGAGCTGGTAGAAGGTGTCAGCGATTTTCTGTTGCGCGGCGACCACTTCCGGGGTCAGGAACAGCGCGCCGTAGCCCTGGCGCTTCACCGAGGTCAGGGTGATGTCTGCCGGCAGGCCGAGCAGCGGCGATACCTGTTGAGCCACGTCTTCCGGGTTGGCCTTGGACCACTCACCGACGGCGCGCACTTCTTCCACGAGGGTCTTGATCACCTCGGGATTTTTCTGTGCGTAGGGTTTGGTCGCCAGGTAGAACTGGTGGTTGTCGACGATGCCTTTACCGTCACGCAGGGTGTGTGCTTGCAGTTGCTTCTCGGCGGCGGCCTGGTACGGGTCCCAGATGACCCAGGCGTCGACGCTGCCACGCTCGAACGCGGCGCGGGCATCGGCCGGCGGCAGGAACACGGTTTGAATGTCGGTGTACTTGAGGCCGGCATCTTCCAGCGCACGCACCAGCAGGTAGTGAACGTTGGAGCCTTTGTTCAGCGCGACTTTCTTGCCCTTGAGATCCGCCACCGATTTGATCGGCGAATCTTTCGGCACGAGGATCGCTTCGCTGTTCGGCGCTGGTGGCTCGTAGGCGACGTAGAGCAGATCGGCACCGGCCGCCTGGGCAAAGACCGGCGGGGTTTCGCCAGTGACGCCGAAGTCGATCGAACCGACGTTCAGGCCTTCGAGCAGTTGCGGGCCGCCGGGGAATTCAGTCCATTGCACGTCAACGCCTTGGGCGGCGAGACGTTTTTCCAGGGTGCCCTTGGCTTTGAGCAGCACCAAAGTGCCGTACTTCTGGTAACCGATTCGTAGCGTTTCAGCTTGAGCTTGAGTGATGGCGCCGAAGGACACAGCCGCAGCAAACAGAGCGACCAGACCACGACGCAAAAATACAGTGCGCATAGCGCTCTCCTTTTTGCTGTTGGGTTTTGGCTGCACCTGCTTGGCCGTTGGCGGCTGAGTAAGGTGAGTACTTCAAGTTTCGGTGTGGCTCAAATGCTCCAGCGAGCACTCAACAAACGTTCGTTCAGCAGCCCCGGCTCCAGCGGCTTCGGCCGGCGGGCCATGGCGCTGACAAACTGGTCCAGCGCTTCATGCAACCGCTGCTCCAGAGCCGGAGCCAACTGGGCCTGGGCACTGCCTTCGCCATAGGCGATCTGGCTGTCCTCGGCAAAAATCCCTTGCAGCATTTCCTGGGCCTTCAACGCCGACAGCACAGGCTTGAGGGCGTAATCGACCACCAGCATGTGAGCGATGCTGCCGCCGGTAGCCATCGGTAAAACAATCTTGTGGTTCAGCGCACGCTCGGGCAGCAGATCCAGTACGGTCTTCAGGGCACCGGAAAACGACGCCTTGTACACCGGCGTAGCGATCAGCAGGCCATCGGCGTTTTCAATCTGTTGCAGCAAGTCGAGCACCTTCGGGCTGTCGAAGCGGGCGTGAAGCAGGTCTTCGGCCGGGAAGTCCCGCACCTGATAACTCACCACTTCCACCCCTTGCTGCTGCAACCAGCGTTGCGAGCGTTCCAGCAACACCCCGGAGCGGGAACGTTGACTGGGACTGCCACCGAGTGAGACGACCAGCATTCAGAAAATTCCTTGCGCGTTACAGGCGATTCGCGGGTTGCGATCTCGCTTCGATGTGAGTGACCTTACCAGCTGATTTATATATCCATAAATCATATTTATTCATTTGGTTATTCTTTATGGAGATATGCATTTTCCTTTCCAGCGGGCAAAAAAACAGGCCGTGAAAACGGCCTGAAACCCTGCATCGTGGTTACAAATTGGAGGCGCGCGGCGCATTCACCACCGCCATCGCCAGCAGGCTGGCTCCCACATGGAACGCTCCCTTGTGGGAGCCAGCCTGCTGGCGATTGGACTTTATTTGTTCGGCTGTGGGGTGAGGCGCAGGTACGGTTTCACCGCGCGGTAACCCTTCGGAAAGCGCTGCTTGATTTCGTCTTCGTCCTTGAGCGACGGCACGATCACCACTTCTTCACCGTCCTGCCAGTTGGCCGGGGTGGCCACCTTGTAGTTGTCGGTGAGCTGCAGCGAGTCGATCACCCGCAGGATCTCGTGGAAGTTGCGCCCGGTGCTGGCCGGATAAGTGATGGTCAGGCGGATCTTCTTGTTCGGATCGATCACGAACAGCGAACGCACGGTCAGGGTGTCGTTGGCGTTCGGGTGAATCAGATCGTACAGATCGGACACCTTGCGATCGGCATCGGCCAGGATCGGAAAGTTGACGATGGTGTTCTGGGTTTCGTTGATGTCCTCGATCCACTTGTGGTGCGAGTCCACCGGGTCGACCGACAGTGCAATGGCCTTCACACCGCGTTTGGTGAACTCGTCCTTGAGTTTGGCGGTGAAGCCCAGCTCGGTGGTGCAGACCGGGGTGAAGTCTGCCGGGTGGGAAAACAGCACGCCCCAGCTATCGCCCAGCCATTCGTGGAAACGAATCTTGCCGGCGCTGGAATCCTGTTCGAAATCGGGGGCGATATCGCCAAGTCTGAGGCTCATGGTGCGGCTCCTGATGAGTGGTTGGAGACCTCAACTGTAGCTTGTGATTCGTTCTTCTGAAAAAGAATAAATAACTAGATATCTATATCTTTATTGAATATTAAACATCTGTTCACTGGACGCCCCGCTGCATCGCGACGAACATCGCCCTCAAGGTTCGAGAAGGCCTTGAGTTGCTGTAAAGAGGGGAACATCGGGAAAGGCTTACGGGGGTGAGCCGGACCCGAAAACGCAAAAGCCCCGTCCGGCGCAATGCCGGACGGGGCTTTTTTACATCAGTGCAGGAGCGCGCTATTACAGCAGCGGGATCGAGTAGCTGACGATCAGGCGGTTTTCGTCCTGCGAACGGGTGTTCGGCAGGTCGGTGCGCCATACAGCGTTTTTCCACATCAGGCCGACGTTCTTGAACGGACCTTCCGGTACGACGTAACCGATGGTGAAGTCGCGTTCCCACTCGGAACGGTTCGAAGCGTTTTCGCGGCCGTTGGTGCCAACGGTGTCGATCGAATCGCCTTTCAGGTAAACCACACCGGCGGTCAGGCCAGGTACGCCGACTTTAGCGAAGTCATACGAGTAGCGTGCCTGCCAGGTTTTCTCGCCGGCACGACCGAACTTCTGGATCTGCATGTCGGTGATGGTGTAGTTCGACGAACCGTCGCCCTGGTTCAGCCAAGGGAAGTCGGAGCTGCCGTTGGAAACCTGGTAACCGCCACCGAAGGTGTGACCTTCAACGGTGTACAGGAACAGGCCGCTGTACAGGTTGTTGTCGACTTCGCCACGACCGGAACGGAAACCGGTGTAGTTGCCGCTGCTGTAGTAGGCCGGATCAGTGCCGTTCTTGCCGTCGTCGGAGCTGTTGAAGTAACGGAAGTCAGACTTCAATACGCCCGGGCCGATGGCCCAGTTGTGTACCAGACCCAGGAAGTGCTGCTTGTAGAAGTCTTCCAGGTTGCCGTAGTAGTACTGGGCAGTCAGGTCTTTGGTGATCTTGTAGTCGCCACCGGCGTAGATGAACTTGTTGCTGTCACGGAAGCCAGCGCCACGGGTGTTTGCACCGCCGATGGACAGGTTTTCGTTGTTGCTGGAGTTACGGCCTTTCACGGCTTCGATCTGACCACCGACCAGGGTCAGGTCCTTGATTTCGCCGGAAGTGATCTGACCGCCCTGCCAGGTTTGTGGCAGCAGACGACCGTCGTTGGTCACGATCACCGGGTTTTTCGGCTGCAGGGTGCCCAGCTTCAGTTCGGTCTGGGAGATCTTGGCTTTGGCAGTCAGACCCAGGCTGGAGAAGTTGTCCACTGCTTTGCCGTTGGACTCGCTCGGGAACACAGTGCCGCCGTAAGCGGTGCCGCTGTTGCCGTTGGTGCCGCCGCCCGAATCCAGACGCACGCCCAGCAGGCCGATGGCATCAATACCGAAGCCTACGGTGCCTTGGGTGTAGCCGGAGATGAAACGCAGATCGAAGCCTTGGCCCCACTCTTCGTTCTTGTTGGCGCCAGCGCCATCGCGGTTGTCAGTGTTGATGTAGAAGTTACGCAGACCCAGAGTGGCCTTGCTGTCTTCGATGAAACCGGCGGCGCCTGCCTGCTGCGCCAAAACCCCTACGGCCACGGCCAGGGCCAAGGTGGACTTGTTCATGTTTCGCTCCTCTCGTTTCTAATTCTTGTGTTCCTGGTCCGGGGTCTGATGCCCCTGGATCCTAAGATGCGCGATTAGCGCCAGACCGTGACTGACAAGTCAATCGTAACCTTGTATGTCTACGACCAAGGTCTAATCGCAGTGATTTGGTCCCTGCAGGGTAAAGACTTCCTGATAAACCGAAAAAGAATTTATTCATTCTTTTTCATACCATTCGGCTATATGGCCAGCCATTTGCCATCTTCACCGGGATACAGCGTATCGGCGACTAAGCTCATTACTAAATGGTATTTGTTAGCCTTTTTTTAGATCGATTAGCTTTGACGCAACCCCGATTCGTCAAACCCTATCGAAAAGGCGACGCCATGATGGCCAAACGCGCACTATCTAGTCAATTTGTTACAGTTTGTGTGTCGGCGCTGATTTCTTTTTCAGCCCATGCCGCCAACCTCACTGTGGGCTACCAGACCGGTATCGACCCGAGCAAAGTCCCCCAGGCCGACGGCGTCTACGAGAAGACCATCGGCGAGAAAATCGACTGGCGTCGCTTCAACAGTGGCCCGGAAGTTGTGACAGCCATCGCCTCCGGCGATGTGCAGATCGGCAACCTCGGCTCCAGTCCGTTGGCGGCCGCCGCCTCGCGCAATCTGCCGATCGTGGCCTTTATCGTCTCGGCGCAGATCAATGCCGCCGAAGCACTGGTGGTGCGCAACGGCAGCGGTATCAACAAGCCCGAAGACCTGATCGGCAAGACCATCGCCACCCCGTTCGTTTCCACCTCCCACTACAGCCTGCTCGGCGCGCTCAAGCACTGGGGCCTGGACACCTCGAAAGTCAAAGTGGTGAACCTGCAACCCGCAGAAATCGCGGCGGCCTGGAAACGTGGCGACATCGACGGCGCCTTTGTCTGGTCGCCGGCGCTGGGTGAAATCCGCAAAACCGGCAAGACCCTGACTGATGCCGCGCAGGTCGGCCAATGGGGCGCGCCGACCTTCGAAGTCTGGGTCGCGCGCAAGGACTTTGCCGAGAAGCATCCTGAAGTCGTGGCCAGGTTCGCCAAGGTGACCCTGGACTCGTTCGCTGATTACGCGGCCCATAAAGACAGCTGGACGGCCGACTCGGTGCCTGTGCAGAAAATCGCCAAACTGACCGGTGCCAATCCTGCCGACGTTCCGGAATTGCTCGCGGGCTCGGCGTTCCCGGACGCCAAGGCGCAACAGACCACGGCGCTGCTGGACGGCGGCACGGCGAAGGCGATTGGTGAGACGGCGAAATTCTTGAAGGAACAGGGCAAGGTCGAAAGTGTTTTGCCTGACTACTCGCCGTACGTCAGTGCGAAGTTTGTAGCGGAGTAAAACAATTGCCCCCACGCATCCCGCGGGGGCAATCGCATCTCACAGAGACTTTTCGAAGATCTTCGAATTGCGCTGATAGTTATAAAGAGAAGCCCGAGCCGCCGGCAGGCGTTCGACGCTGCTCGGTTCGAAGCCACGCTCGCGGAACCAGTGGGCGGTGCGGGTGGTGAGAACGAACAGGGTTTTCAGGCCTTGCGCCCGGGCACGGGTCTCGATGCGCTCGAGCAATTCGTCGCCGCGACCGCCATGGCGATACTCGGGATTCACCGCCAGACACGCCAGCTCGCCGGCATCCGAATCGGCAATCTGATACAGCGCCGCACAGGCGATGATCATCCCTTCACGTTCGACCACGCTGAACTGTTCGATCTCGCGCTCCAGCACTTCACGGGAACGGCGCACCAGAATGCCCTGCTCTTCCAGCGGGCTGATCAGGTCGAGCAAGCCGCCGACGTCTTCAATCGCCGCCTCGCGCACCAGTTCGAATTGCTCCTGGGCCACCAGCGTACCGCCACCGTCACGGGTGAACAGTTCGGTCAGCAGCGCACCGTCCTCGGCATAACTGACGATATGACTGCGCGCCACGCCGCCACGACAGGCTTCGGCAGCGGCATCGAGCAATTCCGCCTGATAGTTGCTGCCCAGACGCTGCAAATGCGCCGGCACCTGTTGCGGACGCAGCTCGCGCACCAGTTTGCCGTTTTCGTCGATCAGACCGAGGTCGGCGCCGAACAGCAGCAGCTTGTCGGCGCCCAGATCGATGGCGGCGCGGGTGGCGACGTCTTCACAGGCCAGGTTGAAGATTTCACCGGTCGGCGAATACCCCAGCGGCGACAGCAATACGATGGAGCGCTCGTCGAGCAGGCGGTTGATGCCTTTGCGGTCGACCCGGCGCACTTCGCCGGTGTGGTGATAGTCGACACCTTCCAGCACGCCGATCGGCCGCGCCGTCACGAGGTTGCCGCTGGCCACCCGCAGGCGCGAGCCCTGCATCGGCGATGAGGCCATGTCCATCGACAGCCGCGCTTCGATGGCGATGCGCAGTTGGCCGACCGCGTCGATCACGCATTCCAGCGTCGCGGCATCGGTGATGCGCATGCCGTGGTGGTAGTGCGGGGTCAGGCCGCGTGCGGCAAGGCGGGTTTCGATTTGCGGACGCGAACCATGAACCAGCACCAGCCGCACGCCGAGGCTGTGCAGCAGCACGATGTCATGGACGATGTTGCCGAAATTCGGATGCTCCACGCCGTCGCCCGGAAGCATGACAACGAAGGTGCAATCGCGGTGAGCATTGATATAAGGAGACGCGTGGCGAAGCCAATTGACGTATTCGGGCATGAACCTGGGCCTGTAATAAATAGCAGCCGGAAAAAGGGCAGAACGGAAAACGCACAGCGGGCTGATGGTTATCGTCGGAACAGGCTTGGCGACACGCGCGCTCTCCTCATGAATACGGGTGGGTGTGTGGGCAATTTATACAGCTTTGAGACAGTAATGTTCGATCAACTGCCGCAATAGATGCACGGTAGGCTGTAAACGTGACATTTCGAGGTACTCGCCCGGTTGGTGCGCACAGGCGATGTCGCCGGGGCCGAGTACGATGGTTTCGCAGCCAAGGCGCTGAAGATAAGGCGCTTCGGTGCCGAACGCTACCGCTTCGGCCTTGTGGCCGGTGAGTTTTTCGGCAATTCGCACTAACTCCGCGTCTTCGGCCTGTTCGAACGGCGGCACTTCGGGAAACAGCGGCGCGTAATCGATCTTCACTTTATGCCGCTCGGCGACCGGGTTGAGTTTGCGCAGGATCTCGCTGCGCAAGACGTTCGGGTCCATCCCCGGCAACGGCCGCAGATCGAATTCCAGCGAACACTGGCCGCAGATGCGGTTGGGGTTGTCGCCCCCGTGGATACAGCCGAAGTTCATGGTCGGCTGCGGCACGCTGAACTGCGGGTTGTTGAATTCGCGCTGCCACAACAGGCGCAGGCCGCGCAGTTCGCCGATGGCATCGTGCATCGCTTCGAGGGCGCTGTGCCCCAGGCGCGGATCCGACGAATGGCCGCTCTGCCCGAGGATATCGATGCGCTCCATCATGATGCCCTTGTGCATGCGGATCGGCTTGAGCCCGGTCGGCTCGCCGATCACTGCCGCCCGGCCCAGCGGTCGCCCCGCTTCGGCCAGCGCACGGGCACCGGACATCGAGCTTTCTTCATCGCAGGTGGCGAGGATCAGCAGCGGCTGCTTGAAGGATTGATCGAGCAGCGGTTGCACGGCTTCGATGATCAGGGCGAAGAAGCCCTTCATGTCGCAACTGCCGAGGCCGACCCAGCGGCCGTCGACTTCGGTGAGTTTCAGCGGGTCGGTTTTCCACAGCGCATCGTCGTACGGCACCGTGTCGCTGTGTCCGGCCAGCACCAGCCCGCCGGGGCCGCTGCCGAAACTGGCGAGCAGATTGAATTTGCCGGGGTTGACCTGCTGGATGTCGCAACTGAAACCCAGGTCGCCAAGCCAACCCGCGAGCAGATCGATCACCGCCCGGTTGGACTGGTCGAGGCCCGGCTGGGTGCAACTGACCGACGGCGCGGCGATCAGTGCAGCGAACTGGTCTTGCATGGACGGCAAAGGCATCGCTGACTCCAACTCCCGGATTGAGGTTCATCATAGAACCATCCGGCGCCGAGAATAAACCGCCGCAAAGCGTAGGAAGGTTCAGTCCTGTACACTGCACGGCCTTGGCAGCCACACATTCCCCCGGCTGCGCTCCCGATCCTGGATTTTCCGGCCATGCAGAAAGAAACCGAAATCAAACTCCGCGTCAGCCGCGAAACCCTCGCCGCCCTGCGCGAGCACCCTCTCCTGAAAAAACGCAACAAAAGTGGCTGGGAACGCCGTGAGTTGATGAATCAGTATTTCGACACGCCCGAGCGTGACCTGGCCCGGGCCAAAGTTGCCCTGCGCCTGCGCAAGGACGGCGAAGACGTGATTCAGACCCTCAAGACCCGTGGCCAGAGCGTCGCCGGCCTGTCCGAGCGTAACGAGTACGACTGGAACCTGCCCAAAGCCAAGCTCGACGTGAAGAAACTCGACGGCGAATGCTGGCCCGAGTCCCTCGCTGAGCTGGACAAGAAAACCCTGAAACCGATCTTCACCACCGATTTCGTCCGCGAGCGCGCCGAAATCGCCTGGGGCCGTGGCAAGACCAAAGTGGTCATCGAAGCCGCGCTGGACCTGGGCCACGTGGTAGTCGGCAAACAGAAAGAAGAAATCTGTGAGCTGGAACTGGAGCTGCGCGAAGGCGAGCCTGCCGCGCTGCTGGAACTGGCCGCCGAACTGGCCGAAACCCTGGCCCTGATGCCGTGCGACATCAGCAAGGCCGAGCGCGGCTATCGCCTGTACGACGCCAACAGCTATTCGCTGAGCCTGCCGGCGCCGGCCATCACCGCCGAAACCCCGCTGGACGACGCTTTCGCCGCCCTGGCCTGGCACCTGCTCGGCAGCAGCCAGCGTCTGGCCGAACAGTATCGCTTCAACGGCCACTGGCGCCTGTTGCAGGACTGGGTCGAGAACCTCGCGGAAATGCGCGCCCTGCTCAGCAGCCTCGGCCAGGCCGCACCGCGTCCGTCGACCCACGACCTGCGCGTGGCGCTGGATGCGCTGCTGGAAGACTGGCGCCCGCTGGTACAGGTCGGCATTGAAGACGAAGACGTACGCAAAGCCGCGCCGGAACAGTTCCTCGAAGAACTGGAAGATCCGCGCTGGGGCCTGTTTTCGCTGAACGCTTCGCGCTGGTTGCTGGCCCGCACCTGGACAGCTGACCGCAACACCCGTGGCAATCGCCAGGGTGCCGCGCAGTTGCAAAGCTGGCTGCCGCGCCTGCTGGGCGAAGAAGCCACTTCGCTGCAATTGCAGCGTTATCAGCAGCAGCCGGAAGATCTGGCCGAGCAACTGCCGCGCATCGAGCGCATCCAGGTCTGGTTGCACCACGCGCGCAACGTGCTGGAAATCCCGGAAATGGATCGACTGTACGGCGAGCTGAACAAACTGGCGCAACTGGCCAACGAGCCGACCATCACCGACGAACTGCTCGATGCACGCAAGCATCAGGCGATTGCGGTTTACCAGAACCGCGCCTGGAAAATGCTGTTGCGTATGTAACATCCCTTTCGCGAGCAGGCTCGCTCCCACAGGGAAATGCATTCCAACTGTGGGAGCGAGCCTGCTAGCGATGAGGCCAGCACATTCAGCGCAGTACCGGCAAACTCGTCGTGGACTTGATCTCCGACAACGCCACAATCGAGTTCACTTCCTGAATCCCCGGCACCAGCGACAGCTTCTCGAAAAAGAACCGCTCATACGCCTCGATGTCAGCCGCGACGATCCGCAACAGAAAATCCACCGCCCCCATCAGCACGTAACACTCCAGCACTTCGGGAAAGCCGCGAATCGCCTCGGTGAACTCAGTGAAGTTCGAACGGCCGTGGGCGTTGAGTTTGATCTCGGCGAAGATCTGCGTGTTCAGGCCGATTTTCTTGCGATCGAGCAGGGTCACCTGGCCGCGAATGATCCCCTCCTCCTTCATCCGCTGAATCCGCCGCCAGCACGGCGATTGCGACAGACCCACCTGTTCGGCGATCTGTGCGCTGGACAAGGAAGCGTCCTCTTGCAGCAGGGCGAGAATGCGCCGGTCGTAGCTGTCCAGCTCGCTGTGCATAAATAATCCTCAAATTCAGCCAAACCCGAATTGATCTACCCGATCAATAACGTAATCGGCTCATCTTAGATAAGAAATGCCCGGCATCGAATGTAAAAATTCCTCCACTGATTCCGGAGACCTGCCATGCCACACCTCGAAGCCGTCAACACCCCTGCGCCCCGTGCCGATGTGTGGAACGGCGGCAACGCCCATTGCCTTGCGCAATACCAGATCCTGGCCGAGGCCGAGCCGGATTTGCTGGTGCGGGTGCTGAACCTGTTCGCCTTGCAGTGCCTCACCCCGGAACAGGTCAATGTCCAGCGCCTCGACGATCTGCTGTCGATCGACATCGTCATGGGTGGCCTGAGCTGGCACCGCGCCCAGGTGATCGCGGAAAAACTTCGTAACCTGATCAGCGTCTGCTCGGTGGACCTGCAAAACCCCGAAGCGGCGTGGGATGCGCCGGCGCAGGCGGCCGGCTGACAAGAACCGAAACGTCTTCGTCGGGTAGTGGCCCAACGGTCGGCGGGGCCACGACTATCCTTTGCGCACTGTCGTTCAAAAGGAGCCCGCATGTCCGTTCAACTCGCCACTCAGGACCGCTGGCTGGATCTCAATGAGGTACTGCGTGAACTGGTCGCCCAAGGCTTCATCTGCCAGGACTCGGCCGAGCAGGCGCTGAATGCCCGGCGTCGGCATGCCGCCCACGGCCAGAAGCACCCGCTGGAATTCATCGCCAGCCAGCAACTGGACGACCTCAGCCGTCCGGGCAAACACCTCGACCTGGAGAGCCTGACCCTGTGGCTGGCGCAGCAGGCCGGCCAGCCGTACCTGCGAATCGATCCGCTGAAGATCAACGTCGCCGCCATCACGCCGCTGATGTCCTATGCCTTTGCCCAGCGCCACAAGATCCTCGCGGTGTCGGTCGACCGCGACGCGGTGACCGTGGCCAGCGCCCAGCCCTATGTCAGCGGCTGGGAGGCGGATCTGACTCACGTCCTGAAACTGCCGATCAAACGGGTGGTGGCCAACCCGGCGGACATTCAGCGTTTCAGCGTCGAATTCTTCCGCCTCGCCAAATCGGTCAGCGGCGCCAGCAATGCCGATGCGCAGGGCGGCAACCTCGGCAACTTCGAACAACTGCTCAACCTCGGCGCCAGCGATCAGGAACCGGACGCCAACGACGCGCACATCGTCAACATCGTCGACTGGCTGTTCCAGTACGCCTTCCAGCAACGGGCCAGCGATATCCACATCGAACCCCGGCGCGAGCAAGGCACGGTGCGTTTTCGCATCGACGGCGTGCTGCACAACGTCTATCAATTCCCGCCGCAGGTGACGATGGCCATCGTCAGCCGCCTGAAAAGCCTTGGCCGGATGAACGTCGCCGAGAAGCGCAAACCTCAGGACGGCCGGGTCAAGACCAAGACTCCGGACGGCGGTGAAGTCGAGTTGCGGCTGTCGACCCTGCCCACCGCGTTCGGCGAAAAAATGGTCATGCGAATCTTCGACCCGGAGGTGCTGCTCAAGGATTTCGATCAACTTGGCTTTTCCGCCGACGACCTGCGGCGCTGGCAGGACATGACCCGCCAGCCCAACGGCATCATCCTGGTCACCGGCCCGACCGGTTCCGGCAAGACCACTACGCTGTACACCACGCTGAAAAAACTGGCGACGCCGGAGGTCAACCTCTGCACCATCGAGGACCCGATCGAGATGGTCGAGCCGGCCTTCAACCAGATGCAGGTCCAGCACAACATCGACCTGACGTTCGCCGCCGGCGTGCGGGCGCTGATGCGGCAAGACCCGGACATCATCATGATCGGCGAGATCCGCGACCTGGAAACCGCCGAAATGGCGATCCAGGCGGCGCTGACCGGGCACCTGGTGCTCTCGACCCTGCACACCAACGACGCGCCGAGCGCCATCAGCCGTCTGCTGGAACTCGGCGTGCCGCATTACCTGATCAAGGCCACCGTGCTTGGCGTGATGGCGCAACGCCTGGTGCGCACCCTGTGTCCGCACTGCAAGGCGCCGCTGACGCTGGACGAAGAAGACTGGCAAACCCTGACCCGGCCGTGGCAGGCGCCGCTGCCGGGCAATGCGCAACGGGCCATCGGTTGCCTGGAGTGTCGCGACACCGGTTATCACGGTCGCGCCGGGGTCTACGAAATCATGCAACTGAGCGACAGCCTCAAGGCCTTGATCAGCCCCGACACCGATCTCACCGCGATCCGTCGCCAGGCCTTCAAGGAAGGCATGCGCAGCCTGCGATTGTCCGGCGCGCAGAAAGTCGCGGCGGGGCTGACAACTCTTGAAGAAGTATTGCGGGTGACACCACAGAGCGAGCAGAAATAGCCTCTCACGGAACCGGATCGGCGTTACGACGATCCAACCCGTTATTCAACACCAGTGGAGTCACCCAACATGCGTCTCAAACTTGCTGTCGCCACCCTCGCCTTGCTGTCCCTCCCTGTTGGTTCAGCGATGGCCGACAGCTTTTGGCGTAACGTCATTTCGTCCGGTGCCACCACCGGCTCGACCTACCTGACCTTCAAGGATCACAAACTGATCGTTGCCGCCCAGGACGACGCGGGCAGCTTCGTCGCCAGCGACGGCGGTATCCGTGGCCCGTACCTGGAAGCGGCGATGCAGAAAGTCCGCGCCGACAACCCGGGCCTGCAGGCAACGGACATGGAACTGGCGAACGCGATTCTGGCGAAGAACGCCGTGGCGTCGGAATAACCTTCCGGACAGACAAAAATGCCGCTCACACGAGCGGCGTTTTTTTGCCCGCTGTTCAGCGGTAATCGTCCACCGGCACGCAAGCGCAGAACAGGTTGCGGTCGCCGTAGACGTTATCCACCCGGTTCACCGCCGGCCAATATTTGTGCGCCTTGGTGTGTGCATCCGGCGTGATGCCCTGCTCGATGCTGTACGGCCGCTCCCACACGCCGGTGATATCGGCCAGGGTATGCGGCGCCCGTTTGAGCGGGTTGTCCTCGGCCGGCCAGTTGCCGTTCTGCACCTCGGTGATTTCTGCACGGATGCTCAGCATCGCGCCGATGAAGCGATCCAGTTCGGCCTTGGACTCGCTTTCGGTCGGCTCGACCATCAAGGTGCCCGGCACCGGGAACGACATGGTCGGTGCATGAAAACCGTAATCCATCAGGCGTTTGGCGACGTCTTCTTCGCTGATGCCGGTCTGCGCTTTCAGCGGCCGCAGATCCAGAATGCATTCGTGGGCGACCCGCTCGTTGCGGCCGGTGTACAGAACGGGGAAAGCACCGGACAGATGCTGCGCCAGATAATTGGCCGCGAGGATCGCCACCTCGCTGGCATCCGCCAGTTGCGGCCCCATCATCGCGATGTACATCCAGCTGATCGGCAGAATGCTCGCACTGCCCCACGGCGCGGCACTGACCGCTCCGTTCTGCGGTTGCGGCCCGTCGATCGGCACCACCGGATGGTTGGCAACGAATGGCGCCAGATGCGCACGCACGCCAATCGGCCCCATGCCCGGCCCGCCTCCGCCGTGGGGAATGCAGAAGGTCTTGTGCAGGTTCATGTGTGACACGTCGGCGCCAATGTCCGCCGGCCGCGCCAACCCGACTTGGGCATTGAGGTTGGCGCCGTCCATGTACACCTGGCCGCCGTGCTGGTGGATAACTTCGCAGATTTCGCTGATGCCTTCCTCGTACACGCCGTGGGTCGACGGATAGGTCGCCATCAGGCACGACAGCTTGGCCCCGGCCTCGGACGCCTTGGCTTTCAAATCCTCCAGATCGACGTTGCCCGCCTCATCGCACTCGACGATCACCACGCGCATCCCGGCCATCTGCGCCGAGGCCGGGTTGGTGCCGTGGGCCGAAGAAGGAATCAGACAGATATCCCGCCCGCCCTGCTGGCGGCTCTCGTGGTATTTGCGGATTGCCAGCAACCCGGCGTACTCGCCCTGGGCGCCGGAGTTGGGCTGCATGCAGATTGCATCGAACCCGGTGATCGCACACAGCCAGCGCTCCAGTTCCTCGATCATCAGCGTGTACCCGACTGCCTGCTCGCGGGGCACGAACGGGTGCAGATTGGCGAATTGCGGCCAGGTGATCGGGATCATTTCGCTGGTGGCGTTGAGTTTCATGGTGCAGGAGCCCAGCGGAATCATCGACTGGTTAAGCGCCAGATCCTTGTTCTCCAGTTGCTTGAGGTAGCGCAGCATCTCGGTTTCGCTGTGGTGGGCGTTGAACACCGGATGACGCAGGTACGGCGTGCTGCGTTGCAGCGTGTCGGGAATGCCGGAGGCCAGCGTTTCGGCGTCGAGATCAGCGACGTTCAACCCGTGATCGGCGCCCAGCAGCACATCGAACAGTCTGGCCACGGTGCTTTCATCACAGGTCTCGTCAAGGCTCAGACCCAGTCGGCCACGACCGAGGATGCGCAGGTTGATCTGCGCGGCCCGGGCGCTTTCGATGATCGCGGTTTGCGCCCCGCCCACGTCCAGCGTGAGGGTGTCGAAGAAGTGTTGGTTGAGGCGCTGGATGCCATGGCGCTCAAGACCGGCGGCGAGAATGCAGGTCAGCCGGTGCACGCGCTGGGCGATTCGTTTCAGTCCTTCCGGGCCGTGATAGACCGCATAGAAACTGGCGATGTTGGCCAACAGGACCTGGGCAGTGCAGATGTTCGAATTGGCTTTCTCCCGACGAATATGCTGCTCGCGGGTTTGCAGGGCCATGCGCAGCGCGACGTTGCCACGGGCATCTTTCGATACGCCGATGATCCGCCCGGGAATCGCTCGTTTGTATTCCTCGCGACTGGCGAAAAACGCCGCGTGCGGCCCGCCGTAACCCATCGGCACGCCAAAGCGCTGGGATGAACCGAACACCACATCGGCACCCAGTTCGCCCGGCGGGGTCAGCAGCAACAGACTCAACAGGTCGGTCGCCACGCAGGCCAGCGCCTGCTGCGCGTGCAGGTGATCGATCAAGGGTCGCAGGTCACGGATCTCGCCGTGGGTGTCGGGGTATTGCAGCAGTGCGCCGAATACCTGGTGCTGCTTCAAGTTATCCACAGCGTCGACGATCAGCTCGAAGCCGAAGCCTTCGGCGCGGGTCTGCACCACGGAAATGGTCTGGGGATGACAGTTTTCGTCGACGAAGAACAGATTGCTCTTCGACTTCGCCACGCGCTTGGCCAGGGCCATGGCTTCCGCGGCGGCGGTGGCTTCATCGAGCAGCGAAGCGTTGGCCAGTTCAAGGCCGGTGAGGTCAATGGTCAGTTGCTGAAAGTTGAGCAACGCTTCGAGCCGGCCCTGAGCGATTTCCGGTTGGTAAGGCGTGTAAGCCGTGTACCAACCGGGATTTTCCAGCACGTTGCGCAGGATGACGGTCGGGGTCAGGGTGCCGTGGTAGCCCATGCCGATCAGGCTGGTCCAGACCTGGTTCTGTTCGGCATAACCACGCAGTTTGGCCAGCGCTGCCTGCTCGTCCAGCGCCGGCGGCAGGTCCAGCTCGCGGTTGAGGCGAATGCCCGGCGGCACGGTCTGTTCGATCAGTTCGACCCGGCTGCCGAGGCCGAGGCTGTCGAGCATCGCCTGTTGCTCGGCGGCATCGGGGCCGAGGTGGCGGCGCAGAAAGGCATGGGGATCGCGTAACTGGCTCAGGGATGGCAACTGGGACATGACGGGCTCTCTCTTGGCTGGCGGCTCAGCGTCAATGCAACACGGTCAAACCAGCATAGCAGCCACCCCGAAGGCCAAAGTCCCGGGCAGAAAAAAGCCCCGACGGGTCGGGGCTTTGGGGGCTAGCGTGCAGCTTATTCGCCGATGGCAGCCTTGTAGGCGGCCGCGTCGAGCAGCTTGTCCAGCTCGGCCTTGTCGCTTGGCTTGAGCTTGAAGATCCACGCGGCGTACGGATCATTGTTCAGTTCTTCCGGCGAACCGGCCAGGTCTTCGTTGACGGCAATCACTTCGCCACCGACCGGGGAGTAGATGTCGGAAGCGGCCTTGACCGACTCGACGACACCGGCGGTATCACCGGCGGCGAACACCTTGCCCACTTCTGCCAGCTCGACAAACACCACATCACCCAACGCTTCCTGGGCGTGATCGCTGATGCCCACAGTGACGGTGCCGTCGGCTTCAAGGCGCGCCCATTCATGACTTTCGGCAAAACGCAGTTCAGCTGGGATGTTGCTCATGCTCGGTGTCCTCAAGAAATTGTCAGCGGTCGTGCCCGCCGGAAAAGGTTAGATCAGGGTTTTGCCATGGCGTACGAAGGTCGGTTTGACCACGCGTACCGGATACCACTTGCCACGGATTTCCACTTCGGCGCGGTCGGCAGTCGCCATCGGTACACGCGCCAGGGCAATCGACTTGCTAAGCGTAGGAGAGAAACTACCACTGGTGATCTCCCCTTCGCCAACATCAGCGATACGAACCACCTGATGGGCCCGCAAAACCCCGCGCTCCTCAAGCACCAGACCGACCAGTTTGTGCTGCACACCAACGGCTTTTTCCGCCTCCAGCGCATCGCGACCGATGAAGCGGCGCGTGGCCGGCTCCCAGGCGATGCTCCAGGCCATGTTCGAGGCCAGTGGCGAAATGTCCTGATGGATGTCCTGACCGTAGAGGTTCATGCCGGCTTCGACCCGCAGCGTGTCGCGAGCGCCGAGACCAATGGGGGAAATGCCGGCGCCCACCAGATCGTTGAAAAATCCGGGGGCCTGATCGGCTGGCAGGGCGATTTCCAGACCGTCCTCACCGGTGTAGCCGGTGCGTGCGATGAACCAGTCGCCGTCGATGTGGCCTTCGAAAGGCTTGAGCATCTGGATCAGGTTAGCGCGGGACTGGCTCACCAGTTCGGCAATCCTGTGCCGGGCATGGGGCCCTTGAATGGCGAGCATCGCCAGCTCGGAGCGTTCGGTAATCTGAACATCGAAGCTGCCCAACTGTGCCTGCATCCAGGCCAGGTCCTGATCGCGGGTGGAGGCATTGACCACCAGACGATAACCGTCTTCGAGGCGGTAGACGATCATGTCGTCGACGATGCCGCCGCGCTCGTTGAGCATGGTGCTGTACAACGCACGGCCGGGGCTGTGCAGGCGTTCGACGTCATTGGCCAGCAAATGCTGGAGCCAGGCCTTGGCCTGGGGGCCGGTGACATCGATCACGGTCATGTGGGAAACATCGAACACTCCGCAATCGCGACGCACCTCGTGGTGTTCCTCGACCTGCGAGCCGTAATGCAGGGGCATGTCCCAACCGCCAAAATCGACCATCTTCGCGCCGAGGGCGAGATGCAGGTCATACAGAGGCGTACGCTGTCCCATGGGTTTCTCCTTCCGGGCGTGGCGAAGGTGCGGAGCGCTGCTGCACGGTTCGGAAAACCCTGTAAAAAAGGGCCTTCAGCCGATTTCAGCGACAGGGTCTGTCAGACGGACCGCACCGAATGCCGCGCATTGTAGCCGCATGATTCAGGACTGACGACTAAGTGTTTCTGTGCGCCGAGCGTCGGATCAAACCGATGACCGGCAACAGACCGACCAATACCAGGGTAAGCGCCGGCAACGACGCCCTCGCCCATTCGCCCTCACTGGTCATTTCGAAGATCCGCACCGCCAGCGTGTCCCAGCCAAACGGGCGCATCAGCAAGGTCGCGGGCATTTCCTTGAGCACATCGACGAACACCAGCAACGCCGCGCTGAGCGTGCCGGGCAGCAGCAACGGCAGATACACTTTGAAAAACAGTCGCGGCCCACTGACACCCAGGCTACGTGCCGCTTCAGGCAAAGAGGGCCGTATACGCGCCAGACTGCTTTCCAGAGGCCCATAGGCCACCGCCACGAAACGCACCAGATACGCCAGCAGCAGCGCCGCCAGACTGCCCAGCAGCAACGGTTTGCCCGCCCCGCCGAGCCAGCCGGACAGCGGAATCACCAGCTCCCGGTCCAGATAACTGAACGCCAGCATGATCGACACCGCCAGCACCGAGCCCGGCAAGGCATAACCGAGATTGGCCAGACCGACTGCGGAGTTGATCGTCCGGGTCGGCGCCAGACGCCGGGCGAAGGCCAGCAACATCGCCACGCTGACCGTGATCAGCGCCGCCATGCCGCCCAAATACAACGTATGGAGAATCAGCCCGGCGTAGCGCTCATCCAGGTCGAAGCGCCCGCGCTGCCAGAACCACACCACCAGTTGCAGCACCGGAATGACAAATGCGCAGGCGAACACCAGACCGCACCAACCGGTCGCCGCCCAGGCCTTGGGCCCGCGCAGGTGATACAGCGCCTTGACCCGTGGCCGCTCGTTACTCGCCCGATTGGCGCCGCGCGCGCGACGTTCGCCGTACAACACCAGCATCACCACCAGCAGCAACAGGCTGGCCAGTTGCGCAGCGCTGGGCAGACTGAAAAAGCCGTACCAGGTCTTGTAGATGGCAGTGGTGAAGGTGTCGAAGTTGAACACCGACACCGCACCGAAATCCGCCAGCGTTTCCATCAGCGCCAGCGCCACACCAGCACCGATGGCCGGCCGCGCCATCGGCAATGCGACACGCCAGAACGCTTTCCACGGTGACTGACCGAGCACTCGCGCCGCTTCCATCAGGCCCTTGCCCTGAGCCAGGAACGCAGTACGCGCCAATAGATAAACGTAGGGATAAAACACCAGCACCAGCACCAGAATCACGCCACCGGTGGAGCGCACTCGCGGCAGGCGCAGGCCGCTGCCGAACCATTCGCGCAGCAGGGTTTGCACGGGGCCTGCGAAGTCCAGCAGTCCGACGAAGACGAATGCCAGCACGTAGGCCGGGATGGCGAACGGCAGCATCAGCGCCCAGTCGAGCCAGCGCCGCCCGGGGAACTCGCAGAGGCTGGTGAGCCAGGCGAGGCTTACGCCGATCAGCGTTACACCGATGCCTACGCCGAGGACCAGCGTCAACGTATTGCCCAGCAGACGCGGCATCTGGGTTTCCCACAGGTGGGACCAGATCTGGTGATCGATGGTTTGCCACGAGAGCAGGAGCACGCTGAGGGGGAGCAGCACCAACGCGGCGATGGCGAAGACGATGGGGTACCAGCGGCGTTGGGCGGGGTGGGCCACTTTGGGGTCTCTGAGGGATTCTGTGGTGTTGTTGAGCTGAGTGTTTCAAGTGGGGATTGCTGCCCTCACCCTAACCCTCTCCCGGAGGGAGAGGGGACTGACCGTGTTGTTCATTCGCTATACATCGACCTGAGATATCGCGTCGAACTCAGGATTCGAATTCGGCGCAAATCGGCTCCCTCTCCCTCCGGGCGGTCCGACGTTTCGGGAGGGCTGGGGTGAGGGCAGCGATCTTAAGCGAACACAGCAACCGGCAACATACTCAGTTCCAACCCGCCCGATCCATCATCCGGATCGCTTCAGCCTGACGCTTGCCCGCCACTTCAACCGGCAGCGTATCTGCCACGAACTGGCCCCACGCCGCCACTTCTTCCGAAGGCTTCACCGCCGGATTCGCCGGGAACTCCTGGTTCACATCGGCAAAGATCTTCTGCGCCTCAGGCGTGGTCATCCACTCGACCAAAGCCTTGGCCGCTTCCGGGTGCGGCGCATGTTTGGTCAGGCCGATGCCCGACAGGTTGACGTGTACGCCACGATCCGCCTGATTCGGCCAGAACAGTTTCACCGGCAGTTCCGGCTTCTGCTTGTGCAGGCGACCGTAGTAGTAGGTGTTGACGATGCCGACGTCGCACTGGCCGGCATTGATCGCTTCCAGCACCGCGACGTCGTCGGAGAACACGTCGGTGGACAGGTTGTTGACCCAGCCCTTGAGGATCTGCTCGGTCTTCTCGGCGCCGTGGACTTCGATCATGGTGGCGGTCAGCGACTGGTTGTAGACCTTCTTCGCCGTGCGCAGGCACAGGCGACCTTCCCAGTTCTTGTCGGCCAATGCTTCGTAGGTGGTCAGTTCGCCCGGTTTCACCCGTTCGGTGGAGTAGGCGATGATCCGCGCGCGCAGGCTCAGGCCGGTCCAGGCGTGGGTGGACGAGCGATATTGCAGGGGAATGTTGGTGTCGATGGCTTTCGAGGTGAACGGCTGGAGAATGCCCATCTGCTCGGCCTGCCAGAGGTTGCCGGCATCGACAGTCAAAAGCAGGTCGGCGGTGGCGTTCTCGCCTTCGGCCTTGATCCGCTGCATCAGCGGCGCTTCCTTGTCGGTGATGAACTTGATCTTCACCCCGGTCTTGGCGGTATAGGCATCGAACACCGGCTTGATCAGCTCATCGATACGCGAGGAGTAGACCACCACCTCGTCGGCGGCCTGGGCGGCGGTGCTGCCGATCAGGGTCAGGGCCAGTGCGGTCAGAACACGCTTGGATGCCAACATGGGAGCGGTCTCTCGGTCGGGAAAAGTGGCCCAAATGATAAGGACTCACATTTACCAGCTCAATCGAACACTTTCCCAAGGAGTTACCAGATGTTGCACAACATTTGTCAGGCCTTGGCCAAGGCCGGCAAGTCGCCGGTCAGACCCAATGCTTCACGCACGAACAACGCCTTGGCCTCAGGCATCTGCTCGACGATTTTCAGTCCGGTGTTGCGCAGCCAGCGCAGCGGCAGCGGATCGGCCTGGAACAGCCGCTCGAAGCCTTCCATCGCCGCCATCAGCGCCAGATTGTGCGGCATGCGCCGGCGTTCGTAGCGGCTCAGGACTTTCACGTCCGCCAGGCGTTCGCCGCGTTCGTTGGCCTGCAACAAGACTTCGGCCAGCACCGCGGCGTCAAGGAAGCCGAGATTCACGCCCTGCCCCGCCAACGGGTGAATGGTGTGCGCGGCATCGCCGATCAGCGCCAGGCCTTCGGCCACGTAGCGTTTGGCGTGGCGTTGACGCAACGGCACACACAGGCGCGGGTCGGCGCTGATGACCTCGCCGAGGCAACCTTCGAACGCGCGCTCCAGCTCGCGGCAGAAATCCGCCTCATCCAGCGCCATCAGCCGTTCGGCTTCGCTCGGCGTGGTCGACCAGACGATCGAGCACCAGTCCTGCTGCCCGCCACGCCCCAGCGGCAGAAACGCCAGCGGCCCGTGATCGGTAAAACGCTGCCACGCGGTCATGCGGTGCGGCTTGCTGCTGCGCACGCTGGTGACGATGGCGTGGTGCAAGTAGTCCCATTCGCGGGTGGCGACGCCGGTCAGACGGCGCACGGCGGAGTTGGCGCCGTCCGCCGCGATCACCAGCGGCGCGCGCAAGGTGCGGCCGTCGGCCAGGGTCAGCAGCCAGTCGTCACCGGACCGGCGCATCTGCTCCAGCCGCGCGTTGGCCAGCAGACCCAGGTCGCAATCATGCAAACGGTCGAGCAAGGCATCCTGGACCACGCGGTTTTCGACAATGTGGCCGAGCACCTCGGCGTGCACGCTGCTGGCCGAGAAGTGAATCTGGCCGGTGCCGCTGCCGTCCCAGACGTGCATGTCGGTGTAAGGGCTGCTGCGTCGGTTGACGATGCCGTCCCACACGCCGAGGCGATCGAGGATCCGCTGGCTGGCCGCCGACAGCGCGCTCACCCGCGGCTCGAACGGCGCATCGCCGTCGAAGGGTTTGACGCTCAACGGGCTGCCGTCGAGCAGCAGGACTTCCAGCCCGCTGCCCTGCAACGCCAGCGCCAGGGCACTGCCGACCATTCCGGCTCCGACAATCAGCACATCCGCGCGCATTTCCATGCTTTAAGCCTGTCTCGCTGGCGGCTTGAGCCGCACGTAAAGGGTTTTACCGACCCGCGCCACCAGGTTGCCGGCGCCGTCATGAATGTCGACCTGCAACTGCGGCAGGTATTTCTCGCCACTGGCGGTCTGCCGACGGATCTCGTCGAGCAGGGTGTCGTCGATGTTGAACCGGGCGAACACCGGGCCTTTGCCCGGCGATATGAAATCGATGTCGGCGGCCTTGTCCCAGACAATGTACTTCGAGCCGAGATTCTCCATGAGCATCAACATGAAGAACGGGTCGACCATCGAATACAGACTGCCGCCAAACTGGGTGCCGACGTAATTGCGGTTGTACCAGCCCAGGCCCATCGAGACACGGATGTCACGAAAGTCATCGCTGATGTGCTGCACCCGGACACCGGCGCCAAAGTAAGGCGGGTAGAGCGTCATGATCCAGCGCATCAGCCGCGCCTTGCCAAACCGTCTGATCAGCCACTCACGCATCCGGCCGCGTCCCCAGCCCCATGGCCTGACGGGCGAACCAGCGTTTGGCCGGCGGCAGCAGATCAAGGCCGAGCAGGCCGATGTTGCGCCCCAGCGACACCAGCGGCTGAGTACTGCCGAACAGGCGCGTGACCTGATCGGAGAAGCCGACGGTGAGGTCCTGATCGAGACGCTGACGCTCGCGATAGGCCTGCAACGTGGCGAAATCCCCCAGCGGTTTGTCGCTGGCCAGCAGCGCGGCGGCCAAGGCATCGGCATCGCGCAGGGACAGGTTGAAACCCTGCCCGGCAATTGGGTGCAGGCTGTGGGCGGCGTTGCCGAGGACGGCCAGATGCGAGCGCACCTGCTCTTCGGCCTCCACCAGCGCGAGCGGATACAAATGTCGCGCGCCGACCTGTTTCAGGGTGCCGAGGCGGTAACCGAATACGCCTTGCAGCTCACTGAGGAAATCCCGTTCGCTCAAGTCAGCCAGCCGTTGCGCGTCCATGCCCAGACGGGTCCAGACCAGCGCGCAGCGGTTTTCCGGCAGCGGCAACAGGGCCATCGGGCCTTCGTCGGTGAAGCGCTCGAAGGCCATGCCGTTGTGCGCTTCGCTCGGGGTGATGTTGGCGATCAGCGCGCTCTGGTTGTACGGGCGCTTGCGCACGTTGATGCCCAGTTGCTCGCGCAGACCGGAACGGCCGCCATCGGCGAGCACCGCCAGATCGCATTCGACCGTGGTTTCATCGTTGAGGGTCAGCCGATAGCCGTCGGGCAGCGGCTCCATGCGGGAAACTTCCGCCGGGCAGCGCCAACTGATCACGTCTTTGTCGAGGTGCTGCCACAGGCACTGGCCGAGCCAGGCGTTTTCCACCACATAGCCGAGCGCCGGGACGCCCTCTTCCATCGCCGACAGGCGAGCAGTGGAGAAACGACCACGGTCGGACACATGAATCTGCTTGATCGGCTCGGCGCGACGGGAAATTTCCTGCCACACGCCCAGCCGCTGATAAATCTGCCGCGAACCGAAAGACAGCGCCGAGGAGCGCGCGTCATAGCTTGGCTGCCAGGTGTCACCGGGGGCGAACGGTTCGATCAGCACGATCTTCCAGCCACGGGCCTTGGCCCCGGCCTGCAAGGCCAACGCCAGACTGGCGCCGACCAGACCACCACCGATGATTGCCAGATTGACCCGACTCATGCCGCGCAGGTCCGTGCTTGCGCCATCAGGGCTTCGATCTCGGCGACGGTTTTCGGCACGCCGCCGGTCAGGATTTCACAACCGCTCTTGGTCACTACCACGTCGTCCTCGATGCGCACGCCAATGCCGCGCCATTTCTTCGCTACGTTCTGATTGTCCGGGGCGATGTAGATGCCCGGCTCCACGGTCAGCGCCATGCCGACTTCCAGCACCCGCCATTCGCCGCCGACCTTGTATTCGCCGACGTCATGCACATCCATCCCGAGCCAGTGGCCGGCGCGGTGCATGTAAAACGCCTTGTAGGCCTCGGAGGCGATCAATTCGTCGACTTCGCCCTGCAACAGCCCCAGCTTCACCAGCCCGGTGGTGATGACCCGAACCGTGGCTTCGTGCGCCTGGTTCCAGTGTTTGTTAGGAGCGATTTCGGCGAATGCCGCTTCCTGCGAGGCCAGCACCAGTTCGTAGATCGCTTTCTGCTCGGCGGAAAACTTGCCGTTGACCGGCCAGGTGCGGGTGATGTCGCTGGCGTAGCAGTCGATCTCGCAACCGGCGTCGATCAGCACCAGATCGCCGTCCTTGAGCAACGCGTCATTCTGCTGGTAATGCAGGATGCAGCTGTTGCGCCCGGCAGCGACGATCGAACCATAAGCCGGCATCTTCGCCCCGCCCTTGCGGAACTCGTAATCCAGTTCGGCTTCGAGGCTGTACTCGTACAGCCCGGCACGACTGGCCTGCATCGCCCGGATGTGAGCCTGGGCGGAAATCCGCGCGGCCTCGCGCATCACCTTCACTTCTGCCGCCGATTTATACAGGCGCATGTCGTGCAGCAGGTGATCCAGGGCAACGAATTCGTTCGGCGGCTGGGCGCCGAGGTGCGCCTTGGAGCGGATCACGTTGATCCAGTCCATCAGATGGCGGTCGAATTCCGGGTTGCTGCCCATGGCCGAATACACCCGGTCGCGGCCTTCGATCAGGCCCGGCAGGATGTCGTCGATGTCGGTGATGGGGAAAGCGTCATCGGCGCCGAAATCGCGGATCGCGCCTTCCTGGCCAGCGCGCAGGCCGTCCCAGAGTTCCCGTTCGGCGTTGCGTTCACGGCAGAACAGCACGTACTCGCCGTGTTCGCGACCGGGCATCAGGACGATGACCGCCTGTGGCTCGGGGAAACCGCTGAGGTACTGGAAGTCGCTGTCCTGGCGATAGACGTGCTCGACGTCGCGGTTGCGGATGGCGACCGCCGCCGCCGGCAGGATCGCGATACTGTTGGGTTCCATCTGCGCCATCAGCGCCTTGCGGCGCCGGGCGTATTCCGCTTTCGGGATATGGATCATGGGCAGATGGCTTTCCCTGGCACGCGATCAGTGCAGCGACGGCTTGGCCGCTGGCGGCACGTCGGCCTTTTTGGTTTCGGAGAACAGCAGCAGCGGAGCGACACGCAGGTACTCCATGACTTCCATATAGTCGCTTTCGCCGTCTTCGGATTCTTCCAGTGCGTCTTGCACCTGGGAGATCGCTGCAAGATCCTGCAACACTTCGGTGGCCTCGGTGCTCAGCATGCTGCTGTCGCGGCAGTTCAGGCCGAACCCGGTGAGGAAGCCCTGGCACCATTCGCCCAGCGCGGCGGCACGCTCGGCCAGAGGCGTGTCATCGTTCGGCAACAGCAGAACCACGGTGACGTCGTCGCCGGTGAGTTCGCTCTTGACCATCTCCTGCAGACCGATCAGCGCGTTGCGGACGTTGTCCTGCGGCTCGCTTTCGAGCAGCTCGGCGGCATCGATCAGCCACTCTTCGGCATTGAAGCCGGCGCCAGCGCAACTGCGCCCCAGCAACAGGCCGTGCAGTTCGGCAGGCGAAACGGAATGACCGCTGGATTTCAGCAGCGTGGCAAAGCCTTGGTACGGGGAATTCTGAATGGGCATGGGCAGCTAGGCGCCAGACGGCGCTATGTCTAGAATGAAGGCCTTGTATCCTACATCGACAGACTCGCCAAGACCATTAAAGGCTGTCCGCCAGCCAAACCCATCAGACCGAACCAGTGGACACAATGGAAGACACCGACCTGCAAGCGCTGATGGCCAGACTCGAACTGCTGATTACCCGAGTCGAGCAACTAAAGAGTCAAAATGCACTCTTACTTGCTCAGGAAAAGACCTGGCGCGAGGAACGCGCGCACCTCATTGAAAAAAACGAAATCGCCCGGCGTAAGGTCGAATCGATGATTTCGCGCCTCAAGGCCCTGGAGCAAGACTCATGAGTTCAAGCAATAGCGTTACCGTGCAGATCCTCGACAAAGAGTATTCGATCATCTGCCCCCAGGAAGAGCGCAGCAATCTGATCAGCGCCGCCCGCTACCTGGACGGCAAGATGCGCGAGATCCGCAGCAGCGGCAAAGTCATCGGCGCCGACCGCATCGCCGTGATGGCCGCGCTGAACATCACCCACGACCTCTTGCACAAAGAAGAGCGCCCGGACATCCAGGCCAGCGGTTCGACCCGTGAACAGGTGCGTGACTTGCTCGATCGTGTCGATCTGGTGCTGGCGACCGATCCGGACGTCACCAAGGGCTGATTCGCCAGGCCGCTTGAGTTATACTCGCCGCACTCCCTGGGGTGCTTGCCAGTTGACGATGTCCCTGAGCCGATTTGCACTACCCTGGGGGTTGCACGTTGGGCTGGTGTGCATGTCCGCCAGACGGAAAGCCTTAAAGCCTACTGCATCCTCCACCTTGAACTCTCGGGTTCAAGGGCTAAGTCGACAGCGGCTCATCCGGGGAGCCTGATTCGAATCCGATGCCGGTGCATGCCGGCATCGGATTTTTTATGCGTACGTTTTCGTCCCCACCCTGCCGAAGCCGAACCATGACCGAACCCGCGTTGCTGCCCCGCCCCCAACTGCGCCGCCTGCTGCGCAAGGCCCGTCGCTCGTTGACGCGAAGCGAGCAGCGCCAGGCCGCCGAAGGTCTGTACAGGCAACTGGCACAAGACCCGCACTTTCGCCGGGCGAGACACATTTCCCTGTACCTGCCCACCGACGGTGAAATCGACCCGCGCCTGTTGCTGCGCGCTGCCCAGCGTCGCGGCAAGAAAACCTACCTGCCGGTGCTCAGTGCCTGGCCACGAACCAAAATGGTCTTTCAGCAGATCCGCCCCGGCGAAAAGCTCAAACCCAACCGTTTCCGCATTCTTGAGCCGCGCGCCAATCTGGCCCGTCAGCGCAAGGTCTGGGCACTGGATCTGGTGTTGTTGCCACTGGTGGGATTCGACGATGTCGGCGGGCGCTTGGGCATGGGCGGCGGATTCTACGACCGTAGCCTGGCCTATCTGGCCCGACGCCAGAACTGGCGCAAGCCGACGCTATTGGGCCTGGCCCATGAATGTCAGAAAGTCGAACGTCTCGCGCAAGCGAGCTGGGATGTACCGTTGCAGGGAACGGTGACAGACAAGGCGTGGTATTTCGCAGGATAGACGCCGCGCGGATCAGCGGCGTCGAAAAGGCAGTTTCAGCGCTTGAAAGCTGTCGACTGTTGTACTTGTTGCGCCACTTCAATCGGTGCATCGGCCTTGTTGGCCCACAGACTTTGCGCATAACCGGTGGTCACGACGCCCAGACCGAACAAAATTACCAAAGTCCACAGCAAATCCGGTTTGCGTTTCATCGATTGCCCCCCTCAAGGCACATCATCACGATGACAGCAGCGGTTTCCATTCGTAGGCCGTGCAGCAGCGTCAAGCTTTAAAGGCCGGCATTTTGCGACAACGTGAACCGTCGCGCAAATGCTGACGTCAACCGACCGTCGGTTTGTCATAAAATTGCCGGACAACCTGCCCAATGACCGCTTGAGGAGCACACACCATGGCCTACTGGCTGATGAAATCCGAGCCCGACGAGCTCTCGATCAAGGGCCTGGAAAAGCTCGGCAAAGCGCGCTGGGACGGGGTTCGCAACTATCAGGCACGCAATTTCCTGCGCGCCATGGCGGTGGGGGACGAGTTCTTTTTCTACCATTCCAGCTGCCCGGAGCCGGGCATTGCCGGAATCGGCAAAATAATCGAAGCGGCGTACCCGGATCCCACCGCACTGGAACCGGAAAGCCATTACTTCGACCCGAAAGCCACGCCGGAGAAAAACGCCTGGAGCGCGATCGATGTCGCCCACGTAGAGACATTCAACCGAGTCTTGAAGCTGGATTATCTGAAGCAGCAGACCGCGCTGGCCGAGATGCCGCTGGTGCAAAAGGGTTCGCGGCTGTCGGTGATGCCGGTGACGGCCGAGCAGTGGGCGGCGGTGATCGCGCTCAAATCCTGAATCATCCTTCGCCTGACAAAATGCCTTCGCGGGCAAGCCCGCTCCCACAGGTATTTCTGGTGGTCACAAATAATGTGTTCACTAAAAATCCCTGTGGGAGCTGCGGTGCGACGATTCGACTTGCCAGCGATGAGGCCCGCCCGGACAACGAATGCCTTACTGAATGATCAGGTTATTGAACAACAGGTCTTCAACCACCGGCTTGCCGGTCTCGTCATTCATCACTTGCTGGGTCTGTTTCAAGGCTTCCTGACGCAATTTTTCCTTGCCCTCGATGCTGCCCATCGCATCGGTGGTCTGCTGAGTGAACAGCGCCACCAGTTGATTGCGGATCAGCGGCTCGTTGGCCTTGACCAGTTTGGTCGCCTCTTCGCCAGTCACCCGCAGTGCCACGTCGGCCTTGTAGACCTTGAGCTTCGGAGTGCCATCGAGCCCGTAGTTGCCCACGAACGGCGGGCTCAGGGTGATGTAGTTGACCTTCGGCGCCTCGCCCTCTTTGGCTTCTTCGGCCAGCGCTGCCACAGGCAGAGACAGGGCCAGCAACAACATGATCCACGCTTTCACAATTCGCTCCTTATCCGGTTTGCGGCCTAGCATAACGACCCGCCGCGCAAGCACAAGCTTATGGCGGACTATCAGGGCCGGGCATGCTCGTTGACCCGTTGACTGCCACACCTACACTTATCGGCCATCACTCCCAAAGGAATAGCCCTGATGAAAGCCGTGCTGTGCAAAGCCTTCGGCCCTGCCGAATCGCTGGTGCTGGAAGACGTCGCCAGTCCTGTCGCCAAGAAGAATGAAATCCTGCTGGACGTGCACGCCGCCGGGGTCAACTTCCCGGACACGCTGATCATCGAGGGCAAGTACCAGTTCAAGCCGCCCTTCCCGTTCTCGCCGGGTGGCGAAGCCTCCGGCGTGGTCAGCGCGGTGGGGGAAAAGGTCAGTCACCTGAAAGTCGGTGACCGGGTCATGGCCCTGACCGGCTGGGGCAGCTTCGCCGAGCAGGTCGCGGTGCCGGGCTACAACGTGCTGCCGATCCCGCCATCGATGGATTTCAACACCGCCGCCGCCTTCAGCATGACCTACGGCACGTCGATGCACGCCCTCAAGCAGCGCGGCAATCTGCAACCGGGCGAAACCCTGCTGGTACTCGGCGCCTCCGGCGGCGTTGGCCTGGCCGCCGTGGAAATCGGCAAAGCCATGGGCGCCCGGGTGATCGCCGCCGCCAGCAGCGCGGAAAAACTCTCGGTGGCCAAGGCTGCCGGTGCCGACGAACTGATCAACTACAGCGAAACCAGCCTCAAGGACGAGATCAAGCGCCTGACCGACGGCCAGGGCGCGGATGTGATCTACGACCCTGTCGGCGGCGACCTGTTCGACCAGGCCATCCGCGCCATCGCCTGGAACGGCCGCCTGCTGGTGGTCGGCTTCGCCAGCGGACGCATTCCCGAACTGCCGGTCAACCTCGCCCTGCTCAAGGGGGCGGCGGTGCTCGGCGTTTTCTGGGGCTCCTTCGCCCAGCGCCAGCCGCAGGACAACGCGGCGAATTTCCAGCAATTGTTCGGCTGGTTTGCCGAGGGCAAGCTCAAGCCGCTGGTGTCGCAGGTCTATCCGCTGGGCAATGCCGCGCAGGCGATCAATGATCTCGGGCAGCGCAAGGCCGTGGGCAAGGTGGTAGTCAGCGTGCGCTAAACAGAAAAAGCTGTCTGGTCATACACCTGACCAGACAGGCATGCGCTGTTCTCATAAAACCTTACGAATGTCTTCCGGCAGAAGGGTTACGTACTTAAGACCTGGACTCTTTTGGCAACGCATCACAATGCCGGGAACACGCTTGTTCATTTTGGCTATCATCGCCAAACGTTGCTCCATTGGGATCTGCCTCTGGAAAAACGTACTTGCCAGATAGCCGCGCACGTAATGAAACGGTGCAGCATCCATCCAGGAATGTTTTGGGTAATGCGCCAGCAAACTGTTGAACTCACGACATTTGAGATCTTTTAGCCACAGGTTCAAGCCGTCAGGAGAATCGAATCCGAACGTCATCGGCGCGATGATTTCCTGTTCTGGCGGGCGCTCTCCTTCAACAGTCCACGGTTTAAAGCGCCATTGCGTCAGAGCGTTTTTCACCGCATCGGACAGTTCGGCATGATCGCTTTTCAAAATTCCGACCTTACTCACTGCGCCGTCCGCACTGACGATGAAGCTTACTTTGACTCCTCCGGTAAACCCGGCCCGTTGCAGTCCCGGCGGGTAGATGGGTTTCGGATTATGTTCCGGAATCAAGAACACTTCAGCCGCCCTGGAACTGGCGGCCACCAACAGCAAAATCAACAACACACACCACGGCATAACCCCTCCCCTTGCGACCCGAATGCCCGATCAGGCATCTGCGAAAAGGTTAAGGTGCCGCCACCCAAAACAGAACGTCGTCGCTTCTGCGTTGGAAGCAGGACATTTCCTCGAGTTCTGCCCTACAACGCACTGGAACCCCGCAGGAAGACGCCGAGGTAACCTTTCCCACAACGCCCTGCACTTATATCTGAGCGACATGTTCATAAAGGAACGCGCGACATCCAACATTTCCACTGTTTTGCCGATGGGAAGCGGTGCTATTTTCGGTAACGAAACTGTAACATTCGCATCCGCAGTCAAAACAAGAAATCTGGAGCTCTTGAATGTTTGCTTTCTTTCGTCCTGCCGCACATCAGGCTCCATTGCCTGAAGAAAAAATCGACAGCACCTACCGACGCCTGCGTTGGCAGATCTTCGCCGGCATCTTCTTTGGCTATGCGGGTTATTACCTGTTGCGCAAGAACTTCTCGCTGGCAATGCCGTACCTGATCGACGAAGGCTACAGCCGTGGCGACCTGGGCCTGGCGATGTCAGCAATCGCCATCGCGTACGGTCTGTCCAAGTTCCTCATGGGCCTGGTGTCCGACCGCTCCAACCCGCGTTACTTCCTGCCGTTCGGCCTGCTGGTCTCGGCCGGGGTGATGTTCATTTTCGGTTTCGCGCCTTGGGCAACCTCCAGCGTGACCATGATGTTCATCCTGCTGTTCATCAACGGTTGGGCCCAAGGCATGGGCTGGCCGCCGAGCGGACGCACGATGGTGCACTGGTGGTCGCAGAAGGAACGTGGCGGCGTGGTGTCGGTGTGGAACGTGGCGCATAACGTCGGTGGCGGTCTGATCGGCCCGCTGTTCCTGATCGGCATGGGCCTGTTCAACGACTGGCACGCAGCGTTCTACGTCCCGGCCGCCGTGGCTCTGGCAGTAGCGGTGTTCGCTTTCGTGACCATGCGTGACACCCCGCAATCGGTCGGCCTGCCGCCGATCGAGAAGTACAAGAACGACTACCCGGAAGGCTACGACGCCAGCCACGAAGACGAATTCAGCGCCAAGGAAATCTTCGTCAAATACGTGCTGCGCAACAAAATGCTCTGGTACATCGCCATGGCCAACGTCTTCGTCTACCTGCTGCGCTACGGCGTGCTGGACTGGGCGCCGACCTACCTGAAAGAAGCCAAGGGTTTTACCGTGGATAAAACCTCGTGGGCCTATTTCTTCTACGAGTGGGCGGGGATTCCGGGCACGCTGCTGTGCGGCTGGATGTCGGACAAGATCTTCCGTGGCAACCGTGGCCTGACCGGTATGGTGTTCATGGCACTGGTGACCGTCGCGACGCTGGTGTACTGGCTGAACCCGGCCGGCAACCCGACCGTCGACATGATCGCGCTGTTCTCCATCGGCTTCCTGATCTATGGCCCGGTGATGCTGATCGGTCTGCAGGCGCTGGAACTGGCGCCGAAGAAAGCCGCCGGCACCGCTGCGGGCTTCACCGGTCTGTTCGGGTATCTGGGTGGTTCGGTCGCGGCCAGTGCTGCGATGGGCTACACCGTGGACCATTTCGGCTGGGATGGCGGTTTCGTGCTGCTGGTGGGCGCTTGCCTGCTGTCGATGGCCTTCCTGGCCCCGACCCTGTGGCACAAGCAAGTCGCCAGTCAGAGCCGCGAAGCAGTCGCCTGATCGGCTTTTGACTTACAGCGCTTGAGCCGCGCCTCCAGATTCCGGTCTGGCATGGCGTGGCTGCGCAGGGCGTGAGCGGTCTGCTCGACATAATCGCGAGTCGTGCCGTACCGCCCGCAAGCGCTTTCGAACACCTGGCTCAGCACATGATCCGGCAAGTTGCCGGCATAGCTGGGCAGGTGTCGCTCCAACACGAATCCCAGCGCCTGAACCTGGCTGCCATCTTCGAGTCGGCAGTTGAGCCAGTGTGGCCGATAGGACGGGAACGGCATTTCGCGCTTCCATAATGCATACAGCGCGCTGTCCAGATTGTCTTCCGGCAACCGGTATGCGAAGCCGCTGCACGAGCCGCCACGATCCAGACCAAAGACCAGACCGGGCATTTCCGGCGTGCCGCGATGCTCGTGGGACCACAGGTACAAGCCACGGTGATAGCCATGCACGCGCCCACGCACCCGCTCCACGGCTGTGCATTCCGGCCGCCAGATCAGCGAACCGTAGGCGAACAGCCACACCGGCCCGCCCTTGTGGCGTGCCATGGTCGATTGCATGGAAGCGAGAAGTTGTTCGTGCGTCAGCTGCGGCCCAAGATCGAGCCGCGGAGGGTAAGCCAGGTTCAGAAAAGCGTTTTCAATGGCGCTCATGGCGAATAGCGTTCAGCTCCCCGCGGGTGAAGAATTACTTAATAGAACGCACCGCTGTAACAATAAGGCACATATGTTTTAAGGCAATTTGAGTGCCATGGCACAGTTCTTAATTGATTGCCCAATGGATATATAACCTACCGGCATTTATGCAATTACATAAATACCGATCGGCTATATGGAGAGTTATAACGAACTTATGAGCGGGGCGCGTAAGCGAATACATCCGCGCGCATCTGATGAGCGTCCATCCCCGCTTCCACCAGCGCATCCAGCGTGCCGTAGACCATGGCCGGCGAGCCGCTGGCATAGACGTGCAGCGGCTTCAAATCGGGGAAATCCTCGCAGACGGCTTCGTGCAACATCCCGCAACGCCCTTCCCAGCCGCACTGGTCACTGACGACTTTGTGCAGGAACAGATTGGGCAATTTCAGCCATTCGTCCCAATGTTCGATTTCATAGAAGTCTTCCGGACGACGCACGCCCCAGTACAAGTGCACCGGATGCTTGAAGCCGCTGGCCCGGCAATGTTCGATCAGGCTGTGGATCTGGCCCATACCGGTGCCAGCGGCGATCAGCACCAGCGGCCCGTCCGGCAGTTCCGCCAGGTGAGTGTCGCCGAACGGCAGCTCGACCCGCACCATCGGGTTGCGCTTGAGCTGATCAATCAGGCTCAGCGCACTGGATTCGCGCGCCAGCACATGGATTTCCAGATCGCGACCGCCGTGGGGCGCCGAAGCCATGGAGAACGCCGACTTCTCGCCGTTCTCGCGCTCGATCATCAAATACTGGCCAGCGTGGTAGCGCGGCGGCTTGCCGGCCGGCGCCCGCAGCCGCACACGAAAGGTATCGCCACCGACGTCCCGGCATTCGATGACCTGACACGACACGCTGCGCACCGGCAGTTCTCCCAGCGCGAGCACGCCATCCCACAGCACGATGCAGTCTTCCAGCGGCTCCGCTATGCAAGTGTAGAACTCGCCGTGGTCGTGCACCTTGCCGGCCTGTTCGACCCGGCCTTCCACCAGCAGCGCCGCACACACATGGCAATTGCCGTTGCGGCAGCTTTGTGGGCATTCGTAGCCCAGGCGCCGCGCACCATCGAGAATCCGCTCTCCGGGCCGTATCTCGAGCACCGCTCCGGAGGGCTGCAGGGTTACACGCATCAATCTATTCCTAACTGATTCCAGATGGCATCGATCCGTTGGGTGACGGCGTCATCCTTGACGATGACGCGGCCCCACTCGCGAGTGGTTTCGCCCGGCCATTTGTGGGTGGCGTCCAGGCCCATCTTCGAGCCGAGTCCCGACACCGGCGAGGCGAAGTCGAGGTAATCGATCGGCGTGTTGTCGATCATCACTGTGTCGCGCTTGGGGTCCATGCGCGTGGTGATGGCCCAGATCACGTCGTTCCAGTCCCGCGCGTTGATGTCGTCGTCGGTGACGATAACGAACTTGGTGTACATGAACTGTCGCAAAAACGACCAGACACCCAGCATCACGCGCTTGGCGTGGCCCGGATACGACTTCTTCATCGTCACCACGGCCATGCGGTACGAGCAGCCTTCCGGCGGCAGGTAGAAATCGGTGATTTCCGGGAACTGCTTCTGCAGGATCGGCACGAACACTTCGTTCAGTGCCACGCCGAGAATCGCCGGCTCATCCGGCGGACGGCCGGTGTAGGTGCTGTGGTAGATCGGATTGATCCGGTGAGTGATGCGCTCGACGGTGAACACCGGGAAGCTGTCGACTTCGTTGTAGTAACCGGTGTGGTCGCCGTACGGGCCTTCATCGGCCATTTCGCCCGGATGGATCACGCCTTCGAGGATGATTTCGGCAGTGGCCGGCACTTGCAGGTCGTTGCCGCGGCACTTCACCAGCTCCGTGCGGCTGTCACGCAGCAGGCCGGCGAAGGCGTATTCGGAGAGGCTGTCCGGGACCGGGGTGACCGCGCCGAGAATGGTCGCCGGATCCGCACCGAGGGCCACGGACACCGGGAACGGCTGGCCCGGATGCTTCTCGCACCACTCACGGAAATCCAGCGCACCGCCACGATGGCTGAGCCAGCGCATGATGACCTTGTTGCGGCCAATCACTTGCTGACGGTAGATGCCAAGGTTCTGCCGATCCTTGTTCGGACCTTTGGTGACGGTCAGGCCCCAGGTGATCAGCGGTGCCACGTCGCCCGGCCAGCAGGTCTGCACCGGCAGCATCGCCAGATCGACGTCATCGCCTTCGATGACCACTTCCTGGCACGGCGCGTCTTTGATGACTTTCGGCGCCATCGCAATGATCTTGCGGAAGATCGGCAGCTTCGACCACGCGTCCTTCAAGCCCTTCGGCGGCTCCGGTTCCTTGAGGAACGCCAGCAGCTTGCCGATTTCGCGCAGCTCGCTGACCGACTCGGCACCCATGCCCATCGCCACCCGCTCGGGCGTGCCGAACAGGTTGCCGAGCACCGGGATGTCGTAACCGGTCGGCTTCTCGAACAGCAGCGCCGGGCCCTTGGCCCGCAGCGTGCGGTCGCACACCTCGGTCATTTCCAGCACCGGCGAAACGGGAATCTGGATGCGTTTCAACTCTCCGCGCTGCTCAAGCTGCTGCACGAAATCCCGAAGATCCTTGAATTTCATTGACGATGGCACCCTCAAAATAGGCGTACATCCTACCTGCTCTGACGGGCAAACAGCAGCCCGTCAGCATCAGGCCTCGCTCAATTGTGGCTCGTCCCCAGCAGCAGAGGTGCAAACAGCGGGCTCAGCCGGGAGCTCCCCGCGTCCGAAAGATGATCCTCATCCTTGTACTGCGAATGGCCGTTGACCTCGATGCCGCAGACGCCATTGCCGCACATCAGCGGCGTTGGATCGATCACGTGCACACCCGGATCAGCGGCGCTCATGGAGTCGAACAGGCTGCTGAGGAAATGCTGGCGCGCCAGATGTTCCTCAAGCGGACGACCCAGCCCTTCGGCGGACCTTCCGATCCGCGCCAGGCTGGTCAAGCGGTTGATGGTGCCTTTGCGTTGCAGCGGCACCTCCTTGAACAGCCAGACTTGCGCCCCCGTTGCCCTCAATGCGGCAACTCGCGCCTTCAGCGCTGCGGCCATGCGTTGCTCGGCCTGGACGGTATCGTCTTGCGAATTGAGCAGCACCTTCTTATCGCCGTCTTCGCGGCCATACACGTAAAGGCTCCAGTTGGACGCCAGCACCACATCCTTGATGCCGAGGCTGCGCACACGTTCCATGGTCTGTTCGTTGAAATCCTTGCAGCGCTGACGCGGGTCGTCGCTGAGAATCGGCGGGCACGCGCTCATGCTGTACAGCCAAACCGGACGCCCCTCGCGACGGGCATTATTCTCGATGGCCGGCAGCAAGGCGGCGGCGTGGCTGTCGCCCCAAAACAATTGAGTGGCCGGAACATCCTCGTTGCCACCCACCAGACAGGCCTTGTCCAGCTCTTTATCCTGAGTCACCAGCATGCATTTCATCTGCCCTGCATGCCACTCACGGGACTGTGCATACTCCAGCGCTTTACCGGTCAGACGCTGAGGGACACCGTCGGCGGAACGGATCGCCGACCCCGTCGCCACGAGTGCAACGATGGCGGCCAGACCGCCCGCCAGCACTGCATTACGCGAGGCGAGCAAGCGTTTTTCGCGAAACGGCAGCTCGATATAGCGCAAACTCAGCCAGGCCAGACCCAGCGCCAAGGCTATCCAGCCGATTGCCTCAACAGGCTGAATGCCATCGATGGAAATCGCGTTGGCGTAGACAAACACCGGCCAATGCCAAAGATAGAGCGAATACGAAAGCAAGCCGACCCAGACCAACGGCCGCAGACTCAAGAGCCGCCCGGTGAGGCTCGCACCTTGCGCGCCCGACCAGATCAGCGCCGTCGTCCCCAACACCGGCAACAAGGCTGCCCAGCCCGGAAACACGGTGGATTTGTCAAAAGTGAACACCGCGACCAGCACTGCCGCCAGACCGGCCAGCCCCACGGCCTGATACAACCACGGACGCACCGCCTGCTTCGGCGCCGGAATTACCGCGAGCATCGCACCGCAGAGCAACTCCCAAGCCCGGGTAGGCAGCGAGAAGAAGGTGAATTCCGGCTTGTGTTCGATGTTGGCGATGTTCAAGCCGAACGATACCAGCAACACGGCGAACAGCATCCAGCGCCAATGGCGGAAATAGCGGATCAGCACCGCCATCAACAGCGGAAAGAAGATGTAGTACTGCTCTTCCACCGCCAGCGACCAGGTATGCAGCAGCGGCTTCAGATCCGAGGCTGGCTGGAAGTAGCCGTCCTCGCGCATGAACAGAATGTTGGAGATGAACAGCGACTGATAGCGCACTGTTCGCCCGAGTTCGGCGAAGTCCTTGGCCGTCAGCAGCAACCAGCCCAATGCCAGCGTCACCAGCATGACCACGCTCAGGGCAGGAATGATGCGGCGGGCACGGCGTGCCCAGAAATCAATGAAGCTGAAGCGCTGAGCGCTGATTTCGCGGAACAGGATCGTTGTGATCAGGAAGCCGGAAATGACGAAAAAAACGTCAACCCCGACAAAGCCGCCACTGAATGTACTGAATCCAAAATGAAACAGTACGACGGGAATAACCGCCAGAGCTCGTAATCCGTCGATATCACGGCGATTGCCAAACGTGTGCATGACCTTTCTCGTTTCTGGATACAGAGTCCTTGGAAAGCGCGAAAGTTATCAGCCACGTGCATTTCAATCCAGATACAAATAATCCGTCGCGAAAAAAAAAGCGCCCTTATGGGGCGCTTTTTTCAAACAACAGCGTATTACTTGCGCTTCATCGACAGGAAGAACTCGTCGTTGGTCTTGGTCGTCTTCAGCTTGTCGACCAGGAACTCGATGGCCGCCACTTCGTCCATCGGGTGCAGCAGTTTGCGCAGGATCCACATACGCTGCAGTTCGTCGTCGGCAGTCAGCAGCTCTTCACGACGAGTACCGGACTTGTTGATGTTGATGGCCGGGAACACACGCTTCTCGGCGATACGACGGTCCAGTGGCAGTTCCATGTTGCCGGTGCCCTTGAACTCTTCGTAGATCACTTCATCCATCTTCGAGCCGGTTTCAACCAGCGCAGTGGCGATGATGGTCAGCGAGCCGCCTTCTTCGATGTTGCGCGCGGCGCCGAAGAAACGCTTCGGTTTCTCCAGGGCGTGGGCATCGACACCACCGGTCAGCACCTTGCCGGAGCTCGGGATCACGGTGTTGTAGGCACGGGCCAGACGGGTGATGGAGTCGAGCAGGATCACCACGTCCTTCTTGTGTTCGACCAGGCGCTTGGCCTTCTCGATCACCATTTCAGCCACTTGCACGTGACGGGTCGGTGGCTCGTCGAAGGTCGAGGCAACCACTTCGCCGCGCACGGTGCGCTGCATTTCGGTCACTTCTTCCGGACGCTCGTCGATCAACAGCACGATCAGGTGAACTTCAGGGTTGTTACGGGCGATGTTCGCTGCGATGTTCTGCAGCATGATCGTTTTACCGGCTTTCGGCGGTGCAACGATCAGACCACGCTGGCCTTTGCCGATCGGAGCGCACAGGTCGATCACACGACCGGTCAGGTCTTCGGTGGAACCGTTGCCGGCTTCCATCTTCATGCGCACGGTCGGGAACAGCGGGGTCAGGTTCTCGAAGAGAATCTTGTTCTTCGCGTTCTCAGGACGATCGAAGTTGATCGTGTCGACCTTGAGCAGGGCGAAATAACGCTCGCCTTCCTTCGGAGGGCGGATCTTGCCAACGATGGTGTCACCGGTGCGCAAGTTGAAACGGCGGATCTGGCTCGGCGAGACGTAGATGTCGTCAGGACCGGCGAGGTAGGAAGCGTCAGCGGAGCGCAGGAAGCCGAAGCCGTCCTGGAGAATCTCCAGCACGCCATCACCGGAGATTTCCTCACCGCTTTTAGCGTGCTTTTTCAGCAGGGAGAAAATCACGTCCTGCTTGCGCGAACGGGCCATATTTTCTATGCCCATCTGTTCGGCCAATTCGAGCAGTTCGGTAATCGGCTTTTGCTTGAGTTCAGTCAGATTCATATAGGAATGACGTAATCATTTATGGAGGGGGGGGAAATTAAGCTTTTGGCTTAATGAGGCCGCGCCGCGGAGAGGCGACAGGATCGCGTACTTATTCGAAAAGGAGTGCGTCGGCGACGGCTAGCAGGGGGCAGTGGAGAAACCAGTGCGGGGCCGAATGTACCACCTGAGTTTCGGAGCGTCTAGCCCTGAATACGCAAAAAGCCCCGCAATTTGCGGGGCTTTTTGAGGACGACTTTACCGCGACGCTTAGATGTTGGCGTCGAGGAAAGCAGCCAGTTGCGACTTCGACAGAGCGCCGACCTTGGTCGCTTCCACGTTGCCGTTCTTGAACAGCATCAGGGTCGGAATACCACGTACGCCGTGCTTGGCAGGGGTTTCCTGGTTTTCGTCGATGTTCAGCTTGGCGACGGTCAGCTTGCCTTTGTAAGTCTCTGCAATCTCGTCCAGAACCGGAGCGATCATTTTGCAAGGGCCGCACCATTCAGCCCAGTAGTCGACCAGGACAGCGCCTTCGGCCTTGAGTACGTCGGCTTCGAAGCTAGCGTCGCTAACGTGTTTGATCAGATCGCTGCTCATGGAATTCTCCAGGTTGTAAGCAAAAAAACGTGGCCCATCATAGCCGCCCTTCCCTTGTTCAGGAAGCCGCAGATGATTGAGTCTTGCTATGGCACTCGATGAGTTTGGGTATAGCTCAAGTCACGCGCTGGCGGGGGCGATGAAGGAAATTCCGGTGCGCAGGGCCGCGTTGCGCACGTGCTCCTGCATGGCTTTCTGCGCGGCGGCGGAGGCCCGGCGGGCCAGGGCGCGGAGGATCTTGCGGTGTTCCTGCCAGGTTTCCATGGCCCGCTCGGCGCGGATGAACGGTAGCTTCTGGCTCTCCAGAAAGATGTCGGCGCTGGCGGTGAGGATGCTCAGCATCGCCTGATTGCCGCTGGCCAGGAGGATCCGCCGGTGGAATTCGAAATCCAGTTTCGCCGCCGCCTCGAAGTCGCCGGCGCGCAGTTGCTCGCGCATGGCGGCGACGTTGTCTTCCAGTTCGTCCAGATCAAACGTGCTCAACGTCACGGCCGCCAAACCGGCCGCAAACCCTTCCAGCGCATAGCGCAACTGAAAGATTTCCAGCGGCGAAGCCTGGGCGGCGAACGGCCAGGCCGGTGCGCCCTCGCCACGAGGCAACTCGACCGGCGCCTGCACGAACACGCCTTTGCCCGGTTGAATGCTGACCACACCCAGCGCACTCAAGGACGACAACGCCTCACGCAACGACGCGCGGCTGACGCCCAGCTGAACCGCCAGATCCCGCTGCGAGGGCAACGCATCGCCGGGGCCGAAGCCCTGCTCGGTAATCAGTTTGCGGATCGCTTGCAGCGCCACTTCGGGTACGGCGCGGGAGATCGAGTTCATGGTTTTCCAGACGGACCAGGCCAAGGTGCGGCCAGTTGTAAAGCTATTCGAGGCATCAGGCAAGTCGTGCCCCAGCGGGGTTCGACGGTGCGCGTCGATGCGCTATCGCAGTGCGAAATCCGACCTGACTGTTCAGACCAGTAAGACCGAACAAACCCGCCAAACCCGTGGCTTTGCGACGCCAAACCCCTGTCTTGGCACGGCCCGTGCTCTGTCCGATCGCAGAATTCACTTCCCGCCGATCCGGAGATTGTCCATGACGAAGCGTTACAGCGCCCTCCTCGCCGCCCTGTTTGCCGGTCTGATGCTGAGCCAGGCCCCCGCCCATGCCGACGGTCTGGATGACGTGGTCAAGCGCGGCACCTTGAAAGTCGCCGTGCCCCAGGACTTCCCGCCGTTCGGTTCGGTCGGCCCGGACATGAAGCCGCGCGGCCTCGATATCGACACCGCGAAACTGCTGGCCGAGCAGCTCAAGGTCAAACTCGAACTGACCCCGGTCAACAGCACCAACCGCATTCCGTTCCTGACCACCGGCAAGGTCGACCTGGTGATTTCCAGCCTCGGCAAGAACCCCGAGCGCGAGAAGGTCATCGATTTCTCCCGCGCCTACGCGCCGTTCTACCTCGCCGTGTTCGGCCCGCCGGATGCAGCGGTCAGCACCCTCGACGATCTCAAAGGCAAAACCATCAGCGTCACCCGTGGCGCCATCGAAGATATCGAGCTGACCAAGGTCGCCCCCGAAGGCGTGACCATCAAGCGCTTCGAAGACAACAACTCGACCATCGCCGCCTACCTCGCAGGTCAGGTCGACCTGATCGCCAGCGGCAACGTGGTAATGGTCGCGATCAGTGAAAAGAACCCCAAACGCGTACCCGCGCTGAAAGTGAAGCTCAAGGATTCGCCGGTCTACGTCGGCGTGAACAAGAACGAGCCGGCGCTGCTGGGCAAGGTCAACGAGATCCTGACCACCGCCAAGGCTGACGGCGCGCTGGAAAAGAACGCGCAGACCTGGCTCAAAGAGCCGCTGCCGGCCGACCTCTGACCGGCGACGCGGGAGACCTTCATGGCCTATCAGTTCGATTTTTTGCCGGTGGTGGAAAACACCGACCTGCTCTTGCGCGGGGCGCTGTTCACCCTTGAGCTGACGGCCATCGGCGCACTCTTCGGGGTTGGCGTGGGCATCGTCGGGGCGCTGGTGCGGGCGTGGAACATCCGCCCGTTCTCGGCGATCTTCGGCGTGTATGTGGAGTTGATCCGCAACACGCCGTTTCTGGTGCAGTTGTTCTTCATCTTCTTCGGCCTGCCGTCCCTCGGCGTGCAGATTTCCGAGTGGCAGGCGGCGGTGCTGGCGATGGTGATCAATCTCGGTGCGTACTCGACCGAAATCATCCGCGCCGGCATCCAGGCGATCCCGCGCGGACAACTGGAAGCGGCGGCGGCATTGGCGATGAGCCGCTTCGAGGCGTTTCGTCACGTGGTGCTGCTGCCGGCGCTGGGCAAGGTCTGGCCGGCGCTGAGCAGCCAGATCATCATCGTCATGCTCGGTTCGGCGGTGTGTTCGCAGATTGCCACCGAAGAATTGAGCTTCGCCGCCAACTTCATTCAGTCGCGCAACTTCCGCGCCTTTGAAACCTATGCGCTGACCACCCTCATTTATCTGTGCATGGCGCTGCTGATCCGTCAGCTATTGAACTGGCTCGGTCGGCGTTATCTGTCTAAAAGCAGCGCAAGGAGCAGCCAATGAGCGACTTCACGTTCTGGGACATCCTGCGCAATCTGCTGACCGGCCTGCAATGGACGCTGGCGCTGTCGCTGGTGGCGTTCATCGGCGGCGGTATCGTCGGGTTGCTGATCCTGATCATGCGCATCTCGAAAAACCCGCTGCCCAGCAGCATCGCCCGCACCTGGATCGAACTGTTCCAGGGCACACCGCTGTTGATGCAGCTGTTTCTGGTGTTCTTCGGCGTGGCCCTGGCCGGGGTGGAAATTTCGCCGTGGATGGCGGCGGCGATTGCCCTGACCCTGTTCACCAGTGCTTATCTGGCGGAGATCTGGCGCGGCTGCGTCGAGGCGATTCCCAATGGTCAGTGGGAAGCTTCGTCGAGCCTGGCGCTGAATCCGCTGGAGCAACTGCGCTACGTGATCTTGCCGCAAGCGCTGCGGATTGCCGTGGCGCCGACCGTGGGCTTCTCGGTGCAAGTGGTCAAGGGAACCGCGGTGACCTCGATCATCGGCTTCACCGAGCTGACCAAGACCGGCGGCATGCTCGCCAACGCCACTTTCGAACCGTTCATGGTCTACGGCCTCGTTGCCTTGGGCTACTTCCTGCTCTGCTACCCCCTGTCCCTCAGTGCGCGCTACCTGGAAAGGAGACTGCATGCCTCTGCTTAGAATTTCTGCCCTGCATAAATATTACGGCGATCACCACGTGCTCAAAGGCATCGACCTGAGCGTCGAGGAAGGTCAGGTGGTGGCGATCATCGGCCGCAGCGGCTCAGGCAAGTCCACCCTGCTGCGCACCCTCAACGGTCTGGAGTCCATCAACGACGGTGTGATCGAAGTTGACGGCGAATACCTCGACGCCGCCCGCGCCGACCTGCGCAGCCTGCGGCAGAAAGTCGGCATGGTGTTTCAGCAGTTCAACCTTTTCCCGCACCTGACGGTGGGTGAAAACGTGATGCTCGCGCCGCAGGTGGTGCAGAAAGTGCCCAAGGCCAAGGCACAAGAACTGGCGCGACAGATGCTGGAACGTGTGGGTCTGGGTGAGAAGTTCGATGCCTTCCCGGAGCGTCTCTCCGGCGGTCAGCAACAGCGCGTGGCGATTGCCCGGGCGCTGGCGATGTCGCCCAAGGTGCTGCTGTGCGACGAGATCACCTCGGCGCTGGACCCGGAGCTGGTCAACGAAGTGCTCAGCGTGGTCCGCCAGCTCGCGAAGGAAGGCATGACCCTGATCATGGTCACCCACGAAATGCGCTTCGCTCGGGAGGTCGGGGACAAACTGGTGTTCATGCATCAGGGCAAGGTGCACGAGGTAGGGGACCCGAAAGTGCTGTTTGCCGATCCGCAGACGCCGGAACTGGCGAACTTCATTGGCACCGTCGAGGCGACTGCCTGAAGGATTTTCAGGGACTTTTCTGACCTCATCGTCGGATCGCCGCCCGGACCAAGCCCGCTCCCACAGGGTTCTCTAGCGGGATACCGTTTTGTGTTCGACACAAAACCTGTGGGAGCGGGCTTGCCCGCGAATGGCCGCGCCGCGGTCTTGAGACTTTATGCGCTGAATCAACGGTTTGAACCATGCGCGTTGGCGGCAGCGTTTGATCGTGGCACGATGTCGGGGTTATCGACCGAGACCCCCAGACCATGCCGCAATCCCAAGCCAAGAATCTGTCCCTGATCGCCGCGATCGACCTGGGCTCCAACAGCTTCCATATGGTCGTGGCCAAGGCCCAGAACGGCGAAATCCGTATTCTCGAACGGCTCGGAGAAAAGGTTCAGCTGGCCGCTGGCATCGACGATGAGCGTCAGCTCAACGAAGAATCCATGCAGCGCGGGCTCGACTGCCTCAAGCGCTTTGCCCAACTGATCAACGGCATGCCACTGGGCGCCGTGCGGATCGTCGGCACGAACGCCCTGCGTGAGGCGCGCAACCGTGGCGAATTCATCCGCCGCGCAGAAGAAATCCTCGGCCATCCGGTGGAAGTCATCTCCGGCCGTGAAGAGGCCCGCCTGATCTACCTCGGCGTGTCCCACACCCTCGCCGACACCCCGGGCAAACGCCTGGTCGCCGACATCGGCGGCGGCAGTACCGAATTCATCATTGGCCAGCGTTTCGAACCGCTGCTGCGCGAAAGCCTGCAAATGGGCTGCGTGAGTTTCACCCAGCGCTACTTCAAGGACGGCAAGATCACCCCGGCCCGCTACGCCCAGGCGTACACGGCGGCGCGCCTGGAGATCATGAGCATCGAACACGCCCTGCATCGCCTGACCTGGGATGAAGCCATCGGCTCCTCGGGCACCATCCGCGCCATCGGTCTGGCGCTGAAGGCCGGCGGTCATGGCACCGGCGAGGTGAATGCCGAAGGCCTGGCGTGGCTCAAGCGCCGTCTGTTCAAGCTCGGCGATGTCGACAAGATCGATTTCGAAGGCATCAAGCCGGATCGTCGGGCGATCTTCCCGGCCGGTCTGGCGATTCTCGAAGCGATCTTCGACGCCCTCGAACTGCAACGCATGGATCACTGCGAAGGCGCGCTGCGTGAAGGCGTGCTCTACGACCTGCTCGGCCGCCATCACCACGAAGACGTGCGCGAACGCACCCTGACCTCGCTGATGGAGCGCTACCACGTCGATCAGGAACAGGCCGCACGGGTCGAGCGCAAAGCCTTGCACGCCTTCGATCAAGTGGCCGTGGATTGGGAGCTGGACGACGGCATCTGGCGCGAACTGCTGGGCTGGGCGGCGAAAGTGCACGAAGTCGGGCTCGACATCGCGCACTATCACTACCACAAGCACGGCGCCTACCTGATCGAACACTCGGACCTCGCCGGGTTCTCCCGCGAAGACCAGCAAATGCTCGCCCTGCTGGTGCGCGGCCACCGTCGCAACATCCCCAAGGACAAGTTCGCCGAGTTCGGCGACGACGGCGACAAGCTGATCCGCCTGTGCGTGCTGCTGCGTTTCGCCATCCTGTTCCACCACATCCGTGGCACTCAGGCGATGCCGCAAGTGACGCTGCATGCAAATGGCAACCACCTCGACGTGGAATTCCCGGAGAACTGGCTGGATGAAAATCAGCTGACCCAGGCGGATTTCGGGCTTGAGGCGGAGTGGCTGACGCGGGTGGGGATTGTCCTGACCGTACATTGAGTAACGGGCGGGCACAAAAAAGGCGATCCTTCGGGATCGCCTTTTTATTGGGTGCTCGGCTGGATTCAGGTGGTGTGCTTACGATCGATCCCCCTCACCCCAACCCTCTCCCCCAAGGGGACGAGGGGGGAAAGGGAGCCGATCTTCATGCTTTTCAAGACCTGAGTTCGACTCGATATTTCAGGTCGATGTACCTCGAGCATCCAACTCGATCAGTCCCCTCTCCCTCTGGGAGAGGGTTAGGGTGAGGGGGTGCTTTTAAGCTCTCAGCTGCTCACCGGCAGAATCGGACTGCCCAATCGCTCCAGCAACGTCGCCTGCGCACTGCGCGGGTTCTGGTTGCCGGTCGGCGTGTTGCGGATGTAGCGACCGTCCGATTGCAGGCTCCAGCTGTGGGTGTTGTCGGTCAGGTACAGCTCCAGCTCTTTCTTGACCCGGGTCAGCAGCTTCTTGCCTTCCACCGGGAAGCAAGTCTCGACGCGCTTGTCGAGGTTGCGTTCCATCCAGTCGGCGCTGGACAGGAACATCTGCTCTTCGCCACCGTTGAGGAAGTAGAACACTCGGGTGTGCTCAAGGAAGCGGCCGATGATCGAGCGCACGTGGATGTTGTGCGAAACCCCGGCGATGCCCGGACGCAGGCAGCACATGCCGCGCACCACCAGATCGATGCGCACGCCGGACTGGCTGGCCTTGTACAGCGCGCGAATGATCTTCGGATCGGTCAGCGAGTTGAACTTGGCGATGATGTGCGCCGGTTTACCGTCGAGCGCGAATTGCGTCTCGCGGGTGATCATGTCGAGCATGCCCTTCTTCAGAGTGAACGGCGCATGCAGCAGCTTCTTCATGCGCAGCGTCTTGCCCATGCCGATCAACTGGCTGAACAGTTTGCCGACGTCTTCGCACAAGGCGTCGTCGGAGGTCAGCAGGCTGTAGTCGGTGTACAGACGGGCGTTGCCGGCGTGGTAGTTACCGGTGCCGAGGTGCGCGTAACGCACGATCTCACCGGCCTCGCGGCGCAGGATCAGCATCATCTTGGCGTGGGTCTTGAAGCCGACCACACCGTAGATCACCACCGCACCCGCCGCTTGCAGACGGCTGGCCAGTTGCAGGTTGGACTCTTCGTCGAAGCGCGCTCGCAGCTCGATGACCGCCGTCACTTCCTTGCCGTTACGCGCGGCGTCCACCAGCGCATCGACGATTTCCGAGTTGGCGCCGGAACGGTACAGGGTCTGGCGCACGGCGAGGACGTGCGGGTCCTTGGCGGCCTGGCGCAACAGGTCGACCACCGGGGTGAACGACTCGAACGGGTGCAGCAACAGGATGTCCTGCTTGCTGATCACGCTGAAAATGTTTTCGCTGTTCTGCAGCAGTTTCGGGATCTGCGGCGTGAACGGCGTGTATTGCAGCTCCGGATGGCTGTCCAGGCCGGTGATGCTGAACAGACGCGTCAGGTTCACCGGACCGTTGACCTGATACAGCTCGGTCTCGCTCAGGTTGAACTGCTTGAGCAGGTAGTCCGACAGGTGTTTCGGGCAAGTGTCGGCGACTTCCAGGCGCACGGCGTCACCGTATCGACGCGAAAACAGCTCGCCACGCAGTGCGCGGGCCAGGTCTTCGACGTCTTCGGAATCGAGCGCCAGGTCGGCGTTTCGGGTCAGGCGGAACTGGTAGCAGCCTTTTACCTTCATGCCCTGGAACAGGTCATCGGCGTGGGCGTGGATCATCGACGACAGGAACACATAGTTGTCGCCAGGGCCGCCGACTTCTTCCGGCACCTTGATGATTCGCGGCAACAGGCGCGGTGCCGGGATGATCGCCAGACCGGAATCGCGACCGAAGGCGTCGATACCTTCGAGCTCGACGATGAAGTTCAGGCTCTTGTTCACCAGCAACGGGAACGGGTGCGTCGGGTCGAGGCCGATCGGAGTGATGATCGGCGCGATCTCGTCGCGGAAATAGCGGCGGACCCAGGTTTTGATCTTGGTCGTCCAGTGGCGACGACGGATGAAACGCACCTGATGCTTTTCCAGCTCCGGGAGCAGGATGTCGTTGAGGATCGCGTACTGGCGATCTACGTGACCGTGCACCAGCTCGCTGATCCGGGCCAGTGCCTGATGCGGTTGCAGGCCGTCGGCGCCGGCCTGTTCACGGGCGAAGGTGATCTGCTTCTTGAGGCCGGCGACGCGGATTTCGAAGAATTCGTCGAGGTTGCTGGAGAAGATCAGCAGGAACTTCAGCCGCTCCAGCAACGGGTAGGACTCGTCCAGCGCCTGTTCCAGCACGCGGATGTTGAACTGCAGTTGCGACAATTCACGGTGGATGTACAGGCTGCTGTCATCCAGGCCGGGAATCGCGATCGCCGGAACCGCCGCGGCAGGCTCGGTTGCCGGCGCGGGTGGCGCAGGCTCCAGTTCCGGCGGGGTTTCGGTAATCTGCTCGACCACGGGTTGAGCTTCTTTTACGGCAACTTCAGTGAGTCCTTCGGTATTCATCGAATGTTCCTGGGAGGGCTATTTCTGCTCTCGTAACAATTGAGCGGCACGGACAGCAAAGTAAGTCAGGATGCCATCAGCGCCGGCACGTTTAAAGGCGGTCAGGGATTCGAGGATCACGCCTTCGCTCAACCAGCCATTCTGGATCGCCGCCATGTGCATGGCGTATTCGCCGCTGACCTGATAGACGAAGGTCGGCACTTTGAAGGCATCTTTTACCCGGAACAAAATGTCCAGGTACGGCATGCCGGGTTTGACCATGACCATGTCCGCGCCTTCAGACAAGTCCGCACCCACTTCGTGCAGGGCTTCATCGCTGTTGGCCGGGTCCATCTGATAGGAGGCCTTGTTCGCCTTGCCCAGGTTCGCGGCCGAACCCACCGCATCGCGGAACGGGCCGTAATAGGCACTGGTGTACTTGGCCGAGTAGGCCATGATCCGCACGTTGACGTGACCGGCCAGCTCCAGCGCTTCGCGGATCGCCTGAATGCGGCCGTCCATCATGTCCGACGGCGCAACCACCTGGGCGCCCGCAGCAGCATGGGACAAGGCTTGCTTGACCAGTGCATCGACGGTGATGTCGTTCTGCACATAGCCTTCTTCATCGAGAATGCCGTCCTGACCGTGAGTGGTGAACGGGTCGAGGGCGACGTCAGTGATAACGCCCAGTTCCGGGAACCGGTCACGCAGGGCGCGAGTAGCGCGCTGCGCGATACCTTCGGGATTCCAGGCTTCGGCGGCATCGAGGGATTTGAGTTCAGGCGGGGTGACCGGGAACAGCGCCAGCGCCGGAATCCCCAGCTCGACCCATGTGGCGGCTTCTTCAAGCAGCAGGTCGATGGTCAGGCGCTCGACACCCGGCATCGAGGCCACGGCTTCGCGGCGGTTTTCACCGTCGAGGACGAACACCGGCAGGATCAGGTCATCGACCGTCAGCACATTCTCACGCACCAGCCGCCGGGAAAAATCATCACGGCGATTGCGACGCAGGCGGGTGGCAGGGAACAGACGGTTGGCTGGGGTAAAGCTCACGGCAGACTCCTGAGCCCGCGCAAACGGGCGAGCGTGACAGTTATAGATGGCCATTATGACGGTCGTATGACAGTTATGTGCACCCCTGCGACAGGTAGTCGCTTTCCATTGTCCGTGTAGGAAATGTTCACGTCGAGACACATTTCGACACTTTCCTGAATGTGTCCGAAGGGTTAGGCTGCGCGTTCATTTCGCCAGCACCCAGACAATGCTCCAACAATTTCTGCATGACTTCGGCTACTTTGCCCTGTTTCTCGGGACGTTCTTCGAAGGCGAAACCATCCTGGTGCTCGCGGGCTTCCTCGCGTTCCGTGAATACATGGACATCAAACTGGTGGTGGTCGTGGCGTTCTTCGGCAGCTATGCCGGCGATCAGCTGTGGTACTTCCTGGGCCGCAAGCACGGGCGCAAGCTGCTGGCGCGCAAACCGCGCTGGCAGATGATGGGCGACCGCGCGCTGGAACACATCCGCAAGCACCCGGACATCTGGGTCCTGAGCTTTCGCTTCGTGTACGGACTGCGCACGGTGATGCCGGTGGCAATCGGCCTCTCGGGCTATCCCCCGGGACGTTATCTGCTGCTCAACGGTATCGGCGCCGCGATCTGGGCCACCGCCCTGGCCGCCGCTGCTTACCACTTCGGTGCCGTGCTCGAAGGCATGCTCGGCAGCATCAAGAAGTATGAGTTGTGGGTGCTGGGCGCTCTGCTGGTGCTCGGCCTGGGCCTATGGCTGCGCCGCCGGTTCAAGAATGCCCGGCTGGCGAAAAAGGTTTACGAGCAAGAACAGGCCGAGCTGCTGGCCAAGGCCGAACGGCACAAAGTCGAAATGACCAACGCCGCCGATCCTAAGACGCCAGCCGAGTAAGTCGCTGGCGACAGCAATACAGCCCGATGCCGCTGAGCAGGCTGTAACTGAGCAGGCCGACCCATATCCCCGGGCTGGCCGGCCAGAGTCCGACCAGCGGCGCCAGCCACACCAGCGGCAGGTTCGAAGCCAGCCGCAACACTTCCAGCTTGCCCGCCCACGGGCGATTCTCCAGGGCTACGCCCAACACGAACAAACCGAACGCCACCGCGCCCCAGCCGAGCAGCAATGCTCCGGTGGGCAGACTGTGTTCCAGATTCATCAGATAACTGCCCAGCGCCACATAGACGCCAAACTGCAACCCCACGTACCACTGCTGACGACTGTCCAGCGGCACCTCGAATTTGCGGAACTGACTCAGGTCCGGCTTGTTCATCGGGTACTTCGCCGCGACGTCCGCCGGACGCCAGCCGGTACGCATGAACCAGATCCGGATCTTGTCCCACGTACGCTCGGCCCGGCGCGCGTCATCCCATAGCTGCGCATAAAACTGCAGGTTGGCCCACAACGGGTTCCAGCTCGCCAGCGGCGTGGTCACGCCGAAAATCACCGGCTCGTTGTCGTCCTCCTCCTGGAAGGAGCCGAACAGTCGGTCCCAAATAATGAACACCCCGCCGTAGTTGCGATCCATGTAGAGAGCGTTCTGTGCATGGTGGGCCCGATGGTTGGACGGCGTGACGAAGCACCACTCGAACCAGCCGAGCTTGGGAATGTGCCGGGTATGGACCCAGAACTGATACAGCAGATTCAGCGCCGCAACGCTGACGAACACCAGCAGCGGCACCCCGAGCACGGCCATCGGCAGGTAGAAGATCCAGCTCAGCAGGAACCCGGTGCTGGTCTGGCGCAAGGCCGTGGAAAGGTTGTAGTCCTCGCTCTGGTGATGCACCGAATGCGCCGCCCAGAGAATGTTCCGTTCATGGCCCATGCGATGCAGCCAGTAATAGCAGAAGTCATAGAAGACAAAGGCAAACACCCAGACCCAGACGCTGTCCGCAGGCAACCTGACCAGCGCCAGATGCTCCAGGGCAAACGCATAGGTCACCAGGCCCACGCCCTTGGTCAACAGGCCGGTGGTGGTCGACAACACCCCGGTGCTGATGCTGCTCACCGCATCGGCCAGGCGATAGTTGCTCACCCCGCGCCAGCGGTCGGCGATGAGCTCCGCCGCAATCAACACGAAGAAAAACGGTACCGCATACAGGATGAAGTTCATGACGCGCCCTGGTCGGAATCTGTAGCTCAGATCCTAGGTGTAGCCGCGGCTTGATCCTATGGCAACGAACGACAAATTAGAGGACATTTAGCGCCATGAATCTGGAGAGAAACCCATGAGCAAAAAAGTTGCAGTGATCCTGTCCGGTTGCGGCGTTTACGACGGCGCCGAGATCTACGAAAGCGTCATTACCCTGTTGCGCCTCGACCAGCGCGGCGCCCAGGTGCAGTGCTTCGCCCCGAACATCGCTCAACTGCATGTGATCAATCACCTGACCGGCGAAGAAATGCCCGAGTCGCGCAACGTGCTGGTGGAATCGGCTCGCATCGCCCGAGGCAACGTCAAGGATCTGCGTGAGGCCGATGTCGAGGACTTCGATGCGCTGATCGTGCCAGGCGGTTTCGGTGCGGCGAAGAACCTGTCGAACTTCGCCATCGAAGGCGCCGGCTGCACCGTGCAGCCGCAAGTACTGGCGCTGGCCGAAGCCTTTGCCGAAGCGGGCAAACCGGTGGGCCTGATCTGCATTTCGCCGGCGCTGGCCGCGAAGATCTACGGCCCGGGCGTGACCTGCACCATCGGCAACGACGCCGACACGGCCGCCGCCATGAACAAGATGGGCGCCAACCACGAAGACTGCGCGGTGACCGACATTATTGAAGACAAGGCGCGCAAACTGGTGACCACTCCGGCCTACATGCTGGCGCAGTCGATCAGTGAGGCGGCTTCGGGGATCAACAAGCTGGTGGATCGGGTGCTAGAGCTGACCCACGAAAACGACGCCTGATCTCTTGGTCGAATACACACCCAATGTGGGAGCGGGCTTGCTCGCGAAGACGTCAGGTCAGACAACTATTCGTTGAATGACACACCGCCTTCGCGAGCAAGCCCGCTCCCACAGAGGATTTGTGTAATGTTCAGGTTTTGCGGGCGAGCCTTGTGAGGATCCGGTCCAGCGCATTGGCGAACGCCTGCTTCTCGCGGTCACCGAACGGCGCCGGGCCGCCAGTGACCTGGCCTTGCTCACGCAGGTCGGTGAACAGGTTGCGTGTCGCCAGCCGCTCACCCATGTTCTGCGCGTCGAACTCTTTGCCTCGCGGGTCCAGCGCTGCAACGCCCTTCTTCACCAGCCGGTCGGCCAGTGGAATGTCGCTGCAGATCACCAGTTCACCCGGCACCGCATGCTCCACCAGATAATCATCCGCCGCATCCGGGCCGCTCGGCACCACGATCAGCTTGACGAGCGCCAGCGCCGGCTTGCTCTGCGGCTGCCCCGCCACCAGCACCACTTCGAAGCGGCGTTTGAGGGCGAACTTCACCACCAACTCCTTGGCCATCTTCGGGCAGGCGTCGGCATCGATCCATACGCGCATCATCTCAAGCCGCCATGCGGCGCTTTTCAGCCACCCAACTGCGGCCATACAGCACGATGATCGCCGCAATCGCCACGGCCTGCGCCGTCAGCGAATAGGCATCAGCGTGAATCCCCAGCCAGTCGAAATCGAAGAACGCCACCGGCCGGGTGCCAAAGATCCCGGCTTCCTGCAGCGCCTTCACGCCATGACCGGCGAACACCACCGACAACGCGCAGAGCAGCGCCGCGTTGATGCTGAAGAACAGCGCCAGCGGCAGTTTCGCCGAACCGCGCAGGATCACCCACGCCAGACCGAACAGCAGCACCAGCGCCGTCGCACCGCCCGCCAACACCGCGTTGTGCCCGGCAGGACCGGCCTGCAGCCACAGGGTTTCGTAGAACAGGATCACTTCGAACAGCTCGCGGTACACCGAGAAGAACGCCAGGATCGCGAAACCGAAACGCCCGCCTCCGCCAACCAGACTCTGCTTGATGTAGTCCTGCCAGGCTGCCGCGTGGCGACGGTCGTGCATCCACACCCCGAGCCACAGCACCATGACGCTGGCGAACAGCGCCGTGGCGCCTTCCAGCAGTTCACGCTGGGAGCCGCTGACATCGATCACGTACGCCGCCAGCGCCCAGGTCCCGAGACCGGCCAGCAATGCCAGACCCCAACCGACGTTGACGCTGCGCACCGCCGATTGCTGGCCGGTGTTGCGCAGGAACGCGAGGATCGCCGCCAGCACCAGAATCGCTTCCAGACCTTCGCGCAGCAGAATCAGCAGACCGGAGATGTAGCTCAGCGACCAGCTCAATCCATCGCTGCCCAACAGGCCGGCAGACTCCTTGAGTTTGGCCTTGGCCGCATCGAGACGCTGTTCGGCCTGCTCCACCGGCAAGCCGTCCTGCAGCGATTGCCGATAGGCCATCAGGGACTTTTCGGTGTCCTTGCGCACGTTGGCGTCGACGTTGTCCAGCGAGCTTTCGACCAGTTCGAAGCCTTCCAGATACGCCGCCACCGACAGGTCGTAAGCCTGATCGTGTTCACCGGCACGGTACGCCGCCAGGCTCTTGTCCAGGGTCGCGGCGGTGTAGTCGAGCAACTGCGCCGGGCCGCGCTTGACCTGCGGCGGCTGCGCCCGTTGCGCACGGAAGATCGCGGCGGCTTCAGCGCCCTCGGCAGCCTGCACCTCGGCCGGGGTCTGGCGGGCCAGATCGGCAATGTTGTAGGTCTTGTCGGCTTTGGCCGTGGCCGGATCGGCGCTGAACTGCGCGATATAGGTCGCCAGATCCCAGCGCTGACGGTCGTCCAGTTGATCGGCAAAGGCTGGCATGTCAGTGCCTTCGACGCCCTGGCCGAGGGTGCTGTAGATCGCATACAGGCTCAGGTGATCCATCCGCGCAGCATCGCGCAGATTGGCCGGCGCCGGCGTCATACCGAGACCTGCCGGGCCGTCGCCGGCACCCGCGTCGCCGTGGCACACCGAGCAGTTTTGCGCGTAGAGCGGCGCACCACGGGTCGGATCAGGCGTGATGATCGGGGCCTGGCTGACTTCATAAGCCACCGCCAGTTTCGCCCCCAGTTGTCGGGCCTGACGGGCCACGTCCGCACCGTCCTGTTTCGCCGTGATCGCGGCGTGCAAGGCGCTGACGCCCTGTTCCAGCGCCGCTTTCTCCGGTTTGGCCGGCAGGCCGGCGATCAGCCCCTGCAGCACCTGGGTGAATTCCAGTTGCTCGCGGTATTCGCCATCGTCGATGACCTTGCCTGCCGCTACCGTCGGCGGGTAATCGGCGCTGATGTAATCAAGCAGGTGCAACGCTTGCGGCGCGCCTTCCACGGTGTCGGCCAGCAGATTGAAGCTGCTCAGGGCGCACAGCGGGAACACCAGCCAGGCCAGAAATCGGGACGCGGCAGTCATGAATGAGTCTCAAGTGGAAATGCGAAGTTACATATTGTTCACTTCGAGCGCGATTCCCTCAAGCTTTCTCTCCAATCCCCGGCACATGGCCACTGCCCACCCCTATAATCCTTCACCTTTCGCCTCTCTGCTCCAGGAAGAGCTGCACTCCATGCGCCAATGCTTGCTGCTCCCGGTATTAATCAGCGCGATCCTGCAACTGAGCGGCTGCGCGGCTTATCGCAATTACGATCTGGAAATGCAGCAGACCAATGACCGGTTGATGCTCGGCGACTATCAGGGCGCCCTGGATGTGCTGGAGTGGCACAACCCGTGGGAAGACAAGGACCTGCTCTACTACTTCGAGAAGGGTTCGATTCTCAGCTTCGCCAACGCCCGCCCGCAGAGCCAGAAAGCCTGGCGCAGCGCCGACCGGATGGTGTTCCAGCGTGAAGAAGCCGTGCCTTCCGCCCCCATGAAGCTGCTCAACCGGTTTGCCTATGAAATGGGCACCATGCTGGTCAATGACAAGCTCAGCCGCTACGAAGGCTATGACTACGAAAAAGTCATGCTGACCACACAGATGGCCCTCAACCAATTGGGTGAAAGTGATTTCGACGGCGCCCGGGCAGACATCAAGAAGACCCACGAACGTGAAGCACTGATCGCCCGCCAGCGGGAGCGCCAGTATGAAGAGCTCGAGGAACAGGCCAAAGCTCAAGGCATCGTCGTGCAATACAAGGATCTGCGGGGCTATCCCGTCACCACCCTGGACGCGCCAGCAGTTATCGAACTGAAGAACGGCTACCAGAGTGCTTTCAGCCATTACCTGGCCGGGTTCACCTACGAAGCGCTGGGTGAACGGGATCTGGCCGCACCGGGTTATCGCCAGGCAATCGAGTTGCGCCCGAACACGCCCTTCCTCGAACAGGCGCTGCGCAATCTCGACCAGCCGCCGGCCAAGGATGATGAAAGCGATGTTCTGATCGTCGTCCAGAGCGGTCTGGCGCCGGCCCGCAGCTCGGTAACGGTGCCGATCCCGGTGCGACTCAATGAAAGTCTGGTCATTACCGCACCGATCTCGTTTCCCATCCTGGTGCCGGACACCGTCACACCAGCGTTCGACCACATCCTGGTGGATGGCCGCAAACGCCCGCTGACCGTGATCAACAGCGTCACCGACATGGCGTTTCGTACGCTTCGCGATGACATGCCGGCGATCATTTCCCGGGCAATGTTCCGCGCCAACATGGCCGCCATCTCGCAGGCTCAGGAAAACGAACGCAATCCGGCCAAGTCCTCGCTGGTCGTCACCGAGCACGACCCCTTTGAGGAGGCCGACACCCGAACGTGGCGCACGCTCCCCGACAAGACATTGGTGGCGCGCATACGGCTGAAGAAAGGCGATCACCAATTCAATGCGCCCAATGCACCCGGAGCGTCATCGGTCACCCTGCGCATCGATCGCGATCACCAATTGGTCAACCTGCGAGTTCTGAGAGATGTCGCCAACGTAATCGGCAATGCCAGACTGCCGGATAAGTAATGGCACCCAACCAACCAGTGCAATTAAAAAGCTATTACATAGCCAGCATCGCCCGCTTATAATGCCGCGCCCGCGCTATCGCGTTGCGGCATTAAAGCTCCTCTTTTTATGAGGAATTGGCAGGAGGCCAGCGCCACTGCCGATCGGTCCCAGCAGCCCGACCCGCACCCGAGGCTGTCGCTACTCATGGAAGAAGTAACCCCATGGCATTCCGCGCTCCCACTCTGATTGCGCTCAGCGCTGTCACCCTGCTGTCCGGCTGTTCGGCGTTTCGCAACTACGATTCCGAACTGGCCCAGACCAACCAGCAACTGGCCACCGGCAACGTCGACGCCGCCCTGACCCTGCTGGAAAAGAACAACACCGGCCCGGACAAAGACCTGCTCTATTACTTCGAGAAAGGTGAACTGCTGCGCGCCAAGGGCGATCTGTCCGGCAGCCAGAATGCCTGGACCAGCGCCGACCAGGTGGTGGGCAAGTGGGAAGACTCGGTCAAACTCGACACCGACAAGTACCTGGCCCAGTTCGGCAGTTTCCTGGTCAACGACAAGGTGCGCCGCTACGAAGGCTACGACTACGAAAAAGTCATGCTGACCACGCAGATGGCCCTGAACCTGCTGGCGGTCAACGACTTCGACGGCGCCCGCACCGCGATCAAGAAGACTCATGAACGCGAAGCGGTGATCGCCGACCTGCGCGACAAGGAATACCTCAAGAGCGAAGAGGAAGCCGAGAAAGAAGGCATCAAGACCGAATACAAGGATTTGCAGGGCTACCCGGTCGCCAGCCTCGACGCGCCGGAAGTGGTCGGCCTGAAGAACAGCTACCAGAGTGCGTTCAGCCATTACCTGGCCGGTTTCGTCTATGAAGCTCTGGGCGAAAAAGACCTCGCTGCGCCGGGCTATCGCAAGGCTGCCGAACTGCGCCCGAATACGCCGCTGCTGGAGCAGGCGTTGGTCAACCTCGACAAACCGGTCAAGAGCGATGACAGCGACATTCTGATCGTGGTGCAAAGCGGTCTGGCGCCGGCCCGCGATTCGATCCGCGTGCCGTTGCCGCTGCCAATCTCCAACAACGTAGTGATCACTCCGCTGTCGTTCCCGATCATCAAACCTGACACTTCCACCGCGCCATTCGCGCAGATCGGTGTCGATGGCCAGCAGGTCGACCTGACCGCGCTGAACAGCACCACCGCGATGTCCCGCCGCGCCCTGCGCGATGACATGCCGGGGATCATCCTGCGCACCACCGTGCGCGCGATCACCAAAGGTGTGGCGCAGAAGAAGATCAACGAAACCAACCCGCTGGCGGGTCTGGCCGTAGGTATTTCTTCAGCTGTGCTCGAAGGTGCCGATACCCGTACGTGGCGCACCCTGCCGGACATGACTCAGGTTGTACGTCTGCGCTTGAAGAAAGGTGAGCACCAAGTCACTCTGCCGAGCGCCGTCGGTGGCTCTCAGGTCAAGGTCACCGTCGATCAGCGTTATCAGGTGATCACCCTGCGCGCCGTCGGCAATCAGGTGTTCGCCGCAGGCCTCGCCGCCCACGTCACCCCGAGCGCTGGCGCTACCGCCGTGGCCAGCCTCAAACAACCTTAAGAACGGAGTCTTTGCATGCGCTTCAAACTCATCGCCGTCGCTGCCCTCGCCCTGCTGGCGAGCGGCTGCGCTACCCCGCCACCACCGGAGCCGGGCAGTGCCGCGAGCAAGGTCGTGGCCATGGGCCCGCAGAAACACATCGTGGTCGGCGCGATGCGCGTGGCCCGCGAAAACGGCTTCATGACCGTCAACGTGCAGTTGAGCAACACCCTCAACAGCAACAAGACGTTCTACTACCGCTTCGCCTGGCTCGGGCCGGAAGGTTTCCCGATCGCCGAAGAAGAAGTATGGAAAAGCCAGATGATGTACGGCGCCCAGACCAGCTTCATCCAGGGCATCGCCCCGACGCCCAAAGCCGTGGACTTCCGTCTGGAACTCAAGACGCCTTAAGCCCGACACCCTATTCCCGATTCAGAGAGCACTCCCATGTTTGCACGCTTTTCCTTCATCGCCGTCCTCGCCCTGCTGGCCAGCGGTTGCGCCAACACTTCGCCGACCCTGGGCAGCAAGAACATCAGCTACGGCGACACCAAGGCCGTTGAAACCGTGACCAACGAGTTCGGTTCGACCGACCTGCAGATGATCGCCGAGTCGATGACCCGTTCCTTGGCCCAGTCCGGCATTCTGCAGGGTCGTCCTGTGGTGCAGGTCTACGACGTGAAGAACAAGACCAGCGAATACATCGACACCCGCGAAATCACCACCAGCATCAAGACCCAGCTGATGAAGTCCGGCACTGCCCGTTTCGCCAGCGACAACACCGCGATGCAGAGCCAGGTCGACCAGCTCAAGCTGCAAAACCAGAGCGGCTTGTACAAGAAGAGCACCGTGGCCAAGACCGGCAACATGATCGCCGCCAAATACCGTCTTGAAGGTTCGATCAGCTCGATCGTCAAGCGCAGCAGCGACTACAAGGACGTCTTCTACAAATTCAGCCTGCAACTGATCGACGTTGAAAGCGGTCTGGCCGAGTGGATGGACGAGAAAGAGATCCGCAAAACCACGGAGCGTTAATCGATGCGCACATGGATTGGCATGATGGCCCTGGCTTGCGCGTTCAGCGTGCAGGCGGCCCCGAAAGTCGCGGTGACGGATCTGGCGTATCAGGAACGTGTGGAGCAATACATCCACATCGTTTCGGCCCAGAACAATTACCGCGAGGGCTACTACAGTTCCAGCGGTTCTTCGAGCTACAACGAGCTCGAAGCCACCACCAGCTACATCGAACAGACCGAGCTGCGCAAGTTCACCGGCGACATCAAGGGTGAAATCCTGCGCACCGGCATGTTCCAGCTGGTGCAGGGCACGCCGTACACGGCGTCGTCCAAGGGTGACGTCTACGACGTGATCAAGCGGATCAAGGCCGGCAACTTCAAGGGTGCCGACTACGTGCTGTTCGGCACGGTGTCGGACATCGACTTCACCCAGGACGTAAACGAGCTGGCGAACACCGACAGCTATTCCGCAGTGCTGGGCCTGACGCTGGTGGCCGATTTCAGCCTGATCAACACCAAGACCTTCGAAATCACCTCGGCCTTCACGGCGATGGGCGAAGCGCAGGACACCAAACTGGTGAACCACCGCGACATCAAGATCTCGCTGAACCGCCCGCGGGTGGTGCGTGATGTTTCGAAGGCGCTGGGCGAAGACGTGGCCGGACAGCTGAGCATGCAGCTCGGCGGTGGCGGTTACGAGCAGCCGCGCGAACCGCAGCAGCGCAACAATCTGCCGCGTGATACGGCGCCAGTGATTCTTCACTGACCGACTGCCGGAAACGAAAAAGGCGACCTTCTCAGGTCGCCTTTTTTTGTGGCTGCACGCTTTATGCGGCCGCTTTGCGCAATGTCGCCATGAACGCCGCAGCACCAATGAACAGCCCGGCAAACGTGCGGTTCATGCGTCGCTGCTGGGTCGGTGTGCGCAACAGGCGCAACACCTTCGACGCCAGACCGGTGTAGCCGGCCATGACGATCAGGTCGACCGCGATCATGGTCACGCCGATCACCACGTACTGGATCAGCAGCGGCGCATGCGGATTGATGAACTGCGGCAGCACCGCGAGCATGAACACCAGGGCCTTGGGGTTGCTGATGTTCACCAGAAAACCACGGAACACCAGCGCCAGCGGCTTGCCGATCGGCCGGACCGCCGCGTCGTCACTCATGTCCATCGGCAGTGCGCGCCACTGCTTGATTGCCAGATAAACCAGATACGCGACACCGAACCATTTGATCGCGTGGAACGCAGTGGCCGAAGCGGTGAGGATCGCACCGACACCGGCGCCGACGATGGCAATCTGCACAGCCAGGCCGATCTGCAGGCCCAGGGCGTTCCAGTAACCGCGCCAGAAACCGTATTGCAGACCGCTGGACATCGACGCAATGGCGCCGGCCCCCGGAGAAAGACTGATCACCCAGCAGGCGGCAAAAAACGCCAGCCATGTTTGAAGCTCCATCGCACACCTCGACTCGGACTCGTGACAATCCTCAAAGCTAATGCGGAATTGGCTGGATGACTACCGATTTTTTGCAGGATGTTGCGGGCGCCGACCAATGTGGCCGGCGTCCGATCACTTTTCGAAACCGCTGGAAGGGAACACATCAGTGCCGCGCCAGCGGCGCACCGAACGCTGGAAGAACAGGCTGTTGGGCACCTGCACCATGGCGCTGCCGGTGCCGAGTTCTTCGGCTTCGATCAGCGTGGTGTAGAGCAGATTGATCGCCACCACCCGGCCTTTGACGCCGGGTTTGTCGGTGGTATCGACCAACTCGACCACATCGCCAAGACGGAACGGGCCAACGGTGAAGATCAGAATCGCGCAGAGCAGGTTCGACAGCACGCTCCACATGGCGAAGAACGCCACCGCCGCCACCGCGACGAAGCCCGACAGCGCGGTCCAGAGCACCGTGGCCGACACCCCGAGACGCTCCAGCACAAAGATCAGCGCACTACCCATGATCAGCCAGCGCAGACCGCCGCGCAGCGGCATCAGCAACTGCGGCGGGAACGGATACTTCTCGCCCAGGCGAGTCAGGAATCGGGCGACGACGCGCTGGGCGAAGTAACCGGCCAGCAGGATCAGCAGAATCTGCACACCGAGCCAGATCGGCTCGGCCCACATCGCCGGCAATGGAAGTTTGAAAGCTTCCATCAGGACAACGCCTCCAGCTCCGCCTGCATGCTTTCCAGCGTTTCCAGCGCTTGCATCCATGCTTCTTCAAGTTCGCCTTCGCGGACTTTCAGCTTGGCCTGTTCGGCCAGCAGGTCACGCAGTTCGTTCTTGCGCGCCGGCTCGTAGAGGTCGCTGTCGCTGAGGCTGGCATCGACCTTCGCCAGTTTCTCGTGCAGCTTGCCGAGCTCGGCTTCGAGCTTGTCCGCCTCGCGTTTGTGCGGCGCCAGTTGCTGACGCAGCGCAGCGGCGGCCTGGCGCTGTGCCTTTCTGTCGGTCTTGTCCGGGTTGACCGGTGTGTTGCTGACCGGGGCGTTGCGCTGACGGTACTCGACCAGCCAACGGGCGTAGTCCTCAAGGTCGCCGTCGAACTCCTCGACCTTGCCGTCCGCGACCAGGAAGAAGTTGTCGGTGGTGCTCTTGAGCAGATGCCGATCGTGGGAAACCACCAACACCGCGCCGCTGAATTCCTGCAACGCCATGGTCAGCGCCAGGCGCATTTCCAGGTCGAGGTGGTTGGTCGGTTCGTCGAGCAGCAGCAGGTTCGGCCGTTCCCATGCGATCAGCGCCAAAGCCAGACGGGCCTTTTCGCCACCGGAGAAATTCAGCACCGGTTCGTCGATCCGTGCGCCGCGGAAGTCGAAACCACCAAGGAAATCGCGCAGGGTCTGCTCGCGCTCGGTCGGCGCCAGACGCTGCAAGTGCAGCAACGGGCTGGCCTTGGAATCCAGCGAGTCGAGTTGATGCTGAGCGAAGTAACCGACCACGGTGTTCTCACCGCGAGTCAGGCGCCCGGCCAGTGGTTCGAGTTCGCCGGCAAGGTTCTTGATCAGGGTCGACTTGCCCGCGCCGTTGGGGCCGAGCAAGCCGATCCGCGCGCCGGGGGTCAGTTGCAGCTTGACCTTCTCCAGCACGGTTTTCTCGCCATAACCCAGACGCGCATCGGACAGATCGATCAGCGGGCTGGAGATCTTGGTCGACTCGCGGAACACGAAGTCGAACGGCGAATCGACGTGGGCCGCCGACAGCTCTTCCATGCGCTCCAGCGCCTTGATCCGGCTCTGGGCCTGACGGGCCTTGGTGGCCTGGGCCTTGAACCGGGCGATGTAGCTTTCCATGTGCGCACGCTGCGCCTGCTGCTTCTCGTAGGCCTGTTGCTGCTGGGCCAGACGCTCGGCACGGGCGCGTTCGAACGCGGTGTAGCCGCCACGGTAGAGCGTCAGCTTGCGCTGATCGACGTGAGCCACGTGATCGACGACTTCATCGAGAAAATCGCGGTCGTGGGAAATCAGCAGCAAGGTGCCGGGGTAACTTTTCAGCCACTCTTCGAGCCAGATGATGGCGTCGAGGTCCAAGTGGTTGGTCGGCTCGTCGAGCAGCAACAGGTCCGATGGGCACATCAAAGCCTGCGCAAGGTTCAGACGCATCCGCCAGCCACCGGAGAAATCTCCTACCTGACGATCCATCTGCTCGTTGGTGAAACCGAGGCCGGCGAGCAGCTTGCGCGCCCGCGCATCGGCGGTGTAGCCGTCGGCGCTGTCGAGCTCGGCGTGCAGGCGGGCCAGCGCAGTGCCGTCGTGGGCCTCTTCGGCCGCTGCGAGCTCACGCTGCACTTCGCGCAGGCGCAGGTCACCGTCGAGCACATAGTCGACCGCCAGGCGCTCGAGCGTGTCGACCTCCTGGCGCATGTGGGCGATACGCCAGTCGGACGGCAGCAGGCAGTCGCCCGAGTCCGGGTGCAACTCACCGCGGAGCAAGGCGAACAGGCTGGATTTGCCGGCGCCGTTGGCACCGATGAGGCCGGCTTTGTGGCCGGCGTGCAGGGTCAGCTCGGCGTCTTCTAGCAGACGTTGCGGGCCACGCTGTAAAGTCAGGTTCTGAAGTCGGATCATAATGGCGGCGGAGTCTACCAGCTTCCCCCGCAACTGGCGCGAGTAGCACGATGTCCTCTGACCTGTGGAGCTTTGCCCTTGCCGTCTACGCCCGTCCCGGCGTGGAGGATGCCTGCCTGCGCCTGCAATCGGCGGGGGCCAACGTGTGCCTGATGCTGTGCGGTTTATGGCTGGAACAACGCGATGCCACCTGCAACGAGGTGCGAGCCCGGCAACTTCTTGAACTGACAGAGCCTTGGGACCGGGAGGTGGTGCAACCGTTGCGCACATTGCGCATGCAGTGGAAAGCGCTGGCCGAAACCGATCCGGTGCTCAAGGGGATGCGCGAGCAGATCAAGGGACTGGAACTGGAAGCGGAACGTGCTCTTCTGTCGCGACTGGAAGGCGCCGCGCAAGGCTGGAAGCGTCATTCAAAGGAATCGAGTGACTGGCTGGAAGTGCTGGCCGGCCCTGCGGCCAACCTGAACCGCGACGCGCTGCAAGTGCTGCGCGTCGCGGCGACCGGCGCTTAGGAAGCGCTGGACGGGTTGCTGGCGACGCTCGACACCGGCGCCGACGATGACGTGGTTGCGGTGGTCGAGGTAGTGGCGGCGGGTGCAGGTGCAGCGGTCGCAGCCGGAGTTGCCGGTGCGGCAGGTTTGGCAGCAGGAGCAGCGGTCGGTTTTGCTGCAGCGGGTTTCGCGGCAGCCGGCTTGGCAGCGGCAGGTTTTTTCACCGCAGGTTTTGCAGCAGGTTTCGCTGCTGGCTTGGCGGCCGGTTTAGCGGTGGTCGCTGGCTTGGCGGCGGTCGTTGCAGGCTTGGCGGCGGCAGCCGGTTTGGCCGCTGGTTTTGCAGCGGGTTTGGCCGCAGCTTTTACCGCAGGCTTGGCCGCTGGTTTCGCTGCCGCTTTGGCCGCAGGTTTGGCAGCAACCGGTTTGGCAGCGGTTTTCGCCGCAGGCTTGGCAGCAGCTGTTTTGGCAGCTGGTTTAGCGGCGGCTTTAACGGCTGCTTTGGCAGCTGGCTTGGCAGCAGGTTTCGCAGCGGCAGTTTTCGCTGGAGCCGCTTTCGCAGCAGCAGTTCTCGCCGCAGGTTTGGCGGCTGGTTTTGCAGCAGCTGACTTGGCGGCAGCTGGTTTGGCTGCTGTGGTTTTGGCCGCAGGTTTGGCAGCGCTGGCGGCTGCGGGTTTCTTCGCGGCTGGTTTTGCAGTGGCTTTCACTGGCGCTTTTGCAGGAGCCTTGGCCGGTGCTTTTGCAGCAGGTTTGGCGGCTGCTTTTTTCGCAGGTGCCGCTGCAGGTTTAGCCGAACGCAGGGACAGCGCCTTGCCGACGGCTTCTTGAACACGACCGACACCCTGGGCCAGTTTCAGGCTTTCCTGGGCATCGCGCTTGAGTTGCAGAATGTAGCTGCGGGTGTCGGACTGACGTTCCTTCAGCGCATCGAGCAGGTCTTCGAGTTCCTTCACGGCAGCCTTGGCCTTGGTCTGCGCCTTGGCTTTACCGGCTGCTGCTGCGTCCTGCAGCTTGGTGCGGGATTTGTGCAGCTTTTCTTGTGCCTTGCCGCGTTGCTTTTCCAGTTTGGCGAGCAGTTTTTCAGCATCAGCCAAGGCTTGGGAGCAAGCGTTTTCCAGATGCTCGAGCAGGCTGCCCGAGAGTTGTTGGAGTAAATGCAACGGAGTGTTTACAGGCTTCTTGGTGGCCGACATGGTTTACCTCCTGGCTGACGTGAGTGCGGCTCATACTAGACCTCTGCTGCTACCGCCGCTAGGGCATGTTGACAGTATCGAAAGCACTCGGTTGCAGGCTTGCAAAAAACTTCTGCGCATTGGCAAAAGCAGTTCACCGTTGCAGACGTTCGCGCTGGCATAATCCACCGCAATTCAGGATGGAGAGTGCCCATGTCGCGCTACTTTTTTTTATCCCTCTGCATGATTTTTTCCGTGGCTCAGGCCGACGAAAAAACCACCGCGAATGATGCTCATGATCTGGCTTACAGCCTCGGCGCCAGCCTCGGCGAACGACTGCGTCAGGAAGTGCCGCAGCTGCAGATCCAGGCGTTGATCGAAGGTCTGCAGCAGGCCTATCAAGGCAAGCCGTTGGCACTGAGCGAGGCACGCATCGAGCAGATCCTCGCCGATCACGAATCGCAGACAGCCGAGCAGGCGGCGATGCCTTCGACTGAAGCGGCGATGGAAAACGAGCGACGTTTTCTCACCGCCGAAAAAGCCAAACCGGGTGTAAAGGAGCTGGCCGACGGCATCCTGCTGACCGAGCTTGCGCCGGGGAATGGCACGAAGGCCGGCCCGGATGGAAAAGTGCAGGTGCTGTACATCGGCCGACTGCCGGACGGCACCGTGTTCGATCAGAACAGCCAGCCGCAGTGGTTCAATCTCGACAGCGTGATCGCCGGCTGGCGCACCGCGCTGCAAAACATGCCGGTCGGCGCGAAGTGGCGTCTGGTGATTCCATCGGATCAAGCGTACGGCGCCGACGGTGCCGGCGACTTGATCGCGCCATTCACACCACTGGTGTTCGAAGTGGAATTACGCGGCGCGACCAGTTGATCGCCCAATAAAAAACGGTGCGCTGTGGGCGCACCGTTTCTGGTTCTTGCGAGGTTCGATTCAGGCCTGAACCGAATCCTCTTCCTTGTGTGCGGTATGCAGCACTTCGATCAGGCAGTCTTCCAGTTCGAAGCGCTCGTGGAGCAGGCCGCCCAGCTCCTTGAATTTCTCCGCAACGCATTTGCCTTCATCGCAAAGGTCGTTGAACGCGAGCAGCTTTTCGGTGATGACATCGATCCGCGGATAGATCGTCTCGGCCAGTTCCAGGCCGCGTTTGTCGTTGAAGGCCTTGGCCTCGCCCGTCAGCTGTTCGTAGATCTCGAAGTGGCCGGCCGAGACATAATCGACCAGCACACCGCAGAATTCCTGCAAAGGCTTTCGATCCTCGGACAGCGCCTGAGGTTTGGCGCCCAGCTTGTCATAGGCAGCGATCAATTCTTCACGCTCCTGCAGCCAGCGGTCGATCAGCAGATGAACTCCACCCCAACGTTCCTGAGCATTCTGACAACTTTCGAGCATGGTGATCTCTCTTCCCTTGTGGGTCATGCTGCCCTACACCCGCGCCTCTTCTTGTGGCTATTGCTTTGAGAGGCGGCCAGGCAGAGCGTCATCGAGCAACACAATTCCAATGACACGTGCGGGCCAGATTATGCCCGCACGCCTATGGCTTCAAGGTACGCAGGAGAGAAAGTTCATACAAGTGTTTAATCCCTGACCAGCGCCGGGTGCGACGGTTGGCCGCTAAGTGGTCGCTGTAAAGCCATCCAGACCTGTCGCAGCAACTGGTAAGCGGCAAGGATCGACATCCCCACGAAGAACAGCAGGCTCCACTCCGGAATGCTCAAATCGAACAGTGTCCAGGACAACTCCGTGCAATCGGCAGTGTCGTTGAACATACGCATCAGTGCGCATAACCACGGCAGGCTGCTGAACATTTCCTCCGGCCCTGGCCCGCAATGCGCCAGCCTTTGCAGGGAATCACTTTGCAACAGCACCTGTCGCCAGGCCGCCGTCATCCCGCCAAGACTGGTCAGCAACGCCATCATCCAGTACAGCGACAGACCGACACGCTGCGGCCCATGGACCGCCGCCACACCACAAAAAATGGTGAGCACACACATGAACAGACGCTGGACCAGACACAGGCTGCAGGGCACCAGACCGACCGCGTATTCGAGATAATAAGAAGCTCCCAGGGCCAGAATCCCCGCAGTGAAAGCCATAAAGAACAGGGAGCGTGAGCAGGCCAACGACATGGCTTATCCGTAACAATAAAGACAGGCAGTTACGGTAGAGGAAAGCGCCTCGGGCTTTCAAGGCAGGTCACTGGCGACACTTCATCAGAAGTGTAGGGAAATCCCGACAGGCACCGAAGGATTCGGTGTAGCCCACTGTAGGATTTTGCTCGGGAGGGGATTTACCGGTAACAATTCAGTCACCGGGAAAGAAATGGAGGAGCAACGCTCCCCCTTTCTGATCATGCTCGAGCGGCTACCGGCAATGGTGCAGCCAGCAGGCGCTCATCCAGCATACCGAGCCCTTCCTGGAACAGCAGATTGCTGCGTTCGGTGTCACCGAGCCGGGCCAGCAGCCGCGCCAACTCGGCGCACGCTTCCGGATTGCGCTGCACTCGCAGACTGCTTTCCAGGTAGTCCCGCGCCTTGCCCCACAGACTGGCTTGCAGGCACAGGCGTCCCAGCGTCAGCAGCAGGCTGGCATCGCCCGGATGATCCTTGAGCCAGCCTTCGGCTGTCTGCAACTGACGCGCCGGATCACTGCCGCGCACCAGACCGTAGAGACGCGCCAGATGACTGTCGTACTTGCGCTTGAGCGCCGTGCGCAGCACTTCTTCCGCTTCGACCTGAGCACCCAGCTGGCGCAACTGCTCGGCGTAGGCCAGCACCAGCGCCGGCTCCTGGCGTTGGGCAGACGTCAGTTGCTGCCAAGCGCGGTTGAGCGACTGTAAACCGACGGCGCCGTCCTCTTCACGCTGGGCCGCGAGGGACAGGTTTTCCCCCCAGGCGCGACGTTCGAGTTCGGTCAATTCGGACGGTGGCAGGACTTTGTCCTTGCGCAGCTCCGGCAACAGCCTAATCACGGACGACCAGTCACCGCGCTGCTGATGCAGGCGCTGCAACTGGCGCAGGGTCTGGACGTTGTGCGGATGGCGTTCATGCATCGCCTGCAAAGTGACCAGCGCCCCATCGGTATCGCCACGATCGGTCTGCAACTGCGCATGGCTGAGGGCGATCGCCAGCTCGGCCTGCGGCTGACGCTCGAGGGCGCGTTCCAGCAGGCGATCGCTTTCCTCGTAGTTGCCTTGTTCGTTGGCGGCTCGAGCAGCCCCCAGGTAATACAGCAACGGTTGACGCTCGGCTTCAGCGGCCCGGTACAGGTGACGCTGGGCGCTGGCCCAGCGGCCTTCGGCCAGGTCGAGCTGACCATGCTCGATTGCTACCTGCACGCGTCGGCTGCGGTTACGACGCGACCACGGATTGACCACGCCGCCTGAAGTCAGCACCAGCTCGACCAGCGCCTTGATGCCCCAGACCAGCAGCCACAGCACCGCCACCACCGCCAGGGTCGCCCACAGGCTCGATTCATAACGAAAGCTTTTGTAGGCGACCAGCACGTAACCGGAATGCTCGGCAATCGCCAGGCCCAGCGCCGCCGTCGCCGCGATCACCAGAAACACGATCACATACAGGCGCTTCATGGTGTCGCCTCCTGCGCGGTGCTGGCAGCCGGTTTGGCGAAGGGTTTCACCGAGTCTTCGGCGTTGACGTTGCGGCGCTCCAGATAGGCCTGCACCGCACTTAAGGTTCCAGCGAGATCCGGCGTGTTGACGGTAACCGGTTGCTTGCTCAATTCCGCGACCTGCTCGAGCATGATTTTGCTCTGCGGGTTGTCCGGATTGAAGTTGCCCGTGAGGACGTCACGCGCTTCGGCCAGCGCCTGGGTGTACACCGGCGCCTGACCGTTGAGCGCAGCCCATTGCGCCTGTTCGAGCGTAAGGCTCAGGGCCAGACGCACCTGGCTCAGGCTCTGGCCGGCAAGCAGCGGCCGGACGTTTTTGCCGGCGTTGAAATCGATGCGGATGTAGCGCGATATCTGATCCCACCACTGCGCCCAGCGACTGGCGCCGTCGCCATCGGAGGTCAGGCCCAGCAGCGAATCGCCGCGATCCTTGTATTCCGGCGCCAGCTCGGTGAGGCCGACGACCTGATCGCGCAAGGCGCCCAGGCGCAGGAACAGCCCGGTGCGATCCGGCTGCTCGGTACTGCGCAGCGCCACCAGGGTTTTCGCCACTTGCTCGCGGGCGGCGAACGAACCGGGATCATTCTGCTCGCGCAGGATTTCATCGGCACCCTGGACCAGCGCCTGAGCGCTGCTGATGTCTTGCAGGGCGGAAAGACGCAGGCTGGCCAGACGCAGCAAGTGCTCGGCCTCGGCCAGCCGCCAGTCCTTGCGGCTGGCGCCGAGGACCGTTTCCAGACGCTGGTTGAGGCGTTGCTGATCGCCCTGAAGCTGGGTCACTAGACGCTGGCGTTCGGCAAGTTCATCGGCACCGGGCAATTGCCCGAGGCGCTCGGTCAGTCGTTGCTCGTTAAGCTTCAGGGTCTGTGCCTGATCGTTCAACGCCTGAACCTGATTCAACTGATTCTGAGTGCTGGTCTGCAGGTGTCGCACCTGCCACACACCCCAGCCACCCACCGCAACACCGGCAGCGCCGAGCAGCAGCGCGAGAATGGCCAATCCGTTGCCTCGGCGCGGTTCCGCGGCCGGTGGCGGTGCATCAACCGGTGCATCGATCACAGGTTGAACGTCATCTTTAGGCAAGGCTGTTTCGCTCACGTATCCATCCTTTGCATTAGAGAACGGGCACGGGATGCTCCCGTAACGCCGTCAGCAAGGCCGCGGCACTGGCGCCGCGACAATCCACAACTGTTCGGGCCCCGGCGGCACTGGCCTGCTCGGCAACCCTTGGGCTTGGAACAAACAACGGCAGCCGCGCAAGTGCAGGCCAGCTGTCGCCGGCCAGTTGGCGCAGGTGCTCGAAACCCTGTCCACTGCTGACCACCAGCCCGTTCAGGCGTTCCGCTGCAATCCTGCGGGGCAGCTCCTGCGGCGGATAGTCCGGCAGGTCGCGACGGTACACCTCCAAGTATTCGACACTAGCACCAAGCGCGCGCAGACGCTCGGCCAGCAGCTCGCGTCCGCCCTCCCCACGCAGGATCAATACCTGCGAACCGGGCACGGCCACCGCCTCAAGCAGACGCGGCAATTGCAGCAAGGCCTCGCTGTCGTCACCCGCGTCCGGGAAGCTCACATCCAGCCCCCGATCCCGAAGGATAGCGGCGGTCGCTGCACCCACACTGAACCACGGCATCGTAGGAGTCGCCAGACCCAGAGCGTCGAGCAGATCCACCGCGATCCGCGCCGCCGGTTTGCTGACCACGATCACCGCGCTGTAACGCGGCAGTTGCGTGATCGTGCGACGCATTGTGTCAGAGACCGGCAGTGGGGCGATTTCCAAAAGCGGCAGACAGCTGCTGAAAAACCCTTGTTCGGCCAGCACGGCGGCGAGCGCCGAGCAGTCTTCCGCCGGGCGCGTCAGCAGCAGGCGCCAGGCGGTCACTCGTGACCTGCCTCGCCGTAGACTGCCTTGAGAATATCGTCGGCGCCCTGGCTCAGCAGTTCTTCGGCCACCTGCACACCCAGGGTCTCGGCTGCCGCACGCGGCGCACGGGCTTGCGCGCTGAGCAGCTTGCCGCCACTCGGCTCGCCCACCAGACCGCGCAGCCACAACTGATCGCCCTCGAGCACGGCGTAGCAGGCGATCGGCACCTGGCAGCCGCCATTCAGATGTTTGTTGAGGGCACGCTCGGCGGTGACACGGTCAGCGGTGTCGGCGTGATGCAGGGGCGCGAGCAAGGCATGGATTTCGGTGTCGGCGCTGCGGCATTCGATACCGACGGCGCCCTGGCCACCGGCCGGCAGGCTGTCATCGACGCTGATGGCCGAGGTGATGCGATCTTCGAAACCGAGGCGGATCAGGCCCGCTGCCGCGAGGATGATCGCGTCGTACTCGCCGGCGTCGAGCTTGGCCAGACGGGTGTTGACGTTGCCACGCAGGAAGCGGATCTCGAGATCCGGACGGCGCGTCAGCAACTGCGCCTGACGCCGCAGGCTGGAAGTGCCGACAATGCTGCCGGCGGGCAATGCATCGAGGCTGGAATACATATTGGAGACAAACGCGTCACGGGGATCTTCGCGCTCGCAGATGCAGAACAGACCAAGGCCTTCGGGAAAATCCATCGGCACGTCTTTCATCGAATGCACGGCGATGTCGGCTTCGTTTTCCAGCAGCGCGGTTTCCAGTTCCTTGACGAACAGGCCCTTGCCGCCGATTTTCGACAGGGGCGAATCGAGCAGCTTGTCGCCGCGACTGACCATGGGCACCAGCGTCACCAGCAGGCCCGGGTGGGATGCTTCAAGACGGGCTTTGACGTATTCGGCCTGCCAGAGGGCCAGAGCACTTTTGCGGGTGGCGATGCGGATTTCGCGAGAGGACATGGATCAATCCGTACTGAATAGATACGGCGGATAATAACAGCTCAGCCAAATCCACTTTGACCTGAATCAGATACGGCGTGGCCTCCCTGGCCTGCAATGCCTGGTGAAATGAACAAAGAACCGCCCGGAGCCTGCGGACTAAAGCCCCTGCATCATTTTGCGCACACCCGCCACATGTCGACGGCTGACAATCAGCGCGTCACCGTTGAGGCCCTTGAGGAACAACTGGAAGTGGCCCAGCGGTGTGCGTTGCAGTCGCTCGATGCGGTCGCGGGCGACCAGCGCATTGCGGTGGATCCGCACGAAGCGCTCGCCGAATTCGTCTTCCAGCGCCTTGAGCGGCTCATCCAGAAGGACTTCGCCAGCTTCGTGGCGCAAGGTCACGTATTTGTGGTCGGCAATGAAGTACACCACCTGATCCAGCGGGATCAGTTCGATGCCTTTGCGGGTCCGGGCGCTGATGTGGCTGCGCGGGCCGTTACCGCTTTCGGCGGCAGGACGGGTCAGGGCCGAGAGTTGGGCCCGGTTGGGACGTTCAGCCCGTTTCAGGGCGTCATGCAGATGTTCGGTTCGCACGGGTTTCACCACATAGCCCACGGCGCTGGCCTGCAGGGCTTCCACGGCAAATTCATCGGGACCTGCGCAAAACACCACGGCTGGCGGGGTTTCGCGTTCGCACAGACGGGCAGCCACCTGCAGGCCATCGAGGCCCGGCATGCGGATATCGAGCAGTACGATATCCGGCTTGTGGCTGTCGATCAGTGCCAACGCCTCTTCGCCATTGGTGGCGCTGGGCTCCAGGATTGTGTAGCCCTCGAGCTCGCTCACCATTCGGCTGAGTCGCTCGCGGGCCAGTGGTTCGTCATCAACGATCAGGACATTCATATTGCGCTGGATTCCTGCGTGAGTCTCGCACAAGGATAGCGTAGACAAGTGGAGTGACGTCCGTCACCGCGATCCACGCTAAGACTAGCGCGAGCGCCAAAAAGTGCCGTACGTCGGCCGGCAATATTTGCCGACACCTGCAACGTACCGCCCGACGCCCGTCGCCGACTGCGTTTTACGCAGGGTATGCCAATGGCCAATACACCCACCCCTCTCTCTTCTTATAGTCGGTGGCCGGATCTTTGCCCGATCCGTGGTCACCCGACCCCTATGTCCTACTGTAGACGCTCGTCGGGCCGATATTGCTCAATCGAAAAATATCCTTGCGCAAATCCCCCGGGGACGCCGACAACTATGGCGGAGCGAATGAGAAAAAAACGTATCGACCAGTGTCAGCGACAGGATTGGCAACCCTGTTATTATCCGCGCCAGCGTTTCACGCCTTCTTTCTTCAAGCCGATACGAGCGAATTCATGAGCACTGACAAGACCAATCAGTCCTGGGGCGGCCGCTTCAGTGAACCCGTCGACGCCTTCGTCGCCCGCTTCACCGCCTCCGTCACTTTCGACCAGCGCCTGTATCGCCACGACATCATGGGCTCGATCGCCCACGCCACCATGCTGGCCAAGGTCGGTGTGCTGACGGATGCCGAGCGCGACAGCATCATCGATGGCCTGAAGACCATCCAGGGCGAAATCGAGGCCGGCCAGTTCGACTGGCGCGTCGACCTCGAAGACGTGCACATGAACATCGAAGCACGCCTGACCGACCGCATCGGCGTCACCGGCAAGAAGCTGCACACCGGCCGCAGCCGCAACGACCAGGTCGCCACCGACATCCGCCTGTGGCTGCGTGACGAAATCGACCTGATCCTGAGCGAAATCACCCGCCTGCAAAAAGGCCTGCTGGAGCAGGCCGAGCGTGAAGCCGCCAGCATCATGCCGGGCTTCACCCACCTGCAGACCGCTCAGCCGGTGACCTTCGGGCACCACATGCTGGCCTGGTTCGAAATGCTCAGCCGCGACTACGAGCGCCTGGTCGACTGCCGCAAGCGCACCAACCGCATGCCGCTGGGCAGCGCCGCGCTGGCCGGCACCACGTACCCGATCGACCGCGAATACACCGCGCAACTGCTGGGCTTCGACGCCGTCGGCGGCAACTCGCTGGACAACGTGTCCGACCGAGACTTCGCCATCGAATTCTGCTCGGCCGCGAGCATCGCGATGATGCACCTGTCGCGCTTCTCCGAAGAGCTGGTGCTGTGGACCAGCGCGCAGTTCCAGTTCATCGATCTGCCGGACCGGTTCTGCACCGGCAGCTCGATCATGCCGCAAAAGAAAAACCCGGATGTTCCGGAGCTGGTACGTGGCAAGACCGGTCGGGTATTCGGCGCCCTGATGGGCCTGTTGACCCTGATGAAAGGCCAGCCGCTGGCCTACAACAAGGACAACCAGGAAGACAAGGAACCGCTGTTCGACGCCGCCGACACCCTGCGCGACTCGCTGCGTGCCTTTGCCGACATGATCCCGGCGATCAAACCGAAACACGCGATCATGCGCGAAGCGGCGCTGCGCGGTTTCTCCACCGCCACCGACCTGGCCGACTACCTGGTTCGCCGTGGCCTGCCGTTCCGTGATTGCCACGAGATCGTCGGCCATGCCGTGAAGTACGGCGTCGACACCGGCAAGGATCTGGCGGAAATGAGCCTGGAAGAACTGCGCCAGTTCAGCGACCAGATCGAGCAGGACGTGTTTGCCGTGCTGACCCTGGAAGGCTCGGTGAATGCCCGTGACCACATCGGCGGCACTGCGCCGGCGCAGGTCAAGGCTGCCGTGGTTCGCGGTCAGGCGTTGATCGCCAGCCGCTAAAAGTCAAAGCTTCGCGAGCAAGCTCGCTCCCACATTTGATCTGCTGCGAACACCGAACAGGTGTCCAATCGAGATCAAGTGTGGGAGCGGGCTTGCTCGCAAAAGCTATCTCGAAAACTCCAAAAAATTACTTCTTCGCTGCGATCATCGCCAAAAACGCCGGCATCGCCGCATCCTTGTCCGCCGCAATCTTCTGCACGTGCGGATTCAGCTCAAGCCGCTCCAGCAGTGCCTTGGCCTTCGGCATCTGCGCCAGCAAATCCAGACCGAACAGCTTGTGCCCCACCGCAACTGCCAACGGCACGCTGTAGAGGAAGTACAAATCCGCAATAGTCAGGCTGTCGCCCGCCACATACGGAGCGAACTTGCCGTGACGTGCCAGCGCCGCAAAACCCAGCAGCAATTCAGCCTTGGTTTTCTCCTTGATCGCCTCCGGGAGTGCCATGCCAAAAAACGCCTCGCCATAGCAGGCACGGGCCGGCAGTTCAATATACAGCTCGATCTCCTTGGCCACTGCCAGCACCTGAGCACGGGCAAACGGCTCGGCCGGCAGCAGTGGAGCACCCTTCTGGGTGCTTTCGAGGTATTCGAGCATCACCATCGTTTCATTGATGTAGCCACCTTCGGCCCCCAGCACCGGCACCTTGCCGCGCGGGCTGATGGCCAGGGACTCCGGCGTTGGTGTCGGGTAGAACGTGACCTCTTCGAACGGCAGGTCTTTTTCCAGCAGCGCCAGCTTGACCATGTTGTAGTAGTTGCTGACGGAGAATCCATAGAGCTTGAACATCACATAGCCTCCAGGCCGTGCGGGGTGGGCAGTGCCTGTTTATAGATCGCCCCGGGTATTCGTGCCAGCAGCATCACGCCGCTGAATGCGGGTAAACTGGCGCCTTTCCTTGAGGAGCCTGCCATGAGCGAGCCGACTGACATCGACAATGATGAAGAAGAGTTCACCGAATCGACGCTGATCGAAGCGATCGAGAACCAGATCGAAAGCGACAACCCGCCAGCGGCCAAGGCAACCTTCAACAAGCTGACGCTGGTCGGTTACGAACGCGATGACATCCTGAATCTGATGGCCCACGTGCTGGCCTACGAAATTGACGCGATGCTCGACGAAGACCGCGCGTTCGATACCGAGTGGTACGAAACCGCGCTGCGCGCACTGCCCGAGCTGCCACCGGAAAAGCAGTAAACGGCCCCGCCCTGTGGGAGCCCGCCTGCTCCCACACAATTTGTCACCCATCTGCGCGGTCTTCTGCCGCTCCCTGACTACACTGGAATCCACCCCGGGACAAAAACCCTGACACGCGCACTGGACAGGCCACGCCGGCAGGTTCACCTTAGGGGCGCTGTCGTCCAATTCCTAGAAAGTCTGGAGTCCTTATGTCGCTTACCCCTGAGTTGGTTGCCGAACTGGAAGTCCTCGCACTCTTCAACCTGGACAGTTCCCAGGAAGGTCTGAAAATTCATCAGACCGCTGCCCCGAAGCACATTGCCGCCGCACAACGCCTGTTCGAAAAAGAACTGACAGACCAGCCTGATGGCGGTTACCTGACCAGCCTCGGTCGCGATGCCGCACAAAACGTGCAAACCGTACTGACGATTCTCAAAGAGCAGCAAACCGCCTGATCCTCCCGACTTTGCCCACGGAAACCCCTGTCACGGGATTTCCGCGGGCCAGCCATGAACGTCGTCCATCACCGCGCGATAGAAATCTGACGTCAAAAAACAAATTCAGCTTAAAACTCCTGCCGCTCAGGCGCTAAACTCCCGGACACCCGAGACCCCTTGCCTCCGAGCCCTGCGCGCCGGTTTGAGCCGACATGACCCGCACCCATGAAATCCGCCCCGACCTCGACGAAGGCATCGACCGCAAGGTACTCAGCCAGCTACGTGCACGCTTTCTGAAACTCAATGAAGGCCGCCTGAACCGGGCGCGGGAAGGACTGTCGACGCGCCAGCAAAGTGTGCTGACGCTGCTGCCGCTGTTTTTTCACGTTAATCATCCGCTGCTGCCAGGTTATGTCTCGGGCAGCACGCCAACCGGGCTGTCGAATTACGAGCCTGACGCCGAGGCGCTCGCCGAAGCCCAGCGCCTGACCCGCTCGTTCTCCTACAAACCGCGTCACGGCAGCAACCCGCCACGGCCGATTCACGGCCTGTTCCTGATGGGCAGCCTCGGCACCCTGGCCCAGGCCGACCAGAGCGACATGGACGTGTGGGTCTGCCACGCCCCCGACCTGAGCGACAGTGAGCTGGCCGAACTGCGCAAGAAATGCCAGTTGCTCGAAACCTGGGCCGCCAGCCAAGGGGCCGAAGCGCACTTTTTCCTGATCGACCCGGCGCGTTTCGTCAAAGGCGAACGCGACACTCAACTCAGCTCCGAAGATTGCGGCACCACCCAGCACTATCTGCTGCTGGACGAGTTCTACCGCACCGCGATCTGGCTCGCCGGGCGCACGCCGATCTGGTGGCTGGTGCCGGTCTATGAAGAACATGCCTACGACGCGTACACCCACACCCTGATTTCCAAACGTTTCATCCGCAACGATGAAACCCTCGACCTGGGGCCGATGGCGCACATTCCGCCGGGCGAGTTCGTCGGCGCCGGGCTGTGGCAACTGTTCAAGGGCATCGAGTCACCTTACAAATCGGTGCTCAAGCTGCTGCTGACCGAGGTCTACGCCAGCGAGCATCCACATGTGCAGTGCCTGAGCCTGCGCTTCAAGCAGGCGGTGTTCGCCAACCGGCTGGATCTCGACGAGCTGGATCCGTACATGGTGGTCTACCGCCGGATCGAGGAATACCTTACTGCGCGCAATGAGCCGGAACGCCTTGAGCTGGTTCGACGGGCGCTGTACCTCAAGGTCAACCGCAAGCTCACCGGCAACAGCCGCACCCAGAGCTGGCAGCGTTCACTGCTGGAAAGACTGGCCAGCGAATGGCACTGGGATCAGCGGCAACTGGCGCTGCTCGACAGCCGCAGCCAGTGGAAAGTCCGCCAGGTCAGCGCCGAACGCCGGGCGCTGGTCAACGAACTCAATTACAGCTATCGCTTCCTGACCCAGTTCGCCCGCGCAGAGCAGACCGTCAGCCTGATCAACAAGCGCGACCTCAACGTTCTCGGACGGCGCCTGTATGCGGCGTTCGAGCGCAAGGCGGACAAGGTCGAGTTCATCAATCCCGGCATCGCCCCGGACCTGGCCGAAGACACGCTGACTCTGGTGCAATCGCCGAACAAAAAGGAACCGGGCCAGACCCAGTGGGGCCTTTACAACGGCAGCCTGACAGCGCTGGAGTGGGAACACTTCGCACCGATCAAGCGCAGCCGCGAGTTGCTGGAATTGTTGACCTGGTGCCACCGCAACGGCGTGATCGACAGCAGCACCCGACTGGCCCTGCACCCCGGCACCAGCGACATGAGCGAGTTCGAGCTGTTCAACCTGCTCGGCAGCCTGCAACAGAGCATCCCCCTACCCTTGCCGACCGTTGCCGAAGAACCGCTGCTGCGCGCCGCCGTACCGAACGAAGTCTTGATGCTGGTGAATGTCGGGGTCGATCCGCTCAAGCATCACCGCGACCTGAACATCCTGATGACCACCGAGCGTACCGATTCGCTGAGCTACGCCGGTGTGCGCGAGAACCTGGTGTTGACCTTGGATCAGGTCACGCTCAACAGCTGGAACGAAGTGCTGGTCAACCGCTTCGATGGCCCGCATGCCCTGATGGACTGCCTGCGCGATTACCTCAACAATCTGCCGCGCGGAGCGCAACAACCCTCGCTGCGAGTGCGCTGCTTCTGTCACAACCGCGCGCAATTCATCGCGCGCCGGGTGGAAGAAATCATCGACACCGCGCAGACCCTGTTGCTCAGCGACCTGAATCACCGCTACCTGATCCAGGTGCAGCAGCATTACCACGTGCTGGAACTGGTGCCGGGCCAGGTCAGCCATGTCGCCCTCGCCACCCTGCCGGCGCTGCTCGATTACCTGGGCGAGGAACAGCCGCGCTACAGCCCGCTGCACCTGGACCCGATGGCGCTGGAAGACCACGACCTGGCGTTGATCCTGCCGATGGGCCAGCCCGAATGCATTCAGGTGTTCTACCGGATCACCGAAAAAACCGCCGAGCTGTACGTGCTCGATGAGTTCAACGCGCTGTGGCAACAGCACTTGCCCTTTCACGACGAGCAAAGCCTGTTGGTGCCATTGCAGCGGTTCCTGCAGTCGATCCAGTTCCGTCGCGAAGCGCTGCTGCCGATGGATTCGAACCATGCCGCCAGTCTTGAAATCTTGTATTACCAGTTATTGCCATCAGGACCGGGACGCGCGCGACGGGTCGAAATGCGCCCGGCGCCGCAGACGCCGGTCAACAAACCGTTCTACGACGTGCAGGCGATCGTCGGCAAAGCCGCACCCGGCGAAGTGCAGGTCACGCTGTATTGCAATCAACGGGAATTCAGCGAGCTGGAACATGGCGACCAGCTGTTCAGCGTGGTCGCCCGGGAGATCGTCGGGCAGCGCCGGGAAACCGAGCGCTACCGCTGCTACATCACCGACCTGGACCTGTCGGGCGTGATCGGTGACGGGCAGAGTTCGAGCAATCTGTATCTGCGTTACAAGGCCGACCTTGAACGCTCTCTGAACGAGGCGCTCGAGCAGGTCTGACGCGGGTTACTCCGGGAAATCACCGCCGTTGGACGGCTGCGATTCGACTTCGAGCAAAGTCAGTTTCAGGGTCTTGCCACCCGGAGCCGGCCAGTCGATGTGCTGACCAACCTTCAGGCCCAGCAGCGCACTGCCGACCGGGGCCAGGATCGAGATTTTGCCTTCGTCGGCGTTGGCGTGCTTCGGATAGACCAGGGTCAGGTGGTAGTCCTTGCCGCTGCTTTCTTCGCGGCAGTGCACACGGGAATTCATCGTCACGACATCGGCAGGCACTTCATCGTGACCGACCAGTGTATCGGCGCGGTCCAGTTCGGTTTGCAGCGCGATCACGCCCGGCAGCGTGTCATCCAGGCTGTCGATCAGGCGCTCCAGACGTTGCACGTCCAGACGGGTAAGGGTGATGGAAGGTGCGGTCATGATCCGGGCAGACTCCTTTCTTCTGCACACAAAAAAAGCAAAACCCCGCCAAAAAAGACGGGGTTTTCACCAGGCCTCGATGGGTTGAGGCGTTTCCGGACACTACCACAGCTCAAAAAATATACAAGCTACGCTCCGGCGAGCTGCCGGCGCTGAGCCGCTTGCGCACAAATCACCCGACGGCGCTCGTCATCGGCCGAACGCCACTCGCGAATGTCTTCGACATGGCGCATGCAACCGAGGCAGACCTTCTGCTCATCCAGCCGGCACACGCCGGTGCACGGCGAAGGCACGGCTGGGCTGACGTTGCTGTAGAGCGGCTTCGGCGGACGGACGGGCGCAGTATCAGTCACGAAATCACAGGCCTTCGAAATCGAATTCGGTGCCGGCCTGCTGCTTGACGATACGCTCGAGCATTTCGCCCAGCTGTTCTTCGCTCTTGTCGCACATCCAGCGTTCGCTTTCTTCGTCGTAGTCGAAGTGGAAACCGCCAGACACGGCGGCCAGCCACAGCTGCCGCAACGGTTCCTGACGACTGAAGATCAGCTGCGTGCCGTTCTCGAACTTGACGGTCAGCACACCGGCCGAGTTCTCCATGTCGATGTCCAGGTCGCTGTCGTCGAAGATGTCTTCCAGTTTTTCCTGGGTTTCATCGACCAGATCGTGGAAACGGGCTTCGGACAAACTCATTGCGGCAACCTCAAAAAATGTCTGATCAGGCTCAAGCGCCGCAAGATACGGACGCCGCCGGCCGATTGCAAAGGATAACGACCAAGCGCCCTGCCCGGCGACGAAATATCCACCCGTCACGCGGGAAAAGTTTCCGCGCCGCAGCCCGAGCCCCGCCGGACGGGAGTTCCGTCGCATAGGCAAGCTGCCGGGTGGCCGGTATACTCCGGCGCAATTAACGCATTTTCAAGGATTTCGCCATGAAGCGCCTGATCTCTTCCCTTGCTGCGCTCGTCGCGGTTGCCTGCCTTGTTTCGGCTTGTGGTCAAAAAGGCCCGCTGTACCTGCCCGATGAAGATCAGGACCCGGCCGAGCAAGCCCAGTCTTCGCAAAAGCAGCCTGCCTCCAAGGCACACAAGCACGACGTTTACTAAGGGATCGCCATGGACGCTTTTAACTACCGTGGCGGGGAGCTGTTCGCGGAAGGTGTGGCGCTGTCCGCCATCGCCGATCGCTTCGGCACACCGACCTACGTCTACTCCCGCGCCCACATCGAGGCCCAGTACCTGGCCTACGCCGATGCGCTGGCCGGCATGCCGCACCTGGTGTGCTTCGCGGTCAAGGCCAACTCCAACCTCGGCGTCCTGAATGTCCTGGCCCGTATCGGCGCCGGTTTCGACATCGTCTCCCGTGGCGAGCTGGAACGCGTGCTGGCAGCCGGCGGCAGCCCGGACAAGATCGTGTTCTCCGGCGTCGGCAAGACCCGTGACGACATGCGCCGTGCGCTGGAAGTCGGCGTGCACTGCTTCAACGTCGAATCCACCGACGAGCTCGAGCGCCTGCAAGTGGTCGCCGCCGAGCTGGGCGTTCGCGCGCCGATCTCGCTGCGCGTGAACCCGGACGTCGATGCCGGCACCCACCCGTACATTTCCACCGGTCTCAAAGAGAACAAGTTCGGCATCGCCATCGCCGACGCCGAAGACGTGTACGTGCGTGCCGCGCACCTGCCGAACCTGGAAGTGGTCGGCGTCGACTGCCACATCGGTTCGCAACTGACCACTCTGCCGCCGTTCCTCGATGCCCTTGATCGCCTGCTGGATCTGGTCGATCGCCTTGGCGATTGCGGCATCCACCTGCGACACATCGATCTCGGTGGCGGCCTGGGTGTGCGTTATCGCGACGAAGAGCCGCCATTGGCTGCCGATTACATCAAGGCTGTGCGCGAGCGTCTGGTTGGCCGTGATCTGGCGCTGGTGTTCGAACCGGGCCGCTTCATCGTCGCCAACGCCGGCGTGCTGCTGACTCAAGTCGAATACCTCAAGCACACCGAGCACAAAGACTTCGCCATCGTCGACGCGGCCATGAACGACCTGATCCGCCCGGCGCTGTACCAGGCCTGGATGGACGTGACCGCGGTCAAACCGCGCGACACCGCCGCACGCAAGTACGACGTGGTCGGCCCGATCTGCGAAACCGGCGACTTCCTCGCCAAGGAACGCGAACTGGCGCTGGAAGAAGGCGATCTGCTGGCCGTGCATTCGGCCGGTGCCTACGGTTTCGTGATGAGCTCCAACTACAACACCCGCGGCCGTGCCGCCGAGGTGCTGGTGGATGGCGATCAGGCCTTTGAAGTGCGTCGCCGCGAAACCGTGGCCGAGCTGTTTGCCGGCGAAAGCCTGCTGCCGGAGTAACCCCATGCTGCTGCGTTTTACCAAGATGCACGGCCTGGGCAACGACTTCATGGTCCTCGACCTGGTCAGCCAGCACGCGCATATTCAGCCCAAGCACGCAAAAATGTGGGGCGACCGGCACACCGGCATCGGTTTCGACCAGTTGCTGATCGTCGAAGCGCCGAGCAATCCGGATGTGGACTTCCGTTACCGGATCTTCAACTCCGACGGTTCCGAAGTGGAGCAGTGCGGCAATGGTGCGCGCTGCTTCGCCCGCTTCGTGCTCGACAAACGCCTGACCGCCAAACGGCAGATCCGCGTCGAGACCAAGGGCGGCATCATCGAACTGGACGTGCGTAACGACGGCCAGATCGGCGTGAACATGGGCGCCCCGCGCCTGGTGCCAGCGGACATTCCGTTCCAGGCGCCGGAGCAGGCCCTGAGTTATCAGGTCGATGTCGACGGTACGCCGGTCGATCTGGCGGCGGTGTCCATGGGCAACCCCCATGCGGTGCTGCGAGTCAGCGATATCAACACTGCACCGGTGCATGAACTGGGGCCGAAAATCGAACACCATCCGCGCTTTCCGGCGCGAGTCAACGTCGGTTTTCTCCAGGTCATCGACCGCCACCGCGCACAACTGCGCGTCTGGGAACGCGGCGCCGGGGAAACCCAGGCCTGCGGCACCGGTGCCTGCGCTGCTGCTGTAGCTGCGATCAGTCAGGGGTGGATGGATTCGCCACTGTTGATCGACCTGCCGGGCGGGCGCCTGTCCATTGAGTGGGCAGGCCCCGGCCAACCGGTGTTGATGACCGGCCCGGCAGTGCGCGTATACGAAGGACAAGTGCGTCTTTGAGTGAGCAGAAGCCATGACCGATAAGCCTCAGGTACCCGCCCGACAGTCCGGTGAATCAGCGTCCGAGAGCCTGGAGGCGGCAGCGGTTGCCGCGTACCTGGAGGCCCATCCGGACTTTTTCGTCGAGCATGAAGAACTGCTGCCGTCCCTGCGCATCCCCCATCAGCGCGGCGATACCGTTTCGCTGGTCGAGCGCCAGATGGCCATCCTGCGCGACCGCAACATCGAGATGCGTCACCGCCTCTCGCACTTGATGGACGTCGCTCGGGACAACGATCGCCTGTTCGACAAGACCCGTCGCCTGATCCTCGCCCTGATGGACGCTGCCACCCTGGAAGATGTGGTGATCAGCGTCGAAGACAGCCTGCGTCAGGATTTCCAGGTGCCCTTCGTCAGCCTGATCCTGCTCGGAGACAACCCGGCCCCGGTCGGCCGCTGGGTGACCCACGCCGACGCGCAGACCGCCATCGGCGGCCTGCTCACCGAAGGCAAGAGCGTCAGCGGCAGCCTGCGTGAACACGAACTCGACTTCCTGTTCGGCGAAGAGCAACGCAAGCAGATCGGCTCCACCGCCGTGGTCGCCGTCAGCCACCAGGGCATCCACGGAATCCTGGCCATCGCCAGCCGTGATCCGCAGCACTACAAGAGCTCGGTCGGCACGCTGTTCCTCAGCTACATCGCCGAAGTCATGGGTCGCGTGCTGCCACGGGTCAACAGCTCCCTGCGCTCGGTACGCTGAGCATGGAACGACAACTGGACGCTTACTGCGAACACCTGCGCAGTGAGCGGCAGGTGTCGCCGCACACGCTGTCGGCCTACCGCCGCGACCTCGACAAAGTCCTCGGCTGGTGCAACAAACAGAACATCGGCAGCTGGCAGGCCCTGGACATCCAGCGCCTGCGCAGCCTGATCGCCCGCCTGCATGCCCAGGGGCAGTCCTCGCGCAGTCTGGCTCGCCTGCTCTCGGCGGTGCGCGGGCTCTATCACTATCTGAATCGCGAAGGCCTCTGCGACCACGACCCGGCCACCGGCCTGGCACCGCCCAAAGGCGAACGCCGCCTGCCGAAAACCCTCGACACCGACCGCGCCCTGCAACTGCTTGAAGGTGCGGTCGAGGACGATTTTCTCGCGCGGCGGGATCAGGCAATTCTGGAGTTGTTCTACTCTTCCGGCCTGCGCCTGTCGGAGCTGACCGGGCTCAATCTCGATCAGCTCGATCTGGCCGACGGCATGGTTCAGGTACTCGGCAAGGGCAGCAAGACGCGCCTGTTGCCCGTCGGCAAAAAGGCCCGGGAAGCGCTGGAGCAATGGCTGCCGCTGCGGGCGCTGACCAATCCGGCGGACGATGCGGTGTTCGTCAGCCAGCAAGGCAGACGCCTTGGCCCGCGAGCGATTCAGGTGCGGGTCAAACTGGCCGGCGAGCGCGAACTGGGACAGAACCTGCACCCGCACATGCTGCGGCACTCCTTCGCCAGCCATTTGCTCGAGTCCTCCCAAGACCTGCGCGCGGTGCAGGAATTGCTCGGCCACTCGGACATCAAGACCACCCAGATCTATACCCACCTGGACTTCCAGCACCTGGCGGCGGTCTACGACAGCGCCCACCCACGGGCCAAACGCATGAAAGGCGACGATTCATGAGCATCCAGTTGATCACCTTCGATCTCGACGACACCCTGTGGGACACCGCTCCGGTGATCGTCAGCGCCGAAGCGGTTTTGCGCGAATGGCTGAGCGAACATGCGCCGAATCTGGGCGCGGTGCCGGTGGAGCATCTGTGGTCGATCCGCGAACGGGTGCTGGCCAACGAGCCGGGACTCAAGCACCGCATCAGCGCGCTGCGCCGGCGAGTGCTGTTCCATGCGCTGGAGGAAGCCGGATACGCCCACAGCGAAGCGTCGGATCTGGCGGACAAGAGTTTTGAAGTGTTTCTGCATGCGCGGCATCAGATCGAGGTGTTCCCGGAAGTCGAGCCGATTCTGGAAACTCTCGCCAAGCATTACGCCCTCGGGGTGGTCACCAATGGCAACGCCGATGTCCGTCGTCTCGGACTGGCGGACTACTTCAAGTTTGCGCTGTGCGCCGAAGACATCGGCATCGCCAAGCCGGATGCGCGCCTGTTCCATGAGGCTTTGCAACGTGGTGGTGTCAGCGCCGAAGCGGCGGTGCATATCGGCGATCACCCGGGGGACGACATCGCCGGGGCGCAGCAGGCCGGATTGCGTGCGATCTGGTTCAACCCCGCCGGCAAGGTCTGGGAAGCGGAGCGCCTGCCGGATGCCGAGATTCGCAGCCTGAACGATCTGCCCGCGGTGCTCGCCCGCTGGAACAGCCGCGGCTGATTTTCTTTCGCCCATAAAAAAGCCCGCAGCGACGGCGGGCTTTTTCAGCAAGCAAGCGCCACGCCTCAGATAGGGCGGCTGCCGTACTTGTTGTCCGGCTTCTTGGGCGGATCGGCGACCACGTTGGCCTCCACTTCCTGAACCTTGCCACCGCGCGCAAGGAACTCTTCCATGGCCTTGGCCAGGGCATCGCGCTCCTTGTTCTTGGCTTCGATGCTCGGCAACTCGTCGACCGACACCGCAGCCTTGGCCTTGCCTTTGGCAGCCGGGGCCGGCGTATCGTCACCGCCATCGTCGTCAGCAACGTCTTCCGCTGCTGCTTCCAGACCTTCCTCGGCCTCGTCTTCGTCGCCTACTTCGAGGTCGTCGTTTTCCAGATCATCGTCGCTCATGTTCTACCTCATGACTTGCGAAAAGCAGATTAGTTATAGACCAGCTTTGGCGACTGTCGAAAGTCGCCGGAAAAAAATCAGTAACCATTGGTGACCAACGGTTTATGCCCCTTCACCGTGCAAGGTGGCGAGGACTTTACGGGCACCGCCATGATCACGGTGCTCGCCCAGGTAAACGCCTTGCCAGGTGCCCAGTGCCAGTCGGCCCGCCGTTACCGGCAAACTGATCTGACAGCCCAGCACGCTGGCCTTGAAGTGCGCCGGGAGGTCGTCCAGGCCTTCGTCGTTATGCTCATAGCCGTCTGTTCCTTGTGGGATCAGACGATTGAAAAATCGTTCGAAGTCGCGACGTACCGCCGGATCGGCGTTCTCGTTGATGGTCAACGACGCCGAGGTATGCTGCAGCCACAAATGCAACAGACCGACACGGCATGCCTTGAGTTCAGGCAGACCGGCGAGCAGCTCGTCCGTCACCAGATGAAAGCCCCGGGGCCGTGCCCGCAGGGTTATCAGAGTCTGTTGCCACATACAGTTCTCCGCACGTTCGGGGCGCATTCTAGCGCGCTCTGGAAAAAAACAAAGGCCCTAATATTCCTTCAATGATGTAAGCCTTTGGCCGCAGAAAAACACTCGTCGTAAACACGACCAAAGCAGTACGAAAAATCCTTTCAGCTGTATCAGGGAAGACAAATTCCAGATAAAAAAATGCCCGGCAAGCCGGGCAAGTTTTTTGCGGCGCGTGCTTACAGGTTGTAGCCGCGCTCGTTGTGTTGTGCCAGATCCAGGCCGACCGATTCTTCTTCCTCGGTCACACGCAGACCCATCACGGCATCCAGCACCTTGAGGATGATGAAAGTGACGATGGCGGTGTAGATCACGGTGAAGCCGACGCCTTTGCACTGAATCCAGACTTGTGCGGCGATGTCGGTGACGGTGCCGAAGCCACCCAGCGACGGTGCAGCGAACACACCGGTCAGGATCGCGCCGAGGATACCGCCGATACCGTGCACGCCGAAGGCGTCCAGGGAGTCGTCATAACCGAGTTTGCGTTTCAGGGTGGTGGCGCAGAAGAAGCACACCACGCCTGCTGCCAGACCGATCACCAGGGCGCCCATCGGGCCCACAGTGCCAGCGGCCGGAGTGATCGCGACCAGACCTGCAACGACGCCGGATGCGATACCCAGTGCGCTTGGTTTGCCGTGGGTGATCCACTCGGCGAACATCCAGCCCAATGCAGCAGCAGCGGTAGCGATCTGAGTGACCAGCATCGCCATGCCGGCGGTGCCGTTGGCGGCCGCAGCGGAACCGGCGTTGAAGCCGAACCAGCCGACCCACAGCATCGCCGCGCCCATCAGGGTGTAACCCAGATTGTGTGGCGCCATCGGAGTGGTCGGGAAACCTTTGCGTTTACCCAGTACCAGGCAGGCGATCAGACCGGCCACACCGGCGTTGATGTGCACCACGGTGCCGCCGGCGAAGTCGAGCACGCCCCAGTCCCACATCAGGCCGCCGTTGCCGGACCAGACCATGTGTGCGATCGGTGCATAGACCAGGGTGAACCAGATGCCCATGAAGATCAGCATCGCGGAGAACTTCATCCGCTCGGCGAACGCACCGACGATCAGCGCCGGGGTGATGATCGCGAAGGTCATCTGGAAGGTGATGAACACCGCCTCAGGGAACAGCGCCGCCGGGCCGGTCAGGCTCGCTGGCGTAACACCGGCAAGGAACGCCTTGCCGAAACCGCCCACGAACGAGTTGAAGTTGACGACGCCCTGCTCCATGCCGGTGGTGTCGAACGCGATGCTGTAGCCATAAATGACCCACAGGACGCTGATCAGACCGGTAATGGCGAAGCACTGCATCATCACGGAAAGAATGTTTTTCGACCGAACCATGCCGCCGTAGAACAGCGCGAGGCCGGGAATGGTCATGAACAGCACGAGGGCTGTGGAAGTAAGCATCCAGGCAGTGTCGCCGGAATTCAGGACTGGGGCTGCCACTTCGTCTGCCGCCATGGCCAGGCCGGGCATTACGATAGACAACAGGGCTCCTAGCCCTGCGAATTTACGCAGAGTCATATTGTTTTCTCCTGGGGCGTTGGGTTTGTGGCGGCGTTTAGATCGCGTCGGTATCGGTTTCGCCGGTACGGATGCGGATCGCCTGTTCCAGATTGACCACGAAGATCTTGCCGTCACCGATCTTGCCAGTGTTGGCAGCCTTGGTTATCGCCTCGATAACCCGATCCAGATCCTTGTCGTCGATGGCAACGTCGATTTTCACCTTGGGCAGAAAATCGACCACATACTCCGCGCCGCGATACAGCTCGGTGTGACCCTTCTGCCGACCGAAGCCTTTGACTTCAGTAACGGTAATGCCCTGCACGCCGATTTCGGACAGCGACTCGCGCACGTCGTCCAACTTGAACGGCTTGATGATGGCAGTGACTAGCTTCATGAAACTCTCTCCCGAATTGGTGGACTTGCCCCAGGAAAACAAACCCGACTCAAGTCTAAGCGCAGTGCCTGGCTTTGTAACGCTTCGTTGTCGACGCCAGCTAACCGCTCCAGACGAAACTCCCCGCTCCGTCTGCCGCACTGCATTCGTCACAGCGACTGCATCAGTGCATGGGTCGAAGGTGACTAAGCAGAAAGCTTGCCATCTCGCCAAAAACCACTGATTTCAATCCCTTGGCCGCTGCCGCAGATGCCATCACCCAAATGGCACTCCGGATACGCACAACAACGGTGCGTGGCCGTGCATCCCGTTGCGCGAAAAGCGTGCATCCGTGCCTGCGCCAATGACTATAGACACTGCGTGATACACTGCCGGCCATTGTTTCCAGGACATATCCCATGCTCGCGCCCAAAGACTTCCTCGACGCCCTGAGCGGCACCGCCTCCCGCCTGTTCAGCGGCGACACGCCCTTGCCAAAAGCCGAAATCGAAAGCCAGTTCAAGATGCTGCTGCAAAGTGCGTTCAGCAAACTCGACCTGGTGAGCCGTGAAGAGTTTGACAGTCAGATGGTGGTGCTGGCGCGCACTCGCGCCCGGCTCGAGAGCCTTGAGGCGAAGGTGGCTGAGATGGAAGCGAAGCTGACGCCGCCGGCTGAGTGAGTCTTCATCCCAGCCTGCCACTGGCTGGCGGAATTTCGTTGATGCTTGCGCCAGCGATCAAACATGCACAACCTCGGGATACGCGAGTGTGTCCACTAAGGATGCGCAGGCCTTGGCCTCACCGAAGCCTGCAACTGAAAACCGTCTCCTCAAGGCGGTTTTTTTTCGCCTCGAGATAGCTGCAACAATCGGTTTTCTGAGGAGTAGTCACAGCAACTGTTCAGCTCCCCGCCGTACGACCTTGAATTCAGATCAAGCGCAATGCGCCAGCCACTCCACTTGATCACGGACGGAAGCTCCTCTCTAAACTCCAGCTTTTCGCAAATCGTAAGTCGACTGAAGATTCATCCAGAACTCAGTCGTGGTGTTGAGGTGAATGGCCAGCCTGATTGCCAGATCGGCGCAGATCCTGAGCTGGCATTTCACAAGCTTCTCGATCTCGGTTTCAGGCCAGTTTGTGGGCATGGCCAAGTCCATGACAGTCATGCCCAACGGCTCCCAGTTGCCGTTACGTACGGACCTGAGCTTGAGCCAAGTGGTCTGTTAGCAGGCAGAAGATGAATGCATAGGCCCGCACAACCGCTTTCTGATACGTCTTGTAAACCTCTACTCAAACGCTAGAACCCCGCTCAACTACCCTTCAAAAACCCGCAGGAAGCGGCCCCCGATTCAACTCAAGGAACGACCATGTCCCTCGCCATCGTCCACAGCCGCGCCCAGATTGGCGTGGATGCTCCCGCCGTCACCGTCGAAGTCCACCTGGCCAACGGCTTGCCCTCGCTGACCATGGTCGGCCTGCCCGAAGCGGCGGTGAAGGAAAGCAAGGATCGGGTGCGTAGTGCGATCATCAATTCCGGGCTGCAGTTTCCGGCGCGGCGGATCACGTTGAATCTGGCGCCGGCGGATCTGCCCAAGGATGGCGGGCGGTTCGATCTGGCGATTGCGCTGGGGATTCTGTCGGCGAGTGTGCAGGTGCCGACGTTGACGCTCGATGACGTGGAATGTCTGGGTGAACTGGCGTTATCCGGCGCAGTCCGGGCGGTGCGCGGGGTTTTGCCGGCGGCGCTGGCGGCACGCAAGGCCGGGCGGACGCTGGTGGTGCCACGGGCGAATGCCGAGGAGGCTTGTCTGGCGTCGGGACTGAGGGTGATTGCGGTGGATCATCTGCTGGAGGCTGTGGCGCATTTCAACGGGCATACGCCAGTCGAGCCTTATGTCTCGGACGGGCTGATCCATGCTGCCAAACCTTATCCCGACCTGAATGAAGTACAGGGCCAACTGGCGGCCAAACGGGCGCTGCTGATTGCCGCTGCCGGCGCCCACAACCTGCTGTTCAGCGGGCCACCGGGGACGGGCAAGACATTGCTGGCCAGTCGTTTGCCAGGGCTGCTGCCACCGCTGACCGAGAGTGAAGCGCTGGAAGTGGCGGCGATTCAATCCGTCGCCAGTGGCGCGCCGCTGACTCACTGGCCGCAACGCCCGTTCCGCCAACCGCATCACTCGGCTTCCGGGCCGGCATTGGTCGGTGGCAGTTCAAAACCTCAGCCCGGCGAAATCACCCTCGCCCACCATGGCGTGCTGTTTCTCGATGAGCTGCCCGAGTTTGATCGCAAGGTGCTGGAGGTGCTGCGCGAACCGCTGGAATCCGGCTGCATCGTGATCGCAAGGGCCAAGGAACGGGTGCGGTTTCCCGCGAGATTCCAGCTGGTCGCGGCGATGAATCCCTGCCCCTGTGGATATCTCGGCGAACCGAGCGGCAAATGCTCATGCACACCGGACATGGTGCAGCGCTATCGCAACAAACTGTCGGGGCCGTTGCTGGACCGGATCGATTTGCACCTGACAGTAGCGCGGGAGGCGACAGCGTTGAACCCTGCCGTGAAACCGGGAGAAGACAGCGCCAGCGCGGCCACATTGGTCGCCGAGGCCCGCGAGCGTCAGCAAAAACGCCAGGGCTGTGCCAATGCGTTTCTCGATTTGCCGGGGCTGAAGAAGCACTGCAAGTTATCCACAGCCGATGAAACCTGGCTGGAGTCAGCCTGTGAGCGACTGACCCTGTCGCTGCGTTCAGCACATCGGCTGCTCAAGGTTGCACGGACACTGGCCGATATAGAGAAGGTTGATGCCATATCACGTGAGCATCTGGCCGAAGCGCTGCAGTATCGCCCAGCGACGCAATGACGGGATGGACAGGCAGCTTAGAGGCGACCTGTGCCAGCTGAAAATAAAGTCCGCACGCGCTGATAGCCATTAGCCAAGATGTGATATAACGACGGCGCTGTTCATCAGGCGCCAGAGCTTTTAGTTAAAAACTTCAAAATTTAAAGCAATATAAAATGGAGGCGACACATCATGGAAAAGAACTCTTCAGCCCAGCGGGCGCAATACACTTAATCAATAAAATCATCATGAGACGGCAGAATTAAAACAACTGTCGATGACAGATTTTCAATGGCGAACGCGTCAAGACAATATCAATCAGTTGTCTACGCGCAATCCAGCTGATCCAACTTTTTTGCCACGGCAAATTTTAAAAGTACAAGTCATTAATGAAAAACGTCTATTTGATCAGCAATGTCACCCGTGGCGGAAAAACCTACCTCGAATACCTGATCCCGGCGCTCAATGCCCTGCGCCACGCCTACAACTGCATCGTGCTGCAGACCGACAAGACCGGCCTGAGCAGGCAGGAGGCAGAAGAGATCCTTGACTATCCGGTTGAGCAGGTTGAAGTCGAAGTCATCGCGAACCTGGCCTCGCAAGTCGTCATTTCAAACGATGCCTGGATTGGCCGACTGCTCGACGATTCGAACTTCGGTATTTTCCTGACCCACGGCAATGTGGGAATGCCGACCAAAGACAAGTATTACTACGCCGAACTGACGTCCTATTGGGATGTGGTCATTTCTTCGTCCCGATCGGGTTTTGATCTGATCAGATCGGGCCTGCAACGCTACAGACCCGACAGAAAGGCCCTGAAATCGCTGATTGCCGATGGCATAGCCTTGCGCTCCGACCTGCGCAAGACCAGTCCGGTCGCGACTCTGCCCATCAAGGTTCCGAAATTCTTTGAATCCGCTCCCGGGTCAAACAAGGCGTCGGATGATTTCGTTGTCGGACTGCTGCCGACCCAACTGGGAATCTGCCCAAGCGGCGCCTCCCTGTACGAGAACCTGCAAACCGTGATCAACGCGGTCAAATCACAGATCCCTCACGCCCGGTTCATCCTGCGTCCGTACATGGCCGACCTTCAGCATCCAACCCTGAAGGACCTGTGCAACCAGCTCTCGGCGTATGAATGGATCACCATCGACACGACAGGCACCAGCAGCACGGTTTTCTATCAACAGTGCGACACCATCATCACCGATGCCTCGACCGGCGGTGTCTCGTTCATGCTCAACACGTGCAAGCTGCCGATCTATTACGTTCCGACGACCGACGAGTCCAACCCGACCGTCGACGTCTGGCTGCAGCAAATGAACAACTTGCTGCCCATCGCCAAAAACGGCGAAGAACTCAAAGAGCTGGCACTCGGTTTCAGCCTGATGTCCCCTGAAGACTGCTACTTCATTTACAAAAAGTTCTATGAGCGTCAATACAGCAACTTGCCATTACCGCAGGATGTGTTTCACGACTTGATTGAAAACAGGCACGACTCGATGTTCTGCCAACTAACCATCGACTCTTTTGGCAATATTAAAGAGCGTGATTGAACTTGCATTGCGTGTTGAACCGGCCACGGCTTCATCACGCCAGGTATCCAAACCGGACACTGGTCAGAACGCTATGAAATGTAACCCTCACGCACAGGTAATCTGGATTACGGGCCTTTCAGGCGCCGGAAAGTCAACGCTGGCCGGTGATCTCGTTACCCGTCTGCGCAACCGCGGGGAATCGGTCGTGATGCTCGACGGCGACGAGCTGCGCGAGGTGTTCGGCGCCACCGCAGCCAGCTCGCAGAACCATGGCCGCGAAGGGCGACTCGCGTTGGCCATGCAATACGCCCACCTCTGCAGAATGATCGCCGCACAAGGCCACACCGTGGTGATCGCAACGATTTCGCTGTTTCGTGAAGTTCATGCGTGGAACCGTGCCCACCTGCCTGGCTATTTCGAGGTTTACCTCAAAGTACCAGTAGAGGAACTCGGTCGCCGGGATCCCAAGGGCATCTACCGCCGGTTTCATGCCGGTGAACTGCACAACGTTGCCGGTCTCGACTTGCCTGTGGATGAACCGCAGGCAGCGGACTGGCTGGTCGAATTCGACCCGCTGCGCTCCAGGCAAGACCTGGCAGACGATCTACTCAATAAAATTCACACAAGGAATCCGGCATGAAAACCGAATGGGATTACACCACCCTGGCCGACGCTTACCTGAAGCGCCCTGACTACGCCGATGCTGCCATCGATGCCATGCTCTCGATCGCAGGGGCCGAACAGGGCGACAAATTCTGTGACGTCGGCGCCGGTGTTGCACACCTGACGCTGATGCTCGCCGCTCGCGGTCTGGACGTCACCGCCGTGGAGCCGAACGACGCGATGCGCGCCAACGGCATCAAGCGCACTGCCGAGCTGTCCAATGTCAAATGGCACGAAGGCACTGGCGAAGCGACCGGGCAAACGACCCAGGCGTTCGACATGGTCACCTTCGGCAGCTCGTTCAACGTCTGCGACCGCCAGCAGGCCCTCAAGGAAACCGCGCGCATTCTCAAGCCTCGGGGCTGGTTCGCCTGCATGTGGAACCACCGCAACCTCGAAGACCCGATCCAGGCCCGGATCGAAGCCATCATCAAGGATCGCGTACCCGGTTATGGCTACGGCACCCGCCGCGAAGACCAGACGGCCGTGATCGACGCCAGCGAACTGTTCGGCCCGGTCGTGCACCTGGATGCCCGCGTCATTCACGAGCAGAGCATCGAAGAATGCCTGGAAGCCTGGCGCTCCCACGCGACGCTGGAGCGTCAGGCCGGTGCGAATTTCCATGAAGTGATCAGCGCCATCGACGACTACCTCAAAGGCCTGAAGACGCCTTCGATCCAGATTCCGTACTCGACGAACATTTGGGTTGCCCAGCTGAGATAACGCCTGATGGCCCTGCATTTCTCTACCAAGGCCGGGACGCTGTCCAGCCTGCAAGAACGGCTGACCTCGGCCCGTATTGCTCCGCTGCTGGCATTCACCGTGGCGGACTGGCGGCGGAACCGGCAAGCCTGTGTCCAGGCGGTCGGTGAGCGGCTGCCGGCCGCCCCATGGATCGTGCGTTCCAGTTGCGGGCGTGAAGACAGTGCCCAGGCGTCCTTCGCGGGCGCCTTCCTGTCGATCCCGAATGTCGACGATGCAGGGCTGAGCCCGGCGGTGGAACAGGTCATCGCCAGTTATGGCGAGGCGTTTCCGGCGGACGAAATACTGATTCAGCCCATGCTGGGGAACGTACTGCGCTCCGGCGTGGCCTTTTCCCACGACCCCAACACCTGCGCGCCCTATCGCGTGGTGAACTGGTCGGAAGGCAGCGACACGGCCTCGGTGACCGGTGGCATGGGCGGGCGGCTCTGGCAACAGGCTGCCCAGAGCAAGATTGCAGCGCCCGCCGCCCTCGCGCCCGTGGTTGGCCTGCTCGAAGAGCTGCTGGCACTGTTCGGTGGCGAGCCCGTCGACTGCGAGTTTGCAGTCACCCGTGAAACCGAAGGCGAAGTGCTCTGGCTGTTACAGGCCCGGCCACTGATCCTGCCTTCCCGTCCGGAGACCGATGCCGAGCAATCGGCCCGCCTGGACAGCATTCAGCGCAAAGTCGCACGCGGCATGCGACCGCATCCGTTCCTGATCGGCCAGCGCACGGTCTATGGCGTGATGCCTGACTGGAACCCGGCGGAGATCATCGGAATCCGGCCCAAACCTTTGGCGCTCTCGCTGTACCGCGATCTGGTGACCGATTCCATCTGGGCTTACCAGCGGCACAACTACGGCTACCGCAACCTGCGCAGCTTTCCGCTGATGCCGCACTTTTTCGGCTTGCCCTATATCGATGTGCGCCTGTCGTTCAACTCGTTCATTCCGGCGGACCTCGATGAGGATCTGGCGGGAAGACTGGTCGACTATTACATCGACAGATTGCTGGCCGAACCGACACTCCACGACAAGGTGGAGTTCGAAATCGTGTTCTCGTGCTACACCCTCGATCTCTCGCAACAACTGGAGCGCCTCGCCGATGCAGGCTTTCAGCCCCACGAGCTGGAGGCAATCAGCACCAGCCTGCGCAAGCTGACCAATCGCATCGTCCATCCCAAGGACGGTCTGTGGCGCAGCGATGCCAACAAGCTGGATGTGCTCAATGCCCGTCGTGAAGAGCTGATGGCCTCCGACGCCGACCCGCTGGAGCGCATTTACTGGCTGCTGGAAGACGCGAAACGCTATGGCACCCTGCCGTTCGCCGGTTTGGCGCGCGCCGGTTTCGTCGCCGTGCAGATGCTCAGGTCGCTGGTGTCCGTGGGCGTGTTCTCGCAAGCCGACTACGATGCGTTCATGGCCGGTGTTTCAACCGTCAGCGGGCAGCTGGCGCGCGACCGGGCAACGCTCGACAAGACGACCTTCCTCGCGCGTTACGGCCATTTGCGACCTGGCACCTACGACATCCTGTCTCCCCGTTACGATGAAGCCCCGGAACTCTATTTCGACTGGACCCAGCGCCCCGCCGCTCCGGAACCGCTTCAACCGTTTTCGCTGACGCTGCCACAGATGCGCGAGATCGTGAAACTGCTCGAAGCCCATGGCTTGCAGCCGGATCCGGTGGGTTTGCTGGACTTCCTGCAGAACGGTATCGAACTTCGCGAACTCGCCAAGTTTCACTTCACCCGCAACCTGTCCGACGCACTGGCGTTGATTGCCCAAGTCGGTGCCGAGCACGGTATCGGGCGCGAAGATCTTGCTTATTGCGACATCCGTGCCTTCACCGAACTGCACGTGGCGGCAGCGGAGCCCAAGGAAGTGCTGCTGCGCAGCATTGAACAGGGCAAGGCGCGTTACGCCGAGACGCTCAAGGTATCCCTGCCGCCGGTGATTACCCGGCCGGAAGATGTCTGGGGCTTCGAGTGGCCGGAAACGGCGCCCAACTTCATCACCCAGAAACGCGTGACCGCACCGGTTGTGCTGTGCGACGACCGGGACAAACTCGCCGGGGCGATCGTCTGCATTCCCAACGCGGATCCGGGGTTTGACTGGCTGTTCGCCTACCCGATCGCCGGATTGATCACGGCGTGGGGCGGCGCCAATTCGCACATGGCAATCCGTGCCGGCGAGCTTGGCCTGCCGGCTGTCATTGGGGCGGGTGAAGTGCTTTACCGTCGCTGGTCGACCGCGGACTTCCTGCACCTGGATTGCCCGGGCCGGCGGGTGGAGATGATGACATGAAGGTGGTCGCAGTCAGTCAACGGGTGGACAGCTATCCAGAGCGAGGAGAAACCCGGGATGCGCTGGATCAGCGACTGATCGGGTTCCTTCTGGCAGCCGGTTTCATTCCGGTACCCGTGCCCAACGGCTTGCCGCTCGATCACTGGCTGGCGGCCGTCGCGCCACACGCCATTGTGCTGTCGGGTGGCAATGACATCGGTCAGTGCCCGACCCGCGACCGTACCGAGAGCGAGTTGCTGGATCACGCTCGCGAACGTCAGTTGCCAGTACTGGGCATTTGTCGCGGCATGCAGATGCTGGCGCACGAGGCTGGCGGCGAGTTGAAACCGGTGACCGGTCATGTGCGAACCCGGCATCAGCTGTCCGGCCGGATCGTCGCCGAGGTGAACAGCTATCACGGCCTCGCTCTTGCCGGTTGCCCGCAGGGTTTCGACGTCATGGCGCGCAGCGAAGACGGTGAAATCGAAGCCATCCGCCACCTTCAACTGCCTTGGGAAGGCTGGATGTGGCACCCGGAGCGCGAAGCGGATTTTGCCACCCACGACCTTGAACGTATCCGGCAGCTGTTCGGCGAACCTGACTCCATTCAATAACCCACGGGATAGACGTGTTGTGAAAGCCATTATTCTGGCTGCCGGACGTGGCAGTCGCATGAAAAGCCTCACGGATGAGCGCCCCAAGTGCCTGGTCGAACTGCGAGGCAAAGCCCTGCTCGAATGGCAGCTGGAATCCTTGCGCGCGGCGGGCATCAGCGAAATCGCCATAGTGACCGGCTATAAAAGAGAGTGGCTGGCCGAGCGTGGCCTGATCGAATTCCATAACCCACGCTGGGCGGACACCAACATGGTGTCGTCGCTGGCGTACGCCGAATCCTGGTTGCAGGGCCAGCCGTGCATCGTGAGTTATTCCGATATTTTCTACAGCCCGGACGCCGTTCAGTCGTTGATGACCAACGAAGCATCGCTGGCCGTCACCTACGACCCCCATTGGCTGAAATTGTGGACGCAGCGTTTCGGCGATCCGTTGCTGGATGCCGAAACGTTCCGCCTGACCGACGCCGGTACGCTGGCCGAAATCGGCAACAAGCCGCAATCGGTGGACGAAGTTCAGGGTCAGTACATGGGGCTGCTGCGCTTCACCCCTGAGGGTTGGGCAGAAGTCGTTCGGCTACGAGCCGAACTGACCCCGGAACAACGCGACAAGATGCACATGACCAACACCCTGCAACGTGTCATCGATGCGGGTCGGGTTCCGGTCTCGGCCGTGGCCTACAGCGGAGAATGGGGAGAGGTCGACTCCAGCGAAGACCTCTCCGCTTACCAGTAAGCGGGCACGGCGCCTCAACGGAAGCGGTCGACCTCTTGGCGCAGGTCGGCTGCCAGGCCTTCCAGTTCCTTGGCGGTGATGGCCAGGTTCGACACCACTTCGCGCTGCTCGCTGTTGGCCATCGCGATGCTCTGCAAGTTGCTGCTGAGCAAAGTCGCGGTGCTGCTCTGCTCCTGAGTCGCGGTGGTGATCGCGGCAAACTGCTCACCCGCCGAGCGACTTTGCTCGTCAATGCGCGCCAGCGCCGACGCCACGTTGGCATTTCGCGACAGGCCTTCCTGCATCAGCAGGTTGCCCTGCTCCATGTTGCTGATGGCGTTGCCGGTTTCCTGCTGGATGCTGTGAATCATGCTGGAAATTTCATCCGTCGCCTGACGGGTACGCGAGGCCAGGCTGCGTACCTCGTCGGCCACCACGGCAAAGCCGCGACCCTGCTCGCCGGCACGGGCGGCTTCGATCGCAGCGTTGAGTGCCAGCAGGTTGGTCTGTTCGGCAATCGAGGTGATCACGCTGACAATGCCGCCGATTTCCTGGGAACGCTGACCGAGCGTGTTGATCACGGTCGCGGTGGTGTTCAGTGCGCCGGCAATCTGCTCCAGCGATGAAGACGCTTCCTCCATCGACGTGCGACCGATCTGGGTCTGCTGCGCGTTTTCCTGGGCCAGACGCTGGGTGTTGCCCATGTTGTCGGCAATGTTCAGCGACGTGGCGGAAAACTCCTCTACCGCGCCGGCCATGCTGGTGATCTCGCCGGACTGTTGCTCCATGCCTTCATAGGCGCCGCCGGACAGACCGGACAGCGCCTGAGCCCGACGGTTGACCTCTTCGGAGGCGCGGCGGATATGCTCGACCATGGTCGACAGCGCCTGGCTCATCTGGTTGAAGGCGCGGGCCAACTGACCAATCTCGTCGTTGCTCGACACACTCAGGCGCACGCTCAAATCACCGGCACCCAAGGCTTCGGCCTGACGGACCAGATCGCCCAGTGGCGCCAGTTTGCTACGCAGCAACCAGACCACGGAACCGACCGCCAGCAACATCGCCAACAGACTGCCGATGGCCAGTTGGGTGCCGACGCTCCAGGTTACCGCGCGAATCTCCGCCTTCGGCATGCTCGCCACTACCGACCACGGCCCACCCTCGAACGGCACGGCGATGCTGTAGAAATCTTCGGACTTGTCGCTCCAGAACTGTCCTTTACCCGGCGCTTTCGCCAGATCGTTGATTACCGGAATCGCTTGATCCAGCGCCTGCACGCCCGCCGGGGCCACCAGCCATTGGTTTTTCTCGTCCAGCAATGCCAGCGAACCGGTCTGGCCGATGCGGAAGCGCTTGAGATTGGCGAACTGGGCGTTCTGCGCGTCGGTGTAATCGAAACCGACGAACAACACCGCAATCACCTTGCCGCTGCTGTCACGCACCGGGGTGTATTGGGTCATGTAGGAACGGTCGAACAGCAAGGCGCGACCGACGTAACCCTGCCCCGCCATCAATTTCGCATAGGCCGGGTGAGCATGGTCGAGCACAGTGCCGATGGCGCGGGTGCCGTCTTGTTTGCTCAGAGAGGTGCTGACGCGAATGAAGTCTTCGCCGCTGCGCACGAACAGCGTGGCGACACCGGCCGTCATCTGTTTGAACTCGTCGACTTCCTTGAAGTTGTTGTTCAACACTTCGCTGCCCAGGTGCAGGCCCGGGGTTTGGGTGCCGGCGACATTGACCGGCTCGCTCGGATGAATGCTCAGGCCGGCGCTGAAGCGCTTCTCGAACAACCCGCTCAGGCGCTGGGTGCTTTCGCGCAGCGTGCCGTGGAAGGTGCTCAATTGGTCGGCGAGCAGACGCGCTTCACTGGCGAGGTGCTCCTCACGAGTGGCGAGGTTGGCGGTATCCAGCGAACGCAAAGCAAAGACTGTACTGCCGCTGATGACAATCGCCAGTATCACGGCGAGCGCGAGGCCCAGCTGCGAGGCGATCCGAGCGCGAGGTTGAGACATGGACAGCTCCTGGCCGAACTTCCGATCCTCCTTGATCGCAGCTCGGATAATTTTCTAATGGGGGTGAATCGTGGAGACCGGCACGACGGTTCCACATGCACGTATTCGGCGGTAAAACCGAATACTTGAGCGAACAGCAGGGTTATGGCGAAAGGCCGGCATTGTGCAGGCTCGAACGATTCAGCTCAAGCGCGTGACCGCCGGCAGCGCCATGGCGCGGACTTCGCCTTGCAGGAAGTCGCTGAGGCGGCGCAAACGTTCACCTCCCGGACGGGTCTTTGGCCACACCAGGTAATAATTCAGTCCGCTGGCGACCGCCGTCGGCCAGGGCAGACTCAAGCGCCCTTGCGCGACATCCTCGGCCACCATCAGCAGATCGCCCATGGACACCCCATAGCCCCTGGCTGCCGCGATCATGCCCAGCTCCAGGGTGTCGAACACCTGCCCGCCCTTGAGCGACACCTGTTCCGACAGTCCCATGTGTTCCAGCCAACTGCGCCAGTCCCGGCGATCCGGCGTCGGGTGCAGTAGCTCGGCGCTGGCCAGCCGCGCCACGTCCCACGGCTGATCGTTGAGCAGGTTCGGCGCGCCAACCGGAATCAGCTCCTCTGGAAACAGCAGGCTGGCTTCCCAGTCCGGCGGGAAATGCCCGTCACTGAGCAACACCGCGCAATCGAAGGGCTCGTTGTTGAAGTCCACCGAGTCCACGTCCATCCACGCGCTGGTCAACTGCACCTCGTTGCCCGGCTGCAACTGCCTAAAACGACTGAGCCGCGCCAGCAACCAGCGCATGGTCAGGGTCGACGGGGCTTTCATGCGCAGGATGTCATCTTCGGCGCGCAAGGTATTGCAGGCTCGTTCCAACGCAGCAAAGCCATCACGGATGCCCGGCAGCAGTAGGCGTGCCGACTCGGTCAGTTGCAGGTTGCGCCCGCTGCGGTGGAACAAGCGGCAGGCGAAATGCTCTTCGAGCGTGCGGATGTGCCGGCTCACTGCACTCTGAGTGATCGACAGCTCTTCGGCAGCCCGGGTGAACGAGCTGTGGCGAGCCGCCGCTTCGAATGCGCGCAGGGCATACAAGGGCGGAAGACGACGGGACATGCACAGCGCTCCTATGGCGGGATTGCGCCAACTTAGCAGAATCGCGGCAGGATGAGTTTTAATCATGCCACTCATCCTTTTTATCCCTTTGTGCAACCTGCGCCAAACCCTGAGAATCGACGGTCTCTTGCTCCCTCTTTTATAAGGATGTGAACGCCATGCAGCGTCCTGTGCGTACCGAACTCTGGGCCATCCTGCGGCTGGCGGGGCCGTTGATCGCCTCGCAGTTGGCGCACATGCTGATGGTGCTGACCGACACCCTGATGATGGCGCGCCTCAGCCCCGAAGCGCTGGCCGGTGGCGGTCTGGGCGCGGCGAGCTATTCGTTCGTGTCGATTTTCTGCATCGGCGTGATTGCGGCGGTCGGCACCCTGGTGGCGATTCGTCAGGGCGCCGGCGACATCATCGGCGCCGCCCGCCTGACCCAGGCCGGGCTGTGGCTGGCGTGGCTGATGGCGCTCGGTGCCGGGCTGCTGCTGTGGAATCTGAAACCGGTGCTCTTGCTATTCGGCCAGACCGAGACCAACGTCAATGCCGCCGGGCAATTCCTGATCGCCTTGCCGTTCGCCCTGCCCGGCTACCTGAGCTTCATGGCCCTGCGCGGTTTCACCAGCGCCATCGGCCGGGCAACGCCGGTGATGGTCATCAGCCTCGCCGGCACGGTGGCCAACTTCCTGCTCAACTACGCGCTGATCACCGGCCTGTTCGGCCTGCCGAAACTCGGGCTGACAGGCATCGGCCTGGTCACGGCAATTGTCGCCAACTGCATGGCGCTGGCACTGGCCTGGCATATTCGCCGGCATCCGGCCTATGACGCGTACCCGTTGCGCGAAGGCCTGTCGCGGCCGAACCGGCAGTACCTGAAAGAACTCTGGCGCCTGGGTCTGCCGATCGGCGGAACCTACGCGGTGGAAGTCGGGCTGTTCGCCTTCGCGGCGCTGTGCATGGGCACCATGGGCAGCACGCAACTGGCGGCGCATCAGATCGCCCTGCAAATCGTCTCGGTGGCATTCATGGTTCCTGCGGGGATGTCGTATGCGATCACCATGCGCGTCGGCCAGCATTACGGCGCCGGGCAATTGAACGATGCGCGGATGTCAGGAAGGGTCGGCATCGTCTTTGGTGCGGTGGTAATGCTGGGGTTTGCGATGGTGTTCTGGTTGCTGCCGAATCAGTTGGTCGGTTTGTTCCTCGACCATAACGACCCGGCGTTTGCCGAAGTGATTCGTCTGGCCGTGAGCCTGCTGGCCGTGGCGGCGTGGTTCGAGCTGTTCGACGGCACGCAGACGATTGCCATGGGCTGCATCCGCGGGCTCAAGGATGCCAAGACCACATTCCTGGTCGGGCTCGTTTGCTACTGGCTGATCGGCGCGCCGGCGGCGTGGCTGATGGCGTTTCATCTGCACTGGGGGCCGACCGGCGTCTGGTGGGGTCTGGCGCTGGGGCTGGCCTGTGCGGCGGTGAGCTTGACGCTGGCGTTCGAATGGAAGATGAAGCGAATGATTCGGCTTGAGCCGCAATCTCAAGGTTTCAAGATCGCTCAGCCGGAATGAGTCTCCCTGTGGGAGCGAGCTCGCTCCCACAGGGATTTGAGGCTAAACCACGATACCCAGCGGCGGCTGGCTGGCGTCAACCACCAGATATTCAACCAGTTCCGCCAACGGCAGCGGCTTGCTGATCAGGTAACCCTGCACCTGATCACAGCCGAACCCGCGCAACAGATCCAGTTGCTCCCGGGTTTCCACCCCTTCGGCCACCACTTCCAGGTGCAGGTTGTGCGCGAGATTGATCATCGCGTGCACCAGTTTGCGGTTCTCTTCGCGCTGCTCCATGCCGCCGACAAAGCTCTTGTCGATCTTCAGCAAGGTGATCGGCAGGCTGTTGAGGTGCACGAACGACGAGAACCCGGTACCGAAATCATCCAGCGAAAATCGCACGCCGAGGCGACCGAGGGCGTCCATGGTCTGCTTGACCAGATCGCTGCGGCGCATCACGGCGGTTTCGGTGAGTTCGAATTCCAGCCACTGCGCCTCGACCCCGCGCTCGGCGATCAGACGACTGAGCGTCGGCAGCAACTGACTGTCCTGAAACTGGCGGAACGACAGGTTGATCGCCATGTGCAGCGCCGGCAGTCCGCGCTCGCGCAACGCCTGCATGTCGCGCAGGGCCCGGGAAATCACCCAGTAACCCAGCGGCACGATCAGACCGCTCTGCTCGGCCAGCGGCACGAATTCGCTCGGCGGCAGCAGGCCGCGTTCACTGTGACGCCAGCGCACCAGCGCTTCGAGGCCGACGATCTGGCCGTCCTGCAGGTTCAGGCGCGGCTGGTAATGCAGCTCCAATTCATCGCGACGCAAGGCCCGGCGCAGCTCGCTCTCGAGGTCGGCCATGCTTCGCGCGTTGCGGTTGATTCGTTCGTTGAAGATGTGAAAGGTGCAGCCCTGAGTGCTCTTGGCCTGCTGCATGGCGATGTGCGCATGCCACATCAGCGGATCCGCACCACCCTGGGCGCGGGCATGGGCGATGCCCAGGCTGGAGCCGATCAACAGGCTTTCGCCGTCGACCCAGTAAGGTTCGGCCAGGGCTTCGGTGATGCGTTCGGCCATCCATTCCGCCCGTTGCGGGGCGCGGCGGGTGTCGATCAGCAGGGCGAATTCATCGCTGCCGAGGCGCGCCAGTTGATCGCCGACTTCCAGCTGGCTTTTCAGCCGTGCGACGACTTGCAGGATCAGGCGGTCGCCGGCCTGGTGGCCGAGGGCATCGTTGGCGTGACGGAAGTTGTCGAGATCAAGGTGCCCAAGGGCCAGGCCGCGGCCGTCGTTTTCGGCGAGGCGCGCCGTCAGCAGGGTCTGGAAGCCCTGGCGGTTGGCGATGCCGGTCAGCGGATCCTGCTCGGCCAGGCGTTGCAGGGTGTTTTCCAGCACGCCACGTTCGCGCACATGCCGCAGGCAACGTCGAAGCATGCCGGGATCGAGGGCATCGAACACCAGCCAGTCGCTGACACCATCGGGCGCGGTCGCCGGCTCGTGTTCCAACAGCAAGACCGTCGGCAGGCTGCAACGGCCGGGCGCCGGCTGCAACGCGGGAACGGTCAACAACACCGCGTGGCGGTTGTCTTCGAACAGGCTGCTGACCGACTCCCAGCTCGGCGCGCTGATCAGCACCGCCGCACTCCCCAACGGAGCCAGACACTCGCGCAATAACGCTGTCCACGCTGGCTCTTCGGCCAGTAGCAGCAAACGCAAGGGTTCGACAGGCGTAGTCAAGCTGACTCCCTAGACTCTGCAATGATGTGGGCGGCGGGCATTATGCCGTTGCGGCAACCAATGACCAAACGACAACGGAAAGCAAAACGTTATTTTGTGTCACGAATGAGAACATTAGCCGCAAAATCACCGCGCATCCTGCGTGAAAGTAACAAAACCGGCAAATTTGAATCGCGTGCTGCGTCACAAGTCGGAGAGAGCAGCACAAATCGCTGAGCCTGTTAAAATGCCGGCCCATTTCGTCAACGACTCCCGAATTTTCGTATGTCCCGACTCAATCCCCGGCAGCAAGAAGCCGTGAACTACGTCGGCGGCCCTCTATTGGTGCTCGCCGGTGCTGGCTCCGGCAAGACCAGCGTGATCACGCGCAAGATCGCGCACTTGATCCAGAACTGCGGCATCCGTGCCCAGTACATCGTCGCCATGACCTTCACCAACAAGGCCGCGCGCGAAATGAAAGAGCGGGTCGGCACCCTGCTGCGTCCAGGTGAAGGACGCGGGCTGACGGTCTGCACCTTCCACAACCTGGGCCTGAACATCATCCGCAAGGAACATGAACGGCTGGGCTACAAACCCGGTTTCTCGATCTTCGACGAAACCGACGTCAAGTCGCTGATGACCGACATCATGCAGAAGGAATATGCAGGCGACGACGGCGTCGACGAGATCAAGAATATGATCGGCGCCTGGAAAAACGACCTGATCCTGCCGGCCCAGGCCCTGGAAAACGCCCGCAACCCCAAGGAACAGACCGCCGCCATCGTCTACACCCACTACCAGCGCACGCTCAAGGCGTTCAACGCGGTGGACTTCGACGACCTGATCCTGCTGCCGGTGAAACTCTTCGAAGAGCACGCCGACATCCTCGAAAAGTGGCAGAACAAGGTGCGTTACCTGCTGGTCGACGAATACCAGGACACCAACGCCAGCCAGTACCTGCTGGTGAAAATGCTCATCGGCAAACGCAACCAGTTCACCGTGGTGGGCGACGACGACCAGTCGATCTACGCCTGGCGCGGCGCGCGGCCGGAAAACCTGATGCTGCTCAAGGACGACTATCCGTCCCTGAAAGTGGTGATGCTCGAGCAGAACTACCGCTCCACCAGCCGCATCCTGCGCTGCGCCAACGTGCTGATCTCGAACAACCCGCACGAATTCGAGAAGCAGCTGTGGAGTGAGATGGGCCACGGCGACGAGATCCGCGTGATCCGCTGCCGCAACGAGGACGCCGAAGCCGAACGCGTGGCCATGGAAATCCTCAGCCTGCACTTGCGCACCGACCGCCCGTACAGCGATTTCGCGATCCTCTATCGCGGCAACTACCAGGCCAAGCTGATCGAGCTGAAACTGCAGCACCATCAGGTGCCGTACCGTCTGAGCGGCGGCAACAGCTTCTTCGGCCGTCAGGAAGTGAAAGACCTGATGGCCTACTTCCGCCTGATCGTGAACCCGGACGACGACAACGCCTTCCTGCGGGTGATCAACGTGCCGCGCCGGGAAATCGGCTCCACGACTTTGGAAAAGCTCGGCAACTACGCCACCGAACGCAAGATCTCGATGTACGCCGCCACCGACGAACTCGGCCTGGGCGAACATCTGGACAGCCGCTTCACCGACCGTCTGTCGCGCTTCAAGCGTTTCATGGACAAGGTGCGCGAGCAGTGCGCCGGCGAAGACCCGATCTCCGCCCTGCGCAGCATGGTCATGGACATCGACTACGAGAACTGGCTGCGCACCAACAGTTCCAGCGACAAGGCCGCGGACTACCGGATGAGCAACGTCTGGTTCCTGATCGAAGCCTTGAAGAACACCCTGGAAAAAGACGAAGACGGCGAAATGACCGTCGAGGACGCCATCGGCAAACTGGTCCTGCGTGACATGCTCGAACGTCAGCAGGAAGAGGAAGACGGCGCCGAAGGCGTGCAGATGATGACCCTGCATGCGTCCAAGGGCCTGGAATTCCCCTACGTGTTCATCATGGGCATGGAAGAGGAAATCCTCCCGCACCGTTCCAGCATCGAAGCCGACACCATCGAAGAAGAACGCCGCCTGGCCTACGTGGGCATTACCCGCGCGCGCCAGACCCTCGCGTTTACCTTCGCCGCCAAGCGCAAACAGTACGGCGAGATCATCGACTGCGCGCCAAGCCGCTTCCTCGATGAACTGCCGCCGGACGACCTGGCCTGGGAAGGCAACGACGACACACCGACCGAAGTCAAAGCCGTGCGGGGCAATAGCGCACTGGCTGATATACGCGCGATGTTAAAGCGCTAGAATTGACCACTTTTTACTAGACCTTCGGCGCACAAAGCGCCAAATGAGGACAGCTTCATGGAAGCATTGCACCAGAAAATCCGCGAACTAGGCATCGTGCTTTCCGACCAGGTCCTGAAGGTCGACGCCTTCCTGAACCACCAGATCGACCCGGCCCTGATGAAGCTGATCGGCGACGAATTCGCCACGCTGTTCAAGGATTCGGGCATCACCAAGATTGTCACCATCGAAGCATCGGGCATCGCCCCGGCGATCATGACCGGTCTGAACCTCGGCGTGCCGGTGATCTTCGCCCGCAAGCAACAGTCCCTGACCCTGACTGAAAACCTGCTGTCGGCGACCGTTTACTCGTTCACCAAGAAAACCGAAAGCACAGTGGCCATCTCCCCGCGCCACCTGACCAGCAGCGACCGTGTGCTGATCATCGACGACTTCCTGGCCAACGGTAAGGCGTCCCAGGCGCTGATCTCGATCATCAAACAGGCCGGCGCCACCGTCGCGGGCCTGGGCATCGTGATCGAGAAGTCGTTCCAGGGCGGCCGTGCGGAACTGGATTCGCAGGGTTACCGCGTCGAGTCGCTGGCTCGCGTGAAGTCGCTGAAGGATGGCGTCGTTACTTTCATCGAGTAAGCAACACCGCATTACCTCTGTGGGAGCCAGCCTGCTGGCGATGGCGTGGTGTCAGTCAACATCTTCAGGACTGGCGGATAGCAATCGCCAGCAGGCTGGCTCCCACAGTTGTTTTGGGTGCTGGAGTTATTGCGCGGTGGCCTTCAGGCCGGTGAGGAGCAACCGCTGAAACAGGTCTTCCTTAAGACCTTCCGGGTTTGTGAGTTGCATCCGCTCAAGATGCTCCGGATACAGCGAAGCCTGCGGCGCATCCATCGCGGCCTTGCCCAACTCCAGAATCTCCGTCAGCTTGAACTTGCTCTTGAGCCAGTTCAGCGCCCGCAGCAGATCCTTCTCGACCTCCGTGAAATCGCAGCCCAGCGGATACTCCGGAAACAGATTCGGATGCCGTGCGGCAATCGCCTGCAAGCGTTGTGGGGTGTTGTCGGTAAAGCGCGGATCGAGACGAAAGTCCTTTGGCAGCTTGCCGACCTTCTGCGCCTGTTCGATCAGGCCCTGCTGGAAGCGCGAGTCGCTGATGTTCAACAGCGCCTCGATTACCACCGCATCCGACTTGCCGCGCAGATCGGCGATGCCGTACTCGGTGATTACGATGTCACGCAAGTGCCGCGGAATCGTGCAATGGCCGTACTCCCAGACGATGTTCGAACTGACGTCACCGCCGGATTCGCGCCAGCTGCGCAGCAGCAGGATCGAGCGCGCATCGTGCAGCGCATGGCCCTGAGCGACGAAGTTGTATTGCCCGCCGACGCCGCTGAGCACCCGCCCGTCTTCCAGCTGATCCGCCACCCCGGCGCCCAGCAGGGTCATGGTGAACACGGTGTTGATGAACCGCGCATCCAGACGTTGTAGGCGCTTGAGCTCTTCCTGACCGTACAGCTCGTTGATGTAGCTGATGCGGGTCATGTTGAATTCGAGGCGTTTGCTCAGCGGCAACTCACGCAAACGTTCATAGAAACTGCGCGGCCCGAGGAAGAAACCGCCATGGATCGAGATGCCATCGGTTTGCGCCGGCTCGTCGAGGGTCCCGGCGTTGGCCTGCTCCTGAGTCTGTACATCCGGGTAAACCTTGCGCCGGATGATCCCGGCTTCGGCCAGCACCAGCAGGCCGTTGACGAACATTTCGCTGCAACCGTACAGGCCTTTGGCGAACGGCTCGATGCCGCCCTCGCGTTCGATCAACTGCGCCCACTGGCTGAGGTTCACATCGGTCAGCAAGTCCTGATATCCGGCGTTGTCGGCCTGACGCGCCAGCAACGCTGCGGTCAGCGCATCGCCCATCGAGCCGATACCGATCTGCAAGGTGCCGCCATCGCGCACCAAGGTGCTGGCGTGCAAACCGATGAAATGATCCTGAAAGCCGACAGGCATGTTCGGTGTGGAAAACAGCGTGCTGCTGTCCTTCTCGTCGATCAGCAGGTCGAAGGTATCGATGTCGACTTCGGCGTCGCCCGGCATGTACGGCAACTCGGTGTGCACCTGGCCGACCAGCAGAATGGTCTCCCCCGCCGCCCGGCGTTTGGCGATCATCGGGAACAGGTCGAGGGTGATGTCCGGGTTGCAACTGAGGCTCAGGCGATCCGGGTGTTCGCTGCTGCTGGCGAGCAACTGCGCCACCAGGTTCAGGCCGGCGGCGTTGATGTCGCGGGCGGCGTGGCTGTAGTTGCTGCTGACGTAATCCTGCTGGGCCGGCGCGCTGTTGAGCAGGCTGCCGGGCTGCATGAAGAATTGCTCGATGCGGATGTTGGACGGCAGGCTGTCGCGGTGCAGGTCGGCGAGGAATTCCAGCTCCGGGTAATCGCCGAACACCCGCTCGACGAAGGGTTCGATGAAGCGCTTCTGCAAACCATCGCCCAAGGTCGGACGGCCAAGGCACAAGGCGGTGTAGATCGTCAGCTGACGTTCGGGCAATCCGGCAATCCGCCGGTACAGCGCGTTGACGAAGGGATTGGGTTTGCCCAGCCCCAGCGGCAGGCCCATGTGGATGTGCGCCGGCAACCGCGCCAGCACGTCGTCCACCGCCTGTTCGATCGAACACAACTGCACCATCTGAAGCCTCCTGCCCGTTCCGTGAATAGAGGTACGACCGAGATTGCCGGTTGTTTGCTGCAAAGAACAGCCTCAGGTCTGAATCGCGGGCACAAAAAAACCGTCCGGAGACGGTTTTTTTCGTCAGAAGCGCGGCTTATTTCAGGCCGGACATCTTCTGGATCGCGCCTTTGAGCTCTTCATCGGAGCAGTCGGCGCAGGTGCCTTTTGGCGGCATCGAGTTGATGCCGGTGATGGCCTTGGCCAGGATGCCGTCGAGGCCGCCCTGGTGATCGGCGCGCTCTTTCCAGGCCGCGGCGTCACCGATTTTCGGGGCGCCCAGCAGACCGGAGCCGTGGCAAGCGTTGCAATGTTTGGCAATCACTTCGTCCGGCGTCTTGGCGCCGCCACCGCCGCCTGCCGAAGCAGCGACTTCCATCCCCTTGCACTCTTGCCCTTGAACACACACCTGGCCGACCGGCTCGAGGCGTTTGGCAATGTCGTCATTCGTCGCAGCTTGAGCGCTGACAGCCCAGAGGGCCAATACGGTTGCTGGTGCAGCCAGCATTTTCATAATTAGGTTCACGCGTTCACCCTCAATGGTGGCTATTCACGCCTGCGGCCACGGTTCGCAGGCGGGCGCAAGTATAGCGGTTAGCCCGCTTCACTGAAACAACCCCAAATTCAAAGGGGTTATATCGCGCTGTGGAAAAACGTTTCGGGTGCCTTCGCCGGTATGGCCTGGCGCCTCTTGGTTTAAAAATTCGCCGGCGTGGCTGCGCTGATTAGTCGCGCCGGTGCATCAAACGGGTTACGGAAACGATGCGGCTTGGTACTTTCAAAGTAGTAGCTGTCGCCGGCTTCGAGGATAAAAGTTTCAAGGCCTACCACCAGTTCCAGGCGCCCTTCCACCAGAATCCCGGTTTCCTCGCCTTCGTGGGTCAGCATTTCTTCGCCGGTGTCGGCGCCCGGCGGGTAGATTTCATTGAGGAACGCGATGGCCCGGCTCGGGTGCGCGCGGCCGACCAGTTTCATGGTCACGGCGCCGTCGGAAATGTCGATCAGCTCGTTGGCCTTGTAGACGATCTGGGTCGGTTTTTCCTGCAGGATCTCTTCGGAAAAGAACTCGACCATGGACATGGGAATCCCGCCAAGAACCTTCCTCAGCGAACTGATCGAAGGGCTGACGCTGTTCTTTTCGATCATCGAAATGGTGCTGTTGGTGACGCCCGCGCGCTTGGCGAGTTCACGCTGGGAAAGCCCTTTGAGCTTGCGGATCGATTGCAGTCGTTCACCGACGTCCAAGGCTGGAGCCTCCTGATGTTGTAGAAATATTGAGCGTTATCATGGCGACAGCGTTCAGTATTTACAACACTTGGGCCCCGCTAGCGCTTCAACCCTCGGAATAGAGCCTTGGCACCCGCCGCAGGTTGCAGAAGATCTGGTACGGAATGGTGTCCGCCCACTTCGCCACATCGCTGGCGAGGATGTTTTTACCCCACAACTCGACGGTCGAACCGAGGCCGGCTTGCGGCACGTCAGTCAGGTCGATGCACAGCATGTCCATCGACACCCGGCCAAGGATGCGGCTGCGCTGGCCGGCCACCAGTACCGGAGTGCCGGTCGGTGCCTGACGCGGGTAACCGTCGGCATAACCCATGGCGACCACGCCGATGCGCATCGGTTTGTCGGTGATGAACTTCGCGCCGTAACCCACCGGTTCGCCGGCCGGCAGTTCGCGCACGCTGATAACTTTCGATTCCAGGGTCATCACCGGCTGCAGGCGCTCGGCCACGGCGTTGGCTTCTTCGAACGGGGTGGCGCCATAGAGCATGATGCCCGGGCGCACCCAGTCGCTGTGAATCTGCGGCCAGCCCAGCACCGCCGGCGAGTTGCGCAGGCTGACTTCGGCCGCCAGGCCCTGACGTGCGGCTTCGAACACCGCGACCTGATCGGCGCTGCTCTGCTCGTGCAGTTCATCGGCCCGGGCGAAATGGCTCATCAGCACGACTTTCGCCACTTTGCCGCTGGCCAGCAGACGCTGGTAAGCCGCCGGGTAATCCTTGGGATGCAGGCCCACGCGATGCATGCCCGAATCGAGCTTCAGCCACACGGTGATCGGCTTGCTCAACGCCGCCTGCTCGATCGCTTCGAGCTGCCACAGCGAATGCACCACGCACCAGAAATCGTGCTCGACGATCAGCGCCAGCTCATCGGCCTCGAAAAAACCTTCAAGCAGCAGCACTGGCGCGCGAATCCCGGCGGCACGCAGCTCCAGGGCTTCTTCGATGCACGCCACCGCGAAGCCGTCCGCTTCAGCCTCCAGCGCCTGGGCGCAACGTACCGCGCCATGGCCGTAGGCATCGGCCTTGATCACCGCCAGTGCCTTGGCACCGGTGACTTCACGGGCGATACGGTAGTTGTGACGCAGGGCTTGAAGGTCGATCAGGGCACGGGCAGGACGCATGGCAGCAGACTTCTTGGCGGTCATGGGAATAAAAACCGGCGCTGGCTGACGGCGTGAACCGCCAACAGCACCGGGAGAGGGATCTTTACAACGGGTTACGGCAACGCGGCGACGATGGAGATTTCGACCAGGATGCTCGGCTTGGCCATCTTCGCTTCAACGGTGGCACGGGCCGGGGCGGCGCCCTTGGGCAGCCACTGATCCCACACCGAATTCATGCCGGCAAAATGCGCCTCGATGTCGTTCAGGTAGATCGTCGCCGACAGCAGATGCTGTTTGTCGGTGCCGGCCAGATCGAGCAGGCGCTCGATGTTGGCGAGGACGTCGCGGGTCTGCTGTTCGACACCGGCGTTGAAGTCATCGCCGACCTGCCCGGACAGATACACCGTACCGTTGTGGCTGACGATCTGACTCATGCGCTCATTGGTGAGCTGGCGCTGGATTGCCATGCTTTGCGGACTCCTGGGTGGTGTTGCCATAACGGGAAATATCGAGACCTTCGGCGCTGATCTGCGGCTTTTTCTTCGCCATCAGGTCGGCCAGCAAGCGACCGGAGCCGCACGCCATGGTCCAGCCGAGAGTGCCGTGACCGGTGTTCAGGAACAGGTTCTTGAACGGGGTGGCGCCAACGATCGGCGTGCCATCCGGGGTGGTTGGACGCAGGCCGGTCCAGAAACTCGCTTCGGCCAGATTGCCGCCCTGAGGATAAAGGTCGTTGACGATCATCTCCAGGGTTTCGCGCCGACGCGGGTTGAGCGACAGGTCAAAACCGGCGATCTCCGCCATGCCGCCGACGCGGATGCGGTTGTCGAAACGGGTGATCGCGACCTTGTAGGTCTCGTCGAGAATGGTCGAGGTCGGAGCCATGGCCGGGTTGGTGATCGGCACGGTCAGCGAGTAGCCCTTCAATGGATACACCGGGGCCTTGATGCCCAGCGGCTTGAGCAGTTGTGGCGAATAGCTGCCGAGGGCGAGTACGTAACGGTCGGCGGTTTCCAGCTTGCCGTCGATCCACACGCCGTTGATGCGGTCACCGGCGAAGTCGAGGCGCTGGATGTCCTGGCCGAAGCGGAATTCCACACCCAGTTTGGTGGCCATTTCGGCGAGGCGGGTGGTGAAGATCTGGCAGTCGCCGGTCTGGTCGTTCGGCAGGCGCAGGGCACCGGCGAGGATGTCGGTGACACCCGCCAGCGCCGGTTCGACGCGGGCAATGCCGTCGCGGTCGAGCACTTCGAACGGTACGCCGGATTCTTTCAGTACGGCGATGTCTTTGGCGGCGTTATCCAGTTGTGCCTGGGTGCGGAACAACTGGGTGGTGCCGAGGCTGCGGCCTTCGTAGGCGATGCCGGTCTCGGCGCGCAGTTCGTCGAGGCAGTCGCGGCTGTACTCGGACAGACGCACCATGCGCTCCTTGTTCACCGCGTAACGGTTGGCAGTGCAGTTGCGCAGCATCTGCGCCATCCACAGGTACTGGTCGATGTCGGCGGTGGCCTTGATCGCCAGCGGTGCGTGGCGTTGCAGCAGCCACTTGATGGCTTTGAGGGGTACGCCCGGCGCGGCCCACGGCGAGGCGTAGCCCGGCGAGACCTGGCCGGCGTTGGCGAAACTGGTCTCCATGGCCGCGGCGGGCTGCCGGTCAACCACCACCACTTCAAACCCGGCACGGGCCAGATAGTAAGCACTGGCGGTACCGATGACGCCGCTACCCAAGACCATAACGCGCATTTTGTATCCCTCATCGCGGCGTGCCGCGTACGTCTGTTGTTAGAGCAATGATGCGCGCAGTGTAAAAAAGATTTGCCAGTGCTTTTCACTGTATAAGCGCCTATATTTGGCGACAATTCTCGGCAAAAACCCTTTTCACGGAGGCGCATCCCCTATGCGTACCAACACTCAGACCAAACGTGAGCTGGACAAGATCGACCGCAACATCTTGCGGATCCTGCAGGCGGACGGGCGGATTTCATTCACCGAACTGGGCGAAAAGGTCGGGCTCTCCACCACGCCGTGCACCGAGCGGGTGCGGCGCCTGGAGCGCGAGGGGATCATCATGGGCTACAACGCCCGCCTGAATCCGCAGCACTTGAAGGGTAGTCTGCTGGTGTTCGTCGAGATCAGTCTCGACTACAAATCCGGCGATACTTTCGAAGAGTTCCGACGTGCGGTGCTGAAATTGCCCCACGTGCTCGAATGCCACTTGGTGTCAGGGGATTTCGACTATCTGGTGAAGGCGCGGATTTCCGAGATGGCTTCGTACCGCAAATTGCTGGGCGACATCCTGCTCAAGTTGCCGCACGTGCGCGAATCCAAGAGCTACATCGTCATGGAAGAAGTAAAGGAGAGCCTGAGCCTGCCGATTCCGGACTGATCGCTCAAACCAGCACTTGCCGATTTTCGGCCATGTACTCGAACACTTGCTTCTCGACCCGCGGGTGAATCAGCTCCACCGGTCGTCGGCCGTTGGGGCACGGCAAGGTCTGCGTCGTACCGAACAACCGGCAAATCAGTGGCCGTTCGTCATACACCGTGCAGCCGTTCGGCCCCAGGTGTACACAGTTGAGCTCTTCCATGGCCGCGTCCTGCTCGGCGCGGGTCTTGCGCGGCAGGCGGGACATTTCCTCGGGCGAGGTGGTCACCGGCCCGCAGCAGTCATGACAGCCCGGCACGCACTCGAACGTGGGAATCTGCTGACGCAGGGTGCGGATTTTCTGACTCTTGCAGCTCATTGCAGCGGTAACCGGAGCGGAATAGGCGGCAATTGTGCCGCAAAAGCCGTGATCCAGACACCACGGGCCGACCAATGTTGCCCGTCCTCGGGCCTGCGGCTTATGCTCCGTCAAATTTTCTCGACACCCGCTCAGGATGACGCCCATGAATGCCCGCGCCCACGCCTCCGCGAGCCAACCCCACGTTGCCTCTTACTACGCCGCCAGCAGCCTGCCGCACCCCGACCATCCGGTGCTGCAAGGTGAACTGATCGCGGACGTGTGCGTGGTCGGTGGCGGCTTCTCCGGGCTGAACACCGCGCTGGAACTGGTGGAGCGCGGCTTAAGCGTCGTGTTGCTGGAGGCGCACCGGATCGGCTGGGGCGCCAGCGGTCGCAACGGCGGGCAACTGATTCGCGGGGTCGGTCACGGCCTCGATCAATTCGCCAACGTGATCGGCACCGACGGCGTACGTCAGATGAAACTCATGGGCCTGGAAGCGGTGGAAATCGTCCGCCAGCGCGTCGAAAAATTTCAGATCCCCTGCGACCTGACCTGGGGTTACTGCGACCTCGCCAACAAACCTTCCGACCTTGAAGGTTTTGCCGAAGACGCCGAAGAGCTGCGCAGCCTCGGTTATCGCTACGAAACCCGCCTGCTGCAAGCGAACGAAATGCACACCGTGGTCGGCTCCAAACGCTACGTCGGCGGCCTGATCGACATGGGCTCCGGGCATCTGCACCCACTGAACCTGGCACTCGGCGAAGCCGCAGCAGCGCAGCAACTGGGGGTGAAGCTGTTCGAACAATCGGCGGTCACCCGCATCGACTACGGCCCTGAAGTCCGGGTGCACACCGCACAAGGTTCGGTGCGGGCGAAAACCCTGGTGCTCGGCTGCAACGCCTATCTCAATGACCTCAATCCGCAACTCAGCGGCAAGGTGCTGCCGGCCGGCAGCTACATCATTGCCACCGAACCGCTGAGCGAAGAACAGGCCCACGCCCTGCTGCCACAGAACATGGCGGTCTGCGATCAGCGGGTGGCGCTGGATTACTACCGCCTCTCGGCGGATCGTCGCCTGCTGTTCGGCGGCGCCTGCCATTACTCGGGGCGTGACCCAAAAGACATCGGCGCGTACATGCGGCCCAAAATGCTGGAAGTGTTTCCGCAACTGGCCTCGGTAAATATTGATTATCAGTGGGGCGGGATGATCGGCATCGGCGCCAACCGTCTGCCGCAGATTGGCCGGCTCGCGGAGCAGCCGAACGTGTATTACGCCCAGGCCTATTCCGGCCATGGCGTGAATGCCACACATTTGGCGGGCAAGCTGCTGGCCGAAGCCATCAGCGGACAGCAAAGCGGCGGTTTCGACCTGTTCGCCAAAGTGCCACACATCACCTTCCCCGGTGGCAAGCATCTGCGTTCGCCGCTGCTGGCGTTGGGGATGTTGTGGCATCGCCTTAAAGAGTTGGTCTGATACTTTTGCAGCGCCATTGATGACGCCTTCGCGAGCAGGCTCGCTCCCACTTTGCAATGCATATCCCTGTGGGAGCGAGCCTGCTCGCGAATGGGCTTCATGAGTTCCGAAGATTCAGATCCGCCAGAACGGCTTCAATCCCTCCTCCAGCGCCTGCTCGCGGGTCAGCCCGATATCCTTGAGCTGTTCCGGCGTCAGGCGCAGCAACGCCTTGCGCGTGTGCAGACGATGCCAGAACAGGTCCCAGCGACTCAGGCCGGACGGTGCGTTGCACATGCTCTCGTTGCGCGCATTGTCCTGTTGCCCTGCCTCCAGTTCCTGACTGTGTAACGTCAGCCGCACATCGCTCAAGCCGTTCATTTTGATTGCTCCTGTTTACTTGGGTAGCCAGAGATTCCATGATGCGCGGGCGGGCAAAAGCATTACAGATTCAACAGATCTGTATTAATTCCATACAGATTGATCGTCTCAAGCTCTGAATTGTCGATTTTTGCCGCATCTGTACCGGTTTACCGAATCACCTGCACCGAGGCAGTGTCATGACCCTATATGTAAACCTCGCCGAATTGCTCGGCACCCGCATCGAACAAGGCTTCTACCGTCCTGGTGATCGCCTGCCGTCGGTGCGCGCCCTGAGCGTCGAACACGGGGTCAGCCTGAGCACGGTGCAGCAGGCCTATCGCATGCTGGAAGACAGCGGCCTGGCCACGCCGAAACCCAAGTCCGGGTACTTCGTGCCGGTCGGTCGCGAGTTGCCGGAACTGCCGGCGGTGGGGCGTCCGGCGCAGCGGCCGGTGGAAATTTCCCAGTGGGATCAGGTGCTGGAACTGATTCGCGCCGTGCCGCGCAAGGACGTGGTGCAGCTGGGTCGCGGCATGCCGGACATCTCGTCGCCGACGATGAAACCGCTGCTGCGCGGACTGGCCCGTATCAGCCGCCGTCAGGACATGCCCGGTCTGTATTACGATAACATCCACGGTACCCTCGAACTGCGCGAACAGATCGCCCGGCTGATGCTCGATTCCGGCTGCCAGTTGAGTGCCAGCGATCTGGTGGTGACCACCGGTTGCCACGAAGCACTCTCCACCAGCATTCACGCGATCTGCGAGCCCGGCGACATCGTCGCGGTGGATTCGCCGAGCTTTCACGGCGCCATGCAGACCCTAAAAGGCCTGGGCATGAAAGCCCTGGAAATCCCCACCGACCCGCTCACCGGCATCAGCCTCGAAGCGCTGGAACTGGCGCTGGAACAATGGCCGATCAAGGTCATCCAGCTCACGCCCAACTGCAACAACCCGCTCGGCTACATCATGCCGGAGTCGCGCAAACGTGCCCTGCTCAACCTGGCCCAGCGCTTCGACGTGGCGATCATCGAGGACGATGTCTATGGCGAACTGGCCTACACCTATCCACGTCCGCGCACGATCAAATCCTTCGACGAAGACGGCCGCGTGCTGCTGTGCAGTTCGTTCTCCAAGACCCTGGCGCCGGGCCTGCGCATTGGCTGGGTCGCGCCCGGCCGCTATCTCGAGCGGGTGCTGCACATGAAATACATCAGCACTGGCTCCACGGCACCGCAACCGCAGATCGCCATCGCCGAATTTCTCAAGGCCGGGCACTTCGAACCGCATTTGCGGCGGATGCGCACGCAATACCAGCGCAATCGCGACGTGATGATCGATTGGGTGACGCGCTACTTCCCGGCCGGCACCCGCGCCAGCCGCCCGCAGGGCAGCTTCATGCTCTGGGTCGAACTGCCGGAAGGTTTCGATACGCTGAAACTGAACCGTGCGCTGCACGATCAAGGCGTACAGATTGCCGTCGGCAGCATCTTTTCCGCCTCGGGCAAGTACCGCAATTGCCTGCGCATGAACTACGCTGCCAAACCGACACCGCTGATCGAAGAAGCGGTGCGCAAGGTCGGTGCGGCAGCGATCAGACTGCTGGCCGAGGCCGACTGACTTTTACCGAGCAAAAAGCGTCCATATGCCCAACTCTGCCGCCAACCGGAACGATCCCACGTGAGTTTCAGACAGCCCCTACTCGCTCTGCTGCTACTCGCCTCGTTCCTGGGCGGTTGTGCGTCCCTCGACGTACCGCGCGAACCAAGCCAGGCCTTGCCGGCCTCCGACTCCGCTTTCGGCCGTTCGATCCTGGCCCAGGCGGCGCCCTACAAGGGCCAGTCCGGCTTTCGCCTGCTGTCCAACAGTACCGAAGCCTTTACCGCCCGCGCCGAGCTGATCCGCAACGCTCAACGCAGCCTCGATTTGCAGTACTACATCGTCCATGACGGCATCAGCACCCGAATGCTGGTGGAAGAATTGTTGAAGGCTGCCGACCGTGGCGTGCGGGTGCGGATCCTGCTGGACGACACCACCAGCGACGGTCTCGACCTCATCATCGCCACCCTGGCGGCGCATCCACAGATCCAGATCCGTCTGTTCAATCCGCTGCACCTGGGGCGCAGCACCGGCGTGACCCGTGCGGCCGGGCGGCTGTTCAACCTGTCGCTGCAACATCGGCGCATGCACAACAAGTTGTGGCTGGCGGACAACAGTGTGGCCATCGTCGGCGGGCGCAATCTGGGCGATGAATACTTCGATGCCGAGCCCAACCTGAACTTCACCGACATCGACATGCTCAGTGTCGGGCCGGTCGCCGAACAGCTCGGGCACAGTTTCGACCAGTACTGGAACAGTGCCCTGAGCAAGCCGATCGACGAATTCCTCTCCAGCAAACCCACGGCCAAAGACCTGCAGAACACCCGCACGCGCCTGGAAGAATCCCTGGAAGAGACCCGCAAACAGAATCACGCGCTGTATCAGCAGTTGATGACTTACCGCACCGCTCCGCGCATGGACGTCTGGCGCCGGGAGCTGATCTGGGCCTGGAATCAGGCGTTGTGGGATGCGCCGAGCAAGGTGCTGGCCAAGGGCGAGCCCGATTCGCAGCTGCTGCTGACCACACAACTGGCGCCGGAGCTCACCGGTGTCAGCAAAGAACTGGTGATGATTTCTGCCTATTTCGTGCCGGGACAACCGGGGCTGGTCTACCTGACCGGCCGCGCCGATGCGGGCGTGTCGGTAAGCCTGCTGACCAACTCGCTGGAAGCCACCGACGTGCCGGCGGTGCACGGCGGTTATGCGCCGTATCGCAAGGCGTTGCTGGAACATGGCGTGAAGCTGTTTGAGCTGCGGCGCCAGCCTGGGGATAACGATGGCAGCGGCCCGCACCTGTTTTACAGCAAGTCCTATCGCGGCTCGGATTCGAGCCTGCACAGCAAGGCGATGATCTTCGACGGCAAAAAATCGTTCATCGGCTCGTTCAATTTCGACCCGCGCTCGGTGCTGTGGAACACCGAAGTCGGCGTGCTGGTGGACAGCCCCGAACTGGCGGCGCACGTGCGCGAACTGGCCTTGCAAGGCATGGCGCCGGCGCTCAGCTACGAAGCGAAACTGCAGGACGGAAAAGTGGTGTGGGTCACCGAGGACAATGGCCAGATGCACACGCTGACCAAGGAGCCCGGCAACTGGTGGCGGCGCTTCAATGCGTGGTTCAGCACCACCGTGGGACTGGAGCGGATGCTGTAGCAACCCGCTCCAGCCGCCTCGTCAAGCGGGCTCCGGCACCTTGCCGAACGCCCCTTGTCGCGACAGCAGAATCACCAGCCCGAACGCGCCGGCCGCCATCAGCCACGGCAACGCATGTCCGCTGATCCACTGGCTGCCCGCGCCCGCCATCAACGGCCCGATCAGACAACCGACACCCCACAGCTGCGCGACATGCGCGTTGGCGCGCACCAGCGCATCATCGCGGTAGCGCTCGCCAATCAAAATCAGCGACAGGGTGAACAGGCCACCCGCACTGGCGCCGAACAGCACCCACAGCGGCCAGATCAGCAAGGTGTCGAGCAGCATCGGAATCGCCAGGCTCGACAGCATCAACACCACGGCGCAGCCGGTGAACAGGGTCCGCCGTGACAGATAATCGGCCAGCGCACCGATCGGCAATTGCAGCAGCGCATCGCCCACCACCACGGTACTGACCATCGCCAGCGCGATTTCAGCGGTGAAGCCCTGTTGCAGGCAATACACCGGCAACAGCGTCAGGATCATCGCTTCGAACGCGGCGAACAAAGACACTGCCCAGGCGATGGCCGGCAGTTCGCGAGCGAAGCCCCACAGATCGCCGAAGGTCACGCTGCTGGCCTCGCTGCTCGGCGCACCGCTGCGGCCCAGCAGCAGAAGCGGCGATACGATCAACAGGCCAACACCGACCCAGAAACCATAATCGTGATCAGTGCCCAGCGCGCCCAACAGCAACGGACCGGACAGTTGGCTCAACGCGTAACTACTGCCGTACAGCGCCACCAGTCGCCCACGCCACTGCTCGACCACCAGTTGATTGATCCAGCTCTCGCCAAGGATGAAGACGATGGTCAGAGCCACGCCGATCATCAGCCGCAGGACCAGCCAGATCGGGTAGCTCGGCAGCAGCGCCAGCAGGCCGATGGACAGCGCCCCTGCCCACAGGCACAGGCGCATCAGGTTCGCCGTGCCGAAGTGCGCGGCCAGATGACTGGAAACCTTCGCCCCCAGCAACACGCCAATGGCCGGCATCGCCGCCATCACGCCAATGGCGAACGAGCCGTAGCCCCAGCCCTCCAGGCGCAACGACACCAGCGGCATGCTGACCCCCAGGGCCAGACCAACACTCAAGACAGACGCCAACACGGCGAAATACGTCGCCCAACGCATGGTCCACGCTCCTGTGGATATTTTTTGTATTCACACAAAACCAATGTGGGAGCGGGCTTGCTCGCGAATGCAGTCTGACAGTCGACATTGATGCTGACTGACACACCGCCTTCGCGAGCAAGCCCGCTCCCACAGGGATCCTTGTACCGTTCGGGAGCCCGCCTCGGCGGGCTCCCTTAGCGATTTACAGCTTGATCCAGGTCGCCTTCAGCTCGGTGTATTTGTCGAACGCGTGCAGCGACTTGTCGCGGCCGTTGCCCGACTGCTTGAAGCCGCCAAACGGTGCGGTCATGTCGCCGCCATCGTACTGATTGACCCACACGCTGCCGGCCCGCAGGGCCTTGGCGGTCAGGTGCGCCTTGGAAATGTCCTGGGTCCACACCGCTGCCGCCAGGCCGTAAGGCGTGTCGTTGGCGATGCTGATCGCTTCCTCGGCGGTATCGAAGGCGATAACCGACAGCACCGGGCCGAAGATCTCTTCCTGGGCAATCTTCATCGCGTTGCTCACGCCGTCGAAAATCGTCGGCTCAACGTAGGTGCCACCGGTTTCCTGAAGAATGCGCTTGCCGCCGGCCACCAGTTTGGCGCCATCGGTGTGGCCCGACTCGATGTAGGACAGCACGGTGTTCATCTGCTGAGTGTCGACCAGCGCGCCAACGTTGGTGGCCGGATCCAGCGGGTTGCCCGGTTTCCAGGTTTTCAGCGCCTCGATCACCATCGGAAGGAATTTGTCCTTGATCGAACGCTCGACCAGCAGACGGGAACCTGCGGTGCAGACTTCGCCCTGGTTGAAGGCGATGGCGCTGGCGGCGGATTCGGCAGCGGCTTGCAGATCCGGCGCATCGGCAAACACGATGTTCGGGCTCTTGCCGCCGGCTTCCAGCCAGACGCGCTTCATGTTCGATTCGCCGGAATAGATCATCAGTTGCTTGGCGATCTTGGTCGAACCGGTGAACACCAAGGTGTCGACGTCGTTATGCAGCGCGAGCGCCTTGCCGACGGTATGGCCGTAGCCCGGCAGCACGTTCAGCACGCCTTTCGGGATGCCGGCCTCGACCGCCAGTTCGGCGATGCGGATGGCGGTCAGCGGAGATTTTTCCGACGGTTTGAGGATCACCGAGTTACCGGTCGACAGCGCCGGCCCGAGTTTCCAGCAGGCCATCATCAGCGGGAAGTTCCACGGCACGATGGCCCCGACCACGCCAACCGGCTCACGGGTTACCAGACCCAGTTGATCGTGCGGGGTAGCGGCGACTTCGTCGTAGATCTTGTCGATCGCTTCACCGCTCCAGCTCAGCGCTTGCGCGGCACCCGGCACGTCGATATACAGCGAATCGCTGATCGGCTTGCCCATGTCGAGGGTTTCGAGCAGGGCCAGTTCTTCGGCATGCTGCTTGAGCAGGCCGGCGAAACGGATCATGGTGGCTTTGCGTTTGGTCGGCGCCAGGCGCGACCAGACGCCGGAGTTGAACGTGGCGCGGGCGTTTTCCACGGCGCGCTGAGCGTCGGCGGCGTCACAGCTGGCAATCTTGCCCAGCAGGCGGCCATCGACCGGGCTGATGCACTCGAAGGTCTCGCCGGAGACGGCATCGGTGTACTCGCCATTGAGGAAGGCGCGGCCTTCGATCTTCAGGTCGCGAGCGCGTTGTTCCCAGTCGGCACGAGTCAGGGTGGTCATTCGAGTGTCCTCCTCTTGTTCAATACGAGCGCCGCGATCGTCGCGGTCGTTCTCGGGAATACTGCCCGGCCAGCCTGCTTTCGGCCCGAGGCATCCGCCACCCTAAACCAGCGGCCGGGGTTGTTTCAATATATTTGACATAAGGCAGTTATAGCGCCTTGCGGCGTTCAATTTAATCAACATAGACTTTGCCCCTTTCAAGCCACCGCGCCGTCATCACGGGAGAAAACAACAATGAACATCCAGAACGTCGTCGACATCAGCCTGACCACAACCGAAGCCGACCGCTATCGCCCGGACCCGGCCAAAGTACTCAAGGGCGATCCCGAGCAGGCGGTGTTCAACCAGTACGACAGCCCATGTGGGCAAATGGGCGTTGGCGTTTGGGAAGGTGCGGTCGGGCAGTGGACGGTGAATTACACCGAACATGAATACTGCGAAATCCTGCAAGGTGTTTCAGTGCTGCGTGACGGTGAAGGCAATGCAAAGACCCTGCGTGTCGGCGACCGCTTCGTGATTCCGGCCGGTTTCCGTGGCACCTGGGAAGTGCTGGAAGCGTGCCGCAAGGTCTATGTGATCTTCGAACAGAAGGCCTGATCCGACACAAGTGGTGACTACACGAGTAAGACGCGTGCAGTGCTTCTGAGTGAAACTTCGCGGCAGCGCTCATACATCGGGCAATTTCCTACCGAGGCAGGATGTCTCGGCAGGACTGACCGGCGAGCGCTCCCAACCGAATGGAACGCAAGGAGGCACCATGCCTGATTTCTGCAATATCAACGCCGCGCAATTTGCTGTCGGCCAAGTCGCCACCCCAGAGACCCTGAGCGCTATCCGCACTGCGGCCGGAGTTCAGAAACATCGACTGGAACGGCCGGAGGACTTGTTCAATCTCCTGCCCAAACCTGACCGGATCAGGGTGCTGGTCAACGATCGCAATGAGATCGATGAACTGATCTGCGGCTGATTGCTAATCGCCAGGCAACAAAAAAGGCCCGTATCGTGAGATACGGGCCTTTTTCGTAAGTCGGGAAAAATCAATTACTTGATTTTGCCTTCCTTGTAGATCACGTGCTTGCGAACAACCGGATCATATTTCTTGATCTCGATTTTGTCCGGGGTAGTACGCTTGTTCTTGTCGGTAGTGTAGAAGTGACCAGTACCGGCGCTCGAGATCAAACGAATCAATTCACGCATGATTAGCTCCCTTAAACCTTGCCGTCGCGACGCAGCTCGGCCAGCACAACGCTGATGCCACGCTTGTCGATGATACGCATGCCTTTGGCGGAAACGCGCAGGCGTACGAAACGTTTCTCTTCTTCAACCCAGAAGCGGTGATGCTGCAGGTTCGGCAGGAAACGACGACGGGTTTTGTTGTTTGCGTGGGAAATGTTGTTCCCAGTCACCGGACCCTTACCGGTAACTTGACATACTCTAGACATGCCTCAGCCCTCTAAAACCACATGCCCAACCCGGCATGGGTTGGCCGCTTAATCTCTAGTCATTGTGGCGCCAGGCGCCGCGATTCTTTAGAGGTCTTACCGGCTACACCTACAAGCGAAGGAACCGGGCCCCTAGAAAAGAGCGCTGCTTTATACCAGAAAGACCACGGAGCAACAACTTTCCGTGCGCAAAGAATGGCTAAAAAGCCGCTTTTCCCGGCCGCAAGCGCCTTGGGCAAAGGCTGCCGGCAATTTTTACCATTCGTCGAAGAAAATCGGCCATGCCCGCAATCGAGACTTTTCCCGCCACCTCTTCCGACAAATCCTTAACCCCGCAGCCCCGAAAATGCAAAAAGGGGATAGTCATTTTCAATCGCGACCACTAGGGTAGGCCTTTTCCAGACTGCACTTGCAGATGGGCCTTCGATCTGTAAAGGAAGCCGACCATGCGCCTCGCTGCCCTCCCCCTGCTCTTCGCCCCGCTGTTACTGAGTCCACTGGCCCAGGCCGCCGCCCTGAGCGTCTGCACCGAGGCCAGCCCCGAGGGCTTCGACGTGGTGCAGTACAACTCGCTGACCACCACCAACGCCTCGGCCGATGTGCTGATGAACCGTCTGGTGGACTTCGACACCGCCAGCGGCAAGGTGGTCCCGAGCCTGGCCGATAGCTGGGAAGTCAGCACCGATGGCCTGACCTACGTGTTCAAGCTGCACCCGCAGGTGAAGTTTCACACGACTGATTACTTCAAGCCGACACGCGAACTGACCGCCGAAGACGTCAAATTCAGCTTCGACCGCATGCTCGACCCGGCCAATCCGTGGCACAAGGTCGCCCAGAGCGGCTTTCCCCATGCTCAGTCGATGCAGTTGCCGAGCCTGATCAAGAAGATCGACGCACTGGATCCGCTGACCGTGCGCTTCACCCTCGATCACCCGGACTCGACGTTCCTCGCGACCCTGAGCATGGGTTTCGCCTCGATTTATTCTGCTGAATACGCCGACAAGCTGTTGAAGGCCGGCGCCACCGACAAGCTCAACAGCCAGCCGGTCGGCACCGGGCCGTTCGTCTTCACCCGGTTCCAGAAAGACGCCTCGATCCGCTACAAGGCCAACCCGGACTACTTCCGCGGCAAACCTGCGGTGGACCCGCTGATCTTCGCCATCACCCCGGACGCTAACGTGCGGCTGCAAAAGCTGCGGCGCAACGAGTGCCAGATTGCCCTGTCGCCAAAACCACTAGACGTACAGGCTGCCAAGCAGGAGCCGACGCTGAAAGTCGAAAAGACTGACGCGTTCATGACTGCTTTCGTAGGCATCAACAGCCAGCATCCGCCGCTGGACAAAGCGGAAGTGCGCCAGGCGATCAACCTCGCCTTCGACAAGGCCAACTACCTGAAAGCCGTGTTCGAGGACACCGCCGAAGCCGCCAACGGCCCGTACCCGCCGAACACCTGGAGCTACGCGAAGAACCTGCCGGGTTACGCCCACGACGTGAACAAGGCCAAGGCCCTGCTGGCCAAGGCCGGATTGAAGGACGGTTTCCAGACCACCATCTGGACGCGCCCGTCCGGCAGCCTGCTCAACCCGAACCCGAGCCTCGGCGCGCAGCTCCTGCAATCGGATCTGGCAGAAATCGGCATTCAAGCGGAAATCCGCGTGATCGAATGGGGCGAACTGATCCGTCGCGCCAAGGCTGGCGAACATGACTTGCTGTTCATGGGCTGGGCCGGCGACAACGGTGACCCGGACAACTTCCTCACGCCGCAGTTTTCCTGCGCGGCGGTCAAATCCGGCACCAACTTCGCCCGCTACTGCAATGCCGACCTGGACAAGCTGATCAGCGCCGGCAAGACCACCAGCGAACAAGGCGTACGCACCAAGCTCTACGAACAGGCGCAGGCGCAGATCCAGCAGCAGGCACTGTGGCTGCCGCTGGCGCATCCGACGGCCTATGCGCTGACGCGTAAGGACGTGCAGGGTTACTCGGTGAGCCCGTTCGGGCGGCAGGATTACTCCAAGGTCACCCTGAAGTAACCCGCCACAACACAAAACCTGTGGGAGCTGGCTTGCCAGCGATAGCGGACTGACAGACAACATTGTGCTGAATGTGCCGCCGTCATCGCTGGCAAGCCAGCTCCCACAGGGTTTTGCATTCTCCCTTCGGAGCTACATCCAGCCACACTCCGCCATCGACAACGGTTCACCATCGCCAACGATGAAGTGATCGAGCACCCGCACGTCGATCAACTCCAAAGCCTTCTGCAAACGCTTGGTCAATAATCGATCAGCCTGACTGGGATCGGAGTTTCCCGACGGATGGTTATGGCACAGGATCACCGCTGCCGCGTTGTTGGCCAGGGAACGCTTCACGACTTCCCGGGGATGCACGGCCGTGTTGTCGATCGAGCCGCGAAACAGCGTCTCGAAAGTCAGCACCTGATGTTTGGAGTCGAGAAACAGGCAACCGAACACCTCGTGCGGCTCGTGGCGCAGCATGGCCTTGAGGTAATCACGCACGACCTGCGGATTTTCCAGCGCCGTTTTCTGGCGCATGCGCTCGGCCAAGTGTCGCCGCCCCATTTCCAGCACGGCCTGCAACTGGGCGAACTTCGCCGGGCCCAGGCCCAGTTGTTCACTGAACGTTGCGAGATCGGCCTCAAGCAAAGCACGCAAGCTGCCGAACTGACTCAACAGATGCCTTGCTACATCCACCGCACTTTTGCCGGATACGCCGGTACGTAGAAAAATCGCCAGCAATTCGGCATCGGAAAGACTTCCCGAGCCCTGTTCCAACAGCTTCTCCCGCGGCCTTTCCGCCGCCGGCCAATCGCGAATACTCATACACCTTCCTTGTCTGTGGGCGCCGCTGTTCCGTAGCGGTCGCTGTGATATCGTAGCCCATCTTTTTTGCGGGCGAATTCACCCTGGGGAGGGGGTTTCGCCACGTATGTCACCAACGAAATGAAAGGCAGACCTATGCAGCGGCTGTATCGGAAACGCATCGTTCTGGGCGTCGGCGGCGGCATTGCTGCCTACAAGAGCGCCGACCTTGTGCGCCGCCTGATCGATCAGGGCGCCGAAGTGCGCGTGGTCATGACCCGTGGCGGCAGCGAATTCATCACCCCGTTGACCATGCAGGCGTTGTCCGGTCACCCGGTTCACCTGGACTTGCTCGACCCGGCCGCCGAAGCGGCGATGGGCCACATCGAACTGGCCAAATGGGCCGATCTGGTGCTGATCGCCCCGGCCACCGCCGACCTGCTCGCCCGTCTGGCCCAAGGCATTGCCAACGATTTGCTGACCACCCTGGTGCTGGCCACCGACGCGGTCGTAGCGGTCGCCCCGGCCATGAACCAGGCCATGTGGCGCGACCCGGCGACCCAGGCCAACCTGCAACTTCTTGAAAGCCGTGGCCTGAAGACCTTCGGCCCGGCCTCGGGCAGCCAGGCCTGCGGCGACGTCGGCATGGGCCGCATGATGGAAGCCACCGACCTGGCCCAGCTCGCGGCGGACTGCTTCCAGCGTCAGGCATTGACCGGCAAGCACGTGGTGATCACCGCCGGCCCGACCCAGGAAAACATCGACCCGGTGCGCTACATCACCAACCACAGCTCCGGAAAAATGGGCTTCGCCCTGGCCGAAGCGGCAGTGGAGGCCGGCGCCCGCGTGACCCTGATCAGCGGCCCGGTGCACCTGCCGACGCCGGATCGTGTGACCCGTATCGACGTGGTCAGCGCCCGGGACATGCTCGCCGCGTGCGAAGCCGCGATTCCTTGCGACATCTTCATCGCCTCGGCGGCGGTGGCGGACTACCGCCCGGAAGTCGTCGCCCCGCAAAAATTGAAGAAAGACCCTACGAGCGGCGACGGCTTCGTCCTGCAAATGGTGCGCAACCCGGACATCCTGGCCACCATCGCGACCCGTCCCGACCGTCCGTTCAGTGTCGGCTTCGCCGCCGAGACCGAACACCTGCTCGACTACGCTGCACGCAAGCTGAAGGACAAGAATCTCGATCTGATCGTCGCCAACGACGTCGCCAACCCGAGCATCGGTTTCAACAGCGAAGAAAACGCCTGCAGCGTCATCGACCGTGCGCTGCACGCCACGCTTTTCGCCCAGACCAGCAAGAGCAAGATCGCTCGCCAACTGGTCACTTTTATCGCCGAACGTCTGAACCAGGTTTAATTTACATGCACGCTTTGCAAGCCAAGATCCTCGACCCACGCATCGGTACCGAATTCCCGCTGCCGCAATACGCCACACCGGGCTCCGCCGGCCTCGACCTGCGCGCCATGCTGCAAGAGGACATCGTGATCAAACCGGGTGAAACGGTGCTGATCCCCACCGGTCTGTCGGTCTACATCGGCGACCCGAACCTCGCCGCGCTGATCCTGCCGCGCTCGGGCATGGGCCATAAGCACGGCATCGTGCTGGGCAACCTCGTCGGCCTGATCGACTCCGACTACCAGGGCCCGCTGATGGTCTCCTGCTGGAACCGTGGCCAGACCGAATTCACCATGCCGGTCGGCGAGCGCCTGGCGCAGCTGGTGCTGGTGCCGGTGGTTCAGGCGCACTTCGAAATGGTTGAAGAGTTCGTCGAAACCGAACGCGGCGCTGGCGGTTTCGGCCATTCCGGCACCAAGTGATTGGTTTTGTGACGAGGGAGCCTGCTCCTTCGCCATAAAAATACGCAGATTCATCTGCAAGCTTTACCGCTGAAAATCAAGGCATTGGCAGGCCAAAGCCACGCCGTACAAGGCGTCATGGCCCTTTCACACCACGAACTCTCTGTGAAAACCGCCGTCATACCCTTCAGTTTGAGCTTGCCGTCGAATAGTCGTCGGTGTGTCCAGCCACTTTCGAGATGGAGCATTTTCGCAGATGAGCACCCCCGCCCAAGTCGCCCCGAAGCTTCCCGACAGCATCTTCCGCGCCTATGACATTCGCGGCACCGTGCCGGAATTCCTCAATGGCGAAACCGCCTACTGGATCGGTCGCGCCATCGGTTCCCAGAGCCTGGCCCAGGGCGAACCGAACGTGTCCGTCGGCCGTGACGGCCGCCTGTCCGGTCCGGAACTGGTTGCCGAACTGATCCGCGGTATCGCCGAAAGCGGCTGCCATGTCAGCGACGTCGGCCTGGTGCCGACCCCGGCGCTGTACTACGCCGCCAACGTGCTGGCCGGCAAATCCGGCGTGATGCTCACCGGCAGTCACAACCCGTCGAACTACAACGGCTTCAAGATCGTGATCGCCGGCGACACCCTCGCCAATGAACAGATTCAGGTTTTGCATGAGCGTATCAAGACCGGCAACCTGAGCAGTGGCACGGGCAGCGTGACCCAGGTCGAAATCCTCGACCGCTACACCACCGAAATCGTCCAGGACATCAAACTGGCCCGGCGCCTGAAAGTCGTGGTCGACTGCGGCAACGGCGCGGCCGGCGTGATCGCCCCGCAACTGATCGAAGCACTGAACTGCGAAGTCATCCCGCTGTTCTGCGAAGTCGACGGCAACTTCCCGAACCACCACCCGGACCCGGGCAAGCCTGAGAACCTCGTCGACCTGATCGCCAAGGTCAAGGAAACCAACGCCGACATCGGCCTGGCCTTCGACGGTGACGGTGACCGCGTCGGCGTGGTGACCAACACCGGCACCATTGTGTTCCCGGATCGCCTGCTTATGCTGTTCGCCCGTGACGTGGTGGCGCGCAACCCGGACGCGGAGATCATCTTCGACGTCAAATGCACCCGTCGCCTGATCCCGCTGATCAAGGAATATGGCGGCCGGCCGCTAATGTGGAAGACCGGTCACTCGTTGATCAAAAAGAAAATGAAACAGTCCGGCGCACTGCTGGCCGGCGAAATGAGCGGGCACATTTTCTTCAAGGAGCGCTGGTTCGGTTTCGACGACGGCATTTACAGCGCCGCACGGCTGCTGGAAATCCTCAGCAAGGAAAAATCTTCGGCCGAGGAGCTGTTCGCGACCTTCCCGAACGATATTTCCACGCCGGAAATCAATATCCATGTGACCGAAGAGAGCAAATTCAGCATCATTGATGCACTGCACGATGCGCAGTGGGGCCCAGGCGCCGACCTGACCACCATTGACGGCGTGCGGGTCGACTACGCCAAAGGCTGGGGCCTGGTGCGCGCGTCCAACACCACACCGGTGCTGGTGCTGCGCTTCGAGGCCGATGACGAGGCTGAATTGCAGCGCATCAAGGCTGTGTTCCATGCCCAACTGAAACGCGTTGCACCTGATCTCCAACTACCGTTCTGATTGCTGATTCACCCGGAGCCCTGAATGACCCTCGAACGCGATGCCGCCGCCAACACTGCCAAGGTCCTGTCCGAAGCGCTGCCTTACATCCGCCGATACGTCGGCAAGACCCTGGTGATCAAATACGGCGGCAACGCGATGGAAAGCGAGGAGCTGAAAACCGGCTTCGCCCGCGACATCGTGCTGATGAAGGCCGTGGGCATCAACCCGGTGGTCGTGCACGGCGGTGGCCCGCAGATCGGTGATCTGCTCAAGCGCCTGTCGATCGAAAGCCACTTCGTCGACGGCATGCGCGTCACCGACGCCGCGACCATGGACGTAGTGGAGATGGTCCTGGGCGGTCAGGTCAACAAAAGCATCGTCAACCTGATCAACCGTCACGGCGGCAGCGCCATCGGCCTGACCGGTAAAGACGCCGGGCTGATTCGTGCGAAGAAGCTCACCGTCACCCGCCAGACCCCGGAGATGACCCAGCCGGAAATCATCGACATCGGCCATGTGGGCGAGGTTGTCGGGATCAACACCGAACTGCTGAACCTGCTGGTCAAAGGCAACTTCATCCCGGTGATCGCGCCGATCGGCGTGGGTGAGAACGGCGAGTCGTACAACATCAACGCTGACCTGGTGGCCGGCAAGGTCGCCGAAGCACTGAAAGCCGAGAAGCTGATGCTGCTGACCAACATCGCCGGCCTGATGGACAAGTCGGGCACCGTGCTGACCGGCCTGAGCACCCAGCAGGTCGACGACCTGATCGCCGACGGCACCATCTACGGCGGCATGCTGCCGAAGATCCGCTGTGCACTGGAAGCGGTTCAGGGCGGCGTGGGCAGCTCGCTGATCATCGACGGCCGTGTACCGAACGCGATCCTGCTGGAAATCTTCACCGATACCGGTGTGGGTACGCTGATCAGCAATCGCAAGCGTCCGTAAGCGCTCGCGCAAACAAAAAGACCCCGCTCAGCCTGGCTGAGCGGGGTCTTTTTTTGCCTGAAGCTGCGATCAGACGCCGAACTGGGCGCGATAGGCTTCAACGGCTGGCAGGTGCTGCTTGAGCTGCGGATCGTCAGCCAGGAATTCCAGCACCTGGTTCAGCGACACGATGCTGATGACCGGGATGCCGAAATCACGCTCGACTTCCTGGATTGCCGACAGCTCGCCGTTACCGCGCTCCTGACGGTTCAGGGCGATCAGCACGCCGGCGGCCTTGGCGCCGTCCTGGGAAGCGATGATCTGCATCACTTCACGGATCGCAGTGCCGGCAGTGATCACGTCGTCGATGATCAGCACATCACCGGTCAGCGGTGCGCCGACCAGGCTGCCGCCCTCGCCGTGGGCCTTGGCTTCCTTGCGGTTGAAGCACCATGGCAAATCACGGTTATGGTGTTCGGCCAGCGCCACGGCAGTGGTTGCCGCCAGCGGGATGCCTTTGTAGGCCGGGCCGAACAGCACGTCGAACGGAATACCGCTCTCGGCGATGGCTGCGGCGTAGAAACGGCCCAGCTGCGCCAGCGCGGAACCCGAGTTGAACAGGCCGGCATTGAAGAAGTAAGGACTGGTGCGCCCGGACTTCAGGGTGAACTCACCGAAGCGCAAAACGCCGCGATCGATGGCAAAACGAATGAAATCGCGCTGATACGCTTGCATGAAAAAAACCCCAAATACCACGGATTTAGCTAATTAGCTTGACGCCGTGTATCATACACGCACGCGATTTTTGGGGCCATTTATGCGGATCATCAGTGTGAACGTCAATGGTATTCAGGCTGCAGTCGAGCGTGGTTTGCTCAGTTGGCTGCAGGCACAGAATGCCGACGTCATCTGCCTGCAGGACACCCGTGCCTCCGCCTTTGAACTGGACGACCCAGCCTTCCAACTGGATGGCTACTTCCTTTATGCCTGCGATGCTGAAGTCCCTGCCCAAGGCGGCGTGGCTTTGTATTCGCGGTTGCAACCGAAGGCTGTCATCAGCGGTCTCGGATTCGAGACGGCCGACCGCTACGGGCGCTACCTGCAAGCAGATTTCGACAAAGTCAGTATTGCCACCTTGCTGCTTCCTTCGGGGATGAACGGCGATGAGGACTTGAACCAGAAGTTCAAGCTCATGGACGACTTCGGCAAGTACCTGGACAAACAGCGGCGCAAACGTCGCGAGTACATTTATTGTGGCTCGCTGTACGTCGCGCAGCAGAAGCTCGACATCAAGAACTGGCGCGACAGCCAGCAATCCCCCGGCTTCCTGGCGCCGGAACGTGCCTGGATGGACGAGATTGTCGGCAACATGGGTTATGTCGACGCCTTGCGCGAAGTCAGCCGCGAAGGCGACCAGTACAGCTGGTGGCCGGACAACGAACAGGCCGAGATGCTGAATCTGGGCTGGCGCTTCGACTACCAGATCCTGACTCCAGGGCTGCGGCGCTTCGTGCGCAGCGCACGCCTGCCGCGTCAGCCTCGGTTCTCACAGCACGCGCCGCTGATCGTCGACTACGACTGGACGCTGACTATCTAAGCGCAGTTTCGTAGTTGAAAAAATGCCCGTATCACAAGATACGGGCATTTTTTTGCCTGCGTTCGAAGTGAAATCGAACTCAGATGACGGCGAAGAAAGGCAGCATCAGATACAGCTTGATCACGATGACATTAATAATGTCGATGAAGAACGCCCCCACCATCGGTACGACCAAAAACGCGATCTGCGAAGGCCCATAGCGTTGCGTAACCACTTGCATGTTAGCGATGGCAGTCGGCGTAGCACCGAGACCAAAACCGCAGTGCCCCGCCGCCAGTACGGCAGCATCGTAGTTACTGCCCATCATCCGGAACGTCACAAAGATCGCGAACAGCGCCATGACCAGCGCCTGTACAGCCAGAATGATGAAGATCGGCAACGCCAACGCCGCCAGATCCCACAATTTGAGCGACATCAGGGCGATCGCCAGAAACAGCGAGAGGCTGACATTCCCCAACACCGAGACTTCACGTTCAAACACCTGATACAACCCCAGCGCTGAAAGACCGTTGCGCAGCACCACGCCCACGAACAGCACGCAAACGAACGTCGGCAATTCGAATGCCGTGCCGTGAAGCAGGCCATTAAGAAGATTACCCGCCAGCAAGCTGACCGCGATCAGAGCCAGGGTTTCGATAAAGGAAAATGGCGTGATCGAGCGCTCTTTGTTCGGCTGCTCGAAGCCCCGTGGCAGGCTTTGCGGCGCCTGGGCGTTGCAGCCAGGCACTTCCACACGCTTGATGAGTAAACGAGCAACCGGACCGCCTATCAGACCACCCAGTACAAGACCGAACGTCGCAGAGGCGATCGCCAGTTCCGAGGCGGAGGCCAGGTCGTATTTCTCATTGAATACCGCGCCCCATGCAGCGCCGGTACCGTGACCGCCCGCCAGGGTAATCGACCCCGTCAGCAGCCCCATCAGCGGATCAAGGCCAAGCACTTTTGCGAGTCCGATACCCATGGCGTTTTGCAGAATCAGAAGGCCGATGACCGCTAACAAGAACATTCCGACTACGCGACCGCCCTTCTTGAGACTGGCGAAATCGGCACTCAGACCGATAGTGGCAAAAAACGCCAGCATGAGCGGTGTCTGCAATGAGGTATCGAAACGAACTTCTATATCGAGCGCTCGCAATACCAGAAGAACCAGCGCAACCAACAAACCACCCGCAACGGGTTCGGGAATATTGAAATTGCGCAGTATACCAACACGGGCAACAAGGCCACGCCCCAGCAGAAGTACGAGTGAAGCGGCCACGAGCGTGCCGTAGAAATCGAGCTGAATCATCTGGATTATTCTTGGCTATATATTCAGAGGCGAACTTTCCCTGGATACGCCTCATGAACCGGCGAACTGTTCAACACCGGAAACACTGGAATTCAAAAGCCTTCGATGGCTTGAACATATCGAAATATTTCTGAAGGAATATAACGTGCGGCAACCATAGCAAGCATAAAGTCATGCTGCCAATGTCCTTCGGCAACATAAAGGCAACGTACTTGTGACTAAAAATGTAAGGCTGATGAATATATTAAATATCCTCTACCACTCATCGCAGAAAGATTATTCCTACAAGCATTACAGGTTTATTGAGTTGCAAAAAAGCCCTGACAAGTCAGGGCTTTTAAATATGCGGATTGATTATTCCAACATGCACCTTTCGGCCGGATGCTATTTGATCAACCGCCAAGTGAACGGATAGCGATACGGGAAACCTTCGTTGGCTTTCACTCCACCGATAATTGTCAGCACCAGCGCCGCAATGGCCAGCAGGCCGAACAGCACGAATCCGATAATCAGCAGCATCAGCACGAAGCAGATCATCGAAGCGATCGCCACGGTGATCTGGAAATTCAGCGCTTCCTTGCCCTGGGCGTCGATGAACGGATCGGTCTCGCGCTTCATCTGCCATAGGACCAGCGGCCCGATCAGCGTGCCGAACGGAATCCAGATCCCCAGCAAGGCGGACAAGTGACAAAACATGGCCCATTGGCGAACCTCCTGGCTCGGCTTGGGCAGCAACTCTTGCTCACCACTCATTGCGTCCTCCTTGCGGGTTACGAACCTGCTCAGTCGGCCAGTGCAGCCTTTTGCAGTTCGAAGATCTCGTTCATGCCTTTCTTCGCCAGCTCCAGCATCGCGTTCAGCTCTTCAGGCTGGAACGGCGCGCCTTCGGCGGTGCCCTGCACCTCAATGAAGCCACCGGTGCTGGTCATCACCACATTGAGATCGGTCTCGGCGGCAGAGTCTTCAAGATAGTCCAGATCCAGCACCGGCTCGCCCTGGTACATGCCCACGGAAACGGCACCGATCATTTGCTTGAGCGGGTCGCCGCCTTTCAGGCCGCCGCGCTTCTTGATCACTTTCAGTGCATCGACCAGCGCAACCATGGCGCCGGTGATCGACGCAGTGCGGGTACCGCCGTCGGCCTGGATCACGTCGCAGTCGACGTACAGGGTGACGTCGCCCAGCTTGGACATGTCCAGCGCGGCGCGCAGGGAGCGGCCGATCAGGCGCTGGATTTCCAGGGTACGGCCGCCCTGCTTGCCACGGCTGGCTTCACGCTGGTTACGCTCGCCGGTGGCGCGCGGCAGCATGCCGTATTCGGCGGTCAGCCAACCCTGGCCCTGGCCTTTGAGGAAACGCGGCACGCCGTTTTCGACGCTGACGGTGCAGATGACTTTGGTATCACCGAATTCGACCAGTACCGATCCCTCGGCGTGTTTGGTGTAGTTGCGGGTAATGCGGATCGAGCGGAGCTGATCGGCAGCGCGACCACTTGGACGTTTCATAGGAGATACCTGTACTGGGGACGGAAAACTGCGGAGCATTATAGAGCCGCGCACCGCGCCTGGGCACTCGTTAAAAAATCCGGCCGACGACCGAAGGCCCTGAAACGCGCTTCGCCGACGGCCTGCAGCCCTTTGTCACACCGTGTGTTTGGGCGCATCTGCCGCACTGCGCTACAATCCTGCGCCTTTGCTGCCAGTCGGCTTAAATTCATTGATATCGAGCTGCGGAGCTTAAATTCGCGCCGATCTGTATCGCGAGGTCACCCCATGGTGCACAGCATGACCGCCTTCGCCCGCGTCGAAAAAGCCGGCGTCCAGGGCACCCTGAGCTGGGAACTGCGCTCGGTCAACAGCCGCTACCTGGAACCCCACCTGCGCCTGCCGGAGTCGTTTCGCGACCTCGAAGGCGCTGTCCGCGAAGCCCTGCGCCAGGGCCTGTCGCGCGGCAAACTGGAATGCACCCTGCGTTTCACCGAGGAAAGCACCGGCAAGCCGCTGCAAGTGGACCGTGAGCGCGCCGCACAACTGGTCGCCGCTGCCGAAACCGTTGCTGGCCTGATCAAGAACCCGGCCGCGCTGAACCCGCTGGAAGTGCTGGCCTGGCCAGGCGTACTGGTCGCCGACGCCACCGACCCGCAGGCGCTGAACGCCGAGGCGCTGGCCCTGTTCAATCAAGGCCTGAAAGACCTCAAGGCCGGCCGCGAGCGCGAAGGCGCGGAGTTGGCCCGCCTGATCAACGATCGCCTGACCTCCATCGAGGAAGATGTGGTGACCCTGCGCGAACTGGTTCCGCAGATGCTCGCCACCCAGCGCCAGAAAGTCCTCGACCGTTTCGCCGACATGAAGGCCGAACTGGACCCGCAGCGCCTGGAACAGGAAATGGTCATCCTCGCGCAAAAGAGCGACGTGGCCGAAGAACTGGATCGCCTGAGCACCCACATCATCGAAGTTCGCCGGGTGCTGAAATCCGGCGGTGCCGCCGGCCGGCGCCTGGACTTCCTGATGCAGGAGCTCAACCGCGAAGCCAACACACTGGGCTCCAAGGCCTTCGACCCGCGCAGCACCCAGGCGGCGGTCAACCTCAAGGTGTTGATCGAGCAGATGCGCGAACAAGTGCAGAATATTGAGTAAGGCTACCCCGACATGACCCACAGCACCGGCACCCTGTACATCATTTCCGCCCCTTCGGGCGCGGGCAAGAGCAGTCTGGTCAAGGCCCTGACCGACGCCAACCCGGAAATCCGCGTTTCGATTTCCCACACCACCCGCGCCATGCGCCCGGGCGAAGTGGATGGCGTGAACTATCACTTCGTGACCCGCGAAGAGTTCGTGAAGATGGGAGAGCACGGCGACTTCCTGGAACGCGCCGAAGTCTTCGGCAACTTCTACGGAACCTCGCAAAGCCGCCTGCAGCAGACCCTGGACGAAGGTCACGACCTGATTCTGGAGATCGACTGGCAAGGCGCCGAGCAAGTGCGCAAGCTGATGCCGCAGGCCCGTTCGATCTTCATTCTGCCGCCATCGCTGCAGGCCCTGCACCAGCGCCTGACCAACCGTGGCCAGGACAGCGACGACATCATCGACGGCCGGATGCGTGAAGCGGTCAGCGAGATGAGCCACTACGTCGAGTACGACTACCTGATCATCAACGACGATTTCGCCCACGCGCTGGACGATCTGAAGGCGATTTTCCGCGCCAATCAGCTGCAACAGAAACGTCAGCAAGTGCGTTTCGGCAAATTGCTGGCTGAATTGCTCGGCTGAAACAGCACTTCCCAAAACCGCTGCAAGGGCTTTACATTGGCACTTGCAGCGCGTTGAAGAGCCTGGTCAAAAAATCAGCGCTTCCCTAATCGCTGGTGATTTTTTAAACTGTTGAGTCCGCTCGCCCAACCGGGCAGCGCGCATATTGCATTCGCTCCGAGGAATACCATGGCCCGCGTAACCGTTGAAGACTGCCTAGAACACGTGGAAAACCGCTTTGAGCTGGTCATGCTCTCTACCAAGCGTGCCCGTCAACTGGCCACCGGCGGCAAAGAGCCCCTGGTTCAGTGGGAAAACGACAAACCGACCGTAGTTGCGCTGCGTGAAATCGCTGAAGGCCTGATGAGCTACGAGTTCATCGCCGAGCAGGAAATCGTCCACGAAGACCCGGTCTTCGCTGCGTTCGAGGACGAGTCCAACGAGGCCGTCTAAGCCTATGCCTGGTCGACGTAGCACGGCGCGGGATCACAGCTTACGGCAGGAGACATCATGCCGAGCATAGACGCCCTCGCCGATCGCTTATCGACCTACCTCGGCAACGACCAGGTCAACCTGGTCCGCCGAGCGTATTTCTACGCCGAACAAGCCCACGACGGCCAACGCCGCCGCAGCGGCGAGGCGTACGTCACGCATCCTCTTGCCGTGGCGAATATTCTTGCCGACATGCACATGGACCATCAAAGCCTGATGGCCGCGATGCTGCATGACGTGATCGAAGACACCGGTATCGCCAAAGAGGCGCTGCAAGCGCAGTTCGGTGAAACCGTGGCCGAACTGGTCGACGGGGTCAGCAAACTGACCCAGATGAACTTCGAGACCAAGGCCGAAGCCCAGGCTGAAAACTTCCAGAAGATGGCCATGGCCATGGCGCGCGACATTCGCGTGATCCTGGTGAAGCTCGCCGACCGTCTGCACAACATGCGTACGCTGGAAGTGCTGTCCGGCGAAAAACGCCGACGCATCGCCAAGGAAACCCTCGAGATCTACGCCCCCATCGCCAACCGGCTGGGCATGCACGCGATCCGCATCGAGTTCGAAGACCTCGGCTTCAAGGCGATGCACCCGATGCGTTCCGCGCGTATCTACCAGGCGGTCAAGCGCGCCCGGGGTAACCGCAAGGAAATCGTCAACAAGATCGAAGAATCCCTTGGCCACTGCCTCGCCATCGACGGCATCCAGGGTGAAGTCAGCGGTCGCCAGAAACACCTTTACGGCATCTACAAGAAAATGCGCGGCAAGCGTCGGGCCTTCAACGAGATCATGGACGTCTACGCGTTCCGGATCATCGTCGACAAGGTCGATACCTGCTACCGCGTGCTGGGTGCCGTACATAATTTGTACAAACCGTTGCCGGGGCGCTTCAAGGATTACATCGCGATCCCCAAGGCCAACGGCTATCAGTCCCTGCACACCACGCTGTTCGGCATGCACGGCGTACCGATCGAGATCCAGATCCGCACCCGCGAAATGGAAGAGATGGCCAACAACGGCATCGCCGCCCATTGGCTGTACAAATCCAGCGGTGACGAGCAGCCGAAAGGCACCCATGCCCGCGCCCGTCAGTGGGTCAAAGGCGTGCTGGAAATGCAGCAACGTGCCGGCAACTCGCTGGAATTCATCGAGAGCGTGAAGATCGACCTGTTCCCGGACGAGGTCTACGTGTTCACGCCCAAAGGCCGGATCATGGAGCTGCCCAAAGGCTCCACGGCGGTCGACTTTGCCTACGCGGTACACACCGACGTCGGCAACAGCTGCATCGCCTGCCGGATCAACCGTCGTCTCGCGCCGCTGTCCGAACCGCTGCAAAGCGGCTCCACGGTCGAGATCGTCAGCGCTCCCGGCGCACGGCCGAACCCGGCGTGGCTCAACTTCGTGGTCACCGGCAAGGCGCGAACCCATATCCGCCACGCGCTGAAACTGCAACGCCGCTCCGAATCCATCAGCCTCGGCGAACGCCTGCTGAACAAGGTGCTCAACGGCTTCGACAGCGCGCTGGAACAGATTCCGGCCGAGCGCGTGAAGGCGATGCTCACCGAGTACCGCCTCGAACTGATCGAAGACCTGCTCGAAGACATCGGCCTGGGCAACCGCATGGCCTACGTCGTGGCGCGCCGCCTGCTCGGCGAAGGCGAACAACTGCCAAGCCCGGAAGGTCCGCTGGCGATTCGCGGCACCGAAGGCCTGGTCCTCAGCTACGCCAAATGCTGTACGCCGATCCCGGGCGACCCGATTGTCGGTCACCTGTCGGCGGGCAAAGGAATGGTCGTGCACCTGGACAACTGCCGCAACATCAGCGAAATCAGGCACAACCCGGAAAAATGCATCCAGCTCTCATGGGCCAAGGATGTCACCGGCGAATTCAACGTCGAACTGCGCGTCGAGCTGGAACATCAGCGCGGCCTGATCGCGCTGCTGGCCAGCAGCGTCAACGCAGCCGACGGCAATATCGAGAAAATCAGCATGGACGAACGCGATGGTCGCATCAGCGTTGTCCAGTTGGTGGTCAGCGTCCACGACCGTGTGCACCTGGCCCGCGTGATCAAGAAACTGCGCGCCCTGACCGGGGTGATCCGCATCACCCGCATGCGTGCATAACTCAAACATTACAAGGAGTCATACATGACCAAGACTGTTATCACCAGCGACAAGGCCCCGGCCGCCATCGGCACTTACTCCCAGGCGATCAAGGCCGGTAACACCGTTTACATGTCGGGTCAGATTCCCCTCGATCCAAAAACCATGGAACTGGTCGAAGGCTTCGAAGCCCAGACCGTCCAGGTGTTCGAGAACCTGAAAGCCGTGGCCGAAGCCGCCGGCGGTTCGTTCAAGGACATCGTCAAGCTGAACATCTTCCTCACCGACCTGAGCCACTTCGCCAAGGTCAACGAGATCATGGGCAAGTACTTCGACCAGCCGTACCCAGCGCGCGCCGCCATCGGTGTGGCAGCCCTGCCAAAGGGCTCGCAGGTTGAAATGGATGCCATTCTGGTCATCGAGTAATGCGCACGGCGCGGCCTCACGCCGCGCCGACTGCTCTGCGGTAAAGAAAAGGTTTTGAAAGGATTCCACCATGCGCAAAGCGCTTGCTCTCTCGCTGCTCGCCATTTTCCTCGGCGGTTGCGCCAGCAACCCTGCCGACCGTGACATCAGCGGCACCTGGATCAATCAGGTCGCCATCGATGCCGCTGCCAAGGGCGGCCCCCTGCGCGAAGCGCTTCAGGCTTACGGCCCGAACCTGGAGTGGGACGTCAACACCAAGGCCGGCCAGGCCCGCTACACCAACGGTTTCGAAAACGTCGAAGGTCGCTTGCTCGGCGAACAGTCCGGTGCCTGGAAAGTCGACTTCTATGGCAGCTCCGCCAGCGAGCTGAAACGTGACGGTGGTCAACTGCAACAAGCCGCCAACGAAAACGAACCGGAACAGGTCTTCGACCGCGCGCAGATTCCGGTGCCGGAGGGCGCACCGATCGGCGCCAGCTTCGAACGCGCGCTGTATTCCGCTTATCTGGGCGGCAACTGGACGATCACCAGCGGCCAAGGCGAAGGCGCCACCGTGCAATTCCAGGCGGACGGTCAAGTCTCCGGCCTGCCGGGTGCCGATCGTTATGCGCTGTGCCTCGCAGGCGATTGCGCGTCGATGAGCAGCGGCAACGACAGCATGTGGTTGCAGCAGAACGGTCAGGGCAACAACTGGATCTTTGTGCGCAAGGGCAAAGAGCTGGAAATCCTGCAGGCCGTGAACACGGCATTGGCGGATGAACAACCGCAGTTCACCCCGGGTGAGCGCAAGTGGTTGCTCGAGAAGCAATAACCAGCCTCTGAAGCTACAGAGAACCCATGTGGGAGCGAGCCTGCTCGCGATAGCAGTCTGACAGTCAGCATCAATGTTGAATGTTATGACTTCATCGCGAGCAGGCTCGCTCTCACATTTACTTTGTAATGCCTGAAAGTCAGCAGCGCCCCTCAAGAATCGCGGCATACCCCTCGCGATAACTCGGATACTTCGGCACCCAACCCAGCGCCTTCGCCCGAGCATTGCTGCAACGCTTGCTGCCGGTGCGACGCACGCTCTCGTCTTCCGACCATTCGGTAACGCCCAGATACTCGCGCAACCACGCTACCACTTCGGCCAGCGGCGCTGGCGCGTCGTCCACACCGATATAGATGTCATCCAGCGCCCCGCCCTTGCGAGCCGCTTCCAGCAGAAACGCCATCAACCCCGCCGCGTCATCGGCATGGATGCGATTGCCATAAAGCGGCGGATCGACCGCCACGCGATAACCCCGACGCACCTGGGTCAGCAGCCACTCACGGCCGGGGCCGTAGATGCCGGTCAGGCGCACGATGCTCGCCGGAATGCCGCTGTTGAGCGCAACCTGCTCGGCCTCCAGCATCACCCGACCGGAATAACCCGCACCGACGGTTTCGGACTTTTCATCGACCCATTCGCCGTTCTGCTGGCCATAAACACTGCTGCTGGAAACAAACAGCAACCGCTCAGGCTCCTGACCGTAATCGTTCAGCCAACCCAGCACATGCTGCAAACCCTGCACATAAGCCGCGCGATAACCGGCTTCATCGTGATCAGTAGCCGCCGCGCTATACACCAGGTAATCGATAGCGCCCACCGGCCACGTCTCGGGGCAATCCTCATTGAACAAGTCACCGGCCACACCGATAACGCCGTCCGGCAAACGTGAAATATCACGGCGCAGGCCGTAGACCTGGAAGCCGGCAGCCAGCAATTGCGTGGCCAGACGACTGCCGACATCACCACAACCGGCGATCAAAACAGAAGGCGCGGACATCAAAAATCTCCCATCGGAAAGCGACAGACTAGCCTCGGCAAGGGACGAGCGGCTAGCAATCAAGGAAAAAAAGCAACTCTATTACTTTTGTTAACAAGAATTACTTGCAATAATGCACGCCACTTTTGTTCTCGGCCTCACGAGGCCTGGAAGAGCATTACCGTTTTTCTATCTCAGGTCCGGCCAGCATGACACGCATTCAAAACTCCGCTTCGCCAACCAACCGACCTCGCGCCTGGAGCGCCGTGGCTGCCCTGCTGGTCAGCCTGATGCTGGCGCCAGCCGCCGCCTTCGCTGACGCACAAGCCCCGGCCGCGCCAGCCGCCACCGAGCAAAGCGCTCCGGCCGCCGCACCGGCCGCGACCGACCCGGTGCAGGCCGTAGACGCCAGCGCCGCCGACGCGCCGGAAGTCCTCGAAGCCGACAACACCCTGGGCATGGCCCACGACCTGTCGCCATGGGGCATGTACCAGAACGCCGACGTGATCGTTAAAGCCGTGATGATCGGCCTGGCCATCGCCTCGATCATCACCTGGACCATCTGGATCGCCAAGGGCTTCGAGTTGATGGGCGCCAAGCGTCGTCTGCGCGGCGAGATTGCCGCCCTGAAAAAAGCCGCCACGCTCAAAGAGGCCAGCGCCACCGCCGCGAAGGAAGGCACCCTCGCCAACCTGCTGGTACACGACGCGCTGGAAGAAATGCGCCTGTCGACCAACGCCCGCGAAAAAGAAGGCATCAAGGAACGCGTCAGCTTCCGCCTCGAGCGCCTGGTCGCAGCCTGTGGCCGCAACATGAGCAGCGGCACCGGCGTCCTCGCCACCATCGGTTCCACCGCACCGTTCGTCGGCCTGTTCGGAACCGTGTGGGGCATCATGAACAGCTTCATCGGCATCGCCAAAACCCAGACCACCAACCTTGCCGTCGTAGCACCGGGTATCGCTGAAGCGCTGCTGGCTACCGCACTGGGTCTGGTGGCCGCGATTCCTGCCGTGGTCATCTACAACGTCTTTGCCCGCTCCATCGCCGGTTACAAGGCTCAGGTGTCCGATGCGTCGGCTCAGGTGCTGCTGCTGGTCAGCCGCGACCTCGACCACCAGCCTGAGCGCAACAGCTCGCAACCGCACATGGTGAAAGTGGGGTAATCGGCCATGGGCCTGCATTTGAAAGAAGGCGCAGACGATGATCTGGCCGAGAACCACGAAATCAACGTCACGCCGTTCATCGACGTGATGCTGGTGCTGTTGATCATCTTCATGGTGGCCGCGCCGCTGGCCACCGTGGACATCAAGGTTGACCTGCCTGCCTCGACCGCCAAACCGGCGCCGCGGCCGGAGAAACCGGTGTTCCTCAGCGTGAAGGCTGACCAGCGCCTGTTCATTGGCGATGACGAAGTGAAAGCCGAAACCCTCGGCGCAGTCCTCGACGCCAAGACTCAGGGCAAGAAAGACACGACGATCTTCTTTCAGGCCGATAAAGGCGTGGATTACGGCGACCTGATGAGCGTGATGGATAACCTGCGCGCTGCCGGTTACCTGAAGGTCGGTCTGGTCGGACTCGAGAGCGCAGTCAAGAAATGATCACCACGCGCCATAAGCTGACGCGTTACAGCGGTAGCCTGGCCGTGGTGCTGGGTGTTCACGCGCTGGCCATCGCGCTGGCGCTGAACTGGAACGTCCGCCCGCCCATCGAATTGCCGCCGCAGGCAATGATGGTCGAGCTGGCACCGGTTCCAGCCCCGCCACCGCCTGCACCGCCGAAAGTCGTCACACCACCGCAGCCACCGGCTCCGGTTGAGGAACTGCCGATCCCGAAACTGGCCGAAGCGCCGAAAGCCGAGATCGCGGTACCGAAACCGAAGCCCAAGCCGAAACCCAAACCGCCGAAGCCGATCGAGAAGAAACTGCCCGATCCGCCGAAGGAGAAACCGTCCGAAGAGAAGCCGGCCGATACCCAGCCGACTCAGGCCCCGACGGAGAAATCCGCCCAGCCTGCACCGGGCCCGTCGCCTGCACAATTGGCCGCCAAGGCCAGCTGGCAAGGCACCCTGCTCGCGCATCTGGCCAAGTACAAGAAGTACCCGGCCAGTGCTCAGGCACGGGGCAAGGAAGGCTTGAACCGGTTGCGTTTCGTGGTCGATGGCGAAGGCAACGTGCTGTCGTTCGAACTGGTGGGTCGCTCCGGCAACGCCGATCTGGACCGGGCCACCCTGGAAATGATCCGCCGCGCCCAGCCGCTGCCCAAGCCACCGGCCGACATGCTGACCAATGGCGCGATCGAAATCGTTGCGCCGTTTGTGTACTCCCTCGAAAGACGCCGCTGATCAAATGTGGGAGCGGGCTTGCTCGCGAATGCGGTGCTTCAGTCAGCTCAATATTGACTGACACGGCCCATTCGCGAGCAAGCCCGCTCCCACAGGGTTTAGTGCTCAGCCGAGAGAACCAGGCCCAAAAGGCACCGCAAGGTGCCTTTCGCTTATCCATCCACGGCAAACCGGCATTGCCCGGTGTCGCATTCATCACTCAGTCTGATAACGTGCGTCTATCGATTGCAGCCGGTATGCTTGGCCCGCATCTTCATGGACGCTTGCTATGACTCTCACAGAATTACGCTACATCGTTACCCTCGCCCAAGAGCAGCATTTCGGCCACGCGGCCGAGCGTTGCCACGTCAGCCAGCCGACCCTGTCGGTGGGCGTGAAAAAGCTTGAAGACGAACTCGGTGTGCTGATTTTCGAGCGCAGCAAAAGCGCCGTGCGCCTGACCCCGGTCGGTGAAGGCATCGTCGCCCAGGCGCAGAAAGTGCTGGAGCAGGCCCAGGGCATCCGCGAACTGGCCCAGGCCGGCAAGAACCAGCTGACCGCCCCGCTGAAAGTCGGCGCGATCTACACCGTCGGCCCCTACCTGTTCCCGCACCTGATTCCACAACTGCACCGGGTCGCCCCGCAGATGCCGTTGTACATCGAAGAAAACTTCACCCACGTGCTGCGCGACAAACTGCGCAACGGCGAGCTGGACGCGATCATCATCGCCCTGCCGTTCAACGAAGCCGACGTGCTGACCCTGCAACTCTACGACGAGCCGTTCTACGTCCTGATGCCGGCCCAGCACCCGTGGACCCAGAAAGAATCCATCGACGCCGCGCTGCTCAACGACAAGAGCCTGCTGCTGCTCGGCGAGGGCCATTGCTTCCGCGATCAGGTGCTGGAAGCCTGCCCGACCCTGACCAAGGGCAACGACGGCGCCAAGCACACCACGGTCGAATCCAGCTCGCTGGAAACCATTCGCCACATGGTCGCGTCCGGCCTGGGCATCTCGATCCTGCCGCTGTCGGCGGTAGATAGCCATCACTACGCTCCGGGCGTGATCGAAGTGCGTCCGTTGTCGGCACCGGTGCCGTTCCGCACCGTGGCCATCGCCTGGCGCGCCAGCTTCCCACGGCCGAAAGCCATCGAGATCCTCGCCGACTCCATTCGCCTGTGCTCGGTCGCCAAGCCTGCCGCGCCGGTCACGGCCGGTTAAGCCAGCGTCATGACGGAGCTGTCGCAGGTCTCGGTCACCGCACTCAAGGGTGTCGGTGAAGCCATGGCCGAGAAACTGGCCAAGGTTGGTCTGGAAAACCTCCAGGACGTGCTGTTCCACCTGCCGCTGCGTTATCAGGATCGCACCCGCGTGGTGCCGATCGGCGCGTTGCGGCCGGGGCAGGACGCCGTGGTCGAAGGCACCGTCAGCGGCGCCGACGTGGTCATGGGCCGACGCCGCAGCCTCGTCGTGCGCTTGCAGGACGGCACCGGTGGCTTGAGCCTGCGCTTCTACCACTTCAGCAACGCGCAGAAAGAAGGTCTCAAGCGCGGCACGCGGATTCGCTGCTACGGCGAAGCCCGGCCCGGCGCCTCGGGGCTGGAGATCTACCACCCGGAATACCGCGCCATCAACGGCGACGAACCGCCGCCGGTGGATGAAACCCTGACCCCGGTCTACCCGCTGACCGAAGGCCTGACCCAGGCGCGTCTGCGTCAGTTGTGCATGCAGACGTTGACCCTGCTTAAGCCATCCACCCTGCCCGACTGGTTGCCGACCGAACTGGCCCGCGACTATCAACTGGCGCCGCTGGCCGACGCGATCCGCTACCTGCACAACCCGCCCGCCGATGCCGACGTCGACGAACTCGCCCTTGGCCATCACTGGGCCCAGCACCGCCTCGCTTTCGAGGAACTGCTGACTCATCAACTGTCCCAGCAACGCCTGCGCGAGAGCATGCGCTCCCTGCGCGCGCCGGCGATGCCGAAAGCCACCAAGCTGCCGGCAAAATACCTGGCCAACCTCGGCTTCAATCCGACCGGCGCTCAGCAACGAGTCGGCAACGAAATCGCCTACGACCTCAGCCAGCACGAACCGATGCTGCGACTGATTCAGGGCGACGTCGGCGCGGGCAAAACCGTGGTCGCCGCCCTCGCTGCGCTGCAAGCGCTTGAGGCGGGTTATCAGGTCGCACTGATGGCGCCGACCGAGATCCTCGCCGAGCAGCACTTCATCACCTTCAAGCGCTGGCTCGAACCGCTGGGCATCGACGTGGCGTGGCTGGCCGGCAAGCTCAAGGGCAAGAACCGCGTCGCCGCGCTGGAACAGATCGCCAGCGGCACGCCGATGGTGGTCGGCACCCACGCGCTGTTCCAGGACGAAGTGCAGTTCAAGAACCTCGCGCTGGTGATCATCGACGAACAACACCGCTTCGGCGTGCAGCAACGTCTGGCGCTGCGGCAGAAAGGCGTCGGCGGGCGCATGTGCCCGCATCAACTGATCATGACCGCCACGCCGATTCCGCGGACGCTGGCGATGAGCGCCTACGCCGACCTCGACACCTCGATCCTCGACGAACTGCCGCCCGGCCGAACCCCGGTCAACACCGTGCTGGTCACCGACACCCGCCGCGTCGAAGTCATCGAGCGGGTGCGCAGCGCCTGCGCCGAAGGCCGTCAGGCCTATTGGGTGTGCACGCTGATCGAAGAATCCGAAGAGCTGACCTGTCAGGCCGCCGAAACCACTTTCGAAGACCTGACCGCCGCCCTCGGCGAGCTGAAGGTCGGGCTGATCCACGGCCGCATGAAACCCGCCGAGAAAGCCGCCGTCATGGCCGAATTCAAGGCCGGCAACCTGCAACTGCTGGTCGCCACCACCGTGATCGAAGTCGGCGTGGACGTACCCAACGCCAGCCTGATGATCATCGAAAACCCCGAGCGCCTGGGCCTTGCGCAACTGCACCAGTTGCGCGGTCGGGTCGGCCGGGGCAGCGCGGTCAGCCATTGCGTGCTGCTCTACCATCCGCCGCTGTCGCAGATCGGCCGCCAGCGCCTGGGCATCATGCGCGAGACCAACGATGGTTTCGTCATCGCCGAAAAAGACCTCGAACTGCGCGGCCCCGGCGAAATGCTCGGCACCCGCCAGACCGGTCTGCTGCAATTCAAGGTCGCCGACCTGATGCGCGACGCCGATCTGCTGCCCGCCGTGCGCGATGCCGCCCAGGCCTTGCTCGAACGCTGGCCTACCCACGTCAGCCCGTTGCTCGACCGCTGGCTGCGACACGGGCAGCAATACGGCCAAGTGTGAGCACCGTCGCAGTTTCTGACAGCTCGTTCCAACCAAGCTGGTTATACTCCTGCAATTGTTTCAAAAACGGATACAGACCATGACCGAAGCTGCTCTCGCCCCCGAATCACCGCACGCTCCGTCTGTTATTCGGCTGCTGCTCAACAAGCTGGGCGTCGCCTACGAAGAAGTGCTCGACCACCACGGCCTCAATGCCTCGCGCAAAGTGCAGGCGGTGTTGCTGGACGACGCGGTCGGTGCGCTGATGGTGCTGTTTCCACAGAGCCAGTTGCTGGATCTCAACCGCCTCGCCGAGCTGACGGGCCGTCGCCTGACCGCCGTGTCCACCGAGCGCCTGGAAAAGATGCTCGGCAAACACAGCCTGAGCCTGCTGCCGGGCCTGCCGGCGCTGACCAGCTCGCCGTGCCTCTACGAAGAAGGCCTGCTGCGCGAGCCGAAGTTGCTGATCAACTCCGGCGAGCCGGGCCTGCTGCTGGAAATCGCCAGCGAAGACTTCAAGACCATGCTGACCAAGGCCAGCGCCGCCAACTTCGGCGAAGCCCTGAGCAGCATCCGTCCGAACCTCGACCGCCCGGACGATGACCGCGAGGAAATCACCCAGGCCGTGCAGGCGTTCACCGCGCGGCGCATCCAGCAGCGTCTGGAAGCGACCATCGAGATTCCGCCGCTGGCCGAAACCGCACAAAAAATCATCAAGCTGCGCGTCGACCCCAACGCCACCATCGACGACATCACCGGCGTGGTCGAAACCGACCCGGCGCTGGCCGCGCAAGTGGTGAGCTGGGCGGCGTCGCCGTACTACGCCTCGCCGGGCAAGATCCGTTCGGTGGAAGACGCGATCGTCCGCGTGCTGGGCTTCGATCTGGTGATCAACCTGGCGCTGGGCCTGGCCCTCGGCAAGACCCTGAGCCTGCCCAAAGACCATCCGCAACACACCACGCCGTACTGGCAGCAGTCGATCTACACCGCCGCCGTCATCGAAGGCCTGACCCGCGCCATGCCGCGTGCCCAGCGCCCGGAATCCGGCCTGACCTACCTCGCCGGCCTGCTGCACAACTTCGGCTACCTGCTGCTGGCCCACGTGTTCCCGCCGCACTTCTCACTGATCTGCCGCCACCTGGAGGTCAACCCGCACCTGTGCCACAGCTATGTCGAGCAACACCTGCTGGGCATCAGCCGCGAACAGATCGGCTCCTGGCTGATGCGCTACTGGGACATGCCGGACGAACTGGCCACCGCCCTGCGCTTCCAGCACGACCCGAACTACGACGGCGCCTACGCCGAATACCCGAACCTCGTCTGCCTGGCCGTGCGCCTGCTGCGCAGTCGCGGGATCGGCTCCGGCCCGGATGAAGACATCCCGGATGCGCTGCTGGAGCGTGTTGGTTTGACTCGCGACAAGGCCAATGACGTTGTCAGCAAAGTCCTGGAAGCCGAAGTCCTCCTGCGCGAACTGGCTTCGCAGTTCAGCCAGGCTTAAAAGCATCGCGGGCAAGCCACGCTCCCACAAGATCAACGCGATCCCTGTGGGAGCGGGCTTGCCCGCGATGAATCCAACTCGGTCCAACTGAACGCATCAAGCCTTTGGCTTGGCCTTCCTAGGCTTCAAATACTTCATCAACCCCTGAAACCACATCACCAGCGCCGGATTGCCCTTGAGCTGGATCGACTTGTCCTGAATCCCCTGCATGAACGCCAACTGCTTGTTCTTCGCCTGCATCGTGGCAAACCCAAAAGCCGCATCCTTGAATGCAATCGCAAACGCCGGCTCCGCCACCACGCCAGACTTGCTGGTAATGCGCTGATCTTTCACCACGAAATGCCGCGCCACTTTCCCGTCCAGAGTCTGTAGCTGAAAAACCAGATCCTTGTCACCCAACTGCTGCTGGAACGCAGGATTAGTCCGACTGGCCTTACCCATCAACAGACCCAGCATCCACAGAAGAAAACGAAATTTCATGCGCACAGCCTCAAAAGGAAAATGAACGGCTGGGGGAGTGTAAGGGATTCGGACGGATTCGCCACTATCCAAGACTGATAGAAGACGATGCAGCGCTTTTCCTGCCAGATGACTACCAAGTCACGAATTCCAGCCCCTGAACCCGATCGTTCCCACGCTCTGCGTGGGAATGCATCCCGTGACGCTACGCGTCACACCATCCCCCCGTCCTACACCTGAAGAAACACATTCCTGTAGGAGCTGCCGAAGGCTGTGGTTTCTTGTTCCTCTACCTCGCAAATCCTTGGGAAATGTCCTTCAAACTGCGGTGCTGTCCATGAACTAGGCAGACTGGACCATCGTCGATAGCCTCTGTGTGTCGCCGCAAAATCGGTGACTCGGACGTGCAAGTCCGGTTCAGGTGCACAATCGCAATGGCATTTCGCCGAGCCTTTTCCTATGCTCGCGGATCGTTATGGCGGCTGTGCGTCGGAGACCTTTGGGTCTGCCGGGCACCTGGACCGGTCTTGCACACCAACGCACAGCTGCCACCTATTTCGAAGTGCAAAGCGAAACGGTGTCAGCGTCTTAACTCCAGGGATGACATCCATGATCAAACCAACACCCAATCCACCAGAAACACCAGAAACCTCCCCCTACGAATCCCCCGATTCGAAGAAACTCCACGAAGCCGCCGAACGCGCCCTCGACCACCATTTCAAACCTACCATCCCACGCCCAAAACGCTTGGGTGGCTTGTTCGCCCTCTGCCCCAACGCCGACGCCGAAGCCCTCATGGCCAACGCCTCCGAAGACCTCCTGTCCATCAGCGCCTTCGCCGCCAACCTGGCCGACGACCTCGACGGCCCCCGCCGCTCAATGGCACTGGGCCTGAGCAGAATGGCGGACGGCGTGCGCTTGATGGTGGAAGGCACGCTCGATCACATTGAGTTTCGGGAGTATCAGGCCAAGCCGTAGCTGAATTGCTGGCGGAAAAAAGGGGACGTTGAGTCCCCTTTTCCAACTTTCCAATTCCTCACCACTGACAGCCCGTCTCCGGTGAGAAATCCATACTGAAATCGTGTTCGAAGGAGTACTTCTTCCCGGTTTTGTAGTTCGTATAAGTCATTCCATAGACCCGGGCACCCTGACTGACCATTTCATACTCACCCGTCAGCGCGCCCTCCGAAACCTCAACCCAAGTCGTCGTGAACTGATACGGACGATCCTCTGCCAGAATTTCTTGCTCGGTATTCCGATGCACCAGAGAAATAGCCTTCTTCGACTTGCTGTACCTGACAGCCGCTCCGCTCCATTTGGAGAAGGAGTCGTAATAGGTTCTGAGTTCGAAATTGATGCTTTTGGCACTTTCTTGCGAACGGAAGCAATAAATCTCCGTCGAGACTTCACTGTGCGCCGCCATAGGAAAGAGAACAAACAGTGCAGCAGATAAAACTCGCATTGATATCAATCTGATCATTCCTTCAACGATTCAGAGGCAACTGAAAACGCATTCGCACTGCGCAGTTAGCGATGTCCTCCCGGAACACGCGCTCACTCATTTCACAGTGCCCATCGACGTATTGCCGCCACAACGGATCATCGAAGTTGTCACCCCCCAATCGCTCCATCGAAGCCACCAGACCTTTTTCTCGATCCTGCCCCGCCATGGCCGATGCAGCTTTATAAAAACCGTCCAGGGGTAACCCAGTCTGCAGAGCAACCAATTCCCCCAACCGGGCATTGGTTGTTTGCACCAGGCACCCAAGCTTTTCGATGGGCGCCTCTGCACCGGGCAAGGCCGACTGATAAATATCCTCGCAATACGCCTCTTTGAAGCGCACCCACTTCTTTTGCACGTCAGTCAGTTGCTTCTTGTCGGCGGGCGCCAAACTGACCAGCGCTTTCTTGTATTGCTCATTCAACACTGCGTCGACTTTTTCGAAAGTCTGCTGACCGCAAATGATCAAATCGGGATTGGAAAAGCTGTCGGGATTGCAGGTTTCCTGGGCATGCGCAGGAACCAGCAATGCAGCCAAAGAAGCACCCGCGACCCATTCAAATAACGCCTTGAGTTTGATCATGATCCGGATACTCCGGCGCTGCGCTCAGCTACCCGAGCAGGAATCTTCGAAACCTTTCCCGCGTCCGACATACGCGATGCGTATTGCTTGTACGCCGCCGATGCCCGCTCTTTATCGTTCGCACCCCAATAGCTATCAGCGAGATTCAGATAAGCAACTGTCCGGTCCGGGTTGTTGGCAATCACTGCATTCAATAACTTAATCGACTCGGCGTAATACCCCGCTTCGCCGAGTAGAAAACCGAAGTCGTTGGACCAGCCGGGATACTGCGGGTAGTAGTACTTTTCGACGATGTAGCTGTCGGGCGGGCAAGTGTCATGCGAGCCACCGTCCATCAACGCGTAGCTCATCGTATCCTTGAAGGAGAGGTCATCACCCTTTCGGTAGGCTGCCAGCGCCATATCCAGCAGATCAGCAGAACTGACCGTCATCAGCTTTTTATAACCGCCCTGAGGGCCACCTACGTTCGCAGCCCGCAACTTTTTAAGCGCCTCGAGACCGTTGAACGAAGCCAGAGTGGTTGGGCCCAACGTCTCAATTGGAAACTCCGCTACGCTCACAAGCGAGCGATCGCAGGAGTCGTTATTGGCCACTTGCAGCACTTTCTTCAGCTCAAACTGCTTTGAGCCGTTATTGAAGGTGAACAACAGATTGAAGTTATAAACCGGATTATCTTCCTCGATCGTCACCAGCGTAATGTAGTCACCCGCGTCAACGAAGCGCTGCTTGACCAGGGCCTCTTCCTCCAGTGGACTCACAACCGTCAAGGCACCGGGCCGACCTTTGAAAACCCGAACGCTGAAACTATCCAGAAGCACAGACGAATACTGACTCTTCGTCAGAGGCAACGCCTTGGACGTATCGAGCAATATGTCCTCATTGCGCGCTTGAGCCGGCGCGATCAACAACCGGTTGGATGCCTCGTCCGCATCTCCCGCCAGAACGAACACGTTTTGCCGTGATCCATCGCCCAGCAGGCTTGCGGGGATTTCCTTGAGAACTTGGGGCGCAGCGAGTGCGTATGAAGTGAGTATCAACCCAAGGCTCAATACGATAAAGCGAACAATCCTGTTCAATTTCTCATTTCCTGATATGCAATTCGCTCAACGACACGTTTTGGAATTTTCTGCGCCTTGCCGTCCACGCTCATCGCGTCGCGGTACTGGCTGTAATAACGCTGCGCTTCGTCTTTGCGATCAAGGCGCCAGAGTGAGTCGGCGATGTTCAACATCAGCACTGTGCGTTTACCGACGGCCTCAACGCCGCGATAGAACGTCAATGCAAGTTCATCGTTACCGCCCTCGGCCAAGTAGAAGGCCAGGTCGTTGAGAGCTTGAACATTACGTGCCGGTGGGTGACAAGCCATATAGGCGTCTGGACTTATAGTGCGAAGATTGAATTCGAGCTCTTCCACGCGAGATTGCGGTATCTCAATACTTGAGACTCGATTCAACAAATCCTTTGGAGACGGTGTCGTCAAGGCAAGGTCAAGAACCTCCCCCTCACCGGAGGTCCATCGATTGCCCTCCCACTTGCCGTCGCAAAACCTGGCTACGTGCTCACTTAGTACGCAACCGGTCTCCATCGAAATGACACCGCAACCCGTCTCCTCCGTCGGAATCTCTTCACCCTCTTGACCAATGACAACGCCATACAGAGTCTGAAGAAGCAGAACTGTTTTCTTGTCAGGACTTAGCCAACTGTCATGCGTTTCGGTACCAACATCGGAAATATAGAGGGGAAAAGTCTTGCCATTCGCGGTAAACGAGGCGACCGCTGACTCCGGAGCAGGCCTGCTCCATTTCTTATCCTTCAGCGTCAACATGTGCCCGCCAACCCCGACGATCTGTATGTTCTCCGCCAAGGCATTGGCTGAAGCAAACAGGCTCATGACAATCATCAACCACTTAAGGCTGCCCATAGTCGATCCTTTTCACTGACGGGCTTTCCGACTGCAACTGCCTCTTCGTCACGCCATAAGCCTTGATCAGCTCTTCCCAGGAACCCTTCGAACCAAATGAGCGCTGGGTATTATCGAAGCTGTATTGCTCCAATCGTCCCGCTGTCGAGTAATACCCGCGCCATTCAGGACAGGCACCGCAACCGCCATAGCCGCCTATTGAAACAAGACTGCCCTTGGTGCCTTTCACACAATCCATCGCCACAACCACGTTACTCAGCATCTTCGCTTTCTTACCGTCAGACGTAAGCTGTGAAACCTTGTCGATGTTGCGCCGCAACACTTTGCCGCCAATGTTGATCGTCTGGTCGGAGCAAACCGGGATGAGGTGGGTTTCCGCGTCATCCACCGTCACGGATCGGCAGGACGACATCATCACCACTTCAACACCGCCACATTGCATGACATCGCGCTGGGTGTAGGCATCCTTGGGAGCGGCGAAAGCTGGAAGCGAGAGCAGCAGCGAAAGGCTGCCCGCGAGAAAATGGTTCATCCAATCATCCTTAATCAAACAGCGGCGATCACAAATCCTTGAACGTCAGCAGCCGGAACTCGTTGTTCACAAACTCGAAGTAGCGGGTCCTGTAGCGGCTTTCCAGCTCATTACCCTGCGCGTCCTCTTCGGTATCGGCCGCAATGCCGGAAACAATGAGCAGACGGCTATCAGGCCGGTTTGACAGGCTTAACGCATTGCCGTCGTATGCGTTCGGCAGTCCGCCGACAACCTCCCCCGTGCGCGCATCCAGCACTTCGCCGCAAATGGCACTGCCACCACAACCGACTCGGTACAGGATGTAATGGCCGGCAAAGTTGACCTTGCCTTGCAGGGCCCTCGCCCGAGTACTGTCCATGACCGCGTTGCTTTGTTCTTGCTGCACCGGCTCATGGTTGGGGCCGCTGAAAACGGGGGTGACGGCGTAATCCTTGAAGTCGGGATCGGCGGCGAATGCCATGGAAGTGGCAGCTGACAGCAAGCTGCCGAGAACAATCGAAAATCCTTTCAAGTACTAACTCCATAACTGCAGTGGGAAACCGTTGGCTACTCGGACTGACCTTCATAACGCTGTGTCTGCGGGTTGAATTGCCATAGATGACGCCGAGTTAACGCGTCTTTTCCCATGTAACTGATCTGGTCGCGCTTATCCCTGACGTAGGAATAGATTGCGATGTCTTTGAAGTCTCCGCCGTTCTTGGGCGGACCATCCAAGACCTTCACTCTGGCGAAATAATCTCCACCGACATGCTTCAAGTAACCATGGCACTGGATCAGGAAGGCGAAGGTTGAGTCACCCGCTGATCCGCGACTTGAGTAGGAGGTGAAAATGAAGTCTTCCTGACCGTCGTCATTGAGATCACCGCGGTACACAACCTTGCCGTACTCCACAGAAAATTGGTCCTTGTGGAGGCCGGAAAGTATTTCGTCAGGCTTGTTATCTCGACTCTCTGACCACTGAGAGAGAAAGTGCTTGGTATCAGACTCGGAATTGCACACATCCATCGCCATGCTCGCCATCGGCAACCAGGCCATACACATCAACGACAGTCGCTTCACTTCACATCCTTCGAATTCATCAATTCCAGCTCACCATCCCGATACAACACTTCGCACCCGATCCACGCCAGATCCACCTGCGGCATCACCGCCGAAGGCTTGCGCAGTTCCCGCAACAACGTCGAACCATGCGACAACCGCCCACCCATCCGCGCAATCACCGCCCGCGCGGCCTGATAGTGCGCGTGACGCCCTGGATCGAGGGTGTCTTCCAGCAAGATGTCTTCGCCAAGAATGCCCCGCACCTGCCCCGGGTAAATCATGAATCCGGTGGCTTGTTCGGCACCTTCGCGGCCGTCCTGCCAGAAGCTGCCGTCGCGCGTGCGGATGTCCGGGTGCGGCGCAAACCAATGTTCGCGATCCGCCAGTGGCATGGCGTGATGCAGGCGGAAGAAGATGCGCATCAGGTTGTCGCGATACCACTCGCGCACTTGCAGGTAGTAACCACGCAGGCCCGGCAGGCCGGTTGAATGAGCGAGGCGAATCAGCCCTGACCATTGCGGGAACGCCTGTAATGGCAACGCGCTCGACGCGGGTCGAGGTGTGGCCGGATCGGTCTCCCACGGCAGTCGATGGGGGCTGTTTTCCAGGTTGTCGTAAGCGGTGGGCGGTCGGCCCAGCCAGTCCCCGCCACTGCTGGCCAGCGCCGTGGCGATGCACAAATTGCCCTGCACCACGAACACATAGAACCGGGTGAACCAGTCGGCCAGTTGCTGACCGTCAGCACCTTGGGCGACGAGGTCGGTCAGCTCCCGGTCGAAGCGCTGCAAGCCGTGCTCAAGGCTCAGCAAATGACCGCGAGCGATACGTTGCATGCGCAAAAACAACGGCAGCGAACGCAACATCCGCAGCGGTCGCCACGGCAGATGCGGAGTCGCGCCGCCAACTTCACCGGCATAGTTGCTGGCGCTGATGCCCCAGTCGCGCAAACGTGCGAGAAACAGGTCGTTATTGATGTAAGACGCACCGCCAAACACGGCCGTGAACGGCTCGTTGTCCTGCAACACCCGCGCATCCCAACGGGCCATGATCGCCGGAATGCTCGCGGCGGCCCGGCGCTGGGCGTACTCCACCAGCACGCTGGGTTGCGGCGGCAGGATCTCGGCGATGTTGGCGGCCGTCAGGTGCCGGCGCCAGCCGTAGTCGCTGATCGGCCGGTATTGCAGCAGCCACAGTTGCGTACCGTCCCAGGCCCATTCGACATCGCCCGGCACATAGTGAAACACCCGCAAGACATCCTGGAGAAAGCGCCACAGCACGTCTTCGGTCAACCCATGGGCGGCCGTGAACGTGCCGCTGCGCCAGGCATCGCCGAGCCGCGAAAGCGTCGCCCGTTCCGGGCTGATCTGACCATCGGCAAGGGACTCAAGATGGCCTTCAACCCATTCGAGTTCCACCGACAGATGACGCACAAACGCGATGCCCGACACCTGCGGCGTGATGAAGCGCTGCACAACCACTTCCTCGACACCTTCGGTTGTCAGCTCGGCGATGCGTGCCGGCACGTTGGCGGCCGGCTCGCGCAGATAGGTCGTGCTCAAACCGGCATTCGCCGAGTCGGCCTGATCTTCGCCGTAACTGGAGGAGCGCACCGCCCAGATCGCCTGTGGTTGGAGGGCGAGGAAGGCCGGTAGTCGCGGATCGTTGCAATCGTTGAGGGTCAGCGCCGCAGGCACCGGTTGCCGGGCCAGTGCCGCCAGACGCAAACGCCCGCCCTTGGTGTGCGCGACAAACCCGCGCTCGTCCGATTCCAGCCACTGCGCAAACTGCGCGGGCGCGTCGATCCACGGGTAATGACCCCAACCGGGTTTGAGGCTGATGGTCAGATCCGCGCGCGCAAGAATCGCCGACCATGCCGCCGCTTGTTCGATGCCAAGCACCTTGTCCTGATCGCCCCAGACCAGTTCGACCGGGTCGGTGATCCACTCCAGCAAGGGCAGCGCGGTGTCGGCACGGATCAGATCCCAGTGCGGCACAAACGCACGGCAGCGCGCATAACCGGCGCCCATGCGCTGGTACTGCGCGGGCGTCCAGGTCTGGTTGGAGAACTTGCGCGCGAACAGCGTGGGTCTGTTCGACAGCAGCCAATGAATGGACTTGCGGAATGGCAGCGGTGACATCAGCGCCGGCAATCGGCGCTGCCACAAAAAGGCGCCAACCGGCGCCAGCAACACACTGCGAGAAAAGTGCCCGGGCCGACGTTGCAGCGCATGCAGCACCAGCAACGCGTTGACCCCGACGGCCATGATCGCGCTGCCCTTTTGCGTCATCGCCAACAAGGTCTGCGCATAAGCCGCCAGATCCTCGCAGGGGGGCTGCGGGTTGGCGCCGAAGCCCGGCAGCTCCAGCGGCACCACGGTGTAACGCTGAAAATGCGGCAGCGAGTCATCCCACCAATCGGCGGCGCTGCCGTTGCCGGCCAGCAGGTACATCAGGGGCTTGCTCATGGGCGATCCTCAGGCCAGATCGCGCAGCGCGGCGTCGAGGGTCGGATAGCGGAACGTGTAGCCCGCCTCGTTCAAACGCCGCGGCACCACACGCTGACCGTCGAAAAACAGCTGAGCCATTTCCCCGGCCAACGCACGCACCGGCGCTGCAGGAATGTGGAACCACACCGGACGATTGAGGACTTTGCCGACGTTCTCGGCGAACGCTGCCTGACTGACCGTTTCGGGCGCGACCATGTTGTAGGTGCCGCGCAAATTTTCATCGTGGAAGGATCGAGCGATCACCTGAATCACATCGTCGCGATGCACCCAGCTCATGGTCTGCTGACCGTCGCCCATGCGCCCGCCGAAGCCCAGGCGGAACGGAATCAGCAATGGCAACAACGCACCGCCCGGCCCGAACACCACGCCGAGGCGCAGCACCACCTGACGCACGCCAAACTGCGTCGCGGGTTGCGCTGAAGCCTCCCAACGCGCACAGAGTTCGGCCATGAAACCGTCACCCTTGCTCGCCTGTTCATCGAGGCTTTCGCTGGCATCGCGCACGCCGTAGAAACCGATGGCCGAGGCCTGAATCCACAGCGCGGGTTTATGGCTCGTGTGCTTCAGCCAGGTCATCAAGGCTTCGGTGGTATCGACCCGACTGGCGAGCAGTTGCGCCTGCCGAGCGGGGCTCCAGCGAGGCCCGGCAACCGGTGCGCCGGCCAGATTGATCACCACGTCGAAGGGTTCGTCGCAGCCAAGTTCGCTCAACGACCGCACACAGCGAACACGACCGTTGAACAGGTTCGCCGCTTTCAACGGATCCCGCGCCAACACGCTGACCGTGTGGCCGGCGTCGAGTAACTGATTGACCACGGCTTCACCGATAAACCCGGTACCCCCGGTGATCAGCACGCGCTTGTAGGCGCCGCCGACAAACGGGTTGGACTTGCTCACGGTCCTTTCTGGCGGGGATGACCGACGATCATGACGCAGCAACCAGATCAGCGGCGGCAACAGGACCAGCAGCGCAAAACCATCGAGCCACAAGTGCGACCAGACCTGTTTTTTCGTTGAAAGCCACATGTCCTGCGGCGCCCATAACAGGATGCCAGCCATCAACCAGCCCCAAATTGCGGGAGCTTTAAGACGGTTGCCGAGGTGCACCAACGCGAGCATATACAGCGAATAACTTTGCAGCGTCGCGCCGAACAGTGCGAGCCACCACACCTGCTGCTCGTGGCCGGCGGCAGGAACCGCATCGGCGCCCCAGAATGCGAGTTCGAGGGTGTGAAGATAGCCGTCGAGTAATCCGGAATGGCCGGCCCAGGTCAGCGTGAGACCGGCGAGCACATGCACGATTGCCGCGGCATACAGCCAAAGCACCATCGCGGAGCGAAGAGAGAAAGAGGGGGCTGGCATTCCGTGTCCTGAGCGCGTTCCTTGAGGGCGGGGAGTTTAAAGGAAAACCGTCCGGCTTCGGGGGCAGTCAGAGGCAATAACTGGGTTTGATTTCAGTGGTGGAATTTTTCTTCAGATGTTCCAGACCGAAGTTCGCCCCTTCGTAACCCTGGGCGAGAGCCAATTGATAGCAGGCCATGGCTCGGGAGGGGTCTTTGGTACCCCACTCGCCGCTCGCAAAGGTCGATCCCAACTTGCTGATCGCGACGGCATTACCCATTTTCACAGCGCCGATCAGCGCTTGCTCTGCGAGCGCGGGATTTTTGCAGGGCCCGTCGAAGGTGAGCTCGTTGCCGTCACAGTAAAACTCGGAAAGCCCCATCGCACCGTTGGGCAGCGTAGTGGCTGCTGCTTTGAACAAAGACTCCAGCGTGTCCGTCGGCACCTGCGGCGCCATACCCGAGAGACTCAGAATGGCCGCTTTGTAACTGACAAGTGGGTCTCCAGAGCGCGCTGCGCACAACAGGTTTTCCAACGTGGCTTCATACAACTCCACCGTGAGCGGTTGATCTTCCGGAGCCCCCAATGCTTCGAACGCCTCGGCACGTTGGTAACAGAAACTCTCTTCCTTACTCAGCTTGGGTTTGCTCGCAACGACCAGATCTTTATCACTGATCGACCAGTCTTCAACGCCTTCAAGCACCCAACAGGCCTGCCGCGAAAAGTTGAAGACTTTGACGTGGCTCCAACCTGCGCGCTTATCCACAACGATGGAATGGCTATCGTCGAGCTCTTGTATCTTGACTCCCAGAATCTTGCGGGAGGGGATGGGTGCCATTAACGGATAGCCCAACTCGGCCCCCTTCACACCCGTAACGATCGGTTCGAAATGACCGGCTTCGGCTGTCGGTTTCAACGCGAGCGATTTGACTGTCATCGCCGTAAATCTGCGCTGTGATCGGCCATCGGCAGAAAATGCCGCAAGGAACGGCATGAAGTCGTCGGATGGGCACGCAACGCTTTTATCGGATGACTGCTCAGGTTGTCCAGGCGCGATCTTGTCCAGATAAGCCGAGCGCTCGCGACTCATTCTGGCGATGCACAAGTTGACCGCGAACACATGCGCCGGCATCCCCGTCTCGATCTCGAATGCTTCCAAAGGGCAGTTCGCATCGCGCAATTTCAGCCATGCACGTTGCGACTCTTTGACCTTCGCCGCGTACTCCGCGCCCAATGCCGGATCTGCCCGATAATCAGACTCAAGCCGCGCCATCAATTGCTTGTAGCTGAGGTTCAGCTGCGTATCGGCAGCTTTCTTCGCCGCTTCCGAGCAGGGCACCATTTCCAGGCTTGAGGCGACATGGCTGCAGTCGTCCTGCGCATAGACCGTTGAAACAGGCAGCAGAACGGCCAGAAGGGTAAAACCGAAACGGTTCAATGTGTTCATCCTAGAGTCATTCAGGCTTTGTGTTTGGCGAACCGGGTGGCGCATTGCTTGGCTATGTTCATTTCCCAATAGGTGCTGAGCAAAGCTTTACGTTTTTTGGGGCCGGGTCTATTCCGATCCCGCTACACACTGCCCATCCTGAAGATCAGGAGCCAGCGCCCGATTTCCCGACAGATACCAACTCGCAAGCGACTGACTCTCGCAATAAGCGTTCTTCTCGGCATCGTAATAAAACGCGACCTTCTGCTTGGCCATCCCGCCCCGGTTAGGAACGAACAACTCGACGGCGAACACGACATCGGGCAAAGCAGTTTTTCTGTCCGACATCAGCGTGGGTGGCCCCAGAAACTTACAGGGCACGCCGTCAAAAGGCAGATCCAACCGGCCGTCTTGATACCTGTAAATCGCGCAAATGCCATTCGGATCTTCAATCACCACGGCAGCCATCGTTCCACCGCTCCAGTTCACCACGCCATCTGCAATGGCGCGAAAACTATCGGCAGGCATTTGGTTTTCCTTCGTGAGTGCAGCGACCATCGCGGTGGGCATTGTATGGCTTGTACTGACACCGGCTGGCGCTGCGCTTGCGGACAACGCCCACGTCAACGCCAGGAACAACAGGGGAGCGACTTTCACTCTGAATCTCCGATGGCATGGCTGACCGATATGCAATGCACGATACTTACTGCGCCGTACATTCAGGTTCTGCGAGATGTTCAACATCAACTCGGAATTTGCATAATTCGGTAGTTTCATTCACTCCGACCAACGACATCAGCTTGAAGGTCAACTGCAATTCGGTGTCGGAAAACGTGGCCCTATCCAATGAAACATCGGTGAAGCCGTTGTTAAAGTTCTTCCCTTCAATGTCGCAGAACTCCATCGAGTCGCTCGCTGCTCCTTGTCCCCCAGGCTTGAGAATCTGAATATTGACGCAGGGGCTATCGAACGTTTGGTAATAACGGACCAGTTTTCCGGAAACTTGAGCAACATTGGCTTTATATATATATCGACGACCGGCCCTCGTGCATTACCTGCAAATGCACAACATGAAAAACACAAAACTGAAAACAGCGAAAATCCTTTCAAGACTCACCCACTCCATAAACCTGCTGATCAAATGCTTTAGTTCACTGTTTGCGATTGTCCGGAGCCATAGCCAATTGACGGGCTCTCTCTATCGTCGCACGGATCAAGCAGGAATTTGACCACTCCCCGAAAACCGATTTAGACGATTTCGGCTCAGGCAGACACTCCGCATCACGAAATTTCATCCAGGCCCTTTGGGTTTCCCTCAGGCCTTTCCGTGCATTTTCGTCCAACCGTTCCATGCGCTCCCGGTAAACGAGGTTGAGCAGTGCATCCGTATCCGTCATAACCAGATCAAGCGCCCCACTCGACGCAGTTGGCCACACAACGTCCGCCAACGCCTGCTTGGTTTCGTTGTTCCAATTGTAGAAACCGTTCTCTTCAATTTTCAGCCAGGCAGAGCGCCCATAATGATTGGTCGGATCGCTCGCACTGACTTCAGATTGGTAGACAATTTCCAGATAGATCGGGTCGGTTGAGCGCTGAGGATCATTCAGCAGCGTTTGACGAACGATGGACCGTTGCTTTTTGCTCTCGGTGATTTCAATCGAAAAACATGGGTCCGGGCCGGGACGGTCGGTCGACTTCACCCGCGCCAGACACTCTTTACGAAGGGCCATGGACGGAGCATCTGGCCCAAATCCTATGTCTACAATCCTCACGAGCAGCCGTACTTCAGGATCTTTGGAAAAATCCGCCTGAAGCACGGTCGCAATCATAGTTCCTTCTGCTTTCACAACCGAAGACAGCAAAGAAAAAACCACAACAAGAATAAATCTAAAACTCATAATCCCTTGATGTCCGCAAAAATCCAACAGCAAACTAGAACCTGTTTTAATCCAAACATACGAAACAGATCTATTTAAACGCTGCACCAAAATCAAAGCCGCTGAGCGCAACACCACAAATAAATCTGTCACCTTTTCTCTTATATCGCATATGCACGGCTGCCCCACCAGAATTCAGTGAATTAACGTGGGCATTGAATTAGGCGGAACTAATCTGCATGCCCTCGTAATTTAGACAAAATCGCAGTGCCCCAAACAGATCCTAGCTTTGCTTTGATACAAGAACTATTAATCAGAAAAACTTATCTATACCAGCCCGATCATATCGTACAAATACACTGTCAAGCTTTCCAGATGACACATCAAGATAGAGCGGGTTAATTAAGTCCCCGGGAGTATAAACGGAAAATACGTAGCTATCACCAAAGGAGTGGCTGAATTTATCTTTCTTTACAACGCTCTCAGGACGTGAGAATTTGAGGTCATTCGGAGAATGATAGGTCCGGGACAACTTAACCCCATCTAGAACCGACTCTTCAACCTCTACCGATACCGGCGGTGTTGCTAACAAAGGAGTTATAGCAACCTTATTAGTTAGGTTCTTCCACTGATCTGAAAATTCAGACGCCACCTCCTCATACTCTTCAGCTAACGGGCGTTCCAAACCACAGACGGCCTTGTTTATTAGGATTCCGTTCTGCTCGTTCCGAACGTTTGTATAAACGCAGTCTATGAAAACCTCCGCGCCATGCCTAGTCAACGTAAAATACGCTTCGAAAGGAGCACGCGACGCCAGGTTCTCATAATGGAGGGCCTTCCCCCCGTTAAAATCAACTAGCTCTCTGGTTGTCTCGCCTTGGCTGCCGATTACGTCCTTGATTGTTTTACTACCACCTGACCAAGTCACGATTAAAGAGCGGGCGTCGACATCGGCTGAATACACGTCATGCGGATCGGCGAATGCGACATCTGCTAACACGAAATATATGATAGCCATGACTACGTGCAATTTCATCTTCATGCTTATTTGGTCTCCGGTGCAATTGATGTGGCTTTTAATATCGCTTCGAACTTAACGGCATAACTCGCGATCAGCGCCTTCTGGTCGGACCCGTTGATAACCTTCCGTGCCCCTTCATAATCCTTAGAAGTATTATTAACGTAATCGCCAAGTTTTTTCCCAGTAAATATACCTTCCTTCATACCCCATATCATGATGGGCACGGAATTCTCAAACCCTGCAGCCTCCTCGGGATGTGTGACAAAATCAATTCCGAAGTAATCTTTTGCTTTTTGATAATTTTTCTTCCAAGTCAAATGAACGAGACCACGCCCTCGATATTTGTAACCGTCCCCTTGTACCGTGTTACCGTTGTCTAACGCAGTTTGTCTGCGTGTTGCGGTATCTGCAAGCACAGGGTCATATTTGTCGAAATAGGAAACCGGCCCATACTCAGGAGCAGCACTAAAATACTCAGCAATCATAAATTGATAAGCCTCGTGGCGCGCCGTAGCGAACATATACGACAACTCATAAATGGTATAAATTTCTTTAGTTTTTTCTAGATACTTATTAACGTTCTCTGCGATCTTACGCAAATTAGACTTGGACGTAGCAGAAAGCTGAGGCGCATCAGCCTGAAACGAAGCATGTTGCTCAGCATACATAGCTACAAAACGCTCGACATCTATAAATTCAGAACGCCTCATGAAGTTACTCAGCATTTCAATAGAATGAAAATGCCAAACCACGTCCGAAGTCATGGCAGCCTTTTCTTTCAGATCATCCCAAAACACATAGCTGCTGATCCTTTCTTTTTCATGCTTCAGTGTCTTCGGGGCGTGCACAAGCTCTGTATCGAGCCGGCTCCACTTGGGAGCGTCTGCTTTCGCTTTCCACTCAGTCGGATGATGGGCCACCAGCCTGGACCATTGCGAGCGCGTATCTGGGTTTTTCAAAGCCTCGGCCAGCTCGGTCGGATCGACGTCCCGGCTCTGGTCTTTATCGATCTTCGCAAACAGATCCTGAAAGAACACGGGCATGTCTTTCGGATCGAGAAACCCGTCCGCTGTCGCATTGGTTTCTTCGACGATCTGAAACCCCAGTTTTTCCCAATCATGCTGAGTGATGATTTGTGCACCGGCTTTTTTGACAAGACCATTGACGGCCTGAGCATCGTCAGTGACGGTCACATCGTAGTAATCGTCGGTGCCCACTTTAATGACCGGGGCCTTGTTCAAATCAACCGCATGTTTCGTTTTCAGCACCGTACTATCCGTCGCAGGTGCTTTTTTCTTCAGCTCACCTCCCGCCGGCAGATACAGGTATTGCTTGCCGATCTTCAGCCCAGCCGTATTCTTGAGGAAGTCTTTTACATCGGCTTCGGCAGTAAATATCTCGACGTGTACTTGATACTTACTCGCTACACCGCCATCTTCGCCAGTGAGATTTTCAGTCAATCCCAGATAGCCAATCGGATCTCCCGCCTTGATACCGGTACTTGCAGGCTCTACAGAATTGAAACTAATCGGGATTACATCCCAGGCAACGTAGTCGTTTTCCACAATCGCCCAGAAGCTGGGAGGAACGCTCCCCGCCCCAGCCAAGCTGCCGCTGCTGGTACATTTCGCCATTCGACGAATTGTCCCTGAAACATTGAGATTCAGAACTTCTTTGCTTTCAAACTCCACCGTACTTTGAGGGGTGAGTTGCAGCGAGCCCATCTTAGCACCGGCAGTCTGCCCATTTTGAGCAGAGACAGGATCCTGATAAAGATCCAATCTCTTCAACGCGGTTCCCTTCACCTTACCTTGCCAATATTTGGGCTTTAAACGCTCCGGGATCGGGTCTGCCAGCCATATACGCGCGGGTTTGGAGTTCTTGTAGGGTTCTCCATCTTTCAAGTATGCGAACCAGACCTCTTTGCCAGCCTCGCGAACTTTGTGGCCACTCTTTTTAACGCTACCTGACAGGATTTTTCCTTTCGCGTAGGTAACGTTGCCTAAGTCCTTTTGATCCAATATCTCAAGTTTGGTCCCTGCAACGAGCTTGCCAACATTCTGAACGCTACTGGATTCAGGGAAATCGTCGTAAGCGTTGAAGTCACTTACCTTCATGGTCACTTGAGGCTTCGGAGTTTCTTCCTCAGTCAGCGGATAACGCTTGAAGGGCAGAAGATGCATGTACAAGCTGTAGAAATTCAGCTTGTTTTGCTTGCCCTTATTTGGCCCTTCTTCTGGGTTTGGGGCAGACTTATACTCATGTCGCACCAAACAAAACGAGTTGGAATATTTCAGTTTTTTCTCATTTTCGCCAAAAGTAGACTCCAGATAATCTTCGTTAAGTCGGTAGGCCACGACTTCACCGTCGGCCATACACCGAATTGGCTCGTTCAAAATGCACTGAGGAGCGCTGGCATTGCTGATGTGAATGCCGCCGTGCCAGAACTTGTTACTGCCCAGCAGGTAGTGGCCGGCAGTTTCAGCCTCGAGGGCTTTGTAAACCTCCTCCGCATCAGTGAATTGTTTGCCGTCAGCTTTTCTGAACGGATATTGAAAGTTCATCAATGGGGCAGGGCCTGCCGGTACAGGAGCAGGCGCCGGCGCTGGATTAGCACCTGTCCGATACTCCTCCTTTGCCCTTAGAAACTTTGTTGGAACAGGCCAGTAGTATGCAGGCGGGTTCCGGCCAAAGAACGCTTCCGAGGGTCCGTTAGTGGTCTGAGCACCAAAAATTTTTCCCTGGCCTGTCGCTGCGTTGTATTCCATGACAATGCCGGTATGAAACAGGCGACGATTGCCTCCTGTAAGAGGAAGGATGTCAATCCAAAGAGCAATGTCCCCTTTCTTGACCTCTGTCGGTGGCACCACGGTGTAAAAGCGAGAGGAAGCATTCATCGCTCTCGTCTCCTCATACTCAATCTGGTAGCCCGCGCCAGTGAGCAGAAGATTCACCATATGTGAACAATCGATCAGTTTTTTTCCTGCCGCGTTGGTTTGAGTACCATTACCTCCCATCAGGTAGACGTAATCACCGCCGGTGTACTGGTTTCTTAAATCGAGTGGTTCGGTCATTTCTGCATCCTGCAAATTAATAGCAATAGCTGGTCTTGGTAGAAGCAGCGTCTTGCGCGTTTAAACGTTTCAGATTTCCGGCAGCGGTGTCGTCACCCTTGTCAGCTGCGAGGCGATAGCAGGCAAGCGCTCTGGACATGTCTTTGGTAACGAGCCTCCCTTCTTCAAACGAATAACCCAAGTAATTCATCGCGCTGACCGAACCCATTGACGCGGCGCGAATTAGCTCCTTCTCGGCTTGCTCTGGATGTTGGCACGGCCCTTCGGGTACAGGGTTGTTCCCATAGCAATAGAAAGTCGAAAGAGAGGCTGCACCGTCGGCAAGGGTTGTCGCGGCGGCCTTGAAAAGTGCCTCGACCTTTTCCGTTTCCAACTGTGGAGCCATGCCGGATAGACTCAGGCCCGCAGCACTTAAACTTGCTTGTGGGTCTCCCGAAGCAGCAGCGCACACATAGTTTTCCAGCGCAGCCACAAACAGCTCACCGGTCAGCCGATACTGCTCCAACCCACCTAGCCCAGCGAAGGCTTGAGCGCGCTGATAACAAAAATTCTCGGATGTGTTCATGGTCGGAGTACTTGCCACTACGAGATTTTTGTCGCTAACCGACCAATCCTCAACGCCCTCCAGAACCCAACACGCCTGGCGAGAAAAGTTAAAGATCTTGATATTGCTGTTACCTGCACGCTTATCAACAACGTTGAAATGACTGTCGTCAACCGCTTCGACTTCGACGCCTTCTGCCTTGTCTGTGGCTATGGGTGCCATCAGTGGAAAGGCCAATGTCGAGCTATTGACTCCCTTCGTTTGCGGCTCAAAATTTCCATTCTCCCCGGTAGGTTTCAAAACCAGCGACTTCACCGTCATCGCAGTCAACCGCTGCTGAGTTTCAGCATTCGCAGAGAACGCCGGCAGGAACTGTGAAAAGTCCTCAGACGGACAATCATCAGCATAAGCGCTGCCATGAAACAGGCTCAGCAGCGAGGCGGTGAAAGCCGCTACCGCGAAGCCGTGCCTTTTCTTCAAAAAACCATTCATGTCGATCACTCAGAAAACACAAAAAAAGCCTTCGGCTTAACCTTCTCAGGCGGCGCATTCAACAACGCCTGATCCATCAAACTCCCCGCCTTATCCTTATCCGCCGCCCCCGGCAGCACCGGCGGCTTAATCCCGATCCCGGTGCCACTCCCCGCCGACCCGCCAGCATTAATCTTCACCACCGGCCCAACCACGGTCACACCACCGCCATCGAGCTTGATGAAACTGCCACCGCCGAGAATCGTCAGCTCAGTCCCCGCCTCAATGACAATCTTGTCCCCCGCCTTGATGTGAATCTCTTTCCCGACACTGGTCAGTTGCGCCGTCCCGAGCTTCACATGCTGGCTCTCACCAATGGTCAGGTGGTCGTCCATCCGCGCTTCGATCTTGCGGTCGGAAAACGTGGTGCGATGTTCTTCAGCCTTCAGCTCGGTGTAGGTGTTCTTCACCACGGTGTCGTGACGTTCATTCCCGACCCGAATCTTCTGATCGTGCTCAACGTTTTCATCCCAGTCGCGCTGGGCGTGGATGAAGATTTGTTCGGCGCCTTTTTTGTCTTCGATGCGCAGTTCGTTGTAGCCACCGCCGCCCGGGGAGCTGAGGGTTTTGAAGACGCTGCGGGTTTTGTTCGCCGGCAGGGCGTAGGGCACCGGGTTTTCCTTGTGGTACAGGCAGCCGGTGACCAGCGGTTGGTCGGGGTCGCCTTCGAGGAAGGTGACGAGGACTTCCATGCCGATGCGCGGGATGGAGATGGCGCCATAGCGGTCGCCGGCCCAGGAGCTGGAGACGCGCAGCCAGCAGCTGGTTTTGTCGTCGGCCAGGCCTTCGCGGTCCCAGTGGAATTGCACCTTGATGCGGCCGTACTGGTCGCAGTGGATTTCTTCGCCTTTGGGTCCGGTGACCATCGCGGTCTGGCTGCCGAGCACGCGGGGTTTCGGGTGTTCCAGGGCCGGGCGGTAGAACACGTCCCACGGGGTGGCGAGGAAGCGGTTGCGGTAGCCCTGGTGGAAGTCGTCCTTGTTGTCGGTGGTGTCGCTGGTCACCGATTCTTCGAGGACTTGCGGCTGTTTGCCTTCGTGGAAGATTTCGGTGAGCAGCCACAGGTCGTTCCACTCGCTGCGCGGGTGGTCGGACATTTCCATGAAATGGCCACTGACCAGTTTGGTCTGATCGCCGCGACCTTCGGCCTGACGGTAGTCGGCGCGATGACGTTCGAGGGCGCGCTGGCTGAGGAACTTGCCGCGCGCGCGATCGATGAAACGGCCAGGGTAGTCGTAGTCTTCCAGATCCGGTTCAGCGTCTTTGCTATCGAGAGCGCCGTCTGGTTTGTAGGCCGCTTCCATTTGCAGGCGCGGCTTTTCGAAATCGTAGTCGCGGCGCGTTGTGCGGCTGGTGCGGGTTTCCAGGCGCAGCTTGAAGCCTTTGATCACCGGTTCTTCGGCGACCATGCCGCTGCCCTGCACATACGCGGTCGGTTGGCCGAGGTTCGGGAACACGGTCTGGTCATCGCCGAACACCAGCAGATGGCCTTTCTTGCTGTGCTGGAAGTGGTAGTGAATGCCTTCTTCTTCGCACAGACGCTGGACGAAATGCAGATCGGTTTCGTCGTACTGCACGCAGTAGTCGCGATCCGGGCACGGCTGGCTGAGCTGGAAGCTGTAGGCGTTGCCCTTGATGCCGTGCTCGTCGAGGATCAGCGCGATGATTTTCGGCGCCGACATCTGCTGGTAGATGCGCTGGTTGGTGCGGTGATGCAGGTATTGCAGCTGCGGCACCAGTGAAACCTTGTAGCGGGTCAGGCGCTTGCCGGCATCGCCCTGGGCCACGCGGTAGATCTGGCCGTGGATGCCCGAGCCCTGCGGATCGAGGGCGAGGAATGCCTGTTTGTGCAGGAGTTTTTCCAGGTCCAGATCCGGGTTTTCGCTGACCAGTTCGATGTCGAAACGAAACGGCTGGCTGATGCCTTCGGTGCCGGTGAACGACAGGACTTGCAGGTCGCCTACGTAATCTTCAACAGTCAGGCTGAAGTGCGTTTCGTTAGCTGGGTTGAACATAAAGTGCTCCCTGTTCGAATGTCATCCGTTACGCCCTCAGCCGCAAACGCTGCAGCCAGGACGAAGTGGCGCCCAAGGCGTCACGCAATTGTTCGGCAGAAATGTTGCGCTCTGCCGCGTCAAAGGCCAGCGCGGTGCGCAGCGCGGGCCAGCAGTGTGTCGGTAGATTTGCCGGGGCTTGCAGCTCGCGCTCCAGGTATTCGTCACGGGCCTGGGTCGAGGGCAAGCGGCGGAACGGGTGTTTGCCGCCCGCCAGTTCATAGATCACGCAGGCCACGCCGTACACGTCCGCGCTGGCCGACAGCGGTTGGCCCTCAAGCAGTTCGGGGGCGGCGTAGCCCGGGGTCCAGGCGTTGAAGCGCTCGCGGCTCAGGTGCGGCAGGCCGGGCAGGATGCCCTCCTCGGCCTGCCCGAGACCGAAGTCAAAGAGGCGAACGCCGTCTTCGCTGAGCATGACGTTGCTCGGTTTCATGTCACCGTGCAGCACGCCGCGACGGTGGGCGTAAGCCAGCGCGTCGAGCAGCGGCAGCGCGATGTCGCGCAGTTCTTTCCACGGCAGGCCCAGCGGCCGCTCGCAGAGCAGTTTGTCCAGGGTCAGGCCACGCATGAGTTCCATGGTGATGAAGGCCCGCTGGCAATCGGTGTCCACTTCGAACGTGTGCGGTCGCAGCACATTGTCGTGGCGCAGGCGTCGGGTCAGGGCGAACTCGCTGTAGAGCAAGGCACTGGCATCCGGCGACTCGGCAAATTCTTCGCTGAGGATTTTCAGCGCAATGTAAGGATCGGGATCGCCGAACTGCTCGTGAAGGAGATCCCGGGCCCGGTAAACCGCACCCATGCCACCGGCCCCGAGCAGGCGCTCGAGGTGGTAGCGGCCTGCCAGAACATCCGGCAGTGCGCCGACGCTGGCCTTGGTTGGCGCCAGCGGGGGTTCGGCGTTGTGCTGCTTTGCAAAAGCGAAATAGGTCAGGTTGTTGGCCTGCTCCTCGCTCATCAGCAAGTCATCGACTGAGGATTCGATTTCAGTCATTGGCGGATCACCACGGCCGTCAGATTGTCCCGTGCGGCGCCCCGCAGGGCACCGTCGAACAGACGTTCCAGCGCCACATGTGGCGCCGCCAGGCTGAGGGCGTTGCCGAGGGCATCGCTGCTCAGGCCTTGATACAAACCATCGCTGCACAGCAGGAACACATCGCCCGGATACACCTCAAGCTCCAGCACATCCAGCGTCAGTTGTTCCGCCGCGCCGACCGCCCGGGTCAAGGCCTGGGCCGCCGGGTGCGCCGCTGCCTGTTCGACGCTCATCTGCTGCTCGTCGATCAATTGCTGCTGCAGCGAATGGTCCTTCGACAGCTGATACAACCGCTGCCCACGCCACATGTAGCAACGACTGTCGCCGGCCCAGATGCAGGCCGCGCGATTGCCTTCCACCAGCAGCGCCACGACGGTGCTGCCCATGATGCTGTCGTGGCGCCCGGCGGTGACGGTCAACTCCTGCCCCAGGCGCCGGTTCAGCCAGTGCAGGCACTGGCGGATGGCTTTGAGGCGTTCGTCGAAGTCTTCGTACTGCGGCAGTTCAGCCAGGCTGGCGACGATCAACTGGCTGGCGATGTCGCCACCCTGATGACCGCCCATGCCGTCCGCGACCACCCACAGCCCATGCTGCGGGGTGTCGAGGAAGGCATCTTCGTTGCGCGACCGCACCTTGCCCGGGTCGGTTCGCGCCGCGCTGCGCCAGGGACTGGCCACCAGCATCAGAGCTGCACCGGCATACGGAAGGTGCGCAGCACGCCCATGTCGAACGGGTTCGGCGTGCGCTGGCTGGTCAGCAGGTAATTGGCGCGCAGGCCACCCACGTCGGCTTTGAGCACCAGCACGTCGCGACCGGTCAGGTACTCGGTCTGCATCAGGTCGAACAGACGGAACAGCGACCACGGGCCGGAGTTCTTCTCGATGCCGATCGGGCGCCCGGCCATCTTGTCCATGACCAGGCTGGTGCGACCGTCTTCAGCATCGGTCGGCCACTTGAAGCTCATGGGCAGGATCGGACCGTGGCGGTACTCCATGGTCTTGTCGCCGAACTTGAACTCGGAACGGCTGACCGCCGGATCGAGGGTGTACGGCTCCAGCTTGAACTGCACGGTCGGTTCGGCCGGGTTGATCGAGAAGAAGCTCTGGCGAATGTTCAGGGCCGCCGCCATCTGGTCGAGGAAGACCTTCGACACCGGCAGGCTGCGGCCGTCGACGCTGCGCATCCGGTAGTTGCCCGGATCACCGCTGACGAACGGACGCATGTAGCTGTCGAAGAAGCGGTCGATGGTGCCTTGAGCGCGGAAGAACTCGCGGAAATCGCTGATCGCCACGTCGCTGGTGCTCGAGGCGCTGAACGGGTAACGCTTGTTGATGGTTTTGCCATACACGCTGTACAGCTCGTTCTGATAACGGCCGTTCAGGTACTGGTAGGCATCGTTAAGCACCAGGCGCCACGAGTCTTCGGCCAGCACGTTGAACCACACGCTCAGCGGACGCGGCAGACGACCGGACGCATTGCGCAGGTTGGTCAGCGCATCACGCTGGCCGCTCATGCGGGTCTTGGCCAGCTCGAACGCGGCCTGCTCCGGCGTGCTGGAACGGGCGAGGCCCGCCAGCTGCAGTTGCAGGTCGTTGAGCGCGGTGAAGGCCGGGGTCAGGTCAGCGGCCGGGCCGTTGTTGTCGTCGAGCAATTTGTGCAGCGGCTCGAAGCGGCGTTGCAGGGACTTCTTGGCGGTGTCCGGCAGGTTCTTCGCCACGTTCAGGGCCGAGGCCTTGTCCGCTGCCGCCGCGGCGAGTTTGCCCACCTTGCCCAGTTTGCCTTTCTGTCCGGCCAGCGCATCAGCCGCGTCACCCGCCTCGTCCACCGGATCGGCAGCGGCCGGGAAGCGGGTGTTCTCGCGCACTTCGGTCAGCAGCGCCAGCACCGGCGAGTTGGCCGAGGTCAGGCCCGCCAGTTGCTCGGCGCCTTCACCGGCATCGCTGATCGGCGGCAGTGCTACCTGGCCAACGGCCTCGCTCCAGTAGTTGGCGTAGTCGCGGAAGTACAGTTGCTCCAGCTCGACCATCAGGCGACGCAGATCCATGTCGCTGATGCCCGCGCCTTCGCCCAGCACCCAGTTGTCACGCAGGATGTCGGTCACCAGCGACGCGCCTTGCACCGAAAAATACTGCTGATAACCGGTCTGGGTGTAGAAGCCCGGAATCACGTATTCAGTGCCGATGAACAGCGAGCCCTGCGGCCCGAGGTGCTGGCTGAAACGGTAATCCGGCAGGTTGCGCGCCTGCTCGCGGAGCATGCGGTAAACCACGGTCGCCAGCGACTCGCTGCGCAGGATCTGACGCGCCTGGGCCACCAGTTGCTCGTTGAGCGGATAGATAAACGGCTGCTGCAACAGACGCTCGAGGTGCGTGTTCAGACCGTTCTGCACCGCGGTGTTGCCGGTGTAACGCTGCGACCAGTCCGCCGCGATCCAGTCCTTGAGCCATGCCGCGTCACGACGATCCTTCATGTTCAGCATCAGGTACGCGCGCAGGCTGTTGATCAGCTTTTCGCGGTCCTTCATGTTGGCGCGGATCTGGCCTTCGAGCATCGTTGCAACGCGCGGCAGCAGTTGCTTTTCGAGCTCGTGCTCGTAAGCCTCCTTGACCACCGGATTGACGTCCTGGCCCTGATACAGACCCATCCGTTCGTGGTACGCCGCGTCGCCTTTTTTCGGGAACACCTGGGTGGCAGCGTAGCTGGTGTCGAGGGTTTTCAGTGCGCCCATGGCGTCATCGCGCGGCGACAGTGCCGTGCGTTGCTGCGTCCAGTTCTGCGCCAGATTGCGCAGGCTTTCCAGACGCTCGTAGTTGGCCGAGAAACCACCGGCCCAGAGCATGCCGAACAGCACCAGCGCACCCAGTGCGCCGACGTACAACGCACGCTGGCCCCAGTGGATGCGGCTGCGCTCGCGCTTGTCCAGACCGGCCAGATCGGCCTCGGGGAAAATCACCCGGCTGAGCAAGTGATGGATGAAACGCGAACGACCGCTGCGCAGCGTCGGCAGCACGCCGGCGCTCATGCCCAGACTCGCGCCGATGCCGGCGGTGGTCGAATCCATTTCCTGAGTCAGGTGCGGTGCGCTGGTCAGGTAGAAGCCACGCAGTTGCGTCGCACGCTGGTAGCGGTTGCCGGTGAACGCCATGTCGACCAGCAGGCACAGACGCTCGCCGATCTGGCCCATCTGGTGCGGGAAGTCGAGGATGCGGCCACGGCGCTGGGTGTCGCGCTCGGAGTGCATGCGCATGATCACCTGGCTGTTGAGGCGACGCAGCAGCTCTTCGAACTCGTTGCGCAGCACCGTCACGTCGGTGCCGACCTGATCCTTGCGGAAACTGGTGCCCAGCACCTGATCGCTTTCTTCGCGAGTCAGTTGGTCGAAGAACTCATCGAAGCCCAGCAGCTTGTCGGCCTTGCTCAGCACCAGATACACCGGCACATCGACGTGCAGCTTCTGATAGACGTCTTGCAGACGCGCACGCACCTGGCGGGCCAGGGTTTCGATGTCCTGTTCGCTGCCACCGGTCAGGGTTTCCACCGGAATGGTCACCAGCACGCCGTTCAGCGGACGACCGCGACGACGCTTGCGCAACAGTTCCAGCAAGGTGGTCCAGGCGCTGCCGTCGACTTCCGCATCCGGCTGGGTCAGGTAGCGGCCGGCGGTGTCGATCAGTACACCGTGATCGGCGAAGTACCAGTCGCAATGACGGGTGCCGTGGGTGTCGCGGGTCAGTTTGCGGTCGATCTTGTTGATCGGGAATTCCAGCCCGGAGAAGTCCAGCAGGCTGGTCTTGCCGCTGGCCTGCGGGCCGATCAGCAAGTACCACGGCAAGTCATTGCGCCAGCGCTCGCTGCGGCCGCGGTACAGGCTCGAAGTCTTGAGGGTTTTCAGGGCGTCCTTGAAACGCTCCTTCAACTCTTTCTGCTCTTCGTCGATCAACTCTTCGCGGCGGATACGGTCCTGGCCGTCTTCGGTTTCTTCGACGGCTTTCTTGCGGATACCGGCGCGCCAGCTGACGAAGACCATGGTCAGGCCCCAGATCAGGAACAGCACGCTGATGGTCAGCAGACGCGAAGTCGCGCTTTCCCAGAACTTGTAGTCATCCACTGCCAACAACGGGCCGACGAACCACACCAGCAGCGCCACGAACAGCACCAGCAGCAAGGTCCAGACCCAGGTCTGGCGCAGGAAGGCGCCGACTTTCTTGAAAAACTTTTTCATCACACGTCCCTGTTTACGGCTGCGACTGCGGCGAGGCCGCGGCCGGATCAAGCGGCTGATATGGTTGCAGAACGGTGTCGCGCTGCTCGCCCAAGACCCAGGCGAAGCCCGAATACATCATCACCAGACAGACGAAGGTGAACAGCACCACCATCCACGCCGGCACGATGCGCACCAGGTTGCGGCGCTGATCGTTGAGGCCTTCCCACTGCGGCGACAATTCGCGCGGCACGTCGCCACGCAACTGACGGATCTGCCGGTACAGGGCGTCGCGGATGCCTTCGAGTTCCAGCATGCCGCGCGCCTGCACGCGGTACTTGCCTTCGAAACCGAGGGACAGGCACAGGTACATCAGCTCCAGCATCGGCAGGTGCTTGACCGGGTTTTTCGACAGCCGATCGAGCAACTGGAAGAACTTCTCGCCACCGAAGGTTTCGTTGTGGAAGCTGCTGAGCAGGCTCATCTGCGACCACTCGCTTTCATTGCCCCACGGCGTGGTCACGACGGCTTCGTCGACCACGGTGCAGAGCACGTAACGGGCGGCCATCACCTGGCTGCTTTCGGCGCCGTTGTGCAGGGCGCGCACTTCGAACAGCTTGAGCCCGGCGGTCAGGCGCTCGTTGAGCGCGTAGAGGTCTTCGCGGGTTTCACTGTGCTTGAGGCGCACCACTTCCGACAGCAGTTCGGACGACGCCGCCACCAGCGAATTGAGGCTGATGTTGAAGGCCTCCGCCGGGCGCAGGCGCGCGGCGTAGATCATCCGTTCTTCCAGTTGCTCGAAGCGCGGTGGCGCGGCGAAGTCGGTCAGCGGACTCGCCGCCGGGCCATGGCCCTGACGGTCGAGCAGGACGGTTTTGTCGTCCTGGTTGTGTTCCATGTCCTTGATCATGTCGGTCAGTTCCTGATGGCCCAGAATTTCAGTTCAAGCTCGGCGAATTCGCCGGACACATGGAACGCGAAGCCGCCGGAGCGCTCGAGTTGTGCCAGGTCTTCGGAACTGAGTTCGAGGATGAAATAGGTTTTGTTGGAGTGGAACGCGATCTGCCGCGGGGCCACCGGCAACGGTTTGACCTTGATCCCCGGCAGGTGCAGGTTGACCAGTTGGCGGATGCGCTCCACCGGGCCGACCTTGAGGTGCGCAGGCAAGCGATTGCGCAGTTCTTCGGAGTCGCAGTTGGCACTGGCTGCCAGCACGAACGACGCCGAGCCCAGCAGTTTGTGGTCGTGCAGCGGCGACACGATGATCCCGTACTGACGCGCTTGCAGGATCAGTTCGATGGCGTGCTGTTCCAGCACCATCGACAGTACCTGACGGATCGACTCCATCAGCTTGCGGAAACTCGCACCCTGGTCGGCGTGGGAGTAACGGCTGTCCAGACGCGGGCGTTTGCTGTCGCTGGAGAACGTCGCCAGATCGCCGAGCATGGTCAGCAGCGTGCGGTACAACTCTTCCGGGTGAACCTGCTCCAGACCCAGGTAGTGGCGCAGCAGCAGTTCGGTGCGGTTGATAAGTTGCAACATCATGAAGTCGCCGATTTCCGCGCCGCCGACCTTGCCGTTCGAACGGATGCGCTCGGCAATGGTGTCGCCCCGGTGACCGAGCATGCTGATCACTTCTTTCAGGCACGACAGCAGGTAGCTGGAGGCGTGGGCCTGAATGTAGGTCGGCACGAAATCCGGGTCGAGGCTGATCACGCCGTCCGGCGTGGTGTCGAGCACGTCGCAGATCTTCAGCTTCACGTAGGCCTGATCGCTCTGCTGCTCGCCGAGCAACAGCTTGAAGTCCGGGCGACCGCAACTGACCTGGCTGGCGGAATCATCACCAGCGTTGGAGTCGGCCACTTCGGCGTCATACGCGGTGTAACGCGCCAGCACGTCGGACTGCTCCGGGCGACGGGCCTCGATGTGGTTACCGGTGACCAGTGGCAGCGCCAGGTAGATCGGCGTGTTGCCGGTGTTCGGCGGCACGTCCAGCGCCAGCGGTTCGGTGTTGCCGCCGAGTTCGAACAGGCTGCCGTCCGGCAGAATTCCCGAGGCTTCACTGATTACCAGTTTGCCCATGTTGAGGAACTGCAGGTCGATCTCCAGATTCAGGAAACCCCAGGTGTAGCCGCCCAGCAACCGGGTGCGGGTCTTCATCTGGTGATCGTAGTAGCGGTCGTTGTGCTGGAAGTGCTGCGGACGTAGCAGCATGCCTTCCTGCCAGATGACTTTATGGGTATTCATGATCAGTCATCCGCCTTGGCGAGCACTTCGTTGGTCTTGCGGATACCGGCCTGATCCAGGGTCAGATCGGCTTCGGTGACTTCCAGCGGTGTGATCGGGAACGTGTGGCGCCATTTGGTTTCCGGCAGGTCGCGGTACGCGGCGAGGATGCCGATGAAGCGGCTGCCCTCCTCCACGCTGAGTTTCAGTTCCACGGTTTCACCCGGGCGCAGTTCGAGTTCTTCGCTGGCCACCAGATCCGGGTTGAGGGATTCCTTGGCGCGCTCATAGAGGCTGAAGAAATCGGCGTTCTCGAAGGTCACCGGGTGCTTGAGTTCGAACAGGCGCACCACGATCGGCGACGGACGACCGTTGAGGTCCGGATTCAGCTGATCGCTGCCGGTCAACTTCAGGTTGATCTTGGTCACTTTCGAATACGGCGACAGCGACGAACAACCGGCGAGCAGCACCAACAGGGTGAGCGCGGTCAGCGTCTTGAAAAAAGCGGTCGAGCGGCGAGACATGCGCATCATCCTTGGTGGTCGGTGTGGAGGGTGGAGATCAGGCGGATCTGTTCTTCGTAGGCCTGGGCGAAGTCGCGAGCCAGCAGGCGCTCGCTCCAGTCGTCGTCCTGACGCAGCGCATGGTGGTAACGGTTGAACGCTCTCCAACGCCCGCCGGCGGTGGCGAGCAACGGCTTGTTGTCACGCTCGAAACGCAGGGTCAACTGCTCCGGCGAGAAGTGTTCCAGAGTGCCGCGCACCGCCGCGCGGCTGGCGGTCAGCAGCGCCACCTGATGCGCCTGCAAGTCACGGAACGCCCGGGAGATCGCCTGCTCGGCCGGCAGATGGCCCGGCTTGTGCGGCTGCAACAGGATGTCCAGCGCTTCGCTCGGATCGACGGCGAATTTCAGCGGATTCTTGTTGGTGCCTTGTACGGTGGTCTGGGCCAGACGCAGTTCGTTTTTCAGCTCCGAACGGGTGCGCAGGCTCTGTTGCAGACCGCCGACGCTCTGGCGCAGCAGACGTGCAGCGTTCAGCGCAAGAGCTTCACGCTCGTCGTGGCTGAGGTTCTTCACGTTCACGCCAAGGGCCGCGCCGAATTTATCCCAGAAGGTTTCGCTCTGACGCTCGACCGCTTTCGGCGCCGGCGCAGGCTCAGGCGTGGGCTCGACGATCAGCTCCGGCACCATCAGGCTTTCCATGTCGATGCGCGCGTAGTCGGCGCGCTGACGGGAGTCTTCAGGGTCGGTCACCGGTGCGAGCATTTCCTCGAATTCCGAGTACACGCGCTCTTGCTGCTCCAGCGACTTCAGCGGGTCGAGGTCGAGGAACGCGTCATCCGGAATGATGCTGCCGGCGGCGCGTGGCAGACCGACTTCACCGTCGAACGTCGCCGGGTCGCGCACCAGTCGTGCGCGAATCTCGAAGTCGCCCAGCACGTAGGTGCTGCCGTGCTCGATGCGCACCGGTTCGCCCTTGTGCAGACGTGCGCCGCTGTCGCCGTCCTGCACACCGTTGCTGCTGGTGTCGGTCAGGAAGAACGAACCCTCGCGATAGCTGACTATCGCGTGGTGGTTGGACAAGTGACGCTTGCGGTCAGGGATGATCCAGTCGCAGTCCTCGCCCCGCCCGATCACGCCGCCGGCCTGTTTGAAGGTCCGCTGGCACAGCTCGGTGGGCACGAACTGCTTGGTGTTCAGCATTTCGAAAACCAATTCCATGTTTGATGCTCCTTGCGGTCACTTGCCGCGATTGACCGCCTGCGGATCACCCAGCGGGCGGTAATCGTTATCGTTGAATTTGTAATTGCCGCTGCAACCGCCGAGGCCGCATAGAACGACGAGGGTCAGCAGGACAGCGTGCCAGTGACGAACAGACATCAGAGGGTCTCCAGGTGTAGACAAAGCACAAAGCGCCGACCCTCGCGGGCGGCGCTGAAATAGGTGTTCGAGGTGAATCCGACGGACTTTCGCCTACCCATCGAAATCACCCAGATTGATGTTCAAGCGGCCGAGCCGGTACAGCAGCGTGCGGCGCGGCAAGCCCAGTTCGCGGGCGGCGAGCGTCTGGTTGCCGTCGTTCTTGCGCAGGCAATCGAGCAACAGATTGCGTTCGACCGCTTCCAGTCGTTCGCGCAGATTGAGGCCGCAGTGGTCTTCCGGCACCGGCGCCGATTCCAGGCGCAGCGAGAAATGTTCGGCCAGCAACTCGCCGCCCTCGCACAACAGCACCGCCCGCTCGACCAGGCCTTTGAGTTCACGCACGTTGCCGGGGAAGGTGTAACCGGAAAGGTGTTCCAGCGCCGCGTCCGACCAGCGCACCGGGTCACGTTGCAGGAAAGTGCAGGCCTTGTCGGCAAAGTGCTTGGCCAGGTCGAGGATGTCGCCTTCGCGCTGACGCAAGGCCGGCAATTCGATCGGGAATTGCGCGAGACGGTAGTACAGGTCTTCGCGGAATTTGCCTTCGCTGACCAGCACCGACAGATCGCGGTGCGTCGCGGCGATGATGCGCACGTCGATCTTGTGCGTGTCGTTGGAACCCAGCGGGCGGATCTCGCCTTCCTGCAACACGCGCAGCAACTTGGCTTGCAGCGACAGCGGCATGTCGCCGATTTCATCGAGCAACAGAGTGCCGCCGTTGGCCGCGTCGAACAGCCCGGCGCGGTCGCGATCGGCGCCGGTAAACGCGCCTTTGCGGTAGCCGAACAGCTCGCTTTCCAGCAGGTTTTCCGGGAACGCCGCGCAGTTCTGCACGATGAACGCCTGGGACCGACGCGGGCCGCAATCGTGGATCGCCCGCGCGACCACTTCCTTGCCGGTGCCGGTCTCGCCACGCAACAGCACGGTGTACGGGCTGTGCAGGACTTTGCTTATCAGCGAGTAGGTCTGGCGCATTGCCGCGCTCTTGCCGATCAGGCCGTAGCCGCTGGCACTCGGCAGACTGCGCACGACCGGCGCGGCCGCATCCACTGGCTGGCGCAGGCGTTGCAGCAAGTGCAGTTGACCAAGCACGAACGAGCCGAGCTGGCCGAGAGAATCGGCAAACCCTTGCAGGTTGATGTGGCGACGGCTGGCGCACAGCAACAGGCCTTCAACGGCCTTCTGCTGATTGACCAGCGGCACGCACAACAGCGACTGCCACGGCGTGGACGACGCCGGCAGAAAACTGGTTTCGTGCAGGCTGCCGCCCAGGTCGTCGAAGCTCACCACGCGGTTCTGGCACAGGGCGAACTGCAACAGTTGCTCGCCGTTGTAGTCCGCCGGCAGGCTCGCCGCACTGCGCGGTTGCAGCACGCCGTCGAGGCATTCGGCGTTCATCCCCAGCGACGTGTGCGTGGCATCCAGCAAGTACAGCTGCGTCAGTTCGCAACCGCTCAGCCCGGCCAGACCGCGCACGAAGTCACCCAGCAGCGCAGCACCGTCCGCCGCGCGCGACAGGCTGGCGAACTGCGCCAGCAAGGCTTCGGCATAGAGCAGTGGCTGCGGCACTTGAGTGAACATCACACTCACCTCAGGCGAACTCGCAGGTCACGCTGGCTTCACCGTCAAGCGTCGCATGCACGCGCTTGAGGCTTTCACCGGTGGCCATGGCGTCGAGCAAGCGGTCGGCCACCAGCGGCAGTACGTGCTGGTCGAGCAAGTGGTCGATCAGGCGTGCACCGCTTTCGCTTTGGGTGCAGCGCTCGGACAGGTGATCGACGAGGTTCTGGCACCAGGTGAAGTCCAGCTGGCGACGGTTCAGACGCTCGCCCAGACGACCGAGCTTGATCTCGATCAGCTCGCGCAGCACCGGGCCGCCGACCGGGTAGTACGGCACCACTTTCATCCGCGCCAGCAGCGCCGGTTTGAAGTGTTTGCTGAGCACCGGGCGAATGGTTTCTTCCAGCACTTCGGCGGTCGGACGCGCGCCGTCTTCGCAGAGGTCGCTGATCTTGTCGCTGCCCAGGTTCGAGGTCATCAGGATCAAGGTATTGCGGAAGTCGATCTCGCGACCTTCGCCGTCGTTGGCCACGCCTTTGTCGAAGATTTGGTAGAACAGATTGAGCACGTCCGGGTCGGCCTTCTCGACTTCATCGAGCAGCACCACCGAGTACGGCTTCTGGCGTACGGCTTCGGTGAGCATGCCGCCCTCGCCGTAACCGACGTAGCCTGGCGGTGCACCGATCAGGCGGGAAACGGTGTGTTTCTCCTGGAACTCGGACATGTTGATGGTGGTGATGAAGCGGTCGCCGCCGTACAGCAGGTCGGCAAGTGCCAGAGCGGTTTCGGTCTTGCCGACGCCGCTCGGGCCGACCAGCAGGAACACGCCGACCGGTGCGTCAGGCTTGTTCAGGCCGGCAGCGGTGGCGCGCATCGAGCGGTCCAGTGCGTGCACGGCTTGTTCCTGGCCACGGATGCGGGTGCGCAGGTCGGTGGCGAAACTCGCCACCTTGGCGTTGTGTTCGCGGGCCAGTTGCGCCAGTGGCACGCCGGTCCAGGCGCTGATCACTTCGGCCACCAGACGCGGGCAGACTTCGAAGCTGACCAGACGCTCCTTGACCTGAGCGGCGGTCAGGGCGCTGTGGGTTTCGTTGAGTTGTGCTTCCAGCGCTTCGACGCTTTGGCCTTCTTCAACTTCAGCAGCAACGGTTTCGATCACCGTGCCTTCGGCGTCTTCTTCAACGGTGACCACCGGCTCGACCGCAGCGGCTTCACGGGCCTTGGCCAGTTGCTGACGCAGTTCCAGCAGACGCTCGGCCAGTTGTTTCTGCTCGGTCCACTGGGTTTCCAGTGCGACCCTTTCCGCTTCGGCTTCGTCCAGGCGCGCTTCCAGTGCCTCCAGCGCTTCGTGGTCGATCAACAGACCGGCTTCGGCATCGCGACGCAGGGCCTGACGCTGACGGCCACCTTCAGCCAGTTCGCCACGCAGGCGTTCCAGGCTTTCCGGGGCCGCAGCGAGGCTGATGCGAACACGGGCGCACGCGGTGTCGAGCACATCAACAGCCTTGTCCGGCAGTTGCCGACCGGCCAGGTAACGGGCGGACAGCTCGGCTGCGGAAACCACCGCGTCATCCCGCAGGTAGATGCCGTGGCTCTTCTCGTAGACCTGAGCCAGGCCACGCAGGATGGTCACGGCTTCGCTCACGGTCGGTTCGTGCAGTTGAACCGGTTGGAAACGACGGGCCAGCGCCGGGTCTTTCTCGAAGTATTTCTTGTACTCGGCCCAGGTGGTAGCGGCGATGGTGCGCAGTTCGCCACGAGCCAGTGCCGGCTTCAGCAGATTGGCCGCGTCGGAACCGCCGGCATTGCCGCCCGCGCCGATCAGGGTGTGGGCTTCGTCGATGAACAGGATGATCGGCTTCGGCGAGGCTTTGACCTCGTCGATCACGCCTTTCAGACGACGTTCGAATTCACCTTTGACGCTGGCGCCGGCCTGCAACAGGCCCATGTCCAGTGACAGCAGCTCGACGCCCTTGAGCACCTGAGGCACTTCACCGGCAGCGATGCGCGAGGCCAGGCCTTCGACGATGGCGGTTTTACCGACACCGGCTTCACCGACCACGATCGGGTTGTTCTTGCGGCGACGGGCGAGGATATCGACCATCTGGCGGATCGCGCCATCGCGGCACAGCACCGGGTCGAGTTTGCCGTCGCGGGCCTGTTGGGTCAGGTTGTGGGTGAAGCGCTCGAGCAGCGATTCGCCCTGGGCGGCCGGTTTGCCGTTGGCCGCTGCCTGAGGTTGTTGCGACAGGGCAAATTCCTTCAGGCGATCGATGTTCAGTTTGGCGAGCAACGGCTGGTAGCGGCTGCCGGCGTAACGCATCGGGTTGCGCAACAGCGCGAGGATCAGCGCCGCGTCTTCGACCGAGGTCTGGCCCAGCTCAAGGTTGGCCACCAGCAGCGCGTCTTGCAGCCACTGCACCAGTTCCGGAGCGAACACCGGGTTGCGCGAAGCGCTGTGCTCGACCCGCGATTGCAGGGCGGCGCTCAGTTCACCGGCATCAACGTCGGCATCCTGCAGCGCACGGGAGAGCAGACCGTTCGGGCGCTCCAGCAGGCCGAGCAGCAAGTCTTCGACCAGAATCTTGCTGCCGCCACGGGCCACGCAGCGCTCGGCCGAACGCTCCAGATCGCGACGGGTTTCGGCGTCCAGCGCCTGGATGAGTTGTTGCAGGTCTACGTTGATCATGGCTCACGTCCTTAATGAATTTTGCTGCCCAGGGTCACCACGCCGTCTGCTTTCTCGCAGCCCAGCCAACTGGTCCACCCCAGGCGACAGTCGTTCTTCTCGCCAATGCGCAGTTCGCGGATTTCTTCCGGGCGCAGCACCAGGCGAATGTCGTAATCGAGCGGGTCACGCAGGGTGAACCGCACCAGCGCGCAGAGCGGCTGGTAACCGAAACCGATGGGCAGGAATTCGTGGAAGCGTTCCCAGTCGAGTTCGGTGATGTGAATGCGGAATTTGCCGCTGCGATCGCGCACGCGTTCGCCCAGCACCAGGTCTTCACCCAGCACGCTGTTGGCGAAGCCGAGTCGGTTGCGCTGTTCTTCGAGGATTTCCACGCGGCGCTCGATGCATTGCTCGATGACCAGGTCTTCGTGCTTGAAGTAGTAACGCAGCACCGCTTCGATCAGCGCCGCCGAGTGCGCCCGCAAACTGAGCAGGCCGAGGTACGGCAGCAGGCGTTTCCAGTTCAGCTCCTTGGCCTTGCGGATCTCGTCGCCGCCGAGGCCGATCAGGGCGAACAGTTGCGAGGAGAACGGGTCGACCGCGCCGCTCTGGAAGCTCGCGCGGTAACGGTATTTGCGCCAGATCGGCAGCATCAGCCGTTGCAGGCGATGGTGGAACAGGTCGAGGAAGTTGCGCGTCGGGTTGCCGTCTTCGCTGTCGCCCAGGGCTTGCTCGCCGTAAAACGCCGGCAGCGGCGAACCGGAACCGACCAGGCCGATCAGGTTGAACCGCAGGCGCGCGCGCATCTGCCCGTGCTCTTCGAAAAACTCCACGCGATCGACATCGCTGCGCGGAAATCCAAGGCTCGGGTTGGCCTGGAATTCCAGCTGGTCGTACAGGTCGTCTTCGCTCAGGTACGGGTGCGCATCGCGCAGCCGGTCGATCACCAGCAGCACGGCCTGAAACAGCGAGTACTCGCGTATTACCTTCGTCAGCCCGCTTAAAGCAGGGGCTGCAGGCCCATACGTGGTGTCCATTGGTACACCTCTCCCTGTGTGCTTTTTACCCGCAGCTCATGGAATGAATTGAGACTGGCGTAAAGCGCGAAAAACTCGTTGAGAACCGAGGCGAAGACGAACAGGTCGCCCTCACCGATATACCCTTCCGGGTCGATGGTCAGTTCGGTGCGCAGACCGCGTACCGGCAAACCACGGTGCAAGCGGTCCACGTGGTGATGCTTGATGTGCTTGAGGCCGCCGAGCAGGCGTTTGCTGACCTTCTCCGCGTGCTGGTCGTAGTAGCGCGGCAGGTCGTAGGTTTCGAGAATCACCTTCAATGCATTGACGTCGGCCAGCGACAGATAGTTAAGCGACATGTTGCTGATCAGCTTCCACAGGAAGTCACGGTTCAGCGGCGGCGCGAAACTGGAAGTGGCCGGGGTGATGTTGCGGAAACTCAGGAACTCCGGGGTCTCTTCGCAGGCCATGCAGATCTGCCCGAGCTTGAGTTTGCGCGGCAGGTTCTGGTTGGTGCAGACCAGCTCGATCGACAGGGTTTCATGGGCTTCGGTGTGGCGGATACCGAAGCTAAGGTAGGTGTCGAGGCCGTCGTGCAGCAGCGACGAACGCTGACGGATGCTGTAATGCGGACGGCTGTTGGGCACGTCGAAACTCGGATCGTGCTCGAAGGATTCGAACGGCACGTACTCCTGATAACCGAGGCCGCCGGGTTTCCAGCCGGTCACGGTCTCCACCGAGAACACGCCGCAGTTTTCCAGATCGTATTCGGCCGGCAGCAGCAGGTATTCGTCCTGTTTGCCGTCGAGGCGGATCGGCAGTGCGTCGTGCTTGAACAGGTTGACGATCGGCGTGCAGAACAGCTTCACGTTATCCAGGGTCGGACGCATGCGCATGATGCCGCTCTTGCGGATGTCGAAGCGCAATTCCAGGCCGCGCATCTGCTTGAGCGTGTCTTCCGGCAGCGCCTTGAGAATGTCCAGGCCGTGGACATCGACGAACAGGAATTTGTCCTGGAAGGCGAAGTATTCCTGCAGGTAGCGATAGCCCCGGAAGGTGTTCAGCGGATACGGGATCAACGCTTCTTCTTCGGCAAAGCCCACTGGCTTGACCCGGTCGCCCGGAATCTTGAACGCCATCGGTTTGCCGCTCACGCCGTCGATCGGCTTGCCGGCGCCGTCGAGCGGGATCAGTTCGATGCCGTCGAGGTTGCGCAGCAGGCTCAGGTAGAGCATCTGGCTGATGTAGCGCTCGCCGGCAAAGTGCAGGCGCAGTTTGCTCAGCTCCAGCTCGCCGAGGTGGCCGTCGGCACTCATCTCCAGGCGCAGGCTGAGCAGCGAACCGTCGCCCTTCACCGAGTAGTTGAGCGCGGCCAGATCCAGTGCCATGACTTCGGTCGGGTAGCAGGTGCGGAAACGGCAACGCACGTCTTCGATCGGCACGCTCTCGATTGGCGTATCACGCTCGACCTTCAGCGCCGGCCCGGAACGCTTGAGCGGGTCGAACTGCAGAATGCTGAACGCCGGCAGCGGGCGCATGTAGTTCGGCCAGAGCAACTGCATCAGGGAATGGCTGAGCTCCGGCAACTCGTCATCGAGCTTCTGACGCAGCCGCCCGGTCAGAAACGCAAAGCCTTCCAGCAACCGCTCCACATCCGGATCCCGCCCGGCCTGCCCCAGGAACGGCGCCAACGCCGGACTACGCTCGGCGAAACGGCGGCCCAGTTGGCGCAGTGCGGTGAGTTCGCTTTGGTAGTAGTGGTTAAAGGACACGGGTTACCTGCCTGGTAGTGGAACTCATCAAAAAAATATCCTGTAGAGCGCGACTGCCAGCCCGGACACCACCTAGCCCACGATGAGCAAGGCAACGGCTCCTCGCACACGGTTCACAGACATTGCGAAAATCCATCGCCCTCATAATTATTGGTCCTTCGATTTTTCAGGTGTCATCGCCATGCTGGTGTGCAGATAAAGCTCTACACCATCAAACCCGACAATCCCGGCAGCACTTAGTGGATAGCCGTCTTTTGTGCCATAGCGAACCCAGCCTTCTGACCATATCTCGCCACTTTCGTGACGGACTTGCACGTAGTAGTCCGGGGCCTCGGCTTTGGCGATCTCGACAAATACGCCACCATCTTCAGCCCCCACCCAATGTGCGTTGGGGTGAGCGATCAACGTCGGCGGGTTAGATCGTTCCATTCGCAGCAATACTGCTAACAAAACCACAATCGCCAGAAGTCCAACGGAACTAAGGAAAGCAACAAGCAACTTAAGAGCTGGATGCGCTCTGTTGGTGCAATTGCACAAAACTCCCTCTTTCCCTAGCCCAGACATCAATTTTCCAGCACCTTGTAAGGCGTATTACTGATAAACAGATCAAGCCAATGTTTTCTCGGATTAGATAGCGCCAACGTGAATTCCTTGCTTCCCTTATCCAGCTCAATGAATACAACACCGACCGCCTCATCATCCTCATCGGCATTCATATCCAGTGAAACATCAGAAAAAAGAGGAGTTCGATAAGTACGAGCAGGGTTATTCAAATCCGTAAAGCGCAAGTACACCGAATCTCGTGGAGTCAAAAGCGAACTCGCCGGAATAGACTCTATAAGATATTGTCCGGACGGACTCTTTTTTGAGACATCAGGCGCACGACTCAAAATACCATTTACTACAAAAGCAACAGCGATTACCAAGCTAGCTAGCAGCGCTGCAAAATTTATAAAAAGCTTACGCCATGAGTTCATTTAGAAATGACCTCAATAGGAGCGACTGATACACTTTCGTACAAGATGTCCGAATAAACGCGAAAGTCTCCGCCTTTTTTATTTTGATCCCGATAGTCACGAAAATCGCTATTTTGAACAAGTATGTAATGCTTGCCTTCTAACTCTCTATAACGACGTACGGCTTCTTCTTTCTGCTGAGGCGATTGCTGCCCCGTGACCTGCTTGTACGTGGACTCAGCCATCACAGAATTCATTTCGGTAGCGAGCTTGGCGTTTGTTTTAAAACCGACAACGGGATCAGCAATCAATTTATCAAAGTTCCAATAGCCTAGAACCTGGCTAAAAAGAGCAATGCCATCATTAAAGTCGTAAGCATCTTCAATATAAAAACCAATTTTTGATGGCGTAAAAACAATGCTCTTACCTGTCACGACGACTGAGCCTTCGGCAATGACACGCAAATTGAAGTTAGCGAGCGCTGCTCGAAGCTCGTTTACGTCATCAGCCCCGGTCTGTTCGAACTCGACAACTTTATTATTGGAGTAACCAAACTTTTCAGCAGCACTTGCCACTCCATTAAAAGCCAGTGGATAACAGCCAGGAGCGCTATTGGAAAAAGCTTTGCGCAATCTCTGCTTTATTAGATCGGTCCCAAGCGGGCTATTCCAATTCGCCTTCAGTTGTTTGAATGCGGTATTTGCACGCTCAAACCCAAGGACCCAACTCATTTTTACTATGGACTCTTCGATGTACTCTGCCGGTGCAAAAGCTTCATGCCTTTTAACAGCATCATCCATCCCACCACTTTCGTTTGGCCACGGTTTGCCATTGAACCAATGGGCCATCAGATCCGCTGCAACAGGCCAGTTGAGTTTTCTCATCGTGTTCGGAATATCAGTAATCTTGAACTGACGTGCAGTAGCAGTCTGGCCGGACTTGTTACTCGCCGGAGTCATTGTCGTTGCTACTGTCGTTGCAGCCATCTTCACATCCCTCTGATATCACTTCACGTAAATTTCGCCAGTTTTAAAGTTCAACAACTAAGCGAGAACAACCCTACTCTGTGGCTCTATGATCAGCTCAACCGCTTCTGCAGTAGTGGAAAACACTTTTTGAGTTTTCCCGTCGGCACCTGTCACACCGTTTATGATTTTCCCCGAAGCTGTTTTAAGTGTGTATTCCACCCCAGCTAGCGGCTTGCCTGTCTCTTCGCAATTGATCACGAAGTGCTCGTTAAATGGCCATTTGAGTTCAACCGGCAACGGCGGCACAAACGGCGCCGGCGAATGTGAATTGCCGATAATCACCGTCCCGGAACCGGCAGTGACTTTGTTGCCGTGAGAGCCCACGGAATCCACAGTGACAGCAGACTTGCCATTGATTTTCACCGTCGTGGCCAAACCGCCGACCATCGCACCACCACACGCGGAGGCATCGCCTTCGCGGGCGGCCGCGAGGCCGTCGAAGAACACGTCGCCGGAACCGGCGGCGATCGGGTTGGTGCCGTGGCCGGGGAGCGGGCAAGCGGTGGGGTCGGATACGCGTGCTGCAGGTTTGCCAGACATCGGGGTTCTCCTTAGTTGACCTTCACTTGACCGCTGCCATCCAGGCGCGCGGAGAAACTGACCTGACGCTTGAACCCCTCGACTTCCAGCAGGCCTTCGATGCTGAAGGCCAGGCGGAGCTGATCGTGGTCACGCGGCAGGGAAATGACACGCACGTTGCTCAGGCGCGGCTCGTAGGCTTCGATGAAGCTTTCGATGGCCAGGCGGGCCTGACTCAGGGAGTCGTGCAGGCTCAGGCGCATGTCATTGAGATCGGGCAACCCGTAGTCGGACAGCGTTTGCACGCTGCCGGCCCGGGTGCTGAGCATTTTGGCCAGATGGGCAGCCACCGACGCCATGGCCGAAGCCTCGAGGCTCCTGCCCTTGCGTAGTTCCGCGTCGCCGTTGAGGCGTTCGAAAAGGCTGCCGTATCCGTCCATGAGTCGCTCTTACTCTTTGTCCAGCTTGCCAACCAGCGACAGGGTGAAATCGGCACCCATGTACTTGAAGTGCGGGCGCACGTTCAGGCTGACGCGGTACCAGCCCGGCTCGCCTTCAACGTCGCTGACGATCACTTGCGCAGCGCGCAGCGGACGACGGCCACGCACTTCGGCGCTCGGGTTTTCCTGGTCGGCCACGTACTGGCGGATCCACTTGTTCAGTTCCAGCTCGAGGTCGGTACGCTCTTTCCACGAACCGAGTTGCTCGCGCTGCAGCACTTTCAGGTAGTGAGCCAGGCGGTTGACGATCATCATGTACGGCAGTTGGGTGCCGAGCTTGTAGTTCAGCTCTGCAGCCTTGCCTTCTGCGCTGATGCCGAAGAACTTCGGCTTCTGCACTGAGCTGGCGGAGAAGAACGCCGCGTTGTCGGAGCCTTTACGCATGGTCAGGGAGATGAAGCCTTCCTCGGCCAGTTCGTATTCACGACGGTCGGAAACCAGAACTTCGGTAGGAATCTTGGTTTCGATTTCGCCCATGCTTTCGAAGTGGTGCAGAGGCAGGTCTTCAACGGCGCCGCCGCTCTGTGGGCCGATGATGTTCGGGCACCAGCGGAATTTGGCGAAGCTGTCGGTCAGCTTGGTGCCGAACGCGTAAGCGGTGTTGCCCCACAGGTAGTGCTCGTGGCTGTTGGCAACGTTTTCCTTGTACACGAACGATTTGACCGGGTTTTCTTCCGGGTCGTACGGGTTACGCAGCAGGAAACGCGGCACGGTCAGGCCAACGTAGCGGGAGTCTTCCGAGGTACGGAAGCTCTGCCATTTGGCGAATTGCGGGCCTTCGAAGTGATCTTTCAGATCCTTCAGGTCCGGCAGGCCGGTGAAGCTTTCCAGGCCGAAGAATTTCGGGCCGGCGGCGGCGATGAACGGCGCGTGGGACATGCAGGCTACGCTGGACACGTACTGCATCAGCTTCACGTCCGGCGAGCTTGGGGACATGTAGTAGTTGGCAATGATCGCGCCAACCGGCTGACCACCGAACTGGCCGTATTCAGCGGTGTAGATGTGCTTGTACAGGCCCGACTGCATGACTTCCGGCGAGTCTTCGAAATCGTCCAGCAGGTCTTCTTTGGAGACGTTGAGGATTTCGATCTTGATGTTTTCGCGGAAGTTGGTGCGGTCGACCAGCAGTTGCAGGCCACGCCACGACGATTCCAGGGCCTGGAAGTCCGGGTGGTGCAGGATTTCGTCCATCTGACGGCTGAGCTTGGCATCGATCTCGGCGATCATGCGGTCAACCATGGCTTTCTTGACCGGCTCACCGTTGTTCTGCGGCTTGAGCAGCTCTTCGATGAACGCCGACACACCGCGCTTGGCGATGTCGTAGGCTTCGTCGTCCGGCGTCAGGCGGGTTTCGGCGATGATGCTGTCGAGGATGCTGTATTCGCCGTTTTCTGCGGCGTTCTGTTGTGCTGCGCTAGTGCTCATTGTGTTGGCTTCCTTGGCTGCTGGAGTCTCAAGCGTCCGGAGCTGCGGCGTTCAGGCCCAGCTCACCGAGTACGCGACCGCGGGATTCATCGTCGGCGAGCACGCCTTCGATGGCTTTACGGAACGCAGGTGCGTTACCCAGCGGGCCTTTGAGGGCCACCAGCGCGTCGCGCAGTTCCATCAGTTTTTTCAGCTCAGGCACTTGCTCGACCAGGCTGGCCGGGTTGAAGTCCTTCATGGAGTTGACGCGCAGTTGCACAGCCAGCTCGTCGGCCTCGCCATCTTCCTGCAGACGGTTCGGCACGCTCAGCGTCAGACCCAGCTCTTGCTTGGCCAGCACTTCGTCGAAGGTCATCTTGTCGATGCTGATCGGCTTGCGATCCTCGATCTTGCGATCGTCCTTGCGGTGGGTGTAGTCACCGATTGCCAGCAGCTTCAGCGGCAGTTCAATCTCTTCCTGAGCACCGCCGGTGGCGGGTTTGAAGGTGACGTTGATGCGTTCCTTGGGGGCTACCGAGCCTTCTTTGGCCATGGCTTTTCTCCTTGCGGTTGTGGCCCTGGGGCCTATTCGAGTACCACTTCGAGGTCGAGGTGGCACAGCCTGCGATAAATCTCTTCCTTGCGTTCACGTACGGCATGGTTCTGCGGTAACAACTCGCAGCAACTGTGCAGCAGGTGCAGCACTTCCAATGCAAGATCGGGCTCCCAGGCGTGCAGGCCTGAGTCCTGTAATGTCTGATCGAGGGTTTCGAGCTGGTTCTTGGCCAGTTCGTACTTCTTGGCCAGGAAGCACAACCGCGCGAGGGCGAACTGCCAGAAGAAGCGTTCGCGGCCGCCGTGCGCCGATTGCAGGCCCTGCTTGAGGATCTGAACTGCGGGCTTGAGGCCTTCCTTGCGCAGGATCGGCTGGACTTCTTCGAGGGCCTTTTCCCAGGCCGGCTGGGTTTCGGCGTTCTCGGTCTCGACCTTGCGCGGTGCGCTGGCGCTTTGCAGGTGCGGCATGACGTTGCCGGCGATCCACGCCCGGGTGGACGGATCGGCGAACGGCGCGCCGTCATGGAAACGCAGCTCGATGATGCCGGGCAGGCGTTGAATCAAAAGCGCGAAGTGGATTTCCACTTCGCGCATGGCCAGCTCGGCGTTGAGGTTCTGGAGACATTCCCAGACCATCCTCTGGCCATCGAACCAGAACGGCGCCTTCGCCAGGCTCGCCTCCAGTTCCACCAGCAGGTCGGCGTATTTGCCCTGATCGAAACGGTCCTGATACTGCTTGAGCTTGTCCACCGGCAACCCGCGCAGCACGGTGATCTGCTCGGCGTTGCGCTCGGGCACCGCGTCGATCGTCATCCACAGCAAGGTGCGGTTGAGGCGCAGGGCGCGCAGGTCGGTGGCTTTCTGCTTGAGCCACCAGGCGCACAACGGGCGGGCGCTTTCCTGCTGGGCGCGCAGGGCCTTGTGGGCTTCTTTCTCGTTGTCGATCGGCGCGCCGGGCGCCAGCAACTGGCTGGCGGCCTGCTTGACCTGCGCCACCGCCGCCCCCACCACACCGGGTGCCGGCTGGTTGTCGGCGGCGCGCTGGATCATGGTTTTCAGGCGGCGGGAGAGCGGCAGCAGCAGCGGCGCATCATCGCCCAGATGCTCGGTGCAGGCGGCGTCGAGACCGGACAGATGCTCGGACAACTGCCGGAACATCGGCAGCTGTTCCTTGATCGCGATATTTTCGGTGATCACCTGCTCAAGACGCGGCACCAGCCAGCCGATGGCGGCGGCCCGGGTGCGGGGTTTGAGCGGGTGAATCTCGGCCCAGTGGTTTTCCGACAAATGGTGCAGAAAACCGAGGCCGGCCAGCAGGCCGGGGAAGGATTCACGCTGGTACAGCGACCAGGTCAGCCAGGCGCCGACACGCAAATCCTTGGATTGGGTACGCAGGAGGTTTTCGCTGTTTTCGCGAATTTTCAGCCAGTCAATCTGCCCGCTTTCGTGCATCGACGAGGCTTTGGCCAGCTCGCTTTCCAGGGCCTCGAATTCGCTCGAGAAACGAACGTCTTCGCCCGCAAAATTCTCTTTGGAAACAGAGACTTTAGCGAGTTCGAGGTAATGGGCGGAAAGTTTGCTTGAGTAGGACATCCATGGCCTTTATCAGGATTACGGTCGTGCGCCTATTGGAGTTGCAGCGGCGCGGGACAGTATCGAAGAGCAGTCGGAAGACTCATCCAATTGAGTGTTTGCTCTTTCAAGTGCGCGCATCGTAATCACTATGATGGCCACTAGCAAGCATCTGATTAAACAACAAGACGAACTGTTCATTGGGCGCTGTAGGAGATCGCCCTATATGTGACAGGGGTTTCCCTGATGTCCCTTTATATTTCACTTTTAAGCCTATCCCTTCCGAAAGCATTGGACCAGAGCGGCCGGCGCGCGGCATCGAGAACATCTGCACGCTCGTTCCACAAGTAAGCGGCGAAAGCATGACAAACCCCGAAAAAATTTGAAGTAGGACGCTTCCGAAAATACACCGCCATTTATTAACAAATGACTGGCGACAACAGACAACATTAAAAGTGCCATCAATTTGATGGCATTTATATGTTTAATAGTCCTGGATCCTTGCCTGCATAAGACTATTACGCAGGATTCCAATCATTCGCCGTCACTTTCTCACAGCCATTTCCCACAATTTCTACGTTGTTTTACAACCCGGAAAGCTCCGACTTAAACAAGCGATCCTTCTTACATAAATCTGTTTAACGCCTTGTTAGCGTGCCGGCCAATGTTCGCGTGCGCTGACCAGGGAGGGTTTCGACATCACGCCGTCTTCCCCTCTCTGCTTAAGGACAAGCGTATGCCTGGAGCTGTCAGTTCTGCGCACTTTGCGCTGCAGATTCCTGCCGTTCGCAACGATTTCAAGGTGCTGGCCTTCGAAGGCACCGAGACCATCAGCACCCTTTACTCCCTCCACATCGAACTGGTCAGTGAAGACCCCGACTTCGATATGGAAGGCTTGCTCAGTCAGCCTGCCTTCCTGCAGTTCGGCCTCAACGGCGAAGGTATTCACGGGCGCATCGAAGATGTGTTGGCGGGTGAGTCGGAAAAACGCCTGACCCGCTATCGCCTGACACTGGTGCCGAGCCTCCACTATTTGCAGTTCAGTCACGATCAACGGATTTACCAGGAGCAGACTGTCCCGCAGATCATCACGCAAACGCTCAAACGACATGGCATCCTCGCCGATGCGTTCACCTTTCATGTCCAGCCCCTCGCGGCACGGGAGTACTGCACCCAATACGGCGAAAGTGATTTCGAGTTCATTCAGCGCTTGTGTGCCGAGGAGGGCATCGCCTGGCATCACCAGCACTCCGCGCAAGGCCATTTGCTGGTGTTCACCGATGACGCGGTGTTCCTCCCGACTTTGCGCGCCACACCCTATCGCCGGGATAGCGGGATGGTCCCGGAATATACGGTGGTCAGCAGGTTTTCCTTGCGCGCCGCCGCTCGGACAAGCCGGGTCACGCGACGCGACAATGACCTGAGGCGACCGACGCTTTTACTCGAAAGCCGCTTCAGCGCCGGATTCACGCCGACGCTTGAGGACTACCGATACCCGCTGCTGCTGGAGAACGAAAAGCGTGGCAAGCAGCTGGCCCGTCAGGCCCTGGAACGCCATCGCGCCGACTATGAAATGGCCGAGGGTCAAAGCAACCAACCGACCCTGCGCTGTGGCCATCTGCTTGAACTGACCGAACACCCTCGCCAGAAATACAACGGTCTGTGGCTGCTGCTCGGTGTCACCCACACCGGACGGCAGCCGCAAGTTCTGGAGGAGTCGGCCAGCAGCGAAACTCAATCGGCGGACGGTTTTACCCAAGGCTATCGCAACACCTTCCGCGCGATTCCTGCCGAAGTAGTGTTCCGCCCGCCACTGCCCGCACGCCGGTCACCGCTGGTCAGCCAGACCGCTCGAGTAACCGGCCCCAAAGGGGAAGAGATCTACTGCGATGAGTTCGGCCGCGTAAAAGTCGAATTCCACTGGGACCGCGCCGAATTCAACAGTGAGCGCAGCAGTTGCTGGGTGCGGGTGGCGTCGAGCTGGGCCGGTAACGGTTTCGGTGCCGTCATCCTCCCCCGCATCGGGATGGAAGTGGTGGTGACCTTCGAGGAAGGTGATCCCGACAAGCCGCTGATTACCGGCTGCGTGATCAACAAGATAACCCCCGCGCCGTACAAGCTTCCCGAGCACAAGACCCGAACCGTGCTGCGCAGTCGCAGCTCGCCTGACACGGGTGGCTACAACGAACTGACGCTTGAAGATCGCGCCGGTCAGGAACTGGTTTACCTGCGCGCCCAGCGCGACATGGAGCGGCAGGTTCTCCATGACAGCCGGCTGGCGGTCGGGCGTGATCGTTGGGAAAGCATTCAGGGCAGCAGCCAGACGACGGCCGGAAAAATCATCACCGTCGAGGCGGGCCAGCAGGTGCAGATCAAGGCCGGCGCCAGCGTGGTGCTGGATGCCGGCGCCAGCATCACGCTGAAGGCGGGCGGTCACCACATCGTGATCGACAGCGGCGGGATCTTCAGCAGTACCGAGATGGTGGCGAGTGGAAAGACGTCCACCAGCGGAGCCGTTGATCATCCAGAAGCCGCGATGGCGGGGGCATTGGCCGCAGGACCAGCAACTGCTTCCACTCAAGCAGCGGAGGAAGGAGAACTCGAAGAAGAGGAGGAAGAGGTCGAACTGGAAGACGAGTTACCTGCTGGCATCACCTTGCGGATCGGCGTGTTTTTCGATGGGACGGGGAACAACAAGGCCAACAGCGAAACGGTCGCGGCTTGCTATGCGCCAGATGCCAATCTGGCTGAGGCAGCCGAAGAGATTCAGAAGCACTGCGCCACTTATGGCTATGACGGAAATGGCAACTCGCCGGATAACAGTTATGGAAACGATGTGAGCAACATTGTGCGGTTGCATGAACTGTATACGGACCATGCCTTCGAGGTATTAGCGGAGAACACGAAACAGGCCTCCCTGCGCGTATACATCGAAGGCATCGGTACAACCGCTGATGGAGGCGATTCACTTTACGCACAGGCAACCGGCCGAGGCGAAACCGGTGTCCTGGCTCGTGTGGAGCAGAGCCCTGAAAAAATCATGGACCAAATGCGAACACTGATTAAAAAAAACCCCAATGCGCTAATAGAAAGAATCGAGTTCGATATTTTCGGTTTCAGTCGCGGCGCCGCCGCTGCACGGCACTTCGCGAACGAGGTACTCAAGGGCAAGCGCAGCATTCTCGCAAAGGCGCTGCCAGCGGGCTCTCCGTTCTTGGTCAGTGGCTTTGACTGGGATCCACAATCCAGTATAGGCATCAACTTCATTGGTCTGTTTGATACCGTCGCGGCAATCGCCAATCCATGGTTGCTCGACTTCACTGGCGCCAACAGCAGAAATCCGGGACTGAACTTGAAGCTGCCGGAGGGTTGCGCCAACAAAGTGGTGCACCTGGTGGCGCGTGATGAACATCGCGAGAACTTTGCCCTTAACAGCCTGGGTGAGATCGATCTGGTTTTGCCCGGCGTCCACTCGGATCTGGGAGGTGGTTATCTGCCCAGAGCCAGGGAGAAACTTCTGTTGAGCAGTCCGATTACCAGCACCATCAGCCAAAGCAAGGAAGCGACCCGCAGCGCAGCCTATGTCGCTGCCGAAAAGGAGGCGTTTGCCTGGTATACGAAAGGCGTCATCGAAGATGACGCTCCAGGCAATCAACTGCGGGTTGCACTCTGGGAAACCCCTGTCATTCAACGATTGGAAAGGGGCCGATCCACACCGGATCCCCAGAAGCGGGTTTATGCTGCGGCCATGATTGAGCGCCCGGTACACGGTGAGTTGTCGCTGGTGTATCTACGCATCATGCATGAGCTTGCGGTGAGAGTCAGTGTACCGCTCAAGTTGATTCCCGACAGGCCAGAGCTAAATTTGCCCGTAGAGTTAATACCCATTCACAAAAAACTCCAGGCTTACGCCTTGGGCGAGTCATCTGTTGAAGGACTGACTATCAAAGAACGGGCTCTGTTACGCAGTCGCTATATCCATCTTTCTGCGCATTGGAACGCAGCCAAAGATTTCAACAACAGCGACATGAGCATTGTTTTCATAAACCGACCGACAAAAGACAAACAACGAGTGGTGCACCCCCATGAATAAATCCACTCGGCCCATCAAAAAAAACACAGGTTTCATCTTCGGATTGCTGTTGTTGCTCTGCACTCCAAGCAATGCACAGCCGATCACCAAACAGCCCTGGTATCTTGGCTTCGGTGCACCCGCCTACATGGAGGTCTGGATTGAAACGGCCGACGTGGTGGATATCCGCGAACGTGTATTCAAACGCGCCGGCGCCGGGATTGCCTCGGTGAACACCCCCGCCGACAACAAGGGCAAGCCCGCAGGATGGCCTGACAGCCCCGGCAGCGGCGCCGGACGTGACGTCACCGGTGCCGATCTTCCCCGCTTGATCTATGTGCGATGGCAATCATTGGCAGAGCCTCAAACCTACGAGGCCTACATTGTTATTCCCGAGTCCGCGCGGGAAATCATGCGCAAACCGGAAAAGGCTTTTTGCAGACTGGATGGCAAATGGATCACAGACTACCGCGACCGCATAGGTATTGGCTTGGCTCCCGGCGGCATTGCCAAGGTCTGGCTGGGAGCGCCTTGTCTCAAGTCTGTCGAGATAACTCGGGTTGAAGGGAGCATCGTCAAGCAGGGGCCGTATCAAGGGAAAAATGGAGGACGCTACGCGCTACCTCTTTCACCCGAGTCCAAAACCTACATCGAAAAATACGGCATTCCCTTCGGGAGCTGGTAAGGCATCACATCCCCTTCAGTCACCTGCCAATCTGCAATCACTGAACAAAGGGATCCATAAGTAACGTTAGGGAGGGTTAAACCATCATGAGCGGCAGACACAATAAACGATCAATATCAGGGTTTGGATGCGCTTTGGTTGTCATGCTAACGCTCACAACCAGCACCTCTGCTCGTGCTGAGGGCTGCATCGGATTTGGATGCCTATTGAACGGTGGCCCCTTGGAGTTCTCGATGCTGACCGGGATCGGGTTGCTATTCACAACGGTTGGACCGTTCATTTCAACTTCAGACGCCAGTTCGGACGGCCCCTCGAAACATTACACCCAAGCCTTGATAGACGATGCAGCTGCGCATCTGGCGACGGAGGGCGAATACGAAAGTCCCATTCTCGAGTCCGAGTGGCGTAAATACCTGAAATCTTATGGACACCAGCCAAGCAAGAACGAGTTCGCCAGAATGGTGCTGGCCACCTACGGGTAACCGGCTAGACGAATCCCATAACGATCCACCAAGACCAGCTCGGCTCGCCATCAGCCAAAAAAATGGGCATCCGACCGCAATCGGTATGCCCATTTTTTATTACGGTGTTCCCCCGCTGTTCAGGGAGTGCGCCGCGATTATGGATTAACGCTGTCTTTCAACGATTTGCCTGGCTTGAACGCAACGGTGTTGCTGGCCTTGATCTTCACCGGTTCACCGGTCTGCGGGTTTTTGCCGGTGCGGGCACCGCGGTGGCGTTGCAGGAAGGTGCCGAAGCCCACCAGCGTGACGCTGTCCTTGCGGTGCAGGGCGCCGGTGATTTCTTCGAGAACGGCGTTGAGAACGCGGTTGGCCTGCTCTTTGGTCAGATCCGCTTTTTCAGCGATTGCAGCGGCGAGTTCTGGTTTACGCATTAGTGAAGCCCCTTTGACGGTTTTTTGTTGTTATGTCCGTGCTGTTCTCGTTGGAACAGCGCCCAAGGCGCCGCAGGCTCTACTCTGCGGCAGACGGGAGTGAGGATGGCACGCGGTTAAGGGCGGCGCCAGTCTCCCCGCGACGTTTGTGGGGGCAAAAGCGGGGTGATTCCGACAGAACGACCGGTATTTACGCCAGCAAGGCCGGAAGCTGTTTGTTCAGCGCAAGTTTTTCCATCACCGTCGTGCCGGTCAGGGCATAACCGAGCAGTTGCCCTTCGGCGTCATGACACAGCACCTTGACGTCGGCGCCCTGCCCTTCGACCGTCCAGACGCCTTCGCGGCCCCGTGGCGGCGGGGAAACCACCAGTGGGCAAACCGGGGTTTTCACGGTGATCGGCATCGGTCCGTAGTTCACCACGGTCGGGTTGCCGGCCAGGGTCTGTGCCAGCGCTCGCGCACAACTCATGAGGGGCATGACGTACAGAAGATTCAGCCCGTCGACCTCGGCGCAGTCGCCCAAAGCGTAAATGTTGGCGTGCGAGGTTTGCAGATGACGGTCGACCACCACGCCGCGATTGGTCTGGATGCCGGCGGCCGCCGCCAGATCGATCCGCGGGCGCAGGCCGATGGCCGAGACCACCACATCGCACGGGACAACCTGACCGTCGGACAGGTGCGCTTCCAGCCCATCAGCGACTTTTTGCAGGCGGGTCAGCACCGGGCCGAGGTGGAAACGTGCACCGAGGCTTTCCAGCCCGGCCTGCACCGCAGCCGCCGCAGCGGGATGCAGCAGGGTCGGCATCACCTGCTCGCACGGTGCAACCAGTTGCACCTCGTAGCCACCCAGAATCAGGTCGTTGGCGAACTCGCAGCCGATCAGCCCGGCACCGAGCAACAGCACCCGACGCTTGCCGGCGGCCGCCGCGCGAAAGCGCGCGTAGTCTTCGAGATCGTTGATCGGGAACACCAGATCCCCGCCGTCGCCTTCGATCGGCACACGCACGGTTTCCGCGCCCCAGGCGAGGATCAAGTCGCGATAGCTCACCGCTTCCTCACCGATCCACAGCCGCTTGTGGCCCGGATCGATGCCGCTGATGCGGGTATGGGTGCGGATCTCGGCCTTCAACTGCTCGGCCATCGCGCCCGGCTCGGCCATGCTCAAGCCGTCGGCGTCCTTGTGCTTGCCGAAGCCGGTTGAAAGCATCGGCTTGGAGTAGGAGCGACCGTCATCGGCGGTAATCAGCAGCAACGGGGTTTCGCCATCGAGTTTGCGAAACTCGCGGGCCAGGTTGTAACCCGCAAGCCCGGTGCCAATGATGACGACAGGTGCGCTCATGCCCTACTCCTCAGTGTTTTCTCAGTTGATTTCGATCATTTCGAAGTCCATCTTGCCGACGCCGCAGTCCGGGCACAGCCAGTCTTCCGGCACGTCCTGCCACAGGGTGCCCGGCGCAATGCCGTCATCCGGCCAGCCGTCGGCTTCGTTGTAGATCAGGCCGCAGACCACACATTGCCACTTTTTCATTCAGGTACTTCCTCAGGGTTCAGGCTTTAGCCGGCGCGGACGGTCGATGGTGCAGCGTTGCCGTCCGGCTCAGGGCGTTTTGTACTGATCGAACCGGGCAGATGCAAGCCTGTTCGGCGCAGCGGCGTCCCGGATCAATCAAACTCTCGGTTCAGCATGGTAAGCTCGCCGCCTCATTTGCTGCCAATAATGACTCATTGTGCAACACACAAACGCTCCGCTGTGGCGCCCGCAAAGCGAACTGACACCCCTCCCCGACACATCCACGCTGGACTGGCTGTTCGATGAAGGCTCCCTGACCCGCCGGCTGACGCGCCTGTCCGATGACGGCTTCAGCGTGACGCCGCTTTTCGAAGGCTGGCAGACCCTGCGCGACGACGAATGCGCCGCGCTGGACCTGGCCGAAGGCAGCGAGGGCTGGGTGCGCGAGGTGTATCTGCGCGGGCATGGCGAGGCCTGGGTGTTCGCCCGCAGCGTGGCGTCGCGCAGTGCCTTGCAGGGCGACGGCTTGCACATGGATGAACTGGGCAGCCGCTCGCTGGGCGAACTGCTGTTTTGCGATCACGCCTTCCAGCGCCGCGCCATCGAAGTCTGCCATTACCCGGAACACTGGTTGCCGGAAGGCTCCCGGGCTGCCGGCCTGTGGGGACGGCGCTCGCGTTTCGACCGTGGCGCCTTGAGCGTCCTGGTGGCGGAGATTTTCCTGCCTGCGCTGTGGGAAGCTGTCCGCGCCCGTCCGGAGAACTGCTGATGTACCAAAGCCTGCTCAAATCCCTGAATCGCTTGAACCCGCGCGCCTGGGACTTCATCCAGCTGACGCGGATGGACAAGCCGATCGGCATTTACCTGCTGCTGTGGCCGACGCTCTGGGCCCTGTGGATTGCCGGTAAAGGCTCGCCATCGCTGGCCAATATCGTGATTTTCGTCCTCGGCGTGATCCTGACCCGCGCTGGGGGTTGCGTGATCAATGACTGGGCCGACCGCAAGGTCGACGGCCACGTCAAACGCACTGCGCAGCGACCCATTGCTGCCGGCAGGATCAGCTCGAAAGAAGCGCTGGTGTTCTTCGCGCTGTTGATGGGCGTGAGTTTCCTGCTGGTGCTGTGCACCAACGCCGCGACCATCTGGCTGTCGCTGGGCGGTCTGGCGCTGGCGTTCACTTATCCGTTCATGAAGCGCTACACCTACTACCCGCAAGTGGTGCTGGGCGCGGCGTTTTCCTGGGGCATGCCGATGGCGTTCACCGCCGAAACCGGTGAGCTGCCGGCCACCGCCTGGCTGCTGTGGATCGCCAATCTGCTGTGGACGGTGGGCTACGACACTTATTACGCGATGACCGACCGCGACGATGACCTGAAGATCGGCGTGAAATCCACGGCGATCCTGTTCGGCGATGCAGACCGGGTGATCATCCTGACCTTGCAGGCGCTGTCGCTGGGCTGTCTGGTGCTGGCGGGGTCGAAATTCGAGCTGGGAATCTGGTTCCACCTCGGCCTGCTGGTAGCCGCCGGGTGCTACGCCTGGGAATTCTGGTACACCCGCGACCGGGACCGGATGCGGTGCTTCAAGGCGTTCCTGCACAACCACTGGGCCGGGCTGGCGATTTTCGTCGGGATCGTGCTGGATTACGCGTTACGCTGAAGTGCACGACCTGTGGGAGCAGGCCCGCTCCCACAGGGAATTTGCGTTTACTTGTGCTCGTGAACCACGTGCCACACATCCTTCATCTTGTCACCGGTCATATCGCCCGGCTTGGCGTCTTTCACGAAGGTGTACAGCGGCTTGCCGTCGTAGGCGTACTGCATCATGCCGTCATCGCGTTTGATGACTGTCCATTTACCTTCAGCCTTGGCATCTGCCGGCGCCATCAACGGCGGCCAGTTCTTGGCGCAATCGCCGTTGCACATCGACTTGCCGCCACTGTCCTTGTCGAACGTGTAAAGCGTCATGCCCTTGTGGTCGACCATCATTCCGTCTTTCATCATGGCCGGCTCGGCCGCCATCGCCAGTCCAGGCAGAGTCAGGGCGGCAGCCATCAGCAAAGCCTTAAAGGAAGCAGTCATTTGAGTCATGGAAACCTTCTCTTGTGGTTGTCAGGATTCGGACTTAGAGCTTAGTTCAGGATTCGCACAATCGCCGCCGGACTAAAATACTGTCACACGACTGCAATAATTCCGTTATCTAATGCGGCGCAAGACAGTTAAATGACAAGAGGATTAAGGCATGGTTGGCAGGAGCATTCTGATCGTCGACGACGAAGCGCCCATTCGCGAAATGATCGCCGTTGCGTTGGAAATGGCCGGCTATGACTGCCTCGAGGCAGAGAACTCGCAGCAGGCCCACGCCATCATCGTCGACCGCAAGCCGGACCTGATCCTGCTCGACTGGATGCTGCCCGGCACTTCCGGCATCGAGCTGGCCCGCCGCCTCAAGCGTGACGAGCTGACCGGGGACATCCCGATCATCATGCTCACTGCCAAGGGCGAAGAGGACAACAAGATCCAGGGCCTGGAAGTCGGCGCCGACGACTACATCACCAAACCGTTTTCCCCCCGCGAACTGGTGGCACGCCTCAAGGCCGTGCTGCGTCGCGCCGGCCCGACCGATGGCGAAGCGCCGATCGAAGTCGGCGGCCTGCTGCTCGACCCGATCAGCCACCGCGTGACCATCGACGGCAAACCTGCCGAGATGGGCCCGACCGAATACCGTCTGCTGCAATTCTTCATGACCCACCAGGAGCGCGCCTACACCCGTGGCCAGTTGCTGGATCAGGTCTGGGGCGGCAACGTCTATGTTGAAGAGCGCACCGTCGACGTGCACATCCGGCGCCTGCGCAAGGCCCTCGGCGATGCCTACGAAAATCTGGTACAAACCGTGCGCGGCACCGGCTACCGATTCTCCACCAAAGCCTGAGCCGAGCGTCAGCCCCGTAGACAAGGACCGCATTTTCCGTGAACCAAAACTGGCATGGCACCCTGATTCGCCACATGCTGTTGCTGGTCACCGGCTGCCTGGTGATCGGCCTGATCACCGGCTACTACGGCTGGAGTCTGGCGGCGGGCCTGGGCCTGTACCTGGCCTGGACGCTCAAGCAACTGCTGCGCCTGCACGAATGGCTGCGCCTGCACCAACCCGATGAAGCACCGCCCGACGGCTACGGCCTGTGGGGCGAGGTGTTCGACAGCATCTACCACCTGCAACGCCGCGACCAACGAGTGCGCGGACGCCTGCAAGCGGTGATCGACCGCGTTCAGGAGTCCACCGCCGCGCTGAAAGACGCGGTGATCATGCTCGACAGCGACGGCAACCTGGAATGGTGGAACCGCGCCGCCGAAACCCTGCTCGGCCTCAAGACCCCGCAGGACAGCGGCCAGCCGGTGACCAACCTCGTCCGGCATCCGCGTTTCAAGGAATACTTCGAGCAGGAAAGCTACGCCGAACCGCTGGAAATCCCCTCACCGACCAATGATCGCGTACGCATCCAGCTGTACCTCACGCGCTACGGCAACAACGAACACTTGATGCTGGTGCGCGACGTCACGCGCATCCATCAGCTGGAACAGATGCGCAAGGACTTCATCGCCAACGTCTCCCACGAGCTGCGCACCCCGCTGACGGTGATCTGCGGCTACCTGGAAACCCTGCTCGACAACGTCGAGGAAGTGAACCCGCGCTGGAGCCGCGCCCTGCAGCAGATGCAGCAACAGGGCGGGCGTATGCAAACCCTGCTCAACGACCTGCTGTTGCTGGCCAAGCTGGAAGCCACCGATTACCCGTCGGACAACCAGCCCGTGCACATCGACACCCTGCTGCAGTCGATCAAGAGCGATGCGCAGCAGTTGTCCGGCTCGAAGAATCAGCGCATCACCCTGGAAGCCGACACCCGCATCCTGCTCAAGGGCAGCGAGGCGGAACTGCGCAGTGCGTTTTCCAATCTGGTGTTCAACGCCGTCAAATACACCCCGGCCGAGGGCAATATCCGCATCCGCTGGTGGGGCGACGATCAGGGCGCGCACCTGAGCGTGCAGGATTCCGGGATCGGCATCGACAGCAAACACCTGCCGCGCCTGACCGAACGCTTCTACCGCGTCGACTCCAGCCGCAACTCCAACACCGGCGGCACGGGCCTGGGCCTGGCCATCGTCAAACACGTACTGCTGCGCCATCGCGCCCGGATGGAAATCAGCAGCGTGCCCGGTCACGGCAGCACCTTCACCTGCCATTTCGCCCCGGCCCAGGTCGCTCAGGCACGGGTCATCAGCGCCGCTGAGTAATGCCGGACTAGGCAATCGCCAGGTCAGCCGCTACATTGGCTGACTTGCGCCTGCCTTTCAGGTGCGGATTTTTCTTTCTTTCGAATCACACGGAACCCGCAAAACTCCATCATGGACCCTTCCCCTGGCTTGTCCCTCGCAACAATATTCGCCGATTTCGGCATGATTCTTTTCGCTCTGATCCTGGTTCTGCTCAACGGCTTCTTCGTTGCGGCGGAATTCGCCATGGTCAAACTGCGCTCGACCCGGGTCGAAGCCATCGCTGAGCAGCACGGCTGGCGCGGGCACATCCTGCGCACGGTGCACAGTCAGCTCGATGCTTACCTCTCGGCGTGCCAGCTCGGTATCACTCTCGCCTCCCTCGGCCTGGGCTGGGTCGGTGAGCCGGCGTTCGCGCACATTCTCGAGCCGCTGCTGAGCGCGGTCGGCGTGCAGTCGGCGGAAGTCGTCAAAGGCATCTCGTTCTTCACTGCGTTCTTCATCATTTCGTACCTGCACATCGTGGTCGGCGAGCTCGCACCCAAATCCTGGGCGATCCGCAAACCCGAGCTGCTGTCGCTGTGGACGGCGGTGCCGCTGTACCTGTTCTACTGGGCCATGTACCCGGCGATCTACCTGCTCAACGCCAGCGCCAACACCATCCTGCGCATTGCGGGTCAAGGTGAGCCCGGCCCGCATCACGAGCACCATTACAGCCGCGAAGAACTGAAACTGATCCTGCACTCCAGCCGTGGCCAGGACCCGAGCGACCAGGGCATGCGCGTGCTGGCCTCGGCGGTGGAAATGGGCGAACTGGAAGTGGTCGACTGGGCCAACTCCCGGGAAGACCTGATCACCCTCGAGTTCAACGCCCCGCTGAAAGAAATCCTGGCGATGTTCCGTCGCCACAAGTTCAGCCGTTATCCGGTATACGACAGCGAGCGCAAGGAATTCGTCGGCCTGCTGCACATCAAGGATCTGCTGCTGGAGCTGGCGGCGCTGGATCACATTCCCGAGTCGTTCAACCTCGCCGAACTGACCCGCCCACTGGAGCGCGTGTCGCGGCACATGCCGCTGTCGCAGCTGCTGGAGCAGTTCCGCAAGGGCGGCTCGCACTTCGCTGTGGTCGAAGAGGCCGACGGCAACATCATCGGCTACCTGACCATGGAAGACGTGCTGGAAGTGCTGGTCGGCGACATCCAGGATGAGCACCGCAAGGCCGAGCGCGGCATCCTCGCCTACCAGCCGGGCAAGTTGCTGGTGCGGGGCGATACGCCGCTGTTCAAGGTCGAGCGCCTGCTGGGGATCGACCTGGATCACATCGAAGCCGAAACCCTCGCCGGGCTGATCTACGAAACCCTGAAACGGGTGCCGGAAGAGGAAGAAGTGCTGGAGGTCGAAGGCCTGCGGATCATCATCAAGAAGATGAAAGGTCCGAAGATCATTCTGGCCAAGGTGCTGATGCTCGACTGACGGGGTTTACTGCTTGCCCAGCGCAAAGTTGGGCAACGCCCCCAGCGGCTGGTTGAACTGATACGGAATCGACACCAGCCCCATCCCGGTATTGCGCTGCACCACGAAGTGCAAGTGCGGGCCGCTGCTGTTGCCGGTGTTGCCGGACAGCGCCAGCGGACTGCCCACCGCCACTCGCTGCCCCTCGCGCACACTCACCGACCCTTGCTTGAGATGCAGGTACACGCCCATCGTGCCGTCGTCGTGCAGGATCCGAACGAAGTTGCCGGACGGATCGGTGCCGCGTCCGTTCTGGGAATTCTCGGTCTTCACCACTACGCCGGCCCGCGCCGCAATGATCGGCGTGCCGACCGGCATGGCAATGTCCATCGCGTATTTGTTCTTCGGCCCGAAGTGGCTGTAATCACCATTGGCGCCCTGACTCAGGCGAAATGGCCCGCCACGCCATGGAAACGGATAGCGATAGCCCTGAGCCGCGCCAGCCGGGTCGCCGAGGGAATACTGGAACATCGGCGTGTACACCAGCGGTTTGCCACCGGATACCGGCGTCAGCAACGCCAGCCGCGTATTGCTGCGCGCCGGCAGCACCCGGCGAATCGTTTGCGCCGGTGCGCCGCGCACGTTGCTCATCCCGGTAAACGCCAGGGCAACCTCGACCGGCGCATACAGGTCGTTGCGCACGAACACCACGTCCGCGCCCTTCTGTTTCTTGATGTCGAGATAGACCTGGCGCTCGAGGCGCTCGACCATCCGATCCTGAAACACGAACACCTGGGAGCCTTTGCTCGGACGGTCGCTGTACGAAACCACTCCGTTGGCATCGGTGGACTTGTAGATCGTCATGGCCACCGTCGAGGTGGAGGCCATGAACAGACCACAGAAAAACAGCAGGCGCAGGGGCATGGGCAAAAGTTCTGTCGAGTAAGGCCTGGGAATGAGCCTAGCAGCTGAAGCAGACCAGGCTAGTCGACAGATGTTTCAAATTGGGCAGTGCGAGAGATGGGTGGTGCTTTTGATGACCCCATCGCCAGCAGACTGGCTCCCACAGGTTCGGTGTGAACCCCGTGGGAGCCAGCCTGCTGGCGATGGCGGACGGTCAGGCGACGAAGATCACGCGCCCGGAACGAAGTGCTTCTGCGCCGTGCCGCGGGCGATCAGGCGGGAGATGTAGTCGAGCTTCTGCGCGTCCTGGTCGACGAAGCGGAAGGTCAGTTGCAGCCAGTCGCTGTCGGGTTTCGGCTCGTGCGCAACGACGGCGTGCAGGTAGCCGTTGAGGCGGGCGATTTCGGCGTTGTCGCCCTGCTCCAGATCGAGCACGGCGCTATCGAGAATCTGCGGCAGGGTGTCGGTGCGTTTCACCACCAGCAGCGCTTCCTTGATGCTCAGGGCCTTGATCACGCATTGCTGGGTGCCGCTTGGCAGGCGCAGTTGACCCTGACCGCGACCGCCGGCCGGAGCGCTTGAGGCTGCTGGCGCTTTCACCGGCGGGCTGTTGAGCAGACCACGCTGTGGCGCGGCGGCAGGTGCCGGGGCTGCAGCGGCAGGCTTGGCAAACGGGTTGGCCGCAGCAGCAGCCGGAGCGGAACCGACCACGGCAGCCTTGCCGCCGGTCAACGCGCTCAGGGAGTCGTTGCCGAACGCCGAGTTCATCTTGGTTGGAGCGCTGTTCATCAGAGTGTCGAGCTTGCCGACCTTGTTCAGGGCCTGCTTGACCTTGGTCAGCAGTTGCTCGTTGGTGAACGGCTTGCTGACATAACCGGTAACACCGGCCTGGATCGCCTGCACGACGTTTTCCTTGTCGCCCCGGCTGGTGACCATGATGAACGGCATGGTCTTGAGGTTGTCCTGCTCACGGCACCAGGTCAGCAGTTCGAGACCGGACATTTCCGGCATTTCCCAGTCGCACAGCACCAGGTCGAAGGCTTCCTTGGCCAGCATGGCCTGGGCCTTCTTGCCGTTGATGGCGTCCTCGGTGCGGATCCCCGGGAAGTAATTACGCAGGCACTTTTTCACCAGGTCACGAATGAACGATGCATCGTCCACGACCAACACACTGATCTTGCTCATCCAACACCCCTATTAAAATCCCGGCAAGCATAACGCTGGCTGATGGCACATTGCCAAAACTCTTCAGTCACGCCGGGACTTTTCGTTCGCGGGTGCTGCTTTTTATTTCGGTTCTGCCTATGAAAAGCAGAAACAAAAACGCCCGGCCAAAGGGCCGGGCGCTTTTCTCAGGCAATCTTACTTATCGTCAGCATCGCCCGGAACATTAGCGGTTTCGCCACTTGTCCCTTCAACTTCTTCCTTCATGCGCTTGAGGCCCATGTGCCGCACGTCGGTACCGCGCACCAGGTAAATCACCAGCTCGGAGATGTTGCGCGCGTGGTCGCCGATCCGCTCAAGCGAACGCAGCACCCAGATAATGCTCAAGACCCGCGAGATAGAGCGCGGGTCTTCCATCATGTAAGTCGCCAGCTCGCGCAGGGCGGTCTTGTATTCGCGGTCGATGATCTTGTCGTATTGCGCCACCGACAGCGCCAGGTCGGCGTCGAAGCGGGCGAAAGCGTCCAGCGCATCGCGGACCATGTTGCGCACCTGGTCGCCGATGTGGCGAACCTCGACGTAACCGCGCGGCGCTTCGCCTTCTTCGCACAACTGGATCGCACGGCGGGCGATCTTGGTCGCTTCGTCGCCGATGCGCTCAAGGTCGATCACCGACTTGGAGATGCTGATGATCAGACGCAGGTCGGAGGCCGCCGGCTGACGACGGGCCAGAATGCGCAGGCATTCTTCGTCGATGTTGCGTTCCATCTGGTTGATCTGGTCGTCGATCTCGCGCACTTGCTGGGCCAGGCCCGAGTCGGCCTCGATCAGCGCGGTGACCGCGTCGTTGACCTGTTTCTCGACCAGCCCGCCCATGGCCAGCAGGTGGCTGCGCACTTCTTCCAGTTCGGCGTTGAACTGCGCGGAAATGTGATGGGTAAGGCCTTCTTTACTAATCATGTTGGCGTCCTTGGAGCGTCCGGTAAGGTGCGGCGGGCCGCAGCGTCAATTCTGTGAATAACCCGCAACTGTCAGCCGTAACGACCGGTGATGTAGTCTTCGGTCTGCTTCTTGGCCGGATTGGTGAACAGGGTATCGGTGTCGCCGAATTCCACCAGTTTGCCCATGTACATGAACGCCGTGTAGTCGGACACCCGCGCCGCCTGCTGCATGTTGTGGGTCACGATGACGATGGTGAACTTGGATTTGAGCTCGTAGATCAACTCTTCGACTTTCAGGGTCGAGATCGGGTCGAGTGCCGAGCACGGTTCGTCGAGCAGCAGCACTTCCGGTTCCACGGCGATAGTACGGGCGATCACCAGACGCTGTTGCTGACCACCGGACAGGCCGAGGGCCGAGTCATGCAGACGGTCTTTGACTTCGTCCCACAGGGCCGCGCCTTTCAGTGCCCACTCGACGGCTTCGTCGAGGATGCGCTTCTTGTTGATGCCCTGGATGCGCAGGCCGTAGACCACGTTCTCGTAGATGGTCTTCGGGAACGGGTTAGGCTTCTGGAACACCATGCCGACCCGGCGACGCAGCTCGGCCACGTCTTCGCCCTTGCGGTAGATGTTGTTGCCGTACAGGTTGATCGCGCCTTCGACGCGGCAGCCGTCCACCAGGTCGTTCATGCGGTTGAAGGTACGCAGCAGCGTGGACTTGCCGCAGCCGGACGGGCCGATGAAGGCGGTCACGCGCTGTTTCGGGATGTTCATGCTGACGTCGAACAGCGCCTGTTTCTCGCCGTAGTACAGGCTCAGGCCCGGTACTTCGATGGCCACGGTTTCCTGCTCGAGGTTCAGGCTCTGCTTGTCGCGGCCCAGGGCAGACATGTTGATGCCGTGGGTATGTGTTTCGTGCTGCATGGGAGATCCCCTGTGCTAACAAATTCGGTTCGGTTGGCTGCCGGGATACAGGCCGGCAGCCCTTCAATTCTTGTGACGGCGATCAGCTGTCCAGCGCCTTGTACTTCTCGCGCAGGTGGTTACGGATGTACACCGCCGACAGGTTCAGGGTGGCGATCACCAGCACCAGCAACAGCGCCGTGGCGTACACCAGCGGCCGCGCGGCCTCGACGTTCGGGCTCTGGAAGCCGACATCGTAGATGTGGAAGCCCAGGTGCATGATCTTCTGATCCAGGTGCAGGTACGGGTAGTTGCCGTCCACCGGCAGCGACGGCGCCAGTTTCACCACACCCACCAGCATCAGCGGCGCCACTTCACCGGCGGCGCGAGCCACGGCGAGGATCATGCCGGTCATCATGGCCGGACTGGCCATCGGCAGAACGATCTTCCACAGGGTTTCAGCCTTGGTCGCGCCGAGGGCCAGCGAGCCCTCACGCACGGTGCGCGGGATACGCGCCAGACCTTCCTCGGTGGCCACGATCACCACCGGCACCGCCAGCAGCGCCAGGGTCAGCGAAGCCCAGAGCAGACCCGGCGTACCGAAGGTCGGTGCCGGCAGCGCTTCAGGGAAGAACAGACGGTCGAGCGAGCCACCGAGCACATAGACGAAGAAGCCCAGACCGAACACGCCGTAAACAATCGCCGGAACACCCGCCAGGTTGTTCACCGCGATCCGGATCACCCGGGTCAGGGTGTTCTGCTTGGCGTATTCACGCAGGTACACCGCCGCCAACACGCCGAACGGGGTCACGATCATCGCCATGATCAGGGTCATCATCACGGTGCCGAAGATCGCCGGGAAAATCCCGCCTTCGGTGTTCGCTTCACGCGGGTCGTCGGACAGGAATTCCCAGACCTTGCTGAAGTAGAAACCGATCTTGGTGAACGTCCCCATCGCGTTCGGCTGGTAGGCGTGAACCACTTTGCCCAGGCCGATTTCGATTTCCTTGCCGTTGGCATCGCGAGCGGTCAGCGCGTCACGGTTGAACTGCGCGTGCAGATCAGCCAGACGGGCTTCGATGTCCTGATAGCGGGCGTTCAGCTCGGCGCGCTCGGATTCCATGTCCGCTTGCGCGGTGGCGTCGAGCTTGCCTTCCAGCTCCAGCTTGCGACCGTGCAGACGGATGCGCTCGAGGCCGGCGTTGATTGCGCCGATGTCGGTTTTTTCCAGCGACTTGAGCTGCGCGGCGAGGCCGTTCACGCGGTTGATCCGCGCCTGCAGCTCAGGCCAGGCCGCTTCGCCTTCGGCGATCACCTTGCCGTCCTGTTTGACGTTGACCAGGTAGCCGTAGAAGTTGCCCCACTCACGACGCTCCAGCGCCATCAGCTCCGGCGGATTCTTCTGGTCGGTCAGCCACTCGCCGACGATCCAGGTGAAGTCGTTGCCGTTCAGGTCACGGTTGCCGACCTTGATCAGCTCGCGGGTCATGAATTCCGGACCTTCGTCCGGCACCGGCAGGCCGGCGCTCTTCAGACGGGCGCGCGGCACTTCTTCTTTCTGCACCACTTCGCCCACGACCAGATGCTGGCCCTGGCCCGGTACGTCATAGCTGGCGTGGATCAGATCCGCCGGCCAGAAGTGACCCAGACCGCGCACGGCGATCACCGCCAGCAGGCCAATGGTCATGATGACCGCGATGGACACCGCGCCGCCGCTGATCCAGACGCCGGGGGCGCCGCTCTTGAACCATCCTTTCAGGGAGTTCTGTTTCACAGACTTCTACCTTTGCTTAAAGCGACGAGTATTTCTTGCGCAGACGCTGACGAATCAGTTCCGCGAGGGTGTTCATGACGAAGGTGAACAACAGCAGCACCAGCGCCGAGAGGAACAGCACGCGGTAGTGGCTGCCGCCGACTTCCGACTCCGGCATTTCCACCGCGACGTTGGCGGCCAGGGTGCGCAGGCCTTCGAACAGGTTCATTTCCATGACCGGGGTGTTGCCGGTGGCCATCAGCACGATCATGGTTTCACCGACCGCACGGCCCATGCCGATCATCAGCGCCGAGAAGATGCCCGGGCTGGCGGTCAGGATCACCACGCGCGTCATGGTCTGCCACGGCGTGGCACCGAGGGCCAGCGAGCCCAGGGTCAGGCCGCGCGGCACGCTGAACACGGCGTCTTCGGCGATCGAATAGATGTTCGGGATCACCGCAAAACCCATGGCCAGACCGACCACCAGTGCGTTGCGCTGGTCGTAGGTGATTCCCAGGTCGTGGGAAATCCACATGCGCATGTCACCGCCGAAGAACCAGTTCTCCATGAAAGGGCTCATGTACAGCGACAGCCAGCCCACGAACAGGATCACCGGAATCAGCAGTGCACTTTCCCAGCCGTCCGGGACTTTCAGGCGGAGCGATTCAGGCAGACGACTGAAGGTGAAACCGGCGATCAGAATGCCGATCGGCAGCAGCATCAGCAGGCTGAAGATACCCGGCAGATGCCCTTCTACATACGGTGCGAGGAACAGACCGGCGAAGAAACCGAGGATCACCGTCGGCATCGCTTCCATCAGCTCGATCACCGGCTTGACCTTGCGGCGCATGCCCGGGGCCATGAAGTACGCGGTGTAGATCGCAGCGGCGACGGCCAGCGGTGCGGCCAGCAGCATCGCGTAGAACGCGGCTTTCAGGGTGCCGAAGGTCAGTGGCGACAGGCTCAGTTTCGGTTCGAAATCGGTGTTGGCGGCGGTCGATTGCCAGACGTATTTAGGCTCGTCGTAGTTCTCGTACCAGACCTTGCTCCACAGTGCGCTCCACGAGACTTCCGGGTGCGGGTTGTCGAGCAGCAGCGGTTGCAGCTTGCCGCCGGCTTCGACGATCACGCGGTTGGCCCGTGGCGACAGACCGAACAGGCCCTGGCCTTCGACGACTTGATCGACCAGCAAGGTGCGGTGCGCGGTGCTGTGGAACACGCCGAGCTTGCCGCTGGCATCCAGGGCCAGGAAGCCCTTGCGACGTTCTTCGGCGGAAATTTCAACGATCGGCGTGGTGCCCATCTGGAAGGTGCGGATCTGCTTCAGGCGCAGCTCGCCATCGGTGTCGCGGGCCATGAACCACTGGGCCAGGCCACCCTTGGAGTCACCGACGATCAGCGAGATACCACCGACCAGTTGCGTAGTCGCAGTGACTTCAGCGTCAGCGTTTTCCAGCAGCTTGTAGCGACCGTTGAGGCTCTTGTCGCGCAGGCTGAACACGTCGGCCTGAGCACGCCCGTTGACCACGTACAGCCATTGCTGGCGCGGGTCGACGAAGATGTTTTTTACGGGCTCGGTCATCTGCGGCAGATCGATACGCTTCTGCTCGTTGGTGACTTCGCCGGTCATCATGTTTTCTTCGCTGGTCAGCGACAGCACATTCAGTTGCGAACCGGTGGAGCCGACCAGCATCAGGGTCGAATCGGTGGCATTGAGGCTGACGTGCTCCAGCGCACCGCCACTTTCGTTCAGCGCGATCGGTGTCTCGCCGTACGGGTACTCAATGGCCGGGGTGATGGTCTTCTTGCCATCCGGGTAGCTGACTTTATAAGTGTGACGGAACACCAGCGCCTGGCCGTTGGACAGGCCCACGGCCACCAGCGGATGGCCCGGCTGGTCTTCGCCGATGGAGGTCACACTGGCGCCTGCCGGCAGGGGCAGATCGACGCGCTTCAGTTCAGCGCCACTGTCGATGTCGAAGAACAGCGCCTGGCCCTTGTCGGAAACGCGCATGGCCACCTGATTCTGCTCTTCGAGCGAAATCATCAGCGGCTTGCCGGCGTCCTGCATCCAGGCCGGGGTGAGTGCATCTTTCGCGGTCAGGTCGGCACCTTTGAACAGCGGCGCGACCACGTAGGCGAGGAAGAAGAAAATCAGGGTGATGGCTGCCAGCACCGCCAGACCGCCGACGAGGACGTACCAGCGGGTGAAGCGATCCTTGAGCGCGCGAATGCGGCGCTTGCGTTGCAACTCAGGCGTATTGAAGTCAATGCGCTTGGGAGGGTTCGTAGTCATTTTGGAATTGGCCAGATCATTCATGCGCACACCCTAGCGATCCTGTATGACAGAAAGATGACAATGCAGTGACGCACCAAATCCGCCGCCAGCAGGGCACTGGCAGTGGATAGAAGAATTCGGGGAGTGTGGGGGCCGGGCCGCTTGCGGGCCGGGCCCCACACGTGAGTCAGGCGGGGTTCACCCCTGACTCAGTTTGTTACTTTTTTGCGACTTCAGCGCCGCCTTCCTGCAGACCCAGGTCAGCCAGTGCTTTTGCAGCAACCTTGGCCGGCAGCGGGATGTAACCGTCTTTCACGACCACTTCCTGACCCTGTTTCGACAGAACCAGTTTCACGAACTCGGCTTCCAGCGGGGCCAGAGGCTTGTTCGGGGCTTTGTTGACGTATACGTACAGGAAACGCGACAGCGGATACTTGCCGTTCAGGGCGTTTTCTTCGGTGTCTTCGATGAAGTCCGAGCTGCCTTTCTTGGCCAGGGCCACGGTTTTCACGCTGGCGGTCTTGTAGCCGATGCCCGAGTAACCGATGCCGTTCAGCGAGGAGCTGATCGACTGCACGACCGAAGCCGAGCCTGGTTGTTCGTTGACGTTAGGCTTGTAGTCGCCTTTGCACAGGGCTTCTTCCTTGAAGTAGCCGTAGGTGCCGGATACCGAGTTACGGCCAAACAGCTGAACCGGCTTGTTGGCCAGGTCGCCGGTCACGCCCAGGTCGCCCCAGGTCTTCACGTCGGCTTTGGCGCCGCACAGGCGGGTGGACGAGAAGATCGCGTCAACCTGTTCCATGGTCAGGTGCTGGATCGGGTTGTCCTTGTGCACGAAGACAGCCAGGGCGTCCACGGCAACCGGGATAGCGGTTGGCTTGTAGCCGTATTTCTGTTCGAAGGCCGCCAGTTCGGTGTCCTTCATCTTGCGGCTCATCGGGCCCAGATTGGAGGTGCCTTCAGTCAGCGCAGGTGGCGCGGTGGCGGAGCCAGCGGCCTGAATCTGGATGTTTACGTTCGGGTATTCTTTTTTGTAGTTCTCGGCCCAGAGGGTCATGAGGTTGGCCAGGGTATCGGAGCCGACGCTGGACAGGTTGCCCGACACACCAGTGGTCTTGGTGTAGCTCGGGATAGCAGGGTCAACAGCGGCAACCGCGTTGGCGGTCGCAACGCCAGCAGCGACAAAAGTCATTGCCGCCATCAAACGCTTCAGTTTCATGCCTTACTCCTAGCAGATAGGGTGTGTTAAGTCGGGGCCAAGTATCAGCAGGCCGTGTGAACACTCTATGGCTGAAATATGACAATTGGATGAAAGGCCAGCATCCCTGTCGGAAGGCTGGCCTTTCAGTTGTAACCGCAAGTGTGAAGTTGGCTTAGCGACCTTTGCTCCACAACCACGCGCCGACCAGGATCCCCATCCCGCACAGCACCGCCACATAGTAGGCCGGCCCCATCGCGCTTTCTTTCAGCAGCAGGCTGACGACCATCGGGGTCAGGCCGCCGAAGATCGCGTAAGCGACGTTATAAGAGAAGGACAGACCGCTGAAGCGCACCACCGGCGGGAAAGCCTTCACCATCACATAAGGCACCGCGCCGATGGTGCCGACCAGAAAACCGGTCAACGCGTACAGCGGGAACAGCCAGTTCGGGTGATCGGCGAGGCTGTGGTAGAAGGTCCAGGAGCTGGCCAGCAGAGCCGCGCAGCCGAACACAAACACGCGTCCGGCACCAAAGCGATCAGCCAGCGCGCCGGAAATGATGCAGCCAAAGCTCAGGAACACGATCGCCAGGCTGTTGGATTGCAGCGCGGTGGTCGGCGAGAAGTGATAGACCGTCTGCAGCACGGTCGGGGTCATCAGGATCACCACGACGATGCCGGCGGACAGCAACCAGGTCAGCAGCATCGACACTGCAATGGCCCCGCGATGGTCGCGCAGTACGGCGCGCAGCGGCACTTCTTCGGCCAGGGCCTTGCGCAGTTGCAGTTCGGCGAACACCGGGGTTTCGTGCAGCCAGCGACGCAGATAAACCGAGAACAGGCCGAACACGCCACCCAGCAGGAACGGAATCCGCCAGGCGTAATCGGAAACTTCCGTTGGCGTATAGAGGCTGTTGATCGCGGTGGCGACCAGCGATCCCAGCAGGATGCCTGCCGTCAGGCCGCTGGTCAGGGTGCCGCAGGCGTAGCCGATGTGCTTGCCGGGTACGTGTTCGGAAACGAAGACCCATGCCCCCGGTACTTCGCCGCCAATCGCCGCGCCCTGGATGACGCGCATCAACAGCAGCAGGATCGGCGCCCACAGGCCGATCTGCGCGTAGGTCGGCAGCAGGCCCATGATCAGGGTCGGCACCGCCATCATGAAAATGCTCAGGGTGAACATCTTCTTGCGCCCCAGCAGGTCGCCGAAGTGCGCCATCACGATCCCGCCCAGCGGCCGCGCGAGGTAGCCGGCGGCGAAGATGCCGAAAGTCTGCATCAGGCGCAGCCACTCGGGCATGTCGGCCGGGAAGAACAATTTGCCGACCACGGTGGCGAAGAACACAAAAATGATGAAATCGTAGAACTCCAGCGCGCCCCCCAGGGCCGAAAGCGACAGAGTCTTGTAGTCATTGCGGGTCAACGGTCGTGCGGGTTGGTCGGGCTGCGCGAGGCTCGAGGGCGCTGTGGTCATGGCAAGGTCTTCTCTTATAGTCGGATCTGCCGCCACAACAACGCTGGCTGTGGCTCGGGCAGGTTCGGCACCATAGCAAATTGTTCGAAAAAGCACATAGAGGTGCGTATTTGCCGGTCGAAATCAGAACCGGACGGTCGTCGCGGAGTCTACCGACCGATATACTCGCAACCTTGCTCCGGTTTGTAGGGGGTTGCTGTGCGAAAACGTCGTTGGCCCGGCCTTTGCTCGGGATTAGCCGGTTTCGCAGAGTTTCTCCTTAGGCGCCTGATGGAAAACGTGACGAACGTAGTATGTTCGGTGCTGAATCGTTTTTCCCGAAGACGGCTACCACCAGCAGCACCAACGAAGAGTCACGGGTCAGAGGCACCCCCGGCATGATAGAGCTCGAACAAGAAGATCCGATCCCGCAAGGCGACCTGGCCCTGCAAATCACCGCACTTCCCCGCGAAACCAACGGCTTCGGCGATATTTTCGGCGGTTGGCTGGTCGCACAGATGGACCTGGCCGGCACGGCCATGGCCAGCCGTGTTGCCGGTGGCCGTGTCGCGACCGTCGCCATCGACCGCATGGCGTTTCTGGTGCCGGTGGCTGTCGGCGCGCAATTGTCCTTTTATACCCAGACCCTGGAAATCGGCCGCAGCTCGATCCAGATGATGGTCGAGGTGTGGAGCGACGACCCGCTGTCCAGCGAGTGGCGCAAGGTGACCGAAGCGGTGTTCGTGTTCGTTGCCATCGATGGCAGCGGTCGCACCCGCTCGGTTCCGCCACGCGCACGTTAAACCTCGCGACCGTTTCACGGTCGATAGTCGTCCAAGTTGCTGATCGAGAGTTGTCCCATGAACACGCCCAACGTTGAAGCCGTGAAACTGGATGAACTGAACTGCTGGCGCATCCGCCACGGTCAGGCCGAAGTGCTGGTGGCCCAGCAAGGCGCGCACATCCTCAGTTATCAGATCGATGGCCAGCCGCCAATCATCTGGCTCAACGACAAGGCCGTGTTCAAGACCGGCCAGAGCATCCGCGCCGGTGTGCCGGTGTGCTGGCCGTGGTTCGGCAAGTTCGAACGCAACCCGCAGAGCGTGCAGGCCATGTACACAGGTGCGCAACCGGCCCCCGCGCACGGCTTGGTGCGGGCAATGGATTGGGAGCTGGGCGGCATCGAATCAGAGGCTGACGGCGTCAAGGTCGAATTCAGGCTGCCCCACCCCGAAGGCGGACTGCCGGGCTGGCCGCATCAGGTCGACCTGACCCTGACCCTGCATTTGTCCGAGCAATTGCAGTTCAGCCTGACCAGCCACAACCGTGGCAACGACACCGTCAGCCTCAGTCAGGCGTTGCACACGTATTTTTCCGTCAGCGATGTGCGCAATGTGCGCGTCGCCGGCGTCGATGGCTTGAACTACATCGAGACCCTGGACGACTGGAAGACCTGCACCCAGCAAGGCGACCTGCACTTTGCCGGCGAAACCGACCGCATTTACCTCGACGCCCCGCCGCAATTGAGCATCGTCGACCCGGCCTGGGAGCGGCGCATTGTGCTGACGGCTACCGGCTCGCGCACGGCGGTAATCTGGAACCCGTGGATCGACCGCGCGGCAGCACTGGCCGACATGGACAACGACGGCTGGCAACGCATGCTGTGCATCGAGACGGCGAATGTAATGGACGACGTTGTGACTTTGGCGCCAGGTGCTAGCCATACGATGGGCGTCAGCGTCGGCAGCAAGCCGCTTTAACCAGTACCGCAAAACAAAATGTGGGAGCGAGCCTGCTCGCGAATGCGTTATGTCAGCCACCCTTCAAGTGTCTGATACACCGCTTTCGCGAGCAGGCTCGCTCCCACAGCTGTTTTGGGGTGACTATTACAGATCCGATTCCTGCACCACCCGCACCTTGTCCGCTTCCAGCGCATACGCCGCATCGGCCAGGTCGTTGCTGACCTTTTCGATCTTCAGCGTGCCGGTCACCCATAACGGCGTGTAGATATCGTCCAGCTTCAAACCCTTCGGATAGCGCACCAGCACCAGTTGATTCGGTGGCGGTGGCGGCACATGGATGCAGGCGCCCGGGTACGGCACCAAGAAGAACAGCGTGCTGCGACCCTTGGCGTCGGATTCCAGCGGCACCGGATAACCGCCGATGCGGATGTGTTTGTCATTCATCGACGCTACGGTCTTGGTCGAATACATCACCGCCGGCAAACCTTTGGCCTGCTTCATCCCGCCTTTCTGGGTGAAGGTGCCGGTGGCTTCCGGGGAGTTGTGGTCGATTTCAGGCATGGCCTCGAGGGCTTTCTGGTCCGACTTGGGCATCAGTTCCAGCCAGTCGGTTTCCGGCAGTTCGCCGGCGTGGGCCAGACCGCTGCCCAGCAAAAGGAGAGTCAACAGAAGACGGCGCATGAAGGTGCTCGGTAAAGGATGCTCGAAAAGGGAGGGGACGCTGAATCGCCGAGCATTTTAGCCCTCCCCGCCGGATTGGCGGAGAGGACTTTGTCGCTTTGAATCAGTTCTTTTTGATCAGGCCGTAGATCACCAGCAATACGATGGCGCCAACCAGCGCACCGATGAAACCTGCGCCCTGACCGGCCTGATAAATGCCCAGAGCCTGGCCGCCATAAGTGGCTGCCAGCGAACCGCCGATACCGAGCAGGATGGTCATGATCCAGCCCATGCTGTCATCGCCCGGTTTCAGGAACCGCGCCAGCAGGCCGACGATGAGGCCGATAAAGATGGTTCCGATAATTCCCATGGCATTTCCCTCTGAATGGTAGATATGCGATGAAGCCTAGCCAGACTTTCGCATCCTGCCATCAGAGAACGGCGGCCCCGCAATGGTTCCGCCGCTGCCAGATGAAACTGTCGTTACTCGGCGATCAGCGCTTCGACCTTGAGGATCTGCTGCTCGAGGGTCGCCTTGTCCTTGCAGCGCAGGTTGGCGTGACCGACCTTGCGCCCGGCCTTGAAGGCCTTGCCGTAATGATGCAGGTGGCAATCGTCGATGGCGATGACCTTCTCGACCGGCGGCACCACACCGATGAAGTTGAGCATCGCGCTCTCGCCGACCTTGGCGGTCGAACCCAGCGGCAGACCGGCAACGGCCCGCAGGTGGTTTTCGAACTGGCTGCACTCGGCGCCTTCGGTGGTCCAGTGCCCGGAGTTGTGCACGCGCGGGGCGATTTCGTTGGCCTTGAGGCCACCGTCGACTTCAAAGAACTCGAACGCCATCACACCGACATAATCCAGCTGCTTGAGCACGCGGCTGGAATAGTCTTCGGCCAGGGCCTGCAGCGGGTGATCGGAGCTGGCGACCGACAGCTTGAGAATGCCGCTGTCGTGGGTGTTGTGCACCAGTGGATAGAATTTCGTCTCGCCATCGCGGGCGCGCACGGCGATCAGCGACACTTCACCGGTGAACGGCACGAAGCCTTCCAGCAGGCAAGGCACGCTGCCCAGTTCGGCGAACGTACCGACCACGTCTTCCGGCTTGCGCAGGACTTTCTGGCCCTTGCCGTCGTAACCCAGGGTGCGGGTTTTCAGCACGGCCGGCAGACTGATCGACGCGACGGCGGCGTCCAGGTCGGCTTGCGACTGGATGTCGGCGAACGCCGGGGTCGGAATCCCCAGGTCCTTGAACATGCTCTTCTCGAACCAGCGGTCGCGAGCGATGCGCAGGGCTTCGGCGCTCGGGTAGACCGGCACGAATTGCGACAGGAACGCCACGGTTTCCGCCGGGACGCTTTCGAACTCGAAGGTCACCAGATCGACTTCATCGGCCAACTGGCGCAGATGATCCTGATCGCCGTAATCGGCCCGCAGGTGTTCGCCCAGCGCAGCGGCGCAAGCGTCCGGCGCAGGGTCGAGGAAAGCGAAGTTCATGCCCAGCGGAGTACCCGCCAAGGCCAACATGCGACCCAACTGGCCGCCACCGATTACACCGATCTTCATCTCAACAACCTCAGGCAATACGTGGGTCTGGATTGTCCAGGACGCTGTCTGTCTGCTCGGCACGGAAGGTTTTCAGTACCGCGTGGAATTGTGGATGCTTGGCGCCCAGGATGCTCGCCGACAACAGCGCGGCGTTGATCGCGCCGGCCTTGCCGATGGCCAGGGTGGCGACCGGAATACCGGCCGGCATCTGCACGATCGACAGCAGCGAGTCGACGCCCGAAAGCATCGCCGACTGCACCGGCACGCCCAGCACCGGCAGGTGGGTCTTGGCCGCACACATGCCTGGCAGGTGGGCTGCGCCACCGGCACCGGCGATGATCACCTCGATGCCGCGGCCTTCAGCCTCTTCGGCGTACTGGAACAGCAGATCCGGGGTGCGGTGGGCAGAAACCACCTTGACCTCGTACGGGATGCCGAGCTTTTCCAGCATATCGGCGGTGTGGCTAAGGGTGGACCAATCGGACTTGGAGCCCATGATCACGCCAACCAGTGCACTCATCGTCGCGCCTCTTCTCTCTGGGCGCCCGCAGGCGCGTCAAAAACAACAAGCCACGCAGGATGCGTGGCTTGTTGTAGGAAAAATGGCCGGACGAACCGGCCGAAGGCCGCGCAGTATACCGCAAAGAAAGCAATAAACAGCCCCCGTTGCGACCATCTGTCATCTGCCGCAAAAGCCCGGTTTTATTGACTTTAAGGTCAGCGACAGAACACCGCAAATCCCCTGTGGAACCGGGCAGGCTCGCTCCCGATTGGCGCTGCAGTCACTCAGGAAGCTTGTGCTGCACCACCTTCAAGCTTGCGCCACAACAACCGCACATTGGCCTTGCGCACCAGCGCGCAGCGGTACAGGCGAATCTCCAGCGGCACATGCCATTGCGCACCGCCGCAGACCACCAGTTCGCCACGGGCCAGTTCGGCCCGCACGCTCAGTTGCGGAACCCAGGCGATACCAAGGCCTTCCAGCGCCATGCTTTTCAGGCTGTCGGCCATGGCGGTTTCATAAATCGTGGTGAAACGCAGCTGACGCTGGCGCAGCAAGCCATTCACCGAACGCCCGAGAAACGCTCCGGCGCTATACGCCAGCAACGGCACACTGCCCTCTCCTTCCAGATCGAACATCGGTTTGCCATCGGCATCCGCCGCGCACACCGGGAGCATTTCGGTCTGGCCCAGGTGCAGCGACGGGAAGATTTCCGGGTCCATCTGCATGGCGGCGTCCGGGTCATAGAACGCCAGCATCAAGTCGCAGCCACCTTCACGCAGCGCGTGCACCGCGTCGCCAACGTTGGTCGCGACCAGCCGGGTGGCGATGTTCAGGCCTTCATTGCGCAGTTGCGCGATCCAGCGCGGGAAGAAACCGAGTGCCAGCGAGTGCGCCGCTGCGACCTGGATCACTTCGCCCTGCCCGCCTTCCAAGTGATGAAGGTGGCGCAACACTTCACCGAGCTGTTCGACCACGGTGCGCGCGGTTACGAGGAACAATTGCCCCGCCGCCGTCAGCTCGATCGGCGTGCGCGAGCGGTTGACCAGCGTCAGCCCGAGCGCCGCTTCCAGGCTGCGGATCCGCCGGCTGAAGGCCGGCTGGGTCACGAAGCGCCGTTCGGCCGCCTGCGAGAAGCTGCGGGTGGCGGCCAGAGCACTGAAGTCCTCGAGCCATTTGCTTTCCAGATTCATCACGTCCTCCCGGACACGCACCAAAACAGGTCACACGTCTGCCGCGCACGCGGCGTCACACGGGCATTATGCCGAATGTGCATAGGGCAGTGTTTAACAGCATTGGCCCAAAAATTCCCACAAGCCTAGCATTCGCAGCGTTCCGGCACAGACCGGGTCCCTATCGAGATGATTTCTATCATGTCCTCCGCTGCATCATTCCGCACAGAAAACGACCTGCTTGGCACCCTCGAAGTCCCTGCTCAAGCGTATTACGGCATCCAGACCCTGCGAGCGGTGAACAACTTCCGTCTCTCTGGCGTTCCGATTTCGCACTACCCGAAGCTGGTTGTCGGTCTGGCAATGGTCAAACAGGCCGCTGCTGACGCCAACCGCGAGCTGGGTCACCTGAGCGAAGCCAAGCACGCTGCCATCAGCGAAGCCTGTGCCCGTCTGATCCGCGGCGATTTCCACGAAGAGTTCGTGGTCGACATGATTCAAGGTGGCGCCGGTACCTCCACCAACATGAACGCCAACGAAGTGATCGCCAACATTGCTCTTGAAGCGATGGGTCACCAGAAAGGCGAATACCAGTACCTGCACCCGAACGACGACGTGAACATGGCGCAGTCGACCAACGACGCCTACCCGACCGCGATCCGCCTGGGTCTGCTGCTGGGTCACGACGCGCTGCTGGCCAGCCTCGACAGCCTGATTCAGGCGTTCGCGGCCAAGGGTGAAGAATTCAACCACGTCCTGAAGATGGGTCGTACCCAGCTGCAAGACGCCGTGCCGATGACCCTGGGTCAAGAGTTCCGCGCATTCGCCACCACCATGGGCGAAGACCTGGCCCGTCTGAAGACGCTGGCCCCGGAACTGCTGACCGAAGTGAACCTGGGCGGCACCGCGATCGGCACCGGCATCAACGCCGACCCGCGCTACCAGGCCCTGGCCGTACAGCGTCTGGCCCTGATCAGCGGTCAACCGCTGGTTCCGGCCGCCGACCTGATCGAAGCCACTTCCGACATGGGCGCCTTCGTGCTGTTCTCCGGCATGCTCAAGCGCACCGCGGTCAAGCTGTCGAAGATCTGCAACGACCTGCGCCTGCTGTCCAGCGGCCCGCGCACCGGCATCAACGAAATCAACCTGCCGGCGCGTCAGCCAGGCAGCTCGATCATGCCAGGCAAGGTCAACCCGGTGATCCCGGAAGCCGTGAACCAGGTGGCGTTCCAGGTCATCGGTAACGATCTGGCGCTGACCATGGCAGCCGAAGGCGGCCAACTGCAACTGAACGTGATGGAGCCGCTGATCGCCTTCAAGATCCTCGACTCGATCCGCCTGCTGCAACGCGCCATGGACATGCTGCGCGAGCACTGCATCGTCGGCATCACCGCCAACGAAGCGCGCTGCCGCGAACTGGTCGAACACTCGATCGGTCTGGTCACTGCACTGAACCCGTACATCGGCTACAAAAACGCCACCCGCATCGCCCGTATCGCCCTTGAAAGCGGCCGCGGCGTGCTGGAACTGGTGCGCGAAGAAGGTCTGCTCGACGAAGCCATGCTCGCCGACATCCTGCGCCCGGAAAACATGATTGCTCCGCGTCTGGTTCCGCTCAAAGCCTGAGCCGACGCGTGACTTGTAGCACCGCTCACCAGGTCGAGGGACTAGACACCTCTCACCTTTTGAGGGCTTGGGGATGATTCCCCGAGCCCTTTTTTTTAACTGTTTGAACCTGAGAACCGTATGTATGGAAGCTGGCTGCAAACCGGCTCCCAGACAAGCCCGACGCCGGTAACGTCGGGTGTTTCAAAGCTTCGTTTCGTCGCTTGCACCACAACCGTGCAGACGGGCGCCGCACTGATCGGTATAGTGCCGCCCCTCTTCGCGTGAGCGGTCGTCGGTAACGAGGCCATAACCCATGCGAAACCCGAACTAATAACAAACCCGCGATATGGATCCGGGACGAACCCTCGCCTCGCCTGTTGTGCCGCGCGCACACCGGTGTAACGCGATGTTTCTGACCATCCAGCATTTGCTTAAACAATAAACAGCGAGGAAAAATCCATGCTCGAAGTCATCAACGACTTCCTCTCAGGGAAAGTACTGATCGTGCTCATTGTCGGGCTCGGTAGCTACTTCACGATTCGCTCGCGTTTCGTTCAATTGCGCCACTTCTTCCACATGTTCGCGGTGTTCCGCGACAGCCTCAAGGGCAGCGCCGGACAACTCAGCTCGTTCCAGGCCTTGATGCTCAGCCTCGCCGGCCGCGTCGGTGCGGGCAACATCGCCGGTGTCGGCATCGCCGTGACCCTGGGTGGTCCGGGTGCGGTGTTCTGGATGTGGGTGACCGCACTGGTCGGCATGTCCAGCAGCTTCTTCGAATGTACGCTGGCCCAGGTCTACAAGCGCGCCGATGGCGACGGCCTGTACCGTGGCGGTCCGGCTTACTACATCCAGCACGGCCTGAAGCTCAAAGGCATGGCGGTGGTGTTCTCGATCCTGCTGCTGGTCACCTACGGCTTCGCCTTCATCGGCCTGCAGTCCTACACCGTGACCCACTCGCTGCAAAACGCCTTTGCCTTTGATCCGCAACACACCGGCATCGTCCTGGCAGTGCTGCTGGCCATCACCTTCATCGGCGGCATCAAGCGCATCGCTTCGGTGTCCGACCTGTTGGTGCCGATCAAGACCCTGGCCTACATCGGTGTGACCCTGTACGTGATCGGCACTCAGATCGAACACGTGCCAGCCATGCTGGTCACCATCTTCAAAAGCGCCTTCGGTCTTGACCCGGCTTTCGGCGGCCTGCTCGGCAGCGCGATCGTGATGGGCGTGAAGCGTGGCGTGTTCGCCAACGAAGCGGGCCTGGGCAGTGCGCCGAACGTCGCCGCCGTGGCCGCCGTGAAGCACCCGGGTGCTCAGGGCGTGGTTCAGGCGTTCAGCGTGTTCCTCGACACCTTCGTGATCTGCACCTGCACCGCGCTGCTGATTCTGTTGTCGGGCTTCTACACCCCGGGCTTCGAAGGTGACGGCATCGTCCTGACCCAGAACTCGCTGGCCGCCGTGGTGGGTGACTGGGGCCGCATGTTCGTCAGCGTCGCGCTGTCGCTGTTCGTCTTCACGTGCATCCTCTACAACTACTACCTGGGCGAAAACAGCCTGCAGTTCCTCACCCGCAACCGCGCTGCGCTGATGACATTCCGCGGCCTGGTGCTGGCGCTGGTGGTCTGGGGTTCGATGCAGGATCTGTCGACCGTGTTCGCCTTCGCCGACATCACCATGACCTGCCTGGCCTTCGTCAACCTGATGGCCCTGGCCTTGCTGTTCAAGGTCGGCATGCGCGTGATGCGCGACTACGATGCGCAGCGCCGCGCAGGCGTCGACCAACCGGTGTTCGACTCCAGCAAGTTCAGCGACCTGGATCTGGACCTGAAAGCCTGGCCTGCCAACCCGTCGGCCGACACCCAGACTGACGCTCAGCCGCAAGGCATCCCGGCAGCGCAACGCTGATCGGGTAAAAACCGGGCGCAGATCCTGCGCCCGGCGTGACACAAGCAGCGGTCGGCGTCATGCTCGACCGCATGCTGTCCTCGTTCAGGAGAACTCCCCATGAATTCCTCGACCTACCCTGCCGCCCAGCACGTCATGGTGCTGTACACCGGTGGCACCATCGGCATGCAGGCCAGCGCCAATGGCCTGGCCCCGGCGTCCGGTTTCGAAGCGCGGATGCGCGATTACCTGCACAGCCAGCCGGAGCTGGTGGTGCCGCAGTGGCGCTTTCGCGAAATGTCGCCGCTAATCGACAGCGCCAACATGACCCCGGCCTACTGGCAGCAACTGCGAGAAGCGGTGGCCGACGCCGTCGATGTGCAAGGCTGCGACAGTGTGCTGATCCTGCACGGCACCGATACTTTGGCCTACAGCGCCGCAGCCATGAGCTTCCAGCTGCTCGGCCTGCATGCCCGCGTGTGCTTCACCGGCTCGATGCTGCCGGCCGGCGTCACCGACAGCGATGCCTGGGAAAACCTCAGCGGCGCACTGGTCGCCCTCGGCCACGGCCTGGCGCCGGGTGTGCATCTGTATTTCCACGGCGAACTGCTGGCCCCGACCCGTTGCGCGAAAGTGCGCAGCTTCGGCCGTCATCCGTTCAAACGTCTGGAGCGTCAGGGCGGCGGCGTGAAAGCCACGTCCCTGCCGGCTGCGCTGAACTACAACCAGCCGAAACAACTGGCCAAGGTTGCGGTGCTGCCGCTGTTCCCGGGCATCGGCGCCGAGATCATCGACGGCCTGCTCGACAGCGGCATTCAGGGTCTGGTGCTGGAGTGCTACGGCAGCGGCACCGGGCCGAGCGACAATCCAGAGTTCCTCGCCAGCCTCGGCCGGGCGCGGGACAACGGCGTGGTCGTAGTTGCAGTCACGCAGTGCCATGAAGGCGGTGTGGAACTGGATGTGTATGAAGCCGGCAGCCGCTTGCGTGGTGTTGGCGTGTTGTCCGGTGGCGGCATGACCCGCGAAGCAGCGTTCGGCAAGTTGAACGGACTGTTCGGTGCAGGCCTTGATACGGCTGAAGTACGGCGCCTGGTCGAACTCGACCTGTGCGGTGAGTTGGTCTGAGACCACGTCATCGCCCTGTGGGAACGGGCTTGCTTTCGAAAGCGCTATGTCAGATGCGTTGATGTCGTCTGACACAACGCATTCGCGTGCCAGCCCGCCCCCACAATTGACTCTTCGTGCGGCATGTAACTTGCTGCGTTCCAGCTATCCCAAGGCTGGAAGATCTTATGCTCCACTCCCACCTCACTACGCTCAATGCGGTCTCGTTGATCCTCAACACGTTCAAGACCGAAGGCCTACCCAGTGAAGCGCTGCTCGCTGGCAGCGGCATCCGTGCAGCCGATCTGGCCCGCGCCGACACCCGCATCACCACCAATCAGGAGATGCAGGTCTGCGCCAATGCGGTCGCGCTCAAGCACGACATCGGACTGGAACTGGGCCGGCGCATGCATGTTTCCTGCTACGGCATCCTCGGTTACGCGCTGCTGACCTGTGCCACCTTCGGTGACGCTTTACGGCTGGCGATCCGTTATCCGGCGCTGCTGGGAACACTTTTCGAGCTGAGCCTGGAGGACGACGGCGAGCGCGTCTGGTTCGTTGCCGCCGATTACCGCGAAAGCCCGGCAATGGCGGTGTTCAATGCCGAGTTCTGTCTGGTGTCGCTGAAAGTCATCTGCGACGACCTGCTCGGCCATCCGCTGCCATTGCTGGCTGCCCGCTTCGAACACGCTGCGCCGGACTATCGCGACAGCTACGCCGAGCACTTCAAGGCGCCCGTGCATTTCGGCGCCAAGGACAACGCCTTCGCCTTCGACCGATGCTGGCTAGACCAGCCGCTGCCACTCGCCGACATCATCACCCATCAAGCCATGGCCGAGCGGTGCCGCAAGCAGAACATCGAGTTCACTGGCCGTCAGGCGTGGCTTGGGCGGATCCGTCAGTTGCTCTGCGCACAACTCAATGCCGCACCGGGGCTGGAAGGTCTGGCGCAGCAGATGAACTGCTCGCCGCGCACCCTGCGCCGGCATCTGAAGGACATGGGTTGCAGCTATCAGGAACTGCTCGACGAACTGCGTTTCGAGCGGGCCAAGCAGATGCTTTGCGAGGATCAGTTACCGATCTACCGCATCGCCGAAACCCTGGGTTTCAGCGAGACGGCAAGCTTCCGTCATGCCTTCGTGCGCTGGAGCGGCGTGGCACCGAGTCAGTTCCGGCCACACGGTTAAACCGTCGAGGGGCGATATCAGGTCAGTATTTTTGGCCACATCGATCCTCTTTTGGCCTCTCTGGCCGTTCTCCGATTCGTCCCGCGCCGCAACACTGGAGCCAACCGAATCAGCCCCCTGCGGAGAACAACAAATGTTGACGATCTACTCTGACGATCACCACCTGCACCATGGCCGCTGCGAGTTGATCGACGGGCAGCTCAAGCCTTGCTTCGAGATGCCGTCGCGTGCCGACCACGTGCTGCAACGGGTAAAAAATCAAAACCTCGGCCCGGTCGAGGCGCCGAAGGATTTCGGCCTCGGGCCGATCGAGCGCATCCACAGCCGCGACTACCTCGACTTCTTCAAAGGCGCCTGGGCGCGCTGGACCGAATTCAACACCGACGGCGATTTGCTGCCTTACACCTGGCCGGCGCGCACCCTGCGTCAGGTCAAACCGACCAGCCTGCACGGCCAGCTCGGCTATTACAGCTTCGACGGCGGCGCACCGATCACCGCCGGCACCTGGCAAGCGGCGTACAGCGCGGCGCAGGTGGCGCTGACCGCACAAGCGGAAATCCAGCGTGGCGCCCGGGGTGCCTTCGCCCTGTGCCGTCCGCCGGGACACCACGCTGCCGGCGATTTGATGGGCGGTTATTGCTACCTCAACAACGCCGCCATCGCCGCGCAGGCGTTCCTTGATCAGGGCCACAAGAAGGTCGCGATCCTCGACGTCGACTATCACCACGGCAACGGCACTCAGTCGATTTTCTACGAGCGCAGCGACGTGCTGTTCACCTCGATCCACGGCCACCCGGAAGCGGAATTTCCGTTCTTCCTCGGCTACGAAGACGAACGCGGTGAAGGGGCCGGCGAAGGCTTCAACTTCAACTACCCGCTGCCGGCCGGTTCCGGCTGGGATGTCTGGAGCGCAGCGCTGGATCAGGCCTGCCAGGAGATCGATAACTACGGCGCCGACATCATCGTCGTGTCGCTGGGCGTCGACACCTTCAAGGACGATCCGATCTCGCAGTTCAAGCTCGACAGCCCGGATTACCTGGCGATGGGCAAGCGCATCGCCGCCCTCGGCAAACCGACCCTGTTCGTCATGGAAGGTGGCTACGCGGTAGAAGAAATCGGTATCAACGCGGTGAATGTGCTCGAAGGTTTCGAGCAATGAGCCGCTTCAAGTCCGCCACCTGATACCCCGACCCGCACACGCGGGTCTTTTTTTGCCTGCGATATTTATGTACCGCAACCGCTCCCGTCTCGCCCGCTACCTTGCTCGACCCGGCGCCGCTTCCGGCCGCCTGAGGTTCAATCAAGGAGATGGCCATGCCTGAAATCCCGACGCCCAGCGCTGTCGACGTACTGACCCAACTGGTGACCGGTCCGTCACTGTGGGAGGTCGCCACGAATACCTTGCGCCCGGCACTCAAGACCCTGTATCCGGAACTGGAGCTCGACCCGCGCCAGACCCTCGTGGTGACTCCGGTCTGGCAAATCGACGGAGATCGCGTGATTCCTGGCCGAAGCCGCTCCGAATCCCTGACCAATGTGCTGGTGCGTCTCGCACTTGGCGCGACCACCGTCACCTGGATCGATGGGGAGCATTACCTTGTCCGGCGCTCGACGAATGAGCAACCGGTCACGCTGGCGGTCAAGATCGATGCGCTCGCCCGCTTGATCAATGAACTCGCGCCACTGCTGTTCGTGGCTTATCAGGAACAACAGATCGATTACTGGAACGAACCCACAGGCCTGTCGCATCCGCGCTGGTATTCGTTGTCGGACGCCTTGCGTGCACTGTGGGACGTCAAGGATACAACCGACTGGGACGAACATCGGCTGGCCATGGCCCGGGCCGTTTTCGCCGATCCTGACAAAACGCAGCGCCTGCCCCGGGACAAGTACAAGACCCGCGCGTACCTGATCGATGTCGACGCGGGTGACGAGGTGCAACGCCGCCATCTCCACGTCCTCGACACCGCCGTGCTGGTCGGCTCGGTAGCCGGGCGCACCCTGATCCTGAGCCACTCACTGCCGCTGGGTTTCCAGCGCTTCGACTCTTTCGAGGAGCTGGGCGAGGCTATCAGGAACGCGTATCCGGCGAAGGCTGTTCCGGTCTCGCTGAACTGGCGGCTGATCGAGCCGGAGGGCAATTTTTTTGATCGCCAGGCCTGCATTCTCATCGCTCTGGAAGCAGACGCCATCGGCGCGCTCGGGTCGCCGCCCTCTACCCGGCCGGGCGTTCTACCGCATCCGGGCACGCTCGGCAGACACACCGCAGAGCTGCCACCGCAACTCCAACCCCAGGCCGAGCACTTGCGACCACTGCTGCCGTCCTGGCTGGACCAGGCCAGGGCCGATGACCAGACCTGCTACAGCCGCCACCTGCTGGATCTGGTGCTGATACAACACCAAAACGCCGGCAAGACGTTCCAGAACGAAGTCCCCGACCTGCGCACTTTCACCCTCGAAGCCCTGAGCGCACAGATCCGCAGAGAACAACCCCGGGCAAACGATGTAAGGGTCGACAACCTCGAAATCAGCATTACCAGCCTGGTGGTCTGGGGCACGTTCATGTGGCCGGGCAATACCGAGACCCTCACGCTGTCCCTCACCGATCTCGCCTTGCAGAATCTGGCCGGGCTGCCGCCGGGCAACAAAGTCGTGCGCTGCAAGGACGGCACTCCGGTGCCTGACTGGATGAGTGCCGATTATCTGGAAAGGCTCGTGACCACCGTCGACATCGGGGCCCGTTACCCGGCCATGCTGAAACGCTGCCTGGTCGAGGACAGCACCCGGGCCTCCACCCTGCAGCGGCTTTACACTCGACAGTTAGCCGCCGAGCTGCCGCTGCTGGCGTTGCAACACAAGATCCGTGGCGAAATGGATATCGACGAACAAGGCTATCGGTACATTGTCGCTGCACTGGCCGACACCGCCAGCGAACGGCAAGTGGATGGACAGCAGATCGTTGTCCGCCCGCTGGCTTTCATTGTCGGCCAGCGCCCCCGTGACATCGTTGCCAATATGTTCATCATCGGTCCGCGCCAGACCGACCAGGGCCCCTGCCTGCTTTACCGGCCTCTGCTCGATCCGCCACTGATCCAATACGCCAGCCCCGCCAACCTGCTATACGCAATCAAGCATTCACGCTCGATTCGCCAGGCGGTACTGGCCTGGTTGCCTGACGACGTGCGCTTCAATTACGAGCAGTACGTATTTCCCGCCAGGCTGCCTTCGATCTGGACGATTCCCCAATCGCTGGTCGATCCGAGCGCCGCCCTCGATATGAGCGGTCCTGTTTCGTTGGCCAGCGACGTGATCGAAGACCCGATTTTGCCAGCCCTGTTCAACGCCAATGTGCAAGCCATGCTCACCCAGTCGGACCGGCAGTCGGTATCCAACGCTGAAGCACGCTGGGCTTCGCTGAAGAATGGTGGCTGGCGGATTTTCAATGCGGCGCTGCCGTTCCTGGGGCGCAGCGTGGGGACGGCGGCGTGGATCTGGCAGATCATCGATGACTTGCAGGCAATGAATGACGCCGCCAATGAGGCTCCGGCCCGACTCGACTGGAGCGCGCTGGCCGACATCCTCCTGGCACTGGGCATGGTACTGGCCCACAGGGCCGCTGTTGGCAGAAGGCCGGTCCATGAATCAACGGCGTCGCCGCAAACCGTCGTTGAAACACCTGCCCGAACGCTATCCCCGGCCATCAAGGTGCTGCGCCTGCCGGACATCGGCGACCGCGAACTGTCCGCCAGCCATGACATCTCGGTCAACGCCATCGGCGCTCTGGACCGCTCGCAACCGGGGCTTGGCTCGCTGCTCGACAGCCTCCAGGTCCCCAGGCCCGAAGGCCTGGGTGATGCCCAGGACGAGGGCCCATACCAACACCTTCATGCCCATGGGCGCGCCTGGTATGCAGCAGTCGGTCAGCGCTGGTTCGAGGTGATCGTGAATGACGACGAACGTGTCCAGATCAGCGATTCGCGCCAGCAGCCTGCGCGTACCGGGCCGCTGCTGACTCACAATGCCGACGGTCAGTGGTTCGTCGATCTTCGCCTGCGCCTCAACGGTGGCGGCCTGCGCAGCCGGCTCAGGAAACTGCAGGACGAGAACCGGGCGCGGCTGATTCAGATGAAGGCAGCGCTCACCGACTTCGACGCCACCTTGCAGGCCAAACAGACCCAGCTCAAAGAGGTGCGCGAGGCCATGCTGCAGGCCACCCCCGATAACCGTTCGAGCGCCCGGGAGCAGTTTCTCGACACCCTGGAGGTGCAGATCAGGGCGTACGGTGAGCATATCCAGCAGCTCAAGGCCATGAACGTCGTCGAACCTATCCCCAATTACCGTACCGCCATGATCGAGCGGTTATCACTGCAGCTGTTTCTGGTGCAATCCTGGCTCGACGAACAATCGTCCGAATTCCGCAGCAGCCTGAGCACTACCCTGGCATTGCTTGACGAACCCTCGGCACCCCTGTCGGCAGAGCGCAACGCGCCTTTTACCAAAGCCAGTGACATGACCCAGGACATGATCGACAAGATCGAATACGCCCGTAGCCGACTCGATGAACTGAGCCTGCTGGGCAGGGACGCCCTTGAAGTCACGCGAGACTACAAGGCGAAACTCCCCCGCTACACGATCGATGACCTCAAGCTGCTGCAAATCACGCTGGAGCAGGAGCTGTGCATCAGGCCGGACCTGACACAAGAGCCGGTCGATGCGCGGCTGGCGCTGGAAAACCTGATCGATGATGCGGCGCTGAACATCCAGAGCTCTCTGGAAGTGAGCAACGAGGAGAGTCTGCAAAATCTGAGTCAGCGGATCGAGACGATGAGCAATCTGGCCGAACAGTTCGTCGCTGTCGATCAGCGCTTTGCAGACCTGCTCGTCGAGTATCCGGAGCAACTGCTTGCCGATCGCATCGAACAGGTACGCCGGCGCGTTGCCGGATTTGCCGACAGGACGGTCGACCGGCTGGTGAACCTGCTGCGCGACCAACGACAGTTCGATCCCGTACCGGGCCCTTCTAAACCATCGACGGCGTCGGCCAAAAAGGTCATCAAGACCCGTTACAAGGGCACGGTCGTCGGTGAGCCACGCAAGGACGCCAGTGGCCGGGAAACCGATCTGGTCGACGTGCGCGCGCCCCTGACGGGCAAGATCATCGCCACCTTTCACGAAAAGAGTCCGGGTGTCTGGCTCGAAAGGGTCACACCCAAACCCGTGTCAAAAGGACCGGCACCCAGCCTGCACCGCTGTATCGAGGAAGGCCAGGCGCTGATCGATGGCCTGCCTGCCTTTCACCGGCGCACGGAGGCCCACATCAACCGGGCCGCGCGCATTCCGAGCGAAATTCAGGATCTCTACTACCTGCATGCCGACCGGTTGCGCGAAGCGAGGGATGCAATCGACCGGGCCCTGACCGCGCGCAATCTCACCGATGATCGCAATGCCACGGCCAGCACCCTGAACAGAGAACTCGCCGATGCCGCCACCGCGCTTTATCAGCGCGGCCAAAGCGCACGCATCCGGATCATCAAGCAGCAACCACCCACCGCGGCCCGTGTCGAATGGCTCAAGAGCAAGGGCCAGGTGGACATCTCGAAAGCCGCTGCCCGGCAGCGGCTCAAGGGCTCCGGGAAGGGTTACCTGGACGAGTACGAGGTGCTTGACCACGAAACCCGCGCGGTTCTGTGGTACGCGCACTTTCACTACAGCGGAATCGATGATCCGGTGACCGCCTTCAACGCCGCGCACCTGAAAACCGTAGAGCAACGCCGACTGGGTGGACGCTTCGATCCGCGCACCACCGGCAACCAGGAACTCATCGCCATTTACCGCGGTGAAATCAATCGTGCGCAGGCCGCTGCGCTGTTCTTTTCCTGACGCCGGTGCGCCGCTGCCCGCGAAATTCGGGCATCGGCCGACGGCATATATCTATGCACCGCCCTGCCCGATGCCCGCCCGGATAACGTGCGTCGCATCAGGGCCGCCAGCCGCGCTGCCCTTTCACACGGGATCTGAACCATGACTGAAACCGCCGCCGGCACCACGCCTGCCTCTTCCCCGTTTTTGCTCGAACAGAGCCGGCTGATCGATCTGATCAGCCAGGGCCCGACGCTGAATCAGGTGGCCTCGACGCTACTGCAACAGGCGCTGGGAAAGCACTATGCACACCTGCAGATCGACCCCGATCACACCATGCTCGCCACTCCGGTTTGGCGCGACGATGAACAAGGGTTCGCGATCGAGTCTTTCCGGTTCGAATCCCTGACCCACGCGCTCATCCGACAGAGTGTCGAGAAAACCCGAGCGAACCTGATCGAAGGCGAACATTTCCTGACGGTCACGCCGGACGCCCAACCGGCCACTCACCTGGCCGTCGACATGGATGAGCTGACATCGCTGCTCAACGAGCACGCCGCATTCTTTTTCATCGCCTTCGCACAGCAACAACTCGACTACTGGAATGGAACCGGCGCACATTGCCCCCGCTGGCAGGAGCTGTCCGACACACTGAAAACCGCCGTGGACGTGCAATCCGCTGTTGGCTGGGATGCCGACGCCTGCGCCTTGGGGCGGTGGGTGGCCAACCATCCGGAAAAGCCCATGCGTCAATCGACACTAAACGGATTCAGCCAGATCCGCGCCTGCCTGCTGGATATCGACCTGGTCGAGGGCTCGAACACCACCCACTTGACCATCGCAGGCGCGATCGTGCTGACCGCGACCGTCAAACAGCGCGAACGGTTTTTGATGTACACCATCGGCGCCGGCCACGAATCGTTTTCGTCCCTTGCCGAACTGGGAGAGTCACTGCCCGGACGCCTCGACCTGGACCTGAGCGGGCGCAGCCTCGAGTGGCGACTGGTGGAGCCGCAGGAAAACATTTTCGACAGTTGTACGTGGGCATTGGTGAACATTCAGCTGGACGACATCAAGGCCCTTGATCCCGCCAACCGCCCCGTCGTTCCGACTGCCCTTTCCTCGCCATCGCACAACAGGCATTTAAGCGGCAGGGACCATGCCCGGCTCAGCCAGTTGAACCGGGCCATTCCCAAGTGGCTTAACACGGGGTCGATCCGTGATTTTCAGGCTTACACACGCTACATCGTCGAACTCGGAAGGCTTCATAAGGAGGAACCGAGTGATAACGTCGGACAGCCTCTGCTTTCGATCAAGTCCTACGCCCAACAACAGATGCGCGAGGCGATTGTCGCCGACAAAGCTGCCGAAGACGCCGCCTCGCTGCCGCTCGACGACCTGCAGATAACCGTCACTCACAGCTTCGAGGTTGCCGGCCTGACCCTGCCCAACCCTCTGGAGCAGGAACATCAGACCCTCGGCGAGTTCGCCCTTGAAAACACCACGCCGTATCTCGCCAGCGTCGCGTTCACCAATGGCCATCGCGTGCCGGCATGGTTGACCGTCGACTACCTGACGCAGATGGCAGAGCAGGTCGATATTGGAGGCCATTACCCGGCACTGATAAAAAGGGCACTGATCGACGACCCGCAACAGGCCGCCCGCTACCGGCGCCAGCTGCCGACCCTGCTGCCGCTGTTGGCCCTGGAGTGCAAGCTCCGGCATCGAGGCGATGTCGACGAGCGCGGTTACACGTATATCTGTCAACTGATGGCATCCATCAGCGCGGGACAGTCCGACACCGAGCCCGGCGTGTACATCCGCCCTTTGGCCTTCAGGCCTCGATACCGCATGAGCAACGTGGCCGACACGGTGGCCAACACGTTCATCATCGGGCCGCGCGAGCCGGAGCTGGGCCCCTGTGTGCTTTACCGGCCATTGTCGGACACCCCGCTGCGGCAGTTCGCTTCCCCGCAAAACCTGCTCTACGCGATTTATCAGCCTGGAGAGTTGCGAGACTCGGTGCTGGCCTGGCTGGCCAGCCCGTCGCTGAGTTTCGAATACGCCCAGTTCGTTTTTTCCAGCGGCATTCCGTCACCCTGGATCATTCCCCGGATGGCGTTCGAGCCCTTTATCCACTTCGACTTGATCGGCCCGATCGGACTGGACGATACGCCGCTGACCGGCGATATCCTCGACGCCCTTCACACTGCCAACAGCCAGGCGCTGGCCGAACTGGCCGACCGCCAGTCAGTCTCCAACAGCGAACGTCGGCGAGCCTTGCTCGCGAACAGCGGCTGGGCGGTGTTCAGTATCGCGTCCAATTTCATGGTTGGCGCAGCAGGCACCGCCGTGTGGGTCTGGCAAACCATCGAACAGATCCAGCAGGCAATCGATGCCCGGGAACAGGGAGACACACTGGTGGAGTGGCGCTCCGTCGGAGACATCCTGCTGACCCTCGGCATCATCCTGACGCAGCACATCGCCACGCTGCGCAGTCGTACGCCCCTGGCGCTGTTCGAGACCTCGGCTGAACAGACACTGGAAGAGATACCCGCCGTTTCCGTTGCTTTCCCGCCAACGCCGCCGACCATCCGTTTCAACGCAAACGCCATGACCGACGTGATTGCCCCGAACCATCTGTCGAGCGTCGAGCCAGGCACTCTGGTACGCCCGTCAACCAGCGCCGGATTCACGGCCATGCTGGAGCGTTTCCAAATACCCGATCCGGATCTGGACGGACATTCGATTTCCCCGGTCAGCCACCTCTACACCCTCGGCGATCGGTTATGCGCACGCGTGGGAGCGCGCTGGTTTCAAGTGACGGCGCCCGACAATGAACCGGTCTGCATCGTAGACCCGGCCGACCCTTCGCATACCGGCCTGGCCATCAAATTCGATGACACGCTGGGTGAGTGGCACTGGGACCCGAAACTGCGACTGCGCGGAGGCAGCCCGACCGGGCGAATCGAGGCGCTGCGGCGCGCCAAGGCGCAAAACAAGGAAAAAGCCTGGACGGCCCTTCATCAGTTCATGGCGCAGGAAGTGATCCGCAAAAACGCAGTGAGCAGCGCCCTGCTCGAGTTGCCACGGGACGGTTCCTCGAGTGAATTCGAACCCAGGGCCCAACGCTACCTAGCGTTGGCCGAGGCGCTGGGTGACGAATACACCCAGGCGCTCGGACACCTGGAAACCTGGCGTCAGAGCGGAGGCGGTGGCGTGTTCTATCAGTCCCAACTGATGCGCCTGACCGCAGAACAACACCGATGCCTGGGCGGTGCACTGCGCCTGCAGATGCGTGTCTATGCACAAATGACCGAAAAATTCGCCAACAGTGCAAGCACAGATATCTCCCTGTCACGGGACGAACAGATCGATATCACCACCCGAGCCACGGCACTGAGCGACCAGATGATCGCCCGGCGGCAGGTTCTGCGTCAGTCGCTGGACACCCTGGGACAACTGGCGGGGATTTCGAGCAAAGTGGGGCACGATCTGGAACGGCTGCTTCCGGCGTTCACCGATCTGGACCTCAAGGCCAACGAAATCAGCATGGCTTACGAATGGTGCGTGCGCGAACAGCCCGGCCCGGCCATGGAAGATGCCCGAGAAGCCGTCAACCTCATCACCGGCAACGCTTCGACTGCCAGCCATGACCTGATCGAGCTGACCAGGGCTGAACCGATCGCTGGCGCGCAGCACCAACGAATCGAGCAATTGGCCCGCTTGAACGACCGCTTCGCCAGCCTCGCGCAAGAAATCGAGCAGTTGCCCGCCGCCCACCCGGGACTGTTCGTGCAGGCGCGACTGGATCGCATCCATGAGCTGATCGGTGAATTCCATGCGCTGGCCGGCGCGCGCCTGGTCGCAGAACTACCGGAGCGCACCGAGCAGCCGGTCGTGTCCGTTTCGCAGCCGGGACCGTCGACGTCGAGACCAAGGGTGAAGGTCAGCAAGAGCCGCCCTCGTCAGGGCGCCAGCGAATCGTCACGCGAGAGCGAAGAGTCCGGTGCTATCAGGGAAATCCCCTTTATCAAACTGTCGCGTTCGCGGCTCCCCAAAAAATCCGATGCCGTCGATGTCATCGCGCGGGCATTGGAACTGAATCTGAAAATCAACGAGTTCAACCGTACAACCCGGGAAGATGCCAAACGTCCCGGCCGCATTCCAGCGGACATACGTGACATGTTCGAACAGCAATCGGTCAGGCTCACGCAAACGGCCAGCGACGTCGACGCTGCGCTCGCAGCCCAGCAAAGGGCTGGGCGCCCCCCTCTGCCGGTGGCCTCTCTCAGTCAGGAACTACGCAACGGAGCGCAACGCACCCGGACCGAAGGCATCAGCACCTATGCCGCGATGCTCAAGCAACGCAAACCCCGGGAGGCGTACTTTCACTGGCTGTATGACAACGGGCTGGTGGAGGTGGTCAAGGATGAACGCGGACGCATCCGCACCCGGCAACGCGGGGATTATTTTCAGGAATACCGGATCCTCGACAAAGCCCGCAATAATGAACCGCTTTGGGTGGCGCATTTCCATTACGACGCCCTGAAGGACCCCGACGCGAAATACACCACCGCCCACCTCAAACCCGCCGAGCCCTACTTGCAAACGCTCGACGCGGCGACGCGGCAATCCTTGAGCACGTTCGATGCGGTCGAGAATGCGCTGCGTAAAATTGTCGATCCGGTGGTTCGGGACCTGTTCCTGAAGCCGCAGCCCCGCGACCCGGTCGACGATTGAAGTCACGTCGCAGGCTCACACCCGCCAGGCCCGGCGCAAACGGCCCAGCGCCGAATCGATCGCCGGCTCCGGGACGGCGGCGAAACCCAGCACCAGACCGGCTCGCCGATCGAGCGGGGTCAGCGAGTCGGGCAGCCAGTAGTTACTCAATCCGCTGATCTCAACCTCTACGCTGCGCGCCAGTTCGATCAGCTGGCGCTCGCGCTCGACGCTCTCCACCGGCACCGTCAAATGCAGGCCGGCGGAGACCGCGGGCAGCGGGCCGACACCCTCGACCTCCTGCGGCCAGCCACTCATCAAGGTGTCGCGCCGGCTCAGGGCGGCTCGGCGCATCCTGCGGATATGCCGCTGAAAATGGCCGGCGGCCATGAACTCGGCCATCACCGCCTGAGTGCTGACTTCGGAATGCCGTACGTCTACCGCGCGACGTTGCGAGAAAGCCTCGACCAGGCCCGGCGGCAACACCAGATATCCCAGGCGCAAGGCCGGAAACGCCACTTTGCCGAAAGTACCCACGTACAACACCCGTCCTTGCCGGTCGAGTGCAGCCAGAGGGGCCAGTGGCGCACCGGTGTATCGGTACTCTCCATCGTAATCATCCTCGACGATCCAGCCCTGAGTGCGCTCGGCCCAGGCCAACAGTTCGAGACGACGGGCCAGGCTCATGACCACTCCGGTCGGGTATTGATGGGACGGCGTGACATACGCCACCCGGCAGTCTTCGGCGGCGGCCAGGGCCGTGCAGTCGATGCCCTCCTGATCCACGGCGATGCCCTGCAACCGGCCACCGGCCAGCGCAAAGGCATGACCCGCTGCGCGGTAGCCGGGATTCTCGATGCCCACCCCGGCGCCCGGCTCCACCAGCAACTGTGCACAAAGGCTGATTCCCTGTTGTGCGCCACTGGTGATCACAATTTGTTCAGCCGAGCACTGCATACCCCGCGAACTGCGCAAATAAGCGGCAATCAGACCGCGCAGGCGCGCATCGCCTGCCGGATCGCCATAACACAGCTGCTGCAAATCGGGTTTGCGCCAGAACGCCGCGTTCAGCTTGGCCCAGACGTCGAACGGGAACAGATCGAAGGCCGGAACACCGACCCGGAATGCTCGCGGCGGACCGCTTAGTGGCGTCGGTAAATGGTTCTCTTCAAGCCGCTGCAACGCACCGCTGTGGATAACTTTGCTGGATAAATCACCAGTGGAATCTAACGAAATTGTGGATAAGGCTGTGGGTAAGCCTGTTGAAAAACCTGTGGATACTTTTGTGGATAGTTTTTTCGCGGGCGCCAGCGATTGCGGTAATTGCGCCACGTAAGTGCCGTCCCCGACCCGCCCTTCGATAAAGCCTTCGGCATACAACTGATCGTAGGCACGCACCACGCTGTTGCGGGAAATCGCCAGTGCTGCCGCCAGATCACGGCTCGCCGGCAACCGCGTGCCGCTGGCCAGGCGCCCGTCGAGTACCCGCAGGCGCAAGGCCTGGTAGAGCTGACAGCTGAGGCCTTTGCGGCGGTCGAGTTCGATACCGGCAGGGTTGAACGGCAGCGACAGTGTGGTCGGATCGGGCATGACAATGGACCTATGAAATTGGTCATCAATGGCTCTTACAACAGACCAATAGCCTGCCTACGATGCAGGCATTCGCCAAGGAAATTTTCTCCATGTACACACCCCGCGCCTTTGCCATCGACGACCTGTCCCAACTGCACGAACTGATCCTCGCCGCCCGCCTCGCCATTCTGGTGACCCACGGCGAACAAAGCTTGCAGGCCAGTCATGTGCCGGTGCTGCTGCATCGTGAACAAGGTCCGAACGGTACGCTGTACGGGCATCTGGCCAAGGCCAATCCGCAGTGGAAAGACCTTCGCGACGGCGCCGAGGCCCTGCTGATTTTCCCCGGTGCCGATGCCTACGTCAGCCCGGGCTTTTACCCGAGCAAGGCCGAGCACGGCAAAGTCGTGCCAACCTGGAACTACGTTGCCGTGCACGCCTACGGTCACGCCGAAACCTTCAGCGATGGCGGTCGGCTGCTGGATATCGTCAGCACCCTCACCAATCGCCATGAGGCCGGCCGCGCCCAGCCCTGGTCGGTTGACGATGCCCCGGCCGATTACATCGACGGCATGCTCAAGGCCATCGTCGGGTTTGCCATTCCGATTGACCGGCTCGAAGGCAAGCGCAAGCTCAGCCAGAACCGCAGCGCCGAAGACATCGCCGGCGTGCGCGAAGGCCTGGCCGCCAGCCCCGACATCAACGATCAAACCCTCGCTCACTTGATGCGTTAAGGAAATCACCATGAGTCAGATCGACATCCGTCCGGTCAGCGCCGCCGATCACGCCGCCTGGCTGCCGCTGTGGCAGGCCTACCTGCGCTTCTACAACACGGAATTGCCGGACGCCGTCAGCCAAAGCACCTGGCAGCGCTTTCTCGACCCGAACGAACCAACCCACGCCGCCCTCGCCTGGGCTGACGGCAAAGCGGTGGGCATGGTGCATTTCATCTACCATCGTTCGAACTGGAGCATCGAAAACTCCTGCTACCTGCAAGACCTGCTGGTGGAGCCGCAAACCCGTGGCACCGGCGTCGGTCGCCTGTTGATCGAACACGTCTACGCCACGGCCAAGGCCGACGGTTGCTGCAAGGTGCACTGGCTGACCCACGAAACCAATGCCACGGCGATCCAGCTCTACGAGCGCATCGCCGAACGCCCGGGTTTCATCCAGTTTCGCAAAGCCATTTAAGGAGCCACGCGCATGACCATTTCTCTCGCTGACTGGAAAGGCGTGCCGCCGCCCTCGACCACCCTGATCGAAGGCCGCTTCATCCGTCTGGAAAAGCTCGACCCGGCGCGCCACGGCGACGAGCTGTTCAACGCCCTGCAAGGCCCGGGCGCCGACCCGAAACTCTGGGATTACTTGCCCTACGGCCCGTTCCCGGAACGCAGTGCCTTCAATGACTGGCTGAACAACCACGCCGCCCACAGCGATCCGTATTTCTTCAGCGTCATCGACCGCGCCAGCGGCCAGGTGCAAGGCATCCTCAGCCTGATGTCGATCGTCCCGGCTCAGGGCCGCATCGAAATCGGCCACGTCACCTTCGGCGCCCCGATGCAGCGCTCGCCGAAAAGCACCGAGGCGGTCTACCTGCTGGCCAGGGAATCCTTCGCCCTCGGCTACCGCCGCCTGGAATGGAAATGCAACAACGGCAACGCCCGCTCCAAATACGCGGCCGAGCGCCTGGGCTTCAGCTTCGAAGGCGTGTTCCGCCAACACATGGTGGTCAAGGGCCAGAACCGCGATACCGCGTGGTACTCGATTCTGGATTCGGAATGGCCGGCGATTGCGGCCGGGTTCGAACGTTGGTTGAGCGATGAGAATCAGACGGCGGATGGGCAGGTGAAGGGGTTGGTCGAGTGCCGCGGTTGAGCCAGTGAACGTAAAAGAGCGCAGCCTGCGGCATCTCATTCAAACGATGTCCAAGGCTGCGATTTCGACTCTGCACCACCGTCGGATCTGCAATGAATTGCAGATGAACGTCCAAATCTGAGGCCTGAACTGCAAAAGAATGCACATAGGCCGTACATCATTCTGTAAAAACCCTCCGCTATACAGGACGCCCCGCTTATAACAAAAAGGACGTTCTCCCATGCCCTTCCCGCCCCAGCGCCTGTCATTTGCCATCGCCCTGTTGATCGCCACCAGTGCCGCCCACGGCAAGACCGTGCAGATCGACACCGCCACGACTGCATCGCAGACATTGGGTGGCAGCGACACGCTGACGATTTCGGCGCCGGGCAGCATCACCAACAGCGGCAAGGCTGTGAGCCTCAAGGACGGCACCAGCGGCGTCGGTGTGATCATCGATAACGCCGGCAAGATCATTTCCAGCGGCGGCCGGGCTATCGACAGCAGCGGCGATCTGACCCAGGCACGCAACTACGCGATCTACAACCGCAGCGGCGGGCAGATTCTCGGTTCCAACGATGCGATTCGCATCGACAGCAACTTTGTCAGCGGCAGCCTGTTGATCGACAACAGGGGCACCATTCGCTCGACCACCGGCCAAGGCCTGGATCTGGATGCGTTGCGCAGCGACGGGGTAAAAACCACGATCATCAACCGCGCGGGCGGGTTGATTCGTGGCGACGCCAGCGACGGCATGAAGACCGGTGCCAACGCGACCATCAGCAACTACGGCGAGATTTCCACTGGCGACCCGCACAACGCCGACCAGAAATTCGACGGCATCGATATCGACACCGCGACCGGCGTCAGCGTGACCAACTACGGCGTGATTTCCGGCGGCCGGCATGGCATCACCACCGACCTAGGAGCGACGCTGGTCAACTACGGGCAGATCACCGGGCGCAATGGCTCCGGTTTCGGCTCCGATGGCGACGGCACGGTGATCAACCACGGCACCATCACTGGCGCCTATTCCGGGCTGCAAGCCAATGGCGACGGCGACGGCGTGGACATCGACAAGATCGCCCACATCGAAAACTACGGCACCATCCAGGGCGTCGGCGCCGGCGGTGTGGACAAGGGTGGTTTCGCCAATGGCAGTGAAGGCATTGCCCTGGGCGGCGGTTACATTCTCAACGCCAAGGATGCACTGATCAGCGGCGCCAACAGCGCCATTCTGGTAGATGACGGAAGCGGCGGTGCAGGGCTGGCGGCCACCACGCTGGAGAACTACGGCACTATCCAGGGCCTCAACGGCTTCGGCGTGAAATTCGTCGGAGAGTTCGCCGACAGCGTGATCAACGGCGGCACGATCAGCGGCAGCAACGGCCTGGCGCTGGACCTGGGTGGCGGCAATGACAGCCTGACCCTGCGCAGCGGCAGCCGCTTTGTCGGCGTGGTCGATGGCGGCAGCGGTTACGACCGGGTGGTGATGGACGACGCGGCGGGCGGCAGCTTCGGTGCCAGCCGCAACTTTGAATGGCTGGAAGTCAAACAAGGCGCCTGGACGCTCACCGGCAGCGGCGACTTCAGCGACGGCGGTGCCGTGCGCAACGGCGCCACTTTGGTCAACCAGGGTGGCATCGCCGGCAACCTGACCGTGGACGCCGGTGGTGTGTATGCGGGTGGTGGTTCGGTGGGCAACCTCAACGTCAATGGCACGTTGCGCACCGACACCCGCCTCGGCACCGCGACCATCGTGCACGACTTGAACATGGGCAGCGCATCTACCCTCGCCTACGGCGTCAACGCCGATGGCAGCAGCGCGCCAGTCCAGATCGGCGGCACGGCCAACCTCAACGGCGCGACGCTGGCGGTCAATCCCGGTAGCGGAACCTATCCGTGGCAGAGCCATTACACAGTGCTGCAGGCAGCGCGGGTCAACGGCAAGTTCGGCGCGGTCACCAGCGACTACGCGTTCCTTACGCCGACCCTCGCCTACACACCAACGCAGGTCGACCTGACCTATACCCGCAATGACGTGGCCTTCAATGAATTCGCCGCCACCGGCAACGGCAGCAACGCCGCCAACAGCCTGGCCTCGATCGGCAAGAACAATGCGCTGTACAACGCCTTGCTCAACACCACTCAAAGCAGTGCAGGCGCGGCCATCGAGCAACTGGCCGGCGCCAGCAACGCCAACCTGACCAGCGCCACCCTCGGCGCCAGCAGCCAAGTCGGCAGCAGCATGCTCTCGGCCATGCAGCAAATGGGTGGCAGTCCCGGCTTGATGGTCGGTCTTGATCAGCGTGATACGCCGATCCTCGCGGCTAACGGCGTTCCGTCCGAAGCGCGAAACCTTAATGACCCGAATGCCCGGGGCCGGCTCTGGCTGCAGGCCATCGGCGGCTATGGCAAGCTGGATGGCGAACACGGCAGCAGCGGTCTGGAACAGCGAACCAAAGGCAGCGTGCTCGGTGCCGATTGGGCACTGAATCCACAATGGCGACTGGGCGTGCTCGGTGGTTATTCGAAGACCGATCTGGACGCCACCGGCGTCGACGGCAATGTCGAGAGCTGGCACGCCGGCGTTTACGCGCTGCATCAAAACGGCCCGCTGGCCCTGCGCCTGGGCGCGGCGTACAGCGGCCATCAGGGCGAAAGCAAGCGCACCATCGCATTCAATGGTTTCAGCGATCGTCCCAAAGGCGATTACGACGCCGACAGCCAGCAAGCCTTCGCCGAACTCGGCTATGCCATGGGCACTGGCCGGCTCAGCGCCGAACCGTTCGCCAGCCTCGGCTACCAGCGCTATCACCGCGACCGCTATCAGGAAAAGGGCGGCGCGGCGGCCTTGCAGGTCGACAGCCAGACTCAGGACAACTTCAGCAGCACCTTCGGCGTGCGCCTGGCGCACCTCGGCTCGCTGGACAATGGCATGAGCCTGACCCCGCGCATGGCCGCTGGCTGGAAGCACACCTACGGCGATGTCAGCAGCTCGACCCGTCAGGCCTTCGTCGTGGGTGGCACGGCGTTCAACGTCGATGGCAGCTCGCTGGATCGTGACAGTCTGGTGCTCGAAGCAGGGCTGGATCTGGGCATTTCTTCGCGGCATACGCTGGGGGTTGGATACAGCGGCGAGATTGGCAGCAACAGTCGCAATCACGGGTTGATCGGGCAGTGGCAGATGAGTTTTTGAGATTTTGCCAATCCGGATTTCAGCGGGTGTTGTAGGTAAAAGCGTCTGGACGATTGGGTAATCATGGCGGGTTCACCTCCCGCCGGCGACCGGGCTACAAAAGCAGACGCTATCACCTGCATGTGGCTCGGAATTGCCCGGCATCGGAGGACCGGCGTCGACTTTTACAGTTTGACCTCATTTCACCTGAGGCGAACGGAATGCCCATTCAATGCAAATACAAGCTCCAACATCTTGTCCTGGCGGTTGCGCTGGCAGTCGGTTGCGTGGAATTTTCTCTGGCGGAGCAGTCGGAGCCCGACGTGCCGGTGGTGAAAGAGGTGAAACCCAAGAACCCGCGCAAACCTAAGGACAAACCTACTCCACTCAAGGTCGCTGAAGAAACAACGCGTGAGGAAAGGATCGCTCCACCCCTGGAAAAAATCCCCGTCAGCACCGAGATTCCCGTGGTACCCGCTCACCCAGCCGACGACATTCCATCCAAAACAGTCGCCACGACAGAGAGTGGCAGCGCGCTCGAAGAAAGCCTTGAAAAACCAGCGCCCTTAACGGAACCGGTTCTGGCCGAAACATCCGCAGCTCAACAAACCCAAGCGGTAGACCAGCCGCCGTCAACGGATTCCCCTCCACCTCCAGGCAATGCAGCCATTGCAGCCCTGCTCGCTGCCGACGAAACCACAGCCGCCCTCGCCTACTATCAACTGGCGGGCGGCAGCAATGCCAACCTCGCCAATGCAACCCTGAGCAGTGTCACGCCGGTCAGCGCCAGCCTGCTGTCAGCCATGCACCAACTCGACAATGCCCACGACTCACCGGGCAACTCACCACGCCATGCGGCCGGCAACGCAGACACCGGCAGGGTCTGGCTGCAAGCCCTTGGCCACAGCGGGAAACTCGATCGCGAATTTGAACCGATGCAACACTCCACCAAAGGACTGCTGCTCGGCGCGGACTGGCGTCTTGACGAAGACTGGCGTCTTGGCTTGATGGGCGGCACCTCCGACACGCGCATCGACAGCAAAGAACTGGACGGCGATCTCGACAGTTGGCACCTCGGCGCCTACGCCTTGCGCCAGACCGGCCCGCTGTCACTTCGGTTAGGCGCAGCCTGGAGCCGTCATGAAGGCAATACCCGTCGCGAAGTCGCGTTCGGCCGTTTCCATGACCGGCTAAAAGGCAACTACCAGGCCAGCACCCAGCAAGCGTTCATCGAATCGGGATACAACCTGGGTCGGGCCAACGTCAGCATCGAGCCGTTTGTCGGCCTCGGCTACCAACGCTACCAGCGCCACGGCTACACCGAAAAAGGCGGGGATGCGGCGCTCAAGGTTCACGCTCAATCCCAAGGCAACTTCAACACCACCGTCGGCCTGCGCATGGCGAAAGTCAGCACGCTGGATAACGGCATGCGCCTCACGCCACGACTCAGCGCGGGATGGAAACACGTTTACGGCGAGACCTATACCAGCACCCGCCAACGCCTGGCCACGGAAACTGAAGACTTCACTGTTTACGGCGCCAAACTGGATCGCGACAGCTTGAAACTCGACACCGGGCTGGATCTTGCGGTCTCGAACAGTCACACATTGGGTGTCGCACTGTCCGGAGAGATCGGTACCGACAGCCGAAACCACGGCGTATCGGGGCAGTGGCAAATGGCGTTCTAAGTCCGGACGGGTTGCTGCCGCAGGTTGCGGCAGCACTTCGAAAGCAAAAAAAAGGGGAGCACATGCCCCCCCGAGGTTTAAAGCGTTGTATCGAGGCCGTTATCTCAGCCTTCGATCTCGATCAGGATTTCGCCCGGGTTCACCCGGTCGCCCTTGGCAACGTGGATAGCGGTCACCTTGCCGGCAATCGCAGCCTGAACTTCGGTCTCCATCTTCATCGCTTCGGTGATCAGCACAGCCTGGCCCGCCTTGACGGTGTCGCCTTCCTTGACCAGCACATCGACGATGTTGCCCGGCATGGTGGTGCTGACGTGGCCCGGCGCCGAAGCCTGCTTGCGCTTGCTGCTGCCGCCGCCGACGAATTCGTTGAGCGGTTCGAACACCACTTCTTCCGGCATGCCGTCGATGGACAGGTAGAAGTGACGCTTGCCTTCAGCCTTGACGCCGACACCGGTGATGTCCACGCGGTAGGTTTCGCCATGTACGTCGATGACGAACTCGGTCGGTACGCCTTCGCCGCCGGCCGACGCCACCTTGCCCGCTTCCGGGATCGGCAGCAGCACTTCCGGGGTAAGGGTGCCGGCGGCACGCTCTTCGAGGAACTTGCGGCCGATGTCCGGGAACATGGCGAACGTCAGCACGTCTTCTTCGGACTTGGCCAGTGCGCCGATATCGGCACGCAGCTTGGTCATTTCCGGCTTGAGCAGATCGGCCGGGCGTACGTCGATCACCTCTTCGCTGCCGATGGCCTGACGACGCAGCTTCTCGTTCACGGTGCCCGGCGCCTTGCCGTAGCCGCCTTGCAGGTAAAGCTTCACTTCGTTGGTGATGGTCTTGTAGCGCTCGCCGGCCAGCACGTTGAAGAACGCCTGGGTGCCGACGATCTGCGAAGTCGGGGTCACCAGCGGCGGGAAGCCGAGGTCTTCACGCACGCGCGGGATCTCCGCCAGCACTTCGCCCATGCGGTTCAGAGCGCCCTGCTCTTTCAGCTGGTTGGCCAGGTTGGAAATCATCCCGCCCGGCACCTGGTTGACTTGAACACGGGTGTCGACGGCGGTGAATTCGCTTTCGAACTGGTGGTACTTCTTGCGCACGGCGTAGAAGTACAGGCCGATTTCCTGCAACAGCTCCAGGTTCAGACCGGTATCGAACTCGGTGCCTTTGAGCGCAGCGACCATCGATTCTGTGCCAGGGTGACTGGTGCCGGAAGCGAAGCTGGAGATCGCGGTGTCGATGTGGTCGGCACCGTTTTCGATCGCCTTGAGCTGGCACATCGCTGCCAGGCCAGCGGTGTCGTGGGAGTGGATGAACACCGGCAGCGACTGTTCGGCTTTCAGTGCACGTACCAGTTCACCGGTCGCGTACGGAGTCAGCAGACCGGCCATGTCCTTGATCGCCACCGAGTCGCAACCCATGGCTTCCATTTGCTTGGCCTGGGCGACGAACGCGTCGATGGTGTGCACCGGGCTGGTGGTGTAGGCGATGGTGCCCTGGGCATGTTTGCCGGCAGCCTTCACCGCTTCGATCGCCACGCGCAGGTTACGCACGTCGTTCATTGCGTCGAAGATACGGAAGACGTCAATGCCGTTGACCGCGGCCTTGGCGACGAACGCTTTGACCACATCATCGCTGTAGTGGCGGTAGCCCAGCAGGTTCTGCCCGCGCAAGAGCATTTGCAGACGGGTGTTGGGCAGCGCGGCGCGCAGTTGACGCAGACGCTCCCACGGGTCTTCTTTCAGGAAACGCACGCAGGCGTCGAAGGTCGCGCCGCCCCAGCATTCCAGCGACCAGTAGCCGACTTTGTCGAGCTTGTCGCAGATCGGCAGCATGTCTTCGGTGCGCATGCGGGTGGCGAGCAGCGATTGGTGAGCGTCGCGCAGGATGGTATCGGTGACAAAGATCTTCTTGCTCATTCTTGTATTCCTCACAGGCCTGCGTGGGCGGCGATGGCGGCGGCGATGGCCAGGGCCAGCTCTTCGGGTTTGCGCTTGATCGAGTAGTTGGTCAGTTCCGGATGGCTTTCAACGAAGCTGGTATTGAACTGGCCGCTACGGAATTCCGGGTTGCGCAGGATTTCCTGGTAGTACGCGGCGGTGGTCTTCACGCCTTGCAGACGCATGTCGTCGAGGGCGCGCAGACCACGGTCCATGGCCTCTTCCCAGGTCAGCGCCCAGACCACCAGTTTCAGGCACATCGAGTCGTAGAACGGCGGAATGGTGTAGCCGGTGTAGATCGCCGTGTCGGTGCGCACGCCAGGGCCGCCGGGAGCGTAGTAGCGCGTGATCTTGCCGAAGCTAGGCAGGAAGTTGTTTTTCGGGTCTTCGGCGTTGATCCGGAATTGCAGGGCAAAACCGCGATGCTGAATGTCTTCCTGCTTCACCGACAGCGGCAGGCCGGAGGCGATGCGGATCTGTTCGCGGACGATGTCGATCCCGGTGATTTCTTCGGTGATGGTGTGTTCCACCTGCACCCGGGTGTTCATCTCCATGAAGTACACCTCGCCCTCGGCGAGCAGGAACTCCACGGTGCCGGCGTTCTCGTAGCCCACGGCCTTAGCTGCACGCACCGACAGGTCGCCGATGTAGGCGCGTTGTTCCGGGGTCAGTTGCGGGCTCGGGGCGATTTCGATCAGCTTCTGGTTGCGACGCTGGATCGAGCAGTCACGCTCGAACAGATGCACGACGTTGCCGAAGCTGTCGCCGAGGATCTGCGCTTCGATGTGTTTCGGATTGACGATGCATTTTTCCAGGAACACTTCCGCCGAACCGAAAGCCTTGGTGGCTTCGGAAATGACCCGGGGGAAATTCTGTTCGAGTTCTTCGCGACTGTTGCAGCGACGGATACCGCGACCGCCACCACCGGAAGTTGCCTTGAGCATCACCGGGTAACCGATGCGGTCGCCCTCGCTCAACGCTTCCTCGATGCCCGAGACGTTGCCTTCGGTGCCCGGCGTGACCGGTACGCCGGCCTTGATCATGCTGCGGCGTGCTTCGGTCTTGTCGCCCATGCGGCGGATGACTTCCGCCGACGGGCCGATGAATTTGATCCCGCGTTCGGCGCAGATGTCTGCCAGCTCGGCGTTTTCCGAGAGGAAACCGTAGCCGGGGTGCAGCGCATCGCAGCCGGTTTCCACGGCCAGGTTCACCAGCTTGCGCGGGTTCAGGTAACCGGCCAGCGGCTCGGCACCAATGCTGTGGGCCTCGTCCGCACGCTTCACATGCAAGGCATGCCGGTCGGCGTCGGAATAGATCGCGACCGAACGGATGCCCATCTCGGCGCAGGCACGCACGATTCGTACGGCAATCTCACCACGGTTGGCGATCAGGATCTTTGTTATCACTTGGAGGTTTCCTTGAGCCGGTGGCACCACGACCTGCTAGACCCAGGTCGGCACGTGACCAAATGTTTCAATCTGGTCTCGGCCCCACACTAGCGCTGACAAGGGATTAACAAAAATGAATAAAAATTGGGTCAGGCATAAGTAAAGACTTATAGTCAGTGCATCAGCCAATGGCCAGAGTCGGTAGAAAATGCGTAAGTCCCTGATGCGTATGACATTGCGTCAATTGCAGATCTTCAACGAAGTGTGTGATTTACGTTCCTACAGCCGCGCAGCCGAGGAAATGTCGCTCACACAACCGGCCGTAAGCCTACAGATTCGTCAGCTCGAAGAGCTGATCGGCCAGCCATTATTCGATTACGTCGGCAAAAAACTCTACATGACCGAGGCCGCCGAAGCACTGCAGCGCGCCAGCCGGGACATCTTCGGCCGCCTGGAAAACCTCGACATGCAGCTGTCGGACATGCAGGGTTCGCTGCAGGGCCAGTTGAAACTGGCGGTGGAATCCAGCGCCAAATACTTCGTGCCGCACCTGTTCGCGGCGTTCAAGCGCCAGCATCCGGAAGTGAACCTGCAACTGACAGTGGTCAACCGTGGCCAGGTGATTCGTCGACTCTCCGACAACCGCGACGATCTGGTGATCATGTCGATGGTGCCGCAGGACATGGGCCTGGAATTCCTGCCGTTCCTCAACAACCCGATCGTTGCCGTGGCGCGTCCCGATCATCCGCTGGCGCACATGGGCCCGCTGCGCTTGCAGGACCTCGAGCCATACACCCTGCTGATCCGCGAACCGGGTTCGGGTACGCGGCTGGCCTGCGAGGAGTATTTCAAGGAGAAGCGCGTGCACTTCACCCAGACCCAGGAAGTGGCGTCGGCCGAAGCCCAGCGTGAATGCGTGGTGGCGGGTCTGGGCCTGGCGCTGTTGACGCGCCACGCCCTGAACCTGGAGCTGGCGACCGGCGGCCTGGTCGAGCTGCCGGTCGAAGAGTTGCCGCTGTTTCGCAGCTGGTGCCTGGTGCAAGCCAAAGCCAAACGGCTGTCACCGGTTGCCCACGCCTTCCTGGCGTTTATCCGCAGCGAACGGGTGCAGATCAGCGCGCTGGTTGAGCGCTTCGACGGGAAGCTGCCGGCGCTGCCTGCCAGTGATTGATGTCCTCGGGAAAATCGCCGATTTCGGCCTGAAGCTGGCGGAGTTCGAAGCGATCTTCGATAGCGCGGCGAAATTCCATGCGGCGCTGGTCTTCCTGCTGACGACGGGTTTTCGCGGCGCTGTTGCGTTCTTCGTAAGGCTGAGCCATTTCGAGTCTCCCAAGGCGATTACGGGAGTTTCACGATAGGCCCGGGGGATGACGGTTTGGCTTCGTCGGGGTTACAGGCAGATGAATATTGCCTGCACCCCACAACAATCAGTCATCCAGCGCTTTCACCGATTTTGGCGACAGCCGCAAGCTGCGCAGGCTGCGCTTGACGCTCTTGAGGTGGTTGACCAGGCTCGGCCCGCGCGCCATCGCCACCCCCATCGCCAGCACGTCGATCACCACCAGGTGAGCGATACGCGAGGTCAGCGGGGTGTAGATTTCTGTGTCTTCGTGAACGTCGATCGCCAGATTGACGGTCGACAACTCGGCCAGCGGTGTCTGGCTCGGGCACAAGGTAATGAGCGACGCACCGCTCTCGCGAACGAGGTTGGCGGTGATCAGCAAGTCTTTGGAACGGCCGGACTGGGAAATGCAGATCGCCACGTCGGTCGGCTTCAGCGTCACCGCCGACATCGCCTGCATGTGCGGGTCGGAATACGCCGCTGCCGTCAGCAGCAGACGGAAGAACTTGTGCTGCGCATCCGCCGCCACCGCACCCGACGCACCAAAACCATAGAATTCGACGCGCTGGGCCTGGGACATCAGCGTCACCGCCCGTTGCAGCTCCAGAGGATCGAGCTTTTCGCGAACCTCCATCAGCGTGTGCAACGTGGTGTCGAAGATTTTCAGGCTGTAGTCGGCGACGGAATCGTCTTCATGGATCGCGAACTGACCGAAGCTGGCGCCGGCCGCGAGGCTTTGCGCGAGCTTGAGTTTCAGATCCTGGAAACCGGAGCAACCAATGGCACGGCAGAAGCGCACGATGGTCGGCTCGCTGATGCCGACGCTGTGGGCCAGGTCGGCCATGGAACTGTGCATCACTGCCGCAGGGTCAAGCAGCACGTGGTCGGCGACCTTGAGCTCCGACTTGCGTAACAGGTGACGTGACTGGGCGATGTGTTGCAGCAGATTCAAGGGGCTGGACTCTTCTTATGGTCGGGGATGTAGCAAGCTTGTAGTTATACTACATGAATTGGCTTTTTGCCTGCTCAATGCGTAACTGAATTGTCTCACCGCCCCCTGTTTTCGGCGCGTGCACCTTGTGTAGCCATTTTTAGCCCCCAGACGAATCACCCCAATGACCTGGCAGAGTGGTGACTCTTTAGCTCCGTTTGCAAATGCAATATATATGTACCGCACTTCAAGCGACTTCAGACGCGAGAATCCAAGAGATTAAGGACAACAAATACTCTAAGGATTTTCGATGCGTTCAAAATCATTGGCACGCTATGCATCACTTTCACTTCTATTAGGCATTTCTTTTCAAGCATTATCGGAGGATTATTATTGGCACATCCAACCAGAGGCATATGACTGGATAGAACCTCAGAAAAAGCACTCCTCCCCCGAACTGGCATGCAGGTCGCTCCATACAGATACCGAGTATGGCGAATATGAATACTACAGTGCCACACCCACACCCAGTGAAGACCAATGGACCTGCAACTTTCTTTATGGACCTGATCCAAATGAAGACATCATGGCACTTTCCATTCACAGGTACGGAAATTCGTGCGCACAAAACAAATCATTCAACTCCCTGAATGGACAGTGCGAAACTCAAGGCACTGATAAAAACTTCTGTATCTCGCCAACCGTTGGCAACCCAATCAATTTTACAACCGGTTATAAACTTCAGACAGAACAAGACCTTCCGCATTCGACAGTAGCTGCAAAAAACAAATTAAAATTTATTAAATACTACAGTAGCGCCAATGGCCTTTGGACCCACTCTTACTCCGACAGAATACTGAACGATGGCAAAACAATCACTTTAGCTCATGCCAACGGCGAAAGATCTTTCTTTGACAAAAAATCAGAAACCTATGTAGCCAGACACCCAGGGACAGGATCGATATCAAACATCTCAAATACCTGGGTTTATTTATCAGCAGACAACAGCACCCTTAGTTTTGACTCAACAGGGAGACTGCTCGAGTTCAAAAACCATGAAACGAAATATTCCATCACCTACACCGACAAACACCTGAAAATAACCAACGCACATGGAGATACGCTGGAAATTTTCGAGGACACAAAAAAGCAACCATTAAAAGTAAAAACAAACAACACAGAGTTAGTTTACGACTATAACAAATACAAGCAATTAGTCTCTATGACACGTGCACTCCATGGCAGCTCACAAATTAAACGGTATCTATATGAGGACGATAATGACAGCAGACTTTTAACAGGCATTATCGATGAACGCGGCGTGCTCTACGCCACTTGGAAATATGACCAACATGGCCGAGCGATCTCAAGCGAGCATGCGCAAGGCGCTCAGAAAGTGACTATTGAATATCACCCTGACGATTCCACCACTGTAACCAACGCTCTGGGCAAAAGCACAACTTATAAATTCGGTTATTTTCAGGGTGCCAAGCGCATAATTGCGATTATTGGAGAACCTACCGCTAACTGTCCAAAAAGTAATTCGACATTTACCTATGACGAACGCGGCTTACTGACATCGCAAACTGACAGTAAAGGAATTACTACGCTGTACACCCATAATGATCGCGGCCTGGAAACATCCCGTACCGAGGCAAGTAATACACCTGAATCAAGAACCATTACTACAGAGTGGCACGATACACTATCCCTGCCCTTGAAAATCAAACAGCCAAAGCGATCAATCCAATACACTTACGACGCTGAAGGACGCAAGCTTACCCAGACAATCAAAACACATTGATTCAGAAGGATCTGAACATGAACACACTGATAATAAGACTAGGCCTTTTAGTGCTAGCAATCGGGGGCACCTTCCTTACCGCCCCACTTTTGCAGACGCCAGAACGCGGATGGTTGTTTACCTACAATGCCCGTGGATTGCTGGAACTCTCGGACGGACCAAGAACCGATGTAAATGATTTCACTCGCTACGAATATGACTCACACAGCAACCTGACGCGTGTTATTAACGCAGTCGGGCATACCTTCGAGATGTCAAATTTCGATTACTTAGGAAACCCGCAAACAATTGTTGATCCCAATGGCGTCTTAACCTTATTAACCTATACGTCTCAGGGTTGGTTGTCGTCTGTCAGCATCGAAAAAAGCACCCTAAAATTCGATTACAACGCTACCGGGGACATAACCAGACTGACCCAAGGTGATGGCGATTGGATTGCTTATACTTGGGACGATGCCAGACGATTGATTCGAATTGAAAATAACCTGATGGAGCAAGTTGAATTTGAACTCGATCCGATGGGCAATCGAACAGCAATACGTTTGAAAGACAAAACAGGGAATATAACGAACCAGCATCGAAAGGTATATGACGAACTGGGGCGTTTACTTTACTCAGTAGGTGCTAATGAGCAAACGAGTCATTTGAAATACGACCTTAATGATAATCCTGTTGCGTTCGTCACTCCTCGTGACACTCACTATGGTCACGCTTACGACCCACTCAATCGTTTAATAAAAAGCACCGACCCGCTAAACGGGACGTCTCAGTTTGAGTATGACGCTCAGGACAACCTCACCCACGTCAGCGACGCACGCGGGGTAAGCACCCGGTATCACTTCGATGGCTTGAGTAACCTGACCCAGCTAGACAGTCCAGACAGCGGTACTAGCAAATACAAATATGACGCCGCTGGCAACATCACAGAGAAAACGGATGCTCGAGGGGTTGCCTCGTCCTACGCGTACGACGCTCTCAATCGTTTGCTTAGTCGTCGCTATCCAGCAAACCCAAAGCTTGATGTACGCTTCCATTACGACTCTATCGCTGAAGGCAACAAGGGAGTTGGGCGCTTGACGGCGATTGAGGATGCGAACGGTGTGCAGACCTACTCCTATGACGCACACGGCAACTTGATAGCGCAACTGCACACGCCCTCCATGGCAAACATGGCTCAGTCCGAAAACGTTAGATACGGGTACGACTCGGCCAATCGACTCAACCGAATCGACTACCCGGCTGGATTCAATATTCACTATCTTCGCGACACTGCCGGACAGGTCACTCAAGTGCAGATTCAGGATGGCAGCGAAAAGCCAGTTACCCTCGCACGAGACCTCACCTATTTACCATTCGGCCCATTGAAAAGTCTCACGTGGGGGAATGGCATCACGCTTCAGAGTACCTACAATCGGGATTATTTTTTAACTGCACAGGCGGTTGCTGACAAGAGCAACATTTATAGTTACGACCAAAATGGCAATATCACCAAAATACAAAATAATCATTTTGGCGATACAAGCTATGCATATGACTCAATGGATCGTCTTGTAGAGAAGGACGACGATAGCTCCCAGCAAACATATTCTTATGACGCAGGGGGCAACCGAGTTAAGAGCACCCATAGATTCAAAGGTTTCGAACAAGAGAAACCCAACACTCAAGTTTCGTACCGATATGGAGAGAGCAGCAATCGATTAGTAAAGATTAATGATCAATTAATAACTATAGATCCAACTGGCAATATAATAAGTGACCAACCCCATCGCCAGACCATATATAATGATAACAATCGCATGACTAGCGCAAACATCGATGACATGCCACTGATACATTTCCACTATAACGCTACAGGCCAACGAGTTAGGAAAGAGACTTCGACACAGGTAACTACATTCCTTTACGGATACAACAGAAAATTACTAGGTGAGACACGCCTAAATGAAAAAGGAAAAAGACTTTCTAGCCAGTATTACTTTTGGTTAGACAACATCCTGCTGGGCGGAATCACTATTGATTATGACTCATCCGAGAATGAGATAAAACGTTCCCTTTTCTACATCCACAGCGATCATCTTAATACGCCACATAGAATAACGAATGACGCAAAAGAAATTATTTGGACTTGGAGACCCGATTCTTTCGGTAAAGGAGAGCCTAATGGATCTTTGGTCTTTAATTTACGCTTTCCTGGGCAGTATTACGATATTGAAACAGGATTACATTACAACTATTTTAGATATTACGACCCAGAATCCGGACGCTATTTAGAAAGTGACCCAGTAGGTCTTAGGAGTGGCTTTAATACCTACGCATATGTCAACGGCAATCCGTTGAAATATGTTGATCCCCTTGGATTGGAATCTGTGTTTGAATGGTCGTCAAACGCCGAGAAAATTGCAGAAAAGAGTGGTCTCCCAGGACCATACAATGGCCCCCAAGACGCTTACAGGCACTGTGTTGCATCGTGCATGATTGCGGCATCAAACTGGGGAGAATCAGTAAGCCGATTCGCCGGGTGGGCACATGAAGTATCGAATTTTGGCCAAAACAAATATGAAAGGGCTATGGATGACTGGAATAACCAAGCCGGATTATGTGCTGCCAAAAACAGCGATGCTCCTAGTGACTGCCCCAACAGCTGCATGACTCTTATTGAAAACAATGCCCTTATTATGGAGGCAACATCACATGGCGCCTATTATTAAACGTAGACATTCAAAAACAGCAACGACCTCGGCGGTATTTCTTCTCGCATGCTTTGTATTAGCCATAGCAACACAATACTACTATCCCGCAGATATAGATCAAATTTGCGAAAAAGAATCACCACTGCTTGTGAACAACATCCAGAGTTGCAGCCTCACTCAATCGTTAATCAGCGACCTCAAAAACCAAGGCTACACCCCAATTATTTTAGAAAGTTCCGAGAGTAGCAGAGGCCCATTTAAAGCAAAATTTAATTATGAAGTTTTTGAGGTATTGAACTTTAAGATAGATGAGAATTCTGGCAGCGGCACAGCTCAATTCCGATTCATTAACGGCCGACTTTTTTCAATAGTATATACCCCCGAAAAATCAGGGTCTGCGTTCGAACTGTTCCCTGAAAACAAAACGAAAAGCATAACTATTCAACACTCATCAAACCCTCAAAGGCAGAAATCTATATCCTGGTCAAACAATCAACTTGAGGCATATATTTCGTGGTGGATTAGACGCTTCGCCTAAAGATGATCCTGCTGAGTCAGCAATATCTGCTGACTCAGCAACTCAATTAGCTTCTTGCCCTCGTAATAGGTTGCCTAAGCCGGTTGAGTCCACCGGACGGCTGATCAGATACCCCTGCACTTCATCGCAATGCTCGGCCCGCAAAAATTCCAGCTGTTCCTGCCGCTCAACACCTTCGGCTACCACTTTCAACGACAGCCCATGAGCCATCGCAATGATCGCCCGGGTGATCGCCGCGTCTTCGCTGCCCTCGCCCAACCCGCGGATAAAGGCCTGATCGATCTTCACGTAATCCACCGGAATCCGCTTCAGATAGCTCAGCGATGAATAGCCGGTGCCAAAATCGTCGATGGCCAGTTTCACCCCCAGATCCCGCAACTGCTGGAACGTGGCGATGATGCGTTCGACGCTGTCGAGCAGCTGGCTTTCGGTCAGTTCCAGTTCGAGGTAGTGCGGCGCCAGGCCGGTTTCTTCCAGCACCTGGCGCACCAGACTGACCAGTTTGCCTTGACGCAGTTGATGCACCGACAGGTTCACCGAAACCCGGATCGGCGCCAGCCCCTGACGCTGCCATTCGCACGCCTGCCAGCAAGCCTGACGCAGGACGAACTCGCCGATCGGCCCGATCAGCCCCGTCTCTTCGGCCAGACCGATGAAGTCCCCCGGCGGCACCCGCCCCATGGTCGGATGATCCCAGCGCACCAGCGCTTCCGCCGCGTTGAGACGGCCGGTCCCCAGGCACAGCTTCGGTTGATAGAAGACCTTGAGCTGCTTTTCCTCGATGGCTTTGCGCAGCTGGTTTTCCAGTTGCAGGCGCTCCAGCGTGCTGACCTGCAGACTATCGGTGTAGAACTGGAAGTTGTTGCCGCCCAGGTGCTTGGCATGTTGCATGGCCATGTTCGACTGGCTGACCAGCGCGGAAATCTCCCGGGCGTTGTCCGGCAGCATGCTGATGCCCATCGAGGCGCTGACTACCAGCTCATGCCCTTCCACGGTCAACGGCAGGCGCAGCTTGCTCGACAGTCGCGTGGCGACCCGCGCCAGGCTCGACAGGTTGCCGTAGGCGTCGAACAGTACCGCGAACTCATCGCCGGACAGCCGGGCGATGGTGTCGGCTTCCGGAAGAGCATTGACCAGACGCCGGGACATCTTTTGCAGCAACTGGTCGGCAATCTCGTGGCCAAGGCTGTCGTTGAGCAGCTTGAAGCGATCCAGATTGATGTGCAGCAACGCCAGACTCCGACGCCCGCCCTGTAGCACGCGCTGATGGGCTTCGTGCAGGCGTTCGCGGAACAGCGAGCGATTGGCCAGGCCAGTGAGCTCGTCGTAGTGGGTCAGGTAGCGCATGCGCTCTTCGGATTCGCGGCGCGCCGACAGATCGGCGAAGAAGCCGACGATATGACTGACATTTCCCCGACTGTCGCGCACGGCATTCAATTGCAGCCACTGCGGATACAGCTCGCCGTTCTTGCGGGTTTCCACCAGTTCGCCCTGCCAGCTGCCGTGCTGCTCCAGCGCGTGGCGGATCGCGACGTAATGACGGCGGGCGTCGCGACTGCACGGCAGTTCGACAACGTTGCGTCCGAGCATGTCGTCGATGTCATATCCGGTGACCCGGCTGAAAGCCTGATTGATGGCGATCAGCGAGTAATTCGGGTCGAGAATCACGATGCCTTCGCTGGCAGCCTCGAACACCGTCGCCGCCAATTGCTGTTGGGCTTCCAGGCTTTTGCTGACGCTGATGTCACGGCGGGTTCCGACCATGCGGGTGACCCGGCCGTTCTCGTCGCGCTCCACCGCTCGCCCACGGTCTTCGATCCAGACCCAGTGGCCGTCGCCGTGACGCACGCGGTATTCGATCTGATAATCCTCGGTGCGCCCCTTCAAGTGCTCGATCAGCGCTCGTTTGAGCGGCGGCACGTCTTCCGGGTGCAGCCTTGGTCGCAGATGCCTGAGCAGCCCGGTGACGTATTGCGGGTCAAGGCCGAACAGTTCCTGAATCTGTGTGTGGTGAACCTCGTCGGTCTGCAGGTTCCAGTCCCACAGCCCCAGCTCACTGGCCTTCAACGCCAGGGCCAGGCGCGCCTCGCTTTTGCTCAGCGCCTGGTTGGCGACGTCCAGCTCTCGGCTGCGCTGGGCGACCCGATCCTCCAGCTCGACCTGCGCCTCGCGCAGCTTGCCCTCGGCGCAACGCCGCTGCTCGATTTCCTTCGCCAGCTCCTGATTGAGCTGTTCGCTGCGGGTTTGCGTTTGTTGCAGATGCTCGATCAGGTGCTGGTTCTGGAAGCGACGCAGCAAACCGCGATCGATCAACCGGTTGACCTGCCACGCCACCACGCTCAGCGAGCCGAGCAGAATCAGCCCGAGCCAGCCCCAGCCGCGCGCCAGTTCGTCACCGCCCCAGAACAGGTAGCCGATGGCCGGCAGCAGGCACGGCAAGGTAAAGGAAAGGAAGGCCGGAATACTCACGGCGTAAGCCACGCTGGCCGACAGGGTCGCGGCGCCGATCAGGCCGAACACCCAGGCCTGCTGCATGAAGTTGTCGGCCGGGACCAGCGCGATGCCGGCGCCGGCCAGGGTCAGGCCGGTCATGGTCGAGCCGAGCAGGAACATGCGCCCCCAGATCGGCTGGGCCTGGCGATCGGGAATCGCCGAGTCGAACGCGGCGACCTGAATCACCCGCAACGCCACCAGCGACAACAGCCACACCAGCCAGACGCTGACCACGAAGTAACGCTGCGGGCTCCAGAGCAGAGCGGCGCAGACCAGACCGTTGATCAACATGAACAGGGTGGGCAGCAGCGAACCCTGATAAAGAAGGCGCGTGCGCTCGACCGCCATCTGGGTGGCGTAAAGCTTGCGGATCACCCGAGGCTCCACGGAGGGGCCCGACAGGTCGAAGCTGAGGGTCATAGGCAACGTTCTTGTTCTTATAAGTGTGAGCATGCGCCCGGAAACGTGGACGGAGCATACACAAGCCGAACCACTTGCCAAACTGCCCCAGATCATAATTTCACCGAAACTTTTCCGCCGCCCAGCCCCCACCAAAGCCCTGAGCTCAGGCGGGCCAACGCCTGTAGCCGGTGACCGACCGGTCGTCACGGGCAGCACTTTCATCGGCTAATGCAAAGCTCGGTTTGCCCGGGCCTGCGGCGCACCCTAGAATGCCCCGATGCGCGATGATCTCTCCCTTCTGCTGAACTCCCTCAACGATGCCCAACGCCAGGCCGTAGCGGCCCCCGTTGGTCGTCAATTGGTCCTGGCCGGTGCCGGCTCCGGCAAAACCCGAGTGCTGGTGCACCGTATCGCCTGGTTGATCCAGGTCGAGAACGCCTCGCCCCACTCGATTCTGTCGGTGACCTTCACCAACAAGGCCGCTGCCGAGATGCGTCACCGCATCGAACAATTGCTGGGCATCAATCCGGCCGGCATGTGGGTCGGCACCTTCCACGGCCTGGCGCACCGCCTGCTGCGGGCGCACTGGCAGGAAGCCGGGCTGAGCCAGACCTTCCAGATTCTCGACAGCGACGACCAGCAACGCTTGGTCAAGCGGGTGATCCGCGAGCTGGGGCTGGACGAGCAACGCTGGCCGGCCCGTCAGGCCCAATGGTTCATCAACGGGCAGAAAGACGAAGGTCTGCGTCCGCAACACATTCAAGCCAGCGGCGATCTGTTCCTGGCGACGATGCGCGGCATTTATGAAGCGTACGAGGCGGCATGCCAGCGGGCCGGCGTCATCGACTTCTCCGAACTGCTGCTGCGCGCCCTCGACCTGTGGCGCGACCACCCGGGCCTGCTGGCGCACTACCAGAAGCGTTTCCGACACATTCTGGTGGACGAATTCCAGGACACCAACGCCGTGCAGTACGCCTGGTTGCGTCTGCTGGGCAAGGGCGGCGACAGCCTGATGGTGGTCGGCGACGACGATCAGTCGATCTACGGCTGGCGCGGCGCGAAAATCGAGAACATCCACCAGTACTCTTCCGACTTCCCGGATTCGGTGACCATCCGTCTGGAGCAGAACTACCGCTCCACGGCCGGCATCCTGAAAGCCGCCAACGCCCTGATCGCCAACAACACCGGGCGTCTGGGCAAAGAGCTGTGGACCGATGGCGGCGACGGCGAAGCCATCAACCTCTACGCCGCGTTCAACGAACACGATGAAGCACGCTACGTTGTCGAAACCATCGAAAGCGCGCTGAAAACCGGCCTTGCTCGCAGCGATATCGCGATTCTCTACCGCTCCAACGCCCAATCGCGCGTTCTTGAAGAAGCCTTGCTGCGTGAACGCATTCCGTACCGCATCTACGGCGGCCAGCGCTTCTTCGAGCGGGCGGAGATCAAGAACGCCATGGCTTACCTGCGCTTGCTGGAAGGTCGCGGCAACGATGCGGCGCTCGAGCGGGTAATCAACGTCCCGGCGCGTGGCATCGGCGAAAAAACCGTCGAAGCGATCCGCGACCATGCACGCCACAGCGATGTGTCGATGTGGGAAGCCATGCGCCAGCTGGTGGCCAATAAAGGTCTGACCGGTCGCGCCGCTGGTGCACTCGGTGCGTTTATCGAGCTGATCGAGAACCTCGCCGCCAAGTGCGCCGAGATGCCGTTGCACCTGATGACCCAGACCGTCATCGAGCAATCCGGACTGATCGCCTACCACGAAGCGGAAAAAGGCGAGAAAGGCCAGGCCCGGGTAGAAAACCTTGAGGAACTGGTCAGCGCCGCGCGCAACTTCGAGAACACCGAAGAAGACGAAGAGCTGACGCCACTGGCGGCATTCCTCGGCCACGCGTCGCTGGAGGCCGGCGACACCCAGGCCGACGAGCACGAAGACAGCATTCAGTTGATGACCCTGCACAGCGCCAAGGGCCTGGAATTCCCTTACGTGTTCCTGGTGGGCATGGAAGAAGGCCTGTTCCCGCACAAGATGAGCCTGGAAGAGCCTGGACGCCTTGAGGAAGAACGGCGTCTGGCCTATGTCGGCATTACCCGGGCGATGCAGAACCTGGTCATGACCTATGCTGAAACCCGGCGCCTGTACGGCAGCGAAACCTACAACAAGGTGTCGCGTTTCGTACGGGAAGTACCGAAAGGCCTGATTCAGGAAGTGCGTCTGTCCAACAGCGTCAGTCGGCCGTTCGGCGGCAACCAGTCGATGGGCGGCAGCAACCTGTTCAGCGGCAGCGAGATTCCGGAAACCGGCCTGAGCCTCGGTCAGGCTGTCCGTCACTCGATCTTCGGCGACGGTGTGATCCTCAACTTCGAAGGCGCCGGCGCCCAGGCCCGGGTGCAGGTGAACTTCGCCGAAGGCAGCAAGTGGCTGATGCTCGGGTACGCGAAGCTGGAAGCCATATAAGTCAACGTTCGTTCCCGCGCCCGGCGCGGGAACGAACACTGGAGGCAACATCCATGGGCTCGGGCTTCTTTTCCTCCTGGACGTTCTGGGCCCTGCTCTCGGCTACTTTCGCCGCGCTGACGGCCATCTTCGCCAAGATCGGCATCGAAAACGTCAACTCCGACTTCGCCACCCTCCTGCGCACAATCGTCGTATTGGTCAGTCTGGCCTTGATTTTGTACGCCACGGGCCAATATCAGTCCTTGGGATCGATCTCCGCCAAGAGCTACCTGTTCCTGTTGTTGTCGGGCCTGGGTACCGGCGCTTCATGGTTGTGCTACTTCCGGGCGTTGAAAGTCGGCCCGGCATCGCTGGTCGCCCCGGTGGACAAGCTCAGCGTGGTCTTCGTGGCGGTGCTCGGGGTGATCCTGCTGGGCGAGAAACTCGACCTGCGCCAGTGGGGCGGCATCGGCCTGATCACCGCCGGTGTGGTGATGCTGGCCTTGCGGCGCTGATCCATTTCCTGCTGAACCTATCTCCTTTTCCTACAGACAAAAGTACATGGCCTTATTGCCCCGACCGAGCTGAACGTAACCTGTCAGGCAAAAGCCCGAAACACTCTCTCGCTAGCCAGTAACACTTCAGCTGTGCAACATGGCGCGCGTGTCTCCACAAACGGGAATTCCCTTTATGAAACGTTTTCTTAGCATCGCCATGGCGTTGTGCATCGGCCTGACGATGAGCCTCGACGCCAACGCCAAGCGCTTTGGTGGTGGCAAAAGCGCCGGCGCTGCGCCGACGCACCAGACCAGCCAGATGGCTCCTTCTTCCCCAGGCATGGGCGGCGCTGCGGCGACCGCTGGTGCTGCCGGTGCCGCGGGCGCTGCGGCCAAGGCCGGCGGCGCTTCGAAATGGCTCGGCCCTCTGGCCGGCATCGCGGCCGGTGGCCTGCTCGCTTCCATGTTCATGGGCGGCGGCTTCGAAGGCATGCAGATCTTCGACATCCTGATCATGGCCGTGATCGCGTTCGTGATCTTCCGATTCATTGCCGCCCGTCGCCGCAAACAGCAGGAGCAGTTCGCTCCGGCCGGCGCACCGATGCAGCGTGAAGTGTTCGAACAGAAACCAGCGGCGATGGGTTCGATCTTCGGTGGTTCGGCGGCTCCCGCTGCCGCTCGTCCGGTGATCAACGCACCGGCCTGGTTCAACGAACAGCGCTTCCTTGAAGCCGCCCGCAGCCACTTCCAGGCGCTGCAGCAGCACTGGGACGCCAACGAAATGGACAAGATCGCCGAGTTCGTGACTCCGCAAATGTTCGAGTTCCTCAAGCGCGAGCGCGCGGAACTGGGCGATGCCTTCCAGTCCACCTTCATCGACAACCTTCAGGTACAACTGGATGGCGTGGATGACCGTGCGGACAAGACCATCGCCACCCTGACCTTCAACGGCGTGTCGAAGACCTCGCGTTTCGACCAGCAGGGCGAAGTGTTCAGCGAAAGCTGGAACATGGAACGTCCACAGGGCGACAACCAGCCTTGGCTGGTCGCCGGTATCCGCCAGAACGGCTGATCACCTCCGACGTTTTACGCGCAGTAATGAAAACCCCGGCCTCGGCCGGGGTTTTCTATTTCGCGGTTGCATCTATAGCGAGCTACTGTATAAACCGCCCCATATGAACCGCGCCATTCAAGCAAGAGGATCCCGGACGTGGAAGAAATCATCGAACAACTGCGCGAAGCCAACGAACCCGTACCGGTTCCTTTGGAATTGCCTGACGAAGACCAGTTGGTGGAAATCGAAGAAGAACTCTTCATCAACATCCCGTTCGTCTTCAAAGAGTTTCTGCTGACCGTCAGCGACGTGGTTTACGGCAGCCTGGAGCCGGTGACCGTCACCGACCCGCAATCCCACACCTACCTGCCGGATGTCGCCGCCAACGCCTGGGATGCCGGCGTGCCGCGCGACCTGATCCCGATCTGCCAGGACGGTGACGACTACTACTGCGTCGAAGAAGACGGCACCGTGGTGCTGTGGTCGGGCGAAGAAGAGCTGATCACCGAAGAGTCCTGGGAATCGGTCTGGCACTGGGCGCGGGACGTCTGGCTGGAAAGCTGAAACGTCCATCCCCTTGGATGGTCAGTGCCCCGACGGCTCCTTGTGGTTGTCGAGGGTTTCCAGCAAGGCCACCTGCATCCGCGTGTGCACCCGGATGAACCAGCGCCAGAGCAGCGCCGCCACGGCGGCCGCGACCACGGCGATCAGCACCAGCAACTTGTTGGTCGGCAAGATACTGGCCGACAAGGCTGCCAGCAGCAGGAAAATCACCAGCAGCGAGATGATCGGGATCACTTCGGAGATCACCCGGCGCACTCGCTGTGTGTGACGCCCGGCCATTTCCGGCTTCACGCCCATCTCCGCCAGCAGCATCGACAGCGCCTTGAGCTTGCGATAGGCCGCGATCAGGAACGGCAACGACACCAGCAACGCCCCGCCCCAGATCAACGCTTTCTGCCAGCTCGGATCACTGATCCAGTCCTGCATCCAGATCGAGAGGCGCCCGGCAAAGAAAGCCCCGGCAAAGAAGATCGCGATCACCAGCGCCAGATTGACCCCGACCTGCAGCAGGATCCGCCGGATCATAGAAGCCAGCATCGCGCCCTCACCTTGCGGCTGAATGCTGCGCAGCCACTCGCCGTACATCCCGAACACTCGGCCCAGGCGCTGCGGCATGGCGGCGGACAGCTTGATCGACAGCGGATCGGCAGCCCGGATCAGGTACGGCGTCAGCAACGTGGTGATCACCGAAACCGCCACGGCCACCGGATAGAGGAAGTTGCTGGTGACCTGCAGGGTCATCCCCAGCGCCGCGATGATGAAAGAAAATTCGCCAATCTGTGAAAGTCCCATCCCGACCCGCAGTGAGGTTCGCCCGTCATTGCCGGCGATAAACGCACCGAGCCCGCACGACAGCATCTTGCCCAGCACCACGGCGACCGTGATCACCGCGATCGGCCACGCGTACTGCAGCAGGATCATCGGGTCGAGCATCAGGCCGATGGCGACGAAGAAGATTGCGCTGAAGAGGTCGCGAACCGGCTCGATCAGGCGCTCGATTTTCAGCAGTTGCCGCGACTCGGCCATGATCGCGCCGATCAGGAACGCCCCCAGCACCATGCTGTACTCAAGCTTGACCACCAACAGGCAGAAACCGAAACACAGGCCCAGCACCGTAATCAGCAGCATCTCGTTGCTTTCGAATTTGGCGACGTAAGCCAACAGACGCGGCACCAGCAGGATGCCGACCACCAGGGCGACAATCATGAACAGCGAGAGCTTGCCGACAGTGGAAAACACTTCGCCGGAACTCACCGTGCCGCTGACCGCAATGCTCGACAGCAAGGCAATGATGCCGATGCCGAGAATGTCCTCGACGATCAGCACGCCGAAAATCAGCTGCGCGAAGCGCTCGTTTTTCATCTTCAGGTCGTTGAGCGCCTTGACGATGATGGTGGTCGAGGAAATCGCCAGGATCGCGCCGAGGAACAGCGAATCCATGGTGTTCCAGTCAAACCAGCGGCCGATTTCGTAGCCGATCCAGATCATCAGGACAATTTCGAGGAATGCCGCGATGAATGCCGTGGCGCCGACCTTGAACAGCTTGCGCAGGCTGAACTCCAGGCCCAGGCAGAACATCAGGAAAATCACCCCCAGCTCGGCGAGGGTCTTGATGGTTTCTTCATCGTGGATCAGGCCGAACGGCGGCGTGTGAGGGCCGATGATGAAACCGGCGACGATGTAGCCAAGTACCACCGGCTGCTTGAAACGGTGGAACAACACGGTCACCACACCTGCGACCAACATGATCACCGCCAGATCCTGAATAAAGCTGATGGCATGCATGGTGTGGGCTCCTTGAATGACGAGGCTCACGCAGGCATGGGAAATGTCTGGGCGAGCTGAGTAAAAATCCGCTTTGGGTGTAGGAATCGCCCTTGGGGAGGGGCTTTTGCAGGGTAACACCGCGACTTCCGGCTGAAAGGCGGTGCAATATATGGAAACAGATCGATTCGGGCGTGACGGCGGCCAGTTGCCTGGCGTCCCGATAACGGTGCTTTTGAAAAGCGACCAGGCACCCGCAGAGGTGTTTCTTCCAGCAACCCTGCCTTGACCCGTGAGAACGTTATGGAACCCGGAAACGCCCAGCTGTCGATGACGGTACTGATGACCCCCGACATGGCCAACTTCTCTGGCAATGTCCACGGCGGCACCCTGCTCAAATACCTCGACGAAGTGGCCTACGCCTGCGCCAGCCGTTATGCCGGCCGCTACGTGGTGACCCTGTCGGTGGATCAGGTGATTTTCCGCGAGCCGATCCACGTCGGCGAACTGGTGACCTTCCTGGCGTCGGTGAACTACACCGGCAACACCTCGATGGAAGTCGGTATCAAAGTGGTGACCGAGAACATCCGCGAGCGCTCGGTGCGTCACACCAACAGCTGCTTCTTCACCATGGTCGCGGTGGACGATCAGCGCAAACCCGCCGCCGTACCGCCGCTGCAACCGCAGAACAGCGAAGACAAGCGCCGCTACATGCAGGCGCAGCAGCGCCGGCAGATCCGTCAGGAGCTGGAAAAGCGCTATCAGGAAATCAAGGGCGACGCCTGATCAGCCCTTCGATCTACGGCGCTCTGTAGATAGCTTTCGCGAGCAAGCCCGCTCCCACATTTGGAATGCGTTCCCCCTGTGGGAGCGGGCTTGCTCGCGAATGGGGACAACTCGGTCTTACAGACTGATCGGCGTGGCTTCGAATTTCACCCGCGGATGCGCAATCCGGTCCTGCGCCCGCACAAGTTGCAGCTCGTAACTGGCGCAGGCCTGGGTTTCCAGCAGCACTTCATGCACCGCTGCTGCGGTGAATTCAAAAGCCGCCACCAGGCTGTCACCGAGCAGCACTCTCGCCAGGAACAGACCGGACGTCAGATCGCCCACCCCCACCGGCTGACGCGGAAACGCCAGCAGCGGACGCCGCAAATGCCAGCTGCCCTCGGCCGTCACCAGCAACATTTCAAAGCCATCCGCCGGTTTGCCCGGATAATCCAGATGCTTGACCAGCACCGCTTTCGGCCCACGCGCCAGAAGCGCCCGCGCCATCGCCAGGCAATCGAACAGCGACTGCGGCTTGCGCCCGGAGAAGCTATCCAGCTCCAACTGGTTCGGGCACATGAAATCCGCAACGGCAGCGGCCTCCTCCAGCAGGAAGTCACTGACTTCAGCAGGAACGCTGCAGCCCTTTTCCGGATGCCCCATCACCGGGTCGCACAGATAAAGGGCTTTCGGGTTGGCCGCCTTGATCCGCTCGATGCCACTGAGAATCGCCCGCCCCTGCGCCGCACTGCCGAGATAACCTGACAGCACCGCATCACAATTGCCCAGCTCACCGATCGCGGCGATGCCCTCGACCAGCTCGGGGATCCGGTGCGGTGCCAGCACTTCACCGGCCCACTGGCCGTACTGGGTGTGGTTGGAGAACTGCACCGTATTGAGCGGCCAGACATTCACCCCGACCCGCTGCATCGGAAAAACCGCAGCGCTGTTGCCGGCGTGGCCGAACACCACATGGGACTGGATGGCGAGCAGATGAGGCGTACGTTTCATTCGGGTTTTTCCGTAAAACGATTGAAATTCAAGCCGCGCAGTATGCGACGAAACGCAGCCTGTACGACAGACCGGCGACGCAGTTAAGCTGACGCCATCATTTGGAGTTTCGTGTTGATGCTCACCCTGGAAAACATTTTCGTGCTGATGCTGTTCGCCGTCGCCGGTGCGTGGCTCTGGCACAACCACGGCTTGCGCGAGCGGGCGCTGGAGCGGGTCAAACAGCATTGCGTGAATGTCGGCGTCGAGTTGCTCGACGGTAACGTGGCGCTGAAGAAGATCGGCCTGATCAAGGACGCCAGTGGTCGGCGACGTCTGGCGCGGGTCTACAATTTCGAATTTACCGTGACCGGCGAAACCCGGCATAACGGCACCATCACCCAGTTCGGTGCGCACAGCGCACAGATCGAACTGGCGCCCTACCCGGCGCCATTCGATGACACACCACCCGTGGTGGAGGTGACAAAACCGCGTGGTGAAGTGATCGAGCTGAGCCAGTGGCGTCAGGAGCACACCAAGTGGAAGCCTTGAATCAGCTCGCCTGAAGCCGACACCGGGCCAGCCCGGCCTGTAATTCACCGACCGCTTGCGGCTCGTCGAAAATCAGCTCGATCCGGGAATCCTTGCGCCATTCACTGGGCAGCCAGCTGAGCTCGGCATTGTCCAGCGCATTGGCTGACTGCCAGCCGACCGGGCTGTGAATCACCAGTTTGGCCCGGCGCCAGTTCAGGCTTTTCAGCCATTGGATTATCCCCGACACATCGAACACCTGGCTCGGATGCCAGCGCCAACCGATGCTCCAGCCACCCTCCTGCGCCTGACTCAGGCAGATCGGCAACGCCGGATCGCTCCAGATGGCCGGGATTTGTGCCAGCCCCTGAGGCACGACCAACTTATCAACACCTGCCTGCGCCTGTACGGCCAGCCCCGGCAGCTCGCTGAGCGACAACATCGCCTGTTGCGTCCAGATCAGTCTGACAGGCGGCAACTGTCGGGTGATTCGCTTACGCGTGGGCTCGTCGAGGTTTTCTGCCTTGTTCAATAGCAGCAGACCCGCACTGGACAAAGTTTCCTGCTGCGCGTCCGGCAGCGGTTTGCCCGCGGCAAGGGCCTGGGCGTCCAGCACCAGCACGCAAGGTTGTACGGCGAGTACGCCTTGCCACGGCGCCTCGTTCAGCTGCTTCAGCAACTGCGCCGGATGCCCGAGCCCCGAGGGCTCGATGAACAACCGATCCGGCCGCGCCTTGCGCAGCAATCGCCCCAGACCGATCTGGAACGGCGCACCGTTCACGCAACACAAACAGCCCCCGGCCACTTCGCCCAGTGCGATACCATCGGCGTCGCGGGTCAGCAGCGCAGCGTCGAGCCCGATCTGGCCGAACTCGTTGATCAGCACCGCCCAGCGCTCACCCGCCGGTCGCTGGGCCATGAGCTGGCGGATCAGGCTGGTCTTGCCCGCGCCCAAGGGGCCGGCGATGACGTGGGTGGGAATGTTCTGCAACATGTTCAAGGTTTTCTGGAGGTCGAAGATGCGGTGGATGGGATGGTCGTTGCTGCTGACGCTGGTGTCGAGCGAGGCTTTGGCACAGGCCTGCGTGGTGCACAGCCAGGCGGAGCGGCTCGACGTGAAAGTCTGCCAGCAGAACCGCAACATGCCGGAAAAACTGTTCAACGACGGCTTCTGCCAGCCGACTCTGGCCGGGCAAAAAGTCGAGGTTCAATACGTCGACCAGTGCCCCGCTGGCGCGTTCGGCGTGTGCAGCAACGCGCAAGTCGCCAATATGCCTTATCGCCAGGATATCCACTATTACGGCATAGCCACCGATGCGGCGTATTTGCAGCCCTATTGCGAGGGGCAGAGCCAGGGGAAGTGGCTCAAGCCCTAAGGCGCTATCCGAGCCAGTCGAGGGTCAGCATCAGTCGCCGCTCTCCCGGCGTCGGTTGTGGCGAGCGATGGATCAGGCCGAAACCTTCGTTGCCGTGCCATTTTTCGCCCTTGAGCAATGCCACTTCGCCCCGATTCAATTGCTGAATCCGTGACGTCTCCTGGGGCTCGGCTTGCGGTTGTCCCAGTTGCCGACGGTCCATCTGCCCTTCCCTTAACCATTCACTGCCGACACCGGCGTACGTGGTGATCAACCGCACCGGCACATGATCGACGTGAAAACGCGGACACATGGCCTTGTCCAATACCCGCAAGCGCAAGCCGATTCGCCGCGCGCCCAGCAGGCAGGCGAAGGCGCTGACCAACCATTTCAGATCGGTGATAAACCCTTCGTAGCCCTCCAGGTCGCGAAAACCGCCGGCCAGTCCCGTGAGATCCGGTTCTGCGTCTTCGTCCGGCAATTCCAGGCACAGTGCCTCGGCGTAGGGTTCGTTCAGAGACAGCAACAAGTCCGCAAACTCGGCAATGTGCAGCGGAAGCTGGCGTTGCCAGACCGCGAGGTTGGTCTCATCGTCAAGAATGTCCGCCAGCGCCTGCGGGGTCTGGCCGAACGATTGATGACGTGTACTGCCTGGCAGAGGTTTCAGGGCGAGCATCAGGCCACCTCTTCGTGCCAGGAGCCAAACGGATCGCGCAGTTGTAGCCAGCCTTGAGTACCGAGCGCCATTTCATCATCGGTCAGCAGGCAATCATCCAGTTCCGACGACAGCTGTGCGAAATCGATGTTCTGCCCGATAAACACCAGCTCCTGACGACAGTCGCCTACGCTGGCGATCCAGTGTTCCATGATCGCGGCGGTACTTTCCTGATCCTGCGGCCACTGTTCTTTTGGCACGAAGCGCCACCAGCGTCCGGCGAAACCATGACGCATCAGCCCTCCTGCCTGGGACCAGCTACCGGCGTCGGTGGGTTTGCTGGCCAGCCAGAAGAAGCCTTTGGAGCGCAGCAGTTTGCCGTTTACCCAAGGACGATCGATGAAGTCGAAGAAACGCTGCGGATGAAAGGGCCGACGCGCCCGATAGGCCGTGGATGCGATGCCGTACTCCTCGGTTTCCGGCACATGTTCGCCACGCAATTCCTGCAACCAGCCCGGGGCCTGGGCAGCTTTTTCGAAGTCGAAACGACCGGTATTGAGAATTTTCTCCAGCGGTACCTCACCCATGACCATCGGAATGATCTCGGCCTGAGCGTTGAGGCGTCTGAGAATGGCCATCAGCTCTTCCCGCTCGCGACTGCTGATCAGGTCGATCTTGCTGATCAGCAGGACGTCGGCGAATTCGATCTGTTCGATCAACAGGTCGGTGATCGAGCGCTCATCTTCTTCACCGAGGAATTCGCCACGGGAGGCGAGATTTTCGGCGGCCTGGTAGTCCGGCAGGAAGTTCATGCCGTCGACTACAGTGACCATGGTGTCGAGGCGTGCGATGTCGGCGAGGCTTTGCCCCTGCTCATCACGGAAGGTGAATGTCTCGGCCACGGGTAACGGCTCGGAGATTCCGGTGGACTCGATCAGCAAATAGTCGAAGCGGCCTTCGCGGGCCAACTGACTGACCTCTTCCAGAAGGTCTTCACGTAACGTACAGCAGATACAGCCATTGCTCATTTCGACGAGCTTCTCTTCAGCACGGTTCAGGCTGACATCACGCTGGACTTCGCTGCCATCGATGTTGATCTCGCTCATATCGTTGACGATAACGGCGACGCGCAAATCATCTCTGTTACGTAGTACGTAATTCAAAAGTGTACTTTTTCCGGCGCCGAGAAAGCCGGACAAAACGGTCACGGGAAGTCGGGAAGACATTGGATAAACCTCATCAGACGGTCGCTAAACAGCGCTGGAGGCTCTCGGGGCGAGCGTTCTTGGGCTTCGATGGGGTCACCAAGGAAACGGACGCTTGAAATGGAAGCCACGGAAAGCCTTGTCCGATTAATGTTATAGTATAACAATAAAATCAATCCACTCTCTTCTTGCCCAAAGTGACAAAGGGCTGGAAGCTGTAATCAGGTCGTCGCCGAGTTACGTCATGAAAACCGCGTTGAAATACTCGTTTATCTGGCTGGCATTGCTGACGCTGAATGCCGAAGCACAAGTGCCGGGGCTCGCCAATTGCACGCGAAGCGCAAACCTTTTGGCGTGCATCGATGGCAACGGCAACGCCTACAGCGTCAACACCGTCGGCAGCACGATTTACCTGCGCGGATTTGAAAAAGCGGGAAACCGCTACTGGGCACAAACCAACAGCCGCTACGGGCAACTGACGTTCTTCACCGGCATCGCTTCCGATGGGGAAGCCTGGGTTGGCTACAACCGGCGCGTGGGCTGGACGACAATCAATCGGTTCTCCAGCTCCGGCGGCAGCAGCGCAAAGTTCACCTGCAGCCGGATCACCGGCTGTTAAACCCGCGATCCTTTCTGCTCTTGCTGCCAGGCCATGTAGCTGTCGACAGGTGGATTCTTCTGGAAATAGCGCTGCAAGCCCTCAAACAAACCGTCTGCTACGGCCTGCTGGTGACGCGCGGTCACCAGACGCTGACTGTCCCGCGCGTTAGAAATGAACCCGGTTTCCACCAGGATTGACGGCACATCCGGCGATTTCAGAACGGCAAATCCAGCCTGTTCCACGCGCTTTTGGTGCAGCGTAGTGATGCCAGCCAGACTGCCCAGCACTGTGCTTCCGAGTTGCAGACTGGCAGCGATGGTTGCGTTCATCGACATGTCGAGGATCACGCCAGCGAGCATCGGATCCTTGTCCTTGAGATTGAGCAGGCTGGTGGCGCCAAGCAGATCCACACCGTTCTCACGCTGCGCCATGAACCGCGCTGTAGCAGAAGTTGCACCTCCTTCGGATAGGCAATACACCGACGCGCCAGAGGCGGTCAGACGCGGCGCAGCATCGGCGTGCACCGAGATGAACATGTCGGCTTTGTGCTGACGCGCGATCTCCACACGCTTGCGTAACGGGACGAAGAAATCGTCGTTGCGAACCAGCTTCACATCAAAGCCTTTCTCTCGCTTAAGCCGACGTGCAAGCAATTGCGCGATGGACAGCACCACATCCTTTTCGCGCTCGCCTTTGGCGCCAATGGCACCCGGGTCTTTTCCGCCGTGCCCTGGGTCGACCACCACCATGATGTCGCGCTTGGGGTGAGATTTTTCCTGGGGTGTTTCACGTGGAACGCTTGCCGGGAGCCCTGCTGAAGCAGTCATCAAGTCCAAAACCAAGCGATGTCCTTGCCCATCCTGAGGCGCCAGCAAGAATGAATTGAGCTGAACCGGACTGCTTAAATCCAGCACGATCCGGGTGTTCCCTTGGCCAAAATGGCCGGAGCGAATCGAATGAATAGGGGTGCCGGATAAGGCCAACTGGCTGAAATCTCCATTCAGGCTGGCACCGCTCAAATCGATGATCAACCGCTCCGGCGCACTCAAGGTGAATGTCTTGTAGCTCACGGGACCACTCAGATCGAATACCAGCCGAAGCTTGTCATCCGAACGCCAAAGCCGCGCATTGCGTATCTGCGTAGCGGAAACCGGAAAAGGCAAAACAAAGGCCGCGCTGGCCAGCATCAGGTTGAGCAAGTGGCGTCTGTGCATATGAAAGCCTGTTCATGAAAAAGGCATCGTGGTTTGAATTGTTATAATGTAACATTAAATTCAATCACCATGATGGAACTGCTCATGAACGCGCTGACTTTGCCGGATGTCGCGGCTCAAGCCGCCCGCCAGGCCCTGCCACTCGAATGGGTGGGAATGTGCGGCATCGCATTACCTGTGTTTATCGAAGGCCAACGCCTGGCTGCCAAAGCGGATGCAGGCGTCAGTCTGGATGATGGAGACGCACGAGGCATTCACATGTCGCGGCTCTATCTGGGGCTGGAAGCGCTGGAGCAGGAGAACCTTTCTCCCGCCCTTTTGCGAAAAGTTCTGCAGCGTTTTCTCGACAGCCACGAAGATCTTTCCGAAGCCGCCTATCTCAATATCCACACAGATTTATTGCTGCGAAGGTCGGCATTGGTCAGTCCTTTGGCAGGATGGAAAACCTACCCCGTCACTGTTTCAGCCCACCTGAAAAGCAAAATGTTCCACGTGGAACTGAAAATGGAGGTGGCTTACTCGTCGACTTGCCCCTGTTCTGCAGCATTGGCGAGGCAACTGATCCAGCAACAATTCATCGACGACTTTGCCAACAAACCGCTGCAGCACGCCGACGTGTTGGCGTGGTTGGGTTCGACCCAAGGCATCGTGGCCACACCTCACAGCCAACGCAGTACCGCCCAGTTGCATCTGCATCTGGACGAATTCGTCGACGAATTGCCGCTGACGTCCATCATCAACGACGCCGAAGCGGCCCTAGGCACCGCCGTGCAAACCGCTGTGAAACGCGCCGACGAACAAGCCTTCGCCCTCGCCAACGGCCAGAACCTGATGTTCTGCGAAGACGCTGCTCGACGCCTGAATCTGGCCCTGCGTCGTTCACCCGGTATCAGCGAGTTTCACGTCCGAGTCATCCACGCCGAAAGCCTTCATGCCCACGATGCGGTCGCCGAAAGTCACTGGCGCCGGGAGCAGCCATGATTCGCTGCCAGAACATGAGCTGGGGAGCCCCCGGCCAACCGCTCACTGCGCCTCTGAACCTTCGGCTGGAAAGCGGCAGTCTGACGGCAATCATCGGCGTCAACGGCAGCGGCAAAAGCAGCCTGCTCAAAGTCATCGCCGGATTACAGCGACCGCTGGCCGGCAAAGTCGAACTGGGTGTTCCACGCCAAAGCGGTTTGTCCTTCCTGCCTCAGCAACAGCATCTGGATCGACAGTTCCCGATCAGTCTTCAAGAGTTGGTGGCCGCCGGTTTCTGGGGGCGACGACTGTCATCGCAACTCAGGGCCCAGCGTCTCGAATCCGCACTGGAAGACTGGCATCTGAGCGGTCTGGAGCATCGTCCCCTGATGGCTCTCTCCGGCGGAGAACTGCAACGCGCCCTGCTGGCCCGATTGAGTCTGGTCGACACTCCGTTGCTGCTGCTCGACGAACCCCATGCCGCGCTCGACGAACTGGGGCAGAAACTGTTGTGGCAACACCTGCACGCCTGGCATGAGCAGGGACGAACCCTGGTCGTGGTTTGCCATGACCTTGCCGCCGTGCGCCAACACATTCCACAGACCTTGCTGATCAAACAGAGCGGCTGCGCATTCGGCAGCAGCACCGACCTCATTCAGCAAACGCCTCACACGCAGGTGGCTTGATGCTGACGCTCAGCCATTTATGGCAGCCGTTCCACGAGTTCGTCTTCATGCGCCGGGCCCTGCTCGGCGGTCTGGTCCTGGCGTGCAGCACGGCGCCACTGGGCGTGTTTCTGATCCTGCGCCGGATGAGCCTGATTGGCGACGCCGTTGCCCACGGCATCCTCCCTGGCGCCGCGTTGGGGTTCTGGTTCGCCGGGCTGAGTCTGCCGGCGCTGACCCTCGGCGGACTCGGTGCCGGCCTGAGCATGGCCGGACTCGCCGCGTGGATCACCCGCCGCACCGGCCTGCGCGAAGACGCCAGCCTCGCCGCGATCTATCCCATCTCATTGGCCAGCGGCGTGCTGATTCTCGGCATCGCCGGCAAGCGACTCGATTTGCTGCACCTGCTGTTCGGCTCCGCTTTGGCGGTCGATGGGCCGACCCTCAACGGCATGCTGTGGGTGTCGGCACTCAGCCTGATGGCCATGGCGCTGATCTACAAACCCTTGCTGCTCGACACCCTCGATCCGTTTTTCCTGCGCACGGTCAGCCGACTCGGCCCCGTCGCCCATGGCGTGTTCCTGACGCTGGTGGTGCTCAATCTGGTGATCGGTTTCCAGGCGATCGGCGCCTTGATGGTAGTCGGCCTGATGATGCTGCCCGCCGCCGCGTCACGCTTCTGGAGCCGACGCCTGCCGGTCCTGATTGCCATCGCCGCGCTCATCGGTTGCGCATCGGTATGGCTCGGCCTGTTGCTGTCGTTCTACTACTCGCTGCCCAGCGGCCCGGCCATCGTGTTGGTCGCCGGTGGCGGTTACCTGTTGTCCGTGGTGTTCGGACCGGTGCACGGTCTGTTGCGCCGCCCGCCTTTGCTCACATCCCAATGAGGTGTTTCCCGATGCGCGCTCTACTCGTGCTGTTCAGCCTGATGCTGTCGATGTCGTTATCGGCGGCGGAAAAACTGCCGGTGGTCACCAGTTTCAGCATCCTTGCCGACATGGTGCATCAGGTCGGCGGCGAGCATATCCAGATCACCAACATGGTCGGCCCTGACGCCGATGCCCACACTTACGAACCCACTCCGGATGACGCCAAGGCCCTGCTCAAGGCGAAACTGATCGTCAAGAACGGGCTGGGCTTCGAGCCGTGGCTGGATCGGCTGGTCGCCAGCACCGACACCAGAGCTCCGGTAATCAGCGCCAGTCGTGGCGTGATTCCGCGCTCGCTGGAGGAGGACGGCGAAACCGTCCCCGACCCTCACGCCTGGCACAACCTGGCAAACGCCGAACTGTACGTCGCCAACATCACCAAGGCGCTGATCGCTGCTGACCCGACAAACAAAGCCGACTACGAGCGCAACAGCCAGGCCTACCTGAAACAGATCTACGCCCTCCTCGCCCAGGCGAAAACCAAGCTCGGTTCATTGCCGCCGGGTAACCGCAAGATCGTCACCAGCCACGATGCCTTCGGTTATCTCGGTCAGGCCTACGGCATCGACTTCATGGCGCCACAAGGTCTGTCCACCGAACGCGAACCCTCCGCCGCCGAAGTCGCCGCGCTGATCACCCAGATTCGCCAGGCCAAGGTCAAAGCGGTGTTCATGGAAAACATCAAGGACGCACGCCTGCTCAAACAGATCGCCGACGAAAGCGGCGCACACATCGGCGGCACGCTGTACTCCGACGCCCTCGCCACCAGCGGTCCGGCCAGCACCTTCACCGGGCTGTTCGAATACAACCTCAACACTCTTTACCAAGCCCTGAGCCAACCATGATCCGTAAAAATCCTTCCGGTGATTTGCCGCAGATTGCCGAGTCTGCCTACGTCGATAAAACCGCGATCATCTGCGGCAAAGTCATCATTGGTGAAAACGTGTTCGTCGGCCCATACGCGGTGATCCGCGCTGATGAAGTGGACGCCACGGGCGAGATGGAACCGATCACCATCGGCGCCAATTCGAACATCCAGGACGGCGTGGTGATCCACTCCAAATCCGGCGCGGCGGTGACCATCGGCGAATTCAGCTCCATCGCCCACCGCTCGATCGTGCACGGTCCATGCACGGTCGGAGACCGGGTGTTCATCGGCTTCAACAGCGTGCTGTTCAACTGCGTCGTGGGCAACGGTTGCGTGGTGCGGCACAACTCGGTGGTCGACGGCCGGGATCTGCCGGACGCGTTCTACGTGCCCTCCACCACCCGCATCGGCCCGGGCACCGACCTCTCGCAATTCCCGCCGGTGAGCGTCAGCGCTTCGGAGTTTTCCGAAGACGTGGCGCGCACCAACGTCGACCTGGTGCGCGGTTACAAAGCCTTGCAGAACGAGTTCTGAATCATGAGCAGTGTGTTGATTCGCAATGCGCGGCTGGTGAACGAAGGGCGTGAGTTCGACGCCGATCTGTTGGTCAGCCGAGGGCGCATCGTCAAGATCGCCGGCAGCATCGGAGGGGAAAACGCAACCCGTGAAATCGACGCCAACGGTCAGTGGCTGCTGCCGGGAATGATTGACGACCAGGTGCATTTCCGTGAGCCGGGTGCGCCGGCCAAGGGCAGCATCCACACCGAATCTCGTGCGGCGGTGGCCGGCGGCATCACCAGTTTCATGGACATGCCCAACACCCACCCTGCCACTCTGACTCTCGAAGCGCTGGCCGACAAAAAGCGCCGGGCGGCAATCAACTCGGTGGCCAATTACGGTTTTCACTTTGGTGTCAGTCAGGACAATCTGGACACGGTCGCGGCGCTGAATCCGAGCGAAGTGGCGGGGGTCAAAGTGTTCATGGGCGCGTCCACCGGCAACATGCTGGTGGACGACCCGCACACCCTCGAGCGCCTGTTCGCTGAAGTGCCGACGATTCTGCTGGCCCACTGCGAACACACCCCGAGCATCGAGGTGAATGCCGCGAACCTGCGCGAACGCTTCGGCAACCAACTGCCGCCCGATGCCCACGCGCAGATCCGCAATGCCGACAGCTGCTTTCGTTCATCGTCTCTGGCGGTGGATCTGGCCAAACGTCATGGCACTCGCCTGCACGTCCTGCACCTGACAACGGCCCGCGAGCTGGCGTTGTTCGAAGACAAACCGCTGTCGCAAAAACGCGTCACCGCCGAAGTCTGCCTGCATCACTTGCTGTTCGATGACCGTGACTATCCGAACCTTGGCAACCTGATCAAATGCAATCCAGCGATCAAGTCCCAAGCCGATCGTGATGCCTTGCGTCAGGCACTGCTGAGCAATCGACTGGACGTGATCGGCAGCGATCACGCACCGCACACCTGGGCGGAAAAGCAGCAAGCGTATGAACAGGCGCCGTCTGGACTGCCACTGGTGCAACACGCGCTGCCGGCGCTTCTGGAACTGGTGGCGGATGGCGTATTGCCGATCACCACGCTGGTGGCGAAGACCAGCCACCGGGTGGCTGATCTGTTTGCCATTCCCGATCGCGGTTATTTACGTGAAGGGTATTGGGCGGATCTGGTGTTGGTTCAACCGGAGCCTGGGGGTGTTGCGGTGTCCCGCCAACCGGTTCTGTCGCAATGCGGCTGGACGCCTTTCGCTCAGCGCAGCTTTCGGCATCGGGTCAGCACGACGATGGTGTCGGGGCAGATCGCGTGGCATGACCATCGGATCCATGACAACTGTCAGGGATTGCCGCTGCGGTTCATGCGCTGAAAAAAACCGCCTCCACTCGATGTGGAGGCGGTTTGATTTACGCTCTCGGTTTGACGGTACCGCAATCCTGCCCCAGCCAGACCGCCCGGGTTTCCAGACTGCCCTTCTGGTTGATCCCGATAGCGTTGAAAGTGCCGTTGGCGACGGTGGTGAACTCACGATCACTGAGGAACGTCGCGACGCCGGTGCCCTGGGCTTTCGGGCAACTGAAGCGGAATTTCCACTGGTTGCCGACGCGCTCGGTGATCTGCTGTTTGCAGCCGGACTGCGGATCCGCCAGCGGGATATCGTTGGTTGCTACCTGCTGTGGCGTCAGGCAGGCGCGGATGCCCTTGCCACCGATGTTGATCCCCTGCTTCTCCAGTTGCGCCCGCTGCTGCGGGGTGATTTGGCCCTGAATCTGGCCGAGGATCGATTGCACATCCATCACCTGATCATCGACCTTCACATTGCTCGACGTCATTTCCCACAACCCCGGCTGCAGCATTTGCGCCTGAGCAACCACCGGCAAGGCCAAACCCAGGCCCAGCGCCAAACCCAGCAGACGAACGTTCATTGAAAAACTCCTGATCAGTAGTGGCCGTTAGACGCCGGCCGCCTGTTTCGGTTCATGGCGGGCGCTGGCGTCTTGAAAACAAATAGCGACAATCGCCATGGAACATGGTCTGTTAAGCATTGAATCTTCAGGAGCAAGGTTGCCCCATGGATTATTTCGGACCGCACATTTTCGGTTATCTGATCGCCCTGATACACACCCTCGGCTCGATCGCCGCGATCCATGCCGTGTTGACCGTCCGCACCGCCCAAGGCTCGATCGCCTGGGCGCTGTCGCTGATCTTCATTCCCTACCTCACCCTCATTCCTTATCTGGTGTTCGGCCGCAGCACCTTCGATGGCTACATCAAGGCCCGCCGTCAGGCCAACGAACAAATGCGCCTGGCGATTTCCGAGCTCAACTGGCGGCCCTGGGTGGAAGAAGCCCTGACCGCCCGCGCCTCGAATGCTTACGACTCGTTGCGCGCAATGCCGAAGCTGGGGCGCATGCCATGCCTGGCCAACAATGAAGTGCGATTGCTGATCAATGGCGCGGCGACCTTCGAGGCGATTTTCCACGCAATCGACCAAGCGCGGAAAGCCGTACTGATCCAGTTTTTCATCATTCACGACGATCGCCTCGGCCAGCGTTTGCGTGACCTGTTGCTGAAGAAAGCCGCCGAAGGCGTGGTGATTCATTTGCTCTACGACCGCATCGGCAGCCACGCCCTGCCCCACAGCTATGTGCAGGCGCTGCGCGATGGCGGCGTCGAGGTCAAGGCGTTCGCCACCCGCAGCGGCTGGCTCAATCGGTTCCAGGTGAATTTCCGCAACCACCGCAAGATCGTGGTGGTCGACGGGCTGATCGGATTTGTCGGCGGCCACAACGTGGGCGACGAATACATGGGTGAAAAACCACCGCTGGCACCGTGGCGCGACACTCACGTCCAGGTGCGCGGCCCGGTGGTGGCGTGCATGCAGGAGTCTTTTGCCGAAGACTGGTTCTGGGCCGCGCGGTCATTGCCGCCGCTGATCCTGCCGGACGCTTACCCGGATGAAGGCGTGCTTTGCCAATTGCTCGCCAGCGGCCCGGCGGACGCCTACGAAACCTGCTCGCTGTTCTTCGTCGAAGCCATCCACGCCGCCGCCGAGCGCGTGTGGATCACCAGCCCCTACTTCATTCCCGACGAAGCCGTATTCGCAGCATTGCGCCTCGCCGTATTGCGCGGGGTCGACGTGCGCCTGTTGCTGCCTTCGCGCCCCGACCATCGCATCGTCTACGCCGCCTCCAGCCTGTATGCGTTCGAAGCGGTACGCGCCGGCGTGCGGGTATTCCGCTACGAACCGGGGTTCCTGCATCAGAAAGTGGTGTTGATCGACAGCGAGATCAGCGCCATCGGCAGCGCCAACCTGGACAACCGCTCGTTCCGGCTGAATTTCGAGGTGATGCTGCTGACCGTCGACAGCGAATTCGCCGCCAGCGTGGAACAGATGCTCAACGATGACTTCGCCCAGGCCTACGAAGTCGCCAAAGAAGAAAGCCGGGAGATCCACCGCCTGCAACAGGTCGGTATGCGGATCGCCCGGCTGATTTCACCGATCCTCTAGGTTCAAGGGTGGTAGATGTCGTCCCTCGTCCACGGCAGTTCATGGCTGCCGTCGGCATGGGCCTTCACGGCGAGGATCTGGTGCAGGTTGATCCAGCCGCGAGCGAATGCATAAGCGCAGCCTGCCAGGTACAGACGCCAGATACGCAGCGCCTGGTCCGGCACCAGTTTCGCGGCGGCTTCAAGGTTGTCCTCGAGCCGTTCGCTCCAATGGTCCAGGGTGCGCGCGTAGTGCAGGCGCAGACTCTCGACATCGACGATCTCCAGACCCGCTTCGCTGATCTCGGCCGAGATCATCGCCAGGTGCGGCAGCTCGCCGTTGGGGAACACATATTTCTCGATGAAATCCCCGGCGCCGCGCCCCACAGGGCGGCCATCGGTGTGCTTGGCGGTGATGCCGTGATTCATCACCAGACCACCCTCTTTCACCGCGCCGAACAGGGTTTTGCAGTATTCGGCGAGGTTGGCGTGGCCGACGTGCTCGAACATGCCGACGCTGACCACTTTGTCGAAGCGACCATCCTGGGGCAGATCGCGGTAGTCAAGCAGCTGCAGTTCGATCTGGTCTTCCAGACCTTCAGCTTTGACCCGCTCACGGGCCAGCGCCAGTTGCTCTTTGCTCAGGGTGATACCGAAGACCTTGGCGCCGAACTCTCGGGCGGCATAACGCGCCAGTCCGCCCCAACCGCAACCGACGTCCAACAGATAGTCGCCGGGCTGCAGGCGCAGCTTGCGGCACAGGTGCCGGAACTTGGCTTGCTGGGCTTGCTCCAGGGATTCGCTGCCGGTTTCGAAATACGCGCAGGAATACGCCATGTCGCTGTCCAGCCACAGCTGGTAGAACGCGTTGGAAAGGTCGTAGTGATAGGAAATGGCTTTGGCGTCGGTTTCCTTGTCATGCACGGTGCGCACCGGCTGACTGTCTTCGTCCTCGTCGAGCAGCGCCGTGCTCAACTCATCGCACACCCGGATGACCTCGCTGATCGAGCCCTCCAGTTCGAGTTTGCCCTCGACGAACGCCGCCCCCAGCGCGTCGAGACTTGGATGGGTCAACTGGGACACCATCAACGGGTCCTTGACCACGATGGTGACACTGGGCGCCGGGCCCAGATTGAATTCATGGCCGTCCCAGAGTCGCAGGCGTAGCGGAAGCTGCAGATTCTGTAAGGCCGGTGGAAGTTGCGCGAGCATGGAATATCCCCCTGGTTTCAGACGTCTGATCTGAGGGTAGACCATCCTTGAAAATTAGCAGGCTATCGATTTGATAGTCGCCGACTATCAGCCACAGAGGCTGCCACCGCGCTGTCATCCCTGGTTCAGTGCGCCTTCTCAAATGACTGCGAGACCGGCGCACAGTTCGAAAATTGATCAGTCCGGCGCTTTCAGCTTCAGCAGTGGCTCCTGAAATCGCAGCAGGCGTCCGGCGTTGCCCAGCACCAACAGCGTGCTCAGGTTGTGCAGCAACGCGGCGATCATCGCCCCCGCCGCACCGAGCCAGCCGAAGGCGGCGAAAACCACGATGGCCAGCGTCCAGCCCAGGCCGATGATCACGTTCACCTGCAAGGTCCGTCGGCACTGGCGGCTCAGGCGCACACAAGTGCCGAGCCGACGCAGGTCGCTGCCGATCAGCACGATATCGGAGGATGCCAGCGCAATATCCGCGCCGCCCGCGCCCATCGCCACACCCACGACACCCGCCTTGAGCGCCAATGAATCGTTGATCCCGTCGCCGACCACCATCGGCCGGAAGCCGTTGTCGATTTCCTTGAGCACTCGGTTGAGTTTGTCTTCGGGCAACGCCTGGGCTTCGACTTCGTGCAGGCCGACATCCTTGGCCAGTGTCTGCGCGACGCTTTGCCGGTCGCCGGTCAACAGCAATTGCCGCCCCAGTCCGAGGTCACGCAGTTCACTCAGCGCAAATCGTGCTTCCGGTTTGACCGTGTCGGCCAGCAACAGCCAGGCAAGGAATTCTCCGTTCAATGCCAACCCGGCAATCGGGCCGTCGTGTTCGGGGATCGCCGTGGTCGGGATGCCCAACTGCGCAAACAGCTCCGGACGCCCGAGTGCGGCCTCGCCTTGCGCGGTTTTGGCCACTACGCCCAGCCCCTGCCGCTCATGAATATCGGTCAGCACCAGCGCCTCTTCTGCGCTGACCAGTCCGGCCAGCGCGCGGCTGACCGGATGGCTGCTAGCCGCACCCAGGCTTGCAGCCAGCGCCATTACCGACCCGTGATCAGCTCGCGGGCTGTTGATCGACTGCAAGCGCAGCGTGCCGTAAGTCAGGGTGCCGGTCTTGTCGACCACCAGCGAGGTGAGATCAGCCAGCTCCTCAAGGAATGCCGAACTGCGAATCAGAATCCCGTGCCGCGCCGCCACCGCCACCCCGGCAATCGCCGTGGCCGGCGCCGACAACACCAGCGCGCATGGGCATGCCGCCACCAGCACCGCGAGCATCGCCTGCGCATCGTTGGTGATAAACCAGGTCACCGCCGCGAGCAGCAACACCAGCACCATGTAGCTGCCGGCATAACGTTCGAGCAATCGGGTGATCGGTGGCTTGGAGCGTTCGGCGTTCTGCATCAGCGCGATGACCTTGCCGAGGGTGGATTCATCCCCGGTACGGGTCACTTCGATTCGCAGCAGCCCGTCGAGGTTGATCGCGCCGCCGAACACCGCCATGCCGGCACCCGCTTCCACCGGCACCGACTCACCGGTGATCGACGCTGTGTCGAGGCTGGCCTGGCCCGACAAAACCCGACCGTCCGCCGGCACTCGATCCCCGGCGCGCACTTCGACTTTGTCGCCGGCCTTGAGCGCGCCGTTGTCGACTTCGATGATCGAGCCGTCCGCCTGCACCTTGCGCGCGTGGCTGCGGGTCAATTGGCCGAGGGCATGAATCGCTTCCTGGGAACCGATCACACTGCGCTCTTCCAGCACGTGGCCGAAGATCATGATGATCGGCAACAGCGCCGCCGTGAGCAGATCGCCCGTGGCCCAAGCCCCGATCATCGCCAGGGCGATCAACTGGTCGGTGATGCCGTGCAGGCTCGGATAACGCAGGCTGAACCACGCCGAACGCATTACCGGCACCGCGACTAACAAAGAAGCAGATCCGAGCAGCAACTGACTGACGCCCGTCTGTTCCGGCATCAACCAGCGCCAGATCAGCCCCAGACCGAGCAAGCCGAGGGCGAGCATCGCCAAAGTCAACTGGCGCGCGGCGCGGCGTTGTTCGGCCGAGGACAACAGGCTCGGTGCGGTGGTGGTGGCAGTCATTTACTGGCTCCCTGAATGATCAGGCGTGAATCGTCTTTCGGATCGACCGTGGTGACCGAACCGGCCTGACCGAGAATCTTCGGCATCCGCTCGCGGTACAGACGCAAGAGCATTTGCGGGTCCGTGCCCTGCTGTTGCGCCTTGGCCAGGCTCAATACCGTCGCCGTGTCGGCGGAGGCTTTGGCCAGGCGCTCACCGGCCTGGGCGTGGGCGACTTGCAGCGTGCGGTCGGCTTGCTCGTTGGCGGACTGAGTGAGTTTCTCGGCCTCGGTGCGGGCATTGGCGACCGCTTTGTCGGCTTGCTGGCTGGCGGTGAGGACCGCGTTAAACGCGCTCACTGCCGGCTCCGGCAGGCTCGATTGCACATCGACCCGCGCCACTTCGATGCCGATGCCCTGACCGCTCGCCTTCAACTCGGCGAGACGTCGGTTGATGCCTTGCACCAGATCACCGCGCAACCGTTCGCGACGTTCGGCCGCCTGATTGTCAGCGCCGATCAACTCCGGCCGCGCCACCAGAATCGTGTCCAAGTCCCGCGCGGCCGTCAGCGCCACCGCGCTGCGCGTCACCAATCGATCCAGCGCCGGTAGCACATGTTCGCCCTGCAGTACGAAGTCATAGGGATCGGTGACCTTGTAGAACACCCGCACATCCAGCTGCACCACACCCGCATCACCGGTGAGCAGATAACCGGAGCCGGCCAGCGCGTCACTCAGCGGCGTGGCGAAGGTTGCCACGCGATCCGCCTGCATGGCCTGATCGCTGCGCAGCAGATTTTCCACCCTGCGCTCGATCACCCGATCCGCCGCCGGCAACAAAACCACCTGTTCGAACGGCTGCGGCCACGCCAATAACAAACCGGCATTCTGAATGCGATCCAGCGCTCCGAAATGCAGAACCACCGCGCGGTTTTGCGGATCGATCTGCCGGACATTGGAAAATGCCCAGGCCAATGCCGCGAGCACGGTTACCGCGTACAGCGCGAAAAACGCCAAACGTCCTGCTTGAATCCACGGACTGTTCAGCGAATGTGTTCCACGTGGAACTTCATTCATGGCTGCAATCCGCTCTTGCTGTCGAGATTCGGCGGACCGTCGACCAACACCCGGAATGGCGCGGCGTCGGTGCGCAGGATCAGTTTGGTGTCTGGCGAAACGATGGTGCCGAGGGTGTCCAGCGAACGAAGCAAGTTATACAGCTGCGGCGAACCGGCGTAAGCACGCCCGTAAATCTGCGCCGCTTCCACCCGCGATTGGGCTTCGATATCGGCGGCTTTCACCGTGGCATCGGCTTGCACGATTCGCGCATCGCGTTCGGCGGCGGAGCGGATCTGCGCCGCTTCACGTTTGCCGATGGCGGTGCGTTCGGTGGCGATGGTTTCACGCTCTGCGCGCATCCGGTCAACCGTTGCGGTCAGGGTCACCGATGGCAATGTCAGCCGTTCGATGCCCACCTGCACCACGCGAACGCCATAGGTGGCGAGCAGTTGCTGATCGATTTGCTGGCGCAACTGGGCTTCAAAATCGTCGATGCGAACCTGGCTGGCATCGGTATTCACCAGATTGGCCAGATCAAAACTGCTGGCCGTGGTTTCCAGTGCCGAGCCGACAAACGTGCGAATCTGCCGCGCCGCTTCGTCCGGCTGGTTCTGCACCGCGCGCATGAAGCGCTGCACGTTGTCGGGATCGCCCTGCACCTGCCAGGCCACGTACGCCTGCACGATGATGCGCAGACCGTCGCGGGTGCCGACATCCTGCAAGCCGCTGGAGGTCGTGCGCAAACGCAGATCCACCGGAATCGCTGCTTCGAACGGCGCCGGCCAACGCCAGCTCAGTCCCGGTTGCAGCAACACGCGGGACGGGTTGCCGAACCGGGTGATGACCGTGGCTTCACCGGAGCGCACTTGCACCAGGCTCGCCGCCGCGATGGCGAACGCCAACAGCAACGCCGCCCAGCCCATGCGTTTCCACGGAAAAGGCCCCGCCTCTTCCGGCGCACCGTGGTGATGGTGATGATGCCCGTGATGGTGATGACCGCCGGCATGAGCATGATCGTGGCCGCTGTGGTCATGGTGATCGTGAGTGTGCGACTGGCTCAATGGGTGGCTCCTGGCTGAGCGGTGGTGCGCGCCGGATCTGCCGGCAGCGTGAACGTACGCAGGTCGATGGTCGGTGCGTTACTGCTGCCGCCCAGACGATGGTCGAGTACCAACAGTTTGGCTTTGCTCAAACCCTGGCTGAGTTGGCTGAGGTATTGCTCCAGCACGAAGGCCTGGCCGGCGCTGGCGTAGGCTTTTTGTTCGGCGCTGAATTTCAGATCCGCCGCCCGGGCAGTGGCGTTGATTTCATGGGCGTTGGCACTGGCCTGATCCCGAGCGAGGCTGGCCTGCAACTGCGCCTGATTACTCGCTTCGGCAGCCGCGCCACGCTCGCGGGAGATCAACGCCTGAGCGCCGATCTGCGCGGCTTGCACACTGTGATAGGCATTGGCCGCCCCGGCCGGCGGGTGAATCGCTTCGACCACCGTGGCAAGAATTTCCACACCGCTGTCGAGCTTCTGCAGATCGCTTTGTACGGCACGGCCGATTTCTTCGGCGAGCCCGGTCCTGTCCTCGCCAAGCAATCCGTCGAGGGTGCGCGAGGCAAAGTCGTGCACCAGAATCCGGCTGGCGGTGCTGCGGATCAGCGTCGGCACGTCCGCGCTGTTGTAGGTGGCGGCCAGCGCGTCTTGATCACTGAGGCCGATGCGATAGACGAAGCGCACATCCATGTTGACGATCTGAAAGCTCTGCTGATCGCCACGGCTGCTGGCGATCACCTGTGACTTGTCATTGACGTGGCTGGCGTCCCACAAACGGTTGGCGGTGAGTGGCGCCGGGCCTTCTGCCGGGTCCAACTGCACGGGCGCCGGGTTCTCGCCGACGCTGGTCGCCAATTCATGGACCACGCCGTTTTCAACATTCAGTACACGCCCCAAGGGCCAGGGCAAACCCGCATGCAGCCCCGGCCCGGACACCTGCACCGGTTTGCCGAAACGCTCGTAAATCCCACGGCTTTGCATCGGAATTTCGTGAAGGCCGGTGAGCAACCAGCCCAGCGTTGCCACCAGCACCAACACCGGCAAGAACGCGCGGCGCATGTAACTGAAGGCCCAGATCTGGCGCAGATCGATGCCGAAGCGGTTGTGCAATTCATGCTGCAATGCGAGCAACGGTTGTGGCGGCCAGCGCAGCAGATCGGCGACGAAACTGCGCGCCAGCAGCACCGGTTCGAGTTGTTCGCGGCGCGGGCTGAACAGCGACAGCAGCGCACGCAACAGCAACTCCAGGGCAACCAGCCCCGGCAAAATGCCGATCAATACCGCCAGACGCACAGGCCAGATTGCACTGTCACTGGCGAACAACAGGCACAACGCGCCCAGCACCAGACTGATGATTGCCACGCGTGTCAGTTGCGCCAGCGCTCCGGCCTCGGGCCATTGCGCCGAGTTTTCCTGTGCCAGCTGTCGCTCCAGCACCAGCAGACCGAACGCCAAGAGCAACGCGATAGCCGCGCCGACCGTGGCGGACAACCCCACACCCGCCGCCGGCAGCGTCAGATTCCACATTTGCTCGATGCTTAACAGCGCCAGCAACGACCACCCACCCAGCCACAATGTGGCCGCGCCGATCTGCCCGAGCAGATGCAGACTGCGCTGGCTCATCCGATCCAGCAGCCGCTCGTACCAGCCATCCGGCGCAGGTTCTTCAGCAACCGTCACCGGCACCACGGGATTGATCACCCGCGCCCGCCATTGTGTCACCCACCACGCCGATTGCAGACCGGCCACCAGCACCAGCAACGCCGCGCTCTGATTGACCAGCAACGTGGGCCACAGCGATTGCGGCGCAAACAGCCCGACAAAAAACGCCAGTACCCACCCTGCCCCGGCCAACGCGCCCAGACCGATCGCCAGGCGAAGCAAGCGCCGGCCCTGCGTCGCCGCTTGCTGAAAGCGCGGCAATCCGTTCACCGGCGTGCCTTCATCCAGATCGACTTGCATATCCCCCCAAAACCCTTGGCTCACTGCACATATCGTTACGATATAACGAAAGTCGTGAAATATTTGTACTCATTTGCATCATTCAAAGCTGGGCAACCTGTCGCTTGCCTGAAGCCTTGACCGAAATGTCTGGAAACGCACATATTACGTTCGTAATTTTTAGCACGAACTACTTTTACCGATCCGCATCCTTCAGCCAGGAGTAAGAGCATGAGCAACTATGACGTGGTGATTCTGGGCGGTGGCCCCGGCGGTTATAACGCAGCGATCCGCGCCGGCCAGCTGGGCCTCAAGGCCGCGTGCGTCGAGGGTCGCGCCACGCTGGGTGGCACCTGCCTGAACGTCGGCTGCATGCCGTCCAAGGCGCTTTTGCATGCGTCCGAGCTCTACGAAGCGGCGCTGGGAACGGAGTTCGCCAACCTCGGTATCGAAGTCAAACCCACGCTCAACCTTGCGCAAATGATGAAACAGAAAGACGAAAGCGTGAGCGGCCTGACCAAAGGCATCGAATTCCTGTTTCGCAAGAACAAGGTCGACTGGATCAAGGGCTGGGGCCATATCGACGGCCCCGGAAAAGTCAGCGTGACCGGCGATCAGGGCAGCCGGATCGAGCTGACGGCCAAGGACATCGTCATCGCCACCGGCTCCGAGCCCACTCCCCTGCCCGGCGTGGAGATCGACAACAAGCGCATCCTCGACTCCACCGGCGCGCTGTCCTTGAGCGAAGTGCCCAAGCATCTGGTGGTAATCGGTGCGGGCGTGATCGGCCTCGAACTCGGCTCGGTCTGGCGCCGGCTCGGCGCGCAGGTGACGGTGGTGGAATACCTCGACCGCATCTGCCCCGGTGTCGACGGCGAAGCGGGCAAGACCCTGCAACGCTCGCTGAGCAAACAGGGGATCAGCTTCAAGCTGAGCTCGAAAGTAACCAGCGCCACCTCCTCGGCCACTGGCGTACAGCTCAGCGTCGAACCCGCCGCTGGCGGCAGCGCGGAAATCCTCGAGGCCGATTACGTGCTGGTGGCCATTGGTCGTCGCCCGTACACCCAGGGCCTGGGCCTGGAAAACGTCGGCCTGAGCACCGACAAACGCGGCATGCTCGCCAACAAACAGCATCGCACCGAAGCGCCCGGTGTGTGGGTGATCGGTGACGTGACCTCGGGGCCGATGCTCGCGCACAAGGCTGAAGACGAAGCCATGGCCTGCATCGAGCAGATCGTCGGCAAGGCCGGGGAGGTCAATTACGAGCTGATTCCCAACGTGATCTACACCCGGCCGGAGCTGGCCAGCGTCGGCAAGACCGAAGAGCAGTTGAAGGCCGAAGGCCGGGCGTACAAGGTCGGCAAATTCCCGTTCACCGCCAACAGCCGGGCGAAGATCAATCACGAGACCGAAGGCTTTGCCAAAGTCATCGCCGATGAACGCACGGACGAAGTCCTCGGCGTGCACCTGGTCGGCCCGAGCGTCAGCGAAATGATCGGCGAGTTCTGCGTGGCCATGGAATTCAGCGCCTCGGCCGAAGACATCGCGCTGACCTGTCACCCGCATCCAACCCGCTCCGAAGCGTTGCGTCAGGCGGCAATGAATGTCGAAGGGATGGCGACGCAGATGTAAGCACTGTGCGAATACTTCCCGCGCAATGCGGGAAGTATCAGGACGGCAGATGCCCCAGCGGCAATGCGCCGGGCGTTTTCACCGTGTGGATCGCAAAATTGCTGCGGATATCGCTCACCCCCGGCAGCTTCAACAGGCAACCGGTGAGAAAGCGGTCGTAGGCGCGCAGATCCGGCACCACCACTTGCAGCAGAAAGTCCGATTCCCCGGACACCAGAAACGCTGAAATCACCTCCGGCAATGCGGTCACCGCCCGGTGGAATGCCTCGGCCTGTTCGTCGTTGTGGCGCTCGACCTTGACCCCGACAAACACCGTCAGCCCCAACCCCACTTCATCACGGTCCAGATTGGCCTGATATCCGCGAATCACCCCGGCCTCTTCGAGCATCCGCACCCGGCGCAGGCACGGCGATGCCGACAGGCCGATTTCGTCGGCCAGTTGTACGTTGCTCAGGCGTCCGTCCCGTTGCAGTGCGGCAAGAATCTTGCGGTCGAAGGCATCCAGTTTCATGGTTGGCAGATCCTGATGGTTTTCGCGGTGAAAGAGCGCAGATTATGCCAATCCAGAGGCCTTTAGAAGCTGACTACGCAACCACCTGCCCTGCCCTTCGGCCCTAGACTGAGGCTACCGAATCGACAACGAAAGGGGTGCGACATGGCAAGTCTCTGGCTGTTTTTCCTGGCGCTGGCAGTGGTCTTTCTGTTGCCCGGCCCGGACATGATCCTGCTGTTGCAGACCGGTGCCCGTCAGGGACGCGGCGCAGCGCTGGCCACGGCGGTGGGTCTGGCCATCGCCCGAGGCTGTCATGTAGCGCTCGCGGCGTTGGGGCTGGCGGCGCTGTTCAAGGCGGCGCCGTGGACGTTCGATGCTGTGCGGATCGCCGGGGCGGCGTATTTGCTGTGGATCGGCATTCAATGCCTGCGCACCACGCTGTTGCCGGATCTGGACGCCGGCACCGTGACGGACAGTCATGCGCAGTGGTATGCAGCCATCCGCCGCGGCCTGCTGACCAACCTGCTCAACCCGAAAGCGTTACTGTTCTGCTCGGTGCTGCTGCCGCAGTTCATCGTGGCAAATGGCGCAGCGGTGCTGACCCAGTTCGCCGTGCTCGGTGCGATGCTGGTGGGCACAGGTCTGCTGTTCGACAGCGCCTACGCCCTGACCGGCGCCGCGCTGGGCCGCTGGCTGAAACACAGCCCGACGGCCCAGCGGGTGCAGCAGTGGCTGTTCGGCAGCCTGTTGATCGGCTTCGCCGTGCGCCTGACGTTCGTCCAGCAGGCTTAGGCTTTGCGGGCCTTACGCTGGCGGCGGGTGATCAGCAGCAACGCCACAGCGCTGAAGGCCAGGATCGCTCCGATCTGCACCGGCCACTTGTACGGCCGCAGTGTCGAACGCACCGAATCGGTCACCTGAGTGACGTAGCGCTTGTCGGCGTTTTCAAAATCCGGATAAGGGCATTGATGGCCGAAATCCACAGCCCACGGGACGTACGGCCCTTCATCGACATAGCGTTTGTACAACGCGCTCTGCTCTTCCAGGCTGCTGTTCCAGCCCGCCGCCGAACACAACACAGCGGCGAACGCCTGGCTGGTGTGCGGCAGATTGTCTGCCGCACGGCTGGCCAGCGCCGTGGCGACAAAACGATAGTGATAACGCTCATCCGGTTGCGCTTCACTGGCCTTCTGACGTCGCACTTCGGCCTCGCTGACCAGCGGCCCGACTTTCAGCTCGGTGTTTTCCAGGCTGTAGTTGCCGCCGAAGGTCGCGTAATCCGGGGCCATTTCGTAGCCCAGGATGTCCATGCCCCACTCACGGGCTGTCCACGCAGCATTGAACAGTGCGCTGGCACGTTTGGTCGGCCACCATGCCGAATCGGCCTTCAGGCGTTGCTCGCCATAGAGCCGGGCCTTGTTCTGCAAATCGGCATTGTCGAAATAACCGACCGCTTCTTCGTAGTGCCCCTCACGCAACAACCGCCGCCCCAGCAGATTGCGCAGGCTGGCGGCCACCGGCAGCGGCACGTAATTGTCGCGATCCTGCTGGCTCAGCGCGGGCGGTGCCGGCACGTTGGTATCGACATAGTTTTTCAGCTCCTCGACCGTCAGCACTCGCTCGGCCACGGTCGCGGCGTCGAACCAGTAAATATGCTGGCTGCGATACAACTGGTCGAAAGCCTGCAGGTACTCGCCACGTTGCAGCGCAAGGATCGCGCTCTCGCCCTCGACCCGGCATTTGGGCTGCACGGTTTCGAGATTCCAGTCGGCGGTACGCCGCTCGCCCCAGGACTCCTCCTGCGGGAACGCTTGCGCAGCTTTCGCATAGGCCGCAGCTGCCGCGTTCCTGTCGCCATCGCGCACGGCCAGTTTTGCCCGCAGCCACCACGCCAGACCGCTGTCGCCAGCGTGTTCGAGGAATGCCTTGGCGCTGGCGTAATCGCCCTGTTGATAATTCATCGCCGCTAATCGATCGGCGTTATCGAGGCTGCCGCGGGTGCTTGCTTGCAGCGCTTTGACCAGCTTCTTCTCGTTCGGTGGCTCATCGCCGAACGACCAGCCGATCCGGCTGATCAGCGAGGCGGTCACCAGTTGCTGCACCGCTTCGCGGCGCAGCAATTTCGCCAGCCGATCTTCGGGCTCCTCGGCCAGTTCGTTCATCAACTGCTTCAGCGAGGTGTAACCGACGTTCGAGCCGTGCAGGTTTTGCGCGGCATACAGCTTGATGGCGTTGTTCCAGTCACCCGCCATGCGCAGCGCCCGCGCCTCTTCGCCAAGGCTGGCCACGCCGAGTTCCAGCGGATCGCTGAAACCGTCGATGCTCAGTTGCCGCGTCTGGCGGAACGCGTCGATAGCGTTTTCCCAGGCTTCAAGCGCATCGCCCGCTTCGCTGCTCATGGCAAAGAACGCCCGACCCAGCGAATACGCGGCCCAGGTGCTGCGCAACCCACGCTGATCGGCCGGCAGCGCCAGCAACTGGCGGAAATACTCGACCGCCAATTGATGGTCACCGGCGCCGAACGCCACGGCGCCCGCCACATACAGGCGCAGTTCCGCCGGCAGGCTCGCGCCCTGCACGTCGACCTGACGCGCGTCGGTCAGGCTGCGCAGGCGTTTGACCAGCGTTTGCTGTTCAGGGGTCAGGCCGATCTGCTCGGCCTTGTCGCGCACCTCGGCGGGTTCTGGCGCCTCGGCGTAGATGTCATCCGGATTGTGGGTGGCTGCGGTGACGTTCTTCAGCCCGGCGATGGTTTTGCCGAGGCGACTGATCTCGAACCTGAAGTTGCCCTCCGGCATTTGCGCCAGCGATTGCCCGCGATCGTCGAGCAGGCGCATCGGGAAGTCCGGGCCACAGGCCAGCGCCGAGCCCAGCGGCAGGCTGAGGCTCAGGCAAAGCAGATGGCGGGGCCAGTTACGGGTCAACATGCGAACCTCCTTGATCAATATTTGCGCAGCGTGCCCAACCGATCGCACGCTGCCCGCCCGCCGGCAATCGGCCCTCGCGCAGGCGGGTGAAGGTAAGCAGATCCGCCGTCTGTTGCAACGCATAACCGGCGAGCGCGTCAGCCCCTTCGCAGCCCCGGGCCTTGACGGTGATGCGGGCGGGCCAGGCGCTGTCGAGGTTACCGACGTTACGCAGGGCAATGTCTTGCAGGCCATTCTGTTCGGTAAACACCACGCCGAGATGGCTGCTCAACGCATCGCCTCGGGCGACCGCACGCAGCGTGCTCAGGCTCCAGGCCCTGCGGTCGTTGGCCAACGGCAGACGAAACCAGATCAGGCCGGCCAGATGCGCCGGGCGATCCTCGCGTAACTCATTTGCCAGCCGGCCCAGTTGTTGTGGATCGGCAAGCAATTCGCGGCGCTGGCCACCCCGTTCGAGCGGTACTTCGCTTTCCACCACCGGAGCGCCATCGACATCCGCCAACAGCGCTACACCATAGGCCGGCAGCGCCAGATAAAACGGTTTGTCGGTCACTCGCCCCCAAGCCTTGGCCCAGCGCTGCGCCTGTTCGGAGTCGAACAGACCGCGACGCGGATCGCTGACGGCATGCACCTGCAACACACTGCTGTCGACGGTCGCCAGCAACGCCGGCAATTGCGGACTGTCGAGCCAGGCAGGTAACGCAGTGATGCTCAGGGGCAGATTGGCCGGCAATGCCGTACGCAAGTGAGCAAGGAATCCGGTGTAAGCAGGCAGGCGGGCATTGCCGGCGTCATGGTCGATCTCGATGCCGGCCAGCGTGAGCCCCTGACCTTGCCAGTCAGCAAGCACTTGGAGGATCTGCGCCGTCACCGCTTGCGAATCGAGCGCCTTGAGCTGGCCGTCGAGGCGAATCACCGCGATCAACGGCCGGGCATCGCGTCTCAGCAACGCAGAATCGACGCGTGCCCGACTCCATCCGGCATTCGGGAACGCCTGCAACGCCAAGACCCGCAACGTCGAAAAGTCGTTGCGACTGTCATTCAGGGCAAGCTCATGGGCCGGCGTCCATTGCCGTTGCCAGACGTAAAGTTGCTGATCGAGTGGCACTGCGTCCTGTCGCTCACAAGCACACAGCAACAACACAGCCACCAGGGCGGACCACCCGATGATAAAGCGCATACCTTGCAGATCCCTGAGACATCAGGCTGCAAGGTTACACAAAAGCGTTCAGGGCTTGCGGGCAATGATGACCTGACTTTTCGCCACCACCGCATCCAGCGCCAGCTTGATCTGCGCGCCGCGCGGCGAGTCGAGCACCGCTTGCCAGGTCTCGGCCCAATGGTTGAGCAGCGGATGATCCGGGTTGCTGAACTCGACCTTCGCTTCCCAGAACAGCATCATCCACATCGACCAGTAAAAGCCGTACTGGCTGTGGCTGATGATCTCGAGTCCCGCCTCGCTGACCATCGCCTTGAACTGCTCTTCGCTGATGATGCGAATGTGGTTGGGCTTCTGGAAATACTCCGGCGCGGCGATGTCTTTTTGCAGGTCTTCGGAGCTGGGGTGCGGCACGCTCAGCAAATACAGCGCGCCCGACTGACCGACGCGCACCAGTTCGGCAAGGAACTGCGCCGGGTCGTCGACGTGCTCGATGACTTCAGTGGACACCACGCGAGTGGCCGTTCCATCGGCGATCGGCAGCGGATTGCAGTCGGTCACATGGCATTCGACGCCACGCGCCGGCGTATCGCTCAGGCGCTGGCGAGTCGCTTCGACCTTGGCGCCGTCAATGTCGGCGATGATGATCTTCGCCCCGCGCATGCCGCAGAAATGCACGTTGCCACCGTCGCCGCAACCAACGTCCAGCAAGGTGTCGTCGGCGGTCACCGGGAAGCCCTTGAACAGCTCACCGGTTTGCTGGTTGAACCAGCCGCTGAGCATCGCGTCGTGCAGGCCGAGCATGTAAGGGTCGACCTTGTCGGCGACCGGTGCGACAGCGTGTGCGGGGGCCGGAGCCGCCGTGAGTTTTTTCAGAAGGCTCAGCATGAGGTGGCTCCAGGGGACGAGACGACGGTTCGCGAAGTGGCGAGGCGTTTCACCAGCGTGGCGCCTCGATTGCGCATGGGCATTTCGATCAAGCGGTAATTGAGTTCGCTGAGCAGCACGATCAGGCCACCGGCAATCAGCAGTGTCAGGATCGGATGTCCCGCCGGGCTCGGTAGGCCGGCGCCCTGCAAACGAAAGATCAGTTCTCGCACCAGTTGATAGGCCGGGATGTGAATCAGATAAATGCCGTAGGAGCGGCTGCCGATCCAGGCCATCAGTCGTTGCAGCCTGCCGGCCGGCAGCAGGTAATCGCGGTCGTACGAAGCAATCCACACCAGCACGGCGCTGAGCACGGCGATCGACCCGATGCGGTAACCGGCGAAGGTGAAACGGTCGGTAGCCATGAAGCTGAGCAGCGCTCCGAGGCCGATCAGCGCGAACACTCCGGCCCATGGCCGCCGCAGGAATACCGGCTCCCAACGGCGATAACCCGGCTGCACGCTCCACATGGCCAACAGCACACCCAGCGCCAGCGCATCGGTACGAATCACCATCAGCAGCGGCGTGCGCACCGTGAACAATTGCACCGCCACCAGCGCCAGCAATGCCCACACCAGATATTTGCGGCACAGCATGATCACAAGCGGGAACAACAGGTAGAACTGCTCCTCCAGCGCCAGGCTCCAGTAGACAAAACTGCTGCCGTATTCGTAATGAAAGAACGCATCGGCAAAGCGGAAGTTGGCGTACTGCAGTACCCCGGCCAACGTGGCCTGGACGTTGGCGGACCAGGTCCCGAACGCGCCTGATCGATTCAGAAACACGCACGCCAGCAGCATCAACGCCAGCCACAGCCAGGCCGAGGGCAACAGACGAAACGCCCGACGCAGCCAGAAATTGCGCGTCTGCTCCCAGTATTCCTGGCGATTGCTGCAACCGCGCAGCGCCGGGATCAGGCTGCGGGCAATGACAAACCCCGAGATCGCAAAAAACAGGTCAACGCCCCACCATGGCTGCGCCCAGGTATGGATCCTTTCAAGCAGCGGCACCGGGTCGGTGAACAGGCTGCCCTGCAAGTGATGAAACAGCACGCCGAGTACCGCGACAGCGCGCAGCACTTCAATGTCCATGATCCGCTTGCCGCTCATGACACAGGTCCTGCATCGAGCGGTTTGCGGGCGATGATCACCTGACTCTTGGGCATGAACCGGTCGAGCATCTGCTTGATCGCCAATCCATCGGGCTGCGCCAGCAAGTCCTGCCAGGTTCTGGCCCAACTCTCCATCAACGGTGGATACGGCGCCTGGATCCGGTCGCGCACGGCACCGCCCAGGTCACGTCCTGCAGCCCGTTCGCTGGCCCAGAAAAAGATCATGCCCATGACCCAGAAAAATCCCGTGGCCTGACGATGCTCAATCACCAGACCGGCATCCTCAACCAATGCCGCGAAGCGCTCCGGGGTGAAGATCTGCACATGATTGGGTGACTGGTAATAACCCGCCGGGGCAATGCCCTGCTGCAAATGCTCGCCCACCGGCGCCGGCACACTGAGCAGGTACAGCGCACCGGGACGGCCCATGCGTACCAGCTCGGCCATGAACGGCTCGGGATGATCGATGTGTTCCAGCACTTCCATGCACACGACCTTGCTCGCACAGCCGTCGCTCAGCGGCAATGGCAGGCTGTTGCTGACCAGACCGAGACTGGCCTTGCGGCTCTGCGCTTCGACTTGTCGGGCGAGGTCGCGCACCTTGTCGTGTTCGCTGTCGGTGAAGATCACCGAGGCGCCCTGGCGCACGGCGAACAATGTTGCCACGCCCTCGCCACACCCCACGTCGAGCAGGGTGTCGTCCGCGTCAATGACAAAGCCCTTGAGCAACTCACCACTGTCGCCGTGAAACCAGCCGTCGAGCATGGCGTCATGCAGACCCACATCCCTGGGCGACACGCCCGCGGCAACCGGTTCAGGCACGGATACCGGCGCCGGGTGCGCAACCGGACGCAAACGCTTCAGCAATGCGCGGATCATGTGCCCGTGGCTTCCGTTGCAGCGGCACCACGGTGCTCGTGTACCTGAGCGAGAAAATCGCGCAACCGCTGCTCGGCCACCGCCTGACTGCAGAACGCCTGCAGGCTGGCAACGGCCTGCGCCGACATCTGCGCATAGCGCCCGGGATCGTTCTTCGCCACCTCATAGCTGTCGCGATAGGCCACACAGACCGACGCCCAGTTGGTCATGTAACGCAACGTGCGGAACGCCTTGCGCGGATCGTGAGGCCAGGCGGTGAGTTCATCGGTGGACTCGACCAGGAACGCGTTGTCGGTGCTCAGATAATCGATCATCGCCGTGGTCCGCGGCGCCACGGCCGGCTTGCCGCAGGACATGAATTCCATCAGCGGCAGGCACTGGCCCTCGCCGTAGGAAGTGTTCACCACGTAACGGGTGGCCTGCACCAGACGCTCGTAGTCCGCGTCCGCGAGGTAGCCATAAATCAGCACGATGCGACAGCGGTAGGACTGGTTCTTGTACAGATGATGAAGAATGTCGCTGAGCGCCTCTTCGGCATCGTGGTGCGTGAGCTTGAGCACCAGCGTCGCGTCTTCGACCTCGCGAAACGTCACGCAGAATGCGCTGAGCATGTCTTCCCAGTTCTTGCGTCCGTCACCGGGATTGAACACCGATGTGTAGACGACACCGTCCAGCAGCAGCTCCTGCTCGCGCGCCGGTGCCTGGAAATCGATGCCCTTGCCACGGCGCAGGTGTTTCGGGCCGAACGCGTCGAGATCGAGCTGACGACTGTCGGCGACCAGCCCTTTGATCGTCAGGCGCACCGGCCCTGTCGAGGGCTGCCCCTGAAGCTGCGAGCCCCGGGCTGCAAAGCGATCCCACACCGGCGCGGGCACCGCGACAATCGGGTAATCGGCGCCCATGGCCTCGCGCACGGCGTTGACCGTGTAGGTGGAATGGGTGATCGCCGCGCCGCAGGCCCGGAGCACCGTGCGCCAGTCATTGCGCGGCTCGTTGTCGAAGGGTTCGTTGGGGATGGTGCTGAACTCCCAGGCGAACACCGGCAACGTCGGGCACGCCAGGTGGATCGGCGTGCGGTGCGGCGGCGAGAACGAGAGGAACACGCACGGCTCGCCACGGGCCAGGCATTCCAGATACAGCGCATCGACTTCGCGCGCCGGGTCGACGACCTCCAACACACGACCAAGGCGTTCGAGCACCGGCCGGTATTCCTTGAGGACGAAGTAATAGCTGTACTCCGAACGCCCGAGGTTTTGCGCGATGGTGTGCTGGTTGGTTTCCGAATGAATGATGATCAGCATGAGGCGTTGTCCGTCACGGGGGCGGCATCGGCAGCCAGCGGAACCAGGCCGAAAAAGTCCGCCATGCGCCGCTGCACCGGAGCAAACGCGCAGTAGTCGTGCATGCGTTCGACAGCGGCGGCAGACATGCGCGCGTATTCCTGCGGCTGCGCCTTGGCCATCCGGTAGCTGTTCTCATAGGCGCTTTTGAGCGAAGCCCAGTCCGGCCGGTAGCGCAGGGTGCGGTAGATGATGCGGGTGTCCTGGGGCCAGATCGTCAGCTCTTCGCTGGACTGCACGACGAAGGCCACGGTGTCGTCGATGTAGTCTTCCATGGCCGTGTGATCCGGGGCGATCACCGGTTTGCCGCTGGACATGAACTCCATCAACGGCAGGCACAGGCCTTCGCAGCGTGAAGCGTTGACGTAAAAACTGGCCGCCTGGTAGAGCCGCGCGTATTGCGCGTCGTCCAGATAACCGTGCATCACCAGCACCCGGCAGGCGAACGGTGTCAGTTGTGCGAGCAGGGTCATCAGTTCGCTGTAGTAGGACGCCAGATCGTTCTGCGTGATCTTCAGCACAAGTGTCGCGTCAGGCGTTTCGCGAAAGGCCCAGCAGAAGGCGGTAACCAGATGATGCCAGTTCTTGCGGCCGTCCCTGGGGTTGAACACCGTCACGTAGATCACGCCTTCCACCGTGGTCTCGACCACCGAGGACGTGTCCGGCAGATCCAGCGGCGGTGGCTCGGCCACGGCCACCGCATGCGGAGCGGCAATGGCCGGCAGGCGTTTCTCGAGCCAGGCGTGTGTGCGATCCGACAGCAGATCCTGCACACCTTCCCAGTACCAGTGGTGCAGGTATTTCACCCGTTCTTCACCCGCCCCCAGCATCCACAGGCGCAGATAATGACGGGCAATGACCAGGCGGCGTTTGAACGTCAGCGGTGGCGGGCGCAGTGCCTCGATTTCAGCCAGTTGTTCGGCAGTCAGCGGCTTGGGCAACAGATCGTCGGCAGATAACGCCAGCGTGCGACTGTCGAAAATGCAGCCCTTGATGGCCAGGGTCGCGCCGGGATTGATCGGCGCACTGACATGCTGCTCACGAATGGCGGCGAAGTTTTCCCACAAGGGCGTCGGCAGCACGAGTACCGGAAAGTCCTCGCCCATGGCGCGGCGAATCGCGCGGGCGGTGTGGCTCGACAGCGTGATGACCCGTCCCTGTCGGGCGAGCATCTGCGTCCAGTCGTGGCGCGGATCATCGTCCCATGACTCATCGGGGATCGAGTCGAACTCCCATGCGATCACGCAGATCGTCGGGCATTCAAGATCGGTCGGGGTATTTTGTGGCGGCGTGAAGGACAGGAAAACGCTGCTTTCACCGGCGGCGAGCAGTTGTCGGTAGAGTGGATCAACCTCGGCGCTGGTGGACACCACATGCACTCGCCCCAGGCTTTCCAGCACCGGGCGATAGGCCTTGAGCACAAAGTAGTAGCTGTATTCGGGACGCCCAAGACTCTGGCTGATGGAGCGGTCGTTGACGTCCGAGTAGAGAATGAAATTCATGACATCCCACGGTGCAACCGCCATCCCGGCAGCTTCACGCTATGACGGCCGAGCGTCGGATCGAACCGGCATCAGCGCGGTTCGTCCTGCATCATCGGGCACGTCTCTGTTCTTGTTTTAATGGTCGGTTTTACCCTGTCGCACGATCCTTGCGAAAAGCCGCCGGGGATCGCGACGAGGGGCATTCTAAACACATCCGTCGCGCATTCGGGAACCGCCGGGCGAGAAAAACCCGACTACGCTGACGAGAACTGACCGGTCACGATTTACCCTGTTGAAATTGCTGCGCAATTGGCACAGATTGGCAACCAAACAACTACAACAACGACTTCACCCTTTGTCTGGGCCGGGTTTTCTCTCGGTCTGACAGACATCCCCTTACAGCCTGTGGGAAGAGGTGAAAGTTAAAGACCAAGGGGTCGCTGTTTGAAAAAAAGTCTGTTCATCACGGGCCTCAGTGGGTTCGTAGGACAACACATCCAGTCACGTCTGCAAGGGGAAGACGCGTCGTGGCAACTGCTGCCTGCCGCCTCTGCCTATGACCTGACAAAACCGGACAGCCTCATCGACCTGTGGCCGCAACTGCCCGATGCGGTCATTCATCTGGCCGGCCAGACCTTTGTCCCTGAAGCTTTCCGCGATCCGGCACGTACCTTCGACATCAACCTGCTCGGCACCCTGAACCTGTTGCAGGCCCTCAAGGCCCGCGGCTTCAAGGGCACGTTCCTGTATGTCAGCTCGGGCGATGTCTACGGCCAGGTCGAAGAACCCGCGCTGCCGATCACCGAACAACAAGCACCCTGCCCGCGCAATCCTTACGCCGTGAGCAAACTGTCGGCGGAATTTCTCAGCCTGCAATGGGGGTTGAGCGAAGGCTGGCCGGTGCTGGTGGCGCGTCCGTTCAATCACATCGGCACCGGGCAGAAGGACAGCTTCGTCATCGCCAGCGCCGCACGGCAGATCAACCGCATCAAGCAGGGGCTGCAAGCGCCGCAACTGGAAGTCGGCGATATCGATGTCACCCGCGATTTCCTCGACGTCGGCGACGTGGTCTCGGCCTATTTTGCGCTGCTGGAAAAAGGCACGCCGGGACAGGTCTACAACATTTGCTCAGGTCATGAGCAAAGCATCCGCAGCCTCATCGAACAGATGGGCGACCTGGCCCAGGTCAAGCTGCAACTGGTTCAGGATCCGGCACGCATGCGCCGCGCGGATCAGCGTCGCGTCTGCGGCAGCCACCAACGGCTGGCCCGGACCACAGGATGGACGCCGCAAATCACTACACAACAATCCCTGCGGGCGATCCTGTCCGACTGGGAGAAGCGAGTACAACAAGAATGACAAAAAGTGCATTGATCACCGGGATCACCGGCCAGGACGGCGCGTATCTGGCCAAGCTGCTGCTCGACAAGGGTTACAAGGTTCACGGCCTTGTCGCACGGCGCAGCAGCGATTCACGCTGGCGCCTGCGGGAGATGGGCGTCGAAGCGGACATCGTCTACCTGGATGGCGACATGGCCGATGCCTGCTCGGTGCAGCGCGCGGTGATCAAGTCGGCGCCGGACGAGGTGTATAACCTGGCAGCCCAGAGCTTCGTCGCGGCCTCCTGGGACCAACCGGTGACGACCGGCATCGTCGATGGCCTGGGCGTGACCCACCTGCTCGAAGCGATCCGGCAGTTCAGCCCGCACACGCGTTTCTATCAGGCGTCCACCAGCGAAATGTTCGGTCTGATCCAGGCCGAGCAACAGGACGAGAACACCCCGTTCTACCCACGCAGCCCTTACGGCGTGGCCAAACTCTATGGCCACTGGATCACCGTCAACTACCGCGAAAGCTTCAACCTGCACGCCAGCAGCGGCATCCTGTTCAACCATGAATCGCCATTGCGCGGCATCGAGTTCGTGACCCGCAAGGTCACCGACGCCGCCGCCCGGATCAAACAGGGCAAACAGCAGGAGCTGGCCCTGGGCAACATCGACGCCAAGCGCGACTGGGGCTTTGCCGGTGATTACGTCGAGGCCATGTGGCTTATGCTGCAACAGGACAAGCCCGACGATTTCGTGGTCGCCACCGGCGTCACCACCACCGTGCGCGAGATGTGCCGCATCGCCTTCGATCACGTCGGCCTGAACTACCGGGATTACGTGAAGATCGACCCGGCGTTTTTCCGCCCGGCGGAAGTCGAAGTGCTGCTCGGCAACCCGGCCAAGGCCCAGCGCGTGCTCGGCTGGAAACCCAGGACCGACCTCGACACCCTGATTCGCATGATGATGGATGCGGACATGAAGCGCGTCGCCAAGGAGTAGGCCATGCTGATCCCCGTGATTCTGTCCGGCGGTGCCGGCACCCGTTTGTGGCCGGTGTCCCGCGAGGGCCATCCGAAGCCGTTCATGACCCTGCCCGACGGCCAGTCGCTGCTGGGCAAGACCTACCGGCGCGCCGCCGCGCTGCTGGACGGTTGGGGCGACATTGTCACGGTGACCAACCGCGAGTACTACTTCCAGAGCAAGGATCACTATCAGGCCGCGCGCCTGTCCCGGCATCGCGGACACTTCCTGCTCGAGCCCACCGGACGCAACACCGCACCGGCCATTGCGGCGGCGGCACTGTCGCTGCAAGCCCTGCACGGCGATGCGGCAATCATGGTGGTGATGCCCGCCGACCATTTGATCGTCAATGAAGAGGCGCTCAAAAGCGCAGTCGAACACGCGGTCAATCTGGCGAAGGACGGTTATCTGGTGACCTTTGGCGTGGTGCCGACCGCCCCGGAAACCGGCTTCGGTTACATCGAGACCGGCGCACCGCTCAACGACCGGGGCGCGGCCAAGGTGCAGCGATTCGTGGAAAAACCCGACCTGCAGACCGCCACCCATTATCTGGAGAGCGGCAACTTCCTGTGGAATTCGGGAATGTTCTGTTTCTCCACCGCAACGGTGATCGCCGAGCTGGCGCTGCACGCCCCCGAGCTGCTGGAACAGGCCCGCGCCTGCATGGCCGCCAGCGAACCGGTGGAAACCGCTGGTTGCCTGCAACAGGAATTGTCCGCGCAGCTGTTCGCCGAAATCACCGACATTTCCATCGACTACGCACTGATGGAGCGCTCGGAAAAGGTTGTGGTGGTGCCGGCGGGTTTCGACTGGAGCGACATTGGGTCCTGGGGTGCGGTGGCCGCGCTGGTGCCGGCCGACGCTGATAACAACCGTGCGAGCGGCGAGGCGATCTTCATCGACAGCCGCAACAACTTCGTTCAAAGCGATGGTCGGCTGGTGGCCGCCGTCGGTGTGGAAGACCTGATCGTCATCGACACCGCCGACGCCGTGCTGGTAGCCCATGCCGACCGTGCGCAGGATGTGCGGCGGGTGGCCAAGCAGCTCAAGGACAAGTCCCACGAAGCCTATCGCCTGCATCGTACGGTCAGCCGCCCGTGGGGCACCTACACCGTGCTCGAGGAAGGCCCGCGCTTCAAGATCAAGCGCATCGTGGTCAAGCCCGGCGGCAAGCTGTCGTTGCAGATGCACCATCACCGCAATGAACACTGGGTGGTGGTCGAAGGCATGGCCAAGGTCACCAACAACGGCAGCGGCACGACGTTGGTGGCGAAGAACGAATCGACGTTCATCGCCGCCGGTCACAAGCACCGTCTGGAGAACCCCGGCGTGATCGATCTGGTGATCATCGAAGTGCAAAGTGGCGAATACCTGGGAGAGGACGACATCGTCCGCTTCGAAGACCAATACGGCAGGACGGTGTGAATGCTGCTTTCCCTGTACCGCTCGCTGCACGACTACCGGGGTTTCATCCTCGGTAGCGTCAAGCGGGAGTTTCAAGCGCGGTATCGCAATTCGCTGTTCGGCGCGCTGTGGACGGTACTCAACCCGCTGTCGATGATCGTCGTGTACACGGTGATCTTTTCCCACATCATGCGCGCCCGCCTGCCCGGCGTGGACGACGGCATGGCCTACAGCGTCTACCTGTGCGCCGGGCTGCTGACCTGGGGCCTGTTCTCGGAAATCACCCTGCGCAGCCAGAACATGTTTCTGGAAAACGCCAACCTGCTGAAAAAAATCAGCTTCCCGCGCCTGTGCCTGCCGGTGATCGTGCTGCTCAATGCGGGAATCAACTTCGCGATCATCATCGGCCTGTTCCTCGGGTTTCTATTGATCAGCGGGCGCTGGCCGGGCATGGCCCTGCTGGCACTGGTGCCGCTGCTGGCGCTGCAAGTGCTGTTCTGCGCCGGACTGGGGATGATCCTCGGCGTGCTCAACGTGTTCTTTCGCGATGTCGGGCAATTGTTCGCCATCTGCCTGCAATTCTGGTTCTGGCTGACGCCGATCGTGTATCCGCTGAGCATCCTGCCCGAGTGGGTGCAGCGCCTGCTGCAACTCAATCCGCTGACCAACCTGATCGGCAGTTACCAGAACCTGTTTCTCTACGGTCAGTGGCCGGTGTGGAGTTCGCTGCTGCCGATCTTCGTGATCGGCCTGCTGCTGTGCGCGATCGGCCTGCGCCTGTTTCGTCGGCGGGTCGGCGAAATGGTGGATGAACTCTGATGGGGCACATACGCGTCACAGGCCTGGGCAAGGCCTACAAGCAGTACCCCACCCGCTGGAGTCGCCTGGCCGAATGGCTGATTCCTTTTTCGCCGATGCGCCATCGCCAGCACTGGGTGCTGCAGGACGTGAATTTCGAGATCGCCCCCGGTGAAGCGGTGGGCATCGTCGGGGTCAACGGCGCCGGCAAAAGCACCTTGCTCAAGATGATCACCGGCACCACCCAACCGACCTGCGGCCAGATTCAACTCGAGGGCCGGGTCGCGGCGCTGCTGGAACTGGGCATGGGGTTTCACCCGGACTTCACCGGCCGGCAGAATGCAGTGATGGCCGGGCAATTGCTGGGCATGCAGGTCGAAGACATCGAAGCACTGATGCCGGACATTGAACGCTTCGCGGAAATCGGCGAAGCCATCGATCACCCGGTGCGCACCTACTCCAGCGGCATGCAGATGCGCCTGGCCTTCAGCGTCGCCACCGCGCGACGCCCGGACATTCTGATCGTCGACGAAGCGCTGTCGGTGGGCGACGCCTACTTCCAGCACAAGAGCTTCGACCGCATCCGCAGCTTCCGCAAGGCCGGCACCACGCTGTTGATCGTGTCCCACGACCGCTCCGCGATCCAGTCGATCTGCGACTCGGCGATCCTGCTCGAAGGCGGCCACATGGTGATGCACGACAAGCCCGAAGCGGTCATGGATTACTACAACGCCCTGCTTGCTGAACGCGAAGGCCAGACCGTGCGCCAGGAACTGCTCGACGGCGGCCAGGTACGTACCGTGTCCGGCACCGGCGAGGCCGGGATCCTCAGCGTGCGCCTGCTCGATGAACGCGGACGCTCCATCGACGCCGCCGAAGTCGGTCAGCCGGTGACACTGGAAGTCGAGGTGGGGATTCGCCAGGACATCGAACGGCTGGTGCTCGGCTTCATGATCAAGGATCGCCTGGGCCAGGCCATGTACGGCATCAATACCCACCGCCAGAATCAGGCGCTGGAAGACCTGCGTGCGGGTGAACGCATCACCTATCGCTTCGCCTTCGTCATGGGCCTGGGCAAGGGCAATTACTCCGTGGCCCTGAGCCTGTCGCGACTGGACTCGCACCTGGACCGCAACTTCGAATGGCGTGACTACGGCCTGGTGTTCCACGTGATCAACAACCGTCAGGAAGATTTCGTCGGCTGTTCCTGGCTGGGCGCCAGCACCTCGATCACCCGCCACGCGGACAGCCTCGCGGAGCGCGCGCCATGACCCGCCTGCTGGTTGAATGCACCCACGTGTTCAAACACCCGAAGGTCAATTCGGGGATTCAGCGGGTGGTGCGCAACGTCATCAAACAGCTGCCGCCGAGCGCCGAAGGCGTCGAATGCGTGCCGGTGGTTCTGCTCAAGGGCCAGTTGTACCGAGTGAAGCGTCTGGCGCCGCTGGATTCGCCGCTGTTCAATGCCATCGTCACGTTTGGCGAACGCCTGGAGCGGCTGGCCCATCGTTTCTGGCAACTGCATCAGCGGCTGGATACCGGTTGCCGCACAAAACTGGTACGACGCCTGTTGTACGTCGGCTATCGCCTGACCTCGTTCGGTGCATTCGGAATACCGCTGCGGCTGGTCGAGCAGGTCAATCGCTATCAATTGCCTCAACGCTGCGAACCACTGCAACACCAGACTGGCGATCATCTCGTGCTGCTGGATTCGTCCTGGCATTCGGACTTTTTCCTGCATGCCGAGCGCCTCAAACAGGAAGGCTTGGGCATCGTTGCGGTGATCTACGATCTGATTCCCCTGTCCCACCCGCAGTTCTACGACACGCGGCTGGTCGAGGTGTACAGAGAGTGGTTCGACTGGATCGCCCGTAATGCCGACGGTTTCATGGCCATCTCCGCCACTGTGCGCGATCAGCTGCGTGCAGAACTGCAACGTCGCCTTGGTTCGGCACAAGTCGGCAAACGTTGGTTCGACTACTTTCACCTCGGTTCGGAGCTGGATCTGCAGAGCGTCGAAGCCGCCGTCGAACCGCGTCTGCAAAAGCTGTTCGCAATAAAGGAGCCGGTGCTCCTGATGGTCAGCACCATCGAACCGCGCAAGAACCACGACTATCTGCTGGATGCCTTCGACCATGCCTGGGCGAACGGCTCGAACGCCCGGTTATGCATCGCCGGGCGCATCGGCTGGAAGTGCGACGCGCTGCTGGCCCGGATTCGCCATCATCCGGAGCTGAACCGGCGCCTGTTCATGTTCAACGACTTGAGCGACACCAGCCTCGAACACGCCTACGCCCATGCCAGTGCGCTGGTGTTTCCGTCGTTCGTCGAAGGCTTTGGTCTGCCGCTGGTGGAAGCCATGCAACGCGGGCTGCCGGCGATGGGCAGCGATATCCCGGTGTTTCGCGAGATCGGCGGTGAGTTCATGGCGTATTTCGACCTGCAGTCGCCGCAAAGCCTTGCCGATCTGGTGCTGAGCTTTGAGCGCAGCGGTCGATTCCCCGCCGCCCGCGATGTCAGCGACTGGCATTGGATCGGCTGGCGGGAAGCCAGCGCGCAACTGGCCGAGCGCACCGCGCGCCATGTGCTGGAGGCACCTCAGGTGTCAGCGAGGCAACATGCGCATAGCCCTTAACGCCCGCATCCTCCAGGCACCGCGCACCGGCATCGGCCATTACGTGGCCGAACTGGTGAATGCCTTGCACGCTGAAACCGATATCGAGGTGGCGCTGTTCCACGGCTGGGGCTGGAGTGCGCAACTGCCGGAAGCGGCGATGCCCGGTTATTCGCGCCTGACGCCGCTGCTGCGGCAGATCCCCGGGGCCTATCAGGCGCGCCGCTGGCTTGAACAGAAACGCTTCGATCAGGGCCCGGCGCAACCGGTCGATCTGTACCACGAACCGAGTCTGTGGCCGCTGGCCTTCGATGGCCCGACCGTGATTACCCTGCACGATCTCACGCACCTGCATTTCCCCGAGACCCAGCCACCGGCGCGGCTGCGGGAAATCGAGCGCCGGCTCGCCGAAGGCGTACGCCAGGCGCGGATCATTCTGACCGACTCGCAAGCCATCGCTGACGAGGCCCGGAAGTATTTCGGACTGCCTGCCGAGCGCTTCGTGGTAGCGCCGCTGGGTGTCGCCGAGCGTTTCCATCCGCGCGAGCCGCAGGACATCGATGCGGTGCTCAAGGCCCATGCGGTCGAGTACCGGGAGTACTTCCTCTGCGTCGGCACCCTGGAGCCGCGCAAGAACCTGAATCTGGCCCTGCGTGCCCACGCGCTGCTGCCGGATCGGGTGCGCCAGCGTTTCCCGCTGTTGATCGTCGGCATGGCCGGCTGGCAGCGCGACCAGTTCAGTGATGAATTGAATCAGGCGTTGGCTTGCGGGCACGTGTGCCTGCTCGGCTACCTGCCCGATGAGCAAGTCGCGCAATTGCTGGCCGGCGCCCGGGCGCTGATTTTTCCGTCGCTGTATGAAGGTTTCGGCCTGCCGGTGCTGGAAGCGATGGCCAGCGGCACGCCAGTGGTAATCACCCGCTCTTCGGCCATGCCGGAAGTGGCGGGCGACGCCGGCAACTATATTGAAGCTGACGATGCAGACGGCTTGCGTGATGCGATGAGCCGACTGATCGATGATCAAGCGCACTGGCAGGCATGCCGGGAAGCCGGATTACAGCGGGCACGGCTTTTTTCCTGGAAGCGTTGCGCGCAGGCCACGGCCGGCGCCTACCACCAGGCCATGGGAGGTTGAATGCGAGTTCTTCATTTCTTCAAGACGTACCTGCCTGACTCGGTCGGCGGTATCGAGCAAGTGATCTTTCAACTCTGCGAAAGTGGCGCCCAACACGGCATCGAAGGCCAGGTGCTGACCCTCAGCGCCAATCCAGAACCTGCGGTGGTGCGTCTCGGCCAGCATGAAGTGCATCGGGCCAAACTGGATATCCAGTTCGCCTCCACGGGTTTTTCCTGGAGCGTGTTCAAGCAGTTTCGTGAACTGGCCGCCGAAGCCGACGTAATCAACTACCACTTCCCGTGGCCGTTCATGGATCTCGTGCATTTTGCCAGCGGCGTGAACAAACCGACGGTGGTGACCTATCACTCGGACATCATTCGCCAGAAGCACCTGCTCAAACTCTATCGCCCGCTGATGAACCGCTTTCTCGCCAGCGCCGACCGGATTGTCGCGGCTTCGCCAAACTATCTGCACACCAGTGATGTGTTGCAGCAATTCCAGGACAAGACTCGCGTCATCCCCTATGGCTTGAACAAGGCCGGTTATCCACAGCCTGACGTCGAGCGCATGAACCGCTGGCGTCAGCAGCTTGGGGACAAGTTTTTCCTGTTCGTCGGGGTGATGCGCTATTACAAAGGCCTGCACATCCTGCTCGAAGCCTTGAAAGACGTGGACTATCCGGTAGTGATCGTCGGCGCCGGCCCGCTGGAGCAGGAACTGCACGCCCAGGCCGCGGCCCTGGGTCTGCGCAACATTCATTTCCTCGGGCGGCTGAGCGATGAAGACAAGGTCGCCCTGCTGCAACTGAGCTACGCCATCGTCTTCCCATCGCACCTGCGCTCGGAAGCGTTCGGCATTTCGCTGCTCGAAGGCGCGATGTACGGCAAACCGATGATCTCCAGCGAAATCGGCACCGGCACCAGCTACATCAACATCCACAACGAAACCGGACTGGTGGTGCCACCGAGTCATCCATCGGCATTTCGCGAAGCGATGCGCACCCTGTGGGAAAACCCGGCCCGCGCCGCCGAAATGGGCCTCAAGGCGGAGGCCCGCTATCGGCAGTTATTCACAGCCGATGAAATGGGCCGCAAGTGGACCGAGCTGTATCAGGAGCTGCTGGAAGAAAAGGCGTTGTCCTACGCCTGATCCGTTACAGATCCAGCACCAGTGGCTGGGCACTCTGCGCCGGCACCGCGCAGCAAATCAGCACCTGCCCCTCCTCCGGCACTTCTGCCGGAGGCTGTGGATAATTCACCGCGCCGCTGATCAGCCGCGTCCTGCAGGTGCCGCACGAACCCCCGCGACAACTGAATTCCGGACGCAGGCCGCGACTTTCCGCCAGCTCCAGCAAACTGCCCCCATCGGGCTGCCAGCGCGCTTCCTTGGCTGAGCGTTCGAACACCACCGGCACCGACGTGGTCGCAGCCGGCGGTTGTTCCATCACGATCGCGTCCGGATCGGCCTGGCGCTTGAGGGTCGAAGGGCCGAAGGTTTCGGCATGGATCTGCCCGTCCCGCACATCCAGTTCGCGCAAGATGTCATAAATACCTTGGGTAAAACCGCCGGGACCGCAGAGCACGAAGTCGACCTGATCGAAGTCCTCGTCGGTCAGCAGATTGCGCAACAGATCGCCATCGATACGGCCACGCAGGTCGAAGTCTTTTCCTTCGACCAGATCGTCTTCCGGCTGACTTAGCACTCGCAACACTTTCACGGCATCACCGGCATCCTCCAGCAACCGATCCACCTCTGCGCGGAACGGCTGGTCGGCGAGGCTGCGGGAACTCTGAACAAACAGGGTCGGACGAATCCGCCGGGTCCGCAGGCCCTGATACACCACCTCACGCAGCATCGACAGCAACGGCGTGATGCCGACGCCGGCCGCCAACAACACCAGTGGACGACGCTCCAGCGCCGCGACCGTGAAATGCCCTTGAGGCAAGCGCGCCTCCAGCACATCGCCCACGCGAATCTGCTCATGCAGGTGCGTCGACACCCGGCCTTCGCGTTTCACGCTGATCCGGAAGAAATCATCCGACGGCGCGCCGGACAGGCTGTAGGTACGGATGTGCACCTCGCCATCGAGGGTGAACCGCAGCGGCAGATGCTGACCGGCGAGAAACACCGGCAGTCCTGCGCCATCGTCCGGCTCCAGATAAATCGAGCGGATGTGACGGCTTTCCATTTCGACTTTTGCCACGCGCAATGGCCGCCAGCTGTCCCCCAATGCCTTGGCCTGCAACCGTGCATCGGCCTGGGCCCAGTTACCGGTCAGCAGGCTGGTGGGTGACATGCCGTCGAAGCGCCAGCGAAGAGCCAGCGCTGCCGGACGCCGAACCAGTTTTTCCACCTCGAAAGTCCACAGGCGTTCGGCGCCCTGGAAGGCCTCGATCTGCGGCGCCTCGAGAATGATCTCGGTGCGACCGCTGAGCTGCAACACATCGCCTGTGGAAAAGTCGATGAACAGCAAGCCGGCCAAGGGATTGAGCAGCAGATTGCCCAGCGTGTTGAAGTGCAGGTTGCCGGCAAAATCAGGGATCGTCAGGCGATTACCCTCGATCCGCACAAAACCGGGCTGACCGCCGCGGTGGGAAACATCCACCGAACGCTCGCCGTCGACGTCGACGTAACTGGCGACGAAGAAAGTATCAGCGCTTTCAATCAGCGCAATGGCGGCGTCGTCGAGGCTGTCACGATGTTCGGCTTTGCGGGTCTGCGGATCGGTCAGCGGCACCCGCTGAAACTGACGCAATTGAATGTATTGCGGGCAGTTGCCGAACGATTGATCCACCGTCAGCCCGAAGCCGTTCGCGTCAAGATTATCGATGTGGCCATTGAGCCGATTGCGCCGGCGGGTGTGCAGTTCGATACCAAGCAGACCGATGGCGGCGCCGGCTTGTAACTGCGCCGGGTCATCGGCAGCCGGCAGACTGGCGAACTGCAATTGCGTCGGCTCGGGAGAGTGAGCAAAGCCCGGCTCCCCCTCCAGCACACTGGCCCAGGGGCGACCTTCGGCATCCACCGCGCCATACAGCATGAAGGGCAATTGCTCATAGAACTGACGGTGCTGATCCGGCATCCAGGTGCGAATCACCTTACGCCCGAATTCCGCCATGCGCTCAGCAACGCCGACATGGGCCTGCAACTGTTGCTCGCCAGCGTGCCACGGTGAACGTTCCATCACGGTCTCTCCCCTGCGCCATCGGCGTAGATTGAATGTCAGACGGTGGTTTGCAGGCCGGCAACGGTGCGCGGCATGCCGACGAAGCCAGGCAACGCCTCGATGCGCGAAAGCCAGGCGCGAACGTTAGCGTAGTCGTCCAGCGACACATTGCCTTCCGGTGCGTGGGCAATGTAGCTGTAGGCCGCCACGTCAGCGATGGTCGGCTCAGTACCTGCCAAATACGGGGTTTTGCCCAGTTCCAGGTCCATCACCTTGAGAAAATTGTGCGCGCGGGTGATGACTTCCTCGGCGTTGAACTTCGCCCCGAACACCGTGATCAGGCGGGCGGCGGCAGGGCCGAAAGCAATCGGCCCGGCGGCAGCGGACAACCAGCGCTGCACATGCGCGGCGCCGACCGGATCGCTTGGCAGCCAGCGACCATTACCGTATTTCTGTGCCAGATAGACGAGGATCGCGTTGGAGTCGGCCAGCACCACGCCGTTGTCATCAATGGCCGGTACTTGCCCGAAGCTGTTGATCGCCAGGTAGCCGGGCTGTTTGTGCTCGCCTTTGGCCAGATCGACAAAGATCAGCTCGGTCGGCAGTTGCAACAGTGACAACATCAGTTCGACGCGATGGGCGTGGCCGGAACGCGGGAAGTTGTAGAGTTTGATCGCTTGCATGGTCGACTCCGCTGGATGATGGCGCCGTTCAGGGTGGACGGCGGCCGTGGGAGCCATATTCCCTTGATCGCGAAAGCAATAGAATCACCAGCAAACGCAATCCATTATTTCTCTGGATGAAATAACGCGGCGTTTTTCAGCGCCGGATGCTCGCGCAACGCCTGCACGATAAAGTCGACAAAGCTGCGTATCCGCGCCGGCGCCTTGCGCCCGCCCTGATACACCACATGGATCGGCAAAGCAGGCAGTTCAAACTCGGCGAGGACGATTTCCAGTTCGCCGGAGGCGACCTTGCTGGCCACCTGATAAGACAGCACCCGGGTCAGACCCAGGCCCAGCGACGCCGCCGTGATCGCAGCCTGATTGGCGGTGACCACCAGACGCGGTTCCGGTTTTACGCCGATGAGTTCACCGTGTTCCATGAATGGCCAACTGCGCTGTTGACCGATGGCCGATGTCGCCACCACCGGCGCCCCGGCCAGGGCCTGTGGATGATTCGGCCGGCCATGAATCGCAAAGTACTCCGGCGAACCACAAATCACCCGCCGTACCTCACCGACCCGGATCGCATGCTGATTGCTGTCCGGCAACTCGCCGATACGCACCGCGACGTCGATGCCCTCCTCGACCATGTTCACCACCCGGTCGAGCAACAGGGCATTGATGGAAACGTCCGGGTATTGCGTCAGATAACGCGCCATCACCGGCGTGACAAACAGCTCGCCGAATAAAACAGGCGCCGTCACCGTCAACTGCCCACGGGGCTGGGTATGACTGCCGGCAGCGGAATCCTCCGCTTCCTGCACCTCCGCGAGAATTCTCCGACAGTCTTCCAGGAAACGCAGACCGGCTTCGCTCAAATGCACGCTGCGGGTGGTACGGATCAACAACTGCGTGCCGATCCGCTGCTCCAGCGCCGCCACCGCCCTGGTCACGCTCGCCGCCGACAGACCCAGACGCCGCGCCGCAGCGGAAAAGCCCTGCTCCTGGGCGACGATGGCGAATACCTGCATTTCCTGGAAGCGATCCATGGTGCCCTCGATACGGATAAAAAAATCGCAGCCGAAGCTGCGATTTTATTGGGGGGTGATCAACTGTGGATAACTTATTCCACCGTCACCGACTTCGCCAGGTTACGCGGCTGATCCACGTCCGTGCCCTTGAGCACCGCAACGTAGTACGACAGCAGTTGCAGCGGAATGGTGTAGAGGATCGGCGACAGGATGTCGTGGATGTGCGGCATCTGCACTACGTGTGTGCCTTCGCCGTTGGTCATCCCGGCCTTTTCGTCGGCGAACACGACCAGTTCGCCACCGCGGGCGCGGACTTCCTGCAGGTTGGACTTCAGCTTCTCCAGCAGTTCGTTGTTCGGCGCGACGGTCACCACCGGCATGTCGTTATCCACAAGCGCCAGCGGACCGTGCTTCAGTTCGCCGGCCGGGTAGGCTTCGGCGTGGATGTACGAGATTTCCTTGAGCTTCAAGGCCCCTTCCATCGCCACCGGGAATTGCGCGCCACGGCCCAGGAACAGGGTGTGGTTCTTCTCGGCGAACAGCTCTGCGATTTTTTCCACGGTGCTGTCCATCGCCAGGGCTTCGCCCAGACGGGTTGGCAGGCGACGCAGTTCTTCGACCAGCGTGGCTTCAACGCCTTTGCCCAAAGTACCGCGCACCTGACCCAGAGACAGGGTCAGCAGCAGCAGACCGACCAACTGCGTAGTGAACGCCTTGGTCGAGGCCACGCCGATTTCACGACCAGCCTGGGTCAGCAGGGTCAGGTCGGACTCGCGCACCAGCGAGCTGATGCCGACGTTGCAGATCGCCAGGCTGGCGAGGAAGCCCAGTTCCTTGGCGTTGCGCAGGGCGGCCAGGGTGTCGGCGGTTTCGCCGGACTGGGAGATGGTGACGAACAAGGTGTCCGGCTGCACCACCACCTTGCGGTAGCGGAACTCGCTGGCGACTTCGACCTGGCACGGAATGCCGGCCAGCTCTTCGAGCCAGTAACGGGCAACCATGCCGGCGTGATAGCTGGTGCCACACGCCACGATCTGCACGTTGCGCACTTTGGCGAACAATTCAGCAGCTTGTGGACCGAAAGCCTGCACCAGCACCTGATCCGCACTCAATCGACCTTCCAGAGTGCGCTGCACCACGGACGGCTGCTCGTGGATTTCCTTGAGCATGTAGTGACGGAACTCGCCTTTGTCGGCCGCTTCCGCACCATCCGTGTACTGGATGGTCTGGCGCTCGACGGCTTTGCCGGTCACGTCCCAGATCTGCACCTTGTCGCGCTGGATTTCGGCGATATCGCCCTCTTCCAGGTACATGAAACGGTCGGTGACCTGACGCAGGGCCAGTTGATCGGAAGCGAGGAAGTTTTCGCCCAGGCCCAGACCGATCACCAGCGGGCTGCCGCTGCGAGCAGCAACGAGTCGATCCGGTTGCTTTGCGTGGATAACCGCCAGACCGTAAGCGCCATGCAGCTCCTTGACCGCAGCCTTCAGCGCGTCGGCGAGGTCTGGCAACGACTTGAGTTTTTCGGTCAGCAGGTGAGCGATGACTTCGGTGTCGGTGTCCGAGGTGAACACGTAGCCCAGTGCCTTCAGCTGTTCACGCAGCGCCTCATGGTTTTCGATGATGCCGTTGTGCACGACAGCGACGTCACCGGAGAAATGCGGGTGGGCATTGCGCTCGCTCGGCGCACCGTGGGTAGCCCAGCGGGTGTGGGCAATACCGAGACGGCCAACCAGCGGATGTTCGGCCAGCGCCGCGTCGAGTTCGCTGACCTTGCCCACACGACGAGTGCGTTCCAGAATGCCGTCATTGGTGTACACCGCCACACCGGCACTGTCATAGCCCCGGTATTCGAGGCGTTTGAGGCCTTCGACCAGAATGGCGGTGATGTTACGTTCAGCTACCGCGCCGACGATTCCACACATGCTTATTTCTCCTGACTGACAGTCGCGCAAATCAAGTTGATACCGCGAGCCTGAATCTGATCGCGCGCATCCAGGGACAGGCGATCATCGGTAATTAGGGTATGGACGCTGCTCCATGGCAGCTCCAGGTTGGGAATCTTGCGGCCGATCTTGTCGGCCTCGACCATCACGATCACTTCCCGCGCCACTTCCGCCATCACCCGGCTCAGGCCGAGCAATTCATTGAAGGTGGTGGTGCCACGCACCAAGTCGATGCCATCGGCACCGATAAACAATTGGTCGAAGTCGTAAGAGCGTAGTACCTGCTCGGCGACCTGGCCCTGAAAGGATTCCGAGTGCGGATCCCAGGTGCCGCCGGTCATCAGCAGCACAGGCTCGTGCTCGAGTTCGCTCAGGGCGTTGGCCACATGCAGAGAGTTGGTCATCACCACCAGGCCTGGCTGCTGGCCGAGTTCGGGAATCATCGCGGCGGTGGTGCTGCCGCTGTCGATGATGATGCGGGCGTGCTCGCGGATGCGTGTGACGGCGGCGCGGGCAATCGCCTGTTTGTATTTGGAAACGTTCTGACTGACGTCCGCCACCAGTTCCTGGGGCATGGTGATCGCGCCACCATAGCGACGCAGCAGCAAGCCATGACTTTCCAGAGCGGCGAGATCCTTGCGAATCGTAACTTCCGAAGTTTCGAAGCGCTTGGCCAGTTCATCCACACTCACTTCGCCCTGCTCATTGAGTAAAGCCAGAATGTTGTGACGGCGCTGAGGTGTGTTGCGTTTCGACATGGCTAATTAAGTTTCGATTCGAAAGATAACGGAAGCAATCAAAACCTATCAGCTGCGAATCGTCAAGTCGGCGCCCAAAAAAAAGACCGCTGGCAGCGGTCTTTTTTAATTTGAGCATTGTGGATAACTCAGCTCTTCTTGATCTTCTCAGGCCGCTTCCAGCCATCGATGTTCTTCTGCCGCGCCCGGCCAACAGCCAATTGCGCGTTATCCACATTCTGAGTGATGGTCGAGCCGGCTGCAGTAGTGGCACCGGCGGAGATATCCACAGGCGCCACCAGCGAGTTGTTGGAACCGATGAACACGTCTTCACCCAACACGGTTTTCCACTTGTTGGCGCCATCGTAGTTGCAAGTGATGGTGCCGGCGCCGATGTTGGTGCGCGCACCGATCTCGGCATCGCCCAGGTAAGTCAGGTGCCCGGCCTTGGCGCCCTCGCCCATGCGCGCGTTTTTCAGTTCAACGAAGTTACCCACATGGGCGCGGGCCTCCAGCACAGTGCCCGGACGCAGACGGGCAAACGGGCCGGCATCGCTGCCTTCGCCCAGCACCGCGCCTTCGATGTGGCTGTTGGCCTTGACCACTACGCCTTTGCGCAGGGTGCTGTCCTTGATCACGCAGTTCGGGCCGATCACCACATCGTCCTCTATGACAACCTTGCCTTCGAGAATCACGTTGATGTCGATCAGCACATCGCGACCGACGGTCACTTCGCCTCGCACATCGAAACGGGCCGGGTCGCGCAGGGTGACACCCTGAGCCATCAGGCGACGTCCGGCGCGCAGCTGGTAATGACGCTCCAGCTCGGAGAGCTGTTTGCGATCATTGGCGCCCTGCACTTCCATCGGATCGTGAGGTTGTTCGGTGGCGACGGTCAGGCCATCGCTGACCGCCATCTCGATCACGTCGGTCAGGTAGTACTCGCCCTGAGCGTTGTTGTTCGACAGGCGACTCATCCAATCCGCCAGACGATTGGCCGGCACTGCCAGGATGCCGGTGTTGCCTTCAGTGATCGCCCGTTGCGCTTCGCTGGCGTCCTTGTGTTCGACGATGGCGGCAACCTTGCCGTCGGCATCGCGCACGATGCGGCCATAACCGGTCGGATCGTCCAGCTCGACGGTGAGCAAGCCCATCTGCCCGGGTACAACGTGCTTGAGCAGACGTTGCAGGGTCTCGACTTCGATCAACGGCACATCGCCGTAGAGAATCAGTACGGTATCGGCGGTGATGAAAGGAACAGCCTGGGCCGTGGCGTGGCCGGTGCCCAGCTGCTTGTCCTGCAATACGAAATTCAGATCGTCAGCGGCCAGACGCTCGCGCACTACATCGGCGCCGTGGCCGATGACGACATGAATGCGCTGTGGATCAAGTTGACGGGCGCTGTGGATAACATGGCCAAGCATGGAATCGCCGGCAATCGGATGCAGCACTTTTGGCAGCGCGGAACGCATGCGGGTGCCTTGACCGGCCGCGAGGATAACGATTTCAAGAGACATGACTGGCTACCAATCCTGGGTGGTCAGCAACTGCGACCGGGTTTGTAGAATTCTGAAAAGAAAAAAGGGTAGCCGAGGCTACCCTTTTTTATCAATCGCACAACAAGTGGCTGACGGATCAACCGCCAAACTTCTTGCGGATCTGCTGGACGGTGCGCAGCTGAGCTGCAGCCTCGGCCAGACGTGCGGACGCAGCTCCGTAGTCGAAATCTGCGCTCTTCTCATGCAGAGCAGCTTCGGCAGCCTTGAGAGCTGCTTGAGCCTGAGCTTCATCCAGGTCGGCGGCACGTTGCACGGTATCGGCAAGCACCTTGACCATGTTCGGCTGAACCTCGAGGAAACCACCGGAGATGTAGAACACCTCGGCTTCCCCGCCTTGCTTGATCAGGCGGATCGGACCTGGCTTCAGATTAGTGATCAGCGGCGCGTGGCCCAGAGCGATACCAAGATCACCCAGAGCACCGTGCGCAATCACCATCTCGACCAGGCCGGAAAAGATTTCTCCTTCCGCGCTGACGATGTCGCAATGGACTGTCATAGCCATCTGATTGCCTCAACCTAAATTAGCGCCCGTTGCCGGGCGCCTGGATTACAGTTTCTTGGCTTTCTCGATCGCTTCTTCGATGCCGCCGACCATGTAGAACGCTTGTTCTGGCAGGTGGTCGTAGTCACCGTTGAGGATGCCTTTGAAGCCAGCAATGGTGTCTTTCAGGGAAACGTATTTACCCGAAGCACCGGTGAAGACTTCAGCCACGAAGAACGGCTGCGACAAGAAGCGCTGGATCTTACGAGCACGGTTTACCAACTGCTTGTCGGCTTCCGACAGCTCGTCCATACCCAGGATCGCGATGATGTCCTTCAGCTCTTTGTAACGCTGCAGCACGTACTGAACACCACGAGCGGTCTCGTAGTGATCGTTGCCGATCACGTTCGGGTCCAGCTGACGCGAAGTCGAGTCCAGTGGGTCTACCGCCGGGTAGATACCCAGGGAAGCGATGTCACGGGACAGAACGACGGTGGCGTCCAGGTGAGCAAACGTGGTCGCTGGCGACGGGTCAGTCAAGTCGTCCGCTGGTACGTATACGGCCTGGATCGAAGTAATCGAACCTTGTTTGGTCGAAGTGATGCGCTCTTGCAGCACGCCCATCTCTTCAGCCAGGGTCGGCTGGTAACCTACTGCCGAAGGCATACGGCCCAGCAGTGCGGATACTTCGGTACCGGCCAGGGTATAACGATAGATGTTGTCGACGAACAGCAGAACGTCGTTACCTTCGTCACGGAACTTCTCGGCCATGGTCAGACCGGTCAGCGCTACGCGCAGACGGTTTCCCGGTGGCTCGTTCATTTGACCGTAGACCAGGGCTACCTTGTCGAGAACGTTGGAGTCCTTCATCTCGTGGTAGAAGTCGTTACCCTCACGAGTACGCTCACCCACACCGGCGAACACGGAATAACCGCTGTGCTCGATGGCGATGTTACGGATCAGTTCCATCATGTTTACGGTCTTGCCTACACCGGCACCACCGAACAGACCGACTTTACCGCCCTTGGCGAACGGGCAAACCAGGTCGATAACCTTGATGCCTGTTTCCAGCAGCTCGTTGCCACCGGCCTGTTCAGCGAAGGAAGGAGCGGCGCGGTGGATACCCCAGCGCTCTTCTTCGCCGATCGGGCCAGCTTCGTCGATCGGGTTGCCCAGTACGTCCATGATCCGGCCCAGAGTCGCTTTACCGACCGGTACGGAGATGGCTGCGCCAGTGTTGTTGACGTCCAGACCGCGCTTCAAGCCTTCGGTGGAGCCCATCGCAATGGTACGAACCACGCCGTCGCCCAGCTGCTGCTGAACTTCCAGAGTGGTTTCGGCGCCTTGAACCTTCAAGGCGTCGTAGATGCTCGGTACGCTGTCGCGTGGGAATTCCACGTCGATAACGGCGCCGATGATTTGAACGATACGTCCGCTACTCATAGCTGGATCCTCTGAATATTTGAACCGTTAAACCGCGGCAGCGCCGCCGACGATTTCCGAGATCTCTTGGGTGATCGCAGCCTGACGCGCCTTGTTGTAGATCAGCTGCAAATCGCTGATCAAATCACCGGCGTTGTCGGTAGCGTTCTTCATCGCGATCATCCGCGCAGCCTGTTCAGCCGCGTTGTTCTCGACCACCGCCTGGTACACCTGCGACTCCACGTAACGCACCATCAAGCCGTCAAGCAGCTCTTTGGCGTCTGGTTCGTAGAGGTAGTCCCAGTGGTGCTTGAGTTCTTGATCCGGGGTCGCCACCAATGGAATCAACTGCTCCACGGTAGGCTGTTGCGTCATGGTGTTGATGAACTTGTTGGATACCACGGACAGGCGGTCAATACGGCCGTCCAGGTAGGCATCCAGCATCACCTTGACGCTGCCGATCAGATCATTGATCGACGGCTCTTCACCCAGGTGGCTGATAGCTGCAACGACGTTACCGCCGAAGTTGCGGAAAAAGGCCGCACCCTTGCTACCAACGACACACAGATCGATCTCGACGCCGTTTTCGCGGTTTACCGCCATGTCCTTGACCAGGGCCTTGAACAGGTTGGTGTTCAAGCCGCCGCACAGACCACGGTCACTGCTCACCACGACATAACCGACGCGCTTTACTTCGCGATCGATCATGAACGGGTGGCGGTATTCCGGGTTGGCGTTGGCCAGATGCCCAATTACCTGGCGGATACGCTCCGCATAAGGACGGCTAGCAGCCATGCGCATTTGTGCCTTGCGCATTTTGCTGACCGCCACTTTTTCCATGGCGCTGGTAATTTTTTGCGTGCTTTTGATGCTCGCAATCTTACTGCGAATCTCTTTTGCGCCTGCCATGTAACACCTATCAGGTTAGCAAGCGGGAGCCTTGCGGCTCCCGCTGCGGCTTACCAGGTTTGGGTGGCCTTGAACTTCTCGATACCAGCCTTCAGGCCAGCGTCGATTTCGTCATTGAAGTCACCTTTAACGTTGATCTTGGCCATCAAATCGGCGTGATCGCGGTTGAAGAAAGCGATCAGCGCTTGTTCGAAGCTGCCGATCTTGGCGATTTCAATGTCAGTCAGGAACCCACGCTCAGCGGCATACAGCGACAGCGCCATGTCAGCGATCGACATCGGTGCGTATTGCTTCTGCTTCATCAGCTCGGTAACGCGCTGACCATGCTCAAGTTGCTTACGGGTCGCTTCGTCCAGGTCAGAAGCGAACTGGGCGAATGCCGCCAGTTCACGGTACTGAGCCAGAGCGGTACGGATACCACCGGACAGCTTCTTGATGATCTTGGTCTGAGCGGCACCACCCACACGGGATACCGAAACACCGGCGTTCACTGCAGGGCGGATGCCCGAGTTGAACATGGCCGATTCCAGGAAGATCTGACCGTCGGTGATGGAAATCACGTTGGTCGGAACGAACGCGGAAACGTCGCCAGCCTGGGTTTCGATGATCGGCAGTGCGGTCAGGGAACCGGTTTTGCCGGTCACTGCGCCGTTGGTGAACTTCTCTACGTACTCTTCCGAAACGCGGGATGCACGCTCCAGCAGACGGGAGTGGAGATAGAACACGTCGCCTGGGTAAGCTTCACGGCCTGGTGGACGGCGCAGCAGCAGGGAAATCTGGCGGTAAGCCACTGCTTGCTTGGACAGATCGTCATAAACGATCAGCGCGTCTTCTCCGCGGTCGCGGAAGAACTCACCCATGGTGCAACCGGAGTACGGAGCCAGGAATTGCAGTGCTGCAGATTCCGAAGCGCTCGCTGCAACAATGATGGTGTTAGCCAGTGCACCGTTTTCTTCCAGCTTGCGAACCACGTTGGCGATGGTCGATTGCTTCTGACCGATTGCCACGTAGACGCAGAAAATGCCGCTGTCTTTCTGGTTGATGATCGCGTCGATCGCCAGAGCGGTTTTACCGATCTGACGGTCACCGATGATCAGCTCACGCTGGCCACGGCCGACAGGGATCATGGCATCGACAGCCTTGTAGCCAGTCTGTACAGGCTGGTCTACCGACTTACGCCAGATCACGCCCGGAGCAACTTTCTCGACCGCGTCGGTCTCGGTGTTGCCCAGTGGACCTTTGCCGTCAACAGGGTTACCCAGTGCGTCGACAACGCGACCCAGCAGTTCCTTACCAACCGGAACTTCGAGGATGCGGCCGGTGCACTTGGCGCTCATGCCTTCAGCCAGACTGGTGTATGCGCCCAGTACAACGGCACCTACGGAGTCTTGCTCCAGGTTGAGGGCCATACCGTAGACGCCGCCCGGAAACTCGATCATCTCGCCGTACATGACGTCGGCCAGACCGTGAATCCGCACGATGCCGTCAGATACGCTGACGACAGTGCCTTCGTTACGGGCTTGGGAGGTCACATCGAGCTTTTCGATGCGGCCCTTGATAATTTCACTTATTTCGGAAGGATTGAGTTGCTGCATTGCTCTGCTGCCCCTTCAAACTCAAGATTTCAATGCTTCGGCAAGTTTCGCGATTTTGCCGCGAATCGAGCCATCGATAACCAGGTCGCCGGCGCGGATAACGACACCACCTATAAGGGCAGCATCCTCCGCAACTTGCAGGCGCACTTCCCGGTTGAGTCGTGCACTGAGAACCTTGGCGAGTTTGTCTTGCTGTTCTTGGTTCAATGCAAAAGCACTGGTCACTTCAACGTCTACCGATTTCTCTTGCTCGGCCTTGTACAGGTCGAAAAGAGCGGCGATCTCCGGCAGAAGCGGGAGACGGTCGTTTTCGGCAACGACATTGATGAAGTTCTGTGCCTTGGCATCAAACTTGTCGCCGCACACGTCAATGAACGTGGCGGCCTTTTCTGCGCTCGTCAGTCGCGGGGCCTTGAGCACGCGCTGCATGGTGTCGTCTTGCGACACCGCTGCTGCCAGGCCGAGCATGGCTGACCAATTGGCCAGTTGCTGGTGGGCCTGAGCGTGCTCGAAGGCCGCCTTAGCGTAAGGTCGGGCCAACGTGGTCAGTTCTGCCATGATCGCCCTCGCTTAGATTTCAGCAGCCAGTTGATTAACCAGCTCTGCGTGCGCGTTTTGATCGATTGTGGCACCCAGGATCTTCTCGGCGCCGCCGACAGCCAGCAAGCCCACCTGGGCGCGCAGCTTGTCTTTGACACTGTTCAGTTCCTGTTCGATCTCGGCTTGAGCCTGAACCTTCACACGGTCAGCGTCGACGCGGGCCTTTTCAACGGCCTCTTCGACAATCTGGTTACCGCGTTTCTTGGCTTGCTCGATGATTTCAGCTGCCTGAGCTTTCGCTTCGCGCAGTTGCTGACCCGCTTTCTCTTGGGCCAACTCCAGGTCGCGAGCTGCACGGCTGGCAGCGTCCAGACCATCAGCGATCTTCTTTTGACGTTCGTGCAGAGCCGCGATGACCGGAGGCCATACGAACTTCATGCAGAACAGTACAAAAATCAGGAACGCAACGGACTGGCCAATCAGGGTCGCATTAATGTTCACGCCAACACCTCGCAGTTACGTTGTCCATCACACCAAATCACTCGGAGATCCGAATGATTAGCCAGCGATCTGACCAACGAACGGGTTCGCAAAGGTGAAGAACAGAGCGATACCAACACCGATCATGGTTACGGCGTCGAGCAGACCGGCAACGATGAACATTTTAACTTGCAGCATTGGAACCATTTCTGGCTGACGCGCTGCGCCTTCCAGGAACTTGCCGCCCAGCAGGCCGAAACCAATTGCGGTACCCAGTGCGCCCAGGCCGATCAACAGTGCAACAGCGATAGCGGTTAGACCAACTACAGTTTCCATCTTTCCTCCCGACTTTTACGTCGTATGGTTTAGGTTTTTTAGATTAAAGCGGTAAAACAAATCGTTTCATGGTGCCCCGTGAGGAGCCCCTTCCCGTTTGACCGGGAAGGACATCAGACTAGTCGAGACTGGTCTTAATGGTTTTCTTCGTGCGCCATCGACAGGTAGACGATGGTCAGCATCATGAAGATGAACGCCTGCAGGGTAATGATCAGGATGTGGAACACAGCCCACGCCCACTGCAGGACAACGCCCAGGCCGCTGAGCCAGAGCAGGCCGCTGCCGAACATCACAGCGATCAGGATGAACACCAGCTCGCCGGCATACATGTTGCCGAACAGACGCAGAGCCAGAGAGATCGGTTTGGCGATCAGGGTCACGAATTCCAGCAGGAAGTTCACCGGGATCAGCAGGGCCTGAACGAAGATGTTCTTGCTGCCGAACGGGTGCAGGGTCAGTTCGCCGATGAAACCGCCGATGCCCTTGACCTTGATGCTATAGAAAATGATCAGTGCGAAAACCGAGAACGCCATGCCCAGGGTCGCGTTCGGGTCGGTCGTCGACACGGCGCGGAACGGGATGTGGTGGTCGCCGGAGATCAGGATGGCCAGCTGAGGAATCCAGTCGACCGGTACCAGGTCGACGGCGTTCATCAGGAACACCCAGACGAAGATGGTCAGTGCCAGCGGTGCAATCACCGGGCTACGGCCATGGAAGCTGTCTTTCACGCTGCCATCGACGAATTCGACCAGGACTTCAACGAAGTTCTGCAGTGCACCCGGCTGACCGGAAGTCGCCTTCTTGGCCGCCATGCGGAAAAGAATGACGAAGATCAGACCCAGCGCGACCGACCAGCCGAGGGTATCGACGTGGAAAGCCCAGAAGCCCATTTCCTTGGCTTCTGCTGCGGTGTGGGCAAAGCCCCAGCCGCCGTTGGGTAGCTGACCGAAGGTCAGGTTCTGCAAGTGGTGCTGGATATAGCCCGAAGCGGTTGTTTCTGCCATGGTTGCCTCAAACGCCCTAAGGTCTCGAAAGTCTTGTTCTCATCAGCAGGGGAGCGAACCAGCTGACCGACTGAGTCAGCACGAAGGCGCCGAATACAGCGATCGGCGCCAGTGGCTTCACACCTGCAAACACCAGTGCAAACAGCACTGCCGTCAAAATCAGTTTGCCTGCCTCGCCGGCATAGAAAGACCGGACGATGGACTGGGCTGCTCGGGCGCCGGAAAACCGAAATGCCTTGTGAGCGAAATAAACATTGGGCAGCAAGGCTATCAGGCCTCCGCAAAGTCCCGAGTATCCGGCAACGACTCCGTGCCATTGCCAGAGCGCCAAAGCGGCAATGAGCAAAATGACAAATTGAGCCATTAACACCGGAAAAACCGCCAGGCGATGGAACGGCAGGCGGTTTGGCTTGCGGGTTTCCATCACTATTGCTCTCCAATGGCCGGCTGCCGAAATTCAATAACTTGGCATAATTTGTGCCGACAAAATGCGCGCAGAGTATAGGGGCGGTTCTGCCCCTATTCAACTGTCAGGTAGTGATTTCCGACTGCGCGCTACAAGAGGAATTGTTTCAGCGGATGTGTGCGAGCACACCTTGAAGCTCATCGAGGGAGTTGTAACCGATCACCAGCTGCCCCTTGCCCTTCTTCCCGTGGCGGATCTGCACCGCAGAGCCCAGGCGCTCGGCCAGACGCTGTTCGAGGCGGGCGATATCCGGGTCGGGTTTGGACGGTTCGACCGGCTCCGGTTTGCCACTCAACCATTGGCGAACCAGTGCCTCAGTTTGGCGCACGGTGAGACCCCGTGCGACAACATGTCGCGCCCCTTCCACCTGCTGATTGTCCGGCAGACCAAGCAATGCACGGGCATGACCCATCTCCAGGTCGCCATGGGACAGCATGGTCTTGATCACTTCCGGCAGCGCAATCAGGCGCAACAGATTGGCCACGGTGACGCGGGACTTACCCACAGCCTCGGCAACCTGTTGCTGAGTGAGCTGGAATTCCTGCTGCAAGCGCTGCAGGGCTACCGCCTCTTCAATCGGGTTCAGGTCTTCGCGCTGGATGTTCTCGATCAGCGCAATGGCGATTGCCGTTTCATCCGGCACATCACGCACCATCGCGGGGATGGTTTCCTGCCCGGCTTGTTGACTCGCGCGCCAGCGACGTTCGCCGGCAATGATTTCAAAACGACCACCACCAATCGGGCGAACCACGATCGGTTGCATCACGCCCTGAGCCTTGATCGACTGCGCCAGCTCTTCCAGCGCCTGCGGATCCATGTCCCGGCGTGGCTGATACTTGCCGCGCTGCAGCAGGTCCAGCGGCAGGTGCTGCAACTCGCGGCTGTCAGCCTGCGCCGCTTGTTCTTCCAGCGAGCTGACAGTCGGACCGCTCAACAGCGCATCCAGTCCTCGTCCGAGACCTCGTTTCTTGACGGCCATGGGGATTCCTTAAGTTGGCTGGGCGGCGGCGGTGCGTGAATTTTTGCGCTGACGGCGAACCATCTCGCCCGCCAAGGCCAGATAGGCCAGCGCGCCACGCGATTGCTTGTCGTAGGCCAGCGCCGGCATGCCGTAGCTCGGAGCTTCGGCCAGACGAATGTTGCGCGGGATCACCGTGTCGTACAGTTGATCGCCGAAGTGTTCCTTGAGCTGGGCTGAAACGTCGTTCATCAGGCTCAGACGCGGGTCGTACATGGTCCGCAACAGGCCTTCGACTTTCAGGTTCGGGTTCAGCAGTTCAGCGATGCGCTTGATGTTATCCACAAGGTCGCTCAGACCTTCGAGCGCAAAATACTCGCACTGCATGGGGATAATGACCCCGTCAGCGGCGACCAGTGCGTTCAGTGTGAGCATCGACAGTGACGGCGGGCAGTCGATCAGAATGTAATCGTAGTTCTCGCGGATCGGCGCCAGCGCGCTGCGCAGACGGCTTTCCTTCATCTGCATTTCCAGCAGCACCACTTCGGCCGCCGTCAGGTCGCGGTTGGCCGGCAGCAGTTGATAACCGCCATGTTCGGAGTAGTGCATCGCCTGGGCCAGATCGCATTCGCCGATCAGCAGGTCGTAGACCGAGTTTTCCAGGCCATGCTTATCCACACCGCTACCCATGGTGGCGTTGCCCTGTGGATCGAGATCGATCAACAGCACCCGGCGCTTGGTCGCGACCAGGGATGCTGCGAGGTTGATGCAGGTGGTGGTCTTGCCCACACCACCCTTCTGGTTCGCTATCGCGAATACCTTAGCCATTCTTGCTTGTGTTCCCAATCATGCCGTGCGGCGCAGTATCAGCAGATGGCGTTGGCCTTGGCAACCGGGTACGGCCAGGGCGTGTTCGCTATCGAGTTTGAAGTCTGCCGGCAATGCTACCAGCTCATCCGCCGGATGGACGCCCTTCATTGCCAGCCAGCGCGTATCGGCGTCGCCGAGGTGGCGAGTCCAGTTGGTGAAGTTCTCCATGCTGCTGAACGCCCGGGAAATGATCCCGTTGAACGGCTGTGCAGGCTGGAAGGCTTCGACGCGACTGTGGATAACTTGCAGATTATCCAGTTTGAGTTCGAGTTTGACCTGGGTCAGGAAGCGGGTTTTCTTGCCGTTGCTGTCCAGACAGGTCACCTGCGAGTCCGGATACAGGATCGCCAGAGGGATCCCCGGCATTCCGCCGCCGCTGCCGACATCCAGCCAGCGCCCATTTTCGATGAACGACATCACGCTCAGGCTATCGAGCAAATGACGGGAAACCATTTCGTCCGGATCGCGAACGGCAGTCAGGTTGTAGGCCTGGTTCCATTTGATCAACAGGGCCAGATAACCCAGCAGCAGTTCGTGCTGGGTTTCAGTGAGATTGACACCGAGCTCGCGGGCTCCTGTGGATAACTCTTCGGCGTGTTGCGAAGTGACCTTAGAACTCAAGCGCTTTGCTCCAACTGACGGCCCGCGCCGCGTTTTTTCAAATGAATCATCAACAGCGAGATCGCTGCCGGGGTCACACCGGGGATCCGCGAAGCCTGGCCCAGCGTCTCGGGACGCGTGGCACCCAGCTTGCTCTGGATCTCCTTGGAGAGACCGGAAATGTTGGTGTAATCGATATCCACAGGCAGTTTCGTGTCTTCACTGGCACGCAGACGGGCGATTTCGTCCTGTTGGCGATCGATGTAACCGGCGTACTTGGTCTTGATCTCGACCTGTTCGGCGACCTGTGGATCTTCGGCGCCCTGCCCGGTCACTTCGACCAGACCAGCGTAGTCGATTTCCGGACGGCTCAAGAGATTGAGTAAGTTGTATTCGTGAGTCAGCGGCGTGCCGAATTTGTCGGCAATCGCATCGCCCTGCGGGGTGCCCGGGCGAACCCAGGTGCTTTTCAGGCGTTGCTCTTCGATTTCGATGCTTTCGCGTTTCTTGCAGAACGCTGCCCAGCGCGCGTCATCGACCAGGCCCAGTTCGCGACCTTTTTCGGTCAGACGCAGGTCGGCGTTGTCCTCACGCAGGATCAGACGGTACTCGGCACGGGAAGTGAACATGCGGTACGGCTCTTGGGTACCGAGGGTGATCAAGTCGTCGACCAATACCCCAATGTAGGCTTCGTCGCGACGCGGGCACCAGGCTTCTTTGCCTTTCGCACGCAGTGCGGCGTTCGCGCCAGCCAGCAAACCCTGGGCGCCGGCTTCTTCGTAACCGGTGGTGCCGTTGATCTGGCCAGCGAAGAACAGGCCGCCGATGACTTTGGTTTCCAGGCTGTACTTCAGGTCGCGCGGATCGAAATAGTCGTACTCGATCGCATAACCCGGACGCACGATGTGAGCGTTTTCCATGCCGCGGATTGATTGCACGATCTGCAATTGCACGTCGAACGGCAAGCTTGTGGATATCCCGTTCGGATAAAGCTCATGGGTGGTCAGGCCTTCCGGCTCGATGAACACCTGATGGCTTTCCTTGTCGGCAAATCGGTGAATCTTGTCTTCGATCGACGGGCAATAACGCGGACCAATGCCCTCGATTTCGCCTGCAGCGGAATACATCGGCGAGCGATCGAGGTTCGCGGCAATGATTTCGTGGGTGCGGGCGTTGGTGTGGGTAATCCAGCAACTGACTTGCCGTGGATGCTGTTCCTTGTTGCCCATGAACGACATCACCGGGATCGGCGTATCACCTGGCTGCTCGGTCATCACCGAGAAATCCACAGACTTGCCGTCGATACGCGGTGGCGTACCGGTTTTCAGGCGACCGACACGCAGCGGCAGTTCACGCAGACGATGCGCCAGGGCGATCGACGGTGGATCACCGGCGCGACCGCCGGAAAAATTCTGCAAGCCGATGTGGATAAGTCCGCCGAGGAACGTACCAGTGGTCAACACCACGGAATCGGCGAAGAAACGCAGACCCATTTGGGTGACAACACCGCGTACCTGTTCCTGCTCGACGATCAGGTCGTCAGCGGCTTGTTGAAATATCCACAGGTTCGGCTGGTTTTCCAGTATTTCGCGGACAGCGGCTTTGTACAAAATCCGGTCGGCTTGCGCACGGGTTGCCCGTACGGCCGGGCCTTTGCGGCTGTTCAACACGCGAAACTGGATACCGCCCAGATCGGTGGCCATGGCCATCGCGCCGCCGAGGGCGTCGATTTCCTTGACCAGATGGCTTTTGCCAATGCCGCCGATGGCCGGGTTGCAACTCATGGCACCGAGGGTTTCCACGTTGTGCGTCAGCAGAAGGGTTTTTGCACCCATGCGTGCTGAGGCCAGTGCTGCCTCGGTACCGGCATGACCGCCGCCGATGACGATCACTTCAAAACGGGAAGGGAAATCCACCACGCACCTCGTGCCTGCTTAAGTAGGTAATTCAGGAATAGTTTGAGATCAGGTTTCTGGACCTGGTCGGCAAGTATAGGGACTTCGCCCTTCCTAAAGAACCCTTTGCACAAAATTTAACCAGCTGTGGAGAACTTGCGGTTAAAAGAATAAAAAAGAGAGAAATTTATAAAACCTTTGTTTTAAAGCTTATTCTTACTGCCCATGATATCTGTGGATAGATTTCTACAGGCCTTTATTTTCAATGTGTACAGAGATTCAAAACCCTGTGGCCATGTCGCCATGAGGCCCTTGGATAACCGGTGTAAGCCTGTGGATGAATGGGGTGGTTATCCACAGAGGCAGTTATGTTCAGCTTTCAGGTCCTGTTATCAACTGCCCTCAGTGGCAGTTATTCACAGGGCTTAATCCACAGAAAATCGACGAAACGGCTTTTCCAGGGCGCCATAAAAGCGCCTGTCCGGGGGCAGGTGACGGTGGAGAAGCTGATGGAGGGAAGTGACAGGGCTATTGTGAGAGAACGTAACAGAGGCTAATAATAGCCATTATCATTAACTCACCAGTTGCTCCCATGTCCCTACCCGCCCATAACGCTGCGATCGAGCAAATCTACGAGCAACACCATTCGTGGCTATATGGTTGGCTGAAGGGAAAATTGCATGACGCCTGCGATGCGGCCGATGTCGCGCATGACACATTTGTGCGGATCCTGGCCGCCCGCAATGCGGCTCAGATTCGCGAACCTCGGGATTATCTGGCCACCGTTGCACGCGGCCTGGTCATTGATCGGTATAGAAGACGCGCGATCGAGGCCGCGTATTTGCAGACCCTCGCCGCCAGATCTGAAGCCACGGCCATCAGCGAAGAAGACAAGGCGCTGATCATCGAAACCCTGGTTGCTGTGGATAAAGCCTTGGCCGGTCTTGGCGCACGAACCCAGCGGATCTTCATGCTTTCGCAGATCGATGGGCTGACTTATCAACAGATCGCCGTGCAGTTGAAGGTGTCGCTGACAACAGTGAAGAAGCACATGATCCGCGCTTTGACGGAATGTGCCCTGATCATGGCGCAGCGTTGATGGCCATCGCACCCAGCCGCAAGATTTTCGAAACCGCCGCCAGTTGGTACGTGCAGTTTCAAGCCGACCCGCCGACCCTCACCGAACAGAAAGCCTGGCAACTGTGGATAGATAGTGATCCAGCGCATCTGGCGGCGTGGAACCAGATGGAACAACTACAGCGTCACCTCGGCACCCTGCCGCAAGATTTGAAACGTCGTGCGCTGAATACCGGCCAGCAACGGCGCCAGGTACTGAAGTTGTTGTTGCTCGCCGCAGGAACTGGTTTCGTTGGCTGGAATGTTCAGCAGCGTACCTCCCTTGGCGATGTCTGGGCCGACTATAAAACCGGCGTCGGTCAGCGCCGCAACATTACATTGGCCGATGGCAGCCAGATTCAGCTCAATACCGGTACAGCGATTGATGTGTCTTTTGACGCAGCCCAGCGACTGATCCGTTTACGCTCTGGAGAGATCCTGATTCAAACCGGCAAGCTCGGTGATCAACGGCCTTTTCTCGTCGAAACCCGCAATGGCCGGATTCAAGCGCTGGGTACCCGATTCTCTGTACATCAGTTGTCGGTTTCTACCCGTGTGGGTGTGCTGGAAGACCGGGTCAGCGTCCAGCCCGCCGACCTGTCGACAACCGCAATCATCCTGAAGGCGGGCGAAGGCGCCGACTTCGATGGTCGGCACATCGGGTTGATTCATCCTTTCAAATCCTCGGAAGTAGCGTGGACCAACGGTCAGTTGATTGTGCTCAATGCCCGGTTGGGCGAGGTGATCGACGAGTTGGGGCGCTATCGCAGCGGTGTTTTGCATTGCGATACCCGCGCACGGGATCTTCGGGTTTCCGGCACCTTTCGTCTCGACTCCACCGACGCAGTGCTGGCCAATCTTCAGGCGTCCCTGCCGATAAAGGTCCGCTACTTCACCCGTTACTGGGTTTCGATCAGTCACGACGCCTGAGCGAAAAAATACCCGGGGAAAAATAATTGAACACAAGGGTTATCTTTTTTTGCCCTGACCCGGCCCTACAGGTAATCGCGATAAACGCGGCTCTTTGCCACTTTCAGGGCTTATCCACACATGCGTCTTCCCACGTTCCGTCAGCGTTTTTCCCACCACTGCATTGCCTACAGCTTACTGATCACCAGTGCTGCGTCCTGCCTGGTCATCACCGATGACGCCTTCGCTGCGACAGCAGCTCAGCGGTACGCCATTGCTGCGGGACCGCTCGATACCGCCCTGAGCCAGTTCGCCTCGGCCGCGAATGTGATTCTGTCGTTCTCGCCGCAACAGACCAGCCGTTTGCGCAGCGCCGGGCTGAACGGCAACTTCAGCGTGGAACAAGGGTTTGCCCAACTGCTGCAGGGGTCGGGATTGCAAGCCGTGCCACAGGCGCCGGGAAGCTACATTCTGCAGGCACTGCCAAACGGCGATTCGCTGGAGCTGGCACCGACCAATATTAATGGTCAGCTGGCCAACCCGATGAACCTGGATTACGCCGACGACGTCGGTTACAAGGCGCAGAACAGTCGGGTCGGTACGAAAACCAGTACGCCGTTGTCGCAAACACCACGTTCCGTGTCAGTCGTAACCGCCCAACGCATGAAGGATCAGAAATCTCAGACACTCACCGAAGTACTCGGCTACGTACCGGGGATCTTTGCGCCACCGTTTGCCGCCGGCGACAGTCTGGCGGGGGATCTGTTCTACATTCGCGGTTTCAACGCCACCGATTACGGCTACGGTCTGTTGCGTGATGGACTACGCGTACAGGGCAACCGGTATGACACCAGCACCGAGCCTTATGGCCTTGAGCGAGTGGAGATTTTCCGCGGCCCTTCTTCGCTGCTTTATGGGGAAAACGCACCGGGCGGGCTGGTTAATCTGGTGAGCAAACGTCCTACCGCTGTACCCCGGGGTGAAGTGCAACTGGGCTACGGCTCGAACAATCGCCGGCAGGTCGGCGTCGATGTCGCCGGTCCGCTCAACGACAGCGGCAACATTCTCGGGCGGGTGGTGATGCTCGGACGTAAATCGGACACCCAGACCGATCATGTCCCCGATGACCGGATCTATGTTGCACCATCCCTGACCCTGAATTTTGACGACTTCAATACCCTGACCCTGCTGGCCAACTACCAGAAGGATCACACCAACATGGAACTTGGCCTGCCAGCCGCCGGGACTTTGCTGACAAACCCCAACGGCAAGTTATCCAAAGGCACCATGCTTGGTGACCCGGACTGGAACACGTTCGAAAGGGAAACGTGGAGCACTGGCTATGAATTCAGCCACTCGTTCAACGATGACTGGCAGTTCCGTCAGAACTCTCGCTACATGCAGTCGCGCATCACCCGACATGAGACCTGGCCGGGCAACCTTAACAACGCCGGGTTCGGCACGCGTCTGAACATGACCGCCTACGATCGCTTCAATAAGTCGATGGTGTACTCGCTGGATAACCAACTGGAGGGCAAATTCCAGGTCGGTGGCCTGGAGAATACGGTGCTGGTCGGCGCCAGCTATGATCGTACCTCCTTCAATCAGGACTGGAATGCAGGGCTGGTCGGGTCGATTGATGTGTATAACCCCGTCTACCTGCGCGATCCGACCACGCCGATCGCGGTGCAAAACACCTTGCTCGAACAACAGATGAAAGGTGTTTATGCACAGATCCAGAGCAAATACGACCGCTGGCTGTTCCTGCTCGGTGGTCGTCAGGATTGGGTCGACAGTGATTTCCGCGACAAGGTGGCCCGCTCCAGCGACATTAGTTCCGAGGACAAGAAGTTCACCTATCAGGGCGGAGTGATGTACCAGTTCGACAACGGTATGACGCCGTATGTCAGCTATTCCACTTCGTTTGTGCCGGTGCAACAGATCTCCAACGCCGGCGCGCCTCTCGATCCGATCACCAGCAGCCAGTACGAAGTGGGTCTCAAGTACGAACCGATCGGTTGGGACACCGCATTCACGGCGTCGGTGTATGACCTGCGCAAAAAGGACGACACCTACTTCGATGCCACGACGTCGAGTTACCGTCAGGTGGGCGAAAGCCGTTCCAAAGGTGTAGAACTTGAACTCAACAGCAATCTGACACAGAACCTGAATGTCACTGCGGCCTACACCTATACCGACGCCCGAATCACCAAAGACGCGACGACGTCATTGGTCAAAGGCCACCAGATGACGGGCGTGCCGCGTAATCAGGCCTCGGTCTGGGCCAAATACCGCTTCCTTGATGGCGAACTGAAAGGATTGTACGTAGGGGGTGGTGTGCGTTACTTCGACAGTGCGTTCGCCTACACCTCGCCTTCGCTATACGGAAAGCTGGACGCCGGCGATGTGACGTTGGTGGATGCGGCGATCGGTTATCAGATCGACACGCACTGGAGCGTCGACCTGAACGCGAAGAACCTGTTCGACAAGGAATATGTGTCTGGATGCAACGATGCCGGCCGCTGCTACTGGGGCGAGGACCGCACCTTGCTCGGTACGGTTTCTTATAACTGGTAAGACAAAAAAGGGGCTGTGGATAAAATGTCCACAGCCCATTTTGTCATTTGCCGATACAGAAGCTGGAAAAGATCCTTCCCAGCAGATCATCGGAACTGAAGGCCCCGGTTATTTCACCCAGAGAATGCTGGGCCTGACGCAAATCCTCAGCGAGCAATTCGCCAGCGCCCGCCAGCGTCAGCTGGGCGCGACCGTGTTCCAACGCCGCACTGGCGTGACGCAAGGCCTCCAGATGCCGGCGCCGCGCACTGAAGCTGCTTTCCGAGGTTTGCTCGTAACCCATACAGGCCTTGAGGTGATCACGCAGCAGATCCAGCCCCTCTCCCGCAGATTTGGCGCTCAGGCTGATCGTCACATGGCCATCGTCACTGACTTCCAGGGCAATGGCTTCGCCAGTCAGATCGGCTTTGTTCCGGATCAATGTGACCTTCGCCGGATCCGGCCGGGTTTCGAGGAATTCCGGCCACAGGGCGAACGGATCGGCGGCCTCTGGCGCAGTGGCGTCGACTACCAGTAGCACTCGGTCAGCCTCGCCAATGGCTTTCAATGCTCGTTCAACGCCGATCTTTTCCACATGGTCATCGGTATCGCGCAGACCGGCGGTGTCCACAACGTGCAGCGGCATGCCGTCAATGTGGATATGTTCGCGCAGGATATCCCGGGTGGTGCCGGCGATTTCGGTCACGATGGCGGCTTCACGACCGGCCAGAGCGTTGAGCAGGCTGGATTTGCCGGCATTCGGACGACCGGCGATCACCACGGTCATGCCGTCCCGCAGCAACGCGCCCTGCCCGGCTTCGCGCAATACGGTGGATAACTCGTCGCGCACCTTGTCGAGCATGCTCAGGACATGGCCATCGGCAAGGAAGTCGATTTCTTCTTCCGGAAAGTCGATGGCCGCTTCGACATAGATCCGCAGACCGATCAGTTGTTCGGTGAGGTTATGCACACGTTGGGAAAATGCCCCCTGCAGAGAGCGCAGGGCATTGCGAGCAGCCTGTGCAGAACTGGCTTCGATCAGGTCGGCGATCGCCTCGGCCTGAGCCAGGTCGAGTTTGTCATTGAGGAATGCTCTTTCGCTGAATTCTCCGGGACGGGCCAGACGGCAGCCCAGTTCCAGGCAACGCTTGAGCAGCATGTCCAGAACGATCGGGCCGCCGTGGCCCTGCAGTTCCAGTACGTCCTCGCCGGTGAACGAGTTCGGCCCGGGGAAATACAGCGCCAGACCTTCATCCAGCACCTGTTGATCGTCAGTTAAGAACGGGCCGTAGTGGGCAAATCGTGGTTTCAGTTCACGGCCGCTGATGGCTTTGGCAGCAACGCTGGCCAGCGGCCCGGAAATTCGAACGATGCCCACACCACCACGGCCCTGGGCGGTGGCGACAGCTGCGATGGTTTCACGAGGTGCGCTCATAAACCGGTATCCAGACAAAAATGGCAGATAGCAAAACGCCCCACTAGGGGGCGTTTTGAGTGGTGTTATCCACAGAGTAAGTTACGCCTCGGCTTTTTTCGTCGCCGCTTCGATCTTACGCGTGATGTACCACTGTTGGGCAATCGACAGGCAGTTGTTCACAACCCAGTACAGCACCAGACCTGCCGGGAACCACAGGAAGAAGAAGGTGAAGATGATCGGCATCATTTTCATCACCTTGGCCTGCATCGGATCCGGAGGTGTAGGGTTCAGACGCTGCTGGATGAACATGGTCGCGCCCATGATGATCGGCAGGATGAAGAACGGATCCTTGATCGACAGGTCGGTAATCCACAGCATGAATGGCGCCTGGCGCATTTCCACGCTTTCCAGCAGAACCCAGTACAGGGAAAGGAAAACCGGCATCTGCACCAGGATCGGCAAGCAGCCACCCAGCGGATTGATCTTCTCTTTCTTGTACAGCTCCATCATGGCTTGCGACATTTTCTGCCGGTCATCGCCATGTTGCTCTTTCAGTGCAGCCAGTTTCGGAGCCACGGCGCGCATGCGGGCCATCGACTTGTAGCTGGCGGCCGACAGAGGGAAGAAGATCCCTTTGATCAGCATGGTCAGGAAGATGATCGACCAGCCCCAGTTGCCGACGATGCTGTGGATATGTTGCAGCAGCCAGAAGATTGGCTGGGCAATGAACCACAGAATGCCGTAGTCGACAGTCAGTTCCAGACCTGGGGACAACTCTTTCAGCACCGCCTGGCTTTTCGGACCGGCGTAAAGAACAGCGCTGGTCTCGACTTTCGCACCCGGTGCAGCGGTCAGCGAAGGACCGGTGTAACCGATGATGTAGTTGCCTTTGCTGTCTTTACGGGTCTGGACGATGTTGTTTTCGCCCTTCGGAGCAACCCATGCAGTCACGAAGTAGTGTTGCAGCCAGGCTACCCAACCACCGGTGACGGTTTCCTTGAGCTGAGCTTTGTCCATGTCCTTCATGGACACTTTCTTGTACGGCTCGGAACTTGTCCACAGGGCGGCGCCCAGGTACGTCGCGGTACCGGTTGCAGTTGTGGACGAAGGATCGGCGCTGGCATCGCGTTTCAGCTGGGCGAACATCGAACCGGACCAGGGCTGAGCGCTCTGGTTGTCGATCAGATAAGTCACGGTCACGTCATACAGGCCACGTTTCAGAGTGAAACGCTTGATGTAATTGACGCCGTCCTTGCTGAACTTCAGGTCGACGACCAGTTGGTCCTGACCGTCAGCCAGTTGATAAGTCTTCTTCTCCGAGGAGTAGATCGGACGACCGGCCGGGTTTGCATCCGGACCGTTGGTGCCAATCAGACCGCTCTGTGCCAGATAAGTACGTTCACCACCGTTGTCGAACAGCTGGAACGGAACGTCCGGACGATCCTGACGACGTGGATACAGCGGCAAGGTCAGTTGGGCAACATCACCACCTTGTGGATCGATCGACAGATCGAGCACGTCGGTCTTGATCTGGATCAGATCCTTGCTGGCGGCGACCGGCGTTTCGGCAGGTGCGCTGGTATCGCTTGCGGCGCGCGGAATATCGTCACTGGCAGCAGCATTATTGCCAGTGGCGGTGTCCGGCAAACCGGATGTAGTCGTACTGGAAGCAACATTCTGAGTCGGCAGGGCAGCCTGGCCATAGTCCTGGTTCCATTTAAGGACCATGACGTAGGACACGATTGCCAGGGCGACGATCAGGATCGTGCGTTTGATATCCATGATTACTCGGCCATCGAAGAAGAACGGGAGGTAGGGATAGGTGGAACCGGGTCATAACCACCGGGATTCCACGGATGACAGCGACCTAAACGACGAAAGGTCAGCCAGCCACCGCGCAGAAGGCCATGATTTTCGATGGCTTCATACGCGTAGCAAGAACAACTGGGGTAGAAACGACAGTGACTGGCCATCAGGGGACTAATGGCGTAGCGATAAAACTGGATCGGAACGAGTGCCAGTTTACGCATCTGGACTGTCTACCCCTACAGTTTCGGTTTTGACTCCTGGTACCGGCTTGTTGCGTGCCAGACGTTTCCAGAGTTTGCCGAAATGCTGAATCAATTCGGGGTTTTCTACGTCACCCAAACCTTTGCGCGCGACGATAACGATGTCCCAGCCGACCAGTGAATCCTGGTGCAGGCGAAACGATTCGCGCATAAGACGTTTGAGGCGATTGCGCTCGACGGAGAGCTTGACGCTCTTTTTCCCGATAACCAGCCCGAGACGGGGGTGATCGAGATCGTTGTTGCGCGCAAGGAGCAGGAGATTTTTCCCCGGAACCTTGCCGGTAGGGGAGTCAAAGACTGCCTTGAAATGCCGGGGTGTAAGCAGACGCTTTTCCCGACTGAAGTCCTGACTCACCTCCAGTGCCGGATTATCAAACTGCCAGACGTGCGCGGCCTTTGGCGCGACGACGCGACAGTACGGCACGACCGTTCTTGGTAGCCATGCGAGCACGGAAACCGTGGGTACGAGCGCGTTTGATAGTGCTTGGTTGGAAAGTACGTTTCATGTCGTGTTACCTGGTTCGTCCACAACGGGCCGGAATGGCCCCCGTTTTAAGAGACCGGGGATTCTAGAGAAAGCAAGCCAATAGGTCAATTTCCAACCAACGTTTCCTTATAAATAGATCTTCAGAGCGTCCAGGACCTGATTACCCGTTTGCCAGAGATAAAAATAAAGAAGGGAATTATTTAAAGCTTTTCTGTAAAGCTTGTAAAAGCTAGGAACCCCGCTGTCTGTGGATAACTGGCTCAAGGCCTTGTTTCAAGTGATGTACAGAGAATGACAACTACAGTGGAAAACCGTGTTCAGCCTGTGCTGCGCTGTCGGATAACCTGTGTGTGGAATGGGTTGTTATCCACAGAATGGTTATCCACCGAGTTTCGCCCCCAGTTGTCCAGTGTGCTCAGATAGGGTTATCCACAGAGCTTATGCACACACCGTCGGTCGCCTTTTTCTCGTTTAACGTATTGATAAATCATGTCCACCGGGCAACCTGCATGTGGATAAGTGGACGACTGGCCGCTACAATGGCCGCTTGTTTTTGCCTCACCGGCTTTCAACTTAGGGGATATCCGTGTCAGTGGAACTTTGGCAGCAGTGCGTGGAGCTTTTGCGCGAAGAGCTGCCTGCCCAACAATTCAACACCTGGATCCGTCCACTACAGGTCGAAGCCGAAGGCGACGAGTTGCGCGTCTACGCACCGAACCGTTTTGTTCTGGACTGGGTCAACGAAAAGTACCTGGGGCGCGTCCTTGAACTGCTGGATGAGCATGGCAACGGTCTGGCACCGTCGCTCTCCTTATTAATAGGCAGCAAACGCAGTTCGGCGCCGCGTGCCGCACCGAATGCGCCATTGGCTGCTGCGCAAGTGTCCCAGGCTCAGGCCAATGCCGCGCCGGCCAGCGTTCCAGCGCCAGCTCCCACGCCTGCACCGACCAAGCGCTCGACGCAGAAAACCGAAGAAATCAGTGAAGAGCCGTCCCGTGACAGCTTCGATCCGATGGCTGGTGCCGCTTCGCAACAGGCCCCGGTTCGTGCCGAACAGCGCACTGTGCAGGTCGAAGGCGCGCTCAAACACACCAGCTATCTGAATCGCACCTTCACCTTTGAAAACTTCGTCGAAGGTAAATCCAACCAGCTCGCCCGTGCGGCGGCCTGGCAGGTGGCAGACAACCCGAAGCACGGCTACAACCCGCTCTTCCTTTATGGGGGCGTGGGTCTGGGTAAGACGCACTTGATGCACGCGGTGGGTAACCATCTATTAAAGAAGAACCCGAATGCCAAGGTCGTGTACCTGCATTCCGAGCGTTTCGTGGCCGACATGGTCAAGGCGCTGCAACTGAACGCGATCAACGAGTTCAAGCGTTTCTACCGTTCGGTGGACGCCCTGCTGATCGACGACATTCAGTTCTTCGCCCGCAAGGAACGTTCCCAGGAAGAGTTTTTCCACACCTTCAACGCCCTGCTTGAAGGTGGCCAGCAGGTCATCCTCACCAGTGACCGCTACCCGAAAGAAATCGAAGGCCTTGAAGAGCGCCTTAAATCCCGCTTCGGCTGGGGCCTGACGGTTGCCGTCGAGCCGCCGGAGCTGGAAACCCGCGTAGCGATCTTGATGAAGAAGGCCGACCAGGCCAAGGTCGAGTTGCCACACGATGCGGCGTTCTTCATTGCCCAGCGCATTCGCTCCAACGTCCGTGAGCTGGAAGGCGCGCTGAAACGCGTGATCGCCCACTCGCACTTCATGGGCCGCGACATCACCATCGAGTTGATTCGCGAATCCCTGAAAGACCTGTTGGCGTTGCAGGACAAACTGGTCTCTGTGGATAACATTCAGCGCACCGTCGCCGAGTACTACAAGATCAAGATCTCCGACTTGCTGTCCAAACGCCGCTCGCGTTCGGTCGCTCGTCCGCGTCAGGTGGCCATGGCATTGTCCAAGGAACTGACCAACCACAGCCTGCCGGAAATCGGCGATGTGTTTGGCGGTCGCGACCACACGACCGTGTTGCACGCCTGCCGCAAGATCAATGAACTTAAGGAATCCGACGCGGACATCCGCGAGGACTACAAGAACCTGCTGCGTACACTGACCACTTGATGAACACCAGCGCAGCTTATTAAGGCAAGGGACTAGACCATGCATTTCACCATTCAACGCGAAGCCCTGTTGAAACCCCTGCAACTGGTCGCAGGCGTCGTCGAGCGCCGACAGACCTTGCCGGTACTGTCCAACGTGCTGCTGGTTGTCGATGGCCAGCAACTGTCGCTGACCGGTACCGACCTGGAAGTCGAGCTGGTCGGTCGCGTGCAACTCGAGGAGCCGGCTGAAACAGGTTCCATCACCGTGCCGGCGCGCAAGCTGATGGACATCTGCAAGAGCCTGCCGAACGATGCGCTGATCGACATCAAGGTCGACGAGCAGAAGCTGGTGGTGAAAGCCGGCCGTAGCCGTTTCACCCTGTCGACCCTGCCGGCCAACGATTTCCCGACTGTGGAAGAAGGCCCGGGTTCGCTGACCACCAGCCTGGAACAGAGCAAGCTGCGTCGCCTGATCGAACGCACCAGTTTCGCCATGGCTCAACAGGACGTGCGTTACTACCTCAACGGTATGTTGCTGGAAGTGTCGACCGGTGTGATCCGTGCCGTGGCCACCGACGGTCACCGTCTGGCCATGTGCTCGATGCAGGCCGACATCGGCCAGCAGGATCGCCATCAGGTGATTGTGCCGCGTAAAGGTATTCTCGAACTGGCACGTCTGCTCACCGAGCCGGATGGCAATGTCAGCATCGTGCTGGGCCAGCACCACATCCGCGCGACCACCGGCGAATTCACCTTCACCTCCAAGCTGGTCGACGGCAAGTTCCCGGACTACGAGCGTGTTCTGCCGAAAGGCGGCGACAAATTGGTACTGGGCGATCGTCAGGCGCTGCGTGAAGCGTTCAGCCGTACCGCGATTCTGTCCAACGAGAAGTACCGCGGTATCCGTCTGCAACTGGCTAGCGGTCAGTTGAAGATCCAGGCCAACAACCCGGAGCAGGAAGAAGCGGAAGAAGAAGTAGGCGTGGAATACAACGGCGGCTCCCTGGAAATCGGCTTCAACGTCAGCTATCTGCTCGACGTGCTGGGCGTGATGACCACCGAGCAGGTTCGTCTGATCCTGTCCGACTCCAACAGCAGTGCGCTGGTGCAGGAGTCCGACAACGACGATTCGGCTTACGTTGTCATGCCGATGCGTCTGTAATCAGCTGACTCTGGATGTCGCTAAGTCGCGTCTCGGTCACCGCGGTGCGCAATCTGCACCCGGTGACCTTCTCCCCCTCTCCCCGAATCAACATTCTTTACGGCGCCAACGGCAGCGGCAAAACCAGTGTTCTGGAAGCCATTCACCTGCTGGGGCTTGCCCGTTCGTTTCGTAGCACGCGGCTGTTGCCGGTCATCCAGTACGAACAACTCGCCTGCACCGTATTCGGTCAGGTTGAACTTGCCGAGGGTGGCCATAGTGCATTGGGGATATCTCGCGATCGTCAGGGCGAGTTCCAGATTCGCATTGACGGTCAGAATGCCCGCAGTGCGGCACAACTGGCGGAGATCCTGCCGCTGCAGTTGATCAACCCCGACAGCTTCCGCCTGCTGGAAGGCGCGCCGAAGATTCGCCGGCAGTTTCTCGACTGGGGCGTGTTCCACGTCGAACCGCGGTTCATGGCCACTTGGCAGCGTTTGCAGAAGGCCTTGCGCCAGAGAAACTCCTGGCTGCGGCATGGTACACTTGACGCCGTTTCGCAAGCGGTTTGGGACAGGGAACTGTGTCAGGCCAGCGCTGAAATCGATGAATACCGCCGCGCTTACATCAAAGCCTTGAAACCAGTCTTTGAACAAACCTTGAGCGAACTGGTTGAGCTCGAAGGTTTGACGCTCAGCTATTACCGAGGCTGGGACAAAGACCGGGAATTGAGCGCTGTACTCGCCGGATCCGTGCAACGGGACCAGCAGATGGGTCATACCCAGGCTGGGCCACAGCGGGCTGACTTGCGTCTTAGATTGGGCGCCCACAACGCCGCGGACATCTTGTCCCGGGGTCAGCAGAAGTTGGTGGTCTGTGCCTTGCGGATTGCCCAGGGGCATCTGGTGAGCCAGGCCCGACGCGGCCAGTGTATTTATCTGGTGGATGACTTGCCGTCCGAGCTGGACGAGAGCCACCGTCGCGCGCTGTGCCGCTTGCTGGAAGACTTACGCTGCCAGGTTTTTATCACCTGTGTAGATCACGAATTATTGAGGGAAGGCTGGCAGACGGAAACGCCAGTCGCTCTGTTCCACGTGGAACAGGGCCGTATCACCCAGACCCACGACCATCGGGAGTGAAGGCATTGAGCGAAGAAAATACGTACGACTCATCGAGCATTAAAGTGCTGAAAGGCCTGGATGCCGTGCGCAAACGTCCCGGTATGTACATTGGTGACACCGACGATGGCAGCGGTCTGCACCACATGGTGTTCGAGGTGGTCGACAACTCGATCGACGAAGCGCTCGCCGGCCACTGCGACGACATCAGCATCATCATCCACCCGGATGAGTCCATCACCGTTAAAGACAACGGCCGTGGCATCCCGGTAGACGTGCACAAAGAGGAAGGCGTTTCCGCCGCCGAGGTCATCATGACCGTCCTCCACGCCGGCGGTAAGTTCGACGACAACTCCTACAAGGTATCCGGCGGTCTGCACGGTGTAGGCGTTTCGGTTGTGAACGCGCTGTCCGAAGAGCTGGTCCTGACCGTTCGCCGCAGCGGCAAGATCTGGGAACAGACCTACGTCCACGGCGTACCTCAGGCACCGATGGCGATCGTTGGCGACAGCGAAACCACCGGTACCCAGATTCATTTCAAGGCTTCCAGCGAAACCTTCAAGAACATTCACTTCAGCTGGGACATCCTGGCCAAGCGCATTCGTGAACTGTCCTTCCTCAACTCCGGTGTCGGCATCGTCCTCAAGGATGAGCGCAGCGGCAAGGAAGAGCTGTTCAAGTACGAAGGCGGCCTGCGTGCGTTCGTTGAATACCTGAACACCAACAAGACTGCGGTCAACCAGGTGTTCCACTTCAACATCCAGCGTGAAGACGGCATCGGCGTGGAAATCGCCCTGCAGTGGAACGACAGCTTCAACGAGAACCTGTTGTGCTTCACCAACAACATTCCGCAGCGCGACGGCGGCACCCATCTGGTGGGCTTCCGTTCCGCGCTGACGCGTAACCTGAACAACTACATCGAGCAGGAAGGTCTGGCGAAAAAGCACAAAGTCGCCACCACCGGTGACGATGCCCGTGAAGGCCTGACCGCGATCATCTCGGTGAAGGTGCCGGATCCGAAGTTCAGCTCCCAGACCAAAGACAAGCTGGTGTCTTCCGAAGTGAAGACCGCGGTCGAACAGGAAATGGGCAAGTACTTCTCCGACTTCCTGCTGGAAAACCCGAACGAAGCCAAACTGGTCGTTGGCAAGATGATCGACGCCGCCCGTGCCCGTGAAGCGGCGCGCAAGGCCCGTGAGATGACCCGCCGTAAAGGCGCGCTGGACATCGCCGGCCTGCCAGGCAAGCTCGCTGACTGCCAGGAAAAAGACCCGGCGCTGTCCGAACTGTACCTCGTGGAAGGTGACTCCGCGGGCGGCTCTGCCAAGCAGGGACGTAACCGCAAGACCCAGGCCATCCTGCCGCTGAAGGGCAAGATCCTCAACGTCGAGAAAGCACGTTTCGACAAGATGATCTCGTCCCAGGAAGTGGGCACCCTGATCACCGCGCTGGGCTGCGGCATCGGTCGCGAAGAGTACAACATCGACAAGCTGCGCTATCACAACATCATCATCATGACCGATGCTGACGTCGACGGTTCGCACATCCGTACCCTGCTGCTGACCTTCTTCTTCCGTCAGTTGCCTGAGCTGATCGAGCGCGGCTACATCTACATCGCCCAGCCGCCGCTGTACAAAGTCAAGAAAGGCAAGCAAGAGCAATACATCAAAGACGACGACGCCATGGAAGAGTACATGACGCAGTCGGCCCTGGAAGATGCGAGCCTGCACCTGAACGAAGACGCCCCGGGCATTTCCGGCGAAGCGCTGGAACGTCTGGTGAATGACTTCCGCATGGTGATGAAGACCCTCAAGCGTCTGTCGCGCCTGTACCCGCAGGAGCTGACCGAGCACTTCATCTACCTGCCGGCCGTCAGCCTGGAAATGCTCGGCGATCACGCAAAGATGCAGGACTGGCTGGCCCAGTACGAAGTCCGTCTGCGCACCGTCGAGAAGTCGGGCCTGGTCTACAAGGCCAGCCTGCGTGAAGACCGCGAGCGTGGCGTGTGGCTGCCAGAGGTCGAACTGATCTCCCACGGCCTGTCGAACTACGTCACCTTCAACCGCGATTTCTTCGGCAGCAACGACTACAAGACCGTCGTCACCCTCGGCGCTCAACTGAGCACCCTGCTCGACGAAGGCGCGTACATCCAGCGCGGCGAGCGCAAGAAAGCGGTCACCGAGTTCAAGGAAGCCCTGGACTGGCTGATGGCCGAAAGCACCAAGCGCCACACCATCCAGCGATACAAAGGTCTGGGCGAAATGAACCCGGATCAGCTGTGGGAAACCACCATGGACCCAAGCGTGCGCCGCATGCTGAAAGTCACCATCGAAGACGCCATTGGCGCAGACCAGATCTTCAACACCCTGATGGGTGATGCGGTCGAACCTCGCCGTGACTTCATCGAGAGCAATGCCCTGGCGGTGTCCAACCTGGATTTCTGATCCCGGTCAGCGCCAACGAAAAGGCCAACGCATTTGCGTTGGCCTTTTTTATTGCCTGCGATTCACTCCCCTGCCGCCACACTCTCCAACCGATACCCATACCCATAAATCGTCAGCAACTGCCAACCCCGATCCGCCGTCAGCCCGAGCTTGTTGCGCAGGCGATAGATATGCGTGTCCAGCGGTCGCGACGTGGACATTTCTTCGTGGGGCCAGAATCGTTCGTAAAGGTAATCCCGTGAAAGCGGTCGGCCGAGGTTGCTGAACAGACAATGGGCGAGGCGATACTCACGTTCAGTCATAACAATCGGTTTCCCGTCGCGGGTAACGGTGAGTTCGGCGTCGTCGAACACCAGGTCGTTGAAACGCAGAACCTCGGCCGGTGCGCTTCGTTGCAGACTGTGCCGGCGCAATACCGCCGCCACGCGCGCCTTCAGTTCATTGGGCCGAAACGGCTTGCTGACATAATCGTCGGCACCCGCATTCAGGGCCTGGACGATATCGCTCTCGCCATCGCGGCTGGTGAGCATGATGGCCGCCGGCGGGGCTTCCATGTGTTCGCGGGTCCAGCGCAGCAGCGCCAGGCCGGTGAGGTCGGGCAGTTGCCAGTCGAGGATCAGCAGGTCGAAGGTTTCCCGGCGCAACTGTCGCAGCAGGTCTTCACCGCTTTCGAAGCTGTGCAGTGACCAGGGCTGTCCTCCGGCCTCGGCCATTTGTTGCAGGGTCTGCTCGACCCGGCGCAGTTCGGCGGGTTCATCGTCCAGTATCGCAACGCGCATACGCGGTGGTTCCTTGTCGCTCGGGCAATGGGTGCCGACCGGATCGGCTCACTCCATGCAGTGAAAGTAAGCGGCACGCCGAGGGGTGAGCCGCTATGATTCTTCGGGTCTACGTCCTCAGACCGGCCGCCTATGAAACCATTCAACCCGCCCTGCCCTGTTCCCCATGAATAACCACCGCCGACGCGAAAGCCGCGTACCCAGCCAGGTTCAGCGTTTGTTCCGGCAACTGGTGCGCGAGTGGGTGTGGATAAGTCTAGTGCTGTTGCCGCTGACTGCACTGCTTTCCTGGCGTGCGCAGATCAATTTGCATGATCCGGCGCCGTTGATGGGCGCGGGACTTTCAGTTGCCTTGGTCGCGTGCGTACTTGGGTTGCTGCTGTGGCGCCCGCGTCTGGCACTCTGGCTGACATTGGGCGGGATGGCCTGTGTGCTGCTGACCAGTGCGGGTCTGGCGGAGATGAGGCGTTGGTGGTCGCCGACGCCGGCGGTGCTGGGCATGTTATTCGGTTATCTGATCTGGAACTGGCGACGCCTGAGTGTGGTGCTGACCTACTTCGGCTGGGAGCTGGCGCGGCTGGACAGTGAACCGAAAGTCTTTCCCGAACGGCGTCGGGCGCAGTTTCCCAGCGCCGACCGCTTGCAGGGGCAGATCATGGCGCTTGAGCAAGCCATGAGCCGTACCCGCGATACCCGCCGATTCATTGCCGACGGGCTGGAGTATCTGCCGGTCGCGACCCTGATCAGCGATCCACGGGGGCAAGTCTTGTTGGGCAACCGCAAGGCCCGGAGCCTGTTCGATCACAATCTGGTGGGCGAGGATGTGCTCGATCAACTGGCGGGCCTGGGCTATCCGGAGTTATCCACAGAGCCACACCCGCCGCTGTCCGAGCTGCCTCTGCTGGAGTTTCGTGACCACAAGGAACGTAGCCTGCGCCTGGAACGCGCCGCATTGTTGCCGGTTGATGGCGACCTGCCGATCGGCTGGCTCCTGAGTCTCACTGACCTCAGCGCCGAACGCGCCGCCGAGGAACAGCGCGGTGTGTTGCTGCGCTTCCTGTCCCATGACCTGCGCGCGCCCCATTCGGCGATTCTTGCCCTGCTCGATGTGCACCGACATCAGGCGGGAACGGATTCGCCACTGTTCGAACAGATTGAGCGCCAGGTACGCCGGGCGCTGGAACTCACCGACGGCTTCGTTCTGCTGGCCCGTGCGGAATCCGAGGCGTACCAGTTTCAACCGAGCCTGTTCGGGATGCTGGTCATGGACGTTCTGGATCAGGCGTTGCCCATCGCTCAGCAAAAACGCATCGAGCTCCTGAGCGACATGGACGAACAATCACAGGAGCGTCTGATTTTGGCCGATCAAGGCTTGTTGACCCGCGCCCTGTTCAACCTGCTGGAAAATGCGATCAAGTACAGCCCGGCTGGATCCACAGTGAATCTGCGTGTCAGTTGCGACAACGACTGGCTGCGTTGTGAACTGTCCGATCAAGGCAAAGGAATCGCTGCAGAAGAACTGCCTGACCTGTTCAGCCAGTACCGGCGGTTTTCCTCTGCGCAGGGTATCGATGGCGTGGGGCTTGGGCTCTCGATGGTCAAAGCTGTGATCGATCACCACGGCGGTCGGATCGAATGCCTGAGTGTGGTTGACCAAGGCACGACGTTCCTTCTGGAACTGCCACTGATCGCTGAAGAGCAGGCATAAAAAAACCGGCTATATCAGCCGGTTTCCTTACTTCCGAAAAAAACTTATGCACCTTTTACGGTGTTTTATCAGCTTCGGAAATATATAAGTAAATCAGTGAGTTAATTCGATAATTCGGGATTTTGCGAACAAACCGTACACAGGTTATCCACAAATCTCAGACAGCGATCTGATCGTTCGCAGCCGGTGCCTGAGGGGCCGGAGGCAGCGAGCCCATTTCTCGTTGTGTTTTCTCGTTCCACGCCTGCACCCGGTCATTCAGATCGGCGATGGCGCGCGGGCCACTACCCTCGGCGTACATCGGCTCACCGATGACCACGGTAATCACACCCTGCTTTTTACCCCAACCGATTTTCGGCCAGAACTTGCCGGCATTGTGTGCAATCGGCAGTACCGGAAGCCCCGCATTCACCGCCAATGCGCTGCCACTGCGGGAGAACTTGCCGATGGTGCCGTGGGGAACGCGAGTGCCTTCAGGGAAGATCAGCACCCAGACATTGTCCTTGAGCAGCTCGTCACCTTTCGCCGCCACCTGCTTGAGGGCGGCTTTCGGGTTGTCGCGGTCAATCGCGATCGGTCGCAGCATGGCCATGGCCCAGCCGAAGAACGGCACGTACAGCAATTCACGCTTGAGCACCTGGCTCAAGGGCGAGAAATAAGCGGAGAGAAAAAACGTCTCCCAGGTGCTCTGGTGGTTCGATTGAATCACACAGGGCCGGTCAGGCACGTTTTCCGCGCCTTTGACTTCGTAACGGATACCGAGAAATACCTTGGTCAACCACAAGGCGCAGCGGCACCAGTACACGTTGATGAAACGATAGCGCGCCTTGAACGGCAGAAAGGGCGCGATAAAAAAGCTCAGGCTGCACCACAGCAGAGCGGTGGTACCCAGCAGCAGGTAAAAGAGGAAGATTCTGATGGCCTGCAGTATCGACATGGCGACGTTTACCGTTACGGGCAATGCCCGACTGTTCAAGCGCACTCCCGATCAATCCCTGGTCAGGAACTTCAGAAGCACTCTAGTTGTGGATAAGTTCTGCGGCAATTGCCGCGAGATCGTCAAAAATCAGGGTGCCAACCGGCAAGGTCTTGGCCTGAGTCTTTTCGCCTTTCCCGGTCTTTACCAAAACGGGCTGTGAATCGACGGCTTTGGCGGCCTCCAGGTCACCAAGGCTGTCGCCGACGAACCAGACATTCGTCAGCGCGACGTTGTAATGCTGTGCGATGGTTTTCAACATCCCCGGTTTCGGCTTGCGGCAGTCGCAACCCTCATCCGGTCCATGCGGGCAATACACGATCAGCCCGACTTCACCGCCCTGCTCCGCTACCAGCGTGCGCAGGCGCGCGTGCATGGCATCGAGGGTGGCGAGGTCGTAGTAGCCGCGAGCAATGCCCGACTGGTTGGTGGCGACCGCCACCGTCCAGCCGGCCTTGCTCAACTGCGCAATCGCTTCGATCGAGCCGGGCAGCGGAATCCACTCCTCCACCGACTTGATGTAAGCGTCGGAGTCGTAATTGATCACTCCGTCCCGATCGAGAATCAGCAGTTTCAACAGCAATCCCTCAACCCAGCAGCGAAATGTCGGCAACGCCCAGGAACAGGCCCCGCAGACGCGCCAGCAGCGCGTAACGGTTGGCCCGCACATTGGCGTCGTCGGCATTGACCATCACCGCGTCGAAGAACGCATCCACCGGCTCGCGCAGTGCAGCCAGACGTGCCAGCGATTCGTTGTACTGACGCGCCGCAGCCATTGGCTGTACAGCCTGGTCCGCTTGCTGGATCGCCGAGTACAGCGAGAACTCGTTGGCGTTGTCGAAGTATTTGGCCTGGACTTCGGTCGGCACCGAGCCTTCCACCTTGCTCAACAGGTTCGATACGCGCTTGTTCACCGCCGCCAGCGCTGCCGCTTCCGGCAGTTTGCGGAAGGCCTGAACCGCTTGCACACGCTGGTCGAAGTCCAGCGCCGAACCCGGCTTCAGGGCACGCACCGACAGGTAGGTGGCGACATCCACGCCTTCGTCTTCGTAACGCGCACGCAGACGGTCGAAGATGAACTCCAGCACCGCGTCGTTCAGGCCGGCAGCCTTGACCTTGGCACCGAAGGCATTCACGGCGAACGCCACGGCGTCGTTCAGGTCCAGATCCAGTTGTTTCTCGATCAGGATCCGCAGCACGCCCAATGCCGCACGGCGCAGGGCATACGGGTCTTTGCTCCCGGTCGGCAGCATGCCGATGCCGAAGATGCCGACCAGGGTGTCGAGCTTGTCGGCGATGGCCACGGCCGCACCGGTCAGGGTGGCAGGCAGTTCAGCGCCGGCACCGCGCGGCATGTACTGCTCGTTCAGCGCCAGGGCGACGTCTTCCGGCTCGCCGTCATTGAGGGCGTAGTAGTAACCGGCGACACCTTGCATCTCCGGGAACTCGCCGACCATTTCGGTGGCCAGGTCGCACTTCGACAGCAGGCCTGCACGGGCAGCCCACGAAGCGTTGCCGCCGATGCGTGCGGCGATGTACGCGGCCAGTTTCGACACGCGCTCGGCCTTGTCGTAGACGCTGCCGAGTTTCTCCTGGAACACCACGTTCTGCAGGCGATCGTTGAACGCTTCGAGCTTCTGCTTCTTGTCCTGCTTGAAGAAGAACTCGGCGTCGGTCAGGCGTGGGCGAACCACCTTCTCGTTACCGGCGATGATCTGCTGCGGGTCTTTGGATTCGATGTTGGCCACAGTGATGAAACGTGGCAGCAACTTGCCGTCGGCATCCAGCAGGCAGAAGTACTTCTGGTTGTCCTGCATGGTGGTGATCAGCGCTTCCTGCGGCACGTCGAGGAAGCGTTCCTCGAACGAGCACACCAGCGGTACCGGCCACTCGACCAGCGCGGTCACTTCGTCGAGCAACGCAGGAGGCACGATCGCGGTGCCTTCCTGACGGGTGGCCAGTTCTTCGGTGCGCTTGCCGATGATTTCGCGACGCTCGTTGGCATCGGCCAGCACGTAGGCGGCACGCAGGTCGGCCAGGTAGCTCGACGGCGAACCGATGCGCACGCTTTGCGGGTGGTGGAAACGGTGGCCACGGGATTCACGGCCAGCCTTCTGCGCGAGGATCGTGCAGTCGATGACCTGGTCGCCGAGCAGCATCACCAGCCACTGGGTCGGACGCACGAACTCTTCCTTGCGCGCCCCCCAACGCATGCGTTTCGGGATCGGCAGGTCGTTCAGCGAGTCTTCGACGATGGTCGGCAGCAGGCTGGCGGTCGGCTTGCCGGCGATGTTCTGGCTGTAGCGCAGTTTCGGACCGCTCTGGTCGATTTCGCTCAACTCGACGCCGCACTTCTTGGCAAAACCCAGTGCCGCTTGAGTCGGGTTGCCTTCGGCATCGAACGCGGCCTGACGCGGCGGGCCGTCGAGGTTGATGCTGCGATCCGGCTGCTGGGTGGCCAGCGCAGTGATCAGCACAGCCAGACGGCGCGGCGCGGCGTAAACGGTTTTGCTCTCGTAATTCAGGCCAGCGGCTTGCAGGCCCTTGTCGATACCGGCCAGGAACGCTTCGGCCAGGGTGTTCAGGGCTTTGGGTGGCAGTTCTTCGGTGCCCAGTTCAACCAGAAAATCTTGAGCACTCATTGTGCAGCCTCCAGCTTGGCCAGTACTTCGTCACGCAGGTCCGGGGTTGCCATCGGGAAGCCCAGCTTGGCGCGGGCCAGCAGGTAGGCTTGAGCGACGGAACGCGCCAGGGTGCGTACGCGCAGAATGTATTGCTGACGCGCGGTCACCGAGATCGCCCGGCGCGCATCCAGCAGGTTGAAGGTGTGCGAGGCCTTCAGGACCATTTCATAGCTTGGCAACGGCAGCGGCTGGTCGAGTTCGATCAGGCGCTTGGCTTCGCTTTCATAGAAGTCGAACAGTTCGAACAGCTTGTCGACGTTGGCGTGTTCGAAGTTGTAGGTGGACTGCTCCACTTCGTTCTGGTGGAACACGTCGCCGTAGGTCACTTTGCCGAACGGACCGTCAGCCCAGACCAGGTCGTAGACCGAATCCACGCCTTGCAGGTACATGGCCAGACGCTCGAGACCGTAGGTGATCTCGCCGGTCACCGGGTAGCACTCGATGCCGCCCGCTTGCTGGAAGTAGGTGAACTGGGTCACTTCCATGCCGTTCAGCCAGACTTCCCAGCCCAGACCCCAGGCGCCGAGGGTCGGCGATTCCCAGTTGTCTTCGACGAAGCGAATGTCGTGGACCAGCGGGTCCAGGCCGACATGCTTGAGGGAGCCCAGGTACAGTTCCTGGAAGTTGTCCGGGTTCGGTTTCAGAACCACCTGGAACTGATAGTAGTGCTGCAGACGGTTCGGGTTTTCGCCGTAACGGCCGTCAGTCGGACGGCGGCTTGGCTGCACGTAGGCGGCGTTCCAGGTTTCCGGGCCGATGGCGCGCAGGAATGTCGCGGTGTGGAAAGTGCCGGCGCCTACTTCCATATCGTAGGGCTGAAGTACCACACAACCTTGCTCGGCCCAGTACTGCTGGAGCGCGAGGATCAAGTCTTGGAAGGTACGCACGGCTGGCGTAGGCTGGCTCACGAAATTCACCTGTTTCTTGGGCTGCGATTTAAAGAGCGGGAGTATACCCGATTCAGTCGCACCTCCACCCCCTGGAGCCTTATGCCACGCTGCTTTTGGTGCAACGAAGATCCGCTGTACATGGCTTACCACGATCAGGAGTGGGGTACGCCGCTACGCGATGCGCAGGGTTTGTTCGAGTTGCTTTTGCTCGAAGGGTTCCAGGCCGGGCTGTCGTGGATCACCGTGCTGCGCAAGCGCGAGCGATATCGCGAGGTGTTGTTCGGCTTCGACGTACAGCGCGTGGCGCAAATGAGCGACGCGGAAATCGATGAATTGATGCTCGATCCGGGAATCATCCGCAATCGCCTCAAACTCAATGCCGCCCGGCGCAACGCCCAGGCCTGGCTGGCGCTGGAGGATCCGGTGGCCTTCCTCTGGTCGTTTGTGGATAACCGCCCGGTGATCAATCATTTCAAGGATCGCAGCGAAGTCCCGGCGATCACCCCGCAAGCCGTGGCCATGAGCAAGGGCCTGAAAAAGGCCGGTTTCACCTTCGTCGGTCCGACCATCTGCTACGCGCTGATGCAGGCCTCGGGCATGGTCATGGATCACACTCAGGACTGCGACCGCTACGCGCAGCTCGTCAACGGCGGTTAGAATGGCCGCCTCGCGCACAGCACAAGATCAGGAGTGACCTGTGGAAAAGTTTAAAGGCGCCATGCTGGTTGGCGCTCTGCGGCTGTTTGCCCTGCTGCCGTGGCGGGCCGTGCAGGCCGTGGGTTCGGCAATCGGCTGGATCATGTGGAAAACCCCCAACCGTTCCCGCGATGTGGTGCGGATCAACCTGGCCAAATGTTTTCCCCAGATGGACCCGGCCGAACGCGAGCGTCTGGTCGGCCAGACCCTGAAAGACATCGGCAAGTCCCTGACCGAAAGCGCCTGCGCCTGGATATGGCCGGCCCAGCGTTCCATCGACCTGGTGCGCGAAGTCGAAGGCCTCGAGGTGCTGAAAGAAGCGCTGGCATCGGGCAAGGGCGTGGTTGGCATCACCAGTCACCTGGGCAACTGGGAAGTGCTCAACCACTTCTATTGCAGCCAGTGCAAACCGATCATTTTCTATCGGCCGCCGAAGCTCAAGGCTGTGGATGAATTGCTGCGCAAACAGCGGGTGCAACTGGGCAACAAAGTCGCCGCGTCGACCAAGGAAGGCATCCTCAGTGTCATCAAGGAAGTGCGCAAGGGCGGTCAGGTGGGGATTCCAGCAGACCCGGAGCCGGCCGAATCCGCCGGGATCTTCGTGCCGTTCTTCGCCACCCAGGCCCTGACCAGCAAGTTCGTGCCAAACATGCTGGCTGGTGGCAAGGCCGTCGGCGTGTTCCTGCATGCCCTGCGTCTACCGGACGGTTCCGGCTACAAGGTGATCCTGGAAGCAGCCCCAGAAGCCATGTACAGCACCGACACCGAAACCTCCTGCGCGGCGATGAGTAAAGTCGTCGAGCGTTATGTGGCGGCTTATCCGAGCCAGTACATGTGGAGCATGAAACGCTTCAAGAAGCGTCCGCCGGGCGAGGCGCGCTGGTACTGATCGGCGATGGGTGTTTGTGGATAACCTGAACAAACGGGTTATCCACAGCCGTCATGGCTTCCGCCGATCCAGCTTCTTCAGAAACACCGTCATTTCCTTTTCGGCCTGCTTGTCGCCATGGGCCCGGGCGGCTTCCAGCCCCTGCTCCCACGCCTGCCGCGCAGCCGCCAGATCACCCAGCGCCAGTTGCGCCTTGCCCAACAGCTTCCACGCCGCCGAATACTTCGGATCAAAGCCGACGCAATGCTGGAAATGCTCGGCCGCCTTCGTGTTCTCCCCCTGATCCAGATAACCCTTGCCCAAGCCGAAGCGCAGCAGCGAGTTATCCACACCCTTGGCGAGCATTTTTTCCAGGGATTCGATCATCGGTCTCGCCTCTTGGTCGGTCAGAAGAAACTCAGGCCCACGTGGAACAGCTTCTCCACATCGCGAATATGCTTTTTATCCACAAGGAACAGAATCACATGGTCGCCGGCGGCAATCACCGTGTCGCCATGGGCGATGATCACTTCTTCATCGCGGATGATCGCGCCAATGGTGGTTCCCGGCGGCAGCGCAATGTTTTCGATGGTCTTGCCGATCACCTTGCTCGACTTCGAATCTCCGTGGGCCACCGCTTCGATGGCTTCCGCCGCGCCACGGCGCAATGAGTGCACGCTGACGATATCGCCGCGCCGCACATGCGCCAGCAAGGTGCCGATGGTTGCCAGTTGCGGGCTGATGGCGATGTCGATGTCACCGCCCTGGATCAGGTCCACGTAGGCCGGGTTGTTGATGATCGTCATCACCTTCTTCGCGCCCAGGCGCTTGGCCAGCAGCGACGACATGATGTTGGCTTCGTCATCGTTGGTCAGGGCGAGGAAGATGTCGGCGTCGGCGATGTTCTCTTCCAGCAGCAGGTCGCGATCCGACGCGCTGCCCTGCAACACCACGGTGCTGTCGAGGGTATCGGAGAGATAACGACAGCGCGCCGGATTCATCTCGATGATCTTCACCTGATAGCGGCTTTCGATGGCCTCGGCCAGCCGTTCGCCGATCTGCCCGCCACCGGCGATGACGATGCGCTTGTAGCTTTCGTCTAGCCGGCGCATTTCGCTCATCACCGCGCGAATGTTCGCACGGGCGGCGATGAAGAAGACTTCGTCGTCGGCCTCGATCACCGTGTCGCCCTGGGGAAGAATCGGTCGATCGCGGCGGAAAATCGCGGCCACCCGTGTTTCCACATTCGGCATGTGTTCGCGCAACTGGCGCAGCTGCTGGCCTACCAGCGGCCCGCCGTAGTAGGCGCGCACCGCGACCAGTTGTGCCTGGCCTTCGGCGAAATCGATCACCTGCAAGGCACCGGGATGCTGGATCAGACGCTTGATGTAGTTGGTGACGACCTGCTCGGGACTGATCAGCACGTCGACCGGAATCGCCTCGTTCTGGAACAGCTGCTCCTCGCGGGTCAGATAAGACGCTTCGCGCACCCGGGCAATCTTGGTCGGGGTGTGGAACAGGGTGTGAGCGACCTGACAGGCAACCATGTTGGTTTCGTCGCTGTTGGTCACCGCGACCAGCATGTCGGCGTCGTCGGCACCGGCCTGACGCAGAATGTTCGGCAGCGAGCCTCGGCCCTGCACGGTGCGGATGTCGAGGCGATCGCCAAGATCGCGCAGACGGTCGCCGTCAGTGTCGACCACCGTGATGTCATTGGCCTCGCTGGCCAGATGTTCAGCCAGCGAACCGCCGACCTGTCCCGCACCGAGGATGATGATTTTCATCCAATCACTCCATTGAATCCGTTTAGCCGCGCGCGGCAGCGATCTTGATCAGCTTGGCGTAGTAGAACCCGTCATGCCCGCCCTGCTGGGCCAGCAATTGGCGACCATGGGGCTGCTTGATCCCGGCGGCGGTGGCCAGATCCAGCTCCCGCGCGCCCGGCGTACGCTCAAGGAACGCAGCGATGACTTCGGTGTTTTCGGTCGGCAAGGTCGAGCAGGTGGCGTAGAGCAGGATGCCGCCCACTTCGAGGGTTTTCCACATCGCGTCGAGCAACTCGCCTTGCAGGTGCGCGAGGGCGGCGATGTCGTCGGCCTGACGGGTCAGCTTGATGTCCGGATGACGGCGAATCACCCCGGTGGCCGAGCATGGCGCGTCGAGCAGGATGCGCTGGAACGGTTTGCCGTCCCACCACGCTGCCGTGTCGCGACCGTCGGCGGCGATCAGTTCGGCGCTCAGACCGAGACGTTCGAGGTTTTCCTTCACTCGCACCAGCCGCTTGGCTTCCAGGTCCACCGCCACCACGCCGGTCAGTGCCGGTTCGGCTTCGAGGATGTGGCAGGTCTTGCCGCCCGGCGCGCAGCAGGCGTCCAGCACTCGCTGGCCCGGCGCGAGGTCGAGCAGGTCGGCGGCCAGTTGCGCGGCTTCGTCCTGTACGCTGATCCAGCCTTCGGCGAAGCCCGGCAGGCTGCGTACGTCGGCGGCAGTGTCGAGGATGATGCCGTCGCGGCTGAAGGTGCATGGCTGTGCGGCGATACCCGCTTCAGTCAGCAGACTCAGGTAGGCATCGCGGCTGTGATGACGGCGATTGACCCGCAGGATCATCGGCGGATGCGCGTTGTTGGCTTCGCAGATCGCTTCCCATTGCTCAGGCCAGAAGGCCTTCAGGGATTTTTGCAGCCAGCGCGGGTGAGCGGTGCGCACCACCGGATCGCGTTCCAGTTCGGCGAAGATCGCCTCATGTTCGCGCTGCGCATTGCGCAGTACGGCGTTGAGCAAACCTTTGGCCCACGGCTTTTTCAGCTTGTCGGCGCAACCGACGGTTTCGCCGATGGCGGCGTGTGGCGGGACGCGGGTGTAGAGCAACTGGTAGAGACCGACGAGCAGCAGCGCCTCGACATCGGCGTCGGCTGCCTTGAACGGCTTCTGCAGCAGTTTTTCTGCCAGCGCCGACAAGCGTGGCTGCCAACGGGCGGTGCCGAACGCGAGGTCCTGGGTGAAACCGCGATCGCGATCGTCGACCTTGTCCAGTTGTGTCGGCAGGGAGCTGTTGAGCGAAGCCTTGCCGCTGAGGACAGCGGCGAGTGCCTTGGCGGCGGCCAGACGCGGGTTCATTGCGCGTCCACCGCTGCGCCCAGCACGGTGCCGGTGGCGAATTTCTCACGACGGCTGTTGAACAGATCGCTGAAGTTCAGCGCCTTGCCGCCGGGCAATTGCAGGCGGGTCAGGCACAGCGCCTGTTCGCCGCAAGCGACGAGCAGACCGTCCTTGCTGGCGCCGAGGATGGTGCCCGGTGCGCCTTTGCCTTCGGCCAGTGTCGCCGCCAGCACTTTCAGCGCTTCTCCGTTGAGCGTGCTGTGGGTGATCGGCCATGGATTGAAGGCGCGGACCAGACGTTCCAGCTCAACGGCCGGTCGGCTCCAGTCGAGGCGTGCTTCGTCCTTGTTCAGTTTGTGCGCGTAGGTGGCGAGCTCATCGTTCTGCACTTCGCCTTCCAGGGTGCCGGCGGCCAGACCGGCAATCGCCTGCACCACGGCGGGCGGGCCCATTTCGGCCAGGCGATCGTGAAGGCTGCCGCCAGTGTCTTCGGCGCTGATCGGGGTGACGACCTTGAGCAGCATCGGCCCGGTATCGAGGCCTGCTTCCATGCGCATCACGGTCACGCCGCTCTCGGCATCGCCCGCTTCCACGGCGCGCTGGATCGGCGCCGCACCGCGCCAGCGCGGCAGCAGCGAGGCGTGGCTGTTGATGCAGCCCAGGCGCGGAATATCCAGCACCGCTTGCGGCAGGATCAGGCCGTAGGCGACCACCACCATCAAGTCAGGCTTCAGCGCAGCGAGCTCGGCTTGAGCGTCAGCGTTGCGCAGGGTCGGCGGCTGCAACACCTGGATATTGTTTTCCAGGGCGAGCTGTTTGACCGGGCTCGGCATCAGTTTTTGCCCACGACCGGCCGGACGATCCGGTTGGGTGTAGACCGCAACGATCTCGTAAGGGCTGTCCAGCAGGGCCTTGAGGTGTTCGGCGGCGAATTCCGGGGTGCCGGCAAAAACGATGCGCAGTGGCTCAGTCATGGGGGAGTCTCATAAAAAGAAAAAGGCTTGCCGCAGCAAGCCTTTGGAGAGGGGCATCAAGCGTTCTGGCGGTGCTGCTTTTCCAGTTTCTTCTTGATCCGGTCGCGTTTGAGCGTGGACAGGTAATCGACGAACAACTTGCCGTTGAGGTGGTCGCATTCATGCTGGATGCATACTGCGAGCAGGCCTTCGGCGATCAGTTCGTAAGGCTTGCCGTCACGGTCCAGAGCCTTGATTTTGACCTTCTGCGGGCGGTCAACGTTTTCATAGAAACCCGGCACCGAGAGGCAACCTTCCTGGTATTGCTCCATTTCGTCGGTCAGCGATTCGAACTCGGGGTTGATGAACACCCGCGGTTCGGTGCGGTCTTCGGAAAGGTCCATCACGACGATACGTTTGTGCACGTTGACCTGGGTCGCGGCAAGGCCGATGCCCGGCGCTTCATACATTGTTTCAAACATGTCATCGACCAGCTGACGCACTTCGTCGTCCACTACAGCCACAGGTTTGGCGATAGTGCGCAGACGCGGGTCCGGAAATTCGAGGATGTTCAAAATGGCCATAAGCTTGATTGCTGCACGTGTGAGGTAAAGTCGGGCGATGGCCTGGCGGGTCCGAAGATGCAGGCTACCGTTGTGAAACGTAGCTCCTTGATTTTCAGCATAGAGCAGGGAGCGAGCCACGGGGGCTCTGGCGTTTCACGCGAACGCACATAATAAAGGGATTCACCGCATGAGGAAATCACTACTCGCCCTGCTGTTTCTGGCCTCGGCCAGTACCGCGCACGGGCAAGTGCAACTCAAGGAAGGTTTTCCACAGCAATACACGGTGGTTTCGGGGGATACGCTCTGGGACATCTCCGGTAAATATTTGCGCGAACCCTGGCAGTGGCCGCAGTTGTGGCGGGCCAATCCGCAGATCGAAAACCCCAACCTGATCTATCCGGGCGACACGCTGACGCTCAGTTACGTCAACGGCCAGCCGCGCCTGACCGTCAATCGCGGCGAGTCACGCGGCACCATCAAGCTGTCGCCGCGCATCCGCACCAGTCCGGTGGCCGATGCGATTCCGAGCATTCCGCTCAAATCGATCAACAGCTTTCTGCTGAGCAACCGCATCGTCGACAAGGTCGAGGACTTCGACAAGGCGCCGTACATCGTCGCCGGCGATGCCGAACGGGTGCTCAGCGGCACCGGTGACCGGATCTTCGCCCGTGGCCATTTCGATCCGAACCAGCCGGTCTACGGCATCTTCCGCCAGGGCAAGGTCTACACCGATCCGCAGAGCAAGGAGTTTCTGGGGATCAACGCCGACGACATCGGCGGTGGTGAGATCGTCGCCACCGAAGGCGACGTCGCCACCCTCGCCCTGCAACGCACGACCCAGGAAGTGCGCCTCGGCGACCGCTTGTTCAGCGGCGAAGAGCGTTCGATCAACTCGACCTTCATGCCCAGCGCGCCCTCCACCGACATCAACGGCCTGATCATCGATGTGCCGCGCGGCGTCACGCAGATCGGCGCGATGGACGTGGTGACCCTGAACAAAGGCAAACGCGACGGTCTGGCCGAAGGCAACGTGCTGGTGGTGATGAAAACCGGGGAAACCGTGCGCGACCGGATCACCGGCCAGCCGCTGAAAATCCCGGATGAACGTGCCGGATTGCTGATGGTGTTCCGCACCTACGACAAACTCAGTTACGGCCTCGTGCTGAACGCATCGCGCTCGCTGGCGGTGCTGGACAAGGTGCGAAATCCTTAGCTGGCTTCACAAGTTACCAACAGAGTTATCCACAGCTTGTTCCGAAAGGTTCGGGCCTTATAACGGTCAAGGATGATCCATGATGATGCCTGTCTCCCCGTCGGTTTCGCCGGCAGAACTGGAAGCGCGCCTGCGCCTGCACCGCTTGCCGGAAATCGGTCCCAAGCGTTTCACCAAATTGCTCGAAGCCTTCGGCTGCGCCTCGAAGGCGATCGGCGCGCCGGCCAGCGCCTGGCGCTCGCTGGGTTTGCCGGCGGCTTGCGCCGAGGCCCGACGCTGTTCTGAAGTTCGCGACGGCGCCAGCCACGCATTGCGCTGGCTAGAGCGTCCGGATCAACATTTACTGATGTGGGACCAAGCGGATTACCCGGCCTTGCTGGCGCAGATTCCTGACCCTCCGCCCCTGCTGTTCGTCGCTGGCGACCCGCGGATTCTGGAAAAACCGCAACTGGCGATGGTCGGCAGTCGCCGCGCTTCCCGTCCGGGCATGGACACTGCCGCTGCATTTTCCCGCAGTCTCGCGGGGGCCGGATTTGTCATCACCAGTGGCCTGGCGCTGGGCATCGATGCGGCGGCGCATCAAGCCGCTGTGGATGTCGGTGGGCAAACGGTCGGCGTGCTCGGTACCGGCCTGGAAAACTTTTATCCACAGCGCAACCGTCGGCTGGCGGACGCGATGATTGCGTCCGGCAGTGCGGTGCTTTCGGAATTTCCTCTGGACACCGGGCCGACGGCGAGCAACTTCCCGAGACGCAACCGCATCATCAGCGGCTTGTCCCTCGGCGTGCTGGTGGTCGAGGCCAGTGTCGCCAGCGGTTCCTTGATCACCGCACGGCTGGCGGCGGAACAGGGGCGCGAGGTGTACGCCATTCCGGGTTCGATCCATCACCCCGGCGCTCGGGGCTGTCATCAACTGATACGTGACGGAGCCGTGTTGGTGGAAACCATCGAGCATATTCTCGAAGCCCTGCGCGGCTGGCAGCAGTTGCCGCTGTCCGCTTCGGCGCCGGATCCCGATCATCCTCTACTGGATCTGTTGCACGCCGCACCGCACACCAGCGAGGGTCTGGCCGACAGCAGTGGCTGGGCGTTGCCCAAAGTGCTGGCGGCATTGACCGAACTGGAGATGGATGGCCGCGCCGTGTGCGAAAACGGCCGCTGGTTTGCGCGCGTAAGCTAGGTTTTACATTGAAGATCGGTAAACTGCGCGAAACCTGTTTGCGGAGAGTTTTTCATGGTCAACAGTTGGCGTGTGCAACAAGCCGCACGAGAGGTTCGCGCCGGGGCGGTGATTGCCTATCCAACCGAAGCCGTCTGGGGGCTGGGGTGCGATCCTTGGAATGAAGAAGCGGTGGATCGCCTGCTGGCGATCAAGAACCGTTCGGTGGACAAGGGCTTGATCCTCGTCGCCGACAACATTCGTCAGTTCGATTTTCTGTTCGAGGATTTCCCGCAGGACTGGATCGACCGCATGGCCAGCACCTGGCCGGGCCCGAACACCTGGCTGGTGCCGCACCAGAACCTGTTGCCAGAGTGGGTGACCGGGGTGCATGACACCGTGGCGCTGCGGGTCAGCGATCATCCGCAGGTGCGGGATCTGTGCTCGCTGGTAGGGCCGTTGATTTCGACGTCGGCCAATCCGCAGGGGCGGCCGGCAGCGCGCACGCGCTTGCGGGTCGAGCAGTATTTCCGTGGTCAGGTCGATCTGGTGCTTGGCGGAGCGCTTGGCGGTCGCAAGAATCCGAGTCTGATTCGGGATCTGGCCACCGGCAAGATCGTGCGCCCGGCCTGATATCACCCTTGGTTGATTCTGTGAGTACTCCTCGGCTTCCATGGCGAGGAGTACTACGCGCGTCTACGATTTTTCCTTCATATGGCTGAAGTTACAGCCCGGTTTTTGCTTTGAATTTCTCCTTTCTACGTCAGATGAATCTTTAAGTATTCAATTGTTGTAATTTTTCCGACGTTATTCTCAGAAGCCACACAGTGGCGATTTTTCTAAAACCATTCATTATTTCAATGCGCTCAGAAAACTTCGAAAAGTTAACGGCTGCGGAGAAGAAATGGATATCAGGGATTCGCAATTAACGGATTATCTGCAGGAGATTCAGACGACCTTTAAAAGGCGTCATGAAAACTATCGCATCGTTATTCTTGAAGCAGGATCAGACACACGAGAGTTTGAACGGTTTGTTGCCCGTCATTTTCGATTGCGATTGCAACACTACATGTTGACACCCAGAGCCAGGTCACTTGAAACACGCCTGGCGATTATTTCGCGCAGTACCCACTTTCTGTTGTATCAGCACGACAGGCCCACGGCCGTATTGAGAGTGACCCCTGCGCCGTTCGAATGGGCCTCACTGGCGCAGCAGCAACTGTCTCCCGCCACGACGCTGTCGCGCCATGTCGAGTTCAGTCGCTTGATCAGTCACTCGCAAACTCAGTTCCCCATGTCGATCAACGGCCTGCTGGCCGCTGCCACGGAATGGGCGGTCACGCGGGGTTATGAGGGCGTTACCGCGCTCTGCCGATCACCGCAGCGGCGACTGTTCCAGCGCTTCGGCCTGACGCCCATCACCACCGACGCCCTTCGCATCGAACAGCGCCAACGCGGCGATTACTGGCTGCTCTCGGCTCAATGGCAGCAAATCCTCACGGCACTTCAACAGTCTGCCCACCTGCTCGCCAACCCATTGGAGACCCCCGTTGATGAATACGCCTCTCAGTTTTGAACAACAATTAAGCCTGCTCGATGAGCGAATCGAAAAATCATGGGCCGATATTCTGGAAAGTTCGCGGCTGGTGAAAGCCATCCGTGAGGGCAGCGTTTCCAAAGCCTTGTACGCGATCTATATGATTCAGACTTTTCACTACACGGCGCACAATGCGCGAAATCAAGGATTGGTCGGTGTCCGACATGCGGATAATCCGGTGTATGCCAAGTTCTGTTTTGAACATGCGGCACAAGAAGTCGGCCATGAAAAAATGGCACTGCACGATGTCATGAGTCTTGGTTTGAAGAATGAAGTGTTTGATATTCCGCCTGCACTTCCGGCCACTGATGTGCTGATCGCTTATTTATATTGGATCTCCTTTACCGGTAACCCGTTACAACGGCTTGGTTATAGTTATTGGGCAGAAAATGCCTACCAGTTCATTACTCCGCTCATCGATAGCCTGAGTGAAACACTGTCGCTAAAACCCGCTCAACTTACATTCTTCATTGCACATTCCGACATTGATATCGAGCACTTCAACGAAATCAAACTGATGCTGCAGCGCACCTGCAAGCGTCAGGAGGACTGGGATGCGATAGCCACTGTGATGGAAACCAGCCTGCGTCTGACCGGCAACATGCTCGAGGCGGTTTATGAGCAGTTCGAGGCCTGGCAAAACGGGCTGGCGCCCCGTTATGAATTCCTCCACGCCCTGGCCAACCAATGAAGGCCGCCCGCCGATGTTCCGATCAGATGGCTGGAGGCAGACATGGCTGATTATTTCGACCGGCTCAACTACACGCTTGGGGACGAGGACACCGCGCTTGAATACGCGATCCTGCCCAGACATGCCGGGCACGTGCTGGGTATCGCCGGATGTGGCGGCCGGTTGTTGCCGTTGCTGGCGGCTGCCCCTTCACGCATGACCTGTACCGACATCAGTGCGCCGCAACTGGCGTTCACCCGATTGCGTTTTGCCCTGCTGGAACAGACCGATCACGAGTCGTTCATGGCGTTCATGGGCTATCGAACGGAAGGCCTGAGGTCGAAACGCCGATCCATTTTCCAGCAACTGGTTTTACCGCCGGAGGATCGTCGCTGGTTGTCCGGGTTGTTCCAGGCCCGGCACTGGGAAGCGCCGATTTACATGGGCGCATTCGAGCAGACCCTGAAGCGCTTGGCGAAGATCACCGGACTGTTTACCGGCAAGGCCGGCCGGGGCATTTTTCAGTTCAGTCAGCTTGACGAACAAACGGAATATTACCGAAACCGCTTTCCGCTCAAGCGCTGGAAAGCCGTGATCGCGTTGCTGGGAAACGCAGCAGTCCTCAATTCGCTGCTGTACAAGGGCGCGTTTCCACCCAACAACCTGGGGATCAGTTCCCGCGCGGCGTATCTGGAAATTTTCCATACGTTGTTCACCACTCAGGTGGTCCGAGAGAGCTTTTTCCTGCAAATGCTGTTTTTTGGTGAGCTGCGTTATCCACAAGGCTTTCCACTGGAGTGCGATCCGCAGATTTTCCAGCGGGCCCGCGAGGGGCTTCGGCAGTGCGAGTTACGAGTGGTGCAGGCTGACATCCTCGACTGTGTTGCCGGGGAAACAGACATCGATTTCGTATCGCTGTCGGACGTGCCTTCCTTCATGCCCGAAGCGGCTGGCAAGAACGTTTTGCAGCGCCTGGCACCGGCCCTGGCAGAAAACGCACAGGTGGTCATGCGCGGGCATTTGCATGTGGTGCGACCCGATTGCGCAGGTTTCTGCGATATCACCCAGCAATACCAGGCAGACATTGCGCGAGAAAAAACCCAGCTCTGGCATGTCCAGGTCTATCGCCGCACACCCTCCTTGCAGGTATCCCGATGAACACTTTTCAACCGACCGTCAATTGGGTCAAAAACCGTGTCCGGCAAGCGCGAGACGATCAGCAGCAGCTATTCGATGCGGGGCTGAATGGCCTGAAGCTGGCTAAACGTGAAGGCAAAGAGATCGAACTCGAAAGCGGCGAGCGGCTGACCGAGTTTCTCTCGTGTTCTTATCTGGGGCTGGAGTGTGATCCTCGCTTGATTCAGGGGGCGATGCACTCCGTCGAGTCCTTCGGCGTGCAATTCGCCGCCGCACGGACCCGAGCGCTGTTGCCACCGATGCGTGAGCTGGATGAACTGCTGAACCGGATATTTCAGGGGCATTCAGTCACCTTCAACTCGGTGGGCAGTGCACATCTTGGCTGTCTACCGCTGCTTGGCTCCGGTGAGATGCCCTCCTATCCCATGCGTCGTGGCCCGTGCTGGATTGTCGACCGTGCCGCTCATGCTTCGATGCAAGTGCTGCAAGGCATTCTCTGGCAATTCGGCCCGATACAGCGCCGTGATTGCAGCGATGTAGAGCAGGTCGAAGAAGCGTGTTCAACGGCAGTCGCGGCGGGTAATACGCCCATTATCCTGACCGACAGCATTGGCTCGATGCGCGGTGTTTACCCGATCAATCGCCTGCTGCAACTGGCGGAGCGTTTCGACGGTTATCTCTATGCGGATGACGCCCACGGTACGTCGATCCATGGCGTGGCCGGAGGTGGTTACGCGCTGGACGCGGCGGAAGAACGACAGCGTGGCCGGCTGATCCTGGTGTCGTCGCTGTCGAAGGCGTTCGGTGCAACCGGTGGGGCAATCACCGTGCGCACCGAAGCGGATGCCGAAATGATCCGGCGTCATGCGTCGACCTACACGTTTGGCGGACCATTGTCCGTTGGCGGGGTGGGCGCGGCAGTCGCTTCGGGGAAAATCCATTTGTCGCCGGAGCTGGGCCATTTGCAGGTAGCGCTGTGGCGAAACATCGCCACGGTCGACAGGTTGCTGGGGCCGGTGCTGGGCAATCATCATGTCGCGTCCCCCATTCGTTTTGTCCGCGTCGGTGCCGAGAGAGATGCGATAAGCCTGGCGCAGCATTTGCGCCGGCAGGGCATGGCGGTCACCACCGCGGTGTTTCCGGTGGTGGCCAAGGGCGAGGCCATTTTGCGTCTGGCCATCAGCGCGAGCCACAGTCAGCTCCAGTTGGAGTCTCTGGCGAACGCCGTCCGTAGCGGATTCGATGAGCTGGGCATTCGTCAGGGAGGGCGCGGCCATGAGCAATGAACTCGTCACGGATGTATCGGCCGAGGCTCTAACACACAAATTGGCTTACGCACGCTCACTGCCATGGTTTCGTGCGCTGTATCCGAGAATCCTGGAAGTACAGGGATTGGCCGATCTCCATCGATTGCCGGTTCTGGCGGTGGAAGACGAGTCCGGCGGCGTATTGTTTTCCACCCTCGGTGAAGCCTCCCATCGAGCACCGGGCGGCGGGCTGACCCTGACCTCGGGAGGCAGCACCGGCAATCGCAAACAGATCACCCATTCCTGGGCGTTCAACGCTGCAATCGTGCCTTTGGGGGCACGGATGTTCGGTTCGACGGACGAACGCCCCGAGGTGGTCGTCAACTGCCTGACAGCCGGGGAAATGCAGGGTGCCTTTCAATACGCGGCAGCTATCGTCCAGCACATAGGCGCACGCCTGCTGCCTGCCGGTTCACAGATGGGCGTGCAGCGCGTTGCCGAGCTTATTGAGGCACACAAGGCTGATGCGTTGATATGCACTCCCTCCTTCGCCGCCGCGTTGTTCAATCATGAGAAAGTCGGCGCTGTGCAATTGTGCAGCCTGAAGTGGCTTTACTACATTGGAGAACCTTGCAGTCAAACGCTGCGCGACCAGTTGGCCCGGGACTGGCCGATGCTGAAGATCCGCTCGCTGGGCTACAGCTCGACGGAGACCGGTCCCATCGGTTTTCAGTGTGCCCATCTGGAGCACGGTTTTTTTCACCTGCATGCGGACGCCATGCTGCTCGAGGTGGTTGATTCTCTGACCCTGCAAGCTGTAACTGAAGGGGAAGCCGGTGAGTTTCTGCTGACGCCATTGCTTCCTGATCATGTGCCGTTGTTGCGTTACCGGATCGGCGATCGTGGGCGAATCCTGCGCACAGTGACGAAGTGCGACTGTGGCAGTTCCATGCCGGTACTGGCGCTTGAGGGGCGGGTGGAAACATCGATCAAACTGGGGGGCGCGATCATCACTCAGTCACAGGTGTTGCACGTACTCCGACAGCTTTTGCCGCAGCTGCAGAACACCGATGTCCAGGTGCAGATTGATCGACAGCCCGAGGGGGCACGCATGCGTCTGGTCATAGCCGAGGACGCACTGACAGCCAACACACAGAGCGTCATTGAAGATGCGTTGCAAGTCGAAGGACAGGCCAGTGCATTGCTCAGGCTGCCGGGCGTTTTGGGGTTGGAGGTGAAGCGTCTTGCCCGTCAGGAATTCGAAACTACCCTGGCCGGCAAGACGCCGTTTTTCGTGACGACGGAAAAGACCCCGGTACCGTCATGAAGATGCGCCGAGGTCATTGGTGGTCAGGGCAGCAGGACAGTGGAGCCCGTGGTGCGCCGCGCCGACAGCTCGGTCTGCGCTTTCGCCGCGTCAGCCAATGGATAACGCTGGCTGATATCCACTTTCAGCTTGCCGCTGATAATCATCCCGAACAGCTCGTCGGCCATGCGCTGCAGGTTTTCGGCGTTATTGGCGTAGGTCGCCAGGGTCGGACGGGTGACGTACAGCGAACCTTTTGCCGCCAGAATCCCCAGGTTCACTCCGTCCACCGCGCCCGACGCATTGCCGAAGCTCACCAGCAGGCCACGGGGCGCCACGCTGTCCAGCGAAGCCGGCCAGGTGTCCTTGCCAACGCCGTCGTAGACCACCGGGACTTTTTTCCCATCGGTCAATTCCAGCACTCGTTGGGCGACGTTTTCGTGGCTGTAATCGATGGTTTCCCAGGCGCCATGGGCCTTGGCCAGATCGGCTTTGGCTTTCGAGCTGACGGTGCCGATCAGCTTCACGCCCAAGGCCTTGGCCCATTGACAGGCGAGCAAACCGACGCCGCCGGCCGCTGCGTGAAACAGAATGGTTTCGCCATCCTTGAGTTCATAGGTCTGGCGCAGCAGGTACTGCACGGTCAGGCCCTTGAGCATCACGCCGGCGGCAGTTTCGAAGCTGATGGCGTCCGGCAGTTGCACCACATTCGCTTCCGGCAGAACGTGAACGTCGCTGTACGCGCCCAACGGGCCGCTGCCGTAAGCCACGCGGTCACCGACCTTGAACCGGGTGACCTCGCTGCCCACGGCCTCGACAATGCCGGCGCCCTCCGCACCCACGCCCGACGGCAAGGCCGGTGGCGCGTAAAGACCGCTGCGGTAGTAGGTGTCGATGAAGTTCAGGCCGATGGCCTTGTTGCTCACGCGAACCTGCTGCGGACCGGGTTCGGCCGGTTGATAGTCAACGTACTCGAGCACTTCGGGGCCGCCGTGGGCGCGGAACTGGATTCGCTTGGCCATCTGCCTACTCCTTGGGTCATTTGGGAAGGTCCCTATCGAACGCTCATGCTTGATCTTCGTCAACTGCGGCGTGCCGGTTTGCGATGGTATGCTACGCGCCCATTTGCGCGGGGCGCCGCGCAGTTCCGCCCGATCCAAGGTGAAGCCATGACGACCCGCACCGACGCCGTAAAGGCCTATCTGCTCGACCTGCAAGACCGCATCTGCGCCGCGCTGGAAACCGAAGACGGCGGCACGCGCTTCGTCGAAGACGCCTGGACCCGTCCGGCCGGCGGTGGCGGTCGGACCCGGGTGATCGAGAATGGCACGGTGATCGAAAAGGGCGGCGTCAACTTTTCCCACGTCTTCGGCAGTGGCCTGCCACCGTCCGCCAGTGCCCATCGGCCGGAGCTGGCCGGGCGTGGCTTCGAAGCCCTCGGCGTGTCGCTGGTGATCCACCCGCACAATCCGCATATACCGACGTCCCACGCCAACGTGCGCTTTTTCATTGCCGAGAAGGAAGGTGAAGAACCGGTCTGGTGGTTCGGCGGTGGCTTCGACCTGACCCCGTACTACGGCAACGAAGAAGACTGCATCCACTGGCACCGCGTCGCCGAGCAGGCCTGCGCGCCGTTCGGCCCGGACGTCTACCCGCGCTACAAGGCCTGGTGCGACACCTACTTCCACATCAAGCATCGCCACGAACCGCGCGGCATCGGCGGGTTGTTCTTCGATGACCTGAACGAGTGGGACTTCGACACCAGTTTCGCCTTCATGCGCGCCATCGGCGATGCGTACATCGACGCTTACTTGCCGATCGTGCAGCGCCGCAAGAACGACGCCTTCACCGCCAAACAGCGCGAGTTCCAGGAATTCCGCCGTGGCCGCTACGTCGAATTCAACCTGGTTTACGACCGTGGCACCCTGTTCGGCCTGCAATCGGGCGGGCGCACCGAGTCGATCCTGATGTCGCTGCCACCGCAAGTGCGCTGGGCCTACGACTGGAAGGCCGAGCCGGGCAGCGAAGAAGCGCGCCTGACCGAGTACTTCCTGCAAGACCGCGACTGGCTGGCTCAGGCCTGAGGACTTCTGATGGATCGTTACGTCGTTTTCGGTAACCCGATCGGCCACAGCAAGTCGCCGATGATTCACAAACTGTTCGCCGAACAGACCGGGCAGCGTCTCGACTACAGCACCCTGCTGGCGCCGCTCGAGGACTTTTCCGGCTGCGCCACGGCGTTTTTTCAGGAAGGTTGCGGCGCCAACGTGACCGTGCCGTTCAAGGAAGACGCCTATCGCTTGGCCGACAGCCTGACTGCCCGCGCCAAACGCGCGGGTGCGGTGAATACTTTGAGCAAACTGGCCGACGGCAGCCTGCTCGGCGATAACACCGACGGCGCCGGGCTGGTGCGCGATCTGACGGTCAACGCCGGGGTCAGCCTCGCCGGCAAACGCATTCTGCTGCTCGGCGCCGGTGGCGCGGTGCGCGGTGCGCTGGAGCCGTTGCTGGCGGAGAAACCAGCCTCGGTGATCATCGCCAATCGCACGGTGGACAAGGCCGAGCTACTGGCCGAACTGTTCTGTGATCTGGGGCCGGTGTCGGCCAGTGGTTACGACTGGTTGCGCGAGCCGGTGGACGTGATCATCAACGCCACCTCCGCCAGCCTCACCGGCGATGTGCCGCCGATTGCCCCAAGCCTGATCGAGCCCGGCAAGACCCTGTGCTACGACATGATGTACGGCAAGGAACCGACCGCATTCTGCCGCTGGGCCAGCGAGCATGGCGCGGGCGTGGTGATGGACGGGTTGGGCATGTTGGCCGAACAGGCTGCCGAAGCCTTTTTCCTGTGGCGCGGCGTACGTCCGGACACTGCGCCGGTCCTGGCGGAGTTGCGTCGGCAGTTGGCGCAGTAACCCCTGTAGGAGCGAGCCTGCTCGCGATGACGTCGCCAGATCCAGCATCAATCTGACAGACAGACAGATCGCCATCGCGAGCAAGCTCGCTCCCACAACGGGTTCTTCTTCAATCTTCAAAGCGAATCGGGCATTTCTCCGGCCCTTCGAGTTTGCGCAACTCCTCCACCACCTGCGGTCGCGCCTGACGCAAGGTCAGGCTGCGATCCTGGCGCAGCAGGCGCCGGGCTTCCTGATGGAGCATTTCCACGCCGGAATAGTCGATGAAGTTGATCTGTTGCGCCTCGATCACCACCCGCGCGCCGTGCATCCGTTGCAGGCGCACTTGCAAGTAGTGGCTGGCGCCGAAGAAGATCGAGCCGCCGACCCGCAGTACATCGTCTTCGCCATCGCGCCAGTGCTGCACCCTCGGCTGCGAAGTGCGCTTGAGGTAGAAAAACAACGAGGCCAGCACGCCGGCATAGATCGCCGTCTGCAATTCCAGCAGCAAAGTGGCGACGCAGGTCAGGCTCATCACCACAAATTCCGCCCGGCTGACCCGCAGCAGCGCACGAATGCCGCGATGATCCACCAGTCCCCAGGCGATCAGCAGAATGCTGCCGGCCATGGCCGGGATCGGAATATGCGCGATCAGCCCCGCACCGAAAATCGCGAACAGTGCCACCCACAACGCCGAAAACACCCCGGCCAGTGGCGAACACGCCCCGGCCTCATAGCTCAGCCCGGAACGGGTGAACGAGCCAGCGGACAACGATCCCGAAAAGAACGCCCCGACAATGTTCGAAAGCCCTTGCGCGCGCACTTCCTGGTTGGCGTCGAGCAGCTGTTGCGAGCGTGCGGAAATCGAACGGGCAATCGACAGGCTGGTGACCAGCCCGAGCATGCCCACCGCCACGGCACTGGGCAGCAGGCGCAGGATCAGGTCCATATCCAGCGGCAATCCACTGAACGGCGGCAGGCGCCCGACAAACGCGCTGACCAACTGAACGTGGCCGAACATCGCCGGCCACAGCCACACCGCCAGACTGCCGAGCACCAAGGTCATCAACAGCGTCGGCCAGCGTGGCAGCCATTGTTTGAGCAGCGCACCGACCACCACCGTGGCGACACCGAGGACCAGCGACGGTTTATCCACAGCCCCGAGATGGCGCAGCAGATCCATCAGGCTGGCCAGCGCCGTGGCCTTGGCCGGCAGATCCAGTCCCAGCAGGTTCGGCAATTGACCGATGGCAATCACCACCGCCGCGCCGAGGGTGAAGCCCAGCACCACGGAATGCGAGACGAAATTCACCAGCGCGCCGAAGCGCAGCAGGCCGAGCAACCACTGGAAAATCCCGGCGAGGAAGGTCAGTAGCAGGATCAGGGTGATGTAGTCCTGTGATGCAGGCACCGCCAGTGGGCTGACACTGGCGAACAGCACAATCGAAATGGCCGCTGTCGGGCCGCAGATCAAGTGCCACGACGAGCCCCACAGGCAGGCGATCAATACCGGAACGATGGCGGCGTAGAGCCCGTATTCCGGTGGGAGACCGGCGATCAGGGCGTAGGCAATCGACTGGGGCAACGCGAGAATCGCCCCGCTGAGGCCGACGACCAGGTCCCGCCCGACGCTGGCGCGGGTCTGCCGGGGCAGCCAGGTCAGGAAGGGGAAAAGTGAGCGACGGCTGGGGAGGGCCATGGATCCTCTCGGTTTGGGATGGGTGGTGTGTGAAGGGTATCAGGGTGTCAATCAGGAACAGCCCCCTCACCCTAACCCTCCCGAAACGTCGGACCGCCCGGAGGGAGAGGGAACTTACCGAGGTGTCTTTTCGAAATCCATCGACCTGAAAGTCTTCAGTCGAACTCAGGTTCTGAAACCAACGACGGTCAGCTCCCTTTCCACCTCGCCCCCCTTGGGGGGAGAGGGTTGGGGTGAGGGGGGAAAAGATCTAAAGCGAACTCAGACCTTCAGCACACCGCGATCAAAGCTTCGCTTTAACCGCCGCCAACGCATCTTTGCCATCCACCGTCTTCACACCATCAAGCCACTTATCCAACACCGCCGGATTCGCCTTGATCCAGGCCTTCGCCGCCTCCGCATTGCTGACTTTCTTGTTCACCACCTCGGCCATGATGCTGTTCTCCATCTCTTGAGTGAACGAAAGATTGGTCAGCAATTTACCCACATTCGGACAGGCCTCGGCGTAGCCCTTGCGGGTCAGGGTGTAGACGCTGCCGGTGTCGCCAAAGTACTTCTCGCCGCCCTTGAGGTAGTGCATTTTCAGCTGCACGTTCATCGGGTGCGGGGTCCAGCCGAGGAAGGTGACGAATTTCTGTTTCTTCACCGCCCGCGAGACTTCAGCCAGCATCGCCTGTTCGCTGGACTCGATCAGCTTCCATTGGCCCAGGTCGAAGTCGTTTTTCTTGATGATCTCTTGCAGCGAGATGTTCGCTGGCGCGCCAGAGCCGATGCCGTAAATCTTCTTCTCGAATTTATCGGCGTACTTATTCAGGTCGGCAAAGTTATGCACACCCGCGTCCCACACGTAATCCGGTACGGCCAGGGTGAATTCGGTGCCGTCGAGGTTCTTCGCCAGTTGGGTGACGTCACCCGTGGCAACGAACTTGTCGTAGAAACCCTGCTGCGCCGGCATCCAGTTGCCGAGGAACACGTCGACCTGGCCATCCTTCAAGCCGCCGAAGGTGATCGGCACCGCGAGCGTGTCGACCTTGGCCTTGTAGCCCATGCCATCCAGCAGAAACCCGGTGATGGCATTGGTCGCGGCGATGTCGCTCCAGCCGGGATCGGCCATTTTCACCGTGTCGCAGCTCTCGGCGAACGCAGATGCGCTGCCCAGTGCCAGCAGACTGACCGTCACGACTGTGGATAACTTGACCATGGACTTCCCCTTAACGTTATTGGTTTTGGCAGGGTTGTGGATAACGGGCCTTGCGCTCCAGGTCATCGAGGTCGATGTGGTTGCGCATGTATTGCTGACTGGCGTCCACCAGCGGCTGGTGATCCCAGCTCTTCAGCTTGCCGATCGTCAGCGCCTCGGCGACGAAACGCCGACGGCGCTGGCTTTCGAGGACTTCGCGGTGGATTGCCGGGATGTCCCACCTGGCCCGTGCTTCGGCGAGAAAATCGTCGAACAGCCGGCGATGTTGCGGTGATTGGCTGAGTTCTTCCTGCTCGCGTGGATCGTTATCCACATCGAAGAGTAGGCAAGGGTCGGATTCGCTGTAGATAAATTTGTAGGCGCCACGACGGATCATCATCAGCGGGCTGACGGTGCCTTCGGCCATGTATTCGCCGAACACTTCGTCGTGACCGCCCTGCCCTTGCAGGTGCGGAACCAGCGAACGGCCGTCCAGCGGCAGGTCAGGCTCCAGGCTGCCGCCGGCCAGTTCGACGAAGGTCGGCAACAGATCGGCGGTGGACACCGCGGCGCTGACACGGCCTGATTGGAACTGGCCAGGTGCACTTATCAACAGGGGCACCCGCGCGGCCATCTCGAACCAGTGCATTTTGTACCAGAGGCCGCGTTCGCCGAGCATGTCTCCATGGTCACCGGAGAACACAACGACGGTGTCGTCCGCCAGCCCGCAGTCCTCGAGGGTTTGCAGAAGTTTGCCAACGTTGGCGTCGATATAGCTGCATGCACCGAAGTACGCCCGACGGGCGTCGCGGATTTTATCCACAGGCAGCGGCTTGTCCCACAGATCATAAACCTTGAGCAAACGCTGGGAGTGCGGATCGAGTGAACGCTGATCCGGCGTCGTCGGAAGCGGGATATCCGCATCGTCGTACAAATCCCAGAACGCCTTGGGAATCGTGTACGGGTCGTGGGGGTGAGTCATCGACACGGTCAGGCAAAACGGCTGATCGCCATCCTCGCGGATATGGTCGAACAGGTATTGCTGAGCCTTGAACACCACCTCTTCGTCGAAGTCGAGCTGGTTGGTGCGTACGCACGGGCCGGCCTGCAACACCGACGACATGTTGTGATACCAGCTCGGCCGCACATCAGGCTCGTCCCAGTTCACCGCCCAGCCGTAGTCGGCCGGATAGATGTCGCTGGTCAGGCGCTCTTCGTAACCGTGCAGTTGATCGGGGCCGCAGAAATGCATCTTGCCCGACAGCGCGGTGCGATAGCCGAGGCGGCGCAGGTAATGGGCGTAGGTGGGAATGTCGGCGGGGAAATCGGCGGCGTTGTCGTAGGCGCCGATCTTGCTCGGCAACTGGCCGCTGACCAGGGTGAAACGCGACGGTGCGCACAGCGGGCTGTTGCAGTAAGCGGCATCGAATACCACGCCTTGTTCGGCGAGGCGGCTGAGATTCGGCAGTTTGATCGGCGACGGGCCGTAGAACGGCAACATTGGCGCGGCCATTTGATCGGCCATGATGAAAAGAATGTTCTTGCGCTTCATGTGATCGCGGCATTCCATAGTGAATATTTATGCGACATTGCTGCGATCGAGCATGGATTCCACGCAATATCCGGTAAAGCCCGCGCCGGACAATGACTAGGATAAGCACAGCTTATGTATGAAGCCCTCGGTGATCTGTCGCTGGACCTGCTGCGCGCCTTCGAGGCGGCGGCCCGTCATCGCAGTTTTACCGCTGCCGCTGTTGAACTGGGTACGACGCAACCAGCAATCAGCCAACAAATCAAACGGCTGGAAGAACAGCTCGGCACGCGGCTGTTCGATCGTATCTATCGGGGCATCGAACTGACTGAGGTCGGATCGATCCTGTTCGAGCAAGTTACCCTTGGTTTGCAGAATATCGACGCGGGATTAAGCGCAATCAGCACGCAGCAGCAACATGAAGTGCTGCAGGTTGCCACCGATTTCGCCTTCGCCGCGTATTGGCTGATGCCGCGTCTGCACCGCTTCCATGAAGCTTATCCACAGGTGGATGTGAGCCTGGTCACCAGCGAGCGCAATCACAACATGCTGCGTCCGGATATCGACGTTGCCGTGCTGTTCGGCGACGGTCGCTTCAAACAGGGCGAGAGTCACTGGTTGTTTAGTGAAGAAGTGTTTCCGGTGTGCAGCCCGCAATTGCTCAAGGATCGCCCCCTGCCCTTGCCGGCCCAGGCATTGATGGAGTTTCCGCTGCTGCACCTGCGCGGGGAAAACAGCAGTAACTGGTTCGACTGGAGCGGTCTGTTCCGCGCGCTGAACATCAGCGCGCCGCCAGCGCCGGGCCAACTGCGCTTCGACAATTACACCCTGCTGATTCAAGCGGCGATTGGCGGTCAGGGCGTGGCGATTGGCTGGCGGCACCTTGTGGATAACTTGCTCACTCAAGGTCTATTGTGCCGGCCGATCGCCGAAACCACCCTGTCGCGTCTCGGTTATTACGTGGTGCTGCCACAGCGCAAGCGCCGGGGCGCGTTGATTCAGACGTTCGTGGACTGGCTGATGGCCGAACAGGCCAGCAGCGCCGAATCCCTGGCCGGGCTGCCGCTGCCGTCAATTGCGGTATAACGATCAGGAGGCGGCAACAAAATCCACGTGTTGATGGATATGCAGATTCAGTCGCAGCTCATCGGCAATCCCCACCGCCACCCGGTTCAGGCGTTCCAGCGGTTCAGCCAGTCCCGGTTCCAGCGTGCGGCCGACCTGACTGAAATGCTCGATCGTCAGCCCGGCGACGCTGCGCGGTGCGTTCACCAGCGTCCAGTGCAACGGGCTGCTTTGCAGGGCTTCGTGTACTTCCAGAGCGGCGTGGCGTTGCAGCGGATCGGCGTTTTCCGGATCGTCCAGTGCTTCGAATTCGCCGATGACAAACAGCCGCGAGACGTTTGCCGCCTGTAGCCCATCGATAAGCGCATCCACCGCCAGCACCTGTTCCACCGGCCCCAGCACCACGGATTTTTCGACATGATCGCTGCTCAGCGGCAAGCCCGGCGCATTCAGCAGGCAGATCACTGCCGAGCTGCCGGCGACACTCTGGTTGACCCGCTCGGCATCGAGCAGATCGCCGCTTTTGGTGCGCAGCCCCGGCCGTGGCGCGAGCGCCGTCAAATCGTCGAGGATGGCGATGACTTCGTGCTGGCGACGCAGCAGTTCAGCCATCAACGCGCTGCCCAGGCTACTCATGGCACCATAGAGCACCACTTTCACCGCCGGGGTTTCGGCATTTTTCATGGCTGAGGTTCCTTTTGTTTTCCCTTGTATGGCGTGTGACATACGGGCAACGCCGAGGGTTCGAACCGATTCAGAGGGTTTGCGATGCAGACGATCAAGGGTTATCACGCCCACGTTTATTACGACGCCAGCACGATCGAACAGGCGCGGGCACTGTGTGAGCAGGCCGCGCAATTATTTCCATTGAGGATGGGCCGCGTGCATGAGCGCCCGGTCGGCCCGCACCCGGACTGGAGCTGCCAGCTGGCCTTCGGCCCGGAGCTGATCGGCGATGTGCTGCCGTGGCTGGCACTCAATCGCAAGGGATTGGTGGTGTTCCTGCACCCGGACACCGGCGATGACTTGCTCGACCACACCGACCATGCAATCTGGATGGGCGCGATGCGGCCGCTGGATCTGTCTGTTTTTTAATCAGATGGTTTCTTCGGGTTCGCCAGGTAAATGCTCGTCCAGGTGCAGCCATGGCAACTGGCTGTCGGTCCAGATATGCCGCTCGGCGGCGGCCTGCTCCGGATGATCCAGTGTGGCGACCGTCAGATCGATGCTCTCGGGGCTGAGCAGCGTCACCAGCGCCAGTTGTGCGCCGCAGTTCGGGCAGAAGAACCGTGCGCAGCTGTCTGAAGAGTCGTAGCGCGAAGGTGTTCCGGCCAGCCACTGGAATTTCGCTGCCGGCAGCGTGATCCAGGTGGTGACGATGCCACCGCTGACTTTTCGGCAAATCGAACAATGACAGTGGGCGATGTAGTGCAATGCTCCGCTGAACTGATAGCGGATATGTCCGCAATGGCAGCCACCGCCGTGCAAATCAGTCATGCCCTGCCCTCCACTTCCCGTGTTCATTGACTCTAGCCCGCATCCGACGGCCGGTTGGCCGTTCGCCCAAAGCTTTCTTGCGCGAAAGGTAGCTGAAAGGTTCCCCGATTAGGATCGCCCCCACTGCCGGCAACAGACCGGTTGGCCAACGCGTGTGATTGCTCGCACGACAGGCCCAATTAACAACAACAATGGTGATTCTGATGTCCTCTGCAACCCGCCTCCTCCCACGCCTTTTTTCTGACACTCCGCTCGTACGCCTCGTGCTTCCCGTTCTGCGCTGATCCCGCCGATCCGCTCACTTACCTAGCCGCGCTACGCCTGGAGTATTCCCATGCTGACTTTCCTTGGCTTCGCCATGGTCATCACGTTCATGTTCCTGATCATGACCAAGCGCCTGTCTGCGCTGATCGCTCTGATCATCATCCCGATCCTGTTCGCCCTGTTCGGTGGCTTTGCTCCGAAGATCGGTCCGATGATGCTCGAAGGTATTACCAAGCTCGCGCCGACCGGCGTGATGCTGATGTTTGCGATTCTGTATTTCGCCCTGATGATCGACTCCGGCCTGTTCGACCCGGCCGTGCGCAAGATCCTCAAACTGGTCAAGGGCGACCCGCTGAAAGTTTCGGTCGGCACCGCCGTACTGGCGCTCGTCGTTTCCCTCGATGGTGACGGCGCGACCACTTACATGATCTGCGTGGCCGCCATGCTGCCGCTGTACAGCCGCATCGGCATGAGCCCGCGGATCATGGCCGGTCTGATCATCCTCGCCGGTGGCGTGATGAACATGACCCCATGGGGTGGCCCGACTGCCCGTGCCGCCAGTGCCCTGCACGTAGACCCGTCGGACATCTTCGTGCCGATGATCCCGGCGATGGCTGCCGGTGTGGTGGCGATCCTGATCATTGCCTACTTCTACGGCAAACGTGAGCGTGCGCGTCTGGGTGAGCTGCACCTGATCGGCGACGAAATCGATCACAGCGAAATCAGCGTCTCGCAATTCCCGGATGCCCGCCGTCCGAAACTGATCTGGTTCAACGGCCTGCTGACCCTGGCGCTGATGTGCACGTTGATTGCCGGCCTGTTGCCGCTGCCGGTGCTGTTCATGGTGGCGTTCAGTATTGCCATGATCGTCAACTACCCTTGCCTGCAAATGCAGAAGGATCGCGTCGCCGCCCATGCCGGCAGCGTGCTGTCGGTGGTCAGTCTGATCTTCGCGGCGGGCATTTTCACCGGTATCCTGTCGGGCACCGGCATGGTCGATGCGATGTCGAAAAGCCTGCTGGCGGTGATCCCTGATTTCCTCGGCCCGTACCTGGCGGTGATCACGGCGCTGGTGAGCATGCCGTTCACGTTCTTCATGTCGAACGACGCGTTCTACTACGGTGTGTTGCCGGTGTTGTCCGAAGCGGCCAGCCATTACGGCATCACCGCAGTGGAAATGGCCCGTGCCTCGATCGTCGGTCAGCCGGTTCACCTGCTGAGCCCACTGGTGCCGTCGACATACCTGCTGGTGGCACTGGCGGGGATCGAGTTCGGCGATCACCAGCGTTTCACCCTGAAGTGGGCAGTGCTGGTCTGCCTGTGCATACTGGTCGCCGCCTTGCTGTTGGGGACTTTCCCGCTGTTCAGCACGTTGTAACGGTACCAAACTCACCAGGACGCCAGCTGATTGCTGGCGTCCTGGTTTAACACTCGCTCAAAGGAATACACATGGAATGGCTGACCAACCCTGAGATCTGGGTTGCCTTCTTCACCCTGACCGCCCTGGAAATCGTTCTGGGCATCGATAACATCATCATGATTTCGATCCTGGTCAGCCGCATGCCCAAACACATGCAGCAGCGCACCCGGATCTTCGGTCTTGGCCTGGCCATGATCACGCGGATCCTGTTGCTGCTGTCGATCACCTGGGTCATGCGCCTCACCGCCGACCTGTTCGAAGTGTTTGGCCAGGGCATTTCCGGTCGCGACCTGATCCTGTTCTTCGGTGGCCTGTTCCTGCTGTGGAAAAGCTCCCAGGAGATGTACCACGCACTGGAAGGTGAAGACGAAAGCGACGAGACGCCCGGCGGCAAGGGCGGCAACTTCCTCTACACCATCATCCAGATCGCGATCATCGACATCGTGTTCTCGCTGGATTCGGTGATCACGGCCGTCGGCATGGTTTCCCACGTTCCGGTCATGGTTGCGGCGATCATCGTGGCCGTGCTGGTGATGATGCTGGCCTCGGGCAAGATCAGCGAGTTCATCGACAAGCACCCGTCGCTGAAAATGCTCGCGCTGTCGTTCCTGCTGGTGGTCGGTACCGTGCTGATTGCCGAATCGTTCGACGTGCACGTACCGAAAGGCTACGTCTACTTCGCCATGGCATTCTCGCTGGCGGTCGAAGCGATCAACATCAAGATGCGCACCGCCATCGCGAAAAAACGCAAACAGCAGGACCCGGTGAAACTGCGCAAGGATATTCCGGGTCAGTAACCCGAACGCTGCGCAACAGATCAAAGGGCCTTCGGGCCCTTTTTTCATGGCTGCATGAACCTGTTTTCATGACACTTTTGTTTCAATCCCCGCTTTAGCTGTGCAATGCTGGCGCCCAGACCGTTAGCCAACTACAGCTTAAGTATCAGAACGTAGAAATTGCGCGGTACCGTCCACTTGCCCCTCTGGGGCGCTGCCATTACAGGGGGTCTGCATGCTCACCCTGCTCAATTTGCTCTCTGCCGTGGCCCTGCTGATCTGGGGCACGCACATCGTCCGAACCGGCATCCTGCGGGTGTACGGCACCAATCTGCGCCACGTGATCGGCCAGAACATGTCCAAACGCTGGCTGGCCTTTGTCGCCGGCATCGTTGTCACTGCGATGGTGCAGAGCAGCAACGCCACCGCCATGCTCGTGACGTCGTTTGTCGGTCAGGGCCTGATGGCGTTGACCCCGGCCCTGGCGACCATGCTGGGTGCCGACGTCGGTACGGCACTGATGGCACGGGTGCTGACGTTCGACCTGTCGTGGCTGTCGCCGCTGCTGATTTTTATCGGGGTGATTTTCTTTCTGTCGCGCAAACAGACGCGGCTCGGGCAGATGGGCCGCGTGTCCATTGGGCTTGGGCTGATCATTCTGGCGCTGCAACTGATCGTCGAGGCCGCTGCGCCGATAACTCATGCCCAAGGGGTGAAGGTGATTTTCGCCTCGTTGACCGGCGATATCCTGCTCGACGCCTTGGTCGGCGCGCTGTTCGCGATGATTTCCTACTCCAGTCTGGCGGCCGTGCTGCTGACCGCCACGCTCGCCGGCGCTGCGGTGATCAGTCTGCCGGTGGCGATCGGTCTGGTGATCGGCGCCAACATCGGCAGCGGCGTGCTGGCGTTCATGAGCACCAGCATGCAGAACGCCGCCGGCCGGCAGGTGGCGCTGGGCAGCCTGCTGTACAAACTCATCGGGCTGCTGCTGATCATTCCGGTGCTCGACCCGCTGGTGCACTGGATCGACAGCCTGGATTTCAGTCCGCAGGAAATGGTCATCGGCTTCCACCTCCTCTACAACACAGCGCGTTGCCTGATCCTGCTGCCGAGCGTCGGACCGATGGCGCGACTGTGCGCCTGGCTGCTTCCGGAGCGCCCGGAGGTCAACGGCACCGCCAAGCCCCGTCACCTTGATCCCACCGCGCTGGTCACGCCGAGCCTGGCACTGGCCAACGCCGCCCGGGAAACCCTGCGCATGGGCGACCTGATCGACAACATGCTCGACGCGACCCTCGACGTGCTGCGCGGCAAGCAGACCGCTGTCACCCAGGAAATGCGCAAGCTGACCGATGACGTCGAAGCCTTGTACAGCGCGATCAAACTGTACCTGGCGCAAATGCCCCGCGAAGATCTTGGCGAACAGGACAGTCGGCGCTGGGCGGAGATCATTGAGCTGGCGATCAACCTCAAACTGGCCAGCGACCTGATCGAACGCATGCTGCGCAAAGTGCAGCAGCAGAAGACTTCGCAGCGCCGCTCGTTTTCCGAAGACGGGCTGGAAGAACTGGCCGGTCTGCAACAGCAATTGATCGCCAACCTGCGACTCGGGCTGTCGGTTTTCCTCAGCGGCGACAAGGAAAGCGCCCGTCAGCTGCTGCGCGAGAAACGTCGCTTTCGCGCCCAGGAACGGCGTCTGGCCCACGCCCATGTCAGCCGATTGCAACGCAAGATCGTGCAGAGTATCGAGACCAGTTCGTTGCACCTGGAGCTGATTGCTGACATGAAACGTTTGAACTCGCTGTTCTGCAGCAGCGCCTATGTGGTGCTGGAAACTTCCGATACCGGCGCGCTGGCGGCGGACGATATGGCGGACATCACGCATTCGCCTTGAACGTCTGGGGTTGTGGTCAGTCAGTAACATTGATTCAGCCTTCAGGTCGCCATCGCCAGCAGGCTGGCTCCCACAGGGAATGCGTTTCAAATGTGGGAGCCAGCCTGCTGGCGATGAGGGCCGGACTGACGACACGGATCTCCAATTCAGCCGTATGGAAGCTCGTTATGCGTTGCCTGTTGTTCGCTTGTCTGCTGCTCGGTTCCCTGCCCGCCTTCGCCCTGGATCGTTTTCAGGTCGAAGGCTATGCGCTGCCCAACGGTTTGCAATTGCTGCTCAAGCCCGGCACCGAGCGTGGGCACGTGGCTATCCGGCTGGTGATCGGCGTCGGTCTCGACGATTTCGACTGCAATGAAAAGGAGCTGCCGCACCTGCTCGAACACTTGCTGTTCAGCGGCATCGACGCCACCGGCGAAGGTGGCCTCGAAGAGCGCATGCAGGCCCTCGGCGGCGACTGGAACGCCTTCACCAGCAACGCCGACACCACGTTCGTCATCGAAGCCCCGGCGAAAAACCAGCGCAAGGTTCTCGACCTGCTGCTGGATCTGCTGACCCAGACCCGTTTCGACGACAACGCGATCAACGCCGCCAAACGGGTGGTCGAGCGCGAGGACGGCGGCCATTACACCCGGCTGCAACGCTTCCTCGACCGGCAGGACCTGGGCCACACCGCGAGCAATCAACTGGCGGTTGAACTGGGCCTGAAATGTCCGCAGCGGGCTGAAGTCGATGGCCTGACCCGCGAACAACTGGAGAAGGTGCGCAAGGCCTGGTACGCGCCGAACAACATGACCCTGATCGTCGTCGGTGACCTCGACAAACTGCTGCCGGCCTATCTGGAACGGGCGTGGGGCGCGCTGGAAGCGGTCGAGCCGAGCGAACACCGCCCGTTGCCGGACATCCGCGCCAGCGCCGCTCACGAACGCACGATCACTCGCGGCTTCATCGGCAACAGCGCCAAGCTGCACTGGCTGGTGCCGGAGCCGGTGCTGGACGACCAGTACGACCAAACCTTCGACCTGCTCAAGGAATACCTGGAGTGGGCGCTGTACCGCCAGTTGCGCCTGAACCACGGTTTGTCCTACGGGCCGTGGGCCGAGCGCGAAGTGTTCGGCGGCGTCGGTTTCATGAGCCTCAACGCCGACCTGGATCGCGGCGATATCGCCGAAGCCGAGCAGGTGCTGGAAGACCTCAAGGCCGACCTGCTGAAAAACGGCCTCGACGCCGACACCTTCAATCGCTTGAAACAAGCCGCCATCGCCCACCAGGCCTGGGCCGTGCAAGGCACCAGCGCCATGGCCGACTATTACTGGAGCGCGCTGGGCGACTACGAGGATGGCCGCTTCGCCGATCCTGCGCGGGAGCTGCAAGGCGTGACGCTGGAGGCGGCGAACAAGGCCATGCGCGAGTTGTTGCTGCAACCGGGTTATCTGCGGATCGAGAAACCGCTGCTCAGCGACGATCAGGTGTTATGGCTGCTGGCGGGCGGATTGGGCGTGCTGGTGCTGATTCTGCTCGGCTGGCGCCTGCATCGGCGCAAGTCCGTGCATCCGGAATGACCGGCAGCCTCGCCACACGGCCCGGCGGGCGGTACTCTGTCGGGGTTTTTTCCTCGACTGTCGTGAACCGCCCAAATGTCTAAATTGACCCTCCTGATCCAGCGCATTCTCGAACTGATGAAGCGCTATCCCGGGGTCATTGCGCTCGGCGGTTTCATCTCCGGGGTCGGCAGCTTCATTCTGGTCGACCGGCAACAGGGGCTGGCGAGCTGGATCACCACGATCATGCTGCTGAGCTGGATCTGGCTGATGCTGGAAAACAGCCTGACCAAACTGTTCACGCGAATCTTCAAACGGGAAATCCCCCAGCCGCTGCTGCGTTACGCGACGCAGATGATCCACCAGGAAAGCCTGTTTTTCGTCCTGCCGTTCTTCTTCATCACCACCACCTGGAACAGCGGCCAGCTGTTTTTCACCGGGCTGCTGTGCATCGCGGCGCTGATCTCGATCGTCGACCCGCTCTACTACAAGTGGCTGGCGCCACGGCGCTGGGCGTTCCTCGCGCTGCACACCCTGACCCTGTTCGCCGCCCTGCTTACGGCGCTGCCGGTGATCATGCACCTGACCACCTCGCAAAGCTTCAAATGGGCGCTGGGGATTGCGGTGGTGTTGTCGTTCCCGAGCCTGGCGTCGATCTTCCCGATCCGCACCGTGCGCAATGCCTTGGCGATCCTGTGTATCACGGTCGGCATCGGTGGCGTGGGCTGGGTCCTGCGTTCATGGGTGCCGCCAGCGACGCTGTGGATGACTGACGTGGCGATCAGCACCCAGGTGCAGGACCGGGTTCCGGGGGCCAGCCTCAAGGAAGTCAGCGCCGAGCAGATCCGTGGCGGCGGGCTCTACGCCTACACCGCGATCAACGCGCCGCGCGGGCTCGACGAGCGGATTTATCACGTCTGGCAGTTCAACGGCAAAGAGGTCGACCGCATCGCCCTCGACATCCACGGCGGGCGCAAGGAAGGCTACCGAGCCTGGACCCACAAGCAGAACTTCCCCGGCAACCCGGCGGGCAAGTGGCAGGTGCGAGTGTTGACCGAGGACGGTCAGGTGATTGGCGTGCTGCGCTTCGAGGTCACGGACAGCACACCGACCAAAGAAAAGTAACCGGGTTCGTGCTATTACGTAGGTTCGTCTCGATAGCCGAACAAGCACGGAGCTTATGACCAGCAGCCCAATGACCGGCAGTGCCCGCCTGGACACCTCGATCACCCCTGCCCGCCTGCGGGTCACCGGGGACTGGACGCTTGCCCATTACGCCGACCTCAAGCAACTGAGCGAAACGCTCCACGGCCAGTACGACGCCAACACGCCCATCGATCTCAACGGCCTCGGCGCCCTCGACACCGCCGGTGCGTCGCTGCTGGTGGAACTGCTCGGCTCGGAGCGGCTGGGCAAGTCCGCCGAACACCCCGATTGCACGATTTCCAGCGCCGACCGCGCCCTGCTGCAAACCGTGTATCGCTCGCTGACCGATTTCTGCGTGCCGATCAAGGAACCGGAAATCAGCGTCAGCGTGCAACTGCTGACGCGCATCGGTCGGGCCGTCGACACGGTCTGGCGAGACACCCTGCAATTGCTCGGCTTCGTCGGCCTGATTCTCGAAACCATCGCCCGCAGCCTGTTCCGGCCCAAGCGCTGGCGGATCACGCCGATGATCGCCCACATCGAACAGACCGGCCTCGACGCCGCGCCCATCGTCGCGTTGCTGACCTTTCTGGTGGGCGCGGTGGTGGCGTTCCTCGGGGCGACGGTGCTGGCCAGTTTCGGTGCCAGCGTATTCACCGTGGATCTGGTGGGCTTCGCCTTCCTGCGCGAGTTCGGCGTGTTGCTCACGGCGATCCTGATGGCCGGCCGCACCGCCAGTGCCTTCACCGCGCAGATCGGCTCGATGAAGGCCAACGAGGAAATCGACGCGATTCGCACCCTCGGCCTCGACCCCATGGAATTGCTGGTGGTGCCGCGGGTGCTGGCGCTGCTGGTGGCGCTGCCAATGCTGACCTTCCTCGCGATGATTTGCGGGATCGTCGGCGGCGCGGTGGTTTGCGCGGTGTCGCTGGATATCTCGCCGGCGATGTTCCTGTCGCTGCTGCAAAGCGACATAGGGATTCAACATTTCCTGGTGGGTCTGGTCAAAGCCCCGATCTTTGCTTTCCTGATCGCCGCCATCGGCTGTCTGGAAGGCTTCAAGGTCAGCGGCAGCGCCGAATCGGTCGGCGCCCACACCACCTCCAGCGTGGTGCAATCGATTTTCGTGGTGATCGTGCTCGATGCGGTTGCCGCGCTGTTTTTCATGGAGATGGGCTGGTGAGTCGTCTACCCCGCGCGCCCTCTGAGGCGGTGATCGAAGTCCGTGGCCTGTGCAATCGCTTCGGCCGCCAGAGCGTGCACGAGAACCTCGATCTCGACTTGTACAAAGGCGAAATCCTGGCCGTGGTCGGCGGTTCCGGCAGCGGTAAATCGGTGTTGCTGCGCAGCATCGTCGGCTTGCGCCAGCCCAGTGAAGGCATGGTCAAGGTGTTCGGCCAGAACCTGCCGAGCCTGCCGGAGCATGAGCGCTCGCTGATCGAACGGCGCTTTGGTGTGTTGTTCCAGAAAGGCGCGCTGTTTTCGTCGCTGACCGTCACCGAGAACGTCGCCCTGCCCCTGATCGAACACGCCGGTCTGAGCCGCGACGACGCCGAGCATCTGGCGGCGGTGAAGCTGGCGCTGGCCGGTCTTCCGCTGTCGGCAGCGGACAAGTACCCGGCTTCGCTGTCCGGCGGCATGATCAAGCGCGCGGCACTGGCCCGAGCGCTGGCGCTGGACCCGGACATCCTGTTTCTCGACGAACCCACCGCCGGCCTCGATCCGATTGGCGCGGCGCAGTTCGACCAATTGATCCTGACCCTGCGCGATGCCCTGGGCCTGAGCGTATTTCTGGTGACCCACGACCTCGACACGCTCTACACCATCACCGACCGCGTCGCGGTATTGGCGCAGAAGAAGGTGCTGGTGGCCGGTCCCATCGACGTGGTCTCGGAAACCGACGACGCGTGGATTCACGAATACTTCCACGGCCCTCGCGGCCGCTCGGCGCTGGACGCCGCCAAACAGCTCAACGAGGTCTGACATGGAAACCCGAGCCCATCATGTGTTGATCGGCCTGTTCACGGTGATTGTGGTGGCAGGCGCCCTGCTCTTCGGTCTGTGGCTGGCCAAGTCCAGTGTCGACACCGAGTTCAAGGATTACGAAGTCGTGTTCAACGAGGCGGTCAGCGGCCTGTCCCGGGGCAGCCCGGTGCAGTACAGCGGGATCAAGGTCGGCGACGTGGTCAGCCTGCGCCTCGACCCGCAGGACCCACGTCGGGTGCTGGCACGCATTCGTCTGGCCGGCGACACGCCGGTCAAGGAAGACACCGAAGCCAAACTGGCTCTGGCCGGGATCACCGGCACCTCGATCATCCAGCTCAGCGGAGGCACGCCGCAAAGTCCGAAACTCAAGGGCCATGACGGCAACCTGCCGACCATCGTCGCATCGCCCTCGCCCATCTCGCGGCTGCTCAGCGACAGCAACGATTTGATGAGCGGGGTCACGACGTTGCTCAGTAATGCCAATCAGATGTTCTCTGCCGACAACATCGAGCGCGTGAGCAAGACCCTTGAGCATCTGGAGCAGACCACCGGTTCGATCAACGATCAGCGCGGCGACCTGCGTCAGGCCATGCAGCAACTGGCGACGGTCGGCAAACAGGCCGGCAACATGCTCGAACAGACGTCCGCGCTGATGCGCAACGCCAACGGCCTGCTCAACGATCAGGGCAAACAGGCGCTCGGCAGTGCCGAACAGGCGATGAAATCCCTGGAGCAAAGCAGCGTCACCATCAACGGCCTGCTCAGCAAGAATCAGAATTCCCTCGACAGCGGCATGCAGGGCCTCAACGGCCTGGCCCCGGCGATTCGCGAACTGAGGGAGACTCTGAATTCGCTGCGCGCCATTTCCCAACGCCTGGAGGCCAACCCCAGCGGTTACCTGCTGGGCAGTGACAAGAACAAGGAGTTCACGCCATGAAGCTGACTCGCCTCGCCCTCCTCGCCGGCTTCACGCTGATCAGCGCGTGCTCGATCCTGCCCAAGTCCGAACCGTCGGATGTCTATCGCCTGCCGGCGGCACAGGCACCCGCCTCGGCCGGTTCGGCGGCTGCTCAGCACTGGTCGCTGCGCCTGAACAAACTGCAGGCCAGCGAAGCGCTGAACCGGCCGAGCATTGCGGTGATTCCTCAGGGAGATGTGATCAGCAGCTACAAGGCCTCGCGCTGGAGCGATCCGGCACCGGTGCTGATGCGTAATCGGTTGCTTGATGGATTCCAGCGCGATGGCCGGGTATCGCTGTTGAGCACCGACGACAGCAACTTCCAGGCGGACCTGGAACTGGGCGGCAGCCTGCAGGCGTTTCAGACCGAGTATCAGGGCACGCAGGCCAGCGTGGTGGTGCGGGTCGATGCGCTGCTGGTGCGCGGTTACGACCAGCGGATTCTCGCCAGTCGCCGCTTCGAAGAACGTCAGCCGCTCAGTGATGTGAAGGTTCCGGCGGTGGTGGCCGGATTCGGGCAGGCCAGTGATCGTCTCACCGCGAAAGTCGTGGCGTGGGCGGTGGAGCAAGGGCAGAAAGTTGCCCCACCTGCCCGGCCTTGAGCCTTAACCGAAGAACCAGTAGCAGACGCCGATTGCGCCGAGAACACCCGCCAGCTCGGCCAGCAGCGCACAACCTACGGCATGCCGGGCGCGCTGGATGCCCACCGCGCCGAAGTACACCGCCAGCACGTAGAACGTGGTTTCGGTGCTGCCCTGAATGGTTGCGGCGACCAGCGCCGGGAAGCTGTCCACGCCCGAGGTCTTCATCGTTTCGATCAGCATCGCCCGGGCGGCGCTGCCGGAGAACGGTTTGACCATGGCGGTCGGCAGCGCATCGACGAAGCGCGTGTCCCACCCTGCCCACTCCACCAGATGGCGGATGCCGTCGAGGCCGAAGTCCAGTGCGCCGGACGCGCGCAATACGCCGATCGCGCAGAGCATCGCCACCAGATACGGCAGCAGGTTCTTGGCGACGTCGAAACCTTCCTTCGCACCTTCGACGAACGCTTCGTAGACCTTCACCTTGCGCAAGGCGCCGATCACCAGGAACAGCATGATCAGGCCGAACAGCGTCAGGTTGCCGAGGATCGACGACAGGCCCGCCAGCGCAGTGGCCGACATTGTCGCGAGCAACGCCATGAAGCCGCCGAGGATCAGCGCGCCGGGAATCAGGTAGGCCAGCACCACCGGGTCCCACACGCGCAGGCGCTGCATGAACGCCACCGACAGGAAGCCGACGATGGTCGAGCAACTGGTGGCCAGCAGGATCGGCAGGAACACCAGCGTCGGGTCCGGCGCGCCTTGCTGGGCGCGATACATGAAGATCGTCACCGGCAGCAGGGTCAGGGACGAGGCATTCAGTACGAGGAACAGGATTTGCGCGTTGCTGGCGATGGTCGAGCTGGGATTGAGCTCTTGCAGCGCCTTCATGGCTTTAAGGCCGATCGGCGTGGCGGCGTTATCCAGGCCCAGGCCGTTGGCAGCGAAGTTCAGGGTGATCAGGCCGATGGCCGGGTGACCCGCCGGCACTTCCGGCATCAGTCGCAGGAACAGCGGGCCCAGCGCTTTGGCCAGCCATTCAACGATGCCGGCCTTCTCGGCGATGCGCAGGAAGCCCAGCCACAGGGTCAGCGTGCCGAACAGCAGCACCATGACTTCGACCGACAGCTTGGCCATGGCAAAAATGCTTTCCACCATCGCCGCGAAGATCCCGGCGTTGCCGCCGATCAGCCATTGCCCCAGCGCCGAAACGGCTGCCACGATGAAGAAGCCAAGCCACAGGCCATTAAGCATCAGTCAAATCCCCCGGAAGATGCGGCGAATGATAGCGGGGTCGCCAGAAACGACAAACCCCGGATTTCTCCGGGGTTTGTCAGGGTGCCTTGCGGGCGGGGATCAGTTGTTGGAAACGTCACCGGCCGGCAGTTTTTCCTTGCTGCGCCAGTGCGGCAGCGAGTTCCAGTAGCGCTGGCCCTTGGCGTCGTCGTACATGCCTTCCCAACGAGCGATGACCAGTACGGCGAGGGCGTTGCCGATCACGTTCAGGGCGGTACGCGCCATGTCCATCACACGGTCGACACCGGCGATGAAGGCCAGGCCTTCCAGCGGAATACCCACGCTGCCCAGGGTGGCCAGCAGCACCACGAAGGACACGCCCGGCACGCCGGCGATGCCTTTGGAGGTAACCATCAGGGTCAGGACCAGCAGCAGTTGCTGGCTGATCGACAGGTCGATGCCGTACAACTGCGCGATGAAGATCGCCGCGATGGACTGGTACAGGGTCGAGCCGTCGAGGTTGAACGAGTAACCGGTCGGCACTACGAAACTGCAGATGGCTTTTGGTGCGCCGTAGGCTTCCATCTTCTCGATCACCCGTGGCAGCACGGTTTCCGAGGAGGCGGTGGAGTAGGCCAGGACCAACTCATCCTTGAAGATGCGCATCAGCTTGATCACCGAGAAACCGAACATCTTGGCGATCAGGCCCAACACCACAAAGGCGAAGAAGGCGATGGCGACGTAAACCAGGATCACCAGCTTGGCCAGCGGCAGCAGCGAGGCGAAACCGAAGTTGGCCACGGTCACCGCGATCAGGGCGAACACGCCGATTGGCGCGTAGTTCATGATCATGTGGGTGACTTTGAACATGCTTTCCGATACGCCCTGGAACATCTTCACCAGCGGCTCGCGCAGGTCCGACTGCAGGCTCGACAGACCGAGACCGAACAGCACGGAGAAGAAGATGATCGGCAGCATTTCGCCGCGAGCCATGGCCGCGAAGATGTTCGACGGGATCAGGTTGAGGATGGTCTCGATGAACGCGTGTTCATGCTGCACTTCGGCGGCGGTCGCCTGGTACTTGGAGATGTCCACAGTGCCCAGGGTGCTCATGTCGATGCCGGCACCCGGATGGAACAGGTTGGCCAGCAGCAGGCCGACGACGATGGCGATGGTGGTGACGATTTCGAAGTAGATGATGGTTTTCAGGCCGATGCGCCCGAGTTTCTTGGCGTCGCCCACGCCGGCGATGCCGACGATCAGGGAAGAGATGACGATCGGGATCACGATCATCTTGATCAGACGGATAAAGATATCGCCTGCCGGTTGCAGGACGTTGCTGATCCACCAGGCCTTTTCGGCGCTGAAATGGTTAAGCAACGCGCCGATTGCAATCCCCAATACCAGACCGATGAGGATCTGCCAGGCGAGGCTAAGCTTTGCCTTCTTCATTATCTTTACCCTTACTTGCGTTTGACTCAGGCACATGCAGGAACTGGAACGCTCATCAGCGGAAAAGTCTGTGCATCTGCCTCCGTATAAGGTGCCCCGAAGCGCGTGTTTACGGCTCTCCGGCAGGCGAAAAAAGGCGCAACTATTCCGATGCAAGGTTGCGCCGTCTAATGCCGTAAACGCCTACCCTATGCCGAATCGGCATGAGCTTTTTTTTATGAAACTGGCGTCCCAACCGGTTCGAATACGACATTTCGGCAGGCATAAGTGCCGTGAACCGGCCATTACAGCGTAGGTTGGTTATTTTTTGAACGAGTGATTTCGACGAAAAATTTAGGAAAAAGCCTACGTTCGGAAACTAAATGTCCGACTGATTCGATCGACTCTTTCTCGATATACGGTCGCCAGGAAACACCGCGAAATGCTTTCGCATGCAGTGTGAGCGATAAAAAAGTTGAGCAGAACGCTCTGGATCAACGTTTTGTCACGTTGAAAGCCCAGCGCAAGTCCGTCGAACCACTCCGGTTGGCGAACTTGCGTCGCAGCTTTTACCCTGACCCGGCCCTCATCGCAGGCACTCCCTGTACCCGTAGGTCACTCCGACCCTGCAACAGTCAGAACGTCCCGGCCCCCTGGTCATGCACCGGCCTTCCTCGGGCCGACGCAATGGAGGACAGCCTTTCGGCTGCCCTCGTGTTCAATACCAGTTCGGATCTTTCTTCAGCGTTTCCATCAGAAGGTTTTGCATGCCCTGATCGGGTTTGCCGAGGAAGCGGTAGGTGGCATGTCGCGTTGGCGACTTGTCCGCCGGCAGTCCTTCAGGCACATCCACAAGCATGGCGTAAGCGTCTTTCTTGTCGAAACTGAACGCGACGATCAAGCGATGGTTCATGCACTTGTCTGCGGATTCGCAGAGCGGACCGACCAGATACTTGTCGCCATCTTCGGTCACGGCATTCATCTGCTGGTCAGGCGTGCCGGACAGGTTCATCACCCATTCCGGCAGGCGTTCTTCCTTCTTCACCACGCCTTCCCAGGTTTCCCTGTATTGCGGGTCGGAACTCAACAGTTCGTTGACCCGCGCCTGGCCGTCATTGGCCGCGATTGCCATGGCACTACCGCCCAGGAGCAGGGCGGCTGCCAGTGTCTTTAACCCCTTCATGTTCAACCTCGACCGCGACGGCCAAAGAAGAAGGAAGCGATGAACATCACCAGGAACACGACAAACAGAATCTTGGCGATACCCGTGGCGGTGCCCGCGATACCACCGAAGCCCAGTACTGCGGCGATGATGGCAATGATCAGGAATGTGATTGCCCAGCTCAACATGGTGATTCTCCTTGCTTCTATTTAGGGATGTTGCCGGTCTCGGCGCAGGGGCGCCCAGATTCGTGAATCAGAAAACCCAGCGTTCTTCACGGGGCATGTCGCCCAGCGGTTGTGGCTGGTCGACGTCCATCATGCGCATCGCGTCGTTGTCGGCCTGGCTGCTGCTGACGGCGCTGAAGTGCGTCTGCGTCGCGTGTTGCATGGAAATCAGGGGCTCAGGCTGCTGGCTCTGCTCCCAGCGCAGATATTGCTGGCAGGCGATCAGAGTGATCAGCAGCGCAAGTGCGCCAAACAGGGCCTGCTGCAGATGCAGTGGCGAAATACGCATTTGGGCGGCACGTTGGCGAGTCATCCTGGGTTCCTCACTCTTGTTCGGTGGGGGCAGTGCATTTCTGCCCGGGCTGAATGATGTATTGCAGCCCGCATGCCAGCTTTTTTGTTTAAAAAAATCTAATAAAATCAGTTAGTTATAGATGATGCAAAAGTTACTGACGACGCATCCTGCACGATGACCCTCGCGGCGTCGTGCGTAATGCACGATTATTTCGTAGGAGAAATCATTCTTTTTGAATTGAGAGCAGGGTGCGGATGTCAGAAAAGGAGGCAGGAAACCGTCCTGAAACTGTGCGATGTTTAAAAAATCAACAAAATCAGTGGATTAGCCGTGAGGGCAGGAGAGAGCTACCCTGCTATGACTGGAATCGATCAGAATCAACCATGCAACTTGCCCGATTTTTCCGGGACTAACCCAAGACATTCATTTATGGAGCGTAGGAAAAATGGAATCAGCCACTGAGCACCAAGGCCGCATTCTGCTGGTGGACGATGAATCCGCCATCCTGCGAACCTTCCGTTACTGCCTGGAAGACGAAGGTTATACCGTCGCCACCGCCAACAGCGCGGCCCAGGCTGACGCGCTGCTGCAACGTCAGGTGTTCGACTTGTGTTTCCTCGATTTGCGTCTGGGCGAAGACAACGGCCTCGATGTATTGGCGCAGATGCGCATTCAGGCGCCGTGGATGCGGGTGGTGATCGTCACCGCCCATTCGGCCGTCGACACCGCGGTGGACGCCATTCAGGCCGGGGCTGCCGATTATCTGGTCAAACCCTGCAGCCCGGATCAATTGCGCCTCGCGACCGCCAAGCAACTGGAAGTGCGCCAGCTGTCGGCGCGTCTGGAAGCCCTCGAAGGCGAGATCCGCAAACCCAAGGATGGCCTCGATTCCCACAGCCCGGCGATGAAAGTCGTCCTGGAAACGGCGCGGCAGGTGGCGGGCACCGATGCCAACATCCTGATCCTTGGTGAGTCGGGCACAGGTAAAGGTGAGCTGGCCCGAGCCATCCACGGCTGGAGCAAGCGCGAGAAGAAATCCTGCGTCACCATCAACTGCCCGTCGCTGACCGCCGAACTGATGGAAAGCGAGCTGTTCGGTCACAGTCGCGGCGCGTTCACCGGGGCCAGTGAAAGCACGCTGGGTCGAGTCAATCAGGCCGATGGCGGTACGCTGTTTCTCGACGAGATCGGCGATTTTCCACTGACATTGCAACCCAAGTTGCTGCGCTTTATTCAAGACAAAGAATACGAGCGGGTAGGGGATCCGGTCACCCGTCGCGCCGATGTGCGTATTCTCGCCGCCACCAACCTGAACCTTGAGGACATGGTGCGCGACGGACGTTTCCGCGAAGACCTGCTCTACCGTCTGAACGTCATCACCCTGCATTTGCCGCCGCTGCGCGAGCGGGCCGAAGACATCCTGACCCTGGCCGACCGGTTCCTCGCCCGCTTCGTGAAGGAATACGCGCGTCCGGCCCGGGGCTTCAGTGACGAAGCTCGCGAAGCACTGCTGGGCTATCGCTGGCCGGGCAACATCCGCGAGCTGCGTAACGTGGTCGAGCGGGCCAGCATCATCTGCCCGCAGGAACGTGTGGAAATCAGCCACCTCGGCATGGCGGAGCAACCGGCCAACAACGCGCCACGGGTCGGCGCTGCGTTGAGCCTCGACGAGTTGGAGAAAGCCCACATCGGCGCGGTACTGGCGACCGCCGGAACTCTCGATCAGGCCGCCAAGACCTTGGGGATCGACGCTTCGACGCTGTATCGCAAGCGCAAGCAGTACAACCTGTGAGCATTCGCCGATGAAACTGGCGATGAAGTTGCGGACTCGCTTGTTCCTGAGCATTTCCGCGCTGATCACCGTGGCCTTGCTCGGGCTGATGCTCGGGCTGGTCAGTGTGATGCAGATGGCCGGCACTCAGGAGGCGCTGATCCGCAACAACTTCGTCACCCTCGATCTGGGGCTCAAGCTGCGCCAGACCCTCGGCGATCAACTGATCATGATGCTCGCCGAAAAGCCCGACCCCGTGGCGTTCGAGGCGTCCAAACAGCATTACTTCCAGTTGCTCGACGAGGGCATCGCCCAGGAGCAGAAAGACGACGATCGCCAGTATGGATTCAGTCAGGCCAAAATCGATTACCTGAGCTTCCTCCAGGCGTTCGACATCTCCCGCGACCCGGCTGCTGCCCTGAGCGGCGGTGGCGACTTGCGTGAGCGCTTCAACACCCTGCGCAACGGATTAATTACCGAGCACAAGCACGCACTGGAGAACATCAATTCCGTCCAACATGCCGCCCGCGACCGCGCGTTGCTGATCGCTGGCCTGTTGGGACTGGTGGGGCTGGCGGTGCTGATCATTGGCTTCGTGACCGCCCAGGGCATTGCCCGGCGTTTTGGTGCGCCGATCGAAGCGCTGGCCAAAGCGGCGGACAATATCGGCCAAGGCAATTTCGAGGTGACCCTGCCGGTGTCCTCGGCCATGGAAATCAACCTGCTGACCCGGCGCTTCGGGCTGATGGCCGAAGCCCTGCGCGAGCATCAGGCGACCAATGTCGACGAATTGCTCGCCGGCCAGCAGCGCCTGCAAGCGGTGCTCGACAGCATCGATGACGGTTTGCTGATGATCGACCGTCAGGGTCGTCTGGAACACTTGAACCCGGTGGCCCAGCGACAACTGGGCTGGGACAGCGACCGTTTCGGCGAAGGCCTCGGCACGGCGCTTCAGCGACCGGAGCTGGATGCACAGCTGCAACTGGTGTTGCGCGGTGGCAACCTTGAGCGGGCGCCGGAAGATTTGAGCATTGAGGTCGACGGCGAAACGCGCCTGCTGACCTACAGCCTGACGCCGGTCAGCCATACCCAGGGGCATATCCTCGGCGCCGTGATGGTCCTGCACGACGTCACCGAGCAGCGCGCCTTCGAACGGGTGCGCAGCGAGTTCGTGTTGCGTGCTTCCCACGAATTGCGCACACCGGTCACGGGCATGCACATGGCGTTCGGACTGTTCCGCGAGCGGGCGAAGTTTCCTCCGGAGTCGCGTGAGTCCGACCTGCTCGACACGGTCAATGAAGAAATGCAGCGCCTGATGCAGTTGATCAACGATCTGCTCAACTTTTCGCGTTATCAGAGCGGTTTGCAGAAACTCACACTGGCGCCGTGTTCCATCGAGGACCTGCTTGAACAGGCGCGTTTGCGTTTCGCCGATTCGGCAGCGCAGAAGGGCGTTACCTTGACCGTCGAAGCGCAGAGCCCGCTGCCACGCTTGCAGGCGGATCAGGCGCAGCTCGATCGAGTCCTCGACAACCTGATCGACAACGCCTTGCGCCACACGGCGCGCGACGGGCTGATCCGCTTGCAGGCCCGTCGCCATGGCGAACGGGTGATCATCAGCGTCGAAGACAACGGCGAAGGGATTGCCTACGGTCAGCAAGGGCGGATTTTCGAACCTTTCGTTCAGGTGGGCCGCAAGAAGGGTGGGGCCGGGCTGGGTCTGGCGCTGTGCAAGGAAATCGTCCAGTTGCACGGTGGGCGGATGGGCGTTTACTCGCGGCCGGGGCAGGGCACGCAGTTCTATATGGCGCTGGCGGTTTAGGCTTCGTCGTCGATCCGGCGGCCGGCGAGTCGCCGTCCACGGGTAATCAGTTCGATGAACTGCACCGCGCTCAAGGCGTGGGCGAACAACCAGCCCTGACCGAACTTCACCCCTTCGCTGCTCAGCAGCGCCGCTTGTGACTCGAATTCGATCCCTTCGGCAATCACCTTCAGGTCCAGCGCCTGGGCCATGTGAATGATGTGTGGCGCGACACCGCTGCTGGCGGCGTCATGGCCGAGGGCGTCGATAAATGCCTTGTCGATCTTCAGGCAATCCACCGGCAGGGTTTGCAAATAGGCCAGGCTGCAATAGCCGGTGCCGAAATCGTCGATCAGCACCTGATGCCCGACATCGCGCAGCGCCTGCAGGTTTTCCCGGGCTACCACCACATCGATCAGGCCGCGCTCGGTCACCTCGAAAGCAATCTGCCGCGCCGCCACCCGATGCAGGGTCAGCAGCCGCGCCATGACCTGGCCGATGCGCGGCACCATCACGTCGCAGGCGGCCAGATTCACCGAGATGTACAGCTGCGGATTGGCCCGCAGCAACTGACCCAACTGCTCGAGCAGGCGTTGCAGGACGAAGTCGGTCATCTGGCGAATCTGTCCGGTGTTCTCGGCCATCGGGATGAACAGGTCGGGGCTGGTCAGCGTGCCGTCCGGCCGGCGCCAGCGCAGCAGGGCTTCGGCACCGACGCAGTTGCGGCTGTCGAGATCGAAGATCGGCTGATAAAGCACCTGCAACTCGCCACGGCGGATGGCGCCGTGCAGCTCGGCGTCGAGCGACTGGCGCTGGCGCACGACCCAGAACACCAGAACGCCCACCAGCGCACCGAGCACCAGACAGAAAGGCACCATCCACCACCAGAGCTCCGGAATGTGCATGCCCGTGCGCGGGCTGATCAGCACCAGTTGGTATTCCGGGTTGTCAGTGGGCATGCGGTAGATCAGGTGTGACTGGGTGACTTGCAGTGCGTTCGGGGTTTTCGGCGGCCAGGGCTCGGTGGGCGGCCAGACCTGTGGAACGCCGAGCACCGGAATCGCCCGGGTCCCGTGATCCAGCACTACCAACAGGCTGCTGCCGGGCAACAGGTCGACCATGTCGGTGAGATGTCCGCGCGAGGTGGCTACGCGAAAGTTGCCGCGCCCGAGCATCAGCGCTGCGCGGTTTTCATCGGGTTCGGTGGTGGTGTTCAGCCAGTAGCTGTAGGTCGGGCCCTTGATGTCCGGAGGACGGATCACCGACAGGCCTTCCTGGCGCGGACGGTTGGAGCAAATCCGCGTGGCGTCCATGTAGGCGGCTTCATAGACGAAGCGGTAGTTGAACGTCACTTGCTGCAACGTGGCGATCATTTCGTCGTCGCAGCTGCGCAAGGGCTGGGCTTCGAGGTCGTCGAGGCTTTCGCGCAACTGGCCGAAGAGTTGCTCCAGACGTGCCAGGAACCGCTCGCCCTGGGCGTTCATTTCCTGGCTTTCGCTTTGCTCGACCTGCCGAACGGCCACGAACAGCCCGCCGGTGATCAGCAGGCTCGCACTGAGGACAGCCGCGATCATCGCCAGAAACCAGGGGCGATAAAACCAGCTACGCAGCGTCTCTCGGGTAGCAACCATCATGGATATCCGAAGAATTACCAATGAGTTATAGCTGCTGATTGCGATTTCGCCCTGACCGTCGGGCGGGCGTCATTATTTTGTCTGATTCAGCACCAGCAGCAACGCTGCCGTTTGCGCATCCGGCGTGCCGTCAAAGCGCGCAGGGCGGTAGTGCATCTGGAAGGCCGCGAGCACATGGCGGGTCGCTACATCCAGCTCACCGGTTTGCGGCGTCGAGTAGCCCAGGCGTGCCAGTTGGCTCTGGAACCAGGTGATGCTCGGCAGCTCGGCGTCGAACTGCGCTTGCTGGCGTGCCACGGCTTGCTCGTCGGGCCAGAGCCCCAGCCCCTCGGCCGCCAGCCGCTTCCAGGGGAACAGCGGCCCCGGGTCGAGCTTGCGCAACGGGGCGATGTCACTGTGGCCGATGATGTGGCGCGGGCTGATGCCCTGGCGTTTGCTGATGTCCTTGAGCAGGACGATCAACGATTGCACCTGGGCTTCGCTGTAGGGATACCAGAGGCGACCGGTCGGTGTGTCCTTGAAGCCCGGATTGACGATTTCAATGCCGATCGAACTGGAGTTGAGCCAGGTACGGCCTTGCCATTCGCTTTCGCCGGCGTGCCATGCGCGCAGGTTTTCGTCCATCAGCTTATAGATGGTGGCGTTCTTGTCATCGCCGATCAGGTAATGGCTGCTGACTTCGCCGTGGGTCAGCAATTGCAGTGAGCGTTCGAGCGAGGCGGAGGTGTAGTGCACGATCACGAACTGCACACGGCTGTCGTGATTGACCGAAGGATGGCTGGTGTCAAAACGCGGGCCGCTGGCACAACCGGCCAGTAGGAGGAGCGACGCGAGGAGGGTGAAAAATTTCATGGCAGAGGGCAGTACACGCAAGACGATAATGCAACAGTGTAACGTATCGCCTTGCGCTTCGACGCTTAAAGGGCTGATTTAAACAATATGGAACAATTGCCTCAGCCCACCTCTACCCGGTTACGCCCTGCGTTTTTTGCCCGGTAAAGCGCCTGATCGGCTCTTTTGAGCACCAGATCGCTGTGTTCTCCCGGCCGGAACGCCGCCAGCCCCATGGAAACCGTGATCGTGACGCGCTCGCCCTTGAAGTGAAACGGGCAGGCTTCGATGGCGGCGCGCAGGGTTTCCAGGAGTTTGGCGCCGACCGCCGGCGGGGTGGCCGGGAGCAGAAGAACAAACTCTTCCCCGCCGAAACGGGCGATGAAATCACTGCCGCGCAAACGCTTGCGCAGCACCGTGGCGATGATTTTCAAGACCTTGTCGCCGGCCAGATGCCCGTAGTTGTCGTTGATTCGTTTGAAGTGATCGAGGTCGAGCATGGCCAGGCTCAAGGTATTGCCGTGCTGCTGCCATTGGGTGATTTCATATTCGAGCCGTTCGGTCCAGGCGGCGCGGTTGGGCAGGCCGGTGAGCGGATCGATCAGGGCTTTCTGGCGTTGCTCTTCAAGGTGTTCGCGATATCCCTGCGCTTCCTGCTCCATGTGCGCGACGCGCTCGGCCAGGCTTTTCAGGCGTCCAGCCACTTCCTGTTCCCGGGCGTCGCGCTGCTTCTGGTGCTGATCCATGGTGCCGAGCAGGCCTTCGAGGTGGTTTTCCAGCACTTGCTTCAGATCATCCAGATCGGCCGCTTCCTGCACGCTGTTCTGCAGGCCGTCGACCTGTTCGCGGATCTGCGTGTCCATCGCTCGCGCCGCAGAGCTGTTGTCGGCGTGGCCTTCGCTGGCGGCCTGCAAGTTGCTCTGGAACGCTTCGAGGCGCTCGTTGAGTTGCTGCAGGTAGGCTTCGAATTCGTGCTGGCCACTGTCGGTAATGGCCAGCATCAAGGTCGCGAGATCGTCGAGGATCGGCAGCAATTCGTACCAGTTCAGGCCGTTTTTCAATCGATCGCGCATGGCCTCGGCTTGCGGGCGATGGCGCTCCGGCAAGGTCAGGTCATCCAGCAGCCCGATCAGCGTGTCTTCGATGTGTTTGGCGACCGAACTGTACGACGGCTCCGGCGAGTCCGGCAGGGCGTAGAGGATGTCGTGCTCGGATTGTTCCGGATCGATGGCGGCCAATGCCTGGGCGATGGGCTCGGGCAGGGGCAGGCTGTCGAGGATTACGGGCGGCGGGGTATCGCCGGGGTGGATCAGTTCGTCGGGGTTGATGGCTGTTGACACTGCCGGCGCGAAAACCGGAGGAGGTGTGAAGGTCTGCGGCTCCGGTTCTGGCTCGACGGGTTCTGGTTCGCTGGGGGCGGTGGCGGCTTCGGTGAGAATTCTGGCAGGCTCAAAGGCCGCCACCTCCGGTTCCGCAAGATATTCGGGGATTGGCTCTGGCGCTATGAAGGGCTCGGCCACGGGGGCGGCGATCGGCGCTTGGCTGACGCTCGCAGTGGCGACCGGTTCGGCGCTTGTAACTGGCGCTTCCGGCGCTGGCGCAGCTTCATGTGTGACGGGCGCTTGCTGTGGCTGCACTGGTGGTGCGACCGCAGCGGCTTGAGCCACTGGAGCAGGCGTTTCCTCGCTGTCGCGACTGCCGAACAGGCGCTGCAACAAGCCCGGGCGTCCCGGTTCCGCCGGCGTTGCCAGCTGGCTCAAGGCCTTGCCCTGCAGGCCGCTGAGTTCGCTGAGCAGCAGCGGCATCTCTCTGGCCTGACTCACCCGCCCATCCAGCTGCTTGGCGAATTTCTTCAGCGGCTGAGCCACATCGCGAGGCAGGGGCAGAGATTGCAGTTGGGTGACCAGCGCCGTCAGTGCGGTGCTGACCTGTTCGATCCGGGTTTCCCGGCGCTGCTCGGAATCGAGCACGGCTTTTTCCAGGCGCGGCAGCAGGGCGGCGAGGCCGGCGTCCATGTCGTCGGTGCGCACTACGTCGCGCATTTCTTTCATGCACTGGTCGACCACGCGGTCGGTGCCTTCCGCTGCCAGAGTGCTGCGCACCAAACCGCGGCGCAGCAGGTCGAGCCGGGCGTCCCATCGACGTTCGAGCTTTTCCTGTTGTTCGATGCTTTTGAGGTATTTCTCTTTCCAGCGCTGGGCTTCGTCGCTCATTCAGGGGTTCCGCGAAGGGCAGTGCTCAACGCGGGCAATGCATCGGCCGTGAGCGAACCCGGCAGACGAATCTCTACCGCGACCGGCAGGTGATCGGAAATCGGCTGTGCCAGCACTTCGACTTTTTCCAGGGTCAGGGTCGGGCTGAGCAGAATATGATCCAGGCAGCGCTGCGGGCGCCAGCTGGGGAATGTCGCTTCGAGTTGCGGGGCCAGCAGGCCGAGGTCGCGCAAAGGCGAGTGTTGCAACAGATCGCTGGCGTGGGTGTTCATGTCGCCCATCAGCACCTGATGCTTGTAGCCGCCGATCAGCTCGCGGATGTAAGCCAGTTGCATGCTGCGCACCCGGGCGCCGAGCGCCAGGTGCATCATCACCACCACCAGTGCCTCCGGGCCCTCGCCGAAGCGCACGAGAATCGCCCCGCGTCCCTTTGGACCCGGCAGCGGGTGGTCTTCAATCGCCCACGGCCGCAGGCGACTGAGCACGCCATTGCTGTGCTGGGCCAGTCGGCCAAGGTTGCGATTGAGTTGTTGATACCAGTAGGGGAAGGCGCCGAGCTGGGCCAGGTGTTCGACCTGATTGACGTAGCCTGAACGCAAGCTGCCGCCATCGGCTTCCTGCAGGGCGACCAGATCGAAGTCGCCGAGCAGATTGCCGATCTTTTGCAGATTGGTGGAACGCCCGGGGTGCGGCAGCAGATGCTGCCAGCTGCGGGTCAGGTAGTGCCGATAGCGCTCGGTGCTGATGCCGACCTGAATATTAAAGCTGAGCAAGCGCAGACGGCTGTCTGCGGGCAGGCCCGTCGATTCCAGGTGATGCTCGTTGACCTGCGGATCATGCAGGCCAACGACGCGTTCGGTTCCCCAGCGGCGCATGGCGATTGCCGCGCTTAGTTGGCGGCTGCCTTGGTGGTCGCTCGCTCTTTGGCTACCAGTTGGTCAGCCAGTTTCAGCGCCTGTTCGGCGCCGCCGGCGGAGCCGATGTCGAAGCGATACTTACCGTTGACGATCATGGTTGGAACGCCGGAGATTTCATACTTCTTGGCCAGTTCGCGGGCTTTCACGATCTGCCCTTTGATGGCGAACGAATCGAAGGTCGCCAGGAACTTGTCCTTGTCCACGCCTTGAGTGGCGAGGAAGTCGGCCATGTCGTTCTTGTCGGTCAGCTTCTTGTGTTCTTTCTGGATCGCGTTGAACACGGCAGCGTGCACATTGTGCTCGACGCCCATGGCTTCCAGGGTCAGGAACATCTGACCGTGAGCGTCCCACGGGCCACCGAACATCGCAGGAATGCGCACGAAGTTGACGTCGGACGGCAGTTTTTCAACCCATGGATTGATCACCGGCTCGAACGCGTAGCAATGCGGGCAGCCATACCAGAACAGCTCGACCACTTCGATCTTGCCAGGCACGGCGACCGGCACCGGGTTGCTCAGTTCGACGTAAGGGGCAGCAGGGGCTTCGGCGGCCTGGGCGGTCACGCCGAACAGGCTGGCAGCGACGAGGGCGGCGCTGATGATCAGATTACGCATGCTTTACTCCTGGACAATTTTGGTCGCCTCGCGCGACCTGTTTTCAGACAGATCCTGGCGGGCATGAGTTCTGTAGTGTAACGGCAGCGGCCACAAAAAAGGGCGGCCAAAGCCACCCTTTTTATACTTGCTGCGACGGATTAATCGAGCGTTAACGTGGCAGGCGTTGGCCATCGCACGTAACGCTCGAATCGCGCGTCTTAGTGCAGGCCCTGAATGTAGCTGGAGACTGCCGCAATGTCTTCGTCGCTCAGCTTGCGGGCGATGGTGCGCATGGTCATTGCGTCGCCGTCGTTGTTGCGACCGGCTTCTTCCTTGCGGAAATCGGTCAGCTGCTTGGCGATGTACTGAGCGTGTTGGCCACCCAGGTGCGGGAAGCCGGCGGCTGCGTTGCCGGCGCCGTTCGGCGAGTGGCAACCGGTGCAGGCTGGCAGGCCTTTCTCGATATTGCCGCCACGGAACAGGGCTTCACCGCGAGCGACGATCTTCGGATCGGCGGCGCCGACGCTGCCTTTCTGGCTGGCGAAGTAGGCGGCGATATCGGCCAGGTCCTGATCGCTCAGGTTGGTCAGCAGGCCCGTCATTTCCAGAACGGTGCGCTTGCCCGACTTGATGTCGTGCAATTGCTTGGTCAGGTAGCGTTCACCCTGTCCGGCCAGCTTTGGAAAGTTTGGCGCCATGCTGTTGCCATCCGGGCCATGGCAGGCGCCGCATACGGCGGCTTTTGCCTGGCCTGCGGCTGCATCACCGGCAGCATGGGCGAAGCCTGAGATTCCCACGGTCAACAGCAGACTCACGATCAGTTTGTTCATCAGCTAATCCAACTACGGCTAAGGGTTAAGAGTTATGGACCGGGCTTACTCTCGCTCATCCAGAGGATGAGGGCCTGGTAATCCTCGGCACTGCAGTCCATGCACAAACCACGCGGCGGCATCGCCTTGAAACCCTGGGTCACGTGTTGCACCAGCGTCTCCATACCTTTCGCCAACCTCGGCGTCCAAGCTGCCTGATCGCCTCTTTTGGGCGCCATGGGTAGTTGGCCGGAATGACAGGCTCCACAAACACGGTTGTACACGGCTTCCGGATCCTGTGTAGCCTGTGCGCTGTAAAGCGGCATCAAGACTCCGGCAGCCAGCAGCCATTTCGTCATAAAACGACCTTTTCAGGGTTGAGAGCGTTCTGCGTTCTAATGCGCAATCAAGGTCTGTCGCTCTCGTGAACTTCATCCTTCGCTGGGACAAAGCACACACAAAATCTGCGGCATTATATACTGGCGTCACTGAAACGGAAGCGACACCGCGTTCCGCGCCTAATCCCGGCGCCGCCCACATCGGAAATCCCATGCAACTCAAGAATCCCATCCTCGGCCTGTGCCAACAGTCCACGTTCATGCTCAGTGCCGCCAAAGTCGATCAGTGCCCCGACGACGAAGGCTTCGAAGTGGCGTTTGCCGGTCGTTCCAACGCCGGTAAATCCAGCGCGCTGAACACCCTGACTCACGCCAGCCTGGCGCGCACCTCGAAAACCCCGGGTCGCACACAGCTGTTGAACTTCTTCAAGCTAGACGATGAACGGCGTCTGGTCGACCTCCCGGGCTACGGTTATGCAAAAGTACCGATCCCGCTCAAGCAGCACTGGCAGCGTCACCTCGAGGCCTACCTCGGTGGCCGTGAGAGTTTGAAGGGTTTGATTCTGATGATGGACATCCGTCATCCAATGACCGACTTCGACCTGCTGATGCTCGACTGGGCCGTTGCGGCCGGCATGCCGATGCACATCCTGCTGACCAAGGCCGACAAACTGACCTACGGCGCAGCGAAGAACACGCTGCTCAAGGTGCAGTCGGAAATCCGTAAGGGTTGGGGCGATCAAGTGACGATCCAGCTGTTCTCCGCCCCTAAACGTATGGGCCTGGAAGAGGCCTACACTGTGTTGGCAGGCTGGATGGAACTGGCCGATAAAGGCGCGGAAGCAGCGGCTGAATAATAAGGATATGGAAAATTGGCTGTAGTGCGGTCAGGCAAGGCAAAAGTGTTAGTAAAAAGCGGAGTTTAGGGGACCTAAATGAGCATTTTTACTAACGCTTTTAACGCAGCATGACCGCGCTACAGCCAATTTTGAGGCAAAAAAAGCCCCGGACTTCGTATGGGGAGGGAGAAGTTCCGGGGTTTAAGTTCCGAACCGCTAGGGCGGGGTTCAGATATCTGCCAACACTTAACACAACATAGGAGCATCGAAGGGCTTCACCAGCCATTCAGTATCTCTGAGTGCCCTGTCGCAAGATTAGTTCAGAATCTTTTCAAAAAACTTTGGAATAAACTCAAGAACGATCAGGCCTAAGCGGTTTCCGGTGCTTTTGCCGCGACGCTCGGTCGCAGCAAAGCCGCGTCCCAGAGGCCTCAGTGCGCCTCGTCCCAGTTGTTGCCAACTCCCACTTCCACCAGCAACGGCACGTCCAGTTTTGCCGCTTCGCTCATGTGCACGCGAATTTCTTCGCGAACCTGATCGACCAGATCCTCGCGAACCTCCAGCACCAGTTCGTCGTGCACCTGCAGGATGACTCTGGCGTCCAGCCCGGAAGCGCTCAGCCAGTTGTCCACCGCCACCATGGCTTTCTTGATGATGTCTGCTGCGGTGCCTTGCATCGGCGCGTTGATCGCCGTGCGTTCGGCGGCCGCGCGATCCTGCGGCTTGTTCGAGTTGATTTCCGGCAGATACAGACGACGACCGAAGATCGTTTCCACGAAGCCTTGGTCTGCTGCCTGGGCGCGGGTGCGATCCATGTACTCGCGAACGCCCGGGTAACGCGCGAAGTAGGTGTCGATGTAGGCCTTGGCGGTCTTGGTGTCGACGCCGATGTCCTTGCCCAGCTTCTGCGCGCCCATGCCGTAGATCAGGCCGAAGTTGATCGCCTTGGCGCTGCGGCGCTGGTCGGACGTCACTTCGTTGAGCTCGACCTTGAATACTTCGGCTGCGGTGGCGGTGTGCACGTCCAGGTTGCTGCGGAACGCATTCATCAGCCCTTCGTCGCGGGACAGGTGGGCCATGATTCGCAGTTCAATTTGCGAGTAGTCCGCCGCCAGCAGTTTATAGCCTTTCGGCGCGACAAAGGCCTGACGGATGCGTCGGCCTTCGGCGGTGCGCACCGGGATGTTCTGCAGATTCGGATCGCTCGACGACAGGCGTCCGGTCGATGCCACAGCCTGATGGTACGAGGTGTGGATACGCCCGGTGCGTGGGTTGATCTGCTCCGGCAGGCGATCGGTATAGGTGCTTTTCAGCTTGCTCATGGAACGGTGTTCCATGAGCACTTTCGGCAAGCGGTGATCGTCTTCGGCCAGTTTCGCCAGCACTTCTTCGGCGGTGGACGGCTGGCCCTTGGCGGTCTTCTTCAGCACCGGCAGGCCAAGTTTTTCGTAGAGGATCACGCCCAGTTGCTTTGGCGAGCCGAGATTGAATTCTTCACCGGCGATCTCGAAGGCTTCACGTTCCAGCGCGACCATCTTGTTGCCCAGCTCAATGCTCTGAATGCCGAGCAGGTCAGCATCGACGAACGCGCCCTGGCGCTCGATGCGAGCGAGCACCGGCACCAGCGGGATCTCGATGTCGGTCAACACGCTGGCCAGGCTCGGGATGGCGCTGAGTTTTTCGAACAGGGTCTGGTGCAGGCGCAGGGTCACGTCGGCATCTTCGGCGGCATAGGGCCCGGCCTGTTCCAGAGCGATCTGGTCGAAGGTCAGCTGCTTGGCGCCTTTGCCGGCGATGTCCTGGAAGCTCACGGTGGTGTGGTCCAGGTATTTCTGCGCCAGGCTGTCCATGTCGTGACGGGTGGCGGTGGAGTTGAGCACGTAGGACTCAAGCATCGTATCGAAGGCAATCCCGCGCACAGTGATGCCTTCATTCTGATCGCCGCCAATGGCGCAGTTGGCCAGGATGTTCATGTCGAACTTGGCGTGCTGGCCGACCTTGAGTTTGTTCGGATCTTCAAGGATCGGCTTGAGTGTGCGCAGCACAGTGTCGCGATCCAGCTGCTCCGGCACGCCGATGTAGGAATGGGTCAGCGGGATGTACGCCGCTTCGTTGGCCTGTACCGCGAAGGAAAGCCCGACCAGTTGCGCCTGCTGCGCGTCGATGCCGGTGGTTTCGGTGTCGAAGGCGAACAGCTTGGCGTTCTTCAGCTTTTCCAGCCAGACGTCGAATCGCGCCTGGTCGAGGATGGTTTCGTAAGCGGCTTCAGCGGATGTTGCAGGCGCTTCGGCTTCTGGCGCGCTGAACAGATCGCCGGCCGGCGCAGGCTCGGCGGCAGCGCTCAGTTCCTGGCGCTTGGCATCGCGATCTAGGTCATTCAGCCAGCTCTTGAATTCCAGCAGGGTGTATAGCTCGTAAAGTTTGGCCGGGTCCTCCGGACCCATTTGCAGGTCGTCGAGGCCGATGTCCAGCGGCACGTCGACCTTGATGGTCGCCAGTTGATAGGAGAGGAATGCCATCTCCTTGTGCTCTTCGAGCTTGGCCGGCAGGGTCTTGGCGCCACGGATCGGCAGGGTCGGCACGATGTCGAGTTGCGCGTACAGCTCGGTCAGGCCGCCGTTGACGCCCACCAGCAGGCCGGACGCGGTCTTCGGACCGATGCCCGGAACGCCGGGGATGTTGTCGGAAGAATCGCCCATCAGGGCCAGATAATCGATGATCTGCTCCGGAGCGACGCCGAATTTCTCCTTCACGCCCTCCACATCCATCGAACTACCGGACATGGTGTTGACCAAGGTAATGTGGCCGTCGACCAGTTGCGCCATGTCCTTGTCGCCAGTGGAGATGATCACCGGGCGATCGGCGGCCGCGCTGCTGCGGGCCAGGGTGCCGATCACGTCGTCGGCCTCGACGCCATCGACACACAGCAGCGGGAAACCGAGGGCGATCACGCTCTGGTGCAGCGGCTCGATCTGCACGCGCATGTCGTCAGGCATGCTCGGGCGGTTGGCCTTGTATTCGGCGTACATCTCATCGCGAAATGTCCCACCCTTGGCGTCGAACACCACGGCGAACGGGCTGTCCGGATACTGCTTGCGCAGGCTCTTGAGCATGTTCAGCACGCCTTTGACCGCGCCGGTCGGCAGGCCTTTGGAGGTGGTCAGCGGTGGCAGCGCGTGGAAGGCGCGGTACAGGTAAGACGAACCGTCCACCAGGACGAGGGGGGCTTGGCTCATGAGCAGAATCAACCTTTTCGGCGGGCCCGGCGCTAGAATAGCGGGACCGTTGACGACAAAGGGACAAGGTTATCATGCGTACGTTAAATCGCTTGCTGCTGGTCAGTCTGATTGCTGTCTCACCGCTGGCCGCGATCGCGGCGGATGATGCGCCATCATCGGAGCCGGAAGTTACCATCAGCACGCATACGGAAGGCGACAAGGTCATTCAGGAATACAGCCGGAGTGGATTCGTGTACGCGATCAAGGTCACACCGAAGGGCGGCAAACCCTATTTCCTGGTGCGCGCCGATGGTACGGACGCGAACTACATCCGATCCGACCAGCCGGATATGCTGATTCCGTCGTGGGAAATTTTTACCTGGAAGTAAATTTCCTGATTTTTAATCGGCGCCGCGCAAAAGCGGCGCCAGAACTGAGCAGTTTTTAACCATGTCTGTGTTCACCCCCCTGGCTCGGCCCGAGCTGGAAACCTTTCTCGCCCCTTACGGGCTCGGCCGTCTGCTCGATTTCCAGGGGATCGCCGCCGGCAGCGAAAACACCAACTTCTTCATCAGCATGGAAAAGGGCGAGTTCGTCCTGACCCTGGTCGAGCGCGGCCCGGTGCAGGAAATGCCGTTCTTCATCGACCTGCTCGACGTGCTGCACGAAGCCGATCTGCCGGTGCCTTACGCGCTGCGCACCACCGACGGCGTGGCCCTGCGCGAGCTGAAAGGCAAACCGGCGCTGCTGCAACCGCGCCTGGCCGGCAAGCACATCAAGCAGGCCAATGCCCAGCATTGCGCGCAGGTCGGTGACTTGCAGGCGCATCTGCACCTGGCGACCCAGGGCGACAACATGATCAAGCGCAAGACCGATCGTGGCCTGGACTGGATGCTGGAAGAGGGCACGCAGTTCCTTTCGCACCTGAACGAGCAGCCGCGCGCATTGCTGCAAAAGTCTCTGGATGAAATCACCCAACAGAAAGAGAAAATTCTCGCGCTGCCTCGGGCAAACATCCACGCCGACCTGTTTCGCGACAACGCGATGTTCGAAGGCACGCACCTGACCGGGCTGATCGACTTCTACAACGCCTGCTCCGGGCCGATGCTCTATGACGTGGCGATTGCCCTGAACGACTGGTGTTCCGATGACGAAGGCCTGATCGACGGCCCGCGTGCGCGGGCGTTCCTTGGTGCCTATGCGGCACTGCGTCCGTTCACGGCGGCCGAGGCAGAACTGTGGCCGACCATGCTGCGAGTGGCGTGTGTGCGGTTCTGGCTGTCGCGGTTGATCGCGGCGGAATCGTTCGCCGGGCAGGACGTGCTGATTCACGATCCGAAAGAGTTCGAGCAGCGGCTGGCGCAGCGTCAGCAGGTCAGTACACCGCTACCTTTCGCCCTGTAAAAAAACCGCAGCCTGTACAGGCTGCGGTTTTGTTGTATCAGAGCGATTCCAGGCAACCCGCCAGATCATTCCCCAGCTTCTCCAGCACTTGCTCATAACCCTGAGCCGTCGCTGGCGTGTATCCGCCCAGCGCATCCAACTCCGCCAGCTTCACCGGCAGGCCCGCCACCAAGGTCTCGGCCAGACGTGGACGCAGCGGCGGCTCACTGAACACGCACGTCTTGCCGACTTCCTGCAAACGCGTACGCATCGCCGCCACATGCTGGGCCCCCGGCTGCACTTCCGCCGCAACGCTGAACACGCCGGCGTGTTTCAAACCGTAGGCCTCTTCGAAGTAGTCGAAGGCTTCGTGGAAGACGAAGTAGGGTTTGCCTTCAACACTGGCCAGGCGTTGCTTCAAACGCTGATCCAGTGCATCCAGACGCTCGTCGAACGCCTTGGCGTTGCTCTGATAGCGCTCGGCATTGGCCGGGTCGGCGGCACTCAGGTCAGCGGCCATTTTGTCGGCAATAACCCGCGCGTTCACCGGCGATAGCCACAAATGCGCATCGAGACTGCCCGGGCGATGGTCGTGATCGTGTTCGTCGGCTTCTTCAGCGTGGGAATGGTTGTCCGCAGCGAAGCGGCGCAGCTTCATGCCCGGCAAGTCCTGCACGGCGACGCTCGGCAGCGTACGACCATTCAGCACGCGTGGCAGGAAACCTTCCATGTCCGGGCCGATCCAGTACAGCAGGTCCACCGATTGCACCTTGCGCACGTCGGACGGTCGCAATGCGTAGTTATGCGGCGAAGCGCCCGGTGGCAGCAGCACTTCCGGAATCGCCACGCCGTCCTGCACTGCAGCGGCAATCAGTTGCAGGGGCTTGATGCTGGTGAGAACTCTGACCTCGGCCTGAGCCGGACCGATCAGCAGAAAACCGGTGATGAATACGACAAAAACAGAAAAAAGTCGGGACACGATGACCACTCAATGAGGCGAGAACGGGTAACATAATAACGTCTCTAACCAAACTCGTCGCCGCTCATGCCTATTACACCGATTGCCAGCCGTCCCCACGACCACTCGCACTGCGTTCACAGCGCGCTGTCCGAGGCCGATGCCCTGTGTGCACAGAAAGGCCTGCGCCTGACCGCGTTGCGCCGGCGGGTGCTGGAACTGGTCTGGCAGAGCCACAAGCCGCTGGGCGCCTACGACATTCTGGCGGTGCTCAGCGAGCAGGACGGCCGCCGCGCCGCGCCGCCGACCGTATACCGGGCGCTGGATTTCCTGCTGGAAAACGGTCTGGTGCACCGCATTTCCTCGCTCAACGCCTTCGTTGGCTGTGTTCACCCGAAACATTCGCACCAGGGCCAGTTCCTGATTTGCCGCGAATGCCATGCCGCCATCGAACTTGAGCAAAAAACCATCAGCGATGCGATTGTCCACAGCGCCAAGGACGTCGGCTTCATCGTCGAGGCCCAGACCGTCGAAGTGGTCGGCCTCTGCTCCGGCTGCCGGGGGGCTTGATGAGCGATGCGCTGATCCGTCTGGAGCAGGTGGCGGTCCGGTTTGCCGGGCAGAACGTGCTGGACAACATTCACCTGAGCGTCGAGCCGGGGCAGATCGTCACCCTGATCGGCCCCAACGGCGCCGGCAAGACCACGCTGGTGCGCGCCGTGCTCGGGCTGCTGAAACCGGACAGCGGCAGCGTCTGGCGCAAGCCGAAGCTGCGCGTCGGTTACATGCCGCAAAAACTTCACGTCGATCCGACCTTGCCGCTGTCAGTGCTGCGCTTCCTGCGGCTGGTGCCGGGCGTCGATCGCCCGCGTGCGCTGGCGGCACTCAAGGAAGTCGGCGCCGAGCACGTCATCGACAGCCCGGTGCAAAGTGTTTCCGGCGGTGAAATGCAGCGCGTGCTGCTGGCCCGTGCCTTGTTGCGCGAGCCGGAGCTGCTGGTGCTCGACGAGCCGGTGCAAGGCGTCGATGTCGCCGGGCAAGCCGAGCTGTACAGCCTGATCACCCGTCTGCGCGACCGTCACGGCTGCGGCGTGCTGATGGTGTCCCACGATCTGCATCTGGTCATGAGCACCACCGATCAGGTGGTGTGCCTCAACCGTCACGTCTGCTGCTCCGGGCATCCCGAGCAGGTCAGTGGCGATCCGGCCTTCGTCGAGCTGTTCGGCAACAACGCGCCGAGCCTGGCGATCTATCACCACCATCATGACCACGCCCACGACCTGCACGGTTCGGTGGTCAAAGGGCCTTTGACGGGCCAACCTCACGTTCACGGAGATAGCTGCAAGCATGGCTGATTTTCTGTTCTACGCCCTGCTTGCAGGTCTGGCGCTGGCGGTGGTCGCGGGGCCGCTGGGCTCGTTCGTGGTCTGGCGGCGCATGGCCTATTTTGGCGACACGCTGTCCCACGCCGCGCTGCTCGGCGTGGCGCTGGGCTTTCTGCTGGATGTCAGCCCGACCGTTGCGGTGACTGTGGGCTGTCTGCTGCTGGCAGTGCTGCTGGTGACCTTGCAACAGCGCCAGCCGCTGGCGTCCGACACACTGTTGGGCATTCTTGCGCCGAGCACACTCTCTCTCGGGCTGGTGGTACTAAGCTTCATGCATGAAGTGCGGATCGACCTGATGGCCTATCTGTTCGGCGACCTGCTGGCGATCAGCCCGACCGATCTGGCGTGGATCCTCGGCGGCAGCGCGGCGGTACTGGTGTTGCTGGTGACGCTGTGGCGCCCGCTGCTGGCGATCACCGTGCACGAAGAACTGGCCAAAGTCGAAGGCCTGCCCGTGGCCGGTTTGCGCATGGCGCTGATGCTGTTGATCGCAGTGGTGATCGCAGTGGCGATGAAAATCGTCGGTGTGTTGCTGATCACGTCGCTGTTGATCATCCCGGCGGCTGCGGCACAACGTCACGCCCGTTCGCCGGAGCAGATGGCACTGGGCGCGAGTGTGCTGGGCATGCTCGCCGTGTGTGGCGGGCTGGCGTTGTCGTGGTTCAAGGACACCCCGGCCGGCCCGTCAATCGTTGTGACGGCGGCCGCACTGTTTCTGCTGAGTTTTGTTCTGCCCCGTCGAGGGGTGTAGACTTGCTCGTTTTTTGCGCAAATAGAGAGTCGCAGGAATGAAGCCGTTCGCCTCCCGTTATCTGCTCCTTGTGGCCTTTTCAGTGCTGCTGGGCGCCTGCCAAAGCACGCCGCCGGTGGCCGAAGTCCCCGATGCGCGGGCCACGGCCATCGCACAGCTGGAGCAAAGCCTGGCCAGCAGCGAACTGGCCACTGCCGAAGACCAATTGGCAGCCTTGCAGGCCGAAACCCCCAACGATCAATCCCTTGAGCAATACCAGCGCCAGTTGGCCGAAGCCTATCTGCGCCGCAGCCAGATCGTCCTGCAGAAGGGCGATGTGAACGCGGCCGCAACCGCGCTGGCCCGTGCCCGCGTGCTGATGCCCAAGGCCCCGGCGCTGACCGGTGGTGTCAATGGCGCGATCACCGAAGCGCGCAAGGCCGAGCTGGAGAAAGCCGAAGCAGCGCTGCAGGCCGCTGAAGCCAAGCCGAAAGCCAAGGTGATCGATCCGACTGCCGAAAGCACCACGGTTGCGCTGAATATCACAGATAGCCGCAAACTTCGCCGCCAACTGGATGCGATCGCCGCCGATGTAGTGAACTATGACTGTGCGGTGAGCATTCAGGCCCCGCGTACCAATGATTACCCGTGGCTGGCGACGTTGATCACCAAGCGCGTTAAGAAGCTCGATCCGGATTTCGATCTGCAAATCAAGAAGCAGATCCTGCGCAGCGTTCCCGCTCAAGTGGTTTTGAGTCCTCGTAAACCATAAAAAATCGCGAGCAGGCTCGCTCCCACAGGTACAACATGATTCCTGTGGGAGCGGGCTTGCTCGCGAAGGCGTCCTTTCAGTTAACCAACAACCTTAAGCTGGAATGGCCTTGGCCTTAGGCTCCCGATCCCAGACCCGATGCTGCCCGATCGCCGCAAAGAACGGCTGGGTCAGTGCCTTCACATCCTTGCCTTCGATCAACCCCGCATCCGTTTCCAGCTTCAACACGTCCAGCAACTGTTTGGCCTCGCCATGCAGCGCAATCGCCTTCAAGTGTTTGTACGCCTCCAGCAGGTAATGCAACGCCACGCCGTCACCGCTCAACGCTTTAACCGACGCCGCGCCACCCGGCACGAATACCGCATCGAACGCAATCGAAGGCAAACCTTCCATCGACGCATCCACCGCTAGGCTTTTGCCATCGGCGGTCTTCACCGGCGCCGAGGTCGGGCCGAGCAGTTTGGCGTGCGCACCTTCTGCCGCCAGCGCCTGCTTCATCGCATCAATCGCCGCACCATCGACGCCGTTGGCCGCAAGGATCGCAACTTTTCGTGTCTTGATGTTCTCCGGCAGCAGGTTGGCCTGACTCAGCGCCGGCGAGCGATCCAGTGATGTTTTGGGCACGTCGACAGTACCTTTGCCTGGCGCTGGCAGACCCAGGTTGGCCGCCACGCGTTTGGCCAGCTCCAGATCGATGTTGGCGAGAATCTCGTTCACTTCCCGCGCCCGGATGAACTCACGCTCAACCTTGCCCAGTTCGAAACTGTAGGCGGCGATGATGTGCTCTTTCTCGTGCGGGCTCATGCTGTTGAAGAACAGCCGCGCCTGGGAGAAGTGGTCGCTGAACGACTCGCTGCGCTGACGGATCTTGTTGGCGTCGATACGCTCCGGGTAGCTCTCGAAGCCGCCGTCCTGCGCGGCCGGTGGCGTCTCTTTCGGCCAACCGCCATCGATGGAATTGGGTTCATACGAGGCACGGCCCTTGTCGATCACCGTGCGGTGCTGGGCATCGCGCTGGCCATTGTGGAACGGTGCGACCGGGCGGTTGATCGGCAGCTCATGAAAGTTCGGCCCACCGAGTCGGCTGATCTGCGTGTCGGTGTAGGAAAACAGCCGACCTTGCAGCAGCGGGTCATTCGAGAAGTCGATGCCCGGCACGATATGGCCTGGGCAGAACGCGACCTGCTCGGTCTCGGCGAAGAAGTTGTCCGGGTTGCGGTTGAGGGTCATCTTGCCCAGCGGCGTGATCGGAACGATTTCTTCGGGAATCAGTTTGGTCGGGTCGAGGATGTCGAAATCGAAGTCGTGCTCGTTTTCCTCTTCGATGACCTGAACGCCGAGTTCCCATTCCGGGTAGTCACCCATCTCGATGGCTTCCCACAGATCGCGCCGATGGAAGTCGGTGTCTTTACCCGCGAGTTTTTGCGCCTCGTCCCATACCAGCGAACAAGTGCCGGCAGTAGGGCGCCAGTGGAATTTGACGAAGCGCGATTTGCCCTCGGCATTGATCAGCCGGAAGGTGTGCACGCCGAAGCCCTGCATGCTGCGCAGGCTTTTCGGGATGGCCCGGTCGGACATGGCCCAGATGACCATGTGCGCCGATTCCGGCACCAAGGACACGAAGTCCCAGAAGGTGTCGTGGGCCGAGCCACCGGTGGGTATTTCGTTGTGCGGCTCGGGTTTTACCGCGTGGACGAAGTCGGGAAACTTGATCGCGTCCTGTATGAAAAATACCGGCATGTTGTTGCCGACCAGATCGAAGTTGCCTTCGTCGGTGAAGAACTTCACGGCAAAACCGCGCACGTCACGGACGGTGTCGCCGGAGCCGCGCGGCCCCTGGACCGTGGAAAAGCGCACGAATACCGGAGTTTTCTTCCCCGGATCCTGCAGGAAACCGGCCTTGGTCAGCGCCGCATGGTTCTCGTAGCTTTGAAAGAATCCATGGGCGCCGGTGCCGCGGGCGTGAACGATGCGCTCGGGAATCCGTTCATGGTCAAAGTGCGTGATCTTTTCACGCATGATGAAGTCTTCCAAAAGCGACGGCCCGCGAGCCCCGGCCTTGAGAGTGTTTTGGTTATCAGCAATTTTCACGCCCTGGTTGGTGCGCAGGGCCTGACCGGTAGCGTCGGAGCGAAACTTCTCCAGGCTGTCGAGTTTGGCGTTGGTGTTGGCGCGATCCGGGGTATCGGTGCCGGCCAGTTGGCTTTTGTCATTGGCAGGTTTCTTGGTACTCATCAGTCATGAACTCCTGTTTGTCCCGGGATTGCTCCGGGACGCTTGAGTGTTTCCCAGGCACGGCACCCAGGGTTTTCAAGTCGCTTAAGTAGTGACTGACGAGGGTTTCGGGCGTTCCTTTTTTATGACCTTTGATCCTGTTATTGCCAAATCGAAGGATATTTGCGAAATAAATGCTAAGAACCTCTATACGGACAGGCTAAAATGCGCGCCCGGCTAACCGCTGATCCTTTTCCAACGCGCCCCACAAGGTTCGCTACGTGATCGAGTTTCAAAACGTCCATAAGACTTACCGCGTCGCCGGTAAGGACATCACCGCGCTGCACCCGACCAGCTTCTCCATCGAGAACGGTCAGGTGTTCGGCCTGATTGGCCATTCCGGCGCGGGAAAAAGTACCCTGCTGCGTCTGATCAATCGCCTGGAGCAATCCAGTGGCGGCAAGATCATCGTCGACGGCGAAGAAGTCACCGCGCTGGACGCCAACGGCCTGCGCCGTTTCCGTCAGCAGGTCGGGATGATCTTCCAGCACTTCAACCTGCTGGCATCCAAGACCGTGGCCGACAACGTCGCGCTGCCACTGACCCTGGCCGGTGAGCTGTCCCGCGCCGAGATCGACCAGCGTGTGGCCGAGTTGCTGGCGCGGGTCGGCTTGTCCGATCATGCCAAGAAGTACCCGGCGCAGTTGTCCGGCGGTCAGAAGCAGCGCGTCGGCATCGCCCGCGCCCTGGCGACCAAGCCGAAAATCCTGCTGTGCGACGAAGCCACCAGCGCTCTCGACCCGCAGACCACGGCGTCGGTCCTGCAACTGCTGGCCGAGATCAACCGCGAGCTGAAGCTGACCATCGTCCTGATCACCCACGAGATGGATGTGATCCGCCGCGTGTGCGATCAGGTCGGCGTGATGGACGCCGGTGTGATCGTCGAGCAAGGTTCGGTGGCCGATGTGTTCCTGCATCCGAAGCACCCGACCACCAAGCGCTTTGTTCAGGAAAGCGAGCAGATCGACGAAAGCGAGCAGCGCGATGACTTCGCTCACGTGCCGGGCCGCATCGTGCGTCTGACCTTCCAGGGCGAAGCGACCTACGCGCCGTTGCTCGGTACCGTCGCCCGGGAAACCGGTGTGGACTACAGCATCCTGGCCGGTCGCATCGACCGCATCAAAGACATTCCTTACGGGCAGTTGACCCTCGCCGTCACCGGTGGCGACATGGAAGCAGCCTTCGCCCGCTTCACCGCCGCTGACGTTCATATGGAGGTGTTGCGCTAATGGAAGACCTGATGAGTTTCTTCACCAATATCGACTGGTACGAAATCTGGCTCGCAACCGGCGACACCATGATGATGCTCGGTGGTTCGCTGCTGTTCACCGTGCTGCTCGGCCTGCCGCTGGGCGTGCTGCTTTTCCTGTGCAGCCCGCGTCAGTTGCTCGAAGCCAAAGGCGTGTACGCGCTGCTGTCGTTGGTGGTGAACATCCTGCGTTCGTTGCCGTTCATTATTCTGTTGATTGTGATGATCCCGTTCACCGTGCTGATCACCGGCACCTCGCTGGGCGTGGCCGGTGCGATTCCGCCGCTGGTAGTGGGCGCGACACCGTTCTTTGCGCGGCTGGTGGAAACCGCCCTGCGTGAAGTCGATCGCGGCATCATCGAAGCGACCCAGTCGATGGGCGCGACCACTCGCCAGATCATCATGAACGCTTTGCTGCCGGAGGCCCGTCCAGGCATCTTCGCAGCAATTACGGTGACGGCGATTACACTGGTTTCCTACACGGCGATGGCCGGTGTGGTCGGTGCCGGTGGCCTGGGTGACCTGGCGATCCGTTTCGGCTATCAGCGTTTCCAGACTGACGTGATGATTGTCACCGTGGTGTTGCTGCTGATTCTGGTGCAAGTGCTGCAAATGGTCGGCGACCGACTGGTCGTGCACTTCTCGCGCAAATAACCGGTTTTGTAATGACATGAGCCGGCCATTCGCTGGCAGGCGCCAGACCGGCGCCGTAAAAAGGAGTTAGCTGAATGAAAAAACTGATCGTTGCCCTGGCTGCCGTTGCAGCGTTCTCGGCCCACGCCGACGAAACCCTGACCGTTGCTGCCACTCCGGTACCGCACGCGGAAATCCTCGAATTCGTGAAGCCGGCTCTGGCCAAAGAAGGCGTGGATCTGAAGGTCAAGGTCTTCACCGACTACGTACAGCCGAATGTCCAGGTGGCCGAGAAGCGTCTGGACGCCAACTTCTTCCAGCACCAGCCGTACCTCGATGAGTTCAACAAGGCCAAGGGCACCAGCCTGGTGTCCGTGACCGGCGTGCACCTGGAACCGCTGGGCGCCTACTCCAGCAAGTTCAAGAAAATCGAAGAGCTGCCAAGCGGCGCCAACGTGGTGATCCCGAACGACGCCACCAACGGCGGCCGTGCGCTGTTGTTGCTGGCCAAGGCCGGCGTGATCACATTGAAGGATCCGACCAACATCCTGTCGACCGTCAAGGACATCGCCGAGAACCCGAAAGACCTGAAAATCCGTGAACTGGAAGCCGCGACCATCCCGCGCGTGCTGACCCAGGTCGACCTGGCGCTGATCAACACCAACTACGCGCTGGAAGCCAAGCTCGATCCGTCCAAGGATGCGCTGGTCATCGAAGGCAGCGACTCGCCTTACGTGAACATCCTGGTGTCCCGCGCGGACAACAAGGACAGCGACGCCATGAAGAAACTGGCCGCTGCCCTGCACAGCCCGGAAGTGAAAAAATTCATTACCGAGAAGTACAAAGGCGCGGTGTTGCCGGCGTTCTGATTCAGATAGCTGTAACGAAAAAGGGGACGCCAGTGGCGTCCCCTTTTTTGTGGCCGGGTGTTCGGCTTTGGACCCACTGTGTATTCGTCCCTCACCCCAGCCCTCTCCCGAAGGGAGAGGGGGCCGACGTAGGTGTCTTGCGCTATCTGTCGACCTGCAAGTTCGAGTCGATTATGGATTCGGTGAAGCATGATCAGGTCGACGTAAATCTGCAGCATCCCCCATTCGGTTCCCTCTCCCTCCGGGAGAGGGTTAGGGTGAGGGCTAGCTTTTGATCTTCTTACTTGCGGTTCAACATCACCGGCAACTGCGCCACCAGCTTGGCGTTGTTCAACGGCGCCCGAATAAACCCGCGCTGCGTCCCATCAGGCCCGATCACCGCCAGGTTGCCGCTGTGATCTACCGTGTAATTCGGCTTGCTGGTGTCCGCCGGAATGAACGGAATGCTCACCGCGTTCGCCACCTTCTGCAGCTCGTCGATGGACTTTGGTGTCAGGCCGATGAACTGTGGATCGAAGTAGCCCAGGTACTGTTTCAACTGCGCAGGGTTGTCGCGGTTCGGGTCGACGCTGACCAGCACGATCTGCAACTTGTTCACAGCATCCTTCGGCAATTCGCTCTTGATCTGGCGCAGCTGGGCGAGGGTGGTCGGGCAGATGTCCGGGCAGAAGGTATAGCCGAAGAACAGCAGACTCCACTTGCCCTTGAGCTCGTTGATCGTGACCGGTTGGCCGTCCTGATTGGTCATCGTCACGTCCGGCAGGTTGCGGCTCTGCGGCAGCAGGATGATGCCGGCGTCGATCAGTGCGGTCGGGTCGCCCTGGCCCTTGCCGCTCAGCACTTTGTTGACGGTCAGGCCGAGGATCAGCGCGATCACGGCGACGAGGATGAAGACGGTTTTCTGGGTTCGAGTCATAGGTTCAACAGTAAGTAGTGGTCTACGAGCAGGGCGATGAACAGCAGAAACAGGTACCAGATAGAGTACTTGAAGGTGTTGATCGCCGCGTGCGGCCGAGTGCCACGGTACAGCACCACGGCCCATTGCAGAAACCTGGCGCCCAGACCGAGCGCGCAGATCAGGTACAGCAGGCCGCTCATGTGAATCACGTACGGCAACAGGCTGACCGCCAGCAGGGCGAAGGTGTACAGCAGAATGTGCACTTTGGTGTAGTGCTCGCCATGGGTGACCGGCAGCATCGGAATGTCGGCCTTGGCGTATTCCTCCTTGCGATGGATCGCCAGCGCCCAGAAGTGCGGCGGGGTCCAGGCGAAGATGATCAGCACCAGCAGCAGCGGTTCGGCACTGACGTGGCCGGTGGCGGCGGTCCAACCGAGCAGCGGCGGGGCGGCGCCGGCGAGGCCACCGATGACGATGTTCTGCGGCGTCGCGCGTTTGAGGAAACCGGTGTAGATCACCGCGTAGCCAAGCAGCGAGGCCAGGGTCAGCCACGCGGTCAGCGGATTGGTGAAGGTCAGCAGCAGGGCCTGGCCGAGCAGTGCCAGCACCAGCGCAAAGGTCAGTGCGCCCGTGGGCGAAACCCGGCCCTCGGCCAATGGCCGTTTGTGGGTGCGGGCCATGACCGCATCGATGCGCCGGTCCACCACATGATTGACCGCCGCCGCGCCACCGGCACACAGCGCGATCCCCAGGTTGCCGAACACCAGCACCGTCCACGGCACCCCGGCGCGGGTCGCGAGGAACATGCCCACCAGCGAGGTGATCAGCATCAGCACCACGACTTTCGGTTTGGTCAGCTCCAGGTAATCACGCCACAGCGCCTGCGCCGGACGTTCGCCGATCAGAATCGCCATGGCGTCTCTCCTTTAATCGTGATGGGCGCCGCCGAGTGTTTACGCGGGCTCAGGCGCCAGCGCGCGATCATCGGCTGCCTGACCCGAACCAGACTGGTCCGCGCGTGATAGTTGACCAGCACCATGGTCAGCAGCAGCGCTGCGCCGCCGGCGTTATGCGCCACAGCCACCGGCAGCGGCAGATGGAACAGCACGTTGCTGATGCCGAGGGTGATCTGTGCGGCGAGGGCGATCAGCACCAGCCCGGCCAGTCGCGTCATGCCCACCACTTTCAGTTGCCAGGCCAGGCCGAGCAGGACGACCGTCACCAGTAACGCACCGATGCGGTGGGTCAGGTGAATCGCCGTGCGTGCATCGCTGTCGAGTTGCCCGCCAAGATAATTGGGGCCGATGTGTTGGGTCAGGTGAAAGCCGTTGGCGAAATCCGCTGGCGGCAGCCACTGGCCGTGGCAGGTCGGGAAGTCGATGCAGGCCACTGCCGCGTAGTTGGAACTGACCCAGCCGCCGAGAGCAATCTGGCCGATCACCAACAGCAATCCGGCAGTCGCCCAATATTGCAGACGCTTGGGCACGGTCAGCGCCGGCAGCACGCCGGACAGTCGCAACGTCAGCAGAAACAGCAGGCTCAAGGTCGCGAAGCCGCCGAGCAAATGCCCGGTCACCACTTGCGGCCAGAGCTTGAGCGTCACCGTCCACATGCCGAACGCCGCCTGGGCGAACACCACCGCCAGCAGAAACAGCGGCAGCTTCAGCGGTTGTCCCGGATGACGACGATTGACCCACGCGCGACCGGCCAACACCGAGATCAGCAGGCCGAGGGTGCCGGCGAAGTAACGGTGGATCATCTCGTTCCAGCCTTTGTGCGCCTCCACCGGCGCGTCCGGGAAATGCAGTTCGGCATGGGCCAGTTGGGCTTCGCTTTTCGGCACGCTGATGAACCCGTAGCAGCCCGGCCAGTCCGGGCAGCCGAGGCCGGCGTGGGTAAGGCGGGTGTAGGCGCCGAGCAGCACGACGATCAGTGCCAGCAGGGTGGCAAACAGCGCGAGGCGAAATCCAGGTTTGGCCATGACGATGCCCTTATCCGATGTTCGACAGTTTCAGCAGGTGGCGCAGGTCGTTGAGCAGATCCTTGCCCTTGACGCTCGGGTCGTAACGCAGCACGAGGTTGCCGTGGGGATCGATGATCCACAGCTGCGGTGTGGCCTTGTCGCCCGTGGCCTTGCTGAAGGTGGCTGCGTCCAGCGGGTAGCGTTGCAGCTGCGGATATTCGCGGGTCAGCTTGGCTTCGTAGTCGGCAGCCAACGGTTGTGCAGCGGCCAGGGCGTGGCTGGCGCGCCCGGCTTCGCGGCCCAGGCCGATCTGGATCTGCCGCGCCAAGTACACCAGTTGCTGGCAGTCCACCGCGCAATCCTTCGGTGCGGTCACGAGCATCTGCCAGCGCGTTTCGTCAGCCTGGATGCCGAGGTCGGCGCGGGTCTGACCGTTGCCGATCAATTCGCCGTGATAGCTGCGACCTTCCGGCACCCAGAACTGCAACTTGTACATGCCGGTGGCGAGGATCATCGGACCGACCACGCCGAGCACGATCAGCAGCAGCTGGATGCGTCCGCGACGGCGACTGGCCGGGACTTTCGTTTCAGACATGCTGGGTGGATTCATGGCCGCTCCCATGGTGTTTCTCCTTTGCGTTGTGCCAGCCGAGATAGAGGTAGAGCCCGAGCAGGGCGGTGGCCATGGCGAACCACTGCACGGCGTAACCGAGGTGTTTTTCCGGGCCCATCGCGACTACCGGCCAGTCGGCCTGATAGCTGGCGGGGCCGGGTTCGGCGCGTAATTCGTAGGCGAAACCATCGCGTTCGAGGGTTTTCCACAGCTTCGCGGGTTCGACGGCGGTGACGGTTTGCGGCCAGGTGCTGCTGACCGGATCGGCATGCAGCTGGAAGGTGGCACCGGGGGCGACATACACCCAGGCATCGACATTCACGGCATCGGTCGGGGTGTTGAATTGCGGTGCCGTGCGCCGGTCTGGCCATGGCAGCCAGCCGCGATTGACCAGCAGCCACTGGCCGCTGCGTTGATCCTGAAACGGTTGCAGCAATTCGACGCCGACCTTGCCGTTGCGCTGACGGTTGTCCAGCAACAGGCTGTGCGCGGCATCGAACTGGCCGTGCAGATGCACCCGGCGAAAGGCCGGATCGGCGCTGTGCAGCAACTCGGTGCTGGCCATCGGTTCGGCGGCGCGGCGTTCGGCGTAGCTGGCGAGCAGGGCGGTTTTCTCCGCGCCCCGGCCCAGTTGCCAGAAGCCCAGCGAAATCAGCAACGGCAGCAGCAGGCCGACCACCAGAGTCGGCACCACGCCCGGCCGGAAGCGCTTCATGGCCGCGCCAGAAAATCAGTCAGTGCGATCGCTATACTCAAGTGCATCGCTAGTTCCCCCGGAGTTCTTCCCATGCTCAAAGCAGCCATCGTCCTGATGCTGATTGCCACGGTGGTCAGCCTGTTCAGCGGCCTGTTTTTCCTGGTCAAGGACGACAGCAGCTCGAATCGCCTGGTGATCGCCTTGAGTGTTCGGGTGGCATTGGCCGCTTGCACCGTCGGCTTGATTGCCTGGGGTTTCTACAGCGGCCAACTGGTGTCGCACGCGCCTTGGTAGCTCTGTTCCTCAGAGCACGTAAACGAAGATGAACAAACCGATCCACACCACATCGACGAAGTGCCAATACCAGCTCGCCGCTTCAAAACCGAACTGATGTTCGTTGTCGAAGTGGCCCTTCATGATGCGCATCAGCATCACGAACAGAATGATCGTGCCGATGGTCACGTGGGCGCCGTGGAAACCGGTGAGCATGAAGAACGTCGCGCCGTAGATGCCCGAGCCGAGGGTCAGCCCCAGTTCGTGGTAGGCGTGGATGTATTCTTCGGCCTGGAAACCGAGGAACGCGCAGCCCAGCAGCACGGTGATCGCCAGCCACAGTTTCAGCGCGCCGCGATGACCTTTCTTCAGCGCGTGGTGGGCGATGGTGATGGTCACGCTGGAGCTCACCAGCAGGATGGTGTTGATCAGCGGCAGGCCCCAGGGGCTGATGACTTCCTTGGGCGGCGGGAACAGTTTCGGATCCGGCGTGTGCAGCAGCGGCCAGGTGAACTGGAAGTTCGGCCAGAGCATGTGGGCGATGCCTTTGGTGCCTTCGCCGCCCAGTGCCGGGCCGGAAATGTGCCGCACGTAGAACAGCGCGCCGAAGAAGGCGATGAAGAACATCACCTCGGAGAAGATGAACCAGCTCATGCCCCAGCGGAACGAGCGGTCCAGCTGCGGGCTGTACAACCCCGCGCGGCTCTCCTTGATCACCGTACCGAACCAGCCGAACAGCATGTACGCCAGCAACAGACCGCCGACGAAAAAGATCAGCGGGCCGTGGGATTCCGGACGCGCTGCCTTCAGATCGTTGAACCAGGTCGCCAGACCGTACACGGTGACGAACATCCCCACCGTGGCGACGATCGGCCACTTGCTCTGGGCCGGGACGTAATAGTGCTCATGAGTTGCCATTTATTGTTCTCCTTATCGGGCACGCTTAACCGCCAGTGTTTGCAGCCACCGGAGGATGTCGGGCGGTGATATCGAACAGCGTGTAGGACAGCGTCAGGTGCTTCACGTCCTTGGGCATGTCGCGGTCAACGATGAAACGCACCGGCATCTCGATCTGCTGACCGGGCTGCAGCACCTGCTGGGTAAAGCAAAAGCATTCGGTCTTGTGGAAATACGCCGCCGCATTGCTCGGCGCGATGCTCGGTACGGCTTGAGCGCTCATTGGTTTGTCGGTGGGGTTGCGCGCGATGAAGATCATCTCGTTCACCGCGCCGGGGTTGGCCGTCAGCTCGTCATGCTTGGGATAGAAATCCCATGGCATGTCGGCGGTGTTGGTCGACAGAAACTGCACCCGCACCTGCCGCGTAGCATCGACGGTCTGCTCGCCCTCGTACTGCCCGGCGGTCTTGCCGTTGATACCGAACGCCTTGCACATCACGTCGTAGATCGGCACCAGGGCAAAGCCGAAGACGAACATCGCCACCACCACGCCGAGCAGTCGGGTGACCAGCTTCTTCATCGAAATCGAGTCAGCCATGGTGGCGGCCCTCAACGGCTACAGGGTTCATTTCACTTCCGGCGGCGTGGTGAAGGTGTGATACGGCGCCGGTGACGGCACGCTCCATTCCAGACCTTCGGCGCCATCCCACGGTTTGGCCGGAGCCGGCTCGCCGCCACGGATGGTCTTGATCACGATGAACAGAAAGAAGATCTGCGTGGCGCCGAACATGAACGCGCCGATCGACGAGACCATGTTGAAGTCGGCGAACTGCAGGTTGTAGTCCGGAATCCGCCGGGGCATGCCCGCCAGACCCACGAAGTGCATCGGGAAGAACGTCAGGTTCATGCCGACGAAGGACAGCCAGAAGTGCAGCTTGCCCAGGGTTTCGTCGTACATGTGGCCGGTCCATTTCGGCAGCCAGTAATAGGCCGACGCGAAGATCCCGAAGATCGCCCCCGGCACCAGTACGTAGTGGAAATGCGCGACCACGAAGTAGGTGTCCTGGTACTGGAAGTCGGCCGGGGCGATGGCCAGCATCAGCCCGGAGAAACCGCCGATGGAGAACAGAATCACGAACGCCACGGCAAACAGCATCGGCGTCTCGAAGGTCATCGAGCCTTGCCACATGGTGCTGGCCCAGTTGAACACCTTCACCCCGGTCGGCACCGCGATCAGCATCGTCGCGTACATGAAGAACAACTCGCCCACCAGCGGGATGCCCACCACGAACATGTGGTGCGCCCAGACGATGAACGACAGGAACGCGATGCTCGCTGTGGCGTAGACCATCGAGGTGTAGCCGAACAGCGGCTTGCGCGAGAAGGTCGGGATGATCTGGCTGACGGCACCGAAGGCCGGCAGGATCATGATGTACACCTCGGGGTGGCCGAAGAACCAGAACACATGCTGGAACAGCACCGGGTCACCGCCACCGGCGGCACTGAAGAAGCTGGTGCCGAAGTGGATGTCCATCAACATCATCGTCACGCACCCGGCCAGCACCGGCATCACCGCGATCAGCAGGAACGCGGTGATCAGCCAGGTCCAGACGAACAGCGGCATTTTCATCAGGGTCATGCCGGGGGCGCGCAGGTTGAGGATGGTGGCGATCACGTTGATCGCGCCCATGATCGAACTGATCCCCATCAGGTGGATGGCGAAGATGAAGAACGTCACGCTTTCCGGGGCATAGGTGGTGGACAACGGCGCGTAGAACGTCCAGCCGAAGTTCGGCCCGCCACCGGGGGTAAACAGGGTCGAGACCAGCAGCAGGAACGCCGCCGGCAGCAGCCAGAAGCTGAAGTTGTTCATCCGCGGCAGGGCCATGTCCGGCGCGCCGACCATCAACGGGATCATCCAGTTGGCGAGGCCGACGAACGCCGGCATCACCGCACCGAACACCATCACCAGGCCGTGCATGGTGGTCATCTGGTTGAAGAACGCAGGCTCCACGATCTGCAGGCCGGGCTGGAACAGCTCGGCGCGGATCACCATGGCGAACGAGCCGCCGAGCAGGAACATGCAGAACGCAAACCACAGGTACAGCGTGCCGATGTCCTTGTGGTTGGTGGTCAGCACCCAGCGCATCAGGCCTTTGGCGGGGCCGTGGGTGTGGTCGTGGTCGGCATGACCGTGGTCATCGATGACAGCGCTCATGGCCGGTCTCCTTCAAGTGAGTGGACTGGGCAGGCCGGGACGCAGGGCCCCGACCGGTTCACGAAGTACGCAATAGACCGGCTCATTTGCTTTCCGCCTGTTTCAGCTCCAGCACTTCTTTTGGCGTGACCATGTCGCCCTTGTTGTTGCCCCAGGCGTTACGTTCGTAGGTCACGACCGCTGCGATATCGACTTCCGACAGCTGCTTGCCGAACGCCGCCATGGCGGTGCCGGGCTTGCCGTGGAAGACAATGCTCAAGTGGCCTTCTTTCGGGCCGGTGGCGATTTTCGAGCCCTTGAGGGCCGGGAACATTGGTGGCAGGCCCTGGCCTTCAGCCTGGTGACAGGCGACGCAGGTGGTGTGGTAGATCTTGTCGCCACGTTCCTTGAGTTCGTCGAGGGTCCATTCCTTGCTGGTCAGCTCCTTGAGCTGCAACGCTTCGGCCTTGCGCTCGGCAAGCCATTTTTCGTAGTCGGCCTTCTCCTTGACGTCGACCACGATCGGCATGAAGCCGTGGTCCTTGCCGCACAATTCGGCGCACTGGCCACGGTAGAGGCCGGGCTTGTCGATGCGGGTCCAGGCTTCGTTGACGAACCCGGGGATCGCATCGCGCTTGACCGCGAAGGCCGGCACCCACCAGGAGTGGATCACGTCGGCGGAGGTCACGAGGAAGCGCACCTTGGCCCCGGTCGGTAGCACCAGCGGCTTGTCGACTTCGAGCAGGTAGTGCTCGCCCTTGGCCTCCTTGTTGTGGATCTGCTCGGCGGGCGTGGCCAGGTTGCTGAAGAACTCGACGTCCTGGCCCAGGTATTTGTAGTGCCACTTCCACTGATAACCGGTGATCTGGATATCGATATCCGGCTCACTGGTGTCGTACATCTTGATCAGGGTCGCGGTCGCCGGAACGGCCATCGCCACCAGAATCAGCAGCGGGACGACGGTCCAGAGAATTTCGACGGTGGTGCTTTCGTGGAATTTTGCGGCGACCTGCCCGGTAGAACGGCGGTGCACCATCATCGACCAGAACATGGCGCCGAAGACGATGATCCCGATCACCACACAGATCCAGAAAATGGTCATGTGCAGGTCGAATACTGCGTGACTGATTTCAGTCGCTCCAGGCGCCATATTCACAGTCCAGGCAGCTTGCACCGGGCTGAAAATCGACCACAACAGGAGGCCCATCCAGACGTGTGGATGTCGCATCATTGCGGGTTCCCCTTATCGTTCTTGTTATCCCGCCGGCTTTCACCAGAGGCAAGGGAGCGGCTGCATCAGACTACGAACTTGAATCGCCGGGCCTTGCTGCGTGGGCAGTCGGGCGTCATCAGCTAACTCCATTCAATGGCGAGTATAGACAGCCACCGAGAAATGCAATGTGAGGACGTAAATCGAATGAAACAGCTGACGCTTGCGTTCCAGGGCACGAATGGAGAAGGATGCAGACGAGTGGTGGCAAACCGATATAACGCCGGTGCATCAAGGATGAAATAATTATGACAAATGCGTCTTAGCATTTTTCGTAAGCCAGCTAAGTTATGTCTTCCCTATTTCATTGCCTTGTTTCCTGGAGTTTTCATGAACACCGCCGCATTGCGCGAGCAAATACACATAGCCCGACAACACGAGATTGAAACCGGAAAGCTGACCCGTCAGCTCGAAGCTCAAATGCAACACCTGCACCCGGCGATCCAGTTGCCGGAAACCGACGCCAACGGCGTGCTGACGCGTTTTGTCGCCGCCTACATCGACGAAGTGCCAGACCTGCTGGATGCAGCCAATGAAGTCGCCAGGGAAGCGGGAATCGAATCGCAGATCAAACCGGTGCTGAAAATTGCCGAGCAGTACTTCCTCCAGCCGCCCGTGGGCCTGGACAGTCTGCTGGACGAAGCCTATCTGGCGCACCGTTTTGTCGAAGAGGTCAACGACCTGTACATCAAGCATTTCGGCCAGCCACTGATCCCCTTGGACATGACGGTCGCCAATCTGATTGCTCACCAGTTGATCGGTGAGGAATTTGCCAACCAACTCGACGAAGTGGTGCACCACGCGGTGGACAGCATGCTCGACGACGACAGCTTTGCGCTGGAGTCGGTGGAAGCCTACCGCGAGAAACTCAGCAGCCCGGACACCGGTGCGGCATGGAAACGCTGGCCGTGCATGAGCCGGCGTCTGGGCGTGGGCCTGGAACTGGATCAGCCTGCTGCATAAACCGGAGTTGCACGCGATTCAAATGTGGGAGCGGGCTTGCTCGCGAAAGCGCTGTGTCAGTCAAAATTAATGTCGACTGATCCACCGATTTCGCGAGCAAGCCCGCTCCCACAGGGGTATTTCCACGTCAGGTTTTTAGCCAGCAGCACCTATTCCGGTGGTGGTGCGGATCCTCCCCTCGAGCCGTCGCTTCAATCCACGCGACTCGATCAACAGTTTCGCCCCCTTGGCCGCATTCGCCCGGCCCCACTCTTCGAGCAGTTCCAGACACGAATGGTCGATGTAGCTCAGGTTATTGAGCGGCACGTGCACCGTCGTGCCCGGCGGAATGCTGCCCAGTACCTGAGTCAGCGCCGGCACCTTGAGGAACGTCGCGGCGCCCACCAGACGCAACTCCATTTCCCCTTCCTGCGGCAGATCGATCAGGCTGATTTTCAGGCGCGAGGCCTTGAACGCCAGTTTCAACAAAGTCAGGCCGAAACCGATCAATACGCCCGTCAACAGGTCGGTGAAGATGATCGCCAGCGCCGTGGCGGCGTAGGTGAACATCGGCATCCGGCCATAACGCCCCAGACCACGGAACGCCTTGAGATCCACCAGTTTGAAACCGGTGTAGACCAGAACGCCCGCCAGACTCGCCACCGGAATGCTCTGCAGTACACTCGACAGCAACAGCACGAACGCCAGCAGCCACAGGCCATGGAAAATCGTCGAGTAGCGCGTGGTGGCGCCGGCCTGGACGTTGGCCGAACTGCGTACGATCACCCCGGTCATCGGCAGCGCGCCGACCAGACCGCAAAGCATGTTACCGACGCCTTGCGCCGACAGCTCACGGTCGAAGTCCGAACGCGCGCCACTGTGCATGCGATCCACCGCGGCGGCGGACAGCAGGGTTTCGGCGCTGGCGATGAAGGCGACAGCGAACGCGGCGATCAGCAGCGTCGGGTCGGCCAGGCTGAGCAGGTCCGCCGGTTTCAGCCAGTCGATGGCTTCGGCCAGATTCGCCGGCACTTCAACCCGCTTCACTTGCAGCGCCAGCAAAAGGCTGGCACCTGTCGCCAGCCCGACCCCGAGCAGCGCGCCGGGAATGAAACGCAGCGAATGCGGGCGGAATTTTTCCCACAGCCACATCACCGCGATGGTCGACAGCCCGAGCAGCCCGGCCTGCCAGCCAAAGGACGGCAACGCCTGCGCCACTGCGCCGGGGAATGCCGTCAGATTGTCCAGACCAGAGGGTTTCGGTGACGCGTCAAGCATCACATGCACCTGTGACAGCACGATCAGCACACCGATACCGGCAAGCATGCCGTACACCACCGCTGGCGCCGTGACCCGGAACCAGCATCCGAGCTTCAGGCGTCCCGCTACCAGTTGCAGGAAACCGGCGAGCAGCAGGATCGGCCCGAGCATTTCAATGCCGTGCTGGCGCACCAGTTCGAACACCAGCACCGCCAGACCCGCCGCCGGACCGCTGACCTGCAACGGCGACCCCGCCAGCCAGCCCACCACCAGCCCTCCGATGATCCCGGTGATCAGGCCTTTGGCCGGTGGCAGCCCCGAAGCAATGGCAATGCCCATGCACAGCGGCAACGCGACCAGAAACACAACCACTGAAGCGAGCAGCTCCCGTGGCAACACAGCTTTCAATTGAGCCGCACGCATGGCGATACTCCCGAAGTTTTCTTCAGGCGTGGCAAGGCCTGGCCGCTGAAACAGCGGCCGGCGTCAAACCACACGGATTTTTAGGAGGATTTAGAAGCGCGCTTTGGGCGTCGCCACCGGAATCGGATGGCTGCCGTCGAGCGGCAGGAAGCATCCCTGATCCGCGTCGTAAGCTTTGATTTCGCTGGTTTCGATGTTGTAGACCCAGCCATGGATGAACAGATGACCGTTCGCCATGCGCGAGGCTACCGAAGGATGGGTACGCAAGTGCTGCAGTTGGGCGATGACGTTTTCCTCGGTGAGGATCGGCATGCTTTCTTTTTCGTCGGCGCAGTTGCAGTTGTCATGCACCATGGTTTTCGCGACTTCGGCGTGGCGCAGCCAGGCTTTGACCGTCGGCATCTTTTCCAGGCTGTCCGGATTGAGTACCGCACGCATGGCGCCGCAGTCGGAGTGGCCGCAAATGATGATGTGCTGCACGCCGAGGGCCAGTACCGCATATTCGATGGCGGTGGAAACGCCGCCGTTCATCTGGCCGTAGGGTGGCACGACGTTGCCGACGTTACGGGTCACGAACAGATCGCCGGGCGAACTCTGGGTGATCAGTTCAGGAACGATGCGCGAGTCGGCGCAGGTGATGAACATGGCCCGTGGCGATTGGGCCGTGGCGAGTTTCTTGAAGAGTTCTTCCTGCTGTGGGAAGACCTCATGATGAAAATGCAAAAAGCCGTCAACGATACGCTTCAACGCTGCATCGGCGGATTCCGCCACAGGGGCGGCTTGCGCCGACGCAGCCAACGGCTGTTTATCCTTGTCACTCATGATTCATCCTCATTGGCGGATTCGGGGAGTCGTTCCCGTGTATTCCGGTGTGAAGCCAGTGGCTGTTTAGAACATCCGGGTCATCCCGACCCGTCAGTCACTCGATGAGCAAGGTAACTGCCGAAACTTAACTCAAACTGAATCAAGCGCTCTAGAACGTGTGTTCCAGGTCACAAAATGTGTGACCGGCGTAAACCGGGTCAAGCATTCCTTCCTCTCAACCATGGGCCAATTGTCGCTAAATCAGCGCCATCTGACGACCCGGCGGACAGAAGGCCGTGCAGTCGAGGTTGTAGCCTTCGCGGTGATTGAGTCCCAAGCGCTTGATCGCTTTGGCGAAGCGCTGGGCGAGCAGGTCGGCAAACGGCCCCTCGCCGCGCATCCGGGCACCGAAACGGCTGTCGTACAGCTCGCCGCCACGGCTTTGGCGGATCAGGCTCAGCACATGCGCTGCACGTTGCGGGTAGTGCGCCTCGAGCCATTCCTCGAACAGCGGTGCCACTTCCAGCGGCAGGCGCAGCATCATGTAGGCCGCGCTCTGGGCGCCGGCCGCGTGGGCCTCGGTCAGCAGGCTTTCGATTTCGCTGTCGTTGATCATCGGAATCATCGGCGAACACAACACGCCCACTGGAATCCCCGCCTCGCGCATCACCCGGATCGCCCGTAACCGGGCCTTGGGTGCGGCGGCGCGGGGTTCGAGGATGCGTTTGAGTTCGTCGTCCAGGGTGGTCAGGCTGATCATCACCGCCACCAGCCGCTGTTGTGCCAGTTCGGTGAGCAGGTCGAGGTCGCGCAGGATCAGCGAGCCCTTGGTGACGATCGTCACCGGATGCCGGTAGCGCAGCAGTACTTCGAGGGTCTGGCGGGTGATCCGGTGTTCGCGTTCGATCGGCTGATAGGGATCGGTGTTGGATCCGAGGTTGATCGGCGCACATTGATAGCCTTTTTTCCCCAGCTGTTCTTCCAGTAGCTGTGCCGCGTTGGTTTTGGCGATCAGTTTGGTTTCGAAATCCAGCCCCGGCGACATGTCCCAATAAGCGTGGCTGGGCCGTGCATAGCAATAAATGCAGCCATGCTCGCAGCCGCGATAGGGGTTGATCGAACGGTCGAAGGGCAGGTCCGGCGAGGTGTTGCGGGTGATGATGGTCTTCGCGGTTTCGAAGCTGACTTCGGTGCCCTGAGTCAGTGGCACTTCCTGATACCAGCCGTCATCCTCGGCCACCGAACGACTCGGCGCGAAGCGGTTGTGCGGGTTGGTGGCGGTGCCGCGACCGCGCGGAGGAAGAGGGGTGGACATGGCAATGCCTCGATACTGTGTGCATATACAGTATCGAGGCGCTGTCGGTCTGACTAGTGCCGTTGGGCGAACAGTCAGTTGTGCTGTGTCACCTGGCCGAGGTCATCGTTCGAGGTTTGCTTCATATCGTCCTTGCGCAGTTCGGCCACATCAGCGGCCTTGACCGGCGCGCCATGGTTGCCCCAACTGCCACGGATGAAGCTCACCACATCGGCCACTTCCTGATCCGACAGACGCCAGGCGAAGCCAGGCATGGTGAAGGTCGATGGCGCGGCGTGCGTCGCAGGTAGAGTGCCGCCCTTGAGCACGATGTGAATCAGCGAGGTCGGGTCGTCCGATTGCAGCACCGGATTGCCTGCCAGCGCCGGGAACACCCGGGTGTAGCCGTGGCCATCCGTGCGGTGGCAGGCGGCGCAGTTGTCGATGTACACCGCCGCACCGCGCTGACTGTCGTCACCATTCCACAGGGCCTTGGCGGCTTTCTCGTCGTACTGGTGCGGCTGGTCGGCAGGATCATTGGCCGGCAGCGATTTCAGGTAACGGGCAATCGCGGTCAGGTCGGCGTCGGTCATGTACTGCATGCTGTGGGTGACCACGTCGCTCATGCCGCCGAACACCGCACTGCGGTCGCTGCGACCGGTCTTGAGGAACTGCACCAGTTGCTCTTCGCTCCAACTGCCGAGACCGTCCTTGTGGTCACCGCGCAAACTTTTGGCGATCCAGCCCTCCAGCGGCGCGCTGCCTGACAGAAAACTGCTGCCTTCGGCCGCGCTCAGGGATTTTTCCTGCATGGTCAGGGCCCGTGGCGTATGGCAGGCGCCGCAATGTCCGAGGCCTTCCACCAGATACGCCCCACGGCTGACGACGGCATCGTCCGACGCGGGTTTGTAGTCCTCGACCTTTGGCGCGAACAGCCAGCGCCAGCCCATCAGCGGCCAGCGCATGCTCAATGGCCACGGGATGTCACTGGCCTTGTTCTCTTGCGCCACCGGTGCAACGCCATGCATGAAGTAGGCGTAGAGCGCCCGCATGTCGGTTTCGCTGACACGGGCGTAGGACGGGTACGGCATCGCCGGGTATAGGGTCGTGCCGTTTTTGGCCACGCCATGGCGCACGGCCTGGTCGAAATCCTCGAAACTGTAGTCACCGACACCGGTTTTATCCGGGGTGATGTTGGTCGAGTAGATCGTGCCGATCGGGGTTTCCATCGGCAGGCCACCGGCGAACGGCTTGCCATCCTTGGCCGTGTGGCAGGCCACGCAGTCGCCGGCACGGGCGAGGTATTCGCCTTGCTTGATCAAGGATTGATCAATTTCGGCGCCGTGAGCGGCCGTGCTGCCGAGCAGCGCGAGGGTCGCGATAACGAGAGTCTTCATGGTCATCGCTCCTTAAGCCTGAACCAGCGGGCCGGGGTTTTTCAGGTACTGCTCGCGAATCGCTTTCGCCGACCAGTAGGTCAACGCGGCGACCAGCCCGGTCGGGTTGTAACCCAGCCCTTGCGGGAACGCCGAGGCACCCGGAACGAATACGTTGTGCACGTCCCAGCTCTGCAAGTAACGGTTCAGCGCGCTGGTCTTCGGATCGGTGCCCATGATCGCGCCGCCGTTGAGGTGGGTGGTCTGGTACGACGCGCTGTTGAAGTGGTCGCCGACTTTCTTGCCGATCACGGCAATGGCTTTCGGGCCCATGGCCTCGGCGATCTTGCCCATTTTCTCGACCATGAAGCGGTTCATCTTGATGTCGTTTTCCTGCCAGTCGAACGTCATCCGCAGCAGCGGCATGCCGTAGGCATCGCGGTACACCGGATCCAGATCGAGGTAGTTGCCACGGTAGGACTGATGCGCGCCGTGGGCGTCCATCGAAACTTGGTGGGTGTAGTAATCGGCGGTGGCGCGTTTCCACGCACTGCCCCAGGCCGGGGTGCCCGGCGGGTTGGAGGTGCCGGCGATCGGTCGGCTGCCGGCCTGGTTGACCCACATCGGCGAGCCACCGACGAAACCGTGAGGCCCGTGGTCGAAGTTGTCGGCGTTGAAGTCATCCACCGCCACACCGTTGCCGCCGGCGCCGATGAAGTTGTTGGTGTGGGTGTCCTTGTCGAAGAACGCCTTGATGGTGGCCATGTTCTGGTAGGCGAAGTTGCGCCCGACCACGCCTTCACCGCTGACCGGGTCGTAGGGTTTGCCGATGCCGGAGAGCAGCATCAGGCGCACGTTGTGCAACTGGAATGCGCCGAGGATCACCAGGTCCGCCGGTTGTTCGATCTCGCGGCCCTGGCCGTCGACGTAGGTGACGCCGGTGGCTTTGGTTTTCGTACTGTCGAGGTTGACCCGCAGCACGTGGGCGTTGGGCCGCAGTTCGAAATTCGGCAGCGGCTTCAGCGCCGGCAGAATGTTCACGTTCGGCGACGCCTTGGAATACATGTAGCAAACGTAACCGCTGCAGAAACCGCAGAAGTTGCACGGGCCCATCTGCGCGCCGTAAGGGTTGGTGTACGGCCCTGAAGTATTTGCGGAAGGCAGGTTGTAGGGCTTGTAACCCACCTCAGTAGCCGCTTTGCCGAACAGCTGTGCGGAAACCGTGTTCTTCTGCGCTTCCAGCGGGAACGGGTTCGAGCGATCCGGTGCGTACGGGTTGCCGCCCTTGCCCTGGCCGACCAATTGGCCTTTCACGGTCCAGGCCTGGCCGGAGGTGCCGAAGACTTTTTCGGCGAAATCGAAGAACGGTTCCAGCTCTTCATAGCTGACGCCGAAGTCCTGAATGGTCATGTCCTTGGGGATGAAGCTTTTGCCGTAGCGCTCTTCGTAGTGGCTGCGCATGCGCAACTCGATCGGGTCGACCCGAAAGTGCACGCCCGACCAGTGCAGCCCGGCGCCGCCCACGCCATTGCCGGGCAGGAACGCGCCCAACTGGCGATTCGGCAGGGCGATGTCGTTGATGCTGTGGCGGATGGTGACGGTTTCCTTGGAAACGTCCTGGAAGAGTTTTTTCCGCACGCTGTAGGTGAGTTCGTCGATCACCTGTGGATAGTTGCCGTCAGGGTAGGTGTCCTGCATCGGCCCGCGTTCCAGTGCCAGCACGTTCAGCCCCGCTTCGGTGAGCTCCTTGGCCATGATCGCGCCCGTCCAGCCGAAACCGACGATCACTGCGTCGACCTTTTTCATTACCGTTGCCATGCTCACGCCCTCTCGCCGCGAATCGAAACTGCCGGGAAGGGGTACTGCTCGTTGCGTTCCACCCAATCCATGAAATCGGCGCGGGCGCCGGGGAAGCCGATCATGGTCCAGCCGACCATGCCTTTATTGCCGCCGTGGATCGGGTCGCAGAAGAACCCTTCCTTGGTGTTTTGCAGCAGCAGACTGAAGAAAATCTTCGCCGGAACCGCGTCGAATTGTGGTTTTCCGGCTTCAAGCTGCTTGAGCAGATCGTCTCGGGTAGCGCTGTCTTGCTCGGCAAATGTTTTACCGTTGATGGATTTTGCCCACTGATCCGTGGCGGCGATGCCGAGACGATAGATTTCTTTCGGGACCAGTTTGCTCTGCCAGCCCATCTCCGGCGCGGCGTCGGCATTGAACGGGCCCTGCATGTACCAAAGGGCACCGGCGGCGTACGGGGTGTTCATCTGACGGTCGATGTATTCCGGCACGCCAGCTTCGAGTGCACCTGGGCCTTGTGCGTCGTTGGGGATCAATTGCGCGACGGCGGCATTGATGAACGCCCACTCTTCGGCAGTGAAATAGCTTGGCTGATAGGTACTGGCTTCAACGGCGGCCGGTTTCGCCGGGGGCGTGGCAGGCGCACTTTCCGGCGCGGCTTGCAGCACGGTGCTGCCGAGTCCGCTGCCGGCGAGGGTAACCACTGGAATCAGGGTCAGGGATTTGCGCAAAAACTCACGCCGCGGGTTGTCTCGATCTTCATCAGACATGGGGATGCACCTCATCAGGCATTGATGGTTGTCAGCCGTTTCTGCGAACGGCTCAAGAATTTTCTGGCTGCGACGTGGCCGGAATGACCGGGAGAAAGGGGACGCGTCTGCAACATGATGTGACAAATGGTAGCAGGCTAAGCAACGGGATGAACCGACTCAGCCAAAAAAACAGCGCTTTTCGATCAAGGGAACCGCGGTATTCACGATTCTTTTACAAGCGCCTCACGCGGATTTGACCGCGAAGCTCGCAAGCTGCGGCCTTCACTGACGAAACCCACACGGTCGCCGTAAAGCATGTTCCTGACGCGTTTTTCCTCCGCTTTCTGTTTATCGCTGCTGGCCCTGTTCAGCTGGATTCCAGCTCAGGCTGCGCAAACCCCGGCTTCCCGTCCCGTCGAGTGGGCGCAACCGGTAGAGGTGCAATACAACCTGTTCCAGATGTCGCCCACGCTGTATCGCAGCGCGCTCCCTGATGACGGCGCGGTGCCGTTGCTGAACAATCTGAAGGTGGCCACCGTCATCAATTTTCTGCCGGAAGCGGATTCCAGCTGGCTGAAGGCCCCCGGTATCCATCAGGTGCAATTGCCCTATCGCACCAATCACGTGGACGACAGTGATGTGCTCAAGACCCTGCGGGCGATTCAAGCCGCCGAAGCCGACGGCCCGGTGTTGATGCACTGCAAGCATGGCTCCGATCGCACCGGCCTGATGGCGGCGATGTACCGGATCGTCGTGCAGGGCTGGAGCAAGGAGGATGCCCTGAACGAAATGACCCAGGGCGGCTTTGGTGAAAGTGGTCACTTCCGCGACAGCGTGCGTTATGTGATGCAGGTCGATGTCGACAAGTTGCGCACCGCGCTGGCCAATGGCGATTGCAGTACCAGCGCGTTTGCAACGTGCTCGATGAAGAGCTGGTTTCAGACGGTCAATCTGAAGTAACCCTTCCGGCCTCCTCATTAACGAGGCCGGCGACTGGCCGGCCGATGAACGCTTCAACCGCATCCAGGAGCGGACGCCCCGCACCCGGTGTAAAGAACGTTGCGCGAAACTCACGACCGGTCTGCGCGTTGAACACCCAGTCGCGGCTGAAGCGCTTGAATGCTTCCTGGGCCAGCATGTTCGACCAGACATAGGCGTAAACCGAAGCGTCGTACTGGGTCACCATGTAATCGAAACCATTGGCGAACCGGTGATCGTCCGGTAATTGCAGATGAGTCAGAGTGCGCTGCACATCGTTGCAAACCTCTTCGACCGAGCGTCCATCGCCGTGGGTCAAGTGCAGTTCGAAGTCAATCATCGCCCCCATCAGCAACAAGGCCTGTTGCCGGCTGGAATGGGCCTGACTGGCTGACAGAGCCGCGTCGACCCGTGCGGCGCTCAAGCGCTCGCCGGTCTGAAAATGGGCACCGAGCCACAGCACAAACTCGCGCGACTGACACCATTGCTCAAACAATTGCCCGGAAAACTCTGCCGCTTCATGCCCCAATTGCAGGATGCCGGACAGCGTGTAATGGGGCGAACGCGTCAACACGTGCTGGAGGCAGTGGCCAAACTCATGGAAAAGCACCCGAAGATCGTCGATTTCGAGGCGGCACGGATGGATATCGGTGGGCGGTGTGAAATTGCTGTGGAGCAGGGCAATCGGCAGCGCCGGGCGACCTTCGGCGTTGATCCGGCGATTGCGCAGTGTGGTGGTGCCGGGGAAGTCCACCGCCTTGTCGCGGTGAAACGGGTCAAGGTAGATGTAGCCGATGACCTGTTCATGCTCGCTGATTTCCAGCAGGCGCACATCGTCATGCCAATGCCCGCCGCCGGACTGCTCGACGATGCGGATCTCGAACATCCGTTCACAGAACAGAAAGAGCCTGCGCAGGGTGCCCTCGAGTGGGAAGTAATCACGCAGGTTTTTCAGTGCGCCGGGAAACTGCTGCTGACGCCATTGTTCGGCGAGGAAGTCTTCATCCCACGGCTGGACCCGGTCGATCCCGCATTGCTGCACAAAGGCCGCCAGTTGTTCTGCATCCTGCGCGAGGGCAGGTGCCAGCTGCGCCGCCTGACGCTGGAGAAAACCACTGACCCACGCCGTCGTCCCGGCGCTGTGTTTGGCCAGACTCAGTTGCGCGGCGTTTTCGTGGCCGAGCAAACGGGCTTTCTGCTGGCGCAAGGCAAGCAGCTTGGTCAGCACCGGGCCGTTATCGAAGCGACCGGCCAGTGGGCCCTGATCGGAGGCGCGGGTCATGTAGGCTACGTAGCATTCCTCACGCAAGGCGCGGTTCTCGGCGTACTTGAGAATGTGCTGGCAGGTGTTCTGCTCCAGCCGGATCAGCCAGCCGTCATGCCCGGCCTCGCGTGCGGCGCGCGCCAGACGATCCTTCATCGCCGGCGACAAGCCTGCGAGCAGCGCAATGTCGTCGACACGCTTGCTCCACGCCTCGGTCCAGCGCTCGAGGTTGTCCAGAAATACGTGCTCCAACCCGCCGATCTCGAGGTTCAACCGCGCCAGCTCCTGTTGCTGTTCAGTAGGAAGCTCGATGCCCGACTGCTTGAATCGGCGCAGAATCCGCGCCAGTGCGATGTTGCGCGACTCATCGAAACTGCCGGCGATCGAACTCTGCGCCAAACGCTGATAGGTCTCGTACAACCGGCGATTGCGGGCTTTTTCAGAGCGATACTGATTGATCGCCAGATGCGCCTTGGCGCTTTCCACGAGCCAGGTGGGATCGTCGGACCTGACCATCGACAACGTTTCGAGAATCGAGCGGACTTCACCGAGGCGGGCATCGGCTTCGTCGATGCTCAGCACCAGATCGTCCCAGCCGGGATGTTCGGACTGACTGGCGATCACTTGGGCGATGATATGTCGATTGTCGGCAATGATGCGGTTGACTGCCGGCACGAGATGCTCGGCGCGAATCGCTGGCCAGGGTGGCAGCGTCCAATGTTGCAGGAGGGGATTGGTGTCGGGCATGGCAGCTTCCTTCGAGGCGTGGCGCAAAGGGGCCAGCCTACGAAGCAAGTGCGGGGGACAGGTGTTAAGCCAATACCACCTTCCACCGACGAATCGGGGAAGGTGGTTGAGGATCAGTGCTGCTCGTCAGGCTTTTTCTTCAGCTTCGGATTCGGGAAGAACTGCACCGCCTGAACCGTCTTGTCCGGGGCAGGCTTGAGCGCGCTGGTGTTGACCCGCGTGCCCAGCTCTTTCGGCACCGACAGCCCTTGGGCATTGAGCGTGTCGCTGTAACCGCACGCCACGCATTCACGGTGCGGGACATCGTCCTCGCTCCACATCATCAATTTGTCCGGCTCGCTGCACGCCGGGCAGACCGCCCCGGCGATAAAGCGTTTTTTGGTCTTCACGGGTGCCTCACTCATGCTGCCGCGTCCTCACTCAGGCCGCTGTGGCGCAAGAGTGCGTCAATCGACGGCTCACGGCCACGGAAGTCGACGAACAGCACCATCGGCGCCTGGGAACCACCGCGGGCGAGGATCGCTTCGCGGAAGGCGCGACCGGTGTCGGCATTCAGCACGCCGTCTTCTTCGAATTTGGAGAAGGCATCCGCCGACAGCACTTCCGCCCACTTGTAGCTGTAGTAACCCGCCGCGTAACCGCCGGCGAAGATGTGGGCAAAGCTGTTCGGGAAGCGGTTGTAGGCCGGAGGACGCATCACCGAGACTTCGTTGCGCACGCCTTCGAGCACCTGCGCGACGCTGCGGCCGTCACCGTGGGTGGCGTGCAGTTCGAAGTCGAACAGCGAGAACTCCAGTTGGCGCACCATCATCAGACCGGACTGGAAATTCTTCGCCGCGAGCATTTTTTCCAGCAGATCCTGCGGCAGCGGCTCGCCGGTTTCGTAGTGGCCGGAGATCAGCGCGAGACCTTCCGGCTCCCAGCACCAGTTCTCCATGAACTGGCTTGGCAGCTCGACCGCGTCCCACGCCACGCCGTTGATGCCGGACACGCCGGCATGCTCGACGCGGGTCAGCAGGTGATGCAGGCCATGGCCGAATTCGTGGAACAGGGTAGTCACTTCATCGTGGGTCAGCAGCGCAGGTTTGCCGCTGTCGGCCGGGGTGAAGTTGCACACCAGGTTGGCCACCGGGCTTTGCAGCACGCCGTCGACGGTGCGGCGACGGTCGCGGGCGCCGTCCATCCACGCGCCGCCACGCTTGTTGGCGCGGGCATAGAGGTCGAAGAAGAAGCGGCCGACGTGCTGGCCGTTTTCCTTGATTTCGAACAGGCGTACATCCGGGTGCCAGGTGTCGAAGCCTTTCAGTTCGGCGATCTCGATGCCGTATAGACGCTGAACAATAGCGAACAGGCCGCCCAGCACTTTGTCGATCGGGAAGTAGGCGCGCAGGGTTTCCTGAGCCACGCTGTAACGTTGTTCACGGAGTTTTTCACCATAGAAACCGCTGTCCCAGCTTTGCAGATCGGCGCAGCCCTGCTCGGCGGCGTAAGCCTTGAGCTGTTGCAGATCCTGGGCGGCGAACGGTTTACTGCGTTTGGCCAGATCGCGCAGGAAGCTCAGCACCTGATCGCTGGACTCGGCCATTTTGGTGGCCAGACTCAGTTCGGAGAAGCTGGAGAAACCGAGCAGTTTGGCCAGTTCCTGACGCAGGTCGAGGATTTCGCCCATCACCGGGCCATTGTCGTTCTGGCCGGCGTTCGGGCCTTGATCCGACGCACGGGTGCAGTAGGCGGCGTAGACTTCTTCACGCAGCGCACGGTCCTGGGCGTAGGTCATCACCGCGTAGTAGCTCGGGAATTCCAGGGTGATCAGCCAGCCGTCGAGGCCTTTGGCCTGGGCGGCAGCAGCCATTTGCGCCTTGGCCGAATCGGTCAGGCCGGCGAGGGCGGCTTCGTCGGTCAGGTGCTTGGTCCAGGCCTGGGTGGCGTCGAGCAACTGGTTGGAGAAGCGGCTGCCCAGCTCGGACAGCTTGCTCTGCACTTCGGCGTAGCGTTTCTGTTCGGCTTCCGGCAGGTCGATGCCCGACAGGCGGAAATCGCGCAGGGCATGTTCCAGAATGGTTTTCTGCGCCACGTCGAAACCGGCGGCTTCCGGGCTGTTGGCCAGGGCTTCATAAGCCTGGAACAGCTCGCGGTTCTGGCCCATCTCGGTGGAGTAGGCGCTCAATGCCGGCAGGCACGACTCGTAGGCTTCACGCAGTTCGGCGCTGTTGCACACGGCATTGAGGTGGCTGACCGGGCTCCAGGCGGCGCCCAAGCGATCATTGAGTTCGTCCATCGCCAGCACCAGCCCGGCCCAGGTCGGGTTCTGGCCCTGGGTCTTGAGGATTTCGGCGATGGCGGCGCGGTTGTCGGCCAGGATGGTTTCGATGGCCGGCTGCACGTGTTCGGCACGGATCGCGGAGAACGGCGGCAGGTCGTAGGACTGCAGAAGAGGGTTGTTCACGCTCACGGTTGGCACCTTGGCTGGAAGAAACATGCGCCCATCTTAATTACAATCGACACCCACCGCAGCTATCGGCGACAGAGAGAGAACTAATCGTGTCCCTTCGCAAATACCAGAATCACACCCCACGCTTGAGCCAAGGCGCTTTTGTCGACGGCTCGGCGGTGGTGATCGGCGACGTCGAAATCGGCGAAGACAGCTCCGTGTGGCCGCTGACCGTGATCCGCGGCGACATGCACCGCATCCGCATCGGTGCGCGCACCAGCGTGCAGGACGGCTGCGTGTTGCACATCACCCACGCCGGCCCGTTCAACCCGGACGGCTTCCCGCTGCTGATCGGCGATGACGTGACCATCGCCCACAAGGTCATGTTGCACGGCTGCACCGTCGGCAGCCGCGTATTGATCGGCATGGGCAGCATCGTGATGGACGGCGCGGTGGTCGAGGACGACGTGATCATCGGCGCCGGCAGCCTGGTGCCGCCGGGCAAGCGCCTGGAAAGCGGATTTCTGTACGTGGGCAGTCCGGTGAAACAGGTTCGTCCGCTGACCGACAAGGAAAACGCCTTTTTCACCTACAGCGCGGCGAACTACGTGAAGCTCAAGGACCTGCATCTGGCCGAAGGCTACGACCAGCTCTGACTTTTCTCTCTACCGCCCGGGATTTTTCATGCATTACCAGACCGTACTGTTCGACCTCGATGGTACCCTCACCGATCCGCGTGAGGGCATCACCCGTTCCATCCAGTTCGCCTTGAGCAAACTCGGCATCGACGAGCCGGACCTGACCAAGCTGGAACACTTCATCGGCCCGCCGCTGTTGCAGGCATTCATGCAGTTTTATGGTTTTGATGAAGCGAAGGCGTGGGAGGCGGTGAATTTCTACCGCGAGCGTTTCAAGGTTACCGGTCTGTACGAGAACCGGGTGTTCGACGGCGTCACGCCGTTGCTGGAAACCCTGAGCGGCCAGGGTCGGCAGCTGTATATCGCGACGTCGAAGCCTTGGGTGTTCGCCCGGGAAATCGCCCGGCACTTTGATTTCGCCAGACACTTCAAGGTGATCTACGGCAGCGAACTGGACGGCACCCGTACCAACAAGGTCGAGCTGATTGCTCACCTGATCGCTGAAGAGGGTCTGGATCCGGCCAATACGCTGATGATCGGTGACCGCAAGCATGACCTGATCGGTGCTCGCAGCAACGGTCTGGATGCAGCGGCTGTTGGTTATGGGTTTGGCAGTTTTGAAGAGTTGAATGCCGAGGCGCCGGCTTATCACTTCGAGACTTTGGATCAGTTGCATCAGGCATTTTTGCAGCGCTGATCAGATAGCCTTCGCGAGCAAGCCTGCTCCCACAGTGACCGCGTTTCAGAACCGGAACTCGGCTTCCTGTGGGAGCGAGCCTGCTCGCGATGGGGCCAAAAAGCCGCAGTAGATTTATGAGCCTGCCAGCACTTTCAGAGCCGACTTACGCTCAACGACTGGCAAGCCACCCAACTTCTCGACTTCTGTGTAAAACCTGACCCAATCCCCATCGACCTGCCTGAACAACGCCGCAAACGCCGGCACCCACTGGTCATACAGCCCGAACGGCAACAGCCGCGCGTTGTTCAACGGCGCATTGACCCAGGCGTCATAGCGTTTGTCGCCGGCCCACTGGCTATCGCGCATTGTTCGGTAGTCGTGTCGAAACCGTTCGAACTCCGCCGCCTTGCGCTCGCGCATCTGCGCTGTCGCCAATGGTTGTGCATAGAGTTTTTCGAGGCGTGAACGGGTGTCGAGGATCAGCTGAATGAACTGATCCCGCTGCTTCAGCTTCGAGTCGTTTTCCGGGGGTAAGCCCCGAAACGCTCGCCACTGCCGCGTACCTTCCTGCTCGACGAAGGTCGCGAAGGACTCGTTGAACTCGGTGTCGTCCTTCACATAGAAACGCTGGTGAGCCAGTTCATGGAAGATCAGCGTTGCCAGACGCTCGTCGCCCCAGCCCATCATCGAATTGAGGATCGGGTCATTGAACCAGCCCAGGGTCGAATAGGCCTCGACGCCGCCGATCGACACGTCCATGCCTTGCAGGCGCTGAATCGCGGCTTCGCCCCGCGCCGCACTCTGGCTGTAAAAGCCGCGATAGGCCACACAACCGGCAATCGGGAAGCAATGGTTCTGCGGGCTCAGGGAAAACTCCGGGGTGGCGAACACATTCCACACGACAAACGGCCGACCGATGTCGGCATAGAGGCGATAGCTTTGGTTGTCCGGCAGATGCAGGTGTTCGCTGGCGAAGGCCCGGGCTTTCTGGGACTGGGCCAGGTGAGTGCGCAGTCTGGTGTCGCGGGTCGGGTCGGCGATCACCTTGGCCACCGGCTCCCGCGCCCGCAAAAGCTGCAGCTGACCGCTGGCCAGCTGGCTGTAATAGCTCAGGCTTGAGCAACCGTTGAGCAACAAAATCATCACGCCCGGAAACAAAATCCGCAAAACGCGATCAAGTAACCCATGGCTTGGAAGCGGCCTGATCAAAATAAGAAATCCCCCGGAAAGTCTGCCCAAGACTATCCCGCCCATTGGAGCTCCGCTATGCGCATGTTGATACTGACAGGAAGCGTGCTGACGCTGGCCGGTTGTGCCGGATTCGGAATGCCGACCCCTGACCCCTCGCAAGCCTGGATCGATCTGGATGCCCGGCAACAGGACACGGCGCTGCTGGCGCTGGAAGTCGACAACAAGGCGGCCGTCGATCATCGTTACTTCGAAGTGCAGCCCGGCAGCCATGAGCTGAGGGTGCGTTATCAATTTCCGGTCGAGGCGACCAATATCGGCCCGGATGCCGAGCCGCTTTGGCGTGATTGTCAGTTGAGCGTGAAATTCAAGGATTTCAACGCCGGCCAGCGTTATCAGTTGCAGGCGGGAAGCATCGGTTTCCGCCCGTGGGCCAAACTCTACGATCAACAACGCAACGTGGTGGGCCAGGGCACGCCGGCGGGCTGCCAGCGAACCTGATCAGCGTTATGCTGGATGTCCGAACTCACGGACATCCATCATGCGCACGTTGATGCTGTTGCTCGCCGCCAGCCTGCTCGCCGGTTGCCAGACACCGTTGCCCCCTGTCGATCCGAACATGGCCTGGGTCGAGTTCTCCACGCCGTCCCCGGGCGGTAAGTTGCTGATGGCCGAGCGTCTCGACAACCAGCGACTGACTGATGGGCGTTTCTTTCAGGTTACGCCCGGCAGCCATGAGTTGCGGGTGCGTTTCGACTTTGAAGTGTTCGGCGGAGGCGGCAGCCTGATGACCGGCCCTGTGGAGCGCCTGTGCTACCTGACCATCCGCTACGATCATTTCGAGGCAGGGCAGCGTTACAGGCTGGAAGGCCGCTCTCTGGCATTCACCCCGAGTGCCCGCCTTTACAACGAAAGGCGGGAAATCGTCGCCGAGGATCGCGAAGTCAACTGCATCATCTGAGGCGTATCAGCGGTCGTTCTTCTGATAGATGATGGCTTTGGTGCCGTTGTCGCAGGTGCCGACGATCATGGCGATGTCGTGTTTTTCCGCCTCCTCTTTGGAAACTATCTCCAGGGTGTAGGAGGGCACGGCGTTCGCCTGAATCTTGATTTCGATCTCTTGCTTGAGTTCTTCGCAGTCTTTGGGCGCTGCGAAGGCCGACGTTGCCAGCACGCCACAGATAACCGCCAAGGCAAAACGTTTCATGGTTGAAGCTCCATCGAAGCAGCGCGCACGAAGATGCGCGAAAGCTGCTGTCATTTATTCGACCACACTTTTGCCTGGCGGGTTCTGATCCGGCTCAAGGCAGTCAGCTGTCCAGCGATGCGTCGAGACTGATCTTCGCATTCAGCACCTTGGATACCGGGCAACCTTCCTTGGCCTTGTTGCTCAGATCTTCGAACTGCGCCTGGGTCGCTCCCGGAATTTTTGCCTTGAGGATCAGTTTCACTGCGGTGATTGCAAAGCCGCCGTCCACCTGATCCAGCGTGACCTCAGCCTGGGTGTCGATGCTGTCGGCCTTGAGCCCGGCGTCGCCGAGAATCATCGAAAACGCCATGGAGAAACAGCCCGCATGGGCGGCGCCGATCAGTTCTTCCGGATTGGTGCCCTTGCCGCCTTCGAAGCGGGCCTTGAAGCCGTAGGGCGCTTCACGCAGGACGCCGGTTTCGGTGGAAATCGAGCCGATGCCGGTTTTCAGGTCACCTTCCCAATGCGCGGATGCCTTCTTCACGATAGCCATGTGTGCCTCCTTCAATTCGGGCGCTAAACGCCGCGCCGTCGTGGTTTTTGCCTGCAAGGCTTCTGAGGATAGACGCCGGAACAAAGTTCAGCCCAAGTGAATCGTTGACTTTTTTAGTAGGAAATTTCGGATCAGCTATTGAAACTCGGGTATATGCCCTCATTGCACAGAACACGCTTATGAATTGGGCAGGTTTGCGTTCGCCAAGAACACACCTGCGCCCTCAATCGGAGATGCAGGTTTATGAAGCAACTGTCCGACGTAAAATTTTCCACCCTCGATCTGGTGCCGGTGCGCGAGAACGGCAGCCCGGCCCAGTCGCTGCGCAACTCGCTGGACCTGGCGCAGCATGTCGAGAAATTTGGCTACACGCGGTTCTGGGTCGCCGAGCACCACAACATGGACGGCATCGCCAGTTCCGCCACCTCGGTGTTGCTGGGTTATCTGGCCGGTGGCACGTCGACCATTCGGGTTGGCTCTGGCGGTGTGATGCTGCCCAACCATGCGCCGCTGGTGATCGCGGAGCAGTTCGGCACCCTCGAAAGCCTGTATCCGGGACGTATCGACCTCGGCCTGGGCCGTGCGCCGGGTTCCGATCAGATGACCGCCCGTGCCTTGCGTCGTGAGCGTTCCGGCAGTGCTGATGATTTCCCCGAAGACGTGGCTGAGCTGGCGCGCTTTCTAGGTCCGCGCACGCCGGATCAGCGGGTGATCGCGATGCCGGGAACCGGCACCAACGTGCCGATCTGGCTGCTCGGCTCGAGTTTGTTCAGTGCGCAACTGGCCGGTGAGCGCGGTTTGCCCTACGCTTTCGCCTCGCATTTCGCACCGCGTTTCATGCACGAGGCGATTCGCGTCTACCGCAATCACTTCAAGCCATCGGCGGTGCTCGACAAGCCGTACGTAATGCTCGGTGTGCCGTTGGTGGCAGCCGACACCGATGAACAGGCCGACTACCTGGCGACCTCGGTGTACCAACGAATCCTCGCGCTGATGCGAGGGCAAAGTCTGGTGCAGCGCCCACCGGTGAAAACCATGGACGGCCTGTGGCTGCCCCACGAGCGTGAGGCCGTGGGTGATTTCCTTGGTCTGGCGATGGTCGGCAGTCCGCAGAAAATCCGCGCGAAACTCGAAGTGCTGATCGAACAGACCCAGGCTGATGAGCTGATCTTCACCTGCGACCTGTACGAGCACGCCGATCGCCTGCATTCCTACGAACTGCTGGCGCAGGTGATGAAGGGCTGAGCCCGATAGCCGCGCACAAAAAAGCCGACGCATTGCGTCGGCTTTTGTTTCTCCGGCGTGATCAGCCGCGGGTGTAGACGATCTCTTTGGCGCCGCCTTCGCAGGTGCCGACGACTTTGCCGCCACTGGCCGCACCCTTGTCGACAATCTCCAGCGAATACCCGGAAACGCCCTTGGCATCCAGCTTGGCCGCGATTTCGGCCTTCAGTTCTTCACAGGGCTTGCCGGCAGCAAACGCACCACCCGCAAGGCTCAACAAACCTACTGCCAATATCAACTTCTTCATCGGTCGCACTCCCTGGTCGGATTAATTAAGGCGGGCATCGAGCCGTTCCCTCGATGCACTCACCTCGTAGCGCATTGCCATTCCTATGGCACTCGGCCAGCGCGCAAGTTCAGAAGCGTAGACCAAACTCAGCTGCTGGCAATCCGGAACCCGACTTTCAGGGTCACTTGAAAGTGGGCAGCCTTGCCATCCTTGATGTGGCCGCGGGTTTCGGTCACTTCAAACCATTCCAGATGCTTGATGCTCTTGTTGGCCTCGGCCAACGCATTGTTGATGGCGTCTTCGATGCTGCTGGTGGACGAACCGACCAGCTCGACTTTCTTGTAGGTGTGATGGTCACTCATGGTGTTCTCCTTGAAGTGTGCAATTGAGCCTAGCAGCGATTTGCCGTGTTGATTTCGGCGACTTGGGGGAATGGAAGTTCAGATTTTCTGCACTTTCCAGAAACGCTGAAGTCCCAACCAACACACGCCACTCATCACCAATGCAGGAGAGCCACCATGGCCAACACCTCGTTACGCAAAGCCTCGTTGCAAAGCATGGAAGCGGAGATCGAGAGTCTGCTCAAGTCGTTGGAAAGCCTGAAGGACGACGCTTCGGACGAGTCGCGCAAGACCCTCAAGGCGCTCAAGAGCAACGCTGAAAGCGCGCTGAAACATTCGCGCAGCCTGCTCAGCGATGCCTACGAAGAAGTCAAAGTCAAAACCCGCGAGACCGGGATTGCCACACGCGATTACGCGCAGGAACACCCGTGGACGACTGCCGGTGTGGCGGTCGGTGCGCTGGGTCTGCTGGCCGCTTACTTGCTGTTCAAGCGCGGCGAGTGATCCGCCTGGCGCAGTTCGTTCCTGAGCCACTGCGCCAATTGCCGGGCGCGCCCGTCCGCGGCGCGCTTGGGTAGCCACAACGCCAGTTGCGCCGGGGTTTCGCTGAAACCCCACGGCGCGACCAGGCGCCCGGCCTTCAAGTCTTCGGTCACCAGCGGTTCCGGTGCGATCGCCACGCCCAGCCCGGCGACGGCCGCTTCCAGCAAGTAATACAAATGCTCGAAACCTTGCCCCATCTTCAACGCCTTGGCGTTGAGGCCGCTTTGCTGCGCCCAGCTCGGCCAGGCTTGCGGGCGTGAAGTCGTGTGCAGCAAGGGTTCATCGAGCAGGGCAATGGGCGGTGCCGATTGCAGGCGCTGGTAGCCGCTGAACAGCGGGCTCATGACCGGGCCGATGCGCTCGCTGGCCAGCTCATAGACTTGCATGTCTGCGGGCCATGGCGGTTCGGCGAACAGCAGCAATGCATCCAGCCCCGGGCGACGCGGGTCGAGATCGCCTTCGCCGGCTGACAGGTGCAGACGCAAATCCGGCAGATCGGTATTCAGCCTTCCCAGTCGCGGAATGAACCAGCGCGCCAGCAAGCTACCGGAGCAACCGAGCACGAACGGCGCATCGGCGGTGCTTTGGGTCAGTTCGGCGCAGACGCTGCGCAAGCGGTCGAACGCCTCGCCGCTGGCATCGCGCAGGCGGATGCCGGCATCTGTGAGTTTCAGGCCACGACCGTCCTTGACGAAAAGACTGACGCCGAGATGCTCTTCCAGCACCTTGAGCTGGCGGCTGACCGCACCGTGGGTGACGTGCAGTTGCTCCGCAGCCTGGCTGACACTGTTCAGGCGGGCGGTGGCTTCGAAGGCGCGCAGGGCGTTCAGCGGGGGAAGGTCATGGCTCATGATATCTGTGAGTTTTCCTGACAGGTTGTGGCGATCTTATCGGTTTTCAGTCTGGAAGGTCAGGGGTAGAGTGAACGCCATTGTCTTCTCGTGAAATCCGCTGGAGCGAACCATGACCCAGACTTCGAACACTTCCGATCTGCGTAGCGGCCCTGACGCCAACGGCCTGTTTGGCTCGTTCGGCGGCCGTTACGTCGCCGAAACCCTGATGCCGTTGATCCTCGATCTGGCCCGCGAATACGAGGCGGCCAAGGAAGATCCGGCGTTCAAAGAGGAATTGGCCTACTTCCAGCGTGACTACGTCGGACGTCCGAGCCCGCTGTATTTCGCCGAGCGCCTGACCGAGTTCTGCGGTGGCGCCAAGATCTACCTCAAGCGCGAAGAGCTGAACCACACCGGCGCGCACAAGATCAACAACTGTATCGGCCAGATCCTGCTGGCGCGGCGCATGGGCAAGAAACGCATCATCGCCGAGACCGGAGCCGGCATGCACGGCGTAGCCACCGCCACCGTGGCTGCGCGTTTCGGTCTGGATTGCGTGATCTACATGGGCACCACCGACATCGAGCGCCAGCAGGCCAACGTGTTCCGCATGAAGCTGCTGGGCGCCGAGGTGATCCCGGTGGTCGCCGGCACCGGCACCCTGAAAGACGCAATGAACGAAGCGCTGCGTGATTGGGTGACCAACGTCGACAGCACCTTCTACCTGATCGGCACTGTGGCCGGTCCGCACCCTTACCCTGCAATGGTTCGCGACTTCCAGGCCGTGATCGGCAAGGAAACCCGCGATCAGCTGCAAGCCCAGGAAGGTCGCCTGCCGGACAGCCTGGTGGCGTGCATTGGTGGCGGTTCCAACGCCATGGGCCTGTTCCACCCGTTCCTCGATGACAAGAGCGTCGAGATCATCGGCGTGGAAGCCGCCGGTTATGGCATCGAGACCGGTAAGCACGCGGCCAGCCTCAACGGTGGCGTACCGGGTGTGTTGCACGGCAACCGCACCTTCCTGCTGCAGGACGACGATGGCCAGATCATCGACGCCCACTCGATTTCCGCCGGCCTCGACTATCCGGGCATCGGCCCTGAGCACGCGTGGTTGCATGACATCGGCCGCGTCCAGTACACCTCGGTGACCGACGACGAAGCCCTCGCTGCGTTCCACCAGTGCTGCCGTCTGGAAGGGATCATTCCGGCACTGGAAAGCGCCCACGCCTTGGCCGAAGTCTTCAAACGTGCACCGAAACTGCCGAAGGATCACCTGATGGTGGTCAACCTGTCCGGCCGCGGCGACAAAGACATGCAGACCGTCATGCACCACATGGAACACTCTCAACAAGAGCAATCGAAGCAGGAGAAACACTGATGAGCCGCCTGCAAACCCGCTTTGCCGAACTCAAAGAACAGAATCGCGCCGCCCTCGTGACCTTCGTCACCGCTGGCGACCCGGACTACGACACTTCGCTGGCGATCCTCAAAGGCCTGCCGAAAGCCGGTGCCGACGTGATCGAACTGGGCATGCCGTTCACCGACCCGATGGCCGATGGCCCGGCGATTCAGCTGGCGAACATCCGTGCCCTGGGCGCCAAGCAGAACCTGGTCAAAACCCTGCAAATGGTCCGCGAGTTCCGCCAGGACAACAGCGACACGCCGCTGGTGCTGATGGGGTACTTCAACCCGATCCACAAGTTCGGCGTCGAGCGCTTCATCGCCGAGGCCAAGGAGGCCGGCGTTGATGGCCTGATCGTGGTCGACATGCCGCCGGAGCATAACTCGGAGCTGTGCGACCCGGCCCAGGCGGCGGGCATCGACTTCATCCGTCTGACCACCCCGACCACCGATGATGCGCGTCTGCCGAAAGTGTTGAACGGCAGCTCCGGCTTTGTTTACTACGTGTCGGTTGCCGGTGTGACCGGCGCCGGTGCGGCGACTCTGGAACACGTCGAGGAAGCGGTGGCGCGTCTGCGTCGTCATACCGATCTGCCGATCAGCATCGGTTTCGGTATCCGCACGCCGGAGCAGGCCGCGTCCATCGCGCGTCTGGCCGACGGTGTGGTGGTGGGCTCGGCGCTGATCGATCACATCGCCAATGCGACCACACCGGACCAGGCCATCGACGGCGTGCTGAGCCTGTGCTCGGCGCTGTCCGAAGGCGTGCGTAAGGCTCGCGTCAGCTGAAGGTAAAGTTCCTGATACAGAGGAATTAGGGCCTCGCGGCACAGACTAATTGAGCAAGACCGAGGGGTTCAGAGCCACGTTCTGAACCCCTTTTTGCTGTCAGTGCAGTGAGGAAAGACCCGATGAAAATGCCGAAACGTCTGATTGCCAGTCTGGGCGTGCTGATGATCAGCGCGACGCCGCTGCTGGCCAGCGCCGATCCGCGCGACGATCACGACCACGGCGGCCCGCAACAGGGCCACTACGACAATCGCGGTGGTGATCACCATGATTGGCAAAACAACCATCGCGGCGGCCCGCCGCCTCGGGACTTCGGCCCGGTGCGTCAGGTGATCCGTGACAATCATGGCTACTTCGTGCGCGGTGCGCCGCCACCTCCAGGCATCCATCTGGTTCGTGGCCGACCGCTGCCCCATGGCTATTACGGCGAGCGCCTGGATAACCGGGCCTTGAGTCGTTTGCCGTATTACCCGGGTTATGAATGGCGTCGTGCCGGCGGTGACATCGTGCTGATCGCGGTAGGCAGCGGGGTCGTTTACGAAGTGCTGGATGGCGTTCTGTACTGATCGTCAGGCAATAAAAAAGACCGCAGCCTTTACGGGCTGCGGTCTTTTGTTTTCAGGGCTGCTGTTCAGGGCAACTCCAATCCGCCCGAGGCTTTGTGCAGTTTGCGCAGATGCTCGCCGATCTGCTTCACGTTGGCCTCGCTGGCCGCAATCTCGGCTGCTCGTTTGGGTTCCAGTAACGCGCGCACTTCCTTATCCAGATCGCCGGTCAAGGCCAGCAACTGTTTCTGACGCTGGCTGCTTTCCGCTTCCAGTCGGCTGAATTCGCTCGGTTGCGGCAGGCCATAACCTCGGGAGTCGAGCAATTCTGCCGGTCGGCTGAGGAAGCCGCTGTTGGCGAGAATCTGCTGCAAGGTGGCGTTGGCCTTGTCCATGCCTCCGTTCTCCAGCTCACGGGCGCCGAGGTAGCGTTGCTTGACCTCATCCTGAGCCAGCAGCAGTTGGCGGCGGAAACTGGCCTGTTCCAGCAATAGCAGTGCGGCACTGGTGCGCAGGTCAGCCCGTTCGAACCATGGACGACGCTCCTCGGCAGACAGCGAAAGCCATTCTTCAACGGTTGTCTGCTTGATCGGCAATTGCTTCTTCAACACATCGAACATCGCTTGATATCGATCACGGAACGAGTCGAAGCGATAACCCAGGCGCAGCGCCTCTTTCGGATCATCGAGCACGCTGGTGTCGGCCAGGCCTCGCCCCTTCAGCACTTCCAGCAAACCGTTGGGCATGATGCTGTCGAGGCCGGTCAACCGGGCGTTATTGCTGCCGCTGCGCAGCAGTTTCAAGCCTTCGACCGCACAGTTGTTGGAGAGGAAGAAGTAATTGCCGTCGTAGCTCCAGTGCATTTCGGCAGCGTGTTCGACCACGCCCTCGATTTCGCTGCGAGAGAGATTCAGCGGCACCGACGCCAGGCTGCGCAGTTCGGTCTTGGTGTATTCGTCGATCACCTGCGCCAGCGGCAGCACGAACAGTCGCGAAGGGTACTTGCCGACCAGCCCGTCCCAGCTCGAGAGCTGCACGTCGCCGACGAAAGCGCGGTACGACAACACCAGATGCTGATCCAGATCCAGTCGGCAGTCCGGCCCGCGTGGCCGGCCCGGTGCGCAGATCACCAGACGCAACATGCTGTGGCCCCAACGGCTGACCCAGTTCTGGTTGGCTTCGGCCAGCAAATAATCCACCGCGTACACCCGTTCCGGATCGACCTGGCCCAGGGGCTGTTTGGCAAAGTCGTTGCCGGCATTGAGGAAAGCGAAGGTTTTGGCGCATTCATCCTTTGCTGGCGGTGCCCAGCCGAAGTGTTCCTGGTAATAGCGATACAGCGCCGGGCGACGACAGGCGTAACTCGGGTCGAGGAGGAAATACTCCATATTGACCGCGACAAACTCCTTCGGGCTGGAGATTTCGTAGAGGTCGGGGCTGCGGGCGATCTGCCGGTTGTGCTGTTCCCGCTCACCCCGACGCCCGACGTATTGCTGCCAGCCGGCGAGGTCGAGCAGGCGTGGATCATCGCTGAGGGTGAAGCGCCGACCGTTCTGGCCGCGGCACTCATCGGGAATGCCGATCAGCCCGGCGCTGTTGTTGCGCCGGGTGCAGCGCTGGATCAGCGTGCGTTCGGCCGCCGGCCACAAGCGCGCGCGATCGTAAATGTGGGTGATTTCGTGCAGCACCGTGGCCAGCAGTTCCCGGCGAACGGTGCCGTGGGGGCGATTGGTTTTTTGAGTGGCCGCGCTGCCATCGGTTAGTCCGGCGAGCAGTTTGCGGTTCAGATCCAGTTCGGAGACGAGCGTCGCCTGACCATAGGCGTTGCCGGGCATGTCGTCGGTCCAGCCGACATCGATGCGCCGATCCAGGCGTTCGATGAAGCTCGGCGGCAATGCCTGCATGGCTTCATCGAGCAGCGCCTGGCTGGCCTGTTGTTGGGTGGGGCTCAAGCCATCGGTCTTGAGCCGCAATTGCAGGCCGGCGTGGGCGCTGTTGCCAAGCAGCAACAACGCCCCGGCCAGCAGCCAGGCGCCGAGTGACCTCACAGTGCGAGGATGGCTTCGGCGAGTACCTGATCACTGGCGTCGCGGGCTTCCGGCACGCGGGTGCGCAAGGTCTTGAAGGCCGCTTCCAGGTTTGCACCACGGATATCACCGTCGCTGGCCACGAAACTGGCAGCGTCGTCATGGGCTTCGCGGATGATTTTCGAATCGCGAATCGACGTAGTAGTGTCGGAGGTGAAATCGATGGTGCGCTGGGAAGCGCGGACGATGATGTTACTGGTGGCTACCAGGGTATGTGCCTGGGCCATATCGGCCAACAACAGCAGGCCAAGGGCGGCAGCAATCAGCGGGCTACGCATGGAACGACTCCGAAAGGACAGGGATGACTATTGGACGAGAATTGCCTGTGCCAGTTCAAGGTCACTGACATGAAGTTTTGGCCGGCTCTTGCGCAGGTAATGCAGCGCAGATTCGAGCTGTGCGCCGCGCATCTGGCCGTCACTGGCAACGAACGCTGCGGCATCGTCGTGCGCGGCGATGATCAGTTTACGGTCGAACGGTGCGGAAGAAACCATGCCCGTGGCCCAGACGCTGACGACGGTGTTCTGTGTGGACACATCGAAGGCGTCTGCCAGAGGAATCCAGCAGGCGGTGAGCAGTAAAGAAGGGATAAGCAGATTTGAAAGAAAACGCATGGGACTCGGCAACTGTTGGCGAGTCCCAAGGCTAGCGCAATGCCCCGACTAGAGCCAGCGCCGAAACATCGGGACACGACCGGCGTGTCCCGCGATGCCCCTGTCGCTTAGATCGTCAGAATGGCCTGGGCCAGCTGTGCGTCGGTCGCGTTCAGTTGCGGAGCCTGATGACGGATGTGATCCAGTGCGCTCTCCAGTTTCACACCACGGATTTCACCTTCGCTGGCCACGAAGCTGGCAGCGTCGTCACGGGCAGCGAGCACGATCTTGTCGTCACGGAAGGACGACGTAACGTCGGAGGTGGCATCTGAAGAAGACTTGAGCGCGCCAACCACGGCGTCGGTGGTCACGATGAAGCTGCTGGCGCTGGCGTTGGCAGCGACGGCCAGCAGGGCGGCGGCGCTAAGAAGACGAAGACGGGACATGGGGGAACTCCTGTGGATAAACCGTATTGAGAGGTGGCTCGGTGTCTGAAGGTCAGACGCCAGTTGCACAGCATTCGCCACGTTCTGAATGGAGCTTAGGCTTCCGTTGCAACTTCGCACAGTGGTCAGGATGCTGGCCTGAACCGATTTCTCGTAACTGTACCTGTCTTGAATTTAAGTATGAGAACTGTACCTGTCCGATGATCGAGGGTGGCTACTCGGTTTTCTCAGGCCACAAACGACAAGACCCGTCGCGGTTTCCCGCGACGGCTCTTGTTTATTCAATTCGGGTTGCTGGCGGTGGGTCTAGCGACCAGAGCCAGCGACGCTGATTAGCGCCAGAACGGCTTGCTCAGCTCTTCGTAGCGTTGTGCTTCGCTGATACCGGCATCGGCCAGCAGACGCGAATCCAGACGAGCCAGTTGGTGGCGGCTGGAGATGCGGCGCTGCCACAACATCAGGTTGGCGATAACGCGCAGAGGCAGGGAAGCCTGGGTTTTTGCAGCTTTGTCTTCGAAGAACAGTTCGGAACTGAGTGTACGTTCCATGGTTGACATCCTTCCGCTTGTGGCGGGATTAGGTAGTGGTTTAACTGGTGCCCATGATCCTCTCGTTTGGCCAGACTCTCTAGATACAGTTCACCTGTATTGTGAGTGACCAGTTAACTGTTTATATGGGGTGTACGGGTCAAAATTGCGCAAACTGTACCTGTCTGCGCTTATTTGGTGCATTTTGACCCAGTTTGATGATGTGAGTAGGTAAAAGCTGTAGGAAATGACCGGTACAGCAGTACAGTTTTTGACGATTGCAGTGGTTTTCAAAATCCCGCTGGCGAAACTGTGTTTGCGCCAGCGGAAAATCTGTGCGGATTACACCGCCAGCATGCGTCCGGTTTCTTCCAGATTGATGTGCCAGCTCAGGGCGTCACGCAGAATGTGCGGGGTGTGGCCGCCGATCGCGCAGGCTTTGTCAAAGTAGTCGTTCAGCGCCTGGCGGAAGTCCGGGTGCACACAGTTGTCGATGATCACCCGGGCGCGTTCCCGTGGCGCCAGGCCGCGCAGGTCAGCCAGGCCCACCTCGGTCACCAGGATGTCGACGTCATGCTCGGTATGGTCGACGTGGCTGACCATCGGCACCACGCTGGAAATCGCGCCGCCCTTGGCGATCGACTTGGTCACGAACACCGCCAGGTGTGCGTTGCGAGCGAAGTCGCCCGAGCCACCGATGCCGTTCATCATCCGCGTGCCGCAGACGTGGGTCGAGTTGACGTTGCCATAGATGTCGAACTCAAGGGCCGTGTTGATGCCGATGATGCCTAGGCGCCGCACCACTTCCGGGTGGTTGGAGATTTCCTGCGGGCGCAACACCAGCTTGTCTTTGTACTTCTCCAGATTGCCGAACACGTCGCTGTTGCGCCGCTCCGACAGGGTGATCGAGCTGCCCGAGGCGAAGCTCAGCTTGCCGGCGTCGATCAGGTCGAAGGTCGAGTCCTGCAGCACTTCGGAGTACATGGTCAGGTCTTCGAACGGCGAATCGATCAGCCCGCACATCACCGCGTTGGCAATGTTGCCGATCCCGGCCTGCAACGGGCCGAGCTTGTTGGTCATGCGCCCGGCGTCGACTTCCTGCTTGAGGAAAGTGATCAGGTGATCGGCGATGGCTTTGGTATCGACATCCGGCGAGGACACGGTGGACGGCGAGTCCGACTGCTGGGTGATGACGATGGCGACAATCTTCTCCGGTGGGATCGGGATCGCGGTGCTGCCGATGCGGTCGTCGACCTTTACCAGCGGGATCGGCGTGCGGGTCGGGCGGTAGGTCGGAATATAGATGTCGTGCAGACCTTCGAGGTTGGCGTTGTGCGCCAGGTTGATCTCGACGATCACGTGTTTGGCGAAGATCGCGAAGCTCGCCGAGTTGCCCACCGAAGTGGTCGGCACGATGTGGCCCTGTTCGGTGATGGCCACGGCTTCGATGACGGCGATGTCCGGCAGCTTCAGTTGCTGGTTGCGCAATTGCTCGACGGTTTCCGACAGGTGCTGGTCGATGAACATCACTTCGCCGGCGTTGATTGCCTTGCGCAAGGTGCTGTCGACCTGAAACGGCATGCGCCGGGACAGCACGCCAGCCTCGGTCAGTTGCTTGTCGAGGTCGTTGCCCAGACTGGCGCCGGTCATCAGGCTGATCTTCAGCGGCGTGACCTTGGCTCGCTCGGCCAGCGCATGGGGCACGGCCTTGGCTTCGCCGGCGCGGGTGAAGCCGCTCATGCCGACGGTCATGCCGTCCTCAATCAGCGCAGCGGCGTCGGCGGCGCTCATCACTTTATCCAACAACGAAGGCAGGCGAATACGGTCACGGTACATGGATTATTTTCTCGGGCAGCGAGTAGCAGGATGCGCAGTCTAGTGAATTTCGCGAGCGCCTGTCCCGCTACCAAGGTCGCAAACGAGGCGTCTATTTAGCGGGTTTCAAGTAAAACACCGTTACTGGATCTGCAACAACGCGGCAAATTGTCCGACGTTTTGCGCAAACAAAAACGCCCCGACAAGTCGGGGCGTTCGGTGTTGCCGGCGAGGGTTACTCGACCGCTTTGACCATGTCTTCGATGACTTTTTTCGCGTCGCCGAACACCATCATGGTCTTGTCCAGGTAGAACAGTTCGTTGTCCAGACCGGCATAGCCGCTGGCCATCGAGCGCTTGTTGACGATGATGGTCTTGGCCTTGAACGCTTCGAGGATCGGCATGCCGGCAATCGGCGATTTCGGATCGTTCTTGGCGGCCGGGTTCACCACGTCGTTGGCGCCGAGCACCAGCACCACGTCGGCCTGACCGAACTCGGAGTTGATGTCTTCCATCTCGAACACCTGGTCGTACGGCACTTCGGCCTCGGCCAGCAGTACGTTCATGTGGCCAGGCATCCGACCGGCCACCGGGTGGATCGCGTATTTCACGGTCACGCCATGGTGGGTCAGCTTCTCGGTCAGCTCTTTCAATGCGTGCTGTGCACGGGCCACCGCCAGGCCGTAACCCGGAACGATGATCACGGTGTCGGCGTTGGTCAGCAGGAACGTCGCGTCGTCAGCCGAACCGGATTTCACCGGACGGGCTTCCTTCTCACCGGCAGGACCGGCGTCTGCTGTATTGCCAAAACCGCCGAGCAGGACATTAAAGAAGGAACGGTTCATCGCCTTGCACATGATGTACGAGAGGATCGCACCACTCGAACCCACCAGCGAGCCGGCAATGATCAGCATCGAGTTGTTCAGCGAGAAGCCGATACCCGCCGCCGCCCAGCCGGAATAGCTGTTGAGCATCGACACCACCACCGGCATGTCGGCGCCGCCGATCGGGATGATGATCAGCACGCCCATGACGAACGCCAGGGCCAGCATCAGCGCGAACGCGGCGAGGTTGCCGGTCAGCATGAAGGTGACACCGAGGATCAGCGTCGCCAGACCCAGTACCGCGTTCAGCTTGTGCTGACCGCTGAACTGTACCGGTGCACCCTGGAACAGACGGAACTTGTACTTGCCCGACAGCTTGCCGAAGGCGATCACCGAACCGGAGAAGGTAATTGCACCGATGGCCGCGCCGAGGAACAGCTCCAGGCGGTTACCCGCCGGGATCGAGTCACCCAGTTGCTTGACGATGCCCAGCGACTGCGGCTCGACCACCGCCGCAATGGCGATGAACACCGCTGCCAGGCCGATCATGCTGTGCATGAATGCAACCAGCTCCGGCATCTTGGTCATTTCAACGCGCTTGGCCATGATCGAACCGGCAGTGCCGCCGATCAGCAGGCCGACGATCACGTAACCGATGCCAGCAGTGGCCAGCTCAGCGCCCAGCTTATAGATGAGGCCGACCGTGGTGATGATTGCCAGTGCCATGCCGAGCATGCCGAACAGGTTGCCGCGGCGCGATGTGGTCGGGTGCGACAGGCCTTTGAGGGCCTGGATAAAGCAGATCGACGCGATCAGGTAGAGCGTCGTGACGAGGTTCATGCTCATTACTTAGGCGCCTCTTCTTTTGCTTTCGGGGCTTTCTTCTTGAACATCTCAAGCATGCGGCGGGTGACCAGGAAGCCACCGAACACGTTGACCGCGGCGAGTGCCACGGCGAGGGTGCCCATGGTCTTGCCCAGCGGGGTGACAGTCAGGGCGGCGGCGAGCATGGCGCCGACGATCACGATCGCCGAAATGGCGTTGGTCACTGCCATCAAAGGCGTGTGCAGCGCGGGTGTAACGTTCCAGACCACGTGATAACCGACATAAATCGCCAGCACGAAGATGATCAGGTTGTAGATACCGGGGGAGATAAGCTCTTCCATCGTCTGAATCCCTGCTTAGGCGTTTTTGCGGATGACTTGGCCGTCGCGGCACATCAGGCACGCGGCGACGATGTCGTCTTCGAGGTTCACTTCGAACTGGCCTTCTTTGGTGAAGACCAGCTTCAGGAAGTCCAGCAGGTTGCGTGCGTACAGCGCCGAGGCGTCTGCGGCGACTTCACCGGCGAGGTTGGTCGGGCCGACGATGGTCACGCCGTTCTCGATCACGACCTGATCGGCCACGGTCAGCGGGCAGTTGCCACCCTGGGCTGCCGCGAGGTCGATGACCACCGAGCCGGGTTTCATCTGCGCGACGGTGTCCGCACTCAGCAGCGTCGGTGCCTTGCGGCCCGGGATCAGTGCGGTGGTGATGACAATGTCAGCCTGCTTGGCGCGCTCGTGCACGGCCTGGGCCTGACGCTGCATCCAGCTCGCCGGCATCGGGCGTGCGTAACCGCCGACGCCGACCGCACATTCGCGTTCTTCATCGGTCTCGTAAGGCACGTCGACGAACTTGGCGCCGAGGGATTCGATCTGTTCCTTCACGGCCGGACGTACGTCGGACGCTTCGATGACGGCACCCAGACGTTTCGCCGTGGCAATCGCCTGCAACCCGGCCACACCAGCCCCCAGAATCAGCACGCGCGCTGCTTTCACGGTGCCCGCAGCCGTCATCAGCATCGGCATGAAGCGCGGATAGTAGTGAGCAGCCAGCAGCACGGCTTTATAGCCGGCAATGTTCGCCTGGGACGACAACACGTCGAGACTCTGGGCCCGGGAGGTGCGTGGCGCCGCTTCCAGGGCGAACGCGGTAATCCCGCACTCGGCCATCTTCGCGATGGTGTCGTTGTTGAACGGGTTGAGCATGCCCACCAGCACCGTTCCGCGCTTGATCAGCGTCAGTTCGGCATCGCTTGGCGCGACCACTTTGAGAATCAGCTCGGCGCCAAACGCGTCATTGGCACTGCCAATGGTTGCGCCTGCCGCTTCATAGGCACTGTCGACAACGCTGGCTTTAACGCCGGCGCCGGTTTGCACAGTGACCTTATGACCTTGGCTGATCAGCTTTTTAATGGTTTCCGGGGTTGCAGCAACCCGTGTTTCACCGGTCTGGGTTTCGAGAGGAACACCAATGTGCACGTCAAATCTCCTGCGTGATCTTATTGAGTAAACCCATGCACTACGGATGGTGCGACTGGGGCGGCCGATCAGCACGATCCCGCCAAATCAGGGCGGGGCGCGGCATTTTGCAGGCGAAGTTTATGCCCTTCAAGGGATTATGACGGGTGACGGAAAATTAACTACAAGTCATCCCGTGACCGAATGTCGCAGATGGCCAGTTGAATCCCTTGCAGGCCGTGCCTTTCAAGGAGTCTGGATGAATTTGAAGAATTTTCTCATCGGTGACGTGAATAGGCCGCAATGCGTCGCGAATGAGGGCGCAAAGCCACGTCGGCAGGCGCTTGTGGGACGTCTGTACGACTTTCGGATACAGTCTGTCTATTTGCGACAAATAGTTATATCTGTAGGGCTTTGATTTTCCTGACTACGAGGTTAGTAATCGCTGTAGCCCTTTATCCTTCTGGGTTGTAGCTGTGTGCCTGGTTCACCAGCCAATCGCGAAAAGCCTTGAGTGACGCCGATTCGACCTTTCGCTCCGGAATCATCAGGTAATACGCCTTGATGCTGGAGAGTGCGTTCGGGTTGGCAATCACCAGGCGATTTTCGGCCAGTTCGCGCTGAATCAGGAACGGTGGGATCAGCGCGAGGCCCATGTCGTGCATGGCGGCCTGGGCCAGCATGGAGAATAGCTCGTAGCGCGGACCTGTCATGTCGCGGGGGATGTTCAGGTGTTGCGAGTTGAACCACTGTCGCCAGGCGTAGGGGCGGGTGGTTTGCTGGAGGAGCGGCAGATCGGCGATTTCTTCGGGTGTCAGACTGTTCTTGTCACCAAGCAAGGCAGGGCTGCACACCGGCATCGGATTCTCGCCCATCAACCTGTGGGATTCGGTACCGGACCAGTCGGCATCGCCAAAGTAGATGGCGGCATCGAAGTCAGTGTCGGCAAACAGGAATGGGCGCGTGCGGTTGGTCAGGTTGACTGTCACTTCCGGATGTTTGAGCTGGAAGTCCTTCAGTCTTGGCAACAGCCATTGCGTGCCGAACGTGGGCACCACGGCGAGCTCAATCACATTGGTGCCTTGCTGACCCATCACCGACAGGGTGTCGCGCTCTACGGCATCGAGTTGGGTCGCTACCCGACGGCTGTATGAAAGCCCCGCTTCCGTCAGCTTCACTCCGCGACGCGAGCGCCGGAAAAGTTCGACGCTGAGGAAATCTTCCAGGCTGGCGATCTGTCGACAAATGGCGCCCTGGGTGAGGGAAAGTTCTTCGGCGGCCCTGGTAAAGCTCTCGTGACGGGCAGCGGCCTCGAAGCTGATCAGGGCGGTGGTGCTGGGGATCTTGCGGCGCATGTACGTCAACCTCACTAATACATCGCTTAATCGGCATTTCGCGACGTTTCGGAGTGAGAAATTAACACAACAGGATGCGAAATCCTCGTTTGCCGGGACAGCGAAGCGGGCCTAGGATCAATGCCAGGTTAATTCACCCGATTTGCGAGGACTCACTCATGGGCGGTAAAGCTAGCTTCAACTGGATCGATCCCCTGCTGCTGGATCAACAGCTGACTGAAGAAGAACGCATGATCCGCGACACTGCCGAGCAATTCGCCCAGCAGAGCCTCGCTCCACGTGTTCTTGAAGCCTTCCGCCATGAGAAGACCGATCCGGCGATCTTCCGTGAAATGGGTGAGGTCGGCCTGTTGGGCGCGACCATCCCCGAGCATTACGGTGGCAGCGGCCTCAACTACGTCAGCTATGGCCTGATTGCCCGTGAAGTCGAGCGTGTCGACTCCGGCTACCGTTCGATGATGAGTGTGCAGTCTTCGCTGGTGATGGTGCCGATCAACGAGTTCGGCACCGAAGCACAGAAGCAGAAGTACCTGCCGAAGCTGGCGTCCGGCGAGTGGATCGGCTGCTTCGGTCTGACCGAACCGAACCACGGTTCCGACCCGGGCGCGATGATTACGCGTGCACGCAAAGTCGACGGCGGCTACAGCCTGACCGGCGCCAAGATGTGGATCACCAACAGCCCGATCGCCGATGTGTTCGTGGTGTGGGCCAAAGATGATGCTGGCGATATTCGCGGCTTCGTTCTTGAGAAGGGCTGGAAAGGCCTGAGTGCTCCGGCGATTCACGGCAAGGTTGGCCTGCGGGCTTCGATCACCGGCGAAATCGTCATGGACAACGTGTTCGTGCCGGAAGAGAACATCTTCCCGGATGTACGTGGTCTGAAAGGTCCGTTCACCTGCCTCAACTCCGCACGTTATGGCATTTCCTGGGGGGCGCTGGGCGCGGCCGAGTTCTGCTGGCACACCGCTCGCCAGTACACCCTGGATCGTCAACAGTTCGGTCGTCCGCTGGCCGCCACTCAGTTGATCCAGAAGAAGCTGGCTGACATGCAGACCGAGATCACTTTGGCACTGCAAGGCTGTCTGCGTCTGGGTCGCATGAAGGACGAAGGCACTGCTGCGGTTGAAATCACTTCGATCATGAAGCGCAACTCTTGCGGCAAGTCTCTCGAGATCGCCCGCATGGCGCGTGACATGTTGGGCGGCAACGGGATCTCTGATGAGTTCGGTGTGGCCCGTCACCTGGTCAACCTGGAAGTGGTGAATACCTATGAAGGTACGCACGACGTTCACGCGTTGATCCTCGGTCGTGCGCAGACCGGCCTGCAGGCGTTCTATTAATAGGAGAACGACCATGGGCGCGCTGTCGCATCTGCGGGTACTGGATTTATCGCGAGTGCTGGCCGGCCCGTGGGCTGGTCAGATCCTGGCCGATCTCGGAGCGGAAGTGATCAAGGTCGAGCGCCCAGGTAATGGTGACGATACCCGCGCCTGGGGGCCGCCCTTCCTGAAAGACGCTTACGGCGAGAACACCAGCGAGGCGGCTTATTACCTGTCGGCCAATCGTAACAAGCAATCGGTGACGATCGACTTCACGCGTCCCGAGGGTCAGAAGCTGGTACGGGAGTTGGCCGCCAAGTCCGACATCCTGATCGAGAACTTCAAGGTGGGTGGTCTGGCGGCTTATGGCCTGGATTACGAATCGCTGAAGGCGATCAATCCGGATCTGATCTATTGCTCGATCACCGGTTTTGGTCAGACCGGGCCGTATGCAAAGCGTGCGGGTTATGACTTCATGATCCAGGGGCTTGGTGGGCTGATGAGTCTGACCGGGCGACCTGAGGGTGATGAAGGGGCCGGGCCGGTAAAGGTGGGTGTGGCGCTTACGGATATCCTGACGGGCCTGTATTCGACCGTGGCGATCCTGGCGGCGCTGGCTCATCGTGATCACGATGGCGGCGGGCAGCATATCGATATGGCGCTGCTGGATGTTCAGGTCGCATGCCTGGCCAACCAGGCGATGAACTATCTGACGACGGGCACTGCGCCAAAGCGGCTGGGGAATGCGCATCCGAACATCGTGCCGTATCAGGATTTTCCTACGGCTGACGGTGACTTCATTCTCACGGTGGGTAATGACGGACAGTTCCGCAAGTTCGCCGAAGTGGCGGGGCAACCGCAGTGGGCGGATGATCCGCGTTTCGCGACTAATAAGCTGCGAGTCGCGAATCGGGCCGTCCTGATTCCGCTGATCCGCCAGGCGACCGTCTTCAAGACCACCGCAGAGTGGGTGAGTCAGCTGGAGCAGGCGGGCGTGCCATGCGGGCCGATCAATGATCTGTCACAGGTGTTCGAGGATCCGCAGGTGAAATCGCGCGGGTTGGCGATCGAGCTGCCTCACGCGCTGGCGGGGATGGTGCCGCAGGTGGCTAGCCCGATTCGGTTGTCGCGGACTCCTGTCGAGTATCGCCGTGCGCCTCCTTTGTTGGGGGAGCATACCTTGGAGGTTTTGCAGCGGGTGCTGGGGCTGGGAGCGGGTGCAGTGGCTGCGATGAAAGAGGATGGAGTGCTCTGAGAGTTCTCTCTATATAGAAGGGATATTGAATCCTTCTTCTATATAGAGGGAGTTGGATGTTTTTTGGCCTATCTGCAAGTTATTGAAAGAAAGCCGAAATTAA
>NZ_BQID01000002.1 GCF_021602345.1 Pseudomonas pharyngis
GGGAGGGGGTGGAGATGCCTAGGTTGGCGAGGCCGTGATTTGTTGTTGGAAAAGCAGTTTTTTTGGTATTGGGGATAGCGTGCGGCAGCCACAGCTAGCCACTTGCTTCACATCTGCGCCTCCGCTTACGCTTCTTTCAAAGGACCGAGCTCCCTGCGTAGAGCTGCGGAGGTACGGGTAGGATAATATTTAGGAGCGGCCATGGAACACTTCGTACCGTTTGAGATTGCCACTTGCGAAACGGTTGAGTCGTCACAAAGGCACTACCCCCTGGACCCCGACCCAGAACGACCCTTTCATCCGTTCAGAATTCAGGATCCCTTTGGGCTGAGGAATGCCGTAGTACCCGTATTTCGGCAAGACACAAAGGGACAGCTCTTTGGGCTTGGCACTGCATTCAACATTAATCAGTTTGGCACGTTCCTTACAGCCCATCATGTCATCGACTTCTCTGAAGAAAGGGGAATGAGCCGACCGATCCTGTTTCTGAGCATGAATGCGATCCTGTTCGGCTCACTCACCATTCCCAGTGAGTGTTTTGTACCTGTAGCCGGGTATCACATAGCCATGATGGATTCTGATGACCCTATGGGGGCTTGCGAGGGAGGCAGGAGCGTAAAGTTGCCATGGATTTAGCAGTCATGCAGGCCTCTCCACTAGGTCCGCAAGTGCGCCCTCCTCAAACGGTGAGCGTGTGTATCAACGGATGGCAGCCTCAAGTCGGGGATATATTGCTTGCTGTGGGATACCCAGAATTGGACCTTTCTAAGCTCTCGGGCGACTCTCAAAAAATGCTTTTGTCGGAAGGGATGTATGGCGCATATGGACGCATTGTTGATGTGCACCTGAATGGGGTTGGCACGGCCAACCCTAGTCCGGTTATTGAGGTGGAGACTGACTGGCCACCGGGTATGAGCGGTGGTCCGGTGTTCAATCGGGCAGGAGACGTTGTTGGTATCGTTAGCCGTTCAATTCGAGCCGAAGGCAATCTTCCCGGCAGAGGTTTTGCGGTGGACCTTGGTAGGGCATACGACATCCAGCCATTTGCGCCAAGCTTGGATGCGCCAGGATGGCAGGTGTGTTGGGGTGTCTTCCTAGAAAATGAGATCGGACCTTTTAGTGTTCATGCTTCGGAGGAAGACGCGGTGTCAGCTGGAGACTTGCTCAGAAAGCCTCACCGCATCGTGAAAGTTGTAAACAAAATCGGTACCAAAGATTTTATGTCGGCGTAGAGAAAGCGTGGTTTCACCACGAAGATGGAGAAAGATGACTGATTTATTTCCAGAAAATACATCAGTCCTCTTTGTTTCTGCCTGTCCCAACATCCTGCGTGCTCCCAGCTGCCCGATGCGAGAGTTTTGCCGCAAGCCAGACGGGGCGGCTACTTTTTCAACAGAATCCGCTGAGCAGACTGGCTAATTCCTCATCACGAGCAGTATTAGCTCGGCCCAAACAGCCTGTGGACACGCTGCGACCGAATTTGTAATCTCTGCTTAAGCCATGTCGTTTTTTCTTCTTGCCTCATGTTGCGTTTCCACCGCGCCCTGCATGCCGCTGAAGGATTTTTCATGGACAAGGATCGTTATCAGACACAAGTGGTGGAAGAGTATTACACCGCTTGTGGCGTTTACTTACAGTTGGGCGTCTGGAGAGAAGTTTGGCTAACAACATTCCAAATTCAGTTATAGGTGCGGTCGCTTCCGTTATCGGGGCGTACTACTTCAGCCATTCGACGCTGAACTCGCTTTTTATGGAAAGCGGAGCCCCCGGTGACGCGCCTATTGGTAACTGCGAGACGAAGTGTTCCCTTTGGCTTAAGCGATGCAATGAAGATCCGTCAGTGGATGCGTTGGCAGTACTCGGTCAAGTCATACAAAAATTTATGGATCAAGAGCCCAACGACTGGCGTCCGGAAATCGTTATCGGTCAGAAACGGATACGTGAAAGCCTCGCAAAGAATCAGCTCACATATCAGCTAAATGGATATGTCGGGCTTGCTGGAGCAAGTCTTGCCGCTAAGACATTAGCTGACTTCCTCCGGACTGGCGACTTCGCCTCTGTTGAGGCGGAATTCAAGCGGGCAATCGGTCAACTTGAGCGTGATCCCCATGCGGCTATCACCGCGGCCTGTTCAATCATTGAGGCGACTTGCAAGACGTACATTGAGACGTTTGCTCTTGATATGCCCGCCAGCCAGACAGTCACGCCGCTTTGGCGCACGGTTCAAAGTCACTTGGGCCTTAACCTAGATCCAACGCTTCGAGATGACGAGAAGAGGATCCTTCAAGGGCTGGCGTCCATCGTGGATGGTGTTGGCGCGTATCGAACACATATTGGTTCAGCGCATGGGCGTGGCGTAAGCCCGCCGTCGCTAGCTGTGTCCGAGGCACGACTTGCGGTGAACGCATCGCACTCGTTGGTCATATTCATCATGGAGCGTTGGCACTCAGCGCGGACGCCCAACCATTCGTTCTAGCGGACTGCGTTCGGTAGCCGCTGAACTCAGAATTTATAAGTCTTATCAATTTAAGAGTAACCAATGAGCGACTATCAAGATTTATGTGAGATGTTCGGCAGAAGTCCGAATGATCCTGACTTTATCGATGACTTAATTGATGATGTTTCGGGAGATACTATTCTCGAACAGGAAGATTATGAGTGGTATGAAGAAAATGAGAACAGAAAGCACTATCAGCTATTAATAGATCAGCTGGAGAGTGTTGATTTGATTCGAGAGCTAAATGTTCCTGAGAAAGCACGATTTAGCTTTTTAGTTATGATTCACGCTCATGTGGTTTCTACGATTGAAGGGTATTTGGCTGGTGTATTTATCCATCAGGTTTGTAATTCTGAAGAGCTCACTAGAAAGCTTGTTGAAAGTGATCCGGAGTTTTCCAAGCGTAAGCTTACCCTGCGTGAGATATATCAAGAAAAAGAAACTTTAAAAGTAACCGTTGCCAGCTATCTAAAGGGTCTGATATTTCACGACATTAAAAAAATAAAGCCAATGTACGAAGTGGTGTTGAATCACAAGTTTTCAGACCTTTCTTGGTTATTTAAAGCCGTAGAAGTTCGCCACCATTGCGTACATCGTGCTGGATACAATAAAGATGGTGAAAGAGTAGATATTTCAGTTGGGTCCATCGCTGATCTGCTAAATTCCGCAAATGATTTAGCGATTGAAATTGATTCCACGGTTGACACTGTGCAACGCGAATTATAACAACTACCACAAGTCGTTTTTTCTCTCGCTCGGGTGTCAGCAAGCTACGCATCGCGAATGCCCAAAATCCAAACGTTAGGTTCTTAGAATATGCCAACTTCAAAGCCTGCATTCTTTTTTTCATCGACTCAGAGTGTAGATGACCGTCTGGGCGATATTTTTAGTTTTATTTGGGGGAGTTATGCAGGGTTGCGCGATCTTTGGTGGCAAGTAAGAGGTTTTAAAGAGCAATTCCCAGAGCTACATATCAGCGCAATTGAAAAAAAATTTCTTGCAGGCTTGCCTATGCCAGGTGGAATTGACTTTCAAAAAACATTTATAGAAAAAGATTGGAATGAGCACGAAAGGGAGTTTTCGCGCTGGATTATATTTGATGCGTGCACCCTATATGAAGGCTGGGCAGAGAAAGTATGCAAGGACATATTTACCTCATCTACCTATGAAAAAAACGCCAAGGCAATACAGTATCCTTCTGGAGTAAAGCCAAACGGTAAATTATCTGGCTATCCTATTGCAGTGAATGAGGCCAATGCCTCCGTATCAAATCTGATGAAAAATGAATTCCTTCCAACCCTTAAAAATACACACCAAAATTGTTGGAGCTATATAGATCAGCATTTGATTGCGTACAGGTTTTTCAAAGAATGTAGAAATTCATTTATTCATTCCGAAGGCATTGTGACGCAAGACATAGTCGATAGGCATGCTGAGCTGTCAGCTGTTCAGATCGTCGCACCCTCACCATTTCGCAATAATTTTATTTTGCCGAGCCAAATACTTGGTCATCGTATTGAACTGAACCTAAAAGACTGCGTTAATTTTGCTACAGTTGTTAGAAAATTGATCTGCACATTCGATGCGGCACTATCTGTTTCCATTGCAAGCGAAACTATTCTCGAGCAGCGAATTAGAAAATTAATATCAAACAATCCAAAATGGAATAGTTTGCCATCTGATTCTGTGAAAAGAGAAAGGCGAGTTCACAGGATATTAGCTGCTTCAAAAATCCCGGAACCTCAATGCTTTGCAAATATGATGGCTTGGATGAGATTAAAAAATATTATTTAAGATTTAACCTAACAATCATCTAGCAACTGGTTCAAACCGTTTGCCCGCTCTCTGCGAAAAAATAGATCAGCGCCCTTTTTCTCTAGCTGCCTGCGGCGCCAAAGGCACCTTAAAAGAAAAAAGGACTGATTTATTTTCGATTTAGAAAAAAGTGGTGGATTTGTTTTCCAGAAAATAGATCAGTCCCCTTTGTTGGTCCCTGTGTTGAGTTATAAGCTCCTACGGTTAGGGTCATAGAGAGTTACATGAAAGTAAGGCGGTAACCCCAAAGCATTTAAATTCAGTTCAGGGTGTTTGCGTTAGTGCGGCGTTCAAGGGGTTAGTTAATCGAGTTGTATCGATATTTCGTGAGAGGCCTAAATGCAATTGTCATTGACTACTTTAAACTGTCCACCAACCCAACAACGGCTACTAGACTCCTTGGTATTGCTCTATAGACGACTTGAGTCTATTTCCAAAGGTGAGGCGAGTTTTGGCGGCTTTATCGAACGGGGCGATCTAGCAGAAAAATTTCACTTGAAACTTGAAAAATATCCTCGATTGACTATGAAGTTTTTGCCGTCGGATTACAATGTCTTGGCAAACTATGCACAGATGAGTAGAGCGGACTTGTTAGCCTCTGCTACAACTCCTCTAGAGCGATTGGCAATCGCTGCTTTATGGAAACAGGAAGATCTTGGAAAAATTGGATATATCGCAGCGGGAATTGTTGAGAGTGCAAGTGTCGGCGATAGCAATATAACTGGCTCTGCAGCTCCTGTTTTTAGGCAGTTTGGCCGACACCTAGCCAATCCGGATGCCCAACCGATAGCCGACCAACACAGCTTGCGAGCCTACAGATATCTGCTAAACCGAGATCTTTCTGATAGTCGACATAGACTTGGCACTGTCAAGATGGAGGAGGTCAAAAGTTACGTAGAGTGGGTGCGGGCTCTATCTAATTGCAATGTATCTAGTTCTCGTGCGGATCAAATGTATAAATTTGATAGGTCTATGTTTTCGCTCGGCAAGGCAACAAAATTTTTTATCGATGCAGTGGTTCCAACTCCTAAGACGAATAATGTTAAAAAAAAGGGCAAAAAAGGGGGGTGATTTATTTCCATAAATAAATCAGCCCACTTTATTGGTCCTTTTGTTACATGTGAAAATAGATCCGTCTTTGTCACCATTTTATTAGAATCTTACTAGGAGCGAACATGACGATACCGACGCCATGGGCGGTAGTCTTCAAAGCCCTTGTGTGGAGCTGGCACCGCGTTACCAAAGCACTGTTTTATAAAACCTACTTTGAGGCTCATCAGCGATGGGCCAGCCGTAATCGGCTAGGTGCTCGCTGGCAAAAGCTTGGTCAGCATGTTGAGTACTCTCTTTACCTTCCAAACCCAACTGACGCGGAGCCCCGGGTACCCAAGGTCGCATTTCGATCTGTTAACACTGATGTGGCGAAATTCGAATGTGTATTTGAGGCAGAGGGCGCGGGAGTTCGCTATCAGGATGCGCTAAGTGTGTATGACCTCGATCGCTCCCCGATTGTTTTCAACCTAAAAAGTATCCCTTCGCAAGATTTTCTGTCTCACCACCACAACATCCGATTCTCCTTGGAACACTACCAATTTCGAAGGTGCTCCGTTTTTGTGGACGGTAGCCAACTCGAGGAGTTCGATTCTCTAACTTCGTACCTCACTCACAACTGGTTAATGAATGACACTTGGAGTCGGCGATGGGGTACTTTTTGGAATTGCAATTCGATCACGTATGCGAAGAGAGAGATTGAGATTTACTGGAAGTGGGGGTTTGGCGCCCGTGGCGGATCTTTTTACACACCTCTACTTTGGCGCAAAGCATTGGCTTGGATTATGTTTAGACCATGGATTCTAACGATTCAGTTTTGGGCTGCAATCTGGTCACGACAGTTCATATTGGATGAAAACGATCGGTTGCGACGGCGGAGACTTTAAGATGAGTAACATCAGTTTTTTCGTAAGCGCTTCGGTGAGAATGTTAGGGAAGGAGGTTTCGGGACCTTCAGAAATTTTGCGTGTGGACCGTTACCGGTCCACACGAAAAAAAACTGACACTCTCCAACTGCTTCCTCCGCCGGTGCCACAGCAATGGAAAAGCTTTTAATCGCAGTAACCTTCGCCGTAGTAACAATACTCTATGTCGGCTACTACGAAGCCCTTGAGGACGGAGACATCGAAACCATTGTCTTCATCAAGAAGCATCCGATGTTTCAGATGAAGTTCTACAACATCCACGCCAACGATGGAGAGATCAGGAAGGTAGAGCGCCTGACGGCAGAGGAGCGGGGGTGGATTATTGATTACTGCAGGTATCGCTTGGGAATCGACACTGACCTGAAGACTCAGGATGACGTCGAGATGTGTCGAAAAAAATAGAATTGCTCACTTGGCCGAGGTCGTCAGTTACACCTGACAACCTCGGCCATTTTCTTTCGGCTGTTGATCTAAAGCGCTCAGCCGCTTACGCCTTCACCTCAACATGATCCAACGCCTGATTCACCGCCAACTCGCTCAACATCACCAACTGCGCAATCCCAATCGCGGTTTTGCGATGAGCAGGCTCGAGAGTGGCGGCGAAGTTGTTGAGCATTTCGCTCGCCGATCCCAGTGATTCACTGGCGTTGGCGAGGAGGGATTCGGTGTTGTACGCCGGATTGGCCAGGTACATGGGGTCGTGTTTGTGGTGGCTGCCCATGATGCGTTGTTGTGGGGTGAGGTAGTGGTCGAGGGCGCGTTCGGCGGCTTCGTTGAGGGTTCGGGAATCAGGGAATTTGTAGGGGGATACCGGATCGGTTTCAGGGGGATTGGGCGTCGGTTTGAACATAGATGAAACTCCTCATGCTTCAAAAAGGGAGGCCATCCAATTTCGCTACCAAACGAAGGTGGCGGCCATGCTCAGGTTGGTAGACCGGCACATGAGGAACCCGGCGCACCCGAAGGTGCCCTGTGCATGACCACCATAAAGCCGAGACGAAACGACGCCGCGAATGGTGATGCTGTGCAACTCTCATGTGCAGGCTACCAAACCCGATCACTGTTTTTCAGTGACCCGGAAACGATAAGACCCGCGCACTAGACGCACAAGCCGGCGGATTCTGGCGTAGTCGTAGGTAATGACGCAAGGTTGTGTAGCCTTGGGGACGTTACGGTTGGTGTCTTTTAAACGGGGTTTTTGGGAGGCGTTAAACGGGTGGGTCAAGAGCGGCCCTCACCCCAGCCCTCTCCCGGAGGGAGAGGGGGCCGACCGAGGTTTCTGGCGTTGTACATCGACCTGGGCGACCGCGTTGATTATGAGTTTGGAGGCGGGCGTTTGAGTTGATTATGGGTTCAACGCGGTGTGTGCGTGGTGGTGAAGATTTTCAGGTGGTTGTCGGAAGTATCTCTCGGTCAATTCTGCTGCATACCAGCGGTCTGACGTTTCGGGAGGGCTAGGGATTTTCGGGGCGGCTGAGTAACGTCTCCAGCCGAGCCAGCGGCGGCGCATCTTGGTTGCGGTCAAACACCTGAACTCCAACCTTGAGCAACCGTCCATTCTCTGCCGCTGCGATCACCTGCTCACACCGCAACAACAACCGCCCCTGATCACACTCCATCGCCTTAACCCCCATCGGCAATTTCCCTTCCAACCGAAGTTCAGCCATCCGACTCTGCGCCGCAATCATCGCAATCGAACGATCCCGCAAAACCCCGCTGCTCTGCGTCATCAACCCCGCCACGCGCACGGCGGCGGACATGGCGACGGCGATGATCGCCAGTGCGACGAGCACTTCAATCAGGGTGAATCCGGCTTGCGGGGAGGGGGTGCGCATCGGGGGCTCGGGCAGTCGGGCAGCCCTTGACGCTAACGCCCGTGCTTGACGGCTTGACGACGAAAACACCCGAGGATTTTCAACATCCCTGACATATCTTCTTGCAACACTGCGCGTCGAATCGAATCAAGCCAGGGAATGACGAGATGGATATCGCGCAGTTCAAACAGCCCAATCGACCGAGCCGGATGCCCCGTGGGCAGCAGGGTTTCACGTTGATCGAGATCATGGTGGTCGTGGTGATTCTCGGGATTCTGGCGGCGATGGTGGTGCCCAAGGTGCTCGACCGGCCGGATCAGGCGCGGGCCACGGCAGCGAAGCAGGACATTGGCGGGTTGATGCAGGCGCTGAAGCTGTATCGCCTCGATCACGGCACTTACCCGAGCCAGAGCCAGGGCCTGAAGGTGCTGGTGGAGCGGCCGACCGATGCGAAGAACAGCAACTGGCGCTCGTACCTGGAGCGCCTGCCGAATGACCCGTGGGGTCGTCCTTATCAGTACCTCAATCCCGGTGCCAACGGCGAGATCGACATTTTTTCCCTCGGCGCCGACGGCCAGCCTGACGGCGACGGCGTGAATGCCGACATCGGTTCCTGGCAGTTGTAAGGCCGGTCATGAACAGCCAATCGAACCAGCAGGGGATGGCGATCATCAGTGCGCTGCTGATTGCGGCGGTGGTCGCGGTGATCGCCGCCGGCATGCTGACCCGCCAGAGCGTTTCGACCCGGGCGCTGGAAGCCGAACAACTGCGGGTGCAGGGCCGTTGGGTGCTGCACGGCGGGTTGGAGATCAGCCGGCAATTATTGTGGGACGCCCGGCAGCGCGATCCGTTGACCCGACTCGATCAACCGTGGGCGCAGCGGTTGAACACTCAGGGTTTCGAGGGGTGGCTGGAGGACGAGCAGGGCAAGTTCAACCTGCGCAATCTGGTGGCCAACGAGCGGATCGATGACGCGCAGGTGCAGGCGTTCGAGCGTTTGTGCGAGTTGATCGGTGTCAGCACTGGCTTGAGCCGGCGCATCAGTCAGCGGGTGATCGGCTCTTATCCGCACCTGTTGAATGCCCAAGTGGTGGACAAGCCTGTGACGAAAAATACGTTCGACAGCGGGCGCGCCACGTCGCCGTCCGCGTCGCGCAAACCGCAATCGCCGACCTTGCCGATGCTGCGCACGCTTGACGATTTGCGCAGTGTCGACGGGGTCAACGATGCGCTGTTGGCGAAGCTCGCGCCGTACCTGACGGTGATTCCGGCGACCACCTGGCTCAATGGCAACACCGCCACGGCGCCGGTGCTCGCGGCGTATGTGCCGGGGTTGTCGCTGGAGCGGGCGCAGGCGTTGATCAATGAGCGTGACGCCGGGCGCTGGTTTATCAATCGCGGGGATTTCGTCAATCGCCTGCGCTTGCCGCAACTGGAGATCACCAGCGTCAAGGTCGGCATCACCAGCGACTGGTTCCGGTTGCGCGGGCAGGCGCGGCGGGATCAGCGGCGGGTCAGCCTCGATGCGTTGCTGCATCGCAGTGAAGACCGTTTGCCGCAAGTGATCTGGTCGCGGGTGGGCGTATGAGCCCGTTGCGCGTGAGTCTGCCACCGCTGGCGGAGCTGAGTCTCGACAGTGAAGTGGATTGTGCGTGGCCGGATCGTCAGGGGCAGGTCACACGCCAGGAACGTGTGCGGCTCGGTGCGCTGCCGAAGCAACCGCTGGTGTGCTTTCTGCACCCGTCGGACAGCCTGCTGGCGAGCATTGATCTGCCGCCGCTCCCCGCGAACAAAACCGCTGCGGCTGTGCAATGTGCGGCGCAGGCGTTGATGCTCGGCGACAGCGCCGAGATGCACATCGCTCACAGTGCTCGTAATGAAAGCGGCCAGGTGCAGATTGCCTGGGTAGCACGCAAGGATTTGCAGCACCTCGGGCAATTCGGCCTGAACCTCAAAGGCCTGTACCCAGCGGCTTACAGCTTGCCGGTGATGGCCGGCGGCGTTGGCTGCCTGCACGACGATCATCTGTTGCTGCGCCACGGCCCGAATGCGGCGCAGGTGCAGCCGATGATCGATGAAGCGTGGTTGCTGGAAACCGGTCTGCCGGCGCACTGGATCGGTGACGGCGCACCTGAAGCGGTGCAATCGACATTGGCCGACTCGCAACGCTGCTCCGGCCCGTTGCCGAACTGGGGCCTGCACGGCGGCCTTCAGCAACCGGGCACTGAGCATCGCGGTTGGGGCCGGGCGCTCGGTTGCTGTGCGCTGGCGCTGGCGGTGTGGGTGATCGGTTTGAATCTGTACGCCGCTCGCGAGGCCGGGCAGGGTCAGCAACTCAAGGCACAAATGGCGCAGCGGGTGAAGCAGGCGTTCCCCGAGTTGCCGGTGATCCTCAATCCGCTGCAACAGGCGCGTCAGCAAATCGCGGCGCGCCAGCAAGGCGCGGTGGATGCGCCGGGGCAGGATTTCACGCGGCTGGTGTCGCAGGCCGGCAGTGGCATGCCGTCCATGGCGGGCACGGTGCAGCGGCTGGAGTTTGTCGACGGCGCGTTGCAACTGAGTCTGTTGCCCGAGGCGCGGCGTTCGGGCAACGACAAGGATTGGCAAGGCACGCTGGCCCAGGCCGGTATCAGCATCAGCCCGAATGACGACGGCTGGGTCCTGCGCCCGGCCAGCGAGGCGACCGCCGCCAGCGACAACGACGACACCAGCGGAGCCGAAGATGAATAGCCCATCGCTTGCGAAATACCGCGCCGGTTGGCAGCGCTTCAACGCTCAGTTGCAGGCCCGTTGGCAGCCCTTGGCGCGGCGGGAAAAACGCATGGTCTGCGGCATGGCGGCGCTGTTGTTGGGACTGTTTGTGTGGGTGGCGTTGATTCAGCCGCCGCTGAAGAAGATTGCCGTATCGCAAGTCGAAATCCCGAAATTGCGCGCCCAGGCCGAAGCGCTGGAAGTGCTGTTGCGCGACGTCAGCGTGCGCCCCGACGGGCAGAACCTGGAGCAGTCGCTGCAACAAACCTTGCAGGCCAGCGGACTGGGCGGCCATTACCAATTGGCGGCCGTGTCCGCCGGCTGGCAGTTGACCTTCGACGCGGCACCGGCCGACGCCGTGCTCGACTGGCTGCTGAGCCAACCGCGGATTTTTTCACTGCAAGTGGTCGAGGCCCGTCTGCAACGCGCAGACGACGCCGCGACCGATGACACCGCCGGCACTCTGTCGGGCACCGTACGCATGGATCAGGCGCTGGGCGCTAAGGAAGCTTCATGAAGGGGTCAGGATCCAAACGCATGGCGTTGCCGATGCTGTTGATGGCATTGAGCGCGTGCAGCAACACCACGCCACCGAATCAACCGCCGCTGTTGGTGGACAGCGAACTCGGCCGGCCGCTGGCCAACACCCAGCGCAGTGGCGACGCGGTGCTCGACCGCGAGCGCGCGCAAGCTCAGGTCAAACCTGCGCCGAAGCAATTGCACAACATCACCGAACGCGCCCGCAGCGGCGGCTCGGCGCGTGGCACGACGTTGCCGACCAATCCGTTGGGCGATCAACCGGTGACGCTGAATTTTGTCGACGCGGATATTCAAGCGGTGGTGCGGGCGTTGTCGCGCTCGACCGGCCAGCAGTTTCTGGTCGACCCTCGGGTCAAGGGCAACCTGACGCTGGTCTCCGAAGGCCAGGTGCCGGCGCATCAGGCTTACGACATGTTGCTGGCGGCGCTGCGCATGCAGGGTTTCAGCGTGGTGGACGTCGGCGGCGTGGCGCAGGTAGTGCCGGAGGCCGACGCCAAACTGCTCGGCGGGCCGATCTACAGCGCCGACAAACCGGCCGGCAACGGCATGCTCACTCGCACGTTCCGCCTGCAATACGAGAACGCGGTGAACCTGATCCCGGTGCTGCGCCCGATCGTGTCGCCGAACAATCCGATCAACGCCTATCCGGGCAACAACACCATCGTCGTCACCGATTACGCCGAGAACCTGACGCGGGTCGCGCAACTGATTCAAGGCATCGACACCCCGAGCGCCATCGACACCGACGTGGTGCAGATCCAGAACGGCATCGCCGCCGACATCGCGCCGATGGTCGCCGACCTGCTCGACGCACCGGGCAACGATCCAACCCAGAAAATCGCGGTGATCGGCGACCCGCGCTCCAACACCATCATCATCCGCGCCGGCAGCCCCGAGCGTACGGAGTTGGCGCGCAACCTGATCTACAAACTCGACAACGCCCAGAGCAATCCGAGCAACCTGCACGTGGTGTACCTGCGCAACGCTCAGGCCGGCAAACTGGCCCAGGCCCTGCGCGGTTTATTGACCGGCGAGAGCGACAGCGGCACCAGCGACAATGCGCGTTCGGTGCTCAGCAACATGGGCAGTTCCACCAACTCGGGCGGTGGGCAGAACGGCCAGGGCGGCACGCAAACCACCGGCAGCACGTCGACCACCAACAGCGGCAGCACCGGCGGCAGTTACGCCCAGGGCAGCGGCGCCACCAGCGGCAGCGGTAATGCGCAAAGCAGCGAACAGAACGTGGCCTTCAGCGCTGGTGGCGTGACTATTCAGGCCGACGCGACCACCAACACCTTGCTGATTTCCGCGCCGGAGCCGTTGTACCGCAACCTGCGCGAAGTCATCGACCTGCTCGACCAGCGCCGCGCGCAAGTAGTGATTGAAAGCCTGATCGTTGAAGTCGGCGAGGACGACGCCAGCGAATTCGGCGTGCAATGGCAGACCGGCAATCTCGGCGGCAAAGGCGTGATCGGCGGCGCCAACCTTGGCGGTTCGGGGATCAACGTCAACGGCAAGACCAGCCTCGATGTGCTGCCGCAAGGTCTTAACCTCGGCTACGTCAACGGCACGGTCGACATCCCCGGCATCGGCAAGATTCTCGACCTGAAAGTGCTGGCCCGGGCGCTGAAGAGCAAGGGCGGCACCAACGTGCTGTCGACGCCGAACCTGCTGACCCTGGACAACGAAGCGGCGAGCATTTTCGTCGGCCAGACCATCCCGTTTGTCAGCGGCAGTTACGTCACCGGCGGCGGGGGCACCAGCAACAACCCGTTCCAGACCGTGACTCGCGAAGAGGTCGGTTTGAAGCTCAACGTACGGCCGCAGATTTCCGAGGGCGGCACGGTCAAGCTCGACATCTATCAGGAAGTCAGCAGCATCGACGAGCGCGCCTCGGCGGCGGCCAATTCGGCGGGGATCGTCACCAGCAAACGCGCGCTCGACACCAGCATCCTGCTCGATGACGGACAGATCATGGTGCTCGGCGGTCTGCTGCAGGATGGCTACAGCCAGAGCAATGACGCGGTGCCGTGGCTCTCGAATATTCCAGGGCTGGGCGCACTGTTTCGCAACGAGCGCCGCTCGATCACCAAGACCAACCTGATGGTGTTCCTGCGCCCGTATATCATCCGCGACAGCGCGGCGGGGCGCAGCATCACGCTCAACCGTTACGATTTCATGCGCCGCGCCCAAGGCGGTCTGCAACCGGAGCGCAGCTGGGCGATGCCGGACATGCAGGCGCCGCAATTGCCGGCCACCGCCCAAGGCGTGCCGGCACCGGTGTCCGGCCCCCGCGCGACGATCAAAGCGGTGCCGCTGCAATGAGCGCATTGCCTTACGCCTGGGCCAAGGCGCAGCGGATTCTGCTGCGCGACGGCGTGCTGACGGTATGCCCGTCGACGCCGGGCTGGTCGATCAGCGAAGTACGGCGGCAGTTCGGCGCGGCGAGGCTTGAGCGGGTGCGCGATGACGAGCTCGACGGCCTGCTGGCCACGGCCTACGCCGACACCGGCAGCGCGGCGGCGGTGGTTGGTGCGGCGGAAAACGAAGTCGACCTCGACCGCCTGATGCAGGACATGCCGGAAATCACCGACCTGCTCGACACCCAGGACGGCGCGCCGGTGATCCGCATGATCAACGCCTTGCTCACCCAAGCGGCGCGGGACGAGGCCAGCGATATTCACATCGAACCGTTCGAAACCCATTCGGTGGTGCGCTACCGGGTCGACGGCACCCTGCGCGACGTGGTCTCGCCACGCAAGGCATTGCACGGCGCGCTGGTGTCGCGGATCAAGATCATGGCCCAGCTCGATATCGCCGAAAAACGCCTGCCGCAGGACGGCCGCATTGCATTGCGTGTAGCGGGGCGGCCAATCGACATTCGTGTTTCCACCGTGCCCACCGGCCATGGCGAGCGAGTGGTGATGCGTCTGCTGGACAAACAGGCCGGGCGCCTGCATCTGGAAACCTTGGGCATGGACGCGCAAGTGCTGGCCAAACTCGATCACCTGATCCGCCAGCCCCACGGCATCGTGCTGGTCACCGGCCCGACCGGTAGCGGCAAGACGACGAGTTTGTATGCGGCGCTGGCGCGACTGGATGCGAGTACCAGCAACATCCTCACCGTGGAAGACCCGGTGGAGTACGACCTGCCGGGCATCAGCCAGATTCAGGTCAACGCCAAGATCGACATGACCTTCGCCCTCGCGCTACGCGCCATTTTGAGGCAGGACCCGGACATCATCATGATCGGCGAGATCCGCGACCTCGAAACCGCGCAGATTGCGGTGCAGGCTTCGTTGACCGGTCACCTGGTGCTGGCGACGTTGCACACTAACGACGCGGTGTCGGCGGTCAACCGCTTGGTCGACATGGGCGTCGAGCCGTTTCTGCTGGCCTCGTCGATGCTCGGCGTTCTGGCCCAGCGCTTGGTGCGGCGCCTGTGCAATCAGTGCAAACAGGAAGACCCGGCCACGCCCGGCACCTGGCGCCCGGTGGGCTGTGCGGCGTGCAATCACACCGGTTACAGCGGCCGGACCGGCATTCACGAGTTGTTCTGCATCGATGACGACATCCGCACCCTGATTCACCAAGGGGCAGGGGAGCAGGCGTTGCGCGCAGCGGCGAGCAAGGCCGGGATGTTCAGCCTGCGCGAGGACGGCGAGCGCTGGATCCGCAGCGGTGCCACGGCGCCTGAAGAAATCCTTCGTGTGACACGGGACGCCTGATGAATCGCTATCGTTTTGAGGCCGCCGATGCCAGCGGCAAGATCGAGTCCGGGCATCTGGAGGCGGAGAGTCAGGGCGCGGCGTTTGGCGTGCTGCGTGGTCGTGGTTTGACGGCATTGTCGGTGGAGAAGGAAAGCAATGTCTCCCAGCACGGCGGCGGTGGAATGTTCAGCGCCAGGCTGTCGGATAACGATCTGGCGTGGGCCACCCGGCAGCTGTCGAGCCTGCTCGGCGCCAGCCTCCCGTTGGAGGCTGCGCTGAGTGCCACCGTCGAACAGGCCGAAAAAAAGCACATCGCCCACACCCTAAGCGCCGTGCGCGCCGATGTGCGCAGCGGCATGCGCCTGGCCGAAGCGCTGGCGGCGCGGCCACGGGATTTTCCGGAGATTTACCGGGCGCTGATTGCAGCAGGTGAGGAGTCCGGGGATCTGGCGCAGGTGATGGAGCGGCTGGCGGATTACATCGAGGAACGCAACAACTTGCGCGGCAAGATTCTCACTGCGTTCATCTATCCGGGCGTGGTCGGGCTGGTGTCGATCGGCATTGTGATTTTCCTGCTGAGTTACGTGGTGCCGCAGGTGGTCAGCGCGTTTTCCCAGGCGCGCCAGGATCTCCCAGGGCTGACTTTGGCGATGCTCAATGCCAGTGATTTCATTCGTGCGTGGGGCTGGTTGTGCGCGGGCGTCATGGCCGGTGCGTTCTGGAGCTGGCGTCTGTATTTGCGCAATCCGGCGGCGCGCTTGAGTTGGCATCATCGGGTACTGAAGCTGCCGCTGATCGGGCGCTTTGTGCTGGGGCTGAACACCGCGCGGTTCGCCTCGACGCTGGCGATTCTCGGCGGCGCCGGGGTGCCGTTGTTGCGCGCGTTGGAAGCGGCGCGGCAGACCTTGTCCAATGATCGTCTGAGCCTGAGCGTCAATGAGGCCACTGCCAAGGTGCGCGAGGGCGTCAACCTGGCAGCAGCGCTGAAAGTGGAAAACGTGTTCCCGCCGGTGCTGATTCACCTGATCGCCAGCGGCGAGAAAACCGGCGGGCTGCCACCGATGCTTGAACGCGCTGCGCAGACCCTGTCACGCGATATCGAGCGCCGGGCGATGGGCATGACCGCGTTGCTTGAGCCGCTGATGATTGTGGTGATGGGCGGGGTGGTGTTGGTGATCGTGATGGCGGTGCTGTTGCCGATCATCGAGATCAACCAGTTGGTGCAGTAGTTTTCTCAACTTTTTTTACCGGCGTCTGATCTCACCCGAGCGCCAAAAACAGCATCCTCGGGTTCTCCTTTCTGTCATCTGCAACGGCCCTTCAAGGGCTGTGGCCGATTCCCTCGAAAAGCTTGCCGTAGACACTCCGCACAACCCCCGGAACACCCGAGAAAATCCCTCAAAAATCACCTCGCACCTCCCGAGGTTTTTTCCTTTATCTGTCACCGGAAACTGCGAATTTCTCAGTGCGACTTAACCCCGGACCCCGCTTGCGAAGGTCAGCGGTGAGTCCTCCCAGCGTCATGCAAGACCCCTGAAAACCTGTGTTCACAACCAACGTTGAAAAGGAGATTCTTCATGTTCAAGCGCACTCTGATCGCAGCTTCCCTGACCGTTGCCGCTCTGGCTTCCGCTCAAGCCATGGCCGTTACCGGTGGTGGTGCAACCCTGCCAGCCGCTCTGTACAAAGGTTCGTCCGACAGCATCCTGCCAGCCAACTTCAGCTACGCTGCCATCGGCAGCGGCGGTGGCAAGACCGCTTTCCTGACCAACAACCCGGCTGGCTTCAGCACCACTGGCACTGTGCACTTCGCCGGTAGCGACTCGATCCTCAGCGCTTCGGAACTCAGCACCTACAGCAGCACCTACGGCGCTTCGTTCGGCCCGCTGATTCAACTGCCTTCGGTTGCCACTTCGGTTGCCATCCCTTACAAAAAAGCCGGTCAGACCGCTCTGAACCTGACCAGCGCTCAACTGTGCGACGTGTTCTCCGGCGCCAAAACCACTTGGGGTGCTGTACTGGGCACTTCCGACACCACCGCCATCCGCGTTGTTTATCGCAACGTTTCCAGCGGCACTTCGGAAATCCTGACCCGTCACCTGAACGCCGTCTGCCCGACTCAGTTCGCCACCAGCACCACCTTCACCGCCGCTCGTATCGGTGGCATCGCGCTGCCTTCGAACTGGGTCGGCGTTGCCAACACTTCCGATGTCGCCACTGCCGTGAACGCAGTTGACGGCTCCATCGGTTACGTCGGTCCGGACGGTGTAGATGCCACCAGCAACGCTGTTGTTGCCCGCGTCAACGGTGTTCAGCCGACTTCGGCCAACGTCAACCTGGCACTGGCATCGGTTACCGCTCCTTCGACCGCTGCCCAGGCTGCCAACCCGGCCAACTGGTCGCCAGTGGTTGCCAACCCGGCTCTGGGTTACAAGCTCGCTGCCTACACCAACTTCATCTTCGGTCAATGCTACAAGGATGCAGCCGTGGCCGCCGACGTCAAAGCCTTCCTGACCAAGCACTACAGCATCCCGGGCAACAACGCCGCGACTCAGGCTCACAAGTTCGTCGCAGTGCCTGATTCCTGGAAAAACGCTGTAACCGCCAACTTCATCACCAACACCTCGGGCAACAACCTGGACATCAACAACACCACCGTGTGCAACACCATCGGTCGTCCTTTGTAAGCTCGCGCAGTCGTAACAGAAATGGCGGCAACCTTCGGGTTGCCGCCATTTTTTTTGGCTGGATACACCTCAATCATGAAGTTTGTGTGACATCCGTTCGGTCGCGCCCCTCGCCAACTGCCTATGACGTAACAGCAGGTTTTTGCACGCCTGCGGCCTTGTGTGGCAATCAAAAAGGATCTCGTAGTGATGCTCGCTCGCCCATCCCGTCGTCGTACCAGCGTTCTGTCCTCCAAACGTGAAGCCATGGAGCCGGCGCTGTGGTTGCTCAAACCGTTGGCGCACGCGGTGGCGTTGTGTCTGGTGGCGGGCAGCGCGCAGGCGCAGACGGCGTTCAGTTCGGGCTGGTTTGCTGCCAAGGGCGCGGCGCAACAGGCTGCGGCGGCGCGTCCGAGCGTGGGTGGCTTGCCTGGAATGACACCGCCGCTGGCCCAGCAGCAGAAGGCCAATGCGCAGTTGCAGCGTTCGATTCAGACCCTGAACAACACGGTCGCCGCGATTGCCGCGCAACAGGCGGCGCAGGCGGCCGGGCGCGCCGCCGCGTTGGGCTCGGTGCAGTTTGTGCCGGACGGTCTGGGCGAAGGCGGTCTGAAAGTCGACAACAGCCTGACCCAGGGCTGGCAGAACGCGAAGGGCCCGCAGCAGACCCAGGTCGATGGCAAGACCACAGTGACGATCGAGCAGACCGCCGACAAGGCCATTCTCAACTGGGAAACCTTCAACGTCGGTCGCAACACCACGGTCGATTTCGCGCAGCAGTCGAACTGGGCAGTGCTCAACCGGGTCAACGATCCGAACGCCCGGGCCAGCCAGATTCAAGGCCAGATCAAGGGCAACGGCACGGTGATGCTGATCAACCGCAACGGCATCGTGTTCAGCGGCAGCAGTCAGGTCAACGTGCGCAACCTGGTGGCGGCAGCGGCGAACATCACCGATATCCAGTTCCGTGATCGGGGTCTGTATTTCGACAGCACCGGCAGTCAGCCGACCTTCACCGATGCGGCCGGCAAAGTGCTGGTGGAGCGCGGTGCCTCGATTGAAACCCATAAACCGTCGGCTTCCACCGATGCCGGCGGCTATGCGCTGCTGCTCGGCAACGAAGTGCAGAACGACGGCAGCATCAACACTGCCAAGGGCCAGGCCGTGCTGGCCGCCGGTGACCGTTTCTACATCCGCAAGGGCTCGGGCACCGAAAGCAATGCGCTGTCGACCACATTTGGCAGCGAAGTGATTCCGGGATTCAAGGCCGGTGCGGTGGCGGGCAAGGTCAGCAACAACGGATTGATCCAGTCCGCTACGGGCGACATCACCCTGACCGGTCATGAGGTGGTGCAAAACGGCGTATTGCTCGCCAGTACGTCAGTAGCGACGCGGGGCACGATTCACCTCACCAACCCGATCTCCGATACCAACGGCAGCGTGACGCTGGGGCAGGGCAGTGCCACGGCGATCATGCTCGACAGCAGCGACATGACCGCCCTCGACAGCCAGCATCAGGCCGCGCTGACGGGCGTCACGGCCAACAACCGGATCCGTGGCGACCAGTCGCGCATCGAGATCCAGAGCGGCGGCAGCGTCGAGTTCCAGAACGGCTCGATCACCCTGGCCACCGGCGGGCAGGTCGCGGTCAGCGCGCAGCGCCGCAGCCTGGTGCGTGAGGGCGCGATGATCGATGTGTCCGGTGCCATCGGCGTCAAGGTGGCGATGGAAAACAACAGCATCAAGATCAACGTGCAGGGCAATGAGCAGCGTGATGCGTCGGTCAACCGCGAGAAGGGCGCGCTCAACAGCAACGACATCTGGGTCGATGTTCGCGAGCTGGTGTATGTGCCGGCCGGCACCAACGGCTATGCCACGGATCGCTGGTACACCGCCGGTGGCCTGTTGGAAGTCGGTGGTTATCTCGGCACCCAGGGGCACAGCGTCGGCGAGTGGATGGCCCAAGGTGGCGTGGTGAATTTCGCCGGCAACGACGTGGTCACCGAAAAGGGTTCGCTGATCAACCTGTCCGGCGGCACCCTGGATGTGCAGAGCGGGCAGATCCGCCAGAGCTGGCTGCGTGGCGCAGACGGGCGCTTGTACGAAGTTTCCCGTGCACCGGGGGATCTGCTCTACACCGGGCTGTACAAAGGTTATGAAGACAACAGCGAGCGCTGGGGCCAGACCAGCTACTTCTACAACCCGCTGATCGCTCCGCGTTCGCGCTTCGAGTCGGGTTACACCGTGGGCCGGGATGCCGGGCAACTGGTGATTTCCACTGCCAGCGCCGTGCTCGACGGGCAGATGATCGGTGATGTGTACCAGGGCGAGCGGCAGAATCAGGCGCCGAAACCGGTGCTCGACGGCTATCAGCAGAGCCAGACCGCGCTGGCCCGGCGTGCGCAATTGATTGTCGGCAGTTACGACCCGACCTTTGTCGCGGCATCGAACGGCCTGCTCTACACCCTCAATCCAATGCTTGATCAGGTGCAGATCGGTGGCACGCGCCCGGTCGCCGGCAACGATCTTGAATTGACCGGCGCGGTGTCCGATGCCCGCAAGGGCAAGCTGTATCTCGATAACGATCAGCTCAACGGATTCCGCCTGGGTGCGCTCAAGGTTTCGGCCAAGGATCAGATCGCCGTTGACGGCGCGCTCACGGTCGATAACGGTGGCGACATCACCCTGTACGCCCCGGATGTGCAGGTCGGCGCCGACCTGACTGCTCGCGGTGGCAGCCTGCGTCTGGGCAACGTACTCAATCAGTTCAACGGCGGTACAAACACCGACACTCGCCTGGCGGCCAAAACCGACAAGGCGACACAAACCCGCATCGCCGAGGGCGTGCTTCTCGATACACGAGGCCTGTGGAGCAACCTGCGCACCAACCCGGACGATAACGCCAGCCTGGCGTATCTGAACGGTGGCCTGATATCGGTCCGCAGCAGCGGCGATATCGACGTCGCTGCCGGCAGCCTGCTCGATGTCTCTTCCGGTGGTGCCGTGCTTGCCAATGGCAAAACCCGGGGCGGCAAGGGCGGCGACCTGACGCTGGAGTCGAGCGCTATTTCCGCGCCAGGCAAAACCCATCTGAACCTCGATGGCGAACTGCGCGGGTACGGCGTCACGGGCGGCGGCACCCTGACGGTGCAGGCCAACAAAATACTCGTCGGGCAAACGGATAAAGCCCTGGCGGACAACACCCTGCAACTGTCCGCGGATCTGTTCGGCAAAGGATTCTCCGCCTATAACCTGATCGGCCTGAGCGGACTCGAAGTTGCCGAAGGCACCGCAATCGACGTGACCATGCCGGTCTACCGTTTCGGCGATGCGGCACCGAACGAGATCAGCGGCGTTGATCCGCGTACGGCGCTGGAGCTGTGGACCGCGACGCTGTTCCAGGAAAACCCGACCAAGGGCGTTCTGACCCAGCGCGCCGGTGCCAGCCTGACGTTGCAAGGTGGCGCAACATTGGACGACCTGATCGATGCCGCCAACAGCACCTTGACGCTGGGCCGTGGCTCGCGCATCAGCGTCGACCCGGGACAAAGCATCAAACTGCGTGGCGCCGGGCAGATCACCGTCGATGGTGAGCTGTATGCAAGGGGGGGCACGATTGACATCCGCCAGCAACAGTTCGGCTCGATCAAGCCGGCGACGTCCATCCTGGTTGCCGATCCGAAGGCCCATGACCGTTCGATCTGGATCGGTGAACAGGCCGTGCTGGATGTATCCGGCCAAGTCAGTACCGCAACGGACGTTCTGGGGCGCACGTATGGTCAGGTGGGCAAGGGCGGCAGCATCGTCATCGGCGGCGAGATCGACTCGAAACTCGCCACAGCCACCGCTGCCGATGCTTACGTGATCGTACGACCAGGCGCACGGCTGGATGCCTCGGGTGCAGAGGCGTTGCTCGATATCGCCGGCCAGGGTCCGATCCGCATCGCCACTGACGGTGGTCGCATCAGCCTGAGTTCTTACAACGGTCTGTTCATCGAAGGCAGTCTGCGTGCGGTGGCGGGTGGTCTCGGGGCCGCTGGAGGACGTCTGGACATTGCCCTGGAATCACCGTTGTACGCGGACTCTGCGGACAACAAGGTGCGAGCGCCAAGGGAGATGATCATTGCTCAAGGCGCGGCTGATCAGCGATTGGGATCGAATCTGGAACCCGGCCATAGCGCTGACGGTTTGCGCTACGGGCAGGCGCGCTTGAGTGCCGATGGTTTGATGAGTGGTGGTTTCGATAACCTGAGTCTGCTCAGCAACGGTCTGCTGTCGTTCGACGGTGACGTGAATCTGCACATGAATCAGAGCCTGAGCCTGTATGCGGGCGCCTTGTCTCTGGCCGAGTCGTCGAACGATGCAACGCGTGTCAATGTCAGCGCACCCTATCTGCGCCTGTCCGGAGTCGGCACTTACTACGGCATCGTCGGTAAGGTTCGACCTCAGGCAACACTCAATCCGACGACCCGACTGTCAGAGGCCAGCTTCAACGCATCAGCGAATCTGCTGGATCTGAGCAACGGTCTGTCGTTCGGTACCCAGGGCGTGATCCGGCAAGTCAGCGGCCCTGCCGCTGAATACAGCCGACGGGCTTTTGGCGAGGTATCGCTTGATAGCAGCGGTGATCTGCGTTTCCTGGCACAGACCGATGGCGCGGAGAAGACCCGCCTGTGGACGCCGGGTGACTTGAGCCTTGGCGCTGCACAGATTTATCCCGCCAGCGGCGTCCAGGCTGAAGTGCGTGTCGGTTATCAGGGCTCGATTACGGCGCCGGCGCACACGTTGCGCATCAGCGGACGGGGTGCGGCGCCCGTTGCATTGCCGTACTCGGTGTTCGGCAAGTTGAGTCTGTATGGCGGGTACGTCGAGCAGGGAGGGGTGATTCGCGCACCGCTGGGCCTGATTTCTCTGGGTGACGATCTGTTGACCCAGACTCGCGAGGTTCATCTGCTTCCCGGCAGCCTGACCTCGGTCAGCGCTGCCGGCCTGGTGATGCCGTATGGTGGCACCACCGATGGCATCGACTACCTTTACAACGGCAAGTCCGTCGCCCTTGAGGGGATCACGGGCGAGAACACAGGCGTGGCAATCCGCTCGCAATTCATTGACGTACAGAGCGGCGCGGTGATTGACCTTTCGGGCGGTGGCGATCTGCGCGGCGCCGGTTTCGTTTCCGGGCGTGGCGGCTCAACCGATGCGCGTTTCAACCCGCTGGTACGCAACGCCGCTGACGGTACATTCAGCTTGCCGGGGCTGGCAAGCAACCCGGTCTACGCCATTGTCCCGGGCAATCAGAGTATCTACGCGCCCGTGCTCGCCGAAGCCGGTGCGGTGGACCCGCGTATCGGCCAGCAAATCACGCTGGGGGCTGGTGTGCCGGGGCTGCCGGCGGGCACTTACACACTGTTGCCTTCTACTTTCGCGCTGTTGCCCGGTGCGTTCCGGGTCGAGGTCAATGGTCAGGCCGCACCAGGCACGACAACGGGCACATTGCGCAATGGTTCGTGGACCAGCAACGCACAGATGTCGATTGCCAATACCGGCCTGCGCGACAGTCTGGCCAGTCAGGTCATTCTGACTTCGGCTGATGTGTTGCGCCGTTATTCGCAGTACAACGAAACCGGATTCACTGCATTTATCCAGAGCGATGCCGCGCGCCGTGGCGTGCCAAGGGCGCTGGCACCGATGGATGGCAAGACACTGGATTTGCGTCTGGTTGCTGGCGGCAAGCAAGACATTGCGCTTCAGTTCGCGGGTAGCGCGTTATTCGCGGCAGCCGAAAATGGCAGGGTTGGCACAGCGGTGGTACGCAGTGGCAACGCCGGCGCAGATTTTGAAATCCTGGGTGCAGGGCATGCACCCACGGAAGGTTTCAAAGGCGTCTCTCTCTATGCCGATACCCTGAACAACCTGAATGCAGGACGTCTGACCGTCGGCGCAATGCCGAATGTGCGGTACACCGTGGAAGGTAATCTCATCAGTTTCCTGGGTGATAACTCCAGCATCGTTCTGCGCGAAGGGGCCGTATTGTCGGCGCCGGAAGTGCTGTTGCGCACGACATCGGGCGCCGGCGGGATAACGGTCGAGGCGGGGGCGGGCATCAATACGCTGGGGCGCGGCAATGTCGCTTATGACTCCGCAGACGGCTATCTCTATAAACCGGGGGCCGCCAGCATGTTGTTGGTGTCCAACGGCTGGACCAATGTGCTGGCACCCGACCTCGGCAGCGGCGGCAACGTTCGTATCGGCACCTGTGCGTCTGACGCATGCAGCAATCCGGCGCTGCTTTATTCCAATGGCAGCATTACCGCCGCCACCAACGATCAGTTCGAGCTGGGTGAGACAGTACGTTTCGGTACTCGACATCTGGCGCTCGCCGTTGGCGCGGTGAATGTCGGTAATGCAGCGTCGCTGGCGGCGGCAGGCAACCGCGTACCCAATGGCCTGGTACTGAACCCGACTGTGCTTGACCGCCTGTTACGCGGCGATACCCAGTATGGTGCGCCAGCCCTTGAAACCCTGAGCCTGACCGCTCGCGATGCAATCAACTTCTTTGGCAGCGTGACCCTCGATACGCTGGATCCGCAGACCGGTCAGAGCAAGTTGCAGAATCTGTTACTCGTGACACCTGCGATTTACGGCTTGGGCGATGCCAGTGATGTGGCGACCATCCGTACCAGCAATCTGATCTGGAACGGTGCCACTCAAAACCCGGGCACGGTGATCAAAGAGGGGGCCGGCACCGGAAAGGGGACGCTGGATATTCAGGCGCAACGCATCGAGTTGGGTTACGGGCCGATGCCACAGCCCAATGGTCTGGATCAGAACAATCGTCTGGTGCTGGGTTTTGCCAACGTGAACCTGAGTGCCAGCGACCGTATCACCGCCAATCACAAGGGCAGCCTGGCGGTGTATCAGGAGCAGGGCGTTTACGACCCGGTCAAAGGCTACACCTACAGTGGCGGCAATCTGAATCTGCGCACACCGTTGCTGACCGGTGAAGCGGCATCGGTCAGTCTGCTCAAGGCCGGCAACAGCCTGACGCTCAGTGGCGCCGGGGCTGTCGGAGTGGCCAATGCCCTGGGGGCGGAGTTGAACCTCGAAGCCCGCGACATCGTGCTCGACAGCCGTATCGCATTGGCCAGCGGCAAGCTGACGGTGAAGTCCGAGGGCGATCTGACCCTGGGCAGCGGAGCCATGCTGGATATGGCCGGGCGCACCTTGCCGTTCAACGATGTCAACAAGTACAGCTGGGGCGGCGATGTTTCGCTGTACAGCGCCAACGGCAATATCCGTCAGGCCGCGGGCTCGCGCATCGATCTGTCGGCGCAGAACAATCAGGCCGGCAATCTCAGCGTCGTCGCATTGGCGGACGCAGCCGGGATGGTCGACCTGCAAGGCGAGATTGTCGGCGGCAGCAGCGGTTACTACGACGCCGGGGGCACGTTGGTGCCGTACAAGGCCGGGGGCGTGGACATTCGCGCGCAGCGTCTGGACGGTGACGCCTCCGAGCAGTTTGCCGCGCTCAACCAGCGCTTGAACGCCGGTCAGGTGTTCGGCAGCCGCAGCTTGCAGCTCAAGCAGGGCAACCTGGTGATCGGCGACGGTCTCAAGGCCGGTGAGGTCAATGTGTCGGTGGACAATGGCAGCCTGATGGTGGCCGGTCTGATCGATGCCAGCGGCGAACGTGTCGGCAGCATTCGTCTGTCGGCGAAAAACGGTCTGACCCTCGCGGGTAACAGCGTGCTCGATGCCCATGGTCGCGTGCTGCGGGTGGACAGCTACGGCAAGATCATCGATGCGCCGAACCGTGCCACGGTCGAACTCGGTTCCGGCGATGGCTTGCTCACGCTGGGCAGCGGCGCGCGCATCGACCTGCGCCACGGCACCGATGCCGTGCCCGGTTTCCTCGCAGGGCAACACGATGGAATGCTGCGCGGCACGCTGGAGCTGAACGCGCCACGCCTGGGCAACAATGACATCGCCATCGACGCCAGCGGTGCGCTGACCATTCAGGGCGCGCGTTCTATCGGGCTCAATGGCATGCGCCGTTACACCGATGCCCGTGATGGTGTCGATCAGGCCGTCAGCGGGCGGCCGTATCAGGTCATCGATCAAGCCATGCTCGATCGCATTCACGGTGACAGCAACAACTTCATCAACGCTGCGCTGGGCAACAGTGATCTGCTGCAACGCAAACTGGCCGGGCTGAACAACGCCACCTACGCCGATGCATTCCATCTGCGACCGGGCGTGGAAATCGCCAGCAAGACTGCCGACGGTGATCTGGTGGTGGAGGGCGATCTGGACCTTTCGGGCTATCGCTACGCCAGTCTCAATCCGCACACGCGGCTGAACCCTGCCGTTTACGGTTCAGGGGAGGCCGGCAGCCTGGTGATCCGTGCCGGCGGCAACCTCGATATTTACGGCAGCATCAACGACGGCTTCGCCCCGCCACCTGAAACCGTCGATGATGCCGGCTGGAAACTGATTGCCGGTGTGCAGCCGTTCGGCGGCGATCTGATCGTTCCGGGCACCGGTGTTTCGCTGGCCGAGGGTACGAGGTTCCCGGTAGGTGCAACGCTGAACTATGACGTGGCGATTCAGAGTGCGACCTTCGCCAGCGGTACGTTGCTGCCAGGTCAAGTGACCCTGAAAGAGTCCTATACCTTCAGCGCCGGTACGGTGCTGGCTGGCGCGATTCACGACCAGAACGGCAATTTGCTGTACGCCGCAGGAACATTGCTCAGCGACAGCGTGACCTTGCCAGCCACTACGCGTCTGGGTGCAGGCATTCGCCTGAACAAGGCGACCTCGCTGGACGCGATGACCTGGCCCAAAGGAGTGCCGCTCCCCGGGACTGTCGATGCAGACACCGGCAACACTGACGGCGTTCTGTTGAGCGGTTCACTGGCCTTGTTGCGCGGGTCGCTGATTCCGTCAATGACGGACGTGAAACTGGCCGACGGTACGTCCCTGATCGAGTTGCGCCCGTTCAACGGCACGCAGCAGGGCAAGAACTGGGCAGTGGCGAGCATGTTGCCGTCGGGCAGTGCTTCGTGGTCAATGCGTGTGGTGGCCGGTGCCGATCTTGAGGCCGCCGATAACCGCATGGTCAAACCGGTGACCAGCGAAGGCAATTTGCGACTGGCGGATACTCACTATGGCGTGACGGTCACTCAGGGTGCCGCGAAACTGGTCTGGGCCGTCGGCAACCAGTATGGCTTCCCCGCGTATGAGCCGATCCCCGAGGAATACCTGATTCTGTGCGAGATCGGTCCCGGCGATTGCGCGCCGATGGCACGCTGGGTCTGGGCACCGGGCAGTGGCATGGGCGCCGATTACGAGCCCGTTCCGGATGACTACCTGATCCTCTGCCAACTGATGCCGGAGTTGTGCCTGGAAAACAATCCGCAGAAATCCGCCAAGGCTCACACCCAGATGTTCAGTGTGCTGCGCACAGGGACGGGCGATCTCGACCTGATATCGGCGGGCAATCTGAGCATGGACTCACCTTTTGGTGTGTACACCGCAGGGACGCAGTCGGCCAATGTCGATCCGCTCTATAACCAGCCACGCGGGCACCTTTCCGATACCAACTCGGTTCTGGGCAGCACGGGGGCCGACTACGAAAAATGGGTCAACGGTGGCACTGACAGCCTTTATCAGGCCTGGTATCCACAGCTGGGCGGCAACCTCACAATCAATGCCGGTGGATCGATTTCCGGCGATTCGGTAGGGCACAAGGAGCAAACCACGTCCGGCGGTTTCCGCGACCAAATCGCCAGCGTCGCCGTCGGCAACTGGGTGTGGCGCCAGGGGACGGGGAGTGCCGATGTTCCAACCGCCTGGTGGATCAACTTCGGCAGTTACATCACTCAGCCGATACCGAATGCAACCAGTACCGACCCATATCTGGTGGGGTTTACCGGCTTTGGTACGCTTGGCGGCGGCAACATCAGTTTGCGCGCCGGGGCTGACGCGGGCCTGTTGAAGCCCATGGGCGATTCGCGCAATTACCTGCGCAGTCAAGGGCTGATCGTGGCAGTCGGCAGCACAGGCAGAATCGGCAGCGATGGTAGCGTGCAGATGACCGGTGGCGGTGACATGGATATCCGCATTGGCGGTCAGCTCAACCCGTCGCTGCAAGCCCGGGCGGGTGATACCGGCACGGCGCGACCATTCCACGATCTGCAAGGTGCACTGATCAACCTGCGCGGCGCGGCACAATTGAGTGGCGGGGCTGTGGGCGGAATTGATCTGCAATACGGCGCGGCCTCGCAATTCAATGACCCGCGAGAGACGCGCGCTTTCGATCCGTTTACTTCCACGCTCAGCAAAGCTTCCGGTGGCCTGGTGTTGATTCCCGGTGACTCGGGCATGAGCCTTAGCACCCGTGGCGATCTGGTGTTGGGCGGGGCTGGGGATCCGGGGCGAGTGAGCCTGCAGAACGCGACCCCTGTTTTCGACAGCAATGGGGACATCAATAGAGGCGGGATCCTGAGTGGTTTTTCGTTGTGGACCGACCATACGGCAATCGACTTGTTTTCGGCGGGTGGCAATCTCACGCCCAGTACGCAGATCGCAGAGTTCGACGGTTCCAACAATCTGATCCTTGGGCGAAACACTTCGCCTACGGACGGTCGATTCGTCTATCCCTCCATCCTTCGGGCAGTGGCGGGGCAGGGTTCCATTTATGCCGGTCCGTCTGCCGCTTTTGACGGCGGGCTTGGCAACAACCCGCTTAAAGCCTATTCGTTGCTGCTGGCGCCATCGCAGTCAGGTCAGCTGGAATTGTTGGCGGGTGATTCGATCTACGCAGGTGGCTATGCGATCAATCAATCCGGTGCCAGTCCTTTAGCCATCGCGACACCATTCAATCCGGCGTTCAATCGCTTTGATGCCAATTCGCAAGGCACACTGGTGGCCAGCAATTACAGTCGCGACGGTGTTGTTCCGGACGGAAACACGCGTTATCCGTTGTTCGCATTCGGTCCCGACAGCTATTCGGGATTGAGCGATGTGCAGCAGCCTGCACGCTTTTATGCGTTGACCGGTGATCTGGTGGGTATACGCACCGGTGAGACCTTGAATTTCGAAACATCCAAACGTACCTGGTACGAAGCCGCGGGCCCCGTCTGGATGATCGCCGGTCGTGACATCGTCGCGTCCGGAACCAATCTTGGACAGCCAACCTCCGTGCAGCCGGAAGAGATGGGCATCAACCGTGAGAACATCACGTCCACCGGCAACCTGTTTGTCCATAACGATCCACGAGACATTTCTCGCGTTTCTGCCGGTCGCGACATTCTCTACAGCAGCTTCGATATCGCCGGTCCTGGTGTCCTCGATATCAATGCCGGGCGCAACATCCTCATGGAAAACCGCGCCAGCATCACCAGCCTCGGATCGCTGGTGGCAGGCGATAAGCGGCCCGGCGCCAGCGTGGTGATGCAGGCGGGCGTGGGTGCGCAAGGACCGGATTATTCGCGGTTCATCGCGCGTTATCTGAACCCGCAGAACCTTGCCGATCCGAGCGTTTCCCTCAACGGTCAACCGGGCAAAGTGGTCAAGACTTACCTCGACGAATTGCAGAGCTGGCTGACCCTCGGCTACGGCTTCAGCGGCAACGCCGAACAGGCGCAAGCCTTCTTCGCTGAATTGCCAAGCGTTGAGCAAGCGATCTTCGCCCGCCAGGTGTACTTCGCCGAATTGCGTGCTGGCGGCCTGGAATACAACGATGTCGACGGCCCGCGCAAAGGCAGTTACCTGCGTGGTCGCAACGCCATTGCTTCGCTGTTCCCGACCACCGACGTGGCCGGAAACCCGATCCGGTATGACGGCGACATCACCCTTTACGGTGGCGCCGGGGTCAAGACCCTGTTCGGTGGCGATATCCAGATGCTCACGCCGGGCGGCGGTCAGGTGTTCGGCATCGAGGGTGCCGCGCCGCCGTCCACGGCAGGGATCATCACTCAGGGTTCGGGCAACATTCAGCTTTACTCCCAAGGCAGTATTTTGCTGGGGCAGAGCCGGATCATGACCACGTTCGGCGGCTCGATTCTCGGCTGGTCTGCCGAGGGCGACATCAACGCCGGTCGCGGCTCGAAAACCACCGTGGTCTACACCCCGCCGAAACGCGTGTACGACACCTGGGGCAACGTGACCCTGTCGCCATCGGTGCCGAGCACCGGCGCCGGTATCGCCACGCTCAACCCGATTGCCGAAGTGGCCCCGGGGGACATCGACCTGATCGCGCCGCTGGGCACCATCGATGCGGGCGAGGCGGGGATTCGCGTGTCGGGCAACGTCAACATCGCCGCGCTGACGGTGGTCAACGCCGCCAACATCTCGGTGCAGGGCAAGGCGACCGGCGTGCCGGTGGTTTCGGCGGTCAACACCGGGGCGATCACCTCGGCCAGCTCCGCTGCGTCGTCGGCAACCCAGGCGGCGGAAGACGTCGCCCGTCAACAACAGGCCGCCTCGCGCCAGAACCAGGCCTCGGTGTTCACCGTGCAGGTACTGAGCTTCGGCAACGAACAACTGGCCCCGACCCGCGACGGCGCCAGCCGCGCGCCGACACCCGGCTACAACCCCAACAGCCCGGTGCAGGTGCTGGGCGCCGGGGCGCTGGATGAACAGGCGAAACAGCAGCTGACCGAGGAGGAGCGGGGACAGCTGACGTTGTAAAGAACTCTCGTGTAGTACGCTTCGGGCGGCCGTTTGGTCGCCCTTTTTTTTAGGTTGATGAAGTTGGAGGGTATTTTTGTCGGGCGTGAAGCACCCTCAGTATTTTGATGTGGCCATTCACTCGATAGACCAGCAGATAATTCGGATGAATCACCATTTCGCGAGTGCCAGGTACTCGGCCGGGTCGGTAACCATAAGGTATTGATGAAAGTCGCTGTGCTGCTGCACCCACCTTGTTTCTTAGCGAAATTGAAGCGTTGGTGTTGTGTTGCTCGATGTATTTGAAGATATCAGCCAGTTGACGCGAGGACTTGCTGCTCCATTCAAGCAGCAGAGCGGCGCTTCCTGCGCATCTCTTCCAGCATCTGGTCGAGCATTGCCATAACTTCATCATGGGGAATGCCAGGACTTGGATCATCAAGTGCATCCTGTACCTCCGCACGAAACCAGCGATCGTAGCTCTCTGCCTCTTCTTCGGATTCGAAGTCAGCGTAAAACGGGGAATGCAATATGCTCATAGTGATCTCCGTGATCAATTTCAGCAGTTTAAGGGGGAATGGCCCATTGTCGTCACTGGCAGACGATGTACCCCATGAGCCCTTGAAGAACCATGGGATAACGAAGCCCAGTATCTGCAAGCGCCCCTTTGAAATCTGCCGGACGTTTCCCCCCGTTGTCCGGCAATCTCGACTGCCACTGTAGGCCTATTCCTACCCTCTGTTTTTCAGGTTTTCAGCCTACAAATCCGCGCGCACCTTCCTACAAATGCACTCAGAACGAATACGGAATGCTCACCTTCGCCCACAGCATTTCCCCCTCCGGCCGGTTCTCCACGTCGAACTCCTTGGCCCAGCGGATCTCCGCGCTGGCGTACTTGAGGAAGGTGAAGTGCAGCGCCGGACCGATGGCGAAGACCTTGCCGCGCACGCCGTCATTCACGTCTTCGCCGGCGAATTGCACGGTGTGGCCGAACTGTTTGTCGTCGGTGGTCTGCTTGAGGTAATAGCCGTTGATGCCGAGCATCAGGTCGTCGGTGATCTTGTAGCTGGCCGAGTAATCGAAGTGGAAGATCTGCCCGGACTTGTAGTCGGTGTCCTTGTTCTTCTCGTTGAAGCTGTAGGTGGTCTTCATCGACACCTCGGTGCGTTCGGTCGGCAGCCAGGTGAAGGAAAACAGCGGTTTGTAGGTGTAGAAATTGTTGCTGGTGTTGGCCAGGCGATCGACGCTGTATTCGCCGGTGGGCACGGTGATTTCCACGGCGGCGCCGAGGGTCAGGTCCTTGCCCATGTCCCACAGGATGATCGGCGCGATGGTGGTATCGCCCATGCCTTCACGCGTGTCGCTCAGGCCGAACACCGAGACTTCCTGCTTGAGCCACGGCTGGGCGATGTAACCGGCCAGACGTCCGCCGAAAATCCGCACCGGGCTCAGGTAATCGAGGCGCGGGATGACGGCGGTGGATTCGATCTCGACATTCGGCACCTTGCCGCCGAGCGAACTGATGTTGAGCTTTCGTGACTTGTAGTGGTTGTAGTAGAGGTTGAAGGCGACCATGTTCTCCGGAAGGCTGTCGACTTCCAGCGGCAGCATGAAGAAGCCGTCGGTGCCGGGGCCGATGTTGTCGACGCCGGCTTCGGTGGCCAGCGCCGGCAGGGTCGCGGCGCAGCCGAGCAGGCTCAGCGCCAGTCGCACAGGGAATGTCGCGCGGTTCGGGGTCATGTCCGTCCTCATTATTATTGTGTTTGGGCGCAACGCCGGCACGCAGGGTGCCCGGCCACGATAGAAATAAGCCCTTGGCGCACAACAGGGCAGGGTATTGGCGGACACGGAAGGGGACTTCTGCGGACAGTCCGCCAACCCTGTGCTAACTTCCTTCGACATAACCGGTTACAAAAATAACAATTCAGCGTGATCCGGAATGTCAGCCCCCATGAACGTAAAAGTCCAAGACCCGACCTTCGAAATGGCGCTGGTGTCGCCGTTTCTCCTGCAAACCCTGGCCGAAGTCGCCGCCAACAAGGGCGTCGAGCCGCAGAGCCTGTGCCGTGGCCTGGGTTTTGATTTCGAAGATCTGCAGGATCCGGCGCAGCGGATTTCCTACCGCCAGGCCGTGGCGATGATCCAGCGGGCGCTTAAAGCTTTGCCCAATCAGGGGCTGGGCCTGTGGGTGGGCGCGCAGAACGTGCTCGGTACGCTCGGTTTGCTGGGGCACGTACTGTCGCTGTGCAAGACCTTGCGCGATGCGTTCGAAATCGGGGTTCGGCATCAGCACACCTCCGGCGGGATCGTCGTTTCCAGCGTCGATGTGGTGGGCGATCAGGTCTACGTCGACGTTGAATGCCGGCTGCCGTTTGCCGAGGTGCAGGTGTTTGCGGTGGAAGAGTTTTTCGCCAGCCTGCTGGTCTATGGCCGGGCCCTGGTGGGCGAGACGTTCAAGCCGATTGCCGTGGAATTCATGCACGCGGCGCCGGATTACGTTGATGAATACCGGCGCCTGCTGGGGCCGGAGGTGCGCTTCGGTTGCCTGCACAATCGGATGCTGATCGACGTGCAATGGCTGGATGTGAACCTGCCCAATCATCATTCGCTGGCGCTGCGTCAGGCGGTCAAACTGCTGGAACTGGAAGCGGCGCAGGTTCATCAAAAACTTGATCTGATCCAGGCTGTGGAGCGGGCGATTGCCCGGGATCTGAGCCGGGGCAGTCACATTGAAAAGATTGCCGGTGACTTGAACATGAGCAGCCGGACTTTGCGCCGGCGGCTGACTGAGCACTCGCTGACATTCGAAGCGTTGCTGGAGCAGGTGCGGCAGGCGCGCACCATGAGTTTGCTGGCCAATCCTGATATGCCGATCGAGCGGATTACCGAGGAGGTCGGCTACAGCGATGTGCGCAGTTTTCGCCGGGCGTTCAAGCGTTGGACGGGGAAGAGTCCGAGTGCGTGGCGCATGGAGAGTTCTGTGATTTGACTTGAGACCGATACCCCTCACCCCAGCCCTCTCCCCGAGGGAGAGGGGGCCGACCGAGTTGTCTTGCGCGATACATCGACCTGAAAATTCTGTGTCGATTATGGATTCACCATCGTTCGTTCAGGTCGGCGTACCTCCTCAATTTTCCCCAATCAGTTCCCTCTCCCTCCGGGAGAGGGCTAGGGTGAGGGGGCGCTTTTGAGGCCATTCAACTCCACACAAACCCTCCGCCTACAGTTAAACTCCGCGCTCTTTCCAAGGAGTCGACATGAGTTACTACCAGCCGGGCATTCTCGCCACCCCTGTTCCGCCGCAAGCACGTCACCTGTTTTTCGCTCTCGAGTCGGTTGAAGCGCTGCCGCAGGCGATCGACAACCTGCTGAACCTGGTGGATGGCAAGTCGGCGGTGGTCGGTTTCGGTGAATCCCTGGCCAAGGCCCTGAATGTGCACGTCGACGGCCTGCGCAGCTTTCCGGCGCTGACCGGTGTCGGCGTGGAAAACCCGTCGACCCAGCACGCCCTGTGGGTTTGGCTGCACGGCGTCGACCGTGGCGAGCTGCTCAACCGCAGCACTGCGCTTGAGGCCGCCCTGGCCCCGGCGCTGCGTCTGGTGCAGATGCAGGAAGCTTTCCGCCACAAGGACGGCCATGACCTCACCGGTTATGAAGACGGCACCGAAAACCCCCATGACGAAGCCGCCATCGCCGCCGCACTGCAAAGTGAAGGCGCTGACGGTCTGGTCGGGGGCAGCTTCGCTGCGATCCAGCAGTGGCAGCACGACCTCAAGGGATTCCATGCGCTGTCCGCTGAAGACAAGGACAACATCATGGGCCGTCGCCTGAGCGACAACGAAGAGATCGACGACGCCCCGGTGTCCGCTCACGTCAAACGCACCGCCCAGGAAAGCTTCGCCCCGGAAGCCTTCGTCGTGCGTCGTTCGATGCCGTGGATCGAAGGCGATCGCGCCGGCCTGATGTTCCTCGCGTTCGGCTTCTCCCTTGATGCCTTCGAAGCGCAACTGCGGCGCATGAGCGGTCTGGAAGACGGCATCACCGACGGTCTGTACCGCATCAGCCGGCCGATCACCGGCGGCTACTACTGGTGCCCGCCGCTGCAAAACGGCCACCTCGACCTGCGCGCACTGCGCATCGGCTGAGGCGCAAGCATGCACGTGGTGCGTTGGGGCATGATCGGTTGCGGCAGCGTTGCCGAACGCAAGAGCGGGCCGGCTTTCTACAAGGCCCCCGGCTCGGCGTTGGTGGCCATCATGGGGCGACGCCTCGAAGCGGTGACCGATTACGCCTCGCGCCACGGCATCGCCCGGACTTACACCGACGTCGATGCCCTGATCAACGATCCCGAGGTGGACGCGGTGTACATCGCCACGCCACCCGACAGCCACCACGCCTACAGCCTGAAAGTCGCCGCCGCCGGCAAGCATTGCTGCGTGGAAAAACCCATGGCCCTCAACGCCGGGCAAAGCCGCGAAATGCAGCAGGTGTTTGCCGATGCCGGTTTGCACCTGTTCGTCTCCTATTACCGCCGTTCATTGCCGCGCTTCCAGCAGGTGCGGCAATGGCTGGAGCAGGGGCGCATCGGTGAGGTGCGGCATTTGAGCTGGACGCTGACCAAGGCACCATCGCCCAAGGATCTGGACGGCAGCGCAAACTGGCGCACCGATCCGGCGGTGGCCGGTGGTGGTTACTTTGCGGATCTGGCCAGCCATGGGTTCGACCTGTTCCAGTACCTGCTCGGCGATATCGTTGAAGTCGCTGGCTTCACCGCGCGTCAGGCCGGGTTATACGCGGCGGAGGATGCGGTCAGCGCCAGTTGGCGATTCGCCTCGGGCGCGTTGGGCATGGGCTGCTGGAGTTTCGTTGCGGACCGGCGCGAGGATCGGGTCGAGATCATCGGCAGCCAAGGGCGGATCGGTTTTTCGGTGTTCGACGAGCACCCGGTCGAGTTGCATGCCGGTGAACACATCAGCCTGGAAATCCCCCATCACGATCACATCCAGTGGCACCACGTACTGGGCATGAACGCGCAGATTCGCGGTGAGTCCCGGCACCCGGCAGTCGCCGCCGAAGCCCTGAAGACCGATTGGGTCATGGATCAGATCCTCAAGCGCCACTGAAGGCGCATCTAACCTTATGCTCATTCGGTATTTCTCAAGCTTGTCATAACGTCTCTAAGATCACGTCATAACTCGTTATAACAAGTGATCCCGTGATGACCGATAACGTTCTCTCCTTAAGCAGCGTTCCTCTGCATACCCAACTGCGCGACGTGCTGCGCGCCCGGATTCTCGACGGCGAATACCCGCAAGACAGCCAGATGCCGTCCGAAAGCGAACTCGGCGCACTGTTCAAGGTCAGCCGCATCACCGTGCGCCAGGCCCTGGGCGATCTGCAGAAGGAAGGCCTGATCTTCAAGATCCACGGCAAGGGCACCTTCGTCGCCAAGCCCAAGACCTTTCAAAACGTCAGCACCCTGCAAGGCCTCGCCGAGTCCATGACCGGCCGTGGCTACGAGGTGATCAACCGCCTGCGCAGCTTCAAATTCATCGCCGCCGACAAACTGGTCGCGGAGCGTTTGCAGGTCGCCGAAGGCGAAACTGTTGCGCAGATAAAGCGTGTACGGCTGATCAATCGCGAGCCGATTTCGCTGGAAATCACCTACCTGCCCAAAGCGGTCGGCGAGCGTCTGGAGAAGGCCGATCTGGTCACCCGCGACATCTTCCTGATCCTCGAAAACGACTGCGGCATCGCCCTTGGTCACGCGGATCTGGCCATCGACGCGGTGCTGGCCGACAGCGACCTGACTCAGGCGCTGAACGTCGAGGCTGGCTCGCCGATCATGCGCATCGAGCGTCTGACCCACGACGCCAACGGTCAGCCGCTGGACTTCGAACACCTTTACTACCGTGGCGATGCGTTCCAGTACCGCCTGCGGATCGACCGGCAAAAAGGGGCCTGAACATGACCCGCAATACCTTAGAGCAGGAATACGACATCGTCGTGATCGGCGGCGGCACCGCTGGCCCGATGGCCGCGATCAAGGCCAAGGAAAAGAACAAGGAGCTGCGCGTGCTGCTGGTCGACAAGGCCAACGTCAAGCGCAGCGGCGCGATCAGCATGGGCATGGACGGCCTGAACAACGCGATCATCCCCGGCCACTCGACGCCCGAGCAGTACACCAAGGAAATCACCATCGCCAACGACGGCATCGTCAATCAGGCAGCGGTCTATGCCTATGCCACCCACAGTTTCGAAACCATCGAGCAGCTCGACCGCTGGGGCGTGAAGTTCGAGAAGGACGAAACCGGCGATTACGCGGTGAAGAAAGTCCACCACATGGGCGCCTACGTGCTGCCGATGCCGGAAGGGCACGACATCAAGAAAGTCCTGTATCGCCAGTTGAAACGCGCAAGGGTCAACATCACCAATCGCCTGGTCTGCACCCGTCTGCTGACTGACGAGGAGGGCGCCGTCAACGGTGTGATGGGGTTCGACTGCCGCACCGCCGACTTCCATGTGATCAAGGCCAAGGCAGTGATCCTCGCTTGTGGCGCGGCCGGCCGATTAGGTCTGCCGTCCTCGGGTTACCTGATGGGCACCTACGAAAACCCGACCAACGCCGGCGACGGTTATGCGATGGCGTATCACGCCGGGGCTGAACTGGCGAACCTCGAGTGCTTCCAGATCAATCCGCTGATCAAGGATTACAACGGCCCGGCCTGCGCCTACGTCACGGGGCCGCTCGGCGGCTACACCGCCAACAACAAGGGCGAACGCTTCATCGAGTGCGACTACTGGAGCGGGCAGATGATGTGGGAGTTCCACCAGGAGCTGGAAAGCGGCAACGGCCCGGTGTTCCTCAAGCTCGATCACCTGGCCGAGGAAACCATCCAGAACATCGAGGAAATCCTCCACAGCAACGAGCGCCCGAGTCGCGGCCAGTTCCACTCCAATCGCGGCACCGATTACCGCACGCAGATGGTCGAGATGCACATCTCGGAAATCGGTTTTTGCAGCGGCCATTCGGCGTCCGGCGTGTGGGTCAACGAGCGCGCCGAAACCTCGGTGAAGGGTTTGTACTCGGCCGGCGACATGGCTGCCGTGCCGCACAACTACATGCTCGGCGCGTTCACCTACGGCTGGTTCGCAGGTAATAACGCGGCGGAATTTGTCGCCGGGCGCGAGTTCTCCGTGCTGGATGCCGAGCAGATCGAAAAGGAAAAGGCCCGGGTCTACGCACCGCTGGATCGCGAACACGGTCTGCCACCGGCGCAGGTCGAGTACAAGCTGCGGCGCTTCGTCAACGACTACCTGCAACCGCCGAAAGTGACGAAGAAGATGGAAATCGGCCTGCAACGCTTCAGCGACATCGAGCGCGATCTCAACCAGATGAAGGCCAACAACGCCCATGAACTGATGCGCGCCATGGAAACCAGCGTGATCCGCGACTGCGCCGAAATGGCTGCGCGTGCCTCGCTGTTCCGCGCCGAAAGCCGCTGGGGCCTGTATCACTACCGCGTCGATCATCCGCAACGGGACGACCGCGAATGGTTCTGCCACTGCCATCTGAAGAAGGGCGAAGACGGGCGCATGACCAGTTTCAAGAAAGCCGTCGAGCCTTACATCATCCCCCTCGATGCCGAGGAAATGCAGGCCTACGACCGTTTGCGGGTCGGCGCTTTCGCCGCTTGATGCATCACTAGAGAGAGTCCGAACCATGGCCTATCAAGCCCAGGAAATCTTCTTCCGCTCCAACGCCCCCGTCACCGTGGACGAGGACAAATGCATCGCCGAAAAGGGCTGCACCGTGTGCGTCGACGTCTGCCCGATGGACCTGCTGGCGATCAACCCGGCCACGCAAAAGGCCTACATGGCCTTCGATGAGTGCTGGTACTGCATGCCGTGCGAAAAGGACTGCCCGACTGGCGCCGTCAAAGTCGAAATCCCGTATCTGCTTCGCTAAAACGCTATCCGGCAACACCGGACGCCTGATTCAACACACCCCTCGTTTCCCACCGCGCCCTGATCGCGGCGGAGACGAACATCCTATAAATGATTCGAGGGGATTCAACCATGTTGCGTGCAGCAATCGCCGGTCTGGTACTGGCTTCGTTCACCCTGTCGGCCTCGGCCGAAACCATCCGCATTGCCATCGGCACTCAGGACACCACCATCAACTGCGCCGCCGGCGGCCTGTTGATTCGCGAGCTGGGCCTGCTCGACAAATACCTGCCTCACGACGGCGCCTACAAGGACGCCAAGTACGACGTGCAGTGGAAGAACTTCACCAGCGGTGCGCCGCTGACCAACGAGATGGTCGCCGGCAAACTCGACTTCGGCGCCATGGCCGATTTCCCCGGTGCGTTCAACGGTGTGGCATTTGAAACCGCCGGCAAACACAGCCTGTTCATCAGCGTGCTGTCGGGCAGCATCAAGGGCAGCGGCAACGGCATCGTGGTGCCGAGCGCGTCGGGCGTGCAGTCGTTGAGCGAGCTCAAGGGCAAGACCATTTCCGTGCCGTTCGCCTCCACCGCCCACGGCATGCTGCTGCGCGCGGTGGCGGAACAGGGTTGGGACCCGCTGAAGGACGTGAACATCATCGCCCAACCGCCGGAGGTCGCAGGTTCTGCGTTGCAGGCCGGCAAGATCGACGCCCACGCCGACTTCGTACCGTTCTCCGAGCTGTTCCCGAGCCGTGGCTTCGCTCGCAAGATTTACGACGGCGCCCAGGCCAATGCACCGACCTTCCACGGTGCGCTGGTGGATCAGGCCTACGCGAAAAAATACCCGGAAATCGTCGTTGCTTACCTGCGCGCCAGCATCGAGGCCAATCAACTGCTGGCCGCCGAACCGGAGAAATACAGCGAGCTGATTGCCAAGGTCACCGGCGTTGATGCCGAGGTCAATTACCTGTTCCACGGCCCGCTCGGCGTGCAGACCCGCGACCTGAGCTGGAAACCGGAATACCGCCAGGCCGTGGGCACTGCCATCGACACGCTAAAACTGCTGAAGAAGGCCGATCGCGGGCTCGACCTGAACACCTTTATCGACGATCAGTACATCCGCGCGGCGTTCAAGGCCTCGAATCTGGATTACACCGCGCAACTGGCCAACTACGCGCAGACGCCGTTGAAGTCTGTCGATGCGGTGACTGGAAAAGCTATCAGCGATTTCAGCCATGTCGCGGAAATCTGGGTGCGCGGTGAGGACAAGGTCCGGCGCTATGCCTCGGCTGAAGAGGCGTTCACCGCGCTGGCCGGCCTGAAGTCGGAAGGCAAGAACATCCGGGCGGTGTATGCCCAGGCGAGTGACAGCGGGATCAAGTTGCTGGCGGAGCAGGCGTGGTTTGCCAGTGATGCGAAGGGGCGGTTGAGCGCGTTCTTGCTCAAGGGGCAGGCGCAGCAATTTGCCTCGGCGCAGGGTGGGAAGGTCTTCGACTTCACCGATGCCACGACTCAGGCCGTGGCTGCACGCTGATTGAAGATCAAGAGCCCCTCACCCTAACCCTCCCGAAACGTCGGACCGCCCGGAGGGAGAGGGGACTGACCGAGGTGTTTGCTGGAGCTACACCGACCTGAAATATCGAGTCGAGCTCAGGTTTTGAACATCATGAACACCTGCTCGCTATCGAGCCGAATCGAGATTTTGAAACGCTTGAAGATCGGCTCCCTTTCCCCCTCGCCCCCTTGGGGGAGAGGGCTGGGGTGAGGGGGTAATCTCAGCCACAACACAGCTCCACAATTGGAAACCCGATCCATGAAGTCACCCACCCTACGCTGGACATCGAGAGCCGCCTCATTGCTGCTCTGCCTTCTCTTCTGGCAACTAGCCGCCAGCCACCACTGGAACCTCGGCCTCGTCACCTTCGCCAACGTCCCGACCCCGCTGGCCGTGATCGAAGCCGCCCTCGGCCTCGGCGACTCCGGCAAGCTCATCCAGCACCTGACCGCCAGCCTCGGCCGGGTCTTCGCCGGCTACCTCGCGGCGCTGGTGATCGGCATCGCCCTGGGCCTGGCCATCGGCCGTTCGAAATGGGCCGAAGACCTGCTGCTGCCGCCACTGGAAGTCCTGCGCCCAATCCCCGCCGTGGCCTGGATTCCACTGGCCATCCTGATGTTCCCGTCGTCGGAACTGTCGATGGTCTTCATCACCTTCACCGGCGCGCTATTCCCGATCCTGCTCAACACCGTGCACGGCGTCGAAGGCGTCGACCCGCGTCTGATCGCCTCAGCGAAAAGCCTCGGGGCCGGGCGTCGGGCGATTCTGCTGGAAGTGATCCTGCCAGGCGCCGCGCCGAGCATCATCACTGGCCTAGCGATCGGCATGGGCACTTCGTGGTTCTGTCTGGTGACCGCTGAAATGATCTCCGGCCAGTTCGGCATCGGTTACTACACCTGGGAGTCCTACACCATCCAGAACTATGCGGACATCGTGGTCGGCATGTTGCTGATCGGCGTGTTGGGCATGGGCAGCAGCCTGCTGATCAAACGCCTGGGCGGGCTGTTCACGCCCTGGCATCGACCACGAGGAAAAGCCTGATGAGCATGATGCAAACCCCGGAAGGGCGGATCGATATCCGTCAGTTATCCATTGTCCTCGGCGAAGGCCGGCAAGCGTTTGAAGCGGTGCAGGGCCTGGATTGCCAGATCGAACCCGGCCAGTTCGTGTGCATTCTCGGTCCGTCCGGTTGTGGCAAGTCGACCTTGCTCGGCGCGCTGGCCGGGCATCTGCAGCCCCATGGCGGGCAGTTGAAAGTCGATGGCGCCGAAGTGTCCGGCCCGTCGCCACAGCGCGGCATGGTGTTCCAGCATCACACCCTGTTCCCGTGGCGCACGGTGCGCGACAACGTTGCCTTCGGCCTGAAAATGCGTGGAATCGGCAAGTCCGAGCGCCATCGCGCCGCCGATGAAATCCTCAAACTGGTCGGCCTCGACGGTTTCGCCGAACGCTGGCCCGATCAACTTTCCGGCGGTATGCAGCAGCGGGTGGAGATCGCCCGGGTGCTGGTCAACCGGCCACGGCTGTTGCTGATGGACGAACCCTTCGGCGCACTGGACGCGCTGACCCGGCTGAACATGCAGGAACTTCTGCTGGACATCTGGACACGGATTCGCACCACCGTGGTGTTCGTCACCCATGACATCGACGAAGCGCTGTTCCTTGCCGACCGCTTGCTGGTGATGAGCGCACGGCCAGGGCGAATCATCGAAGACCTGCGCCTGGATTTCCCCCGGCCACGCACCACCGAACTGGTCACCAGCCACGAGTTCTCGCGCCTCAAGCGCCACTGCCTCGACCTGCTGCGCCACGACAACGACCGACCGCTGCCGCGCCTCAACCCGCTCGGCCTGCCTCCCGAAAACTCCTTGCCGAGATTTGCCCTGTGACCTCATTTTTTGCTGTGACCGATAACGACGACATTCTCGCTCTGCAACCGCGCCTGACCGCCGATGATGCCGGGGTGCGGCGGATTGCCCTGATCGACCTGGCCGACCTCGAAGAGCCGGACGGTCTGCTCTGGCTGGTCGAACGACTGGCCGAAGACCCTGCCGAAGAGGTGCGTGCCGAAGCGGCGCGTTTATTGGAAGCCTGGGAAGACGAGCCGGTGGTTGAAGCGCTGTGCCAGGCGCTGACGGATCCGTCGCCGGCGGTGCAAGCCGCTGCGGCGCAGAGCCTGAGCCTGCTCAAGACCGAAGCGGCGGGCAGGGTGATTCTGCCGTGGACCAGCCATGCCGAAACCGGCGTGCGGATTGCCGCGTTCCGGGCCTTGCGTGAATTGCGCTTCCCCGGCGCTGCGCCGGCCGCGATTCAGGCGCTGAACGATGCCGACGCCAGCGTGCGCCGTGAAGCCGTCGGCGTGCTTGGCTGGCTCAAGCAACTCGACGCGCTGCCGGCCCTGGCCCGCTTGGCCAGCAATGATCCGGACACCGAAGTGCGCCGCGCCGCCACCGGCGCCCTGGGCCTGGCAAGTGACGCTGACGTGCTGCCTGCGTTGCGTCAGGCCTTGCAGGATCAAGCCTGGCAAGTGCGCGAAGAAGCCGCGACCACCCTTGGCAAGGTCGGCCATACCGACGCGGGCCCGGCGCTGATCGAAGCCTTGGCCGACGACTACTGGCAGGTTCGCCTGCGTGCCACCCGCAGCCTCGGGCGCCTCAAGTACGTCGCAGCCCTCGACGCCCTGATCGACACCCTCGGCCATCGCATCAGCAACCTGCGCAAGGAGGCCGCGCTGGCCCTCGGCGAATTGAACGATCACGGCGCCGTGGCCGCATTGCAGGCCGCGCAGGACGACGGCGATCCGGAAGTGCGCAAAGCCGTGCGGATTGCCTTGAGTCAGCTGCAATGAATCCGCTGTCGGTCGGCAATTCTCAAACTGAGCACCGGTTGCGGCTGAGCTGGCCGGATGGCCGCGAGCAGTTGCTTGACCATGCCGAACTGCGCCGCCAATGCCCGTGCTCGCAATGCCGGGCGTTTCGCCTGCGGGGCTCGCCGCCCATGGTTGACCCGCGTGTGCGGGTCCTCGAATTGAACGCTCAGGGCTACGGTCTGCAACTGGTGTTCAGCGACGGCCATCAGCGCGGGATTTACCCGTGGGCCTATCTGGCGCAGCTGGAGGGGATCACTGTCCCGCCGTCATCGCCGGCCGACAGCCATGGAAAATATCCAGCCCCGGCTGATACAGCGACGTCCTGACCTCGAACAACCCCAGCACCGAGTGGAACAGGTTGTCATGGCTCAGATCCGGCTGGCTGCTTTTGCCTTGCAGGCAGCCACGGTCGATGCCCAGTTGCGCCAGGGTGTTGTTGCCGAACCACATCACCATCGGCACATGGGTCTGCGCTTCCGGCGCCAGCGCATAAGGTGCGGCGTGCAGGTACAGGCCGTTTTCGCCCAGGGATTCGCCATGGTCGGAGACGTACAGCATCGACGTATCGAGGTGGTCCTGATTGCGCTTGAGCAACTCGATCACCTTGGCCAGGAAATGGTCGGTGTAGAGGATCGTGTTGTCGTAGACATTGACCAGTTCGTCACGGCTGCAACTGCCCAGTTGATTGGTGTGGCAGATCGGTTTGAAGCGCTCCATGTCCTTGGGATAGCGCTCGTAGTATTCCGGGCCGTGACTGCCGTCGGCGTGCAGGACGATGATCGCGTTGCCCTTGAGGCTGTCGATGTAGCCTTGAAGGTCGGCCAGCAGCGCTTCGTCGAGGCAGTTGTTGCCGTCGCAGAACGGCCCCGGCTGGTTCTTCGCGATGTCGCGGTTCGGCACCCGCAGGCAAGTGCCCTTGCAGTCGCTGTTGTTGTCCAGCCACAGCACCTGTACGCCGGCCCGTTGCAGGATGTCCAGCAGGCCTTCGTAGGTTTTGCCTTTCTTGTCGCTGTAGTCCTCGCGCGGGAACATCGAGAACATGCACGGCACCGACACCGCCGTCGAGGTGCCGCAGGAATGCACCTGGGTGAAGTTGAGGATGTCGAGTTTGCTCAGCTCGGGATTGGTCTCGCGCTCATAACCGTTGAGCGAGAAATGGTCGGCCCGGGCAGTTTCACCGACCACGAACACCATCAGCGATTTCTTCTCGCGACCGGCCGCCTTGGCGCTCATCACCGCGTCTTCGCCGATGGCCTGCACCACGAAATGCTTTTTGATCCCCAGCCGTTGCTTGGAGTATTTGCTGATCGCGTAGATGTAGTTGGTCGGGTTGATGAAGTGGGTGAGCTTGTCTTCCTCGCGAAAGATCGGCGCGTAGGTCGAATAGAACGCGCCCACCGAAGCGCCGATCACCAGCACACAGGCCGCGATCACCAGCACCTTGTTCAGCAAACCCCGAAAGAACGGCCGATACACCACCGGCCAGCGCCAGATCAGCACGGCCGGCAACACACCGAGCAACAGCACGTAAGCCAACAGTTTGCCGCTGAACAGCGCCGTGGCTTCCCCGGGGTTGGTTTCGAACACGTTCTGGATCATCACCGTGTCGATGGTGATGCCGTATTCGTTCATGAAATACGCCGCGCAGGCCGAGAGGAGGGCCACCAGGGTCAACGCCGGTTTCAGCGTCCAGCGAAACGACACCAGGGTCAGTAACAGGGTGATCGCCGCCCACAGAAACAGCCCGAAGGACGCGAAAAACGCCAGTTTCTGTGCGCCTTGCAGGGTGATCAGCGTTCCCAGCGCCTTCCAGGTCGCCAGGTTGTACAGCGCCACCAGTGCCAGCGAAAACAGCAGCACCAGGCGGGTCGGAGTGATGGACGGTAAACGCAGTCCTTTGCCCAAAGCCATTTCGAAACCTTCCTCTACGTCAGTCGAAAACCCATACGGTTACGCGCGTAACTGTAGAAGAGCATTGGTAAAAATTCCGTAAACATCCGGTAACAAAATCCACGGTAAGTGCAAAAAAACGTGGGCGCCAGCAGGCCGGCTCCCACGGAGAACTGCGGAGGTTCAGAAGGATTTGCTGATGCTGGCGACGACCGTCGCCGTGCACACGTCCTTGAAGCCCCAGTTGCTCAGGCATTGGCTCTGCGACAGGTCGGTGTCGATGTAGCTCAGGCCCAGCACTACGCCGGCCAGGTTGTGGGTCAGTTTGACTTCCCACTCCCGGTAGGACTCTTCGCTGTGACCGGACGCCGAATACATATGCGGATCCTTGAAGTCCATGTTGCCGTAGCGCAGTTTCAGCCCGGAATCGAACGGCAATTCGGTTTCATAGCCGATGTAGCTGTAGAGCGAGCTCTGTTTGCTGTCGATGCCCGGCGCGTCGCTGGAGTAGTAGGCCGCGAGTTTCACGCCGTAAGCGCTGAGAATCGAGTACACCTCGCTCTGGTTGAACTGGCTCTCCTTGGGATACGCGTATTTGATGTAGCCCAGATCCAGGCTCACGGCCTCGGTCGCCTGCCACAACCAGCCGGCGTAGTAATCGACTTCCTGACGGGTTGTCAGGCCGCCACCGAAATCGACGTTCGAGCTCCACGCGCCGAGGTACAGGCCGCTGCTGTGGGCCAGGGTCAGACCGGCCTGTACGGCCGGGTCGTTCTGGGTCTGGGAGATGCCGCGGGTGCGGTAGTCGCTGGCCAGGGTCAGGTCGACCAGCACCGCGAAATCATCGTTCAGGGGAATCGCGTGGCTGCTCAAAGGCAGCAGGCTCAAGGAAGCGAGGGCGAGCAGGGGCAAGGCTTTCATGTGAAGTCCCGTTGTTGTGGTTGTTATGGGCAGGAAGCGGGCAAGGCTGCGCCGGACCCCGGCGGCTGGCGCGGGGTCGGGCAGCGGATACGGCGATTGTTATTAGAGGGTAGGGGCGTAGACCTGACGGCCGGCGAACCAGGTTTGCAGGACCTGGGTGTCATGCAGGGCCTTGTCGTCGACGCTGAACACGTCGCGATCGAGCACGATGAAGTCGGCCTGTTTGCCGGGGCTCAGCGAGCCGATCTGTTGTTCCAGGCCGATGGTTCGCGCGGCATTGGCGGTGTAGGCGTAGAACATGGTTTCGCGGTCCAGGCGTTCGTCGGCGTTGAGCACGCCCAGCGGCCCGGTGCGGGTGATGGCCTGGGCCATGGCGTTCCACGGGTTCGGCGAGGACACCGGCCAGTCGCTGGCGCCGGCAATCGTCGCGCCTTGCTTGAGCAGCGAATGCGCCGGGTATTGATAGCGGAAGGCTAGGGCGCTGACGTAAGGCTTGATCATGTCGGTGGTGTAGTCGTCGGCGCTGGCCCACAGCAGTTGCATCGAGGCAATCACGTTCAGCGGCTTGAAGCGGGCGAACTCCTTCGGGTTGACCATTTGCAGGTGGGTGATCGAGTGCGTTACGCCGCTCTGTCGGTCCTTGCGCGCCTGGGCGATACCGTTCAGTGATTCGCGCACCGCGCGATCGCCGATGGCGTGGATGTGCACCAGCCAGCCGCGCTGGTCGATGGCGCTGACCAGTTCGCCGAAGTGCTGTGGATCGATCAGCAGCTCTCCCTGTTTGTGCGAGTTGCTGTAGGGATCGATCATCGCCGCGCTCTGGGCCGGGTATTCGATCACGCCGTCGGCGAAGATCTTGATCCCCGGCAGCGTCAGATTGGGAATGTCCTGAAACTGCCGGCGAACCTTGTCGAGGGTGTCGAGATCGGCCGGGACGCTTTTCGGATTGGCCACCAGCAGCGCGGCGACGTGAGCGGTCATGCCGCCGCTTTCCGACAGGGCCTTGTAGGCCGGCAATACGCCGACGGTTTTTTCGGTGGGCTTGAGGGCGAACACCGGCTCACCCGGCGCGGCGTTGGCGGCGGGGTCCATCCACGCGGTGATGCCAAGGCTGTTGTTGAAGCGCACTGCCGATTGCGCGGCCTTGAGCATGTCGGCCGGGCTCGGCACCGGCATTTTCGAGGCGACCCGATCCCAACCGGCGTCGACCACAAAGCCGTTCGGTTCACCGCTGGCCAGTTTGCCGATGGTGTCTTTTTCCGCATCCGGCAGGGTTTTCAGCAGCGCGGCGTCGATGCCCGCACGCTTGAGCATCACGTTGTTGGCCCACGCCGTGTGGTGATCGCTGCCGGTGAACACCACCGGCACGTCGGTCCATTCGCCGTTATTGAAGATTTTGCCCAGCGCTTCAGCCTTGGCCCAATACGCCGAACTCATGCCGGCCACGCTCAACACATCGCCATGCCGGGCCTTGCCGTCGTCACGCCAGCCGCGCAGGCGTTTTTCCAGTTCGTCGAGTTCGACCACCTCGTCTTCCATGTTGGCCGAGACCATTTCCAGTCCGCCGAAAATCGCGTGGGAATGGCTGTCGATCAGGCCGGGCATCAGCGCCTGACCTTTCAGGTCGATGACCTGGGTGCCGGGCTCGATCAAGGCCTTGATCTGCGCGTCGCTGCCGACTTTCAGCACCTTGCCGCTCTCCACGGCCAGCGCCTGAACCTTCGGTTGAGCGCGGTCGGCGGTGAAAATCTTGCCATTGAACAGCACCAGATCGGTGGCGGCCATGGCTTCCATCGAGGCAAAACTCATAGCGGCGATCAGCAGATTTTTTGTGAAATGCGGGATGAATCTTTTCATTGAACATTTCCTTGTTATTGCGTCTGATGGCCAGATTAGTGGCTGCCAACGCCCGACAGAACGCCTCCCTCACGAAAAACGTTTTTGCCTGAATGGAAAAAGCATGGACAAGCTGGGTGCACTGAAAATGTTCGTGGTCACCGCGCAGCTCGGCAGTTTCAGCCGCGCTGCCGAGCAACTGGGCAAGACCCCGTCGGCCCTGACCAAAGCGGTCAATCACTTGGAATCCGAACTTGGGGCGCGGCTGTTCGAGCGCAGCACGCGGCGGATTCTGCTGACCGAAATCGGCCGGCTGTATCTGGAAACCGCACGCCAGGTGCTGCAACGGCTGGACGAGGCCAGCGAAGAAATCGAGCAGTTGCAGCATGGCCTGCGCGGCAGCCTGAAAATCACTGCGCCGCTGGCCTATGGGCGAGCGTTTCTCGATCAGGTGTGTGACGGCTTTTTGCAGCAATTCCCGCAGATCAGCCTGCAAGTGGATTTGTGCGACGAATTCGTCAATCTGCTGGAAAGCGGCTACGACCTGGCCTTGCGCGAAGGGCACGATGATTTGCCGGGGCTGATTGCGCGGGTGGTCGGCAGCAATCGGCTGGCGCTGTGCTGCAGCCCCGAATACCTGGCGCGCAAGGGCTTGCCGGTCACGCCGCAAACCCTCGATCAGCATGAATGGCTGCTGTACCGGCATCCGTTGCTCAGTCGCGAATTCTGGTGGGCCGAACGCGACGGCCAGCGCCTGAGCCTGGCGCAACCGGCGGCGCCGCTGTTGCGCAGCGACAATTACGACCTGCTGCTGGCCAGCGCCCTGGCCGGGCGTGGCCTGCTGCACACGCCGCTGTGGAGTGCCGCGCCGTACATCGCCGACGGGCGACTGGTGCGGGTCATGGCCGATTACGAGATCGACCCGGACAGCTTTGGCCCGCACATTCTGGCGGTGTACCCGAGCCATCGACGGGCGACGGCCAAGGTTGTGGCGTTCATTGATTACATCGCGGGGTTTCTCGCGGAGCGCGGTTTGAACTGACTGGCGGTGCTTGTCAGGAAATTCCCACAAGAGTACAAATGTACTCCATGACGACTCTGACTCCCCGCCGTACCGCCATCCTGACCTTTATCCGCGAACGCATCGCCGAACACGGTCAGCCCCCAAGCCTCGCTGAAATCAGCGAGGCTTTTGGTTTTGCCTCCCGCAGCGTGGCGCGCAAGCATGTGCTGGCGCTCACCGAAGCCGGGTTTATCGAGGTCAATCCGCATCAGGCCCGGGGCATTCGCCTGCTCGGGCAGCCGGCGCGGCCGGAACTGCTCGAAGTGCCGGTGCTTGGCCGGGTGGCCGCCGGTGCGCCCATCGGTGCCGATGCCGACCTGCACAATCGGCTGATGCTCGACCCGGCGCTGTTCTCCCGCACGCCCGACTACATGCTGCGGGTGCAGGGCGATTCGATGATCGAGGACGGGATTCTCGACGGCGATCTGGTCGGCGTGCGGCGCAACCCCGAGGCGCTCAACGGCCAGATCGTGGTGGCGCGGCTCGACGGTGAAGTCACCATCAAACGCTTCGAGCGGGTCGGCGATGAGGTTCGCCTGTTGCCGCGCAACCCGGCGTACCAGCCGATTGTGGTGCGGGCCGATCAAGACCTGGCCATCGAAGGGGTGTTCTGCGGTCTGGTGAGGCAAGGCTGATGGGGGCCGTCGTTGCGCTGGATACGCTGTTCAATGGCGGCCAGGTCTGGAAGGGCCGGCCTGCGCCACCGACCGCCAGCCCGCAACCCACCGGCCATGCGGTGCTGGATGCGGCCTTGCCCAGTGGTGGCTGGCCGGAAGCGGCACTGAGCGAAATCCTCCTGGCCGGGCCCGGTGTCGGTGAGCTGCAACTGGTGTGGCCGACGTTGGCGCGGCTGTCGGCGGCGGGCGAGCGCATCGTGCTGGTGGCGCCGCCGTTTGTGCCGTATCCGCAGGCCTGGGCCAATGCCGGGGTCGATCTGCGGCAGTTGTCGGTGATCCAGGCCAGCGAGCGCGATGCGTTGTGGGCGGCAGAACAATGCCTGCGCTCGGGCAGCTGCGGTGCGGTGCTGTGCTGGCCGCACAAGGCCGATGATCGCGCCTTGCGCCGTTTGCAGGTGGCGGCGGAAACCGGCCAGACCCTGGCGTTCGCGTGGCGCCCATTGAGCGAGGCGGTCAACCCGTCGCCGGCCGCATTGCGCATTGCCATCGATGCACGACCCGCGCAATTGCGCGTGCTCAAGTGCCGGGGTGGTCTGGCGCGCAGCGCACCGATTGCCTTCGCCGTGGGGCATTGAGGTCGCCATGCGCTGGGTTTGCATTCTGTTCCCGCAATTGGCTCTCGACGCCGTGCTGCGTCAGCGCCCCGATCCCGAGCAACCGTTGGCGCTGCTCAGCGGCCCGGCCCAGCGCCGGGTGCTGCAAGCGGTCAACCCGGCGGCGCGGGCACTGGGCTTGCGTCCGGGGCAGTCGATGACCGCCGCGCAGGCCATGAGCAAAGGGTTCGCCACCGTCGATTACGATTCGGCCGAGGTCGAGCACTGGCAGCAGTTTCTCGCCGCCTGGGCCTATCGTTTCAGCGCCCAGGTCAGCGTGCATTATCCGCGCACCGTGGTGTTCGAGATCGAATCGAGCCTCGGGCTGTTCGGTTCCTGGGCGCAGTTCGAGGCGCGGTTGCGCACGGAGCTGACCGAGTTGGGTTTTCGTCATCGCATCGTCGCCGCGCCCAATCCGGTGGCGGCGCGGGTGTTGGCCAACGCCTACGACGGATTGGTGGTGCCCGACGGTGAAGCCCTGCGCCATCACCTCGGACAATTGCCGGTCGACCGCATCGGGCTTGAACCGAGCGTGGCCACGGCGTTGTCGCGCATGGGCCTGCGCAACCTCCATCAGGTGCAGAACCTGCCGCGTCAGGCCTTGGCCCGGCGTTTCGAGGCGCCGATGCTCAAGCACCTGGACACGCTGTTCGGCGCACGGCCGCTGGCGCTGGCGTTCTACCTGCCGCCAGATCGCTTCGACGTGCGCATCGAACTCAATTTCGACGTGCAGTCCCATCAGGCGCTGCTGTTTCCATTGCGCCGCCTGACGTCCGATCTGGCGGCGTTTTTGTGCGGGCGCGACAGCGGCGTGCAGCGCTTCGATCTGCATCTGGAACACGCCGGGTTGCCGGACACGCTGATCAAGGTCGGCCTGCTCAGCGCCGAGCGCGATCCGGCGATGCTGTTCGAGCTGGCCCGTGGTCGACTGGAGCAGGTGCAGGTCGAAGCCCCGGTGCGCGGTTTTCGTTTGCGCGCCGAGGATCTGCCGAGTTTCGTGCCGCAGTTTCAGGAGCTGTTCGACGACCGTCCGCAGCAGACCTTGCCCTGGGAACAATTGCGCGAACGCCTGCGCGCGCGGCTGGGGGATGAGGCGGTGCAGGGCCTGCGCTTTCAGGCCGATCATCGACCGGAGTGCGCGTGGCAGAGCGCCGATGACAAACAGCGTTGTCCTGCATTGCCGGGCGTGCAGCGTCCGGGCTGGTTGTTGGGCGAACCGCAGTCCGTGCCGGAAGGTTCGGCGCGCATCCTCATGGGCCCGGAACGGATCGAGTCCGGCTGGTGGGACGGTGACGACGTGCGCCGCGACTATTACCTGATCCAGAACCGCGCCGGCCAGCAAGGCTGGGCGTACCGATCAGTGGGTGAGGGCGGCCCGTTGTGGCTGCAGGGCTGGTTCGCGTGAGCCAGGGTTATGCCGAGCTGCACTGTCTGTCGAACTTCAGCTTCCAGCGCGGGGCGTCCAGTGCACTGGAGCTGTTCCAGCGGGCGAAAAAACACGGCTATCAGGCACTGGCGATCACCGATGAATGCACCCTGGCCGGGATCGTTCGTGCCTGGCAGGCGGCCAAATCCGTGGAGCTGCCGCTGATCATCGGCAGCGAAATCCGCATCGAGAACGGCCCGAAACTGGTGTTGCTGGTCGAGAACATCGAGGGTTATCAGGCGTTGTGCGGTTTGATCACCCAGGCTCGACGGCGAACCCGGAAAGGCCAGTATCAAATACTGCGCGAGGACTTCAGCGAACCGCTGCCGGGGCTATTGGTGCTGTGGGTGCCGGATTCGGTCGATGAGGAGGAAGAGGGCCGCTGGCTGAAACAGGCGTTCGGTGAACGGCTGTGGCTGGCGGTGCAGTTGCATCGCGGGCAGAACGATCAGCAACGGCTGGCCGCACTGCTGAGTCTGGCGGATGAACTGCAGATTCCAGCGGTGGCCAGCGGCGATGTGCACATGCACGCCCGTGGTCGCCGGGCCTTGCAGGACACCATGACCGCGATCCGACACCACGTCCCGGTAGCGGAAGCCGGATTGCGCCTGCACCCCAATGGCGAGCGGCATTTGCGCAGTCTCGATGTGTTGCGCGAGTTGTATCCGCAGACCTTGCTGGACGAGTCGGTGAATCTGGCTCGCCGCTGCACCTTCGATCTGGGCGAGTTGCGCTATCAATACCCCAAAGAGCTGGTGCCTGAAGAGCACAGCGCCAGTTCCTGGCTGCGCCACCTGACCGAGCAAGGCATCGCCTGGCGCTGGCCGAAAGGCGCACAACCCAAGGTACTCAAGCAGATCGACGATGAACTGAAGCTGATCGCCGAACTCGGCTACGAAAGCTACTTCCTCACCGTGCACGACGTGGTGCGCTTCGCCCGTGAGCAGAAAATCCTCTGTCAGGGCCGGGGGTCGGCGGCCAACTCGGCGGTGTGTTTTGCCTTGGGCATCACCGAGATCGATCCGGACCGCACCACGCTGCTGTTCGAGCGTTTCATGTCGAGGGAGCGCAACGAGCCGCCGGACATCGACGTGGATTTCGAGCACGAACGCCGCGAAGAAGTCCTGCAATACGTGTTCCGGCGTTATGGCCGCCGTCGTGCGGCGCTGACCGCGGTGGTCAGCACCTACCACGCTTCCGGCGCGATCCGCGATGTGGCCAAGGCGCTGGGTTTGCCGCCGGACCAGATCAATGCGCTGGCCGACTGCTGCGGCCACTGGAGCGATGACACGCCGCCCGTGGAGCGCCTGCGCGAAGGCGGTTTTGACCCGGAAAGTCCGCTGCTGCACCGGGTGCTGAGCCTGACCGGGCAACTGATCGGCTTCCCCCGGCACCTGTCGCAACACCCCGGTGGTTTCGTGATTTCCGAGCAACCGCTGGACACTTTGGTGCCGGTGGAAAACGCCGCCATGGCCGACCGCACCATCATCCAGTGGGACAAGGACGACCTCGACGCCGTCGGGCTGCTCAAGGTGGATATCCTCGCCCTCGGCATGCTCAGCGCGATCCGCCGCTGTTTCGATCTGCTGCGCCGTCATCGTAACCAGAAGCTGAGCCTGGCGACGATTCCGGCCGAGGATCGCGCCACGTACGACATGATCAGCCGCGCCGACACCATCGGCGTATTCCAGATCGAGTCCCGGGCGCAGATGTCGATGCTGCCGCGCCTGCGCCCGCAAACCTTCTACGACCTGGTGATCGAGGTGGCCATCGTCCGGCCGGGGCCGATCCAGGGCGGCATGGTCCATCCGTACCTGCGCCGCCGGAACAAGGAGGAAGAGGAAACCTATCCGTCCCCGGAACTGGAAGTGGTGCTCAAGCGTACCCTCGGCGTGCCGCTGTTTCAGGAACAGGTGATGCAGATCGCCATTGTCGCCGCCGACTACAGCCCCGGTGAGGCCGACCAGTTGCGCCGCTCCATGGCCGCGTGGAAGCGCCACGGCGGGCTGGAGCCGCACAAGGAGCGATTGGCCGCCGGCATGAAGAAAAACGGCTACAGCCCGGAATTCGCCGCGCAGATCTTCGAGCAGATCAAGGGCTTCGGCAGTTACGGATTCCCTGAATCCCACGCTGCCAGTTTTGCCTTGCTGACCTATGCCAGTTGCTGGCTCAAGTGCCACGAACCGGCGGCGTTCGCCTGCGCGCTGATCAACAGTTGGCCGATGGGGTTCTACAGCCCGGATCAGATTCTTCAGGACGCGCGCCGGCATCATTTGCAGATCCGCCCGGTGGACGTGCGCGCCAGTGACTGGGATTGCAGCCTGGAGCCGATCACCGGCGAGCAACCGGCCATCCGCATGGGCCTGCGGATGATCAAGGGCTTTCGCGAGGAGGATGCGCGCAGCATTGAAAGCGCGCGGGCGAGGGGTGCGTTTGCCGATGTCGCCGATCTGGGCGAACGGGCCGGGCTCGACAGTCGCGCTCAGGCGCTATTGGCCGATGCCGGGGCATTGCGCGGTCTGGCCGGTCATCGTCATCGGGCACGCTGGGAAGTGGCCGGGGTGCAGAAACAGCTCGGATTGTTTGCCGGGTTGCCGAGTCAGGAAGAGCCGGATGTGCTGCTGCCGACGCCGAGTGTCAGCGAAGATCTGTTCACCGACTACGCCACACTGGGCACTACGCTGGGGCCGCACCCGCTGACGTTGTTGCGCAACGAGTTGCGGGCACGGCGCTGCCGCAGTTCCCGGGAGTTGCTGGAAGTCGAGCATGGTCGGCCGGTCAGCGTGGCGGGGCTGGTGACCGGTCGCCAGCGACCGGGCACCGCCAGCGGCGTGACCTTCGTGACCCTCGAAGACGAGTTCGGCAACGTCAACGTGGTGGTCTGGCGCGATCTGGCCGAGCGTCAGCGTCAGGTGCTGGTGGGCTCACAACTGCTCAAGGTCGATGGCCGCTGGGAGCGTGAAGGCGAGGTGCGGCACCTGATTGCCGGACGCCTGAGCGATCTGACTCCGCTGCTCAACGGCATCCGCGTACAGAGCCGCGACTTCCACTGATCAGCGCTGTGGCCAGAACCGTTCGCCACCCCCCGGCGCTTCCGTCCACGCTTGCAACGAGCGGGTCGGCAGATCGAAGTAATCCCGGGTCCGCGCATAACCATGCCCGCCCATGCGCCCGATCGCATCCAGCCCCAATTGATCGATGTACAGGGTTTTCGGGTCGATCAACTCGTCGCGCACATGCGCCATCAACACCTCGCCAAAAATGATCTCCCGGGACTGACCGATGTTCAGCGCCATCATCCGTCGGCATTCCAGCGCCACCGGTGCTTCGCCGATTCGCGGGCATTTGACCGAGATGCCGGGGATTGCTGTCAGGCCGGCAGCGGTCAACTCATCGAAGCCCGGCGCAAACGGCACGGCGCAGACGTTCATGGCTTCCACCAGTGCATCGTTGACGATGTTGACCGTGAACTCCTGATTCATCTGGATATTGCGCGTGGTGTCCTTCGGGCTCTGGTCGCCGTAGTTCTCGACGCCGAGCGCGAGAATGGGCGGATCTGCCGACAGGGCATTGAAGAAGCTGAACGGCGCGGCATTGACCCGGCCTTCGCCGTCGATGGTGGTGACCAGTGCAATCGGGCGCGGCACCACGCTGCCGATCAGAATCTTGTACTTTTCCCGTGGGCTCAGTTGGCTGAAGTCGAAGCTGTGCATGGCAGTGTTCTCTAAAGAAGGGGGTCGATGGCGCTCAACGGCGCTTCGGCGCTGTAGTCGTCGGCGAACGCAATGGCCGGCTGGAACAGGGTTTTCCAATCCGGTCGGCCAAAGGCCCGGTCGCTGTGGCTGCGCATCAGTTTTTCGTATTGGCGTTGGGCCTGGCGTTGCAGAGAGGGGTAGTCGACGCCGATGACCTGACCGTTGTGCATCACGCAGCGACCGTCGATGTAACTGGCGATGCAGTCGTCGCCGCGTCCGGCCAGCAGCAGGTTTTTCAGTGGATCGAACAGCGGGCCCAGATGCAGACCGCGCAGGTTGAACACGGTGATATCCGCTTTGGCGCCGGGGGCCAGACGACCGAGGTCGTCACGGCCCAGCGCCTTGGCGCCGCCGAGGGTGGCGGCGTTGTACAGGTCGAGGCTGCTGGTCAGCGATGGACCACCTTCCATGAGCCGGGCGATGTTCAAACCGTGGCGCATGTTCTCCAGCAGGTCTGCCGGCCAGGTGTCGGTGCCGAGGGCGAAGTTGATGCCTTTGGCGCGATAGCGGCCGAACGAATTCAGCGCCTCGCCGTCACGGGCGAACACCAGCGGGCAGTGCACCAGACTGGCGCCGCCATCAGTGACCCGCTGCAAGTCGTCATCGCCCGAGGTGTAGAGGCCGTGGGGCAGCAGGCTGCGCGGGGTGAGCAGGTCGAGTTGCTGCAACCAGCCCAGCGGCGTGGTGCCGCGCAACTGTTCGACCATCGCCACTTCCCCCGGCGCCTGACAGCAATGCAGACGCATCGGTGCGTTCAGTTCGCGGCTCAAGGCGGATGTGCGTTGCAGCAGTTTCGGCGTGCAGGTCTGGATGCGATCCGGCAGCAGCGCGCCGCGAATCAACCCGGCGTGGGCGCCATCGAAATCCTTGAAAAACCGTTCGGCCGCGTCCAGTCCCGCCAGGCCCCGAGCCTCATCCCAGTGATGGGCGAGGGTGCCGTCGGCGCGCCAGTAACTCATGCCGCTCATGTAGCAGGGGCCGAGATAGGTACGCAGGCCCAACTCGCCCGCCACGTCAGCGACCGCGGCGAACTCGTCGTAGGTCTCCGCCCATTCGCGGTAGTACATCGAGGTGATCGGCATGGCCGTGGTGATGCCGTTGCGGATCAACTGGGTGAAGGCGTAGCGGTATTTGAAGACCTCTTCCTCGGGGCTGAACGACTCGTGCGGGCCGGCCGCCAGATACTCCGCCGACCACATGCGGCCCATGGCGCGTTCGTCGCCGTTGTCCAGGGTCAGCACGGTGGAGTCGAGATCGCCGAGGGCATCCAGGTCAATGAAACCGGGGCCGATCAGCGCGTTGCCGTAGTCGATCCACTGATCCACCGGGCCTTGGTAACCGCGCCCGACAAATTCGATGCGCGAGCCAGCAAACACCACTTCGCCGTCGCGCCACAGCACATGTTGCGTGCCGTCGAAACCGACCACGCAACCGGCCTTCAGGCCGATGCGTTTCACAGACGGCTGCCCAGCAAACGACCGCCGCTGGCGATCAGTTCGCCGCCGCGATAGACCTGACGCACCGGCCGCGCGACCACCGCTTCACCGAGGGTTTCGACCGGCATCAGCAGAAAGTCCGCCGGTCGGCCGATGGCGAAGCCGTAATCCTCGATCCCCAATGCGCGCGCACCGTTGACCGTCGCCGCGTCGAACGCCGCCGCCAGTTCATCGTCCTTGCCCAGATCAAAACGAAACGCCAGCAGCATTGCCCGTTCCAGCATGTCGCCATTGCCCATCGGCGACCACGCATCACGAATGCCGTCGGAGCCCAGGCACACGTTGACGCCGGTCTCGCGCAGCGCCAGGAAGGGTGGAACGGCGCAATCGGCCGGCGCCGAACTCATCAGCGAAATGCCCAGTGCAGCAAGGCGTTCGGCGACCGGTTTGACCTGACTCCACGGCAGCATGCCCAGGCAATAGGCGTGGCTGATCATCACCCGGTTGTGCAGGTTGAAACGCTCGGTGTAATCGGCGATCCGGGCGATCTGCCACAGGCCCAGTTCACCTTTGTCATGCAGGTGAATGTCGACGCCACGCTGGAATTCGCTGGCCAGTTTGAACACGAAATCCAGTTGCGCGATCGGGTCGTTGTCGATGCCACACGGGTCGAGCCCGCCGACGTTTTCCACGCCCAGGGCCATGGCTTCACGCATCAGTTCGGCAGTGCCGGGGCGGCTGATCAGGCCGGTTTGCGGGAAGACCACCAGTTGCAGGTCGATCAGGTCGTTGTAGGTTTCGCGCAGTTGTTGCATGGCCTCGACGTGGCGCAGGCCGAATTCCGGGTCGATGTCGACGTGGCAGCGCATCGTCAGCGAACCCCGGGCGATGCAGTTCTCCAGCAGGGCGCCGGCGCGTTCGGCGATCGGCGCTTTGACTTCGCGCAGGACGCGGCGCTCGTTGCTGATGTAGTCCTTGAGCGTCGGGCCGGCGCTGTTCGGGCGCCAGGGTTGGCCGTAGAGGGTCTTGTCGAGGTGGACGTGACTTTCCACCAGCGGGGCGGTCAGGAGCTGGTTCTGGCCGTCGATGTCGGTGGCGGCCAGCGGAGCATTGGAGGCCGGGCGGCGTTGCGTGAATTTGCCGTTTTCGATCAGCAGGTCTTCGGCGGGGGCGCCGTAGGGGCGGATGTTTCTGAGCCAGCGGGGGGCAGTCATTGGAACCTCGTTTGTTCTTTGGATTTTTCCCCTCACCCTAGCCCTCTCCCGGAGGGAGAGGGGACCGACCGAGTCGTCTCAGGTACTACGCCGACCTGAGAAACCGAGTCGATTATGGATTCAGAGCAAAACGTTCAGGTCGGTGTATTTCTTGAATATTCCCCAATCGGTTCCCTCTCCCTTTGGGAGAGGGCTAGGGTGAGGGCTGCGGTTTCGGATCAACCCTTAAGCTTCGACCAGATCCGATCCTGCAGCTCCCGCGCCTTGTTGCTGCATTCCTTCTCCGGGCGCAGGCGCGAGGCGTACTCCTCGGGCATGTTGATCGCGTCCATGACCTTCCATTTCGCATCCAGCAACTGATCGCTCTGAATGCCGTTGGCATAGGCAATCGCGTTGGACACGGCCGCCGCGTTTTCCGGTTTCATCATCCAGTCGATAAAGATCTTGGCGTTGCCCGGATGCGGCGCGCTTTTGGGTACGGCGAAGTTGTCCTGGAACATCGCCAGGCCTTCTTTCGGGTACACGTATTTGATCGTGCTCTTCTGCAACGTGGCGCGGGCCGTCGAGCCGTTCCAGTTCTGCATCATGATCACTTCGCCCGAGGCCATGCGGTCGACGGTATTGTCGGAGCTGTACATCTTCAAAAACGGTTTCTGCTTTTGCAGCAGCTCGAGGATGCGCTTGGCGTCCTGCGGGTTTTCCGTGCATTCGTCGACGTTCAGGTAATGACTGGCGGCATTGATCACGCTGCTGGAGGTGTCGAGGGCGGCGAGCTGGCCTTGCAGTTCCTTGCGCGGCTCAAAGAACTCTTTCCACGAATCATCGAGCTTGCCGCCCGGCACCCGTGCGCTGTCATAGGAAAACCCGGTGGTGCCCCACAGGTAAGGCGCCGAAAACTTGCGGCCCGGGTCGAAGCTCGGGTCGCGGAACGGGCCTTTGACGTACTGGAAGTTGCTCAGGGTCGGGGCGTCGATTTCCAACAGCAGGTCCTGCTTGATCAGCGTCTGCATGATCGACTGCGACGGCACGATCACGTCATACGCGGCGCCGCCGGCCTGTAACTTGGCGAGCAGGGTTTCGTTGCTGTCGTAGCCGTCCATGGTGACCTTGATCCCGGTCTCCTTTTCGAACTTGGCCAGCAAGTCCACCGGGTAGTAATCGGTCCAGTTGTAGAAGAACAATTGCTTGGGCTCGGCGGCGTGGGCGCCGAACGCGGTGAAACAACTCAGGGCCAGACCGGATACTGCCAGACGCATGTTTTTCACTTTCATGAGCGCGCTCCAGGTTTATTGTTGTTTGCCGCGTTGGCCAAGCCAGAAGGCCAGCACCACCAGCACGATGGAAATCACCAGCATCAGGGTTGAAATCGCGTTGATTTCAGGTGTTACGCCAGCCTTGATCGCCGAGAAGATGTACACCGGCAACGTGGTCGAACCGGGCCCGGCGACGAAGAAGGTCATGATGAAATCGTCGAGGCTGACCACGAACGCCAGCACCGATCCGGACAGCACCGCCGGCCACAGCAGCGGCAAGGTCACGCGGCGAAACACCTGCCACGGATTGGCATACAGGTCGTTGGCGGCTTCCAGCAGGCTCTTGTCCAGATCGTTGAGCCGCGCGCGGATCGGCAGGTAGGCGAACGGAATGCAGAAGCCGATGTGCGCGACGATCACCGTCATCAGCCCGAGCTTGATGCCCAGCGCCATGAACAGCAGCAGGGTGGCCACGGCGGTGACGATCTCCGGCAGGATCAGCGGCAGGTTGATCCCGCCTTCGACCATTTTCTGCCCGTAGAACGGCCGGTAGGTCGCCAGCGCCGCCAGCAGTGCAATCGCCGTGGCGCAGACTGTGGCGATGGTCGCGACGATGATCGAATTCAGCGCTGCGGTCTGGATCGACGGGTTGGCCAGGATCCGCCCGTACCAGGCGAACGAGAACTCGGTCCACACCGTCGCGGAGCGGTTGGCGTTGAAGCTGTAGGCGATCAACACCAGGATCGGCACGTACAGATAGGCGAGGATCAGCAGGCTGATTTCCCGGGTCGCCGGGAGTTTTTTCAGGTGCAGAGAGATCATGCTTTCGCTCCCCGGTTCAGGGTTTTCGCCGCGCTGCGGCTGTACAGGGCGTAGAGCACCAGTGACAACAGCAGAATCCCCAGCAGCAGGAACGACAGCGAACTGCCCAGCGGCCAGTTGCGTGCGGTGCCGAATTGCTGCTGGATCAGGTTGCCGATCATCAGGGTCTTGCCGCCGCCGAGGATCGCCGGGGTGATGAAGGCGCCGAGGCTCGGCACGAACACCAGCAACGCACCGGCAATCACGCCGGGCATCGACAGCGGCAGGATGATCCGCCGCAGCGCATGCCAGCGGTTGGCGCCCAGGTCATAGGCGGCTTCCACCAGGCGCCAGTCGAGTTTTTCCAGGGTCGAGTAGATCGGCAGGATCATGAACGGCAAGAAGCTGTAGACCAGACCGACGCTGACCGCGAAGTCGTTGTACAGCAGGGTGATGCCGCCGGCACTCGGGAACAGCGCGTTGAGGCTTTGGGCGACCCAGCCCTGTTCGCGCAGGATGATCAGCCACGCGTAGTTGCGGATCAGCAGGTTGGTCCAGAACGGAATGGTGATGAGCAACACCATCAAGTTGCGCCGACGTGGGGTCAGGCTCGACATCCAAAGCGCCACCGGAAACCCGAACAGGAAGCACAGCACGGTGGTGCCGCCGGCCTGGAACACCGAACGCAACAGCGCTTGGGCGTAGACCCAGTTCAGCTCCAGTTCGCCGTCAAAACCTTCCTGGAAAAACAGCTGCACGTAACTTTGCAGTTGCCATTGGGCCTGCCAGTCGACGCCGCCGTAGGTGTTGCGCGGCAACAGGCTGATGTAGCCCATGATGCCCAGCGGAATGGCGATCAGGGCGAGCAGGGTCAACACCACCGGGCTGAGTAACAGCGCGCGGTTGAGAGAGGGGGAAGTGCTGCTGACGCTCATCTCAGGCCTCCATCAGCAGGCAGGCTTGGGGCGGCAGGTGCACCGCCACGGGCTCGCCGACTGCACGACCACGGTTCAGGCCTTCGTTGTTTTCCCGCAGCATGACTTTGATGTCGTTGTTCAAACGGCACTGGTACAGCGTCGCGGTGCCGACATACAGCACCGCCTCGATTACCCCGCGCAGGTGATGCGGTTGATCCGCCGCGACCAGTTGCGAACGTTCGGGACGAAACGCCAGTTGCACGCTGCTGCCGCTGACGCCTTGCGGCGGGCAGGGGATTTCCACCGGCATGCCGCTGGGCACGAAGAGGTTTTCGTTGTGGTCGCCACGCTTGAGTTCGCCGGGGAGGAAATTGATGTCGCCGATGAACTGGGCGACGAAACGGTGCTGCGGGCGTTCATAGATGTCGGTCGGGGTGCCGATCTGCAGGATCTTGCCGGCGGACATCACCGCGATCCGGTCGGACAGGGTCAAGGCCTCTTCCTGATCGTGGGTGACGAAGATGAAGGTGATCCCGGCTTCCTGCTGCACGCGCTTGAGTTCGACCTGCATTTCCTTGCGCAGCTTCAGGTCCAGCGCCGACAGCGGCTCGTCGAGCAACAGCACTTTCGGCTTCGGCGCCAGGGCCCGGGCCAGCGCGACACGTTGCTGCTGGCCGCCGGATAATTCCGCCGGTTTACGCCCGGCCAGGTGCTCCATCTGCACCAGCGCGAGCATTTCATCGACCCGTCCCGGAATTGTCTTGCGATCAAGACCCTGCATCTCGAGGCCGAAGGCGATATTCTGCGCGACACTCATGTGCGGAAACAGCGCGTAACTCTGGAACACCGTGTTGACCCGACGCTTGAACGGCGGCAGGTGATTGACCGTTTCGCCCGCCAGACGGATCTCGCCGTCGCTGACGTGTTCGAAACCGGCGATGGTGCGCAACAGGGTGGTCTTGCCGCAGCCCGAGGGGCCGAGGAGGGTGAAAAACTCGTTGTCGGCGATGTTCACCGACACGTTGTCGAGGGCAGGCGCGAGGCCAGGGTCATCAGAATACCGCTTGGATACGTTACGCACTTCAATGGCTATTGGTTGACCCATAATGGTGCAATCCTCTAATTATTGTATGCAATATCTGAATGCAATTTAGAAATACCCGGATTAATCTGCTGGCGCAACCCCCCATTTCCCTGACTGAGTCGTTCGTCGGGCAGCGTTGCCAGCATTGAAGGAGTTTTGGAATGACCGAGAAGAAAACGGAAACCACGGTCGACCGCGTCTACCAAGGGGTTTACGAGGCGATCAGCAAGCGTTCGCTGCGTCCGGGGATGAAGCTGGGCGAGGCCTCGCTGGCGGAATTGTTCAATGTCAGCCGCACGTCGGTTCGCGCTGCGCTCAAGCAACTGGAGGCCGACGGACTGGTCACCACCGAGCCCAATAAAGGTGCATCGGTATCGTTGCCCAGTGATGAAGAGATCCGTTCGCTGTTCGAAACCCGGCGCCTGATCGAGATCGGCATCGTCACCGAACTGTGCCGGCGCAAGGACTCTGCGGCGATGCAGGATTTGCGCGACCACCTGCTGTTGGAAGACGAAGCTCACGAAGCCGGCGACCACGAGCGACTGATTCACCTGCTCGGCGAGTTCCACATCAAACTCGCCCGTAGCCTGAACAACCCGGTACTGCTCGACTGGTTCCAGAAGCTGATTTCCCGCGCCTCGCTGTACGCCGCCGCGCTGGATGACGACAGCCACGAAGCCTGCCGTGATGACGAGCACCTGCGCCTGATCGAGTACATCGAGGCCGGCAATCAGAGCGCCGCGATCGAGCTGACCTGCATGCACCTGGACGGCATCCAGAAGGCGATCCTCGACGTCGCTGCGAAAATGAAGACTGGCTACCACCCGCTCAAACACCTGATCGGAGTGTGAGCGTCGAGTGCAGGTGAAATCGGCTATACCTCTAATGAAACCATCGCTGCCCGACACGCTCGAAACAGACGGGCGTGGCGTTTGAACGCGCGGCGATAGAACCGAACCCACTACAAGGCGTTGAAGCAGCTGATGCAGTTTTTATCCGATAGCCATGGGTGTGACGGCTGGCAAGGCGAGATGGCCGGGCGCATTCGTGCGTTTGACTGGAGCAGGACTGATCTGGGCCCCCTCGAAACCTGGCCGGCCAGCCTGTGCAGCACGGTCCAGCTGATGCTGGCCTCGCCGCTGCCGATGGTCATGCTCTGGGGTCATGCCGGTTACATGATCTACAACGACGCCTATTCGCGATTCGCCGGTGGCCGACATCCGTACCTGCTCGGATCGCCGGTGGAACTGGGCTGGCCGGAGGTGGCCGATTTCAACCGGCATGTGGTCGACACCTGTCTGGCCGGCGGCACCCTGGAATACCGCAACAAGGTCTTGGTGTTGCTGCGCGACGGCGTGCCCGAGGACGTCTGGCTCGATTTGTATTACAGCCCGGTGGCCAACGATGCCGGCGTGCCTTCTGGCGTGATGGCGATGGTGGTGGAAACCACTGAACTGGTGTTGTCCGAGCGTCTGCGCCAGGCCGCTGAAGATGCCTATCGCGCCGACAACGAGCGGGTGCGCCTGGCACTGAATGCCGGGGCATTGCTCGGCTCGTTTGTCTGGGACGTCAGAAACAACGTGCTGTCGGCCGACGAGCGTTTTGCCCGGACATTTTCCTACCCGCCTGATCAAGACCTGAGCAACCTGCCGCAGCATATCGCCGAGGCGCACATTCATCCGGACGACCGTAATTGGGTACAGGAGTGCGTGGAGAATTCGGTGCGTACCGGCGAGCCCTACAACGCCGAGTACCGGGTGGTGCGTGCCGATGGCAGTTGTCTGTGGGTGCTCGCCAGCGGTGCTTGCGAATTCGACGAGCAGGGCCGGCCGTTCCGTTTCCCCGGTGTGCTGATCGATATTCACGAGCGCAAGACCGCCGAGGAATCGCTGCTCAAGTTCACCCGCAACCTCGAACAGCGGGTGGCGGATGAAGTCGAGGCGCGCCTCGCCGCCGAAGAGCAATTGCGTCAGTCGCAGAAGCTCGAAGCCATCGGTGGCCTCACCGGCGGCGTGGCCCATGACTTCAACAACCTGCTGCAAGTGATCGCCGGCAATCTGCACCTGCTGGCTCGCCATGAACCGGACAATGCCAACGTCCAGCGTCGTGTCAGCGCCTCGCTGGCGGCGGTGGAGCGCGGCGCCAAGCTGTCTTCGCAACTGCTCGCGTTTGCCCGGCGTCAGCCGCTGTCGCCGGCGGTGTGCAACCCCCGCCAGATCTTCGAAGGCGTGGGCGAGTTGCTGCAACGGGCGCTGGGCGAAACCATTCAGATCGACGTGCAACTGCCTGTTGAGCCTTGGCACATCAACGTTGACCGCAATCAACTGGAAAACGCCATTCTCAATCTGGCGATCAATGCCCGGGACGCCATGAAGGGCGAGGGCACGATTGTGCTCGGCGCCTCCAACCTCTCACTGGACCGGGCGTTCTGTTCGGGCAAGGGCATCGTGCCGGGGGATTTCGTTCGGGTCTCGGTCAGTGACAGCGGCGTGGGCATTGCCCCGCACATGCTCGAGCAGGTGTTCGAACCGTTCTTCACCACCAAGGCCGATGGCCAGGGCACTGGCCTGGGCTTGAGCATGGTGTTCGGCTTCGTCAAGCAGAGCGGCGGGCATGTCGAGATCGACAGTCGGATCGGCGAAGGCACACGGGTGCAGTTGTACTTTCCACGCAGCCTGCGCCCCGTGCTCGATGACTCGCCGAGCGTCAATCATCAGCAGGCGGGCGGTCACGAGACGATCCTGGTGGTCGAAGACAACGAAGCGGTGCGCACCTCGGCCGTCGAGCTGCTGCGCGAAGAAGGCTACCGCGTGCTGATCGCCGGCAACGGCGATGCGGCCATGCAGATGTTGATGGAAGGCGCGCGGGTCGACCTGATCTTCACCGACGTGGTCATGCCCGGTCTTATCAAAAGCTCCGATCTGGCGGCGTGGGCCAAGGTGCAAATGCCGCCGGTGGCCGTGCTGTTCACCTCGGGCCACACCCGCGACATCATCTCGCGCAACCACCAGCTCAGCCCCGACACCCATTTGCTCGGCAAGCCCTATGGCCCCGAAGCATTGCTGCAGATGATCCGTTCCGTGCTCAGCACCTGAGCTCCAATCCCCTGACCAAGGCTGGCCGATGACTTCCAGACGCAATTCCAGTTCTGCCGCCGGCATGGTTCGCGTGCGCGGTGCCCGTGAACACAATCTGAAGAACGTGGACGTCGACATTCCTCGCGATGCACTGGTGGTGTTCACCGGGGTGTCGGGTTCGGGCAAGTCGTCGCTGGCGTTTTCGACGCTGTATGCCGAAGCCCAGCGGCGCTATTTCGAATCGGTGGCGCCCTATGCGCGGCGGCTGATCGATCAGGTCGGCGTGCCGGACGTCGATTCCATCGAAGGCCTGCCGCCGGCCGTGGCCCTGCAGCAACAGCGCGGCACGCCGAGCACACGCTCGTCGGTGGGCAGCGTCACCACGCTCTCGAGCCTGATCCGAATGCTGTACTCGCGCGCCGGCAGCTATCCGCCGGGTCAGCCAATGCTGTATGCCGAGGATTTTTCACCGAACACGCCACAAGGCGCGTGCCCGCAATGCCATGGACTCGGCCGGGTCTACGAGGTCACCGAGGCGTTGATGGTGCCCGATCCGAATCTGACCATCCGCCAGCGCGCCGTGGCCTCCTGGCCGCTGGCCTGGCAGGGGCAGAACCTGCGCGACATCCTGGTGACCATGGGCATCGATGTCGATATCCCGTGGCGCAAGCTGCCGAAAAAACAGCGTGACTGGATCCTCTTCACCGAGGAAACACCGACCGTTCCGGTGTACGCCGGGCTGACGCCGGAAGAGACCCGCGTCGCCCTCAAGCGCAACATGGAACCGAGCTATCAAGGCACCTTCACTGGCGCCCGGCGCTATATCCTGCACACGTTCACCCATTCGCAAAGTGCGCTGATGAAGAAGCGCGTGTCGCAGTTCATGATCGGCAGCCTTTGCCCGCTGTGCGATGGCAAGCGCCTCAAGCGCGAGGCGCTGTCGGTGACGTTTGCCGGGCATGACATCGGCGAGTTGTCGCGCATGCCGCTGCTGCAAGTCGCCGAAGTCTTGAAGCCGGTGGCGGACGCGAGCTGGCTGGAACACGCCGATGAAAGCGGTGAAACCCTGACCCACAGCCAGACCCGCGAAGCCCGCCAGCAGCGCGTGGCCCATGGCGCCAGCGGCCACGCCAACGCGCCGGACGTGCGCCATACGCCGAACCTGTCGCTGGAAAAACGCCTGGCCGCGCAGCGCATTGCCGAGGACTTGCTGGAGCGGGTCAGCACCCTGACCGATCTCGGGCTCGGATATCTGGCGCTGGAGCGCAGCACGCCGACCCTGTCGTCCGGCGAATTGCAACGCCTGCGACTGGCCACTCAATTGGGCTCGCAATTGTTCGGCGTGATCTACGTGCTCGACGAACCCTCCGCCGGCCTGCACCCGGCTGACGGCGAGGCGCTGTTCGAAGCCTTGCAGCGCCTGAAGGCCGACGGCAACAGCGTGTTTGTGGTCGAGCACGATCTGGACACCATGCGCCGGGCCGACTGGCTGATCGACGTCGGCCCGGCGGCCGGTGAAAAGGGCGGGCAGATTCTCTACAGTGGCCCGCCACCGGGGCTGGCCGCGATCGAGGACTCGCAGACCCGCGCCTATCTGTTCGCCGAACAGCAAAGGTCGACCCGTACGGCGCGCAAACCGTCGGGCTGGCTGAAGCTCGACGGTGTCACTCGCAACAACCTGAATAACCTCAGCGCCGAATTTCCCCTGGGCTGTTTCACCTCGGTCACCGGTGTTTCCGGTTCGGGCAAATCCAGTCTGGTCAGCCAGGCGCTGCTGGAACTGGTCGGCGCACAACTCGGGCGCAGCGTCAGTGACGCCGAGCCGGAAGAGCTCAATCTGGAAGACGATACCCCGTCTGCCAGCACCGGCCAGGTCAGCGCCGGGCTGGAGTCGATCAAGCGTCTGGTGCAGGTCGATCAGAAACCCATCGGCCGCACGCCGCGTTCGAATCTGGCGACCTACACCGGGCTGTTCGACAACGTGCGCAAGCTGTTTGCCGCGACCGATGAGGCGAAAGCGGCGGGATACGACGCCGGGCAATTTTCCTTCAACGTCGCCAAGGGTCGCTGCCCGACCTGCGAAGGCGAGGGGTTTGTCAGTGTCGAATTGCTGTTCATGCCCAGCGTTTATGCACCGTGCCCGACCTGTCACGGCGCGCGTTACAACCCCGAAACCCTGGCCATCCTCTGGCAGGGCTTGAGCATCGCGCAGGTGCTGAAACTGACGGTGGACGAAGCGGTGACGGTGTTTGCCGAGCAACCGGCGATCCGCCGTTCGCTAGAGGTGCTGCGCGACATCGGTCTCGGTTACCTGCGCCTCGGGCAACCGGCGACCGAGTTGTCCGGCGGCGAAGCCCAGCGCATCAAACTGGCCACCGAACTGCAGCGCAACCAGCGCGGGGCGACGTTGTATGTGCTGGATGAACCAACCACCGGGTTGCACCCGCGCGATGTCGACCGCTTGCTGGAGCAACTGGATACGCTGGTGACGGCGGGGCACACGGTGATCGTGGTCGAGCATGAAATGCGCGTGGTGGCGCAGAGCGACTGGGTGATCGACATCGGCCCGGGCGCGGGGGATCAGGGCGGCCAGATCGTCGTGGCCGGGACGCCGCAGAAAGTGGCGGCGAGCAAGAAGAGCCGGACTGCGCCGTTTCTTTCTCGTGCTCTCAGCCGCTAGCCGTAGCGTGTCGAATATCGTCATCGCCAGCAGGCTGGCTCCCACAGGTTGCTGGTTTTCCATGTGGGAGCCAGCCTGCTGGCGATGGCGGTGTATCAGGTGCCGTCGAGCGTGCGACGGACTTTGTCGAGTAGTTCGCGGATCTGGAACGGCTTGACCAGCATCTCCATGCCGGCCCCGAGGAACACCTGGCGGTTGATCGCGGTTTCCGCGTAACCGGTCATGAACAGGATCGGCAGCGCTTCACGCCAGCCCCGGGCAACGTCCGCCAGTTCACGGCCGGTCATGCGTGGCAGGCCCACGTCGGTCAGCAACAGGTCGATCGACGAGTCGTTCTGCAAGCGCTCCAGCGCGGTTTCGATATCGGCCGCCTGGGTGCAGCGGTAGCCGGCGTCTTCCAGCACTTCGGTGACGAACAGGCGCACGGCCGGCATGTCTTCGACGATCAACACATGCTCGCCCGAGCCTTGCGGATCGATGGTCACCGGGGCCACATCGACAGCGGTCGGATCACTGGTGGCCGGCAGCATGATCGTCACTTCGGTGCCGCGTCGCGCCACGCTGCGGATGTGCGCATCGCCACCGGATTGACGAGCGAAACCGTAGATCGTCGACAGCCCCAACCCGGTGCCCTGGCCCAGCGGTTTGGTGGTGAAAAACGGCTCGAACACCTTATCGATGACGCTGTGCTCGATGCCGGTACCGTCATCGCGCACCGATAGCGCCACATAGGAACCATCGGCGAGGTTCGGGTCGCCGTGGGAATACGCCGCGTAAGTGCTGACCCAGATATTGCCGCCCCGTGGCAATGCGTCCCGGGCGTTGATCACCAGGTTGAGCACTGCGCTTTCGAGCTGGATCGGATCGACCAGCGCGATGGCAGGTTTGGTGGTCATTTCCAGTTTGAGGGCGATGCGTTCGCCGATGGTGCGCACCAGCAATTCTTCCAGCGAGCGGACGTGCTTGTTGATGTCCACCGGACGGGTGTCGAGCGGTTGCTGGCGGGCAAAAGCCAGCAGGCGATGGGTGAGCGAGGCCGCGCTCATCGCCGAACTCAGGGCCGCTTCGGCATAGAACTGGACCTTGTCCGGGCGCGCATCGGCGACGCGTTTCTGGATCAGTTCGAGGCTGGTGATGATCCCGGTCAGCAAGTTGTTGAAGTCATGGGCGATGCCGCCGGTGAGTTTGCCCAGCGCATCCATTTTCTGTACTTGCAGCAGTTGCGATTCGGCGCGTACCCGGTCGGCGACTTCCTTGGCCAGTTGCGTGGTGGTGTCGTCCAGTCGCGCCAGGTGCGAACGTTCGCGGTGACGGTGTTCGGTGACGTCTTCGACGAACACCAGGTTCAGTTTCGGGGTGCGGTAGGGGGAAATTTGCCACTCGGTCTCACGGATCTCGCCCTGCACGCGCATGTTCAGCGTGCCTTTCCAGCGTTCGCCATCCACCAGCCGCAGGCGCAGTTCGTCGAGGATCGCGCTCTGATCCTCGGCGAAGCATTCGCTGAGGGTCTGCGGGTCGCGGTTGTCCTGGATCAGTTGGGAGAAAGCGTGGTTGCACTCGTGGACTTTCAGGTCGGCATCCAGCACCGCGATGGGCGCGGAGATGTTGACGAAGATCTCGCGGAAACGCGCCTCGCTTTCGCGCAACGCGTTCTCCGTGTCGCGCACCCGAAGCAGGGTGCGCAATGTTGCCAGCAGCACATCGGGATCGACCGGGTGAATCAGATACGCATCGGCCCCGGCATCGAGGCCGGTGATGATGTCGCCGGTCTGGATCGACGCGGCCGACACGTGGATCACCGGGAGCAGGGCGGTGCGCGCGTCGGCGCGCAGTTCGCGGACAATATCGAAGCCGCTCATGTCCGGCAGGTTGACGTCGAGAATCAACGCGTCGAGCTTTTCACTGGCGATCAACGCCAGGCCTTCGCCACCGGTGCCGGCCTCTGACACCTCATAGCCGTGGCGTTCCAGCCGTCGGCGCAAGGCATAACGGGTCGCGACGTTGTCGTCGACAATCAACAGACGGATGTCATGTTTCATCGACGCTCTCCTGGGCGATCGCCAACGGGATGATCACGAAAAAGCACGAACCCACGCTCGGGGTACTCTGGACGCCGACCTCGCCACCGAGCAATTCGGCGAAGCGTTTGCACAGGGACAATCCGAGCCCGGTGCCGCGCAGGCGTTTTTGCAAAGGAGAGTCAACCTGTGAAAAGTCCTCGAACAACGTGCCGTGCAGTTCGGGGGCGATGCCGATGCCGGTGTCGCTGACGGCGAACCGCACCTTGTCCTCACCTTCAAGGCGCGCCGAGATCCGGACTTCGCCACGGGTGGTGAATTTCAGCGAGTTGGAAATGAAGTTGCGCAGAATCTGCGCGAGCTTCTTGTCGTCGGTATAGAGACGCGGCAGGCCTACCGGCTCCTCGAAAATCAGGTCGACGGCGGTGGCGTCGACAATCGGCCGGAACATTCCGCGCAACGCCGCGAACAGGTCGAACATGTCGAACCACGCCGCAGAAATGCTGATGCGTCCGGCCTCGATCTTCGCCAGATCGAGCAGGTCGTCGACCATGTCACTGAGTTCCCGGGCGGCGCTGCTGACGAAGGCCACCTGTTTGTGCTGCTCGGGGCTGAGCGGGCCGTCGAGTTCGTCGGCCAGCAGGCTGTTGATGCTCAGGATCGAGCCCAGCGGTGTGCGGAACTCGTGGCTCATGTACGACAGAAAGCGGCTTTTCAGATCGGACGCCTGGCGCAGTTGTTCGGCCTGAGTGTCGAGTTCGGCGTACAGCGCGAGCACGCCCTGATTGGTTTCGTCGAGCTCTTCGCGCAACGCAGCGGTTTCGCTCTGCAACTGGGCGATCAACGCAGCCTGTTCGGCATTGCTCAGTGTCGGGGACTCAGCCATGGGCGGCCTCCAGGGCAACGACCAGCACCGTTACATCGTCGCGCCCACGACAGAAATCGCGGTGCAGGACGGTGGCTATCACGGCGGGATGGCGATGCACCAGACCGGGGTAGTCTTGAAGGTTCCAACGGGACTGCAAGCCGTCGCTGTACATGATCAATAGATGTCCGTTCACGTGAGCATAGTCAAAGGGCTGGGCTTTTCGGTATTGGCCGCCGACGATCCCCGGGTGCGAGGCCAGTCCGCGCGACTTGTCGGAGGCAATCAGGCTGGCACCGATGTTACCGACACCGGTGAACGACAGACTGGCACGCCCGGCGTGAAACTGCGCGAATGCCACCGCGCCGCCCCGGCTCCCGATCATCTCGCGGTGCATGTCTTCCATCAGCAGCGTTGGCGCACCGAACGGGCTCAGGGCAAAGGCTTTCTCTCCTGCACGGGCCGCACGCTCGGCGTCCTCGCCATGGCCCAGACCGTCGACGATCAGGGCACTGATGTCACTGCCATGAATCGCAAGATGCCAGACGTCGCCACAGGCTGGATCGTTGTGCAGAGAGTGCTGGCTGACACCATACGGCAGATCCGCCTGACGGTCGCTGCGCGGGTACAGACGAGCCAGCAGCACGGCGCCGCGATGATCGGCAAATACGTCGAAGATATCCGCCTGTCGAGCCACTGCACCGAGGCCGATGCCCTGAGTGCCACCAGTGGAAAAGCCGTCCGCCAGACACGCGTCCAGATCAAACCCCTGGGCACGGTCGACCGCAATCATCTCGATGCCGTCGTCACCCTGACGGGGCAACAGGCGCAGGTGCAATTCCCCGCGCCCGGCATGCTTGAGCACATTGCTCGCCAGCTCCGTGGCCACCAGCGCCACACGGCCTGCGTCGCTTTCGCCAAAACCGTGTTGCTCGGCCAGACGCTGGGCCGTACGCCGGGCATGGCCGATCTGGCTGCTGTCCTCGATCACCAACACCTGGGTCAATGTCCCGCTGATGTTCATGTCCATCGGGTGATCGTTATGCGAGTGCCTTTGCCGGGCTCGGTGTCCAGTTCAAATTCGTCCACGAGACGCTTTGCCCCGGTCAGGCCCAGGCCCAGACCGCTGCCGGAGGTCCAGCCGTCGGTCATCGCCAGTTTGATGTCGGGAATGCCCGGGCCTTCGTCGCGGAACGTCAGGCGCAGGCCGACCTTGTGGTTGTCGTCGAGGATCTGCCAGTCCATGTCTCCGCCACCGCCATACACCATGGTGTTGCGCGCCAGTTCACTGACGGCGGTCACCAGTTTGGTCAGGTCGATCAGGCGCATGCCGCATTCGGTGGCCAGTTTGCGCGCCTGTTGCCGGGCCAGCACCACGTCCTGCTCGATGTTGATCGGTTGGGTACCGCTGCTGCGCACGGTCATTGCTGGCGTACTCGTTCCTGCAGCAGTTTCATGCCGCGCTCGACGTTCAGCGCGGTACTGACGCCTGGCAGGTACAGACCGAGCTCGACCAGGGTAATGGCGACCGCCGGCTGCATGCCGACGAGCATGGTTTCGGCATCCATGATTTTCGACAGGCCGGAAATGGTGCCGATCATCCGGCCAATGAACGAATCGACCATGTCCAGCGCCGAGATGTCGATCAGCACCCCGCGCGCGGAGGTCTTGCTGATGCGCTCGGACAGGTCGTCCTGCAAGGTGAGGGCGAGCTGGTCGTGCATGTCGACCTGGATGGTCACCAGCAGGAAGTCACCCATCTGAAGAATCGGGATACGTTCCATTGTTCAGACCGTCTTGGTGAGGGTGATGCCCAGACGGGTCAGGGCCAGCTTCAGTGCGTCGGCCAGATTGGCTTTGGTGACCACGCCTTGCAGGTCGAGGCCCAGGTGCACGATGGTCTGCGCAATCTGCGGTCGCACGCCGCTGATGATGCAGTCGGCGCCCATCAGGCGGATCGCGGTCACGGTCTTGAGCAGGTGTTGGGCGACCAGCGTGTCGACGGTCGGAACGCCGGTGATGTCGATGATGGCGATTTCCGAGCCGGTGTCGACGATGCGTTGCAGCAGCGATTCCATTACCACTTGGGTGCGTTGCGAGTCGAGGGTGCCGATCATCGGCAGCGCGAGCACGCCGTCCCACAGCTTGACCACCGGGGTCGACAGTTCGAGCAGTTCTTCCTGCTGGCGCTTGATCACCGCTTCACGGGATTTCTGGAACGTGCGAATGGTGTACAGGCCAAAAGCATCGAAGAGTTCGGAAATTTCCCAAAGCTGTTCGGCGAGCAGGGCGGGCTGATCCTGATAATGGTTTTGCAGCAGGGCGAACAGCGGGCCCTTGAGCGAGAAAATGAAGCTGGCGGTCTGCTGGGAATCCTGACCGAGCTGGGCACGGCTGTGGGAGAGTTTTTCGAGGAACTGGCGCATGCCTTCCCAGCCCGGCGCGGTGATGTTGGTGCCGCTGTCGTTTTTCAGGCCACTGACCACCAGCTGCAGGAATTCACTGGTCTGCTGCTGCAAGTCGTGTTCTTTGAGATTGCGGGTGGCGCCGCTGTCTTGCAGTCCCTTGATCCATTCGCCCAGCAGTTGAACCTGATTGTTTTTAATCGCATCGAGTGTGCTGTTCTGCAGTGCTGCCATGTGCCTGTTGCTCCATTGCGAATTGGGGGCCGGTTCTTCGGGAAATGACCGGCGCGAAGTGAATGACCTTGGCCGTTCGAAATAGTTGTTCGTTCCCCCGAGGATATTTTTGATCTGCCGCAAGTAACGCACCGGTAACTCTAGTCGGCGTGGCCGGGAATGCTGATCTTTTGCCTGCAACAAAGCCCCAACGCAAAGAGGCCGCGTCCAATGGAGGCGGCCTCTTTGCGTACCTGGCGGTTACTTGCTGGGGTGTTTGGCCTGCAGCTCTTTGGCGTGGGCCAGGTGTTTCTCCAGCGCCGGCAGCATTTTCTGCGCAAAGGCTTTGAGTTCGGTGGCGCCTTTGACTTTGTCGTCGGTCACGGTGTTGGCTTGTTTCTTGAACAGCTCGATGGTTTCTTCGTGAGCCTTCACCTGATTGTTGGCATAGGCGGCGTCGAACGACTCATCACGAACTTCGAGTATTTTTTCCTTGGCCTGTTTGACCAGGGTCGTGGTGTCCGGCACCTCGATGTCGTTGGCCTTGGCAATCGTCGCCAGTTCATCGTTGGCCTTGCCGTGGTCGGTGATCATCATGTTGGCAAACGCTTTGATGTCGGCGGATTGGCTTTTTTCCAGCGCCAGGCGACTGGTTTCGATTTCGGCGATGCCGCCGGCCGCTGCGTTGTCGACAAAATCGTTGTCGGTAGCGGCGAAAGCCGAGCCCATGCCGGTGCTCAATGCAACGGCCAGAAAGAGATGACGCAGTTTGAATCCGTCCATTGGTGTTTCTCCACGCAGGTTTTTGTGAGCGTTATTCAATGGAGGGAGTTCGCCGACCAAAGGTTTTATCGCATTTGCGAAAGGGCGACGAACGGACACCGCTGGTCTGACAGGTGGTCGACAGAAGTGGCCAACCGAGGCCATTCTGATACCTGGCCAGCGCAATCGGTCGCGTTGGCTGCCGATCAACTGACGGAGGTGTTCCATGCCGGTGACCCATGATTTGTTACAGGACTTGAAACTTACAAAGGAAGAGATCCAGCAACGACGCACCGCGGATCCACATCTGGATGCACTGATCAACAAGTATTCCCTGGCGGACGCCGAAGTCGTCAAGGCCGAGACGGCGACCTCGGATGCGCCGAGCGACGACACCCTGAAGAAACTGAAAGAAAAACGCCTGCAGGTCAAAGACAAGATCGTCGAGCAGTTGCAGGCTCGATCCTGACCGTCAGTCGCACCACCGGCCTGCGGTGGTGAATTGACTGGAACGACAGCCCCGACCGGCACCTCGAATGTTCAGAGTCTTCACATTGCGACTCTCAACGAGGTGCCTTATGAACGATCCAAAATTCCCCAGTGAAGAACAGGGTGCATTCGACCCGGTTCCCACCCATCCCGAGCCCAATAGTCCGGCGCATACCGTCCGTAATCCTGAAGAGGAACGCAAGAGCGAGGAAGTGCCGGAGGACGAAGACCCGGAAACCTTCGATAGATCCAGTAACTGACTATCCGCTATCGCCAGCAGGCTGGCTCCCACATTTGGGATGCAAATTCTTTGTGGGAGCCAGCCTGCTGGCGATAGGGCCAGTCGACTCAATACAAAGTCCAGGGCCTCACTTCAAGGCGGCGTCCAACGGCATCCGCGCCATGTGCGTCGCCTTCAGCGAGCCGAAATACAGCCAGTCGCCATACTCGCGCACCGTGGTGATCGGCGAGTAATTGCCGGCGCTGGCGTCCTGCAGATTGGCGATCACCTTGCCCTCCAGATCCAGCCCCAGCACGAACCCGCGCTTTTCCACCGGTTTGGGCAGCACGGTCATCGCCCGCACCAGCATCTTGCGCACGAAAGGGTGGGCGGCGGTGCGGTCGAGCAACGGATTGCGAGGCGTGTACAACGCCACCCAGAAACGATCCCGACCATTAAACGCCAGGTTGTCCGGCAGCCCCGGCAGGTTGTCGATAAACAGGTCGTGGGTGCCGGCCTTGGGCCCGGTCAGCCAATAGCGGCTGATACGGTAGGCGCCGGTTTCGTTGACCAGCACATAGGCGTCTTCCGGGCCGAGGGTCACGCCGTTGGCGAACTCCAGCCTGTCCAGCAATACGCTGGTTTTTCCGGTCTGGAAGTCGTAACGCAGCAGGCGCCCGTCGCCGCCATGCTCGATGATCGCTTCGCCATCGTGGCCGTAACCCCAGCGACTGGAGGCATCGCTGAAGTAGGCGTAATGCCCGGACTTGTCGATGGCCACGTCATCGGTAAACCCGAACGGCAGGCCATTGGCTTCGGTGGTCAGCGCCACCAGTTGCCCCTGTGCATCAAGGGACAGCAAACCCTTGACCCCGTCGGCGATCACCAGCAAACCGTTGGGATGCCGCGCCAGCCCCAGCGGCCGGCCGCCGGTATCGGCCAGCACCTTGCGCTCCTGGCCATCGAGACTGGTGCGCAGCAGGCGTCCGTCGTGCAGTCCGGTGATCAGAAAGTCGTTTTCCAGCAGCAGCGCTTCCGGGCCTTCGATGTCACTTGGACCGACCTGTGCCGCGCTCTTGAGCCGCTGATTGCCAGCGTACTGGCCTTCGGTCAGCGAGGGCGCCGGTTGCGGCGTCCAGGCCACGGGCTCGACCCTGGTCGGCATCAACAGCAAAAAGCCCAGAACCCCGACAACCAGCAGCAACACCAGATAACGCCATCTCACACGTGGGCTCCCGCGAGTGCGAGATGCCGGGTGGCCATGTCGCGCAGGGCCAGCATCGATGTTGCCGACTCGCGCTCGATGCGCCGCTTGAGCAGCAGATGGTTGGCGATGCGCAGGCCGATCCCTTCGAACCGGTAATCGAGGGTGCGCACGAACCGCGTGGCATCGTTGTGCGTCGAGCATTCATAGGTCAGCCGCAACGACAGACCCTGATCACCCTGGGCCTGGGCGCACCAGCGTCGGCCGGGCAGGTACTCGGTGACCTCCCAGCGCAAATGCCCCTCGCGACCGCCGGCATGGATGTCCTCGTCGAATCGTGCGCCGGCATGCAACGCACCGCTCGGGCCGTCGATCTTCAGCGAAGACGGGTGCCACTCCGGCCAGCGACTGACGGTGGCGGCGTAGGCGAGGACGGCAATCGGATCACCGGCGATATCGACTGTGTGCTGCATGCGGGTCATGGGCGTTCTCGAATCGGTCAAAGGGGCGGTTTCCGGCTCCCGGTAGAGGGTGCCGAACAGGTAGTCCATCAACGGAAAAACGATATTGAAATTGCGTTCCTGCATGTGCTCGCGACGGTGATGCAGCTCGTGCAGACGGCGCATCTGGCGGATCCACGGCAGGCGGGTCAGCGGGTTCTGCGGCGGCAGATGCTCGCAGGCGTGAAACACTTCATAGGTCAGGTAACCGAACACCATGCAGCCACCGAACAGCCCGGCGACGTTGCTGTTGACCTGCGCGAACAGCCACCACAGGGGCAGGGTGATCGCCAGCGTGTGCAGCACGATCAGCCAGGCCGGGAACAGGATCACCCGCCAGTCGCGGGCGCCGTCGTAGGTCATGTGGCCGGGGGTGAAGAAACTGTGATGATCACCGGCATGCCGGGCGTAGAACATCCGCGCGAAGCTTTTTTTATGATGGCCCAGGTGGCGGTGCACCATGTACACGCCGAAATTGAAGAACAGCAAGGTCAGCGGCACGGTCAGCCATTCCAGCGGCCGCACCTGGTGCACGCTGCTCCAGAACGCGCCGATGGCCAGCACGCCGAACAGCAGCACGAACGCGCCGTGCAGCCATGGGTTGTAGCGGGGATGAATCGCCGCCCGGTAGCGGCTGCGAAATGCCTCGGTGGTCTGCCTCACTGCGCTCACCTGCGGATATTGTCGTTATCCCGGCAGCGTAGCCGATCCGGCCGTTTGTGCAGCGCCAACCTTCAGGTCACAAGTGCCATGCTCCGGTGCATAGCGGCCGTCAGCTCAACGGGTTCCAGCGCTGCGACCAGTCGTCATCGGCTCTGATCACCTCACGCAGCAGGTCGAACGCCTGTTGCAAGATCGCCGAGTCGCGGTCACGGGAGTAGACGAGGTAGGTCGGGTAGCCGAATTCCGGGGCTTTGGTCACCGGCTCCAGCGCGCCGCTTTCCAGATAAGTACGCACGACCCGGGTCCGGAAATAGCCGCTGCCGCCGTTCTCCAGAATGTATTGCAGGGCCAGCGGGCCGAGGTTGAAGCTCAGGGCAGCCTTGGCTTTTTCCGGCAGGGCGGCGTCGTGCTGGCGGCGGAAATCCGGGCCCCAGTCGATGTACACGTAAGGGGCAGGGCGGCCGGGCGTTGTCACCAGAATCAGTTTCTCTTCCAGCACTTGCTCGACCTGCAGCCCCGGCCAGTATTCCGGCTGATAGACCAGCGCCGCATCGAGCACCCCCAGTTCTAGCTGACGCAGCAGGTTTTCACCATCGCGGATCTCCATGCGCAAGGCGTGGCCGGGGATTTTCTCGCGCAATTCGGCGGCCCAACTGAGCATCAACGGGTTGCACAGGCTGACCTCGCCACCGATGTGCAGCACGTTGTGATAGCCCTCGGGCAAGGGCAGGTCGCGGCGTGCGGCTTCCCAGGTCTGCACCAGCTGATTGGCGTAGACCACGAAGGCCTCGCCGTTGGCGGTCAGCCGCGCACCGGCACGGTTGCGCACGAACAGCGTGCTGCCCAACTGGCTTTCGAGTTTCTGGACCCGGGCGGTGATTGCCGTTTGCGTGACAAACAGCTTTTCCGCCGCCGCGGCGAGGCTGCCGTGGCGGACGATTTCCAGAAAGGTGCGGGCGAGGTCAATGTCCATGGGCGGGCCGGTGGTTGAGGTGCGCGCATTGTAAGGCAAAAGCGCCCTCACCCTAGCCCTCTCCCGGGGGGAGAGGGAACCGATCCGGGGATATTGACGAGATACGCCGACCTGAAAGATTTGCTTTGAATCCATAATCGACACGATTTTTCAGGTCGATGTATAGCGAAAGACATCTCGGTCAGTCCCCTCTCCCTCCGGGAGAGGGCTAGGGTGAGGGGAAAAACAGACGCCGCCGATCAACTGACCAGCTCGGTATCAACCACCCGCGCCCATTCCTCCACCAACCGCGCCGGCGTGCAGCAAGTCTTGCGCTTATACACAAAATTCCGGCACTTCTCGGCAAACTGATTGCGGTTGTACAGCATGTCTTCCTGCATCTCCTTCAACTCAGCCTCGCGACACTGACGGATCAACACATGATCGACCCGCAGCTTGCGTTCGCGCACCGGCGCATAAGTCGGATCGCTCAGCACGCTGTTGGCCCGTTGCAGCAGCCACAGCGAGAACTCGTCCGGGCAGCGCGGGCCGATTTCCTGAACCATGCCCAGTTGCAGCGCCTGAGCCGCGCTGACCGGCAGACAGGCCTGGGTCAATTGTTCCGCCATGGCCGGGCCGACGGCGCGGGGCAGGCTGTAAGTCCAGTATTCCGAGCCGTACAGGCCCATGCTCTTGTAATGCGGGTTAAGCACGATGTCGGCGCGGGCAAACACGATATCGGCGGCCAGTGCGAGCATCACACCGCCTGCGCCGGCATTGCCGGTAACCCCGCTGACCACCAGTTGCCGTGCGCTGAGCAATTCTTCGCACACATCATCGATGGCCTGGATGTTGGCCCAGGCTTCGGCACCCGGATCTTCGGCAGCCTGGATCACGTTCAGATGCACGCCATTGGAAAAACTGCCGCGTCCACCCTTGATCAACAGCACCTGAGTGTCGCGGGATTTGGCCCAACGCAGCGCCTCGGCCATACGCTGGCATTGCTCGGTGCTCATGGCGCCGTTGTAGAACTCCAGCGTCAGCTCGCCGACCTGACCGGACTCGCGATACCGGATCGGTTGATACATCTCGTCAGTGAACGGCGAGTTGGCAATCGACCAGTCCAGCACCGGCACGCCAGACAACTGACCGGCCAGCACATGCCGCGCCGGACGCTTGAAGGTTTCCTCGCCCGGTTGCGGTTTGCGTCGCAACGAGCCGATCCACAGGCTGTGATCACCGGTCGCCACCAGTACCGCGTCGTCGTGTACCGCGAGAATCTCGCCGGGCATGCCGGTGCGATGATCGAGGTGTGCGTCGTACACGTAATACTGCCCGCCGGCCAGGCTGGCGAGTACGCCGGGCTGGCCGTCCGCCGCGTCGATGCAGCGCTTGATGAAGCGCGAGCAGTCGTGCCAGCTGAAGGTGCGATCGTCCTGTTTCATGTTCGGCTGCAAGCGTCCACGAACCTTGGGATCGTTGTAGTCCAGCGCCACCGGCACGAAGCCGTCGATGAATTTTTCCACCACCTCACGGATGCAACGGGTCGCCGCGTCGCTGACCCGACCGTTGTACAGCTCCGATTTGCGCAGGCCGGTCGGCAGGTTGAATTCGCAGGTGGCCCAGACCGGGCCGGCGTCCATTTCTTCCACCGCTTGCAGGGCGGTCACGCCCCAGGACGGCAGCTCGCGCATGATCGCCCAATCCAGTGCGCTGGCACCGCGATCGCCGACGATGCCCGGGTGGATGATCACCACCGGACGCTGCGGGTTGCTCCACAGCGCGTGGGGAACGCGGTCCTTGAGGAAAGGGCAGATCACCAGGTCAGCGCCGCTGTTTTCGATCTGTTCGCACACGGCGGTTTCGTCGGTGAACAGCACCACGCTGGGCGAATGTCCGGCCTGGCGCAGCTCCAGCCACGCGCGCTGGGTCAGGCCGTTGAACGCCGACGACAGAAGAATGATGTTGAGTGATCGCATGGTTGCTCTTCCTTGAAAGGTCAGCCGCAGGCTCCCGGTGAGCCGTCCGTGGCTATCGATGGAGGCGCAAGGTTAGAGACTGGCGTGGGGGGCGCCACTGATCGAGATCAACGTTGTGTCAGGCAATGTTGCCGTGCCGACGGCGTGCCTTATTCTCAAAGGTTTGCTGATCCTGATTTTTTATTACTTCAAATGTATCCGGCGCTATTGCACAGTCGCACCCTTGATCACCGCCGGAAGATCCCGGCGTATCCATGGATTTTCGCAGCGGGTGGAGCCCGTTTTCAGGGAGTAAGGCATGGGGAGTCACAACCCGCATTACCAGGTCATCGGGCAAATGTTCCAAAAGGACTACCGATGGTTGTGCGCGGCGGTCAGTCGTACCCTCGGCTGCCCGCACAGCGCACAGGACATTGCTTCGGAAACTTTTCTTCGGGTTTTGGCACTGCCCGATCCGCTGGCGATTCGCGAACCCCGCGCGCTGTTGACCACGATTGCGCGGCGGCTGGTCTATGAAGGCTGGCGCCGGCAGGATCTGGAGCGCGCTTATCTGCAAAGCCTTGCCTTGGCGCCGGAACCGGTGCACCCGTCGCCCGAGGAACGGGAATTGGTGATCGAAACGCTGCTGGCGGTGGATCGCTTGCTCAACGGCCTGTCGGCCAAGGCCAAGGCTGCATTTCTCTATCACCAGCTCGATGGCCTGACCTACAGCGAAATCGGCGAACGCCTCGGCGTGTCCACCAGCCGAGTGCAGCAATACATGGTCGAGGCATTCAAACGTTGCTATCAGGCGATGCAGACATGAGGCCGGACGACACGCTGATCGACGAAGCCGCGCAATGGATGGCGCTGCTGCAATCGGGGCACGTCAGCTTGCAGGAGCGCGCGGCCTTCGACGCCTGGCGCACGGCGGATCCACGGCATCAGCAAATCATCGAGCAAATGGGTGGCGGGTTGAACCTGCTGCGCCATGCGAACCTGCGCGGCTTGCCGCGTGAGAGCGTGCTGCACAGCCTGAATGCACCGTCCAGTCGGCGTCGATTCCTCAGCGGCAGTTTGAGTGTGCTCGGGATCGCGGTGCTGGCGGGTCTGCTCGGGCGACACTATGACTGGCTGCCGGAGGCCGGCGAGTTGTCGACCGGAACGGGCGAGCGTCGGGAGTTCACTCTGGAGGATGGCAGCGCCCTGACCCTCAATGCCCGCAGCCGCGTGGTGCCGCGCTTCAACAATCTCGAACGTTTGCTGGACTTGCGCAGCGGTGAGCTGCTGATCGATGTCGCAAAAAATCTGGCCCGGCCGTTTGTGGTCGAAACCGAGCATGGGCGGATGCGCGCGCTCGGGACCAAATTCCTGGTGCAGCGCGGTGAGGATTCGACGCGGCTGGTGATGTTGCATTCGCAAGTCGAAGTGGCCACTGCCAGTGGCGCGCGGCAAGTGGTGGAGGCGGGTGAAAGTCTGCTGTTCAACGCTCAGGAAATCCTCGCGCTGGAACGCAGCAAAGGGCAGGAAAGTGCCTGGGTGCAAGGGCGGCTTGAAGTGCATGATCGCCCCTTGAGCGAAGTCATCGACAGCCTGCGCAGCTACCGTCGCGGCATCCTGCACCTGAGTCCCGAGGTCGCCGGTTTGCGCCTCAGCGGTCTCTATCCGCTGGACGACAGCGACCGCACCCTGCAGCTGCTGGAGCGTTCGCTGCCGATCCGTGTCACCTGGCACAACCCGTACTGGGTCAGCATCGAAGCACGGTTATAAATCCATAACTTCCCGGTCTATCCGCGACCCTATAAAAAGCGCCGGCCCGCTGCTCATTCCCTGCAGACGCCTTCAACAGGGAAGCCCCTCGATGTTCTCATTCAAACAACAACAATTGTCCCGCCTGACGCTGGCCATCGTGCTGGCGACGGGCATGGTTCCGGTCGCCGTTCAGGCACAAGACGCCGCCGCTCAGGTCTTTACCTTCGACATTGCCGCCGGGGCCCTCGACGAGGTGCTGCTGGACATCTCGCGCCAGACCGGCGTGCCGATTTCCTTCAGTCAGAATCTGGTTCAGGGCAAACGCAGCAGTGCGGTGCGCGGCGCATTGGGTGGCCGCCAGGCGGTAGAGAAAGCCTTGCTCGGCAGTGGTCTGCAAGTCGAGCAGGGGGCGCAGGGCCTGAGCATTCGCCCGGCCGATACGCCGAGTGCCGCGCCGGCCAAGGCCGCTGCCGTGGCACCCGCCAGCACTGCCGATTACCGCATGGAAAAAGTCACCGTCACCGGCTCGCGCATTGCCCGCGCCCAGAGCGATGGTGCGACCCCGGTCAACGTCATCACCCACGAAGAGATGGAAGCGCGCGGCTACAAGAACGTCTACGACGCCCTCGCCACGCAAACCCAGAACACCGGCATGACCCAGGGCGAAGACTACGGCAACACCTGGCAACCGGCCGCCAGCGCCCTCAACCTGCGCGGTCTCGGGCCCAACCACACGCTGGTGCTGATCAACGGCCGACGGGTCGCCGATTACCCGACGCCGTATGACGGCAAGGTCAACTTCACCAACCTGGCGAACATTCCGTCGGCGATCATCGACCGCATCGAAGTGCTCAGCAGCGGCGCCTCGGCGATCTACGGTTCGGATGCGATTGCCGGGGTGGTGAACATCATCCTCAAGGACAAAATGAATGGCGTTGACGTTAACCTCAAGGGCGGCAGCAGCGAGCGCGGGGGCGGTGACAACCAGCGCTTGCAGATCAGCGGCGGCGGCAGTTGGGGCGACTTCGACGGGTTGTTCGGGCTCGAACTGACCAACCGCGATCCGATCTGGGCCGATGACCGTGGCTTCATGCAGAGCGGGCCGCTGGCGGATGTCGGCTACCGTCGCGACCTGACCAACAACCGCTACCTGGGACCCGGCTGTGGCGCGTATCAGGGCACGTTCGACAACAAGCTGTTCAACAGCGGCGGACGTTGCCGCACCGATCAGATCTACAACGATTACTGGACGGTGCAGACGCAAAAGGAAAACTACGACGGCTACACCCGTGGCACCTGGCATTTCAGCGACAGCGGGCAGGTCTTCGCCGATTTGATGTACGGCCTCGATCACATCCAGAACAACACACGGGGCCCGAGCTTCACCTCGCCGGATTTCATCAACCAGAACAGCGGCAATCTGGAGCGTTGGTATCGACGCTTCGGCGAAGAGGAAATCGGTGGGCGCACCAGCAACAACAGCAAGTGGCGCGATACCTCATGGACCGGCACCCTGGGCCTCTCGGACAAGATCGCCGACACCGGGTGGAACTATGAACTGGCGGCCAACCGGTCCGAATACAAAAGCGTGCGTACCACCCGTTACACGCCGCTGTCGTCGATCCAGGATTTCTACCTCGGCCCGCAGTTGGGCACCCGTGGCGGTTACCCGGTGTTCGCGCCGGATGCCTCGCGCCTCGACCGGCCACTGACAACCCAGGAGTGGGAGCAGTTTCGCGGCAACCTGACGCAGAGCAGCAAGTCGGTGTCGACCAGTTACAACGCTTCGGTCAACGGCGAGTTGTTTGACCTGCCGGCCGGCCCGGTGGGATTCGCCGGCGTGCTTGAGGCAGGCAAGCAGGAATACCGCATCGACCCGGATGACAGCCTCAACGACGGCAGTTTCTACGGCGTGACCCCGGCGCAAAGCTCCGGCGGCTCGCGCAAGCGTTATGCGGCCGGTGGCGAGTTCAGCATTCCGGTCACCGACACGGTGCTGGCGACAGCGGCAGGGCGCTGGGACCAATACAAATTCAGCGGCCGCACCGAGCAGCAGAAAACCTACAACCTCGGCCTGGAATGGCGGCCGGTGACCAGCCTTTTGGTGCGCGGCAGCTACGGCACCAGTTTCCGCGCACCGGACCTGAACTACATCTATCAGTCCGACAGCAACGGTTACTACCCGGCGCAGATCGACTATTACGGCTGCAGCCAGGGCGTGGAGGGCGCCTGTGATCGCGGGCGGGTCGATTACACCCAGAGCGGCACGGCGGATCTGGAATCCGAACGCGGCAAATCCTGGACCTACGGTTTCGTCTGGTCGCCTTCACGCAATTTCGATTTCTCCACGGATTTCTGGCGGGTGGAGATCGATGACCTGCTGACCACTGTCGACGAAAACCGCCTGTTGCAGCAAGAGAACGAATGCCGCAATGGCACCCAGGACATCAACTCGGCCAACTGCCAGTCGACCCTGGCGCGCGTCGATCGCAATCCCGGCAACGCCGCCGTAGATCCCAATCAGTTGCAACGGGTACGCGTGAACGCGATCAACGCCGCCAGCGAACGGGTCAGCGGCCTGGACTTCAAGAGCAACATCCGCTGGGGCGCCGGGCAGTACGGCGCGTTCAGTTCGGCGCTGGGCTACACCCTGGTGCTCTCGCATTACTACAAAGAATCGGACGAGGCGCCGACCCAGGACTGGCGCACTTCGCGCACCAACTACGACTGGCGCAGCAAGGTCAACGCCAGCCTGACCTGGGATTACCAAAAGGCCACGGCAACGCTGATGGGGATTCGTTACGGCTCGGTCACCAATGGCGCGGGCGACGGGCGTCTGTCGCCGTGGACGGTGTTCAACGCCAGTGCGCGGTACAAGCTCAACGACCGGGCAAGCGTCGGGCTGACCGTGAACAACGTGCTCAATCAGGTCAAGCATGACGACTCGGCGGGCTGGCCGTATTACCCCACCGGCAATTACGACCCGTACGGGCGCCAGTGGTGGCTGGATGTGAGTTATCACTTCGGCAGTTGAGGGCGAAATGACGTCCGGCAGCGTCCTACGGAAGTTGCCGGACTTTGGGCGAAAACGGGGATATTTCCGACGACTTTTTAAGGTTGGCCGTCGGAAGCGGGGCCTATAGCATCGGTCGTGACATGAAGTCACTGACCGGCCTGGAGACTCGGGCCCCTGACATTGGATGGATTATGCGAATCCCACATCTCGAGCACGAAAACTCTACTTATTCCCCTCGTGATTCCTGGCGCCACGATCACGCCAGATGCCCTATGGAGGGTGTTCCGATGCCCCAAGCGAAAGCACCCCGGTTTACGGGGCTGAAGAAGGTCGAGGGGAAGCCTGTTGAGGTGTTGCTGAACGGCCGGATATGGGACAGAGACACCATGCACATTGTTGGTTACGCGCGGGAAGGTTTTGATCTGCGGGACGTTGTGAACATGATTTCAACATCCGAGCTCTACCGGGAAAGCGAGCTTGTGCAGCTCATCACCGGAAAGTCCGTCAGAACCGTGCGGCGCTTGCTGAATAGTGGCGAGCCGACGCGAATGAGCCGACAGCAGAGCATGATCGCTTTTCAGTATGCGCACGCTCTTGAGTCCGCTATCGAGGTGTTCCACGATCAGCCGAGCGCCGAGGAGTGGATGAGCAAGGCGACCAAATGGTTAAACGGTTACAGACCCGTTGCATTGATTGAAAGCTCACTGGGGTATCAATCGGTCATTGCTTATCTGCACCGGATTAAATACGGGGTTTATCAATGAACCCGCTGCCTTGGGACGACCGCTGGTATGCGTGGCGTTTGGACCCTGAGCTTTACCGGTGCACATGGGACAGCGGCATCGGTTCAGAACTGCAGGGCGGTCGATGGAACCGGCCCGGCCGCCGTGTCGTTTATGCTTCGATCGATCCATCTACAGCCATTCTGGAGGTGGCCGCTCACGGGAGTTTCAACGCACTTGATAGAAGTCCCTATGTGCTGACGTGCTTTGAGGTGGTCAGTGAGGCGCTTGTGAAAATCGTGCAACCCGAGGAGCTGCCCAACCCCTACTGGATGAGTCCCGCACAGGCCTCGCCCAACCAGCAGGATTTTGCCGACGCGTTGCTCGCCGAGCACCCGTTTGTACTGATTCCATCGGCAGCCACCCGGCACTCGTGGAATTTGCTGGTGAGCTGCGATTTGGCAGAGGGGCAATTCAGGATGATCTCGCAAGAGCGATTCGGGCTGGATACGCGATTGCTCACGGACGCGGAACTGGTATGAGAAATCACGCGCGTCTTTTTGCATAACCTCAGCACCCAACGGTCTAAATCGCGCCCTATAAAACCCTGTCTGCCATCGCACATCCCTGCATAAACCAAAACGCAGGGATGGCTGTTCATGATCCATTTTTCACCCGTTAAATCCCCTTTGAGCCTGGCCTTGCTGCTGGCGATCAACACGTTGCCGGCCGTCGCTGCCGACAGCACGGCAAACGAACCGACCACCCAACTGCAACGGGTCGAAGTCACCGGCACCGCGATCCGCCGGGTCGATGCCGAAACCGCCGTGCCGGTCACCATCCTGCGGGTCGAGGAGTTGCAGAAGCAGGGCGTGACCACCACTGAAGAGCTGGTCAACCGCATCTCGGCCAACCAGTCTTCGGTGGGCTCCGGGCGCTCGGTGGGGTCGAGCAGCGGCGGGGCGTCCTATGCCGACCTGCGGGGCATTGGCCCGAACAAAACCCTGGTGCTGCTCAACGGTCGGCGTCTGAGCAACAACGCGACCAATGCGATCAATGGCTCTGGCGTCGACCTCAACACTATCCCGTTCGCCGCTATCGACCGGGTGGAGGTGCTGCGCGACGGCGCCTCGGCGCTGTACGGCACCGATGCCATCGGCGGGGTGATCAACTTCATTACCAAGACCAGCCTCACCGAAGGTCAGATCAGCACGAACTACGACACACCGACCCATTCTGGCGGCGGCGAAAGTCGCAATTTCAGCGGCAGTTGGGGTTTTGGCGATTTACAGGACGATCGCTTCAACGTTTTCGGCGTGGTGAGTTACGACAAGCAGAATCGCCTGGCCGCCGATGATCGTGGCTACACCTATAACTACCAGCCAGGGCGCGGTCTGGATTACACCTCCGGCACGGCATCGCCCGCCAACTGGAGCCAGGGCAGCAATGCCACCAACCCGCTGGCCGGTTCCGGTTGCAATGCGCCGGGGCTGTTGTCACGCAACGGCATCTGCCGCCAGAGCCTGTGGAACTACCTTGATCTGGTGCCGGAAACCGAGAAGACCTCGGCCTTCGCCAAGGCCACCGGCAAGCTGTCGGACGATCACAACGTCAGCCTCGAATACTTCTGGGCGCGCAACGAAAACCGTACCCAGATCGGGCCCGGCACTTTGATGGGCAATCAGGTCAACCCTGGCACGGCGTTCTATCCGGGGAACGGCATTACGCCCGGACCGAGCGGTTTTGCCCTCGACCCTACGCAACCGGTGGACGTGAACTGGCGTGAAACCGCCGTCGGTGCCCGTCAGCATGAGGACGACAACACCGGTCAGCGCCTGCTGTTGAGCTTCGACGGCACCCTGGTCGGGTGGGATTACAACCTCGGCGCGTCGTACAACCAGAACAAGGTGGTCAACACGATTCGCAGCGGTTATGTGAACGACCGTGCCGTCAGCCAGGGCATCGCCAACGGTGTGATCAACCCGTTCGGCCCGCAGACCGCCGCCGGTTCGGCACTACTGGCAGCCAACGAGGTAGAAGGCGATTACGCGACCGCAGTGGGCCGGGTCAAGGCGATTGACGGGCGTGTCAGCCGCGAGATCGGCGACTGGTTCGGTGCAGGGCCTTCGGCACTGGCGCTGGGCGGCGAGTATCGCAAGGAAGATTTTCATCAGGATTTCGCTGCGTTTGCCGGCGACGTGCAGAGCCTGGGTGTTGATCCCAACGGCAGCGTACAAGGGGATCGCAGCGTCTCGGCGCAGTACGCCGAGGTCAACGTGCCGGTGCTCGACAGCCTGGAACTGTCCGCCGCCGTGCGCCACGACAAGTACAGCGACTTCGGCAGCACCACTAACCCGAAATACTCGTTCCGCTTCCAGCCGTTCAAGGAACTGGTGGTGCGCGGCGCTTACAGCGAAGGTTTCCGTGCGCCATCGCTGTACGAGTTGTACAACCCGACGTTTACCTCGTTCACCAACGCCAACTACAACGACCCGCGCCTGTGCGCTGGAGGCAACCCGAGCAACGGCGGCATTGCCAACCGCGACTGCGCCCAGCAGTTCAATCGCACCTCCGGCGGCAACACCGACCTGAGCCCGGAGACCGCGCGCAACGTCACCCTCGGTTTCGTTTACCAGCCGTTCGATCGCCTGACCACCGGCCTGGATTTCTGGTGGATCGACATCGCCAACCAGATCGCCGAGTTCCCCGAATCGGCGGTGTTCGAGAATCCGGAGCTGTACCCGGAGCGCCTGATCCGCAAGCCCGACGGTTCCATCGATCACATCGTCACCGGGCTGGCCAACCTCGGCAAGATCAAGACCAACGGCGTCGACGTGAGTTTCGACTATCGCCTGCCGAGCACGCCGTACGGTGATTTCGGCATCGGTCTGCAAGGCACTTACGTGACCCGTTATGACTATCAGCAGCAGCTCAAGGGTGACTACATCGACAAGCTCGGCGATTTTCGCGGTGGCGACTTTGCCTCGGCCGGCGCCGTGGCCCGTTGGCGTCACAGCCTGACCGGCAGCTGGAACTACGGCCCGCTCGGCGCAAGCCTGACCAACCGCTACACCAGTGGTTACCACGACTCGGATCGCGAGACTCACGATTACGTCGGTTCGTACAACGTCTGGGACGTGGCCGGCACCTACACATGGCGCAAGACCCTGGCGGTGACCCTCGGGGTGAAAAACCTGTTCGACCGCGAGCCGCCGTTCAGCAACCAGACCTACACGTTCCAGAGCGGCTACGACCCGAAATACGGCGACCCGTTTGGCCGCACGCTATACACGCGGGTCAATTACAAGTTCTGAAAATGATCGGTCGTGGCGGGTTTTAGTCACTTATCGTTCTAAACCCCGCCCTATAAAAAATGCCTGCCTGCTGCACATCCCAGGTAGGCAGGAGGTGTGGTGACTGCTCTGACCTCTTCGCGAGCACGCTCGCTCCCCCAGGGATTTGTGTTCACCACGAACCTGTGTGGGAGCGGGCTTGCTCGCGAAGAGGCCCTTGGCGTCGCCCAATCATCAGGACCTTGCCAATGCGCTTCAGACTCATGCTTTTTGCCGCCTTAGTGTGGTTGAGCCCGCTCAGTTTCGCCGCGCCCCAGCACGCCCTCACGGTCTACGGCGAAGCCCCGAAATACGCCGCGGATTTCCAGCACCTGGCCTACGCCAACCCCGACGCGCCAAAGGGTGGAACCCTGCGCCGCTCTTCGCTGGAGAGCGGTCCGTTCGATCACCTGATTCCCTACATCGACAAAGGTACCGGCGTTGCCGACATCGACGGCTGGCTCTATGCGCCGCTGGCCTATCGCAGCAAGGACGAGCCTTACAGCGTATACGGTCTGGTCGCGCAACGGATGGAGCTGGACGCGGACCGGCGCTGGCTGCGCTTTTACCTCAACCCCAAGGCCCGGTTCGAGGACGGCACGCCGATCACCGCCGAAGACGTGCGCTACACCTTCGAGTTGTTCACCACTCAGGGCAGCCTCAAATATCGCCAGCAGTTTCGCGATGTCGCCGAGGTGCAGGTCGAGTCGCCGACCCAGGTGCGTTTCGTGTTCAAGAACAACGAGAGCCGTACCTTGCCGCTGGATCTGGCGACGTTGCCGGTGCTGCCCGAGCATTGGTGGCGCACGCGCAATTTTGCTGATGGCGCAGGTTTCGAGATTCCGCCGGGCAGCGGGCCGTACAAGGTCAGCGCGGTGGATGCCGGACGCAGCGTGAAATTCCAGCGGATCAAGGACTGGTGGGCCAGGGATCTGCCGATCACTCGCGGGCTTTACAACTTCGATCAGTTGAGCGTGGAGTTTTTTGCCGACACCGACGTGTCGCGACAAGTGCTCAAGGCCGGCGGCTTCGATTACAACCGCGAGTTCTCCGCCACCAGTTACACCATCGGTTATGCCGGGGCGGCGCTGGAACAGGGCAAGTTGCTGCGCGAACACCTCGCACCCGGCGCCGCGCAAGGTGCCCAAGGCTTTGTGTTCAATCTGCAGAAGCCGATGTTTCAGGATCGTCGGGTGCGGCAGGCGATTGCCATGCTCTGGGATTTCGAATGGAGCAACCGGCAGATGATGCGCAGCATGTACCTGCGCCAGCGCAGCTTCTTTTCCCACAGTGCGTTGTCGGCCACCAAACTGCCGGATGCCGAAGAACTGAAAATCCTCGAACCGTGGCGCGGCAAGATTCCCGATGAAGTCTTCAGTCAAGTGTTCGAAGCGTCGCGCACCGACGGCAGCGGCAACATCCGCGCGCAACAGTTGCAGGCATTGAAACTGCTGGAGGCCGCCGGTTGGAAACCCCGTGGCGATCAATTGGTGAATGCCGCCGGCGAGCCGTTGCAGTTCACCTTTCTCAACGGGCAGAAGGGTTTCGAGCGCCTGCTGCTGCCGTTCAAGCGCAACCTGGCGCAGATCGGCATCGGCTTCGATATCCGTCAGGTCGACACCGCGCAATACACCAACCGCGTGCGCAGCCGCGACTACGACATGATCGTCGTCGGTTACCCGGTGAGTCAGGCACCGGGGCGCGAGCTGTTCAACTACTTCGGCTCCGACGGCGCCGATGATCCAGGCTCGAACAACTACATGGTGCTGCGCGACCCGGCGGTGGATGCGCTGCTCGAAGGCGTGGTGCAGGCCGACAATCGCGAGAGCCTTCTGCGCCACGCCCATGCTCTGGATCGGGTGTTGCAGTGGGGCTATTACTGGATTCCCAACTATTACCCGCCGGGAATTTCCACGGTCTGGTGGAACCGCTTCGGTCGCCCGGCAATTGCGCCGTTGTACGACGCCGGACTCGACACCTGGTGGGAAATCAGCCCGACCGCGCTGACCTCGACGCAGATGCAGCAACAGCACAAGGAGTACGCCCATGTGGGGTTATAGCCTGCGGCGTCTGCGGCTGATCGTGCCGACCTTGCTGGCGATTCTGCTGGTGAACTTCGTGATTGTGCAGGCCGCGCCCGGTGGCCCGGTCGAGCAGGCCATCGCCCGATTGCAGGGGATCGGTGTCGGTGCGGCGGTGGGTGCCAGCCATGTCGAAAGCATTGGCGGCGAGTCCCGCGCGACTCGGGGCCTGGATCCGAAACTGGTGACCGAGATCGAGCGGCAGTATGGCTTCGACAAAAGCGCTGGCGAGCGCTTGTGGCTGATGCTCAAGAGCTACGCGCAACTGGACTTCGGCAAGAGCTTCTTCCGTGGCGCGACGGTGACCGAACTGATCTGGCAGAAGCTGCCGGTGACCCTGTCGCTGGGTTTGTGGGCGACGCTGATCACCTATCTGGTGTCGATCCCGCTGGGGATTCGCAAGGCGGTGCACAACGGTTCGGCGTTCGATGTCTGGAGCAGCGCGGCGATCATCATCGGCTACGCCATGCCGGGGTTTCTGTTTGCGCTGCTGCTGATCGTGGTGTTCGCCGGCGGTACGGCGCTGGACTGGTTTCCGGTGCGCGGGCTGGTCTCGGACAACTTCGCCGAGCTGTCGCTGTGGGGCAAGGTTGCCGATTACTTCTGGCATCTGGTGTTGCCGGTCAGTGCGCTGGTGATCGGCGGTTTCGCGACGCTGACGATCCTGACCAAGAACAGCTTCCTCAACGAGATCTCGCGGCTGTACGTGGTCACGGCCCGGGCCAAGGGCTTGAGTGAACGACAGGTGTTGTACGGGCACGTGTTTCGCAACGCGATGTTGCTGGTGGTGGCCGGATTGCCTCAGGCATTGGTCACGGTGTTTTTCGGCGGCTCGCTCTTGATCGAAGTGATCTTCTCCCTCGACGGTCTCGGCCGCCTGAGCTACGAGGCGGCGGTGTCGCGTGATTACCCGGTGGTGTTCGGTTCGCTGTTCATCTTCACCCTGTTCGGGCTCTTGATAAAACTGCTGGGCGACCTGTGTTACACGCTGGTCGATCCGCGCATCGACTTCACCGCGAGGACTGCCTGATGCCGACGCTTTCTCCCATCGGACAGCGCCGTTGGGCGCGGTTCAAGGCCCATCGACGCGGCTGGTGGTCGTTGTGGCTGTTTCTCGCGCTGTTCGGCCTGAGCCTGGGCGGCGAACTGGTCGCCAATGACAAACCGTTGCTGGTGACGTATCAGGGCGAGTGGTATTTCCCGGCGTTCAAGCGCTACACCGAGCAGGATTTCGGCGGCGAGCTGCCGTTCCAGCCCGACTACCGCAGCGCGCAGGTGCGTGAACTGATCGAGGGGCAGGGCGGACGGATGTGGTTTGCGCCGATCCCGTTCGGTTTCGACACGGTCAACTACGACCTCAGCGAACCGGCCCCGAGCCCGCCCACCGCTGAAAACTGGCTGGGCACCGACGATCAGGCGCGGGATGTGCTGGCGCGGGTGATATTCGGCACACGGGTGTCGCTGTTATTTGCTCTGGGGTTGACAGCGGTGAGCGCGTTGATCGGCATCGCCGCCGGTGCCTTGCAGGGCTATTACGGCGGTTGGGTCGATTTGCTCGGCCAGCGTTTACTGGAGGTCTGGTCGGGGCTGCCGGTGCTTTACCTGCTGATCATTCTGTCGGGCTTCGTCGAGCCGAATTTCTGGTGGTTGCTGGGGATCATGGCGCTGTTTTCCTGGCTGAGTCTGGTGGACGTGGTGCGCGCCGAGTTCCTGCGCAGCCGCGGACTTGAATACGTGAAAGCGGCGCGGGCGCTGGGTGTCGGCGATTCGCAGGTGATCGTGCGTCACATTCTGCCCAACGCCATGAGTGCGACCTTGACGTACCTGCCGTTCATTCTGACCGGGGCGATCGCCACGTTGTCGGCGCTGGATTTTCTCGGCTTCGGCATGCCCGCCGGCAGTGCTTCGCTGGGTGAGCTGATCGGTCAGGGCAAGAACAATCTGCAAGCACCGTGGTTGGGCCTGACGGCGTTCTTCGCCCTGGCGCTGATTCTTTCTTTACTCGTTTTCATCGGCGAAGCCTGCCGTGATGCCTTCGACCCCAGGACTTGATATGCGTGAACATCTGATCGAAATACGCGACCTGCGGGTGGCGTTCAAAGGGCAGGAAGTGGTGCACGGCATCGACCTCGACATTTGCCCGGGGGAATGCCTGGCGCTGGTGGGCGAATCGGGTTCCGGCAAGTCAGTGACGGCCCACAGCATTCTGCAACTGCTGGACCCGCACATCACGCAGATCGACGGCTGCATCCGTTATGGCGGCGAAGAGCTGCTGGGTGTGCACGAGCGCTATCTGCGGCAACTGCGCGGCAACCGCATCGCAATGATTTTTCAGGAGCCAATGAGTTCGCTGAACCCGTTGCACAGCATCGAGCGACAACTCGGCGAAAGCCTGGCGCTGCACAAAGGCCTGGCGGGCACGGCGGCGCGCAAACGGATTTTGGAGCTGTTGGAACTGGTCGGCATTCAACGTCCGCGCGAGCGGCTGAAAGCGTATCCGCATCAGCTCTCCGGCGGGCAGCGGCAGCGGGTGATGATCGCCATGGCGCTGGCGTGCGAACCGCAGTTGCTGATCGCCGATGAGCCGACCACAGCCCTCGATGTCACGGTGCAACGCAAGATTCTGTTGCTGCTCAAGGAGCTGCAACAGCGGCTGGGCATGGCGCTGCTGATCATCAGTCACGACCTGAATCTGGTGCGCACCATTGCCCAGCGGGTGGCGGTGATGCGCGCGGGCGAAATCGTCGAACAGGCGAGCTGCGAGCAATTGTTCCGCGCGCCACAACATCCCTACAGCATCGAATTGCTCAACGCCGAACCCGGCGGTGCGGCACTGTGTCGTGATGCGGCGGAGGATTTGCTCGAGGTTCGCGATCTGAATGTGCGTTTTCCGCTGGGCGGCGGATGGCTGCGGGCCAAGACTTATCTGCACGCGGTCAATGGCATCGATCTGAACCTGCAACGGGGCAAGACCTTGGGCATTGTTGGTGAATCCGGATCGGGCAAGTCCACTTTAGGTCAGGCGATTTTGCGTCTGATCGACGCCGACGGCAGCATCCGCTTCAAGGGTGAGGCGCTTGAACGACTGAGCGGCAAGCAATTGCGTCCGCTGCGCAAACGCCTGCAAGTGGTGTTTCAGGACCCGTTCGGCAGCCTGAGTCCGCGCTTGTGTGTGGAGCAGATCATTGCCGAAGGTTTGCAGGTGCACAGCGACTTGAATGCGCAGGCACGCGAGCAGGCTGTGATCAATGTACTGAAGGAGGTCGGGCTCGATCCGGCGACGCGTCATCGCTATCCCCACGAGTTTTCCGGCGGGCAACGGCAACGCATCGCCATCGCCCGGGCGCTGGTGCTCAAGCCGGATCTGATCCTGCTGGATGAGCCGACGTCGGCGCTGGATCGCACGGTGCAGAAGCAGATCGTTGCGCTATTGCGCCGGTTGCAGGAGGAATACGGGCTGACCTATCTGTTCATCAGCCACGACCTGGCGGTGGTGCGCGCGCTGGCCCACGATCTGATCGTGATGAAGGATGGCGAGGTGGTGGAACGTGGCGAAACGGCCGGGTTATTCCATTCGGCCCGGCACCCGTATACGCGGGAGCTGCTGGCGGCGTCGTTTGCCGGTGTGAACGCCTGAAACGACAAATCCCGCCACAGGGGCGGGATTGTTTGCAGACTGGCTGCGGTCTTACGCAGGGAACAGCTCGGACAGTTTCATCGACAGCATCATGTCGCCTTCAACGCGCAGCTTGCCGCCCATGAAAGCCTGCATGCCGTCGGTTTCGCCGCTGACGATACCTTTGAGGGTTTCGCTGTCCAGCACCAGCGTGCAGTTGGCGTCCGGGTTTTCGCCTTCCTGGATGTCGCAGGTGCCGTCTTTGACGATCAGGGCGTATTGCTTGTCTTCGTCAGTGATGTTGAAACCGAAGACCAGATCCAGACCGGCAGCGGCGGCTGGGTTGAACTTGGCTTGCATTGCTTTTACGGCATCAGCTACGGAGGTCATGGTTCGATCCTTTTTGGTTGATTGCAGCAGGGTCACAGTAATCCGGACTCAGCGAAAGGTGATGAGTTCCGGGGCCTTCAGCAGTTGCAGATGCGCATGACTGTTGAAGGAAGCCAGAGCCACCTCGCGACCGCGGAACTTCAGCTGGTTGAGCGAGGTGTTGACGATTTGCCAGTTCAGTTCAAAGGCCTGCCGGGCAGGCATTTGAGTGATGAGGTGGAGCAGGGCGGTGATCGTGCCACCGGAGGTGAACACTGCGATTTTCTGGGTGTTGTCGGCTTGTTCAAGTATTCGGTGCAGACCTGCCTGGACCCGCTCGACGAAAGCCAGCCAGCTTTCCAGGCCCGGTGTGTCGTAGGTGCCGGCGAGCCAGCGTTCGATGATCAAGGCGAAGATGCGCTGGAACTCGCCACGGTTTTGCGCGGCGTTACGCAGGATTTCCAGGGCTTCGGGCTCTTCGGGCAGCATGGCCGGGAGCAGGGCGCGGATCACGGCGTCGGCATCGAATTCGTTGAACGCCGAATCGATTTCCAGAACCGGAACCGGCAGGCCGACGGCGGCGAACTGTTCCAGCGCGCTGTTGGCCGTGTGTTGCTGACGGCGCAGGTCGCCCGACAGGCAGCGGTCGAAGCTGATTCCGAGTTCGGCGAGGTGGCGGCCGAGGATTTCTGCTTGGCGTACACCGGTCGGCGACAGGACGTCATAGTCGTCTGCACCGAAGGAGGCCTGGCCATGTCGAATCAAGTAGATGCTGCCCACGTCCGCGTCATCCCGGTACGTTGAAGGTTGTGGCGAGGTTATGGGGATGACGGTGAGCTGTCAATGAAAAAACATACGCTTGTTTGAAATGCCCGTTCCAGCCTTGTTGCCAGAGGTTTCACGGCTGGCCGACGGGCCGGTGCATGGGTATGCTGGAGCCAATTCCCGCGCGTGTTTTACGACCGCGCATCGTTTGAAGGAGTCTCTGTGGAGTTTTTGACTGAATACGCCAGTTTCCTGGCCAAGACCGTGACGCTGGTCATCGCCATTCTGGTGGTGCTGGCAAGTTTTGCTGCATTGCGCAGCAAGGGCCGGCGCAAATCGGCCGGCCAGTTGCAGGTCAGCAAGCTCAACGATTTCTATAAAGGCCTGCGTGAGCGCCTGGAGCAGACCCTGCTCGACAAGGATCAGCTCAAGGCCTTGCGCAAGGGCCAGGCCAAGTCCGAGAAGAAACAGAAAAAGAAACCCGAAGCCAAACCTCGGGTGTTCGTGCTCGACTTCGACGGCGACATCAAGGCTTCGGCCACCGAAAGCCTGCGCCACGAGATCACCGCACTGCTGACCCTGGCCACGCCAAAAGACGAAGTGGTCCTGCGCCTGGAAAGCGGCGGCGGCATGGTGCACAGCTACGGTCTGGCCTCGTCGCAACTGGCGCGCGTCCGTGAAGCCGGCGTGCCGTTGACCGTGTGCATCGACAAGGTCGCGGCCAGCGGCGGCTACATGATGGCGTGCATCGGCGAGAAGATCATCAGTGCACCGTTTGCCATCCTCGGTTCCATTGGCGTGGTGGCTCAGTTGCCCAACGTCAACCGCCTGCTGAAAAAGCATGACATCGATTTCGAAGTGCTGACCGCCGGCGAGTACAAACGCACCCTCACTGTATTCGGCGAAAACACCGAGAAGGGCCGGGAGAAATTCCAGGAAGACCTGGACATTACCCATCAGCTGTTCAAGAACTTCGTCGCTCGTTATCGCCCACAGCTGGCAATCGACGAAGTTGCTACAGGGGAAGTGTGGCTTGGCATCGCCGCACTGGAAAAACAACTGGTCGATGAGCTCAAGACCAGTGACGAATACCTGGCCGAGCGTGCCAAGCAGTCCGAGGTTTATCACCTGCACTACGCCGAACGCAAAAGCCTGCAGGAGCGTATCGGCATGGCGGCCAGCGGCTCGGTGGATCGCGTGTTGCTGAGCTGGTGGAGCCGCTTGACCCAGCAGCGTTTCTGGTAACAATTGCGCACGCTCGCGAGGTCTTCGCCCCGCGAGCGCGATGCATTTTCAACGCAAGACAGTGCGGTATATAGATATTTTGAAGTTTGATAATGTTGCTGTTTTCAGTGACGAACTCATCAAATAAGCGCGCTGTATTCAAAGGTTTTTCGACTTTATTCTGAATGTCCACTTCAGAATAAAGTTGTTAAACATGGACGTTGAAAATAGTAAATCAAGTTTGCCTGCCATGACGCCTGATCAACAAGGCGTCTTTTTTGAGCTGTATAAAAAACAGATTCCTTCCTGGTTGCTGACGTCGGCTGAGACGGTTCGCAATGACCTCTACGAAAGTTTGAAGAAAAGTTTTAAGTCGCGACATGCGGCACTGCAGCAACTGCGCGCACTTAAATCTCCACAGAGCTTCTGTACGCCGCTGTTGGCCAAGGCGATGAGTGAGAAACTGGGTGAACCTTTCGAGGTCGAGGGAGCGATTTTTCAGCATGTGCGTTCCACCTCCAGCCTGTTGGGCCTGCGCAAGAAACTGGTATTACCCATCGAACGCGATTTACTGATGGCTGCCTGCGAAAATTTCGAATTATCGGAAACGCTGGCCAGCAACTATCACGAACATTCCTTGCTTTATATTCCGGAACAGATAACCGGGCGATCCAGTCGTGTGTTGTCGATGCGGCCCAACGAATTCGCCAGACTGTGCCGTTTTCTGGATCTTGGCGAGCAATATCAAAAACATGTGAAGACTTTTTTTGGTGGCGGTAGTCAAGTCGCAAGTCTGCAGGCAACTTCGGTAACGTACTCGAAAGACCAGTTTGATGTTGATCGGCACATTGCTTTAATGCGCGGCTACATCAGCCCAGATGTCTATCAGATGCTGAATTCGGTAAAAAACCAGGAGCCGTCGATCAAACTGGGCAACAACACACTTGGATTTCAAAGCCTTGAAATGCTCGGCGTGACGCTCAGGGGCCCAATGTTCATCGGCCCGGTCAGCGAGCATGCCGACAGCGATTACCGCTGTGTGATCTATATGCCAGGCGATCCTGATCACCCGTTGAAAGAATACCCGTCGTTTCAGAGGTTCGAACTCGAATTGAGCGGGCGTCTGCGTGACGCCCGGTTCCACCGTTTTTTTTCGCGCTTCATTACGATGAAGGATCGTCCGGCGTTCCTTAAAGGACTGGATGTAAGGTTGTTGAAAGTCCAGCCGAATCAATTCCCGATCTCCACGACGTTTCTGCCCCTGACAGGTATCGATCTTGAAGGTGATGCAAAACAGGATCTGTTTCTGGCGATCTTCCAGCACCGTGCCGCGCAGGTTTGCGCCGACGCCCGTCTGCTGGTGGTGCCGACCGACGACGAAGACGAGAAAACCCGACTGGCGAGGCTGGACACTTATAAGACCATCGGGCTGAACACCGCGCTGTTCTTCCTTTCATTTGTCCCGGTCCTGGGTCAAGTCCTGTGTGCCGTGGCCGGCTTGCAGTTGCTCAACGAAATATATGAAGGCATTGACAGTTGGGCCCACGGCGATCAGGAACATGCCGCCGACTGCCTGTTTGACACGCTTGAAAACCTGATCCTGATGGCGGGGTTCGCCACCGGCGGCGTAGCGGTGGGAAAAGCCTTTAAAACCGTGCGCTCGTCGAATTTCATCAGGGGCCTTGAGCATGTGCCGGTGGCTGACAACCTGTCGCATCGGTTGTGGAATCCAGACATGAGCGCTTACCGCCAGCAGGAGTCGATGCCGAGCAGTATGTCGACCGATGCACAAGGTCTGGTCTGGCGCGGCGAGGACGGTTATCTGCCCTTGGGGCCCGATGCTTACGCGGTGCGTCCGTTGAGCGGCACCAGTCTGTGGGAGGTGCATAACCCCACATTGCCCAAACGTTATTCGCCATTGCTTGAGTCCAATGGTGCGGGCGCCTGGCGGCATGACTCGGAGCTGCCTCACGAGTGGAATGCGCTGACGCTGTTCCGTCGGCTGGGCTTTCGTGAAGAACAGATTTCGGACACTCGTGCCGAACAAATCATCGCCGCAACCGGGATCGACGAAGCCGCCATGCGCCGGCTGTTTGTCGAGCGTGGCAAGCCCATGGCGATCCTGACTGATTCGGTCAGGCGCTTTCGTGCGGATATCGGTGTCACCCGGTTCATGGACCAGATGGCCGTGGCTGCCTCCGCGCCGCTGGCCGATGCCGATCTGCAGCTGTACTTGCTGACAGCAACGGGCCGCTGGCCGCGGGATCTGGCAATCAGCGTGACGGATATCATGGCCAACGAAGTGACCCGATACGGTGGGACCCAAGGCACCCGCGAGGTAAAAATCAATGAAGATCTGATGCGCGACGGCCGGTTTTATCCGCCGTTGCTGGCAGCGCTCAGTGACAGTGAGCGTTCGCATCTGCTGGGTTCTGCCACCGTAGAGCCCAACAATCAGAGCGCGCTGCTCGGGATGCACATTGCCGGGCTGGCGCCTCGCATGCGCATGGCAATGATGGATCGACTGTTTCGGCGCGCGGACGTCTGCGAACGTTCCAGGAGCGAGCCGATCGTCAAGGCCTTTCCGGGGTTGTCGGCAAGCGTCGCCGACGAGTTGGCGCATCATGCCGATGCGCATGAATGGGCGCAGCTTGACGCAGGTACCGTTCCGCTGCGTCTGGCAGAAGAAGCACGGCGATATCAGCAGATCCTGCGTCTGAACCGCGCCTATGAGGCGTTGTATCTGGACGCCGCCAGCGGGCGCGATGCGGATATGTTGATACTCGACACCTTGACGCACTTGCCAGGTTGGCCTGGTGATGTGTTTATCGAAATACTGGATTGGGGTGTATTTGCCGATCAACGAGCCACGATCGGTGCTGACGGCGCTGAACATCAGGCGTTGCTCGAGGCTTACCCTGAACGCTATCAGGGCCTGGATTCGAGCCATGCCGTCGTTTCCAGGCAGCCGGGGCGTACCCGGACGAATTTTTTCCAGGCATTGTGGCAAAGCCTTCCGTCACACAGCCGTAAAGCCATTGGCGTCGATGAGGATCTGGATGGCACGGGCCTGAGAGAAAAAATAACCGCGCTGGCACTGCAGCGACGTGTGGCCTACGCGAAGGTGCTGGGAATGGAAGCTCCGCATGCCGACTATCGGTCTCCCATGGGGCTGGCGGATCGGAAAGTCGAACAATCGGTTGTGCAGGCGGGGTCGCCCACTCACCCGATGCCGCATCGATCGTCCGTGTTGATACGCCGTGCCCGACGGCTGTATCCCGCGCATTCAATGGCGCAGATTGAGCGCTTTGTGTCGACGCTTGGGACTGACGAAGTGCTGGCCATTCGAAAGCTTGAGGACATGCGTCAGGAATACCGGACAATCCTCGACACGCTTGAGCGGTGGGTTCATCGCGAAACGTGGTATCACGACGGCGATGGCATGAGGCTGAGGGTTCCTTTCCATACCAAGAGGCGCGCGGCGCAGGCGATCCTGCGTGCGTGGCGCAAGGAAGACCAGACGCCCGCACCTTCCGGTGAGAACCTGTACAACCTTGTTTTCGATGCGGTCCCGCTGGGAAATCTGCCGGTGGTCGTCGGTGATTTCACCCATGTGACGGCGTTGCAGATGAGTGGTGTGGGGGCGAGTTCAGGACTGAATGCATTTCTGCGCAACTTTACCCGGCTGCGAGCGCTGAACCTTTCAGGAAACGAACTGACCCGCATCCCTCAGGTCGTTGCGGACATGTCGGGACTCACAGAACTGGATCTGAGTAACAACGAAATTCGCCTGAGCGAACGAGCAGCGCAGGAGCTGGGTAGCAAAACACACCTGCACTCGTTGAACCTGAGTCTGAATCCAGCCCTGGGCCAAGTGCCCGCGTTGGCAGGGATGCGCAATTTGCGCCACCTGGATCTGCACCACACGGGAATCACCCAGTGGCCGGCGGACATCGACACGCTTACGCACCTGGAAACCCTGGATCTGCGCAACAACAAAATCGTCGAGGTTCCGGATTCTGTGTTCAAGGCGCGCGCCGTGCTCAATCGAGGCACCCATATCGACGGCAACCCGCTGTCCGTGGCCAGCCTTCAGGCCCTTGCCGATTATCAGCGAGTGCAAGGTATCAGCCTGGGTGTGATCACCCCTGACTACCTCGCTACGGTACGACCGGCTGTCGATGTGCAGGGTGCCGGGTGGGTCAGCGGGTTGCCGAGGACGCAGATTGCGCGGGCGCAGGAGGTCCTGTTATCGCTGTCGGCTGATCCCGATTCCCGGGCCTTTTTCGAGATGCTCATGCAATTGCGCGGGACGGCCGATTATTTCCACACCCGCACCCAGCTTGGGCAGCGGGTCTGGAACGTGCTGGAGGCCGCCTGTGAAAACGACAGGCTGCGTCGTGTGCTGTTTCGGATGGCCAGAGAAGGGCGTGTGAGTACCGCCAATGCCACTGCGTTATTTAGCGATCTGGAGGTCAGGGTTCTGTGCTTCAGGGCTTTGGTAGCGGCTCGCACCGGCAGTCAGGCGCTAGAGGGTGATCTGATTCGTCTGTTGCGTGGACTGTTTCGATTGCAGGAGCTTGAAAAACAGGTTGTCCTGGAAACGGCGCGTCGCGCCAGAACGGAATCGCTGACCTTGCGCCAGGCTCTGGATATCAACCTGATTTACCGGGTGCGACTGGCAGAGCGGCTGGAGCTGCCTGCGCAACCGACTGAGCTGAATGTGCGGCTGGACGTCGAGGTCAGCGATGAGCAGATCGATGAAGCCTATCAAAAGGTGGTCAAGGCCGAAAATACTGCGCAATTGGCAAACTCGATCAGCCGGCAGGAATTCTGGGCCGAGTATTTGTGGACGAGTCGTCAGGACGTGTTTGCCGAGATTCTGGATCGCTGTGCGCGGGCTTTTTCCCTGCTGGAGTCTCAGGCCAATCTGTCTCGCGAAGCCGCCGCACAGCAAATGACGACAATCTACGACAACTTCAGAAATGAAAGCCTGGAGTTGCGCAAGCAACTGACCAATGCGGCATTGGCACGCCATCCAGGGCTGCCATTGCCGGCCACCTCGGGGCCCAACAGATTAGGAACGAAATAGGACTGAACAGAGGCCCCGGGCCCTTCGACAAGGGCCCGGGGCAGGCGGTCAGCGGCGACGGAACAGCGGCAGCGGTTCGTCAGTGGCGGCCTGATAGGTCACCGAGAAGTCCTTGAGGCTTTCAAGGGCGTCGTACGGGTCTTTGTCCGCGCGCAGGGCGAAGGCATCGAAACCGCAACGGCGCATGTAGAACAACTGGTCGCGCAGCACATCACCAATCGCCCGCAGTTCACCTTTGAAACCGTAACGGTCACGCAGCAGGCGGGCGTTGGAGTAGTTGCGGCCATCGGTGAACGCCGGGAAGTTCAGGGCAATCACCTGGAACTCGTTCACGTCGTCACCGATTTCTTCGGCTTCTTCGTCGGCATCCAGCCACACACCCAGACCGCCATCGCGGGCCTTGAGCATGCGGGCGTGTTCACGCCACAGCTGCAGCGGGACGATCAGGTCGTCGCAGTTGCTGATTTCGTCGATGTTGAAATCCTTGGGCAGCAGGTGCCAGGTTTCGTCGACGACCTCGTTGTTCTTAATGATTCGCTGCATAGACGCGTTCCTTGAAGAGGTCGATGCCAATACGCTGGTAGGTGTCGATGAAACGCTCGTCTTCGGTGCGCTGTTCCACGTACACGTCGATCAGTTTGGAGATCACGTCCGGCATGTCTTCCTGGGCGAAGGAAGGGCCGAGGATCTTGCCCAGGCTGGCGTCACGGCTGGCGCTGCCGCCGAGCGAGACCTGGTAGAACTCTTCACCTTTCTTGTCCACACCGAGGATGCCGATGTGGCCGACGTGGTGGTGACCGCAGGCGTTCATGCAGCCGGAGATGTTCAGGTCCAGTTCACCGATGTCGAACAGGTAGTCCAGGTCGTCGAAGCGGCGCTGGATCGATTCGGCGATCGGGATCGACTTGGCGTTGGCCAGCGAGCAGAAATCACCGCCAGGGCAGCAGATGATGTCGGTCAGCAGGCCGATGTTCGGCGTGGCGAAACCTTGCTCGCGCAGCTCGCCCCACAGGGTGAACAGCTGGCTCTGCTCGACGTCGGCCAGAATGATGTTCTGCTCGTGGGAAGTGCGAAGTTGACCGAAGCTGTAGCGGTCGGCCAGGTCGGCGACGGCGTCGAGCTGCTTGTCGGTGATGTCACCCGGTGCAACGCCGGTCGGCTTCAGGGACAGGGTCACGGCCACATAGCCCGGCTTCTTGTGCGCCAGGGTATTGCGGGTGCGCCAGCGGGCGAAGCCCGGATGCTCTTTGTCGAGTGCGGCCAGTTCGGCGGTCTGGTTTTCCAGCGCCTTGTAGTCCGGGTCGACGAAGTGTTTGGCCACACGATGCACTTCGGCTTCGGTCAGCGTGGTCTGGCCGCCGCGCAGGTGTTCCATTTCGGCATCGACTTTCTGAGCGAAGACTTCCGGCGTCAGCGCCTTGACGAGGATCTTGATCCGCGCCTTGTATTTATTGTCACGACGGCCGTAGCGGTTGTACACCCGCAGGATCGCGTCGAGGTAGCTCAACAGGTCCTGCCATGGCAGGAACTCGTTGATGAACGCACCGACCACCGGGGTACGACCCAGACCACCGCCGACCAGCACACGGAAACCGAGTTCACCGGCAGCGTTGTGTACCGGCTCAAGGCCGATGTCGTGGACTTCGATGGCCGCACGGTCGGAGGTCGAACCGTTGACGGCGATCTTGAACTTGCGTGGCAGGTAAGCGAATTCCGGGTGGAACGTGGTCCACTGACGAACGATTTCGCACCACGGACGCGGGTCGATCAACTCGTCGGCTGCAACACCGGCGAACTGGTCAGTAGTGACGTTGCGCAGGCAGTTGCCGCTGGTCTGGATGGCGTGCATCTGCACAGTGGCCAGTTCGGCGAGGATGTCCGGGATGTCTTCGACCGCCGGCCAGTTGAACTGCACGTTCTGCCGCGTACTGATGTGGGCGTAGCCCTTGTCATAGTCGCGGGCGATCTTGGCCATCATGCGCACCTGACGCGAGGTCAGTTGGCCGTAAGGCACCGCCACTCGCAACATCGGCGCGAAACGCTGGATGTACAGGCCATTCTGCAGGCGCAGGGGGCGGAATTCTTCTTCGCTCAGCTCACCTGCCAGATAGCGTCGGGTCTGATCACGGAACTGCTTGACGCGGTCCTCGATGATCCGCTGATCGTACTCGTCGTATACGTACATATAAGTCCTGTTCTCAGGCTTTGGCCACTCGGAAAACGCTGCGTTTTCGCTTGCTGGAGTCCGATGGTTCCTCTGCAATTCTGCGCGCACGGCCGCGCACTCCCTGACGGAGCCGGGGCAATATACCCGTTTGCAGTTATGCGCAAAAGTGATGTTTGAGTATATGTAAAGAACCAAATCGCCTAACAAGAATCACTGTCAACTAAACCACATTTGTCGTGCGGACAATCATCGTCTTAACTGTGGTCGAGTCTTTCTGCAATCACCGATAAAACCGACAAGAGGCGATGCAATGAGCAACCCAACCAAAGCAAGGAAAAGCGATAGCAGCGTCGATGCCTGGGCGATTCTGTTCCTGATCATTCTGGTCGTTGGAACGGCGGTATTCTGGGTCAGCCATCAGTAAAACGACTCGTCCGGGCCCCGCTTGCGACGATTGTCGGACAAAAGGCGGGATCAAGCGCCGAAGGCCAGGTGATCAATGGCTATAATGCGCGGCCATTTTTCCTTGGGCCCGGATGATTCATGTTCAAGTTTTTCCACCTCAGCCTGCTGCTGTTCGGCGCGGTTTTCGGTACCTGCGCGCGTGCGGAGTCGGTGCTGTTCCTGAATCCGGGCTCGACGCAGGAAGCATTCTGGGTCAGCTATTCGCAATTCATGCAGGCTGCCGCCCGGGATCTGGGCATCGACCTGCGCATCCTCTACGCCCAGCGCCAGCCGGAACTGACCCTGGCGCAAGCGCGACTGGCCCTGCAGGGGCCTGAGCGCCCGGATTATCTGGTGTTCGTCAACGAACAGTACGTGGCACCGCAGATTCTGCGCTTGGCCAATGGCAGTGGTGTGAAGCTTTTTATTGTCAACTCGGGACTGACGTCCAACCAGCAGGCACTGGTGACAGAGGGCGCGGATCGCATTGGTAGCCTGGTGCCCAACGACGAGGAGGGCGGCTACCTGATGATGAAGGAACTGATTCGCCTGCATCCGCCCGTGGCGCCCGGTGAAAGCATCGATCTGCTGGCGTTCTCCGGCCTCAAGATCACGCCATCGGCGCAATTGCGCGAAAAGGGCATGCAGCGGGCCCTGGCGGAGAATCCGCAGGTGCGTTTGCGGCAATTGGTCTATGGCGGCTGGACCCAGCAACGGGCTTACGAGCAGGCGAAGCAGTTGCTGGTCCGCTATCCCAACGTTTCATTGGTATGGGCAGCTAATGATGAAATGGCCTTCGGCGCGATGCGTGCCGCGTCCGAGGCCGGCAAGGTGCCGGGCAAGGACGTGCGGTTCAGCGCGGTCAACACCTCGCCCGAAGCCTTGCAGGCGGTGGTCGACGGGCGTCTGAGCGCGTTGCTCGGCGGCCATTTCACCCTGGGTGGCTGGGCACTGGTCGAGCTGCATGATCACGCGCAAGGCGTCGATCTGAATCAGTATGGCGGCCGGGATCGGCAGATTCCGTTGCTGCAACTGATCGACAGGGATCATGCCCGCCGAATCCTTGCAATGGGCGCCTCACCGGACTACGGCGTGCAATTTCGCAAGCTCTCGGCGAAAGGGCGCCCGGTTTCGTATCGCTACCCGTTCAATTTGCAGACCCTGATGCACTAGGGCCGTCAGACGCCCGCCAGATGCACCACCAGTTGCACAATGCCGAACAGCGTCAGGGCGAACACCGCCGTGAACGCGATACCCAAAAAGATGAAATGGCTGGGCTTGCCGTGGGTGAAGTCCCTCGCCCGGTTCTTGCCGCTCTGCACCCCGAACGCCGCCGCCATGACGCTATGCAGCATCTGCCAGAACGTCGGTGGCTTGTTGTCGACTGGATCGTCCATAAATCCCCCGTCTGCCGTGTGTGTCAGACAAGCATAGCCAACCGTTTTCAGGCCGCAGAAATAACTGTGGGAGCCAACAGGCTCCCACAGGGTGTCGTCGCGTGAAGCGGGATCAGTTGTCGTAACCCAGATTCGGCGCCAGCCAGCGTTCGGTCAGGCTCAGTTCCTGGCCTTTGCGCGAGGTGTAGCTCTGCACCTGATCCTTGTCGACCTTGCCCACGGCGAAGTACTGCGCCTGCGGATGGGCGAAGTACCAGCCGCTGACCGCTGCCGCCGGGAACATCGCGTAGTGCTCGGTGAGGAACACGCCGCTGCGACCGGCGCGCATTTCCTGGGCATCAGGGTCGAGCAGGGCGAACAGTGTGGCCTTCTCGGTGTGATCCGGGCACGCCGGATAGCCCGGGGCAGGGCGGATGCCGGAATACTGCTCTTTGATCAGCGCCTCGTTGTCGAGGGCTTCATCCTTGGCGTAACCCCAGTGCTCCTTACGCACCTGCTGGTGCAGCCACTCGGCGCAGGCCTCGGCCAGACGGTCGGCCAGGGCCTTGACCATGATCGAGTTGTAATCGTCGCCAGCGTCCTGATAAGCCTTGGCCACTTCTTCGGCACCGATCCCGGCGGTGGTGATGAAACCACCGACATAGTCGGTCACTTCACTGTCCTTCGGCGCGACGAAGTCGGCCAGGGAGAAGTTCGGCTTACCGTCGGTCTTGATGATCTGCTGACGCAGGTGATGCAGGCGGGCCATTGGCTTGCCGTCATCGCCGTACAACTCGATATCGTCGTCGTGCACCTGATTGGCCGGCCAGAAGCCGAATACCGCACGGGCGCTGATCAGCTTCTCGTCGATCAGCTTGGTCAGCATCTCGCGGGCGTCCTTGTACAGCGAGGTCGCCGCTTCACCGACCACTTCGTCTTCGAGGATGCGCGGGAACTTGCCGGCCAGATCCCAGGAGATGAAGAACGGCGTCCAGTCGATGTACTCGGCCAGGACGTTGAGGTCGATATTGTCCAGCACGCGGGTGCCGGTGAAGGTCGGTTTGACCGGGGTGTAAGTGGCCCAGTCGAACTGCGGCTTCTTGGCGATCGCGGCGGCGTAGCTCAGGCGCTCGGTGCGGGCGCTGCGGTTGGCGGTGCGCTCGCGGACGTCGATGTACTCTTCGCGGGTCTTCTGGACGAAGCCGGCCTTCAGTTCTTTGGACAGCAACTGCGTCGCCACGCCCACGGCGCGGGAGGCGTCGGTCACGTAGACCACCGCGTCGTTGCTGTACTTGGGCTCGATCTTCACCGCCGTGTGCGCCTTGGAGGTGGTCGCGCCGCCGATCATCAGCGGCAGGTGGAAGTCCTGGCGTTGCATCTCGCGGGCCACGTGGACCATTTCATCCAGCGACGGGGTGATCAGGCCGGACAGGCCGATGATGTCGCACTTCTGCTCCTTGGCCACCTGCAGGATCTTCTCGGCTGGCACCATCACGCCGAGGTCGACGATGTCATAGCCGTTGCAACCCAGCACCACGCCGACGATGTTCTTGCCGATGTCGTGCACGTCGCCTTTGACCGTGGCCATCAGGATCTTGCCCTTGGCTTCCGGCTTGTCGCCCTTTTCCAGTTCGATGAACGGAATCAGGTGCGCCACAGCCTGTTTCATCACTCGAGCGGATTTCACCACCTGGGGCAGGAACATTTTGCCGGCGCCGAACAGGTCGCCGACGATGTTCATGCCGGACATCAGCGGGCCTTCGATCACTTCGATCGGGCGAGCGAAGGACTGACGGGACTCTTCGGTGTCTTCAACGATATGGGTGGTGATGCCCTTGACCAGCGCATGCTCCAGACGCTTGTTGACGTCCCAGCCGCGCCATTCTTCGGTCTCGGCTTCCTTGACACTGCCGTCGCCCTTGTACTTGTCGGCGATGGCGAGGAGGGCGTCGGTGCCTTCCGGGGTGCGGTTGAGGATCACGTCTTCAACGGCGTCGCGCAGTTCCTGCGGGATCTGGTCGTAGATCTCCAGTTGACCGGCGTTGACGATACCCATGGTCAGGCCGGCGCGGATGGCGTACAGCAGGAACACCGAGTGGATCGCCTCGCGCACCGGGTTGTTGCCGCGGAACGAGAACGATACGTTGGACACACCACCGGAGCTCAGGGCATACGGCAACTCGTCACGGATGTAGGCACAGGCGTTGATGAAGTCCACAGCGTAGTTGTTGTGTTCTTCGATGCCGGTGGCCACGGCGAAGATGTTCGGGTCGAAGATGATGTCTTCTGGCGGGAAGCCGACTTCATTGACCAGAATGTCGTAGGAGCGTTTGCAGATCTCTTTCTTGCGCGCTTCGGTGTCGGCCTGGCCGGCTTCGTCGAACGCCATCACCACCACGGCGGCGCCGTAGCGCTTGCACAGTTTGGCGTGATGGATGAACTGCTCGACGCCTTCTTTCATGCTGATCGAGTTGACGATGCCCTTGCCCTGGATGCATTTGAGGCCGGCTTCGATCACGTCCCATTTCGAGGAGTCGATCATGATCGGTACGCGGGAGATGTCCGGTTCGCCGGCAATCAGATTGAGGAAGGTCACCATGGCCTTCTTCGAATCGAGCATCCCTTCGTCCATGTTGATGTCGATCACCTGGGCGCCGGCCTCGACCTGCTGCAGGGCGACTTCCAGGGCTTCGGTGTAGTTGTCTTCACGGATCAGGCGGGCGAATTTCGCGGAACCGGTGATGTTGGTCCGCTCGCCGACGTTGACGAACAGCGAGCTGCGATCGATGGTGAACGGCTCCAGGCCCGACAGACGGCAAGCCTTGGGAATGTCCGGAATCTGCCGCGGCGCATAGCCGGCAACGGCTTCGGCGATGGCTTCGATGTGGCCCGGCGTGGTGCCGCAGCAACCGCCGACGATGTTGAGGAAACCACTCTGGGCGAATTCTTCGATGACCTTGGCGGTGTCCACCGGCAGTTCGTCGTATTCGCCGAATTCGTTCGGCAGGCCGGCGTTCGGGTGCGCGGAGACGTGGGTGCTGGCCTTGTCCGACAGCTCTTCCAAGTACGGACGCAGTTCGCGGGCACCGAGGGCGCAGTTCAGGCCGACCGAAATCGGTTTGGCGTGGGCCACGGAGTTCCAGAACGCTTCGGTGGTCTGGCCCGACAGGGTACGGCCGGAGGCGTCGGTGATGGTGCCGGAAATCATGATCGGCAACTCGAAGCCCAGTTCTTCGAATACGCCTTGCACGGCAAAGATCGCGGCTTTGGCGTTGAGAGTGTCGAAGATGGTTTCGATCAGGATCAGGTCGGCGCCGCCTTCGATCAGGCCTTTGGTGGCCTCGGTGTAGTTTTCCACCAGTTCATCGAAGGTAACGTTGCGATAGCCCGGGTTGTTGACGTCCGGCGACAGCGAGCAGGTGCGGCTGGTCGGGCCCAGAACGCCGGCGACGAAACGCGGCTTGTCCGGGGTCTCGAGGGTTTTCGCGTCGGCGACCTTGCGCGCCAGACGAGCGCCTTCTACGTTGAGTTCGTAGACCAGTTCTTCCATGCCGTAGTCGGCCATGGAAATCTGCGTGGCGTTGAAGGTGTTGGTCTCGAGGATGTCGGCGCCGGCGTCCAGGTAGGCTTTCTCGATGCCGCCGATCACGTCCGGGCGGGTCAGCACCAACAGATCGTTGTTGCCCTTGACGTCGCTCGGCCAGTCGGCAAAGCGTTTGCCGCGATAATCCTGCTCTTCGAGCTTGTAGCTCTGGATCATCGTGCCCATGCCGCCGTCGAGAATCAGGATGCGCTCTTTGAGAGCTTGCTTGAGAGCTTGAAGGCGGACGCTGCGATCGGACATTGGGGCTACTCGAAAAAGACCATGACGAAGGGCCGGGATCATAACAAACCTGTGCGGTTTTAGAGCATGTGACGCTTTTGCATGAATATCGCTCATGTTGGTACGAGCGTCATAACGGTAGAATCGCGGCGTTTTTCTTCAGGATCAGGGTCAGGGACATGTCGTACCGCGTCATCAGCATTTTTTTGCTGTTCTTAAGCTGGGGCGCCGCCGCGCAGCAACCCTCGATTTCTCCCGCTATTTCTTACAGCCGCGATATTCAGCCGATCTTCACCGAGAAGTGCGTGGCCTGCCATGCGTGTTACGACTCTGCCTGTCAGCTGAATCTGGGCAGCGGCGAAGGCGCAGCGCGGGGCGCGAGCAAGATGCCGGTCTACGATGGCGAACGCACCCAGGCGGCGCCGACCACGCGGCTGTTTTATGACGCTTTCGGCAAACGGGCCTGGCAGCAGAAAGACTTCTATTCGGTGCTTGACGCTCAGGGCAGCCAGGCCGCACTGATGGCGCGCATGTTGGAGTTGGGACACAAAACGCCGCTGACCCCCAACGCCAAACTGCCGCAAGACATTGTGCTGGGTCTCAACCGCGAAAACCTGTGCGCGATGCCCGCCGAGTTCGAAGGCTATGCCGGCGCCCATCCGAAAGAGGGCATGCCGCTGGCGGTGACCGGGCTGACCGATCAGCAATATCAGACACTGCAACGTTGGCTCGCTTCCGGCGCACCGATCGATGAGCAAGGCCTGGCGCCAAGCGCCAAGGAAGCGATGCAGATCGTCCAGTGGGAAAATCTGCTCAACCAGCCTGGCGCGCGGGAAAGTCTGGTCGGGCGCTGGCTGTTCGAGCACTGGTTCCTGGCGCATATCTATTTCAAGGACGGCGAGCCGGGGCATTACTTCCAGTGGGTGCGCTCGCGCACGCCGACCGGGCAACCAATCGATCTGATCGCCACCCGTCGCCCGAACGACGATCCGGGTACTCAGGTGTATTACCGCCTGTGGCCGGTGCAGGGTGTGATCGTGCACAAGACCCACATCACTTATCCGCTGAGCGCGGCGAAGATGGCGCGGGTCAAAAGCCTGTTCTACAACGGTAACTGGCAGGTCAATGCCTTGCCGGGCTATGGGCCGCAGAGCCGGGCCAACCCGTTCGCGACCTTTGAGGCGATTCCGGCGCAGGCGCGTTATCAGTTCATGCTCGATAACGCCGAATACTTCGTGCGCACCTTCATTCGTGGCCCGGTGTGCCGTGGGCAGATCGCAACCGACGTGATCCGCGACAACTTCTGGGCGCTGTTCCAGGCCCCGGAACACGACCTGTACATCACCGACCCGAACTATCGCGGCCAGGCCACGCCGTTGCTGGCCATGCCGGGGCAGAACGACGATGTCGGCAGTGTCCTGAGCCTGTGGCACAACTACCGCAACAAGCGAAACCAATACGAAGCCCTGCGCCGTGACAGCTATGCGGATCTGCCGGCGCCGAGCTGGTCGACCCTGTGGGCCGGCAACGACAACGCCTTGCTCAGCATCTTCCGCCACTTCGACAGCGCTTCGGTGACCAAAGGCCTGATCGGCGAAGTGCCGCAGACTATGTGGCTGTTCGACTACCCGTTGCTGGAGCGCACCTATTACCAGTTGGCGGTGAATTTCGATGTGTTCGGCAACGTCTCCCATCAGGCGCAAACGCGCTTGTATTTCGACCTGATCCGCAACGGCGCCGAACAGAACTTCCTGCGCCTGATGCCCGCCGATTCCCGTGAGGGCTACCTCGACGATTGGTACCAGAGCAGCGGCCAGTTCAAGATGTGGCTCGATTACGAAGCCATAGACGATGACAAGCCGACCGCGCTGAAACTCGACGAGAAAGACCCGAAACGCGATTTCGCCATGCAATTGCTGGCGCGCTACGGCGATCTCAACGCGCGTCCGGATCCGATCAACCGTTGCGAAGACGCCTACTGCTCGCGCCCGAACATCGACCCGGCGCTGCAAAACGCCGAACAGGCGCTGAGTCGCCTGACTTCGCGCCCGGCGGCGGGCCTGAAAGTGATCGATCAATTGCCGGAAGCCACCATGCTCCGGGTTGAAACCCGCAGCGGCAAGCGCGAGGTCTACAGCCTGCTGCGCAACCGCGCCCACAGCAACGTGGCGTTCCTGCTCGGCGAATCGCTGCGCTACCAACCGGGGCTGGACACGCTGACGATCTACCCGGGCGTGCTCAGCAGCTACCCGAATTTCATGTTCAACGTTCCGGCAGACCAGGTGCCGGCGTTTGTCGATGCGATGGAAGGGGCAAAGGACGCGGCGCAGTTCGAGAAAGTGGTCGAGCGCTGGGGGATTCGCCGCAGTCATCCGCAGTTCTGGTTCTATTTCCACGATTTGAGCCAGTACATCCACGAAACCGAGCCGGTGGAAGAGGGCGTGCTGGACATGAACCGGTACGAGAATCTTTGATCGTTTGAGCGATGGCGGTTGTCCCAATCCTGTGAAGTACGGGATCGGGAGCGCCATTGATGTTGATTTCAGTGCAGGCCCTGCGAGCGCTCGCCGCGTGGGCGGTGGTCTGCCATCACTTCATGCAGATTTTCTTCGACTTCGAGGCGCGGGGGCCGATCGGGCAGCTGTTCATCGACAAGGGCGCGGTGGGCGTCGATATCTTTTTCGTGATCAGCGGGCTGGTGATTTTCCTGTCCACCGAAGGCAAGGCGCTGCCGCCCGCGCGGTTTCTGCTGTATCGACTGTTCCGGATTGTCCCGGCGTATTGGCTCTACACCGTGCTGATGGCTTTGTTGGTGGTATTCGCCCGGCCGTTGCTGCCGGATCAGACGGTGGACTGGAGTCATTTGCTGCTGTCGTTGCTGTTTATCCCGACCGAAAACCCCGGCGGCTACGGGATCTACCCGACCCTGAATGTCGGCTGGACCCTGAATTACGAGATGCTGTTTTACGTGTTGTTCGCTTGGGCGCTGTTGTTTCGGTTGCAGGTGCGCTTGCTGGTGGTCGCGGCGCTGCTGTTTGCGGTGTGCCAGGCCTGGACCGGATTTGGCTGGGTCAGCGAGTTTTATCGCTCGGACATCGTTTATGAGTTCCTGCTCGGGATCAGTATCGGCATGTTCTATCGCCGCGGCTGGATCGGACCGGCGCTCTGGCTGCCGTTGCTGGGGATCGGTGCGGCGTTGCTGGCGATCTATCACCTGCCGCCGGAACCCCGTTTGCTGAATTGGGGCGTGCCCAGTGCGGTGCTGGTCATGGCCAGCATGGCGCTGGAGCGCTATGTCGAGCGCAACAGGCTGCTCAAGCTGCTGGGCGACTGTTCGTACTCGGTGTATCTGATGCACGTGCTGGTGCTGTCGGCTGGCGGTTATCTGGCCCGACGCTATGGGATCAACCCGTATTTGATGTTTGTTGTCTGTGCGCTGGCCATCGGTATCGGTTCTTGGCTGAGCTACGAATGGGTGGAAAAGCGCAGTTATCAGTGGCTTAAAGCACGGATTGACGGCGAACGTGGCGCTTAGCCGATTTGCGAACTATTCCTACGTAAATACTAGGACTTTGTGCCGCGCGCCGATTGGCGTAAACTCCGCCCCAAGCCTGCGAGGAGTTTCCATGACCGCTATTACCATTACCGACGCCGCCCATGATTACCTGGCCGATCTGCTCTCCAAGCAGAACACCCCGGGCATCGGCATCCGCGTTTTCATCACCCAGCCTGGCACCCAGTACGCCGAAACCTGCATTGCCTACTGCAAGCCGGGCGAAGAGAAACCTGAAGATACGGCGCTTGGGCTGAAAAGCTTCACCGCTTACATCGACTCGTTCAGCGAAGCGTTCCTCGATGATGCCGTCGTCGACTACGCCACCGACCGCATGGGCGGCCAGCTGACCATCAAGGCGCCAAACGCCAAAGTCCCGATGGTCAACGCCGACAGCCCGATCAACGAGCGCATCAACTATTACCTGCAAACCGAAATCAACCCGGGGCTGGCCAGCCACGGCGGTCAGGTCAGCCTGATCGATGTGGTTGAAGACGGCATTGCCGTGTTGCAGTTCGGCGGCGGTTGCCAGGGCTGCGGCCAGGCGGACGTGACCCTGAAGGAAGGCATCGAGCGGACTTTGCTCGAGCGCATTCCGGAGCTCAAGGGCGTTCGCGACGTGACCGACCACACGCAGAAAGAAAACGCCTACTACTAAGGTGTTCGCTGCGGCATGAAAAAACGGCGCCCCGTGAGCGCCGTTTTTTTATGCGTGAGATTCAATGAAGCCTTCGCGAGCAAGCCCGCTCCCACATTTGGAATGCGATCGAATGTGGGAGCGGGCTTGCTCGCGAAAGGGCCGTCATGGGCGGTAAAGATGTGCATGCCCCGCGCGATACAGCGACGACTCGCTAAAGTGATCGCTACCCAACACCCGCCCAACCAGAATCAACGCCGTACGCCGAAACCCCTTGGCGGCAACCTTCGCGGCAATATCCTCCAGCGTCCCGACCGCCCAGTCCTGATCCGGCCACGTCGCCCGGTGAATCACTGCAATCGGGCAATCCGCGCCGTAATGCGGCAGCAATTCGGCAATGATTTTCTCCAGATGATTGACCCCCAGATGAATCGCCATGGTCGCCCCGTGCTGCGCCAGACTGCCCAGTTCCTCGCCAACCGGCATCGCCGTCTTGTCCGCATAACGGGTCAGAATCACGCTTTGCGAGATGTCCGGCAGGGTCAGTTCAGCGCCCAACAGCGCGGCGCACGCGGCGGTGGCGGTCACGCCGGGAATGATTTCGAACGGAATATCCAGCTCGCGCAAATAACGAATCTGCTCGCCAATCGCGCCATACAGGCTCGGATCGCCCGAATGCACCCGCGCCACGTCCTGGCCCTTGGCATGGGCGGTCTTGATCAGGTCGATGATCTGTTCCAGGTGCAGCTCGGCGCTGTTGACCACGGTTTCCGCGCAATGACCTTCCAGCACCGCCGTCGGGACCAGCGAACCTGCATAGATGATCACCGGGCAACTGCGGATCAGCCGCTGGCCTTTGACAGTGATCAATTCCGGGTCGCCGGGGCCGGCGCCGATGAAGTAAACGGTCATCGTTGGATCCTGTAAAAAAGGGGCAGGGCGGTGCTTCACAAGCGCTTCAGATGAAGAATGCTCATGATCGAAAGCATGAATTATCGGGAATTTACGCCGCGCCGGCCAATGCCAGAGTTGCCTGGGCGTATTTTTGCCGGGGTATCAGCAGTTTTGCCGGGCCGCTTATCAATTGTTCGGCGAGCGCCAGCGCGGCACTTTCCGCTACGCCGTAGCAACCGGTGCGTTCGAAGGCAATCTGTGAATGATGGCTCAGTCGTTGCTGATAACTGGCCAGTTCTTCGCTGCTGAAATACAGCAACGGCAGCGCCAGTTGGGCGGCGAGTTCCTGCAGGCCAGGTTCGTCGCGCTTGAGGTCGATGCTGGCCAGCGCCTTGACCTTCTCCAGATCAATTCGATGGGCCTGTAATGCCTGATCAAGCAAGGCGCGCAGCGTGCTGGCCGGGCAGCCGCGCTGGCAGCCCAGGCCGACCACGAAGGTCGGCGCTGCGCTGTCATCGGTCATGCCTGGTACTGACCTTCGCTTTTGCGGCGGAACAACCAGGCGCTGATCAGGCCCAGGGCCAACCAGAACGCGACGTTGGTCAGCTGCGAAGCGATTTTGAACTGCTCTTCGAGGGCTTCCGGGGCGAGCATCGAGTGCACTTCCGGTTGCGGCGCGCCGATCACGTGCGGCACGGCAAGGATCGCCACGCCGAGGATCTTCATCAGCCAGTGACGGCTGAATGCAATCAGGGCCAGACCGACAGCGGTGGAAGCGGCGGTGCCGATCCACCACATCTGACGCGAGGCCAGATCCGCGGCGGCGGTGCCCGGCAGCTCAGGTGGCAGGCCCAGGGTCGGTGCAAGTACGAAAGTCGCATAACCGGCCAGGCCCCAGAGCAGGCCTTGCGAGGTTTTGGTCGGCGCACGCAGGGTGTACAGGCCCGCGAGCATCAGTGCGAAACCCACGGCAACCACCAGATTGCCACCGGTGGTGGACACCACGCGCTGCCAGCCGTCTTCCGGCTCCCAGGCTTCGGCATCGTGGGTGTGGGCGGCGGTGCCGGCAGCGTGTTCGTGAACTTCGGCCACCGGTTCGGCTTTCTCGAAGGTTTCGGCCTGCAGAATCAGCGGTGATACCCAGAAGCTTTGCAGCAACGTCAGGAGCAGGGCGGCCAGAAGGCCGGTGAAACCTGCGGTCTGCGCAATACGCTTGATCATGTCGTCAGGTCTCAGTGGCACGGAAACGCAGCGCTGTGGCGGGTATCGTGAGCAGCGTTGTGCACCGCTTCGATGTGCGAGAAACCGGCGAAATACACAAGGCACGCACCGAGGATCGACGCGCAGGCGGCGGCGGTCAGGCGTTGGCTCAGGGTGGTGGTGCTGGAGATCTTGTCCGAATTGCTGCCGGTGCTGCTGATGATCGACATGGCGCTTCCCTCTGAAGTGTCAGCGGGTGAATAGAGCGCATGAAAACCCCTGCGGCCGGGCACGCAGAGGTTCGAACAGCGCCCGCCCACCGCGGGTTTGTTATGTTCAGCGACGCAAGATGCGCACTGTGTGTTGCGGGCCGGTCTCCGGGCTCACGAGGGGTGGCTGTCTGCCGACCTGCAAGCGTCACCTTCCCATGCCTGTGGGCACAGTGGATCTGACGCTTCGCTCGCTTACCGTTGCGGGGGCAGCACCGGACTGACATGGCTTTAGAGTAAAGCACATGATTCACCGGTTTCCCGTTTCACCCTGTGAAGGGCACCCGTAACAAGTTGTGTAGGAGACCATGAGGGGGAATTTGAGTCAATTGGGGATTGGGATTGGGGCAGATCCGTTGCTGCGGTTATGGCTGCTTAGGGTTCCGCCCTTACGGCGGGTCACTTTTGGCAAACGCCCCAAAAGTAACCAAAAGGTCTCTAACCCTGACGTACGGCCCCTCGCTTAGGCTCGGGGTTCCTTCGCTCCGGGATTGATCCGGGGGCATCGCCTACGGTTTGCTCCGCTGCACCTCCTCTCGATGCATGCGGCTGCGCCGCACGGTCGCTGCGCTCCCACCCCCGGATCAATCCCTCCACTCAGCCTGCCGACGGGCCCTGCGATCAAAAGCGGTACTCGAGCTAACGCTCATCGTTTTGAGTGGGGAGGAGCGGGGCGTGTTCGGCTTTGGTTTTTGTGGTGGGTTTACCCCTCACCCCAGCCCTCTCCCCGAGGAGAGGGAGCCGTTTTTTGTGCTTTTCAAAGCCTGAGTTCGACTCGGTATTGCACGTCGGCGAATCTCTTCCAAACCACTCGGTCAGTCCCCTCTCCCTACGGGCGGTCCGACGTTTCGGGAGGGCTAGGGTGAGGGGCTCTTGATCTGGCTCTTGATCTGGCTCTTGATCTGGCTCTTGATCTGCTTTTGATTTTTTGCCTCTTCGGCAGGCCGAGCGGAGGTGTCCATCAGGGGGTAGGCGCGCAGCGCCGTGCGGCGCAGCCGCATACATCGAGAGGAGGTGCAGCGAAGCAAACCGTAGGCGATGCCCCCTGATGGACACCGTAGCGAGGGAACACTGAGCCTAAGCGAAGTGCCGTACGCCGGGGCTCAGCCTTTTTGGTTACTTTTTCGGCGTTTGGAAAAAGTGACCCGCCGTAAGGGCGGAACCCTAAGAAGCCGTTACCGCAGCAACGGATATGCTCACAAATCCCAAAACCAAAAAACAACGGCCATTGACCCATCACGAACCCATGCGTAGCCTTGCGCTTTCGAGGTTCTTCGGCCCACGCCGAAGCTAAGAAGGGAACGCGGTCCAAGCCGCGGCTGCCCCCGCAACTGTGAACGGTGCTGTTCGCTGCCACGCCACTGCCAACTCAATCCAGAGCCAGCGGGAAGGCGCAGCGGATACCGGGCCAAGGCCCGAACACCGTCAGCCAGGAGACCTGCCTCGTCACAGATTCTCACTTTCAACCGGGCGGGGTGATCCGGTGGCGAACTCTCCAGGCACGCACCCGCGTTGCCGGTCTCGTCCCGTATGCCCGCCACCTTGCCAAAGGGCATCCGATGAAAACACTGGCCAAACTCCCCGTCACCATCGTCACCGGCTTCCTCGGCTCGGGCAAAACCACCTTGCTGCGGCACATGCTCGACAACGCTCAGGGCCGCCGCATCGCGGTGATCGTCAACGAGTTTGGCGAGCTGGGCATCGACGGTGAAATCCTCAAGCAGTGCACCATCGGCTGCACCGAAGAAGAAGCCACCGGCCGCGTCTACGAACTGGCCAACGGCTGCCTGTGCTGCACGGTGCAGGAAGAGTTCTTCCCGGTGATGCGCGAACTGGTGGCCCGTCGCGGCGACCTCGACCACATCCTCATCGAAACCTCGGGCCTGGCCCTGCCAAAGCCGCTGGTGCAAGCCTTCCAGTGGCCGGAAATCCGCAACGCCTGCACCGTTGACGCGGTGATCACCGTGGTCGACAGCCCGGCCGTGGCCGCTGGCACCTTCGCCGCGTTCCCGGATCAGGTCGACGCCCAGCGCAAACTCGATCCGAACCTGGACCACGAATCGCCGCTGCACGAGCTGTTCGCCGACCAACTGGCCAGCGCCGACCTGGTGATCCTCAATAAGGCCGACCAGACCAGCCCTGAAGACCTCGCGCGCGTCCGTCTGGAAGTCGCCGAAGAGCTGCCGCCAGCAGTGAAAATCATCGAAGCCAGCAACGGTCGTCTGCCGCTGGACGTGCTGATCGGCCTCGGTGCCGGCTCCGAAGAACACATCGACAGCCGCCACAGCCATCACGATCACCACCACGGTGAAGGCGATGACGATCACGACGACCACGATCACGACGCCTTCGACTCGATCTCCATCGAGCTGCCGCAAGCCGACGAAAGCCTGTTGCTCGACGCGCTGACGCAACTGGTGGTTCAGCACGGCATTCTGCGGGTCAAAGGCTTCGCGGCGATTCCGAACAAGCCGATGCGTCTGCTGATCCAGGGCGTGGGTACACGTTTCGACAAGCACTTCGACCGTCAGTGGGGCGCCGATGAGGTGCGCGTGACGCGTCTGGTGTTGATCGGTCAGGAACTGGATGCCGCTCAACTCGAAGCGCAACTGCGCGCCGCGCTCAGCGTTTAAGCCATGCACCTGCTCAGGACCCAGCCCGGCGGTTTCGTGTCGGATGACAACATTGCCGACCTTGGACAAACCCCCGCCGAGCTGGTGATCCTGTGCAGCGGTGATTCCAGCCTCGCGCTGCTCGCCGAAGCGGCGCAGCAACTGCCCGAGGATTACCCGAGCGTGCGGCTGGCCAACCCGATGCAGGTGCAGAACCATGCGTCGGTCGACCTGTACGTCGATGAAGTGCTGCGCCACGCCAAGGTGATTCTGATTTCGCTGCATGGCGGCATCGCCTATTGGCGTTATGGGGTCGAGCGGCTGGTCGAGTTGTCCGAACGTGGCGTGCAGGTGATTCTGGTGCCGGGCGATGACCGACCCGATCCGGAGCTCAGCGACCTGAGCACCGTCGGCGCGGAAGACCGCGACCGGCTCTGGCAGTTTTTGCGTCAGGGCGGCATGGGCAATGCGCTGGACTTTTTCCGGTGTCTGGCCAATCGCTGGCTGGCGCGGGATTACGTGTGGGGCGAGCCGCAAACGCTGCCACGCACGGCGATTTACCACCCGAACAAAAACACCGCCGCACTGGGTGACTGGCAAGCCGATTGGCGGCCCGGTCAACCGGTGGCGGCGGTGTTGTTCTATCGCTCGCATTTGCAAGCGGCGAACACGGCGTTTATCGATGTGTTCTGCCAACGGTTGCTGGCGGCCGGACTCAATCCGCTGCCGATCGCCGTGGCCAGTTTGAAAGAGCCCGGCTGCCTGTCGGTGGTCGAGGACTGGCTGGATGAGGTCGAGGCCTCGGTGATTCTGAACACCACCGGTTTCGCCCAGTCCAGCCCGGAGGCGCCGCATCTGCGGCCGTTCCGTCGCAACATTCCGGTGATCCAGGCGATCTGTGCCCAGGACAACGAGCCCGGTTGGCGCGAGAGCGAACAGGGCCTCGGTCCGCGGGATCTGGCGATGCACATCGCATTGCCGGAGCTGGACGGCCGGATCATCAGCCGACCGATCAGCTTCAAGGATTTGGCCTGGCGCAGCGAGCGCAGTCAGTCCGATGTGGTGTGTTATCGGGCCCAACCCGAGCGCATGGATTTCGTGGCCGAACTGGCGCGCCGCTGGGTCGAACTGGCGCGGGTGCCGAACGCTGAAAAACGCGTCGCGCTGATCCTCGCCAACTACCCGACCCGGGACGGACGCATCGGCAACGGCGTCGGCCTCGACACGCCGGCTGCTGCGCTGAATATCCTGCGGGCGTTGCAGGCCGAAGGTTATCCGCTGCCGGCCGAACTGCCGGACAGCGGCACCGAACTGATCCAGCAATTGCTCGGCGGCGTCAGCAATGACCTCGACACCCTTGATCAGCGCCCGTGCCAGCAAAGCCTGGCGATGGACGATTACCTGACGATGTTCAACGCACTCCCGGAAGCCAATCGCGCGGCGGTGCTGGAGCGCTGGGGTTCGCCGCAGAACGATCCGATGTGCCGTGACGGGCGGATGATGATCGCTGGTCTGCGTTTTGGTCTGACCTTCGTCGGCATTCAACCGGCGCGGGGGTATCAGGTCGATCCGAGCGCGGTGTATCACGACCCGGATCTGGTGCCGCCGCACGCGTACCTCGCGTTCTATTTCTGGCTGCGCCAGACCTACGGCGCTCATGGCGTGATCCACGTCGGCAAGCACGGCAACCTCGAATGGCTCCCGGGCAAAGGTGTGGGCCTGTCGGAGAACTGCTGGCCGGACGCATTGCTCGGGCCGCTGCCGAATATCTACCCGTTTATCGTCAACGATCCGGGCGAGGGCGCCCAGGCCAAACGTCGCACCCAAGCGGTGATCATCGACCATTTGATGCCGCCGCTGACCCGCGCCGAAACCTACGGCCCGTTGCGCAATCTGGAACTGTTGGCGGACGAGTATTACGAAGCTCAGTTGCTCGATCCGCGCCGCGCCCGTGAATTGCAGCGCGACATTCTGCAACTGGTGCGTGACACGCAGATCGATCGCGAGCTGCAACTCGACGAAGCCCTCGACAGCGATGCCGATGCGGCGATCTGGCTGCCGCGTCTGGATACCTATCTGTGTGATCTGAAGGAATCGCAGATCCGCGATGGTCTGCACATCTTTGGAGAGTCGCCGAGTGGCCGGCTGCGCATCGACACTTTGCTGGCGTTGCTGCGCATTCCACGTGGCGATGGCAAAGGGGCACAGTCGAGTCTGTTGCGTGCGCTGGCCAAGGCGTTTCAGTTGGGGTTCGATCCGCTGGATTGTGCACTGGCTGATTCCTGGACCGGCCCGCGTCCAATGGAACTGCAATCGCTGAGCGATGAGGTCTGGCGCACGGCGGGTGATACTCGCGAACGTCTGGAGCTGTTCGCGGCGCAATTGATTGAACAGGCTCTCAAACAAAATCAAGCCTTGCACAATCCCTGTGGGAGCGGGCTTGCCCGCGAAGGCGTCGTGTCAGTCAATATCTCTTTCACTGACATACCGCTTTCGCGGGCAAGCCCGCTCCCACAGGATTCTCGCTGGGCCGAAGTCAGCATGATCATTGACCATCTGCGTGAGGTCATCGCCCCACGCCTCGATGCCTGCGGCCCGGCCGAAATGCGCGGCTTGCTCGACGCGTTGAGCGGCCGCTTCGTCCCCGCCGGCCCGAGCGGCGCACCCAGTCGCGGCCGCCTCGATGTGCTGCCCACCGGGCGCAATTTCTACTCCGTGGACGTGCGTAACCTGCCGACCACCACGGCCTGGCGAATCGGCTTCCAGTCCGCGACCCTGATTCTCGAGCGACACCTGCAGGATCACGGCGATCACCTGCGCCAACTCGGCCTCTCTGTGTGGGGCACCGCGACCATGCGCACCGGCGGCGATGACATTGCCCAGGCCATGGCGCTGATGGGCGTGCGCCCGGTATGGGCCACCGGCAGTCAGCGGGTCGATGATTTCGAGATTCTGCCTCTGAGCCTGCTCGACCGGCCTCGGGTCGATGTCACGCTGCGGGTCTCCGGATTTTTCCGCGATGCGTTCGCCAACCTGATCCGCCTGTTCGACGCCGCCGTACAAGCCGTGGCGGAACTGGACGAGCCGGACGATCTCAATCCGCTGGCTGCGAAAGTGCGTGCCGAGCGTGAGGCGTTGCGTCAGTCGGGGCTGGATGACGAGGCTGCCCGACGTCAGGCCGGCTGGCGGATCTTCGGTGCCAAACCCGGCGCTTATGGCGCGGGTGTGCAGGGCGCCATCGACGGTCGTCTGTGGCAAACCCGAGAAGATCTGGCCGAGGTTTACTTGAATTGGGGCGCCTATGCTTACGGTGGCTCCGATGAGGGCACCGCCGCCCGCGAGCAATTCGTCCAGCGCCTGAGCCAGGTGCAGGCCGTGCTGCAAAACCAGGACAATCGCGAGCATGACCTGCTCGATTCCAACGACTATTACCAGTTCCAGGGCGGCATGCTCGCCGCCGTGGAAAGCCTGCGCGGTGAAGCGGCAGCCAGTTATCACGGCGATCACAGTCAGCCGGACCTGCCAAAGATCCGCACCTTGAAAGAGGAACTGAACCGGGTCATCCGCTCCCGGGCGGCGAACCCGAAATGGATCGACGGGGTCAAGCGCCACGGCTATAAAGGCGCGTTCGAACTGGCGGCGACGGTCGACAACCTGTTTGCCTTCGATGCCACCACGCAACTGATCGACGACCATCAGTACGCCTTGCTGGCCGATGCGTATCTGCTGGACCCGGCGACCCGCGAGTTCGTGCGCGAGCATAATCCGCACGCACTGCGCGACATGACCGAACGCATGCTCGAAGCGCAGCAGCGCGGGATGTGGCAGGCACCGGGCGCCTACAAAGAGGCGCTGGAAAGCCTGCTGCTGGACATAGAAGAAGAGAGCTGAGACTGAACATGACCGACACCCCGCATTTCCCGCTCTCCGCCGTGGTTGGCGCCGATGATCTGAAACTGGCGCTGTACCTGACGGCCATCGACCCGAAGATCGGCGGCGTGCTGATCGAAGGCCCGCGCGGCATGGCCAAGTCGACACTGGCCCGGGGTCTGGCGGATCTGCTGGCCAGCGGTCAGTTCGTCACCTTGCCGTTGGGCGCCACCGAAGAGCGACTGGTCGGCACGCTGGATCTGGACGCGGCGTTGAGCGACGGTCGTGCGCAGTTTTCTCCCGGCGTTCTGGCGAAGGCTGACGGCGGCGTGTTGTACGTCGATGAAGTGAATCTGCTGCCGGATCATCTGGTGGACTTGCTGCTTGATGTGGCCGCCAGCGGCACCAACCTGATCGAGCGTGACGGGATTTCCCATCGGCATTCGGCGAAGTTCGTTTTGATCGGCACGATGAACCCGGAAGAGGGTGAATTGCGTCCGCAATTGCTGGATCGCTTTGGTTTGAACGTCGCCCTGAGCGGTCAAACGGCGCCGGCCGAGCGTGGGCAGATCATCCGGCGTCGACTGGATTTCGACAGCGATCCGCAGGCGTTCTGTGCGCAGTGGGAGGCTGAACAGCAAGCTCTGCGTCAGCGCTGCGAGAACGCCCGCAAGGTTTTACCGGGCATCCCGCTGGATGACGCGGCGCTGGCCCAGATCACCGAGCGCTGCTTCGCGGCAGGCGTCGACGGTTTGCGCGCCGATCTGGTCTGGCTGCGTGCCGCGCGGGCGCATGCGGCGTGGCGCGGTGCGGACGCCATCGCCGAGCAGGATATCGATGCGGTGGCTGAGTTCGCATTGCGTCATCGTCGTCGCGAACAGTCCTCATCCAGTGCGCAGCCACCGGCGCAATCACCGTCCGGCTCCCAGACTGATCCAAGCGAAGGGCAGGGGCAGTGGGGTGAAATGCCGGCGCCGGCGCCGGCACTGGCTACCGGCGCACGCCGCGAAGTACCTACCTGGCCGCCACACCTACAAAAAAAGCTTTAGGCATTCGCCCCCGATCCGACGCGGGGGCGAATGCCAGACCCCGCGCCGGACGCCTCGATAACGGCCGCCAGGGCAAGCGTCATGCCGCTCGCAGTGGCTCGGTGAACTGGCCCGGAACCTTGCTCAATGGCCGCCCGAAAACCCGGGCGGATCTGCTGTTTCAACTGCGCACCCGCACGCCCCATGAACTGTGGCTGGTGATCGTCGATGCCTCGGCCTCGACCCGTCGTCATCAGGCGCTGAGCGATGCCAAGGGCGTGCTCGCACAACTGTTCGATGACGCTTACCGGCAGCGCGCGCGCCTTGCGTTGCTGACCGCAAGCGGCGCCGCGCCGAAATGGCAGGTGCAAGGGCTGAAGGCCTCCAGCGGATTGCGCGCGTGGCTCGATGGATTGGGTGCGGGAGGCGGCACGCCTCTGTTGGCAGCGCTGACGGAAGCCGGGCATTGGCTGACGGTGCGGCGCAAGCGTTTCCCCGCTGAACAGCAACGGTTGCTGGTGATTACCGATGGCCGTTTGAAAGACTGGCCGCAACTGCCGGCGCTCGCGTGTCCGGGCCTGTTGATCGATATCGAGCGCGGGCCGATCCGCCTGAAGCGCGCAAGGCAATTGGCGACAGCGCTGGACGCGGATTACCGGCATATCGACGAGTTGTTGTCGGTCTGAGGACTATGCTGCAGTGAGGCCAAATCACAAGGAGTGAATCATGCGCGTACTGGTCGCCAATCCGCAGGACGATTTTCGCGTCAAGGCCTACGCCGGCACCAACGGCGTGCTGCTCGCCATGGACCTCGCCGAACCCCGGCGCAAAGGCCTGCTTGGGTTTGCCATCGAAAAGCAGCAGGGCGACAAACCGTGGTTGTTCCTGTTCAACAGCCTGACCTTTCCCGGCAAGGCTCATACCTTCCCGCAGTTCCACGCCACGCCAAGCGACAAGGCGCCGTTGCAGAAATTTCGCTGGGCCGATTACGCGGTCAATCCGGGCATGACGATTCACTACCGCGTGCACCTGGCGTATGGCACGCCGGATGCGCTGCAACTCGGTGAGGCGCTGGAGCTGACGATCCGCTCCGACGACGGTCATCCCGCCAATCAGGGCGTGATCTTCAATCGTGCCGTGGCAGCGAGCCAGGCGTTTCAGCGCAAATTCCCCGATCTCGACGCACAGATCAGTGCCAACAAAAACCTGCCCATCGAAGCCTGGCCCGATGCGGCGCGTCAGTGGCTGGAGAACGGTCTGCTCGGGCGCCTGCAAGGCTTTATCGAACGAGCGGTGGACGCTCAGTGGGCGCTGGACATCGCGATCTACGAGTACCAGTTGCAAGCCATCATCGACACGGTGAACGCGGCGTTCGATCGAGGTGTTCAGGTGCGCGTGCTGTATCACGCCCGGCCCGACGACGAAGACACGACGATCAACGAAGCAAGCCTTGCGAAACTGCCGGCAACATGCAAACGCGGGCGGGTCACCCACAACATTTTCCATAACAAGTTCATCGTCCTCAGCCGCCTCGACGGAGGCGGCGAGCGTCAGCCGCAAGCGGTGCTGTGCGGCAGCACCAACTTCACCGCCAACGGCGTGTACCGCCAGGCCAACGTGGTGCATGTGCTGGACGATTCGGCGGTCGGCACGAGTTACTTGAAAACCTTCGAGCAGATCTGGGCCGAGCCGGCAGACGTCGGCGCCACCCGCGACTGGATTACCCAACACAACCCGATGAATCCGGCGCAGCCCCTGTTCGCCGGGTTCTCCCCGCGTACCGGCGGCGCGGATCTGCGGGAGTTTGTCGATATCATCGAGGCGGCAAAAAAAGACCTGCTGTTCGTCACCGCCTTCGCCTTGCCCGACGCGATTCTCAACGCGTTGCTCGGCCAGCCCCACGACAACATTCTGCGTTATGGCCTGCAAAACACGGTCAGCCGCATCACCGGGTTTCACGCCGACCGAACCGCCGAATTCGCCGCCACCGCGTTGCTCAACACCGGACTGGAAGGCTGGTTGCGGGAAAACATGAAAGGCCAGAAAGGCAACCTGCTGGTGCACACCAAAGCGGTGGTCACCGATTTCACCAGCGACAGCCCGACCCTCATCAGCGGCAGCCATAACCTCAGCACCTCCGCCAGCAACGGAAATGACGAGAACTATCTGATCATTCGCGGCGACACCGATCTGGCGGATCGCTATGGCCTGGAACTGCTGCGGTTCTACGAGCATTACCGTTTTCGCTACTTCGCAAAAAAACTGGCGTTGAAGCAGGTGCAGCCGTTGGCGGCGGATGACAGCTGGACCAACGACTACTACGTCGAGGACGATCTGCGCCAGTTGTCTCGCCTGCGGTTTTCCGGGCGTTAGCCCTTACATATCCGTTGGCTGCCGATGCTGACAAGAGCGGCGATAGTCAGGCGGCGTACAGATTTTGAAATGATTTCCAGCTGTAGGAAAAGTCATCAGAGCCTGTACGCTTCAAGGCCTTTTTTCATTCAGGATTTGCATGAACACCCTCTCGGAGCCTCCCAGTTCTTCTAAAAAAACAACGTTCCCTTCGCGCCATTGCGCGGTCTTGACGCACTCGCAGCATCCGGTCTTCCGACTCCCGACTATCGTTGATGGCGCAGCCTTCGAGCTTTCGCGCCGCGCTTTGCCGTGTCCGGCAGCCTGAATTCACTGAAGAGAGACAGAGACAGATTATGGAATGGTTAGCGGATCCCACGGCATGGCTGGGCTTGTTGACACTGATCGTGCTGGAACTGGTATTGGGCATCGACAACCTGGTGTTCATCGCCATCCTGGCGGACAAACTGCCGCCGCATCAGCGCGACCGCGCACGCATCATCGGCTTGAGCCTGGCGCTGATCATGCGTCTTGGCCTGCTGGCGAGTATTTCCTGGCTGGTTACCCTCACGCAGCCTTTGTTCGAGGTGTTCGACAAGAGCTTCTCCGGCCGTGACCTGATCATGCTGTTCGGTGGTGTGTTCCTGTTGTTCAAAGCAACCATGGAATTGCACGAGCGGCTGGAAGGCCATATCGGCGAGCGTTCGACCAACGCCGCTTATGCGCTGTTCTGGCCGATCGTGGCGCAGATCGTCGTGCTCGACGCGGTGTTCTCCCTGGACGCGGTGATTACGGCCGTGGGCATGGTCGATGAACTGGCGGTGATGATGATCGCGGTGATCGTGTCCATTGGTGTGATGATCGTTGCCAGCAAGCCGCTGACCCGTTTCGTCAACGCCCACCCGACGGTGATCATGCTGTGTCTGGGCTTCCTGATGATGATCGGTTTTGCCCTGACCGCTGAAGGCCTGGGTTTCCACATCCCGAAAGGTTATCTGTACGCGGCCATTGGTTTCTCGATCCTGATCGAGATCTTCAACCAAATCGCCCGCGCTCGTCGCAAGCGCTCGATGCAGGGCTTGCGCCCGATGCGCGAGCGCACGGCCCATGCGGTGATGCGTCTGTTGGGTGGTCGCAAACTGGCGGCGGAAGAAGTCGGCGAGGAGATTTCCGACTTGCTGGACAACGGTGAAGCGCCGAGCGCGGAGCTGTTCGACCGTCGCGAGCGGGTGATGATCAGCGGTGTGCTGCAATTGGCCGAGCGACCGATTCGCGCCTTGATGACAGTGCGCGCCGATGTCGATCACATTGATCTGGCGGACGACGCCGAGGCTATTCGCACGCGACTGATGCATTCGTCCTACTCGCGCTTGCCGCTGATTCGTAACGGCGCAGTGGATGAGCCGCTGGGCTTCGTGCACAAGAAGGAATTGCTCAAGGAATATCTGGCCGGCAACGAGCCGAACCTTGAACACCTGGCGCGCAAGACCGTCAACCTGCTGGACAGCTATTCGATCCTCAACGCACTGGAACAAATGCGTGCAGCCTCGACCCACATTGCCTTTGTGGTGAACGAGTTCGGTGACTTTGTGGGTGTGTTGACCATGACCGACATTCTCGAATCGATTGCCGGTGAACTGCCCGATGCCAGTGAAATCGCCGGCCCCGATGTAGTCGAGGAGCAGGGCGGGTTTATCGTCAACGGTGCGCTGAACCTGACCCGCATCCGCGAGCACACCGGTTTTCGCGCTGAGCCGACCGAGGATTACCAGACCCTCGCCGGGCTGGTGATGAGCCTGCTGGATCGCCTGCCGATGAAGGGCGATCGACTGGAGCATGCAGGCTGGGGCATGACCGTGATGGCGGTCGAAGAACGTCGTGTGACACGGGTGTTACTGGTGCGTGAGGCCTGATGGCCTCACTGATGTCAGTTCGAAGGCCTCCAGTACCTGAGTCAGCATCTCGCGATGCTGACCGGTGGAGCAGATGTTGAGTGTGATGTCGGGCCACTGACGCAGTATCCGGGCCAGCGGAGCCATTTTGATGGCCTCCGGGCGAGTGCCGAAAACCATCATGACTTCAAAGGACATTGACCCTTCCTGGACGTAGCATGGCTGCGACCCGAGGGGCCGGCAGCACTCATCTCTTTCTGAGAAATAAAGAAAAGCAGCCGGATGGGAGCTTGTCCAATCCGGTCTCGAGGCTAGTTGTTACAGATCAATAGGAGCGAAGGTGCAACTGCCTGATGGCGCTTGGATTGCACTTTCAGGAAAGGTTCCACCGTTTTGCGCGGTGGACGGTGCAGAGGGTGCGGAGGGTGTGACGCAGCCAGTTCAGGTCATGGCTCGGTTTGCGTGTTGCAGCGCAGTGCCTGGTTTTGCCGAGGTGTTGGGTGAAGTTGTGACGCAGTGATTCCTCTGTACCGATGCCTTTCAGTTTTTTGACCAGAACGCCTTCCTTGTAGAACAACACGGTCGGTGTGCCCGTGACATCCGGATGTCGACACGACTGTGCGGTATCGAGCATGAAGATATCCATCCAGGGCCGGAAAGGTTTGGCGATCTCGAGAAAAACCGGGCTGGAAAACACGCAGGCAGCGCAATGCTCATTGAAGAAATACAGGACGACAAGACGCCTGGCTTTCAAGACTTTCCGGTACGTCGGGGGCAACGCTGAATATCGAGTCGGTGTCGTCATTGGAGCCTCCTGGTCAATGAGTCTGGAAGGCCTTTGAAGTTAAAGCAGGGCAAAACGGCGGTCTACTGTCAGAAATTACAGGTAGGTCCTGCAAAGGATGATTTCGTCCTACTTTGATGCAAGAGCATTCCCTCAGAAGACTCAGATCCGTGGAGGCCAGGCAGCTGGTATCGTTTTTCAGGCATTTATCAAAGGAGCTTCTGATGGGCGGCGATGCAGGTTTGAAAGCAGTTTCCGTAGTACGAATCGATGAGGCACTTATGAATCGCCTTGAGGATCTGGAGCTGATAGCTCTCTGCAAGGAGCGGGAAAATGATCCGACCATAAAAGTTTCGATAGACGACCTTCGAGCTCGGTTCTCGGAGATAAACGCTGCCCCTGAATCGATCACCCGTGCACCGACTGGGAACCTGTTACCCGCATTGTTGTAGCCAACGGTAGCGCACGCTCCGCTCTCTCGCTGTTTCTCTATTTTTCCGTTTTACGTATCTCTTTGATTCCTTTGAATTTTCAAACGGGTGCAGATTCCCCGCGAATCCTGTGGCACACTTTCTGCTGTTTATTCCGTAGTAACAAACCGTATTCCGGTATAGCGGAATAAACAATCCTCTGGAGTGCTTGCCATGCATCGCCGACCTTCCTTGTTCAAAGCGTGTGTTTTTGTTCTCGCGGCTTCGTCCGCTGTCATGGGTATGGCCCAGGCGGCCGACAGCAAGCTCGACAGCGTCCTGGCCCGTGGAAAACTGATTGTGGGCACCGGCAGCACCAATGCGCCGTGGCACTTCCAGGGTGCGGACGGCAAGTTGCAGGGTTTTGATATCGACATCGCGCGGATAGTGGCCAAAGGTCTGTTCAATGACCCGAGCAAGGTCGAGTTCGTGGTGCAGTCGTCCGATGCGCGGATTCCCAACCTGCTGACCGACAAGGTCGATATGAGCTGCCAGTTCATCACCGTCACCGCCAGCCGTGCGCAGCAAGTGGCGTTCACTCTGCCGTACTACCGCGAAGGCGTCGGCCTGCTGCTGCCGAACAACAGCAAGTACAAGGAAATCGAAGACCTGCAGGCAGGGGGCGATGGCGTGACCGTGGCCGTGCTGCAGAACGTGTACGCCGAGGAGCTGGTGCATCAGGCGCTGCCCAAGGCCAAGGTCGATCAGTACGACAGCGTCGATCTGATGTATCAGGCGGTGAACTCCGGCCGCGCCGATGCCGCCGCCACCGACCAGTCTTCGGTCAAATACCTGATGGTGCAGAACCCTGGCCGCTACCGCAGCCCGACTTACGCCTGGAGTCCGCAGACCTACGCCTGCGCCGTCAAACGTGGCGATCAGGACTGGCTGAACTTCGTCAATACCGCGCTGCATGAAGCCATGAGCGGCGTTGAGTTCCCGACCTACGCCGCGTCGTTCAAGCAATGGTTCGGCGTCGATCTGCCATCGCCTGCCATCGGTTTCCCAGTCGAATTCAAATGATCCCGTGAGAGTGGGGCGCCCTGATGCGCCCCGCTCAAGGTACTGCCGACCATGAACTATCAGTTGAACTTTGCCGCCGTGTGGCGCGATTTCGACACCTTGCTGGCGGGGCTCGGTCTGGGCCTCGAACTGGCGCTGGTGTCGATCGCCATCGGCTGCGTGATCGGCCTGCTGATGGCGTTTGCCTTGCTGTCCAGGCATCGCGCCTTGCGGGTGCTGGCATCGGTGTATGTGACGGTGATCCGTAACACGCCGATTCTGGTGTTGATTCTGTTGATCTACTTTGCGTTGCCAAGCCTGGGGATCCGGCTGGACAAGATCCCGTCGTTCATCATCACCCTGTCGCTGTATGCCGGGGCGTACCTGACCGAAGTGTTCCGCGGCGGTTTGTTGAGCATCCCCAAGGGCCAGCGCGAAGCGGGGCTGGCGATTGGTCTGGGCGAGTGGCAGGTGAAGGCCTACGTCACCGTGCCGGTGATGTTGCGCAACGTGCTGCCGGCGCTTTCGAACAACTTCATTTCGCTGTTCAAGGACACCTCGCTGGCCGCTGCGATCGCGGTGCCGGAGCTGACCTATTACGCGCGCAAGATCAACGTCGAAAGCTACCGGGTGATCGAAACCTGGCTGGTGACCACGGCGTTGTATGTCGCGGCCTGTTACCTCATTGCCATGCTGCTGCGTTACCTCGAGCAGCGTCTGGCAATCCGCCGATAGGAGGCTGCGATGTACGAATCCCCCAGTTGGTTGCATGAGTTGTGGATTGCCCGCGAAGCCTTGTGGCAAGGCTTTCTGACCAGCGTGCAGGTGTCGGCGCTGGCGATTTTGTTCGGCACGGTCATCGGTGTGTTTGCCGGGCTGGTTCTGACTTACGGCAAGTTCTGGATGCGCGCGCCGTTCCGCTTTTATGTCGATCTGATTCGCGGCACGCCGGTGTTCGTGCTGGTGCTGGCCTGCTTCTACATGGCACCGGCGCTCGGTTGGCAGATCAGTGCCTTTCAGGCCGGCGCCCTCGGGCTGACGCTGTTTTGCGGCTCTCACGTGGCCGAAATTGTGCGCGGTGCGTTGCAGGCCTTGCCGCGCGGGCAGATGGAAGCCGGCAAGGCCATCGGCCTGACGTTCTATCAGTCTCTCGGTTACGTGCTGTTGCCGCAGGCGCTGCGGCAGATCCTGCCGACCTGGGTCAACTCGTCCACGGAAATCGTCAAGGCGTCGACCTTGCTGTCGGTGATCGGCGTGGCCGAGCTGTTGCTCAGCACCCAGCAGATCATCGCCCGGACGTTCATGACCCTGGAGTTTTACCTGTTCGCCGGTTTTCTGTTCTTCGTCATCAACTACGGCATCGAATTACTCGGCCGGCACATTGAAAAGCGGGTGGCCCTGCCATGACTCAAGCTCAAGTTTCCAACATCCAGAACGCTCAGCCGCTGCTGGACATCCGTGGCCTGCACAAGCAATACGGCGCGGTCGAAGTGCTCAAGGGTGTCGACCTGAGCATGCAGCGCGGCAACGTGGTGACGCTGATCGGCTCCAGCGGCTCAGGCAAGACCACGCTGCTGCGTTGCGTGAACATGCTGGAGGAATTTCAGGGCGGGCAGATCCTGCTCGACGGCGAATCCATCGGCTATGACGAACTCAACGGCAAACGCGTGCGCCACCCGGAAAAAGTCATTGCCCGTCATCGGGCGATGACCGGCATGGCGTTTCAGCAATTCAACCTGTTCCCGCACCTGACCGCGTTGCAGAACGTCACGCTCGGCCTGCTCAAAGTCAAAAAGATGCACAAGGACGAAGCCGTGGCCCTGGCCGAAAAATGGCTGGAGCGGGTCGGTCTGCTGGAACGGCGCAATCACTTTCCCGGCCAGTTGTCCGGCGGTCAGCAGCAGCGCGTGGCGATTGCCCGGGCGATTGCGATGAACCCGAGCCTGATGCTGTTCGACGAAGTCACCTCGGCCCTCGATCCGGAACTGGTCGGCGAAGTGCTGAACGTGATCAAAGGCCTGGCCGAGGACGGCATGACGATGTTGCTGGTGACCCACGAAATGCGTTTTGCCTTCGAGGTATCGGACAAGATCGTTTTCATGAATCAGGGGCGCATCGAAGAGCAGGGGCCTCCCAAGGAACTGTTCGAGCGTCCTCAATCGCCGCGGCTGGCGGAATTTCTCAAAAGCACGCGGTTCTGACTTTTCACTTTTTCAATCAGGAGAAACACCCATGAGCATTACTCGTTACGGCACCGGCAGCACCGCCGCTGGCGGCCAGCCGCGTCCATTCGCCCGCGCCGTTGAAGCCGATGGCTGGCTGCATGTTTCCGGGCAGGTGCCGGCGGTGGATGGCGAGATCATTGTGGGCGGCATCGTCGAGCAGACGCACCAGACCATGAAAAACCTGATCGCGATTCTCGAAGAAGCCGGTTATGGCCTGGAAGACGTGGTACGTGCCGGCGTGTGGCTGGACGATCCGCGGGATTTCAGCAGTTTCAACAAGGTCTTCGGCGAGTACTTCAAGCCCGAACACGCACCGGCCCGGGCCTGTGTGCAGGCGAGCATGATGGTCGACTGCAAGGTCGAGATCGACTGCATTGCGTACAAGAAGAAGGCCTGAGTATCGACCGCTCCCGCGCAGAGCGTGGGAGCGATCTTTCGCGATAAACTCCCGGCACTTTGAATGGGAACCACTGAAATGACCGAAGACACCATCAAGCGCCGGGCACGCGGTCTGGACCGGGCGTTCGATATCCTCGATTTTCTCAAGGAAATCGGCCAGCCACTGCGCCCGAACGACATCGCCAACGGCATCGGCAGCCCGAAATCCACGGTCTACGAACTGGTGGCGTCATTGCTCGAGCGGCGGATCCTGGAGCCGGTGGGCAAGGACGGTCACGTCTATCTCGGTCGTCAGCTGTACTTCCTCGGGCAGGCGCATTTGCGGCATTTCGACCTCAGTCGCGAGGCTGATCACGCGTTGCAGGAGATCGTCAGCCAGACCCGGGAAACCGCGCAGATGTGCCTGCTTAACGGGCGTAAATACACGGTGGCGCTGATGAAGGAGGGCGAGCGGCATTTCCGCATTTCTTCCGATATCGGCGAAAACGCGCCGATCCCGTGGACCGCCTCGGGACGCCTGCTGCTGGCGCACTTGAGTGACCAGCAGATCAGCGATTTGATCGACCCCGAGGACTTCATCCTGCCGGATGGCGAACGCCTGCCGATGGAGACGTTTCTGGCGGAAATCCGTCAGGCTGGCATCGACGGTTTCTTCTCCTTCGACAGTGTCGCCGACACCTTCACCCATTGCTTCGCCGCCCCGGTCAAAGACCCTCAAGGCGTGGCCATCTGCACCCTGTGCATCGTCGCCCCGCGCGCCGATGCCAAGACCCATTACAACGACTATCGCCGGGTCTTGATCGAGAGCGCCAACAGCCTCGCCCGGCGAATCAACGAATAACCGCGCTTGCCTGCGGGCGCGACTGTGAGGAGTTCGACCATGACGACTGCCAACAACACTGCTGCCGTGGAAAAGGGCGATGCCGCCGTCGGCGCGCAACTGGTGCGTGACATCAGCCTGCCGGCGCTGGTCCTGCACCGTGAAGCGCTGGGACACAACATCCGCTGGATGCAGAAATTCGTCAGCGACAGCGGCGCCGAACTCGCGCCCCATGGCAAGACCAGCATGACCCCGGCGCTGTTTCGTCGTCAGCTCGACGCCGGCGCGTGGGGCATCACCCTGGCCAGCGCCACCCAGACCCGCGCCGCTTACGCCCACGGCGTACGCCGGGTGTTGATGGCCAACCAACTGGTCGGCACGCCGAACATGGCGTTGATTGCCGATCTGCTGGCGGACGATTCCGGTTTCGATTTCTATTGCATGGTCGATCACCCGGACAACGTCGCCGATCTGGGCGCTTACTTCGCGTCGCGTGGCGTGCGGTTGAACGTGATGATCGAGTACGGGGTGGTCGGTGGCCGTTGCGGTTGCCGCAGCGAGCAGGAAGTCATCGAACTGGCCAAGGCCATCGGCGCGCAGCCGGCACTGGCCTTGACCGGCATCGAAGGTTACGAAGGCGTGATCCATGGCGATCACGCCGTCACCGGCATCCGTGAATTCGCCGCCTCGCTGGTGCGTCTGGCGGTGCAGTTGCAGGACAGCGGCGCGTTCGCCATCGCCAAGCCGATCATCACCGCGTCGGGTTCGGCCTGGTACGACCTGATTGCCGAATCGTTCGAAGCGCAGAACGCTGGCGGGCGTTTCCTCAGCGTGTTGCGTCCCGGCAGTTACGTGGCGCACGACCATGGCATTTATAAAGAGGCGCAGTGCTGCGTGCTCGATCGTCGCAGTGACCTGCACGAAGGGCTGCGTCCGGCGCTGGAAGTCTGGGCCCACGTGCAGTCGATGCCGGAGCCTGGCTTTGCCGTGATTGCCCTGGGCAAGCGTGACGTGGCGTTCGATGCCGGGATGCCGGTGCCGTTGCTGCGTTACAAGGCCGGTGTGCTGCCGGCGGTGGGCGACGATGTCGGTGCCTGCAAGGTGACGGCGGTGATGGACCAGCACGCGTTCATGACCGTGGCGCCGGGCGTGGAATTGCGCGTCGGCGACATCATTTCCTTTGGCACTTCCCACCCGTGCCTGACCTTCGACAAGTGGCGCGTAGGGCTGCTGGTGGACGAGCAGTTGTCGGTGATCGAAACCATGGAAACCTGCTTCTGATGAACATGCTCAGTGCATTGGGTCCGAACACCCCGCGCATCGCCCTGATCGGCGAATGCATGATCGAACTCCAGCAACGTGCCGATGGCAGTCTGCAACAGAGCTTTGGCGGTGACACGCTGAACACGGCGGTCTATCTGTCCCGCGCCATGGGCGACAAGGCGAACGTCGATTACGTCACGGCGCTGGGTGACGACAGCTTCAGTGACGCGATGTGCCGCAGTTGGGCCGACGAAGGCATTGGTCTGGATCTGGTTCAGCGCTTGCCCGGTCGTCTGCCTGGCCTGTATTGCATCCAGACCGATGCCGCCGGGGAGCGTCGCTTCCTTTACTGGCGCAACGAAGCCGCCGTGCGCGACTGCTTCACCACGCCGGCGGCCGCACCGATTCTGGCGGCGCTGCCGGATTATGACGTGTTGTATTTCAGCGGTATCACGTTGGCGGTACTCGGCACACAGGGCCGTGAAAAACTGATTCAAACCTTGATCGAAGCCCGTCAGCGTGATGCGCGAATCGTCTTCGACAACAACTATCGGCCGCGACTGTGGGCTTCAGTGGAGGCGGCGCGGGCGGCGTATCGCAGCGTGTTGCCTCATGTCGATCTGGCATTGCTGACGGTGGACGACGAGCAGGCGCTGTTTCATTTCGAAGACTGTGATGCGGTGTTTGCAGCGTATGCGCAGATCGGCACGCCGGAAGTGGTGCTCAAACGCGGCGCCGAAGCCTGTCTGATCCGTTGCGACGGGGAGGCGTTCGAAATCCCGGCGCAGAAGGTCGAGAAGGTGGTGGACACCACGGCGGCGGGGGATTCGTTCAGTGCGGCGTATCTGGCGAGTCGTTTGCTTGGGGGTGGCCCGGCGGAAGCGGCGCAGGCCGGCCATCTGCTAGCGAGCCAGGTTATTCAAGTACCCGGCGCTCTGATTCCGAAGTAATCGGTGACCGATTGCCGGGCAATCGGATCGTGAGCAGGCTCGCTCCCACAGTGATTGTGTGTCGTTCACGATTTTTTTGTGGGAGCGGGCCTGCTCACGATTGGCCCTGAAGCCAAACACTTAATCGCGGTAAAACACCTGCACCAGGTGATAACCGAACTTGCTCTTGATCGGCCCGTGCACCGTGCGCAGCGGCTTTTTGAAGATCACCGCATCGATCGCGCCGACCATCTGTCCCGGCCGCACTTCACCCAGATCGCCGCCGCGCTTGCCGGACGGACAGGTCGAAAACTTCTTCGCCAGCACATCGAACGCTTCACCATTGGCGATGCGTTGTTTGAGTTTTTCAGCCTCTTCGGCGGTCTTCACCAGAATATGGCGGGCTTGGGCTTTCATCGTGCAATACCTGTAGCGGGGTGACGGCGGGGCGCGGATTATGCCTCAAGTCACGGGGTTTGGCTGGTCATCGTGCGGATCTTGCCGGCCAGCTGTTCGATGGAAAACGGTTTGGCGACCATGTCCATACCGTCTTCGAGGAAGCCCTGGCGTTCGGCGGCTTTCTGCGCGTAACCGGTCATGAACAACACTTTGAGCCCCGGACGATGCTGGCGGGCGATCTCAGCCAGTTGCCGGCCGTTCATGCCTGGCAGGCCGACGTCGGTCACCAGCAGGTCAACCCGCATGTCCGATTCCAGCAGCGGCAGGGCACTCCTGGCGTCTTCGGCCTCATGGGCGCGATAACCCAGCTCCTTGAGCAGGTCCATCACCAGCATGCGCACCGCCGGATCGTCCTCGACCACCACCACGGTTTCACCGGTCGCGGGGGTGGGTGTCTCGCTGACCGTTTCTGCCAATGGCTGCTCAGGTTCCGGCGCGTGGAGGCGCGGCAAGTACAGCCGCACGCAGGTGCCCTGGCCAGGCAGGCTGTCGAGGCTGACGTGTCCACCCGATTGCTGGGCAAAGCCATAAATCATCGATAACCCGAGCCCGGTGCCTTGCCCGATGGGTTTGGTCGTAAAGAACGGATCGAACGCCTTGGAGCGCACCGAAGGCGTCATGCCGGTGCCGTTGTCGCTCACCGCGAGCATCAAGTAGTCACCGGCCTTGACCGGTTCGAGGGTGGTGATGTCGTTGCCGTCGAGGTAGACGTTAGCGGTTTCGATTAATAGCTCGCCGCCGTCGGGCATGGCGTCGCGGGCGTTGATCACCAGATTGAGCAGGGCGTTTTCCAGTTGGCTGACATCCGTACTGACGGACCAGACATTGTCGGCAAGGCGCAACTTGAGCTCGATCGGATCACCCTTGGTGCGGCGGATCAGGTCTTCCAGCGAACGGATCAGTTCGTTGACGTCGATGGTCTTGCGATCCAGCGACTGGCGCCGGGAGAACGCCAGCAGACGGTGGGTCAGTGCCGCCGCGCGGTTGGCCGAGGACACCGCCGCGTCGGTGAAACGGCCGATCTCATCGGCGCGGCCATTGGCGATGTAGCGCTGCATCAGGTCGAGGCTGCCGATGATGCCGGTCAGCATGTTGTTGAAGTCGTGGGCGATGCCGCCGGTGAGCTGGCCGACCGCTTCCATTTTCTGCGCGTGGCGCAGAGCGTCTTCGGCGCGTTCGCGTTCGAACATCTCGTTCTGCAAACGCTGGTTGGCCTGGGCCAGTTGTTCGGTGCGCGCACTCACGCGTTCCTCAAGGGTTTCATTGAGGTTGCGCAGGGCTTCTTCGGTCTTTTTACGTTCGGTCTCGTCGATCACGAAGATGTAGAAACCGTTCACCGCACCGTCCGCGCCGTGGCGCGGCAGGTAGTTCATCAAGGCATGCCGCTGGCTGCCGTCGCGGTGCGGCGTGTACAGGCTGAACGAGCAAGGGCGGCCGGCGAGGGCTTCGGCGATGTACGGCGCCCGCAGGAAATAGGCCTCTTCGCCGATCACCTCACGGATCGTGCGACCGTACAGCTCTTGAGGCGTGAGCCCGTACCAGTCGAGGTACGCGGCGTTGTTCAGGCGAAAGCGTTCTTCGTGGTCGACATAGCTGATCAGGATCGGCATGGCGTTGATGATCAGTTGCAGCTCGGTCTGGCTTTGGCGCAATGCCTGTTCGGTGTGCTTGCGCTCGGTCAGATCCAGCGCGGCGCCGAGAAAACGCATCGGCCGGCCATGATGATCCTTGTAGCAGCGCCCGCGGGCGAACACCCAGCGCAGCTCGCCATTGGCTTGCAGTAACCGGTATTCCTCGGCGTATTCGGTGCCGTGGGTGATGCAGTGCTTGATGCTGCGGGCAATCATCGCGCGGTCTTCGGGGTGCACGCCTTGCAGGTATTCGCTGATCGGCAACTGACCGGCCAGCGCCGGATCGACACCGTGCAACTGGGCGAAATGCGCGTCGGCGATGAAGCGGTCTTCGCCGATGTCCCAATCCCAGGTGCCGACCGCATCGGTGGCTGCCAGCGCCAGTTGCAGGCGCTCTTCGCTTTCGCGCTGGGCCTTGAGACTGTCTTCCGAGCGTTGCTGCAGTTCCAGGGCGATGCGCCGGCGTTCGTTGGTTTCAATGGCGGTGACCAGAATGCCAGCCACTTGCGCGCTTTCATCGCGGATCGGGCTGTAGGTCAAATCCAGCCAGAAGTCGGAATCCTTGCCGTCCCGTTGCAAGGTGAAGCGCCGTTCGCTGTAGGTTCGCACCTGGCCTTGTAGGACTGCGCTGTAAATCGGGTCGGTAAAGTCTCGAAGTTCCGGCCATATCTGGTGTGCCGGCTGTCCGAAAGCGTGCGGATGCTTGCTGCCGGCCAGCAGCGCAAAGCCGTTGTTGTAGATCTGGGTCAACTGCGGACCCCACAACAGCAGCATCGGCATCGGCGAGTGAATCACGATGTCTACCGCGGTGCGCAAGCTCTGTGGCCAGGTGCCGGAGGCGCCCAGCGGGCTGCGGCTCCAGTTGGTGCGGGCAATCAATGCCTGGGCGTCGTTGGTGTTCGGTACAGCGTTCATCACATCAATCCTGAGCATCGGTCGGTGAGGCGGCGTCTACTATCCTAGTGCGGTAGACGCTGTAAGGCCCGTTGCGTCACGACGACGGGCCTTGCGATTCATTGAAAGCTTCACGGGTGTTTCTTGCCATGGAAATCGACGCACTGCTCAAACTGCTGGCGAGCCGTCACGGTTCGGATCTGTTTCTTTCCACCGGTGCACCACCCAGTGCGCGGTTCGACGGGGTACTGATGCCCTTGAGCGACCAGCCCTTCAAACCCGGCGAGGTGAGCAGTGTCGCCGCCTCCCTGATGGACGCCGAGCAGCGCCGTGAGTTCGACCGGGATCTGGAAATGAACCTGGCGATTTCTCGAACGGGTATCGGCCGCTTCCGGGTCAATATTTTCAAACAACGCAACGACGTGTCGATTGTTATCCGTAACGTCAAACTCGACATTCCGCGATTCGAAGACCTCAAATTACCGCCAGTGCTGCTCGAAACGGTGATGCTCAAGCAGGGGTTGATTCTGTTCGTGGGCGCTACCGACTCCGGCAAGTCTACCTCCCTGGCGGCGCTGATCGATCATCGCAATCGCCACAGCAGCGGGCACATCATCACCATTGAGGATCCGGTGGAGTATATCCATCGACACAAGAAGTCGATCATCAATCAGCGCGAAGTCGGGGTCGACACACGTAGCTTTCATGCGGCGCTCAAGAACACCTTGCGCCAGGCTCCGGACGTGGTGCTGATCGGCGAGATCCGCGACCGCGAGACCATGGAGCATGCATTGGCGTTCGCCGAAACCGGGCATCTGGTTCTCTCCACATTGCATGCTGTCAACGCCAGTCAGGCGCTGGATCGAGCCGTCAATTTATTTCCCGAGGAGCGGCGTCCTCAACTGATGCACGCCTTGGGCAACAACCTCAAGGCCCTCGTGTCCCAGCGTCTGGTACGAACCGTCGATGGACAGCGGCGCGCGGCCGTGGAAGTGATGCTGGGATCGCCGACGATTGCCGACCTGATCAAGAACAACCAGTTGGACGATCTGAAAGTCATCATGGAAAAGTCCGGGGAACTTGGTATGCGTACCTTTGACAGCGCCCTGCATCAACTAGTGATTGAAGGTGCAATCAGTGAAGACGAAGCATTGAGAAATGCTGACTCAGTCAATAACTTGCGTCTTTCACTGAAGTTAAATGAGCAAAATGTACGTGCCGACAAAACTTCTTCGGAAAGTTGGGGACTGCTTGATGAATAGTAAGCAACTGTAAAAAATGTTTTTCCGCAAGGCCTGGCAATTTTGAAGAGTAAAAGGCGTGGTGCTGGTTTTGTTATTGTTTTTTTGAAGTTTGCATACTTTTGAATGGTTCTGAAAAATTAGCTGACATCGTAAGGGTCGATTTTAAACAGTATTTGATTGAGTCTGTTTAAAGGTTATTTGCCTGTTCTTTTGTCAGATATTTTTTGAGGATTATTTGTGAGAATTCAATCGAATGCGTCTGCTGTCTCGACGACAGAGGCGGATGTAAAACGTTTGGCAGCTGATCGTGAAGAAACACTATTGGTTGTAGAGCGACTGAATAAGAATGTCGGCAAGTATGGCGAGAGCGATGATGTTCAGCTGGATCTGTCAGGCAGTTTTTTTAACATGGTCAAGGGCTCGTCAATTTACAATCTGCATGCACCGCTGGCTGGCCGCATCGGGGAACTGCAGGAGCGTGCATTCATACAGGACGTTATCAATGCACTTGCTATCGAAACCTATAGCCACGCCGCCTTGACGGAAGAGGGTGAACTGCTGATTTTTTCCAAAGGTAAGCTGCTGCCCCCGTTGCCGCTGTACGCCACCCTCGACCAAGACCGCAATGACTTGGACTTGTTGGCGCGGTGCGCGGCGCAGACAGGTGGAGTGATCTGGGACACCAATGAAGGGTCGCTGGAACAATGGCTGAGATTCTATGAGTTCGATATTCCTGCCACTGTGGGCGATTGCAAAAAGCTTATCGAGCATCTAAGCATTGAAGCATTTGATCCTTGGTTTGGGAATTATTGGGGGCAGATCAGTGGCGAAGATGAGATGTCCGTCGTTCTGACAGATGCAGAAAAAAGTCGTATCAAGGCTTTTACAGCTACTTTATTAACCCATGATGTCCGATTGCTGGATAAGGTATACAAGGGCGCCGCAAGCGCGTTGGCAGGAGCCAATGCCGATAATGGATGGTTGATAGAGGGGATTTTGTTTCACGAGGACACTCAACTTCTGGCGAAAAAATATATCCAGGCACTGGATTGGTATGGCGCCGATGACACCGACGCCATGGCGCCGGAAGAACTGGGTCAATTGATGTTGAGCGCCATTATTATCGATCTAGACTCAACAGAAGGCTCTGCCAACAGAAACGTTATTTGTGGGTATGATCTTTATCAGCCAGCTAATTGCGATTTGCATCCTTATGCAGTCTTCAAACACTTCGAAAATCATTTGATTGCTACAAGAAAAGTGTCCCGGGAAGCCGCCGCTCTGGCCGCCCATATCATGCTCGGTGAACAGGCACCGGAATTTCTGGTGCAAGGCATCAGTGAAGATATGCTGGTCGGTTCTGTTGGCTGGATCAGCTTTTGCAGTGCGGTGGCGACCCTCGAGCTGAAAACCAAAGGGCTGGCCCGTGTAATGAATGCCAGCAAAATCCAAGTGTTTGGCAATATGGAACCGCCGAGCAAATCCTTGCGTGATCTACGAGCCATTGCGGTCATTGACCCGGTGCTCGATTGGGGGCTTATCAACGGCATCATCACTCATGACGCCTTGGCTGCGGACCCTCAGAGCGCATCGAATGTGGTGTTTGGCCATTATGAAACGCACATGAAACTGTTAGCCCGGACAGCCGAGGTGCTGGCCAGACCATTGCCTGACAAAATGACCTGCGCATTGCAAGAGTTGAAAAGAGCCCTTCCGGGATGCGATTTCCTGGAGAAGGACGTTCTTTTTGAACAGCGAGTGCGTGATGCGGGCGAGGTGCCTGCACCATCGTTCGCGTTGGACATACGGCCTGTACTGGATAAAGTGACCAAACCCGATCCAAAAGCCAGATCAATGGTCGAAATTCATGCCTCGGGAGAACTTACGAGCCGGCAGTGGGACCTGATGAATCAACCCAGCATCTTCAGACAGTTCGGCGCGCCGATATACGCGTTGGCGCCGATCAAGCCCTTTGTAATCAAGGAGGTTTCGCGGTGGTATGACAACCTGAAAGGTGCAATGACCACCACGTTGAAGCTGGCCATTTCCAGAATGCCTTCGGCGGATCGTCGGGTATTTCTGAACGGTGATGTCAGTTTCTTCACCCTGCGACCGTCCGTAGGTGTTTATCACACGCCGCCGGTGTCCACACAGAATGGCTTGACGGGCGCCGCGTCAGTTTCCAGGACGGTGCTGTCGGAGACTCAGCAGGCTCGAGATGAAGCGACCGGCCGTTATGGCTTTGTCATGTGTGCCTTGAAGGGTGGCAATGAACTGCTCTGCTATGAAGTATTCACCTTGCAGGGTGTGTGTCGCAAAAATGAACGACTGGCTGAACTGGTCCGCCTTTGCGGTGCCATGAACAAGGCTTCGCGTCTGGACTATGACGGGAATCTGAAAGCGTACGTGCCGGCAGCAGCGGTACTGACGTTGCCGACGGACCTGGGGTGTTTCACCGAAGGGCGCAGAAGCGCCAGTGCCAACGACAGTCGTGGTGTCATCGACAAACTGGGAACGTTGCGCAAAATAAATCGTTCGGCCGAATACAACGGTACTGCCTATCAAAGTTTTGACGACGTTCAATTAACGGCGCTGGCAGCCTTTATCGTCGATCATCATCCGCCAGCGACCTACAAGGATGTCGAATCCGTCGCATTGCTGCCGACGCCGCTGGAAGAAGAAAGGCAACGTCTGGAGAAACTCGGGGAGTACGTTCTGAATCTGGTAGTGCCTTTCAGAAGCTGTATCGCCGATCTGACCTCCGGTGACAAGGATCGTATTGGCAGTGGTGTGTTTGGTTGCGTCATGGATGCTATCGGACTGCTCGGAACCGCTGTTGGCGTCGCCAGCAAAGTGATGAGCGTGATCGCGCGTTCGGTGTCGACTACGGCTAAGGTTGCCAGTCTGGCCAGGTTCGCCTTGAGCACGACGATTTCGGTCTTCAATCCACTCGATGGCTTTGGCGCGATGGCCAGAACCGGCGGCAAACTACTGGGACGAGGCGGTGCGCGGCTTGTTCGAAATGGTGTGAAGACCCTCACGTCCGCCAGGTTCCAGTTGCGTCGAATTGTGGGCCATGCAGCGTCTGTCGATCTGTGGCAGGCGAGTGATTACGCAAGACTGTGCCAGGGTAGCTGGCGGCCATCGGCTACGTCGGCTCAAGTACTGAATGTCCGGGCGCTCAAGCAAGGTACTCACTGGTTCGCAATCAACCGATCAGGGCGGGCCTGGGGGCCGAAGCTGAGTGATTTCACCTTTGCTCATGCGTTGCGACCCTATCAGTCTTTCCGAAAACTGCCGGATGCCTATATCGGCCAAATCATCGGCAGAGCCTTGCCCAGGGCGTCCAGCAAGGTCGATGGAGCCTTGAGGTCTCTAGTCAATAATGTCGATCAGCTCAAGACTGACCTGGTAGCCGGTTTGCTGTTTGGCAGCAGTGCCAGGGGGCGAGACAACATGCTGACGTATCTCAAGTTAATCAAAACCGACTTCGACGGCTTTTCGTTCGGCAACTGCCTTCTGGAAGCGGTTCAGGAGGATGGCCGAACGATGCTTATCGACTCCGCGCTTTACCTTGCGTGGAGGCGAGCTGGCAAGCCAGCCTCCGAGACGCATCGGTTTATGAAGGTGTACGGAGAAAATCTGCAGGATCATTTCCACAATGCACATCTGAGTACCAACGTCATTGCCGATGACCTGATTCATGAAGTCTTTAAAGTCGATCCGAAATTCCGACAGCTTGCAATTGCCCCCATGAAGCCGGCAATCGAGGCCGAGCATTATAAGTTGGACGTCGCACCGTTGATTAATCTGGCGCGGGGTCACGCGCGCGTCCCGACGAGTATCCAGGCCGATGCCGGTGTGGATGCGAGCCGGGGCAGTTTCAAAGCATCGACCGGCGAAGGCGCGTCGGGAAAATACGACAAGAGTCGCGCCCTGGAGAATGCCGATACCTACGCCGTGATGACCCTGTTGTTGGATCAGGCGTCGGGTGAGTACAACTGGCGATTCCGTCGCAACCTTGAAACCCTGCAGAGCGCCGTGACGGCCAGCAACGGCGAGCAGATTGAAGGAGAAGTCCTGCTGGCGTTCGACCTTTGATCGCTGGGGCATCCACTCAGAGGATGCCCCATTTCACTGACCAGTCAGTTCTGGTCGATCCCGAAACTGCTCCAATGCTTCGGGGTTGGCCAGGGCATCGGTGTTTTTCACGGGCTCACCGTGCACGACATTGCGAACTGCCAGCTCAACCACTTTGCCGCTGATCGTGCGTGGAATGTCGGTGACTGCAACGATCTTTGCCGGCACATGCCGCGGCGTGGTGTTGGCGCGGATCACCTGGCGGATCTGCTGTTGCAGTGCCTCATCCAGCGTTACGCCTTCCTTGAGACGCACGAACAGCACCACGCGCACGTCGTCCTGCCACTGCTGGCCGATGGCGACGCTGTCCAGCACTTGCGGGACTTTCTCCACCTGGCGGTAGATTTCCGCCGTGCCGATACGCACGCCACCGGGGTTGAGCACGGCATCGGAGCGGCCGTGAATCAGCATCCCGCCGTGGGGCAGTTGTTCGGCGTAGTCACCTTGGGCCCAAACGCCGGGGAACTGGCTGAAATAGGATTTGTGCAGCCTTTCGCCATCGGGATCGTTCCAGAGTCCGATCGGCATCGCCGGAAACGGTCGGGTACACACCAGCTCACCTTTTTCGCCGATCACCGGCTTGCCTGCGTCGTTCCACACCTCCACCGCCATGCCCAGGCTCTTGCCCATGAGTTCGCCCCGACGCACAGCCGATAGCGGGTTGCCATTGACGAAGCAGGACACGATGTCCGTACCGCCGGACATCGAGGACAGGCAAACGTCCGGCTTGAAGTCGCGGTAAACGAATTCATAACTCTGCGGTGACAGCGCGGAACCGGTGCAGAGCAGGGTTTTCAGGCTGCTGAAGTCATGGCTTTCCCGGGGCTTGATGCCGCTGCTTTCCAAGGTTGCGAGGAATTTGGGGCTGGTGCCGAACACGCTGACCTGTTCGTCGTCGAGCAGCTCCAGCAGTCGCTCGTTGTCCGGGTAAAACGGTGAGCCGTCATACAGCACCACCGCGCTGCCCACCGCCAGCGCCGAGACCAGCCAGTTCCACATCATCCAGCCGCAGGTGGTGTAGTAGAACAAGCGGTCGCCGGGGCCGAGGTCGACATGCAGCCCGTGTTCCTTGACGTGTTGCAGCAGCACGCCGCCGGTGCTGTGCACGATGCATTTCGGCACGCCGGTGGTGCCGCTGGAATACAGCACGTACAGCGGATGGTCGAACGGCACCGGGACGAAGTTCGGCTCATCGCCGGGGTCATAGAAGTCGTCCCACAGCGTGACGTTGGCGGGTGTCCGGTAATCCGTGGCATGGGCCTGAGGTCGCGCGTAGGGCACGATGATCAACTGCTGCAAGGTCGGCAGTTGTTCGAGGATTTCATTGATCTTGATGGTCTGGTCGATCTCTTTGCCGGCGTAACGGTAACCGGCGCAGGTGATCAGTACTTTGGGCTCGATCTGGCCGAAACGGTCGATCACGCCATGGGTGCCAAAGTCCGGTGACGAGCAAGACCAGATCGCCCCCAGGCTGGTGGTCGCGAGCATCGCCACCAGGGTTTGCCAGGTGTTGGGCATGCAGGCTGCAACCCGGTCGCCGAGCACAACACCGGCCGCTTGCAGGCTGGCCTGGAACCCGGCGACTTGCCGGGCCAGCTCGGCCCAGGTCAGCAGTTCTCGCTGGCCGTTTTCCCCGATAGCGATCACAGCGATGGCATCGTCGCGCCGACTCAGCAGATGCTCGGCGAAATTCAACGTGGCGCCGGGAAACCATTCGGCCCCCGGCATTTTCATGCCTCCACGCAGAACAGCGTCGGGCTGGGTGTGAAAACTGATGTCGAAGAAATCCACGATCGCCTGCCAGAACGCTTCGCGCTGGTCGATGGACCATTGGTGCAGGGCCGGGTAGTCGTCGAGCTTCAGGTGGTGGCGCTGATTGATGAAGCGCCGAAAGCCGTCCATGCGGGACCGGGCAATGCGTTTGGCATCGGGTTGCCAGAGAATGTCGGACATGGTTTGCCTCTTATTGTTGGTCAGAAAGCTCCCACTGCAATGTGGGAGCGATCAGTTGCAAGCTTACTGCGCCAGCCATCCGCCATCGATATTCCACGCCGCGCCACGCACCTGGCTGCCGGCCTCGCTGCACAGAAACAGCACCAGCTCACCCAGATGTGCCGGGGTGACGAACTCCAGCGACGGCTGTTTCTCTGCCAGCAGGTCGTGTTGCGCCTGCTGCGGGTCGACACCTTTGGCCGCGCGATCGTCGATCTGCTTCTGCACCAGCGGCGTCAGCACCCAACCCGGGCAGATGGCGTTGCAAGTGACGTTGCTGGCGGCGGTTTCCAGGCCGACCACTTTGGTCAGGCCGATCACCCCATGCTTGGCCGCCACATACGCAGCCTTGCCGGTGGAACCGACCAGACCATGCACCGAAGCGATGTTGACGATCCGGCCCCAGCCCTTGGTGCGCATGCCCGGCAAACTCAGACGAGTGCTGTGAAACACTGACGACAGGTTGATCGCGATGATCGAATCCCAGCTTTCTACCGGAAATTCTTCAACCGCCGCGACGTGCTGGATACCGGCGTTGTTGACCAGAATGTCCACGCCGCCGAACTCGCGCTCGGCGTAGGCGATCATGTCGGCGATCTGCGCAGGGTCGCTGACGTCTGCCGGGTGATGGCCGACCTTGCCGCCGAACTGTTCGACTTCGGCGATCACCTTCGACGCGTCGCCAAAGCCGTTGAGGATCAGGTTGGCGCCAGCCTTGGCCAGCGTCAGGGCGATGCCCAGTCCTATGCCGCTGGTGGAGCCGGTAACCAGTGCGGTCTTGCCAGAAAGAGTCGTCATCAATACCTCACACAATGCCAGTGGCGTAGAAAGTGCCGATCACCACGAAAACCGCCAGGGTCTTGATCAGCGTAATACAGAAAATGTCCTTGTAGGCCTCACGGTGAGTCAGGCCAGTGACGGCGAGCAGGGTAATCACCGCGCCGTTGTGCGGCAGGGTGTCCATGCCGCCGCTGGCCATCGCGGCCACCCGGTGCAGCACTTCCAGCGGAATGTTGGCGGCGTGGGCAGCGCTGATGAATTGTTCGGACATCGCTGCCAGCGCGATGCTCATGCCGCCCGAAGCGGAACCGGTGATACCGGCCAGCAGGGTCACGGTGATCGCTTCGTTGACCAGCGGATTGGGAATGCTCTTGAGCCAGTCGGCCAGCACCAGAAAACCCGGCAACGAGGCGATGACCGCACCGAAACCGTATTCCGACGCAGTGTTCATCGCCGCTAGCAGCGCACCGCTGACTGCGCTTTTGCTGCCTTCGGCGAGCTTGCTTTTGATCGCTTTAAAACCGAATGCCAAGACCATCAGAATGCCCACCAGCAATGCTGCCTGCACCGCCCAGATCGCGGTCAGTTTAGCGATCTCGGTGGTGACCGGCGCGGCCATGCCCGGCAGTGCGAGGCTGTGGGTCTTGCCGTACCACTGCGGAATCCACTGGGTGAACAGCAGGTTCATGATCCCCACCGCCAGCAGCGGCGACAGGGCGATCCACGGGTTCGGCAGTTTCAGGTCTTCGGCGGTTTCCGGTTCGTTGCTCAGTTCGGTGCCGTAGCCTTCACCGGCACGCTGCGCCTTGTTGCGTTGACGTTGCAGGAACAGCATGCCGGCGCAGAACACGAAAATCGTGCCGATCACACCCAGCCAAGGTGCCGCCCACGCGGTGGTGTTGAAGAAGGTGCTGGGGATGATGTTCTGGATCTGCGGCGTGCCGGGTAGGGCGTCCATGGTGAACGAGAACGCGCCGAGGGCGATGGTTGCCGGGATCAGGCGCTTGGGGATGTTGCTCTGGCGGAACATTTCCGCTGCGAACGGGTAGACCGCGAACACCACGACGAACAGCGAAACGCCGCCGTAGGTGAGCAGGGCGCAGACCAGCACGATCACCAGCATCGCCTGGCGTGTGCCGAGCAGACGAATCGCTGCAGCAACAATCGAGCGGGAAAACCCCGACAGTTCGATCAGCTTGCCGAACACCGCGCCGAGCAGGAACACGGGAAAGTAGAGTTTGATGAAACCGACCATCTTCTCCATGAACACCCCGGTGAAAGCAGGGGCGACGGCAGACGGGTCGGTGAGCAGGACGGCGCCGAGGGCGGCGATCGGGGCAAAAAGGATAACGCTGTAGCCACGGTAGGCCGCGAGCATTAGCAGCGCGAGGGCTGCCAAGGCGATGATCACACTCATGGTGTGCTCCTTCGATTGTTATTTTTGTGGGTGGAACGGGTGTGGGGAGGGCTATAGCGAGAACTGTGCCAGATGGTTAAGTTATTGAAATAAAAGGAATTAATTTGATGTTTGGCGGTGGTATTCGGGGTTTTGTCTCTGTTTAGAGACTTCTATGGCTGTGAGGACGCTTTCGCGGGCAAGCCCGCTCCCACAGTTGAGCGCATTACCCTGTGGGAGTGGGCTTGCCCGCGAAGCTTTTGATTCTGTCTTTATTTGGAGAATGGTGTCTCTCTATTGAGACTCTGCGATCCCGAGCGCGATCATCTTCTTGTAAAGCGTCGAACGACCCAGTCCCAGCCGCTCAGCCGCTTCAATCACCTTGCCCCCGCATTGCGCGAGGGTGGATTGAATCAACTGTCGGTCAAACCGCTCGCGGGCCTGACTGAAAGTCTCGTTGTTTGCCGGCTCTGACAGAGGCGTCAGCGTTCGCTCAACCGGAGTAAACGTGCCAATCGCCGCCCGAATGTCATCCGCCGTCAGCATCAGGTCATCACTGAGCAGCGCCGCTCGCTCCAGCACGTTGCGCAATTCGCGGATATTCCCCGGCCAGGCATGCTGACCCAGTAGCTCAAGCGCTTCACGGTTGAGTTCGTGCTGACTGCGCAGCTCTTCAAGAATCGCTTCACTGAGCGCCGGCAGATCATCCAGCCGCTCCCTCAGCGGCGGCACCTGAATCGGAAGCACGTTGAGCCGGTAATACAAATCCGCGCGGAATTCGCCGCGCTTGATCGCCGCTTCCAGATCCGTTGAGGTCGCGGCGATCACCCGAACATCGCTCTGGATCACATCGTTGGAGCCGACAGGCTCGAATTCCTTTTCCTGCAACACCCGCAGCAATTTGCTTTGCAGCGGTAGCGGCATGTCGCCGATTTCGTCGAGAAACAGCGTCCCGCCCTGAGCGATCTGCAACTTGCCGGTGCGGCCCTTGCGGTCGGCGCCGGTGAAGGCGCCCGGTGCTGTGCCGAAGAACTCAGCTTCAAGCAACGCTTCGGGAATCGCCGCGCTGTTGATGCTGACGAAGGCCTTGTGCGCCCGTGGCGAAGCACCGTGGATGGCCTGTGCCAGCAACTCCTTGCCGCTGCCGGTTTCGCCCAGCAACAGAACCGGTGACTCAGCACTGGCGCTGCGACGGGCACGACGTTTGACTTCCAGACTGGCAGCGCTGGTGCCGATGAAGTGGGCGAAGTTGTATTTGGTCTGCCGGGCGCGCAGCAGCGAGCGGGTCGAGGCCAGTTCTTCCTGCATGCTCAGGTAGCGCTTGAGCATCGGCGACAGCGTGCGCAGTTCGTCGAACAGGGCAAACCCGATGGCGCCGATCACCGCGCCGGCGTCGTCATGGATCGGCAGGCGCATGACCACCAGCGGTTCTTTCGGGGTGTCCTGCATGTCCAGCAGAATCGGCCGCCCGGTGCGTACTACCTCGCGCAGCAGGCTGCCGGGGATCACGCTTTCGCAGGGTTTACCGATGGCCCCGGCGGCGGAGTCGAGACCGAAGCGCCGGGCGTAGCGCTCGTTCATCCAGACGATGTTCGCATCGCGGTCGACAATCACCGTGCCTTCACTGGATTGCTCGATGATCTCGAACAACGAACGGATCGCCAGCGTGCGGACCCGTTGGTAATCCTTGAGGCTTTCGGTGGTGTTCATGGCGGCGTCCATTGGCGGAAGTCAGGTGGCGCGATTATGCCTATCCCGGATGCGCCGCCGCCAACAGCTCTTTGGTATAGGGATGCTGCGGTGAGTCGAACACGTCATGGCTGGCGCCGCTTTCGACCACTTTGCCGTCCTTGATCACGATCATGTCGTGGGCCAGCGCCCGCACCACAGCCAGGTCATGACTGATGAACAAATAGGTCAGGCCGTGTTTTTCCTGAAGCTGGCGGAGCAGGGCGACCACCTGTTTCTGCACGGTACGATCCAGTGCCGACGTCGGCTCGTCGAGCAGGATCAGCGCTGGTTTGAGCACCAGCGCCCGGGCGATGGCAATGCGCTGACGCTGGCCACCGGAGAACTCATGGGGATAGCGATGGCGGCTTTCAGGGTCGAGCCCGACTTCCTTGAGCACGCGGATCACCTGATCGTCGCACTCGTCGGCGGTGGACTGGCAATGCACTTCCAGCCCTTCGCTGATGATCTGTGCCACCGACATGCGCGGGCTGAGGCTGCCGAACGGATCCTGAAACACCACCTGCATCTGCCGGCGCCACGGTCGCATCTGCTTCTGGTCGAGACCGTCGAGTGCCGTGCCCTGGAAGCGAATGCTGCCCTTGGAGTCGAGCAGCCGCAGGATCGCCTGACCGAGGGTCGACTTGCCCGAACCGGACTCGCCGACGATGCCCAGCGTCTTGCCGCGCTGGATGTTCAGGCTGATGCCGTCCACCGCGCGCAGGTATTGCTTGCGCTGGAACAACCCGCCGCCGACCGTGAAATCCACCCTCAGGTTATCGACTTCGAGCACGTTTTCGCGTTCGTCCCGCGGGAGCGCTTCGCCTTCCGGTTCGGCGTTTAGCAACACGCAGCTGTAAGGGTGTTTCGGTTCGGTGAACAGGGTTTCGCACGGCGCCTGCTCGACGATTTCCCCGGCCTTCATCACGCACACCCGTTGGGCGATGCTGCGCACCAGATTGAGGTCGTGGCTGATCAGCAGCAGCGACATGCCAAGGCGCCGTTGCAGGGACTTGAGCAGCATCAGGATCTTGCGTTGCACGGTCACATCGAGGGCTGTGGTCGGTTCGTCAGCGATCAGCAGTTCAGGTTCGCAGGCCAGGGCCATCGCGATCATCACCCGTTGGCGCTGGCCGCCGGACAGCTGATGCGGATAAGCCTTCAGCCGTTCTTTCGGCTTCTGGATGCCCACCAGTTCCAGCAGTTCGAGGATCCGTGCCTGAGCCTCTTTGCCGCCGAGGCCACGGTGCAGCAACAGGGTCTCGCCAATCTGCTTTTCAATCGTGTGCAACGGATTGAGCGAGGTCATCGGCTCCTGGAAAATCATGGCGATGCGGTTGCCCCGCAGGTCGCGCAGGGTCTTGGGATCAGCGCCGACCAGTTCCTGCCCACGATAACGGATGCTGCCGGTGGTCCGGGCATCGCATTCGGGGAGCAGTTGCAGGATCGAATGGGCCGTCACAGATTTCCCCGAGCCCGACTCGCCGACCAGTGCCAGGCACTCGCCGGGGCGGATGTCCAGGCACAGGTTGCGCACCACGGTCTGGCCATGGAAGGCGACGCTGAGATCACGGATTTCGATCAGGTTGTCAGTCATATCAAGGGTCCGTTCATGAGCGCGGGTCAAAGGCATCGCGCAACGCTTCGCCGATGAATACCAACAGGGAAAGAATCAGCGCCAGGGTGAAAAACGCGGTCAACCCGAGCCACGGCGCCTGCAGGTTCTGCTTGCCCTGACCGATCAACTCACCCAGAGACGCGCTGCCGGCAGGCATGCCGAAGCCGAGGAAGTCCAGCGCGGTCAGGGTCGAAATCGCCCCGGTCAGAATGAACGGCAGGTAGCTCAGGGTCGCGTTCATTGCGTTGGGCAGGATGTGCCGGACAATCACTTTGCGATCGCTCAAGCCCAGGGCCCGGGCAGCCTTGACGTACTCAAGGTTGCGTCCGCGCAGAAACTCGGCGCGGACCACGTCCACCAGCGCCAGCCAGGAAAACAGCGCCATGATCCCCAGCAGCCACCAGAAATTCGGCTCGACGAATCCCGAAAGGATGATCAGCAGGTAGAGCACCGGCAATCCCGACCAGACCTCCAGCAATCGCTGGCCGAGCAGGTCGACCCAGCCCCCGTAATAACCCTGCAGGGCGCCGGCTGCGATGCCGATCAGAGCGCTGACGAAGGTCAGCATCAGGGCGAACAGGATCGACACCCGCGCGCCGAAGATCACCCGGGCCAGGACGTCGCGCGCCTGATCGTCTGTGCCCAGCCAGTTGACCGAAGTCGGCGGGCTCGGCGCCGGTTTGTTGAGGTCGTAGTTCGGGGTGTCGTCACTGAACGGAATCGGCGGAAACAGCAGCCAGCCACCGTCCTTGCGGATCAGCTTCTGCACGTAATCGCTGCGGTAATCGGCCTGAAACGGCAGTTGTCCGCCGAACTCCTGCTCGGTGTGGCGCTTGAATACCGGGAAGTACCATTGGCCCTGATAACTGACGATCAGCGGCTTGTCGTTGGCGATCAATTCGCCGCCGAGACTGAGCAGGAACAGCCCGATGAATAACCACAGCGACCACCAGCCCCGGCGGTTTTTCTTGAAGCGTTCGAAGCGGCGACGGCCCAGAGGCGAGAGCTTGAACATCAGGCATTCCTCGCGGCGAAGTCGATGCGCGGGTCGACCAGCGTGTAGCACAGGTCGCCGATCAGTTTTATCAGCAGGCCGAACAGGGTGAAGATGAACAGCGAGCCGAACACCACCGGATAGTCCCGGGACACGGCTGCTTCGTAACTCATGCGCCCCAAGCCGTCGAGGGAGAAGATCACTTCGATCAGCAACGAACCGGCGAAGAACACGCTGATGAACGCCTGGGGAATGCCCGATACCACCAGCAGCATCGCGTTGCGGAACACATGCCCATAGAGCACCCGGTTTTCGCTCAGGCCTTTGGCGCGCGCGGTGACCACGTATTGGCGGGTGATTTCATTGAGGAACGAGTTCTTGGTGAGGATGGTCAGGGTGGCGAAACCGCCGATCACCAGTGCCGTGACCGGCAATACCAGGTGCCAGAAGTAGTCGGTGATCTTGCCCAGCGTTGACAGGGATTCGAAGTTGTCGGACACCAACCCGCGCACCGGGAACCAGTTCAGTGAGGTGCCGCCGGCGAACATCACGATCAGGAACATCGCGAACAGGAATGCCGGCATGGCGTAGCCGATGATGATCGCCGTGCTGCTCCAGATATCGAAATGGCTGCCGTGGTGCACGGCTTTGCGGATGCCCAGCGGGATCGACACCAGATAAGTGATCAGCGTCGCCCACAGGCCGAGGGAAATGGTCACCGGCATTTTCTGCAGGATCAGGTCGGTGACCGTGGCGCCACGGAAGAAGCTCTTGCCGAAATCCAGCTGCGCGTAGTTCTTGAGCATCAGCCACAGGCGTTCATGGGCCGGTTTATCGAAGCCGTACTGTTTTTCGATGTCCTTGATCAGCTGCGGATCGAGGCCGCGACTGGCGCGGGACGTGCCGCTCATGGTCTCGCTCGCACCGCCGCCGACACTGGCACCGCCGATGCCTTGCAAGTGGGCGATGGCTTGTTCAACCGGACCACCTGGCGCGGCCTGGATGATCACGAAGTTGACCAGCAGAATGATCACCAGCGTCGGAATGATCAGCAGCAGGCGCCGCAGTATGTAAGCCCACATCAGTGCGGCCCTCCGGGTCTGCCACGGCTGATTTTCTCGGCCGTCATCTGCTGGTTTGTCAGCGGCGTGCTGCTGATTTCCCACCAGCTCTCGATCGCTTCGTCATTGCTCGCCTGCACGGTGGGAATGCCGAAACGGTTCCACCACACGGTGGACGTGCCCGGCGGGTAGTAGTTGGGAATCCAGTAGTAGTTCCATTGCAGAACCCGATCCAGTGCATGGGCGTAACGCAGCATATCGGCTTGGGTCGAAGCGCGGATCAGGCCGTTGATCAAGGTGTCGACCGCCGGGTTCTTCAGCACCATGTAATTGTTGGCACCGGGGTCATTGGCCGATGCCGAACCGAAGTAGTTCAACAGTTCGCCGCCGGGGGAGGTGGTGACCGGGTAACCAGTGACAATCATGTCGTAGTCGCGGCTCATCAGACGGTTGACGTATTGCGAGGAGTCGATGCGACGGATGTCGAGGTTGATGCCTATCTGTTTAAGTGTGCGCTTGTACGGCAGCAGCAGACGGTCCATGCCGTTCTGGCTGACCAGGAATGTGAAGCTCAACGGCTCGCCACGGTCGTTGACCAACTGGTCGCCATCGGGTTTCCAGCCGGCCTGTTCCAGCAGCTCCAACGCTTGCAGTTGTTTGTCGCGGATAAGGCCGCTGCCGTCGGTTTTCGGCGCTTCGAAGACCTGGGTGAACACCTCGTCGGGAATCTGTCCGCGCAAGGGTTCCAGAATCTTCAGCTCGGCGGCATCCGGCAGCTGGCGCGCGGCCAGGTCGGTGTTGGAGAAGTAACTCTGCTGGCGAATGTACATGTTGCGCATCATCTGCCGGTTGCTCCATTCGAAATCCCAGAGCATGGCCAGGGCCTGTCGAACGCGGCGATCCTGGAACATCGGCTTTTGCAGGTTGAACACGAAACCCTGGGCCGACTGCGGTGCCTCGGTGGCCAGATGAGCCTTTTGCAGGCGCCCGTCGCTCAGGGCCGGACTGTCGTAACCGATGGAGTAGCCGGTGGCGGAGAATTCACGGTTGTAGTCATAGGCGCCACCGCGCAAGACCTGGCGGGCGACGTCGGTGTCGCCGAAGTACTCGATGCTGAAATGATCGAAGTTGTACAGGCCACGGCTGACCGGCAGGTCCTTGCCCCACCAGTCGGGATTGCGTTCGAAGGTAATGCTGCGCCCGGAGTCGACTTTGCCGACCCGATACGGACCGCTGCCCAGCGGCGGTTCATAGCCGCCACCGCCAGCGAAATCACGGGTCTTCCACCAATGTTCGGGAAATACCGGCAGGGTCGCGATGTCCAGCGGCAGGGTACGGTTTTCGTTGCTCTTGAAATCGAAGCGCACGGTCAGCGGGGCTTCGACTTCGACGCCTTTGACGTCGGCGAACTGGGTGCGATAACGCAGGCTGCCCTGGGTCATCAGCAAATCATAGGTGTAGCGCACGTCTTCGGCGGTGATCGGCTTGCCATCGGCGAAGCGGGCTTTTGGATTGATAAAGAAGCGCAGGGACAGGCCGTCATCCGAGCGTTCCATTTTCTGCGCCACGAGGCCGTATACGGTGTAGGGCTCGTCGAGCGAACGCTGGGCCAGCGGGGAATACAGCAGGCCGTCGATCTGGCTGACGCCGATGCCTTTGTCGATATACGGCAGGACATGATCGAAGTGGCCGATCTCGATGGCCGAGCGGCGCATTGTCCCGCCTTTTGGCGCCTGGGCGTTGGTGTAATCGAAGTGACTGAAGCCGGGCGGGTACTTTGCCGGTTCGCCATAGACGGTCATCGCATGTAGCGGTGCGGCGTCCACACCAGTGATCCCAAGCAGCAGGGTCAGGGCAGTGAACATCAATGTCGGGAAAGCCAGTCGCATTGTCAGCCTTAAAGCCGGGTAATCGATAAGCGCAATTTGTACGCGAGCGGCGCGCCGTTCGCCAGCGGTGCGGTGCAACCAAAACAAAACGGCCCGCCATCAGGCGGGCCGTTGCACAGCAGGTCGGGCTGAAATCAGTCCTGACGGCTGGTGACTTCCAGCAGGTGATAGCCAAACTGGGTCTTCACCGGGCCTTGCACGACGTTGATCGGTGCGCTGAATACCACGGTGTCGAATTCCTTGACCATCTGGCCAGGACCGAACGAACCCAGGTCGCCGCCCTGACGGCTGGACGGGCAGGTGGAGTTGGCCTTGGCCACTTCGGCGAAATCAGCGCCACCTTCGATCTGGGCCTTGAGTTCGTTGCACTTGGCTTCGCTGGAAACCAGGATGTGGCGGGCAGTGGCTTTAGCCATGGGGAAATTCTCCAATCAAATCGATAAAGGGTGGAGACTACCGGATTCAGTGGTCGATTTCTCGGCAAAGTTCCGTTCGCTGGTCTGATGAGGCATCTATAGATCAGCGGCTTGAAGGCGCAAGGCGTGCTCGACATAGAGACGTATCGAGTCGTTAGCCATGGCGTGGTGTCCGCTTGCCCGCCGCAGAGTATGCAGGTGATCGAGGGAGTAGTCGGAGCGGATCACGGTGCCCAGGTGAGAGCTGAAGCGACCGACAAGTCCGTCGTTCTGGGCGAGTTCTGTAATGAAGTATTCCGAGAGGGCGCAGCAGATGCCCTGGACAGGGTCGAGCGAGGGCTCTTCGGGTTCGGGTACGACGCCGCTCCATGAAAAATAGCGAACGCCATTCACCCATTCTGCACCGTGACCGCCCCAGACCTCGGGCAGACCCTGCGGGTATTTGTCGTTGAAGTTGCCGACCCCCTCCGTTGTCAAGGCACCCAGCGCAGCCAGTGCGCTGTGCGGCAATGCCTTTTGCCCGCTGAGCAGTGACAGAAAATCGGCAAACCGGGTCGCTACATTCTGTGCCACGACCTCCGGAAGTCTTCCAGGTATCAACGCCTTGCGCAGGAAGTCCGCCAGTTCCGAGCCATGGTTTGGCCCGCTGACTGACGTAACAGACGCAACGTTGTGTGGGGCTAGCGCTGCAGCATAGCGTGCCGTGAGTGCGCCTTGACTGTGGCCGATCAGGTTGACTTTGGCCGCGCCTGTGCCCCTTAACACGGCGTTGATTTGCGAGAGCAGTTGCTCCCCCCGTATTTCATTGTCATGGATGACCGACAGATGGGGCACAAACACCTGCGCGCCAGCAGCCTTGAGCGCCTGTTTTACGTCGTGGAACAGTTCGAACGGGCCAATGCGCTCGAATCCGAACAGGCCATGCACCAAAAGAATAGGATGATTGGTTGTCGCATTTAGTAGCATTTTTCGTCCTTGATCGCAGATGATCGTCGATGTTTTCTGCTTGCCACTCTAAAACAGTCGTGAGGCTGGGGATGCCTGAAGAATCGCCGTCATGCGTTGGAAACTGGATCAATGCGTGTATGAATTTTCACTGCTGCATGAACTCCGCTTCGGAACATTCAGACAGCTCCCGCCTCGTCGAAAGTACTTTTCCCTTTTTTGCCTACTTCCTTTAGTGCGTTTGGTCATGGCTCGAACAGTAAGGAGCTGACATCCGATCGGTGGTGAAGCGGTTTAAATGGAGGCTCTTCGACGCAGAGCTCAGGCGACGTGTCATTTCCAGGGAATGGAGAGGCAACTGATGAATGATTTACAAGCAGCGGTCTTGCAAGAAAAGGACACAGGGATGGAGGGTGGCAGCGTTCAGTCGTTCGGACCCTGTCGGGAGGGCGCAGGGGCTTTGCCGTTGCCGGCGCCCACACTGGATTCGATTGTCGGCGCTGTCGTTGATCCGTCATTGAGCAAGGTTGTGGTGCGGATTGCGCCCTGGTCTGGAATGGCATGCGGTGACAGGGTCGTGTTGAGTTGGCATGGTTTCGATACAGAAGGCCTGCCGTATCGGCACGACATTGCGAGATCCGTCAGTGAAAGTCAGCTGGGCAAGGATGTCGTTCTGATCGTTCGGGACGTTCACATCGCAGCATTGGACGGGGGCACGCTGGAGGTGTTCTGGACATTGAACAGCGTCACGAGAACGGCGCCTGGTTCTTCAATGCGTACGCTGCTGGACGTCGGAGACGTCCGCTACAGTCTGTTACCGGTCCTCGTGGAGGATGCCGTCGGGGGCAGTCTCGATCCGGCTCGCGTACCCGACGGAACGACTGCCATCCTTCAACCCTATGCCGGAATGAGTGCAGGCGACCGGGTAGAGTTGATCTGGCAGGGGCCTTCGCCGGAGGCATCATTTCGAGACATTCTTATCGTTGAGTTCTTTGCTGTCGGTCAGCCCTTGGTGTTCGGAGTCGCGCCCGAATTCATCGCTCCGCATTTGGGGGGCGAGGTGTTGGTTCACTACCGTGTAGAGCAGAAAAGCGGAGCCATTCGCGAGTCAGGCGCTACGCGGATCAGCATTGGCCCATTGGCACGAGATGAGCTACCGGCACCCCGAGTGCTTGAAGCGGAAGACGGCGTGCTTGATATGCATGACGCCACCGATGGCATCAGCGTGATGATAAGTGATGCGCAGGTGGAGGAGGGTGAGCTGGTTTATCTCAAGTGTGACGGCGAGTCGTTCTTCCACCGGGACGACCGCGAAATCATCGGGGGGATGGCCATGCAGCCGTTGGTTTTCATCGTGCCTTACCGGTTCTGGCGAGAGCATGTGAACACTGTTGTGCGACTGTCCTACTCGGTCGAACGGCTGGATGATGTCAGTCAGGAGTCCGCGGTTACACTGGTTCGCGTACAGGCTTGATCTAGCGTTGCGAACGTAGCCCGCCCTCCGCTTGAAATTCGGCGGAGGGCGGTGCTCATCATCAGACCGAAGTCTGTTTGCGCATACGGTGGGCGGCGTCCAGCAGCAATTGTCTCGTAGCATCGAACCCGAGGCAGCCATCGGTTACCGAAACCCCGTAGCGAAGCGACTCGCTCAAGGGCTGGCATCCTTCGAACAGGTGCGATTCAAGCATCATGCCGATCAGCGAGCGTTCGCCCTGCAAACGCTGCTCCAGTACATGATTGAACACGTCAGGCTGGCGAAGGGGGTCTTTGCCGCTGTTGGCATGACTGCAGTCGACCATTATTCGGCTCGGGATTTTCAGTCGGTTCAATTCGTTGTTGATCCTGGAAACGCTTTCACGGTCGTAGTTCGGCCCCTGATGTCCACCCCGCAACACCAGATGCGTATCCGGGTTGCCGAGCGTCGGGACGATAGCCGGATGGCCCTGGCTGTCCACGCCGAAATGGCGATGGGGATGAGCTGCCGAACGCATCGCATCGACGGCAATGGCGACACCACCATCGGTTCCATTCTTGAAGCCGACCGGCATGCCGAGCCCGCTGGCCATTTCACGATGGATCTGAGATTCAGTGGTGCGGGCGCCGATGGCGACCCAGCTCAGCAAGTCGTCGAAGTATCCGGCGGCCATGGGTTGCAGCAGTTCAGTGGCGACCGGCAGTCCGAGGCGGATCATTTCCAGCATCAGTTCGCGCGATAGCGTCAGGCCCGCAGCCATGTCGTCGCTACCGTCGAGATGAGGATCGTATGCCAGGCCTTTCCAGCCAACGGTGGTGCGAGGCTTTTCAACGTAGGCGCGCATGACAAGCAACATGTCCTGACGGACTTCGCTGGCCAGTTGTGCGAGCTTTTCGGCGTATTCAAGTGCGGATTCGGGGTCGTGTATCGAGCAAGGGCCAACGATCACCAAAAGGCGTTGGTCTTCACCATTGAGAATCGCTCGGACCGCCTGGCGGTGGGCAACGACTTGATTGTTCAGGGCATTGCTGAGCGGCAATTGCTGCTTGAGTTGCAGCGAACTTGGCAGACGCAGGGTCAGTGCTTCGTTGGCAGAGTTCAGCGTGGACAGTGGCAGAGCAGAAACGGACGAGTTCATATTCGGTAATTCCTGGGCGGAGGGCGGGGGCTTCCCGCTTAATCGGCCCTAGTGGGGTGTTCGACAATTGGCCGGATTGGCTACGTGTGTTGGCTTGCCACCTGTGGGTGACCGATCGGAGGCGGCAGGTTGTCCCGAGCGGAGGCTGGTAAATCGCCAGGCGGAAAAACTGTCGTAACGGTAATAAGTGGCGTAGTTCATTGGTTGAATCCTCAAAGTGTCTGGTGTGTTGCTGAAAAAAGTTCGGGCCTGAAAAAACAAAACCCCCGGTCGGGAGGCCGACCGGGGGTTGAGAAATCTCTGGTAGGCGACCCGTTCAAATGGGCGCCGGTTGGGTATCAGGCGCGCCAGTGGCTAAACCAATACCCAAAATAAAAGCTTGCTGGAGCCGAGGCACCGTTCACCCGGGCAGCCGCAACCGAGCGCGAGGCGCTGGTGGTATGAAGCTGTGAAAGGGCGTTGAACATGAGCTGTCTCCGATGAATGCGCCGAGCTTACTAGAGGCTGCTGCGCGTCAGCAATCAGAAAATGCTATTGGAGTAGCAAGAAGGACTTTATGGGTTGAGCGCTCGCCTGGGTGTGCCACACTCTGCTTTTGACGCGTATCGAGGCAGGAATGAGTTTTGAACTGCGCCAGGCAACGGCCGCCGACCTGTCGTTTGTGCGAGAGCTGACTTGCCGAAATATGCTCCGCTACTACATTCACTATGACTTGCTGTGGCAGGACGAGGCGTTCGATGTCGCCTGGGCCGGGCGCGAGAACTGGTTGATCCTTCGGGAAGGCGAATTGACGGGGTATTTCAGTCTGAGCCGTGATGCTCGGGCCCTGTATATCCGCGAATTGCAGATCATCGAGAGCGCTCAGGGCCAGGGCGCGGGATCCTGGGCGATCGATCAGGTTGTTGCGATGGCGCGGCTGGAGTGTCGCCCGGCGTTGCGCCTGACGGTGTTCAAAAACAATCCGGCGCAAAACCTGTATCGAAAAAAAGGAATGTTGGTGCAGGGTGAGGATGAGTGTTTCCTGCGAATGCAGCTCGATTTCAGTACACCTGTGCTCTGAAACCCACAGCCGGCAAGCCCCCGATGAAGAATTGAAACTTTTAATATGTCGCTTGCCGCTAGGTCTGCCCCGCACTTTTTGCTAAGGTGTCCGGCATCCCAATAAGACCATATCGCGAGGTGTCTGCTTGATTAGGGTGCTAGTGGTCGATGACCATGATCTCGTTCGTACAGGCATTACACGTATGCTGGCCGACATCGATGGCCTGCAGGTGGTGGGCCAGGCCGAGTCCGGGGAAGAATCCCTCATCAAGGCTCGTGAGTTAAAGCCCGACGTGGTGCTGATGGACGTCAAGATGCCGGGCATCGGCGGCCTCGAAGCTACGCGCAAACTGTTGCGCAGCCATCCCGACATCAAAGTGGTTGCAGTCACCGTGTGTGAGGAAGATCCGTTTCCTACACGTTTGTTGCAGGCCGGTGCGGCGGGGTATCTGACCAAGGGCGCCGGATTGCCGGAAATGGTTCAGGCCATTCGCCTGGTGTTCGCCGGCCAGCGCTATATCAGCCCGCAGATTGCCCAGCAACTGGCAATCAAATCCTTTCAGCCGACCAATGATTCACCGTTCGATGCCTTGTCGGAACGGGAAATCCAGATTGCGCTGATGATTGTCGGCTGCCAGAAGGTTCAGATCATTTCCGACAAACTGTGTTTGTCGCCGAAAACCGTGAATACCTATCGCTACCGCATTTTCGAAAAGCTCTCGATCAGCAGCGATGTCGAACTGACGTTGTTGGCGGTTCGTCACGGCATGGTTGATGCCAGCCTCTGACCATGACTGAAATATTCGATTCGGGCGCTTTTTTATCGACCGTCAGCGGGCGCCCCGGCGTGTATCGCATGTTCGACAGCGACGCGCGTCTGTTGTACGTAGGCAAAGCCAAGAACCTGAAGAAACGCCTGGCCAGTTACTTTCGCAAGACGGGCCTGGCGCCGAAAACGGCGGCACTGGTCGGGCGTATCGCCCAGGTCGAAACCACCATTACGTCCAACGAGACAGAGGCGTTGCTGCTTGAGCAGACTCTGATCAAGGAGTGGAGGCCGCCGTACAACATCCTGTTGCGCGATGACAAATCCTATCCCTATGTCTTTTTGTCGGACGGGCAATTCCCGCGCCTGAGCATTCATCGCGGGGCCAAGAAGGCCAAGGGTAAGTATTTCGGTCCCTATCCGAGTGCCGGGGCTATCCGCGAAAGCCTCAGTCTTCTGCAGAAGACGTTCTTCGTGCGTCAGTGCGAGGACAGCTACTACAAGAACCGGACCCGACCGTGCCTGCAGTATCAGATCAAACGTTGCAAGGCACCCTGCGTCGGGCTGGTCGAGCCTGAGGTTTACGCCGAGGACGTACGTCACTCGGTGATGTTCCTCGAAGGGCGAAGCCATGCGTTGACCAATGAGCTGTCGACGGCGATGGAAGAGGCTGCGGTTAACCTCGAATTCGAGCGCGCCGCCGAACTGCGCGACCAGATTGCCTTGCTGCGTCGAGTGCAGGATCAGCAGAGCATGGAAGGCGGAACGGGTGATATCGATGTGATCGCCGCATTCGTCAATCCGGGCGGTGCTTGTGTCCACCTGATCAGCGTGCGGGGAGGGCGGGTGCTTGGCAGCAAGAATTTCTTCCCCCAGGTCGGGATCGAAGAAGACGTAGCCGAAGTCATGGCTGCGTTTCTGGGGCAATACTTCATCAGCAGCCCGGAGCGCGACTTGCCGAGCGAGTTGATCGTCAATGTCGTTCACGAAGACTTTCCTGCGTTGATCGAGGCTATTCACACGCTCCGCGGACGCGAGCTGACCATCAGCCATCGGGTGCGCGGTACGCGTGCGCGCTGGCAACAACTGGCCGTGACCAATGCCGAACAGGCACTGGGTGCGCGGCTGGCCAATCGTCAGCACGTTGCCGCACGTTTCGAAGCGTTGGCAGAAGTGTTGAACCTCGACGAGCCGCCGCAACGGCTGGAATGCTATGACATCAGCCACTCCAGCGGTGAAGCGACGGTTGCTTCCTGCGTGGTGTTCGGGCCGGAAGGGGCAATCAAGTCGGATTATCGCCGCTACAACATCGAAGGTGTGACCGCTGGCGACGATTACGCCGCCATGCATCAGGCCCTGACCCGACGCTTCAGCAAGCTGAAGGAAGGCGAGGGCAAGTTACCGGACATCCTGTTGGTGGACGGCGGCAAGGGGCAGTTGTCGATGGCGCGTGACGTGCTCAACGAACTGGCTGTTCCGGATCTGATCTTGCTGGGGGTCGCGAAGGGTGCCACGCGCAAGGCGGGCTTCGAGACTTTGTATCTGAATGATGCGGCGCATGAATTCACCTTGCGTGGCGATTCGCCGGCGCTGCACCTGATCCAGCAAATCCGTGACGAGGCCCACCGCTTTGCGATCACCGGCCACCGTGCTCGGCGCGGCAAGACCCGCCGCACGTCAACGCTGGAAGGCGTTGCGGGTGTAGGGCCGACCCGGCGGCGGGACTTGTTGAAACATTTTGGTGGATTGCAGGAGCTGTCTCGTGCAAGCATCGAAGAGATCGCCAAAGCACCGGGGATCAGCAAAAAGCTAGCAGAGTCGATTTATGCAAACCTGCATAGTGAGTAGAATGCCCATTCACCTCGTAGCCAGTTGTGCCGATGAATATCCCTAATCTGATTACCGTTCTCCGCGTCCTGCTCATTCCGATCTTCATTCTGCTGTTCTATCTGCCCTACCAATGGAGCTATCTGGCCTCAAGTTCGGTATTCGCCTTTGCGGCAGCGACTGACTGGCTGGACGGCTACCTCGCGCGACGCCTGGAACAAAGCACGCCTTTTGGTGCGTTTCTCGATCCGGTAGCCGATAAGCTCATGGTCGCCGTCGCACTGGTCTTGCTGGTGCAAGAGCATGGCAACCTTTGGCTCACACTGCCGGCAGCTGTCATTATCGGTCGCGAGATCGTGGTCTCGGCGTTGCGTGAATGGATGGCCGAACTCGGTGCCCGGGCTCATGTGGCCGTATCCAATCTGGGTAAATGGAAAACTGCTGCGCAGATGCTGGCACTGGTGATTCTCCTGGCCAACCCCAAGGCTTTCAGTTTCTGGGTTCTCATGGGTTATGCGTTGCTGATGATCTCTGCAGGTCTGACCCTGTGGTCGATGGTTCAATACCTTCGCGCAGCCTGGCCACATCTGAAGACCGATGTAGAAAAGAAATAAAACTTTTTTGAATCAAAGGGTTGACGGGGCATCTGGAATCTATAGAATGCGCCACACCAAGCGGGAATAGCTCAGTTGGTAGAGCACGACCTTGCCAAGGTCGGGGTCGCGAGTTCGAGTCTCGTTTCCCGCTCCAATTTGTACAACGTTTGTTGTTGCGCTACTGACAGCAAATGTTTTGAGGCCGAGTAGCAAAATGGTTATGCAGCGGATTGCAAATCCGCCTACGCCGGTTCGATTCCGACCTCGGCCTCCACTATAAACAAGCTCCGTAGATCCATGATTTACGGGGCTTTTTTATTTGCGTTGCAGTGAAAGATTTTGTCTTTGAAACGGCAACTGCAAACTTGCTTCACCGGGAAGTGATGTATATATTTCCCCCTCTGCTGCCAATGTGCAGTCCTGTCAGGATTGTGAATCGTCGTCAGCACAGTGCAACATCGCGCTACCGCCCGAATGGCGAAACTGGTAGACGCATGGGACTTAAAATCCCCCGCTCGTAAGGGCGTGCCGGTTCGATTCCGGCTTCGGGCACCATGAATATCAAGGGCTTGCATGACATACCTCATGCAAGCCCTTTTTCGTGCTCATACAAACGCCTGCCCGCTAAATCCTCTAGGCAAACGCTGAAGCCCGGCCATAGCCGTCAACCGCTCGATCCACTCGGAACGCCAGTCGGACGCCGAGCGTGCAGCCCAGGATTGGCGAGCCGCGCGCCGCGCCTCATTGCGCTGATTTTTGCGCGCATCCTTGTACGCATCGGTATTGCGGCAACTACGGCACTTCACTCGATTGAGTTCGCTGCTGGAGGAGAGGTTGTTGCCCTTGTGCCCACAGGCCAGATGCCCGTCGACTTTGAAATGAATGACCATGGGACGTCTCCTTGGTGACGTGTAAAGGTTTTGACCTCTCACGACCAAGGGCGTTCTTTCATGCGCCAAGCGAATCGACGAGCTATCTGAAGCGTGGTAGCGGCCGATCAATGGGTTTGAGCGACGACAAGGTACTGCGAATGAGGGGAGTGTCCTTGTCGATATCGTTCAGCCGGTCGCGGATGCGCAGAGCGGTCGGGTGTCCGCCTTGATGATCGACCCAGTCGGCGATCTCTTTGCAAGCTGCCGCGAGACGCGCCTCCCGAGCCTCGAGCAAGGTCAGCAGAGTGGTGATGGACTCTTTTTCGGACATGGAGCACCTCCGTTCATTAATCCGCTCGGTAGCAGCAAAAAGCTCGCCAAGCGCGAGCTCTCTGCCGTTGGGGCGCTGCTCCTTCAGCTGGTTTGAGTATAGACCCGTAAATGACAGCTATCAGCCCGACGACTCGGGGGCGGTCACTTGCGAGCTGGCGGCGTTGAGCCGATGACATTCCTTGCGGGCGTCTTCTTCCCGGTCGTAACCATCGCCGATGAAACCACCGGTTCGCGTGTCGCAGATGCGATACCAGCCCAAGGCTTCGGCGGGCTCATGGAGCGTTTCTCCGGCGCGCCGGCCGTGGATGACAATCTTGTTGCAGCGCTTCACGACAAATATGTCTTCCATGGCGTCACCGCAGCTGATTCCTACCAGATCAACTATAGAAGCCCTGACCAATCGTGCAAAAAATAGGCAAGTCAGTTCGTCGGTTGCAGTTGCCAGCCTGACTGCCGCCAGCGCAGGTGGTGGGTCGGATTCAACGCCTCAAGGAAATCCTGATCGTGGGAAACGGCGCCAATGGCGCCCGGAAATGTCTGCAATGCCCGCTCGAATGCTTCCACGGAAGGCAGATCCAGGTGATTGGTCGGCTCATCCAGCAACAATAGCTGCGCAGGATCCGATCGCCACAAGGCCAGTGCCAACGCCGCTTTCAGGCGTTCGCCACCGCTCAACGACGCGCAGGGGCTCGTGGCGCGGCTTGCATCCAGTTGCAAGTGAGCGAGATAGCTGCGCAGAGTGCCCTCGGTCAGCGCAGTTCCCTGCATCATCAGCTGTTCGGTGATGGAGCGCTGATCGCTCAGTTGGGCCAACTGCTGATCCAGGAATGCTAAGGGCACGTGTGTTGTGGCGGTTCCGTTGATGGGTGCGAGTTCCCCGGCGAGCACCTTCAGCAAGGTTGATTTGCCGCAGCCGTTGGGACCGCTGACAGCGATCCGCATCGGGCCATGGATCGTGAGATTCAGTGCATCGCCCGGCAGCCACGGCAATCGGGCTTCACTCAGCGTGCAGATCTGACGGTTGTTGGGCACGGCGCTCCCGGGCAGGTTGATCAGCACGCTGTCCTCGGGCTGTACCTTGGCATAAGCCTCGCGTACCTGGGCATCGAGCTCGGACTTGCGGGCCTGATGTCCCTGACGGACATGCCCCATGATTTCCCGTGCGGCGCCCTTGATCGCGACGTATTCGAAACTGGCAATATTGGCGGTTTCGGCGTTGCGTCGGGAGTTGGCGGCATGGCGTTGTATCGTGTCGTGCTCGCGGCGAAGTCGAATCCGCTCGCGCTGACGCTCGCTTCTGGCCTGATCCAGACGTGCCTGCGCCGCCTCTTGATAGATTCGCTGGTGCTCGCGGAATGCCGAGTAATTGCCACCGAATTCGATAGCCCCCGACGCGCTCAACTCAACGATACGCTGCATCCGGTCGAGCAATTGCCGATCATGGCTGACGACGATCAACCCGGTGTGCCAGCGCTCAAGCGAGTTCATCAGCCATTGCCGTCCCAATGCATCCAGATGGTTCGTCGGCTCATCGAGGATCAGCAATTCAGCCTGGCTGATAAACGCGCCAATCAGCGCGACTCGTGCTTGCTGGCCGCCACTGAGTTTGCCGGTCTCGTCGGAGAGGGCAACCTCGGTCAGCCCGGCGTCATCGAGCGTACGCCGCAGGCGCTCCGCCAGGTCCCATTGTTCACCTATGAGATCGAAATCCTCGGCCGATCCGCCGCCATTCTTCATGCGCTCAAGCGCCTCAAGAATGGCGGCGCTGCCGGTGGTCTCGGCGACCGTTTCGCCGGGTGCGGCAATAAAGGTTTGCGCCACGTAGGTCGTCGTTACGGAACGCGTCACGCTACCGGTGGTGGGTTGCCATTGTCCGGCGATCAGGCGCGCCAGTACGCTTTTGCCAACGCCATTGCGCCCGACGATGGCGGTCGGGGTGTGATCGAATTTCAGGTTGAGTGCAGTGAAAATCGTCTCGCCATTGGCGAACTGAAAACCCAGCTGGTTCAGGGAGACGAGAGCAGGCGTACGCGAGACGTGAGTCATCGGCACCTCCAAAAAATGTTGTGAGCACTGACAGGCGCCTTGAGCGGCGTGTCGCGATTACATTTTTGAAGGCTTAGTTGTTCACTTCTGCGGTCGTCCTGAGGAGGTAGGAGGGCGTAGCCTATTCGAGATGGGCGAAGGCTTCAAGGCGCTGTTGCCTTCTCTACCATGCGTTCGAGAAACAGGGCCAGCGCGACTTCTTCCTTGCGCAGCCCCTTGCGGACGCGCGGCTTCGGCAATTCGGCCAAGGCGCCGAGCATGAAGTGCTCCACCACCGCCGGGTGGATGTAGCATTTGCGACAGACCGCCGGCGTGTTGCCCAGTTGGCGGGCGACACCTTTCACCATCTCCACCACATGTCGCTTGGCCTCGCTCTCGGACTCCCATTGCAGCTCTCGCAGGACCGCCAACGCCAATGCGCTGCCGGCCCAGGTCCGGTAATCCTTGGCGGTGAAATCCGCGCCGGTCAGGGTTTGCAGGTAGGTGTTGACGTCGGAAGAGCTGACGGTGTGTCGCTCGCCGTTTTCATCCAGATACTGAAACAGGTTCTGCCCTGGTATTTCCAGGCAGCGCTTGATGATCCGCGCCAATCGCCGGTCCTTCACTGTGATCTGATGCTCGATGCCGCTCTTGCCGCGAAACTGGAACAGGATCGCGCTGCCGTTGACCTCGACATGCCGGCTGCGCAGGGTGGTCAGGCCGTAAGAGCGATTGTCCCGCGCGTATTGCGTATTGCCGACGCGAATCAGGGTGGCGTCGAGCAACGTGATGACCGTGGCCATGACTTTGTCGCGGCTGAACCCGGGCGATGCCAGCAGCGCTTCCAGCTGTTTGCGTAACTTGGGCAGCGCCAGCCCGAATTCGCGCAGGCGCGAATACTTGTCCGCGTCGCGCACTTCGCGCCAGCGAGCGTGATAGCGATATTGCTTGCGTCCACGGGCATCGCGACCGGTGGCTTGCAGATGGCCGCACGGGTCGGCGCAGATCCACACGTTGGTGTAGGCCGGCGGAACGGCCAGCGAGTTGATGCGCTTGATCTCGTCAGGGTCGGTGATGCGCTGGCCTTCGGGATTGAAATAGGCGAATTTTCCGCGCAGTTTTCTTCGGCTAATACCCGGCTGGGTGTCATCGACGTAATGCAGATCCGAAGGCAATACCTCGGTGAGCGCAGTATCGGGCATGGCGGATTTTCCTTCGCGGCAATCAGGCTGTTAAAACCATTGACCGCACGCCATGACGGACGTGCCCGCGGGTTTACGCCAGCACCGCGACGGCCTTGATCTGGGCCCACAATGACTGGCCCGGATGCACGCCGAGTTGGTCCCGCGAGTAGCGAGTGATGCGCGCCAGCAGTGGTGTGCCCCCAACATCGAGGCGGATAAGCACATGCGCGGCGTTATCCGCCGGCTGCTCGCTGACGACCGTAACCGGCAGTCGATTGAGGATGCTGCTGAACTCACTGTTTTGCAGAGTCAGGCTGATGTCTCGCGCGTGTACCTTGCAGCGAAGACTTTGGCCCGTCGTCATCGGCGCGTGGGTCACGCGAATGCTCAGTGGCGAGTCCGGCAGTTGCAGGGTGAGCAATTGATAGTCGGCATCGTAGCCGCTGACCTGGCCTTCGATGATCACCCCGGCGTCATTGTCCATGGCCAGCGGCAGATCGAGCCGCGCCAGGGTTTCACCAATCGGGCCGCTGGCCAGCGCTTTGCCGTCGCTGAGCAGCACCAGGTGGTCGGCGAGCCTGGCCACTTCGTCCTGGGCGTGGCTGACATAAAGCACCGGGATTTCCAGTTCGTCATGCAGGCGTTGCAGGTAGGGCAGGATTTCGCTTTTGCGCTGACTGTCCAAGGCTGCCAGAGGCTCATCCATCAGTAGCAATTCAGGGCTGGTCAGCAGCGCCCTGGCGATGCCGACACGCTGACGCTCGCCGCCGGACAGATGCTGAGGGTGACGATCCAGCAAATGGCCGATGCCCAGCAGTTCGGTGGCTTGGGTCATGTCGACCCGGCGCTGCGCCTTGGGAATGCGTTTGAGGCCGAACTGCAGATTGGCCAGCACCGACAGATGCGCAAACAGGCTGGCTTCTTGAAACACATAGCCGACCGCACGTTTGTGTGGCGGCACGAAGATGCCTTTTTCGCTGTCCTGCCAGACCTGGTCGTTGATGCGGATAAAGGCTTGCGGCGCGCGCTCGAGCCCTGCGATGCAGCGCAGGCACGTGGTCTTGCCCGAGCCGGACTGACCGAACAGCGCCGTCACGCCGCGACCGGGCAGCTGCAGATCAACGTCGAGGCTGAAGCCCGACCAGGCCAGTTTCAGGCGTGCATCAATCATCGATCAGCTCCAGCCCGTGCGGGTCTTGCGGCTGGAATACAGCGCCAGCAATACCAGAAACGAGAACACCAGCATCGCCCCGGCCAGCCAGTGCGCCTGTGCGTACTCCATGGCTTCGACGTGGTCGTAGATTTGTACGGAAACCACCCGGGTCTTGTCGGGAATATTCCCGCCGATCATCAGCACTACGCCGAATTCGCCGACGGTGTGGGCGAAGCCGAGGATTGCCGCGGTGATGAAGCCGGGGCGAGCCAAGGGCAGAATCACGCTGAAAAAAGTGTCCCAGGGATTGGCGCGCAAGGTCGCCGCTACTTCCAGAGGACGAATACCGATTGCGGAGAAGGCGTTTTGCAACGGCTGCACCACGAATGGCATGGAATAGAGCACCGAACCGATGACAAGGCCGGTGAAGCTGAAGGTCAAGGTGCCAAGCCCCAGCCACTGGGTGAAATGCCCGATGAAGCCATTGGGGCCAAGGGCCAGCAGCAGATAAAAACCGATGACCGTCGGTGGCAGCACCAGCGGCAGCGCGACAATCGCGCCGATGGGACCGCGCAGCCAGGAACGGCTGCGCGACAACCACAGGGCAATCGGCGTACCGACGACCAGCAGGATCGCGGTGGTCAGGGACGCCAGTTTCAGGGTCAGCCAGATCGCCGCGAAATCGGCATTCGTCAGCGACATTTACAGCTGGTAACCGTAGGACTTGATGACCGCAGCGGCTTTCGGGCCTTTGAGGTAATCAACCAGCGCCTTGGCAGCGGCATTGTCCTTGCCTTTGTTGAGGATCACGGCGTCTTGTTTGATCGGGTCGTGCATGTTCGCCGGAACGATCCACGCGGAGCCGCTGCTGACCTTGCCGTCCTTGTAGATCTGCGACAGGGCGACAAAGCCCAGCTCGGCGTTGCCGGTGGACACGAACTGGTAGGCCTGGGTGATGTTCTGGCCTTCAACGATCTTGGCTTTGGTGGCGTCCGTCAGTTTCAGTTTTTCCAGCACCTGAGTGGCGGCCAGACCATAAGGGGCGGCCTTCGGGTTGGCGATGGACAGGTGCTGGTATTGGTTTTTCTTCAGGACATCGCCGTTGGCGTCGACGTAACCTTCCTTGGCCGACCACAGCGCCAGGGTGCCGATGGCATAGGTGAAGCGCGACCCCTTGACGGTGTCGCCTTCTTTTTCGAGTTTTTCCGGGGTGGTGTCATCGGCCGACAGGAAAACTTCGAACGGCGCGCCGTTTTTGATCTGGGTGTAGAACTGGCCGGTGGCGCCATAGGCTGCGACCAGTTTGTGCCCGGTGTCTTTTTCAAAGTCAGCGGCAATCGCCTGGATCGGCGCGGTGAAATTGGCCGCGACCGCGACTTGCACTTCATCGGCCTGAGCAGCGCCGATGGCGAATACCGCGAGCAGGGCAGGGGCAAAACGTGAGGCACGATTGATCATGTAACGGCTCCGTGGGTGGCAAGTGCAGTGGGCAGTTGTTATTGGAAGGTAGACTGCGCCGATGCGAAGGGATGAAACGCTATATAGCGAAATATATAGCGAAATGCCGCCAAACAGGAAGCACTGCTTTTAAACCGGGCGAGGGCGCCACGCCCCTCACCCGTTCGGGTTCATCACCGCGTCAGTCTTGCCAGTGCGCCCTCAGCCAGTTGCCGGGTCAATTCAGCGCTGCCGAGGTCTTTGCCGAGTGTGAAGGCCTGGCCGGCCCAGAGGTTGCTGAAATCTGCTTCGCCCTTTGCACGCAGCGGCATCAAGGCACCGCCAGCCAGCGGAAAAGCGGGGGCCTTGTCCGACATCGGGCCCAGTTCGCGCATCACCCGATTGAGAATCCCCCGCGCCGGGCGTCCGGTAAACAGGTTGGTCACCGCCGTCTCGCTTTCCTTGGCGGTGCGTAAGGCCTTGTGATGCGACGCACTGACTTTCGCTTCCGGGGTAAACAGATACGCCGTCCCGACTTGAACCGCCGAAGCGCCGAGCATGAACGCTGCCGCGACGCCGCGCGCATCGGCAATCGCACCGGCCGCAATCACCGGGACGCTCACCGCGTCGACCACTTGCGGCACCAGGGCAAACGTACCGACCTGACTGCTCAGGTCAGCGCTGAGGAACATCCCGCGATGGCCGCCGGCCTCGTAACCCATGGCGATGATCGCGTCGCAACCGTTCTGCTCGAGCCAGATCGCTTCGTCGACGGTGGTTGCCGACGAGATGATTTTCGCACCAGTGGCCTTGACCCGATCCAGCAAGGATTTTTCCGGCAGGCCAAAGTGAAAGCTCACCACTTCAGGGCGAAATTCTTCCAGCACTTCACAGGCGGTCGCATCGAAGGGCGCACGGTTTGACACCGGCGTCGGCGCATCGAAATCGACACCCAGTTCGCGATAGTAGGGTTCCAGCAGGTTTTTCCATTCACGGGCTTTTTGCTCATCCGCGCCCGGAGCTTGATGGCAGAAAAAATTGACGTTGAATGGCTTGCTCGTGCCTTGGCGAATGGTCTTCAGTTCTTCGCGCAGTTGCTCGATGGTCAGCATCGCGGCCGGCATCGAACCGAGGCCACCGGCGTTGCAAGTTGCGATGACCATGGATGAATTAGTGGCTCCGGCCATGGGGCCCTGGATGATCGGCAGTTCGATGCCGAACAGGTCAAGAATGCGGGTATCAGGCCATTGGCTCATGGAATAGCTTCTCCGACGACAAAACAGGGCAGGGACGGTAGCAGCCGGTTTTTTAACGCAAAGCCACCCCCATGACCAGCACAGATTTGTAGCTTGAGCAGCGGGCGCTGGCTCGGTGTTCACGCCCGATTGGCTAAAAGTCGAGTGGGGCAAAATGTTGCAATGTGCTATTCCAATGCCTCGACATCCTTAATTTCACCGATAAGAGGCAGTCATGTTCAAAGGCATTCTGATCGATAAAGACGACAGCGGTTATCGCGCCAACCTGCAGGAAATCAGCGACGAGCAGTTGCCGGAGGGCGATGTGACAGTGGATGTCGCTTACAGCACGCTGAACTTCAAGGACGGCCTGGCGATCACCGGCAGCAGCCCGGTGGTGCGCAAGTTTCCGATGGTGCCGGGGATCGATCTGGCGGGCACCGTCGAAGTCAGCTCGCACCCGGACTACAAGGTTGGCGACGCGGTGCTGCTCAACGGCTGGGGCGTCGGCGAAAGCCACTGGGGCGGACTCGCGCAGAAGGCGCGACTGAACGGTGACTGGCTGATTCCGCTGCCCAAGGCATTCACCGCCGCGCAAGCCATGGCCATCGGCACGGCGGGTTATACGGCGATGCTGTGCGTCATGGCGCTGGAGCGCAACGGCGTGACAGCGCAACAGGGTGAGGTGCTGGTGACCGGCGCCAACGGTGGCGTCGGCAGTTTTGCCATCGCGTTGCTGAGCAAGCTGGGCTACCGCGTGGTCGCTTCGACCGGTCGGGTGTCGGAACACGAATACCTGAAACAACTGGGCGCCGGCGAAATCATTGATCGCGCCACCCTGTCCGACCCCGGCAAACCACTGGCCAAGGAGCGCTGGGCGGGCGTCATCGATTCGGTCGGCAGCCACACGCTCGCCAATGCCTGCGCCAGCACCCGGGCCGAAGGTACTGTGGCCGCGTGCGGTCTGGCTCAGGGCATGGATTTTCCGGCATCCGTGGCGCCGTTCATTTTGCGCGGCGTGACGTTGGCCGGAATCAACAGCGTGACCCAGCCCAAGGCCCGCCGCATCGAGGCTTGGGATCGTCTGGCGAAGGATCTGGATTTTGCCCTGTTGCCACTGATCAGCCATGAAATCGGCCTCGGCGAAGCTATCGACGCGGCACCGAAGTTGCTGGCGGGGCAACTCCGGGGGCGGGTTGTCGTTGATGTGAATCGCTGATTACTGTTGGGTTTTTCCTTCACGCTCGAGCAATTCGCGCTTGCGCTCCACGCCCCAGCGGTAACCCGACAGATTGCCGTCACTGCGCACAACGCGATGACAGGGGATTGCTACCGCCAGGCTGTTGGCACCGCAAGCCTGAGCCACTGCGCGCACGGCTTTTGGCGAGCCGATCTGCAGGGCAATGTCCGCGTAGCTGGCGGTGCTGCCGACCGGTATTTCGCGCAGCGCCTGCCACACCCGTTCCTGAAACGCCGTGCCGCGCACATCCAGCGGCAAATTTAGTCCGATGGCGGGCGCTTCAATGAAGCCGACGACGCGAGCGATCAGTTGTTCGAACTCGGCATCGGCGCCGATCAGGTTGGCCCGGCGAAACTGGTCCTGCAGGTCGCACACCAATTGGTGTGGATCGTCGCCCAGCAGAATCGCGCAGATCCCGCGCTCGCTCTGTGCCACCAGAATGGCGCCGAGCGAGCACTGGCCGACGGCGAAGCGGATGTCGTTGTTCTGGCCGGCGGCCCGGAAGTCGCCGGGTTTCATACCCAGTAACTGATCGGCCGACTCGTAAAAACGGCTGTTGGAATTGAAGCCGGCGTCATACAGCGCTTCGGTCACCGAGCCGCCGTCTGCCAGACGCTGACGAACCCGGCGCGAGCGATGCGCGGCTGCATAGCCTTTGGGCGTCAGGCCCGTCGCTGCTTTGAACACGCGATGAAAATGAAAGGCGCTCAGGCCAGCGGTCTCGGCGAGATCATTGAGTGCGGGCAGGCTGTCCGACGCTTCGATCTGGCGACAGGCTGCCGCAACGGTGGCGGCATGCTGCGCGGCGACCTCGGTCTGATCCTTGCTCACTCGTCTGCTTGGGCGATAGCCTGCGGCTTCGGCTTCTTCGGCGGTATCGAAGAACTCGACGTTCTGCGGTTTCGGCAAGCGAGCCAGGCTGCTGGGGCGGCAATAGATGCCGGTGGTTTTCACGGCATAGACAAACTGGCTGTCCGCCCGAGGGTCGCGCGCCACGACAGCGGCCCAGCGTGGATCGTCTTCAGTGTTCAGCGAGGTGGTAAGCGTTTTCATGATGGAAAGTCCGTTGACCTGTTGAATTTCAGGTTAACCAGTGCCACCGGCCGGAACACTCCGAGCCTTGCGGTCAAACTTTGCAGAATTATCCGGCGGTGCGAAACGTGAGATTGAAGCGTTGTTCGCCCAGGCGCGGGTGCCGGCCAGGTTTGATCGGCAGGATGCCGTGGTAGCGCAACCGGTCGGCGCCGCCCCAGATCACCATGTCGCCGTGCAGCAACGGGATTTTCTGGGTCCTGTCGCCGCGCGCGAAACCGCCGAACAGGAACGTCGCGGGCAGGCCCAATGACAGCGAAACGATCGGCGCTTCGTAGGCGTTTTCGTCTTTGTCCTGATGCAACGACATCTTCGCGCCCGGAATATAACGATTGATCAGGCAGGAATCCGGCGTGAAGTCGGCAAATCCGGCGCGTTTCGCTGCTGCCTGGGCCAGTTCACGAAACACCTCGGGCATCGCCGGCCAGGGTCGATGGCTCACGGGATCTTCGGATGAATAGCGGTAACCGCTGCGATCGGTGATCCAGCCCAGTGCACCGCAACTGCTGGTAGCCACCGACATGCTGAAGCCCCCGGGCGTCATCATGTGGCGCAACGGAGCGCAGGCTATGATCGATTCCAGGGCCGGCAACAACTGCTCGATTCGCGCCAATGCAAAGCCGCGCAACACCCAGGATTGCTCGCCGATCTGTTCGGCGCGTCGTGGTTGCTCGGATTCTGTGTCGGCGAACAGGTCGAAGGTGGTTTGCATGATCGTCAGGTCGCGTCGTGGAAGATGATGCCCAGAGTATGCCGTTTTCCGCTGTGCAGTCGGCTGACACCGTGGCGCATGGTCACCCGGTAGTCACCGCGCACGCCTTTGACCGGGCGCTGGCTGACGGCAAAGATCAGCGCGTCGCCTTTTCGCAGGTCCATCACCAGCGGGCGCGACTGCATTCTCGGACGTTGTTCGGTCATGACGAACTCGCCACCGGTGAAATCTTCGCCAGGTTCTGACAGAAGAATCGCCACTTGCAGCGGAAACACATGTTCGCCGTACAGATCCTGATGCAGACAGTTGTAGTCCTGCGGGCCGTATTGCAGCAAGAGCGGGGTAGGCCGCAGTTGACCGGCGGCGTGGCAGCGCTCGAGAAATTCGCTGTGTTGCGCTGGAAAACGCTCCGGTAGTCCCATTCGTTCATGCCAGCGGTTGGCCAGAGGCACGAGTCGCGAGTAAAGCGCGCTGCGCAGGCGTTCCACCACGGATGGAAGCGGATAGCGCAGGTATTTGTATTCCCCGCGTCCGAAACCATGGCGGGCCATGATCACCTGGGACCGGAACGGTTCGCTTTGTGGGTAAAGCGCACTCAATCGATCGCAGGTCTCCGGGCGCAGCAGCGTGCGGATGACGGCACAACCGTCCTGATCCAGTTGCCGCTCCAGGGCGATCCAGTCGAGCGCAACGAGCGGGGAGGCGGGTGAGGATGACATGCTGATTCCTTGGCTTGCATTCAGGTATCAGTCTGGGTCGTCCACCCGGCCGCAACACTCCGCCGCTTGCGGTCGAATTGTCACCCGGGTCTTACAGGGCCTTGCTGACGCTGATGTCGCTGATCTCATCAGCGCTCTGGCCGTGCAGGGCATCCAGTGCGGCCTTGGCTTCTTCCGGCGTGCCGTTTTCCAGCTGGGCGAACTCGAAGCGGCGTTCACCGTTGAGTTTGTACTTGATCACGTATTTGGTTGTTTGGGCCACGTTGATGCTTACCTGTCTGCGTTGGCGGAACCGCTCAGTTGAGTTTGGAGCTGGAGCGGCGAATGATCTTGATCGAGTGCGTCAGGGTTGGCTTGCGGGTCACGCTGATCGCGCGGCGGCTGACGGTGTCGATGGTGATGTTCCAGAAACCGGTGCTGGGTGCGGTGATGCGGGCTGGAAACGTGTCAAAGGCGCCGCCGTGATAGGTGTGGCGCCCGCCATTTTTGAAGCTTCGGAAGTTGGCGTCGTTCATCAAGCGGATGTTGCAGGTTTGCGAGCATTGAATGACGACGATGTCGTCTTCGTTGAGGTGCTCGCGCTGGTGAATGAATTTCATGGGCGCCTCCAGAAGGGCTTTTTCTACAAAATCAAAACGATAGCATTGTCGATCGGCGCAGTTTATCAGCCCGGACAGGTTATTATCCGGCCGTCGGGCAGCGCTTTGACAATTAAAAACAGAATTCACGATTCGATGTGGGTTAAATGCAGTGAGCCTCGGAGAAAAACGGCATTCATGCTGTCGGAGGGTCTTTATTGGAGGTTTTGTATGAAGTGGGGTGTGGTGATTCTGCCGTTGGCATTGGCAATGGGTGGTTGCGCAAGTGTTTCGGAAATCAATGAAACACTGCCGACCATGAACGTCATTTCCGGCAAGAAGCCCCATGAATATGCTGAATGCCTGGCCGAAAAGCTGTCCAGCAGCCGCGGTGCCCTGCAGGTAGAGCGGAACAAGGACGAGGTTCGGGTCATTGTGCCGGGCAAGCTGGGATCGGGTCCGGCGGCGGTGTTTGACATCGAGGATCGCTCCGGTGGCAGCAGCATCAAGCTGCACGAGCGGATGTCCAACGTGCCGCTGCGTCCATGGGATGTACGCAAAGCCGCCACGGCCTGTATTTCCGGCTGATAGACTGTCAGCAGTCAGCATTGATGCCGTCACAGCGTTGCTGTGGCGGCATTGTCATTTCCGGAGCGGTGAATGAAGAGAGAGCAGGTGCGGGAGCGACACAAGGAAGGGCTTATTGCGGCTACCCATGTGATCCAGAACCCGGCGAATCCGGGGGAGTGGATCGTGTTTTTCAAGAAAAGCGCCGGGCGCAGTTACTTCCTGGTCGACGATAACGACGAAGTCGAGTCCTTCAACCGGCTCGACGACCTGATCGAGGTCGTGCGCGGGCTGGGGATCAAGTTCGCCGAAATTCACATGTAAGGCTACTTGCAGACCACTACCACGCTGCGGTTTTTGTAGTTGCCGACGTCGACGCCCAGCGTCTTGTCGTCTTCCTTGGGCGCCGGTGTGCCGTCAGTTCCGACGATGCGATAACCGGTTCCGGCGCAGGACGCGTCAGCCTTTTCATAGCAGGTGGCCCAGGAATTGGCCTCGCCGGAGCAATCGATGCTCAACCCTTGTTCGCCATTGTTCAGGTAAGTGGTCTGCGAAGTGGCACAGCCGGTCAGGGCGGCGAGTGCAATCAGCGGCAGGAAACTGATGAGGGAACGGTTGGTCATGGCAATGTCATCTTCGAGGAGGAGGGGGCTAGACGCTATGACAGCGCCGGCAGGAAAAGGTTATAGCGATTGGCCACTTCTTTTCGCGCAGCCAAAAAAAGCCCTGCGCAATGGCAGGGCCGGCCTTCATCATTACCGATCAGTCTTGTTCCTTGCCGCGACGTTTCGGGGCTGCGGGCGTGTAATCGAGCACCGCGGCGACTTCAATCGCCATCGCCTCTGTGGGCAACGGGCCGGACACGTCTTCGCCGTTGGCGGCAGTGATATGCCACTGGCCATCTTTAGCCTTGGCGACGGTGTACCCGTTGATGATTTTTGCTGCGGACATCTAGCGGCCTCGTTGGCTGGTTCAAAGGCGCCATGATAACGGTAAATGGGCGAACGGGCGCAGGTCGATGCGGCGTTCCGAGATCTTTGGGCTAAGCTGAATGCGCAGCCTTTGTGAGCGGATTGAACTATCCGCCAGATTATTTCTCTATGTTGACATCGGTTAGCCAGTGCGGGGCATTGTAAGGTGCACGCCGCCTGATTAGACTGCGCCGAAACTCGTACACACAGCCCTTTCAAGGACTTATATGATCAAGAAATGCTTGTTCCCAGCAGCCGGTTACGGTACTCGCTTCCTCCCAGCGACGAAGGCCATGCCCAAAGAAATGCTGCCGGTGGTAAACAAGCCACTGATCCAGTACGGCGTCGAAGAAGCTCTGGATGCTGGCCTGAACGAAATTTCCATCGTGACCGGCCGTGGCAAGCGCGCCCTGGAAGACCACTTCGACATCAGCTACGAGCTGGAAAACCAGATCAAGGGCACCGACAAGGAAAAATACCTGGTCGGTATCCGCAAGCTGCTGGACGAGTGCTCGTTCTCCTATACCCGCCAGACCGAAATGAAAGGCCTGGGTCACGCGATCCTGACCGGTCGCCCATTGATCGGCGACGAACCGTTCGCCGTGGTGCTGGCGGACGACCTGTGCGTTAACCTCGACGGTGACGGCGTCCTGACCCAAATGGTCAAGCTGTATAAACAGTTCCGCTGCTCGATCATTGCCATTCAGGAAGTTGATCCGCAGGAAACCAGCAAGTACGGCGTGATCGCTGGTGAAATGATCCGCGACGACATCTACCGCGTACACAGCATGGTCGAGAAGCCAAAGCCGGAAGACGCGCCGTCGAACCTGGCGATCATCGGCCGCTACATCCTGACTCCGGACATCTTCGACCTGATCGAGCAGACCGAGCCAGGCAAGGGCGGTGAAATCCAGATCACCGACGCCCTGATGAAACAAGCCCAGAACGGCTGCGTGATGGCTTACAAGTTCAAGGGCAAGCGTTTCGACTGCGGTGGTGCTGAAGGCTATATCGAAGCCACCAACTTCTGCTTCGAGAACTTCTACAAAACTGGCAAGGCTTACTGATAGCGCCTGATCTGCCTGTGCGAAAAAGCCACCTTCGGGTGGCTTTTTCATTTTCCGCCCCTATATCGGCAGGAGTGCTTGCCCAACGGACGACGGCGGGTATGCTGATCGCCTGCCGAGGAGATAGAAATGGCCTACGATTTTGACCTTTATGTGATTGGTGCCGGTTCCGGCGGTGTGCGGGCTGCGCGTTTTGCTGCCGGGTTCGGTGCGAAAGTGGCGGTGGCCGAGAGCCGTTATTTGGGCGGTACTTGCGTCAACGTCGGTTGCGTACCGAAAAAACTGTTGGTGTATGGCACGCATTTCGCCGAAGACTTCGAGCAGTCCTCGGGTTTTGGCTGGAGCCTGGGCGAGGCGAATTTCGATTGGGCCACGCTGATTGCCAACAAGGATCGCGAGATCAATCGCCTGAACGGCATTTATCGCAATCTGCTGGTCAACAGTGGCGTGACCCTGCATGAAGCGCACGCGAAAATCGTTGGTCCGCACGAAGTCGAGGTCAACGGTGAGCGATACACTGCGAAGAATATTCTGATCGCCACTGGTGGCTGGCCGCAGATCCCGGAGATTCCGGGGCATGAGCATGCGATCAGCTCGAACCAGGCGTTCTTCCTGAAAGAGCTGCCAAAGCGCGTGCTGGTCGTCGGCGGCGGTTATATCGCCGTCGAATTTGCCGGGATTTTCCATGGGCTGGGCGCCAACACGACGTTGCTGTATCGCGGGGATCTGTTCTTGCGCGGTTTCGACGGTTCGGTGCGTAACCATTTGAAGGAAGAACTGACCAAGCGCGGTATGGATCTGCAATTCAATGCCGACATTGCGCGCATCGACAAGCAGTCGGATGGCAGCCTGAAAGCGACTCTCAAGGATGGTCGCGTACTGGAAGCGGATTGTGTGTTCTACGCCACCGGTCGGCGTCCGATGCTGGACAATCTGGGGCTGGAAAACACTGATGTGCAGCTCGACGACAAGGGCTTCATCAAGGTCGATGAGCAATACCAGACCACCGAGCCGTCAATTCTGGCACTGGGTGATGTCATCGGTCGCGTGCAGTTGACGCCGGTGGCGCTGGCCGAAGGCATGGCAGTGGCGCGACGCCTGTTCAAGCCTGAGCAATACCGTCCGGTGGATTACAAGATGATCCCGACGGCTGTGTTCAGCCTGCCGAATATCGGCACCGTCGGCCTGACCGAAGAAGAGGCGCGGGAAGCGGGTCACGACGTGGTGATCTACGAAAGCCGCTTCCGGCCGATGAAGCTGACTCTGACGGATTGCCAGGAACGCACGCTGATGAAGCTGGTGGTCGATGGCAGATCTGACAAGGTGCTGGGCTGTCACATGGTAGGGCCGGATGCCGGCGAGATTGTGCAGGGTTTGGCAATCGCATTGAAGGCTGGCGCCACCAAGCGTGACTTCGACGACACCATCGGGGTGCACCCGACGGCGGCCGAAGAGTTTGTCACCATGCGTACGCCGGTCGGCGCTTAAGTCTTTTTCGGTTCTACTGCGTCTGGTGCTGCCGCAACGGTGGTGGCCAGGCGCAGGCTGGCTTGTGCCGTGGCCAATTCCTTTTCCAGTGACTGATTGAGCTGCGACTGCTCGTCGACGTTCTGCTTGAGCGTCTGGCTTTCCAGCAGTGCCACACGCAAACGTTCCTGGAGGAGGGTGCGTTCGCTGTCGACGCGAGACGCTTGCTCCAGCAGTTGATCCTGACGCTGATTGCTTTGTTTGAGCTGATCCTGCATCAGGCTCAATTCGCGCACGGTGCCGCGATTCTCGGTCAGCAGACGTTCGTTGTCGCGGTGCAACTGAGTGATCTCGTCCTGACGTACCAGTGCGCTTTGCTGCGCCTGGCGCAACTCCATCTGCAACTGCTGAACCTGAGTTTCGTGACGGCTTTGCTCCTGCTCGCGCTGTTCCTTGATGGCGTTGCGGTAGTGCTCAAGCGCATCGCGGGCATGCAGGTGCTTCTCTTCCAGCGAGCGGATCTGCTCGTCCTTGTCCTGCAGGCGCAATTCAAAGTCTGACAGTGCCTGATTCAGCCCGGCGTTGCGGGTCTGCTCGGTCTGCAACATCGAGCGGGTATCGCTCAGCGCTTCGGATTCCTTGGCCAGCGCGGCAGCCTGAATGTCGTGCTTCTTCTCCAGTTGCACATGATCCTGACGAAGCTGATTCAGTTCGTCCTCCAGTGCCTGACGCTGTTGCTCGTACTGCTCGCGCGCCTGGTCAATCGGTTCCTGCGCCTGTTCTTTCAGGCGTTGTGCAAGGCGCGTAACGAGTGCCAGCAGCTCGTCATCGATGGGTTCCGCCGAAGGATCGGCCGGTTCGCTGCCGTCATCCAGTTCTTTTAAATACCGATGAATCGTGGTTTTCGATCCTGTATTGCCCAATTCGATACGTACTGCGTCGATGCTGGGGTGTTCGCCACGGGCGAGGATCGCTGCGCGCGCGATCTGGACCACTGCTTTGTTAACGCCGCCACGGGCCATATCTGCTCCTACCATTTCGTACTGTGGTACATGCCACTAAGGTAGGAAGTGTACCATGTTGAAAATAAAGTGAAACAAGCGCTGATAAACGGACGGGATATACTGGTATTACCCCATGTGAAACCCATAAAATCGGTTTCCGCACAAACCTTCAGTACGCCACGAGAAAATCAGCCCATGAGCGATATCGATCGCTATCTGCAAGCCGCCACCCGTGACAACACCCGCCGCAGCTATCGTGCGGCCGTCGAGCATTTCGAAACGGTATGGGGCGGATTCCTGCCCGCGACAGCGGACAGCGTCGCGCGGTATCTGGTGGCGCATGCCGGCGTGCTTTCGGTCAACACGCTGAAGTTGCGCCTGTCGGCGCTGGCGCAGTGGCACAACAGTCAGGGCTTTGCCGATCCCACCAAGTCGCCGGTGGTGCGCAAAGTGTTTAAGGGCATTCGCGCCCTGCATCCCGCGCAGGAAAAACAGGCCGAGCCATTGCAACTGCGCGATCTTGAGCAGACCGTCACCTGGCTTGAGCAGGAAATGAAAGACGCCCGGGAAAAACAGGACCGGCCGCTGCTGCTACGAGCCTGCCGCGACCGCGCGTTGATCCTGCTGGGCTTCTGGCGCGGCTTTCGCAGCGATGAGCTGTGTCGGGTGCAGATCGAGCACGTGCAGGCGCACGCCGGCAGCGGCATCACCCTGTACCTGCCGCGTAGCAAGGGCGATCGCGAAAACCTCGGGCAGAACTATCAGGCCCCGGCGCTGCTGAAGTTGTGCCCGGTGCAGGCTTATATCGAGTGGGTCACCGAAGCGGCTCTGGTACGGGGCCCGGTATTTCGCGCCGTCGACCGCTGGGGCAATCTGAGCGAAGAGGGCTTGCACGCCAACAGTGTGATCCCGTTGTTACGCCAGGCCCTGGAGCGCGCGGGGATCTCCGCCGAGCGCTACACCAGCCATTCCCTGCGTCGCGGCTTCGCAACGTGGGCCCATCAAAGTGGGTGGGACCTCAAATCGTTGATGAGTTACGTGGGCTGGAAGGATATGAAGTCCGCCATGCGCTATGTTGAAGCGAGCCCCTTTCACGGGATGGCCCGGATTACGGATAAGCCGCTGTCGCCGTAGATATCGTTTTCTTCTATTAATATCCTCAGCTAATAGCGAAAACAAATCAGCAGCATCAGGTTTGCCAATGAGCCATCCGTCGAGTGACTGGGTAGGATTCACCCATCGAATTCACAACCCTGACGGAGAGTCATCAATGCCTATCATCAACAGCCAAGTAAAACCGTTCAAAGCTACCGCGTTCAAAAACGGCGACTTCGTACAAGTCTCGGACGCTGACCTGAAAGGCAAATGGTCCGTGGTGTTCTTCTACCCGGCCGACTTCACTTTCGTTTGCCCAACCGAGCTCGAAGACCTGGCTGACAACTATGCCGCCTTCCAGAAACTGGGCGTAGAGATCTACAGCGTTTCGACCGACACCCACTTTGCTCACGCTGCCTGGCACAACACTTCGCCAGCCATCGGCAAAATCCAGTACACCATGATCGGCGACCCGACTCAGGTCATCTCCCGCAACTTCGACGTGCTGATCGAAGAAGCTGGCTTGGCGGATCGTGGCACCTTCGTGATCAACCCTGAAGGCCAGATCAAAATCGTTGAACTGAACGATGGCGGCGTTGGCCGTGACGCTTCCGAGCTGCTGCGCAAAATCAAGGCTGCTCAGTACGTTGCTGCTCACCCAGGCGAAGTTTGCCCGGCCAAGTGGAAAGAAGGCGAGGCCACTCTGGCTCCGTCCCTGGACCTGGTCGGCAAGATCTAAGTCTGTGATACGCAATGCAGGGCGGGATTCCGCACCTACTTAAGTAAGCTGCACCGCCCAATAGAAAAGCCCGGGCGAGATTCGCTCGGGCTTTTTTTCGCCTCAAATAAAGTCAGGAGATCGCCCGTATGTTGGACGCCAATCTTAAAGCCCAGTTGAAATCGTACCTGGAACGGGTCACCCAGCCGATCGAGATCGTTGCTTCACTCGACGACGGTGCGAAATCCCGTGAAATGCTCGACCTGCTGAAAGACGTTGCCAGTCTTTCGCATCAAATTACCTTGATCGACAGCGGCGACGATGCACGCAAACCGTCGTTCTCGATCAACCGCCCCGGTGCCGACATCAGCCTGCGTTTCGCCGGCATCCCGATGGGCCATGAATTCACTTCGCTGGTGCTGGCCCTGCTGCAAGTCGGCGGCCACCCTTCGAAGGCCAGTGTCGAAGTGATCGAACAGATCCGCTCGCTCAAGGGCGAGTTCAACTTCGAGACTTACTTCTCGCTGTCCTGCCAGAACTGCCCGGACGTCGTTCAGGCACTGAACCTGATGGCCGTGCTGAACCCGAACATCCGCCACGTCGCCATCGACGGCGCGCTGTTCCAGGACGAAGTCAACGATCGCAAGATCATGGCTGTGCCGAGCATTTACCTGAACGGCGAAAGCTTCGGCCAGGGCCGCATGGGCCTGGAAGAAATCCTCGCCAAACTCGACACCGGCGCCATCGAGCGCCAGGCCGAGAAAATCAGCGCCAAGCAAGCCTTTGATGTGCTGGTGGTCGGCGGTGGCCCGGCTGGTGCTTCGGCGGCGATCTACGCCGCACGTAAAGGCATTCGCACCGGTGTAGCGGCAGAACGTTTCGGCGGTCAGGTGCTGGACACCATGGCCATCGAAAACTTCATTTCCGTGCAGGAAACCGAAGGCCCGAAACTGGCGACCGCGCTGGAAGAACACGTCAAGCAATACGACGTCGACATCATGAACCTGCAACGCGCCGACAAGCTGATCCCGGGCAAGAATGGCGAGCTGCATGAAGTTCACTTCGCGAGCGGCGCGACCCTCAAGGCCAAGAGCGTGATTTTGGCGACCGGCGCGCGGTGGCGTGAAATGAACGTGCCGGGCGAGCAGGAATACCGCAACAAAGGCGTGGCGTACTGCCCGCACTGTGACGGTCCGCTGTTCAAAGGCAAGCGTGTGGCGGTGATTGGCGGCGGTAACTCCGGCGTCGAAGCGGCCATTGACCTGGCCGGTATCGTGTCTCACGTCACCTTGCTGGAGTTCGACGTACAGCTGCGCGCCGACGCCGTATTGCAACGCAAGCTGCACAGCCTGCCGAACGTCACCGTGATCACCAGTGCGCTGACCACTGAAGTCACCGGTGACGGGCAGAAGGTCAACGGCCTGCGCTACAAGGATCGCAATACTGACGAGTTGCGCACGGTCGAGCTGGAAGGGATCTTCGTGCAGATCGGTCTGCTGCCCAACACCGACTGGCTCAAAGGCACCATCGAACTGTCGCCGCGCGGTGAGATCATCGTCGACAATCGCGGTGAAACCTCGATCCCCGGCATCTTCGCCGCCGGTGACGTGACCACCGTGCCGTACAAGCAGATCGTGATTGCGGTGGGCGAGGGCGCCAAGGCTTCCCTCAGTGCTTTCGATCACCTGATCCGCACTTCGGCTCCGGCGTAAATCCCGGGCCTGAAAAAAGAAAACCCCCATCAGTGATGATGGGGGTTTTTCTTTGCGGGGTGCTTTCTACCCAGGTTCAGCTTTACAGCGGCGCCGGCTGGATGATCTCGACCCAGTAGCCATCCGGATCCTTGATGAACGCCAGGCTCTTCATGCGGCCATCGGTCAGGCGCTTCTGGAAGTCGCAGCCCAGCTCTTCAAAGCGTGCGCAAGCCGCAACGATGTCCGGTACCGAAATGCAGATGTGGCCGAAACCGCGCGGGTCAGTGTTGCCGTTGTGGTAGGCGAAGTCTGCGTCGTTTTCAGTGCCGTGGTTGTGGGTCAGTTCCAGAATGCCGGGAATCGACTTCATCCACTCGGTGCGGGCGGCAGCGTCGGCGGGGATCTGCGATTTATCGACCAGGGCGAGGAAGTACAGGCTGAATTCCGCTTCCGGGAAATCACGCTTCTCGACCAGCGAGAAACCCAGTACGCGGGTGTAGAAATCCAGAGACTTGGTGATGTCTTTGACGCGCAGCATCGTGTGGTTGAACACGAAATTGCGGGTTGCGCTGTCCGGGGTGGCGGTGACGCCAGGGAAGGAGTTCAGTTCTTGCAGGCTCATGGGCCCTCCGTAACAAATTGGGGCGAGTGAATGGGCGCAATGATACGCATGCCAGGCAGCATCGCCAAACCGAAAGCGCGGGCTTGCCCTGTGAGCGGGCGGGCCTCAGACTTTACGGCTCAATCCGCGAGTGCCTCTGGTAATGATCCGACCGTTCAAATCGCTGTTCGTTTTCCTGGGTTTTTCCCTGCTTGCTCTGCCGGCTTTTGCTGAGGCGCCGAGCATCACCTGGCCCGCCGGCTGGGAGGTCGAGGCACTGCCCGAAACCTCCCCTGAAGTCTCCCGTCAGCGGGCAGTGAAGACTGACGCCGATGGCAATCAGGTGATGGTGATGGAGTTGACGATGACCCGTGTGGAAAGTGGTCATCAGGTCAACTTGCAGGGCGTGTTGCTGGAGATGCGCAAGTCGGTGCAAAAAGACTTTTTCCAGAGCGGTTATCAGAGTGTCTGCAACAGGGTTCATCCGAGTACGCTGGGTTCGCTCACAGCGCTTGAGACCACTTGTACGGTGACTGAAAACGGCCGTCATGTGTTGTCGCAAACATTGGTTGCAGCGGTCGAGGCGGATAAGGCTTACGTACTTTCGTATGCTGGGCAGGCAGAGATTTATAAGGCGAGCGGTGACGACATAGTGGCTGCGCGAAACAGCTTGAAATTCTAGTCGTCTGTTCGTGGTCAGCCTGATGTTAGATACCGGAACTGATTAAACATAAAGTTAATCTCCGGCTAACGGGGCAACATTCGGAAGCATAGTTTCAGCGCAAGAGCGGTTTGATACTCAACTTTCCCACCAGAAAAATCGTTGCATTTGTTAAATATTGTCCAAAAAAAGCCCTGCATATGCAGGGCTTTCATGTTTGCGAGGGATTAACCGCGCAACCAGGAGTCGACGGTGGCTACACCGTATTGTTCCTTCCAGGCTTTCAGGCCACGGTGGTTGCCACCCTTGGTCTCGATCAGCTCGCCAGTGTGCGGGTTCTGATAGACCTTGACCACGCGAGCTCGGCGGGTTTTAGGTGCGGCGGTCGATTGCAGACCGGATTTCGCCGGGTTCGGATCGAGAATGGCGATGATGTCTTTCAGGCCTTTGCCGTAGGTTTTCATCAGCCCCTGGAGCTTTTCTTCGAATTCGATTTCTTTCTTGAGCCCGGCATCGTTCTTCAGCGATTCCAGCTGCTTGAGCTGTTCCTGAAGGGCCTTTTCAGCTGCACGAAATTCAGCGAGTCTGGACAATATCTTTACTCCAATAGTGTGTTTGGCTGATACCAACCGCAAACAAAGCTATAAGCCAAGAGCCTTGAAGCGACTCGGTGATAATGGCTCACCTGCCCATCTTGCAACAGGTAAGAAAAATTGTAGTAGTTAATGTGGCAAGAGTAAATCCTGACTTTTTCTTCATGTAACAACAACGTTGTTTTGTATCAATTTGGTGCGGGCTGTCGGCAAATCAGGATTTATCCCGCCAAGTTAATGATGAGTTAATGCTTCGATGAAATCTGCGGTCGGCATCGGCTTGCCGAAAAGGTGGCCCTGCAGAAAGTTGACATGGTGGGCGGCCAGATAATCACATTGCGCTTGTGTCTCCACACCTTCGGCCACAATGCCCAGATCCAGCTTGGTGGAGAGCTCGATGATGCTGTCCAGAATGTGCCGGGACAGGGCATCCTTATCGATCATGGCGACGAATGTCTGGTCGATCTTGAGGAAGTCGACATTGAATGTCCTCAAGTAGCCGAGGCTTGAATGGCCGGTGCCAAAGTCGTCAATCGCGATCTTCACACCCATCGCACGCAACTGTGCGAACAGTTGATGAGTGATGTCGGACGGCTCGATCAGCTCGCGTTCGGTCAGTTCCAGGACCAGCGTGATGCTGCCGGGCTGGAAAGCTGACAAAAATTCACGGCAATCCTCAACCAGCTCAAGATCGCGGCAGTGGCTGGCGGTGATGTTGATGCCGATGTGGAACGGCGAATCGAAGGTTGGTGACAACGGCCCCAGTATGACAGCGGTTTGCTGCATCAAGGCGCGAGTCATTGGCACGATCAGCCCGGAGTGTTCGGCAAAGGGTATGAACAGGTCCGGACGCACCAGTCCCTCCTTGGGATGGTTCCAGCGCATCAGCACTTCCGCGCCCGACCAGCGTTTGCTGTCGCCGTGCACCACCGGTTGAAAATAGGGAATGAATTCACCTGCTTCCAATGCCCGAAGCATTTCATGGCTGGGCGAGGTGGAGCGCTTCTGCACGATGTAGCCGATCGCTGCCGATACCGCACCGAAGAACATCAGCAGGCTGAACAGCGGTGGGTATTCATCTTTCATGTAGCGCCAGGTTTCGCCTTCCGCAAATGCGGCGCTGACCGAAAATGCATAGTGCGACGAGTGCAAGGTACTTTGCGCCACCGGCAACGCGGGCAGGGCGCCCTGATGCACTTTGCCGTCGGCGGAGAGCCAGTTGTTGCCGACTTGCAGCAACAACAATGTATGCCGGCCGATCAGGCGCAGAATGTTGCTCAGGTGATAGCCGTCCAGCGTGGTCAGCGCGCCACCGCGCCCTTCGCTCAGGCGATACACCAGCAGCGCGGTATTGGGTGTCACCGGGTTGCCGTTCATGAGCCACAGCTTGCCTTCGGCGTAATCGCCCGGATTCACGGCTTCCTTGAAGTCGCCGAACAGCGAACTGCAATAGAGATTGTCGTCCCACACCAGGTTGGTCGAGCGCACGAACGGGCGGCGGGTGACTTGCTCGCGCAAGGCCAGCTTGACGGTCTCGCAGGTCTGGCCGGCCAGGGGCAACAGTTCGCGGGCGGCCTGGGCAGTGTTGTCGAGCATCAGTTCGAACTGGCGCAGGGCTTCATCGGCGGTGTGCTGTGAGCTCTGCTGGAGGGCGCGTTCAGCCTGCATATAGAGAATGACGCTGCCGAGCACGATCGGCAGCAGGCCACACAGCAATGTCACGATAATCCTGGTGCTGCGCTTGCGGCGGGGCCTGACGGTCAGTGGCATGGGCGCATCCTGTCGCGAATGGAGTGGGGCTCTTGATTGCAGGCGAAGCGTGCGCGCAAAGCCCAAGGTCTGAGCCCATGATAGATGGCCAATGGCACCTGCGCCGCTCAACGGTAATCCAGTCGTGTTGCCAGTTGAATAAACGCCAGCGTGGCGGGCGAAGCCTGACGCTGATCCAGCACCGCCAGGCCGACTTGCCGGGTGACTGTGGGGGACAGCGTTCGCTTGACGTAACGCTGGTCTGGGTCGGAAGGCAACAGAGGCTACCACGGTCATCGCATCGGCCCGGCCAGTGGCATCGAGGGTGCTGAGCAACTCGCGTAGCGATACCGAATGTTCGGGCTCAGCCGGGCGGCGTTGAATAGGCGCGGAACTTACTGGCGGGCATCTGGCTGAATACAAACCCCTTGCACCAGCCGGAAAAAAGCGGATTTTATAGAGAGGGCAGACAACCCTATTTACGCTGTGTAGAATCGGGTTACGCATACAATAATAATCGTCTTCTGGCAGCAGAAGCCTCGCCCGCAAGAGCCTTGGGTCGACAATGAAGATATTCGGGTTTCAACTGATCTACGGTGATTTCCTCGCCCGCAGTGTGCGTGGCATCTCCTGTGCGCCACCCACTGGTCTCAGCATTACTGACAAATAACTCTGGTTAATTGATAAGAATGATGAGGCGCCAACCATGGCAGATTTATACGAAAACCCAATGGGCCTGATGGGCTTCGAGTTCATCGAGTTCGCATCGCCGACACCTGGCACCCTGGAGCCGATCTTCGAGATCATGGGCTTCACCAAGGTCGCGACCCACCGCTCCAAGAACGTGCACCTGTATCGCCAGGGCGCGATCAACCTGATCCTCAACAACGAACCCCACAGCGTTGCTTCGTACTTCGCGGCCGAGCACGGCCCGTCGGTTTGCGGCATGGCGTTCCGGGTCAAGGATTCGCAGAAGGCTTACAACCGCGCACTGGAACTCGGCGCCCAGCCGATCCACATCGAAACCGGCCCGATGGAGCTGAACCTGCCGGCGATCAAAGGCATTGGCGGCGCGCCGTTGTACCTGATCGACCGTTTCGGCGAAGGCAGCTCGATCTATGACATCGACTTCGTGTTCCTTGAAGGCGTTGACCGCAACCCGGTCGGTGCCGGCCTGAAGATCATCGATCATCTGACTCACAACGTGTATCGCGGTCGCATGGCCTACTGGGCGAACTTCTACGAGAAGCTGTTCAACTTCCGCGAAATCCGCTACTTCGATATCAAGGGCGAATACACCGGCCTGACCTCGAAGGCGATGACCGCGCCGGACGGCATGATCCGCATCCCGCTCAACGAAGAGTCGTCGAAGGGTGCCGGGCAGATCGAAGAGTTCCTGATGCAGTTCAACGGCGAGGGCATCCAGCACGTGGCGTTCCTCACCGACGACCTGGTCAAGACCTGGGATCAGTTGAAGAAGATCGGCATGCGCTTCATGACCGCGCCGCCGGACACCTACTACGAAATGCTCGAAGGTCGTCTGCCGAACCACGGCGAGCCTGTCGATCAGCTGCAATCGCGCGGCATCCTTCTCGACGGCGCGTCGGACAAGGAAGACAAGCGTCTGCTGCTGCAGATCTTCTCGGAAACCCTGATGGGCCCGGTGTTCTTCGAATTCATCCAGCGCAAGGGCGACGATGGCTTCGGCGAAGGCAACTTCAAGGCACTGTTCGAATCGATCGAGCGTGACCAGGTGCGTCGTGGCGTGCTTGCCACCGAGTAATCCGCATCAGATGTAAAAAAGCCCGGCCTGCAGAAATGCAGGCCGGGCTTTTTATTGCGCGTCTTACGGGCGCCGTTGGCGCATCAGGTGCTTGAACCCTTCAAACACCAGCACCACCACCGCGAGCCAGATCGGGATGTAGGTCAGCCATTCACCGGGCTTGATGCTCTCGCCGAGCAGCAGCGCCACTCCGAGCAGCAACACCGGCTCAACGTAACTCAACAAACCAAACAGGCTGAACGGCAGCAAGCGGCTGGCGATGATGTAGACCACCAGCGCCGAGGCACTGATCAGGCCGAGCAGCGGTATCAGCCACGTCAGCGCCGGGTACTGATCGAACACGCCGAAACCCTGTTCGCCGCCGCGCACAAACCAGTACGCCACCGGCAGCATCAGGGTCATGTCGACCCACAAACCGCCGAGGTTGTCCGACTTCAGGTATTTGCGCAGCACAAAGTACAGCGGGTAACCGACGACCACGACCAGCGTCGCCCAGGAAAATCCGCCGACCTGATACAACTCGTTCAACACGCCGAGGCTGGCAAAGAACACCGCGACTTTTTGCAAGTACGACAGGCTTTCGCCATAAGCGATGCGCCCGGTCAGCACCATGGCCAGCGGCAACAGGAAGTAGCCCAGCGAAACATCGAGGCTGTAGCCATTGAGCGGCGCCCACATGAACAGCCACAACTGCACACCCAACAACGCGGACGAGAGGAACAGGCCTGCGATCAATTTGGGCAGCGCAGGAACCCGGCGCAGCAGCTCCAGCACTCGCCGCCATTCGCCGGAAACCAGCATGAACACGGTCATGCAGGGCACGGTCAGCAGCATCCGCCAACCGAAGATTTCCACGCCGCTCAACGGGGTGAGCAGCGAGGTGTAGTAATACATGACGGCAAACAGCGTCGAGGCTGTTACCGAGAGAGCGATACCTTTAGACAAACTGTCCTCGCGGGGGTGATGGTCAAACGGGGAGCGAAGGATACGTGGTTTTTGTGCTGAATATTGGGCAGATGCTCAATATTTGCCACACATCAAACAGCCTGTAGACCTTAGCCTGCTCGCGAAGCGTTCAGCCTTGCTGCGGAGCCCGTCCGGAGGCACGAATCATCACTGCGCACCTTGCAAGGGATTGCCAAAGTTCATGAGGTACATCTCGCCAAACTTGTAAGAGGCGTAATCGGTGATGTGCCCTATGTCACGATAGACCGGAAAACCGTCGACCGTGTTCATGCACGCATCACCTGTGCATTGCACGGTTTTCGGGTCAATGACAATTAATCCGGGGTACTCAGTCTTCAGGTCATTAAAGAGTGTTTCCAGCGCTGGTTCTTTGCTGCCGGACCATGGCGTAGTAGCACAGAGGTTGCCTTGCTCGACACTGCCCATCAACCCACGCAACTTGACCTGGCGCAACAGGCACGCATTGATCCCAGGTGGCATGGGCAGCGTGTTCTCCAGAAACACCGGGATAGCGCCTGATGCGACGATAATATCCAGGGCTTGCCGGATTGCTACGCCAAAGCGTTGTCGAGACAGTTCCAGGCTGTGAGGATCATCGCGTTTAGTGACGATGTCACCGTTCAGATAAGCCTCCCAGAACTGGCCCACAATCACATACTTGAAGTGCTTGTTCGCAATCATCTCGTAATAGCGTTGAGCGGCGTCGTGGCATTTTTGAAACAACGCGTTCTTGTATTTTTTCGCGTCGTACTGGTAGATCCCGGGCAAGGCCAGGCACGCCGGGTAAGCCTGTGCGAGTACAGCAAGATTGGCATCCCTGGCCAGCGTTTCAACGAAACCCCAGTAGTGATTCGAAAACGAATCGCCCATCAGAAATATTTGTGGCGCCGCGTGATCGGCGCCCGATATGCAGCCAGGATCGGCACCATCGCTGACACCAAGACATCCTTCCCGAGCAACTGGCACGGATGCTTTCAAATCGTTGAGCATGTTGCTGTAGCCCTGATTGAAGCGGCCCGGCCAGCCTTCGTGCCTGACACTGGCCGAGTGCAGCAGCGACAGGCCGATAGCGGGCAAAATCATCAGTACCACGAGCGTTTTGGCAAAACCAAATCGTGCCTTGCGGAACTTGTTTTCAATCAGCACATAAGAGAGCCAGGCCGAGACGAAAGTGCAAACGAAGTAAATGATTGTCATCGACGGGGTTAGCGCTATTCCCATGTAATTCATCACCGCCAGGATCGGCCAGTGCCATAGATACAAGGAGTACGAGAGCGTGCCGATAAACACCAAGGGTCTAAACGCGAGCAGCTTGGCGAAAATGCTTGCATCACCAATCCCCTGATACAGCAACGCTGCAGTGGCGAGACACACGGCAATGGCATGGTATTGCGGGAATCCCGGCAAGATATCGTCCCGGGTGGCGCAATAGATGATCGTGACCAGCGAAAGTGCACAGACCACAGAGGCGCTCAGGCGATTGAGCCGGAACTTGCCCGTACTGAAGATGACCGCACAAGAGCCGATCATCAATTCGAAAATCCGCGCAGCGAAGAAGTAGTAGTTTTTCTCAGGAGTGGCGTAAGACAGGTACAGCGCGAGTACCATTGCTGCCACGGTCAGGCCGAGCACCGCTGCTTTGAAAATAACGTTCGGCAGATAGCGGTTGAGCAGCCAGATGCCCAGGGGGAGTATCAGATACCACTGCCATTCGATGGCCAGAGACCAGGTGTGCAACAGCGGCAGGCTTGCTGCATCCGGTGTGGCGTAACCCGTGGTCACTTTGGAAAAGTACTGGTTGGAGATGATTAACGAGGTGTACTTTTCGCTTTTTAAAAAATCGACGTAATCATCGGGCAAGTACAGCAGCGTCGTGAGCATCAATGTGACGATCAATAAAGCAATAACGGCCGGTTGCAGTCGCCAGATCCGGCGCGTGTAGAACCCGGAGAAAGTGAACGTACCGTTGTGCAGCGACTTCATGATGATAGCGGTGGTCAAATAACCCGAAATCACGAAGAAGATATCGACGCCGATGAAACCGGACGGGAAAAGCGCCAGTCCGCCGTGGAAGATCAACACCAGTAGAACAGCGATGGCGCGAAGTCCGTCAATGTCGGCCCGGTACGCGAGGGAAGGGCGGCGATCGCCGAAAGTTGCGGGCTCTATAGCGCAAGTGAGGGGGCGCAGATCTTTATCGCCCGTTAATTTGAACAGCAGCCCGCGCAGTGGCTTTCTGAAGAGCTCGGCGGAGCGATTGGACATGTGCTGATCCCTGGCAAATTCCGAACGATCAATCAGCTTCCGTTTGATCGCGCTTGATTCGATAAAAAACAGCCGATTGTATCGGCTGTTCAAGGTTAAGGAAAATCCTACGCCTGATGGGGTTTGCGGCCTGAAACAAAATGGCTCACATCATTAAACCCCGGCGTAGACGCATGCCCCGGCGTCACCAGCGAGTCGATAAACGCCTCATCCTCGGCTGTAATCTTCACCGACTGCGCTTTGGTGTACGCATCCCACTGCTCCTCAGTGCGCGGCCCGACGATCGCCGATGTCACCGCGCCGTTGTTCAGCACCCAGGCAATCGCAAACTCGACGATCCCGACCCCACGCTCCTGGGTGTATTGCTGAATCTGCTGGGCAATGCGCAACGATTCCACCCGCCATTCGGTTTCCAGAATCCGTTTGTCCTGGCGTCCGGCACGGCTGTTGGCATCCGGAGTCACGTCCGGCGCGTACTTGCCGCTGAGCACGCCACGGGCCAGCGGGCTGTAAGGCACCACGCCGAGGCCGTAGCTCTGGGCGGCGGTAATCTGCTCGGTTTCGGCCTGGCGGTTGACGATGTTGTACAGCGGCTGGCTGATCACCGGGCGATCGACTCCCAATTTGTCCGCCACTCGAATCACCTCGGCAATCCGCCAGCCGCGATAGTTCGACAGGCCCCAATAACGGATCTTGCCCTGGCGAATCAGATCGCCTATGGCCGAGATCGTCACTTCCAGCGGGGTGTTGTGGTCCTCGCGATGCAGGTAATAGATGTCGAGGTAGTCGGTGCCGAGCCGGGTCAGGCTGGCCTCCAGACCATTGAAAATGTGCTTGCGGCTCAGACCGCTGCGGTTCGGCACGCCGTCCACCGGGCCGAAACCGACCTTGGTCGCCAGCACCCATTCATGGCGGTGGCGGGCAATGGCCTCGCCGACGATCTCTTCCGAGCGGCCATTGGTGTAAACGTCGGCGGTGTCGATGAAATTGATGCCCTGATCCCAGGCCTTGTCGATGATGCGCAGCGAATCTTCTGCGCTGGTCTGCTCGCCGAACATCATCGTGCCGAGAGTGAGGGTGGACACCTGCAACCCCGAGTGACCCAGTGTGCGATAGCTCATGCCGAAATCCTTTTGTCGGTGGGAAAGCTTCCATCAAATACCAGAAACCTTGCTGGGGGCAATCCGATTTATCGCAGGCTACGGAAGTCCGATCGAAGTAAACGCTCGATCCACAGATATAAAACGACAACAGACAACCACTTGTCGCCACTGTCAGATCTGACAGTAGCGAACGGACTTCAGGATCAGATCTTATTTCATCTGAGACCGGAGAGTATCCGGGTGAAATGCCGATGACTCAGGAGCGTTGCCATGAACACTGAAACACTGGAACAACCAGATAGCGATAACGCTGTGCTTGCGTTGTATCCACCCAATCTGGTCGACAGCAACAAGTCGGTCGTGGGGGCAGATTGTGGCATTGCCATCAATTACTACGACCTGACCCCTATGGGGGCGAAAGTCAGGGTCGATCCTTATGTCGATCAAGCTCCGGGAGACACTGTCTCTCTGAATTTGAACGGCGAACTGAATATCGCCAGCACTCAAACTCAGTCCACGGATGATGCAGTCATTCTGTACATCCCGAAAAACAAGCTGTTATCCGGTGCAGATATCATCAATGAGCTGACTTACACCGTGACCAGACGCAGCCAGAACCAAGGCACCTCCGAACCACCGCTGCGAGTCCTTTATTACGGCATTCGACCCGGCAAGGAGAATCGCATTCCCGGTAGGCCAGGCCATTCTGAGCTCAAACTGATCTTGCCGCAGGATGTGCTGGACTACGGAATCGATGCGGATCGCGCCGAGCAGGGTGTACACGTTAGTTTCGAATACCCCTATTGTGGGGCGTTCAACACAATTCGCCTGAACTGCAACGGCCATGACGTATTCCGCGAGGTTACCGCAGATGAGGCACCCTTGACGCCGACAGCCGTACCGACACGAATTTGCCTTACATTGACAAAAGCTGATCTGGAACAGGTCAAAGACCATCCGCAGGCTGTTTTCAACTTCACGGTTAATGACCAAGTCGGCAATGGAGCTGACCCGGATTCCCCTTGGTCGGCATCCCTGTTGGTGACTGTTGATATGCAGGGCGCGCGTTTGACTGCACCTGATATCACCGAAGACCCGGATGATCCCAATGATGCGCCGGACACCATCGACCTGAACAAGCTCGGCACCAACGACCTGACCATCCAGGTACACGTACTGAGCCCGCCATGGACGGCGAATGACGTCATTCGCGTGAAGTACGTGGCAACACCGAACTCCGGCGGTACTCCGGTGGAGCACAGTGTTGAAGCTCCCGTCGCGCGCATCCCGTTCGTGCAGAAATTGCTGATTCCCAACACCAAGGTCATTGCCGACAGCGTGGTCAGGGTCAGTTACGAGCAAGTCAGGGGCGGGGCGGTCATTGCGCGCTCTCGAGTGGCGATGGCGCGGGTCATTCTGGCGCCGGTCATTACCGCAGCCAAAGACCTGGCCGGCGTTGTGTTGGAAAACGGAGGTTCCGTTTCCCACAACAAGATAATCCTGGAAGGGTCGGCACTTGCGGGCGCGGTATTGGAAATTCTTGATGGTGCGGTGGTTGTCGGGGAGGTCCGTACGGGCGCTGATTACAAATGGAAAAGCACGGCGATATCGATTGCTGTTGGGCGGCATGTTTTTACTGCCCGGGAAAAGGCAGGGAATCAGTTGGTTTCGGAACCTTGGGCGATTGAGCGGTTGGCGTTCAGCATGGATAGGACGCAACTAAGGCTTGCGGGACTGTCGATCAGAGTTCCACAGTGGATAAAGACCGGCCAGGACTCAATTGGCAATATCGGCGTTCGGGTTCCAACCGGAGGGGTTAAGCCGTATGACTATGCATCGTCTGATCCGACGACCGTTTCGGTGACGGAGCAAGGGAAAGTCAGCGGATTGAAGAATGGCGTGGCAACCATCTATGTCACTGATCAGGAGGGGACTACCCTGACTTATCTGGCAGTTGTCACCAACGTCTGGAAACTGCAGATCAGTGATCAGTTATATACCTTTCTGAACGCTGAAAAATGGATGCATACGCTGGGAGGGCGTCACACCTACGACGGTGCAATCATGCAGGACCTCCTGCGAGTTTATGTAGTCCCGCCTCGTGAGATCAATGTATGGACGTGTGGGACTTTCGGGCATTGGGGAGGGTACATCGCACCTAGTAATAGATTTAATAGCACTACACATTCAACTGCCCAGTGGACTTCCTGGTGCTTGACCGCTACCTGATTGAAGCGTCGTTTTCCATGGCCGGTGTGACGCTCGCCATGGGAATAACTGCGAGTTCATAGATTGAATGACAGGCAACGCTCGCGCAAAAATGCCTGCAACACCTTCACCCGCTCCGAGACCTGCACCCGGTGCGGGCACAGCAGATTGAATGGCACGCTCTCGCCGTGCCAATCATCGAACAGGGTCACCAGCCGCCCGGCGCGCACGTCTTCGGCCACGTCGAGCCAGGCCTTGTAAGCGATGCCGTGCCCGGCGAGTGCCCAGCGGCGGGCGACTTCGCCGTCGTCGCTGAGGTAGTCGCCGCGTACTTCGACCTCGATGGTTTCGTCGTCGCGATGGAAACGCCAGGTGTTGTAAGGACGGCCGTTGCGCAGGTAGAGCAGGGCGCTGTGATCGCTCAGTTCAGCAGGATTTTGCGGTGTGCCGTGGCGTTTCAGATACACAGGGCTGGCGCAGGCGACACGACGATGCTCAGGCAGGATCGGCAACGCCACCAGCGTCGAATCAATCGGCACGCCAAAGCGCAGCGCCACATCCACCGTTTCGCGAAACAGATCCGCATGCCGGTCGTTGAGCAGCAATTGCAGTTGAATGTGCGGGTGTTCGCGCTTGAAATCGTCCAGCCATGGCAGCAACACATTGCGCCCGAAATCCGACGGCGCTGCCAGTTGCAGCACGCCGCTCAGGCCTTCGGTCTGCTGCTTGAGCGCCTGCTCGCCCTCGGCCAGTGTCGCCAATGCAAGACGCACGCTTTCCAGATAGCGCCGGCCTTCTTCGGTCAGGCGCATGCTGCGGGTCGAGCGGGCGAAGAGGCGGATGCCGAGGCGGGTTTCCAGGCGTTTCAACGCGATGCTGGCGGCGGCCGGCGTCAGCTCAAGCGCCCGGGCGGCGGCGGAAATGCTGCCGGAGTCGGCGGTGCGGACGAAGATTTCCAGATCGAGGATTGAGCTCATTAGTAAAAATCCGTTGAAGATCCTTGGCGTTTTGCGGGATTTTTCCGGGATTGGCAAGCACAGATACTGGAATCCTGAATAACCGCAGGAGACAGACATGACGTGGACATTTGATCATCTGGCCTTCAACACTGGTGACGGCCAAGCGCTGCAGGACGCTTTTGGTGGGTTACTGGGATTGACGCCGGGGCGTCGGCCGCCGTTTCCGTTTCCCGGGCGGTGGTTGTATCAGGATGAGCAGGCGTTGGTGCATGTGATTGAGCAGCCTTCGTTTGGGGACGCTGCTTTGAGCCATATTGCGTTTCGCACCGATGAAGAGGCGGCGGTGGTTTTGAAGCGGGTGCAGGGGAGCGGGTTGCCGTATCAGGTGGCGCAGTTGCCGGAGGATGGGATCTGGCAGATTTTTGTGCAGATGCCGGGTGGGGTGGTTCTGGAGTTGGATGCGAAATCGGGGGCCTAGAATCAAGGGCTCCCTCACCCCAGCCCTCTCCCGGAGGGAGACGGAGCCGACGGAGGTGTTCTCACAAGTTACGCCGACGTGAAATACCGAGTTGGACTCAGGCTTAGAAAATCACACCTCACGATTCTTACAGACGTGGGATATCGAGTCGAACTCGCGCTTTGAAAAGCACCGAGATCGGCTCCCTTTCCCCCTCGCCCCCTTTGGGGGAGAGGGCTGGGGTGAGGGGGTAGGTTCTCAAGTGCACCGCAGTGTTTAAGCCATGCGTTTAAAGGACACGTTCAGACACGCCTCCCAGGCTACACAACCTTGCGCCGTTGCCTACGACTGCGCCAGAATCCGCCGGCTTGTGCGCTTATGGGCCGGGTTTTATCGTTGTCCCGTCGCTGAAAAGAACAGCGATCGGGTTTGGTAGCCCGGGTCTTTAAGTGCAGAGTGCTCCATTTTGTAGAGTCTTTTGTCTCTGTTTTATGGTGGTCATTCGCAGGGCACCTTCGGGTGCGCCGTTTCTCCTAAGGCCCGGTCTACCAACCTGCGTCTGGCCACCACCATCGTTTGGTAGCGAGTGTGGTGGCTCCAATAAGCGCCTTAGGAGTTTCACCATGATCAAACCAACACCCAACCCACCCGAAGCCGATTCAACGTCCCCCTACGAAACCCTCGACTCGAAGAAATTCCACGAAGCCGCCGAACGCGCCCTCGATCACTACCTCAATCCGCTGCTTCCCAGAAAACCGCTGCTCAAACCCAACGCCCGCTACCTCATCGCCTCCGGCATCGACAGCGAAGAACTGCTGGCCGATGCCTGCGAGACGCTGACCTCTGCCAAAGTCATGGCGACCGACTTCGCCGGACTGGTGGACGGCTCGCAGAGGCATGTGCTGCTGGGCATTGCGCAACTGATCATGCTGAGTGAACTGGCGGTGAACCGGGCGCTGGATAATCTGGAACTCAAGACTGAAGCACCGCTGTAGCTAGATCCAAAAGAAAAACGGCCCGAAAAGGGCCGTTTCTGTATTTCGACTAAGGCTTAAGCCCGCAACGTCCGCGTCATCCGCAACGCCAGCAAACTCCCGCCAACAATCACACCCGCCAGCAGGTACAACGCCGCATCCGTCGACCCGGTGCTGTCTTTGACCCAACCCACAAGGTAAGGGCTCAAGAACCCCGCCATCTGCCCCATGGAGTTGATCAACGCCAACCCACCCGCCGCAGCACCCGCGCTCAGCATGGCCGTCGGCACTGGCCAGAACATCGGCAACCCAGTCAACGCACCCATGGTCGCAATGGTCAGACCGAGAATCGCAATCGCCGGATTCGCCGCGAAGTTCACCGCGATCAGCAGGCCGACAGCGCCCATCAACATCGGCACCACCAAGTGCCAGCGGCGTTCTTTACGCAAGTCCGCCGAACGCCCGACCACCAGCATGAATACCGCCGCCAGCAGATACGGAATCGCACTCAACCAGCCGATCACCAGGTTGTCGCTGAAGCCGAGGTTCTTGATGATCGACGGCAGCCAGAAGTTGATTGCGTACACGCCGCTCTGGATGCAGAAGTAGATCAGACCGAAAGCCCAGATCGCCGGGTTCTTGAACACGGCGATCAGCGAATCGGAAGTGGTTTTCGGCTTGTTCGCCAGGTCTTCCGCCTGATCGGCTTCCAGCACCGAACGCTCATGCGGGGTCAGCCACTTGGCGTTGGCGAAGTTGTCGCTGAGCAGGAAATAGGCGAGGGCGCCCAGTACTACGGTCGGAATGCCTTGCAGCAGGAACATCCACTGCCAACCGGCCAAACCGCCCTGGCCGGCGGCGAAGTGATTGAGGATCCAGCCGGAAAACGGGCTGCCGAGCAGGCCGGACACCGGGATCGCCGACATGAACAACGCCATGATCCGGCCACGGCGGAAGGTCGGGAACCACTGCGAAAGGTAGAGCACAACGCCCGGGAAGAACCCGGCTTCGGCCGCGCCGGTGAACAGGCGCAGGGTGTAGAACTCGGTCGGCGTGGTGACGAACAGCAGGCAGGTCGACAGCGTGCCCCAGGTGATCATCATCAGCGCGATCCAGCGCCGTGGCCCGAATTTGGTCAGCGCCAGGTTGCTCGGCACGCCGCACAGCACGTAGCCGATGAAGAAGATACCGGCACCGAGGCCGTACACGGTTTCGCTGAATTTCAGCGCATCCAGCATCTGCAGTTTGGCGAATCCAACGTTGACCCGGTCGAGGTAGTTGAACAGGTAGCAGATGAAGATGAAGGGGATCAAACGCAGGGTGATGCGTTTGTAGACGGCATTTTTATCGTCAGCGATGGTCTGGGCGGCAGCGGCGCTCTGCGACATGGCGGCTCTCTCTTTATTATGATTTTTTGCGATGCAAAGGGTAACGTTGATCGCCCTGAGAGTCTCGGCCACCTTTGGCCGGATTGTCTTTGTGCCTGAGCACAGGGTTTGCCGCCAGACCCTGTGCGGGTGAACAACCGTCCGCGCCTGTTTTCAAGGATTCCAGCCCCTATGTTCGAACTCGATCACGACCTCGCCCAGGACATCGTCGACCGGGCCATGGCCATTTTGCCGTACAACGTCAACGTCATGGACAGCCAGGGGCTGATCCTCGGCAGTGGCGAGCCGGAGCGGATCAACACCCGCCACGAAGGCGCGCAACTGGTGCTGGCCAACGGGCGGGTGGTCGAAATCGACGCGCAGACGGCGGTGCATCTCAAAGGCGTGCAACCTGGGATCAATCTGCCGCTGCTGCTCGATCAGCGTTTGATCGGTGTGCTCGGCATTACCGGCGAGCCGGAGCAATTGCGCACTTACGCCGAACTGGTGCGCATGACGGCTGAAATGCTGGTCGGCCAGCGCAACCAGCAATCCGAACAGCAATGGCGGCGGCAGCGTTGCGATGATTTGCTGGCACTGCTGTTGAGTGAAGCAGGGGATTCGCCGCGTTTGGTGGATGAAGCCCAGCAGCTAGGGCTCAAACCGCAACTGACACGAGTACCGTATCTGTTCGAGTTGGGCCTGGAACACGGGCCGGGGCAAACCGTCGAGGCGCTGAGTGCCTGGCTGGTGTCGCGCTATCCCGACAGTTGGTGCGTGAGTTCGGCCAAGTCGTCACTGCTGTGGTGCCGGCCGGCGAGTCAGAACGTCGAGCATGATCGCCTGCTGGAAAAACTCGATGGTCTGGGCTGGAACATTCTGCGTATCGCGGTTGGCGGGCAGGCCGATGGGCTGGCCGGGTTGCGCCGTTGCTATCGACGGGTCGGCGACTTGCTCGCTTATGGCCGTGAAGTGCTGCCGCGTTCACGGCTGCTGACCCTCAATCGCTATCGCTTGCCGGTGATGCTCTGGCGCCATCGCAACGACGATGCGCTGGATGAACTGCTCAAACCGTTGCGCAAAGTGATCGCCAAGGACAGCAACGGCCAATTGCTCGCGACCCTGCGCAGCTGGTGCGATCACGACGGCCAGAGCCAGGCCTGCGCCGATGCCTTGGGGATACACCGCAACAGCCTGCGCTACCGAATGGAGCGGGTTGCCGAGTTGAGCGGGGTCGATCCGTTGAAGCTCGACGGGATGCTGGCGTTGTATCTGGGTGTGCAATTGCTGCCGCAGACCGACGATTTGTCGAAATGAACAATAAACGCCTGCACGACTTGTGCAGCGGACAGGCGTCAACGCGCAAGGCGACTGGCAGCATGAGGGCATTGGAACTGGAGAATTCGCATGAAAATCGTCATCGCCCCCGATTCGTTCAAGGACAGCCTGAGTGCCCAAGGCGTTGCAGAAGCCATTGCGTTGGGCCTGGCGCAGGTCTGGCCGCAGGCGACGCTGGTCAAGTGCCCGATGGCCGACGGTGGCGAAGGCACGGTGGAGTCGATTCTCGCCGCGTGCGAAGGCGAATTGCGCCGGACCCGCGTGCGCGGCCCGTTGGGCGCAGCGGTCGAAGCCGCGTGGGGCTGGTTGCCACACAACCACACCGCAATCATCGAAATGGCCGAGGCCAGCGGTCTGCAATTGGTGCCGCCGGGGCAGCGTGACGCGTGCATCAGCAGCACCTTCGGCACCGGTGAGCTGATCCGCGCCGCGCTGGATGCCGGCGCGCAGCGAGTCATTCTGGCCATCGGCGGCAGTGCCACCAATGACGGTGGCGCCGGCGCCATGCAAGCGTTGGGCGTGAAACTGCTGGATGCTCAAGGGCAATCGCTGGTGCCGGGAGGTCTGGCGTTGGCGCAACTCGCACGTCTGGACCTGAGCGAGCTCGACCCGCGTCTGACGCAAGTGCGTTTCGACATCGCCGCCGATGTCAACAATCCGCTGTGCGGCCCCCACGGCGCCTCGGCGATTTTCGGCCCGCAGAAGGGCGCATCCCCTGCGCAAGTGCAACAACTGGATCAGGCCCTCGGTCACTTCGCCGAACTCTGCGCGCAAGCGCTGGGCAAGGATGTACGGGATGAACCGGGCAGCGGTGCCGCAGGTGGATTGGGCTTTGCCGCCAAGGCGTTTCTCGGTGCGCGATTCCAGGCCGGTGTCGAAGTGGTCGCCGAGCTGGTCGGACTGGCCGACGCAGTAAAGGACGCAGATCTGGTGATTACTGGAGAAGGGCGCTTCGATGCCCAGACCCTGCGCGGCAAAACCCCGTTTGGCGTCGCGCGGATCGCCAAGCAACACGGCGTACCGGTGATCGTCATTGCCGGTACGTTGGGCGAGGGCTATCAAGCGCTCTACGATCACGGCATCGACGCTGCATTCGCGGTCACCAGCGGCCCGATGACCCTTGAACAGGCCTGCGCCGAAGCCCCGCGCCTGTTGCGTGAACGTGCAACAGATATTGCTCGCGTATGGCGTATTGCAACTCCGGCCTGACCTGTCAGTCATCATCTGAAACGACGGGTGTTTCAGCGCTGAAACACCCGCAGCGCCATGAAAAATATTTCATCTTTCCCCGCAAACTTCCTCAAGCCTGGCCGATACAGAAATCAGGCGCACACAAGATTTTCCAAAACAGTGACGCCGGAACGAAGCCCGCCCACGGGCCCGTGATAACAGCATGGACGCTCGTAGTTTCAACTATCCGAGAGTCCTTCTATGTCCCTGCGTAATCTGAATATCGCGCCCCGTGCCTTCCTCGGTTTTGCCTTCATTGCCTTGTTGGTGATCGTGCTCGGCGTGTTCGCCGTCAATCGCATGTCGATCATCCGTCAGGCTTCCCTGGAGATGGACTCGACGCAGTTACCAAGCGTCACCCAACTCGCGGTGGTTACGGAGAACGTGTTGCGCCTGCGGATTCTCTCGTTCCGCATTCTGGTCAACCGCGAACCGGCCGGTTTGCAGGAAGCCCAGACCCGCATCGGTGTGCTGGTGGACAAGGTGCGCGCTGCCCAGGCCGGTTATGCAGTATTGCCGGCGGGGCCAGAAGAACGGGCGCTGTATCAGGAATTCTCGACGACCCTCGACAACTACGTGCAGGCGCAGAACCAGATGATGGATTTGTCGCGCCAGGACAAGCTCGACGAGATGCGCGCCTTGATCAACACGAAGATCAAGGACGGCACCGACAAGATGGGCGAACAACTCAACAAGCTGATCGCGATCAACGCCGCCGACGCGAAGACCGCTTCCACTCAGGCGGGTGAGTATTACAACAGTGCCATTACCGGCATCATCGCCGTGTCTGTAATTGCCGCGTTGTTGACCGTATTGCTGGCCTGGCTGCTGACCCGCAGCATCGTCACCCCGCTGAACCGCGCTGTCGCTGCCGCGCAAACCATCGCTGGCGGCAACCTGACCAAAGCCATCGAAATCGACGGCAAGGACGAACCGGCGCGCCTGCTTGAAGCGCTGGCGGCGATGCAGACCAACCTGCGCAAAACCATCGAGCAGATCGCCGGCTCCGCCACGCAACTGGGCGCCGCCGCCGAAGAACTGAGCGCCGTGACCGAAGAAGCGTCCCGTGGCTTGCAACAGCAGAACGACGAAATCGAACAGGCCGCCACTGCCGTCAACGAAATGACCGCAGCGGTGGAAGAAGTTGCGCGCAACGCGGTGTCGACCTCCGAAGCCTCGAACCAGTCGACCCACGCCGCCCGTGAAGGTCGCGATCAGGTGGTGAAAACCGTCGACGCGATCCAGACCATGACCCACGACGTGCAGAACACCGCGCAAATGATCGAAGGCCTGGCCGCTCAGGGCCGCGACATCGGCAAGGTGCTGGACGTGATCCGCGCCATCGCCGAACAGACCAACCTGCTGGCGCTCAACGCCGCCATCGAAGCGGCCCGTGCCGGTGAAGCCGGGCGCGGATTCGCGGTGGTAGCGGACGAAGTTCGCGCCCTGGCCCATCGCACTGCGCAATCGACCCAGGAAATCGAAAAAATGGTCGCCGGCATCCAGAACGGAACCGGTGAAGCGGTCGAGTCGATGCAGCAAAGCAACCAGCGCACCCAGACCACCCTGGAAATGGCCCGCGCCGCCGGTGTTGCACTGGAGCAGATCACCCAATCGATTCACCAGATCAACGAGCGCAACCTGGTGATCGCCAGCGCCTCGGAAGAGCAGGCGCAGGTGTCCCGCGAGGTCGACCGCAATCTGGTCAACATCCGCGATCTGGCCACCCAGTCAGCGGCTGGCGCGAATCAAACCAGTGCCGCGACCCACGAACTGTCGCGCCTGGCGGTGGATTTGAATGCGATGGTGGCGCGCTTTGTGATTTGACCTAGGGTGAAGGCTGGAGACCGCGCAATCAGGAGACGTACATGCGCTATTCAGCCTTGACCCAACTAATCGCCGGGGAGGGAGCAGCGGCCTGGCGGATTCACGACCGAGCGCTGGAGCTGCGCGCCGAGGGCATTGATGTCTTGCTGCTGTCCGTGGGTGATCCGGATTTCGATACGCCGCTGCCGATCATCCACGGCGCCATCGACAGCCTGCTGGCGGGCGATACCCATTATTCCGACGTGCGCGGCCGGCTGGAGCTGCGCAAGCAGATCGCCGAGCGCCATCGACGCAACAGCGGCCAGGATGTGGATGCCGAGCAGGTGATCGTGCTGCCCGGCGCGCAATGCGCGGTGTATTCGGTGGCGCAATGTCTGCTGGATCCGGGCGATGAAGTGATCGTTGCCGAACCGATGTACGTGACCTACGAAGGCGTGTTCGGTGCCTGCGGCGCAACCGTGGTGCCTGTGCCGGTTCGTCCGGAGAATGGTTTTCGCGTCGACCCGGCGGATGTCGCGGCGCGGATCACTCCCAGGACACGAGCCATTTTGCTCAACAGTCCCAACAATCCTTCCGGTGCGAGCCTGTCGCTGCTGATCTGGCAAGAGCTGGCAGCGCTGTGCATCCGTCATGACTTGTGGCTGATCAGCGATGAGGTCTACAGCGAATTGTTATACGAAGGCGAGCACGTCAGCCCGGCGAGCCTGCCGGGCATGGCCGAGCGCACGGCGACCATTAACAGCCTATCCAAATCCCATGCCATGACCGGGTGGCGGATCGGCTGGATGATCGGGCCGAAACCCTTGGCGGAACATCTGGTGAATCTGTCGCTGAGCATGCTGTTCGGGCTGCCGGACTTTGTGCAGAAAGCGGCGCAGATCGCGCTGGAGAAAGATCTGCCGGAAGTGACGCAGATGCGCGAGGAATACCGCTTGCGTCGGGATCTGGTGTGCGAGCGGTTACGTGGGTGTCCGGGGTTGTACCCGATCAAGCCGGATGGCGGGATGTTCGTGATGGTCGACGTGCGCCAGACCGGGCTCGGCGCGCAGGACTTTGCCGAGCGCCTGCTGGAGGGGTATGGGGTTTCGGTGCTGGCAGGGGAAGCGTTCGGGCCCAGTGCGGCGGGGCATATCCGTATCGGATTGGTGGTGGATCGGGTGAAGCTGGCGGATGCGTGTTCGCGGATTGCCTTCTGTGCTGCGCAGCTTTTGCAAGTGCGCAGTGCCTGAGAATTTTGTGTTGTCAGCACCGGCCTCTTCGCGAGCAAGCTCGCTCCCACAGTGACCGTGTCGTCCACAAAATCTGTGTACGCCATAAAACCTGTGGGAGCGGGCTTGCCCGCGAAGACGGCCTGACAGGCGCTGAAGATTTCAGCCTTGCCAAGCTGATGAATTCACCAAATTCACCGGCCTTTCTCCCGCCAACGCCGCCAACAGATTCTCCACCGCACACCGCGCCATCGCCTCGCGCGTCTCATGGGTCGCCGAGCCCATGTGCGGCGTCGCCACCACGTTGTTCATCTGCAACAACGGCGAGTCATGATTCAGCGGCTCACGCTCGAACACATCCAGCCCCGCCGCGCGAATCCGGTTATGCCGCAAGGTGTCGATCATCGCCGCTTCGTCCACCACTTTGCCCCGGGAAATATTGATGAAGATGCTCTCCGGGCGCATCAACGCAAACTGTTCGGCGCCAATCAAACCTTCAGTCTGCGCTGTCAACGGCAAGGTCAGGCAGATGAAATCCGCCTGCTGCAACAGATCCTCCAGGCTGCGGTACTGCGCATCGAAGCGCGCCTCGACCGCGGGTTTGCGCGACTGGCTGTGATAGATCACCGGCATCCCGAAGCCGAAATGCCCCCGCTGCGCCAGCGCCTCACCGATCCGCCCCATGCCGATGATGCCCAGGGTCTTGCCATGCACATCGGTGCCGAAATGCGCCGGGCCGATGCTGCGGTGCCAATGACCGCCGCGCACCATGTTCGCCAGTTCCACCACGCGCCGGGCGCTGGCCAGGATCAGGGCGAAACCGGTGTCGGCGGTGGTTTCGGTGAGCACGTCCGGGGTGTTGGTCAGCAGGATTTTGCGCCGGGTCAGGTAGTCGATGTCGTAGTTGTCTACGCCCACCGACACACTGGAAATCGCCTCGAGCTTTGGCGCCAGATCGAGCAGTGCCGCGTCCAGTTTCAGGCTTGCGCCGAGCAAACCGTGAGCACCGGGCAAGGCGTCGCGCAGTTTCATCAGGCCATCGGCGTCGAGGCTGTCGATAAGCGTCACATCGACCTGTTCCTCAAGGCGCGCCATCAACGTCGGCGACAGTTTTTTGTACAGCACAACCTGCTTTTTCATCGCAGTCATCTCTCTATCAATTCAGGAATGGGCCGGCAGCGGACGCGGTGCGACACGCTTGGCCGTCACCCGGTCGCTCGCGCCGGGCTTGAGAAAAATCGTCAGCACCACCGAGAGCATCAGTGCGCCGCTCATCAGCAGGTACGAAGCGCCGGGCGAACCGGTGGAGCTGTTCAGGTAGCCGACCAGATACGAGCCGCCGAACGAGCCGAGGGCGCCCATGCTGTTGATCAGCGCCATCGCACCGCCGGCGACATTGGCCGGCAGGATCTCGGGGACGATGGCGAAGAACGGCCCGTAAGGCGCGTACATGCAGGCGCCAGCGATCACCAGCAGCGTGTACGACCACCAGAAATGCTCCGCGCCCAAGGCGTAGGAACCGTAGAACGCCACCGAGGCAATCAGCAGCGGCGGCCAGACGAAGCGTTTGCGCTTTTGCAGTTTGTCCGAGCCCCAGGACACCAGCAGCATGCCGATCACTGCCGCCAGATAAGGCAGGGCCGAGAGCCAGCCGGCCTCGATCATGTCCATCTGCGCGCCGGCCTTGAGGATCGACGGCAGCCACAACACGAAGCCGTAGACGCCGATGCTCCAGCAGAAAAATTGCAGCGCCAGAATGATCACCTTCGGCGAACGGAAGGCTTCGGCGTAGTTCTTCACTGCTTTGATCCCGACCTGTTCGGCCGCCAGGGCGCTTTCCAGATCGTGCTTCTCCTGGTCGTTGAGCCACTTGGCCTGGGCCGGACGATCATCGGCCAGCTTCCACCAGATAAAGGCCCAAAGGACTGCCGGCAGACCTTCGATGATGAACATCCAGCGCCAGCTGAAATGCTGCACCAGATAGCCCGACACCACCGACATCCACAGCATCGTTACCGGGTTGCCGAGGATCAGGAAGGTGTTGGCCCGCGAGCGTTCGGCGCGGGTGAACCAGTGGCAGAGATAGACCAGCATCGCCGGCATCACCGCCGCTTCGACCACGCCGAGCATGAAGCGGATGACGATCAGCCAATAGGCGTTGGAGACCACGCCGGTCAGGGTGGCGAGCCCGCCCCAGAGGATCAGGCTGACGAAAATCAGCTTCTTCACGCTGTGTTTTTGCGCGTAGATCGCGCCGGGCACCTGGAAGAAAAAGTAACCGAGGAAGAACAGCGCGCCGAGCAGCGAGGACAGGCCCGGCGTGATCATCAGGTCGGCGGCCATCCCGGAGGCGGCGGCGAACCCGTAGTTGGCACGGTCGAGGTACGCCAGGCTGTAGGTGATGAACACGATCGGCATGATGTACCACCAGCGGCGGGTGGCGAGGGTTGCGGTTTTCATGGTCTTGCTCCTGAGCTTGTTGTTTTTGTCGCAGCAGGTTCAATTGATTGATTGGTTGTTTGTACTGGCCCTATCGCGAGCAGGCTCGCTCCCACAAGGGGTCTGAGTTGGAACCCGATCCAGTGTGGGAGCGAGCCTGCTCGCGATTGGCTGCCTCGAATTCAGCAGACAGTTCGGATCGGGTCGGCAAACCTTCCATATCACCACGGCTCTGCACCGCTCGGCTGCCAATCCAGTTGGCGCGTCTGACCGCCTCGGGAAAACTCTGGTGCTCCAGCAGGGCGCTGATCATCCCCACCGCAAATCCGTCCCCGGCCCCCACCGTATCGACCACGGTCTGGACCGGCACGCCGGCGACAAACCCCTGATCCAGATGGGTGCGGTAATACGCACCCTGCGGCCCGAGCTTGATCGCTACGGCTTCGGCACCTTGATCGAGATAAAACGCCGCGATATCCGCCGGGTCCTCAAACCCGGTCAGCAAGCGGCCTTCGCTCAAGCCCGGCAGCACCCAGTGGGCGAGGGCGGCGAGACGGTTGATCTCGCTGATCATCTCCCGTGCGCTGGCCCACAGGCTCGGGCGCAGGTTCGGGTCGAACGACACGCTGCGCCCGGCGTTGCGCATGCGGGTCATCAGTTCACGGGACATTTCCCGCGCCGAAGCTGACAGCGCCGGCGGGATGCCGGTGGCGTGCAGATGCCGGGCGCCCAGCAGCGTCGGGGTGATCGACTGCGGTGACAGATGGCTGGCTGCCGAGCCACGACGGAAGTACTCGACCGTCGGATCGCTGCCGTCATCGTTGCGCGACTTGAGCTGGAAACCGGTCGGATGAGCCTTGTCGACTTCGACATGGCTGCAATCCAGTCCCTCACGGGCCAGGGTTTCGACGACAAATCGTCCCAGCGAATCAGCACCGACCCGGCTCAGCCACGCGACCCTGAAGCCCAGCCGCGACAAGCCGATGGCGACGTTGCTGTCCGCCCCGGCAATCCGTTTGTGGAACTGCCCGACGCAGGCCAGATCACCGCTCTGTTCGGCGACAAACATGGCCATGGTTTCGCCGAACGACAGAATATCGATCTCAGACATGAGCAGGCTCCAGACGGGATTGGCCGAGGCGGGCAAGGGCGGCGACGTGTTCGGTGGTGAGTTGCACCAGGTCATCGCCCTGCAACGGGTATTCGGCGGCGCGCATAACGCCTTGGGCCATGTGCCGCAGCAGTTGTTCCCACAGATGCAGGTCGGTGGCGGCGGGCGGTACTGCCACCAGTTTGCCGTCGGCACGGCGGGCCACGGCTTTGCAATGCACGTAACCGACATGACGGCCCAACAAGCGTGCGGCGCTGGTGGCGGACTGGTCTTGCCACTGCCAGTTGCCGATGTCGAAGGTCATCTTGATCGGCAGGTTGTGTTGCTCGACGGCAGCGAAGAAACGCTGGAACGGTTCGATCCGCCCGCCGTGCAGGGTCTGGTCGTTCTCTACCAGCAGTTGCACAGGGCTCTGCGCAAGAATTTGCGCGAAGGTCTGCAAATCGTTGTTGTCGGTGAAGAAGCCCAGGGAAACCTTCAGCCACTTCGAACCGAACGCTTCGGCATTTTGTAGCGCCGTGATGAGCTCGGGATTGGGTCGCGACTGACCGGCCAGCCACAGTTCGGTGGGTGAGGAATAGATGCTCTGCAGGCCTTGAGCGTGTGTGGCGGTGGCGAGTAGATCGGGGACTTCGTTGGTCAGCAGTTCTTCGCGCCACTCGATGCGATTGGCCCCGGCAGCGGCCAGCACCTCGATGAACGAAGCCTGACCATTGCGGCGAACGAGGTCAGCGCCGTAGCTGGACAGGCTGATGGAAACGGCGGGTTTAGTCACTTGGGCAAAAGAGTCATGATCCGTGCATGACACATGGGTCGAGCCTTGGTTGGGGAAACTGCTGGAAACGGCGGGTTTAATCACTTGGGCAAAAGAGTCATGATCCGTGCATGACACATGGGTCGAGCCTTGGTTGGGGAAATTGCTGGAAACGGCGGGTTTATTCATTGTTATTTACCTCTGAAACCGGTTTCATTTTTGTTCAAAAAAAATCAGCCAAGGCTGTGTTGTTCTTTTTGGCCTCATCGCTGGCAAGCCAGCTCCCACAGATAGCGGGTCGCTCACAAATCTCAGGTACACCCCAATACCTGTGGGAGCGGGCTTGCCCGCGAAGAGGCCGTGTCAGTCACCACAAAGTCCACGGGTCGAACCGCGCTCAATAAGCACCGGCGCAAAATCCAGTGTCCGCGCCGCTTCATCATTCCCACGCAACCGTTTGAGCAAACACTCAAATGCCTGCGCCCCAATCTCGGCAGTTGGCTGGGCAAGGGCAGTAATCCCGCTGCCCACCAACGGATACCAATCCAGATCATCCAGCGCGATCAGCCCGACATCCTCGAATAACCGGCAGCCGATCTCGCGCAAGGCAAGGGTGCAGGCCAGCGTCGCCACGCCATTGGCGCAGAACAGGGCCTTCAGGCCTGAATCAGGTGTGTTCAAAAAGGTTTGAAGGTCTTTAACCAGACTGGAGCCGGTTTCCAGCACTGCACCACGCATGTCTTCGCGCTGGCCAATCTGCTGCTGAAAGCTGCTGACCCGCTCGATCCGCGAACTGGTGCCGTCATAGGGTTCGGTCACCAGCAGTACATCGCGATAGCCACGTTGCTGAAGATGTTCGAGCGCCATCTCGATGGCTTGCGGGTTGTTCAGCCCGACCATGTCGCTTTCCAGCCCATCGACTTTGCGATCCACCAGTACCAGCGGCATTTCCCGCTTCAACTCATCCAGCTCATCCCGGTGATGGCCCAGGGTGTTCACGATCAGCCCTTCGATGTTGTACGAGCGCAACAGCGCCAGGTGCTGGCGTTCCTGTTCGTCATCGCGGTCGGTGTTGCACACCACCAGGCTGTAACCGTGTTGGCGGCAGGCGGTTTCCACCCCGTGCATCACGGCAATCGAATAGGGGTTGCGGATATCGGCCACCAGCATGCCGATCAGGCGGGTGCGGCCGCGCTTAAGGCCACGGGCCATTTGATTGGGGCGGTAACCGAGTTCGGCAATCGCCAGCTCGATGCGCTGGGCAATCGCATCGGAGAGCAGGGCGCGGTCGTCGCCGATGAAGCGCGAGACGCTGGCCTTGGACACGCCAGCGTGCTCGGCGACGTCGAGCATGGTGATGCGGCTGCGCTGGGCGGCGGAGAAATCGTTCACGGTTGGGTCTTCTTATTCTCTGAAACCGGTTTCAGGAGACAACAGGCGCTTCGTTCAAGTCAAGTGAAAATGCCTTTGATTTAGGGGGTGAAGTCAGAAATATCCGACAGACGGTAGAAATACCTGTCAGATCTGACAGTAGCCCAAAGTCATGAAAGCGCCCTTAATCTGTTCAGGAGTAACAGGCACCAGCGAACAGAATTTCAGATTGAAAGAGGTGTTCAAATGTCATCCAGTGGGCCGCTGAATTTCAATCCTCCTCAAGTTATTGGGGTACTGGATCATTCACTGGATCCAGAGGGGCATATTCCCTATGAGTTGCTTTCCGAAGGCATTGATGTGGTAGTCCCTCTGTGGCCTTCCTATGCCACGAAGCCAGGGGAAAGAGACAAACTCATTGTCCGTTTTGAAAAAAATGACCAGGCACCTGTAGAAATCATAAAGGAGTATCTTCCAGCGGATATACAGCCAGAATTCGTCATTCATATCGGTCCTGAGTATTTGTTAAATGATGGCGTCGGCCAGCTATGGTATGAAGTTTATGATACTGCGGACCACCTGTCCTGTTCAGATCCCCGCAATTTGACAATTGATCACACGCCTATAGCCGATGAACTTGATGAGGCCGATTTTCGTGATGCAACCATATGGGGCTACGTTAATTGTGATACCGACCCGCCCATTTGGGAAGGCATTCGGGTTGATATTCCACCGTTGAATAATTTTAAAATCGGCGACCGCTGTGAAACGCTCTGGAGAGGATACCGTTCATTGAACGGAAGCGGTGTCGAGTTTGTACGAGCTCGCTGGAAAGATGTGCGGAAAAGCTTGTCTGCGGAAGATATCGAAAGGGGATACGGCCTGACTGTTCTGCCTTACGAACCCCATATAAAGCCAATGGATGACCAGTGTTCCGCGACAATTGTCTACCGGATTTTTCGCGGTGACAGGCTAGTAGGCATTTCAAAACTTGCGGTTCTGAAAATTGATCGAGTGATATCGGGTGACGGTTTTTGCGGCCCGACCTAACGTCTTTCCAAAGGGAAGGCAGGGGTAACAAAGAAAGCAAGTGATGTATTACGCTGAATGAATGCTTGATGGATATTGATTTTTATTTTGAGCAAGGGCGCGATGACGAATGTTTGTTTATTGTTGCGCTATTACTTTGATGGAGCGAGGAAATCATGAGTGCGATAATTGAGAAAGGCAAAGCGGTACTTCAATCAAAAACCAAAAGGGCAGATGGCATACTAGTTGATCCCCCCGCTGCGCCCACTTTTCCCGCGCAGACTATTCCGGATGGTGATAAGCGAATTCCTGTCGCACATCTTGATAAAGATCTGGATTATCTGATCAGGAAACCTACTTTGGAGGCAGCCCGCGACTTCATTCAACCGCAAATTCGTAAAAAAGGCACTACTGTCTGGATCGATATTCTTGTTGATCAATATTTGGAATTGGGACCGGTAGCGGACAGAGACTGGACTCAACCCTTTAAAATTGCGCAATCTTTTTTGAGAGAAGACCCCACCCCTGAAGAGCCAACTGAATGGGAGTTTCGCTACATCTTTTGGGCGGACGGTACAAATGACGTTGCGTCACTCGAGAGCTCCTTTGCCATCGACCGGACGCCTTACAACGTAGTCAAGACCCCGCCATCTGACCGCACACCAGGCGCCCCTACCTGGCCTTCCGATCTCGGCCCCACGGCCCCAATCGATGATGCATATCTCGACGGCAAGACCGGCATTATCGTCAAGCCATTTATCGCGCATAATTACCTGCCCAATGATACCTTTCACTGGTTCTTCAGCCCGGCGCCCGATCCTGAGCGCGACACACCGGTCCATAAAGGATCTCTGTCTCCCACCAACCGGGACACCGAAATTCCTGCCGCTGTTTTCTTGGCGGCTGAAGAGGGGCCCAATCGGTTGGTCTATGTAAATATCGATGCGCCGGGTAATAGGGCGCGCGCTTCCAATTTCAGCCAACGCAACGTGGTCCATACACCTAAGCCTGATCCTGGCACGGTTTTTCCGCCAATTGTTACGTTGGCCGATGGTGTAGATGGCGATAACCTGATTGACCGTGAAGACATGCTTTCTGATCCGCGGGGAGTCGAGATTGTAGTTAAAGTCCCTACTCCGAATTCTCCAAGAGACACGATCTTCGTTACTCTGCACAACGAACAGGTTGGAACTGAACAGAGAGTCGAAAATGCGACTGAACTTAAGTTTTATGCACCGCGTGCGTTGGTAGAGCAGATATATGGAGATACAGACGGTATCGTTCAGCGGACGGTGGCCTTCGAAATGTTTCGTGGTGTCGAGGACCTGGCAACCGACAGTGTCGATATTAATGTGGATATATCAATTGTCGGCGCAGATCCACTGCCGGCGCCAAGCTTGGAAACGACGGCGGGCAGTGACAACGAAATCAAGGAGCCCGATTATGGCGATAATGGCATACAGGCCAGTTTGGCTATGCCGGCGACTCCACCGACAGAAGAGGGTTGGTTGCTTGATTTTATTTTTGGCTCTGAAACGTTCGCTACCGTGCCCCTGACTACCGGGCAGGAAGGCACAACCATTTCCAGAAACCTGCCGTGGTCGGTGGTGGAGGCACTAGGCGGTGGATTGACACACGTTCTACGCTGTGAAATCTATGTGCCCACCGGTAACAATCGAAACAAGTCCGCTCCTCAGGGTATTCCTGTAGAAGCCTTTCCGATTCAAATGGACGCGCCGGAGATACTCAATCTTGCAGGCCCGGCCCGAAGAATCGGATGTGCGACTCTAAATTTCCCTACCGCTACAAACCCAGGAGATGGCACACCACGGCGAAATTTGCAGGTGCGTATATTGCCGAACGCATTCACTGTGGATGGCGAGGAAATTACATTGAAATATATCGCCTATCCAAGTAATGACCCGACAACGCCTATTCCCGATACAGACGCTGAAACCAAGTATCCGATATCAGGGACTTTTCCCACCGATGGGGTTGTTATCGGAATCGGCGATTATGAAGAGGATTTCAAACCTGCCCACCAGGCATTGGGCCATGTCTGGTATGTAATTTCGCGAGGTGGGCCAGGCAACAACCCTACACCTGATTCAGGAGTGGCGATCCGGGAACTGGATTTGGATGACAGTGAAGGGCGGTTCTGCGAAGAGTTTGTACCGACCCCTTAGCGATCACGACTACGGGCGGCGAGGTTAAAAACTCGCCGCTTTTTTCGCCCTTCCAAGAGTTTTCGCGGAATATTCGTCGGTAAATAGAGATTAATCCTACATAAATATTTGAATAGTCCGGATAGTCTGCCAGCCCTCGAATGGTCGGTCGTCTGTGTGGAGGGCCGCAAGCGTTAATCCAGCAGGTGACAGTTATGTGGCAGAAATCGACAACCTATTCAAACATTCCGTTTTTAAGAATCGTTTTAAGTACGTCGTTATTTTCCGTGTGTATTTCATCGGTCTCCGCAGCCCCGGTTGTTGGTAGGGACGAAACCGTAAGCGGTGGTACCCCGGAATCCTGGGACCTCAGCCAGGGTGCCAAGTTAACGGTCAATGGTGCGCAGACGCTTCAGATCACCTCTGATAGTTCTATCCTTAACGTCAACGCTGGCAGTACGACCCAACAAATATCCGCGCGTAATGGATCCACGGTCAATCTGAGCGGCGCAACCGTTGTCGGTACGGGCGGACTGGCCGCTGTTCTTCTGAGCAACAGTGACGCCACGATCGATAGCAGCACGATCACTGGCAATCGCATTGGGCTTCAAGCGATTCGTGACTTCACTACGCAGATTGGCTCTCACGTCACGGTTGCCAACAAAAGCACGATCAGCGGTGTTCTGGGCGGAGCGCTGGTGAGTGCTTTCAGTACCCTTGATCTGGTCGACTCGACACTGATCGGCACTGGAGCCACCAGCTACGGGCTTCGATTGCGAAGTGGTCAGGCATCTGCGACAGGTAGCACGATTGTGGGCGGGCAGGAAGGTGTCGTGATCGATCTGGATCCCAACGAAGTCCGGCCCGCGGTCCTGAATCTTGAAAACACTACCGTCCAGGGGCAAACCGGATCGGCCATATTGGTTGACTTTGCCAATGCGTCAGACTCGACAGCCACAGTTTCACTTACCCGCGCTCGCTTGCTCGCGGGTAATGGCACTCTGCTTGACGTAAAGGGCGGAGCGAATACTTCACTATTGGTCAACGACAGCCAACTGGCAGGCAACATTGTCTCGGAGCAGGGCAGCACGACACATTTGACGCTGCAGAACAATTCCACCTTGACAGGTCATTTGGAAAACGTTGCCAGCGCTACTGTCAATGACACGTCGAGTTGGGTCATGGTCGGCAATGGCAGCATTGAGCAATTGACGCTTAACAACGGTGGGTCGGTGGTGTTTGGCGGCAACGATGCGTTCTACCAGTTGAACGTGGGCTCGCTGTCCGGTGAGGGTCGGTTTTTTATGGGCACTGATTTCGCCACCGGGCAGACCGATTTGTTGAACGTCACTGGCAATGCCAGTGGGACGCACGAATTGTTGATTGAGAGCAGTGGCGTTGATCCGGCGGCTGGACAACCTATCCGCGTCGTCCAGACCGCTGGAGGCGATGCACAGTTCTTCATCAACCGCGATGTCGATCTGGGTACTTATTCTTACGGCCTGGCAAAAAGTGGCAACGACTGGATCCTGGACCCAAGCACTCGGACGGTCAGTCCGGGCGCGAGGTCTGTTCTCGCCTTGTTCAATACCCCCTCGACAATCTTGCTTGGAGAACTCGCACCCTTGCGCACGCGTATGGGGGAATTGCGTTTCAATGGCGGGCGAGCCGGTGCCTGGGGCCGCACTTACGGCAGAAAATACAATGTCGCCGATGGTTCTGGCGTGGGTTACAAGCAAACTCAGCAGGGTTTCACCCTGGGGGCAGATGCTGCAATTGGCGACTCCCAGTGGTTGGTGGGCGCAATGGCTGGTTACAGCAAATCCGACCTCGATCTTGATGCCGGAACTTCAGGAAAGATCGACAGTTACTATCTGGGCACCTACTTGACCTGGCTCGACGCGGTCTCCGGCATTTATTTCGATGGTGTCTTGAAAGCCAACCGATTTCGTAACGAAGCGAAAGTAAGCCTTAGCGACGGCAAGCGTGCAAAAGGTGACTATGACAACACAGGTATTGGAGGATCAATCGAGGTCGGTCGCCATATACCGCTTGGCGATGGTGTGTATGTCGAACCTTTCACCCAATGGTCTGCGTCCGTGGTTCAGGGCAAAAACTTTTCCCTCGATAACGATTTGCAAGCTGAAGGCGATCGCATGCATTCCTTTATCGGCGAGGCAGGTGCAACGGTCGGTCGTAATATTGAACTGGAGAGGGATCGAGTCCTGCAGCCGTATCTGCGCGCCAGTTGGGCGCACGAATTCGCCAAAAACAATAAGGTCGAGGTCAACAATAATGTCTTCAACAATGACCTGTCGGGGTCACGGCTGAAGTTGGCTACGGGCTTTGCCATGACGCTGACGAAAAGCTTTCATGTACACGCCGACTTTGATTACAGCAATGGCCGCAATATCGAACAGCCATTGGGCGTCACTATCGGTGGACGTTATGAATGGTAAGCGCTGACATTCTTTGCAAAAAAAAGGAAACCGCGTGGTTAATGCCGATCAGTTAAGCCTCGATGCTTGACCTTTGGCCGCAAGAAATCAAAATCCGATGCCTGAATAGGCATCGGATTTTTTTATGCGTCTGGCTCGGGCATTGGAACTAACCCACAACTTCGTCTCGACTCCCGATTCCCTCGAGGGATTGGACTCGTTGCTTGATCCTTCTCTGGTCGAGCAGGCCTTGAAACAGTCTGGTGTCGCCGAAATGAAGCTGGCAGAGCAACTGATCGAGACCACGCCGGATCACATCGTTGACGTTGTTCGATCGCGGTTTTTATTCCCTGGGGTTGCTGCACCAATGGCAGCAGGCCGGCACCGAGCGGCATTGGCTGATGCCGTTACGCAAAGGGGCGCAGTACGAAGTCATTCAGCGATTGGGCCGTCAGGATGCGGTGGTCTCGTTAAGCACTTCGCCGCAGGCCCGCAAGCAATGGCCGGAATTGCCGGAGCGCCTGACCGCAAGGCTCCTGAGCAAAACCGTCAAGGGCAAGGTCTGTCAGATTTTGACGTCGATGGCCGATCCGCTGCGTTTTCCTTCCGATGAAATCGTCGACCTGTACAGCCATCGCTGGGAGATCGAATTAGGGGGGCGGGAGATGAAACAGACACTGCTCAACAGCAGCTACATGCTGTGTAGCAAGACGCCCGAGATGATCGAACAAGAGTTGTGGGGCGTATTACTGGGCTACTACCTGTTGCGTTATCAGATGGTGGAAATGAGCCGCCATTGTCCAGGCATCCATCCGTGCGAACTGAGCTTCACCGCGTGTACCTGGGCGATCCCGGGGTTTATCAACGGCGTTTCTGCGGATCGCTCAGGGAACATCCCCAAATATCTCGCCGAACTGCATGCCTCGGCCTCGCACTGTGTGTTGCCCCAATGCCGGGAAGAGCGCATTTATCCTCGGGCTATCCGGCTAAAATCGCCGAAGTACCCGATCAAAAACAAAAATGCCAGTCAGCTTAACTGACTGGCATTAAACCGCGTGGTTTCATTTTTTATTTTATGCCAGTTATTACGCGACACGTTTTTGTTTGGTGGCACCGTACATAACAATGTGGTTGACCGCTTCGAATTTTACGTTGATTTTCAGTTGGACCGGTGTTTCATCCTCTCTGTATTCAACAATCGCGTCTTTCAGTTCGCCGCTTAGGACGCCGCTGATCGAATCGAATTTCAACTCTGCTTTCCCACTCATTTGTGAATAGATGTAAGCTTCTGTTTGACTTCTATTGTAAACATACGTCAACCTGACTACGGTCTGTTCGGGAGTCAGGTCGTACGTGCCATCGGCCGCTCCTTCGGAGAAAGAAAGAATGATTTCCTTCGTGGCGCGTTGTTGTAAATCGCGATGGCGGGCATACATTTGAAGTGCTTTACCATGTGGCGGATCGTATTCCTCTAAGGTGAGTTCAACCAGCGATGCCTTGAACTGTTCAGAGTCATTCAGCTTTCCTTCACACATTCCTGCTCGGGGAGCCTGCCGGGTGTTGAGCGTTTTTGCGTTCATCGAAATAATCTCCATAGTCATCACAAAGTATCCCGCTTCATAAAGACTACCCTCGGGATGAGGTATCAGACTGCTAAAGTGGCGCACTGTAAACTGTCAGAGTTGACAGTTTACAGTGCGCCGTTTGTGTGATTTTTATCTGATGCACTGATTAGCCGAACAGCCCGGCCGCAATGTTGATCGAGAGCCCAAGAATCGCCGTATTGAACACAAATCCGATCAACGACTGCGCCAGCACGATCTTGCGTATCTCCCGCGTGGCCACGCCAACATCCGCCGTCTGCACGGCGACGCCGATGGTGAACGAGAAGTACAGAAAGTCCCAATAGTTGGGCGTCGTCAGGCCTTCGGCAAAGCGCAGCGCCGGTTCGTTGCCGTCCCAGGTATAAAACAGCCGGGCGTAGTGGACGCAGAAAATCACTCCGATCAGCAGCCATGAACCGATGACCGTCAGTGCGGTGAAACCATAGTGCAGGAGTTTGCGGGTGGTTTCGAGGTCCTTGCTGCCGGCCAGTTCGAAGGTGATGGTGGCGAGGCTGGCCAGCGCCGCGATGCACACAACGAACAGTACCAGCCCGGCATTTTCATCCTCGACTTCGGCGATGCGTCTGACGTCCGGTGCTTTCGCGCGAGCTGTCAGCCAGAACATCAGGAGCAGATAGGTCCAGACGCCGGCGTTCCAGCCGATAAGGATTTTGCTGATGACCGAGTCGGCAGGGACCAGCAGGCCGACGGCAAGACCGAATAACACGGCGGCGGAGAGGCGAGGGTGGGTGCGGGCGAGGAAGCGCATGGGAACTCGATGGGCCAGGGTGTGCTGACACCTTAGCCCAGCGTTGACAGGTGTGGCCACAATGCCGGATGTTTGCCAATCCCGCATTGAGATCAGTGAGGTTTGGTGAATCGTTGTACAAGCTTCATGACGACAACAAAGAACACCGGCACAAAAATCACCGCCAGCGTCGCCGTAATCATCCCGCCAATCACCCCGGTTCCAATCGCCTGCTGACTCGCCGAACTTGCGCCCGTGGCAATCGCCAGCGGCACCACGCCCAGAATGAACGCTAGCGAAGTCATGACAATCGGCCGCAACCGCAGACGCGCCGCTTGCAGCGTGGCATCAATCAGATCGTGATCTTCGTCATACAGGCTCTTGGCAAACTCGATGATCAGGATCGCGTTCTTCGCCGACAGGCCGATGATGGTGATCAGGCCGACTTTGAAGAACACATCGTTGGGCATCCCGCGCAAAGTCACCGCCAGCACCGCACCGAGCACGCCGAGCGGTACAACGAGCAGCACGGAAGTCGGAATCGACCAGCTCTCGTACAACGCCGCCAGACACAGGAACACGATCAGCAGCGACAGCCCGAGCAGGATCGGCGCCTGGCTGCCGGACAAACGTTCCTGCAACGACAGACCAGTCCATTCCTGACCCAGACCTGTCGGCCCCTGGGCCACCAGCCGTTCGATTTCCGCCATGGCTTCGCCGGTGCTGTGGCCGGGTTTCGGCTCGCCGGAAATCGAGATCGCCGGGTAGCCGTTGTAACGGGTCAGCTGCGCCGGGCCTTGAGTCCATGTGGCTCGCACGAATGCCGACAGCGGCACCATTTTCCCGGCGTCGTTGCGCACGTGCATCTTCAGCAGGTCATCGACCTGACTACGACGGTCGCCTTCGGCCTGCACGACAACCCGTTGCATCCGCCCCTGATTGGGGAAGTCATTGACGTACGAGGAGCCGATGGCGGTGGACAGCACGTTGCCGACGTCGGCGAAGGAAATCCCAAGTGCATTGGCCTGCTTGCGATCCACTTCCAGCTGCACTTGCGGCGCTTCGGCCAGCGCACTTTCACGCACGTTCATCAGGATCGGGCTTTTCTCGGCGGCCGCGAGCAACTGGGTGCGAGCCTCCATCAAGGTCGCATGACCGAGGCCGCCGCGATCCTGCAGGCGGAACTCGAAGCCGCTGGACGTACCCAAACCATCCACCGGCGGCGGCAGCACGGCGAACGCCACGGCATCCTTGATCTGGCTGAGGGCGATGTTGGCGCGGTCGGCAATCGAACTTGCCGAGTCGTCGCTGCCGCGCTGTGACCAGTCCTTGAGCGTGGTGAACGCCAGCGCGGCGTTCTGCCCGCTACCGGAAAAACTGAAACCGAGAATCACGGTGCTGTCGCCCACACCCGGTTCGCCGGCGTTGTGCGCTTCGATCTGCTCGACCACCTGCACCGTGCGGTTCTTGCTTGCACCGGGTGGCAGTTGAATGTCGGTGATGGTGTAACCCTGATCCTCGACCGGCAGGAACGAGGAGGGCAGGCGCGCGAAGCACAGGCCCAGGCCGACCAGCAACACAACGTAGATCAGCAGGTAACGACCGGTGCGTTTCAGCGCGTAACCGACCCAGGCCTGATAGCGATCGGTCAGTTGCTCGAAACGGCGGTTGAACCAGCCGAAGAACCCGGTTTTTTCGTGGTGTTCGCCCTTGGCAATCGGCTTGAGCAAGGTGGCGCACAGTGCCGGGGTCAAGGTCAGGGCGAGGAAGGCCGAAAACAGGATCGAGGTGGCCATCGACAACGAGAACTGGCGATAGATGACGCCCACCGAGCCCTGCATGAACGCCATCGGAATGAACACCGCCACCAGCACCAGCGTAATGCCGATGATCGCCCCGGTGATCTGGCTCATCGCCTTGCGCGTTGCCTCTTTCGGTGACAGGCCTTCGGTGGCCATGATCCGTTCGACGTTCTCCACGACCACGATGGCGTCGTCCACCAGAATGCCGATGGCCAGCACCATGCCGAACATGGTCAGCACGTTGATCGAGAAGCCCAGCGCGAGCATGGTCGCGAAGGTGCCCATCAGCGCCACCGGCACCACCAGCGTCGGGATCAGGGTGTAGCGGATGTTCTGCAGGAACAGGAACATCACCGCAAACACCAGCAGCATCGCTTCGCCGAGGGTGTAGACCACTTTGGTGATCGAGACCTTCACGAATGGCGACGTGTCATAGGGAATCTTGTACTCCACGCCGGCAGGGAAATAGCGCGACAGCTCATCCATCTTCGCCCGGATCAGCGTTGCGGTGCTCAGAGCGTTGGCGCCCGGCGACAGTTGCACACCGACGGCGGTGGAAGGCTTGCCGTTCAGACGCGTGCCGAACTGGTATTCCTGGCTGCCGATCTCGACCCGCGCCACATCCTTGATGCGCACGGTGGAGCCGTCCGGATTGGCCTTGAGCACGATGTCGGCGAACTCTTCCGGCGTCGAAAGCTGACCCTTGACCAGAATCGTCGCGGTGATTTCCTGGGTGCTCGGGTTCGGCAGATCGCCGATGCTGCCGGCAGACACCTGGGCGTTCTGCGCGGCGATGGCGGCGTTGACGTCAGCGGGTGTCAGGTTGAAACCGATCAGCTTCTGCGGATCGACCCAGATCCGCATCGCCCGCTCGGCACCGTACAACTGGGCCTTGCCGACGCCGTCGATGCGCTTGATCTCGTTCATCACGTTGCGCGCCAGGTAATCGCTGAGCGCCACGTCGTCGAGCTTGCCGTCGCTGGAGGTCAAAGTGATCAGCAGCAGGAAGCCGGCGGAGACTTTCTCAACCTGCAAACCTTGCTGATTGACCGCTTGCGGCAGGCGTGACTCGACTACCTTCAGGCGATTCTGCACATCAACCTGCGCCAGCTCCGGGTTGGTGCCCGGCTGGAACGTGGCCTTGATCGTGGCGCTGCCGAGGCTGCTTTGCGATTCGAAGTACAGCAGGTGATCGGCGCCGTTGAGCTCTTCCTCGATCAGGCTGACCACGCTTTCATCGACGGTCTGCGCCGAGGCGCCCGGGTACACGGCGTAGATTTCGATCTGCGGCGGCGCGACGTCGGGGTATTGCGCCACCGGCAATTGCGGGATGGCCAGCGCACCGGCCAACAGGATGAACAACGCGACGACCCAGGCGAACACCGGGCGGTCGATAAAGAACTGCGGCATAGAAGAGCGTCCTGCTTACTGACCAGAGGTCTGGGCAAGTGGAAGAGGGGTGTCGTCGATCTGCACCACTTCGCCCGGACGGGCATGTTGCAGGCCTTCGATGACAATGCGGTCGCCGGCCTTCAGGCCACCGGTGACGATCCAGCGGTCGTTCTGCACAGCGCCAAGCTGCACCGGCTGCTGGGCAACACGCATCTGATCGTCGACAGTCAGGACTTGCGCCACACCGGCGCTGTCACGCTGTACCGCGCGTTGCGGCACGGTGAGACCGTGCTGGATCACGCCTTGTTCCAGGCGCACGCGAACGTAGCTGCCGGGCAACAGATCGAGATCCGGGTTGGGGAACTCGCTGCGCAGGATGATCTGCCCGGTGCCCGGATCGACCGTGATGTCGCTGAACAGCAACTTGCCGGGTAACGGATAGAGGCTGCCGTCGTCCTGGATCAGCGTGGCCTTGACCTGATCCTGGCCGACCTGCTGCAACTGGCCGGAACGAAATGCCCGGCGCAGTTCATTCAATTCGCGGGTCGACTGGGTGAGGTCGGCGTGGATCGGGTTCAGTTGCTGGATCAGCGCCATGGGCGTGGTTTCGTTCTGGCCGACCAGCGCGCCTTCGGTCACCAGAGCACGACCGACGCGGCCGGAAATCGGCGCGGTGACGGTGGCGTAGCCCAGATTCAGCTTCGCCCGCTCGACGGCAGCCTTGTTGGCGGCCACGTCGGCGGCGGTCTGCCGGGCGTTGGCGCGGGCGTTGTCATAGTCCTGAGCGCTGATGGCCTTGTCTTCGATCAACTGGGCGTAGCGCTGCTCCTGCAGTTTTGCCTGGAACGCGTTGGCCTCGGCCTTGCGCAGCGCGGCTTCGGCGCTATCGAGGTCGGCCTTGAACGGGGCCGGATCAATGCGGAACAGTACGTCGCCCTTTTTCACGTCGCTGCCTTCGCGGTAGGTACGTTGCAGTACCACGCCGGCGACCCGGGCGCGGACTTCGGCAATGCGCGGCGCGGCAATCCGCCCGCTCAGTTCGCTGCTGATCGACAGGGGGCGCGCCTCAAGGGTTTCGATCCGCACGGTGGCCGGCGGCGCCTGTTCCTCGGCGTTCGAGGATTTATCACAGGCGCTCAGCGTCAGCGCCAATGCGATCAGGCCGAGCCCGGCCAGCAGATTCTTCGACATGTACAACCCCCAATATTGAACTGCGCATCCTACGGACAGTCAGCGAGGGTAGCGGTGAAGCTTTGTAGGTGCTGTGTGAAATTGTGTAAGGGTTTTGCTCAGGGACGGGTGAGGGCGTATATCCTTTACGCCTTGATATTTATTGCGACAGATAAAGCATCGCGAGCAGGCTCGCTCCCACAAGGGATTGCATTCCAAATGTGGGAGCGAGCCTGCTCGCGATAGCGGACGATGGGTCGCCACTGTATTTCTGGATCACCTCAATGCCCAACATCCTCCTGGTCGAAGACGACACCGCCCTCGCCGAACTGATTTCCAGCTATCTGGAACGCAACGGTTACTCCGTCAGCGTGATCGGTCGTGGCGACCATGTGCGCGAGCGGGCACGGCTCAATCCTCCGGACCTGGTGATTCTCGACCTGATGCTGCCGGGGCTCGACGGTTTGCAGGTCTGTCGCCTGTTGCGCGCCGACTCGGCAACGCTGCCGATCCTGATGCTCACCGCCCGTGACGACAGCCACGATCAGGTGCTGGGCCTGGAAATGGGCGCCGACGATTACGTCACCAAACCCTGCGAGCCGCGCGTCCTGCTGGCTCGGGTGCGCACATTGCTGCGGCGCAGCAGCCTCGGCGAGCCGATGACCGCCAACGACCGGATCCTGATGGGCAATCTGTGCATCGATCTGTCGGAGCGCACGGTGACCTGGCGCGAACAACCGGTCGAGCTGTCCAGCGGCGAATACAACCTGCTGGTGGTGCTGGCCCGCCACGCCGGTGAAGTGCTGAGCCGCGACCAGATCCTGCAGCGCCTGCGCGGTATCGAATTCAACGGCACCGACCGTTCGGTGGACGTGGCGATCTCCAAGCTGCGACGCAAGTTCGACGACCACGCCGGCGAGGCGCGCAAGATCAAGACTGTGTGGGGCAAGGGTTACCTGTTCAGCCGTTCCGAGTGGGAATGCTGATTCGATGTTCAGAATCCTGTTTCGCCTCTATCTGGTGACGATCGTTTCCTACAGTGCGGCGATCTATCTGGTGCCGGATCTGGTGGTGATGGCGTTCAAGCAGCGGTTCGTCACCTACAACCTCGACTATTCCCGTGGCCTGCAATCGCTGATCACCAAGCAGTTTCGCGCGGTGCCGCAGGCTCAGTGGCCGGCGCTGGCAGCGTCGATGGACAAGGATTTCCAGCCGCTGCACATCGTGCTCGCCCGTATCGATGACCCCGGCTTCACCGCCATCGAGCAAGAACGCCTGCGGCGCGGCGAGAACATGGTGCGGGTGGGCGACTGGGGCTGGCGCACGCTGGCGGTCACGCCACTTAACGACGAAATGGCGGTGCAGATGGTGGTGCCGCCGGATCCGATGGACGTGAACCTGTTGTACTGGAGCATCAACGTGCTGATCGGCGCGAGTCTGCTGGCGTGCCTGTTGCTCTGGTTTCGTCCGCACTGGCGCGACCTGGAACGCCTCAAGGGCACCGCCGAACGTTTCGGCAAGGGCCACTTGAGCGAGCGCACGCAAATTGGCCCGAGCTCCAACATCGGCAGCCTGGCCAACGTGTTCGACACCATGGCCGGCGACATCGAAAACCTGCTCAACCAGCAGCGGGACCTGCTCAACGCCGTGTCCCACGAGCTGCGCACGCCGCTGACCCGTCTTGACTTCGGCCTGGCGCTGGCGCTGTCCGACGACTTGCCGCAAGCCAGCCGCGAACGCCTGCAAGGGCTGGTCGCGCACATCCGCGAACTGGATGAGCTGGTGTTGGAGTTGCTGTCTTACAGCCGTTTGCAGAATCCGGCGAAGTTGCCCGAGCAGGTCGAAGTGTCGCTGGACGAGTTCATCGACAGCATTCTGGGCAGCGTCGACGAAGAGCTGGAATCCCCGGAAATCGTCATCGATGTGCTGCTGCACAATCAGCTGGAGCGCTTCACCCTCGATCCACGCCTGACAGCCCGGGCGATTCAGAACCTGCTGCGCAACGCCATGCGCTATTGCGAAAAACGCATTCAGATTGGCGTGCAGGTCTGCCCGAAGGGCTGTGAGATCTGGGTGGATGATGACGGGATCGGCATTCCGGAAGACGAGCGGGAGCGGATTTTCGAGCCGTTTTATCGACTGGATCGCAGCCGGGATCGGGCCACTGGCGGGTTTGGACTGGGGTTGGCGATCAGCCGTCGGGCGCTGGAGGCCCAGGGCGGGACGTTGACGGTGGAAGGTTCGCCGTTGGGCGGGGCGCGGTTCAGGCTCTGGCTGCCAACCCCCGTTTAGCACTCGTGACGATCGTTCCCACGCTCTGCGTGGGAATGATCAGTGTTCTGGATTAGAGGATCTCAGTCGACTGGATCAATCCAACCCCGGCCACTTGCATCCGTTCGATCGCCGCCGCCAGTGATCCATTCAAATCAATCGCCCGGCACGCATCCAGCACCACAAACGCATTGAACCCAGCCGCCCGCGCATCCAGCGCGGAGAACATCACACAGAAATCCAGCGCGAGACCGACCATATACACCGTGTCGATCCCGCGTTCCTTCAGATAACCGGCCAGACCCGTAGTCGTGACGCGGTCCGCTTCCAGAAACGCCGAATAGCTGTCGATGTCCGGGTTGCAGCCCTTGCGGATGATCAATTGCGCATGGGGCAGATCAAGTCCCGAATGAAACTCGGCACCGCGTGAGCCCTGAATGCAATGGTCCGGCCACAGAGTCTGCTCGCCATATGGCAGTTGAATCAAGTCATACGGCTGGCGGCCAGGATGGCTGGAAGCAAACGAAGCATGTCCGGCCGGGTGCCAGTCCTGGGCAATGACCACTTGCGTGAACTGCCCGGCGAGCCGGTTGATCAGCGGAACAATCAAATCACCTTCCGGCACGGCCAGTTGGCCGCCGGGAATGAAGTCGTTCTGCACGTCGATGACCAGCAGGGCTGTGCGTGGCGAAATCGGCATAAATCCATCCTTCTTGGAAAATCACCCGAGCAGCATAGTGACAAAATTCTTTAAACGTTCAGCCTGGTCTTAAACATTTTCGCCATGTCTTCCAGCTCGGAAGCCGGGTGATGGCCGATCAGCATCCAGGCGTGCTCGCGTTCGGTCCAGTACACCACGTTCATCCCGTGACGGCGCTCATGGGCCAGCGGCTGGCTGCCGCTGTTGGTGCGCGTGACGCACAGCGCCAGCGGGCCGTGGGTGGCGTCGAGCCAGGTCATCTGGGCGATGGGCACGCCGTCATACTCGAGCAATTGCGCGCGTTTGAACTGCGCGCCGGGCAGTTTGAGTTTCGCCGGCGACAGGCTTACACCCAGCCGCGCATCGACGGTTCGCAACTGCGCCAGTTGCGAGGCTTCATCGGTGGGCAGATGTTCGAGGGTCTGCGGCACATACAGCGCCATGTAATCGCCCACCAGTTCGCGCCAGTTGTGCGATTGCTGCGCTTGCCAGGCCAGAAACAAACGGTCCGCCGCAACAGCTGCGAGCGCCACGCCCGCTGCCGCCGCGCCGATGAACCAGCGCCGGCTGAAACCGGGTTTCTGCGGTGACGGCGCGGCATCGAGCCGGGCCTGCAAACGGTCGAGCGGCGCCTGTTGCGCCTGTTCGTCATAGGCGGCCTTGAACGGCAGGGTGCTGCGGCTCAGCCATTGCACCCGCAAACTCAGCAGCGGATCGTCGGCGATGAGGCTGTCGAGCTGGCTGCGCTGTTCGCGGTCCAGTTCATCGTCCAGATACGCCACCAGTTGCTCGTCGGAAGGCGTATTCATTGCCGGTCTCCTGCGGGGGTGTTCGGAACCGCTTGCAGCGGCGGGTATTCGGCCAGCTTCAGGCGCGCGGTGGCCAGGCGGCTCATGACTGTGCCGATCGGCACTTGCAGGATCTCGGCGACTTCGCGGTAGGACAGGCCTTCAACGTAGGCCAGATAAACCGTTTCACGTTGAGTTTCCGGCAGCGCATCGACCCGGCGGATCACCTGCGCGGCCATCACGTGGGTCTGCGCGGCGTATTCGCCATCGAAGGTCAGCTGCCTGTCGGCATCCGCCACACCCTGGCCCTGGCGCACCCGGCGGGCGCGCACTTCGTTGAGCCAGATCGAATGCAGGATGCTCAGCAGCCAGCGATCCATGCGCGTGCCGGCCACGTACTGGCCCGAACGCTCCAGCGCCCGCACGCAGGTGGCTTGCACCAGATCCTCTGCCACGTGCCGATTGCGCGACAGCAGCAAGCCGTAACGCCACAGGCGCGCCAAGTGTTGCCCGAGTTCGGCTCTGAAGGCCTGATCGCTGAAAATGTTCGCCTCCGCGTGTCGTGTCAGGTTTTCGATGAATCGTTGATGGCTTCGGCCAGGTCCCGGTATTCCTCGCAGGTCGTGCCGCAGATCTTCTGGATGTGCTGCAACTGCTCCTGCGCCAGATCGACGCGGCCCTTGATGACGTAAGCCTCGCCCAGGTATTCGCGGACCTGCGCGTACTGCGGATCAAGCTTCACCGATTGCAGGTAATAACCGATGCCTTCGTCGGTGCGCCCCAGTTTGCGCGTCGCGTAACCGCGATAGTTGAGAGCCTTGGCGGTGTTCGGTTGTTCCAGCGTATCGAGCAGGGCCAAGGCTTCTTCATAGCGGCCGGCCTTGGCCAGGCGGTAGGCGTAATCGGTCCGGTCGGCGTCGGGCACCAGATGGCTGGTCTGCATCACGCACTTCTGCGTTTTGGTGTCGAATACCTGGCCTTTGGGGCAGTTGGGTTTCTGCACCGGTGCCTCTTCATCGCCATTGGCGAAGGCGAGGGGGCTCGCGAAAGCGGCGGCTACCAGCAACGGGGCGGCGAACATAACGGAACGGATAGTCATGGGCAAGGCTCCACAAGGGGTCATGTTTCACTTTGAACACCGCAGGGTGAACATTTATTCATTGCTTTGTCAGGCTTTGTTAAAGGAAAGCCGTTTTTCCGGCGCTATGCTGGTCAGCGTTCGTCGTCGATCTGCAGTTCTACCATGGGAGTTTGGCCATGAAAGATCAGGTTCACCACTCGGCCGCCAGCGGCTACAAAACCGCCGCCGACACCTACGTCAAAGGCCGGCCCGACTACCCGCCGGCCGTCAGCGAATGGCTGACCGGCACACTGGGCCTCGATGCCCACAAGACTGTTATCGACCTTGGCGCCGGCACCGGCAAGTTCACCGGACGGCTGGTGGCGACCGGCGCCCAGGTGATTGCCGTAGAGCCGGTGGCGCAGATGCTGGAAAAACTGTCGCTGGCCTGGCCGCAGGTGTTGGCCGTCAGCGGCACAGCAACGGATTTGCCGCTGCCCGACGCCTCGGTGGATGCCGTGGTGTGCGCGCAAGCCTTTCACTGGTTTGCCCGTACCGAAGCCCTGGATGAAATCGCCCGGGTCCTCAAGCCGGGTGGCAAGCTGGGCCTGATTTGGAACCTGCGCGACACCCGGATCGACTGGGTGCCCAAGCTGGACGCCATCGTCAATGCGCTGGAAGGCGACACGCCACGCTTCTACACCGGCGAATGGCGCAAAGCCTTTCCCCATCCGGCGTTCGGGCCGTTGCAGGCGCAGCATTTCCAGCACGGGCATACCGGCGCGCCGGAAGATGTGATTTTCAACCGAGTGCGCTCCACCAGTTTCATTGCCGCGCTGAGCGATCAGCAGCGCGCGAAGATCGACGAGCAAATTGCTCAACTGATTGCCGGCGAGCCGCAGCTGTGGGGCAGGGAGATAGTGACGGTGCCTTACGAGACCGCCGCCTTCATCGCGGTGAAGAACGGCTAGAGTCCCGCATTTGGCCGAACCGCCGTGCTGATGCCTTGTTATAGTTCGGACCTCATTTTCAGCCCGGTAAAGGATTTCTGCCATGACTCAATACACCGCCTTCAGCGTCGAACTGGCCGACAACATCGCCCATGTGCAGATCAATCGTCCGGAAAAGATCAACTCGATGAACGCCGCGTTCTGGAGTGAAATCGTCGAGGTGTTCCAGTGGATCGACGACACCGACGAAGTGCGGGTGGTGGTGCTCAGCGGTGCTGGTAAACACTTCTCCTCGGGCATCGACCTGATGATGCTGGCCGGTGTGGCCAATGAGCTGGGCAAGGACGTCGGCCGCAATGCGCGCCTGCTGCGCAAGAAGATCCTGAGCCTGCAAGCGTCCTTCAATGCGGTCGACAATTGCCGCAAACCGGTACTCGCGGCGATCCAGGGTTATTGCCTGGGCGGCGCCATCGACCTGATCGCCGCCTGCGACATGCGCTACGCCGCCGAAGACGCGCAATTCTCGATCAAGGAAATCGACATCGGCATGGCGGCCGACGTCGGCACCCTGCAACGGTTGCCACGGATCATCGGTGACGGCATGCTGCGTGAGCTGGCTTACACCGGTCGCACCTTTGGCGCCGAAGAAGCGCGCAGCATCGGCCTGGTCAATCGCGTCTACAGCGACAAGGACAGCCTGATCGAAGGCGTGATGGACATCGCTCGGGACATCGCCGGCAAGTCGCCGATCGCGGTCACCGGCACCAAGGAAATGATCAGCTACATGCGCGACCATCGCATCGACGACGGTCTCGAGTACGTTGCCACCTGGAACGCCGCCATGCTGCAATCCAACGATTTGCGCGTGGCCATGGCCGCCCATATGAGCAAACAGAAACCCGAATTTCTGGATTGAGAAACCATGACATCTCGCTGGACCACTGCAGTACTGGACACCGATCAACCCGGCGGCTGGGCCGTGGCGCGCAGCCCCGAGGGTTTCCTGTTCGATGACAACGGCGCGCTGTTCCCCCGGGAATGGCTCAAGCGCCAAGACTTGTCGATCCTGGCCGAGCACGGTATCGGCCACCTTGATGGCGAGCCGGTGTATCTGCTGGAACTGCACAGCACCAGCGAGGTGCCGGGTTGCAACTGGAAAGGCTTGCGGGCGTTCATGCTCGACGGCGATCACACGATCTACAAAGTGCTGGGTTACGCGGCGCAAATCGGCACCTGGGCCCGTGAGCACCGGTTCTGCGGCAATTGTGGTCAGGCCATGACCCAGGTGCCGCGGGAGCGGGCGATGTATTGCCAGCCCTGCGATCTGCGCAGTTATCCGCGGATTTCGCCGAGCATGATCGTGCTGGTGACCCGTGGCGATGAGATCTTGCTGGCGCGTTCACCGCGTTTTGTCACCGGGGTCTACAGCACGCTGGCCGGGTTTGCCGAACCTGGGGAGTCGGCCGAGGATTGCCTGATCCGCGAAGTGCGCGAGGAAGTGCAGATCGAGGTGAAGAACATTCAGTACATGGGCAGCCAGTGCTGGCCGTTCCCGCACTCGATGATGCTCGGCTTCCATGCCGAATATGCCGGTGGCGAGATTGTCTGTCAGGAAGACGAGATCGAAGACGCCCAGTGGTTCAACGTGCACGCTCTGCCGCCGTTGCCGGCGTCCAAATCGATTGCCCGTTACCTGATCGACGTCTACGTGGCGCGGCGCTTAGGCCACGCTGAACCAGTGCTGCCAGGCTAGGCGCACGGTCAACCCCAACACCACGGTGATGAACACCGGACGAATGAACTTGGCGCCGCCGCTGATCGCGGTGCGCGCCCCGAAGAATGCGCCGACCATCACCGACAGGCCCATGCTCAGGCCGATGATCCAGTCCACCTGCCCGGAAAACACGAACACCGACAGCGCGGCAATGTTGCTGACGAAGTTCATGCTGCGTGCCACGCCGCTGGCCTTGACCAGATCGATCGGGTACAGCAGCAGGCTGCTGACGGTCCAGAACGCGCCAGTGCCGGGGCCGGCCACGCCGTCGTAGAAACCGAGGCTGAAGCCCTGGGTCGATTGCCACTTTTTCTTGATCGGTGCGTCGCTGTCCAGCGGCGCTTTCGGCGTGCCGCCAAACAACAGGTACAGGCCACAGGCGAAGACGATCACCGGCAGCATCTTGTTCAGCCATTCGGCGGGCAGGTAATGGGCGACGATGGCGCCGGTCAGCGCACCGACCAGCGTGCCGACGATAGCGTGCATCCACTGTTTGGGGTGGAACAGCTTGCGCCGGTAGAAGGTGAAACTGGCGGTGGCCGAACCGAAGGTCGAACTCAACTTGTTGGTGCCCAGAACCAGGTGCGGCGGCAGGCCGGCGGTGAGCAACGCAGGCGTGGTCAACAGACCGCCACCGCCGGCGATGGCGTCGATGAATCCGGCAATGAAAGCGACAAGGGCCAGAACGGCCAGGGTGGTGAGGTCAACGCTGAGTTCGAAAGGCATGGAATCGGCTTATTCGGCAGGGCGCAGAGCTGGGCTGCGGGGAGGGCAGCCATGTTACCTGTATCCAGCTTTTGCGGCGACCTGTCGGACGCCTTCGCGAGCAAGCCCGCTCCCACATTCTGGAATGCGTTCCCCTGTGGGAGCGAGCTTGCTCCGGGCGGCGATCCGACGAAGAGGTCAGTCCAATCCGCACATATCTCAACTGTTGCCCCTAGAACAGCCAGTCAACAAATCACCCTCACACAACGCATCCTGATTATCTGCAAGCCCAATAAAACCGGGCTATCGAGGCTGGCACGCTTGCTGCTCTAGCTCACTCACCTTCATCAACTGTCCCGAGGACACGCCAATGAGTCAGCAAGCCGTGAAATTTGCCTACTGGGTACCGAACGTCAGCGGTGGGCTGGTGGTCAGCAAGATCGAGCAACGCACTGATTGGGGCATCGACTACAACCGCAAGCTGGCGCAACTGGCCGAGGCGGCGGGTTTCGAATACGCCCTGACGCAAATCCGCTTCACCGCCGGTTACGGCGCCGAGTTCCAGCATGAATCGGTTGCTTTCAGCCATGCGCTGCTCGCGGCCACCAGCAAGCTCAAAGTCATCGCCGCCATTCTGCCCGGGCCGTGGCAACCGGCGCTGGCGGCCAAACAGTTGGCGACCATCGATCAACTCACCAACGGCCGGATCGCGGTGAACATCGTCAGCGGCTGGTTCAAGGGCGAATTCCAGGCGATTGGCGAGCATTGGCTGGAGCATGACGAGCGCTACCGTCGCTCGGAGGAGTTCATCCGTTCGCTGCGAGGGATCTGGAGTCAGGACAATTTCACCTTCCGTGGCGATTTCTATCGCTTCGACAACTACAGCCTCAAGCCGAAACCGCTGGGCCGGCCGGAAATTTTTCAGGGCGGCAGTTCTCGTGCCGCGCGGGACATGGCGGCACGGGTGTCGGACTGGTATTTCACCAATGGCAACAGCGTCGAGGGTATCAAGGCGCAGGTCGACGATATTCGCGCCAAAGCGGCAGCGAACCAACACTCGGTGAAAATCGGGGTAAACGCGTTTGTCATCGCTCGGGATACCGAGGAAGAAGCCAAAGCGGTGCTGGCGCAGATCATCGATCAGGCGGACCCGGAAGCGGTGAATGCCTTTGGGGATGCGGCGAAACAGGCGGGCAGGGCGTCGCCCGAGGGCGAGGGCAATTGGGCCAAGTCGACGTTCGAGGATCTGGTGCAGTACAACGACGGCTTCAAGACCAACCTGATCGGTACGCCACTGCAGATTGCCGAGAGGATCGTGGCGCTGAAAGCGGTGGGTGTCGACCTGGTATTGGCGGGATTCCTGCATTTTCAGGAAGAGGTGGAGTATTTCGGCCAGCGGGTGTTGCCGTTGGTGCGGGAACTGGAAGCCAAAGCGCAATCGATCCAGACCGCTGAAGTTGCTTGAAAATCCCTCCTGCACACTATGCAGGAGGGATCGGCTACTTAATTACAGACCCAGTTCGGACAACCCCGGATGATCATCCGGGCGGCGACCCAGCGGCCAGTGGAACTTGCGTTCGCTTTCCTTGATCGGCATGTCGTTGATGCAGGCATAACGCTGGAACATCAGGCCGTGCTCGTCAAATTCCCAGTTCTCGTTGCCGTAGGAACGGAACCAGTTGCCCGAATCGTCGTGCCACTCGTAGGCGTAGCGCACGGCAATGCGGGTGTCGGAGTAGGCCCAGAGCTCCTTGATCAGGCGGTAATCCAGCTCCTTGGCCCATTTGCGGGTCAGGAAACCCTTGGCTTCTTCGCGGTTGTTGGCGAATTCGGCGCGGTTGCGCCATTTGGTGTCCAGGGTGTAGGCCAGCGACACGCGCTCCGGGTCGCGGGAGTTCCAGCCATCCTCGGCCAGACGAACTTTTTCAATGGCTGATTCACGGTTGAACGGTGGCAATGGCGGACGAACTTCGGCTGCAGTAGACATGTTTGTCTCCCGATCTGTTAACAGTTAAACAACTTGTCAGGCTTATTAAGGCGTTACAGGTCCAATAACTTTCGCGCCATGCATTGCGCATTATCGGCGGCACTGTGATCACCCATCACAAGCGCTACGGTAATGGCGCCGTCAATCAGGATCAGCAACTGTTTGGCCAGCAGTTGCGGGTCCACGGCCCCATGTTCGGTACACAGCTCGCACAGGTAGTCGAGCAGTTTCTGTTTGTGGTCTTTGGCGACCAGGCGAACCGGATCCTCGGGATCGCCGGTCTCGCCACTGGTATTGATGAAGGCACAGCCCCGGAAGCCTTCCGAGGCGAACCAGCCCTTGAGCACGGTAAACAGGTTGAGCAGGCGGTCGGCCGGGGTCTCGGCCTGATCGACGGCGCTTCTGTACCAGTGCATCCAGCGCACGTCGCGGCGTTGCAGGGCGGCGACGGTCAGCTCCTCCTTGTTGGCGAAGTAGCGGTAGATACTCTTTCTGGAAACGCCGGCGGTTTTCACCAGAAGATCCATGCCGGTGGCGGCGATGCCACTTTTGTAGATCAACTTTTCGGTGACATCCAGAATGATGTCTCGGGTGGTGTCGTTGCTTGTGATTTCGTTCATGTGGCGAACAGTAGAACGATCGTTCTCCTTGGTCAAGCGGATATTTCTTTCATCTGGAAGATAGCGATCGCCAGCAGGCCGGCTCCCACAGAAAAAATGCATTTCAGCCGAGGGAACCTGGCGGCTGGTGATGAAGTCATTACAGACACTCACAAGACCCGAAGGAGTTGATGGTGTAAGCTCTCGGGTTCTTCGGATTCGACCCATTGCGAGCCCTATGCCGTTGCTTTTCAAACGCTCTCTGCTGCCCAAACTGCGCAGCTTTCCGCTGACCGCCGAGGCCGTGACGATCCTGCCCGGCGCCGCCGATTTCCGTCGTTGCCTGCTGGAGAAAATCGCCCAGGCGACCCGGCGCATTTACCTCGTCGCGCTTTATCTGCAAAACGATGAAGCCGGCCAGGAAATCCTCGATGCCTTGCACGCCGCCAAACTCAAGCGTCCCGAGCTTGAAATCGCGGTGGTCGTCGACTGGCTGCGGGCCCAGCGCGGCTTGATTGGTGCCGGCAAGCAGCCGGGCAATTCGGCGTGGTATCAGGAAATGACCCGCACCCACCAGAGCGTGGTGCCGGTCTACGGCGTGCCGGTGCAGACCCGCGAGCTGTTCGGCGTGCTGCACCTCAAAGGCTTCGTGATCGACGATTGCGTGGTCTACAGCGGTGCGAGCCTGAACAACGTCTACCTGCACAAATTCGACAAGTACCGTTTCGACCGTTATCACGTGTTGCAAAGCCGCGAACTGGCGGACTCGATGCACCATCTGGTCAAGCACGGCCTGATCGAATCGAAAGCGGTGCATCGCCTCGACCTGCCGAACCTGCCGACCACCCGCAGCCTGCGCAACGACATCGGCGACCTGCGCAGCCGCCTCAAATATGCGGCCTACGACACCAGCGTCGGCAGCACGGCGCACACTGGCCTGTCGGTCAGCCCGTTGCTGGGTGTGGGCAAGAACAATCCGCTGAACCGGGTGATTCTCGAGCTGATCGCCAGCGCCCAGAAGCAACTGACCATCTGCACACCGTACTTCAACCTGCCGCTGGGGGTGATCCGCGAGATCAACCGCGCACTGGCGCGCGGCGTGAAGATCGACATCGTGGTCGGCGACAAGACTGCCAACGACTTCTACATCCCGCCGAGCGAGCCGTTCAAGGTGATCGCCGCGCTGCCGTATCTGTACGAGATCAGCCTGCGCCGCTTCGCCAAGCGGCATCAGCGCAACATCGACAGCGGCCAGTTGAACCTGCACCTGTGGCGTGAAGGCGACAACAGCTATCACCTCAAGGGCATGTGGATCGACCAGCGCTACACGTTGCTGACCGGCAATAACCTGAACCCGCGGGCGTTTCGGCTCGATCTGGAAAACGCCTTGCTGATCGATGACCCGAAAGGCGAATGGCTGGAGCCGCGCCGCCTGGAGCTGGAGAACATCTTCGAACACACCACGCGGATCGCACGCTTCCAGGATCTGGAAGCCCTGCCGGATTACCCGGCCGGGGTGGCCAAGTTCCTCAAGCGCGTGAGCCGGGTGCGGGTCGAGCGGTTGCTGTATCGCATTCTCTAGGATCCGAAATTTTCGGCGCTGCTAAAAATACCTTCGCGAGCAAGCCCGCTCCCACACAGGGTCTTTGTTGAACACAAAATTGTGCTCAGCGAAGATCCAGTGTGGGAGCGGGCTTGCTCGCGAAAGGGGTAGAACAGGCGCTACACGTCTCAGTTCAAACCCAATTTCCCACGCAATGTGGAAAGGTCTTCAGCCAGGGTATTGACCGGGCCGACCAACGCCTTGCGGTCGTTGTCCTTGACCTTGTCGTAAGTCTCGAAACCACCGTCCCTGGTCTTGTACTTGGCCAGGATCTTGTCCACGGTGGCGAAGTTCTTGTCGACTTTGGCGACGAAGGCTTTGTCCTGTTTCTCAATCTGCGGACGGAACAGGTCGACGATTTTCTTCGCGCCGTCGATATTGCCCTGGAAGTCATAGAGGTCGGTGTGGCTGTATCGGTCTTCTTCACCGGAGATCTTGGTCGCGGCGACTTCTTCGAGCAGTGCAGCGGCGCCGCCGACGACTTTCTCCGGCGGGAAGGTCAGGCCGGCGACGCGGGTTTGCAGGTCCTTCACGTCCTTGTTCAGGCCGTCGGCCAGGGCGTCCAGATCCTTGGTGCTCTTTTCCGAGAACAGCGAGTACTCGATGCGGTGGAAACCGGTGAAGTCTTCGGCTTTTACGCCTTGCTCGTGGTCGTCGACGCGAGAGTCGATGGACGCGTCGAGGTCACTGAACAGCTCGGCGATCGGCTCGATCGACTCGTAATAAACGCGGGTCGGTGCGTAGAGCTTCTGCGCGGTGGCCAGGTCGCCTTTTTTCACCGCGTCGGTGAACTGCTGAGTGTGGCTGGCCAGTTCATCCAATTGTTCGGTGACGTAGATCTTGTAGTCCGACACCGGCCCCACCAGATCCAGAGGCGCGGTCGCGGCGAACGCCGACAGCGGGGTGTTGAGCAAACCAAGGGTCAGCAATAACGCGAGTGGCGTCTTTTTCATGGGGGCGGCTCCTGTTGAATGCTATGCAGTTGTTTTTGGTTGAGTAGCGTTGAGCAGCGAGCGACCGATGAAGTCCTTGTCGCCCGTGACACCCGGCAGGGTGAAGAAGTAACCGCCGCCGACCGGCTTGAGGTATTCCTCCAGCGGTTCGCCGTTGAGACGGGTCTGCACGGTGATGAAGCCTTTTTCCAGATCCGCCTGATAGCAAATGAACAAAAGGCCCATGTCGAGCTGGCCGTTCTTGTTCACGCCGTTGGAGTAGTTGAACGGCCGGCGCAGGATCAGATTGGCCTGACTCGCGGCGGTGCGCGGATTGGCCAGGCGAATGTGCGCGTCGAGTTTGGTCAGCTTGCCTTCCGGATCCTTGCTGTAATCCGGGACTTCGGTCTCATGGCTGGCGCCCATCGGCGCACCGGTGGTTTTGACTCGGCCGATGATGCTTTCCTGTTCCTGCAACGGCGTGCGGTCCCAGCGTTCGACAAAGTTGCGGATGATCCGCACCGCCTGATAACTGCCGTGGGTGGCCCAGGCCGGTTCATCACTGCCCGGTTGCACCCAGACGATGCGATCCATGGCTTTGCCGTCGTTGGAATCCGGGTTGGCCGAACCGTCGCGGAAACCCAGGAAATTACGCGCCGATTGCGCCGGCACACCGGGCTTGGCCGGGGCTTGTGGCGGCACGCTGCCTTCCTGTTTCCAGCGCACCAGCAGCAGGTCCGGCAGGTTCTTCACGATGTCGCGCAGGGCGTGGATGTTGGTGTCGGCGGTGTTGGAGCAGAACTGCAGGCTCAGGTCGCCGTGGCAGCAATCGGCTTCTAGCGCATCGTTGGGGAAACCGACCATGCGCACCAGACGCTTGGGTTTGGCGGACGCGAGGCCGAAGCGCTCATCGAACAACGATTCGCCGACGGACACGGTGATGGTCAGGTTGTCCGGCGTCACCACCGGGCCGAGGATTCCGGAATCCGGCGGCGGCAACTTCGGATCGATCTGCGCCACCGGGCCGCCCTTCATCAGGAATGAGATGCGCTCGTTGAGGGTGCGGAACAGCCGCTCCAGGTCTTCACGGTCGCTGGCCAGTACATCGAACGACACCAGCATGCCGGCCGCCGGACGCGGGGTGACGATGCCAGTCTGGTGCACGCCATGGAAATCGTGGTGATCCTGGGTCTTGTCGCTGCTCGGCGCTTCGGTGACTTGCGCAGGGGCGGCGGCCATTGCCGGGCAGCTCAGGGCAGTACCGGCCAGTGCGACGCCGGCGGCGCCCATGCCCATCAGTACGCGGCGACGTTGCAGGTTGAAGTGTTCGGAATCGTTCATCGGTATTCGTCTTCTGCTTACAGGCCGGAGAGGCCGAGGGCGGGATCAATGGCGTCGAGGGCGTCGGCCAGGGCCTTGGCCTTGTCGGCGATCTGCTTGCGTTGCTCACCGTTGACGGTGTCGTAACTGGCGTAGCCGTCCTTGACCTTGAAGCCGTTCAGCGTGGTATCGAAATCAGCCATTGCGCCGTCGATTTTCGGCAGCAGGTCAGCGGCGGATTTGCTCAGCAGCGGGCGCAGCAATTCGACGACTTTGTGCGCGGTTTCCTGATTGGCTGCGAAGCCGTTGAGATCGCTGTGGCTGTAGCGTTCCTCTTCGCCGCTGGCGGCGCGCACGTCGGCGAGGGTGTTGAGGTTGCGCACGACGATTTCCACCAGTTGCTCCGGCGGCAGCGATTGGGCCAGCAGCTGTTGTTTGAGCGTGGTGACGTTGTCGAGCAAGCCCTGGGCAATCGGTGTCAGACCATCGAGTTTGCGTTGCTGGAACAGCGCGTATTCGAGACGGTGGAAACCGACGAAGGCCGGATCCTGCTCGCGTTTTTCGAAGTAATCGGCGCGGGCGTTGATGCTGTTGTCCAGTTCCGCCAGGCGTTGTGCGGCCGGGGCCAGACGCTGGTACGCGGCGCGGGCCGGCAAATACAACGCCTGGGCCTGGGCCAGATCGCCGCTGTCGATGGCTTGATTCAGCGCCGTCACGGCTTTGATCAGCGCGCTGCTCTGGCTGGCCAGGTAGACGCGGAACTCCGACAGCGGCCCGACGAAGGCAACCATTGACGGCTTGGCCTTGGCGGCGGCATCCGAAGCGGCGGTCGGCGTCACGTGCAGGGTGCCGCGCGGGTTGCTCAGCAGGCCGCAGGTGATGGCGTAGTCGCCGGGTTGCAGGTTGGCGTTGATCACCTGGCTCAGGCCCGGCGCGATGTTCTCGCGCTCTTCGATCACCAGCACGCCGTCGAGAATTTCCCACTCCACCGCCCGGTCGGAGCGATTGACGATGCGGAAACTGGCGCGGCCGGCCGGCACCGTCAGGGCGTTCGGTTCGCAACTGTGCGGATGGATGTTGACCACCACTTCGTCACGGTTGTGCTGACGTTTGGCGGCGGCCAGTTTCGAGGCGTAGTAGAACAGGCCACCGGCGGCGATCATCACGACCACCGAACCGGCCACCGCCCAGCGCAAGGCGCGGGGAGGCGAGGCCTGAGGAATATTAGGCTTTGACATGAAGGCCCTTATTGGCTGGAAACGGAAGACGATTGGGCAGCGGGTTTGGGTGCCGGCATGAAGAACATGACCAGCGCCACCAGCAGATAAATCAGGTACGCGCCGAGGGTGCTGACGGTCGGTGCATCCTGATAACCGAACATGCCGGCCAGCACCGAGCCCAGCGGGCCGTCCATCGGCAGCGTCGCGCTGAAGTCGAAGAGCACGGTTTGCAGGTGGTTCCACACCCCGGCTTCATGCAGGGCCTGCACCGAGTTGGCGAGAATCCCGGCGGCGACCACGAGGATGAACAGCCCGGTCCAGCGGAAGAACGCCGATAGATTCAAACGCATGCTGCCGCTGTAGATCAGGAAGCCGACGACGATCGCCAGAATCAGGCCGAGCAGGGCGCCGATCGGCGCGGCCGGGCCTTCGCTCTGCTGGAACACGGCGAGCAGGAAGAACACGGTTTCCAGGCCTTCCCGGGCCACGGCGAAAAACACCATGGCGATCAGCGCGATGACCTGATGCTTCGACGCGGTCAGCGCATGATCGAGGGAGGCTTGCAGTGAATGCTTGATCGAACGCGCCACTTTGCGCATCCAGAACACCATCGAACTGAGAATCCCCACGGCGACGAGGCCGACCACGCCTTCGAACAGTTCCTGTTGCTTTTGCGGGAATTCGGCACTGACCAGCTCCAGGCCACCGCCGACCAGCAACGCCAGCGCAGCAGCGAGAAACACGCCGATCCACACCGCCGGCATCCACTGGCCACGGCCGGTCTGTTGCAGGTAGCTGGCGATGATGCCAACGATCAGCGCGGCTTCGATGCCTTCGCGCAACATGATCAAAAAGGGAACGAGCATTCGGCGGTCACTGTGTAACGAAATGAGGTTACAAGTTGTAACATAATGAAAGTCATTCTCACATGGCATTCATTGACATTTAGCTGAACCTCAGCTGAACGAGTCTGAACATCCACGCCGCCCAGCCAGCTGCGCTAAGATGCCCGCCACTCGAACAACAACAGGATTGCGCGCGTTCCATGTCGGAAAAAGACACCATCGCCATTCAACTGGTGCGCGAAGCACTGCTGCAAAGTTGTGCCCCGGGCGTGGCCACGGAAGAAGTTTTGAGCAAGGTCGGGATCGATCCGGCGTTGCTGCCCACCGATGACGCCCGTGTGCCGGCCAGCCAGTACGCGCGGTTGTGGCGCCTGTTGGCGCGGCGCGGCGATGACGAGTTCTTCGGCATGGACCCGCGCAAGCTGAAATCCGGCAGCCTCGAATTCCTCTGCCGCAGCGCAATGGCCCAGCCGAACCTGGCGGCCGGGCTGAGCAGCGGTTTGAATTTCCTGTCGTTGATGCTTGAACGCCTGCCGGCGCAACTGGTGCACCAGCAGAGTCTGGCGGAGATCGTCCTGCTGGAAGACGATCCGGAACCGCGTCGCGCCTTCACCTATTTCACTTACTGGATGATCGTCCACGGCGTGGCGTGCTGGCTGGCGGGGCGGCGGATTCCGATCCTTGCCATCGAGCTGCGCTGCCCGGCGCCGGATTTCTGTGATGACTATCGGGTGATGTTCTCGGAAAACCTGCGTTTCGACCGGCCGCGCACGCGGATGATTTTCGCCGCCGACGTGCTGGATCTGCCGATCAAGCGCAGCGCCGAGGAATTGAAACGCTTCCTGGCCCATGCACCGGCCAACATTCTGGTGAAGTACCGCGACCCGGAAAGCCTCGCCAGCCGGATCAAGCAGGATCTGCGGCAACTGCCCGCCGAACACTGGCCGGAAACCGACGCACTGGCCCAGCAGTTGTGCATGTCGGCCTCGACCCTGCGCCGGCGTCTGGCTGAAGAAGGGCACACCTATCAGGGTTTGAAGGACAGCGTGCGCAAGGAGCTGGCGATTACCTGGCTGGCGGAGCCTTCGATCAGTTTCGTCGAAATCGCCGCGCGCTTGGGCTTTGCCGATGTCAGCTCCTTTTATAAAGCGTTCCGCAAATGGGCGGGTTCCAATCCAGGGCATTACCGTAATCTGATCCTCAGCCAGCCAGCCGAAGCTGGCTCGACTGAGGCGTGAGTCACAATTCTTTCACGTTGACTAACGAGGTGGTGCCGGTACCGAACGCCGAGGCCTTGATGCGCAATTGCAAGTCATTCTTGGACCCGCGCAAGACGTAGATATGATCCGACAGTTTCGGGCTTTCGAGCTTGAACAGCTTTACAGTGCCCTCTGGATAAAGCGTGGGATCAAGCTCCAGAACCGCGTGGATCTTGTTGGCACGGGATGAGACGTTGTAACGGTTTTTACCGAACAGGGTTTCCGAAAGCTGTTGCAGCGGCATCGAGTCTGGAGCGAGATCCGTCACATACAGTCCAACGATATTGCGTTGCGGTCTGCCGTAAGCATCGTTGGATGAGTTGTCGATAAACGCGCTTTTTGTGGCTCTGATTGTCGCCAGTTTATCCCTGTTCACGTAGTGATACAGACGCTTGGGCAGGGACTTGATTTCGGTTTCGACAACCGTCGGAAACCCGCTACTGTCAGCGATCAACCGGCGTGACGGCGCGGGTGCATCCGCGTTGGAACCGTCGTGGCCGCGCTTGCTTGGCGCGCCTCCTTTCAGATACAACCCCTTATCGAATGTCCATCGTCCCCGACCGTCCGACATCAGGAAGGGGCCGGGCCGCGGGTTATCCACCGGATCAATGATCAGCACCACCCCCTCTTCAATCGAAACCCGAAAAAACTGCCCTTCAACCAAGGCATGCCACTTGTCGTTGTACCGATAAAGTCCTTTGTTGCGTCCTTGCGCTACTGGTTCTCCGAGATCTGCCGGCTTTTCCAGCGCGAAGCTGTCGAGTATCGCTTTTTGCGCCCGGGAATAGGGTGAGCGTGGCGTAGCCCAGGTGTTTGTGGTGACTGATAGGTCTACCTGCGGATGCTGTTCACTCGGTAAGCCATGGTTTTCGACAATCGGTAAATCGGGCGTAGGGGAGGCGGGCCTTTCGACGGAATATTCGAATCCTTCCGTTTCGATAGACAGCTGCGCAACAGGTTCGGCGTTTTGTAAGCCCGTCGTGATGCGTCCGGCGTGCATGAGCACTGCCGCCAGGTTTAGCAGCATGTCAGCCACGGCAAAGGATTTGTCCTGACCGTCCGATTGCGCCAATGCTGCAAGGTCGGCCTTGAGACTAACTGCCAGTTGCACCAACCATCCGGCAGTGGCTGCCGGCCCGGTCACGAGCGGCAACAACGACTCGAATATCAACCAGCCGAGCGTCTTGAAGTGGGCCCAGCGATTTTCAGCGTTGGACACCGATTGCCGGTCTGCCAACTCAACGAGCGCCCGACCGTTCGCCTCATACCAGTTCTGAAAAACATCACCCTGCAGTGGGGATGCGTTCTCCAGTTCCCAGCGCAGACGTATTTCGTTGGCGCCCAGTAGCCCGGGGCGCCTGACCACGGCTTTGTACCAGGCATGGATGTTTTTTTGCAGTGTAGAGTCGGATTGAATTGCCTGTTGCAGATGGCTGCGCGAAGGGTATTGGATCAATGAAGGTGAATAGAAGGGTTGATAGAGGATGACGGGAGCATCGCTCCGGTCGCCGGCAGTAATGACGAACATATTCAGAACCGGCCCGAGCCGCAGGAGCAGAGGGCTGACAACGATGTCTTGAGTGGCCTCGCCGCCGTCAGCCAATGCGACGATCAGACGCACACCTTCCTCGTCAAAACCATGGGCGCCTGTCAGTTTGGCTTCCAGTGCCTGGAGCGGCAGTTGATTGCGCAGGTGAGCCGTAAACAGATTTTGGCGGAACGACGCCTCGGTAGGATTATCGAACAGATGCTGTTGCAGATACGCCGGGAAGGTACGGCCAATGTCCACCGACTGGATGAGTGCCTTGACATAATCGGTTGTCATCCATGCAGGTATTTCGCGCTGGTTCAGGCTTTTGACGGTTATCGTGCCCCATGGCAGGCCAGCGAGATTTTCCAGTGCAAAATCGATAATGCCCAGGCGAATCGTTTCCAGGCTTCCCCACCCACCAGGTACACCTCGAGCAACCTTGATGTTGAGTTCAATGTCATCAGGATCGACCGGCTCATGCCCGTCAAGGCTCATCTGATTGATGAGCGCTTGATAGGCAAAATCGCGAATGGAATCGAGATGAGTGAAAAACGTCGCGCCATCATGCTCCAAGTGAGTTGCCGCCATGGCCAACACATAGCGCCGATAGGTGCATCTTTCGCCGGGATCCGCATTCTTCAGCCATCGTGGCAAATGCTTGTCGACATTTTCCGCTTGGGAAACAGGCGACTGTTTCCCGGCCAACAGGAGTAGTGGATCGGTGGCCTGGTCGAACTGCTGCTCAGCGCTCTCGAACATTTCGTCGACCGGAATCTGTATGCGTTCAAGTTCCAACAGTTGCTGATCGATCAAGACCCGCACCAATTCATCAAAAATATCCGCATCAGGTTCATAACGTTCAACACTCAGGGACGTGACATCCCAGCGACACTCCAAGTGTCGGGAGATATTCTGTATGCAGTCTGACTCGGAGTTGAATCGCTCCCAGGCTCCCGAGGGTTGAATCAATACTGTTCCTGACTTATCCGTGACGAGCAAGGCAGGATAAACCAGCGAAAGACTATCCGTCCCGTTATTCAAAGTGAACTTCAATAGATAGGTCGGGGGTCGCAAATGCTCATTGAATAGTTGTCGATGTTGTTTTTGGGATTTTATGACCAAGCCAGTTAAAGCGAAATACAAGTCTTGATCTGTCTGGTGAAGCGACTCGTTGATATTCGATGCACAGGCATCTTTCAATGCCTCCGACAACCACTGCCAACGGCTCATGCCGTTATCGGTGGGTTGCTGCCAGTAGTCCAGCAACTGCTGCTGCAATGTGGTGATCAGTGTTTGACAGAGTTCTTCCAGGCTCAATTGGAAAGCGGCAAGATCGAAACGAACGCCGCCAGGGATATCCAACGGAGTGATCAGGTTATCCTCGTTTACAACAATACAGCGCCCTTCACAGAAAGCCTGGATAAACGTATCCAGTAAAGGTGCCGGCTCAGAGCTCGGGCCAAACCGGGTATCAAGATACAGTATCGTCTCAAGCAGCAGTGGCTGCGATCCAAGACAGTGCTGTAAATAATTCTCCAATTGCGATCGGGCAACACTGCGCAATGTAGGGCGGTCTTGGAATTTAGTAATTACCGATTGTTTGAAGATGAAATTATTATGATTGAACGAATTTTTTTGGGACGGCATGATGCGCTCCTTGCATGAAACAAAACCGTGGTTGTTTGTCATTGGACGCTATCAAGAAAACCAACTTGCGACTAATGGTTATAGTTATCTATATGTAAGGAATCGGTTGTGCGAAAGTCATGTTTGGCCAAACCAGTCATCCACTTTGAGGGCTTTGACCATTGCCGCAGCCGGCGTGCGGCGCGAGTATTCCTCTGTTGTTAACGGTTCCCCAACCTAATAAGAACAGAGGGATTCTGGCAATGCGCGATTACTTGTCTGCCACTGCACAGTTTGATTATCAGCACACCGTGGACGCCGCGCTCAGCGGCACGCTCGAGGCGCTCAACGCTTGCGTCGAATGTTGTGACCGCCACGCCTTGCCGGGGCGCATCGCCCTGTTCTGGGAAGGCCGCGATGGCACCAGTGCGACGTACACCTTCAGCGACCTGCAGGACAAAGCCGCGCGTTTCGCCAATTTCCTTCTCGCCCAGGGCGTGCAGAAGGGCGACAAGGTCGCCGGCCTGCTGCCGCGCAATATCGAATTGCTGATCACCGTGTTCGCCACCTGGCGCATCGGCGCGGTGTATCAACCGCTGTTCACCGCGTTTGGCCCCAAAGCCCTCGAACATCGCCTGAACAGCTCCGGCGCCAAAGTGGTGGTCACCGATGCCGCCAACCGGCCGAAACTCAGCGAAGTCGCCGATTGCCCGACACTGGTCACCGTCGGCGGCCCGAAAGGCCAGGGCATCGTCCGTGGCGATTTCAGTTTCTGGGCCGAGTTGCCCAACCATTCCAGTGTCTGCGAACCGCTGATGCTGACCGGCGAAGACCCGTTCCTGCTGATGTTCACCTCGGGCACCACCGGCCCGTCGAAAGCACTGTCGGTGCCGCTCAAGGCCATCGTTGCGTTCCAGAGTTACACCCGCGATGCCGTCGACCTGCGCCCGGAAGATGCGTTCTGGAACGTCGCCGATCCAGGCTGGGCCTACGGCATCTATTTCGGTGTCACCGGCCCGTTGTCGATGGGCCACCCGATCACGTTCTACGATGGCCCGTTCACCCTCGAAAGCACCTGCCGGGTGATCAACAAATACGGGATCACCAACCTCACCGGTTCGCCCACCGCCTATCGCCTGTTGATTGCCGGTGGCGATGAGTTCGCCAAGTCGATCAAGGGCAAGCTACGGATCGTCAGCAGCGCCGGCGAGCCGTTGAACCCGGAAGTCATCCGCTGGTTCGCCGACAACCTCGGCGTGGTCATTCACGACCACTACGGCCAGACCGAGCTGGGCATGGTCCTGTGCAACCACCACGGCCTCGAACACCCGATCCACCTCGGTGCCGCCGGTTTCGCTTCGCCGGGCCATCGCATCGTGGTGCTCGACGAGCAGAACAATGAACTCGGCGTCGGCCAGCCCGGCATCCTCGCCATCGACCGCACACAGTCGCCGATGTGCTGGTTCGCCGGCTACGAAGGCGCGCCGACCAAAGCCTTCGTCGGCGATTACTACCTGAGCGGCGACACCGTCGAGTGGAACCCGGACGGCAGCATCAGCTTCGTCGGCCGCAGCGATGACGTGATCACCACGTCCGGTTACCGGGTCGGCCCGTTCGACGTGGAAAGCGCACTGATCGAACACCCGGCCGTGGTCGAAGCGGCAGTGGTCGGCAAACCCGATCCGGAGCGCACCGAACTGGTCAAAGCCTTCGTCGTGCTCAACCCGCAATACCGCGCGGAACCGGCGCTTGCCGAAGAACTGCGCCTACACGTGCGCAAGCGTCTGGCCGCGCATTCGTACCCCCGTGAAATCGAATTTGTCAGCGAGTTGCCGAAAACCCCGAGCGGCAAATTGCAGCGCTTTATCTTGCGCAACCAGGAAATCGCCAAGGCTCAAGAGGCTGCGGCGCACAACGTTTCAGCTTGAATCAGGAAGTCAGTCATGCAGATCGAGAACAAGGTTTTTATCGTCACCGGCGGCGCGTCCGGCCTGGGTGCCGCTACCGCTGAATTGCTGGTGAACGCCGGCGCCAAAGTGATGCTGGTGGACATGAACGCCGATGCCGTCTTTGCCCAGGCTCAGCGCCTCGGCGCGCAAAGCGTGGTGGCCGACATCAGCAACGAAGCCGCTGCCGAGGCCGCTGTTCAGGCAACGGTAAAAGCCTTCGGCAGCCTGAATGGTCTGGTGAATTGCGCCGGCATCGTTCGCGGCGAGAAGATCCTCGGCAAGAACGGCCCGCACGCCTTGTCCAGCTTCGCTCAGGTGATCAACGTCAACCTGATCGGCAGCTTCAACATGCTGCGTCTGGCAGCGGCAGCGATTGCCGAAACCGAAGCCAACGCCGACGGCGAGCGTGGTGTGATCATCAACACCGCGTCGGTTGCGGCGTTCGACGGCCAGATTGGCCAGGCGGCGTACTCTGCATCCAAAGGCGCTATCGCCAGCCTGACCTTACCCGCCGCCCGTGAGCTGGCGCGCTTCGGCATTCGCGTGATGACCATCGCTCCGGGCATTTTCGAAACCCCGATGATGGCCGGCATGACCCCGGAAGTGCGCGACTCGCTGGCCGCCGGCGTGCCGTTCCCGCCGCGTCTGGGCAAACCTGCCGAATACGCCGCGCTGGTGCGGCATATCATTGAAAACAGCATGCTCAACGGTGAGGTGATCCGTCTCGACGGTGCCTTGCGCATGGCCGCCAAGTAAGGAGGATTTCCCATGACTATCTCCAATGATCCGATTGTCATCGTCAGCGCCGTCCGCACCCCGATGGGCGGTTTCCAGGGCGAACTGAAAAGCCTGACTGCGCCGCAACTCGGCGCAGCAGCAATCAAGGCGGCGGTTGAACGCGCCGGTGTCGCCGCCGATGCGGTCGATGAAGTGCTGTTCGGCTGCGTATTGCCGGCCGGTCTCGGTCAGGCGCCTGCGCGTCAGGCTGCGCTGGGCGCCGGGCTGGACAAATCCACCCGCTGCACCACGGTCAACAAGATGTGCGGCTCGGGCATGGAGACCACCATTCTGGCTCACGACATGCTGCTGGCCGGCAGTGCCGATGTGGTGATCGCCGGCGGCATGGAAAGCATGTCCAACGCGCCGTACCTGCTGGACCGCGCTCGCGCCGGCTATCGCATGGGCCACGGCCGGGTGCTGGATTCGATGTTCCTCGACGGCCTCGAAGACGCCTACGACAAGGGCCGCCTGATGGGCACCTTCGCCGAGGATTGCGCTGAAACCAACGGCTTCAGCCGCGAGGCTCAGGACGCTTTCGCCATCGCCTCGACCACCCGCGCCCAGCAGGCGATCAAGGACGGCAGCTTCAAGGCCGAGATCGTGCCGCTGACCGTGACCGTCGGCAAAGAACAAGTGATCATCAGCAACGACGAGCAGCCACCGAAGGCCAAACTGGACAAGATCGCTTCGCTGAAACCGGCGTTCCGCGAGGGCGGTACGGTAACTGCGGCCAACTCCAGCTCGATTTCCGACGGCGCCGCTGCGCTGGTGCTGATGCGTCAGTCGCAAGCGCAGAAACAGGGTCTGAAACCGCTGGCGGTGATTCACGGCCACGCCGCGTTTGCCGACACCCCGGGCCTGTTCCCGGTGGCGCCGATTGGGGCGATCAAGAAGCTGATGAAGAAAACCGGCTGGTCGCTGGATCAGGTCGATCTGTTCGAGGTCAACGAAGCCTTCGCCGTGGTCGGCATGGCGGCGATGACCCACCTGGAAATTCCTCACGCCAAGCTGAATATCCACGGCGGCGCCTGCGCCCTCGGCCACCCGATCGGTGCGTCCGGCGCGCGGATTCTGGTGACCTTGCTCTCGGCCCTGCGCCAGAAAGGCCTGAAACGCGGCGTTGCGGCGATCTGTATCGGTGGCGGCGAAGCCACGGCGATGGCTGTCGAGTGCGTCTGAACCCGAGTTAAGGATTTGCCATGATTCCCAATGACGACCAACAACAAATCCGCGACATGGCCCGGCAGTTTGCCGAGGAACGGCTCAAACCGTTCGCCGCCGAGTGGGATCGCGAACACCGCTTCCCGAAAGAAGCCATCGGCGAAATGGCCGGGCTGGGCTTCTTCGGCATGCTGGTGCCGGAGCAGTGGGGTGGTTGCGACACCGGTTATCTGGCCTACGCCATGGCCCTGGAAGAAATCGCCGCCGGCGACGGCGCCTGTTCGACCATCATGAGCGTGCACAATTCGGTGGGTTGCGTGCCGATCCTCAAGTTCGGCAACGACGACCAGCGCGAGCGCTTCCTCAAACCGCTGGCCAGCGGCGAGATGCTCGGTGCGTTCGCGTTGACCGAGCCCCAGGCCGGTTCCGACGCCAGCAGCCTGAAAACCCGCGCCCGGCTGGAAGGCGATCACTACGTGCTCAACGGCTGCAAACAGTTCATCACCTCCGGGCAGAACGCCGGGATCGTGATCGTGTTTGCGGTCACCGACCCAAGCGCCGGCAAGCGCGGGATCAGCGCGTTTATCGTGCCGACCGACTCGCCGGGCTACAAAGTCGCTCGCGTCGAAGACAAGCTCGGCCAGCACGCCTCGGACACCTGCCAGATTCTGTTCGAAGACGTGAAAGTGCCGGTGGCCAACCGGTTGGGCGAGGAGGGCGAGGGCTACAAGATCGCCCTGGCCAACCTCGAAGGTGGCCGCGTCGGCATCGCTTCGCAATCGGTGGGCATGGCCCGCGCCGCGTTCGAAGCGGCACGCGATTACGCCCGTGAACGTGACACCTTCGGCAAGCCGATCATCGAACATCAGGCCGTGGCTTTCCGTCTGGCTGACATGGCGACCCAGATCGCCGTGGCGCGGCAGATGGTGCACTACGCCGCCGCCCTACGTGATAGCGGTCAGCCGGCGTTGGTCGAAGCGTCGATGGCCAAGCTGTTCGCCTCGGAAATGGCCGAGAAGGTCTGCTCCATGGCATTGCAAACCCTGGGCGGTTACGGTTACCTCAACGACTTCCCGCTGGAGCGCATCTACCGCGACGTGCGGGTCTGCCAGATCTACGAAGGCACCAGCGACATTCAGCGCATGGTCATTTCGCGCAATCTTTGAGAAGGAATCTGCACATGAGTTACGAAACGATTTTGCTGGAAACCCATGGCCGCGTCGGCCTGATCACCCTCAATCGCCCGCAGGCGCTGAATGCCCTCAACGCGCAACTGGTCAGCGAAGTGAACCGCGCGCTCGATGGTTTTGAAGCCGACGCGAACATTGGCTGCATCGTCATCACCGGTTCGACCAAAGCCTTCGCCGCCGGTGCCGACATCAAGGAAATGGCTGATCTGACCTACCCGCAGATCTACATGGACGACCTGTTCAGCGACAGCGACCGCGTAGCCAACCGCCGCAAGCCGATCATCGCCGCCGTCAATGGTTTTGCCCTGGGCGGCGGCTGTGAACTGGCGCTGATGTGCGACTTCATCCTGGCCGGCGACAACGCCAAATTCGGCCAGCCGGAAATCAACCTCGGCGTGCTGCCGGGCATGGGCGGCACCCAGCGTCTGACGCGGGCGGTGGGCAAGGCCAAGGCCATGGAAATGTGCCTGAGCGGCCGCATGATCGACGCGGTGGAAGCCGAGCGCTGCGGCATCGTCGCGCGGATCGTGCCGAGTGCCGAGTTGCTGGATGAGGCGCTGAAAGTCGCTGCAGTGATCGCCAGCAAATCGCTGCCGATTGCGATGATGGTCAAGGAAAGCGTGAATCGTGCATTCGAAGTGAACCTGACTGAAGGCGTGCGCTTCGAGCGTCGGGTGTTCCATGCGGCGTTTGCGACGCAGGATCAGAAGGAAGGGATGGCGGCGTTTGTGGCCAAGCGACCTGCCGAGTTCCAGGGCAAGTAACGCGACGCCTCCATCGCCAGCAGGCTGGCTCCCACATTGGATCTGTGATTACACAAATCCCTGTGGCAGCCAGCCTGCTGGCGATGCTTTTAGAGCTGATAGTTCTTCAATTCCCGCGCAATCACCATCCGCTGTATCTCGCTCGACCCCTCGTAAATCTGGGTAATCCGCGCATCCCGGTAGTACTTCTCAACCGGGTAATCCTCCAGATACCCATACCCGCCATGAATCTGAATCGCTGACGAACACACCTTTTCAGCCATCTCCGACGCAAACAGCTTGGCCTGCGAAGCCTCCGACAGACACGGCTTGCCCGCCGTGCGCAGCCGCGCCGCGTGCAGGATCATCAAGCGGGCCGCGTTGATCTGCATCTGCATGTCCGCCAGCAGGTTGGCGATGCTCTGGTGCTCGACGATGGCCTTGCCGAACTGCACCCGATCACGGGCATAACCCAGCGCCGCCTCGAACGCCGCACGGGCGATGCCCAATGCTTGCGCGGCAATACCGATGCGTCCGCCTTCCAGGTTGGAAAGGGCAATCGCCAAACCTTTACCGCGTTCACCCAGCAGATTGGCTTCAGGAATGCTGCAATTGTTCAGCGTCACGGCGCAGGTGTCGGAGGCGCGGATGCCCATCTTGTGTTCGGTGCGATCGACGATGAAGCCCGGCGTATCGGTTGGCACCAGAAACGCCGAGATGCCACGCTTGCCCAGATCCGGATCGGTCACCGCAAACACGATCGCCAGCTTCGCCCGCTTGCCGTTGCTGACAAATTGCTTGGCGCCGTTGATCACCCATTGCCCGTCGCGCAGTTCGGCGCGGGTGCGCAGGTTGTGGGCTTCGGAGCCGGCCTGGGGCTCAGTCAGGCAGAAGCAGCCGATCACCGCGCCGCTGGCCAGATCCGCCAGCCAGGTCTGTTTCTGTTCTTCGCTGCCATAGTTGAGTACCGGCCCGCAGCCCACCGAGTTGTGGATGCTCATGAACGCGCCGGTGGCGCCGTCACCGGCGGAAATCTCTTCCACCGCCAGCGCATAAGCCACGTAGTCGACGTACGTGCCGCCCCATTCCTCCGGCACCACCATGCCCAACAGGCCGAGTTCGCCCATCTTCGCCACCAGGGCGTCATCGATCCAGCCGGCCTTTTCCCAGGCTTGTGCGTGGGGCGCGATTTCGCCACGGGCAAAGTCCCGGGCCATGTCGCGGATCATGACCTGGTCTTCAGTCAATTCGAGATCGTGCATGGCTCAGCTCCCGCTCTCTGCGAAACCGTGGAAGAAACTCGCGACCTGTTCGGCGTGCAGCGCGGCCAGGGTCGGCGGATTCCAGCGTGGTGATTTGTCTTTGTCGATCAGCAGGGCGCGCACGCCTTCGATCAGGTCGCCACGTTCGAACCACTGGCGATCCAGATGCAGTTCGAGGGCGAAGCAGTGTTCCAGGCTCAGATGACGGCCGCGACGGAGCATTTCCAGGGTCACACCCATGGCCAGCGGCGAGCGGGTTTCCAGCAGGTCGGCGGTGGTGGTCGCCCATTCGTGGCTGTCGGCGACGGTTACGGCGCGCAGTTGCTCGACGATGCTCGGCACATCTGGCAAGGCGAAGAAGTGGTCGATGGCCGGGCGCAAGGCTTCGAGCGGCGCATCCGGCAGGGTTTGCACGGCGTGGCGGGCCAGCAGGCTTTGCAGGTCTTTGAGCGGCGTGTCGTGCCACTCCAGATGATCAAGCTGTTCGTCGAGGATGCCGAGTTTGCTGCTGTCCAGATACCAGTCGGCGAGGCCGCAATACAGCGCATCCGCTGCACGGATCTGCACGCCGCTGACGCCCAGATAAATCCCCAGCTCGCCGGGAACCCGTGGGAGGAAATAACTGCCGCCGACATCCGGGAAATAGCCGATCGCCACTTCAGGCATCGCCAGACGGCTCTTCTCGGTGACCACCCGCAGATCCGCGCCTTGCACCAGACCCATGCCGCCGCCGAGAACGAAACCGTCCATCAGCGCCAGCACCGGTTTGCGGTAGTGGTGGATCGTCAGGTCGAGGGCGTATTCCTCGACGAAGAAATCTTCGTGCAGCGTGTCGCCGCTTTTGAAGCTGTCGTACAGCGAGCGAATGTCGCCACCGGCACAGAAGGCTTTCTCGCCGGCACCGCGCAGTACCACCGCGTGGATATCGGCATCGGCGGCCCAGACGTCCAGGTGCTGCTGGAGCTGGCGCACCATGTCGAGGGTCAGGGCATTGAGGCCGGCGGGGCGATTGAGGGTCAGATGACCGATGTGGTTGCGAACCTCGGCCAGCACTTCGTGTGGCGTGGCGTCCATGGACGAAGTCCGCGGGGATGAAACCTGAGCAGTCATCACTAACTCCCTGCTTTTATTGTCTTTATTCGAGAAACTCGCGCGCGAGCGTTAGCGGATCGTAACAGTGCAAATTTGCCGTGTACAACGGGGATATGTGCATGGGCTGTCTGCATTTTTGCCTGATCTTGACCGGGGGAACTCCCGCGCAGAGAAGCACTGGCTGTCACTCCCCGCGAAACTGTGCCTGCAGCGAGCGGACGCATGACAGCAGTGCCTGCCGAGCCTCATCATGCGCCGCGGGATGGTTCATGAAACCATGGCGCATGCCTTTAAATTCCAGGTGTTCGACGCTCACACCTGCTGCACGCAATCTCGCTGCATAGGCACGGCCTTCATCCCGCAGAATGTCGAGTTCGCTGGTGATGATCAGCGTCCGCGGCAGTCCGTGCAACGCGTCGTCGAGCAGGGGGGACAACCGCGGATCGGCGCGCGATATGCCGGGCGGCAGATAGTGTCCGAGATACCATTCGAGCATCTGTGTGGTAAGGCCATGTCCTTGCGCGAACTGCTCGTGGGACGGATATCGGGTGTGACAATCGAGCAAAGGGTAAAGCAGCAGCTGAAAGCCGAGACACGGTCTTTGCTGCGCCGAGTCGCGCTGACAGATGACCGCGGCCATTGCCCCTCCGGAGCCACCGCCGGCGACCGCGATTCTCGAAGTATCAAGGCCATGCTCGCGACCCTGCCGTACGACCCACTGCAAAGCTGTCCAGCAATCATCCAGGGCTGCCGGAAACAGGTGTTCCGGAGGGCGGGCGTAATCAACGGCGATCACCGCACAGCCAGCCCAGTCACACATCAGTCGGCAGAAACCATCATGGGTATCCAGGTCGCCCGTGACCCAGCCGCCACCATGGAAGAACACCAGCACGGCAAAAGGCCCCTTGCCCGCAGGCCAGTAAAGGCGCAGCGGCAATCGGCGACCGTGACTTTCAATCGCCATGTCGTGAACACGGGTCACTTGTGCCTGACGCAACGCTGCTCTGGCGTCCTCTACGGTCAAAGAGGCCTCATTCATGACCGCGATCCCCGGTCGAGCGCGCCTCTGCCTCAATCTCTATAACGAATTCAGGGCCGATCAATCGTGCGACTTCCAGCAGCTTGGTGGTGGGTGGATGTTGATCAAAGAATTCCTTGTGGGCCTGGGCGATTTTCGGCCAGAGATCCATATTGCTGGTGTACATGCTGGTTGCAATGATGCGCGTGCGATCCGCGCCCAGTTGTTTTAGTGCCTGTTCGATGATCTCCAGGCACCGCAGCGTCTGGGCATAGGCGTCGCCGGGCTTGAAGGGTTTGCCGTCATCATCGAACGCCACCGTGCCACCTACCAGAAGGGTATCGCCAGCCTTCAAGGCCCTGCAGTAGCCGGCGATGGATTCCCAGGGGGCGGCAGAAAACACACGTTGAAACTCCATGGTTCAGACTCCTTTGCCAAGATTGATCGGAAGTGCCTTCAAACCCCGGAATTGAAGGTTGCTGTTGCGCCAGGTCGCAGGGCTGTCCACGACAAGACCCAAATCGGGAAAGCGCTTGAGCAGGGACGTAAAAACGATCTCGGCCTCCAGGCGGAACAGCGCCGTGCCCATGCAGAAGTGCTGTCCACGGCCAAATGCCAGATGGTCATGGTCAGCTCGACGGATATCGAAGGTGTCAGGGTCAGTGAATTTCGCAGGATCGCGGTTGGCGGAGGCTCGTATCAGATAGACCAGGTCTCCTGCCTTCATCGTGACGCCTTCGATCGTGACGTCTTCGGTCAGCACTCGATGGCTCAAGGAACCGGCGGCATCGAAACGCAGCATTTCCTCCACGGCCGGGTTTACCAGGGCCGGATCGTCTTTGAGGGCCGCATGCTGCGCAGGGTGTTCGAGCAAGTGCAGCAGGCCGATACAGAGTTGGTCAGCGCTGGTGGTGTAACCGGCAACCAGAATGAAGACAATCTGCGCCAGTACCTCGTCATCGCTTGCCGCACTTTCCAGACTCGACTCAAGCACCCGACTAACCAGATCGTCCCGGGGTTGGCGGCGGCGCTTTTCAATGAGGTCGGCAAAGTAGGCGTACATTTCTTCAATCCCTGCCAGCGCCTGTTCAGGCCCATAGTCGGGATCGTGGCTGCCGCCCACAAACATCACGATGTCCCTCGTCCAGCGCCGCAGTTTCAGGGCGTCTTCGCGATCGATGCCGTACAGCTCGGCGAGGATCAGCGCGGGAATCCGGTCGAAAAGGCTGGCCTTGAGGTCGACCTGGCCTTGCAGGCCGGACAGTTCTCGATCGGTGATGTCCTGAATGATCTGGCGCAACGACTCAATGGCGCGGGGTGTGAATGCCTTGCCCAGCAACTGACGACTGGCCTTGTGCGCGTCTCCATCCTGGGAATACATCCATTGCGAGGCCAGGCGGACGAAGACGTTCAGCTGCTCGCGTTGTTCTTTCGATACGCGGGTGTCCACCAGTTGCCGCATACGGTTCGAGGAGTAACGGCGGGTATCGGCCTGGGCGGCATGGACATCGCCATAGCGGGTCAGAAACCAGGCATGCAAGTGATCGCACCAATAGACCGGTTGATGAGTTCTCAGGTACGCATACGCCGGATAGGGGTTCTGGATGGTGTAGCGGTCAGAGAAGTCCGGAAAGGAATGAATGGCCATGCTCACGCGTCCTCATAGAGTGCAGCCGTGAAACGCTCCGCGTAATCGGGTTTGTCGATGGGGGCGCTGACCAGCTCCGGCGGTGGCTTGAGCAGATCGTCGATCTCGCCGAGCCGGGCTTGCGTCGCGTGCAGTTCCAGTTCGTCGCCAGCGACCGACAGCCCCCAAGGGTGCAACACCGGGGAAAAGACATGGAGCATGTCCTGAAGCGTTGCGGGCGAAACGAGCCGGTCGCGTTCGCCTTCGACCAGTATCAGGTCCAGCGCGCGGGCGTAGGTGAGTGCCACGGCCTGGCGGTGGGAAAAGTCAGCACTGGCGCGGCATTGATCAACGATGAGCGACTCGATGCGCTGGGCGATGTTATGGGAGGCAAACCGTGGTCGGGTGATGGCGTCCCTGGCGACCTGAGCACACAGGATGCTGTTATCACCGGCGAACGTGGTGCTGATCTCGTGATCCATGCACAAGGTGACGATCTGATTGTCATGGTGAAACCCCTGGGACCCACAGAGCTGCCGGGTTGCCCGGATGACGTCCAGCCCCAGCCAGGTGCCGACGCTTTTGGCGATGGCGGCGAGAATATGCAGCTCGGTGCGCTTTTTCGGCTGGCTCCACATTCCCTCGAACCGGGCCAGGACCGCCTGTTCCAGCAGCTTCAGGGCCAGGACCTTGAGTTGCTCGACATACAACCGTTGTCGAAACAAGGCCCGGCTCAGCAGTGGCTGGTTGTTATCGGCATTCTTGACCAGTCGATGGCAAGCGAAACGATACCCCAGGTGGACACACAGGCTGGCGGCCCCGCAAGCGGCCGCAATAAGGAACAGGCGTTCCTGAATGAATGTCTGCATCGCGCACGTCAGGCGCTCCTTGCGCATGATGTCGCTGCTGAAGACGCCGTCTGGCGAGAATCGGGCATAGCGTTGCATCATCGCTTCCAGCGGTAGTTTCATTGCACAAAAGCGGATGCCGGCAACCTGATTGGCATGAATGCCGCCCTTCGGATCGCAGGTGGTAATGCGCACGCCCGGCAGCAATGGGCCGTTCTCGTTCTCGCGAATGCGCACTCGGAACCAGTGAAGTCCCTCATCCACGCCATTGACGATCAGACGTCCCAGTACCATGACCACCTGGGCCGCGTGCAGGGCGTTGCCGATCCAGAACTTGCAGGCTTGCGCAGACGGTGAGTCAAGGATCAGGCAATGGTTTTGCGAGTCGTGGATGACCGTGGTCTGCAGATTGCCGACTTCCGAACCCCTGGCGATTTCCGTGCAACCAAATGCATAGACGGCACCCAGTCGGTTGATTTCTTCACGGTAGTCATGCACCTGACGATCATCGCCATGAGCAAGCAAGGCATCGCCGGCAATCATGTGATCGACGATGCTGGCAATCAGGGAATAGTCATAAGCGCCCAGGTAGGCGGCGCGTTGAAGCAGCAGTCGGAAATCGGACTGACAGGGTTGGCCCAGCCACATGCCGTTGGTCATGTGGCCGCCGCCTAAAATGGCGCGCATACGATCGATGTTCAGATCCATGTATTCGCGTAAGGAAAGACGATGGCGCTTGCCGGGGTCGAACAAGGGCGTGCGCAGCAATTGCAGCAGTGGGTCGCTCATGAAACGTTCCTCTCGCAGATCTCGAAATCAGGGATTCGAAAACCACCAGATTCACGGAGCTGGCGAAGAACACATGTACCTGTGTGCAACAGGCGGGGCATCGAGCGGACAACAGGTTACGCAGGCAATGCGGTGTTTTCTGAAGTGAACGGTTCAATCAAAGCGCAAAGCCAGCTCGCTTCTCAACGACGTTGAGCGTTTCTCCATGGCCAGACTTCCGATGTCATCGCTACTGGGCGTTACAGCGAGCCAGACTTCTTAGTGAAAGGCAGACAACTCTGTGCGGTACAGAGATGAAATCTAGTGACTCCCGATCATTTGGCAAGGTTGGCGAAGGGCCTTTTGTCGGAAGCACGCACAAGCGCACGCGCACAGTCTCTTCAATCGTCGAGGCGGGGAGCGATTCGGTCAGCTGAATACCTGACCAATGCTGCGCCGCTTGGCATGCAGCTCACTGGCATGAATCAACCGTTCCAGATCCTCCGGCGTGACATCGATGAATGCCTCCATATCGGCCATTGCCCGTTTCAGATCCTCGGCCGTGATGGACTGAATATCCACCGGCGCCACGGCCGGCGCCGGTTCTGCGGGGCGTTTCGGGTAGCGGATGCGGGTGAGGTTGTTGTAGGCCAGTGCGGCGAGCAGCAGGCAGGCGGCGCTGAGCATCACCGGTTCCAGGGCTTTCCAGTCCATGGCGATGGTCATCGGGTCGGCCAGCACCATCGTCAGCGCCACGGCGCCGGCCGGCGGATGCAGGCAGCGCAGCCAGCACATCAGGATCAGCGCCATGCCCGCCGCGAGGCACGCGCTGCCGAGGGTTCGGCCGAGCACGTGGGCCACCAGCAACGCGACGACACCGGCGCACAGGTAGCCGCCGATGATCGACCATGGTTGGGCGAGGGCGCCGGAGGACACCGCGAACAGCAGCACCGCCGAAGCGCCCAGCGGGCCGATCAGGTGGTAGGCCACTTCAATGCCGAATACCTGACTGCACGCCCACACGCTGAACAACGTGCCCAGGGCCATGCCGATGGCGGCGCGGCTCCATTCGGTGGGACGGGTGTTGATGGCGGCGGGCAACCAGCGAGCGAGCATGCAGAATCGATCCTTTGCGAAATTCAGGGCAAAAAAAAGGACTTGTCCGTAAACGCGGAAAGTCCTTCGAAGTGTTCCAACTATTGGGGGAGGAACGCGCACAGTGTGCCAAGCAATCACGATGCTGACAAATTCATATAAATGCAGTTTCAGTGCATTATTTATGCAGTAAAGCCACGCGCCGCCCACTCATGAAACATAGAAACCCGCCCATCGCCGTCAGTGCGCTGAGGGCGTAGAACATGGTCGGCGCAGGCGTATGCATCAGCAGAAAGCCGCAAATCACCGGGCTCAGCGCGCCGCCGAGGGCCGCCAGGTTCTGCGCGCCGTAATAGCTGCCGCGCAGTTCTTCCGGGGCCAAAGTGTCGACGAACAGGAATTCCGACGGGTAAATGATCATCTCGCCGAGGGTGAAGATGAACATCGCGATGCACCAGGTCACCAGGCTGTCGGCCAGGCTGAAGCCGATCAGGCCGAGGATGAACAGGCTGGTGCCGGCGGCGATCCAGTAGCGCAGTTTTTCCCGGTTGAGGAAGCGACCGATCTGGTATTGCAGCAGGATCACCGCGATGGCGTTGCAGGCGAGCAGGGCGGCCATGGTTTGCAACGCGCGCTGCGAATCCTCGACCACCAGCAGGTATTGCGACAGGTACAGGGTGAAGCGGCCGTGAACCACGGTGCTGAGCAGACAGCCGCAGGTGAACATGATCAGCGTGCGGTCGTTTTTCAGGGTGATCAGGGTTTTCAGGAAGCTTTGCGGCTGGCCGATGGCGGCGACCGGGCTGGCATCCTTGGGAATCCCGATCATCAGGAAGATGCTGCCGAAAGCAATGCCGGCGGCAATCAGGAAGGGCGCAATCGGATAGACCCCGGCGATTACCACGCCGAGCATCGGGCCGGTGGCGTAGCCGATGTTGGTCAGCGTATAGCGCAGGGAAAACGCCTTGGCCCGCTGGCCCATGGGCAGGTTTTCACTGAGGATCGCCTTGGAGCCGATCAGGAACAGCGCAGAGGCGGTTTCGGTGATGACCAGGGTGGCGGTCGTCAGGTACAGGTCTTTGGCGAAGGTCAGCAGCACGAAGCCGATGGCGCTGGAGAGCATCGCCAGAATCAGCAACCGGCGCTTCTCGAGCCGGTCGATGATGTAGCCGCCGTACAGCGCAAGCAGGGTGGCGATGAACACCGCGATGCCCAATAACAACCCGACGTCCTGTTGGTTGAGGCCGAGCTTGTTGCTCAGAAACAGCGTGAGCAACGGACTGGTGATGGCGCGGCTGACGACGATGGTCAGCGAGACGATCATCAGGCGGCGGATAACGAGCGAGTAGGTGGCCACGGAAAATCAAATGTCCTTATTCGGTTAACAGGTGCTCAAGATCGCGCACGGAATCCAGCGTTTGCAGTTGCCGCAGTTGCGCCAGTAACGGCTCGGCCTTGACCGGTGGAATCATCCGCAACGCCAGACTGAAAAACTTGTCCTCCAGCGCCGCCTCGCTTAGCGGATTGCCCGGCGCACCCAGCGGCACCTCGACGCACAGACTCGCCTGACGCCCGTCGCGGGTTCGAACAATGACCAGCGGCTCGCCATCCTCCGACAGTCGCTCATCCACTTCAAGGCGAATGCGCGTCAGCCAGTGGGTGATTTGCGGATCGTTGCGCGGCTGCTCATCGTAAGCCTCGAGGCGGCAATGGCCGTGCACCAATCGCGCGGCGAGGGCGTAGGGCAGACTCATTTGCGCGGCGGCCAGACTGCGGGTGTCGCGGCCGCCGCACATGTCGAGCAGAAACCCGCACAGGTTCACCTGGACGTCTTCCACCTGATCGGCGCCGACCTGCAATTGCTCCAGCAACAAGCCGAGTGCATCGATGGCCGAATGGGTGCCACGGCACGCAGCGTAGGGTTTGATCGAACAGCGCGCGAGTTTCCACACACGCCCCAATTCGGCATCCAGCGCATCCGGTTGCGCGCTGCCCGGCGCCAGGGTCTTGAGAAATCCACCCCAGACATTCTCGAACAACACCGACGGCCCACTGACGCCTTCACGGGCAAAACGCGCTGCGAGCAAACCACCCTCGGCCGCCCGGCCACTGTGCAGTTTTTTGCTCTGCGAACCGTCGTGAATGAACGCCCACAACCCGCCGCTGAAACTGCCGGCGATGCCCAGCGCAGATACTGTTTGCCCGACATCCAGCGCAAAGATCCGCGCACAGGCCGCCGCCGCGCCGAACACGCCGCAGGTGGCGGTTGAATGCCAGCCGGCGCCGTTGTGCGCCGAATAACTGCCGCAGGCTTCCAGCACCCGCCGACCGATTTCGTAGCCGATCACCACGGCGGTGATGAATTCGCGACCGTCCACCGGCCGATCCACCAGTGACAGCGCCGCCATCACCGCCGGCAACACCACCGCGCCCGAGTGATCGCAACCGCCGGTGTCGTCCAGCTCCAGCGCATGGGCGGCGATGCCGTTGAGCAAGGCCGCATGCCCTGCGCCGACCCGCAACGATGAACCCCAGACCAACGCGGTGCCCGGCTCGGCGCCGAACACCTGCCGTGCCTGAAGCGCCACCGCACTGTCAGCCCCGGCCAGCGCTGCGCCGAAGGTGTCGAGAATGTGCCGCTTGGCCTGTTCCACCAACGCTGGCGGCAGGTCTTCAAAGCGGGTCTCGACGCAAAACTGCGCCAGCCGCTGCATGCGTTCGGTCATACGAGGTAGTCCCGATAATGGCGCTCATACACCGACGCCGGATGATCCTGCGTGACCGGCGCCGCCGTTTGCGCCCACCACTGCGCGACTTCGGCTCCGGTGGCGATCCACACGTCGTCATGCTGCTGAATGCCTTGCAGCAATTCGCGCAGCACACCGATGCGCCCCGGCGTGGCGATGATTTCCGGGTGCAGGCGCAGCACGTAGCACAGGCCGAAGCGGTGGAACCCGGCGAAGTCCATTTGCAGGTTGCCCAGGGTGTGGCTGTAGGAAGCGATCCGCGATTGTGCCGGCGGCACGGCCGGGCTCAGGTTGAAGGCGAAATAAGGTTCGTCTTCCAGTTCGTAATGCAGCGGCAGCTCGACCACTTCGGGCGCGGTCGGATGCAAGAACGGCAGGTCATCGCCACGCCAAGATGACGACCAGAGAATGCCGTGATCTTTCAAGGCTTCAATGAAGCCCGGCGCGCCGTTGCCGGCGGGAATCCGGAAACCGGTAGGATGCACGCCGGTCAATGCTTGCAGCGCTGCACAACCCTTGGCGACTTCCGCACTCTGCGCCGCCAGATCCAGCGTGTCGTAATTCTGATGGCGGTAACCGGCGCAGGCGATTTCATGGTCGTCAGCCTGAATCGCGGCGATGTGCTGCGGGTTTTCCTCGGCGACGATGCCGGGCACGAACCAGCTGCTGCGCACCCCGAGTTCCCTGAACAGGCCGAGCAAACGCTCGACGCCGCGTTGCGTGCCGTAGCGCCACACCGACAGCGTCTTGTCGCGCCCGGCGACTTCCGGGGCCTGGGTGAGAATGCCGTGGATGTCGTTGTAATCGACGGTCAGCACCACCGCGCAGCGTTTGCCGGCGGGCCAGAGGTTGTCAGCGTCAGCCATGGTGATGCTCCTTCAGCCACCAGCGGGCGACGTCGCGGCAAGTGGCGAACCACACGTCATCGCGCTGGCGCATGTGGTCGAAGAGTTTCTCCAGCAACAGGATGCGCCCCGGTTTGCCGGTGATTTTCGGGTGGAACAGGGTGGTCAGGCACAGGCCTTCGTCCATCGCGCCGTCGTACTCGCGTTGCCAGTTGTCGAGGGTCAGTTCGTAGCTGGCGGTGCGGTCGAGTCCGGACGGAAAGTTCGGTGCGCGGGTGTAGGCGAGGGAGGCGTAGTCGTCCATTTCCCAGCGGCCGGGGATTTCCACCAGCGGCGTGTCATGGCCGGGGACGTTGACCAGATACGGGCGGTCATCGCCGCGCATGCTGCTGGAATAGATGACACCGTTGTCGGCCAGCATCGCCGGGGTTTCGGCGCGCCAGTCACCCGACGGGGTGCGAAACCCCTCGGCGCGGATGTGCAGGTATTGCCAGAACACGTCGCGGGATTTGTTCATCACGGCCTGCTGCTGGTCCAGCGTCAGGGCGTAGAAGGATTCGTGTTTGTAGCCGTGGTAGGCGACTTCATGACCGCGCTCGACGATGGCCTGGCATTGTTTCGGCCAGTTTTCCACGACCCACGCGGGGACGAAGAAGGTGGTCGGGATCTTGAAGGTGTCGAGCAGATCCAGCAGGCGCGGCAGGGCGCGGTAGGGGCCGTAGCCGCCGAAACCGAAGTATTCGGGTTTGTGCCAGATCGAGTTGTTGAGCATGGCATCGCCGGTCGGGCCGTCGAGGTCGAAGGCCAGGGCGAGGCAGGCTTTGTGCTGGTCGGGCCAGGTGGGTTGTTGAGGGGCGGACATGGGGGTGACGCTCCGATGGTATTTACAAGCTTTCCCTCACCCCAGCCCTCTCCCGGAGGGAGAGGGAGCCGATTGAGGTGTTTTGGAGGGTTGCATCGACCTGAAAAATCGAGTCGAACTCAGGTTCTGAACAGCACGCAAATCGGCTCCCTTTCCCCCTCGCCCCCTTGGGGGAGAGGGCTGGGGTGAGGGGGAGCGATCTTGACCGTTACTTGCCGGCGTTGACGGTCACCGTCTTAATGGCACCCAACTCCAGATCCCACTTCTTCAGGATCGCGTTATAGCTGCCGTCATCCACCATGCTCTGCAACGCCACTTTCACCGCTTCACTCAGCTCAGGCTTTTTCTTGCTCACCCCCAGCCCGGTGAACTGCACGGAGATCGGCTGGCCGACCGTCTTGTACATGTCCTTTTCCTGGGTCTTGAGGTACGACAGGGTTTCGCTGCCCTGCATCGCCGCGTCGATACGGCTCTGGCGCAGTTGGGCGCGGGCGTCGGCCGAGCCTTCGGTACCGATCACGTTGATCGCAGGTTTCCCGGCGGCTTCACAGTTGGCCTTGCTCCACTCGGCGATTTCCGCCGGGAACGTGGTGCGGCGGCTGGTGCCGACTTTCTTGCCGCACAGGTCGATGATCTCGTTGGTCGCGGTGTTCTTCTGCAAGGTGTAGAACTGCGGGCCGCTGGTGAAGTAGTCGACGAAAGTCACGCTGGCCTGGCGCTCGGCGGTGTCGGTCATGCCCGACAGGACCATGTCCACGCGATCGGTGGTCAGGGCGTTGATCATTTGCTCGAAGCCGGTTTCCTGCCACTTGATCTTCACCCCGAGGCGTTCGGCCAGGGCGTTGCCCAGGTCGTAGTCAAGGCCGGTGAGCTTGTTGGTGGCCGGGTCCTTGAAATCCATCGGCGGATAGTTGGGCATGATCGCGACGACGATCTCGCCTTTTTCCTTGATGCTGGCCGGCAACTCGGCGGCCACGGCGACACCGCAAGACATGAGGGAGGTGAGTACTGCTGGAATGACGAAGTTCTTCATGGACGTTCTCTTATGAGTGTTGTGAAGGCCAAAGGGGCCTCAGGTTCGAACGGCAGAAATGAAGCTTTGGGTGCGCGGGTTTTGCGGACTTATTAGTATTTCTTCGGGGCTTCCAGCCTCCACGATCTGCCCGCCGTCCATGAACACCATGCGGTTGGAAACCTCCCGGGCGAAGCCCAGTTCATGGGTGACGACGATCATGGTCATGCCGGTCTGCGCCAGATCGCGCATCACCGACAGCACCTCACCGACCAGTTCCGGGTCGAGTGCCGAAGTGGGTTCATCGAACAACATCAGCTTGGGTCGCATGGCCAGCGCGCGGGCAATCGCCACCCGTTGCTGCTGACCGCCCGACAGTTCGATCGGGTAGCTGTTGCGTTTGTCGGCCAGGCCGACCCGGGCCAGCAGTTCCAGGGCTTCTTCGTGCGCCTCCTTGGGCGAACGCTTGAGCACCTGACACGGGCCTTCGATGATGTTTTGCAGCACAGTCATGTGCGGGAACAGGTTGAAGCGCTGGAACACCATGCCGGTGGCCAGGCGCTGACGGGCGATCTGCGACTCGTTGAGTTCGTGCAGCTTGTGCCCGACCACGCGGTAGCCGACCAGTTCGCCGTCGACCCACAGGCCGCCCTTGTCGATCTTTTCCAGCTGGTTGACGCAGCGCAGCAGGGTGCTCTTGCCCGAGCCGGACGGGCCGATGATGCACAGCACTTCGCCTTGCTCGACTTCGATGTTGATGTCCTTGAGCGCGTGGTACTGGTCGTAATATTTGTTCAGGCTCACGGCCTTGACGATGTTTCTCATGTTCGACTCCTCAAGAACGCTTGCCGGCGCCGCGAGCGAAACGACGCTCCAGACGGCTTTGACCAAAGGACAGGACGGTGACGGTGGCCAGGTACCAGATACCGGCGACGATCAGCAGCTCCATGACCCGGGCGTTGGCGTAGTAGATGTTCTGGGCGTTGTAGAGCAGTTCCGAGTACTGGATGACGCTCGCCAGTGAGGTCATTTTCACCATGCCGATGAACTCGTTACCGACCGGCGGAATGATGATCCGCATGGCCTGCGGCAGGATGATCCGGCGCAGCGCTTGCAGGCGCGGCATGCCGATCGATTTGGCTGCTTCGTACTGACCGGTGTCCACCGACAGCAGGCCGGCACGCACCACTTCAGCGGTGTAGGCGCCCTGGTTGATGCTCAAGCCGAGCAGGGCGGCCACGAACGGGGTCATCAGGCTCACGGTGTCAAGTTCGAACAGGCCCGGAATGCCGATGGTGGGGAAGATCAGCGCCAGGTTGAACCACAACAGCAGTTGCAGGATCAGCGGCGTACCGCGAAACAGCCAGGTGTAGGTCACGGCCACGTAGCGCAGGATCGGGTTGGCCGACATGCGCATGATCGCGGTGATCACGCCGAACACGATGCCCAGCGCCATGGCCAGCACGGCCATGATGATCGTGTTGAACAGGCCCCACATGATCGCTTCGGAGGTGAGGAACTGGCCGATGTACGACCATTCGATCTTGCCTTCGGCGAAGGCCCGCAACAGGCCGATGATCGCGATGACGATCAGGGTGGCGAAGAAGATCCGCCCGTAATAACGCCGTGGCACATGCTGGTACTGGGTAATGTCGAACTGGTTTTCCGCCAGTTTGCGCTCCGCCTGGAGTCGTTCTGCCTGAGTCTGGCTCATGGTGTTTCTCCGAACTGTACTTTTCGATCAACCCCCTCCCGGTGGGAGGGGGACTCGGCTTAGAGGCGGAAGCCCTGGTAGTTTTCGGTCCACTGTTGCTGTGCGGCGAGGGCGGTTTTCAGGCGGCCGATCTGCTCGCGCACCTGTTGCGGTGCGGTGCCGCCCCAGCCGCTGCGGGCAGCGATGGCGGCCTCCAGGGTCAGGCTGTCACGCACGTCCGCCGTGAGGCGCGGGTCGATCTCGGCCAGCAGCGCCGGCGAGGCTTCCCACAGTTCGATGCCGTGTTTCTCGCAGGCCTGCACCAGCGCGCCGGTGATTTCGTGGGCTTCCTTGAACGGCACGCCGCGCACCGCCAGCCAGTCGGCGACTTCAGTGGCGAGGGTGAAACCCAGCGGTGCCTGACGCCGCAGTTCCTCGACGTTGACGGTCATGGTCGCGACCATCCCGGCCATGGCCGGCAGTACCAGCAGCAGGGTGTCGACGCTGTCGAGCACGCCGTTCTTGTCTTCGCTCAGGTCGCGGTTGTACGACAGCGGCAGGGATTTGAGGGTCGAGAGCAGGCCGGTCAGGTTGCCGATCAGACGGCCAGCCTTGCCCCGTGCCAGTTCGGCGATGTCGGGGTTTTTCTTCTGCGGCATGATCGAGCTGCCGGTGGCGTAGGCGTCGTCCAGATCGACCCAACGGAACTGGCGCGACGACCACAGGCAGAACTCTTCGGCCAGACGCGAGATGTTGATCCCGAGCATGCTGGCGATGAACAGGAATTCGGCGACGTGATCGCGGCTGGCCACGGCGTCGATGGAGTTTTCGCAGACCCCGGCGTAGCCCATTTCCCTGGCCGACTGCTGCGGCTGGCGAGCGATCGCGGAACCGGCCATGGCCGCAGCACCGAGGGGCGACAGCGAAGTGCGGGCGTCCCAGTCCACCAGCCGTTGCACATCGCGCAGCATCGATTGCGCGTGGGCCAGCAGGTGATGGGCGAACACGATAGGTTGCGCCTGCTGCAAGTGAGTGAAACCCGGGCAGATGCTTTCGATGTGCTGCTCGGCCTGATCCACCAGCGCCGTTTGCAGGGCCAGCACTTCCACGGCCAGGGTGCGGACGTGATCACGCAGGAACAGGCGCAGGTCGTTGGCGGTCTGGTCGTTGCGCGAACGGCCGGCGCGCAGCTTGCCGCCCAGTGCGCCGAGGCGTTCGGTCAGCAGGCGCTCGATGAAGGTGTGAACGTCTTCGTCGTCCAGGGTCGGGGCGGTGCGCCCGGCAGCAAAATCGGCACCGATGCCGTCCAGGGCTTCGATCATCGTGCGGGTTTCCTGCTCGTCGAGCAGGCCGGCACGTTGCAGTTCCCCGGCGTGGGCCTTGGAGCCGGCCAGATCGTAAGGCGTCAGGCGGAAATAGCGCTCGGGGCAACGGGACAGGGCCGCCAGGGCTGCGGACGGGCCGCTTTTGAAACGGGCACCCCAGAGACGGTCGGTGGTTTGAGACATTTGTTGTTTTCCTCGTCGGTAACGCGAACTGAAATCGGTGTGCTGGGCCCTGAAAAATCGTGCCGGCCAATTAGTGGACAGAAGCGGCAGACAGAATCAGGCCAAAGCAGTTTTCAAGAGGGCAGTTGCAAGAGACAAGAGCTGATCGAAGTGTCAGCTTTTAATGTTTGGCGATCAGTGAGTTGGCACTGATGTTCGGGATTTTCTGGCGGTTGCCAAGGCTGGTTTTCTGTGATCATTATTATTAGCCGGCGATGTTTTTGTTGTTGGACACAGATTGTTGAACATTGCGCCAGAGGTAAATCAGCATTATGGAAACCCCACTTTCCAATTCCGGAAACCCACCGGTCAAAACCGCTCACCGGGCACCTTTGGCCCTCAGCGGACTGGATTTCAAACTGCTCAAGGTGTTCAAGGCGGTGGTCGAGGCCGGCGGCTTCAGCGCGGCGCAAAACGAGCTGAACGTGGGCTTGGCCGCGATCAGCAAACAGATCTCCGACCTGGAAATCCGGATCGGCATGCGCCTGTGCACCCGTGGCCGCGAGGGGTTTCACCTGACCGAAGAAGGGCGTCTGGTGTATCAGGCGTCGATTGATCTGTTTGCTTCGGTCGACAACTTTCGAGACCGGCTTAGTTCGGCACAGAACGAACTTATCGGCGATCTCGGAGTGGGGGTGATCGACAATACAATTAGCGACGATAATTCACCGTTAGTTGCCGCGCTTAGAAAGATAAATGAACATTCGCCGAAAGTAAGGTTTCAACTTCAGGCGACCCAGTTGGATGAAGTGGAAAGAGGCGTGGTAGAGGGGCGCTTAGTTGCCGGAATAGTCCCGGTTTATCAAAAGCGCGAAGAGTTCGATTATTACCCGCTCTATGAAGAACGCTCGCAGGCTTACTGCGCCGTCGGTCATCCGTTGTTCGAGATGCCGGCGGAGCAGATGGGCGGCAACGTGCTGCAGGATTACGAGTGCATCAACCACCGCTACGCAATCCATCGCGACAAGCTCAACTTCGCCCGCTACGACAGTTTTTCCGCCTCGGCGACCCAGGTCGAAGCGGTGGCATTGTTGATCAAGACCGGGCGTTTCGTGGGCTTTCTGCCCCAGCACTACGCCGCCACGCTGGTGGCCGCCGGGCAGTTTCGCGCGGTGTGCCCGGAGCTGATCCACTTCGACACGCCGTTCAATTTGATCCTGCGCCACAACACCGTGCGCAGTCCGTTGGTCAAGGCGTTCGCCCAGGCGCTGGGGGTTGATCTCAAGGCGACGGCGTGAGGATCAGGCGCATGGCGCAACGTCGCTCGCCGGGCAATCCGTGAGCGATTTCATCGCGCAATACATGGTTCAGACGCGCGTCCTTTTCCTCGGCGTTCAATAGCGCAAAACCCATGCGTTGATAGAACGGCGCATTCCACGGCAGATCGCGAAAGGTCGTCAGCGTCACCGCCCGAAGTTGCCATAGACGTGCCTGTTCAATCGCCGCCAACAGCAACTTGCGACCGACACCCCGGCCCTGAAAGTGTTGGCTGACGGACAGTTCCTCAATGTGCAACTGTTGGTCGACCGTCACCGCCCTTAAAAAACCTGCAAGTTGCCCGTCGTTGTTTTGCGCCACCCACAGTTCACCCCGTTCAATGGCCGGCAAATGCGCCGAAGCCTGCGGCACAGCGGCATCCGCCAGCCAGGCCAGTGAAGGGTCGAGTCGAAACAGCGCGGCGGCCGAACGCTCGATGGCGGGGAGGGCGATGGCATCAGCTGCAAGGGCCTGTCGCACGGTAAAGGTCATCAGTCAGCGGTCCCTGTGGAAATCACGTCGCGCAGGTTAAGGCGCCAGCCACAGCAACACATAATCGTTTTTATCGAAACGGCCGCTCAACGCAGGCTGCAACGCCCCGAGCGGCGTGCCTTGCAGCGCTCGATAGTCGCTGCGATCCATCATCAACCATGCCGGCCCCTTGAGTGCTTCGAGCGCTTGCGTGGTTTCGCTGAACTGCGGTTGCAGATCCTGATCGACGTTGACCATGAACTTGATGGCCTTGGCGTCCTTGCCCATGCCGTGCAACACCAGCGGCGCGGGTTGCGCGTGGATTCGCGCAAGCGCCGACTGGCTGAAGCTTCGCGTGTCGTAGAGCAGCCGTTCCACCGGCTCGAACACCAGAACGTAGGCCGACCAGACCGCCAGCACAGCGCTGAACGCGAGGACTTCGGTTCGCCAGCGGGGTCGCCACAACCGCGACAACGCAGCCAGTTGCAGCAATCCCAGCACGATCATTACCAGTGTCAGGTCGGTCAACGACTCGGGAAACCGCCGCTTCGCCACCCACAACAAAGCGATCAACAACGCGGGAATCAACAACCACAGCCCCTGCATGCCGACGCGCAGCCAGGCAAACACCCGGCCATGCACCACCTGAAACGGATACGCCGCAATGATCGCCGCCATGGGCAACATCGGCAGCAGGTAACGGGCCTTTTTCGCCTGTGGAATCGACAGCCCGACCATGACGATCAACCCCGCAGCGGCGCAATACTGCACCAGTCGCAGGGCCGGGCCGCGTTGCCGGGGCTTGCTCAGCCACGCCGCCGCCAGCGCGAGCAAGGCCAGCGGATACGCCAGCGCATAGTTGCCCAGAGAACTGGTGAAGTAATACAGCGAACCGCTGACGCCTTCGCTGCCGTCCATGCGCCCCATGAACTGCATGCGGATCACGTCCTGCCGAAACGCCGGCCCGCCGCTGACCTCCGCCAGCCACAACAGCAGCCCCACGCCGGCCGCCAGTAGCAGCGAAGCCAGCACGCCGAAGGTCAACAGACGCGACCACTGGCGATCCAGCAGGTAGTAACTGCAGAGCATGCCGCTCGGCACCACCAGCCCGATCGGCCCCCGAATGCCGAACCCCAGCAGCAACAGAACGAACACCAGCGGCCAGCGTCGACCGGCAGCGAAATGGTCGTGGGCATAGCCGAGGTAGAACACCGAAAACGCCACGGCGGCGAGCATCAGGTCCTGCGACACCGCGCGGGTCTCGGTGATGAAGGTGCTGGTGAGCATCAGCAGCGCGATGCTGACCACCGCCCAACGCACGGATGAGGGCGCAAGCAAGCGATACATCAACGTCACGATCACCGCGCCGGCAGCCGCGCTCGGCAACCACGCCGTCAGGCTGTTGACCGTGCCGAACGGCAGCGACAACAGCCATATGAACAGCGTCGACAGCGCTGAATAATCGGCGTACGGCTCACCATAGGTGGTGGGAAATACACCGGGCCCGTGCCGCAGCATTTCCTGGGCGAACAACACGAAGCGCGAGTCGAAACCGATGGGCGCCTGCCCGTACACGCCAGTGATGAACAGCAGAAACGACAGCAGCCCTGCGATCAGGGACTGCCGGCGCAGGGCGGGGGTTAACCCCATCAAGCCACGTCCGAGGCGTGCGGCCACTGCTGCAAAGGAATCGGCAGGGAGCGCGATTCGCCACGGCCCATCGGGAAGTAATGGAAGCCGTTGCGGGCCAGGCGTTCGGCGTCGTACAGGTTGCGACCGTCGAAGATCACCGGGGCCTTGAGACGTTGTTGGATCAGGTCGAAATCCGGCGCCTTGAACTGCTGCCATTCGGTGCAGATGATCAGCGCATCGGAACCGGCGAGTACCGATTCCGGCGTACCCATCAGCATCAGTTTCGATTCGTCCGGGTACAGATGCTGGGTTTCCTGCATCGCCTCCGGATCGAACGCGCGCACATTGGCGCCGGCGGCCCACAGCGATTCGAGCAGGACCCGGCTCGGCGCGTCGCGCATGTCGTCGGTGTTGGGTTTGAAGGCCAGGCCCCAGACGGCGAAGGTCTTGCCGCGCAATTCGCCCTTGTAGAACGCGTTGATGCGCTCGAACAATTTGTGTTTTTGCCGCTGGTTGATCGCTTCCACCGCTTGCAGCAAGTCGCTGGAGCAGTGCGCCTCTTCGGCGCTGTGGATCAGGGCGCGCATGTCTTTCGGGAAGCACGAACCGCCGTAGCCGCAACCGGGGTAGATGAAGTGATAGCCGATACGGCTGTCGGCGCCGATGCCCTGGCGCACCGACTCGATGTCCGCGCCCAGGTGTTCGGCCAGTTCGGCGATCTGGTTGATGAAGCTGATCTTGGTCGCCAGCATGCAGTTGGCGGCGTACTTGGTCAGCTCGGCGCTGCGCAGGTCCATGAACATGATGCGATCGTGGTTGCGGTTGAACGGCGAGTACAGGTCGCGCATCACGTCGCGTACTTCTTCGCGCTCGCAACCGATGACGATCCGGTCCGGCCGGCGGCAATCGGCGACCGCCGAGCCTTCCTTGAGAAATTCCGGGTTGGACACGATATCGAACTGCAGCAGGCGCCTGGCCTTGACCAGGGCTTTGTCCAGGTGCGTGCGCAAGGTATCGCCGGTGCCGACGGGGACGGTGGATTTCTCCACCAGAATCAGTGGCTGTTCACGGTGCCGGGCCACCGCGTCACCCACCGACAGCACGTAACGCAGGTCGGCCGAACCGTCTTCTTTCGACGGGGTGCCAACGGCAATGAACGCGACCTTGCCGTGCTGCACCGCGAGTTTTTCATCGCAGGTGAATTGCAGGCGCCCGGCGTCCAGGCCTTCGCGGACCAGACTGGCCAGCCCCGGCTCAAAGATGCTGACGTGACCCTGGCGCAACAGTTCGACTTTTTTCTCGTCGATGTCCATGCACACCACGTCATGGCCGACTTCGGCCAGCACGGCGGCCTGCACCAGGCCGACATAACCGCTACCAAACACTGTGATTTTCATGGCGAACTCCTCAATTCGGGCGCACGGGCCGGACGAGTGTTGATGGTGATGACCCCGAGCATGACCAGCGCCACGCCCAGTGATTTAGAGAAACTGAAGGATTCGTTGAACAGCGGCAGGCTGGCCGCCAGCAGGTACACCAGCGCGTAGCTGATGCTCAGCAGCGAATAGGCCCGGCCCAGCGGCAGATCGCGCAGGGCGGCGAGCCAGCAGAGCATCGAAAGCGCATAGGCGAAGATCGCCGCGAGCACCACGGCCAGCGCGGTTGAATCGACGCTGGGCACGGACAGCCACTGATCCGGCCGGGGCAGGCGCGTCATGCTCCAGCGCATGCTCAATTGCGCCACGCTGACCAGCAGCACACTGGCAAGGGCGAAGACGATTCCACGACGTGAGTTCATGACTGTTGCCCCAACAGGGCCACGCCACCAATCACCAGCAACACGCCGAACCAGTGCTGAACGTCGACGGGCTCCTTGAATGCGAAGCGGGCGATCAGGGTGATGATCACGAAATTGAGGCTGAGCATTGGGTAGGCGATGCTGACCGGCAGGCGCTGCAACACCAGCAGCCACACCAGCAGACCGGCACCGAGGGCAAACAGCGCCAGCCACAGCCACGGCGAGCGTACTTTCCGCGACCACGACAGGCTCGCGCCGCGCCAGCTCTCGACGGCGTATTTCTGCGCGACCTGGCCCAGGCAGGTCAGCAGGCAGGCGAGCAGCAGCAACCACAGGCTCATGACGCCTCCTGCGGAAGAATCATGATCACGAGGTTGCCTTGCTCATAACGAATGCCGTCCTTGGGCAGTCTGTCGAGTTCGTCCAGTTCGTCTTGCCCCTTGACCCGCATCACCACGCCGACCGAACCGGTCTTGCGGGCTTCGCGCATCCACTGTTGCACCTGATCGGGATCGACCCGTTGGTGAATGCCGTCAGGATAGGCAAGGCCATATTTCAATTCGCCTATCGTGTTGTACAGCGCCACCTGCGGGCGTTTGACCCGCCAGGACAGAGCCGACGCGGCGCCCAGGTCGTTGCTCAACAGGTGCGTAGTGGTCGCCAGTTCCGTCTGGTGGGCGAGGACGAACTGGTCAGGCATCTTGTTGGCGACCACCGATTTGGGCAGCGCCGCCGGCAGCAGCGCGATCAGCAGCAGACTGCCCACCGCCGGCGCCGCCCAGCATTGCAATGGGCGGAACGCTTGCAGCAGGTTGCTGATGATCCAGCCGGTCAGGGCGATGAACACCAACACCAGACTGTGCAATTCGTGGTCGTACAGCGGACGCTTGAGCTGCACGTAAACCAGCCCGATCAGCGTGACGATGCCCAGCAACAGGTTCAGCAGGCCATTGAGACCCAGCGCCCGGCCGTGCTCCAGACGCAAGCGATCTGCCAGCGCGTGGCCCAGCAGCAAGGCCAGCGGCAGCAGGCACGGCAGAATGTAGGTCGGCAGCTTGCCGTTGCTCAGGCTGAAGAACAGCAGCGGCATCAGCAGCCACAGCCCGAGAAACGCGATGCCGGTTTCGCGGCGGGTCTGCCATGCCTGCTTGAATGCGACCGGCAACATCCCGACCCACGGCAGACTGAACGCCACCAGCAGCGGCAGGTAGAACCACCACGGCGCGTCATGCTGGGCATCGTCACCGGCAAAGCGGCGGATGTGTTCGTGCCAGAAGAAGAACCGCCAGTAATCCGGTTCCTGACCGTGCACCGCCACCACCCACGGCAGGCTGACGATGATCGCCACCGCGATGGCCACTGGACCGTACAACAGCAGTTCCTTCCAGCGTTTTTGCCAGAGCATCCAAGGCAACGCGATCAGCACCGGCAGCAACCAGGCGAGAAAACCCTTGGTCATGAACCCCATGCCGCACGCCAGACCCAGCACCGCCCAGCCGGCGATCCGCTGACCATTGGAACGGCTGTCGAGGGCAAACCACAGCGCCACCAGACTCAGGTTGACCCAGAAGGTGAATTGCGGATCGAGGTTGGCGTAACCGGCCTGGCCGGCGACGATGACGAAACTCATGTAGAGCAGGGCGCAGACGAAGCTTTTGCGCGGGTCGTTCCACAAACGGCGGGCGATGAGGAAGCACAGCAGCACGCTCAACCCGGTGCTCAGGGCCGAAGCAAACCGCACGCCAAACAGGTTTTGCCCGAACACGGCCTGCCCGATGGCAATCATCCAGTAACCGGCTGCCGGTTTTTCGAAGTAACGCAGGTTCATGAAATGCGGCGACACCCAGTTGCCGCTCAGCAGCATCTCCTGGCTGATTTGTGCATAACGGGTTTCATCGGGAATCCACAGACCATGACTGCCCAGCGGCAGCAGATAGGCCAGCAGGAAAATCCCCAGCAACAGCGGCAATGCCCAGCGTTTGCTCATGCGCCTTGCACTCCCAGCCAGCCTTCACGGCCTTCGAGGGCTCCGCGGTGCACGCGGCCAACGGGCAGGGTGTTGAGAAACTCGGGCAGCAAATCGCCCAACGGTTGGAAGTGAATGTTTTGCTGGCGTGCCTCGGCCAGCAGTCGACGAAAATCATCGGCCATCAGAATCCCTTCTACTTCGGCGTGAATGGTGTAGACGTTGAGGTTTTCAGGGCGGAACCGGTCGAGGATGAAGGCGTTGAAATCCTTCGCTGCCACGCTCGGCCCTACCACTTCATCGAAGGTCGGCAGGTCCACCGGAATCTGCGGCGCACCGACCGAGCCGTCAGACAGCAATGGGCGAAACAGCCGTTGCCCTCGGCAATCGCTGTTGTAGCGAAAGCCGAAGGCCTGCTTGGCTTCGATCACACGCTCGTCCGCACGCCAACCGGCGGCGGCCGAACACGTGACTTTTTCGCCGAGGATGTCGCTCAAGGTGTCGACGCCCTGACGGATCTGCTCGACCAGTTGCGCATCGCTCCAGCGCCCGGCATTGGCCTGCCAGCCATGGTGGTCCCAGGCGTGCAGGCCGACTTCGTGGCCGGCGGCCCGGGCCTGACGCATCAGGTGCCCGAGGTCGCGGCCGATCGGCTTGCCCGGCCAGGCCGTGCCGGCCAGCAGGATGTCCCAGCCGTACAGGCTGGCGGCGTTGGAACGCAGCATCTTCCACAGGAACTGCGGACGGATCAGGCGCCACAGATGCCGGCCCATGTTGTCCGGGCCGACACTGAAGAAAAATGTCGCCTTGATCTGCGCCTCGTCGAGGATGTCGAGCAGACGCGGCACGCCTTCACGGGTGCCGCGAAAGGTGTCGACGTCGATGCGCAGGCCGGCCTGCATTAACGCTTGCTCTCGATTTCGGCCATGGCCTCACGCAGGAAGAAATCCAGCGTGTTGCCGATGGTCTCGCGCATTTCCACGGTCGGCGTCCAGTCCAGCAGGCGCTTGGCGTTGGCAATGCTTGGTTTGCGGTGCTCGACATCCTGATAACCGGCGCCGTAGAACGCCTTGCTTTCCACGTCGCGGAAACCGGCGAACGGCGGGAAGTTGGAACGCAGCGGATGAGCCTCGAACTGGCGCAGCAGCTCTTCGCCCAACTGGCGAATGCTCGCTTCGTTGTCCGGGTTGCCGATGTTGATGATCTGGCCGTTGCAGACGTCGTTGTCGTTATCGATGATCCGCGCCAGCGCCTCGACGCCGTCGGCGATGTCGGTGAAGCAGCGTTTCTGCTCGCCGCCGTCGAACAGACGAATCGGCGTGCCTTCCACCAGATTGAGGATCAACTGGGTAATGGCGCGGGAGCTGCCGATGCGCGCCGAATCGAGGCGATCCAGCCGTGGGCCCATCCAGTTGAAGGGGCGGAACAGGGTGAAGTTCAGGCCCTTGGCGCCGTAGGCCCAGATCACCCGGTCCAGCAGTTGCTTGGACACCGAGTAGATCCAGCGCTGTTTGTTGATCGGGCCGACGATCAGGTTCGAGCGGTCTTCGTCGAAATGCTTGTCCTGGCACATGCCATAGACTTCCGAGGTCGACGGGAAAATCACGCGCTTGTTGTACTTGACGCAGTAGCGCACCAGTTTCAGGTTTTCTTCGAAGTCGAGTTCGAACACCCGCAGCGGGTTGCGCGTGTATTCGATCGGCGTGGCGATGGCCACCAGCGGCAGGACCACGTCGCATTTCTTGATGTGGTACTCGATCCACTCCGAGTGAATGCTGATGTCGCCTTCGACGAAGTGAAAACGCGGATGGCTGCGCAGGCGGTCGATGGCATCGGAGCCGATGTCCAGGCCATAGACTTCATAGCGCTCGTCACGCAGCAGGCGCTCGGACAAATGGTTGCCGATGAAGCCGTTGACGCCAAGGATCAGCACCCGTGTACGGCGCGGGCCACGGCCGGATTCGGCACCGCGCAGCAGCGAGCCGTCCACCAGACCCAGTTCATTGGCCAGTTGCGGGCCGCTCAGGTACAGGCCGTTGTCGTTGCGCTGGCCGGCGTTGATCACCAGCGAATCTTCACCGCAGGCGATGCGCAGCGGATCGACGCTGATGACCCGGCCCGGCGCCTGGCCTTCGTTGCCCTTGACCACGTCGGCGTTCCACACGATCAGCTTGTGTTCGCCCACGGCGCAAAAGGCGCCGGGGTAGGGCTGAGTCACGGCCCGCACCAGGTTGAACAGTTGCTCGGCCGGTTGCGCCCAGACCAGTTTGCCGTCCGCCGGGGTACGGCGACCGAACACGGTGGCTTTGGATTCGTCTTGAGGGGTCTCGGTGATCTTGCCCTGAAGCATCGCCGGCAGCGCGTCGCGCAACAGGTTGCTGGCGGCCGTGCGCAGTTTGCCGTGCAGGCTCAGCGCGGTGTCGCTGCGTTCGATGGCCACACGCTGCTGGGCGAGGATGGCGCCGGCGTCGGCGCGTTTGACCATACGGTGCAGGGTGACACCGGTTTCGGTTTCGCCGTTGACCAGCACCCAGTTGGCCGGCGCGCGGCCACGGTAGCGTGGCAGCAGCGAGCCGTGCAGGTTGAATGCGCCTTTTTTGGCCAGCGCCAGCAGTGGCTCGCTCAGCAGGTTGCGGTAGTAGAACGAGAAGATGTAATCCGGGTCGAGCTTGGCGATCCGCTCGATCCACAACGGGTGGTTGGCGTCTTCCGGTGCGTGAACCGCGATGCCTTTGTTGGCGCACAGTTGCGCGACCGAGGCATAGAAGGTGTTCTCCTTCGGGTCATCGGCATGGGTGAACACGGCCGCAATGTCGTAGCCACTGTCGAGCAGGGCTTGAATGCCGGCGCAGCCAATATCGTGGTAAGCGAAGACAACAGTTTTTGCACTCATGAGAGAACCTGACCGGTAGTAGAAGTTGTAGAAGCAGTAGAGGAAAGACCATCAACGGTGACCGCAGGCGCCGGAGCGGCGGGGTGGCTGCGCAGCACCTTTTCAATGAAGAAACGCGGGCGGGCACGCACGTCGCTGTACATGCGGCCCAGGTATTCGCCGAGCAGGCCCATGCCGATGAACTGGCCGCCGGTGAACACGAACAGCACCGCGAACAGCACGAACATGCCGTCCCCGGCCCAGCCGGAACCGAAAGCCAGACGCAATACGACCAAGGCCACGGCAAACAGCATGCCGAGCCCGGCCATGGTGAAACCGACGATGCTCAGCAGGCGCAGGGGCGTGGTGGTCATGCAGGTGATCAGGTCGAACATCAGGTTGATCAAACGCATCGGGCTGTATTTCGAGTCGCCGTGCTCGCGCTCGGCGTGGGCCACGACGATTTCGGTGGTGTGGCGGGCGAAGCTGTTGGCGAGGATCGGAATGAACGTGCTGCGTTCGCGGCAGGCGAGCATCGCGTCGATGATCGTGCGGCGGTAAGCGCGGAGCATGCAGCCGTAGTCGCTCATGGCGACGCCGGTGGAGCGTTGCACAGCGAGGTTGATGAGTTTCGACGGATAACGGCGCAGGGCCGAATCCTGACGATTGCCGCGCACAGTGCCGACGACGTCAAAGCCTTTTTCGGCCTCGGCCACCAGGCGCGGGATTTCTTCCGGCGGGTTTTGCAGGTCAGCGTCGAGGGTGATTACCACGTCGCCCTTGCATTGCTCGAACCCGGCCATGATCGCCGCGTGCTGGCCGTAGTTGCGGTTGAGGATCACCGCAACAAACGGGCTGTCTTCGCGGCTCGCGGCTTCCTCCAGCAGGTTGGCGGACTCGTCGCGGCTGCCATCGTCTACAAGGACGATTTCGTAGTCATGGCGCAGCATCTGGCACGCAGCCTCGGTGCGACGCAGCAGTTCCGGCAGGCTGTCCTGTTCGTTGTAGACCGGGATGACGATCGACACGCAACGGATTGGGTAAGGTTTCACGGGCGTTTATCCATAAGGTTGGCGATGGCGCCGACCACGCGATCAAGGTCCTGATCGGTCATGTCGGGGAACAACGGAATCGAACACAGCCGCGCCGAGTTCCATTCGGTGTCGGGCAGATACAGGTCGGGGTCACGCTGGCGGTACCAGGTGTGCAGGTGGGTGGCGATAAAGTGGATGCCGGTGCCGATGCCCTGATCCTGCAAACCCTTCATGAAGGCCTCGCGGTCCATGCCGCAGCGCTCGCTGTCGATACGCAGGATGAACAGGTGCCAGGCGTGGGTTTGCGCGTAGGCAGGCACAGCCAGCGGTTGCACCGGCAGGCCTTCGAGTTTTTGCAGGTATTGCGTGGCCAGTTCGGTGCGGCGGGCGTTGATCGCGTCCAGGCGCTCGAGTTGCACCAGGGCAATCGCGGCGTTGATGTCGGCCAGGTTGTACTTGAAGCCTGGCTCCATGACCTGGGCCTGAGGCTTGCGGCCACCGGTCAGACGATCGTAGGCATCGACGCCCAGACCGTGGAATTTCAGCATGCGTACACGGCTGGCCAGTGCTTCGTCGTCGGTGACGAACATCGCCCCTTCGGCGCAGGTCATGTTCTTGATCGCGTGGAACGAAAAGATCGCGGTGCCTTGTGAGCCCACATGGCGACCCTTGTAGCGGGTGCCAGCGGCATGGGCGGCGTCTTCGATCACGGCGATGCCGTGCTTGTCGGCCAGCGCGTAGAGCGGGTCGAGATCGAACGCTGCGCCGGCGTAATGCACGGGAATGATTGCTTTGGTACGCGGGGTAATGGCGGCTTCGATGCGCGCGGCGTCGGTCATCAGGGTGTCGCGGTCGACATCGACGAACACCGGCGTGGCGCCGAGCAGCGAGATCATGTTGGCGGTTGACACCCAGGTCTGCGAAGGGGTGATGACTTCATCGCCGGGGCCGATTCCCAATGCCAGCAACGTTACATGCATGGCACCGGTGGCCGAGGAAAGTGCCACGGCATGACGACTGCCGACGTACTGGGCAAACTGTTCTTCTAGGGCCTGGTTTTTCGGCCCGGTGGTGATCCAGCCGGAGCGCAGGACTTGCTCCACGGCGGCAATTTCTTCATCACCGATACTGGGGCGGGAGAAGGGGAGAAACGCCTGACTCATGCACACCTCATTGCAAAGAAAAAAGAAATAGATCCATTGAAAGGTTGGATCCAATCAAAGCGTAGACGCGAAAAAATGCTTTGCATCAATAAGTTGCCAAGACGACATAACGTCGGGTTCGGTTGACTTTTCAGGCATTGCCCGGCAGCTTGGGCGGCGCCGGCACAGGACTCAGTGGAATTAAGGTTATGCCCGTTTTTGTGAAAGGAACATGAAAAACCGGTCGGCGAATCGTTTATCTGAAACCCATACAGCCACTGTTCAGACTTCTACCGTTTATCGCGGTTTTTAGTAGAAAAGTCCTACGGAAGTGTTCCCCTTATATTAAGAATGTTGCAGTTGTTAGTTGCTGTGTTGAACTGTTTTTACTCAAGGCCCGACGTTTGATTGACTTACCCGTTGCATCCCCCGACCCCCTGAAAACCAACCCGATGACCGTGTATCTGGCGCGTCTGGCTCCCTCCAGCCAACTCACCATGCGGTACGTTTTACAAGATGCCGCCGACCGTCTCGGTTTCGAAGACATGAACGTCGAAGAAATTCCCTGGCATGCGCTGCAACCGGAAGATGTGGTTGCATTAGTCGCTGCATTGCGCGCCGATAATTACGCACCGAATACTTCTTCGCTGTATGTAAACGCCATTCGCGGTGTGATGAATGAAGCCTGGCGCATGAGTCTTATCAGCCAGGAACATCTATTGAAGATGCGCTCGGTCAAAGGCATTGCCGGCACGCGACTGTCCCAGGGGCGCAATCTGAAGCGCACGCTGATTCATGAATTGATGGAAGTCTGCGCCGCTGATCCGCGACCACAGGGTTTGCGCGATGCGGCGGTGATTGCGCTGTTGTACGGCACTGGCATGCGCAAGTCGGAGTCGGTGGATCTGGATCTCAATCAGGTCGATTTCAACGAGCGCAGTTTGTGTGTCACCGCCAAGGGCAATAAACAACTGATCAAATACGCGCCGGCGTGGGCGTTCGCCAAACTGAATGCCTGGCTGGAGTTTCGTCGTTCGGAACTCAAGGAGGGCGAGAGCGACGACGCGTTTCTGTTCAACCGCATTCGCCGTGGCAGCCACATCACCCGCGAGCGCATTACCAAGCACGCGATCTATTACATCGCCCGCCAGCGCGGCACCCAGGTCGGGGTGAAGATCATGCCCCATGATTTCCGCCGTTCGTTCATCACACGGGTGATCGAGGAGCATGACCTGTCGATTGCCCAGAAGCTCGCCCACCACAGCAATATCCAGACGACCGCCAACTACGACGTGCGCGACGACAACGAGCGGCGCCGCGCGGTGGATCGCTTCGACCTGTAGTCAGGGCGTTGCAAAGACGTGGGCCGCCCCCAGAATGGACAATTGCACGGCGCTGCCGGCCGGTGGCGCGTGCATGCCGGAGCTGCGCACCAGCAGTGAGCGACCGGGGCTGGCTTGCGCGCGCAGCTCCACCGTCAGGGTGCAGACGTTGCCGCCAAAGTCTCGATCCGTCACCACTGCGTGGCAGCCGTCCGGGTCGGCGGGAATGTCCGAGAGTTGCAGTTGCTCGGGCCGCAGCATGATCTGCGCGGCGCCGGAAAACCCGTTGCTGTTGACCATCGCCCGGCCCAGGTCGCAGTGCGCCCAGCCGGCTTCGATCCGGGCGGGCATGACCACGGCTTCGCCGAGAAAATGCGCAGTTTGCTCATCGTTGGGGTAGCGGTAGAGGTCCATCGGATGGCCCGACTGCACCAGACGCCCGTCACGCATGACCGCCAACTGATCGGCGAACGACAGCGCTTCGCCCTGATCGTGGGTCACCAGAATCGTGGTCACGCCGGCATCCTCCAGCAGGCGCGCGACCATTTTGCGCATGGCGCCGCGCAGGCCGGTGTCGAGGGCGGAAAAGGGTTCGTCGAGCAGCATCAGGCGTGGACGTTGGGCCAGTGCCCGGGCGAGGGACACCCGCTGCTGTTGGCCGCCGGACAACTCGTGGGGCCAGCGTGTGGCCATGTCGGCGTTCAGGGCGACGTTGTCCATCAGCGCCTGAATACGTTCGGCTCTGGCGCTGCCGGTTTCTGCCAAGCCGAAACCGATGTTGTCGGCCACGGTCATGTGCGGGAACAGCGCGCCGTCCTGCGGCACGTAACCGATCTGCCGCTGATACGCGGGCACGGCGTGGGTGCGGTCGACCAGGGTCTGGCCGTTGAGCGTCAGACTGCCGGCGTCGGGGAATTCGAACCCGGCGATCATCCGCAACAGGGTGGTCTTGCCGGAGCCCGAAGGGCCGACGATTACCGTGCGGCTGCCGGTCGGGACGGACAGGTTGATGGAGTCCAGCGCCGTTTGTGCGCCGAAGGATTTGCTGAGATTGATGATGTCGAGAGCGTTCATCGGCCGGCACTGCGCCTGGATTGGTGATAGAGGATGGCCGTGAGCGGCAGCGACAGCAGCACCATCAGCAGTGCGTAAGGCGCTGCGGCGGCGTAGTCGATTTCGCTGGTCATGGCCCAGAAACCGGTGGCCAGGGTGCGCGTGCCGTTGGGCGCGAGCAGCAGGGTCGCGGTCAGTTCATTGGTGATCGCCAGAAACACTAGCGCTGCGCCCGCCGCCGCACCGGGTGCAGCGAGGCGCAAGGTAATCAGCCACAGGGCGCGCAACGGTGAGCGACCAAGGCTTTGTGCGATGTTTTCCAGCTCCACCGGGGCCTGTGCAAACCCGGCGCGCAGGCTGACCAGCGCGCGGGGCAGGAACATCAGCAGGTAGGCCAGCAGCACGGTAATGGTGGTCTGGTAGATCGGTCGGGCGAAATGGATGGTCACGGTGACCAGCGCCAGCGCCACGACAATCCCCGGCAGTGCGCTGGTGATGTAGTTGCAGCCTTCGAGCAGGCGTTGCAGTTTGCCGGGGGCGCGGATCGACAGCCATGCAATCGGGATTGCCGCCAGACTGGTCAACAGCGCGCCGGCCACGCCGAATGACAGGGTCTGAAGCAATGCCGGCAGCAGTTCTTCGCCTTGCCAGACCTCGGCACCGCCGGCGATCAGCCATTTGCCCAACGTCAGCATCGGCACGCCGAGGGCCAGCAGGCAGGTCACGCCTTGCAGGCACAATCCCAGCGCGGTAGTGCGTCGTTGCAGGCGCACGGTGCGTTGTTCGCGAGCGCTACCGGAGCCGACGCGGGCGTATCGCGCATGACCACGGGCGCCGGATTCCACCACCAGCATCGCCAGGCAGCACAACGCCAGAACACTGGCGAGCATGTTGGCGGCCGGGCCGTTAAAGGTCGATTTGAACTGGTCGAAGATCGCCGTGGTGAAGGTGTCGAAACGGATCATTGCGTACAGGCCATATTCGGCCAGCAGATGCAGGCCGACCAGCAACGCACCGCCGCAGATCGCCAGCCGCAGTTGCGGCAACACCACCCGGAAAAATACCGCCCATGGCTTGAGGCCGAGGGATTCGGCGACGTCTTCAATCGCTGGATCGAGACGACGTAACGTCGCCGCAATCGGCAGATAGAGGAACGGAAAATAGGCGATCACCGACACCAGCACCCCGGCCGGTAATCCATTGATCGACGGAATCAGGCTGACCCACGCGTAGCTGTGCACGAACGCCGGCACCGCCAGCGGCGCCACCGCCAGCAATGACCAAAGCCGTCGCCCCGGCAGATCGGTGCGCTCGGTCAGCCAGGCCAGGGTGGTGCCGAGCACGATGCAGATCGGCAGCGTGATCAGGACCAGCAACACAGTGTTGATCAGCAACTCGGCGACCCGCGGACGGAAGATCAAGGCTTCGATGGTCGCCCAGCCGGTGTACCACGACACGCCGACCACAAAACCGATCGGCAGCAGCGACAACAGCGACACCGCGATGGCCAGCACGACCACCCACGGACTTCCGCGCCCATTGAGGGCGCGGGGCCGGCGTGACAAATGGGCGGAGGGCGCCGCAGCGATCCCCGCCGGTAGAGTTTCAGGCATCAATTACAGCAGTCCTGCCTGGGTCATCAGTTCGACTGCTTTCTTGCTGTCGAGCTTCGATGCATCGACTTTCGGCGCGTCCAGGTCCTTCAACGGCACCAGTTTTGGGTTGGAAGCAGTGTCCTTGCCCACGGCGTATTCAAAGGAATTGCCGGTGCGCAGCACTTCCTGGCCTTGTTTGCCGGTGATGTACTGGAGGAATTTCTGCGCCTCCTCCTGGTGTTTGCTGGAAGCCAGCACGCCGCCGCCGGAAATGCTCACGAACGCGCCCGGGTCCTGATGCTTGAAGTAGTGCAGGGCAGTGTTCTTGCTGTTTTCGCCGGTCTTGGCCTGATCGACGAATGCGTAATAGTGGTAGATCACGCCGCTGTCCACCTGGCCGGCGTTCACCGCTTTGAGCACCGAGCTGTTGCCACGATAGGCGGTGAAGTTGGCTTTCATGCCCTTGAGCCATTCGAGGGTGGCGGCTTCGCCTTTCTGTTCCAGCACGGCGGCGACGATGGCCTGGAAATCCGCACCGGCAGGCGACGCGGCCCAGCGACCTTTCCAGGCTGGGCTCGCGAGGTCCATCAGGGATTTGGGCAGGTCCTTTTCCGGCAGTTTGGCCGGGTTATAGACGAACACCGTGGAGCGCGCGGCGATACCGACCCATTGGCCGTGGGCCGGGCGATACGCCGCGTCGACTTGCTCAAGAGTCGCCGGAGCCACCGGCGCGAACAGCTTGGCGTTGTCCACCAGCACCATGGCCGGGGAGTTTTCCGTCAGGAATACGTCGGCAGGAGAAGACGCGCCTTCCTGGACAATCTGGTTGCCCATTTCCGTGTCGTCGCCGTTGCGCACGGTGACCGGGATCCCGGTTTCCTCGGTGAAGCCGGCGACCCATGCCTTGGTCAGGGTTTCGTGCTGGGCGTTGTAGACCACAAGGCCGACGGAGTCGGCGGCAAACACCTGACCGGCCGCGAGCAGCGCAGTCGCCAGCGCGGCCTGTTTCAGAAAGGACGGAAGGGATGGACTCATGGCGGGGGCAGCTCCTGTTTTTAGACGTTATGGGCAAGCATTCGCGGGAGTTTCAATGCGAATGATTTGCATATGTTGGCTGGCTGGCAATGTAGAGAGGCAAATGAGAAAAAAACGTCAAAACAACCGTTAATACATGTCATTGCCATTCAGGTTAGCAGTCACTCGGCGGGGACGCCGGGCGAACCCGGCGCCGTCTTTCAGGAGCCTTGGGGGAGGTAGGCCACGCTTTGATCTTCGCGACCGTGGAACAGCTGTTCGCCGCGGGTGGGCGTGGTGGTAATGACCTGATGATCGCGGCTGAGGTGACTCAGCGGAACGGGATCGCCGGTGCGGTACTGGGCGATAAAGAGGGTCCGTTGCGGATCCCAGTGCTGGCCGCTGGTGCGTTCCAGCCAGGCGATCATGGCTGCGGTATCGCCGTCGCGCGGGAAATCCCGGCTCTGCGGCACGTAGTAGAACGGCGCACCGCCGGTCTGCAGGTACATCGGCACTTTATTGTCGACCTCGACCATGACCAGATGCCATTGACTCAAGGGAGCGCGTTGGCTGGCTTGCAGGCGCACGGTTTCGCCGAAACGGATTGCACCGCCTCCGCTGTTGGTCCACGGGTAAAGCACACCGAGTATGCCGAGCAGCAGGACAGTGGCCACGCCGAAACCGATTTTCAAACCACGTCCGCCGAACGGGCCTGCGGCATTTCGATCCGCCAGACGCCGGGTGATCCACCACGCCCCGAGCAGTTGCGCGAACGGCACCAGTGGCAGCACGTAATAACTGCGTCGGCTGCCGCTGGCCGTGAAGAACAGCATTAATAACCCCAGGCTCTGAATCAGCCAGCGGGTGTCCGGTTCGATGTGTTTCCAGTGCCGCGCTGCGACCCACAAGGCAATGATCCAGCACGGCGCCCAGGGCAGGGTATAAATCGGCAGGTACAGCAAATAGGTGTAGATCGGGCCGATGTTGTCGAATGGCTGGAAAAACCGTACGACGTTTTCCCGCAAGACCAGCCCGAGGCCGCTTTCCCCGTAGTTCGGCGCGCCGTAGAAGTGGGACAGCAGGAACGGCGTCATGTAGAACGCCCCGGCAATCACCAGCGCTGCCAGCAGACGTAGATTGAGATGACGCTTCCAGCGGCCTTCATGCAACAGGTGCGGCAGCAGCACCAGTCCCGGCAGGATAAAGCCGATCAGCCCCTTGAACAGTGAGGTCAGGGCCAGCAAACCGCAGAACACCACGTAGCGCGAAAACCGGGTGTCTTCAGGACCGCGCCAATACCACCAGACTGCTGCCAGCACCCCGCACACGGTCAGAATGTCGGCCGTGGCGACCCGTGCCCAAAACACGAAGTAGAAGTTGGTCGCCAGCATCCACCCGGCGATCAGTCCCGTGCCCTTGCGAAACAACTGATCGCCCAGCCGATATACCAGCCACACGCTTAACCACGCGGACACCACCGAAGGCAGGCGCAGCGACCAGTGATTCAGGCCACCGGTCAACCACGCGGTTGCTGTGATCAGCCAGTACGACAGTAACGGCTTGTCGTAGTAGGGATCGCCCTTGAGGTACGGGTCGAAGTAATCGCCGCTTTGCAGCATCTGCAACGCGATGTTGGCCCAGCGGGTTTCCGCGCCCCACAGTTCGCGGTTGCCAAGGCCGAGCAGCAACATCAGGGCGCTGGCCGCCAGCAGGAGCAACAGGGCGACGCGGTCGTTGTTGCGCACCGTCATGGCTGTTTCTGCGCAAAGATGAAAATGTGCAGATTGCCGCGCCGATAATGTTTGCCGTCCACGGGCAGCAATTCGACTTCCTGTTCTTCCTGCGTACTGTTGACGCGCAAGACCACACCGACGGCGCCTTTTTTCCGCGCGTCAGTCATCCACTGGCCGACGCTGTCCAGGGTGACTTTGCGTGCCGCCATGGCCGGGTCTTCGAGGCCGTATTTCAATTCGCCGATGGTATTGAACAGGTCCACTTGCGGGCGTTTCAAACGCCACGCCAGCGCCGAGGCCGCCCCCAGGTCGTTGCTCAGCAGGGACGCGGTTTCACTCAGTTCCCGTTGATGCTCGGCAATGAACTGATCCGGCATCTTGCTGTTGACGATCTGCGCCGGCATGGCGGCGGGCAGCAACGCCACGAGCAGGCCGATGCCCAGCGCCGGCATTGCCCACAATGTCAGTGGCCGCAGCACTTGCAAGGCGTTGGCGATGATCCAGCCCACCAGCACGATATAAGCCAGCGACAGGCCGAACATCTCGGTGTTTTCGTAGATTTCCTTCGTGGCCTGAAGATAGAGCAGGGCCACCAGCGCAGCACTGGCGAGCACCGTGTTGATCACACCGTTCAGACGCAAGAGCCGGCCATTGCGTTGATCCAGCCACTTGACCACGGTCTGCCCCATCAACAGCGCGACGGGAAGCAGGCACGGCATGATGTACGTAGGAAGTTTGCCGCTGCTGAGGCTGAAAAATGCCAGTGGCAGCAGGAACCACAGTGCCAGGTACGCGGTTTTTACCTCACGCTTTTCGCGCCACATGCGCAGCAGGGTCGAAGGCAGAAGCAGCGCCCAGGGCAGGGTCGAGGCAAACAGCAAGGGCAGGTAGAACCACCACGGGCGGGCATGTTGCGCGTCGTCACCGGCGGCGAAACGACGGATGTGTTCGTGCCAGAAGAAGAACCGCCAGAAGTCCGGTTCCCGGTAATGGACCGCCAATACCCATGGCAGGCTGACGAGGGCGCAGACCACCACGGCGACCAGTCCGTAACGCACCAGCTCACCGAACCGTCGTTGCCAGACCATGTAGGGCAGGGCGATCAGCACGGGCAACAGCAGGGCCAGGAACCCTTTGGTCATCAGACCCATGCCGCACGCAACACCCAGCAGTGCCCAGCCACCCAGGCGAGCGCGGGGCGTGCGGCTGTCGATGGCAAACCACACAGCCACCATGCTCAGGTTGACCCACAAGGTGAATTGCGGATCGAGGTTGGCATAGCCGGCCTGACCTGCGATCAGCCCGAAACTCATGTACAGCAGGGCGCTCGCGACGCTTATACGCGGGTTGTTCCAGAGTCGACGGGCCAGCAGGTAGGTCAGCCAGACACTCACTCCGGTACTCAGCGCCGAAGCAATGCGTACGCCGAACAGGTTGTCACCGAAAATCGCCTGGCCGATGGCAATCATCCAGTAGCCGGCAATCGGCTTCTCGAAATAACGGATGCCCATGAAGTGCGGGGCGACCCAATTACCGCTCAGCTGCATTTCCTGGCTGATCTGGCCGTAGCGGGTTTCATCGGGGATCCACAGGCCGTGGCTCATCAATGGCAGCAGGTAAAACATTACGAACGCCAGAATGAGGCCGGGGATGGCCCAGCGTTCGACCGCAGTCGTCGAAGGGAAAAGGGCAGTGTGTCGCAGCGGGTTGTTTTCAGACGTCATGACAAAGCCTTGGTACCGTACGAAGTTCTGATGTCGATGACCTGCCCGGCGTGTTCCTGAGCGGGCGAGTCATCGTGTTGAATGAATGCAGGTGTCGGGGCATTTCCTGTATCCAGAGAACTGTCGTACCTCCAGGCCGAAGTTCTCGCGATATAGCCAAGCATGAAAAAACCAGCTGTCCAGCAAGTCGGGGGGCAGATACATTTCTCATTACAATTTAATGAAGTGTGCTTTGTTTAATTAAAAACAGCTCAAAACTATTAATTAGCTGTAACCAGGACGTTAATCACTATTGAGTTGAGACCAGGCCTCGGCATTCAGAATGCCCAGCACTTTAAGTTGCCCCTTGGCATCAATGCGAACAAACAGCGTGCTTCCATAATCAGCGGCGATCGCATGGGGAAAACCGGTCTGTTTTTCAAAGTCGCTGATGCAGCCGCTGTGGGTGACCAGCACCAGATTGCGCTGTGCAACTTTGTGCGCCACCACCTCGTTACGCAGCGACGAACCGCAGGATTCAAGCCAGGTCTGTGCAGTAGCGTCCTGCCCGAACATGGCACGCGCCGTTTGCACGGTCCGGGTCAGCGGGCTGGTGAATACCTGTGCCTGCTGCATGCCCAGGCTCGTGAAACCCTTGCCCACTCGCACAGCCGAGTCATTGCCTACCTGAGTGATGCCGTCTTCCGGGCCCAGACAAAGATGGTCGGAGCGGTCGCAACGTTCAGCATGGCGCACCAGTGCCACCACTTCGCCCGCCTGCCAGGCCCTGGTCCAATCAGCCCTTGAGGCCTGCCCCGCGTGGCCCAGATCAATGGGGGAGCGGGTTACCCAGACAAAGCCGCTGACCAGTGCAATCGCCACCCCTGCACCGATGACTGTCAGCAGTTTTCCAGGTCGCAATATTCGACGTTGTTTATAGACTGCTGTTAATAGCATCTGTCGCTCCACGCCATGCCCCTTAACTTCGCAGGCGCAACTGGCCTGCGATTTAATCAACTTTATGGTTGCGTACTTGAATGCTGGCTGAATGTTGGGACTATTCACGTCGGGCCGCAGTGAAGAACATGTGAAAAATTTGCGGGAGTTGAAAATGTGCAATTAATCAAGTTTCTGATAACCAGACTCAAATACGCTTTTTTTACCGGGCTGGCTTAACAACTGTTGCTGTTTGAGGTGAAGCTGAATCTGTTCGGTCCATCTATTGAGTACACACCTGATGTTGACCGCTGAGTCTGATAACCGAGGTGGAGTCCTCCAGCCGAATGGATTTCAAGCAAAGCCTGACGAAACGGATCGTCATCGTATTCGCCTCGATGAGTGCGCTGGTGGCCGGCGTATTTGCGCTGGGAATCGTAGCCACCGTGCATGTGGTGGAACACAAGTTGACGGCCACGACCTTGATGGGCGGTCTGCATCGTTTGCTGGCAATGGATGACATCAGTCGCTGGAGCCATCGACCGGAAAAGAGCGAGCTGTTTTTCTTCGAAGGCGGGCCGGGCGCCATGGCGCTGGTCCCGTCACTGGCGGCGCTGTCGCCGGGGTTTCAGGAGGTCATGTTCGAGGGCGATGGCTTTTTCGCCATGGTCGAGATGGTGGGCGGACGCAAGTACGTGCTGTTGCGTGATCAGGAAAGTCTCGAACAGCGTGAGCGTCTGTTGTTCATTGTGGTGGCGGTCGGGTTCATCCTGAGCATTCTGCTGGCGATTGTGCTGGGTCGATTGCTGGCGCGACGGGTGATGGCCCCGGTCATTCGCCTGGCGCGGCAGGTGCGTCACCGCGACCAGTTACTGGTGCTGGCGCCGCCCCTGCATCCGGACTACGCGGCGGACGAAGTCGGAGAACTGGCACTGTCGTTCGATCAGACACTGGGCCGGCTGCGCGAAACACTGAGCCGCGAAAAGCTCTTCACCAGCGACGTGAGCCATGAACTTCGCACACCGTTGATGGTGCTCGGCGGTGCCTGCGAGTTGCTGCTCGCCAATCCGTCGCTCGATACCCGCTCGGCCGCGCAGGTCAACCGCATCGCCCGGGCCAGCCATGAAATGCGTCAGTTGGTGGACACCTTCCTCATGCTCGCCCGCTCGCAGGAAGATACCGGTGGCGACATTTGCGTTTCCCTCGGGGAGGTTGCACGCGTTCAGGCGGAGATCTGGGGACGGCTGATCCGCGAAAAAGGGCTGGAATTTTTCTGCGACATCAATCCGGCCGGCACGGCTCGTTACAACCAGACCTTTTTGCAGTCAGTGATGGGTAACCTGCTGCGCAATGCCTGGCATTACACCGATCAGGGTTTTGTGAGGCTGACCGTCGGGGAATGCGGGTTTGTGGTTGAGGACAGTGGCATCGGCATTCCCGAAGAACGCCGACAAGCGATGTTCCAGCCATTCGTGCGGGGTGACGAGCGTCGAGGCGAGGGGCTTGGGCTGGGGTTGTCACTGGTGCAGCGGATTTGCAATCGCGAGCACTGGCAGGTCGACCTGACAACCCGTGAGCCCCACGGTTGTCGCTTTACCGTCCTTTTGAAGACGCCCGCTCAGGACGCCGGTGGACAGCCCCGCGCAGTGCCCGCCGCCTGACCGATCAACGCAGCCAGGCGCTTGACGTTGTTCTGCTGGGCCACCACCAGATCGTCGATGGTCGGCCCGGACGGGGTTTGCAGCAGCGAGCGGCAAGCGAGCAGGGCGTCGTCGCCTGCGTTGGCCTGGCGCAGGCGCCATTTGACGTCGATCAGCCCGTATTGCCCGGGAATCGAATCGAAGCGTTGCACATCAATGCGCACGGAGGTTTTGCGCGGGCCGCCGGCATTACTCAGTTGATCCATCAGTGCGCTGCGCAATTCATCGCTGAGGCTGGCGCCCCACCATTCGGTCTCCAGAATCGCCAGGCCGCTGTTGCCCTGGCGGATGACGATTTGCGGCCGGTCGACCTGCGGCGGCACGCTGATGCCTTCGATGGCGATTTCCGAACCGGCGCGGCCGGCCATCGGTTGCGTCGGCGTCAGGGTATGAAAGCTGATCGGGGCGCTTTTGCAGGCGCCCAGCAGCAGGCCGATCGCGAGCACGGTGAACTTCAGCTTTAAAGCCATGGGACAGCTCCTGTGCTCAGTTGCGCGGCGGCCCTTTGAGGTCCAGCGGCGGGGCGTTGTCGGGACGGCCGCGAATCAACGATTCCGGATGACGGCCCAGGTAATCGGACAGTTCACGCAACGAACGCGACATGCGCCCAAGCTCGTCGAGGGTCTCGGTCAGTTGTTCGCGTTGCGGCGAATCTTCGGCCAGGGTCGAGCTGGCCGACTGCAGGGTCTTGCTCAGGTCGGCGAGGGTGTTCTGCACGCCGGGCAGGGTCCTGGCATTGAACTGGGTCAAGCCTTTGCGCAATTCCACGAGGTTGCTGTCGAGGTTGCCGGCAATCCGTTCCACCGGCAGCTTGTTGAGCTTGTCGATCATCGCTTCGAGTTTTTCCTGCAACTGTTCGAGGCTGCCGGGGACGGTCGGAACGCTGATCGGGCGGGCGGTCGGGTCGAACGCGACTTTTTCGGCTTTGGGGAAGAAATCCAGCGCGATGTACAACTGGCCGGTCAGCAGATTGCCGCTGCGGGCCTGGGCGCGCAGACCGTTGTCGATAAAGGTGCCGATCAGGCGCACGGCGGCGGCTTCGTCGTCCGGATTGTGCTCGAGTACCTTGAGCATCTTGACGTGAGCCTGGCCGAGGCGTTGCGGGTAAATCACGATGCCGACGTTGAGCGGGAAGCTGCGTTTCTTCGCGTCGAAATCCAGGTTGACACTGACCACCCGCCCGATCTCGATGCCGAGAAATTCCACCGGTGCGCCGACTTTCAACCCGCGCAGGGCCTGATCGAAACGTAGGGTCAGGTATTGCGCCTTGCCGTTGGGCGGGGCGAGGGCGGTTTGCTGGTCGTCGAACAGGTCGTAAGTCCTTTCTTCGGCGGCGGCGACATCGTTGGGGCTGTATTCCGGTGCGCGGAAAGCGATGCCGCCGACCAGCAAGGTCGACAACGATTCGGTTTTCACCGCAAAACCGTTGGCGCCGACGTTGACGTCAATCCCGCTGGCGTTCCAGAACCGGGTGTTTTCCGTGACGTAGGCATCGTTCGGCGCATGGATGAACACCTCGATGTTCACCCCTTTGCCATCGGCGTCCAGTGCGTAGGCCACCACCTGGCCGACCGGGATCTTGCGGTAGTAGACCGGCGAGCCGATGTCCAGCGAGCCGAGGTCCGAGGCGTGCAGGTTGAAGCGTTTGCCCGGCTCGCCGTAGGTGATCGGCGGTGGATTTTCCAGGCCTTTGAAGTTTTTCGAGCGCGAGTTGGACTGACCGATGTCGGCGCCGATGTAGTCACCGGAAAGCAGCGTATCGATGCCCGAGACACCGCCCGCACCGATGCGCGGCCGGACGACCCAGAACTGCGAATCTTCGCGGGTAAAGGTTTCGGCCTGCTTGGCCAGTTTGATGGTGGCGTTGACGCTTTTCTGGTCGTCGCTCAATTCGACGTCTGTGACCTGGCCGATGACCACGTTGCGGTATTTGACTTCGGTCTTGTTGGCGGTCAGGCCGCTGCCGGTCTTGAAGGTGACGGTGATGGTGGGGCCTTCCTGCATCAGGTTGTGCACCACCAGCGACAAGCCCACCAGCACCGCGACGATCGGCACGATCCACACCAGCGAAATGCTGAAACGCCGGGTCTTGACCGGCGCCTGGCCGGGCGCTCGCGGTTGATCGGCGGCTGACGACTCCATCCATGACCTCCAGGGTGTGTTGGGCACTGAGCGTCAGGAACGCAAAAGCACTTCATCAATATAGAAGTGCTTCGCGATAGAGCAAATGCGCAGGCCGCTTTAACCGGGAAGCGTCATCCCAGCAGTTCCCTCAGGCGATACCAGAACATGCCCAGTGCCAGCAGTGGCGAACGCAGCGCCGGGCCGCCGGGGAAGGTCATGTGCGGCACGCTGCTGAACACATCCATGCCCTGACTGTGACCGGCATGAATTGCTTCGCCCAGCAGCTTGGCGCACCAGTGGGTGACGTTCAGGCCATGGCCGGAATAGCCCTGGGCGTAGAACACATTCGGGTGCTGTTTCAGTCGGCCGACCTGCGGGAAGCGATTGGCGGTGATGCCGATCTTGCCGCCCCATTGATAGTCAATGCGCACATCCGCCAATTGCGGGAACACTTTGAGCATCTTTGGTCGCATGTAGGCGGCGATGTCCGTCGGATCCCGCCCCGAATAATGGCAGGCGCCACCGAACAGCAAGCGTCGGTCCGCCGAGAGCCGGTAGTAATCGAGGCCGACTTTCTGGTCGCACAGCGCTAGGTTCTGCGGAATCAGCTCGGCGGCGCGTTCCGCCGGCAGCGGTTCAGTGGCGATGATGTAGCTGCCGGCGGGCAGGACCTTGCCGCTGAGTTGCTGTTCGAGTTCGTCCAGATGCGCGTTGCAGCCGAGTACCAGACTGCCGGCGCGCACGCTGCCGCTCTGGGTGCGGACTTGAACGGTCGGGCCGTGGAGAATTTCCAGCACCGGGCTCTGCTCGAAAATCCTCACCCCGAGAGATGCCGCCAGCCGCGCTTCACCCTGCACCAGATCCAGCGGATGTAGATGGCCTGAGCCCATGTCGATCAGGCCGCCCTTGTAGACCCCCGCGTTCACCACTTGCTGACGAATCAGCTCAGGTGCAACCAGCCGCGTTTCATGGCGGTAGCCCAACTGCGCCAGGCTGTCCTGCTCGGCCTTGAAGGCGTCGAACTGCGCTGGCGTGTTGGCCAGTTCGCAGAAGCCCCAGCGCAGGTCGCACTCGATGGCGTTGTCGGTGATGCGCTGGCGCACCAGCTCCACCGAGTCGATCCCGGCTCGGTGCAGGTAGCGCACGCCTTCGCTGCCGACATGCCGGGCGAAGCCTTCTACGTCATGACCGATCCCGCGAATCAACTGCCCGCCATTGCGCCCGCTGGCGCCCCAGCCGATGCGCCGGGCTTCGAGCAGAATCACCGAAAGCCCGCGCTGCGCCAGTTCAATCGCCGTATTGACGCCGGTGAACCCGCCACCGATCACGCAGACATCGGCAATCAAGTCACCCGTCAGTTCCGGATAGGGGGTGCTGGCCCGGGCCGACGCGGCGTAATAGGAGCGGGCGTGTTCCTGGGTGTACTGATTCATTTGTTCGACTTCACTTTGCTCCAGGACCGGGTCATCAGACGCATGATCGACTGGGGCGGGGTAGAGGAGATGTAGAGCTTGTCGAGGACTTCCTGAGACGGATAGACCTCGGGATTGTTGACCAGCTCCGGATCCATGTATTGCTTGGCCGCCGGGTTCGGGTTGGCGTAGCCGACCGAGGCGCTGACCTTGGCGATCACTTGCGGATCGAGCAGGTAATTGATGAACGCGTGAGCTTCCCTGGTGTTGCCGGCGTCGGCGGGAATCGCCAGCAGGTCGAACCACAGGTTCGCGCCTTCCTTGGGAGTCGAGTACGCGATGTTCACGCCGTTCTTGGCTTCCTTGGCGCGGTTGGCGGCCTGGAACACGTCGCCGGAATAACCGAAGGCCACGCAGATGTCGCCGTTGGCCAGGTCGGACACGTACTTCGAGGAATGGAAATAGGTGATGTACGGCCGGATGCTCAGCAGTTTCTCTTCGGCCTTCTTGTAGTCCTCGGGTTTCTCGCTGCGCGGGTCCATGCCCATGTAGTTGAGGATCGCCGGGAACACTTCATCGGCCGAGTCCATCATCGACACACCGCACTGGGTGAGTTTCTTCAGGTTTTCCGGTTCGAACAGCACGGCCCAGGAGTCGATGTGATCGATGCCCAGCACTTGCTTGACCTTGTCGACGTTGTAGCCGATGCCGTTGGTGCCCCACAGGTACGGCACCGAGTGCTCGTTGCCCGGATCGTTCTTCTCAAGCAGGGCCAGCAGTTTCGGGTCGAGGTTTTTCCAGTTCGGCAGTTGCGAGCGATCCAGTTTGAGGAACGCGCCGGCCTTTACCTGACGCGCGAGGAAGTGGTTGGACGGCACCACCACGTCATAGCCGGTGCGGCCGGCGAGCAGTTTGCCTTCGAGGGTTTCATTGGAGTCGAAGACGTCATAAATCACCTTGATCCCGCTGCTGGACTGGAAGTCGGCGAGGGTGGTTTCGCCGATGTAATCGGTCCAGTTGTAGACGCTGACCTGGGGTTGGGCGAAGGCACCGGCACTGCACGCCAGGGCCAGCGCGGCGGGGATCATGGATTTCAACAGACGCATATCGACACCTCTTCGAATTATTGGGTTTTTCAGGTGAGCACGTTCCCTTGTGGGAGCTGGCAAGCCAGGTCCCACAAGGGCGGGTGTTGGTTACACGCTCAGCAACAGGAACTCCCGCTCCCAGGAACTGATCACGCGCTTGAAGTTTTCATGTTCGGCGCGTTTCACCGCGACGTAGCCGCGCACGAACTTGCTGCCCAGGTACTGCGCGACGGTGTCGCACTCTTCCATCTGGGTCAGGGCTTCTTCGATGGTGATCGGCAGGCGCAGGTTGCGGCGCTCGTAGGCCCGACCTTCGACGGCAGCGCTCGGTTCGATGCCTTCGACCATGCCGATGTAACCGCACAGCAGGCTCGCGGCGATGGCCAGGTACGGGTTGGCGTCGGCGCCCGGCAGACGGTTTTCAACCCGCATCGCCTCGGGCCCGGAGGTCGGTACACGCAGGCCGACGGTGCGGTTTTCTTCGCCCCATTCGACGTTGACCGGTGCCGAGGTGTCCGGCAGGAAACGGCGGAACGAGTTCACGTTGGGCGCAAACATCGGCAGCACCTTCGGGATGTACTTCTGCAGACCGCCGATGTGATGGCGGAACAGGTCGCTCATGCTGCCGCCGGCATTGGCGAAAATCGGCTGGCCGCTGGCGATCTCGACCACGCTCTGGTGCAGGTGCATGGCGCTGCCGGGCTCATCGCCGATCGGCTTGGCCATGAAGGTCGCGGTCACGTTGTGCTTGAGCGCGGCTTCACGCAGGGTGCGTTTGAACACAGTGATCTGGTCGGCCAGATCCAGTGCATCGCCGTGGCGGAAGTTGATTTCCATCTGCGCCGGGCCGTCTTCGTGGATCAGCGTGTCCAGGTCCAGGCCTTGCAGTTCGCACCAGTCGTAGACGTCTTCGAACAGCGGATCGAATTCGTTGGCGGCGTCGATGGAGAACGACTGACGACCGCTTTCGGCGCGACCGGAACGGCCCAGCGGTGCTTTCAATGGCAAGTCCGGGTCTTCGCAGCGCTGGGTCAGGTAGAACTCCATTTCCGGCGCCACGATCGGCTTCCAGCCTTTGTCGGTGTACAGCTGCAGGACTTTCTTCAGCACGTTGCGCGGCGAGAGTTCGATCGGGTTGCCGAACTTGTCGAAGGTGTCGTGGATGACGATGGCGGTCGGCTCGATGGCCCACGGAATCACGTACACCGCGTCGCTCACCGGCTTGCAGACCATGTCGATGTCGGCCGGGTCGAGCAGGTCGTAGTAGATGTCGTCGTCGACAAAATCCCCGGTTACCGTTTGCAGCAGCACACTTTCCGGCAGGCGCATGCCTCGCTCATGCAGGAACTTGTTGGTCGGTGCGATCTTGCCGCGGGCGATGCCGGTCAGGTCGCTGACCACGCATTCCACTTCGGTAATCTTGTGATCTTTCAGCCATGTGAACAGCTGATCGAAAGGGGCATTCATAAAGACCTCGTCGTTGGTTTTGTTGACGCGGGGGAACGCGATTTCATCTTTCGCAGGCTTCCCCTGTGGCGCGTTGACGACTATCTTGGGCGGGCCTTGCCGTTCCATCTATCCACTTTCAGCAGCACCAAAGCGCACCAAAAGAGTGCGCAAGGTTCCCCATGACGACGTGCAATCCGCTTCAGGTTCAAGCGTTCAACACAGCCGATGTCACCGAACAAATCCGCGCCACGCCGGGTTGGGTGCAGCATTACCAGCAGATGTCGCCAGGGCATTTCGCCGGGCAGATCCGCTATCTGGATTTGCAGGGTGTGGAGGTTTACGAAGAACAGATGAACACCCGGGTCGAGCAGAATTTCAGCGCGCCGCAAGGGGCGCTGGCGTTCTGTTTCGATCGCAGCGACAACGCGCTCTATCTGCTCAATGAAGAGAGCCGCAACATCTGGATCACCCCGGAGAACTACCAGGAAATCGCCGTGGTGTTCGGCCCGGAATTCGTCCAGCGCAACGGACTGGACGTGGCCAGGCTGGAAGGTCTGTTCATGGCGCCGCTCAATGGCGCGCAGAATGGATTGTTCAGCCGCTGGTTAAGCTCGACTCTCACGAAGTTGTCGCAAGCCCTTGATCTGCCGAGTAAAGAGGCACTGACTCAGCAGCTATTGGAGGATTGCCTGTTCATCCTCGACAACGCGAGCGTGTGTCTGGATGGCGGCGGTTTGCAGCGTCGCGCCGAGGAGCGAATCACCCTCAAACGCGTGGGCGAGTGGGCGGCGGATTCGCCGGAAGAAACCCTCAATCTGCTGGAATTATCGCGGGTCGCCGGGGTTTCCCTGCGCCAGTTGCAGCAGACCTTCAAGGCCTATACGGGGATGTCGCCAAGCCAATGGCTGCGTTTGCGCAGGCTCAACAGTGCGCGGCGCGAATTGCTCAAGCGTTCGCCCGCGGAGACCACCGTGGCGGAAGTGGCGATGAATTGGTCGTTCTGGCATTTAGGCCGTTTTTCAAGCAGTTATCGAGCATTGTTCAAGGAGTTACCGAGCGAGACGTTGAAGCGTTCATCGTCCTTGTGACGGGCGCTCTGCGCCACAAACAAAAAAGGCGGGAGAGGTTTCGGTATTCACCGAAGCCTCTCCCGCCTTTTTCATCTGCCGATATTGCCAAGCCTGTTGCGTTACCGGCTAACCAACTCTGAGACGCTTGAAGGAGGACGAAAGGGATCTTTTCATCAGTCTGGCCATCGGGGTTTCTATTTCCTTATGGATGACATGGGACGCACCTATCATCAAAGCGATGGTGCCCCAGAGCAGCACGTGTGGATTGATAGTCGGATAAGCGATGTTGAAGATCATGAAGCCGATCATTTGATGCAGCAGGTAAAGCGGGTAAGTCAGTGCGCCCAATGCTGTCCAGTCGAACTTCCCCACGGCTGACGTCTTATGCGTCGCGATAAAAAGGAAGGTCATGAAAAACAGGGCAATGACACCGCAGATGATCAAGGAGTCGTATTCGGTCGAATATTTCAGTTCAATCGACTCGGCCCACTTGATCGCGTTGAAGCTGGCCAATGCCTGCGCGGCTGCCAGCAGGGAAATACGGGATTTGGTAAAACCCTTGTCCCAGATGATGTAGAACGTGGCGCCAGCGATGAAATAGGCCGCGTAGTCGGTGATCAAGACCGAGCGCAGTTTTTCGAAAGCAAAGACTTCCGCTGCGGCCGAGATCAGCAGCCAGAGTACGAGGAAGGTTTCTATTTTCTCTATCTTCTTGAAAGCCAGCAGGACGGCGATCATCAGGTAGAACTTTATTTCGACGAACAGAGACCAGTAGACCCCGTCTATGGGGGGCACACCGAGCAGGTCGCCCAGAAAGGTCAGGTTGATCACGTACTGATAAAAATCGGCCGAAAATCGTGGCTGCCCGATGGCCAGCGTGATGAGAAACGTGATCGTGCAACACACCCAGAACGCCGGGCAGAGACGAATGACGCGGGAAATGAAGAACACCTTGAGGTTGTTGCTCGAAGCCGTCATCAGGATCACGAATCCGCTGATCATGAAAAACAGTTCAACGCCCAGATAACCGTATTTGGCAACGTCAGCCAAAAGTGGATAGGGCATGACCGACATCTCACCCCTCGCATAGCCGCGAAACGCATAGTGAAAGATCACCACCGCGAACGCCGCAAGAAAGCGCAGCAAATCCAGTTCTGTCAGCCGTCTGTCGTTCATGTGCATGCGCTCCGGGGTTTTAGCGCGGATTGAAAACTGACGACTGTGCCGAGTGAAAATCGACTCAAGGCGAAAGCTATGACGGTTGGGGCGGCTCATCGTCTGGCCCCAGGCTTGGTGTGAGGGTCAAGGATTGCGTTGCCACATGCGGATGTAATCGACTTCAAAAGTGGAGGGCAGGTCAGCATCGTCGACCACGCCGAACCATTTCCACATGGCCTCGCTGTCGAAGACGATCTGCATGGGGAAAAAGAAATAATGGTTCTTCGATTCTCTGACCAGCACACCATCGACGTACCAGCGCAGGGTATCGGGCTGCCAGTCGAAGCCGTAGACATGAAAGTCGCCGGCCAGCCGCCAGGGACTGGTCCAGGTGCTGCCGTTGGCGATATGTTCGGTGCTGTGCGGCGTGGCCCAGAGGTGGGCGTTCATGTTGTAGGCGCGGTCTGAAAGCGCATTTTTGGTCTTGCCGCCGATTTCAAAGATGTCGATTTCGGTGGCGTTGTCAGTCATGCCCGTCCAGGCCAGCCAGAAGGCGCTGGACGCTGCGGAATTCATGGGTTTGGCCCGCGCTTCGTAGTACCCGTAGAAGCCGCGTTCAAGGGTACGCACCATGGCTGAGGTGTAGTCCTTGAAGCCGAGCTCGACGTACTTTTGTGGCAAGGTTTCCTTGCGAAAGACAATGTTCAGGTTGCCATTGCCGACGCTGGCGTTGCGCTCGGTGAACAACGCCGGCTTGCGGCCCAGCGACTCATTCCCGACGGCATTGTTGACGTGCCAGCGTGTGCGGTCGAGGGTGGTGCCATCGAACTCGTCGGACAGCGTCGTGTTGAGCACCCATTGCCCGGCATTGGCCTGATCGGACAAGGGCAGTTGGGCGTTGATGCGCGTCGGCAATGTCCCCAATGGGCCGACGCGGGTCCAGGTGTCGGCATGCGTGGGGATGGCCACGGACCATTTGTCTGCCAGGTATTGAAAGGCGCGCTGGCGCTCGGCGAGCGAGGCGAATGGACGGTCATATACCAGCACTTCGGCGATGTCGCCGCGAAAGTTTTCCGAGTGACCGACGGCATTGCGCCCGACCCCGTAGGGGCCGATCGGCACGTCGTGCAGTTCCAGCACGGAAACCGTCGGCTCGTACTCCCCGGTTTGCGCCAGGCTGACCGCGAAATTCGGCAGCACGTTGTCGTTGCTGGCGGCCTGCGGGCGTGAACTGAACAACCGTTGCCAGGGATCGACTCCGGCCTGTTCCGGCAACCGCCGGGACACGATCAGTACGGTCACAGATCCTTTAGCCGTGCGCAGGGCCCGGCCGAGTAATCCCGAATTGCCGTCGAAGCGCACCACCGCATGGCCATTGAGGCTGTTTCCTGTCCACTGTGGCGTTGAGGTGGCGTCAGCGACCGTCGCGTCATTGGCCTTGCCGGATTTGTCGCTCCAGCGCTGGAGCCGGTTCTGCGCATCCAGGGTCATCGCGGATGAGTCGGCCGCGTCCAGCCACAACACGAGGCCGGTGGTCGGTACAGGCGCTGGCGCCTGCGCGGCGTTGCTTGCCAGCGCAACCGAAAACAGCACGACCAGCAGACATTCCTTGAGCATCGGCATCACTTCACCGCAACGGGTGCCGGAATCTTGAATGACGATTGATACCCCTGCGGATTGCACGACTGCCAGCGCCAGCTATCGGTGATCATCTGTTCCAGGCCGCGTTGCGCGCTCCAGCCCAGTTCGCGTCCCGCCTTGGCCGGATCGGCCCAGCACTTGGCGATGTCGCCGAGACGTCGAGGGGCGAAGCGGTAGGGAATGCTGATGCCGGTGATGTCCTCGAAACTGTGGATGATCTGCAGCACGCTGTAGCCGACGCCCGTGCCGAGGTTCCAGAAGTGAATGCCATTGTCGTGCTGCAGCACTTGCAGGGCCTTGAGGTGACCGATGGCCAGGTCGACCACATGGATGTAGTCGCGCACGCAGGTCCCGTCCACGGTGGGATAGTCGCTGCCGTACACCGTGAGTTCGGGTATCCGGCCTATGGCGACCTGGGTCAGGCACGGCAACAGGTTGTTGGGGCGGCCGCTCGGGTCTTCGCCGATCATTCCGCTTTCGTGGGCGCCGATCGGGTTGAAGTAACGCAACAATCCAATGCTCCAGCGCGGATCGGAGTTGCACAGATCCGTCAGTAACTCTTCGATCATCAGCTTGGTGCGGCCATAGGGATTGACCGGTTTGCCGGTGCCGAAATCTTCGGCAATCGGCGTGCACGTCGGCTCCCCGTACACCGTGGCTGACGAGCTGAACACCAGCCGGAATACGTTATTGCGGGCCATCGCCTGACACAGGCCAAGCGTGCCGGCAACGTTGTTGACGTAGTAGTCCAGCGGCTTGCGCACGCTTTCTTCGACGGATTTGAGACTGGCAAAGTGCACGACGGCGTCGATGTCGTACCGGCTGAAGATATCGTCGAGCAGGGCCGGGTCGCGAATATCGCCCTTGATGAAGTCGACGCGGGTCAGGGTCAGTTGCTCAAGGCGCCGGATGCACTCTCGACAGCTGTTGCACAGGTTGTCGAGCACCAGCACCTTGTGGCCGGCGTTAATGAGGGCCAGAGCCGTATGCGAGCCGATGTAGCCGGCTCCGCCAGTAATCAAGGTGGTTTTGCGCATGGTGAGGCCTTCCTGTCTCAGGGCTGAACTCAGCGGGAGGTGAAAACCGATTTGAATTCCTGTGGCCAGTGCGGGTGCAGGGCGCTGTAACCCACGGCATAACTCAGTGCGCCGAGCACGACGCTGCCGATCAAATGCAGGTAACCCTGAAGACCCAGCTGCGGTAGCACCAGCAGCACGGTTGCAGCCATGACCAGGGAGGCGATCACGCTGCGGTAACTGGCTTCGAAAAAGCCGCGCCAGCTGTAACCGATCGCCGTGTTCAGGCCGCGGATTTGCAACGGCGTGATGACCAGCATGCGCGCCAGCAGAGCGACGGCTGCAGCCATGCCGCCGTACAGGTTGCCGAGGGCGTAGACCAGCGCCAGGGCCAGCGCGGTGGTCAGCACTTCAGCCTTGATCGTGAGGTGGCTGCGGTTGACCGCCACCAGTGCGGTGGTGGCGTACATGGCGCTGTTGCCGATGGCGGCGGTGCAGGCCAGCACTTGCAGCAGCGGGATGGCCTCTGCCCATTTGGCGCCGAAGATCAACAGGATCAGGTCGCTTGCCGTAAGTGCGAGTCCGATGAACAGGGGCGTCAACAGAAAGCCGCTGACGGCGGTTGAGTCGCCAACGATCCCGATCAATCGCTTGGGTTCTGCGCTGCGCCGGGAGAACGCCGGCAGCGCGTAGCTCAGCAAGCCGTTGTAGATCGCGGTGCGTGGCAGTTCGATGATGCGCATCGCCATGTTGAACATGCCGACAGCGTTCGCCCCGGCGGTGATGCCCAGCACCACGTTGACCCCGCGCTGCAAGGTTTGCGAGCTCAGCGCGTTGATGGCCACCGGTGCGCCTGACCTCAACAATTCACGCAGGATCGGACCGTCGATGTAAAAAGGGATGCGTCGCGGGTCGGCGCGCATCAACACAATGATCGACACCAGTTCCATGATCAGCGCCTGGGCAATGACCGCCCACGCACCCAGTCCCCAAAGCGCAACGGCAATGCCACCGACTCCACCCGCCACTTTGCCCAGCAACGTGCGCGACGCCAGCATCTTGAAGTTACCGCTGCGGCGCATCTGCGCCACATAGACCCGCGCCATCATGGTGAACAGGATCTTTATCGAGGCTATCGCCGTCATCCATTGCAGCACCGGGTCGGGGGTGTACAGCATGACCGCGCCCGAAATGACGCCAATGCTCGCCAGACTGACCAGCACCGCCGCCCAGTAGGCGGTGCTGATGTGCTTGTCTTCCAGTCGCTCAAGCCGGACCAGCGGGTCTTCGAGCACCGACGAGTACACCAGACCGATCAACTCGACGATGGCGATGATTACCGTGCCCACACCCAGCTCGGCAGGCGACAGCAGCCTGGCGTAGGCGACAAAGGTAATCATCGACAACAGGATCAGGCCGAATTTCTCGGTGAAGATCCAGGTCAATGTCGTCAGACGGTGGTTGGCCATGGCGGATACCGGATCAATGAGCCGTGGTTGAAGCCGTTGCCTTGCGCAAGGTTCTGGCGCGGGCATACAGGTAGCGCAAGGTCGGTTTGCCGCTGGCGAAGATCAGGGCCTGCCAGGAGCAATCCAGCATTCGCCGGTATACGCCAAGGACCTGGTCATGCTCGCCACGTCGGGAAAACGCCTCGAGAAAATCGGTGTGGTTGCCCAGCACGAAATCGATCCGCTGCTGCCGAGTCAGCTGCGCGCCGTAACGGGCGAGGTACACCTCGATGAAGCGGATTTTGTTCTGGTAGTACTTTTTCGGATTCGCGGTCATGTTGCCGCCATTGACCGTGCGCTCCAGCAGCACCTCCGGCACCGTGTGGATCTCCCAGTGTTCGGCGATCCGCGTCCACATGAAGCGGTCTTCGGAATAACGCAGGCTGGCGTCGAAGCCGCCGAGTTGCATGATCACGTCACGTTTGACCAGCGCGGTGGAAACGCCATTGACGACGTTGGCGTGGATGAAATCGTAGAAGTGCCGGCCGTTCTTCAACCGGTCGTCCAGTTGGCGCCTGCCATCGCTGTAGTTGACTTGCGCGTAGCAGTCGATCAGCCCCACAGGCCGGCCCTGTTGCGTGAGCTCGCCATACAGTGCCAGCTGTAACTCCAGCTTTCGCGGATGCCATTGGTCATCGGCATCGAGCATCGCCACAAACGTCTCTTTAGAGTGGCGCATCCCATGGTTACGGGCACTGGCCTGGCCTTCGTTGGCTTGCTGCAACAGGGTCAGGCGAAACGGCGCGGTGAAGTCTCTGACCCGTTGTGGTCCGTCATCGGTGGACCCGTCGTCGATGACGATGACGTGATCGGGCAGTCGGGTTTGCCGGGCCAGGGAGGTCAGCGTCTGCTCGATGCTGTCGGCGCCGTTGTACATCGGAATGATGACGCACACTGAATCTGCTGAACGGGGAGCTTGGTTGGGCACGGTGATTCTCCTTGGGTTACGCGCGGGCGGAATCGCGCGGTAGTGCGCGGCCCGACGAACGCTGACGCAGCGCTGCCGGTGAGGATTCGGGGTAGGTCGCGTGGTGGTGCCGGAAGGTCAGGGCCAGGGTGCAGAACACCAGAAACTCGGCGGAGCGGTAGTTGGGGATCACGTACGCCACATAATTGGTGACGGCGAACAGACCGATGATGACCAGCGCACTGGCACGAAACCGGGCTGCCTGATTCGCCGTCACGGCGCGGTATTGCTTGAACAGTGCTTCACCGAACATCAACGCCAGCGCCGTCAGCTGAATGAGGCCACCATTGAGCAGGGTCTCCATGTAGCCGCTGTGGGCGTTGCCGATGTAACCCCAGCGGGTAATGAACGCATCGGCATCGGGACTTGCCCAGAAGGCGCCGAAGCCGTAGCCCTTGAGTAACTGGCTGTCGATGAAAGGCGCGAGCAGTTCCCAGATCAGGGTCCGATCGGTCAGTGACGGGTCGCGCCCGGCCATTTCCAGCAGCATCGCAAAGTTGCTGTACAGAAACAGACAGACCAGCAGGTAGAGCAGGGTGCATCCGAGGAACATCAGCTGCGAGCGATTGATGCCCAGGCGGATCATCGTGAGGAAGTACCAGTAGCTGATCGTGCCGGAAATGATCAGCGCTACACCGGTGGCTGACTGGGCAAGCAGGATCGCGACCAGCGAAAAAAATGAGCACAAGAGCGCCCAGCGATTGCGCTGCCGGATCATCGGCAGCAACAGCATGATGGCGATCGCATTGAGTCGGGCGCCGGCATTCTTTTCGGCGAAAACACCTTTGAATGCGCCGTCGCGAATGCCCCCGGAGAGAAACGCCACTTCAGGCATGACCACGGCGAGCAACAACCCGATCAACGCCGCGATGCCGATAGCGCAGCCGAGCATGAAGGCGATTCTTTCAAGGGAGTAGTTATAGGCAATGAAGCCTGCAAAAAACACCACGCCGAGCAGGGCGATAAACCGTTTGAGACTGAGCATCGGGTCGTGGGACCAGCCGATCGACGCGATGACACAGAGCAGGAACACCAGCAGAAAGAAGTTGCTGCGATAAAAGGTCTTGCTGAGGAATACCTTGTTGCGGATGAAAAAGAACAACGGCACCAGCAGCGTGATGAGGCCGCAGACCTGATTGGCGACATTGCCTTCGAGGTCTTTGTTGATATCGCCGAAGCTCGCGGCACTGCCCAGACCGAGGACAAAGGTAATCACCTGGATGTAGAACAGGATGCCGAACAGCGTGAAGGCGTCGCGCAGTGTCGAATAGCGGATCGTCAGTGGGCTCATGATGACGGGTCTCCAACCAGTGCTTTGAGGTAGGTCTGCACTGCACTGGCACTCATGAATCGTGCGGCCGCATCAAGGCGTGATTGAAGCTGCAGATCGCGCGGTATGGACAGTTGCTCGACGATGGCCTGTGCCAGGGCGATCGGATCTTCCACTGCGACCAGCGGGGCAACCACGCCGCCGCCGAGAATCTCCTGAGGACCATGGGGGCAGCGGGTCGCCACCACCGGCGTGCCGGTGGATAACGCCTCGACCAGCGCGTTGGGGCTGCCCTCGAAACGCGACGACAGCACGAAGCAATCGGCTGCGGCTACTTCTGCCAGGGGATCATCGGCATAGCCCGGCAGATCGAAGCGCTCCGCCACCCCCAGCTGTTTCGCCTGTTCAAGCAGTTCGGCCCGGAGTGCGCCTTCGCCAAAAATGATCAGACGGGCATCGCGATCCGGCAGTGCGGCGAACGCTGTGATCAGCGTGTCGAAACCTTTTTGTGGCGCCAGACGCCCCACGGCGACGATCACCGTGCCGGACTTTTCCAGCAGCCAGCGGTGGCGGGGCGGTCCCGGTGTCTTCTCGCGAAAATCGTTGTCGAGCACCGGATTGTCGGCGATGGTCACGTCTTGGCGCCGGGCGAGGGTGGTATCGACCAGGTCCTGGGCGACACCGCGTGAAACGCAGATCACCGGGTTGGGAATCAGCCTGTACAGCAGGGGCGCCACCCGATAAGCGATGCGCACCATCAAATCGGGATTCACGTGCCGGTCATGGGAAAAGGCATTGCGCTCGCTGACGTGCAGCCGGGCCAGCGTGCCGGACAGTGCCGCCGCGATGATCGCCACCACGTTGACGTGGGTGAGGGCTGCCAGCTGGGCGTCAAAGTGATTGTCACGCAGGAATCGCGTCAGTGCCGGCACCGCACGGACGCTGCGCGGGCTGTGCAATTCGACTTTTTTCACACGCGGATCGAGATGCGCTGCGTGAAGGCCACCGCCGGTGAGCATCAGCAATGTCACGTCATTGCCCGCATCCACCAGCGCTTTGGCCAGGCGCGCCATCATTTTTTCAGCACCGCCGGCGCTGAGGTCATGGAGGATGATCAGTAACTTTTTCATTGATTCCAGACCTGGTAGTACGCCTGCGCCGCGTACTGACTGGTGTACGGGCGCAGGGTGGCAGTGAGCGTCTCTTCGCCGGGGGCGATGGCATGACCTGAGGTCAGGTTGCGCAGCATGCCGTCGGCCAGTGCCTGTACATCGTTGACGATCACCAGTTGACCGAGTCGGCCGTGGTCCAGCAGTTCTCTGGGCCCGGTCTCGCAATCGCAGGCCAGCACCGGCGTGCCCAGCGCCAACGCCTCGATCAGCACGGTCGGCATGCCTTCTTGCAGCGAACTCAGAATGAACAGTCGGGCGTGCCTGAGCACGGGATAGGGATTGCTCATAAAACCGCTGAAGTGCACCCGTTGCGCGATACCCAATTGCCTGGCCTGGGTGACCAAGGCTTCGCGCAACGGGCCATCACCGACGATCACCAGATCCGGCAGCGCTGCGCTGCGCAGCGCCAAGGCGTAGGCATCGAGCAGCAGATGAAACCCTTTGGGTTCGACCAGACGCCCCAGGCTCAGCCAGTAGTTGCGGGGCAATCCGGCCGGCCTGGGCGCTTGGGCGGCTTGAAACAGTTGATCGGTGACGACGGCGTTGGGGCAATAGCGGATGCGCTGCCGGCCCCATGGCACGGTGTCGGCGAGGGTCTGACGCAGAGCCGAGGAGACCGTCACTACTTTGCCGCTGCCACACAGGTACAAGGCGTAGAGAAAGCGCAGGCTTGAGGGGCCGGTTTTCTGTTCGCTGCAATCGAGGGTCGCATGGCGGCTGTAGATGACTTTGCAGGCACTGCCCAGGGTGGCGAACCACGTGCAGAGGTTGGCCTGCTCCTTGGCGGAAATGAGATGGGTGACACCTTCGTGCCGTATGAGCCGGCGCAGCAAAACGATGGACTTGAACAGGCCGACGAGGCCGTTGCCGCCACCGCTGTAGGATTGAATGTCCCGGGCGTCGGGCATGTCTGCGTTCATGACGAAAAAGCTCACCCGCCGGCCATCCTTGAGAAACTGCTCGGACAGCCGCTGCTGAACGCGCTCGACGCCACCGCCGGGCTTGAAATCCTTGAGGGTAAACAGGATGTGCATGGTCATTCCCCAACGCTGATGGCGACTTTGTGTCGAACGATCATGTTCAGCAGGTGCAGGAAGTTGCTCGGGTAATCGATGAGGTAGCGTTTGATCGTGTGGGGCTCGCGGTACATGCGATAGAACGCGCGCAAGTGCAGGCGATTGATCAGCGCCGGGTAGTACTGCCGCGTCGCCAGAGCTTCCTGGCGGATGAACCCGCCACAGCTGAAGGCGACCCCGCGAAAGCCTGCGCGCAGGGCATCCTGCTCGAACTGCTCTTGCCGTCCGGCGCCCAGGCCGACGATCAGAATGTCCGCTGCGCTGCGACAGATGTCGTACCGAATGTCTTCGGCCTGGGCAGCGTCGAAATAGCCGTTGTGATAGCCGGCGATGCTCAGTTGCGGATAAAGGCTCTTGATCTTGCTGATGAACAGGTCGAGTTCGGCTTGTCGGGCGCCGACGAAATAAACCCGTTTGCCCTGTTGCTCGGCGCTGCGCAGCACAACGTCGGCTATCGAGGTGAAGTCGAAGCTGACCCGGCCAATCGGTCTGCCGGTGATGCGAGACATGAAGGTCGACATCAGCATGCCGTCGCAAAAATAGGCAACGCTGCTCGGGTTTTGCTCGAAAAAACTGCCGATCGAGGCAAAGTTAATGAAGGAATAGGCTTGGTTGGCCTCCAGCAATTTCGCCGAGTAGTGGCCGACTATCTCCAGTTTGAACATGGCGCGGCTCCTCTCAGAGAACTGAAGGGGTCTGCCGACCCACGGAGACGTAGGTGAACCCACGTTTGCTCAAACGCTGCGGATCGAACAGATTGCGCCCGTCGAAAATCAACGGCTGTTTGAGCAACCGGCTGAGCTGGTCGAAGTCCGGTGCCCGAAACGATTGCCACTCGGTGACGATGATCAGGGCGTCGGCATTTTTCAGCGCCGCTTCCTTGGTGCCTGTCAGCGTCAGGTCGTCGCGCGAGCCGTAAAGGCGCTGGGCCTCTTCCATGGCTTTGGGATCAAACGCCTGCACGCTGGCGCCGGCTTGCCACAAAGCCTCCATCAGTACCCGGCTGGGGGCTTCGCGCATGTCGTCGGTATTGGGTTTGAAACTCAGCCCCCACAGGGCAAACGTCTTGCCGCGAAGGTGGCCGTCGAAGTGATCGAATACCTTGCGATAGAGGCTGGCTTTCTGTTCCTGGTTGCGCGCCTCCACGGCCTTGAGCACCCGGGCGTCGATGTCGACACCGTCGGCCGCCTGTATCAGCGCTTTCACGTCTTTGGGAAAGCACGAGCCGCCGTAGCCCAGACCTGGGTAGATGAACTGGTAACCGATGCGCGGGTCGGCGCCGATGCCGTGGCGCACTTTTTCAATGTCGGCGCCGAGCCTTTCGGCGAGGCAGGCCATTTCGTTCATGAAGCTGATCTTGGTCGCCAGCATGCAGTTGGCGGCGTACTTGGTCAGCTCGGCGCTGCGAACGTCCATGACAATGATTTTTTCGCGGCTGCGATTGAACGGTTCATACAGTTCGCGCATGACCTCTTCGGCACGCGGGCTGTCGGTGCCGATGATGATCCGGTCCGGGCGCATGCAGTCTTCGACCGCGCAGCCTTCCTTGAGAAATTCCGGGTTTGAAACCACGTCGAACGTCAGATCGCCGCGACCGTTGTCGGCCAGCACCTGCTCGATACACGCGCGAACTCGGTCCCCCGTACCGACGGGCACGGTGGATTTGTCGACGATGATCTGGTGCCGATCCATGTTCAGCGCGATGGTCTGCGCCACGCTCAGCACGTATTGGAGATCCGCCGAACCGTCTTCGTCGGGCGGTGTGCCGACGGCGATCAACAGCACATCGCCATGGTGAACGGCGTCCACCAGGTCTGTGCCGAACCGCAGCCGGCCGCTTTGGTAGTTGTCGCGCACCAGGCTTTTCAGGCCCGGTTCGTAGAGCGGCAGCGTGCCCTCTTTCAATGCCTCGACCCTGCCGGCGTCGACGTCGACGCAAAGTACGTTGTGCCCGACCTCGGCCAATGCAGCACCCTGGACAAGGCCTACGTAACCAATACCGAATACGCTCACATTCATGGTCGAACCTCAGATCGTGGTGACGGTTATCAACGGTCGGGCAGGGGACGGCAGAGTTGGGGCGGGCTTAGTAGATGTTTTTCGAGAACAGCGTGAAGGGGGTCTTGATGAGGATTTTGATGTCGAGCCACAGCGACCACTGGTTGATGTAGTTGAGGTCCTGGGCGACGCGCAGCTGCATCTTTTCCACGGTCTCGGTTTCGCCACGATGGCCGGTGATCTGGGCCAGCCCGGTGATCCCCGGCTTGAGGCGATGCCGGGCCATGTAGGCGCGCACCTTGCCGGTGTAATAAAGGTTGTGGGTGACGGCATGCGGACGCGGGCCGACCAGGGCCATGCGGCCGGACAGCACATTGAACAGCTGTGGCAATTCGTCGATGGAACTGCGGCGCAGAAAACCGCCGATCGGCGTCAGGCGATCATCGTTGCGGGTGGCCTGCCGAACCTGCTGGTCGTCGTGGACGTGCATCGAGCGAAACTTCCAGACCTTGATCACTTCGCCGTTGCAACCGTGACGGTTCTGCTTGAACAGCACCGGGCCGGCGGAGGTCAGCTTGACGGCGATGGCCACCACCAGCAGCACCGGGCTGAGCAGGATAATCGCCAGGGCGGCAAGGCTGCGTTCAAACAGATCCTTGCAAAACAGGCTGGCAGGGTGCGAGCTGATCAGGCTCTCGTTGAGGTAGATGGCCGGCATTCGCTCGATTTCCGAGATCGAATGGTTGAGCAGCACCATGCTGCCGAAATCCGGTATCCACACCACGTCGACGTTCATGTCCAGCAGGTCGATGTAGAGCGCTTCGATGGTGGCGGCATGGGCCATTGGCAGCACGATATAGACGCGGCGCACTTCCTGGCCCGTGATGATCTCGCGGATGGCGGAAACGTGGCCGAGCAACGGCAGAATGCTGGGTGCAGGGCCGCAGCTGTCCTCGGCGGCAATGAAGCCCAGCACCAGCGCGCGGTTCGGTCGGGACAGTTTTTTCGCCAGTTCATGGGCCGTCGGGCAGGTACCGATGATCACCGAACGGCGTCCGTTGCAGACCTTGCGCGAGTACAGGCGGGCCAGGTAATGCAGGGGCAGAAAGCTCAAGGCCTGAACCACAAAACCCAGCACCGCCCAGACCATGATCACCTGGCGTGAATAAATGGCGCTGGTCTGGGTGAAGAACGCAATCGCCGCCAGTACGGCCAGCAGGGTCAACCACCCGGCCAGCAATCTGCCGAGCCCGACCAGCAGGCCATGGCGCTTGTGGTAGACCTGCATCACGCTGTAGATCGGCACCGAGCCGAGCACCGTCAGAATGATCAGGATGCGATATTCGCTGGTCAGACTGCCGACGCGCCAATGCACGAGCAATATCAACAGCGCCGTCACCAGCGACAGCGCGCAAAGCCACTGGCCCCAGAACGTCAGGCCTCGGCGGTGTGTCATGTGAGCGGTATAGAGCGATGTCATGGGCTTAACCTCGAGACAGCATTCATGCATCAGCGCGAATCGAGCAGGCACGGCGTGCCTCCCGATGGCTTTTCCGTAGCTCGGCGGAGGTGAAGCGAGTAGTGCGTTGGCAGAAGAGGGCGTAGCGGCGGGCGTACGCGCCCGATGGTTACCTGGGCGCGAAATCGTAGTTATAGAACGCCCGGGAGTGGTGGTAGCCGTACTTGCGCGCCTTGCGCAGGTCGACCTGGTTGAGCACCGTGCCAAAGACCGGCACATGGCTTTGTTGCAACATGGCAATCCCTCGCTGAACCTGGCTGATCGACGTGCTGTCAGCCTTCACGACATAGATCACCGCGTCCGAATGTTTTGCCAGCAGCAGCGCGTCACTGATCATCTCCGCTGGGGGAGAATCGATGATGATGTGGCGATAACGTGACCTGAGCGCTTCGAGCATGCGCGCCATGCGCGGCGAGCTGAGCAAATCCTGTGGCGGTGGCTGAACCGGGTTGAGCGGATCGCCAGGGGACGGCAGGCGTGGCGCAACGAACATATCCAGCGACGGCGGCAAGACCTTCCCGGCCGGCAGCATGTCCAGATTGCCCACTGAAACAATGCAGTCTTCAAGCCTGGCCGTGCCGGCAATGACATTCGCCAGTCCGGGGCTGTCCGGCGGAAAATCGAAGTTCAGCGACAGGGTTGGCTGACGCATGTCGGCATCGATCAGCAGCACGCGTTCCAGCGGTGTCAGCGAACTGGCGAGGTTGGTGGCGATGGTGCTTTTACCCTCGCCGGCAACCGTGGAGGTCACGAGCACCACTTGTGACGGTTTTTCGCTGCTTTGCAGCATCAGCCAGGTGCGCAGGTTGCGAATGGTCTCGGAAAAACGCGGGTTGTCGTTGTCCTCGAACAGGCGCGCCAGTTGCCGGCGGCTTTTCTTTATCACCAGCGGCACGACGCTGAGCAGTGGAACATTCAACACGCTCTCGATCGATTCATCGGTTTTGAAGGTATTGCTCAGACTCTCGAAGAGCAGTGCCAGCCCGACGCCGATGACTGCAGCAATCAACCCGACGATCGCGACAATCAATGTCTTGCGCGGTTTGCTCGCGTCGACGGGAACGATGGCCGGGTCGACGATGCGCACTTTCGTCGAGTCCATGTCGGCGGTGGCCGTGGTTTCTTTCAGGCGGGTGACGAAGGTTTCATACAGCGCGCGCGTGCTGTCGACTTCACGCTGGAATTCGCGCAACTGGAACTCTTTGCGCGCGATGTCCTGGATCTGCGCCTTGTTGCTGTTGAAGGATTGACGCAGCGACGCTTCACTCGCCGTGGCGAGCTGGTATTGCCGCTCGATACCGGCCACCACTTGCTGCACCTGCAATTGCAGACTGGTTGTCGCGGTGCGCAGCTCGGTTTGTGCGGAGATCAGGCTGGGGTGCTTCGGACCGTAGCGCCCGGCCAGTTCATCAACCTTGGCCTGGGCCACCGCGCGATCGGCCTGGAATTTCTGCACCAGAGGGTTGCTCAAGACCGCCGGCACGCTGGACAGTCGGCTCAGATCGCCGTTGCCCAGGGCTTTCGCCTGCCGGTACTCGCTCTCGGCTTCAGCGCGGTTGCGTCGGGCGTCGACCATGCGATTGCCGGTCATTTCCAGTTCGTTGGCGCTGATGGTGGCAACGCCGCCAACATCCACCAGACCTTGTTCTTCGCGGTAACCCTGGAGTTTTTTCTCGGCCGCCCGCAGGTTGTCGCGCAGCTTGATCAGACGTGTGTTCATCCAGGCCGTGGTGGTTTGCGACGATTTCTCGCTGGTATCGAGCTGGCTGTCGGTAAAGCCCTGAGCCAGTGCGTTGGCCGCCGCCGCTGCCAGAACAGGGTCTGGCAACTCGACTTCGATTTCGAGCAACTGGCTTTTGCCAACGAACTTGACGCTGGTGTGCAGCATGAGGTTCTGCGTGACCTGATTGAAGACGTCTGCTTCAGTGAGTGGCTCTTTCTTTTGCGGTAGATATCGACCTAGCCCCGGGATCCATTGATCAAGGTCCAGATCGGCCAGCCATTGGCGCGGCGCAAACCAGGACTTTGGCTGCTGGCGCGGATCGGTGACCGGGTGAGTCGTCAGCCCGAGTTTTTTCACCGCGCGTTCGGCGAGGTCTCGCGATTGCAGGAGCGCCTGCTGAGTCTGCAAGTAATCTGTGGCGTTGCCGCCGGAGTCCTTGACTTGCTGGAACGACATCAGCGGAGGTGTTTTGTCGTTGAACAGCAGGGTGGTGCTGCCAATGTATTGCGGCGTGATATTGGAGACCACCACGGCCGCCAATACGCAACTCAGCAGAACCAGCCAGCCGATGCGCCACTTGGCGCGCCAGATGATCCTCCACAGATTGAGCAGATCCAGGGTGTCCTTGTCGTCGGCGTGCTGCGGATGCAGATGCGCTTGAAGAGGACGTTCGACGTAGTTGCTTGGGCTGTTGTCCATGATCAGAAAAAGCCTTGTGCAATGGAAATGGTGTCGCCGGGGGCGATTGTGGTGCTGCGCGTGACGTTATCGGTCACGGTCGCGCCACCATCACCGCGCAAGATGGTCACTCGCTTCATCGAAGCCCGCTCGGTCAAGCCACCGCCCAGTGCAATGGCTTTTTCCAGTGTCAGTCCGGGCACGAACGGATAGCTGCCGGGCTTTTTCACTTCGCCATTGATGTAGAACGAGCGGTATTCGATCTGGCTGAGACTGACTTTCGGGTCGATCAGATAACCCTGCTTGAGCCCGTCGACGATGATTTTCTCGACCTGGCCGGGGGTCAGTCCCTTGGCGGATATTTCGCCGAGAAACGGGTAGGAAAAGGTGCCGGCATCACTGAGCCGGATCTTTTTCATGCTCAATTCCGGCTCACCGAAAACGATGATTCGCAACACGTCGCCGGCAGCGAGTTTGTATTGCGTATCGGGATCTGCCGCATAGGTGTGGGGCAAGAGAAACAACGCGAACAAAAGGACAAGTGTGCGAGTGTTCATGTCGAGACCCTCTTAAAGGCTGACGTTGAAGCTGATCTGAAACACGTTGCGGGTGAAGCTTTCATTGTCGGCATCGGAATCGTTGTCGCGGTATCGATAACCCAGTTCGATATCCAGCCAACGGCGCATGGCGTACACCACGGCCAGGTTGTAGTCCTGAAGATTGTCGGTACGGCTTTGGCCTTCGTAGACATAACGCCCGTAACCGGCCTGGGCCACGGTAGTAATCCGCTCAGTCCAGCCGTGACGCCAGCCGACCTGGGTGAAGGTCGACTTCACGGCATCAGCGCCGTCGTCACCCTCGGCGAGGGCCTGGCGAGCGACGAAGGTGAATGTCGAATAGGTCCGCGGTTTCCATTGCAGATCGACTTGCCAGGTCGGGTTGTCGAGGTCTTTGGATTCGCTGTTGTCGAAGTTCTTTTTCTCGTAACCGACGCGGACCTTGCCCGTCGTGCGTGCCGTGAAATCCCATACGGCACCGGCCATGACGGCGTCGGATTTACTGCTGCGCGGGCTGTTGGCCTGCTGGTAATCAAAGTCGGTGTGGTTATATTCGACAAGACCCCGGGTATTGCTGCCGATGCGGTGATACCAGGTGCTGGTGAGGGCAGTGGTATTGCGTTCCTTGTCGTCGTTGATGCCATCGGCGTTGTCGTAGCGCAGTTGTGCGTAACTGGCCCCGAGATCGATTTGGTTGTCAGCGCTTTTCGCCCCGAAGGTGTAGAGACCGCCCACCCGTTTGTTGTTGAGCTTGTCGTTGATGCCTTCGACCGCCGTCGATTCCGTGCGCTCCCATTTGCGGTACTCGGCGTCGAGCTTCAGACGATGCCGGTCAGTAAACTCCATGATGCTGTCGGCACGCACGCGTTGTGCCGTGTTCGAGGCATCCGACTCGTCGTGATAAATGTAGCGAGTGGGTTGCCAGATCAGTCGCGTGGCACTGTTGCGATCCTCGGCCTTGAGCTCGAAAGAAGGCGCCAGCTTGGTGACCATGGAGGACTGTTTGCTGTTTTCCAGTTCGCGAAAGTTGTCGTCATAACTTTCCGAAAACAGGAACGATGGCGTGAAGTCGAATCCATACACATCAATGGCTTGCGGATTGATGCTCCAGGCCATTTCGGGATAGAGACAGGCCATCATCAGCGCGACAGGGCATCGTGACTTCAAAGCCATGTTATAGCTCCTGAGCAAGGGCATATAAGGCAAGTCGTTAGTTGTAGGGGTGAAAACCGGCTTGTTGTCGTTCAATCACGCCCAATGGCAGGCAGACAGGCTGCTCACGGTTGAGAAACTGCAGGAGGATCATCACGCGGTCGGTTCCGTGCAATCCGAGGAACACGCCCTCCAGTGGCGCGAGCGGGCCGCTGACAATCTGTAGATTCTCTCCGGGTTTCAGCGCTTCATCCGGCCCCGACGTCATTGATTCGATGCAACGCGTACGCAGATGCTCGATGACGTGCTCAGGCACTGTCGCGGGACCATGATTGAATTCGACAAAACGACTGACCCCTCGGGTGGAACGCAAGGGTGCCCAGTTGTCGTCACGACTGAGTTGGATGAACAAATATCCAGGAAAGAGGGATTCGTGCACTCGCTGGCGTTTTCCGCGAATAATGCGCTCGCTGACGAGTTGGGGATGAAAGACCACGTAATTCTGTTGAAGCAGATTGAGATGAGCACGCTCATCCTGACGTGGCTTGCATTGCAAAAGGTACCAATTTGGGTGGTCCGAGCTGATGACTGGCATGCTGGTAAACTCTGTAATGATCGAAAGTTTATGGCAGGCAGAAGCTCTATTGAGGGCTAAGTAAGGGCTGTCAGCGAAAGTGATTTTTATTATGGGTTATTGAAGTGTTTCAAACATGAATCACAAAGTGTTTCATTGGTGTGCATCGAGCAGTGAAGTTTCGCTCTGTTATGCGTCACCTCTGGAGGAATTATCGGTTCAACTTTTTAGAAGGCAAAGCTACCGCACGGTCTGTTCATTCAGGCTTAAGGTTAGGTAACTAAGTAGTTGTCCCTGAAGCGACAGGGCGCGAGTAAGTGACTGCTCGCGCCCTGCAAAAAATCAACCTTGGTAGTTATCGGCCAGTCTTTCTGGTCTGTCAAACGTTAGCAGTCAAAAAACACGCCATCCATCCAGTAATGCTTTTGCCGATGGATAACTGACTGTTTTTTAATGACTTATTCTTTTGGCTGAACGGTAGAAACTTTTTCTGCCTGTTATGGTCTCGACTATTATTTAGATCGAAAGCTTTCCCCACTATTGGGTGCTGTTATAAAACCTGGACTGAATAAGTCATCCAGCGCTATAACTTATCGCCTGTCGGCTTGTGGGGAGCAGGGATTATGACCGTTCTTGTTACAGGCGCTGCGGGCTTTATCGGCTATCACGCGGTCAAACGATTGGCGCAGCAAGGCCAGGAAGTTGTCGGTATCGACAACCTTAACGATTACTACAGTGTGGATCTCAAACAGGCGCGGCTTGAACAGTTGAGTAGTCTGCAGAGTTTCAGTTTTGAAACACTGGATATTGTCGACAAGCCTGCCTTGATGGCGTTATTCAAAGCGCACGATTTCACCGAGGTGGTGCATCTGGCCGCTCAGGCGGGTGTGCGCTATTCGCTCGACAACCCGGATGCCTATGCGCAATCGAACCTGGTGGGGTTTCTGAATGTGCTGGAAGCCTGCCGACATTATCCGCCCGCGCATCTGATCTACGCGTCGAGCAGCTCGGTATACGGGGCCAACAGCAAGTTGCCCTACAGCGTCGATGATGCGGTCGAGCACCCTGTCTCGCTGTATGCCGCCACCAAGCGCGCCAATGAGCTTCTCGCCGACAGCTATTGCCATCTCTACGGCTTGAAGGCCAGCGGCCTGCGCTTTTTCACGGTTTACGGGCCCTGGGGCAGGCCGGATATGGCGCTGTTCAAATTTACCGAAGCCATTCTTCAGGGACGACCGATCGACATCTACAACCAGGGTCAGATGGCGCGGGACTTTACTTACGTCGATGACGTTGTCGAAAGCATCGTCCGCCTGTGTCCGAAACCGCCAGCGCCGGAGAAGGAGGTGAGTGGCGTCAACCGGATTTTCAACCTGGGACGCGGCAAACCGGTCGCATTACTGGATTTCGTCGACTGCCTCGAACAGGCACTGGGCATAAAAGCCCAGCGCAATCTGTTGCCGATGCAGGCCGGCGATGTCATCAAGACCTGGGCTGATGTTTCGGCATTGGAACAATGGATCGGGTTTTCTCCGCGAGTGGAAGTTGCAGAGGGTGTGGCGCAGTTTGTGAGTTGGTATCGCCAGTACTATCGGATTTGAGCGGCGCTTCATGCGCCTGTAGTACGGTCATGAGCCGAGACCCACCCGGTTGTTGCGCATGATCGAAAAATTAAGCGCCGCAGCGACACACAGCCAGGCCAGATAAGGAAACAGGATCAACCCGGTGATCACATCCAGGCGCAGGGCCAGGACCACCATCACGGCGACGACCAGCCACAACAGTACGAGAATAATCATCGCGGCAACGATCCGCTGCGCGCCGAAGAACACAGGCGTCCACAGTGTGTTCAGCGCAATCTGCGCCGCCCACAATGCCAGCACCTGTTCGCTGCCGGGAATCATGGTCAAGCGATAGCCGACCCAGGCCAGCAGCAGGTAGATCGTCGTCCAGGCCACCGGAAACACCCAGTTGGGTGGCGTGAACTTCGGTTTGTTGAGCTGCGCGTACCATTGGCCGGGCTTGAAAACCATGCCGGTGGTTGCCGCCGCACCGCACGCGATCAGAAAAATCAGGAAAGTCACCATTTCATACTCCTTGGCCGCAGCCCGTTTGCCTGGTTTGTTCCGCCGCAGCGGTCGTTCATTCGGATCTTGAGCACATCAGTTCACTGACCCGCGCCACCAGCGTGTCGACCGCGAAGGGCTTGGTCAGCACCTGCATGCCCGGGCCCAGTTGGGCGGCGCCGATTACTGCGTTCTCCGCGTAACCGGTAATGAAGAGGGTCGTCAGGTTCGGGCGGATCTCCCGGCCGGCGTCGGCCAGTTGCCGGCCGTTCATGCCACCTGGCAGGCCGACATCGGTGATCAGCAGGTCGATATGCACGTTTGATTGCAATACTTTCAGCCCGGCAACGCTGTCGCCTGCCTCAAGCAAGTTGTAGCCGAGATCGCCAAGCACTTCGGTCAGCAGCGCGCGCACCGTGGGTTCGTCGTCCACCACCAGAATGGTCTCGCTGGCCTTGGGCACCACCGCCGGTGCGATGTGCTTGTCATCGTGGCTCTGCACGGGATCGCCACGGTGACGAGGCAGGTAGATGCACATCGTGGTGCCCCGGTCGACCTGGGAGTGCACGCGCACCTGGCCGCCGGACTGTTTGGCGAACCCGTAGATCATCGACAAGCCCAGCCCTGTGCCCTGACCCAGCGGTTTGGTGGTGAAGAACGGGTCGAAGGCCTTGGCGATGACATCGGCCGACATGCCGGTGCCGGTATCGGTGACGCACAGGCACACATACTCGCCCTCGGGCATGTCCAGCGCGCCGGCGATCTCGGTGTCGACGATGCGATTGGCCGTCTCGATGGTGATGCGTCCGCCATCGGGCATTGCATCGCGCGCGTTGATACACAGATTGAGCAGCGCGTTCTCCAGTTGACTGGCATCCACCAGTGTTGGCCAGAGTACGGGCGAACCAATGGTTTCCAGGAGAATGCTCGGGCCCACGGTGCGCTGGATCAGCTCGGTCATGCCGGTCATCAGCGTGTTGACGTCGGTCGGTCGTGGATCGAGGGTCTGGCGTCTGGAGAACGCCAGCAGGCGGTGGGTAAGGGCCGCGGCTCGCTTGACCGCGCCCTGTGCGGTCACCATGTACTTGTCGACTTCGTTCAAACGGCCCTGATTGATTCGCGCGCCCATCAACTCCAGTGCGCCGGAAATGCCGGCCAACAAGTTGTTGAAATCGTGAGCGAGGCCTCCCGTCAGTTGGCCGACCGCTTCCATCTTCTGCGACTGACGCAGTTTTTCCTCTGCCTGCATCAACTCGGCGGTGCGCGATGAAACCCTTTGCTCGAGGGTGTCGTTGAGCGAACGCAACGCGGCAAGAGCCCGGTCGCGCTCCGCCTCGACAGTGCGCCGCTCCTCGACGTCGATCAGCACGCCGGGAAAACGCAGGGGAACTCCGTCATCTGCACACTCAACGCGTCCGTTGGCTTCGATCCACTGGAATCTGCCGTCCTCGCGCCGTACACGGTACTGATGGGAATAGGCGCCACCGCGGCCAATGGCTTCGTCGATTGCCATGGTCAGGCTATCGCGGTCGTCGGGGTGCACGCTGGTGATCACTTGTTCGAGGCTGAGGCCTTCGCGCCCCAGTGCCGGGTCGAGGTTGAACACCTGGGCGAAGCCTTCGTCGATGGCAAAGCGGTCGGTCAGCAGGTCCCAGTGCCAGGTGCCGATGATGGCGCCCGCGGCAAGGGCCAGTTGCACTCGTTCGACGTTTTCCCGGGCAATTGCCTCGCTGGCGCGCAAGCGTTCCTCGGCGGCGCGCCGCTCGGTGACGTCGTTGAACAGGATCGCGATCTGCCGGTCAGCCGGATCGCCGACCCGCACCGCGCGCACATCGAACCAGCGTTCAAAGGTATTGGCGTAATTTTCGAAGTTCGCCGGTTCCCCGGTCTTGGCCACGTGGCCGTAGGTTTCGAACCAGAAGCGCTCAAGATTGGGCGCGAACTCGGTGACCCACTTACCGCGCAGGTTGACCCCGCACTGGCGCTCGAACGCCGGGTTGGCCTCGACGAAGTAGTAGTCGACAGGCTCGTCGTTGGCGTCGAATTTGACTTTGACGATAGCGAACGCCGACTCGATGGTTTCCAGAATGGTACTGAAGCGTTCCTCACTCTGGCGCAGCGCCGTTTCGGCACTGCGCGAGCGCGTCAGGTCAAGCATCGCGCCGATCATGCGTTCGGCCTGGCCAGCGGGATTGCGGATCAAGTGTCCGCGATCGAGCACTTCGGCGTAGGAGCCGTCCTGACAGCAGAACCGATACTCCGCGCTCCATGTCGTGCCGTCGCCTTCGATGGCGGCGCGGATCGATGCCTGCACCCGCGCCTGATCCTGCGGATGGATCCGCGCGAACCGCCAGTCGCCACTGGGATCAACATTCTCCAGCGGGAAACCGTACGCCTGTTGCAACGCCTGGTTCCAGATGATCTGGTTGGTTTGCAGGTCCCAGTCCCACACCGCATCGCTGGTCGCCTTGACCGCCAGTCGATAGCGCTCCTGGGTTTCGGCCATGGCGCGTCCGAACAGATGCTCCTGAGTCCGGTCGCGGAGAATTTTCACGAACCCCAGGTGAGTCTGGTCTTCATCGTAAAGCGGCATCAGCTCGCCCGAGGCCCAGAATCGCTCGCCGTTCTTGCGCAGATGCCAGCGCTCATCGTAGGCACGGCCAGCGCAAAGGGCGCGTTGCATTTCCTCTTCTACACGGCCGGCAGCGCGGTCCTCAGGTGTGAAAAAGCAGGCCGCGCTCTGGCCGCGAACCTCTTCGGCGGACCAGCCCAGCACGTTGGTCGCGCCGCAGTTCCATTCCGTGATGTTCCCGCCAAGGTCAGTGACGACCATCGCAAAATCCACTGCACTCTCAAAAACCGCCCGCTGCCGCGCCTCACTACGAGCGAGCGCGGCCTGACTGGCGTGCAGTCGCGCCGTGATGTCGCGCTCAATGTCGACTTCATTGCTCTGCAGCGCGGCGCGTAATCGCTTGACCTCGCACTCGAGCGCTTCGCGACTAAGGTGTTTGAGGGTGTCCATCTCACCTTCTTGGTTGAATTTTTCAGGGACCGGTTTCAGTGGTTCGGGCATGCCCGAGCGCTGCAGTCAGCAGCGGGAAGCGTTGTGGCTGCTGATCCGTTGACAGGTTGCTTCATCGTTAAGTTTCACTGATGGAGCAAGGTCGCTTCGAGTGAACGCTGATTTCAAATCGAATCGCCGTTATCCAGGCGCGCCAACAGTGCCTGGCCGCGTTGCCAGAGTGCCTGTTGCCTGGTTTGCGGCATGCGGTCGAGGTTCTTGTACATCATGCTCATGCGCTGATTGCCGCGCAGCAGCTCACCGTGGCGCATCAGGAAATGCCAATACAGCGCGTTGAACGGGCAGGCATTGTCCGCCGTGCTTTCGCGGACCTTGTACGCGCAACCGCGGCAGTAATCCGACATGCGATTGATGTACTGGCCGCTGGCGCAATAGGGTTTGGAACCGAGATAACCGCCATCGGCGTGCATGACCATGCCCAGCGTGTTGGGCAGCTCGACCCAGTCAAAAGCATCCATGTAGATCGCCAGGTACCACTCGCAGATCTGACTCGGCGCGATGCCGGCGAGCAGGGCGAAGTTGCCGGTGACCATCAGCCGCTGGATGTGATGCGCGTAGGCGTGTTGCAAGCTTTGCCCGATGGCCTGGCGCATGCAGTTCATTTGCGTCTCACCCGTCCAGTAGAACTCGGGCAGCGGCCGGCTGTTGCCAAAAGAGTTGCCCAGCGCGTAATCCGGCATCTTCAGCCAGTACACGCCCCGCACATATTCCCGCCAGCCAATCAGTTGCCGAATGAAGCCTTCGGCGGCATTGAGCGCAACGCTGCCGGCCCAGTACGCCGACTCCACATCACTGCAAATTTGCCGCAAATCCAGCAGGCCAATGTTGAGCGCTGCGCTGATGCGCGCATGAAACAGGAACGGCTCATCACTGGCCATGGCGTCCTGGTAATCGCCAAACCCGGCCAGACCGTAATCGAGAAAGTACGCCCAAAGAGCCTGCGCATCGGCATGGGTGACGGGATAGTTGAAGTCATCGAGCGCACCGTAGTGCTGGCTGAAACGCGCCTTGACCAGTGCCAGTACATCGCGGGTGATGGCGTCGTTTTTGAAACGTGCCGGGTAGGGCGCTTTGACGCCCTTGGGCAGGGCCTTGCGATTCTCGGCATCGAAGTTCCACGCGCCGCCCACTGGCGAGCCGTCACCATTGAGCAGCAAGCGGCTCTTGCGACGCATCTCACGGTAGAAAAACTCCATGCGCAGCTGTTTCTTGCCCTCGGCCCAGGCGGCAAATTCTTCGCGACCGCACAGAAAACGCGTATCGGTGTGCCACTGGACGGGCAAACCGCATTCCTTGATCGAATGCTCCAGCCGCCAGTCGCCACACTCAGTCACGTGCACTTCGTCGGCCTGCAACAGCTTTTTCCAACGATGCAGCTCACCCGGCACCGAACCGCTGTTTTGCGGGTCATCCAGGGTCACGTATTCAACACGTATGCCTTGGTCTTCCAACGCCTGAGCGAAGTGGCGCATGGCACTGAAGATCAGGGCAATCTTCTGTGGGTGGTGGGGCACGTGGCTGGCTTCTTCCATGACCTCAACCAGCAACACCGTGTCGCGCTCGGCATCGAGTGCCTGTAAGGAAGCCAGGTCGAACGACAACTGGTCGCCCAGTACTAGGCATAAGCGGCGGGTAGTGTTCATTTTGCGGTTCATTGGCTTGCTTCGGTGCTCTGGCGACGGAAGAACAAGGTCACCTGGCCGACCTCCACGCCGAACTTGGACATGCGGGTGCGGTTGATCAACGTGTCCTCGTCCATCAGATACATCCAGTCGTCCATGCTCATTTCATAGGTCGAATCGTCGACCGCTACGTTCAGCCGATAGCGCCAGTGAAATGTGTTGCCCGCCACCTGGCCTTGGGCAACGCCGACTACATCGCCGGCGCGACCGCTCCAGCGTCCCTGGCCCTCGGGCGTCAATGTCCATACGCGGTGTTGGCGGGTGCCATCGCTGTACAGAAAGCGCTCGTCGAGAATCAGGTTGTTGCCTTCGCGACGGCTGACGATATTCACTTCGAAACGCTTGGTCACTTCGCCGCTGCGCTTCTGAAACATTCCCCAGGCCTTGACGGGCTGGCTGAAAAACCGATGCAGATCCAGGGCTGGTTGTTGGTCGGCATAACGGGCGACGTCCACGCTGGTGCAGCTTGCGATGCTGAATATCAGTGTCAGTAACAGCAGGAATCGCGTCATTGCCTTACTCCCTGATTGCAAAGGTGTCGAAGGCCAGGTTCGAACCATTCGCTTGTACGGTGGGCTGGACATGTACAGGTTTATCGTTTTCCCCGGCTGGTCTTGACGCTCGACTTTTGACGACGTCAACGAGAGTCTTACGGCGATGGCCGGCTTTGTTTTTCTCGCGGCAGCGCTGTACGTGAGGCCAAGCGTTTTGCGAATAGTTGTACGTAGACAGATAGTTTGTATAGGTATGAATCAAGATAGGCCGAAAAAAACCACCTGACAATACTTCCTATCCCAGGCAGGGCGCTTGCTGCGCCTTTCTCACACACTTCTCGGTGTTGCAACGGCTAGGTCATCAAAGGAGGTCGATCAGGTTGCCGAGTACGTGGCGTTTTTTGAAATGGATGGTTGCGCGATGGTTTGAAACGAGAGGAGGCGGGGAGTCAGCTAAAGGTGAACGCTGCATGCCATCAGGCATGCAGGGCCGAGCGGGTAGGTTCAGTCTTGGAGATGGATTCAATCCGTTTCAATTTGCAGCCAGCAGTCGCCTGGCGGTAGCAAGGATTGAATCGATATTGAAAGGCTTTTCCAGGACAGCATTGAACAAGTCCGATCTCTCCATGCCGAGGTGGGCTTGCGCGCCGCTGATCAGAATGATGGGCAAGAGATGCGCTGAGGGCAGGGCGCGGACGGCCGTGGCGAATTCGAGTCCGTCCATTACCGGCATCATGAAGTCGGTAATGATCAGGTCAGGGCGCTCTCGCTCAAGCACCTCAAGCCCTTTTTTGCCATTGCTGGCTTTCACGACCATGAAGCCTTCATCCTCCAGCGCAAAGCCGAGAATGTCAGCGATCAAATATTCGTCGTCGACAACCAGGATGGTGGTCATGAGAATGCAACCTGAATAGAAGACCTAGGAAAATGAACCTGGCAGGGCTGCAGGATTAGGAACTGGCGGTTCATTTCTTGAAGCCTTTTTCAGATCAACGTCCTGGTCACGGATGACCACTTCAAATCGCGAAGGGTCATAAGAGCTATCTCTGACTTTAAGAATGGAAATGGTTCTGCTTAGTTCAGAGTCATTCTCGAAGAACCGCATCAGCATCAGATTGTCGACGATGCTGGACAGGTCAGAGTTTGGTGAACTGATCTCGGAGCCGAACAGATCTCGCATCTCCCAAGAGGCAAACACGGTCACGCCCCTGGAGCGTAATTCGTTCATGAGGGCACTGTAAAAGTCAGTAATTCGGGCTGGATTCGTCGACACCCGCGTCATGCCGCTAAGGCTGTCGATGAATAAACGCTTGATGCCCTTTTCTTCGACGATGCTCAGCAACCTTGAGCCCAGGCCGTCCAGGAGACCTTCGGTGGTCGGTTGCCACGCGATGCTCAACGCACCGCTTTCTTCCATGCCTTTGATGTCGATTCCTAGTGACTGGCCCTTCAGGCGTAACCGCTCCGGGCTTTCATAAAAGCCAAAATGCAGGCCCGGTGCCTTCACCGTCGACTCACCCAGGAATTTAAGACCCAGCGTTGTCTTGCCTATTCCTGATGGGCCCATGACCAGCGTCACGCTGGAACTGTGCAGCCCGCCACCCAGTATCGTGTCCAGAGAATGTATACCGCTGGGGATGCGCGTCATGTTGGCGCTGTCGGGCGAAGAGGGGTGGCTGTAGAGGCTTTCCAGGCGCGGATAAACCACCAGACCGTTCTCGGTGATTTCGCACTCGTGAAGTCCGGTCAGTGCCGCGCTACCCCGGGTTTTACGCAGTTGAATACGACGCACCGAGCGGGTGCCATAAAGCTCCTCTCCCATTTCGATCACGCCATCCACCATGGTGTGCTCGGGGCTGCCGTCATCCAGTCGGGAACTGGTGAGAAACAACACGGTGCATCCAGCAAATGCAGCGTGCCCTTGCAATTCAGAGATGAACTTCTTGGTGTCGATTGGCGAGTCGGCTTTAGAGCGTGCGTTCAGCAATCCGTCGACAACCATGACTGTCGCCTTCTGGCGGCTGATCTCACGCCTCAGCAGTTTTACGACTTCATCCAGACCTTCATTTTCCAGCGTATCGAATGCACTGACGAACTGGATTTCAGCGCCAACTTTGGAAGCGTCGTAAAAGCTCAAGGTGGACAGAAACTGAAAAAGCCGGTCATGGGATTCGGCAAGCAGTGTCGCTACCAGTACACGGCCGCCGTTGCGCGCATGATGGAATCCAAGTTGGTTGGCGAGGATCGTTTTGCCCGACCCTGGACGCCCCTGAATAATGTAGGAAGCGCCTGAGACCAATCCGCCCTTGAGCAGAGCATCCAGGCCTTCGATTCCACTCTGAAGGCGATTTAACTTTTCCACTATGCGACCCTGATCTTGAAATCATGCTGTTAAACCGAATGTACGGGATGCTAACGCCATTTCTGTGCCGGAGCTATCTGCACTTCACTGACGTTTCAGGCAGCAGTGCCGGTAAAGCTACTCATTCGCCGCTGAACATGCGTTGGAGCAGCAACGCAACTTACTCAACCTGTTTGCACACTCTTTTCCACTCTGGGCGGCTCCAGCAAGTGTCAGCGGATGAACTACGCTCCTGAAACAACCCCCGCAGATTGAAGAAAACAGTGCAAAGGGTCGATATGACCAGAAGGCTGGAGGGAACCAACAGGCCATTCTTCAGGATCCGGTTTCCCTGATGTTCATTGCCCGGAGTACGCTCCGTGAGAAACCAGAAGCGATGAGCCTTGGAGATGAAGGCTTTGCCTGACGCTGGCGGCTGGATTTCATATAGCCTAAGCGTAGCTTTTTATTCCCAAAATGAAGTACATATTAATTTTATAGTGCGTTTTAATCTAACCAGGCATTTCCTGATTGGAGCATTCGCACTTGAAGATCCCCACACATTTGACACTTGGCCTGGCGCTCGCCGTCAGTTGCGCGGCAGCCTTCGCCGGGCCCACCCTCGATCGCGTGACGCAAAAAGGTGAGCTCACCGGTGTCCTGATGGAGAGTTACCCGCCGTTCTCTTTTCTCAATGACCAGAACCAGCTCGACGGCTTCGATGTGGATGTCGCTAAAGCTGTGGCCGAGCGCCTTGGGGTCAAGCTGAAACTTGAAACACCTTCCTGGGACGTGATTGCCGCGGGGCACTGGAACGGTCGATACGACATCTGCGTGTGCTCGATGACACCGAGCAAGGCGCGGGCCGAAGTGTTCGACTTCCCCGTGGAGTATTACCAGTCACCGGCGGTGATCGTGGTCAATGCGAAGGACAAGGAGATAGTCACCGGCAAGGACTTGTCCGGAAAAAAAGTCGGTGTGATCAGTGCGTCGACCTATGAGGCCTATCTGAACAAGGATCTGGTCATTGAAGGCGCCGAGGACAAACCGTTGAGCTATCCGTTCGACAATGTCCAGATCGCGCCTTACGACAACGAAACCGTTGCCTTCCAGGATCTCGCACTGGGTACCGGCGTGCGCCTGGACGCCATGGTCACCAACCTCATCACGGCGCGTGAACGCATCGCTCAGGATCCGCGTTTCAAGATTGCCGGAGATCCACTGTATGCCGAGCCGAACGTCGTGGCGGTCGAGAAGGGCGATCCGCAATGGAATGCGAAAGTCACCGAGGTCATCGCACAACTCAAGACTGACGGCACGCTGAGCAAAATATCCCGCAAGTGGATCGGTTCTGATATCAGCCAATGACAGCCATCAATCCGCATCCGGCCAAAGCGGCCGTCAGCCCGCAAAAGCAGCCGCCACTGACACGTCAGCTATTCGGTTTTCGCACGCGCCTGTATCTGACGTGGGCGGCGCTTTCGGGTCTGGGCGTGTGGTTTTTCATGCGCTTCGATCTGAAATTTTCGATCATTGTGGAAAAGTTGCCGAACCTGGTCGGCCTGCATCTGGGGCCGAACGGGTTCTTGCAAGGCGCCGCGCTGACGATATTCCTGTGTTTCTGCTCGATCTGGTTTTCGTTATTGCTGGGCTTTGTCACCGCGCTGGCCAGGCTGTCGAGCAGCGCCGTGGCGTTTGGTATCGCCAGCTTCTACGCCTCGTTCTTTCGCGGCACGCCACTGTTGATCCAGATCCTGTTGATCTATCTGGGGCTGCCGCAGTTGGGCGTGGTGCCAGGCGCAATCAGCGCCGGGATCATCGCGCTGTCGCTCAACTACGGGGCTTATCTCAGTGAGATTTTTCGTGCCGGCATCCTCGCTGTTGCCCCAGGTCAGCGCGAAGCGGCAGCCGCACTGGGCCTGAGGCCGGCCGCGACGTTCATCCATATCATCCTGCCGCAAGCCATGCGCACGATCATTCCGCCGACCACCAGCCAGTTCATTTCGATGCTCAAGGACTCGTCCCTGATTTCGGTCATGGGGGTTTGGGAAGTGATGTTTCTGGCGCAGTCGTACGGGCGTTCGTCCTACCGCTACATTGAAATGCTGACCACCGCAGCCGCCATCTATTGGCTGTTATCCATCGGTCTCGAACTGATCCAGCATCGCCTCGAACGCCATTACGGCAGAGGCTTCAAGCATCAGCGCTGAGCCATTCCGTTGAATGATTTCTTGCAGGAACCAAGATGTCCGATCCTAAACCTCTGCTTTTTGCACTCTATGAACAAGCCAGTGTCGGGTGCGGCGTGGATAGCAGTGATCGCTACCACCCTCGTGGCAATCGGGCTCACGCTGACGGGGACGCTAGCCACACTCGCTGAAACGGTCGTCCTGCTCCTGTTGTTCGTATTTCTCAGTACCAATTTGTCCGTGTTGATCCTGCGCCGTGACGAGGTTGCGGAAGATCACTTTCGAGTACCTACGTGGGTTCCGCTACTTGCTATCGTCTCGTGCCTGATACTGCTTGGTCAGCAAAGTCTGGAGACCTGGATGCGTGGAGGCGCATTGATCCTGACAGGCATGCTGCTTTTCGCCTGTGCAAGAGTGGCACTGCCGGCGCCAGTGGAGCCTGGCTAGGCTTGCAAGCGCTTTCCCTGTCTACCGCAGCGTTAACTTGGCTAAGTTATACAAGTGCCAGGGGAGAGCGGTTGTATTGGGTGCATTCAATGCCTTGGATCGGCGGTTGTGAGCAACACTGGAACATCATCAGAATCCCGCCTTACGCCGAGAGTTAATCAGGCTCTTGGAGCGAGCTGAACCATTCGGCATAAGGGGAATTGATGACCAGCCGCCGGTTGAAGTCCGGGCTTCCATCAGTCCACCAGACAGGCCCCCGTTCCCCGAGGGCCACTTTGGCCATTTGTACCTTTTCCCGAGCGCGCTTCAGTTGCGACGCGTCTTGCGAACCCTTGGCGTTCTTGACCTCTCGTCGAGCGGCCATAAGCGCATCGACAAGACGCTGGCGCACATCTTCATCCAATGATGGGTTGGAACATCGCCATAGCTGGCCTTTGACAACAAAGTAGCGACCGTCTGGTGTCACTGGATGCATTCCTGTCTCCGATCGTTCAAAGAGCACTTCTCCAAAAAATCAGCAAGGACGGCTATCTCGGTTTTCGGGCAGGAAGGCGATTGGCTTGTTTGACTCCAAGCAGTATTCCCAGTACTAGCGCGGCGCCTGCCGCCAGGAGTATTGGATACGGATGTTTACCTGACATCCGCACACCTTCGACTCCGTGTTGATCGCTTGCCGGAGCAGGTCGATGTCGTGATGACGATGGAGTAAGACGGCTTGGACTGGCAGCGGGGTCGGCATCTGCCCTGTACGGCATTTCGTTCAAGGGCAATCGCGCACCGTCCGCGAGAGTCAGGGTGAGGTCTTCGACAGTCCCGGCGAGTCGATCGGGAAACACCGGCTCACCCGTGGGATCAAGCTCATCGTAATAAAACTGCTTCCCTTCCAGCCAACCTATGGCCGTCATCAATTCCGGGCCAAGGTAATATTTTCCGTCGAGGAAGAAACCCGGGAAATGTCGCGTGCGTTCGAGACTGTCTATGGTGTAGCGCTCGCCTGCCTTCATACCGGTTGCTGGGTCGATCATGATGAAATCCTCAGATTCGCTGGTGTTGCGATAGAGGACGGGGCTTGGCGCAACGTTCCATCGAGATTACCGAAAGGCTGTTCTTCGTCAGACCTTTTGAACCTAATTCGAAAACTGTTGCTCAACCGGGAAATGTTCGGGGTAGGTGAAATGAATGCTTTCAAGAATCAACTGACGCTTGAGCAGGAATCCAAATTGAAAGCCCTGGATGCCTGGCATCTTGCATTGGAGAACCGAGCGTTACGCATGGAGTGTCCCGATGCCTATCACGAGGAGCTATTGCGCCAGACTGATGAGATGCATCGGTTGGGTAGATTGACCGATTCCGAATGGCGTGACCTGAGAAGGGAGGCAGATGCGGCCTATCTGCGTGCGGTCGCTGGTGAGGATTATCACTGAGGTCATTCAGCTCATGTCTATTGCCGACGACACTCGCAATTGCGTAGCCGGAATTATCCAATACGCGAGGACATGGCCTATCAGTTGAAAGTCTCGATCTCCGTTATTGTCCAGGAAGACTGACTCACAGGTTTCCAACCGCAAAGGGAAAGCAGCACCCGTTGGTCGACAGGGCAGAAGGTTTTTGAAATTAACCCCGGCGCATTTGCTTCAGATGAATGTGGGTTGGCATTCGGTCTATTGCCGAGTGAACGGCAGCCCTGATGCACCTGAGGAGAATGTCATGTTCCTACATAACAAACGACTTCAATACACCGTGCGCGTTGCTCAGCCCAATCCGGGGTTGGCCAATCTACTACTGGAACAATTCGGGGGCGCCCAAGGGGAACTCGCTGCAGCTTCACGCTACTTCACACAGGCGTTGGCCGAAGATGATCCAGGCAGAAAGGATCTCCTTATGGATATTGCCACCGAGGAGCTCAGCCACCTTGAGATCGTCGGGTCGATTATCGTGATGTTGAACAAGGGCGCCAAAGGGCAAATGGCCGAAGGTGTCGAGGAAGAGGGCGAGTTGTATCGCGCCATCAACGGGGCCGGCAACGATTCCCACATCACAAGTCTGTTGTACGGAGCGGGTGCTCCTTTGACCAACTCGGCAGGCGTTCCCTGGTCAGCGGCTTACGTCGATACCATCGGCGAACCGACTGCAGACATGCGCTCCAATATCGCCGCTGAGGCCAGGGCGAAGATCGTCTACGAGCGTTTGATGAATGTCACAGATGATCCGGGTGTAAAGGAAGCCCTCGGATTTCTGATGACCCGTGAAATCGCCCATCAACTGTCTTTCGAAAAAGCACTGCACGCCATCCAGCCTAATTTCCCTCAGGGCAAACTGCCGGGTATGCCTGAATTCACCAACGTTTACTTCAACATGTCTCAGGGCGAAGGCAGCACCCGCGGGCCGTGGAACGAAGGGGAGGACTGGGAGTTCGTAGAGAATCCAGCGCCGGCGGTGGATGGAGGCGAGGGCACCGCGACTGTGCAATTGAGCGCCGAGGATGAAGCGCTGCTCATGGACATGAAAGCCAGGACGATGTCCGACCCAGACAGCAATCCGATCACGGGTGCGGACCTGGGGGCGGGTGTGCAAGGCGAACCACAACCTTAACGACGCGACCGCACGCCGAAGGGCGTGCGGTTTTTCCAACTCAAGAAAACAGGAGGGTGCGATGTTCGAGCCGTTGACCTCATCTGGCGCAACACTTCGCTCACGGTTTGTTCGGCTGTCAAAATCCGGATGGGGCGGGCTAGCCTTCTGGTCAATTCTGATTGGCGTGACGCTTTGCTTGCTGATCAGCGGGTACGGCGCCTTCGTCGGCGCCAACAAACAAAATCTGCACTTTGCATTTCTCGGCGGCATGTCAGGCTTCGCTGCGACGGCCATAGGTGCGGTGGCAGCGATTGCGTTACGCGATATCGCCGCCAGAACGCAGGACATCATGCTGGGCTTCGCCGCCGGAATGATGCTGGCCGCCAGTTCGTTTTCGCTCATTCTTCCGGGTATCGAAGCCGCCCAGGAGCTCTGCGGTAACCAGCTGCTCGCAGCCTGTGTCGTCGTTGCAGGATTGGGATTGGGGGTAGCGCTGATGATCGGTCTGGATCGCTTCGTGCCTCACGAACATGAGAAAAGCGGTCGCCGTGGGCCCGAGGCGCAGCGCATCAATCGTGTATGGCTGTTTGTCCTGGCAATCACGCTGCATAACTTGCCGGAGGGGATGGCCATTGGAGTGAGCTTTGCCAATGGCGATATGAAGGTGGGATTGCCGCTCACCACTGCCATCGCCATTCAAGACATTCCCGAAGGCCTGGCGGTGGCGCTTGCGTTACGCGTGACCGGGATTTCAGCGCTTCGCGCTGCGCTTATTGCGGTGGGCTCAGGGTTGATGGAACCCATTGGCGCGATCGTCGGCTTGGGGATTTCGAGCAGCTTCGCATTGGGATATCCCATAGCGCTCGGTCTGGCGGCGGGCGCGATGATTTTTGTGGTGTCCCATGAGGTCATTCCCGAGACCCATCGCAACGGTCATGAGACACCTGCGACCTTGGGGTTGATGCTCGGTTTCGGGGTCATGATGTTCCTCGACACGGCTTTGGGTTGACCCTTTACCTCCCATCCATCATTGGACGGCTTGGTTGAAGAAACTGGAAGCAAAAATCCGACGGTAGACGTCGCGATCCCACCTGCACTGCCTTTCAATTACGTGCAGCAAGGAGAAATCATGACAACGCACAGGCTGACAACGAAGGGCTTGCAGTTGAACGTTTCGATCTGCGGTCAAGGCTCTCCGCTGCTTTTGCTCAATGGTTTGGGTGGTTTGATTCGTACCTTCGATCCGCTGCGCAATGAACTTGACGACTTCATGACCATCACGCTGGACGTGCCCGGAGTCGGCAAGTCGCAAATGCCCCGTTGGCCCCTTCGCCTGCCACGCCATGCCGACGTGATTGCCGGGATGCTTGAGCAATTGGGGATCGACCAGGTCGATGTGTTCGGCGTGAGTTGGGGAGGTGCATTGGCTCAGGAATTCGCTCTTCGTTACCCGAGCAGGGTACGCAGGCTGATCCTCGCGGCGACCTCTCCCGGTCCATTGCTGCTGATGAAGCCTGCAGACGTAATGGATTTTTTCCGCAAGAGCAAAAACACCAACATGCACAAGCAAGAACGATCCGGCCATTCAGTTCAGACGCTGCTGCGGTTCGGTGTGATGAAGGGCATGCTCTCTGTTAATCCGCGAACCTACTATTTCCAGCTCGCAGCCTTGATCGGATGGACAAGCCTGCTTCGCTTGTCCCGACTGCTTCAACGCACGCTGATTCTTGCCGGCGACCGCGATCCGTTAATACAGGCGTACAACGGCCATGTCCTGCGCCGCACAATTGGACGTTCAGAACTTCGCCTTCTGAAGGGTGAGGGACATTTCTTTGTGGTGACCAGCGCTAGACGAACTGCCGTCCTGGTCCGCGAATTTCTTTGCCGCCATTACGACGATGAAGAGAAGGCGCCGAGGATCGCGAACTGAAACACCAAGGCTGGCCTGGAGCGCACACGCTCGTCTCATCAATAGTCGCTCTGCACCTGATAAAGAAAAGGGGAGACCCGCTATCACACTGCTGCTTAAGCAGCGCCTCCGGCGTGCTCTTCAAGCCTGCGCACATCACCCAACGAATCACGTTGCATCGACTGCAAGTTCTTTTCAATGGTTTCGCACAGTGCTTCCATTTGAATCTGGTGTTCGCTGTGGCGAAACGGGCTTTGCAGATCGGTGCCGATGCGTTCGATGGCCAGCAGCATGAATCCCACCACGGTCGACGCCAGCGGCGTGAACCAGCCCAGGGATTCGACCAGTCCCACCGGCACGATCAAACAGAACAGCGAAATAAACAGCCGCGGAAAATAGACGTAAGGGTAGGGCAGCGGGGTATTGGCGATCCGCTCCATGCCGCCCTGACTGTTGGAAAGGTCGACCAGCGTCGACTCAAGCCGCGCCAAGCGAATACTGTCCAGATGCCCGGCCTTGTATTCCTTGGCGAGCAAAGTCGCGGAGCCGGTGAGGATATCGTTGGCAAAGTTATTGGTCGTGCCACTGCGGGCGAACTCTTCGGCGGGAATAAACGCCCGCACCTCGTCGGGACAAGGCTGGCCTTGCAGGTGCGCGGCGAGGCAGTTCACATAAGCGACGTGGCGGCGCAGCAGAGTGGATTTGACCGGATTCACCTCGCCGCCGGTGTCGTCCAGCAGCGTCAGCACCTGCCGGGCGAAGCTGCGGGAGTTGTTGATCATCGCCCCCCACAACGTCCGCGCTTCCCACCAGCGGTTGTAGGCGCTGCTGTTGCGAAAACTGATCAATACGATCAACGCCGAACCCAGCAAGGTCAGCGGCATCAGCGGCAGGTTCAGCTTGGCGTTGAGAAACAGCATGAAGTCGACGGTGACGGCGATGTCCCACAGCAGCAACCAGAACAGAGACCAGCCCACGTAGCCCAGGGTCTTGATGATCAGGCGGTATTTTTTGACGATGGCAGCTTTCAAACGGAAACCTCGTGTTGAGCAGTTTGCTTAAACGCTTAAGCATCGGACGATGCCTGGCATCGGCAGTTCCCTGGTGAAGCAGCCAACCGTCAGTCAATCTGCGAAGCCCGGCCATCTGAATGGCCAATGCTTGCGAGAAAAATCCTCGTATCCCGATTGGACCGCAGATGAACCACGCGGCAAGCAAGTGCACGAGCGTCAGGCTCTGGAAGTCGCCCACTGGTTACAGGCACACCCGCAGGTGAAGCAGGTGTTCCATCCGGCCTTGCACGATCATCCCGGCCATGCCTTGTGGCGCCGGGACTTCACTGGCAGCAATGGCCTGCTGTCCTTTGAATTGCGTGAAACGGACGCAGCGTACAAGGATCAAGGTCGTGCCGTTTGATGTTCGCTCACTCAGTGAGGGGACTCTAAGGTAGCGTCTGCACGGGCGCGGAACACTCCATCAAAACCGGGCTGAGTCTGCTGCTGGACGTCAGCCCGTCGATGAGTCGATCAAGCGTTGACCGGCACGGCTTTGGGCCTGCGATACAGGATCGTTGTCGGTGTGCAGCACGTCCAGCCGTCGGCACGCAGCAATACCAGATCGCTTTGAAAAGCACCTCCGGAAAACCGGGCGGGAAGGCCTAAGCTCATTCCAAAAAGATATTTATTTAATCTTTTTAAGATCGTTTAGCTTTTAGCAAAGGAAACGTGCAGCGCCTCGCTTGCGGCGTTTTTTTGCCTCAGGCCAACCCTGTCCGCGGTCATGCCTGAGGCTCCTGTCCATTTTTTCTACCCTGAACGGCCACATATCTGGCCGTCAGCGGTTTGTTGCCCGGAGCCCTCGTGACACTTATTCAAACCTCTTTGGCAACGGTACAGGTCGACTTGCCTGAACGATTGGCCCCACCCACCGGCGATAGCGCCGAGGAGGGCGATGTTGTCCTCGAACTGCAAGGCGTCACTAAAGCTTATCTGCGCAAAGGCGGGTCGCCGTTGCCGGCTGTCAACCATGTCAGCTTGAAGGTCCGGCGCGGCGAAGTGCTGTGCCTGATGGGCACCTCCGGCAGCGGCAAATCGACCTTGCTTCGCCATATCAATCGTTTGATCGAACCCACCAGCGGTGAGGTCTTGATTGAAGGTCAGGCTATCAGCGGCCTGAGCCACAAAGCGTTGCGGGATTTGCGCTCGCGGCGAATCGGCATGGTCTTCCAGCATTTTGGTCTTTTGCCCCATCGCACGGTGCTGGACAACGTTGCGCTGCCTCTGGAGTTGCGCGGCGAATCCGAGGCCGTCCGGCACGCAGCGGCCACCCGACAGTTACAGGCGATGGGCCTGGAGGGATGGGGCGAGCATTATCCCCACGAGTTGTCCGGCGGTATGCAGCAACGGGTCGGTCTTGCGCGGGCATTGGTGACTGATCCGGATATTCTCCTGATGGACGAGCCTTTCAGCGCACTGGATCCGACCATCCGGCGAGACCTGCAAAGCCACTTTCTGGCCTTGGTACGCGAGCGCGGGATCACCACGTTGCTGGTCACCCACGATCCTGCCGAAGCGGTACGTCTCGCTGACCGGATAGCGGTATTGCGCCAGGGACGTCTGGTGCAGTCGGGCACCCCGAAACAGCTGCTCGAGACGCCGGCCGATGCTGAGGTCGCGGATTTCTTCCGCGATTGCCTTCCAGCCGCACCGGTATTGCACGATGCCGGTGGCGCGGTACGTCAGGTTCCCGAAACGGCACCGAAGGAGCAACCGGTTCAGCCGGGCTTGCGCGGCTGGCAAGCCCTGTTGCTCGGGCCGGCAGCGCTGGCGGCGCGGGGCCGAGGCGGGTTGTTCTGGCTCGGGTTCGCCGCAGAACTCGCGGCCCTGGCCACTGCGGTGCAGGGCATTGCGAGCGCATCATGGATATCGGTCGTGGTGGGATTGGCCGTGCTGGCGGCCAGTCGTTTCACCGCGTATTCGCTGAGCCATCAACCGGTGCGGCGCGCCGTTTCGAGTTGGGCGTTGCCGCTGGCGGTGCTGCTGGTCAGTCAGGCATTGGTGATCTGGCGCGTGTTGACGCCCGATACCACCCAGGCGTTCTTGCAGTTCCCGGCCAGCCGCCAGGCGCTGTTACTGACTGCACAGAGCCTGGATGATTTTATCGGTTGGTCACAGGTGACATTCGAGAGCGCTTTTGTCGGCGTAATCGTTGCGGTTCGCACGGTCATTGAAGGGATCGAAACCCTGCTCGGTTGGCTGCCCTGGCCGGTTTGCGCGCTGGCGCTGGTATTGCTGGCCTGGCGCTCGGCGGGCCTGGCCCTGGCGCTCACCAGCAGCGCTGCGTTGTTGTATATCGGCCTGTTCGGGTTTTGGGAGCGGACAATTGCCACGCTGGCGCTGGTTGGTTCGTCGGTGCTGATCGCACTGGTGATCGGCGTACCCACCGGCATTTTGCTGGCGAAGCGGCCGTTTGCCCGCAGGCTGCTCACGCCCTTGCTGGATGTCATGCAGACCCTGCCGACCTTTGTCTACCTGATTCCCGCTGTGGCGTTCTTTTCGGTGGGCAAGACCCCGGCAGTCATTGCGACGGTGATTTTTGCCCTGGCACCGATGATTCGTCTGACGTCCCTGGGTATTCAGGAAGTCCCGAAGGATGCCGTGGAAGCGGCAATCGCCCATGGAGCAACCCCCTGGCAAACCCTGGTGAAGGTGCAACTGCCGCTGGCGCGACGATCTCTGTTACTGGGGATCAATCAGACCATTGTCATGAGCCTGTCGATGGTGGTGGTTGCTGCCCTGATCGGCGCTGGAGGGTTGGGTTACGACGTCATGACGGCGTTGCGCAATATCAAGGGCGGCGAGGGCGTGCTGGCCGGCGTAGCGATCGTGCTGTGTGCATTGATCCCCGATCGAATCATTCAATCGAGCTTGCGCAAGCAAGACCATCTGCATAACTGAACTGTGAGACTTATCGTGACAAAACATCTATTGCGTAACCTGAGTGTGGTTGCAGTGCTGGCTTCCCTGATCGTGCCGGCCAGCGTGATGGCCAAGGACAAAATTGTCATTGGCGAGCAGAACTGGACGGGGGCCATCGCCATTCAACACATTCTGGGTGAGGTGATCAAAAGTCGTCTGGACGGTGATGTGTCGTATCTCGCCGGGGACGTGCCGGTGCTGTTCAGTGCGGCGGCCAAGGGCGACGGTTCTGTGGATGTGCTGACGGACATCTGGCTGCCCAATCAGTCAGCGGCGTGGGCCAAGTACGTCACCGGCGGCACCCGCTCACTGGTGCCCAATGCTCACCCTTATACCGGCGAACAAGGCTTCTACATTCCCGGTTATCTGCAAGACAAGTACGGCGTCAAATCGATCTACGACCTGAAAAAACCGGAAGTGGCCAAGCTCTTCAAGCCAGAGGGCGGTGGCAAGGCCGAACTGCTGGTGGGGGCAGCGGGCTGGGAGTCGAGCTATATCTGCCAGATCAAGGCCAAGGATTACGGCTTCGCCGATAAATTCGAGTCCGTGTCGACGGAAGCCTCGGTGACTTACGCCAAACTGGCCTCGGCTTACAAAGCGCAACGCGGCGTGGTGTTCTACGCCTACACCCCTGACTGGATTTTCTCGGCCTATGATCTGCGTCGCCTGGAAGAGCCCGCGTTCGATGGCTACGCCCAGGACAACAAAAAAGAAGATCCTCTTTACAAGGCGGATGGCTGCTGGAAATTCATCAGCCCGACCGTCGATCCCGACTGGCTGAACAAGAGCCACATCACCTGCGCCTTCCCGGATGCCAAGGTGTACGTCCTGGCTTCCACAGCACTGCAAAAGCGCGCACCGAAAATTGCCGAGTTCCTGCACAACTTCTCCATCGACCCGGCACAGTTGAACGGATTGATCCAGAAGATCGAAAAGGAGAAACAGCCAGCAGACGTCGCCGCCAAGGCCTGGGTTCAAGCCAATTCTTCTACTGTTGACCAGTGGTTTGCAGGGCAGGCGCAGCAAGTGAGTTCAGCCCAATGACCAGAGCGAACGTACGTGTGCTCGATGGCGGCATGGGGCGGGAGTTGAAGCGAATCGGCGCGCCGTTCCGTCAACCGGAATGGTCGGCCCTCGCGCTGATCGAAGCGCCCGAGTATGTGCTGCAGGCGCATCAGGCGTTCGTGAAAGCGGGCGCCCGGATCATCACCACCAACAGCTATGCGGTGGTGCCTTTTCATATTGGCGACGAGCGATTTGCCGAGCAGGGAAGAGCGCTGGCTGAGCGCGCCGGACGCTTGGCGCGGCAGGCCGCCGGCGAAAGTACCGATGCGGTCACCGTGGCCGGGTCGTTGCCGCCGGCGTTGGGGTCGTACCGGCCGGATCTGTTCGATCATCAGCGTTCAGTAGCGATCCACCGCGAACTCATTGCCGGATTGCAGGCGCACGTCGATGTGTGGCTGGCCGAAACGCAAAGCTCCATTGCTGAAGTGCGGGCTGTGGTCGAAGCCCTTGGAACGGATCCCGCGCCACTCTGGGTGTCATTCACGCTGTTGGACGAAGAGGGCCGGGAACCGCGATTACGCTCAAACGAGGCCGTTGCCGATGCGGTTCGCGTGGCGGCCGAACTGGGGGCCAAGGCGGTGCTCTTCAATTGCAGCCAGCCGGAAGTGATGGCCGCGGCCTTGATTGAGGCACGCGCTGTGATTGAAAACCTGGATCATCCTGTCGAACTGGGGGTTTATGCCAATGCTTTCCCCCCTGTCAGTGCCAAAGCCGAGGCCAATAGCGATTTGTTGGACATTCGGCGCGATCTGGGCCCCGAGTCCTACCTGGACTGGTCGAAATCATGGGTTGCCGCAGGGGCCAGCATTGTCGGCGGATGCTGTGGGATCGGCCCGGAGCATATCGCCCAGTTGCATTTGCACCTGCACTATCAAAAGGGTGAGGAGGCCGCGCATGAGTGATTTTCCAGGCGACGTTCTGTCAGAGCAGGCGACATTGGGTGCCGGTTGCTTCTGGGGGGCGGAAGCCTCATTCCGGGCATTGCCGGGTGTGCTCGACACCCGCGTCGGGTTCGCGCGGTCAGACTTGGGCGATGCCACCCTGATCGAAGTCGTGCAAGTCGACTTCGACCCCCGACTCATTTCCTACAGCCGTCTCGTCGAGCACTTCTGGACACTGCACGATCCAACGTCAGTCGACCGGCAGGGTGCGGACGTCGGGGCGAAATACCGTTCCGCGCTGTTTTTCAACAGTACCGAGCAGGCCCGACTGGCGCTTGTCGCCAGGCAGCAGCTGGACGCCAGTGGCCAGTTGGGCAAGCCAGTGGCTACGGTGATCCTGCCACTGGGTGAGTTTCAAAAGGCAGATGAAGAACATCAGCGCTACCTTGAAAAGCACGGTGGCAGCGCCTGTTCCATTTGATGCATAGGCAACGCTTTTGCCGTCAGGGCCGGGGCGTTGCGATTTCTCGGCGAGGTACTGGTCGCGGGGACGCGGATCGATCTGCGGAAAAGTGCCGTTTCAGCTTTGCCGATTCTGGCGACCAGGTTGTCGGCTTGACGGCCGCTTTGGAGCCAGATGGCGTAACCGTCGAGAAAGCCAGAATCTCCTCGCAATAGAAAGCCTGGATCGCTCGCAGGTGCGCCGCAGCCATGTTGTACGCAGGGTGCCTGAGTTCAGTTGGACGTAGATGAATGGAATGAGTATGGGCAGCGGCGCTGCATCACCAACTAAAATTTCAGTTCGACGAGATGGGGTCGAGCGCGTGCGCCTGGAACTGGGTAGGGGAAGTCCGGTTAGAGTCGGTGGGCTCGTCGATATTTGGTGGGCACGTTTGGCCGAACGCCTGAGCGGGGAGACCCGTTTGCCGGCGTTACCTAGTGAGGTGTCGCAGGCGTTGTGCTGGACGCCGAACGTGAGCGACTCGCAGAAATTGAAGATAGAGCGCATCAGGATCTGGCAAAAGGGCGCCAACAGGTTTCAGAAGCAATGGCCGGGCGTCAGGCGGCCGAATCTCGCTTGGCTGACCTGGACCTTCTGTTGGTGCAGCGGCAGGCCCAGATTGAGGAGCTCCAGCAACAGCGTGATGTCTTTAAGCGTGAACGGCACGATGCCCAGGGGCAAAATCAAATTCTCCAACAGGAACTCCACTTGCTACGACTCAAGGCCGAGCAGGAGCGAATCACACAGGAGAACTATTTGCGGGGCGTTGAGGATCGGGCTCACCGCGAGGTTGATCGGGCCCGGGAGGAGGGGAAAGCCGCAGTAAGCCAATCAAAAGTAGCCAGCCGCAGGTGCGACGACTTGCGACGTAGGTTGGAGTCGGCCCAGAGCGAGCTCAGCCAAGCGGAGCAACGTACTGCGGCGCAGTTGGCCCGCGCAGAAACTTTAGAACAACAGTTGATTCAGATACGCCAGCTGTCAGAGATCAAGCGCAAGCCGCGAGTCAGAAAAAACCGACATCAAGCAACCCTAAAGACTAACCGCAGGTGTCAGCTAGCGGCCATTAGAGAACCCTCAAAAGCGACCGCTATCGGCCAAAAGCGGACAATCATGACCGACCGCTTACGGCTAGAAACAGACGTTCATGGACGACTGCTTTTTCGACCCATAGCTGCCGGTCAGTTGCAATGGCAAGGCGTTGACGATGCTGGTCGATGAGTTGTGCCAGGCGGTGTTACAACTAACCTGCCGCCTCTTGGGCACAAGGTCATCTAATGCCGGACCGTGTTTCAGTCAGCATATTGATCAACGCTCTCAGGCCGGATGGTACATGGCGATTCGCCGAGTAATAGAGGCACAGCCCCGGATACGCGGGACACCACTCTTCCAGAACTCGTTTGAGTCGTCCGTCCTTGAGCGCATTGGCTGCAAGATGGTCGGGCACAAAGGCGATGCCGACTCCATCGATTGCTGCCTCCACCATCAGCGGCTGATCAGTCAATGTGAGAGGGCCGGGAGCATTGATCCTTTCGACAGCGCCATGGCGCTCAAACTCCCATCGGTAGATTGCACCACTTTCAAACCGGAAGCGGATGCAATGATGGTCATACAGATCTTGCGGCACCCTTGGATATCCGCGTTGCTCGAAGTACTCGGGCGACGCCACTGCCGCAAAGCGAACCTCTCCCATGACTGGGATGGCCACCATATCTTTGGGTACGGCTTCCGCTAATCGGATGCCCGCATCAAAACCATCTGCAACGATATCGCTCAGCTTGCCATCACTGAATATGTCGAGATGGACGCGAGGATACTCGCGCAAAAAGCGCGCAAGCACTGGCCACAGTACCAACCGGATGGCGCCCTCACTGGCATTGATTCGCACCGTTCCGCTGGGGGCGTGGTCAATGCCCTCCAACTCCCGAACGGCTTCTTCAACTGAGGCCATTGCCGGTCTTAGTTTTATGGCTAGGCGCTCTCCCGCCTCGGTCAAGGAGACGCTTCGAGTCGTCCGGTTGAAAAGGCGGACGTTCAACCGTTGTTCGAGAGCCTTGATCGAGTGGCTGATCGCCGAGGGCGTCATGTCGAGATCGATTGCGGCGCTGCGGAAACTTCGGTGGGCTGCGACCGCCAAGAACGCGGCAAAAGCCGACAGGTCATTACCCTTGGATTGGTGAATTATTTTCATCATGGAATCAAATATTGACCAGATTGTTGCGACAGTCAATGAGCCATAGACTCGAATGAAGCTGCAGTATCGCGGGTCCAAAATGGCCTGTGTCGCTCTCAGAGCATCTCGTCCGCAGCCCTAACAGCAATGACCACCTGATCGAAAGGAACATGCGATGAAGATGAAGGCAGTTGTGATGACTGGCGCGAACAAGCCTTGGGAGGTTCATGAGGTTCCCATGCCCAAGGCAGAGCCAGGGCTGGTCCTGGTGAAAGTTCACGCCTCCGGCATGTGCTACACGGACGTGTGGGCAACTCAGGGGGCTGGCGGTGACATTTATCCCCAGACCCCGGGTCACGAAGTAGTCGGTGAAATCGTCGAAGTCGGTGCGGGCGTCCACACGCGCAAGGTTGGAGACCGAGTGGGCACCACTTGGGTACAGTCCTCGTGCGGTCGATGCCCGTACTGCCGCCAGAACCGCCCGTTGACCGGCCAGACGGCCATGAACTGCGTTTCGCCCAGAACGACCGGTTTCGCGTCGCAGGGCGGGCACGCGGAGTACATCGCAATTTCTGCGGAAGGCACCGTATTGTTGCCCGATGGGCTGTCCTACACGGACGCCGCGCCCATGATGTGCGCGGGCTATACCACCTGGAGCGGCTTGCGAGACGCGGAGCCAAAACCGGGTGACAGGGTCGCGGTGCTGGGTATCGGCGGGTTGGGCCATGTCGCCTTGCAGTTCTCAAAGGCGTGCGGGTTCGAGACCATCGCGATCACGCATTCCCCAGACAAGCACAAGCTTGCGACCGACTTGGGTGCCGACCACGTCGTCATCAATGCCGAGGAGCTCTTGGCAGTCGGTGGTGCCGACGTGCTGCTGATCACCACCAACGACTTCGAAACCGCCGAAAAGGCGCTCGCGGGAGTTAATCCTGACGGTCGCATCGTCCTGTGTGGGCTCGACTTCAGCAAGCCGTTCTCGATTCCGTCCGACGGCAAGCCATTCCATATGATGCGCCAACGGGTGGTTGGCTCCACGCATGGCGGACAGCATTACCTCGCCGAAATTCTCGACTTGGCCGCGAAGGGTAAGGTCAAGCCCATTGTCGAAACCTTTTCGCTTGACCAGGCAACGGAGGCTTATGAACGTCTGTCCTCCGGGAAGATGCGATTCCGTGGTGTGTTCCTGCCTCACGGCGGAAATTGATACGCAGAGCGGTTCTGGCGACCGCGCGGTCGCCGGAACCGCGTTAATTATGAAACGTGGGGACTGAAAAATGGCGGCGGGTAGGTCATCGGCAATGCGCAAAGGAACGCCCCCTCAACATCGCCATGCTGAAAGCCTGCGACGTGGCATTGATATCGGTCGAATATCGGCTTGTGGTAACGACGCCTGATTTATTGCTCAGAAAATAAATCAGCCCCCTTTTCTATGCCCGCGCTCCGCAGCTAATCCTGATCGTGCGCCTAAGATAGGACCGAAGTGGCTTGGTGACAAAACGCCACGTCGGGTTGAGTCGTGGCAAGTCGCTTGGATCAGTGCGTAGCAAATGGTGATAGGTCTATTTTCTCCTAGCTAGACGTCCGCTTCTGGCCGAAAGCTGCCGCTCACGGAATGCCGCTTTTGGCCGATTGCCGTCATCCACGAGCATCGATTTTCGAGCAACCTATAAGTTGCTCTCGATCAAAAGTGGTCGCAGGGCTTTTGCTTACCTGATATAGCGCGCATTGGCGCTTGGTATCTTCGTTAGCGATACCTCCCAACGACGCATGCGATTGGCGCATGGGTACACAGCTCGATAAGGTCATGGTTCGTTTTTGATCATGCCCGTAACTCGGAGCAGACAAGCCGCTACCAGCGCCAACGGAACCCACATGCGATATCGACGCCTCGACCTTAATCTCTTGGTTGCGCTGGACGCCTTACTGAGCGAATGCAGCGTCAGCAGAGCGGCCGAGCGTTTGTGCCTGGGGCAGTCAGCTGCCAGCTCGGCATTGGGCCGCTTACGTGAACATTTCAATGACCCGTTGCTGGTGCAAGTGGGGCGCCGCCTGGAACCCACGGCGCTGGGCCTGGAGTTGCTGCCAAAAGTGCGTGCAGCGTTGGCGCTGACACGGGAAGTCGTCGACGCGGCACTAAGTTTTGATCCGGCGAACTGTGACCGGCACATCACCCTCGTAGCCTCCGATTACGTCGCCGACGTGCTGCTTCCGGCGGTCAGCCGTGTTTTGGCGCGTGTCGCTCCGAATATTCGCTTGAGCCTGCGCGACATGCCGGTGCCACGCGACGGCGATGTCGTCAGCGAAGCGCTGGATTATCGGCGCAGCGATTGTGTGGTCGTGCCGCAACGAACGCTGAATCCGGCCTATCCCCATATGCCGCTCATGACTGACCAGCTCTGTTGTATTGTCTGCGCCCAACAGCCACAGTTTGCCGAGCAACTGAGCATGGCTGACTATCGCGCGGCAGCGCATGTGGTGCGCGAGTTTGCCGACGGGCACAACTTGGCGATGGATGCCATGCACCTGCATGAACTCGGCATTGAACGGCAAGTGGCGGTGACCGTTGAAAGCTTTGTGCTGATGCCGGAGTACATCGTTGGCACTGCGCGTATTGCCACGGTGTTTCAGCGACAGGCTCAGCGCTTCGCCCAGCGATATCCATTGCGCGTCCATCCAGCACCGCTGGCGTTCCCCGAGGCTGTTCAAGTCTTGCAATGGCATCCCTATCAAGAGCATGACCCGGCCATGCAATGGTTTCGCGGCCTGCTTCTGGAACAGGCCGCGTTACTCGATCAACCCTCTGCCTGATCGCCGTTGTCGGCGACCAATCCGGCCTTGGCGATGGCCAGCAATGCGCAGCGCTCGTCGTTGTCCGAGGTATCGCCACTGATGCCGATGGCCCCGAGCACCACGCCCTCGGCATTCCGGATCAACACCCCGCCCGCCACGGGAATCACCTCGCCGCCGGTCAAACTGTTGATCGCGTCGAAAAACGCCGGCATTGCCTGCGCGCGTCGCGCCAGTTCACGGCCTCCAAAACCCATACCCAAGCAGCCACGCGCCTTGCCGTTGGCGATTTTCGTTCGCAGGAAAGTGGCGTGTTCGTCGCGCAGAACCGCCAATGGATGGCCGGCGGCATCCAGTACCGCGACGCCCAGAGGTTTGATCCCGGTTTCCCGAGCAAAGTGGATGGCGGCGCTCGCTATGTTCGTGGCAGTGAGCAGATCCAGTCGTTGCATGGTTTGTGTCCTCATACGGCCCATTTACCCAATTGAGCAACGCGGTCGCGGGTGTAAAGATCCGTCCATTTCAGTGAGTTGAAATCGGACACCTGCTTGGGGTTGTAGGGGCTGCGATCCATACGTACCGGTTGGCCGGCCTTGTAAACGGCCTTCAGGCGCGAACGATCTTGAAGGATGCGGATGTCATCCAGCGGTGAACCGTCGAGCACGAGGAAGTCTGCCTGCTTACCCACTTGCAGGGTGCCGAGGGTTTCACCGCGTGGCATGCAGCGCGCACCGACAGCCGTCGCGGCGTATAGAGCTTCTGCTGTTGTGAAGCCGAGGCGTGTCACCAGCAGTTCCAGCTCACGGGCATGCCATTCGCCATAGGGCGTCACCGCAAAACCGCTATCACTGCCGCAGGCAAACGGTACGCCGGCCGCTTTGGCGCGTTTGAGTACCGCAGAACCGACCTCCAGTGTGCGAGCACAATAACCGGCATAACCGGTGCTGATGGCCGGATCATGGGGCTGGCAGAAATCCACGGTGTTTTGCGGGAACGTCATGGTCGGGGCAAGGATGCTGCCGGCCTCAAGCAGCGCTTCGATGCACGCGTCGTCCATGTAAAAGGCATGAAAGACCAGATCAACGCCCGCGCGCGCCGCGTACATCACGGCTTCGCGACCGTAGGCATGCGTGGCGACCTTGCAGCCGAGACGATGTGCTTCCTCGACCATTTCGAAGGTTTCGTCGGCAGTGAAGGCCGCAATGATTTCGCCGTTGGGGCGGCGGTGCGTGCCGTCCATGGCGATCTTGATCAGGTCAACGCCATCCTTGGCCTGCTTGCGGATCTCCGCGAGGGCGTCGCTTCGGCTGGTGACCAACTGCGCGGTGAAGTACTGCGGAGCGCCAACCCGACTCGGGAACCAGTCATTCAGACTCTGCCGATTGGTGATGACGCGGCTGCTGGCCGCGATCCTCGGGCCTTTGAACAAACCAGCGGTCACCGCATTGCGCACGGCGATGCTGAGCTGGCCGCTGTCGCCGGGGCAGACCATGCTGGTGACGCCGGCGGCCAGCACGTGTTGCGCGAAGAACATCCCGCGCAACGCGCGAAATTCGTCGCTGGTCCATAGATCAATGTCTTCTTCGCTTTGCGCGTTGCCGAAGGCCAGATGCGTGTGCACATCCACCAGCCCCGGCATCACGAAATCATCCCCCGCATCCACCTGTGTATCGCCTGGCTGGGGAGCGGGTGCCAACGCGGTAGCGCCGACGTAACTGAGCAGGCCGTTTTCGACGATCAATGTCTGTTGTTGGCGGGTCTCCAGTCCAGTGCCGTCGAACAGGGTCTGGCATTTCAGGTGCAGGGCAGTCATGGCGTCTTCGCTTTGTGATTGTTCTGCAAAGAGAGGCTAGAGAGCAGGCGAGGGGACGACCAGCAGATTGCATCGATGGCTGCGTATTGACGGCGTCAATAGGTGCGCCAGCGCTTGAATCCGTTAATGCAAAACGCCGGAAAATCGAAAGATTATCCGGCGTTTTTTTTTGCGTGTTTTTTCAGTGGATCAAGCGGTGCGACCGCCCAGGGTTTCGGCGATCCAGTCGGCAATGTAATGCCCGGCATTGATGCTGTTGTCGAAGCTCGAATGCTGCACGCCACCTTCACGTTCCGTGAAGATTTTCAGTTCACATTTTGGACTGTTGACCAGTTGTTCGTAGGTGCGATGCGCCCACTTCAACGGAATCTGCGAATCCTGCTCGCCGTGGGTCACGAGGAACGGCACCTTGATCCGGTCGAGCACGCCGTCAAGGTGGACGTTTTCGGCGATGGTCATGAACTCTTCGACGTTCTTGGCCCCCCACACCCAGCAGACATGCGCCCAGTAGTGCGGCACCGGGAAGCTGCCTTCCTTTTCCAGTCGACGCTTTTGCACATCACGCCAGTCGTGGTTGGCGCCCCATACGACGCCACAGGCGAAGCGCGGTTCGAATGCGACCGCGCGCGGGCAGTAATACCCTCCAAGGGAGACACCTTCGAGCCCGATACGTTTGGCATCGATGTCGCTTCGGGTTTCCAGCCAATCCACCACGCGACTGGCCCAGTGCTCACTGTCAAATCGTGCGGTCAGGCCGTGCAGGCGCAGCGCTTCGCCGGTGCCAGGCTGGTCGATGATCAGCGAAGAGATGCCGCGTTTCGCCAGCCAGGCTGGCAGGCCCACGCGGTATTTCATTTCTTTGGTCGAGTCCAGACCGTTGACCTGCACCAGAATCGGCGCCGGCCCATCGACGCCTTCGGCGCGCACCAGCAAGCCGGAAAGGTGTTTGCCCTCATACGGGATTTCCACCCGTTCACAGTTTTCACGCGACAGTTCGATGCCGCGCTTGAAGGTTTGCAGGAAGCGTTGATAGAGCTCGGTACGGCCCGGCGCGCCGTGGGCTTGCAGGCGCTCGCAGGTCAAATAATAGGTGGCGGCGCGGTTGTATTTTTCGCCAGCCGAGAGCATCCGGCCATTGCCTTCGTCTTCCTCGGCCAGACCGCAGAGCTTGTCGGCCATTTTCGCCCAGGTTTCGCGAAAGGCGCGGGTGCCGGCCGCGTCTGGCTGTTTCGCAGCCTCTTGCAGCGGGGCGCACATCGCTTCGATTTCACCCATGCGGGCGCCCATTTCAATGGCCAGGTCGACAGAGAGATTCCAAACGTAGTTGGTCGGGAAATAGCGAAACATGATTATTGTTGTCCTTATGGTTGCCGTGGCATTCCCAAGGCACGTTAAGGATCACCCGGTTAATTGGCCAATCGTGACGGCGGATACGAGGTATCGCGCGATACGATAGGCACGTGTTGCAGCTGCTGGATGGATTCGCTGATGCGTTCGCGCAGCCAGCGGTGCATCGGGTCGCCGTCGACGCTGCGGTGCCACAACATGTACTCGCGCATGACCGGGATTTTCACCGGCGGCGGCAGGATGCGCAGTGGCAGATAGTGCGCGTAGAGGTTCGCCAGACGTTGGTGCATCGTGGCGATGCGCTGCGTGCCGACGATCAATTGCGGCAAGGTATTGAAGTCGCTGGTGATCACTTCAATGCGCCGATTGAAGCCGTATTGATTCATGAACCATTCTTCAATGCTCATGTGCCGAGTACGGCCGAAGCCTACCGAGACATGGCCCATCTCCATGTACTGCTCAAGGGTCAGGCTGTCGCCAACCTGCGTATTGCCTTGCCACACCACGCACACGTGCTCTTCTTCGAACAGCAGGTGCGAAGGGTGGCCATCAATGATGTAGCGCTCGGGGACAATCATCAGGTCGACCTCGCCACGTACCAGCAACTCGCCGGAGTTGTCGCTGGGGCCAAGCATTTCGAACGTGATATTGGGCGCTTCCTGATGAATGTTCTGGATCACCTGGGCGAACAGCACGCTGATCAGATAATCCGAGGTCACCAAACGAAAATGTCGCTTGCTGGTCGCCGGATCGAACACCGGTTTGGCGGTAATCGAGGACTGAATCGTTAGCAGTACTTCACGCACCGGTTTCGCCAGTTCCGTGGCATAGGGTGTGGGCTGCATCCGGCGTCCCACCTGGACCAGCAGCTCATCCTCGAAGTAGGTGCGCAAACGCGCGAGCACGCCGCTGGTGGCGGATTGGGTCATGTGCAGGCGTTCGGCAGCGCGGGTGATGTTCTGCTCTTCGAGCAACACATCGAGCGCGACCAGCAGGTTCAGATCCAGATGGTTGAAACGCATGGGCAGGTCCGTTCTTGTATTTATTTTCGCAATACATTCGAACGAATCCATCGACACGTCAACCTTCGTCGCAGGTATCGCGTTTGCCGATAGGTCGCATCCCGACTTGCGATTAGTCAGCTGTCAGCCCTTGCGCCAATCTTCGCCGCAGTCGGCCCTGCTGCCGACACCACCACCGGTTTCCAGTCAGGCCTGGCGCGCTGCAAGGCGTCCATGGCGACAGTCTCCGGATCATAATTTCAATGGAGTGGTAAGCCATGAACATCATTGGCCTTGATGCCCTGATTTTTGGCGTCGATGACATTCAAACCTGCACCGATTGCCTGCGCGATTACGGCCTCGCGCCGGTTGGCGTTGACGGCGAGGGCGGGCGTTTCGAAGCGCTGGACGGCACCGCCGTGATTATCCGCCGAGCCGACGATCCTGACTTGCCGGCGGCGATAGGCCCGGCGCCGTCGATTCGCGAGACGGTCTACGGGGTCGCTGCGATCAGCGATCTGGATGCCATCGAAGATGAGCTGGCCCGTGATCGCATCGTCCGTCGTGATCAGCACGGCGTGCTGCACAGCGTTGACGACATGGGTTTCGCCATCGCTTTTCAAGTCAGCGTACGCAAGCCTTACAGCGCTCCGAATGACCTGACCAACGCCGCCGGCCATGCGCCACAGCGGCCGCTTAACCAGCCCGGCATTACCCTCGATATGGGCGCTGTTCCGCGCACTTTGTCGCACGTGGTGTATTTCGTACCCGATGCAGCGAAAGCAGAAGCGTTCTACGCCGAGCGTCTGGGTTTTCGCACCACCGACACCTTCATTGGCGCCGGGCCGTTCATGCGCCCGGCCGGTTCTGACGATCACCATTGCCTTTTCATGATCCAGACCCCACCGCACATGAAGGGCTGCGAACACTTCACCTTCCACATGGGCAGTGGCACCGAAGTGCTGCTGGCCGGGACGAGATTCGAGCAAAAGGGTTGGACCAGTTTCTGGGGCCCGGGCCGTCACCTGTTTGGCTCCAACTGGTTCTGGTACTTCAACAGTCCGCTGGGCTGCCACATCGAATACGACGCCGACATGGACAAGCACGATGACGCCTGGGAGGCCCGTCGCGCGCCGCTGTCGGCGGATAACTCGCAGCTGTTCCTGTTCAGCGCCAAAGAAAAATGGGCCCCCGGTGGCCCGCCGCCAAAACTCGGCTGAGGGCCGCGCTGATCATGAGCGGTATTGCGCAGCCATTGTGTCGGCTAGACGAACTGGAGGAGGGCCGGGCGCGCGGATTCGATCCGTTGGCGCAGGGCCGCGACAGCGTGTTCGTTCTGCGTCACGACAATCAGGTGCGGGTCTATCGCAACCGTTGTCCGCATCTGGACGTGCGTCTGGAGTATCGCAAGGACCGCTTCCTGTCCGCCGATGGCCAGTTGATCGTCTGTTACGCCCACGGCGCGCAATTTCTGCCGGCGACGGGCAAGTGCATCTACGGCCCGTGCCTGGGCCAGAGGCTGGAGGCGCTGCCGTTCTGCGAGAAGGATGGCTGGCTGCTGTTACGAATGCCTGAAGAGTTGCCGCAGCCGGGATAAGTCGAGGTATCGCGTATGGCGATACATCGCATCCTTACTCGCGATTAGTCAAATCCCTGCTTTGCCGGGAAGCTTCATCCAACGATGCCGTGCCCGACGCAGCATCGATCACAAGAATAAAAAGAGAGAACACCATGAGTACAGTGAACAACGTTCTGATCGTGGGCGGTGGTATCGGTGGCTTGTGCGCGGCCATCGCCTTGCGGCGTAAAGGTATCGAGGTCGACCTGATCGAGCTCAAGTCCGAATGGACAGTCTATGGCGTCGGGATTATTCAACAGAGCAACGTCGTCCGTGAGATGGCCAAGCTGGGCGTTCTCGACGGTTATCTCGATGCCGCTTATGCCTTCGAAGACGTCGCCATCTATGGCCCGGGCGGGCAACAACTGGCGCGCATTCCGGGTCAGCGACTGGCCGGCCCGCAATACCCTGCCAACGTCGGCATTTCCCGCCTGGCGCTGCACAAAGTCCTCAGCGAAACCGCCCTGCAACTCGGCGCCAACGTGCGCTTGGGCTTGAGCGTGGAAACGCTGAACGACGATGGCACAGAGGTCGACGTGTTGTTCACCGACGGCAGTCGCGGCCGCTACGACCTGGTGGTCGGTGCCGACGGTCTGTTCTCGAAAGTGCGTAGCCTAGTCTTTGGCGATGCCTACACCCCGCGTTTCACTGGTCAGTCGGTGTGGCGCTACAACTTTCCCCGCGCGCCGCAGATCGATCATCTGGCCAACTATCAAAGCGCTGACGGCAACGCCGGGCTGGTGCCGCTGGCCGGCGATTTGATGTACCTGTTTCTGACGTCCCACGAACCGTCCAATCCGTGGATGGATCCTGCCGATCTGGCTGCGCAAATGCGCCAGCGCCTGCAGGGTTTTACCGGGCTGATCGGCGAGCTGCGCGAGCAAATCACCGACAACAGCCTGGTCGTCTACAAGCCGATGGAAGTGGTGTTCGTCGATGAGCCGTGGCATCGCGGACGCGTCCTGCTGATCGGCGATGCGGCCCACGCCACCACGCCGCACCTCGGTCAAGGCGCCGGCATGGCCATCGAAGACGCGATTGTGCTCAGCGAAGAACTCACTCGCGAGCAGTCCGCCTCCAGCAGCGTCGAACAGCAGCTGCAGCGCTTCATGGCGCGGCGTTTCGAGCGTTGCAAATACATCAGCGAAAGCTCGGTGCTGGCCGGCGACAAGGAAATGCAACACGACCGCGACTTCGATCGCATCGGTCTGGTCAAGCAAATGCTCGCGCGCACCGCCGAGCCGATCTAAGTCCCACCTGCGACGCATCCACAGCAGTTACCACTATAAAAACAAGAGGTTAACGCGATGGTTAGTTCTACGACTGCGGCGCTCGCGCGTCGCCCGGTCTGCTCGTCTGCACCCTTTGGTTTGAGCGTCGCTGCGCTGCTGGTGCTGTGCAGCCAGGCCGCTCACGCTTTCGACATCGATACCGGCAACCCGGATTTCAAGCTGCGTTGGGACAACACGGTCAAGTACAGCGCTGCCTGGCGCACGCAGAATCCGAGCAGCAAGTTGACCGAGGGGCAGGTGGCGCTCAATCAGGACGATGGAGATCGTGCGTTCAAAAAAGGCCTGATCTCCAATCGCACCGACATCCTCTCGGAGCTTGATTTGTCGTTTCAGGACTTCGGCGCACGTTTGAGCGGTGCAGCGTGGTACGACAGCGAGTACCAGGGCAACAACGACAATAACGATCCGTCCCGCGCCAACGCACGTTCGGTGGGCTACGACGAGTTCACCGATGACACCCGTCATTTGCACGGTGGTGACGGCGAAATCCTCGACGCCTTCGTCTACTGGAACGGTGAACTGGCCGACCGTGCAACGTCAGTGCGCGCCGGCCGTCATGGCCTGATCTGGGGCGAAAGCCTGTTCTTCGGCGCCAACGGCATTGCCGGTGGCATGGCCCCGGTTGATGTGGTCAAGGCGCAGTCGGTGCCTAATACGCAGTTCAAGGAAATCACCCGTCCGGTCAATCAACTGTCTGGCACTTTCCAACTGACTGACGACGTCTCGCTCGGGGCGTATTACCAACTTGAATGGGAAGAAACCCGACTGCCCGCCGCCGGCAGCTATTTCTCCACCAGCGACACCATTGGCGAAGGCAATGAGCGTCTGATCGTCGGTGCACCGTTTCCGGCATTCCTCGGCGGCAACCCGGCCAGTCCCGCCGCGTTTTTCCACGGTAATGACAAGGAAGCGCGCAGTTCGGGGCAGGGCGGTCTGCAACTGAAATACAGCGCTGAGACCGTCGAATACGGCCTCTACGCCATTCAGTACCACGACAAGACACCCAAGCTGTATCTGAAACCGTCAACGGCGGCGCCGAACTTCAGCACCGGACAGATCGGCGAGTACTACTGGGTTTACCCCGAAGATATTCGCGCGCTGGGTGCGAGTTTTTCCACCACCGTGGACGAGTACAGCTTCGCCGGTGAAGCGTCGATGCGCTGGAACATGCCGCTGGTTTCGAACGGTCAGACCGTGCTGCCCGGCGTCATCGCAGACAACGATGATGACGCGTTGTACGCCGTGGGTCGCACCGCTCACGTCAACTTGAACGTGTTGGCATCGTTTGGCCCCAACTTCATCGCCCGCGAGTCCGGACTGGTTGGCGAAGTGGCGTGGAACCGTTTGCTCAGCGTCACTAAAAATCGCGCCGCGCTGGACCCGAACGCCACCGATGATGGCCTCGGTTTCAAAGTCGTCTACACGCCGACGTACCGCCAGTTCTTCTCCGGCATCGATATCAGCATTCCAGTCGGCGTCAGTTACTTCCCGCTGGGCAAATCAGCGGTGGTCAGTTCGTTCGGCCCGGACAACGGTGGCGACATCAACATCGGCATCACCGCCACATACCTCGATCGCGTCACGGCCGGCCTGACCTACACGCATTACTACGGCGCCGAGGACACCAACCTCAACGGCCTCAGCCAGTTCAATTACAAGCAATCGCTGAAGGATCGGGATTACCTCGCCTTCTCCGTCAAGACCACGTTTTAAGAGGACTTGCGCATGACTTCTCACCACCACAATCGCTTCCCACGGCTGAAGGCCCTGTGCTTTGCCTTGCTCGGAACGCTGACCGTCCTGAGTCAGGTTGCAACTGCGGCCACCGCAGAAGAGGCGGCCAAACTGTCGAGCAGTCTCACGCCAATGGGTGCCGAACGCGCAGGCAATGCCGACGGCAGCATTCCGGCCTGGCAGGGCGGTTACACCAAGGTCGACCCGGCGTATAAACCGGGCGGCAAACGCAGCGATCCGTTTGCGGCCGACAAGCCGCTGTTCAGCATCACCTCGAAAAACCTGGCGCAATACGCCGCCAAGCTCAGCGATGGCACCAAGGAAATGTTCAAGCGTTTTCCCGAGACCTATCGCATAGATGTCTATCCGACCCGTCGCACGGCCGCCGCGCCGCAATGGGTGTATGACAACACCCTGAAAAACGCGACCCGCGCCAAACTGGTCGACAGCAGCGCCGGACCGGTGCCCGAAGGTGCGTTTGGCGGTATTCCATTCCCGATTCCGCATAACGGCGCCGAAGCCATGTGGAACCACATCCTCAACTGGCGCGGCACGTCACTGGCCATGCACTTTCGCCATTACCTGATGACCGCAGACGGCAAACAGGTGATGACCACCGACGGCCAGGCGATCCAGGACATGCCGTATTACTACCAGGACGGCACGCCGGAAAGCTTCGCCGGTGATTACTGGCTGTTCCGCCTGCTGAACGTCGGCCCGCCGTTGCGTGCCGGTGAGCAAATCATGGGGCGCACCAATATCAACGGCGACAAGTCCCAGGCCCACGTCTATCTGACCGGCCAGCGCCGCGTGCGCAAGTTGCCGAATGCCTGTTGCGACACACCGACGCCGGCCACCGCCGGGGTGATGTCGTTCGATGAGTTGAGCGTGTTCCAGGGGCGCATCGATCGCTTCGACTGGAAACTGGTCGGCAAGCAGGAAATGTACATCCCTTACAACACCAACAAAGTCCTGACGGCCGGCAAACCGGAAGATTTGTTCCTGGCTCATCACATGAACCCCGATTACGTGCGCTGGGAATTGCACCGCGTGTGGGTGGTGGACGCCGAACTCGCGCCGGGCAAGCGTCACCAATTGCCGAAAGGCCGCTACTACCTCGACGAAGATACCTGGCAAGCCATGCTCGGCGATCGCTGGGACGCCAACGGCCAACTCGCCAAAACCTTGTGGTCGCTGCCCGCCGTGCTGCCGGATCTGCCAGCGCAAGCGCAGCTGTCTTCGGGGTTCTACGACCTGACCTCCGGCGCCTGGTTTATCCAGAACGTCTACACCGGTCTGCCTGAGCAATACGGCGTGGTCGATCGCTACAAGGCGTCTGAATTCTCGCCGGCGGCGATGGCGGGTGCCGGGGTTCGTTGAATCGGGCCGGATCGCCACACGGTGTGGCGATCCGGTTTCACAGGTGGTTTCGAGGTCGGTATGAACAGAATCTGTCAGGTGCTCGGGCGGTTGTTAGCGTTACTGGCGCTGCCTTGCGTATTACCCGTGAGCCAGGCTCAGGCTGCTGTCGTTGGGGATGTATTGCACACCCCGGCGATGCGCGCGCCGCAGGCCCGGCAAGCCGTGTTGCTTGATCTGGCGCGGGCAGGTGCGCGGTTGGTGGCGGTCGGCGAACGCGGCATCGTCTTGCTCTCCGATGACAACGGTATCAATTGGCGGCAGGCGCAGGTGCCGGTCTCCGTCAGCCTTACGGCGGTGCAGTTTGTCGATGCCAACACGGGCTGGGCGGTCGGTCATGCCGGTGCGGTGCTGGTCTCCCACGACGGCGGCGAAAACTGGGCGTTGCAGCTGGACGGCAACCGCGCTGCGCAACTGGAGTTGCACGCCGCACGCGAGCAACTGCCGACAGCGATTGACCCCGACGCAGCGGCGGCGCGCGTGCAAACCGCCGAACGGATGGTCAGCGAAGGCGCGGACAAACCGTTTCTCAGCCTCAAGTTCACCGATGCGCGTCACGGCCTGATCGTCGGCGCCTACGGCCTCGCGTTTACCACCGAAGACGGCGGCGTGAGCTGGCACTCGCTGATGGGCCAGATCGACAATCCGATGGGCGCGCATCTGTATGCCATCGCGCAACACGGCGAGCGTTGGTTCATCTCCGGCGAGCAAGGTTATGTGGCGCGTTCCGAGGACGGTGGACAATCTTTCGTCGCGCTCGACAGCCCGTACAGCGGCAGCCTCTTCGCCCTGCAAGTGCGCGATGACGGCACGCTGCTGGCGGCAGGACTGAAAGGCAACGCGTTCATTTCCACCGACGACGGTAACAGCTTTCTGCCCGCGCCCGTACCGATGCCGGTTTCCTTCAGTGAAGCGATTCGCACCGCCGACGGCCAGCTGTTGTTGATCAATCAGGCGGGCGCAATGTTTCGCACCTCGGGTGATGCACCCACCCTTCAGCCTTTCGGCAAACCGCTGGGCAAATCGATTTCCAGTGTCGTGCAGGCCGCTGATGGCAGCCTGGTGCTGGCCGGTTTCACCGGGTTGACGCGGCTTGCATCGCCCACTGCTACAGCTTCGGAGTGAGGTTATGAAACCATTCGACAACGCCACGGCCAGCCTGGCGAGTTTCGACCCGCGCTCCGGCTCGGTCGTGGAACGCACTTTGTTCAATCACCGGTTGTGGGTGTTGCTGGTGTGCCTGGTGACCACGCTCTTCTTGGGCTATCAGGCCACGCGCGTCGAGCTGAACGCCAGTTTCGAAAAGATGATTCCCACACAACAACCCTACATCGCCAATTATCTGCAACATCAAAAGCAGCTCAGCGGTCTGGGCAACTCCTTGCGCATTGTCGTCGCCAATCGCCAGGGCGATATCTACGACGCTGATTATCTGAAAACCTTGCAGGCGTTGAGCGACAAGCTTTACCTGCTGCCCGGCGTCGACCGTGCCTACATGAAGTCGCTGTGGACGCCCGCAACACGTTGGGTCGCAGTGACTGAAGACGGCCTGGATGGCGGCCCGGTGATTCCGGATGATTACGCTGGCACACCGGCCAGTCTTGAGGCCTTGCGTCGCAACGTGCAGCGCTCCAACGAGCTCGGTCAACTGGTGGCGTTCGATCAAACCTCGAGCATCATTTATGTGCCGTTGCTGGCGACCACTGCTGACGGCCAGGCGCTGAGTTATTCGGTGCTGTCCGAGCAACTGGAGGCGTTGCGCAGCGAGTACCAGAACGACAGGATCGACATCCACATCACCGGCTTCGCGAAAAAGGTCGGCGACCTGATTGCCGGGCTCAAGCAGATCCTGTTGTTCTTCGCCGTCGCGATCCTGATCACCACCGCCGTGCTGTTCTGGTACACACGCTGCCTGCGCAGCACCGTGCTGGTGGTGTTCTGCTCGCTGGTGGCGGTGGTCTGGCAACTGGGTCTGTTGCCGTTGCTCGACTATCAGCTGGATCCGTACTCGGTGCTGGTGCCGTTTCTGGTGTTTGCCATCGGCATGAGCCACGGCGCGCAGAAAATGAACGGCATCATGCAGGACATCGGTCGCGGCATGCACCGGGTCGTTGCCGCACGTTTCACCTTTCGCCGGCTGTTCCTGGCCGGGCTGACGGCATTGTTGTGCGACGCAGTGGGTTTTGCCGTGCTGATGCTGATCAAGATCCAGGTGATTCAGGATCTGGCTGTGATCGCCAGCATCGGTGTAGCGGTGTTGATTTTCACCAACCTGATTCTGCTGCCGGTGTTGCTGTCCTATGTCGGCGTAACGCCGCGTGCGGCGCAATTGAGCCTCAAGAGCGAGCAGAACGATCAGACCGGGGCGCGGCGTCATGGCTTCTGGCGTTTTCTCGATCTGTTTACCCGACGTCGCTGGGCCAGCCTGTGCATTGCCATCAGCCTGGCGTTGGCGGCATTGGGTTTTGTGGTCAGCCTGCAATTGAAGATCGGTGATCTGGATGCCGGTGCACCGGAGCTGCGTGCTGACTCGCGCTACAACCAGGACGATGCGTTTCTGACCCGGCATTACGGTGCCAGCAGTGATTTGTTCGCGGTGATGGTCAAGACCCCGGCCGGGCAATGTGCGCGTTACGACATCCTTGCCAAGGTCGATGCGCTGGACTGGCAACTGCGCGCGCTGCCGGGGGTGGATTCGACCAACTCGCTGGCCTTGCTCAACCGGCGCATGCTGGTTGGCCTCAGCGAAGGCAGCGCCAAGTGGTACGAGCTGCAGAACAATCAGGCGATGCTCAACATGATCACCGCCAGTGCGCCACGCGGCTTGTACAACGAGGACTGCAGCCTGCTGACGCTGTACGCCTATCTCACCGACCACAAGGCTGAAACGCTGACGCGGCTGGTCGATCATGTCGAGCAATTCGCCGCCGCCAATAACAACGATGATGTGCAGTTCCTGCTGGCAGCGGGCAATGCCGGCATCGAAGCGGCGACCAATATCGTGGTCAAACAGGCCAATCGCGAGATGTTGTTCTGGGTCTACGGCGCGGTGATCGTCCTGTGCCTGATCACCTTCCGTTCGTGGCGCGCCACGCTGTGCGCGGTGATTCCACTGATGGTCACCTCGATCCTCTGCGAAGCATTGATGGTCTGGCTGAACATCGGCGTGAAGGTCGCGACGTTGCCGGTCATTGCGTTGGGGGTCGGCATTGGCGTCGATTATGCGTTGTATGTGATGAGCATTCTGCTCGGCCATCTGCGCCAGGGCGCGAGCCTGTCCGAGGCTTATTACCGCGCACTGGTGTCCACCGGCAAAGTGGTGATGCTCACTGGTATCACGCTCGCCATTGGCGTGGCCACGTGGATCTTCTCGCCGATCAAATTCCAGGCTGACATGGGCGTGCTGCTGGCGTTCATGTTCGTCTGGAACATGGTCGGCGCACTGGTGTTGTTGCCAGCGCTGGCGTACTTCCTGCTGCCTGCACGGCGCACGAACACCGACGCGGAAACGCCAGCGGAGGCAGTCGATGTGGCCGTGCCGTCACGAGCTGTGGCGGTAGATATTGTTCAATCGCGTCATCGGGAGACCTGTCATGGCCGTTGAATCTTCATTGGAAAGCAGCGGCCGCCGTGCCGGTTTGTCGCAATCGTTGCTGTTGCTGCTCGGCAGCTGTCTGCCCGTGCTCGGCGCGGTATTGCTCGCACCGGTATTGCCGCGCATGCAGGCACATTTTGCCGATGTCGCGGGCAGCACCGTGCTGGTGCCGATCGTGCTGACGTTGCCGGCATTGATGATTGCATTGCTGGCACCGTTTGCCGGGGTCATCGCCGATCGGCTCGGACGCAAACCGCTGTTGTTGGCGAGCATGGCCCTGTACACGCTCTGCGGTGTGTTGCCGCTGTGGCTGGACTCGCTGCCGGCGATTGTCGCCAGCCGCGCCGGGATAGGTCTGGCGGAGGCGGGGATCATGACCTGCTGCACCACGCTGATGGGCGACTACTACAGCGGCGCACGCCGTGAACGCCTGTTTGCACTGCAAATGGTCGCGACGTCGCTGTCTGCTGCGGTTTTTATCGCCTTGGGTGGTTTTCTCGGTCAGGACGACTGGCGCACGCCGTTTGCGCTGTACGCGGTCGGGCTGATCTTCCTGCCGCTGATGGCGTGGAAACTCTGGGAACCGCAACCCCGCGTGCAACCGGCAGCAACATTGCCGGTGCCAGCCCCGCGCGCATTTCCATGGCGGGCACTAACACCCATGTATGCATTGTCGCTGCTCGCGGGCCTGAGCCTGTTCATCGTGCCGGTGCAGGCCGGCTACTTGCTCAACTTGTTGCACGTGGATGCGCCGCAGCAGATCGGCATGACCATGGGCGCCAATCAACTCGGTGTGCTCGTCGGGGCCTTGAGTTTTCGCCTGTTGAGCGGTCTGCGCAGCCAGCATGTGTTGCTGATTGCCTTTGGCCTGGCTGGCATCGGCGGGCTGTTGATGGCCGCTGCCGGCAGCCACGCGCAGGTGGTGGTCGCGGTACTGGTTAATGGTCTGGGCATCGGTCTGATGTTGCCGACGTTGATCACCTGGATCATGGCGCAAGTCGGCTTTGATCAGCGGGGGAGAGCGGCGGGGTGTTTCACCGCCGCGATTTTTGCCGGCGAGTTCATCAGCCCGCTGGTGGTACTCGCCATCACTTCCGGGGCTTCCACGGTGTTGCCTCAAGCACTGGCCATGATCGGTTGGCTGCAACTGGTTGTGGCGCTGTTTTGTCTGTCCGTGCCGAGGCTCGGTGGACTGTTGACCCGCAGCCATGTCGGCGGGCACGACTCCATCGGCAACGGCCATTGAACGAGGATTTTCCATGCAAGCGCTTCCCCCATTCAAACGCGTGGTCACCGGACATGATGCCCAAGGCCGCGCGGTCGTCGCCAGTCACGGAGCAACTGCCAACGTCTTCGCACTGCAAGCGGTGCCAGGCACGGTGTTTCATGAAATATGGAACAGCAGCGGCAGTCCGGCACTGCTCGACAATGCCGATGATCCAACTAGCAAACCCTTGCAACTGAGCCCCGGCCCGCTAGGCAGTGTGATTCGTGTCGTCGACATTCCGCCGGACAGCGTGCAGAACCAGGTCAGCGATGCCTCTGCTGCGGCTGCATTTGCCGAGATTGGCCAGGCGCACGCCGGCACCGGTCACGCCAACGCGCGACACAAACTGATGCACCGCACCGAAACCCTCGATTACGGCATCGTCACCGAAGGCGAAGTGTGGCTGGTGCTCGACGAGACAGAAGTCCACCTCAAACGCGGCGACGTGGTGGTTCAGCGCGGCACCCATCACGCGTGGAGCAACCGTACCGAGGCCATGGCGCGCATGGTGTTTATTCTGCTGGACGGGCGTTTCGCCGCTGAATTGCAAGACTGCCCGGGAGAAAAATCATGAAGCTCGCAACCTTGAAAAACGGTAGCCGTGACGGCCAATTGGTGGTGGTTTCGCGTGACATGGCCCGGGCGCTGGACGCCCGTTCGGTAGCGCTGACCTTGCAGCAAGCCATCGAAAACTGGGCTGAAGCCGAGCCGCGTTTGCAAGCCCTGGCGCGTGAGCTTGAAAACCACGATTGCCGCGAGGCCTTTGCCTTCGACCCCGCGCAGGCGATGGCCCCGTTGCCGCGTGCTTATCAATGGTGCGATGGCTCGGCGTTTCTCAGTCACGGTGCACTGATGCAGAAGGCGTTCAACCTCGACCCGATCGAAGGCGCTGACCGTACGCCGTTGATGTATCAGGGCGCCGGTGATGACTTCATCGGCGCACACGATGACATCGAACTGCCGAGCGAAAGCCAGGGCATCGATTTCGAAGGCGAATTTGTCGTGCTGGTCGATGATGTGCCGATGGGCTGTTCGGCGGAAAACGCGTTGCAGCACATCAAGCTGATTCTGCAGATCAATGATGTCAGCCTGCGTGCGCTGGCACCGCGTGAAATGCGCACCGGTTTTGGATTTCTGCAAGCAAAACCGTCCTCCAGTTTTGCCCCGCTGGCGATTACCCCGGATGAACTCGGCGAAGCCTGGCGTGATGGGCGCGTCAATTTGCCCCTGCAAGTGCAATGGAACGGCGAGTGGTGTGGCCAGCCGCACGGCGCGCAGATGAACTTTCATTTTGGCCAACTGATCGCCCACGCCGCGTTAACCCGGCGCTTGCGCGCCGGCACCCTGATCGGCTCCGGCACGGTGTCGAATGCCGAGCGCAACGTCGGCTCGGCGTGCATCGCCGAACGTCGGGCCATCGAGATGATCGAGCACGGCGCGCCGGTGACAGGCTTTATGCGTTTCGGTGATCGCGTGCGCATGGACGTCACCGGCAGCGATGGCCGGTCACTGTTCGGTGCGATCGATCAACGCGTCGTCAAGGCCCACGGCTAAGGAACGCCCATGCGTGTACTGATTACCGGAGCCAATGGCTTTGTCGGTCGCGAACTGCTGCGTTGTCTGCTCGCGCGCAGCAGTTTGCGCGGGCAAGTCATTCGTTCGTTGCTGGTGCTGGACACCGATGTCCAAGGCCTGCCAGTCGATCCGCGCCTGCGTCGGCACAGCGGCAGCGTGACGGATGCGGCGTTGATGCGCCGTGTCTTGGCCGATGGCATTGATGTGGTGTTTCACCTGGTCAGCATTCCCGGCGGAGCAGCGGAGGCGCATTACGAATTGGGTTATCAGGTCAACCTGCTGGCCAGCCTCGAACTGCTTGATCAACTGCGCAACAAGGCGCGACCTCCGGTGTTGGTGTATGCCAGCAGCGTCGCGGTGTACGGCGCTGATCTGCCGGCGAAGATGAACGAGCAGGCTGAACTGCAACCGCAACTGTCGTACGGCACACACAAGGTGATGGTCGAGCGCGCGCTGATCGATCTGGGTCGGCGCGGTGAAGTCGACAGTCGCGCGGTGCGCCTGCCGGGCATTGTCGCGCGCCCACGCGAACCCAACGGGTTGCGCTCGGCCTTCATGAGCGACTTGATGCGTGCCTTTGCCGAGGGCGCTGACTATTGCTGCCCGGTGTCGCCGCAAGCGACGGCGTGGTGGATGTCGGCGCGCTGTTGCGTGAACAACTTGATCCACGCCGCTGAACTGGATGACGTCGCCGCGCAACAGCGGGTCTGGCAACTGCCGGTGCTGCAGTTGTCCATCGCCCAGGTCATCGATGCACTGGCGGCAACTTACGGCGAGCAACGCCGTGCGCTGATCAGTTTCGCCGCTGACCTTGACCTCGAAACCCTGTTCGGGCGCATGCCTCCCTTGAAAACCCCGCAGGCCCGCGCTGCCGGTTTCTGCCATGACGGCAACGTCGCCACGCTTATTCGCAACGCCCTCAATCCAGCCCCTTATCGGCCTCTGCCGTTGAACGGAGATACGCCTCATGTCACAGCCCATCCAGCGTAAACGTCGTCTGGTCGACCTTTCGGTGACCCTCGATAACAACCCGTATACAGACCCGCCGCCGCTGTTGCCGAAAATCGATTACATGGATCACCAGCAAGGCTGGCCGGAGATGGCGGCGATGTTTCCGGGTTTGCAGCTAGAGCAGATGCCCGGCAATGAATCGTGGGCCGCCGAGCGCTTGCAGATCACCACCCACAGCGGCACCCACATGGACGCGCCCTGGCATTACGCCTCGACCACCGATGGCGGCGAGCCGGCGTTTGGCATTGACGAGTTGCCGCTGGACTGGTGTTTGCAGCCGGGGGTCAAACTGGATTTTCGCCATTTGCCTGACGGTCACGTGGTGACGGCAGAAGAGGTCGAAGCGGAGCTGGCACGTATCGAGCACACGTTGCAACCGCTGGATATCGTCCTGGTTAATACACGCGCCGGGGCGTTGTTTGGCCAGCCGGGTTATCTCGATGCCGGCATTGGCATGGGACGCGAAGCGACGATGTATCTGCTGGAACGCGGCGTGCGCGTGGTCGGCACTGATGCGTGGAGCTGGGACGCGCCGTTCAAGTACACCCGTGAACGTTTTGCCGCCAGCGGCGATGCCTCGATCATCTGGGAAGGGCATAAGGCCGGGCGCGATATTGGCTACGGGCAAATGGAAAAACTGGCCAACCTCGCATCCCTGCCAGCGAGCGGCTTCACGGTGTCGTGCTTTCCCTACAAAATCCGGCATGCGTCTGCAGGTTTTGTGCGTGCGGTGGCTATTTTCGAAGAGTGATCGGGCTGTTTAAGACATTCCTTTAACGACAGCAAGAGAACGGCAGGCTTTGAACACAGTGGACGGCGTTTGCCGCCGCCACTGTTTTGCGGCCATCAACCCGTCGGATTGCGCAGTCGCTCAATGATTCTACGGGCACGATTGGCACCGACGTCGACATGAATATCAATCATCGGGCGCGTACCGAACCGGCACATGTTCTGGTACTGCGCCTCGATCACCACTTTGTCTTCGTCGAACGTCAATCGCGTCTGATGCAGGACTTTGGCTGTGACGGCCTCGGGATCATGTTCAGGGTTGGTGGCCATGGTCCAGAAGTAGTGGCTTGAAGTGTCTGTTTCTGGCGTTACGCCGTGAAAACCACGCATGTGGAAACCGCCTCGATCCGGGTTATTCAAGTCGTCAGTGCCTGCGTCGATCGCGCCGGTCCAGATGCGCAGGTGATTGACGTGAAACTCGATCTCCTGCCAGCGGTCAATGTTGCCTTTGAACGGATAGGCGGCGGTGTAGGTCGGCGGCGGAACGGAATCGGGCATGTGGCGAACCACGCGAACCATCGAGTCGTCGCTGTCCACACTCATATGCGCGTTCATGTGAATGCTGGCGTTGCCACCAATGGTGTGCAGATGGACATAGCCCAGGTGACTCAGATCCATGAGGTTGTCGTGGATGAGTTGATAAGGCGCGTCGTAGTGGTAGACATCACCGTCGAACAGGTATTTGCCGCTGCTGTGCACGTCGTAGACCGGTGGCGAGAATGTCGGCTGCGGATGCTCAGCGCTGCCGAACCAGATCCAGATGATCTGATCCTGCTCCCGGACAGGGTAGGCAGGCACTTTGGCTTTGCTCGGAATCTTGTCCTGGCCCGGAATTTCGATGCATTTACCGCCTTCATTGAATAGCAGTCCATGGTAACCGCAGCGCAAACCGCGCTCCTCTACCGTGCCACCGGACAGGGGCAGTGCACGATGGCAGCAGCGGTCTTCCAGTGCGGCGACCTGGTTATCCGCCGTGCGAAAAAGCACTACCGGTTTGTTCAGTAACGTGCGGCCAAGCGGCTGGTTTTTCAGTTCCCGGCTCAAAGCCGCGACGTACCATTGATCGAGCGGGAAGCTCGACGCAGTGGCCGGGAGAATTTCGTGTGCAAGGGGCAGGGCAGCGGTGGTCATGATGTTCTCCGGCGAGCGGTCAAGGCTCGGTTCAGGTCAAAGGTCCAATACCAGGCGGGGCGATTTGGCACGTGAGCAGCATGGGGTGAAACGGTCATTGGCAGCGTGTTCGGCGGCGGTCATGAACTGGTCACGGTGATCGGCTTTCTGTGCAGGCGATCCGCTGTCGTCATGCAAATGCACGCGGCTGGCGAAGGGCGCTTGGGCGAGCCATTGGATAAACGCGGCACGCTCACGGGATCGAAAGCTGTAATGCAGCTCGAAATCTGCTCCTTGGTGGTGAAGTTCATGGGCCATTGCCACCATCGGCGTGATGCCAATGCCTGCGCCAAACAGCAGGTGGCGCCTGGCTGAGCCTGCGAGTGGAAAGAGGTTGCGTGGTTCGCTGATGCTGAGCGTCTGTCCCTGACTGATGGTGTCGTGCATCGCAGCGGAACCGCCGCGCGAGGCGGGATCTTTCAGCACACTGATGACGTAGCGATGACGCTCTTTGGAGTCATTGCACAGCGAGTACTGCCGGGTCAGACCTTCGGCAATGTGGATGTCGATGTGTGCCCCGGCGTTGAACGGCGGTAGGGGGCGACCGTCTGCTGAGCACAGCTCGAAACTGCAGATATCCTCGGCCTCGTCGACTTTGCGGGTGACGTTGACTTGGAGCATGACTTCTCCCTCCACATTGAAGTGGCTGCTGAAAAAAGAAAGGGGGGCGAGCGGGTGACGAATCAGCCGGGCAAGAAGAAGTAGAAAGGGTGGCTAATCATGGGCGCCAATAAAGGGCACGGGTGGGGAGCGTTCATAAGCAAGACCTGTTAATTATTTTTTTGAGGTTGTGCTACGGCGTATCATGCGGCGCATTGTCCGCAATGCTTGGCTGAGTGAATCCTCAGATAAATTGGTTGCGGTGTCAACCAATATGTAAGGTCTTTGATCTATGGTGTTTTCTCGATGGCTACTGATACACAACTGAACCTGTCGCGTTATGTACCTGGCCTGGTGACGTTCCTGGCGAACAAACTCGCCACCGGGGCCTCCCAGTGCTATCGCAAACACTTCGGAATCGGCGTGGTTGAATGGCGGATGCTTTCAATGCTGGCCGTTGAATCCGACATCACCGCCAATCGAATCTGCCAAGCCATCGGCCTCGACAAGAGCGCTGTCAGTCGTTCATTGCAGACATTGGAAGCGGCGGGGCGGATCACCAGTCAACTGGATCCCAAGGATGCACGGCGTTACACCGTGCGATTGACGGCCAGCGGTAAAGAACTGCATGACCGCGTGCTCAAAGTTGCACTTGAGCGAGAGTCGCGTCTGCTCAGCGGCTTGACTCCGGCTGAGGTTGATACATTGGTTGACTTGCTTGGGCGCCTGCATCTGCAAGTGCCCAATGTGAACAGCTACGACCCGAGTGAGGAATGAATCAGCGGAAGACCGAGATTTAGCTGTTAAATTCGTCGTTCGTCTTGAATTTTCGCTTAACTACACTAAATGGTCGTTTAGTCGAGTTATTACATAATGTATTGAAAAACAATGGAGCAGGCCATGAATCCGAGTCAGATCAGTGCGTCGAACTTGATTGAATCACTGGACCTTGAAGATCATGTTGAGGGCGGCTATTTCCGCAGGACATACCAGGCTGATCACCGGGACATGCTTGAAACCACGAGCGGCTCACGCTTTCTGATGACGTCGATTTACTACCTGCTTACCGAAGATTCACCGGTCGGCCAGTTTCATTTCAACCATTCGGACATCCTGCATTATTTCCATCTGGGCGATGCCATTGAGTACAGCTTGATCCTTGAAGACGGTTCACTGCAGACGTTGGTGATGGGCAGCGATGTTCTAGCCGGACAACATTTGCAATTGCACGTACCGGGCGGAATCTGGAAAGCCTCCAGACTGCTGAATGGCGAGAACGGATTTGGTTTGATCAGCGAAGCGGTTTCACCAGGCTTTGATTTCGCCGATATGGAAATGGGAAGTCGGCAAAAACTCACAGCGCGGTATCCGCAGCATCGAGCGCTGATTGAAAAGCTGACGCGTGCCGAGGATTGAGAGCGGCACATTTTAAATAGAGGGATCTACAGGTAACAAAGATCAGGTCGTTTGAAAGCGATGCTGGAGATCGAAATGGCGTGCGCAACCGGGCTGACTCCGTAATACTTTGTTACGTGTAATGTATATTATGTTAAATAGTGTTTCTGATCGGAACTTCCTCGGTTCACCTTTGACGCCAGGACGCCCTGACTCCCCGGCGTCCTGGTGATATGCAGATTGAAAACCAAGCCATCGTCACGAAACTCTTCGCGGGTCTTACCGTCACTACTTGCGCTTCCCGGGCAATACCGTCCCCAATACCTGTTTAGCCGTTTGCACGATGACGCCCGCTTCGTCCGGATCACCCTTGAGCAACGTGCTGGCGAATTTCTTTGCCTGTTCCAGCTTGATATGCGGCGGCAACGGCGGCACATTCGGGTCGGTCTTGAATTCAATGACGACCGGTACTTCGGAAGCTAACGCCTGCTCCCAGGCTGCGGCCACGTCTTCCTCCCGATCGACAAAAATGCCTTTGAGGCCGATGGAGATGGCGAACAAATGGTAAGGCACATCCGGAATACTCTGCGAGGCAACGAATTTCGGATCGCCCTCCATCACGCGCTGTTCCCAGGTGACTTGATTCAGATCCTCATTGTTGAACACGGCGCAGATCCACTTCGGGCTGTCCCACTGTCGCCAGTATTTGGCGACCGTTATCAGTTCGGCCATGTTATTCATCTGCATGGCGCCATCGCCGACCAAGGCGATCACCGGCCGTTGCGGGAAAGCGAACTTCGCCGCTATCGCGTATGGCACAGCGGCGCCCATCGAGGCCAGGCCACCGGAGAGCGAGCACTTCATGCCCTTGCGGATTTTCAGGTCACGGGCGAACCAGTTGGCGCAAGAACCGGAGTCGCTGGTGATGATGGCCTGCTCGGGCAGACGCGGGGACAACTCATACACCACCCGTTGCGGGTTAACCGGGTCGGCCTTGGCCATCGCGCGCTTCTCGAGGGTTTTATCCCAGCTCGCCCGCCAGCCTTCGATCTTTTTACGCCACTTGCGCAGCGGCTTGTGTTCGAGCAACGGTGCCAGTGCCGCCAGGGTCTCGGCCGCATCGCCGGCAAGGTTCACCTCCATCGGGTAGCGCAGACTGAGCATGTCCGGTTGCAGGTCGATCTGAACCCCGCGCGCCTGCCCTTCTTTCGGCAAGAACTCGGCATAAGGAAACCCCGATCCGATCATCAGCAGGGTGTCGCACTCCGTCATCAATTTGTAGCTCGGTTCGGTGCCGAGCAGACCGATACAACCTGTGACCCAAGGTAATTCGTCCGGTAATACAGCTTTGCCGAGCAGTGCCTTTGCCACTCCGGCGCCCAGTTTCTCGGCAATCGCAAACACTTGCTCGCTGGCGTGCAGCGCTCCGGCACCCACCAGAATCGCAACCTTCTCTCCCGCATTCAGCACATCGGCCGCACGTTGCAGATCCGCGTCATAAGGCAGCACTTTCGGCTTGCTGTAACCAACCCCCGAATGCGCAGTGCCGTGGGCCCTCGCCGGCGCCTTGTACTCTAAGTCCTGCAGGTCGTTCGGCAGGATCAACGCAGTCACCCGGCGTTCGCCAATCGCCGTGCGCACCGCACGATCCAGCAAGTGCCGGACCTGGGACGGCGCCGAGGCCTGTTGCACAAATGCTCCGGCCACATCCTTGAACATCGAGACCAGATCCAGCTCCTGCTGATAATGGCTGCCCAGTGCCGTGCGCGCCTGCTGCCCGACAATCGCCAGTACCGGCATGTGGTCCAGCCGAGCGTCGTACAGTCCGGTGATCAGGTGCGAGGCGCCGGGGCCGGATGTCGCGATGCACACACCCAGTTCACCGGTGAATTTGGCATGGGCGGACGCCATGAACGCCGCCATTTCCTCGTGACGCGCCTGGACGAATTCGATCTTGCCGCCCGCCCGGCTCAACGCACCGAAGACGCCGTTGATACCGTCGCCGGGATAACCAAAAATTCGCGTCACACCCCATTGGCTCAGGCGTTCGACCAGAAAATCACCCACTGTCACCGTCATGTCCGACCTCATCTTTTCATTGCGTATGACATCCCGGTGCGCCGACATCCACGACACGCTCGGGAGATGTAAAGGTCTGGACCGCCCGGCGGACGGCGAAGTTTCGATTAATTGCGGATCACGACGGAGACGCAAGACAGGGTGATAAGGCGCTCTTCATTGTGAGGACCACCGCCAGTCACTTCCCCCGCCTTTCATTATGAACTTACGCTCTCCGTGTGCCCTCTCCCACTTACATCCAGTGAAAGTCAGAGGTAGGACGCCATGAGAGCACTTACGTATCACGGCGCGCACAGCGTCAAAGTCGACAACATTGCGGATCCAGTCATCCAGGACAGCGATGACATCATTCTTCGAGTGACGGCAACCGCGATTTGCGGATCTGACCTTCACCTTTATCGAGGAAAGATTCCAACCGTCGAGCATGGCGATATTTTCGGTCATGAGTTCATGGGGATCGTCGAGGAGGCAGGTTCAGCGGTGACCGCCGTGCAGCCGGGCGATCGGGTTGTCATTCCCTTCGTCATTGCCTGCGGCAGCTGTTTCTTCTGCGCAATGGATCTGTTCGCGGCCTGCGAAACTACAAATACGGGGCGTGGAGCGATCTTGAATAAAAAGGCGATACCCCCGGGAGCCGCGCTGTTCGGATTCAGCCATATGTACGGCGGAGTGCCTGGCGGGCAGGCCGAATACGTGCGTGTACCGAAAGCCAACACCGGGCCGTTCAAAGTGCCAGGGACACTGCCGGATGAAAAAGTTCTTTTCCTCTCCGACATCCTCCCGACTGCGTATCAGGCTGTAACGAACGCGGGGATTGGCAACGGCTCCAGCATCGCCATTTATGGTGCGGGCCCTGTCGGTTTATTAAGTGCAGCCTGCGCAAGAATGCTCGGGGCCGACCAGATTTTCATGGTCGATCACCATCCTTACCGCTTGGCTTACGCGCAGAAAACATACGGCGTAATTCCCATCAACTTCGATGAAGACGACGACCCTGCAGATACGATCATTCGGCAAACCAAAGGAATGCGGGGCGTCGACGGCGTCGTGGACGCGGTCGGGTTTGAAGCGAAAGGCAGTACGACGGAAACGGTTCTCGCGACACTCAAGCTCGAGGGAAGTAGCGGCAAAGCTCTGCGCCAGTGTATTGCAGCTGTCAGACGTGGTGGCATTGTGAGTGTCCCTGGAGTCTACTCTGGATTCATACATGGATTCCTTTTCGGGGACGCGTTTGACAAGGGTCTGACTTTCAAAATGGGTCAAACCCACGTGCATCGCTTCCTGCCGGAACTGCTACATCACATCGAGGCAGGCCGCCTCTCACCGGAGGTTATCATCAGCCATCGTATGTCGCTGGAACAGGCTCCAGAGGGCTATAAAATTTTTGATAAAAAGGAAGAGGATTGCCGCAAGGTCATTCTGACGCCGGGCGATAGCGATGTGGCTCTACCGGAACACGATGTCAACACCACGGCGTTGGCCACGTAAATGTGTGAATAAAAGAAAGGACGTGAAATATCAAAAGATTGTGAGTCATCGGTGGGTCTTTGATTCGGGCCAGGGACCGATCGGCCGGGACGAAATTTTCCCCGTCCCGACCTGTCTGTCGCCGTTATATCTGACCACCGTTGCGCGCAGCGACGGCAACGGTGGTCGGTGAATCGGACAGTGGAACGAAGCGTCGAGTGGCTCCATCCAGCGCATCGATGCAACCTGCCTCGATGTCATAGACCCAGCCATGCAAATTCAAACGTCCTTGCTCAAGCGCAAGCGCCACCGATGGATGAGTCCGCAGGTTCGCCAGTTGTGCGATCACGTTTTCACGAACGAGGCCATCGAGCTTGTCGCGTGGCGTATCGAACTCATGCGCCGCGTTGATCGCTTTCGCGGCGTCCGAGTGCCGAAGCCAGTTGGCAACTGCCGGAAGATGATCCAGACACGTGCAGCGTGAAATCGCGCCCATCGCTCCGCAATCCGAGTGGCCGCAGATCACGATGTCCCGTACGCCGAGCACTGCAACCGCATATTCGACGGTGGCCGAAACACCACCGGGTTCAGGGCCATACGATGGCACAATGTTGCCGGCGTTGCGGATCACGAACAGCTCACCCGGCTCCCGCTGTGTGAGCAGTTCAGGCACTACACGACTGTCCGAGCATGTTACGAACAACGCCTTTGGGTTTTGCTCTGTCGCGAGCTGCCTGAAAAGCTCGACGCGTTGTGGATACACCTCGCGTTGAAAACGCAGAAAGCCATCAATAATGTCACGCATGGAGTCCTCCAAAACCTGATTCCGGATGCCGAGACGAGCACTTGATGCCTTCGCGTCTCAGTGGGGCGTCATTATTGCAGACGTCGCATGCGAGTGCGCGACATCACATCACTCGAGCTTCGTTTCAAAACCTGTTACGACCAAAACCCCCTGTGCGGTTCAGCCGCCTCCCCCTCCAGCATCGGCCCCAACACACTGACCTTACGTTGCCCCTTGGCGAACACCTCGCGGCACGGCAGCGAGAACGTCGGATTCTCCGGATGGTCCCCCGTCAGTCCCAGCAAGGCATGCTCCGACAAGGCATAGACCACACGTCCGATCCCCGTCCAATACACCGCGCCGGCGCACATGCAGCATGGCTCGGCGCTGGTGTACAGCGTGCACAGTTCCAACTCCTGCGGCGACAGGAGTTTTGCCGCTGCCGCCGCTGCCACCAACTCGGCATGCTGGGTTGGATCACCTTCCGGGGGCATTGAGTTGTTCCCCGCTTCGACAATCACCTTGCCGTTGCGGTCGGCCACCAATGCCGCGAACGGATGGCGACCGCGTTGCTTCGATGCCTCGGACAAGGCAATGGTCTGGCGCAGTAACGTCAGATCAAGCGCGCTGATGCCAGCCGGGATGAGTTCAGTCAATTGATTCATGGGTAACTCCAGGGCAGTGGAAAACAAAAGTCAGTCGGCCAGTTCAGCCGATGTAGCGCCGATGGTTTCGGTCGATTTTTTTTCATCGTTGAGCAGGATGTTGAGGACGATGGCGGTGATCGCTCCGAGAAAAATCCCGCTGTCGAGCACCAGTTTCAGGGTCGGGCCGACGTGTTCGAACAGCGCCGGAAAGGACATCGGCAGCACCCCGACACTCACTGACACGGCGACGATAATGCCGTTGCGCGTGCCCTCGAATTGCACCCGTGACAGTTCCTGAATCCCCGCCACCGTGGTCATGCCGAACATCACAATCGCGCAGCCACCGAGCACCGGCGTCGGCACCGCGGCGATCAACGCGCCGAGTTTCGGGAACAGGCCCATCAGCACCATGATTGCCCCGGCAGCGGCCACAACGAAGCGGCTTTTAACGTTGGAGAGCGCAATCAAGCCGGTGTTCTGGGTGAAGGCGTTGTAAGGAAAGCTGTTGAACAAGCCACCGAGCATGGTCGACAAGCCATCGGCGCGAAATGCATTGCCGAGGGTCTGTTGCGTGGTCGGTTTGCCGGTCAATTTGCCGATCGCCAGACAGTTGCCGGTGGTCTCGGCCATGATGACCAGCATCGCCAGGGTCATGATCAGAATCGGCACCGGCGCGAATTCCGGCGCGCCGAATGCCATCGGCGCACTCAGCTCAAACCACGCCGCTTCGCTGACCCGATTGAAGTGAGTCATGCCGCAAGCCGCTGCGATCAGGCTGCCGACAAAGAGGCCAATCAGCACGCTGAGGTTGCCGATGAAGCCCTTGAATCTGGCGTAGATCACCAGGGTCACACTGACCGTGGCCAAACCCAGTAACAGATTGGCGGGATTGCCAAAATCTGCCGCATCGGGATTGCCACCGCCCAGCCAGATCGCCGCGGCCGGCATCAGCGAGATGCCGATAATGGTGATCAGGCTGCCAATCACCACCGGCGGAAAAAACCGCAACAAGCGGCTGAACACCGGTGCCAGCGCAACGGTGATAAATCCCGCCGCGATCACCGCGCCGAAAATCTGACTGAGGCCGAACTCTTTGCCGATCATGATCATCGGCGCCAGGGCAATGAACGAGCAGCCCTGAATCAGCGGCAGGCGGGCGCCGAACTTCCAGAAACCGAGGGTTTGAATCAGCGTCGCCACACCAGAGGTCAACAGGTTGGCGTTGATCAGCAACACCACCTGCGCCGAGGTCAGCCCCATCGCGCTGCCAAGAATCAGCGGCACCGCCACCGCTCCCGCGTACATCACCAGCACATGCTGCAAGCCAAACGTGAACAACTGTCGCAGTGGCAAAACCTCGTCCACCGGATGAATGCGTTGTGTGGTCATTTCACACGCTCCTGAAGGTGCGGCATCTGTTGAGATTGCGGGCATGCCCAGGGCGTTTGAAGGTGGATCCGCCCCGGAGATCGTTTGAAACGGGGCCATATTTGAACGTTTATTGCGATGAAACAAATTAGCAACCATCGCTTTTTCCGATGGCACGGATCTGGCATCCGTTAGCCGCTCCAAACCTTCATTTTCGAACCGGGAGTTCAACGCTTGCGCTTCTCACTCGATCAACTGTTGATGTTCGTCCAAGTAGTCAAAAGCGGATCGTTTTCCGCCGCCGGGCGCAAACTGGGCAAGACCCAATCGACCATCAGCGCAGCGATTGCCAACCTCGAAACCGACCTTGGCGTCGACCTGTTCGACCGCAGCAACCGCAGCCCTGCCCTCACCGCCAGCGGCCACAAATTGCTGGTGCAGGCCGAAGCCGTGCTTGAACGCTGCATGACCTTCGAAGCCCACGCCGATTGTCTGTCGGAAAACGTAGAGCCCAGCCTGACACTGGCCATTGAAACGCCGTACGGCCCGATCATGCCGGTGCTCAAAGCCTTCGAAGCAGCCTTCCCCTTTGTCGACCTGATCATTCGTCATCCGGTCCATGGAGACGTCAGTGAACTGGTCAGCAGCGGCGAAGCGGTGCTCGGTGTGGCGTTCTCACAGCCTGGTTACCCCAAGGAGCTGGCGTTCCAGCAACTGGGCAAACTGATCATGCTGCACGTCTGCCATCCCCGGCACCCATTGGCGCAACTCGAAAACGTCACGTTCGAGGACCTGCACGTCCATCGCCGCCTGGCCTTCAGCGCCCACGCGAGCAAACTGCCGAGCAGTGAATACCTGCGTTCGACCCAGTTGTGGCAGGCGGAAAGCTATCTGGCGTTATTGGAAATGGTCCGCGCCGGACTCGGCTGGGCCACCCTGCCCCGCCAACTCATTCAGCGTGAACTGGCCAAGGGTGAGCTGGTGGAACTGCAGCTCTCGGCGTATCCGCATACGGACTGGCAGATTGGTGTGGATTTGCTCTGGGCGCGGCAGCGGCCGTTGGGTAAGGCGGAGCGATGGCTGAAGGAGAAGTTGCAGGGCAACAAGGTGTATGAACGGGATCGCAACGGGCAGACCACCACGCTATGAGATCAATGCAGATGGAACAAGTCGCCTTACGCCTGCCCGATGCTTTACCAATCCCCTGCTTCAGATTTGCGATAAACCACCATCGACCATCAGCTCCACGCCGTTCACGTATCTGGCGTCGTCCGAGGCGAGAAACAGTGCCGCGCTGGCAATTTCTTCGGGTTGCGCCATGTAGCCCAATGGCGTGATTTGCTCGACGTGCTGGCGCAGCGCGGCAATGTCGCTCTCGCTCATTTTCAGCCCGTTGTCCATCAGCGGTGTGCGGGTGAAGCCAGGGCTCAACACGTTTGCGCGGATTTTGCGGTCCTTGAGCTCATTGGCCCACGTGCGTGCAAACGATCGCACCGCCGCCTTCGACGCGTTGTACAGACTCAATCCTTCCATGCCGTTGCTGGAGCAGATTGAGGCAGTCAAGACGATGGACGAAGCGTCTTTCATCAACGGAAGAAGCGTTTGAACGCTGAAGAAAACGCCTTTCACGTTCACGTCGAACATGGCGTAGTAAGCCGCCTCGCTGGTCTCTCCGAGCGGATTTTTCTCACAGATCCCGGCATTTGCGAACACTGCGTCCAGCCGGTCGTCGCGCGTTTGGATTGTCGCTTTGAGCGTGTCGAGATCGGCCTGAAGCGAGACATCGGAAACCACTGCGACAACTTTGTCGCCGAGTCTGGCAACTGCCGCCTCCAGCCTGTCTGCTGCTCGTCCAGTGATGTAAACGCGTTCGGCGCCCTCGGCGATCAAGGCTTGCGCGATGGAAAACCCGATCCCTGTGGAACCGCCGGTCACGACGGCAACCTGATTGCTGAATTTACCTGACATGTCTGACTCCTCGGTCGTTGATGAAGGGAATGTCTGAAACGACCTGGCCCATGGTGAGCGTCAACGGCGCAGAACGGCACTGACAGGAATGAACGTTGGCCGTGCAGTTTTGTAAGGCGAAAACGCAGGAGAGACTCCCTAAATTGGGACCCGGCGACCTGACCCGGGCAGGCGCGAAGCCTTGCCCTTCAGTCGTCGTCAAACCTGAGTTTCCCTACAGGATGCCTGTCATGTCTCGAATCGAAATCGAAGTGCCCGAACCCCGGCGCTGGTTGATGTTTGCCATCTTGCTCGTCGGTGCGTTTCTGCCGCCCCTGGATTTTTTTATCGTCAACGTCGCGCTGCCCTCGATACAGGAGGATCTGGGGACAGGCTCCTCTGCCGAGCAGCTGGTGATTTCTTCCTATGCAACGCTCTATGCAGTGACGCTGATTACCGGCGGACGACTCGGCGACCTGTACGGCCGCGGGCGGATGTTCTTCCTTGGCCTGCTGGGCTTCGCCGCCGCGTCGCTGATGTGCGGCGTGGCGGTTTCGCCGTGGATGCTCATCCTCGGACGCGCCTTGCAGGGTGTGACCGCCGCGGTAATGGCCCCTCAGGCACTTGCATCGGTGCAGGCGATTTTCCCAGTGTCGGAAAGACCATTGGCATTGAGCATTTACGGGGCCGTATTTGGACTGGCGTCTGTGATCGGTCAGGCACTGGGCGGCTTTTTGATTGAGGTCGACGTGTTGGGCATGGGATGGCGCGCGATCTTCCTGGTCAACCTGCCGATCGCGTTGCTGGTGATTGCGTTCGGCATCCGTGTGCTCAAAGAAACCCGTGCGCAACACGCGAGCAAGCTGGATCTGGTGGGCACCGCGTTGTCGATGCTGACCCTGACCACCCTTGTGGTGCCGTTGATTGAAGGCCGCGAGGCGGGATGGCCGTGGTGGGCCTGGCTGTCGCTGGCCGCCAGTCCTGTGCTGGCGGTAGTGTTCTGGCGCTACGAGAGCTGTTTGCACCGGACCGGAGGAACTCCCATCCTCGCCCCGGCCGTACTGAATGCACCGGGCCTGGGGCGAGCGCTTCTGGTCGCGCTTTGCTTCTATTCAATCGGTGTGTTTTTTCTGATGTTTTCGATGTACATGCAAAGCGCATTGCATATGAGCGCACTGCATGCCGGCCTGATCTTTCTGCCGTTTGGCGCGGGATTTCTGCTCGGTCCCCTGTCGGTTCCGCTCCTCAGGCGCGTCCTCGGGGGCTACGTGAATCCTGTAGGCATGGGACTGGAAGTAGTCGGATTACTATGGCTGGGCTGGCTCGTGTCAGTGACACCGACTACCCTCGCCCCGCCCTTCACTTCCATGACGGTCATCCTGTTCCTGATCGGTCTGGGACAAGGGCTCGGCCTGCCGACGTTGATGCGCATGGTCACGGGCCGGGTAGCGCCGGCGTATGCCGGGATGATCGCAGGCATTACCAGCGCCACGCTGCAGATCAGCACATCGCTGAGCGTCGCACTGATTGGCGGTGTGTTTTATACCTTGCTCGGAGAACCGGCGACGGCGGTCAGCATCACTCATGCGTTCACGATCGCTGTTCTGTGCATCGCCGTTTGCCTGGCCGTAGGGGCAGCGATAAGCCTGACGTTAGCGCGCGAGCCAGCGACGGTAGCGCAAGCCTCGGCTGTACGCCCGACCTGAGGCGCGCTACCCCGCACCGATCATGTTGGAGGCAAGGTCAGCCAGTGCGCGCAGCCGGTCCATCTGGCGCATGTCCTGGTGATACCCCATCCAGATGTCCCGCCCTGGCGGTGGCTCGTGCTCATCCAGCAGTCGCAGTCCCGGCACGGAGTCGCCGAGGACGCGGGGCAACACCGCAACACCCAGCCCCTTCGCGCACATCTGTGCCTGAACCGTACGGCTACTGCTGGTGAACACGGTGCGGGCCAGCGGATAGCGTTGCTGCAACCATTGCACGTCCGGGTAATGGGCCTGGGCGATGTTCATCAGGATCAGGCCAAGCCCCTCGCCGTCCGGCTGCGGCGCCGGGGCATGCAAAGCCGCGTATAGGCCGTACGACAGAGTTGTCAGCTTGCGGTGCACTATGTCGGGTTCGGTGAAAGGCACGATCCGGAAAGCGATGTCGGCATCCCGGCGGGCAAGATCGAACAGTCTATGCCCGGCGATGACTTCGGGAACGATCAACGGGTAGCGGTGCACCAGTTCGCTGAGAACCGGCGACAAAACATGACAGGCGAACCAGTCGGCTGAGGATATCCGCAACAGGCCTTCAGGCTGATCACCATGCCCCGCCAGACGCCGCTCGATGGCCAAGGCGCTGTGTTCCATGTCCTGCGCCAGACCGAGAATCCTCTCGCCACTGTCCGTGAGCACCAGCCCCTGGGCGGTCCGCAGGAAAAAGGCTTGCCCACTGGTTTGTTCAAGCACCTGCAAGCGCCGTCCGACCGTCGGATGACTGACCCCCAACTCCCTGGCGGCTCCGCCCAGCGAGCCGCTGCGGGCAATCGCCAGGAAGATCCGCATGTCACTCCAGTCCATGCCCTCGCCCCGTACAAAAATGAACATTGAGTGGTCAGCTTATAGTTCAAGTTGATGGCTGTTCATGAATTTCGATTCAATCAGCCGATCTGATCAGCCTCGCGACAATGACTTCAAACGCTCCACCAGCGCGGCTTCGAAAATGATGTACAGCTTCTCGGCATCGCCGGCACGCAACGCCCCGCCGGTTTCCAGTCCCAGCACGAAACCATCCGCCCGCGCCCCTGCCTTGACAGCAATGATCATCGAGTCTGCCCGGACAATCTGCGCCAGCAGCCGGTCCGCTTCTCGCTGAATCTTGTCGCCCAACACTACGCCTTCCACATCGCCACCCAGTACGTTCAATTAGACATCCAGTACATGACCGCGATAACCGCTGAAACCCAGATGATGGTCAATACAATCGAGTAGCCAGCCAGTTGTTTGTCCATTTTCACCACGGCATCAATATGAATTTGAATGATGGGTCAGGATCGTCCGGCTCGCAACGTCAGCTCGTCCCCTTCATCCATCGCACTCCGGGTAAATGTCCGGACTCCGATTTGTAACAGAACCCCTTTCAGCGACAAGGGTCTGCTCTCTTAATACACCTCGGAAATCTATCCAATGTCCGCGCAACGCAGTCTCGTCATACTCGCTCGGGGCGGATACGCCGCTCGCGGAGTGCTTTATTTGATCATCGGCATATTCGCGCTATTGGCAGCCCAGGATTCGACAAAACCCAAAGACAGTCACAAGAGCCTGGAGGCCTTGCTGAGCCAGCCGTTCGGCTATTTTCTGGTGGGCCTTGTGGTGGCGGGTCTGCTTGCGTTTGCCGCCTGGCGTGTCCTGCAAGCGATACGCGATGTCGATCATCACGGCACGCAGCTCAAAGGTCTGGTGATTCGTGCAGGCCTGTTTGCAGGAGGTCTGGTCAACGGTGCTCTGGCATTTTTTGCATTGGGACTGCTTGTGAGCGGTAGCCGCAGTTCGAACCATTCCGCAGAGCAGACCAAAGACTGGCTGGCGCATCTTTTGTCGTGGGAACACTCGAATCTATTGTTGTACCTGATTGCGCTCATTCCGCTGGGGGTTGGCGTTGCGCACATCATCAAGGGCTGGAAGGCCTCGTTCGAGAAGTATTTTGAGGCCGACGAAGAGGTCATGCGTTATGTCCGTCCGGTGTCTCGCTTCGGTCTGATCGCTCGCGGCGTCGTGTTTATGGAAATTGCTTTGCTGCTGGCCGTCAGCGGTTCCGCTTATCAAGCCATGGACCCGCCTGGCATGAAGGAAGCGCTGGACGCGCTGCAGAATCTGCCCGCTGGATGGCTTCTTTTGATGGTAATGGCCCTGGGGCTGATTGCGTTCTCGGTTTACAGTTTCTCGGAAGCGTGTTGGCGCAAGATCAATATGGATGTGCTTCAGTAACTGAAGTCATGCCCCAACTCACGCTGCATCCATTCCAGAAAACGCCTCACCCGTGGAAACCCCGCATGCGCCTTCGGGAAAACCAGGTGGTGTGCGGTGATCGGGGCGCTCAACCCGGGAATGACTTCGACCAACTCGCCGCGCGCCAGGTAGTCCTGCGCCAGCAGCGTGCTTTCCAATGCAAATCCAAGCCCGTGGCTGGCGGCTTCGAGGGTCATGTAGGAGCGGTCAAAGCTCAAGGTGTAGGGGCTTTCTGGGCGCGACAGCCCGTGTTGAGCAAACAGTTGCGGCCACTTGATCAGCGTCGCTTCCGACAGGATCAGGTTGCAGTCCAGCAAGTCGGCGACGGCGCGGATGGGGCGTTTTTCCAGAAGCTTGGGTGATGCGAGAACTGCGATTTTTTCGTTGCGCAGCGTGCGCACTTCGAAACTTGGCCAGTTCGGCATGCCGTGGCGGATGTCCACGTCGATCTTGTCCCGACTGAAGTGCAGCGATTCATAAGAGCATGAGAGATTGAGCTGAATGTCGGGATGGCTCTCGCGAAACTGTTCCAGGCGCGGCATCAGCCACAACAGGCCGAAGCTGGGTGATGAATGCAATCGCAGACAGTCGAGGCTGACATCACTGGTCGCGCGCTCTGTTGCCACCGCCAGGCTGTGCAGGATGCCGGATATCTCGGACAGGTATTGCTCGCCCACGGGCGTCAACGTCACCCCTCTGGCCGTTCTGAGGAACAACTGCCTCCCGATCATCGCCTCGAGTTTGGCCAGTTGGTGACTGACTGCCGAGGGCGTCAGGTCCAACACTTCGGCCGCACGCGCGACGTTGCCAAAGCGCGCAGTTTGCTCAAAGGCCTGAATGGCTTTCAGGGGTGGCAGGATTGGCGGTGCTTCGCCGGATGAACTCATGATGAGGGTTGTTCCGCTGCAAGTGGCTGAGGCCGGGCGTTCGGCTATTCAAACACCACAACCGCATGTTGGCGAGTGCTGAATTTTTTTCAGCATCCAGTGAAGTTTGCGTTATTGCTCAGGGTCGTTGCGGGAGACAAGCTGAGTCATCGGTTCTGCACGGACCGACTCAATAACAACAATCAGAGGTTTTCTCCCATGCTTCTTCAAGGCAAAGTCGCGATCATCACAGGTGCTGCCTCCGCACGTGGTATCGGCCGCGCGACAGCTACGACCTTCGCTCGACATGGCGCCCGGGTGGTGATTCTGGATCTGGACGCATCCGCTGCCCGCGATGCCGCTGCCTCTTTGGGCGAGGGTCATCTCGGCCTGGCTGCCAACGTCGCCGACGAGTCCCAGGTGCAGCAGGCTGTCGCCACCGTCATCGAACACTTTGGGCGGATCGACATACTGGTCAACAATGCCGGCATCACCCAACCCCTCAAGACCCTCGATATCCGCCCCGGTGATTACGACAAGGTGCTGGACGTGAGCCTGCGCGGTACGTTGCTGATGTCCCAGGCGGTGATTCCGCTCATGCGCCAGCAAGCCAGCGGCAGCATTGTGTGCATGTCTTCGGTTTCCGCACAGCGTGGCGGCGGCATTTTTGGCGGGCCTCATTACAGCGCCGCCAAGGCCGGTGTGCTGGGCCTGGCCAAGGCCATGGCGCGTGAGCTGGGGCCGGACAACGTGCGCGTCAACTCCATCGCTCCCGGCCTGATTCACACCGACATTACTGGCGGCCTGATGCAGGACGAGCGCCGCCACGCGATCATCGACGGCATTCCGCTGGGTCGCCTGGGCGAGGCCCAGGATGTGGCCAATGCGGCGCTGTTCCTGGCCAGCGACCTGTCCTCCTATCTGACCGGCATCACCCTGGATGTGAACGGCGGCATGCTGATTCACTGACACACGTGGCGGGCCTCGCGGCCCGTGCGGTTCTGGATCGATGATACGGCCGGGCAGACTTGCCCGGCGGTCAATAAAAACAAGAGATCAGACCATCATGACTACCCTGTCGCTCGAAGCCGTTTCGGCGGTGCGTTCCAACGCCTACCGTAAAACCGCCTGGCGCCTGATGCCGTTCCTGATGCTGTGCTACCTGTGCGCCTACCTCGATCGCGTCAATGTCGGCTTTGCCAAACTGCAAATGATGAACGATCTGGCGCTCAGCGAAACAGTCTACGGGCTGGGCGCGGGCATGTTCTTCATCGGCTACTTTCTCTGCGAAGTGCCCAGCAACATCATCCTGCACAAGGTCGGCGCGCGGGTCTGGATCGCGCGCATCATGATCACCTGGGGCATTGTCTCCGCCCTCTTCGCCTTCGTCGAAACCGCCTGGCAGTTCTACGCCCTGCGCTTTCTGCTGGGCATTGCCGAAGCCGGCCTGGCGCCGGGTCTGCTGCTGTACCTCACCTACTGGTTTCCGTCCTACCGACGTGCGCGCATGACGGTGTTGTGGTTCATCGCCATCCCGTTGTCGGGCATGGTCGGCGGCCCGCTCTCCGGCTGGATCATGAACCACTTCGCCGGTATGCACGGCTGGGCCGGCTGGCAATGGATGTTTGTGCTGGAGGCTGTGCCTACGGTGGTTGTCGGACTGCTGGTGCTCAGCTATCTCAAGGATGGCGTGCATCAGGCCAGTTGGCTCAACGACGACGAAAAAGCCCTGATCGCTCGTGAGCTGGCGGAGGACGACCAGCAGAAAGTGACGCATGCGTCCGTGGGCGAATTCATTCGTGACCGTCGCCTCTGGCTGCTCGCGGGGATCTATTTCTGTGTGGTGATGGGGCAGTACGCAATCACCTTCTGGCTGCCGACCCTTGTGCGTAATGCCGGGGTCTCCGATCCGATGAAGATCGGCTTGCTGACCAGCCTGCCGTACCTCTGTGCCATCGCCGCCATGTTGCTGGTCGGACGCAGTGGCGACAAACATCGCGAACGCCGCTGGCACCTGATCGTGCCGATGATCGCCGGGGCCATCGGCCTGACCCTCGCGGCGCTGATTGGAGGCAATGTGATGCTGTCCATTCTCAGTCTGTGCCTGGCGGCTTCCGGCATCCTGTCCGCGACCTCGCTGTTCTGGATGCTCCCCACCACGCTGCTTGGTGGTGTCTCCGCCGCGGCCGGCATCGCCGCCGTCAACAGCTTCGCCAACCTTGCCGGCTTCTGCTCGCCCTACCTGATTGGCTGGATAACCACACTCACAGGCTCCAGCGCTATCGGCATGTATCTGATCACCGGCGTGCTGCTGATCGGCGCCTCGCTGGTCCTGCGCATTCCCGCTGCCTTGGTCAATCGTTGATTCACAGGAGAATTCACCATGACTGCCAACCTTTCATTCACAACACCCCAGACGCTGGCCGAGCGCGCCCATAACATTCGCCGCCATGCCTTGCGCATGGGCCAGGTGCAAGGCCAGGGCTACGTCGGCCAGGCCCTCGGTGCGGCGGACCTGCTCGCGGTCGCTTACTTCCATGCGCTGAGCTATCGCCCCGAAGACCCGGCGTGGGAGCCGCGTGATCGTTTCTATCTGTCGATCGGTCACTATGCGATTGCGCTGTACGCGGCGCTGATCGAAGCCGAGATCGTCCCGCTCGATGAGCTTGAAACCTACGGCTCGGATGACAGCCGATTGCCGATGTCGGGCATGGCCGCCTACACGCCGGGCATGGAAATCACCGGTGGTTCGCTGGGTCAGGGGCTGGGCATCGCGGTCGGCGCCTGCCTGGGTCTCAGGCGCAAGGGCTCGACATCGTTCGTCTACAACCTGCTGTCGGACGGCGAGCTGAACGAAGGCTCGACCTGGGAAGCCGTGATGTCGGCCTCGCACTGGAAGCTCGACAACCTGATCGCCATCGTCGACGTCAACAACCAGCAAGCGGACGGCCACTCCAGCGAGATCCTGTCGTTCGAACCCATCGTGGATCGCTGGAAAGCGTTTGGCTGGTTCACCCAGCGCGTCGACGGCAACGACCTGGACGCACTGGTCGAAGCCTTCGATGCCGCCCGCCACCACCCCGGCACTCAGCCACGGGTGATCATCTGCGACACCACCATGGGCAAAGGTGTGCCCTTCCTCGAAAACCGCGAAAAGACCCATTTCATCCGCGTGGACGAACACGAATGGGATCTGGCACTGACCACGCTTGAAGAAGGAAAAAACCAATGAGCAACGCCGCCAACACACCGACCTCGACTGGCGAACCGATCAAGAAGCGCCTGACCACCTCGGCGATGATTGCCTCGATCGCGTCAGAAGGTCAGGTCACCAGATCTGCACCTTTCGGACATGCATTGGCTGCACTGGCGGATCAGCGTCCGGACATCGTCGGCCTCTCCGCTGACCTGTCCAAGTACACCGACCTGCACATTTTCGCCAAGGCCCACCCGGATCGCTTCTATCAGATGGGCATGGCCGAACAACTGTTGATGAGCGCTGCCGCAGGCATGGCCCGCGAAGGTTTCGTGCCGTTCGCGACCACGTATGCGGTGTTCGCCTCGCGTCGCGCCTATGACTTCATCTGCATGGCCATTGCCGAGGAAAACCTCAACGTCAAAATCGTTTGCGGATTGCCCGGCCTCACCACCGGCTACGGCCCCAGCCACCAGGCCACCGATGACCTGGCGATCTTCCGGGCGATGCCCAACCTGATGATCGTCGACCCTTGTGATGCACTGGAAATTGAACAGGCCGTGCCCGCCATTGCCGCGCATCAGGGGCCGGTCTACATGCGGCTGCTGCGCGGCAACGTGCCGCTGGTGCTGGATGAATACGGGTATCAATTCGAGATCGGCAAGGCCAAGACCCTGCGCACCGGTAACGATGTCCTGATCATCTCGACCGGTTTGATGACCATGCGCGCATTGGAGGCCGCCAAGGCGCTGCAGACCGATGGCGTCGATGTTGCGGTGCTGCATGTGCCGACGATCAAACCGCTGGATGAACAGACCATTCTCGCCGAGGCCCGCAAGTCTGGCCGGCTGGTGGTTACCGCAGAAAACAGCTCGATTATTGGCGGGCTCGGTGAAGCGGTTGCCGGGGTACTGCTGCGCAACGGAGTGACGCCGACGTTCAGGCAGATCGCATTGCCCGACGCGTTCCTCGACGCCGGTGCACTGCCGACACTGCATGATCGCTATGGCATTTCCACCGACGCCGTCTGCGCGCAAATCAAATCCTGGCTTTGACTGCTGATCGGGGCGCTTACGGATGAGCGGCCCGATCAGATGGATTCTCCTGGCCGATCCGCCTGGCATCCCTTCGAACTGCCTGCGGCGGAACGCCAAACCCTCTCATGAACACTTCGCGCATGTGGCGACGGTCTCGAAACCCCGTTTCCTTCGCCACGCGTTCCAGGCTGTGACGGCTTTGCTCGATCATCACGCGAGCGGCCTCCAGACGCAGGCTTTCAACAGCCTTGGCCGGTGACTGGCCTGTCTCGGCGGTAAACACCCGGGTGAATTGTCTGGGACTCAAGTGCACGACGTCGGCAAGTTCCTCCACGCTGAGCGGGCGGTCCAGGTGCGTGCGCGCATACTCCAGCGCACTTTGAATACGGTCCGACTTTGGAGCAAGCGTAAGCAGTTCCGAATGCTGGGATTGCCCACCCGAACGCCGTTGATGCATGACCAGTTTGTGCGCCACCGACCTGGCCATGTCGGTGCCCAGATCCTTTTCCACCATGCCCAGCGCCATGTCCAGCGCGGCTGTCATGCCTGCCGACGTCCAGACGGGACCGTCGACGATGAAGATCCGGTCTTCCTCGACCTCGATTCTTGGATGCAGCTCACGGAGCTTGTTCGCATAGGCCCAGTGGGTGGTCGCCCTCCGATCGTCCAGAACCCCTGCCTGCGCCAGAACGAACGAGCCGGTGCACAGACCTGCTGTGCGTCGGGCTCCATCGACGAAGGCGCGCACGCTGGCCAGCACTTCTTCATCTGGTGGATTCAACGGGGTCAGCGTACCGGTAATCATCCAGGTGTCGGCCAATCCCGGGGCGCCCAGAGGGAGCGTGTCGATGTACATGCCCAATGAAGAACGCACGGTTCCGCCGCCGATCGAGAAGTTCTGGACCTTGTAGATCTCTTCCCCCGCAACGATGTTGGCGAACTCGAATACAGCTTGGGTTGCCAGGGACATCACCTGAAAACCCTCGGTAATCAGATAGCCGACGCGATGCATGACTGAACTCCTTTTTGAATGTCCTTAAACACTACCATATACGTCGTTTAAGACATCAGTCCCCTCCTTCATCATGGCTCCACACACAACCCACGGAGCTTGATCATGACGCAACAATACAAAGGCACTGCGCTCATCACCGGCGCGTCCACCGGCATCGGCTCGATTTACGCCGAACACCTTGCCCGCCGGGGTTACGATCTGGTGCTGGTGGCGCGCAACCGCGAACGTCTGAACGCACTGGCCAGCCGCCTGACCAGCGAAACCCGGCAGAACATCGAAGTGTTGCAGGCCGATCTTGGCCGCCCCGAGGACCTCGCCAAGGTAGAACGCAAGTTGCGTGAGGACGCCAGCATCACTTTGCTGGTCAACAATGCCGGCATCGGCACCCATACCGGCCTGCTGGAGAGTGATGTCGAGCGAATGGCCGAGATGATCACGCTGAACGTCACCGCCCTCACCCGCCTGACCTACGCCGCGATTCCAGGTTTTGTCGCCCGTGAACAAGGCGCCGTGATCAATATTTCCTCGATCGTCAGCCTGGCGCCGGAGCTGCTCAACGGCGTGTACGGCGGCAGTAAGGCCTACGTCACCGCGTTCACCCAGTCCCTGCATAAGGAACTCTCGGATAAAGGCATCCGGATCCAGGCTGTCCTGCCCGGCGCAACCGCGACGGACTTCTGGCAAATCGGTGGATTGCCTGTCGAGCATCTGGATCCGGGCATTGTGATGTCGGCCCAGGACCTGGTCGCCGGCGCTCTGCAGGATTTCGACAACGGCGTACTGATCTCCATCCCCTCGATGCACGACCTGCAAGGTTACGAGCGTTACGAAGCCAGTCGTCAGGCCTTGTTCTCCGAGCTTTCGAGCAACCGGCTCGCGCCGCGCTACAACGCCAACTGATCGCTATCAAAAGGATATGAATCATGAAACTCAGCGCTAACACGATCTTCATCACCGGCGGCACCTCCGGCATTGGCCGCGCTTTGGCCGAGGCATTTCACCAGCGCGGCAATCAGGTCATCATCGCGGGCCGTCGCCAGGCCCTGCTGGATGAGATCGCCCGGGCCAATCCCGGTATCGACACGGTCCAGCTGGACATCAATGACCCGCAGCAAATCAAGGATGTCGCCCAGGAAGTCATACGCCGCCACCCCTCGCTGAACGTGATCATCAATAACGCCGGGATCATGCCGTTCGATAATCCAGCCTCGGGTGATTACGACGACGAACAGGCGGTGAGTCTTTTGCAAACCAACCTGCTCGGCCCGGTGCGTGTCAGCGCCGCATTCGTCGAGCACCTCAAGCGTCAACCCGAAGCCTTCATCATCAACAACAGCTCCGTGCTGGCCTACCTGCCGCTGGCCGCGACAGCGTTGTACTCGGCGACGAAGGCGGCCATTCACTCCTACTCGCTGTCGCAACGCTTCACCCTGCGCGACACCCGCGTAAAAGTGCTGGAGATCGCGCCGCCATGGGTCGACACCGACCTGATTCACAAAAGCGGCGATGAGCGCGCCATGCCGCTCGACGAATTCATTCGGGAAACCCTGGAAAAACTCGAAACGGCGACCACGGAAGTGTTGGTGGATCGGGTCGTCCCGTTGCGAGCCAACCAAGGCATTAATGAGCACGCTCTGATCAATCAGTTCAACCAGGCACTGGAGGAGAACCCGATTCCGGTCGCCTGAGTTGAAGCCATCTGTCGTCAAGGCTGCCAGCCCTCCCTGATGGAAGGCTGGCAGTTTTGTATTTTCCGCAAAATGCGGAAAGTCTTCCTGCGATCTGCTTCTGTCTGAAGAAGGTCGTCGCGCATAGCCTGTCACTGCCTTCTCGCGCTCACTGATTTATCGCGACTCGTGCTTGAAGGCTCCTCATATCACTGGCGCTCAAGGACTTGAACATGAACAGATTATTTAAAATCGCAGGCCTGGCCCTTGCGGTATCCGTAAGCGGCCTGGCCGTAGCGCAAAGTGATACGGGCAAAGGCGCCGCCATCGAACGTGTTTACGCGTTCAACGGGGCCATGCCGACAGGCGTGACGGTAACCGAAACCGGCCGGATCTTCGTGAACTTCCCCCGCTGGGGCGATGACGTGCCCTACACCGTTGCGGAAATTTCCAACGGTCAACTTGTGCCCTACCCTGATCTGAAAACCAATGTCGCGGATCCGCAGAACCCGGCCAAGGGATTCATCAGCGTGCAAAGTGTGGTTGCCGACGGCAAAGGCCGCGTCTGGGTGCTCGACACGGCAGCACCGAAGTTTTCCGCGCCTCAGGCGGGCGGAGCCAAGCTGGTGGCGATCGACCTGGCCTCCGACAAGATCACAAAAACGATTGTGTTCCCTGACGACGTCATCCTGCCGACCACCTATGTCAATGACGTGCGCTTTGACTTCCGTACAGGCAAGGAAGGGACCGCCTACATTACCGACTCTTCGGTCAGTGGTCCTGGCGGCATCATCGTGGTCGATCTGGCGAGTGGCCAGGCAAGCCGCAAACTGACTGGCGCCCAATCCACCTCGGCCGACCCGTCCTTTATCCCGAAGGTTGAAGGCAAGCCCGCACTGGTGACGCGCGACGCTCAAGGCCAAACCGGCCTGTTGACGGTGGCGTCTGACGGTATTGCCCTGTCCAGTGACGGCAAGACGCTTTACTTCTGCCCGTTATCGAGCAGGCATCTGTACGCCGTGCCGACTGCCCTGCTGCGTGATCCGGGGGTGAGCGATGCCGAACTGGAAAAAGCCGTCGTCGACCTCGGTGAAAAAGGTGCTTCCGACGGTCTTGAAGCCGATGCCGACGGTGCCGTGTACGCCGGTGACTACGAGCACAACGCGATTCGCAAACGCCTGCCGGACGGTCGCTGGCAGACGCTGGTCGAAGACTCACGAGTGCTTTGGCCCGATACGTTGTCGATCGGCCCGGACGGCTATCTGTATTTCACCGCCAACCAGCTTCATCGCTCGGCAGGTTTTAATGACGGACAGGACAAACGCGTCAAACCGTACAGCCTGATGCGCGTCAAGATCGGCGCCAGGCCTGCAGCGACGTACTAAAGAAACGTCAGAGCAATGAGGTATGGCTCAAAGGCCTGAACCTGACGCGGCACCTGCAGCCTCGTCAGGTTCTCAATGAGCTACGTAACGTTCGAAGCGTTGCGCCAGGAAAGCCCTCAATGCCTGCACGGCAGGTGTGAGCGAGGTGCGATGGGGGCACACGAGCTGGAGCGGTGCCGGCTGTCCGACGTCTGCCGGGAAAAGCTCCACCAGTCGACCGCTGCGCAAGTCATCCAGCACATCGATTTTCGACCTGTAGACGATTCCGAAACCGGCAACCGCCCAGCGCCGGACGATATCGGCATCATCACTGACCCGGTCGCCCGTCACCTGAACGGTCCTGACACCGTCCGCAGAATGAAAGCTCCAGCGTTCGTAGGTCTGCTCCCCCATCACAAATCGAAGGCAGTTATGGTTGCCCAATTCTTCAGGTGTGGCTGGCCGGCCATGGCAAGCCAGATAGTCCGGCGAGGCGCAGACCGTTCTTCTGTTCGACGGCGCCAGGGCCAGAGAGACGAGGCTGGAATCGGCCAGCAAACCATAGCGAATACTAGCATCCAGTTGTTCGCCGACCAGGTCGGCAATCTGATCGCTGACCCGTAACTGCAGCAGCACCTTCGGATGCAGTTGCTGAAACTCGTCGAGCCATCGCAACAGCACGTTTCGGCCGATATCCGACGGTATCGACAATCGAATCGTGCCGGCGATTTCATCGCGACCTTCACTCAGCGCGATCTCGCCATTTTCGAGCGCTTCGAGTGCCTGCCGGGCATGGGAAAGATAGCGTTCGCCATCGTCCGATAATCTCAAGCGCCGGGTCGAGCGAACGAACAACCGTGCTCCAAGACTGCCTTCAAGACGCTGAACCGCTCCGCTGGCCAAGGCTGGAGAAATGTCGAGCAATCGGGCGGCGGCGGAGAAGCTGCCGGCCGCAGCCGTGGTGACGAATACCTGAAGGTCATCTACGCGGACTATTTTCTTCACGATCACGAAATTCTGTAGGGTGCGGACGAAGTTTTTCAGCGTAATGGGAAAAATGATCATTGCCCAGCCGCGGCTCAGGCGCCGGCGCTGTTAGCCATTAGTCTAATCAGCCCAGGCACCGACGTAATCACTGCGCGAGCCATGCCTGTCACAAATCCCACTTCCCCTGACAGAAAAGCGACTTTCAACCACTTTTCAATATCGCTTGCAGCCTGACAGGCGCAAACCGTCCCCCGATCCGACGCTTCGCTGAGCAGCAAACTACACTTCATGCTGATTTAGTGATTTAACTAGGTAGTTACCTAACTATATAATGCTCGCCTCATTTCAACGGGACATTCAACGTGAAGCAGAGTCAACGCCTCTCGGGCATATCAACATTCATTCTGGTCGGGCTCGGGGTGATCATCGCCCTGCTCGGCCTGGCACTGGCTGCTGGCGGTGTGAAATTGGTCAGCCTGGGAGGCTCCTGGTACTTCCTGGTGGGTGGTCTGGTGATGGCCGTTTCCGGTCTGCTGATCGCGCGGCGCAAGCCTGCCGGGGCCTGGCTGTTCGCGGCGTTTCTGGTTGGGACCGCCATCTGGGCCGTGATCGACGCAGGGCTGGTGTTCTGGCCAGTGTTCTCGCGCCTGTTCATGTTCAGCGCGGTGGGTCTGGTGGTCGCGCTGGTCTATCCGCTGCTCAAACGCGCCAATGGTGACGTTGCGGGTCGCGGTGCTTACGCCGTTGCGGCTGTTCTGGCCGTTGGACTGGCCGTGGCTGCCGGCAACATGTTCGTTGCGCACCCGACCGTCGCCCCTACCGGTACCGGTCCGGGCCTGACGCCGGTCGAGCCGGAAAAGGCGCAGAAAGACTGGGCGCACTACGGTAATACCGAAGGCGGCAGCCGCTTCGCCGCGCTTGACCAGATCAATCGCAGCAACGTCGACAAGCTGAAAGTCGCGTGGACCTACCACACCGGCGACATCGCCGAGAGCGATGGCAACGGTGCCGAAGACCAGCTGACTCCGTTGCAGATCGGCAATAAAGTCTTCATCTGCACCCCGCACAACAACCTGATCGCACTGGATGCCGACACCGGTAAAGAACTCTGGAAAAACGCGATCAACGCTCAGTCCAAAGTCTGGCAGCGTTGCCGTGGCATGGCGTATTTCGACGCCAGCGCCGCCGTCGCCAAACCGGCCAGCTCGCCAGTGACTGAAACCCCGACCGCTCCGGTCGCCAACTGCACACGTCGCTTGCTCACCAACACCATCGACGCCCGCCTGATCGCGGTCGATGCCGACACCGGCGAGTTCTGCCGGGGTTTCGGCAACAATGGCCAGGTGGATCTGAAGGCCGGTCTGGGTGATGTGCCGGACAGCTACTATCAACTGTCCTCCGCGCCGCTGATGGCCGGCACCACCGTGGTGGTTGGCGGTCGTGTGGCCGACAACGTGCAAACCGACATGCCGGGCGGCGTGATCCGTGGTTTCGACGTGATGACCGGTGCCATGCGCTGGGCATTCGACCCGGGCAATCCAACCGATCGCAAGGCACCCGCAGACGGCAGCACTTATGTGCGCAGCACGCCGAACAGCTGGGCGCCGATGTCCTACGACCCGGCGACCAACACCGTATTCCTGCCGATGGGCAGTTCTTCCACTGACATCTATGGTGTCGAGCGCAGCAAACTCGATCACACCTACGGTGCCTCCGTCCTGGCGCTGGACGCCAACAGCGGCGAAGAAAAGTGGGTATTCCAGACCGTCCACAACGACCTCTGGGACTTCGACCTGCCGATGCAGCCAAGCCTGATCGACTTCACCAAGGACGGTAAAACCGTACCGGCGGTGGTCATCGGCACCAAGGCCGGGCAGATTTACGTACTCGACCGCGCCACCGGCAAACCGTTGACCGACGTTAAAGAAGTGCCGGTCAAGGCTGCCAACATCCCCAACGAGCCGTACTCGCCGACCCAGCCGAAATCGGTGGGCATGCCGCAGATCGGTGCCCAGCACTTGACTGAATCGGACATGTGGGGCGCCACCCCGTACGACCAACTGCTGTGCCGGATCGATTTCAAGTCGATGCGTTACGACGGCTTGTACACCGCGCCGGGCACCGACAAATCCCTGAGCTTCCCGGGTTCGCTGGGCGGCATGAACTGGGGCAGCATTTCTACTGACCCGGTGCACGGTTTCATCTTCGTCAACGACATGCGTCTGGGCCTGTGGATTCAGATGATTCCGTCGCAGAACAAGGCTCAGGCCTCTTCCGGTGGCGAAGCGCTGAACACCGGCATGGGGGCCGTGCCGCTCAAGGGCACGCCTTACGCCGTGAATAAAAACCGCTTCCTGTCGGTTGCCGGCATTCCGTGCCAGGCCCCGCCGTTCGGTACGTTGACCGCCATCGACATGAAAACCCAGAAAGTCGCCTGGCAAGTGCCGGTCGGCACCGTTGAAGACACGGGCCCGCTGGGCATCCGCATGCACCTGCCGATCAAGATCGGTCTGCCAACCCTCGGCGGCACGCTGTCGACCCAGGGCGGCCTGATCTTCATCGCCGGCACCCAGGACTTCTACCTGCGCGCCTTCAACAGCGCCAATGGTGAAGAAATCTGGAAAGCGCGTCTGCCGGTCGGCAGCCAGGGTGGCCCGATGACCTATGTGTCGCCGAAAACCGGCAAGCAATACGTGGTCATCACCGCCGGTGGCGCTCGCCAGTCGACTGATCGCGGTGACTACGTAATGGCTTACGCCCTGCCGTAAACCGTCGCGTTCGCCTTCGTTTCACTTGTGCGCGGCACCTTCGGGTGCCGCGTTGTTTAATGTCCTTCGCTCTGGATTTGCGCAATGTCATTGGCTGTTCGCTTTTCTCACGCCGGGGTTTTCACCGGCATGCTGTTCGGTCTCACCTGCGGCGCTGCCCTGCCCGCCCTTGCCGATACCGATTCGAACGTATTTACCCGCAGCACCCTGACCGGCGACTGGGGCGGCCTGCGCCACCAGTTCGACGAAGACGGCATCAAGTTCACCGGTGATTACACCGGCGAAACCGCCTACAACGCCGACGGCGGCCTGCACCGCTCGGCGCGTTACTCGCAGAACATCAAGCTCGGCGCGCAGTTCGACCTTAGCAAACTGTACGGCGTGGACAACGCGGGCAAGATTCAGCTGACCATCAACGATCGACGCGGCAACAGTGCCTCCGAAGACCTGGTCGGCAACCGTCTGCCGATTCAGGAAAACTACGGCGGCCTCTACACCCGCCTGACCGAGCTGAGCTACGAGCGCAGCCTGTTTAGCCCGGCGCTGAACGTCAAACTCGGCTACATGGCGATGGGCAACGACCTCGGTGGGCTGGACAGCGGCATTCTCTGCAACTTCATGAACGCCGGTTTCTGCGGCCATCCGTTGAACATGTCCGGTGGCAGTGGCTGGACCAACTACCCCAACGCCCACCTGGGTGTGCGGGTGAAATACGACCTCTCCCCGGCCTGGCAACTGCGCGTAGCCGCGTTCAATGTCGATCCGGAAAGCAACGGCAATTCCAGCCGTGCCTGGCACCTGGGCCCGAAACACACCACCGGCACCGTGGTGCCGATCGAACTGGTCTACAAGCAGGCCGGCAAACTGCCCGGCGAGTACAAGCTCGGTTATTACTACGACAGCTCCGACGTCAAACGCATCGGCAGTGACAAGGAAGTGTCCGGGCGCGGCGGCCATTACGTCCTGATCGATCAGGCCGTCTGGGCTTCGGACGTCTCTGAAGGTCGCAGCCTGCACGCTTTCGGCCAATACTCGGCGGCCAGCGAGGCAGCTTCGCCGTTCAGCAAGTGGTACGGCACCGGTCTGGTTCTGTACAAGCCTTTCGAAGGCCGCCCGCGTGACACCGTGGCGCTCGGTTACGGCCGCGCAGTGCCGAACCCGCGCAGCCGCGATGTGCTGCAGGACACCGCCATGGCCAATGGCGCCGCGTTCCCCAATCTGGACAGCGCCGAACAATTGATCGAACTCGGCTATGGCTACCAAGCCACTCCATGGCTGACGCTGCGCCCGAATGTGCAATACATCATTGAGCCGGGCGCGTTTTCCGGCCAGGACATCGACAATGCGTTGGTGTTTGGATTGCAGGTGAAAGCCGCGCTCTGACACCATCATCTGCCGACCACAAAAAAAGCACCCGCGAAGGTGCTTTTTTTGTGCCTGCTGCCAACCGAATCAACCCGCGAAGTTGGCCCGCGCTGCGTGCAGTTTCTTGTAGCTCTCGATCAGGCGCAGGTGCCGATCCAGCCCTTCCAGCTTCATGCTGGTCGGCGTCAGGCCGTAGAAGCGCACAGTGCCGTTGACCGAGCCGATCGCCGCATCCATGCGCTCGTCGCCGAACATGCGGCGGAAGTTGGCTTCGTAGTCCTCCAGCTGCAGATCCTCATCCAGCTCCATTTCCAGCACGACGTTGACCGCTTGATAGAACAAGCCACGCTCGACGGTGTTGTCGTTGTATTGCAGGAAGGCTTCGACCAAATCCTTGGCCTGCTCGTACTTCTGCAAGGCGAGGTAGATCAGCAGGCGCAGTTCGAGAATGGTCAACTTGCCCCATGGCGTGTTGTCGTCGAACTCAATGCCGATCAGCGTGGTGATGTCGGTGTAATCGTCCAGCTCGCTGTGTTCCAGACCTTTGGCGAGGTTGCGCAGGCCGACTTTGCTGAGGTTGTGCAGGTTGAGGATGTCCGCACGGAATTGCAGCGCTTTGTTGGTGTTGTCCCAGATCAGGTCTTCTACCGGATAGATCTCCGAATAGTCCGGCACCAGAATGCGACAGGCCTTGGCGCCGATGTGCTCGTAGACCGCCATGTAGACTTCCTTGCCCATGTCTTCGAGGATGCCGAACAGCGTTGCGGCCTCTTCGGCGTTGGAGTTTTCGCCGTTGCCGGAGAAGTCCCACTCGACGAATTCGAAGTCGGCCCTGGCGCTGAAGAAGCGCCACGACACTACGCCGCTGGAATCGATGAAGTGCTCCACAAAGTTGTTCGGCTCCGTCACGGCCTGGCCCGAGAAGGTCGGCTGCGGTAGGTCGTTGAGGCCTTCGAAGCTGCGGCCCTGCAGCAACTCGGTGAGGCTGCGCTCCAGCGCCACTTCAAAGCTCGGGTGCGCGCCGAACGAGGCGAATACGCCGCCGGTGCGCGGGTTCATCAGCGTCACGCACATCACCGGGAATTCACCGCCCAGCGACGCGTCCTTGACCAGCACCGGGAAGCCCTGCTCTTCCAGCGCCTGGATGCCGGCGAGGATGCCCGGGTATTTCGCCAGCACCTCTTGCGGTACATCCGGCAGGGCCATTTCGCCCTCAAGGATTTCGCGCTTGACCGCCCGTTCGAAAATTTCCGACAGGCACTGCACCTGCGCTTCAGCCAGGGTGTTGCCGGCGCTCATGCCGTTGCTGAGAAACAGGTTTTCGATCAGGTTGGAGGGGAAGTACACCACTTCGCCGTCAGACTGACGCACGAACGGCAGCGAGCAGATGCCGCGCTGGGTGTTGCCGGAGTTGGTGTCGTACAGGTGCGAGCCGCGCAGTTCGCCGTCGCGGTTGTAGATGCCCAGGCAATATTCATCGAGGATTTCCGCAGGCAACTCATCCTTGGCGCCGGGCTTGAACCAGCGCTCGTCCGGGTAATGCACGAACTCGGCATTGGCGATGTCTTCGCCCCAGAACTGATCGTTGTAGAAGAAGTTGCAGTTGAGCCGCTCGATGAACTCGCCCAGCGCCGAGGCCAGCGCGCCTTCTTTGGTCGCGCCCTTGCCATTGGTGAAGCACATTGGCGACTGCGCATCGCGGATGTGCAGCGACCAGACGTTGGGCACGATGTTGCGCCACGAAGCGATTTCGATCTTCATGCCCAGGTCGGCCAGAATCCCCGACATATTGGCGATGGTCTGTTCCAGCGGCAGGTCCTTGCCGGCAATGCAGGTGCCCGCGCCTGAGGTGGACGCCGGCATCAGCAAGGCCTGGGCATCGGCGTCGAGGTTCTCGACTTCCTCGATTACGAACTCCGGCCCGGCCTGCACTACCTTCTTCACCGTGCAGCGGTCGATGGAGCGCAGGATGCCCTGGCGATCCTTCTCCGAGATGTCTGCCGGCAGCTCGACCTGGATCTTGAAGATCTGGTTGTAGCGGTTTTCCGGATCGACGATGTTGTTCTGCGACAGACGAATGTTTTCGGTCGGGATGTTGCGGGTGCTGCAGTACAACTTTACGAAGTAAGCCGCGCACAAGGCCGACGACGCCAGGAAATAGTCGAACGGACCCGGTGCAGAGCCATCGCCCTTGTAACGGATCGGTTGGTCGGCCACCACCGTGAAGTCATCGAACTTGGCTTCGAGTCGGAGGTTGTCGAGAAAATTGACCTTGATTTCCATGCGGGTTACCAGAATAGCGAGCTAAACAAATTGGCCGCCATTATCCGGCTTTTGAGCGTGAAGTCTTGTGCTTTGAACAATCAATCCTGAGCCGGCCGGCGGAACATGACGCTTGTTCACACATTCAACTCAGCACATGCGCTCAATCGCCGGCAGCCGATCCGCGTGACCATGGCGTCACCTTCCGCCAATCCTGGTTGCTGACACATGATGGTTTTATCCAAGCCGCGCCTCGCGCTCGCCTTAATGATTGGCGGGCTCGCCGACACCGCGTGCGCCAGCGGACTTCTCGACGACGCCAAGACCGAAGTGCTCAGTCGCAATTTCTACTTGAGCAACGATTACCGCTCGCCCTCGCCTGCCGGAAAAAACTACAAACAGGAATGGGCTCAAGGGTTTATCGGCACTTTCGCATCCGGTTTCACTGAGGGAACCGTCGGGGTTGGTCTCGATGCCCACGCCTTTTATGGGCTGAAACTCGATGGCGGCAAGGGGCATTCCGGCACCGGACTTTTGCCGGTGGACAGTGATGGCCGTAGCGAAAGCGAATACTCCAGCGCCGGTGGTGCGCTGAAGTTGAAGACTTCGAAAACCACCCTCGCCTTCGGTGAAATGACCGTGGAAACGCCGGTGTTCGACACCTCGGACAAACGCCTGCAACCGGAATACGCCACGGGGTTGCTGCTCGACAGCCACGAGATCGATAACGCGCGCCTTGTCGCCGGGCGCTTCACGGCGTTCAAGAACCAGGACAGTTCTTCCGGCAAAGGCGACTTTCAGGGCTATGGCGCCAGCACCCAAGGCGAAAGCATCAGTTTTGTCGGCACCGAGCTGTTCAGCGACAGCCCGGTGGGCGGCGCGCTGTATGCGTCCGATCTGAGCGACACCTGGCGCCAGTACTACGCCAACCTGCATTTCAAACAGTCCGGTCTGTTGCTCGATGCCAACGTTTATCACACCCGCGACACCGGGCAGGCACTGGCCGGCGACATCGACAACACCGCGTTCAGCCTTTCGGGCAAATACACCGTTGGCGCCCACGCGGTCATGCTCGGCTGGCAACGCATCAATGGCGACACGCCCTTCGATTTCGTTGGTGGCGACTCGATCTACCTGGCCAACTCGATCAAGTACGCCGACTTCAACGGTGCCCACGAGCGCTCCTGGCAAGCGCGTTACGACCTCGATCTCGGCGCCTTCGGCATTCCGGGGCTGAATTTCATGACCCGCTACGTTTCCGGCAGCCACATCGACGGCACCCACGCGCCCAAGGGCGGCGCCTATAACCCGTTCGACGCGGATTCCGGTGAATATCAGCCTCAGCAAGGGGACGGCGGCAAACACTGGGAACGCGACATCGATCTGCGTTACATCGTCCAGTCCGGCGCGGCCAAGGATCTGTCGGTGCAGCTGTCCCACGTGTCGCACCGGGCCAACAGCGCTCAGGCGGGCGACGACATTGACCGGATCTACGTGGTGATCCAGTACCCACTGGGGTTTTGAGGGGAGAAATGGCGGAAGGCAGCCGGAGTCGAACCTGCCCGGGAACGGATGCCGTCCCCAACCGGGTTTGAAGCCCGGCCGCGCCACCGGGCGCGATTGCCTTCCTTGAACTCAGTCCGCGCCGGGGTTGGCCAGCGCACTGTCGGAGCGGATTTGCCGGCCTTCGCCGACGCGCCGGGTCAGGCCCAGCCGATCGAAGTATTCGAGGATCTGAATACTGCGCTTGCGTCCCAAGCCTAGCGCATCGCGGAAGGCCGTGACTTCGATCTGCGGATTTTCTTCGGCCAGGCGCAACAGCACCGCCACCATTTGCCGCAGGGTGATGTCGGTGACAAACAGGTCGCGCACCACTTGATGCATCACGCCAAGGCGCGCCAGTTTGCGCAGCAGCAAACGCACGATTGCGTCGTCCTGACCGACGACTTTCGCCACGTCACGTACCCACGGTGGATCGAAGCCGGCCTGTTCAAACAACGGCTGCAACGCCTGCCACAGAGTTTCGTCGTCGGCGCTCAGGAGCACCTGATGGTCGGGCAAATGCAGCCACGGGCCGCTGGCGACCAGTGAGCCGGCGCCGAGCAACTCTTCCAGCAGGCTGATGAAGCTCGCGCGTTCGAGGCTCAAACTGCTGAAACGCCGCAGACGGTCGCGGTCCGGACCCATCTGATCGGGCTCCAGCTCATGAAAACGCGCCAGTTGCTCCAGCAGCCTGAACTTGAGCATGCCCCAGCGCTGCGCATTGAACAGCACCGGGCCCTGACGGGTTTCGATCAGGCGGACATTGTCCGGCAGCGTCCAGCCGTCACGCGGACGATTGAACTGTCGCTCCAGGCGTTGCGGGTCGAGGCCGCTTGCGCTGTATTCCAGTAACGTCGGCAAGGCCTGTTCCAGTTCGGAGCTGATCGCCAACGAGCGCAGTTGTGCCAGCCGTTCCGGGCTGCGGCGCTGGCGGGCCGGGGCGAAGGGATCGAGCACGCGCCCACCGCCGAGCGTTCGCTGGGCGCTGGCATCACGCAGGATCAATGGATCACCGTGGACGCCGTGCACCGGGACGTTGGTCAGCAATTGCGCAAACGTGCGCTCGCCGGGTGCCAGACTCGGTCCCTCCAGCAAGGCGACCCGGGCGATCACGTCCTGCGTGCCGAGATGCAGGTGCACCGGCTGGAAATGCTCGAAAACCCGCTCGCCCGGCAACAACCGGAATTCGATATCCAGCCGCTGGGTCGGCGCGTGCAGCCATTCGGCGAGCAACCATTGGCCGCGATGGATCTGCCCGAGTTCCAGACGATCCGCGCTGATATTCAGGGCCACGCGCTGGCCGGCGAAGGCTTGTTCGGCGGTCTGATTCTGCGCGTGCAGGCCCCTGACCCGCACGGTTTTGTCCGCCGGGCCGAGGCTGAGTTTGTCACCCACGGCGACCGAGCCCGAAAGCGCCGTCCCCGTCACCACAATACCGGCGCCGGCGACACTGAACGCGCGGTCGATGGCCAGGCGAAAACCGCCTTCGCGACTGCGCTCCTCGCCTTCTATCTGCCGCAACGCTTCGCGCAGCGCATCGACGCCCTCACCCGTCACACTGGAAACCGTCAGCAACGGTGCTTCGGCATAGGGCCCGGGTGCCAGCAGGCTTTCAACCTGTCGGCGCACCTCTTCCACCCTGCGCGCCTCGACCCGGTCGCATTTGGTGATCGCCACCAGCGCCCGTGGTATGCCCAGCAGCTCGACAATCGCCAGATGCTCGCGGGTCTGCGGCATCACGCCGTCATCCGCCGCCACCACCAGCAACACCAGATCGATGCCTTGGGCTCCGGCCAGCATGTTGTGGGTGAATTTCTCGTGGCCCGGCACGTCGATGAAACCGGCCAGCCCGGCGCCGGGCGCCAGTTCTGCGTACAGATAACCGAGGTCGATGGTCATCCCGCGTTCGCGCTCCTGCGGGCGTCGGTCGCCGGTTTGCCCGGTCAGCGCTTCGAGCAGTGACGTCTTGCCATGGTCGATGTGCCCCGCCGTGCCGACGATCACGTTTGCAACTGCCCGAGTTGTGCCTGCCACGCCGGCTCATCGTCGAGTTGCCGCAGATCCAGCCACAACGCATCGTCATCGATGCGCCCGAGCACCGGGATCGGCAAGGCGCGCAGCGCGGCTTCCAGATTCAGCAGGTAACGTCCGCGCAGGCGCTTCGACACCAGCGGGCGCAGGCACAGCGCCGCGCTTGGCAGGCGCGCCACCGGTTGGCTGCCGCTGCCGATCATGCCCAGCGCTGGCATCGCCGTGACGGTCCAGCCCTCGCCCAGCAGTTGGGACAAGGCCGGTTGCAAGCGTGCGGCCTGGGCCAGAATCTCGGCTTGCGGACGGGTCAGCAAACGCAGGCTCGGCAAGCGTTCGGCCAGCCGATCCGGGTCGCGATAGAGTCCGAGTACTGCTTCGAGTGCGGCCAGGGTCAGTTTGTCGACCCGCAACGCGCGTTTCAGCGGGTTCTTCTTGATCTTCGCGATCAGGTCCTTGCGCCCGACGATCACCCCCGCCTGGGGCCCGCCGAGCAATTTGTCGCCGCTGAAGGTGACGATGTCGGCGCCATCAAGCAACGCTTGACGCACCGTCGGTTCCGCCGGCAACCCCCAGCGGGTCAGGTCCAGCAGACTGCCGCTGCCAAGATCTTCCAGCAGCGGCAGGTCATGCCGATGGGCCAATACGGCCAGTTCGGAGGTTGGCACCCGGGCAGTGAAGCCTTCGATGCTGTAATTGCTCGCGTGCACGCGCATGATCAGGCCGCTGCGTGGGCCGATCGCCGCTTCGTAATCGCGGGCATGGGTGCGATTGGTGGTGCCGACCTCGTGCAGGCGCACGCCGGCGCGGCTCATGATGTCGGGGATGCGGAACGCGCCGCCGATCTCGATCAACTCGCCACGGGAAATGATGCCTTCCTTGCGCGCGCCGAGGCTGTTGAGGGTCAGCAGCACGGCGGCGGCATTGTTGTTGACCACGGTCACGGCTTCGGCGCCAGTCAGTTCGCGGATCAGGCCTTCGATCAGGTCGTCGCGGTCACCGCGCTTGCCGCTGGCCAGATCGAATTCCAGATTCAACGGATAGCGCGCCGCGAGTTGCACCGCTTCAATGGCTTCTTCGGGCAACAAAGCGCGCCCGAGGTTGGTGTGCAGCACGGTGCCAGTCAGGTTGAACACCCGGCGCACCTGGCTGCGCTGCTTCAGGGCCAGGCGTTCAGAAACCCTTCCGGCCAGCGCTTCAGGGCTGATTTCTACGGCGGTCAGTTGCCCTGCCACCACGGCGTCGCGCAAGTCATCCAGTAACTGGCGAAACCCCGTCACCAGGGCCTCGCGTCCGTAACGCTCGGCCAAGGGCTGGCACGCGGGGTGGCGTAACAGACTGTCGAGGGAAGGCAAACGCAAGGCACAGACACTGACGGACATCAGGCACTCCGGAAAAAAGCCGATGCGCCTGAGTGTAGACCCTTGCCTCATTCGTCTCCTGGCGCCAACAGCAGATTCGGCGCCAGCCGCTGATAGCCGTCCTGAGCCAGGCGCATGTCGAGCAACAGACTGCCCAGATCCGCCGACAGTGCCTCGCCCTCGCCATCGTTTTCCAGATACAGCAACTTCAGATAGCTGTTGCAGCCCGGACAGACTTCAGCGCGCAGCGGCGCCTGATTGGCGGCGTGGCGGTCATCCTCAAGGCTCAGGTATTCCAAGCCTTTGCTCTGTTCGCAATACACGCACTTGACCCGTACCACATGCCATTCGCAGGCGCACAGCGAACACACCAGATAACGCAGGCCGTTGTGCTTGCCGCGATGGCGGATCACCCCGGCCATGGCCGGCGAGCCACAGGCCGGGCACTGGCTGAGGCTGTCGCCGGGTGTCAGTTGCAGGTTCGGTGCGCTGAGCAGCCAGTGACTCCACGCCGCTTGCAGCGCCGCCCCGAGAAACGGCACCAGCGCCGCCGGCACCAGCGAATACTGGCCGCTGACCAGCGCCACGGTCCAGGCGCGCAACTGGCCGGGGCTGGCGATGCGCAGCGTGGTCACGGCCTCGATCACGGCCGGTTGCTCGGGGGCGACATAACGCTGAAGCAAGGCCTCGAGATACAGCTGCCAAGTGTCCTCGCGAATCAAGGTGTCGGCGGCAAACGGTGGCATGCCGTGTTGCCGACAGACTTCCAGCCGCTGTTCATCAAGCGGCGCGGTCGAGGGCGGATCATCGAGGATTTGCTGTTGGACACGGCACAAACCGGCGATCAAATGCAGGTAATCGGCCAGCGGATGTCCTTCGGCCAAACGTTCCAGACGCTGGGCTCGCAGCATGAACAGGTTGGGTGGCGGCAAATGCAGAAACGGCGGCGAACTGGCCGCCGCTTCGATTTCTCCGGGTTCGAGGATGGTTGGCAACTGTCAGCCCTTTTTCGTGACCGGTCGCTCCGGCGGATCCTGGCTTTCCACCTCGCGATACCAGAGTGCATGGTGTTTCCTGGCCCAGGCGCGGCTGACCCAGCCGTGCATCATCGCGTCCACCGAGCCCTTGATCCAGATCCCGGCGTAGATGTGAACGATGATGCTCAGGATCAGCACAAACCCCGCCAGTGCGTGCAGCAGCATGGCCCAGCGAATCGTGGTGATGCCGAAGTAGTGACTGAAATACGCGCGCCAGATCACCAGCCCGGTGAACAGCAATCCGAGCATGCACAGCAGTAAAGTCCAGAACAGCAGCTTTTGCCCGGCGTTGTACTTGCCCACCGCCGGCACGGTTTCTTCATCGTTGACCATCACCCGGTCGATGCGCCGCAGCCATTTCCAGTCGTTGTCGATGAAGAAGTTCGAGCGCCAGAAGCGAAACACCAGGCCCAGGAAGAACACGAACATCAGCACGCCCATGAAGGGGTGCAGGATTCGCGTCCACGGCCCGCCGCCGAACAGGTTTGTCAGCCAGAACATCGACGGATGAAACAGCGCGAGCCCCGACAGCCCGGCCATGAAGAACAGAATCGCCACCAGCCAGTGATTGGTGCGCTGGTTGGCGGTGTAGCGCAGGATCGTCTTGTTGCTCATGGCCGGCCCTCCCCACGTGGGTCGAAGGTGTGCACTGCCGGATCGACGACGTGCACCGAGGTGTCGGGCGGATCGGGATGTTCATCTTCCTCGACCCGGTTCGGGCCGATCCGCACGTAATGGAAGAACCCGGCCAGCACCGCCGCGCCCATGGCCAGCAGACCCAACGGCTTGCTGATGCCTTTCCACAAACCCACCAGCGGACTGATCTCGGGGTTGTCCGGCAGGCCGGCGTAGATTTTCGGGGTGTCGGCGTGGTGCAGCACGTACATGACGTGGGTGCCGCCGACGCCTTGCGGGTCATACAGGCCGGCGTTGTCGAAGCCACGGCTTTTCAGGTCGACGATGCGTTCGGCGGCATGGGTTTTCATGTCGTCCTTGGTGCCGAACACGATGGCCCCGGTCGGGCAGGTTTTCACGCAGGCCGGCTCCAGCCCCACCGCCACCCGGTCCGAACACAGCGTGCATTTGTAGGCCTTGTGGTCCTTCTGCGAAATGCGCGGGATGTTGAACGGGCAACCGGTGATGCAATAACCGCAGCCGATGCAGTGGTCCTGATCGAAATCGACGATGCCGTTGGCGTGCTTGATGATCGCGCCAGGGCTGGGGCACGCCGCCAGGCAACCTGGCTCGGCGCAGTGCATGCAGCCGTCCTTGCGGATCAGCCATTCGAGGTTGCCGGCGTCGGTTTCGTGCTCGGTGAAGCGCATCAGCGTCCATGAATCGGCGCTCAGGTCCTGCGGGTTGTCGTAGGTGCCGTGGTTGTGGCCGACCTCGTCGCGCAGCTCGTTCCATTCCGAGCACGCGACCTGGCAGGCCTTGCAGCCGATGCATTTGGTGGTGTCGATCAGCTTGGCCACCTGTTCCTGGCCGCGTATTGAAGGCGCCGGCGTGGTGGTGGCCGAGCGGGCAATGATGTCTTGGCTGGCCATCTAAAGATTCTCCATCAGAGCTTCTCCACGTTGACCAGGAATGACTTGGATTCCGGGGTCTGTGTATTGCCATCGCCGAGAAACGGCACCAGGGTGTTGGTCAGGTAACCGTGGCGCGTCAGGCCGGTGAAGCCCCAGTGCAGCGGAATGCCGATCTGGTGCACCACCTGGTTGTTGACCTGCAACGGCCGGATCCTTTTGGTCACCACCGCCACCGCTTCAATGAACCCGCGCTTGCTGCTCACGCGAACCCGATCCCCGGCGACGATGCCTTTCTCTTTGGCCAACACCTCGCCGATTTCCACGAATTGCTCGGGTTGAGCAATCGCGTTCAACTTGCAGTGCTTACTCCAGAAGTGGAAATGCTCGGTCAGCCGGTAGCTGGTGGCGGCGTACGGGTAATCCTTGGCCACGCCGAGGCTGTCCCACACCGAATCGAAGATCCGTGCCGCCGGGTTGCTGGTGGCTTTCTTGTTGTCCGGGTGCAGCGGGTTGATGCCGATCGGCGTTTCGAACGGCTCGTAATGCTCGGGAAATGGCCCTTCGTTCATCTTGTCGACGGCGAAGAACCGCGCCACGCCTTCGGGGTTCATGATGAACGGGTTCATCCCGGCTTCCGGCGGCACATCGGCCTTGTAGTCCGGAACATCGGTGCCGCCCCAGGCTTTGCCGTTCCACCAGACCAGGCGTTTTTTCGGATCCCAGGGTTTGCCGGCGACATCTGCCGAGGCCCGGTTGTACAGAATCCGCCGGTTGGCCGGCCAGGCCCACGCCCAGCCTTGATGCTGATGCATGCCGTAAGGGTCGTTGTTGTCGCGGCGGGCCATCTGGTTGCCGGCTTCGGTCCAGCTGCCGCAGAAAATCCAGCAGCCGGACGCGGTGCTGCCGTCATCCTTGAGCTGGGCGAACCCGGCCAGTTGCGAATTGCCCTTGATCGCCGCACCCGTGGCGTCGGTGAAATCGGTGGTGGCGTAGCCGTTGACCTCTTTGGCGATCTCTTCCGGCGAGGGTTCTTCGGCGATCTTGTACGGCCACGACAGTTTCAACAGCGGGTCGGCGAATTTGCCGCCCTCCGCCTGATATCGCTCACGCAGACGCAGGAACAGCGCACTCATGATTTGCACGTCGGTGCGCGCCTCGCCGGGGCCGTCGGCGCCTTTCCAATGCCATTGCAGCCAGCGGCTGCTGTTGACCAGCGAGCCGTCCTCTTCGGCAAAACAGGTGGTTGGCAGGCGGATGACTTCGGTCTGGATGTCGGCGCTCTTCACATCGTTGAATGGCCCGACGTGTTCCCAGAACTGCGAGGTTTCGGTGGCCAGCGGGTCCATCACCACCAGCCATTTCAGTTTGGCCAGCGCCGCCATCACTCGGTTCTTGTCCGGCAACGCGGCGATCGGGTTGAAGCCCTGGCACATGTAGCCGTTGACCTTGCCCTGCCCCATCAGGTCGAACACCTTGAGGATGTCGTAGTTGGGGATGTCGAGTTTCGGCAGGTAGTGGTAGGCCCACTGATTCTCGGCGGTGGCATTGGCGCCGTACCAGGCTTTCATCAGGCTGACGTGGAATTTGCTGTAGTTCTGCCAGTAGGACAATTGCCCCGGCCGCAGCGGGACTTGCGTGCGTTTATGGATGAAGGCCGCGTAATCCTGCTCGGCGTCGGTCGGCAAGGTCAGGTAACCCGGCAGCGCGTTGGACAGCAGACCAAGGTCGGTCAGGCCCTGAATGTTCGAGTGCCCACGCAATGCGTTGACCCCGCCGCCGGGCATGCCGACGTTGCCGAGCAACAGTTGCACCATCGCCGCGCTGCGGATGATCTGCGAGCCGATCGAGTGCTGGGTCCAGCCCAGTGCATAAAGAATCGTCATGGTCTTGCCCGGTGCCGAGCAAGTGGCGATTTCCTCCCAGATCTTTTTCATCGCATCGACCGGCATGCCGCAGATCTGGCTCGCCAGGTCGATGTTGTAGCGGCTGTAATGCTGCTTCATCAGCTGATAGACGCAGCGCGGGTCCTGCAGGGTCGGGTCGACTTTCACGAAGCCGTCATCCCCCAGTTCGTAACCCCAGGTGGATTTGTCGGTGTAGCTGCGCTTGGCCGCGTCGTAACCGGTGAACAGCCCGTCCTCGAAGCCGAATCCGGCTCTGACGATGAACGATACGTCGGTGTAGTTGCGCACGTATTCGTGCTGGATCTTGTCCTCGGTCAGCAGGTAATTGATCAGCCCGCCCATGAACGCAATGTCGCTGCCGGTGCGAATCGGCGCGTAGTAATCGGCCACGGATGCGGTCCGGGTAAACCTCGGATCGACCACAATCAGCCGCGCGGCGTTATGCGCCTTGGCTTCGGTCACCCATTTGAAGCCACAAGGGTGGGCTTCTGCTGCGTTGCCGCCCATCACCAGGATCAGATTCGCGTTGGCGATATCGGTCCAGGTGTTGGTCATGGCTCCACGGCCGTACGTCGGGGCAAGACTTGCCACCGTCGGGCCGTGTCAGACACGCGCCTGGTTATCGAACCCCAGCATGCCGAGACTGCGCACCACCTTGTGGGTGATGTAGCCCGCTTCGTTGGACGCTGCCGACGCCGCGAGGAATCCTGTAGTCAGCCAGCGATTGACTGTCTGGCCTTGGGCGTTCTGCTCGACGAAATTGGCGTCGCGGTCGGCCTTCATCAGGTCGGCGACGCGGTCGAGGGCTTCGTCCCAGGTGATCCGGGTCCATTCGCTGCTGCCGGGCTTGCGCACCTGCGGGTACTGCAAGCGGCCGGGGCTGTGAATGAAGTCCAGCAGACCGGCGCCTTTCGGGCACAAAGTGCCGCGGTTGACCGGGTGGTCGGCGTCGCCCTCGATATGGATGATGTTTTGCGCAACGTTCTTAGCGGCATCGCCCTGGCTGTACATGATCAAGCCGCAACCGACCGAGCAATACGGGCAGGTGTTGCGGGTTTCATGGGTGTGGGCAAGCTTGAAGTGGCGCACCTGCTCGGCGAAGGCCTGCGTCGGGGCCATGCCCAACGCGCCCAGGCTAGAGCCTGCAAGGCCGATACCGGCGACCTTGAAGAACTGACGACGGCTGAGATCCATCGTGCACTCCTGATCAGGTGGAACCCGGTACTGGTGCCGGGTTTGTTCTGGACAATCACGGTTGCGGCACACGAGTGCCGACTTTTTCACTGTAGACAAAGCCTCTGCGACCTGTGTGAAAACCGACCGTCGGCCGTTTGTCGGAGCATCACCTCCCTGTGGGAGCGAGCTTGCTCGCGAAAAGCGGTGTGTCATTCAACATTGATGCTGCCTGACCAGACGCATTCGCGAGCAAGCTCGCTCCCACAGGTTTTGTGTGCTCCTTCAAGGGCATGGGCTTATCATGGCGGGCACGACCCATCTCCGCCTTCAGAGACCGCGCATGACTTTCGATTTTGATCAGGTATTCGACCGCCACGACACCGGCAGCACCAAGTGGAGCCGCTACCCGGCCGACGTGTTGCCGATGTGGGTCGCTGACATGGATTTCGCCGCCCCGCCGGTGGTCATCGAGGCGCTGCAACAACGTCTGCTGCACCCGTTGGTGGGCTACAGCGTGGCCCAGGACAACCTGCGCGAGGCCATCGTCGCCGACCTCTGGAACAAGTTCGCCTGGCGCGTGAAACCGCAAGAGCTGATCTTCCTGCCGGGCGTGGAGTCGGGCTTCAACATGGCGCTCAAGGCGCTGGTGCAACCGCAGCAGAACGTCGTGGTGCAAACCCCGAACTACCCGCCACTGCGCCATGCACCGGGTCATTGGGGCCTGAACAAGGTCGAACTGGAATTCAACGCCCAGGCCGACGGCAGCTACGCCACCCCGCTGGACGCACTGCGTGAATCCCTGAAAGGTGGCGGCGCCCTGCTGCTGAGCAACCCGCACAATCCGATCGGCAAGGTCTTTGGCCGTGAAGAACTGCAAGCCGTGGCGGACATCTGCGTGGCGCAGGACGCCTGGATCATCTCCGACGAGATCCATGCCGAGCTGTGCTACGACGGCCGCGTGCACATTCCGACCGCGTCCCTGAGCCCGGAAATATCCCGCCGCACCATCACCCTGATGTCGGCGAGCAAGGCCTACAACATTGCCGGCCTCAAAACCTCGTTCATGATCATCCAGGACGCGGCCCTGCGCGAACGCGTCAACCACGCCCGCTGCGGCATGGTCGACAGCGTCAACCCGCTGGGCATGGAAGCCACCCGCGTGGCCTACAGCGAAGCCGGCCCGTGGCTTGAGGCGCTGAAACAGTACCTGCAAGCCAACCGTGACTGGCTGGTGGACGCGGTGCGCAACCGCTTGCCCGGGGTGACCCTCAATGTGCCGCAAGGCACGTACCTGGCCTGGCTCGACTGCTCGGCGCTGGATCTGGACGACCCGCAGAAGTTCTTCCTGGACCACGCTCGTGTCGGCCTCAGCCCGGGTCTGGACTTTGGCGACCACAGCCAGCAATTCGTGCGCCTGAACTTCGGTTGCCCGCGTTCGATGCTGGAAGAAGGCATTGCCCGGATGGAGCGAGCCCTCAAGTCCCGGTAATCAAGTCAGCGTAAATCCAAGCGTCAATCCGATCGAACTCAGCGCAAGCGGGTCGGGTCAACCGGCCTACTTGCCATGAGACCCGGAGATTGACGATGACCGACTATCCAAAACCCCCGTTCCCGAAACAGGCGCAGCCGGTTCCCGGTTCACAGCGCAAGATGGAGCCGTATCCTGATTGCGGCGAACAGAGCTACACCGGCTCCGGTCGGCTGGCCGGCAAGATTGCCTTGATCACCGGTGCCGACAGTGGCATCGGTCGGGCGGTGGCGATCGCCTTTGCTCGCGAAGGTGCCGATGTAGCGGTCGCCTACTTGAATGAACATGAAGATGCCAAGGAAACCGCGCGCTGGGTCGAACAGGCCGGTCGCCAGTGCCTGTTGCTGCCTGGAGACATTGCGCAGAAAGCCCAGTGCCAGGCGTTGGTGGACCAAACCGTCGAGCGCTTCGGCCGCATCGACGTGCTGGTCAACAACGCCGCCTTCCAGATGACCCACGAAACCTTCGAGGAGATTCCCGACGACGAATGGGTGATGACCTTCGACGTCAACATCACCGCGATCTTCCGCCTGTGTCAGGCCGCCATCAAACACATGGGACCTGGCTCCTCCATCATCAACACCAGTTCGATCAACTCGGACATGCCCAAGCCCACCCTGCTCGCCTACGCCACCACCAAAGGCGCGATCGCCAATTTCACCGGTGGACTGGCGCAGATGCTCGGTCCGCGGGAAATCCGCGTGAATTGCGTGGCGCCGGGGCCGATCTGGACGCCGCTGATTGTCTCGACCATGCCCGATGAGGAAGTGCAGCATTTTGGCGAGCAAACACCACTCGGGCGTCCCGGCCAGCCAGTGGAGGTTGCGCCGATCTACGTGCTGCTGGCATCGGATGAAGCCAGCTACATCACCGGCCAGCGCTATGGCGTGACCGGCGGCAAACCGATGCTCTGAACCGCCTGCCAGAAAAAGTGAACCGCTGGACACGGCGACCTCTCCATACCTTCATGGCCCGTTCGGGTTGCAAGAGATCAGGAGGTCGTCATGTCTGCGCCTATTATCAAACTCTTCACCCAGCCGAACTTTGCCTGGACCGACATCCGCCGCGAAGAAGAGGCACATCCGCGTCATTACCTTGCTCACCTGCTGTTGCTGGCCCTCGTCCCGGCGGTGTGCCTGTTCATTGGCACCACGTATGTCGGCTGGAGCCTGGCAGTGGGTGAAACCGTGAGGCTCAGCAGTGCCAGCGCCTTGCAGCTGAGTGTCCTGCTCTATATCACCATCGTGGTCGGCGTGGCGATCATTGGCGGTTTCATCCGCTGGATGTCGCGTACCTTCGATGCGCGGCCGACACTCAACCAGTGCATCGGTTTCGCGGCGTACACCGTCACCCCGTTTTTCATCGCCGGTCTCGCCGGCCTGTATCCCAGCCGTTGGCTGGCGGTGCTGGTGCTCGGCGCTGCATCGATCTATTCGACATTCCTGTTGTTCGTCGGCCTGCCGACCTTCATGCACGAGCGCAAGGAACAGGGCCTGTTGTACTCGGCCAGTGTCTGGGGTGTAGCGCTGCTGGTGCTGGTGACGTTGTTGGTGTCGATGATCCTGCTGTGGTTCAACGTGCTGACGCCGGAATACCTGCGCACGACTGCAGGTTAGGCCGATCATGTCGGGGCGGCATCGAACTGACCTTACGGGCCGCGCGTCATGAGCTTCATCATCTGGGTGGCGGTGCTCGGTGCCGTGCTGCTGACCCTGGCGCTGACATCGTCGTACCTGCGCTGGATGCCGGTCACGACCTCGGCTGTTTGCCTGCTGCTGGGCGTCGGCATCGGGCCGGCAGGGCTTGATCTGCTGAAACTGCCGCTGGACGAAGCCTCTTTGTGGATGGAACACCTGACTGAAGTCGCGGTGCTGTTTTCCCTGTTCGTCTGTGGTTTGAAGTTGCGGTTGCCGTTGCGCGACAAACGCTGGCGGATTGCATTCGGTCTGGCGGGCCCGGTGATGGTGCTGACGATCATTGGCGTCTGCCTGTTGCTGCATTTTGGCCTGGATCTGAATTGGGGCCCTTCGCTGTTGATCGGAGCGATTCTGGCTCCGACCGACCCGGTGCTCGCGGCGCTGGTGCAGGTCAACGATGCGCGGGACGTCGACAGCGTGCGTTTCGGCCTGTCCGGCGAGGCCGGGCTCAACGACGGCGTTGCATTTCCCTTCGTGATCCTCGGGCTGTTGCTGCTGCACGGTGAAGGGTTTGCCGCCGAGTGGCCCGACTGGGTACTGCGCAGCCTTTTGTGGGCGGTTCCGGCCGGGTTGCTTTGCGGCTACTGGATGGGCCGTGGCATCGGTCGACTGACCCTCTCGCTACGTATCCGCAACGATGACAGCACCCTGAGCCCGAACGACTATCTGGCCCTGGCGTTGATTGCGCTGGCGTATGTCGTGGCTGAATCCATTGGTGGCTACGGCTTTCTGTCGGTATTTGCCGCCGGCCTTGGCTTGCGTCAGGAGGAAGTCAAATCCACCGGCGCCCACCAACCGCCCGCCGAACACATGGTGCAACCGGTGGTCGGTCATCAGAACGTCGAGCCGCAGCAGGCGGTGCACGGCGATACCGAGCGGCTGGAAGACAGTCAGGTGGCAGCCGGCATCATGATGGGCGACATGCTCGCGTTCGGCGGTTTGGTGGAACGGGCGATGGAAGTGTTTCTGGTTACCCTGCTGGGCGTGGTGCTGGTCAGTCACTGGGATTGGCGGGCGCTGTTGGTCGGCGGCGTGCTGTTCTGTGTCATCCGCCCGGTCTGCGTGGGGTTGATGCCGTGGGGATCGCTGCTCGCGGGGCGCCAACGGTTATTGATCGGCTGGTTCGGAATTCGCGGCATCGGCAGTCTGTTCTACCTCTTCTATGCACTGAACCATGGACTAGGCGACAGCGTGGGCGCGCTGTGTACCGACCTGACCCTGTCGGTGGTGGCGCTGAGCATTCTGCTGCACGGCGTCAGCACCCAGCCGATCCTCGCCAGCTATGAGCGGCGCAAGAACCGAAACGGGCGAAAAAAGCCCGGCCATGATGACCGGGCTCGATAGCGGGGTGTCATTCATCCTCCCGGATTGGTCACCTGAATGTAGAAGGCATAACTGCCGAGCAACATCCAGAACGTGGCAAAGATCCACGGCGTACGAATGGAAAACAGCAATGACTTGCGATACCCCTTGTGGCTCGACTCCATTTCGCTGAATAACGGCGATTCGTCATAAGCGAGGCCCATCAGCGGTTCGCTGCGCAGCAATTCACTTTGCTTGTAGTGCCAATGATCGATGATGTCGTAGGCGGCGCGAATCCCCGGCCAGGCGTTGAGCGAACTGAGCAGCCCGAGTAACGCCAGAAACGGCGGCACCACCAGGGTGAACAGCTTGCCCCATTCCGGGTTGAGGTTGGCCATGCAGGACGCAAAGGCAATTACCAGAAACGATTGCGCGGCCAGGTAGGCGTCGGTGCGGTTGGCCAGGATGCTGGTTTCGTACTGGATTTCCCGACGGTAGAAATCCAGCCGTTCCTTGGGTGAACCGAACATCTTCGCGTTGTGTTCAGTCAGGGTTTCTTCGGCGGTCGGTTGGGTCAGTATGCGTGGCACGGGGAGCGCTCCGGAAACAAAGCGTTTGGAGGCCTACGGACTCGGACAAGTTCAGATGGATCCTGCGCGCCCTCGGTTCACTTCATCGACTGGGCGATGATCTCAACCAGATTCAGCTGATTGAACGGTTTCGACAGTCGCGGCAACCCCGCTGCAAAGCCTTCGAGACGCTCGGCATAACCGGTGGCGAGAATGATCGGCAGATCCGGCTTGAGCAAACGCACGGCATGCGCCAGTTGCGCGCCGCTCATCTGCGGCATGGCCATGTCGGTGATCATCAGATCGATGACCTCGCCTTGATCGAACAGCTCCAGCGCCTGGGCGCCGGAAGTGGCGCTGATCACGCGATGGCCGAGGTCTTCCAGCAGCAGAACCGTGCTGGTGAGCACCAGACTGTCATCATCCACCACCAGCACGCTGAGGCGCGGCACCGTATCGGTGGACACCATCGAGCCAAGCGGTTTGGCGACAACACCGTCGATGGCCACCGGCAACCACAGTTCAGCGGTGGTGCCCTGCCCCTGGGTGCTTTTCAGAATGAAGCGGCCACCCAGTTGTTCGATGAAGCCATGGACCATCGACAACCCCAGACCCGTGCCCTTGCCCAAGCCTTTGGTGGTGAAAAACGGATCGGTTGCCGACGCCAGCGTTTCAGCGTCCATGCCCTCACCGGTATCGGTCACCCTCAGGCAGACATAGCGCCCTGCCGCCAGGGTTGAATCGTTCTGTTCGAGCACCACTTCGGGTTCGGCACTGATGGTGACGCTGCCGCCTTCGGGCATGGCGTCGCGGGCGTTGGTCGCCAGATTGAGTACCGCAAGCTCCAGTTGGTTGCTGTCGGCCAGCACCGCTTGCAGGTCTTCGGGAAACTGCGTTTCGATGCGGATCCCCGGCCCCAGTGAGCTGCGCAACAGCCCGGTGATGCCCTGCACCAGTTTCGGGATGTCGATCGGTTCGGTCTTGAGCTCCTGACGCCGGGCGAAGGCCAGCATGCGTTGGGTCAGTGACACGCCGCGCAATGCGCCCTGCGTGGCGTTCTCCAGCAGACGGCTGACTTTCGGGTCGTCGCCTACGCGTTTGCGCACGATTTCCAGGTTGCCGAGGATCACCGTCAGTAAATTGTTGAAGTCGTGGGCGATGCCGCCGCTGAGTTGGCCGATAGCCTGCATTTTCTGCGCCTGGAACAGCGCCTCACGGGTTTTCTCCAGGGCCTGTTGTGCCTGGGTAGCCTCGGTGACGTCGCGGGTAATCTTGGCAAAACCGAGCAAGGTGCCGGTGTCTCCGCGTATCGCATCGACCACCACATGCGCCAGAAAGCGCGTGCCATCCTTGCGCAGGCGCCAGCTCTTGTTCTCGAAGCGGCCCTCGCGCACCGCAGTTTCCAAGGCGCGCTGGGGTTCACCGGCCTCACGGTCTTCCGGGGTGTAGAACATTGAGAAATGCTTGCCGATGACTTCATCCGGCTTGTAACCCTTGATCCGCTGCGCGCCGGGGTTCCAGTTGGTCACCAGGCCTTCGGGGCTGAGCATGTAGATCGCATAGTCGGTGACGCCCTGCACCAGCAGGCGAAACTGCTGTTCGCTCTGCTTGAGGGTTTCTTCGGCCATCTTGCGGTCGGTCAGGTCGCGGGTGATCTTGGCAAACCCGAGCAGTTGCCCGCTCGGACTGTAAATCGGATCGATCACCACATGGCACCAGAAATGCGTGCCGTCCTTGCGTACCCGCCAGCCCTCACCCTCGAACCGACCTTCGCGGATCGCCGTGTCCAGCGCCCGCCGCGGCAAACCGCTGGCGCGATCTTCGTCGGTGTAGAACCTTGAAAAGTGCTCGCCAAGGATCTCGGCTTCTTCGTAACCCTTGAAGCGTTTGGCGCCGGAGTTCCAGCTGGTGATGATGCCCTCGGGGTCGATCATATAGATCGCGTAATCGACCACCGCATCGATCAGCAAACGAAAACGCATGTCTTCGATTGCAGCGGACTTCTTGTTCTCGCTCATCAGGTTTGGCTCAAAGCAAATTCTCAATGACAGGAGTATGCGTCAAACCGATGGAATGGACAGCCGCTTCTGTTTGATCGATTTGCCACCAGCGCGGCAGCAACTGCCGAATCCGGCTCTCGGCAAAACGATCATCGATCAGCATCACCACGCCGCGATCCTGTTGGGTACGGATCACCCGCCCGGCAGCCTGCACCACTTTCTGCACGCCTGGGAAAAGATAGGTGTAGTCGTAACCGGCACCGAAGATCGCCGCCATACGGCGCTTCATCTGTTCATTGACCGGGTTGAGCTGGGCCAGCCCGAGGGTGGCGATGAACGCGCCGATCAGCCGCGCGCCGGGCAGATCGATGCCTTCACCGAAGGCGCCGCCGAGCACAGCGAAGCCCACGCCTTGGCTGTCGGCGGTGAATTGGTCGAGAAAATCCTGCCGCGCGCCTTCGGCCATGCCCCGGGATTGTTGCCACAGGGTGATCTGCGGGTGGCGCTCGGCCAGTAACTGCGCAACCTGTTGCAGGTAATCGAAGCTGCTGAAGAACGCCAGGTAGTTTCCCGGACGTTCACTGAACTGGCGGGCGATCAGCTCGACAATCGGTTCCAGCGACGCTTGCCGATGCGTGAAACGCGTGGAAATCCGGCTGACGATCTGCACCTGCAATTGTTCGGCGCTGAACGGCGACTCGACGTCGATCCAGACCGTGTCGGCCGGGGTGCCGAGCAAATCCGCGTAATAGTGGCGCGGGCTGAGGGTGGCGGAAAACAGCACGCTGCTGCGTGCCGCGCTCAGGCGCGGGCCGATAAATGCCGCCGGCACCACGTTGCGCAGGCACAGTTGCGATAACGGGCGTTTGCGTTCGAGATCGCGTTTGCTGATGTCAAACAGGTAATGCGCGTCGAACAGTTCCGCCACCCGGCCGAACTGCAGCATCTCGAAGTAGAAGTTCTGCAACCCGCTGTCGAGCCCTTGCGGGTGATCGTTGAGGTAGTCGCCGATGCTCGCCGTGCAGGATGAGAGCGCCTGCAGCAGTTTTTCCGGCGCCTTGTCGTAGGCCTGATACGGCGCCAACTGGTCATTGTGCAGCGCGTTCCATTCACGATTGACCCGTTGCAACGACTTTTTCAGGACCTCGGGCGCGGTTTTGCGCACGCTGCCCAATGTCGCCTGATCGAGGGTGGCGCTGTACATCTGCCGCCCGCGCTCGACCAGGTTGTGCGACTCGTCCACCAGCACCGCAACGTTCCATTGATTGAACTGGGCCAGACCGAACAGCAGCGCGCTGAAATCGAAGTAATAGTTATAGTCCGCCACCACCACGTCGGCCCAGCGGGCCATTTCCTGGCTCAGGTAATACGGACACACCGCGTGTTGCGCCGCGACGTCTCGCAGCGCGGTCTGATCCAGCAGGCGCAATTGACTGGCAGCCTCACGGGCGGCGGGTAAACGGTCGTAAAAGCCTTGGGCCAACGGACAGGATTCGCCGTGACAGGCCTTGTCCGGGTGTTCGCAGGCCTTGTCCCGGGCGACCATTTCCAGCACCCGCAGGGGCAAGGTTTCGCTGTGATCGAACAGCACTTGCGCTGCATCCAGCGCCAGTTTGCGTCCGGGCGTCTTGGCGGTGAGGAAGTAGACCTTGTCCAGTTTCTGCGGCGTCAGGGCCTTGAGCATCGGAAACAGGGTGCCGAGAGTCTTGCCGATGCCGGTGGGAGCCTGGGCCATCAGGCAGCGGCCGGTGCTGACGGCCTTGAACACCGATTCGGCGAGGTGACGCTGACCGGGACGAAAGGCAGCATGAGGAAAACCCAACTGCTGGGCCGCCCGGTTGCGCGCTTCGCGGTGGGCCATTTCCTGTTCGGCCCACTTCAGGAACAAACCGCACTGTTGTTCGAAGAACTGCCGCAGCGCTTCGGCACTGAAAACCTCGACCAGGCAGGTTTCCTTTTCCGTGACGATGTCGAAGTACACCAGCGCCAGGTTGATTTGCTCAAGCTGCAATCGACAGCACATCAACCAGCCGTAGACCTTCGCCTGGGCCCAATGCAACGAACGGTGATTGGCCGGTTGCTTGCTCAGGTCGCCGCGGTAGGTTTTGACCTCTTCCAGGCAGTTCTGCGTCGGGTCGTAGCCGTCCGCCCTGCCCTTGACCTTCAATGGCCCGAATGCGCCCTCCAGCGCCACTTCGCTCTGGTAGGCGTCGTTGCGCCGGGACGCCACGGTGCGATGTCCGGCGATGCCCTCCAGCGCGGTCGGTGACGGGGTGAAGCGCAAGTCGAGGTCACCGGTTTTCGCGGTGAATTCGCACAGTGCCCGCACCGCGATGCTGTAGCTCAAGCGCCCTGCTCCGCCCATTGCACGTAACACACGGCGACCGGCATCCGATGCGTGTTGCAGAACTCCAGCCAGCGCAGCTGGTTGTCCTGCAAACGATCGCCGGGCCCTTTGACTTCGATCATCCGGTAGGTTTTGTGCTGCGGCCAGAACTGGATCAGGTCGGGCATGCCGGCGCGATTGGCCTTGATGTCCAGCAGCAGACGGCTGAACCAGTGCTTGAGGTGTTCGGCCGGCAGACAGGCCAAAGCTTGCTCCAGCAGTTCTTCATTGAGCGCGCCCCAGAACACGAACGGCGACTGCACACCCCATTTGGTGGTGAACCGCGCGCGGATGGTGTCGGCATAACGGCCATCGTCGAGTTCGGCCAGACAGGCCTGGAACAGCTCGGCGCGTCGGAGCTGGAAGTCTTCATTGAGCAAATCCACCGGCCCGCGCTGGAACGGGTGAAAGAATGCGCCCGGCAATGGCGCGAAGATCGCCGGCCAGCACAACAGGCCGAACAATGAATTGATCAGGCTGTTTTCCACGTAATGCACCGGGCCCGTTTCTTCGTGCAGGTGCGCCTGAACGTGATATTCCACCGACAACGCCGGATCGAGGCGCGGCAGGTGCAGATCCAGCCGCTCCACCAGGCCGGGCGCCGTGCGCTTGATCGGTGGGCCGCCGAGCTTGCGCCGCAAACGCGGCACCAGCCGTTGCAGGCCCTGTTGTTCGGTGGCAGTTTCAGGTGCCTGCTCGGCAATGACCGCCAGTTCCAGTGCCAGTGCGTATTCGGCGCAGCGCTCCAACACACGGATCATCCGCAATCGCGCGCCGGGGTAGGCGCAATCGCGATAGATCTTCAGGGCCAGGGCAAACTCGCCGATGCGCTCGCAGTATTGGCCGATCTGGAACAACAGTTTGCCGCGCCGGCGTTGCAGCCACGGGTTGTCGAAATGCAACGCGGCGACCTGTTCGACGATCGGCTCCAGTGGTTCGCCCGCTTCGAAATACAGCTGGCAGTCGTGCAGAAACAGGCAGGCATCGACGTCGGCACGGCTGCGCAAGCCAAGGGAATCAGCACTGAATTCGACTTTTTCGTAGGTAAAAATGCCAAGGTCGGCGAGCACGAACTCTGACCAGTCCTGATAGAGGTTGCCGAAAAACATCAGGCGAAAACGGTCGCACAGGTCCATCAATGTCAGGCTGAGCAGCCGGTCGGCCAGCGTCGGGCACCATTGCTGGAAACTGCGTGGCTCGGGGAATTGTTCGTGCAACAGCGGCAGCCAGTCGACTTTCTTGCTTTTAGGCTGGTCGATGGCTGGGCCGAAGGCTTGCAGAAGCTCCGCCTTCAGCAACACCTCGAACAGCTCCACCATCGTCAACGGTGCCTGTTCATCGAGCCAGCCATGCTCCAGCAGTGGTTGCGCCGCTTCGGCGATGTCGCCGATTTCCGTGTAATTCAGCTTGCTGGCCCGGAAATGTACACCCTTGCGCATCACCATACGCACCAGCAAACCCTGGGACGGACGCGGCAGCGCCTTGAAGTCGCGAATGAAGGCATGTTCCGTTTCGCTCATGACATCGGCGTAGCGAAGCTCAAGCCAATCAAGCACCTGGCGAAAGTTGTTGAGGTAATAGAACGGGTCGTCGAGGGGATTGGCAGTCACGGTAGATTCGGGGCCATGGCAAGCGAGTACTGGTTATGCGTACAGATACCAGCCTGTCCCGGCGGGCGCAAACGGAAAAGGATCAGTGGCACCTTCATTGCGGTTTTTTTCAGGTGGCCATCGAACTTTTCCCGGCGTAATGGCACCAACCGCGTTAGAGGCCGACAATGGTCGAAATGAACAGGAATGCTGCTTATGAAAATCAAGACTCTCGGGATCCCTTTGGCTGTTGCGGCCCTGCTGACCCTGGCCGGTTGCTCGACCCCGACGGTGGTTACCCTGCAGAACGGCACCCAGTACCTGACCGAAGACATGCCCGATACCAAAACCGAGGATGGCTTCTACGAGTTCAAGGATATTTCCGGTGCCAAAGTCCGCGTACGTGCCGACGAAGTGGCCACGGTGCGCAAAGAAGACTGACGGATAAAACATCAAAAAAGGCTGCGAACCCTATGGGATCGCAGCCTTTTTTGCATTCATCAGCGTGGTAACGCCATGCCCGGGAGTGAGCTGTCGCAACTGAAGGGACGCTCGCCACGGCGAACCAGTTCTTCCTGCAAGCGCTGGCAGCGCTGACGCTCCTGTTGCGCCATGCGGTCGATGCTCAGATTTCCGGTCATTTCCGGCTCATGGTCTTCGCCGATGCGAATCGTCACGAACGGTTGTTCAGGCTGGATATGAAAGCGGCTTTTTTCTTCGACGGGTTTGGCGTCTTCGCTTTTGGCCGGTTCCGGTAATTGGTCGGGTGTCACGCCATAGCGGCTCAGAATCGAGCTGTGAGGCAGATCGGCCCAGGCATTGGCCGACAGCAGCACAAGCCCCGTAACACCGATATACCCCTTGAAACCTTTCACGTGTGAATCTCCTGTACTCGTTGGCAGCCCTTGAATGACGAACGTCGACGTCATGGCTTTAGGCCGCATTTCCTGTTGGTGCAGGTATTGGAGTCAGGGAGTGGTTGGTGAGTCACTTTTGATATGGGGAGGGAATGCGCTCCCTCCCCACCCTTGCCGTCAGGCGATCACGATCCCGTCGGCACTCAGGCTGTTCAACGCAACCCCGACCAGCGTCACCGAATCAGCGCCGAATTTCAGCACCGTGTCCTGCCCCACCGCCGTGGCATGGGCGCGGAAGTCGTCGTTGGGCAATACGCCCTGCACGCCGAGGAACACCAGTTTGTCGTTGGCGGTGTAACCCACCACGCGATCCTGGCCGAACGCGCCGCTGAACAAGAAGGTATCCGCCCCGCCGCCCGACTCCATCAGGTCATTGCCGGCGCCGCCGACGAATACGTCGTTGCCCGTCCCGCCGATCAGATGGTCGTTGCCGTCCAGGCCGAACAGCCAGTCTCCGCTGGCCTTGGCCTTGAGGGTGTCGGCGGCGCCGGTGCCCTTTACGCTCGATTCGTACTGGGTGACGTTGTTGCCGACCTTCAAACCGGTCGCAGTGACGCTGTGGGTCACGTCGTCCTTGAACAGGCCCCAGAGAAAGCCCGGCTCCTTGCTGACGATGCTGCCGATGTCGCGGGTGATGCTGATCCCGCCGTTGGCATCGCGGATGTACAGGTTGCCGGCGCCGTCGTTGGCGAAGTCGAAGCTATTGACCGGCTTCTGCAACTCCAGGGTGTTGTTGCCCGAGCCGCCGAGCAGGATGTTGTAACCCCCGCCATCGCGGAACGTATCGTTGCCGGCGCGGCCCTCCAGGTAATCGTTGCCGTTGCCGCCCTGGATCAGGTCATTGCCGTCGCTGCCGATGATGAAGGTGCTGCCCTTGTGGGTTTCGGCGTTGCGGTTCAGGTCCTGCACCCAGGTGTTGGCCCGCGCCGGATCCGACAGGTTGGCGACGATGATCGTCGAGTCCTTGCTGGTCAGGTCGTAAAACTTCGACTCGATCACGCGGTTCATGCCGTCGCCATAGGCGGTCGGCAGGTGCGAGATCCAGGTCGGAATGTTGACGATCGAGAACGGCAGCACGTTCCACGCCGCCGAGGCGTAGTGGTCGTTGAAGCTGACGATGTTGTCGGTCGCCGACTCTTTGGGCGCGTCGTGCACGCCGAGGGATGCACCGGTGAAGGTCGAGCCGTCGAGGGCGCGGAACACCGGGTCGTTTTCGTAGCCGACGTTGAGCACCTTGTCGGTGCTGCTCTGGGTCGGCGAGGCGTAGGCGATGTAGTTGGAGTCCTGGAAGAACCCGCCCCATTTGCTGGTGCTCAAGTCCGCCATGCTGTTGACCGCCAGCCCGCCCAGGCTGTGGCCGCTGACCAGCACGTCCTTGCCGGTCAGGCCGTTGGCTTTGGCGAACGCCACCACATCACTCATCAGGTTGCCGAAGGCTTCGCCGACGTAGCTCCTGGCGTAATCCTTGGGGCCGAACGCGGCGAGCAGGTCGCTGATCACGTCGCCGATGGAGTCACCGATCAGGATTTCCCGTGGGCCGCTGGTGCCGCGAAAAGCGATGCCGATTTCCGTCAGATGACCCTGAGCGTCGTATTTGCCGAGGATTTCCACCTGGGCGCTGGTGTAACCGGCCTTTTCACCGAAAAAGGTGCCGCGGGCATCGGTCTTGCCCTCGTAACCCAGTTGCGCGGCGGTGATCGGGGTCCAGCCGGCTTTTTTCACCGCGTCGAGTGCGGCTTTTTCCGAATCGGGGTTCCACGGAATGCCGGGGATCACTCCCTGGGAGTCCGTTCCGCCGATCAGCGCGGTCACCAGCGTGGCCGGCAAGCCGAGGCCGAAGCCGTTGTGCTGATAACCGACGGCAAAGCCGTTATCGAGGTTGTGGTAGGAATACAGCGTAATGGCCATGGCGTCGCTGAACAGCGCCTTGGATTCCGCCGTACCGAAATTCTTGTAGTCATACACACCCATTGCTGTTGCCTCTCTCTTTGTTGGAATTGTTCAGAGATAGCTCACAACCAGAACGCCCCTCCCGAGGCGCCCCGGAGCATTTCAGTACAACTTTCGTTTGTCAGGCGAAGACGAAACTCGAATCCGACAGGTTAGCCACACCAACCCCGACCAGCGTCACGGCAAAGTCGCCAATCTTCAGCACGGTATCGCTTCCGGACTGTGACGCGTGTTGCTTGTAGTCGTAGCCCTGCCCTGCGCCTTCGACGCCCATGAACACCAGTTTGTCGCTGCCCTGGTAGCCATTGATCGCGTCGAAGCCGAAGGCGCCGCTGAACAGGAAGGTGTTGTTGCCACCCACCGCGCTCATCACGTCATTGCCGGCGCCACCGACGAAGGTCACGTGGGCCTTGTCGCTTTGCAGGTGATCGTTGCCGCCCAGGCCGAACAGCCAGTCGCCGTCGGCGGTGGCTTTGAGGGTGTCGCCCATAGCGCCGCCGCTGAGCGAATGGTTGTACTGGGTCAGTTCGGCACCGTTGGCCAGGCCTTTGGCGGTGACGGTCCAGGTAATTTCCTTGCTGCCCCACCACGAACCCGACTCCTTGCTCACCAGCGCGCCGATGTCGCGGGTCATGCTGATGCCGCCGTAGGCGTCACGCACGTACAGCGTGCCGTCGCCGTCGTTGGCGAAGCTGAAGTTCTGCAGCGGCTTTTGCAGTTCGAAGGTGTTGTGGCCCTGGCCACCGAGCAGGATGTTGAAACCGCCGTCGTCACGGAAACGGTCATCGCCGCCCAGACCTTCGAGGAAGTCGTTGCCCGCCCCGCCCTTGAGCCAGTCACCGCTGTCGGTGCCGATGATGAACGTGCTGCCGGTATGCGGCTCGCCGCTGCGGCCCAGATCCTCGACCCAGGTCTTGCCCCGCGACGCTTCCTCAAGGTTGGAGACGATGATCGTCGAGTCCTTATGCGTCAGGCCGTAGAACTTCGACGCGATCACCCGATTCAGACCGTCGGCATACCCCAGCGAGCTGTGGGCCGACCAGTTCAGCGGATTGGCGATGCTGAACGGCACCAGGTTCTGCGCGGTGGACGCGTAGTTGTCGTTGAAGTTGACGATGTTGTCGGTGGTCGAATCGTGCGGCTTGTCGTGCTTGCCCATCGACGCGGTACTGAACGTGGTGCCGTCGAGCACACGGAACACCGGGTCGTTCTCGTAACCGATGTTCAGCACGTTGGTGCCGGTGCTGCTCTGGGTCGGCGAGGCGAACGAAATGTAGTTGGCGTCCTTGAAGAACCCGCCCCAGTTGCTGGCACTCAACTCCGCCACGCTGTTGACCCCGAGGCCGCCGAGGCTGTGGCCGCTGATCAAGACGTCCTTGGACGCGATGCCATGGGCGACGGCGAACGCGGCCACCGATTTCAGCAGGTTGTCGAACGCGTTTTTCGCGTACTGAGTGGCGTAGTCCGACGGGCCGATGGCGGCCAGCAGGTTGTTTTTCATGTCGCCGAAGGTGTCGCTGTAACCCAATCCACCGGTGCCCCGGAAGGCCACGCCGATGCCGATCAGCTTGCCCGCGGCGTCGTATTTGCCGAGCACTTCGGCTTCGGCGCTGGTGAAGCCGTCCTTCTCGCCGAAAAACGTGCCCTGCGCCCCGACCTTGCCCTGATAGCCCAGCGCCGTGGCGCCGATCGGCTTCCAGCCAGTGCCGGGCAAGGCCTGCCCGGTCGGCGTGTAGGCATACAGCGTCAGGGCGATGGCGTCGCTGTACAGCGCTTTGCCGTCGGCATTTTTGTAATCGAACAATCCCATGTTGTGCTCTCTCTTCCTTTCAAAAACGGCAGTTCTCGAAAGAACTGCCGCTACCCCTTAGAACTGCCAGTCCAGCGTCAGGCCCACACCGTGGTCCTTTTCGTTGGAGCCGATCAGCCCGTTGTAGTCCAGGTTGACCCGGACATCGCGATTGAGCGCCAGCCCGGCGCGTACGCCGACCACCGCGGCATCTCGATCCATCGACACACTTTGCACGGTGAATGCACTGTTGCCATTGGCGAACGCCAGGTGACTGTCAGCATCCACGCGGCTCAAGTTGTGCTGCCAGCCCAGGCTTGCGCCCAGTTCCAGCTGATGTTTCTCCGACAGGGCAAACGTGCGCTTGGCCCGCACACCGAGGGTCGACAACACCACATCGCGGTTGTCTTCGCCGCCCTTCAGTGCGGCGGCATCACCCTTCTCGGTGAAGCTGTCGCTGTTGAGGTGCACGTAGGCCAGATTGGCGAACGGCTCCAGGTTCATCGGTTGCAGGCCCAGGTCGTAGGCCGCTTCGGTGAACAATTGCGCGGTGGTCGCATCGCGCTTGGTTTTCTGTTTGCCGCTGACGCCACCGAACTGCAGGTCACGTTTGACGTCGATGCGATGCCAGCTGTAAGCCGCACCGGCGGTCAGACGCAACGCATCGATCTGATGCCCCAGGTACGCGCCCAGGTGATAGCTATCGACCGAGGCGGACGAATGCGTACCGTCGCCCATGCTCAACGAGCTGTCGCTATAACCAGTAACGAAACCCAGACGGGTATCTTCAGCGATCAAGCCGTCGACACCGGCCAGCAGGCCGCCGATGGAGCTGGTGGAATCGGCGTATTTCGACCCGCCATCGCTCTTGCCCCAGGCGCCCAGCACTTTGAGCCAGGCGTTGCTGCGGTCATCGGTCGGCGCGCCGGCATCGAACAGATCGCGCTCACGCAGACGTTCGCCCACCGCATCGCGCAGGTAGCGGCTGTCGTTGATCAGCAGCGTGCCGATGGCCGGGTGAATCTCGCCGGACAGTTGCTGGAAGGCATCCTGCGCAGCGGCCGCCGACGGCGACAGCAACAGGGTTTCGAACAACGCATTGCCGGCGCCGAGGCGTTCGGCGGCAGCACCGACCGCGCGCTGGTTCGGGGTCAGGCCGACGCTGGCGAACGAGGCGCCATTACGGCCGACGTCCAGTTGTACACCGTTTGCCGAGTAAGCCAGGGTGCCGCCAAGGAACGCGTAGTCAGGCAACACTTGTCCGAACTGCCCTTCAATACCGCCCGCTGCCTGCAAGATGTTGAACTGGGTGCCGAGCAGGCTTTTCACTTCGCCGGTGGTCAACAGCGTCGGGCTGTTTTCCAGCGACATGGTCACAGTTGCGCCTTCGATCACCGCTTTACCGCCGGCGACGATCCGGTCGCTGCTGGTCGGCGAGACTTCCACCGCATAGGTCGAACCCGGCGCGAAGGTCACGTCACCCGCCACGTTCAAGGTGCCGATGGAATTGCCCGGCGCCACAGTACCGCCGCTGTTGGCGGTCAGCGCGCCGATCCGGCCGTTACCGCCGAGGACGCCGCCGTCATTGACCGTCACCGCCGATTGCAGCGAGCCATTGATTGCCAGTCGCCCCTGATTGACCAGGGTCGGGCCGCTGTAGGTGTTGTTGCCGGTCAGCACCAGGGTGCCGATGCCTTGTTTGGTCAGACCACCATGGCCGGAGATATTGTTGCGCCAGGTGTCGAGCCCGCAGGTGATGTCGTTGCACACGCGCTCGGTGGGCTTGCCCGCATCAATGATCGCGCCGATGCCCGGCAGATCGGCCACGAACTGACCGGAACCGTAGGCGCCCTGGATGCGGAATTCTTCGGGGATGTCCTGCTCGGTGACGAACATCGCCGGGCCGTCGATGCCCTTGCGCAGGTTGATCATGCCCCAGCCGTACAGGGCGTCGATGCCCGGTGCGCCGAGGTCGGTAGCCGTGGTGCGCAACACGCTGGCGACCTGATCGCCGGTCATGTACGGGAAGCGCTCCATCAGCACTGCGATGGAACCGGCCACGTGGGGCGCGGCCATCGAGGTGCCGTTGTAGTTCTTGTAACCCGTGGTCAGGTTGTCGGCGTTGGTGCCTTCGATGATCGAACTGAAGATTTTCGTACCCGGTGCCGACACGCAGAAACTCGCGGTGTAGCCGCAGCGCGAAGAGAACGTACTCATGATGTACGGGTTGGCGCTGGCCAGATCCGGGTTCTTCTGCAAGGCGGCGACGGTGATCCAGTTCGGCGCGATGTCCGGCACGAAGTAACCGAGGCCGGCGATGGCGTCCGGGTTGTTCAGGTTGTAGTCGTTGCCCGCTGCGAAAATCGTCACGATCCCGCTGCGTGCGGCGGCGATTGCGCCGTCGTAGGCGCCGCCGGGTTTGGTGCCCAGCAGTGTGCGGATCTCGTTGAACTGCACTTGCGCATCGTTGACGGTGAAGTGCGGGTACGCAGGGTCACGGCCGCCGAGGTCAAAACGGTCGGTGATGCCGATGCCCCAGCTGTTGTTGATGATCCGCGCGCCGCTGGCGATCAGCGCATCCCAGCCGGCCTTGTACACCGCGCCGTCGTTGCCGCGCACGATGCCGTCTTCCGGGCCCGGGTCGCCGTTGTCGGCGCTGATGATCTGTGCGCCGAACGCCACGCCGTGCATCGGCCCGCCGTCACGGCTGCCGGCGGCGATACCGCCGACGTGAGTACCGTGGGCGCCGAGCTTGCCGTCGGAGCCGACCGAGGGCGAACCGTCATAGCGAAACGCGTCCCCGGCTTTGACCGGAATGTACGGGTCGGTGTATTCGCGGATCCCCGAGGTCACCAGGGTGATGACTTTGTTACTGCCGGAAAACTCCGGGTGCGCGGCGTAGACCGGCTGGTCGAAGATCCCCAGTTTCACGCCCTTACCGGTGTAACCGGCGGCGTACGCGTGATCCGCACCGATGGCGCCCAGGCCCCAGTCGGCCTGGAATTCGGCGCTGCGCCAACTGCCCGGATCCCCTGCCCGGCCGCTTTCCACGTAGGGCGCCGCGTTTGCGTTGCCCCAGGTGGCCAGTGCGCAGAGCAAGGCGACATTGAGAGTTTTCAGGCGAAAGCAGCCACCCGATTGCGCGGGGGTGTTGTTGTTTTTCATCCAGCGACCTTCCTTAGTGATGTTGCGAAAAATCCGTCTATTGAAGTGATCGTTGATCGTTCCCACGCTCCCGCGTGGGAATGCAGCCCGTGACGCTCCGCGTCCCTAGAGGCATTCCCACGCAGACGGTTCGACGCCTCGACGTGGGAACGATCATCCGTGTGTTTAGAACTGCCAGTTCAGGCTCAGGCCCACGCCGTGTTGTTTCTCGCGGCTGGCCAGTTGTCCGGTGTAATCGAGGTTGACCCGCACGTCGCGGGTCAGCGCCAGGCTGGCCTGCACGCCGACCAGGGCGGCGTCGCGCACCAGTGGCGAGCTTTCAACGGTGTACGGCGCGCTGCCGTTGGCGAAGCGCAAATGCTGTTCGGAGTCGATGTCGGTCAGGCTGTGCTGCCAGCCCAGATGACCGCTCACTTGCAGTTTCTGCGCGGACGGCAGGTCAAAGGTCTTGAGCGCCCGCACGCCGAGGGTGCTCAACACCGCGTCGCGCTGGTCGTCATTGCTTTTCAGCGCGGCGGCGTCGCCCTTCTCGGTGAAGCCGTCGGTGTCGAGGTGTACGTAGGCCAGGTTGGCGAACGGCTCCAGGGCCAGCGGTTGCAGATTCAATCGATAAGCCGCTTCGCCGAACACCTGAGTGGTGGCGACATCGACCTTGGCTTTTTGCTTGGCGCTGACGTTGCCGTACTGCAAGTCGCGCTTCACATCGGCGCGATGCCAGCTGTAGGCGGCGCCGGTACTCAGGCGCCAGGCGCCGATGTCGTGACCGGCGTAGGCGCCGAGGTGATAGCTGTCGACCTTGGCTGAAGAATGCGTGCCCGAGCCCATGCTCAGCGAGCTGTCGCTGTAACCGGTGACCAGACCGATGCGGGTCTGCTCGTCCAGCGCTCCGTCGACACCGGCCAGCAGGCCGCCAATCGACGTACTGTATCCAGCGGTGTCGTGGCGCGAATCGGTGCTGCCCCAGGCGCCGAGGGCCTTGATCCAGCCGTTGCTTTGCGTGGCTTGCGCATCGTGCAGGCGCTTGCCGATGGCGTCGCGCAGTTGGCGGCTGTCGTTGATCAGCACCGCGCCGAGGGCCGGGTAGATTTCACCGCTCAATTGTTGAAAGGCTTGTTGCGCATCACCGGTGGTGGCCGACAACAGCAGACTTTCGTACACGGAATTGCCCGCGCCCAGACCTTCGACGGCAGTGGCCACGGAGCGCTGATTCGGAGTCTGGCCGACACTGGCGAACGATGTCGCGTTGCGCTCGACATTCAAGCCGATGCCGTTGCCGCTGTAGGCCAGGCTGCCACCGATGAACAGATAATCCGGCAGCACTGCACCGAACCGACCCTGAATGCCGCCGGCCGCTTGCAGAATGTCGTACTGCTGGCCGAGCAGGCTTCTGGCTTCGCTGGTGCTGAGCAGTGTCGGGCTGTTTTCCAGCGACAGGCTCACGGTGGCGCCGTTGATGGAGGCGATGCCGCCGGCGACGATGCGGTCGCTGCTGGTGGGAGACAACTCCACGGCGTAGGTCGAGCCTGGCGCGAAGTTCACGTCACCGGCCACATTCAAGGTGCCGATGGAATTGCCCGGTGCCACCCGGCCGCCGCTGTTGGCGGTCAGCGCGCCGATTCGCCCGGAACCGCCAAGAGTGCCGCCGTCATTGACGGTCACGGCCGATGTCAGCGAGCCGTTCACTGTCAGCAGACCACCATTGACCGTGGTCGGCCCACGATACGTGTTGTCACCGGTCAGAATCAGTCGCCCGTCGCCGGATTTGATCAGGCTGCCCTGATACACCCGACCGGCCGCCGCTGCATCGCGAGCCATGCCCACAGCGTAATCAGTCTGATCCTGTTGGCTGGCACCTGCCGGCACGCCGTTCTGCCAGCCTTTGTTTTTCAGGGTTTGCTGCCAGGCGCTGTGTTCGGCGAGGTCTTCGCTCTGGCGCTGGATCAGCGCCTTGTCGCTGATGTCATTGCTCCAGACATCGCTCTGCCCGGCCGCCAGATGGGCGTCGAACGCCCCGAGCAATTGCCCCGGCCCACGCATCGCCCGGTACAGGTTGGCCACGCCCCAGCCGACCCGTTCGGTCGGCGCATTGGTCACCGAACCGTCGAGCTGGGTGGCCGTGGTCAGCAATACTTCGAGAGCCTGCTGATTGTTCATGTACGGATAGCGCTCCATCACCAGCGCCAGTGCGCCGGTGGCGTGCGGCGCGGCCATCGAGGTGCCGGACTTGATCGCATAACCGCCGTCGGGAATGGTGCTGTCAATCTTCGCGCCCGGCGTGGTGATGCACCAGTATTTGGCGATGCCACACTGGTTGTACTTCTGCTGATTGCTTTGATCCAGCCCGGAGACCGCCAGCCAATGCCCTTCCAGGTCCGGCTGAAAGTACGGCAGCGCCGAGCGCACGCTGGCATTCGGGTAGCCGCTGTTGCCGGCGCTGAACACGTTGATCACGCCACGACGGGAAACGTCTGCTGCCGCGTCGAGCCAAGTGCCCTTGTTCCAGTGCTGGGCATAGGCGGCATGCAGATCAGCGAGGGTTCGATAGCTGACATCCGGCGGCTGGCTGCCCCAACTGTTGTTGATCGCCCGCACGCCGGCGTCGGCCAGGGCGTCGTACACCGCTTTGAAGTAACGCGGATCGGGGTTGGGGCCGAACAGGAAACTGTCGTTCTTGTTGGTGTTGCCGACGTAGATCTGCGCGTTGTACGCCACGCCATGCATGCCGGTGCCATCGCGGGACGCGCCCATGGTGCCGACCACGTGGGTGCCGTGGGAGTCGTTGTTCGGGTTGAGGGTGCCGTTGACGCTGAACAGCGAGCCGTCGATGTAGCTGCCGCTGGCCAGCACCGGGTGATAGCGGTCGCTGGCGAACTCGGGATGGGCGGCGTCGAAACCGGAGTCCAGCGCGCCGACCTTCACGCCCTTGCCGGTGATGCCGGCGGCGTAGGCCTGATCGGCCTGCATCCGGCCCAGGCCCCAGTCACGCAGGAATTCGGCGCTGCGCCAACTGGCGGGATCGCCGGGTTTGCCGGCTTCGAGGTATTGGGCCTGAGCCTGGGTTGCAGACATCACAAGCAGCAGGGTGCCGACCGTGATCGGCTTGATGCATACGTCCATGTTCACCACTCACTTTTATTGTTTTATGCAGGTTGATTCTGCGGTGTTGCCCATTCCCCTCACCCCAGCCCTCTCCCCAAGGAGAGGGAGCTGATCGAGGTGTCTTGCGTCATACATCGACCTGAAAAACCGGGTCGATGCTGGATTCGGTGACGCCCGATCAGGTCGGTGTACCTCCAAAATATCCCCCGATCAGTCCCCTCTCCCTCCGGGAGAGGGTTAGGGTGAGGGCCGGTCTGAAGCCATGCACATCAACGTCGAGCCACCCCAAACGCCTCATCCACCCGCGCCAGATCCTGCTCGCTCAAGGTGCCCGCGTAGTAATGCAACTTGGTCCAGGCCATGAGGTAGTCATAGCGTGCCTGGGCCAGGTCGCGGCGGGTGGTAAATAGTTGTTGCTCGGCGTTCAGCGCATCGAGATTGGTGCGCTCGCCACCGAGAATGCTTTGTTTGGTCGATACCACCAGCGCTTCGGCCGAGGCCAGGGCCTTTTGATAGGCGCGCAGCTTGTTGACCCCGGACAGGCAGGCGCTGAACTGGCGACGCAATTCGATCAGGGTCTCGCGGGTCTTGCCGTCCAGTTCGTATTCAGCCTGTTCCATGGTGCGGCTGGCCTGACGGGTCGAAGCCGACACGCCGCCACCGGCGTACAACGGCACGCTGACTTCGAAACCGATGGTGTTGGTTTCGTAACGCTGGTTGTAGGTGTTGCCGCTTTCCGATTCGTTCTGGCGCATCGTGGCGTAAGCGCTGACTTTCGGCAGGTGCCCGGCGCGATTGCGCTCGACTTCGTAACGCGCCACTTCCACCGCCTGACGCTGGGACGCCAGGTTCGGGTTGTTGCTGATCGCCAGTTCGTGCCAGGTGTCGTAGTTGGCCGGCATCAGGGCGAATGTCTGGAAGTTCTGATCCAGTGGCGCCAGATCACTGATGTCCACCGCCGGCACCCCTACCAATGCGCCCAGTTCCCGTAGCGCGGCGTCTTGCTCGTTGCGGGCCTCGATTTCCTCGGCGGTTGCCAGTTCATAACGCGACTCGGCTTCGAGGATGTCCGTACGGGTACCCTCGCCCTGCTTGAACATGTGCTCGTTCTGCTGGAACTGCTGCTCGTACGCCTTCTTCTTGGCCAGCGCGATGTCGATCTGGTCCTGGGCAAACAAAGCCTTGGTGTAGTTATCCAGTACGCGAACCAGCAGTTCCTGGCTCTTGCCGCGGAAGTTCTCGTCGGCAAACAGCGACTGGGCCACGCCCTTGCGATAAGCCGCGTAGGCTTCGTAGTCGAGCAACGGTTGTTGCAAAGTCAGGCTCGAGCCGTAGCTGTTGTAATTACGCTCGTCGGTGCGATTGCGCGCGCGTTCGTCGAGGGACGTGGCCTTCGACGAGTTGCGACCCTTGTTGTAGTTGTAACCCAGTTTCGGCAACAGACCGGCGCGGCCGATGGCACGGTTTTCGAGGCCTGCATCGCGCTCCTTGATCGCGCCGAGGAACACCGGGTCATTGCGCAACGCCTGTTCGTAGATCTCGAACGGCCCCATGGCCGCCACTGCACTGTTGCCCGCGAGCAGCGCGAACGCTGCCGCCAGCATGGAAAGCTTATTCATACAGCCGAACATCCTTATTCTTCGGTCAACGCGGAACCGGCGCGGTCGAGCAGCGGCTTGAACAGGTAGTTGAGGAGCGAACGTTCGCCAGTGCGCACGAACATTTCCGCTGGCATGCCGGGTTTGATCACCAGGCCGTTGAGTTTTTCCATGGCCTGATCGCTGACGCTGCTGCGCAACACGTAGTACGGAACGCCGGTTTTCTCGTCGACCATCTGGTCGGCGGAAATCAGGCTGACTTCACCGGGCACCCGTGGCGTCTTGCTCTGGTTGAACGCGGTGAACAGGATGTCGACCGGCAAGTGGGTGCCGACCTTGTCGATCAGGTTGATCGGCAGGTGCCCTTCGACTTCCAGGCGCGTGCCTTGCGGGACGATTTCCAGCAGGGTTTCGCCCTGACGGACCACGGCGCCTTCGGTGTGCACACCGAGGTTGACGGCCACGCCATCAGCGGTGGCGAGGATTTCGCTGTGTTGCAGGTCGAAACCGGCGGAGGTCAGTTGCTCGGACAGGGTGACGCTTTTCAGTTGTGCGTCGGCCAGCTGGGTGCGGACCTCCTTCTGGTATTCCTCGCCGTGCTGTTGCAGTTTCAGCCGGGATTCAAGAATGCCCTGCTCCACCCGGCCGCTTTCACCGGTGTTCTCGGCCAATTGCTGCTGAACCTGCGACAGCTGACGCTGATATTCCATCAAGCGGTTGCGCGGTATGTAGCCGTTGTCGGCCAGCGGTTGCAGGTTGCTCAACTGCTGTTGCAGCGAATCGGCTTGCGCGTTTAGGTCAGTTCGGGCGCGGCGCATGCCCGCCAGCTGCGCGGTGGCGCCCTCGATGCTCGCGCGCAGGGCGGCCTGTTCGCGGGCAAACGCTTCGCGACGGCTGCTGAACAATTGCCGCTGACCTTCCAGCACCAGCGCCAGGCGCGGATCGGCGTTGTCGCTCAGCTCGGCCGGAAACGTCACTTGCTTGAGGTTGTCACGCTCGGCCTGCCAGCGCGCCAGGCTGGCCCAGGCCATGCGGTATTGCGCCTGAAGTGACTGCACGTCGGCGGCAACCTGGGTCTGGTCGAGGCGGAACAGTGGCTGGCCCTGCTTCACGATTTCGCCTTCACGCACCAGAATCCGGCTGACCACGCCGCTGCTCATCGACTGCACGGCCTTGCGCTTGCCCGACACCACCACGGTGCCCTGCACCGGAATGCCCTGATCCAGCGGCGCCAATGCCGCCCAGGTGAAGAAGCTGCCGGCGCCGACCAGCGCCAGAATCCAGCCCATGCGGGCGAAAAATCTGGCGTCGCGTTCCGGGCGCTCGGTGATGTAGTCGTGTTCCATCGTGGCTTCGTTTTGCGTGTTCATGCTTGCGCTGCTCATACACCCGAATTCCTTGTCGTCGGCTGATACTGGCGGCTCATGCTGAGCCCGGCCGGTGCTTGCGCAGGTTTTTCGTTTGGTTGTGGCGGGTTGCCGGGCTGGTTACCGGACAGTGCCTTGAGCACATCATGGCTCGGGCCGAAGGCCTGCAGACGGCCGTCGTTGAGTACCAGCAGCTTGTCGGCCTGAGCCAGTACCGAAGAACGGTGGGTGACCAGTACCACGGTGGTGCCCTGGGCCTTGAGCTGCACGATCGCGCTGGACAACGCGGCTTCGCCGACGGTGTCGAGGTTGGAATTCGGCTCATCCAGCACTACCAGGCTCGGGTTGCCGTACAGCGCACGGGCCAGTGCCACACGCTGTTTCTGGCCGCCGGACAAACCGCTGCCGTCCTCGCCCAATTGCGTGTCGTAGCCTTGTGGCATGCGCAGGATCAGTTCGTGCACGCCGGCCTGTTGCGCGGCAGCCACGACCTTTTGCGGATCGGCTTCACTGAAACGGGCAATGTTCTCGGCGATGCTGCCACTGAACAGCTCGATATCCTGCGGCAGATAGCCGATGTACGGGCCAAGCTGATCGCGGTTCCAGCGGTGAATGTCGGCGCCGTCCAGACGAACCGTGCCACCAAGGGCCGGCCATACGCCGACCAGCACACGCGCCAGGGTCGATTTTCCGGAACCGGAGGCACCGAGCACGCCCAGCACTTCACCGGCCGCCAGGTTGAAGTTGACCATGTGCAGGGTCGCGGAGCGTTGACCCGGAGGGCCGGCGCTGACTTGTTCAAAGGTGATCTGGCCTTTCGGCGCCGGCAGCGCCATGGCGTCATCGCTCGGCGGGAAAGCTTGCAGCAATGCATCGAGGCGACGATAAGCCAGCTTCGCCCCGCTCCACTGCTTCCACACGGCGATCAACTGGTCGATCGGGCTCAGTACCCGGCCCATCAGAATGGAGCCGGCGATCATCATCCCGGCGGTCATGTCACCCTTGATCACCAGCAGTGCGCCGAGGCCCAGCACCAGCGATTGCAGGCACAGACGCAAGGTTTTGCTCAGCGAGCTGATCACCGCGCCAGTGTCGCTGGCCTGATTCTGCAGGCCGAGGAAGCGCGAGTGCACCTGGAACCAGCGCTTGCGCAAGGCGCCCAGCATGCCCATGGCTTGAATGGTTTCGGCGTTGTGCAAGTGGCTGGTGGCCAACTGGCTGGATTTCTGCGAATAACCGGCGGCTTCGCCCAGCGGCTTCTTGGTCATGTATTCGTTCAGGCACGCCAGCGCGATCAGCAGCAGCGCTCCCGCTGTGGCCAGCACGCCGAGCCAGACGTTGAACAGGTAAATCACAAACAGATAAACCGGGAACCACGGCGCATCGAAGAACGCGAACAGCGCAGGCCCGGTGACGAATTGGCGAATGTGGGTCAGGTCGCCCAAGGACTGCCCGGCGTTACCCTCGCCCTTGAACAGGTTGCGTTCGAAAGCTGCCTGATAGACCCGCAGATTGAAACGGCGCTCGAGCTGGCTGCCGATGCGGATCACGATAAAGCTGCGCACCACTTCCAGCAGGCCGATAAACGCGAAGAAACCGACGACCATCAGCGACAGCATCGCCAGGGTAGTTTCGTTCTGCGAAGACAGCACCCGGTCGTAGACCTGGAGCATATATATGGAAGGCACCAGCATCAGCACGTTAATCAGTGCGGTAAAGCATCCGACGCTGATCAGAATGCTTTTATAGTCACCCAATGCCTTGAATAAGGGAGCGGTGGCTTGGGCCTTCGCCATCTTCATTGATTATTCCTGAAATGGTATTTCCCGCCCTGCTTGGCGAGACTTCAAATTAATTGCTCGCCATGAGAGCGAGACATACACCGCCAGCATTTGCTTACACTTCAATAACAACTTCCCCGATTAAAACCGGCCTCCGTGTTATTGCACTGCGGCTTATAACTGTAACGGGGTGCTTTATATTTAAACTGTCAGTCGGTTTTGGTCATCAAGGTTGCTGTACAGCACGCTTGAGTGTAATCACCAGGCCCGACTTCAAAGTGCTCAGATAAAGCCCATCACGTTGTCGGCTGAAAAACTGGATTCTTGAGCCTTCCTTGCCAGTGATCGACAGACCGTCAGGATCGGGGAACCAGCCGATGGCCGCGTCCTGCAACCACGCGCTCAGGCAATCGGCACCTTTGCCCAGCGTCTGGTTGGCTTCAAGGTCGATCAGGCAAGTGTTCGACGGTTTGTCCTGCAAAGCCTGGGCCTCTGGAGCGTCGTTGCGGTCGCTCAGGGTCGCTTGCCACTGCCCGGCAAATACCGATGGGTCTTCGAGTCTCAGGCTGCTTGCCATGGTTGTTTCTCCGGAAATCATCATCAGCATCGGCAACAGATACGCCGCCGCTTTGCGGGTAAAAGCGAATTGGATCATAGGAAATTTCACTCCGGCACGTAGCCTTGCTTACCGGTCACGGCGATGCAAGTGAAGAAAGCGGCGCATGACGCGCCGCTTTCCCGTGTTACATCACGCCACGATGTCGCTGGTGGCTGCCTGGCCAACGGTGCTGACCTGGAAATCAGCCACGCCGTGACCGGAGAAGTCCACTGACAGCAGGCTGTTGCCGCCCGAGGACGTCAGAACCGCATCACCCGCCGCGCCGGTGAAGGCGCTGACGAAGTGCAGGCCGGCGCCCTTGGTGATACCGGTCAGGTCGATTTTGTCGAGACCGCTGACGAAATCGAGGATCTGATCGATCGCCCCCGGCTTGGAGTCGGAGCTGGCTGCGAACACAAAGGTGTCCGAACCCGCGCCGCCCCACAGCTTGTCGGCGCCACCGCCACCCCAGATGATGTCGTTACCGGCACCGCCCTTGAGCTCGTTGGCCGCGCTGTTGCCGATCAGCAGGTCGTTGCCCGAACCGCCGATCGCGTTCTCGATGGTGACGCCCTTGGCGATGGACACGTTGCCCACCAGGCCGCCAACGTCGGAGAACGAGGCTTCATTGAGGTTGATCTTCTGGTTCTGGGTGAAGCCCGAGAAGTCGAAGGTGTCCTTGCCGCCCGCATCCCACACCGAAAACACCAGCTTGTCGGCCGACGACGAGGCGCTGAGGAAATCGCGACCGGCGTTGGAGTTGAAGCCGTAGGTGGTATCACCGGTTCGGGTGGTCATGTTGGCGCCGTAGAGCTTCTGGATCGCTGCGATGTCATCCATCAGCGGACCGGAGGAATAGGCTTCCACGCCGCCCTTGCTGAAGTTCTGGCTGGTGTTGCTTTCGCTCCAGTAGCTCATGACGCTGTAGCCGCGGGTGTCTTGCCCGTAGGTCGCGTCGTTGTAGGTCGGGTTACCGTTGCCGGCGTTGTAGTCGCCCGGGTGCGCCAGGCCAAGGGTGTGGCCGATTTCGTGGGTCAGGGTCTGACGGCCGTAGTTGTTCAGGTCCGGGGTCTTGTTCTGCGTGTAACCGCTGTTGATCAAGTACCACGAAGTGCCGTCGTAACCCGGACCGGTGCCCGGCAGGTAGGCGAACGCTGCTGCGCCGTCCACGCCACCGCTGTAGTTGGCGAAGGTCATGTGGCCATCACCGCCCGAGGCTTTCTCGGTGAAGGTGACGTTGGCCACGTCGGCCCAGGATTGCATGGCGAGCACGGCCTGGGCTTTCTGTTGGCTACTGAACTGACTGAACCCGGTGATCCCGTGCTTGTTCATCGTGCTGGACGATACCGAAGTCAGGAACGTGTAGGTAAGTTCGATCTTGCCGCTGCCATCCTTGTCCTGGTAGGCAGCGCCGTCGCGCAGCAACTGGGTTGCGGCCTGGTCGACGGAAAAGGAGGGTTTGCCATTGACCGTGAGGTTACCGCCACGATCGTACTGATGGCTGAAGCTATTGATCTGGTTATACGCCGTGCTGGTCGCTGCCAGAGGTTGCGGCGCCGCGTTCAGCTCAAAAGCCTGTTCGGCGGTATCAATAGCGTTAGCTTTTACTTTCGACATAAACACACTTCCTTGTTTAGCAATGGAACAGTTTTTGTCCGATAGCGACAACCTCTGGCGAGATTGTCCTATCACTCGCCCAATGAAGGCGTAAGAAACCTGACACAATTTGAAATCTGTCGTCTAGCATTTTTTCGAGATCAAATTGAACTGTTCCGGGAAACTCCCGTAAACAAAGCCCGTGCCGCCAAAAGAAGTTTGAAAGTGTGGTGAGGCTGCCTAATTGTCTGACGATTTCTTATTTAAATATTAAATATCGGTAAGTTGTTTTTTGTTAGCAGCGTCTCACTTTGCTGCACTTTACCGATGCAATGCCAGTGGTTTGATATCAAGTTGATCCAACAGAACATAGTCAGGCGAGGGCTGTGCCGCCCTCGCCTTTGTTCCTTCAGCTGCCGGTTCGAATCTTGTTCCACACCCGTGTCCGGATCCGGTCGATGTTCAGCGGCATCGCTTCCAGTGCGAACAGCTTGCCCATCATTTCCGGGCTCGGATAAACCTTGGTGTCGTTCTTGATCGCCGGGTCGATCAGGCTGTCGGCCTGTTCGTTGCCATTGGCGTAGTGCACGTAGTTGCTGATGCCGGCCATCACGTCGGGCTGCAGCAGGTAGTTCATGAACGCATAGCCGGCCTTCTCGTCCGGTGCGTCGGCGGGCATGGCGACCATGTCGAACCAGATGGCAGCGCCTTCCTTGGGAATTTCGTAGCCGATGTCGATGCCGTTCTTCGCCTCTTTGGCGCGGTTTTCCGCTTGCAGGATGTCGCCGGAGAAACCGACAGCCACGCAAATGTCACCGTTGGCCAGGTCGCTGGTGTATTTCGAGGAATGGAAGTAGCTGACATAAGGCCGCACTTTCATCAGCAGCGCTTCAGCTTTCTTGTAGTCCTCGGGATTCTTGCTGTGGTGCGGCAGCCCCAGGTAATTGAGCGCCGCCGGCAACAGTTCCGGGCCGTTGTCGAGGATTGCCACACCGCATTTCTGCAGTTTTTCCATGTATTCGGGTTTGAAGATCAGATCCCAGGAATCCACCGGCGCGTTGTCACCCAGCGCAGCCTTGACCTTGGCGATGTTGTAGCCGATGCCGGTGCTGCCCCACAGGTACGGAAAGCCGTGTTCGTTGCCCGGATCGTTGGTCTGCAAGGCCTTGAGCAACACCGGGTTGAGGTTCTTCCAGTTCGGCAACTGGCTCTTGTCGAGTTTCTTCAGCGCCCCGCCTTCGATCTGCCGCGCCATGAAGTGGTTGGACGGAAACACCACGTCGTAACCGGATTTGCCGGTCATCAACTTGCCGTCGAGGGTTTCGTTGCTGTCGTAGACGTCATAGGTGACGCCGATGCCGCTGGCCTTTTCGAAGTTCTTGGTGGTGTCCGGCGCGATGTAGTCGGACCAGTTGTAAACCTTGACCGTATCCGCCGCCTGAGCGAGGGAAACGGCGAGCATCAAGGGTGCGAGCGCGAGGGTCTTTCGGATCATGGATCGATTCCTGTATTGGCTATTGTTGTTGGCAGGCAATCAAAAGGATCAAAACGTCAGAAAATCAGGACATAGGTCTTGCGCACGGTTTCTTGGATATCCCAGATACCGAGCGTGTTGGCCGGCAACATCAGTGCGTCGCCACCTTGTATGTGCAGGGTTTCGCCGCCGTCGTCCGGGGTGAACGTGCAGCGACCGGAAATGAAATGGCAGAACTCCTGGGCAGTGATCTGCCGCCGCCAGCGACCTGGGGTGCATTCCCAGACGCCGGTTTCGACGCCGTCGTCGCGCTCGACGCTGGTGGTCGAGGCAATCGCTACCGGCGTGCCGAGCGGCACGGCCACCGGGTTGGACTCATCCAGTTGCAACGTGGCGGTGTTCTTGAATTGGGTGATGCTCATGGCGTTACCTGTCTGGTAGTAAACAACGTTTAGTGCATGAAACCTTCCATGAACCCGGCCACCTGGCTGGCAAGCTTGCGCCGCCAGGGCGCGGTCGCCGGGTTGGCCAGGGTCTGGTCTTCGTGGACGAAGCTTTTGATGATCGCGTTGTAGCCGAGCCAGCGGCACGGTTCCGGCTCCCAGGCGCGCAATGCGTGGATCCCGCCATCGGACAGCACCCATGGTTGATGCGTCAGCTCGGTGTCGCGCTCGAGAATCAGATCCGCAAGCGTCCGCCCGCCCAGATTGGAAGCGCCGACACCCTCCCCGCCATAGCCGCCGGACAGCGCGATGCCGTTGGCCCGATCGCAGAGCATGTGCGGTTTGAAATGCCGGGACATCCCGAGGTTGCCGCCCCAGGCGTGGGTGATCTGTACGTTTTTCAGTTGTGGGAACAGTTCGCCGAACAGGTAGCGGCGCAGCTCGACTTCATCGCGGGTCAGGTCGAAGTTATGCCGCAGTTGGCCGGCGAATTGATAACCGCCACGGGCGCCGAAGATCAGGCGGTTGTCGGCGCTACGCTGGCCGTAAGTGACCTGACGGCTGAACTCGCTGAAAGCCTGGCCCCGATTGAGGCCGATTGCATCCCAGGTCGCAGCGGGCAACGGCTCGGTGGCGACGATCAGGCTTTGCACCGGTAATTGATAACGGCCCAGCGGTGGCAGTGTGACGGAATAACCTTCGATGGCCGGGACGATCCAGCGGCCGCGCACACTGGCCTTGTCGGTGCGCAGGCTGCCGGACTGCCAATGGGTCACCGGGCTGTTTTCGTAAATCTTCACCCCCAGGTCTTCGACGGCTCGCGCCAGACCGCGCACCAGTTTCGCCGGGTGAATGGTCGCCACATGCGGGGCGAAGATGGCGCCGTAGGGCTTGGCGATGCGCAGCTGCTGCGCCAGTTGTTCGGGGCTGAGCCAACGGTAATCGTCGTCGGTCAGGCCCTGGGCGTGGAGCTTTTTCAGGTAGTCGCGAAGATTGGCTTCCTGCTCGGGATAGCGCGCGGCGCAATACAGCACTCCGCCCTTACGGTAGTCGCAGTCGATGCCTTCGCGTTCCAGGACGATTTCTACTTCATCGGGAATGCTGTGCAACAGGTCGAACGAAGCGCGGCGTTGTTGCGGTGACAGGCCCGCCAGCAAACGATCCTCGCCCAGCAGATTGCCCATCAACCAGCCGCCGTTGCGACCGGACGCGCCGAACCCGGCGGTTTGCGCTTCGATGATGGCAATGTTCAGGCTCGGCGCCTGTTGTTTCAGGTAGTACGCAGTCCACAGTCCGGTGTAACCGGCGCCGATGATCGCCACGTCGACATCCAGGTCCTGCGCAAGCGACGGGCGCGCGGTCAGCGGCTCGTCGAGTTGGTCCATCCACAAACTGATAGTGCGCCACGCCGGCATGCAAGACTCCGCCAATCCAGGTTTCGATGGCGTCGATCCTAGTGGCTGGACTCAGGGATTGTCTTGCGCGCGTGTCCGCAAAGAAATTTGCTTCGCATAAGCTTTCGGCGACTGCCCGGTGTGCTGGCGAAAGCAGCTATAGAAAGCCGACAGTGAATTGAACCCCGCGGCAAACGCCAGTTCGTCGATACGCAGTGGCGGCGTAGCGTTGTCCAGTGACTGCAATAGATGTTGCAGACGCGCCTGATTGACGTAGCGGTAGAAGCTTTGCCCCAGCACCTGATTCAGCAAATAGGAAATCTGGTTGCGGCTGTACCCGCACTCCTTCGCCACCCGTTGCAGGTCGAGCTCCGGATCGAGATACGGTTGCTGGCGCTGGAAATACTGCTGCAAGTCATCGGCCATGAAGCTCAACTGGCGCGGCGACAGGCCCAGGCGACTCACCGCCGGACGCTGGCGGGTTGTCGTCGGACTTTCAGCCTGTTCGCGCACCAACGATGCATATTCGTTGACCCGCCAGATCCGCCCGTCCTTGACCGTGATCGCTTCACTGGAACGAAACGACACCAGTCCGTTACCGCCGCGTAACGTCACTTCGTATTGAATGAAGGCGGTGTTGCCGTCGATACGGATGCGGTCGCAATGCTCCAGCGCTTCGTCGGACTCGCGCGGCATGCTGACCCGAACGTACTCGCGCAACTCGTCGAGGCCGAGCACGCGGTTCTGGAAGAAATCGTTGTACTGGATGTCCGGGTGGTACAGCGCCATCACGCCATCCAGGTCCCGGTGTTTCCAGCACAGGTGATAGCGCATGACCGTCTCGGCCGTAGCCTGGCTCTGATCCGGGCCGTCATCATCGGCGTGCATAAGAGACTCTTGGAAAAAGAACCGAGCTTGCCCAACTTCCGGCGCTGCTTCAACAACCGGTGGTGATGGCATTTTGGCGACGATTGGGGTGGACCGTGACTTACATCAAAAGAATCCTCGCAATCGCTAAATGAACTGAAAATTCTCACAGGAATTTCACATTCAGATGCTACTTTTAAAGGCAGTCACCGGTTGAGCCAATGAAGGCTCTTCCCACCTACCATGAGCAAACGGAAGCGCTCGATGAAGAAGGCGGGCAACACATGATCAAAGGGTCAAGCAAAGTCACGTTCCCCAATGCCTGCCAGCTGATGCGCTGGCATTTTCATCCCATGGGTTTCGAGGCGACCATGGATGCGCCTGGCAGTCTGGTCGCTCGCCTGTTCGATCGGGCCAGCGGCGAAACCCTGATTGCCATCGCCGGCATCCCCTGTGCCACGGTGATGAATGCGGCGGATGTGGAGCGAATAATCGAAGCGGTCGAGGATGAGCTGGAGGCTTTCATTCCTCCGGAATCTCTCAAGAGTTATGCGTAACTGGCTGATTTAGAATAAAAAAGCCCGCTTTGTGCGGGCTTTTTCATGGGCATTGGATTCAGGCCATTTTCTTTTCCGGACGATGATCGACGAAGAACGGTTTGCCTTTGGCGACCCGGTCCGAGGCCCGAGGCATGTTGACCGCCTGAGTGTCCTGCGGCTCGACATACCAGTAGCAATGGCTGACTGCACGGGTGATACCGACGTAGGCCAGGCGCAGGATTTCGTCTTTTTGCGCGCTGTCGTACGGCTCGCTGTCGCCGGCCTTGCCCAGTCCGGCCATGCGATACACCTGATTCTTGTACGGCGAACTGGTCAAGTGCTGGCAATCGCCCAACAGAAAAACCGCGTCGGCCTGCAGACCTTTGGCGCTGTGATAGGTCAGTTGTTTCAGGCGCCGGGAGTCGTACGGCAAGCTCGAATCAACATTAACTACTGACTGAATATGATGTTCTATCAGTAACTTATCGCTGCTTTTTCGATAAAGCATCAGGATTGAATCGCCCTTTCTATAGTGTTCCGCCAGGCGCTCGCCGAGCGCCTGATCGTCGCGCTCCAGCACATTGACTGGCTGCAACGGCCTCTCCTCGCCGCTGGCCTTGGCCTTCTTGCCCGGGATCGCCGGCGCTGCCCGAACGATGTGTTCTGCCGCGTCGATGATGTGCTGATGGCTGCGATAGTTGTCGCTGAGCATCACCCGCGTCGTGCTCGGCGACGGGAATTCCTTGTTGAACTCCATGAAATAGCTCGGCGAACTGCCGCGCCAACCGTAGATCGATTGCCAGTCATCGCCCACGCAAAGCAGCGACGATCGCTGCGCACCTCGTCCGACGTGCATGGCCGGGCCGCGACTGCGGATTTCCGAGAGGCTGGCGCGGATCCACGAGACGATCTGCGGTGAAACGTCCTGAAACTCATCGATCATCAGGTGCGACATTGGCCGCAGCAGTTCATCGCTGAGCAATTTGAAGTTTTCCGGTGAGTGCTCGCTGAACAGGGCAAACATCCGGTTGTAGGTCATGACCGGCGGCTTCTGATCCAGCAAGTGATCTTCCAGCGCTCGCCAGAACAGGCTTAAAGCTTCGAAGAAAAACCGGTCCGGATCGTCCTTGGCGAAATTCATGCGGCCAACGGCGTCCGGAACATCCAGGCCCAGGTTCTCGATGAAGCCTGCGGCAGCGACAAAACAATCGAGCAACGGCGCGGATGCCAGCTCGCCTTTGACCTTGTAATCGAAGCCCGGGCCGGCGCTGGCATCGCCCGCCAGCGTGGCCAATACACGTCTGGATGATTCGTAACTATCAAGCCATATCAACGGCTTACGGCAGAAAGCTTGAAACAGGGTGCGCTTGACTGCCCACTCTGCACGAACCGTCAGCTTGGCGTTGGGACGGCAAACCTGCGAGTTTTCCCGTGGGTCGAAACCCAATACGACCCAGGCGTCCAGGCTCGGAATGTAGCCGTGGCAATGGAACGATGCGCCATTGATTTCGAATGTCTGGCGGCTCGGTTCGATGCCCTTGATCGGCCAGGCGCCCGCGCGCAGCCACATGTCTTCGATCATGTCGCACAGCTCTTCATCGCGACGGGCCGCCAGTTCTGTCACAGCGACGCGTTTTTGCACGTCCGGGTGATCGCGTTCCAGCTCTTTAAGCTGCAAGGCGTGCAGGGACAGCGGCTGGATCAGTTGCGCAAAGCGCGGATCTTCTTTGTAGAGACGGTGGTAACAGGCGTTGAGCTGCTGACGCTGCGCGTCGTTGATGCGCAGATCGAACGGATTGCTGTCGACGTCTTCATCTGCACCCGGCGCGCGGTGGCTGAGGTTTTCGAATGCCTGCAAGCGCTCGAATCCGGGCAGACTGCGAACCATCGGCAAGATCCGCGAGTGGAAAGTGCGCACCAGATCCTTCGCAGCTTTCTGACTGAGTGCCCGGTCCCATAACGCAAACAGTTCGATCAGTTTGCTGATGAAATCCTTGCGCGACTCGCGGGTGAAGGTCACCACGGTCATCGAATCGAGCTCGAAGCCCAGGTAGTGAGTCAGCAGCAGGATCCGCAACACCAGCGTGGTCGACTTCCCGGCTCCGGCCCCGGCAATCACTGATGTTGACGGCGTATCGCTGAAAATCATCTTCCATTGCGCCGCGCTCGGCTGGGCGTGCGCAGGCAGCAGACGCGCGACGTCGGCTTTCATGCGCTTCTTCAGTTCTGCGCTGAGCGGCAGGCGCCAGTCGTCGAACAGGTGATTGTCGATGCCCGGCGGGCGATGCTCGGTATTGCGGCTGTCGCGGATCAACAAGACCTGGCGCCCCTCTTCCAGCCCGTCAGCCTTGCCTTCCTTGTACCCGTAATCCACGCCGGCGGTATGTCCGCTGCGAAAGCCGTCAGCCTGGCCGTGCAGCCACGAGGCACGGTGTTGGGCGCGTAGTTGCGTCAGACCGTGGCCAAGTAAACGCGCCGCCAGGCGTTTGAACCAGGGCATCTCGGCCAAGGGACGAAGTTCGGGAGGAAGATCGGGGGTGTGCTGCGCCACGCTGACGGACTCCGGATGTGAGGCTGTTGAGGACTATGGTGTCTGCATTTGCTTTTTTGTTCTAGCGAAATGCTTACAGGTCATTGGCTTAGCTGATCAATTGAAGGTGAGATGAGACGGTTTCGAGCTTTTTAAAAATCAATTTATTCGATTGGAATGACGCACTTTTTACGCTTTTTCTCGATGATTGACTGATAGAAGATGGCTGCCATCAATCACCGGTCTCGCTTCGTGGCTCAGGCATCACGCCCCATGACGAACCTTTTGAGGAGACGATCATGCTTGAACTCAGACCTTTCAGCTCGCTGGGCGGCGCCCATCACGGCTGGTTGGATGCCCATCACCATTTTTCGTTCGCCGAGTACTACGATCCACAACGCATGAGCTGGGGCAACCTGCGTGTATGGAACGACGACATCATTGCCGCCGGCACGGGCTTCCCTACCCACCCGCACCGTGACATGGAAATCATCACTTATGTGCGTGAAGGTGCGATCAGCCACCAGGACAACCTGGGCAACAAGGGCCGCACCGAGGCTGGCGACGTGCAAGTGATGAGCGCCGGCACCGGGATCGCCCACAGCGAATACAACCTGGAGGCCACGGACACCAAGATTTTCCAGATCTGGATTCTGCCGACCGAAACCGGCGCACCACCGTCATGGGGCGCCAAACCGTTCCCGAAAGGCGACCGCGAAGGTTTCGTAACCCTCGCCAGCGGCAAGACTGGCGACGATCAGAGCCTGCGCATCCGCGCCGACGCACGCCTGGTGGCGGCCAATATCAAGGCCGGGGAGACTGCTGAATATCGCCTCGATGCAGGACGTCGCGCGTATCTGGTTCCGGCGACGGGCGTCATTGAAGTCAACGGCTTGCGCGCACAAGCTCGAGACGGTGTGGCGGTGGCTGATGAACAAGTGCTGACCGTCACGGCGCTGGAAGACAGCGAGATCGTGTTGGTGGATCTGGCCTGAACGGCGAATCGCGGGCACAAAAAAGGGCGACCTCAGGGTCGCCCTTTTCCGTTGTCTGGATTTACTGGGTGCTGATCGCACCGTCTACCAGAGTTTGCGCTTCAGCCACCAACTGCTTGAGGTGGTCGTCGCCGATGAAGCTTTCGGCGTAGATCTTGTAGATATCTTCAGTGCCCGACGGACGTGCGGCAAACCAGCCGTTTTCGGTCATCACTTTCAGGCCTCCGATGGCCTGATCGTTACCCGGAGCCTTGCTGAGAATGCTCTGGATCTTCTCGCCCGCCAGTTCGGTCGAGGTGACCTGCTCCGGCGACAGCTTGCTCAGCAGGGCCTTCTGCTCCGGGTTGGCCTTGGCATCGACTCGCACCGAGAACGGTTCGCCCAGCTCGTCGGTCAGCGCACGGTAGGCCTGGCTTGGGTCGCGGCCGGTGCGGGCAGTCATTTCAGCGGCCAGCAGGGCTGGAATCAGGCCGTCCTTGTCGGTGCTCCAGACACCGCCGTCCTTGCGCAGGAACGAGGCGCCAGCGCTTTCTTCGCCGCCAAACCCCAGCGAACCGTCGAACAGACCGTCAGCGAACCATTTGAAACCGACCGGCACTTCGTACAGGCGACGGCCCAGACGCTTGGTCACGCGATCGATCAGGCCGCTGCTGACCACGGTTTTACCCACGGCCGCGTCGGCACGCCATTGCGGACGGTTCTGGAACAGGTAGTCAATCGACACCGCCAGATAATTGTTCGGTGCCAGCAGGCCGCCGGACGGTGTGACAATGCCGTGACGGTCGTGATCCGGGTCGCAGGCGAAGGCCACGTCAAAGCGTTCCTTCAGACCGATCAGGCCTTGCATGGCATGGCTGGACGATGGGTCCATGCGGATCTGACCGTCCCAGTCGACGGTCATGAAGCGGAACGTCGAATCGACTTCCTTGTTCACCACCTCCAGGTCCAGACGATAGTGCTCGGCAATCGCCGACCAGTAGCGCACCCCTGCTCCGCCCAGCGGATCGACGCCCAAGCGCAGTTTGGCGCCGCGAATGGCATCGAAGTCGATGACGTTGATCAGGTCGGCCACGTAGGTGTTGACGTAGTCGTGACGGTGGGTGGTTGCGGCCTTGAGCGCCTGCTCGTAGCTGATGCGTTTGACGCCTGCCAGTTTATTGGCCAGCAGTTCGTTGGCCTTGGCTTCGATCCACTTGGTGATGTGGGTATCGGCCGGGCCACCGTTGGTTGGGTTGTACTTGTAGCCGCCGCTTTGTGGCGGGTTGTGCGACGGGGTGATGACGATGCCGTCGGCAAGACCCGTGGTGCGACCACGGTTGTAGCAAAGAATGGCGTGAGAAACCGCCGGGGTCGGCGTGTATTCATCACCTTCGGCGATCATTACGGTCACGCCGTTTGCCGCCAGTACTTCCAGGGCGCTCGCCCCGGCCGGGGTCGACAGCGCATGCGTGTCGATGCCGACGAACAGCGGCCCGGTGATGCCCTGGGCTTCGCGATACAGGCAGATCGCCTGGCTGATGGCCAGAACGTGCCACTCGTTGAAACTCAAATCAAAGGAACTGCCCCGGTGCCCGGAGGTGCCGAACGCCACGCGCTGGGTGGAAACCGAGGCGTCGGGTTGACCGGTGTAATACGCCGTAACCAGTCGCGGGATGTCGACCAACAGTTCTGCCGGTGCCGGTTTGCCCGCAAAAGGACTGAGTGTCATGCAAAACCTCTGAAATAGAGTGGTTCAAGAAATTACAAGGGAGTTTACTGGCAGTTTGTCCGGAGTGCGATGGGGTCTATTGCACACAGGCCGGGTGTTTTCGAACATCCGCCCGCGGAGCCAGTCGTAACGCATCCCCAAGCAATCCGACAAGTCTTAACAACTCGAGTTCGGCGCTGCCGGTCACACTCAGACGCAGGTTCTGCGCGTGCAGCCCCTGGAGGCTGAACAGCTCTCCGGGTGCAATCAGCACGTGTTGTTTAAGTAACCGCTGAAACACGGCATCCATGGTGATCGGGCGCGCAGAATGCAGCCAGATCGTTGCACCGCCCCGGGGTTCGATGATCTGCACAACGTCGCCGAGGCGTTCATGTATCAGCTCGATCCATCGCGTCCGACGCTCCCTGAGTATGCGCTTGAGCACCGGCAAGTGCTGGTCGACCCGCCCGCTTCCATAGAGTCGGGCGATGGCCTTTTGCCGGATCGGTGAAAGGCGAAACGAACGCAACAGGAAGTGACGCTGCAAATCGGCGCGCCATTGTCGCGACAGGACAAACCCATAGGGGGCTTCAACCCCGATGATTTTTTCGAACATGGAAAAGATCAACAGCCGGTCGGGATCCACCAGCTCGCGCAGTGGCTCACCGTCATCGTCGTCCAGCAACTCGCCATGACAATCGTTCTCCAAAACCCAGGTGCCATGATTCGCGAGAAGTTGTGCGACGGCCTGGCGACTGTCCGGAGGGTGACGGCTGCCGTGGGGCATGTTCAGTTTCGAGGACAACAGGATCAGCCGCACCCGCTCGGTTTCGAGCAGCCTCTGCAGTGTCTGCAGATCGAGCGCCCCGTCTGGCTGAATCGGCAGTTCAATGACCCGGACTTCGGCAGACTCAAGCAAGCGCAGGATCATCCAGTCACACGGCGACTCGACGACTACGGTTGAGTGGCGCAGCCCGAGAACTGCGATCAGGATTTCCAGCACCCCTCTCAGATCGGCACCGATATAGACATCTTCGGCGTGCCAGCAATGTGTCGCCGACGAGGTGTAGCGGGCCGCCAGCAACGTGCGCAGCTCCAATTCACCGCAAGGCTGGGCGGGCGTCTGCAAGTGCTGGGGATACTGACGCAGCAGCTCTCGCTCGAGCGTCAGCAAGGGACGATCCAGGGGCTGAACCAACGCCGGCTCATCGGCACTCAGTACCTGCATGCCAGCGCATCTGGCATTGACGTAGACGGTTTCCAGCAAATCACTGCCGCGTCCTGGCGGCATGACCGTCGATGTCGCCTGTGCAAAGTATCCGGACTTGGCCACGGAGTAGACCCGCCCTTCTCTCTCCAGCAGCGCGTAGGCGTACTGAACGGTCGAGATCGATACGTTCAACCGTTCGGCCAATTGCCTCAACGATGGCAATCGAATGGCTCCCTGATTGCCCGGTTCGCTGATCAGTTGGGTCAGGTAGCGGTAGACCGCCTGATAGGCAAAATCGGAGGTTTGCGACTCATTCATGAGCCGGTGCCCGTAGATACTTCCCCGTGGCCGGGCAGCAAGATCACATTCAACCTTCCGCCGAACGATCACTCGCTGTGACCTCGTGCTCGGGCAATTCCTGCGTTTTGGCGAAAGGCTCACCCATCCGGATTGCATCCATTGCATACAACCGACAGATCAGTCGCAGGGGTAAACCGCTGACATCGGTCATCCATTGCAGAACCTGCTCTGGCGCGTGCAGGCCCTGCATGGCACGGTGCAGATCGGGCATGGCGACCAGCATGCCCGGATGGCAAGTGCGCAAGAATCGTTCAAGGCCGGCGCCGGCATCGATAAAGGGCGCGAACAACAGACAAACCACCTGCGCCTCGTTGAGGCCGAAATTCTTTTGCAGCGCCGCCGCAGCCAGCGACCGCTGCCCGTCCAGATCGGACAGATTGCCGAACCGGGATATGAAGCGTTCGCAAACCTGTTCAGGCGTGTTCCGGCGGCGCATCATCGCCAGGCATTGCTGCAGATAGTCCGATACACCGGCCTCGTAACTGCGGCCTTCCGTGTAACTGGCTTGCAGCCCCTTCAGGTAGGCACCGAGCAAGGGGTCGTTACATTCACCGGCACGCGCTTCAAACATCAGTTCATCGGCTTGGAACCCAAGAAAATCGCTGAGCAAAGGCCAGCGCTCCTCCATCTTGCCGACCACCATATCGTCGATGCCGATATAGCTGGTGCGGCGACAGGCCTCGAACTCACCCAGCGGCCGCCATGGCACCCGGTCTTCCTCGGAATAGAGCTCGCGATAACAATCGCCACCGATGCTGTCGAGCAATCCGAACAGTTCATCGAACCCCACTCCCCTTCGCACCAGCTCGCCAATGCCGGCCTTGCGCACCGCCCGGTCGAGACCGTCGATAAACTGCTCCTGACGGCGCGCGTTGTCGCTGCTGATCAAGGCGTCGACACCGTTGTTCCAGCGGGCAACCTGGCCATAGAACTCGGCAGTGGTCAGATACAGGTCGTCCCACAGTGTCAGCTCCTCATCCCGTCCACGACGATGACCCACCATCAGCAGATTGAGTCTGCCGGCCTCTCGCCCCTCATCGCTGACAGGCGCCAGATGGTTGAAAGGCAGGATCTCGCGATGATCCACCATCAGAAGCTCGACCCTTGGGTCGTCATGCAGGAACAGAGCACTGAAGCTGCGATGCATGTTGTGCAGTGCGGAATCCGGTACGCCATTGCAACGCACGGTGGCGACCCGCAACTGAAATGTGGCGGGCGCACGGCCGGCGATGCTCAACTGGGCGGCGCGTAACAGGGCCAGGCTGTAACAGCAATCACGGGTACCGGATTGAGTCACCAATACCTTGAATTCACCGATGCGATCCATCCCCCCCGCAGCAACCGCCAGGCGCTGGATCAACAGCTGCAATGCCGTGCGTTCGGCACGTGAAAAGAAACTCAGCAGGCGTTGCAATACTTGCTGGTAGACATAATTCATTGCCTGATCATGGATCGTGCTCATCAGTACTTCACCCGGTATCAAAGGTTTATATCGCGCGGCCACGAATGGCGAACGCACAATCATTCTTCATTAATTAATAGACGCTGAAATGCTAACACTTAAGTTTTCGTAGTTATTTGAAACAGTTGAGCGCGCGGCGTCTCGGATTTGCGAGCAGCATGACCGAAAGCCCCGTCGTAGCTGGGCTCTTCGAGAAAGTGAGTTTTCCTAGGAAACTTCTTACAAGCCCCTGCGCACGATGAGCACAAGAAAAAAAGAAGGGATTACATAGCGCCCCTACAAACATTAAACAAAAGTTTGAGGCGCGATGATAAACAGCTGATTGATATTGCACGGAGCAAATAGAATGCACAGACATAGCTCATTCCTTGAGATGAAAGTAGTCATTCAATTATCAGGGTCTTAAGGGCAATTAGAAGATACAGATCGAGAGCAAAAACCAGTTCAGTTGCTGAACAGCCCCAGGCGTCTGGCCCAGGGTTTCTCGATGTCTGAAGGAAAAAACGCACAAGAGTCCGTGGGGCCACGGACTCTAATTGGAAGGTCAGGCAGTTTCGATTTGCAGGGCAACCCGCTCGCGGCATGGGCACTCGTCCATGTAGCGGTGAGCTTCGACAAACTCGTTGAACGGAAACACCCGGGTCTTGAGCGGAAGCAGCACACGGTCGGCGGTGAGCTGGTTGATATCACGCAAGGCACGTTGCAAGGCGACGTGGTCCTGGATGATGCCCAGCTCTGGCTTGCCGGTGAAGTTGCCGATGCAGTGCACGAAGAACTGAATGTTCTTCTGGAACGCCGCACAGGCCGGGAACGGCGTCTGGTTGCCGCCCTGCAAGCCGTACAGCACCAGGCTTCCACGGGGCGCCAGCACATCACCGAGCAGCGACATCTGTGGCCCGCCGAGCCCGTCGAACACCACGTCGACACCCCGGTTGTCGGTGATCTTGTTGATTCGCATCAACAGGTCTTCTTCTTCGGTGACGATCACTTTCTCGGCACCGAGCGACAGCAGGTACTCGCGCTCTTCCGCCGTTTTGGTAGCGGCAATCACCCGCACACCCAGCGCCTTGCCCAACTGGACGAAGGACGGCCCGGCACAGTGACTGGCGTCGGTCACCAGGGCGAACTGCCCGGGTTTGACCCGTGCCAGATCGACGTAACCGAAATAGGCGATCAACAGCGGCGTGTAATGCACGCTGGCTTCAATCGGGCTGAGCACGTCCGGATAACGGGTCAGCGCGGTGCGCGGCAGAACGATCAGTTCGCCGTAGACCGGATAATCATTGGGGCTCTCGGCCGGGAAGCTGGCCACCTTGTCGCCCACGGCCAGATCTTCGACGCCGTCGCCGATGGCCGTGACCACGCCAGCCATTTCATGACCCAGGCCTGAAGGCAGACGCGCCTGGGACGACGCCAGATTCTGGCGCCACAGCGTGTCATACCAGCTGATGCCGATTGCCTCGACACGCACCTGCACTTCGCCAGGACCTGGCTGAGCAGCCGCATGCTCTTCGCATTTGAGCACCTCGGCCGGACCAAACTTGTGAAAACGGATCGTGCGGGACATCGCAAACCTCGTCAAAGTAACCTCTAATGCCCTGAACTCTATCTGGGCTTTCCAGCCAAGACTATCAGTGGCTATTAATAGTCGACATGCCTGTCATTGATTCCGCAGCATGGCCAGCATTGAAAAAATCCATGAAAAATCTGCTGCCGCCTTCTCAGTAAAGCTGAATTACCCGGTGCAGAGTACCAGCCTTTCCCCGTAAGATTCATGCCGGCCATTGTTCTCATATGGTCGCTCTCGTCAAGCTTGATGACTCTGCCAGGACTCCAGATGAATCGTAATGACCTGCGTCGTGTCGACCTCAACCTGTTGATCGTGTTCGAAACGCTGATGCATGAGCGCAGCGTGACCCGTGCGGCGGAAAAGCTGTTCCTCGGACAGCCGGCGATCAGCGCGGCGCTGTCGCGCCTGCGCGGCCTGTTCGACGATCCTTTGTTCGTGCGCACCGGACGCAGCATGGAACCTTCCGCCCGCGCGGTGGAAATCTTCGCCCTGCTCTCCCCGGCCCTGGACTCGATTTCCACCGCCGTCAGCCGTGCAGCGGAATTCGACCCGGCTACCAGCACTTCGGTATTTCGCATAGGCCTGTCGGACGATGTCGAATTCGCGCTGCTGCCGATGCTGCTCAAGCGCCTGCGCGCCGAGGCGCCCGGCATTGTGCTGGTGGTGCGTCGCGTCAACTACATCCTGATGCCCGGCTTGCTCGCCTCCGGCGAAATCTCCATCGGCGTCAGCTACACCACCGACCTGCCGGCCAACGCCAAACGCAAGGTCCTGCGCCGCAGCGCCCCCAAGTTGCTGCGCGCCGATACCGTGCCGGGGCCGCTGAGCCTGGACGATTACTGCGCCCGCCCGCATGCGCTGGTGTCGTTTGCCGGCGACCTCAGTGGTTTCGTCGATGAAGAGCTGGAAAAACTCGGGCGTAAACGGCATGTGGTACTGGCGGTGCCGCAGTTCAATGGACTGGGTACGCTGCTGGCGGGCACCGACATCGTCGCGACCGTCCCCGATTACACGGCGGAAGCACTGACGGCGGCTGGTGGTCTTCGCGCGGAAGATCCACCGTTGCCGACGCGCACGTTTGAACTGCACATGGCCTGGCGCGGGTCGCAGGACAACGATCCGGGTGAGCGCTGGTTACGGTCGCGGATTCAGATGTTTTTCGGGGACCCCGATAGCTTGTAATGGAGTTCCAGTGAATTCCATAAAACAGTTTTATAACAATAGGTTATTGGTAATTTCAGTCCATTACCGCCTGTCTAAATCCAATGGATTCCACGACTCATGGGGGCATAATTGGGGGCAAATTTCGGTTCCTTAAAAAGGATGCCCCCACCGATGCCCCCAGCTAATGCGGTCGTTTTCAAACGAAAACTCAGCGATGCCTTGATCCGCTCGCTGACCGAACCCGGCAAGCACGCCGACGGCGAAGTCCCTGGTCTCTACTTGGAGGTGAGGGCGTCGAGCAGGGTCGGCAAATCCCCTTCCAAGGTTTGGCGATTGAAGTATCGGCTGCATGGTAAGGAAAACCGCTTCTCCATCGGCGCTTACCCCGACATTGGTCTCAAGGAGGCGCGCGACATTGCCCGTGGCGCACGCCGCGACGTGGCTAACCACACTGCACCGCTCAAGGCCAAGACCGCCAAGATCGAAGCACACCTGCTCAACGAGGTGCGCACCTTCGAATACGTAGCCAAGCAATGGTTGGCATTCAAGTCTGCCGAACTGGTAACCAAATCCATCTCGGGGTTTAACGGAGCGCTGAACAACCACATCTTGCCCGCGATTGGTAAAAAACCGGTCAGCGAGATCAAACTGGAGCACATCACCACAGTCATTACGGAGTTGCGACGTCAGCGCACCATGGCCATGGCCCGGCGCGTGCGTACCATCATCCGTGCCGTTCTGGGTTTTGCCGAGGGGCGCGGATGGGTGGAACGCAATGTGGCGCTCAGCAACATTGAGGAGTTGAAGATCCGCCATGTCGTGACCAGCAACCCAGCGATCGAAAGGCCAGCCGACCTAGGCAAGTTTCTCCTGCGTCTGGATGACTGCAACGACGGCAGCGTTGCCGCCGCAATGCGTCTGCTGGTCATGTTGCCGGTCCGCCCAGGCGAACTGGTGCGGATGCGCTGGGAAGATGTCGACTTGGTGGGCGCGGATTGGCGTTATGTGGTGAGCAAGACCAAGCATCTGGATAAGAGCAAGCACATCGTGCCGTTGCCTGAGCAAGCCTTGGTTCAGTTACGTGAGCTACATAAAACCCGCGTGGTGGATGAAGAAGGCAAAGGCTGGGTGTTCGTCTCGCCGGTCTATCCGGGACGCCCCATAAACCCGACCTCCATGCTCAAGTCCTTTCAGCGTATCTGGCCGGAGTACAACATTACTGCCCACGGCTTTCGCGCCACCTTCCGGACCATAGCCCACGAGCATTTGGGTATAGATCCTATCGTGCTTGAACTGTCTTTATCCCACCGAATGCCGGGTGCGCTCGGGGCTGTGTATGCACGGGCTCAATTGCTGGCGCAACGCCGAGAGGCTTCCCAACAATGGGCGAACTACCTAGATCAGTTGCGTCAAAACGCGGCGCGAATAACCACAGATTGACGATACAGCGAATACAAATCAGGAGATTGGAGCGGGAAACGAGACTCGCATCTGGCGTCCGACCCATTGAAATCTAAGGGGTTTATTTTCTTGCCGAAGCAGGAAAAGACTCAATTCTGGACTTGTTTTTGGGGTGTATCAAGGGCCAAGACGCAGGTGATTCGGCGAACGACCACCACGTCCCAGCTCTGAGCCAGTTGCCTGACATTAGTGGCGACTGAATAGTCCTAGCGTGGAGTTTTTTCAAAACACAGTGCCAGACTACTTATGTCCACATCCGAAAGCTTGCCTGCCAGGAATCGTACTTTTAGCCACGACCTCAGGTAGGCATAACGCGCCTGGGCCAGATTGCGGAGCGCATCGTAGTATCGCTGCTCGTCATCCAGAATATCGGAATTGACACGCTCCCCGCCCGCCACGCTTTTTTTTCATTGCCACGGTCAATTCCTGAGCCGAATTTACGGCAAGCTGAAAAGCTCGCATTTTGGAAAAGCTGCCGCTGCGACTCACCGGACGTTGTGGATCAATCAATAGCCATTGATTACAAATGCAGGCACGATCTGTACTTCAACGCTCGTGCCCGCATATTTGATTCAGATCAATTGAGATAGCTTCAACGCGACGCCCATGTCGCCGTTCACCTTCAACTGCCCCTTCATAAAAGCCATCGTTGCTCCCTGCCGACCGGACAGGAGATCAAGGAAGGTGTCTTTTGAGCACAATAACTGACAGGTCCCCTTCTCGTCCGAATCCCAGGAGACGTCCTGCGTATCTGTCGTACTCGTTATTACGATCGCAGAACCGTCGTTGAACTCAACGCGCGCAACAGCCCCCAGGACACCTTTTGTCAGAACCTTTTTCAGCCCTTCGGTAATGATTTGATCGCTCATAGCAGACTCCATGACATTGAAATGTTAACGGATTTACGTGGGCAAATTGCGGAAAACCAAGCCTTCATACCGCACAAGAGGACTGCTTGACCAACCATAACCTGCTGTAAGTCAGATTATAGCGTTCAGACAAGGCTCGCAAGTCAGTCAGTAAGGTAGGGATCAATTCGACGATTTGACCGCACTGAAAGCGAATGAGCGCTCATCATGCGGTTGAAACGGGTACGAAGAAACGCACGCAACGCGGGGGAAAGAGTCTCGATGACCGCTCGACTCGTGTACGAATCCAGAGACCGCTCGTCCATTTCACGCAGACAGAGCACGACTGCGTGCCCCACCTGGCAAGCCAACTCAACAATGAACGACCAGTACGCCGGGTGGGCTATGCATTCTAAACAGTGCGCCGTGAACGAGTGTCAGGATACCTAGATATCAAACTACAACACGCCCCCTTAGACCGCTATTTAGCTCCGAGGACAGCCTTGGGATTAATTAAGCGCATCGTTTCAGGAAGAACATTTCGTAAGTAACCAATGATAGCCTTCATTGTCTCTTCGAATGTTTCATCATCGATATAACCACGAGCAGAATATGCTCCCGACCAAAAAGCATCGAGAATCTCTCCCGCGTACATAAAGTTTTTTTCTAGACCAGGAATATCCGGAACCATAAAGACGCGCTTCAGGTTAACCAATGCAGCCTGCCCCAAGGTATTACTACCCTGCATATTCGCCACGCGACTTTTCCTATGTAAAGCTGGCCCCAACAAAATCTCGCACATCGGGCGATTCGAATTAAAATGTACTCGAGCTGCATCCAGACTAATACGTGTCCACTCTTGCCAAGTGCTGACCTGTTGATCGACGAGCGTTGTTTGCGCAGCGATTATCTGCCCCGTTATAATATCATTATAAACCCTGTTCAACTCAACATGAACCGCCGCCACCGTATTAAACAAGTAGTGCACAGAGGCAGGACTAATCCCAGCCTCCTTGGCAATATCATATAAACTAATATCTTCAATATTGGCGGCATTCAACAATCTTTGGGTAGCATCGAGAATCGATTGGTATCGACGCCGACTTCGCTCCTGAGTTGGAACTCGGGGAGTCCGCAGCACCTCCGCAGTTCGCCCCTTTCGATGTGACGCCTTAGCGCGAACTACCGGCACATCACCATCATCACCGCCACCTGAATAATTTTCGTCCACTTTACTTACCTAATTTGAATTTCTGAACTTTTTCCTGCTTTATTTTAACCGGAGCTAGAGCTTAGTAAGCTACTTTATAAAGATACCACGACACTTGAATTTATGCGGCAAAAGGTCGCGCGCGCACCAGTTTAATCAGAATAGCATTACCCCTCGCATGCGCGCCGAGCTGCTCGCTGGCCGCTTCGAACGCCGGCCTCCATGTGAACGCCATCATAATCATTTCCCGCAAAGGAGATGCCCTCAAGCGTCTGGGCATGCCTCTTGAACTCAAGAATTTTGCGATAAGCACCAGGGACGTATCTCGCGATCCCCCACGAGTGCCTTATCACCCGGGCCTCATCCACCCACCCAGATATTCCAGGAAAAAATGCTTCCATATCCCGCAAAGCCTGGGAAACAACAGCGTCATCCGTTTGAAAAAAAAGGTTGGTTGAGCTCGGATAACTCGACCACGCTGAAATGATCGCCTTACCACTAGGTACCATGTAGGGCGCTTTCCTACTGTGATTAATCGCCATATTGAATACCACATCCCGATAGGGATGCCCCATGTATACATAAGCTTCGGACGAAACCGGTCTATCCAGAAAAAAATAAACCAATACAAATGGAGCACTGGGACATTCATACAGAAATTCTTTTGCAACACTTAGTTCATCGGGAAGAATTTTGGCTGCCGCCTCAATTGGGCATGCAACAATTACATGATCACACTTGAGTATTCTCCCGTCCTCAAGAAGAACCCCGTCGATACGCGCTCCCGCTGTCAAAATTTGCGCGGCCGAATTAGAATATTGAACCGACATCGATGATGCCAAGCGCTCAGCTAGCGTTACAATTCCCGTACGAAGCCCAAAAACCTTTGTCGAAAGCGCGAGCCTCATTGAATTAATAGCATGGTAAAGGCTGGTATCAGAGAGAGTTGTATTTGTCATTGCATGCATCATTGGTCGAAGCAGAAAATCGTGAAAATCATCACCCGCCCAAGAAAATGCGTCCTCCGCAGAAACATCATCATATGAGGGAATATCTCGAGAAATCTCGAATTGAGGAAATCGCTTTGCAAAAGCAATATAACGAGCAGCAAACCAGGAAAAGTCCCGGACACCACGCGCATTCATCAACTTTATCACGCCTAAATCCCTATCCGGGATACGGAGTGATCCGCTTCGATCAAGAAATGAAACCTTGCCTTGCAAAGGCATAAGCTCGCTCTGTAAACCCACTTGATTTATTAGACTGAGCATCTCTGTGTAGTTCGAATGAATTCCCTGTGCACCGACCTCCACTGAATCCCCGTGACGTGTTAAGCGCCGGATCCGTCCACCAGGTCGCTCAGATGCCTCGAGGACAGTCACCTTTCGACCACGCTTGCTCAAAGCAGCCGCAGATGCCAACCCAGTGATCCCAGCTCCAATCACAATAATGTGTCCGTCTTTCATGCTTCATCGCCCCTTCATCGCAAAGCTCCCACCTCGCTGATCCGCGATGCTACCACTATAAGTTGACTAACATCAGGTTTTATATGAAGCTGATGCAAGCGCCCACGATGGGCACATCTGCGCGAGCAACCGCCAAATAAGAGTTTCAAGACAGGGGTAGGGGTGAGATGAAAAACGACGAGACCGAATACCAAAAATCGTGGTTCACGACAAAGACAGGGCTGAAGCTTTTCTACCGAGACTACACCTCAAAGGGCTCTGAAATTCCGGTGATCTGCCTACACGGATTCATGCGCAACTCTCGTGACTTTGAGGATCTCGCCCCTCACCTGTCGACAGGCAGGCGCGTCATCGCGCCTGACCTGCGTGGGCGCGGGCGATCCGACCGTGCCACCGACGCCGAGGGATATCACTTTGATCTTCTAATCCAAGATACGTGGGAGCTCTTGGATCATTTGGAGATCAAGCGCGTCGTGATCATCGGTACAACACTGGGCGGCCTAATGGCCATTGAAATGGCAGGGCAAAACCCCGAGCGCGTTGCGGGAATCGTGGTTAACGATATTGGAGCAGAAGTCCCCTTGGCAGCGCTCAAACGAATGGCCAGCCATGCAGAAAATGCAGACTACTCATTCGATGAAGCTGTCGCGAGAGTAAAAGAGCACAACGAGGCTATTTACCCCGGGCTGGAACAGAGTGAGTGGAGTCGCTTGATGCTGCGCGCTTACCACGAGACCACTACTGGCCGTTACGAGCGAGATTTTGACCTGCTTACGATGCGCGAATCTGCGCGCATGCAAGCAAAACGACCGGAATTTTGGCTGGAGTTTGCCAAAGCGAGCGCAGTACCGGCTGCGCTAATAAGAGGAGAGCTATCGGATCTGCTTACCGCCGATATCGCTACACGCATGCTGGCCGTGAATGCTTCTGCGACGCTTACCAGCGTGTCAGACCGAGGACATCCTCCCTTGCTGGATGAGCCGCAGTCGCTGACGGCGATCACTGATCTTTTACAGCGCGCATCAAAAAAGGTTTGAGGGAATGCGAGCCAATTCTAGAAATGAGGTTGCACGTATGACCCCAGCCGAAATACAGGCATGCCAATGGGATGCAATCATCGTTGGTACTGGTATTGGGGGTGCCACTCTCGGTTATAGCCTCGCGCAATCCGGAATGAAAGTGCTCTTCTGCGAAAAAGGAATGGATCATCTGAGCACCTCAACTGCCCTTACGGGCGATTGGACAGAAACCTTGTTTGAACGCGAATGCGAGGGTGACTCCTATGCGAATTATCTCAAACGTAGCGGACGGTTATCGGACCCAATATTTGAGCTGAGCGGAATAACAAGCAGAGCCGTCCTCCCCATTTTGGGTGAGGGTACTGGAGGGTCCAGCACGCTCTACGGCATGGTCATGGAGCGTTTTTTCCCTTCCGATTTCGAGCCCGCCAAATACGCTAAAGCAGCGACACAAGCCCAGATTCCGGAACGGTGGCCAATCACAATGGAAGAACTGGAGCCCTATTATTCCGAGGCAGAAGCGCTTTACCGTGTAAAAGCGACTCGTGATCCCTTACGTCCTGATACAGAGTGCCGGTCGATCCTCTCACCACCCTCTTACAGTCCTGCAAACTCAGAGCTATTCGAGTACCTGAGCGCCCAAGGATGCAACCCCTACCATGTGCCAATGGCGTGCGACTACAAACCAGGCTGTCGAGAGTGTATTGGCTTTATCTGCGAGAAACGCTGCAAGGGGGACAGCGTAAATATTTGCCTGGAACCGGCATTGCGTGAACATGGAGCGGTCCTTGCCGATAACTGCGACGTCCTCAAGCTAACCACTGAAAATACATGCGTCACGACTTTGCACTGTCGGTGGAATGGCGCCGATGTCACGTTGCGTGGCAATACGATAATACTCGCAGCCGGCGCCATTGGTACGCCAGCATTACTATTGCGTTCAGCCTCCAAGGCATGGCCGCATGGACTCGCGAACGGATCGGATCAGGTCGGACGGAACCTGATGCGTCACCTGTTTGACTATTACGTTGTCAAACCGCGAAAGTCCCCACATGAGAGTGATTTAGTCAAACAACTGGCCTGGAACGACTTCTACATCAGCGACGGCGTAAAATTGGGTACGGTGCAATCCAATGGCAATCTTCCTCCCCCACGCATCATTGCGCGTTCAATGAAGGAAGACATCTCTCGCCATTCATCAGTGCTCGGATTTATCGCATCCAAGTTTTTGCCGGTTATTGAGCAAGCTGTAAAAGCCTCGCTTAAAAAAACGATCGTTTTCGCATCGATCATGGAAGATTACCCATACCCGGATAACCGACTCACGCTTGGAACTGATGGCAAGGTCGTCATTAACTATTCGATCCATGAGAACGACAAAGAACGCCTAGAACTATTTCGAGATAAAATAAAGAAGCTTTTAAAAAAGTACCACCCAAAATTAAATCAAGCGGCACAAAAAAATAGCCTCCTGGGCCATGTCTGCGGTACTTGTCGTTTTGGTGAATCACCTAAAGACAGTGTCCTAGACCGCTACAACAAGGCGCATGAGCTTGATAATCTCTACGTCGTAGATAGTTCATTCTTCCCGACAAGCTCCGGCACAAACCCCTCACTCACAATTGCAGCCAACGCACTTCGGGTAGCGGAACACATCCTCAAAAAACATACAAACCCAACACCTTGCCCCACCACACTCTACAAATAAAATATATGGAGCCTCTATGAAAACCAAGATAAATAAAATTGATCAACTGGGATTCATTGTTGACAATATCGAAGAAGCCGCCATGCACTGGGTTAACACTTGCGGAGTCGGACCATTCTTCATTCATCAAAATGTTGAATACGAAAAATTCACTTATATGAATGAAGACACACCCGTACAATTGACACTGGCGTTCTCCTACATAGGTTCCATAATGTTGGAGTTAATCTATCAACACAACGATGCGCCGTCAGTCTACACAGCCCTCAAGCACCGCAGTGGCAATGGTCTCATTCATGTGGCAAGTTTTTGTGATGACCTTGAAATCATAACTAACTCTCTAACGCCAGAGGATATCATTCAATATAGTTCGACACCCGACGGAGTAGAAACCATTTATTTGAACACCGAACATCACAATGGCGGGCTCGTTGAGTTTATAAAAATGCCCGAAATATACAAACCAATCACTGAGCTCTTCCAAAAAACGGTAGCCAATTGGAACGGCGAACGACCTTTGCGCTACATCGATCCGACAAATCCTTTTGCCGTATTAGATCTCTGAGATTACTCAGCCTAATATAGCGTTTTCATCATTCTATCAAAGAGATGCTTACCATGTTACATAGGAGTCGTTCGCATTGGTTTGAATCAGCCCTGCTATACCCACCCAACGAACCGTTGAAGCAATCGGTTGAGGTCGATGTATGCGTCATCGGTGGCGGTATCACAGGGCTATCGACGGCCTACCACGTTCGTAAGATTGATTCGAACGCTTCTGTGGCGCTGCTCGAGGGAGAGGTCATAGGGTTCGGTGCAAGCGGTAGGAATGCTGGCCAGCTTATCATTGCGTTTGGGGAGGGCGATTTCCGGGCGCAACTAAAGCGTTACGGCGAGAAACGATTAGCCCAAGCGTATCACTATGTCCATGAAGGCTTGCAGATGATTGAGGATCTCATCCTAGAGCACGATATACACTGCGATTATGAACAAACCGGCTATTACGAAATGGGATTAAAATCGAATGGCGATGGTGCAGTAAATGACTACATAAAATTCTGCAAATCGATAGGGCAAGCAAGCTACCTAGAAAGCATCTCCGCCGAACAAGTAGCACTAGAATTCAACAGTCCATACTTCGGCAATGCATGCTTCGATTCGCGGGGAGGTCAACTTAACCCCTTGAAGCTGCTTCACGGACTAAAGAACGCTACAGAACAGCTTGGTGCAAAAATTTATGAACATAGCCCAGCAGTTAGTATTGAGCGAGACTTAAACGGGATTACCGTTCGCACAGGCAGCGGAACCGTTCGTTGCGCAAAATTAGTTCTTGCCACAAATGCGTATTCACATTTGATTCATGGTTTGCAAGATCTGGGCACAACCCGCATGCAATCCCCTGTATTTGTCTACGCCAATATTACCGAGCGGCTTACCGCCGAGCAATGGCGCGAACTGAAATGGCCTCGACGATGTGGGGTCAATATGATGTCTAAGCTATTCTATTCTTTTGCCCCAACATCTGACGGCAGGCTTTTGTATGTCGGTAATTACTATGCGGCGGTGCCAAGCGGAAACGAAATGGCCCTGGATATTAGCAAGGGTTTTATGTTGGATGGGCCACAGCACCTCCAGTCGTTCTTCCCAGCACTAGCAGGAGTGCGGACTGAGCAGAGCTGGGGGGGCCCAATCTCAACAACAAGGGATTACATTCCGCACGTCGGGTTGCTTGAGGACGCGCGAATTGGTTATGCCAATGGCTGCTGGGGGCATGGTCTTCCCATTGGTGCGCATAACGGGCGAACACTTGCAGAACTCATGCTTGAAGGATCCACTGATAGTACATTGTCTTGGTTGGTTACCCGAGACAAACTAAAATGGCCGAATCGCTTTATCACATCGACCGTCGTAAAGGGATTGTCGGCGGTGATGCGCCACGACATACGCAAAGCGGGTCAAAAAATGAATCCAAAGTTTACTTTCACTAACTGAAAATAATTCACTAGACACTCCACTTAGATTTAGATCACGCATTTTAAGCCAAGATTGAGGATTCTCTATGGCCGCACACACGTGAAGTAAAATCTCTCCACAATAGATCAACAAAGCTTCAGCACACTCACCAATCAACATCTCTTAATATAATAGGAGCACTCCGATGCAGTCCGAAATTGACAGAAATACAGCATCCGTTACGCCTCTCTCAGTTCTAGTAGTTGGTGGCTATGGCGTAGTAGGTACGCAGGCATGTAATTTACTGTCCCAACGCCACCCCAGACTAAAAATATGGGTCGGTGGTAGATCACTGGTAAAAGCAGAACGGATTGCTCAAGGTATAAAAAATGCAAGCGCTATATTAATAGATGTCGACAATAGCGACCCATTAGCGTCGCTAGCCACGATGCCGGATGCAATCGTAGTAGCCGTCAATGACACCAATGACCGACTGTTACTTTCCGCAGTAAAGCGCGGCGTAGCGATAGTTGATATTGCTCGATGGCTAGAGCGGATTCACGATGCGCAAGAGGTCTTGGCAGGCCAGCCCCTCCGGGCACCGGTGGTGTTATCTTCGGGATGGATGGCTGGAGTTGCCTCAGTGACCGCGGCAGCATTCAGACGTCTCCCACAACCCGCTCAACAGATAGATATCGACATTCTATTTGCAACGGGTGACAGGGCCGGACCCGACTCCGTGGTTGGCTTTATTGATGCACATCACCCGTTTACAATCTGGAGCAACGGCGAGCGGCGCTTGGTGCAAGCCATGTCCGACGGTCGACCGGTACAGTTCAGCAATAACCAGTCGGCGAACTGTCGTCGCGTTGACAGCCCAGACCAAATGACCCTCGTCCGAACAGGAAATGCACTGGGTGTATCCACACGCATGGCCTTTGATAATTCGCTGATGACGTTCATTTTCGCCAAGGTCGTTCGCTCAGGGCTATGGGCTCGACTATCGAGAAACACTCGAATCAAGATGCTGTACAACCCGGGGAGCGGCGCTTCCCATGAGTTCGTTATAACCATAAAAGAAGAAGATACCCAGCGTATTCTAGTAAAGCATAAGCTAGGGCAGACTCACCTGACGGCCATAGGCACAGTAACTCAGGTTGAGCGACTCCTGGGGCTCAACGGTCGATCTCGCCCTCCCACCGGCATCAGCTATCCAGAACAAGCTGATGACATTCATGCCTACATTGATGCTCTACGCTCCATGGGAGTGGAAATCAAGGAAGTCTGAACTCGACACTGTTAAGATAAAAAATCATGAGAGCATGGGTGGGATCGTTGACCTTCTGCTCTTGTGAGTTTGTGTTGAGCTACAAAAAATGCAATTGACCCTCCTGCGATGCGTTATGCGCTCGCAAATCACACCCGGAAGCGTCCTACCAACTGAGCCAAACCATTGGAAAGCCGCGACAGATGTTGACTTGCCTGAGCGCTTTGCTCCGATGTTTTAGCCGCATCAATTGAAAGATCACGAATATCGGTAATATTACGGACGATTTCCTCAGTAACACAACTCTGCTGCTCACAGGCAGTAGCGATTTGTGCGGCCATATTACTTATTCGTCGCACCGAGTCGCCAGTATAGGATAACGCCTCTTCGACTCCTGCTGCACGTACTACACTGTCGCGGGCCTTCAGACTTCCAGAACGTGTCGCCTCCACCGCGTTTTGAACGCTAGCTTGAAGACGATCGATCATCTTTTGAATATCTTTGGTCGAGTCCTGGGTTCGTGCTGCCAGAGCACGTACCTCGTCTGCCACTACGGCAAAGCCACGCCCCTGATCCCCCGCACGCGCAGCTTCAATCGCCGCGTTTAGCGCTAACAAATTGGTTTGTTCGGCAATGCTCTTGATCACCTCCAGCACCGAACCAATGCTAGCGGTCTCTTGCTCCAAAGCCTGGATAGTATTGGAAGCATTCTCCACCTCTTGTGCCAACCGACGAATAGCATCGATGGTTGCACCCACGACCTCACCACCTTCGCGCGTCCGAATCTCGGCTTGATGTGCCGCCTCAGAGGCGCTTTGCGCATTACGTGCAACTTGAAACACAACCTCACTCATCTCAGCCACCGCAGTGCTTACCTGGTTGACCGCCATGTGCTCGCTACTAATCAAGTGGTCATTAGCCATCGTCATATCCGCCATGCAGCGAGCGGAGTCAGCCACCTCACCGGTAACCTGAGTGACCTCTCGAATTAGCAGTTGCAGCTTGTCGAGGAAACGGTTGAACGCTCGCCCCAGCTTACCCAGTTCATCCTGCGACAAGGCAACCAAGCGTATACGCAGGTCTCCATCACCATCGGCAATCTGCTCAATACGCTCCAACAGATTCTGCAGCGATCGTGTAACCAGCATCGGAAAGCCAATCACCAATACCAAGCAAACAATCAGACCGATGGAAATTACCAGCCCTTGTTGCCAAATATGGACTTCACCCAGCGCAATGGCCCGTCGACCTTCGAGTTTGGCTGCTTTGTCCTCTAATTTGCCGAGTTTATCTATCACCTCACGCATTTTATAAAACTGACGTTCACTGTCTCCCGCATTAATGGAGCTGGCCATTGCTGGGTCACGGCTCGACAACTCGGCAACTTCGCGCGAGGTTTCTCGCCAAAGTGAGAAGGCTTGCTCAAACTGTGCCAGCAGTTGTTTAGATTCGCCCCCAGGGTTCATGGCCGCATACTTTTGAACTCGTTCGTAGGCCAGTTGCAAACTTTGCTCATGAGCAGCTTTTAGCGAAGGTGAAAGTTCTCCACCCGCATCATCCACGAGATTACGCTCAGCGACAAAGGCTCGATAAAGATCCTGATCGGCGTTCAGAAGCAGGCTAACAGCGGGTAGATAACGGTTAGTTAGTTGTCTGCTGGAATCCGCTACCTGAGTTATGCTCTGCATGCCCATACCGCCTACAATCACCAGCAATAAAGCTAGCAATATAAACGGCAAGGCGATTTTCCAACGAAACCCTAAATCAGCAAAAAAACGTATCACGGCTCCGCTCCTGGCGCTTGATGCGTGCAACAAGCATATCGGTTCGAGAAGGTTACGAGATGTGAAGAGTCGTAGGAGACCCTTCACTACCATGACCCGCTAAGATCAAATCATTGCTTCGATCAATCTCGGCCCTCGTTGCTTCATTGCAGATTCATACTGAGCAGCAAATTGCTCGCAAGTCGTCGCGCGACTCGCTTCGACTCCTAGGCCTTCAGCTATCTTCACCCAGTTCATTTCCGGATTATGCAAATCCAGCATCGATAACGCCTTGTCCCCCGCCCCGATTACCCCTACACGCTGCAGTTCAACATTAAGGATTGCATAGGAACGATTAGCGTAGATGACTACCGTTATATCGAGGTTTTCCCGTGCCATTGTCCAAAGCGCTTGTACTGTATAGGCCGCCCCGCCATCACCATGGGGACAAATAACTTTACGGTCTGGTGCTGCGAGCGCTGCACCAACCGCCACGGGCAAGCCCTGCCCAATAGATCCACCTGTAAGTGGCAAGTGCGTATGCGGACGCGCGCGTCCGAACATCGTTAACAGCGCCATCCCGGACGTCGCAGACTCATCCGCAATGATTGCGTTCTCAGGGGTCAGCTCCGCCATTATCTGAGCCACGCTTATCGCACTTAGAAGCCCGTTAGGCATACCAGGTAATGCTAGAGGGACTCGCTCAACTAAGTGGATCGGCGCGCCCAAAGCATCTGCTAAAGAATTCAGAGCCTCGACGCTATCCTCATGGGGATGAGCTAGATAGCTAAATAAACAGCCTTCCGGGGCACACCAACTAGGCTTTCCAGGGTAGGCAAAAAAAGAAACTGGAGGCTTGGCCCCTACAAGAATGACTTGTTCAATGTCGCTTAAAAAGTCAGTGATCTGCTCAGAAAAATAAGGGATACGCTGTACCGGGACGCGCCCTGCACCTAATTCAATGTGCGGAGCGAAAGTATCACACAACAAGCGAGCCCCCGTTTTTGCCTGAACCCGACCGGCGGCCTCCAACCCCAAGCCATATAGAGCCACACCTCGCAATAAAATCGCAGTCTTTTTACCGTTCCCTAACAAGTTGGCCACATCTTCAACAGCCTTCGCACTGACGGCCGCCGGCCCAATATCTGCCAACATATCAGACGGTCGCTCAGCATCGTTCCAAGCGGTATCTGCCGGTAAAATCAACGTTGCCACCCCCCCGGGCGCGGATCTCGCTGCTTGTACTGCTCTGGCAGCATCACTCGCAACAACTCGAGCACTCGTGGACTGATGTATCCAAGATGAAACTGGTCGAGCAAAGCCGACGATGTCGGAAGTTAATAACGCATCGTACTGAAGGTGATAAGTCGCGTGATCCCCCACCACGTTGACGATCGGCGTGTTCGCCCGCCGTGCGTTATGCAGGTTAGCGAGTCCATTGGCAAGGCCGGGGCCCAAATGCAATAACGTTGCTGCAGGCTTACAAGCGATTCTCCCATAGCCATCTGCGGCACCGGTGGCCACGCCCTCAAACAAACAAAGGACAGCACGCATCTCTGGCACCGAGTCGAGAGCTGCCACGAAATGCATTTCCGAGGTACCCGGATTAGCAAAACATATTTCAATACCACAATTGACCAATGTTTTGACCAGTGACTGCGCACCATTGAGCGAGTTTTTCATAAAGCCCCTTTAACTCTTAAAACTAAAATAAAGAAAAGAAAGTTTCCTACCCTAAATGTAAATAACTTTAGGATGAATAACCGTATTCCGTAATCTTGTAGAAGCGCTTAGTTTTGTTAGCAAGCCCCTTATTAGCCCCACCAAGCATGTATCAGCCACACACCCGCCCATGCACCTAGCCCAACAGCAATGAACATCGTGCAGCAAACCCAGTCTCCAATACCTCCTTGAAAATCCTCCTTTTCTCTATCTGGCCTTGAGTCAATTGCTGTTTTAATTTTTCTTGTATTTGAATTAAACATATTGATCTCCTCCCACATTAACTCGTACCCACTGCCGACCGATCAGTGGCACGATTAGTTAGCGCCAACCAACCCTATTGGCGAGAATAAAATTGGACCTGCAGCGCTGCCGACAATCGACGTGAGAGGTAGCCTGTCAGCTCGCGTAGACATATTGAACGTCTCGCCACCGTCATAACTACTCAGCACCAGCCCCCCGGAAGCGGCAACCCAAATACTTCCATCATCAAACTGAGTAATACCGTTTAACGACTCTTGGCCCTCCACTTTTACACGGCGCCATTGCAGCCCGTTTTTTGTGCTTAAATAGAGATGTCCGCCAATGCCCCCCGCCACAAATCCGCCTTCTCGTAGTGGAATGACATTCCACAGCGAACCATTCTGCGCAGTGGAGTGCTGTTCCCAGTGTTTGCCGTTATCCATCGAGACCAGAATTAAGCCACGCTCTCCGACTATAACAAGCGGACCTCCTCGAACACCTGCAATACCGTTGAGGTGCATATCCATGCTCTCAGCGTCATCACCAGCTGGGTGGATTACGGACCATGTTTTTCCATAATCCTGTGTTTCGATTGCCATGCCAAATTGACCAACAGCAATTCCATGCGAAGGGTTCTCAAACCAGACACCAAGTAAGGGAATCCGTGCCGCATCATCTCGCCGAAGCAATCTCCAATGCTCCCCTCCGTCATCGGTCGACAGGACCACCCCATCGTGCCCAACCGCCCAGCCATGCTCTGTATCCAAGAACTGGACATCAGTCAGCGTGGATTGAACCGGCACCTCGCCAGCCTGTCGAAATGACTTGCCATCATCACTGAGCAACACCACGCCATAGTCACCCACGGCAACAATCCTGGACGCATCGCCACCACCGGCGTGAGTGGCCGATACAATATTGGCAGACACGGCCTTAGCTGCTTGCAAGGCCGGCCGATCAGCGGGAATACGTAACGGCTTGTCTAGGGCGCTCGCCTGAACCTGCAGAGACGAGCCTGCACAACTTAAAGCGATAAACAAAACAACCAAATGGAACTCAGTTCGAAATCGGAAAATTTGCATAATCAGTACTCAATGAGCCGCTATACCCAACGCACGGACAGGTCTACGTCTTGGAATCCACTTATCCAGCATCACAGCCACAGCAGGAAGCAGCGTCATGGCCATGACCATATTAATCATGAACATAAATGCCAGGAGCTTGCCCATGTCTGCTTGAAATTTAAGCTGAGAAAATGACCACGTCGCGACCCCAATAGACAAAGTTATTGCTGTAAAAATCGTAGCAACGCCCGTTTCCAGTAGTGCATGCTTTGCGGCCTGAGTAGTTGTCATGCCTTTGGATAGGTGTAATTGAAGACGGTTATATATGTAGAAGGCGTAGTCGACTCCTACTCCCACAGCCAAAACCATTACCGGCAAAGTTGCAACTGTCAGACCTATATCCAGATCCTTCATGAACCAATAGCCCACCCATGTAGCAACCGTCAGAGGTACACAGCAGACCAACATGGCACGCCAATCGCGGTAGGTCAGAAAAACCAACAAAAGAATAGTTCCATACACATATAGGAGCATCGGAGTTTCACTCTTCTCCACGACCTCGTTTATGGCCGCTTGCACACCGGCGTTTCCACTAGCTAAACGTATCTCAACACCCGCAACTATGTTATTCGTGCGAAATGCTTTGACCCGCTCAACAACCTCCTGAATTGTCGTCGCTTTATGATCTTGAAGATAGAAATTAACGGCAATGACGGAGCAATCACGAGCGCGAACACCTTGCAACTTTTGTAGATTATTAATGGCCCCCCCCAACGCCCGAGAGTCCCTTGGCAGGCTCAGCATCTTCGGGTTCGCTTCATTGAGCGCTGCGGAATATTCCTTACCTAGGGTTGCCGCTGACTCAACAGCAACTACACCAGGGGCTTGAAATATCGCCCATCCCATATCATCCGCTAATTGGAGTAAGCCTTGGCTATCACAGGAGTTAGCCGGTGCGACCAATACAACTGTCAACCAGTCCAATCCAACATTGAAGCTGCTGGCAATGGAAAGCGCGTCCTGATTGAACCGCGAGTCTGCTCTCAGCTCAGGTGCTCCTCGCTCGAGGCTACCTATATGTCGTCCAAGGCTTTGCCAGTAGGCAAGGCAAAAAACAGCCACCCCAATCATAACCACCCAGCGGGCATACTGCGGTTCAGCAAGCCGAGAGAGTCCAGTCAGCCAGCCGCTACGCCGTTCTCTATGAAACATTGCCCTACGGGCATATTCAGCAGGGACATTAATGAAGGATGCGGCAACAGGCAAAAGCACTAAGTTAGTTAATATTTTGAACAAAACACCTATAGATGCTGTGATCGCCAACTCGTGGATCATTGGAATCGGAATCATCAACAATGTAATAAAACTGACGAGAGCCGTCACAAGAGCCAGAGTTCCAGGAATAAGCAAGCCTGTAAAGCTGGCACGCGCAGCACCCATTGCCGTATTGCCGGCTGCAAGTTCTCTAACAATAAAATTTATTTGCTGTACACCATGCGAAACGCCGATCGCAAAAACTAAGAAAGGCACTAACACTGCAAGGGGATCCAACCCATAACCGAGTAAATGCAAAGCCCCTAACTGCCAGACTAAAGAGATAAGCGAGCAAAATAGCGGTAGTACAGTAAGCTTAATCGAATGACAATACCAAAATACTGCAAGCGCCGTAAGCACAAACGCCAAAATAAAAAATGGCGTGGAGGCACGACCTTCATCTGCAATGGCTCCTATTTGCTTTGCAAAGCCAATGATCTGTACCTCATAATCGTCATTCTCAAATTTGGTTCGAATCTCACCTTCTAACAACTTATTGAACGCAATATAGTCTAACTTCTGGCCTGACCCCGGCTCCTGATCGAATAAATCAGCGGTGACTGCACCACTGGTCTGATCATTCGAAACCAAGGTTCCTATATGCCCTCCTCGAGTTGCACGGTCGCGGATCTGGGCGATCACCTCATCGGTAAGACCATTTGGAGCAACATCCCCCCCCGTTACCGGCTGAGCTTCAAAGCCATTCTCGGTTACTTGCGTAAAGAAAACGTTGGGCGTCCACAACGAAGTCACCGACGACCGGTTCACACCCGGTAAAGCACTGATAGCTTCAGTCACATCAAGCAACCGCCGTAACCCATTTTCGTTCCAGATGTCACCGTGCCTGGAGTGCAAAACCACAGTTACCCGATTAGCTCCAAATAGTTGGTCCCGAAATTCATTGAATGTTTTGATGTACTCATGATCTTGAGGCAACTGCTTCTCAAACCCTGCCTCCATTCGCAGCTCCACCGCAAAAAAACCTGCAACGAGTGTCGCCAACGCGAATAGGCTGATAACCAGTGCGCGGTGCCCAAACAGCCAAGACTCCAGAATATTAATAACTCTTATTAGCATGAGGACATTACGAACTCTGTCGCACCTCTGAAAGATTATTGGGGTAATCGACCTGCCTTATCAAGCCAGGTCGAATAATACGGCCTAGAATGAACTACTAAGTGAAATACTAACGTAATCACGATCCTGCATCGGATTGGTATCCCCCCCGCCGTAGAATTGCGTGTAATCCAAACGTGCTTTCAACGGAACTTCTGTTTTGAAGTCAATATTCAACGCCGCAGTCATCTGTCCTACATCTCTTGAAAATCCAGGCATTGACTGCGCTGCGATCCCCCATAGGCCCTGGTTAACCGCGAGTTCCGGTGAAACTTTAATTCGCGTGCCAAATACGTTTGCGTAGTTCAACACTAGATCGAAAGCGAGACCTCCAGAGCTTTTTGTCGGCACCTCATAACCAATACTATTAGAATATGGTACGAGGGTGCTATTTAGAGGTGCAGACGCCAAGGGAGCCTGTAGCCGAGAACGGTCTAAATCGGGATAGTAGGCCGCCGCCATTTCAGCCAGCAGCGTACCCTCAGTCGCTCCGAGAAGACCAACTAACCCTCCCCAGCTTGACGACTGCAAAATTTCCATGCCTGACACCGTAAACTGCCACTTCTTGGTCTCTACAAACCCATGACATATAGAGCCACTTGGAAGTCCGGCACAGTCGCCAGATAAACCGGTGTTAAACAACGTCGTTGGATCAATTGCTAAAACTTGATTCGGGCGATAAGCCGCCTCCATCCCCCAGGAGAAATCACCTAATTTTAAATTATAGGAGGCGCCGAATACGTCGCGATTACCGACATATTCAGCAGCGTAGGCAGCCACAGGAAATCCACCCCCGGTATTAGTAGCAACTAGACTATTAGCGTCCATCACATACGAAACCATCGGTAATTTTTCGTGGTAGCGCATGTAATAAAGACCAAACTCGTCACCCGAATCCAAGGCGTACTTCATGCTTATGCCCCACTGGTCAGAGCCCGGCTTGATATCACGACCACGACCAACAGCGAACCCTCTGGCAAGACGCTCTTCAACTGTAAGCGGGCGACCAGTGACAGCGTCTATTGTTCCGTTATCACCACCAATTGCGCCTGGCCCTATAAAGCCGGCCAGCGCATTAGTACCAAAATATAGTGCTCGCCCCCCCGCCCCCAATAAATCTGCGGTATTGAAGAACGTACCGGAGGCAGGCAATGTTGAAGGCTTGAATCCTAGCTCATAAAACGCTTGCACCCCAAGCTTGTCAGTTAAACTGCTGCTAATACTAAACATCGGCCGCGGAATATACAGCTCCTTTAGTTGCACCCCTGCTGCAGTCGCTTTACGTATATCCAGCGGGTTCGCTTCGTTGATACCACCTTGAGTTAAAAGCGCCTCGCCCCAATTGATTACTTGATTGCCGATACGGACACTAGCTGACTGTTCTTGCCACTGAAAACCTTTATCGACGTAGGCGTCCAACAATTCTATATCTGAAACGGCATCATCATGAGCATCACCCTCAATTGATGTCCTTTCCGTATGCGTAACGGAGTAGTCTTTGAACCACGCTGCGCGCAGAAGCACTTTCAGATCGTCTGGCGCTCGTATATAAAGATCATGCACCCCTCGAACGGTGGTACTGAATGGGCGCCCTTTTTTATAATTCAGGTCCCCGTCATCTATATTGACTATGCCAGTCTGATCAAAAACGCCAGAAGCACGAGCCGATGAGCCGCTTGGACACCCCCCGTTGTCATAGCCAACATAGCGGCAACTCGGATTGCCAGTTCTAATCTGAGTCGCAATAGACAAGGTACTGTCAAAACTACCCGACACCCCATTTCCCAAATCAAATAATGCTGCATGGCCTGCCGGGGCGTACTGAAGTAAACATGCCGATGCTAACGTTGCTGCAGGCGACACGCCAAATTTTCGAAGATTAGTACTTATTTTCATTGGAGGAAGCTCCGCTAGTAACTATAAAGTTCAGTACTATCAGCGACCAATCCATCGCCGGAATGCATCAGCGGAAAAATCGCTGGCTTTCAAATCGTTCGAAAACCGAGCAGGTTTACCGGAGGCGGCAACAATACTTTGCCCGGCATACCGACCAGCTTGAACATCGTATATCGTACTGCCAGCGAGAAAACATGTACCCAATGAATACTCAGGAACCAAATACCCTTCCATAGTACGCCAGGTCTTTCCAGAACTATCATAAAGATCCTGAACGGATATAGTCCAAGTATCTTCATCGACATAAAATACTCGTTTCGGCATTGAGTGCCGTTTCCCTGCTTTGACGGTGGCCTCAACCTCCCACACCCGATGAAGTTCATAACGCACCATACTGCGCTTTATAAACTCCCCTTGAAACACATCCGTTGCTTTTAGCGTATGGTCATAAAGCGAGAAGGTATTATAAGGAATGAGCAGTTCTCGCTTTCCGATCAGCTTAAAGTCATATCTATCCATTGCGCCGTTGAACATCCAGGCCACATCGGCAGTGATGAGGTTATCCGTATTTAAAATTGGCGCGTCGTACTGATAGTTGGGTGCGCGACGCATCCTGCGTTGAGCAGAAAAATACAAATTAGCTTCTGTAGGCTTATCTATGTAAGAGATGGACGCAACGCCATCACCTGCGACCGACGGAGGTGCCAAAGTTTGCTCTCGCAACGCAGACTCGACATTGCCTACTTCGGTAGGACTTGTTACTGAGGTTGACGCCATCGGAAAATACAACTGATCCAAATAGAGCTGGACCTCACCAAAATCAGTTCCTTTCGAGCCTTTAGGCGGAATGACATTGACAACGTACGTCTCAACAGATGGTCCGTTATAGCGCAGTTTATGGTTCCAAATGATTTCCGCTCCGCTTTTGGGTAAAGGAAATGGATAACCACCACCGACTGCTGCAGTTAGACGATCTTCACCATCAAGAGAAGCAAGGCTTGCATTTTTTTTTGTTTGCTCGGCAACAACGGTCGGGATACCACAACTTCGATGAGATTCAAATACAGCCATACTATAACCAGGCAGCGACTTTACTAGAGCGTATTGTCCGGGTGAAAGCCTGTCCTTGTACTGGTCAGCGCTCCCAGCATCAATAATGTAAAGTGGCTTTTCCCTCGAGTATGGATCGACGGGTTTTGCTCCCGCAGACCACCCAGTAGGAGCATGCATTACCGCTCCACCAAATGCAGGAACTCCTCCGCTACTGCTTCCGGCCACTTCAGCGCCAATTGGCGTTAGCTCACTCCCCAGTTTGGCAATATCAGCGCTATTTGGAGATGCATACACAGCGGTCGCGGCAATATATGCGAGAGCAGTCGTTATCATTCGAATTGGTATCATTCTTGTTTCCCCGAAAGTTATCAACCACCATCAGCCCAAAATACTAAATTTTGGATAGCACAGCCCGATAGATAAACTTATTATCGTTTTCCATTAAACCTTCGCACCAAGACTCAGTAAATAGTCAGTACCTGAATGCTACTGACAAACGAATATCAATCTTTAAACCCTGGATCAAGACGTTCAAGCTTTCGAAGCAACCCAGGCCAAGCATCATTGCCCTCCCCAGAGGCCGCTCGCATAATTTCAACTGGAAACGTTTCTAAAATGGGCGTTGGAACTTCAACCAGTTCACAGCCATCCGCCCCTGCCATTACTTGAATACGGCATGCTTTTCTCAAATTATGATGTCGCAGAAACGCGTGCTTGGCAAAGTACCCCAACGTCAACAAACCATGGTTGCGAAGAATAAGGTTATTATTGGCTTTCCCCAGCGACGCTTGAAGAGAAGGCATGCGCGCCTCATAGGTTTCGACGCCCTCATAATCGTGATAAGCCAAACCATCACCAATCGCAAACGCCGCCGGTTGTGATATAGGGAGCAGCCCTCTTTTCTGGGCGGCTACGGCAGCACCGAAATCATCATGCGTATGAATAACAAAGTTAGCATCTTCACGAACCGCATGTACCGCTTTCATTACATACCACCCCCCGATGGTAATCTCAAACGGCGTATCCGAAACAATCTCACCATCAAGGGTGACTTTCACCAAACTGGAGGCAGTGATTTCTTCAAACAAAAACCCAAGTGGATTAAAAAGATAGTGCTCACCGATCCGCGCAGAGCAGTGAGTCAGAGACTGATCATCCCACCCCATCATTGGAACCAATCGATACATAGCAGCTAGCTCTACACGCGCCTGCCACTCCTCCTCCGAGACTTTACCCTTTAAAGATGGATACTCAACATCACCGATTTTTAGCATCATCACGTTTTCTCAACTTTCAGTTATATTTCGGCCTTTCAGCAACAGACCGGGCGAATTCGTTAGAAAATTAGTTATTAGGTATTGAAAATTCAGTATTCGATTAAATAAGGACTCGTGCAGTCCCAGTTTTTTGCCGCATCCTTCATGTAGCTAAACGCCGCACTCAGAACAGGGGTCGCCTGTATCAATTCGAGCATTCCACCTGGATGAAGGTCGCAGTTAAAAAATATCGCCTCAACCCCCAGCTCTGAAATGCAATGCTGTACGGGATCGACCCCTCGTGCCGCCAGCTTTAGTATTTCTTCTTCAAGGTCTTCGGCCAGGATCCCGACATGATGCATCCCGAACCCATTGCGCTCGACAAAGTCCCGAAAGACAGATGGCATGTCGTTATGTTGCTGGACAAGCTCAATCTGGTAGTCACCTGAGTAAGCAAACGCGAGACTGATGTCGCAATAGGCTTGCTCACCTTGATACGTGAGCTTGGAGTATTTTGCGTGCCGGGTGACAAAGAATGGTGCGACGCCGAGCTTCTCAGCCCAGTGCTTGACTGCAAGATCGATATCCTCAACGACATAGGCGATCTGCATCAGGGAACCTGTTGTACATTCAGTCATTGCTTTTCTCCTGTGGGCAGCCTTGATTGTGGCAAAGCTCAGCGACCCATATTTTTATTTTAGTCAGATAATATGGCCGCAAATCTGTTGAAGCAAACGAATTTTTGGGTGTAATCCACATAAATCGTCCTTGACCAGGAATTTTAGCCGTGTAAAGCTAACTTACGCCAGGTTAATGCAAAAAAAATGCCATCTCCAAGCGTGCATGTAAAGGTACATCGAATCTGGGTTTGCCTACGGATAGCGGGCACACAAAAAGCATGAAACGCTGCCTTCCACGAACGATTTTTCTTTCGAAAAGGGAGCAACTTGATGAGTCGATGTAGTTTTTTGCACTATTACAGTGCAAGAACTTAACAGAGAAAGCGTTCATCCAGGTCAAAGCAACCAGGTATGACGCAACGAGCAATGCCTGAGCGCTAACAAGAAGAAAATGGAGCTACGGCGAGCACTTAGCGACCCCATCCTCCACAAACAATTGCCTGCCCCCTTCACAAAAATCACAATTTTTGGTGGCCTTACTGACATGAACACTCAAAAACCGAAAAACCTTGTCTGGTATCCGATCTATACCATTGGAGACCTTGCATCCGGCATCTACTCGGTCACCCCTAGCATTTTGCTGATGTTCTATATGACGAACATATTGGGTATTCCAGTAGCACTGGCAACAGCTGCGGCGTTTCTACCCAAAGTCATCGATCTATTCGCCAATCCATTTATCGGCGCACTGTCCGACCGCACCACGACCCGACTAGGAAGACGGCGCCCTTACATGTTGTTTGCTGCGTTGACAATCCTGCCAAGTTTTGCCTTGATCTGGGTATCGCCATTCTCTTCGGCAACGGTCTCTGCTTTCTTTGTGATCGGTGCCTTCAGCATCTGCACTGTCTGTTTTTCTTGTTTTCCCGTGACGTTCCTGGCGCTTAATTCAGAAATCGCAACCGATTACCATGATCGAACATCGCTGAACTCCTACCGGACGATGTACTCGATGGTGGGATGTCTTCTAGCGGGTGCTGGTGCTCCCCTCATTGTGGAGCATTTTGGTGGAGGCAAAGATGGTTATGCCGCTATGGGGATAGCGATGGGAGCAGTAATGGCCGTTGCCACGATGATTACTTTCGTTACCGCTCGTGAGCCAGCTCGAAAAAATACAACTACCCCACCTTCTTTTCGTCAGATTTGGACCTCAATCTCAAGTAACCGTCCTTTTCTTCTGCTTTTATCTGCGTATTTCCTACACATCGTCGGAGCAGGAGTTACTGGGGCTGCCTTAGCCTATTTCGTAGCCTACATCCTGCAACGTGATACCGACTTCCTTGCACTTCTGTTTCTGCTCTCATTTGGTACATCAGTGCTAGTGATACCACTTTATGTCTGGCTGGGGAGGCTGGTCGGAAAATTTTACGCTTACATTACTGGCTTATGCTTGATTGTCATCTTCTCCACTGCCTATTTTTTTGTGGGCGCCACCACTCCACTTACCACTCTTCTAGCAGTAGTGACCCTTGCAAGTATGCACGAGGGAGGCATTCAAGTTTTTACCTTCTCAATGCTGGCAGACTGCATTCGAGAAAACACTACATCAGACACTGAGCTAACAACGGAAGCTATGTACAACGGCATTTTTATTGCGGGAGAAAAGCTAGGATTCGCCACAGGAGCCCTTTTGAGCGGCGCGATTTTCATGGCCACCGGTTTGGTCGAAACGACTGAAGGCTTCATCGACCAGCCGGGAAGCGCACTTTCAGGGATTAGCATGTCTGTTTCACTTATTCCCGCGGCGTTGAACCTCATAGCAGCCCTGATTTTCATTTTTTACAAAGCATTTGATCAACGAGTCGTAAAATTAAACGCGTGCATCACAACTTCTTAAAATTGTCATCGCAGCCTGGATCATGCAACCAATGACAACCCTTTGCCTGTTAGGGAAAGGGTTTTTAATCATTAACACCTCTATTGAAAGTTTTTTCTTCAACCTATAAATCTCACTAGTGCATTGTTCTCGAAATGATTTACTTAGTATTTACTATATCCGCCCCCTCACGCACTAGTTGAGCTTTGCTCAGTTGCTACGCTCCCTTAGCACTCCAAACGCAGAGGGTCGGCTCAGCGTCGCCTGACGCCAAGAACGTTGTAATGGATCTCTTCAGCTCAAGCACAGAAGCAAATTTGCCATCACGGATGTACGCCGCAGTGTCTTGAGAGAAGCGCTTCTCCACGCTCATACATGAGCAGCACGGCCCATGGTTTATGGGCGGTGGTCGAGGAAATGCCCGCCGCCCTTGCCATGCTCTGATAGCTCCAGCACGGTTTCCCGATGCAAGGTCGCTTGACCTGTTCCAAGACACCGCGGACGGCCGCCGAAGGCAATGATGATTTGCGTCCCAACTTGTCGTCCAACGGTTGATGTGCCTGGAAACACTGAACGACTGAGTAATTGTTGTGCAGGAGAAGCCGCTCAGCCGCGCAATGTTATCTCGGGTTTCGCTTTCGGCGGCCAATAGGATTATGCCTACACGCCCACCCTCCCTGTACGCGACGGTCGCAGAGCGGACTCGCCGTTTCAGCTTAATTGTTTCTTCGGTGGAAGCGTTATGTCCGGAGCGCCACTGCAGGCTCCCCAAGGCAAGGATGACGGTTAAAGTTTAGAGGAGATTATCAATAACTTATTTCGAGAACGGCACACTGGCTTGACCATCGGACCGGGTCAACAGGGAAATCAACCGCCAATACACGATAAACATATAACTGGAGGCCTACATCGGAAATTCCGCGCTGATCAGCGTGCCACCCTGTGCGCGATTGCTAGCAGCAATGGTGCCGCCATGAGCCTGGCAGATCGCACGGGCGATGGACAGGCCTAACCCGCTACCGCCCGAATAACGCGCCCTGGAGCGCTCCGCCCGCCAGAAGCGGTCAAATACACTGTCCAGGTGCTGTGTTTCAATACCCGGCCCTCGGTCACCGATCTCAATCACAACGCGCTCTTCGAATTGACGCGCCATGATGTCCAATTCCCCGCCCCCTGCAGCATAGCGCAACAGGTTGTCGACCAGGATATTCAGCACCTGGCCAAGTCGATCGCGATCGGCATGGATACGAAACCCGTCCGCAATACTTACCTGCGTTTGCACGCCTGCCTCATCCAAATACGGCTGGAACCAGGCCAGCCGTTCGCTCACCAAAGCCGCCAGGGAAAAGTCGCTGCATTCAAGCACTAGCCGCCCCGCCCTGGCCATAGACAACAGATGCAGATCATCCACCAGTTTCCTGAGTTGATCGAGTTGTCGCTTGACCATGCCCAACTGCGCAGCGTTACTGGGGAAGACCTCATCAAGCATGCCCTGCACGCGCCCCATGGCGGCATTCAACGGTGTCCGCAGTTCGTGGGCGATGACCGCGCTGGACTCATGCACATCCCGCTCATAACGCTCCAATTGCGTCGTCATGCTGTTGAAGTCGCTGACCAGCCGTTGCAGCTCGTCGGGGGTGTGTGGATGACTCGGCAGCCGCGTGAAGAAATCACCGCCGGCGACCCGACGCGCGCCCTGGGCTATTGCCGAGAACTGGCTGGACAAGGGGCGCGAAAACCACAAGCCACAGACGATGATGATCGGGATGGCGGCCAGCACCAGACCGACCAAGATCAGCCAGTCACGATTGGCGATGTTCGGCTGGAAGAACTCCACCGGGTAATATTCGGCAACCAGCTGGCGCAAGCGTACCTCGTTGAGCTGCGGCTCGGCGCGCAGTTGTAGCAACTCCTTGCGCGCCGCCGGCGGCAAGTGTTGCAAAAAATACCGGTCAGACAGTTTGAAGTTGATCCACATGCACAAGGCGATAGCCACCACGGCGCCGATCGCCAACAGGCTCATGCGCATGCCGACCCAGCGCCACAAAGGTTTGTCGTTGACCCGTGATTGCTCAAGCATGCTGCTTACCGGAACCGATAGCCAATGGAGCGCACTGTCACCAACACCCCGGCGATGCCATGGGTTTCGAGCTTGCGCCGAAGGTTATGCACGTGGGCGTCGACGACGCGGGCCAGGGCTTCGCTTTCCGGCAGGCAGATTTCCAGCAACTCATCGCGTGTGAAGGCCTTGGAGGGAGTCTTGAGCAACGTGACCAGCAGCTTGAATTCAGTCGGCGTGAGGTCCAGCAACTGCGATGGCATACCACAGTGCTCAATGGCCGCAGTAAAAGCGGCAAGGTCCACCCGCAGGTTCTCATGGCGCAGCAGTTGTTCTACCGGCTGGCTGCCCGCGGTACGCCGCAACACCGCATGCACCCGCGCTACCACCTCTCGCGGGCTGTAGGGCTTGACCACATAGTCGTCCGCGCCATAACGCAAAGCGCCGAGCTTTTCCGGTTCGTCGCCCATGGCCGTGACCATGATCACCGGCGTGTCACTGCTGCGACGCACGGCGGACAGCACCTCAGTGCCACTCAAGCGCGGCAGCATCACGTCGAGCAATATCAGATCGGGGCACCAACTTTCGTGCAGGTCCAACCCGCGTCGGCCGTCTTCCGCCAAGGCCACCTCAAAGCCATCCCGGCGCAGATAGGCCTCCAGAATATTGGCGCTGTCAGCGTCGTCTTCGACGATAAGGATACGTTTTCCTGACACAAAGAAGCCCCTTGATGAAACCTTGATAATTCACGAACGGTTTATTGAAAGTCCACTGCCAGTATTGCCTTACGCCAAACTTTCGCGAACCGATCCTATGCCGACAAGTGCACCGCTGTCCAAGCCTATCAAACTGCCTGAACGCCTCGGCGCGGTTTTGCTGCTGGTCGGCATGCTGGCCGGCTGTTCGCTGGCTCCGGCGTACCAGACGCCAGCGCTGCCGGTGCCAGACAACCTGCAAGGCGCACCCACTACCGGCGTGCCTTCGACCATGACCCACGAAGTAGAAAAGCTTTCCGAGGAAGAAAAACAGCTGCTGGCCGGGCTGGATTCATCGGCGCAGTTACCCCAGTTGGTTGATCAGGCCCTGAACTACAATCGCGACCTGCGCCTGGCGTTATTGCGTGTCGAACAGGCTCGTGCCCAGTACGGCATTTCCCGCGCCGACCGCTGGCCCACGACGGCACTAGGGCTGCAACGCAACCGCCAGCACTTGCACGACAAGGCTGCCGACGAGCGTTATGGGCAGGACATCGCAGTGGCCTCCTTGGGGGTATCGGACTTCGAGCTGGATTTTTTCGGCAGGGTCCGCAGCCTGGCCGACGCTGCGCAGCATGACTACCTGGCGACGCGCTACGGCGCCCTGGCCACGCGCAAGGCGCTGATCGTCGAAGTAGCCCGACTGTATTTGCAGGAGCGCTTGCAAGCAGGCGTGCAGGCCGACACGCAGTCCATTTCCGACAACCAAAACCAGCTGCTTAGCATGCTCGTCGGCCAGCAAAAGGAAGGCCTGGTAGCCCAGGACACCGTCGACACCCAACACATCGAGGTTCGTCGCGCCACCCAGCAATTGCAGGATGCAAGCGCTGACCACGAGCGCGCATTGCAGGCGCTGTCGTGGGTCACCGGTTATCAGGCCGCCCCTTCGACAGAGACGGCGCAAATCTCCGTCATCTACCTGGAAACCCCATCATGGCTGGTCGAACTGTCCTCACAGCGACTGTTGCAGCGGTTCGATGTGCGCCAATGCGAAGAGGCCCTGCGCGCAGCGAATGCCAACATCGGTGCCGCGCGTGCAGCGTTCTTTCCCTCGATCACCTTGAGCACCGGTGCCGGCATCGCCAGCCCGCACTTGAGCAGCTTGTTTTCATCCGGCAGCGGCGCGTGGCTGTTCACGCCGCAACTGAACCTGCCGCTGTTCGACGGTGGCCGCAACCAGGCCAACCTGGACCTGGCCACAGCTCGCCGCCAATCAGCCGTCGCCCAATACGAAAAGACCGTACAGGACGCCTTCCGCGAAATCGCCGACCTGTTGAGCCAACGCCAACGAGCCTTGGCCAACGCCACCACGCAAATCGATCTGGAGGCGTTTACGGCACTGAAGGCCAAGCGCCTCGACCAACAGATTACCGCCGGTGCGGCCGCGCGCTCGGAACACCTGGCCGCTGCAATTCGCCTGGCCGAATCCGCCATAGAGGTACGCAAGGCGGCCCACCAGTTGCTATTCAACCGCCTGGCGCTATATCGCGCGCTGTCCGGCGCACCGCTGTTTTCCTCCGCAGAAAGGGTTTCACCATGAACTTGACCACTCCCCCTACCCTCCACGTGCTGTGGAGCGCCGCCCTGCTAACCTGCAGCACACTCATGAGCAACGTCCAGGCGGCCGATGCCACTCCGGCAGCCGACAAAACCACGGCTACCCTCGGGCTTGGCATGGGCGTCACGCCTCGCTACATGGGCGCCGACCGTTACCGCGCACTCGTGTTGCCGATGTTCAGTCTCCAGCACGGGGTACTGTTTGCCGACACCACCCGTGGCGTGGGCCTGCAATTTCAATCCGACAGCGGTTTCGGCGCCAGCATGGCGATCAACTACGACCTGGGCCGCAAGGAAAAGGACAACACCACACGCCCGGGCGGACGCGAGTTGAATGGCCTGGGTGATATCAACGGCGCAACCGTCGCCGACTTCACCCTCAGCCAGCAACTGTTCGACTGGCTGTCGGTCAGCGGCGAAGCCGAACTGCGCATGGCCGGCGAGCATCGCGGCAACCGCTACCGATTCGGCCTGGAAGGCATCCTGTTCCACTCTGACAGCGATACCCTGGCCCTGGACGTCGACGCCCATGCTGGTGATGGCCGCTACAACCAGACCTTCTTCGGCGTCACCCAGGCACAGAGCCAACGCTCGCTCTACGGGCGATATGACGCCGACGCCGGGATCTATGCCTACTCCGCCGCCTTGAACTGGCAACACACCCTGGACGCGCACTGGTCGACGCTGGTAAGCCTCACGCTGACCCATTACGCCGACCAGGCCCGCAAGAGCCCGTTGGTCATGCGTAATAATGCAGGCCTTGGCATGTTCGCAATCAACTACACCTTCTAATATCGAGGTCCCAGGCATGCGTGGTTTTCCTCAGCTGTTTTATCCCTGGGCCCGTCCCCTGCTGCTCGGCCTTGCCTGCCTGATTGTGGCGGCTTGCTCGCGCGAGGAACCGCCGCCGGAGCCGGCCGTTAGATCGGTGAAAGTCGCCAGCGTGCACGCCGCGGAGGCCGACGGCGCGATCTTGAGCGGTGTCGTACGGCAACGCGAGCGTGCCGCGCTGGCCTTCGAAGGTGCGGGCCGCCTGGTAGCGTTGAACGTTGACGTTGGCGATGCAGTGAAACAAGGCCAGGTGCTGGCGAGTCTGGACACGGCGGCCGTCAGGTTACGCTTGAAACAGGCGCAGGCCAGCTTGTTCGCCAGCGTGGCGCAGACCGCCGAACGCAAGCTCAACAAGGTCCGCCAGCAACAGCTGTATACCCAGGGCAGCGTCGCCGCCAGCGCCGTGGAGCAAGCCGAAGCGGCGTGGCAGGCGGCCGTTGCGCAGCAGGCCACCGATGAAGCGGCGCTGGACCTGGTGCGACGCGATCAGCGCCAGGGCCAACTCATTGCGCCGTTTAACGGTCGCGTCGTGGCAAGACCCGCGCAGTTGTACAGCGAGCTGTCTCCCGGCCAAGTCGTGATGGAGCTGGAGGCCGTCGGCGCGTTGCAAGTTATCGTGCAAGTGCCGGTGGAACAGGCCACCGCCCTCAAACCTGGGGACCACGCCGTTGCCGTCGACCCGGCCGCGCCCGCCTCTATCCTGCCGATGGTATTGGAAGGTCTGTCGATGCGCGCGCAGAACGGCTTGCTGCAAAGTGCGCGCTTTCGCCTGATCGCCAACGAACTCGCGCTGCCCAGCGGCGTGAACCTCAACGTGAGGCTGGCACGCACTGCCCCGCTCTCGCTGTCTATCCCGACGCAGGCCCTGCGCATGGGTGGCGACGCCAACCAGGTACAGGTGTTCGTCTATGACCCGGCCCAGGGCAAAGTCGCCCTGCGTGATATCACCATTGGCCTGATCGACCAGGGCCGCGTCGCCATCGATAAAGGTCTCAAAGATGGCGAACAAGTCGTGGTCACCGGCGTCGCGTTTCTCAACGACGGCCAGCCCGTCAACCTGCTTCAGTCCTCCAGCCGTTTGAGCGCGACCGAATGATCAATCTGACCCGTCACGCATTGGGTGCGAGCCGCCTGACATTATTCACCGCCCTGTTGATCCTGCTTGCAGGCGTGGCAACGTTCCTGAACTTCCCGACCCAGGAAGAGCCCTCGGTGACCATCCGCGACGCACTGGTGAGTATCCAGTTCCCCGGGTTGCCCAGCGAACGCGTCGAAGAACTGCTGGCCCGCCCCACGGAAGAAAAGCTGCGCGAGCTGTCGCAGATCAAAAACATCGTGACCACCATCCACCCCGGCAGCGTGGTGATCCAGGTGACGGCTCGCGACGAAATCAAGGACCTGGGGGTGCTGTGGCAACAAGTACGCAATAAAGCCGCCGAGGCAGGTGCGAACTTTCCAACGGGCACCCAGGGCCCATTTGTCGATGACAATTTCGGGCGTGTCGCTGTCGCCTCCATTGCCGTCACCGCGCCCGGCTACAGCATGAGCGAGATGCGTGGACCGTTGAAGCGCCTGCGCGACCAATTGGGCGGGTTACCCGGCATTGGCCAGGTCACCTTGCACGGTATCCAAGACCAACAACTATCGATCGATTTCAACCCGCAGCGCCTGGCTGGCATGGGTTTGTCCCCGCAACAGTTGTTCCAGCAATTGCAGCAGCAGAATGTGTTGGCGCCTGGCGGCATCGCCAACATCGGCGGGCAGATCACGACCCTCACCGTGACCGGCGAACTGCTCAGCGTGGATCAACTGCGCGAATTGCCGATTACCACCGGCGCCGCGCAAACCATTGCGCTAGGCGCCATAGCGCAGGTTTCGGTGATGGCTACCGACCCGCCACAGACCGCCGCGGTGTACCAGGGCCAGGACGCCGTGGTGCTGGCTGTGTCCATGGCGGCCGGGCAGAACATTCATCAGTTCGGCGCAGCCCTGCGCGCTCGTTTGGCGCAGTTGGAAAAGCAACTCCCACTGGGCTTTGCCGCGCATGTGGTGACGTTCCAAGCCGATGTGGTCGATCAGCAAATGGCCAAGATGAAGCATGTGATGATCGAGACAGTCGTCATCGTCATGGCCGTGGTGATGCTGTTTCTGGGCTGGCGCACCGGGCTGGTGGTAGGCGCCATCGTGCCGCTGACCATTCTGGGTACGTTGATCGCCATGCGCATGCTGGGGGTGGAGTTGCAAACGGTATCGATCGCCGCGATCATCCTCGCGCTCGGCTTGCTGGTGGACAACGGTATTGTGATCGCCGAGGACATTGAACGCCGGTTGCAGGCCGGTGAAGAACGGCGCCAGGCCTGCGAAGAGGCAGGACGCACCCTGGCGATTCCGTTGTTGACCTCATCACTGGTGATTGTGCTGGCGTTCTCGCCGTTCTTTCTGGGCCAGACCAGCACCAATGAATACCTGCGCTCATTGGCCATCGTGCTGGCGCTCACCCTGCTCGGCTCCTGGTTATTGAGCATCACGGTTACGCCATTGTTGTGCCTGTATTTCGCCAAGGCTGCGCGTCACGCGGCGTCGGAGGGTAACTACGACAGCGGTTTTTACCGTGGCTATCGGGCCGTCATCTGCCGTGTGCTGCAGCACAAGGCGCTGTTTCTGATTGCCATGCTGGTGTTGCTGGGCGCCGCCGTGTTCGAACTGATGCGCGTGCCCTATGACTTCCTGCCTCAGTCGGACCGCTTGCAGTTTCAGGTGCCCATCACCCTGGAGCCCGGCAGCGGCTCGCGCAAAACCTTGCAAAAGGTGCATGAGATCAGCCTGTGGCTGAGCAGGGAACCGCAGGTGGTCGACAGCATCGGCTACGTGGGTGATGGCGGGCCGCGCATCGTGCTGGGCCTCAACCCGCCCTTGCCGGCACCGGAAACCGCGTACTTCACGGTCAGCGTCAAGGCTGGTACGGATATCGACGCGGTCATCGCCAATATGCGTCGCTACCTGCTCAAAGAACACCCTGAACTGCGCGCCGAGCCGAAACGGTTTTCCCTGGGCACCACCGAGGCCGGTGTCGTCATCTATCGCGTGCTGGGTCCGGACGAGAACGTATTACGCACCCTGGCCGGCCAGATCGAGCAGGCCTTACGTAACGTGCCTGGCACACTGGATGTGCACAATGACTGGAGCACGCGACTGGCGCGTTATACCGTCGAGGTCGATCAGCACAGTGCTCGCCGTGCCGGTGTAGACACCCAAGCGATTGCCCAGGCGTTGCAACTACACTTCGGCGGCATCCAGATCTCGTCGTTGCAGGACAACGAAACACGCGTCCCTCTGGTGGTGCGCGAACCCGCCACGGCCAACCATGACTCGCCCGATCTGCGCGGCATTCTGGTCTACCCGGCCGACGGCTCGACCCCGCTGCCGCTGACGGCCATCGCGAACATCGTCGCGTCCAGCGAACCCTCCACACTGGTGCGCCGCAATCAGGAGCGCTGCATCACCGTGGTCGGGCACAACCCTTCATTGACGGCGACCTCCATCGTCGAACAGCTGGCCCCGCAGGTGGCCGCACTGGCCTTACCGCCGGGCTACCGCGTTGAGCTGGGGGGCGAAATCGAAGACTCGGCAGACGCCAACCAGGCGCTGTTGCAATACCTGCCCCACGCGCTGATCGCCATGCTGCTGTTGTTCGTCTGGCAATTCAATTCGTTGCGCAAGGTGCTGATCGTCATCTCCGCAATCCCCTTTGTATTGATCGGCGTTGCGATCGCGCTGCTGATCACAGGCTACCCGTTCGGCTTCATGGCCACGTTCGGCCTGTTGTCCTTGGCGGGGATTATCGTCAACAACGCCGTGTTGCTGCTGGAACGGATTGAAGCGGAACTCCACTATGGCCTGCCGGTGTACGAAGCGGTGGTGAATGCTGCCGTGAAACGCCTGCGCCCCATCGTCATGACCAAGCTGACCTGCATTATCGGGTTGATCCCGCTGATGCTCTTCGCCGGCCCACTGTGGGAAGGCATGGCGATCACGCTGATGGGTGGCCTGGCGCTGGGCACATTGGTGACCCTTGGGTTGATTCCGGTGCTCTACGTGGTGTTGTTCAATAAAAACCAGAGGGCTTTGCGCTAAGGCAATTCGGGCAGTGCGAGTGAGTGACAGTCATACGCAGGTCACGACCAGCAAGTCGACTGCATTAGGCGACCCGACAAAATGCAGTCGACTTGCTGGCCTATTCAGATGCTCACTCAAATAAGCCCTGAAGAACTCATCGACTGCTTTGTCCTTGCCTACTCTGTTCATTCTCCTCAGGTCATTTCAGACGCCAGCCTTCACCATTTCTGGTTATCAACCCTCGCTGCTCGAGCGATACGACGTAGTTGCGATGGCCCTTTTCGCTCTTGCGCCGGAACAAGGGCAATACGTACGGTAAAACTCCCGGCACAAGCATGACTAAACGCGCAGTCCAGGACTCACTGGGACGAACGAACAGTTCAAGCCGAGGTTTTTCCAGCGCCTTGATGACGGTTTCAGCCACGTCTGCGGGCATTTGGGGCGGGTCCATAAACTGCATCTTGTTGCCATTTTCAATGGCCTCGCGCATCAACATCGGTGTTTCCGTCGCCGACGGATTCACGATGGTGAATTTTACGCCCAAGCGTTTTCCATCCAACCCCAAGCACAGCATGGCGCCACGCAGGCCAAATTTTGTTGCCGAATAAATGCATGTTTCCAGCATGGGAAATAACCCGCCCAAGGAAACAATTGAAATAACCCGTCCGTCACTGGCTTGTTGCAACAAGGGTAGAAACGCCTGACACAGTTCCAAAGGAACCATCATATTGAGCTGGACTTCACGCGCAATCGATACAATTGGCCTGATCTCGAATGGAATATTGCTTAATATCCCGGCGGTATTGACCAGCAGATCGAGGCGACCGATCTCACTACTCACATAGTTTACCAGCCCCCCAAGCGCTTCACGATCAGTAAGGTCGGCCTGATAGGTCAATGCCTGGGGCCCGAGGGCAGTGGCGGCCTCGGCCAGGCGCACCGCATCAATATCTACCAGCACGCATTTGACACCGCGGGCGATCAGCGCCGCCGCGATCGCCCGCCCCAACCCACCGGCGCCTCCCGTAATCAGCGCTGTCCAGCCCGTAAATAACGTATTACTTGCCATGCAGACTCTCCCCCAGCACTTCATGAACCACAGGAGCAGCGCTCTTTGGAAAAGGCTGATCGAGCTTCATGGCTGCATACATATCTTCAGTCAAGCGCGGCCAATGCATGCGTGTGCGAAGCGTCTCCAGGTAAGCAGTGAAGGACCGAGCATCCATATAAACCGCATGCCGGTCCGATTGAACAAACTGAATCCCGCCACTGAGGTCCGGCTCGTCGCTCTGAATCAATTGATCGAATTGGCGCGCGGTGTCGAGCCCATCCAGCTGCGCCCGAAAATACGCAGCCAGGGTGAGCGCCTGGGTATCGAAAAGCTTGAAAGCACTGGAGTTCTGGTCGAGGTAACCGATGGCGCAGAGGTTACGGTGAGTGCGGCTGAACATCGACAGATAAAGCAGGGGCCTGCCATGCTTCCATTCGAAAAACTGCGCAGCGCATTCAGCGCCCCATTTGAATCCTGTGGCACAAAGAATCAAGTCGATTTTTTCGTGTGCACCATCTGAAAAAATGACGAAATCACCCTCCAGCCGGTCGACGTTTTTACGCACCGCAATATTGCCGTGCTGAAGATGATGCAGCAGTTGCGAGTTCACGATCGGGTGCGTCTCGAACAAGCGATGATCAGGCTTTGGCAGGCCCCAGCGGGTCAGGTCGCCCACAAGCAGCTTCAAAAAAAACTTGAAGACGGGCCTGGCCAACCACAGTGGCAGGTGCGGCCCACTTTCACCAAACACATCGGCAGGCACACCAAACACGTGCTTAGGAATGAAATAGTAACCGCGCCTCATGCTGATAAAGGCGCTTTTGCGTGGATGGCGGCTTCGCAGGAAATATCTGCGCCGGAGTTGCCCGCCCCCACCACTAACACGTTCTTACCGTGAAATTCCGAGCCGAATTGAAATGAATTGGAGTGGCGAACTTCCCCGTTAAACTCACCACGCAACGATGGCAGGTTGGGCTTCCAGTTTGTCCCGGTGGCCAACACTATCCAACGGTATCGGCGCGTGGAACCATCACTGAGGCTGACGGACCAGTGTCCATCGGGTTCCTTGTCGATCCGGGTCACCGTTGTACTGAACTGAATAGACTCACGCAGCCCGAAGGCAGCAGCGAAGCTCCTGAGGTAGTGAGCAATTTGACGGTGGGAGGGGTATTCCGGAAGGTCCTTGGGCATTGGAAACCCGACGAAGCCCGATAGATCCCTGGAGGAGATAAAATGCGCCGAGTCGTACATCGGTGTGCCGACATTGGTGATGTCCCAAATCCCTCCTACATCCGAATGCCGCTCAAATTGGTCATAGACGATTTTCTTGGCTTTGAGTGCGCGTGCGGCACTCAGCCCACCCGGCCCGGCACCAATAATGCAGGCGGCGTTTCCACGGTCGATAATCGCTGCGTCTTGTTCTGATTCCATAACGCTTTCCTTGGATATTCAGTTCAGTGTTAAACCGAAATCTAAAGCGAAGCCGGTGCGTTCGATGAGCCTTTCTCGGCCATTTAGGGGACCATGGAGGACAGATAGGCTGCGCACTCAGGAAACCAGCCCGTCATGCCCGCAATAGCAGAAAGGGAGGTGTTAGATTACCGGCTCAAAGCTATCGTCTACAGACTCATTCCGATGGAGAGCGTGTGATCTATGTTAGAGCCCGCAGCCGCTGCCCAGCACTGGACGCAGCATCCCCAGCAGAATGAAACCGTGGTGGTTCCCAACGTCGCGCGGGCCTTGTTCAGCCTGTTGATGGAAAGCGGGCTGTCGACGCAGCGCATTTGCCGCGGGCTAGGCTTCGGTTATGCCGAGCTGCTTGACCTGGACATGCGCTTGTCTTATAGGCAGACCCGGATGCTGATTATTCGAACGCAGCGCGCGATCAATGACCCAGCGTTGGGGCTCGCTACCGGCATGCGTCAGACGCCCGTCTCCTGGGGACTAGCAGGCCTGGCCATGCTGACCTGTAGAACCCTGGGCGAGGCCATTACCTATGGCCTTGAACATCAAGGTGATACCGGTGCGTTACTGGAGCACCGTGCCAGCGTTCACCCCAACGAGTTCATCATTGAGGTCACCCCCAAAGTGTTTGATCTTGAAATTGAGCCCTTCTTGATCGAAGAAGCCTTTTCAAGTGCCGTATCCGTGGTAAGGCGGCTTATCGGGCCAGCCTTCAATCCCCTCAGGGTAGAGTTGGCGTACGCCCGCCCGGATTACGCCCAAGCCTATCGGCGCGAATTTCGTTGCCCGATAAAATTCATGGCCGGGAAAAATCGCTTGATCTGCGAAGCCCATTGGTTGAACGCACGCCTGCCGGATTATGACGACATGGCGTGTGGACCATTGCGGGCGAAATTGGATCAGCTGATGAACAGAGTTGGTTCACGAAATGATTTGATCGAAACCCTCTCCAGTCATATCCGCCTCAACCTCGACGATCCTGAAGCGCTACAGACATTTTCCAAGGCGCTCAACATGAGTGAGCGTACCCTGCGTCGTCGCCTGACGGACCTGGGCGTGACGTACAGCGGGCTGTTGGATCGAGTCAGGCACGAGCGTGCTTGTGACTTACTGCAAAACACCCGTATGTCGATAGCTGACATTGCGCACACTATTGGCTTTAGCGACGCCCGGGGCTTCAGGCGCGCCTTCAAACGCTGGACGGGTGCGTTGCCGAATACGCAGCGCACCACCTGATGTCTGACTTTATGCCGAGGTGTTCTTGAAGGCGATCACGGGTGAAGACGCGCTGCTGTCATTGGCCAGCACCGGCAACTCTCGACGCAATACCCAGAGCGTGATCGGTTTGGGCAGAACTCTGGCCAAACGGATCAGCCACCTCATCGGCCAAGGAAACAAGTAGTCCCAGCGCTGGCTGCGCATCGCGTAGAGCATGTGATCGACGGCTGACGCTTCGGAAATTTCCAGCGGTGCTGGCATGCCATCGTTTGCGGTTTGCGCGGTGGCGACAAAACCTGGATAGAGCGATAGAAAGCGAATACCTCGGTTACCAAACTCAATGCGACAGGTATCGATCAACAGGCGCAGCGCGCCCTTCGCGGCGCTATATGGCCCCTGCAAAGTCACACCCAGGAAGCCCGCCAGGGAATTGGTGTGCACAACAAAGCCATGCCCCTGACGGCTCATTTGCTCAAGCGCCGGGAACAGGTAGTTGACCACCACGTCGTAGTTTGAGCGCATATAAGCCGTGACGTCTGCAGCTTTCATCTCGCGCATATCCAGCGCGGGCGCTCCGCCGGCATTGAGCACGACCACATCCAGACGACCATATAGCTCGACAATTTCATCCACGAGACCGGCCGCAGCATGCGCATCCAGGGCATCGACTGCCGAGACCATGCATTTCCCCCCCTGAAGCGTGATTTCCAGTTGAAGATCATTCAACAGCTCCTTGCGCCGGGCCGTGGCCACTATCCAAGCGCCTTCCTGCGCCAGACGCACCGCCAGCCCGCGCCCCATGCCGGAGGAAGCGCCCACCACCAGCACCACTTTGCGCGCAAAGCTGACGGGCTTACTCGCGGGGCATCGGCGCAGCAAACCCACCAGGGTCAGTGCAATCAGCGAGAACGCGGCACTGACCAGCAACACGTACTCGGCGTTCTCCCCCACTACCCACTGCGACGACATCAAAGGGCCGAAGGCGCACCCCAGTAGTTGCATGCCTGGAACTAGCGCCGCTATCCGCCCCGAGCGATCCAGTTGCAACGCGATACGCACCTGGAACGGCGTCAACATCAACCAGATCAAGCCAAACGCGCCGCACAACACCAGGAATACCTTGACGCCCATATCAGCCGAAAAATACATCCCCAGCGCGATGCCACCCAACAGCAAAGCGGCGACCGCCAACATTGAATAGTCCGAGACTCGACGCACCAGGACAATTCCCAGGCACCCGCCCAGCACTTGCATCAGCAACGTCCCAGAGATAAGCAACTGTGCGCTTTGCGCATCCATTCCCACGTATTTGCTCAATGGCTCTAGGTAAGCCCAGAGCCCACCAATGGCGCTGAGCTGCATAAAAGCCAGCCCCAGCAATAGCACGTGGTTAAGGCCCCAACCGAACTTGGCATTTTCCGCGTGCCCTGCGTGCTGATTCGCCAGTCGAATGGGTTGCCAGCGGACTAAGAGCAACGAAGCGGCCGTCAGCGCTCCCAGAAACACGAAACCGTAAGACGATGTGCTCTGAATCGGCAGCACCCAATATGCCAACACTGCGGCTACCGCCGCCTGGCCAAGTGTCTGCACCACCATGAACACACCCGCCACACGATCAGGCGCAGCCCCCTGGACAATCAGATTTACGGTACCCCATAACAGCAAACCCTCGGCCAACCCGGCCAAACCACGCGTCAATGCCAGTGCGCCATCCCCGGTGGTGTTGGCCGTGACCAGGTCCATACCCGATGCCGCCAGGATGGCGACGACCGTAAGCAGGCGCAGGCTAAACACGGAGCGCAATAAATCGCCCAGGACGACACCCAGCCCCAACGAGAGAATTTCGCCCATTGCAACCAAGCCGACGCCCTCAAGTGACAGGCGGTTTTGCGCCAGCAACTCTCCCAGCAACAAGGGTTGCAGCCCCACCATCAGCACGGCGATCGAGCCCAGCGCCAAGGCGACACTTAGGTGTTTACGGGAAACAGCGGACGACATGTGCATGGCGTTACACCTCTTGAAGGGTTTTCAGTAACCACGGTTTTCGGGCGGAATCTCGCCTCGGGCAAAACATTGCGTCGCGCGTTTTTCATCTTTCATCAGTCGGCCGTTGGCGACGAGCACCACCCACCAGGGCAACAGCGTCATCTTGGCGCCGGACGCTTTGGCGAGGGTGAAGGCCTTGGCGCACTTTTCAAACAGCTGCGCATTCATCGCCATCCGGGTACCGGTGGTACCCAGGATGACGGGCACACCCTTGATCAACACCGCGTTACCACCGCGCTGCAAGGCTGCAGCAATGTCCTGGACTGATGCAGCCGGTCCGTCCATATGACCAATATGTCGAGCTTGCTCATCAAATAAAATCGGCATCACCCCCCCAAAGTCCCCCAGGCTCCGGGCGAAATCACCTCCGCCCAGCAGAACGGCCCCCACATCGGCCCGCGCGTGATAGATCGCATGATGGGTCTGGCTTTCACCCATCACGTGCACCGGCCAGTCGATACAGATGGGGGCCGCATCATCGAGCCGTCCCCACCACATGCGTTCCTTTCCCGGTATGCGCAAGGAAACGCTGCTTCTCGACTCCACCAGGCCGCTCAGCCGTTGCCGAAGTTCCAGCCACTGTTGTCTCAGTAAATCTTGCATCGCGCTCACCTCACACCAATTGAAAAACGGCGTCGAAACGCTCGAGCGCGTCGTCGATGACTTCGTCGGTATCGGCCAGGCTGGTGTAGATCCGACTGCCTGCCAACGTGATCAAACCGTGCGCCGTATAAGCGGCTCCCATTTCCTCCATCATGTGCTTGCGCGACTTGGCTTCATTGCGTGCTCGTAGCAGCTTGAGCGGATTACTGGTGTCCAGCAACAGCACACCCGACGTTTGCAGGTGCACGATCGAGCCCATGTTATAGGCCACGTAGGGCAACCCACGACGGTTGATGATTTCTTCAAGCCCCTTACGCATACGGTCGCCGGCGCGTCCCGCCAGGGCTGGCGCATTCAGCTTGCGCGCCTCGATCAAGGCGTAGTAGCCCGCCACGCAGGACAACGGGTTGGCCGACAACGTGCCACCGACAAAGGCGCGCCGCGCTGAGGTACCGATACCGCCGGCGAGCAGTTGCATGACATCTCTACGCCCACCGATCGCCCCGGCCATGGGGTAACCACCGGTCAAGCATTTGCCCAGCACGGTAATGTCGGGCATCACGTTGAAATAACCTTGCGCGCCACCCAAGCCAGCACGGAAACCGGTGACCACCTCGTCAAAAATCAGCAGTGTGTCGAACTCGTCACAGAGCTTGCGTAATTGGCGGTTGAAGTCCGGGTGCACCGGGCGCGTGCCGCTTTCCGGACCAAAGGGTTCCACCATGATTGCTGCCGTACCGCCGCGCAGTCGATTGATCTGCAAGCGCCGACGCAACGCATCGAGGTTATTCGGCGGGCTCTCCTGGGTGTTGGCCGTGGCGCCCCGAGGAATACCGACCGCCTCCATACGCCCGGTGCCTGGCAAGCGCATGCCATACACCAATTGATCACTCCAGCCGTGATACGCCCCGCCGATCTTGATCACCCATTTCTTGCGGGTGTAGGCACGCGCCAAACGCACTGCGGCCATGACCGCCTCGGTGCCGGAGCCGAGCAGGCGCACCATGTCGACGCCGGGCATCACTTCGCAGACCAACTGCGCCAGCTTCACCTCATACTCATGCAGCAGGCCGGTGACCGGGCCACAGTCGTCGAGAATCCGATTGACCTGTTCACGAATGGCCGGATGGTTGGAGCCCAACAATGTCGGCCCACCGGCTTGCAGGAAATCGATATAGCGGTTGCCATCCACATCGGTCAGGTGCGCGCCCTTCGCCTGGGCGATGGCGAGCGGAAAGGGATGGTTGAACGCAAGGTTATGCTGGACACCCCCCGGTATGAATTTCTTGGCCTCCTCAGCGAGCCGTCTCGAACCCTGGCAGCGCTCGTCGAAATAGCCCATGACTTTGTTCAGCGCCTCACGCTTCAAGGGGCGAATCGGCTGCTTGACCAGCGCATCGAAACGGCGATACAGCGAGTCGACATCAGGCCATTGCGAAACCGCTGAATCTGCTGGTACAGGTAATGTGACGGGATCAAGAGGCTTGTTCATGATGGGGTCTCGGAAGAAGGGTGAGCGTCGACAGCACTGGAACGCATCAGGGCGTCGACCAAGCGCGCCACGGCGGCGGGTGACTGTGCTTTATGACGGGACTTTTCGGTGATTTGGCGCAGCAAGTAGTCACGACAAAACGTCTCGAGATCCTCGAGGCGCGACAGGGTCGTCTCGACATCCGGGCCACAACACAGCACACCATGGTTACGCATCAGGTAAGCGTTGTAATCCCAGCGAATGGCACGGCCGAATTTGCCGGCCAACCAATTGGAGCCGGAGGGTGCGTACCCCACCAGGGGAATGTGTTTGCCCAAAGACTCCCACAGCTGCGGGTCCGTTACATCCAGAGGCTCACCGAGCAAGGTGCAGGCACTGGCCACGGGCTGGTGGGTGTGGATGCTGCACTGCACGTCCGGGCGAGCACGCAGGATTTTTGCATGCAAACCGCTTTCGACCGTTGGCGCGCGGTCACCGGAGAGCTGTGCCAAATCCTTGAGGCGCAGCACGCAGACATCCTCGGGGCGCATGGTGAAATAGTCGGTGGCCGACGGCGTAACAGCGATGTGCTGCGCATCGATGCGCAATGCGAGATTGCCTCCCGTCGCCGCAAAAAAACCGCGGTGGCACAGATGCTGTGAAAGCTCGACGATTTGTTGTTGCACATGACTCATGAGGCAGTCTCCTGTGTGGGGTTCAGGCGTCGATACAGAGGCGCGAGGCGCTTGCGGACCTCCTGGAACGTTGCGAATTGATCGTCATATAGCGCGCGAGTGACCCGGGACGGCTCAAACAGGCGGTGGGGGCGTTTGAGACTCGGAAGGTCGTGAAACTGCAACTTGCCCAACGCCACCGCCGCAATAAATGCAGCCCCGCGGGCGTTGGTCTGGATCGCGTTCTGCGGCTGCTGGATAACGCGCCCGCAGACGTCGGCCATGATCTGGCACCACACCTCGGACTGGGCGCCGCCACCGGTCGCTACGATCACGTCGCTGGGTTGGCCGAGAAAGCGCGCGAACGGTTCGAACATCCAGCGCGTATTGAGCGCGACTCCTTCCATGAAGGCGCGAATGATGTCTTCCCGTGAGTGCTCCAACTTCAGGTTGAACAAGCCGGCGCGCAGGCTCGGATCACTGATTGGCGAGCGTTCGCCACACAGCCACGGCGTGTAGATCAACCCTCTCGAGCCCGGCGGCACCCGTGCCGCGATCCGGTCGAGCAAGGCGTAGACGTCCGGCTGCTGTTCATCACTGAGCAGCTCATCCGGGTGGTACAGCACCTTGTCGCGTAAAAACGAAAGGTTCGCCCCCGCAGCCGACTGCATGGCCATCGCCAGGTAGCGGCCATTAACGGCACTGGGCACCGCAGCAATGTGGTGACGCACGCTGGTTTTTTTGAACGGGACGTGTGCGCCCACCCACGACGAGGTGCCCAGGTACAGGTGCGGGGCAAAGTCACTGACAGTGGCACCAACGGCCACCGCCGAGGTGTCGACGGCGCCCGCTACCACTTGCGTGGTGCGCGCCAGTCCGAGCATTTCGGCAAGCTCCGGGCGCAGCATGCCGATAACATCCGTGGAGCGGACCAGCTCAGGCAGTTTGCCAGCCTCGATTCCCAGCGCCTTGACCAGGCCGTCGTCGTAGCGGATGCGATGGGGGTCGCGGTTGTCGGTGATCCATGCTGTCAGCATCGAGTCGCTGGTGGCGCAGTAGCGACCCGACAGGCGCAGGTTCATGTAGTCGAGCACATTGAGAAACTTGTGGGTTCGCTCGTAGCGCTGCGGCTCGTGATCAAGGATGTAAGCCATGTGCCCGGCGGCATCCATGCCGGACAACGAGGCCACGCCCCCGGTCAGGCGCAACGAACGCCAGAGTTTGAGCGGCCCGTACCCGGCCAGGCTGAACCGCCCTCCTCCCATGCGCTTTTTGACCGCGCCTGCGCCCCGCTTGTCCAGCCACAACATCGCACGCCCAATGGCAACGCCGTCCTGATCCACACACACCGTTCCTTCGCCCTGTGTCGAACAACACACCGCGATCACCTGGCGCCGCCGGACGGGGTCGGCGCTGAGCAGTTCGTTGGCACCGCGCAGAAAGGCATTCCACCAATCCTGCGGTTCCTGCTCGACGCTCAACCCGCTCACATGCAACGGTACACTGTGAAACGCCCACGCCCGAATCTCGCCTTCCAATGAAACCAGCGCGCACTTGCAACCAGAGGTGCCGAGGTCCACCGCGAGGACGAGTTGCTCCAGACCGGTGGCCGCCTGAGGCGTCCGGGATAAGAAAAGCGAAGTCATAAAGGTCTACTCAGAAAGTACGTGAAATCGATGCGACCCAGCGGTTCTCATCCGTGGCGCGTACATGCCCGTTGTCCTCGGCCATATACAGCTCACGCGCCCGTGTCTTTGCGGTCACCCAGTCGAGCCCCCAGTCGAAGCCCCACAAGTGATGGATTAGGCCAACGCCGTAGTCAGCCGCATTGGCTTCGGAGAAATTAACGATTTGCTGATAACCCGCATGCAGCTTCAGCGTGGTGTTCATGCCGAGTGCGTATTTGTAGTCCAGGTCATAGAGCATGCTGCCACGGGAGTTGCGGTCGCCCTTGGCGTAGCATTCCAAGCCCTTGGTGGGATCGTCGCGGAACTGCAACTGGGCCCCGCACACACCGCCGGTGTTGGCACCACGGTAAGTTTTGGACAATACCCGCGCGACTCGACCTTCAAACGCGCCGTAACCGATTTCCAACACGGCGAACTGGCTGTTGTAGTTGGTCGTACGCTCATCGGTGGGCGTGAAGGTGTCGAAGTCAAATTTGTAGGGTGCCTTGAACTGCGCACCGGGGAACATCTCTGCCGCCAAACCCACACCGTAATGCCAAGCCTCCGGATCGCCGAAGCGATAACCGCCCGCGAGCAGGACGCCAAGGCCGTCACCTTCAAGAAACTGCTTTTTGTTGACAGTGGTGAATTCGGCCAGTGCCACCAACCCTGATTCATGGGCGACTTGAATGGTGACTCTGGCACCCGGCCGATTCAACGAGTCCGAGACGCCCCGGGTCCTGACATCGGATACGGCCTTGGCCGTGACATCGATTGCATAGCTGGCCATCTCGTCGGCAAACGCCAAGGAGGGGCTGACGACAGGCCACAGCAAAGCAGCCATCAGATAATGGTGTGTAGTTGCACGCATGAGGCTCTCCCACAAGAAAGGTCGGATTTACAAAGTGCAAACCGGAGTAGGAGGCAGTGAGGCAATGCGCTCGAATTGCTCTGTCTTACCGAGGATCTCGGTACCGACAAAAGCCCGGACATTGAGGTACCCCTCTTTGACCCGAACGACGCCTTTGTATTTTTTATGATCGCGGGGATCAAACACCCAGCCATCGCGCCACGCTTCCTGGTCGAAACGATCCAGTTGCATGATCTGTACGCCGCAATCGCTGGTGGTGGAGGCCACGTCCTTGACCCAGACGACCTTTCCACACAGCGCGCCGGGTTTGTCGGCGCATTCGTCTACCTTGACCACCGCATCCTTTTCCGACGTGAGCCACAGGCCCTTGGCCTCCTGTGGGCCCGCCGCCGCATAACCGCTGGAACAGCACACCAGTGCCAGTGAAAGGAACAGCCATTGCCGCGCGTTCATAGTCGTCACCTGTATTTTTTGTTTTAAGAGACCGTCACACTAACGACGCATCGGTTATGATAGTCATCGCTACACGATAGTTATAACTACCATTAACAACCTCAGCAACATTTTTTTTCATTTTGATAAGCTGATTCTTTAACCTTTTTTTGCTAGGTACCTATGGCCAAGCCCAACACCGCCAGCGCCCGCGCCGCTAACGCCGGGAAAACACAGGAATACAAGAAACCGCCTGCACAGCAGCGCAGCACTGAGACCTACGAGCGGATTCTCGTCGCGACCGCGCAAACCCTGTGTGATGTGGGAATAGAACGTCTGTCCACCAACCTGGTCTGCGAATGTGCCGGGCTGACCCCGCCAGCGCTGTACCGCTACTTTCCGAACAAGTACGCGCTGCTGACGGTATTGGGAGAGCGCCTGCTGGAAAAACAGAACGGGCTGATCGATAACTGGATCACTCCGCAGCTGTTGTCCGGGCCGCCAGAGGCGTTGGAGTTGGCGCTCGCCGATCTGATCCTGGAGACCTATCGGGTCACCGAGGCAACGCTAGGCGGCATGTGGATCCTCAAAGGGCTGCGCGCGGTACCGGCGCTGGAGCATGTGAGGATTGACTCGCACCGAATAGTGTCCGGCGCACAGGCAGAAATCCTCGCGGCCGTGTTTCCCCAGGCGGATCCTCAAGAATTGGCCACTGCTGCCCGTGTGGCGGTGGAGATGATCCACGCGACGATCGAACTGCTGTTTGACGAATCCATGGACCCCAGGAGCGTCTGCGCTATGGTCGCGTCGATGATTGTCAGCCATCTGGATCGGTTGGCACCTGTCACGAGAGCGTGAAGTGGAATGCGAGCATGGCCGGTGAGCACCTGTTGCCCGGCCGGATCGCACCTTCGTCGACACCCACGGGCGCTTTACCCTCTTAACAGCGAGACCACACGCCTCCTTACCTACCGCTGAACTCATTAGGTCCTTCATGCGCCGTGTCGAAACCGCCCCACAGCCACCTGTTCGCGATTATGCCTATTACCATCAGGTACTGGCCGGGGTGCAGTTGCCCGCCGCATTGATTGACCTGGATGCACTGACGATCAACCTTCAGTGCCTGGGCAAACGGGCCGGGCACCTGCCCGTGCGACTAGTGACAAAATCCATACGCTCGGTGGAGATGATTCGCACGATCATGGCAACGGGGTCGTTCATGCAGGGCCTGCTGTGCTACAGCGCCGCTGAGGCCGCCTGGCTGGCTGGCCTGGGTTTCGACGATATCGTAGTGGCTTATCCGACGGTGGATGAGCGCAGCCTGGTCAAAGTCGCCTGCCAATTGCGGCGAGGACGCTCGATCACGCTGATGGTCGACAACCGGACCCAAGTGCAGGCGATCAACGAGATAGCCGTAACCGAAGGTGTGGTTATACCGTTGGCGATCGATCTGGATATGTCGTCTGATTTTCCTGGGCTGTACTTCGGCGTGCACCGCTCTCCGATCAACGACGTGGCGAGTGCGCTCGGACTGGCCGCCGATATCGCCTCGAACCAAGGCGTCATGTTGCAAGGGCTGATGGGTTATGAAGGGCAAATTGCCGGACTGATGGATGCGGTGCCAGGCCAAACCGTCAAGAATAGAATTATCCGGTTTCTCAAAAGCCGCTCCATAGCCGAAGTTAATAAACGCCGGGAACAGGTTGTGCAAGCCTTGCGCAAAGCCGGCCACACCCTGCAGTTTGTGAACGGCGGCGGCACGGGCAGTTTTGAAAGCACCCGCCAGGATCCTTCGGTCACCGAATTGGCAGCCGGCTCCGGCCTGTACGCACCGACCTTGTTTGACCATTACCAAGCCTTTGAGTTGACGCCCGCAGCCGGGTTTGCCTTGCCCGTGACACGCACCCAGGCCCCCGGCGTGATGGTGTGCTCAGGCGGTGGTTACATCGCCTCTGGGCCCGCGGGCAAGGACCGATTGCCCCAGCCCTGGCTACCCAGCGGCTGTCGCTTGATCGACAACGAGGCCGCTGGCGAAGTCCAGACCCCACTGCAACACCCCCTGAGCCAAGCATTAAACCTCGGCGACCCGGTGCTGTTTCGTCACGCCAAGGCGGGCGAGCTGTGTGAGCGTTTCGATGAACTGCTGGTGATCAGCAATGGGCGCGTGGTGGATCGCGTGCCGACTTACCGCGGCGAGGGCAAAAATTTCTTCTGACGACTCGCGCGCGCTCACATCCCCTCTCTGGCATTTTGCCCAAGGATTACCGTCATGAATCAGCCTGTCAGCAGCATGCCCACGTCGCTTGAGCCTGTGCCGTTACTCAATGAACTGTTCACTGCCCAACAAGCCGCCGTGCATGCCCAGGGCGCCCCGACCTACGCGCAGCGCATCGCCGCCTTGAACGCGGTGTTACGCCTGGTCACCGATCATCATGACCAACTGCTGGAAGCGGTGTGTGCGGATTTCGGCAATCGCTCGTTTGCCGAGACCCAACTCAGTGAGCTGATGCCCATCGTCAATGGCATCAAGCATATACGCTCGCACCTCAAAGCCTGGATGCGCCCCAGCAAACGCAAAGTGGGCATAGCCTTCAAGCCCGCCACTGCGCGGGTGATTTATCAACCGCTGGGCGTAGTGGGCATCCTGGCCCCATGGAACTACCCGTTGACGCTGACCCTGGCGCCATTGGTGCAAGCCCTGGCTGCGGGTAATCGCGTGATGATCAAACCGTCCGAACTGACCCCGCGTACGGCGTTGCTGCTGCAACACTTGCTGGCCCAGACCTTTCCTGCCGACCAGGTCACCGTGATCATCGGCGACGCGCAATTGGCCAGCCGCTTCAGCGAACTGCCGTTTGATCACTTGTTGTTTACCGGTTCTACTCAGGTCGGGCGCCTGGTGATGGCGGCCGCGGCGCGCAACCTGACCCCGGTGACCTTGGAGTTGGGAGGCAAATCACCGGTTGTGCTCGCTGCGGATTTTCCACTGAAGAAAGCGGCGCGGATGATCGCCATCGGCAAGCTGTTCAACGCCGGCCAAACCTGCGTCGCACCCGATTATGTGCTGGTGCCGCGGTCTTTGGTCGAGCGCTTTGCCACTGAATGGCTGGCGGCAGCCAAGCAGCTGTACCCCAGCATCGATGGTAATAAAGACTACACCTCGATTATTTCGCGGCGTCATTATGAGCGCCTGCTGAACCTCGTGGATCAGGCGATCGTTGCCGGCGCCAAAGTGTGGCAGAACACTGAGTTCGATCAGACCACCGAGCGCAAAGTCCCACCGACCCTGCTGACCGACGTGCCATTGAGCACCGATATCATGCGCGAGGAAATTTTTGGCCCACTGTTGCCGGTTGTCGCCTACGACACCCTTGATGAGGCGCTGGCGTTTATCAATGCGCGGCCTAAACCGTTGGCGCTGTATTGCTTCTCCAATGATCGGACCTGTATTGAGCAGGTGGTGCAGCAAACCCGCTCAGGCGGTGTAACGATCAATGGCACCATGCTGCATGCCACCCAGGACGACCTGCCCTTCGGCGGCGTCGGTGAAAGTGGCACGGGGGCCTACCATGGCTACGAAGGGTTTGTGCGCCTGTCCCATGCCCGTGGCGTATTCAAGCTGAGCCCCTTCAATATGTCCGACAAAGCCGCGGCGCCGTATGGGCGGTTTACCCGCCTGGTGACCCGCCTGATGCTGGGCAAATAACCGCATCACAGGGAGCAGACCATGCTCGGTGCTACACGGCACACCGCCGATTTACCGGTCAACCTGCTGCGCAGTCTGGCAGACCTAATTGTGCAACTGGGCCTGGACCCAAATCGACTGTGCCTGGGTTTAGGCTTCAACATCGCTGACCTGGCCAACCCGCAAAGTCGCGTCTCGATTCGTCAGGCATGCCTGATGATCAAGCGCGCTCTGGACATGACCAAGGGGCGCGACAGAGGACTGGGCCTGGACATGAGCACGACCGAGTCCATCGCCTCCATGGGCCTGGTGGGTTATGCCATGTTGACCAGCGCTACCCTCGGTAGCGCGATAGCACTGGGCATCGACATGCAGAAACAGACCGGCGCGCTATTGAGCTTCGAGAACCTCGAATCTCCAGGGCATATCACGCTCCAGGTCACCTGCCCATTTCATGAGCCCGAGATCCTGACCTTTCTGGTGGAGGAAGCCTTCGGCGTGTTCTTGAATGTCGCGCGTACCCTGGCAGGCCCGGCGTTCAGCCCGTCGTCGATCGAGCTGAGTTACCCACGGCCCGCCTACGCCGCCCACTATGAAAACCTGTTCAGATGCCCGGTGCACTTTGACCGCAAGGACAATCTGTTTGTCTGCGCCAAGCACTGGGCCAATACCCCCATCGGCACCCACAATGCGTTGAGTAATCGACAAGTCATGGAGTTGTTGGAAATGAGTGACGGCCGGGGCGGCGAAATTGAGTTCGTCGAATCCGTCGAGCGCATCCTGCGTCGTGATCTGCGTACACCCCTCAATTTGTCAGCGGTCGCCTCGCAACTGTGCATGAGCGAACGCACCTTGCGCCGTCGTCTGGCGCAGAACGAGATGTCCTATCAAGCCATTCTGGATGATCTGCGCAAACAGCGTGCCCTTTCATTATTGGGCAATGTACGCATGACGCTGGATGAGGTCGCTTTTGAGGTGGGCTTTAGCGACGCGCAGAACTTCCGTAAGGCGTTCAAGCGCTGGACCGGGCACGGCCCGCGACAAACGCGCGCTTGACTGCCGTCACTTTCGTGGCTTTTGACTGAACGCTTCTAACCGCAAGCCATGCCATGCGATCGCCAGCAGGCGTAAACGACGCGGCCCATACAGCGCCTGAATGAAGCGTTCGAACAACTTGAATTTGCGCGGTGTGTAGGGGTACCAATTGGCCTCGATCTTGCTCCCGGCCTTGTCAATCAGTACGGCCTTGCTACGGGTGAACCCAAGCAGCCCTTCCGGTCCACGCAGTTTGCCGAAGCCACTTTTCTTCGCACCGCCAAATGGCAAGCCTGGGTTGCCTTCGCTCATGTTGACGTTGTTGATCGACACTCCGCCGACCTCCAGTGCGCCGGCCACCCGCAACGCGCGCTGCTTGTCTGCGGTAAACACACTGGCACACAAGCCATAGTGGGTGTCATTGGCCAGCTCAATGGCGTGCGCTTCGCTGGTGAAGGCCATGACCGGCAATACCGGACCGAAGGTTTCCTCGTTCCACACCCGCATCGCCGGCGTGACACGGTCCAGAATGATCGGCTGTACAGTCAGGGAGTTCGCGCTGGGTACGGCACCGAATCTCAGGCGCGCGCCAAGGTTCAGGGCGTCCTGCACATGCTCGATGACCTTGTCACGCTGAAAGCCGACGGTCATGCGCCCGACGTCGGCGTCGCCTTTATCGCCAACGCGCACGACGAGCTTTTGCGCCTCCTTGACCAGGCTATCGACGAAACGATCCTGCACGCTATGCTCTACCAACAGGCGCTCCACACCGCTGCAGGATTGCCCGGCATTGGTGAAACCGCCCCACAGCGCGCCGGCCACCGAGCGCGCCATGGGTGCATCGGCAAACACGATCATCGGATCTTTGCCACCCAGCTCCAACTCCACCGGAATCAATTCACGACTGGCCTGAGCCATGATCTTGCTGCCTGTGGGGCCACTGCCGGTAAAAAAGATCTTCGCCGGCTGCTGCTCGATCAACGCCGAGCCCAGGCTACCAGCACCGTACACCACCCGGACCAGGCTCTGGAGTAGCGGCGAACACGCCAGGACCTGTTCGATCAATCCCTTGCAGGGAGCGTGTTCGGAGGGTTTATACACCACTGCGTTGCCCGTTACGAACGCTGCGGCGATGCCGGTAATTGCGTTGTGGAAGGGGTAATTCCAGGGGCAGATGATCAGGACGACGCCCAGGGGCTCATGCAGCAGTAACGACTGCTTGCCCAACAAAGTAATCGGCGTTTTGACCTTTTCAGGCTTCAGCAGACGCTGGGCATTTTTTTCCAACCAGTTGAGCCAATCAAGGGTGCCGAGAATTTCCGCAACCAGTGCGTCCGTTCGACACTTGCCCACCTCCTCCATGACTCGCGCGATGATCATTGAGCGATGGGCCAGAATCGTTTGTTTAAGCTTGGACAGTTCGGCCAGGCGCTCCTTGGTGGACAGCTGTGAGTGAGCGCGCAATGCCGTGCGGGCGTTTGTGAATGCCATCCGGGCAACCTCGGCCTCATACGGCAGCACGTTGTCGCGCGGGCGGGGTTTGAATTCATCGGGAGTGTTCATTCAACGTTCCTCGGAATCATCGGCCAATCTTCAAGGTAACTGGCCGCAAGCCTCTGAAGCAGGGTTGAGACGGACGAAAACCGGTTAAATACGGCTATTTGCCAGCGCCCAACTGAACCTCAGCTGAAGACAATCGCTATCGCCGTTAAAACGTTTGATTAATACCGATGGGTATTCAGATCATGGCCAGCCTGTTTAACAAGGCTTGGCCGCCTGTAATGAAACACTCAGGACCACACCATTGACGTTCCGGAATCCATTTGTGCAGTGCCTGTCAGCGTCCGTGCTATATGCCTTTGTGCTGGTACCGCAGTTGTCCCAGGCGGCAAACCATCCCGAAGGTTTTGCCAAGGGCGTGACCGGTGGTGGCGAGGCTGCGGCTGTGCACCCCGCCACACCCACTGAACTGAAAAATGCCTTGTGCGCGCGCTTCGACACGCGCGGCAATTGCACCGATGACACGCCACGCGTGATCGCCTTGGACCATACCTTCGATTTTCGCGGTTCGGTTGTTTCCGACGGCAGCGCCCAAGTAACGGAGGCCGGATGCATGGCCAACGCCTGTGCCCATGGCGGTGGGCAATGGGCGATCGACGGCGCCAACCATTTCTGCCAGTCAAAACCGCCGACCACAGTGACCTACGACAAGGCAGGGCTGCAGCGCCTGAAGATTGGCTCGAACAAGACGCTATTGGGAGTAAGTGCCCATGCCGGTATTCAGGGCATGGGGCTGTTTATCGGGAGCGGTGCGCACAATGTCATCGTGCGTAACTTGGCCCTGTCGGACATCAACCCCCGTGTGGTCTGGGGCGGTGATGCACTCACCCTGGACGATGCAGATGGCGTGTGGATCGACCATGATACCTTCGCACGTATCGGCCGGCAGATGATCGTGACCGGTTGGGGTAGCGCGACCCATGTGACGATCTCTAACAACGAGTTCGACGGCCGCACGCCCTACTCGGCGACCTGCGATGGTCACCATTATTGGGTATGGTTGTTTCTAGGCCATCACGACACCCTGACGCTGCTCAAAAACTACGTGCATGACACCTCGGGGCGCGCTCCCCATGCCGGCGGAATGGGCAACGCCGAGATTCGTGCGCAACTGGTCAATAACGTATTTGCCCATCTCACCTATCAGGGCGCGATCATGTCCCGCACCGTCAGCTCCCATCTGCTGGTGGAGGGCAATGACTTCGAAGACGTATCGCACCCGCTGTTCAACGATACCCGGCAACCCGGCACGGCATTCGCCCTCTTCGCCCCAATCCCGCAGTCGGCCAACGACACCTGCCAGTCCGCGCTAGGCAGGCCCTGTGTTGCCAACCAGCAACACCTGAGTGGTGATGACTATCGTCCCCAGGATGCTCCTGTGCTGGCGGCGTTCAAGGAATACCGTCAATACCTTATTGCACCGCAGCCAGCCGAAACGGCGCGAATTGAAGTCCCCAGCAACGCCGGTGCTGGTCACGTCAATCCGGGGAGCCAGTGATGCGACGCCTCCTGCTGATCATGTTTTGCACACTTGCGGCCCATGCACACGCCGCCGGCTTCGGCTTCACCCGCACCGACTCCCGGATCGTCGTCGACACCGGTGCAAACTTGCTGTTCAGAGTGGACACGCGCAATGGCGATTTGACTTCCATGCGCTATCGCGACAGCGAATTGCAGACCACCGAACCCAAAGCCTCGCAGATTGCTTCAGGCCTTGGCAGCGCACAGGTAGACGTGCACACGGTAGGTGACGTGATTGTGATCAGTGCGCGGGCGGGAGAGTTGATCCACTACTACCTGGCGAAAAAAGGTCGCGCTGCTATCTACATGGCGACCTACGCCCCAGCCTTGCTACCCGTGGGCGAGCTGCGCTTTGTGGCCCGGCTCAACGCCAACAAGCTGCCCAAGGCCGACCGCGGCACCGACTCCAACGTCGGCACAGCGATCGAAGGCAAAGATGTGTTTTTGCTACCCGACGGGCGCACCAGCTCCAAGTTCTATTCGGCACAACCGATGATCGACGACCCACTGCACGCGGTCAAAGGCCCCGGTGTGGCGGTTTACATGCTGATGGGCAGTCGTGAACTCAGCTCTGGAGGTGCCTTTTTCAAAGATATTGCCACCCAGAAAACGCCAACCACCCATGAGCTTTACAACTACATGTTCTCCAATCACACCCAGACCGAGCCCTATCGCGGCGGCTTGCATGGGGTTTACGGGCTGTTATTTACCGACGGTGGCACCCCTGACGCAGCCTTGATCGACGTGGGTTTCGTCAATAACAGCCTGGGCCTTGCCGGGTTCGTGGACAGCGCTGGGCGCGGCGCGGTAGCCGGTCAAGTTTCCGGCGTGACCAGCGCACTGCCGGCGGTGGTGGGTTTGAGCAATGCCAACGCCGAATATTGGGCGCGCGCCGATGGCAGAGGGAGATTCCAATTGACGGCGGTACGCCCGGGGCAATATCGGATGACGCTCTATCAGAATGAACTGGAAGTCGCGCAGCGCACGGTTGATGTCAAAGCCGGCACCACCACCCAGGCGAGCTTGCAGGCGCAACCGCTTCCAGGCCAGGTGAAATGGCAAATTGGTGTGCCCGATGGCACTCCAACTGGCTTTATCAACGCGCACCTGGTGCTATCGGCACACCCCAGCGATTCACGCATGGCGTCATGGGGCCCCGTCACTTACACCGTAGGCACCAGCACTGCTGATGAATTCCCGGCGGTGCAATGGCGCGACGTTAACAGCCCCACGCGCATTCAATTCGTATTGGCCGCCAACGAGCTGAGCGCTTACCGGCTACGCCTGTTTATTTCGCTGGCCCAAGCCGGAGGGCGCCCAGCAGTGAACGTCAATCAGCACTGGACCGCGCCAGTGCCACCCGCTTCGAAGCAGCCCGACAGCCGTGGCATCACCCGGGGCACTTATCGCGGCAACAACACCGTGTTCGAGGTCAGCATTCCGGCCACAGCGCTGCAGGTAGGCGTTAACACAGTGGAGATCGGCGTGGCATCAGGTAACACGGGGAAAGGCTTTCTAAGCCCAGGCATTGTGTTCGATAGCGTGCAGTGGGTGCAGTAATGATCACTGGGACCCGATCGGCCCACTCACCATCGGCAAGCACGCCGAAATGATAGCTAGCCAGTGGCTGACAGGGGCCGGCCTGGTCATTCTAGGTATCGTAACCGGCTTTGTCGGCACCAATACGGGAGGAAGCGTGTTTTTCACAGTCCCGGTCATGATTGGGCTAGGCATTGCACCGCAGTCGGCGGTAGCCACTGCCCGCTTAGCGTCACTGGGCACGATGCTGGCTGGACTACGTCATTTCCACAAGCACGGAAAAATCGATTATGCCGCTGCTTTCCCAGCGGCGCTCCTAGGTCTGCTTGGGGCGCTGGCGGGGGCGAGTCTGCTGATTGAAATCGATCCTCTGCTGCTGCACAAAATAATTGGAGCACTGACGTTATTACTTGTAGCGCTTTCGCCAATCAAAAAGCCGCTTGCCGGAGAGCCACGCCCTTCCTGGACAAGGCGACTCACAGGCTATTTGCTATTCATCCCAGTAGGCGCAATTGGGGGTTTATTTGGCGGGCAGGCAAAACTGTCGACGTACATCTACATTATTTTTTTTCGCAAAACGATCAGCGAATCCATTGGCACTCGAAAGGTCGGAGGGTTGGTGCTGTCAATCGGATCGCTGATGGTCTTCGGCATCAACGGCATTATCAACTGGCAATACGGCGGATGCCTATTGGCCGGCACAGTGCTTGACGCAAACGCCGGGGCACGATTTGCGTTAAGCAAAGGCGATGAATGGATGGAGTGGGTATTCAATATCGTGGTGATTGGCTTGGCGTTGAAGCTGCTTTTTGAGTAATCGATAGGGATAGGTGCCGCCAAGCCGAAATTTATCATATCGTGTTGAACCTGCAGCCGGTCCGGTAATTGGATATACCTATCGTTGCGCAACCTTGAAGCCGTTACCGACCAGAGATACTGACCGCGAGCAACGATACGGCGCAAAACCAAGTTATGACCCAGCCGTAGATTTCAAAATCAGCCCAACCCCAGACTCATCAATTACTGTTTTGTTGGAATCAAGATGGACGGGGCTGCGATGAGCGCGATACCACGAGAACGCCAGAGAGGAAATAATCAAATACGATGAATTGCAGATCGCTCGCAACAGAGCGGCTACGCCCGGCCCCTCCTCTCTCCAAACCGAACCAAGACGCTCACAATCGAGTTTATTGTAGCAAATCTTTGATAATCTACCTTCTGGATGGTAGCTTTGTTAAATTCACTGCTCACTCATCCGGTTCGCACTGGGCAAGGAGCAGAGCCATTTGAGAGAGATTCACGATGAGCAAAAAGAAGATAACGTTCCAAAACCCTCAAGGTATGAGCCTGTCTGGTTTGCTCGAGACGCCAGAATCTCCTAAAGCCTATGCATTGTTCGCCCACTGTTTCACGTGCGGTAAAGATATCAAAGCTGCCGCAAGAATTGCTAAAGCGTTAGTCAACAACAATATCGCGGTGCTCAGATTTGATTTCACGGGCCTGGGCAGTAGTGAAGGCGACTTTTCCAACAGCAATTTCTCCTCCAACGTTGCCGACCTAGTAGCGGCTTCGGAATATCTGCGTGAAATGTACCAGGCTCCCTCCATCTTGATTGGCCATAGCTTGGGTGGAGCCGCAGTCATAGCGGCGGCGAAGCACATTCCTGAGGCCAAGGGCGTAGTCACAATCGGTGCACCCGCTGAAGCCGCCCATGTCATGAAGCAGTTCAGAGGTCATGTTGAGGCAATCAGAGACATTGGCGAATACAACGTGATGCTCGCCGGCAGAGAGTTCACGATAAAAAAACAGTTTCTGGATGACATTGAGGCCCAAAAACAGGATGCGAATATCGCTAACCTTCGACGCGCACTGCTTGTTTTTCATTCCCCAATAGACACCACCGTATCCATAGAACAAGCCCAAAAAATTTATCTGGCAGCTAAGCACCCCAAAAGCTTTATTTCGCTCGACTCAGCAGATCACCTCCTTACTAACAGTCAGGATGCAGACTATGTCGCTTCCTGCATTACTGCTTGGAGCTCCAGATACCTCTGACCTAAGTCCACCTCCACCCAACCCAGAACACATTCGACCCCTTAACAGCGCGCTGCCATGTTGGATTACGAGGAAATTGAAAATGACTTACGATTTTGACCTATATGTGATCGGTGCAGGTTCCGGAGGTGTTCGGGCTGCGCGCTTCTCCGCCGGTTTCGGCGCCAAAGTGGCTGTGGCCGAGAGCCGATATTTAGGTGGTACCTGTGTAAACGTTGGCTGTGTCCCGAAAAAACTGCTGGTTTACGGAGCGCACTTCTGCGACGAATTCGAGCACTCGAAAGGGTTCGGATGGACTCCAGGGGACGCCAAGTTCGAGTGGGCAACACTGATCGCCAACAAGGATCGCGAGATCAATCGACTGAACGGTATCTATCGCGATCTGCTGGCCAACAGCGGCGTGACCTTGCATGAAGGCCACGCCAAGATCGTCGACCCGCATACGGTCGAGATTAATGGTGAGCGTCACACCGCCAGGAACATTTTGATCACTACCGGTGGCTGGCCGCAGACTCCGGAGATTCCGGGTCATGAGCATGCGATCAGTTCCAATCAGGCATTCTTCCTCAAAGAACTGCCAAAGCGTGTTCTGGTGGTGGGTGGTGGTTACATCGCTGTTGAATTCGCCGGTATCTTCCACGGGTTGGGCGCCGAGACCACATTGCTGTATCGCGGCGATTTGTTCCTGCGCGGCTTTGACGGTACGGTGCGCAAACATTTGCAGGAAGAGCTGAGCAAGCGCGGCATGAACCTGCAATTCAATGCCAACATCGAGCGCATCGACAAGCAAGCCGATGGCAGCCTGAAAGCAACCCTCAAGGATGGTCGTCAGCTTGAGGCGGACTGCGTGTTCTACGCTACCGGTCGGCGTCCGATGCTCGACAACCTGGGCTTGGAAAACACTGGCGTCAAACTCGACAAGAAAGGTTTTGTCGAGGTCGATGAACTGTATCAAACCGCTGAACCGTCGATCCTGGCTCTGGGCGATGTGATTGGTCGGGTGCAACTTACACCGGTCGCGCTGGCAGAAGGCATGGCCGTAGCGCGGCGCTTGTTCAAGCCCGAGCAGTATCGCCCTGTGAATTACAAGATGATCCCGACGGCGGTGTTCAGCCAGCCTGACATCGGCACTGTCGGGTTGACCGAAGAAGAGGCGCGAGAGGCCGGGCACGAAGTGGTGATCTTTGAAAGCCGTTTCCGTCCGATGAAATTGTCGCTGACTGAATGCCAGGAGCGCACTTTGATGAAGCTGGTGGTGGACGCCAAGACCGACAAGGTCTTGGGCTGTCACATGGTCGGCCCGGAGGCCGGCGAGATCGTGCAGGGTTTGGCGATTGCGCTGAAGTCGGGCGCGACCAAGCGCGATTTCGACGACACCATCGCCGTGCATCCGACGTCCGCTGAAGAGTTCGTCACCATGCGCACACCGGTCGCGGGTTAACCGCTCTTCGGTTATCTGACGCGTCTAGCCCTGTCGCAACGACAGCAGCTAGACGCACGCTTTCACCATCATCACGAACTTGTTGGCTCCGCCTGTGAAAGTTGCTCACGGGCAAACTCAGCCACTGTGTTCAGCGCTTTGGCCGCTGAGCGCAGGTAAAAGGCTTGAAGCTGAAAAACGTGCCATCGTGCTGCGTACACCTCCAGCCAGCAATTCACCCCACTGTTGACTGCGTGTTCGGCCAAACGTATGGAATCGGATAACAGCAGTTCATGGTCGCCAACCTGAACCAGCATCGGAGGCAGTCCTTGCAGATCCACTCGCAATGGACTGGGCGTCGCCTCATCGGAGGCATACCAACCCAATCCCTGCTCAAGCCAACCGCGACGAATCATGGGGTCTTCCTTAAGTCGCGAGATCATTGAGGCGCCGGTCAAGTGCTCGTCGGTTACCGGTGACATCAGCAGCAGCCCAGCGGCAAAAAGCTTGTAACGATCTCGAAGCTTGAGGGCCAAGGCCAATACCAACGCAGCGCCCGCCGAATCGCCTGCGAGAAAAATCCGGTTGGCGGCATAACCTTGAGCGCGCAAGGCTTCATAGCATGCCAGCGCATCTTGCAGTGCTGCTGGACAGGGATGCTCTGGAGCCAATCGGTAATTCGCAACCCATACCGACATCCTGGATGCCTTGGCCAAGCGACTGGTGATGCTCCAGTGCGTGTCCGGGGAGCCGAGGCAAAACGCTCCGCCGTGCAGGTACAAAATGACACCGCCGCTCTCACCTTGCTTGGGAGCAACCACCTGTACGGGAACACCATTGACCTGCTGGCAATAACGGATCACGCCAGTGGTGCCGGGCATCAGCCGGGAAAGTCCCCTGACCACCCTTCTCTGCGCGACGACACCCAATCCCGGCCCGATCAACGACCGAAATGTGGTGCGCAAGAAGCCTCGCAAAAAACGAGTTTTCATCACCTCAAGCCAATCTGGTGATTCCGCTATCGTGGTGCCTCCTTCGAACTGACGGCTAAAGCGGTAGGCGTGCAAAGCCGAGAATCGCGTTAGCCAGCGATAGCTTAGGGTGAAGCCTGGCCAATTTGTGCTGTTGTTGCCGGCTTCATCGACGTACCAGCTCTTGCATCCGTTCCACACCGTGTTGGCCAGGCGGTTCTGGGTCTGTTGGTGGAAACGGTCATACGCGCTTTGATCGATCTCAACTGTGTTCGTCTCCGTTGCATTCAAAGTGCGCAAGCATCGCATGATGTGGGCAATCTGGCTTTCAAGCATATACACGATCGAGTTGTGGCCAAGGTTGGTGTTTGGGCCGTAGAGTATGAAGAAATTGGGGAAGTTCGGAACCGCTAGTCCAAGATAAGCCCGGGTACCGTCGCGCCAAGCCTGATTAAGGTTTATTCCGCCACGCCCGACAATGCGCATCGGAGACAAAAATTCAGTGGCCGCAAACCCGGTACCGTAGACGATCGCATCGACCTCATGCTGTCTGCCGTCAGCGGTTTCAATTCCGTTCTCCGTAATACGGACAATACCGTCGGTGACCAATTCCACGTTGGGCCGACTCATGGTCATGAGGTATTCGCTAGACAGCAAAATGCGTTTGCAGCCGAACGGATAATCAGGAGTAAGTTTCTGCCGTAATACGGGATCAGTCACTTGCTCGGTCAGCAGCTTGCGAAATGGAATACCGACCGCCCATTTCATCAAAGACTTGAACCGGGTAAACGCCAGAGCTCGTGATTCATACCGTAGATATATTGATGCACGGTAAGCCTTCATCAACCAGGGAACATTGCGTAGCAGGGCTTTTTCTCGTTCGGAGTAAGCGCGGTCGGGACGTGGCATCACGTGCGCGGGGGAGCGCTGGAAAACCTTCAAGTGTTCCACCTGTCCGGCAATGGCCGGGACAAACTGGATCGCAGAGGCCCCGGTGCCGACTACCGCTACCCGCTTACCAGCTAACGAGTAGCTGTGATCCCAAGTGGCCGAGTGAAAGATGTGGCCCTTGAAATTATCCATGCCCGCCAATTTTGGAAATGCCGGGCGGCTCAGCTGTCCGGTGCCGCTAATCAGCAACGAAGCACTCAGTACAGTTCCGTCCCTCTGAATGACCTGCCACAGCGAGGTCGCTTCATCGAATTCAGCGGAGGCGACTTCGACGCCAAAACGGATGTATTTACTCAACCCATATTTGTCGGTACAGCGTTGCAGGTAGTTATGAATTTCACCCTGCGGAGCGAACACTCGGCTCCAGCCCGGATTGGGCTCAAACGAAAACGAATATAAGTGCGAAGGTACGTCGCACGCTGCGCCGGGATATGTGTTGTCCCGCCAGACACCGCCTACGTCATGTTTTTTTTCCAGGATGACGAAGTCCTCGACGCCGGCCTTTTGCAACGCAACGGCCATGCCGATGCCAGCGAAGCCGGTTCCAATGATGATCGCGGTCAGAGGCATTGCGGACTGAAGGTCCACATCAAATTCATGCAACGACATAAGGTGCCTCATTCTTGTTATTGGCAATGGTCGAGTCTTCCGGCTCCACGGACAATTTCACCCGTTGAATACCCCGAATAAGATCAGCGGCTTTCTCAGCGATCATGATTGTCGGCGCGTTAGTATTGCCGCCGATGAGGGTTGGCATAATGGAAGCATCGACAATCCGTAAGCCCTGCAACCCATGTACGCGCAGCTTCGAGTCCACCACAGCAAGTACGTCAACGCCCATCCGGCAGGTACCCACTGGGTGATAAACGCTGTCGGTGCGACGTTGCAGGATGGCGCGGATCTGCTCATCGGTGCCGATTTCTGCGGTATACAGATCTTGAGTGATCCAACTGGCAAGAGCGGGAGCCTGCATCAACTGACGGGTGATTTTGAACGCCGCGACCATGTCTTCAAGATCTTGTGGATCCTGAAGAAAGGCCGGATCAATCAATGGCGCCGTTTGCGGGTCATTACTGGCCAGCGACACCGCACCGCGACTGCGTGGTCGCAGAAGGCAAAAATGGCAGGAAAGTCCATGGCCGAGTCGCAATTTGCGGGCATGATCCTCGACCGGCGCAACGACGAAGTGCAGTTGAATATCCGGTTTGTCCAAAGCCTCGCGAGTTTTAAGAAACGCCCCGCCTTCGGCAAAGTTCGAGGTCAACATACCCCGACGTACATTTCGAAAACGGACTGTCTCTTTCAGCAGCTTGACGCCGCCGCCCATGGAGACGCCCATTGCGTCGAGGCTGGGTGTTTTGTAAACGAAGACAAAATCCGGGTGATCCTGCAGGTTCTGGCCTACCCCTGGAAGATTCAGCAGGACTTTGATGCCGTGGCGTTCCAGTTCTGCCTCCGGCCCCACACCAGAAAGCATCAACAGTTGTGGCGTCTGAAAGGCTCCGGCAGCAAGGATTACTTCCCGATGTGCCCGTAACACGTGAATCTGGCCGCGTTGAAGAACTTCCACACCTACGGCGCGGGTACCTTCGAACAGGATGCGTTGAACCTGTGCCCGGGTTTCCACCGTTAGATTGTTGCGTACACCGATATGAGGAAGAAGATAGGCTCGCGCTGCACTACAACGCTCACCATGCTTTTGCGTCACTTGGTAAATACCTACGCCTTCCTGCTCGACACCGTTGAAATCGTCGTTGAGCGGCAACCCGGTCTGACGGGCCGCGTCCAGGAATCGCTGCTGAAACGGGTTGTCGGAACGCAGATCGCTTACCCACAAAGGCCCGCCTCGACCGTGCCATTCGTTATCGATTCGCTCGTTGTGTTCGCTGAGGCGGAAGTAAGGCAGCACGTCTCTGAACGCCCAGCCGGTATTACCCAACGAAGCCCAATGGTCGTAATCCCATTGATGTCCCCGTACATAAATCATGGCGTTGATCGCTGATGAACCGCCCAATGTCTTACCGCGAGGCTGGTAGCCTTTGCGGCCAGCTAGAGATATTTGCGGAACGGTTTCGAACGACCAGTTGTTCACCGAAGTCGGCACCATGGACACCACGGCGGCTGGGATATTTATCAGACTTGATTGACCACCTCCCCCCGCCTCCAGCACACAAACGCTGACGTTCGGATCTTCGGTCAACCTGCTCGCAACCACACACCCACCGGAACCACCACCCACAACGATGTAATCGAAGGTCTTTTTCATTATTGTTTTCTCACGCACAGGGCAGTGCGAGGTCCCAAACGTCTAATCAGAAACGTTTAAACGCGATTTCTGATTCGCGCCAAGCACCGCGACAGCCTTTATTGTTGTTGAAACGGCTAGCCGAACACGGATGATGTTGACGCCCATCAGGGAAGAGACCAATGCTGGAAAGGGCCAACTGCTTTATTATTTGGGCCAATATTTTGCAATAGGCAAAGAATCATGAGCTTTCGGGATTTTACGCGCGGCCCCGCCAGCGCCTTGTTACAGCTCGAATTCGGTCGTGAGAAAGGCCTGTCGGTCACTAAAGTTCTTGCGGGCTCTGGACTGACTCAGGCGCAATTGGGCGATCCGAACGTCGAGTTGACCGCCGACCAGGAGCTACGCGTGATCAGCAATTTGCTGACACTTCTGGGGAATCCATCCGGCTTGGGATTTGAAGTTGGTACACGCTATCACTTCTCCACTTATGGCCTGTTCGGTTACGGCTTGATTAGCAGTGCGACTACAGGTGATGCCTTGGCACTGGCGTTGCACTTTCTGCCGCTCACCTACGCTTTCACCGTCATTTTGTATGAAGCGCAAGGCAATGACGGCGTGTTGACCTTTCAAGCACCTGGGCTAGCGTCGGACTTGCGTGATTTTGTGCTGGCTCGGGATATGGCTGCAGCAGCAGTGCTCCTGAACGAGTTGGCTGGTGAACACTTCGCACTGTCGCGTTTTACCCTCAGAGCTACTGCACCAACGCTACCTGGCATCGATCATCTTTTGGGCACCACTCCGACCTACTCGGCCAGCTGCAATAGCCTATCCTTCAATCGCGCGTTCCTGTCTCACCCCTTGCCCCAGGCCAATGCCGTCACGGTAAGCATGTGCGAACAGATGTGCACAAAGTTGATGCAAAGCAGAGTCGCCCGCTCGGGCATGACTGCCCTGGTGCAGCACTACCTAACTAGCTCCGAAAACACACCAAGGGATCTTTCCGAAATTGCCCGTCTGACCCATATCAGCACGCGCACCCTGAAGCGCCGACTGAGCGATGAAGGCACCACGTTTCGAACACTGCTGGCAGAAGCCCGCAGCAGCAGCGCCATCGAAATGATCAACGACTCCCGCTTGAGCCTGACCGAGATCGCCGAGCGACTAGGCTTCAGTGATTTATCGAGCTTCTCTCAAGCATTCAAGCGATGGCATGGGGTGGCACCGAGCAATTTCCAAAACTCAAAAAAACAAAAGTGATCACCGGAAAGGATTTTCGGGTTAATGAATCCCTGCTTTGCCAAATACAACCAATAGCGCTCACGCGCCCTTCACCAGAATAAGCGACTCGTATCAGCAGTGAGGTCTTGAGGCTGGTTGAAACGATCCTTGCGTTCGCCTATGGACAGAAACTTCCATGTAGTAGAGGCAAAATCGCTCCCCGCCATCCAATTGGATAATACTTTTACTAGCGCCATATTTTTTAGAAGAAAATTCTAAATTTGATGTGTTTTCTGAAAAAGAACAGAAAATTTTCCGTTGAGAAATGCCCTATATTTTATTGAAGCCCATGTGTCGTAGATAGCTTGTAGCTAAGCACCACAATGAGTTTTTAGCCAAGTCGTGGGATGTCAAAACCATAGCAACTATGAGAGGTGATCATGGAACAAATACCATTGTTTATTGGCGGTGTATGGCGTAACACGCATCCCACTGAATCGATCCCCGTAATCAATCCGGCAACTGAAGAGCAGATCGGACTCATTGCAAAAGCTAGCTTGGCTGATATTGAAGATGCGGCTATCGCAGCTGAGAAAGGCTTTGCGACATGGAAGCAGGTTTCCGCGCTCGATCGTGCATCGATTATGCACAAAGCGGCAAATTTGATTCGTGAGCGTGCTGAAAATATCGCTCTGGTGCTCACTGCCGAGCATGGAAAGCCCTTGGCGGAAGCAATGGGTGAAGTCGCAGCAACTGCTGATACCATCGATTGGCATGCTGAAGAAGGAAGACGCGCGTACGGGCGTGTTATACCTTCGCGCGCACTAGGGATTCATCAATTTACTCTGATGGAGCCTATCGGGCCTGTAGTGGGTTTTGCCCCATGGAATTTCCCGCTCATTCAAGCAGTGAAAAAGGTCGCTGGTGCGCTGGCCGCCGGCTGTTCGATCATCTTAAAAGGCGCAACCGAGGCACCTACGTGTGCTGTTGAGCTTGTGAAAGCATTCGCTGACGCTGGCGTTTCTCCGGGAGCCGTCAACCTACTGTTTGGCGACTCGAGCCAGATTTCTGAGCATTTGATTGCTCATCCCTCGATCCGGAAAGTGACCTTCACCGGATCAACGCCAGTGGGCAAAAAGCTTGCAAGCCTCGCCGGGCTGCATATGAAGCGATCCACAATGGAGCTGGGTGGCCATGCGCCGGTAATCGTTATGGACGACGCGGACATCGCAACCGCAGTTAAGATTTCTGTAGCCGCTAAATATCGAAATGCGGGCCAGGTCTGTGTCTCCCCTACTCGCTTTCTTGTTCACTCTAAAGTGTTCGACGAGTTTGTTTCCCGTTTCGTGGAAGGCGCACGCGCAATCAAGGTAGGCGACGGTCTTGATCCGACGGTAACAATGGGCCCGATGGCTCATTTGGGCCGGCTTAAGGCAACAGAAGAACTCGTGGCAGATGCTGTATCCCATGGAGCGAAGCTGGAGATTGGCGGCAACCGCGTGGGCGACAAGGGTTATTTCTTCGAACCCACCGTTCTCACGAATGTACCGGTGACCGCCCTCGCCATGGTTGATGAACCCTTCGGGCCGATTGCAATAATCAACCCATTCGACGACATCGACGAAGCCATCAAAGAAGCGAACAGACTGCCATACGGTCTTTCTGCCTACGCCTATACGCGATCGCTTTCCTCGGCCAATAAGCTGTTTAACGGCATCGAGTCTGGCGCCATCTCGATCAACCATCACAGCGTTGCCCTACCCGAGCACCCGTTTGGCGGCGTGAAAGATTCCGGATACGGAACCGAAGGAGGCCCTGGCGCACTGGATGCTTTCATGACCACGAAGTTCGTTTCGCTTGCGAGCGTTCTTTAACGTTCGGCGAACGTGTTTTTTAGTCGCTATCGAACACGGCTGCATCCAGGAAATAACGTGTCGCTAACTATTGGAACTCATATGCTTACTCCGAACATTATCGAGCGTCTTGTCGGCGCAAACGAAAACTCTCCGCTCGCGATGGCCATTGCTGAGCGGGCAGAAATTATGGCGCTGAGCCAAGCGAGCCATGATGCCGTGATCATTCCGAAAGATCCCGGTGGTCTGTCACATGCAGAACGTGCAGCTCTTGCTGAACGAATCGCTCGGTTGAGCAACTCTGAAGAATTGGCTGATCACTACCATGCTTGTCTTGAGACAGCAGGTGGCGAAGAAGGCCTTTATGTTGCTGCCAATCCTCAGCAGTCCGCGTACGGGGATGAACGCTTTATGGCGATTATCCGATTCACGGATCTGGTCACTCAAAAGCCGCGAGAAGCTACAAAGCAAGATATCGATACCTTAAAGGCCGCTGGGATTTCAGAACCGGACATCGTAAGGCTCACGGAAGTCCTCGCTTTCGTGAACTACCAACTCCGGGTCGTAGCAGGATTCAAAATTGCAGGAGAAATGAAATGAGCCAGGTTGTGCATAATTTCACCGTATCGGTGCCTCACTGGTCGCCGTACATCAAGCCTGTCGAGTTAGAAAGTGCGAGCCAAGAGCAGCTTGATGCGATGAAAGTGACCCCATCGAGCAAAAAGATCTCGGAGTATGTGCTCACTCTCGCTCATGACCCTGAATCGCTCGCGGTGCGATCCCCTTTGTTCAACGCTATTATGTATGGCCGCGCTGGCTTGCCTCCAGCTGAGCGTGAACTGGGGGCGATTGGTTCTTCAATTGTTAATCGATGCGTCTACTGCGCTGCAGTACACGGCGCCCGATACAATCAGCTGACCAAAAGTACAGAGCTGGTCGCAAAAATCTTTGCAGACGAAACCGAAGCACAATTGGATGATCGCTCTCAGGCGTTGTTTGACTTTGCGGTTGAGTTAGCCAAGTCACCCCCAGTGCTGAATACACGGCATGCCGATGCCTTGAAAGAACTCGGCTTTGACACGCTTGGTGTCGTTGATCTGGTATTGGCTACAGCCATTTTCGGATGGGCAAATCGCTTGATGCACGTTCTAGGAGAACCCGTAAGAATCTGACCAGCACATCGCACACTAACGGGTAGCCACGATCTGCCCGTTAGTAAAAATCAACAGATGCATTGCACAATTCCACTCCTCTCCTTCGTCCCCCTAATTCGCCGGATTTACTCCGCTGCGAAACGCGTCCGCGATAGCCTTGGAATATTCATGCCTGTCGTGCTAGATATTCGTCATATTGCCTTGCTGAATTCTAATTAAAGAGAGCAATGCTGCGCATATATAGCGGCGTTTCCCTTTCTAACCAAGCATCGCACTGTGGATAAAGGACGTAAAATGACCCGACCTCTCACCGTCAGTGCCACTTGGCTTGTAGGCGTCATCGAGGAACTGACTCGTCAAGGTATCGAGCCTTCCCGTCTGGGCGCTTCATGGGCTAAACACCTGGAAGACGTGGCGCCGACGCGGCAACTACAACTCGTACAAGTGAGAAGGCTTTGGCAGCGGGCAATGCAACTCTCCCAGGATCCGCTGCTCGGCTTGAAGGTTGGCGTAGCACTGCCACTGCAATCGATGAACGTCGTAGCGCTGGTGTTGATGCACAGTAGCTCCTTACGCCAGGCGCTCGCCCATACGGTCAGGCTGCAGCAATTGGTCAGCAACTCTGGTCGTTTTTTAATTGAACCTGCGTCCAACAATGGTGTTCATCTGGTTTACCACGTAACACCCAGCCCAGTTGCCATGCATCCGGCCCAGATAGATTCGCTGTTTGCCGCGTACATACGCCTTCTCTATAACTGTATGCCGGCTGATCGTAGGCCATCCAGAATTGAGCTACCTGGTACTGACGCGTGTTTAGCCGACCGCTATCAAGTCTATTTTGAATGTCCGGTCATTCTCGGAGTCGAGCACGCTCGTGTCGTATTTGGCGCTGAACTGCTGGACTCACCCTGGCAGGCTGCTGATCCAACACTGCTTCGCATCGTACTCGGTCGCGCGGAGACGTTGCTTAAAACCCAGGGTCGCTCCGACACGCTCGTTGATTACGTGACAGCAGCCATTGCCGCGCAGGGATTTTCAGAAGCGAATTGCGACAGCGTTGCGAGTTCGCTGGATCTCAGCAGGCGTACTCTTCAGCGTCGATTGGCTGAGCGCGGTTCATCCTTCCGCCAATTACTGGAAGCGGTGCGTATGAGCGAGGCATTGGAAGGCCTGGCTGATCCCGATCTGCCGCTTATGATGCTGGCAGAACGGCTGGGCTATGCAGAGCCCAGCGCTTTTTCGCATGCTGTGCGAGGTCATTTCGGTAAAGCACCTAGTGCGCTGCGCCTTGAATTAGTAAGCAGCTTCTCTGCAGGAGGAAAGGCCCTTGCAATCAACAATACTGAGGGTTCTGACCACCAGAGGGCGCCTTGTAAAGCCGATTCGACCCGGTGCGAACTTGAGGTCTAAAGCTCACGAAAAAGGTCACGTTCGAGAACGGCACTCGCCGCGACCAGCCCACTGACCATCGCACCACTGACTCCGGCAGCGGTCACATCCTGTCCACCGAAGAATAGACCTTTAACAGGGCCGTGCGCGCGCATCCAGCGCTGTGCAAAACGAAGCGGCGTTTGTTCATATCCCATGAAATTGCCGCGACTACGATTTAGAAAGTGATTGAAAGTTAGAGGTGTAGCCAACTCGGCATGAGCAATGCGTCCGCTGATTTGAGGATAATGTTTTAAGGCCACGGCCAAGAGGTCTTCGCTCAGTCTTGCCGTCATATCCTCGTACTCTGCGCCTCTGTGCTTCCACTTCGTGCCAGTGAAACGCTCGAACACCGACCAATCAGTTAAGCCGCAAATATCCATCGTGCTCTGCTTAGGGTGGCGCTCGGGCCAACTCGGATCCCGCAGTGATGGATGGGCAATGAAATGCAGGGGCATGGGCTGTCCCTCTGGATCAGCTTTGTACCGTACAAGGTTCGCCGGGAGATCATTGCTTGGGTGCACCCACAGATTGGCTGGATGAATGTTCAGATCAGCGTTTGCGATGTCGATGCCTAGGTTCAGCACAGCAAAACATTGAGTTGTACCAATGCTCTTAGTTACCTCACCCAATGGTTGCGCCAGTTCAGGATTTGCATGAGCCAGCAACGGTACGGTCTGAGAGATACCAATCGCACTGACGACTCTGTCCGCGCGAATCTGGCTTCCGTCAGCGGTTTGCACACCTACTACGCAACCATCACTCATCTCGATGCTCACAACCTCTGCCGCCACCAGACAAGCTCCTCCTGCCGCACGTACAGTGTCGGCCATTGCTGTGGCGATGCGTTGCGAACCGCCAACGGGGTAGCTCGCACCATCGATGTAATGGCTGAAAACCATGGCATGGATCGCAAAAGAGGCCTCCGCAGGGGAATTGCAGTAGTCGCCGTAGTTCCCACACCAGACTGCCTTAAGGTCAGCGTTGTCAGTCAATTCGTCCAAAACATCCTGCACTGTGCGCTGCGCAAGTGACATGAACGCAGTCTGAGCCTTGGTGAACGCTGCATCAGACGCTGAACGTGGCAACGCCCGCTCTCCGAAGAAGCATTTCGCAGCCCGGCTTGCTTCACCCACTAGCTCTACGTAACGATCGATCGCGCGCGCATCCTTCGGAAAGTAGTCCTTGAGTCGATCCTTGTAGGCTTCTGCACCGGCCATATGATCGTAGCTATTGGCACCTACGATAATGCGATTGTAGTTTTCGGGCATGGGCGCCCATTCAAGTTGACCACCTGAGACTTTGTCGAAAAGGCGATAGAGGCCACTCGTTTTGCGATGTACCTCGCCCATATAGTGCAGGCCTACGTCCCACTCGAAGCCCTGGCGTTTGAAGGATTGCAAACAACCACCCAACACCGCGTGGCGTTCGAGCACCAAAACGCGCTGTCCTTCGAGCGCCAACAATGCGGCTGTGCTTAGGCCGCCTGCACCAGAACCTATGACAATCGTGTCGAACCTGCTGTCTAGCTCGCCACGAGCCAACGCGCGCTTAAAACTCAGATCGTAATCGCTCATCGTTCGTCCCCTTCCCTGCCCTTTCCGGGATTTTTATTGATCACTGCTGCGCACGCTACGCAGCCTGGCTGAGTGTGGGTACGTGTGGAATCGGCGGGAATGGCACCACACGCCAAAGATTTGTTTCGACACGACAATTGAAAAGCGGGAACACCAACCGCCCAAGGTATTGGCATCCCAAATCAATTCTCTGTCGCACGGTAGCAACGACAGCAGAGGGCTGGCATCGGAGAATCCCTCCACGGTCTTCCTGTGATTTATCTATTTATAAAAATGAGAGAAAGGGACTGCGATGATGGACAGCAACTTTAGGCATATTCAGGTGGAACCCGAGGCTCAGGGTTTTGGAGCCAGGATTACTGGTATCTCGATTGATAAGCCACTCACGGCAGCTGTATTAAGAGAGGTAAAGGAAGCGTGGGCCAGGCACTCGGTAATTTACTTCCCGGATCAGCCTCTCTCCCACACACAACTGGAAGCGTTCACGCTTCAGTTTGGTGAGTTCGGCGTAGACCCATATATCGTCCCGATGGAGGCTCATCCGCACATTCTCGAACTCAGACGCGAGGCAGATGAAAAGGCAGTTAACTTTGGTGCCCAGTGGCACTCAGACTGGAGCTTTCAGGAACAGCCGCCGGCGGGAACCATCCTACATTCCAAGATCACTCCACCCGTGGGTGGCGATACGCTATTTGCCGACGGCTATCGTGCCTACGATGACCTTTCTGAGACGATGAAAGGACTCATGAATAATCTCGTCGCGATACATTCTGCGAGCATGCCGTATGGCAAAAATGGCCTCTTCGCAAAAGAGACAGAAGCACGCTCAATGAAGATAGTAGTCAGTGAAGACGCCGACAAAACCTGGCCACACCCGCTGGTACGTATACATCCCGTGACGGGTCGCAAATCCCTCTACGTGAGCCCTGTCTATACGCAGGGTATTCAGGGTTTGACTCGTGGAGAATCAACGGCGCTGCTGAGTTATTTGTATCAACACATGGTGCAGGACACATATGTCTACCGTCACCGATGGGCGCCGAACATGCTTACTCTGTGGGACAACCGCTGCACGCTTCACAATGCAGAGGGTGGCTACGACGGCCACCTACGCCTCATGCATCGAACAACCATCTCAGGCGAACGCCCTGTTGGTGTTGCCGCCGTTTAATCAATAAACCAGGGAGATACACCCAATGATTGACGTAAGCATTCTGTACCCGAATGAAGCGGACGCAACCTTCGACTTCGATTACTATCGTGACCAACATATGACGATGATTCAGCAGAAGATGGCCGGGGCCTGCAGTCACTTCACTGTTGAAAAAGGCCTTCAAGGCCCAGTGCCGGGAAGCGATCCGACCTACCTTGCGATAGGCCATCTCTTCTTCGAATCGCTCGACGCATTCACCGCAGCATTCGGGCCGCATGCCAAGGCCATCGGGGCGGACATCGCCAATTACACCAATCTCAAGCCCATCATTCAGATCAGCGAAGTGCTCGTAGGCTGATCCCCAAGAAACTGATTGGCGCGAACCGAAAGGCACCTGGCTTTTAAGAACCAAGTGCCGATTTATTTAAAGCTTGCATAAGAGCCGTCAGCTTATTAATAACCAGTTATGAGTCAAGACTAACTACTGGCCTCGTACATTTTCACAGAGGTTGATCAGTGACACATCTGAAGCTTCTCCATCGAGAAATAAATTCAAATATTTCTCATAAGGCCTTATGTCAATTTTGGCTTCTTTAAGCCAGTCAGCATCGTAATACGTAGAGGTATAACGATCTCCCGAATCGCAAATTACCGATACTATTGACCCTGTCTGCTTCTGTGAGCGCATTTGCTCCGCGATACAACAAACACCAAAGAAATTCGTTCCCGTAGAACCACCAACACGACGCGATAGCCGCTCTGAAAGAACGTGCATGGCAGCAAGTGAAGCTGCATCTGGAATCTTTATCATGTGGTCGATGACATCAGGGATGAACGAAGGCTCTACCCTAGGCCGACCAATACCTTCGATCCGAGAGGGAGTGGCACAAGTGCTCGCCTTATCCCCAGTATCGTAGGATTCGTAGAAAGCAGAATGTTCAACGTCAACTACACAAAGTCGAGTGTTCAGATGCTTATACTTGATATACCTTCCGATTGTAGCTGACGTTCCTCCAGTGCCGGCACTCATAACCACCCAAGCTGGTTCAGGATCTTTCTCCATCGCCATTTGCGAAAATATACTTTCGGCGATGTTATTGTTGCCACGCCAGTCAGTAGCGCGTTCTGCATTTGTAAACTGGTCTAAATAATGACCACCCGTTTCACGAGCAAGTTGCTCGGCGACCGTATAGATAGCCCCAGGATTGTCAACAAAGTGACATGTTCCCCCTAATCGATTGATTGCATCGATTTTCTGGCAACTGGTGGAACGCTGCATTACTGCAGTAAAGGGCAGATTTAGGAGCTTAGCGAAATACGCCTCACTGACAGCTGTTGAGCCTGAAGATGCCTCGACTAACAAAGTACCTTTCTTTATCCAGCCATTGCAGATGCCATACAGGAAAAGCGATCGTGCCAAGCGGTGCTTCAGACTGCCTGTAGGGTGAGTAGACTCATCCTTTAGATAAATCGATATCCCAGGCAGCCCGTTAAAATCTAAAGGAATCAGATGTGTATCGGCAGAGCGATTGGCATCCCCCTGCAACACGCCGATCGCCCAGCGAGTCCACTCTTTATCCTGATTACCGAGATTAAGATTCATAAATATCCTGTATTTGGCTACTGATTCAACATTCAGTCCAGCGCGACAATGGCATCTACTGCAACGAGGGCTCCTTTTGGTAGTGCGGAAACCTCGAATGTGGCGCGAGCAGGGAACGGAGAAGAGAAATAGGTAGCATATACGTCATTCAACTTCGCAAAATCACTTAAAACCGTGACCATTATTGTTGTTTTGATAGTCTTTGAAATACCGGTGCCCGCTGCTTCAGCAATCGCTGAGATATTGCTGAGGCACTGTTTCATTTGAAGCAAGGCATCGTCCGCCACCAGCTCTCCTTTGGCTGGGTCAATGCCTAGCTGCCCAGAAACAAATAGATATTCGCCATGGCAGACTGCTTGGGAATAAGGGCCAACGGCAGCAGGGGCTAACAAAGTTGAAATATTTCGCATGAACAGATCCCTATCCATTATTAATGGATATTAACAATTTATAATTTTATGTCAGCAAAGGTATCGATTACCGATACCTTTCATGGGCCAAGCAATGACAAATAATTCAATCAGCGAAAATTTTGCTTGTCTGAGTTGAATTGCTGAACGGAACAACTCCTACCATCTCAAGCTCGGCATAATCGGTGAATTTATTATAAATTTCTTCAGCATCCTCAAGATAAAGCGATTTGGTGATACCACGTACCGCACGAGGAACCGAATATCTAAACCCGCTGATAGCCGAACCGGAAAGCCCCATACTTACAAGGGCGCTATAAGTAAAGTTGAATATATTCTTAATGTAGGGGGCTTCCCCAGGCGATTTTTCGACAAACTCAAAATTCTCACCCAGGTAGGGATGGCTAGATATTTGAGCATCTTCCTCCCCATGGGCAGGACTATATTTGTCTTGCCACAGCGCTATGTCATTGGCAATGCTTGAAAGCTCTGGGCGTAGTGAAAAATCGTTCACAAACCCAACAGCAACTATCAAGTAGTCGACCTTGAGCTTGTCTCCAGACGCAAGGGTGATCTCAACTTGTTCTTTTCCGTCATCAATGACGAGTTTCACCCCTTCCCAGGCCGCATTGGTACGAACGCTCGCACCTTCTAAACCTGACAATCGATTGTAGGCGTCCTGCGGAGCTGGAATGTTGTACCTGAACATATGCCGCATGTATTTCCACTTCAGGGAATTATCCATATCAGCGTAATGATTAAGAAACCCTGCTTTTGCCATCCAGATCTGAGGGTTAATTCGCTGGATATCCTTGCGACGAATACAAACAGTCGCTTCTAACGCTCCTGCCTCAAGCGCAGTCGAAGCGTTGTCGAATGCAGATGCGCCTGCACCGAGAACAGCAATCTTCTTCCCTACAAGCTTGGAAAAATCTATATGCTCTCCTGAAGATGCATATCGATCTTTAGGCAATGCCGATGAGATGAACTTGGGTACATGCCACGCCCCGCTGCCATCAACACCTGTCGCAACAACCACTCTGCGAGCATAAACAACGTCGCGAGCCGATATTTCTCCTCGATCGTCGAATCTGTTCAGCTCTAGTCGAAACAGCTTTTCTTCTGGAATGACGTTGGAGACACCAGTAAGATTCTCCACTGGGATCTTCAACGTATCGCGACACCATGTTAGATACTCTTGCCAGTCCCCTTTCGGAATTTTTATCAGCTCTTCCCAAGCCTCTTCGCCGTATTTGGCTGTATACCATGCTTGAGGTGCAAGACTGGTTAATGTCGCATCAATACCCGGCAAATGCTTTACGGTACGCAAAGTGCGCATCCGCGCCGTATTATTCCATGGGCCTTCCAGGCCTTTGGGCTGCCGATCAAAAACAACGATGTTATCAACCCGTTCGCGCAAGAGACCTGCAGCGATTGCCAACCCGCCTTGGCCTCCCCCGATGATAGCAACGTCGTAGACATGCTTGCCGCTAGGGTGCGCCTTAGGCAGTACCCAAGGGTCATGAGGAAAACGTAGAACGTGGAGATCGGCCTGTACCCTGGACGCCAATTCATCTAGAGCACTATATTCTGTTGATTTCACACTCATTTTTCTTCACCTATCTACATAGATCCGAAATATAGGTCATCTCGTCGCAAACAGCCCCAGAGGCCACTCATATCGCTATTTCGCTAATTGGGCTCGATGAAGTCAGTGTATTCTTCCTTCATCAAAAGCAGTTTCCAATCTTCACCGCTAAAGCCAAGCAAAAATGAATAAACTTCTAAAAAAAGCCAAACTCTTGGAATTATTTTTCCAGGTTTCGCTAGCGCACGAATGAAGACCTCCAACAGAACTGCAGAGCCCACGAGTTTTTTCGTCTTGGCTACGTGAAAAGCAGCGTATTACGATAGAAACGAATTCCAGCGTCATATGCTTCTAATGCGATCTCACGCATTGGATATTTCGTAGACTTTCTTAGTGGCAACGGAGTGATTACATCATCGCCAAGTGCGATTTTAGCCAGCATTTTTCCGAAATAAGCATTTGGTGCAATGCCTCGTCCGTTACATCCGATGGTTGCAAAGATGCCCGGGCGCGGTTCAACGAGATGCGGCAATCTGTCGACCGTTTGGCCAAGCGTGCCTGACCACCGATAGCCCCATTTGAATGTAGGCGCGAAAGGGTAGACAAACTTCATTGCGCGATTTACCCAGTTATCCCCTTCCGAATGAATGGGAAGGAATCCAATAGATCCAACATGAAGACGCCCAACCGGGTCATATCTGAACCACAGCGGTATCTTATGGGTGTCCCACATGGCTATGTAGTGAGGCAAAATTCGCTCTCTCCACTCAGGAGGTAACGGATCTGCAGTGGCGATACCAAAAGCACCAAGAGGCATTATTTCCTCTTTGAAACCTGGTACCAGATCATTGCTGTATGCGTTGGTTGAGAGAATGACTTTGTCGGCTTTTATTGTCGTATTGCCGGTGGTAGCAACCCATCCGGTACCTGAAGGTTCCAGGGATGTCACTTTAGACCCGGTAGAAATTCTAAGACCTCTGGCGACTGCGGCTCGCGCTAACCCGCGCACGTAGGCAAGCGGTTGAAGCGTAAATCCGCGATGATCGATCAGTGCAGCTTTATATCGGGTCGATCCGTTCATCTCTTCGAGTTCAGAGCCATAGACCATCTGAACATTCGCGCCCAGGGCTTGCCAATCCGAAGCCTGGGTTTCGAGTTCTCGTGTTTTTTGAGGAGACGTTGAACAGCGGATGATAGGCCTTTCGTCAGCGGCACAATCAATATCGTAATCGCGTATCAACTGACGGACGACGTCTGGGGCGCTACCCAATTCCTTCAAGAAAAGCTGACCATAATCGGGGCCTAACGCGCGGAGGATTTGTTCGGGCGAGAGGAACTGGCCAGGATTCACTTGCCCCGCATTGCGACCGCTCGCACCAGAACCAATTTCTTGAGCCTCAACCAATATCGTCTTAGCACCGCGCTCCGCACAGTGGAGTCCTGCCGTCACACCGTTAAAGCCGCCACCGATGATCAACACATCGCACGACTCTTGCCGTGCAAGGATCACGCTTTCTGGCTTTGCCCCACCAGTCGCAGACCACATTGAATGGTCGATCTCAGATTCTTGTCCGCTAATGAAAGGTCTATCGCCATTAAACATAGTCATCCTACTTCGCTACGAGCGCTTAAATTATTAACTGTTGTCAATCGCTACAAAGTTTTTCTTTCTTGCTTAACTAAATAGCCATGGTATGCAGGATTTTCCGCTCCAAGGCAGTAACTGCCCGGGTAATAGGAAATGCAATAACAAAATAGATTACTGCCGCTGCTGTCAAAAGCTCCACCGGGTGCCCTGTTCGGTTCGATATGTTTTGACTAACGAACATCAAGTCAGCCATACCCACGGCGGAGACGAGTGCACTCTCCTTAAATAAGCTAGTGCAATTCGATAAAAGCGTGGGAGCCGCTCTGAGAAGCGCTTGCGGTAGAAGAACGTACAAAGTATGAACACGATAAGTCAGTCCGAGAGCAACCCCCGCATCATGTTGCTCTTTGCTAACAAAACTGAACGATGCGCGGAACGTCTCGCTCGTAATCGCCGCCATATACAACGTAAGCGCGATTATTCCGCAAGTCAGATTCGAGAGCTCCATACCCAAGACCAGAGGCAAGCAGAAAAACATCCAAAACAACTGAATGAGCACTGGAGTACCGCGAAACAGCGCTACATAGACAGTGCTGACCCCATAGATAATCTTATTTTTTGAGCTCCTTGCAATCGCAACCAAAAAACCTAAAGCACACCCCAACACAACGCAGATCGCCGTGAGCTTTAAAGTTAACAAAAGGCCAAAAAACAACGCAGCCTTGTAATCGAAGATTACTGAAAAATCTAGTTCCATGGCCGCGTCCTCATGAGTTTTCCGCTTTACGGCGTCGCTCTATGTATTCTACGAGCTGTGATATAGGGAACGATATTGCAAAATATATAAGAGCTATAACGGTAAACACCTCGATAGGTCGATAAGTGTCGGTGGCCAGTATTTTTCCCATATACATGAGATCTTGCAAAGCGACTATCGCAACCAGCGCAGTTTGTTGGAATGCGCCAATGCCGTTTGCAACCAAAACGGGTAGCGCCGAACGAAATGCTTGTGGGAGCACCACATACACAGTTCGTTGAAACGGAGAAAGCCCCAGAGCAACAGTTGCATCGTACTGATTGCTTTGAACTCCCTGGATGGCGGCCCTGTACGCTTCCGCGTTGAATGCAGCAAGGTTGAGTCCAATCGCCAAAATACCCATCGTCATTGCATCGATGTAAACATCGAAGATGATGGGTATGCAGTAGAAAAACCATACGATCTGGACAAGCGCAGGGGTACAGCGGAAAAACTCGATGAACAAGGTAAAAGGCCAACGGAGTATCGGATTTGGGCTCATAACCAATAGTGCAATGATGAAACCAAGAGTCAATCCGATGATATTCGCTGCGACAGTGAGTTCCAGGGTTACGACTAACCCTTTGAGCAGCGGCCAGAGACCGTTCGCGATGAAGAACAAATCAAATTGATAGTTCACGTCCGACTCCTACCGTCTCGCCAATATGAAAGACTCGCTGTATGAACTCTCTCGTTCGAGCTTCCTTCGGCCTACCGAGTACCTGCTCGGGAGGCCCATCTTCGACTACAACGCCGCCAGCGCAGAAAATCACACGTGAAGCGATGTTTTTGGCGAAGTGCATATCGTGAGTCACTATCACCATGGGCATGGATTGTTCAGCCAAATGCATGATGACTTGCTCGACTTCAGCCACCAGCTCGGGATCGAGAGCAGAAGTCACTTCATCAAACAACATTAGCTTTGGATCGAGCATCAAGGCTCTAGCGATGGCGACGCGTTGCTTCTGCCCACCGGAAAGATGGGCAGGATAAGCTTTTTCCTTTGCTTCCAACCCGAATCTCGTCAACAAACCGCGCGCTCGAAGTTCTGCCGACTGCTTCGACTCACCTCTTACCTTGATCGGTGCGAGTGTCAGGTTCTGAAGAATATTGAGGTGGGGGAACAACGTATAATGCTGAAAAACCATTCCAATGTTACGACGGATCTCCTTATCAATTACCGTTCTTCCATATTTGTCAGTCGTAATGTAGTTTTTGCCTTGAAACAGTAATTGGCCTTTATCAATATCTTCTAGACCCATCAACACTCGCAGCAATGTACTTTTCCCGCCACCACTCGGCCCAATCACGACAACCCGATCACCAGGGCACATGCTAATGTCCAAACCTTGCAGCACAGGTTTCACGCCGCCCGCATAGCTTTTGTGCAGCCCCTTCATTTCTACGAGATAATTTGAATTTGCCATTAGCTTCTACTCCAAGATCAGACAGCCTCTAACACCCACTAAGACCAATCACTTAGTCTCGTGTGCGATCGCTTTATTGATTAGCTCATCCATATGACCGGTCGCGACGGCGTCATTGATATAAAGGTCTAATACTTGAAGATCAGCGTATGAGGTATCGCGCCGTAGGCCGAACGAAACGCCTTTTTTGTCGATCGCCGGCACAGGCTTAAGAATGACTGCCCAGTCGGTGTGCGAAGCAGCGAATAAGTCATTAGCTGCTGACGTATCAAAAATCACATCAGCTCGTTTAGACATTACAGCCAAACGGATTTCGTCCGGGCCAGGTAACCGCATAATCGATGCGTTTTTGATGATGGCCGTAAGTGACTTATCTTGAGCAGTACCAGACGAGACAGCGATGGTCACGCCAGGCTGGTCAATATCAGCAAGGCTTTTCGGATGATTCGTCTTTGGGTTTTTCTGGTTGTAGATAAAGGTCGATTCGGTCGCTGATAAGTTTTTTGAGAATACGATAGAGAGCGCACGTTGCGGGGTAGCCGTAAGTGCAGGTGCCAAATCCCATTTTCTGGATTGCAAGCCAGCGATCATGTTGTCCCAACTGGTATCCACAAATACCGGCTTGACCTTCAGGATCTCAGCAAACTCTCTGCACGCATCGACGAAGAAACCTGAATACTCCCCGGTGGCCGGATCTTTCATGATGTACGGTGGAGCTTCTGCCGTGCCACAACGAATCGACCCAGATTTTTGGGCTGCTGCCCAAACGCCATCCCCCTCACCTTCGGCGTAAACGCCTGATGATCCGGAAACCACTCCTACTAGAACCAATGCCGGTAACAGACGCATGCCCATACGTTTGAAAATCATATCGGTATCTCCCAGTGATGCGCCGGCCATGCGCAGATTTGAGGGGATGGCCCTCTGAGCCTCTTGTTATTTTCAGCGCGCCCGCTTTGGGGCTAGAACGCACCTCTTTTTTTCTCCCTGATGAAGCACTCTGCTCGATCCGTTTAGCTGATGAAAAAAGACTACCATTTGACAATAGGTAAACTATTGCAAAATTTCCACACCCCAACCTCTTGACATAGAAGCAACTTCCAATGCTTTCTGTATCTGTGCAATATTTTTTCGAGGCTGTGTAAATGTCCAGTTCTTCAAAGCTGCCGGATCGCTCATCCCGCCTAGACCGTATTGATCGTCGAATACTGGCAGGTCTCCAGCGAGACTCTACTCAGCCAGTCACCGAGCTCGCGGAGCAAGTCGGGCTCTCCATGACTCCCTGCTGGCGCAGAATTCAGCGCCTGGAACAACAAGGTTTCATCAAGAAACGTGTCGCCATCCTTGACAGAACGACGCTGAACGCAAAAGTGACAGTGTTCATAATGATCAAAACAAGGGAACACTCCATTGAATGGATAGATCGCTTCCATAAAGCCACCCGTGACATGACCGAAATTGTCGACATTTATCGGATGAGCGGTGAGGTTGACTATTTAATTCGGGCTTTCCTGCCTGATATCCAAGCGTACGATGCACTCTATAAAAAGATCATTAGTCAGCTACCGGTTGCGAATATGACTTCCATGTTTGCAATGGAAGAAATCAAGTCGACAAGTGAAGTACCGCTTGATTTTATTCCAGATTAAATCGACTTCTGAGGCAGCTCGTTGTATCCAGACGAGCTGCCTGGTCTAAACGCTAACCATCGAAATTGGCGATTTTTTTCCTAATTCCGAACCGGGTTGGGCGTACTGCCACAGCAATGGATAGAACTCTAAGAAATCCGCACTTAGCGGCTCATACAGAGCTGTCAGCTCTTCGTATGCCCCACGCAAGCCGTCTGGTTGGGATAGGCGTAGGGAGATGACTTCCAGCCCATGGCCGATCATCGAAAAATCCCTATACGCTCCAAGCCAATCTTCCGTGATGATCAACGGCGCGATTTGAGCCAATCGTTCCGGCAACGCGGGCTCCCCCTCTAAAAGTCGATAGATTTTTTGAGAGAAAACGTCCAGGGGTAGATCGGCGTATCGCTCCCAATCTCGCGCTAAGCAGTGATCAAAAAACATGTCGAGCGCGATTCCTGCATAGCGACGTCTTGTTGCCGGGAATCGATCAAGCGCCCTTCTAACCAGTGGATGGGAATCCGTGAAGGCATCAATTCGACGATGCAGCCTGATTGCCTCCTCAGTCTGAGTAGAAAATTTTCCTAAAAGCGCACCCTTCACAAAATCTCCATAAAGACTCCCCAGCAGCTGTTGCGGCTCCTGTCCGCCTAAGTGGAGGTGTGCAAGGTAGTTCATATTGATTCCTAGTAGCTGAATGGAGGCTGGCCACACTATTGAAGGAGAGTTCCAAGCGTAAAAAAATACCCTTAGCAGGAACACTACCAGTCAATAGGTAGGTCATCAACACCAGATTTCCCCTCCCCCAACACCGTCGTGTGGCAGACGACGGTCAACCGCCGACGCGTTCAAAGCGACATGATAAAATCGAATATTTAATCCACCGTTAATAGTCAACCAATTAGGTGGCGGCATGTAACAATATTCAACCCCCTTGCCGGTGAGCATCCGGGCTGTTAATTCCACGTAGGATGCTATGCAAGACGGTAAGCAAACTCGTGAAGCCCTCAATGCTTGCTTGGCGCAGGTGAGTAGCCTGCCACCCCGAGACGTGAAGGGCATGGCATAGCTTTGGTTGCCCTACAAATCAGGCCCGGTTCAACCAAGTGTCCCATGTGGTGTGGAAAATGAGGATGGAATACCGGGCATCGCAGACTCTGTGAAATCTGCGCGGATGGTAATGGACGCAGGTTTTGGTGATATCGAAATCATGGCTGCCAATGACTTTCTGTTCGATTAGTTCCTAAGCAGCACGCCGAACATTCGAACGGACCAATACAGTGGCTCCGTTGAAAACCGTCAGCGCTTCCTGCTGGAGACTATTGATTCGGTTGCTGCTGAAATCGCTGGTTCCAAGACCGATGTAGGTTGCTCACCGTTTGGGCACCTGTATGACGCTTGCATATACGACGGTGAGAATAAATTTAGACGAGCACGGCAGCAGCACTCAATGAGCGGGAACTAGAGTTTATTCAACTGAACTGCCTCGCCGCGCAGACACTTCAGGGTTTCAGTGGTGCATTCCTTGAATCCTACAGGCGCACCACTCGCGTTTCAAATAACGTCTAAATCAGGTATTAAAGCCGCCGACGAGTTTGCAGATGTCTAACGTTCTACTGGACCAAAGAAAAATACTTGCACATTTCACTAGGTCGAGCACTCAAGAGGTCAATCGTGTTGTCAGTGCTCAATGTAGAAACTTGACCCAGCCAGCAACTGCAAGTGACGCAAAGCAAGTCCAGCCCGAGAACAGCCAGCGCCACGCGCGCGCGCGTGGCACAAACCCCACGCCCCGCACAAAGGCCACACTCATCGCCGTGAACAAGGCCATTGCCAGCCCATGATCAGCTTTGCCGTCCGGGGCGACCATCAGGGGCGGATAGAGCGTACACACGAGCATGATAGCTACTGCGATAAGCAAGCTTAGCGGGTGAAGGCGTGAGGGTGCCGGGGCGTCGGCGACACGCGGCATCATGGCTGCGGCTCCTCACGGTCGCTCAGGGCGCGACCGGCTTCGTTCTCGCCCCACATCGCATTCAATATGGCCAGCAGCAAGGCAAAACCGACTCCCAGCATCCAGGCGAAATACCACATAGTCTTTACTCCTCTGATGGCGTTAGTAGGCCGAATGTTCGTTGGCTTCGATCTGTGCCACGGTGACCTTGCCGCGCATGACGCGATAGGCCCACGAGGTATAAATCACGATCAGCGGCATGAAGATCAACGTAGCCCAGAACATGATGGACAGGCTGAGATGACTGGACACGCTGTCCCACACGGTCAGGCTGGCCGCAGGCACGGTCGACGACGGCATGACGAAGGGGAACATCGACACGCCGGCCGTGCTGATCACCCCGATCACCGCGAGTGACGAGGCGACAAACGCGGCCAGTGTGCGGCGCATCATCATCAACAATGCGGCACCGACTGCGCCACCCAAGCCCAGCGCGGGCAGCAGCCACAACACAGGATAATGGCCATAGTTGGTCATCCAGGCCCCCGCTTCGCGTACCACGGTCTTGTTGAGAATGTCCGGCAGCCCGGCGGTATCCACTACCGAGGTAATGCGATAGCCGTCGATCGATTGCAACCACACACCGGCAATGACGAATGTAAACAGCAGCACCAGCGCCGCGCCAACCCCGCCCTTGATGGCACGGGCCTGGATCACGCCTTCAGTGCGGTGCGCCAGATAGGTACCGCCTTGCAGGGTGATCATTGCACTGCTCACCACGCCGGTCAGCAGCGCGAAGGGGTTCAGCAGTTGCCAGAAACTCCCGGTGTAAGTCGATACCAGCATGTTATTGAAGTGGAACGGTACGCCTTGCAACAGGTTGCCGAACGCGATGCCAAACACCAGCGGCGGCACGGCCCCGCCGACAAACAGCCCCCAGTCCCAGGTGCTGCGCCATTTGGCGTTGTGAATCTTGCTGCGATAGTCAAACCCCACCGGGCGGAAGAACAGCGCCCATAGGACCAGAATCATCGCCCAGTAAAACCCGCTGAACGCGGTGGCATACACCACCGGCCACGCCGCGAACAGTGCGCCACCCGCCGTGATGAACCACACCTGGTTGCCGTCCCAGTGCGGCCCGACGGTGTTGATTGCGACGCGGCGTTCCAGGTCCGTGCGGCCCACAAAGGGCAGCAAGGTGCCGACCCCCATGTCGTGGCCGTCCATGATGGCGAAGCCGATCAGCAGTACGCCGACCAGTGCCCACCAGATAAGTTTCAGGGTGAAGTAATCAAGCATGTTGGAGGTCCTTCAGGTTGGCATCGTAAGCGTAACGACCGGTTCCGAGGCTGCCGGGCCCTTGGCGGGCAAACTTGACCATCAGGAACATTTCAACCACCAGCAGCACGGTGTAAAACGCCACGAAGCCTGCCAGCGAGCCATAGAGGTTATTGATGCTGAGGGTCGATACGCTCATGTGGGTGGGCAGCACGCCGTAGATGGTCCAGGGCTGACGGCCATATTCAGCGACGAACCAGCCCAGCTCGCAGGCCAACCAGGGTGCAGGCAGCATGCAGAGCGCCCAACGCAGCAACCAGCGGCGGCGTGTGCAGACCGACTTCAAGGTGCTCCAGAAGGCCAGCCCGAACAGCAACAGCATGGCGAAACCCAGCGCGACCATGAGCCGGAACGCCCAGAACATCGGGGTCACGTGCGGTACGGTATCGTTCATCGCCTTGTCGATGATGGCCGGCGTGGCCTGGTTCACATCCTCAACGTACTTTTTAAGCAGTAGGCCAAAGCCGAGGTCCGCTTTGTACTCTTCAAAGGTATCGAACGCCGCCTTATCGGTACGATCGGCCCGCAGGGCTTCAAGCGCATTGACGGCGGTAATGCCACGCAAAATGCGCACGCGGTTTTTCGCTTTGATGTCATGAATGCCCGGGATCTGCTTGCTGACCGAGCGCGTGCCGATCAAGCCCATCACCCACGGCACGTCGACTTCCCAGTTGTTCCGGGATTCGGCTTCATTGATGCTGGCCAGCAAGGTCAGCCCCGCCGGCGCCGGCTTGGTTTCCCACATCGCCTCCATGGCCGCGAGCTTGGTTTGCTGCGCCTCGCCCACCGTGTAACCGGACTCATCCCCCAGCACGATGACGCTCAACACCGAGGCCAGGCCGAAGGCGGCCGCTACCCGAAAACTGCGCTTGGCGAACTCGACATCTCGATTCTTGAGCAAGTACCAACTGGAGATTGACAACACGAACATCGAACCGGTGACATAACCGGCCGACACCGTGTGCACAAACTTGGCCTGTGCGACCGGGTTGAACACCACCGCCCAGAAATCCACCATCTCCATGCGCATGGTGATGTAGCTGAATTCCGAGCCCACCGGGTTCTGCATCCAGCCATTGGCGATCAGAATCCACAGCGCCGACAGGTTGGTACCGATGGCCATCAGCAGCGTGACCAGCAAGTGGTGCTCTTTCTTCAGGCGATCCCAGCCAAAAAAGAACAGCCCGATCATGGTCGATTCGAGAAAAAACGCCATCAACCCCTCAATCGCCAGCGGGGCGCCGAAGATGTCGCCCACGTAGTGCGAGTAGTACGCCCAGTTAGTGCCGAACTGAAATTCCAAGGTGATGCCGGTGGTCACCCCCAAGGCGAAGTTGATGCCGAATAACTTGCCCCAAAAGTGCGTCATATCTTTCCAGATGACATTCCCGGTCATCACATAGACGCTCTCCATGATGACCAGCAGCCACACCATGCCCACCGTCAGCGGTACGAAAAGAAAGTGGTATAGCGCAGTAGCTGCGAACTGCAGCCGTGACAAATCCACCAGTTGTTCTGAGATCACTTGCTTGCCCCTTGAGTCGAGGTGGGTACACCGAATCGGTTGCCGACAGTGTTCGGGTCGACAGTGACGTGCGAATCCCGGACGAACAGCCACCACAGCACGCTCAGCAGCACGAGCTTGATCAGCACCGCGGTGAGCAGATGGCGCAGCAGTCGTTTGTCGGAAATGGTCATGCCAGGCAATTAGCACAGGGCATGCCATGGCCTGAGTCTGTATTTATATCGTTACAAAACAGACGGTTACGATGTTATCGGGTTGAATTCAGCGTGAATTGGCAGGCCAGCACGCTGCCAATCTGCCAGGTTGGCAGTCATTGGCAGTCGTAGACTGCCTAGGCCAGGCCCTGTTCTTTCAGGCGTCGGTACAAGGTCCTGTCGCTGATCCCCAGGTGCTTGGCCAACTCGCTGCGGGTGCCTTTGAATGTCGCCAACACCTGCGCCAGCGTGTTGCTGTCTAACGGCGTCGAAGCCACAGCCTGAGGCGGCAGCGCCGCGCATGCCTGGGGTAAATGGACGGCACGGATGACGCCGTCGTCAGCGAACAGACTGGCTCTTTCCAGAGCATTGCGTAACTCACGGATATTGCCAGGCCAGGGGTATTGCTGGAGCCTTGCCAAGGCTTCAGGGTCGAGGGTCAGGCGGCGCTTGCCGGCACCGCCACGCTGTAGAAAGGAATTGGCCAGCAAGCCGATGTCTTCGACCCGGTTACGCAAGGGTGGCAAGTGAATCGGGAAGGCGCTGATGCGATAGTACAGGTCCTGCCTGAACTCGCCTGTTTCCATCATCTTTTCCAGCGGTTTGTGGGTGGCGGCAATCAATCTGAAATTGGCGTGACAGGTCTCGACACTGCCGACCCGGCGATAAGTCGAGGATTCGATCAGGCGCAACAGTTTCACCTGCATGGCCAACGGCACATCGCCAATTTCATCCAGGAATAATGTGCCGCCCTGGGCGGTTTCGACCAAGCCGGGCTTGCGCGTGATGGCGCCGGTAAAGGCGCCTTTTTCATGGCCGAACAACTCGCTCTCGAACAGCGTTTCGGTCAAGCCCGAGCAATCCACCACGACAAACGGCCCGGCGGCCCGCTCGCTGGTTTCATGGACGGCGCGCGCGAACAGCTCTTTACCGGTGCCCGATTCCCCCAGCAGCAGCACCGGCAGCATGGAGGGCGCCACCCGTTGCAACTCCGACAGGGCGAGGTTGAAAGCCGCTGAACAGCCGACCAACCCTTCGTCGCTGGGGCGCGCCGAGGCGCTGCGTACCAGTGTCAGGCGCTCCACATAGGCGGTAATCACCCCGTGCTCGTCGAGGATCGGGCGCAATTCCACGTCGACATGCTCCGGCCCCCGAGGCGTGTGGTGGATGTGCAAGACACGATCCGGCCCACGCATTTCCTGGGCTTTTTTCATCGGGCAATTCTCACCCGCCTGATCACAAGGGACGTCGTAATGGTGGGAGATCTGATAGCACTTATGCCCGATGAAGGGCTTGTCAGCGCTGCCGAACTGACGCTGATAGGCCGTGTTGGCCGCCAGGATGTTGTAGTCCGGATCAAGCACGATCATGGGGTTCGGTTCGTGTTCCAAAAACGAAACAAGCGACTGCACTTGATCCGGAGGGGGGACGGCGTTGGTGGGGGTCGGCTGAAAAGTCTTCATCATGGCTCCTGGAATCCATTCTTCTATCCTGTTGTGGCACTGCCACCTCTGTCAACAGGCACTGCCAATGGCAGAAAAATCCACCCGATAGAGGCCCTAACACGCCCATACAACAACAAAAAAACAAATAAAATCAATTAGATATTAGAAAATTTAGTGAGTGCCATCGCCTGGCAAACTTATTGCAATGTCAGTCCTTAGTCTAAGTGGCTCGGTAAAAAAGCCCCCTCAAGGAGACCGTTCATGCGCGTCAAACTTCACGTCGAAGGCTTCTTCGACTCTGCCACCAACACCGTCAGCTATCTGGTACTGGATGAAGCCAGCCGCCACTGCGCGATCATCGACAGCGTTTTGAATTACGACCCCAAATCAGGCCACACCGCCACCACGTCCGCCGACCGCCTGATAGCCCGGGTGAACGAGCTGAATGCGCAGGTCGAGTGGATTCTGGAGACCCACGTCCACGCCGACCACCTGACCGCCGCGCCCTACCTGAAAGAGAAAGTCGGCGGAAAAATAGGCATCGGCAGTCAGATTTCGACGGTGCAGAAGGTCTTCGGCACGCTGTTCAATACCGGTAGCGATATGCCCCGCGACGGCAGTCAGTTCGATCACCTGTTCGTCAGCGACGAGTCGTTCAGCATCGGCACGCTGCACTGCACCGCACTGCACACACCCGGCCATACGCCAGCCTGTATGACTTATGTGATCCGCAACGGCGGCGAAACGGCAGCCTTCGTCGGCGACACCTTGTTCATGCCCGACTACGGCACTGCCCGCTGTGACTTCCCCGGCGGAGACGCACGCACGCTGTTCCAGTCAATCAACAAAGTGTTGAGTCTGCCGGCAGAGACATTGCTTTATATGTGCCACGACTACCAACCGGGGGGCCGTGAAGTGCAATTCGTCAGCACCGTTGCCGACCAGCGCGACCACAACGTGCATGTGCGCAATGGCATCAGTGAAGAGGCGTTCGTGGCGATGCGTACCAAGCGGGATGCATCGATGGACATGCCGACACTGATCCTGCCCTCGGTCCAGGTCAACATGCGAGCCGGGCATTTGCCCGAACCTGAATCGAATGGGACCCGCTATCTGAAAATCCCGCTCAACGTCGCCTGACGCTCACCCACCCAAAAAAACTTATAAGAAAAATAGCCATAACGGAGACACTAATGGATATCCGCCGCCTTGCACCTGCTTTATCAGTATCAGAACAGATTTTCCCCAGCCAATTGGCTGAACTGAAAGCCGCCGGCTTTCGTGCCATCATTTGTAACCGCCCCGATGGCGAAGGCAGCGACCAACCGTTGTTTGCCGAAATCAAACGCGCCGCCGACGCAGTCGGCATCGAGGCGCACTACCTTCCCGCCGAATCGGGCAAAGTCACCGACGAGCAAGGGGCTGCCTTCGGCAAGCTGTTGGAAACGCTGCCCAAGCCGGTGTTGGCCTATTGCCGCTCCGGTATGCGCTCGACAACGATGTGGGCGCTGTCACAAGCGGGTCAACACGACCTGCCGCACATCGTCGAGAGCGCCAAAAAAGCCGGGTTCGATATGAAGGGCGTGATTCGGCGGATTGCGAACCAGGGTCGCACGCCGGTCGAAGTGGCTGAGGCGCAGCACACCGTAGTCATCATTGGCGCCGGCGCGGCGGGTATCGCCACCGCCTCCAGCCTGCTGGCCCGCGCGCCGGGGCTCGACATTGCGATCGTCGACCCGGCCGATGTGCATTACTACCAGCCTGGCTGGACGCTGGTGGGCGGCGGTGTGTTCGACGCGCGTCAAACGGCTCACACGATGGGCACCACCCTGCCCCGCGGCGTGCATTGGATCAAGGCAGCGGTGGCGGCTTTCGAGCCCGAGCGAAATGCGGTCATTCTGGATGGCTGCCGGGTCGTCAAATACGAGCAACTGATCGTGTGCCCCGGCCTGAAGCTCGATTGGCATGCCGTCGAAGGTTTGTCGGAGACCCTGGGCCGCAACGGCGTGACCTCCAACTACCTGTATCACCTGGCACCTTATACCTGGGAAAGGGTGCAGCAACTGCGAGGTGGTCGGGCGATTTTCACGCAGCCGCCGATGCCGATCAAATGTGCCGGGGCGCCGCAAAAAGCCATGTACCTATCGGCCGATCATTGGAAACGCAGCGGCGTACTGGATGCCATCGAGATCGAGTTCTACAGCGCCGGTGCGGTGCTGTTCGGGGTTCCGGACTATGTGCCGGCGCTGATGGAATACGTCACTGCTTACGGTATCGACCTGAATTTCGGCAACACCCTCACCCGCGTCGACGGCCCGGCACGGACGGCCACGTTCAGCGGGGTGAATCTGGATGGCAGCCCCCGTGTGGTGACCCGTGAGTTTGATTTACTGCATGTGGTACCGCCGCAGGTCGCGCCGGATTTCATTCGAGTCAGCCCGTTGGCTGACGCGGCCGGCTGGATTGATGTCGACCCCGCCACGCTGCGACATAAAACCTGGGCAAACATTCATGCGCTGGGCGACGCGGCCAATTCGAGCAACGCCAAGACCGCTGCCGCCGCCCGCAAACAGGCGCCGGTGGTGGCCCATAACGTGTTGGCGGCCATGGGTAAGGCGAACGGTTGCGCGCAGTACGACGGTTACGGCTCCTGCCCGCTGACGGTGGAACGCGGCAAGATCGTCCTGGCGGAGTTCACCTATGGCGGCAAGGTCGCCCCCAGCTTCCCGTCATGGCTGATCGACGGCACCCGCCCGTCCCGGCTGGCCTGGCTGCTCAAAGAGCGGATTCTTCCACCGCTGTATTGGAAGGGCATGCTCAAGGGCCGCGAATGGCTGGCGAAACCCGAGTTGACCGACCAATGAAATCAGGGCTGAACGCAAGGAGACTGAAATGATCATCGTCTTACTGCTCGGATTGACAGTGGGCGTGATTCTGGCTCTGACCGGCGCCGGCGGTGGAATACTCGCGGTGCCGTTGCTGGTGTTCGGGGCGGGCTTGAGCATGGCCGAGGCCGGGCCCATTGGCCTGCTGGCCGTCGGCCTGGCCGCGACCCTGGGCGCGGTGATGGGCCTGAAAAACGGCACCGTCCGCTACAAGGCAGCGCTGTTAATTGCCGCCGCCGGGATCATCTGTTCGCCCCTGGGCCTTTGGTTGGCGCAGCGCACGCCGAATCGTCCGCTGACGATCCTGTTTGCCTGCGTGCTGATGTATGTGGCGTTCCGGGTATTCAAACGGTCGTTGCCGCCGTCCGCGGCGTCAAAGGCCGCTGTCGCGAGCAAGCCGCCGCCCTGCGTATTGGACGCCCAACGAGGCAAGCTGAACTGGACGGCGCCGTGCGCCTGGGCGCTCACGGTGTCGGGCGTGGTTGCGGGCGGGCTTTCGGGCTTGCTCGGCGTGGGCGGCGGCTTTGTGATGGTGCCGGCGCTGCAGCGATACACCAATTTGACCGCGCAGTCGGTGCTGGCAACGTCCCTGGCGGTGATTGCACTGGTGTCGATGTCCGGCGTTGCCGCAAGCTCGGCGGCCGGCCATCTGCAGTGGGCGATTGCCCTGCCGTTCTCCCTGGGCGCATTGGTTGGAATGATGTGCGGGCGCCTGATCGCGGCCAGGCTAGCAGGTCCACACCTACAAAAAGGGTTCGCCGCTGTTTCGATGGCGGTTTCGGTGGCCTTGCTGGTGAAGGCTATTTAGTGATGTACATGAGCCATCCACTTCCAGGCCTGCCTAAGCCTCGCCTATAGCCCGTGACTTGCCCCCAGCTTTGTTCGGCTGAGCGAACGGGTGTAGTGAGTGTCACCGGCGGGCACTGCGTCGACCGCTTTTTTCAAATCGCGTTGTCAGTGGCGAAGTCCGAGTCACTTAATAAAATCCCTTGATGTAAGTGGCTGACGCTGACCCACATCAAGGGACGCCCGCAAAAAATTTGCTAAAACGATGCTGGGGCTGACCACGCCCCGGTTGTCTGCCTGATGACTCAATAAAAACGATTGCAGACCTGCGCCGAGGGGACCGCCCCAGGCCGGGTTATTAAAGGAATAGTGCGATGATTTTTCCCCTGTTACGTCTGTGCCTTGTGGGGGTGACGCTGTGTCTGTCTCTTCCCCTGCACGCCAACGAAGCTCCCCCCTCGCTGATCGAACAGGGTAAGTACGTTGCCCAACTGGGCGACTGCATCGCCTGCCACACCGCCAAACAAGGCGCGCCAATGGCCGGCGGGCTGGAGCTGAGCACGCTGATGGGCACGATTTATTCGAGCAACATCACCCCGGACCGCGACACTGGCATCGGCCAGTACACATTCGAGCAGTTCGACCGGTTGATGCGTGAAGGCGTGACGCCTGCCGGGCAGAACGTGTACCCGGCGATGCCCTATCCGTCATACGCGAAGATGAGCGAAGGCGATATGCGCGCCTTGTTCGCCTACCTGATGCAGGGCGTGGAGGCAGTGAAAAAACCGAACATGGAAGCGCAGATGGGCTTTCCGTTCAACCAGCGCTGGGGCCTGGCGTTGTGGAATTTCGCGTTTCTCGACAAGCAGCCGTTCGTGCCTGATGCGGCGAAGGATGAAGTGCTTAACCGTGGCGCTTACCTGGTCCAGGGCCTTGGCCACTGCGGCTCTTGCCACACCCCGCGCGGCATCGCCTTCCAGGAAAAAGCCATGAGCGATGCGGACCGCAGCGGCCAGCATTACCTGGCCGGCGAGACCGTCGAACACTGGCGCGCGTTGAGCCTGCGCAACTTGTGGACGGTGGAGGACACCGTGCAACTGCTCAAAACCGGGCAGAACCGCTTTGCCACAGTCTCGGGCAACATGGCCGATGTGATTCACCACAGCACTCAGCACTTCACTGACACTGACTTGACGGCCATCGCGACCTATTTGAAATCCCTGCCGCCAGGTAAGGATGACCTGCCGATGCCTGCCGTGGCGCACGAGCCCGCAGCACCGCCCAAGGAACTGTTCAACAGCCGTGGCGGCCTGGGTTACATGCAGTTTTGCAGTGACTGCCACCGTAGCGATGGCGGCGGGGTGAAAGGCCTGTTTCCACAGTTGGCCGGTAACCCGAGTGTCGCCTCGAACGACCCGGCTTCACTGCTGCACATCACCCTCACCGGGTGGAAAACGGCTGAGACGGCAACCCATCCACGGGTCTACACCATGCCCGGGTTTGCTCGCCTGGCAGATCAGGAAATCGCCGAAATCCTCAGTTTCGTGCGCAGCAGTTGGAACAATGAAGGCACGCCCATCAGCGCAGCCCAAGTGAAGAAAATGCGCGACCAGCTCAACCCGATCACCACTGATTCTTCAGCCTTCGAAACCCCACGTTTGGCTGAGTTACTGACAGCCCCCAACGCCGAACAAGTTGTACGCGGCATGCGCCTGCATCTGCAGACCAAGGAGCTGCTGCCCAATAACGTCGGCAACTCGCTCAATTGCACCAGTTGCCATCTCAACGCGGGCACTGTGGCGGACGGTTCGCCGTTTGTTGGCGTCTCGACGTTTTTCCCAGGTTATGCGCCACGTGCGGGCAAAGTGGTGACCCTGGAAGAACGGATCAACGGCTGCTTTCGCCGCTCCATGAATGGCAAGCCGCTGCCACCACAATCGACAGATATGCAGGCGATGGTGGCGTACTTCGACTGGATGAAAAACAACGCTAAGCTGGAATATAGAGTGGCAGGGCGCGGGGTGGGCAAGATCGACACGACGATCAAGCCTAATCTGGACAACGGCAAGCTGGTTTATGCCAAGCAATGTGCGGTGTGCCATGGCGACAATGGCCAAGGTCTGACGCGAGCGGATGGCGAACGGGTGTATCCGCCGTTGTGGGGCGAACAGTCGTTCAATATTGGGGCGGGGATGGCGCGCACATACACGGCTGCGGCGTTTGTTAAACGCAACATGCCGATCGGGTTCCACGAGAAATTCCCATTGGGGCAGGGTGGGTTGTCGGACCAAGAGGCTGTGGATGTGGCGGCGTACTTCTCCCAGCAGCCAAGGCCGGATTTCGCAGACAAACTGAAGGATTGGCCGAAGGGTGGTAAGCCGGTGGATGCGCGGTATTAACCGCAGCCGCCCAAAGCGGGCGATGTAAATAAGAGAGCGGCGGTCTTGGTAACTTTATATAAACTCCATTAAGGCCGCCAGACAACTCCCACAGGGTCACACCGCGCCATGGCTCACAACGGATTAAGTAGCAGAATGAGGCTACTTGATCTCACCCTGGTTTTTAAAGATGAGTAAACTTGCATGATGCAGGAAAAGTTCATCGCGACTCTATTTTGGCTAGGGATGGCCTAAAGTAGACGGATATTTTCCGGCTACTTCAGCCCATTCCAAGCACCCATCTGCGGTATGCAATTGAAGCTGCTGACGGCTACATTGCACATTTGCTTACACACGGCGCCGCGGCTAGCGCTAATCCGGTTGGTTGATACCTTGTCCCAGCATCACACCATTAACGGTCTCTCCGTATAAGTTTACGCCGTCGCCTTCGTGATACTTTTTTCGGGTCTTTTCAATGGAACCATCGACCAGACGAGGATCCTGAGGTCGCTCATGGCTATTGATGTATGCAGCCACATGCCAAGCTTCATCATCCGTCAGAGAACCGCCCTTACCCAGGGGCATATTTTGCTTGATAAAACCGGCGGCAGTATTGATGCGGTGCATCCCCGCCCCCCAGTTGTAAGATTCCCATCCCCAAAGCGGCGGAAATACGAATGCTCCCAAGGACTTTTGGCCCTGCCCCTCCACTCCATGGCAAATGGAACATTGTTCAACATATATTTGTTTCCCTTTAGCCAGATCAAAACCTTTTTCAGGTGCGGGGATAACAGGATAGAGGCGCCCTGGAAGGTTCTCGCCCACAGGTGCCTTGGTCGAGAGCCAATAGGCATAGGTGCCGAGCGCTTTCATTACATGACTATCACTGGAGGGAGCCTTGCCGTTCATGCTGAATTCGAAGCAACCCTGCATCCGTTCGGTAAACGTATTCACTTTGTTATTCTTTTTTCGATAGGCGGGGTACATGCCATAAGCTCCCCACAGAGGGGCAGAATCCGCCTTACGACCTTGATCGAGGTGACAATTACTGCAGTTAAGACCATTGCCAACATACTCAGGAGCATTTTTTTGAGTATTGACAAAAATATCACGGCCCTCCTTTACCAGCACCCCGAAGGCATTGTCTGGCAGGTCCATTTCTTGCGGTGGGGTAAATACAGAAGGCGAAACCGTATCAACCGCCATGATGGCGTGGCTTTGAGCATTCGCATCACGTTGAGATCCGACCGGACCCTTGATTGTCGGAGCCATGTCGCGTTCTTCGTACAACGTTTTCGCAACCAGAAGTGGCACAGCTATGGCAATAGTGAGCAGTATTTTCGCTGGAAACTTCATTGCTTAACCTCACCGCTCAACCTGGGCAAATAGACTGACAAATCTTGAACTTCGGTATCGCTCAACGAACGTGCGATATGGCTCATTAGTTCATTTGGGTCATTCTTTCGCGTTCCACTGCGCCAAGCATTTAACTGCGCCGCGATGTAGGCACTGGACTGGCCAACAAGCGGGGGAAAGCTTTCTCCCACGCCAGTGTTACTCACCCCGTGACAAGCCACACACGCAGGAATATTGCGACTCCAGTCTCCTTGCTTCACCAGTTTTTCAGCGACACTGCCCAGACTACCTGTGGAATTCAACCCGACACTCGGAGCATCGACAACTAATGCATTTAAGTAGCGAGCAACAGCCTCACCTTCAGTATTTTTAAGCGCCAATGCGATGGGTTGCATCACGGCACTGGCCCTTTTTCCAGAGCGAAAATCTTCAAGTTGCTTGGCCAAATAACCCTGCGGCAAGCCCGCAAGACGGGGAAATCCTGCGCTGCTGTTGCCCATCCCATTGGTAGAATGGCAGGTAGCGCAAGCCACTGCTGCAGGTGACTCGCCTCCTTGAGTGTAGATTTTCTGACCTAGGGACTCGGCGTTTGCTCCGGTCGCCAGCACAACAACGCAGGCACTAATGCTGGTCTTGAGACAGAATCTTGTTGAAAGACTCACGATTTTTTGACTCCTTTTTTTATTGGCTCATTCACAGTGCGATCCAACTATTTATGCCCTAGGTTTATGCCCTAGGTGAAGGAGCTAGATAGCGACATACCGCGCTGTAATGATTTTTATGAATATACTTATGCCAAAAAAAATATTGTCAATTTGTTCCCTCACAACTTTGAGGGCCGAGCCCCTCCTCCCATCCCCTTACTTGGAAGCGTCGCTCGCCCCCCGTCAGACCTGAAATCGTACGAGGAACTTCAGTGTGCATATCGGCAACATACGCTTCCCACTATTGCAGCGGCTTATATCAGTGATCGCTTGTGACTACCCGTAATTCCATCGAGACAAGTGCGCGCAGAGTCGAGCCCGAATCTTCCACTCGCTCAGACGGGCAATCGCCAAAGCGAGTGCTCGCGATTCTGGATCGTCTTCACTGCGGTCCGCTCCAACGAGCCAAAGCTGCGGGTCCGGAACCTGCTCAACGAAAGCGACAGCCGCAAGCCCGTTGAACACCTAGACGCGGTGCTTACTCATCAACTCGTTGCCCTGCGATGCAACTGGGCGGCTACATCGCGGGAATGCTTAACGATGGCCTTCAGGTCCGGCCTGGCACGACACTACTATTCAAAATCAAATTAAACCCAACCAGATCCGTCACCTTCTCACTGAGCGCCCATGCAACAAAACTACCGCCTTCCAGCACGCTCAATAGCGCCCTTGCCAGCGCCTCGGGATCTAGTTCTGCTTTGATGACGTTTAACGACTGCCCGAGCGCCAAATTATTTTTTAACCAAGCAAGGTGCACTTCAAAAAATTGTCGGGTCAATTGTTTAAGGGCCTCCGGTAATACCGACAGCTCAGCGGCAAGTGCGCCACACAGCGGTAATGCGCCACTGTTGGAGCTGTCAATGAAAAACTCAGAAAAATTTTTCAAGCGCGCCAGCACATCAGCGCTGTCTTCGTTAATTAATGTCAGCTTTTTTTTAAACCTAAAAAGATAACTCTCGATGACCGCGGCCCCCAAATGTTCTTTAGTTGGAAAATGATGATGAATACTGGCTTTTTTAATACCAATTTCATCGGCTAAATCGGCATAGCTGAATGCTGCATAGCCTTTTGTTCGTAACAATAACTCGGCAGTAACTAAAAGATCAGTTCGTGTGCTCATGGCGCTTACCTATATTTATTAGTGCGATAATACTCACTGCGCCGGCGCACTGGTTCAACTCATCACGATAAGAGGCCACCACGACTTCGGCCTCTTATCGTTCATTTCTTATACGCCTGCTTGATTAGGATGAGCATTGATATCTAATGATTCGTTTGTTCTGGAGCGGACCACCTTCCACCATCCCAACGACAGCGCGATCGCCACCAAGGGAATAGACAAGACAGTATAAGTCCCGTTTGGATAATCGAGTCCCAACAGCACCAACACCACACCGAGGAAAATAAGCGTCAGCCATGACGTAAATGGCGCGCCAGGCATTTTAAAAGACACCATTTCTACCTCCCCTCTTTTAACTGCTCGACGGTAGTTTATTTGTGACAAAACAATAAACGCCCACGTCGACAATATCCCCAGCGACACCAAGTTCAATAACAACTCGAAGAGTTGAGCAGGCATGAGAAAGTTCAACCCCACTCCAATGACGTTAATGACCATGGTGACCAGAATCCCCATATAAGGAACGCCCTGGGTGCTCATGCGTTTGAACATTTTCGGCGCAGACCCGCCCATGGCCAATGATCGCAACACCCGCCCTGTTGCATACAAACCAGAGTTTAGGCTTGAGAGCGCGGCAGTCATCACGACAATGTTCATGACGGAACCGATGCCAGGAATGCCGAGCGCCTCGAAAAAGGTGACAAAGGGGCTGACGTTAGCGCTGTAGGCAGTCCACGGTAAAACGGTCACCAGCAAAAATACCGAGCCCACGTAAAACAGGCCGATACGCCAGATCACGCCATTGATCGCCTTAGGAATTACGCGCCGTGCATCAGCCGTCTCACCTGCAGCGGTACCCACCAGTTCGATGCTCGCATACGCAAATATCACGCCTTGCACGATGATAATTGCCGGCAATAGCCCATGGGGGAATATCCCGCCATTCTCGGTAATCAAGTGCAAGCCTGGGATAGTGCCTCCCACCGCATGGCCGGTGGCAAAGAAAAACGAACCTATAACCAGGAAGACACTGATCGCCGCAACCTTTATGACCGCAAACCAGAATTCCATTTCGCCGAACCATTTCACTCCGACCATATTCATCACGGTCACCACACCCAGGGCACTCAATGCAAACACCCACTGTGGAACGTCAGAAAATATACTCCAGTACTTCATGTAAATAGCGATGGCGGTTATATCAACGACGCCCGTTAATGCCCACACCAGAAAATACATCCATCCCGCCACGAAAGAAGCGCCTTCTCCCATGAACTCTCGCGTGTATGAGACAAAACTGCCACAACTCGGGCGGTGCATTACCAACTCGCCCAAGGCTCGCAAGATGAAGAACGCAAAGATGCCACAGACCAAATAAACAACGGCCAGCGACGGACCAGCAATTTGTAGCCTGGCCCCTGCGCCCAAGAACAAACCGGTGCCAATAGCACCGCCCAATGCCATCATCTGTACATGGCGTTTTTTCAAATTTTTTGAGTAGCCACTTTCGTGGGCGTCGAGCCAATCTGCCCGGTTCGCGGGCCTGCCTTTGAAACCACGGTCTTTTGGAAAGGTATTATTTTTTTTCATAATCCACCCGAGCGATTAATGTGCTTTTTTTATTTATCGAAACGCCTACTTTTTGTGTACCTTAAAAAGTTCAGATAAAACGTTCCTCATCATCACTTTGTCAGGCGCCATGCCTCTCCCGCACGCCTCTTGTATAACTCCGACTCTCGCCTGGCCAAACAACCACTAGAAACGCCGGACAACAAAAAAACTACCATCCACATGATAGCCATGCAATAAATATTTAACACGCTCGAGCATGTTATTGTTTTTTATGGCGAAAAAATGAATTGCCAACCAAATGGTAGACAGTTAAATATCGTGTGAATTACTCTGATATCGTCGCCTTAGCCGCGACCAGCCCCCCACCAGGACAAACATTGGACGGTCGTATGAAGCCTTATAAAAACGTACAAACGCTGCTCGCCCACGCATCAATCGAGCCCGACCAGCATCATGGTTTCGTGAACACGCCGGTTTATCGAGGTTCGACCGTCGTATTTCCTACCTGCGAGGACATGCGTGAAGGCCGTCAGAAATATATCTACGGCCGATGGAACAACCCCTCGACGCAGGCGCTGACCCAGGCCCTGACCCAACTTGAAGGTGCGCAAGGCACTGTGCTTTGCCCTTCAGGTCTCAACGCATGTACGACAGCCATATTGTCTGTGGTCGGTACGGGGGATCACCTGCTGGTTGCCGACAATGTGTATTCGCCGATAAGGGCTTTTGCCGATGACGTGGGGCGGCGCCTTGGCATCGAAGTATCGTTCTACGACCCGACGATCGGCTCCGACATCGCGGCGCTCATCAAACCTAACACCAAGGCCATTTACCTCGAGTCGCCTGGTTCCTTGACCCTGGAAATACAGGACATCCCCGCCATCGCCAAGGTCGCCCATGCACATGACGTATTGGTGATCGCAGACAACACCTGGGGTACCCCGCTCTACCATCCTGCGCTGGAACTGGGTGTGGATCTTTCGATCATGGCCGCCACAAAGTACATCGTCGGCCACTCTGACGCGGTGCTGGGAACGGTCTCGGCCTCAGAGAGAGCCTGGGACCGCCTGAAAAAATACCACTTCAATATGGGCTTGTTCGTCAGCCCTGACGACGTGTCACTGGCGCTTCGCGGCATGCGAACCCTGGATGTAAGACTTGAACGACATTACAAAAACGCGATGATCGTGGCCCGCTGGCTGGAAAGCCATGACGACGTTACGGCGGTTTACTACCCGGCCCTCGAATCCCACCCTCAGCATGAACTATGGAAAAGAGATTTCAAGGGCGCCTCCGGTCTGTTGTCTTTTCTGACCAAGCCCGCGACCCAAGCAGCGGCCGATGCACTGCTGGACAACTTGTCGCTGTTTTCAATCGGTTACTCGTGGGGCGGCTATGAAAGCCTGGCGATGCTTACAGACCCTAAAGCAGTCAGAAGCGCGACAACCTGGGAGCATGATGGCCATCTTGTGCGACTGCACATTGGCCTGGAAAACCCGGAAGACCTTATCGCCGACCTGGAACAAGGCTTTGAGCGCTTCAACAAGTTAAACAGCTGACAGGCTGCTGGTTTTTCATACACTTCTTTGGCTGCGCCTGACCAGCGCAGGCAAGGTTGCGAACAGCACGTCATACGGCACCGGAATCAGCCCGAACATCACCAGCGGACCCAACGAAAGCCCGCCCATGAGGGTGATCGCCATCCCCGCCCGCGAACAGCATCAACGGCACAGGCCGATGATGCAGGTAAACTTGGCCAAGACGATAGGCCGCAGCCTCATCACTGCGGCCTTCAGCATAGGGCTCCAGACCTGCACTGCGCGAGGCTGAACATGCGATCAAATCCAAATGGATGAGGAGTGGCCGGCTGGTTGGTTGGTTGGATGAACACCGGCCCTCTGCGCCTGGCAAGTTCGCGCGGCCCCACAAATCCACGACCAAAACAGTCGACCATAGAAGCGATCGGCGGCTGATCAATGGGCAGATTTGCAGTCGCGGCCGTTGAAGTCAGAGCACTTGCTCATAGCACTCAACTTTCGACCGAAGAAACCACAGCGATGACAAGGCGATCCAAAGCAAGTCGATCCTCACTGTGAGTGCGATGCAACTGAGTACCGACATGGCGACAAACTCGATTGCGGTGGCGCAGGCCTGCCAGAAAGGTGTACCGCAATCGGGTCAGCATCACCGATGCTTTCGACCCAAAGTGCAGCGGGAGCCAGCCAGGCGGCCAGCGCTTGCAGCGAGCTATCGAGCCTGGCGATAAACGTGAACAAACTGGTAGGCGGTTTCAAGGTTTAAACGTGCAGTGATGCCAGCGGCCGCTCAAAAAACTGCGGGTTAAAACAAATCAATAACCTGCCGAAAACGCTCTCGACGGCTCAGGGCAAACGGTTAACGCTTCGGTCATGTCACTGCCCTACACTGTCTTTCAGCGCGTTTTCAGCACCTTCGATTATACGGATAGCAAATATCTTCAGAATAAACGTTGCAAGCCTACCAACTGGATGGTAGCTTGTTACCACGTTCCAAGAAGCCCGCCATCCACCACCCTACTTTTTTTGTGAGAATCCTATGAAAGACTGGACCCAAACCCGCAAAGACATCAACGCTCGCTTGGTAGAACTCAACGCTCTGTCTCCAGAAACCATGAAAGGCATGGCTGCACTCGGTGCCGCCGGTAGCAAGACCAACCACCTGGACGCCAAGACCCGCGAGCTGATCTCTCTGGCCGTGGCCGTGACCACTCGTTGCGACGGTTGTATCGCTTTTCACGCTGCCGAAGCCAAGAAGCTTGGCGTTACCAGTGAAGAAGTGGCCGAAGCCTTGAGCGTGGCAATCAACATGAATGCCGGCGCCGCACTCGTCTACAGCACTCACGTGCTGGACGCGTTCGATAAGTCGTAAGTAAACGCTGACTTTCAACCTTTAACACTGTCGAGATCAATCATGACTAAGCTGTTCACCCCTTACGATCTGTCCGGTACCGCGCTGAAAAACCGCGTGGTCATGGCGCCGATGACCCGTACCCGTACCCTGAACAACATCGCGAACGCGTTCACCGCGCAGTACTACGCACAACGCGCGTCCGCTGGCTTGCTCATCACAGAAGGCCTGCCGATTTCCGACGAGGCTCGCGGCTACCTGTACACCCCCGGGATTTATACCGAGGAACACCTGGCAGGCTGGCGCCCGGTAACTGACGCAGTGCATGCCAAGGGCGGGAAAATTTTCGCGCAACTGTGGCACGTTGGCCGTATGTCGCACATTTCGGTACATGGCATCGTTCCGGTTTCTTCGGGTACTCAGCCGGCGGTCGATACCACCGTGTACGCCTGGTCCACACCGGACCAAACCGGCCCGGTACAACCCAGCGTGCCGCGTGCGTTGGAAACCAACGAAGTGAAACGTGTCATCGCTGACTTTGTGAAGTCCGCACGTATCGCGATGGATGCCGGTTTCGACGGGATCGAAATCATGGCAGCTAATGGCTTTCTGTTCGATCAGTTCCTCAGCAGCGCTTTGAACACCCGTACCGACCAGTACGGCGGTTCAATTGCCAATCGCCAGCGTTTCCTGTTGGAAACCATTGACGCGATCGCTGCCGAAATTGGCGGCTCGAAAATTGGCGTACGTTTCTCCCCGTTTGGTCGCTTGTACGACTTCGGCGTCTACGAAGGCGAAGAAGAAACCTGGATGAGCATGGCGGCCGCGCTGAATGAACGCGAACTAGCGTTCGTTCACCTGAACTACCAGCCGACCATCGTCGCCGCGCAAACGCCACCGGGTTTCGGTGCCGCATTCCGTGAAGCGTATAAAGGTACCTTAATGGCCGCCGGCGGCTTTACCCAAACGCTCGCCGAGTCTGAATTGGCCAAGGGTGAGCTCGACCTGATCGCCTTCGGCACCGCCTACATTGCTAACCCGGATCTGGTAGAGCGGATGCAAAACGGCTGGCCATTGGCTGAACCTGATCGCGCGACGTTCTACGCTGTCGGCGATCAAGTAGCCAAAGGCTACACGGACTACCCTGAGTATGCCGCAGCCAACGCTTGATGGCTCATTGCATCACTTTTTTTCACCACAACCGTTAAGGAGCAGACCATGCCACTCGTTACCATCAAAGGTATTGAAGGCGTTTTTACCGACCAGCAAAAAGCTGAAGTCATTCAGAAAGTGACGGACGCCATGGTATCCGTAGAAGGTGAAAGCATGCGTGGCATCACCTGGGTCATCTTTGAGGAAGTCAAGAGCGGCGATTGGGGCATTGGCGGCAAACCCATTACAGCTGAAGAAGTACTGAAACTGCAAAAAGGTCAGTAAGGGGTCTCATCCCTTAATAAACGACTCCCGGGTCGTTGGGCGTTATCACGCCCAACGACCCGGGAGTTTTTGCGTTCTATATGAACACTGATTTATCGTGGAATATTCAATGATTCTGATCATTTATGCTCACCCGTACCCGGACAAATCCACGGTAAACGCGGCCATGCTCAAGCAGGCAGCCACTCATCCTGATGTCGTCATCCGCTCTCTCTACGCGCTTTATCCCGACTTCAACATCGACGTCGAGGCCGAACAGCGGGCGGTTGAAAAGGCTGACCTGGTAGTGCTGCAACATCCAATGTACTGGTACAGCTACCCTCCCCTGATGAAATTGTGGATCGATAATGTATTCACCCATGGCTGGGCCTACGGCAAACACGCCCATGCGCTTAAAGACAAACCTCTGTTGTGGGCAGTTACGACCGGCGGCGACGAGGATCACTTCGGCATCGGTGCCCATCCCGGTTTTTCTGTACTGGCTCAGCCACTGCAAGCTACGGCTATCTATTGCCATATGCGCTGGCTGGAGCCTGTGGTTTTCCATGGCGCGTATACCGCGGACCCAACTGCCCTGCACACACACCTCGAGCACTACAGCGCACGTCTGACCGCTGGCAAGGAAGATTGATATGGAAACTCACAGCCTGATTGAAATGCTCATTTACCTGGGTGCGGCGGCATTGATAGTACCGATTGCCGTGCGACTGGGGCTGGGCCCTGTGCTCGGCTACCTGATTGCCGGCTGCCTGATCGGCCCATGGGGGCTGAAGCTGGTAACGGATGTGAAGTCCATTTTGGAGTTTGCCGAAATCGGCGTCGTACTGATGCTTTTCATCATCGGCCTGGAACTTGATCCCAAACGGCTCTGGGCTATGCGCCGAATGGTATTCGGCGGCGGCGCCTTGCAAATGCTGGTCTGTGGCGCGGCGATTGCGGTGTTTTGCGTCGCATTGGGCCTGAACTGGACGGCAGCGCTGTTGGTCGGCTTGACGCTGAGCCTGTCGTCGACCGCAATCGCCATGCAAGCCATGAACGAACGCAACATGACCTCGACCGCCGTGGGCCGCAGCAGTTTTGCCGTGCTGCTGTTCCAGGACATCGCGGCCATTCCGCTGGTGGCAATGATTCCACTGCTGGCGGCACATGGCGGCACGCCGTCGGGTGCAGAACTGGCGATATCGGTCGCCAAAATCGTCGGGGCGATCGGCGCGGTCGTCGTGTTAGGCCAGTACGTTTCCCGCCCGGTGTTGCGCTTCGTGGCGCGCTCCGGATTGCGCGAAATCTTCAGCGCCGTGGCGCTGTTTCTGGTGTTCGGGTTCGGCTTTCTGCTGGAAGAAGCCGGTTTGTCGATGGCCATGGGCGCCTTTCTTGCCGGCGTGCTGTTGGCCAGCTCCGAATACCGGCACGCCCTGGAAAGCGACATCGAGCCGTTCAAGGGGCTACTGCTCGGCTTGTTCTTTATCGGCGTAGGTATGTCGATCGACTTCGGCACGCTGATCAATGCACCGCTGCTGGTCTTGACCCTGACCCTGGGCTTTATAATGATCAAGCTGCTGGTGATCAAACTGCTCGGGCGCTTCCTGAATGTTCCCGCTGACCAGCGCTCCTGGCAGGCGGTGTTTCTCGGCCAGGGCAGTGAATTTGCGTTCGTCGTGTTTGGCGCTGCAACGGTGGCCGGAATTCTGGTCGACCCGTGGGGGAAAAGCCTGACACTAGCTGTAGCCTTGTCCATGTGTGTCACGCCGTTGCTGATTCTGCTGCTTAACCGCCAGGAATCCTCCGGCAAACAGGCCGAAGGGGACGCCGACACGATCGACCAGAAAAATCCGCGGGTGATCATCGCCGGCTTCGGGCGATTCGGCCAGGTCGCCGGTCGCTTGCTGATGTCTTGCGGCTTTGAGGTAGTGGTGCTGGATCACGACCCCGACCATATCGAGACGCTGCGCAAATTCGGCGTCAAGGTGTTTTACGGGGATGCTACTCGTCTGGATTTATTGCATGCCGCCGGTGCTGACCAGGCGGTGGTGCTGATCAACGCCATCGACGATCAGGCCGACAACTTGAGACTGACCCAACTGGCCCAGGAGCACTTTCCTGACTTGAGGTTGGTGGTGCGCGCGCGCGACATGGGCCACATCATTACCTTGCGCCAGATGGGCATCGAGGCGGTCGAGCGGGAAACCTTCGAAAGTGCGCTGTCCTTGGGACGCAGGGCGCTGGAGTACCTGGGCATTGGGCGATACGAAGCCCGCGAGCGAGCGGATCGATTCCGTCGGCTGAATCTTGAGATGCTTGAGGACATGGCCGCACAACCGGTGGAGGATACCGAATACAAGTACGACGCCTACAAACGGGCCAACGCACTGTTGACGGAAATCTTCAACGAAGACCGCGCGCATCCCATCGTTAACTGGATCGGCGCCAATCCACACCCAAGCGATGAACAGGACCGCAAGGCAGATCAACCATAGCCCTGAGGGACAGCCGGGTCAGGCCGCCTCTTCCAGCTCTGCGAGAATCGCTTTTTTCATGGCGCCGATCGACCGGGATCCGGCCATGACTCGCAACAATCGACCCTCATGGAAAACCGCCAGGGATGGCACCGCGCGGATACCGTACATTTGCGCAATGGTCGGAGACACCGCCACATCGATCTTGCCAAACGCAGCCAACGCATGAAGTTTTTCTTCCAAGGCATGGAAGACTGGTTTCATTTCTTGGCAAGGCTTGCACCAGGACGCCGAAAACAGCACGACGCTACTGCCTTTGGCCACAAAGCGGGCGAATTGTGGGGCACTCAACTCAACGATACGGCTCATTTTGACCTCGTGTTTAAGGCGATGGGCAGGCGGTCGGTTTAAGGGCCGCATGACCATTGCCAATCAAATTTTGCAACCATCGATCCCGCAGACCTGGCCAATGAACGCGTCATCGTTGACTCCGGCCTTTGTCTGCATTTTATTCAGCGCCTCGAGAAACGCGGCCTCAGGCTGAGCCCCCGATAACGAGAACGCATTATTGAAGACAAACATCGGAACGCCTGAACCCAGTTGCGCGGCGATTTGCTCGTCCTCTTCCATCTCCACACGCAGCTCAACGGATGACTCCGCCAGTCGGAACGACTCATCCGATACACCGGCTGCCCGAGCAATGGCTTCCAGGCTGCCTTGATCAAACAGTGATTGCCCGTGAGTGGTGCTTTGCTCGTACAGCGCTTCCACCAGGTGTTTTTTCACATCGGCGTCTGTGACGGCCTTGACCAGTACGTGGGCCTGCGTGGTATCGCCAAACAGCATGGTGTCAAAGCGGTAGTCCAAGCCGTCGGCCCGACCATATTGACTCACCGTGCTGATCATCGCCTCAACCGAACTGGGATTACCAAGCTTGCGTTTAAGCGCCGCAATCATCGGCTCTGGCGCGTGGTTTGCCGCCAGGCGATACGCTCTGATGTTGATCTGTACCTGGTCTTTCTCGGCAAACTGATCAAGCGCTTTCTCGAATCGACGCTTGGCAATCCAGCACCAGGGGCACACATAATCAGACCAGATATCGACTACATATTTTTTCGAAGGGGTTTGCATCATTTATCCTGTATTCAAAGAAATTGAGACCCGGCCAGCGTGTCAAGCAAATGGTCGAAGCCAGCCAACGGGTCGGCTGATCGGCCCAATGTCCAGTTGATAAGGCTTGCGCCTTCCAACGTGCTCAGCAACATGAAGGCGTACACTTGCACAGGCTTGTTCAACGACCAGCTGTGCTGCTGAGCCGCGTCATTGAGCGTGCTTTGCAGCCAGTCAAGCTGGGATTCAAAGAAGTCCCGAGTCAGCCCTTGCAGCGACAATGGCAACGCCGCCATTTCTGCTGCCAGCGCACCGCATAGCGGTAACAGCCCGTCATTGGCGCTGATAACGAAAAGCCGGGAGAACGCACGCAGGCGCTGCAGCGGATCGGCATGTATGGCTTCGATTGATGCCAGAGTCTCATTGAAGCGAGCGATATAGTCCTTGATCAACTCCGCGCCCAGGCACTCCTTGGTCGGGAAGTGATGATGGATACTGGCTTTTCTGATGCCAATTTGCATCGCAAGATCGGCGTAGCTGAATGCTGAATAGCCTTTGGAACGCATATGCGTTTCTGCGGCATTGAGTAGCGCAGCTTTGGTCGTGATGGACATTTAAGACTCCTGTAGCCAGCCTTCAGCCGCCTTCACCGTTCATCGGTAAAGGCGTGAAACTCCCGCAATGGGAGCTTCACACGCTTTGCTTGCCGCTATGGTCAGGCACGAACGGCCATGATGCCGGCATCCACGTCCCAAATAGCACCCGTCACCCAGGACGTTTTGTCCGAGAGCAGGAACAGGATCGTGTTAGCGACATCTTCGGGAACACCGACGCGGCCCAGTGGGTGGAAATCGTTCAGCGACTTCATCGCCTCCGGGATCGCGTCCTTGTCCATGAACCCTTCGTAGATCGAGGTGTGGACGATGCCTGGCGAAACGGCGTTCACGCGGATACCCGAGTGAGCCAATTCAATTGCCAGGTTACGTGTCATCGCATGCAGACCCGCCTTGGCCATGGAGTAAGCGGAAGCCGGCGAATTTGCCAGTGCAGCCTGTGCGCCGATGGAGCCGACGTTGACGATGGCACCTTCGCGCTTGGCCGCAAGCATGTTCTTGACCACGGCCTGGGTGATGAAAAAGGTCGCACGGTTGATCGACAGGTACATGTCGTACTCGGCCTCATCGTGCTCGGTGAAAGCCTTAGGAATGAAGATCCCGGCTGAGTTCACCATCAGGCTGATATCGGTGTGGTTGGCGTTGATTTCCGAGCGAACTGCGTTCATGCCCGCTTCAGTCATCAGGTTAGCAACGATCACCGACACAGAGCCAAGCGGGCTCAGCTCTTTGCGGACGGCATCGGCCTTGTCTTGCTTGCTGCCGGTGAGTACCACGCTGCCGCCGGCCTTGAGCACCATGCGGGCCGTTTCCAAGCCCATGCCACTGGTGCCGCCAACGACCAACAGCTTCTTGCCTTTAAAAAAGTTGTTCATTTCAGACTCCGGTTATCCAGAACTATTTAGGGTCGGCACCAGGGCAGTTGGCCGCTGGTGCACACAAGGATTGAATCAATTTGCCGTGGGCGAATCAGCCCTCACGCACTTCCAGAGTAGGGACCATACGGATGGCTCGCGAGAAGTTGGCGTAGTTGACCGAGGTTTTCAGCACAACTTTGTGCAACTCTTCAACACGCTCACGGGAGGCGTCGGTGTGCAGGCGCACCACCACGCTCACTTCGTCGTAGCCTGGGTTGACGCTCTCGTCGATGCCCAGGAAGCCACGCAGATCGAGGGTGCCGTCTGTCTCGATTTCCAGGCTATGGATCTTGATGCCCATCATCGCGGCATTGGCGGCGTAACCGACTGACATGCAGGCGTTGAGAGCAGCCATCAGCAGTTCTTGCGGGTTTGGTGCAGAGTTCTGGCCGAGCAATTCGTTGGGCTCATCGGCGGCAATTTCAAAATTACGCGAGTGGGTCTCACCTGCCAGGCTGTAGCGGTTCACTTTGGCGACAGAACGCGTCTGGCCTTTCCACTCAGTCTTGACGTTGAAACTTGCATGGCGCTTGGTCGCATCCTCAGCTACACCTTGTGCAAACTGCTGGAGTGCGGCGACGTCGATACCGTTCAGGTTGTTGCTCATCTGCTTAATCCTCTCTGGATGGACCGGGCGTTTGGCCCGAAAGAGAAGCAACTCTACCAAGTAGTAGGTAGCTAATCAAGCTATTTTATAAAAACCCCATAAACCGCTCAAAAAATGCAAAAAAAACGCCTCGATTATTCGAGGCGTTTATGAGGTGACGGGCGTGCAATGCAATAGTTTTTAATGACGCATGGTGTCTGCACGTAGCCCATTCAAAATCAAATCGAACCCGGTGGACTGCTCATAAGCGTCGCTCATTGCCCAGGAAACAAAACTGCCCCCTTCCAATGTATTGAGGATGAGCCGAGCAACGTGCATTGCATTGAGCTCGGCCTTAATCTCCCCTCTCGCCTGGCCCAGCACGACATTGGCTTGAAGCCATTCAAGATGGATCTCGAAAAAGCCTCGGGTCATTTCCTTGAGCCTGACCGGTAATGCCAACAGCTCCGCAGCCAGTGCGCCGCACAACGGTAACAATCCGTTTTCACTGCTCTGGGCGAACATCTGGGCAAATGCGTTCAGGCGCTCGACAATTTCCGTGTTTTCGTCATTTACCTGCTCCAATTGTTTTTTGAAGCGAAACAGATAGCTCTCGACGATGGCAATCGCAAGGCCTTCCTTGGTGGGAAAATGGTGATGGATACTCGCCTTTTTAATGCCGATATCCTCAGCCAGGTCGGCGTAGCTGAAGGCTGCATAGCCCTTGGTACGCAACAGGATTTCGGCGCTGCTCAGAAGATCGGAACGTGTACTCATGATGAAGCATCCAGATTTTATCAATCGGCCATCATAAATCAGTCATCCCTGAGTTGACAGTGCACAGCCCTCATGCATAACGCCCGATGCAAGCATCGGGCGTTATGGGTTTACCTATTGTCAGCAACAGCGCGGCTGGCCGTTACCGCCGCCGTAGCGGGCTTGTTGGCGCTCCCGAAAGAACGTCTCGTAATCCATCAGCGGTTTGTGCGGGTGTTTGGTCTGCATGTGTTCCACATAAGTATCGTAATCAGGCATGCCGACCATCAGTCGTGCGGCCTGACCCAGATATTTACCCAGACGGCTCAGGTCATTGAACATCGCGCGCTCCCCTCATGCATCCGGCACTGGCTGATAAGGCGCTTCCCTGTCGGTGCGTTCCTTCGTGCCCCATGCAGCAATACCTACCTTGAGTGCAAAGAACAGGATACTGAACACCACCGCCAGGAACAGCGCGGTCAACGTCGCGTTGGTATAAGCGTTGTAGATCACGTGCTGCATCTGATCCAGGCTTTTAGCCGGTGCCAGTACCTGCCCATTGGCAACCGCATCGCTGTATTTTCTGGCCAGGGCCAGGAAGCCGATCGCGGGGTTGGCGTCGAACAACTTGATGAAGCCCGCCGTAGTGGTGCAGATCAGCAGCCACACCGCTGGCAGCATGGTCACCCAGATATAGCGTTGGCGCTTCATTTTGATCAGCACAACCGTCGCCAGCATCAGCGCGATACCCGCCAGCATTTGGTTGGAGATACCGAACAGCGGCCACAAGGTGTTGATGCCACCCAGTGGGTCGATCACACCTTGGTACAGCAGGTAACCCCACATCGCCACACAACCGGCCGTTGCGATCAGGTTAGCGGTCCAGGACTCGGTACGTTTGAGCGCCGGCACGAAGGAACCCAGCAGGTCTTGCAGCATAAAGCGACCGGCACGGGTGCCCGCGTCGACGGCGGTCAGGATGAACAGTGCTTCGAACAGGATCGCAAAGTGGTACCAGAACGCCATGGTGTTTTCACCCGGCAACAGTTGGTGAAGGATCTGCGCGATGCCAACAGCCAACGTCGGCGCGCCGCCGGCTCTGGCAAGAATCGTGGTTTCACCGATGTCATGGGCGACCGCCTGCAATGCTTCCGGCGTGATCGCAAAGCCCCAACTGCTAATGGTTTGCGCGACGGTTACCGCATCAGCACCCACGACGGCGGCCGGACTGTTCATGGCGAAATAAACGCCAGGCTCGATGACCGATGCCGCAACCATCGCCATGATCGCCACGAACGACTCCATCAACATGGCGCCGTAGCCGATGTAACGGGCGTGACCTTCGCTGGCAAGCAACTTGGGCGTGGTGCCCGAGGCAATCAGCGCATGAAAACCGGAGACCGCACCACACGCGATAGTGATAAACAGGAACGGGAACAGGCCGCCCTTCCAAACTGGGCCAGTACCATCGGTAAACTGCGTCAACGCTGGCATTTTCAAATCAGGCATCGTAACCAAGATGCCGATTGCCAACGCCACAATGGTGCCGATCTTCAGGAACGTCGACAGGTAGTCACGCGGCGCCAGGATCAACCACACCGGCAGCACTGCGGCAACGAAGCCGTAACCTATCAGCATCCAGGTAATTTGGATGCCGGTGAAGGTAAAGGCCTTGGCCCAGACCGGATCAGCGGCAATCTGCCCGCCCAGCCAGATTGAACCCAGCAGCAATGCCACGCCGATGACAGAGATTTCACCGATGCGACCCGGGCGGATATAGCGCATGTAGATGCCCATGAACATCGCAATTGGGATGGTCGCCATTACCGTGAAGATGCCCCAAGGGCTCTCGGCCAGGGCTTTGACCACGATCAGCGCCAGCACCGCGAGGATGATGATCATGATCAGGAAACAGCCGAACAGGGCGATGGTGCCGGGAATACGGCCCATTTCTTCACGTACCATGTCGCCTAGCGAACGGCCATTGCGACGTGTCGACATGAACAACACCATAAAGTCCTGCACCGCACCGGCCAGCACCACACCGGCGATCAGCCACAGCGTGCCGGGCAGATAACCCATCTGTGCCGCCAGTACCGGGCCCACCAATGGGCCTGCACCAGCAATTGCTGCAAAGTGGTGACCGAACAGTACGTGCTTATTGGTCGGCACGAAGTCCAGGCCATCGTTGTTCACCACGGCAGGGGTGGCGCGACCGGGATCGAGTTGCATCACCTTGTTGGCGATAAACAGGCTGTAGTAACGATAAGCAACCAGATAGATAGCGACTGCCGCGACGACGATCCACAGCGCGTTGATCGCTTCGCCGCGGCGCAAGGCCACGACACTCAGCGCAAACGCACCCAGGACAGCCACGGCAAACCAGGCGAGATGTTTAGCCAGACGGTTCATTGCGTGTCTCCTGTCACAGCCATTGAGCTGCGACGATAATTTTTATAATTGTGTCCGCTATGCGGCGGTGGCTAATATCCGCGCACACCGATAACAAATACATCCGCACTACTACGCAGGCGTCTACGTAGTTCTACTGAGACGCACGGGAGTCGCGATGCAACTCAAACATAAAATCGTCGCACTCGGGATACTGCCGTTAGTGTTGGCCATCGCGGTTATATGCGCACTGGTTATTTCCTTGAATAACCAGTTAGGTGACCAACAAGCGCGCCTGATTGAAGACAGCATCCTGGCCAGCAAACGCGCAGAACTGAAAAACTACGTCGCCATGGCGCAAAGTCTGATCGCACCGCTGTATAACGACGGCGAGGGCGACGAGCAGGCGCAGCGCCAAGTACTCGAAGAGCTGCGCAAGCTGAGCTTTGGTATCAACGGCTACTTCTTCGTTTACGACCGCGAAGGCCGCAGCCTGATGCATGCGCGTCAGTCGGAGTTAGTGGGGCAGTATCTGTGGGAGATGAAAGATCCGCACGGGCTGCCCGTCATCCAGGCTCTGTTCAAAAGCGCCCGATCCGGCGAAGGTTTTCAGCGTTACGCCTGGAACAAGCCCTCCTCCGGCCAGGTCACCGATAAGCTCGCCTATGTGGTCATGCTGGACCGCTGGGGCTGGATGCTCGGCACCGGCATTTATCTGGAGGACGTCGAGCGCGCCACTCAGCAAGCTCGCGATGAAGTGGCCCTGGGCATCCGCAAAACCATGCTGGCCATCGCCGCCGTAGCGTTGGTCGCGGTGCTGCTGGTATTCGCCAGCGGCATGACACTCAACGTCAGTGAACACCGCCTGGCCGACAAAAAGCTGCAACGCCTGAACAGGCGTATCGTCAGCCTGCAGGAAGAAGAGCGTGCCCGCGTTTCCCGCGAGTTGCACGACGGGATCAGTCAGCTTCTGGTCTCGATCAAATTCCAGTTTGAGCTGGCCGGGCATGTGCTTGAGGGGCCGGAGTCGAGCAAGGGGCTGGTGATTCTTAGGGAGGCTACGCAACGGCTGGGTAGCGCGATTGGCGAAGTGCGCAGCATCTCCCATGACCTGCGCTCGTCACTGCTCGATACCTTGGGGCTGCCGGCCGCCATCGGTCAGCTCGCCAGTGAGTTTGAACAACGCAGCGGTCTGAAGGTGAGTTGTCAGTGCCAAGGCATCGATTACCCAATGCCGAGCGGCACGACAGATTCGTTGTTTCGGATCCTGCAGGAAGGCTTGATGAATGTTGAGCGCCACGCTCACGCAGAGCATGTTTCTATCACGCTACTCGCGACGGATAAGGGATTGAGGTTGACGATTGTGGATGACGGCGTCGGGTTCAACGTTCTCCAAGTGCTACGCCGCCACAACGGCATTGGCCTGCGTAATATTCGCGAGCGCGCCGAACACTTGGAGGGACATCTGCAACTGACCTCAACGCCAGGCAAGACCATGTTGAACATACTGCTACCGATGGAAAAACCTGGCAAAGATGCCGTTTGATTTCCCCCACTCAACAGGAAGAACACGTCGATGAAGGTGCCAGGTCGCATACGTATTGGATTGGTCGACGACCATTCGCTGGTTCGCGACGGCATTAAATCGTTGCTGGCCATTGTGGATACCGTCGAGGTGATCGGTGAGGCCGAGAACGGTCACGAGGCGCTCCACATGGTCGAGCAGTTCCAGCCGGATCTGTTGCTGGTGGATATTGGCTTGAAGGATATGAACGGCCTTGAACTGACCCGTCGGCTCAAACAGCATTCGCCCTTTCTCAAGATCCTGATACTCAGCATGTACGATAATTTCGAGTACGTGAGTGAATCCATTCGCAGTGGTGCCAGTGGTTACGTACTGAAAAACTCCCCGTCCAGGGAAATCATCGCGGCCATTGAAGCCATCGCCAGTGACGGCACCTTTTACAGTGCGGACATCGCGCAAAAGCTCATCGCCGACAAGGACACCGACAAAGAACTGACACCTCGTGAGAGCGAGGTTTTGTACAAGATGGTTCAAGGCATGAACAACAAAGAGATGGCCCGCGACCTGGATATCAGCGTTCGCACCGTTGAAACCCATCGGCTCAGTATTCGTCGCAAACTCAACATCGACAAACCGGCAGCCCTGGCGAAATACGCACTGGATCACGGCCTCGTTTCGCGTAATCGAGAGTGACGGCCGAAGCGCAGACGCTATACGCCGACCGACGATGCGCGCACGTCGCTGGGCGTGCGTCCATAGTGCGCCTTGAACGCCCTGGCGAAATGCGCCTGGCTGGTGAACCCTTGGCGATAGGCGACTTCAGCAATGTCCAGTCCGCGGCTGTCCGTCTGGCTCAGCAGACGGAACGCTCCCTGTAAGCGCTTTTCCAGAATAAAACGATGGGGTTGTGTGTCTTCCAGCGCAAATAGCCTGGCCAGGTGTCGTGTGGAGACGCCGGTTTGAAGAGCCACCCGCTCACAACTCAATGCAGGATCGGACAGTTGCTCGAGGATGCATTGCTTGGCGACCAACAAGTAGGACGCACTGAGTGCGTTGATCCGGCGATTGCCCATCTGACCCGCAATGATAGTCCCCAGCAGTTCAAGGGCATCCTCTTGATAGCTGTCTGCCCCTTGGCTGAGCGGCTGCTCGAAAAAACCGCCGGTGCGCTCACTCAATGTCCTTAACAGTAAACGCTGTGTGCCGGTGTGGGCGCTGATCTTCACGGCGTGATCAAAGCGGCGCAGGCAGCGGGATGCAAACACGTCCTGGGGGATATCGAAGATAAACTTGTGCATCGAAGCGGAGAAGCCGAACAGGTAGGGCTTGTCGGTGCGATACACCATCATCTCGCCCGGCTCCAGCAGATGGCAGTTGCCGTTCTGAAAGAAAAACGACGCACTGCCCATGACCAGCGATACGAACACCGACTCTTTGGGCACGGTGCGAATCATTGAGCCATCACGCTCGATAACGTGTTGGTTACCGACAATATGGGCGACCCGGAGCCGGTCAAGGCTCAGGTTGTCTTCACGGGCGCTGAACCCGGTTTCACTGAAGGACGAACACTTCAGACCAACCAGTGTCGATGCGTTGTACTGCTCCCAGAATACCACGCGCTGATCCAGCGGAAGGTCATCGGTACTGGCACGTTGGGTATCAAGCAAGGCGGCGGATCGGATCATTTTTGTTATTCTCATTTTTATTGACTGCTCGGTCCCTCACCAGACGGATTCCGGGGCCTGCAGCGCCCCATTAACCGCCGACCCAGACATGCTGTCAATCCGTAGCCGATACAAAACCCCGGTAACCGATGAACTGAAAATATCCGTCCGATTCAGACAACAATGACGTCAGTTTCGATCAAACCGTAGAGTTCCTTTCACCCTAGAGTGCCCTCTGTATTCCAACAATCAGAGGCCCAACATGCCCGAATTAGCCCGCAACGAATTTTGGAAAGACCTGCAGCCGATCGCGAACTGCTTCAAGCCCGACGCCAAGCCTGAGGTTTACCTGCCAAATGCCGCCAGTGATGATTTGCGGCTCTACGTGCCCTTCACCGAGACCGTATCTTCACGCCCCTTGTGGATCTCCCCGAGCGAAAACCGCTGGTGCGACATCTTGATGTCCAGCCGCGCAGGCCTGGTCAATCGCCACTACCACCCGCACGAAGTGTTCGCCTATACGCTTTCAGGCAAGTGGGGCTACCTGGAACATGAGTGGACCGCCACGGCTGGCGACTTTGTTTATGAGACGCCCGGCGAGGGTCACACCTTGGTGGCCTATGAGCACGAAGAACCCATGCGCGTTTTCTTCATCGTCAAGGGGCCGCTGATCTGGCTCGACGAGCAAGGCGAGTCCACCGGCTACTTCGACGTGCACTCCTACATCGCCTTGTGCCGTGAACACTACGAAAAGGTCGGATTGGGCGCTGATGCAGTGGACCGTCTATTCCGTTAAATCCCGTGCTGCGGAGAACCGTCATGGCTCACAAAAATAATAAAGCCAGTTATGAAAATGTACTGCTCTGCGTGTTGTTCCTGACGTTTGGTTTTGTGTTTTTCGACCGTTTGGCCCTGTCCTTCCTGTTTCCGTACATGGCTAAAGACCTGCAACTGAGCAACAGCCACCTTGGCATGTTGTCTTCGGTGCTGGCCTTGGCCTGGGCGATTTCCGGCACGCTGGTCGGCGCGTGGTCAGATCGTCGGGGGGTGCGCAAGCCGCTGCTGATTGCGGCGGTCATCCTCTTTTCCCTGTGCTCGGCCCTCTCAGGATTGGTCTCGGGCTTCCTCAGCCTGTTGCTGTTTCGCGCCATCATGGGGTTGGCCGAGGGCCCCATACTGCCGTTGTCCCAGTCGATGATGGTCGAAGCATCATCGCCGCACCGACGGGGCCTGAACATGGGCTTGCTGCAAGGCTCGGCAGCGGGTCTGTTGGGCGCAGTGATCGGCCCTCCGGTGTTGATTGCCCTGGCCGAGGCTTATGGCTGGCGACATGCGTTCATTGTGTCGCTGCTGCCAGGATTGCTGATTGCATGGTTCATCTGGCGTTACGTGCGTCAGGATGAACCTCGTCAGGCTGCGATGAGTAACGTCAAACTCACCGGGCATCGGCTGGCACTGCTTAAAAGCCGCAACATCGTGCTGTGCACCTTGATCAGTTGCGTGTTTTTAACCTGGTTCGTGATCCTGATCTCCTTTACCCCGACGTTTCTGGTCAGCGTCCGCGGTTACAGCGCGCCGAGCATGGGCACGATCATGAGTTGCCTGGGTGCGGCATGGGTTGTGTGGGGGTTTGTGGTGCCCAGCATCTCCGACCGTCTCGGCCGCCGTCCGACGCTGGTGCTGTTCTCACTGGTTGCTGCCTGCTGCCCGATAGCCCTGCTATTTGCCCCATCGCCGATGATACTCGGCGTGCTGATGGTGCTCACCTTCACTGGGCTTGGCTGCTTCACGCTGTTCATGTCCACCATTCCGGCCGAAACCGTCCCGCGCGAGGTCATGGCTACGGCACTGGGCATGATCATGGGCATTGGCGAACTGGTGGGAGGGTTCGTGGCGCCGACCGTCGCCGGGTTCGCCGCCGATCAGTTCGGGTTGTCGATTGTGATGTGGATCTCCTGCGGCGGCGCCTTGCTGGCAGCAGGGCTGTCCCTGCTGCTCAAAGAAACCGCGCCTTCCGTGCTGCAACGCCGATCAATGCAAGCCTGCACACAGCGTGCGTGATCCAAGACCGCCACGCTGCTCCATTTGCTCATCACAACAACAATAAAATGAGTCCCCGACCATGCCCCCTACTCTTCGTTTGTGCGCGTTTTTGTTCCTGGTGTTTACCTATCCCCAAGCCTGGGCACTGGACCGAGAAGGTCCACTGGCCGGCCTGGGCGAGCATTTGGCCGACTATGGCATCCAGCCCCATGTGCAATTCACGAGCCTGTCGATGAAAAACCTCGACACCGGCCCGCGCCCCTACAGCTTCGGCAACAGCGGTGACCTGTACATCGGCGCAGACGTTAACCTCGCCACGCTCAGTGGCCTGGACGGCGCAGCCCTGCATTTCGAACAAACCGTCTTTATCCTCGATAACGGTACCGGCCAACCGACCGGGAACAAATGGCAAGGTGCCGTCGGCAGCTATTTTGGCGGTGCGCCCTTGCACAATGACATCGCCAGCAATCAGTTAAGCGTGTTGACCTACGAGCAAAAATGGCTCGACGGTCAGCTCGACCTGCACGTCGGACGGACCAATGGCCGACGGTACTTCTACATCTATAACTGCGAAACGGGCGTCACCTGCACCGACCCGATCCTGGACGCTTCAAGTGGCATGTTGCCGCCGCCCTTCGGCGCCTGGGGTGGCTACCTGAAGTATCAAGTGAACCCGCGTTTTTACGTGCACGCGGGTGCGTTCGAATCCAACCCGGTGGATTACCTGAAAAAGCGCAAAGGCCTGGACTTCAGCACTGACGACGCGAGTGGCACCAGCTTTCTGCTGGGCATTGGCAGCAAGCCGGGCGATGACACCACCCAGTACGAACTGAATGCGTACTTCAACTCGTCCAATCAGGTCGACCCATTGACGGGTGCCAGCGACCACGGCACGGCCGGCGGCTTCTTCAAGTTCCGCCAGACGCTATGGCGCGGCGGGCAGCAAGGCGTTCAGGTATTCGGCTCGCTGTCGGCGGCGGCTGACGATAAACAACCCTTCAGCCATTTCGCCGAAGCCGGGCTGACCTACCTTGCCCCCTTTGATCGGGCGCAGGACAAGCTCAATCTCAAAGCCAGCTACCTGCAAGTCAACGACCATCAGTTGCAGTTCCAACAACGCCTGCGCACGGCGGCCGGTGGCGATCCTGAATTGGGTGAGCGCAATGTCTACGCCGTGGAAGCCAACGGCCATTTTGCCTTGACCCGCAACCTGGCGATCGAACCGAGCATCCAGTACATCATCAACCCGGACAACTTCTACAACCCGGGCGCGACGCAATTGAGCAACAACGGTTTCGTGGTTGGCCTGCTGGTGGTGCTGGATGTGGGTTCGGTACTGGGTCTGTAAGCCGGTGCCTTGAATAAAACGTTTAACTGACTCCATGAGGTAACGATGACTATGTTCAGCAGCACTCTGTTTGAAGGCAAGGTCGCGCTCGTCAGCGGCGGGACGTCCGGGATTGGCCAAGCGACCGCCGAGTATCTGGCGCGGCATGGCGCCAGGGTCGTCGCTATCGGCTTGGGCGCCGACGCGACAATCGTCGCCGACGGGGTTGAGCTCGATCTTCGCGAAGTTAACGTCACCGACGATGATGCGCTCAAAGGCGTGATCCAAAGCCTGGACCGCCTGGATATTCTGGTACCGGCTGCGGGTGGCACACTGGGCGAAAAGGAGATGGAGTGGGACGCCTTCAACCAGGTGTTGTCGGTGCAACTCAACGCTGTCTACCGTCTTATCAACCTGGCGCATCCGTTGCTCGCCAGGCAAGGTGGTTCGATAATCAACATTGCATCGATGTTCTCTTATTTCGGCGGCGGCAAACTCGTGGCCTACTCAGCCGCCAAAGGAGCTGTCGTACAGATCACCAAATCGCTGGCCGAGGCGTACGCTCCGGATCACATTCGCGTCAACGCGGTAGCACCGGGCTGGATCATCACACCATTGCTGGCGAAAATCGATGATCAACCGAGGATTGACCGTCTACTGTCACGCACCCCTATGAAGCGATTTGGTAGTGCCGAAGAGGTCGCCAAGGTGATTGCGTTTTTAGCATCGGATGCGGCGTCGTTTGTAAATGGCGTGATTCTGCCCGTTGATGGGGGCTATCTCACCACGGCGATTTGAAGCTGACGACCAGTCAAAACGCGCCTACTCTGTCAGGCGCGTTTATTCTGTGTTTTAAAGATTAGACACGACCTTTCGCTCCCGAACTTTCGTTTTAAACATCACCCTATGCCCTACCCTCCTATCGATATCATCAACCAACTGAACGGTAGACTTTTTAACCCCCCCCAAAGCTCAAGTATTCCTATCTATCGTCGATACTAACTTCACGGATGGACACTCTCAACTTAAGGACATCGTATGCTCCTGCGAAAACTGAACCTCGCGCCCCGCTCAGCTCTGTGTTTCGGATTCTTCTGCCTGATAATCATCGCGATGGGATTACTCGCCTTAAGGCAAGCCGAGTTATTGAAGACCGCCGAAAAGTACGTTGAAACCAACGTCTTGCCCAGCGTAAAACTGCTGGGCCAACTAGACCGGGAATTCATAGCCATCAGAGGCAACAATGCTCGGGTGCGCAATCCGATCGAGCCTCAGGAGCGCAAGACCAAGGCGCTCAGCGACATCCAACAATCGCAGCAAGTCATCGATCAATACTTGCAGTCTTTAACAGCACTGATTGTCACGCCTCAAGGTCGCGAAGCGTTTGAACGCCTGCGTGAAACCAAAAGTGACTATTCAAAAGCACAGGATCAGTATCTCGCCGCCGTGGCCGCGCAGCAGTTGGAAACAGCCGTGTCTATCTCAAATGGGCTGATGAAAGATGCCGCCGATCGTGTCGAAGCATCACTGAACAATCTCATCAGCGTTAACGAAAACAAAGCCAAAAAAGCGGGCCGGGATGCTGATGATATTTATCAGCAAACCCAAATAATGGTAGGCGTTTTCTTGGTTGTTTCGGTGGCCGCTTCGTTACTCTTGGCTTGGCTTTACACCCGAAGTCTGACGGTGCCTATTAATGAATCTTTGGTGATTGCCCGCCGTATTGCTGCGAATGATCTGAGCCAAGTCTTCAATGCGATAGGTTCTGACGAGGCGGCACAACTGGTAAAAGCAATCGCCGCGATGCAGTCAAACTTACGTGATGCCCTGGCACTGATAGGGGATTCCTCCACCCAGTTAGCCGCGACCTCCGAAGAAATGCATGCCGTGACGGAGGGGGCTTCGCGGACCATTCAACGTCAAAATCATGAAATTGAAATGGCCGCCACCGCAGTCACTGAAATGAGCGCAGCCGTGGAAGAAGTAGCAGGCAATGCCGCGTCCACCTCCGAGCTGACCTCACAATCGAGCTCAGCCGCTATCGCAGGTCGTAACCAGGTTAACGAAACGGTCGCGGCCATCAACCTCATGGTCTCCAACGTCCAAAGCACCTCAGGTGAAGTGCAAGCCTTGGCAACCATGGCAACCGATATAAGCAAGGTGCTGGATGTCATCCGAGGGATTGCAGAGCAGACCAATTTATTGGCCTTGAATGCGGCCATTGAAGCTGCGCGTGCCGGCGAAGCCGGTCGTGGCTTTGCGGTCGTCGCTGATGAAGTCAGAGCCTTGGCCCATCGCACTCAAAAATCCACACAGGAAATTGAGCACATGGTCGATTCAATCCAGGCAGGCACAGGCAACGCGGTGACATCGATGAGTCAAACAAGCCTCCAAGCCAGGCAGACACTCGAAATGGCCAATAGAGCAGGTAAGGTGCTCGGCGAGATCACCGACTCGTTGAGTCAAATCAACGAGCGAAACCTGATGATTGCCACCGCGGCAGAGGAACAGGCCCAAGTCGCGCGCGAAGTGGATCGCAACCTCGTCAGTATTCGGGATTTGTCCAGCGAAGCATCGGAAGGATCAAGTCAGACGGCGATTGCCACCGCTGAGCTGACGAAGCTGGCTACCGATCTGAATCATTTAACCAAGCAGTTCACGCTCTAAGCATCCGCACGCCGATAGTCCCATCGACGTGCACGCCACGTACGTGAATATCGGGTTCAAACAGCCGACACGACCTTTTGCCGTTGTTCGCCGAGGCCGTCAATCCACAGGTGTATTTCATCACCCGGTGACAGCCATTGCGGCAGCGGCTTCATGCCCATCCCCACACCCGGTGGCGTACCCGTACAGATCACATCGCCCGGCTGCAATGTCATGTAACGGCTGCAATACGCCACGATTTGCGCAACGGAAAAAATCATGGTTTTCGAGTTCCCGGTCTGGCGTCGCTCACCATTGACCTCCAGCCACATGTCCAGATTTTGCGGGTCAGGTACCTCATCCCGCGTCACCAGCCAAGGCCCGACCGGGCCGAACGTGTCACAGCCTTTGCCCTTGTCCCATTGTGAGCTTTGCATCTGAAATGCCCGTTCCGACACATCGTTCACCACGCAATAGCCTGCAACGTAGTTCAGCGCCTCGGCTTCGGACACGTACTTGGCTTCACTGCCAATCACCACGCCCAGTTCCAGCTCCCAGTCCATTCGGGAAGCGTCACGCGGTTGCAGGATGTCATCATCAGGGCCGTTCAGGCAGCTGATCGCCTTATGAAAGATGATCGGCTCGACAGGAATCGACATGCCAGCCTCTTCGGCATGATCGCGATAATTAAGGCCGATTGCGATGAATTTGCGCACCTGGGCGACAGGGACGCCATAACGAATCCCCTCCTCGACCAGCGGTAACTGTGCGACATCAAGCTTCGACAATTCAGCCAGCGCCGACGGCGCAAGCACCGTCGCATTGATGTCGGTGACATGTGCAGAAAGATCGCGCACGCGGCCTGCTGCATCTATCACACCAGGGCGCTCCTGCCCCTGCGGCCCAAAACGACACAGCTTCATACCTACCTCGAATGTTGTCTATTAACTCAGGTAAAGCCACGAAATCGCGGGCGATATTCAGGCTAAGGAAGCCGGCGCGACAGAGATCAGGCAGGCCCGTTTGAACAAATTTATCCTATGGCATAAAATATATTTCCTGCAACATAATATATTTTCATTAAAGGAATTCTTCCATGCTTGAACGCTCCGCTCAAAGCCTCACCCAGGCCACCTATGAGCGTCTGCGCAAAGATGTCTTATCCTGCGTTTTGCGCCCCGGAGACCGAGTCAACCTGAAGGCTTTGGCCGAGCGCTACCAGGCTAGCGCCGGAGCAGTGAGGGAAGCTTTGTCACGACTGGTCGCCGAAGACTTGGTGTTGGCAGAGCCACAAAAAGGCTTTCGCATTTGTGCCATTTCGCTGGCCGATCTGAATGACCTCACATTGGCCCGCATTGAGATAGAAACGAGCTGCCTGCGCCATTCTCTGGAACACAGCAATCTTGCCTGGGAGGCGACATTGGTCTCGGCTCATCACCGCCTTTCACGGCTTGAAGAGCCCCACGATGGCGATCACGCTGATGCTTGGACGTCAGCGCATGTGGCGTTTCATGAGGCCCTGGTTGGTGCTTGCCCGAACACCTGGCTCTTGCGAATTCGCTCGATGTTGTTCGAGCAGACGGCGCGCTACCGCGCAATGTCAATCGCCATCGCTGCCGAACAAAGGGATATCGGTCATGAACACCAAGCGCTATTCGAGGCGGCTCTGGCCAAAGATGCCTCCAAGGCCAGCGAACTGCTGAAGCAACACATCCAGACCACCTCTGCCCTACTGATTGAAGGCCTGCGCGTCACTCCCGAAATGACGGGGCGTTCGACTCAGTCAAATTGACTGGATGGCGATGAAAATCGAGCGATAGCAAACAGTCTTAGTGCCGCTTGCGCCCCACACTCTCCTCTCCAACCCAAGAGGAAATCGGTATGCATAAATCATTGTTAGCCGCAGGCGTTCTAGCGCTGTCGCTGATCGCAACTGGCGCACACGCTCAAACGTTCGCAGTACAAAGCACCAGCATCCTGGATGGGCATTTTCAACAACGCCAATTCGCCAACGTATTCGGCTGCAGCGGCAAGAATCTCTCCCCGCAATTGTCCTGGAGCGGTGCCCCGCAAGGCACCAAAAGCTTTGTCGTGACGATGTACGATCCCGACGCGCCAACCGGGTCCGGCTGGTGGCACTGGGTGTTGGCGAACGTACCTGCAACGGTCAGTGAGTTGAAGGAAGGCGCGGGTAGCGCAGGCGGCAAATTGCCCGCAGGTACACTGCAGATTCGCGGTGACAGTGGTATGCCAGGCTATCTCGGCGCCTGCCCTCCAGCAGGGCAGACGCACAATTACGTGGTCACCGTATACGCTATGAACGTCGATAAGGTGACATTGCCGCCGGCCGTCACACCCGCAATGCTGGGTTTCATGCTGCCCGGCAGTTCGCTTGGCAAAGCCACGCTCACGGCACAAGGCGGCCGCTGATGTCACCGACAAACGCTTACGACGCGCTGCGCATCACTCATCGGCCTGGCGTCGGTACGGCAGGCATCGTACTTCAGCAGGAAAACCTGGAGTTCAAGCGTTTGTATATTGAGAACCCCCTCTTGATCTACGTGGAGCGGGGTTCTAAAAGCGTGCGGTGGGCGGGTGGCGAGTACGTCATCCAGCCAGGAGAAGCGATTGCGGTGGCGGGTGGCCAATCCCTGGATATCACCAACAGGTTGGCGCAGGACGGCAGCTACCGAGCCCACTGGCTGGTGTGGGACGAGACGTTGATCGAAGCCACCGCCGAAGCCGATGCGCATTTGGCGGTCATTCAATACGCCCAGCCCATTACCCGCGATACGGTGCATTTTTCCGCAGCGTTTCAACGTGCGATTGAGGCAATAGAAGACAGCACACTGCCGAGCCTTATCGCCCGGCACCGACTACACGAACTGTTGGCGTGGATTGGCGTGAATGGCGGACGACTCGAACAGTCACGGCTGCCAACAATGGCGATTAAAGTAAGACGGCTCATCGCCAGCGACCTGGCTAACGACTGGAGCGCTCACGCTGTTGCGTCAGCGTTTGCACTCAGCGAGGCCACGCTGCGGCGCAGGCTGGCAGAAGAAGGCACGACGTTCAGCAGCTTATTGATCGATGCACGCATGACCTTCGCCCTGCAGCTGCTGCAATCTTCCGCCCAGACGGTCATGCAAATAGCACTGTGCGTGGGCTATCAGACGCCCTCGCAATTTGCTGTGCGCTTCCGTGACCGATTCGGCTTTGCACCCACGGCGGTTCGGGGTCATCGACGCTAATTGAGCAGATGAACACTCCGATCCCTAAAGACCTTTTCAGCGGCGGCCAAGATCAGCGCATCGACTATATTCCGGCTGGGTTGTAAGCCGACTAACATCCAGAGTTATTGATGATCCAGCATCTGCTCATGCTGCTCCAATAACTGGAGCGCTACGCGCCCGCCGGCTGAATGGCCGTATCGTTATCAAGCCTTTCGCCAGCCCGGTCGGCCTGTTTAGCCGAGAATTTGATGACCCGCCTCGTTGAGCACGGCAAGCCCCTGCGCGAATCGGTCGGCTTTGAGCAGCAGGAAGTCGCCATCAAACGTCGACACGACAAATACACCGAAACCGGCTTCGGTGAGAGGACGCACGACTGACAGCACAATACCGGTCTCATCAAACGCGAAGGGGCCGACAAACTGCATGCAATTCCAGTCACGGTCGATTTTGACGCCCTCGGGCACGCGGCTCTGATGGCAGACGATGGACAGTTCATCGGCGGAGCGCGCGATGTTGACGAACCCGTCACCGTCGGCCCAGGCGGGGATCGGATCTTTGCTGTCCAGCCGGGAAATCGAGTAAAGCTCGGGCAGGACTTTCAGGCGAATGCTTTTGACCAGTTTCATAAAATCTCCAGATAGATAAGGTTTAGTGCTGATTTGGGCGACGCTGCAGCTTGATCGCCGCCAAGGTTTTCAGGGACCCACCGGCAACCAGGTTTCAGCCAGGCGAACCCAATACGTCGCGCCGACCGGTAAAATAGTGTCGTTGAAATCAAAGCTCGCATTGTGCAGAACACACGGCCCCGGGCCGTGGCCGATACCGCGATGCGCGCCCTCGCCGTTGCCGATGAACACATAACAACCGGGCGTATGTTCGAGCATGTGGGCGAAGTCTTCGGCAGCCATCGTCGGCTTGCCGTCGGTAATGACATGCCCTTCTCCGACCAGCTTGCGTAATACCTCGATGCACACCTGTGTCTCACCGGGGTGATTGATCAGGGGCGGATAATCCGAGTTCAACACGGTTTCCACACGGCAGCCGAACGCCTGCCCGACACTGTCGGCGATCTCCCGCATGCGCCTCTCGATCAAGTGCATGGCCTCGCGGGAAAAAGCTCTGAACGTACCGCCCAGCCAGGCTTCATCGGGAACCACGGTAAGGCTTTCCTGGCTTCCCGCCTGCAGGTGCGTCACTGAAATAACCGCAGGATCCTGGGTATCCAGATTGCGCGTAATGATGCTCTGCAAAGCCTGCGCAATGTGCATTAACGGCTGCAAAGGGTCAATGCACTGATGTGGCAACGCAGCGTGACCGCCTTTGCCGATCAGCTTCATACGAAACTCAGTGTCAGACGCCATCATCGCGCCCGCATGCACCGCAAACTGTCCGGCCGCCAGCCCGGGCCAATTATGCATTCCGAATACCGCCTGCATGGGGAACAGTTCGAAAAGGCCGTCTTCGATCATGCGCCGGGCCCCGGCGTCACTTTCCTCGGCAGGCTGAAAAATGAAATACAGCGTGCCGTCCAGTTGGCGGGTGCGTGCAAGTTCGTATGCCGCCGCCAACAACATTGCGCAATGCCCATCATGGCCGCAGGCGTGCATTTTTCCGGGGTGGGCGGAAGCATGCTCGAATCGGTTGAGTTCCTGTACCGGCAGCGCGTCCATGTCCGCGCGCAAACCGATAGTCTTGGGGCTCGTGCCGCAGCGCAAAATACCCACCACGCCCGTACCCGCAAGCCCGCGGTGCACAGTCAGCCCCCACGACTCAAGTGCACGGGCGATGAGGTCGGCAGTCCTGTGCTCCTCGAAGGCCAACTCCGGGTGCCGATGAATATCACGCCTCAGGGCGTAAATCGCTTCAGGTACGTTGATCCAGTGTGTGTTGCTCATGGCGCCACTCCGGTCGCTGGATCAGCGATCACTTGAGGTCCAACGCCAGAAACTGGCGCAGCCGGTCGCTTTGCGGGTTATCGAACACCTGCTCGGGCTTGCCCTGTTCTTCAATCTTGCCGCCATGCAAAAACACCACCTGGGTGGAGGCGTGTCGGGCAAAGCCCATTTCGTGGGTGACGACAATCATCGTGCGGCCCTCCTGCGCCAGCTCCTGCATGATTTTCAGCACTTCGCCCACCAGTTCGGGGTCGAGGGCAGAGGTCGGCTCGTCGAACAACATGACCTCCGGCTCTACGGCCAGCGCGCGCGCGATCGCAACACGTTGCTGTTGCCCGCCGGAAAGATGGGCCGGGTAACTGTCGTGGAAACGCGCACCCAGTCCGACTTTCTCCAGATACCCGATCGCGCGGACTCGTGCCTCTTCCTTGCTGACGTTGAGCGCGTGCACGGGCGCCATGCTGACATTTTCCAGCACCGTCATATGCGCCCAGAGGTTAAAGTGCTGAAACACCATTGCCAGCCGTGTACGCAGCGCCTGCAGTGCACGGCGCTCCGGGCGCAAGGGCTTGCCTGCACCCAGATCGATCGTCAGATTGTCCAGGCTGACACGGCCGCAGTCCGGCTGTTCGAGAAAATTGATACAACGCAAAAAGGTACTTTTACCCGAGCCGCTGGAGCCGATGATGCTGATCACTTCGCCGCGCTTGGCGCTCAAGGAAACCCCGTGCAGGACTTTATGATTGCCATAGGATTTGTGGATGTTTTCAACGGTAAGGGCATTCATACCAGGCGGCCTTCTTTTATCGTAGGAACGGGGTGCTCAAGGGTGTTTTTCGCTACGCGTGGCTTCAGGTGCCTTAGCCAACGTTTTTCGGCACGATTGAAGCTGGCGATGATGCAGAAGGAAATCATCAGATAGAGCAAGGACGCCAGACCGTAGGTGCTGAACGTCGCATAGGTTTCAGCGTTGACGTCGCGAGCCACTTTGAGGATGTCCGGCACGGTGGCGGTGAACGCAAGCGTGGTGCCGTGGAGCATGAAGATTACTTCGTTACTGTAGGCGGGCAGCGCTCGACGCAGTGCGCTGGGCAGTATCACTTTGAGATTGAGTACCGTAGCACTCAAGCCAAACGCCCTGCCCGCCTCCACTTCTCCGCGATTGCTGGCACGAATCGAACCGACCAGGATCTCGGTCATATAGGCGCACTCGTTGAGTACGAAAGCAAACAGGGTGCAGCAATAAGCATCGCGGAAAAAACTATTGAGCAACGCCGTGTTTTGGATGAACGAGAGGCTGTACAAACCGCTGTATATAATCAGCAACTGCACGTAGAGCGGCGTCGTGCGGAATGTGTAGGTGTACAGCCAGATCACGGCGCTCAGTGAGCGCGAAGAAGATACGCGCCCCAGTGCCAGTGGAATCGACAACACAAAGCCGCCCAGCGTCGCGACGATCAACAGCAACAGCGTGACGACTACCCCGCTCCACTGCTGCCCATCGGTCCAAAGAAAGCTCTGCCAATAGGTCTGCAAGAGATCGATCATAGCTCTGCCTCGCGTACCCAAGCTGCCGAACGGTGCTTGAGCCAATACAACAGCAGGCTGGAAAACCCCGACAGACAAAAATAAACCGCGCCGGCCAGTACCATGAACATCAGGGTGTTGTGTGTGCTACGACCGGCCTCTTGCGCCGCCATGACCAGATCGCTGAGCCCGATGATCGACACCAGCGCAGTGGCCTTGACGAGTACCTGCCAGTTGTTACTGATGCCAGGCAAGGCAAATCGGATCAACTGCGGCAGCACGACCTTCTGGAACGTTTTGCGGGCTGAGAGACCATAGGCTCTGGCGGCTTCCGCTTGCCCCGGATCGATAGCCAGAAACGCGCCGCGAAACGTTTCGGCGAAGTAGGCCCCGTAGATAAAACCCAACGTCATGACGCCCGCCACGAAGGGGTCAATTTCAAATCGACCGAGCGAGAGCTTATCGGTGAGCTGATTCACGCCGATCTGGATGGTGTAGAAGATCAGCAGCATCAATGCCAGGTCCGGAATGCCTCGGATCAATGTGGTGTAGCACTGCGCAGGCAGCGTCAGCCAGAGCGTTCCCGACAGCTTGGCCAACGCGGTGATCAGCCCCAGAAACAAGGCCAGCAACAGCGCCACCAACGCCAGTTCGACCGTACTCAAGGCACCTTTGGCAATCAAGGGTAAATATTCAAGCCATTGCATGGCGCATCACTCGCAATAGGTGGACGTACAGAAGCCGCGCGGTACCGGTCATGACAGCGACACGCGGTCATGACCGGGACAAAACTCGCCGTCAGCCGCCGTAGATGTCGAAGTCGAAGTACTTGGCGGCGATCTTCTGATACGTGCCGTCAGCCAGCATTGCGGCGATGGCATCGTCGATGCGCTGCTTGAGTGCCTGATCTTCTTTGCGAACGCCTATCGCAGTGCCGCTGCCCAATACTTTGTCGTCGACAATGATCGGGCCGGCAAACGCGTAGCCTTTACCCTGGTCGGTGCGCAAAAAGGCATAGGTTGCCTGCACTTCATCCTGCAAGGAGGCGTCGATACGCCCATTCAGCAGGTCGGCGTACACCTGGTCTTGACTCGCATAGGCCTGCAATTTGATGCCTGGCACTTTCCAGTAGGTACGGGCATAAGACTCTTGAATCGTGCCTTGCTGATACCCCACGGTCTTGCCCTTGAGCCCCGCCGCTGTCGGCGTGATACCAGAGCCATCGCGCGCCACCAATCGTGTAGACGGGTTAGAGAGTTTGCTGCTGAAGTCGATCTGCTTCAGGCGTTGCTCGGTAATGGACAAGCTCGACAGTACCCCGTCGAACTTGCGTGCGAGCAAACCCGGGATCAGTCCGTCAAAGCTGCTTTGAACATACTCACACTTGACCGCCATGCGCTTGCAGATTTCGTCGCCCAGGTCGATATCAAAGCCGATCATTTTGCCCTGCGGGTCGCGGTACTCCAGTGGTGGATACGTCGGGTCGACGCCCATGCGCAGTACATCCGCAGCCTTTGCCCAAGTGGAACTCAGAAGCAATACTACGCAAGCTACAACGAGATTCTTGTTCATGATTATTCTCTATGTGGTAGTTGGCAGATTTCAGGGATTAGCGATGTCATTGTTATTGTCCAACGCCGGTGGTAGCACCAGCCGGCGCTGGGTGGAGCACTTAGAACAGGCTGAGCAGGTCCGGGCAGGCGTTGACCAGCTCACGACTGCGGATCAACTCGGCCACGCTGGCCATGTCCGGCGCGATCGGTCGGTCCACATTCATCGCCGGCACGCTGGCACGAATGCACTCGACCGCTGGCGCCAGGCGTGCGCTGTACAACTTACCGCCGCGCAGGTCCAGACCCTGGGCCGCACACAGCGCCTCGATAGAGAGAATCCCGCGTAACGTGCACGTCATTTCCAGCAAACGGCGTGCGCCATGGGTGGCCATCGAGACATGGTCCTCCTGGTTACCCGCCGTAGGGATGGTGTCGATGGAGGCCGGGGTGGCGCGCTGTTTGTTTTCCGATGCCATGGCCGCAGCCGAGATGTGCGCCGTCATGTAGCCCGAGTGCAAGCCGGCATCGACCGTCAACATTGGCGGCAGCCCGGAGAAGCCTGGGTCCAGCAGCAGGTTGCAACGACGTTCGGACAGGTTGCCGATCTCGGTAATGGCGATCGCCAACATGTCAGCCGCAAAGGCGACCGGCTCAGCATGGAAATTACCGCCGGAGATGACTTCACCGGTTTCCACGAAAATCAGCGGGTTGTCAGAGGCAGCGTTGCTCTCGATCTCCAACGTGACACTGGCGTTGCGAATCAGGTCCAGGCACGCCCCCAGCACTTGGGGTTGGCAGCGAATGCTGTAGGGGTCCTGAACCTTGCCGGACGCTTGGGAAATGGCACGCATCGGGCTGTCATCCAACAGCCGCTTGAACGCAGCGCCTACGGCGATCTGTCCCGGATGACCACGCAGTGCCTGGATACGCGGGTCGAACGGACTGGCAATACCCGCCAGCGCCTCGGTGGTCATGCTACCGATTGCAATGGCCGCCATGAAGGCGTTTTCCAGGGCAAACAGGCCGGCCAGCGCGAGGGCCGTCGATACCTGAGTGCCATTCATCAAGGCCAGGCCTTCCTTCGGGGCCAGCACGATCGGCGTGAGGCCAGCGCGTGCCAGGGCTTCAGAACCGTCGAGCAACTCGCCCTCGTACCACGCCTGGCCCATGCCGATCATCACGGCGGTCATGTGCGCCAACGGCGCCAGATCGCCACTGGCGCCCACCGAACCCTGGGCGGGGATAAACGGGATGACACCGCGCTCGCGCATTTCTTCCAACAGTGCCACGGTGCCGTATTGCGCCCCCGAGGCACCGCGTCCGAGGCTGGCAACTTTCAAGGCCATGACCAGACGTACCACATCGGCATCCAGCGCTGGGCCGTAGCCCGTCATATGCGACATCACCAGGTTTTTTTGCAGCTGGCAAAGGTCGGCATCGCTGATCCGCACATTGGCCAGTTTGCCGAACCCAGTGTTCAGGCCATACACCGCGCGCCCGCTATCGACCAACGTGTCGACCATCTTCGCCGCCGCCTCGATACCGGTCCGGGCGCTGTCACATAGCCGCGCCGGCGCACCGTTGTAAATGGCACGCCAGGTGGCGATACGGGTTTCGCCTGGGACAATTTTCTGTACTGTGCTCATGGTTTTTCTCGCTGTTCGTAAATGAGTGGAAACAGACCAGATGGGTCAGGCGCCGCGTCTGGATCGGTCGAATTGGTTGATCGAATGGCGCATACCCGCCATTTGCGGATCGGTCAGGCAATCGTTATAGGCGCCCTCCAGATACGGACGCAGCGTTTCGCTGGCGCTTTGGCCGCCCTGAATCCGCCCTTGCAGAGTGGGCATGCAGTCCATCAGTTCAAGCATCAACGCCTCTTCATCGATACGCGTGATCCTGCCGTGATCCACCAGCTTGCGACCGCCGACGTACACATCGCGCACAGCGTTGCCCTGTTCGCAAAAGACCAGTTGCGTCAAGGCATCATTGAGCGGCGTAAAGGCGCTGGTCTTGAGGTCGAGCAAGCAGAAATCGGCTTGCTTTCCAACCTCGATCGACCCCGTCTGCGTACCGCGCCCGATGGCGTTGGCGCCGCCGAGCGTGGCCATGTTGAACGCCTGCAGTGCATCAACCGGACAGGCCTCGTCCTGATCGAGCAGTGCGTTGGAAAGCGCTGCCAGGCGCATGGCGTCAAACATCGAGTTCAGGTCATTGCCGTTATTGTTGTCGGTGCCCAGACCGACATTCACCTGACGGCGTAACATTTCGGCGATCGGCGCCACACCGCTGCCCAACTTCAGGTTACAGGCGGGATTGTGCACCACGCTGGCGCCGCGCTCGGCGATCAAATCGAGTTCAGCCGCTGACAACCAAACGCCATGCGCGAGCACGCTACGAGATGTCAACAGCCCCAGGTCGTCCATGTACACGGCCATTGGCTTGCCATAGAACTTCGCCGCCGTGAGCGCCTGAATGCGGGTTTCCAGGAGATGGATCAGCACCGGGCGGTCGTATTGCTCGGCCAGTGCCCAGGTTTTCTGCAGAAAATCGGCGCTGCAGCGTTGCGGGCCGGATGGTGAGAATACAAAGCGCACCCGGCCGCTCCAGCTGCGCGCCAGTTCCTGCCAATGCTCCAGCATCCGATCCGCAGCCTTGGCTGAGACACTGCCTTTAAGTGGGTCGGGCAACCGCTCCGCCAGGTAGGGAATGCCCTCCTGAAACGGTTTGTCGGACCACGCCACACTGACGTCGGCGCGAATGCCGAGGTCTGAATAGGCTTGAAATGCCGCATGCACCACCTCCGGTTCCAGCAGGCCACCGAAGTGAATGTCATCGACCACCGTGGTGATGCCATTGCGCAGCATCTCGATGCCGTTGAGCAAGGTGCGCAGGTACACCTCGCGCGCGGTCCAGCCACGTCGATAGGAAGGTGGGTTGTACAGGCCCATCCAGATCTCCAGGGGGATCCCGGAGAAACGCCCTTTATCGAAACGATCATGAGAATGATGGTGAGCGTTGATCAGTCCTGGTATCAGCAATTTGCCCCGACCATCGGTACGCTCGTCAAGATTGACCGTCGACAGATCGATTCGCGGCGCCAGGCCGACAAAGCGATCCCCGTCGATCAACACATCCATCACCTGGGCGGTCGAACCGCCCATGCCGACTACGCGAACCTGCTCGATCAAATGAAGAAGGGCCATGACGATGTCCTTTACGCGCGGTGCTGAGTGCCGTGAGGGGACCACCAGAGCGGTATTTGAATCGCGTTGTCGGTCAACGGACCCTCGCCTCTGGACACAGTCTTGGCCATTGGGTAACCGGCTTGCGCATGGCGTACCACACCAATCCCTGCGTCAGTGGTCAGGCAGGCATCCAGGCGCAAGTCGGCCTCCTCCGAACCGTCGGCGATCATCGTGACACCAGTGTGCGCCGAGATACCCATGGTGCCGTTGGACTGAATCGCCACCAAGTCCGCCATCGCCGACACATTCAGCAGCGCATTCAGGTAAGGCCAGTCGGAAATCGCGTCCGAGCCGTCCAGCATGTTTTCGGTTTCAAAGGCGGGGTTGGCGATTGAGCCGGTATCCAGGTTGTCGCGCGAAAAAGCCACCGGCCCCGCCAGCTCACCCGAGCGTACCAACGCGTTAACCGCAAGGCCAAATGCCCGGCGCTGGCCAAAACCGAGGAAACAGATGCGCGCAGGCAACCCCTCTATCGGCAAACGATAGCGCGCGGTGCTGATCCAGCGCGTGACCAGGCTGTCATCCTTGAACATCTCCAGGGCCAGGTCATCCAGACGCTGCTGGTCGGCGATTTCGCCGGACACGCAGGTCCAGCGGAACGGCCCACGCCCCAGGAAGAACAACGGCCGCACGTACTCGGCGATACAGCCTGGATAGGCGAAGGCTTCTTCCTTGGACATCCCCGCATCCACCGCCTCCTTGCGCACGAAGGTGCCGTATTCGAACACGATCGAGCCGTTTGTTTGCAAGCGTGTCATCGCGCGCACGATACGGATCATCGACTGGCGCGACGTCGCCATGTAGGCCTCGCGGTCGGTCTCCAGCAATGCTGCGGCTTGCTCCAGCGTTAGCCCGGAAGGAATCAGCGCGAACGGGTCATGGCACGGGCACATTTCGGTGACAATGTCGGGCTTCCAGCCACAGTCAAGCGCCTGCTCCAGCGCGTCGACCATATTGCCCAGCACCACGATGGAGAGTGCCCGCCCTTCCCGCTTTGCGCTCTCGGCCATGTCGATGGCGTCCTGCAAGGACGCCGCCTGAACGTCGGCATAACCGCTGGCCAGACGCTCCACAACGCTTTGCTGGCGGACTTCCACGGTCACACTCACGCCGCCGTGCATGGTCATGGCCAAGGGCTGCGAACGCCCCATGCCGCCCAGGCCAGCGGTGAAGAAAATACGCCCCTTCAATTCCCCGTCAAAATGCCGATCGGCTACCAGCGCCAGTGTTTCAAAGGTGCCTTCAATCACACCCTGGCTCCCAATGTACTGCCACGGCCCGGCGGTGTAAGAGGCAAACGCCGTCAGGTTTTGTGCGCTCAGGTCGTAAAACTTCGGCCAGTCGGCCTTGATGACGTTGCTGTTGGCCATGACCACTCGCGGCGCCAGTCGATGGGTCTTGAATACGGCCACCGGCATGCCCGACTGAATGGCCAGGGTTTCATCGTTCTCCAGGTTTTTCAGCGACTCGACGATCGCGTCATAGCTTTCCCAGTTGCGTGCAGCCTTGCCGATACCGCCGTAGACGGTCAGACGCGAGGCGTCCTCAGCGTTTTCAAGGTTGTTTTCGAGCATGCGCAGAATGGTTTCCTGTTTCCATCCTTTACACCGCAAGGTGCTGCCACGCGCAGCCATGATTTGTTTGGCTTTTTGCTGAGTCATGTAAGGCCACTCTCGCTGAGGTAAATGCGAAAGCCTGTTGGAGAGGCTTCCGTTGGTATGGCTCGAATTATTCAAACCTACCGTGAGGAGAGCCATGCAAAAAACCGCAAGTGAAGTTGTCATTCTCCGCATGGATGGCTCGATACACCCCGTAGATACTCGCTTCATGCTTATTCACCCGATGACGAGGCTGACAAATGAGTGATTTCGATCTGGTGGTGCGGGGACGTATCGTCGACAGTGAACAGACCCGCGAAAACGGCTGGCTTGCCATAAGTGAAGGACGTATTGCCGCGCGCGGTACCGGTGAGCCGCCTGCCGCCAAAACCACGCGTGATGAACGCGGACACTGGATCTTACCCGGCGTCATCGACGGCCAGGTCCATTCTGGAAGCCAGGCCAACCAGGAAGGGCTGGGTTGGGCCAGCCGTGCCGCTGCCGCGGGAGGCATCACCGTGATGGTAGACATGCCTTACGACGACCCGGAACCGGTTGCCTGTGCCGAGCAACTGCTGCGTAAAGCCCAGGAAGTCGAAGACACCTGCCACGTTGATGTCGGCCTGTTTGCCACTGTCAATGAAACCCACGGCCTGGCGGCGATTCCGGGGCTGATCGAAGCCGGTGCCTGTGCGTTCAAGTTCTCGACCTTTGAAGCGGCACCGGGCCGCTTTCCACGCATCGAGGAGGACCTGCTGGCGGAACTGTTCACCCTGATCAAGCCGTCGGGCCTGGTTTGCGGCGTCCACAACCAGATGCAGGAAATGACGCGTAAGAATATCAACCGCTTGATCGAAGCCGGCGATACCGGATGGGATGCGTTCCTGCGCGCCCATCCACCGCTGGTGGAGGACCTGGCGACCGCGTTGATTTATGAAATCGGTGCACAGACCGGCGCACGCGCCCATCCGGTTCACGTCTCAACCAGCCGTGGGTTTGAGTTGTGCGAAATGTATCGCCAGGCCGGACACCAAGCGAGCATCGAGACGTGCATTCAGTACCTGATGCTCAACCATGAAGAACACACGCAACGCTTCGGCGCCAAAACCAAGCATTATCCACCGATCAGGCCCAAAGCCGAATCCGACAAACTCTGGGCGCACATCGCCCAGGAGCGCTGCACTTTTGTGTCTTCCGATCACGTCAGTTGGGGGCTGGAGCGTAAAGGCAATCCCAACGTGTTTCGCAACGCGTCGGGTGGACCGGGACTGGAGACATTACTGCCAGCATTCTGGACCGGCGCCATGGCGCGCGGCCTGTCGCCATCGCTGGTGGTTCGACAGCTGAGTCGCAATCCGGCCAGGCATTTTCTGCTCGATAACCGTAAAGGCGACTTCGTACTCGGCCTGGACGCTGACTTCGTCGTGCTGGCCGACGAGCAGTATCGTTACGACCCCTCTACCAGCCTGAGCGCGGTGAAGTGGAGTTCATTTGAAGGCATGCCCTTTACAGGCCGGGTCAAGACGACTTACTGCCGTGGCCAGTGCGTGTTCGACCAGGGGCAGATTCTCAACAACGCCGGCTATGGCCAATTCCTGCGCCCGCGCGCACTGACGAAAGGTACGTATTGACATGACCGAACCTCAATTGGAACTGAACATCGAACGTCTTTGGAACCGGGTCAATACACTGTCGAGCTTTACGCTGCCGGACGTGCCGTGGACCCGACGCGCTTTCTCCCCTGAGTTTGAGCAGGCCAGGCAGTGGCTGAAGGCTGAATTCGAGTCGGCGGGCCTGAGCGTGACGTTGGACGCCGGTGGCAATCTGATCGGCCAGCTTGACGGCAGTGAGGCTGATTTAAAGACTCTGATCAGCGGCTCGCACTGTGACACGGTGGTCGGGGGCGGTCGGTTTGACGGCATTATCGGAGTATTGGCGGCGCTGGAAGTCGCCCACGCGTTGAAAGACGCCGGCCAACGCTTGCGCCACCCGTTCCAGGTGATCGATTTTCTCTCCGAGGAGCCGAGTGACTATGGCATTTCCTGCGTCGGCAGTCGCGCATTTGCTGGGCTTCTGACTGCCGAGATGCTCGCATCAAAAAACCGCGCAGGTGAAAGCCTGGCACAGGCGATGACCCGCATCGGAGGCGCTCCAGAACGCCTCGGCCAGGCACTGCGGGAACCCGGTAGCACCGCAGCGTTCGTTGAGCTGCACATTGAGCAGGGCCCGGTTCTGGAAAGTCGGGGGTTGCCCATTGGGTCGGTCACCAACATCGTGGGTATTCGCCGAGTCGGAATCACCGTGCATGGCTTGCCGGATCACGCGGGCACGACGCCCATGGATCTGCGGCGTGACGCCCTGGTCGGCGCGGCGGAGCTGATTCGCGAAGCGCGCAACATGGCCGCCGACATGAGCGGCAACCCACACTATGTGGTGGCGACCGTTGGCCGGTTGGATGTGAGCCCTAATGTGCCCAATGCCGTGCCCGGCAAGGTCGAAATGGTGCTGGAGGTGCGCAGCGACTCCAAACAAGTACTGCTCGACTTTCCCGAACACCTGCTTGAACGCTGCACCCCCGTGCTGGCCGACCTGAGGTTGACTGTCGACTCGGTACCGTTGACCTATGCCGACCCTACGGATTGCTCGACGATTGTCATCGAGGCCGTCAGCGAGGTGGCTAAACAGTTAGGCTTGCCACACATGACCATGCCCAGCGGCGCCGGGCATGATGCAGTCTACGTTGGGGCCACCGGCCCCATGGGCATGGTGTTCGTGCCCTGTCTTAACGGGCGCAGCCACTGCCCCGAAGAATGGCTGGAGCCGCAGCAGTTGCTGGACGGCACTCGCGTTTTGGCGCAAACCCTGATTTATTTGGATGGCCATCTTCGCTGATCGAATGACTTGGTGTAAAACACATCAAAATCTGAGCGCGCGACCCGGACCGGCCCGCGCGCTCTACTCCCCGCACCTGGAGCCTCCACTTTGAACACTGCATCGGTCCCACCGTTACACGACATCGACTTGAAACACTGGCGGCTGTTCAAGGCCGTTGTCGAGTGCGGGGGGCTGTCGGCAGCTGAAGAAGCGACGGGAATGGGCATCTCGGCGATCAGCCGGCAATTGTCTGACCTGGAGAGTCGCTTCGGCAGTCAACTGTGCCATCGAGGTCGCAGCGGTTTCCAACTGACCGAGGAAGGACAAGTCGCCTACACCGCGGTGCTGCGTTTACTCGATTCGATCGATGAATTTCGCGACACCCTGGCCAGTTCGAAAGCCGAGGTTAAAGGCGACCTGAGCCTGTGGCTGATCGATCATTGTGCCTTCACGCCCAGCAACCCTATCGCCACTGCACTACAGCATTTTCGTCGCGATTATCCGCTGGTCAACCTCAGTATTGGGGTCGCGCCACCGGATGCGGTGGAACGTGCGGTTGCCGAAAAGAAAGCCGGCGTCGGCGTGACCATTTGCAAGTCCGACCTGCCGTCTCTGAGCTATCAGGTGATCGGCTCCGAAGCCTCAGCCTTGTACTGTGGTCGCCATCATGAGGCGTTTGGCAAAGATGAAGAACAAGCCCGTAGGATCATTGAGCAGAAGGCGCATTACGTTCGGCGCGGCTATTTGGTGCAGGACGCCGCGCCGACGAATTTCCTGCAAAAAAACAGCGCGCTCGCCCACCATGTAGAAGGCACGGTGCAACTGCTGCTCAGTGGGGGGTTTGTCGGTATCGTACCTGACCATATCGCTCAACCCTGGGTGGAGCGTGACGCCTTGTTTCGTATACCGTTGCCGGAGTTCATCGTGGAACGGCCGGTATTTGTCGTCGCGCGGGAACCACAAGGGTCGAGTCGAATAGCCAGCCTGATGCTTGACGCTATTATCAGGTCCTTTCAGGAGGCTGCGGCCCGAAGTCCTCTTGGGCCGATCGAGGAATATCCGCGACCGGATAAGGCGTTTTAACAGCACCTCGGGCAGCGTCGCTACTGATTCTCCTCCATGGGCAAGCGCTGGCGGCGTTAATGCAGCATGCCCCGGTTGCAGAGCCGGAACAGTATCGGCGCCTGATCGGTTTGACCCCAAGCTTCAATGCGCCACGCAACTGCTTCATGTTTGAGACAGCACTGCTGGAAACTCCGCTACACGCCGCCGATCCGGCAGTGCATCGCCTGATCCAGCAACACCTCGACAGCGTCAAGCAAATGTCCATCCAGCAGTTACCCGAACTTGTGCAACAACTGATCCGCAGTTTTATGCCTGATGGCCGTGCGACCATAGAGCAAATTGCCGACTATCTGAATATCAGCACCCGCACGCTACAGCGCCAGTTGCAGGAAAAGGACACCAGGTTCCAGCACTTGTTGTCGGACACGCGCCAGACCTTGGCCAGTCGCTACCTGTTGGACTCTTCCATCAGCATCTCGCAACCGGCTGATCTGCTCGGTTACAGCGACCAAACTGTCTTTTCCCGCGCCTTTCAACGCTGGCATGGGCAAAGCCCGCGAGAACGGCGCGAGCAGCATCAGATATACGGATTTCTCTTATAGCTTGCGCCAAAGAGAAGTAGCGAAATGCCGGTCGAAGGTTATTTGCGCTCTTTGTATTTCTTAACCGATGGTAGTACGCCGTAATGGCGGGATTTTCCGCTTGCACAAATCGCACACAAACAAAAACGCCGACCATCTCTGATCGGCGTTTTTGTTGAATTTTGAGCAGGAAACGAGACTCGCATCTGGCGTCCGACCCATTGAAATCTAAGGGGTTTCTTTTCTTGCCGGAGCAGGAAAAGACTTAAACTCTTGACTTATTTTTGAAGGGTATCAAGGACCAGAAGAAGGATGACTTCGGAGCTATGAGATTTGATTCGTTCCACGGCCCGCTTGAAGGCAGCAATCTTACAACACCTGAGCAGGTATTGGCTGAGGAAAAACCTTCCAGCAACTGTCAAAAGAAAGACGATTCGCTCGTAGCGCTGTTGGACACCACGCCCAACGTCTGGCGGTCCGTTTTACGACGTACTAACGCAACTTGGCGAAAGTAGCGCGCACCTCATCGACAAAGGCGATCGGCTGCTCCATCGCTACAAAATGGCCGCCTTTTGTTAACTCATTAAAATGGACAAGTTTTGTTTAGCGCCGCTCCGTCCAGCGCTTCGATTTGCGCACCGCCTCCTGGGGAGCGATCGTGAAGCCGGTCGGTAGGGTAATCGGTTTGGCCAAGCTAGCAGGCGGCGACCAACGCGCCTGGACCATTTCCCCATACAGCCGCGCCGACGACGCGCCGGTGTTCGGCAACAATACAGCATGATGTCGTCCAACATTTGGTCGAACGTAAACGACCCTTCGGCGTTGCCTGGTGTTCCACTGGTATCCTGGAACATCTGGTAGATCCAGGTTGCCTGCGCAACGGGCGAATCAGCCAGCGCATAACCAATGGTTTGTGGTCGTGTTTGCTGTTGCTTGGCATACGCCGACAGCTTGTCCCAGAAATTCATGCTGCTGGCGAGCATCGTTTTTTCATCCGGTGTTGCCGCAGCTATCTCTTCAGGTGTCGGCTGAAACATCGCGAAATGGGAAGCGTCACGCGGTTGCAGGAGGTCATAATCAGGGCCGTTCAGGCAACTGATCGCCTTATGAAAGATGATGGGCTCGACAGGACTCGACATGCCGGCCTCTTCGGCATGGTCGCGATAATTAAGGCCGATTGCGATGAATTTGCGCACCTGGGCGTCGTGGACGCCATAACGAACCCCTCCTCGACCAGCGATAACTGTGCGGCATCAAGCTTCGACAATTCAGCCATCGCCGACGGCGCAAGCACCGTCGCATTGATGTCGATGACATATGCAGAGAGATCGCGCACGCGACCTGCAGCATCTATGCACGCATGACCTTCGCCCTGCAGCTGCTGCAATCTTCCGCCCAGACGGTCATACAAATAGCGCTGTGTGTGGGATATCAGACGCCCTCGCAATTTGCTGTGCGTTTCCGTGACCGGTTCGGCTTTGCACCCACGGCGGTTCGGGGTCATCGGCGCTAATCAAGCAGATAAATACTCCGGCCCCTTATGACTTTGGGCACAGCCCCTTTATCACAATGGCCATCCACTGCGCCCACAGACGTTCCATCATTTGCGCCTCGACCGGCGCTGAATCCGCGCGCCACGCCAAGCTCAGGATGCCATTGGCCGCTGCCCACAACGAGGTGGTTGCAATGTGGGCGTCTACGCCTGGGTCAATCGAACCATCCGCAATACCATCGGTAATAGCTGCCTCCATTTTGCCGTTCTGGTGCCTGACCAGTTCGCTCACCCGCAAGAGCGCTTCAGGATCATTCGGAGGGTCAGCCAGCAAGCGAAACGCCGTCGGACGCTCCATAGCGAAACGGAAGTAACCGTTGGCGGCCACCTGCAGACGCTCCAGAGGCGTACCTGGGGTTCGATATGCCGCGTCCATGTACGCCCTGTTTTCTTCAAAGGCTTTTTCTGCGACAGCCATCAATAAAGCCGAACGCCCGCCAACTCGGTTGTAGATGGTTTGGACGGCAACATCGGCGCGCTCGGCGACGATCTCCAGCGTCAACGCCGTCGCGCCGCTCTCAAGAATCAAGCTTTCGGCATGCTCTATGATCGCCGTCCGCGTGGCCTGGGCCTTGCGTTGGGTACGCGTGGGGGATGTGATTTTAGTCATGGCGACAGTCTACATGAAGGATAAATATTGTAAGTACGTCCAATATTGGAATAGCATCAAAAAAACAACAAGGAACACCGCCATGTCTCAACGTCTGGATGTTTCATTTGCGTCCGCGAATGCGCGTTGCGCGGCGTGGCTGTATTTGCCCGACGCCGTGTCGGCGCCGCCGGTGATCGTTATGGCGCACGGCCTGGGCGGCGTTCGGGAGATGCGCCTGGATGCCTTCGCGCAACGATTCTGCGAAGCGGGCTATGCCTGCCTGGTCTTCGACTACCGCAACTTCGGCGCAAGCGAAGGCGAGCATCGGCAATTGCTCGACATCCCGAGCCAGCAGCAGGACTGGCGATCAGCGGTCGCCTATGCTCGTAGCCACCCGGCGTTGAATCCGCAAAAAGTCATCCTGTGGGGGTCGTCTTTCAGCGGTGGGCATGTGTTGCATACCGCAGCGGCTGACAACGCCATTGCAGCCGTCATCGCGCAATGCCCGTTCACCGACGGCCTTGCTTCGCTGAGGCAGGTGGACATCCTGACCTCCTTAAAACTGACCGCCTTAGGCATTGCGGACATGGCAAGCGCGGCTTTTGGGCTGGCACCGGTGCGCGTGAAAATTGCTGGCCCCAAGGGCTCCGCTGCACTGATGACGGCACCCGATGCCGAGCCCGGATACCTCAAACTGGTTCCAACTGATTACCCCTTCAAGAATTACGTGTCCGCGCGCTTTGCCTTGAAGATTGGTTTCTACCGACCGGGCAAGAAAGCCTCGACCCTTCGCTGCCCCATCTTGTTCTGCGTGTGCGATGCCGACAGCGTCGCGCCCGCCACGCCGACGCTCCGTTATGCAACAAAAGCCAGGGATGCCGAGATTCATCGATATCAAGCTGGGCATTTCGGCATTTATGTGGGAGACGCCTTCGAGCAAGTGGTTGAGCAGCAAATCTCATTTCTGAAGCGGCGCGTCTGACGTCGCTTTCACTCGCCTGCCCCTGAACCTTCATCGCCGCATTCAAAGAAAGGTATGACCATGAACCCTAAACCCAGCGTATTCGTGACAGGTGCCGCCAAGGGCATCGGCGCACAAACCGCTTTGATGTTCGCCAAGCATGGCTACCGAGTAGGCGCGACGGATGCCAATGAACATGACCTGCAAGCATTGAAGGCACTACTTGGCCCCGGGCATTTCTATCGCCGGCTGGACGTCACTCAGGCCGACGATTTTGCCGCCGTACTCCACGATTTTGCGACTGAAAATAAGGGTGTCATTGATGTGTTGGTCAATAACGCTGGGATCGCCTTTATCGATGACTTCGAAAAAGTGCCACTCGCAAAACACCTCGCCGTCACCGAAGTCAACGTCAAAGGCGTGCAAATAGGCGCCTATCACGCGCTGCCCTACCTGAAGAAAAGCTCGCGTCCCTGCTTGATCAATATGTGCTCGCTCAGCTCGGAATACGGCGTGCCCAGCGAAGCCTCCTATTCAGCGAGCAAGTTTTGGGTAAAAGGCTTCACCGAAGCGATCAATATTGAATGGGAACGGCATGGAATTTATGTCTGCGACATCATGCCCAATTTCGTCGCAACACCGATGATGCAAGAAGCCCATGGAAAAATCGTCGACTCAATTGGCATTCGGCTCACCGCCGAGGATGTCAGCCAGACGCTATGGCGAGCGGTGCAGAATCGGCGACGTGTGCATTGGGAAGTCGACACCTGGCGCCCTCGCCTGCTGCGCGCGATGAATAAGCTGCTGCCTACCACCGTGCGCCGAGCTGCGATGAAACACCTGAGCGGGTATTGATTCCGGCCGATTGTCGTACATGCGCCGATGCCTGGCTTATTCGCGACGACACAAAACTCGTTTAACTGGAAATGGAATGACCTCACCGAGTTGGTCAACTGTGGAAATAGCTAGCACGGATAGCTAGTTTTTATTTATAAATAATCGGTGAGAGACCTTCCATGGGGAATGGAGGTTCGCCGTAAATGAGTGTTTATGTTTTCAATCCGAATACGAAAACCTTCTATCGCCCTATAGATGCAGCATTGCGCTGGTGCAATCTCACTCGCTACGAAGCCAAAATTTTCCAGGCAGATTGGTCTCGTCCCGATAACCTTGCAATCCTATTCCCCCAATGGCCCAATCTTCAAATCGCTTTCGAAAGGATATTAGACGCCATACGCAATGGTGAACTGCCGTATGGATGCCTCGGCATTTCTGTTCCTTTGGGAAGCTATGTAGAGCCCTATCAGTTGACCATCCGCCATTCAGACTTACGCCGCTGGATGGAGACTCATTACCCCGACCACAAACCTAGCTTTTTATTCGAGGCCGGTGAGAACGCACCTGCAAAGGTCAGTCTCGGAACTTTTCTATCATTGAAAGCAGATCGAGATGAGTTATCGAGAGCGTTCAAAGCGCAACAGCAGCGCATTCAAGAAATCTTGGGAGAACTCCAGTCGATTGGACTTGAGAGAGATGATCTCAAAGCCTTGGCCAAAACGAATGGTCAACTCAGTGAGCGCGGCGAACTGACCTATCACAACATCATTGGGGCATTGGTCAGCCTTCTCTTGGACCATTCGCCCGCCGGAAAACCTCTTTCGGTTTTCACGAATCAAGCAGCCATCGTTGATGCCATTGTCGCCCGTCATCAGGATGTGCCCGGCCTGAGCAAGCGTACGCTGGACGAAAAATTTGCCGTGGCCAATCGTAGCCTCAAAAAAAATACCTGATCGAACCAATTGCGTTGCAATAGGGTTGATTGCAATGCAATGACTCATCCGCCGTGGTGCGATTCAATCCATGTCACTTCCCAACACGCGCCAATAGGCGCCAGGAGTGACTAGCATGTCCAGCCAATCTGAACCCGTCGTTGAAACATCTCCACTTCCGCGCCACATCATGCGACGTAATGAAGTTGAGCTAAAAACTGGCTTCAAACGTGCCCACATTTACAACCTGATGAAGGAAGGCAAGTTTCCGAAGGCCAAGCGCATAGGGCTGCGCGCAGTTGGCTGGGACTCACTGGAAATCGAGCGTTGGATTGCAGAACGCCTTTCGCGACAGGAGTGAGGGTGATGCACGTAGTCTCGGTGGTTTCCACCAAGGGTGGGGTAGGCAAAACCACAGTAGCGGTCAATCTCGGTGGTCTGTTGGCTGATGCTGGCCTGCGTGTTCTGCTCTTGGATCTGGATAGCCAACCCACCCTGTCCAGTTATTATTCATTGAGCCAGAAAGCGCAGGCAGGTGCGTACGAGCTCATTGCACTCAATCTAACAATACCTGAGCGAATAATTTCTAGGACTGCAGTCGTCGGTCTCGACCTGATTTTCTCCAACGACGATCAAGGTCGACTGAGCACGTTGTTGCTGCATGCACCTGATGGGCGACTACGCCTGCACAACTTGCTCAACGATTTGCATCTCAATTATGACTTGCTTTTGATTGATACTCAGGGAGCACGCAGTGTACTGCTGGAAATGGCCATCCTGGCCTCCAATCTCGCCCTCTCTCCCATCACGCCGGAAATGCTCGCTGCCCGCGAAATGCGTCGGGGCACCTTGAAGCTACTGAGTGAGCTCGAACCGTTTCGCCATCTAGGTATCGACCCGCCGCCCTTACGGCTCTTACTGAACCAAGTGAACCTCAATCGACTGGACACCCAGATGATCATCCGGAGCCTGCGCGAGACTTTCGCAGAGGCTACCAATATCTCGGTTCTAGACACCGTAATCCCTGACCGAGTGGCGTATCTCAATGCCGCCTCCCTCGGCTTACCGGTCCACCGAGTAGATGCACGCCCGTCGAGTAAACGCCGACGCTCGCAGTCAGCGCTAGAAATCATGCAAGCGCTGGCCATCGAATTATTCCCGGAATGGCGCGAAGCGATCTCATCGGTAACGAGGTGTGCGGAGCTTCGATAAAACAAATCGCCCAATCAGCTTTTTCACCAATTTCTTGTTTGATCGACCTTGAAGCCATCAGGCTTGGTAAGGAGTTTCTAATGTCGGATCAGTTTCCTATCGTTGTTCAGCCTTTCATTCGACCAAACGACGCGGCTTGCGAGGAATACTGCACTGTGGTTTTTCGTTTGCAAGGGGGGCGCTCGGCCATGGTGTGGTTCCTCGCAGAACTCTCCCAACATTTCGAAGGTTCAGGAACTGCCGAAATCGTGAAGTTCGAGGTCGGTGACCATTTGCGTAACCGGCGTTAATCGAGGCGGTTCAGATGAAGAAGCTCAGTCAGGAGGAAATCACCGACAAGCTGCACCGGGGCCCCTTCACGCGAGGTCCAGGACTGGAGCGCCTGTCCGATCCAGTTATCGACACTCCCATGCTGGTCACTCTGGAACAGTTACGCCCCTACGAACACAACCCACGCTTCATCCGTAATCCGCTTTATGACGATATCAAGGCATCAATCCGTGAACGCGGGCTGGATCAACCTCCACCGATTACCCGCCGCCCGGGTGAAACCTCTTTCATCATCCGCAACGGTGGTAATACGCGCTTGGCGATTCTCGGCGAGCTGTGGCAGGAAACCCGCGACGAGCGTTTCTTCCGCATCAATTGCCTGTTCCGACCCTGGACCAATGAAATCAGCGCCTTACTCGGCCATCTTGCTGAAAGCGATCTGCATGGCCAGCTCACTTTTATCGAGCGTGCTCTGGCAGTGACCAAACTCAAGACCATGCTTGAATCAGATGGCGCAACACTCTCGCAACGTGAGCTGGCACGACGTCTTGCCGCTGGAGGCTATCCAATTTCGCAGTCGCACATCAGCCGGATGCTGGACACCCTTGAACATTTACTGCCCGCCATTCCACAAACCCTGTATGCCGGGTTGGGAAAACCAAAAATTGAACGCCTAATTGGTCTGCGTAGCCAGGCTGAACGAACCTGGAATCGTTATCCAACCGACGCCATCGCTTTTCCCGAGTTTTGGCTCGACACCCTAGGGCAATTCGATGCCGACCCAGAGTCCTTCGACCTTGAGCAAATCCAAGATGAACTGCTCGAACGCATGAGTCGCTTACTCGGACAGTCCTACCGCATGTTGGCCCTGGAGCTGGGCGATACCCAACGGGTTATGCAGACGCCGGGCGTAGTCATCACGCCCCCGCAGAACAACCTTCTGCCGAGCGTTGATGAGCCCGCGGCCGAGCCTCCTCCACCCGGGCCGCATCCCAAATCAGCTCAAACCTGGACGCAGACCGAAACAGAGCGAGAGGAACAGCTCACGCTGCCCGTAACGAATGTCGTATCAGCAGTCAGCTCTCCGTCACGTGTCCAGCAGATCCGCGAACAGATTGAACGCGACACTGCCCCCAAACCAGAACCAACCGTCGCAATCTGCCCGATCGACGACATCTGGATCATCGCACCAACACTGGATACCCCCGAACAACTGCGTTTAGCCATTGCCGGCTTGGCTCGGGAAATGGCGGCCTATGCCGGACATCCCGAGAGCATCATCGACCAAAAGCACGGCCTGGGTTTCGCCCTCAGCATCGAGCAGCTTGATCTTGCAGCCCCTCGTGCGGCCGGCGTTCACCTGTTGCTCTTGGCCCTGCTGCGTGCCCAAGACGAAGTAAACTGGGAGGATCGCAAGCAATTGCCCTCAGCTCTGTTCGGGCAGCTGTTGTTGGGGGTCTATCAACTTCCGCTGACAGATCGTCCCGCCGTGGACGTAGGGCTGGAGCGACTGCCGGACGGTCTGCTAATAAAACTGTATCGCCTCATTCGCTTATCCCGGCGCCTGATCGACTTAACGCTTACCCATGAAGACGATTCACCAAGGGAGCTGCCATGAACCTGTCCTTCAATGTGCTCAACCAGGCCATGCTAACCCAGGTCCTTCACGAGTTGCGCCTGGGTAATCTGCAACGCTGCAAAGCACTCGGACTGGGTGAAGAGGACATCTACCTGTTGCAATCATTACCGCCGACCACCCTGTCACGCCTGGCCCATGCCACCGTCCCCTGGGTTGAGGTCAAGATTGATTCGCCGGTGTTGCATCGGTTGATCGACCAGGCCGAACGCGACGAACATAACGAGCGTTTAATCAACCGAGCGCTAAAGCTCGGTGCTAGCAGTACCATCATGTATCAGTGCTTCGGCTTGGCGCATTCGGAAACCGCCCTGCGCCGACGTCTGCTCAAAATAGAAACCCGTAAGGGCCGCCCCCAGAACTTGAGCGAAGCGCAGGAACATGCGCTCTGGCAGCGTTGGTGCCAGCTACGCGATCAAGACGGTGCTGAGAATCAGCTCGACGCCATGATGATGTTGGCGGAGGAGCAACAGATCAGCTTGACCATCGTTTGGCAGCAGATCGACCATTACAGCAACGGAACATGAACACTGCCCCTTCCAGTCGCTGGCAGCGTGTCCTGCAGCAATGCACCCAACAACTAAGTGAACGTTGGCCCGCACGCCCCAGCACTGAACATCCTTCCAACCAGGCCCTGCAAGCAGGCTTCCTGTTCAGTGGCCAATCACACGAAGTCGTGCCGCGTCGCTTGCTGCTGGATTGTCGGCTGACGCCATTGGAGCGTAATGCATGGCAAGTATTTAGACTCATGCTGCAAGGCCAGGGTGTGGTCACACCGCGCTATGAAGATCTGCAACCTTACCTGTCGAGCGTACCCTACGGTGCGTCAGCCTCCCGTGAAACCATCGCTCGCGTCTTGACGATGCTCAGGCTGACCCGCTGGCTCAGTTTGGTGAGTCGTGGCCGCGATCATCTCAGCGGGCGCTTACAAGGTTCTCTGTACGTCCTGCACGATGAACCGTTAACGCCCGCCGAAGCCATGGAGCTGGATCAGGATTATCTGGAGCTGGTCGGACATGCCCTCTCTCACGCGACCAAGGCGGTGCGAATTGTCGCTCGGCATGTTTTGGAAGAAATTCATCAGGACACCGATATCGATTTGGATCGACTCCCCTCCCGGCTCGACAGTTGGAGCGACCAGTGGACACAGCAAGGATTGGATCTCGCACCCGATGAAGCGTTACACGATTCCGAACTGGGTGGCGCCCACCGCGTTCGGAATCGTGCAGGGCCTAGTTCGGAATCCGAACCGGGTCTGAACGCCCATGTTTCCGGCAGCGTTCGGAATGCGAATGCCGCCTGTACTGTATTAAAAGAAAGTATTTGTACGATACCGCGCGCGACCCCGGCGGTGGATAACCTGCACTGGCCTGATCCGCTGCACCTAAGTCCGAGCGAGCGGCAGGCCGTCACCGTGACGCTGAACAAGCTGAAACCAGCAGATCGGCAGGCGGTGCTCAACGAAGCGGGCGCGCGATGTGCGGCAGGAAGCGTCCGCAAACCCGCGGCGTATCTGATGGGCCTGATCCAGCGGGCGCTGAAAGGCGATTTCCGCCCTTGGGCAGGTCAGGCTGAATCGTTACCCATGACAGAGCCGCCCCCCTCTCCCCCGCGCCAACTTAGGAAAAAGGGCGAACCCGCCTCTGCCCTCGCCCAAGCGTGCCTGGATGAACTACGCCAGCTGCGTAGCAAACCCCCTGGACGTCAGTAGATTTGATGCCACTGGCATCACTGACGAGCGTCTCGAAATTCAACCATCTCAAACCAAACCGAACACACCGCATTCAGCTTTTCAGCTGTCCTTGACCTTCATATATCGCAACGTCTCCGTGCAAGCCTATGCGAGGACTACAACGTGGCCGATCACTATCAGCTCAACCTGGGTTCATTGCGCAGTAGCATCACGCTGACGCTGCACACGCACCACGCCGCCCGGATCTGGCAGGGCCGGACCGCACGCAAAGGAGTCCACCCGATTATGGGTATGGCGGGCTACATCAGCGTCACAAACCTGATCAAACAAGCCGCAGCGCAGGACGATCCTTATGCCGACTGGGCGATCGTGCAGCTCGAAGAAAAATTGATGCAGGCCAAGGCTGGGATGCTGGAACTGACCCAGCAGTTGGACCGGATCAGACAGGAGCTGCCGACGCAGATCGACATGAGCGATAACCTCAATATCCACCCCGTCACCTTACCCTTGTACATCGGCAGCCAACTGGGATTTCTCGCCGTCTACCTGCTGACTGACTACGACACGCTGGTGCGGCATACACTGTTGGCACATCACACCGCCCTGATCGGTCGCCGAGACATGGAAGCCTGGATCGACGACGGCGCCCACCTGCTGCGCAGTTTGTTCGGTCAGGCGCAGCGCTATCGGCATGCTGGCATCACCCGTGATGACATGGCTGCGAACAACGCCCGTGCTCTGGCGGCTATGGAGAAGTTTGGACTCCCCCCTATGGACATCCTTGAAGGGCATCGCCGCTCTCAGTTCGCGCCACCCATCATTCGTCGGGGCGCTGTGGCAGTGGATGACGCCGACGCGTTGGCAGAGGACGCGTTAGAGCCGTCTGCGGCAGTGGATGATCGAGAGGACGAAGTATGCCCCCCCTGATCGCGACTCAACCAATGCCCCTCGAAACACTAACACCGGATGCCTATCGACAGCTCGAACACGCTGCTTCCCTAAAAGGCCTTTTGAAACCTTTTAAGGGTAAGGGGGAACTGGAATACCTGGCGCAGGTGGCGAGGGCAACTGAGGCGCAGTTACGTCTTCTGATGGAGGCTGTGGCGCAGCAGGCCGGGCAACCGCCTTACTCGTTGCTGGATATTCGATTGGTGCTGCAGAACACCAGTGCGCGGAGCACCTTTTTGCGATGGCGCACCCGCGATTTTGCCCGTATGGGCGTTGCGGTCTGGGAACGCCAGGTCTCCAGCAAGGCCTTGCCGCCAACCGTACGCGAGGGATTGCACCGTTTCGAATGCGAACGCATTGCACTGAACTTGCAGATGAGCGTGGTGCATTCGCTCTACCGTCAGGCTTCAACCTGCGCGATCAAAATGGCCAGCGCCGAACGGCTGCTGCGCCAGTCCACACCAGCAGCGGAGATATCACGATGAGTACTTTTTTCGTCGGCGAAGGCAACATCGGCAGTGCGCCAGAGTTCCAGGAATTCCCGTCAGGCAATGACGAGCCACGGCGTCTGCTGCGCCTGAATGTGTACTTCGACAACCCCGTGCCACGCGATGGCAGCTACGAAGATCGAGGCGGCTATTGGGCGCCGGTCGAGCTCTGGCACCGCGACGCCGAACACTGGAGCACGCTGTACCAGAAAGGCATGCGCGTGTTGGTAGAGGGCCGCACCGTACGCGACGAGTGGGAGGACAGTGAAGACAATGCGCGGGTCACCTTCAAGATCGAGGCGCGTCGTGTCGGCATTCTGCCTCATCGCGTGCAGAACGTGGTCATGCGGGAGCGCTCAGGTGAATCAGCTTCGTCTGCGGCTCCCGTCGGGCAGGCTACAGACCTGGCCAGCTCGCCTGCGTCGAAGTCCAAAAAGCGCAGAGGGCAGCCACCATCGGCATGACTGACTTGAGGCACAAAAATTGCGCCTTTGCGCGAAGTTCCTGGTCTGTCATTACTCGCTGCTCATGAAGCACTGTCGTCCACGTGACTACATGGTAGTAGCCACGCCCCATTCAAGACTGCCCTCACCGACTAATATGAGGAACCTGCCATTCAGGTTTCTCATATCTCGCCACTGATGTTTCCGACAACGCTGCTCCGACCTCAATACGGAGCAGTTCTATGCGCCTCTTCCTCTGCGAAAAACCTTCCCAGGGTCGGGACATCGCCAAGGTACTCGGGGCCACTCGGCGTGGTGATGGTTGCCTGATTGGCACAGAGACAACCGTAACGTGGTGTATCGGCCACCTGCTGGAGATAGCATCGCCTGAAGCCTATGGCGAGCAATTCAAGAGTTGGTCGTTGGATCATCTACCGATCATTCCCGCGCAGTGGATGGTCGAGGTCAAACCCAAGACTGCGGCACAGTTCAAAGTCATCAAGCGCCTGCTCAGTGAAGCCTCTGCTGTCGTCATCGCGACCGACGCCGATCGTGAAGGTGAAATGATTGCCCGCGAGCTACTAGAACTCTGCAAGTATCGAGGTCCCGTTCAACGTCTTTGGTTGTCCGCACTCAATGAGGCGTCGATTCGCAACGCACTTTCCTCACTAAAGTCTGGTCAGGAGACCTTCCTGCTTTACCACTCAGCCCTCGCCCGCAGCCGAGCCGACTGGCTGATCGGCATGAACCTGAGTCGTTTGTTTACCCTTCTTGGTCGGCGGGCGGGCTACGACGGTGTATTGTCGGTTGGACGCGTCCAGACACCCACTTTACGTTTGGTAGTCGATCGGGATCGTGCGATTGCCAGCTTCGTCTCGGTGCCCTACTGGGAAGTGGAGGTGCACCTGTCCTCAATGGGGCAACCATTCATCACGTCGTGGTTACCACCCAGCTCAGGGCAGGACGAGGCAGGTCGTTGCCTGCAACAAGCGCTGGTCACTCAGGCGGCCCAAGAGATTTCTAGCAGTATGACCGCCACAGTGCTCTCGCTGCAGACTGAGCGTTTCCGAGAACCTCCGCCCCTGCCCTTCGACCTAAGCACACTGCAAGAAGTCTGCTCGCGCAAACTGGGACTCGGCGCTCAGGAAACCCTGAACATCGCCCAAGCCCTGTATGAAACCTACAAAGCCACCACCTATCCGCGCAGTGATTGCCGCTATTTGCCGGATAGTCTGTTCAACGAGGTTCCCGCGGTATTCGATGCCCTGCTCAAAACGGATCCGGCGCTGCAGCCCACATTCGGAAGACTCGATCGATCACTGCACTCCCGCGTGTGGAACGATTCCAAGGTCACCGCGCACCACGCCATCATCCCCACCACCGAGCCGGCGAACCTGGCGCGGATGTCCGAACAAGAACGCCAAGTCTACGAACTGATTCGTAGTCACTACCTCGCGCAATTCCTACCGCATCACGAGTTTGATCGAACCGAGGTCGAACTGGAGTGCGGCGCCGAGCGTTTGACTGCTGTTGGCAAACAGATCATCGTCCATGGCTGGAAAGGTTTACTCTCCGACAACGCCGAAGACGATGAACCCAGTCGAAAATCCCAGAGGTTGCCCGCCCTACAACAGGGTATGCAATGCGAAGTGGACGACGTCGAACTCAAGTCCATGCGCACCGCTGCGCCCAAACCGCTCACCGAGGGCGATCTAGTCAAGGCGATGAAAAACGTCGCCAAGTTGGTCAACGATCCGCGCCTTAAACAGAAACTTCGGGACACCACCGGTATCGGCACCGAAGCCACACGAGCTGGCATCATCAAAGGGTTGATTGATCGCGGTTACTTGCTGAAGAAAAAACGTGCATTAACGGCCTCCGCAGCGGCCCATACCCTGATCGAAGCGGTACCCGCGGCAGTCGCCGATCCGGGTATGACAGCGATCTGGGAGCAAGCTCTGGATGAAATCGAAGCAGGACGTCTGAGCTTGGATGCATTCGTTGCCAAGCAGGCGCATTGGATTACGCAGCTGATCGCAAACTGCGGAGCGCTCACCTTGTCGGTACCGGTCGAAGCCGGGCCGGCTTGCCCCAATTGCAATGCCTCAACGCTCAGGCGAAAGGGAAAATCAGGGCCGTTCTGGTCATGCTCCCACTACCCCGACTGCAAAGGCACCGTGCCAATCAGCAAAGGGACGCCTCGTCCATGAGGCGCCATTGGTGTCCACATGAATCTTGGGGTGATGAGTCAGTGCATCATCAATGGCGGCTGATCCTTCTCCAAGTCGCTTAGCGGTCGTCCGATTTCACGGGCCAAGGCGATGCCTGTCGCTATCCATATCTGCCCCAGTTCGTTGAACGCTTTCAGGTGAGCAGGATCTTCGTTAAGCCAATGAACAAGGCTGTTGCGGTGTTCGGGGTTATCAGGGCAGTCATGGATTTTGATGAACAGCTCCAGTGTTCGATCCCAGATCAGGTCCATGACGTTCTCGCGCTGCTCATCCATGCTCAACCTTTCCTCCATTTGGTCCTATCGAACCGCTCAGTCTCACTGGTCACTACGGGCTCTGTTCCTGGAGGAACAGACGTCACGTCGCGACAAACAGCTATTTCAGTCAATATAGCAACCATATAAGTCGATACTCAACCTCTAAGGATGTTCATGTCAACGGGTCTTTGCTCAACCATTCGGGTTGAATTGGAGAACTGATCACTTGGCACATAAACATCCAACCCAAGCCCAAATCGGGCGCATGATCGCGAAACACCGCACTCAGCGTAATCTGACCCAGGAAGAGGTGGCTGAACGGCTGGGGATCGGCAGCGAAGCCATTTCGCGCCTTGAGCGGGGCGTGGTTGAGCTTTCCGTGGTCAAACTGATGCAACTGGCGGACATCTTCGACTGCCGGATGGATGAACTGCTAACGGAGTCGAGCAGTCGCCCCAACGACCAGGGCCAGATGATCGCGGGTCTGCTGAGCGGCCTTCAAGAAAGCGACCGTGCCTTTATCCTGACGACCGTCGAACAGTTGGCCGCTCATCTCAGTAGCAAATAACCTCTTTACCCACTGGCTTGACTTCGTCACACCCGCTCTGCTGTAGTACGTCAGGATCATCGCTTACGGCGACCCAAGACCGATTCGCTCCGGGTAGTTCGGTCGGACTCCCTGAGTTCGGAGCCTTCTCTTCTGCGGAATTCCATTCCCGCTTTGTGCTCGACCTGATAGTGGTGGCGGATGACCACTGTCGCCTCTGCCAGGCAACAGCGGTCATCCGCCACGGCGATCATATTCAGTCCCGGAGCCCACCGGGGAAACACTGGGCACCCTTTGTGCGCGGATGCGTGCCAGCATGTTCCGACCCAGGCCACGACAAGGGTTGGTTGGCGAATCAGGGCGCAGTTAAATCAAGTTTTGCGAGGAGCTTGTCGACTGCGTCAGACCGCCTAAGGTGGCTTTTCTCTTCCTCGCCTGGCGCCCCACCAGGCCCCCTCTTCATTTTTTCATTTCTTAATTCCACTGACTGCCACCGTATTCCGGCCATTAAAATATGGCCTGTATGAAGCGTTCTGATTGAATGCAGATCGCATCAGAAGCCTATACAGGGCAACGGTTAGACCGGATTGAGGTTTTTTTCAGGAGTTCCAACTCTATGGCCTAGGAGTCCATAAGAGCATCGCGGCAGCAAGCCTCATCACGCCATGGCGAGCGATAAGGCAACCGTTCAAGGATTATCTCATCCTCTCCTTGCCGCAGAAATTAAACGCGCAGCCCTTGAGCCGCGCGTTCGCCATGCGGTGACCGATAGTAGTAACAGGCTTCGTCAGCGCGGTTTCGGAGCTGGCCACCGTGGCATCGACCGCTTCGCCGTAGGTCTACGCGTGCAGCGCGGCATAGCGGTCGAGGTCGGCCTTGAGCGTGACCGGACATCCGAACGTAAGCTTGATGTTCTCGGTTTTCGGCAATGGCCCCAGCCGCAGCTTCTTGGGCGTGCTCATTGTGAAGTCACACGGTAGAAGAACAACGGCTGATACGGTCGAATCACCAGATCCCGATTGACGATGATGCTTACCGGCAGGCCGGACCGCTCGGTCAGCGTCGGCTGGATGTTGAGGTTGCGGCGTGCGAACTCCTGGCCAACCTGATTGGCCGTGTCCTGCGCGCTATCCCAGAACGCGATGACGGTATTGCCATTGACATTGCCTTGTTTCGAGACTGCCAGCTCGGAGCCTACGCCCAATATGGTGGACAGCGCGGCACCCGCTAGGATGCGTCCCCAGTGCCAATCGACGCCATCCTCCAGGCCGGCATAGCCGGCCGGATCGGAACCGGCTAGTTTGTCCCGCGTGAGTGAAGACGTGTCCGGCAGGATGATGCGGTTCCACACGACCTGCACGCGGCTTGCCGACTTCATCGGCACGTGCAAAGCCCGCATCGTACAGGTCGCCGTGCAGCCCTTTGATCTGCTGCGACAGCGGCACCTCGAAGAAGCGGATTTCGACCTCGGGTTCTTCCTGCCGACAAAGCGCCAGCAAAGCCGGAAGTCGCGAGGGCGTGATGCCGTCGGACAGGGCAATGCGCGATCGACTATGGAAGCCGTTGGCTGAGGCCTTCACGCTGTCACTGGCTTGCTGCAAGACAGAGAAGACACGCGGCACATGCTCAATAAAAAGCTTGCCCGCACGCGTCAGGCGTGTGCTGCGTGTTGTGCGTGCGAACAGCACCACGCCCAGTTCTTCTTAGAGCTCTTTGATGGCCCGAGACAGCGGCGATTGCTCAATGTGCAGTTGCTCCGCCGCACGGGCGAAGTGGAATTCTTCGGCTCCGGCCAGGAAGCAGCGAAGATGCCGAAGATCCATCGTTCACCTATCTATGAGTTCTTGCGCCCAGGAACGTGGGACGCCGCATCTGCCAGAGCATCCAGACGATCCCCAGGCCCACGGCAACCGCACCGACCCAGGCCGTGCTGGTCAGACCCATCGCTTCCAGGCTGGCCCCGCCTAGCAGCGAACCCAACGCGATGCCGCCATTGAAGCCGGCGATGTTCAGCCCAGCCGCCACCGCTGGCGCCTGCGGCGCGTGGATGTGCGACAACCCGATCACCCGCGCCTGCAAGGCTGGCACCGCCGCATAGGTCAGCGCACCCAGCAGGCCCGTCAGCAACACCATCAACGGCAACGATGGTGCCGATTCCCATATCGCCAACAGCACGACGGCCAGGCCGACGAGCACAGTCATCACCGCAAAGTCGGCACCCTTGCGGTCGGTGAGCCGCCCGCCCCACACATTGCCAATGGCGGCCATCACGCCGTAGCCCAGCATCAAAAGGCTCGCCATGCTTTCACTCACGTCCGTCACTTGCAGCAGGATCGGCGAAATGTAGGTGTAGAGCGCGAAAGATCCCGCATACGCCAACACGGTGATACCGGCTCCGGCCAGCAGACGCGGATTGAACATGGCTTTCAGGCCATCCATCGCATTGGCCTGCGCCGAGGCATCGTTGAGATCTGTCGGCATCAGGGCTAGCAGGCCGACGAATCCAATGGCACCACTTGCGGCCACTGCCATGAAGATGACCTGCCAGCTCAACACGCTGCCCAGGTAGGTGCCGAGCGGTACGCCCAGCGCCAGTGCCAGCGTCAGGCCGCCGAACACCACGGCCACCGCCGCACCGGCGCGATGTCGGCCCGCCAATTGGGTTGCCACGCTGGATGCTACGGCGAGAAATACCCCATGTCCCAGGCCGGAGGCGAAGCGGGCCACCAACATGGGTGTCAGTGCATCGGACAGACTGACTACAGCGTTGCCCAACGTGAACAGACCCATCGCCACCAGCAGCAGCCGCTTGCGCGGCCAGCGGGTTGCCAGCGCGGTCAGGCCTGGCGCACCAATCACCGCACCCAGCGCGTAGGCCGTAACCGCCGCGCCAACCTGGCTGACGCTGACATGCAGATCAGCGGAAATAGTGGACACCAGGCCGATGGTGACGAACTCGGTAAAGCCCAGGGCGAACGCGCAAAGCGCGAAGACGTAGATGACGAAAGGCATACGTGGATTCATGGTTCAGCCTCGCTTCTCGGCTATCACCGCTAATAGGGGCAGCATCGCTTCCGCGACGCCCTTGGCCGAGGCCGGGTTCTGCCCCGTCACCAGGCGCTCGCTCGCCACTACCTGCACCTGGAAATTCGCCGCAGGCACATGCCGGGCGCCACGCTCCTGCAAAGCATCGGCCAGCAGGAAGGGCACCGTGTCGTACAGGCCGACCGCACGCTCCTCCTCGTTGGTGAAGGCCGACACGTCCTTACCCGTTACCAGATAGCCGCCATCGGACAACTTGAGGTTTACCAGCCCGGCCGGCCCGTGGCACACCGCCGCGACCACGCCGCCACGCTCGTAGATGAACGCCGCAATGGCCGCCAGTTCGGCGTTGTCCGGGAAGTCCCACATCGTCGCGTGGCCGCCGGCGTAGAAGATCGCGGCGTAGGCATCGGGACCGACCTGCGTGGGTGCCATGGTGTTCTCGATGGCGCTTCTTAGCGTCGCATCGTTCCAGAACGCGACATTGATCGGATCGTCCAGATCGAGTCCATCGACGTGCGTCTTGCCGCCCTTGGGGCTGACGAAATCGACCGCATGACCGGCGTCTGCCAGCACCCGATGCGGATGCGTGACCTCGGACAGATAGAAACCGCTGGGCGCGGCATCGGCGGCGCCGGCCGGTCCCTTGCGGTCGTGGCTGGTCAGGACGAAAAGAACACGTTGGGTCATCAGAAGCTCCTGCAAGCGAATCGAGCACACCGCCGGACACCTCCAACGGAGGCATGCGCGTTGCAATGTGGGAAGTTGGGATCCTCATTCTGGTGAATTCGGTATATCCTTTAAACGACCAAAATCTACAAACACTTTCCCCGGAACGACCCAAATGGCCCTGCGCAATCTTGATGACCTAGCGGTGTTCGTGCATGTTGTGGAGCGCCATAGCTTTTCCGCCGCCGCACGCGACCTGCACCTCGCGCCTAAGACGGTCAGCAAGCAGATCGCCCGGCTGGAACAGGCGTTGGGCACCACACTGTTCGAGCGCAACACCCGTAACTTGCGCATCACCAGCGAAGGCCGCGCCATCGCCGAGCGCGCACGGGTTGCCTTGGCGGTGCTGGAAGAAGTGCAAGAACTGGCGACTGGCGGCAGCCAGGAACTGAGCGGCACCATCCGCTTGACCGCGCCCACGCCGTTCGGGCGCAAGTTCGTGGCCCCGGCTATCCACGATTTCTGCCGCCTGCATCCCAGGGTCGGTTTCGACCTGCGCCTGTCCGATCAAGTGCAGGATCTGTATAGCGGCGACCTCGACCTGGCGATCCGCATGGGCGAGTTGGCCGATTCGCGTTTGGTGGCGCGGCGTGTGGCCGACAACCGGCGCATCCTGGCGGCGTCTCCCGCCTATCTGAAAGCGCATGGCAGTCCCGCGCAGCCGGAAGAACTGGAACGGCACAACTGCCTGGTGTTCGCCTATCCGGGCCTGCTGCAAAGCACCTGGCCGCTGCGCAAGGGCCACCGGGAGAAGCCTGTCGCGGTCAGCGGTACGCTGTGCAGCGACAACGGCGACGTGCTACATGCGTGGTGCCTGGCCGGGTTGGGTATCTCGCTGCGCGAGACCTGGGATATTCACGAGGAACTGCGCGACGGGAGGCTGGTGCGCGTGTTGCCCGAATGGGAAGCCACGCCCTCGAAGATCAGCATCGTGCGGGCACGGCGCGAACCCGTGCCGCGCCGGCTGACGGCGTTCAGCGATTTTCTGTTCGACCGCTGGCAGGAGGCGCCGTGGGATCAATGAGCTCATTCGCCGTAGCCGACGCATCGTAGGCATCTCGAACAGCCGCTAAGTTTCGTAGGAAATTTTGTAGTTCTTGCCTAGCCGCTCGACATGTGCAAATCCGAGTTCGCCAAGGTGCATACCAGCGATAAGAATCTTATCCGAGCTAACAACATTCAATAGTTTGGATCGTGTTTCGGCGGAAAGAAGCGGATCTTGGTCGAACGCAATGGATACGTCGGGACGAGCAATCTGGATTTGGGGGAAGTGAACGATATCCCCCCAAACCAGCAGACTACGACCATTGGAATCGAGACGATAACCGGAATGTCCTGCGGTATGCCCCAGAAGGGGCATCGCACTAATGCCAGGGAGAACTTCGCTATCAGTAAACAGGCGCGTCTTCTCCCGATACTGATCGAACACCTTCCGAGCAAACAGAAAGTTGCCACGAGCACGCTCACTCGCTCGACTGAGATTGCCATCGTCCTCCCAGAAAGAAACCTCACGCTGGTGGACGACTAGCTCTGCATCGGGAAAGGCTGCTTCCCCTGAAGAGTCAAGCAGCCCCCCAACATGGTCGGGATGTGCATGGGTCAGAAGAATGGTGTCAATGTCAGCGGGTTGCACGCCAGCAAGCACGAGATTCGCCTTTAGCTTGCCGCCCCACTGCTTGAAACCACCAGCCCCCGCATCGATGAGGATCGTGCGGCCCATTCCACGCACCAGGTAACAGTTGATGTGGATCGAGGATGGATCGCTCACGCCTGCGTCCTGCTGCAATTTGGACGCCTCCGTAGGATCGATATTGGAGAGAAGATCTAGACTTGCGCAAAGGTATCCGTCACTGATGGCCGTAATAGTAAACTCGCCGATCTGCTGGCCCGGAAATTTCACGTGGTTCATTGCGGCACTCCTTGCGGATCATCAGTTCCGCGCGTAGATGGTATCGGCTGGATAGCCAAAGCAACGGATGCGCGCCGTTAGCCCCGCATGGCGTTTTATTGCCTCATCCAGTCGCGCCATGAAATCGTCCATGACCGATGGCGTTCTAAACGGTTCGAGGCGGTACTTGATTTGCGCGTAAGCAGGATGCCCGCGCCCGTGGCGGGCAGCGACATAGATGACATGCACGTTGTCCAACGCAGCCCGGAGGCCGTCCGTGCAAAGTCGAGTGCATTCTTCAGTGAGTTCCGACAGATACGCTTCGGGCGGCATCTTTTCCGCCTGGATGAAGATCGTCAGGTTAGGCATGGTTGTCCGCCTGGGTCTGCGGCACTGTGCCATCGTGACTCGTCAATTGCGCGGTCATCGGGGTATAGAGATGCACGCCCTTGGGAAGCGCATCCAAGCCGAGACTGGTGGAGCTACCCAGCTTCGCCAGCCACCTGTTTTCAGGACACTTCTCCAATGCCACGGCCCACATCTGCTCAGGCGTGAGCCCCATCTCGATGAACGGCTCGGGACCGACTGCGCTCACGATCAGATGCTCCCCTTCACCGATGGCAGGCGCACGCTCAAGGCCGCCGTAAAGATTGCGGTGCCAATCGGTGATGTGCTGCTGCCAGCGTGCGAAGTTGCCCCCGCCCTTTTGGCGATATTCATCGCCCTCAAGCACAGCCAGACTGTCGATCGAGTGCATGGCCAGGTACACAGGGCAACCAGCGCTAAACGCCTTGAAGCGCTGCGAAGTATGGAACCCGCTCACGGAAATAAGCGCGGGTAGCTTTTCCAAGGTATAAAAATCATTCCACTCTGCTTCGCTGGCTGGGTCGGCAAAGCTGCACTCGACGGTGTAGATCATGGATCACTCGCTACCGGACTTCTTGTGCGTCCGGCCCTCTTTGTTGATGTCTCGTCATGGTATGACCTTGATCTCAGCGCATAAAACGATTATTCGGTATGCTTCAGTTACAAAAGATCAAGCTAAGCTGGATCGCCATCTTCAGAACGGGAACGCTCATGCGAAGGAAGATCCCCAGCAGCACGGCACTGACAGCATTTGAAGCCGCCGCCCGCCACGGCAGTTTCGCGCGCGCAGCAGAGGAACTGTCTTTGACTGAAGGAGCTATCAGTCGCCAGATTGGCCGGTTGGAAGCCTTTCTCGGGGTCACGCTGTTCGAGCGGGTCGGCAATCGGGTCCGACTCCTTCCTAACGGAGAGCGTTACGCTGTCCAAGTTCGCGAATCGCTTGACCGCTTGGATCGGGACAGTCAGTACTTAATGGGGCAGCCGAACGATGGCGCAAGCCTGGACATTGCCACTATCCCGACGTTCGCGATGCGATGGCTCATTCCTCGCTTGGGACGATTCCAGCAGAAGCATCCGAACATTACTGTGCATTTGGCCGAGCGCATGGAACCCTTCGTCCTGGCCGGGAGCGGATTTGATGCTGCCATCCATTTCGAGCACCCGGCGTGGGCGGGCATGCGGACATCCCCCTTGTTGCATGAAGTGCTGGTTCCGGTTTGCCATCCCGGACTTCTGACAGGACGCAATCGAACAGCCGCGCTGGACGAATTACCGCGCCTGCACCGACGACAGAACCCTGAAGCTTGGCAACACTACTCCGAGGAGACGGGAACTCCGCTGACCAATCCTGCAATTGGCGCACGCTTTGATCTCCATGGAATGTTGATAGAAGCCGCATTGGCCGGCCTCGGCGTTGCGCTAGTACCCCGCCTGTACGTTGAAACCGAACTTGCGTCAGGAAGCCTGGTCGCCCCGTGGCCGGAGGGAAAAACCATCTCCAAAACCTTCTGCCTCATCCTCCCTGAGCCCATCGGATTGGGCAGAAAGCCAATACAAGCTTTTGCTCAATGGTTGCTCGACGAAGCGAAGAAGGGGGCAGCGGTTAAATCGTAGGATATGTCTTTCCTCCATTGTTATCAGAAAGAGGCGCTACGTTGCGCCTGATCTCCCACGACACATCACCGCCGCGGCCATCTGCTACCCAAGCTTCTTCTCTGTCGCTGGCTGCCAAGGCACCAGACTAAATCCCATGCGTCATCCAGCATCGCGTAGCGCCCGCTGGTGAGCATGACGGAACGCCGGTAGATGCCGGCCACGCGCTGCTCGTCTGTGACGGGGGCGATGCTCCACGCCAGTGTCGGCGGTTAACCGCCAACGGCGACCCAAAGCCGATTCGCTCCGGGCAGCTCGGTTGAACTCTTAGAGTTCGGAGCCGTCTCGTCTGCGGAATTTCATTTCTCTCTTGTGCTCGACCTGATCACGGTGGCGGGTGCGTGCCAGTAGTTTCCGACCCAGGCCACGACAAGGGTAGGTTGGCGAATCATTGCGCAGTCAAACCAAGTTTTGCGAGGAGCTCGTCGACTGCGTAAGACCGCCAAAGGTGGCTTTTCTGTTCCTCGCCTGGCACCCCGCCAGGCCCACTCTTCACTTTCTTCAATCCAGTGACTGCCATTGTATTCCGGCCATAAAAAATCGGGTGGCAGCGTCTTGACGCTCCCCTATGACAAGCTTATACAAAGGGCGTGGTTCGCTGTCGTTGACAGCCCAGCCCAGGTAGCCAAAACCTTCAAGGCTACGCCACGTTCGTGGTGGCTTACCCAAGTGCGATCAGCGTTCGGAAGCTCGCGCGGTTACCGCTTCAGCGGTAATGAATGCCCACTACCTCATGCCTGCGAATCACCACCGCAGACGTTTCTCTGCTGCACCGCTATTCCCCCAGACGCATCGTTCTGATCGTCATCGGCTTGCCGGTGGCGAGTCGTTCATTGCTCGACTTCACCTTACCTACCCTGACGGGGACTCACTTCCCCGTCAGGGACTGTGCGTCACCGTTTTCCATTGAAACAGGAGAACCACCATGGCCCACGCCAACCATTCCCAAGAAGCGACCACCTACTTCAACCTGCACACCGTCGGTATCGGCTACCTCAACCGTGTTCGTGAAGTACAAGTCCGCCGCGGCCAGCCATTCATGGCCTGCGATATCGCCGCCCTGCACGGTGCCACCGATGCCGTGGAGTACACCCGCTTCGACTGCAAAGTCGCTGGGGGCGAAGCTGAACGCTTGATTCGTCTCTTTATGGACGCCGTCAACACCGAGAAAAAGGTCTTGCTGTCGTTCCGTATCGGCGACCTGTGGATCGATCCGTTTCTCTACGAGAAAGGCGAAAAAAAAGGCCAACCGGGCGCCAGCCTGAAAGGTCGTCTGCTGTTCATCGACTGGATCAAGGTCAACGGCACGTTCGAATACAAAGCGCCCGCCAGGCAGGAAGCAACAGCACCTGCTGAGCAAGCGCCGATCAATGAACCCTCTCCAACGTCGGTTGATGCCGAAGCTGAGGAAACCGAAAACCCAACAGAGGCTCGGGTTGAACCTGAATCTCTATCCGCTCCACGCATGGCCCACCGTGATGCCACCCATACCGTTCAGTCCGCCTGAACAATCCACGATGTTCCTCATCAAGGCGCTCTGTCGAGCGCCTTTTCTTCAATCAGCACAGGAGAACCTTATGGAATCCTTCTGGCTTTGCGACGAGTGCCTGTTCGCTGCGGCTTACGAGGACTACAGCACGTTGTCGCTCTACTACACGGCGAATGAAATCGAAAAACGCATCGCCGACATCCATCGTGGACTGGTTCGGTTAATGCCCATCAGTGCCGACTTCAATCCCGAAGCCGGCTGGGGAATGAGAGCCTTTTCCCCATTACCCTGCGACGGCTGCGGTTCACACCTACACGGTCAACGCCACCGATTCACTCGGCTGTAAACAGCGCGCCATCGACTAATGCTCGCGACTCTATTTCCACCTCGGGGACACCACTCCTCTCGGGCGTGTACCCCTGATTGTTCCCTTTGGAGGCACCATGAGCACTCAACTCACACTGATTGAAACCTCGGATTTCGAGGCTAATCGTATCGTCCAAGAAAACCAGCTGATCGACGAAGCGCTGCGTATTCTGGATCGTCGGTTGTTCGCCCGAGGCCCTAATCTGACGTCACCTGACGCCGTGACCTCATACCTAAAACTGCATCTTGCACAACAAGAGCATGAAGTCTTCGGTGTGATTTTTCTCGATGCCAAGCACCGCGTGTTGGCGTTCGAAGTGCTCTTTCACGGCAGCATTGATGGCGCCAGCGTTTACCCCCGCCAAGTCGTTAAGCGCTCCCTCGCGAATAACGCTGCGGCCGCCATTTTTGTTCACAACCACCCCTCAGGGTGTACCGAACCCAGCCAGGCGGATCGCGTCTTGACCGCACGGTTGAAAGAGGCCTTGGCCTTGATCGAAGTGCGCGTACTGGATCACTTCATCGTGGGTGAAGGTCGTCCTCTCTCTCTTGCCGAACATGGCTGGCTTTAACCCTCACAGGCGTCTTCGGGCGCCTTGTTCATTTTCATTCTGGAGAACCTTCATGAACCCCACACACCAAGCTGCAGCCCTGCTGACGGCCTCAAACCCATTTGCTCGCGGTTACGAAAACCTTCATATCGAACGGCTGCTACTGATCACCTACAAAGACGACTGCCCTCCCTGCTTTCGACCCGTGCACGACGCACAAGCCCATCTGCCCGACGACGAACTGCAACTGTTCCCCTGCCTGTTCAATGACGATTTCGCCGTTATCAGCGAAGGCCAATCCATTCCGGATGATTTGGATGAACGCTGTCAGTCCAGCGGGCTGGTACGCCAAGTGATCTACGCCGTGATGGGCGAAGTGCTCAACGAGCGGCATCACCTCGGTGACCTGTACTACCTGGAAGAGGCACAAGCCATGGTCCATCGCTTGAGCTTCGAAACGGGACACTACAGTCGAGCCTGGGAAATCAGTACCGCGCACCTTCCCGAAGAATCGATGCTTTATCTGGAGGAGTGGGTCAGTAACTTCGCTCTGCGGCAAACCGGCCTCTTGTTCGAGCTTTTTACGCTGCCAGATTGCTGCGGTATCGGTTGCAAACTGATCGGCACGCCATGGACGGACGAGAACTTGCTGAACATTGAGGGCAATCGTTATTCGAGCTTGAGACAAGAACAACTCGACGCAGGCACACCGGAAGCCTTGGTCAACGTACTGTATCTGGCGGCATTGGCGGATGTGCGATTGTTGATCTTCGACCCCGACGCTGCCGTCTTGGATGGGCTCGCCATTTTTGATGAATGGCAACGCGTTCAGCGTTAACACGACCCACCATGAATCAACTTTCTCACTGAATCGCTCCTTCACCTCATGTCAGGTTCTGCACTGAATCTGACATGAGGTTTTTTCCATGGAGCGTTTTTTCACGCCTGTCTGCCTGCTGGGTTTGTTGAGCGCCTGCACCGCGCAAATCCCCAACCCTTTGCCGACCCATCCAGAGATCGACAGTGGCTCCAATCGGGCCCAGCACTCGAGGGGCATAGCCGAAGAAAGCCATCCGGCAGAGCTTCGTTATGGCCGCTACACGCTGGTCAGCACCGAGCCCACCACGGAACAACGCGATCTTCTTGCCCAAATCATTGACGTGAGCATCCCGTCCAGCCTGAACCCTTCAGTGCAGGATGCATTGCTGTACGTATTGCAGCGCTCGGGCTATGCGCTCTGCCCCGTTACCGCGTCGGTGAGGGTGCTGTTTACTCGGCCCCTGCCCGCGGCCCATTACCGGCTCGGCCCGATCTCTTTGCGCCGCGCGCTGCAGGTGCTCGCTGGCCCCGCCTGGCAACTCACGACCGACGAAGTCAGCCGTTCAGTCTGCTTCGAACAGCAGAAAACGGAGGCTGGCGTCGCGCTGATCACACCCGTCTTGCCCCATCTGTTGGAGGCACGCCCATGAGAGCCTCGACGTTTCAAACCCTCATCATTGGGCTGCTTTGCTTGGCGGTCGCCGGCCTGAGCGGTGGTTTGTATAACCAGTATCAACGCGTGGCCGAACTGCAGAGCACGAACACCCAACACCTACAAACCCTGGACACCCTGCAACATGATTCAAGCGCCCTCCAGGACGCCCAGGAGAAGCTGCAGTACGCGCTGAAAGACCTGAAGCAGATGGTCGATACTGGTGAGCAACAGGCCAATACCCTCGATCCGATGTTGGATCAGTGGGCGCAAGAGATACAGGAACTGCGCGATGGTCTCGCAGCCCGCGCCACCCAGGCAGACCTGACAGCGCTGCGCGCACGCCTTGAACAGGTCGAGCAGCAGCTCCTGGACCTCAGGACAAAGCCATTCCCTCCACCGCCGACGCCTTCTGCGACCAAACCGAAAAAGACCGCTCGCCCCAAACCCACCCCGCTCTCGCCACCGTTTTCAATATTGAGTGTCGAGTCCCGCGGTGGTGAGCGCTTTCTGGCGGTCGCACCTCATGACAGCCGCTCGCTCACGGATGTCCGGCTGCTACATAGCGGTGAGCAGCAAGGGGCTTGGCGCCTGAAAATACTGGAGCCGAACTCAGCCATCTTCGCGGTGGCCGCTCAGCCAGACCAGACCGTGCACCTCCCTTGAGAAGCGATCATGAACAGAGCGCCACTACTCCCCGTCGTCTGTCTGATTTCGTTACTGATCACGAGTGCTGCGATGGGTAACCCCATCACGGCACAGTCACAGATCCAGGACACGCAGTCCGCTCCGCTGGGACGATCTCACTCTGAACAGGCTGCGAGCTGGGGTCTGACGGAGCAGGAGTGGACGCGCTTCGAACAGATCCAAGCCGGCCCACGCGGTTTCTGGAGCCCGAACCTCGATCCGTTGACCGCACTCGGGGTCGAGGCCCAGACCGACCAAGAGCGCCAGCACTATGCCGAATTACAGGTAGCGCTGGAAGCCAAACGCGCCGAGCGCGAGTTGGCCTACCAAAACGCTTACACTGCAGCCTGGGCCAAGCTGTTTCCCGGGCTGCTGCCGATCCAGGGCATGGCCTCCCCGCCCCCTGCCAGCTCATCGGTCGTGCCGCGCCAGGCCCTGTTTGTGGAGGACCACTGCCCAGCGTGCACCGACGAAGCGCAGCGTCTGCAAATCAGCGACACGGCGTTCGATATCTACCTGGTGGGCAGCCAAGGCCAGGATGAACGCGTCCGTAGCTGGGCTCGGCAAGCCGACATCGATCCGGTCAAGGTCCAACGCCAGCAGATCACCTTGAACCATGACCGTGGTCGCTGGTTCAGCCTGGGTGCCCCGGGGCCGTTGCCCGCCACGTTCCAACAGGTGAATGGACAATGGCAACGCTTCGACTGAGTGGTATTTCGCTCATGCTGACGATGCTCGCCGTCCAGGCTGACGAACTTCCGCCTCCTGCCTACCAACTGGCAGCGCATGACGCCGACATCCCTTCTACGGTGCTGTTCGCGATTGCCCTGCAGGAGAGTGGTGCCCGCGTCCGTGGTCGACTGCTGCCCTGGCCTTGGACCCTGAACATCGCCGGAACACCCTACCGCTTCGCCACTCGCCAGACCGCCTGTCACGCCTTGCTTCAGGCACTCGCCCGACATGACGCCAAGCGGGTCGATGCCGGTCTCGGGCAAACCAACCTGGGTTACCACGGCCAACGTTTTTCCAGCCCTTGCGAAGCCCTTGATCCCTACCGAAATCTCGCCGTGACCGCCGCGCTGCTGCAGGAGCATCACGCTGCCACCGGTGATTGGGTCTTAGCTGCCGGGCGCTATCACCGTCCGGCAGGCGGAACGCCGGCAGCACGCTACCGTGCTGGCTTTTCCCAGAGACTCGAACAGTTGCTGACTTCCTTTGAACAGGGCACACCACCATGAAGCGAATCCCCATTGTCTGTTATTGCATCCTGCTCTTGGCACCTTTCGCCCAGCCGGAACTGACCGTTGCCGCGGATCAGCCTAGCGACTTCACCCGCCCCCCTTTTCAAGTTGCCAGGCCGTCAATAAACAACAAGATCCACCCTGATCGGGCCATGCCTGCGGACCTGTCCACGTTTGCCGATGAAGCCTGGATACTGCCCATCCGCAGCTCCCACTTGAGCCCAGGCCAGATCACGCCTCGCGCCCTGAACATGCCGGGCTTACGGCCTTTCTTCCTGATCGGTGAGGATCCCCAATCACTGGCTTGGTTGCGTCAACGCGCGGCTGAACTGCAGGAAATGGGCGCGGCTGGCCTCGCCGTGGAAGTGGCCGATACTGAAGCCCTGGGCCGGATTCGAGCAGCCGCTCCGGGCATCACCATCCTGCCGGTCAACGGCAACGACATCGCCACCCGCCTGCAGATTGAGCACTACCCCGTCTTGATCACTGCCACCTCACTGGAACAGTGAGTCCAGGTCATGGCCGAGCATGCGATGGAGTCCAAGCTCCGGCCAGCGGTGGAGCTGTACACCGTAGCGATCTGCATCGCGGCCGCGGTGTTGTGCGTGTACTCGCCCTGGGCTGTGGCCCTGTCACCCGAGATCGGTCTGGTTGCAGCGCTGGCCTATGCCCTGTTCGGCCTTATCCGGCTGCGACAAGCCTGGGAGGTGCTGCGTTATCGGCGCAATATCCGTCGGCTGCCCCGCTACGAGCTGACCAGTCGGCAGATTCCGGTCAGCCGCAAGCGTCTGTTCATGGGCCGAGGATTTCGCTGGACCCGCCTGCACACCCAGCGCTTGGTCGAGGCCCAGGATCCGGCGGTCGCCCACTATATCGACCAACCGACCCGCTACCGCCTGGCCCGTGGACTCGAGCGGCGCCTGGAGCATGCACCGTTTCCACTCTCGATACTGGCCCGTGTCACGGCCTGGGACAGTGCCTTCAATCCGATGCGGCCTTTGCCCCCGGTAGGTGGCTCGCCACTATTGCATGGGGTCGAGCCCGATGAAACGGAAGTCAGTCTGCCGCTGGGCGAACGGGTCGGACACACCCTGGTGCTCGGCACTACCCGTGTCGGCAAGACCCGGCTCGCCGAGGTGTACATCACCCAGGATATTCATCGCATCGAGCATGAGGTGGTCATCGTCTTCGATCCGAAGGGCGACGCCGACTTGCTCAAACGGATGTACGTCGAAGCCAAACGCGCCGGTCGGGAGAAAGAGTTTTATGTGTTCCATCTGGGCTGGCCGGAGATCTCCGCACGCTACAACGCCGTGGGACGTTTCGGGCGCATCTCGGAGGTTGCATCGCGTATCGCTGGACAGCTCAGCGGTGAAGGCAACTCTGCGGCCTTTCGCGAGTTTGCCTGGCGATTCGTCAACATCATCGCCCGTGCTTTGATCGAGCTGGGCCGACGTCCAGACTACCTGCAGATCCAGCGACATGTGGTCAACATCGACGCACTGTTCATCGAATACGCCCAGCAGTTTTTCGCCAAAACCGATCCGAAAGCATGGGAAGTAATCGTCCAGCTTGAAGGCAAGCTCACCGAGAAGAACATTCCCCGGCATATGGTGGGGCGCGAAAAGCGTGTGGTGGCCATCGAGCAGTACCTGGCGCTGAAGCGGGTATTTGATCCGGTCATGGACGGACTGCGTTCGGCGGTCCGATATGACCGTACTTACTTCGACAAAATCGTTGCCTCGCTACTGCCGCTGCTGGAGAAACTCACCACCGGCAAGACCGCCCAGTTACTGGCCCCCAACTACACCGATTTAGATGACCCGCGGCCAATTTTCGACTGGATGCAGATCATCCGAAAACGCGGCATCGTCTACGTCGGTCTGGATGCACTGACCGACGCCGAGGTGGCCGCCGCGGTGGGCAACTCCATGTTCGCCGACTTGGTGTCGGTCGCCGGACACATCTACAAACACGGCATCGACCATGGCCTGCCCCAATCGGGTAACAACAGTGACAAGTTGCCGATCAACCTACACGCCGATGAGTTCAACGAATTGATGGGTGATGAATTCATCCCGCTGATCAACAAGGGTGGCGGTGCCGGCATCCAGGTGACGGCCTACACCCAGACCCTCAGCGATATCGAGGCGCGAATCGGCAACCGGGCCAAGGCCGGCCAGGTCATCGGCAACTTCAACACCTTGCAGATGCTCCGCGTACGCGAGACCGCAACTGCGGAGCTGCTCACCCAGCAGTTGCCCAAGGTCAACGTGCTAACTAGAACCTTGGTGTCGGGTGCGACTGACACCTCCGATCCTGAAGCCAATACCGACTTCACTTCGTCCTCCCAGGATCGTGTCAGCAGCACCAGTGTGCCGCTGATCGAGCCTGCTCATATCGTCAGTTTGCCCAAGGGGCAAATGTTCTCCTTTCAGGCCGGTGGGCAGCTCTGGAAAGTCCGCATGCCTTTACCTAAACCCTCCAACGACGATGCCATGCCCAAGGATCTGCAGGAACTCACTCAGCGGATGCGGGCCACCTACAACGAGCAGGCGGGACAGTGGTGGACTGCCAGCGGGGGCGGCCCAACAACAAACTTCGATCTGGATCAGGTGGGGTAGCCCGCCCCCGCTACAGGTTTTGATTCAGCAGAAAACTGTCCAGAAGGCGTCGTGAAGACATCAACGCTGCAGCGCGCAATGGAGTGAACGATGGCGACTTCCGTCCAGAACACGCCGCCACAACCGGTCCAGCGCCCGGGGTTGATCATCTCGGCAATCAGCCTGGTCCTGCGCATCGTCGGATTGCTGATCGCCTCGTTACTGTTCTCGATCCTCATAGAGTTCGCCGGCCTGCTATTGTTCTGGGGCGATCAGGGTTGGCGACACAGCCAGGCCATGTTGAATAGCGAATTGGGATGGCTCAGCGAGCACTTCAAAGCTTCACTCATCCTCCAACAACCCGGGCAAACAATCGTTCAAGTACTGGATTTTCTCAATCAGTGGCTGCTGGTCAAGACTGGCTTTGCGGATTTTGCCCGGCAGGCGCGGGTGTCGAGTCAGGGCAACAGCTTCTGGAGTTGGACCAATCAGCTATACCTGAGCATTGAGGATTTTGTGCTGGCTGCAGTGTATGTGACCTTTACCTTCGTGGTGCGCCTGACCATTCTAGTCCTAGCCACACCCTTATTTCTGTTGGCCATGTTCACTGGTTTTGTGGATGGCTTGATGCGCCGTGACCTGCGCAAATTTGGCGCGGGCCGTGAGAGCAGTTTTGTCTATCACCGCGCCAAGCGCGCAGTGATACCACTGCTGATCGTGCCCTGGATCATTTACCTATCTCTACCCTTTTCGCTCAACCCTATGGCCGTATTTTTGCCTTGTGCTGTAATGCTTGGTATCGCAATGGCAATCACGGCAACTACATTTAAGAAATATCTCTGACTCGGAAAAATTATATTTTCCGTCGTATATCCCCCTGGTATCAGGATAGTTATCCAGCGTCTGCAGAACTGATACACCGCACGAGTTCACCCGCCAGAATTCGACCGAGATTCCCCACTTCGAGCGGAGTGTTGAGTGAAAGGCAGACTCCCAAAATTTGGGAGTGTGCCTCACGATTGGTGCAGGAGTGGGACCAAGATTCGCATTCAGGACTCATCACCCTCACCGACAAACAAGGACGCATGCAGAGCCCTTGCAATCAAACCGTTCTTACTGCGTACGCCACGACTCGACAACGTCTGCACCAAACTCGATTTTCCATTCTTTCAACTGCCGATGGTTACCTCCCTTGGTTTCGATCAGCTCACCAGAGTTCGGATTTTTGTAAATTTTCACATCGCGAGCTTTACGCGCGGCCTTCACAGGAGCTATTAGTGTCGAGGTACGACGGCCAGCCTCTGGATCTAGGATGCTAATGATGTTCTTCAAGCTGAAGCCGTACTCGCCAAGCAACGCCCGCAATTTGCTCTCAAATTCCATTTCTTTTTTTAGGCCGGAATCACTTTTCATCGACTCAAGCTCTGCGAGCTGTTCGGCCAGTTGTTGCTCAAGCTTACGAAATTCAACCAACCGAGACATGTGAAACTTCCTTCAGTTTAGGGAAATGAAAAATGAACATTCCAATGTTAAGCGATGATTAGCTCTTCGTCACCCATGCTGCCTTCAAGCACGAGCAAATCCACTCATTGCTGCATGAACAACACATTATTAATGGGTAAGAGTGCTGTCTGAGCTTTCTTTATGGTCCAATCGATTGCTCATGTAGTGTGAGTGTCTTCTTCCGCTTTCCGCTAAAAAAGCGATACATCCCACCTCGCGTTTAATACTGAATAATTCAAGCGCTAACTTGATTCTGACTCCATCTCCACATGGGCCAGCATCATGTCGATTACCATCTATCGCAACTTTTTGCTCCTTTCACTGACCATTGTTCAAGGCAGCAGCTATGCCGCATCTGCTCATGAGCAGGAACAGCTCAGCCTGGTCCCGCAACAACTCGACATTATCGAACGCCTTGCGACGCAAGCTGAGGTAGCCAGTACCTCTGAACCAAACGAACGCTATCGCTTCGACTATCCCCAACTGACTCAAGACATCCAACGCATCCGCCATGGTGTGCTGGGATACCTGTTTCCTTCCCGTGCGCAACCCCGCGATCCCGCTGAATTGGTCGGCGAATACCGCCTCGACACTCCGTCAGCGGAGCCGTCGCCATGACTGAAGCTCAGACCTCGGCGTTCCAAAACGCCTCCGGTTTCTCACCGCAGAGCAGTTCGACGCTCTGGCTGTCCCTGGTTCTCGTCCTGGCTTTGCTCTGGTGTGCCTGGGTGATGTGGACGGCTTACCGAGGATGGGCCGCCGGCAGTGTGCGCTTTGGAGCCTTCGGTGGCAGCGCCATGCGCGTGCTGCTCGCATTGTTGGTCCTGATGTTCTTCACCCTTTCCTAATCCAGGAGATCGCCGTCATGCTCAAGTGCCTTGTCCCCCTGAAAAACAATCTGCGTGATCGCGCTAGCCAGCGCTTGATCGGTCTGCTGTTGGTACTCGGTCCAAGCCTGGCTTTTGCCGAACTACCGACTATGGAAGCTCCTTCACGTGGTGAAGGTTCCGGGTTGATCGAGACGATCAAAAACTACGCCTACGACGGCGGCATCCTGCTCGGTCTGCTGATTGCCCTGCTCGCTTTCTTGGGGGTGGCCTGGCATTCGTTGACCGTGTACGCCGACGTGCAAAACCAGCGTAAGACCTGGAAGGACTTGGGTGCGGTGGTCGGTATCGGTGCTCTGTTGGTGGTGATCATCATCTGGTTCCTGACCAAGGCTGCCGCGATTCTGTGAGGTTGGCATGAACGACGCTATCGAACGCCTTGCCGACGGCACCTTGGTTTTTCTACCAGAGCGACTCAATCGTGATCCTGCCGTATTGCGTGGTTTGACCAATGATGAGATGTGGGTGGCGCTCGGTGCCGGCGCACTTGTCGGCCTGGTGCTGGGTGTACCTCTGGCGATCGCAACCGTCTCCATTGCCGTGGCGCCAACCAGCATGATCGCAGGCATGGCGGTGGTGCTATTTGCCGGTGGCACACTACTGCGTCGGGCCAAACGGGCTCGCCCCGAGACCTGGTTGTACCGCAAACTCGAATGGGTACTGGCCAGCCGTTCGCGCCTGGGTCGCGGAAGTCTGATCCTGCACTCCGGCGCCTGGACGGTTCGCCGTTCGCGTCGACTGCGCCCTGCCCTGTCCCGGTGGCAGCCATGAGCCGATTTCGGAACAAGGTGGATGCCCAACAGGCCCACATCTTCAGCCTGCGTCTGGCGGTAGTGATTCTGGCCCTGGTCTGTGCCGGACTTTGGTATGGCTGGCGCTCGGCACCGACCGATCTGACGGTGCATGTCCCCCCGGATCTGCGCTCGGGCAGCACTCGTAAGTGGTGGGATGTCCCCCCAGAGAATGTCTATGCCTTTGCCCTGTACATCTTTGGCCAACTCAACCGCTGGCCTTCGGATGGCGAGCAGGATTACCGCCGCGCCATCTATGGCTTGCAGTCCTACCTGACACCCGCCTGCAAGGCCTTCCTCGACGGTGATTATGAGTATCGTAAGGCCGCCGGCGAGCTGCGCCAGCGGGTGCGTGGCGTCTACGAAATTCTGGGCCGAGGCTACAGCGAAGATCCGGAACTCAGGGTCAAGAAACTCGACCGCGACAGCTGGCTGGTCAAGCTCGATCTCAATGCCGATGAATATTACGCCGCCGAACCGGTGAAACGGGTGGTGGTGCGTTATCCATTGCGCGTGGTGCGTTTTGATCTGGACCCCGAGCGCAATAAGTGGGGGCTGGCACTGGATTGTTATCAGGGCACTCCGCAAAAAATCTCCCTGCCTGGAGGTGAGCCATGAAGCGGATTTCTACCCTGGGACTCACCGTCGCACTGATGCTATGGGGAGCTGCAGCGCAGGCCGTCGAGCTGATGCACTGGGAACGCCTCCCCCTCGCGGTCCCGCTGGTGATCAATCAGGAACGAGTGGTCTTTATCAATGAGGATGTTCGGGTCGGCGTGCCCTCAACCCTGACAGGCAAACTGCGTGTGCAATCAACTGGCGGCACGCTGTACCTGCGCGCGTCAGAAGCCATTGCCCCGACCCGACTGCAACTGCAATCGGTCACGACGGGCGAGATTATCCTCCTGGATATCGCGGCCACTTCCGGCGATCAACCGCTGGAGCCCGTACGTATTCTCAAGAATGCTCAGGGGCAAGCTACCGAGGCTGAATCTAGCGCCGTCCCTATTCCAGAACGCACACCGACCCCGGTCGCTTTGACGCGCTACGCCGCGCAAAGCCTGTACGCGCCGCTGCGCACCGTGGAGTCCCTGCCCGGTGTACGCCGCGTCCCGCTCAAGCTGCGCACCGAACTGCCAACCCTGCTGCCGACGGAAAACGTGTCCAGCACACCCATCGCCGTCTGGCGACTCGGTGATTATTGGGTGACGGCGGTGAAATTGCGCAATCGTGGTTCAGAGACGGTGCAACTCGATCCACGTCGACTTCAGGCCAAGCTGTTCGCCGCGGCTTTCCAGCATGCTTTCCTCGGGCCTGTCGGCAGCGCTGAAGACACCACGATCGCCTACCTTGTGACCCGCGGTGCCGGCCTCGAGCAAGCCGTGCTGCTCCCGCCCGTTGCGCGAGGTGCTGACGATGAAAGCTAACGCCTTGCTCAAATGGCTGGTACCGGCTGCGCTGCTGGGCGTGGTGGTAATCATCCTGAAAACCTGGGTCGCGGGTAGTAACACTTCCTCTCCAGAGCACCCAGTTGATCAGGGCAATATTCAGTTATCCGCCGAGCAAGCCAAGTCGCTCGGCATTGCGGGCGATACCCCACGCGACACGGTCGCCACCCTGGTCGGCCAGGTGAAGGCCATGCGCAGCGACATGCTCGGTTTGAAGAAACACAATGACTCACTGCAGACGGAAAACAACCGCCTACGCGAGCGGGAAAACAGTGTCGATTCGCGTATCCAGACCGCGCTTGGCAGTGTGACCCAGCAGGTCGACGAAGGCCGCCGCCAAGCCAACGAGGCCCGACTCAAAGCGGAACAAGACAGTCGTCAGGCTCGCGGCCTGCTGACGCAATTGCAGGAACAGTTGTCGGGGCTGGCTGGCAAAAGCAAGGACATGCCGATCGGATTGGGGCTTGAGCCCGGCGACGGCGCTCAGTTCGAAGAGCGACACTCTACCAATGATGCACTGCAGTGGATTGAACCCTCGGATGCTCCGTTCACCGACGCCAGAGGCAAAACCACGACTTCCTCCGCACTGAGCCTGCCTACCGCTTTCAACTCTCTGGAAGGCTTGAAAGACAACGCGATTGATCGCAGCCAGAAACAGCTACGTGCAGCTACCAAGGGTGAGCGCGACCTGACGCGATCCGTTGATCGTACCGAAGGCGCGAAGCCGGTCTACACGATCCCCGAAAACGCCACGCTGATGGGCTCGGTCGCCATGACCGCGCTGATCGGCCGAGTCCCGGTGGACGGCACCGTGAATGACCCCTATCCCTTCAAGGTGCTGGTCGGTCCGGAGAACCTGACCGCCAACGGCATCGACCTGCCGGACGTCGCGGGGGCCGTGATGAGCGGCACGGCGTCCGGTGACTGGACCCTATCCTGCGTACGCGGACAGGTCGAGTCAATTACCTTTGTGTTTACCGATGGCACCATCCGCACGGTGCCTCAGCCGAAGGCGATAGCCAGCCGCACTGCCTCCACCACCCAGAGCTCGAACACCGACAAGATCCGTGGCGGGCTCGGTTACCTGTCCGATCCGTATGGCATTCCTTGCATCGCTGGCGAGCGCCGCTCGAACGCCCAGCAATACCTCGGCAGCCAGAGCCTGATCACTGCCGCCGGTGCCGGTGTCGCAGCGCTGCTCGGGGATGAGCGGAACAACAGCAGTGTGATCAGTTCGGGCGGCAGTACGCTCGGAGTCACCAGCAGCAGTGGCAATAGCGCACTGAATTCAATTCTCAGTGGTGGGGTCAGCGACATCCGCGAGTGGGTGAACAAACTGTATGGCGAAGCCTTTGCTGCCGTGTACGTACCACCTGCAGCACAGGTCGCACTGCACCTCGACCATGAGATCACCATCGACTACGAGCCCAAGGGCCGGAGCGTTCGCCATGAAAAAGACCATGCTTCTCTGCCTGACCTGGATTAGCTTGCTCTGCTGGGTCCTGACGGGGTGTTCCACCGACAAGGAAACGCTTCTGCCCCATGGCGAGCAAACCATGCTGGACATCTGGAACGGCGCCGGTTCACAAGGCACTCAGCAGCAACTGCTGGAGGCTCGGCAACAGTTACGCCGCCCGCTGGCTCAGGCAGATTTCTCCTCTTCTCTACAGGAACCGTACACGCGCACAGCGGCGAACGAGATCCGCAACCTGTTCCCTCGCCTGCCCAATCCCGATCTGGTGCTGTACGTGTATCCGCACCTGAGCGGTACCGAGCAAGCACCGGTCCCGGGTTACTCAACCGTCTTTCCGTTCTACCAACGAGTGCAGTACGCATTACCTGGTGAACGTCAGGAAGACTTGTAGTGCGTACCGGAGATTCGGGCAACCGCACTCCCGCGTGGAAAGCTTGGCGCAACCCGTCGCGCCCTCGCGTGACCTTAGCCGATGAAACCGCACTGTATGCGCACAACCCCAGCTTCACCGATCACCTGCCTTGGGTCGAGTACCTCGACACTGAGCAGTGTTTTCTGCTCGATGACAATCGTTCGGTGGGCGCGGTGTTCGAGTTGCTGCCCATCGGCACCGAAGGGCGCGAACCCGATTGGCTGATGGCGGCCCGCGATGCCCTCGAGGATGCCCTGCAGGATAGCTTTGACGAGTTGGATCAAGCGCCTTGGATAGCGCAGTTTTTCTGCCAGGACGACAACGATTTCACCCCCTATCTGACCCGACTCACCGACTATATCCGGGACAGCGCGCGAGGCACGGTCTTCACCCAGGCATATTTGGAGCTCAGCCGTCGTCATCTGAAGGCCATCACCAAGCCCGGTGGTCTGTTTGAGGATAAGGTGGTTACGCGCCTATCCTGGCGTGGCAATAACCGACGGGTGCGCCTGGTGATCTATCGCTGGCTTGAGTCTGACGCTGAGGAGACGGGACTCACTCCAGTGCAATCCCTGCAACAGGCTTGCGAACGTATCGCGGCTTCGTTGCAGGCGTGCGGGGTGCAATCGACACGAGTCGATGGCCGAGGTCTTTATGCCTGGTTAGTGCCCTGGTTCAATCCTGCGCCCACGCTAACCAATGAAGCGCCCGAGGAGTTCTACCAGCGCGTTGCCTATCCGGAGTCTGCCGAGGGCGAGTCGCTGGAACTGCCCTTCGATCATGACTTTGCCGAGCGGCTGTTCTTCAACGAACCGCGTTCGGATGTGCAGCACGGACTCTGGTTTTTTGACGATCAGCCCCACCGGGTCATGGTGGTGGACAAGCTTCGCCGGGCGCCCTTGATTGGTCAACTCACCGGAGAAACCCGCAAGGGCGACGCGGTGAATGCCCTGTTCGACCAGTTACCCGAAGGCACGGTGATGAGTCTGACCTTGGTGGTCAAACCTCAGGATGTACTTGAGGATCAGTTGAACCGCCTTGCCCGCAAAGCCATCGGTGAAAACCTAGCCTCGACCCAGACCCGCCAAGATGTTGAAGAGGCTCGTGCGATCATCGGTCGCCAGCACAAGCTGTATCGCGGCACCCTGGCGTTCTACGTGCGCGGTCACGATGAGCAGCAATTGCACCAGCGCTCGGTCAGCCTGGCCAACGCGCTGCTGGGTGCGGGGCTGCAACCGGTACGCGAAGGCGATGAAGTCGCCGCGTGCAACAGTTACCTGCGTTGGTTACCGATGGCTTACAACCCGGCCCGCGACACGCGCAACTGGTACACACGCCTGATGTTCGCCCAGCACCTGGCGAACCTGGTTCCGGTCTGGGGCCGCAGCACGGGCACCGGCCACCCCGGTATCACCCTGTTTAATCGTGGTGGCTCGCCGTTGAGCTTCGATCCCTTGTCACGCCTGGACAGGGCCATGAACGGCCATCTGCTGTTGTTCGGCCCTACCGGTGCCGGCAAGTCGGCCACCCTGGTCACCCTGCTGATGCAGGTAATGGCGGTGTACCGCCCTCGCCTGTTTATCGTCGAGGCCGGCAACTCATTCGGTTTGCAGGGCGACTACTTCGCGACACAGGGCTTGTCGGTCAACAAGGTCCAATTGAAGCCTGGCGCCTCGGTCAGTCTCGCCCCCTTTGCCGATTCCTACCGTCTAGTCGAGCAGCCAGATCAGGTGGCGAGTCTTTCCGTTGATGAGTGGGACGATGAAGCGGTAGCCAGTCACGAGGACCAGCGCGACGTGCTCGGCGAACTGGAAATCACCGCCCGGTTGATGATCACCGGCGGCGAGGCCAAGGAAGAAGCCCGCTTGAGTCGAGCCGATCGCAGTCTGATCCGCGAGTGCATTCTGGATGCGGCACAGACGTGTGTCGCGGTGGGTCGGCAGGTACTGACCCGAGACGTGCGCGACGCCTTGCTGCGCGTCGCCGCTGACCCGCACTTGCCGGAAAAGCGTCGCGAGCGTGCCCAGGAAATGGGCGAGTCCATCGACCTGTTCTGCCAGGGTTTCGAGGGTGAACTGTTTGATCGCGAGGGCACGCCTTGGCCCGAGAGCGATGTGACCGTTGTCGATCTCGCCACTTACGCTCGCGAAGGCTACGAGGCGCAGATGTCCATCAGCTACATCAGCCTGATGAACACCGTGAACAACCTAGCCGAACGCGACCAGTACCTGGGCCGACCGATCATCATGGTCACCGACGAGGGCCATATCATCACCAAAAACCCGCTGCTGGCACCATTCGTGGTCAAGGGGACGAAGATGTGGCGCAAGCTCGGCGCTTGGTTCTGGATGGCGACGCAAAACCTTGCTGATTTTCCGACTGTCGCACAGACCATGCTCAATATGATCGAATGGTGGATTTGTTTGAACATGCCGCCGGCGGAAATCGAAGAGATAGCCCGCTTCAAGAAGCTCACACCAGCGCAAAAAAACCTGCTGCTCTCCGCCAGTAAGGAACCGGGTAAATACACTGAGGGGGTCGTGTTATCGAAGAAGCTCGAAACGCTGTTTCGGGCCGTGCCGCCCAGTCTTTATCTCGCCCTGGCCATGACGGAGCCCGAGGAAAAAGCCGAGCGCTGGACACTGATGCAGGAGAACGGCTGCTCAGAACTGGAAGCGGCGTATCGGGTAGCTGAACGGATCGATAGAGCGCGAGGAATAGAGCCCGCATAGGGGAATCTATTCAGGCCTCTCGCTCTAAAGCGAGTGACCGCTTATTGCGGTACGCCCCGGAGCCGCTGCTGAATCCTCAACAAGAATCCGGCTTCGAAGGCATCCTGGCAGTCACCGACAGGAAAGGTCTTGCGGGTTTGCGCCAGCTCCCACCACAGGGGAATCTCGCCGGGCGTATCAAGCCAAGCCTGAGCACATTGCACGCCACGTTCGATCATCGAGGCAAACTCGTTGCCCCAAGGCGTCAGAAGACTTGGGCAACCATCCGCCGCAGGAATTGAAATGTAGTTTTCGTCCATACACACCCTAGGGTTCTGATTTTATTGTTAGACGCTGGACCTAGCCTCGAAATCATAACGTAACCAAATGAACGCTGGATAACAGGTATGTGCATCAAATGGCCTAGATCAATACCAATGTAGACTATATCCCGTGGATTGAGAGTCCCTCAAGGCGCAATTTGCGCGCATGACTCAAGACTACGAACAGCTTCGTCTGCAGCTGGCGGAAAACATCCGCTTGATGCGACGGTTAAAGAACCTTACCCAAGAGCAGTTGGCGCTCATGGCCGAGGTCGATCGTACCTACGTCAGTCAAATCGAACGATGCACGGGCAATCCGTCGCTGATGGTCCTGTGCAAACTCGCCAATATTCTCGAAATCACGACGGATCAGCTCCTCACTGAGTCAGACACCCTTCGCCGTGCGTTGAGCATCGAATAGCTACCTCGTCGCCCTGCAAATCCTTGTAAACCGACAACGCCAGCTTCAGCTTTATCACTGACGGTGTACGTTCAATCATCGAACGTGTCCAGGCCATTAGCCCAAAGAGCCTGGACCATGCCTGTCGTATGCCCATCAATCGCGCCCCAGAAGCTACGACCTTTGACGCTGAGCATCCTGCTGGTGTGCGGGCCAAGCGTAGCGCTGGACACCGGCAGCATCACATCCTCGGTGTTGTCGCCAAATTGCCTCGCCTACAGGGTCGTCGGCATTTGTTTCTGGCTCCTTTGCACGCCCTTCGGATGCACAGTCAAAACCTCGACCAAGGTTCGTCATTTCATTCCTGAACTGGTGGTTTCGAGCTATTCCACCACGGGCAGTAACCCATGGACCGAGATGGCCACCCTCTCCTCTTCCATCAGCGGTGCGGAAGGTGGCGGTAACCTGATTACGCCGAACACCCAGCGCGACAATCTGCCCCGCTTCAAGAACGTCGATGGCATTGGTCACCCCGGGGGCTGGGCCGCCACACAACTGGCCTCGCAATCCGGCTATGCCTGCACCAGCGGCGCAACCGCGTTCATGCCCTACTACTTGAGCACCCTGGACTCACTGGCCTGGCGTCATGGCATCCCGGAAAGCTTCTATCCCGAGTCGCTCATGCCGGGGATCCGTGAAGTCGGTAGTCAGGCCTCAGGAAACATGTGGGGCAACGTTTATCCACGGCAGGGTTTTCTGGTTCAGCCCGACGATTTCAAGGCGGCCGCAGTCATGGCACAACGGGCCGGCGATGTGATTACCCGTAACGGACAGCCGCATGTGTATTTACCGCTCACGCCAGCAAAACGCGACGGCTACTGGCCGCCTGGCCCGATCATTGAAAACGACGCTTCGACCCACAAATGGCAATTGCTCTACCCTCAGGTTCAGCCCACGTGCGCCATCTTCCCCAGCGATCCAGTACAGAGCGCGGATGGCGGCTACGCCTGGTCGCTGTGGCGCCCCTATAGCTGCTGCAAACGTGAGGGGCAGACCTTCCTGTTCAGCATCGACTTCGAAGGCGATGCATCATGAGCCGGTTGTGCGCGCGACCATGGCGTGCCGTGAAGAGCCTGCTGCTCTGTGGACTGCTCGCCATAGCCACGCATGCCCACGCCGCCGAGGGCGATTACCGCCTGGGTACCCAAGGCGAAGTACTCGACGACCGGGTGATGTACACCGTTGGTGGCGGCTCGGCAGTCGGCTCACCGAGCTCGCTCTACCGACCCAGCGGTCTCGGCGTCGGCGGCTCCTGGCGAGCGAACATGATGTGCGGAAACATGAGCCTCACCAATACCCTGCAAAACCAGCTGAACGGCGTCACCGAAGGTTTCCAGCAGATCATGGGCAGCATCGTGCAGAACGCGACCCAAGCGGTGATGTCGCTGCCAGCATTGATCATCCAGCGCGCCAACCCCGGTCTCTATGAGTTACTCAGTAACGGGGTGATGCAAGGTCGGATCGACTTCGACCGCTCCAAGCTAACCTGCCAGGCCATGGCCGAAAAGATGGCGGATAAGGTCGGTCAAGCCGGTTGGGGCGCGCTGGCCAAAAACCAGGAGATGCAGGGCAATCTGGAGCAAACCGGCGGTGATGCGGTGGCAGCGGTGAAAAACACCGAGGCCCATAACGGCAACAATGGGGTGTCCTGGGTCGGCGGTTCGAAGGCCGGAGGTAACGGACAGACGCCCATTCGGGTGACCGCCGACGTGGTCCGCGCAGGCTATAACCTGCTGCATAACCGGACGGTGGATGACAGTGCGTCGATCAGTAGCAGCGACTGTTTGGGTGGGGCCATTTGCCAGACATGGGCCTCACCCCAGGAGGAGTCCGAATGGGCAGTTCGCGTGCTGGGCGAGAGCGAAGTCGCGACCTGCGACACCTGCGAAACCCTGCGTGCGACCGCTGGCAGCGGATTGACGCCGCTGATCCAAGAGGCCTACAGCGAACGCCTCAAGGCCTTGCAAGGGTTGCTGTCCGACTCTCTGCCGCTTACTTCTGACAACCTGGCTAAAGCCTCCAGTTCAATGCTGCCGGTGACCCGTGGCGTGATCGAAGCGCTGCGCGACGATCCTGATCAGGAACTCCTGGCGCGGCGCCTGGCCAGTGAGACGGCCCTGTCCAGCGTGCTCGACAAAGCGCTCCTGCTACTGCGCACGCTGCTGGCGGGCAGTCATGAACCGAACATCGCTTCCGCCGAGCCCGCACAGACCGCCTTGACGAAAAACATCGATGCTCTCGAACGCGAAATCCGCCTGCTACAAACCGAGCTACAGGTCCGGCAGATGCTCGCCACCAACACCGCCAGCCTGGTGCTCGACCGGCATGCCGGTGGTGCCGACGCATCGCGTACCGTCGAGCAAAGCGACCCCGAGCCCGGTCGACTCAATGATGCTGACGCCAGGCGCAAGTGAGCCATGAAACGCTCACCGCTATTCACTCTGCTTTCAGGTCTGGGGATTGCCGCGGTGACGATCCTGACCGCCGCACTGGTCGCCTGGATCGGCCGAACTGCGCTCGGTAGTTTCGAGGTCTGGCAGCAGGCATTCGAATCCGCACGACCTTATCTGCGGTGGTGGCGCGCCCTGCTCTATGTCGCCCTTTTTGCGCTCTGGTGGGATCTGCTTCGGCGCTACCGACGCCGACCACAGGATCGACTGCGCGTGTGGCGCATCGGGGCATTAGGGCTCGTGCTCTTGACCGTCATCGAACTCACCCGACTGTGAGGTCACCACCATGCTCATGAGCACCAACAGCTACCTGGAATTTTACCTCTCTCTGCTGGCCTGGATCATCAACAACGGCCTCTGGAGTGTCCTGTCCGACACCGGGCTGTTCGCCGCGCCCTTCGGCGCGATCATCCTCCAGGAATGGCTGTCGGCCCGTCAGCAAGGCGCGGATGAAGGTAACAAGGGATTGCTCTCGGTGCCGCGGATCGAGAACCGGTTGTGGCTGGCCTACATCGTCGTATTGTTCGGCTGCGCGCCGGTCTTTCCGTTGAGCCTCGCCTCAATGGCGTTCGATGATGCAGCGAGCCAGCGCTGCGGTGTCAGCGTGGCTAAACCGGCGGAAACCGCCTGGGGGACGACCTTCAATACCATCGGCGAACGCTCCGCCAACGTACCGATCTGGTGGTTTCTAGTGCATGCCTTGAGCAAAGGGGTAACCGCCGCAGCCACCGCCTCCATCCCCTGCGCACCGGATATCCGGCAGATGCGCATGGAGATCGACAGCTCGCGCATCGACAGCCAGGTACTACTGCAGGAAGTCGCCGACTTCACCCGCGACTGTTATGGCTATTCCCGTTCTCGGTTGTTTACCAATCGCCCGCAGTTGGACAAGGTACAAAGTCACGATGCGTCCTGGATCGGTTCAAGCTATTTTCTCGACACGCCCGGCTACTACGACACGGATCGTTCACGTACACCGCGAATCAGTTGGCCGTATGACGAAAGCCGCGATGTTTCCTTGCCGCGGCTGGAGAATGGCGCGGGCTACCCCACTTGCAAGCAGTGGTGGAGCGACAGCGGTGTTGGCTTGCGCGAGCGGTTGATCCAGCAGGTTGATCCCTCTCTGCTGACTCAGCTGAAAGGTTGGCTGACTGGCCGCTCGAACAACGAGATTGAGGATGCCACCCTGCGCGAACTGGTCAGTCCGCGCCAGCAATCGATGTCCATGTCGCCCGGACAGGTGTACCAGGACTATGGTTCCAGCGCTCGTGGCGGCTCGATCAATCAGGGACTTAATAACCTGGCCACCAACACTGGGCTGGCTCTCGGCTCCTTCAGCAATTTCCCGGCGATGAACGCGCTACGCGCCGCTCTGCCGATGGTGCAGGCTTTCCTGATCATGGGCGTCATCATCAGCTTGCCGCTGATCCTGCTGGTCAGTACCTACCAGCTAAAGACCGTCATGACGGTGACGTTCGCGCTGTTCACGCTGCACATGCTGGGCTTCTGGTGGGAACTGGCCCGCTGGGTCGACTCCAGCATGCTCGATACCTTGTACAACCAGGTTTCGGCGTCCAATCAGGTGCTGTTATCGCTGCCCACATCTGGATTTATGGATGGAACGGTCACGGCGCAGGTGATCGAGTATGTGATGGGGGCAATGTTCGTCGTGCTTCCAATGTTGTTTTTGGCTGCAATGAGCTGGGCAGGATATAGCGTTGGCTCAATTGCCGACGGCATGCTTAGCAAAGGAGCAGCTCAAGCTCAGGATGCGGGTGCAAGGGGCGCTGGAGCTCTGATGTCTGCTGGAAAGACCTTAAGGAAGGGGTGAAGAACTCGACTACAGGTCTTTTAAATCAGGCTGACCGGGTGCGCGCCCATACTCATACTCACCATATGGGTCGCCATATGCCTTGTACCGGAGAGCATCCTTAGGTTTGATAGACGTTCCATTGGCGATGGCCCAACACAAGGCAATAAGGATCATCACCGACACTGTAAACCATAAGCTAACGAGAAGGAGTCCGGCAGCTACTGCCAACTTGATGACTAGAAAACTCCCGCGAACAAGTAATTTACCTGCGGGCATTCCTGCCGTCTCCGCACGCTCAACCACGCGGGATTCAAACGTTTTCAACCTACGGTAACCACACTTCACCGACAGACCACAGGCATACGCCCAGCGGTGGGCACGTGAACTCTGAACAGGTTGCTGAGTCGGCATGGTCTCGCCCTCTTCTGAGCGTTTTCATGGTTGAGACAAAAGTAATAGCTTACTACTGAAGACGGCCCGTGCGTGACCATTTATCAGTTTGCTCAGACGGCACCGCGAGCTTTGATATGGGCGTCGCGTTGAGCGCCGCACCCATATCGCATTCCGTCAGGCATAGGACCAGTAAACGGTTAGTAACCTTTTGGTATGCGATAGGTCTTGCCCTTTGTGCGGTCTCCGAAAATGTCCGTATGCTCCGATTCGTCCGTGCGTATGCAATCGCGCGTCTGACCGTTCCCAACATTGCATTTCGACCACTCAACCCGACTAGCTAATTCGCCCAGTCTCGCAACTTCAACTCGACGCGCTTTTATTTCGTCTAATGACGGCACCCACAAATAAAGAGACACTACTACCAATGCAAGGATCGTAGCCTGCGCCGACAGGAAGTAGAGCCAACGCCTGCTATTCAATTTTTTTGCTGCCATGTTGTACAGTTCAGCAGCCCGCTGAGCGGCAGCATCTGCCTCCGTGAATCTCTTGCTCAACAGCTCAGCAGCTTGATTCGCAGTTGACTGTGCAGAACTCTCGATACTCTGCTTGACGCCAGCCTCCAGTCGAACCAGCTTCTTTTCGACGCTATCCTGCAGCTCACGCAACGCATCAGTAGCCCGTCGAGACTTGCTCTCATCGATCTCTACAGCTTCGAGAACTTTGCGAGCCGCGCCAAAGAGGGCCTGAAAATTTCGATCGTGCGCTTGCTCTTGACTTGTTCCGGCCATCAATATCTTCCTAAAGTTGGACCTTTTAGATCGGGCATCTCATGACCTGGTTGCTTCATCTCTCTCTGAAGGGAAAGATATCGCTCCTGGCTGTACTCGATCCATTGTTTGTGGGATAGGTTCAAATCCATCAAATCCTGTAAGGCGGCGAAATGCAGACTTCCACCGCTGCCGGCCACAAGCACCAATCCGCCTGTTCCGGTCTCCTCTGGCCCTTGAGCAAGCCGCACCAGATCGATGTAGTCGCGCTCAGCCCTTGTGATCTCAGCCGATCTGCGTTGCAGAATGCCAACAGCCAGCTCCTCGATAAAATTTTGGAACCTCTCGGTTGACTTAGGCCGTTGCCTGGCGCCGTCGCCAAACGCATCGAGGTAGGGTTCAATGCGTGCCGACAGTGCAGCGCTGGGAAGAGGCGCCGTTTCGATGTACCAATGCACCCGCCGCGAAGTACCTGGTAGATCAGGCAATTCGTCCAATTTTTCGGAAAAAATTCGAGATAGAAACTGGTGACGACCAGCCTCTTTTTTTGACTTGTTAGCCTCAGTCTTAAACTCGATCAAACGTACTGTGCCGGGGAATGCCATCAGCAAATCCCCCAATCGTTTATCGTCTGGCGTTTGTTGAAGCAAGTTCACCATGCTTGGTAACTGACCGGATCTCAGCTGTGAACCAAGAGCGAACCCCAGCCCGTAGAGAAAATTTCCGATAACCACATTTTCATACAACTTCATTGAACATCATCACCCTAGTATCACACCCTTTAGAAGCTTGCCGGTACCGCTCCAAGCCTAACCGTTTGTCAGTCAATCCGGTCGAAAAAACAAGGCTGGCTTTCAGTAGACTCAGTTCGTCTAACGTGTTGGTTTATCTCGTTGCTATTCGCGAACAGCTCGGCTAAACCCGAGGTACGGATCGCTGTTATCGGCAGCACTTTCCCAGGTAGCCAGAACCTTCAAGGCTACGTCACTTCGGTGATGGTTCTCCCCAAGTGCGATTAGCGTTCGGTGGCTCGCACGGTGACCGTTGCTACGGTGATGAACGCCTACTGCTCTCCTGAGCACCTTTCGAGCGCTGCTCGTGAGATAAGCCCTCTTGATTTTCTTCAACCCACTGCGGGGAAATCTTTCCCCGCACAGGACAGGTTTCTTCGCGTTTTCAACGGAGACATACCATGCCCGATTCACTTACACCGGAACCACTGAACACCCTTCGGTTGCCCATCGTGTTCACCCCTGGCGCGTGGCAACGCGCAGTACTGCTAGAGCAATCCGATCACGCTGAGAAGCTGCAGGTCGATCGGTTGAGCCACGTATTGCGCGCAGCCTTCGAAGCCCACCTGGCCTTTCCACACAAGCCTTACGTGCTGTTCGAGGTAATCCACATTGAACCAACCGATCGCTTAGACCAAGACCCGTTGCTGCAATTGAGTCTGAGCCTACTCCAAGAACCGGGTCAGCCTGCCGCCTTGCTGATAGCGCTTGCAGCAGAACACCAACGCTAAGTGCAATGGGCGGCGCCCACCTCCACATTCGGACGGTATGCAGGACCTGCATCAATCCAACCCATCACCCAACCGGGGAACCCTCCCCCGACGGGCAAGGCGTTCCTCCGTTTTGCTCTCGAGGAAATTGCCATGCGCGATATCTACCAAGACGTGACAGACAAGATCGTTACCGCGTTAGACCAAGGCGTTGTTCCCTGGATCAAACCCTGGTCCTCAAGTGGCTCCGCTTACATCGGTCATCAACCCTACCCCATCAACGCCATCACGCGACGTCCGTATTCGGGCATCAATTTACCGCTGCTCTGGGCCGAGGCCAGGTTGCAGGGCTTCACTCAAGATCGTTGGCTGACCTTCAACCAAGCCAAAAAGACCGGTGGGCACATTCGTAAGGGTGAGCACAGCACTCTGGCGGTGCTCTACAAGCCGATGGAGCGCGAGGAACAGACCGAGTCAGGCCAACCCGTACTCGATGAAAACGGTCAGCCCAAGGTCGCTCACTTCTGCATTCTCAGGATACATTTTCTGTTCAACATCGAGCAAACGGAGGGGCTCGAAATGCTCAATGACACCCTGCTCGAGACGGAACAGAGCGATCCCTTCCAGCCCAACAGCGCCGCGGAAAATCTGCTGTTAAGTTCAGGTGCACGCATCGTTCATCGGCCTGCCGACGAAGCCTTTTACCACCCGATCAGGGATCTCATCCAACTGCCGACAAAAGCGCAATTCCACGATGAAGGTGGGTACTACGCCACCGCACTTCACGAGCTGACGCACTGGACCGGGCATCACGCTCGGTTGCAACGCGAAGGCGTGACGTCAGCCTGTCCGTTCGGCTCGCCAGGCTACGCATTTGAGGAGTTGATCGCCGAAATGGGCGCGGCGTTTTTATGTGCCTACGCCGGTATACAGGGAGAGCTGAGGCACGAGGGCTACATCGACTCCTGGCTCAGCCTGCTCAAGGCTGACAAGCGCGCAATCTTTCGTGCCAGTGGCCACGCCCGAAGCGCCTCGGAGTATGTACTAAACCTGAAGCAGCAATTGGGGCAAGTAGTCTTGGATGACTCGCTATGCATGAACGATGGAGCTTAATCGTTACCTCACCGTTCCAATCGCTTCACAGGGCCCAACGCGAGTTGAGCCCTTTTTTCTGCGCCCGGAAAAAGCCCCATGCCACGGGGCACTGATGCAAAGAATCAGAGAGCGCACACACCCGCAGCCTGTCATTCCGCATCCAGGTTCTGCGCCAGAAAATCCACCAGCTCAAGCGGACTTCGACTATCGATCACTTTGTAGATCAGATCGCGTTTGCTGCGCGGCAACTTCTTGACCACGCTCTTCGCCGAGGCCCTGACGGCTTCGTCGGTCCCATGGATACGTGCCGCGAGCAACAGCACAAGCGTGGCGTCAGTGAGGTTCATGGCAAGACCCAAAAAATAGGCACCGTAGTGTACCGACTCTTTTCTTTTTCGTACCAGCCCCAACAAAACGATGTGTAGCAGTATCGATATCCCGATTGCCGCGCAAAGGGACACGAGCCAAAAAGGACGGGTAAGGGTTGGAAGGGAATGGGGACTCAAGGGTAAGAGCTCTATCCGAAAAGGCTAAAAGGCCACTGACCCAGCCACCTCCCGGGGGTCACGATGCTCAGTCTGTTTCGCCACAAAAAGCAGAAGCCACCTCCGCCACCGACCGTCAACGTCGCCGAAGGCTACCTACCCGTTGAGTCGGCCCACAGCCTGTTAGCGGCGGACCACCGCTGTCAGTTGCTTGATCGGATTTGGCAGTACACCGCCCTCTCCCACGCGCAGTTCAGCCAGCTCTATTTAAATCCTATACATCGTTACGCCGAACAGGTCCAGCAACTCCCGGCCAGCGAAACACACCACCATGCGTATCTTGGTGGCATGCTTGACCATGGGCTGGAGCTGGTCGCCTGCAGTTTGAAACTGCGTCAGTTATATCTACTTCCCACCGGTGCCGCGCCTGAAGACCAAGCTGCCCAGACTGACGCCTGGTCCGCAGGCATCGCCTATGGCGCGCTTCTCCATGACATAGGCAAGATCGCCGTGGACCTGTTGGTCGAACGCCAAGATGGCCGTCTTTGGCATCCCTGGCAGGGCTCACTGGATCAGCCCTACCGTTTTCGTTACATCAAGGGTCGCGACTACCACCTGCACGGCGCCGCCGCGGGCTTGCTCTACAACCAGATTCTCGATAGCCCCATCCTCGATTGGCTCAGTGGATTTCCGTCACTGTGGGCCGGTCTACTGTATGTCCTGGCGGGTCAGTACGAACGTGCCGGCGTGCTGGGGGAGTTGGTGATTCAAGCCGACCGCGTCTCCACCGCGCAGAACATCGGCGGTAACCCAAGCAAGGCATTACAAGCGCACACTCATTCGTTGCAATATCACTTGATTAGCGGACTGCGTCATCTGGTTCAGCACGAGCTGAAACTCAACCAGCCGGGTGCCACGGGATGGCTGACCCAGGACGCACTCTGGCTCGTCAGCAAGACGGTCACGGACAAGCTACGAGCCTATCTGCTGTCGCAATCGATTGAAGGCATTCCCTCGTCCAACCTCGCGGTATTCGACGAGCTGCAGTCACATGGATTGGTTGAGTCCACGCCGGATGGCAAAGCCATCTGGACTGCGCTTGTGACACAGGGAAATTGGCAGCAGACTTTCACCTTTCTGCGCCTTCAGCCGGCACTGATTTGGGGTGATGAAGACCGGCCTGAGGCGTTCAGCGGAACAGTGAGCGTTGCAACCAATGACCAGCAACCTGACGGTCCGCCATCCCCCTCACCTCCCACGGCAGTCAATACACGATCAACTCGAAGCCAATCGCAACCTGATTCACTAGCTATGGAAGATGACGACTATTTAGGAACGTTGCTGGACATGTTCGAAATAACAGAACCCGAGACCAATCGTTCACCTTTAGAAAGTGCTCACGAAATCTCAGATCCTGCTTCGGATAACTCTGGCCAGGTTTTCCTGAGTTGGGTCAAGGAAGGTATCCAGAGTCACAAGCTGATCATCAACGACAGCAAGGCCAAGGTGCACACGGTGAGTGGCCGCGTATTTCTGGTCACTCCTGGCATTTTTCAGCGCTATGTTCAGGAGTTTCCGGGCATATCAATGGGTGCCTATTACGAAGGTGAAGAATGGCGATGGGTGCAGAAACAGTTCGAGAGGCTGAAGACCCACAAAAAGCGCGACGATGGTTTGAATATCTGGCTCTGTCAGGTCGAAGGCCCCAGGAAGAAGGCAAAACTCAAAGGCTATCTTCTAGAAAACCCAGCACTATTTTTCGAAGCTGGGTCCATGCCTGCCGATAACCCCTTTCTTAAACTCGAAAAATAGTAAATTTCCATGGCAGGCTAATGGATCCCTACGACGTTCTGTATCGCGAGTACTCGCCAGCATTCATCCTCGGCGCTCATTCCTTTCTAGATCAATAACCGTCTTTGCGGCCTCATATTTTTTCAACTCGATGCTTTAGCCACAACTACACCTGCTTTCGAACTATCACATCCCCCAAGTTGTCAAGCACAGTAACCGCTCATGCCCCAGGGTGAAGCGAATCGACACTGCGGCCATCCACCTCGACCACTTGTCCAACCCGGAGAGCGGCTGTGATGAGCCTCTGCAATCGCGCTCCCTCTTCAGGGGCAGGTAGGAACGGCTCAATCACCACCTCGGGTCGCCTAGCGCTAGAGAGCGTTACGCGATGGGTAGCTGGAGAAAGGCTGCTAACGGTAAAGAGCGGAAATTCCGTAGGCGCGGCCCCGTGTCTGCCTTGCTGCGATATCTGACACACAGGCAGTCGTGGTCTGACAGCCGTTCTCATCAATTTTCCGTCGTACGTGAATGGTTGCTTTCGGTTAGTCTTGTCGACTAGGAGCAGGGGAACAAGATGCAATAGGACGCCTGCATTCGATTGCCTTCAGGGAGTCAACTGCAGCATGCACATCACTTTTGGCCTTTTCTTGGACTCCCGTCAGGGTCCGTCCCCGACGAACTTCTTCAACACCCCGATAGTCGGCCGCCTCGGATTTCTGTCCCTGCTGGAGACCTACCTTGGTCTAAGCGCGCCAGAAGCGTCCAAGGCCAGACGCGTGGCCATCTACTCTGGCCTGCTGCGTGTCCATGACAACAACTCGCGCTTCTACAGTGAGTCCCTGAAGGCCGACAGTATCGGTACGGCCGCGCGCCTCCTGGCCTGGCGTGACGAGTGGCGGCTTGGCGGTTGGGACGGCAGCGCGAATCCAGAGCATCCTTCGCGAATCCAGGAGCTTGCTTCCATTGAAAAGGCAGCTCTCGAAACGCTGCCGCCCGGAGAGGCCGAGCGCTTGCACCTGGTGATGCAGGCTCTGAGTGCGTCCGGCCCCGGCCCCATCAAGTCAGTTCACCTGGTTGACCCGCCCGAGGACTTCCCGCTTCTCTGGCGGCAGGTGCTCGAGCGCCTGCCAGCGGTCGAAGTCCGACTTCCCGAGCCACAGGGAGAAGGCCAACTTCGTGCGTTGCAAGAGCAAGCCCTAACCGTTCTGGCTGGAGGCTCCGCGGGCAATCTGACCGTGCAGACCGACGGGAGCGTCTTGCTAGTGCATGCTCTCGCGGCCACGACCGCCGAACACTGGTTGAGCGCACAGCACTCGCACCAGCCCGGTGACCGGCTGATCCTGGCAGAGGAGGCCGGCGACTCGCTAGACGTGTCGCTGTCCGCGACCGGCGGGGTCAACTGCGGGTTCGAACGCCCTAGTCAGCTCCGCCCAGCCCTACAGGCACTAATCCTTGCCTTGGAAATGTGCTGGGAACCAATAGACATGAACCGACTGCTGGATTTCCTGACGCACCCAGTTGGCCCATTCAGCCGTCCTGCGAGAGGCAGGCTCGCTCGTGCTGTCGCCAAGCAGCCTGGAATTGGGAGCGACGCCTGGACGGCGGCTAAGGCCAAGATCGCAGCGGGTAACGATGCCCAGGAAGTAGCAGATGAAATTAACTTCTGGCTGGAGTCAGAGCGCTGGTCACGCACCGATGGAGTGCCGGTCGATGCACTGATTGCTCGCGTCGCCCGGATGAAGGAGGCTATGCGGCTTCGCCTTTCAGGTGAATCCGCTGATGCGGCGAGCTTCACGGCAGCGCATAGCCAATGTGCGGCCGTCCATGAAGCATTGATCGAGCTGGCTCGGCAAGGGTTGGCCACGGTGCTGCCTCGGCAAGTCGAGCAGTTGGTCGCCCACGCCACGCCCGCCGGGGCAACCAACCCCGCTGCGGTTTCCCATGTCGGCTGCATGCGCTCGACCAGCACGGCAGCCGCGTGCATCGAAGCCGCTGATGAAGTGATCTGGTGGATGCCATCTACGCCTGCCCTGCCCTCACCTCTGCCTTGGTCTCCTGCCGAGGTGAATGCTCTGACTCAATTAGGTGTGCAGTTGCGAGACCCGGCGCGTGAGCTTGTATCGTTAGCACTGAAGTGGCTGCGGCCACTACTTGCTGCGAGAAAAAGATTCATCATCGTCTACCCTCCCCCCGGTTCAGAAGTACATCCGATTCGCCAGCTTCTTAAGAAGCTCGTACCGGATATCGAGTCCGCTTCGCTTGACCTGGACATTGCACTCAACTCCACACTTCTCGGGGTAACTGCCGAGGTGCTTGCACGTCAGTCGCTGCCCGCTATTCCACGACACATCCAACTCCCTCATCCCGTGCAGCTCGGCGACGCCTCACAGTCGTTTACTACGCTCAACGAGCTCTTCAATGACGCGGCCCTATTCGTTTTGAAACGAGTGGCGAAGCTAGATCCTACTTCAGTCCTGGGGGTGGATGAGGGCAACCGCCTGCTGGGCATCCTCGCTCATCGGGTGCTCGAGAAACTCTTCGCGCACAACGATGCCCTGAGTTGGTCAAACGCCGATGCCGTTGCCTGGTTCCGCGCCGAAGCCGACTCGCTCTTGCTGACTGAAGGCGCTGTACTACTCATGCAGGGCGCGGGGGTAACGCAGCAACACTTCCGGAAGGTTTGCGAACGAGCCATAGGTAGTCTCCTCGATCACCTCAGGCTCGCAGGTGCCATTCAGGTTCAGACTGAGGTGGAGTTCAGAGGAACCTTGGGAGCAGTTCCGCTGATCGGCAAAATTGATCTCTTGGTCACGCTTGGTGACAAGCGAACTGTCGCCGTGGACATAAAGTGGAGAGGCGATACCTACTACGCCGGGCTGCTTCGCTCTGGTGAGCACCTACAGTTGGCGCTCTATTCCAGCCTCATAGAGCAAACAAGCGGTGTCGCACCCGCCGCGCTTGGCTATTTCATCCTGGAAAGCGGGGGACTGTACATCACCGCTGCCGACATTTTCCCAAAAGCGCAAGTCAGAAGACCGCCCGACGGCGTAACCGTCTCCAACCTACTAGACCGTACCCGCACCACGTGGGAGTGGCGCAAGCAGCAGTTGGATGCGGGGACCATCGAAGTCGTTCCGGAAGATCCGAGTGACGAGTTCCAAGGCCCTGAGGGGACCCTTCCGGTCAACGGTCCAAACAAATGGGACCGAGATCACCTTATCTTGCTGGGAGGCTGGAAATGATGAACAACATCGAATTCATCAGTGCAGGCGCCGGCAGTGGCAAGACCTACAAGCTGACCGAAACACTCGCTCAAGCTCTCGAATCGGGCACAGCGCGCCCTCACGCCATATTGGCCACGACCTTCACCGTGAAGGCCGCTACCGAACTGCGCGAACGTGCCCGCTCCTGGCTGCTTGAAAATGGACGTATCGACCTGGCCACAGCTATCGGCCAGGCCCGCTTGGGCACCGTCAATAGCGTTTGCGGCCAGATGCTCAAGCGGTTCTGCTTTGAGCTGGGCCTGTCTCCCGACCAGACTGTCCTGGGCGAAGGTCAATCCAAGAGACTGCTCAAAGCTACACTTGCCGAGTCGATGGAAGCCGACGCTCAAACGGAGCTTGTTCGGCTCACAGAGCGGTTCGGCATCGAGCAGGCGGACTGGTCCAAGACTGTTGAGGCTGTCGTTAAGGCCGCACTCGACAACGATATTGGACCGGAGGAGCTTCGAGTGATGGGTTCCCAGAACGCGGACGCGATGCTCACGAATTGGCCTGCTCCGGCTACGGGGCTGGACCCAACCGAAGCATTGGCGACTGCGCTGGCCGAAGCACACAAGGGGGTAGCGGCATACGTAGAACAGCAGCAAGCTGTCGATGCCAAAGTTGCAGACAACCTATTAAAAGGCCTAGAGGGACTCCAGAAGCTAGATCGACTCTTCCGTGAAGGCCGCTGGTGCTGGCCCGACTGGATCGGCGCAGCCGGATTTGACGCTGGCGCCAAGGTCAGAGATATCGTGGCGCCAGTCAAATCCGCTGCGCAGGTCCACGAGTCTCACCCGGCCTTTCATGCCGAAGTCCGCCAGTACCTTGACCAGATATTCAACCTCGCCGCCGACGTTCTCAATGCCTACGAGCAGGCTAAGAAGGCGCTGGGTGCCGTCGACTTCAGCGACCAAGAGGTGTTGCTGCTACGTGCGTTGAGAACAAAGCCATCTGTCCGGGAAGTCTTGGCGGCAGAACTGGATCTCATCATGGTTGATGAGTTCCAGGACACCAGCCCTCTCCAGCTAGCGCTTTTCATCGAGCTGGCCAAGCTGGCTAAGAAGTCGGTGTGGGTCGGCGACCCCAAGCAGGCTATCTATGGCTTTCGCGGAACTGACGCAAGCCTCATTTCCGGCGTTCTCAACGCCATCAAGGGCTGGGGCGGAATCGTAGGGAAGGCCCTGGACACCTCCAGGCGCTCCAACGAAAGCCTGGTCTCGCTCACTAATGGTCTATTCATCTCTGCGTTCGAGCCTGAGCTGACGCCCGAACAGGTTCGGTTGCAGCCACTGCGCAAGGACATTCCGGACCAGCCCGCGCTGTTGAACTGGAACTTCGAGAGCAGCCGAAACGACTCGGATTACCTATGTCTTGGCCAGGCCATCCGCGAGCTGCTGGAGTCCGGGGTCAAGGTCGAAGACAAGGACACCGAGGAGCTCCGTCCGATTCAGGCCGGCGATATCGGAGTGCTTTGTCGCTACAACGACCAGGTCGAATATTCCGTTACGTCGCTCACCCGCTGGGGCATCCCGTCAGCCAGCCCACGCTCCGGTTTATTGGGAACTGCCGAAGCCATCTATGTCATGGCCTGTGTGAGGCGCATGAACGACCCAACCGACACCGTCGCCACGGCGCTGGTACTAACCCTGGCCGATGGCACTCCGATCGAGACCTGGCTAGCAGACAGGCTGCAATACCTAGCCACCGATGGGGTGAGGTCACACGAGTGGCTGACGAAGGGTGAGAGCGCCCATCCGCTACTGGCCCGATTGGAAGAGCTGCGTCCAACGCTAATGGCTTTGACGCCACAGGAAGTACTGCGACTTGCTGCTGCCGAGTCCCAAGTAGTGCGGCGGGTCGGCGAATGGTCCACCTCCCCTCACGAGAGCCGCAATAGGCTGTCCAATGTCGAGGCACTGGTCGAGCTCGGAAAGACTTTCGAGGACGAGTGTGTCGCCGCGAAGCGACCGGCGACCGTCAGCGGCATGCTTCGTTGGCTAGACGAACTCGCCAGCGCAGAGGACGATAACCGGGCCATTTCAGAAGACAACTCGGTCTCAGTCCTCACCTATCACGGGGCCAAGGGGCTGGAGTGGCCAATCGTTGTGCTGACAAGCCTCGATGCGACAGCACGCAGTTCACTTTGGGGCGTGCGCGCGAGGACAGTTGGGGGCTTCGATCCGCAGCAGCCGCTCGCCAACCGCTTTGTACACTGCTGGCTGAAGACCTGGGGCAAGCGGTCCCAGCCCCAAGCCGCACTCAATGCCGAAGCCAGCGTAACTGGCCAAGCCATGCAGGCAGAGGCCTTGGCGGAGAACAAGCGTCTGCTATATGTGGGCCTGACCCGCGCACGTGACATGAACGTCGCACTATCTTTCGTACGCAGGTCAGGGCCGGGCCGCGCCTGGGTCGGCGAGATTAAAGGTGCAGCCGAGCTGTTGTTCGGTGACTCAGAAATAATAACGACTTCCGAAGGCAAGCAGCTTTCCAGGCTATCTAAGTCCTGGAACAAGGATGAGTGCTCAACGGAACCACCTGCCAAAGCCTCCGAGGCTTGCCACTGGTTTGCAACTCGTCCGCGCGTGCAGGCCGAACCTTTGTGGCACCGACCGAGTTCTGCTTCGGGCGGTGCATTCACGGTTGTCGAGACCGACGCCGTCGGAGTTCGGCTAAGCCTGGCAGGCAAGCCCGACATGGCATCGCTGGGCACGGCGCTTCACCTGTGTATCGCACGCGCCGGCGTGCTTGGCGGTATTTCTCCCCCTGACGTCGAGGGCATTCTGAAGACCTGGGCCGTGGCTGGTTCTGTAGATAAGGATGCCGTGTGCACTCAGACCTCAGCGTTCCAAGCTTGGATAGCCAAGCGCTGGCCCGACTGTCCCGTTTACGTCGAGGTACCCATCGAAGCAGATGGCCCGAACGGCACTCGTATCAGGGGCCGCATCGATTTGCTGGTGGAGTTGCCAGACGGCTGGATTCTCCTGGACCACAAGTCGAACCCCGGAGGCTCAGCCAGAGACGAGGACCTGGTGGCCGAGCACGGCCCCCAGCTCGAGTCCTACGGTCATGCCCTTCTCAACGCAACCGGCAAGCCCGTGAGCGAGCGATGGCTCTACATGCCGGTCGCTGCACGAGCAGTCCGCCTCTCCTGACGTTTCCCAGAAGCGCACCAGACTTAGTTCAATAGAAGCACGAGGAAAAGCAGAGATGGATGTGAAGTTCCTGTCGGCTTCGCGGACGCAGTCGACACTCATAGCGCTGGTTGAGAACTGCGAGTCGATGCAATGGGCAGTAGCCTGGGCTACCGAGAACGCGGTCTTCGAGGCAGCGATGAAAGACAGCTCGAAGTTCGAGCACTTCGTTGTCGGCACTCATATGTTCCAGACGCAACCCGAGGTGCTTGAGCGGGCTGCAGCACTAGCGGCCGCAGCCGTCGTTCCTCCTACGGGCGATCTGTTCCACCCGAAGGTCTACCTGTTTCGTAACGGGCAACGCATACGCTGCGTGGTCGGGAGCCCGAATCTCACGAAGGCGGCGATGAGCCGAAACGTCGAGGCGAGCGTGCTGCTTGATGGCTCGCTCGACGATGCAGCGCTAGTAGACCTCAGTCGCTTCGTCGCAGAAGCGTGGAAAGGGGCGGAGGACATCTCTCACGAGTTCCTCTTTCGGTACCGTCACCAGTACGCAGCTAAGACGGCTGCGCGACAGGAACTGATCAAGTTCGCTGACGTTCGGCCACCTTCTAAGCCGAATACCAAGCGAGCGCCACATGACATGAGCTGGGCGGACTACCTCGTGCAGGTCCGAAGCTCATCACACCCGTCTGCGCACCTGTTTAAGGAGCGCTTGGGCGTTCTGACAAAGGCTCGCGCCCTTTTCGCGACTGGCATACCCTACGCGAAGTGGAACAAGGACGACCGCAAGCTGGTCGCCGGCACTCTCGGGCGCAAGAAGTCTCAGCAGCCAGGCGTGGACTACGGGCTTTTCGGGAGCATGGGCGCAAGTGGGACGTTCGCGAACCTGGTCATCGAAGCGCCCACAGGTCTCTCCCACGCCCTCGATTTCATCCCGTTGATGGGCGCGGTCACGCAGGACGACTACGACCGCTACTGCAAAGCGTTCAGAGCAGCCTTCGATCAGGACGGGCGAGTCGGCGGACTACCGACCGCGACTAGGCTCTTGGCGATGAAGCGGCCTGACGCATTCGTGTGCATCGATTCGGCCAACCGAAAGGACTTGTGCGAAAACTTCGGTGTCAGCCCGAGCACAACGAACCTGGAGAACTACTGGCAGCGCATCATTGAGCCGATGCACGGTGATCCGTGGTGGAGACATCCGCAGCCGAGCAATGCGGCTGACGCCGAAATCTGGTTGGGACGCGCAGCGCTTCTGGACGCAATCTACTACACGCCCCGTTGAGCATACAGCTCTTCGACTTCCTGCGGACGCTGTGGGCGGTTCAACTGCTGCTCGGCCATACGAAGCTGAAGAGCACCGTTCGATATCTGGGAATTGAGGTCGATGACGCCCTGGAGATGGCGGAACAGACTGAGGTTTGACTATAAATAGGTCTAGCGACGGTCGAAACCAAGCTGTCGCGAACCGACCCAAAGCAGCCATCGGTCCCAATCGTGGTCTGGCGTCACAGAAGGCCAGTCATCTGGAATACCTAACCACACCCTCTGGCGGTCGCGCTATGATGGCAAAATGGAGGCCTTGCTCACGCAGCAATGGCTAAGCATTTAAACAGGAAGTCTGATGCCGATGGCCTTTACCCGCGTGCAAAAAAAATCGTCGAGTGGTTACCAAATTCAGTTTGTTCGAGGTAACCCTGACTGCGCAGCTTTTTATGAATGGATACATGGCCAACTGACAGAAGTGACTAAAGCGTGGCCGCCAAAAATCACGAAGCTCGAGACTGGTAGGAAAGGTAATCTCGGAGAGTTCCTGTCTTTCAAAGTAGCGCGTGAAAGTGGCCTTTACGGAAAGAAAAACGGGTACACCGTAGCGCTTGTGGGGGCTTTGACACCACTACAAGACGGGGCTCCACCAGGGCTGGATGTCACGATTGTTCACCTCGATCCAGCAGGAAATGAGAGTAAGGATTGCCTCTACATCATGGAGATTAAGACTACCGGGTCGATGAAATTGACCTACGCCACCGCGTTAATCGACGACTACGAAAAGCTCCTCGGAAAAACAACTGTAGCCGGGTCACTTGGTCAAAGGCTGAACTGGCTTGTAGGCTATCTGAAAGAGGTACATGAGTTTGATGTTCTGGCGCTTGAGAGAGTCGGTAGGCTTTTCATGCCTGATCCCAAGGACTGTGATCGCATCAAGCTGGTGCCTACTCTCGTGCATGACCGACTTGCAGGAGATGTGGCTGCATCCGAGGCATTGGGGGATGTAGCCATTAAGATCCAAAAGCAGGGTTGGGGTTTAAAAACCATTGAGCCGTGGAGCATCGCGATTAATGGCCTTACGAAATGCTTCATACATCTCTCAAACAATGAAAGTAGCATGCCATGAGCAATCTCCCCGCATCGGTAACGTTTCTGGAGAGCGCAGCATCATCCGCAGCTAAAGCAAGGGGGGCTAAGCCAGCTCTGCCCACTACGGACCCACATGACGTGGCGACTGCGTTGAAATGCATAACCGCGTTCCAAGTGCGTGTAGACCTCGATGCACTAGAATCATTAGATGATGAAACCACCGCTCGACCTCTGACCGCTGCGGCCCGTATTTTACAATCGACTGCCCAACATCTTCGGCGCATGAACGATCCTCCGGCTGACGCGGACCTTGATGATCTGTCGTTTCATGCCGCACTTGCTTATGCCATGTATGGCAACTTCCCCAGCGCCCGCGCTGCGTTGACGGACGTATCAACAGGCTTTCTGAGAAGAAGTGTTGTTTTTCGGATGGTCGCAGCTTTTTGTAATCCCGCCAGTAGGACACTTCGCTTCGTGGGGAGGGGGCGTTTTGAAGCGTTTCGATATGCTTGGTTCAGGGCGCTCCGTAGTCGCAGTAAAAGTCGTCGCGTGAAATGGTTTGAAGCTGCACTCAGGCGTTTTTCAAAAGCTGCGATGCAAGGCAGCATGGCCGAAGGGGCGCTCTTAATGGGTGGACGCGTGGCAGCTCATCAAGCGATGCGGTTAGCAACGATCAATCTATTGGAAGATGCTCCCGAAATTCCAGACTGGTTTGTCCGAAACTCTATAAAATCTGGCACCGTAACCCTGCTGCCCCCGCAACATGTGCTTTTGGTAAAGAGACGGATTGCCAACCATCGGCAAAATACCCTGTTAACGCTGCCGACAAGCACAGGGAAGACGTTCGTTGCTGAAGCTTGTATGGCTGCAAATTTTGAAGATAGTGGGCTCTGTGTGTATGTTGCTCCCTACGTTGCTGTCGGCGAGCAGGTGAAGGACTCGCTTCAAAATAGGCTTGGGGACAATGTTCCTTTCGTATCGATGTTTGGCGGCTTTCGATCAGATAAACTGAAAGGTGCCTGCGGGAGTGAGGCTGTCGTTGCTACTCCTGAACGATTTGATGGTTGGTTGCGCCTAGGTAAAGATATCGAGCGATTACGTACGGTCATTTTTGACGAAATCCATATACTTGAGAACGGGGTTCGAGGTGCTCGGGTTGAAGGACTCATTTCGCGATTACTGCTGCTGCAACAAAGCTATCCAAAGATCCGCATTATTGGGCTCTCTGCAGTCTTAACTGAGCCAATGAAGATGTGCAGCTGGCTTAGGGTAAAGCAGCGTGACTTACATCAAATTGCGTGGAGGCCAACGGCACGGCGGCTGGCTATGTGCCTGGCAAATGGGGATATGTACTGGATTCATGGTTACGATGCGCTGCGTCCATCCGATGAAGACCCCACTTACGAACTCTCTAAACCGATAAAAATAAAACTACCTGGAGCTATTCAGCCTGCGAGATTCCCCAATGCAAACGAAAAAAGCGCTGCAGCAAATCTTGGATCAATCGCGAAAGACCTTTTAATCCGCCTAGGCTCGCCAGGGCTAATAGTATGCGCACGAAAAATAGACACGAGATTGCTTGCATATCAGCTAGCTGCAGACCGGAACCCCATTGAGGACGTTGAGGTTTCAAAAATTGCAGATAGCATCGTACTGAATTACCCCTACCTTATTCATCTCGCAGATTGCTTGCGTCATGGTGTTGCTTACCATAATGCTTCTCTTCCTTTTGATGTGCGACGCAAGGTAGAAATGTTAGTCCGCGCGCGTCTTCTATCAGTTGTTTGCGCCACAACTACGCTCGCCGAGGGTGCTGATCTCCCTTTTCGCTGGACAATCGTAGGTCATTGGCTCAGCAGCATGCGTGAGGATGGCACTGCTATGAAGTCAATGACCTTTCGCAATATCGCCGGCCGATGTGGAAGAGCTGGAGCGTTTGCTGAAGGCGACACAATTCTTTTTGAAAACCTGATGGGGCCTCCCTCTTTAAGGCCAGGTCAAAGGAACACTAGGCGGATGGAGGAAGTGATGTTTTCTTCCAATCCTATCGAATCAACGCTGGGTGGCGAGTGGGATAAACTGCCTATCCAAGGGAAACAAATGCTTGAGGCAACGCTCAGTTCACAGCTGCTCGCATGCATAAGTGAAAACCCGGAGGCGGATGATATTGTTTCGGATCTCGCCGAGTCCACATACGCTGGACATACCGACGGTGGGGATAACGTGCGTCGGATCCTTTCTGAGGCTGTCGATCAGATTCTTGATAATCAACAGGCTGGTGGTGCTATGGCTGTGAAGAACAGCCCTATCAGGCTTACGGAGTTTGGAAAAGCAGCCAACCTTAGCGGGTTTTCGCCTGATACTTGTCGACTGATGGTAGAGTACTTGGAGCAACTAAAGCCTGGTGTGGGTGCAGCACTTTATAGCGATTTATTGCGAGAATTTCATAATATACCCGAGCAATCTAACGAGGTGTTAAAAAAGATTTACTCCGGTGTTAAGCATCGCAATGTCGTCACGGAGGATAATGTAGAGGACATGCTCGGTAACTTACTCTCGAATATGGACTTGCGGCAGGTATTTGAAAGTCTGCGCAAAAAGACCTCTAAAGCTAGCCCAGAATCTGTTGAGACATATTTTGAGGACTTTGTTTCGTTTATTAATAGTGTTTTGGGTAGCTTTCTTCCGTGGCTTCTGAGAGGGCTCGAAAAGCTCTCGGTGTTTGGAAGCGAAGAGGCGGCTGGGATGATCTGGACCCAAATGGCCAGAGAGATTGAAAATGTCTTGCGATCAAGAGGAGATGAGATTGAGTTTGATGACCCATTCTTGCCGGTTGAGTGACGTTGCATCATCTAGTGGGCATTTCTGAATGCGCAGCGCGCAGGAGAGATGTTATCCACCATCATTATCCCACTTGGACCTGGAGGCGATGCCGCAGTTGATCAGTGGCTTTGCCCAGGGTCATACCGGTGGCCTAGCGGCTAACGCCTCGCAGTCGATCGCCAGTATGTAGCTCCTCAGCTTTATTGGACCGTATTTGTACCCAGCACTCCGTCACCGAAGCCTGCATTGGATGAGATAGTGGTCCACTTCGGCCCAGCGTGCCGAATGTCTTCGCTGCTTCGCCGCGCCTACGACATTCACCTTGACGGTTTGATGCAATATGACAGTCATTGGTGACTACCCGTATGAATGGGCTCAGCGAATGCTCAGCCTCTAGGCGCATCTATCCGAATGTCTGCTCTTGGCCGATTGTTTTGAAAAAGTCGCTCCGCTCACACTGCCCGGATATTGACCGGGGAAAATGCAACTTTTGCACGTTGCTACGTGAAATCTGAGTCCGGAAGCCTCAGCCAAAAGTAAGGATTTCAATCTCAGACGCGTACTTTTCTGCCGTGGGAACCAAGGCCGACTTTTTCAACAGAATCGGCCGTCTGCTGCCTGTCGCCACGGCAGCTTTTGGCAAATGCCCGGTATGATGTTGGCGCTAACGACGAATTAACCCACTGGCCGGTGCCACGCTGACCCAACACCAATCGGCAAAAATCCAACATTGGTAATGGTTCACAAGGTAGGAGCCTGGGTCAGTGAAATGTCGGTAACTGGGTCAATCTTGCGCTGGCAATAACAATCCCTGTTATCTCCCTTCAAGTTCGGCGGCAATAACTTTGACAATCTTGGCGCGTGAAGCGGCTCTCTTGGCCAGAATTTTCGCTTCACCTGTTTGATCCAACCATTCCCTAAAACGCTGGAGCGCATGGCGCGTTTGCGACGCATCGCGACAGTTGGCCAGGAAGGCAAACTGTACTTTCTGTACATCATCAGCGACAAAAATACCGAAGGAACCGCTGACAACCGTAGCATCAGGAAAGCCTAACAACGCAGTGGCCTGAGTCTCCGTCGCTCCACGGTGACAGGCGATCAAATGCAACGGTCCTTCTGCACCTTTCAATAGATCAGCATGCTCATGGTCACGCAGAAAAGGCTTACCCACCAACTCACGCGCAGCAGCGACCGTGAATGCAGCCGGGATTGCATGGACAAGCACAGCGATATTCACTCCTGCAATTGGAACAAAGGCGAACGCTTCGCTAGCAGGGACTTTGCCACCATTGAGCGCCTGCAGTAACACCGTTTCCATCGCTCGTTTGCGCTGACGAAAGTCCATCCGTGTCCAATCGAGCGCCTGGCCCATATCGAATCGACTCGAAGCTGCAGCGGTTACTCCACGCTGGGTCAGAACAACCAACGCATCCAGAAGCGCTTCCTGAACACGGGTACGTAACTGCTCAGCGGTTGAGACCATTCCCCCCCTGAAGGGTGTCTGTTGTGCAATAAAAGCCTGGAAGCGCTGATTACGTGCAGCCTCAGCTACCCGGCCATCGCATGCCGGGATATTTGGCATAGCGATGAAGCGCACCTTCCCTCGAGCGGTGGCGAGTCCCTCCATATACTCCGCGTGGCAGATACCGATGTCGCCGTCACTACTAGCCCAACCGGCATTGCCATTGGACAGCACCAGCAGCACATCGCAATCCCTGACCGCCTGCAAACAGGCATCCCAACTATCTTGCATGCCATCCGCGGGAGGTGCATCTTCGTTAATCCAGACTTCAAACACCTGCTTGCCAAACAGCTTCGTGCCTTCTATCTCCCGCTTGAGTTGCTCTCGGATATTGCTGAGCGTTTGATCGCTGTCCGCGGGAAAGTGGTCGTTACAACGACTTGACAACATTACTTTGATTCTCTTTGACTGGGCCATCCCTGCTCCTGCCCCAATTCCGAGGCCTCAAAATTCTTATCGATGAATACCTTCCCGCCTTATCTCCAAACTCACCCGGCCAAGAAGCCGGAGGCAACGTGATGCCCCACCTTTCTGTTATGCACTGGTTACGACCCGGACATCTGAACCAGATACATTCTTAATGTAGGAATAACTGGTGCCGAGGACAGCAAGCTGATCAACGGAGATTTTCGCTGCTGAAATGGCAGGCTGTACGATCACAAATCTGAAAATCATCTCGTGGTCGTGGCACTTGTTGCGAAGCAGCTCCAAATCCATTGGGTCACCCTTGAGGATTCTGTCGAATCCTCTCGGCAGCGATTGCTGGTACCGACCCATCAATCGATTGAAGAATTTTTCCTCGGTGTGCAGCCACTTCACCGATCGTGAGGCCTGGCCGCAGACCTCGTAGACATCGTTCACACGAGCGCCAGGTCGAGCCTCGCCATCTTTTTGGGGGCAATACTTGCAATGGTAAAGGTCAACAAAGATTGCGTCCTTGCTCTCTTTGATTGCTACCAAATCCGCAATCTCACCTGAGCCATCATCGTTGAAAATGAATGCATAGTCGTCCTCGATTCGGCTGTAGGTGAACCCTTGGACGGTGTCCATGTTACGAGCTGCTCTCATGGATTCGCTGTGGATCTGAGTGGTCCCCCAGTCCCAAGCTTCAATCAGCGCTATCGGAAGCTTCAAGTCCAAACTATTGGGTGTGTAAAACCGATAATTGCCCTCGACCATCGAACCGTCCACTGCTAGCAGGACCAAGGGGTTCGCATCCAGGTACTGCTCTAACGAGCTCTCTTCAGCGAAAATGATCTTCACCCCAGGGCAGGAGACTTTGTAGCTGTCGTTCAGTAACCGTATCGCGATGTCAGGAAGCTGACACTCCGTGCCATCTGCTGCTATGGCGATGACGGGCACTTCTAGTGTCAGATCGTCAGTTCTCCGAGGCTTGCCAAGCTCGACATCAAGCAGGTTGAAGATCTCACCATTGAACGCCAGCGAGATTTTCTGCTCGTTTTCGATCGCAATGGACTCAGGCCAATCAGCATAGAAGAGTCCAGTTGGCCAAGCTCCCTCAATCTTCTCCGAGCGAATCACATCCTTGAGCACTTCAGAAGGATTGATCGTGGCATTGTTGAGTTTCTGTGAGGCGCGCTTGCACCACTCAATCCAGTAAATGATGCTGGAAGAGTTCATCTCCCAGATCTTCCCTTTGTGAGAGCAGCCAACGGTGGTGCGCTGTCCATCTTCATAGCCCGTTGCGAAGATGTTGGACTTTTTCGCCGTGCCGTTCTCGATTTCACTGATGACGGTATTGATGTCCCGCCCGACGTGCATCGTGAACCTCAGATCCTTGCGTGTCCTGGACAGCCCGACGTTCTGCAACTTCATGAGCTTGATGTCGTGCAGGGTTCGGAAGGTAGGCTCGCCGTTGATTCGCCTGGCATCCTTTGCAATCAAATTCAAAAAACGCGTCGCTTGCGACTCATCACCAGAGGAGTGAATGAAGAGCGTCTCGTCGGGCGCGTGGTAGTACGCCAGGTACAGAATCCAGTTCGTATCCACAATCGCCGAGGTCTGAGCCCATCCGACGGGTGTTTCTCGCCGGGTCACCATGATGATGGTGTCTGAATCGTCGTTGATAGAAAGGAACTGCAGCGGTTCTTTTTTCTGGGAGAAGTGATTCGCTTTCTCTGGCCGCCAATGACCGCGCTCCACATGGTAGGCGATCGCACTGATCTTGGGGTTTGGGTTCAACCCGAAGATCTCCTCGGAGTCGGCATCATCCGGGAACTGTTCAGTGAATGTCTCTTTTTCTATTTCGCGGGCGATCTTGTCTTGGCTCACATCTCGAATCACGGCGCTCCAGTCGGCACTTTCCTTGTAAAGCACTGCCATCTGGTAATCGACTTTCTGGTTGGCAATGTTTGAGACGAATTTGGCATCGCCGAGCGTGTCATCAACCCGGGTAAGCCGACCGATGAACTGTAGCGTGACGGCCGGACTGCGATGCTGGTCGTGAATAGCCGCGATTTTCAGCTCTGGCAGGTCGAAGCCTTCGCCCAGCATGTCCACGCATACGATGATCTTGTATTTCTTCTCGACAATTTCACCCAGCAGCTTGACCCGATTCGGCACCTTGCTGTGGATGAGAATGGGTGAGAGGTCTTCATGCTTTTTGTAGAGCTCAAACAGGGCTTCAGCACGTTTTTGCGATCGTGCGCGTACCATCAGTAGGTGGTTAAAGCCTTGCTCTCGATCACCTCGCAACAACTCTACCGCCTTATCAGCAACCACTTGGTCAGCCAACTCAAGGTTGTATTCGCGCACTGGGTGAAATTCGATCGACTTGAAGTAGCCATCGATCTGCGCATCCTTCAACGGGTAGTTGTAGATAATCTTGCCTTCGAGGGGCTGATTGTCCTCCCTGAAAGGCGTAGCAGTGAACTGCAGGCATGGCTTCTCTTTAAACGCGGTTTTCACCCGCCCCCATGTCATGGCAGCCACATGATGGGTTTCGTCGATGATCAGGTGGCTGCAGAGCTCAGCCAAGGCTTGGAGCGACTCTGTGTCGAATCGCTGCAATGCTTGCGGAGTAGCGACAATTACATTCGCCTCGGCAAACTGTTGGACATTTTCAGCCGACACTCCTGAGCCGATCGCCCTAACCACAGGGTTAAGTGCTGTGGCAGAAACAGCACCGATCTCCCGAAGTTTTTTCAGCCCGAGGCATTTTTCGACAAGCTGGGAACGCAAGGCATCTGACGGGACGAGCACCAATGTCCTTGCCAACCGCCCTGCGATAAGCAGACCAAGCATGGTATCGGTCTTGCCGGTACCCGTTGGCATCACGATCGTTGCCGTCGTGGCCGGAGACATTACCAGGTGGCCCAGTGAAGCGTATAGGGCGGCAAGCTGAGGCTTACGCAAGCCCGGCGTATTCGTATCCCGGACTGCCAGGTTGAAGTTGAAGAGGTGTTGCTGCCAGCTTTGATATACGTCTAAGTACTTCCCTGTAGCATCGACCATTGCGTTCACCAAATTGAATGTGAAAATCAGCGCTGATTATTCAATGGCCACATGCTATCAGTGAACATCAGTTCAGGTGTACCCTGAAAATTTGCGGTCATACCCACCACTCTCTCTGCCTTCACCAACCGACGATCGATGCGAAACACGCAAATCTGAGATGGAGGTAAAATGCCCCCCCAATCCACCCTGGTCTCCGTCAGAAAACGTCATTCGCGATAGCTCAATCACGTCATTCATGTCAGCGACGCGTCGGTTTCCATTGCAATAGCTGCAGGTCCCTCTCACCGAATTATCCTTGATGAAAGCTTTGAGGCCGTCATCTTCGACGCAGCGTAAGCACACAAAACTGTCCTCGACTCGCGAGAAACCTCGCTCCATGTCCTCTTCCATCATTCTCTTGACTCCGCCCATAGCACCGCCTCAAATGCATGCTCAAACATCTCAAAAGTACTGGATTGCGAACGGAGAAAGCCTGCCCCATCTCCACGACTGACGAGTGAGACACGCACCTCCAACTCACCGAAGATGATCTTCCAGCGCCACGGTGCTCGTGCGGCGGGCGCTCGAGGAGCCTACGAAGGCAATACCGTGCGTGACCGCCTGCAAGAGATCGAGAAAACCAAAGCGCAATGAGGGCGAGGTTCAATCGTGACGATCAAGCCTGGCTTTGAGCGACTCGAGCATGCGCGCTCTCTTTTCTGAATCTTCCAGCAGACGCTGGCGTGCAGCGGGCAAGGTACGCAGAAACTCCTTACCACGCGCCTTGATCTGCGAAGCGACATCATCATCGCCAAACAAAACCGAATGATATTCGAGCTTGCTCACAAAGCGCTGGGTTTCCTTGGACTCGACATCCGTTTGTGTGAGTTGCTTATCCAGTTGGCTCCAGAACTCATCCGTGTTGATCCACTGGCCCAACGCCCTGCATTCGGACTCGAGCCGGGCGTGATGCTGTTCGATTCCCATGGTGAAGATCTTTTTGACCTTCTTTATTGTCGGCTGCCGCAACACATCCAGAAGACCATTCAGCGGAAGATCACTTCGCTTGGCAAGCACCAGAAGCAGGTCAAGATCAAGCATGAAGCTCACTGCGACCTCCCGATAGCTGGCGTACAGATCCCGACCATGGGCAATGCGATTGCGACGAATTGGCATGATGAAGAGGAGGTACTCCATGCCGATTAGATCGGTGTGCTTCTGAATCGTCTTGAGCAGTTGATTGAGAGCAGCTCTCTCACTCATCGACTCCTTCAAGCCAAGCGTCTGGCAGATGCCGTGAATGGTCCCCTCGATAAACGGCGGCAGGATGAACGACAACGAAATGTAATCACGTTCCTTGAAGCGCTCGACGATGTGCTCTACGAGATCGCCCTTGCCAGCAACATGAATGTCGTTACGGCCAGCCTCCAAGAACCTCGGAATGATGCTGTCCTCGATGTACCAATCGGCTACCTGGTAGTAGTCATCGCTCACCTCCCGGTCCTTGTAGTACGCCCGGATTTGGTCGATGTTTTCGTAGTACGTAGGTACAGGTAGCGACAGGAAGCGAAAATCCATTTCCTCCAGGAGATCGGGATCGAAGTTTCGGGTTTTCCGATTACGGAACCGATAGCTATAGGTGAGGGCATCATCGAGACTCGGCGGCCTCAAGCCCATGAGTGACCCGAGGCCAAACATCTTCTCTCCCTCAGGTCTCCATTGAATCGCGAGACTGAGCGAAGCGTTCTCGAGTTGAACCTTGATGTACTCGTCAATTTCGGCCGCCGCAGCCTCGTTCTTCTGGAGAAAGTACTCCAACGCACGTTTGCGATATCGCTGCTCTTGAGTACGACTATCGTCGTCCTCAGGAACAGCCGGAGCGTCGAGCTCGGCCTTTATCCGTCCAATCTGCTCGTTGATAGAGCTACGATCCTTCTCTATTTCTACGAGCAGTTTTGCTTTTACTTCGGCGGCTTCCTCGTGCATTTCAATGTCCTTGTGTAACGCCTTTTGAACGGCCGCCCACGAGTCGCCATGGCAGCCTTGGGGCTGAGTAGTATAAGGAAGTCCGAGACGCCGTCACCTTCAATTGACGCTCCACAGTTGATCCAGGTGCAAGGTGAAATTCCTGCTCATCAACTCACGGCTCATTCCACGACCAGGCTCGGCAGGTACGATTCCAGAGCGCACCGTGCCTCTCCCACAGCGTGCGTTGATGGCATCCATCGTCCGTATCGCGTTACCGTTACGTCCGGGCTGAGTCTGAGCGAATAGGTCTCCTGTGAACTCGCCGGGCTGCTGCCGACGCATTGCAGCATAAAAATACTGCAACGCAACGCCGAAGCAGGATGAGGACTGTCACAAGAACATTAAATACTGACTTCAGGGCGTACACTGAAAGCTAGCCAAAGCCACACTGGTGTTTATCAGGAATCGCCATTCACGATCGCTAGCACAGCCGATGCAAGTGGGGGCACAAATGGGGGCACAACTCTTTTTTTTCGATCTGAAATAACCGTCCTAGAGCCATGTCAAAATGTTTTTTGGGGATCCGGATAGTCTTTAGGCGCCGCCTGATAGGCTGTTCGGCTGATCATTTCTGCCTTTCCACAAACCATGGAGCTCCATTCACTTCCAATGGATTGCTACATTGGGGGCATATCTGAGGACATGCTTTGGATGGGTTGAAAAGGATGCCCCCAGCCTGAAGGCCAAGCAGGCTATAGATGAGGATGGGTTGACTGAGGGAGATATGAACCCTCGACCCTACCCCGTATCATTCCGAGCCGTAGTTAGCGCACCACCCACCACGCTGGACAAATGCGTGCAAATGTAAAAAATTATGGTGGCACAATGCCTCGGAAACCGACAATATCCACACGTTCCCAACGGATTTGAAGGACCGGTTCCGATGACATGGCCAGTCACGCTGAAACTCGACAACGCAGCCTACCCGCTCAGCGTGGTGCAACGCGCCGCTTATTCCCTGGCCGACACTGTCACGATCCAGGTCGGTATTGAAGCCAATCAGATAAGCCTCACGGCCCACCCCGCTGAAGCAAGGCTAACGCTTTCCCCGGAGCAGGCTCACTCGCTGATCCTTCAGCATCTGAACGACTTCGCCCTCCGCGACCATATCAACCGCGAAACAGCAGGGCTGCGCGAAGTCCTGGCCCGAGCCGCGCTCGCTGGATGTGGGGTTTCGCAGTGACACTGATTGCGACAGACGCCAAGCACTACCGCTTGCTGCCTTTTCGTTTCATGCGCATGAACACGGGACATGACCGTGACATCCTACTCACCTCCGATACCGGTGAGTACATGCACGTGAACGACGCGCAATTACGAGCCCTCAGTTACTTCGACGTTCAAGCAAGTACGCCTTTTTACAAGGACCTGCTGGCCCGCCACTTCATCTACGAACCAGGCCGCCACGACCCGTTCCCGGAAATGGCCGCGCAGTATCGCAGCCGCAAGGACTTCATCTTCCAGGGCCCTGCACTGCACTTGTTCGTGGTTACATTGCGCTGCAACCACACCTGCCAGTACTGCCAGGTGTCGCGGGCCCCTCTGGGAGGATCCGGCCACGACCTGTCGGAAGCGGATGCACTGGCGGCGGTCGATCGCCTGTTCGAATCGAACGCTCCCGCCCTGACTGTGGAGTTTCAGGGTGGCGAGCCGCTTCTGGCCTTCGAGCGCGTCCGCCAGATTGTCGAATGGGTCGTTGAACGGAACGTGGTCGAACAACGGGATATCCAGTTCGTCATCACCACCACGCTGCACCACCTGACGGAGGAAATACTCGATTTCGCAGAACAAAATCGCATCCAGTTTTCGACCTCGCTCGATGGGCCGGCGCCCTTGCACAATGCCAACCGCCCTACCCCGTCACGAGACTCCTACGAACGCACTGTAAAAGGCATCCAGTGGGTCCGTGAGCGCCTTGGCCATGATGCAGTTTCCGCGCTGACCACGCTGACTTCAAGAAGCCTCGAACAACCTGAAGCGATCATCGATGAGTATGTAAGCCAGGGCTTCTCCAGCATCTCGCTTCGGCCTCTGAGCCCTTATGGGTTTGCCACCAAGAGTGCCCATCGACTTGATTACCCTATTGAGCGATACCTGGCCTTCTACAAGAAGGCGCTGGCCTATTTGCTGCATATCAACCAACAGGGCGTATACCTCTCAGAGAGTTATACGAGCTTGTTGCTGAAGAATATCCTGACACCCTTCTCCTCCGGCTATGTAGACCTGCGCTCCCCCACTGGCGCAGGCACTGCGGCGCTGGTCTACAACTATGATGGTTACGTCTATCCCTCGGACGAAGCCCGAATGTTGCTGGAGATGGGTGAAGACGGCTTGAGGCTCGGCACCGTGCAGCAACCCTTGTCTGAATTACTCGCATCGCCCGTTATGAATGCGTTGCTCGCCAGTGGTGTAGCAGAGGCGCTGCCGGGCTGCTCCGATTGCGCACTTGTCCCGTACTGTGGTGCTGATCCCGTCGAACACTATGCCCGCCAAGCTGACCCGATCGGACACCGAGTGTTCAGCAGCTTCTGCAAGAAGAACATGGGGCTGCTGAAGCATCTTTTCGGCCTGCTTTGCGATGGCGACGACAACGTGCAGAGAGTGTTGCTGTCTTGGTTGAACAGGCGCTCTTACAACGATGTCCGGTTCCCGGGTTACAGGGGCTGATGGCGATGCTGCGCAAAGATACCCACTTCGAAATCCATCACCTGAATGAGCCGAAACTGCTCAAGGTCATCACTCTGGATGAGTTCATCGAACAAGGCCTGGCTGTTTGTGCCGGAAGCGCTGAGTTCGGTGACCTGCTGCTTTGGCTGCCAAACGAAGAACGGCTACGGAACCCGCATCTGCTCTCATTACCAGTGGGTGGATTCCTGATCCCGGAGCCATTGATTGGCGACTTCGACAGCGCGCGGCCACACCTGCACACCCCTAAAGATGCGGATGTCGTGCAGCCCGGCGATGTCATTGCCATCACACCAGGCAACGCGATGGTGCGAGTGCTCTATCGACGAGGCTCAGACAGCAACCTGCTGTTCATGACCGATCGTTGCAATAGCCTCTGTCTGATGTGCTCGCAGCCGCCCAAAGATATCGATGACCGTTGGCACATCGAGGAGAACCTACGGCTGATCGACCTGATGGACCCGGGCGAGGAAAATCTGGGAATCAGCGGCGGAGAACCAACGCTTTATCGCGACGGCCTGCTCGAAATCCTGGCCAAGTGCAAAGCCGTTTTGCCGCAGAAACCCATTCATGTGCTCAGCAACGGGCGTCTGTTCCAAGACCCGAGCTGGATCGCAGCGCTCTCTGCCATCGGCCACCCTCAGTTGAGCTGGGGCATCCCGCTGTATGCCGACAATGCCGAAGACCATGACCATGTGGTGCAGGCTCCAGGCGCGTTCAGCGAAACCCTGCAAGGTCTTTACAACCTGGCGCGCGCAAACCAGATCATCGAGATACGCGTGGTGCTCAATCGCCTGACCACGCCACGCTTGCCCGAACTCGCCCACTACGTGTTCAGGAACCTGCCCTTCGTGCGGCATGTTGCGCTGATGGGTATCGAAAGTACCGGCCTGGCCAGGAAGAACTACGAAGAACTATGGGTTGACCCGCTGGACTATCAAGAGTCGTTGAGCCAGGCCGTGTATTTCCTGTTCAACCGCGGAGTGCCGGTTTCGATCTACAACTTGCCCCTGTGCCTGATCCCGGCCCACCTCTCGCGTTTCGCCCGCCAAAGCATCTCGGACTGGAAGAACCTGTTCATCGATACCTGCCAGCAATGCGCTGCCGTCAAACATTGCTCTGGCTTCTTCAGATCCCACACCGACCGCTGGCAGAGCCGCGGCGTCCAACTACTATCGACCGAGGCCTTTAGCGCCTATGCAAGGAGTGCACAGTGAAATTGCTCGACCGCTGGAAAGTCCTGATCAGTGGGATCAGCTTGCTGCCAATGGCAGGTACCACCCTGGCACAGGCGGGCCATCTGTCGCTCGCCGATGCGAACTGGCAACCCAAAGACAAGCTACAGCCCCCGGTATTTGCCGATACGCTCAATGCGCCAGACACCGTCAACATCTATGCGGCACATCGCTCGCACAGTTCGCACCGATCCCACAGTTCGCACAGTTCTCACTACAGCGGCTCGAGTGGCTATAGCGCACCTCGCTACTACAGCCCACCCGCTACCAGTACCCGAAGCTACAGCGCGCCGAGTGCTTCGAGCAGCACGTCAAGCAGCAACAGCCTTTATCAGTCGTCTGGCACTACCAGCGGGACAAGTTCGAGCACTTCAAAGAGCCGCGCGACCAATGAGCAGAAAAGCAACCTGGTCACCCGTGTGCAGACCGCGCTGATGGTGCGCCAGTATTACCAAGGCACCATTGATGGGGTGATGGGCAAGGCGACACGTGGTGCGTTGATGGCCTTTCAGATGGACAGTGGGCTGACCGTGAATGGCCGGATGGATACGCCATCGTTGAATGCGTTGGGTATCAAGATTCCATAAATCGCTCCGTGAGACATCGTATTCTGTTGTATCTCCTGATTACGAACGCGTTCGAAACGGTTTGGCAAACCGGATCAAAGGTGCAACGCGGGTTTGGCCTGGCGAACGTCATGGCCAGAAGGGACGCGGACCCGCAGCGCAATCAGCAACGCGGCCAGTAGCATCAGCGCGGCCGCTGCGACGAATACGCTTGCGCTGCCACCGAGGCTGAATACCGCACCGCCAGCGGCCGCGCCTGTTGCGATAGCGGACTGCACAGAGGCCACCACCATGCCTCCGGCGCTTTCCGCCTGATCAGGTACCGCATTGGCGACCCAGTTCGACCACGCCACCGGCACACCACCAAAGGCCAGACCCCAGATCGCCAGCAATACCGCCTGCCCCGGCACCGACGCCGGCAACAGCACCAACGCCAATGCTGCGACGCCGACCAGCGCAGGCATCAACACCAGAGTGGCCAGCGGGTAGCGCTCCAGCAGCCTCCCGGCTAACAACGTGCCGACGAAGTTCGCCACACCGAACCCCAGCAGCATCAGCGACAACCCTTGCGGGCCGATGCCGGTAGTCCCTTCAAGGAATGGCCGAACATAAGTGAACATCGCAAAGTGCCCGCTGTGCACCAGTACACAACCGAACATGCCCATGGCGATGCCCGGGCGCAGCAATACCTCCAGAACGGTGCGCAGTCTTGCCGGCCGGCGCGGCGCGAGGCGCGGCAGAGTGAGAGACTGGAAAGCCAGGGTCACCATGCCTACCGCCGCCGCTGCAAAGAACGCGCTGCGCCAGCCATATAATCCGCCCAGATAACTGCCCAGCGGTACTGCCACGACCGTCCCTATGGCTATGCCGCTGAAAATGATCGACAACGCCCGAGGCAACAGAGCATTCGGCACCAGGCGCATCGCTACCGCTGCCGCCATGCTCCAGAACCCGCCAAGGGCAATACCCAGCAAGATGCGCATCAACAACAGCACCACGAAGCTGGAAGAAACGGCGACCAACAGATTCGAGGCGACCATCAACGTGGAAAAGCCCAACAACACCCAACGTCGGTCGATGCTGCGGGTCAGACCTGGCACCAACAAGCCAGCGAACAGCGCCACCACGGCTGTTACCGTCACCGCCTGGCCAGCCAGCGCTTCGGACACTCCCAGTTCGGTAGCCATCAGCGTCAACAAACTTGCGGGAAGGTACTCAGCGGTGAGTAACCCGAACACACCCATTGCCAATGAGAAGACGGCCATCCACGCGGGCGTCGCAGGCTCTACATCCGCACCGACGCCGCAATGGCGGTCGGATGCGGCGTTACATACACAGTCATTCATCGCACGGATCTCCCAATGTTCATTGCGAGCCGAGTCTAGGCGCTGAAAACTGGATGATCTATGATCCAAAGTCTCTACTTTTTGATCAGAACCCCTGAACGATGTCTGCAGACCAGTTTGCTCTTTCCTCGGACCTCATCAACGAGCTGTTGCGTGGCATGCGCCTGCGAGGCGTTGAATACCGGCGTATCCAGGCGGGTCCAACGTTCGGATTGAGCTTCGCGGAAAAACCTGGGCACGCCTGGTTCCACTTCATGGCCATCGGCAATGCGCAATTGCGAATGGAGGACGGCAACAGGTACGCGCTGTCTGCCGGCAACGCCGTGTTCATCTCTCACGGCGCGGCTCATCAACTGTTTTCCCATCCGGACGCGCCTGTTCAAGACATCGACGGTCTAGACGGCGAAACCTTGGGTGACACCGTCAGCGCGGTGGATACCGGAGCCGATGCCAGCCCAACGCCGAGCACTCTTTTGTTCAGCGGTTGCATGGAGTTTGAGCTGGGAAGTATCCATGGCCTTGGCCGGCTGATGCCGGGCCTGATGCTGATTGATGCCGGTGGCCAGCGTTATCCCGGGCTGGTACCGATCCTGACCACCATGGAGCGCGAGGTCAGCGCCGCCCGCGTGGGCTTTGCCGGCATCCTCGCGCGGTTGGCCGACGTGGTGGCCGCCATGGTTGTTCGCGGCTGGGTGGAGTGCGCCTGCGGCAATGCTTCGGGGCTGATCGCCGCCTTGCGCGATCCACGCCTGGCCGGTGCACTGCTTGCGCTCCATCAACAACCGGGCCGCGACTGGACCGTTGCGCAGTTGGCAGAGCACAGCAATATCTCGCGATCGGTATTCGCGGAGCGCTTCCAGGTCACGATTGGCATGACTCCGCTGCGCTACGTGACCGAACTGCGAATGCGGCTTGCAAGCCAGTGGCTGACGCTCGAGAGGCTGCCGATCGAAGAGGTGGCGCAGCGTTTGGGTTATACGTCCCAGGCTGCTTTCAGTCGTGCATTCAAGCGCATTACGGGCAGGACACCGGGCTTGAGTCGCAAGGTGAGGCGGCCCGCACTTACTTGAAGTCGAGCGCAAGGAGTCGACGATCCGTGCCTCTGACTCATTTACCACCCGTTACGTCGAGGAATGTACCGGTAACAAATGATGCTTCTGCACCAGCCAGCCACAAAATGGCCCGCGCCACTTCCTCCGGCTGCCCGCCTCGCCCCATCGGGATCGAGTCCTTGACCCGATCGACCCGCCCCGGCTCGCCGCCGCTGGCGTGCATGTCGGTATAGATGTGCCCCGGGCGGATACAGTTGACGCGAATGCCCTCACGGGCCACCTCTTTGGCGAACCCGATGGTGAACGTTTCCAGCGCGCCTTTCGATGCTGCGTAGTCGACATATTCATTCGGACTGCCCAGACGTGCCGAGGCCGACGACACATTGATCACCACGCCGCCCGCACCGCCGTGCCGCAGGGACATGCGCTTCACGGCCTGTTGGGCGCACAGTATCGGCCCGAGAGCATTGACCGCAAAGATGCGTTGCATGCGCGCGAAGCCCAGGTCTTCCAGGCGTGACTGTTGCGCCAGCACGCCAGCGTTATTGACCAGGACATCGATGCGCCCGAACGTGTGGTCGATCGCTGTGAAAAGCCCCGCGACCTGCTCAGGGTCGGCACTGTCGGCGCGCATCGCCAACGCCTTGCGCCCCATCGCTTCGATATCCGTCGCCACCGCCAGCGCGGCGGACTCATTGGCAACGTAACTGATCGCAACATCGTAGCCTTGGGCAGCAGCGAGTCGGGCGGTGGCGGCGCCTACTCCACGACTGCCACCGGTAATCAGAATCAACGGAGCCTGCGAGACGTTAACCATGAAACTACTCCTTAGCAGATGATGCCGAGTCAGCCGATGATGATCGCGCCGCTGGCGATCACCACACAGGCCAGCATCCGGCGGGCGGTAAGGGTTTCACCGAGGAACAGGTAGCCAAGCAGCGCCGCGAACAGCACGCTGGTTTCACGCAGGGCTGACACCGCGCCCAGCGGGGCTTCGTTCATCGCGTAGATAACGATTGCGTAGGCAAGCAGAGAAACCAGCCCGCCCATTGCCGCAGCGAACATTCCGGGCCGAATCGAAAACAGGCTGCGGGCATCGCGCAGAACGACGTAGACCACCGGCATCAGCACGCCCCACAAGGCACTCATCCACACCGTGTAGGCCAGCGGCGCACCGGACAGCCGCGCGCCAATGCCGTCGACCACGCTATAAGCCGCGATAAAGCAACCGGTTCCCAATGCGTAAGGCAGGCTGGGCACCGACAGGCTGCGTCCCCGGAAAGCCAGCGAAATGATGCCGCCTGACACCAGCGCAATGCCGAGCATTTCGCCCGGGGTGATGGTTTCGCCGGCAAACAACGCGGCGCCGAGCGTAATCAACGCGGGTGATGAACCGCGCGAAATCGGATAAATCTGTCCCAGATCGCCGACCCGGTAACTGCGCACCAGAAACAGGTTGTAGCCAACGTGCAGCAATGCCGACAGCAGCGCATACCCCCAGCTCTGAGGCGCAGGCGCCACCATGAACATCGCGGCAACTGCACAGACTATGGCGATTGCAACGCACATCACCGTCATCGACCAGAGCCGATCGGCACCGCCGCGCAGCAATGCATTCCAGCCGGCGTGCAGCAGCGCGGCGAACAGGACAAGTAGGACGAGATGAGTAGGCATTGGCCATTTTAGGCAGCCCGAACGGCCGGATTACAGAAAAGGCTCCTCATTGCACCATGAGCGATTCTTCATGCCTCAAACCTGCCCGCCTCGCACTTTGAGCGCCTCACCGAGCAACCACTCGCGAAAACTCTCAATGTGCGGCTGCGTCTCAACGCCCTTGGGGCAAACGAAGTAATAAGCGAGCGGTGACTGAAACGGCACATCGAACAGCCGCACCAGCCGGCCATCGCCGATTTCCTTCTCGACATGCCCGCTGCGCACAAGAGCAATTCCATGGCCGAGCAAAGCCGCCTCGACCGTCATATTGGTATCGCCAAACCTGACGCTTTCCCGCAGCGGCAAAAATGCCAGCCCGACGGACTGGAACCACGCTTCCCATTTCGGTGCCAGTTCAGCGCCGTCACGTGCCAGCAGCGGCAACTGCAACAAATCGGCGGGACTGCTCGGCATTCCGACGCGTTGCAGCAGTTCGGGACTGGCCACCGGGAAAACCTGCTCACCGAACAAAAACTGTGAATACAGACCGGGATAGTTGCCCTTGCCCAAGCGGATCGCGACATCGGCTTCGCTGCTGGCGAAATGGATGACCTTGTCCGTGGTGTCCAGCGACACCAACAGTTCCGGGTGCTGGCGGGCCAGGCTCGGCAAGCGTGGCAACAACCATTTCAACGCAAAGGAATAGGTCGTGCTGACGCTGAGCCGGACCCTGCCCTTTTGCTCACGCAAGTCGGCCAGCGTTGCCTCAAGGCTCATGAAGAACTCACGCACAATCGGCGCCAGGGTAGCGCCCGCAGGCGTAAGGCGTAACGACTTGCCCCGTTCAAACAGCTGCAAGCCCCAAAGCTCTTCCAGATGCCGAAGCTGATGGCTGACCGCGCTCTGGGTTACATGCAGTTCCTGCGCGGCGGCGGTGAAAGTCGGGTGCCGGGTGGATACTTCGAAAGCCCGCAAGGTTGCGGTCGGGGGCAGATCTCTCATAAACAAAGGGTCCGGGATTGGCAAAACATCGGGGTATGAGTATCAGGTCATGTTAGAGCGAAATGTTGTGGGTTGCCTGTTCCGGGTAACCGGACTCTTGATGTTGGCGTATTGATCCAGCAGCCAGGCGAGGTCTTTGTAAAAAAGCGCCATATGCTCCGCAAGGATGTCGAGGCTCGGTAACTTCAGCGCAGCATTTAATCGCCGCATAATCCTCACCCAGCAATTTCGCCTGCGACAGTTGCCGATCGCGCAACACAGAATTGTCATCAGGCCAATTGATAGCCCCCTAACGAAAGGCGCATGCTAGAGGGCTTCTCTCGGGCTTATATCATTCCGAATGATAGTTACCTTCGTGTCATTCGATTCGTTTTGCTATCGACCCGCCGAGCATCATCCGCCCATCTTCAATACATTGGCGGATGCATCCATGGAACAATCACTCAAACATTTGCGCTTCCCGTTGGCTCTGTTGGCCGTGCTGGTGATGAGCGCCTGCGGCAAGACTCCGGAAACCGCCGCCACCATGCCTGCTGCCAAGGTCAGCGTGGCCAAGGTGCTGGAACAACCGGTCAACGAGTGGGACGAATTCACCGGGCGCCTCGAAGCGCCGGAAACCGTTGAAATCCGTCCGCGGGTCTCCGGCCAGATCGACGAAGTCGCCTTCACCGAAGGTGCTCTGGTCAAGAAAGGCGACCTGCTGTTCCAGATCGACCCGCGTCCGTTCCAGGCCGAGGTCCGCCGCCTCGAAGCGCTGGTTGCCCAGGCCCGCGCCAATGCCACTCGCAGTGAAAACGAAGCCGGCCGTGGCGAACGCCTGCGCGCCAGCAACGCCATCTCCGCCGAACTGGCCGACTCGCGTACCAGCGCTGCACAAGAAGCCCGTGCGGCTGTTGGCGCGCTGCAAGCGCAACTGGACCTGGCCAAGCTGAACCTGAGCTTCACCCGCGTCACTGCGCCAATCAGTGGCCGCGTCAGCCGTGCCGAGATTACCGCCGGTAACCTGGTGACCGCCGACACCACCCCGCTGACCAGCGTTGTGTCCACCGACAAGGTCTACGCCTACTTCGACGCCGACGAGCGTGTGTTCCTCAAATACACCCAGCTCGCCCGTCAGGGTCAGCGCGGCGCCACTACCCCGGTGTACATGGGCCTGTCCAATGAAGACGGCAACCCGCACCTGGGCCAAATGAACTTCGTCGACAACCAGGTCAACCCGAAAACCGGCACCATCCGTGGTCGCGCCGTGTTCGACAACAGCGACGGCACTTACACCCCAGGCCTGTATGCACGTCTGAAACTGGTCGGCAGCGGCACCTACAACGCCATGTTGATCAACGATGAAGCGGTCGGTACCGACCTCGGCAAGAAGTTCGTGCTGGTGATGGATGGCGACAACAAGACCGTCTACCGCGCCGTTGAACTCGGCCCGAAGATCGAAGGCCTGCGTATCGTGCGCAGCGGCCTGAACAAGGACGACACGATCATCGTCAAGGGTCTGCAACGGGTTCGCCCTGGCTCCCCGGTTACGCCTGAAGTGATCCCGATGGCCAGCGAGCAAACCATTGCCGCTCTCGCTCAACAACGACAAGCGCTGGAAGCCAGCAACCTGCCCAAAGTCGCACCTGCCAAAGGCGCGCCGGGTTCGGTTGTAAAACTGGCTGCTGCGACCCCACGCGGTTAAGGGACGACAACTCCGATGAATTTTTCCCAATTCTTCATTTCACGGCCGATCTTCGCAGCGGTGCTGTCGCTGTTGATCCTGATCGCCGGTGCGATTTCGCTGTTCCAGTTGCCGATCAGCGAATACCCGGAAGTCGTGCCACCGACCGTGGTGGTGCGTGCCAACTTCCCGGGCGCCAACCCAAAAGTCATCGGTGAAACCGTGGCGGCTCCACTGGAGCAAGCCATCACCGGCGTCGAGAACATGCTGTACATGTCCTCGCAATCCACCGCTGACGGCAAGATCACCCTGACCATCACCTTCGCCCTGGGTACTGACCTGGACAACGCGCAGGTGCAGGTGCAGAACCGCGTGACCCGGACCGAGCCGAAGCTTCCGGAAGAAGTGACGCGCATCGGTATCACCGTCGACAAGGCTTCGCCCGACCTGACCATGGTTGTGCACTTGACCTCGCCGGACAAACGCTACGACATGCTGTACCTGTCCAACTACGCGATCCTCAACATCAAGGATGAGCTCGCTCGCCTCGGTGGTGTCGGTGACGTGCAGCTGTTCGGTATGGGCGACTACTCGCTGCGGGTATGGCTCGATCCGAACAAGACCGCTTCGCGCAATCTGACCGCGACTGATGTGGTGACCGCCATTCGCGAACAGAACCGTCAGGTGGCCGCCGGCCAGTTGGGCGCGCCCCCTGCCCCGACTGCGCAAAGCTTCCAGCTGTCGATCAACACTCAAGGCCGTCTGGTCTCCGAGGAAGAGTTCGAGAACATCGTCATTCGCGCCGGCGACAACGGTGAAATCACTCGCCTGAAGGACATCGCCCGCGTCGAACTGGGCTCCAGTCAGTACGCCCTGCGTTCGTTGCTGAACAACCAGCCAGCCGTAGCGATCCCGATCTTCCAGCGCCCGGGCTCCAACGCCATCGAAATCTCGAACGAAGTTCGCGGCAAGATGGAAGAGCTGAAGAAAAGCTTCCCGCAAGGCATGGACTACAGCATCGTCTATGACCCGACGATCTTTGTGCGCGGCTCCATCGAGGCGGTGGTTCACACCCTCTTCGAAGCACTGATTCTCGTGGTTCTGGTGGTGATCCTGTTCCTGCAGACCTGGCGCGCCTCGATCATTCCGCTGGTGGCGGTGCCGGTATCGTTGATCGGTACGTTTGCGGTGATGCACCTGTTCGGCTTCTCGCTCAACGCGCTGTCGCTGTTCGGCCTGGTACTGGCGATCGGTATCGTGGTGGACGACGCCATCGTGGTGGTGGAGAACGTCGAGCGGAACATTGAACTGGGGCTCAACCCCTTCGATGCGACCAAAAAGGCCATGGGTGAAGTGACCGGCCCGATCATTGCGACAGCGCTCGTGCTGTGTGCGGTGTTCGTACCCGCCGCGTTCATCTCGGGCCTGACCGGTCAGTTCTACAAGCAGTTTGCTTTGACTATCGCGATCTCTACGGTGATCTCGGCGTTCAACTCGCTGACCCTGTCGCCAGCACTGGCCGCCGTCTTGCTCAAGGGCCACGACGCGCCGAAAGATCGGTTCTCGCGAGTGCTGGACAAGATCTTCGGTGGCTGGCTGTTCCGTCCGTTCAACCGTTTCTTCGACCGCGCCAGTCACGGTTACGTCGGTACCGTGCGCCGGGTCATCCGTGGCAGCGGCATCGCCCTCTTCCTGTACGCAGGCTTGATGGTGCTGACCTTCTTCGGTTTCTCCAGCACCCCGACCGGCTTCGTACCCGGCCAGGACAAGCAATATCTGGTGGCCTTCGCGCAACTGCCGGACGCCGCGAGCCTGGATCGCACCGAAGACGTCATCAAGCGCATGTCCGACCTGGCACTGAAACAGCCAGGCGTGGAAAGCGCCGTAGCGTTCCCGGGTCTGTCGATCAACGGCTTCACCAACAGCCCGAACGCCGGCATCGTGTTCGTGACCCTGAAACCGTTCGACGAGCGTAAAGACCCGAGCATGTCCGCCGGTGCGATTGCCGGTGCCTTGAACGGCCAGTACGCGGGAATTCAGGAAGCCTACATGGCGATCTTCCCGCCGCCGCCGGTACAGGGGCTGGGCACCATCGGTGGTTTCCGCCTGCAAATCGAAGACCGGGGCAACCTGGGCTACGAAGAGCTGTACAAGGAAACCATGAACATTATTGCCAAGAGCCATAACGTTCCGGAACTGGCCAACCTGTTCACCAGCTACACCGTGAACGTGCCGCAGGTCGATGCCGCCATCGACCGGGAAAAAGCCAAGACCCACGGCGTGGCCGTCAGCGACATCTTCGACACCCTGCAGATCTACCTGGGTTCGCTGTATGCCAACGACTTCAACCGCTTCGGTCGTACCTATCAGGTCAACGTTCAGGCCGAGCAGCAGTTCCGCCTCGAGTCCGATCAGATCGGCCAACTGAAAGTACGCAACAACAAGGGCGAGATGATCCCGCTGGCGACCTTCATCAAGGTCAGCGACACCTCGGGCCCGGATCGTGTGATGCACTACAACGGCTTCATCACCGCTGAAATCAACGGTGCAGCAGCCCCGGGCTACAGCTCCGGCCAGGCCGAAAAAGCCATCGAGAAACTGCTCAAGGATGAACTTCCGAACGGCATGACCTACGAGTGGACCGACCTGACCTACCAGCAGATTCTGTCCGGTAACACAGCGCTGTTCGTGTTCCCGCTCTGCGTATTGCTGGCGTTCCTGGTGCTCGCGGCTCAATACGAAAGCTGGAGCCTGCCACTGGCGGTGATCCTGATCGTACCGATGACCCTGCTGTCGGCCATCACCGGTGTGATCATCTCTGGCGGCGACAACAACATCTTCACCCAGATCGGCCTGATCGTACTGGTGGGCCTGGCGTGCAAGAACGCGATTCTGATCGTCGAGTTCGCCAAGGATAAGCAGGAAGAAGGCCTCGATCCGCTGGCCGCCGTACTGGAAGCCTGCCGTCTGCGTCTGCGGCCGATCCTGATGACCTCGTTCGCGTTCATCATGGGTGTGGTGCCACTGGTTTTCTCCAGCGGTGCCGGTGCCGAGATGCGTCATGCCATGGGTGTGGCGGTGTTCTCCGGGATGCTCGGTGTGACCTTCTTCGGTCTGCTGCTGACCCCCGTGTTCTATGTGCTGATCCGCAACTTCGTGGAGCGCAGCGAAGCTCGCAAAGCGGCCAAGGCGCAAAATCTTCAAAAGCCACTGGAGGCGCACCAATGAGTCTGAAAGTCTTCCTGCCGAGCCTGCTGGTGCTGGCCCTGAGTGCCTGCGCCGTCGGCCCTGACTACAAGACCCCGACGACGGAGGCGGCGAACATTACGTCCGCCACCGACGGCGCCGCCGGCCAGAAGAACTTCGACCGTTCGAAATTCGAAGGCATCTGGTGGCAGCAGTTCGACGATCCGACCCTTAACCAGTTGGTGACTCAATCGCTGCAAGGCAACCGTGAACTGCGCGTGGCATTCGCCCGCTGGAAAGCCGCCCGGGCGATCCGCGACGACGCCAGCAACGATGCGATGCCGACCATCACCAGCCGCGCCAGCAGCGATCTGGCCAAAGGTCAGATTCCGGGCCAGACCACCAATCGGGTCAATAGTGAACGCTATGACCTGGGCCTGGACATGGCTTGGGAACTGGACCTGTTCGGACGTATCCAGCGCAATCTGGAAGCCAGCGACGCCGATCAGCAAGCGGCCGAAGCCGATCTGTATCAACTGCAAGTCACCATGATTGCCGAACTGGTGGACGCTTACGGTCAACTGCGCGGTGCTCAACTGCGGGAAAAGATCGCGCTGGCCAACCTGAACAACCAGCAGGAATCGCGCAAGATCACCATCAGCCTGCGTGACGCCGGCGTTGGCGATCAGCTCGATGTCGAACGTGCCGATGCACGTCTGGCATCGGTCGAAGCCAGCGTGCCGCAGCTGCAGGCAGAACAGGCCCGGCAGAAAAACCGCATCGCCACCCTGCTGGGTGAACGTCCGGACAAGCTGACCGTCGACCTGAGTCCGAAAGACCTGCCGGCGATTGCCAAGGCCTTGCCGATCGGTGATCCGGGCGAACTGCTGCAGCGTCGTCCGGACATCCTCAGCGCCGAGCGCAGACTGGCTTCGGCCACGGCGCGTATCGGTGTAGCCAAGGCCGACCTGTTCCCACGGGTCAGTCTCAGCGGTTTCCTCGGCTGGACGGCCGGGCGTGGTTCGCAGATCGGTTCCTCGGCGGCCAACGCCTGGGCACTGGGCCCGAGCATCACCTGGGCAGCGTTCGACCTTGGCAGCGTGCGAGCCCGTTTGCGCGGCGCCGATGCCGATGCCGAAGGCGCACTGGCGACTTACGAGCAGCAAGTATTGCTGGCGCTGGAAGAGTCGGAAAACGCCTTCAGTGATTACGGCAAGCGTCAGCAGCGTCTGATCTCACTGATCCGTCAGAGCGAATCGAGCCGCAAGGCTGCCGATCTGGCTGAAATCCGCTACCGCGAAGGCACCACCGATTTCCTGGTGCTGCTCGACGCCCAGCGTGAACGCTTGAACGCCGAGGATAGCCAGGCTCAGGCCGAAGTGGATCTGTATCGCGGCATCGTCGCGATCTACAAGGCCCTCGGTGGCGGTTGGCAGCCAGAAACGGTGGCCAGCAAGTAATCGTTTTTTAAAGAGCTCCTTTGGTTGGCCGCAACCAACCAAATTTTTTGCCCCGCGTATCATTCGGTCGCGGGGCTTTTTTGTCTCTGTCTTTCATGGTTTTCCAGCACCGTGACTGTCGCGGTGGTACCGGCTCTGAGTCGGTCCTTGCCCGCGTAATCGGGATCGATGCCAATCCGCACCGGCACCCGTTGCGCCAGTTTCACCCAGGTGTAGCTGGGGTTGATGTTGGCCAGCAATCGGCTGCCCGGCGCGTTTTCCCGATCAGCAATGGCGAAGGCGATGCTTTGCACGGTGCCGCCGAATTTTTCCCCGCTCATCAATTCGATCCGCACCCGGTCGCCCTCCTCGATCCGTGGCAGTTTGGTTTCCTCGAAATAGCCGCTGACGTAAAAGGAGTCGCTATCCACCAGCGCCAGCAAGGCACTGCCGGCTACCGCGTAATCCCCCTGCCGGGTCAGCAGATTGGTGACATAACCGCTGACCGGTGCTTCGACGCGGGTGCGTTGCAGATCCAGTTCAGCCTGGGTCAATGCAGCAATCGCCAGTTGCACGTTGGCTTCGGCGAGACCGAGATTGGCCTGATTGCGCAACAGGTCGGCCTGGGCCACCGCCACATCGGTGCTGGACTTCTCCCACTCTTCCCCGGAAATCGCGAACCCTTGCTTGAGCGTACGTCGCCGGCGCTCTTCACTCTGGCGTTGTTTGAGCAATGCCTCGCTGGCGACAATGGCCGCTTGCGACTGCCCGAGCGTGGCCTTGGAGACCTCCACCGAGCGTTTCGCATGCTCGACGGCCAGACTGTAGCGAGCCGGATCGATTTCCAGCAGCAACTGGCCCTTGACGACATACTGGTTGTCCTGCACCGCCAGCGTGACGATGCGGCCCGAGACATCCGCCGAGAGTGTCACCACATCCGCCCTCACCCGCGCATCCCGAGTCCACGGGGCCCGGGTGTAATGTTCCCAGGCAAACCAGCCGAGCACGATGGCCAGCAGCACCACCGCCAATGTCGTCAATCGAGTGAGCAACGTCTTCAAGGTTTCAGGCTCCCATCAGCAGAATCAGTGCGGCGCACACACAGGCATAAAGGGCGCCTTCGAACAGCGCCTCATGCCAGACAAAACGCAGGACGCCGAGCCGGCGCAAACCCCAGTCGAGCAGCAGAAAAACCGGTATGGCCAGCAACAAGGCCTGAGCGATTGGCGGCAGGTAAACGCCGCCGATCTCGAAATCAATGGGCAAGGATGGGCTCTCCTTCAGATCGGTCGGGCTGCAAATGCTCGCCATGTCGTTCCAGAAACGACACCACGATCAACAGGGCCACGCGCATGCGAAATACCGACCACAAGTGCTCATGGGTGGCGACATGCAAGGCATCCAGCTCATCGCCGAGCGCATGCAGCGTAGCCAGTAAAGGTGTCAGGCGTACATCCGGTCGGCCGGCGACGAAACGGCCGGTCTGACGCAATGCCGTCGACAGCTGCCTATGCAAATCGTCCGTAAGCAGAGCATTGTTTTGCGCCTGTTGCCTGAGCTGGTGCATGGCCACGCCCAGCGCTACACAGGCGAGGCTGATTTCATACAGGCGCTGCATGTCCCGTTCGTTGGCGGCCGGCAACACGCCCAGCATCGAGGTCAGGCGATCAACCATGCGGCTTTCGAAGGCGAATTGCTGTTCATCGGTGGCCGGGCTCTTGGTCAGTTGGTAGACCTGCTCCCGCGCTTCGTTGTAAAAGCGCCGGATGCGCAGAGCCGGGCGGAACGGGAAAATCCAGGCATAAACAATCAGAGCCAGCATCGCCGCACTCACGTAGGCTCCGGCAAATTCGAACCATTGAATGGCGGTGTTCTGCCCGGTGCCGACGTTCTGCGGCCCGAGCATCAGGAAACTCGACAGCCCCAGGCCCATGCCGATACCGGTGGTGGCCGGGTTGGCCAGTCCGACCGCGATCACATACAGCAGAGGCGCGAGCAGCAAGGCCAGCATTTCGAAATCACTGATAGCCGGGACCAGCATGAATTGATAGAACGCCGAGACGACCAAGGCCAGTCCCAATCCTCGGGCGTAACTCTGTGCAGCGATCAAGGGACGCGGAAATGTCGCCATCAACGAACACAGAATCCCCACCAGAATCATCCCGCCCCGCGCGCCGTCCCAAGCGGTCTCGATCCAGATCAGCCCAGCCACCAGCAACGCGCTGAAGGCGCGAATGGCATTCATCGTCGCGAGGGTGAAATCCAGGTGCAAGGGGCTGGACTGGCCACGAAACATGCAACTGGCTTCGCGTCCTTCCTGTATCGCGTCGCTCAGTTCGAGAATCTGCTCCAGCTGCTGCAAAAGCCGCGCCTGCTCCCAGCGCAGTGCCCACGCCAGCGAACGCAGGGTTGCACTCATGTCTTCGGTCAGTTGTTCGGCCCTGTAGGCGAGCCCTTCGAACTGCTGTTGCAGCGCGACGAACTGGTGCCGCGCCTCTGCCGGCAATGAGCGCCCTTGCAGTGCGAGCTGGTCGAGCAGTGCCAGTTCTTCTGCACGCAATTGCTGGATCTCCAGCGGCAGATCGCCCTCCCATCGCTCGGTGAGCAGCTCCCGCTGGTGACGCAGCGCGGTCAGGCGCGAGGTCAGCAGCATCAGTTGATTACCCAGCAACAGCACCAGATTGTTGGCACTGCGCAAGCGCGGGGCGTCGAAATACAAATGCCGACGCAGGCCTTCAAGGGCGCTGATTTCCCCCAACAACTGCATTTGCCGGCGCTGAAAGTCCGCTTCGCTTTCTTCGGTGCGAAGTACAGCGGCGGCATGGCTGGCAACCAGCCTGATCACCTGATCGACCTTTGCAAAATAGTTGCGCGACACCGCCTCGGGCCGCGCCGTCAACAGACTGACAACGCACACGCACGCTACCGCCAACAAGGTTTCGGTGACCCGGGTCACCGCCAGCAAAAAGGTGCCGTCCTGATCCGGAATCGCCAGCAGCGCCACTACCACAGCGGTATATCCGCTAAGCACGAACGCCTGAGAACTGGTGTAGCGCAGTAGCGTACCGCCCGCCGTGCACAGCGCCAGCCATAAGGCCAGGGTCGTGATGAACGGCAACGGCGCCTGGGGAAAAATTGCCATCAGCACCACCGCCACCACCGCGCCAAGGGTCGTCCCGATGATTTGCCCGAAGCTGCGTGCCAGCGCCATCCCGGCCAGTGGCTGGCTGATGATAACGACGGCCATGATCGACCACTTCGGTTGATCCAGATCGAACAGAAACGCCAGGTACAAGGTCAGCAATCCGGCGACGATGGTGCGCAAACCAAACAGCAGCACTGCCTGACCGGGGTGGATCAGCGCCTTGAAATAAATGAGCAGGGACTGCATGGATAGCCTCGTCGAAACAACTTCTGCAAGCGTAGTCACTGTATTAAGGATTTGATGGTTTACGGGAGCCACAAAGCTCGTAGGGCGTTTCAGCACTTGTAGTAGGTCATATCAGGCACAGTGTTTGACTCACGGCGCGAGCTGACAGAAGCTTGCGACCTCCGCTGCAAAACGAAAGTTTCGGAAATTCGCATGCCTCAGTCTCGCCGCTATTTGCTCATCAGCCTCGGCCTTGCGCTGGTCCTGATTGTCGCCTGGCTGTCTTTGCGCAGCACTGCGCCCGTTGTGCCGGAAGCGATCAAACACGGTTACAGCGAAGCGCTGGCCGCCGCGCGTGCCGGTCAACCGGGGGCTGCGCGGGTTTTATACCAACAGCTGGGGCGCCCGGATCTGTCGGTCAAACGGCGTGTCTGGCTGCACGCCGAGCTGCCCAACTACCCGAGCCCGCAGGCCTTGAAACTGGCGGACGCCGATCTGCAAAACGAATCGCCGGACGTTCGACTGGCCGCAATCAAAAGCGTGACGGGCCTGGTGCCTGGCGGTCAGCGCAGTTTGCTGTTGGGCCCATTGCTCGATGATGAGGATCAAACCGTACGCTTTGCTGCAATCAACGCCCTGCTCGGTTTGTCTCCGGATCAACTGGGCCTGTATTTTGCGCCGTTGCAGCAAGGCATCGACATGTGGGAACAGGCGCTCAAGAGTCAGCCGGAAAGCGCCGCCAACTATGCACAACTGGCGCGCCTGTATCTGCACAATGCGGAGCTCAAACAGGCGCAGCAAGCGTTGGAGCAGACCCTGCGCCTGGATCCCGGCAATCTGCCGGCGTTGGTGATGCAGATCGAAGTACTCGATCGCCAGGGCCAGAGCGACGCCGCGCGTCAGTTGCTCGCCCGACAATTGAAGGCCCAACCCGATTCGGCTTATCTGCAACATGCCCTGGGCCTCTGGCTGCTGCATCACGATCAACGCGAGTACGCCCTGCTCGGTTTGTCCAAAGCCGTGGAGCTCGAGCCCGACAACAAGGACTACCGCTACGACCTCGCCACCACTCTGCATGGCGCCGAAGAACTGGAAGCGGCGCAAAAGCAGTTGCAGGAAATCGTCCAGCGTCACCCCGCCGACCGCAAGGCGCGGGTGTTGCTGATCAACTACTGGAAAGAAAGCGGTCAGTTGCAGAATGTGCAGATCCTGTTGGCTCAGCTTGAGCAGATGAACCCTGACGATCCCTCGTTGCAGCAAGGCCTCTAGCCGCCTTCCAGACACATCCGGCAAGAAACTCGGAACCGCAGTCTCCGCAAAGGGTCAAGTAATCAAGCAGTACCAATCGGCGTCCGGCGCCCGCTGCCTCGTTTCCCCTAGTCATGAGAGGGCATTTTTTGTCTACATCGAACGCGTTGATCAGTGCAAAAGCCGCCACCGGCATCGAAGGGCTGGACGATATCCTCGCCGGTGGCCTGTCCCGCAGTCACGTTTTCTTGCTGGAGGGTGAGCCTGGAACCGGTAAAACCACGGTCGCGTTGCATTTTTTACTGGCCGGCGCCCGTGCCGGTGAGCGCTCTTTGTACATTACGCTCTCCGAAACCGAGCATGAGCTGCGTCAGGGCGCGGCCTCCCACGGATGGGAGCTGGGCGAAAATATCGAAATTTTCGAGCTGACTCCCCCGGAAAACCTGCTCAACGCCGAGCATCAGCAGAGTCTCCTGTATTCATCGGATCTGGAGCTGGGCGAGGCGACCAAACAGATTTTCGAGGTGGTCGAACGCTTCAAGCCGACCAGGGTGGTACTCGACAGCCTTTCAGAGATTCGCCTGCTCGCGCAAAGCTCCCTGCGCTACCGTCGACAGATTCTGGCAATCAAGCATTACTTCGTGCGCTATGACGCCACGGTGCTGCTACTGGATGACCTGACCACCGAATCCCTCGACAAGACCGTGCACAGCGTTGCCCACGGCGTGATCCGGCTCGAGGAATTAACGCCCAACTACGGCGCCGAACGCCGACGCGTCAGGGTGGTCAAGTATCGCGGCCAGAAATATCGTGGTGGCTACCATGACTTCACCATCATGGGCGATGGCGTGCATGTTTTCCCGCGTCTGGTGGCGGCCGAGCACCGGGGCGATTACCCGCGTCTGCAGCTGTCCAGCGGCATAAAAGAGATGGACGCGCTCTTGGGCGGCGGCATCGAAACCGGCTCCAGCACATTGATTCTGGGCCCGGCAGGCACCGGCAAGTCGTTGATCTCGATGATCTTCGCGGCCGCAGCGGTGTCACGCGGGGAAAAAGCCGCGCTGTTCATCTTTGATGAAGAGCTGGAGCAGCTGTTCGAGCGCATGAAAAACATCGGCATCGACCTCAAGGCTCTGCGAGCCACCGGTAATCTGCTGATCGAACAGGTCGACGCCGCCGAACTGTCCCCCGGCGAGTTCTCCCACCGTGTGCGGCGCTGCGTCGATGAAAGAGACATCAAGACCGTGGTGATCGACAGCATCAACGGTTATCAGGCCGCGATGCCGGAAGAAAACGCCTTGGTGCTGCACATGCACGAACTGTTGCTGTACTTGAACCGCAAGGGCGCCGCGACCTTCATGACCGTCGCCCAACACGGTCTGGTTGGCGACATGCAGGCGCCGGTGGACATCACCTATTTGGCCGACACCGTAATTCTGCTGCGCTACTTCGAAGCGATCGGCAAGGTGCGCCGAGCCATCTCGATCATCAAGAAACGTACCGGCAGCCATGAATCGACCATTCGCGAATACCGCATTTCCACGAAAGGCATGACCATCGGCGAACCACTGGAAGCCTTTCAGGGGGTGCTGCGCGGTGTACCGACCTACCTCGGCGCGAGCAATCCGCTGCTTAAGGACGATTTCTTGTGACAGTCACCGTACCACTGTCGGAACGGGCGTTGATCCTCGCCCCCCTCGGGCGCGACAGTCAGGTTGCGCTGATGATCCTCAACGAAGCGGGCTACGGTGGCCTGATCACTCCCGACCTCAGAACGCTTTGCACCGAACTCGAACCCGGTGCCGGGTTGCTGTTGATTGCGTCCGAAGCCTTGCTGGGCCCGGATCTGGAAACCCTGCTGGCGTATCTGGATCAACAGCCCGCCTGGTCGGATCTGCCGATTGTGTTGTTGACCCACCACGGAGGATCCCAACAGGGACCCTCGTCGCAGTTGAGCAAATTGCTGGGCAACGTGACGTTTCTTGAACGTCCTTTCCATCCGGTGACCCTGGTCAGCCTGATCTCCACCGCCCTTCGCGGTCGACGACGACAGTACGAAGCCCGCGACCGCCTGATCGATCTGAGCGAAAGCGAACGACGCCTGCAATCGACCCTGGAAACCCTTGAGCAACAAGTCGAAGAACGCACCGCCCAGCTGCGGCACAACGAGGAAGCGCTGCGCCAGTCGCAGAAAATGGAAGCGGTCGGGCAATTGACCGGCGGTATCGCCCATGACTTCAATAACATGCTGACCGGCATCATCGGCAGCCTCGAGTTGATCCGCCGTCGACTGGCGCGTGGCCGGACGGAGGATCTCGACAGCCTGATCGATCTCGGCGTGACCTCGGCCAACCGTGCCGCCGGCCTGACTCATCGCCTGCTGGCTTTCTCCCGACGCCAGTCGCTGGACTCCAAAGCCGTAAAAATGAACGATCTGGTGCAATCGATGGGCGAGTTGCTGCAACGCAGCCTCAACGAAAGCATTCATCTGGAAATGCGCCTGCACCAGGAGCTATGGGTAGCCGAGGCTGACCCCAATCAACTGGAAAGCGCCCTGCTCAATCTGGTAATCAACGCCCGCGACGCGATGCCCAACGGCGGCCATCTGGTGGTCGAGACCGGTAATCAGGTGCTGGGGCGCGACTTTACTGCCGCTTACACTAATCTGGAGCCCGGCGATTACGTCGTATTGAGCGTGAGCGATAACGGCTGCGGCATGCCGGAAAACGTCATCAACCGGGCGTTCGATCCGTTTTTCACCACCAAGCCGATCGGCCAGGGCACGGGGCTCGGCTTATCGATGATCTATGGCTTCAGCAAACAATCCGGTGGTCATGTCTCGATCGAGAGCGAGATTGATAAGGGCACCACGGTCAAACTTTATCTGCCACGGTTCAAAGGCGAGACATTGCCGCATGAGCCGCTGGACATTGAACAGGCCCCCGACGCCGTGGAAGGCGAAACCGTATTGATCGTTGAAGACGACCCGGCGGTGCGGGTGCTGGTCAGTGCGGTCTTGAGTGAGCTGGGTTACCGGTTTTTCGAAGCCAGCGATGCTGACGGCGCAGTTCCCATTCTTGACTCGCCGCAGCGCATCGATCTGCTGATCAGCGACGTTGGCCTGCCAGGCATGAACGGCCGGCAACTGGCGGAAATCGGCCGGCAATACCGGCCCGACCTGAAGGTTCTATTCATTACCGGTTACGCCGAACACGCCGCTGTACGCGGCGGGTTCCTCGACTCCGGAATGCAGATGATCACCAAGCCGTTCACCTTCGATCTGTTGACGGCGAAGGTGCGGGAAATGATCAAGAGCTGAGGCGGTTCACGCCTCAGGCCAGCAGTTCCTGGATCTTCTCCTGCAACACATCCAGATCGAACGGTTTTTCCAGGATCGGCGCCCGGCGGGTGATGGGGCTGCCGGTCTCGCGGATTTCCTGCGGATAGCCGCTGATGAAAATCACCTTCAGATCAGGGCGCAATTTGACGGCGGGCTCGGCGATCTGCACGCCGGAGATTCCGCCAGGCAAGCGGAAATCAGTAATCAACATGTCCAGATGCGGCTTGCTCGCCAGAATCTCGAACGCCTGCTCGCCGTTCTCGGCCTGCAATACGCGATAGCCCTGCCCTGACAGATAGTCTGTCAGTACCATCAGGATCACCGGTTCGTCCTCGACGACGAGTACTACATCTTGTGCATCTACGCTCATGGGAAGCCTTTGTTCGGTCAATAGCTGCTGATACGACCGTGCGGTCACTCAGAGGTTGCGTTTGTTTCGCCGTTTTCCTGGAGCGGCAGACAAACGCGAAACAGGGCGCCCTCGTTGATCTTGCTTTCGACGACGATGAAGCCGCCATGGGCGGCGACGATCTGTTCGGAGATGAACAGACCCAGTCCGAGGCCGGCCACCACTGTCTTGGCGGAAACCCGTTCGAACTGTTGAAAAATGCGTTTCTGATTTTCCTCGCTGATGCCGATGCCGTGATCCTGAACCTCGACCCGTGCGTGGTTGCCCTGGCGATAGACGCGCACCTGAATCGGGCTTCTAGCGCCATAACGCAAGGCATTGGTCAGCAGGTTGGAAATCACCTGTTCGATGCGAAACTCGTCCCAGCAGCCTTCGACCGGACTCTCCGCTTCGAAGGAAACGGTGGTTTCCGCCGCCTCGATCTGTTGCGCAAAGTTTTGCAGCAAGTTGCTCACCAACTGCGCGAGATCGAAGCGACTCGGTCGAATCGACAGCTTGCCGGTGCGGATCCGCGAGACGTCGAGCATGTCCTCGATCAGGCGGATCAGGCTTTTGATCTGGCGTTCGTCGCGGTCAACCATCGCGTGCATTTTGTCGAGGGTGAACGCGGCGGCGTTGTCCCGGGCCAGATGCATCTTGCGCAACTGGGTTTCGAGGATAAGACCGTTAAGGGGCGTGCGCACTTCGTGGGCGACGATCGACATGAAATCGTCACGCATGCGTACCGCCTGCTCCAGTTCGCCCTGGGTTCTTTGCAGTTGCTGAAGCAGCGCCTCCTGTTCGCGACGACTCTGCTCCAGCGCTTCGACCTGTTGCTTCATCGCCTTGCTCTGGCGGTACAGATCGACAAACACGTTCACCTTGCTTTTTACCGCATGGATGTCCAGCGGCTTGTGCAGGAAGTCCACTGCCCCGCTTTCGTAGCCTTTGAACGCGTAATTGAGTTCGCGGCCAGCGGCGCTGACGAAAATGATTGGAATGTTCTTGGTTTTCTCGGTACCGCGCATCAATTCGGCCAGTTCAAAGCCGTTCATGCCGGGCATTTGCACGTCAAGAATGGCCATGGCGAATTCGTGTTGCAGCAGCAGCGACAGTGCTTCGTCCGCCGACAAAGCTTTGTAGACGGTGCGATCCTCACGTTTGATCAGCGCTTCGAGGGCCAGCAGGTTCTCGGGCAGATCGTCGACGATCAGCAGTTTTGCCTGGATATTACTCAGCATGCGATTCGTTCCAGCTCGACAAGCAGACGGCCGATGCCGTGTATGGGAAGTATGTAATCCGGTTGATGCGTTTTCAGTGCCGCGCGAGGCATGGTATCGACCTGTGCGTCATCCGGATCCTGCACGACGGTCAGGCCGCCCCGGCGTTTGACCTGGGCCAGGCCTCGCGCGCCATCGTGGTTGGCGCCGGTCAGCAGCACGGCGGCCAGCGCCGGCCCGTAGGCATCAGCGGCGGATTCGAACAGGAAATCGATCGAAGGCCGCGAATGATGCAAACGGTCTTCAAGGCTCAGCGACAGGCTGCGATCCTGCTCCACCGACAGGTGATAACCCGGCGTGGCGAAATACACGGTGCCGGGCATGATGTCCTGTTTGTCGATGGCTTCAGCGACCGGCAGCGCCAGCCGCCGGGCGAATACCTCGACGAGCTGACTGCGACGCTCTTCCGGCAGATGCAGCACAATGATGATCGGCAGCCCGAACCCGGCCCGCAGCGAACCAAGCAAGGTCAGCAACGCCTCGACGCCACCGGCGGAAGCTCCGACCACAATCGCCTCGACCCGAGGCAAATCCGCGGCACTGTTCATGATTTGCGGTAGATCCGTTCTTGTTTCACCAGGGGTTCGAACTGGTTGGCATAGCCTGAGAAGTCGAGGGTTTCCTTGCTGCCCAGCACCAGGAATCCACGGTGACACAACGATTCATGGAACAACCCGAAAGCTCGATCCTGAAGCTTTTTATTGAAGTAAATCAATACGTTACGACATGAAATTAATTGAGTTTCGGAGAATACGCTATCGGTCGCCAGGCTGTGATCGGCGAACGTTACGTTCTCACACAGGCTCTTGTCGAAAATCGCGTAGCCATAGGCCGCAGTGTAGTAGTCGGCGAACGAACGCTGGCCGCCTGCCTGCTGATAGTTGGCGGTGTAGGCGCGCACGTTTTCCATCGAAAAGATCCCTTGCTTGGCCTTGTCCAGCGAGCGCGGGTTGATGTCGGTGGCGTAGATGATCGTACGATCAAGCAGGCCTTCTTCGCGCAGCAGGATCGCCATCGAGTAGACCTCCTCGCCGGTACTGCAACCGGCGATCCAGATCTTGATCGACGGATAAGTCTTGAGCAGCGGCACCACTTCCTGACGGATTGCCAGGAAGTGCGATGGATCGCGGAACATCTCGCTGACCGGGATCGTCAGCAATTGCAGCAACTGCATGAACGCCGTCGGGTCATGCAGGACTTTCTCCTGCAAGGCCGAGATGGTCGCGCACTCGAACTGGCTCAACGCATGTTGCACACGGCGTTTGATCGAGGCGCCGGAGTAATCGCGAAAATCGTAGCTGTACTTGAGATAAATCGCTTCGATCAGCAACCGCAGTTCGATTTCACTGTTCCGCTCAACGGAATTACTACGTTCCACTAAATGCGTTCCATCTTGGGTAACCACACGCGAATCAGCGAGAACAGACGATCCAGGTCGATAGGCTTGGCCAGGTAATCATTAGCACCCGCCTGCAGGCAGCGCTCCTGATCGTCCTTCATGGCCTTGGCCGTCACCGCGATGATCGGCAACTTGCGCCAGCGCGGATCCTTGCGGATTTCGATGGTGGCTTCAAAACCATCCATCTCCGGCATCATCACGTCCATCAGCACCAGGTCGATGTCCTCGACTTCATTCAGTTTTTCAATCGCTTCGCGGCCGTTACGGCCGATCACCACAACGGCACCCTTGGTTTCCAGCGCGCTGGTCAGGGCGAATATGTTGCGTACATCGTCGTCCACCAGCAGCACCTTGCGTCCTTCGAAGACCTTGTCGCGGCTGCGGGCGGTCTTGAGCATCTTCTGCCGTTCATGGGACAACTGCGATTCGACTTTGTGCAGAAAGAGTGTGACCTCGTCCAGCAGACGTTCCGGCGAGCGTGCGCCCTTGATGATGATCGAACGCGAATACTTGCGTAGTTCGGCTTCTTCGTCGCGGGTCAGATTGCGCCCTGTGTAGACAATGACCGGGGGGAACGAGCAGATGTCCTCGGTGGACATGCGCTTGAGCAGATCGTTGCCAAGCATGTCCGGCAGCTTCAGATCGATGACCATGCAATCGAAGATCGTCGTGCGCAGCAGTTCCAGCGCGTCCTGCGCCAGGCCGACGGCGGTGATTTCGATGTCATCGTCGCCGATCAGGCGGGCAATGCTTTCCCGCTGCAGATCGTCGTCCTCCACCAGCAGCACACGTTTGACCTTCTGCGTGAGCTTGGCTTCGAGACGGGCAAACACGTCCTTGAGCTCTTCGCGAGTGGTCGGCTTGACCGCGTAACCGATGGCGCCCATGTGCATGGCCGCTTCGACGCGGTCTTCCACGGAAATTACGTGCACCGGGATGTGCCGGGTCTCGGCGTGTTCTTTCAGACGCTGCAGGACGGTCAGGCCCGAGTGATCCGGCAGGCGCATGTCCAGCAGGATCGCGTCCGGCACGAACTCTTTGGCCAGGTCATAACCTTCGTCGGCACCGTGGGCAACCAGGCATTGATAGCCCAGTTCATGGGCCAGGTCATAGAGGATGTGGGCGAAATTCGGCTCGTCTTCCACCACCAGAATGCAGCGGGTATCAAACGGCGCTTTATTGCGGTCATCGTTGAAACGTGGAATGTCGACAGAGGCCAGCGGCGAAACCGTCACGGCGGGTGCAGTGACCGGAGCGGCAGCGGGCGGGCTGAACGTCAGCGGCGCGACCGGCGCGTCGCCCGGCTCGCGGTATTGCTGCGGCAGCACCAGGGTGAAGACACTGCCCTGCCCCGGCGCACTGGTGACGCTGATCGAACCACCCAGCAGCGTCGCCAGATCCCTGGAAATCGACAGACCCAATCCGGTGCCGCCGTATTTGCGGTTGGTGGTGCCGTCAGCCTGACGGAAGGCCTCGAAAATGCTTTCCTGTTGATCCGCTGCGATCCCGATCCCCGAATCGCGCACGATAAAGGCAATGTGATCGTTCGGCTGGCCGGCGATGGTCAGGCTGACCGTGCCCTGTTCGGTGAATTTCACGGCGTTGGACAGCAGGTTCTTGATCACCTGCTCCAGACGCTGGCGGTCGGTAAACAAGGTGATGGGCGCATCGGGCTGCAACTCGACGGTGAACGTCAGTTTCTTGTCCGCGGCCAGCGGTTCGAACACGCTGCGCAGGCCGTCGGCCAGGCGCGCCACGCTGGTGTTTTCCGGCATCACCTCGAGTTTGCCGGCTTCCACCTTGGAGATGTCGAGAATGTCGTTGATCAGGTTGAGCAGATCGTTGCCGGCAGAGTAGATCGACTCGGCAAACTTGACCTGCTCGGCGCTGAGATTGTCCTGCGGGTTTTCTGCCAGCAGCTTGGCCAGAATCAGCGAACTGTTCAGCGGCGTGCGCAGCTCGTGGGACATGTTGGCGAGGAATTCAGACTTGTACTTGCTCGAGCGCTGCAACTCTTCGGCGCGCTCTTCGAGCTGCACCTGGGCCAGATTGAGCTCGGTGTTCTTCTGGTCCATGGCGTCGCGCTGCTCGGCCAGGGTCTGGGCCTGTTCGGCCAGTTGCTCGTTGGTCTGTTCCAGCTCGACTTGCTGGGTTTCCAGATGCGCCTGGGATTCCTTGAGAATCCGCGATTGCTCCTCCAACTCTTCGTTGGCGGTTTTCAGCTCTTCCTGCTGCACCTGCAACTCTTCGTTGAGTTGCTGGGTTTCGGCCAGCACTTCCTGCAAGCGCTGGCGATAGCGCGCAGCTTCGATGGAGGTGCCGATATTGCCGGCGATCAGTTCCAGCAGCGCCACATCACGGTCGGTGAGCGGACGCAGGAACCCGAGTTCGATCACGCCGTTGACCCGGTCGTCATCACTGGTCGGCACCACCAGCACACTGTGCGGCAGGCCTTCGCCCAGACCGGAGCTGACCTTGAAGTAATCGGATGGCACCGAGTCGAGACGGATCAGCCGAGCCTGCTGGGCGACCTGCCCGACGAGGCCTTCATCGCTGTAAATCAACTGATCCTGTTGTTCCTGTTCGCGGGAGAAACCGTAAGTCGCCACGCGTTTGAGGCCGCCATGCTCCTCGCGCACATACAGCGCGGCCACGGCGGTGCCGAGGTACTGAGCGCAGAATTGCAGGATATTGCGCCCCAGCAGATTGACCGTCAGTTGCCCCAGCACTTGCTCGGCGAGCTGAGTCTGGCCGTTGCGCAACCAGGCTTGCTGTTCCAGACGCTTTGCACTGGCCTCTTGCGCCGCCAGGGTCGCGCCATAGCTTTGCGACAGGTTGAGCAGATCGCGGCGACCGACATAGGCCAACAGACCGCTGATGCCCGCCACGAACAGCAGATAAAGGCTGATGCTCCAGACCGTGGTGCGGCGAACGTCTTCGTTGCGGGAGGCGCGCAGCAACTGTTCGGTCTCAATCACATCTTCGAACTGTTTACGTATTTCATCGGTCAGGCGCTTGCCCTTCCCCGCTTTGACCGCCGACTTGTAATCACCGCTGGCGCGTTGCAGATCGATCATCGACTGCGCATAGGTCGCCCACTCGGTCTGCAGCGCCTGAAGTCGACGCAGGCGATCGGTCTGCGCCGGATTGTCGGCAGTCAGTTCAAGCAAGGTATTCAGTGCCACGGCGATGCGTGGCTTGGCCGTTTCGTACGGGTCGAGGAAGTGCTCGTCGCCGCTGAGCAGATACCCGCGCATGCCGGTTTCCAGATCCACGGTGAGTTTCACCGCTTCGTTGGCGTTATTGATCACCCGGTCGGTGTGCTCCACCCACTGGATCACAGACAACAAATAGGTGATCAATGAAATGAAGAACACGGCACTGATGACGCCGACGCCCAACGGCAAACTGACGTTGCGGCTCAGGAGTTTGCGAAACCGTTGCTCATCAACCGAAGACGGAGAGGACATGTGGCAGCCTTGTCGAACTGTTGAAAACCAGGGAGTTTGCCCCAAAACGGCACCATGGATCCATTTTTCTCACAGCTTTAATACTGTTTTCCTACATTTGCCTACGCCGAATCGCGGCCCAACAGTTATCCTTGCCCGCCCGTTTGCGCCTATCCTTTTTTTGTATGCAGTCGGGAACTTGTGGCTATGCGCCACTTACTCATGCAAGAGCCCGGCATTTTTGATCGACCGGCGCCCCGTCCCCCATTCTTGAGAGCCGCCACTATGTCCACCCCCGCGCCCACCATCCTTGTAGTCGAAGACGACGCCATCGTGCGCATGCTGATCATCGATGTGCTGGAGGAACTGGACTTCAAGGTCCTGGAAGCAGATGGCGGCGAACAGGCACTGGAAATCCTCAAGGATGACAAGCACATCGACCTGATGATGACCGATGTCGGCTTGCCGGGTATGGATGGGCGTGAGTTGGCCACCGAAGCCCGCAAGCTGCGCCCGACCCTGCCAATCCTGTTTGCCAGCGGTTACGCCGAAACTATCGATGTACCGGCGGGTATGCATGTAATCGGCAAACCCTTCTCGATTGATCAACTGCGCGACAAAGTCAAAGCCGTTATTGCTCAACCCTGAAGTCGGAACGTTCATTTTCGCAAACTTTCAAGGGCAGACATTCGATCTGCCCTGACCCACTTTGAAACCAGCCACAACTGCACCTGCGTCGAAAAACTCAGTTATTCTCAGGCCGCCGGCAGTTGTGGTTTTTTTTGCATTTTCACCTTTGATACGACCAAGCCAGAGCTCTAAAAAAACCACTCGACGCGCTGGTTATATTGAAATCCTCGTCACTTCCGGACACTGGCTTCAGAGCCACACTGTTATCGGCGGCGCAAGTTTCAGCGCAACAATTTAAAACTTAGCGAACAACCCCGAAATCAAATTCAACTAACAAGTCAGCGCGGAGCACTATTACTCTGCGGCGACTCATGGCGCATGCACCATCAATAAAGCCCCCGCACGACCAACGAGGAAGTCATATCTTTCAAACAATAAGGATTTTTACTTATGCAACCTGCTCCGACCCTGATACCGGACATCAATTCGATAAATTTATTTACGTTTACCCAACAACCAGAACTCGACAAAAAGGAAAAAGCCACGGTTATTGTGGCTCTTAAAGACTTGAAAAGTAATCGCCCTGTCAAGGTATCCGGTACTTTTCACCCTGCCACTTTTCCACGAACGGCAGGCTCCACTTTTGACACCGCCGAGGAATTCGTTCGCGTTGCATTGTCGAAGTTGATCGCAAGCGATGCCTTTTCCAGTTTGAAAACCAAGTATCACTTACCCTCCGACGCTCTTGTCAGTGTCGATGAACACGCTGTTCTCTGGGTACTGAAGGACGGAATCTGGATTGACCTGACTCACGACGGCGAATCATCTGCTCTGCAAGATGAACTGCAAATGCTCGCCGAATGCACGCTACAGACAGGCGGCTGTGTTTTTTCGGGGCCGGTCATCGGTGTTGAACAATGGCTGCGTTATCACCAGTTCGATATACCAGTCACCGATGATGAGACGCAAAGCCTGATCGATTTCCTGGAGTTCGAAATGCCTTCCGCCCCTGCGACCGGGGACTATCACGAATTATTGATGGAACCCCCGGAGTCTGCGTTTCATCTGTCGACTGCAGACCGGCAAACCATCCGCGACGTGATTGACGAAACAACCCACGGACAGACAAGCCTGCTGCATTACATTGCCCTGAAGAACTTCAGTGCATTCCCCGACGCTGTCAGACGTGAGCGTGCCGGTGGCTATCTGAAAGACTTTCTGAAAAGGCCGAATGTCAGGGCACTGGGCGAAATGTTGCACAAACGTTTGGAATGGCACCTGGATACCGACCATCCTGACGTCGCCACGCGCCAGCTCGATTACCTGGTGGTCACTGCCCTGATTCTGGACCTGGTATCGGACGTCGACAAACCCGGCAAAGCCGTTGCCGGTCTCGCGCTGTACCAGCCTGCCAATGCCTCGCGCACCGCATCCGACATTGTACTGGAGGTGGAACAGCACCTCGTCGCCAACACGTTACTGGAACCGCACAATGCTTCGTTGGCAGCGCATCTGCTGCTGTCGGGGGTGGCTCCCGAATTTCTCGTGCAAGGCGTGCCTGATGAACTGACCATCGACAAACCGGGCTGGGTGGTGCTCACCCAGGCTGTAGCGCTGATCGAAGCGGCTGCACCGGGTACATCCCGGTTGATGAAGTACAGCGACATCATGGCATTCTCCGATCTGGCGCCTGTCAGCAAGGCGCAGCGCCTTCTTCACGAGGTGACGGCCATTCGACCGATCATCCACTGGGCCATGCTCAACGAACTGATTCCTTATATTGCCGATACGGACTACGACGTCGCGACTTTCAATACCGCTGCCTCTTACTTCACCCAATACGCCGAAGCGTTGAACCAAATGGAATCCGGTCTATCGGTCACTCCACCCAATAGACGCAAGTTGGCGCTGGAGGCCTTGAAGCGCGTCATGCCGGGAGGAGACTATCTCGAACAGCGTGTTTACAAGATCAGATACGTTGCATCTTTAAAAGAGCGAAACTTTCTGGATCTGGTGCTCACGCAGATCCCGTTAAATATTCCCAATATTGTGGAGTCACTGGCTCATGAAACTGGAGTGGACAGCCTTGTTTTCTCTAGAGTATTGAACCTTCGCGCTTCGATTCTCGATCTATACATGTCTGACGATCTCGAAGTTGGCGGGCAATTCAATAATAGCTTTGTGGCCACTACCAATCTCAAACTTCCGAAAGGGGCTTTTTCAAGATTGAGCAAACTTGAGTCCGTGGATGAATTGTTCGATGCGGCATTTGATCAGTACTATCCGACGCTGCAAAACGGCCTCGCCTCTGTCATAAAAATGGCAATCACCCAGTTGCCCGAGGAAGACAGAAAGTTCCTGATCAATGGTTCCACCACTCTCTATACCGTGCGCAATGAAGTGAATCCGCTGAATGCATTTCAGGAGACTCAGCGCCAGCGCAATGCCGCCAAGGGACGCTACGGGATTATTCTGGGCAGTCGCAGCGATGGTGAATTCCGTTGTTATGAGTTGTTCCCACTTAAAGGACTGTGCCGCGCACGACCGGATCTGGCTACCTTGATTCAATCGCGCGGGGTGATCGACGACACCCCGGAATTATCTTACGTCGGTGCTGAGACGGACTTTCAGGACAAACGGTTCGAGCAGCCATGGCCGCTCGACTTTGCAGCCTATCTTGACGGCAGCGAGCCCAGGTCAGACGTCAGTTCCAGAGTCGTGGTGGAAAAGCTCTGGCACTTCACTTGCCAATCGAATGATGCGCGTCCCGTGCCTTTATTCTTCTCCGTTGCACTCGATGCCTTGGCGGAAAGCGTTTTGAGCTGTCATCCAATGGCCACCCGCGAGGAACTGTACACGCTGCTGAACACCAGGACCGAGCTGCAACAGTTGCGTGACTACAACAATGCATTGGATACATCCCTCGTTAATGTTCTCGTGCCTTTCAAGAAGTGCATCGAAGACATCAACTCCGGCGATGCCGAGCGCGTCACCGAGGGCGTCGGTGGCTGTGTCCTGGATGGCCTGGCGCTACTGGGATTGATTATCGGCTTCGGCGCCTCGGTGGCCGGCATCGTTGCCAGAACGGCCTCGATGACCAGCAAGGTGCTGAAGATTGCCAAGGCCAGCGCCCATTTTGCCTTGTCACTGGTCAATCCATTGGACGGTTTGCCCACGCTGGTGTTGAAGGGTGCCCGTCTGACCAGACGCGGCGTCCTGTTGCTGACCGGTCACGCCATTGAAGCGGTGGAAACGGCCACCGGTCAATTGCGCCGACTGGCAGGTAGCGCGCAATCCTATGACTTGATCAAGGCCGCGCAAAAATCCGATCTGCTGCAAGGCACCTGGAAAGCCGTCGGTGACCTGGGTGAGTCGAAGAGCCTGATCGCCCTTGAGAGAAACAGCGACTGGCGTGCACTGAACCTCAGAACAGGTGGCCCATGGGGGCCTGCCCTGAAAAATTTCAAAGTGGCGGCAACCTCCCCTTTGCGCAAGCTATTCAACCTGATCAATCCGTTCAGCTATACCCGCACTTATGTGAGTAAAGCCATTCCACTTGCCAGAACCAAGCTCGACAACGCTATCGCGCTGCTGTCGAAGGCTCCCGACGATGACGTTCGATCGATTCTGAAGTATGTCTTCGGCAGTGATTCCGATGAGGCCCTGAATTACTTGCTCGCGAATCTGAAAGTCATGCGCAAGGATCTGGACTCGGTCACCCTGGCCAATATGTCCTTCAAGCGCGGTTCGGAAGCGGCAGCGGCATTACGTACCAATGCCTATAAACGATGGAAAACCAGTGTGCTGGCCGGCGGCACCGTCCAGGACAGCACCGAGCACTTTCTGGTGATTTACAAGGATGGCCTGGACGATCTCTACAGAATCTCCCGCTACGACGAAGCACGGATTGCCGATGCGCTGATCCATGAAATGTCCCACGGTGCGCCGCAGACCCTGGATTTCTACTATGGCTATCCAATAACTTCGGGCTCCGGAGCCGCCCCCATCGATGCGGCGGGCCTGATCGACTTTGCGAAGGACGCCAAAAGCGCCCATCCCGATAATCTCGTCAATCCGCACTTCAGCTCAGCTCAGCCACCTTCATTTACCGAGTTCCAGGCAAGTATCAACAGTCAGCCCGATATCGTTCGCCAGCATCCGGCGCTTCGCAATGCCGACTCCTATTCGTTGGCGGTGTCCCTGCTGGATCAGAGTCGAAGCAACCCCCGCGAGCTGATGTTCAATCTGGCCTATATAAAGGGCTCACTGGAGGCAGCCGATAAAACGAAATACAAGTTCATTCAGGGAACACTGCCGATTCAACTCGCCAGACCCAAACCCTAAGAACGACAAACCGGGCACTGCCCGGTTTGTGCTTTAATGCGCGCCCTGTTTTTTTCATGTTTCAAGGAATCGCCCTCATGTCCCAGCCCGAAACCAACGTCCTGGTCATAGGCTATGTCTGGCCGGAACCCCGCTCTTCGGCGGCAAGCGGACACGTGATGCAGATTCTCGAGACGTTTCTTGAACAGGGCTGGCAGATTACCTTCGCCAGTCCAGCAGGCCCCGGTGAACACCGCGCCGATCTGACTTCAATGGGCGTCCGCGAAGTCCCTATCGAACTGAACAACAGCAGTTTCGATGTGTTTATCAGCGAACTTGCACCGGACATTGTGTTGTTCGACCAGTTCATGATGGAAGAACAGTTCGGTTGGCGCGTTGAAAAGCACTGCCCGAACGCCCTGCGCGTGCTGGAAACCTCAGACTTGCAAAGCCTGCGGCATGCGCGGCATCACCGCCTCAAGGAGCGCCTGAAAGCCGACGCCGATCAGAACGACTTCCGCCAGTTGTATGTTCCGGCGTTGCGTGAAGAGTTTGAATTGATGGCGTGTTCTGATCTGGCGAAACGGGAGATCGCATCCCTGTACCGCTGTGATTTGAATCTGATGATTTCCGAAGTCGAGATCGAGTTGCTGGTGTCTCAGTTCGGGCTGCCGCGACAATTGCTGCACTGGTGCCCGTTGATGGTCGAGATTCCAGACGCGGTCTTCCGTCCGTTTGATGAGCGCGCGCATTTCCTCAGCATCGGCAACTTCCGTCACGCTCCCAACTGGGACGCGGTGCTGTGGATGAAGACCACGGTCTGGCCGCTGATTCGCGCTCGATTGCCAGAAGCCCAATTGCATGTCTACGGTGCTTACACACCGCCCAAAGCCACGGCACTGCACAACGCGGCCCAAGGTTTCCATGTCATGAACTGGGCGGAAGATGCGTTACAGGTGATGTCTCAGGCCCGCGTGTGTCTGGCGCCGCTACGCTTTGGTGCCGGCATCAAAGGCAAACTGGTTGACGCCATGCTGTGTGGCACGCCCAGCGTCACGACACCGATTGGCGCCGAGGGGATGCACGGCGAACAGGCCTGGCCTGGGACCATCGATGCAACCGCCGAAAGTCTCGCCAATGCGGCGGTGGCTCTTTACCAGGACGAATCTTTGTGGAAACAGGCCCAAGTCCAGGGACGCACTCTACTCAGTGATCGATATTCAAAACGGGTACATGGTCCAGCGCTGATCGAAAGACTGCTGAGCTGCCAGAAAAATCTGCAACTTTCAAGAAACACTAACTTCATCGGAAGCATGCTTCGCCATCATGCACACAAAAGCACGCAGTATATGTCGCAATGGATAGAGGCCAAAAAACAGATCAAATAAATCCGATGTTGAAAACTTTAAACACATCAACCAATAACTTGCATCAGACCAAAATTAGACAACCAACCAATTAACCATTATAAAAATCCCTGCAAATGCCGAACAAACAATTTCACACTTCGGCATCACCATAAAACTTCAATGCAGGACTCAACCGTGAACAATATTGACAACAACTTTGAAACTCGTACCTGGATGGCAGCCACACCTGCCATCAATATGCTTTCGATCAGCGAACTGACACTCCCGGGCACTCATAATGCGGGCAGTGACTGGCTTGCCTCCTATCCGTTTTACGTGCCACGGCATTACGTGGCATGTCAGCATGCCTCCTTTTACTCCCAGCTTCTCAATGGTGCCCGGGCACTCGACCTGCGTTTGATCTACGATGCAAAAGCCGAGGGTGCCCGAAAGTTTCAAGCGCATCACGGTGGAGTTCGAAGTTCCCGCACTCTTCATGATCTGATCATTGATATAGAATCGTTTTTACAGTTGTGTCCCGATGAATTCATCGTTCTGGACTTTCACGAACTCGACGGCAATAACTTCGATTACGAGCAATTCAATAAAACAATGATTCAATTGCTGGGGCATCGTCTCATCCCCAGCAAGAACCTTCCCCTCGGTCTCCATCAACTTAAACAAGCCAGCTCTCAACAACGCGTATTTGCAGCCGCCAAATCACACTGGCAGCTGGATTACCATGTATTTAACAATTACATCAGCCATAAATGGTCGGGCATTGACAGAACCGACCCCGATGAGTTGAAACAATTCATCGAACGTGTCATGCAGGTACCACCAGGCAGCTGGGCACCATGGTCGTTGTCTGCAACCAGTTACACGGCGCGGAGGGGGCCGGCCAGAATCCCACAAGAACTCAACGCCTGGTTTGATCCGGCCAAAAGTGACTGGGCGATGAAGTGCAACATCATCAACGTCGACTTTATTGAAGACAGCCGGATCGTTTCCTATTGCCGAACGGTAAACCTGGAAAAGGCTCGCCGAAAGGTTGCCCGCACCACCGAACAGAGCATGGTGGCGTAACAGGCGTGGAAAAAGGCATGATCGGTCGGCTATAACAAGAAAAGTGCCCTGCCATGACCCGCACAGCCCGCGTAACCGACCCCTCCTACGAACTGATGGATGACCATAACGGGTTGTCCATCATCTATCGTCAGCACGGCTTCCCCTGCCCGCTGGTGCGCTGGCATTTCCACAAGGAATACGAGCTGCACCTGATCGTCGCCAGTTCGGGCAAGGTATTCATCGGCGATTACATCGGCAATTTCTATCCGCAGACCCTGTTTCTCACTGGCCCCAATCTGCCGCACAACTGGATCAGCCAGGTGGCCGAAGACGAAGTGGTCGAGAAGCGTGACATGCTGGTCAACTTCACCGATGAGCTGTTTGAAAGCGGCCATCAGGTATTCGCCGAACTCAAGACCCTGGCGCCGCTGCTCGAACGTGCGCAATACGGCATCGAGTTCCGCTCCCCGCAGACAATCCGTCAGGCCATGACCCTGATGCAACGTATCGCCGATTCAAACGGCATCACCCGTCTCGGGCACTTTTTCATCCTGATGGAGTTGTTGGCGGCCTGCGACGACTACCAGTTGCTGTCCGGCGCGACCACCCCGCAACTGGCCGACGAGCACAACATCGACCGCACCAACCGCGCAGTGGATTACATCTTCGCCCACTACGCCCGCGAGTTGCCGCTGGAGGAAGTCGCCGAGCACCTGGGCATGAAACCCACCTATTTCAGCCGGGTGTTCAAGCAGGCCACCGGGCGCAACTTCATCGAATTCGTCAATCGCCTGCGCATCAGCAAGTCCTGCGAACTGCTGGCAGACGGCGACAAACCGGTGACCGAGGTGTGTTTCGAGTCGGGTTTCAACAACATTTCCAATTTCAATCGGCGCTTTCAGCAGCTCAAAGGCATGACGCCTTCGCATTATCGGCGGTTGGTGGTGCAACGCCTGACCGAGCAAAATCACGGTTGAGCGCGCAAAACCTGTACGGTTTCATGCCTGCCGCCGTTCTGAAACGCCCTTCCCTGCGTTTGCCGCACCAATCCCGAGTGCAAAAAAGTATCGATTCAAGTGCTAGGGATGATTTGTCAGCCCTGCGTCAGAAGGCTGTAATCAGTGCACATTCTTCCCCCGCTGGAAGAACACAAAAACAATAACTGTCCTTCTGCCCCCGCCGGGTGCAGAAAAGGAGTGCACGATGCAACCCACTGCAAAAGCTCTGCTGGCCCTCACCTGCATGACCCTCAGCAGCGTCAGCCTTGGCGCCCAGACCCTGACCATCGCCACCGTCAATAACAGCGACATGATCCGCATGCAAAAGCTCTCGAAAACCTTCGAGACCGAGCATCCGGACATCAAGCTCAATTGGGTGGTGCTGGAAGAAAACGTCCTGCGTCAGCGCCTGACCACCGACATCGCCACTCAGGGCGGGCAGTTCGACGTATTGACCATCGGCATGTACGAAGCCGCACTCTGGGGTGCAAAAGGCTGGCTTGAACCGATGAAGGATCTGCCGGCCAGCTACGCCCTCGACGATGTGTTCCCGTCGGTGCGCGAAGGCCTGTCAGTCAAAGGTTCGCTGTACGCCCTGCCGTTCTACGCCGAAAGCTCGATCACCTACTACCGCACCGACCTGTTCAAGGACGCCGGCCTGACCATGCCCGAGCGTCCGACCTGGGAACAGATCGCTGGCTTCGCCGAAAAACTCACCCACAAGGACAAGGAACAGTACGGCATCTGCCTGCGCGGCAAGGCCGGCTGGGGTGAAAACATCGCGTTGATCACCACCATCGCCAACGCCTACGGCGCACGCTGGTTCGATGAGCAGTGGAAACCCGAATTCAGCGGTCCGGAGTGGAAAAACGCGCTGAACTTCTACGTCGACACCATGAAGAAATCCGGCCCGCCGGGTGCCTCCAGCAATGGTTTCAACGAAAACCTCGCGCTGTTCAACAGCGGCAAGTGCGCAATGTGGGTCGATGCCAGCGTCGCCGGTTCGTTCGTTACCGACAAGACTCAAAGCAAGGTCGCCGATCACGTCGGCTTTACCTACGCGCCGCATCAGGTCACTGACAAAGGCTCGGCGTGGCTGTACTCGTGGGCGCTGGCGATCCCTACCAGCTCCAAGGCCAAGGATGCCGCCAAGGAATTCAGCGCCTGGGCCACCTCAAAAGAGTACGGCGCACTGGTCGCCAAGACCGACGGCATCGCCAACGTACCGCCGGGCACTCGCGCCTCGACCTACAGTGACGCTTACATGAGCGCCGCGCCGTTTGCCAAGGTCACGCTGGAATCGCTGAAAGCGGCTGATCCGAGCAAACCGACCCTCAAGCCTGTGCCGTACATCGGCATCCAGCTGGTGACCATTCCTGAATTCCAGGGTGTAGGCACCCAGGTCGGCAAGCTGTTCTCGGCGGCGCTGATCGGCCAGACCACGGTCGACCAGGCACTGACCGCCGCGCAGCAAACCACCGAACGCGAGATGAAGCGCGCGGGTTATCCGAAGTAATCCTGCGCATTTCCATGTGGGAGCGAGCCTGCTCGCGATAGCGGTAATCCGGTCTCAAAAATGTGGCGGATGGGCCACCCTCATCGCGAGCAGGCTCGCTCCCACAGTGGATCGAGTCTGCCTTTTAAAACGGTTGTGATCACCATGAATACTTCAACTGCCAAAGCCCACATCGACCTGTCGCAGCCCCGGCGCAAAAGCCGCGTGGCCAATCCCGGCTGGTTTCTGGTCAGCCCTTCGGTGGCCCTGTTGCTGCTGTGGATGATCGTGCCGCTGGGCATGACCGTCTATTTCTCGATGATCCGCTACAACCTGCTCGACCCGGGCACCAACGAGTTCGTCGGGCTGGAAAACTTCACCTACTTCCTGACCGACTCCGGCTTCATGCCCGGCGCCACCAACACGTTGCTGCTGGTAGGCAGCGTGCTGCTGATCAGCGTGGTGTTCGGCGTGTTGATCAGTGCGCTGCTGGAGGCCAGCGAATTCTTCGGTCGCGGCATCGTGCGGGTGATGCTGATTTCGCCGTTCTTCATCATGCCCACCGTCGGTGCGCTGATCTGGAAGAACCTGATTTTCCATCCGGTGTCCGGGATCCTCGCCTACCTCTGGAAACTGTTCGGCGCGCAACCGGTGGACTGGCTGGCTCACTACCCGCTGCTGTCGATCATCATCATTGTCTCGTGGCAATGGCTACCCTTCGCGATCCTGATCCTGATGACCGCCATGCAGTCCCTCGACCAGGAACAGAAAGAAGCCGCCCGCCTCGATGGTGCCGGCCCGATCGCGATCTTCTGGCACCTGACTTTGCCGCACCTGGCGCGGCCGATTGCCGTGGTCGTGATGATTGAAACCATCTTCCTGCTGTCGGTGTTCGCCGAAATCTTCACCACCACCAATGGCGGCCCCGGCTACGCGTCGACCAACCTCGCCTACCTGATCTACAACCAGGCGCTGGTGCAGTTCGACGTCGGCATGGCCTCGGCCGGCGGCCTGATCGCCGTGGTCATCGCCAACATCGCCGCGATCATTCTGGTGCGGATGATCGGCAAAAACCTGACTGACAAAGCCTGAGGCCTGCCATGACTCTTCAACAATCCCGCCGGCTGCAAAGCCTGCTGCTCGGCACGCTGGCCTGGGCCATCGCGATCATCATTTTCTTCCCGATCTTCTGGATGGTGCTGACCAGTTTCAAGACCGAAATCGACGCTTTCGCCACGCCGCCGCAGTTCATCTTCACGCCGACGCTGGAGAATTACCTGCACATCAACGAGCGCAGCGATTACTTCAGTTTTGCCTGGAACTCGGTGGTGATTTCCTTCAGCGCCACGGCTCTTTGCCTGCTGATCGCGGTGCCGGCGGCCTACTCGATGGCGTTCTACGAAACCCAGCGCACCAAGGGCACGCTGCTGTGGATGCTCTCCACCAAGATGCTGCCGCCGGTGGGCGTGCTGATGCCGATCTACCTGCTGGCCAAGAGTTTCGGCCTGCTCGACACGCGCATCGCGCTGATCGTGATCTACACGCTGATCAACCTGCCGATCGTGGTCTGGATGGTTTACACCTACTTCAAGGACATCCCCAAAGACATCCTCGAAGCCGCCCGCCTCGACGGTGCCACCCTGGCTCAGGAAATGCTCCGCGTGCTGCTGCCGATCGCCAAGGGCGGCCTCGCGTCGACCGTGCTGCTGTCGCTGATCCTGTGCTGGAACGAGGCGTTCTGGTCGCTGAACCTGACCTCGTCCAAAGCCGCGCCGCTGACCGCGTTGATCGCTTCCTACTCAAGCCCCGAAGGCTTGTTCTGGGCCAAGTTGTCGGCCGTCTCGACCCTGGCCTGCGCGCCGATCCTGATCTTCGGCTGGATCAGCCAGAAACAACTGGTGCGCGGCCTGTCGTTCGGTGCCGTGAAATAAGAATTCGCATGAGGAGCGCCACCATGGCCAACCTGAAAATCAAGAATCTGCAAAAAGGCTTCGAAGGTTTTTCCATCATCAAGGGCATCGACCTTGAGGTGAACGACAAGGAATTCGTGGTGTTCGTCGGCCCGTCTGGCTGCGGCAAATCCACCCTGCTGCGCCTGATCGCCGGCCTTGAAGAAGTCAGTGGCGGCACCATCGAACTGGATGGGCGCGACATCACCGAAGTCAGCCCGGCCAAGCGCGATCTGGCGATGGTGTTTCAGACCTACGCGCTGTACCCGCACATGACCGTGAAGAAAAACATGTCGTTCGCCCTCGACCTGGCCGGCGTACCGAAAGCCGAAGTCGAGAAGAAAGTCGGCGAAGCGGCGCGCATTCTGGAACTGGGCCCGATGCTGGAACGCAAGCCGAAACAACTGTCCGGCGGCCAGCGTCAGCGCGTGGCCATCGGCCGGGCGATCGTGCGCAACCCGAAAATCTTCCTGTTCGACGAGCCGCTGTCCAACCTCGACGCCGCCCTGCGGGTGCAGATGCGCCTGGAACTGCTGCGCCTGCACAAGGACCTCAAAGCCACGATGATCTACGTGACCCACGATCAGGTCGAAGCCATGACCATGGCCGACAAGGTGGTGGTGCTCAATGGCGGCAAGATCGAACAGGTCGGCTCGCCGCTGGAGCTGTATCACAACCCCGCCAACCTGTTCGTCGCCGGTTTCCTCGGCACACCGAAAATGGGCTTTCTCAAAGGCCAGATCGCGCGTATCGACGGCGCGAGCTGCGAAGTGTCGCTGGACGCCGGCACCCGCATCACCCTGCCGTTCAACGCGGCGAACCTGAGTGTCGGCAGCGCCGTGACCCTGGGCATTCGCCCGGAACATCTGGAGCTGGCACAAGCGGGCGACTGCACTCTGCAAGTCATCGCCGACGTCAGCGAGCGGCTGGGCAGCGACACCTTCTGCCACGTCAAGACCAACGCCGGCGAAGCCCTGACCATGCGTGTGCGCGGTGATCTGGCGAGCCGTTACGGCGAACAACTGAACCTGCACCTGGACGCTTCCCACTGCCATCTGTTCGATGCCGACGGCGTGGCGCTGACCCGCCCGTTGCGCGCGGCCGCCTGATTTCGAGACTGACCCGATGAAACTGAACAAGCAAAACCTCAACCGCCTGGCCGCCGAAGTGAAACTGCCGGCCTACAGCCTCAGCGACACCCGCCAAGGCATCGCCCACATTGGCGTCGGCGGTTTCCATCGCGCGCATCAGGCGTATTACACCGACGCGCTGATGAACACCGGCGAAGCGCTGGACTGGGCGATCTGCGGCGTCGGCCTGCGCGCCGAAGACCGCCGCGCCCGCGACGATCTCAAGGAGCAGGACTACCTGTTCACCCTGTTCGAACTGGGCGACAGCGACGACACCGAAGTCCGGGTCATCGGCGCGATCCGCGACATGCTGCTGGCCGAGGACAGCGCCCAGGCGCTGATCGACAAACTCGCCGAACCGCAGATCCGCATCGTCTCGCTGACCATCACCGAGGGCGGTTACTGCATCGACGACAGCAACGGCGAATTCATGGCGCACCTGCCGCAGATTCAGCACGATCTGACGAACCCGCAACAGCCGAAAACCGTGTTCGGTTTCCTCTGTGCGGCGTTGGCCAAGCGGCGTGCGGCGGGCACTCCGGCGTTCACGGTGATGTCGTGCGATAACCTGCCGCACAACGGCGCGGTGACCCGCAAGGCGCTGCTGGCCTTCGCCGCGCTGCTCGATCCGGACCTGCGTGGCTGGATCGACGCCAACGTCAGTTTCCCCAACGCCATGGTCGACCGCATCACGCCGATGACCAGCACCGCGCATCGCCTGCAACTGGCGGACAAACACGCCGTTGACGACGCCTGGCCGGTGGTCTGCGAGCCGTTCGTGCAATGGGTGCTGGAAGACAAGTTCGTCAACGGCCGACCGGCCTGGGAAAAGGTCGGCGTGCAGTTCACCGATGATGTCTCGCCCTATGAAGAGATGAAGATCAAACTGCTCAACGGCAGCCATCTGGCACTGACTTATCTGGGCTTTTTGAAGGGTTACCGCTTCGTTCACGAAACCATGAACGACCCGCTGTTTGTGCGCTACATGCGCGCCTATATGGACCTGGACGTGACCCCGCAACTGGCGCCGGTGCCGGGCATCGACCTGACCGAGTACAAGGACACGCTGGTGGCGCGGTTTTCCAATCAGGCGATTGCCGATCAGTTGGAGCGGGTTTGCTCCGATGGCTCTTCGAAGTTTCCCAAGTTCACCATTCCGACGATCAATCGGATGATTGCCGATGGGCGCGAGACCAAACGCGCGGCTTTGGTGGTGGCGGCTTGGGCACTTTACTTGAAGGGCGTGGACGAGAATGGCGACACTTACTCGATTCCGGATCCTCGGGCGGCGTTCTGTCAGGGGTTGGTGGCGGAGGATGCTTTGATCACTGAGCGGTTGTTGGGGGTTGAAGAAATCTTCGGTACGGCGATACCGCGTTCGAAGGAGTTTGTGGCAGCGTTTGAGTGGTGCCTGAACAGCTTGCGAGAAGAAGGCGTCACTCGGACTCTCGAGCGTATTCTGGCCTGAAAAGCCCCTCACCCCAGCCCTCTCCCAGAGGGAGAGGGAGCCGACCGAGGTGTTTATCCGAGGTACATCGACCTGAAAGTCCGGAGCCGAACTCAGGAATTGAAACCTACACAAATCTGCTCCCTTTCCCCCTCTCCCCTCTGGGGAGAGGGTTGGGGTGAGAGGTGGCTTTAGAAGTCGCCAAAAAACCAACAGGTTCACACCATGCACAAACAACGACTATTCCTCGGCATCGACTGCGGCACCCAAGGCACCAAAGCGATCATCCTCGACGCTGTCAGCGGTCAGGTTCTCGGCCAGGGCGCCGCCGCGCACACGATGATCAGCGGCGCCAATGGCCGTCGCGAGCAAGACACCGCGCAATGGCTGGAAGCCTTCGCCCTCGCCACCCGCCGCGCTTTATTGGCGGCGAATGTCGACGGTCAGTCAATCCAGGGCATCGGCGTTTCCGGCCAGCAACACGGCCTGGTGTTGCTCGACGATCAAGGCCAGGTCCTGCGCCCGGCCAAGCTCTGGTGCGACACCGAAACCACGCCTGAAAACGATCGCCTGCTGACTCATTTGGGCGGTGAACAAGGTTCGCTGGAACGCCTCGGCGTGGTCATCGCGCCGGGTTACACCGTCTCCAAATTGTTGTGGACCAAGGAGCAACATCCGGATGTGTTCTCCCACATCGCACGGATCCTGCTGCCCCATGACTACCTGAATTTCTGGCTCACCGGCCGTGCGTGCAGCGAATACGGCGATGCATCCGGCACCGGCTATTTCAATGTGCGCACCCGCCAATGGGATTTGCAGCTGCTGCGCGACATCGACGCCAGCGGTCGTCTGCAAGCCGCGCTGCCGGAACTGATCGACGCCCATCAAGCGGTCGGCACGATCCTTCCCGCCATTGCCGAACAGCTGGGCATCAACCCCAACGCGATGGTGTCCAGCGGTGGCGGCGATAACATGATGGGCGCTATCGGCACCGGCAATATTCAGCCGGGGGCGATCACCATGAGCCTCGGTTCTTCCGGCACGGTGTACGCCTACGCCGAGGCACCGAAGGTCAGCCCGGATGCGTCGGTCGCAACCTTCTGTTCCTCGAGCGGCGGCTGGCTGCCATTGATCTGCACCATGAACCTGACCAACGCCACCGGTGCGATCCGCGAACTGTTCAACCTCGATCTCGACGCGTTCAATGCCTTGGTGGCCCAAGCTCCGATCGGCGCCGAGGGCGTGAGCATGTTGCCATTCCTCAACGGCGAACGCGTGCCGCCCCTGCCCCACGCCACCGGCAGCCTGCACGGCCTGACCATCGATAACCTGACCCAGGCCAATCTGTGCCGCGCCGCCGTCGAAGGCACCACCTTCGGCTTGCGTTATGGACTGGATCTGTTGCGCCAGAATGGTTTACAAAGCCGCAGCATTTGCCTGATCGGCGGCGGCTCGAAAAGTGCGGTGTGGCGGCAGATCGTCGCCGACATCATGAACACCCCGGTGATCTGCACCGAGCAGAGCGAAGCCGCAGCCCTCGGCGCGGCGATTCAGGCGGCGTGGTGCAAATCGTGGTCGAACGGCCACGAAGACACTCTGGCCGATCTGTGCCAGCGCTGCGTGAAGCTCGACCTGAACAGTGAAACCCTGCCGGTTGCCGCCAATGTCGCGGCGTTCCAGCAGGCCTATGAACGCTATCGACTGCATGTCGCAACCTTATAAAGAGCAAACAACTATGTACCTGGTGTGTGGCGAAGCACTGTTCGATTTCTTCAGCGAAGACGATGCCGGCGGGCAGGCATCGAAAGTCAATTTCAAGGCGATTGCCGGTGGCTCGCCGTTCAACGTGGCGGTGGGTTTGCGCCGTTTGGGTGTGGATTCGGCGCTGTTTGGCGGGCTGTCCACCGATTACCTCGGCCGGCGTTTGCAGCAAGTGTTGCAGGATGAAGGCGTACGCCCGGACTATCTGGTGGATTTCGCTGCGCCGACCACCCTGGCGATGGTCGCGGTGGGTGCCAACGGCTCGCCGCATTACAGCCTCCGGGGTGAAGGCTGCGCCGACCGTCAGCTGAGCCTGACCCATCTGCCATCGCTGGGCCCGGAAGTGCGCGGCTTGCACTTCGGTTCGTTCTCGCTGGTGGTGCAACCGGTTGCCGATACCTTGCTTGCGCTGGTGCAACGCGAAAGCGGTAAACGCCTGATCAGCCTCGACCCGAACGTGCGCCTCAACCCCGAGCCGAACATCAACCTGTGGCGCGAGCGGATCGCCACGCTGGTGCCGTTGGTGGACCTGATCAAAGTCAGCGACGAGGATTTGAACCTGCTGTACCCCGAGCAGGATCCACAGCGGGTCATCGAAGGTTGGCTGCAGCATCGCTGCCAGGTGGTGTTTCTGACCCGTGGCGGTGAAGGTGCAACAGTCTTCAGCCGCGCTCACGGCTCATGGTCGGTGCCGGCCTCTTCGGTGAAGATCGCTGACACCGTCGGTGCCGGCGATACCTTTCAGGCCGCTTTGATCACCTGGCTGACCGAACATGAACTGGACTCGGTGGAAGGTGTTCAGCACCTTAACCGCGAGCAGATCGGCGGCATGCTCAGATTTGCCGTACAGGCCGCCGCCCTTACATGCAGTAAAACAGGTCCGGATTTGCCTTATCGCCACCAGTTGACCTGACCGCGTAGACTGGCGCCCTTTTTTGCACGACGGGATGACGGCTTTTGAATTCGCGGCGCACGGTTGGACTGTTGGTATTGGCGGCAATGTTGACCGGTTGCGGAACATCGCCACCGCGTTCGCCGGAAAACCTCTGCGAGATTTTTCGGGAAAAAAGTGATTGGTACGACGCGGCGCAAGTCACGCAAAAGCGCTGGGGCGTGCCGATCCAGGTGCCGTTCGCGATCATGTATCAGGAGTCCGGCTACCGCTACGACGCCAAGACGCCGCGCAAATACTTGCTTTGGGTGATTCCATGGGGCCGGGTTTCGACGGCTTCCGGCTATGCCCAGGCCAAGGATGAAGTCTGGTCTGACTACCAGAAAAGCACCGGCCGATATGGCGCCGATCGCGAAGACTTCGACGACGCCATCGACTTCGTCGGCTGGTACATGGACAAAACCACCTCGATCAACGGCGTGTACAAGTACGACGCCTACAATCAGTACCTCAACTACCACGAAGGCTGGGGCGGTTTTCGCCAGAAGACCTATGCCAGCAAGGCGTGGCTGATGCCGGTGGCGCGCAAGGTGCAGAACCGCTCGGACATGTACGGCCAGCAATACGCGGCGTGCAAGGATGATTTGAATCGCGGGTTCTGGAGCCGGTTCTGGCATTGGCTCTGACCTTCGGTGCCCTTTAGGACGCCACTGGCCCAAGGGTTACAACACCGAAAAGTTGTAACTCACAATCAACCGGGTCTCATCCACATCCCGAGCAAACTTCTCGTAGTTGGCGCGATAAGTCGCATTACGCAAACGCAGGCTGACATCCTTGAACGTCCCGGTCTGAATCACGTATTTCAACTCGCTGTCGCGCTCCCACTCTTTGCCTTCCTGATCGCTGCCCGGCACCTTGATGTGATCGCCATTCACGTAGCGGGTCAGGAAACTCAAACCGTTGATGCCGATCGCCTTGAAGTCATAGTCATAACGCAGCTGCCACGAACGCTCCTGGGCGGCGGCGAAGTCGTTGACCTGCACGTAGTTCACCAGATACGGGTTGCTGCCATCCAGATACGGCATTGAATTGTCGCCGTTCATTCGTTGCCAACCGGCGCTGAAGGTGTGGCCGCTGATGCCGTAGGACAGCATGCCGCTCAGCGCCCGGTTGTCGATGGAACCGGCTTTGGCATCGCCGCTGTCCGCGCTTTTCAGCAAACGCAGATCGGCTTTCAGCACGCCGTCACCCAGCGGCTGATTGGCCAACAAACCCACGAAATGCTGGCGATAGATGTCTTCCAGCTCGGCGTAGTGGTACTGCGCGGTCAGGCGATCGTTGATCTTGTAGTCGAAGCCGTACATGTCGAAATGATCGGCGGTGGTGTTGCAGGCATAGCGCTTGTTCTTGCAGTGCACGCGGATGTCTTGCGAATCGCTCGAATCCCGGGCGGTGTACTTGTCCAGCCTCGCGGCCATGAAGGTCAGGTCCTTCACCTCTTTGGAAGTCAGCATCGCACCGTTGAACATGGTCGGCAGCAGGCGGCCGTCGTTGTACTTGAGCAGCGGCAGATCCGGCAGCAGCGCGCCATATTTCAGCACCGTATCCGAGACTTTGACCTTGGCGGTCAGGCCCATTTTTGCGTACTGACCTTTCGAGCCGCGCGGGTTTTCACCGCTGGACGGCAACAGGCCGCTGTTGCTGCGGTCTGGACTGGAATCGAGCTGGAAACCCGCCATGCCCAGCGCATCGATCCCGAAACCGATAGTGCCTTCGGTGTAGCCCGATTGCAGATTGAGAATAAAGCCCTGCGCCGACTCTTCGCGCTTGGACGCGCCCTGATCACTGGAGGTATGCCCGTCACGGAAATCGCGGTTGAAGTACACCGTGCGCGATTCGATCTTCGCCGTGGTGTCTTCGAAAAAACCGCTGGCCTGGACCTGCGCGGTAAAACCGGCGCACAGCACAAAGGCTCCGAAGCCAAGCGACTGGCGCGGGGTGATGAGGGGAAATGGGGGACGCATTGAAAACTCCAACAGAACAACGATTGCGCAGAGGCGCAAACAACCAGAAATAGCTCCCGTCCCGGACCAGTGAAGAACCGGGAGGCAGTGAACACGCGGGGGTGAACGGCAATGATGGCAGATGGCTTTGACGTGCTACAGGCGACTTTAGTCTGAAACTGACTGGTTGTTCCGCTGACATCCGTGCGCAGGATTTTCCGATTGTGCGAAATGCGTGAACCCCGCTACATTTGTTTCTTGCTTATTCAAGGATGGAATTCAAAGCATGCTGGACGCCAATGCTACTCACATCAGGTTTGCCATTGATGGCGCTTCCGCCGACCTGCAAGTCCTCAGCTTCACCGGTCGCGAAGCCCTCAACGAACCGTTCCGTTTCGACCTCGAACTGGTCAGCGCCCGTCCCGATCTCAACCTTGAAGAACTCCTGCACAAGCCTGGCTGCCTGACCTTCGGCGCCACTGGCGAGGGCAAGATTCATGGTCTGGTGTATCGCATCGAGCAAGGCGATTCCGGCAAGACCCTGACCCGTTACAGCCTCAGCCTGGTGCCGCAACTGGCCTACCTGCGGCACAACCATGACCAGCAGATCTTCCAGCAACTGACGGTGCCGAAGATCATCGCCCGCGTTCTGGAAGATCGCGGCATCCTGGCCGATGCCTACAGCTTCCAGCTCGGCGCCGAATACCCGGAACGCGACTACTGCGTGCAGTACGACGAGTCCGACCTGCATTTCATCCAGCGCCTTTGCGAAGAGGAAGGCATTCACTTCCACTTCCAGCACAGCAGCAGCGGCCACAAACTGGTGTTCGGCGACGACCAGACCGTGTTCCGCAAACTGAAACCGGTCAACTACCAGCAAGACTCCGGCATGACCGCCGACAAACCGGTGATCAAGCGCTTCAACCTGCGCCTGGAAACCCGCACCAGCCGCGTCAGCCGCCGCGATTACGATTTCGAAAAGCCGAAGATCCTGCCCGAAAGCGCGGTCAAGTCCGCGTTCATGCCGGACCTGGAAGACTACGACTACCCCGGCCGCTTCACCACGCGCGAGCGCGGCAAGTTCCTCTCGACCCGCGCGCTGGAACGCCATCGCAGCGACTACAAACTCGCCGAAGGCAAAGGTGACGAGCCGACCCTGACCAGCGGCCACTTCATGACCCTGGCCGAACACCCGCGCGCCGAGTGGAACGATTTGTGGCTGCTGCTGGAAGTCTTCCACGAAGGCAAACAGCCGCAAGTGCTGGGCGAAAACGTCACCAGCGACGTCACCGACAACAAGAGCGATTTCCACCAGGGCTACCGCAACAGCTTCGTGGCCACCCCGTGGGACGCCCACTACCGCCCTGCCCTCGAACACCCGAAACCGAAAGTCCTCGGCAGCCAGACCGCCATCGTCACCGGCCCCGCCGGCGAAGAAATCCACTGCGACCAGTACGGCCGCGTGAAGGTGCAATTCCACTGGGACCGCGACGGCCAGGCCGACGACAAGACCACCTGCTGGCTGCGCGTCGCCAGCGGCTGGGCCGGCGCAGCGTACGGCGGCATCGCCATCCCACGCATCGGCATGGAAGTGCTGGTGACCTTCCTCGAAGGCGACCCCGACCAGCCGCTGGTGACCGGCTGCCTGTACCACAAGGAAAACGTCGTCCCTTACGACCTGCCGGCGAACAAGACCCGCAGCACCTTCAAGACCCTGAGTTCACCCGGCGGCAAGGGCTACAACGAATTTCGCATCGAAGACAAGAAAGGCGCGGAACAGATCTATATCCACGCCCAGCGCGACTGGGACGAGAACATCGAGCACGACCAGAAGATCCGCGTCGGCAATGAACGGCATGACACCGTTGAAGCCAATGTTTTAAGTGAACTCAAGGTCGAGGAACACCGCATCACCCACCTGGATCGCAAGAGCGAAATGCGCGCCAACGATCACCTGACTGTCGGCGTGACTCAGCATGTGAAGGTCGGCACCGGGCAGTTCGTTGAGGCGGGCACGGAGATTCACTACCACGCCGGCGACAAGGTCGTGATCGAGGGTGGCATGGAACTCACGGCCAAGGCTGGCGGCAGTTTCGTCAAGGTCGACGCGGGTGGTGTGACCATCAGTGGTGCCGAGGTGAAGGCCAATACCGGCGGTGCGCCGGGTGTGGGTTCCGGAGTTGCGATTCTGGCGCCATTGATTCCTTTACCGGCCTCCAGCGATAAAAGCGGAAACCTGCTCGCCCGCAAGGAAGTATTGGAAGCCATCGAATACGACATGGATTTCATCATCACGGATCAGAACAGCGGTCTGCCCTTGCGCAACTTTCCCTATGTGATCAAAACCACTTCGGGTCAGAACCTCGTCGGGCGAACGGATGAGCATGGCAAGACGCGCAAGATCAGCAGCCTCGAAGCCGAGACCGCGACAATCGAAGTCTATGATGACGTACCTCCCCTCAATCCACACTGGGATGCCTGACGTGGCAAAGAACCAACCGCTGGCCACCAGCAAAGCCGTGCTGACGCCCACGACCGTGCAAAAGTCTGCTGCGCTGCCGGTGGACGACAGTGCACGCCTGAAAGAGATCCGGGCACTGGTCGCCAAGAACAATCAATCGTCGATCGATGACGACACCATCATTTGCCAGATTTACATGGAGTCTCGTTTTGATGCCAAAGCCGAATCAAGCGAAAGCACGGCGCGGGGACTGATGCAGTTATTGAAGGGGGCTGTTCGGGAGTTGTACAGAATAGAAGATCTGAGCAAGCCCAGAGCAGAGCGTTCGCCGGAAACAAAACTGTATCTTGAGGCCGACAAATTCCATGACAGCCCCGGTTTTCTGGATGAAGCCACCAACATTCGTGCTGGCACCCGATATCTGGAATTGCTGATTCAACGCCAGAAAAAAAACGGCGCAGCCGATCCGATTGCTGAAGCGTACAAAAAGTATCGCGGCAGGACTGACGGCCGGTACTACACCAAAATCAAGGCCTGTGCAGACAAGCTGCGTGCAGCGCCCAATTCAATGCAGGTATTGAGAGATATGGCCAAGTGAAGGGTCTTGTTACAGGCTTGATTATCGGACTGGTGAGTCTGCAGGTGTCGGCTGCCGAGCTCAAATTTTCCACCGTAACCCGCTGCGATCTCTCCAGTGCTGAAAGTGCGGTTTCGCTACTCAGTGGCCATCCCATTCTCGACTCGCATGTTTACAAGATCCGCCAGTCACAGAAAACGAACTATCTGTACGAAGACTCGGACGCTTCCAGAGGCAGCAACGTTCATTGGCAATGCGTCAATCTGACAAAAGATGTGAACGCACTCCTGATTTCGGGAGAGTTCACCTCGAACTACCTGCAAGGTGCGCTGTTTTACTTCGATGGACACAGCGCGCAGGTAGAACGCCTGAACTTTGCCGAGAGAAATCGGCCCGGCTGGATCCTGCTGACTCAGCAAGGGCCTCAGGTCATTTTCGAGAACAAGGGGAACGAAAGCTCTCACAAGTTCTTGAGCTACGGTAGAAATGACGCTTTTCTGGAAATCGACGAGCTTCCGGTGCCCGACCCTGCCAAGGGAGAAACGCTGACAGAACTTGAGCCCTGATGCTTCGGTACAAGTCGGGCTGTCTGGACTGATCCGATGGGTGAGTCGACTCTGACGGCCCCGATTTCACTGAGTCAAATGCCCGTTCTAAGGGAATACCCTACGCCCCTGAAGGGCATTTGCGGGTTGTACGAGCCCGGCTAATCCTGCACCATCCGTCCCTTGCTTATTCAATGGACGGAAATAAAGGCATGCTGGACGCCAACGCTACCCACATTACCCTCACGCTCGAAGGCGCTTCGGCCGACCTGCAAGTCCTCAGCTTCACCGGTCGCGAAGCCCTCAACGAGCCGTTCCGTTTCGACCTCGAACTGGTCAGCGCCCGTCCCGATCTCAACCTTGAAGAACTCCTACACAAGCCTGGCTGCCTGACCTTCGGCACCACTGGCGAGGGCAAGATTCATGGTCTGGTGTATCGCATCGAGCAAGGCGATTCCGGCAAGACCCTGACCCGCTACAGCCTGAGCCTGGTGCCGCAACTGGCCTACCTGCGGCACAACCATGATCAGCAGATCTTCCAGCAACTGACGGTGCCGAAGATCATCGCCCGCGTTCTGGAAGATCGCGGGATCCTGGCCAACGCCTACAGCTTCCAGCTCGGCGCCGAATACCCGGAACGCGACTACTGCGTGCAGTACGACGAATCCGACCTGCATTTCATCCAGCGCCTGTGCGAAGAGGAAGGCATTCACTTTCACTTCCAGCACAGCAGCAGCGGCCACAAACTGGTGTTCGGCGACGACCAGACCGTGTTCCGCAAACTGAAACCGGTCAACTACCAGCAAGACTCCGGCATGACCGCCGACAAACCGGTGATCAAGCGCTTCAACCTGCGCCTGGAAACCCGCACCAGCCGCGTCAGCCGCCGCGATTACGATTTCGAAAAGCCGAAGATCCTGCCCGAAAGCGCGGTCAAGTCCGCGTTCATGCCGGACCTGGAAGACTACGACTACCCCGGCCGCTTCACCACGCGCGAGCGCGGCAAGTTCCTCTCGACCCGCGCGCTGGAACGCCATCGCAGCGACTACAAACTCGCCGAAGGCAAAGGTGACGAGCCGACGCTCACGACCGGCCACTTCATGACCCTGGCCGAACACCCGCGCGCCGAGTGGAACGATTTGTGGCTGCTGCTGGAAGTCTTCCACGAAGGCAAACAGCCGCAAGTGCTGGGCGAAAACGTCACCAGCGACGTCACCGACAACAAGAGCGATTTCCACCAGGGCTACCGCAACAGCTTCGTGGCCACCCCGTGGGACGCCCACTACCGCCCTGCCCTCGAACACCCGAAACCGAAAGTCCTCGGCAGCCAGACCGCCATCGTCACCGGCCCCGCCGGCGAAGAAATCCACTGCGACCAGTACGGCCGCGTGAAAGTGCAATTCCACTGGGACCGCGAAGGCCAGGCCGACGACAAGACCACCTGCTGGCTGCGCGTCGCCAGCGGCTGGGCCGGCGCAGCCTACGGCGGCATCGCGATCCCGCGCATCGGCATGGAAGTGCTGGTGACCTTCCTCGAAGGCGACCCCGACCAGCCATTGGTGACCGGCTGCCTGTACCACAAGGAAAACGTCGTCCCCTACGACTTGCCGGCGAACAAGACCCGCAGCACCTTCAAGACCCTGAGCTCACCCGGCGGCAAGGGCTACAACGAATTCCGCATCGAAGACAAGAAAGGCGCGGAACAGATCTATATCCACGCCCAGCGCGACTGGGACGAAAACATCGAGCACGACCAGAAGATCCGCGTCGGCAACGAACGGCATGACACCGTCGAGGCCAATGTTTTAAGTGAATTCAAAGTCGAGGAACACCGCATCACCCACCTGGATCGCAAGAGCGAAATGCGCGCCAACGATCACCTGACCGTGGGCGTGACACAGCATGTGAAGGTCGGCACCGGGCAGTTCGTGGAAGCGGGCACGGAGATTCACTACCACGCTGGTGAAAAAGTCGTGATCGAAGGCGGGATGGAACTGACGGCGAAGGCTGGCGGCAGTTTCATCAAGGTCGATGCGGGTGGTGTGACCATCAGCGGTGCGGAAGTGAAGGCCAACACCGGCGGTGCGCCGGGGGTGGGTTCCGGTATTCAGATCCTCGTGCCTTTCATCCCTGGCCTGGCAGCCCTCGACAAGGCCGGACGCTTGATGCAAACCCGGCTGAATCAAAAGATCGAGGCTGAATCGCTGGCCGTAGTGCCAAAGCTGAAGGCGCCGAAAGGCATCTGCGTTGAGTGCCTGAAGAAAGCCATGCGGGAAAAACTGGCCCTGCAATCGGGAGCCAATTGATGACGAAGGACGACGCAGCGAAAGCCTGGGCAGAGGCGCATAAAAACGCACAGTCGCGATTCGCAATCGTTGAAACGGGCCTGCTCTCCGAGCCGGCTCGTCAGCAATTCCTCAAATCCGATCCGTCACGCCGCCCCTTGATGCTTCAACCGGAGTTCGCCGAACTGCGCAACTTCGGCCCATGGCTCGTGGACGTCAGCGACATGGAATTCGAGGTCTTTCTCGCCCACGAATACTTTACCGGCTGCACTGCCATGGCCAGCTGGATCCGCACCGACTGCCCCGCCGACAAACTCGCGGCGCACCTGAGCGACGCCTTGCTGGCAAAAAACGAAGCCGGCGAAGTCCTGATGATCCGCAGCTACGCCCCCGAAGTACTGCCGATGCTCCACGCCCGCGACGATCTATCCTGGCATGCCTGGCTTTTCGGGCCCTTGCAGGAATGGTGGGTGCCAGCGGCGGATGATGAGTGGCAATGCTTCAAAGGGCTCAACCTGGAACAGCCGGGCAAGTACCAGCCGATTTTCCTCGACGCCAGGTTATGGAAGGACATGGAGGTCGACCCCCTGCCCTACAACCTGACCACCGAACTGGAAAAAGACGCGCCAGAGGTATTCACCAGTAGCTGCCATGGCGACCGGTTGAACCAGGTCAAGCAGGCGCTGGAGGCAGGACGCGCAGAAGGCTTGTCGGACCCGGAAGACGTCAGCCTGTTTGCCAGCCTGCAATTGATGGATCCCGAGTTTCCGGCGAATTGGCCGATGTGGAACAAAGCCAAAGAGCGGGCTGTTGGGGAGAAGTTGCCGCTTGGGGTTGTGATGAGCGAGTTGTCGGAGTGAGTCGACAATTTAATAACCACAAAGGGAAATATCGAAGTTCAGCAATCGGCATCCTGACTCTTTCCTTCCTTGTTCTGGCCTTGTTCGTTTACAACAGCACCCGAACGCCAGGTGCGGCGTTGACGTCCCATAACTACATGAACAGGCCCGTCGGCAGCTACTGGGTCAATGATCACTGGGGCGGAAATGGCGGTGTGACTTGTTGCTGGGACCTGTCCGGTGACCAGGCAAAAATAGTCTGGATCCTGAGCCTGTCAAAATCTCAGGAGGAACAGGGCATGACGATAGAGCGGCACGAAGCGTTATTGCCCATGCCCGAGCGAAAAGCAGGAGACGATACATTGCACGTCTACTTTCTCCCTGAAAACAGCATCGAACTTGTTTGGTCCTCAACAACACTGGACACAAAACACGCACCGAACGAAGCAGCCTCTTCTCAAGTAAAAGACGAAAAAGGAAGTTCCTCAAAGCGACTTCCGACTGAGCAATATCCAACATCAGGAAGGAATCTAGCAGTATGACTGTGGCTATGAACATGAAGCGGCAAAAAATCTGGCGTCGCCGCAACCTGGTCATTGGGGTGCTTGTTTTACTGCTGCCTTTCCTGGGTTCGTACCTTTACAACCAGTTTCGTACGCCTGGGGCGATGTTGACATCTGCAAACTATATGGATCGCCCGATTTTTAGTTTCTGGGCGAATGACTTTTGGGGTGGAAACTTGATGGCAATGGGAGGCGGCGGGATTATGTGCTGCACCCGATTTGAAGGAAAAACCATTAAAATAAAATGGATTCTGGACATGACCCGTCAGCAGCAATTGAGTGGAGCGGTAGAAGAGCATCACGAAATTGAACTTCCACTGCCCGAGCGTGGGCCAACTGATCAATATCTTCACGTTCAATTCGAACCGGGCAACAAGGTTAGGCTGGGATGGAGTCCCGACCTCACAAGACCTTTCCCATCTCCCTTTGCCAAGCAAAAATCTATTGAACAAGGACGTATCCCATGAGCACACCTCAGCATCTAGATCGTGCAGAAGCTATCAGCACAAAAACGAACTCTTGCACCTCTGCTGAGAAAAATCCTGTTCTGCCTTGTGAGGCGACGCTGCGAGTTGGATTCTTCTTCGATGGTTTTGGCCGAAACATGAAGAGCGACTTGCAAGAGGACCGACTCAGTAATGTTGCCAGACTTTTCATGGCGTACCCGGATGCTGACCTATCCGATGCATCAGATTCATTTGCGGGAAATAAACGATTTTACTTGTCGGGTTTGGCCACTGAGTTTGATAAAACACTCGGAGGTGGAGAGACCGTAAGCGGCGCAGGCATTGATGGCGCCGCAAGCAGGGCGAAAGACAGCATAGTAAAGTCTCCTGAAGACACTATTTCGAATAGCCCACTTGATTCCGCAAAGGACGTCATTACCGGTAAAAAATGGTGGGAAAGCATCTATAACAATATAAAGCCTGGAAACATTATTACCTCAGCAATCAAAGCAGCAGCGCCAGCATCTCTGGACATGTTTGACTTTACTCGTGACAACGAACTAATAACGAACTTTTTCAAAACAGGTGTAGATACGCGATTGGAGGCGGCGGTTAGCGCCTTGGAGAAGGCTTTAGAAGACGCTAACAAGAACAGCAAAGCTCCGGTTAAAAAAATATCCGTGTCAATATTTGGCTTCGATTTCGGCGCAAGCCTTGCAAGAGCATTTGCTCATAAAATCTTTGAAGAGTGCGACCCGGCCACCACCATATTTAAGAAAACAAATCTTGAAATTACGTTCATGGGCCTTTTTGATGCGGTAGATCGTAGTGGCGAGGATTCAATTATTTTTGAATATCTGCTGCCTTTCGAGAACAAAGTCGATGACGGTGAATGCCTTCCTGGTCCTGTAAAAAACGCATTGCATTTAATTGCAGCACATGAGTGCCAGGAATCTCGCCGATCTCGATTGATTGGTACCGGTCCATCGACACCTCGCTGGGAAGAGCGCCTCGTACCTGGAACCAGCTACGACGTAGGAGGAGGCTTGGCTAAAACTGATGCTCCTCATAGTCGTGAACTCCACATGGTCAGTCTGCATGAAATGTATAACGCTGCTTATCGTGCAGGCGTTCCGCTTTACCCCATGCAAACACTTCCTGACAAAGCGGTCTTGGTATCGAAATACTTCCAATTGAATGACCACATCAACGGTGCAAGCGCCATTGAAGTTAGTAAAAAATACCTAAGTCTTGCAGGCAATCAGAAGGTCTCCCCCGAAGCATTCCTTGCTCACCGACGTTTGTATATTCAGAGGCTGCGCGGATTGTGGGAGATCTATCGCGAACAGCATAAGGCGTATGACGAACAGGAAGACCGTCTCGCACGTCCAATCCTTGGTAAGCAAGGGTCAATGGCTAAATTTTTTGGCATGGGAAATGAAACAAGCGCCCAGGCTGCAAAGCGAGATCAGGCGATCAAGCAGAACCAACAAGACAAGGCTGCCTTACGCAATGATCTAGGTTGGCTTGAAGATGTGGACCGTGAGGCATGGCGACTGAACACCGCTTTTGCTTCAGCGCCCGTTAAAACTTTATTGAAGGATTGGTTCAATCCTGAAGTAAAAAGTTTGAACTTTGATATCGAGGACTTGCTTGAGTTTTATGTTAATGATCGATACATGATCCAGCAGATGCCACCGACCCAGAATCCTCCGCTACCCAAATATTTTCGCGTGCGAGACTTCGACATACCGAGTCTGAATAAGACAAAAGGTATGGCACCGGATTATCTGGAGCAGACGATGCGTAAGCCATCGACACAATCGTCAGGCGCATCGACCTGAAGCAAGGATAAATCTACTGCGGGGCTCACTCCGACAATCTCAATATACGAAATGGATTTCATTGATTTGATAGATGTTTCTGCAGATGCGCGCCGCCGACGGACCTGGCGGCGGAGACAAATAGCGCTGGGTGTGTTGGCTTTGGTGCTTTCATACGCTGCCCCGAAAATCTATAGTCTGCTCCGCACGCCCGGCGCGATGTTGACTTCGGAGAATCACACCGATCGCCCGATTACATTTTTTTGGGTGAATGATTTGGGTGGTGGAAATCTGTTCGCAATGGGGAGCGGCGGTGTTATCTGCTGCCAGAGAATTGAGGGAGAGACGGTGCGTGTCTCGTGGATTCTCGGCCGGACAGGCGAGCAGCTCAGGAATGGAGTGCAGAAAGAAAATCATGAGGCGATTTTGCCGCTCCCTCGCCGAGAGCGTGGTGATGACTTTCTACATGTTCGATTTTTGCCCGGAAATATTGTCGAGTTGAAATGGAGCCCCAACTTGATCAGCCCGTTTGATCCAGTTCCGGATGAAGAGCCAAAAGCCTCCAACAGCATTACGGGCAGATAATGCTTCTGCCCGTGAATACCAGGCCGCTTTTCAAACCATCAAACCGGCGCCTGCCAGTTCAACATTTTCTGCTGGGCAACCTGAAGTAAATCACTGCCATCCTGCGTCAGCAGGTACAGCGCATGGGTGATGTGGGGAATGTCTTGGACGTCGGCGTGTTTGAAGCACAGACAGTGCAGGGTTTCGAGCAGGTCGGTTGCGGCGCGGATGCGTTGCACGGCGGCTTCGAAGAGGTCTTTCGGGTTGGCGTGGGTGTCGATGACCAGTGGTGCGCTGTCGGTGACGCCGCTGTTGAGCGGGAGGTAGCGAGCGGAGCTTGGTTTCAGGATTGGCATTGTCATTACTCGATAGGCTTCAATGACCCGCCGACACCGTGACCAAACGATGGGAGGCGGACTGTATGCAAGGCTTGGTCAACTGAGAAACCCGATCAGCTCGCCCGAAGGCGCCCCTGCACACAGCCGCCACAGCAATGTACTCCGAAGACATGAGTGTCCGCGGCGCGAATCATGGCACAGATGTGTCGAGTTTTTCAGGTGACCAAACCTAAGTCGCTGATTTTGCAGCGACGCCAAACCATAACCGCCCCACTCCAGCCCCCGAAAGCAGACAAGGCATCCACCCTTGTAGGAATCCGCCGAGACTCCCCCACGAAACAATCCCCGCCCAGACAGCCGGCGTTCAGCCCGGTTAACCATCGCTTAACGCCGCGGTCAAAAACTCTACTGAACCGCACACCCTCAGCCCCTGGCTGACGCCGAGTGCGGCAGGTTTGGCTGGCAATCCGCCAAACTCCATTTCCGTCGCACCGGAGTCCATCATGAACATTCGTCCGTTCCTGCTCACCACCGCCCTCGCCTGCACCGCGTTTGCCGGGCTGGCCCAGGCCAATGACACCTCCAAGGCTGTTCCCTATGAATACGGCATGCCGCTGCATGTCGCCAAAGTGGTTTCCCTGACCGAGCCGCAGACGCAGGAGTGCAAGGTCATCACCGCCGACATGAAATACCTCGACAACACCGGTAAACCGGAAGAAATCAGTTACCGGAAATTATCTGACGCGTGCAGCTTCCAGAACTGACAGAAAGCTCTGCTTTGCGGCATTGCGGTAGGCGAGCACGGGTCTCGAAGGGTATGCTCGGGGCCCTCCTCACTGCCGCAAGGATTCGCCATGCAGTTGTCGTTTCGCACGTTGTCGACCCTCACCTTCTGTCTGTGTTTTCTGCTTTCTCTGGCCTGGGGTCTGGCTCCACAAATATTGCTGGCGATCTGGAGCATCGAGTATTCAGAGGCAGCCGGATTCGTCGCACGGCGCAGCGCGGTGCTGTTTGCAGCGTTGGGACTGATGTTTTATCTGGTGCGCAACGCGCCGGTGTCGATCGCGCGCAATGCGCTGAGCAACGGCTTTATCGTCGGCTGTTTTGGCCTGGCGGTGCTGGGGTTTGCTGAATGGCTCAACGGCCACGCCGGCCCCGGGATTCTGCTTGCGGTGCTGGTCGAGTTCGCGCTGGGCCTTGGCTTCTTGCAGGCCCGGCGCGTGACGGTCGAACTGGGTGAAACAGTCGGTTAGACGACTCGGGATCGCGGCACTGAATGATGGGTTGCCGTTTGTTGCGCAAGATCCGAGCGCAACCCGGCGATCAGGCCGTTGATTTCGCGACAGCTGTTCAAATGACTGGCATCGATGCCACTCACCTGCAGCTCAACCTGATCGGTCTGGTGATCGCCATACACCTTGACGGTCATCGACAGATCCGGGGACAGCGTGCACTGGCAGCGTTTCGGTAGAAAGCTGCTTTCAATGATGTTGCGGAGTTCCAAGGCAGACAGAAACATGGCGAAACCTCTCCTTACTGTGAGACTGCCAATCAAGTATTCACGTCGACCGTTGCCACGGTTCCCACGGGTGTGTCCCCGCTGAATCCTTGGGTTGTGACAAGCGGCTGTACTGCGAAATGCCCATTGGAGTGTAGGCGCCCGAACTCGGTGCGCTGCACCAAATCAACGCATAAAACGTGCCTTTCATCAGGTTGCAATCACCTCCTTGCAAATCAATGACTTGGCCAAAGTGCAGGCAACTAGCCAGTTGCAAAATGCAAGATTCACTCGTGCAGGCACTGCAATTTGCAAGCGGCTGGCGGTTTGCATTCATCGCCTGCGACAGTGAGAATGCCCGTCAACCAACGTACACCCGGCAGGAGGCTTCAATGGGAAATTTCACCGTCCGCGCGACGGCCGGCCTGATGCTCGCCAGCCTGTCCACCCTCACCCACGCCGCCAAACTTGAGGACACCGCGCCTTATCCTAAGGCCGAAGCGGGCTTCACGCGCCAGGTCATCCACCTGCCGCAACAGGCCCAGGAAGAAAACTTCAAAGTCGAAATCCTTGCCGGCAAGACCCTCGAAGTCGACTGCAACCGCCAGCGCCTGGGCGGCACCCTCGAAGAGAAAAACCTCGAAGGCTGGGGCTATCCGTTCTATCGCCTGGAAAAAGTCAGCGGCCCGATGAGCACGCTGATGGCCTGCCCACCCGGCACCCAGAAAAAACGCGCGTTCGTGCCGGTGATCGGCGATGGCTTTACCGTGCGCTATAACAGCAAGCTGCCGATCGTGGTTTACGCACCGCAGGACGTTGAAGTGCGTTTCCGTATCTGGTCGGCTGCGGACAAGGTTGGCGTGGCAATACCCGAATAATCTGCAAAGGAGCCGCAGCCTTGATTACCTGCCACGTCAGATACGTGATTGACCCCTATCAGTTGGACGCATTCGAGGCCTACGCCAAGACCTGGCTCGGCATCGTCGAACGGCTGGGAGGAACGCATCATGGTTACTTCCTGCCCTCGGAAGGCGCGAGCAATATCGCGTATTGCCTGTTCAGTTTCCCGTCGCTGGCAGATTACGAAAGTTATCGCCACATCGCTCTGACCGACCCGGAAAGCACGGCGCTGGTGGCCGATCTGGTCGAAAAGAAGTTCATCATCAGCTACGAGCGCAGCTTTCTGCGCCCGTTGTTGCCCTGAGTCCTTTCACGCTGAAACACCGCACGCCGCCGCTCGCTCCGCGACATGACGCAGGCTGTCGAAGTTTATATTGGCGCCAGAATCGATGGCGATGAACGTCTGACTCCGTGCGCCGGTTTGCGCCACGTACTGTTTGATGCCCGCGACCGCCAAAGCACCGGAAGGCTCGGTGATCGAGCGGGTATCGTCGTAGATATTCTTGATCGCCGCGCAGAGTTCGTCGTTGCTGACGGTGATGACCTCATCCACGCAGAAGCGGCAAACCTCGAACCCGTAGGCGCCGATCTGCGCCACCGCCACGCCATCGGCGAATGTACCCACGTTGGGCAGCACCACTCGCTCATCCGCTAGCATGGCAGCCTTCAGGCAGGCCGAGTGCTCCGACTCGACGCCGATGATCCGTACTTCAGGTCGCAGGTATTTCACATACGCCGCGATGCCCGCGATCAACCCGCCACCGCCCACCGGGACGAAGATCGCATCCAGTGCGCCCTGATGCTCGCGCAGGATTTCCATCGCAACCGTGCCCTGGCCAGCGATCACATCTGGATCGTCGAAAGGCGAAACGAACGTTCGCCCAGTCTGCTCAGCCAGTTGCAGCGCGTGAGCCAGGGCAAACGGAAAGCTTTCGCCATGCAATAGCGCCTCGGCCCCACGACTGCTGACGCCCAGCACTTTCAGCTCCGGGGTGGTTGCCGGCATGACAATGCTCGCGGCAATGCCCAGTTCCCGCGCCGCCAGCGCTACGCCTTGCGCATGATTGCCCGCCGAAGCCGTGATCACCCCGCGCGCCTTCTGCTCATCACTCAATTGCACCAGTTTGTTGTAGGCACCACGGATCTTGAAGGAGAACGTCGGTTGCAGGTCTTCGCGCTTAAGCAGGATCCGGTTGCCCAGCGCTTCAGACAGCGCCGACGCCGGTTGCAGCGGCGTGCGCACCGCCAGTTCGTACACCGGCGCGGCGAGGATCTTTTTCACGTACTGCTCAAGCAGGGCTTGCTGGGCGGGGCTGTAGCGCATGGTCGTCTCCTGACGTTTGATTCGTAACCCCGGAGACAGAAAGTAAAAACCCGCCTCTAGGGCGGGTTGGGTGCTGCAGTCGTGAGCTAGCCCGCCAAATGAGGAATGGCGGTAATAATGCTTGGCTGGCAGCGCAATACGGTGGAAGTCATGGCCCCGAAATTAGCCCGGGTGCTGCGGGCAAGTCAATGGCGAATTTTACGCCGGGTCTGTAGGCTGGCCTCTCGCTCATCTGCCCAAGGAAGGAATACCTGATGTCCATCGCCCTGCCCCTCACCGCTTTGATCGCCTTTGGCGGCTATACCGTTTCCGTGATGCTTCAGGCCGAACAGTCGCTGATCGACTTCGGCATCAGCCTGATGTCGCGGCCCGACACCGCGCAGGTGGTGATCGATCTCTATCTGCTGGCAACCTTGGCGGGCGTCTGGATGTACAAGGATGCGCGCAAGCGCGGGCAGTCGGGCTGGTCGGTGGTGCCGTATCTGTTGCTGACGGCGGTGTTTATTTCAGTCGGGCCGTTGTTGTACCTGATGGTACGGGGCCTGCAGGATCGCAAACGTCCGGCCGCCGTCATTTCGCCAGACGCCTGAGCCCGAACAGCATCCCACCCGCTCCCACAAGCATCGCCGCGAGAAATAACGGGTACGACACCCACCACGGCGTGCCGGCGGTCATCATGCTGAATTCCGACATGCCTCCAATGCTCGCGATCAGGTTGAGCGGCAGGAATACCACGTTGATCAGCGTCAGTTTGCGCAGCAGATTGTTCATGCTGTTGTTCATCAGGTTGCCCCGGGCGTCGATCAGCCCGGAGAACACCGTCGAATAGATTTCCGCCTGCTTGTAGCACTGGTTGTTTTCGATGATCAGGTCGTCGATCAGGCCGATGGCTTCGCTGCCGAAGTGCTGCTTTTCCGCGTGATTGCGCAGCCGCGTGAGCACCGCGCCGTTGCTGTGCAAGGCATTGATGTAATAGATCAGGCTTTCGCTGAGGTTGAACATCTGCACCAGATGCTGGTTCTGCATCGAGGCGTTGAATTTCTGCTGCAATTCCCGGGCGACCAGTTTGATCACCTTCAGATGCCCGAGGTAGTGATGGATGTTGTTGAACAGCAAATCCAGCAACACATCCAGCGGCGTGTTCAATGGCTGGCGGGTGCCGACACCGTGCAGCGGCGTGTCGTCGGTTGCGATGACCAACAACTGGCCCGGCGAGAACAGCAAACCGCAGGACGACACCTCGAATGCCAGGCTGCCGCCTCCGGAATAGTTCTCGGGGCGTTTCCAGATCAGGAACAAGTGATCGGGGTGAAACTCGATCCGTGACACCTCGTCCGGGTCGAGCGCCGAGGCCAGCGCGTGTTCATCGAGTTTGAAGTGACTGTGGAGCAAGTCGCGCTCGGCGGCGTCCGGGTCGCTGAACAGCATCACCTCGGCGTCCAGCCGCTCGACCCGCTGCAAGGCGCCGTGATTGAGTACAAAGCTGTTGATCATCGGCCGGTCACCAGGCCTGGCCGCGGCGTTTGAGTTCGAGACGCCGCACGAACTCTTCCAGTACCAGCGAATACAGATCGTCTTGCAGGTAGGCGTCTTCGATGCCGGCGTCGAGGTTCGGGTTGTCGTTGACCTCGATCACCACCACTTTGTCGCCGGCCTGTTTCAGATCGACGCCATACAAGCCGTCGCCGATCAGGTTGGCGGTCTTCACCGCCAGTTCCACCACCGCGCGCGGCGCTTCGTGGATCGCCAGCGTGCGGCATTCGCCGTTGACGTCCTGACCCTTGGCCTTGTGGTTGTAGATCTGCCAATGGCCCTTGGACATGAAGTACTGGCAGGCAAAAATCGGTTTGCGGTTGAGCACGCCGATGCGCCAGTCGTACTCGGTGTAGAAGAATTCCTGGGCCAATAACAGCACCGAATGTTCGAATAGCTCGGCGGTGGCTTCCAGCAGGGCCTCTTGGCTCTCGACCTTGATCACGCCACGGGAGAAACAGCCATCCGGGATCTTCAGCACCAACGGAAAACCGAGGCGTTCGCCGACCCGTTCGAAGTCTTCGGGTCGCTCCTTGTAGAGAATTTCCGTGGCGGGCATGCCCAGTTGATGGCTGTTGAGCAAGTCGGTTAGGTAGACCTTGTTGGTGCAGCGCAGGATCGACGTCGGGTCGTCCATCACCACCAGCCCTTCACTTTCGGCTTTCTTGGCGAAGCGATAAGTGTGGTTGTCGACGCTGGTGGTCTCGCGGATCAGCAGGCCGTCGTACTCGGCCAGCCTTGCGTAGTCCTTGCGTTCGATCAGCTCGACATCGATGCCCATGCTTTTGCCGACCCGCACGAAGTTTTCCAGTGCGCGGGCGTTGGATGGCGGCAAGGCTTCCTGCGGATCATGCAGGATCGCCAGGTCATATCGCGCCACTTGCGGCGAACGCGGTACACGCCAGATCTTGCGACTGAAGCCGTCCAGCGCATTGGCGAACTGATCTTCCTGATCGTCGCGCAACTTGTGCAAGGCGCCAGACTTTATACCTTCGATGTGCCAGCCGTTAGTTCGACGAAACTCAACTAACAGAATCGGACACGGGAATACTTCAAACAATTGCCGGGCCAGATCCTGCAACGGCTCTATATGCGTTCTGCCGAAATAAAGTGTCAGCGTAAAACCTTCAGTGTCGCTGTAGAGATGATGGCTGAGGGCTTTTTCCAGGGTTTTATCCAGGTCATCCAGCGCCAGACCGTAAAGGGATTTTCGGGTCAGTTCGCTGATGGTGCGTACCGACGGAATCACCTTGTGCCCTCGAGCCTCCGCCAGCAGAGAGCAATAGTAGCCGTGGCCCAGGTACTTGTAGCTGCGGCACAGATTGATCACCTGCACCCGTTTTCCCGGCTCGCTGTCGGGCGGTTGTTCGAGATATTCCTGGGCCGTCAGGATGTCTTCGCTGGGAAAGTACGAGGCCCAGTCTTCCTTGCGTTCGACGATGATCAACACTTGACTGGACGTTCTGATCTGCGGTTTTAAATAAGTTGCCGGTGGCAAACTTTGACTGGATACTTCGCGCCAATGACCCTGTACCGCTGACATAGAAATTGATCCGTTGGAGAACAAGACCTTTTCTATTAAGCACGAAGTTTTTCGAAAGTCCCGTTTCGTTACGCAACTTTTACGGTGGTCATATGAATGCTGTTTTTCGCCTGGCGGTCGTTGATGATTTGCCAGCGTTGCTCACGCTGGAGATGCACTGCTTCACCACGGACCGGCTCACACGCCGCAGTTTCCAATGGATGATCACCCGGGCCCACGGGCAATTGTGGGTGGCCGAACGCGAGGGTCAACTGGCCGGTTATGCGCTGGTGCTGTTTCATCGCGGCACCTCGCTGGCCCGTCTGTATTCCATTGCGATTGCTCCCGAGGCGCGCGGCGGTGGTCTGGGCAAGCAATTGCTGCAACGGATCGAGGCCTGTGCGCTTGAGCACGACTGCGCCTATCTGCGGCTGGAAGTGCGCACCGACAACCCCGCCGCCATCGCCCTGTACGAGCGTAACGGCTACCGGCGCTTTGCACTGATCCATGACTACTACGAGGATCACGCCGACGCGCTGCGTCTGGAGAAACGCATTCTCCAGCATCGCGACTCACGCAATATCAAGGTCCCCTATTACCGACAAACCACCGATTTCACCTGCGGCCCGGCCTGCTTGCTGATGGCCATGGGCGCGTTGCAGGCCGATCGTTTGCTGGAGCGGCGCGAGGAATTGCAGTTGTGGCGCGAAGCAACCACGGTGTTCATGACGGCCGGCCATGGCGGTTGCAGCCCGCAAGGCTTGGCTCTGGCGGCCTGGCGCCGGGGTTTCAGAGTGCGATTGCAACTGAGCATGACCGGGCCGCTGTTTCTCGACGGCGTGCGCGATGCGCATAAAAAAGACGTCATGCGCCTGGTCCATGACGAGTTCATGGCGCAACTGAACGACACCGATGTCGATCAGGTCATCGGCGTAACGCTGGATTTACCCACACTGCTGGCCAACGGTGGACAACCCCTGGTGCTGATCAGCAGTTATCGGCTAACCCGTTCCAAGTCGCCGCACTGGGTGATCGTCACCGACTGCGACGAAGACTTCGTCTACCTGCACGACCCGGATGTCGACCACAGCCAGCATCGCCAGCCCATGGACTGCCAGCACGTGCCGGTCAGCCATGGGGAGTTCGAGAAGATGTGCCGCTTCGGTCGTGGCAAGTTGCGGGCGGCGGTGGTGCTCTACGCTCGCTCACCCGCGTGAAGGGTTCATTTGAGTCCGATCTTGTACAGCGAACCGTCGGACTCATCGGTCAGCACATACAGGTAACCATCCGGCCCTTGGCGCACATCACGGATCCGCTGTTTCAATTCGCCGAGCAAGCGTTCTTCATGCACCACTTTGTCGCCGTCGAACTGCAAGCGGATCAGCTCCTGCGTCACCAGCGCACCGATGAACAGATTGTGCTGCCACGGCTTGAAGCGATCGGCGTCGTAGAACGCCATGCCGGTGACGCCCGGGGATTTTTCCCAGACATGGTGCGGCCCGACCGTGCCTTCGGCGGTCTTGCCCTTGGCTTCCGGGATCGGTTGCATGGAGTAGTTGATGCCGTGGGTCGCCAGCGGCCAGCCGTAGTTCTTGCCGCGTTCGATGATGTTCACCTCGTCGCCACCGCGTGGGCCGTGTTCGTTTTCCCACACCGTTCCGGTCCATGGATTGAGCGCGGCGCCCTGGGGATTGCGGTGGCCGTAGGACCAGATCTCCGGGCGCACGCCGGACTGGCCGACAAAGGGATTGTCGTCCGGCACCTTGCCGTTGGGGTAGATCCTCACGACCTTGCCTTGCAACTTGTCCAGGTCCTGCGCGGTCGGGCGGTCGTTGTTTTCGCCCAGGGTGATGAACAGATAACCGTCCCGGTCGAACACCAGCCGCGAGCCGAAGTGATTGCCGACCGACAGTTTCGGTTCCTGACGGAAAATCACGTTGAAGTCCTTCAGGGTTTTCAGGTCATCCGACAGGCGTCCGCGCCCGACCGCCGTTCCGGCCTTGTCACCCGCTCCGCCGCCCTCGGCATAGGACAGGTACACGAGGCGATCCTGTTTGAAATCCGGTGACAGCACCACATCGAGCAATCCGCCCTGCCCCTTGGCCCAGACGTCTGGCACACCGGTGATCGGCGCAGACAGCTTGCCGTCGGCATCCACCACGCGCAGGTTGCCGGGACGTTCGGTCACCAGCATGCCCTGGCGATCAGGAAGGAAGGCCAGAGCCCATGGGTGCTCGAGGCCCTGGGTAATCGTTGTGACTTCAAGGGTGCCCTGCTCGCTTTGCAGCTCTTTGGGAGCGGCGGCGAACGCCGGGGCGGCGATCAGTGCACTGGCACACAGGCCGGCCAGAAGGGTTTTACGCAACATGCACGATTCCTTTTGTTCGTTTGAAGGGCTGACAGAAGCGGTTATGCCATTCAACGGTTGCTCCCGCTGTCACGGGCTGGAGGGTTGGGGATGAAGGTGGGTGGCGTGCTCGGCACGGAGCGCAGCGGCTGACCATTGCCGATACCGCGATTTTCCAGGGTCGGCGGCCGTGGCACCGGCACCGTGTTCGGCCCGCGAACGGGCGGAGTGCCGGGCTGGGTGCCCTGCATGCTGTTGGGGTTCGCCCGGCGGATCGGGCTGTTGTAGGGGTTGTTGCTGTTGCCGGTCGGACTTTGTGCCAGCAACAGCGATGTATGGCTTATTGCGCCATCGGCGTGAACCAGCCCGCCACTGAGGGCGAGCAACGCAATGCCAAGCAGGAAACGGTTCATGAACGGCCTCTTTCGGTGCGCAGGGACTAGAGCCTTCGAGTCCACGCTACGCCGTGGGTTCGCATTTGTTAACCCGTCACCGCTAAACAAGATGTAACACGGCTTGACCTGACGTTTAGCGGCACCCAGCAAACAACGGAAACTTTTACGCAGGGCCACGGGTCACCCGAACATCACTCGGAGAACAGCACATGGCTCGGGCAATCTGGAAAGGCGCAATCAGTTTCGGTCTGGTCCACATCCCCGTGGCGCTGGTCTCGGCGACGTCATCCCAAGGCGTCGACTTCGACTGGCTCGACAGCCGCAGCATGGACCCGGTCGGCTATAAACGGGTCAACAAGGTCACCGGCAAGGAAGTCACCAAAGAGCACATCGTCAAAGGTGTTCAGTTCGAAAAAGGCCGCTATGTGGTGCTCAGCGAAGAAGAGATCCGCTCGGCACACCCGGTTTCGACCCAGACCATCGATATCTTCGCCTTTGTCGACAGTGAACAGATCCCGCTGCAGAACATCGACACGCCCTATTACCTGGCTCCGGACAAGCGTGGCGGCAAGGTCTATGCCTTGCTGCGTGAAACCCTGAGCAAAACCCGGAAGGTCGCCCTCGCCCGAGTGGTTTTACATACGCGCCAATACCTGGCGGCGCTGATGCCTCTGGAGTCGGCGCTGGTGCTGGTGAAGTTGCGCTGGCCGCAGGAAGTGCGCAGCCTGGACGAACTTGAGCTGGGCAGCGAAGTGACCAAGCCGCAACTGGCCAAGGGCGAGCTGGACATGGCCAAACGGCTGGTGGAAGACATGACAGCGGACTGGACGCCCGAGGATTACAACGACGAGTTCGAAGACAAGATCATGGCGCTGGTGGACAAGAAGGCCCATGAAGGCAAGATCGAAGACGTTGAAACCGTTTCCGCTGAAGAAGAGCGCAAATCGGCAGATGTTATCGACCTGACCGAACTGCTCAAGCGCAGCCTCGGCGGGAAAGCCCCGGCCAAACCGGCGAAGAAGACCGCCAGCAAGACCACAGCGGCGAAGAAGACTAAAAAAGCGTCGTGAAAATGAAATCGGGCGACTGTCTTTCAACAGTCGCCCGATTCGTCAGATCAGAATGAAGATCGCCAGCAGACCGCCGAAGATCGCCCACTTTTCCATGTAGTAGAGCTTGCGATTGCGTTTTTTCAACTCTTTGCCGCGCAGGCGAATCTTGTAGATCCTAGTAAACAAGCGGTTGATCCCACCGGTGCGGTCACCCGCATCGTTCGGTGCACCGGCCGCCGACATCACGGTGCGGCTGAACCAGCCGTTGAACGCCGCTGCCCAGCGAAACTTCATCGGTCGTTCAACGTCACAGAACAGGATGATGCGGTTCTGGTCGGTGGTGTTTTCCGCGTAATGAATGAACGTCTCGTCGAACATCACCGCTTCACCATCACGCCAGTGATAATTCTCGCCATCGACGTTGATGTAGCAACCGGCGTCGTTCGGCGTTTCCAGGCCAAGGTGATAGCGGTACGAACCGGCGTACGGATCGCGGTGACGCACCAGTTTCGAGCCCGGTGGCAATTCTGCAAACATCGCAGCCTTGATTGAGCCGATGCTCTGCACCAACTCAGTGGTGCGCGGGCACAGTTGAAGCGCCGACGGGTGGCTGTCGCCGTACCACTTCAGGTAGAAACGCTTCCAGCCAGTCTTGAAGAACGAGTTGAAACCGACGTCGTCGTACTGGTTCGAGCGCTTGATCTCGCCGGCACGCAGCAGGTTACGACCTTCTTCACGGATTTCTTCCCAGTGGGTCTGCAACGGAGTCAGATCGGGAAAGTCCTTTGGATCAAGGTAAGGCGTGTTGGGCTTTTTCGAGAACAGATAAAGGAAGCAGTTGATCGGTGCCAGGAACGAGGAGTGATCGCTCAGTTGACGACCGAGTTTGTGGCGTACGCGACCGCGCAGGTGAACATACGCAATGGAAATGACATATACAGCGGCAATGATGAGTTTCACGGAAATCGTCACACGTCAGAAGTGAACAAACTGCGCGCCTTTCGGGCTGTGGCCCAAGGTCTGTGGCAGTGGTCTGAAATCAAAAAAAACGTCCCGGTGGCGCATCCTTGAGCCCATGCCGGACAAGGCATTGGGTGAATGGATGGCATTTTAGCCACAGTTTGTAACCAATAGTGAACCTTCATCTGTGAAAAACTGTCTCGCGATTGCGCCAAACGGCAATCGGAATGTCACCGCCCTATCGTTTAAAGAGCCAGACCAGTACAATCGCCGCCAAACTTTACGCGCCCCCCTTGGTTGATGACGGGATTGCCCCGCCTCAGCGCACTTCGACTCGGGCCAAGCGCTCCGGCTGCACCCTCGCTACTCAGCACGCTTCGCAGGAAAAACCTTTGATTTCTACAGCTAACATCACCATGCAGTTCGGCGCCAAGCCGCTGTTTGAAAACGTTTCGGTCAAATTCAACGGCGGCAACCGCTACGGCCTGATCGGCGCCAACGGTTGCGGCAAGTCGACCTTCATGAAGATCCTCGGCGGCGACCTCGAGCCGTCCGGCGGCCAGGTCATGCTGGAGCCGAATGTACGCCTGGGTAAATTGCGCCAGGATCAGTTCGCCTACGAAGAATTCACCGTGATCGACACGGTGATCATGGGTCACGAAGAGCTGTGGAAGGTCAAGGCCGAGCGCGACCGCATCTACTCGCTGCCGGAAATGAGCGAAGAAGACGGCATGGCCGTGGCCGAGCTGGAAACCGAGTTCGCCGAGATGGACGGCTATACGGCCGAATCCCGCGCCGGTGAACTGCTGCTGGGTCTGGGTATTCCGCTGGAACAGCATTTCGGCCCGATGACCGAAGTCGCGCCGGGCTGGAAACTCCGCGTTCTGTTGGCTCAGGCACTGTTCTCCGATCCGGAAGTGCTGCTGCTCGACGAACCGACCAACCACCTGGACATCAACACCATCCGCTGGCTGGAAACGATTTTGACGGCGCGTAACAGCACCATGATCATCATTTCCCACGACCGTCACTTCCTGAACAGCGTCTGCACCCACATGGCCGACCTGGACTACGGCGAGCTGCGTCTGTTCCCGGGCAACTACGACGAGTACATGACCGCGGCGACTCAGTCCCGCGAGCAACTGCTGTCGGACAACGCCAAGAAGAAAGCCCAGATTGCCGAACTGCAGACGTTCGTCAGCCGCTTCTCGGCCAACGCCTCGAAAGCCAAGCAGGCCACTTCCCGCGCCAAGCAGATCGACAAGATCCAGCTGGCCGAAGTCAAGCCATCGAGCCGCGTGAGCCCGTTCATCCGTTTCGAACAGACCAAGAAGCTGCACCGCCAGGCCGTGACCATCGAGCAGATGTCCAAGGGCTTCGACGGCAAGACCCTGTTCAAGAACTTCAGTTTCACCGTTGAAGCCGGCGAGCGCGTAGCCATCATCGGCCCGAACGGTATCGGCAAGACCACCCTGCTGCGCACGCTGATGGGCGAACTGACCCCGGACGCAGGTTCCGTGAAGTGGACCGAAAGCGCGGAGCTGGGCTACTACGCTCAGGACCACGCCCACGATTTCGAAGACGACGTCAGCCTGTTCGACTGGATGGGTCAGTGGACTCAGGGCGAGCAAGTGATCCGTGGCACCCTGGGTCGCATGCTGTTCTCCAACGACGAGATCCTCAAGTCGGTGAAGGTGATTTCCGGTGGTGAGCAAGGCCGCATGCTGTTCGGCAAGCTGATCCTGCAAAAGCCGAACGTGCTGGTAATGGACGAACCGACCAACCACCTGGACATGGAATCGATCGAGGCGCTGAACCTGGCGCTGGAAAACTACCCGGGCACGTTGATTTTCGTCAGCCACGACCGTGAGTTCGTATCGTCCCTGGCCACCCGCATCATCGAGCTGAGCCCGAACGGTGTGACCGACTTCAGCGGCACCTACGACGACTACCTGCGCAGCCAAGGCGTGGTGTTCTAAGTCGAATCGAGCGGTAAACAGAAAGCCCTGTCCTTGTGACAGGGCTTTTTTTTCGTCGAGGAAAAGATCGTTAGCCTGCTTCCTTTTAATCCAGCGCCACGCCATGATGCGGACTCTCCCACCGCCGCCCGCGAACGAGTCCTCATGTCTGCGCAGCAACAGCCACCGCAAAGCTCCCTGGCGATCACCCTGCAGATCGTCTCCATCGTTTTCTATACCTTTATTGCCTTCCTCTGCATCGGCCTGCCGATTGCGGTGCTGCCCGGCTACGTGCACGAGCAATTGGGTTTCAGTGCCGTGATCGCGGGGCTGGTGATCGGTTCGCAATACCTGGCCACCCTGCTCAGCCGGCCAATGGCCGGGCGCATGTCGGACACCATCGGCACCAAACGGGCGATTGTTTATGGTTTGTCGGGGATTGTGCTCAGCGGTGTGCTGACGCTGGTTTCGACGTTGCTGCAGAGCTTGCCGCTGTTGAGCCTGTCGATCCTGATTGTCGGTCGCCTGTTGCTGGGGATTGCCCAGGGCCTGATCGGCGTCGGCACCATCAGTTGGTGCATGGGCCAGGTCGGTGCCGAACACACCGCGCGCTCGATTTCGTGGAACGGCATCGCGTCCTATGGCGCGATTGCCATTGGCGCGCCGTTGGGCGTGGTGATGGTCGCCGACTATGGCTTCGAAAGCCTTGGCATTGCGCTGTCGCTACTCGCGGCCGGCGCCTTGCTGCTGATCCGCAATAAGCCCTCGGTGCCGGTGGTACGCGGTGAACGCCTGCCGTTCTGGGCGGTGTTCGGACGGATTGCTCCGTTCGGCGCCAGTCTGAGCCTGGCGTCGATTGGCTATGGCACGCTGACCACCTTCATCACCCTGTATTACCTCAATCGCGGCTGGAGCGGCGCTGCGTATTGCCTGACGGTGTTCGGTGTGTGTTTCATCCTTTCGCGGCTGCTGTTCATTTCCGCCATCGGCCGTTTTGGCGGATTCACCTCGGCGATTGCCTGCATGACCATCGAAACCGTCGGCCTGGTCATGCTGTGGCTGGCGCCCTCGACCGCGTATGCCTTGGTCGGCGCCGGTCTGGCCGGGTTCGGCCTGTCGCTGGTATACCCCGCGCTGGGCGTCGAGGCGATCAAGCAGGTGCCCAACTCCAGTCGTGGTGCCGGGTTGAGTGCTTATGCGGTGTTTTTCGATCTGGCGCTGGCGATTGCCGGCCCGATGATGGGCGCGGTGGCGTTGAACCTGGGCTATTCGTGGATTTTCTTCAGTGCGGCCGTGCTGTCCGTGACCGGACTGGCGTTGACCTTGCTGCTCAAGCGCCGGGCCATGGCGTAAACGCTCACTGATCCGCCGTCTGCATCCCCGCGCGTGTCGGCCTGCCCAAGGCATGGGAGAAGAATCGCCCGGCCTCGGAAATCAGGTTGCGGTGGATGTCTTCGCGGTCCACGCCATCGGCATCGGTGCACAAGGCGGGCATCGCACGAATCTGCTCTTCATTGCATGGCGCCATGAACACGAAGTGCCCTGCCCCGGCCAGCAATTTGAAGTCGGGTGCGGTCGGCAGCTTGCGCGCCAGGGCCGCAGCGTTTTTATCGAAGGCCACCAGTTTGTCGCCATCACCGCTGTAGAGCAGCACCGGCACATGCACATCAGCCAAAGTGTGACGACCAAACTTCAGGCTCAGCGGCGCCATCAGCAGCAACGCATGCACGCGCGGATCGGCTACCGGTTGCAGATCGTCGCGGTCGACAATCAGCTCGCCCTGGGTGTTGCAGGCGTCGCGGTCGTCCGGGCGCTCCTGGCAGTAACGGCGCAGGCGATCCAGATCCGGCTGCGCGCCGGACAGAATCAACGCCGTTTCGCCGCCCGCCGAATAGCCGATCACGCCAACCTGCTCGGCGTTCACGTACGGCGCGAGCATGCGGTCGCCCAGCGTGGCGGTAATGGCTTCGGAAATCTGGATCGGCCGGCCGTAGAGATTGCTCAACGTGCCGAGGCGGCTGTGATCCTTGGAGTTATCGCCGGGGTGAATCACCGCCACCACCACGAACCCCTTGCGTGCCAGTGACGTAGCCAGGTCGTGCAGCGCCAGCGGCGTGCCGGTGTTGCCGTGAGAGAGCATAAGCATCGGGAAACGGCCGATGGCGACTTTGGTGTCTTCGCCGGCCTCGACCGAATAGCCTTCGAGCAGGCTCAGGTGTTCGCGGTCGCTGGAGGGATAGAACGCGATGGCGCGCATCGGTTGCAGGTCGAGCGGATCGAGGAATGTCATCTCGTGATAGCCGACGCTCCAGCGCGGGTGCTGCCCGGGCGCAGCGTGCACTGAATTCAGGCTGCCGAGCAGGCAAATCAGTAACGCTGCACAAAGACGCATCATGGGATGCCCCACCCTGTTGTTACTCAATCGAAAGATCCGTTGTGTTCGACGCCCGAAATTCCGAAATTCGGTACCCCGGCGCGGCGTTGCACTCAGACGTTGATCATCAGACTGCATAACCCGGGCCAGATTATGTAACAGTCAGAAACAAAAAACTCCGTATCTGGCCCTTGCGGAACCAGAATACAGAGTTTTTTGGAATTTGCCTGAACAGGAGCTGTTCTTTACGCAAGCCTTACGCGGCGGCGAACAGCTGCTCGCTGATCTTCGCTTGCGCGGCGCTCATGGCGTTGTTGCGCACTTCTTCGCCGTAGGCCAGGCCTTCGGCACGCACGACTTCGATGTCGGTGATGCCGAGGAAGCCAAAGACCAGTTTCAGGTAGTCTTCGTGTGCCACGCCCGAAGCTTGACCGGCGTGGATGCCGCCAGCGGTGGAAACGATCACTACTTTCTTGCCGCCGCACAGGCCTTCAGGGCCGGCTTCGGTGTAACGGAAGGTCTGGCCGGCGACGGCGATGCGGTCGATCCAGGCTTTGAGCTGGGTCGGCACGGTGAAGTTGTACATCGGTGCAGCGACGACGATGGCGTCAGCGGCGATGAATTCGGCCAGGGTGGTGGCGCTCAGTTCGGCTTCGTGCTGTTGTGCGGCGTTGCGCAGTTCAGCGGTGGTGCCGGCGGCAATCAGGGTGGTCGACGAGAAGTGGCTGATGGCGTCAGCGGCCAGATCGCGGTAGGTCACGACAGCGCTTGGCTCGGCGGCTTGCCAGGCTTTAGTGACTTGACTGCTCAGCTGACGGGAAGCGGAGTTGTCGCCCAGAATGCTCGAATCGATGTGCAGCAGTTTCATGTGGAATCTCCTGGAATGAATCGCCGGTGGCGACGGAATGGAGACAATCCTACCGACGAAACCAATAGCTGATTAGACGGCAACAATGCGATAGTTTGTCCCACTGATAGAACAGTCGGTTTTCCCCATGCAAGACCTCAACGATCTCTACTATTTCGCCAAAGTGGTCGAGGCTGGCGGTTTCGCCGCCGCCGGCCGCTTGCTCGGCATTCCCAAGTCACGCCTGTCGCGGCGCATCGCCGAGCTGGAAGAACGCCTTGGCGCACGTTTGCTGCAACGCACCACCCGCCAATTGAAGCTGACGGCGGTCGGCGAACGCTATCTGCGTCACTGTCAGGCCATGCTGCTGGAAGCGGAAATGGCCGATGAAACAGTGGCCAGCATGTCCAGCGAGCCTCGCGGACGCTTGCGGGTTTCCAGTCCCACGGGGCTGGCCCATGAAATGCTCCCGGTGGTGATCAGCAATTTCCTTGGCAAATACCCTCAGGTGCAGCTGGAAGTCACCCTGATCAATCGACGGGTCGACCTGATCACCGAAGGCATCGACGTGGCCCTGCGCGTGCGCGAACACGGCGATGAAGAACCGATGCTGGTGACCCGCCGCCTGCGTCAGGCGCAGATGGTGGTGGTCGCAAGCCCTTCCTTTATGCAGGGCGTGGCAATCAATCATCCGCAGGACCTGAAGAACCTGCCGGTGCTGGGCGCTCTGGAAGCCGATCGCATGGTGCATGTGCGCCTGCTCGATCAGCACGGCAAGAGTTGCGATCTGGCGCTGGAAGCCCGGCTGGGCATCGACGACTTCATCGTGCGCAAGGCCTGTGTGCTGGCCGGCCAGGGTTTCACCCTGTTGCCGATGATGTATTGCGAAACGGAACTGAACAACGGCACGCTGGTGCAGTTGTTGCCGGACTGGTCACTGCCCGGCGGCTGGCTGCAAGCGGTGTATCCGCATCGGCGCGGGGTGATGCCGGCGGTGCGCGCGTGGATCGATCATCTGGTCGAATCGTTCAATGCCTGTGGAGAACGGCTGTTATGAAACAAGGAAAGATGAGCGAACAGGATGTCGCGGACTTCTGCCTGGCCCTGCCCGGTGCCAGGGAAGACTACAAATGGGGTGGCGTGCGAGTGTTTTCGATTGCCGGCAACAAGATGTTCGCCTTGCAGGGGCTGCGCGGTGATTCGCTGGCGTTCAAGGTCGACAAGGACCTGTTTCTCGGTCATTGCGACCGGCCGGGCATTCACCCGGCGCCGTACCTTGCCCGGGCGCAATGGATCATCATGCACCCGCCCTACCCGCTGGGCGCCGAGGAACTGCAAGGCTTGCTGCAGCGTTCCCACCAACTGGTGGTCAGCAAGCTGCCCAAGCGCTTGCAGGTCGGGCTGCTGCTTTAGAACAACGCCAGGAGGTTCGAACCGAGAAACAACTGATCGATCCAGAACACCTGATGCAAAGCCACAATCATCCAGAACAACACCTGAAACGACACCTTGCGCGTCTTGTGCCGGAAGACCTGCTGGGCGATCAACGCGCCCGGCCAGCCACCGGCCAGTTCCACCGCGTGCAGGATGTTTTCCGGTGTGCGCCAAGCGTCGGCGCGGGCCTTGCGCTTGTCCGCCCAGTACAGGAAAAACGCCAGCACGCTGACCAGCCCGTAGGCCGTCAGCGGCACCAGGGAAATCCCGCGCAGCCACATCGACAATGAGCCGAACAGTGGCAGCGCGCAGACGATCAGCAGCACCACCAGTTTCAATTTCAAGTGCTGGATATTGCCACCGGAAGGACCGCGATCCGGGCGGCGTGCGCGGGAATCACTCATGGCTTGGCTGCCGTCCAGTCGACCCAGCCGAACTGCCACGTTGCCAGAATCACCAGACCGAAGACAATCCGGTACCAGGCAAACGCCGCGTAGCTATGGCTGCCGATGAACTTGAGCAGGCCGCGCACCGCGATCATGGCGAAGATAAACGCGGTGACGAAACCGATGGCGAATACCGGGAAGTCCGCCGGTACGAACAGGTCGCGATACTTGTAGCCCGAATACACCGCCGCACCGACCATGGTCGGCATCGCCAGGAAGAACGAGAACTCGGTGGCGGTCTTGCGCGACAGGCCGAACAACAGGCCGCCGATGATGGTCGAGCCGGAGCGCGAAGTGCCGGGGATCATCGCCAGGCACTGGGCGAAGCCGATCTTCAGCGCATCCGTCCAGCGAATCTCGTCGACCGTTTCGGCGTGCACTTCATGCTGACGCTGCTCGGCCCACAACATCACGATGCCGCCCACCACCAGCGCGGCGGCCACGGTGATCGGATTGAACAGGTAGTGGTGAATCAAGTCGGCGAAGACCACTCCCAGCACCACGGCGGGCAGGAAGGCGATCAGCAGGTTGGCGGTGAAGCGCCGCGCACTTGGCTGGGTCGGCAGGCCAATGACCACGTCGAGAATCTTGCGTCGGAATTCCCAGACCACCGCGAGAATCGCACCAAGCTGGATGATGATGTTGAACGCCATGGCCCGCTCGCCTCCGAAATCGAGCAAGTCGGCAACAATGATCTGGTGTCCGGTACTGGAAATGGGCAAAAACTCCGTCAGCCCCTCTACAACTCCTAGAATCAGTGCCTGCAAGGCCGTCCAAAGATCCATCAATCCCCCAGAGAGCGATGCACAGAGGCATGCCCCGATAGTATTTTTACGTTCACTGCGTTCAGCGTAGCTGGTTAAAGCTGTACCGATTCCGCGCGCACAGGATCCACACGAAACAGTCAAAATTCCGTGAAAAATCAATTTCGATTCAGGTTTTCACGCGCGGGGCCGAAATCCTAACAGACAAGCCGTAATAGCGCTGCCGCGTTCTACGACTTGGGTCGCGTATGCCCGGTCACCGAAACGTGGTTGGATGCTGGCGGTGGTTTATTACAAGAAAAAGAATCCGGAGTGACAGCGTTATGAACAGCTTGCGCAGTGTGTCGATCAGCCGACGCTTGTGGCTCATCTTGATTGTGGCCGTGGTCATGCTGTTGACGTTGGGCGTGTTGATGCTCAAGCAGATCCATGATGACCTCTACCACGCCAAGGCCCAGAAAACCCAGCATGTGGTGCAGACCGCCAGCGGTTTGCTGACTTACTACCAAGGCCTCGAAGCCGCAGGAACCCTGACCCGCGATGTGGCACAGAAACAGGCGCTGACCGCGATCCGTGGCCTGCGCTATGACCAGAACGACTATTTCTGGATCAACGACCTCACGCCCGTGATGGTCATGCACCCGACCAATCCCAAACTCGAAGGCCAGAACCTCTCGACGATCCGCGACCCGGACGGCTTTGCGGTGTTCAATGAAATGGTCGCCATCGCCAAGGCCAAGGGCGCCGGCATGGTCGACTATCGCTGGCCCAAGCCCGGTGCCAGTGAACCGGTGGCCAAGACCTCTTACGTGAAATTGTTCGAGCCATGGGGCTGGGTCATCGGTTCGGGCGTGTACGTCGACGACGTGCAGGCCGAGTTCCAGGACCAGGTGATCAAGGCATCCGTGGTCGGACTGGTCATCGCGGTGATCATGGCGCTGCTGGTGATTCTGATTGCCCGCAGCATCGTTCGTCCGTTGCAGGAAACCGTGAACGCCATGGCCAACATCGCCAGCGGCGAAAGCGATCTGACCCGCAGCCTCGACACCCACGGCCAGGACGAAGTCACTCAGTTGGCGCATCACTTCAATGCCTTCACCGCCAAACTGCGCCGGGTGATCGGGGACTTGCAGCTATCCGCCAGTGCATTGGGCCAATCGTCCAGCGAGCTGGGCAACGATGCTGCGCAGGCCCAGCAACGCAGCCAGCAGCAGTCGCAGCAGATGGAGCTGGTAGCCACTGCCGTCAACGAAGTGACCTACGGCGTACAGGACGTGGCGAAGAACGCCGAACACGCCGCCAGCGAAATGCGTGACGCCGAAGCCCAGGCCCAGCAGGGCCAGATCAACATCGACGGCAGCCTGCAACAGATCGACAAGCTCTCCGGCACCATCGATCAAGCGGTGGAAGTCATCCGCACGCTGGCGACTGAAAGCACACAGATCGGCAGCGTGCTGGAGGTGATCCGCTCGATCGCCGAGCAGACCAACCTGCTGGCCCTCAACGCCGCGATTGAAGCGGCTCGGGCCGGCGAACAGGGTCGCGGTTTTGCGGTGGTGGCCGACGAAGTGCGTTTGCTGGCGCAGCGCACGCAGAAGTCCACGGCGGAAATCCAGACGATGATCGAACGCCTGCAAAACCACTCCGAAGCCGCCGTAAAGGTGATCGGCGACAGCAGCAAGGCTTCGCAACTGACCATCGAACAGGCGGGTCTGGCCAGCGCCAGCCTGAACGCGATCGGCCAGGCCCTGCGTAACCTCAACGGCTTGAACGCCTCGATTGCCAGCGCAACGCTGCAGCAGGCGCACGTGGTCGAAGACATCAATCAGAACGTCACCCAAGCGGCGGGCCTGTCCCACAGCACCGCGCTGGCGGCCGAGCAGTCGAGCGTGGCGAGTGTGAAACTCGGCCAGCTCAGCGAACAACTGAACGGGCTGCTGCGCCAGTTCCGCGTCTGATCCCTGCAACAGGTGGGAACTCGTTTCCCACCTGTTTTTCGGTACAATCCGCTCCCTTCCCAACTCCCCCAAGGATCCTGCATGTCCGGGCTAGAACTGTTTGCCGCCGCCCTCGGCGTGATCGCCGTGTGGCTCACGGTCAAACAGAATCCGTGGTGCTGGCCGATCGGACTGGTCATGGTGTCGCTCTACACCTGGGTTTTCCTCGAGGTGAAACTGTATTCGGACATGCTGCTGCAGGTCGTGTATGCCGGGCTGCAAATCTATGGCTGGTGGCAATGGACGCGGGCCGGGACGATGCATGACGGGCGCGAAGTCAGCCGGCTCGACAATCGCTCGATTGCGCAGGGCCTGGCCATCGGTGCGGTCGGCAGTCTGCTGCTGGGCGCGGCCATGGCCCATTGGACCGACGCGGCGCAACCGTGGTTCGACGCAGCGCTGACCGGTTTCAGCCTGGTCGCGCAATTCTGGATGGCCCACAAACGCCTGCAATGCTGGGCGCTGTGGTTCGTGCTGGATGTGATCTTCGTCGGACTGTTCCTCTATAAAGGGCTGTACCTCACGGCGGCGCTGTATGCCCTGTTCACCCTGATCGCGGTGCAAGGCTGGCGCGAATGGCGTGCCGATCCGGCGTTGCAACGATGAAAGTGATTGTCCTGACCGGTCCCGAGTCTACGGGCAAGAGCTGGCTGGCGGCCGGGATTCAACAGCAGTTCGGCGGTTTGCGGGTGGACGAATATGTGCGCTGGTTCATCGAGCAGAACCCTCGGGATACCTGCCTGGCCGACATCCCCGAGATCGCGCGCGGCCAGTTGCAATGGGAAGACGCAGCACGCGCGCAGCAGCCGCGCCTGTTGATTCTCGACACGCATCTGCTGAGCAACATGCTGTGGAGCCAGACGTTATTCGGCGAGTGCCCGCCCTGGCTGGAAACCGAGTTGCTGGCCCGTCATTACGACCTGCACCTGCTCCTGTCCCCGGAGCAGATCGAATGGACGGACGACGGTCAGCGCTGCCAGCCCGACTTGAGCGAACGACTCGCGTTCTATCAGGCGACCCGCACATGGCTGGAAAACCATCACCAACCCTTGCAGATCATCAAGGGCGACTGGGCCGAACGCCAGCAGCGGGCCTTCGATGCGGTGCACACCTTGCTCGCGAACTGACCCGATTTGCGGGGCGTATGACCCGCCGTATCCCCCTGCTTTGGGGGAAAAGTGTCCATTCCTGAAACACTCCTTCAGGTGCAAAGTGCCCGTCTCAAGGCCCTTCATCCCTTTGTCATCCGACTTGTTACGCCACTGAAACACCTGCGCGCAAACCCTTGGTCCAGAGCTTTGCACTGTCTTTAACGGGTTGCGCAGGCAGTGTTTTGTTTCATCGATGAAACAGCTGTTGTATCAGCCCCACGCTCAATCCACTCAACACATTGAAACTCAAAGACATTTCAAAAGCGGCACAGCTTTCGCTCTCTCCTTCACAACGCTGACCAGGCCCAGCCCACTGAAGAAGGAATTGCCGCCGTGGGGAATATCAAAAAAGCCTTTACCTGCCTTCTGCTGATCGGATCAGCCGCCAGCCCGTTTCTCAGTTTCAACGTTCAGGCCGAAGGCAACGGCGTGATCGTGCTCAATCGTGATGTCCAGCCGATCCCGATCGGTCGCAGCGGTGGCAAAGACCCCTATCCGACCACTGTCAATGCCAACCCGTCTGCCCGCATCAATTCGACGCTCAGCAATACCGAACTCAGTGATGGTGACTTTGCCCGTATAGCCAGCGGCTCTTCCATCCGCGGCAACATCAACACCCCCAGCTCAAACCTGCCCGGCATGAACAACCTGACCAACCAGAACGGCCTGCCCGGCATGAGCGGCGGTCATGGCGGCGGTGCCGGCAGCTCGATTTCCAATACCGTAAACCGCGCGATGAGTTCCGGTCTCGCTCCGTTGACCCGCATGGCTGGAGGCCAGTGACATGAATCGTTCCCTGCTCCTGCTTGCCCTGCTCGGTTGCTCCAGTGTGATGGCCGATCCCAGCGCTGTGAACAACGCGAACATTCAAGACTCCGGTGCTCAGTACCGCGGCAACTTCAACGTCAACCAGGCCGCTGGCGATCAGATGCAGCAGGCCAACGTCAAGGCGATTGCCATTGGCACCGAGTCCCACGCCAGGACCAGCGTGCAGCAGAAAATCGACACCCCCGCCGACCGCTCGATCAACGCGAGCGCCAACATCGGCGGCACCTCTTTCAGTAACGGCAACGGGATCCTTGGCGTGAACCAAGGCGCCGGGGCCAACAACCAGATGGCCAACGTCACGCGCGTCAGCATCAGTGCTGGCCCGCAGGCCGTTGACGATAGCGCCCTTTCCCAACAGAACGTGGCGTTGTTACCGAGCTCAGGAGCAACTGGCACCTCACCCGGCAGTCGCCAGGTCACGACAAGTGATCAGGCCTTCACCGGCAGCCGAGGGGTAATCCAGGTGAACCAGAGTGCCGGGGTGGGGAACCGAATGGCTAACACCCTGAGCATCCGGGTCGCTGACTGACCCAAACAACAAAAGCAGTGCAATTAGAAAGTACCAACACTTAACCAACTAATAAGCACGGAGAAACACCATGAAACCTACAATGGCCCTCAAACCACTGGTTTTCGCACTCGCAGCAGTGATGGCAATCGCAGCACAGGCAGGCGGTCGTGATGATAATCACGGTCATGGTAACGGGCATGGCAACCATGAACCAAAAGGCCCAACCCTGGAACAACTGCTGCAAATCGGCGCTGGCGCCGGGGCGGCAGTGCTCGACACGCAAAGCAGCTCTGGCAATCTGGTCGGCAACCAAGGCACCAAAAATGATGCCTCCGTCCGCGACTCGGCCAATGGCACCAACGGCAACGTTGGCATGAACAACACCGCCGGCGATGGCAACCAGCAAGACAATGCCGCCGCTCTGGCAACTGCCGACGAAAGTTTCATCTTCGGCTCTGCGGTGTCGGTCTCCAGCGCAACTCAAGTCAACGCCAACAACGCCGTTGCGAACTACTCCACCACAAACAACGCCAACCTCAACAACGTGGGTAACGGCGGTTCCGGCAACATTGGCGTGAACAACAGTGCCGGCAACTTCAACCAACAGAAAAACAACCTGGCAATTGCTGTATCGGGTGGTCGTGTAGCTAACGCCGCTGCTGCTGCGAACCAAACCTCCACTGGCCTGACCGTAGCCAACAACGGCACTCAAACCTACAAAAAAGATACCCTCACCGGTACTTTCGCCGGGGCTGGCGCGTTCTACGCGAAGGGCACTGCAAAAATCGAAGACGACGATCACGGTCATGGCGGATATGGCAATAACGACAGAGGCCATGGTGGCGACAAAGATCAAAAAGCCAAATTCGAAGCAGTGGGCGTCTTTGGCCTGGCAGGTGTGACCACTCAACAAGTGATGACCCCTGATGGCTGGAAAAACCCTGTGACCAACAACGCTTCCATCTCCAATGTTGGTAACAACTTCTCGGGTAACGCTGGTTACAACAACGCCGCTGGTGTTGGTAACCAACAAAGCAACTCGCTGTCCATCGCCGCAGGTTGCAAAGCCTGCATGTAATCGCGATCGAAACGAAAGCCCCGGAAACGGGGCTTTTCCTCAGTCCGCAAAGGCGTATCGATCATGCGTAAGACTGCCCTCCTCGCTCTGCTTTGCTTCTGCGGCCTGACCCAGGCTGCCCAGATGCCCGTTGCCGCCCTGCCTGGCGGCACACTCGTCTACAAGAACGTGCAAAGCATTCGTGAGCGCAAGTTTGCCGACATCGTCGAACAGAAAACCGACTTCAGTTGCGGCGCCGCCGCTCTGGCGACGGTATTGCGCCAGGCCTATTGGCTCGACGTCGATGAAGAGCACATCATCAAAGGCATGCTGGTCAACGCTGACCAGGACCTTGTCCGTACTCAAGGTTTCTCCATGCTCGACATGAAGCGCTACATAGAAAGCATCGGCATGCGCGCCAGGGGCTACAAGATTCCACCGGAAAAACTCGACGCAGTCACGATCCCGGTGGTGGTACTGATGGAAATTCGCGGCTACAAGCATTTCGTGGTGATGCAGCGGGCGGACAAGGATTGGGTTTACATCGGAGACCCGGTTTTAGGACACAAACGCTACTCCCATGATGACTTTGTCAAAGGTTGGAACGGCATTGTCTTTGCCATCGTCGGCCCCGGATATGACAAGGCCAATGCCTTGCGCAGCCCTCCGGTACCGGTGACGGCCAAAAACAAGCTGGATGCCTTCAACCCGGTCAAAGATGCTGAATTGATGGACTTCGGGTTCATACAGAGCGACTTCTTTTAATCGCCGATTACAAGAGTGGGGCTGGATGTCCCGGGAGCAGCAGATGAAAACCTCATACTGGCTGGCCGCCGCCTGCCTGGCAGCAAGCGCGTCAGGCTATGCCAATGCAGGATTCAAACCCATCGAAATCAAGGACCAGGAGCTCGCAGAGCTGCGCGGTCGTTATGTCATGCCGGGCCGGATCATCAGCTTCGGTGTCGTCATGAGCAGTACCTGGCGCAACGCCAGTGGAGATCTGATCGGGGCATCGGCCTCGATGCAATTGCAGGCCGCTTCGGTCAAACCTGAATTCTACGTCTCGACCATCAAGGAACACGGCAATGGCAGTACCCCGGAACTGGGGACTGGCTCGGTCGTGGGTGGCGCGGCACTCAACTCAAGCCAGGGCGTGACGCAGAGTGTGCGCGCCGCTGGCGACGGCAACTCCGCCTACAACAACGTTGCGATCAACGTCAAAGAAGCCAGCCAGGCACCTGCGCTGATGCCTGCCCAGGGCCAGGCCTTGATGGCCGGCCAGACCATTTCCGGCAGCAATGGCGCCGGCAGTGTCGCTGTTTCAGCCACGAATGGCGGTGTGCAAATGGCCATTCAGGCCTCCGGCAATCAGGGGACAGCCTTGCAACAAGTCGCCCAGGGCGGACTGCTGCAAAACACCCGTTTGCTCGGTAACGCAAACGTAGTCAACAACCTGACCCAACTCAACGTTGTCCTGAACAATAACGGCATGACTGCCGGCGCACTGGACTGCAACCTGACTCAACTCAGGGCACTACGCAATATCGGATATTGAACTACGCTGAGTCTCGATCATTGGGCTTAAAGGGACGGCTTATTCATGTATCGATCAGTATCACTGCGTGCTGCTGTATGTTTGAGTACTCTTCTACCCGCGGCGATGCTGCAAGCAGCACCCGACGCCGATGTAGAAGCCCTGAAACAGGAACTTCTGGAGCTTAAGCAACGATACGAAGTACAACAGAAAGCCCTGGCGGTACTCGAACAACGGGTCCGCCAGGTTGAAGAACAACCCGCCTCTCCGCCCCCAAAACGCCTGGCCAAATCGCCTTCGGACATGAAAGGCAACCGGGTGGCTGCAGGGGCCGGGGCTGCAGCCACCCGGTTGCCTTTCATGTCCG
>NZ_BQID01000003.1 GCF_021602345.1 Pseudomonas pharyngis
CCACAATCCTCCCGCCCGTCGCGGCAAACGGATGCCCCGCCGCCAGCGAGCTGCCCTTGACGTTCAAGCGGCTGCGATCAATCGAGCCCAGCGGCGCGTCCAGCCCGAGCCGGGTCTTGCAGTAGTCCGGATCCCCCCAGGCCTTCAACGTGCACAACACTTGCGCGGCGAAGGCCTCGTGGATTTCGTAGTAGTCGAAATCCTGCAAGGTCAGTCCATTGCGCGCCAGCAAGCGTGGCACCGCATACACCGGAGCCATCAAAAGTCCTTCGGCACCGTTGACGAAATCCACCGCCGCCGCTTCGCCGTCGCGCAGATACGCGAGGATTGGCAGACCACGTTCCTTCGCCCACTCTTCGCTGCCCAGCAACACCACCGACGCGCCATCGGTCAGCGGCGTCGAGTTGCCGGCAGTCAGAGTGCCTTTGGCGCTTTTCTCGAAAGCCGGTTTCAGGGTCGCGAGTTTTTCCAGGGTCAGGTCCGGGCGCAGGTTGTTGTCGCGGGTCAGGCCGAGGAATGGGGTCATCAGGTCGTTGTGCCAGCCTTCGCTGTAGGACGCCGCGAGTTTGTGGTGACTTTCGAAGGCCAGTTGATCCTGTTCCTCGCGGGGGATGTTCCAGGTCTGCGCCATCAATTCGCAGTGCTCGCCCATCGACAGGCCGGTGCGCGGTTCGCCGTTGCGCGGGAAGTCGGGGATCAGGTGTTTCGGGCGTAATTGCAGAAAGGTCTTGAGCTTGTCGCCGGTGGTCTTGGCGCGGTTGGCTTGCAGGAGGATCTTGCGCAGGCCTTCGCTGACGCTGATCGGCGCATCCGACGTGGTGTCGACACCGCCGGCAATACCGCAATCGATCTGGCCGAGGGCGATCTTGTTCGCCACCAGCAGCGCCGCTTCCAGGCCGGTGCCGCAGGCCTGCTGGATGTCATAGGCCGGGGTGGCCGGCGACAGCCGCGAGCCGAGCACGCATTCGCGGGTCAGGTTCATATCCCGTGACAATTTCAGCACCGCCCCTGCGACCACTTCGCCGATGCGCTGGCCGTGCAGGTTGTAGCGTTCGATCAGGCCTTCGAGAGCGGCGGTGAGCATCACCTGATTGCTGGCGGTGGCGTAGGGCCCGTTGGAGCGGGCGAACGGAATGCGGTTGCCACCAATGATCGCGACGCGGCGCAGCTGACTCATGAAATGCTCCTTGTGAAATATCCGGTCTGAAAATCGAGCGCTGAAAACCCGGTCGGGCCACAAAAGCGCCGAGGGCAAACTACTCTGCTGTTCTAGCGTAGGCCTTATTGCGTGGATCGAACGATTGATTGCCCTTCGCAGTCCACACTTTGAACCCCATCTTCTGGAGAGCGTTCCATGTCTGACCGCTATATCGACTTCGCCAACTCGCCCATCGGCCACCGTCTGGTCGGGGCCCTGGGCCTGCCGTCGCCGGTGCGGCTGGAACGCTGGCAGGCCGGGCGCCTGCGGCCGGTGGACGGTGCGCTGCTGATCGGCGGTGGGCCGCTGGCCGAGCAGGTCAGCGTCTTTGCCAACCGGTTGACCGATGCCATTTATCGCTACGGCGACCAGCCGGCGAGCGCCACCCAATGGATTCCCGGCCATGGCCCGAAACTCAAGGCCGTGGTGTTCGACGCCAGCGATTTGCAGCACACCGACCAGCTCAAGCAACTGCGCGAGTTCTTCCAGCCGTTGATGAAGAACCTCGACAGCAGCGCGCACCTGGTAATCCTCGGCCGCGCCCCGGAAACCCTGCGTGAACCGTTTGCCGCCAGCGCACAGCGAGCGCTTGAAGGCTTCTCGCGCTCGCTGGCCAAGGAACTGCGCAGCGGCGGCACGCTGCAACTGATCTACGTGGGCGAAGGCGCCGAGGATCAGCTCGAAGGGCCGCTGCGGTTTTTCCTCTCGCCGAAAAGCGCGTTCGTCTCCGGGCAGGTGATCCGGCTGACAGCCTGCGCCACCCAGGTCACCGACTGGACGCGCCCGTTGGGCGGACGCAAAGCACTGGTCACCGGTGCGGCGCGCGGCATCGGCGCCTCCATCGCCGAAACTTTGGCCCGTGACGGCGCCGAGGTGATCCTGCTCGACGTGCCGCCCGCGAAAACCGATCTGGAAGCCCTCGCCGCACGCCTCGGCGGGCGCGCCATCACCCTCGACATCTGCGCCGAAGATGCTGCCGCGCAACTGATTGAACAGCTGCCGGACGGCCTCGACATTCTGGTGCACAACGCCGGCATTACCCGCGACAAGACCCTGGCCAACATGACGCCGGAATTCTGGGACGCGGTGTTGGCGGTCAACCTCAACGCACCGCAAGTGCTGACCAAAGCCCTGCTCGACAGCGGCACGTTGCGCGATAACGCGCGGGTGATTCTGCTGGCGTCGATCAGCGGCATCGCCGGCAATCGCGGGCAGACCAACTACGCGGCAAGCAAGGCCGGGCTGATCGGACTGGCCCAGGCCTGGGCGCCGACCCTGCTGGAACGCGGTATCAGCATCAATGCCGTGGCGCCGGGATTCATCGAGACCCAGATGACTGCGCACATTCCGTTCGGCCTGCGTGAAGCCGGGCGGCGCATGAGTTCGCTGGGCCAGGGCGGCCTGCCGCAAGACGTCGCCGAAGCCGTGGCCTGGCTGGCCCAACCGGGCACCGGCGCGTTCACCGGACAAGCGCTGCGGGTGTGCGGCCAAAGCGTTCTGGGAGCCTGACCATGACCATCGAATGGCATACGCTGCACCACGAGCCGAGCCTGCCGGGGCTGTATGCCCGGGCGGCGACCCGACGCAAAATCACCGGCACCACCCTGCCCGCCAGCGGCCTGCGCTGCGCCGTCGAGGTCGATGGCAAACGTCTGGCGGAGTATCGCAAGGTCTGCGGTTTCACCGATGACGGTCTGCTGCCGCCGACCTATCCGCATATCCTGGCGTTCGCCCTGCAGATGCAATTGCTGACGGCCAAGGAGTTTCCGTTCCCGCTGCTGGGGCTGATTCATCTGAGCAACCGCATCCGCGTATTGCGGCCAATGGGCGGGATCAGTCGCGCGCAAGTCAGTGTCCGGGTGCATAACCTGCAACCGCATCCAAAGGGCGCGACCTTCGATCTGCTGACCACCCTCGACGATCAACTCGGCCCGTTGTGGGAAGCCGAAAGCCAAATGCTCTGTCGCGGCGTGAAGCTTGAAGGCGAACCGGTCGAACAGGCCTGGGAGCCGGCGCTGCCGCTGATGCAAGTGGCGCAATGGAAGGCGCCGGCGGACATCGGCCGGCAGTACGCGAAAGTCTCCGGCGACTACAACCCGATCCACCTGAGCGCCGCCAGTGCCAAGCTGTTCGGTTTCCCCACGGCCATCGCCCACGGGTTATGGAACAAGGCCCGCACGCTGGCGGCGCTGGCAGATCATCTGCCCAAGGCCAACCTTGAGGTCACCGTGCACTTTCGCAAACCGGTGCGCCTGCCGAGCGAGGTGAGTCTGTTCGCCAGCGCTGCCGGTTCCAGCGGTGAGTTGCGCCTGATCGGCGCCGGGGATCTGGAGCACATGGTGGGCAACTGGCAGCCGGTAGCCTGACATCGAGGCCGGGAAAACCTGATCAATTGTGTATATATCACTTAAGTTTTCCCGCGCCGCACAAACATCCCTCGCCGAAACCCAGCCTTGATTTTCAAGGCTTTTTTTTGCGCGCCTATATCCTCGGTATTAGTCGTTAGGCGGCACTCGCATCCCCCTGCATAAAGGCGTTAATACCAACTTGAGAATGGCGTGGATCCGCCCTTGCGACTGATATGAGCACAACGGACGAAGGCACTGCCGGCAACAGAATCGGCGGGCCATCGAAAACAACAAACGTTGTGACGGGTGCAAGGAATAACGCTCATGAAAACTCAGATGAAAGCTCAGGCGGCATGGTGCAAATCGGCAACGGCACTGGCCCTCATTCTCTCCCTTGGTCTGGCCGGTTGCAGCAGTGGCGGCGGCGGTCATCACAGCAGTTCCGGCAGTTCTTCCCCCGACAGCTCGACTGCGGGTACTGGCGGCACCGGTGGCACGGGTGGAACCGGAGACACCGCGGGCACTGGCGGCACTGGCGGCACTGGCGGTACCGGTGGCACTGGCGGAACGGGAGGGACAACGGATCCGACCAATCCGACCAATCCCACCAATCCGACGGACCCGACGAACCCGACCAATCCCACGACCCCTTCGCTGGTGACGACCACCCTGGTGCAGGACGTCGGCAATACCGTCAGCGGCGTCGGCGATGGCGTCGGCCAGATCGGCGACTCTCTCAGTGGCGTGCCGGTAGTCGGCGGCGTGGTGCAAAGCGCCGCCAAAACCGCCGGCAACGTGGTGACCACGCTGGGTGACGGCGTAGCCAACGGCATCGGCAAACTGGCGACCACCGACAATGGTCTGGGCGTCACCGCTTCGGCGGTCGGCGGCGTGGTGCAGGATGTGGGCAACGGCGTGTCCGACCTGAGCGGCAAACTGGCCACTGCCACGGGCAGCGTTCCTGTGGTTGGCGGTGTGGTGACCAAGGTCGCCCCAGTGCTCAACGGAGTCGGCGAAAAGGTCACTATGCTCGGCGACACCCTCAGCACCGCCACCACCACCGGCCCGCTCGGCTCGGTGACCAAAGAAGTCGGCAGCAAACTGGTGCCGGTGATTGCCATGGTCGAAAGCACCACGGACAAACTCGGTACGGCTACAGGACTGGGCGCGCCGTTGAACGGTTTGGTCCAGAAGGTCGGCAGCACGGTGGACGGCGTGGGTGACAAGGTCACTGTCGCCGGCAACGGCAACGCTCTGACCAACACCGTCGGCGGCGCCCTGAGCAATGTCGGCACTGCCGTCGGCAAGGCCGGTGGGCTGGTGGACAACGGCACCGGTTCGGGAACAGGCGTCGGTGGCGGCCTGGGCAGCAATGGCTTGCTGCAAACCGTCGGCGGCGCCGTGGTCAACGTCGGCGCCGGCTTGAGCAGCGGCAATGGCACTCTCGCCGCACCCGGTGGCGTGCTGGCGGCGGCCGGTAACACCGTGGCCTCGCTCAACACCGTGCTCGGCGGTTCGGGCTCGCCGATCACCAGCCCGACCACTCCCCTGGCAACCCTGGGCAACAACGTGGGTGCCGGACTTGCGCCAGTCACCACGGCGGTCACCAGCCTGACCCAGAACGTCGGCGCCGCCACCGGGCTCGGCACTCCGGTCGCCGGTCTCACCGGTCAGGCCGGCGGTGCCGTCGGCAATCTCGGCAACACGATTGCCAGCACCAACAGCAACCCTGTAGTGACGGCGGTCGGCAACACCGTCACCACGGTGGGCAATACGGTCACTGCGGTCGGCGGACTGGTCAACGGTGGCACCGCCACCGGGACTGGCGGCGGACTGGGTGGCGCCCTCGGCGGTCTTACCGGCGCCCTGGGCGGCAACAAACGCTGAATTGCACCTGGCCGATTCGACGGCCGAACCTACAGCGCCTACGCTTGGTTGAGGGCGGAAGATTCCCACGAGTCTTCCGCTTTTTTCTTAGGAGAAAACCCGCCCGGTGCTGGGGTTTGAACATGGAGTGTCCTATGCGCGTTATGGCATCCCTGCTGTTTCTCAGTCTCAGTTGCACAACCCTCGCCGACACCCTGCCCAGCTTTCTCAACAGCAACGAAACCATTCGCAACCTGCCGGTGCCGAACCTGCCCGCCGACGCCTATCGGCCGAACGCCGCGCCACTGCAAGTACCGGATCCCGGCGCCACGGCCGCCCAGCCGCTGCTGATGAGTACAAAGATCAACCTCAGGACCGTGCAGATCGAAGGCGGCACGCTCTACCCGTTGAACGAACTGGCAGAAATCTACAAGCCCCTGATCGGTCGCGAGAGCAGCCTTGCCGACCTGATCGAAGCCACCCGCAACATCACCCGTCGCTACCAGCAGGACGGTTATTTGCTGTCCTACGCCTTCCTGCCACAACAGAACTTCGACGACGGCGTGGCGCGCGTCGTGCTGGTGGAAGGCTACGTGCGGGACGTGCAGATCGCGGGCGACGTCGGGCGGGTCAAAGCCCTGCTCGAACGACTGGCGGCCAAGCTTCAGGCTGAGCGCCCTCTCACACGCAAGACGTTCGAGCGCTACACCACACTGATGACCCGCATTCCCGGCGTGACGATCCAGGCCCAGGTGCCGCCACCCGGCACCACCGATGGTGCAACCACGCTGGTAGCCCAGGCCAGCCGCAAACCGTTCACCAGCACCCTGAGCACCACCGAAGACAACCGCAACGGCACTCAGGCCCTGCTCGGTATCAGCAGCAATTCACAAACCTCGATGGGCGAACAACTTAGCCTCAGCGGCCTGTTTCCACCGGGAGATGATCACGAGCGTTACTACCGGCTGGACTACAACCAATTCATCAACGACGAAGGTGCGCAACTGAGCCTGTCGGCCTCACGCTACCGGGCCGATCCCGGCACCAACGTAGTGCTGAACAACGGTCTGGAACTCAAGCCGCACCGTGAAAACGACCGTTACTCGCTCGGTTTCACCCTGCCGCTGATTGCCGCCTCGGATGAACTGCTGACCGCCGGATCGCGTCTGTACGCCGTCAACGACAAGACCCGCTACAACGTGATCGGCTACCCGCTGAGCGCCGAAGAACGCACCGACATCCGCGCCCTCGCCTTCGAAAGCGACTGGCGCAAGGCCGATGCCCGACAACTGCGGATCCTCAGTGGCGGCGTGTACCAGGGCTTCGACAGCCTGGGCGCGCACACCAACAACAGCGCCATCGACCTCGATTTTTTCCGGGTGCGTCTGTCGGGGGTGCAGAGCGACAAGTTCCTCGACAACTGGCAAGGGGTGCTGTCGGCTGCGTTGTACTGGAGTCGCGACACCCTGCCCGACAGCGAGCGCGCGGTGTTCGGCGGGCAGAATTTCGGCCGTGGTTATCCCGATGATCAGGCGTCCGGCGACAAGGGCTGGGGTGTGGCTTACGAAATCAACTACAGCTTCAACCGCGACGGCAACTGGGTGCGCATCCTGCAACCGTACTTCGTGCTCGACCGCTCGCGCAGCTGGTTCAATGAATTGCCGGTGCAGGCCAACAACCTGTCATCGGCGGCGGTCGGCCTGAGATTTGGCGATGCGAAGTACTACAACATCGCCCTGGAAGCCGCCAAGGCGATGTCGGATGAAGCGCTGGACACCTTCAATCGCCGGCCGCGTTACAGCATCAGTTTCAGTTATCAGCTATAGACCGCCGTCGCAGGCAACGCCGGTTGCCTGCGACGAGCTAGTTATTCGTCTCGATCTTGCCCCCGGCATCCGGGTCGTAGAAATCGGGGATTTCATATTTGTACTTCTTCAACCAGCGCTGCATCGCCAGCTCACGCTCGGTGGCCGTGGCCGCCTGCGGATCGGGGGACGCGGCCTTGTTGCGGCTTTGCAGCAACAGCCAGCCTTCGGTTTCCTGCTGCTGGGCCGAGGCCGGGCCGGCGTCGATGGCCAGCGCGCCGAGCGGCAGACTCAACAGGCTCAGGCAACACAGGGTCTTGAACGTGTTCATGGCATCTCCTTGAGGCTCACTTGATCGCCGGTTGCGCATCAATCGCCACCGCGACCTGATTGCCAGCAACGGGTCTGGCTCTGACCGGCGACTTGAGTTTCTCCGCACGCGCCTGGGCATCGCTGAACTGCTCCGGGGTCAGGTGCGCGCGGCTGACCACTTCGGCGGCTTGCTGCCAGTTGTTCTGGTAGAGCAGCAGGGTCACCAGATTCAGCGTCGCCAACTGATTGTTCTGCTTCAGCTCGATGGCGGTCAGGAACTCGAAACGAGCGTCCTCGAGCCGCAGCTGATTGAGGTACACCACGCCCAGATCATTGCGGATGTTTTCATTGGTCGGCGCCAGCCGCGCCGCCCGTTGCAGGTGGGCCTGCGCCTGGCCGTTGTCACCACGGGCGGCGTACAACTGGCCCAGGCCATGTTCGGCGTCGGCGTTCAGGCATGTGCCCAGCAGACTGCGATACAACGGCTCCGCTTCACTGCGTCCCAGCAGGCGATAGACCTTGGCCTTGCGCAGCCGCACCTCGACGAGGTTGTCGGGCAGCCCCTGCAGATTGGCCAGGCTGGCGTGCAGCTTGCCGTCGTTGACCAGATCATCGGCGAGGTTCAGCGACAGCTCCTGTTCGGAGCTCAACTTGCTGCAGCTGGCCGGCGCCAGCATCGTCGTCCACGGTGCCTGACCGTCGGTTGCGCAACCGCCGAGCAGCAACAGGCTAGCCATGACCATCAGTGCTTTCATCAATCGCTCTCCATCGCCATTGTCATTGTCATTGTCAGGACGCAAACGCCCGGGTGATTGCGGTAAAACCGGGGCCCGCCAAAACGATCAGCAAGGCCGGAAAAAGCAGCAGCATCATGACCACCGACATCTTTGCCGACATCTTCGAGATGTATTCCTGCAAGCGTGTCAGGCGTCGGTCATCCAGCAGTTGCTTGAGCGTCAGCAACGATTTCATCGCGCCGCCGCCCTGTTGAATCAGTTGTTGCAGGATCACGCAGGTGTCGGTGAACTCATCCACCGCCAGCATCGCGGCCGCCTTGTTCAACTCTTGTCCGAGTTCCAGGCCCGAGTCGACACGTGCCAGGATCAGACGCAGTTCGCCGGTCAGTTCCGGCAGCAGTTTTTGCCCCTCGCTGCTGAGTACACGCAGGGCCTGCTCGACGGCCATGCCGGACTCGAACAGGATCCGCAGCAGCGGAATGAACGTCGACACTTCCACCGCAATGATTTTCTGCCGACGGGCAGCGGCATACGCCAGTAGACGTTTGGGCAGCAGATAGCCAACGCCGGTGGCGATCATCGGCACCAGCCAGCCGTTGGGTGCGAGGGGGAAAAACACCTCTTTCAGAAACACGCCCAGCCCCAGCGTCAGCAGCGGCGTGCCGATCTGGCAGGCGGCAAACAGCGAGCGCTCGCTGGCCCGGCGCCAACCGAGCCGGCTGAGCAGGGTCTGGGTTTCACTGTCGATGCTCACCGAGCGCTGGCCGAACCGGCTGCTGCCCAGTGCCCGCAGCCAGTTGCCGAAACGGTTCTCGCGCACCAGGTGGCCCTGCAGACGCTGGTTGACCTGACGCACTCGACGCCGCTCGGTCAGCAGGTGGTTGCCGACCAGCAACAACGCCCCGAGCAACAGCATGAGACTGGCCAGCATCAGCATGTCAGACACTCCTCAACATGCGCCACAGCGCCAGGCAACCGGAGACCTGCAATACCACCGCGATAATCAGCATGGTCCGACCGCCCGAGTCGTTCCACATGCCGAGCATGTAGCCGGGATTGGTCAGCATGAAGTAGCTGACCAGAATCACCGGCAGCGATCCGAGTACCCACGCGGTCATCCGGGTTTCGCCGGTCAGCGCACGCAGTTGCCGGGCACCCTGGTCGCGTTCGCGAATCAGTTTGATCAGGTTCTCCAGCAACTCGCTGGCGTTGCCGCCGTAGCGGTGGTTGACCTTCAGGCCCAGGGCGAACATGCGCAGTTCGTCCTGCTCGTAGAGCTCGGCGAAATCGCTGACCGCGTCCGGCAGGTTCACCCCCAGCTGCACGTTGCGCTGCACCCGGCCCATCGCGGCTTTCAGCGGGTCCTCACTGGCCTCGATACCGCCCATCACTGCATCGCTCAGGGTCCGGCCGGACTTGAGACTACGCACGGTGTGGTCGAGCAGTTGCGGCAACTGTTCGATCATCCGATCGAGCCGGCGCCGATACCGCCACGCGATGTACAGCCGCAGAATCAGCGGCGGCGCCAGTATCAGCAGCAACAGGCCAATCCAGTCGGCCAGCAGATAACCCAGCATCATGCCCACGACCCACAACGACAGCCAAAGCCCGAATCGCTCGCTCGGCCGGCCGAGGCCTGCCCGCAGGAACATCCGCTCCAGACCGGTCCACGAGTTTTTTTCGGCCGTTGCTTGCGGTTGTCCGACGGCGAGGCGAGAGAGCACCCGTTCGTTGGCAGTCTTGCGCACCCCCTGCAGGAACAGGCGAATCGACAACCCCAGCAGCAACAGGCAAAGGACAATCAGGATCACCGGTCCGATCATGACGAAGGCTCCATGCGTTCAGCCCAGACTCGACTCGCGCCGCAACTTGTCGCCGGCCGGATTGACCGCTTCACGCAGGAAGCCGAAACCGCTGCGTCGATCCAGACGAAACAGGGTGTTGGTGACATACACGTCTTCGCGCACGCCGACCACTTCCACCACTTCACTGACACAGCGCCGGCCGTCAGGCATGCGAGTCAACTGAATGATCACGTCGAGCGCCGCACAGATCATCTGCCGCAGGGTGCGTTCGGCCACCGTGCGCCCGGTCAGGCCGACCAGGGTTTCCAGGCGCAGCAACGCATCCTGGGCATTGTTGGCGTGGACCGTGCTCATCGAACCGTCGTGACCAGTGTTCATCGCTGTCAGCACGTCGAGCACTTCAACGCCACGGATCTCGCCGAGAATGATCCGGTCCGGACGCATCCGCAGAGCGTTGCGAATCAGGTCGCTGGCCTTGACCTCGCCATGGCCCTCGGCATTCGGCGGGCGGGTTTCCAGACGCACCACGTGAGGGTGGCCGAGTTGCAGTTCGGCAACGTCTTCGATGGTCACCAGCCGTTCGTGGGGGTTGATCAATTGACTGAGGATGTTCAGCAGCGTGGTCTTGCCGGTGCCCGTGCCGCCGCTGATCAGGATGTTGCAGCGCTTGCCTACGGCCTCCTGGAAACACTCGAAAATCGGCAGGTCGATGGTCTGCATCGCAATCAGGTCGCTGCTCTTGAGCATGTCCTTGCGGAATTTTCGAATCGACAGGCACGGGCCGTCGAGGGCGATCGGCGGGATGATCGCGTTGACGCGGCTGCCGTCGGGCAGGCGCGCATCGACCATCGGCGAAGACTCGTCCAGCCGCCGACCGAGCGGCGCGAGAATGCGCTGCATGACCCGTTCGACGTGGTGCGCATCGATAAAGCGCAGGTCACTCTGATGCAGTACCCCGTCACGCTCGACGAACACCCGATGCGGGCCGTTGACCAGGATTTCGGTGACGGCGCTGTCGCGCAGCAAGACTTCCAGCGGACCGAAGCCGGTCAGCTCATCGACGATTTCTTCCCCCAGCCGCTCCATCTCGTAACGGGAAATCGCCAGGTGCAGACGGGCGATGTATTCGGCGACCTTGTCGGTCACAAATTGCGCCAGCAACTGCCGCGAGCCTTCCAGCAGGTTTTTCCCGGACTCCTCGAGGGCATCGATGATGTAGCGATGCAGCACCAGTTTCAGGCCTTCGTGGTCGGTGTTGCCCGACTGGCCCCGCGCCGGTGCACCGAAAAGTTTTTCCGGGCTCATGAGGTGCCTCGCAACCGGTCGAACCAGGTGACCCTGGGTTTGGCCAGACCTTCGGAGCGCTTGGCCAGCCGTTCGCCGAGTACCCGCAGGCTCTGGGTGAGTTTTTCCCTGGGCGCCAGTTCAAACAGGCTGACGCCCTGGTTCTTGGCGTTCATGCGCAGCTCCGGACTCAAGGCCAGTACCGCGATCACTTCCAGGTTGAAAGTCTTGCCGAGGGTGTCCGCATCCGGCGCAACGTTGCTCAGATAGCGGTCGACCAGCAGCCGCCCGTGATCGAGCTTCATGCCTTTTTCCCGCCACAGATTGAACACCGCCAGATTGCGCCGGCAATCGAGCACGCTCTGGTCGGTGTACCAGATCAGCTTGTCGCAATGGCTGACAAAGGTCCGCAGGGCTTCGCTGTCAGGCTGGCCGGTGAGGTTCACGACGATGTGCTGGAAGTGCTGGCGCAAGGCGCTGAGCAACATGAACAGCTCGGCGGCGCTGGTGCTTTCCAGTGGTTCGTCATTGTCGGCGTACGCCAGAATCCGCAGCCCCGCTTCGGCGCTGGTGAACGCGCTGTCGATCAACGTGGCGTCGAGCCTGCGCAGGTGGCGCAAGGCATCGCCGAAGTGAAACGAACTCTCCAGCCCCAGCAACGCCAGGCTGTCGCCACGGGGCAGCCCGAGGTCCAGCAGCAGCGTCTGCTGCCCGCTCTTTTGCACCACCAGTGCCATATGGTTGGCCAGCAGCGCACCGTCGGAACTGCTCTGTACGCCGTACAACACCGTCAGGCCACCCAGTTGCGCGTTGTGGGTCACCGGCGGCAGGCGTTTGCTCAAGCGGCGCACCAGCCCGGCCACTTCGCTGGAGCGCGAACCATAGGCGACGAAATCCCGTGCCCCGGCGCGCATCGCATTGAGTACAAGCTGGTTGTCCATGCCGTCGCCAAGGGCAACGATCGCCAGCATCGGCTTGGCCTCCAGCGCGCCTTCGATCAGCGCGCTCTGGGCCACCACGTGTTCCCGGTCGAGGCCGACGAACACCAGGCTGGCGAAGGTGACGTCCACCAGCGCGAGCAATTCGTCGAGGCTGCCGCCACCGGCACTGACCACCTGGCCCAACGGCGCAAGCGCGCTTTGCAGCCACTCCAGATCGGTGTTGTTGCGGGTGATGGCGAGGAAGGTCTGACTCAGGCTCTGGCTCATTGGGACAACCCGCTGCGCTTGTCGAAGTTACCGTTTTCCAGGAAAAACATGCGGTAGAAATTCGGGTCGTAGTTGCGCAGTTTTTCACCCGGCAGCGACGGCAGCTGCGCCTCCGCCGAGAGCGGGCGCACCAGGTGCGGGGTGACGATCATCAGCAGCTCACGCTCTTCGCGCTTGATCTGCGAGCTCTTGAAAAAAGCCCCGAGCACCGGGATATCGCCCAGCCCGGGAAACTTGTCGACCTGGGAACTGTTGCTGGTACTGATCAAACCGCTGATGACAAAACTCTCACCATCGGCGAGGGAAATGCTGGTGTCGGTGCGGCGGATAGTCAGGGCCGGCACGGTGGTGCCGGCGATGTTCACCGCGTTGCTGAAATCCAGTTCGCTGACTTCCGGCGCCACTTTCAAGGCGATGCGATCGTGGCTGATGATGGTGGGCGTCAGGGTCAGGCGGATGCCGAATTCCTTGTATTCGATCGACACGTTATCGCTGCCGGAACTGGGCACCGGAACCGGAATCTGCCCGCCCGCGAGGAAGCTGGCGCTCTGCCCGTTGAGGGCCACCAGACTTGGCCGCGCCAGGGTATAAGCGAAGCCGCTGCCCTCAAGGGCATTGATGATCGCCATGGTCTTGCCGCCGATCCACGAGAAGTTGAACAGCGAGTTGTCCACGGGCAGTCGCGGTTGCGGGACACCGTCGATGGGCGGCAAGGTTCCAGGTGAGCCAAAGAGGAAATTGCCACGGGTGCCGATCAGTGAAGCGGAGGCCTGTTTGAGTTTGGTGCGGCTGACTTCGACAAAACGAATGTCAGTCTGTACCTGCGAGGGCAACAGCGCATCATCCGACGGCAGCGCACCGGTGTTGGTGAGGGCCGAGGTGGCGGCGCCCTTGACGAACACCATGCTCTGGCGGGGCTCGCTGGAGCAGCCGGTCCAGACCATCAGACTGGTAGCGCCCGGCGCCACGGCGGTAAGCAGAAACGATGAGTTGCCATTGGCATGCACGTCGGCGATTTTCGGATCGCCGATGGCCAGGCGCGTGATCGCCACCGGTGATTGCATGTCCTGCTGCCAGCCTTCGTTGATTTCGATCACTGGCGGTAAGCGCCCGAGGGCCGCGCAGTTGCCGGTGGCCGCCTGCGCGGCATTGATTGACAGTCCCATCAGCAGCAAGGCCCGGAGCACGGGATTGAAGGTCGGCCAGGAACGACTCTGCATGCACTTGGATCCTTGCTCAGTCATGGGTTTTGTGGGTTGGTCTGATTGCCGCGAATCACTTCCACCGCGGGCCGTATCGCACCGCTGTGGTCGCTGCCGGGCGCGGTTTTCGGCGCGGTCCCCAGCGCCAACTGAGTGAACTGGAAGAGTTGGCTGTTGGCGGCGACCAGTTTGTCCGGCGCCTGACGTTCGCCGGCCCAATAGCTGGCCAGGCGCTGTTCTTCGCTGCTGCGCACGGCCAGGCGCAACGTCCCGACCTGGGTGGCGAGCATCATTCGACTCAACAATTGCTCAGGCACCGCCAGCACCACGGTGCGCGCGGTGAGCCGGCGCTGGTCCTGTTTGATCTTGTCGTCGGCACTCATTGCAGGAGCGGACGGCTGGCCGTCGTTGGTCAGGCCGTATTGTTCGCCGACGCCGAGCACACGCATGGCCGGCACCACAATCTGTGCCGACTGTTGCGGGTTGCTGGCGTCCTGGCGCAGGAACAACAGCACGTCGACGTAATCCCCGGGGATCAACTGCCCGGCCGCGCCGATCACTTCATCGACCGACACCGCCAGCGCGCGCTCGTCACTGTGGATCATGCGCGCCAGTGTGCCGCCGGCCTCGAAGCTTTCTTCGTTGAGCCAGGTGCCGGCGCTCAGGTGTCGCCACGGTGTGCGGCCCACGGCCTGTTCGAGGGTACCGAGGCTGCCAGCGGGGGCGCTGAGCAGTTTTTCAACGGCCAGGTCGGCGGCAGTAAGGGGAGTGAAGGGCGGGACGTCACGCACCAGCACCACGACCGGCTGGCGGGTCTGGTCTTCGGCGGCAGCGACGGTTTTTTCGACGGTGACCACCGCAGGCGCGGGAGCCTCGGCAACCGGAGCGGGCTGCCGGCTGAGCACCAGGCCCCAATATCCGACAACGATGGCCCCCAGTAAAAGCACTGCTGCAAGGCCCATGGTCACACGACTGTTCATGACGGCTCTCCCTTTCCTGCTGCACTACCAGCCCGCACTACCTACCAAGGGACATCGCAATCAGGCAGCTATGAACATCCAACTATTTCGCTATTTCCACGCTAGCTGAAACAAGACAAAACGCCATTACTGACAGACAAATAACCCACGAAAGTATGGGTGTTGGCCCAATCAGCAGTCGAAATTCCGGGCGTGACGAAGCGACTAATCCTTTATGACTAATCCGTTCTTACAGTTGTTGGGTGGGGCTTTGTTGACAATGCTCAAATGGCACGGCGAACGCTTTGCCGCTGCTGTGACATCGGCGCCAGGTGCGCAAAGGAGTGGGCATATGTTTCGAATGATCGTTGATTATTTAATGGCCAGAGCTTTGCTGCTCTACAAACATGAGGACGGGGCTTCGGCAATTGAATACGCCATCGTCGTGGCCATGGTCGCCGTGGTGGTGGTCGTTTTCGTCACTCCGCTGGGTGATCGTATGCTGGCGATCTTCAACAACGTTCTGGTGTCACTGGGCGGCACGACGCAAACCCGGCCAACGCCATAATCCACAGCACGGTTGCGCCAGCACCTTGCTGATGTCGGGCTACACTCGATCTACCATTCAGCTTTCAGGTACTGCCCATGAACGTGTCTTCTTCCCCACGCCAACAGTTGCTTCTGGTTGACGACGAAGAGGACGCGTTGCTGGAGCTGGCGGAGTTGCTGGAAGGCGAAGGCTTCGTCTGTCATACCGCCACCTCGGTCAAACTCGCCCTGCATCACCTGACCCGCCATCCCGATATCGCTCTGGTAATCACCGATCTGCGCATGCCGGAGGAAAGCGGCATGTCGCTGATCAAGCGTCTGCGCGAACACACCTCGCGCCAGCATCTGCCGGTGATCGTGACGTCGGGGCATGCAGACATGGAGGACGTGAGCGACATGCTGCGGTTGCAGGTGCTGGACCTGTTCCGCAAGCCGATCTATCACGTGCGGCTGCTGGAGACCCTGGACAATCTGTTTCCCAAACCGAAAGTGAATGCCGGGTAAATGGGTTACCCGGCAGTCTGTCTCAGTGTGCGGTTACCCGCTGGCGCAAACCGGAATTGCCCGGCGATAACGCCAGCGCCAACTGCGTGCGGTTGTGCATGTGGGTCAGGCGCAACACCTGCGAAACGTAAAGTTTTACGGTGTTTTCGGTGATGCCCAGCTCACAGGCAATCTGATAGTTGGTCTGCCCCTTGCCCACCAGGCGCGCCACGTCCAGTTGCCGTGGCGACAGCTGATTGAAGATCGCCGGGATTTCCAGCTCACCGGCCTCACGGTGCGCCTCATCACTGACGGGCGCCGGCGTGCGACGCACCTTGTCCAGATCCTGATAAAGATCATCGATGGACGACGACAGGTCCTGAAGTTTTTGATTCAGATGGCCCAGTTGCAGGGTTTTCTGCCGCTCCTGCAGCACCGCTTCCTGGCGTTGCAGGCCTTCGAGCAATTCATCCAGATTGACCGGTTTCTGGTAGTAGTCGGCAATCCCGGCGCGCAAGGCCTTGATCACGTCCTGCTTGTCAGCGCGGCCGGTGAGCATGATGGCTTCGAACGCCCGGTGTTTGCCGGCCAGCCGTTGCAGTTCCTGCACCAGTTGAATGCCGTCCATGTCCGGCATGTGCAGATCGCACAGCACCAGGCCGATCGCGGTGTCGTCCGAAAAACGCTCGATCGCCTCTTTGCTGGACTGGCACGGCACACAGCGGTAGCCGCTGCTCTCAAGAAATTCACAGAGTTCTTCGACGATCAGAGGCTGATCATCGACAACGATGACTTTTACCGCAGATGTAAGCTTGTTCACGTGCCACTCCATGCCCGGGCCAAAAACTGACCATTCCTGTACTGTCAGCCGCTGGCTGTATAACTCGTTACTTTGAAGGTAGACCCACTTTCCGACTATGTACATAAGACTAGTGGCGCTTGGCGACTAATGGATCCAAGGTAGTGCAAGCACAAATCCGATCAGCACGAACGGCGCAAATGGCAGCTTTTTTGACACGGATGGCGCCATATACCTAAGTCGGTGCCTAAGCCCTTGACTCATATGCAGCCAGACTCTTGGCGCAAGCAGAATCCAGATCAGGCTCGCCGCACCGGCGCCGATAAAAATCCCGAGCAGCGAGACGCCGTCCGTCGCAAGACCAAGAGCTGTCATTAGTTTCACATCACCGGCGCCCATTCGGCCCATGAAATACCCGGGCAACGTGAATGCCAGCGCCACCACGCAGGCCCAGCCGCCCTGCCCGGCTTCGGCGCCCATCCAGGTGGTACCGAAAGACAGCAGATAGACCAGCGCGAGAGTCCCGACACCCAGGGTCAAAACGTTGGCAATTCGTCGTTGCCGGGCATCCTGAGCCGCGCACGCTGTCAACCAGATCAGAAGGACAAGGCTTTGCATCCGGTAAAAACCGTCCGTTTTTGCTGAATGATTCTATGCTGATACTACGCAGTGACTGTCAGGGTAGACGCACGGATGAAAACCGGCTCTCGGAAGGCGCAAAAAGGCGCGGTGGCGATTGAGTTCGCCTTGGTGTTCGTGATCTTTTTCGCGGTGTTTTATGGCCTCGTCAGCTACAGCTTGCCGTTCGTGCTGATGCAGACGTTCAACCAGGTCACCGCCGAAGCCATCCGCCGCGCCGTGGCGGTCGATCCCGCGGTTCCCAACTATGCAAGCGTGCTGGTCAGCACCGCCAATGCCGCGTTGACCCAGCAATTGTCGGTGCTGCCGTCGTCGCTGAACGTGGTGGTCGGCACGGACACGACAACGGTCTACGACCCGGCCCAGGGCACGCTCACCGTCAGCGTCAATTACCCGGTGAGCAAGCTCAATCGGGTCATCCCCTTTCTGGTGTTGCCGGGCGTCGGCGCTGTCCCCACCCTGCCCGCCAACCTGACCGCCATTTCGAGCCTGAAATTTTGACTCCGGGTGACAACCTGCTCGGCCGCCTGCTCAAGCGAAGTATGGTCGCCAGCGATTTGCCGGACGTACTCGGGACCCCGCTGACGGGCCTGCACATCCACCTCGACAACGACGGCGGCGTGTTGCAAATGGCCGGCCCGCTGCGCCTGCTGCTGGCGCAACAGACGCCCCGCGACAAACCGGTGCCGTTGCACGACTACCTGCTGGCGCACTGCACGCTGGCGATCGAGGGCCGCCCGCAAGACTGGCAAGGCCAACTGCTGGACCTGGATTTTCCCGGTCTGGGCGACCAGACCTTGCACCTGCGCGGCTGGGTCCAGCCGCTGAGCGATGGCTGGCTGCTGCAACTGATCGACATTGCCGACCTGTTGTCCGAACGCCAGCAAGCGCATCAGCGCGAGGCGTGCCACATGCTCGCCGAGCAGATCAGCAAACAGGTGCGCAGCTGCAGCCTGGGACGGTTGCCGATGCTCGTCAGCGAACAATTGCAGGTGATCGCCCAGCGCTGGCAGATCCCGTGCCTGGCACTCGCCCTGCTCGATGAGCAGGAACAGGGCTGGCAGATCCATCAGCAGTTCCACGCTCATGACGCCCCGGCGCTGTGGCATGACGGCCAGCGTCTGGGCACGCCGCTCGACAGCCTCAATGGCAGCGGCCCACAGCGCCTGGGTGAGCATTACGGCCAGTACGAACACTCGCGGGTCCAGGGCCTGTTCGGTAATGCCGAAGGCTTCGCCGTGCCCTACAGCGATGATCGAGGCGTGATGGCGTGGCTGCTCTGCGGTTTTTACGCGGTGGACAAGACCGCGCCGTATCTGGCCGATCGCGACTGGCTGATGCTGGCAGGCGCCCTGGCCGGGCCCCTTCTCGGTCGCCTGCGCGAGCAGCAGCATCAACTGCAACTGGAACGGCTTGAGTCGTTGCAGACAATGCTTGGCACAGGCTGGTGGGAAATCAGCCATAGCGAGCAGATTCAACTGGCCCCGACGCTGGCTGCCATCCTGCAACAGGACAGCTCGACGCTGACGCTCGAGGCCTGGCTGAGCCTGATCCATCCCGCCGATCGCGAAGAAGTCCGCAGCCGCCTGCAAGCCCTGCAGATGCAAGGGGAAATCCTCGACCTGTGCGTGCGCCTGCAGCCTCGCGATGCCAGCCAGACGCAAGCGTGGTATCGCCTTCAGGGTCAGGTCACCGGCACCGGCGAGCACCGGCGGCTGGTGGGTTTCATGCTCGACATCAGCGACATCAAGAACCAGCAGCAACTGGCCGCTGCAGCCCATGCGCGGCTGGACAACCTGATCGCCAGTTCGCCGGCGGTGATTTACGTCCAGCACTACGTCGAAGGCGCCTTGCTGCCGGCGTTTTTCAGCGCCAGCCTGCAACCGCTAATGGGCTGGAGCCTGGAGGACTGTGACGCCAGTGCGCTGGCAGAGCGGATTCATCCGGAAGACCGCGCCCTGTATTTCGAGCGAACCCGGCAACTGCTGCGCGAAGGTTCGGTGCGCGCCCGCTATCGCATGCGCGACAGTCGCGGCGATTACCACTGGCTGCTCGACGAAGCCCGGCTGTTGCGCAACGACCTCGGCCTGCCGGTGGAAGCTGTCGGCTTGTGGCTGGACGTCACCGAAGCAACGCTGGCCGCCGAGCAGGTCAGACAGAGTGAGGAACGCTACCGGATTCTGGTGGAGGACTCGCCGGCGATGATCTGCCGCTATCGCCCGGATCTGATCCTGACGTTCGGCAACCGCCCGCTGGCGACCTATCTGGAATGCGCCCCCGAAGCCCTGGCCGGGGTCGATCTGGGCAGCTGGATGTCCGACGTTCAGCGCGCGGCCTTCGTTGAGCGCCTGGCGCAGTTGACCCCGCAATCTCCCGTCAGCAGCGCCGAAATCAACCTGCAATTACCGGGGCGCGAACATGCGTGGTGGGTGTGGTCGGATCGCGGCGTGTTCGATGAGCACGGCAAACTGATCGAAGTACAGGCGGTGGGCCGTGACAACACTGAAGTGCGCCGCTCTCAACAGCAGCTCACGCAAAGCGCAAAAATGGCCACCCTCGGCGAGATGGCCACCGGCCTGGCCCACGAAATCAATCAGCCGCTGAACGTCATGCGCATGGCCATCGTCAACGTACGGAAGCGCCTGAGCAACGGCGATGCGCAGATCGATTACCTGACCGACAAACTCAATCGCATCGACGCCCAGGTGCAGCGCGCCGCGAAAGTGGTGGACCACATGCGGGTGTTCGGTCGCCGCTCCGAGATCGAACAGCAATTGTTCAACCCGGCCAGTGCCATCGAAGGCACGCTGTCGCTGCTGGCCGAAGGCATGCGCGGCAAAGGCGTGGATCTGCGCATCAGTGAAACCGCATTCGAGGTTCAGGTGCGCGGGTACGTCGATCAGCTTGAACAGGTGTTGATCAACCTGATGGTCAACGCCCGGGATGCGCTGCTGGGCAAACGCGAGTCCGACTCGACGTTCAAGCCGTGGATTTCGATCTACGCCGAGCGCGACGAGCAACACGTGCGACTGTGGGTCGAAGACAACGGCGGCGGTATCGACCCGCGTCTGCTGGAGCGGATTTTCGAACCGTTCTTCACCACCAAACCGATAGGCGTCGGCACTGGTCTGGGGTTGTCGGTGAGTTACGGGATCATCGAGAACATGGGCGGCCACCTCAGTGTGCGCAACTCGGCGGACGGTGCACGGTTCTGCATCGAACTGCCGATCGCCCCCGACGACTAGATCACCAGATAGGCCTTGCCGGTCTGGCCACAGGTCATGTTGGCGCCTACGTCGACGTCCATCAGATTGATGCCCAGCCCCTTGAGCAAATTGTTCAGCAGCGGATCCAGCAGCGGACTCACCAGATTGGTGATCACCGGTTGCAGGGTCGTCGTGACATCACTGATCAGGCTGGCAACGCCTGTGACAATCGCGCCCAGCGGGTTGCTGCCCTGGGGTTTGTAGACGATCAGATTGATCCCGGCGAGGGTGCTTGCCAGACTGTTGACGATGTTGGTTGAGGGCGCGGCAGCAATCACGCTTGGCGGCAGTTTCAGGTTGGGCGGTGTGGCGAACGGATTACCGCTGGAAAACACCAGGTTCTGGGTGTTCTGCGCCACGCTGGTGTTGACCATGATCGCAATACCGCCGGCGCCGTACGGCACGTGAGTGCTCGGGTCACAGCTGCCGATCCCCAAAATCTTGTGGCAGGTCACCGTGCCCAGATCCACCAGCGGCAACGGTGTGACGGTGGGTTGGGCGGCAGAAGAGAAGGCGTTGGTCGGGTCGATCTTGCCCAGTTTGAGATCGGCAATCGAGGTGGTGGTTCGGGCCGTCAGGCTTTTGGTGCCGGCATTGCCGGTCGGACAACTGTAATCGGTGACATAACTGACGGCACCACCGGCGTCCAGGCTGATGTCGATCTGCGGCGAGGGCAACAGCTTCGGGTCCAGTTGCTCACAACCGGCACCGAGCAGGCAGCCGGCCGAATTCAATGTGGCGACCAGATTAAGGCTCAACAGTGCATTGAGGGTCGGTGTCAGCGTGCCAACCAGTCCGAGTACCGCGTTGGCCAACCCGGTCACCCCGGACAGTACCGGCAGATTCACCGAAAGCAGCGTGCGTATCTGCGCGGTGCGCACATAGATCCGGTTCGGCCCGGTGGGATTGGCCCTGGCCAGCGCCGGATCGCCGATCGCGGAAAACTGCGGCGGCTCGATGACTTTGACCCGCACCGTGACATTCGCCAGCCCCAGCACGCTGATCGGCAGGGTCGCGGCCACCGCACTTTTGCTGTTGGCCAGTTGAATCACGCCCTGGACCAGTTGCAGCAACTGCAGATTGGCATCCAGCCCGGCGGCCGTGGTGCCGGTCTGCAATTGCAGGATGTCGCCGAGCTTGACCGGCGCGGCATTGATCGCCGCCACTTGCAGCTGGCCCAGCGCGGTAATCACTTCAGCAGTGGCGCCGTTGAGCTGGACCGCCGTAATCGCGGCCTGGATCAGTTGCGTCACTGTGGCCTGGGTATTGAGCAACTGGCTGTAATTGCCGGCGGCCACGTTGAGGTTGATCGCCAGTTGATTCAGGTAGCCAAGCAGGTTGATGTCAGTGTTGAGCAGGCTTTCCCAGCCCAGGGCCGTCAGGTTGACGTTACCGCCCAGCAGCCCGGAAAACAGTGGATTGAGGATGTTCGATTGCGCGGTGCTGATGCTGGCCAGGTTGCTACGGATGTTCAATTGAGCGACGGTCGGCTTGGGTTTGGCCGCCACCGCCGAAGCGTATAGCACGGTGTTGAGACTGACGGGTGTGCCACTGAACAACGCCTGCACCCCGCCGGCAAAACTGGTGGTGACGGTACGGTTGGCCGCGACCTTGACCGCCTCTGATTGCGTGGCGTCCACCGTAAAAGTGCGCAGGCCGGTGGCGGCTGTCGCCAACTTTCCGCAATCGATCACAAGAACGTTGGTGGCATTGGCGACAAACCCGTTGCGTGTCGCGCTTTGCCCCGCGTAAGTGGCGGCGGTGAGGCCCGGCAGGCAGTTGCCGCCTCGGCTGACGGCTTCGAGGGCGGCGGTGTCCACCAGGCGCTGCAGTTTGCGTTGCTCCATGTACAGGCGACCGGTGTCCACGACCAGCAACATCAACACCAGCGCCAGGCTGAGGGTGGCGGCCGCCATCAGGCCGATGGCTCCCCGCTGCCGGGCTGGCCCGCCGCACTGCGAATGACGCGACATGGCGCACTCCTTTGCCGGCGCACGGCCGGGCGCAACCTCCATGGATGGGTAAGAGTGTAGACACGCGCAGGCAACACTGCTGGCAACGCGCCATTTTCACCCGCCCATAAAAAACGGGAGCCATTTGGCTCCCGTACTTTTTTCAACAGACTCAACGCGGCGGATAGTTGGACAGGATACGCGCCACGGTTTCGCGGATGGCATTGCTGCGATCCGCCGGGTTCGGCGTGCGGCTGAGTATTTGCTCATCGCTGCCGCGCCACACCAGTTTGCCGTCCTTGCCGTCGAGCAGATCGACCTGAATGGTCGCCACCTTGTAGGTGATGTTGCGGGTTTCGTTGTACATCGGCGCGCCCCAGTAACCGTTCCACGGGCCACCCCAACCGCCGCCGTAGTTGGTGGTCACCTGTTGCTGACGGTCCTCGACGATCAGGTAGGTCTGCACAAACAGATCGCCTCGGGCGCCCGAGGCGGCCGGGCGCAAGCCACGCTGATCCAGTTGATCGGCAACGGCCTGACGGATGCGCTGCTCGGTCAGGTCGCTCTTGATCCGTGGATCATCGGGGCGGTATTGCAGGGCGGGGTCTTTCCAGCTCCAGCTGCGATACGCGGCGAAGTCGCGGCTGGCGTCAAAATCATGATTGACCTGGTTCGAGGCGCAGGCACTGAGCAGCGCGATAACGACCAGTAAAGCAAGACGGCGGAACATGGTTTTTCTCCGGTGGAAGACATGAACCTGAGGGCGCTTTCATTTGCAGAAGGCTAACCGGGAGGATACGCCGACATGGCCTTTTCGACAGCCTCTCGAATCGCATCGGTGCGATCACTTTGCGTGCCCTGGGTACCGGTTTCGGCGCTGGCGCTCCAGACCGGTTGACCACTGCCGGCGTCGAACAGATCGACCCGCACCACCACGACCTGCTCCTGATAGGTACGCACGATCGGCACCGAGTTGTACATCCCGTAACCCCGGCCGTAACGGTCATAACCGCCGTATCCGCCGCCGTAGTAACCGTAATCGTCCTGCACCTGACGCAGGCGGGTTTCCAGGCTCAGGTTGGCGCTGACCAGCAGGTCGGCCGGGCGATTGTCATGCAGCGGGCGCAGGCCGCGCTGGTCCAGCGCACTGCTGACGGCTTCGGCCACTTGCGCCGAATCCGCCCAGGCCGTGCCCGGTGGGAGTTGACCGTTGAGCCATGCCCAGCTGCGATAGCGCCCGTAGTCACGAGGGGGCGCGGGATAAGCGCTGCGGTCGAAGGTGGTCGCCGCTTGCGGTGGGGCCGGCGGCAACGGTCGTGACTGCGCCACGTAAGGGTTGCTGCCCTGGCAGGCGGCCAACCCCAGACAGATCAGCAGTAACCCTGAATGACCTTTCATATCTCGCTCCGATCAGATCGGCCGGCAGATCCAGTGCAAGTAGCGCCCAAGCCCGGCGAAGCTTGGGTGACGACGGTGGGCGAGTTCCATCTCGAGCAAATCAATCAACTCGGCGCGGGCCTGGAATTCCACCGGCATGTAATCGTGGAAAACCCGCACCCCGCTCTGGGTTTCGACCTGCCACAACCCCGCGAGTTGCGTCGCCAGTTCCCGTGGATCGAGCGGCTGCTGCGGGGTCAGGCTCTGCTTTTCGCCGGCCAGGTCGTTCTTGCGCATTTTCTTGAAATGGCCTTTGAGCAGGTTCCGGTAAATCAGCGCATCGCGGTTGTAGAACGCCAGCGACAGCCAGCCGCCGGGCTTGGTCAACTGATGCAGCACCGGCAGGATCGCGTGAGGTTCGGCCAGCCATTCCAGCACCGCATGGCACAGCACCAGATCGTAAGGCTCGGTGAGCTGGCCGAGCAGTTCCTGCCAGGGCGCCTGAATGAAAGTCGCGCTTTGCCCGGCTTCGGCAAAGCGCTGGCGGGCGCCTTCGAGCATCGGTTCGGCCGGCTCGGTGAAGGTCACCTCGTGCCCGCGTTCAGCCAGCCACAACGACATGTGGCCCAGCCCGCCACCGATGTCCAGCACCCGCAACGGGCGGTCCGGCAAGGCTTCGGCGAGATCGGCCTGCAACACCGCTAGGCGAATCGCGCCTTTGGCGCCGCCGTAGATTTTTTCGGCGAAACGGGTCGCCAGTTGATCGAAATGACGGTCGCTCATCAGCTGAACCGCCGTTCGCTGTCGGCGAGTTTGCTGCGCACCACTTCATTCATGTCCAGCCCCAGTTCGCTGCACAGCAGCAACAGATAGAGCACGATGTCGCCGACTTCCTGCCCGGCATGGGCGAGTTTGTCCGCCGGCAATTGGCGGGACTGGTCTTCGGTCAGCCACTGGAAGATTTCCACCAGTTCGGACATTTCCACGCTGGCGGCCATGGCCAGGTTTTTCGGGCTGTGAAATTGCCGCCAGTCATTACGGTCGCGAATGGCGTGCAGGCGTTCGGTCAGTTCAACAAGGTTCATCGGGCTCTCCTGAAGGCGTATAGCTTCGGGGGGATGCCGAGCGAAGGCAAGCGCCAGTCGACCGTTAAAACCCTCTATGCTTGCAGGGAACTCGACCGCACCCGCTGCGGCCCAAGGCTCAGCTCTTTCATCAGGAAACAGACATGCAGGTAGAAAGCTTTTTCGAATGGCTGGGCCAGGCGCTCGGCTCGATCATCCGCTTCATCGTCGACGGCCTCAGCGGCCTGTTCAATCTGCTGGGCAACGCTGGCGGCAACTTTGTCGACGGGCTGTCGAAGGCGCTGGGCATGGACACGTCGATCATCAGCATCATTGCGCTGATCGTCGGCCTGATGCTGCTGTGGTCGGCGATCCGCGCGTTCATGAATGCCTCGATCATCGCCGGGATCATCTGGTTGCTGCTGGGATTGTGGCTGCTGAGCTGGATCATTCACTGACGCCTCCCGCTACAATGCCGCTCCCCAAGGAGCCCGCATGTCCAACCTGATCGCCGACTGGCGCGACCGCCCGACCCATCACCGGGTCTGGGCCCTCGCCGCCCCCATGATCCTCTCGAACATTTCCGTGCCGCTGGTGGCGCTGGTCGACAGCACCGTCATCGGCCATCTGCCACATGCCCATCAACTGGGCGCGGTGGCGGTTGGCGCCAGCCTGTATACCTTTCTGGCCTGGGCCATGGGTTTTCTGCGCATGGGCACCACTGGCTTCGCCGCCCAGGCCGCCGGGCGCAGCGACGGCGCGGCCTTGCGGCAGATTCTGCTTCAGGGCCTGCTGCTGGCGATGGGGCTGGCGCTGCTGCTCGGGGCGCTGGGTGTACCACTGAGCGGGGTCGCACTGCACTTCATGCAACCGTCGGCGGAGCTGGATCAACTGACCCGTGACTTCTTTCACACCCGCCTATTCGGGCTGCCGGCGGCGCTGGCCAGTTATGCGCTGGTCGGCTGGTTCCTCGGCACCCAGAATGCCCGGGCGCCGCTGGCGATTCTGCTGAGCACCAACCTGATCAACATCGTGCTCAACCTGTGGTTCGTCATTGGGCTGGATTGGGGCGTGGTCGGTTCGGCCCGCGCTTCGGTGATCGCCGAATGGAGCGGCGCCCTGCTCGGCCTGTGGATGACTCGTAGAGCCTTGCGCGCCTATCCCGGACACATTGCCTGGGCAGCTCTGAAAATCTGGCAGAGCTGGCGTCCGCTGCTGGCGGTCAACCGCGACATTTTCATCCGCAGCCTGGCCCTGCAATCGGTGTTTTTCCTGATCACCGTGCAGGGCGCGCGACTGGGCGATGCCACGGTCGCGGCCAACGCGCTGCTGCTCAACGGCCTGCTGCTGACCGCCCACGCACTGGACGGACTGGCCCACGCCGTCGAAGCCCTGTGCGGCCACGCCATCGGCGCCCGTGATCGCCTGGCCCTGCGTCGTTCGCTGGTGGTTGCCGGCGGTTGGTCGTTGCTGGCGAGCCTGGGCTTCGCCGCGCTGTTTCTGCTGGCCGGCCACCTGTTCATCGAAATGCAGACCGACATCCAGAGCGTGCGGGAGACCGCGTTCATTTACCTGCCCTACCTGGCTGTCCTGCCGTTGATCGCGGTCTGGAGCTACTTGCTCGACGGCCTGTTCATCGGCGCCACCCGTGCCCGGGAAATGCGCAACGGCATGCTGGCCACCGTGATCCTGCTGCTGCCTGTCGCTTGGGCGCTGCAAGGTCTGGGCAATCACGGCCTGTGGATTTCGTTCCTGTTGTTCATGGTGCTGCGCAGCCTGACCCTCGGGGGACTGGCGTGGTGGCTGCGACGCACCGATGGCTGGTTCAACGGTGCCGCTCACTGAAGCTGTGCTTCACGATGGATCGCTCAGCCAGCGTCGACGCAACAGTTCGAGTCGTTCCCGCGGAGTCAGACCATGCGGCAGCGGCATCAGCTCGGCACGCGGATTCAGCAAACGCAGCCACAACCAGTCGTCCAGCAACGTCCGCTCGCTGAAGCCCAGTGCCAGACCTTGTTCCTGAAAGGCAGATATCAGCCGAAAGTTGTTTCCCGTCGCCTGACTCCAGCGCCAGACATGCTGATCCAGCAGGCAACGGTGCAAGCGTTCACGCTGTTGACGGGTCAGGCTTTGCTCGATGCGCAGCGGCTCCACGGCCAGCCCCGGATTGCGTAGTTGCTGCCAGCCCTGACTGCCAGCAGCCAGATCGGCCCAAGTCCCGCCGAACCAGCGCAGCCATCCGATCGGCCCGAGCCAGCAGCTCAGTTGCCGGGCATCGCAGGCATCGAAAAAGTAACTGGCGGTCTGCCGATTGTAGAAATTGAGCAGTGCCCGGTGATTCAGGCCGATGGACACGGTCAGCATCCGCTGCAAGTGTTCGCGCAGTGACTGCGCCGAGACCTCGCTGCCCAGCAGCAGCCCTTGCCAGGTCATGGGATCGGTATGACAGAGCGCCGATAGCGCCGGGCAGTCACGCAGGTCGATCAGCCATGGGCCTTGCTCACTGACCGGCTGAAACTCGGTACCGTCAAACAGCTGCAGGCAGTGCACACCGGAGAATCCCTGACGTAACGTCTTCACTGCCTGAGGCGCCTGTGCGATATCCAGCAACAACCATTGAGCGCGTTGTCCGGGGGCTGCGCCGCTCATCTTCCATCGCTCGTTTTGAGCCCGGCGACCAATCGACAGCTGCACAGTGACGCCGAGCAATGGCGATAACTGCCGCCCCCCGGTATCAGGCACAGCAACAACAGAGGCTCGGCCGCTTTCAACCATTGAGGCACGCCGGCGATATCCAGGCGCTCGGGCAGAGGTGACGGCGCGTCATCCTCAACGACTTCGGCGAGAGCCGGGACCTGCAAGACGCCGCTGATCACGGGCTGCTCAGGGTCACCTTCGAGAAAGCTCACCACCACCTCTACCCCGTCCTTCAATGATGCCATCGGCGTATCGGCCAACGCCGGCGCCAGCGGCAGCCAGCAGTGGCTGGGGCGGGCCCCTTCGCCCTGATAAAGCCAGTCGAACTGAACGGCCACCGGCCGCACGGCATCAGGTTGCGTCTCCTCGACCGACACCACCCAGGCACGCTGTGGGCTGCACATGCGAGCACCGCGGTATTCAACGGGTGATCGAGGCTCCGGCAACTGGTCAAGGGCAAAAATCCGGTTGCTGTAGGGCGGCTCGAGCGACTGATCGGCTCGATGCTCGATTCGACTCACCAGCCAGTCCGTATTGGCGTCTGCCAAGGGCTCGCCGGAAATCGTCAACCAGTGACCACTGCGCAGGGTTGGCGAATCGGAATGCCCCTGCGCCGTCAGTGTCCGCCGCGGCCCCTTTGCGTGCAGGCGGACATGCTCGCCCAGTTGCCAGCGGCGCACTGGCGGCGACGGCGCACCTTCTTCGCTCTCGAATTGCAGGTTGCCGGCGCGTGGCAGCCGGGCCGGGTCATCACCGAACACCAGGCAATGCCCCTGGCTCCCTTGCTCGAAGTGATAGTGAATGCGTGCCTGTCCGCACAGCCTCTGTACCAGTTGCAGATCCGACTCGCCGTACTGGGTGCAGAATGTCCGGGGCGGATAAGCGCCTTGCAGATCGAACCGACGCCAGTTGCCACTGATGCCGTGCTCCTTGAGCACCTGATCCAGAATCTGCGGCACCGAGCGGTCGCTGAAGATGCGCTGGCTGAAGCGCAGTCCCAGACAGCTCAACCGCGGCCCCAGCCGCGCCCGGCACAACCGGGCGCTGCGCCCCTGTTCATGCTGGACAAGGCTATGCAACTGCCCGTGAATACCATTGCCGCAAGGCCCGAAACACAGGCGCGCCGAACGATACATCAGCCCGGCAAGGTCCAGGTGCGGATCATCGACCAGCAAGTCGATCTCGAACGCGAAAGGCTCGCTGATGGCTTCGCAACCCGTAAATGCGAGGACTTCAAGCGAGTCGGACAGGCCCGCTACATCGAGACGAAACGACGGCTCGTCAGCTGGATCGAACATGGGGGGATTCTCTACAGGGGGGCGGGCGGGGATTCTCGCCGAGACCCATGGCCGAGTAGAGGGCCGAACTACAAATTCGGAAATGACCTACGCGAAAAGCAGACAACGTCACTTTGCTGGCCTGGAAACAGGCCATTTCGCGAAGAGAAAAAGAAGCGTCTCACCCGGTCATCTGAAACGTCCGCGGTGGGCGGAACAATTTCAGACAACCAGATAAAAGCGGAACCTGGCCTCAGGAGGACAGGTAGGAGGAGCGGGTCAGACCCAGGCGCAGGGCATCGAGGAACTGGGTGCGTTCGCTGGCGCTGATGCGGGCACTGGCGCACTTGTCGCGATAGTGAGTCATCAGTTCTTCCGGCGACAGGTGCACATAGCGCAGCATGTCTTCGATGGTGTCGTGGGTTTCAATGCCGGCGTGGTACACGCTGCCGTCGGCGTTCTGGTAAATGTTCACCGAGTCGGTGTCACCGAACAGGTTGTGCATGTCGCCAAGAATTTCCTGATAGGCGCCGACCAGGAACACGCCCAGCAGATAGTCTTCACCTTCGTTCAGCGCATGCACCGGCAGGCTGGTCTCGATGCTCTGCTCGTCGACGTACTGGTTGATCTTGCCGTCGGAGTCGCAGGTCAGATCCTGCAGCACCGCGCGACGCAGCGGCTCTTCGTCGAGACGGTGCAACGGGATGATCGGCAGCACCTGATCGATCGCCCAGGTGTCCGGCAGGCTCTGGAATACCGAGAAGTTGCAGATGTACTTGTCGGCCAGCTTGTCGTTGAGTTCGTCCAGCACCTGACGGTGCGAACGCTGACGTGCCTTCAGCGAGTTGTGCAGACGACGGCATACGGCGAAGTAGCACTGCTCGGCCAGGGCCTTCTCGGCCAGGGTCAGTTTGCCGTCGGCGTACTGGGCGGCCACGTCGCTCATGTAGTGGGTGGCGCGCCAGTAGGTTTCGGTGACCATTTCGATGTCGGTCGGGCCCAGCAGGTCAACCAGCCACTGCACGGTTTCCGGCAGCGCTTCCTTGTTCTCGATCAACGGGATTTCGTCGTTGTGTTTCTCGACGTCGGTAACCTGCACCACCAGCATCGCGTGGTGCGCGGTCAGCGAGCGGCCGCTTTCGGAGAAGATGTGCGGATGCGGCAGCGCCTGCGCATCGCAGAACTCCTTGAGCATGCCGACCACGACACCGGCGTAGTCATCCATGTCGTAGTTGATCGAACTGGCGTTGCGCGAGTGCGTACCGTCGTAGTCCACACCCAGGCCACCACCGACGTCGATGTGATCGACCGGCAGGCCGAGGTTGCGCAGCTCGCCGTAGTAACGGATCGCTTCCTTGAAACCGTGCTGGTAGTCGGCCAGGTTGGCGATCTGCGAACCCATGTGGAAGTGCAGCAGACGGATGCCCTGATCCAGGCCCGCCGCGCGGAAACGCTCGACCACCGACAGCAGTTGCGCCGCCGACAGACCGAACTTGGATTTCTCGCCACCGGTGTCCGCCCACTTCGACGACGCCAGGGAGGACAGACGCACGCGCAGACCGACCTGCGGCTTGACCTTGAGCGAGGCGGCCTCTTCGATCACCAGACCGACTTCGGATTCTTTCTCGATCACAATGAATACATTGTGGCCGAGCTTCTGGCCCATCAGCGCCAGACGGATGAACTCGCGGTCCTTGTAACCGTTGCAGACGATGGTGCCGCCCTTCGGCGCCAGCGCCAGCACGGCCAGCAGCTCGGGCTTGGAGCCGGCTTCCAGACCGATCGAAACGTTCTGGGTGGCGATGATGTTCTCGATCACCGCTTCCTGCTGGTTGACCTTGATCGGGTACAGCGCGGTGTATTTGCTCTGGTATTCCAGACGCTCGATGTTCGCATCGAAAGCGCCGGTCAGCTGACGGACGCGGTCTTGCAGGATGTCGGGAAAACGCACCAGCAGCGGCAGGGACAAGCCACTCTTGCGCAGCTGGTCGACTTGTTCGAACAGATCGATAGGCGAGCTGCTCGGGCCGTTCGGACGAACTTCGACGCGACCGGCGTCATTGATCGCGAAATACCCGGCCCCCCAATGGCGAATCCCGTAAACACTGCGGCTGTCCGCAACTGTCCATTGGCTGCCATCGTCTTTGCGTGTGCGTCGTACGGACATCGAAGTCCCCTATAAAGAAGTCATAGTGCGTCGCCTGATCGCAGGCCGGCGCAGTCTAAAGAATGAAAATGACGGTTCGTCAGCGGGGCGGTAGACCGCGCTGACAGCGTTGAGTTTAGAAACCGGTCATGAACAGGCTCTGTGAAAACCATGGAAACGACGTCAGGCCCAGGGACTCTGGAGCTGAATCAAGCCGCCGGTGGGTTTCACAGAGGCTGCTAGCCGCCGGACTTCTTCGCTTTGAAGCCGTGCTTGACCAACTCGGCCAGGAGCAGCTCGACATGGTCGCCCTGGATCTCGATGATCCCGTCTTTCAACGCACCGCCGGTGCCGCAACGTTTCTTCAACGTTGTCGCCAGCTCCTTGAGTGCGTCTTCGGCCAGAGGCACGCCGGTGATGGTGGTCACCGTCTTGCCGCCACGCCCCTTGCTCTCGCGGCGCACACGGGCAATGCCGTCGCCGGCCGGGATCACGGTTTGCTTGCAGATACAGGCGTCCACCGGCTTGCTGCATTCCGGGCAATGACGACCTGCGTCGGTGGAAAATACCAGGCCGCCCAGGGCGGCGAAGGATGCGGCTTTTTTGGCCACCGGCAATCCTCTCGGGAGGACAAAGACTGATCGCAGCCTTGGGCAAGGCTATCGACCGCGAAGCCCCACTCAGGCAGGGGCAGCGCTACTGCACCGGTTCTTCAATAAAAGCAGGCCGGTGCAGCTTGAAAAGGTCGCGCAGTGTAACGGCAAAAACGCCGATTGCTAAGTGCCAATCGGCGCCAATTTATGTGTTCTTTGCGACGTTGCTTTGCTGAGCCTTCAGATAACGTTTCAAGGCTGCCAGAGAGTCCGGGCAATAAGGCTTTTGCTCGATTTCCCGCATGACCTGTTCGACCGGAATGAAGCGCGCTTCGAGCACCTCTTCCGGCTGCAGGATCAACGGCCCGTCCCACACTGCCGAAAACGCCGAACACCACAGGCGATTGCCGGTGTCTTCGAAGTAGAAATGGTCGTGGGCCGTCAGTTCGACACCACTCACCCCCAGCTCTTCCTCCAGCTCACGGGCCGCCGACTCGGCGTAGGTCTCGTTCGCCTGCACCATGCCGCCGGCCGCCACGTCCCAGTAACCGGGATAGATGGCTTTGCTCAACGTGCGCCGATGCACGCAGAGTTCACCGGCGGAGTTGAACAGCATGATGTAGGTGCCACGGCCGATCAGTCCGCGTTCTCGCAGGTCCGAACGCACCAGGGCGCCGAGCAGGTTGTCCTGCTCGTCCACCCAGGCGATCTGTTCGGCATCCGAGGCGGCGCGGTGGGCCGCCTCTTTGGCGCTCTCGTCCATGACTCAGCCCTGATTGAGCAGTTGACGCAAATCGATCACGGCCGCGTTGGCCCGGGAAATGTAGTTGGCCATGACCAGCGAGTGGTTGGCCAGCACACCGAAGCCGCTGCCATTGAGGATCATCGGGCTCCAGATCGGTTCCTGGGAGGCTTCCAGTTCGCGGATGATCTGACGCACGCTGACGGTCGCGTTCTTCTTCGCCAGCACGTCGGCGAAATCGACTTCGATCGCGCGCAGCAGGTGCGACAGCGCCCAGGCCTGGCCGCGGGCTTCGTAGAACACGTTGTCGATCTGCATCCACGGAGTCTCGACGACTTCCTCGTCGACCTGAGGCACTTCACCCACCGCCGGCACTTCGGTTTTCAGCGCGGTGTTGAGTTTGACCCGGCCAACACTGGCTGACAGGCGTTGCGACAGCGACCCGAGACGAGTGCCGACATCACCCAGCCAGTTGTTCAGGTTATCGGCACGGGCGTAGAACAGCGCGTTTTTCTGGGTCGGGTCGGACAGGCGCGCCTGATAACGGCTCAGGGAATTGATGCCTTCCTGATATTCCGACTCGCTGGATGGCAGGACCCAGCTCTTGTTGTCGAAGTTGAAGCGCGGTTCGGCCTTGGCCAGGTCGGCGTCTTCAGCCGATTGCGACTGCGAACGGGCGAAATCCTTGCGCAGGGCGCGGGTCAGGTCGCGGACCTGCACCAGTACGCCGTATTCCCAGCTCGGCATGTTGTCCATCCACAGGCCAGGCGGGAAACGGTCGTTGGAAATGTAGCCACCTGGCTTGTCGAGCAAAGTGCCGGCAACGGTTTTCAGGGTTTCGACGGTGGTGTAGCCGACCACCATCTGCTTGCCCTCTTTCTCGGCGGCAACCTGAGCGTTCTGCGCCACGGGAAACAGCGCCGGCTCCTGGCTCCAGTACCAGCCAAGGGCAATAGTCACCAACAGGTAAATGGCGACCAGCGTGGCCAGCACCCGGCTGAACAACAGCCCGCCGACATAGCTGCGGGCGGCCGACTTGGGCTCGGCGGCACGTTCAGGCGCGCTGCCCGCGCGGTTCTTCCAGTCCAGCATGGCGATATCCTTTCAATCTTGGGTTCAACGGTTCGACCACAACCATACAACAACGTGCCTCGACCGGGCACCCGCGATCAGGGTAACGGAGAAAAACAAGTGAAGGTCGGCAGTGAACGAAAGGGTAGACGCAGCCTTCAGACGTTGAAAATTCGCATTGAAATCTGCCGGACATCATCTGGCATGAACAGATGCGCGATGCCCTGCGCGTCGGTTCGGCGCTGGGAGGGAACACCATCGACCGTTGCAATGTAGGCCTGCTGCGGCAATGGCTCGCCGGTCATGCTGTCGACCAGACGATAGATTCGCGGTGTTCGGGTGGGTTGGGGCGGGGGATTGTTCATCAGGTCGAGTACCGCTTGATCGAACGCTGACTGGGCAGTGGGCCATTCGCCGTAATCGGCGTCAGCCCTGAGCAGCAGCCAGTCGCCGTGTTCAATCTGCTCCAGCACTTCACTGTCCAGATCGAGCATCAGGCCTGCCCGCAACTGATCGAGACCTTCGAGGGGTTGCCGCTCCAGCAACACCTTGCAAACCAGCTCCAGCGCCTGGTCCACGGGGTAGACATGCTGGCGTTCGTTTTCGGTCAGGTGCGAATGGTGAACCATCCTCATCCCTGGCCCTCGCTCTGCCACTCATCCGAACCCATCGTCCGGCTGATCTCATGCCGCCAGTAGATGCGACGGTAACTGAAGTGGACTTTTTCCCGTTGTGTCAGGTGTGACGTGGCGGGATCCTGACAGTCGGGCATAAAGACCTCGGCGCTGACGATCTGCGCGTCCTCCAGTTCAATCGTATAGAAGTGCTCCTGAGTACCGTGGGCCGATGTTCGATAGAACTCCAGACAACACTTGCTCAGCCGTTCACCGGAACACAGGGCGACCTGGATCAGCGGCGACGCTTTGTCGATGGTTTTGGTGATGACCAGCGGTTTGTGCATTCGCCGCCCGGCACCCGCGCCGTTGGGCAGGAGAATGCCGTGGCTGAAGGCCTGAACCATGATCTTGTCCTCACGCCCGTTCTGGTAGCTGTTGCCCACCGACGCCTCGGTGAAGGCACCGGCGCTGATCAGGCCCTGGCGGCTGCCATGAAGGGTCATAAAGGCAGGGGTTGGCATGGTATTGCTCCTTTTTTGGGTTGCGGCGGGGGAAAGGGGTGGGGTTCTTCGTAGAGGGTTTCCGTTTCGTCGAAAGGTATCCAGGGCTTGGTGAGCTCGAGAGTAATGAGATATCGCTCCTGGTCGGGATGTCTTGAGTCGCGAAACCGTGCAAGAACCAGCATCGCCTGGTATTTATCGCTGGCCTGCCAATAAGAAATTCCGGGAATCACGCTGTTCCTGAGATAGATCCGCCACTCGGGCGTATCCGCCATCGTGGGATCACTTCGCGTCCCCATTGGCCTCCAGCCTTTCGCGCACCATTGAGCTTGCAGATCGAGAACGACCTTCATGACATCGTCAATCAGCAGAGGCTCGATTTGAGGAGACATGCGGATATCACCGACCACGTCACCCTCGAAGGTCACCGTAAAAAAACGCGCCATCGGCGTTTCGAACCCATACTGCGAATCGACAAATCGCAGGCGCGCATCCGTCTTCGGAATGCCACCCCAGACACGACTGCCGACGCGCCCCCACGAAAGGAATGGGGCGGTCGAGTGCTCTTGCATGTATTCATATGTGCCCCCTATCGCCAGCGCCATCACGGGCTCGTCCCACAATGGCTGCATCAACTGACGTGCGGCGGTCCACATCAAAACAACACTAAGCGCCAGCCACGCCCAAAAGCGCCATTTGGATAGACAGTTTCGCCAGGACATCAAGTCTCCCCCATGGCGGCAATCTCGCCGATGGATTGCGCCAACGCGTTTCGGTTGCTGTCGTTGAGCATCTGGTCAAAACGCGATGCTGCCCGTAGCACGAACTCCATTCGCTGATCGATATCCGACAGATCCGCCATCGGATTGCTGCCGAACCCGATGGTGCGGCCATCTTCGACACGCTGACATTGACTGGTGAGGGTCAACTCGATGGCCTGCGCCACACCGGAAGGAAAGCCGGTCGCGTAGGAAAAATGATTCCCACGCAACAACGTCACCAAATGACGATTTTCGTAGATGCTCGGTTGGAGAATGTTTCGCTGCTCGTGCCAGGCCAGATGCTTCACACTTTCGGCAATATTCCCCGTTTCTATCGCTTCAAATCCCCTCAAGATTTCTTGAAACGCCCAACCGAAAGGAATGGTTTTCTCCCCTATAGGCCAAAGCACCGGAAACTTTGCGTGTCCATGAATCGTTTTCCGGGTCTTCAGACACTTCTTCAACTCCGCCAACCCTCGCACCGCATAAAACTGATGCAGCGGATAAACATCCAGAAACAGCGTGGTATTGCCCATCGCCATCATGTCGTACACATGCCGGAACTGTTGCTGCACCAATGACAGCTCTTCACCCGAAGTACGCAAATCCAGCGAAGGCACAGGGTTGCGCGCCCTCGCCTCTTGGTAATCCCCCCAGTCCTCGGCCTGTCGGGGCATTTTGTCCGGAGTGAGCAGCCCGGACTCACGGCGTCCGTCCCGCACCCGCTGCCGCGCCTCATGCTCCTGGTGGATCAGCTCGATACTGTCCGCCGCATGCAGCAATCCACAACCGACCTGCTTGGACGCGAACGCCGCCAGCCCGGCCCACTGGAACCGCGAGTCATGCAGCCACAGTCGGGCATACGCGGCGTTGATCGCCCGGTTGCGCTGCACCGGATCGGCGATCAGCACGCCGTCAGGGGCGACGATGTTCTCCGCCTCCCGCTGATAGGCACGCCAAAGGCACTGGCACGTCAAAACCGGCACCTCGGTCACCCTCACCCGTTCGCCATACAACATCTCTTCATTGCACTCACAGTCGGCAACGGGCGTGATGTTGTGATTCAGGCGCAGGGCATCGCTGGGGTATTTGTTGAAACACTGGGTCATGTCCGGGCAAACATCCGGTAGGGGTTTCCCTGACCCTACCAGCGCAAAACACTTGCGAAACCGACCTTGGGAAAAATCAGAAAGCCCTGACAGACGATGACTATCCAGTGCGGGAGAAGCGTCCTCAAAAGCCCTGGGAAACATCCTTCAACGCCCGGTTCACGGGCACTTGATCGACGAGCAAGCCCCGGATAAAACCGACCAGTCAGAAACTGAATGGTGACGCACAGCAGATTATTGACGTACGACACTCATGTAAGGGAAAAGAGGTGCTAGCATAGAGCCACCAGTCGATCTCAGCATGCAGCCTAACTAGTAGTCAGGATATGACCGAGCCAGAAGACCCCAGCCGTGAGCGCCTCAAGCACCACTTTGCCCAGCGGGTAATTCATCAGGCACGTCAGATTCTTGAGATATGGCAGCGCCTGCAACGCAGTGAGTGGTCCACTGCCGACCTCGCCGAACTGAGCGAGGCCAATCTGCGCCTGCTGCGTTTTGCCGAGCGCTTCGAACAGCCCGAGCACACGCAGCTGGCCCGTCACATCAGCCAGTCGCTGGAAGCGGTGGACGCCAATCGCGGACGCCTGAGCAGCGGCCTGATCACCGATCTCAACCGTTTGATGCAGCGTCTGTCGCGCACCGGGCTGCGCCATGGCGATCAGCTTGATCAGACCTTCCTGCCACCCCTGCGCAAACCGATCTACGTGATGCTGCAGGATCACGACCGCGCCGAGCGGCTGGCCAAGCAGCTGGAGTTTTTCGGTCTGAGCGCTCAGGCGCTGGACAGCGTGTCGGCGTTTCGCTCCTCGATGGTCGAGCGCCTGCCGGCCGCGATCGTCATGGACGTGGATTTCAGCGGTGCCGGCGTCGGTCTGAAGCTCGCCGCAGAAGCCCAGCAAGGTCTGGAAGAACCGCTGCCGCTGCTGTTCTTCAGCCTGCACGAAACCGACACCCCGACCCGCCTCGCGGCGGTGCGCGCCGGTGGCCAGGAATTTCTCACCGGTACCCTCGAAGCCTCGAGCCTGCTGGAGAAGATCGAAGTCCTGACCTGCGTCGCCCAGTACGAACCCTATAAAGTGCTGATCATCGACGACTCCCGCGCCCAGGCCCTGCACACCGAACGCCTGCTCAACAGCGCCGGGATCGTCACCCGCACCCTGATCGAACCGATCCAGGCCATGGCCGAGCTGGCGGACTTCCAGCCGGACTTGATCATTCTCGACATGTACATGCCAGCCTGCACCGGCACCGAGCTGGCCAAGGTCATCCGCCACAACGACCGTTATGTGAGCGTGCCGATCATTTACCTGTCGGCCGAAGACGATCTGGACAAGCAGCTCGACGCCATGAGCGAAGGCGGCGACGACTTCCTGACCAAGCCGATCAAGCCGCGCCACCTGATCACCACCGTACGCAACCGCGCCGCCCGCGCGCGCAACCTGAAAGCACGGATGGTTCGCGACAGCCTCACCGGCCTGTACAACCACACGCACATTCTGCAATTGCTCGAAGACTGTTCGTTCCGCGCCCGCCGCGAGAACAAGCCGTTGAGCTTTGCCATGCTCGACATCGACCACTTCAAACGGGTCAACGACAGCCACGGCCACCCCATGGGCGACCGGGTGATCAAGAGCCTGGCGCTGTTCCTTAAGCAGCGTCTGCGCAAGACCGACTTCATCGGCCGTTACGGCGGCGAAGAGTTCGCCATCGTCATGCCCGACACCGATATAGAAGCCGCGCACAAAGTGCTCGACGAAATCCGCCAGCGCTTTGCCGAGATTCACTATCCGGCCCAGCCGCAGGATCTGTGGTGCACCTTCAGCGCCGGCGTGGTGGAGATGCGCGACGACTCCGACAGCCTGATGATGGCCAGCCAGGCCGACGAGGCGCTGTATCGCGCCAAGGGCGAAGGGCGCAATCGGGTGCAGACCGCCCGCGACTCAAAGCAAAGTGCCACTTTTTCATCGGAATCGCCCCAATCGGTCATAACCCTGTAACAGAACCGCAATAAATTCAGGCACTTACCATTCTGCCGTTGGTAGCCGTCATGCGCCTGAAGTTGCTCACCAATCTCAACACTCTGTTGCTGGTCGCCGTCTGCGTGGCCCTCGGCGCCACCCTGTGGTGGTCGCAGAAAGCCCTGGAACGCCCGTATCTGTTGATGGAGCGTTACCTGGGGCTGTCGCAGCAATTTCAGAATGAAGTCGCACGCAACGTCGAGGATTACCTCGCCAGCGGTGACGCTCTGCGCCTGAGCAGCGCCAGCCAGGCCATCGATCAGTTGCACAAAGAACTCGGTGAGCTGCCACCCGCGCTGGCCGACACCTTGCGCCCGAGCCTCAGCGGCCTCGATGAATTCAGCAAGACCGACCTGCTGGCTGCCGGCAAACTCGCCGGTGATCCGCAGGCGTTGCTATTGCAGGCCGAGCGCGAATTGAGCGCCAGTCTCGACCAACTCAGCACCTACGCCGGCGGTAACGCGACCTACCTGACACCCCTGCTGATTGCCTCTCAACATTTGGGCAAACTGTCGCTGGCCCGGGACAAACTGGTCAGCAGCGGACGCAGTGAACTGGCCGCCGATGTCGAGCGCGAAGTCAGCAACATCCGCGCCCAGGCCCAAACGATCGATGCCCTGCCCTTGCTCGGTGTGGTCGCCAGCAGTGAGTCCGGCAGCGACGACTTCGCCGCGTTGATGGGCATCGAAAGCACCGAAAAAGCCGCCGCCGAAGATGCCGGCGTCGGCCTCAAACGCGAACTCAACAGTTTGCTCGGCCGTTACCCGGCAGAGCTGGCGCGCACCCGCGAGCAGATCCAGAAACGCACCGACCTCAGCACCGCGACCCACCAGAAAATCGCCGCCGTGCAGCAAGCCATCGCCGGCCTCGAACCGGTGGTACGCGCCCAGCACGGGCAGATCCAGGGCGAAGTACGGCTGATGCAAGGCGTGATGATCGGTCTGATTCTGCTGATCGCGCTGCTGATCGACACCCTGCAGCGGCGCCTGGCCCGCACCCTGACCAACCTCGCGCCGGCGCTGTCAACCTGGGCCGAAGGCGACTTCAGCCGCGACATTCATCTGGGCAAGACCAACCGCGAACTGCACGACATCGAAGCCTCGCTCAATCGATTGCGCGCCTACCTGGTGGATCTGGTCGGGACCATTCGCGGCAATGCCGAACAGGTGGCGGGCAGCAGCCGCACCCTCGCCGAGCTGAGCAATGACTTGCACAGCGGCGCCGAACATCAGGCCGGCGATACAGCGCTGATCCGTGATTCTCTCGGCGAACTGGAAGCGACCATTCAGCAAGTGGCCGGCGATGCGCGCCAGGCCGCCGACGCCAGTCGCCATGCCGGGCTGGCGGTCGAACACGGGCAACAGGTGATCGGCCAGAGCCTCACCGGCCTGCACGCGCTGGTCGGTGAAGTGCAAGGCAACGCGCAGATGATCGAACACCTGGCCGAAGAGTCGGCGACCATCGGCGGCGTACTGACGGTGATCCGCTCGATTGCCGACCAGACCAACCTGCTGGCGCTCAACGCGGCGATCGAAGCCGCCCGCGCCGGGGAAATGGGCCGTGGATTTGCCGTGGTGGCCGAAGAAGTCCGCTCACTGGCACAACGCACCGCCGGCGCCACCGCCGAGATTCAGACCCTGATCGCCGGCCTGCAAACCGCCGCCCGGCAATCGGTCGAGGGCATGCGCGCCCAGGTCGAACACGCCGAGGCCACCGCCAATCAGGCGCAATCGGCGGACGGGGCGCTGGACAGGATTGTCGGTGCGATCCAGACCATCTCCGACACCGCGATCCGCATCGCCGACATCACCGCGCAACAGAGCGGTGCGGTCAGCGAGATCCGCGATCACAGCGAACGGATTCACCAGTTGGGCGGGGACAATCTGCTGCGCATCGGTCAGGGCCGCGAACAAGGCGAGAACCTGCTGTTGCTGGGCGGTCAGCTGCACACCGCCGTGCAAGCGTTTCGCGTGTGACACACAGCTCAGGGCCAAGTCCGCTATCATTCCCGCACCTTTGATTCGCGAGATTGTCATGCGCCGTCTGCTCTGCCTGCTGTTTTTCGTCTTCGCCCTGCCGGCCGGCGCCGCCGGTCTGTTCGACAGCAAACCCAGCGCCACGCTGGGCTCGGTCAACAACAGCGCCGACTTCCTGCCGGTGCGCGAAGCCTTTCAACTGAGCCTGGTTGAGAGCACGCCGCAATCGGTCAAACTGCGCTTCGTCGCCACCGAAGGCTATTACCTCTACCGCCACCGTTTCCAATTTCGCGCCGAGCCGGCGGAGGTAAAACTTGGCGCCGCACAACTGCCGCAAGGCGAACAGAAACACGACGAGTATTTCGGTGACGTCGAGGTCTACCACGGCATTCTCGATGTGGAGCTGCCACGCAATGATGCCCGAGCGTTCACGCTGGCCGTCACCTATCAGGGCTGTGCCGACAAAGGCTTGTGCTATCCACCGGAAACCGAGCGCCTGAGCATCGCGGGCAACGCAGCGCCAAGTGACGCGTCCACTCCGGTGACCGGTTGGGACTGGCGAGATCTGGCGCTGTTTTTCCTGGCGGGCCTGGGCCTGACCTTCACGCCGTGTGTATTGCCGATGCTGCCGATCCTGTCCGGTGTGGTGTTGCGCGGGCAGGTCGGCGGTTGGCGCGGCTTCAATCTGTCCCTGGCTTATGTGCTGCCGATGGCTGCGTGCTTCGCCCTGCTCGGAGCCTTGATGGGGCTCTTCGGCGCGCAACTGAATTTGCAGGCACGGCTACAATCGGCGTGGGTGCTGGTGCCGTTCGCGATGTTCTTTGCGGTGTTCGCGCTGGCGATGTTCGGCGTATTCGAGCTGAAACTGCCGCACTTCATCAGCAGCCGTCTCGACCGGATCGCCGGGCGCACCGAAGGCGGCTCGCTGTGGGGCGCGGCGGTGTTGGGCGTGGTGTCGAGTTTGCTGGTATCGCCATGCGTTTCCGCCCCGCTGGCCGGCGCGCTGCTTTATATAAGCGCCAGTGGCGACGCGCTGGGTGGCGGCCTGAAGCTGTTCATGCTCGGCCTGGGCATGGGCGCGCCGCTGTTGCTGGTGGCCACCGGCGGCGCGGCGTGGCTGCCGAAAAGCGGGCCGTGGATGATGTACGTGAAGAACGGCATCGGCGTGTTGCTGCTCGGGCTGGCCATCGGTTTGCTCAGCCGGGTATTGCCGGGACAGATCACCTTGCTGCTGATCGGCCTGCTGGCCGGCGGCGTCGGCCTGTTCCTCGGCGCTCTGGAATTCGTCTACAAACCGCCGCGCAAACGCCTCGGCCAATTGCTGGGCCTGTTCCTGCTGTTTTATGCGCTGGCCTGCTGGTACGGCGCGTTCAGCGGGCAGACCGACCCGCTGAATCCAATAGCCCCGGCACGACTTGCCGACAGCGGCTCGACCGCGCAAAACAGCGGCTCGTGGCAGACCGTCAGCACCCCGGCGGAACTGGATCGGGCACTGCTCGAAGCGAAAACCGCCGGCACCCCGTTGCTGCTTGACTGGTACGCCGACTGGTGCATCAGCTGCAAAGTCATCGAACACGAAGTACTCAATGACGCCACAGTCGTGGATCGGCTCAAGGGCTTTCGGCTGATCCGCTTCGACATCACCGCCAGCAACGCCGAACAGCGCACCCTGCTCGACCGCTACAGCCTGTTCGGCCCACCGGCGCTGATGTTCTTCGGCAAGGACGGGGTGGAACGTCGCGATGTGCGGGTGATCGGCGAGATCAACGCCAGCGACTTCGCCGAACGTGTCGCCAAAGCGAATGACCGGATTTAATCAGTCAGTCACATATTTTGCGCAAACATCGGTCATCGTGCTGGCTATTGCAGAGAACTGGACAGTCACAAAGTCTTTGCGGCATAGTCGCCGGGTTCTGACGAAGGCTCACCCATAACAAGGAACACGCAGATGGCAACGCTACTGGTGCTGCACGGCCCCAACCTGAACCTGCTCGGCACCCGGGAACCCGGGACCTACGGGTCGACCACCCTGACGCAGATCAATCAGGATCTGGAACGCCGCGCCCGTGAAGCCGGCCATCATCTGCTGTATCTGCAAAGCAACGCCGAGTACGAATTGATCGATCGCATCCACGCCGCACGCGGCGAGGGCGTGGACTTCATTCTGATCAACCCGGCAGCATTTACACACACAAGTGTCGCATTACGTGACGCGCTGCTGGGAGTGAGCATCCCATTCATCGAAGTGCATTTGTCCAACGTGCACAAACGCGAACCTTTCCGCCATCACTCCTACTTCTCCGACGTAGCGGTAGGAGTGATCTGCGGCCTTGGCGCCAGCGGTTATCGACTGGCCCTGGAGGCTGCACTAGAGCAGCTTGAACAACAAGCTATACGCCCCTGACCGACCCTTGGGAGTTGATGATTCATGGATATCCGTAAAGTTAAGAAACTGATCGAATTGCTGGAAGAGTCCGGCATCGACGAGCTCGAGATCAAGGAAGGCGAAGAGTCCGTACGCATCAGCCGTCACAGCAAGACCCCGGCGCAGCAGTACTACGCACCGGCTCCGATGCAGGCTCCGGCCGCTGCACCTGCCGCCGCTGCCGCTCCGGTTGCTGCTGCCGCAGCTCCAGCTGCCGCTGCTGCTCCAGCGCTGAACGGCACTGTTGCCCGTTCGCCGATGGTCGGCACCTTCTATCGCAAATCTTCGCCAACCTCGCCGTCCTTCGTTGAAGTCGGCCAGACCGTGAAGAAAGGCGACACCCTGTGCATCGTCGAAGCCATGAAGATGATGAACCACATCGAAGCTGAAACCAGCGGTGTGATCGAGTCCATCCTCGTCGAAGACGGCCAGCCGGTTGAGTACGACCAACCGCTGTTCACCATCGTTTGAACTGCGGAGAGCCTTTGATGACTGCGAAGTTGGAAAAAGTTCTGATCGCTAACCGCGGTGAGATCGCCCTGCGGATTCTGCGTGCCTGCAAAGAGATGGGCATCAAGACCGTCGCCGTTTACTCCAAGGCCGACAAAGAGCTGATGCACCTGGGTCTGGCAGACGAATCCGTCTGCATCGGCCCGGCTTCTGCCGCTCAGTCCTACCTGCACATCCCGGCCATCATCGCTGCCGCTGAAGTGACTGGCGCTACCGCCATTCACCCAGGCTACGGTTTCCTCGCGGAAAACGCCGACTTCGCCGAGCAGGTCGAGAACTCCGGCTTCGCCTTCATCGGTCCGAAAGCCGAAACCATTCGCCTGATGGGCGACAAGGTATCGGCCAAGCACGCGATGATCGAAGCGGGCGTGCCAACCGTTCCAGGTTCCGACGGCCCGCTGCCGGAAGACGAGGAAACGGCGCTGCGCATCGGTCGTGAAGTCGGCTATCCGGTGATCATCAAGGCCGCCGGCGGCGGTGGTGGTCGCGGCATGCGCGTGGTGCACAAGGAAGAAGACCTGATCGCCTCGGCGAAACTGACCCGCTCCGAAGCTGGCGCGGCGTTCGGCAACCCGATGGTCTATCTGGAAAAATTCCTGACCAACCCGCGTCACGTCGAAGTGCAGGTTCTGTCCGACGGCCAGGGCAATGCCATCCATCTGGGCGACCGCGATTGCTCGCTGCAACGCCGTCACCAGAAGGTTCTCGAGGAAGCGCCGGCACCGGGCATCGACGAGAACGCGCGCAAGGAAGTCCTGGCTCGCTGCGTCAAGGCGTGCATCGACATCGGCTACCGTGGCGCCGGCACCTTCGAGTTCCTGTACGAGAACGGTCGTTTCTACTTCATCGAAATGAACACCCGTGTTCAGGTGGAACACCCGGTTTCGGAAATGGTCACCGGTATCGACATCGTCAAGGAGATGCTCAGCATCGCCGCTGGCAACAAGCTGTCGTATACCCAGGATGATGTGGTGATCCGCGGTCATTCGCTGGAATGCCGGATCAACGCCGAAGACCCGAAAACCTTCATGCCGAGCCCGGGTACGGTCAAGCATTTCCACGCACCAGGCGGCAACGGCGTTCGCGTCGATTCGCACCTGTACAGCGGTTATGCCGTTCCGCCGAACTACGACTCGCTGATCGGCAAGCTGATCACTTACGGCGCGACCCGCGACGAAGCCATGGCCCGCATGCGCAATGCCCTGGACGAAATCGTGGTTGACGGGATCAAGACCAACATCCCGCTGCACCGTGATCTGACCCGTGACGAAGGCTTCTGCAAAGGGGGCGTGAACATTCACTACCTCGAGCACAAGCTGGCTGGCGAGAAGCACTAAGCTTCAGCCCGCACCTGACAAAGCCGCCTTCGGGCGGCTTTGTTGTTTCCGAAGGTTTCATCTGCTCACACATTCCCCGCTCCCACAAAACCGTCGCGCTCGCGTAAACTTGCGCGCTTCTCGCAGGCCGCTAGGCTGCAATCAATCTTTTTCACAGGTGCCCGCCATGCCTTGGCTGCAAGTAAGACTCGCCATCAGCCCGGAACAAGCCGAAACCTACGAAGACGCTTTCCTTGAAGTGGGCGCCGTTTCGGTGACCTTCATGGACGCCGAAGACCAGCCGATCTTCGAACCGGAACTCAATACCACCCCGCTGTGGGCGCACACCCACCTGCTGGCCCTGTTCGAGGGCGGCACCGAAGCCGCCCCGGTACTGGCCCATCTGGAACTGCTGACCGGCAGCCCGCTGCCCGAGCACCACAGCGAAGTGATCGAAGACCAGGACTGGGAACGCAGCTGGATGGATGGTTTCCAGCCGATGCGTTTCGGCCAGCGTCTGTGGATCGTGCCGAGCTGGCACGCCGCACCGGAGCCGGACGCGGTCAACCTGCTGCTGGACCCGGGCCTGGCGTTCGGTACCGGCACCCACCCGACCACCGCCCTGTGCCTGGAATGGTTGGACGGCCAGGACCTGAAAGACTGCAACGTGCTGGACTTCGGCTGCGGCTCGGGGATTCTGGCGATTGCCGCCCTGCTGCTGGGCGCGAAAGAAGCCGTGGGCACCGACATCGACGTGCAGGCACTCGAAGCCTCCCGCGACAACGCCGGGCGCAACAACATCGCGGACGAACTGTTCCCGCTGTACCTTCCGGAAGACCTGCCGCAGGTCAAAGCCGACGTACTGGTGGCCAACATTCTGGCCGGTCCGCTGGTTTCCCTGGCGCCGCAACTGTCCGGCCTGGTCAAGTCCGGCGGGCGTCTGGCGCTGTCCGGGATCCTCGCCGAACAAGGTGACGAAGTCGCTGCCGCCTACGCGCAGGACTTCGATCTCGACCCGATCGCCAATCGCGATGGCTGGGTGCGCATCACCGGCCGTCGGCGCTAGAATGACCGCCTGCTCAATCCGGATCGCCGCATGACTGACAGCTTCGTCACCCAGTGCCCGCATTGCCAAACCAGTTTCCGTGTCAGCCACGCTCAGTTGAGCGTGGCCCGCGGGGTGGTTCGTTGCGGCTCCTGCCTGCAAGTGTTCAATGCCGCCAAGCAATTGCTGGAGCAGCACGCAAGCAAGGAAGCGGTCACACCGGTGGCGCCGCTAATCAGCGAGCCGCCGATCAGCGAGCCTGCGCCTGTCGAACCACCAGCCATCGTCGAAACGCCCGAGCCACGCGCCATCAGCCAAAAGCAATGGAGCGCCGCCGAGCTGGATCTGGACAGCCTGGATCTGGACGAAGAGCTGGCCCGCCTCGAGCAACGGGAAATCCAGCCGACCACCGAATTCGGCCGCCCACGCGAAGACGCCCTGAGCGCTCGTCGCGACAGCCATGAACCGGAAGATACGGCTTGGCCGGACAGCCTGTTCAGCGAACCGGCAGATGAGCGCGCTCCCGAAGTCGAAGATGAACCCGACGTCGTCGAGCCTGAACCCGTCCGATCGGAGCGCACCGAACCTTCGCTGTCGCTGGAGCCGGTGGATCTCGACGACGAACCGCCGATCCCGCAACTGCGCCTGCACGATCCGATCGACCCGAATGCCCGCCGCGAACGTCTGTCGGCCAGCGATGACGTCGACGACGAACTGCCACTGATCGAACCTGCGCGCAAAAAACGCGAACGTGTCGAATCCAGTGCTCGCGCCGAAGCCTTGCAGGATCTGACCGATGATCCGCTGCAACTGGACTGGCAGAAACGCCGCTCGCCCTGGGGCCGTCGCCTGCTCTGGCTGTTGCTGATCGTGCTGGCCGCCGCCGGTCTGGGCGGCCAGTACATCGCCTATCACTTCGATGAACTGGCGCGCCAGGATCAATACCGGCCGTGGTTCCAGCAACTGTGCCCGCAAGTCGGCTGCACGGTGCCGTCCAAAGTGGATATCGCCAAGATCAAGAGCAGCAACCTGGTGGTGCGCAGCCACCCGGAATTCAGCGGTGCGCTGGTGGTGGACGCGATCATTTATAACCGCGCGCCGTTCTCGCAGCCGTTTCCGCTGCTGGAGCTGCGCTTCGCCGACCTCAACGGCCACCTGATCGCCAGTCGTCGCTTCAAACCCGGCGAATACCTCAACGGCGACCTCGAAGGCATGGCGGAAATGCCGCCGCAGACGCCGATCCACATCGCTCTGGACATCCTCGATCCAGGCCCGAAAGCGGTGAACTACAGCCTGAGTTTCCACTCACCCGAGTGAAGCGCTTCACCGCTCCCGGATTGACGGCAATTTTCTGACTGCACACCGCGCGACCAAACCGGCGGTAATAACAGAATAACTGTTCAGATTTTGTTCAATTCAGCCTTTATCCAGTCATCGAGAGCGGGTATCATGCCAACCCTTTTTCGAACTCTCATGATCCGGCCCCACTTCAGGGAAGTCCTATGTCGGCGGTACGCATCGGCCCATATACATTGCAGAACGGTTTGATCCTCGCCCCGATGGCGGGTGTCACCGACCAGCCCTTTCGTCAGCTGTGCAAGCGTCTGGGCGCAGGGCTTGTAGTCTCGGAAATGGTCACCAGTGACATGAGCCTGTGGAACACCCGCAAGTCGCGCATGCGCATGATCCACGAAGGCGATCCCGAGCCACGCTCGGTGCAGATCGCCGGTGGCGATGCGCAGATGCTGGCAGATGCGGCCCGGGCCAACGTCGAGCTGGGCGCACAGATTATTGATATCAACATGGGTTGCCCGGCGAAGAAGGTCTGCAACAAGGCCGCCGGCTCCGCGTTGTTGAAGGATGAAGCACTGGTTACCGAGATCCTGCATGCCGTCGTGGCGGCGGTTGATGTGCCGGTGACCCTGAAGATCCGCACCGGATGGGATCGCGACAACAAGAACGGCCTGACCGTGGCGAAGATCGCCGAACAGGCCGGGATCACGGCGCTGGCGGTGCATGGCCGCACCCGCGCCGACCTGTACACCGGCGAAGCCGAGTACGACACCATTGCCGCGATCAAGCAGGCGGTGTCGATTCCGGTCTTTGCCAACGGCGACATCGTATCGCCGGAAAAGGCCCGCTACGTGCTCGACGCGACCGGTGCCGATGGCCTGTTGATCGGCCGGGCCGCCCAGGGGCGGCCATGGATTTTTCGCGAGATCGAACACTTTCTGCGTACCGGCGAAAAACTGCCGGCGCCGGAGCTGATCGAGGTGGAACGCATTCTGCTTGAGCATCTGGCCGCCCTCCACGCCTTCTATGGGGACGTGATGGGTGTGCGAATTGCCCGCAAACATGTGGGCTGGTATCTCGCAACCTTGCCGGGCGCCAGGGAGTTTCGCGCCCACTTCAATCGTTTGGATGGTACGGAAACACAATGCGCCAACGTTCGGGAGTTCTTCGCCGAACGTTACAAGAGCCTGACAGGGGACGGAGAAGGGGTGGCCGCATGACGATGATGACCGAGACTTTAGTGAGTGGAACAACACCCGTGAGCGACAACGTGAATTTGAAACAGCACCTCAATACCCCGAGCGAAGAAGGCCAGACCCTTCGCGGGAGTGTCGAGAAGGCGCTGCACAATTATTTCGCCCACCTTGAGGGCGCGTCCGTCACGGATGTGTACAACCTGGTGCTCTCCGAAGTCGAGGCTCCCCTGCTCGAAAGCGTGATGAACTACGTCAAGGGCAACCAGACCAAGGCCAGCGAGCTGCTCGGACTGAACCGCGGCACGCTGCGCAAGAAACTCAAGCAGTACGATCTGCTGTAAGCATTCAATCAAACCAGAAAGGCGCCCGCGTAAAACCGGTCGCCTTTTTTGCTGACTTCCCTTGCTTTTGATGGAAATTGAGATGACCGACCAGACTACCCGCCTGCCGATCCGCCGCGCCTTGATCAGTGTTTCCGACAAGACCGGGATCCTCGAATTCGCCAGGGAGCTGGAAGCCCTGGGCGTGGAAATCCTTTCCACCGGCGGGACCTTCAAACTGCTGCAGGACAACGGCGTGGCCGCAGTGGAAGTCGCGGATTACACCGGTTTCGCAGAGATGATGGACGGTCGGGTGAAAACCCTGCACCCGAAAATCCACGGCGGGATCCTCGGTCGTCGTGGTATCGACGACGCCATCATGAACGAGCACGGCATCAAGCCGATCGATCTGGTAGCCGTGAACCTGTACCCGTTCGAAGCCACCATCAGCAAGCCAGGCTGCGACCTGCCGACCGCCATCGAAAACATCGACATCGGCGGCCCGACCATGGTCCGTTCGGCGGCGAAAAACCACAAAGACGTGGCCATCGTGGTGAATGCCAGCGATTACGCCAACGTCCTGGAAAACCTCAAGGCCGGTGGCCTGACCTACGCTCAGCGTTTCGACCTGATGCTCAAGGCGTTCGAACACACCGCCGCCTACGACGGCATGATCGCCAACTACATGGGCACCGTGAACCAGGCTGCTGACACCCTCAGCACTGAAGACCGCAGCGAATTCCCGCGCACCTTCAACAGCCAGTTCATCAAGGCCCAGGAAATGCGCTACGGCGAGAACCCGCACCAGAGCGCGGCGTTCTACGTTGAAGCCAAGCCTGCCGAAGTCGGCATCGCCACCGCGACCCAGCTGCAAGGCAAGGAACTGTCGTACAACAACGTGGCCGACACCGACGCTGCGCTGGAATGCGTGAAGAGCTTCGTCAAACCGGCCTGCGTGATCGTCAAGCACGCCAACCCGTGCGGCGTGGCCGTGAGCCCGGACGCCGAAGGCGGCATCCGTCAGGCTTACGAACTGGCCTACGCCACTGACACCGAATCCGCGTTCGGCGGCATCATCGCCCTCAACCGTGAACTGGATGCCGAGACCGCCAAGGCGATCGTCGAGCGTCAGTTCGTTGAAGTGATCATCGCCCCAAGCGTCAGCGAAGAAGCCCGCGCCATCGTCGCTGCCAAGGCTAACGTTCGCCTGCTGGCCTGCGGCGAGTGGTCGGCCGATCGCGTTCCGGCCTGGGACTACAAGCGCGTCAACGGCGGGCTGCTGGTACAGAGCCGCGACATCGGCATGATCGGCGCCGACGACCTGAAAGTGGTGACCAAGCGCGCCCCGACCGAGCAGGAAGTCCACGACCTGATCTTCGCCTGGAAAGTGGCCAAGTTCGTCAAATCCAACGCCATCGTCTACGCCAAGAACCGCCAGACCATCGGTGTCGGCGCCGGCCAGATGAGCCGCGTGAACTCGGCGCGTATCGCCGCGATCAAGGCTGAGCACGCCGGTCTGCAAGTGGCTGGTTCGGTAATGGCGTCGGACGCGTTCTTCCCGTTCCGCGACGGTCTGGACAACGCGGCCAAGGTTGGTATCACGGCAGTGATCCAGCCGGGTGGCTCGATGCGTGATGCTGAAGTGATTGCTGCTGCTGATGAGGCCGGCATCGCGATGGTGTTCACCGGCATGCGTCATTTCCGTCACTGATACACAGATTCAAATGTGGGAGCGAGCCTGCTCGCGAATGCAATCTGCCAGCGACGTTGACGTTGACTGACACACCGCTTTCGCGAGCAGGCTCGCTCCCACATAAAGCGCTCCAGCAGCGCCTGACAGAATTTTGAGGTTTTTGAAATGAATGTTTTGATCATTGGCAGCGGTGGCCGCGAACACGCACTGGCCTGGAAAGTGGCTCAGGATCCGCGTGTGCAGAAGGTTTTCGTCGCACCAGGCAACGCCGGCACCGCGATTGAGGCCAAGTGCGAAAACGTCGCCATCGACGTGCTGGCCCTCGAGCAGCTCGCTGACTTCGCCGAGAAAAACGTTTCCCTGACCATCGTCGGCCCGGAAGTACCGCTGGTGGCTGGCGTCGTCGACCTGTTCCGCTCCCGTGGCCTGGACTGCTTCGGTCCGACCGCCGGCGCCGCGCAGCTGGAAGGCTCGAAAGCCTTCACCAAGGATTTCCTGGCACGCCACAAGATCCCGACCGCCGACTACCAGAACTTCACCGAGATCGAGCCGGCCCTGGCTTATCTGCGTGAAAAAGGCGCACCGATCGTGATCAAGGCTGACGGTCTGGCCGCCGGTAAAGGCGTGATCGTCGCCATGACCCTGGCCGAAGCCGAAGACGCCGTGCGCGACATGCTCGCCGGCAATTCCTTTGGCGACGCCGGTTCGCGCGTTGTCATCGAAGAATTCCTCGACGGCGAAGAAGCCAGCTTCATCGTCATGGTCGACGGCAAGAACGTTCTGCCGATGGCCACCAGCCAGGACCACAAACGCGTCGGCGACGGCGACAGCGGCCCGAACACCGGCGGCATGGGTGCTTACTCCCCTGCACCGGTGGTCACCGCCGACGTGCACCAGCGCGTGATGGACCAAGTGATCTGGCCGACCGTGCGCGGCATGGCCGACGAAGGCAACGTCTACACCGGTTTCCTGTACGCCGGTCTGATGATCGACAAGGCCGGCAATCCGAAGGTCATCGAGTTCAACTGCCGCTTCGGCGACCCGGAAACCCAACCGGTGATGCTGCGTCTGCAGTCGAGCCTGGTGCTGCTGGTCGAAGCGGCACTGGCCCAGGCGCTGGACAAGGTTGAAGCGCAGTGGGATCCACGTCCGAGCGTCGGCATCGTGCTGGCCGCCGGCGGTTACCCGGGCGACTACGCCAAGGGCGCGCCGATCAACGGTCTGGACGCAGCCGCCGCACTGGAAGGCAAGGTCTTCCACGCCGGTACTGCGCTCAAGGACGGCAACGTCGTGACGGCCGGCGGTCGGGTGCTGTGCGCCACCGCCATGGGCGCCAGCGTCGGCGCCGCCCAGGAGCAGGCCTACAAACTGGCCAAGGCCATCGACTGGGAAGGCTGCTTCTACCGCACCGACATTGGCTACCGCGCCATTGCCCGTGAACGCGGTGAGTCTCAGTAATAAGCTACGCTGTGTTTCCGGCAGGGGCTCATCGCCCTTGCCGGACTGTTCCGACGCTGCGCATCGTTATATTCTGGCATCAACCTACGAAGGGATTTCGCCGTGCGCTGGCTCAGGATTGCCATAGGCTTCACCGTCACGCTGTTGACCTTGCTCTGCATGCTCCCGGCCCAGGCCGCGCAAGGCAGTGGCTGGTCGGTATTGCTTGACGATCAGGGCAACCTGCAGCTGAGCGACATCCGCTCCGCCCGCTACACCAATCAATTCAGCCCTATCGAGCTTGACCGCCTCACCGCGGCCGAACCCGATGGCGCCCTGTGGCTGCGCTTCAGGCTGGCGCCCGGCACGCACGAACAAGTGCTGCGGATCTTCGCCCCCGACCTGTCGCACCTCAATCTGTATGTCCTCGACGGCGATCGCCTGATCGAACAACGCGACACCGGTACCGCTCAGCCCCAGGTTGAGCGACCGCTGCCGAGCAGCGACTTCATGCTGCCGCTGCCGCAAAGCGACAAACCCCTCGACGTCTACCTGCGACTGGTCTCCGATCACCAGTTGCGCCCGTATATCACCCTGCAATCGGCAGTGATGGCCGCGGCCAATCACAACCAGACGCTGATCTACGGCCTGCTGTTCGGCTGTCTGGCGATGCTGATCCTGCACAACCTGATCCGCTACGCCTACACCCGCTCACGCAGCAGTCTGTGGCTCGCGGTGTGTGAAGGCCTGTTGAGCCTGAGCCTGTTGCTGCTGCTCAACCTCGCCGGTCCGTGGCTGCCGAACTGGCATGCGATCCAGACTCCCGGCGCCTATCTGGCCCTGCTGCTGACCGCACCGGCGGGCCTGATGTTCGCCTACCGTTTCTTCGCGCCGCTCGGCCCGCATCCGCTGAACAAGCTGCTGATCGGCGACATCCTGTTCATCGTGATCTGCAGCCTGCTGCTGTTGTTCGTCAACACCCTGCCGCTGAACATCATCACCTATGCGCTCGTAGCCCTGGCTGGGCTGAGCATGCTGCTGGTGGGTTTCTATCACTGGCAGAAAGGCTACCGCCCTGCCCGCTTGTTCGTTGCCGCGATGGTGGTGTTCAACATCGGCACACTGATCATTCTCCCGGCCTTGCTGGGGCTGACCCTGGTGGCGCCGCAAGGCCTGATCATGACCCTGATGGGTTTCATCTGCATCAGTGGCCTGCTGATGAGCATCGCCCTCGGCGAACGTCAGCGCAGCATTACCGAAAGCCGTTTCAGCATCAGCCGCGACCTCGCCGCGAGCAACGCCGAGATCAACGCCAAGGCCGAGTTCCTGGCCAAGATCAGCCACGAAATCCGCACGCCGATGAACGGCGTACTGGGCATGACCGAACTGCTGCTCGGCACGCCGCTGTCGGTCAAGCAACGCGACTACGTGCAAACCATCCACAGCGCCGGCAACGAATTGCTGACCCTGATCAACGAGATCCTCGACATCTCGCGGCTCGAGTCCGGGCAGATCGAACTCGACGACGTGCAGTTCGACCTCAACGCGCTGATCGACGATTGCCTGAGCATCTACCGCGCCAAGGCCGAACAGCAGAACGTCGAGCTGATCAGTTTCATCCAGCCGCAAGTGCCACGGGTCATCAGTGGTGATCCGACGCGCCTGCGCCAGACACTGCTGAGCCTGCTGGAAAACGCCCTGAAGAAAACCGAGGAAGGCGAAGTGCTGGTGGTGGTCGCCCTCGACGAACGCAGCGCCGGGCCACGCCTGCGCATTGCCGTGCAGGACAGCGGCCAGCCGATGGACCAGGAGGAGCGCGATGCGCTGATGCACGCCGAGTTGCACAGCAAGCACTTCCTGTCGGCCAACCGTCTGGGTGGCAACCTCGGGCTGGTGATCGCCCGCCAATTGATCCGTTTGATGCAGGGCGAGTTCGGTATCAAGAGCGGCGCCAGCCAGGGCAGTACGCTGTGGCTGACCCTGCCGTTGGATCCCGATCGCCTGGAGCACCCGACCTCGGACCTCGACAGCCCGCTGCAAGGCGCACGCGTATTGGTGGTCGACGACAACGACACCTGCCGCAAGGTGCTGGTGCAGCAATGCAGCGCCTGGGGCCTGAACGTCAGCGCCGTGCCGTCGGGCAAGGAAGCGCTGGCCCTGCTGCGTACCAAGGCGCACCTGCGCGACTATTTCGACGTGGTTCTGCTGGACCAGAACATGCCCGGCATGACCGGCATGCAACTGGCGGCCAAGATCAAGGAAGACCCGAGCCTGAACCACGACATCCTGCTGATCATGCTCACCGGCATCAGCAATGCGCCGAGCAAGATCATCGCGCGCAATTCGGGGATCAAGCGCATCCTGGCCAAACCGGTGGCCGGCTACACCCTCAAGACCACGCTTGCCGACGAACTGAACCAGCGCAACCGTGGCCAGGTGGTGTTCCAGCCGCAGCCGGCCAGCCCCGCTGCGCCGGTCAAGGTGCCGAGCGACTTCCGCATTCTGGTGGCCGAAGACAACACGATTTCCACCAAGGTCATCCGCGGCATGCTCGGCAAACTCAATCTGCAACCGGACACCGCCAGCAATGGCGAAGAAGCCTTGCAGGCAATGAAAGCCCAGCGTTACGACCTGGTGTTGATGGATTGCGAAATGCCGATCCTCGACGGGTTCTCGGCGACTCAGCAATTGCGCGCATGGGAAGTCAGCAACCAGCGCATTCGCACGCCGATCGTTGCGCTGACAGCGCACATCCTCGCTGAACACAAGGAGCGCGCGCGGCAGGCCGGGATGGACGGGCACATGGCCAAACCGGTGGAACTGTCGCAACTGCGTGAGCTGATCGAGCACTGGGTGGCACAGCGTGACCAACAGAATCGCACCGCCTCAACCTTCTGAGCGGCGTTGCCGATCAAGCGTCTCGCCGCTATTCAACAGCCATCGCCAAAACGTGAGCCGCTTGCCTGTCCCTGACTTTCAAGGCGATGGCATCACGTACAGGCCCGTAGAGTGTTTCCGACAAACTGGCTTTGGCGTAGCGCAAGCAGACCGCTCCCTGTATGTCCCGTGCTTCGAAACGCTGGGCCAGCGGGTTGAGTTCGATAGACCCATGAGCCTGGAACTCAACATAGACGCTCGAAATGCGCATTGGCGTCGAGGCGATGATTGCTAGCAATCGAACGGGTCCGGCAGGGGCATGAGCCTCATCGGGTGGGGACATGGTCCTTTGCACATGAGCTCGCAGCAGCGCCATGACGGGTTCGGCTCCCGATAACTGAGCCAAACGCTGCAAGGTCGCCACCGCCACACTGGCGTTTTGCGAACCACCTTTGGCAATAGCGCCACTGATCCATTCACTGACGGATTCGACATCCCCCTCATTGACGGACCAGTCTTGTCGGGCGCGCGCGTAGCGCAGCCAGTAGTCATCCATCAATTGGATGTAGGCGTCATACCAGTCAGTACCTTGCGACTTTTCGACTTTCTTGCTCGCGGCCAACTGCGCCAACAACACTGAGTTGACCAGATCGCTGTAACTATCCGCATCGTCCGCTGCCGGTAGCAACATCACGCAAGCGCCAACGATCAAAACCGAATAATCAAGTTTCATATCGTCCCCCGTAAAAAAGGCGACCTGTTACGGCCGCCTTTTCACTCATCAAATGTCGATCTCGTCAATCTTGTCCTTGTGCGGAATCAACTTGTTCTTGATCAACTCACGCACGCCATCCGCCACGAATGTATTTTTGGCAAATACCGTTTCACCGCGATACAACTTCACATTACGAATATCAAGATCCACAAACATGACTTTGGTCGAGGTGTTCCGACGCAGGAAGCGCACTGCGCCGACCGCCATGATCGCTTCACCGTCGACTTCCACGCAGGCGGCGCTGGAAACACCACCGACGCCATGCTCGAGCAGATTGCGTTCGTAAACGGTCAGTGCTGCGGTGTCACGCTTTTGCAGGGCGGCAATGGCATCGCCCGCTACTTTCAGCATCAATGCGCTGGTTGGGCCAGGCAAGGCAACACCCGCGACGACCGAAGACAGAATCTCCAGAACCAGTTTGTCCATGCGAACACTGGTACCACCCACTTGCAGATCGCTGTAGTAACGGCTGACAGGGGTCCAGCCTGCCATGGTCATGATGTCCCGGAAGTACAGGTACCATTCCTTGCCCTGAGATTCTTCAGGGTATTTTTTGTTTGCTGCACGCGTTGCGAATAAAAAAGCATTCTGCGCATCGGACTTGTTATCGCCAGTGAGGTTACTGGAGAAACCCAGCACGCCCTCACCGACGATGCTACCGCGCGACGGCGCTTCAACATCATCACCGGAAATCTGCAAGCCACGTGGCTTGATAATCAGCGGATCACCGATATCACACTCACCCAGCGTTTCAAGACAGGTGTTTACATAACTTTCACGAACAGCTTGATTATACATTTGACACATCCATTAGTTAGAATCACAAGCTCCTCATGAACTTGCCAAATAACAATAACCAAGTATCAAACAAACAACAAAGCAAAACATGTAACTTGATATCTGAACTTTCCACCCACTTAGCAACTTCCACACAAGTTAAATCAAACCTGATTAAAACCACGCTTCCAGACACAAACAACTAAACCACTGATAGACTCCACGTCGTCCACTCCACAGCGGCGAGTCGAAACCATGCTCCATGTGTTGTTCAGCGTTTACCTGAAGATGCTTGTGCTCTACAGCCCGTTCTTCGTGCTGTCCTGCTTTATCAGCCTGACCCGTGGTTATTCGCGCAAGGAGCAACGACGCCTGGCCTGGAAAGTGGCGATCGCCACGCTGGTCTCCAGCGTTCTTCTGTATTTGTTCGGGCGAGTGATTTTCGATGTGTTCGGCATTACCGTAGATGCTTTCCGGATCGGCGCCGGCAGCGTGCTGTTCATCTCGGCACTGGGCATGGCGCAAGGCAAGTCGGTGGTGCAGACGGACAATGTGCAGCAGGACGTGACGATCGTGCCGCTGACCATTCCCCTGACTGTCGGCCCGGGCACTATTGGTGCGTTGCTGGTCATGGGCGTCAGTCAGCCCCACTGGGACGACAAACTCACCGCCATCATGAGCATCGCCCTGGCCAGCTTTACCGTGGGTATCGTGCTTTATCTGTCGAATCGCATCGAACGGATCCTCGGCGATCAAGGCTTGCAGATCGTCAGTCGCCTGATGGGATTGTTCGTGTGCGCGCTGGCCGCACAGATCATCTTCACCGGGGTGAAGGGCTATCTGGTGCCATAGACCGGAATGCAAAAGACCGCCAATACTTCCATCGGCGGTCTTCTTTGGTCACTGACAACTATCTTTCAAGCACAACTGAATCGTTAACTCAGATCGTTGATTCAGTCATGAGGTTGCTCTTCGCCTCCTCTATCAAGCTTTTGAGTGTCACGCTGCCTGTCACGCCTTTGGCCCCCAACATCCCTCGGGCGAGCGTCGATACCTGGCAAGGTCGCAACCCCTTGACCTCGAGTATGACGTCGCCGTGCAACGCCGGATCGTTCGCGCAGGCATCACGGAACAACACGCAGAGTCCGGAATCAGGATCGATCAGCACCAGGTGATCCCCGACAACGCCGACCTCCAGCGCTTGCGATGTGTCCAGCGACCAGATCAGGCGACTCATCACCGCGGGCGGGCCGGCCAGCGGGAACCGTGCATCAATGACCATCCGATCCAGCCTGCGCGTCAGAGCCTGCGACAGATGGCACTTCATGGAGCCGTGGCCCATCCGCACCACCAGTGTGCGCACGCCATCAGGAATCAGCGGCAACAGGTTCGGCGCATCCACTTGCCCTTCGATCACCAGCACCTCGGCATTGCGCTGGACGTAATCCAGCGGCCCGATCTGCCGCTTGCTCGGATAACCCCGAATCAGTCGCTGCCCTGAATCGTTCAGAAGGACATCCGTGTGTCGCCGCACGCCCAGCAACTCGTAATCCCCGGGTAGATCCTGCGCTGCGATCCGGATCAATCGCGCACTGTCGACGAAGTACCAGCACGCGCTGGCGTCGCGGGTGGCGATGGAAATGAACGGGCGATGCGCCTGGTTCACCAGCATGGCCTTGAGGTCACGGATCAGGTGCTCGTCATGAGCGACCACCCAATCGAGCGCCACACCAGCCAGCACAGGTTGCGCCTGAGCGTGCAACTGCAACACCTGGCCATCGAGGGTCGTGCCCAGCAGCCCCGTACCGTCGATCCTGACGTCGGCGAAGCTCCACGGTGCCCATTGCCGTTCCGGCGGGGTCAACACTTCAGCGTGCAATAGCTGCGCAGCGGTTCCGAACGCCTGATCCAGTCGCTGCGGATCGATCAACGCCTGACGCCAGACTTGCCCTGCCGCCGGTTCGAACAACCACGCCGCCTGTCTGTCGGGGGTCAGTCCCAGAAGACGTACATCGCCCTGCCGCGCCCTACTCAGCACCAGATGGTTATCCACGTACCAGGCATGCAAACGCGCGTCGCCGGTGGCATTGACAACGCCGACAATCGTGAACCGTTCAACGGAGTACCGCTTGGCCAGCCCTTCCAGCGCCAGCCACCATTGGGTGCGGCTCTTGAGCCATTGTTCGCTCACGCCGGCGAAGCGCACTTCACCGGTGCTGTCGATTTCAAACGAGAGCCCCTCTGCGGTACTTGCCAGATAGCCGCTTTCCTGTGCCGCAATCTGCTTCAGCCCAGCAGGCTGCACCCAACGATGAGCCCATTGCATCTTGCCCTTGAGCACCGTGCACTGCGTTCGGCACAAGGTCTGCGCGTTACGGTCATAGATGACAAATACATCGCTGTCATCAGCCACCGTCAGCAGCATCAGGTCGTTCAGATTCTGGATCGAATCGGCCCAGCCCCGGGCGCGATGACGACGCGGCACCGGGCGAATGATCAGGTCGTCGCGGGTGCGGATCCAGGCCATGTCACGGAGGTTTTTTTCGATCATCCAGCAGATCGACACATAGGGCGCGAGCTGCCAGTGGACCGTCGCGTAGGACTTGTCATGACTCGACTTGAGCACGATCTGCTCGCCGAGCACAGACGTCCAATCGGTCAACGGGGCCGTTTCATCAAGGAGCGCCTCGAATGCCGGTTCAAGACCGCGCGTGACTGAACTCAACCATAACTGCCCATCGTGAATGAGGTAATTGAAGCGCTCCACACGGCCGTCGGCCTGCAGATACTCCTGCACCACATGAACCACACCCTGCCCGTCGGCCTCCACACTGCGAATCGAGCTGGTGCCACGCGGCTTGAACAACAGACGATAGCGATGGCTGAGCAATCCCGTGTTCGCCTCGACCTGCCAGATTTCGAAACCCTCGGCCGATTGAAAAAACGCCGACTCGCCCACCACGACCGACAACTGCGCATCGTCGGCCGAAACGTCATCATTGCGCACGTAAAGAACCCGGTCCTCACGGGCGTCGTACCAACCGGTGGTGTAACGCGGTGCATCGGCTGGTTCGAATGGAATCAGATAATCGTGGATCGGCGTGTAGGGCAGCACCAGCCGATGGGCCCGAGCCAGTTCCTGCAGATGATTCTGCAATACCTGTCCGTGCTGTTCCTGAGGGGGGTGGTCCAGCAATAACGTGAGTATGCGGCCTTCGACTTTGAACAGGTTGCCGCCTTCGAGCAGCACATACAGATCAGGTGGAACACCGGCACTGACCTTGAACCGGCAATCCTTGACGCTGAACCGGCCGTCCTCGCCGAACACGATGTCGGTTTCACGAGCCCAGGGCGCCGCGATAATCCAGCGATCCTTCTGCGCACCGATCGTCTGCAACTCAACGTCGACACCGGGATTGAGCACCAGCGTGCAAGTCCCGCCGCCCCCCTGCAGCCGATAGGAAACCTTGCCCCGCCAAAGGGACGGGATCACCGGCACGACCAGCTTGCGCTCGCGGGCATCAAGCTTGACGGTGATGTCGGTGGGTCGGTAATCGGGATAAATCCGATAGACGACGTATTCGCTGGGAAAGGAATAGAACGAAAACAGGAACAGCCATTGGCCGTCCGGTTTTTTCTTTTCCAGGCGACGTGCAATGTCAAAACCCTTGTCGTGAAACACCGAGACAAACGGCAGGGTCTTGTACTCGTAGCGATAACAGTTCAGCGGTGTACAGGGTAAAACGATGGGTTGATCGGCATGCGGAGCGAAACTCATCTCGTCGGGATAGCCCAGCTCGGCACTGAGGTTGATGGCGCGTGAGTAATCGGCTTCGAATTCCGGCACTCCGAAATGATCACGCAGCGGATACAGCCGGGTGCTGTCCAGCTGCATCCTGCCGTTGCCCAGATCCAGCTGCCTGATAATCAGCGACGGTCTCGGCAGCCAGGCACCCTGCGTGCCGTCGTACCGGTAGCCGGCACCGCGATGAGCCTGCTCGATTTCATCGAAGAACAGACCGACGGCTTTTGCCTCCTCGGCAATGATGGCGTAGGCATGTGCCAACGCGGTCACCCCGATCGCCAGCCCGCCCAGAATCACCCCGGCGCCACCGAGCACCGCAGCGGCCGTACCCGCCCCCAGGGCCGCCGCAGCAAGCCCTGTACCGGTCAGGGCCAGGCTCGCCGCGTCAAAGCCCAACTGAGTACCGTAAGTCGCGACCTCCACATCGTTCTTTGCGTTCGCCAACTGATAGATATCGAACCCGACATTGGCCAGCCCCAGTACCGCGCCAACGCCTTCATTGGCCACATGCCCCGCCACATTGCCCAAAGTTCTGGCGGTCAGTGGCGCCAGCGCTTCGGCCACCACTTGCCCAGTGGTCCGGGCCATGATCCTTTCATCACGCAATGCCGTTTGCAGGACCCCGACCAGCCCCGCCACGTCCACCAGATTGCCATGCACCAGCTGCGCATAGTTGACGTAGGCATGCCATTGCACGGCGGTGGTCAATGTGCGGCCTTCACCTTCGCGGTCGCGCAAGGCATTCATCAACGCCTGAACGGCGAACCCGGCGTTGAGGGTGTGAACAGCGGAAGCTTCCGTCGGATCGACTGGCGCGCCGGCCCGGGTACGTTTTTGGGCCAGCGTCGAAAACAGCTCGGCCAGATAATTTTTGATCCGCAGCAGACGGCTGTCGCGGCTGATGACCGTTGCCATCACCTCGCCGCTCTTCGGATCGAGCATGCTCACCCGATAAGTGCCCTCGAGGGTGACCTCCAGCGACTCGAATAACGGCACCAGTGGCGACACTGACTCATGCCCCTCCTGCAACCGCGAAGTCACGTCTGCGACCTGTTCGGCCCACCAGTGGCTGTCGGACTGCAGCAATGTGCTGGCCAGGTGTGGATTTTCAACCAGCGATTGTCCGTGTGCGCTGAAAAGCCGCTGGCGAACCCTGCGCAGCGGCATGCTCGGCAACGCATCCTCCCTTAAAAGGTGCGCCACCTTGGCACCGCTCGACAGATCCAGATCGGCTACCCGTTCCCCCTGGAGATCGATCAGATCGAACTGCGGACGGTCAGGCTCACCATAGGCGGCGTAATGTCTGGTCATGCCTCTCTGGAAAAATCTCGTCAGTACCGCTCTGAATGTGGCAGCAGTCTCGAACTCGAAGAGGCCGAAGTTGGGATCATAAAAGTGGTAGATGACTTCCGTGCCGTTGACGGTACGAGCAACCAGCATCGAATGATTGTCAGAGTTGAGCATCAAGGTTCGAGTACCGACAGACTCCTCGAGGGTCGCCGTGACCTGGTCCAGATCCAGCCGCCCCAGCGGAGTCCCGACATCGCCATACTTCACGCCACGCATCTCCTCAAGTGCCCCCAGAAAGGCGATTGTGTCAGCGTGTTCCGGCTCGAGTACCGCAAGGTAAAAACGCTCGTGCAATCGCTGGGTGGCAGCCTTGCCCTCAGTGATGGCTGCACTCATCGCCAGCGCAAGAGGAAAACAGCGCCCGGCAGTCATATCGCCCATTCCGTGCATCAGCAGGTCCTGTGGCGCCAGTTTCACGGCACCGCCCTCGAGCTGATTGAGCACCTGCTCCAGGCGATCCTGCACTTGCTCACGATGTTCCTGGAGGGCCACCTTCTTGATCTGCGCGACCTGCTGCCCCCACTCATACAGCGTCGTCGCCCCGGCCAGGGCGGCTTTCTTCAGACTCAGCGCACTCGGCAAGTCCATCGGCAGTTCGTGCTGGACACTGTTCAACCCGGCAACGAATGCGGTGTCCCTGCGCTGAAACAGATGCTGCTCGATCGCCCCGAACCGTCCCGAAGTCCCGCGCTCCCTGACACTGTTGATCAGGTTTTCCATCACACTGTTCTGCGCCAGCAAACTCTGTTCATCCAGCGATTCAACGCCGAGCAAGGCCCCGAGTGTCAGGCGCTGCAACGGACTGAGGTGAGCCCGTTGCAAGGAGCCCGCCCCCAGACGCACCAGCACTTCGTCCAGCGCAAGGCTCCGGGTCTGTTCATTGGCCAGAGAAGCCGGTGGTCGCAGCCGCGTGTCCTGATTGCGGATCGCCTGACGGTCGTCGAAATCCAGTGGCAGCCGGTCGACGAACACTACCGGGCCGTCATGGCCGTTCATCATCGCCTGGGTAAACGGTTTACCCAGACGCTCGGCCAAGCGTTGCAGCAGCCCGGTCAGCAGAACATGGCGCCCTTCAATGAGCGGCCAGCCGAGCTCGAACTCGACGGTGGAATGATTGAGCAGTTCGTCGAGGTCGCCGGCGTAACGGGTGGTGTATCGGCCGTCGCGAAAACGCTGCTGTTCGTTCCTGACCCACTGTTGTTCATCGGCTCCGTTTTCTTTCCAGGAATGATCCAGCTCTTCCTCGCTTGAACGACTGACCGTGCCCTTCGGTTCAATGCCGACTTCAGCCCGAGAGGCTTCGCCAGCACGCGGGGTGAAATGCGCCTGCTCGTAATCTCCCATGCCAAGACGCATGGCAGCCGGTCCGGTGAGATAGATCGTGCCCTCACGTTCAAGGCGAATGCCGTCGCTGTAGTAACTGGCAGCGGCGTCCGCCAGATATCTCATCGCGATTTCATCCTCGTCCGACAGCCCCTCCAGGGCACCGAGGCGATCCTCAAGCTCCGCGATCGCCAGGGCTTGCATGGAGTCATCGTCGTGAGGGGCTATACCTCTTTCAGCCGCCGTCCGGAACACTGCGTTGACCACTTGATAGTTAAAACCCAGCCGCTGCATGACGGCCTCCAGCATTGGCGAGCCCGGGTGCGCCATCAGCCAGGCATTGCTCAACGAATTGCCCTCACGCACAGCACGCAACATGTAGGGGCGTGCAAGGAGATCGGAAGGGGGCTGGAAAACCTGATTCAGCGCAGGGCGGCTTCCGGCGAACGCTTCCAGCGCCTGGCGATGCTCTGCGGGAATACTGTCGGCATAATCCGTGTAACCGCTGCGCACCGCCTGGCGCCCCGGCATCCAGTGCGGATTGTGGTCCAGCAGTAATTGCAAAATCCCCCGCTGGCCATCGTTTCCGACCGTACTGATGTCCACGCCGCCCAGTACCTTCACCAACGGCGGGAGATTATCGACATCCGCGTACAGCCCCCCTTCGGGGAGCAATGCCTCCAGCCGCACGACATCGGATCCGGCGGCAAGATTGCCGCGCAAGCGCATCTCCTGATCGTAGATCGCTCGTAGCCGCATGGGTTGCGCAGCCCCGGCGAGATCACGCAACTGCAAGTCGCCACCGACCAACGCATGCACGCTCTGCAAATTGCGCTCTTTCAACGATTTGAGTCTTTCTGCCTGCTGTCCGTACGCCCGACTCAACAACTGCGTCCGAGCCTCATCAGCCGACACCCCGTTTGCAACAGCCTGATTGATGTGCGCGAACATCTCCTGTTTCAGTACGATGGCCCGCGCCTCATACATTGATCCAAGTTGCGCTTCAGTGGAGCTATCCATACCGCCGTTCTGCAGGCTGTGCAGTTTCGCTGCCTCGCTGATCAGCCGATTGGTTTCATGCGCCAACATGGCATCACTGTCATACCAGAGGTTGATCTTGTAACCCTCTCCAGCCAGCACTTGTTTCCAGAGATTGATGTAGTCGCGCTGGATCTCGCCAAGCCCGCCACCGAGCCAGACGAAGTGCAGGATTTTCGGCACGGCCGTAGCCGGAAGTTTCATCAACCCGACACTGGAGTGCAGGCGCGACTCGACAACTTCGAGCCTGTCAAAGATCTGCGCAAGATCCGGCGCTGTCCCGCCGTCCGGTGTCGATACCGGTGCCTTGTCTAAACTACGGCGCACTCGCCCCTTGTTCAATTCTCCCAGTGCCTGCTTGAGCAGCGCCAGCGGTTGCAACAGTCGAGGCGAGTCGAGCAGATCGATACACGCAGAATAGTAACGAAGCGCCGCGTCATATTGCGCGCTGTCCTTGTAAGGCTGCAGAGCCTGCTCAAATTCGGAAAACTTGAACAACGTCGCAAACTTCAGATGACCGACATCGGCAACATCATTATTAACTTCCCGCATACGTGAACTCCCGAAATAACAAATTACACGAGCCGATTGAAAATCACGCGCACAAATACCCCATTACAAAAAAATCGCTCTTGCAACAAGTTGATATCAATGCACAAACAACAGATCGACACGCACTTTCCGGAAGCGAAACTAGTATAAAAAAACCAACTCAACAAACAACAAGCCATTCAAACAATTTCAACGGAAACTTCCCGCCACATCAAAACTTCCAAACAAGTGTCACAGATATATAAATTGCCGTGCGATACGAAAGACAAGGCCGCGAACAACCCATTCGCGGCCTTGTCTTGTCAATCGATACCCGAGGGGGCACACAGCATGGAAGGGAGCATCAGCCGCCAGGCTTTTCGCCATACCAGCGGGGGGTGTACACCCAGTCGCCTCCCGTCGCACGGGGGAAGGTGCAGGTGGTGGATGAACCGATCAGCACCATGGTGCGCATGTCCACCTGATCCGCGGTCAATGCGCCCAGCGTAGTGGTACGCAGGGTCTGCCCCGGTCTGCCGATATCGCGACCGAGCACCACCGGCGTCTGCGGCGTGCGATGTTGGGCAACGATTTCCAGGGCACGCCCCAACTGCCACGGACGGGCGCGGGAGATCGGATTGTAAAACGCCAATGCCAGATCGGCCTCGGCGGCCAGGTCCAGGCGCTTCTCAATGATCGACCATGGCTTGAGGTTGTCCGACAGCGACATCACGCAAAAGTCGTGTCCCAGCGGTGCACCGGCCTGAGCGGCGGTAGCGAGTGAGGCGGACACACCCGGCAGGATTTCCAGATCGACGCTGTGCCACGCCGGATCCGTCGATTCGTGCAACGCTTCGAGCACCGCCGCCGCCATGGCGAACACCCCCGGATCGCCGGACGAAACCACAATCACCGATCGGCCCTGCGCGGCCAGTCGGAAAGCGTGACGGGCACGCTGCATTTCTTCGCGGTTGTCGGTGCAATGCTGCACCTGATCGTCGCGGAAGGGGCCGGCCATGCGCACGTAGGTTTCATAACCCAGCACGTCGGTGGCCCGGGCCAGCTCGGCTTTTACCGCTGGAACCATCAGCTCTGCCGCACCAGGACCGAGGCCGATGACGGCCAGACGACCGCGCGGACGGCCGATCTGCGAAACATCCAGTGGCTGATCTGCCACGGCGATGGCGATGTTGGGGGATGTCGCGATGACCCGGGCATGGGGGACGGCATGACCGGCGAGCTGACTAAGGTCATCCGCCGGCGCAACAAAGCGCAACGGCACCGTCAGTTCCAGCGCGGCTTCGCACAACGCCGCATTGGTCATCTGATTGTCAGCCGCCACCAGACAGGCCAGTGATTGAATCGCCACACCAGCCTGCTGCAACGCATCACGGATGGTGCCCGGCAGGTCGACCACATCAGCACCTACCGCTACCGCCACACTGCGTGGATAAATCAACAACTCACTGGCGCTCGCCGCGCGAGCATCGCTGCCCACACGAATCGAGCGCTGCGCCTGTGGATCTTCCGGCAGTTGCGCCTGCGCAAGCCACGGCGCGGCACCGTCGATGCGCACGCTGTGGCCGGCGAGCAGATCAGAGACAAATCGCTTGCCCTGCTCCAGATCGCCGAGCGCGTAACCGCCGGGTGGATTGAGCAGGCAAGTGCCGAAACGCAACTCGCCGCTGGTGGTGATCGCCGCTGCCACTTCAAGTGCAGCCGCAATCTCGCGGGCCATGACGTTCACCCCGCCGAGGCCGCCGAGCAGCGGCACCACGGCGCTGCCGTCTTCAGCCACGGCGAGCACCGCTGGCTCGACGCCCTTCTCCAGCAACAGCGGCGCCAGCGTGCGGATGACAATGCCCGCCGCGCACAGGGCAATGATCGGCGTGTCCTGTTGATACAGCTCGCGCAGGGTCGCGCCGAAGTCGCTGTAAGTCAGGTCGGCGCCATCGACGCGCCCTTTCAGTCCATGAATCTGCGCAGTTGGATAGACCTGCTGCAGGCGACGGGCCGTGGCCAACGCGCCCTGGCCGAGAATGACGATGGCCGGTGTGGAATGAGTCATCAGCCTTGCCACCGTTCGCCGGGCACAATGATCAGCGAGAAGTACGGCGACGACATCGGCTCGACCTCATCCAGTGGCACGATTTTCTGGTTGGCCATGGTCGCGCGCTCGACATACAGCGCACGCTCGGCCAGGCCCAGTTCCGCCAACACATCGCGCACTTTCGGGAAATTGCGCCCCAGCTTCATGATCACCGCCGCGTCGGCATCGGCCAGACGACGTTTGAGCTCTTCGTGAGGCAGCACGCCGGACAGCACCGACAGGCTCTGATTGCGATACACCAGCGGCGCGCCCAGCACCGAAGCGCCACCGAGCATCGAACAAACGCCAGGCACCACTTCGGCTTCGTAACGGCTGGCGAGGCGATCGTGCAGGTACATGTAGGAGCCGTAGAAGAACGGATCACCTTCGCAGATCACCGCCACATCGCGACCGGCATCCAGATGCGCGGCCACGTCCACTGCCGCGTCATCGTAGAAGTCGCTGATCACTTGCTCGTAGGACAGCGGCGCCGGCAGCACTTCGGTGGTCACCGGGTACACCAGCGGCAGCAGGTTCTGCGCGTCCTGCAGGTGCGCTTCGATGATGCCGAAGGCGTTGCCCTTCTTGCCCTTGGCCACGAAGTACGCCACCACTGGCGACTCGCGCAGCAGGCGCAGGGCCTTGACGGTAATCAGTTCCGGATCACCGGGGCCGACGCCCAGGCCAATCAAACGTCCTTTAGCCTGCATCATTCGATCTCCGTGGCGAGGGCATTGACCGCCGCGGCGGCCATGGCGCTGCCGCCGAGGCGGCCCTGCATGATCACGAACGGCACGCCACGGCTGTTGGCGGCCAGCTCGGCCTTGGATTCGGCGGCGCCGACGAAGCCCACCGGGAAGCCGAGGATCAGCGCCGGTTTCGGGGCGCCGGCGTCGAGCATTTCCAGCAGATAGAACAGCGCGGTCGGCGCGTTGCCGATCACCACCACGCTGCCTTCCAGATGCGGACGCCACAGTTCCAGCGCCGCTGCCGAGCGGGTGTTGCCCAGCTCGCGCGCCAGCTCCGGAACGCTGTCGTCGCGCAGGGTGCAGATCACTTCGTTGTTGGCCGGCAGGCGCGCACGGGTCACGCCCTCGGAAACCATCCGCGCATCGCACAGGATCGGCGCGCCAGCGGCCAGCGCATCGCGCCCGGCCTTGCCGGCGCCTGCGGAGAATTGCAGCCCGTCGATCGCCTCGACCATGCCGCAGGCGTGGATCACCCGCACCGCGAGTTTTTCCAGGTCGGCCGGGATGCGCGCGAGGTTGGCCTCGCGGCGAATGATCGCGAAGGAGTTGCGATAGATCTCCTGACCGTCGCGGATGTAATCAAGCATCAAGGGGGCTCCGTGAGCGGGCGACGAGCAGGGTCGCGGCCGCTTCGATAGTAAGGTTTTGAGCGTGCAGCGCGCCGAAACCGGGCACCGCTGCATCGCGAATATAGAGGTCGTAATGACCGGGGCTGACGGCCAGCAACGTTGCCGGAGCGCGGTGGGCGGCGGCGCAGGAACGCGGGCAGCCGGACAGGTGCACATCCACGGCATGTGGCAACAGCGTCGCCAGCAGGCGGGCATCGTGTTTGGTGTCGGCCAGGCCTTTGCCGCAGCCTTTGGAGCCGGTGCAGGCGATCAGGTGCGCTACAGGATTTTCGGCATGGGTCAGCAGGTTCAGCTTGCCCAATTCGTCGAGCACTTGAACCGCAGCGGTTTCCCGCACATTGGGCAGCAACAGACTCTGCCAAGGGGTGAAACGCAGGGTGCCGTCGCCGAAAGTTCTGGCCAGTTGCGCGGCGCCACGCAGCATGTCCGGATCGAGGCGGCCAAACGCCGGTGCGGCACCGACATACACCTGACCGGCCGATGGCTGAGGATGGATGCCGATGTGCAAGCCTTCCGGCGTCGATTCACGCCGCCAGTCGCCGACGCTTTGCAGACGGATCCGCCGCCCGAGTGTTGCCAGGAACATCGGCGCCGGACATTCATCCAGCAGATGACGCATTCGCGTCTGCTCCGGTCGAGCCAGATCGAGGAACACCTCCAGCACCGCCACCACCAGCGCATGTCCGTGCGCAAGCGCCACGGCGGCCAGCGGTCGCTCCGTCGGGCAACCCGCCAGGCCGAATGCCAACAGCGTTTCCCCGCGCTCTTCGTAAACCGACAACCACAGATCATGGGGATGTTCGAGCATCGCCAGCGCTTCACCGCCATCCAGTTGCACGGCGAACTTGGCGCTCAGCTCGTGGAAACGCGGATGGCTTTGCAGGGTATCGAGAATCTGCCCGGCGAGCGTGCGGGTATCCAGGCGCATCTGCGGGTCGATCCCTGCAGCAGGGCTTAGCATCAGGTTGCGCACGTCATCCCCGGCAGCGGTTCGCGGCCCGAGGCCGGCGGCCAGCAGCCTGTCGATCAGCGCGGTGCCGTGCTCGCCGATCCCGCGAATCTGCAGGTTGGCACGGTTGGTTGCCTCGATCACGCCACTGGCGAAACGCTCGGCGGCATCCGCCACCACCTCAGCCTGATCGGCGCTGATCGAACCACCATTGAGTTTGATCCGGCAGATACCACCATCCAGCGCCTGGACGATACGCAGCAACCCCGGACAAGCCGAGGGGCGTAGAGCTGTTGACATCGAGCGTTCGTTCAAGGGATGACCGGCTGGCTGGCAGCACCGTGAGGGCGAAAGGTCGCCATTATGCCTGCTTTGCCCGAGCGCATGAAAATGCCTGCCGGTCGGATTCTGCGTTGCCGGGCTATTCCCGCGGAAGAAAATCGTCGCAGAGGGAGGCGATCACAGCGGGTAATCCTCGAAATTGAATTTGATCCCCTCCAGCGCCTTTCTCACACCGGCTCGACGAGCGTCCAAGACCCGGCGACTGATCACCACCTTCCGAGCCAGAACATCCAGCTGAGTCATTACTTGCGAAACGTTCCAGAAAAAATACCCGGTGTTCAGGCTCGACTTGATGAACCGGGTATTTGTCACGATCAATTCCATATCACCATTGGCGTTGTAACTGATCGGCATGATTTTGAAATCGAACGCCTTGCCACTAAGGCCTTTGATCTTTTTCAACAGTTCAACGTCGCCTTCGAGCGCCACCAGCCCTCGATCAACGCCAGCCACCTGTTCAGCACTCAGCAGCGGCGATGCCAGTCGTGACCAGACCTCGCGCACGCTGCCCCTGAACTGCGTTTGAACGTGCTCGATCGGTTGATAATTACGGCTCCAGCCATGCGACCACAGTACATCGGTAAAATAATCGGTCCATCGTCCAGGCTGGGTCGCACTGTTATAAGTCATATCCGCCTGGCGCTGTGCCAGGTAAGTACAGTTCAACGCGAACTGATAGTCCTCGTGTGTTTGTCCCCGACTGCCGGTCAGCAATATATCGCCGACAAGTGTCGCATTATGTTTTATGTCATCCATGTTTACATCACATCCCTATAACAGGACGCCAGCAAGGCGTTCAACCACTAGTTAATTAAATAATCGTTCAGAAAATGATCCAGTGCGTTTTATGGGTAACGTTCAACTTGATCAAAAACCAAAATAACAAAGACGCTCGATCCACCAATCGGTTTTCAGCCACATAACATGTCTACGCTGCCTTCGCCTGCAACAAGGCAGCAACGCCAGACAACAGAAGCCGCGCTATCATGCGCCGATTGAACGGCGCACGAGATTGAGGAACGGCATGACACCCTGGCTGACGGTAGTGGGAATCGGTGAAGACGGCTTCAAGGGCCTGGGCAAGAATGCCCGCCGCGCCGTGCTGGGCGCCTCGCGGATCATCGGCGGCCAGCGTCAACTGGACCTGTTGCCGGCGTGCATCGGTGGCGAGCGCCAGTTGTGGCCGAGCCCGTTCTCCCTGGCCCCGGTTCTCGAGCGTCGCGGTGAAGCCGTGTGCGTGCTGGCCAGCGGTGATCCGATGTTCTACGGCGTTGGCGCAAGTCTGGCGCGGCAGGTGCCGGGGGCCGAGATGCTGGTTCTGCCAGCGCCATCCTCATGCTCGCTGGCGGCCGCCCGACTGGGCTGGCCGTTGCAGGACGTCAATGTGCTGTCGCTGGTGGCCCGCCCGCTTGCGGCCCTCAACGCACAACTGTTCAGCGGCGTGCGCCTGTTGCTGCTGAGCAATGACGGCCAGAGCCCGGCCGCAGTTGCGCAATTGCTGCGCGAGCGCGGATTCGGCGCCAGTCGCCTGAGTGTTCTGGAACATCTGGGCGGCGACGCTGAACGCCGGATCGACGGCACAGCCAACGACTGGAACGATCCGCTCATTGCCGACCTCAACGTGATCGCCATCGAATGCCTGGGTGATCCAGATACACCACGCCTGTCGCGTCTCGCCGGCCTGCCGGACTCGGCCTTCGAGCACGACGGCCAACTGACCAAGCGCGACGTGCGCGCCATCACCCTCGCCCGCCTCGCCCCGACCCCGGGCGAACTGTTGTGGGACGTCGGCGCCGGCAGCGGTTCGATCGGCATCGAGTGGATGCGCGCTCACCCGAGCTGCCGCGCCCTGGCCATCGAGGCCGACGAGGGTCGCCAGCAACTGATCGAACACAACCGTGATGCCTTGGGCGTTCCTGGCCTGCAACTGATTCGCGGCAGTGCTCCTCAGGCCCTCGCCGGTCTTGAGCGTCCGGACGCCATTTTCATCGGCGGCGGCGTGACCCGCGAAGGCGTGATCGACACCTGCTGGGAACACCTCAAACCCGGCGGCCGACTGGTGGCCAACGCCGTGACGCTGCAAAGCGAAATGACCTTGATGAGCTGGCGCGAACGCCACGGCGGCGAACTGACCCGCATCCACATTGCCCAGGCACAGCCACTGGGCGAGTTCGACACCTGGCGCCAGGCCTTGCCGATCACCCTGCTCGATCTGGTCAAACCCCTTGATGCGTGACGAAACCGCCGAACAACCCGCGCCCCTGCGCAGCGGCCTGACCACCGGCAGCTGCGCCACGGCCACCAGCCTCGCCGCTGCCCGTCTGCTGCTCGGTGGCTCATCGGCCGACGCCGTGCAGATCGTGTTGCCCAAGGGCAAGCAGGTGCAGATGCGTCTGGAGTTCTGCCGGCTGACCGAAGACGGCGCCGAAGCCGGAACGATCAAGGATGCCGGCGATGATCCGGACGTGACTCACGGCGCCCTGCTTTATTCGCGGGTGCGGCTGATGGCCGAGCCGGGGATTCGCTTCGTGGCCGGCAAGGGCGTCGGCACTGTGACCCGGCCAGGGTTGGTGCTGGGCGTCGGCGAACCGGCGATCAACCCGGTGCCGCGCAAGATGATCAGCGATCACCTGACCCTGCTCGCCGAAGAAACCGGCTATCGCGGCGGCTTCGAGGTGACGGTCAATGTCGAGGGCGGCGAAGCCCTGGCGCTGAAAACCATGAACCCGCGTCTGGGGATTCTCGGCGGCTTGTCGATCCTCGGCACCAGCGGCATCGTCCGGCCGTTTTCCTGCGCGGCATACATCGCTTCGATCCATCAAGGCATCGACGTGGCGAAAACCAACGGCTACCTGCACATCGCCGCCTGCACCGGCAACGCCAGCGAAGACACCATGCGCCGGGTCTACAACCTGCCGGAAATCGCCCTGATCGAAATGGGCGACTTCGTCGGCGCGGTGCTCAAGCACCTGCGCAAAGTACCTGTGGATAAACTCAGCCTGTGCGGCGGCTTCGGCAAGATCAGCAAACTGGCGGCCGGGCACATGGACCTGCACTCGCGTCATTCGAGTATCGACCTGCCGCAACTGGCGGAATGGGCAGCGGCGATTGGCGCCGACGACACCTTGCAGCAAGCCATACGCGGGGCGAACACCAGTCAGCAGGCATTGGCGATGGCCAGTGCGGCGGGTGTTGCCCTCGGTGATGAGGTCTGCCGCCACGCTCTGGAATTCGCCCGCAGCGTGGTGCCGGCTCAGGTGCAGGTCGAAGTGTTTGCGATTGATCGTCAGGGCGGCATCGTCGGCCATGCGGGAGCTTTTGTATGAAACGGATTCTGTTGCTCGGCGGCGTGACTGAAGCGCTGGCCATCGCGCGCACTCTGGGGCCAGAACACATTTACAGCCTGGCCGGCGTCGGCCGGGTGCCGACCGATCTGACGTGTCAGGTGCGCGTCGGCGGCTACGGTGGCGCCGAAGGTCTGGCGCAGTTCATTCTCGACGAAGGCATCACACTTTTACTCGACGCGACCCATCCCTACGCCGCACAGATCAGCCGGAACGCCGCCACCGCTGCGCAACTCACCGGCATCCCCTGCTGGGCCCTGCGCCGCCCCGCGTGGCAACCGCAACCCGGCGATGACTGGCGCGAAGTCGCCGACTGGGCCGAACTGATCACCGCCCTCGCCCCTTTCCATCGCCCACTGTTCACCCTCGGCCGCGAACCGCTGCAACACCTCGATGAAATCCCCGCGCACCAGTTCTGGACCCTACGGGCCCTCGACGTCTACCCCGGTAACGAACGCTGCGAAGTCATCGGCGCCCGCGGGCCGTTTCTGCTGGAAGATGAGCGGGCGCTGTTCGAACGCCGGCAGATCGACGTGCTGATCAGCAAGAACAGCGGCAGCACCGCGACCGAGCCGAAACTGGACGTGGCGCGGGAGCTTGGGGTTCCGGTAATGGTGTTGAAGCGGCCGGAGTTGGCGGGGGTTGATCGGGAGTTTTGGACGCTTCAAGAAACACTTGTTGAATTGGAGACAATCAACTCCTGAGGCAAGATCCACGGCTTGCATGATAAGTAACCTATTTGTTACCTTCAGGGCCGACTGTGATCACACTCGAAGAATATCTACAAGAAAACGATTCAAGCCCGTTTGGCCGTTGGATCTCCACTTTGAGCGTGCCGGCCGCAGCGAGGGTTTCGAAAGCCTTGGCACGGTTGGAAGCGGGCAACACCTCCAACATCAAATGGTTCGATGGTCTCGGCGAATACAAAATAAACTGGGGTCCTGGCTATAGAATTTATCTGATACAAGAGGGAAAACGACTGATCATCTTGTTCGGTGGAGGAGATAAATCCACACAGAGACAGGACATCAAACAGGTGAAAGCACTGATAGCCGAATTTCGAATTCGAAAAAAAGCTGAACAGAACCAGAGGTAATTTGATGGCGCTCACTCGAAGCTACAAAATTTCAATTTCAGAGCGTGCACAACGTGATCCCGAATTTGCCCAGGCATTACTGGACGAAGCCGCAACGCTTTTTCTGAATGGCGAGCCAGAAGTTGCCAGGATAATTTTGCGCGACCTCGTCAATGCAACTGTCGGATTCGAAGAGCTTGCAAGGGAAACTGAAAAGCCCAGCAAAAGCCTGCATCGAATGTTGTCCGCCAAAGGCAACCCGAGCATGGACAATCTGGCGAAAATTTTTTCGGTAATCCGAGCTACGCTGGGAGTAGACATGGAGGTTCACGCGGTACCAGTGAACTGAGCGATTGGTTGATGAGATCGCTGCGACACCAAACCGCACGACGCTTTTTTACTTATCGGCCCTGATCAGGCTAAATAGCCGCGCCTGATCGCCCACCCCACGGATCTGTCCCATGAACCGACACCGGCTCGCATTTGCCTGGATCGCCTGCTTCGCAGTGCTGTTCAACATGCTTGCCATGCCGTTGACGGGAGCGATGGCGCAGGCGGCGCAGTCGCCGGCCGAGCAGTTGCTGTGGAGCAGTTTCTGCACCGGCAGCGGGACGAAGATGGTGGCGATCGACATCGGCAGCCTCGATCAGAAAGCACCGCAAAGCGGTGACAATCATTCGACCATGCAGCATTGCTGGTGCTGTTCCGGATCGGCGCCGGTGGTGGCGTTGCCGGGGCATTCGCCGCAGCTGTATTTCGCTCAGTACGAAAGTAATCGCAGTGTGGCGCCCGCCTTGCTGCAAACCCCGACACCGCGCCAGCAATGGCCGAGCCTCAATCCCCGCGCCTCTCCTCTGGTCTGATTTGTTCCCGCATTTGACCTGCGTTTCAAATCGTTCTGGAGAACTGCCATGTTGAACAAATTCATCGTCATCGCTGCGCTGTTGCTGCCTGCGTGCTTCGCCCATGCCCACGAATACAAGGCCGGCGAGCTGGAAATCGCCCACCCGTGGTCGCAGGAACTGCCGCCGAACGCGCCGACCGTTGCCGCGTATTTCATCATTCACAACGCCGGCAAGACCGCTGACCGCCTGCTCAGCGTCGACTCGCCGATTGCCCCGACAGCGGAACTGCACGAGCACGTGATGCAGGGCGATCTGATGAAGATGCAACAGGTGCCGAACGTGGCCATCCCGGCCGGTGAAAACGTGACATTCGCGCCGATGGCCTATCACGTGATGCTGATGAATCCAACCGACCGCAGTCTGCTGACCGACGGCAAACGCTTTCCCCTGACGATGCACTTCGAAAAGGCCGGTGACGTGACCGTCGAAGTCGCCGTGCAGAAGAAGCCGCCGCAAGCCACGCAAGCCCACGCGCACGCCCAGTAACCGTTCCGGCAGACTCCGCCCATGCGCCCCCTGAGCGCCAGGCCCTCCCTGCAACGCCGTCAGACTGAACACCTGACCCGCGGCAGCTGGATCGCCCTGTTCGCCATGTTGATGATCTTCATCGGCCCGCTGATTTCCCAGTCGATGCCGATGGATCAGCACGCCTCGACCTCCATGCCGATGAGCATGGACATGTCGATGGACATGCCGGGCATGGATCACTCCGCGCATGCAGCAAAACCCTCGGCCGAACACTGCCCGCCGCAATCCTCGCACCACGTACTGTGGGAAAAATGCGGTTATTGCAGCCTGCTGTTCAACTGCCCGGCGCTGACCGGCGGTGGCAGCTTCGCCACCTTCAGCATTCCACTGGTCAACACCTTCACCCCACCCTCCCCGCGTCTGGGCCATGCCCGGCGGACCTTCTTCCCCGGCGCCCGCACCCGCGCCCCGCCCGTCGCAGCGTAAACACCCACCTCTGATTGCACACGGTTGAGAAGACAGCTTCAGGCTGCCGGCCGTGTTGTTTACGACTGTTTGATGGAAATTGTCATGTCCAGGTTTTCTGCTGTCCCACGCCCGGGTTCTGCCCCGGCGTCCTTTGCTCTGAACGAATCCCGCGTTCGTTTCAGACACGCGACCGCCGTCCTTTGCGGCGTCCTGCTGTCCCCGCTGGTCCACGCCGACGAACATGCCGGCCACGCTGACGAACTGAGCCCGACGGTGATCACTGCCATCGCCCCGAGCTCGCCGCTGACCATCGTCACCAACCCGAAAGAGCCGCGCCAACCGGTGCCGGCCAGCGACGGCGGCGACTACCTGAAGACCATTCCCGGCTTCGCCCTGGTGCGCAACGGCGGCACCAACGGTGATCCGGTATTGCGCGGCATGTTCGGTTCGCGCCTGAACATCCTCACCAACGGCAGCATGATGCTCGGCGCCTGCCCCGGCCGAATGGACGCGCCGACCTCGTACATTTCGCCCGAGACCTACGACAAACTCACCGTGATCAAAGGCCCGCAAACCGTGCTTTATGGACCGGGCGCCTCGGCCGGCACGATCCTGTTCGACCGCGAACCGGAAAGCTTCGGCGAACTGGGCACCCGCGTGAACGCCAGCGTGCTGGCCGGCTCCCACGGGCGCTTCGACAAAGTCGTCGATGCGGCGGCCGGCGGTTCGTTGGGCTACGTGCGGGTGATCGGCAACACCGCGCATTCCGACGATTACCGCGACGGCAACAACGACATCGTTGCCTCGCGCTATGACAAGTGGAACGGCGACGTGGCGCTGGGCTGGACCCCGGACGCCGACACCCTGATCGAACTCACCGCCGGCAAGGGCGACGGCCAAGCGCGCTACGCCGGACGCGGCATGGACGGCTCGCAATTCCTGCGCGAAAGCCTCGGTCTGCGTTTCGAGAAATCCAACATCAGCGACGTGCTGGAGAAGCTCGAAGCCCAGGTCTACTACAACTACGCCGACCACGTGATGGACAACTACACCCTGCGCACGCCGTCCGGCACCGGGATGATGGCGGGACCGATGGCGTCCAACGTCGACCGTCGCACCCTCGGCGCGCGCATCAAGGCCACCTGGCGCTGGGCCGATATTCAGCTGATCACCGGCCTCGATGCGCAGACCAACGAACACCGGCAGCGCAGCGGCATGGGCATCGATACCTACAAGGATCAGCCGTTCACCAAGGACGCCGACTTCCATAACTACGGGGTGTTCAGCGAAATGACCTGGTACGCCGCCGACCGTGACCGGCTGATCACCGGCGCCCGGGTCGACCGCGCCTCGGCCAAGGATTATCGGCAGAGCACCGGCTCGGGAATGATGTCCCGGCCGAACCCGACCGCTGGCGATACCCGCGCCGACACCCTGCCGAGCGGTTTCATCCGTTACGAGCATGACCTGACCGACAGCCCGACCACGCTCTACGCGGGCCTCGGCCACGCGCAACGTTTTCCGGATTACTGGGAGCTGTTTTCGCCCAAGTCCGGCCCGGCTGGTTCGGTCAATGCGTTCGATTCGATCAAGCCGGAAAAGACCACCCAGCTCGACTTCGGCGTGAACTACAAGAGCGCCGACCTCGAAGCCTGGGCCTCCGGTTACATCGGCCAGGTGCGCGATTACATCCTGTTCGATTACACCCCGACGATGATGGGCATGAGCACCTCCCGCGCCGAGAACATCGACGCGCGGATCATGGGCGGTGAACTCGGTGCCGCCTACAAACTCACCGACAACTGGAAAGCCGATGCGACCCTGGCCTACGCCTGGGGCAAGAACAGCAGCGACGGCAAGGCCCTGCCGCAGATGCCGCCGCTGGATGCACGTTTCGGTCTGACTTATACCGAAGACAACTGGAGCGCCGGCGCACTGTGGAGGGTGGTCGCCGCGCAAAACCGTATCGACCAGAACAAGGGCAACGTGGTCGGCAAGGATTACGACAAGAGTTCAGGCTTCGGCGTGTTCTCGCTCAACGGTGCCTACCGGATCAACACACACTGGAAGGTCAGTACCGGCGTCGACAACCTGTTCGGCAAGGCCTACGCCGAACACCTGAACCTGGCGGGCAACGCCGGGTTCGGCTACCCGGCCAACGACCCGCAAGCCATCAATGAACCGGGGCGCACGCTCTGGACCAAGGTGGACATGAGTTTCTAACCCTCAAGGGCACTCGCTCCCCTTGAGGGAGCGAGTGACAACAGACAACTAAAAGATCCAAGCCAAGCGGAGCACACGTGATGAAACAGCCCAAACCGAATTTCTACAACCTGGCCTGGCGTTGGCATTTTTATGCCGGATTGTTCGTCGCCCCATTCATGGTGATGCTGGCCCTGACCGGCATCATTTACCTGTTCAAACCGCAGCTCGATTCGCTGATGTACAGCAGTCTGCTGAACGTCCCGGCCGGGCATCACACCGTGCCGGCCGACGACCTGCTGCAAAAGGTCAAAAGCGCTTATCCACAGGGCCAGGTCACCCAGTACCTGCCGCCGGTGAATGCCGAGCGCAGCGCGCAGTTTGTCGTGGCCAATGCCGGCCATGAGCTGAACGTGTTCGTCGATCCGTACCACGGCGACATCCTCGGCGAGCAGGATGCCAAGCAGAACCTGCAAGCCATCGCCCGGGCGATTCACGGCGAACTGATGATCGGCACCGTCGGTGACCGACTGATCGAAATGGCCGCCGGCTGGGGCGTGGTGCTGGTGGTGTCCGGGGTTTTCCTGTGGTGGCCGCGAGGTCAGGCCGCCGGGATTCTGTGGCCACGCCTGAGCAGTCGCGGCCGCGTGCTGTGGCGTGACCTGCATGCCGTGACCGGATTCTGGGGCGCGGCATTGCTGCTGGTGATGCTGCTCAGCGGCATGACCTGGACCGGCTTCTGGGGCAAGCAATATGCCCAGGTGTGGAACGTGTTCCCGGCGGCGATGTGGGACAACGTGCCGACCTCCGACGTCGAGGCCGGCAGCCTCAACAACGCCGCGCGCCAGACTGTGCCGTGGGCGATGGAAAACACCCCGATGCCGATGTCCGGCGACCACGCCGAACACATGGCCCACGGCGGCATGCAACACGGCCCCGCCGCGCCGACCATCCGCCTGCAGGACGTGCAGAATATCGCGATCGAGCGCCAGGTCGAGCCGGGCTACAGCATCACCCTGCCGACCACCGCCACCGGCGTGTTCACCATCGCCGTGTTCGCCGACGACCCGCGCAACGACGCGACCCTGCACATCGATCAGTACACCGGCAAGGTTCTCGCCGATGTGCGCTTCGAGCAATACGGCGCTGTTGCCCGGGCTACCGAGATCGGCGTGATGCTCCACGAGGGCAAGATGTTCGGCACCTTCAACCAGATCATCGTGCTGCTGATCTGCCTGATGATTCTGCTCAGCGCCGTCAGCGGCGTGGTGATCTGGTGGAAGCGCCGGCCGCACGGCAAGTTCGGCGTACCGCCGCTGCGTCACGATCTGCCGAAGTGGAAAACCGGCGTGGCAATCATGCTCGTACTCGCGGTGGTGTTTCCGCTGGTGGGGGCTTCGCTGGTGGTGGTGTGGTTGCTGGATCGGTTGCTGCTGTCGCGTCTGGGCCGGCAAACTGAATCTGCCTCAACTTCATCGTGAATCACGCGAGATGCGCGATCCAGACAGATCTTTAAACTGCCGGGGCTTAAACTTCGGCAATTTTTAGTGTTACTGTATAACGCAAATTTGCTGCTCTGCCCGCAGCCATGCATTGTCATGAGCCTGCGGGCTTTTCTTTTGAAGAAGTGATTCACCGCCCCGATGAACAAGTACCTCTTGTCCAGCCTCTGTCTGTTCGCCTTGAACAACAGCGCCCACGCCGACAACGCCCCGCTGACGCTGCCCACCGGCACCATCACCGCCCTGGCCAATGACGACCAGACCGTCAGCCTGACCACGCCGACCAGCGCCGGCTCGCGCCTGAACCTCAGCGCGATGGAAACCCCGGCCAGCGTCGAAAGCCTGAGCGGCGAACAAGTCCGCGCTCGTGGTGATCGCAGCGTGCAGGACGCGGTGTCGCGCAGTACCGGCATCAGCCGCACCGGCACGCCGGGCGATGGCGGCACTTCGTTGCAGGCCCGGGGTTTTACCGGGCAGAGTTCGGTGATGCAGCTGTATGACGGCAACCGCATGTACACCGGCATGGGCACGGTGACGTTTCCGGTCGACACCTGGTCGGTGGAACGCGTCGATGTCCTGCGCGGCCCGGCCTCGGTGCTGTATGGCGAAGGCGCGACCGGCGCGGTGGTCAACGTGATCCCGAAAAAGCCGTTCGAAGGCGAAATCGAAAACCATGTGCGCGTCGGCTACGGCTCGTTTGATAGCCAGCAGCAGGCGTTCGACAGCGGCGGCTCGCTGACCGACACCCTGAGCTATCGCCTCAACCTCAACCGCCTGCGCAGCAACGGCTGGGTCGATCACGGCGACTCGTCCAGCGACTTCATCAGCGCCGCCCTGCGCTGGCAGGCGACCGACGACCTGACTTTCACCCTCGCTCACGATTACGGCGATCAGCGCCCGCAAAACTACTTCGGCACACCGTTGATCAACGGCCAGTTGAAAGACAGCCTGCGTAACAAGAACTACAACGTGCGTGACGACAAACAGCACTACAACGATCAATGGACGCGCCTGACCACCGATTGGCAGATCAACGATGCGGTCAGCGCCAGCAACGAGCTGTACTACCTCAAGGCCCAGCGCCGCTGGCAGAACGCCGAAAACTACAACTTCGACGCTGACAGCCAGCAACTCAGCCGCAGCGGTTACTTCGGTATCGGCCATAAACAGGAACAGCTCGGCGACCGCCAGACCTTCACCTTCAAGCACTCACTGTTCGGCCTCGACAGCCAGACCGTGACCGGCGTCGACTACAACCGTATTCGCTTCCAGCTCGACAGCAACTCGCCATTCAACGACGTATTGCCGAACGGCCAGCCGCTGGATCGCTATCACCCGCAAACCGGTTATTTCGAGAGCGCCGATCCGTATCGCGATCAGTTCGACAGCACCACCAGACAGATGTCGGTGTTCGCCGAAAACCGCACGCAACTGAGCGAGCGCTGGTCGCTGGTGACCGGTGTGCGCCGCGACTATGTGCATGTGGATCGCAACAACCTGGTCGACGGCAGCCAGAGCGACAAGACCCTGACCGGCAACAACTGGAAGGCCGGCCTGGTGTTCGCGCTGACGCAAGACACCTCGTTCTACGGCCAGGTTGCCACCAGCACCGATGGCATCGGCGGTTTGATTTCCCTGAGCCCGAGCCAGCAGCAATATGACCTGTCGACCGCGCGGCAGACCGAGATCGGCATGAAGCAACTGTTCTGGGATCAGCGCGGCGAGTTCACGCTGGCGGCGTATCGCATCGTGAAGAAGAAGCTGCTGACCGACGATCCGGGCAATCCGACGCTCAAGCAGCAGGTCGGCCAGCAATCGTCCAACGGCCTGGAAGCCAGCCTCGATCTGCAATTGCCACACGCCTGGCAACTGCAAGCCAACGCTGCAATCGTGAAGGCCAAGTACGACGATTTTGAAGAAGTGGTCGGCACCGTGCCGGTTTCACGCAATGGCAATCGCCCGGTGGACGTGCCACGGCGCACCGCTAATCTGTGGCTGAGCAAGGCGCTGACCGATGACCTGAAAGCCGGCGCCGGCGTGCGTTACGTCGATGCGCGCTACGCCGACATGGCCAACCGCAATGAGCTGCCGAGCTACACCGTGGTCGATGCGACGCTGTCGTGGAAAGCCCTGCGCAACACCACGCTTGGGTTGCAGGTGAACAATCTGTTTGACCGGACGTATGCGCAAAGCCAATACAATGAGGGCCAGCAGTGGATTCTGGGTGAGCCTCGTTCGTTCTTTGTCACGGCTGACTACACCTTTTGACTCACTGGCCCCGCCCTCACCCTAACCCTCTCCCGGAGGGAGAGGGGACTGACCGAGGTGTTTGGGCAAGTTACACCGACCTGAAATACCGGGTCGAACTCAGGACTTGAAGAGCACGAAGATCGGCTCCCATTTCCCCTATGGACGGGGCTGACCGAGGTGTTTGGGCAAGTTACACCGACCTGAAATACCGAGTCGAACTCAGGATTTGAAGAGCACGAAGATCGGCTCCCTTTCCCCCTCGCCCCCCTTGGGGGAGAGGGCTGGGGTGAGGGGGATGGATCTACCAGACAGACATAACCTTAGAAATCACACTGAACCTCACATGACCTCACTGTCCCTCACTGATCTCGCCTGGTCCCCCTTGGGCCACGGCCACTGTCATCACCAGTTCCAGCTGCGTGACGCCTCGTTGCAAGTGGCCGCCGGGGAGTTCGTCGGGCTGATCGGGCCCAATGGCAGCGGCAAGACCAGCCTGTTGCGTTGCGCCTATCGCTTCAGTCAGCCGGAACACGGTGAGGTCAGACTCGATCATCACAACGTGTGGAAACAATCCTCACGCTGGTGCGCGCAACGCATCGCCGTGGTCCTGCAGGAATTCCCCGACGCCTTCGGCCTGACCGTTGAAGAAGTGGTCGCCATGGGCCGCACGCCGCACAAAGGCCTGTTCGACGGTGATACTCAGGAAGACTGCGACCTCGCCACCCAGGCCCTCACATCCGTGGGTCTCGACGGCTTCGAAGATCACGCATTCGCCACGCTGTCCGGCGGTGAAAAACAGCGGGTGATCCTCGCCCGGGCCCTGACCCAGCAACCGCAACTGCTGATCCTCGACGAGCCGACCAACCACCTCGACCCGCGTTATCAACTGGAACTGCTGCAACTGGTCAAGCGTTTGCAAATCGGCACGTTGGCGAGCATCCACGACCTGAACCTGGCTGCCGCGTTCTGCGACCGCTTGTACGTGATCAACCACGGCCGGATCGTCGCCAGCGGCACGCCGCAAGAAGTGCTCACCGTAGAACTGCTGCGCGACGTATTCGGCGTCGAAGCACTGATCGATTCCCACCCCCTCCACGGCTACCCGCGAATCACCTGGATAACCCAACCATGACTGTGCGTTCCCTGCTTTGTCTCGCCCTGTTGCTGGGCACCACCCACGCCTTCGCCGAGGCGACGAAGTACCCGCTGACGATCCACAGCTGCAACCGTGAAGTGACCTTCAAGGAAGCGCCGAAGCATGCGGTCAGCCACGACATCAACATGACCCAGATGATGCTCGCCCTCGGCCTCAAGTCGAAGATGGCCGGCTACAGCGGCGTCAGCGGCTGGAAATCGGTAACGCCTGAAATGCAGTCGCTGCTCGACGGTTTGCCGGAGCTGGCGGCCAAGTACCCCTCGGTGGAAACCCTGCTCAACGCCAACGTCGATTTCTTCTTCGCCGGTTGGGATTACGGCATGCGCGTCGGCGGTGATCTCACGCCGCAGACCCTGCAACCGCTGGGCATCAACGTCTATGAGCTGACTGAATCCTGCGCCTTCGTGATGAAGCGTCCGGCCGCCACGCTGGACGACACCTATAACGACCTGCGCAACCTCGGAAAGATTTTCGACGTGCAGGATCGCGCCAACGCGCTGATCGCCGACATGCAAAGTCAGGTCGCCGAAGTCCGCAAAGACCTGCCCGCGGAAAAACCCCGTGTTTTCCTGTACGACAGCGGCGAAGACCGCGCCATGACCTCCGGCCGCCTCGGCATGCCGCAAGCACTGATCGACGCCGCCGGCGGGCACAACGTTCTCGATGACGTCGAAGCGAGCTGGACCCGGGTCAACTGGGAAACCGTGGTCGAGCGTAATCCACAGGTGATCGTGATCGTCGACTACAGCGAAATCACCGCCGAGCAGAAGATTGAATTCCTGCTGAAGAACAAGGCGCTGCAATCGGTGGACGCGATCAAGAACCAGCGCTTCATCGTCATCCCCTACGTGCAGGCCACGCCGGGGATCGACAACGTGCTGGCGGTGGAAACCCTGGCCAAAGGTTTCCACGGCGAATGATCGATCGTCGCTATGCGCTGCTGCTGATCGCCCTCGGTGCCGTGCTGCTGGTGTCGTGCGTGGTGTCGCTCGGCTTCGGCCCGGCGCGGGTGCCGGTGGACGTGGTGTGGCGGATTCTGCTGCACAAACTGTTCGGTCTCGGTGTGGCGGACTGGAGCGCCGGCCAGGAACACATCGTCTGGCTGATTCGTGTGCCGCGCATGCTGCTCGGTGCATTGGTCGGTGCCGGGCTGGCGTTGATCGGCGCGGTGCTGCAAGCGGTGACGCGCAATCCGCTGGCCGATCCACACCTGCTTGGCGTCACCTCCGGTGCCACGCTCGGTGCAGTGATCGTGGTGCTGCACATCGGCGAAATCGTCGGCCTGCTGACCTTGCCGATCGCCGCGTTCATCGGCGCGTTGCTGAGCATGTTTCTGGTGCTGGGCATCGCCAACCGCCAGGGTCGGCTGGACAGTGATCGTCTGCTGCTGTGTGGCGTGGCCGTGTCGTTCGTGATGATGGCGATCGCCAATCTGCTGTTGTTCATGGGCGATCACCGCGCCAGTTCGGCGGTGATGTTCTGGATGCTCGGTGGCCTGGGTCTGGCGCGCTGGGCGTTGTTGGCGGTGCCGGCGCTGAGCGTGTTGCTCGGATTGATTCTGCTGATCGGCATGGCCCGCCCGCTGAACGCCTTGATGGCCGGCGAACAGACCGCCGTCACCCTCGGCCTGAATGCCCGGGCGGTGCGTCTGCGGGTGTTCGTGATTGCTTCGCTGATGACCGGGGTGCTGGTGTCGATCAGCGGCTCCATCGGGTTTGTCGGGCTGATGGTGCCGCACATTGCCCGGCGCCTGATCGGTGCCGAGCATCGGCGCCTGCTGCCGGTGTGCGTGTTGCTCGGCAGCGTTTTCCTCGTCTGGGTGGACGTCGCCGCCCGCACGTTGATAGCCCCCGAAGACCTGCCCATCGGTGTTGCCACCGCAGCCCTCGGCGGGCTGTTCTTCATCGGACTGATGCGCCGCCGCTGATTTCTCGGGGCGCGCCCCAATTTGGCGCGCCCCACTGCACCTTTGCATGCAACACGTCCCCTCATGGTGCGCCGACTCAACGCGCGACCGCTCTAAACCGACATTTCCCTGCCCAAACCCGACCGGGCACAGCCCTTGCAAAACAGCCTTCAGTCGTTCGCATCTGCCAACCATAAAAAACTTAACGTTCATGGAGATCGCACAATGAAGCGTCGCAGTTTGATCAAGGCTTTCACACTCACGGCATCCATTGCCGCGATGGGCATGACCTGGACCGTACAGGCCGCCGAGACCATCAAGGTCGGGATTCTGCATTCGTTGTCCGGCACCATGGCGATCTCCGAAACGTCGCTCAAGGACATGGCGTTGATGACCATCGACGAGATCAACGCCAAGGGCGGGGTGAACGGCAAGATGCTTGAACCGGTGGTGGTCGACCCGGCGTCGAACTGGCCGCTGTTCGCGGAAAAGGGCCGCCAGTTGCTGACCCAGGACAAGGTCGCGGTGGTGTTCGGCTGCTGGACCTCGGTGTCGCGCAAATCGGTGCTGCCGGTGTTCGAAGAACTCAACGGCCTGCTGTTCTACCCGGTGCAATACGAAGGTGAAGAGATGTCGCCGAACGTGTTCTACACCGGCGCCGCGCCAAACCAGCAAGCGATCCCGGCGGTTGAATACCTGATGAGCGAAGAAGGCGGCAGCGCCAAGCGCTACTTCCTGCTCGGCACCGACTATGTGTATCCGCGCACCACCAACAAGATCCTGCGCTCGTTCCTGCACTCCAAAGGCGTAGCGGATAAAGACATCGAAGAGGTCTACACCCCGTTCGGTCATAGCGACTATCAAACCATCGTCGCCAACATCAAAAAATTCTCGGCCGGCGGCAAGACCGCTGTGATCTCCACCGTCAACGGCGACTCCAACGTGCCGTTCTACAAAGAGCTGGCCAACCAGGGCCTGAAAGCCACCGACGTACCGGTGGTGGCGTTCTCGGTGGGCGAAGAAGAACTGCGCGGCATCGACACCAAGCCGCTGGTGGGCAACCTCGCGGCATGGAACTACTTCGAGTCGGTGGAGAACCCGGTGAACAAGAAGTTCGTCGATGACTGGAAAGCCTACGCGAAGAAACACAACCTGCCGGGCGCCGACAAGGCCGTGACCAACGACCCGATGGAAGCCACGTACGTCGGCATCCACATGTGGGCGCAGGCGGCGGAGAAAGCCAAATCCACCGACGTCGACAAGGTCCGCGAAGCCCTCGGCGGCCAGACCTTCGCCGCGCCGTCGGGCTACACCCTGACCATGGACAAGACCAATCACCACCTGCACAAACCGGTGATGATCGGCGAGATCCAGAGCGACGGTCAGTTCAACGTCGTGTGGCAGACCGAAGGGCCGATCCGTGCGCAGCCGTGGAGCCCGTTCATTCCGGGTAATGACAAGAAGCCGGAGTATGCGGTGAAGAGCAACTGAGGCGGATTCAGACCTTGAGGCGGACTTGAGACCTTCCCCCTCACCCCAGCCCTCTCCCTCAGGGAGAGGGGGAAAGGGAGCAGATCTCCATCGTTTTCAAAGCCTGAGTTCGACTCTGTTTTTTCAGGTCGATGCTTGATGAACAGACAACTCGGTCAGTCCCCTCTCCCTCCGGGAGAGGGCTAGGGTGAGGGCTGGATTTCGCAGTCGGACACCGCTCCATCGGCCACCGCAACACAGGAAGCACCACCCATGCCCACTGCCTTTTACCGCGTCATCCTGGCCCTCTTGCTCCTGCTGCCCATGATGACCCACGCCAGCGACGCCGAAGACTTCGTCGCCGCCAACCCCACGCAACAGGCCAAACTGCTGGAAGCCTGGGCCGCGCAGCCCGATCCGGCGCGTGTCGAACTGATCAACGCCCTGCAACAAGGCGAACTGACCGTCGACGGCCAACCCAAGACCCTGCGCCTGAACAACCGCCTGCGGGGTCTGATCGACACCGCTCTGGCCAGCCACCAATTGCTCGCCGCCGACGCCAAAACCCGTCTGACTGCCGCGCAGCAATTGCAGAAAAGCGCCAAACCGGCGCAGCTGAAATTCCTCGACCAGCAACTGGCTGGCGAACAAGACGAAAGCGTCCACGCCGCCCTGAGCCTGGCGCTGGCCAATCTGCAACTGGTCGACACCGACCCGGCAGTGCGCCTCGCGGCCGTGCGTCTGCTCGGTGAAACCGGCGACCCGCTGGCCCGTACCCGCCTCGAAGGCTTGCTCGAACCCGGCGTCGAAACCGATGCCAATGTGCGCACCGCCGCCGAAACCAGCCTCGCCCAGGTCAAGCGCAAACTGCTGATCGGCGAACTGCTCGGCCAGGCCTTCAGCGGCATGTCCCTCGGTTCGATTCTGTTGCTCGCGGCGCTGGGTCTGGCGATCACTTTCGGCCTGCTCGGTGTGATCAACATGGCCCACGGCGAGATGCTGATGCTCGGCGCCTACTCGACCTACGTGGTGCAGTTGATGTTCCAGCGCTACGCGCCGCAGGCCATCGAGTTCTATCCGCTGATCGCGCTGCCGGTGGCGTTCTTCGTCACCGCTGCCATCGGCATGGCCCTGGAGCGCACGGTGATCCGTCACCTCTACGGTCGACCACTGGAAACCCTGCTCGCCACCTGGGGCATCAGCCTGATGCTGATTCAACTGGTGCGTCTGGTGTTCGGTGCGCAGAACGTTGAAGTGGCGAACCCGGCGTGGCTGTCCTGCGGGATTCAGGTGTTGCCGAATCTGGTGCTGCCGTACAACCGCATCGTGATCATCGCCTTCGCCCTGTTTGTGGTGGTGCTGACCTGGCTGCTGCTGAACAAGACTCGCCTGGGTCTGAACGTGCGTGCCGTCACCCAGAACCGCAACATGGCCGCCTGCTGCGGCGTGCCCACCGGGCGAGTCGACATGCTCGCTTTCGGCCTCGGCTCGGGCATCGCCGGGCTCGGTGGCGTGGCCCTGAGCCAGATCGGCAACGTCGGCCCGGACCTCGGCCAGAGCTACATCATCGACTCGTTCCTGGTGGTGGTGCTCGGCGGCGTCGGGCAATTGGCCGGCAGCGTGTTCGCCGCGTTCGGCCTGGGCATCGCCAACAAGATTCTCGAACCGCAGATCGGTGCGGTACTCGGCAAGATCCTGATCCTCGCGCTGATCATTCTGTTCATCCAGAAACGTCCGCAAGGCCTCTTCGCACTGAAAGGACGGGTGATCGACTGATGAACCAGCCTCTACTAGTCACGGCCACACAAAAGGCCGGCCCGAAAGTCACCCTCGCCATCGGCGCGGTGGTGCTCGCCTTGCTGATCGCCCTGCCGCTGCTGTCGCTGTTGCCGGCGGACAGCTCGCTGCATGTTTCGGCCTACACCCTGACGCTGGTGGGCAAGATTCTCTGCTACGCCATCGTCGCCCTGGCACTGGATCTGGTCTGGGGTTACGCCGGTCTCCTGTCTCTGGGCCACGGTCTGTTCTTTGCCCTCGGCGGTTATGCGATGGGCATGTACCTGATGCGCCAGGCTGCCGGTGATGGCTTGCCGGCGTTCATGACCTTTCTGTCTTGGACGGAATTGCCGTGGTACTGGAGCGGCACCGGCAACTTCCTCTGGGCGATGTGCCTGGTGGTGTTGGCGCCGGGGTTGCTGGCGCTGGTGTTCGGGTTTTTCGCCTTCCGCTCGCGAATCAAGGGCGTGTATTTCTCAATCATGACCCAGGCCCTGACCTTCGCCGGGATGCTGCTGTTTTTCCGCAACGAGACCGGGTTCGGCGGCAACAACGGCTTCACCAATTTCCGCACGATCCTCGGTTTCGGCATCACCGAACCGGGCACTCGCGCGGTGCTGTTTCTGGCGACGGTGCTGTTGCTGGTGGCGAGCCTATTCATCGGCTGGCGGCTGGCGCGCAGCAAGTTCGGTCGGGTATTGACCGCGCTGCGTGATGCGGAAAATCGCCTGATGTTCTGCGGCTACGATCCGCGCGGTTTCAAGCTGTTCGTCTGGGTGTTGAGCGCGGTGTTGTGTGGTCTGGCGGGTGCGTTGTACGTACCGCAGGTGGGGATCATCAACCCGAGCGAAATGTCGCCGACCAACTCGATCGAAGCCGCTGTGTGGGTGGCCCTTGGCGGACGCGGCACCCTGATCGGCCCGCTGCTCGGCGCCGGTGTGGTCAACGGCATGAAGAGCTGGTTCACCGTGGCCTTCCCCGAATACTGGCTGTTCTTCCTCGGCGCGCTGTTCATCGTCGTGACGTTGTACCTGCCCAAGGGCGTGATCGGTCTGCTGAAGAAACGAGGTGAATCATGAGAGTCACGGCGAGCGCTGAATTCATGCTGGAACCGGCCTTTTTCCCGGTGGAACCGAACAAGGACGAAGGCACCAGCCGCGACTCGATCGGCCTCGGGCAACGCGTCGGGCCGGGCCTCGACACCCGTCACGGCACGATCCTGACCCTGGAAGACATCAGCGTCAGCTTCGACGGCTTCCGGGCGCTGAACAATCTGAACCTGTACATCGGCGTCGGCGAACTGCGCTGCATCATCGGCCCCAACGGCGCGGGCAAGACCACGCTGATGGACGTGATCACCGGCAAGACCCGCCCGAGTCATGGCAAGGCGTGGTTCGGCGAAACCCTCGACCTGACGCAGATGAGCGAAGTGCAGATCGCCCAGGCCGGCATCGGTCGCAAGTTCCAGAAACCGACGGTGTTCGAGGCGTTGAGCGTGTTCGAAAACCTGGAGCTGGCGCAGAAAACCGACAAGTCGGTGTGGGCCAGCCTGCGGGCGAAGTTGAGCGGCGAACAGAAAGACCGGATCAGCGAAGTGCTCGACACCATTCGCCTGACCACCTCGGTCAATCGCCCGGCGGGGCTGCTGTCCCACGGACAGAAACAGTTTCTGGAAATCGGCATGTTGCTGATGCAGGACCCGCAACTGCTGCTGCTCGATGAACCGGTGGCCGGCATGACCGACGCCGAAACCGAGTTCACCGCCGAGCTGTTCAAGTCGCTGGCAGGCAAGCATTCGCTGATGGTGGTGGAACACGACATGGGCTTCGTCGGCTCGATTGCCGACCACGTCACGGTGTTGCATCAGGGCAGCGTGCTGGCCGAGGGGTCGCTGGAACAGGTGCAGGACAACGAGCGCGTGATCGAAGTCTATCTCGGCCGCTGAAACTGCAAGCCCGCTCCCACAGGGGGATTTGAGGAGAACTTGAACATGCTGCAAGTCGACAAGCTGCACCAGTACTACGGCGGTAGCCACATCCTGCGCGGCCTGAGTTTTGACGTGAAGGTCGGCGAAGTGACCTGCCTGCTCGGGCGTAACGGTGTGGGCAAGACCACGCTGCTCAAATGCCTGATGGGCCTGCTGCCGGCCAAGGAAGGCACGGTGAACTGGGAAGGCCAACCGATCACCACGTTCAAGCCGCATCAACGGGTGCACGCGGGGATCGCCTACGTGCCGCAGGGCCGGGAGATTTTCGGCCGACTGACCGTGGAAGAGAACCTGCTGATGGGGCTGTCGCGTTTTCCCGGCAGCGAAGCCAAAGAGGTGCCGGCGTTCATCTACGAGCTGTTCCCGGTGCTGCTGCAAATGAAACAGCGGCGCGGCGGCGACCTGTCCGGCGGACAGCAACAGCAGCTCGCGATTGGCCGCGCACTGGCCAGCCGTCCACGGCTGCTGATCCTCGACGAGCCCACCGAAGGCATCCAGCCGTCGGTGATCAAGGAAATCGGCGCGGTGATCAAGAAACTTGCCGCCCGTGGCGACATGGCGATTCTGCTGGTGGAGCAGTTCTACGATTTCGCCGCCGAACTGGCCGATCAGTACCTGGTGATGTCCCGGGGCGAGATCGTGCAGCAGGGCCGTGGCGAAAATATGGAAGCCGAAGGCGTACGCGGGCTGGTGACTATTTGAGGTTACGGTCTAATCTGTAGCGTCCTAACGATAATCAGAAAACATGAACTTACCTGTTGCGACTGCCCTGTTTACCCCGAGCTGGCATGCCGAGCTGGAGCTGGCGTACGCCCGCTTCGGCGATTGCACGCGGCCAACCCGCCGCCGGCACCTCGGCCCGTTGCGGGTGCAAAAACATCTGTACGCCGAAGGGCCCGAGGTCTGCCAGCACATCATCGTCCACCCGCCGGGCGGGATTGCCGGCGGTGACCGACTGGACATCAGCGCCCGCGTCGAACAGGGCGCCTGGGCACAGATCACCAGCCCCGGTGCGGCCAAGTGGTATCGCGCGGCAGGGCCCGCTTATCAGTCGCTGAACCTGCATGTCGCTGATGGCGCGACACTGGAATGGCTGCCCCAGGAAACCATCGTCTACAGCGCCGCCCAGGCGGAACTCACGACCTCGATCGACCTTGAAGGCGATGCGCGACTGTTTTACTGGGACGTGGTGGCGCTGGGTCGTCCGGCCAGTGGCGAGCGCTTTGACCTCGGGCATTTTCAGGCGCATCTGGATATTCGCCGTGATGGCCGGCTGCTGTGGCATGAGCGCCAGCGCATCGTCGGCAACGATGGTTTGCTTGATTCGCCGATCGGGCTGGATGGCAATCCGGTGTTTGCAACCTTGCTGGTGACCGGTGAGATCGATGCTGAATTGCTGGAACGCTGCCGCTCGCTGGGCCACGACGTGCGCGGGGATTTGACGCAATTGCCCGGTCTTCTGGTTGCCCGTTGCCTGGCCAGTGAGGCGTTGCTGGCGCGAGCCTGGATGATTGATCTGTGGCGATTGCTCAGACCTGCGCTGCTCGGCCGCGAAGCCCTGCCCCCCCGAATCTGGAACACCTGATTTTCTTCAACTGCCGACAATGGATTTCAAACGATGGACCTGACCCCACGCGAAAAAGACAAGCTGCTGATCTTCACCGCCGGCCTCGTGGCCGAGCGGCGACTGGCCCGTGGCGTGAAGCTCAACTACCCCGAAGCCATGGCCTACATCTCGGCGGCGCTGCTCGAAGGCGCCCGTGACGGCCAGACCGTGGCCGAGCTGATGCACTACGGCACCACCCTGCTGACCCGCGAGCAGGTGATGGAAGGCATCCCGGAAATGATCCCGGAGATCCAGGTCGAAGCGACGTTTCCCGACGGCACCAAACTGGTCACCGTCCACCAACCGATCGTCTGAGGCCGCGCCATGACTTACACCATCCGCGATGCCCTGCACGCCGACCTGCCGGCGATCCGCGACATCTACAACGACGCCGTGCTCAACACCACGGCGATCTGGAATGAATCCGCCGTCGACCTCGGCAACCGTCAGGCGTGGTTCAGCGCACGTCAGGCCCAGGGCTATCCGATCCTGGTGATCGTCGACGCCGACAACACCACCCTCGGCTACGCTTCGTTCGGTGACTGGCGGCCCTTCGACGGTTTCCGCCACACCGTCGAGCACTCGGTCTACGTGCGCAGCGACCAGCGCGGCAACGGTCTCGGCCCGCAATTGATGAGCGCACTGATCGAACGCGCGAAAACCTGCGACAAACACGTCATGGTCGCCGCCATCGAGAGCGGCAACGCCGCATCGATCCGCCTGCACGAGCGCGCCGGTTTCATCACCACCGGGCAGATGCCGCAAGTCGGCACCAAGTTCGGCCGCTGGCTCGACCTGACCTTCATGCAACTGACCCTCAATCCTGGCGCGGAGCCGCCGCCCGCCCACAAGGAGTGACACCAATGAACCCCGCCCAACTGCGACGCGTCAATGCTGAAAGTTTTGCGCACTATCGTCAGGGCCTGATCGACCTGCTGCTCGACGCCGTGGGTTATGGCGCCAGCGTCGGTTTCATGGCCGACCTCGATGCCACTCAGGCACGCGCCTATTTCGACGACGTGCAGGACAACCTGAACAAGGGCAACGTGTTGCTGTGGGTGGTGGTCAAGGACGAACAGGTGCAGGCCAGCGTCCAGTTGAGCCTGTGCCAGAAGGCCAACGGCCTGAACCGCGCCGAGGTGCAGAAACTGCTGGTGCGCGAACACGCCCGGCGGCGCGGCCTCGGCCAGCAGTTGATGCAAGCGCTGGAACAGACCGCGCGTCAGTACAAGCGCGGCATGCTTTACCTCGACACGGAGGCCGGCTCCCCCGCCGAAGATTTCTACAAGGCCCTGGGCTACACCCGCGCCGGGGAAATTCCCGATTACGCCTGCGACCCGAACGGCACCTATCGCCCGACGGCCCTCTATTACAAAGTCCTGCAAGGAGCGAACTGATGATTCCCGGCGAATACCGGATCCAGCCCGGCGATATCGAACTCAATGTCGGTCGCCGCACCGTCAGCCTGAAAGTGGCGAACAGCGGCGACCGGCCGATCCAGGTCGGTTCGCACTACCATTTTTTCGAGACCAACGACGCCCTGACTTTCGACCGCGCCGCCAGCCGTGGCATGCGCCTGAACATTCCGGCGGGCACCGCCGTGCGCTTCGAGCCGGGGCAGAGCCGCGAGGTGGAACTGGTGGATTACGCCGGGCACCGGCGGGTGTTCGGGTTTGCCGGGCGGGTCATGGGTGACCTCTGAATTTTGCGGTGCCCCCAATCGCGAGCAGGCTCGCTCCCACATTAAACCGAGTTCCTCCAGCTGGAATCCGATCCTCTGTGGGAGCGAGCCTGCTCGCGAAAGTGAGCGCAGCGAACGATCTCAAAACCAATTGAATTCCAAGGCGAACACATGAAGATCTCGCGTCAAGCCTACGCCGACATGTTCGGCCCCACCGTCGGCGACAAGGTGCGCCTGGCCGACACCGAGCTGTGGATCGAAGTCGAACAGGACTTCACCACCTACGGCGAAGAAGTGAAGTTCGGCGGCGGCAAAGTGATCCGCGACGGCCAGGGCCAGAGCCAGTTGCTGGCAGCCGAGGTGGTTGACACCGTCATCACCAACGCGCTGATCATCGACCACTGGGGCATCGTCAAGGCCGACGTCGGCCTCAAGGACGGGCGCATCGCCGCGATCGGCAAGGCCGGCAACCCGGACGTGCAGCCCGGCGTGACCATCGCCATCGGCGCCAGCAGCGAAGTGATCGCCGGCGAAGGCATGATCCTCACCGCCGGCGGCATCGACACCCACATCCACTTCATCTGCCCGCAGCAGATCGAAGAAGCGCTGATGAGCGGCGTCACCACCATGATCGGTGGTGGCACCGGTCCGGCCACCGGCACCAATGCCACGACCTGCACTTCGGGGCCGTGGCACCTGGCGCGGATGCTCCAGGCGGCGGACGCGTTCCCGATGAACATCGGCCTCACCGGCAAGGGCAACGCCAGCCTGCCGGAACCGCTGATCGAACAGGTCAAGGCCGGCGCCATCGGCCTCAAGCTGCACGAAGACTGGGGCACCACCCCGGCGAGCATCGACAACTGCCTGAGCGTCGCCGACCAGTACGACGTGCAGGTGGCGATCCACACCGACACCCTCAACGAGTCCGGTTTCGTCGAAACCACCCTCGGCGCGTTCAAGGGGCGCACCATCCACACCTATCACACCGAAGGGGCCGGTGGCGGCCATGCGCCGGACATCATCAAAGCCTGCGGTTTCGCCAACGTGCTGCCGAGTTCGACCAACCCGACCCGGCCGTTCACCCGCAACACCATCGACGAACACCTCGACATGCTGATGGTCTGCCACCACCTCGACCCCAGCATCGCCGAGGACGTGGCGTTCGCCGAAAGCCGCATCCGCCGCGAAACGATTGCCGCCGAAGACATCCTGCATGACCTCGGCGCGTTCTCGATGATCAGCTCCGACAGCCAGGCCATGGGCCGCGTCGGCGAAGTCATCACGCGCACCTGGCAGACCGCCGACAAGATGAAAAAGCAGCGCGGCCCGCTGCCTCAGGACGGCGAAGGCAACGACAACTTCCGCGCCAAACGCTACATCGCCAAGTACACGATCAACCCGGCGATCACCCATGGCATCAGCCATGAAGTGGGTTCGGTGGAAGTCGGCAAATGGGCCGATCTGGTGCTCTGGCGCCCGGCGTTCTTTGGCGTGAAGCCAACGCTGATCCTCAAGGGCGGCGCCATCGCCGCGAGCCTGATGGGTGACGCCAACGCCTCGATCCCGACCCCGCAACCGGTGCACTACCGCCCGATGTTCGCCAGTTACGGCGGCTCGTTGCACGCCACCAGCCTGACCTTCATCAGCCAGGCGGCGCAGGCGTCGGGACTGCCCGAAGCGTTGGGCCTGAAGAAGAAAATCGCGGTGGTCAAAGGTTGCCGCGAGGTGCAGAAAACCGACCTGATCCACAACGATTACCTGCCGAACATCGACGTCGACCCGCAGACCTATCAGGTCAAGGCCGACGGCGTGCTGCTCTGGTGTGAACCGGCCGAAACCCTGCCGATGGCGCAGCGTTACTTCCTGTTCTGACAGCCGACGCACGCAAAAAAGGCCCCGAGCACCTGCCTGACGCAGGGTCTCGGGCCCTTTTTCGTGGTGCTGGAAAACCACCGGGCAAAGGGTCGTGTATTTCTCGCCAAAGGGACTAATATTCGATTCGCTGTCGCCTTTTTTCAGGAACTGCCCATGCGTCTTTCCGAGTTCATCCTGGCCAATATCGACGCTATCGTCGATGAATGGGAACAGTTTGCCGCTACCATCACCCCGGCCGCCGACTATCTGGACTCCGCCGGTCTGCGCGATCACGCCAGCGCCATCCTGCGGGCCGCCGCCCGCGACATGAGCAAACCGCAAAGCCGCGACGAACAGGTCGCCAAGGCCAAGGGCGAAGGCCCCGAAAAGACCCCGAGTCTGGATGAAGCCGGCGCCAGCCATGGAGAACTTCGCCATACAGTCGGCTTTGACCTGGTGCAGATGACCTCGGAATTCCGCCACCTGCGCGCCTGTGTGATACGGCGCTGGGTCGACAGTCTGGAATCTCCGGACATGGTGTACTTCCAGGACATGATCCGCTTCAACGAAGCCATCGACGAAGCCCTGGCCGAATCGACCGCCGCCTACGCCGAGCAGATGGAGCATTCCCGGGACATCTTTCTGGCCATCCTCGGCCATGACCTGCGCGCGCCCCTGCAAGCGGTGAGCATGTCCACCGAGTTGCTGATGCGCAAAACCACGCTGCAAGGCGATGCTCTGACTTGCGCGCTGAACATCAAAACAGGCGCGCGACACATGGGGGCCATGGTCAGCGACCTCTTGGAGCTGGTACGCAGCCGCCTGGGCAGAAGCCTGCCGATCGAACCCGCGCCGATGGACCTGGCCGACGCGGCGCGAGCGGCCATCGCCGAGGCCTGCGCCGGCAATCCACAATGCGACCCGACCCTGAAAGCCGAGGGCGATACCCGTGGCGTCTGGGATGCCGGACGGATCGATCAACTGCTGCAGAATCTGATCGGTAATGCCTTGCAGCATGGCTCGAACCGGCAGGAGATCCTGGTGACGCTGCGGGGCGACGCTGCAAGCGTGCACCTGAGCGTGCACAACCACGGCGTGCCGATCCCTGAGGAAGCCATCGGCACCCTTTTCGATCCATTGGTGCGCAGTGCCGACGAAGAACTCGGACAGCCGTCGACCAGCCTCGGTCTGGGCCTGTTCATCGTCAAGGAAGTGGTGACCGCACACGGCGGGACGATCGAAGTCAGTTCAAGCGCAGCCGACGGTACGCTGTTCAGCGTGACGCTGCCCAGACGGGTATGAAACGCTACTCGACCACCAGCCGCGCCAGACGCTGACGGAGCATGCGGTTCTCGGATCGCAACTCCTGCACTTCTTCCAGCAGGTCCAGCGCCAGCGCGACACCTTCCCATTCCAGCTCCAGGTCGCGCCGCAGCTTGGCGGCGCGTTTGGCCAGGGCCAGTTCGTAATCGGTGAAGCGCCATTCCCTGGGCTGCGCGCCCTGAGGTTCGAGGATGCCGTGTTCGACGATTTCGATCACGTAGACGTCCGACAGGTCGGCCGCCTCACAGAATTCTGCCATGTCCAGTTGAACGATCAGGGGGCTGCTCATGATGGGCTACTCCGTCGTCAGTATCAGAAGTTCTCGCGCGGATTGAAGGCGGCCTTCTTCGCCAGTTCCTGCCACAGCGCCTTGACGTCATCGCCGTTGGCTTTGGGCATCACGGCCTTGAGCTGGACGAACAGATAACCGCGCTCGCCCGCCTTGTTCTGCAGACCGTGGCCCTTGGCACGCATGCGCTGGCCGTTCTGGCTGCCGGCCGGAACCTTGAGGTTGATCTTGCCGGTCAGGGTCGGCACGGCCACTTCGGCGCCCAGCGCCAGCTCCCACGGTGCCAACGGCAAGGTGATGATCAGGTTTTCGCCTTCAACGTCGAATTTCGGGTGCGGCGCGAAACGGATGGTCAGGTACAGATCGCCATTGGCGCCGCCACCGATGCCCGGTGCGCCCTGGCCCTTGAGGCGGATGCGCTCGCCGTCGGCCACGCCGGCCGGGATCTTCACGTTCAAGCTCTTGCTGGTGTTGCTGACATGCTGGCCCGAACCGTTGTATTGCGGCACCTGGAAGCTGATCTTTTTCGATTCGTTCGAAAGCGTCTCTTCCAGAAAGATCGGCAGTTCCAGTTCCACGTCTTGCCCTCGCCGTCCGGCGCTGTGGGATTGCCGGCCAGCGCCGCCACCGAAACCGGGGCCGCGATTGCCGAAGATCGAACTGAAGAAGTCCGAGAAGTCACCGGTGTCGCCACCGCCGCCACCAAAGCCGCCACGGCTCTGCCAGCCCGGCGGGCCCTGAAACGGCTGACCGTGCTGGCCATAACGACGCAGTTCGTCGTATTCGGCGCGCTTGTCGGCGCTTTTCAGCGCTTCATAGGCTTCCGAGGCGTCCTTGAACTTGGCCTCGGCGTCCTTTTCCTTGCTGACATCGGGGTGGTATTTGCGCGCCAGCTTGCGATAGGCAGCCTTGATCGCCTTGTCGTCAGCCGTCGGCTCCACGCCGAGTATCTTGTAATAGTCTTTGAAGTCCATCGAAGGAATCACCATCCGTTATCGATTTCGCGCCGATGCCAGCATGCGCCGATTCGCACGTGCCGGGTTGACCGATCTCAAGGTTGTGACCGGGTGGCGCAGCAGAAGTTTATCGGCAGTGGACGGCGGTTCTTGCGACCGCCGGTATGTCTGCCGGCCCATGCCAGCAAGTTTGGGGCAAAGCGCCGAGTTTCAAGCAAGCTTAGTCGTGAAATAGCAGATGACCGGCCTTCGAATCTGTCGCGCACTGACATACACTGCGCGGCCGTTTTTTGACCGGAACCGAAAGACCATGAAAGACGCCTCTCCAGCCCGTGCCTGCGGCATCGACTTCGGCACGTCCAACTCCACCGTCGGCTGGCTGCGCCCCGGCATGGAAACGATGATCGCGCTGGAAGACGACAAGATCACCCTGCCGTCGGTGGTCTTTTTCAATATCGAAGAGCGCCGTCCGGTATACGGCCGTCTGGCGCTGCACGAGTACCTGGAAGGCTACGAAGGCCGGCTGATGCGCTCGCTCAAGAGCCTGCTGGGTTCCAAGCTGATCAAGCACGACACCAGCGTCCTCGGCACCGCGATGCCGTTCAAGGACTTGCTCGGGCTGTTCATCGGCCAGCTCAAGAGCCGCGCCGAAGCCGCCGCTGGTCGTGAGTTCGAGCAAGTGGTGCTGGGCCGTCCGGTGTTCTTCGTCGACGACGATCCGCTGGCCGACCAGGAAGCCGAGGACACCTTGGTGGAAGTGGCACGCAAGCTCGGCTTCAAGGACGTGTCGTTCCAGTACGAGCCGATTGCCGCGGCCTTCGACTACGAGTCGACCATCGAAAAGGAAGAGCTGGTCCTGATCGTCGACATCGGCGGTGGTACCTCGGACTTCTCGCTGGTGCGCCTGTCGCCCGAGCGTCGCGGTGTGGATAACCGTCACGACGACATCCTCGCCACCGGCGGCGTGCACATCGGCGGGACCGACTTCGACAAACAGTTGAGTCTGCAAGGCCTGATGCCGCTGTTCGGCTACGGCAGCCGGATGAAAAGCGGCGCGTTCATGCCGACCAGCCACCACATGAACCTGGCGACCTGGCACACCATCAACTCGGTGTACTCGCAGAAATCGACCCTGGCCCTGGGCAGCATGCGTTACGACATCGAGGACACCGGCGGCATCGACCGTCTGTTCAAGCTGATCGAACAGCGCGCCGGGCACTGGCTGGCGATGGAAGTGGAAGAAACCAAGATCCACCTGACCCACAACGACAGTCGCCATGTGCCGCTGGATCGCATTGAGTCGGGCCTGAGCGTGGAACTGACCCGGGCATTGTTCGAGTCGGCCATCGAGTCGCAGCTCGAGCGCGTGCGCGCCAGCGTCACCCGGTTGCTGGCCGACGCGAATGTGGCGGTGGGTCAGGTCGATACGGTGTTCTTCACCGGCGGTTCCAGCGGCATCCCGGCACTGCGCAACAGCGTCTCGGCGATGCTGCCGAACGCGCGGCATGTGGAAGGGAACATCTTTGGCAGCATTGGTAGCGGTCTGGCGATTGAAGCCATGAAACGTTACGGCTCGGTGAACTGATCCAAAAGCGGCGGTGCGCCCTTCGCGAGCAAGCCCGCTCCCACAGGTTCAGTGTGATCCTGTGGGAGCGGGCTTGCTCGCGAAAGGGCCAGTTCAGACGCTGGAAGTCTGGATCAAACCATCCCGCCGAGCTTCAGCTCACTCTTCAGATACGCGTAATAAATCGGCCCCGCCACCACCCCCGGCAGGCCGAACGCGGCCTCGAACACCAGCATTGCCAGCAGCAACTCCCAGGACTTGGCACTGATCTGCCCGCCGACGATGCGCGCGTTGAGAAAGTATTCCAGCTTGTGGATAAAGATCAGATAACCCAGCGCCGCAATCGCCACCCAGATCGACAGCGACAGGCCGACGATGGTGATCAGGGTGTTCGACATCAGATTGCCGATCACCGGCAGCAGACCGAGCAGGAAGGTCAGCACGATCAGGGTCTTGGTCAGCGGCAGCTTGATCCCGAACAGCGGCAGGACCACGGCCAGGAAGATCCCGGTGAAGAAGGTGTTGAGCAGGGAAATCTTGATCTGTGCGAACACGATGTTGCGAAACGCCTGAACCAGCAGGTGCAGACGGTCGAACAGGGCGGCCGCCAGCGGTTTGCGCTTGGTGACGTCCGGCACCCGCTGCAAGGCGATGATCGCGCCCAGCACCATGCCGATCAGCAGCGTCACGAACATGTGCGCCGCGTCCTTGCCCACCAGTTGCAGTTCGGACAAATGCTTGCTCGCCCATTCACCGATGGCCACCCGGAACTCGGCGGCACTGGCCGGCAGGTAGCTATCGATAAATGGCGGCAGTTGCCCGCGGGCGCGATCAACCACACCCATGAATTTGTCGAGGGAAGCGCCGGGGTTTTCCGCCTCGTGCAACAGGAAACTGATAGCCCCGGCAAAGATCAGTGCCAGCACACTCACCACCAGCGTGCCCAGCAGCGCCACCGCCAGCCAGCGCGCGCGACGGCCTTCGATCAGCCGTTGCAGTTGCGGGGTGAGCATGTTGACCAGTTCGAACACCAGCAACCCGGCCAGCAGGCTGGGCAGCAAACGCAATGGCAACACCAGCAACAGACCGCCGAAAATGATGATGCAACTGACCCAGAACACAACATGACGCTCAGAAAACGTTGGCATACAGCCTCAAAACGAACGGCGTAAAAGGATTGGCAGTCTGCCAGCGATCCTTGGGGAGCACTAGGGATATGCGGTGTTTGGGGTTTGGTGTCTGACTTGCGGCCCAGCCCTCACCCTAGCCCTCTCCCGGAGGGAGAGGGAACTGACCGAGTAGATTTAGAGAACTTCCGCAACCTGAAAGACCAAGTCGATTCAGGATTCAGCACTGCACGTTCAGGTCGGCGCAAAAACCAGCCATCCCCGAATCGGTCCCCTCTCCCTCTGGGAGAGGGTTAGGGTGAGGGCCTGGATCCCAAGCCGGACACATCTGCCAGTCACCACTCAAACCCGCTTTATTTTTTCTTCAGACAATCACTCATGAACGTCTTGCGCGCATCACCCGTCAGCGCCTTGGTGGCCGCATCGGCATTGCAGGTTTTCATTTTCTGTTGCTGCGGGGTCAGGGCCTTGGCGTCGTTGGCCGCCGGGGCTGCCTTGAGGCAGGTGCTCATGAAGGCTTTGCGCTCGTCGCCCTTGAGGCTCTTGGCCGTGGCGTCGGCGTTGCAGGTGGTCATCTTGTTCTGTTGCGCCGTGGCGGCGAAACCCTGGGAGCACAGCAGCAGACCGATCATCAACAAAGGGACACGCAACATCTTCATGGAGTTTTCTCCTTGGCGCCGCCTCGATGGAGGTGGCCTCTGCTGGAGTGTAGTCAAAGCTTGTTACACCTTCCTAGCCTCAAGATGGCTGCGCCGATACTGCTCCGGGGTACATCCGGCCTGCCGGGCAAACATGGCGATGAAGGCCGAGCCGCTGCTGTAGCCGAGATCGAAGGCGATTTCCTGCACGCTGCGCGAACTCTCCAGCGCCTCGATCGCCGCAAGATAACGCAGCCGCTGACGCCATTCGCCGAAACTCATCCCCAGCTCCCGCACGAACTGCCGGGCCAGGGTGCGCTCGCTGACATGCACCTGCGCCGCCCAGTGCGCCAGCGGCTGGTTGTTGCCGGGCTCGGCCTGCAGGGTTTCAAGGATGGTCAGCAATCCGGGGCCGCTGGCGTAGGGCAGATAGCATTGATGAACCGGCGCCTGGCGCAATTGATCCACCAACACCTGGGCCAGGCGCTGGTCGGCTTCGAACGCGGGAATCTTCACATCGCGGGCGGCGAAGTCCTTGAGGATCGCCTTGAGAATGTCGCTGATCGCGAGAGTGCAGGCCTGCGCCGGCAAATCGGAACAGACATCCGGCGCCAGGCACACCGCCCGATAATTGACCGGCTGATGACTGTAGAAACTGTGCTCGACCTGCGGCGGCACCCACACCGCGTACTGCGGCGGCGACATGAAACGGCTGCCGTCGACATCCATATGCAGCACGCCGTGGGCTGCGTACTCCAGCGTGCCCCACGGATGGCGGTGCGGCGCGGCGTATTCATGGGCGTTGAAGTCGGCATAGCGGAAATACACTGCCGACGGCAGTTCGCTGAAATCCAGCAGATCGATGTGTTTACTGTTCATGCTGTCCGGAATCAGGGGCGGGTTGTCCGGTTCGCAGTATAGACCTGCATCCAGACAGGGGATAATCGCCGTTCATCAACGTACTGGTTTCTCCTCCCATGCAATACGCGTTTCCCCTGCTGGCGATTTTCATCTGGGCCGGCAACACCGTGATCAACAAGCTCGCGGTCGGTGCGATCTTTCCCGCCGAGATCGGCTTTTACCGCTGGCTGCTCGCCGGCCTGCTGTTTACCCCGTTCATGCTCAAGAAGGTGATCGCGCACTGGCCGCAGATTCGCCCGAACCTGGGCAAGATCTTCATCCTCGGCGTGCTCGGCATGGCGGTCTATCAGAGCCTGGCCTACTTCGCCGCGACCCTGACCAGCGCCACCAACATGGGCATCATCCTGTCCCTGATGCCGCTGATGTCGCTGGCCATGGCGATCATCAGCCTCGGCCAGCGCCTGACCGCCGGTGCGCTGGTCGGCGCGGTGCTGTCGTTCGCCGGTGTGCTGGTGGTGGTGTCGTCCGGCAGCCTCGGCGCATTGCTGCAACACGGGGTGAACCTGGGTGACGCGATGATGCTGATCGCCACCCTCGCCTACGCGATCTACAGCACCCTGCTGAAAAAATGGCAGCTGCGCCTGCCGCCGCTGGTGTTGCTGTATTTGCAGGTGCTGGTGGCGGTGGTGGTGCTGTTTCCGCTGTACGCCGTGTCGCCGAAAACCGGCCTGACCCTGCAGAACATTCCGCTGGTGCTGTATGCGTGCCTGCTGGCCTCGATGCTCGCGCCACTGGCGTGGATGCAGGCCGTGCAGCGTCTGGGCCCGAGCCGGACCACGCTGTTCTTCAACCTGCTGCCGTTGACCACCGCGCTGATTGCAGCGGTGGTGCTGAAGGAACAACTGGCGATGTATCACCTGGTCGGTGGCTTGCTGACGCTGGGCGGGGTGATTCTTTCCGAGCGCTGGACCACCGTCCTCGGTCGCTCCCGCACCCCGAGCACCGCCTAGACCCCGGCGGCTTTCAACCGCGCGGCATGCTCGACGAACAGCCGCACCGGATCCGCGCCTTTGCCGACCAGTCCCAGTGACTGGTTGACGATGTCGAAGTGATCCATCGGGTAGTCATCGCCGATGACCGTGCCCAGGTGCGAGCTGTAGCGTCCGACCATGCCGTCGCACTGCCCCGGCTCGCGCACGAAGGTTTTGGCGAACAACCGGCAACTGCGGTTGGTGCCGTCGAACAGGTTGCCACCACGATCGGTCTTGCCCGGCTGCAAGGTGCCGGACCACGAGTAATAGCGCACCCCGTTGACCTCCTCCGGCCCCTGCCCACCCCAGGTTTGCGGCAAGCCCTGTGGATAACGCTGGTTGAACAGCGCCACGCCTTCGGTGGTCAGCGAGTTGTGCGAGGCGTGGATATCCACCGGTAGTTTCGGCCCGTGATAGCCGGTTTCCAGCAGCGCCATCAGCCAGCCGACAAAGCGTAACAGCGCCTCAAGAATGCGCCCCTTGGCGCTGTCCGCCGGATAGTGTTTCGCCAGGAAGTCGGCCAGTTCCGAACCGTGATTGGGCCCGGCCACCGACGTCACCGAGGCCACCAGGTCCGGACGCTTGGCCGCCGCATAACGCGCCGTCAGCGACCCCTGGCTATGGCCGAAGAGATTGACCTTGGCCGCACCGGTCTCGCGCAGGATTTCATCGATGCGCACCAGCAACTGCTCGCCGCGCACTTCGGTGGAGTTGAGCGGCGACACCTGCACCGCAATCACTGTCGCACCACTCCGGCGCAACGCTTTGATGATCCCGTACCAGTACGGGTACAGCACCAGACGGATGAAACCGAGCATTCCCGGCACCAGCACCAGTGGATAACGTGTGGCCGAATCTTGCGACATGGGCAAACATCCTTGTGGTCGGTGAGTGGATGCAAGGCGTGCAAAACGCCCGCCAAGCATCCTCCTCGATGATGACAACTCCACGACCAGCCTACTTCAGCCCCACCACCCCCGCCACAATCAGCCCCACCGACAGCAACTTCACCAGCGTCAGACTCTCGCCCAGCAGGGCGAAACCGAGAAACACCGTGCCGAGCGAACCGATGGCGGTCCAGATCGGATAGGCGATGCTCACCGGCAACTCGCGCATCGCCAGGGTCAGGAAGTACACCCCGCCCACCGCCGCGACCACAGTGATCAGCGATGGCCAGAGCCGGGTGAAACCTTCGGCGTACTTCATGCCCATGGCGAAAGTGACCTCAAACCCGGCCGCGATCAGCAGAAACAGCCAGGCCACCTAGAACTCCCGGGCCAGGTCGAGCAAGCACTGCTCGGCCTCGGCCACCGACACCGCGAAGGTGCGCTCGGCGGATTCCTCGCCCTCGGCGGCGACCACCGTGACGTCGTTGATACCGATGAAACCCAATGCCGTGCGCAGCCATGGATCGGCGTGGTTCAGCGCCTCCAGCTCGCCACCCGGGCCGAATCCGAAACCGCCGCGACTGGTGACGATCAGCGCCTTCTTGCCCTGCAACAGCGGCGTGTACTGGGCGATGCCGTTGTCGAGGGTGTGATCAAACGTCAGGCCCAACCGGACGATCTGATCGACCCAGGCCTTGAGGCCGCTGGGCACGTTGAAGTTGTACATCGGCGTGGAAATCAGCAGCAGGTCGTGATCGAACAGCTCGCCCACCAGTTGATCGCTGAGCGCCAGATCGGCTTGCATCGTCAGCGGTCGAGCCTCGGGCTCCGGGTAAAACGCCGCCGCGACAAACGCCTCATTAACCGCCGGAATCAACGCCCGCCCGACTTCACGGCGGGTGACCTGAGCCTGTGGATGGCGGACTTGCCAGGCGCTGAGAAAGCTTTCTGCCAGACGCCGCGAATGAGAACGTTCACCGCGTGGACTGGCATGGATTGCAAGAATCTTGCTCATCTGAATCTCCTTGAGGTCTAGACTTGAGTGACTGTGTGGCGCCAGATTGCAGGCATCACATCACCGCCTCAAATGAGCAAAAATCAGTCGGGATGAATTGATCTCATCCGTGGAGTTTTCATGTTCGCAGCCTTGCCCCTGACCGCCCTGCGCGCGTTCGAATCCGCCTCACGTCTGTTGAGTTTCAAGGCGGCCGCCGAAGAACTGGCGGTGACGCCCACGGCGATTTCCCATCAGATCCGCTCGCTGGAGGACTGGCTCGGCGTGGCGCTGTTCGAACGCCTGCCGCGTCAGGTGCGCCTGACCGAGGGCGGCGAGCGGCTGTTTCGCAGCCTGCACGGCGCATTTCTGGAAGTGGCGCAAAGCGTCGACACCCTGCGCCCGCAACGCAGCGGCAGCAGCCTGACGCTGTCGACCACCGCCGCGTTTGCTGCGCTCTGGCTGGTGCCGCGCCTGGGGCGGTTTTACGCCAGGCACCCGAACATCAATGTGCGCCTGGATACGCATTGCGAAGTCATCGACCTGCATCAGGACGCAAGCGTCGATCTGGTGTTGCGCTACAGCCTCGACGATTACCCGAACCTCTACGGGTTGTGCCTGTTCGATGAATCGTTCGGCGTGTACGGCTCGCCGGAACAGGTGGCGCTGGCCGCCCGTCGCACCCCGGCGCTGATCAGCGTGCATTGGCACAATTCGAAGCTCTACGCCCACGGCTGGGAGGCCTGGTGCGCGCAGTCGGGCGAGAACTGGCTGAATCAACACCCGGCCGTCCGCGAATACGACGAAGAGCATTACGCCCTGCAAGCGGCCATTGCCGGACAGGGGCTGGTGCTGGCGAGCAACATTCTGGTGTCGCAGAGCGTCGCCAGCGGTCTGTTGGTGCCGTACAAGGGCGAGGTCCAGGTCGATGGCGCCGGATACAGCGCACTTTGCGTACCGGGCCGCGAGCGGCACCCGCCGGTGAAGGCGTTTTTTGCCTGGCTGCGCGAGGAGGCATTGCTTTCGGGACATGCCCCGCGCTGAATCCGACAAAACTTTTTGCCGCGTTCATCACTCACAACCTGGTAACGATCACGTCAGCAGAACGTGACGCCAATCGGATTAGCCTCCAGGAGACTGAAATGAGTGACCTGCATTTGTCTGATGTTCAAACCCTGCGCGAGCGCGCACGACTGCATGTGGAAAATGGCGCGGTGACCGAAAGCTACAGCGCCAACCGTGAAGAAGTGCTGCGCCTGCTCAACGAGTCGCTGGCCACTGAACTGGTCTGCGTCTTGCGCTACAAGCGCCACTACTTCATGGCCAACGGCCTGAAAGCCAACGTCGCCGCCAACGAGTTCCTCGAGCACGCCACTCAGGAAGCCGAACACGCCGACCGTCTCGCCGAACGCATCGTGCAACTGGGCGGCGAGCCGGAGTTCAACCCGGACTTGCTGTCGAAGATGTCCCACGCGCAATACGTGGCCGGCAACACCTTGAAGGAAATGGTCTACGAGGACCTGGTGGCCGAGCGGATCGCCATCGACAGCTACCGCGAGATCATCCAGTACATCGGTGAAAAGGATCCGACCACCCGCCGGATCTTCGAAGACATCCTGGCTCAGGAAGAAGAGCATGCCGATGACATGGCCGATATCCTGAAAGACCTGTAATTCTGGCGAAAATCGCCTTCGCGAGCAGGCTCGCTCCCACAATGGAAATGCATTCCAAATGTGGGAGCGAGCCTGCTCGCGAAGAGGCCCTGTCAATCACCGATCATTTTGTAGGTTTCACTGTGACGGGTGCCTTGCCCGCCTTCATCTGCTCCAGCAACGGCGCGCACTGATTCGGCTCGCCGCCGCTCGGCGCCACCAGCGCCAGCAGCCCCGCCGCCGGCGCGGCGATCACGCCCAACGCCACCATCCCTGCCCCGCGCAACATCAACGGCACCGCTTTCACCCCGGCATCCGGCTTGATGAACTTGCCGCGTACATACAACGGCGAGCGCAGGGAAATCAGGCGCCAGCCCTTTGATTCCGGCGTCACCGTCAGATCCAGTTGCTCGGTGGCCATGTTCGCCGTGCCGTCGATGTAGATGATCGCGTTCTCGGTATCGAACACAAACAGCCGCGTACTGGCCAGGCCGGTCTTGATGTCGAAGTCCGCCGCCGCGCAGTTGATCTTCACTTCCTTGTCGCCAAAGATCTTGCCGACCACGTAGTTGCCGACGTTCAGGCCTGCCAGCTCCATCAACTCGCGACTGATGGCGCCGTCGTTGATCAGCATCTTCAGGTTGCCGTTGGCACCGCCCAACAGCTTCGCCACCGAGTTGCCGCGACCGGCGATGTCGGCATCACCGTTGAGCTCGCCGAAACTGGTCTTCATCGGTTCGAAGGTCGGGAACAGCTGTTTGAGCTTGAACTTGCGCGCGGTCAATTTGGCCCGGCCTTCCAGTGGCTCGGTACGACCGTTGAGGCGAATCTGCGCGTCGAGATTGCCGCCGGCCACACCGAAGCGCAGTGGCTCCAGGCTCAGTTCGCCGTCGTTGAGTTTCAGGTGGGTATAGAGATCGGTGAAAGGCAGTTCTTCACTGTGGACGATGCGTTTGCCGGTGAATTCGACGTCGGCGTCCATGTCGCGCCAGCGCTCGGTCTTGAACTCTTCCACCGGCAACACCTTGTCCGCCGGCTGCTTGCTCTCGCCGCCACGGGCCTTCTGCTTGGCATTGGAGTCGGCACCGATCAGCGGCGCGAGGTCAGCGAACAGCAATTGATTGGACAGCAGCGCGCCACTCAGCTTCGGCCGTGGCTGGCTGGCGACGTAAGCCAGATCGCCATGGATGTCGCTGCTGCCGATCTTGCCGTTGAACTGTTCGTAGCGGAACTGCGCGCCGCCCGGCTCATGCAGCTTGGCGATCAAATGGCCGTCGGTGGCATAAGGCGGGGTGTCCGGCAGGGTCACGCCGGTCAGCGGATACAGATTGCCGAGGCTGGCGCCGGCCAGTTTCAGGCGCAGATCGAGGGCGCCGAGATTCAGCGGATCGGTCAGGGTGCCGGCGAGTTCGACGCTGGTATCACCGATCTTCGCCTGGGCCTGCAACGGGAACGGTTTGCTCGCGTCCTGTAGCGCCAGCAGACCGCCGATCTTGCCCTGGCCGGCGAGTTTCTGGCCGTGGTACTGGCCGGTGACTTTCAGGCCGAAGGCGTAATCCTGCGGTGCACCGCCCTTGTCCTGTGCGGTTTTCGCGGCTTTGTCACCGACGATATCGCTGAACGGAATCGGCTTGCCCAGCGGATCGATCAGCAAGTCGAGGTTGGTCCTGAGGGTCTGGTCATCCAGGGTGACGTGGCCCTTGTCGAAACCGATGGCGCCGATGTCGACCACCCAGTTCGAGGGCTCGGCGTTCGGGTCCTTGGGATCGAACTTGAAGGTCCAGTTGGCGCGACCGTCGGCCAGGCGCTGCAATTGTGCGTTCGGCTCAGTCAGGTCGATCCGCGGGATCGTCACCCGTTGCGCCAGCAAGGCCAGTGGCGAGATGCGCAGCTCGACCCGTTTGAGGGTGACCATCTGCGGCTGTTTCGACCAGTCCGGATTGCCCAGCGTCAGGTCTTCGGCCACCACATGCGGCCACGGCACCCAGGCGCGCCAGCCGCCCTCGTCGAGTTCACGCCGCCAGACCACCGACAGGTTGCCGTTGATGGCGAACGGTCGGTGCAATTCTTCCGAGACTTTGGCATTGAGCGGCGGCTTGATCCGGTTCCAGTCGAAAAACACGATGACCAACACCAGCACCGCCAGAAGCAGCACAAGGGTGGCGAAGGTCCAGGCGAAGATTTTACGGGTGCGCGTCATGCACAAAGCTCCTGAAGACGACTGCATCCATTGGCACGACGCAGCTGAAACGGCAGGCCATGATGGCCCTCATGAAATCTGTGACTGACAAACAGCCCGCAGGTTTAATCCAAAGCCCCAGCGAGGGGAAAAAACGGTCGCCATTCTGACCGATCGGTCGAATTGGCGTTACCGCCCCCGCACATTTGCGGGGCGCAAGTGGGTGGAAAATACCCACCGCAGTGCAAAACCGCCCGCCTGAAACGCCCGAGCTAGAGCCTCCCAATGGAACAATCAATTCTGTTGATTATTACCATTGTGTTTATGAACTTTTATATCGACTTATCGAGAGTAGCATTAGCTTCGTACCCACTTTATCGCCCTCCCAAGGAGCAACCCATCATGAAACGCCAACTTCTGTTCAGTCTTACCCTCTCGATGCTGGCCAGCACCGCTTTCGCTCTGCCAGCTGCTGATCAAGCAACGCCGCAAGTCAAAACCAGCCACTCGGTGTTCAGCCAGACTGTTGCTGCTGATGGCTCGGACCGCACTCCACAAGGCCAGACCCTGGCTGAAAACGGTCGTAACCGTCTAGAAGAAAAAGGCCTGGTTCAAGATGGCTATGACAAAACCCCACAAGGTCAAACCGTAGCTGAAGGCGGTCGCGATCGTCTGGAAGAGAAAGGTCTGGTTCAAGACGGTTCGGATCGCACTCCACAAGGTCAAACCCTGGCCTCTGACGGCGGCGACCGTACCCCACAAGGCCAGACCCTGGCATCGGACGGTGGTGACCGCACCCCACAAGGTCAAACTCTGGCCGAAGGCGGTGGTGACCGTGTGATCGAACGCAACAGCGCTTTGAGCTAAGCCCATGGCGGCCTGGAAAAAAAGCCCAATCCCCGGATTGGGCTTTTGACTTTTCAGCAGCCTGTATAAAGAAGTCGCGATTTCCCGCCTCCATCTCCCCTGCCGTTCGACGCCGACAAAGCCGATTTGCTAGAGTGCGGCGCTTGTCTTGCCTAAGAACACTTCCTTGCGATGCTGCCCCGCGCCGAACAGAAACAACAGACCCGCAACGCCCTGATGGACGCTGCCCGCCACCTGATGGAAAGCGGCCGAGGATTCGGCAGCCTGAGCCTGCGTGAAGTGACGAAAACCGCCGGCATCGTGCCAACCGGTTTCTACCGCCATTTCGCCGACATGGACGAACTCGGCCTGGTGCTGGTCAGTGAAGTCGGCCAGACCTTCCGCGAAACCATCCGCCTGGTGCGCCACAACGAATTTGTCATGGGCGGCATCATCGATGCGTCGGTGCGGATCTTCCTCGACGTGGTCAGCGCCAACCGTTCGCAATTCCTGTTTCTGGCCCGCGAGCAGTACGGCGGATCGTTGCCGGTGCGTCAGGCCATCGGCCGCTTGCGTGAAGACATCAGCTCCGACCTGGCGGCGGACCTGGCCCTGATGCCCAAGCTTCAGCATCTGAATCGCGATGGCCTGAGCGTGATGGCCGACCTGATCGTCAAATCGGTGTTCGCCACCCTGCCGGACATTATCGACCCGCCCGCCGAAGCTCTGCCGGAGCATCTGACGCCCCAGGCGAAGATCACCCAGCAGTTGCGCTTTATCTTTATCGGGCTGAAGCACTGGCAAGGGCTCGGCAGTACCGAGTGAGAGAGCAAAAAAGTCGCAGCCCGGAGCTGCGATTTTTTTTGCGCCGCAAATTGGTGCATGTAAAAAACTTCATGCACCAAAACGCCACACAATCCTGCAACATCTTGAAACATACACTAGGCTCCGACAGGGTTTTCCTACGCTTCGTCCGATTGGCAAGCCCCTTGCTCTAGCCTGAGCATTGTCCATTGCTGGAAGCTTTCCGATGCTGGTGATTCATCGCAGAATCGACCCCCAACCCGTCTGGGCCGCCGAGTTGCACCTGACCTTCGAAGCCAGGAGCAAAAGCCGCCTGCGCTGTTTCAGTGCCGAAGGCGAGGACGTCGGACTGTTTCTGGAGCGCGGTCAGCCGCCGCTGTTCGACGGCGAATGCCTGCAAGCCGAAGATGGACGGATCGTCCGGGTCTGCGCTCGCCCCGAACAACTGCTGCACGTCACCTGCGCCAACGCTTTCGAACTGACCCGCGCCGCCTATCACCTGGGCAATCGCCATGTGGCGCTGCAAGTCGGTGACGGCTGGCTGCGGCTGCTCGACGATTACGTGCTCAAGGCGATGCTTGAACAACTGGGCGCGCAGGTCGAATCGATCGAAGCACCCTTTCAGCCCGAGCACGGCGCCTACGGTGGCGGCCATCATCATTCGCGGCACGGTGACGAAGACTTCAACTACGCGCCGAAACTCCATCAGTTCGGCGTCCGTTTGTGAACCCGGCCTGGGCGCTGCTGCGCCTGGCCAGTCCGCAATTGCCGATTGGCGGCTACAGCTATTCCCAGGGCCTGGAAATGGCTGTGGATAACGGCCGCGTCGACAGCCCGGACAGCGCCCGCCGCTGGATCAGCGATCAATTGCTGCTCAACCTCGCGCGGTTCGAAGCGCCGATGCTGCTCGCCCATTGCCAAGCTGCGGCGGATGAAAACTGGGATGAATTGCGCAAGCTCTGCGAAAGCCACCGCGCCAGCCGCGAAACCCGCGAACTGCATCTGGAGAGCCGGCAGATGGGCTACTCGTTGCAGCAATTGCTCAACGGCTTGCCCGAGCTCGATCAGGCCGCGCGGGACTTCCTTGAACACTGCGCCGAACCGCATCTTGCTCTGTGCTGGGCACTGGCCGCGCGCGCCTGGCAGATCAGCCCGCAGGACGCCCTCGCTGCGTGGCTGTGGAGCTGGCTGGAAAACCAGCTCGCGGTGCTGATGAAAACCCTGCCGCTGGGCCAGCAAGCCGCCCAGCGCCTGACCAGCGAACTGCTGCCGCTGCTGCAACAGGCGCAGCAGGACGCCACCCGAATCAATCCCGAACACCTCGGCAGCGCCGCGTTCGGTCTGTCCCTGGCGTGCATGGCCCATGAGCGCCAGTACAGCCGCCTGTTCCGTTCCTAGGGCCTTTTATCTGGAGAAGCACATGAACACACAACCCCTGCGCGTCGGCATCGGCGGCCCGGTCGGTTCCGGCAAGACCGCGTTGACCCTGGCCCTGTGCCTGGCCCTGCGCGAGCGCTACAACCTGGCTGTAGTCACGAACGACATCTATACCCGCGAAGACGCCGACTTTCTGGTGCGCAACGAAGCCCTGGCGCCGGAACGCATCATCGGCGTGGAAACCGGCGGCTGCCCGCACACGGCGATCCGCGAAGACGCCTCGATCAACCTCGAAGCGGTGGATCAACTGAACCGACGTTTTCCGGGGCTGGACCTGATTCTGGTGGAGTCCGGCGGCGACAACCTTTCCGCAACCTTCAGCCCGGAACTGTCCGACCTGACCATCTACGTGATCGACGTTTCCGCCGGCGACAAGCTGCCGCGCAAGGGCGGGCCCGGCATTTGCAAATCCGACCTGCTGGTGATCAACAAGATCGACCTTGCGCCGCTGGTCGGCGCCTCGCTGGAGATGATGAACAGCGACACCCAACGCATGCGCAACGGCAAGCCGTTCGTGTTCAGCAACCAGAAAACCGGTCAGGGCCTGGAAGACATCATCGCCTTCATCGAACGCCAGGGCCTGCTGACTGCAGCCTGATTCACTGCTCAACAAGGAAGCTTATCCATGACACTCAAACGTATTCTCGGCGCCGTCGCGCTGCTGCTGACCCCGGCCCTGGCCTTCGCCCACCCTGGCCACGGCGACTCTGGTCTGGTGGCCGGCATCAGCCACCCGATCGGCGGCCTCGACCATTTGCTGGCAATGCTGGCCGTCGGCCTGTGGGCCGCGCAGCAGCAAGGCGCCGCACGCTGGGCGCTGCCATGCACCTTTGTCGGCACCATGCTGATCGGTGGCCTGCTCGGCTTTGAAGGGCTGGAATTGCCGGCGCTGGAAAGCGGGATTGCCGCCTCGGTGCTGGCGCTGGGTCTGGCGGTGGCGCTGGCGGTGCGTCCGCCACTGATGATGGCGGTGGCGGCGACGGCGCTGTTTGCGCTGTTCCACGGCGTGGCCCACGGCCTCGAGTTGCCGGACATGTCGAGCCCTTGGGCGTATGCCGCCGGTTTCGTGGTCGCAACGGCTGCATTGCATGCGGCAGGTTATGCCGTCGTGCGTTTTCTGCCTCAGGCGGCCGCGCCGCTGGTTCGACTGGCCGGAGCCGCTTCGGCGGTGACGGGCGCGTGGTTGTTGGCCGGTTGAACTCTATCGCCTGATCAGGCCTCTTCGCGAGCAAGCCCGCTCCCACAGTTGTTCTGTGTTGTTCACAAGTATTGTGTTCGGCGTGACCATCGTGGGAGCGGGCTTGGTCCGGGCGGCGCTCCGAGGAAAGCGGCCTGACAGACACCGCGTCTCTAAGGCCGGTCTCTCTGCTACCATGTCGCGCAATCGCCCCTGCCGTGACGACGTCCGCCCATGCCCCACGCTTCCCGCTCCACCTCCCTGCCTGAACTGACCGCCCTGTTCGGCGAAGTGCAACAGCACTTTCTGAACGTGATCGTGCCCCTCTGGCAAGGACCGGGCTGGAACGCCGACATGGCGTTGCCTTACGAGGCGCTGGACGGCGCACATCAGCCGCTGCCACCGCAGCGCTATCGGGCCATGGCCTGCGCACGGCAGCTGTACCTGTTTTCCAGCCTGATCGGGGTTGTGGATAACGCCGAAGTCCGCGCGGCTGCACTGTTCCGTTCCCTGCAACGGCACTTCCACGATGCCGAGCACGGCGGCTGGTTCTACAGCATCGATCCGCAGGGCAAACCGCTGGATCAGCGCAAGGACCTCTACACCCACGCCTTTATCCTGTTCGCCTGCGCGCATTACTGGGAAAAGTCCCGCGAGCCCTTGGTGGAATCGACGCTCAACGCTGCGCTGGAAGTTATCGGCCGGCGATTCGCAACGGGCGACGGCCTCTACGAAGCCTGCCTCGACCGCGACTGGATCACGCTGGAAACCGGCCCGCTGCAAAACCCGCTGATGCACTTGGCCGAGGCCTTCCTGGCCACGCTGGCGGTGCGCGAAGATCCCCAGACCCAGCAGGCGCTGAGCGAGTTATGCACAGCCATGCACAAGCACTTCATCGAACCGCAACAGGGCGTGCTGATGGAAAAACCGCTGGGTGCTGTGGATAACTGGTTTGAGCCGGGGCATCAGTTCGAATGGTATTTCCTGCTCGAATCCTCACCGCTGCTGCGCGGGTCGAAGCTGCACGCGGCACTGGATCGTGCGTTTGCCTTCACCGAACAACAGGGCGTCGAGGCCGACACCGGTGCGGTGCTGGCCATGCTTGATCCGCAAGGAAACGGAAAGGATTCGACCCAACGCATCTGGGCCCAGGCCGAGTACCTGCGCGCCCTGACCTTGCGTCCGGGCAGTGAAAGCGCGGTGCTGCGCCAGTTGCAGGCGCTGCAACAGCGCTTCCTGCACGCCGGCGGCTGGCACGAGTGCCGTGACGATCAGGGCCAGGTCAGCCGCAAGGACATGCCGTCGACCACGCCGTATCATTTGGCGACCTGCTATCGCGGCATCGCCGACTATCTGAGCTGACGTCGTGGCGAGCCCGCGCGCCCGCACAAGTCAAGCAATCCACTTCCTGTCGCCAGTGAAGCTGATGGTCAGCCAGCGCGCCGCATCCGGTTTGCCCAGCTTCGCGGAAATCTCCTCACGCAGCACATCCAGCTGACCGACGCTCTGCAGCCGGTAATTCGCCGGCAACACCACATGAATTTCGATGAACCGCGCCCGCCCGTGCTTCTGCACGTAGGACACGTAGTCGTCGAAACCATGCTCGACCTTGGCCGCGTCCATCACCTGGCGCACCTGATCGTCCAGCGTGTCCGGCGCAATGCCGAGCACGTCCCGCAACGCCGGGCCGAGGATCTTGAAGGCCGGCGGCAGCATGGTCAGGGCCAGCACGATCAGGATCAGCGGGTCGACAAATTTCGCCCACTCGCCGTAACCCTGGGACTGGAGCAACAGCGCCGCGAGGAAACTGATGAGCAGGCCCACCGACAGCATCGCGTCCACCAGCCAACTGATGTTGTCGAACTGGATCAGGCTCGACTTGAGCGTGCGATTACGGTGGCGCACATAGAAGAAGTAGGCGAACTCGACAACGGTGAACACCGCCGCGTAGATGATCACCAGGCCCAGTTCGATTTCACGTCCGCCATTGATGATGCCGAACACACCGTTGAGAAACGCGTAAATGGCGATCAGCAGCAGGAAACTGCCCTCGATCAGCAGCACCATCGGCTCCAGGTGCCAGAAACCGAACTGGAAACGCTGGTTGCTTTGCTTGGCGATCAACTTCGCGGTGATCAGCATCAGGACTTTGATGAAGGTGGCGATCAGCGAAAAAAAGCCATCGAACAGGATGGACTGGGAACCCGAAACAAAACCGGTGACGATTCCGGCGACCGACACGGCCAACATTAGAAGGGTGGATTGCTTGAGCAGCGACTGCTCACCTCGGTTACTCACTTTGACTCCTCGAAAAACCTTGAAAACCGCAGGGTGCGGTGGGGTTGTTGAGGAGTGAGTCTACCTTACTGCCAGAATTTGGCCGATTTGCCCTCTTCGCCAACAGATTGGCGAAGAGGGCAACACCGTATCAGGCCTTGTTACGCTCGATGGCAAAACCCGCCCAGGTCTGACTCACCGGCATCAGTTCCAGGCTGTTGATGTTGATGTGCGCTGGCGCGTTCAGCACCCAGAAGATGGTCTCGGCGATGTCCTGCGGCTGGATCGGCTCGGCACCGGCGTAGGTGGCGTCGTAACGCGCCTGATCGCCGGCGAAACGCACCAGCGAGAACTCGCTCTCGCACAGGCCCGGCTCGATGTTGCTGACGCGCACGCCGGTGCCCTGCAGGTCGCAGCGCAGGTTCAGCGAGAACTGTTTGACGAAGGCCTTGGTCGCGCCGTAAACGTGGCTGCCCGGGTACGGGTAGTTACCGGCGATGGAACCGAGGTTGATGATGCCGGCCCCACGACCGTGGGCGATCAGGCGAGGCAGCAACAGGCGAGTGCTGTACATCAGACCTTTGACGTTGGTGTCGACCATGGTGTCCCAATCGTCGAGGTCGCACTTCGGTGCAGGGTCCACGCCCAGCGCCAGGCCGGCGTTGTTGATCAGGCCGCGCAGCTTGGCGAACGATGGCGGCAGATTGGCAATCGCCTCCTCCATCGCCTTGCGATCACGCACGTCAAGCACCAGGCCATGTACTTCGGTTTGTTTCGACAGCTCGGCGCACAGCGCATTGAGGCGTTCTTCACGACGACCGGTCAGCACCAGTTTCCAGCCGGCCTCGGCAAAACGACGGGCACAGGCTTCACCAAAACCGGAGGTCGCGCCGGTGATAAACAGGGTGTTGGACATCGTGTTCTCCTTGCTTCGGCCGCCCGGGCAGCCATTGGAATAGAAAATCAGCGGGCAGCATGCCCGGCCCCGCTTTAACCGGCAACCATCGAATCCTGCTCATTAATTGATCAACGGCCGCTACGCCATATGCGCCGTGGCCTGGAGCCATGTGCACGCACGTTATCCACAAGCCCTTCCACAGTTTCCGGGGGCAAGTGGAAAAGCGCAAAGCCGCGCCACACAAGGCTTTGCGGGTGATCTGGAAAGTTTTTTGCTTGACCCTGAACAACCAGTTGTGCCGGGCAGGGCATTTTGCACGACCGGCCGGTCATGCCCATGATTGCGCGAGGCCAGCAATTACGGCCCTCAGCCGAGTCTTTCCAGAGTTTAATCACAGACTTATCCACAGGATTGACCACAACGATCTGCACCTTTTTGTACCCTATAAAAAAGGTTGACAAACAGGCCTGCCCTTCAGCAAAAACGCACTGCTCAAAAAACAACCACACCCCTGAAAGCCTCGGTTTACAAGGCTTTCAGCGAGCTACACCCACGTTATTCACAGCCAGCTCCACAGCAAACGGGGACAAGTCAAAACTGTGGAAAAACAGCCATTTGCAGCGTCTATATGTCGCGCTTTGGCAGGTTGGCGATTTTGTTTTCCACAATTTCCCGAATGTGTCTGTCTTCGGTGAACAGGCAGGCGCAAAAAAGCCCCGACACTTTCGCATCGGGGCTTGTGGACAACTTCAACCGATCAGTGACCGCCGAGGTAAGCGTTACGCACCTCCTCGTTCACCAGCAGTTCCTGGCCGGTACCCGTCAGGCGGATCTCGCCGTTGACCATCACGTACGCCCGGTCGGACAGTTTCAACGCATGGTTGGCATTCTGCTCGACGAGGAAAATGGTCATGCCGGTTTTCGCCAGTTCCCGCAGGGTGGCGAAGATCTGTTTCACCACGATCGGCGCCAGACCGAGGCTCGGCTCGTCCAGCAGCAACAGCTTGGGCCGGCTCATGAGCGCCCGGGCGATGGCGAGCATCTGCTGCTCGCCGCCGGACATGGTCATGGCCCGCTGATTACGGCGCTCCTCGAGCCGCGGGAACAGCTCGAACATGCGCTGCATGTCTTCCTTGGCGTACTTGTCGCCGATCGGAATGGTGCCCATCAGCAGGTTTTCCTCGACGGTCATGTCGGGGAACACCCGCCGCCCTTCCGGCGATTGCGCGATGCCGTTGGAAGCGATGTAGTGCGATGACTTGTGGGTAATGTCCACGCCCTGATAAAGGATCTGCCCGCCCGCCGCCCGTGGCTGGCCGAAGATCGACATCAGCAGCGTGGATTTGCCGGCACCGTTGGAGCCGATCAGGCTGACGGTTTCCCCTTCGTTGATCTGCAGCGAAACACCTTTGAGGGCCTGGATCGGGCCGTAGAACACGTCCAGATCCTTGAGTTCGAGGATGGGTTGCGTCATACGACTTCCTCTTCGTCGGCGCCCAGGTAAGCGGCGATCACTTTCGGATCGTTACGAATGGCATCCGGTCCGCCCTCGGCGATGACGATGCCGTGGTCCAGCACCACGATGTGATCGGAAATGCTCATTACCATGCCCATGTCGTGTTCGATCAGCACCACGGTCAGATCGTGCTCGTCGCGCAGCAGCCGGATCATCGCGCTCAGCGCTTCGGTTTCCTGAGGGTTGAGGCCGGCGGCCGGTTCGTCGAGGCAGATGATCTGCGGCCGCGTGCACATGGCCCGGGCGATTTCCAGACGGCGTTGCTGGCCGTAGGAAAGCTCACCGGCCAGACGGTTGGCGCAGTCCACCAGATCCACCACTTCCAGCCAGTAGAACGCGCAGTCCAGCGCGTCGCTTTCGGCCTTGCGGTAGCCCTTGGTGTTGAGGATGCCGGCCAGCATGTTGCGGTTGACCCACATGTGCTGGGCCACCAGCAGGTTTTCCAGCACCGACATTTCCTTGAACAGACGAATGTTCTGAAACGTCCGGGCCAGGCCCGCGCGGTTCACCAGGTGGGTGCCGCCGAACATCTTGTAATACAGGCGACTGGCAAAGTTTTTCGGCGAGACGAAGTCGGTCGGCTTGAACGATTCGCCCAGCAGCTGAATGACGTTGGTCTGCCGGCCGCGCACGTTGAGTTCAATCTTGCCGCCGGAGGCCTTGTAGAACCCGGTCAGGCAGTTGAACACCGTGGTCTTGCCGGCGCCGTTGGGGCCGATCAGGGCGAAGATCGAGTTGCGCTTGACCTTCAGGCTGACGTCGCTCAAGGCCTTGATGCCACCGAAGTGCATCATCAGTTTTTCAACAGAGAGTACGACTTCACTCATGGCGCAGTCCTCTCATAGTGAATGGCACCTTTGCGTGGAGTGACCCCGGTGCGGCTGATGCGGATCAGCCCGCGAGGTCGCCAGATCATCATCAACACCATCAGGATGCCGAACAGCAGCACGCGGTATTCGGCGAAGCCGCGCAGCAGTTCCGGAGCAACCGTCAGCACGAACGCTGCAATCACCACACCGATGGTCGAGCCCATGCCACCGAGCACAACGATGGCGAGGATCAGCGCCGATTCGAAGAAGGTGAACGAGGTCGGGTTGACGAAACCTTGATAGGTGGCGAAGAACACACCCGCCAGACCTGCCGTGGACGCACCGATGGTGAACGCCGAGAGCTTGACCAGCACGTGGTTGAGGCCCATCGAGCGGCAGGCGATCTCGTCTTCACGCAGGGCTTCCCAGGCGCGGCCGACCGGCATCTTCACCAGACGATGCTTGATGTACAGCACGGCCAGTACCACCAGGAACAGCACCGCATAGATGAAGTAGTACTTCACGTCCGGGTTGTAGGCGATGCCGAAGAACTCGTGGAACGGCACCCCGCCATCCTTCGCCCGCTTGCCGAACTCCAGACCGAAGAAGGTCGGCAGTGGCGCCGGCATGCCGTTCGGGCCGCCGGTCAGGGACAGCCAGTTGTTGAGCACCAGACGGATGATTTCACCGAAGCCCAGGGTCACGATCGCCAGGTAGTCGCCGTGCAGGCGCAGCACCGGGAAACCGAGGATGCAACCGGCAAGGCCAGCGGTGATCGCCGCCAGTGGCAGCACGGTCCAGAAGCCCAGCCCGAGATACTGATACCCGAGCGCCAGACCATAGGCGCCGATGGCGTAGAACGCCACGTAACCCAGGTCGAGCAGGCCGGCCAGGCCTACCACGATGTTCAGTCCCAGCCCCAGCAGCACGTAGATCAAACCGAGGATGACCACGCCCAGCAGGTAGGAGTTGGAGAAGAACGGCAACGCCACGGCGATGGCGATCATCAGCGGGATGATCCAGCGCAGGCGCGATTTGTAGTCCGGGGCCAGCACATGTACGCCGGAACCGGTGCTCTCGAATCCGTCGAGAATGCGCAGGCCCTTCGGGGTTTGCAGGAACAGACTGAGGGCAAACCGGCCGGCCATGACGATGGCAATGATCCACGCCACGCGGGTCGGTTCGAGGTTGAAGCTGTAGCCGTCGAGTACGACGCCGACAATCGGCCCGAACACGATCAGGGCAATCAGACCGGCGAGAATCGCCTCAACCAGGCTTTTTTTGACATCAATGGATTTTGCAGTGGTTGAAGACATCGCTTACACCTTCGACACAAGAGGACGGCCCAGCAGGCCCTGAGGCCGGAAGACCAGAACAAGTACGAGCAGCGAGAAGCTGAACACGTCTTTGTAGTCGGAGTTGACCAGGCCCGAGAACAGCGACTCGGAGATCCCGAGGATGATCCCGCCGAGCATGGCGCCAGGCAGCGAACCGATCCCGCCCAGTACTGCCGCGGTAAATGCCTTGATGCCGATGATGAAGCCGGCATAGAAGTCGAAGGTGCCGTAGTTCATGGTGATCAGCACGCCGGCCAACGCCGCCATGGCCGCACCGATGATGAACACGTAGGAAATCACTCGGTCGGTGTTGATGCCGAGGATCGAAGCCATCTTGCGGTCCTGCTGGGTCGCACGGCACATGCGCCCGAGCTTGGTGTACTTGATGACATAGGTCAGCAGGCCCATGCCGACGAATGCGGCCACCAGGATGAAGACTTTGGTGTAGGTCAGCTGCACGAAGCCGGTACCGACTTCGACTCGCCATGCTCCGGTCAGCAGGGTGGGAACGCCCTGTTGTTTGGCGCCTTGGGCGATCTGTGCGTAGTTCTGCAGGATCAGGGAGATGCCGATGGCGCTGATCAACGGTGCCAGTCGGGTGGAATTGCGCAGGGGTTTGTAAGCGACTCGCTCGATGACCCAGCCATACACCGCCGTGATCACGATGGTGAATACCAGGGTGCCGAGCATCAGCAGCGGGAAGGATTCAATACCGAAGTAAGCCAGCAGAGCCAGACTGATTGCCGCCAGGTAAGCAGAAATCATGTAAACCTCGCCGTGGGCGAAGTTGATCATGCCGATGATGCCGTAGACCATTGTGTAGCCGATGGCGATCAGGCCATAGACCGACCCGAGGGTCAGGCCGTTGACCAGTTGCTGCAGGAAAATACCATCCATAACGCAATCTCACGCAGTGAGAACCTGCACACCCTGAGGCGCGCGGTTCTTCTAGGAAAAATACAGATTTACGTCGGAGCAATGTCAGAGCGCATTCAGCCCGACCACCACAGGATCCTGTGGGAGCGAGCCTGCTCGCGAAAGCGGTTGATCATTCAACAGCGATGTTGCCTGTCAGTCCGTCTTCGCGAGCAGGCTCGCTCCCACATGGAACAGTGGAGGTCAGCCGATCGCGTCAGCCCTTACTTCTGTTTTTCCAGCTGGTGATATTTGCCGTCCTTGTCCCACTGGTAGACCACGTAGTCGGAGACCTTAAGGTCGCCTTTGGAATCCCAGGTCTTCTCGCCCATGACGGTCTTGACCGGGTTCTTCTTCAGCCAGGCAGCGGCCTCCTCGCCCTTGTTCGACTTGGCGCCGTTGAAGGCGGCGGCCAGGGTCTGAACCGATGCATAGGCGTACAGGGTGTAGCCTTCAGGCTCGGTGCCAGCCTTGCGGAATGCATCTACCACGGTCTTGCTGTCTGGCAGCAGGCGTGGGTCGGCACCGAAGGTCATCAGCACGCCGTCGACGAACTGCGGGCCACCGGCGGTGGTCACCAGTTCGTCGGTCACGATGCCGTCGTCGGACATGAACTTGACGTCTTTCAGGCCTTGTTCACGCAGTTGGCGAACCAGCGGGCCGGCTTCCGGGTGCAGGCCGCCGAAGTAGACGACATCGGCACCGGCGCCACGGATCTTGGTGACGATGGTGCTGAAATCTTTTTCGCCACGGGTCAGGCCTTCGTACAGCACTGGTTTCACGCCGCGTTTTTCCAGCTGAGCCTTGGTGGCATCGGCCAGGCCCTGACCGTAGGTGTCCTTGTCGTGCAGCACGACGACTTTCTTGCCCTTGAGCACGTCGACGATGTAGTCGCCGGCGACGATGCCTTGCTGGTCGTCACGGCCGCACATACGGAACATGGCGCTCAGGCCGCGCTCGGTCACTTGCGGGTTGGTGGAACCCGGCGTGATGGCGATGATCCCGGCTTCGTCGTAGATCTCGGACGCAGGAATGGTGGAGGACGAGCAGAAGTGGCCGACCACACCGGCGACTTTCTGGTTGGTAAGGTCCTTGGCGACCGTCACCGCCTGTTTCGGCTCGCAAGCGTCATCGCCCTTGACCAGGACGATCTTCTCCCCGTTGACGCCGCCCGCCGCGTTGACCGCGTCGGCCGCCGCTTGTGCCCCTTTCATGTATTGCTCGCCAAATGCCGCGTTGGCGCCCGTCATCGGACCCGCCACACCGATTTTCACATCAGCTTGTGCAAACGCAGAAACACCCAGCGCAGTAGCCACTGCGAGGGCCAGAAAGCCTTTCTTGTAAAACGTCTGGGACATGAGGTGGTGCTCCAAGGTTTTTTTTAGTTGGCACTGCGACTTCACTTGAATGCTCAGAGCAAGGGCCGTGCCATCGGTTTTTTATTCTTCAAAAAGTCGCTGCTTTCTTGTTATTTCGACTGTTTCGTTCCCATTTTCATTGGGCGTGCAACCGTCTAAACCGCGGAAGGTGAAACCATTTATTTTTTCAGGCGCAACCCGCACGCGCCATCATTGCAACCGCGGCGCCAAACGACGTGCAACCAGCCTGTAACAGCCCGCGTCACCGAACTGCACACTGCTGGTGCGGGACTGCTACAACCCGCACCATTACAGGCTAGTCGCTACATCGAAAAGCGCCGCTTCCGGCAACATATTTCAACACTCAGATGACGATCCGCAGGCACTGGCCCGCGTGATACAGCGAGAACCCGGCCTCGTACAGACAACTGCGCAAGCCAACTCCCGCCAGCGGCTGCATCGGTGCGAAGGGAATCGGCAATGCCTGAGGATTTCCGTTACACAGGTAATCGGCGAAGGCCTTGCCGACCACGGTGCCGGTAGTCACGCCCCGGCCGTTGTAACCGGTGACGGCCACCAGTCCCGGCGCCGGTTCGAACAGGCGCATCAAATGATCAGGGGTGAACGCGATGCGCCCGGTCCAGGTGCATTCCCACTCCACGGGTTTCAGATTGGGGAAGTAATGCTGCTGCACCCGGTCGGCCCAGGCCTTGAGGAACCAGGTCGGTTTCTGATTGCCGTTGCCGAGGCTGCCCAGCAACAAACGCCCGTCCTTGTCGCGGCGGATGCTGCTCAGCACCTGGCGGGTATCCCACGAGCCCTGCCCGCCCGGGAGGATTTCCTGGGCGGCGTCTTCGGTGAGCGGCACCGAAGCGACCTGATAGTAGTAACCGGGGAAGAAATTGCGCTTGAGTTCGGTCCAGTCGCCTTCGGTGTAGGCGTTGGAGGCGATCACAACTTGTTCGGCCAGCACCGAACCCTGCTCGGTCTGCACCGACCATTTCTGCCCTTGCCGTTCAAGACGCGCGACCGGGGAGTGATCGAACATCTGCCCGCCAAGGCTGATGACAGCGTTGGCCAGGCCGGTAACGTAGGCCATCGGATTGAGCGTACCGGCGCGCCGGTCGAGCAGCGCGGCGGCGATTTTTTGCGTACCGGTCGCCTGCTCGCAGGCCTTGCCGGTCAGCAGTTCGACCGGCGCACCGCGGCGCTTCCATTGTTCTTCGCGACTGCGCAGATCCGCCTCACCCTTGGCGTTATGTGCCATGTGCAGGGTGCCTTCGCGGCGCAACTGGCAATCGATGTTGTATTTATCCACAAGGCTGAACACCAGCGCCGGCGCCGCCCCGAGCATGCGGTTGAGCTGACTGCCGACCGCCTCGCCGAACCCGGCCTCGATCTCGTCCGGCGCAATCCACATCCCGGCGTTGACCAGCCCGACGTTGCGTCCGGAGCCGCCATGCCCCGCGCGATGGGCTTCGAGCACACAGACGCTCTTGCCCTTTTCCAACAGATGCAGCGCCGCCGACAGCCCGGTAAACCCGGCGCCGATCACGCAGACATCGACTTTGACCTCGCCCCTGAGCGCCGTGTTATCCGGTCGTTGCGGCGTGAGTTTTTCCCACAGACATTCTTCGCGTAACGGCATTGCCAGACTCCAACAGAAACCTAACAAACACTGCATACCCTGTGGGAGCGGGCTTGCCCGCGATTGCGTCAGTCCAGTCAGGGGTTAGTTGGCTGAAAGATTGCTATCGCGGGCAAGCCCGCTCCCACAGGTTTCTTCGTCGCATCGATTACTCTGTCAATCGAACGTAATGCCCTGCGCCAGCGGCAACTCCAGCGAGTAGTTCACGGTATTGGTCTGCCGGCGCATGTACGCGCGCCATGCATCCGAGCCCGACTCACGACCACCGCCCGTCTCTTTCTCGCCACCAAACGCGCCGCCGATTTCCGCGCCGCTCGGGCCGATGTTAACGTTGGCGATGCCGCAGTCGCTGCCGACCGCCGACATGAATTTCTCGGCCTCGCGCACATCGGTGGTGAAGATGCACGACGACAACCCTTGCGGCACGGCGTTGTTCAGACGCAGCGCCTCTTCGAAATCGCTGTAGCCGACCACGTACAGGATCGGTGCGAAGGTCTCGCTGCAAACCACGTCGCTCTGCTCCGGCATTTCAACGATGGCCGGCGACACGTAGTAGGCGTTAGGGAATTGGTCTTCCAGTTGGCGCTTGCCGCCGAACACCCGACCGCCCTCGCTCAGCGCCTGCTCCAGCGCATCCTGCATGTTTTCGAAGCTGTGCTTGTCGATCAGCGGCCCGATCAGATTGCCTTCCAGCGGGTGACCGATACGGACTTTGGAGTACGCGGCTTTGAGGCGGGTGACGATTTCTTCTTTCACCGATTCATGGGCGATCAGGCGCCGCAACGTGGTGCAACGCTGACCGGCGGTGCCGACGGCGCTGAACAGAATGGCGCGCACGGCCATGTCCAGATCGGCGCTCGGGCCGAGGATCATCGCGTTGTTGCCGCCCAGTTCGAGAATGCTGCGAGCGAAGCGTGCGGCAACTTTCGGCGCCACTTCGCGGCCCATGCGGGTGCTGCCGGTGGCGCTGATCAGCGCGACACGCGGGTCATCCACCAGCGCTTCGCCGGCATCGCGACCGCCGATGATCACCTGGCTCAGGTGCGCCGGGGCATCGCTGAAGTTCTTCAGTACGCGCTCGAACAGCGCCTGACAGGCCAGTGCGGTCAGCGGGGTTTTCTCCGAGGGCTTCCACACCACCGGGTTGCCGCAGACCAGCGCCAGCGTGGTGTTCCACGCCCACACCGCCACCGGGAAGTTGAACGCACTGATCACGCCGACCACGCCCAGCGGGTGCCAGGTTTCACGCATGTGGTGGCCCGGGCGCTCGGAGGCGATGGTCAAACCGTACAACTGGCGGGACAGGCCGACGGCGAAATCGCAGATGTCGATCATCTCCTGCACTTCACCGAGGCCTTCCTGGGTGATCTTGCCCGCTTCCCAGGACACCAGCTCACCGAGTTCGGTCTTGTATTCACGCAGCACTTCGCCGAACTGACGCACCAGTTCGCCACGACGCGGGGCCGGCACCTTGCGCCAATGTTCGAACGCATGATCGGCGCGACTGATGTGCTGCTCGACTTCGGCCGGGCCTTCCCAGTTCACGGCGCCGATGCGGCTGCCGTCGATGGGCGAATGCACCGGCACTTTGCCGTTCTGGTACAGGGCCGGGTCCACACCTAGACGATCAAGCAATGCAGCAACCATGGGTCACTCCTCAAGCAAAAAACTGAATGTGTGCGGGCGCGTTTTCACGACCGGGCAGACCTTTAGTTGTAGCGTCAGGAAGGCTGTGCAACAAACGACCTTTACGCGAGATATCATTCCGTTTATTCATGCTGCGCAGAAAGACAAGAAAAGGATCGCCCATGCTGAACAAACGCCACTTGCCGTCGATCACCGCGTTGCAGTGCTTCGAGGCCGTGACCCGGCACCTGAGTTTCACTCGGGCCGCCGAGGAACTGAACCTGACCCAGAGCGCTGTCAGCAAGCAGGTGGCGCAGCTCGAAGAATTGCTGCAGCACTTGTTGTTCCGCCGGGTACGCCGGCGTTTGCAGATGACCCCGGCCGGCGATCTGTACCTGGTGGAAGTCAGAAAAATCCTGACCCAGGTCGAGATGTCGACCCATTACCTGCGTTCCTACGGCGGCGAAACCGAAGTCCTGCGCGTCTCCACGCCCTCGACCTTCGGCGCCCGCTGGCTGGTGCCGCGCCTCAAGGGCTGGCGCCTGCGTCACCCGTCGATTCACCTGGACCTGTGCAACGAGCAGGAGGCCGATGACCTGCTGCAAGGGCGCAGCGACCTGGCGTTCTATTTCGGCCAGGGTTCACGCCCCGGCACCGAATGCCTGAAGCTGTTCGGCGAAGAGCTGGTGCCAGTCTGCGCGCCGAGCAGCCTCCCAGGCATTCCGTTGACTGATCCAACGCAACTCACCGATCTGGTCCTGCTGCAGAATGCTTCGCGCCCGCAAGCGTGGCACGACTGGTTCGACAGCCAGGGCTACCAGACCGAACACAGCTACCACGGCCCGCGCTTCGAAACCTTTTATATGTGCATCCGCGCCGCCCAGGTCGGCTGCGGCGTCGCCCTGCTGCCGAGGTTTCTGGTGGAAGAGGAATTGGCCGACGGCAAACTGGTCATTCCCTGGCAGCATGCGATGCCCAGCACCGATGCGTATTACCTGGCTTATCCGGAACACGCGGCGGAAGTGCCCAAGGTACGGGATTTCGTGAAGTGGATGCTGGAGCAGATCGACAGTACTAATGCCGACTGACCTGAGTGAAAACGCGTTGTATTGCGCCGGCTCGGCGAATCGTCACGCAATTACAAACAGGCCATCAACAAACTTGGTTTGAGTGAGTCGCGCGCGCAGGTCGTCATCGATAACCGGATCATCAACGTCATAAAGTCGCACCCGGCGATAAGCATCGATCCGATTGATTTCCGGTCCAAGATACTCCCAAACGACCCGCGAACAAGCCGGAGCACGATGGTCAGCGGCGGACACACCCATTTTCAGACCGTTGAGCCGTGTGATGCAGCTTTTGAAGCTTGGTATGAGAATAGTTTGGCTGATCTCGTTCGAGGTCAGCGACTCGTAGTCGATAAGAAACAAGCGATCTCTCAGGTAGTAAGCGAACCCAACGTATTGATACCGTTCAAATTCGCCTTCGGTACCCGTGATCTGTAAGCGCTCGTTTCGCTCATAGACAATGTCTGACCCATCTTCTCGGACGTGCACCAGTGAACACAAAATCGAGCCAGGCTCCGTCATAGCGTGGTAATACTCATAGTAATACCCGATGTGCGCCTTGAGCTCCGGCGAGGACCGTTGACGCAAGTGTCCTAGCATTCTCTGCGGTGCCGTTTGTTCATCGACGGTGCTGGTTTTCCTGGATTTCACGCCAATCAGTGTGATGAATTGCTCGGTTGGAAGAGCGATTTCAAACTCTTCAACCCCGAAAAAATCGCAGATTCTTTTCAGGTTGAAGGCTGTAGGAATGCTGTTACCGCAAAGATACTTATTGAATTGCCCACGATTAATCGGAATCCTCCTACAGACTTCCGCGACAGATCTGTAGTGACTGCACAAAAGCCTTAAGTTAGCTGGAAGAGACTCCCACATAAATATCCTTGAAACTGTTTTAGAAGGCGCAACCATAGCAGCAACTCGCATCACTTTTAAGCAAGTTGCGAAATTGCGCCCGGCGAAATATGGCTGGATATTACGAGCCCTGAAAGGTTTCAGGACTTGACCAGCTAATAAAAAACGCCAGCACTTTCAATAGCAAGGAGCTTTGAATGCTAGACATCATCAACGACTTTCTTACGGGAAAGGTTTTGATCCCTGTAGTCCTTGGACTGGGTAGCTATTTCACCATCCGATCACGGTTTGTCCAGTTCAGATACTTCATGCACATGTTTACCGTTCTACTGGGCAGTTGGCGCAGCGGCAGCCACCATCTGAGTTCGTTTCAGGCATTGACCCTCAGCCTCGCTGGGCGGGTGGGCACGGGGAATATCGTCGGGGTCGGAATTGCTGTGAGCATGGGAGGCCCAGGCGCAGTGTTCTGGATGTGGATGACAGCCTTGCTCGGCATGTCGAGTAGCTTCTTCGAATGCACACTGGGCCAACTCTACAAACGTAGCGATGGGAATGGCCTGTTCCGAGGCGGCCCCTCCTGGTACATCGAGCACGGTCTGGACAAACGCTGGCTCGGAACAATTGCAGCGCTTCTACTGCTAGTGACGTTTGGCTTTGCAATCAATGGTCTCGAATCGCATGCAGTCTCACATTCGCTGAAAGACGCTTTCGGTCTGGCGCCCATGTGGTCAGGACTCACATTGTCCCTGCTGCTCGGGGCAGTTTTTATTGGTGGGATAAAACGAATAGCTGCCGTAGCCGACTTGTTGGTGCCGTTGAAGGTTCTCGCTTACGTCGGCGTGACGAGTTACGTGATCGTGCTGCAGTTCGATCAGGTTCCACCAATGCTGATGACTATCATCCAAAGCGCGTTCGGTCTGGATCAAGCCTTTGGTGGATTGATCGGCAGCGCAATCGTCATGGGTGTGAGACGTGGTGTGTTTTCCAATGAAGCGGGCCTGGGCAGCGCTCCCAATGTCGCGTCAGTGGCGAAAATCGACCATCCGGTGGCCCAAGGCGTCGTGCAGGCATTCAGCGTTTTCATCGATACGTTCGTGATTTGTACCTGCACGGCACTACTCATTTTGCTTTCGGGTTTCTACGCGCCGGGATTTGAGGGCGACGGCGTTGCGCTGGCACAAAACTCGTTGGCAGCCGTGGTCGGTGAATGGGGGCGAATGTTCATCAGCGTGGTGCTGGCGCTGTTCGTCTTCACGGCGATGCTCTACAACTACTACCTGGGGGAAAACAGCCTTCGGTTCATGTTTGGCGAACCCCGAAAAACGCTGTTTTTCTACCGTTCGCTGGTATTGGTTTTGGTGTTCTGGGGGGCGGTAGAGGACCTTTCGACCGTGCTTGCTTTCGCCGACATCACCATGACGTTGCTGGCGCTGGTCAACCTTGTAGCCATGGCAATGCTGTTTAAAGTTTGTCTCCGGATCTTGCGAGATTACGACGAGCAGCGTCGTGTCGGAATCAATACGCCCATTTTCGATTCCAGCAAGTTTCTTGATCTTGATCTCGACCCGTTGGCTTGGCCGCCGCAACCAAGAGAACTACAAACGATGAATCGCAGTTTGTCATCGGTAGCCAACGAAGCAACTACACAATCAGCTTAAATAATTAAGCCGAGCGCTGAGCCATTCGACCCCGCAATGGCTCAGCAAACCAATACTTAAGCCCCCACCAAATTGGCTGGAAAAACAAACAGCTCTTCTACTAATTAAGCCAAAAACAATTATCAGGACGCGTCCGATGAATCGTTATTCCCCACTTAAAGCCAATGCGACCAACAGTCCAACTTACTTAATAGACACACACGCCGCACCCAGCCAGTTGTTCGAAGATGCCTGCTTCAGAATCCGCGCTGCTGTCAGCCTTCTGGAGACCCTGACATCCGTAACCATCAAGGACATCAATGACTCAGATCTGTACCGACTGATACTTCCCGTTTATGTATTACTTCAAGATGGCGTTGACACACTCGACCAGGTTTCCTTCAAGGGAGACTTCACTCATGGCTGAAAAAGCAACCTATGCAATGCTCAGGGCAGCAATGATCAAAGCGGTTGAAACCAACCTCATCCCTAGACATTCGCGTCTCGCAGAGTACATAAAAAGTTGGGAACGACTTGAGCTGGTCATTCAAGCCTCCCTCGATGTGTATCCCGAACAAAAAGCTGCTGCAGGAAAAAAAAAGCAAAAGCCGTCAAAAACAAAAGCAGGCCACCGAACAAAAAATCTCTAGCAATCTTCATCCAGGATATGCGCCACTAGCGCCATTGATTGATACCGCGCCCACCGCGCGGTCCGCCTGGAGACCCCTTTATGAGCGAGAGTGTGTTTGCCGATCGCATCGTGCAGAACCTGCTCGACACCGACTTCTACAAACTGACGATGATGCAGGCGGTGCTGCACAACTACCCCAACGTCGAAGTCGAATGGGAGTTCCGTTGCCGTAACAGTGAGGATCTGCGCCCTTATCTGGCGGAGATCCGCTTCCAGGTCGAGCGTCTGGCCGAGTTGAGCCTGAGCGCCGATCAGTTGAGTTTTCTCGAGCGCATCTCGTTCCTCAAGCCGGATTTCCTGCGGTTCCTCGGTCTGTTCCGTTTCAACCTGCGCTACCTGCACACCGGCATCGAGAACGGCGAGCTGTTCATCCGCCTGCGCGGGCCGTGGCTGCATGTGATTCTGTTTGAAGTGCCGCTGCTGGCGATCGTCAGCGAAGTGCGCAACCGCTATCGCTACCGCGAAACGGTGCTGGAACAGGCCCGCGAACAGCTGTATCGCAAGTTCGACTGGCTGACCGCCAATGCCTCGGCCGAAGAACTTTCGCAATTGCAGGTCGCCGATTTCGGCACACGCCGCAGGTTTTCCTACCGCGTGCAGGAAGAAGTGGTAAACGTGCTCAAACACGATTTCCCCGGACGCTTCGTCGGCACCAGCAACGTGCATCTGTCCCGCGAACTGGACATGAAACCGCTGGGCACCATGGCCCACGAATGGATCATGGCCCACCAGCAACTCGGCCCGCGACTGATCGACAGCCAGATCGCCGCCCTCGATTGCTGGGTCCGCGAGTACCGCGGCTTGTTGGGGATCGCCCTCACGGACTGCATCACCACCGACGCGTTCCTCGGCGATTTCGATCTGTTCTTCGCCAAGCTGTTCGACGGTCTGCGCCACGACTCCGGGGACCCGGTGCTGTGGGGCGAAAAATGCATCGCCCACTATCACAAGCTCGGCATCGACCCGATGAGCAAGACGTTGGTGTTCTCCGACAGCCTGACCCTGCCCAAGTCGCTGGAGATCTTCCGGGCCCTGTGCGGCCGGATCAACGTCAGCTTCGGCATCGGCACCAACCTGACCTGTGACATTCCGGGTGTCGAACCGATGAGCATCGTGCTTAAAATGACCGCCTGCAACGGCCAACCGGTGGCGAAGATCTCCGACGAGCCGGGCAAGACCCACTGCAAAGACCCGAATTTCGTCGCCTACTTGCGACACGTTTTCCAGGTTCCTGCCGTTTCCAGCCTTTCCAGCAAGGAGTGAATTCATGCAAGCCGTACAGCGTGAGATTGCTGAACAGCTCAACGTTCAGCCGCCGTTCGCCGATTACCAGGCCCTCGAAGCGGAAGTCGCCCGCCGCATCACCTTCATCCAGGATTGCCTGACCAGTTCCGGACTCAAGACCCTGGTGCTGGGCATCAGCGGCGGGGTCGATTCGCTGACCGCCGGCCTTTTGGCCCAGCGCGCCATGCGTGAACTGCGCGAGCGCACCGGTGACGAGGCCTACAAGTTCATCGCCGTGCGCCTGCCGTACGACGTGCAGTTCGACGAACACGACGCCCAGGCTTCGGTGGACTTCATCGCCCCGGACGAGCGCCACACCGTCAACATCGGCCCGGCAGTAAAGTCCCTGGCCAGCGAAGTCGCAGCCTTCGAAGGCAAGCACGCGGTGTCGGTGGATTTCGTGCTCGGCAACACCAAGGCGCGGATGCGCATGGTCGCCCAGTACACCATCGCCGGCGCGGCCCACGGCCTGGTGATCGGCACCGACCACGCGGCGGAAGCGGTGATGGGTTTCTTCACCAAGTTCGGTGACGGCGCCTGCGACCTGGCCCCACTCAGCGGTCTGGTGAAAAACCAGGTCCGGGCCATCGCCCGCAGCTTTGGCGCACCGGAATCGCTGGTGGAAAAAGTGCCGACGGCGGATCTGGAAGACCTGTCGCCGGGCAAGCCGGATGAAGCCTCCCACGGCGTGACCTACGCCGAAATCGACGCTTTCCTGCACGGCGAGCCGGTGCGTCAGGAAGCGTTCGACATCATCGTCAACACCTACAAAAAGACTCATCACAAACGCGTGATGCCGTTTGCGCCTTGAATCCAGGGCATAAAAAAAGCGTCCTTCGGGACGCTTTTTTTGACCGTGTGTTGCTTACTTCAGGGTCACGGTGCCTTTCATCATCGAGATGTGGCCCGGGAACGAGCAGAAGAAGCCGTACTTCTCGTCAGCCTTGAGCTTGGACACGTCGAAGGTCACCGAGTCGGTTTCCTTGGCGCCGATGATCTTGGTGTGAGCGATGACGCGCTCGTCACCGTCCTTCAGGTAGTTCTTGTCGATGCCGGCGGCCAGGCCGTCGGTGGCGATCGGCTGCATGTCGGCTTCTTTGCTGATTACCAGGTTATGGCCCATGACGTTCTTCGGCAGGCTGCCGGAGTGGGTCAGCTCGACGGTGAAGGTCTTGCAGCTCTTGTCGATTTCGATGGCCTTGGTGTTGAAGGACATCTGGTCGGTGGAATCAACGGTGGTTTTGCACTCGGCAGCCATCAATTGGCTGCTGGCCAGCGCCAGCAGGGATACCGCAACAACTTTGGAAAACATGGTGAATCTCCAAGGCAGGGTTAACAAAACACGAATGGTTGGAAGACTGCCTGAAATCTTCGCAAGTTCCTATGACTTGAGTCAAAAATTGTATACAACTTTCAGGCTATGACACTCATCGAAACAATCTAACAGCCAGACGTTTGGCCGGGCCGTATCTTCAGGGCTCGACACTCATCTGGAGCATCCGTCATGTCCTTCAACAGCCTGTTGTGCAGTCTGCTCTCTGCTTACGCCTGTGGCGCCAGCGGTACCTGTGAAACCCCGAAACGCGAAGTCTAGCCCTTGGATCAAGACGTGCCAGCCATTACCCTGTGACCGATTGACCCAGGAGGAAGGCATGTCTCTCACATCCGTTTGTGTATTTTGCGGTGCCAACGCCGGCACCACTCCGGCGTACACCGAAGCCGCCATCGCCCTCGGCACAGCTATCGCCGAGCGTAAGCTGACGCTGGTCTACGGCGGTGGCGCTGTCGGCCTGATGGGGATTGTCGCCGACGCTGCACTGGCGGCCGGTGGCGAAGTGATCGGCATCATCCCGCAGAGCCTGATGGACAAGGAAATCGGTCACAAGAGCCTGACGCGCCTGGAAGTGGTCGACGGCATGCACGCCCGCAAGGCGCGAATGGCCGAACTCAGCGATGCGTTCATCGCCCTGCCCGGTGGCCTCGGCACCCTGGAAGAGTTGTTCGAAGTCTGGACCTGGGGCCAGCTCGGCTACCACGGCAAGCCGCTGGGCCTGCTGGAAGTGAACGGTTTCTACAGCAAACTCACTGCATTTCTCGATCACATCGTCGGCGAAGGCTTCGTTCGTGCGCCGCACCGTGACATGCTGCAAGTGAGTGAATCGCCGCAAACGCTGCTCGAGGCTCTCGACCACTGGAAGCCCACCGTCACGCCCAAGTGGGTCGACCAGAAACCCGATTAACCGCCGGGCACCGATACAGGGCAGAATACGCGCCGCTCAACCTCACCTTCGACCCCAGAGGATCGCCCATGGCCAAACCCAATTACTCCTTCGCCAAACGTCAACGTGACTTGGCCAAGGAACAGAAGAAAGAGGAAAAGCTTCAGCGCAAGAAACAGATGGCTGAAGAGGCGGCACTGAACCCTGACGGTGAAGTGGCGACTGAAGATGATGATGTTGAGACACCGAAAGACCCGGCGCCCGACGCCTGAGCAAATTGCTGAAACCTTGAACACAATCCCTGTGGGAGCGGGCATGCTCGCGAAAGCGTCGTGACATTCACTATGGATGTGACTGAAAAATTGCTTTCGCGAGCAAGCCCGCTCCCACATTTGATCTTCACTCCTCCAGTGGCAACACGGTGACGCGGACTTCCGGGTCGTGATTGCCACCACCCAGAATCACCCCGCGCAACGGCGAGACATCGGAGAAATCCCGGCCCCAGGCCAGGGTGATGTGCTCCAGTGCCGGCTGCACATTGTTTGTCGGATCGAAATCCACCCAGCCCAGTACCGGGCAAAACACCGAGACCCAGGCATGGGACGCATCGGCGCCGATCAACCGTGGCTGCCCCGGCGGCGGCTGGGTCAGCAGGTAGCCGCTGACGTAACGCGCCGCCAGCCCGCGTGATCGCACACAGGCGAGCATCAGGTGCGCGAAGTCCTGACAGACCCCGCGCCGGCGCTCCAGCACTTCCACCAGCGGCGTCGCGACTTGCGTCGCTTCGGCATCGAAGGTGAATTCGCTGAAGATCTTCTGCATCAGGGCCTGCACACCCAGCATCAACGGTCTGCCGGCCGGGAAACAGCTCTCCGAAAACTCGACGAAGCTGCGTTTGAGATGCACGTAGGGCGACTGAAATCGATAGCGACAGACTTCCAGCAACGAAGCGGACAGCGGCTGGCTGCTGTAGGTCAGCGCGTTGCGGGTCAGTTCCCAGGCCGGCGACTGCTGGAAATCCACCACGGGCCGCGCCAGCACTTCGACCGTCAGCCGTGCGTTGACCTGCAATTCATCGTGGGGCCGTTCGAAGGCCAGGCGGGTCAGCGGATTGCCGAACACATCCTGCTCGTCACGGCGGGTGGTCGGCTGCGGGCTGATCAGCAATTGCTGCTCGGTGCAGCGCTGCCAGTCGCACTCGCGCGGCCACAGATGCGCCAGTTGCTGGGCCAGGGATACCGGGCTGTCGTAGCGATAGCAGGTGTCGTGAAAGATCTGGTAATGGGCGCTCATCAGACGGACACCGTACGCTGGCTGACATCATCGACATGGGCGAAATGGCGCAGGGCCAGACGGTCCGACACCTGACTGCTGGCGTCGGCGATCTCCTGCAGCAAATCCGCCAGTCCGTCGAGGGCCGCACGCACGCTGGACTCGCCGAACAGGGGATTTTCCAGACAGCTCAGGTCGAAGCGCGCCAGACGCTCGACCAGCGGCGGCAATCCTGCCTCCCTCGGCATACCGAAGTCATCATTCAGCCGCTTGAGGGTGCGGGTCACCAGCTTCAACTGGAACAGCACCGCATGGGGGTTCTGCTCGTCCAGCAGCAACAGGTCGAGCACCGGAATCAACTGCGCCACCGCCAGATAACGCGAGCGATAGGTGATGCTGCTGTTGCCCAGCTCCAGCAACCACTCAAGCCCGGCCTGATCGAACGCCCCGGCGCCCCGCAGGAAACCCGCGAGACTGCCGCTGAGAAATTGCAGGCGTTCGATGCGCCGGCCGATCATCAGGAAGCGCCAGCCTTCGTCACGGGTCATGTCGTCGAGGGCAAACCCGGACAGCGCCGCCAGCGACATCACCAACCGGTTGAGAAAATCCAGCAGCTCGCCGAAGTCAGGTTCGTCGGTGTCCAGCTCCGAAGCCTCGCGTTGCAGCTCCACCAGCGCCTGCCAGTTTTCCCGGGACAACTTGCCGCGCACTTGCGATGCCGCCCACTGCAAGCGCTGCAGGTTGGAGCGCAGGCTGAACGACCAGTCCTCGCCGAGCAGCGCCGCAAGCAAGCGTTCCGGCAGTTCACCTTCGTCCGGCAGCAGCATCAGTCGCTCGCCCAGATCCACAGCGGCCTGCAAGGCTTGCGGGTCATCGCCGTCGACGTAGCGCGCGAGCATGATCCGCAGCAGCCGCGCGCTGTCGTCGCAGCGCTCGCAGTAACGGCCGAACCAGAACAGGTTTTCCACCACCCGCGACGGCAGGTACGGATCGCGGCGCACCAGATCGGGCACGCCGATATTGCGCTGGGCTTTCCACTGTTCCCCGCTCGGCGGCCGATCCCCCAGCACCCAGGTGTCCTTGCTCGCACCACCGCGCTGCATCGACACCACTTCGGCATCGGCTTCGGCCGCGACCCGGGTCAGGCCACCGGGCAACACCCGATAACCGTCGTGACTGGCCACCGCGTACATGCGCATGCCGATTGCCCGGGGTTGCAGTTGCCCGTCCTCGGGCTGCCAGATCGGCGCCTGGGACAGCTGCGCGAGTTCTTGCGCGACATAGGCATAAGGGCGGGCCTGCATGCGCGCGGCGAGACTTTCACGCTGTTTTTCGCTCAGATCCCGGCCAAAAACCGGAGGGAAGCTTTGCGAGGGGAACGCCGGCTTGATCAGCAGCTCCGGCAGTTTCTCCAGGGCCTGGGCCAACACCGGCGCTTCGCCGCACCACCACGTGGCAATGGACGGCAGAATCAGATCTTCGCCGAACAGGTACTGATTGATCTTCGGCAGAAAACCGAGCAGCCCCGGCGACTCCAGTACGCCACTGCCCAGTGCATTGGCCACCAGCACCCGGCCCTGACGCACCGCGTCCAGCAATCCGGGAACGCCGAGCGCGGAATCGGTGCGCAATTCCAGCGGATCGCAGAAGTCATCGTCGAGCCGGCGCAGGATCGCGTGCACCCGGCGCAGGCCACTGAGGGTTTTCAGGTAGACCGTGGCATCACGCACCGTCAGGTCACCGCCCTCCACCAGCGGATAACCGAGCTGGCGGGCAAGATAAAGATGTTCGAAATAGCTCTCGTTGAAGCGCCCCGGGGTCAGCAACACCACCAGCGGCGCGTCATCGTCGCAGGGAGCCTGACGGGCGAGGGTTTCCTGCAGGGTGCGGAAGAATCCGGCCAGATGCTGCACTTTCAGATCCCGATACAACTCGGGGAAGGCGCGGGACACGATAGTGCGGTTTTCCAGCGCATAACCGGCGCCGGATGGCGCCTGGGTACGATCCGCCGTCACCCACCAGCGTCCGTCCGGCGTGCGCGCCAGATCCACGGCATACAGGTGCAGAAAGGCCCCGTCCGGCGGCGCAATGCCCTGACAGGGCCAGAGGAAGTTGTTGTGGCCGAACACCAGCTCCGCTGGCAGCAGCCCTTCGCTGATCAGCCGCTGCGGGCCGTACAGATCCGCCAGCACCGCATTGAGCAGCCGCGCGCGCTGGGCGATTCCGGCGGACAGTTGCTGCCACTCGTCAGCAGCGATCACGTGGGGCAGCAGATCCAGCTCCCACGGACGATCCGCGCCTTTCGGATCCGCATAGACGTTGTAGGTCACGCCGTTTTCCTGAATCTGCCGGGTCAGCAATGCCTGACGCTGCACCAGGTGCGCTGGGGTGCTGCGCTGCAAATGGTCGACCAGTCGCCGCCAGTGCGGGCGCACCGCCCCGCTGTCGTCGAGCAGTTCGTGATAGGTGCCCGCAGTCAGCGGGTAGCGGTCAAGCAGGTCAGGCATGGAAAGCTCGGCAGCCGGCAGGGAACGGTCAGACTAACGCAGGCACATGACACCCGGATATACGAAAAATCCGGGCGTCGTGTACGAATCAAAAACGTCGTAAATCGAGAGTCATCGGCAGTTCGTCGGAGATAGTCAGGTTCGGTACAGGAAGTTTCCCCGGCGTGTGTCCGATGCGGAAGAACCGCGCCATGCGCCGGCTCTCCGCTTCGTTGGCGTTGACCGGCAGCGTCTCGTAATTGCGCCCGCCCGGATGGGCGACGTGGTACTGACAGCCGCCCAGCGAACGCTGCATCCAGGTATCGAGCAAGTCGAACACCAGCGGCGCATGCACCGGGATCGTCGGTTGCAGGCAGTTGGCCGGTTGCCACGCGCGAAAACGTACGCCGGCGACAAACTCGCCAACCCGTCCGGTCGGTTGCAGCGGCACCGGGATGCCATTGCAGGTCAGCAGATAGCGCTGCGGCGGCAGCCCCGTAAGCTTGACCTGCAAACGCTCCAGCGATGAATCGACGTAGCGCACCGTGCCGCCCGCCGCGCCCTCCTCTCCCAGCACGTGCCAGGGTTCGAGAGCCTGGCGCAATTCCAGCTCGATACCGTTGACGGCGTAATCGCCGACCTTGGGGAAACGGAACTCAAGATGCGCCGCAAACCATTCCGCACGCAGGGGGTAACCGGCATTGTTGAGTTCGACGATGACGTCGGCGAAGTCCTGTTCGATGAAGTGCGGCAACATGAAGCGGTCGTGCAGCTCCGTACCCCAGCGCGCCAGTTTCGGCGGCGCATAGGGCTCGCGCCAGAACCGCGCCACCAGCGCTCGCAACAACAGCTGCTGCGCCAGGCTCATGCGCGCATGGGGTGGCATTTCGAAACCACGCAACTCCAGCAAGCCGAGGCGCCCGGTGGCGCCGTCCGGTGAATACAGCTTGTCGATGCAGAACTCGGCGCGGTGGGTGTTGCCGGTGACGTCGATCAGCAAATTGCGCAACAGGCGATCGACCAGCCACGGCGGGCATTCCTCTCCCGGCGCCGGCATTTGTGCGAAAGCGATTTCCAGTTCATACAGCGCGTCGTTGCGCGCTTCGTCGACCCGCGGCGCCTGGGAGGTCGGGCCGATGAACAGACCGGAAAACAGGTACGACAGTGAAGGATGGTTATGCCAGTAACTGATCAGGCTACGCAGCAGGTCCGGACGGCGCAGAAACGGTGAGTCGCCCGGTGTCGCGCCGCCGAGCACGAAATGGTTACCACCGCCGGTGCCGGTGTGCCGCCCGTCGACCATGAATTTCTCGGTGGACAGTCGGGTCTGGCGCGCTTCTTCGTACAGAAACTCGGTGCGTTCGACCAACTCGTCCCACGTCGCGGACGGCTGCACGTTGACCTCAATCACGCCGGGATCCGGGGTGATGCGGAAATTGCTCAGGCGCGGATCGCTCGGCGGCTCGTAGCCTTCCAGCAACACCGGACAATGCAGCTCTTCGGCGGTGGCTTCGATGGCCGCGACCAGTTCCAGATAATCCTCGACCCGCTCCAGCGGCGGCATGAACAGGTACAACCGGCCTTCCCGGGCCTCGGCGCACAAGGCGGTGCGGGTCAGCCAGTCGGCGGACTCATCGATCTTCGGTACACGCTCGTCTGCCGGAGCCGGCTCACGGTGATCGTTGAGCTGCGCTGTTTCGGGCAGCTCGGGGAAATCCTGGTTCGGATCGTTCGGATGAATGAACGGATACTCCGCTGCCTTCACCCAGGGCTGCGAGCCCAGCGGCAGGCGATAGCCCAGCGGTGAATCCCCCGGCACCAAGCGACAATGCTCATCGCGCAGATACCAGCGCCCGCTCTGCCACTGATCGCCCTTGGCGGTGCGCGCCAGCGGCAACACCTGGCCGATGATCTTGTCCAGCCCCTGACTGAACACCTTGCGCAGTCGCGCACGTTCCAGCGGCTCCTCCAGACGCGAGTCTTCGGCGCTGACGTTGCTCGGCAAGGCGCCCTCGCGCCAGAGGTAATAGAAGTTGTCTTCGTAGGCCGGGAACACGAAGCGTGTCGGCACTTTCAGGCGCTCGGCGACACTCGCCAGAAAGCGCCCGGCCAGCTCACCCGTAGCGCCGTAATCCTGCTGCTCATCGGCGATCAGTGCGTTGTTGTGCCAGATCGGCACACCGTCGCGGCGCCAGTAACAATTCAGTGACCAGCGCGGCAGTTGCTCGCCTGGATACCATTTGCCCTGGCCAAAATGCACCAGCCCCTTGGGCGCGTAATGCTTGCGCATGCGCTGGAACAGTTCGGCGGAGAGCCGGCGCTTGTCCGGACCCAGCGCGGCGGTGTTCCACTCGGCGCCGTCGGGGTCGTCGATGGACACGAAGGTGGGTTCGCCGCCCATGGTCAGGCGCACATCACCTTCCAGCAGATCGGCATCGATTTGCCGGCCCAGCGCCTGGATCGCCAGCCATTGCTCATCGGTGTAGGGCTTGGTGACCCGGGGTGCTTCCCAGATCCGCTCTACGGACATTTCGTGGCTGAACTCGCACTCGCAAGGCTCCACCAGACCACTGATCGGCGCCGCCGAGGACGGATCGGGACTGCAGGCCAACGGGATGTGCCCTTCCCCGGCGAACAGTCCGGACGTCGCATCAAGACCAATCCAGCCTGCGCCGGGCAGGTACACCTCGCACCATGCGTGCAGGTCGGTGAAGTCCACTTCGGTGCCGGACGGGCCGTCGAGGCTTTTCACGTCGGCGGTCAATTGAATCAGGTAGCCGGAGACGAAACGCGCCGCCAGCCCGAGGTTGCGCAGCAGTTGCACCAGCAACCACGCCGAATCACGGCAGGAACCGGAGGCATGTTCGAGGGTGTGCTCCGGGGTCTGCACACCCGGTTCCATGCGAATCAGGTAATTGATGTCTTCGCTCAGACGCTGGTTGAGCGCCACCAGGAAATCCACGGCCGGCAACGGCGTGCGGTCGATGGCGTCCAGATAGGCCTTGAATGTCGGCGTCAGCGGCAGGGTTTCGAGGTACGGCGCCAGTTCCTTGCGCTCATCGGCGGCGTAGGCGAAGGGGATTTTCTCGGCGTAGGGCTCGAGGAAAAAGTCGAACGGGTTGAACACCGCCATCTCGGCCAGCAGATCGACCTCGATCCGCAGTTCGGCGGTTTTCTCGGGGAACACCAGCCGGGCGAGGTAGTTGCCCTGAGGGTCCTGCTGCCAGTTGATGAAGTGCTGCTCGGGCGAGACTTTCAGTGAATAGGACAGAATCCGCGTACGGCTGTGGGCAGCCGGACGCAGACGCACGATCTGCGGGCCGAGTTCGACAGCGCGGTCGTAGCGGTAATGCGTGACGTGATGCAATGCGACATGAATCGACACGGCGTGCCTCCTGCGAGCCCAAGCGTATTCGAAAGCGCGCAAGACTTATGCCATGCAGAGGCTTGGGCGCTTTCCCGGAATGCTTAGGGCAGTACAGCACCAAAATCGGGCGATGCGGTGAAATGGTTTGGCACAGTTGCACGCAAATGTTGCGAGGCACAACGCAAAACGCCAACCCGAAGGTTGGCGTTCTGTTCAGCTCAAGTGCGTTTCAGCGCGGTACGACCGGCTTGCGTGCCGGTTTCGGGCCTTTGCCTTTCGCCGCTTCCTTGCGCTCCTTGGCGGCCTGCTGGTTGCGGGCGAATGCCGCGGCCTTGGCCTGTTCACGCTTGTCCCAAGGATTGCCGCCGTCACTGGCGCGCGGAGGCAGACCGGTGTGCTGCGTGAGGATCTTGGTGGTCTTCTCTTTCGCGACCTTGTGGCTGCCGGCCGGTGTCGAGTTTTTGCGACGGGCACTCTGATAGCTGTCGGTGGCCGGCTGGTGCAGCGGGATCAACTGGTTCTTGCCCGGCCCGATCAGGTCGGCACGGCCCATGCGGGTCAGCGCTTCACGCAGCATCGGCCAGCCTTTCGGGTCGTGATAACGCAGGAACGCCTTGTGCAGACGACGCTGCTCTTCGCTCTTGACGATGGTCACGCCGTCGCTCTTGTAGGTGACCTTGCGCAGCGGGTTCTTGCCCGAGTGGTACATCGCGGTGGCGGTGGCCATCGGCGACGGATAGAACGCCTGCACCTGATCGGCGCGGAAGCCGTTGCCCTTGAGCCACAGGGCCAGGTTCATCATGTCTTCGTCGGTGGTGCCCGGGTGCGCGGCGATGAAGTACGGGATCAGGTACTGCTCTTTCCCCGCCTCCTTGGTGTACTTCTCGAACATGCGCTTGAAGCGATCGTAGGTGCCGATCCCCGGTTTCATCATCTGGTTGAGCGGACCTTCCTCGGTGTGTTCCGGGGCGATCTTCAGGTAACCGCCGACGTGGTGGGTCACCAGCTCCTTGACGTATTCCGGCGACTCGACCGCGAGGTCGTAACGCAGGCCGGAGGCGATCAGGATCTTCTTCACACCCGGCAACGCACGGGCGCTGCGGTACAGCTGAATCAGCGACGAGTGGTCGGTGTTCAGGTTCGGGCAGATGCCCGGGAACACGCAGGACGGCTTGCGGCACGCGGATTCGATTTCCGGGCTCTTGCAGGCGATGCGGTACATGTTCGCGGTCGGGCCGCCGAGGTCGGAGATGACGCCGGTGAAGCCCGGCACCTTGTCGCGGATCTCTTCGATTTCGCGAATGATCGACTCTTCGGAACGGTTCTGGATGATCCGGCCTTCGTGCTCGGTGATCGAGCAGAAGGTGCAGCCACCGAAGCAGCCACGCATGATGTTCACCGAGAAACGGATCATGTCGTAGGCAGGGATTTTTTCCTTGCCGTACGCAGGGTGCGGAACACGTGCGTAAGGCATGCCGAACACGTAGTCCATTTCTTCAGTGGTCATCGGAATCGGCGGCGGGTTGAACCAGACGTCGATCTCGCCATGCTTCTGCACCAGCGCACGGGCGTTGCCCGGGTTGGTTTCCAGGTGCAGCACGCGGTTGGCGTGGGCGTACAGAACCGGGTCGTTACGCACCTTTTCCATCGACGGCAGGCGGATCACGGTCTTGTCGCGGGTCATTTTCGGGCTGGCCAGGATCTGTACGACCTTGGCTTCTTCCGGGTCTTCAACCGGGCCCTTCTCCTGCTCGATCGCGCAAGCCTGAGTGTCCTGGGTGTTGACGTACGGGTTGATGATCTTGTCGATCTTGCCCGGACGGTCGATGCGCGTGGAGTCGACTTCGTACCAGCCCGCGGGTGTGTCGCGACGGATGAACGCGGTGCCGCGCACATCGGTGATGTCTTCGATCTTGTGACCGTAGGACAGACGCTGGGCGACTTCGACAATCGCCCGCTCGGCGTTGCCGTACAGCAGGATGTCGGCGCTGGCGTCGATCAGGATCGAGTTGCGCACGCGATCCTGCCAGTAGTCGTAGTGGGCGATGCGGCGCAGGGAGGCTTCGATACCGCCGAGCACGATCGGCACGTGCTTGTAGGCTTCCTTGCAGCGCTGGCTGTAAACCAGGCTCGCGCGATCGGGACGTTTGCCGGCCATGCCGCCCGGGGTGTAGGCGTCGTCGGAACGGATTTTCTTGTCCGCGGTGTAACGGTTGATCATCGAGTCCATGTTGCCGGCCGCGACGCCGAAGAACAGGTTCGGCTCGCCGAGCTTCATGAAGTCGTCTTTGGACTGCCAGTTAGGCTGCGCGATGATCCCGACGCGGAAGCCTTGCGACTCCAGCAGCCGGCCGATGATCGCCATGCCGAACGACGGGTGATCGACGTAGGCATCTCCCGTAACAATGATGATGTCGCAGGAATCCCAGCCAAGCTGATCCATCTCCTCCCTGCTCATCGGCAGGAACGGCGCTGGCCCGAAACATTCGGCCCAATATTTTGGATAGTCAAATAACGGCTTGGCTGCTTGCATGTCGATAACCGGTGTTGGCTTTCATTGAATTCGCGGGCGCGGAATATAGCACAAATTTTGACCAATTCCGACGACTGTGGTCGGTTTCTCTCAGCCTCGTCCACGGCCAAGCACTTTGTTCAACAAATGGGTTCACGACTTATTCAAGGATGAATACACATGCCTGTAAAACCACCCTCCAGAGGCGTCACCACCGTCGAAGTTCACAATCCACCTTCGACTTCAGCGACCAACCGTTCACCACAGACCCCCGCTTCGCCTCTGATTCCCCCGGTCGTACGCCGCCCCCCTTCTCAACCTGCACCGGACAGGACTCCGGCATTTGCAGACCCGGACACAATCTCTCCCGCACCAGCCGTGACCTTCGACGAAATCCATTCCTCCCCGAGGGCAACACCGGTACGTCCTTCGTTTGATACCTATCGCATCCGTTTCGGGTCGCAACTGCCAGAGGCCGATGCGCAAGGCTTCAGAAACTTCAAGGGGCGGCTGTTCGTCGATGCGTACGATGGCAGCGTCCTGCAGGTTGGCCTGGACCCTGACAGCCGACTTTACCGGGCAAGGCTGAGCAGTGAATTGAATCCCTCGGGCCCTGTTCTCGTTCAGGATCCCCAAAACAAGCGATGGCATCCGGTGGATGATTTCGAGGCTGAACCCATTGCGTTGACTTCCAGTCGACTGGAAGCGTTCAGGACGCCTCTGAATTTCGTCGGTGTCGCGCCGGACAGTGACGGTCTGCACAGCTTCGAAGGTAAGCGCTACGTGATCATCGACAGCCAGGCCTATCAAGTAATGCAGGATGTCGATGCATCCTCTCCCGCACACAAGGTCTGGCGGGTGGTCAAGCCGAAAGATCCTGTCGCCACTGACAGCGAAAACATCTACCGCGCCAGTCGGGGCGGTGAAACGCTGGCCATTGCCCGCACGTCCGACGGTTTTTGGGGGTTCAGTCTCGACGGACTAAAGGGTGGCATGCGTCGCAACGCGCAAGCTCAGGACAGCAAAGCCTATCTGCTTCAACGGCATGAATTCATCAGGAACGCCTTCGATGCCCTGGCCGCATCCAACAGGCGCTATGGCGAACTCTGGGCCAGCGCCGAACACCTGCCTGAGGGAAGTGACGCCGAGAAAGCCGCGCTGATCGAACTCGAAGTGCATTTGATCAAATACACAAGAATGCAGGCCGATTACGTCAAATCACTGATCGATAACAAGGACTGGTTGCTACTGCTCAAGGCTGGCGGGCTCTACAAAACCGAGCTTCATGCTCAGCAGATCAACAGAATCGACTACCTCAACAAATTGATTGCTGTCATGGATCGCAGGGTTCTGCCAACCCTGGATGTGATTACCGTCGAGTCGCTGAAGCGCAACCTTGTCCATCTCAACAAAAAGCTGAAGATCATGGACGATCGCCAGGCTGTGATGGATCAGATTCTAAAAGCTGATCGTAGCGCCCAAGGGGAGCTGGATGACATGAATCGCGGAATCCCCACTGTTGACCAGATCAACACCAGTAAATACAACATTTTCCTGCGCCTGATTTCCGACGATCCACAAAACCCGTCAAATCATGGCATGCGCACTGCCATGTCGATGCACTTGCTCAAACATGACCTGAACGAAGTTTCCGGATATCCCGAACCTCTCGCGCTGCAACTGGCGATCGAGAGCATCAAAAGCGACAGGGCCGGATTGTTGGCATTGATCACTTCGACACCCCCTACAAAGGCAGAGTACGTCAATCAGGCACTGTCACTGATGGATACCTTCGAATCGAAAATCGAAACCCGGCTGAATGAAATCTATGATCGGGTTGGCAGCAACAACGAACTGCCTGGCGACGATCATGATATCGACTTCGACTTCCTCCCGGCGCAACCTTCAGGAGCCGCCGAAATCGCAGCGCCGCGAAAGTTGTTCCGAACCCGTCAACATGGCACCTACCGGGTACTGGTGGGCGTTCAGGACACCGCTGCGGACGGCAGTGTCACGCTCAATGTTCCCGACATCTTCAAACCGAACGATCCACCTCAACGGTACGAGAAGAGAGAGGGTGAATGGCGGCCAGTGCGCCCCGCCCCGGCACCGGTTCCCAAACCTCAGCTGATGAACGAAGCCACAGCACGCCTTGGCAATGTGGAGGCGCATCTTGCCCAGGCAAGGATGATGGAAAACCGAAGGGACAACCCGACCACCATTGTCGAATACCTGGGGGCCGAGGTGGATCGACTCACAGATCTGGCGAAACGCCTCGAGACCCTCGATCAAATGGCAGTAGACGCTGAAACCACAGGTTTGATCGGGCGTCTGAAAGCTGCCGGTGACTCAATGGACGCCGAAGGCCAGGACATTCTGATACGGATGTATAAAAACAAGGATGTGCTGGACGTCCCGCGCCTGAGCTTCCTGCTCGATCACGCCCAGCTCAAGGTGGTCAAAACGGTGGCGCGCAAGCAACTGGGCAAGGGCAAAGACAGGTCATTTCTCGACGTCTATTCGATCATGGACCGCTCGGACAACACACCATTGTGGGAGGCCCACTTTCATTACGACAGGCAAGACCGCGCTGCGCTGGATTACACCGTCAAGGGTGCACATCTGAAAACGCTGGAGCAGCGCCTGCTCGGCAGCTCGTTTCAACAGCGCGAAGAACAGGCTGGGCGGCCCCACCAACGGATCTGGCGAGAACTCATCAGCCCAAGGGTTGCCCAGAAACTGTTTGATCATCTGGCGTGATCAATTGCGTTACTCGTCGTCGTCGAAGTTGTAACTGCCCGGCGCGAGGTTTTCGAAACGCGTGTACTTGCCGATGAAGGCCAGGCGGATGAAGCCGATCGGGCCGTTCCGCTGCTTGCCGATGATGATTTCGGCGATGCCCTTGTGTTCGGTTTCCGGGTGATACACCTCGTCCCGGTACACGAACATGATCACGTCGGCGTCTTGCTCGATCGCTCCGGATTCCCGCAAGTCGGAGTTCACCGGGCGCTTGTTGGGACGTTGTTCCAGGGAGCGGTTGAGCTGCGACAGAGCAACTACCGGGCAGTTGAATTCCTTGGCCAGGGCTTTCAGGGATCGGGAGATCTCGGAAATCTCGTTGGTCCGGTTGTCGCCGCTGGAACCCGGGATCTGCATCAGCTGCAGGTAGTCGATCATGATCAGGCCGATGTCGCCGTGCTCGCGCACCAGACGCCGGGTCCGGGCACGCATCTCCGACGGGCTGATGCCGGCGGTGTCATCGATGAACAGCTTGCGGTCGTTGAGCAGGTTGACCGCCGAGGTCAGGCGCGGCCAGTCGTCGTCTTCCAGCTGGCCGGAACGCACCTTGGTCTGGTCGATACGACCGAGGGACGACAGCATACGCATGATCAGCGATTCGCCTGGCATCTCGAGGGAGTACACCAGCACGACCTTGTCGCTGCGCAACACGGCGTTTTCCACCAGGTTCATCGCGAAAGTCGTCTTACCCATCGAAGGACGGCCGGCGACGATGATCAAGTCGGCCGGTTGCAGTCCGCTGGTTTTCTCGTCGAGGTCGGTGTAGCCGGTGGACAGGCCGGTGATCGAGTCGGCGGTGTTGAACAGGGTATCGATGCGGTCGATGGCCTTGGTCAACAGGTCATTCACCCCCACCGGGCCGCCGGTTTTTGGCCGGGCTTCGGCAATCGCGAAGATCTGCCGCTCGGCTTCGTCGAGGATTTCCTCGGCGGTGCGACCTTCAGGGTTGAAGGCGCTGTCGGCAATTTCCGTGCTGATACCGATCAACTGACGCAACGTCGCACGCTGGCGGACGATCTGCGCATAGGCCTTGATGTTGGCGACGGACGGCGTGTTTTTCGCCAGTTCGCCCAGGTAACCGAGGCCGCCGACTTGCGAGGTCTGTCCTTCCTTGTCCAGTTGCTCGGCAAGGGTCACGACGTCGATCGGCAAGTTCTGATCGGCCAGTTTGGCGATCGCACGGAAAATCAGACGGTGGTCATGTCGGTAGAAATCGCCGTCGGAGACTTGATCGAGCACGCGTTCCCAGGCGTTGTTGTCCAGCATCAGACCACCGAGCACGGCCTGTTCGGCCTCGATGGAATGCGGCGGCACCTTCAGCGCAGCGGTTTGCAGATCGTATTGCTCGGGAGCGGAGATTTCGTTCATGGCCACTTTTTAATCAGGAAAAGCAGGGAGTGCAGAAAGACAAAGGGCACGACCTGTAAACAGGATCGTGCCCGATGTTAACCGTCTGACGGACAGGCCGCCAGTCGATCAGGGTGTTGCTTAAGCTGCTACCACGACAACGCGCACGGTGGCTTCAACTTCGGCGTGCAGGTGCACAGCCACGTCGAATTCACCCACGTTGCGGATGGTGCCGTTCGGCAGACGAACTTCGCTTTTCGCCACTTCAACGCCGGAGGCGGTCAGTGCGTCAGCGATGTCGTGAGTACCGATCGAACCGAACAGCTTGCCTTCGTCGCCAGCGGTGGCAGTGATGGTCACTTCCAGCTCGGCCAGTTGGGCAGCACGGCTTTCAGCCGATGCTTTACGGTCTGCGGCGGCTTTTTCCAGCTCAGCGCGACGCTCTTCGAACGCAGCCAGGTTGGCAGCGGTCGCAGCGGTGGCTTTGCCGAAAGGCAGCAGGTAGTTACGGCCGTAACCGGCCTTAACGTTTACTTTGTCGCCCAGGTTGCCCAGGTTGGCGATTTTTTCCAGAAGGATCAGTTGCATGTGGAAATCCTCTTAACTTTTAACCTTCACCGTTCGCGTTATCGGTGTCTTTCGACACCCGACCGCGAAAATCAATCAGGCTGTCGACAATGGCCAGAACCACGAGCAACGGATAGATCAGCTGCATGAACAGCAACAGCGTCACGTACAACCCCACCAGCCAGAAACCGGCCAGTCGCCTTTGCGCCACCAGCCCGTGAATCAGGGCCAGCCCGGCGAACACCAGCGGCACACTGCACAACGGCGTCAACATGGCCATCTGTGCACCGAGATTCGGGCCCAGAAGCATCAACGCCAGCAGCAACATCGCCGGTCCCAGCGGGATCCGGATGGCGCGAAACTCGCGACCAAAACCACCCGGGTTGTACAACAACGCCTGCCAATAACGCCCGACAATCAGGCTCAGCACGCTGACGATCTGCAACAAGGCCGCAATCAGGCCGGTCAGGACCGGTGCGATCAGCGACGCGAAACGCGCCTGCTCGTCTACCGACAATTGTTGGTAGGCATCACCGAGAAGCGCGGGCATGACCTTTACCAAGGCCTGCGCCAGCATCTCGATCTGGGGCGCGAACGCCGCCCCGAGCACCACTGAAAACACCAGCCCCATGGCTACGCTGACCAGCAGCGTACGGACCCAGGACTCGCTTGCGCGCAACACCAGCGCAAGCCCCGAAGACCCCAGCAGCACCAGAAGTGCCCGTGGGTCATCGGCATACAACCACCAGATCAATGCCGGCAGCAGTCCCAGCGACACGACGCCCAGGGCGTCGGCCAATCCGCGCCGCAGAAGCACCAGGCTCCCGGCGGCAGCACCCAACCAATACAACAACGGCAATGTTGCACACCCGGCCACTACGAGAGTGGCCTGCATACGGCCGCGCATGATGAACTCAGCTAAGGCACGCATGCATTCAATCCTTTGCTACTTGTCGACTGCCCGGTCTCAGCGGCCGTGGCTGTCGGTGTAGGCCAGCAGGGCCAGGAAGCGGGCGCGCTTGATAGCGGTGGCCAGCTGACGCTGATAACGAGCTTTGGTACCGGTGATGCGGCTTGGAACGATTTTGCCGGTCTCGGATACGTAGGCTTTCAGAGTGTTGAGATCTTTGTAGTCGATCTCCTTCACGTCTTCAGCGGTGAAGCGGCAGAATTTACGACGACGGAAGAAACGTGCCATTTGATAGGCTCCTTAAAAGGTCCGTGGATTACTCGTCAGCGTTATCGCTGTTGTCGCTGTCGCTATCGCTGTCATCGCCATCGGCGCTGCCATCGTGCTCAGGACGTTCGCGACGCTCACGGCGCTCACTGCGGTTTTCTTCAGCCTTGAGCATCTCGGACTGGCCGGTAACGGCTTCGTCGCGACGGATGACCAGGTTACGGATCACAGCATCGTTGTAGCGGAAGTTGTCTTCCAGCTCGGCCAGGGCCTTGCCGGTGCACTCAACGTTCAGCATCACGTAGTGAGCCTTGTGAACATTGTTGATTGCGTAGGCCAGTTGACGACGGCCCCAGTCTTCCAGACGGTGGATTTTGCCGCCGTCTTCTTCGATCAGCTTGGTGTAACGCTCAACCATGCCGCCGACTTGCTCGCTCTGGTCAGGGTGGACCAGAAAGATGATTTCGTAATGACGCATGAATGCTCCTTACGGGTTGTAGCCTGCCGCTCAAAAACGGTCAGACAAGGAGTGAATGACACTTATGGACTTGCTGGCGCGGGGCACATGCATGCCTGCCGCCACAGCAAGGGGCGCAATTGTAGAGAAGGGACTGAAGAGGTGCAAGGCAATTGGTGATTATTTGAACAGCCACACTTTCTGCCACACCAGAAAACACTGTGGGAGCGAGCCTGCTCGCGATGAAGGCTTAACATTCGACATTTATGCTGAATGTTTCACCACTATCGCGAGCAGGCTCGCTCCCACATTTATGACGCCGTGAGGCTTAAGCCTTTTTGGCAGCCGCCTTGGCCTTGGCACCGCGCTGACGCTGGGCTTCGAACAGGCACACGCCGGTCGCAACCGAGACATTGAGACTGCTGACGCTACCGGCCATCGGCAAGTGCACCAGGTAATCGCAATGCTCGCGGGTCAGGCGGCGCATGCCTTTGCCTTCGGCACCCATGATCAGGATGGTTGGGCCGGTCAGGTCCTGGTCATAGATGCTGACTTCGGCCTCACCCGCCGTGCCGACAACCCACAGACCACGCTGCTGAAGCTTTTCCAGGGTGCGCGCAAGGTTGGTGACGGCCACCAGCGGAATCACTTCCGCCGCGCCGCAAGCCACTTTACGTACGACAGGCGTCAGGGTGGCCGACTTGTCTTTCGGCACGATGACCGCCAGCGCACCGGCAGCGTCCGCCGAACGCAGGCAGGCGCCGAGGTTGTGCGGGTCGGTCACGCCGTCGAGCACCAGCAACAGCGGCGCGCCTTCGGTGCGATCGAGCAGCTCGTCGAGCATCGCCTCGCCCCAGACCTGGCTCGGACTGACGTCCGCCACCACGCCCTGGTGCACGCCTTCAACCCAGGCGTCCATTTCGCGGCGCTCGGCCTGACCGATCTGGACCCGGTTTTCGTTGGCCAACTCGATCAGCGTTTGCACGCGCGGATCGTTGCGACTCTCGGCCAGCCAGATCTGCTTGACGCGTTTAGGGTGGTGACGCAGCAACGCTTCTACCGCGTGAACGCCGTAGATTTTTTCCAACTGACTCATGACTTCGCCTTCGGTTTACGCGCCCCGCCACTTTTGGCTGGAGCGGAACCCGCTTTCGGCGGGCCTTTACGGTGTTTGCTCGGTTTGGCTGGCTTGCCGCCGGAAGCCTTGTCAGGCGCCGACCGTCCGGCCTTTCCCCCGGACGCCGCTTTACCACCGTTTTTGGCATCGGCCAGCAAGGCCTTCTTCAATTCACGGCTTTTGCGCAGCTCGGCGTTTTTCGCCACGGCATCGCTCGGACGATAGGCCTCGACAGCCTTCTCCTTGGCCGGACGACGGCTGGCGGTTTTTGCCGGAGCCTTTTCTTCCACAACCTTGGCTGCAGGAGTGGTCGTCTCGGCGCCACGCTTCTTGCGGCCGATCGGCGCGCTGATGGTTTTTTCAGCCATCTCGAAGTCGATCTTGCGCTCGTCGAGATCGACGCGCATGACGCGCACTTCAACGGTATCGCCAAGACGGAAGCTGCGACCGGTACGCTCGCCCGCCAGGCGGTGGTGCACAGGGTCGAAGTGGTAGTAGTCGCCCGGCAGTGCGGTGACGTGCACCAGACCTTCGACGTAGATATCGGTCAGCTCGACGAACAGCCCGAAACCGGTCACGGCAGTGATCACGCCCGGGAACGATTCGCCCACGCGGTCTTTCATGAACTCGCACTTGAGCCAGTTCACCACGTCGCGGGTCGCTTCGTCGGCACGGCGCTCGCTCATCGAGCACTGCTCGCCGAGTTGCTCCAGCGCTGCTTCGTCGTACGGATAGATGCGCGCCTTCGGAATGGTCATCGCACCGGCACGACGAACGTGCGGGGTGTCCTGTTTCGAATGGATCACGCTGCGGATCGCCCGGTGCGTGAGCAGGTCCGGGTAACGACGGATCGGCGAGGTGAAGTGGGTATAGGCTTCGTAATTCAGGCCGAAGTGGCCTTCGTTCTGGGCGCTGTACACCGCCTGGCTCAGGGAGCGCAGCATCACGGTCTGGATCAGGTGGAAATCCGGACGATCCTTGATGCTGGCCAACAGTGCCTGATAGTCCTTCGGCGACGGGCCATCCTTGCCTTTGTGCAGGGACAGACCGAGTTCACCCAAGAACGCGCGCAGTTTTTCCAGACGCTCCGGTGGCGGGCCGTCGTGGACACGGTACAGCGCAGGGATCTCGTGCTTCTTCAGGAATTCGGCGGTGGCCACGTTGGCCGCCAGCATGCATTCCTCGATCAGCTTGTGCGCGTCGTTACGGGTGGTCGGACGGATTTCGGCAATCTTGCGCTCGGAACCGAAGATGATCCGGGTTTCCTGCGTTTCGAAATCGATCGCGCCACGCACATGACGGGCAGCCAGCAATACCTTGTACAGCGCGTAGAGTTGCTTGAGGTGCGGCAAGACATCGGTGTATTCACCGCGCAGCTTGCGCCCTTCTGTCGCTTTCGGCGTTTCCAGCATCGCGCTGACCTTGTTATAGGTCAGACGGGCGTGGGAATGGATCACTGCTTCATAGAAGCAGTAGTCGGTCATTTCGCCGGACTTGGAGATGGTCATCTCGCAAACCATGGCCAGACGATCGACATGCGGATTCAGCGAGCACAGGCCGTTGGAGAGCTGCTCCGGAAGCATCGGCACCACGCGCTCGGGGAAGTACACCGAGTTGCCGCGCACCTGGGCTTCGTTGTCCAGAGCCGAACCAATCTTCACATAGCTGGAAACGTCGGCAATCGCCACGTACAACTTCCAGCCGCCGGAGAACAGCCGCAGTTTGCCCGGCTTGGCTTCGCAGTAGACCGCGTCGTCGAAGTCGCGGGCATCTTCGCCGTCGATGGTGACGAACGGCAGATGGCGCAGGTCGACGCGTTTCTCTTTGTCTTTTTCTTCGACTTCCGGCTTGAGCTTGCCGGCTTCCTTCAGAACGGCTTCAGGCCAGACGTGCGGAATGTCGTAGGTGCGCAGGGCGACATCGATTTCCATGCCCGGCGCCATGTAGTTGCCGACCACTTCGATCACATCACCTTGCGGCTGGAAGCGCGGCGTCGGCCAGTGAGTGATTTTCACCTCGACGAACTGACCGATCTGGGCGTTGGCGTTACGGCCCGGCGTCACCAGCACTTCCTGCTGGATCTTCGGGTTGTCCGCGACGACGAAGCCGATACCGCCTTCTTCGAAGTAGCGGCCGACGATGCTTTCGTGGGCACGGGACACCACTTCGACGATCACGCCTTCGCGACGACCGCGACGGTCCAGGCCGGAGACACGGGCCAGGGCACGGTCGCCGTCGAACACCAGACGCATTTGCGCCGGGCTCATGAACAGGTCGTCGGAGCCATCATCCGGCACCAGGAAGCCGAAGCCGTCGCGGTGACCGCTGATGCGACCGAGGATCAGGTCGAGCTTGTCGACCGGTGCATACGTGCCGCGGCGGGTATAGATCAGTTGAGCATCGCGCTCCATGGCGCGCAGGCGGCGGCGCAGGGCTTCAATCTGGTCTTCTGTGGTCAGACCAAACTCTTCGACCAGTTGCTCGCGGGCAGCAGGCGAACCTCGATCAGCAAGGTGCTGAAGGATCAGTTCGCGGCTGGGAATAGGGTTTTCATATTTTTCCGCTTCACGAGCGGCCTCGGGATCGAGGGACTGCCAATCGGCCATTAGAGAGTTTTCACCTTGTCTATATGCGGGTTAGTTTGGCATAGGCGCCATCAAACGGGAAATTTCAGACTATAAAGGCCTTTCTAAAGCCCTCTATCGACGTTCGAAAGCCGTTTTGAACACCGCTGGTAAAAAAAATCATTTTTTTTGCCGGCAGGGGTTTACAGTTAAAAAGTCGCTCCGTATAGTGCGCGCCATCGACGACGTACACACGTTGACGAGATGCCCAGGTGGTGAAATTGGTAGACACGCCAGCTTCAGGTGCTGGTGACCTTACGGTCGTGGAAGTTCGAGTCTTCTCCTGGGCACCAATTTCGAGTTTGAGACTAGATCAGTTTCAAGACTCACACAAAAACCCGCGAAAGCGGGTTTTTTGCATTCTGCGCCCCGCTTTTTCTGAAATTGATTTATTAAAATCAAATCAGGGGTTTACAGATCAAAAGGCGCTCCGTATAGTGCGCCACATCAACAGCGGCGACGCTGAAGATGAAGCCCAGATGGTGAAATTGGTAGACACGCCAGCTTCAGGTGCTGGTGACCTTACGGTCGTGGAAGTTCGAGTCTTCTTCTGGGCACCAATTCAAATTCAAGGTCACGATCTTGAATCTCACAAAAACCCGCGAAAGCGGGTTTTTGCGTTTCCGGGGTTTGGAAAACCTGAATCCCAACGCCTATCAGACCCACCCCTCCCCTGCAAGGCGCACTTGAGAAACAATATCGTTTATCATTGTTGCAAGTTTTTGCAATGCGACAGTGAGGAACCCTGCGAATGATGTTTCGAAATACCCTGCGCCGCGGCTTGACCTTCACCCTGCTCGGCCTGGCCCTCGCCACTCCCCTCGCCCAGGCTGCCGACACGGTTTCCCTGACGCTCTACAACGGTCAACACAAGGAAGTCGGCGACGCGATCGCCAAAGCTTTCGAAGCCAAGACCGGCATTCACGTCAATGTGCGCAAGGGTAGCAGCAACCAGCTCGCCAGCCAGATCATCGAAGAAGGCGACCGCTCACCTGCCGACGTCATCTACACCGAAGAATCCCCGCCGCTGAACAACCTCGGCGAGCAAGGCCTGCTGGCCAAGGCTGACGATGCGACCCTGGCCGTTCTGCCGAAAAAATACGTCGCCGGCAACGGCACCTGGATCGGCGTCACCGCCCGGGTTCGCGTGGTGGCCTTCAACCCGAAACTGATCGACGAAAAAGATCTGCCCAAATCGGTGCTGGATTTCGCCGATCCGCAGTGGCAAGGCAAGGTCGGCTTCGTCCCGACCAGCGGCGCGTTCCAGGAACAGGCCGTGGCCATCATCAAAAAGCACGGTCGCGAAGCCGCCGAAGAATGGCTGACCGGCCTGCGCGCCTTCGGCAAGACCTACAGCAACAACATGGTCGCCCTCAAGGCGGTGGAAAACGGCGAAGTCGCCACCGTGCTGGTGAACAACTACTACTGGTTCGCCCTGCAGCGGGAGAAAGGCAAGCTTGATTCCAAACTGCATTACTTCACCGGCGGCGATGTCGGCGGCCTGATCACCGTGTCCAGCGCAGCCGTGCTGAAATCCAGCAAACACCCAAAAGAAGCCCAGCAATTTCTCGCCTACATGGCCAGCGAAGAAGGCCAGCGCGTGATCACCCAGACCACCGCCGAATACCCGCTGCACAAAGGCATGGAGTCGGATCGCGGCCTCAAGCCGTTCAGCGAACTGGAAGCGCCGGATGTCACGCCTGCCGATCTGGGTAATGCCGAAGAGGCGCTGGAGCTGGAACGCGAAGTTGGCCTGAACTGATGACCGCATCGTTATCCGCCACCGCTACACGCGGGGGTTACGTACCACGGCGCAAACGGCCGTCGATCTGGCTGGTGCTGCCGGTTTTGCTGCTGGTGGTCATGAGCCTGTTGCCGCTGGCCTACGTCGGGCTCAAAGCCTGGCAGGCGGGCTGGACCGAAGCGCTGCATTTACTGTGGCGCCCCTATGTGTTCGGCCTGCTGCGCAACACGCTGGCGCTGATGGTTGGCGTAACCGTAACTTGCGGCGTGATCGGCCTGTCGCTGGCGTGGCTGCTGGAGCGCAGCAACTTGCCGGGCCGACGACTGTGGGGCGTGATTCTTTGCCTGCCGTTCGCAGTGCCAGCGTTTGTCAGCAGCTTCACCTGGGTGTCGCTGAGCGCACAGTTTGAAGGCCTTGGTGGAGCGATCCTTGTGATGAGCCTGTCGAAGTACCCGCTGATCTTTCTGCCGGTAGCCGCCACGCTGCGCAATCTTGATCCTTCTCTTGAGGAGTCCGCTCGCACCCTGGGACAGAATCGCTGGGGCGTGTTTTTCCGCGTCACCCTGCCGCTGCTCTGGCCTTCCTTGCTGGCCGGTTCGCTGCTGATTGCGCTGCACATGCTGGTGGAATTCGGCGCACTGTCGATCATCGGCCTGCAAACTTTCACCACCGCGATCTATCAGCAATTCGAACTGGAATTCAGCAATGCCAACGCGGCGATGCTGTCGGCGGTATTGCTGGCGCTGTGCCTGATGCTGTTGTGGCTGGAGTTGCGGGTGCGCGGCAAGGGACGACATGTACGTACCGGCCAAGGTGCGGCGCGTCGAGCTGAACAAGTGCGACTGGGCCCTTGGGCGATCGCCGGTCAGCTGTATTGCCTGATGCTGGCGATTGTCGGCAGCGGGATTCCGCTAGGCATGCTGGCCTACTGGCTCGCCGTGGGATCGTCAGCGGCATTCCCGGTTGCGGCGATCACTGAAGCTTTGCTGTCTTCATTGGCGCTATCGCTGGGTGGCGCTGGATTGTGTCTGGTGCTGGCAGTGCCGGTCGGGTTGCTGGTGGTGCGCTACAAGGGCCAACTGGCGATCTGGGCCGAGCGCCTGCCCTATCTGCTGCACGCCCTGCCGGGATTGGTGATCGCGTTGACGCTGGTGTATTTCGCCCTGCATTACGTGCCGGCGCTGTACCAGACCTCCGCGCTATTGCTGATCGCCTATGCCCTGCTGTTTCTGCCGCTGGCTCAGGCGCCGATCCGCACGGCGTTGAACAAGGCCGCGCCGCAACTCGAAGAAGCCGCCCGCACCCTCGGCGCCTCTTCGTTCACGGCGTTCTGCCGGGTGACTTTACCGATCATCTTCCCGGCACTGGGCGCAGCCTTTGCGCTGGTGTTTCTGGATGCCATGAAAGAACTGACGGCTACATTGCTGCTGAGTCCGACCGGGCTCAACACATTGGCGACTGAAGTCTGGGCGCATACCGCAAATGTCGAGTTCGCAGCCGCAGCGCCTTATGCGGCGTTGTTGATTGTGGTGTCGGGATTGCCCGTCTACCTGCTGACAACCCGGATGTATTTGAGCCGATAAAAAAATCGCAGCCGAAGCTGCGATTTTTTTTGCCCGCACTATCAGGCCCGGAACTGCCCCAGACTGGCCTTGAGCTGCGCCGCCAGACCATCCAGCACCTTGCCGCTGGCCGTGGTCTCGACCACCGCCTGTGCAGCTTTTTCGGCCTGGGCATGAATCGTTTCGACCCGCCCACGCACAGCCTGCGCGCCCTGCGCCTGATGCGCCGCTGCCTGAGTCGCCAGGCCAATCGCCGCATGCACCTGCTCGACCGACGCCTGCACCGACTGCTGCAGTCGCGCGCTGTCACGCAGCACCAGCAAACCTTCGCTCGCTTGACGCCCGGCCTGACCAATCGCCTCCACCGCCTCACGGGCGCCCTGCTGCAGGGCCACGATGTGCGCCTGAATGTCGCCGGTGGAGCTTTGGGTCTTGCTCGCCAGCGCCCGCACCTCATCCGCTACTACCGCAAACCCGCGGCCGGTTTCGCCGGCCCGGGCCGCTTCGATGGCCGCGTTGAGCGCCAGCAGGTTGGTCTGCTCGGCGATGCCGTGAATCACGGTCAGCACCACTTCAATCTGCTCGCTCTGCTGCGCCAGCCGTTCGATGACTTTCGCCCCGGTATCGACCTGCCCCGCCAGCGCCTCGATCAAGCTGCCGACCCTGGCCGAGGTGCGAGTGTTCTCGTCGGTGGCCTGACGAATATCCACCACCTGCTTCAACGCCGCCTGCATCGCATGGCTTTCCGACTGAGCCTCATCGGCCATTTGCGACAGCGCTCGCAGGCTTTCGGCCACTTCATCACGCTGCATCCCGGCCGCTGCGTCGGCCCCGGCGTTGCGCAGGGTCATAGCGCCGATTTCCACACCGGTGCGCTGAGCCACATCCCCGGCCTCGCGCACGATCGGCTGCAACTTGTCCACAAAGCGGTTGACCGCCGAGGCCATGTCGCCGATTTCGTCCTTGCTGTTGATCTGTACGCGTTTGGTCAGATCGCCCTCGCCCGCTGCCAGATCATCCATGGCGGCGTTGAGCATTTTCAGGCGATTGACGACCCGATGACCGAGCACCACCGCCAGCAGCAACAGCACCCCGGCCCCCACCAGCGCCAGGCCCATGCCGATACGCCAGCGCAGCGTTGCAGCAGCATCCTGCACGGTACTGGTGGTGTTGGCTTTCATCTCGGCAGCTGTGGACTGCGCCGATTGCAGGCGAGCCTGCATGGCGGTGGCGCTGTCGGCAGCGGCGCCCTTGAGGCTGTCACCGACCAGTTGATCGCTGCTGGCAATCAACGCCGAGAAGCGCTGGTCGAGGGCCGCCAGATCGGTTTCAACCGAAGCGGTCGAGACCCCCATCAGCACCTTGCCGATTTCCACGCCATTGGGGTTGATCGAGGCTTCCAGGTAGTAGACCGACGGATCGTTCTTCGCCGCATCCAGCACCTTGTCCAGCGCCCGCTCGCCCTGGCCTTTTTCCAAAAGGGCCTTGTTGATCGGGTTTTCGCGGTTGAGGTAGCGGGTCAGATGCTGGCCAGTGGCGTCGTCATACACCACGAACAGCACGTTGGGATTGCGCTGGGCCCGGCGGGCGAATTCGGACAGGGTCGGCACGTCGCTGTCCCACATGGCACGGGGCGCCACGGAGGCCAGCAGTTGGGCCATGTCATTGGCCGAATCCTTCAGGTCTTTTTCCAGAGTCGCACGCAGTTGCGCCTGCTCTTCCTTCAGACGCGAGGAAAGACCGGCGGTAAGGCGCTGACGGGTACTTGAGGAAAGGTTGTCGAGACTCGACGTGACTTCACGTCCGGCCTGCTCCAGCTCACCGGACAACTTCTGGCTGTCGGCGCCCAGGCGAGTGCCAAGATCGGCTTCCAGCGCGGTGACGGTGCTCCGCGTCAGGGCGACGGCCACCAGCACTTGCACCAAAAGGGCGATACCGAGGGTAACGAACACGGGCCGCAACAGACGGCTTTGTAACAGTGAGAGAACGGCTGACACTTTGAATCCCTCTACTTCTGACGCCATTAATTTGATGGCACTCTTGTAGACAGAATCACAGCAAAGGTCATGCCGTCCAACAGGCATAAACGACAAAGGCCCCGATGAAGGGGCCTTTGTGTTTTTACATCAACGACTTATCAAGCGAACGGATGACGCAGAACGATGGTTTCGTTGCGGTCCGGACCCGTCGAAATAATGTCGATCGGCGCGCCGATCAACTCTTCAACGCGTTTGATGTAGGCACGAGCGTTAGCCGGCAGCTCTTCCAGGGTCTTGGCGCCCACGGTCGATTCGCTCCAGCCTGGCACTTCTTCGTACACAGGCTGCAGACCCACGTAGCTGTCAGCGTCAGTCGGAGCAACGGCATTGCCTTGCGCGTCTTTGTAGCCGGTGCAGATGTTGATGGTTTCCAGGCCGTCGAGTACGTCCAGCTTGGTCAGGCAGATGCCCGAGATGCTGTTCACATCAATAGCACGACGCAGGATAACGGCGTCGAACCAGCCGCAACGACGGGCACGGCCGGTGGTAGCGCCGAACTCGTGACCTTGCTTGGCCAGGTGCGCACCGACTTCGTCGAACAGCTCAGTCGGGAATGGGCCCGAACCTACGCGAGTGGTGTAAGCCTTGGTGATGCCCAGGATGTAGTCCAGGAACATCGGACCAACGCCCGAACCGGTCGCCACGCCACCCGCGGTGGTGTTGGAGCTGGTCACGTACGGATAGGTGCCGTGATCGATGTCGAGCAACGAACCCTGGGCGCCTTCGAACATGATGTCTTTGCCGGCGCGACGCAGGTCGTGCAGCTCGGCAGTCACGTCCAGCATCAGCGGCTTGAGCAGCTCGGCGTATTCCTTGCACTCGGCCAGAGTCTTTTCGTACTCGATGGCAGGCTCTTTGTAGTAACCGACCAGCATGAAGTTGTGGTAGTCCACCAGTTCACGCAGCTTGTCTTCAAAGCGCGGCATGTTGAGCAGATCGCCAACACGCAAGCCACGACGTGCAACCTTGTCTTCGTAAGCCGGGCCGATGCCGCGACCGGTCGTACCGATCTTCAGCTCGCCGCGGGCCTTTTCACGGGCCTGGTCCAGCGCCACGTGGAAGGACAGGATCAGCGGGCAGGAAGGGCTGATGCGCAGGCGCTCGCGCACCGGTACACCCTTCTCTTCCAGCTTGGTGATCTCGCGCAGCAGGGCGTCAGGTGCAACCACCACGCCGTTGCCGATCAGGCACTGCACGCCTTCGCGCAGCACGCCCGACGGGATCAGGTGCAAGACGGTTTTTTCACCGTCGATCACCAGAGTGTGACCGGCGTTGTGGCCACCCTGGTAGCGCACTACGGCGGCAGCATGTTCGGTCAGCAGATCAACGATCTTGCCTTTGCCCTCATCACCCCATTGGGTGCCCAGGACTACGACATTCTTACCCATAACACTTGTCCTCATTCGCGCAAACTTGGTGCCGGCGTCAGCCGGCAGGAAAACTCAAGAAGCCAGTGGCGATACTTGCCAAAGCCCGTTCTGCTGGATCAATTGCCGGTCGCAGTCCGCATCACGGGCGGCGGCCAAAGGTTGTCCAGGCAACGCCTGAACGACACGCTGACCCTCACTGCGCAACTGGCAAACCTGCTGCCAGAGTGCCGCATCCGTACTGTCAGGCATCCAGATACCGCCAGACGGTAGCTCGATCTCAGCACGCCCCAGGGTCACCAGGGTTTTCAAATCGGTGGAGAAGCCCGTGGCCGGACGGGCGCGACCGAAGTCGGCGCCGATGTCGTCGTAGCGACCGCCCTGGGCGATGGACTGGCCAACACCCGGCACGAATACCGCAAACACCACACCGGTGTGGTAGTGATAACCGCGCAGTTCGCCCAGATCGAAGTACAGCGGCAGCTCCGGGAAGCGCACCGACAGACGCTCGGCGATCGCCAGCAAATCTTCCAGCGCCGCCAGTACCGGCGCTGGCGCATTGGCCAGACGCTCGCGGGCAGCGCTCAGCACTTCACGGCCGCCGCACAGGTCGACCAGCGCGCGCAACATGCCGGACAGATCGGCCGGCAGGCCTTCGGTCAAGGTAATGACCTCGTCGATGGCCTTGCGTTGCAATGCATCGAACAACTGCTGCTCGACTTCACCCGACAGACCGGCCGCCTGGGCCAGACCGCGGTAGATGCCGACATGCCCGAGGTCCATGTGCACGTCCGGCACGTCGGCCAGTTGCAGCATGGCCAGCATCAGGCTGATGACTTCAACGTCGCTGCTCGGGCTGGCATCGCCGTACAACTCGGCGCCCAGTTGGATCGGGCTGCGCGAGGACGACAAGGCACGCGGCTGGGCATGCAGCACGCTGCCGGCGTAGCACAGACGGCTCGGGCCTTCGCGCCGCAGGGTGTGCGCATCGATGCGCGCCACTTGCGGCGTGATGTCGGCACGGAAACCCATCTGCCGGCCCGATTGCGGGTCGATGACCTTGAAGGTACGCAGATCCAGGTCCTGGCCCGCGCCGGTCAGCAGGGATTCCAGGTACTCGATATGGGGAGTCACGACAAACTCGTAACCCCAGCTCTGGAACAGATCCAACACCTGACGACGCGCGACTTCAATGCGCGCCGCTTCCGGTGGCAGTACTTCTTCGATGCCATCTGGCAGCAGCCAGCGGTCTACCGTTGCCATTACGCCATTCCCCTTAGATCCGGGCGGCCAGCCCGAGGGCGAGCCTTGAGTGAAGCAGAAAATGACCGGCCCGTTCAAAACGCACGCGCATGAACGACGCGGCGAAAGGCCTGTTACCGGCTTCGCCCATCACTTTCCTCGAAAAACTGTCGGGCCATTCAACCCGATCTTCTGCAACAAAAACAGCAATCAAACGTGCAGACGCAAAAAAGCCGGGAATTTCCCGGCTGCCGCATCATACACACGTTTTCCCAAAGGATCACCCCGCCCGAGGTATTAGCCGCCGGGCGGAATGATTCAGGTCAACGTCGTATCAAGGCTTGGACTTTTCCAGATAACGGAAGAAGTCACTGCTTGGGTCGAGGACCAGGACGTCGGATTTGTTCGCGAAGCTTTCACGGTAGGCACGCAGGCTACGGTAGAAACCGTAGAATTCCTGATCCTGGCCGTAGGCCTTGGAGTAGATCGCAGCGGCCTGGGCATCACCGTCACCGCGAATCTCTTCGGATTCACGATAGGCTTCAGCCAGCAGCACACGGCGTTGACGATCGGCGTCGGCACGGATGCCTTCGGCCAGCTCGTTACCCTTGGCGCGGTGCTCGCGAGCTTCACGCTCACGCTCGGTGCTCATACGTTCGAACACGCTGCGGTTCACTTCTTTCGGCAGATCGATGGCCTTGACCCGGACATCAACCACTTCGATACCCAGCTCTTTTTCCGCCATCTTGTTCAGCGACGCGGTGATGTCAGCCATCAGCGCATCGCGCTCACCCGACACCACTTCGTGCAGGGTGCGCTTACCGAACTGGTCACGCAGACCCGATTCCAGACGACGGGACAGACGCTCGTCAGCGATCTGCTTGAGGCCGGACGTTGCGGTGTAGAAGCGCTCGGCATCTTTCACGCGCCACTTGGCATACGCATCGACCATCACGGCTTTCTTTTCCAGCGTCAGGAAGCGCTGTGTCGGTGCATCCAGCGTCATCAGACGTGCGTCGAATTTACGCACCTGGTTAACGTAAGGCACTTTCACATGCAGACCTGGCTGAACATCAGCCTGAACCACGCGACCGAACTGCAGCAACACCGCACGCTCGGTCTGAGCCACGATGTAGAAACAGTTCCAGCCAACCAGTACCACGACAACGCCAACGATCAGGGCGATCAGCGATTTATTGCTCATCAGCGGGTCTCCCTTGTACGCGACTGCGGCACGTCAGTGACATGCGGCGTGACGTCCGTGTTGTTGCTGGCGGCAGCCGAACCGGTGACCGGTGCATTGCTGCCCGAACTGTTCTGAATCATCTTGTCCAGCGGCAGGTAAAGCAGGTTGCTCTGGCCGTTCTTGTTGCCGGTCACGAGTACCTTGCTGGTGCTGCTGAAGACTTCCTGCATGGTGTCCAGGTACAGACGCTGGCGAGTGACCTCGGGCGCCTTGCGATACTCGGCAACCAGTTTGGTGAAGCGATCTGCCTCACCCTTGGCGCGCGAGACCGTTTCGTCACGGTAACCGTTGGCATCTTCGAGGATGCGCTGGGCCTGACCACGGGCTTCCGGCACCACGCCGTTGGCGTAGGTTTCAGCCTGGTTGCGCGAACGCTGCTCGTCTTCACGGGCGCGGATCACGTCATCGAAGGCTTCCTGCACTTCACGCGGTGCCGCTGCGCTTTGTACGTTGACCTGGGTAACGGTGATACCGGTGCGATAGGTATCGAGGAAACGTTGCAGACGCTCCTTGATCTCGCTGGCCATCAGCTCACGACCTTCGGTCAGCACCTGGTCCATCGCGGTGGAACCCACCACATGGCGCAGCGCACTGTCGGTCGCATGTTGCAGGCTGATTTCCGGCTGGTCGACGTTCAGCACGAAGTCCTGCAGGTTGCTGATCTTGTACTGCACGGTCAGCGGCACTTCGACGATGTTCTCGTCTTCGGTCAGCATCTGGCCCTGCTTGGTGTAGGCACGCTCACGCGTGACGTTCTCCATGTACTTCTTGTCGATCGGCGGGAAGTAGATGTTCAGGCCGGGACCGACAGTCTCGTAGTACTTGCCGAAGCGCAGCACCACGGCCTGCTCCTGCTCGTCCACAACGTACACCGCGCTGTACAGCCAGACGGCCGCCAGCACGACAAGGCCGATGCCGAGCAGGCCGCCGAAGCCGCCGCTCTTGCCCGAGCCACCACCGTCATCACCGCGTTTCTTTCCACCACCGAACAACCCGTTCAGGCTTTCCTGCAGCTTTCGGAAGGCCTCGTCGAGATCCGGCGGTCCCTTGCGGTCGCCGTTGTTGCGACGCTTGCCACCCCAAGGATCCTGATTGTTCGAGTTGCCACCCGGCTCATTCCAAGCCATAGCGCTCTCCATCTGATAAAGCAAAGACGCACCCACGGCGCGCCGACCAATGCTACAGAATGCCTGCCGTTGCGGCACAACCGCTTTGCCAGGCTTTTATTGCAAAGTGTGTTGCTCGATGAACTCCGTCGGCACAACGCCTTCACGACTGACCAGTCGATTGAGCTCCGAGCGTGGCAATCGAACGGCCAGCAAGCTGACCCCTTCTTCGTCGTGTTCTTCTTTCTGTACCGCGCCCAGTTCGAAGAACTGTGCACGCAGACGCGCGAACCGCTGAGGCAGGCGCAAGGTTCCCACGAACAGGTCACTGCCCAACAACTCGGCAATCGCCTGCTCGAGCAATTCCAGACCGGTGCCATCACGCGCCGACAGCCAGACCCGCTGGGGCTTGCCGTTTTCATCGCGCTGGATTTGTGGCTCAACGCCTTCAAGCAAATCGAGTTTGTTATAGACCTCGAGGATCGGCAAGTCCTGGGCACCGATCTCGCCCAGCACCACCATCACCTGCTCGATCTGCAACATGCGATCCGGTTCGGCCGCATCGATCACGTGCAACAGCAGGTCGGAGTTGCTCGACTCTTCGAGCGTAGACCGAAATGCCTCGACCAGTTTGTGCGGCAAGTGGCGGATGAAGCCCACGGTGTCGGCCAGGACAATCGGCCCCAGGTCGTCCAGATCCAGACGGCGCAGGGTCGGATCGAGCGTGGCGAACAGCTGGTCAGCAGCGTACACGTCGGACTTGGTCACGTTATTGAACAGCGTGGATTTACCGGCGTTGGTGTATCCCACCAGAGATACGGTAGGGATATCCGCACGCGAGCGGCCGCGACGCGACTGTTCGCGCTGGCTGCGCACTTTCTCCAGCCGACCCTTGATCTGGCGCAGGCGAACCCGCAGCAGTCGCCGGTCGGTTTCGAGCTGGGTTTCACCCGGGCCGCGCATGCCGATACCGCCACCCTGACGCTCAAGGTGAGTCCAGCCGCGAACCAGCCGGGTGCTCATGTGGTCAAGCTGGGCCAGTTCGACCTGGAGCTTGCCCTCATGGGTACGGGCGCGTTGGGCGAAAATATCGAGAATCAGACCGGTACGGTCGATCACGCGACACTCGAAAACACGTTCGAGGTTACGTTCCTGACTGGGTGTAAGGGTGTGATTGAAGATAACCAGATCGGCTTCTTCGGCGTGGACCAGGTCGCGCAGTTCCTCGACCTTGCCGCTGCCAATCAGGTATTTGGCGGTTGGCCGATGACGCGGCACGTTAAAAAACGCAACGGTCTCGGCGCCAGCCGAATTTGCCAGTTCCTGAAACTCCTGCGGATCTTCGCGCGCCTCAGGGTCCTGTCCATCCAAGTGAACGAGGATGACTCGTTCACCACCACCGTGGCGCTCAAAGAACAAAGGAGACTCCTATCAGGCGTTACCTGGCTCAGCGTCACCTGCTTCGGATTCGGTTGCGCTTGGCAGACGAATTGGACGAACCGGCACGACTGTAGAGATAGCGTGTTTGTAAACCATCTGGCTGACGGTGTTCTTCAGCAGGATAACGAACTGGTCGAACGACTCGATCGTGCCTTGCAGTTTGATCCCGTTCACCAGGTAGATGGAAACCCCCACTTTCTCTTTACGTAAAGTATTCAAGTAAGGGTCTTGTAGCGAATGCCCTTTTGACATGTGCCGCACTCCTTTAAGGATTCAATATAAAAAATAGGTAAACAAATGGCTTTTGCCGCCACACCCCCAAGGATAGACGGCAATTGCAAGGACTCAGCTCAATATGGAGATCGTCCCAAGGTATTTCAAGGCGCGTGGCAGATTGTCGCAATCCAGACTGTCGAGCCAGTGTAAATCTTTCCAGCTGCGCAGCCAGGTGAACTGGCGTTTGGCCAATTGGCGCGTGGCGATGATGCCCCGTTCCTGCATCTCGGCCGACGTCAGCTTGCCATCCAGGTAGTCCCAGACCTGGCGGTAGCCTACCGCACGTATAGACGGCAACCCGGCATGCAGGTCACTTCTATTACGCAGGGCTACGACCTCGTCGATGAATCCCTGTTCCAGCATATTTGTGAATCTTTGTTTAATGCGCTCGTGCAATACCTGCCGATTAGTTGGAGCAATCGCCAGGTTCGCGACAGTATAGGGCAATTGTTGCAGTCCCGATGCGGACGCTTCAGCACTTTGCGCAGATTGTTGCAGGCGCAGCGCAGTCATGCTCTGACCGCTGACCCGGTAAACTTCCAGCGCACGACTCAGTCGTTGTGGATCGTTCGGATGGATGCGTGCTGCAGACTCCGGATCGATGACCGCCAACTGATCGTGCAGGGCCTGCCAGCCAAGGCGTGCAGCCTCTTCTTCGATCTGCGCGCGAACCTCGGGATCGGCCGCCGGCATGTCCGCCAGACCTTCGATCAAAGCCTTGTAATAGAGCATCGTGCCGCCCACCAGCAGCGGAATTTTTCCACGTGCGGTGATCTCGGCCATGGCCTCCAGCGCATCGCGACGGAAATCCGCTGCCGAATAAGCTTCGGCCGGATCGAGAATGTCGATCAGTCGATGAGGGAATTCGGCCAGCAGTTCTTTGGAAGGCTTGGCGGTGCCGATGTCCATGCCGCGATAAACCAGCGCCGAATCGACACTGATCAGCTCGCACGGCAGCACCTTGGTCAGCTCGATGGCCAGATCGGTCTTACCCGCAGCGGTCGGGCCCATCAGGAAAATCGCTGGAGGAAGCTGGCTCATCAACGACCGCGCAGGAACAGTTTGTCCAGATCGTCCAGGCCCAGTTGGGTCCAGGTCGGTCGGCCATGGTTGCACTGACCGCTGCGCTCGGTATTTTCCATGTCGCGCAGCAGGCCGTTCATTTCCGGCAAGGCCAGGCGGCGGTTGGCGCGGATCGCGCCGTGGCAGGCCATGGTGCCGAGCAGTTCGTTCAAATGTGCCTGGATCCGGTCGCTGGTACCGTATTCCATCAAGTCCGACAGGACATCACCGACCAGTCGGTTGGCTTCGGCCTGCTTGAGCAGGGCGGGGATCTGCCGGATCGCAAGGGTTTCCGGGCCAAGGCGCTGCAATTCAAAACCAAGGCGCTGGAACCACGCCGCATGCTCTTCAGCGCAGTCGGCCTCGCGCTGACTGACCGCCAGCGATTCCGGCACCAGCAGCGGCTGACCGCTCAGGCCTTCGCTGGCCATGGCGATCTTCAGGCGCTCATACATGATCCGCTCGTGAGCGGCGTGCATGTCCACCAAAACCAGGCCTTGGGCGTTCTCGGACAGAATATAAATGCCCTTGAGCTGAGCCAGCGCGTAGCCAAGCGGCGGAATGTCTTCCTGACCGGCTGGCAATGCATTGGCATTGGCCTCGGGCAGCGGCGCAAAAAACTCGCGGTACGCGGCCTGGGCCTCGGCTACCGGCACGGTCGATTGCGGACGTGGCGTGTATTGATACTGATAAGCGCCGCCAGCGCTGGCGCCCGACGAGGTATTGAACGCCGGTTGCGCCTGCGGTTGCTCCAGCAACGCATTGGCCGCCAGACGCATTTCGCCCTGCGGCCCGAATTCACCAGCTTCAAGGCCGGTCGGCCGGACGATCGCGGTGGTGACCGAACCGGCAAGCTGATCTTCCGGCCGCACATCGCCGAGGGCACGGTGCAAGGTGCCATACAGGAAGTCATGCACCATGCGCCCGTCACGGAAGCGCACTTCGTGCTTGGTCGGGTGCACGTTGACGTCGACCGCTGCCGGGTCGACCTCGAAAAACAGCGCGAACGTCGGGTGCCGGCCGTTGAACAGCACATCGCGATAAGCCTGGCGCACCGCGTGGGCCACTAGTTTGTCGCGCACCGCACGGCCGTTGACGAAGAAATACTGCAAGTCCGCCTGACTGCGGTTGAAGGTCGGCAGACCGACCCAGCCCCACAAATGCAGGCCATTGCGTTCGATCTCGATCGGCAGCGCCTGCTCAAGGAAGCCCGAACCGCAGATCGCCGCCACACGCCGGGCGCGGGCCGCATCATCGTGGGCTTCGTGCAGGCTGAGGATGGTCTTGCCGTTGTGGCGCAAATGGAAAGCCACGTCGAAACGCGCCAGCGCCAGACGCTTGATCACTTCTTGCAGGTGATCGAATTCAGTTTTTTCGGTCTTGAGGAATTTGCGTCGCGCCGGGGTGTTGAAGAACAGGTCACGGACTTCCACCGAAGTGCCGACCGGGTGCGCCGCCGGCTGCACGCGGGGCGCCATGTCGCGGCCTTCGGTCTCGACCTGCCAGGCCTGATCGGCGTCGCGGGTGCGCGAGGTCAGGGTCAGACGCGCCACGGAGCTGATCGAAGCCAAAGCCTCGCCCCGGAAACCCAGGCTCATCACCTGTTCGAGGTCTTCCAGGTTACGGATCTTGCTGGTGGCGTGACGGGCCAGGGCCAGCGGCAGGTCATCGGCGGAAATACCGCTGCCGTCGTCGCGCACTCGCAGCAGTTTGACACCGCCCTGCTCGACATCAACGTCGATACGCTTGGCGCCGGAGTCGAGGCTGTTTTCCAGCAGCTCCTTGATCACCGAGGCCGGGCGTTCGACCACCTCACCGGCGGCGATCTGGTTCGCCAGCCGCGGGCTGAGCAGTTCAATGCGGGCAGCGTTCAGGACCTGATTCATTCTTTGGACGCCAGTTCGGTGCCGGGAATGGTCAGGTGCTGGCCGACTTTCAGATCATCGCTTTTCAGATTGTTGGCGCTACGCAGTGTGGCCGGCGAAATCTGATAACGCACGGCAATCATCGCCACGGTCTCACCCGGACCTACCCGGTGATCACGCGGCCCTTGAGCGATCTTGCCCGAATCACGCAGCCAGGCGATGTAAGTGCCCGGTGGCGGATTCTGCTGGAAGAACTGACGCACGCCGCTGCTGATCGAACGCGCCAGCGCCTGCTGGTGGCTCGCTGCCGAGAGTTTGTTCGCTTCGTTGGCGTTGGAGATGAAGCCGGTTTCCACCAGGATCGACGGGATGTCCGGCGATTTCAGCACCATGAACCCGGCCTGTTCCACGCGCTGCTTGTGCAGCGGGGTGACCCGGCCAATATTGGTCAGAACCTTCTGGCCGACGTTGAGGCTGGAGGTCAGCGAGGCGGTCATCGACAGGTCGAGCAGAACGCCGGCCAGCATGCGGTCCTTGTCGTCGAGGCTGACGTTGCCGGCACCGCCGATCAGGTCGGAACGGTTTTCACTGTCGGCCAGCCAACGGGCGGTTTCCGAGGTGGCGCCACGATCGGACAGGGCGAACACCGACGCACCAAACGCGGCCGCAGAAGGCGCGGCGTCGGCGTGGATCGAGACAAACAGATCGGCGCCCTTCTTGCGGGCAATCTCGGTACGGCCGCGCAGCGGGATGAAGTAGTCGCCGGTACGGGTCAGTTCGGCGCGGAAGCCTTTCATGCCGTTGACCTGACGCTGCAACTCGCGGGCGATCTGCAGTACCACGTCTTTTTCGCGCTGGCCGCGAGAACCCGATGCGCCCGGGTCTTCACCGCCGTGACCGGCGTCGATGACCACGATGATGTCGCGCTTTCCGGCCGGGGCCGGTGGCAGTTTGATCGCAGGTTCAGCCGGCGTGACAGGCACCGCCGGTACGGTAGCGACCGACGGCGTCGGCGCAGGCGGTGGCGCCGCGTCTGCCGGGTTGTCGAACAGATCGACCACCAGACGGTTGCCATACTGGGCGTTCGGCGCCAGCGAGAAGCTTTTCGGGGTGACCGCTTTTTTCAGGTCGATGACCACCCGCAGGTCGGTCGGCGTGCGCTGGGCCGAACGCATCGCAGTGATCGGCGTGTTGGCGGTCTGCACATTCAGCGGCGCGCCGAGGGTGGCGCCGTTGATGTCGATCACCAGACGATCCGGCGCGGTCAGCGTGAAGACGCTGTGCTGCACCGGGCCTGTCAGGTCGAACACCAGTCGCGTGTTGTCCGGCGCCCGCCACAGGCGCACGCTGTTGACCTTCGTCTCGGCCACAGCGTTGACGGTTACTGCCATCAACATCAGTCCAACGGCAGCCACCAACGCGCGAAAGCGCATACCTAACCCCATCATTCAATTGGTTTCCAATGCCAAAGCGGCACACCAGGCCTCGCCGCGCGAGCCCTGGGATAAAATGGTCAGCGAACGTCCGCTGTCTTGCGGGCTAATGGTAATGGTCAGGTCAGGCTTTGGCAAAAAGCCTGCACCTTTATCGGGCCATTCGATCAGGCACAGGGCGTCGTCTTCGAAATAGTCGCGGATGCCGAGAAACTCCAGTTCCTCCGGATCGACCAGACGATACAGGTCGAAGTGAAACGCGCGAACGTCACCGATCTCGTAGGGCTCGACCAGCGTGAAGGTCGGACTTTTCACCGCTCCCACATGCCCCAGACCGCGAATGATGCCCCGCGACAGCGTGGTTTTGCCCATCCCGAGGTTGCCTTCGAGAAAGATCAGGCCATGGCCCTGGGTGATACGGGCGATGCGTGCGCCAAAGTCGCTCATGGCCTGTTCATCGGCCAGGTACAGGGTTACTTCAGACACGGTGCATGCTCCTCCAACAACTGACGAATGGCTGGAATCAGATCACTGGCCGCCAGCCCACGGCCGAATTTACCTTGGTGCAGACCGGCGTTGGCGTGCAGCCAGACTGCCAGACTCGCGGCGTCAAAACCGTCCATGCCCTGGGCCAGCAGCGCGCCGATCAGGCCAGCCAGCACATCGCCGAGCCCGGCAGTGGCCATCGCCGGATGGCCTTGATGACACAGCGCCAGACGACCATCGGGATGAGCAATCAAAGTGCCCGCCCCCTTGAGCACCACCACCGCTGTGTATTTTTTGCTCAATGCCAGCGCCGCCGCCGGACGATCAGCCTGCACTTCGGCGGTACTGATCCCCAATAAACGTGCTGCTTCCCCCGGATGCGGCGTGATCACGCAATCCTTGGGCAAACTGACAAAACCTGAGGCCAGCAGGTTCAGCGCATCGGCATCCCACACCTGCGGCAGCGCCGCATTGGCGGCGGCCGACAAGAGTGCCCGCCCCCAAGCGGCCTGGCCCAGCCCCGGCCCGACGACCAGCACCGACACCTTTTCCAGCAGCCCCATCAATTGATTGGCCGAAGAGGCGCCCAACGCCATGGCTTCCGGCACCCGGCTCAATGCCGCTGGTACATGTTCCGGGCGAGTCGCCAGCGATACCATCCCGGCGCCACTGCGCAGCGCGCTTTCGGTGCTCAACAGGATCGCCCCGCCAAAACCATGATCGCCGCCGATCAGCAGCACATGACCGAAACGCCCCTTGTGCGCAGTCGGCGCACGGGCCGCCAGACGCGGCAGGTTAACCGCATTGAGCCGTTGAGCGGCGGCAGGAATGTCACTGAAGTTTTCGGCCGTGGCCTGCAGATCGTTAAACAGCAGTTCCCCGACATGATCCGCCGCCGAGCCCGTAAACAGCCCGAGCTTCAGGCCGATGAAGGTCACGGTGAGGTCAGCGCGCACCGCATGACCTAACGCATGACCGGTGTCGGCGCACAACCCGGAAGGGATATCGACCGCCACCACCGGCAATCCACTGGCATTGATTGCCGCAATCGCAGCGGCGTAAGGCTCACGCACTTCACCGCTCAGACCGGTACCGAGCAACCCGTCAACGACGATTCCGCGCAACTCGCAGGAAGGATGCCAGGGGGCTATCACCACGCCTTCGGCCACGGCATCGGCATGCGCTACGGCCGCATCACCCTGCAATCGCTGCGGATCGCCCACGGCCACTACCCGAACCTGCCAACCGGCCCGATGGGCCAGCGCTGCCACCAGGTATCCGTCACCCGCGTTGTTGCCGTGCCCTGCCAGCACCGTCAATTCGTTAGCAGATGGCCAATGTCGAACCAGCGCGCGCCATGTGGCATGGGCCGCTCGCTGCATCAATTCGAAGCCCGGAGTGCCGGCAGCGATCAGCCGCGCATCGAGTGCCCGCACCTGCGTGGCGCGGTACAGCGCGTCGGGTAATTGATCTTTAGTGTGCGGCATGCGTCTTCGGGCTCCGATGTCTGGCAGAATTATACGCACCTCAGCTCCGGTTTCTCTCGCCTCATGTCCGCCATCACCACAGATCTGCCCGCCCTCGCCCAATCCATCAAGGACTGGGGCCGCGAGCTGGGCTTCCAGCAAGTCGGCATCAGCGGTCTGGACCTGGCCGAGCACGAACAGCACCTGCAACGCTGGCTCGAGGCCGGCTACCACGGCGAAATGGATTACATGGGCGCCCATGGCAGCAAACGCTCGCACCCTGAGGAGCTGGTGCCGGGCACCTTGCGCGTGGTGTCGCTGCGCATGGACTACCTGCCGGGCGACACACAAATGGCGCAATTGCTGGGCAAACCGGAAAAAGCCTACATCTCGCGTTATGCCTTGGGCCGCGATTATCACAAATTGATCCGTAAACGCGTTCAACAACTGGCGGACAGGATTCAGTCCGAAATCGGTCCGTTCGGTTTCCGAGCCTTCGTCGACAGCGCTCCGGTGCTGGAAAAAGCCATCGCCGAGCAGGCGGGGCTGGGCTGGATCGGCAAGAACACTCTGGTGCTCAATCGCAAGGCCGGCAGTTATTTCTTTCTCAGCGAACTGTTCGTCGATCTGCCGTTGCCGGTGGATGAACCGCATAGCACCGAACATTGCGGCCGCTGCACCGCATGCCTCGACATCTGCCCGACCAACGCTTTCGTAGGCCCCTACGTGCTGGACGCGCGACGTTGCATTTCCTACCTGACCATTGAGCTGAAAAATGCCATTCCCGAAGACCTGCGGCCGCTGATCGGCAACCGCGTGTTCGGCTGCGACGACTGCCAGATCTGCTGCCCGTGGAACCGCTTCGCCCGCCCGTCCGGCGAAAGCGACTTCAAGCCACGGCACAATCTGGACAACGCAGAACTGGCCGAACTGTTTCTGTGGGATGAGGACAAATTCCTCAGCAGCACCGAAGGTTCGCCGCTGCGTCGGGCCGGTTACGAGCGTTGGCTGCGCAATCTTGCGGTGGGGCTGGGGAATGCACCGTCAAGCATTCCGGTACTGGAGGCGCTCAAGGCACGGCGCGAATACCCGTCAGAACTGGTGCGTGAACATGTGGAATGGGCGTTGAAACAACACGCCGACCGCCTTGAGTAGCGTAGCCACCGAAGATCAGCGAATTTCAAGCCAGCTTCTTCCTCCATTTGGCACTGCGCCCGTTGCCCGTAGACTCAATCAGCCCCTCTGCTTTGAGCGTGCGCAGTACCATTCGAACCGTATCGCGACTGACTCCAGGACAGGACTGTTCAATATCCGAGATGGAAAAAGGCAAGTTGCGCTTGAGCACCTCGTTTCTCACCCGATCACTTTTACTCCCTCGACGGTTATCGATCGTACCTACACGTTCCTCAAACTCTTTGTACGCTCGAAGCATCGCACCCCAAAAATAATCAAGCCATGGCTGAGCATCATGCGTCCCCTCATGCCAGCCTTTCGAGCTCAGTTCAAGCGTCTCGTAGTAACTCTCCTTTGATTCCTCGAACACCCGCTCAAGACTGATAAATCGCCCGACTCGATAATCGAACTGATAAAGCAACATTAGCGTCAACAGTCGCGCAACTCGCCCGTTACCATCTGAAAAGGGGTGAATGCATAGGAAGTCGAGCACGAGAAGCGGGACCAACACCAAGGGATCCGCCAGACTCTGACTCACCGCTCGCCGGTACTGGGTGACCATCTCAGTAATTGCGATAGGGGTCAGATGAGCCGCTATGGGACGAAAGCGAACGCGCGTGGTGCCGTCCAGGTGGCGCTCGACAATATCATTATTGGTCGCTTTCCAGCGCCCGCCGTCCTGAGGGAGATATCGATAAAGGACTGTATGTAGCTGCTGCAGAATGCCTTCTGAAAAGAACATCTCCTCTCCAGACTCATGGATGAGCGAAAGCGCGTCCCGATACCCGGCAATCTCCTGCTCGGATCTACTCTTGGGCTCCGAGCTTCCATTTACCAAGGATTTCAACCTGGCAGGAGCGACGGTTACGCCCTCCAAGCGGTTGGAAGACTCCGTAGACTCAATCACTGCAAGCTCTTTCAGATCATGGAGAATTTGAGGTGACTGAGCGACAAATAACTGCTGCTTACCCCGATACTCTCCAAGCGCCCGCAAGGTACTGAGCTGTAACCCATTGAAGCGCAGGTCAGTGAGAAAATCAGAAGTGAGCGAACGCATACCATGTTCCTTTAAATGGGGTAATCGACCACAAATAGGGTAATTAAGCTCTCCATTACCCCATTTAATGTTCTTTTTACCCCATTCAGTGCCCGCCGCACATCAAGCAAGCTCAACAGGATGTTTCACGTCGCAAGAATCAAGACGCGTCGTTATAGACGAACTTCGGCATTTCCCAATGGAAGCGAATCGCCAACAGCCTTAACAGAAAGCCACCGAACAACGTGATCAGAATCGCCTGCTCGCTCGGCACATTCAAGAACAGACAGAGCATGTAGCACCACGCGGCAGCGAACGAAACGCTGGCGTACAGTTCGCGGCGGAAGATCAGCGGGATATCGTTGCAGAAGATGTCACGCAGGATGCCGCCGAACACACCGGTGATCACGCCGCTGACCGAAGCCACCAGCATGCCGTGGCCCATTTCCAAAGCGGTCATGCAGCCGATCAGGGTAAATGCCACCAGACCGACCGCGTCGAGCACCAGAAACAGCGAGCGCAGGTGACGCATCCAGCGTGCGGTAAACACGGTGATCATCGCCGCGACCGTGGTCAGCACCAGGTATTCCGGGTGTTTGACCCAGGTCAGCGGGTAGTGCCCGAGCAGCACGTCACGCACCGAACCGCCGCCCAATGCCGTGACGCAGGCGATCAGCACCACGCCGAACCAGTCCATGCCGCGACGGCCCGCAGACAGGGCGCCGGTCATGGCTTCGGCAGTAATGGCGACGAGGTAGAGCATCAGCAACATGGTGGCGATCCTGGCAGGAAGGCGCGCAGTCTACTCACTTCACCGAGGCACCAAAAGAGGGCGCCTCGGCGTGGGTGCCGATCTCAGAACTTGATGAAATGCTTGCGGTAGTGCTGCAGCTCGGCGATGGATTCGCGGATGTCGTCCAGCGCCAGGTGAGTGCTGCCCTTCTTGAAGCTGTCACGCACGTCCGGCGCCCAGCGCGCGGCCAGCTCCTTGAGCGTGGAGACGTCCAGGTTGCGGTAGTGGAAGTAGCTTTCCAACGACTTCATGTGGGTATAAAGGAAGCGGCGATCCTGGCAGATGCTGTTGCCACAGATCGGCGACTTGCCCTTCGGCACCCACTTTTCGAGGAAGGCGATGGTTTCAGCCTCGGCCTCGGCCATGCTGATGCGGCTGTCGCGTACGCGCTGGGTCAGGCCGGAGTTGCCGTGGGTGCGGGTATTCCACTCATCCATGCGGGCGAGGACTTCGTCGCTGTGGTGGATGGCGATCACCGGGCCCTCGGCCAGGGTGTTCAGGTCACTGTCGGTGACGATGGTGGCCATTTCGATGATGACGTCGTTTTCCGGATCCAGACCGGTCATTTCGAGGTCGATCCAGATCAGATTCTGCGGGTTTTGCATTTTTCGGCTCCTGAGCAATGCTGCGCAGTTTAGCCTAGGCAGCCTGCCGGGCGTGCTAAACTCGCGGCCGTTTTACCTAATCGCTGCATTCTTCAGACGGAACACCCATGGCCAAACGCCAACTCAATCGTCGTCAAAACTGGCGCATCGAAAAGATTCAGGGCGAGCGCGCCGCCCGCGCCGCCAAACGCGAGTCCTCGGCCGTCGAGGCGCTCGAAGGCGGCGACCTCGGCCCGGAACAGCACGGCCTGGTGATCGCCCACTTCGGTGTGCAGGTCGAGGTCGAGGCCGTTGACGGTGAGCTGGCCGGCCAGGTCTTCCGCTGCCACCTGCGGGCCAACCTGCCGGCGCTGGTGACGGGCGACCAGGTGGTCTGGCGTGCCGGCAACCAGGGCATCGGCGTGATCGTCGCGCAACTGCCGCGCAGCACCGAGCTGTGCCGTCCGGACAGCCGTGGCCAGCTCAAACCGGTGGCTGCCAACGTCGACATGATCGTCATCGTCTTCGCCCCGCTGCCCGAGCCCCACGCGAACCTGATCGACCGCTATCTGGTCGCCGCCGAACACGCCGGCATCCGCCCGCTACTGCTGCTGAACAAGTTCGACCTGATCGACGAGCAGAACGCCCCGGCGCTGAATGCCCTGCTGGCGGTCTACCGCACGCTGGGTTATCCGGTGCTGGAAGTCTCGGCGCACCACGGCAACGGCATGGAGCAATTGCAGAAGCAGCTCGACGGGCGCATCAGCGTGTTCGTCGGCCAGTCCGGTGTCGGCAAGTCGTCGCTGGTCAACAGTCTGCTGCCGGAAGTAGAAACCCGCGTCGGCCCGCTGTCCGAGCTGTCCGGCCAGGGCACGCACACCACGACCACTGCGCGCCTGTTCCACTTCCCTGGCGGTGGCGAGTTGATCGACTCCCCGGGCATCCGTGAATTCGGCCTCGGCCACGTCAGCCGCGCCGACGTCGAAGCCGGTTTCATCGAGTTCAACGACCTGCTCGGCACCTGCCGCTTCCGCGACTGCAAGCACGATCGCGAACCCGGTTGCGCACTGCTCAAGGCCTTGGAAGACGGCCGCGTGCAGCAGCAGCGAATGAACAGCTACCGCTCGATCATCGCCAGTTTGCCGGAAAACGGTTACTAGACTTTCAAGTAACCAGACACAAAAAAGCCGCGATCATCTCGCGGCTTTTTTGTGGGTCACTGTTTCGGCGCGGGGGCCGGTGCAGGCGCCGGAGCTGGTGCCGCTGCGCCCGGCTCGGTCGGTTTCGGCAGCGGGTCGTCGAACAGGTTCAGCCGTTCGCGCAACTCGTGGGCCGGTACCGGTTGCTGATCCGCCGGCAAGGCGTTCGGGTCGACCGGGGTAGCCGGCGCGGCGCCGTTCTGGCCTTGATCTGCCGGTTTCGACGGGTCGGCGCCTTGCGCACCTTCGATGGCCGCCTGGGCTTTCTTCGTCAGCACCACGATGTCGATGCGGCGGTTGACCGGGTTGAACGGGTTCTCCTTGTCGAACAGTGCCGACGAGGCGTAACCCACCACACGCGCCACTTGCGAGTCCGGGTAACTGCCCGCCACCAGCGCACGCCGGGCGGCGTTGGCACGGTTGGCCGAAAGCTCCCAGTTGCCGAAGTCGCCATTGCCTACATAAGGCTTGGCATCGGTGTGGCCGCTGATACTGATCTTGTTCGGCACCGCTTTGATCGTGTCGGCCATGGCCAGCAGGATGTCTTCGAAGTACGGCTTCAGCCGTGCGGAACCTGAGTCGAACATCGGCCGGTTCTCGGCGTCCATGATCTGGATGCGCAAGCCGTTCGGCGTGATCTCGAAGAGGATCTGGTCCTTGAACTTCTGCAGTTGCGGGTTCTCGTCGACCTTGTTCTGCAGTTCTTGCAGCAGCAGTTCCAAGCGTTCCTTCTCGACCTGCTCGGCCATGCCTTCAACCTGTTCGGTGTCGACCGTGACCTTGTCCGGCTGCGGCTGCGACTTCACTTCAGGGTTGAGGGTGTTTTCCGGCGCCAGGGTGGGCGTGCCGCCCAGGTCGATGATGTACGGCGTGCCGCTCTCGGAGAAACCGACCGGGTCCTTGAAGTAACCGGCGATGGCGATCTTCTGTTCCGGGGTCGCGGTGGACAGCAGCCACAACACCAGGAAGAACGCCATCATCGCCGTCGCGAAGTCGGCGAAGGCGATCTTCCACGCCCCGCCGTGATGCCCGCCGGCGATGCGCTTGACGCGCTTGATGATTATCGGCTGGTTATTTTCCATGACTTAGCGACCGCGAACGGCTTGTTCCAGCTCGGCAAAGCTTGGACGGTGAGCCGGGTACAGCACCTTTCGACCGAACTCGACAGCCAGCGACGGCGGCATGCCGGAAGCCGAAGCCACCAGCGAGGCCTTGATGGCTTCGTAGACGTTCAGCTCTTCCTTGGCATCGTGGGCCAAGGAGTGCGCCAGCGGGCCGAAGAAACCGTATGCCGCGAGAATACCGAAGAAGGTACCTACCAGTGCCGCACCTACGTGCAGACCGATGGATTTCTGATCGCCTTCACCCAGGGAGGCCATGGTCACCACGATACCCAGTACCGCCGCGACGATACCGAAACCCGGCATGGCGTCGGCAATGCCGTTCACCGCGTGGGACGGATGCTCGAGGTCTTCCTTCAGGCTGTACAGTTCCATGTCGAACAGGCCTTCCAGCTCGTGGGGAGCCATGTTGCCGGACGACATGATGCGCAGGTAATCGCAGATGAACGCAGTCATGCGTTCGTCTTTCAGTACCGCCGGGTACTTGGCGAAGATCGGGCTCGCGGCCGCGTCTTCGATGTCGCCTTCGATGGCCATCATGCCTTCGCGGCGGCTCTTGTTGAGGATCTCGTAGATCAGGCCCAGCACTTCCAGATAGAACGTGTGGCTGAAACGCGAACTGAACATGCTCAGGGATTTCTTGAGCACGTGCATCGTCATGTAGCCGGGGTTGGCCTGGAGGAATGCTCCGAGTGCCGCACCGCCGATGATCATTACCTCGAAAGGCTGGATCAGGGCGGCAATCTTGCCGTGGGAGAGCACGTATCCGCCGAGCACGCTCGCGAATACGACGATGATGCCGATAATTTTAGCCATAGGTAGAAAGGTACTTGTTTAAGTCGGGTTCAAGGTCATATTCGGAAGTTAAAAAATCTCTTCTTCTACTTATCGGCAAAACTGCGCCAGACTATAGCCAGTTCAGGCGAAAAGCCAATTTAGCCCATGCCGGGCGCGTCTACAGTCAGTGAAGATCTCGTCCAGACATGGCTAATGAAACGAACGTCCCACACGTGAAACCGACCACACTCGATGGTTGGATGAAGCTGCTCGACAGCGTTCGCCTGCCGGTGCCGCAAGACGCCCATGACCGGGTCTGCCGGGCGATTCGCGATGACCGCAGCTCGCTGCGAGACATCGCCGACCTGATGCAGGACAGCCCGGCGCTGGCCCTGAGCATCATCCGCGAAGCCAACCGCCACACCCACGGCAACATGAGCGCGCCTGCGGAAAACCTCGAAGTGGCGATCAATCGTCTCGGCCTTGCCCGCACCGAAGAACTGCTGGCTCGCCTGCCCGCCGAACCTGCCGCACAGATCCCCCAGGCCCTGCGCCAGTTGCAGATGATCAGCCAGCACGCCACGCAACAGGCCAACGGTTTTTTCGCCGGTCGCCTGGCGCGACTGTGGCAGGACATTCATTGGGGCAGCCTGTTGTTTCTGTCGCCGCTGTGGCCATTGGCGCTGACCTTTCCCAAACTGCTTGAAGAGTGGGAAGTACGGGTTATCCACAAGGGCGAATCGGCCTGCGATGTCGAGAAACAATTGTTCGGCGTGCGCTTGCTGAAAATCGGCGAAGCGCTGGTGGAAGCCTGGCGTTTGCCGATCTGGGTCCAGCAAGGCTATCGGCTGCTGCTGACCGAACAGCGCGAACTGGTCAAAGTCCTGCGCATTGCCCGCGATGTGGATCATCCGTTGCGCCAGCAAAACCGCCTCGACGACGACCCGACCCTGCGCCGCTGGCTCAATCAGCCGGCCAACACCGTGTTGCTGGCCAACGGCCTGGCACTCTCGGCGCAACAAGCCTGGGACAGTCCGCACAGTGAGCGCTGGCAGTACCTGACCAGCCTCTACCTGCAAATCTCGATGGACGAGGTACAACAACAGTTGCACCAGCAGGCCGCCGTCAGCGCTCGTCATCATTTCATGCCCGACCTCTGGCACCCGGCGGTTTCGCTGCTGTGGCCGTGGGGCACCCGTCGCCTGCCCGCCGGAATGCTGCCGGCTGCGGCGCCGTCCGCTGACGACCTGAGCCAGTGGCGCCGGCAATGCGCCGAGCTGCTGGCCGTGCCAAGCCGCTTCACCAACGCCATGAGCCTGACCGTCGCCGCCCGCGATGCGCTGGTCGCCAGCGGCATGCGTCGGGTAATGATCCTGATGGCTGACCGCAGCCACGCCAATCTGCGCGTCCATCAAACCTCGGGGTTGCCGAAGGAAGCCGCTGCGCTGAATTTCGTCGTCAGCCAGAGTTCGGTGCTGCAGCGCTTGCTCGCGCAGCAGGCGCAAGTGCGCATCACCCCGGAAAACAACGCCCAGTTTTCCGCCCTGTTGCCGCCCTCGCTGCGCACGCTGTTTCGCGGCGAACACCTGTTCCTGCGTTCACTGGTGAACAACGGCCGGGTGATCATGATCGTGGTCGCCGACCAGGGTGGCGGGCCGTTCGCCGACATCACTGTGCAAGCCTTCGGCAAAACCGCGCAGTGCATCGAGAAAGCCCTGCACAGTTTTAGCCAGCGCGGCCAATGACAGCTACAATCCTTCCCCTTTGTGCTCTGGAGACCTCACATGTCTGATTTCTCTGGCCTGGCCCTGGTGATCGAGCCGAGCGACCTGCTGCCGCGCCTCGAATCCCGCGATCTGATTCTGGTGGATCTGACCAGTGCCGCCCGCTACGCCGAGGGACACATTCCCGGCGCACGCTTCGTCGATCCGAAACGCACCCAGCTGGGTCAGGCGCCGGCTCCGGGGCTGTTGCCGAGCAAGGAAAAACTCGAAGAACTGTTCGGTGAGCTGGGTCATCGCAAGGATGCGGTCTACGTGGTCTATGACGACGAAGGCGGCGGCTGGGCCGGGCGCTTCATCTGGCTGCTCGACGTGATCGGTCACGACAAGTACCACTACCTCGACGGCGGTCTGCCGGCGTGGCTGGCGGAAGGTTCGCCGATGTCGATCCAGATTCCTCCGGCGGCGGGCGGCCCGGTTGCCCTGACCCTGCACGAGGAACCGACCGCCACCCGCGAATACCTGCAAAGCCGTCTTGGCGCCGCTGACCTGGCCATCTGGGACGCTCGCGGGCCGCTGGAGTATTCCGGAGAGAAGGTGCTGGCGGCCAAGGGTGGACACATCCCCGGCGCGGTCAATTTCGAATGGACGGCGGGCATGGATCAGGCGCGCCAGCTGCGCATCCGTACCGACATGCCGCAGATCCTGGAAAGCCTCGGGATCACCAAAGACAAAGAAATCATTACCCACTGCCAGACCCATCACCGGTCCGGTTTCACTTATCTGGTGGCCAAGGCCCTCGGTTATCCGCGGGTCAAGGGCTACGCCGGTTCCTGGGGCGAATGGGGCAACCACCCCGACACCCCCGTCGAGCTTTAAGGATTTTTAAGGACAGTCATGAAAGAGCGTTTGTTTATCATCAGCCAGTACCTGCTGCCCCATCACTTGCTGTCGCGCCTGGCCGGCTGCGTCGCCGAGTGCCGCGTGCGCTGGTTCAAGAATGCCTTCACCACCTGGTTCGCCAAGCGTTATCAAGTGGACATGTCGCAGGCACTGGTTGAAGACGTGACCGCTTACGAGCATTTCAACGCCTTCTTCACCCGCGCGCTGAAAGACGGCGCACGTCCACTGGACCAGACCCCGGGCGCGATCCTCAGCCCGGCCGACGGTGCGATCAGCCAGCTCGGCCCGATCGAACACGGCCGCATCTTCCAGGCCAAGGGCCACAGCTTCAGCGTGCTGGAACTGCTGGGCGGCGATGCGGCCAATGCGGCGCCGTTCATGGGCGGTGAATTCGCGACTGTTTACCTGTCGCCGAAGGACTACCACCGCGTGCACATGCCGCTGGCCGGCACCCTGCGCGAAATGGTCTACATTCCGGGCCGAATCTTCTCGGTCAACCAAACCACCGCTGAAAACGTTCCGGAACTGTTCGCCCGCAACGAGCGCGTAGCGTGCATCTTCGACACCGAGCGCGGGCCGATGGCCGTGGTGCTGGTGGGCGCGATGATCGTGGCGTCGATTGAAACCGTGTGGGCCGGTCTGGTCACGCCACCGAAGCGCGAACTGAAAACCTTCCGTTACGACGAAGCCGCCCGTGCGCCGATTCATCTGGAAAAAGGTGCGGAACTGGGGCGCTTCAAACTGGGTTCGACCGCAATCGTGCTGTTCGGGCCGGATCAGGTTAAATGGGTTGAAGAATTGAAAGCCGGCTCGCCGGTACAGATGGGTCAGGCCTTGGCAATGTCGAACGCCTGAACCGGTTGATCCGCCCTTTCGCACGTCTGCGAAGGGGCGGACACGACCTGGGTGGCGCCGTTACTCTATCTGCCCACGGAAGCCGATCGGCCCTTCGTTGGCGTAGGTATTGGTGCCGCTGAGGTTTTTCCCGCCGTCACTCGACGTGACGCTCAACGCGATAACGTTCTGGTTATCCCGCCCGCCGATCACCCACTTGCCACCTGGATGCCAGGGGGCATCGTTGCCACCCCACTGGTTTTCGACGTTGTACTGGTTCTGGCCAGTGCGCTGAGCCTTGAAGCCAATAGGGCCTTCACCAGCGTACGTCATGGTGCCGGTAAAGGTTTTGCCACCGTCGCCGGACTTGATCTCGATCGCGACGACGTTCTGGTTGTCCCGCGCGCCCAGCACCCAGGTTCCACCCGGATGCCAAGGTGCCGAACTACCGCCCCATTGATTTGCCACTGCGTATTTAGACATGAACCTCATCTCCTTGAAGTTTCGGGAGACCTGCCCCGACGTTGACGGCAGGCCGTGCAACCGTGCGTTTCCGATCGCACGCCTGAGAGACTAGTAGCGCCTGCGGGAATGGCACCAGGCCAGCAGACCAACGGTAAAAAACCCTGACAAACACCTGCGAAACAGACCACAACTGCTAGAGTTTTTGGCATTGCCCTATTCGCCGCCGGAGCTTGTCACGGCATGAGTGAGCCACGATCCCGACCACCACTGAGCGCCCCGACGCCCACACAGTTGCGCCTGTCCTTCTGTGAAGCCACCCCGCGCGACCTCAAACGCTGGATCGCCGACCTGCCCAAGGCCAACATCGGCGAAACCGCGCGCCTGCTGTATCAAGGCCTCGGCGAACTCAATCAACTGCTGACCCCCAGCGACAACCGCCTGCATCTGTTGGAGCTTCTGCGGCCCGAGGTGTATTTCGTCTGCCAGCATCTGGAGCGGCATTTTCTGCATCAGGCGATCATGCTCGATGAGCGCTCACGCAAGATCAGCAATCTGTGCCAGGCCCTGCAAAGTCAGCTGGCCATCGGTTACAAACACATCATTCTGCGGATCGCGCCCAAGTACTCCCGGGATCGCGCAGCCCTGGTGAGCGAAGCGCTACAGCGGGCGGCCCACGCGCTGAAAGGGCAACTGGTTCGCGCCACGCAGCTGTACAGCCCGGCGCCGGAACAGCTGTGGTTCGAACTGCATCAATTGTTTCGCTGCGCCTGCGAGCTGCAACTGCAGCATCGCCGGGTACGCGACGACCTCGCCAGCCTGACCGGCGAGTTGAGTGTCGAACAGACCTACCTCGCGGCCCTGTTGCTGGGCAGTGCCCGCTGCAATCAGTTGCGCCAGAACCAGATCGCGCGCCTGGCCCAAGTGGTCGAGCCCTGGAGCGCGTGGCTGAAGCTGCAGCCCGCCAATCCGGGCGCGGGCTTGTTCGCGGTCTCGGCAGACATCGACGCCGGCCCGCGTTACCGCTCGCAGTTTCGCAGCGAGCAACAGGCAGGGTTGCTCGGTTTCGATCCGCAACCGTTGGTGAATGCCATCGAGGCCCACCTTCAGCATCAGGACACAACGACGCCGCTGCCCGTGCCGGCCGGCCTGACCTTCGACACCCTGCAACACCTGCACGCGACCTGGGGCGAAGCCGCCGAGCGCAGCTTTCAGCGCACCGTCGGCCAGGGCAACCTGACCGTGTGCGTCGGCATGAGCGCCCTGCACTTTTACCTCGGCGGCGAACGCACTTTCAGCGAATTGCTCAAGCACCCCGGCACCCGGGCGGCAAATTTCAGCCGCGCAGTGGTTCAGGGCGAAAAGGACAGCTGGAGCCAGGCGTTCGATGCCGCGCCACAGGGCACGTCCGACGAATTGTTGCCCTACGAAGAAATCCGCTACGAACCGCTGGCCGACGACGAAAGCGGCACCGACAGCCCGCCGCATTATCCGACCTATGCCTTGCCCGTCATCAACCACAGCCCCGGCGGTTACTGCCTGGCCTGGCCAAAGGAAGTACCTGCCGAATTGCAGGCCGGGGAAATGGTCGGGATTCAGGACAGCCTCAATCAGGGCTGGAGCATTGCCGTCGTACGCTGGATACGCCAGGTGCGCGGCGCGGGGACGCAGATGGGTATCGAACTGGTGGCGCCACACGCTCAGCCCTGCGGCTTGCAGCTGGTGCGCACGCGGGATGATCACAGTCATTACCTGCGAGGGTTGTTATTGCCGGAAATCAGTGCGATCGACTTGCCGGCGACGTTACTAGCGCCACGGCTGCCGTTTCAGGAGGGCAATAAAGTGCTGATCAACACCCAGGGTGAAGAGCACCGCGCCGGGCTGGATCGGCGGGTGGCCAGCACCCACAGCTTCAATCAGTTTGCCTATCGCTCGCTGGAGGCCGCGCAGAATGGCGGGAGCGAGGAGGATTTCGACTCGTTGTGGAAATCCCTTTGAGTGGAATCGGATAATCCTGGGCGCCCCTTTCGCGAGCAAGCCCGCTCCCACATTTGAAATGCATTCCACTGTGGGAGCGGGCTTGCTCGTGAAGGGGTCAGCTCAGGCGACAGAGCTTTCAGAGCTGTCCGTCGCGATCGCGGAAGCCCAGCAGGTACAGAACGCCATCCAGCCCGAGGGTGGAGATCGCCTGCTTCGCCGACTGTTTGACCAGCGGTTTGGCGCGGAACGCCACGCCCAGACCGGCAATCGCCAGCATCGGCAGGTCGTTGGCGCCGTCGCCCACGGCGATGGTCTGCTCCAGACGCAAACCTTCTTTTTCAGCCAGCTGTTTCAGCAGATCGGCCTTGCGCTGGGCATCGACGATCGGCTCGATCGCCACGCCGGTGCACTTGCCGTCGACCACTTCCAGTTCGTTGGCGAACACGTAGTCGATGCCGAGTTTGGCCTGCAATTGCTTGGCGAAGTAGGTGAAACCGCCCGACAGAATCGCGGTCTTGTAGCCCAGGCGCTTGAGTTCGGCGAACAGGGTTTCGGCGCCCTCGGTCAGGCGCAGCGAGGCGCCGATCGAATCGAGCACGCTGACATCCAGGCCCTTGAGCAGCGCCAGACGCTCCTTGAAGCTGGCGCGGAAGTCCAGCTCGCCGGCCATCGCCCGCTCGGTGATTTGCGAAACCTGGTCGCCAACGCCGGCGGCCTTGGCCAGTTCGTCGATGACCTCGGCTTCGATCAGGGTCGAGTCCATGTCGAACACCGCCAGACGACGGTTGCGACGGAACAGCGAATCTTCCTGGAAGGCGATGTCGACGTTCAGCTCCTGAGCCACGCTGAGGAACTCGGCGCGCAGGGCCTGCGGATCGGCGGCTTCGCCACGCACGGAGAACTCGATGCAGCCCTTGCCCTTGTCCGCCGGAGTGTCCAGCGGCATGCGACCCGACAGACGGTCGATATGGTCGATGTTCAGGCCGTATTTGGCGGTGATCGAGCTCACGGCCTGCAACTGGCCGGCGGTGACCTTGCGAGTCAGCAGGGTAACGATGTGGCGTTTCTTGCCCTGATTGCCCACCCATTGCTGGTAATCCTCTTCGGACACCGGGGTGAAGCGCACCTGCTGGTCGAGCTCATAGCCCTTGAACAGGATGTCCTTGAGCACCGACTTGCCCTGCTCGGAGTCGGGGATTTCCACAAGGATGCCGAACGACAGCATGTCGTGGATCACCGCCTGACCGATGTCGAGGATATTCACACCACCCTGGGCCAGAACACCGGTAATGGCCGCTGTCAGACCCGGACGGTCGACTCCCGTGATGTTAATCAGGACGATTTCGCGCAACGCGCACCCCCGCAACTGGAAAAAAACCGCATTCTACCCACTTTCAGTGACCATCGGGCACCGCCAGCGCTTTGCCGGTCTAGGGCCTGTCGCTATACTGCGCGTCAACTTCACGGACAAAAGAGCCGAGCTCAGTGAACCGGCCCACGCCAGTTAAAACCGATAACTTCTTTCTGCTGATCTTCCGTGCACTGCGCCACCGCCGTGTACCGATTGCATTGCGCATCGCCAGCCATAACGTGATCCTGGTCGCACTGGCCCTGGTGATCTATGCCTGCGTGATGGGCCTGCAGTTCAAGCAGGCCATGCACGAGCAGGCCGATGCGCTGGGCGAAAGCCTGACTACGCAGACCGCCACCTCTGCCACCGAACTGCTGGTGTCCAACGACATCCTCAGCCTCAACGTGCTGCTCAACAACCTGACCAAGAACAAGCTGGTGGCCCACGCCGCCATCTACAGCGTGGACAACCGCATCCTCGCCGAGTCCGGCCAGCGGCCCAAGCACGGCCTGCTGGGCGAGGCCGAGGGCATGTACGAGAGCAAGATCACCTTTCAGGACGTGACCGCCGGACAACTGCGCATCAGCCTGGACATGGATCAGTTCCAGCAGCCGATGACCATCAGCCTGCAAAGCATGGGCATCCTGAGTGCGATCCTGCTGGCACTGTCCCTGGCCCTGAGCCTGCGTCTGGGCCGGCACATCTCTACACCGCTGCTGCAATTGCGCGTGTGGCTGCGCCGTATCGACGAATACACGCCGGGTATCGAGCGTCAGGACGAGATCGGCGATCTTGCCCGCCAGTTGCACGCCAACTACGCCCCGGAGCCAGCCGAACCGGAGCCCGAGCCGGAGCCGGAGTTCGAGGACGACGAGCCGGAATTCGAAGTGCGCAACCTGCGTGATCCGAGTTTCGACGAAAGCCGCCCGATGGCTGCGCAGAAGCCTGCGCCACGCCATGTGGTCAGCACCGTTGAAGACGACGATGACGAAGACCCGTTCGCCGACCTGCGTGACGAATCGCTGAGCGATACCGCGCAACCGGCCGTGCGCCGACCGACCTCGAGCGTGCCGCAACACACGGCGGTGCTGGCGGTGCAATTGGGCTCGCAGGAACAACTGCGCCGTTTACCGCGTGCACGTCTGGAAGAGTTGCAGGATCGCTACCGCGACTGTCTGGAGCAGGCCGCTTCGCTGTATCAGGGCGAAATCGAAACCCTGAACGACGGCAGCACCCTGATGCTGTTCCACACTGAAGACAGCGGCGACGATTACCTGACCAACGCCATCTGCTGCGGCGAGCTGCTGCGGGCGCTGGGCCACCAGTTGCAGATCGAAGTCGCCGACAGCGGCATCACCCTGCAATTGCAGCTGGGCCTGACACTCGGCGACGAACTGTTCGGCCTGAGCCAGATCGACCTGTTGCTGACCGATTCCGCCCAGGACGCCCTGGCCCTGTCGCAACACAGCCGCAACCTGCTGCTGGTGGAGCGCAAGGTCGGTGACGACGCGCTGATTCGCCAGCGCGCACGAATCCGGCCGATTGCCAGCCCTGAGGGGGCTTGCTGTGTGGAGCGGTTGATGGAGCCTTATCCGTCAATGCTTGAGCGGCAACTGGCGCGGATGCATGAGCGCCGGGCTTAAGCCTTAAGCCAGTTACAAAGAAGCCCGCAGACGAGTGATTGTCTGCGGGCTTTTTTGTGCGTGGGGTTTTCGTGATTGCGCCAGGCTTTGGAGCCCCCTCACCCTAGCCCTCTCCCAGAGGGAGAGGGGACTGATAGGGGAATATTGGGTATCTACACCGACCTGAACGTGCCGTGCCGAATCCACAATCGTAAGACCGCACTGCGCCAAATCCATAATCGCCAAGATCTTTCAGGTCGATGGATAACGCCAGACACCTCGGTCGGCTCCCTCTCCCTCCGGGAGAGGGCGGGGGTGAGGGGCTTTTGACTTTTCACAGCTCTAGACACAACAAAGCCCGCACAAGGCGGGCTCTGTCCTGACTCGTTCTAGCCTTAGAAGCGGAACACTTCCATATCCGTACGAATCGGCGAAGCCATCGGTATCTTCGGCTGCTTTTCGGCTTCCGCCGCCGGCGCTGCCGGTTTCGGTGCCGACTTGCGTGGCGCCTCGGCGACCGGTGGCTGATTGGCCAACGGTTTGAGCGCTACCGACAATTGCTCGGCCAGACGCTGCAACAACACGCCCTGCGCCTGCACCTGTGCGGCGGTGGTACCGGCATGTTGCTCCTGCAGATGGACGATGCGGTTGTCACGCACCTGGCCACGGCGGTCGATCAGGCGCCATTGCGCGTCCAGAATCGCCGGTTGCTTGGCACCGGAATCCAGACGAGTGATGGTCAACAGCACCTGCACATCCGGGGTGAAGCCCAGGGTCGCTGGCGCCAGCACCACGCGCTGACTGTCCAGATGCCCGGCAACCTGACGCAACAGCAACTGATCGATGTCAGATGAAAGGCTACCGGCCCAGCGACCATCGGTCGAGGCCTGCAGGCTGCCGTCCGGCTGACGCTGCAACAGGGTTTCCCGTTGCAGGTAATCGGCAACGATCACAGGGCCCAGCAAAACTGCCATGCCCGCGCTTTGCGCAGGCTGGGCCGGACTTCCGCTGTCCAGCTGATACAGCGACACCGGCTGGTGAACGCTGCAACCCGCCAAGCCAAGAACGCCGGCGAGCAGGAAAATAAGGGGGCGCAGAGAAGTCATCATCCCGTCCAGGTGGCCGCCACAAGGCTGACCACAGTGAAAATACTCAATAAATATGAATAACGCTCGGCCACGCCGGCGCTTGGAAAGGCCATATCATCCGTGAATATGCGTTCCGACTCCAGCGCCAAAGCGCCGATCTACGGGTTAAATCGTAGATCGGACGCTCTAGAGAGGCGTTCTCGGTCATTTTCTCCGAAGGAGAAATGAGTGCGACCGCTTCCTGGCCGCTTAATTGAGGTTTTCGACGAGCAGCGCATCCACCCGCTGGAAGCCACGTGGCAGTTTGTTACCACGGCGACCACGCTCACCTTTGTAGTGTTCGAGGTCATCGGCCTTCAGCGACAAGGTGCGTTTTCCGGCCTGCAGCACCAAGGTGGCGCCCTCCGGAAGAACGGCGATGTCCGTGACATATTCTTCGCGACTGGCCACACGCTCACCGGAAATACCGATGATCTTGTTGCCTTTGCCCTTCCCTAATTGTGGCAGATCGCTGATCTTGAAGATCAGCAGGCGACCCTCGGTCGTTACCGAAGCCAGCCAGTTGTGCTCGCGGTCGGCGACCGGACGCGGCGCAATCACCTTGGCGTTGTTCGGCAGGCTCAACAGCGCCTTGCCGGCTTTGTTCTTGGCTTGCAGGTCTTCGCCTTTCACCACGAAACCGTAGCCGGCGTCGGAGGCGATCACGTACAGCGAGTCCTCTTCAGGCATCAGCACGCATTCGAACGTTGCGCCCGGCGGTGGCGTCAGACGGCCGGTCAACGGCTCGCCCTGACCCCGTGCCGATGGCAGGGTGTGGGTGGCCAGCGAGTAACTGCGGCCCGTGGAGTCGATGACCACGGCCGACTGGTTCGAACGCCCCGCCGCCGAAGTCTTGAAGCCGTCCCCGGCCTTGTACGACAGGCCGGTGGCGTCGATATCGTGGCCCTTGGCCGAACGGATCCAGCCTTTTTCCGACAGCACGACGGTGACTTTCTCGTTCGGCAGCAGATCGTGCTCGGTCAGCGCCTTGGCTTCGGCACGTTCAACGATTGGCGACCGACGGTCATCGCCGTAAGTTTCGGCATCTTTCAACAGTTCGCTGCGCACAAGTTTCTTCAACTTGGCTTCGCTGCCCAGCAGGGCTTGCAGCTTGGCCTGTTCCTTGAGCAGTTCGTCCTGCTCGTCGCGCAGCTTCATCTCTTCCAGTCGCGCCAACTGACGCAGACGGGTGTCGAGGATGTAGTCGGCCTGGATTTCGCTGAGGGCAAAACGCTCGATCAGTTTGGCTTTCGGATGTTCCTCGGTGCGGATGATGTGGATCACTTCATCCAGGTTGAGGTAGGCAATCAGCAAACCGTCCAACAGGTGCAGGCGACGCTCGACCTTGTCGAGGCGGAATTGCAAGCGGCGACGCACGGTCAGCACGCGGAATTCCAGCCACTCCACCAGCAACGCACGGAGGTTTTTCAGCTGCGGCTTGCCGTCCAGACCGATGATGTTGACGTTGACCCGGTAGGTCGACTCCAGCTCGGTGCTGGCAAACAGGTGCTGCATTAGCGCTTCATGATCGACACGGCTGTTGACCGGGATGATCACGATACGGCACGGGTTTTCGTGGTCGGATTCGTCGCGAAGATCGGCGATCTGCGGCGCTTTCGACGGTTTGGCCTGCATCAGCGCGGCGATCTGCTCCAGCACCTTGGCCCCGGAGACCTGGTGCGGCAGCGCGGTAACGATGATGTCGCCGTCCTCGACGTGGTACACGGCGCGCATGCGCACCGAGCCCTTGCCGGTTTCGTACATTTTCAGCAGGTCGGCGCGCGGGGTGATGATTTCCGCTTCGGTCGGATAGTCCGGGCCCTGAATGTGTTCGCAGAGCTGTTCGACCGTGGCTTTCGGTTCATCGAGCAGACGCACGCACGCAGTGGCGACTTCGCGCAGGTTGTGCGGCGGCACGTCGGTGGCCATGCCCACGGCGATCCCGGTGGTGCCGTTGAGCAGGATGTTCGGCAAACGTGCCGGCAACACCAGAGGTTCCTGCAGGGTGCCGTCGAAGTTCGGGCCCCAGTCTGCGGTGCCCTGGCCCAGCTCGCTGAGCAGCACTTCGGAGTAACGCGACAGCCGCGCTTCGGTGTAACGCATGGCGGCGAAGGATTTCGGATCGTCCGGAGCACCCCAGTTGCCCTGGCCGTCCACCAGCGTGTAGCGATAGCTGAACGGCTGGGCCATCAGCACCATCGCTTCGTAGCACGCCGAGTCGCCGTGCGGGTGGAATTTGCCGAGCACGTCGCCGACGGTACGCGCCGACTTCTTGTGCTTGGAATCGGCATCCAGCCCCAGCTCGCTCATGGCGTAGACGATACGCCGCTGTACCGGTTTCAGGCCGTCGCCGATATGCGGCAGGGCGCGGTCCATGATCACGTACATGGAGTAGTTGAGGTAGGCATTTTCGGTGAAGTCAGCCAGCGAGCGGCGTTCTACACCGTCCAGGCTGAGATCAAGGGAGTCGCTCATGCGGGCCTCATCGGTTCGTTGTCTGGCGCAGCAGCATGGTGCCACCGCGCTGGGTAAATTCAAGTTTGTTCAGGGCGCTCATGCCGAGCAGCACCTGATCGCCATGCAGGCCGGGCGCCACCAGTGCGCGGACATCCCGCAACACGATGTCGCCCAGTTGCAGGCGGTCGATACGGGTGCGATAGCCCTGGCTCAGGCCATTGGCCGTGCTCAAGGTCACACCGAAACCTTCTTCCAGCCTGAGGTCTTTCGCCACCTCGGCCGGGATTGCCACATCGGTCGCGCCGGTGTCGAGCATGAACTCCACCGGCCGACCGTTGATCAGGCCGCTGGCGACAAAATGTCCCTGGGCGTTGCCGATCAGTTTCACTTCTATAAAGCCGTTACCCTGCTGCGAAGCCACTTCCACATTGGGATTGCGCTGGCGCTCTTCCCACTGGCCGAAAAACCGCGTGGCCAGAAACAGCGCCGCGCACCAGGCCAGAATCATCAGCACCCGACCGGCGCGTTTGCCCGGCGGTTGCTGGCTCATGGCTTGGCGCTCCAGCCACCCTCGGGCGCGGCGAAGCGCCAGATGATCGGGCGAACCTCGCCATCGGCGCGCGGGCCGAAATTGTTGTCGACGCCGATCCAGGCACCTTGAGCATCGACGACCAGCGCCTCTTCCAGCCCGAAATTCTGCGAATAACGCCGATTGGCCTGCAACAGCTCGGCCGCATACGACCAGCAGAGCTCAACCTTGGCCGTCTGCGCATCGCGTCGACAGATCTGGTACGCGTTGCGCTCAAGGGTAAACAGCTTGCCGTTGAACAGGGAAATATCGGAAAAATCCCGATTGACCGGACGGGCTTTCGGGAACTGCGGCGGTTGCATTTCCATGCCGCCTTCGCTGAGCAACACGCAGCGGCCGTCACAATCCCACACCGTCTGCTGGCGCTTGATCAGCAACAAGCCACGGCTTTGCCGCTCGGCGGCCAGCCACATCTGATCGCCCGCCGGATTGATCGCCAGGCCTTCGAAGATCGCGTTGAATTGCAGCAGCATCCCACTGGCCCGCGCTTCGCGTACCATCATCGGCGAGATTTTCAGCCACGACGACGGCCCCTGCGGCGGCACTTGCAGCACGGCCGCGTGAGCTTCGCTGACGATGTAGCGGTTGCCGGCGCTGTCACAGCTGATGCCTTCGAAATCCAGATCGCCGCCCCGAATGAACGACGCCGCCCAGGTGCGCGAACTGATGCCCCACGGCAAGCCGCTGTCCGGCACTTTCGGCGGATCGATGCGCACGGCCGTGGCCTGCCAGACCCGGTCGCGGATATCGAGACGGTAGATCTGATCATCGTCGCGGTCCGAAACCGTCCACAGGTCATTGCCGCACAAGGCCAGCCCCGACAGGTTGCCGCCGCGCATGCCTTCGACCGGGTGTTCGGCGAGCACGCGCAGCTCTTGCACAGGCTCTGCCGACACCGTCATCGAACCCAGCAGCAATGCACCCGCCAAGGCCCAGCCAAACCGCATCAGGCCAGAACCTCGGCGAGGTTACCCTTGGATTCGAGCCAGGTCTTGCGGTCGCCGGCGCGCTTTTTCGCCAGCAACATGTCCATCATTTCCGAGGTCTGTGCGAAGTCGTCCCCGAGGGTCAACTGCACCAGGCGCCGGGTGTTCGGGTCCATGGTGGTTTCGCGCAGTTGCGGCGGGTTCATTTCACCCAGACCTTTGAATCGGGTGACCTGCGGCTTGCCGCGCTTCTTCTCGGCCACCAGACGGTCGAGGATCCCGTCGCGCTCGGCTTCGTCGAGGGCGTAGTAGATTTCTTTGCCCAGATCGATGCGGTACAGCGGCGGCATTGCCACGTAGACATGACCGGCATCCACCAGCGGGCGGAAATGCTGGACGAACAAGGCGCAGAGCAAGGTTGCGATGTGCAGACCGTCGGAGTCGGCGTCGGCGAGGATGCAGATCTTGCCGTAGCGCAGCTGGCTCATGTCCTCGGCGCCCGGATCGACACCGATGGCCACGGCGATGTTGTGCACTTCCTGGCTGGCCAGCACTTCGCTGCCGTCCACTTCCCAGGTGTTGAGGATCTTGCCGCGCAACGGCAGGATCGCCTGGAATTCCTTGTCTCGCGCCTGCTTGGCCGAACCGCCGGCGGAATCACCTTCCACCAGGAACAGCTCGGAACGCATCGGGTCCTGCCCGGCGCAATCGGCCAGTTTGCCCGGCAGTGCCGGGCCCTGAGTGATGCGCTTGCGCTCGACTTTCTTGCTGGCTTTCAAGCGCCGGCCAGCGTTGCTGATCGCCAGTTCCGCCAGGGCCAGACCGGTTTCCGGGTTGGCGTTGAGCCACAGGCTGAACGCGTCCTTGACCACACCGGAGACAAACGCGGCCGCCTCACGGGACGACAGGCGTTCCTTGGTCTGACCGGAGAATTGCGGTTCCTGCATCTTCATCGACAGGACGAAAGCGATGCGTTCCCAGACGTCTTCCGGTGCCAGCTTCACGCCGCGCGGCAGCAGGCTGCGGAATTCGCAGAACTCGCGCATTGCGTCGAGCAAGCCCTGACGCAGGCCGTTGACGTGGGTGCCGCCCTGCTCCGTCGGGATCAGGTTGACGTAGCTTTCGGTGACCGAAGTGCCGCCTTCCGGCAGCCAAAGCAGGGCCCACTCGACCGCTTCCTTGGTGCCGGCCAGATTGCCGCAGAACGGCGCATCCGGCAGGCGCTCGAATTCGCTGACCGCATCCACCAGGTAGGAACGCAGGCCATCTTCGTAGTGCCACTCGACCTTCTCGCCAGTGCCTTTGTCTTCGAAGCTGATCAGCAGCCCCGGGCACAGAACGGCCTTGGCCTTGAGCACGTGCTTGAGGCGGCTGATGGAGAATTTTGGCGAATCGAAGTATTTCGGGTCCGGCGCGAAGTACACGCTGGTCCCGGTATTGCGCTTGCCGACGGTGCCGATCACTTGCAGATCGGTGGCCTTGAAGCCGTCGGCAAAGGTCATTTCATATTCGTTGCCGTCACGCTTGACCCGCACCCGCACTTGGGTCGACAAGGCGTTGACCACGGAAATACCCACCCCGTGCAGACCGCCGGAGAACTGGTAGTTCTTGTTGGAAAACTTGCCGCCCGCATGGAGCTTGGTGAGGATCAGTTCGACGCCCGACACACCCTCTTCCGGGTGAATGTCGACCGGCATGCCACGACCGTCGTCGCAGACTTCCAGCGAGTGATCGGCATGGAGGATGACCTGGATCGATTTGGCGTGGCCGGCCAGGGCTTCGTCGACACTGTTGTCGATGACTTCCTGGGCGAGGTGGTTCGGCCGACTGGTGTCGGTGTACATGCCGGGGCGTTTGCGCACCGGGTCGAGGCCCGAGAGGACTTCGATGGCGTCGGCGTTATAGGAGCTAGCGCTGGGAGTGGCCATAGGGTCTCGTCGTCAGTGATTCAATGAAAATGGGGCAAGACTTCACAGTGCGGTGAAATCGATTGCCTGATAGGTATCGGCGCCAATCCCGGCAAAGCTGAGCAATGCCGGCAATTGTGTAACAAATCCCTGGAAACTGTGGTCGCCGCCGGCCTGAATGCGCAAGGCACAGGCCCGGTAATACTGCTGGGCAAGGCGATAATCCAGCGTTTCATCCCCGGTCTGCAACCATACCTGATATCGCTGCGGATCCTGCGGCGCCGGCACTTCCAGCTCGGCCAGGGCCGTCACGTGGTCGTGGGTCAGCTCCCAGGTTTCGTCGGTGTACAGGTTTTTCTGGGTGCCCAGGTATCCGTCGAACATCCGGTGCGGGCTGACGGCCGGGTTGACCAGCAGGGCTTTCAGGCCATGGCGCTCGGCCAGGTGAGTCGCATAGTAGCCGCCGAGCGAGCTTCCCACCAGCAATGGCCGGCCGAGTTCGGCGATTGCCTGTTCCAGCTGACCGATGGCTTCGCGCGGGTGGTGATGCAGCGCCGGCACACGCAGTTGATCGCTCAGACCCAGCCGTTCCATCACCTCGACCAGCTGACAGGCCTTCTTCGAGGCCGGCGCGCTGTTGAAACCATGGATATAGAGAATCGAACCGGACATTTGAGCTCCCTGGGCGTCGGCTTAAGAAAGCGGAGTTTACAGGGAGTCAGGGGGTCGTGGGTGTCTGTAAGGACGCCTTCGCGAGCAGGCTCGCTGCCACAAGGGATCTGTGCCGTTGGCAAATCCATGGTGGGAGCGAGCTTGCTCGCGAAGGACGCGGCTCGGTTTTCAGTAGCCTTCAGAGCCGTAATCGACGGTGAACTCGAAGTCGGTGACGCGCTCGACGCCAGTCTCCAGACGTCCATCCGGCAACAAGCGCAACCAGCGATACCCCGGTGCCTGCTCGCCGACCTTGAAGTCTTCACTGCCCGGCTCGAACTGGATGCAGGTCGACGGCGAGGCAATCAGCCGTACGCCGTTGCGCTCACGGTCGATTTCCTGATGCACATGCCCCCACAGCACGGCGCGGGCCTGCGGGAACCGATCGAGCACCTCAAAAAAGGCTTCCGGATTGCGCAAGCCGATCGGCTCCATCCAGGGGCAGCCGATCGACACCGGATGGTGGTGGAAGCACACCAGATGATGGCGATCTGGCGCTTCACTCAGAGAGCGGGCGAGCAATTGCAGTTGATCATCCTGCAAATACCCCGGCACCGATCCGGGCACCGCTGAATCGAGCAGGGTCACGCGCCAGTTGCCGACATCCACCACGGACTCCAGCAACGCGCTCTTCACAGTCGCTTGAGCCATGATCTGCGGTTCGTCGTGATTGCCGGGGATCCAGCGGGCCGGTGCGTCGATCTGCGCCGTCATCTGCCGGAATTGCTGGTAGGACTCCAGCGTACCGTCCTGGGACAGGTCGCCGCTGGCAACGATCAGGTCGATCCGCGGTTGCTGTTCGAGCACCAGCTCAATGACTTTTTGCAGACTCTCGCGGGTGTTCATGCCCAGCAGCGTTCCGTCCGCCTCGGCGAACAGATGGCTGTCAGAGAGTTGTACCAGCAACGCCGTGTCGGCGGTGGTCAAAGTCGATACGCTCGGCAAGGCGTTCTCCCCGGGGATCACGGGACTGGATAGGAGCGGCAATTATGCGGGGGGACACCACAAAGAGAAACCGGCGAACCGGACGCAGTTCACAACTTGCGCTGGTTATCGGACCGCCGCGTATTCGTGTCCGCACGCCAGGCAATGACTCAGCCATTCGCCCAGGAACAGATTGAGTTGGGCTTTTTCGTCCGGCTGGTGCATGGCCGCATTCGGGTAAGGATAGACGCCGCGAAAACGTCGCGCATGCTCGGCGCTGATCACCTCGGCCATGCGTGCGTCGTGATAGACCTGCACTTCCAGTTGCGGCACCGGCAGCCACGGCAGGCTGTGTTCCTGGCGCACCTGCAGGGTCGTGGTGTACGGACAGGCCTGCAACACTTCCAGCGTCAGCACGCCGAGCATCTGGTCACCCTGGGTCACCGCGATGCGCCGCGCTTCGGGGTCGCTGCGCATGTCTGGCAACAGTCGCATCAGGCGCGCGTAGTTCGCCTCGCAGGCGGCTTGCAGCCCTGCGAGGTCGACGCGGTAGCGATCGCGCAACTTGTTTACGACCATAGCCCCCTCACTTCGGCGCGATTGAGCGCCAGCCACTGCAAGGCGATGATGCTCGCCGCATTGGCAATCCGTCCGTCACGTACGGCCTGCAAGGCATCTTCAAAGGCCCAGACCGTGACGCGAATATCTTCAGCTTCTTCCTCCAGCCCATGCAGGCCGCCCGCGCCTTCGGTGCTGCAACGCCCCAGATACAGATGCACGAATTCGTTGCTGCCGCCCGGCGACGGAAAGTATTTGGTCATCGGCCACAGGGCCCTGATGTCCAGCCCAGCTTCCTCCTGTGCCTCGCGGTGAGCAACTTCTTCCGGCTGTTCGTCCTTGTCGATCAGACCGGCGACCAGTTCCACCAGCCACGGGTTCTCCGCCTTGCCCAGAGCCCCGACGCGAAACTGCTCGATCAGTACCACTTCATCGCGCTGCGGATCGTAGGGCAGCATGCACACGGCATCGTGGCGCACGAACACTTCACGATTGATTTCGCGGCTCATGCCACCGGCGAACAGTTCGTGGCGCAAGTGCAGACGGTCGAGCTTGTAGAAGCCCTTGTAGCACTGCTCGCGTCGCACGATATCGACGGCGCTCGGAATGGCTTTGGCAAAATCGGTCATGAGCATCCTCTTTACTGCAAATCCAACACGAGGCGCCTTCTTGCGACCTCGACTTCGCGCCATCCTAACGCGCCCGTGACGTTTGATGCAGCCCCTTTACTGTCAGCGGGATGGACGGTGGAGGCGAAACCCACTCTAATTAGCTTAGTGGCGAACTGACCGCTTCGTTGAGAGTCGAAGCGGTAACTTTTTGCCTTCCCCTGCTTCAGAAAGGACGCCCATGTCGCTTTTCAAAATTGCCTCCGTGGCCGCCATCGCCCTGACCCTGGGCGCCTGCGCCAGCCTGTTCCAGCCCAACTATCGCACGCCGCTGGAAACCACCCGCGACGCCTCGGAAACGCTGAAACCCGGCTGTTCCAACCAGGACTGTCCGCTGGTGAACATCGATACGTTGCGCTTCCCGGCAGAACCGGCGCTGGACGGCATCATCGAAAAACGCTTGCTGCAAATGACCCGCACCGCGCCGAACGCCCCGGTAGCACCAACGCTGGCAGCGTATCGCGAGCAGTTCCTGGCCAACGCCGGCCCGCGCAACAGCAGCTATCTGCAGGCGAAAGTACGCGAGCAGCATGACGGTCTGGTGATCATCGAAACCTCGAGCTACCTGGACACTGGCGGTGCACACGGTACGCCGGGACGCGGTTTCATCAACTATTCGCGTCAGCAGCACAAGGTGCTGACCCTGGCGGACATGCTGCTGCCGGGTCAGGAAGAGGCGTTCTGGAAAGCGGCGCAAGTGGCGCACAACAGCTGGCTGATCAGCACCAAGCTCGATCAGGAACCGGAATTCGTGAAGAGTTGGCCGTTCGTCAAAACCCCGAACGTGGCGCTGACCTACGGCGGCGTGATCCTCAAGTACGACGTGACCACCATCGCGCCTTATGCGCTGGGCCACGTCGAACTGAAGATCCCTTACCCGCGCCTGAACGGCATTCTCAAGCCCGAGCTGTTTCCCGGCCGTAACTGAAAGCCCGGCCGAGCACGAGTTGCAGCAGCCCTGCCAGCACCAGCGCCGGCAGGGTCGCGCCGACATCCGGATACAGATTGGCCAGCAAGTGATAGGTGCTGATGCCACCCAGCCAGGCCAATAGTGCCGGCCAGCGCAACGCGGCCGACGCCACCTGAGCACTGCGCTTGCGCAGGATGAAGTGATCCACCAGCACCACGCCGAACAGCGGCGCGAACACCGAGCCGATCAGCAACAGGAAGTTCTGGTACTGCGCCAACGGCGCGAGCAAGGCGATCAGGGTGCAGATCACGCCGATGGCCAGCGCCAGATGCTCGACTTTCAGACGCAACAGAATCCCGCTGGAAACCGCTGCCGAGTGAATGTCGGCGAAAGCGTTTTCCGACTCGTCCAGCAGAATCAGCAGCAGCGGAATGCCCAGACCGGCGCCGGCCAGTGCCAGCAGCAGCGCGTTGACTTCACCGCTTGGCGCAAAGGCCAGGGTGTAGGCGACGCCAAGACTCATCAGCCAGAAATTGCCGATGAAGAAACCGATGGCGGTGCCACCGAACACACTCTTCGCCCGTTTGCCGAAACGCGAGTAGTCGGCAATCAGCGGCAGCCACGACAGCGGCATCGCGATGGCGATGTCGAAACCCACGGCGAGCGGCATCGAGCCATCCCCGGCCTGTGCCCACAAGGCGGCGAGGTCGGCCTTGGCGAGCAGGTTCCAGGTCAGCCAGATGCACGCGGCCAGAATCAGCCAGATGCCCCACTTGCGCAGAATCTTGCGCACGAATGTCAACGGCCCGCTGACCGCGAGCAATGTCGCCAATGCGCCGAAGCACAGCGTCCACAGCATCGGACTGGCCCACAGCGAACCTTCGCTGAACGCACGGGTGCCGAGCAGGCTGGCCGCATCGCGCATGACGATGATTTCGAACGAACCCCAACCGATCAGTTGCAGCAGATTAAGCAGCGCCGGCAGGTTCGCGCCTTTGCTGCCGAGGCTGAGTTTCAGCGCGGCCATCGACGACAGGCCGGTGTCACTGCCTATCACGCCGACGGCGGCCAGCAACAGGACGCCGACCAGGGTGCCGAGGAAAATCGCCAGCAGCGATCCCGACAGGCCCAGCCCCGGCGCCAGCAACGCGCCGGTCTGCAACACCATCAGGCCGATGCCGAGGGAAAACCACAGGGAAAACAGATCGCGACCGCCGAACACACGCTGGTTGGCGGGCACGGCGAGGTCGGGGGAATAAGTACCGGGTTGAATGCTCAAGGGTGTTATCTCAGAGGGACATTTGTTGTTGTGCTGACCCGTTGTGATCGTTCCCACGTCGAGGCGTCGAACCGTCCGCGTGGGAATGCAGCCCGTGACGCTCCGCGTCACTGGACGCGGAGCGTCCCTAGAGGCATTCCCACGCATAGCGTGGGAACGATCAGTGCGGGATCAAACTTTTTTGTACAGCTGACTGCCTTCCTTCTTGAACCGCTCGGCCTGTTCCGCCAGGCCCTGGGCGACGTCCACGTCGACCGCGTCGATCCGCTGGTTGGCCGCGTATTCGCGGACTTCCTGAGTGATCTTCATAGAGCAGAATTTCGGCCCGCACATCGAGCAGAAATGCGCGACCTTCGCCGAGTCCTTCGGCAGGGTTTCATCGTGATACGAACGGGCGGTGTCCGGGTCCAGACCGAGGTTGAACTGGTCTTCCCAGCGGAATTCGAAACGCGCCTTGCTCAAGGCGTTGTCGCGGATCTGCGCGCCCGGGTGCCCTTTGGCCAAATCCGCCGCATGGGCCGCGATCTTGTAGGTGATGATCCCGGTCTTCACGTCATCCTTGTTCGGCAGACCCAAGTGTTCCTTCGGCGTCACGTAGCAGAGCATCGCGCAACCGAACCAGCCGATCATCGCCGCACCGATACCCGAGGTGATGTGGTCGTAACCCGGTGCGATGTCGGTGGTCAGCGGGCCGAGGGTGTAGAACGGCGCCTCGTCGCAGCACTCCAGCTGCTTGTCCATGTTCTCTTTGATCAACTGCATCGGCACGTGGCCGGGGCCTTCGATCATGCATTGCACGTCGTGCTTCCAGGCGATCTTGGTCAGCTCGCCGAGGGTCTCCAGTTCGCCGAACTGCGCTTCGTCGTTGGCGTCGGCAATCGAGCCCGGACGCAGACCGTCGCCCAGCGAGAAGCTGACGTCGTAGGCCTTCATGATTTCGCAGATTTCGTCGAAGTGGGTGTAGAGGAAGTTCTCTTTGTGGTGCGCCAGGCACCACTTGGCCATGATCGAACCGCCACGGGACACGATGCCGGTCACGCGTTTGGCGGTCAGCGGCACGTAGCGCAGCAACACGCCGGCGTGGATGGTGAAGTAGTCGACGCCCTGCTCCGCCTGCTCGATCAGTGTGTCGCGGAACAGCTCCCAGGTCAGGTCTTCGGCGACGCCATTCACTTTTTCCAGTGCCTGATAAATCGGCACGGTGCCGATCGGAACCGGCGAGTTGCGGATGATCCACTCGCGGGTTTCGTGAATGTGTTTGCCGGTGGACAAGTCCATCACGGTGTCCGAGCCCCAGCGAATGCCCCAGGTCAGTTTCGCCACTTCTTCTTCGATGGACGAACCCAGCGCGCTGTTGCCGATGTTGCCGTTGATCTTCACCAGGAAGTTGCGGCCAATGATCATCGGCTCGAGTTCGACGTGGTTGATGTTGGCCGGAATGATTGCGCGACCACGGGCGATTTCTTCGCGCACGAACTCAGGGGTGATTTCTTTCGGAATGCTCGCGCCGAAGCTGTGGCCGGCGTGCTGCTGCTTCAACAGACCGGCGGCGCGGGCCTCTTGCAGCTTCATGTTTTCGCGGATGGCGACGTATTCCATCTCGGCAGTGATGATGCCTTTGCGCGCGTAGTGCATCTGGCTGACGTTGGCCCCGGCCTTGGCGCGGCGCGGGTTGTTGACGTGGGCGAAACGCAGCTTGGTCAGCTCTGGATCGGCCAGGCGTTCCTGACCGAAATTCGAACTCAGGCCTGGCAGACGCTCGGTGTCGCCACGGTCGTCGATCCACGCCGAACGCACGTCGCCCAGACCTTTGCGCACGTCGATCACCACATTCGGATCGGTGTACGGGCCGGAGGTGTCGTAGACGGTGACCGGCGCATTGATTTCGCCGCCGAAGTCGGTCGGGGTCACATCGAGGGTGATTTCGCGCATCGGCACGCGGATGTCCGGGCGGGAGCCCTGAACGTAGACTTTTTGCGAACGGGTGAACGGTTGAACCGACTGCTCGTCGACCTTGGCCGAGTCACTCAGGTTGATCGCGTTTTTAGATTTTGTAGTCATCACGGGCTCTCCAGACAGCATCCAGGCAGTGGATTGTCGGAGCAGAACCTGAAAGGCACGGACGCACCAGGACTGGTGCTGTGCATCGTCGTCGAGCGTTCGATTGTCGAACAATATCCCGGACGAAGCACAAGAGGACTCGCCGGGTGACGAGAAATCTTGTTCCCTACGCAGGCGCTAACCTGATCAGGTTCAACGGGATCCGAAATTATTCGATCTCAGCCTCATAGCAAGGCACCCCGACAAGAACCCGGCCAGTCTAGACACAACCGGCAAAGAACGCCAACACCGTGGCAAACACCATGATGAATGGCGCAATTGGCAGATTGTTGCCTGCCGTCGGCGCTACTACACTCGCTACGCCATGCCGCGCCTTGACGCTGCATGGGCCGCGCCTTACCTTTGGCGCCCGGATTATTTCCATAATATTCATGCTAGGGATCGCCTCATGCTGCGCAAACTCTCACTGGCTGTCGCCGTGTCTTGTGCGTCCACCGCAACGGCCTGGGCAGCAGAAGCGCCTTTATCGACCAGGACCGATCTGGTCAGCGTCTACCAGGAAGCGGTCGACAACAACGCCGACCTGGCCGCCGCCCGCGCTCAGTACGGTGCGCAGAAAGAAGTGGTGCCCCAGGCCCGCGCCGGGCTGCTGCCGAACCTGTCCGGCGGCGCTGAAGTCGCCAACGTGCGCACTTCGATCGACCAGCCCTCGGCCATTGCCAATCGCAGCGCGCACTCCTATCAGGCGACGCTGGCGCAACCGCTGTTCCGCGCCGATCGCTGGTTCCAGTACCAGGCCGCCAAGGACGTCAACGAGCAGGCCGCGCTGCAACTTTCGGCCACCGAGCAGAACCTGATCCTGCAAACCGCCGAAAGCTACTTCAACGTGCTGCGCAGCCAGGACAACCTGGCCTCGACCAAGGCCGAGGAAGCCGCGTTCAAGCGCCAGCTCGACCAGTCCAACGAGCGCTTCGACGTGGGCCTGTCGGACAAGACCGACGTGCTGCAATCGCAAGCCAGTTACGACACCGCACGGGCCAACCGGATCGTCGCCCAGCGTCAGGTCGATGATGCGTTCCAAGCGCTGATCACCCTGACCAACCGCCAGTACAACTCGATCCAGGGCATCGTCCACACGTTGCCGATCCTGCCGCCGGCGCCGAACGACGCCAAGGCCTGGGTCGATACCGCCGCGAAACAGAACCTCAATCTGCTGGCCAGCAACTACGCGGTCAGCTCCGCCGAACAGACCCTGAAACAGCGCAAGGCCGGCCACCTGCCGACCCTCGACGCGGTGGCCAAATACGAGAAAGGCGACAACGACGCCCTCGGCTTCTCCAACCCGAACGCGTTCGGTACGCCGTACAGTGGCAACGTCGAGCAGAGCACCGTGGGCCTGCAACTGAACATCCCGATCTACAGCGGCGGATTGACCAGCTCGCAAGTGCGCGAGTCGTACTCACGGCTGGACCAGACCGAGCAGCAGCGTGAAGGCCTGCGCCGGCAAGTGGTGGAGAACACCCGCAACCTGCACCGCGCGGTGAACACCGACGTCGAGCAGGTGCAGGCGCGCCGCCAGTCGATCATCTCCAACCAGAGCGCGGTGGAAGCCACGGAAATCGGTTACCAGGTGGGGACGCGCAACATCGTCGATGTGCTCGACGCCCAGCGTCAGCTCTACACCTCGGTGCGCAACTACAACAACACCCGCTACGACTACATCCTCGACAACCTGCGCTTGAAGCAGGCAGCGGGGACGTTGAACCCGGGTGACTTGCAGGATCTGACGCGTTATCTGAAAGCCGACTACAACCCGGACAAGGATTTCCTGCCGCCGGATCTGGCCAAGGCTGCCGAAGCCCAGCTAAAGGCCCGGCCTTGAACAAAAAAACGCAGCCCTGAGGCTGCGTTTTTTATGGGCGGTCGATCAACCTTCCCAGTCCATCGAGCAAACGCTGCAACGCGCCCTGATTGCGGCGCATCACGCTCAGCCCGGCGTCGGCCATGCGCTGTGCGTCGCGCGGCAGTTCGAACAGACGCTGCACCTCTGTCGCCAGACCTTCGGCGTCATCCACCTCGGCCAAGGCCCCGGCGCTGCGCAGTTGCGCGGCGATGTCGAGGAAATTGAACAGATGCGGGCCGCTGATCACCGGTTTCGCCAGCGCTGCCGGCTCCAGCAGGTTGTGCCCGCCGTTGGCTACCAGACTGCCGCCGACGAACGCGCTGTCGGCTAATGCGTATAGAAACAGCAGCTCACCCATGGTGTCGCCGAGCAGCACCGAAGTCTGCGCATCGACGCTCGCGCCAGTGGAACGACGCACCGTGGCAAAACCTTCACGCTGGCACAACTCGAACACCGAGTTGAAACGCTCCGGATGGCGCGGCACCAGAATCAGCAGCGCATCGGGATGGTTGGCCAGCAGGCGCCGATGGGCGTTCAGCACCACCTCGTCTTCGCCTTCATGGGTGCTGGCGGCGATCCACACCGGGCGCTCCAGCGCCTGCCATTGGCCGCGCAGTTCAGCGGCGCGTTGCAGCAGTTGCGGGTCGATGGTCAGGTCGAACTTGATCGAGCCGGTGACTTCGACTGTCTCCGGGCGCGCACCGAGATCGCGGAAGCGCTGGGCTTCGGCTTCGGTCTGCACGGCGAACAGACTCATTTCGGCGAGCATCGGCGCGGTCAGCTTGCTGAACCGGCCATAGCCTTTGGCCGAACGCTCGGACAGGCGTCCGTTGGCCAATGCCACCGGAATCCCGCGTTTGGCGCATTGGTGAATGTGGTTGGGCCAGAGTTCGGTTTCCATGATCACTGCCAGTTTCGGCTGCACGCGATCCAGAAAACGCGCCGCCGCGCAGGGCAAGTCATACGGCAAATAGCAGTGCTGGATGCGTGGCTCGTTGGCGAACATTGCGTGAATGCGTTCCGAACCGGTCGGCGTCATGCAGGTCACGGTGATCGGCAGCTGTGGATAACGTTGCAGCAGCGCGCGAATCATCGGCGCGGCGGCGATGCTTTCGCCCACCGACACGGCGTGAACCCAAATACCTCCGGGCTGCAAGGTCGGCAGGCCATAGGAGAAACGTTCGCCAATCCGCTTGGCATACGCCGGCGCCTTGCGCGAACGCAGCCACAGCCGAATCGCCACCAATGGCAGCCCCAGGTAAAACAGCGCGGTGTAGAGAGTTCTATTCATGGCGGCGGAGTTTATCGGCTTTTGCCGCCGATCGCCCGCAGGTGTATGGCAAATCGCTCCGCCAGCCAGCGCGCCGCCGGTCCAAGCGGTTCATCACGGCGCCAGACCAGTTCCACCACCAGCGCCGGCGGCGTCCATTCGCTGTCCAGTTCCACCATCAGGCCCTGATACGCCGAGTACTGCACCACGTGGCGCGGCAGCCAGGCCCAGCCGAGGTCACGCACCAGCCATTCGGCCATCACGTAGAAACTGTCAGCGCGCCATACCTGCGGACTGGCCGGTTCGTTGCCGGGATAAATGCTGGTCTGGGTCGACATCAACAACTGCCGATGCTGCGCCAGTTGCTGGCAGGTGACGTAAGCCTGCGCTGCCAAGGGATGGTTGACGCCGCAGACCGTGACCATTTCCACACTGCCCAGCACCCGGCGCTCCAGCGCTTCAGGGATTTCATCGTGATAGAACAGCAGCCCGAGATCGGCCCGGCGCTCCACCAGTTTGCGTGAAACCTCACCTTGGGCGGCGCTGGTCAGTTGGACTTCCAGACTGGGAAACTGCTCGGCCAGGGCGGCGAAGCTTTCCACCAGCGCCTGATAGGGCATCGCCTCATCCTGGGCCACCCGCAACTGCGCTTCCTGCCCGCGCATCATGGCCACGGCCCGGCCGTTCAGGCGCTCGCACTGGCGCAACACTTCACGCGCCTCCTCCAGCAACGCCTCCCCTGCTTCGGTAAGAATCGGCTGGCGACCACTGCTACGCTCGAACAGGCTGACACCGAGGTCGTCCTCGAGCATGGCAATCGCGCTGCTGATCGCCGACTGCGCCTTGCGCTGCTGACGCGCCACGGCGGAAAACGAGCGCTGTTCGGCCACCGCGACGAACACCCGCAACTGCTCCAGATTCCACTGCATGCTCATCGGCCAACCCATCTTGTAAACAGATAGGTAATGACTTTACCCCATCTGGGGAGTCACTAGAATGCCGCCTCAGAAAGCAACGCTACACACGAGGACTTGAACATGAACGCTTACGTCTATCTGGCCATCGCCATCTGCGCCGAGGTGATCGCGACCGTTTCGATGAAAGCCGTCAAAGGCTTCAGCACGCCTTTGCCGCTGGTGCTGGTCATCGTCGGCTACGCCATCGCGTTCTGGATGCTGACTCTGGTGGTGCGCAGCGTGCCGGTGGGCGTGGCCTACGCGGTATGGGCCGGCATGGGCATCGTGATGGTCAGTGTTGCGGCGCTGTTCATCTACGGGCAGAAGCTGGATATCCCGGCGATGCTCGGAATGGCGCTGATCGTGCTCGGTGTGGTGGTGATTCAACTGTTCTCGAAAACCGCCGGCCACTGAGCATCAACCTCTACTCCTGTGGGAGCGAGCCTGCTCGCGAAGGCTATAGTCGACTCAACTACCAAGTCGCCTGAACCACCGCTATCGCGAGCAGGCTCGCTCCCACATTTGGTTTCGCATTCCTCCGTTGATCATCGACAAATCCCCTTTTCCCCGAGTCTGTATACTGCGCCCTCGTCTTGAACACTGAGGTCGTTGCATGCCATCTCCAATTTCCACCGACGTGCTGATTGTCGGCGCGGGTGTCGCCGGTCTCTGGCTGAACGCGCGCCTGCGTCGCCAGGGTTTCTCGACCGTGCTGGTGGAAAGTGCCAGCCTCGGCGGCGGGCAGAGTGTGAAGTCCCAGGGCATCATCCACGGCGGCGCCAAGTACGCGCTGCACGGTGCGCTGACCGGCGCCTCGGAAGCCATCGCCGATATGCCGCGCCGCTGGCGTGAAGCCCTGGCCGGCAACGGCGAACTGGACCTGACCGGCGTGCGCCTGTTGTCCGAAGCCCATTACCTTTGGTCGCCGGGCACACTGGCCGGCAATCTGACCAGTTTCTTCGCCAGCAAAGCGGTGCGTGGCCGGGTCGATCAGGTCAAGGGCGATCAACTGCCGCCGGCCCTGCAGGACAAGCGTTTCAAGGGCAAGGTCTACCGCCTCGCCGAACTGGTGATCGACGTGCCGAGCCTGATTCAGCGTCTGGCGGATTTGTCGGGCGACGGTCTGCTCGCCGGCCACGGCATCGAGCCGTTACTGGAAAGCGGTGTGCTGGTCGGTCTGAAAGTCGATGGCCGTGAGATTCGTGCCCAGCGCATCGTCCTCAGCGCCGGCGCCGGTACTGCCGACCTGCTGACTGCCTTGGGCCTGACTCATCCGGCGATGCAACGCCGGCCGCTGCACATGATCATCGCCAAGGGCCCTGGCCTGAAGCCGCTGTACGCGCACTGCCTCGGTGGCGGCACCAAGCCGCGTATTACCGTGACCACCCACCCGGCCGCCGACGGTCAGTGGGTCTGGTATCTGGGCGGCGACATTGCCGAATCCGAAGGCGTGGCCCGTGAGCCCGCCGAGCAGATCGCCACTGCACAAAAGGAAATCGCACAGCTGCTGCCCTGGATCGACCTGAGCACCGTGCAATGGGCGACCCTGCGCGTCGATCGTGCCGAACCGTTGCAAACCGGCCTGACCCGTCCGGACAACGCGTTCCTCGCCGAAGAAGGTCGCCTGCTGGTCGGCTGGCCAACCAAACTGGCCCTGGCCCCGGACTTCGCTGACCGGGTGATCGCGTCCCTGGAACGCGACGGCATCCAGCCAAGCCACGCTGCTCCCCTGCCCGAGCTGCCAAAACCACCGATGGGCGTTCCCGCCTGGGAGCAACTGCTGCCATGAGCCTGCCGACCCTGCACGATTTGCATCGCCCGCTGGGCAGCACCGGGCTGCTGGTCTCGCCGCTGGGCCTGGGCACCGTCAAACTTGGCCGCGACCAGGGCGTGAAATATCCCAACGGCTTCCAGATCCCCGACGACGACGCCGCGCGTATGTTGCTCAAGCAGGCGCGCCAGCTGGGTATCAACCTGATCGATACTGCGCCAGCCTATGGCCGCAGCGAAGAACGCCTCGGCCCGCTGCTGCGCGGCGAGCGTCAGGACTGGGTGATCGTCAGCAAGGTCGGCGAAGAATTTGTCGACGGCCAATCGACCCACGATTTCAGCGCCGCTCACACCCGGATGTCGGTGGAGCGCAGCCTGCAACGTCTTGAAACCGATTTTATCGACCTGGTGCTGGTGCACTCCGACGGCAACGATCTGGCGATTCTCAACGACAGCGAAGTCTACGCAACCCTCGCCGCACTGAAGGCCGAGGGCAAGATCCGCGGCTTCGGTTTCTCCGGCAAGACGGTCGATGGTGGTTTGAAAGCACTGGAGCAAGGCGACTGCGCGATGGTCACCTACAATCTGAACGAACAAAACGAGAAGGCGGTCATTGACTATGCTGCTGCCCACGGTAAAGCCATTCTGGTGAAGAAGGCCCTGGCCAGCGGTCATGTGTGCCTGAGTTCCGGCGTGGACCCGGTGCGTGCCAGCTTCGAGTTGCTGTTCGCCCAGCCCGGTGTGGCCAGTGCCATCGTCGGGACCATCAATCCGCTGCACCTCGCCCACAACGTTGCGACCGTTGCCCAGGTCCTACGTGGACAATGACGCCGCCTCGCGGCCTTAAGCAGGAGCCGACATGCCGCGTACGCTCATCAGAAAGAACCCGAGCAACTTCAAGACGCTGCCGCTGTTCGTCGAAGCCACCCCGGAAGGCCTGACCTACCAGAGCGTGGGCATGCCGCTGAATTTCGCCCAGACCCTGCAGCGGCGCAAACCGGTGAGCGTGGCCGATGCCGAGCGTTTTGCGCTGGAACTGGCCAACCTCGGCGTCTCGGTGCGCCTGACCCTGCACTGGCAGAATCGCGATTATTGGGTGCTGGTACGCCAGCGCCGGCAGGATCGCGGCGACGTGGTGCTCAAACTGATTTCCGGCTACGTGCCAGCCCATGAGCTGAATATCCCACTGCACACGGCGATTCAGGAAATCGCCGAGGAGTGCCTGCTGGAAACCCCGGAAGGCTGGCTCGGCGGGCGTTTCAACGACACCTGGCTGCCGGCGCCGTACGCATCGGCGCTGCATTATCGCGAGGCCCTGCCCTTTCGCCTGACGCCGTTGTCCGGCTCGGCGCGGCCGGTGCGCTGCGCCAATCTGCAATTGCTCGAACGGCCACGGGCCTACGTGCACTTGCCGACCGCGTCCCTGCAATTGATCTACGACTTGCGGCTGGACGTGCCCAAGGAGGCAAAATCCCTGAGCCTGTTCCACGTCGACGAGCGTCTGGAGGGAGATCAACTGGTGGCTCGGCTCGACCGCAAGCGCCCCGATCTCTACCTGATGCCGCTCAAGGACGGCGCGCCCTTGGCCGAGCTGTATACCCTCAAGCGCGACAAGCTCCTGCCGGCCAGCACCCGCGGGCTATATCTGGCCGAAAGCTTTGCGACCCAGACGGGCTGGGTCGTGCGTGAAGAGCGGATTCGCTGGAAAGATTGGGTCGTGCAACAGGGCCTGCAACCGGCGAAGCCCCCTCGCGCGGGACTCAAGCAATTGAGTCTGAAGGCGCTGCGTCTGGTTGGTATTGGCAAGAAACGCGCGAGCAAATAGCCGATTAGCGCCGACGATCGATCCAGGTGCGCAAGGTCGCGAAGAAATGGAAATAACGGTTTTCACGCTTGCCCATGCCGCGCTTGGGCGAAAACGACTCTTCGGCAAAAGCGCCGGTGATTCGCACCCGAGAGGCTTGGGTCGGTAGCGTGCAGACTTTGGCACCGGTCTGCTGTAGCGCGTACTTGAGCAAGCGCTCGGAGTGCAGCTTTCTTCCCGTCGCTTTGCAGAATTGGAAAATGCGCTCGATCCGCTTGCCATAGGCGACATAGGTATCGCGCCCGCAAATGGCAAAGCGGTCGTTCAACCCGCCCCACCACTGCCAGTCCGGAATGTAGGCAGAGTGCCTCCGAGCCTCTGGATGATTGAAGACATAGGCGGGCAGCGGGTTGTGGAAGAAAATGTCCGGGCGCACGAACACGACGAAATCGGGATTGAAGGTTTCGATCATGCTGGTCACGGTGTGCAGTGAATTGAGCTGATAGATCAGGTTGCGCAGCGACGCATAGTCATCGGCCCAGGTATCGCCCTGCGCTTTGACCTGCTCGAAATCCCAACGCTCCAGCACCCCGTCAGTCGAAGTCAGGGCCCCGATCATCGATTCGAACGGCTGATAGTTGTCAGCCGCCAACTCGCCTTTTTCGCCTGAGCGCAAGTTCTGTACTTCATCGATTTTGTACAAATGATAGAAGCACTGTACGTCGCTGCCCGCCGGAAACTGCGCCAGAACGTTCTGTTCAATGGAAGGGAAGCAAATCTGCGAATTTCTCGGGATCCCGAAAAAAGCGACGGCAATTTTCAACACTCAACAGCACCTTTTATTTTTGGCGAAAGAGCTTTTGCCACCAGCGACGGGGTTGCAAAGGCACCACAATGACGTCCGACTGCTGCAGCCAGTCGCGCTCGTAATCCCAGGCATGCCCACCCCACAGTTTCCCCGATTCGTTGGAAAACCCCAGGGTCATGAGCTGATAGGAATAACCGGCGTGACCGCGCAACCAGTCTAATACCACCAGCGTATTGAAACCGGTCGAAGGCCCAACGTAGCGCTTGCCGCCCGGACGGTCGACCGGATAGTTCCACAGGGGCGGCAGCGGGATGCGATCCCAATACATGGCCACCCGTGGCAACGGACACATCGGTGCGGCGCAGCCGACCAGCATGGTGAAACACCGCTCGCCCGCATGCTCGAACAACCGTTGCACGTCCGGGCCGTAAGGCAGACCAAAAAAATAGGCGTCCGGCGCGTTATAGCCATGCACGAAGACGTTCAAGCTTTGCTCGTTGAGCAGCGGCGCCTTGATGCAGGTGTTGAAACTGACGACGACGTCATTGGCGCTGATATTCAGTGCCTGAAAATCCGCCGCCGTGATGGCCGGGTTATTCGCGATCAGGACGACCCGGTGCGCGCGGCTCAGGCATTCGCGCAATGGCTCGGGCAACGCGCCCAGCACCGACTGGTTACCGCCGGGGAGCGCATCCAGCGCCATGTGTTCATCCTTCATTCAGACCGGCACCTTCATGCCGAAACGCAGTTTCACCCAGAACCGCGTGAATGCTGACGGCGGCTGCCATGGGCGCATCTCGCGCTGTATTTCAGTGGCGAGGGCCTGGCCGACACGGGCGAAGGAATAGCGACTTTCTGCAAAGGCCTGACCATTGCTGGCGATACGCTGCGACAGCTCCGGATCGCCCTGCAACAGTTTGATCTTTTCCACCGCCTCGTCTTCGCTGCGATAGAACACGGTGTTGTGCATGTCTTCGAAACCGAGCAACTTGTCTTCTTCGCCCTGACTCCAGGCCAGCAGCACACAACCGCAGGCCATGGCTTCGTAATTCTTGATCATGAACTCGTTCATGCCGATATCGGCGCTGACGAAAATCTTGATGCGATTGAGCGTTTCCAGGTATTCGGAGCCGGAGCGGGTGCGGGTCACCAGCATACCGGTACGCTGCGCCAGCGATTCGAGCAGAGCCTTGCGCTGGGCGTACTCGGTGCTCTTCAGGCTGCCGAGAAAACCGATGGGAATGTCGCGCTCGGACCCGGTGTTGCGCAGCATCTGCTCGTCATAACCCTTGGAGACGAACACCGTGTCGATGCCTTCAGCAAGCATCTTGCGTGCGACCACCGCCCCGGATACCAGCGCCCGGCAACTCGGCAGGCGCCTGTAGAGACGCGAATAAACGCCACGATATTTACTGGCGGGCATGTAGTTCTGGTAGGCGTCGTGTTCGAGAAAGACCAGTCCGGGGATGCACTTGAGCACCCGCAACTGCGGGACCAGGCGCTTGACCCTGGAGAAGATCACGACACGATCAAAGGTCTGGTAATCAACCGAGGCCAAAAAAGGCCCCAGGTTCATCTGTTGCTGTTTGCTGAGTCGATAGATGACGCATTCATCACAGTTCTGCTGCACGATGTCGTAGAGCCGGTCGAGAATGACCCGCTGTTCGTTCATCACCAGGAGCATGACTTTCATAGGTTAAATGACCACACGACGTAAGCAGGCAAGCGCAGCGGATTCAAACCTGCCAACATCAACGGAAACGGTTAGATCCCCAAGGCAAAATCCGTTCACACGCAGTACAAAACGATAAGGATCCATCTATCAACGACTGCGGATTTTTTCGACAATCGCGGTCGTCGAACTGTTTTCCACCAGTCCCAGCACTTTCACGGTGCCGCCATAAGCCGTCACGATGTCGGCGCCGACCACCTGGTCAATCCCATAATCCCCGCCCTTGACCAGCACGTCCGGCTTGACCTCGCGCAGCAGGTTTTCTGGCGTGCCTTCAGGGAAACTGATGACCCAGTCCACCGCCCCAAGCCCCGCCAGCACAGCCATGCGCCGGTCGACGCTGTTGATCGGACGGCCAGGCCCCTTGAGGCGGCTGACCGAAGCATCGTCGTTGACCGCGACAATCAAACGATCGCCTTGAGCCCGCGCCTGCTCCAGGTAGGTCACATGACCGGCATGCAGGATGTCGAAGCAGCCATTGGTGAAAACGATTTTTTCGTTGTGTGCACGGGCATCGGCCACCGCGAGCAGCAACTGCTCCAGGCCCAACACACCGCGCTCGGAACCTTCTTCACGCTGAATGGCGCGACGCAGTTCCGGGGCGCTGATCGCCGCCGTACCCAACTTGCCGACCACGATGCCCGCCGCCAGGTTGGCCAGCGCTACCGCGTGCGGCAGTTCTTCGCCAGCGGCAATCGCGGCCGCCAGGGTGGAAATCACCGTGTCGCCGGCACCGGTCACGTCGAACACTTCACGGGCCCGCGCAGGCAAATGCAGCGCCGGATGATCCGGACGCAACAGGGTCATGCCGTGTTCGCCACGGGTGACCAGCAGCGCGCCGAGATCCAGGTCATGCATCAGCGTCGCGCCCTTGGCCACCAGCTCGTGCTCATCGGCGCAACCGCCGACGATGGCTTCGAATTCGCTGAGGTTCGGGGTGATCAGGCTCGCGCCACGGTAGATCGAGAAATCCTTGCCCTTCGGGTCGGCCAGCACCGGAATGCCTTTGGCACGCGCAGCCTGGATCAGCGCCTGATGGTTTTTCAGGGCACCTTTGCCGTAGTCGGACAGCACCAGCACCTTGATGCCTTCCAGCAGGTCGTCGACCTGCGCGCCAAGGGCCAGTGCGTCGGTGGCGAACGGTTCTTCGAAGTCGATACGCAGCAATTGCTGGTGCCGGCTCATGACCCGCAGCTTGACGATGGTCGGCTGGTGCGCGATGCGTTGGAACAAGGCTCGCACGCCCGCACCCTTGAGGCTGTTGCTCAGGCTGTCGGCGGCTTCGTCGTCACCGGTCACACCGACCAGCGACGCCGGCGCACCCAGCGCGGCAATGTTCAAGGCAACGTTGGCGGCACCGCCCGGGCGGTCTTCGATTTGCTCGACTTTAACGACAGGAACCGGCGCCTCAGGGGAAATCCGTGAGGTACCACCATGCCAGTAACGGTCGAGCATGACATCGCCGACCACCAAGACAGGGGCTTGATCGAATCGCGGCATGGACAACTTCATGGAGCAACCCACATACAAAATGAACAGGGGCGCGATATTAACACAGGGTTGGCGAAGGCTTGTGCGGCGGCTGCAACAGGATTAAACCACTGGCCTTTTTGTGCATTTTTTAAGCAAGGAGGCTCTCAACCGACGACAGACCGGTGCAGCGAGAAAAAATGCCGGACGCATATTGCGCGCCCGGCGTTATCGAGGCCGGATCAGGCGATGTCTTCGGCCGGAGCGTCGAGACCCATGGCGTTGAGACGCGCGTAGTAGCCGTTCTGTGCCAGCAGGTTGTCGTGGGTGCCGCGCTCGACGATCCGGCCCTGGTCCATGACCAGAATCAGGTCGGCCTTCTCGATGGTCGACAGGCGATGAGCGATCACCAGCGTGGTGCGGCCCTTCATCACTTGATCCAGCGCCGCCTGAATGTGTCGCTCGGACTCGGTGTCGAGGGCCGAGGTGGCCTCGTCGAGAATCAGCAACGGCGCGTTCTTGAGCAAGGCACGGGCAATCGCCAGACGCTGGCGCTGGCCGCCGGAAAGCAGCACGCCGTTTTCGCCGACCTGAGTATCCAGGCCTTCAGGCAGCTGAGAAATGAAGTCCATCGCGTAGGCATCACGCGCGGCTTTCTCGATGTCTTCGCGCGGCGCCCCGGCCAGATCGCCATAGGCGATGTTGTTGGCTACGGTGTCGCTGAACAGCGTGACATGCTGGGTGACCTGGGCAATATGGCGGCGCAGGTTCAGCAGCTTGTACTGTTCGACTTCCACGCCGTCGATCAGGATTTCGCCCTTGTCGTGGTGATAGAAGCGCGGAATCAGGTTGGCCAGGGTCGACTTGCCGCTGCCCGAACGCCCCACCAGCGCCACCATTTGCCCCGGCTCGACCGAGAAACTGATGTCATCGAGCACCTGCCGCTCGGTGCCCGGGTAGGTGAAGCTCAGGTTGCGTACATCGAGGCGACCGCTGACCGAGTCGCGCTCGACCGTGCCGGTATCGACTTCCGGCTCGACGTCCAGTTGCTCGAAAATGCTTTCGGCCCCGGCCACACCTTTCTGGATGGTCGAACTGACTTCGGACAACTGACGGATCGGTTTGGGCAGCAGGCCCGCGAGCGTGATGTAGGCGACCATATCACCGGCCGATGCGTCGCCGCGAAGGTACAGCACGAGGAACATCAGGATCGCCATGGCGCTGTAGATCACCAGTTGCAGCAGCGGCGTATAGATGGCCCCGGTGCGGGTCATGCGCAACTGCTTGTCGGTATTGCCCTGGCTGGCATCGAGGAAGCGCTTTTCCTCGTAGGCTTCGCCGCCAAAGCTGCGTACCACGCGATAGCCCTGGATGGTTTCCGACGCCACGTGCGTCACGTCGCCCATGGCCAGCTGGATTTTCTTGCTCTGCTTGCGGAATTTCTTGCTCGCGGTACGCACCATGACGGCAATCAGCGGCAGAATCGCAACCATCACCAGCGTCAGCTTCCAGTTCATGAACAGCAGGGAGGCGAACAGGAAGATCACCGTCATGCCTTCACGGATTACGACCTTGATCGCATCTGTTGCCGCCCCCGTGACCATCGTCACGTTGAAGGTGATACGCGAAATCAGATGACCGGAGTTATGCTTGTCGAAATACCGGTTCGGCAGCACCAGCAAGTTGTTGAACAACTGCACCCGCAGATCGTGCACCAGGCCCAGCGAAACCTTGGCCAGGAAATAGTTGCCCAGATAGGATCCCAGCCCCTGCCACGCGGCGATCAGGATGATCAGCAGCGGTACGGCCTGCAACAGTTGCAGATCCCGCAGGTAAGGCACGGTGGGAAACAGCACCGCCTCGGGATTGGACAGACCGTCGACAAAGTACTTGAGGATGTAGCCGAGCATCGGCTGGGTCGAGGCGAAAATCAGAAAACCGACGATGCTGATCAGGAACAGACTGATGTACGGCCGGACGTAGCCGAGCAGGCGGAAGTAGATTTTCAAGCTCGAAGGGCTTGCGGCGGGACTGGAGTCGGTCATATCACGCGAAAGTCGATAAAAAGGACGCTGACTTTAGCACAGCTTCTTCAGGGTTCTGGCAATCGGCCAAAGGCTGTTATTGTTAGGCGTCTTTTTCTGCGTCAAATAGCCATCATCGAAATGGCCGATCAACTTCAGGATTGAATCTCTCAGCATGCAACTTCGCGGCTTCAGCAGTACGTCCAATCGAATTTTCGACTTCATCAGCCTGTGGATACTTCCCGTCGGCTACTTCCTGCTCTTGTGCGCGCTGTTTTTCCTGCCGGGTCGCAGTGTTCATCACAAGCTGTTTTACGGCTTGTTCAGCATTCCGACGCTGATTGCACTGTGCCTGCGCCCGCGGGAACTCAAGGAAATGCTGCGTGAGCCGGTGTTCATTGCGTTGCTGCTGTTTGCCGCCTGGGCACTGCTGAGCCTTTGCTGGGGGCCGCAGGGCGAGCCGATAGGCGGCATGTTCAAACCTCCGCTGCATACCCTGATGCTGTTCGCCGGGTGTTTCCTGCTGGTTCGTTACCGCAGCGACATTCTTTCGCCATTGCTGTTCGGCGCCGCGCTGGTGGCCCTGGTCGCAACGATCAGTTTCCTGATTCCATTCGTGCTCCACTCTGAACCCGGCGAGCGCCTGATCGGTGGTGGCGCGTTCGACAACCCTTTGCTCAGCTCCCATCTGTTCGGATTTTTCTGCGCCTATTGGCTCAGTCTGAGCATGACCTGCAAGAATCGCCGGCTGTACTGGCTCAGCATTCCCGCGATGCTGATCATGTTCATGGCCGTGATCGGAACCGGCTCGCGCACCCCGCTGGTGGCGCTGACCATGGCGGCATTGTGGCTGAGCCTGATTTGCTGGAACCGTCGCTCGCTGGTGCTGCTGGGGACATTGGCGGTCGGCGGCGCAACCATGTCGGTGCTGTTCTCGAAGATGATCATCGAACGCGGTGACTCCTACCGTTTCGAAATCTGGCAGCAAGCCCTGGAAAAAATCGCCGAACACCCATGGATCGGCCACGGCTACAACGCCACACTGGCGATTGACCCGGGTGTCGGTTACAACTTCCAGGAACCCCACAGCTTTGCGCTGGGCGTGCTTTATTACGTCGGCATACTCGGCATGCTGCCGTGGCTGTTCTTTCAGGCCTGGGGCTTGCTGAGCAGTTGGCGCCAGCGCGTGCAGCCGCTGCTGATCATCGCCTCGACCTGGCTGGTGTTCGGCATCGGTGCCGGGCTGACCGAGGGTGGCGGGATCATTTCGCGCCCCAAGGAGCACTGGTTCCTGCTGTGGATTCCTTTGGCGCTGATTGCAGCCCTGAGCATCAATCAACGGGCCCGACGTCTTTTGACAATGCCGGTACAGAAGCTTTCGGCATCCGCTCTGCAACAGCTCGGCAACGGCGCCCAGGTCATCGAGGAAGACGGACTCGGGCCGAAGGTCCTGCGCCTGGCCGATGGCAGCTTTCTCAAGCTGTTTCGCCGCCGCCGCTGGTACACCTCGGGCAGTTTCAATCCGTATTCCGAGCGGTTTGCCGTCAACAGCGAGCAATTGCGCCGAATGGGCATTCCCACGCCCCAGGTGCTGAACCTGTATCGCCTCGACGACGGCAGCAGCGCCGTGCATTACACGCCGCTGCCGGGCCACACCCTGCGCCAGGTCTTGCAGGGAATCACCGCGCCAGCCGTGCGACAGGCGCTGGTGGAACGTTTCGGCAAATTCATGGCCGGCCTGCATGAGCAAGGCGTGTATTTCCGCTCGCTGCACCTGGGCAATGTGCTGGTGCTGGAGGATGGCGAGTTCGGGCTGATCGATCTGGCCGACCTGCGGATCTACCCTTCGCCCCTCAGCCTGTCACTGCGTCAGCGTAATCTGCGCCACATGCAACGCTACACCGTCGACAAGCGCTGGCTGTTCGAGGATCACCTCGAGGCGCTGCTCCAGGGGTACGCCGTAACAGCGTCGAAATCCGCCGTAGAGAATCTGCACAAGCAAGTGCTGGCCGGCAACGCGCCGGCTCGGGTTCATTGATGATTCAGACCAGTCCGTTCATTACGCTGGCCGCCTCTGCCGGCCATCGTCACCGCCTCTGTTTCTGCTGTCGCTGTTTTTCGTGATCGTGGCTTCTGACAACACTTTGTTCGGTGCCTTGAAACCACGCAGCATCCGCTGGCTGAGGGAAATCAGCTACAGCACCTATCTGCTCCATGGCTTCGTGCAAGTAACTGGCGGAAAAAGTCGCTCGCCGAGTGCGAGCGACAACGACCTCAGTCTTTTTCCAGCGGCAAAAACAGTAACCGGCCCAGCCCGCGCCAGGTCTTCTTGTTCCAGGCCTTGAAAGGAATCTGCGCCAGCAGCTCCCGCGCCAGTTTGCGGTCGCGGTTGGCGGTCTTCAGAAACATCGAATTGAGCGACTTGTAGCGCACTTCGTCGTACAGCGGATGATCGCTGAACCGCGCGTAGGTGCGCAGGATGTTTTCGATCATGAAACGGTGGTTCTTGTAGGAGTTGGTGGCGTGCTTGCGATAGCGCGCCATCACCACGTTCAACCCATCGATGAAGTACCCGGCGCGGGTCACTTTCAGTTCGATGTACAGATCTTCCAGACGAATCGTCGGATCGAACCCGCCCACCTTGTCCAGTGCTTCGCGGCGGATCATCAGGGTCGGCGCCGGCGGGTACGGCTTGCGCTCCAGAAACATGTCATCGAAATCCAGGCGCCGGAACGGCACGTCCCGGCGCTGACGCTTCTCCGGATAGAGATTGCCGTCGGCATCCATCAACTCGATGTTGCCGGCGCAGATGCCCACTTCCGGCTTGCCGTCCATGTAGGCGACCTGTGTCGCGATCCGGTCCGGGTACATGATGTCGTCGGAACCGAACGGCACGATCAGGCTGCCCTTGGCCCGCGCGATCGCGCCATTGAGCGTATTGGTCAGGCCCTGGTTCTGCTGCACCCGGAAATCGAAGCCGTGCTTTTCCTGCAAGGCCTTGATGCGCTCGACGCTGTCGTCCTTCGAACCGTCGTCGATCACCAGCAGCTCGATGTTCCGGTAGCTCTGGTTGATGACGCTGAGGATGCTTTCCTCGATGTACGGCCCATGGTTATAGGACGCGATGATAACGGTGACGAGGGGTTGCGCATCGCTCATCGCTGCTGACTCGCTCATGGCTCTTTCTTCGCTCATGGCTGTTCCTTGCGGGCCTGCTCCAGGCCGGAGTCGATCAGGTTCAGGTATTCCTGGCGGAAGACCTCGATGTCGTGCTGTTCCTGCAAGTAGCGGTAAGCCTGCTCGCCCTTGGCCTTGAGCTCGACATCCGACAGCGCGAGGTAGGTGTCCAGTGCCGCCACCAGGCTCGGCACGTCCTTGGGCGTGATCGACAGGCCACCGGCACCTTCGATCAGCGGCAGCATGGCCGGCACGTTCGAGGCGATCACCGGCAGGTGCCCGCTCATGCCTTCCAGCAAGGCCAGACCGAGGCCTTCGGCCAGCGACGGCATGGTCCAGATATCGAACGCGCGCACGTATTGCAGTGCGTTTTCCTTGAAGCCCAGCAGATGCGCCCGGCCAGTCAGGCCCAACTGTTCGATCTCGGCCGCCAGCGGCGCCTGCAGGCGTCCGGCACCGATGATTGCCAGTTGGGTGTTCGGGTATTTGTCTTTGAGTTGGGCGAAAGCCTGCAACAGGTAAGTGTGGCCCTTGACCGACACCAGCCGCCCCAGTGCCCCGATCAGGCGCACCGCCGGGTCGATCCCCAGCATTTCGCGCGCGCGTTCGCGGCTGTGCTGCAAACCCTCGGCCTGCTCGATGTCGATGGCGTTGGTGATCGCGTACGTGTTCTGGTCAGTGAAACCGCAATCGCAGTCCAGCAGGTACTGTTTGACCGCCGGCGACACGCCGACGAAACGCCAGTGCCGATCAATCAGGCGCTGAGTCTGGCGACGACGGTAGAAGCGGTCGTACTCGCCGAAGCCGTGGGAAATACCGATGCACAACGGCACCTTCAACCAGCGGTTGAGCGTCAGCATCATGTTCACCGGTTTGAAGCGGTTGCAGATCACCACGTCGAATTTTTCCCGGCGGCAGAACTTGTACAGCTGCCACATCGCCCGCAGGCGCATGCCCTTGAGGGACTTGTCGGAAAACTCGAAATACACCGAACGGTCGGCACGGCTGACCGCCTCGCCCGGTCCGGGTTTGCCGCGCAGGAAGGCGGCGGTCACTTCGTAACGGTCGGTCGGCAGCGCCTTGACGATCTGTTCGGCGAGGTCGGCGAAATCATGGGATTTGACGTTGTAATCGGGCTGCAGCTGCAGCACCTTTGCGCGTTGACTCATACCTCTCCCCGGTGCGATGCCGTCGCCCCTGTTTCGCTCTGCTTCAGTACCCAGAACAACTCCTGGCGTCTGATTGCTTTGCGGAAAAATTCGTTCTCGCCATAAACCGACGGACGCCGACCGGCCAGCAGTCGCTGAAACAACCGGCGCAGGCGACGCTTGAACGGGGCCGGTGGCTGCAGGTCATGCATCATGCCCAGCGCCATGGCCTTGTCCCGCTGCAATTCGAGCGACAGCGGCAGGCACAGCGGCTGCATCGCGAGGGTCGCATCGAACGTCGGCGGCAGGGCAATGCCCTGCCCGCTGTCGCCCATCGGCCATCGGTCGTTGTCGTGCAAGTGGTTGGCGTAACCGAGCAGCGTCGGTTGGTAATCGAGACCGCGCAAGGCTTCCAGCACCGCCTCTTGGGCGCAGATGTGATCGGGATGCGGATCCAGTGTCGGGTGCGGCAGCACAATCACATCCGGGCGCGCGCGGGACAGCACGTCACGCAGGTCGGCCAGCAGATTGTTCCAGGTCGGTGCGCCGTCGGCATCGCCGGGCAAGGCAAACGGATTCAACTGACGGAACATTCGCGTGTCGCTCAGATCCGCTTCCCGCGAACCAATGGGCTGATTCGGCGCAGCCTGCATCGCCGCCAGTTGCAGGCAGAAATACCCGAGCTGCACGCAATGTTCCTGCGGCACACCGGCCCAGCGCGGTACGGCCAGGCTGTCCCAGGCACGCAAGCGGCCCTTGAGCCGCGCCGCCTCGACCTTGTTCAGGCCCATCTGTTGATAGTGTTCGGCTTCGATCTCGCCAGCGGTCAGGGTCACGATCCAGGCTTCTTTGGCCTGGCTGTAGAGACCGTAGGCGGCCAGCTCGGCATCGTCGGCGTGCGGGGCGATCACCATCACCCGCTGCTGGCGGTAGTCCGGTTGCTCCAGCGCCCACAGCAGCGGCTCGCCGGACACCCGGCAAAAGCGCCCGCGCAGACGCAAGTGGCCTTGCGACAGCGCCTGCGCCTGTCCACTGAGGTTCAGATAACGCAGACCGTTGACGCCGCGCTCGAACGTCTGCACGTCGGGATGGGGGCCACCGGCCAACTCGACCCGAGGATCAAAGAAGCGTCCCAGGAAGCTGCTTTTAACCTTCACGGCGAGGATCAGCGTGGCGTCGTCCACCAGCATCACGCCCTCGTCAAGGCGCAATTGCTCACCGCTCAAATGCACTTTTGGCTGCGGGGTGAACGGCGGAAAACTGTATTGGTAATCGTCTTTCGGCGAATAGAACAGGTGATCGGCGAACCACGCCTCATGGGCAATCCAGCCAATGACCGCCAGCACCAGCGGCAGCCACCAGGCCACCAGCAAGCCAAGGGCGATCAACACGACCAGTGCGATCAGCAGGCCGATTCGTTTATTGCGCCGGTGACGCTTGAGCAGTTGCTGTTTGCGGCTCATGGGTTGACTCATACAGTGAAGACCGGCACAGGATTGCACCAGCGATCCTTGTATTCACGGTCGGCGCGACCGAAGGAAAAGCGCAGCGGCTTGTTCAGGGCCCGGGCATGTTCCCAGGCAGATTGCGTATTGAGGAAACTCAGAACGCTGCCAGGGCTGAACTCGCGGGTTTCAGGGTCGACGCCGCCGTTGATGTACTCGACGCTGATCCACTCCGGGGCTTCGACGCGGTACACCAGTTGGATGGCGATCGGCGCGTCGTTGAGGAAGATCACCGAGCCGATCAACAACTCGCGCAGCAGTTCGATGACTTCGGCCATGCACGCCGCACCTGTGGCCGGGAAACCCCAGCGGCGCTGGAACAGGTCGCAGTAGATCGCCGCCAGTTCGGCACTGCAGAAGTCGCTGACCGGCCGCACCACGCCGCCCGCCTCTTCCAGCAGGCGCAGTTCACGGCGCTGGTTGTAGCGAAACTTCTTCGACAGTTCTTCGGGCGTACGGGCCATGGCCAGTTGCTCGGTCTGCAACTTGAGGCCACTGAAGCGGTTTTCGTTAAGCGCCGACAGGTAGCGCCCACGATGGCGCAGCGGGGCCTGGGCATCGGCGGCGGCCGGCAGGATCAGCTCGGCGTTGCCCAGGTCGAACAGGCCTTTCTTGCCGTTGCGCTTGAGCACGTCCTTGGACAAGGCCAGGTCGCGGCCCCAGGTCGGGATCGCGGCTTTGACTTCGCCCTGTTGCTCCCAGGCCAGATAACGCACGGGGATGCCGGCCAGATTCGCCAGACGCTCGACCACCATGGGATGAGTCGCGACGCTGCCGCCGAAACGTTGCCAGGCCCGTGCATAAGTTGAGGCGTCAACGGGCGACCAGCCACGTTCGCGCCAGCCTTGAAATCGGTTGAGCATCAGCCCCTCGGTGCCAGATCGATAACTTGCGGCAAATGCCAGAAGGTGTCGCGTACGGCGCGGTCGGAGAAGCGCTCGCGCAGGCGGTCGAACATCATCTCGGCGCACTGACGACGCTGCTGCTCGTCCATGCCGGCCAGATGTTTCAGGCCTTGGGCCAGATGCTCGGCGTCGCCCAGCGGAAACAGGATCCCGACGCCTTCGACCACTTCCTTCGCCCCGCCGCACGCCGTGGCCAGCAACGGCACGCCGGCGGCCATGGCCTCCAGCAGCACCATGCCAAACGGCTCATTGTCGGAACTCAGGGCAAACACATCGAACGCCCTGAAGTAATTGCGCGCGTCCGGCACCTGGCCCAGAAACAGCACCCGATCCCCGACGCCCAGCTCACGGGCAAGTGTCTTGAGTTCATCTTCAAGCCGCCCCTCGCCAAGAATCACCAGTTGGCTGTTGGCCGGCAGACCGGGCAGCGCCGCGGCAAAACCGTGCAGCAGCGTGGCCTGATCCTTGTCCGGGTGCAGACGACCGACATTGCCGACAATGAAGGCATCCGCCGACAGACCAAGGGTCTCGCGAGCTTCACGGGCGGAAACCTGACTCATCTGCAACGCGGAGATATCGATGCGGTTGTAGAGGGTCTGGATGCGCGCTGCCGGCCATTTCGGCAGGCAACGGCGCATGTCGTCGCGCACCGCATCGGACACGCCGAGCAGGCTCAGACGCTTGCGGAAAATGTGCGCAAAGAGTTTGCGCGTGCCGCGTTGGTAATCGCCAAACGCGTGATGCACGCCAATCACCGGCAGGGAAGTACCGAGCAAGGCGATGTAGATCGGCTTGAAACGATGGGCGATGCAGAAACTGAAATTGCGGGAAGCGGCGATCTTGCGCAGATCGCCGATGGCGCCCAGCTTCAGGCCACGAATGGCCTTGGAGCTGTATTCCATGAACAACACTTCATCGGAGGCGCAGGCTGCGGCCACCTCGCTATCGGCCGCCCCGGTCAGAAAGACCGTGGTGACCCGATAACCGGTGCCTGCGAACAGGCTGGCGTACTGCCGCGCGCAGTCCAAGAACGGGCCATCATAGCCGTGGGAGAACTGCAGCACATGGCGTTCAGCCGAGCGTGTCATAAGCGTTTGCGCCTTCTTTGACCACCAGGATGTCTTCCATGATCAGGTACTGCAGATCCGAGCCGAAAAACATGTTCAGTGCGTCGGTCGGCGAGCAGATCATCGGTTCGCCACGGCGGTTGAGCGAGGTGTTCAGGGACACGCCGTTGCCGGTCAGCACTTCCAGCGCCTTCATCATGTCATAGTAGCGCGGGTTGTATTCGCGCTTGAGCACCTGGGCCCGGGACGTGCCGTCTTCGTGGACGACTTCCGGCACGCGGGTTTTCCACTCTTCCGCCACTTCGAAGGTGAAGGTCATGAACGGCGCCGGGTGATCGATCTTGATCATCTGTGGCGCAACGGTGTCGAGCATCGACGGGCAGAAAGGCCTCCAGCGCTCGCGGAACTTGATCTGGTGGTTGATGCGGTCAGCCACGCCAGCCACGCTCGGGCAACCGATGATCGAACGACCGCCCAGCGCGCGCGGACCGAACTCCATGCGGCCCTGGAACCAGGCCACCGGGTTGCCATCGACCATGATTTTGGCGATCTGCTCCGGCATGTTGTCGAGCTTGCGCCAGGTCGGCTTGTTCTCGTGACGGGCACATGCGGCGATCACGTCTTCGTTGCTGTACGACGGGCCGAGGTAGACGTGTTCCATCTTCTCGACCGGCACGCCACGGGCGTTGGACACATAGGCCGCTGCGCCGACTGCGGTGCCGGCATCGCCGGAGGCAGGCTGCACGAACAGTTCCTTGACGTCGTCGCGGGCGATGATTTTCTGGTTGAGCTTGACGTTCAACGCACAGCCACCGGCATAGGCCAGCTTGCCGGTTTCCTTAAGCACGTCGCCCAGGTAGTAGTCGATCATCTGCAGCGCGATTTTTTCGAACAGCGCCTGAATGCTGGCGGCGTAGTGGATGTACGGCTCGTCGGCGATGTCGCCTTCGCGCTTCGGACCCAGCCACTCGATCAGCTTCGGCGAGAAGTAGTAACCCTTGCCCTTCTCTTTATAGCGACGCAGGCCGATCACGTTGGCGTAGTCGGTGTTGATCACCAGCTCGCCGTTTTCGAATGAAGCCAGGCGCGAGAAATCGTATTTGCTGGCGTCGCCGTACGGCGCCATGCCCATGACCTTGAACTCGCCGTCGAGCATGTCGAAACCGAGGAACTCGGTGATCGCGCCGTACAGGCCGCCGAGGGAGTCCGGATCGAAGAATTCCTTGATCTTGTGGATCTTGCCGTTCTCGCCATAACCGAAGAAGGTCGTGGCGTACTCGCCCTTGCCGTCGATGCCGAGGATCGCGGTTTTCTCTTTGAAACCCGAGCAGTGGTAGGCGCTGGAAGCGTGGGCCAGGTGGTGTTCAACCGGCTCGATCTTGATTTTCTTCGGATCGAAGCCCAGTTGCTCCAGACACCAGACGATCTTGTTGCGATAGCGCTTGTAGCGACGGTTGCCCATCAGGATCGCGTCGAGTGCACGGTCCGGGGCGTACCAGTAACGCTTGGCGTACTGCCAGCGGGCCTTGCCGAAAATGCTGATCGGAGCGAACGGAATCGCGACCACGTCTACGTCGGACGGTTTGATGCCTGCCTGCTCCAGGCAGAACTTCGCCGATTCGTAGGGCATGCGGTTCTTTGCATGTTTATCGCGCACGAAGCGCTCTTCCTCAGCCGCCGCGACCAGCTTGCCGTCGATGTACAAGGCTGCTGAAGGATCATGGCTAAGGGCGCCGGACAGGCCAAGAATCGTCAATGCCACAGGGGTCTAGCCTCTTTAGTCTGCATTCAGGCGCGATGCGCCTGGAAAAATGATGTGCCCTCGCACCGGGCGAGAGACAGCTAAAGGGCGGGATTATAGCTTAAAAGCGCCGACAAACCTCTAGCGGAACTGGCCGGCCGGTGCGTTGACGCAACAGAAGCTTCAACTTAGACTCCCCTGCAAACGGACTGGGAGATCCCGGTCGGCGTTGATGCCTCGGTGAGATCACCGGGGCTTTTCGCTTTCTGGAAGCCGCAAAAGTTTTAAAAGCCTCACCCGCGGCTTGATCGCCAATAAACACTGATATTCCCGTCCACCGCCTGGCGATAGATCGTGTACGGCAGGAAAGCCGTGTCGAAGACGCCGGACAGGGTCAGGTCGAGCAGGACGACCGGCACCAGAATGCCAGTAGGGTCGGGCGGCGCGTGCAGCAGGCAGAAATCATGGGCGAGTCCGCTGTAGATGCGCGGAATCGACTGACAGTAGGTCTTCTGTTTGCGCAGGCCGCGCGTGGCATCTTCATCGTCCTGCAACACCGTGACGGCGGTGCCGCAGCCGGACAGTGCCAGGGAAAATGCGCCGATCGTGATAGCGTTTTTGATGGTCAAGATTTGCCCTCCGGGAACGTCGGGGCAAACTAACATCGGGGTTTTGCGAGGGGCAGTTCATGGGTTCCGGGAAGGCCGTAGGACAAGTCACAAGGATTTGTCGCCACATGCCTCACCCGGATCCAACTGCAGAAACGTCTTACGCGCTGGCGAAAATAATCACGCAGTGCCCGCTACATCCCTGGGCAAGCGCTGATCAATCACCTGATACAGCGCACTGCTTTCAGGCCAGTTGCGCATGAACCGCGCACGGTCCCGGGCATAAGCCGGGGCGAAGCTGCCCACCGAGCCGTGCTGACACATCGAGTCCAGATCGATCAGCGCCCAGCGGTCTTCCTGCCAGAACAGGTTGTGCCCCTTGAAGTCGCCATGGCTGATGCGTTCGGCGATCAGCCGTGCAAACAGCCGGTCCAGTGCCTGCAACTCGTTTTCCGGCGCCGCGCCGCTTTCGACATAAGGCGCAAAGCGCTCGATGATGTCCGGCCCGGCCAGGTACTCGGTGATCAGATAAGCCTTGCTGCGCAACCAGAAAAACCGGGTTTCCAGCACCGCCAGCGGTTTTGGCGTGGCGATGCCGAGGAACGCCAGGCGATTGCCTTCGCGCCAGGAGTGCCAGGCACGGCTCGGACGCCAGAAGCGCTTGAGCCAATGGGCAAAATTCTTGATGTTGTAGCGTTTGATCACCAGCGCACGCCCCGCGACCTCGACCTTGCCGACACTGGCCGCGCCGCCGGTCTTGTACAGATGTCCTTGATCGAGCAGGGCATCCGCCTGCTCCAGCACCGGCAGCATCGCGGACTCTTCCTCGCGGCGAATCGACCGCAGAGCAAATGCACCACGCTTGACGCTGAACAGCGTGCATTCACGACCGACCTTGATCAGGTAATCCTTCAAGCGCCAGGCGCGCACCTTGTCGATCTGTTTTTGCAGGGCTTCCAGCGGCAATGCGTGCTCGCTGTTGCTCAGCAGGTAATACACCAGCAATTCTTCGGTGAACGGCTCGAGCGATTTGGGCAACTGGGCGAAAAACACCCCGAGGTTTTCCAGCACTTTTTGCCGGGACAATGGCTGGCCGGCAGTTTCCACACGGATACCGGCGCCGTCGATCAGATAAAGTTGGCCGCCGTGGCGCAGCAGGTTGTCCAGGTGCAGGTCTTCCTGCCACAGGCCTTTGCCGTGCAATTGACCGATGGCGCCGAGCGCTTCGGCCAGCACCGCCGATTGTTCGTCGGCCAGCACCGGCAGGGATTCGACCTTGCTCCAGGCATCGCCCAGACTCTCGGCGCCTTCAAGGAACTCGAACAGCAACCAGCCGCCTTCGCCATCCTTCAGACCATCAGCCAGCAGCAACGGCGTGGTCATGCCTTGGGCGGCGAGCAGTTTCACGCCCTCCAGTTCACGCTGAAAATGTCGCGCTGCCTTGTTGCCGACCAGTAACTTGGCCAGCACCGGACGCCCGCGCCACACACCGGCACCGACATAACGCTGCCCCGGCAACACGCGCAACAGACTCAACAATTGCAAGTCCGCAGGACCGGCCGCATCGGCGAGGGCTACCGACAGTGGCAGTGGCGGGGTTCGCCCGACACCGGTCAGCTCGGACAGCTGCATCAGCGGGTCTCCTTGTGACTACGTCGTGCGGTCAGCCGGGCGAGCCAGCTGTCGATCAGCGAGCTGTCGGCGGGCTGATCGAGGTAAGCCGCCAGCAACTCACGCAATTGCGCGTCGCTCCACTCCGGTGCGCGGCGTTGCAGCGGCTCCAGGTCCTTGATCCGGTCACGCATGCCGAACAATAACGGTCGGGTTTTTTCCAGGTCGATCAGTTGCGCCTGGTACTCGTCACCGTTGGCCCGCAGAAAAATGTGCTTGGGATAGAAACAGCCGTGCACCTGGCGTACGCCGTGCAGATGCCGAGCCAGCAGCCCGCAGGCCTTGAGGATCGCCGTTTGTTGCGTTGCACCGAGTTGCGACCAGCGCGCCAGCAGCGACTCAAGGTCGCTCCAGCCATCCAGCGCGCGCGTCAGCAGGATCGCGCGGATTTCGCCGTCGACTTTGCGCTCACCGAAAAAAGCTGCTTGCAGCGCAGGAATGCCGAGTTTGCGATATCGGCTGATATTGCGAAATTCGCGGGCGAAACTGGGTTCGCCGAACGGCGCATGCAAGGTGCGGGTCAGGTAATTGCTCTGGCGCTTGAGGTAGTAACCCTGGCCTTCCAGCTCCAGACGAAACACGCTGCTCCAGCCGCCACGGGCGGTGTTGGGTTCATCTACAGCCTCAAGCTGCTTGGCCCACAGGGCGTCAAAAGTACCTAGACCGTGGCGCTCAAGCAGTGCACGGTCTTCTTCGGCGAGAAAATCAGTCATTCACGTCCCTCGAAAAATCTCACCACGTGGCGAATCCGTTGCTTGTCGGCGGCATTCAGCCGGTCACGCTGGCGGTATTGCAGGTAGAAGCGCAGGCGCTGGGTGTTCGACAGGTGATACTTGGCCACCTTGTCGAGGCAGGCCAGATCCTTGGTGATCCGGTACTTGAGCCAGAAACCGCGCCAGAAATCGCCGTTCGGGCAGTCGATCAGATACAACTGCGCCTGATCGTCGATCAGCAGGTTGCGCCACTTCAGATCGTTATGGGTAAAGCGGTGGTCGTGCATCACACGCGTATAACCGGCCAGTTGCCGGCTGACGCCGTCGACCCAGGCACGATCCCTGAGCTTGGGATCGTTGCGCTCGGCCAGTGCCGACAGGTCTTCGGTGCGCGGCAGTTCACGGGTGATCATCGCCCCGCGATCGTAGGCCATGCCGTTGCGCTCCAGCCCCCACGCCACCACTTCGGCGGTGGGAATGCCCCACTTGGCGAAGCGCTTGAGGTTCTGCCATTCCATCTTCACCCGGGGCTTGCCCAGATAACGCCGCAGGCCCTTGCCGGCACCGCTGTAGCGCTTCACGTAATAGTTGACGCCGCTGAGCTGCACGCGAATGACTTCGGACAAGGGATCGCGGGTCAGGCGCTCGCCCTGAAGGGCGAATACCGCTTCGAGGCTACCGAAATACTGCGCAAGTTCACTGTACTCAGGCTCCAGATTCCAACCCGCCATCAGAGCGCATCCCCGTAACGTTGCTTGCGCGCGTAGAGCTTGTTGGCCTTGCCTTCGAGCCAGCTCAGCAACGGCGCTTCTTCAGCCAGGATCTGGCGCAGCGGTTGCTGGAAGTAGCCTTTGAGGAAGCGCAATTTGTCGCGGCGGGTCAGGCCGATGTCCAGCGCTGAGAAGTACAGCGCCGCCAGATCCTTGTTACGCCAGCGCTGGGTGATCGCCGCACGGGTCTGGGCACGGTGCAGGTCGATCACCGAGAGTTTGAAATCTTCCGGGGTGACCGGTTTGTCGGTGTGCAGCAGAAAGTGGCAGATGTAGCAGTCGCGGTGGTTGACCCCGGCGCGGTGCATCATGCCGGTCATGCGCGCGACCTCGGCGATCAGCGCTCGCTTGAGTCTTGGCTGCGGCGGTTGCTTGACCCAGTCGATGCTGAAGTCTTCGAGGCTGATGGTCGGCGCCAGCTCTTCGGTGACGATGAACGAATGCTGATCCGCCGGGTTGCTGCCCTTCTCGCCGTACGCGACGGCGGTCATGGTCGGCACGCCGACTTCCTGCAAGCGCTGGATGGCTTTCCATTCCTGGCCCGCGCCGAGCACCGGCAGCTTGGCAGTCAGCAGGTTCTTGAAGATCTCGCCCCAACCGATACCGCGGTGAATCTTGACGAAAAAGCCATTGCCGTCGACTTCCGTGCGCAACGTCCGGCGGGCTTCCAGCTCGCGGTACACCTCGCCCTGCAAGCCCTCGACCTCGGCGAACGGGTCACGTCCGGCCCACAGGCTCTTGAACGGTTCAGCCAGCATCAACTTCATTTAAGCGTGCTCCGCCAGAATCACATCGGCCGCGTGCTGCGGCATGCTGTAGAGGTCGGCCGTCTCGGCGAAGGCCAGACCGTTGCGGCTCCAGGCCGCCCGCGCAGCGTCGTCGTTCAACATGTCGGTCAGGTATTGCGTCAGTTGCGCCTGATCGAACGGTTCGTCCAGCACTCGCCCGGCGTCGGCCTCGGCGATGTAATGGGCATAACCGCAGACCGCGCTGACCAGTACCGGCAACCCGGCGACCAGCGCTTCAAGCAGCACCGTACCGGTGTTTTCGTTGTACGCCGGGTGGATCAACAGGTCGGCGCCGAGCAGGAAACGCGGGATATCGCTGCGCCCCTTGAGGAACGTCACGTTGTCGCCCAGGCCCAGCGTCGCACTCTGCATCTGGAACAATTTGGGGTCATCCTGGCCGATTACAAACAGCCGGGTGCGTTTCTTCAGCTCGGCGGGCAGTGCGGCCAGCGCTTTCAGGCTGCGATCGACGCCCTTGGTCTTGAATCCGGAGCCGATCTGCACCAGCAGCAGTTCGTCGTCCTTCAGATTGAATTCGGCGCGGAAACCGGCGCGAATCCGGTCGGCATCCGCCGGACGGCGACGATCCTGGGCGATGCCCGGCGGCAGCAGGTGGAAGCGCTCCAGCGGTGTGTCGTAATACTTGATGAACAGCGGCTGCTGCACTTCGGAAATCATCAGCACTTCGGTCTTCGCATCCTTGGCGAACACCGCGCGCTCGTATTCAGCGAAGTGGCGGTAGCGGCCCCAGCGGCGATACAGCGAATGGCGCAGGTTCTGCGCCTTGTCTTCGAAGCAGCCGTCGGCGGCGTAGTAGACGTCCAGCCCCGGCATCTTGTTGAAGCCGATCAGGCGATCCACCGGGCGCTTGGCCAGGTCCGCTTCCATCCACGCGCTGAGCTTTTCGTTGCGGCGGTGATTGAAGAACGCCTTGACCGGCGCCACCAGCACTTCGAAACCGGGCGGCACGTCACCTTCCCAGATCAGGGTGTAGACGCGGATCTGGTGCCCGCGCTTCTGGCATTCGAGGGCGATGCGCATGAAATCGCGCTGCAAGCCACCAAACGGGAAATATTTGTACAGGACAAAAGCCAATTGCATCAGCGCAGCTCCTCAGCCATCAACAACGTGCTCAGTCGGCTGGCAACACGCTCGGGATTCAGACGCGTGAAGCACAGGGGCCACTCGCGTTTCAGGTCAAACTGACGGGCATCCTGCGCGGTCGGTTGATACGTACATTTCTTTTGCAGGCACGGCGCGCACGGGAAATCGCTGCCGAGGTGAACCTGCAGCTTGCCGTAGGCGCCGGTCAGGCCCGGATTGGTCGGACCGAACAGGGAAATCGTCGGCACATCCAAAGCGGCGGCAAGGTGACCAAGACCGGTGTCCACCGCGACGCAGGCCTGGGCGCCGGCCAATACCTTGCCGACCCCGGCCAGGTTCAGCTTCGGCAGCACTTCGGCGTGTTTGAAACCGGCGGCGATGCGCTCGGCCCGAGCCTTCTCCAGCGGATTGCCCCACGGCAGCTTGATCCCGACGCCGAGGTAGCCGACCCGTTCGGTGAGCTCGCGCCAGTAGGCTTCCGGCCAGTGTTTGGTGTCCCAGGTGGTGCCATGCAGGAACACCACGTAGGCATTCTTGCGCGGCAGTTCGACCAGACGCTCGACGTTAAGGCCGTAATCGCCCAGGCCTTTGGGCAAGTCGTAACCCAAAGCAATGGCGAACAACTGGCGCACACGTTCGACGGCGTGCTGCCCAAGGGCCACCGCCAGTTTGCGGTCATAAAAGCGCGCGGCGATCGGCTCGCGGGCCGAGCCCTTGTCGAGACCGGCCACCGGGGCTTTGACATAGCGGGTCAGCCAGGCGCTTTTCAGCAGGCCCTGAGCGTCGATCACCAGGTCATATTTGTTCGCCCGAACGGATTGCTTGAAGCGCTTCCACTCGCCGCTGGTGATGGTTTTCCAGACATTTTTGCGCCAGCGGCGGATCGCCACCGGAATCACCTTGCCCACCGCCGGGTGCCAGGTCGGAATCTCGGCGAAGCCTTCTTCCACCACCCAGTCGAACTTGATCCCGGGAATGGCCCGGGCGGCGTCGGTCAGCGCCGGCAACGCGTGAATCACGTCGCCCAGCGATGAAGTCTTGATCAGCAATACCCGCAAGTTAATGGACCTCGACCACAGAGCCCTGCAAACGCTGCAAGGCATCGTTGACCGCGTCCGGCATCAGCTGGCGCAGGCAGTTGTAATGGCCGAAACGGCAGGTGCGATCGAAGCAAGGGCTGCAATCGAGACCCAGGCGGACGATTTCCACATGCTCGGCCAACGGCGGAGTGAAACCCGGCGAGGTCGACCCGTAGACCGCCACCAACGGGCGATTCAACGCGGCAGCCACGTGCATCAGACCGGAATCGTTGGAGACCACCGAGTCGGCGCAGGACATCAGGTCGATGGCCTCGGCCAGCGAAGTGCCGCCGCTGAGGTTCACGGACTCTTCGCGCAGGCCCGGAATCAGCCGCGCGCGAATGTCTTCGCCCACCGCGTGATCGTTCTTCGAACCGAACAGCCAGACCTGCCAGCCTTCGCGAATCCGCGCCTCGGCGACCTTGGCGTAATGCTCGGACGGCCAGCGCTTGGCTTCACCGAATTCGGCGCCGGGGCACAACACCAGCACCGGGCGATCGAGGGTCAGGCCGAACTTCGCCAATGCAGCCTCGCGGGTCACCGGATCGATCTGCAGGCTCGGGCGCGGATAAGGTTTCGGCAGTTCGGCGTTCGGCTCGTAAGCCAGCGCCATGAAACGCTCGATCATCAGCGGATAACGCTCTTTATCCAGCGTGCGCACGTCATTGAGCAGGCCGTAGCGGAATTCGCCGCGCCAGCCGGTGCGTTTCGGGATGCCGGCGAAGAACGGCACCAGCGCCGACTTCAACGAGTTCGGCAGCAGGATCGCCTGGTCGTACTGGCCGGCCAGGGATTTGCCGATCCGCCGACGGGTCGCCAGCTCCAGCGCGCCGTGGCCGAGCGGGAAGCTCAAGGCCTTGCGCACTTCGGGCATGCGTTCGAGGATCGGCCGGCTCCACTCCGGGGCCAGCACGTCGATTTCGCACTGCGGGTGGCGCTGCTTGAGACACTGAAACAGTGTCTGCGCCATCACCATGTCACCGACCCAACTGGGCCCAACGATCAGAATATTCATGTGGTTTCCATAAACGAACCGGGGAGGCTTCACGCCTCCCCGTCTCGAGAATCAGCTTAGCCCCAGCTCACGCCAGATCCGCATCACCTGCCGCCGTTCGTCCGCGAACTGATCGCCCGGTATCACCCCGGCGTCCTTCTGCAAGGCCTGCCGGTGGGCGGCGGAACGATAGGCCTTGTAGGCCTCGCGCAACAGGCTGGCGTCTTCGGCCGGCATCAGCCCTTCGTGCTCCAGCTCTTCCAGAATGCGGATATTGTCCGTCCAGCGCAGCAACGGCGGGTGGGTCTGCGACCACGCCAGGGCCGCGTATTGCACCATAAATTCAATATCGACGATACCTCCGGCGTCCTGCTTGAGGTCGAACGGCGCCGTGGCCTCGAAGGCATTCGCCCCGGTGCCGGCGGCGGTGCTCTTGCTGCCGAGGTTGTCACGCATCTTGGCGCGCATCTCGCTCACTTCCTGTTGCAGTTTCGCCAGATCCCGAGCCTTGCCCAGCACCTGGGCCCGCACGCTCTCGAAGGCCTGGCCGACATCCTGGCTGCCCACCAGCACCCGCGCCCGCACCAGGGCCTGATGTTCCCAGGTCCAGGCTTCATTTTCCTGATAGCGCGCAAACGCGCCGAGCGAACTGACCAGCAACCCGGACGCCCCGGACGGCCGCAGGCGCATGTCCACTTCGTACAGCTGACCGGAGTTGGTCTGCGCCGTCAGCAAGTGAATGATCCGCTGGCCGAGCCGGGTGAAAAACTGCGTGCCATCGATGGGTTTCGGGCCATCGGTTTCGGCCTGCTGATCGCCATCGTGGATGAACACCAGATCCAGATCCGAACCATGCCCCAACTCGATCCCGCCGACTTTTCCATAACCGACAATGATGAAGCCGGGATCGCACAGCGTGCCATCGGTGCGCAGCGGCGTGCCGTATTTGGCCACGGTCTGACGCCAGGCCAGGGCGAGCACTTGCTCCAGAATCGCCTCGGCCAGCCAGGTCAGGTAATCGCTGACTTTCATCAACGGCAGGCTGCCGGCGATTTCCGAGGCAGCGACCCGCAAGCGGTGCGCCAGTTTGAAATGACGCAGGGCTTCCATCTGTTGTTCGAGGTCGTCTTCCGGGATCCGGGTCAGGCGCTCGCGCAACTCGGCGGCCAGCTCCGGCGCCAGCGGCGGCTTGAACAGCCGGCCTTCGTTAAGCAGTTCATCGAGCAGCAGCGGGAAACGGGTGATCTGCTCGGCGATCCACGGGCTGGCGGCGCACAGCGTCAGCAAGCGACGCAGCGCGCCGGGGTTTTCGGTCAGCAGCACCAGATAAGCCGAACGCCGGGCCACCGCTTCGACCAACGGCAGCACCCGCTCAAGCACCAGATCGGGATTTTCATGCTCCACCGCCTGGGCGAGCAGGCGCGGAATAAAGGCATCGAGACGTTCGCGCCCCAGACGCTGCATCGCTCGCAACTGCGGGCTGGCGCGTAGGCTCGCCAATGCCTTCAAGGCCTTGGTCGCGTCAGCGAAACCGCCCTCTTCCAGCTGACGACAGGCGGCCTCTTCGTCCTGAGCCTCTTCCCACAGCGGCAGCCATTCACCGCCGACCACCACTTCACTCTCGACGCCTTCGTCCTCATCCGGATCGGCGATCACTTGCGCGAAGTGCCAGGCCACGCGGCCGCGCCAGAACATCAGCTTCTCGTGGAACGCCTCCCAGTCGGCAAAACCGAGCATGAACGCGATTCGCGCCTGATCCTGAGCGCTGTCCGGGAGCATCTGGGTCTGGCGGTCGGCAATCGCCTGGATCGCGTGTTCGGTGTAACGCAGGAATTCGTAACCTTCGCGCAGCTCGCTGATCACCGCCGGCGGCAGATAGCCCTGCCCTTCGAGCGTACTCAACACCTTTAATAGAGGGCGCTGTTGCAGACTCAGGTCGCGACCACCGTGAATCAATTGAAAAGCCTGGGCGATGAACTCGACTTCACGGATACCACCGGAGCCCAGCTTGATGTTGTCGGCCATGCCCTTGCGCCGCACCTCCTGCTGGATCAGCTGCTTCATGGTGCGCAGCGCTTCGATCGCCGAGAAGTCCAGATAGCGCCGGTAAACGAACGGCCGCAGCATTTCCTGCAATTGCTCGCCCGCCACCTGATCGCCAGCCACCACCCGCGACTTGATCATCGCGTAGCGTTCCCAGTCGCGGCCCTGATCCTGGTAATACTGCTCCAGCGCATTGAAGCTCAGCACCAGCGCACCGGACGAGCCGTACGGGCGCAGGCGCATGTCGACGCGAAACACGAAACCGTCGACGGTGATCGGGTCGAGGGCCTTGATCAGGCGCTGGCCGAGGCGGATGAAAAATTCCTGGTTATCCAGCGGGCGTTTCACGCCGACGGTTTCGCCGCCCTCGGGGTAGGCGAAGATCAGGTCGATGTCCGAGGACAGGTTGAGCTCGACCGCGCCGAGCTTGCCCATGCCGAGGATGACCATTTGCTGTGGTTCGCCGCTGCGTCGGCCGGTCGGCGTGCCGAACTGGTCGCAATGGCGGCGGTACAACCATTGATAGGCCTGATCGATGCTGGCGTCGGCCATGTCCGAGAGATCGCGGCAGGTCTGCACCAGATCGGCCTGGCGGTTGAGGTCGCGCCAGATGATCCGCACCTGATGCCGGGTGCGCTGACGGCGCAGGACGCGGCCCAATTCGTCTTCGGTCTGCGCGGTGCCGACCGCAGCCGCCATCTGCCCGCACAACTCGCCGGGAGCGAATGCCCGGTCGAGTTCGCCGGACTGCACCAGCGACAACAACATCAAAGGGTCACGAACGCTCTGTTCAATGACGAAATCGCTGGCGGCGCTGACGCGGGCGAACTGCGCCCAGCGTTCCGGCGTCCAGGACGAGAAGCCGTGATCGTCTTCCAGTTGCGCGACGGCCGCACGGAACGACTGCTCCGATCGGCTGACCAACGGCAGGAGAATGGCGGGCAGTTCGGCAAGCGCGGGCAGGGTCATGGTCTATCCTTGATCGGCGTGTAAATGGCCGCTTGTAGTGATGAATGAAAAACCGCTACGCGAAGGACTGTCGAACAAAAGTGAGAAATAGCTGAAATTTCTTTTTCTTTGGCAGCCAGCATCAAACTTTCACCTTTTTCGGATGGCTAAAGACCAACCTTAACGATTATTCTCACAACGCAGCTGGAGGCCACAAGCCTTTCATCTGTAGTTTTACTACTCGTCTATACATTCGAGAGGCTGAAATGCCGGATGATTTGTAGTAAAACTACACGCCGCCGGAACAACCTGTCGGCAATCCAAGAATTTTAAATCGTCTGCCCACAAGGCCAGTCGCAAACTCAGGCAACCGATTCTGGAAGCCTTTCCGCCCTGGAGCAAGCCATGCAAGACCTCGATCCCGTCGAAACCCAGGAATGGCTGGACGCCCTGGAATCGGTTCTCGACAAAGAAGGCGAAGACCGTGCTCACTATCTGATGACCCGTATGGGTGAACTGGCGACCCGCAGCGGTTCGCAGCTCCCTTACGCCATCACCACGCCTTACCGCAACACGATCCCCGTTACCCACGAAGCACGCATGCCTGGCGACCTGTTCATGGAACGCCGCATTCGCTCGCTGGTACGCTGGAACGCGATGGCCATGGTAATGCGTACGAACCTGAAAGATTCTGACCTGGGTGGTCACATCTCCAGCTTCGCTTCCAGTGCGACCCTGTACGACATCGGCTTCAACTACTTCTTCCAGGCCCCGACCGACGAACACGGCGGCGACCTGATCTACTTCCAGGGCCACACCTCGCCAGGCGTCTACGCCCGCGCATTCATGGAAGGCCGCATTACCGAAGACCAGATGAACAACTTCCGCCAGGAAGTCGACGGTCAGGGCCTGTCGTCCTATCCGCACCCTTGGCTGATGCCTGACTTCTGGCAGTTCCCGACCGTATCCATGGGTCTGGGCCCGATCCAGGCGATCTACCAGGCTCGCTTCATGAAGTACCTGGAACACCGCGGCTTCATCCAGCCGGGCAAACAGAAAGTCTGGTGCTTCCTGGGCGACGGCGAGTGCGACGAGCCGGAATCCCTGGGCGCGATCTCCCTGGCCGGCCGCGAGAAGCTGGACAACCTGATCTTCGTCATCAACTGCAACCTGCAGCGCCTCGACGGCCCGGTTCGCGGCAACGGCAAGATCATCCAGGAACTCGAAGGCGTGTTCCGCGGTGCTCAGTGGAACGTGACCAAAGTCATCTGGGGCCGTTTCTGGGACCCACTGCTGGCCAAAGACGTCGACGGCATCCTGCAACGTCGCATGGACGAAGTCATCGACGGCGAGTACCAGAACTACAAAGCCAAAGACGGCGCGTTCGTTCGCGAACACTTCTTCAACACGCCTGAACTCAAGGCGATGGTTGCAGACCTGTCCGACGACGAGATCTGGAAACTCAACCGTGGCGGCCACGACCCGTACAAGGTCTACGCGGCGTACCACGAAGCGGTCAACCACAAAGAACAACCGACCGTCATCCTGGCCAAGACCATCAAGGGTTACGGCACCGGTGCGGGCGAAGCGAAGAACACCGCGCACAACACCAAGAAAGTCGACGTCGACAGCCTGAAGCTGTTCCGCGACCGCTTCGACATCCCGGTGAAAGACGAAGAGCTGGAAAACCTGCCGTTCTTCAAGCCGGAGCCAAACAGCGCCGAAGCCCGTTACCTGGCCGAGCGTCGCGCCGCACTGGGCGGTTTCGTGCCTCAGCGTCGCGCCCAGAGCTTCAGCGTGCCGACTCCGGATCTGGACACCCTCAAGGCGATCCTCGACGGTTCCGGCGACCGTGAAATTTCCACCACCATGGCGTTCGTGCGGATCCTCGCGCAACTGGTCAAGGACAAGGAAATCGGCCCGCGCATCGTTCCGATCATCCCGGACGAAGCCCGTACCTTCGGTATGGAAGGCATGTTCCGTCAGTTGGGCATCTACTCGTCCGTCGGCCAGCTCTACGAGCCAGTCGATAAAGACCAGGTGATGTTCTACAAGGAAGACCAGAAAGGTCAGATCCTTGAAGAAGGCATCAACGAAGCAGGCGCCATGAGCTCCTTCATCGCCGCCGGTACTTCGTACTCCAGCCACAACCAGCCAATGCTGCCGTTCTACATCTTCTACTCGATGTTCGGCTTCCAGCGTATCGGCGATCTGGCATGGGCCGCTGGCGACAGCCGTACCCGTGGCTTCCTGATCGGCGGCACCGCCGGCCGTACCACCCTGAACGGTGAAGGCCTGCAGCACGAAGACGGTCACAGCCACCTGCTGGCTGCCACCATCCCGAACTGCCGCACCTACGATCCGACCTACGGCTACGAGCTGGCGGTGATCATTCAGGACGGCATGAAGAAGATGACCGAAGAGCAACAGGACATCTTCTATTACATCACCGTGATGAACGAGTCCTACCAGCAGCCAGCCATGCCGGCCGGTGCCGAAGAAGGCATCAAGAAAGGCATGTACCTGCTCGAAGAAGACACCCGCGATGCGGCGCACCACGTACAGCTGATGGGCTCCGGCACCATCCTGCGTGAAGTCCGTGAAGCGGCGAAGATCCTGCGTGAAGAGTTCAACATCGGCGCCGATGTGTGGAGCGTCACCAGCTTCAACGAACTGCGTCGCGACGGCCTGGCCGTAGAGCGCAGCAACCGTCTGAAACCTGGCCAGAAGCCTAAACAGAGCTACGTCGAAGAATGCCTGAGCGGCCGTAAGGGTCCGGTCATCGCATCGACCGACTACATGAAGCTGTTCGCCGAACAGATCCGTCAGTGGGTACCGTCCAAGGAATTCAAAGTCCTGGGCACCGACGGTTTCGGCCGCAGCGACAGCCGCAAGAAACTGCGTCATTTCTTCGAAGTCGACCGTCATTTCGTGGTGTTGGCAGCCCTGGAAGCACTGGCTGACCGTGGTGATATCGAACCTAAAGTCGTGGCCGAGGCCATTACCAAGTTCGGCATCGACCCGGAAAAACGCAACCCACTGGACTGCTGAGGAGAAACTCTGTGAGCGAACTCATTCGCGTACCTGACATCGGCAGCGGTGAAGGTGAAGTAATCGAACTGTTTGTGAAGGTCGGCGACCGTATCGAAGCCGACCAGAGCATCCTGACCCTGGAATCGGACAAGGCCAGCATGGAAGTGCCGGCCCCGAAAGCCGGCGTCATCAAGAGCCTGAAAGTGAAGCTGGGCGATCGCCTGAAAGAAGGCGACGAACTGCTGGAGCTGGAAGTCGAGGGCGCCGCGCAAGCGGCCCCTGCTGCGGCTGCTGCGCCTGCCGCCAAGGCCGAAGCTGCACCGGCTGCCGCTCCTGCACCGGCTGCACCAGCCGCTGCGCCTGCTGCCGCTTCGGTTCAGCAAGTGCACGTGCCGGACATCGGTTCGTCGGGCAAGGCCCAGATCATCGAGATCCAGGTCAAGGTCGGCGACACCGTCGAGGCTGATCAGTCGCTGATCACCCTGGAATCCGACAAGGCGAGCATGGAAATCCCGTCGCCTGCCGCTGGCGTGGTCAAGGCCATCAGCGTCAAGTTGAACGACGAAGTCGGCACCGGCGACCTGATCCTGGATCTGGAAGTGGCGGGTACTGCGGCCCCTGCTGCGGCCGCTCCGGCCCAGGCTGCTGCTCCAGCCGCTGCCGCTGCGCCGGTTGCCGACAGCGTTCAGGACATCCACGTTCCGGACATCGGCTCGGCCGGCAAAGCCAAGATCATCGAAGTGCTGGTCAAGGCTGGCGACAGCGTTGAAGCCGATCAGTCGCTGATCACTCTGGAATCCGACAAGGCGAGCATGGAAATCCCGTCGCCTGCCGCTGGCGTGGTGGAAAGCGTTTCCATCAAGCTGGACGACGAAGTCGGCACCGGCGACCTGATCCTCAAGCTGAAAGTCAAAGGCGCCGCTCCGGCTGCTGCCCCGGCTCCAGCTGCCGCTGCTGCTCCGAGCGCTCCGGCGCCAGCCGCTGCTGCTCCGGCTGCCGCTGCACCTGCTGCTGCCGCTCCGGCCGCTGCTCCAGCCAAGCCTGGTGCGAAAGTTCACGCCGGCCCTGCCGTGCGTCAACTGGCTCGCGAGTTCGGCGTCGAGCTGAGCGCTGTCGGCGCCAGCGGTCCGCACGGTCGCATCCTGAAAGAAGACGTGCAGGTTTACGTCAAAGCCATGATGCAGAAGGCCAAGGAAGCACCGGCCGCTGCTGCTGGCGCAACCGGTGGCGCGGGCATCCCGCCGATTCCGGTCGTCGACTTCAGCCGTTTCGGCGAAATCGAAGAAGTGCCGATGACCCGCCTGATGCAGGTAGGTGCTGCCAACCTGCACCGCAGCTGGCTGAACGTGCCGCACGTAACGCAATTCGACTCGGCGGATATCACCGAGCTGGAAGCGTTCCGCACCGCACAGAAAGCTGTCGCAGAGAAGGCCGGCGTCAAGCTGACCATCCTGCCGCTGCTGCTCAAGTCCTGCGCACACCTGCTCAAGGAACTGCCGGACTTCAACAGCTCGCTGGCACCAAGCGGCAAGGCGATCATCCGCAAGAAATACGTGAACATCGGCTTCGCCGTCGACACCCCGGATGGCCTGCTGGTACCGGTCATCAAGAACGTCGACCAGAAGAGCCTGCTGCAACTGGCCGCCGAGGCCGCTTCCCTGGCTGAAAAAGCCCGGACCAAGAAGCTTTCGTCGGACGAGATGCAAGGCGCCTGCTTCACCATTTCCAGCCTCGGCCACATTGGCGGCACCGGCTTCACGCCGATCGTCAACGCGCCGGAAGTGGCGATCCTCGGTGTTTCCAAGGCAACCATCCAGCCAGTCTGGGACGGCAAAGCCTTCCAGCCGAAACTGATGCTGCCACTGTCGCTGTCCTACGATCACCGTGTGATCAATGGCGCCGCTGCTGCACGCTTCACCAAGCGTCTGAGCGACCTGCTGGCGGACATCCGCACCATCCTGCTGTAAAGCGCTCGGCCCTCCGGCAACGGAGGGCCGACCGTGTTCCACGTTTTCGAGCGCCACACGCTCGTACCTCAACCCCGTCAGTTTGGCGGGGCTTTTTTTTGCCTGAAATAACGGCCGCCCGAACTTTTCCCACAACTTGCGCTGAGATAGGCCACGACTCTAGTCCACTTCCTGTCAATATTTCTCAGCGACAGGCAACTAACCTTGGCGCATCAAAGTTGCACCAACAAGCCAGGCAACTTTATTACTCACCAACACTTATTCGAATGGATTCGAACATGCTTAAACCTACTGTCGGCCCGATCATTGGCCACACCACAACTAACCAGGCGCGAATTTTCATTCGTGGCGGACTGCAACATAATGCGTCCGTATTTGCCGGAATTCGTTACCGGCCACTGGATTCGAAACAATGGCAACCCGCCCAGTTTGTCAAACTTGATTCAACCCGCGACATGACGGAAATATTCGTAATCGATCATCTGAAGGCAGACACCGAATACGAATACCAGACCGGCTGGTTCAGCCCGATGAGTCCCGTCCACACCATCCACAGCGTGGCGGAGTTGCCGCTGCAATGGCCACGGGAGATTTACCGCCTGCGCACCCGCAGCAGCCAGCCTTTGCAGCCGCGCGCTTACATCCTCGGCTCCTGCCGTTACCTGCGCATGACCGCCGGCGTCCCGGTGCTCCCGCATCTGGGCGACCGGATCTTCGCGTCCATCGGCCAGTTGATCGAGGGTGCACAACCGGCAATCAGCGCAATCATGATGTGTGGCGATCAGATCTACGCCGACGACTTGAACCTGTTCGCCCCGGATCGCGACTATGACGAGTTCATTGCAAAGTATCGCGCGGCGTTTTCCCTGCCTAATATTCGACGATTGATGTCCGGCACTTCGACCTACATGATCCTGGACGATCACGAAATAGAAGATAACTGGCCAATGAACGCCCATGAGTCCGATAAAACGCTCTATCGCAACGCAATGGCGACTTACGATATTTATCAAGCGAGTCATAGCCCGATCTGTTCAACAACAACTAGCGGAACAATTGATCGCACGACACTGAAGCACTATTGGTATCAATTCAGCGATGGCGATATCGAATGGTTTGTGACGGACAGTCGAACTTGCCGCAACTTGTCGAATGATAACCGGCGCATCCTCGATGAAGAACAGGAACAGGTGCTGTGCAAGTGGTTGATCAATAGCCCGGCGCGGGTCAAGTTTGTAGTCACCAGCGTCATGTTCTATCCCGACCGCAAAATGAACGGCGATGATGCCTGGATGGGCTTTCCCGAACAGCGTCTGCGCCTGCTGGAAACCATCCGCCAGCATCGGATCAGGAACGTCGTGTTCATTTCCGGTGATGTGCATGGCTCGCTGACCAGTCGCCTCAGCCACAGCGAAGACCCGGACTTTGAAGTGCATACGGTCGTTTCCTCACCGCTGAGCAACAGCAAACTGCTGCCCTACGCCACCGCCGCGACCTTCACGCTCGACCAGCCGCTGGCGCAGACCGAGGCAGGCGAATACCGGCACGAACTGACCAGCGAGGTCGTCAGCCAGGACAACTTCGCGCACATGGTGGTTGAAGCCGGGCGAATCCAGGTCAACTATCACGATCGGGATGGCAGGCACCTGCAATCCATCGATATTCCGTTGCGATAAATCCAGCGGTACGACCGTTCCGGATACCGGAAGGCTCTGGAACGGCCATTTTCACGCTTGGTAGCATTAGTTTCCGGCGGGTGCTGGAGAAATGTTCACTGCAGCCGACATATTCTTATAGCACTTGGCCTTCATGTCTCTTGTCAGTCAGTGCCGCAATGATGCAACCTTGCCGCAGGCAACAGTAAAGAGGGCGCGAGCCCGGCGCGTTCAGCAAATTTCCAAGCGAGTTCCCTTCATGAAGAGCCAACCCGATGCCGCCAGCCGTATGGTGGCCGAGGTAGTGACGCAGTTGCCTGTGCCCTCGCGGCTCGGCATGCTGCGTTTCGAGCGCTTGAATGAAGCCAGTTGGGCCATGTTGTTTCTCGATCCCAACTGTGAACGCCAGTTCGGCCAGCCCGCCGTCGAACTCTGCGCTCTGGTCGGCTCGCCCTATGCCAGCCTGATGGAACCCGAAGCGCGTTATCAACTGCACGACGCGATCCAGCAACAACTCGGTCACAGCCCGCATTATCTGGTGCGCTACACCCTGCACACCGCTGCCGGTGCGCTGAGCATTCTCGAACTCGGCGAAGCCTACAGGCAGCACAACCGCCACTTGCTGCGCGGTTACCTGCTGGCGGTCGACAACGTGTTCGACGAAGCACCTTCGCTGCCGTCCGTCGACCTTGAAACCCAGAATTCACGCCTGCAAATCGCCCTGGAGCTCAACCAGCGCGCTCAGCAGGAACAACTGCAGCATCTGGAGCGGGTGCGCGCCCAACAGGATCTGATCCTGTTGCTGGCCCGCCAGCGCTACAGCAGCCAGAACTCCCTGCAGGAAGCTGCCGAGCTGATCACCCGCTGCGCCTGCGATATCTACGAAATCGACTGTGCCAGCCTGTGGAACCTCGAAGGCCAGAAGCTGGTGCCGATTTCGGCCTACCACCGCGCCACCCAGGAATACATCCTGCCGGAGGTGATCGACGTCAGCGGCTTCCCCGATTACATGGAAGCCCTGCACGGCAGCCGCGCCATAGACGCGCACAACGCGATGCGCGACCCGCGTACCCGGGAAATGGCCGAAGCCCTGCGCCCGCGCGACGTCAACGCCATGCTCGACGCCAGCATCCGCGTCGACGGCCAGGTGGTCGGCGTGTTGTGCCTGGAGCAGACCGGCGTTACCCGCGCCTGGCAGTCCGACGAAATCGCCTTTGCCGGTGAACTCGCCGACCAGTTCGCGCAGGTCATCAATAATCACAACCGCCGCACCGCCACCAGCGCCCTGCACCTGTTCCAGCGCGCGGTCGAGCAGAGTGCCAACGCCTTCTTGCTGGTCAACTGCGACGGCGTGGTCGAGTACGTCAACCCGAGCTTCACCGCGATCACCCAGTACACCACCGAGGAAGTCCACGGCCAGCGCCTGTCGGAGCTGCCAGCCCTGGAAAACTTAAGCGAGCTGCTGTTCGACGCGCCGTCGGCGCTGGCCAAGAGCAACAGCTGGCAAGGCGAATTCAAGAGCCGCCGCAAGAACCTCGAACCCTACTGGGGCCAACTGTCGATCTCCAAGGTCTACGGCGACAACCGTGAGCTGACGCATTACATCGGCATCTACGAAGACATTACCCAGACCAAGCTGGCGCAGCAGCGCATCGAGCGCCTGGCGTATACCGACAACCTGACCAACCTCGGTAACCGGCCTGCATTTATCCGCAACCTGGACGAACGCTTCGCCCGGGATAGCGATACCCCGATCAGCCTGCTGCTGGTGGACATCGACAACTTCAAGCGGATCAACGACAGCCTCGGCCACCAGACCGGCGACAAGCTGTTGATCAGCCTGGCCCGGCGCCTGCGTAACAGCCTGAGCCCGAGCGGCAGTCTGGCGCGGTTCGCCAGTAACGAATTCGCGGTGTTGCTCGACGACACTGACCTTGCCACCGGGCAGCAGATCGCCAACCAATTGCTGGCGACGCTGGATAAACCGATGTTCGTCGACAACCAGCTCATCAGCGTCACCGGCTCTGTGGGCCTGGCCTGCGCGCCGCTGCACGGCCGCGACCCGCAGACCCTGATGCGCAACGCCGGCCTCGCTCTGCACAAGGCCAAGGCCAACGGCAAACATCAGGTGCAGGTGTTCACCGAAGCGCTGAACGCCGAGGCCAGTTACAAACTGTTCGTTGAGAACAACCTGCGCCGCGCTCTGACCCAGAATGAATTGGACGTGTTCTACCAGCCCAAGCTGTGCCTGCGCAGCGGTCGCCTGCTCGGCATGGAAGCGCTGCTGCGCTGGAATCACCCGGAGCGCGGCATGATCCGCCCGGACCAGTTCATCAGCGTCGCCGAAGAAACCGGTCTGATCATTCCGATCGGCAAGTGGATCGCCCGCCAGGCCTGCCGCATGAGCAAAGCGCTGACCGCCGCCGGCATGGGCAATCTGCAGGTGGCGATCAACCTGTCGCCCAAGCAGTTCTCCGACCCGGATCTGGTGGCCTCGATCGCCAACATCCTCAAGGAAGAAGCGCTGCCGGCCAATCTGCTGGAACTGGAACTGACCGAAGGCCTGCTGCTGGAAGCCACTGAAGATACCCACTTGCAGCTCGACCAGCTCAAGCGTCTGGGCCTGACCCTGGCCATGGACGACTTCGGCACCGGTTACTCGTCGCTCAGCTACCTGAAGAAATTCCCGATCGACATCATCAAGATCGATCGCAGCTTCATCCATGAAATCCCGGACAATCAGGACGACATGGAAATCACCTCCGCCGTGATCGCCATGGCCCACAACCTGAAACTCAAGGTCGTGGCCGAAGGCATCGAGACCGCCGAGCAGCTGGCGTTTCTGCGTCGGCACCGCTGCGACGTCGGCCAGGGCTACCTGTTCGACCGGCCGATTCCGGGCGGCGAGCTGATCCAGGCGCTCAAGCGCTACCCGCGCGGCCCGCTCTGCCTGTAAATCCCAAGGCAGTACCCGCACATTTTGCCTAGTGATTAACGGGGCATCATTGGGCACACTGGCGGTCAGACTTTTACATCCCATCCTGACTGAGAGGAACGATCATGGTTCTGCGCTCGGAAATTCTGGTGAACAAAAACGTGCTACCGACTAAAGAACAAGCTCTGCCTGGCCGCGAAACCCCGATGGCCCTGCCTGAAAAACACTTTGTTTTCACCGAGACGCCGTTGCTGGGCCCGTTCTTTCAAGACGTCGACTTCGCAATCTTCGGGCTGGGCTGCTTCTGGGGTGCCGAGCGCCGCTTCTGGCAGCGCGAAGGCGTGGTCAGCACCGTGGTCGGTTACGCCGGCGGTTACACGCCGAACCCGACCTACGAAGAAGTCTGCTCGGGCCTGACCGGCCATGCTGAAGTGGTGCTGGTTGTGTATGACAAGGCCAAGGTCAGCTACGAAGAGCTGCTGGCGATGTTCTGGGAATTGCACAACCCGACACAGGGCATGCGCCAGGGCAATGACATCGGCACCCAGTACCGTTCGGTGATCTACGCGACCCATCCGGAGCAACTGGATGCGGCGTTGAAGAGCAAGGCCGTTTATCAAGCTGAGCTGTCGAAGGCGGGTCTGGGTGAAATCAGCACCGAGATTGAACAGGCGCCGACCGTTTACTTCGCCGAGGCCTATCACCAGCAGTATCTGGCGAAAAATCCGGAAGGCTACTGCGGGATTGGCGGCACGGGTGTTTGCATGCCACCGAGTCTGGCGGGGAACTAAGCCCGCCCTGATCGCTCCCGCGCTATGTGCGGGAGCGATTGACGGTTGATCAGCTCTCGGCGATCAACCAATCCATCTGCCATCCGCCCTGGGTCTGCCCAAGTTTCTTGGACAGCCACGGCAGCAGCTCACGCAATTCTTCCTCCAGCCCCCACGGCGGATTGGCAATCGCCAGGCCAGAGCCGTTAAGGCTGTTCGGCGTATCCAGTGGATGCACCAGCAACTCGACCCGCAGCAACTTCGGCGCACCGGTGCCGGCCAGATCCTGATAGAAACGACGCAATGCGCGCTGATCCTTCACCGGATACCAGATGGCCGCGACGGTCTGGCGCATCCGCGAGATCGCCTCTTTCAGCGACGCCGCACAACGCTGCATCTCGTCGAGCTTCTCGAACGGCGGATCGATCAACATCACCGCACGCTTCTCGGCCACCGGCAGCAGCGCCCGCGCCACATGCCAGCCCTCGCCCAGATGCACGGCCACACGGCGGTCGCCCTTCATGTTGTCCTTGAGCAGTACGCCGTCTTCCGGGTGCTTCTCGTTGAGCAACACACGATCCTGGGAACGAGTCAGACGCCGCGCCAGCTCCGGCGAGCCCGGGTAATAACGCAACTGGCCATCCGGGTTCATCTCGTGCAGCACTTTCATGTAGTCGGCGGTCAGCGCCGGCAGATCCGGCTGATCCCACAACCGCGCGATGCCTTCCAGGTACTCGCCGGTACGGTTGGCCTGATCGCCCTGCAGGTCATACAGACCGATGCCGGCGTGGCTGTCGAGATAGGCAAACGGCTGCTCCTTGCGCGACATCAGGGCAATGAGGCGGGTCAAGGTCAGGTGTTTGAACACATCGGCGTGATTGCCGGCATGGAAGGCGTGACGATAATTCATGGCTGCTCCTGCGAGGGCCGTGAAGTTTACCTTTTACCGGGCGGCAAGTCAGGGGTTGGGGGCTGAGTGGGTGGTCTTGCTGTCGGGTACATCCTTGAGAAACCCCTCACCCTAACCCTCTCCCAAAGGGAGAGGGGACTGACGGAGGTGATCTTTCGGTTTGCATCGACCTGAAAAATCACCGCGACCTAAGGCTTGGCCAAGCCAAGTTCACCACCGAAGTTGCAGGTCGGCGTACGTCACCTATTCACCTTGGTCGGTCCCCTCTCCCTCGGGGAGAGGGCTAGGGTGAGGGGATGGGATCTAAGGCCGGTCACGCAACCTGCGGCCAATCACATCCAAGACATCACAGCCGTCACGCAGCGGAATCACGCAGAGTTGGGCGAAGTCGCTGAGGACGACCGAGTCGCACTCGACCGAGCCGCGCATGCACATGTTTTCCAGGACCTGAATCACGGCGCGGATGCGGTAGTTGGCGGCGTCCATCAGGACATCGAGCGGGGCGTGGGTGTCGATGAACAGCGTGGGCATGTCGTTGCAGTTACTGGTCAGCGCCATGAGGCGGTTGTCGGGATGGGGGATGAAGGGTTCGTAGGGTGGATCGGGTTTCAATGTTGGCACTGGAATGACTCCTAACGTATTGGGTGGTGCCGCCAACTCTCACTTCCACGCATTAGGTGGCGGCTGTACGCAGGTGTGGAAGACCGGGACGTTAGGCACCCGGCGCACTCGAAAGCGCCCCGCGCACAGCCACCAAAAACTCAAACGACAAAAACGTCTGACTGGTGCAGCTTGACGCGCCTAACGATAAAAGGGCTTCCACGCCCTGTCACCGAATTTGCGGTGACAGCCAAAAGACTATCCCCGCATCTCCGCGCCCACCAGTTCACGCAAACCGCCGCAACTCGCAGGAAACGTCCGAAGCCTTTGCCCGGAAATTTCAGTCTGACTCGTCCCGCAAGTAGTCCAGCAATGCCGAAGCCGACGATTCGTCTGACGCTGAAACCGCAAAAAACCTGACAACCTTGCAGCGCAAGACATCGGCGGGAAACGCCTCGAACAACGCCGGCTGCTCCTCGCTCAACCACTGCAAGGCGTTGTTGATCCGGGCATCATCGCCGAACTGCGCCAGCAGCTTTTCCGGCACCTGCCACCAAGGAAACTCCCGACCCGAGACCTGCGCCCTGCCCCCGATTTCGACGGCCTGACCGTTGATAAAGCCTCGCGTGAGAACCGGCAGCAATTGCCCGGCATCCACCTCGGACGACTCAAGGATCGGCAACAAAAACCGCCCATCCCAAAACCGGAAGAACACCGCTTTCCCGTCCGGCATCAGCACTTGGGTCAAGCTGCGAAAGTGCTCGACCACCGCCTCAAGCCCCGCCGAAGAAACCGCCAGCCAACCCCAGTCACGGGATTCGATGGCCGCGACCCAATCCAGAAACTCACTGCCCGCGTCGACGATTCCCACGTAGGGCATCACCGCATCCCACTCGGCATAGATCGTTTCCGCCCAGACTGGTTTCGGCATCTGCGCTTTCAGCGGCCAGGATTTCAGCGGTTCTACCGCACTCGAGCTGCTGAAAACCGCGAACAACTGCTCCGAGGGTTTCAGCGGCTGATCCTTCAACCATTGATCAGGCTGCACAGACACCGTCCTTGCAGCGCTCGCATTCTTCACAGAAGGGCGCATCACCTTTCAGGCTCATGATTTGCGCAGCAGTCAGAATCGCAGCCGGGGCTGCCGCCAGTTTTTCCGGCAACCCCGGCACCGTCGGCGCCGCACTCATCGCCGCCATCGGCGCACCACCCACAACGATCGGCACGCTGCTGAAGATCCCGCCGGGGCCGATGTTGATCCACTGCCCGCCCGCCTGAATCGTCGCGCTCGCCCCGCCGTCGATCACCACTTGCTGGCCGGCGCTGACGTGGAATTGAGCACTGGCGTTGATCGCCTGATTGCTCACACGGATGTGCCGGTCGCCGGTCACCGTGAGATGGTCGTCCTGCCTCACCTCGGTCTGGCGCTGGCCGTGGGTGATGCGCTGCTCATCGGCTTTCAGCTCGTGTTTGGCGAGACCGGTGACGACAACGCTGCGCTGGTTATCCACTTGCACCTGCTGATCGTTCAATACGTGCTGGGTCCAGTTTCGCTGGGCCCGCAGGTAGATTTCCTCGGCGCCTTTGCGATCCTCGATGCGTAATTCGTTATAGCCCCCGCCGCCGGGACTACTCTGGCTGCGGAAAATACTGCGGGTCTTGTCGGCCGGCAGATCCAGCGGCACCGGCGTCGCTGCGTTCGGCAGGCAACCCATGACCAGCGGTTTGTCGGCGTCGGAATCGATGAACCCCACCAGCACTTCCATGCCGACCCGCGGTATCAGCACGCTGCCATAACGGTCATGGGCCCAGCCGCTGGCGACCCGCAGCCAGCAGCTGGAATGCTCGTTGAGTTCGCCGTCGCGATCCCAGGCCAGTTGCACCTTGACCCGGCCGTACTCGTCGCAATGGATTTCACTGTCTTGCGGGCCGGTGACCACGGCGGGTTGATAGCCGAGCATCCGTGGTTTTTCCGGGCCCATCGGCGGGCGGAAGAACACGTCCCACGGCGTGGCGAGAAAGGTATTACGGTAACCCTGGAATTCGTCACCCTCGCTGGTGACCGATTCCTCCAGCACTTGCGTCTGTCGGCCACGGTGCTCGATCGCGGTCAGCAGCCAGAGGTCATTCAGATCCTGGCGCGGATGCTCGGTCAGTTGCAGGAAATGTCCACTGACGAGAGCAGATTGATCGCTGCGGCCCTCGGCCTGACGATAGTCGGCGACATGCCGCTCAAGGGTGCGCTGGGCCAGTTGCTTGCCGGTTTCGCGCTCGGTGAACTGACCGGGAAAGTGGTAATCCTCCAGCACCGGGCGCTGCTCGCTTTCGGCGCGACTTTGCAGCGCCAGCCGGGGCTTGGTGAAGTCGTAATCACGCCGGGTGACCACACTGGTGCGGGTTTCCACTCGAACGGTGAAGCGCTTGATCGCCGGCGCCGCCGCAGCCATGCCACTGCCCGGCAGGTACAGCGTCGGCTCGGCCAGACGGGGGAATACCGTTTGATCGTCGCCGAACACGAGTAGATGCCCATCGGGACTGTGCTGAAAATGGAAATGAATGCCGACTTCGGCACACAGCCGCTGGATGAACGCCAGATCGCTCTCGGCGTACTGCACGCAATATTCACGCGCCGGGTAATCACTGCCGAGGCGAAACTCAAAGGCATCGCGCAGGATCGCGTGATCCTTGAGGATCTGCGTCACGATCTGCGGCACGCTCTGATGCTGGAAAATTCGCTGATTGATCCGGTGACCCAGATAGGCCAGACGCGGAACAAGACTGACGTGATAGCGGGTCAGACGCTTGCCGGAATCCCCCTGCCCAACCCGATAGATCTGACCGTGGATACCGGAACCGTCTTCATCAAAACTCAGAAAAGCCTGACAGTGCAGCAGGCTTTCCAGATCCAGATCCGGCCGTTCACTGACCAGCTCCAGGTCAAAACGGAAGGGTTGGCTGATGGCTTCCTTGCCCGTGAACTCAAGGACTTTGAGGTCAAACTGGGCGCCTTCGACGGTCAACGTGAAACGCGGTTGATTGGCAGGCGCGAACATCCGATGTCTCTCTGCAGATTGAGGGCGGGCGATTCTGCATGAGGGGCAAGGGGTGCAGGTTGGGTGACTGAAAAATCAGATTTTCCCTACTTGAAACTTCGATCTCCCCTTCAAGAATCAGCGCATTCGACTACAGACTTTGCCTTCAGAAAAATCGCAGGCAATAAAAAACGGCCCGCTTCCTGGTAGGAAACGGGCCGTTTTCTTGTGAGCCTCAGCTCATTCCCATCACTTGTTCAGATGGAAGTCCTTCTCGGCCGCTTCAAAGCGCTGAACCATACCGGCGCTCGGCTGGCCCATCAGGCTGACCAGGTAGATCGCCAGGCTGGCGAAGATGAAGCCCGGGATGATTTCGTACAGGCCCAGCAGTTCGAAATGCTTCCATACGATCACGGTGATCGCGCCGACCAGGATGCCGGCCAGTGCGCCGTCACGGGTCATCTTCTTCCAGATCACCGAGATCAGCACCACAGGACCGAAGGCTGCACCGAAACCGGCCCAGGCGTAGGACACCAGGCCCAGCACGCGGTTGTCCGGGTTGGCGGCCATCGCGATGGCGATCAGTGCAACCAGCAGCACCATGGCGCGACCGACCCATACCAACTCGACTTGCGAAGCAGATTTACGCAGGAAAGCCTTGTAGAAGTCTTCGGTCAGGGCGCTCGAGCACACCAGCAACTGGCAGCTCAGGGTGCTCATCACGGCAGCCAGAATGGCCGACAGCAGCACACCGGCGATCCACGGGTTGAACAGCAGCTTCGCCAGTTCGATGAACACACGCTCGTGGTTCTCGGTCACTGGACCCGCGACTTCCGGGTGCGCCGAGAAGTAGGCGATACCGAAGAAGCCCACGGCCACGGTGCCGCCCAGGCACAGGATCATCCAGGTCATGGAGATGCGACGGGCGTTGGCGATCGATTTCACCGAATCAGCAGCCATGAAGCGCGCCAGGATGTGCGGCTGGCCGAAGTAGCCCAGACCCCAACCCATCAGCGAGATGATGCCGATGAAAGTGGTGCCTTTGAGCATGTCGAAGTTGCTCGGGTCCTGTGCTTCGATGGCCAGGAACGTGGTGTCGACGCCGCCGGTAGCCAGCAGCACGATGATCGGCGTCAGCAGCAGGGCGAAGATCATCAGGGTGGCTTGTACGGTGTCAGTCCAGCTCACCGCGAGGAAACCGCCGACGAAGGTGTAGGCAATCGTCGCCGCAGCACCGGCCCACAGCGCGGTCTCGTAGGACATGCCGAAGGTGCTTTCGAACAGGCGGGCACCGGCCACGATGCCGGAAGCGCAATAAATGGTGAAGAACACCAGAATCACCACCGCCGAAATGATGCGCAGCAGACCGCTTTTGTCTTCGAAACGGCTGGAGAAGTAGTCCGGCAGGGTCAGCGCATCGCCGTTGTGCTCGGTTTGAACACGCAGACGGCCGGCGACGAACAGCCAGTTCAGGTAGGCACCGACGATCAGGCCGATGGCGATCCAGCTTTCGGACAGGCCGGACATGTAGATGGCGCCCGGCAGGCCCATCAGCAACCAGCCGCTCATGTCGGAAGCGCCGGCGGACAATGCCGTCACCACGCTGCCCAGGCTGCGGCCACCCAGAATGTAGTCAGAAAGGTTGTTGGTGGAGCGATAGGCCATGAAGCCGATCAGCACCATTGCTGCGATGTAGATCACGAACGTGATCAGGGTTGGATTGCTTGCGCTCATTACGTACGTGCCCTGGCTTTGTTTTTATGTAGCGGCGGCGGTTGCACCGTTTGCAGACTGACGTCTGACAGACGATTCGCACGGCCGCGCATTTATGACCAATGTTTCCCCAGGAAAGCCATTGGCCGGTGCGTCGGGTTTCACCGGTTGCACCTTGGGCGCGAATCCTATGCAACAAAGCAAAACAGGTGCAACCAGTTTCTTGAGAATTAGTTGCACCCAGTCGGATTTATCCTACGGAAGTGGCTTTTTGCTCCCTTTTAACGCAGTGACAACGCTTTTCTAGAAGCAAAAGCACCAAGCGAGAGCAGCACTTTCGTACCAGAAATTATTTCCTGACGAGCTGCAGAATATTCCGACAAAAAAGGGTTGCACCCGGTTGCACCTGCTTCGGCTCGCGGCTAATCTTGCCGCCAGCTGTTGTCGCGCAACTGCGGCACCTATGAGGATAAAAATATGGCTACCACCACCCTTGGGGTCAAACTTGACGACCCGACCCGCGAGCGCCTGAAGGCCGCCGCAACCTCGATTGATCGCACACCGCACTGGCTGATCAAGCAGGCAATTTTCAATTACCTGGAAAAACTCGAGGGTGGTGCAACCCTGACCGAGCTGAACGGTTTGTCCGCCAAGGACACCGACGACGCAGGTGAAGTCCACACCGATCACGCGCACCAATGCTTCCTCGAATTTGCTGAAAGCATCCTGCCGCAATCGGTGCTGCGCGCCTCGATCACCGCCGCTTACCGTCGCCCCGAGCCGGAAGTGGTGCCGATGCTGATCGAGCGGGCGCGCCTGCCGGCGCCGATGGCCGAAGCTACCAACAAACTCGCCGCAACCATCGCGGAAAAACTGCGTAACCAGAAGAGTGCCGGCGGTCGTGCAGGCATTGTTCAGGGCCTGTTGCAGGAATTTTCCCTGTCGTCCCAGGAAGGCGTGGCGCTGATGTGCCTGGCCGAAGCACTGCTGCGGATCCCGGACAAAGGCACTCGCGATGCGCTGATCCGCGACAAGATCAGCACCGGCAACTGGCAGCCGCACTTGGGCAACAGCCCGTCGTTGTTCGTCAACGCCGCAACCTGGGGCCTGCTTCTGACCGGCAAACTGGTCTCCACCCACAACGAAGCCGGCCTGACTTCTTCCCTGAGCCGCATCATCGGCAAGAGCGGCGAGCCGATGATCCGCAAGGGCGTCGACATGGCCATGCGCCTGATGGGCGAGCAGTTCGTCACCGGCGAAACCATCGCCGAAGCCCTGGCCAACGCGAGCAAGTTCGAAGCCAAGGGCTTCCGCTATTCCTACGACATGCTTGGTGAAGCGGCGCTGACCGAGCACGACGCCCAGAAGTACCTGGCCTCGTACGAACAAGCCATTCACTCGATCGGCAAAGCGTCCCACGGCCGTGGGATTTATGAAGGCCCGGGCATCTCGATCAAACTGTCGGCCCTGCACCCGCGTTATAGCCGCGCCCAGTACGAGCGCGTGATGGACGAGCTGTACCCGCGCCTGCTGTCGCTGACCCTGCTGGCCAAGCAATACGACATCGGCCTGAACATCGACGCCGAAGAAGCCGACCGCCTGGAGCTGTCGCTGGATCTGCTCGAGCGTCTGTGCTTCGAGCCGCAACTGACCGGCTGGAACGGCATCGGTTTCGTGATCCAGGCTTACCAGAAGCGTTGCCCGTACGTGATCGACTACGTGATCGACCTGGCTCGCCGCAGCCGTCATCGCCTGATGATCCGTCTGGTGAAAGGCGCTTACTGGGACAGCGAAATCAAGCGCGCCCAGGTCGAAGGCCTGGAAGGCTATCCGGTCTACACCCGCAAGGTGTACACCGACGTTTCCTATATCGCCTGCGCGCGCAAACTGCTGTCGGTGCCGGAAGTTATTTATCCGCAATTCGCCACGCATAACGCCCACACGCTGTCGGCGATTTATCACATTGCCGGTCAGAACTATTACCCGGGCCAGTACGAATTTCAGTGCCTGCACGGCATGGGCGAACCGTTGTACGAGCAGGTTGTAGGCAAAGTCTCCGAGGGCAAGCTGAACCGTCCATGCCGCGTGTACGCTCCGGTCGGCACCCACGAAACCCTGCTGGCGTACCTCGTACGTCGTCTGCTGGAAAACGGCGCCAACACTTCGTTCGTCAACCGCATCGCCGACCAGTCGATTTCGATCCAGGAATTGGTGGCTGATCCAGTTGCGCAGATCGAGCAGATGGCGACCGTGGAAGGTGGTTTCGGCCTGCCGCACCCGCGCATTCCGTTGCCGCGTGACCTGTATGGTTCCGAGCGCGCCAACTCCGCCGGCATCGACATGGCCAACGAACATCGTCTGGCGTCGCTGTCCTGCGCCCTGCTGGCGACTGCGCACAACAACTGGAAAGCCGCGCCGATGCTCGGTTGCGCCTCCAGCAACGAAGCGCCGGCACCGGTGCTGAACCCGTCCGATCTGCGTGACGTGGTCGGCCATGTGCAGGAAGCCACGGTCGAAGACGTCGACAACGCCATTCAATGCGCCCTGAACGCCGCACCGATCTGGCAGGCCACCCCGCCGGCCGAACGTGCCGCGATTCTGGAACGTGCCGCTGACTTGATGGAAGGCGAGATCCAGCCGCTGATGGGTCTGCTGGCCCGCGAGGCCGGCAAGACCTTCGCCAACGCCATCGCCGAAGTCCGCGAAGCGGTCGACTTCCTGCGTTATTACGCGTTGCAGGCACGCAACGATTTCAGCAACGACGCCCACCGCCCACTGGGCCCGGTGGTGTGCATCAGCCCGTGGAACTTCCCGCTGGCGATCTTCAGCGGTCAGGTTGCCGCCGCACTGGCCGCCGGTAACCCGGTGCTGGCCAAACCGGCCGAACAGACTCCGCTGGTCGCCGCACAAGCCGTGCGCCTGCTGCTCGAAGCCGGGATTCCGGAAGGCGTGCTGCAACTGCTGCCGGGTCGCGGTGAAACCGTCGGCGCCGGTCTGGTTGGCGATGAGCGCGTCAAAGGCGTGATGTTCACCGGCTCCACCGAAGTCGCCCGTCTGCTGCAACGCAACATCGCCGGTCGCCTCGACAACCAGGGCCGTCCGATTCCTCTGATCGCCGAAACCGGCGGCCAGAACGCGATGATCGTCGACTCTTCGGCACTGACCGAACAGGTGGTGATTGACGTGGTGTCGTCGGCCTTCGACAGCGCCGGTCAGCGTTGCTCGGCCCTGCGCGTTCTGTGCTTGCAGGAAGATTCCGCCGATCGCGTCATCGAAATGCTCAAAGGCGCGATGGCTGAAAGCCGTCTTGGCAACCCGGAGCGTCTGTCGGTAGACATCGGCCCGGTGATCGACGCCGAAGCCAAGGCCGGTATCGAGAAGCACATCCAGGGCATGCGCGACAAAGGTCGCAACGTGTACCAGGTGGCCATCGCCGATACCGAGGAAGTCAAACGCGGCACCTTCGTCATGCCGACCCTGATCGAACTGGAAAGCTTCGACGAGCTGCAACGCGAGATCTTCGGCCCGGTGCTGCACGTGGTGCGCTACAAGCGTAAAGAGATCGACCAGTTGATCGCCCAGATCAACGCCTCCGGTTACGGCCTGACCCTCGGCGTGCACACCCGCATCGACGAGACCATCGCCAAGGTGATCGACAACGTCAACGCCGGTAACGTCTACGTCAACCGCAACATCGTGGGTGCTGTGGTTGGCGTCCAGCCGTTCGGTGGCGAAGGCCTGTCGGGTACGGGTCCGAAAGCCGGTGGCCCGCTGTACCTGTACCGCCTGCTGTCGACGCGTCCTACGGATGCCATCGAACAATCCTTCGCTCGCGGTGATGCTGCCGTGGCGCCGGACGTTCGTCTGCGCGATGCGATGAGCAAACCGCTGACCGCCCTGAAAGCATGGGCCGATAGCAACAAGTTCGCCGATCTGAGCACTCTGTGCGTGCAGTACGCGGCGCAGTCGCAAAGCGGCATCACCCGCGTGCTGGCCGGCCCGACCGGCGAGAAGAACAGCTACGCCATCCTGCCACGCGAACACGTGCTGTGCCTGGCGGACATCGAAGGTGATCTGCTGACCCAGCTCGCTGCGGTACTGGCGGTGGGCGGTTCGGCGGTCTGGCCGGAATCCGACACCAGCAAGGCATTGTTCGCACGCCTGCCGAAGGAAATTCAGGCGCGGATCAAACTGGTTTCCGACTGGAACAAGGACGACGTGGTGTTCGATGCGGTTCTGCATCACGGCCATTCCGACCAGTTGCGTGCGGTCTGCCAGCAGATTGCCAAGCGTCCCGGCGCCATCGTCGGGGTTCAGGGCCTGTCCCAGGGCGAGACCAACATTGCGCTGGAGCGTCTGGTGATCGAGCGCGCGTTGAGCGTCAACACCGCGGCGGCGGGCGGTAACGCCAGCCTGATGACCATCGGTTAATCAGCAACTCTGTCAGCAACATAAAAATGGGCGCCCTCACCGGCGCCCATTTTTTTGGCCTCTCCATCACCGTTATCAATCTTCCTGTTCAGCCTTTATTCGCACGCCTAGACTCGGCCCATTCCAAAAAAAGGTAGGCCGCCATGTCCGAGACGCTGCTCAGTTCCCGCAATCTGGCTTTCGAGCTGTACGAAGTCCTCGATGCCGAGGGCCTGACCCGGCGCGAGCGGTTTGCCGAGCACAATCGCGAAACCTTCGATGCCGCCATTGGCACGGCGCGCAACATCGCTGAAAAGTACTTCGCACCGCACAACCGCAAGGGCGACGAAAACGAGCCACGCTACGAGAACGGTCAGGCGATTCTGATTCCCGAAGTGAAACCGGCGGTGGACGCCTTCCTCGAAGCCGGATTCCTCAACGCGGCGCGCAGTTTCGACGCCGGCGGCATGCAACTTCCTACATTGTTGTCCCAGGCCTGCTTCGCCCACTTCCAATCGGCCAACGCGGCGTCGACTTCCTATCCGTTCCTGACCATGGGCGCGGCCAACCTGATCGAAAGCTTCGGCACCGAAGAGCAGAAGCAACGCTTCCTGCAACCGATGATCGACGGCCGCTTCTTCGGCACCATGGCCCTGACCGAGCCCCACGCCGGCTCGTCGCTGTCGGATATTCGTACCCGCGCCGAGCCTTCGTCCGACGGCACTTATCGCCTCAAGGGCAACAAGATCTTCATCTCCGGCGGTGATCACCCGCTCTCGGAAAACATCGTGCACATGGTGCTGGCCAAACTGCCGGACGCACCGGCCGGGGTGAAAGGCATTTCGCTGTTTATCGTGCCGAAGTTTCTGGTCAACGATGACGGCAGTCTGGGCAAACGTAATGACGTGTTGCTGGCCGGGCTGTTCCACAAGATGGGCTGGCGCGGCACCACGTCAACGGCGCTGAACTTCGGCGATAACGGCGAGTGCGTCGGTTATCTGGTGGGCAAGCCGCATCACGGCTTGAGCTACATGTTCCAGATGATGAACGAGGCGCGGATCGGCGTCGGCATGGGCGCGGTGATGCTCGGTTATGCCGGTTATCTGTACTCGCTGGAATACGCTCGCGAACGTCCGCAGGGCCGAGTGCCGGACAGCAAGGATCCGACGACGGCGCCGGTAGCGATCATTCAGCACGCGGATGTCAGACGCATGCTGCTGACGCAGAAATCCTACGTAGAAGGTGCTTTCGATCTCGGTTTGTACGCGGCGCGCCTGTTCGATGACACCACTACGCTGGAAACCGAGGCCGAGCGCAAACAGGCCCATGAACTGCTGGATTTGCTGACACCGATCGTCAAATCCTGGCCCTCCGAGTTCTGCCTCAAGGCCAACGAACTGGCGATCCAGATTCTCGGCGGCCACGGTTACACCCGCGAGTACCCGGTGGAGCAGTACTACCGCGACAACCGCCTGAACCCGATCCACGAAGGCACCCACGGCATTCAGTCGCTGGACTTGCTGGGACGCAAACTGGCGCAGAACGGTGGTGCCGGGCTCAAGCAACTGATTCGCCTGATTGCCGACACCGCCGAGCGCGCAGTCGCGTACGAATCGTTGACCGCACTGCGTGAGCCGTTGGAGAAACTGGTGGCGCGCCTACAGACGGTGACCATCGGTCTGCTGACCGACCTGGCTCAGGGCAAGGTCAACAGCAGTCTGGCGAATTCGGCGTTGTACCTGAAGGTGTTCGGGCACGCGGTGATTGGCTGGCGCTGGCTGGAGCAGGCGATTCGCGCCGAGGAAGGGTTGGCCAAGGGGAACGCGGCGGACGCCGACTTCTATCAGGGCAAGTTGCAGGCGGCGCGGTATTTCCTGACGTGGGAAGTGCCGGGGTGCCAGCATGAGCTGGCGTTGCTGGAGGCGCGGGATGATACGTGTCTGGGGATGCAGGATGCGTGGTTCTAAAGCCGGCCCTCACCCCAGCCCTCTCCCGGAGGGAGAGGGAGCCGAATGGGGGATGCTTAAGAAGTACATCGACCTGAAAGTGCTATGCCGAATCCATAATCGACTCGGTTTTTCAGGTCGATGTAGAGAGCAAGACAACTCGGTCAGTCCCCTCTCCCTCCGGGAGAGGGCTAGGGTGAGGGGCTTTTCAGATCCAGCACTCAACTCAACTTGAACCCACCCATCTGCCGCGCCAGATCATCCGCCAACCGCTGCAACATCTGACAATCCTCACGACAGGCGCGGACCTCCCCCGCCGTCGCCCGGGCCAGATCGGAAATGCCCTGCACGTTGCGGTTGATCTCCTCGGTCACCGCCGACTGTTCCTCGGTCGCCGTCGCCACCTGATGGTTCATGTCGCTGATGCGCTCGACCTGCCCGGTGATCGCAGTCAAAGACGCCCCGGTACGCTGGCTCGATTCGACTCCAGTACCCGTCGCAGCCTGCCCGGTGCGCATCGACGACACCGCATTCTCCGCACCCTGTTTGAGGCTGCCGATCATCTGCTGAATTTCGTCGGTAGACGCCTGAGTCCGGCGCGCCAAAGTTCGCACTTCATCGGCCACCACCGCAAAACCACGCCCCATGTCCCCGGCCCGCGCCGCTTCAATCGCCGCGTTCAGCGCCAACAGATTGGTCTGCTCCGACACCCCGCGAATCACCGCCAGCACCTGATCAATCGACGCCACCTGATGCGCCAACTCACCCACCGCGCCGGCCGCGACGCCAATTTCATCGGACATGCTTTCTATATGGCGAATCGAACCGCCGACCACTTCCCGCGCCTGCATCGCTTCATCGCGGGCGGTTTGCGAGGCGAGCGCGGCGTGGCCGGCGTTCTGGGCGATCTCCTGCACGGTCAGGCCCATTTCGTGGACGGCAGTGGCGACCATGTCGGTCATTTCCTGCTGGCGACCGGAGCGTTCGGCGGTGTTATCCACAACCCTGGCCACCTGGCCGACCGCGACACGCAGGCGTTCACTGGTGGTCAGCACTTCGCCGATCATCCCGCGCTGGCTGTCGAGGAAACGGTTGAAGCCCCGGGCGAGGTCGCCCAGTTCATCGGCGCGGCTGGAATCTAACCGGTGAGTCAAATCTCCACCACCGCTACCGATTGCTACCAATGCAGCTGTTACCTGGCGAATCGGTCGCACCAACCCCTGGGCCAGCCAGATCACCAGCGCCAGGCAAACCAGCGCCACCACCAGGCCGATGCCGCTGCTCATCCACATCGCCCGGCGGGCTTCGGCGTAGATCTGCGACTGTGGCACTTCGGCCACCAGGGTCCAGCCGAGGTCGCGCAAAGGCAGGCTGAAGGCGAGGAAATCTTCGCCGTCGCGCTGGAAGCTGCTGTTGCTCGCCGCTTTATGGCCCATGACCGCTTGTGCTGCAGATTCGCCGATCTGCTCGCTCAAGGTGCGCTTGCCGCTGAACTGTGCTTCGGGATGGACCTGGATCAAGCCGTCGGAACGCACGAGATAGACCTTGCCGCGCTCCCCGAAGCTGAAGTTGTGGATCAGCTCCGACAGCTCTTTCATGCTCAACCCGAGTCCCGCGACGCCGACCACTTTGCCGGCCTGCTCCACCTTCAAATCGATGAACAGCGCCAGCTCTCCGGTGGCCCCGTCGTTGTCGATGTTCAGAGTTCGCGGCTGATTGCCGTCGAGGAAGGAGTAGAACCACGCATCGGCCGGTTTGTCGCGACTCAGGGTGCGATCCAGGCCTTTCTCGGTGATGTAGTGATTGGATTCGGTGCCGATGATCAGCGCGGTAAACGCCTTGTGATCGGCGCGGATACCTTCCAGATACTGCGCGAAGCCTGCCGTTTTACCGGAGTCTTCACCATTGGCCAACCAGTCGCGGACCATGGTGTTGCTGGCGATGTCCTTGGCGGCGGTGAGGGGTTGAACGAGGATTCGTTCGATGTCGTTGCGCGTCGCTTCGATGCTCGACGGCAGCGCCTGTTCGACCAGATAGCTCTGGGCGAGGCGGTTGACCACCAGGGTATAAATGCCAACCACGATCAGAATGCTGACCAGCAGGGCGGTGCCCATACCGAGGATCAGCTGCCATTGAATACTGCGACGCCAGAACTGCATGGAGCACCCCCAAAGAATAAGAGGCTGAAACACTGCAACAGCCGTGCCGATTGTATACAGCGCAATCGACAATCTTATTCTTTGGTTGTGCGCAACCCATCAACCCTGATTGATGGTCTTGGCGATGGTCTCGACCGTGGCGCTGACTTGCTCTTGGTAACGCTCGAGTTCTTCCTGATGCTGCTTCTTCATTTCAATCTGCTGCGAGCAAAGATTCATCGCCGCCAGCACCAGCAGGCGGTCACCGATCAGGGTCGGGTATTTCTTCTTGGTGTCGGCCAGTGCGGCCTTGAGCATCAACGCAGCGTCCAGCAGGGTCTGTTCTTCCCCGGCCGGTGCCTTGATCGAATAGTCCTCCCCCATGATGGAGATGACTTTTACCCCTGCTGTGCCATGGTTCATGCGCTGACAGGACCTGCGTTGACGCGATCAACCAGGGCCTGGATGCGCGCGGCAGTGGCGCCGTGCTTTTCTTCCTGTTCCATCAGGCTCAGTTGCAGGCTTTCGTTTTCATCCTTGGCCTGGGCCAGTTCCGTGGACAGGGTCTGGTTGGTTTGCGACAGGGTCTGGTTTTGTTGCACCAGGTCGCTGACGAGCTGTTCCAATTGGCTGAGGGATGCTTCCAACATTTTGATCTTCCAGGGCTTTTTCAAAGGGCGCGTACGATAAAGAAAAGTCGTCGTTGACGCCAGGGTTAAACCGGCGCAAGGCCTTGATTTTCCTGGCGGCCGACCGTTCTTGCGAGTGTTAGAGACTGTGATCTGTCGATCTGGTTCCTGCACTTCGTCGCCCGACGCCCCATGCGACAAATACGCACACCGCCTCAAGACTTTAGTCGTATGACCGATAAGTCACCCAACAGCAGTCTCAGCCCGCACGGATGCGGCCCTTCCCTGGTATCCGCCTCCATGTCCCTTCGCAATATGAACATCGCCCCCCGGGCGTTCACCGGTTTCGCCCTGATCGGCGGCCTGATGCTGATTCTCGGCGTGTTCGCCCTGAATCAGATGAGCAAGATCCGCGCAGCAGGCGAAGACATTGCCACCGCCAGCGTGCCTTCGATCAAGGCCCTCGACGAATTCACCCAGTTGACCCTGCGCCTGCGCGTGCTGTCGTATCGGTTGCTGATCAACCGAGAGCCAGACGTCCAGCAAAAAACCATCGAACTGTTCGATTTGCGCAACCGGCAGATCGCCGACGCGCAACGCGCCTACGAGCCGCTGATCGATGGCCCGCAAGAACGCGCGGCTTACGATCAGTACGTGCAGTTGCTGGCGCAGTACCGTCAACTCGAAGACCGCATGAAAACCCTGTCGCGCAGCAATCAGGTCGACGAATTGCGACAGATGCTCAACACCGATTTGCTCGCCAACTCCGAAGCGGTGAATACCGCCCTCGCGCGTTTGCTGGAGATCAACACCCAACAGATCGCCGAGACCAATCAGGGCGCCACTGATCAGTATTCGATGTCGTTCAATCTGGTGGTGACCCTGTTGGTGATTGCCACCGGCCTGACCTTGCTGTTCGCCTGGCTGTTGACCAGCAGCATCACCAAGCCGATCGCCAAGGCGCTGGATGCAGCGGAAACCATCGCCGAGGGCAACCTGACCCAGCCGATCCACGTTGACGGCACCGACGAAGCCGGACGCCTGCTGGCGGCCATGGCCAAGATGCAGTCGAAGCTGCGCGACACGCTGCAGCGGATTTCCGGCTCGGCCACCCAACTGGCCTCCGCCGCCGAAGAGCTGAACAGCGTCACCGACGAAAGCGCCCGTGGCCTGACCCAGCAGAACAACGAAATCGAGCAGGCCGCCACCGCCGTCAACGAGATGACAAGCGCCGTTGAGGAAGTAGCGCGCAACGCGGTCAGCACCTCGGAAGCCTCGAAGAACGCCACCACCTCCGCCGGCGACGGCCGCGATCTGGTGCAGGAGACCGTCAGCGCCATCGAACGCATGAGCGCCGACGTGCAGAGCACTGCGACCCTGATCGGCGATCTGGCCAACGAATCCCGTGACATCGGCAAGGTGCTGGACGTGATTCGCGGCCTGGCTGACCAGACCAACCTGCTGGCGCTCAACGCTGCGATCGAAGCGGCCCGTGCCGGTGAAGCCGGTCGTGGTTTTGCCGTGGTGGCTGACGAAGTCCGTGCCCTGGCGCACCGCACCCAGCAGTCGACCAGCGAAATCGAGCGCATGATCGGCAGCATCCAGAGCGGCACCGAACACGCCGTGGATTCGATGCGCAACAGCACCGAACGCGCCGAGTCGACCCTGAACATTGCCCGTGGCGCCGGCCTGTCGCTGGACACCATCAACAACGCCATCGTCGAAATCAACGAGCGCAACCTGGTGATCGCTAGCGCCGCCGAAGAACAAGCGCAAGTGGCGCGGGAAGTGGATCGCAACCTGGTGAACATCCGCGATCTGTCGGTGCAATCGGCGACCGGCGCGAATCAGACCAGTGCGGCGAGCAACGAACTGTCGCGCCTGGCGCTGGATCTGAACAATATGGTTGGGCGGTTCAGCCTCTAACCCTCTGCATTGATCGTTCCCACGCGGAGCGTGGGAACGATCTTGCGCAAAGCTGAAAAAGCTTTTTGACAGCATCACATTTCAACAGGTTAGAATCGCTGGCACGCAGACTGCATGGTCAGTTTGTGCCCGTCTTTCCGCTTCTGGAGTACTGCCTTTGAATGCGACGACCATCAACAGCCTGTTCTTGATCGGCGCGTTGCTGGTAGGCGCAAGTATTCTTGTCAGCTCCCTGTCTTCCCGTCTCGGCATCCCGATTCTGGTGATCATCCTCGCGGTCGGCATGGCTGCCGGGGTCGATGGCGGCGGGATCATTTTCGATAACTACCCGACGGCTTATCTGGTCGGCAACCTCGCGCTGGCGGTGATCCTGCTCGACGGCGGCTTGCGAACCCGGGTGTCCAGTTTCCGCGTGGCCCTGTGGCCGGCCTTGTCGCTGGCGACGGTCGGAGTTCTTATCACCACCGGCCTCACCGGCATGGCCGCTGCCTGGCTGTTCGACCTCAATCTGATTCAAGGCCTGCTGATCGGCGCCATCGTCGGTTCCACGGACGCCGCCGCGGTGTTCTCGTTGCTCGGTGGCAAGGGCCTGAACGAACGGGTGACCGCCAGCCTGGAAATCGAATCCGGCAGCAACGACCCGATGGCGGTGTTCCTCACCGTGACCCTGATCGACATGCTCGCCAGCGGCCAGACCGGCCTGCACTGGAGCCTGTTGACCCACCTGATCCGCGAGTTCGGCATCGGTGGAGTGATCGGTCTGGGCGGTGGCTGGCTGATGCTGCAACTGGTCAACCGGATCAATCTGGCCGCCGGCCTGTATCCGATTCTGGTGATCGCCGGCGGTCTGGTGGTGTTCGCCCTGACCAACGCCCTGCACGGCAGCGGCTTTCTCGCCGTGTACCTGTGCGGTCTGGTGATCGGCAACCGCCCGGTGCGCAGCCGTCACGGCATTCTGCACATGCTCGACGGCATGGCGTGGCTGGCGCAGATCGGCATGTTCCTGGTGCTGGGCCTGCTGGTCACCCCGCATGACTTGCTGCCGATCGCCCTGCCGGCGCTGGGTCTGGCGCTGTGGATGATTCTGTTCGCTCGGCCGCTGTCGGTGCTGGTCGGGCTGTTGCCCTTCAAGGCCTTCCACGGTCGCGAGAAAGCCTTCATTTCCTGGGTCGGCCTGCGCGGCGCGGTGCCGATCATTCTGGCGGTGTTCCCGCTGATGGCCGGGCTGCCGAATGCGCAGCTGTACTTCAACCTCGCGTTCTTCATCGTGCTGGTGTCGCTGCTGGTGCAGGGCACGAGCCTGCCGTGGGTGGCCAAGCTGCTCAAGGTGACGGTGCCGCCGGAGCCGGCGCCGATCTCCCGCGCGGCCCTCGAAGTCCACGTCACCAGCGAGTGGGAGCTGTTCGTCTACAAGCTCGGCGCGGAAAAATGGTGCATCGGTTCGCCCCTGCGCGAACTGAAAATGCCCGAAGGCACCCGTATCGCCGCCCTGTTTCGCGGTCAGCAACTGCTCCATCCGTCGGGTAGTACGGTGCTGGAAGTCGATGATTTGCTGTGTGTTATCGGCCATGAACACAACCTTCCGGCCCTCGGAAAACTGTTCAGCCAGGCGCCGCAACGCGGCCTCGATCTGCGCTTCTTCGGCGACTTCGTACTCGAAGGAGACGCCCAGCTCAAAGCGGTTGCCGCCCTGTACGGCCTGCCCGCCGAAGGCATCGATCCGGACATGACCCTGGGCCACTTCATTGCCCAGAAAGTCGGCGGTGCGCCGATCGTTGGCGACCAGGTGGAATGGAACAACACCCACTGGACGGTTGCGGTCATGGACGGGAACAAGATCGCCAAAGTGGGCGTCAGATTCCCCGAAGGAAGTCGCCCGGGCCCCGGACTCTTCCTCTAAACTGCGTCCACTCTCACTTGCTTGACCGGTCTCTATGCCTACCCTGCGCTCCTTTTTCCTCGCGGCCCTGCTGGGCCTGAGTCTTTCCGTCGGCCCGCTGCAAGCCGCCGAACCACCGTCCAGCGACGCCGTGCAGGCCAGCCTGGACAAGCTCACCGACAGCAAGCTGCCCGAGGCCGACAAGAAGGCCCTGCAGACGGTCCTGCAAAACACGCTGAACCAGCTCAACAACCGGCGTGACTACGAGCAGAAGCTGATCGACCTCAAGCAGCAGCTGGCCACTGCGCCGAAGCAGACCATCGAGAATTCGCGCGAACTGACCCGCCTCAAGGCCAGCGCAGTGGTACCGGTAGCGCAGCGCTTTCCCAAGGAAAACATCCAGCAGCTGGAGCAGATGCTCACCGAGCGCTCGACCCAGCAAAGCGATCTGCAGAAAGCCCTGGCCGACGCCAACAGCCTGATCATCACCGCCCAGACGCGTCCCGAGCGCGCCCAGGCCGAGATTTCCAGCAGCCAGACGCGCATCCAGCAGATCAACAACATCCTCAAGACCGGCAAGGACGCCGGTAAGACCGTCAGCGCCGAGCAGCGCGACCTGCTCAACGCCGAGCTGGCCGCCCTGAACGCGCTGATCCCGCTGCGCCGTCAGGAACTGGCCGGCAACAACCAGTTGCAGGATCTGGGCAACAGTCAGCATGACCTGCTCTCGGAAAAGTCCGACCGTCTGGATCGCGAGATCCAGGAACTGCAAACCCTGATCAACCAGAAACGTCTGACCCTGTCGCAGGAAACCGTGACGCAGCAGTCGATCGAGGCCCAAAAGTCCGGCAGCAGCGCCCTGCTCGCCACGGAAAGCGCGGCCAACCTCAAGCTCTCCGACTACCTGCTCAAAAGCACCGACCGTCTCAACGAACTCACCCAGCAGAACCTGCAGACCAAGCAGCAACTGGACAGCGTGACCCAGAGCGACTCGGCCCTCGACGAGCAGATCAACGTGCTCAAGGGCAGCCTGCTGCTGTCGAAGATTCTCTATAAGCAGAAGCAAGCGCTGCCGCGCCTCAAGGTCGACCGCGACCTGGCGGACCAGATCGCCGACATTCGCCTGTACCAGTTCGAAATCAACCAACAGCGCGAACAGCTGAGCAATCCGGCGACTTACGTCGACAACCTGCTGTCCACCCAGCCGCCAGAGCAAGTCACGCCACAACTGCGCAAGAGCCTGCTGGAGCTGGCCAACACTCGCGTCGATCTGCTGGAACGACTGAGTCGCGAACTGAGCGCGATGCTCAACGAGTCGATCACCCTGCAACTGAACCAGAAACAACTGCTGAGCACTGCGCAAAGCCTGCGCGCGACCCTCGACGAGCAGATGTTCTGGATCCCGAGCAACAAGCCGCTGGACACCGAATGGATGCGCGGCGTGCCGGAACGCCTGAAGCGTCAGATCGATACCCTGCCGCTTGCCTCAAGCTTCAGCGAACTGACCGACGGCCTGACCCAGCGACCGCTGTTGTTCCTGCCGCTGGCGCTGCTGATCGGCGCGCTGCTGTGGCGCCGCAAGCAGTTGTATTCGCGCCTGAACAAGGTTCACCAGGACATCGGTCACTTCAAGCGTGACAGTCAGTGGCACACGCCGCAGGCGATCCTGATCAATATTCTGCTGGCGATGCCGGTGGCGCTGGGCCTGGCCCTGTGCGGACTGGCGTTGCAGATCGACGCCCGTGGGCAGAACGCGAACATGGGCGCGGCGCTGCTGCAAATGGCCCAGGCGTGGCTGGTGTTCTACACCGCTTACCGGATCCTCGCGCCGGGTGGCGTGGCCGAATTGCACTTCCGCTGGGAAAAGCCGCAGGTCGAATTCCTGCAAGGCTGGGTGCGTCGCCTCGGACTGGTGGTCATGGCGTTGGTGGCGGTGGTGGCGGTTGCCGAACTGCAACCGGCGGCACTGGCCGACGATGTGCTGGGCATGCCGGTGGTGCTGACCTGCTATGCGCTGATGGCGTGGCTGCTCAGCCGTCTGCTGATCAGCAGCCCGACCCATGAAAACGCCTCACTGTTCCGCAAGGCCGTGGGCGTGATGTTTACCCTGCTGCCCATCGCGCTGTTCGTGGCGGTGTGCTTCGGCTACTACTACACCGCGCTGAAGCTCAGCGACCGCTTGATCAACACGTTGTACCTGCTGATGTTCTGGTTGGTGATCGAAGCCACGTTCGTCCGTGGCCTAGCGGTCGCGGCACGTCGCCTAGCCTACCAGCGCGCCCTGGCCAAACGTCAGGCCGCGAAAGAAGCCGGCGACGGCGAAGCGGTGATCGAAGAGCCAACCCTGGACATCGAAAAGGTCAACGAACAGTCCCTGCGCCTGATCCGTCTGGCACTGCTCGGCGGCTTCATCGCCGCGCTGTACTGGGTGTGGGCCGACCTGATTACGGTGTTCTCGTACCTCGACAACATCACCCTCTACGAATACACCAGCGGCACCGGCGCCAACATGAGCATGGTGCCGATCAGCATCGGCGACATGCTCGGCGCGTTGATCATCATCGGCATCACCTTTGCCCTCGCCCGCAACTTGCCGGGCCTGCTTGAAGTGTTCGTACTGTCGAAACTCAATCTGGCCCAGGGCAGTGCGTACGCGACCACGACGCTGCTGTCGTACGTGATCGCCGGGGTCGGTTTCGTCTCGACCCTGTCGACCCTCGGCGTGAGCTGGGACAAGTTGCAATGGCTGGTGGCGGCGCTGTCGGTGGGCCTCGGATTCGGTATGCAGGAGATCTTCGCGAACTTCATCTCCGGCATCATGATCCTGTTCGAGCGCCCGGTGCGGATCGGCGACACCATCACCATCGGCAACCTGTCCGGTACGGTGAGCAAGATCCGCATCCGCGCCACGACCATCACCGACTTCGACCGCAAGGACATCATTGTCCCGAACAAGACGTTCATCACCGGGCAACTGATCAACTGGTCGCTGACCGACACCATCACCCGGGTGACCCTGAAACTGGGCGTCGATTACGGTTCGGATCTGGATCTGGTCAAGGAACTGCTGCTCAAGGCCGCCCGGGAAAACCCGCGCGTGCTCAAGGAACCCGAGCCGCATGTGTACTTCCTCAATTTCGGCGAAAGCACCCTCGACCACGAACTGCGCATGCATGTGCGTGATCTCGGCGACCGCAACCCGGTACTCGACGAGGTCAACCGCTTCATCAACCGTGAGTTCAAGAAGCAGCACATCAACATCTCGTTCCGCCAGATGGAGGTTTACCTGAAGAACCTTCACGGCCAGGAATACAAGATGGTGCCGATCGAGCCGGAAACCAAAACCATCGTGCCGGTCAGCGATGACCAGAAACCGTTGCAGGAACCGCCGCCGGCCAAACTCGACTAACCCGGCTAATCCCAGCAGAATGCTCGGACATTCTGCTGGAGCCGGTCCTTGAAAGCCCTCGACGAACTGACCTTCGACAACCGCTTCGCCCGCCTGGGCGATGCGTTCTCGGCCCACGTGTTGCCCGAACCGATCGACAATCCTCGACTGGTGGTGGCCAGCCCTGCGGCCCTGGCGCTGCTGGATCTCGACCCGGCAGTGGCCGACACCCAGGAATTTGCCGAGCTGTTCGGCGGCCACAAGCTGTGGGCCGATGCCGAGCCACGGGCGATGGTCTATTCCGGGCATCAGTTCGGCGGCTATACCCCGCAACTGGGCGACGGTCGCGGTCTGTTGTTGGGCGAGGTCTACAACGCGGCCGGCGAGCACTGGGACCTGCATCTGAAGGGCGCCGGGCAGACACCGTTCTCGCGCATGGGCGACGGTCGCGCGGTGCTGCGTTCGTCGATCCGCGAGTTTCTCGCTTCCGAAGCGCTGCATGCGCTGAACATTCCGTCTTCGCGCGCCGCCTGCGTGATCGGCTCCGACACCCCGGTCTGGCGTGAGAAACAGGAACGCGCCGCGATGGTGCTGCGCCTGGCGCCGAGCCACATCCGTTTCGGCCACTTCGAATACTTCTATTACACCAAGCGTCCCGAACAGCAGAAGCAACTCGGCGAGCACGTATTGGCGATGCACTACCCCGAGTGCCTGGAGCAGCCGGAACCCTATCTGGCGATGTTCCGCGAGATCGTCGAGCGCAACGCCGAACTGATCGCCAAGTGGCAGGCCTACGGTTTCTGCCACGGTGTGATGAACACCGACAACATGTCGATCCTCGGCATCACCTTCGACTTCGGCCCGTTCGCCTTCCTCGACGATTTCGATGCAAACTTCATCTGTAACCACTCTGACGACCAGGGCCGCTATTCCTTCAGCAATCAGGTGCCGGTCGGCCAGTGGAACCTCAGCGCCCTGGCCCAGGCCCTGACGCCGTTCATCAGCGTCGAAGCCCTGCGCGAAACCCTCGGCCTGTATCTGCCGCTGTTCCAGGCGCACTACCTCGACCTGATGCGCCGCCGCTTCGGCTTCACCACCGCCGAGGACGACGACCAGCAACTGTTGGAACAACTGCTGCAACTGATGCAGAACAGCGGCGTCGACTACACGCTGTTCTTCCGCCGCCTGGGCGAACAGTCAGCCGAACAGGCCGTCGCTCGCCTGCGCGATGACTTCGTCGATATCAAAGGTTTCGATGCCTGGGGCGAGCGCTATGTCGCCCGCGTCGCACGCGATGGCGCGGCGGATCAGGAACAGCGCCGTGCGCGCATGCATGCGGTGAATCCGCTGTACATCCTGCGCAACTACCTGGCGCAGAAGGCAATCGATGCTGCCGAGCAGGGTGACTATTCAGAAGTGCGCCGATTGCACGCGGTGCTGAGCAATCCATTCGAGGAACAACCTGGAATGGAGAGTTACGCGCAACGGCCGCCGGAGTGGGGCAAGCATTTGGAGATCAGTTGTTCCTCATGAAGCGCACGGTCTCCTGTCTTGGAGCCGTGCACCCTCCCGTCAGGCAACCTGTTAGATGACGGCGCCGCCTGAAAAAGCCGCGCGACATGCTCAGAGTGCAAATGCCACGACTCTGAACACACTGGTTTCCTTTCAGATAAACACGTCCACAGGTAGCTTGAAGTGCTCGGCCAGCCAGCGGACCTGCCGCAGATTCAACTGGCGCTTTCCACTGAGGATTTCCGAAACAACAGACTGAGTGCCCACACCCGGCAAATCGCTCTGGGTCAAACCATGCTCACGCATCAAATACCCCAGTACTTCAAAACCGGGCGGTTTAGGCGTCGGGTGATGCACGCGATCCCATTCTTCAATCCAGTCACCGATGATATCCACCAGACTCATTAAAGGATGAGACTCATCATCGCCCGTCATTTCGAGCAGCTCGTCAAGGGCTTGAAAGAGCCTGTCGTAGTCGTCTTCGCTTTTCGGCTTGCGCAGCAAAGGCGAAACGAACTCCCAGTGCTCAGCGGCTTTTTTGATCAGAACACTCATGCCTTAGCCTCCTTCCATTTACCGCGGTCATATTCGCGATGATCCAACACATGTCTGATGTACAACTTTTGAGGTCGATATCTGACATAGGCGATCAACCTGAGCTTGTTACCGCCAATATCGAAAACATGAAAATCACCCACTTTGTCGACAGCTGGAAACAAGGCCTTCAGCGCCGCAAAATCTGGCGATTTGCTTCCTTTCGCCACTTCAAGCCAGTGGTCCAGTGCTGTTGCTGCGTTGGGCCATTTGGCCTTCGCTTCTCGTATTCGTTTTCCGGTGATGACATGCATGCAACATCCTTATCGCATTCTGCTATGGGGAGTTAATCACAGATCAAAATTATCGCAAGTTGCGATATGACCGAGCAGACCAACGGGTCGCGACCGGTCTATCTCAGCCTAGGCTCACAGCCAAACACTGCACGATTGAAAATATGAGCAAACGTCTCCAACTAGGAGATATCAGCTTTCCACTGGATCCAGATCATGACCGACCCACTCCTCATCCCCTGCCCCTCCTGCAACGGCCTCAACCGCCTCCCCGCCGAGCGCCTCAACGACCACCCGAAGTGCGGGCGCTGCAAGTCCGAGGTGCTGTTGAACAAGCCGTTCGAACTCAAGCAAGGCGATTACGCCAGTCAGATCAAGGGTGATCTGCCGTTGCTGGTGGACGTGTGGGCGGACTGGTGCGGGCCGTGCAAGTCGTTTGCGCCGGTGTTCGAGCAGGCGGCTGCGCAGTTGGCGGGCAAGTGCCGGCTGGCCAAGCTGGACAGCGAGGCCAATCAGCAGTTGTCGGCGCAATTGGGGATTCGTTCGATTCCGAGCCTGATTCTGTTCCGCAACGGCCGGGAAGTCGCCCGTCAGAGCGGGGCCTTCCCGTTGCCGCAGTTGATGGCCTGGCTGCGCAGCCAGGGCATCTGACAAGGTTTCAGGCGTCTTCGAGCAGGTTGTGCAGTTCGACGAACTGTTGCGTCAGCTTGTGCCGTGGGTCGAGGTGGATCAGCGGCGTGTTGGCCTGATGCGATTCGCGCATGCGCACTGAACTGGCGAGGTAGACCGGCAGTACCGGCAGGCCCTCGGCGATCAGTTCGTCGAGGATTTGCTGCGGCAGACTGGCCCGGGCCTGGAACTGGTTGACCACAATGCCTTCGACTTCCAGGCCTTCGTTGTGGTCTTCCTTCAACTCGTCGATTTCGGCGATCAGACCGTAGAGGGCCTGACGCGAGAAGCTGTCGCAGTCGAAGGGAATCAGTACCCGATCGGCGGCAATCAGTGCCGAGACCGCATAGAAATTCAGCGCCGGCGGCGTATCCAGATAGATCCGGTCGTAATCCTCCGACAACTCGTCGAGCAGCTTTCGCAGCTTGTTGATCTTGTGTTTGGCCTCGAGCTTGGGCTGCAAGTCGGCCAGCTCGGCGGTGGCGGTAATGATGTGGAGGTTGTCGAACGGGGTTTCGTAGATATCCGCCTGGTTCTTTTTCGAGAACGGTCCGGAAGACAGGGTCTGCTTGAAGAAATCGGCAATGCCCATCGGAATGTCATCACCCGTGAGCCCGGTCAGATACTGAGTGGAATTGGCCTGGGCATCGAGGTCGACCAACAGCGTGCGATAACCTTCGCTGGCGCTTACCGCCGCCAGATTGCAGGCAATGCTGGATTTGCCCACGCCACCTTTCTGATTGAACACCACGCGCCGCATGACAAAACCTCCGTGTATCAAAGAATGACCGAGTGTAGTGGTGCCCGGTGCCGGTTCGCTACCTCGATGGACGCGGACTACAAAGTCAGGCGCCAATCTCCCAATGAATACGGCGCAAAGACACTCCTTGATTGCGGATTCGCCTGACAGACAGACACCCGACAATCTGGATAATGGCCAAGTGACAGTTCTTGCCGCGTACCATTCGGTTCATTTCGTCGTTCAAAACGTAACCAGCATTTGCTACACACTCGTCGCACCGGGATAATGCGCGCCACCCGGCGCCACGCGCCATGCCATTTCAGGCTAAATCAGCTCAGCGGCGACGTTGGCGAAACCGCGTCAACTCAGCCCGCAGGGGCGGGATAAATGTCCGTGATCAACTTCAACATCGCCCAATGGCGCGCCTGGGCCCCCGGGCTCGACAGTGTGGAAGCCTGGCAAGCCTGGAGCCGACAGCCGGTCGTGCTCGAAGGCAGCGATGCCGCACCCGATGTGTCGTTTCTGCCGGCCATGCAGCGCCGTCGTCTCAGCCGTCTGGCGCGGATGGCGTTCAGTGTCGGCTGGCCGCTGGCCGACGGTCGGGAAAATCTGCCGCTGGTGTTCGTCTCCCGGCACGGCGAAACCCCGCGCACCTTTGAAATCCTCAGCGATCTGGCCAACGAACAGCCGCTGTCGCCGACCCAGTTCAGCCTGTCGGTGCACAACGCGATCATCGGCCTGTGGTCGATCATGCGCGGCGAAACCAGCGAAATGACCGCACTCGCCGCGGCCGGCGACGGCCTCGAACACGGCATGCTCGAAGCGGCGACGTTGTTGAACGAAGGGGCCCCCGCCGTGCTGCTGGTGATCACCGAGGAACAACCGCCCGAAGCCTATTCGACGTGGATCGACGACGTACCGTTTCCCTACGCGGTCGGGCTGTTGCTCACCCCCGGTACCGACTGGCGGCTGACCCTGAACAGCGCCCCGCAAGCACGGTCAAAACCGCAGTGGCCCCACGCACTGAATCTGCTGCGAACCCTGCTTGGTCAGCAACCCCATTGCCAACATGCCTGGAAGAATCGTCTATGGACCTGGCAACGCAACCCGTGATCGGAAAAAACCGCGACGCCTATTACTGGCGTCTGCTGGCCACTGCCACCAGCTTCGCTCTGTTCGGGCTCGGTGGTCTGTGCCTGCGTCTGCTGGTATTTCCATTGCTCGGTTGCCTGCCGGGCGACGCCATTGCGCATCGCGAGCGGGCACGCCAGACCGTCAGTCGGCTGTTCTGGTTTTTCGTCCGGTTCATGGCCCGTACCGGCGTGCTGACCTACGACATCCAGGGCGCCGAACGGCTCGGCCGTCCGGGGCAGATGATCATCGCCAACCACCCGTCGCTGATCGACGTGGTATTCCTGATCGGTCTGGTGCGCGGGGCCAATTGCGTGGTGAAGAAAAGCCTGTGGGAAAACCCCTTCACCCGCGGCCCGCTGCGCAGCACCGAATACATCAGCAACGACGGCAGCATGGACATGCTCGACGCCGCCGCCGGCGCATTGCAGAGCGGGCAGACCCTGATCATTTTTCCCGAAGGCACCCGCACCCAGCCAGGTCAGGCGCCGGCCTTTCATCGGGGCGCGGCGGCCATCGCGCTGCGCGGTGCGAAAATCCTCACCCCGGTGGTGATCAAGGTCAATCCGACCACCCTGACCAAGGCCGAGCCCTGGTATCGCATTCCCAGTCGCCGCGTGCACTTCAGTTTTCACGTCGGGGCCGATATAGACCCACAGACTTTCGCCGCGCAGGGCCCCCCGCCCCAGGCTTCGCGCAAGCTCAACGACTATTTGCACCAATTCTTTATCAAGGAGCTCGCCGAAGATGAGCGATCTAAACCGTGACATAAAAGAGCTGATCATCGACGCCCTGGGCCTAGAAGACATCAGCCCAGAGGACATCGGCGACGACCAGACGCTGTTCGGCGAAGGCTTGGGCCTGGACTCCGTCGACGCCCTGGAGCTCGGCCTGGCGATCCAGAAAAAGTACGGCATCAAGATCGATGCCGACGCCAAGGACACCCGCAACCATTTCACCAACGTGGCGAGCCTTGCGGCGTTCGTCACGGCAAAACAGGCAGCTTGAGACCGGACCATGCAAACTCGTGACGACATTTTCAACACCCTGCGCGATGCCCTGGTCGAGCTGTTCGAACTGGACCCGGCCCGCGTGAGCCTGGAATCCAACCTGTATCAGGATCTGGAAATCGACAGCATCGACGCCGTCGACCTGATCGATCACATCAAGCGCCAGACCGGCAAGAAAATCGCCGCCGAGGAATTCAAGTCGGTGCGCACCGTCAGCGACGTGGTCGAGGCGGTCTACCGTCTGGTTCAACCGGCCGCATGAGCCGACTGATCGGCCTCGGCCTGCTGCTGGCAGGCCTGCTGTATCCCTTTGCGGTGTATTTCGGCATGGAGCATTTCGCGCCATGGCAGTTCGGCCTGCTGCTGGGCGGCCTGTGGCTGGCCCGGGCGCTGACCGGCGAACGCAAGCCCGGCAGCCTGTGGATGGCCTTCGTGGCGATCGTGTTCTGCCTGCTGCTGGCAGTGTTCGACAGCCCTTTGCTGTTGCGCTGGTACCCGGTGCTGATCAGCGGCTTCATGCTGGTGCTGTTCAGCCTGAGCCTGAAATACGGCCCGCCGATGGTCGAGCGTCTGGCGCGCCTGCGTGAACCGCAACTGCCGCCCAAGGCGATTCGTTACACCCGCCAGGTCACCGTGGCCTGGAGCGTGTTTTTCTTTTGCAACGGTTTGTGCGCCGCCCTGCTGACACTGTGGGCGCCGCTGAACTGGTGGATGTTGTACACCGGCCTGATCTCCTACGGATTGATCGGCCTGATGTTTGCCATTGAATGGCTGATACGACAACGGGTAAGAGGTCGCCCATGAATTGGATAAAACTTGAGCTGCTGTTGCTCAAGGCCCTGCCGGCGCGTGCTGTAACAAGCGCACCGGCACTCGATCACGCACAACTGCGCGAACAGGCCCTGGGACTGGCCGCCGGTCTGCAAGCCAAGGGCGTGCAGCGTCTGGCCGTGCATCTTGAAGATGCCGCCGACCTGGCTATCGCCCTGCTCGGTGCCTGGCGCGCCGGGGTCAGCGTATTGCTGCCTTCGGATCTGCAAGCGCAAACCCGCCAGCGCTGGTCGAACGACGTCGATCTGTGGCTGACCGACCATGCCGGTGACGCTCGCCTGAGCGATCTGCAGCAACCGGCATTGCCCGCTGCCGAACTGGACCTCGACCAGTGCCGCCTGAGCCTGTGCACCTCCGGCTCCAGCGGCGAGCCCAAGCGCATCGACAAATCCCTGCAGCAACTGGCCAACGAAGTCGAAGCCCTTGAGCAACTCTGGGGCGCCGATCTCGGTGAGGCCTGCATTCTTGGCAGCGTCGCCACCCAGCACATTTACGGTTTGCTGTTCCGCGTGCTGTGGCCGCTGTGCGCCGGGCGTCCGTTCCTGCGCAAGCAACTGGCCTTCCCGGAAGACCTGCAACGCGCCAGCCGCGAGCACCCGGCCTTCGCCTGGGTCGCCAGCCCGGCGCTGCTCAAACGTATGGGCGACAACCTCGACTGGCCGGCCCTGAGCGCCGTGCGCCGGGTGTTTTCTTCCGGTGGCGCACTGCCGGCAGACGCCGCGCAAAGCCTCTATCAGCGCCTGGGACAATGGCCGACAGAAATCCTCGGCAGCTCGGAAACCGGCGGCATCGCCTGGCGTCAGGGCGAATCGTTGTGGCAGCCGTTTGCCGGCGTCGAGTTGAGCCAGGACAGCGACGGCGGCTTGCTGATCGCTTCGCCTTATCTGCCCGCCGGGCATGTCGAACACACCGCCGATGCGGCACGCATTCAGGCCGATGGCCGCTTTGAATTGCTCGGACGGCTCGACCGGATCGTCAAACTCGAAGAAAAACGCATATCCCTGCCGATGCTTGAACAGGCGCTGGTGGCTCACGACTGGGTCGCCGAAGCGCGTCTGGGCGTGGTACAGGAAAACCGCGCGTCCCTCGGCGCTCTGCTGGTGCTCAGCGAATCGGGCCTGTTTGCCCTGCGCGAACACGGTCGGCGCAGTCTGACCGAAACCCTGCGCCGTCATCTCGGCGACCACTGCGAAGCCCTGGCCCTGCCCCGCCGCTGGCGCCTGCTGCGACAGTTGCCGCTGAACTCGCAGGGCAAGTTGCCTCAGGCCGACGTCGAAGCCCTGCTGCTGGCGCCACGGCCAAAAGCGCCGGAGATTCTGGAGCAGGCCGAAACCGAGGGCGAATGGAACCTGCAATTGAGCGTTCCGCCGGATCTGGCTTATTTCAGCGGCCACTTCCCCAAGGCCCCGGTGCTGCCCGGCGTGGTACAGGTCGAATGGGCACTGAACCTGGGTCGGCAACTGCTGAACCTGCCCGGCGCGTTCGCCGGCATGGAAGTGCTGAAGTTCCAGCAACTGGTGCGCCCCGGCGATGAAGTCCAGTTGCACCTGCGCTTCGATCCGGAACGCGGCAAGTTGTATTTCGCCTACCGCAACGCAACCGCCACCTGTTCCAGCGGGCGGATTCTGTTGGGGGCTGGCGATGCATAACCCTTGCGCCGTGATCCCGGTCTACAACCACGAAACCGCCATCGGCACGGTGGTCGACGCCCTGCTCGCCGAGGATCTGCCGTGCATCCTGGTGGACGATGCCAGCAGCAAATCCTGCGCGGCGGTGCTGGACGCACTGGCCGAGCGCGAGCGGGTTCATCTGGTGCGCCTCACCGCCAACCAGGGCAAGGGCGGCGCGGTGATGACCGGTCTGCGTGAAGCGGCGCGGCTGGGTTTCAGCCATGCCTTGCAGGTCGACGCCGACGGTCAGCATGACCTGCAGGATGTCGCGCGGTTCATCGAAGAATCCCGCGCTCACCCCAAGTCACTGGTCTGTGGTTATCCGCTGTACGACGCCAGCGTGCCCAAGGGCCGTTTGTATGCGCGTTATCTGACCCACGTGATGGTGTGGATCAACACCTTGTCGCTGCAGATTCGCGATTCGATGTGCGGCTTCCGGGTGTATCCGCTGGAACCGACGCTGGGCGTGATCGATTCGGCGCGGATCGGCAAGCGCATGGATTTCGACTCGGACATTCTGGTGCGCCTGGCCTGGCGCAATCAGCCGATGCGCTGGTTGCAGACCAGCGTGCATTACCCGCTGGACGGCGTGTCGCACTTTCGCCTGTTCCACGACAACGTGCTGATCTCGAGCATGCACACGCGCCTGTTCTTTGGCATGTTGCTGCGCTTGCCCGTGATCCTCTGGCGACGGTGGCGCGCATGACCGTCGAGACCGACAAGAAGCACTGGGCCGACCGCGAAGAGCGCGGCAGTTTCCTGCTGATGAAATTCACCGCGTTCGCCGCCAAAGTCCTTGGCCGACGCCTGCTGAGCCCGTTGCTGTACGGCATCGTCCTGTACTTTTTCCTGTTCGGTCGCACCGCCCGGCGCAGTGCCTGGCAGTATCAGCAGCGCCTCGCCGACTGGAGCGGTCGCCACGAATTGCGCCCGACCCGGTGGCGGGTGTTCCGCCAGTTCATGGCCTTCGCCGACTCGCTGCTCGACAAGCTCGACGTGTGGAACGGCAAGCTGAAGATCGAGCAGATCGAAATCATCGACCCGGCGCTGTTGCGCAATCAGTTGCGCGGCTGTCGCGGGCAACTGCTGGTGGGCGCGCATCTGGGCAACCTCGAGGTGTGCCGGGCGCTGGCGGAGCTGGGCGAAAAGGTCACCATGAACGTGCTGGTGCACACCAAGCACGCCGAGCAATTCAATCGCCTGCTGGGCGAGGCCGGCGCGACCAACCTGCGGCTGATCCAGGTCAGCGAACTGGACCCGGTGATCATGCTGCAACTGCACGAACGCCTGGAGCGCGGCGAGTGGCTGGCGATTGCCGGCGACCGCGTGCCGCTGCATGGCGGGCGCAGCGTGACCGTGGACTTTCTCGGCCACCCGGCGCCGTTCCCGCAAGGGCCGTGGCTGCTGGCCGGCCTGCTGAAATGCCCGGTCAACCTGCTGATGTGCTTGAAACAGCCCGACGGCCACTATCGACTGACCCTCGAACCCTTCGCCGACGCCGTGGTGTGGTCACGCCGCGAGCGCGAACAGGTCATTCATCAGTGGGCGACCCGCTATGCGCAACGCCTGAGTCACTATTGCCTCGAAGCACCGTGCCAATGGTTCAACTTTTACCCATTCTGGAAAACCGATGACAACGCCAACTCCTGAGCCGGTCACCTTCGGCGAACGCCCTTTGCGCATCGAAGACGTGTTGGCCCTGGCCAACCGTCAGGCGCCCGTGCAGTTGCAGAGCGACGCGCCTTATCGCGAACGCATCGCCAAGGGCGCGCGGTTCCTCGACTCGCTGCTGGACAAGGAAGGCGTGATCTACGGCGTGACCACCGGTTACGGCGATTCCTGCGTGGTCGCGGTGCCGCTGCATCACGTCGAGGCGCTGCCGCGTCATCTCTACACCTTCCATGGTTGCGGGCTGGGCAAACTGCTCGACGCCCAGGCCACCCGCGCGGTGCTGGCGGCGCGTTTGCAGTCGCTGTGCCACGGCGTGTCCGGGGTGCGCATCGAGTTGCTGGAGCGCCTGCATGCCTTCCTTGAACACGATATTTTGCCGCTGATCCCCGAAGAGGGTTCGGTGGGCGCCAGCGGCGATCTGACGCCGTTGTCCTACGTCGCCGCGACGCTGTCCGGCGAGCGTGAAGTGATGTTCCGTGGCGAACGCCGCCAGGCTGCCGATGTGCATCGCGAACTGGGCTGGACACCATTGGTGCTGCGTCCGAAAGAAGCGCTGGCGCTGATGAACGGCACCGCCGTAATGACCGGCCTCGCCTGCCTGGCCTATGCCCGCGCCGATTACCTGCTGCAACTGGCCACTCGCATCACCGCGCTGAACGTGGTGGCGCTGCAAGGTAATCCGGAGCACTTCGACGAGCGCCTGTTCGCCGCCAAGCCGCATCCGGGGCAAATGCAGGTCGCCGCGTGGCTGCGCAAGGATCTGGCGATCGACGCGCCCACCGCGCCGCTGCACCGTTTGCAGGATCGCTACTCGCTGCGCTGCGCACCGCACGTGCTCGGCGTGCTGGCCGACAGCCTGAACTGGCTGCGCTCGTTCATCGAAACCGAACTTAACAGCGCCAACGACAACCCGATCATCGACGCCGAAGCCGAGCGCGTGCTGCACGGCGGACACTTCTACGGCGGGCATATCGCGTTCGCCATGGACAGCCTGAAAAACCTCGTGGCCAACGTCGCCGACCTGCTCGACCGACAACTCGCGCTGCTGGTGGACGAACGTTACAACCACGGCTTACCGAGCAACCTGTCCGGCGCCAGCGCCGACCGCGCGATGCTCAACCACGGCTTCAAGGCCGTGCAGATCGGCGCCAGCGCCTGGACTGCCGAAGCGTTGAAAAACACCATGCCGGCCAGCGTGTTCTCGCGTTCCACCGAGTGCCACAACCAGGACAAGGTGAGCATGGGCACCATCGCCGCCCGCGACGCCATTCGTGTGCTGGAGCTGACCGAACAGGTCGCCGCCGCCACGTTGCTCGCGGCCAATCAAGGCGTGTGGCTGCGTAGCCGCGATGAAGATGCACGACCACTGCCGCCATCGCTGGCCGCCATGCATGAACAACTGGCCCAGGACTTCCCGCCGGTGATCGAAGACCGCGCCCTGGAAGGCGAACTGCGCCTGTGCCTGCAACGCATCGCCGAGCAACACTGGAGGCTGCATGCGTAGTGCCGGAGTGCTTCACGCCGATACGGAAATCCTCGTGCCGTTCTTTGACGTCGACACCATGCACGTCGTCTGGCACGGCCATTACGTGAAATACCTGGAAGTGGCGCGCTGCGCACTGCTCGACAAGATCGGCCACAACTACAACCAGATGGTCGACTCGGGCTATGCCTGGCCGGTGATCGACCTGCAACTGCGCTATGTGCGCGGCGCGGTGTTCGGTCAGCGGCTGAACGTGCGCGCCAGTCTGGTGGAGTGGGAAAACCGCCTGAAGATTAACTACCTGATCACCGACGCCCAGACAGGCGAACGCCTGACCCGCGCCAGCTCGGTGCAAGTCGCCGTCGAAGTCAGCAGCCGCGAGATGCAACTGGCTTCGCCAAAAGTCTTCACCGATGCCGTGGAAAGGATGCTGCGATGAATGTGTGGTTGAAATCCCTTGGGGCCCTGGCGCTACTGACGCTGTCGTCGCTGGCCAACGCCTTCGACCTGCAACAGTTGAGCGAGCAACTGGCGAAGCCGGACGTGATCCACGGCCAGTTCACCCAGGAAAAACACCTGCGCGCCCTGCCCCAGCCGCTGATCAGCAAGGGCAGCTTCGTGCTGGCGAAAAACCACGGCCTGCTGTGGCTGCTGAAAACCCCGCTGCAACAGGATTACCGGATCAGCGCCAAGGGCATCGCCCGGCGTGATGCCACCGGCTGGCAACTGCTGCCGAACAAGAGCGCCGGGGCCGAGCAGAACCGCTTGTTCCTGGCGGTGCTGCAAGGCGACAGCAGCGGTCTGCAACGGGATTTCGAACTGGCCCTGAGCGGCGATGCACAGAAATGGCAACTGACCCTGACCCCGCGCTCGGTGCTCCTCAAGCAGGTCTTCAACCAGATCAACATCAGCGGCGGCACGTTGGTGAACACCATCGAACTGCTGGAAACCCAGGGCGACAGCACCGTGCTGCGCATGCAGGACAGCACCGCCGGCCAACCTCTGAGCGACGCGGAGCAACATGACTTTGCCGAGTGAACGCAGGCTGCCCTGGCTGTTCCTGATCCTGCTGCTGGCCGTCGTCGCACTCGGCGCCTGGCAGTGGCGCAACGGTGCGCCGCTGTCGGCCAACCTGATGGAACTGGTGCCCGGCACCCACCCGGACGCCCTCGAACTGCGCGCCGAACAACGCATGCAGGAACCGCTCAACCGCGACATGCTGGTGCTGGTCGGCCACGCCGATCGCCAGCAAGCCGTCGCCATGGCCCAGACCCTGGGCGAGCAATGGCAGGCCAGCGGGCTGTTCGAAAAGGTCCAGTGGAACCTGCAAGCCGATCTGCCGGCCCTGCGCACGCAACTGCTGCAAGGACGGCTGGCGATGCTCTCGGCGGATGACCGACAACTGCTGATCGAACATTCCGGCGCCTTTATCCAGCAACGGGTACAGGCGCTGTTCGACCCGTTCACCGGGTTCAGTCTGGTGCCGAGCCAGGACGACTGGCTGGGCCTGACCGGACGCATCCAGAACAGCCAGCCGCAACATGGCGCGGTGCAACTGGACATCGGCAGCGGCGCGTTGATCGCCGACGCCGATGGCAAGAGCTGGGTGCTGCTGCGCGCACGCACCACCGGCAGCGCCTTCGACATGAATCAACCGCTGCAAGTCGCCGCCCTGTTGCAACACAGCCGTGAGGAAGCGGCGAGTGCCGACGTGCAACTGCTGGCCGCCAGCGGCCTGCTGTACGCCGCCAACGGTCAGCAGCAGGCGACCCGGGAAATGACCTGGGTCGGCGGCGGCGCCACCATCGGCATCCTGTTGCTGTTGCTGCTCGCCTTCCGCCGCTGGCGGGTGCTGCTGGCATTCATTCCGGTGCTGGTGGGCATGCTGTTCGGTGCAGTGGCTTGTGTGGCGCTGTTCGGGCACATGCACGTGATGACGCTTGTACTTGGTTCCAGCCTGATCGGCGTGGCAGTGGATTACCCGCTGCACTATCTGTCCAAGAGCTGGAGCCTCAAGCCCTGGCACAGCTGGCCGGCGTTGCGCCTGACCCTGTCCGGCCTGACATTGAGCCTGATCACTAGCGCCATCGGTTACCTGGCGCTGGCCTGGACGCCCTTCCCGGCCCTGACCCAAATCGCCGTGTTCTCCGCCGCCGGTTTGCTCGGCGCCTACCTGTCGGCGGTGTGCCTGTTGCCGGCGCTGCTGAAAAACGTCGAACTGCGCCCGGCGCAATGGCCGCTGCAACTGGCCGAGCGTCTGGTGCGACTGCGGGAAAACCTGCTCGACCACGTCAGAACGCCGGTCTTGCTGGCCCTGCTGATCGCCTTCTGCGTCGGCGGCCTGCTGCAACTGGAGAGCAGGAACGACATCCGCCAGTGGGTCGGTGCGCCGCAACGCCTGACCGATGAGGCGCAGACCATCGCGCGGATTACCGGCTATCAGCCGACCAGCCAGTTCTTCCTGGTGCGCGCCGCCGATCAGCAGCAATTGCTGGAACGGCAAGCGGCCCTGAGCGAGCGGCTGGATCAACTGGTCAACCTCGACAAGTTGCAGGGTTATCTGGCGCTCAATCAACTGGTCAGCCCGCCGGCTCAGCAGCAACAGGTGCGGGAAGCGCTGAGCAAGTTGCCGCAATTCTGGCAGCCGTTGCTGGAGGTCGGCGTACCGCTGGCGGCGCTGCAAACCGAACTGCAACAGTTGCAGGCCCTGCCCGCCGAGGACATCGATGCGGCGCTGGCCGGCCCGCTCGGCGAGCCCTACCGCACGCTGTGGCTGGGGCCGACCGAGGACGGCGTGGCGGCGATGGTCAGCCTGCAAGGCCTGAACAATCCGTCGCTGCTGCGGGTGCAGGCGCTGGATCTGCCGGGAGTGATGCTGGTGGATCGGCTCGGCGATCTGAACAAGGTGTTCGCCCAGACCCAGATCAGCGCCGCGGAACTGAAACTCGCGTCCTGCGTGTTGATCGTGCTGGTGCTGATGCTGCCGTTCGGTCTCGGTGGCGCTCTGCGAATCGTTGCTCTACCGCTGCTCGCTGCGTTGTGCAGCCTGGCCAGCCTGGGCTGGCTCGGTCAGCCGCTGACCCTGTTCAGCCTGTTCGGCCTGTTGCTGGTGACGGCGATCAGCGTCGACTACGCGATCCTCATGCGCGAACAGGTCGGCGGCGCGGCCGTCAGCCTGCTCGGCACTTTGCTCGCAGCCGCCACTACCTGGCTGTCGTTCGGCCTGCTGGCGGTGTCGAGCACCCCGGCGGTGAGTAACTTCGGCCTGTCGGTGAGCCTCGGCCTGGCGTTCAGCTTCATGCTCGCGCCGTGGGCCGGGCGTCAGACCCATGCGGTTTCCGTCACGGAGCCTGCAGCATGATGGTGGTGATTTTCTGGCTGATGGCCCTGGCGCTGTTCTTCGTCGCCACCCGGGTCGGCCGGCATTTCGGGCTGATCCCGATCGTCAGTCAATTGCTGCTGGCCAGCTTCGGCCTGCCGCTGCTGATGTACTTCTGGATCGAACCGGGCTGGCAACTCAACGGCGCCGCACTGATCGCACCGGGCTGGTTGAAAAATCTCTACAGCCTGAGCTTCGCCCTGTTGCTGGGGCACATCCTCAGCGACGTGATCGACCTGCGCCTGGACCGTCAGAGCGTGAAGATCGCCCTGCCGAGTTTCGCCGTACCGTTCGCCTGCGGCCTGGCGACGACGTACTGGCTGCTGCCGACACAACCGTGGATCAACTCGCTGGCCATCGGTCTGGTGTTCGCCATCACCGCGATCCCGGTGTTGTACCTGTACCTGCGCCACATCGACTACCCGCCCGCCGCCACGCGGCGCCTTGTGCAGACCGCGATCCTGATCGACCTGACCTGCTGGACGCTGTTCGGCCTCGCTCAGGGCAGCCTGCACCTGAGCAGTCTGTTGCTGCCGCTGGGGCTGGCCTGCGTACCCGTGCTGCTTCGGGTGTTCGGCATCCGCCGGCCATTGACCTACAGCCTCGGCTTTTTTGCGCTGCTGGTGCTGGCCGAACACTACAAACTCAACGCGCTGATTTTTGGCATCGGCTATCTGCTGTGCATGGCCGCGCTCAAGGTGCCACTGGTGTTGCCGATCCCGGCGCACTGGATGAACCGCTTGCAGACGTGGGTCGCGATTCCGCTGATCCTCACTTTCGGCATCGTCCAGATCGACGTGCACAGCGCCCTCGCCAGCCTCGGCGCCGTGCAATGGGCGGCGCTGCTGCTGTTGCCGATCGCCAGCAAAATCCTGGGCAACTGGCTCGGTCTCGGCTGGGCCGGCGCGTCGTTCGCAGGCGCCAGCCGCTGGCGCGAGAGCGTGCTGCTGAACATTCGCGGCTTGAGCGAAATCGTCTTTCTCAACCTGCTGTTGCAACAACAACTCATCAGCCCGGCGCTGTACTTTGCGCTGATGCTGATGGGTCTGATCGCGACGCTGTTGCCGGCCTTCATCGGCCTGCACCGGGCGTCACTGAACCCTATTGCCGTACCCAGGAGCTCACGTGCCAATCGTTGAAATGGAATCCCGTCAGGTCGTGATCATCGGCGCCGGCCCCTCCGGCGCCATCGCCGCCGCATTGCTCAAGCGCAAGGGGCACGACGTGCTGGTGATCGAGCGTCAGCATTTCCCGAGGTTCTCCATCGGTGAAAGCCTGCTCTGCCATTGCCTGGATTTCGTCGAAGAGGCCGGCATGCTTGAGGCGGTGAATGCCGCCGGTTTCCAACGCAAGAACGGTGCGGCGTTCGCCTGGGGCGAGCGCTACAGCGCCTTCGATTTTGGCGACACCTTCACCGCCGGCAAGCCCACGACCCTGCAGGTGCAACGCGCCGACTTCGACAAGTTGCTGGCCGATCAGGCGGCATTGCAGGGCGCGGAAATCCGCTATGGCGACGCGATTGTCAGCGTCGATTTCGAACGTCCGCGACCGCAGTTGAATGTGCGCCGCGAAGACGCCAGCGAGTACCGCGTCGAAGCCGATTTTGTCCTCGATGCCAGCGGCTACGGCCGCGTGCTGTCGCGCCTGCTCGACCTGGAAGCGCCGTCGAACTTCCCGGTTCGCCAGGCCGTCTTCACTCACGTTGAAGACCACATTGATTACCCCGGCTTCGACCGTGAAAAAATCCTCATCACCACCCACCCGCAGCACCGCGACATCTGGTTCTGGTCGATCCCGTTCAGCAACGGTCGCTGCTCGGTAGGCGTGGTGGCTGCCGCTGAACATTTCGCAGGGCGCGATACCGACCTCGACGCCTGCCTGCGCGGATTCATCGCCGAAACCCCGAGCCTGGCCAAAGTGCTGAACAACGCCGTGTGGGATACCCCGGCGCGCACGCTCGGCGGCTATGCGGCCAACGTCAAAACCCTGCACGGCCCGGGCTTTGCGCTGCTGGGCAACGCGGCGGAATTTCTCGACCCGGTGTTCTCCTCGGGCGTGACCATTGCCATGCGTTCGGCGAGCATGGCCGCCGCTGTGCTGCATCGACAGTTGGAGGGCGAAACGGTGGACTGGCAACGGGAATTCGCCGAGCCGCTGAAACGCGGGGTCGACACGTTCCGCTGCTACGTCGAAGGCTGGTACGCCGGCACCTTTCAGGACGTGATTTTCCACGAGCAAGGCTCCCCGGAAATCCGCCGCATGATCTGCTCGATCCTCGCCGGTTACGCCTGGGACGAACGCAACCCGTTCGTCAGTGAAGCGCGCCGTCGGCTGAAGACGATCTCCGAACTCTGTGCAAGGGACGACACATGAATTACCTGAGCGACAACTACGTCGAGGAAACCCGCTTCGGCTTCTGGTTCCTGCGCAGCCACACCTGGCAGCACCATGTGTTGCGCGTGGCGATCAACGATCTGCGCGGGCTGTTCAGCGAATCGTTGCCAGACAATCCGGTGCTGCTGGATGCCGGCTGCGGTCAGGGCAAGTCGTTCGGCCACCTGCGCCAGACCTTCACGCCGCAGCGCCTGATCGGCGTCGATGCCGACCCGCACAGCCTTGAACTGAGCGCCGCCGAGGCCGCGCGTCTGGGCTTCGACGTCGAGCTGATCGGCAGCGACTGCGCGACGCTCAATGTGCCGGACGCCAGCGTCGACCTGCTGTTCTGTCACCAGACCTTCCATCATCTGGTGGAGCAGGAAAAAGCCCTCGCCGAGTTCTATCGGGTGCTCAAGCCGGGTGGTTATCTGCTGTTCGCCGAGTCCACCGAGGCTTACATTGATACGTGGGTGATTCGCTGGCTGTTCCGGCATCCGATGCATGTGCAAAAGAGCGCGGCGCAGTACCTGGAGATGATTCGCCAGCAGGGTTTCGAGTTTGCCGAACAGAACGTTTCGTACCCGTATCTGTGGTGGAGCCGGTCGAAGGATTTCGGTCTGCTCGAGCGTTTTGGTCTGCGCCAGCCCAAGCCCTTTGGCCAGCGGGAAGAAACCCTGGTCAACGTGGTGGCCCGCAAACCCTTGAACGAGGCTGTCTGATGTTGCGTATTCTGCTGCTCGCCTGCGTCCTGCTGCTCGGTGCCTGCGCCAGTCAGGCGCCGCTGCCGGCCGGCAACCCGAGCCTGCCGCTGCCGATGCAATTGCATATCGAACGTCACCTGGCCGGGCAACAGCAAGACTGGTTGCTGGTGATCCAGCGCGAAGGCCCCGGCATCCGCTGGTCGATGATGGATCCGCTGGGCATTCCCCAGGCCCGTCAGCAGTTGATCGACGGGCACTGGCAGGCCGACGGCCTGCTGCCGCCCAACCCGGAAGCACGGGAGCTGTTCGCCGCGCTGCTGTTCGCCCTGACCCCGGCGGGCGAGCTATCGCGCAACTACCCCGAGGCGCAGCAACAGGGCGGCCAACGTTCCCTGCCGGCGCGCTGGGACATCCGTTACACCCAACCCTTGAGCTTCGAATTGAACCTGCCACAAGGCCCGCACTATCGCGTAACGCCACTCGGTGAACCGACGTCATGACCGCCTACCTCAATGCCCTCGGCGTGATCTGCGCCCTGGGGCGCGACAAGCCAGCCGTGGCACGCAACCTGTTTGCCGGCGACTGTTCAGGCATGCGCCGCGAGTCCGGCTGGGTGCGGGAGCGCGAGCTGCCGGTGGCCGCCGTACACGGCGATCTGGCGCCCATTCCCGAGGCGCTGGTCGACCAGCGCAGCCGCAACAATCAACTGTTGCTGGAAGCGGCGTTGCAGATTCGCGATGACATCGAGCAGGCGATCCAGACTTACGGCCGCGAGCGCATCGGCGTGGTGCTCGGCACCAGCACTTCGGGCATCGACGAAGCCAGCCGAGGCCTTGCGCACTACATTCGCGACCAACAGTTCCCGGCCGATTACGACTACCGGCAACAGGAACTCGGCGCCCCGGCGAATTTCCTCGCCGACTGGCTGCAACTGAGCGGCCCGACCTATGTGATTTCCACTGCCTGCACCTCCAGCGCACGCGCGCTGATGAGCGCCCGACGCCTGCTCGATCTGGGCCTGTGCGACGCGGTGCTGTGCGGCGGTGTCGACAGCCTGTGCAAACTGACCCTCAACGGTTTCAGTGCGCTGGAAGCGGTGTCGGACGAGCGCTGCAATCCGTTTTCCGCCAACCGCAACGGCATCAACATCGGCGAAGCGGCAGTGCTGTTCGTGATGAGCAAACAGCGCGGTGCTGGGCCGGGCATCGCCCTGCTCGGCGCCGGCGCCAGCTCCGACGCGTACCACATTTCCGCACCGGAACCGACCGGCCGTGGCGCCCTGCAATCGATGCAGAAGGCGCTCGACCAAGCCCATCTGCAAGCCGGCGACATCAGTTACCTGAACCTGCACGGCACCGCGACCCAGCACAACGACGCGATGGAAAGTCTGGCCGTCGCCACCCTGTTTCCCGAAGGCGTGCCGTGTTCCTCGACCAAACCGATGACCGGCCACACCCTCGGCGCCGCCGGCGCACTGGAAGCGGCGTTCTGCTGGTTGAGCCTGACTGCCGACAACCCCGACCACGCCTTGCCGCCGCACGTCTGGGATGGCCAGGCCGATCCCGACCTGCCAGCGCTGAAGTGGGTGACCGCAAGCGAACGCCTGGCGTCCATTGCACCCCGCTACCTGATGAGCAACTCGTTTGCCTTCGGTGGCAATAACGTCAGCCTGATTATCGGAGACGCCCCATGAGCCACTGGCCGCTCGCCGAACTGCTGCCCCACGCTGGCGACATGATCCTGATCGACCGGATCCTGAGCTTTGACGACGAACAGATTCACACCACCCTCACCGTCCGGCCCGGCGGCCTGTTCAGCCTGCCCGATGGCAGCCTGCCGGCCTGGGTCGGCGTCGAGCTGATGGCGCAAAGCGTCGCCGCGTTCGCCGGCTGCCATGCGCGGCAGAAAGGCAACCCGGTGGAGCTGGGCTTTCTGCTCGGCACACGCAAGTTCGAATGCAATGTCGCAGCCTTTCCGGTTGGCAGCGAACTGACCATCCATGGCTTGCGCTCGCTGGAAGACGACAACGGCATGGGCGTATTCGAATGCCATATCAACGCGCCCGGCATCGAGGCCAGCGCCCGGCTGAACGTGTTCCGCCCGCCCCAGGCAGCGGACTATCTGGAACAATCCAAGGAGTCGAACGATGACTGAATCAATACTGGTCACCGGCTCCAGCCGTGGCATCGGCCGCGCCATCGCCCTGCGTCTGGCTCAGGCCGGGCATGACATCGTCGTGCATTGCCGCAGTGGTCTGAGCGACGCGCAGGCGGTGCAGGCTGAAATCCAGGCCCTGGGCCGCCAAGCGCGCATCCTGCAATTCGACGTGGCGGATCGCGAAACCTGCAAAGTCATCCTCGAAGCCGACGTTGAAGCCCACGGCGCCTACTACGGCGTGGTGCTCAATGCCGGCCTGACCCGCGACGGCGCCTTTCCGGCCCTGAGCGACGATGACTGGGACGTGGTGCTGCGCACCAACCTCGACGGTTTCTACAACGTCCTGCACCCGGTGATGATGCCGATGATCCGCCGCCGCGCCGCTGGTCGCATCGTGTGCATTACCTCGGTGTCGGGGCTGATCGGCAACCGTGGTCAGGTCAATTACAGCGCCTCGAAGGCCGGCGTGATCGGCGCCGCGAAAGCCTTGGCGATCGAACTGGCCAAGCGCAAGATCACGGTCAACTGCGTTGCGCCGGGCCTGATCGATACGGCGATGCTCGATGAAAACGTGCCGGTGGAAGAGCTGATGAAAATGATCCCCGCACAACGCATGGGCACGCCTGAAGAGGTGGCCGGTGCGGTGAATTTCCTGATGTCGGCGGAAGCGTCGTACATCACCCGCCAGGTGCTGGCGGTCAATGGAGGCTTGTGCTGATGAAGCGCGTCGTCGTCACCGGCATGGCCGGCATTACCTCGCTGGGCAGCGACTGGGACACCATCGCCGGCAATTTCGCCGCCAACCGCAGCGGCATTCGCCGGATGGACGAGTGGGATCGCTTCAGCGAGCTCAATACCCGCCTGGCCGGGCCCATCGATGATTTCCAGGTGCCGGCGCACTGGACCCGCAAACAGCTGCGCAGCATGGGCCGTGTTTCACGGCTGGCCGTCGGCGCGGCGGAAAAAGCGCTGGCCGATGCCGGTCTGCTCGGCGACGAGTCGATCAAGGACGGGCGCATGGGCGTGGCCTGTGGTTCTTCCACCGGCAGCACCGACGAGATCAAGGCGTTCGGCAACATGCTGCTCAACTCGGTGGCCGAAGGTCTCAACGCCAACTCCTACGTGCGGATGATGCCGCACACCACGGCGGCGAACATCAGCATCTTCTTCGGCCTCACCGGCCGTTTGATCCCGACCTCCAGCGCCTGCACCAGCGGTAGCCAAGGCATCGGCTACGCCTACGAGGCGATCAAGTTCGGACGCCTGCCGCTGATGCTCGCCGGCGGCGCCGAAGAGCTGTGCCCAACCGAAGCCATGGTGTTCGACGCGCTGTACGCCACCAGCCTGAAAAACGATGCACCGCACACCTCGCCACGCCCGTACGACAAGGGCCGCGACGGTCTGGTGATCGGTGAGGGCGGCGGCATGCTGGTACTTGAAGAACTGGAACATGCCCTGGCGCGCGGTGCGCACATTCACGCCGAGATCGTCGGTTTCGGCAGCAACGCCGACGGCCAGCACACCACCCGCCCCGAACAGATCACCATGCGCCGGGCAATGGAACTGGCGCTGGAAGATGCAGGCCTTGCGCCGGACGCCATCGGCTACGTCAACGGCCACGGCACCGCCACCGAACAGGGCGATGTCGCTGAAACCCTGGCCACCAGTGCCCTGTTCGGCGAGCGCATGCCGATCAGTTCGCAAAAGAGCTTCCTGGGCCACACCCTCGGCGCCTGCGGGGCGCTGGAATCGTGGTTCAGCATCGAGATGCTCAACCGCGACCTGTACGTGCACACGCTCAACCTCGACGAGGTCGATCCGCACTGCGGCAAGCTCGACTACCTGCGCGGCGAGTTCCGGCAGATGAGCCACGAATACGTGATGAACAACAACTTCGCTTTCGGCGGGGTCAACACCTCGCTGATCTTCCGTCGCTGGCCCCAACCGAATTAATCCAGGTCAAGGAGACCTTCATGCACTTCAAGAAACTCGCTGCCACCCTGCTCATCTGCGCCTTGCCGGCCGTCAGTCAGGCCCGTGACACGGCGGTCTATCTGCCGTTCGACAAGGCCGTCGCCGAAGCGACCCGCACCGGCAAGATCGACGGCAGCGTGAAGTTCTATCTGGCGGGCAACGCCCCGGCCGGCAAAGTTACCGTCGTCAGCCCCGGCGCCGTGACCAACAAGAAGACCAACGCCTTCAACAAGACCGACCAGGAAGCCTGCGAGTGGGTCGTGCAATCGGCGATCATCAGCCTGCACCAGGCCGCAAAAAACGCCGGCGCCAACGCCGTGACCAACATCGTCAGCTTCTACAAGAGCAACGAGCGCAAGGATGCGAAAACCTACGAATGCCACGCGGGCGCCATCATGGCGGGCGTAGCGTTGAAGGGCGATCTGGCGACAGTTCAGTAACGGCCGGAACGACGAAGGGCGCCTTTCGGCGCCCTTTTCAATTCAGATCATGTGCTGGCATGCAACTTCAGCCCCAGCGCTTTCATGACTTTGAGGATCGTTCCAAACTCGGGATTTACCTCGCCTGACAGTGCGCGATAAAGACTTTCCCTTGATAGCCCCGCATCCCGCGCGACCTGGGTCATGCCACGCGCCCGAGCAATTGTGCCAAGTGCCTTGGCAATAAAAGCCGGGTCATCCCCCGCCTCTTCCATGCAGGCATCCAGATAGTTGGCCATGTCCTCTTCTGTCTTGAGGTACTCGGCTGAGTCCCAACGAGTGAATTGTTCGGTCATGGGTTTTGCTCCTGCCAGGATTCCGCGATGAGCCTGGCTTGCTTGATGTCTCGAGATTGACTGCTCTTGTCTCCACCACAAAGGAGGATGACCAGCTGACGACCTTGCTGCATGAAATAGACCCGATATCCCGGGCCATAGTCAATTCGGGCTTCGCTGATCCCTTCGCCAATGGCTTTGACATCACCGAAGTTTCCCTCAGCCATACGATCAATTCGCACCTGAATACGCATCCTGGCGCGACTATCAGCCAGCTTCACAAGCCAGCTCGAGAATGTGGAGCTTCGAAGTATCTCAGTCATGGTTGCAAGTGTAGCCGTTGAGCTACACGCACTCTACATGGACTTCTCTCTGTCCGATATACGGCGTCTACACTCGTCATACCCATGATTTGCTGCGCGTTACGTCAATGAGACGACCATGCAAGCGAAAGCCCTGATCGCTGCCGCCCTTTTCAGCCTGCTCCCCAGCGCCAGCCACGCCACCAATCTGATGTACATGCCGTTCGAAACAGTCGTGTCGGATGCGATGCGCGCCGGGCGGCTGGATGGCAGTGTGAAGTTTTATCTGGTCGGCAACGGGCCTCAGGGCACTCAGCGGTTGTTGCGGCGCGGGGTGGTCAGCGATCTGAAGACCAACGGCTTCAACAAGAGCGATCACGACTCCTGCGAGTGGGTGTTGCAGTCGAATCTGATTGCGCTGCAGGCCGAGGCCAAGCGTGTCGGGGCGAATGCGGTGACCAATATCGTCAGCTATTACGACCAGCATGTGCGCAAGGATCTGAACACTTACGAATGTCGGGCCGGCATCTTTGTCACACGAGTGGCGTTGAAGGGTGATCTGGTGCGGCTGCCCTGATCAACCGGCTTCGACCTTGCGCGTGAGCAGTTCGACAAATGCCTTGGCCATCGGTGATTTCTGATCCTTGCGCTGCACCAGCCACACCGCCGTCACGGCCTCGGGATCGAGCAGCGGTCGATAGACCACGCCGTCGATGCGCATCCGCTGATACGACGCCGGCATCACTGACACGCCCAAACCGGCTGCCACCAGACCGATGATGGTCATGGCTTCGCCGGCCTCCTGGGCGAAGTGCGGGCTGAACCCCGCATCGCGGGCCAGGCTTATCAACTGCGAATACAGGCCACTACCGTAGCTGCGCGGGAAGAACACGAACGGTTCGAGGGCCAGCGCCGAGAGGAACAGCCCCTCTTCGGAGCCCTGCGCCAGCGGATGTTTGGAGCTGAGCACCGCCACCAAGGGCTCGCGCATCAGTTCGACCACGCTGAGCGAATCCGGCAAACCCAGCGGGCGCATGATGCCGACCTCGATCGATTCGTCCACCAACGCGTCGGCCACCATGGTGCTGCTCATCTCGCGCAGGTTCAGGTGCACAGCCGGGAAGCGCTGACGGAAGGAAAAAATCGCCTGGGGAATGGTCGAGTTGAAAGGCGCCGACGAGGTGAAGCCGATCTTCAACTCCCCTAGTTCACCGAGTTGCGCCCGGCGGGCCACGTCCGCCGCTTTATCGACTTGGGCGAGCACCAGCCGCGCTTCCTCCAGAAACAGTCGCCCGGCCTCGCTGAGCTCGACCCGACGATTGGTACGCTCGAACAGTCGCGCGCCGACTTCCTGTTCCAGCGCCTGAATCTGCTGGCTCAGCGGTGGCTGGGAGATGCCCAGCACCTGTGCGGCGCGGCCGAAGTGCAGTTCTTCGGCGACGGCGATGAAGTAGCGCAGATGACGCAATTCCATGAACACCCCATTAGGTCGTAAAAGCTATCAAACATGTCGAACAATATATTGGATAGAAACATTAGCCAGCTATATGATTTTTTCATTGCCTGCCTGCCCGCGCCCTCCGAGGTCTGATGTGAAAACCGCCGTCGCTCCACTGGCCCATGAAGTTCCGCCCGCTGCGGCGGACGATGTACTGACCGAACTGCAAGAGATCTACATCGAGAAAGGCACGCCCGCGTTCATGCGCACGGTACTCGCGCTGTTCAGCGGCGGCTTCGCCACCTTCGCCCTGCTGTACTGCGTGCAGCCGATGATGCCGCTGCTGTCCCACGAATATTCGATCAACGCCGCGCAGAGCAGCCTGATCCTGTCGGTGGCCACCGGCATGCTGGCGTTCGGTCTGCTGATCACCGGCCCGATTTCCGATCGGGTCGGGCGCAAACCGGTGATGGTCGCCGCACTGTTCGCCGCGGCGCTGTGCACCATCGCCAGTTCGATGATGCCGAGCTGGCACGGCGTGCTGATCATGCGTGCGTTGATCGGGCTGTCATTGAGCGGCCTGGCGGCGGTGGCAATGACTTACCTCAGCGAGGAAATCCATCCCCAGCACATCGGTCTGGCGATGGGTTTGTATATCGGTGGCAACGCGATTGGCGGGATGAGCGGGCGGTTGATCACCGGCGTGCTGATCGACTTCGTCAGCTGGCACACGGCGATGATGGTGATCGGCGGCCTGGCGTTGATCGCCGCAGCAGTGTTCTGGAAGATCCTGCCGGAGTCGCACAACTTCCGCTCCCGCTCGCTGCACCCGCGCAGCCTGCTCGACGGCTTCACCATGCACTTTCGCGATGCCGGCCTGCCGCTGCTGTTCCTCGAAGCGTTCGTGCTGATGGGCGCATTCGTCACCCTGTTCAACTACATCGGTTACCGCCTGCTGGCGGAGCCGTACCACATGGATCAGGTTTTCGTGGGGCTGCTGTCGGTGGTGTACCTGTCGGGTATCTACAGCTCGGCAAAAATCGGTTCGCTGGCCGACAAACTGGGCCGCCGCAAAGTGCTCTGGGCGACCATCGCCCTGATGTTCGCCGGCCTCGCCCTGACGATGTTCACACCGCTGCCGCTGGTGATCGTCGGCATGCTGATCTTCACCTTCGGCTTCTTCGCCGCCCACTCGGTGGCCAGCAGCTGGATCGGCCGCCGGGCGCTCAAGGCCAAGGGCCAGGCGTCGTCGTTGTACCTGTTCAGCTATTACGCCGGCTCGAGCATCGCCGGGACGGCAGGCGGTGTGTTCTGGCACCTGGCCGGGTGGAACGGGATTGGCCTGTTTATCGGCGCGCTGTTGCTGGTGGCACTGTTGGTGGCGTTGAAGCTGGCGAAGTTGCCGCCGCTGGGTGGCGTCAAAGCCTGATTCACGCCCACAAAAAAACGCCCGGCATTAGCCGGGCGTTTTTGTTTTCTACCCTTAGCGCTGAGCGCCGATTACTCGTGATACTGCGCCGACAACTCGTGCACCGCACGCAGGAACGCGCCAGCGTGCTCCGGATCGACTTCCGGCGTGATGCCGTGGCCGAGGTTGAACACGTGGCCGCTGCCCTTGCCGTAGCTGGCAAGGATGCGCCCGACTTCGGTGCGGATCGCTTCCGGCTTGGCGTAGAGCACGGTCGGGTCCATGTTGCCTTGCAGCGCGACCTTGTCACCGACGCGGGCGCGGGCGTTGCCGATGTCGCAGGTCCAGTCCAGGCCCAGTGCGTCAGCGCCGGCCTCGGCGATGCTTTCCAGCCACAGGCCGCCGTTCTTGGTGAAGAGGATCACCGGCACTTTGCGACCGTCGTGCTCGCGGATCAGGCCGCTGACGATTTTCTTCATGTAGGCCAGGGAGAATTCCTGATACGCCGCCGCCGACAGGTTGCCGCCCCAGGTATCGAAGATCTGCACCGCTTGCGCACCGGCCTGGATCTGGCCGTTCAGGTACGAAGTCACCGATTGCGCCAGCTTGTCCAGCAGCAGGTGCATGGCTTGCGGGTTGTCGTAGAGCATCGCCTTGGTCTTGCGGAAGTCTTTCGACGAACCGCCTTCGACCATGTACGTGGCGAGGGTCCACGGGCTGCCGGAGAAACCGATCAGCGGTACACGGCCGTTCAGTTCGCGGCGGATGGTGCTGACCGCGTCCATCACGTAACCGAGGTCTTTGTGCGGATCGGGGATCGGCAGGGCTTCGATGTCGGCCAGGGTGCTGACGACTTTCTTGAAGCGCGGACCTTCACCGGTCTCGAAGTACAGGCCCTGGCCCATGGCATCGGGAATGGTGAGGATGTCGGAGAACAGGATCGCCGCGTCCAGTTGCGGATAGCGGTCGAGGGGTTGCAGCGTGACTTCGCAGGCGAATTCCGGATTCATGCACAGGCTCATGAAATCACCGGCCTGGGCGCGACTGGCGCGGTATTCCGGCAGGTAGCGGCCGGCCTGGCGCATCATCCACACAGGGGTGACGTCTACGGGTTGCTTGAGCAGGGCGCGGAGGAAACGGTCGTTCTTCAGGGCAGTCATGTCGGCATCCGGAAAAAAAGTGCGGGCATTTTCTCAGAGCGCGACGCAAAAGGCACGGATGCAGGTCAGCCTTTTGTCTATCGGGTCAATTTGTCGCGCTGAATTGCAGGCTTTGCAACACCACAAAACACTGTGGGAGCTGACTTGCCAGCGATGCAGACACCTCGGTTGACCAGTTAGACCGAGGTGATGCTATCGCTGGCGAGCCAGCTCCCACAGGTATTGCGGTGCAGTTTCGAACCGGGTTTAGACGCCCAGGTAATCCAGGATCCCTTCAGCCGCATTGCGGCCTTCGAAGATCGCCGTCACCACCAGGTCGGAACCGCGCACCATGTCGCCACCGGCGAAGATTTTCGGGTTGCTGGTCTGGTGCTTGTACTGACCTTGCTCGGGCGCGACGACGCGGCCCTGGCTGTCGGTCTGGATCTCGAACTGCTCGAACCACGGCGCCGGACTTGGACGGAAACCGAAAGCGATGACCACAGCGTCGGCCGGGATGATCTCTTCGGAGCCCGGGATCGGCTCGGGGCTGCGACGGCCACGGGCGTCCGGCTCGCCGAGACGGGTCTCGACCACTTTCACGCCTTCGACCTTGTCTTCGCCAACGATAGCGATCGGCTGACGGTTGTAGAGGAATTTCACGCCTTCTTCCTTGGCGTTTTTCACCTCTTTGCGCGAGCCGGGCATGTTTGCTTCGTCACGACGATAGGCGCAGGTCACCGATTTGGCGCCCTGGCGGATCGACGTGCGGTTGCAGTCCATCGCCGTGTCGCCGCCGCCCAGCACCACGACCTTCTTGCCTTTCATGTCGACGAAATCTTCCGGCGACTTTTCAAAGCCCAGGTTGCGGTTGACGTTGGCGATCAGGAAATCCAGCGCGTCATAGACGCCCGGCAGGTCCTCACCGGCAAAACCGCCCTTCATGTAGGTGTAGGTGCCCATGCCCATGAACACGGCATCGTATTCGGCGAGCAGTTGCTCCATGGTCACGTCCTTGCCGACCTCGGTGTTGAGGCGGAATTCGATGCCCATGCCGGTGAAGACTTCGCGGCGATTGCTCAGCACGGTCTTCTCGAGCTTGAACTCGGGGATGCCGAAGGTCAGCAGACCGCCGATTTCCGGGTTCTTGTCGAACACCACCGGGGTCACGCCGCCGCGCACCAGCACGTCGGCACAACCGAGGCCCGCCGGGCCCGCGCCGATGATCGCGACACGCTTGCCGGTCGGCTTGACCTTGGACATGTCCGGGCGCCAGCCCATGGCGAACGCGGTGTCGGTGATGTACTTCTCGACCGAACCGATGGTCACCGCGCCAAAACCGTCGTTAAGGGTGCAGGCACCCTCGCACAGACGGTCCTGCGGGCACACCCGGCCGCAGACTTCCGGCAGGGTGTTGGTCTGGTGCGACAGCTCGGCGGCCTGGAGGATGTTGCCCTCGGCCACCAGCTTCAGCCAGTTCGGAATGAAGTTGTGCACCGGGCACTTCCATTCGCAATACGGGTTGCCGCAACCCAGGCAACGGTGGGCCTGGTCGGCCGACTGCTGGGGTTTGAACGGTTCGTAGATTTCCACGAACTCTTTCTTGCGTTGACGCAACAGTTTCTTCTTCGGATCCTTGCGCCCGACATCGATGAACTGGAAGTCGTTATTCAGACGTTCAGCCATTGTTAAAACCTCATCAAACTCTTCAGGCGCATATCACTGCGGGTTGGCACGGGTGCTGGAAAGCAACGACTTCAGGTTGGCAGCCTTCGGCTTGACCAACCAGAAACGACGCAGATAGTCATCGAGGTTCTCGGCGAGTTCACGACCCCACTCGCTGTCGGTTTCCGCGACGTACTCGTTCAGCACGTTCTGCAGGTGGCTGCGATAGGCTTCCATCGCCTCGCCGCTGATCCGCTGGATTTCCACCAGTTCGTGGTTGACCCGGTCAACGAAGGTGTTGTCCTGGTCGAGCACGTAGGCGAAACCGCCGGTCATGCCAGAGCCGAAGTTGTAACCGGTCTTGCCCAGAACGCAGACAAAACCACCGGTCATGTACTCACAGCAGTGATCGCCAGTGCCTTCCACAACCGTGTGGGCACCGGAGTTGCGCACGGCGAAACGCTCGCCTGCGGTGCCGGCGGCGAACAGCTTGCCGCCGGTGGCGCCGTACAGGCAGGTGTTGCCGATGATGGCGCTTTCCTGAGTCTTATAAACGCTGCCCTTCGGCGGCACGATGGTCAGCTTGCCACCGGTCATGCCTTTGCCGACGTAGTCGTTGGCGTCGCCTTCCAGATACATGTTCAGACCGCCGGCGTTCCACACGCCGAAGCTCTGACCCGCCGTGCCCTTGAAGCGGAAGGTGATTGGCGCTTTGGCCATGCCCTGGTTGCCGTGCTTGCGCGCGATTTCGCCGGAGATCCGTGCGCCGATCGAACGGTCGCAGTTGCAGATGTCCAGATCGAATTCGGCGCCGCTGAGGTCGTTGATCGCCGACGTCGCCATCTCGACCATTTTCTCGGCCAGCAGGCCCTGGTCGAATGGCGGGTTGCGCTCGACGCCGCAGAACTGAGGCTTGTCCGCCGGGATGTGATCGCTGCCCAGCAGCGGGGTCAGATCCAGGTGATGCTGCTTGGCGGTCTGGCCTTCGAGGACTTCCAGCAGATCGGTGCGGCCGATCAGCTCTTCGAGGGAACGCACGCCCAGCTTGGCCAGCCACTCACGGGTTTCTTCGGCGACGTAGGTGAAGAAATTCACCACCATGTCGACGGTGCCGATGTAGTGATCCTTGCGCAGCTTCTCGTTCTGGGTCGCGACGCCGGTAGCGCAGTTGTTCAGGTGGCAAATACGCAGGTATTTGCAGCCCAGCGCGATCATCGGCGCGGTGCCGAAGCCGAAGCTTTCGGCGCCGAGGATCGCAGCCTTGATCACATCGAGGCCGGTTTTCAGGCCGCCGTCGGTCTGTACCCGGACCTTGCCGCGCAGGTCGTTGCCGCGCAGGGTCTGGTGGGTTTCGGCCAGGCCGAGTTCCCACGGAGCGCCAGCGTATTTGATCGAGGTTAGCGGCGATGCACCGGTACCGCCGTCGTAGCCGGAGATGGTGATCAAGTCCGCGTAAGCCTTGGCCACACCGGCAGCGATGGTGCCGACGCCGGCTTCAGCCACCAGTTTCACCGAGACCAGCGCCTTCGGGTTGACCTGTTTCAGGTCGAAGATCAGCTGCGACAAGTCTTCAATCGAATAGATGTCGTGATGCGGTGGTGGCGAAATCAGGGTCACGCCAGGCACTGCGTAACGCAGTTTGGCGATCAGCCCGTTCACTTTACCGCCCGGCAATTGCCCGCCCTCGCCCGGCTTGGCGCCCTGGGCGACCTTGATCTGCAGCACTTCGGCGTTGACCAGGTATTCCGGGGTCACCCCGAAACGGCCGGTCGCAACCTGCTTGATTTTCGAGCTCTTGATGGTGCCGTAGCGCGCCGGGTCTTCGCCGCCTTCGCCGGAGTTGGAACGCGCACCGAGGCGGTTCATGGCTTCGGCCAGGGCTTCGTGAGCTTCCGGCGACAGGGCGCCCAGCGAGATACCGGCGGAGTCGAAGCGCTTGAGCACCGATTCCAGCGGCTCGACTTCACTGATGTCCAGCGGCGTGTCGAGGGTCTTGACCTTGAACAGGTCGCGGATCATCGACACCGGACGGTTGTCCACCAGCGAGGTGTATTCCTTGAATTTGGCGTAGTCGCCCTGCTGCACGGCGGCTTGCAGGGTGTTGACCACGTCCGGGTTGTACGCGTGATATTCGCCACCGTGGACGAACTTCAGCAGCCCGCCCTGCTGGATCGGCTTGCGCGGACTCCAGGCTTCGGTGGCCAGTGCTTTCTGTTCGGCTTCGATGTCGACGAAACGCGCACCCTTGATTCGGCTCGGCACGCCACGGAAGCTCAGCTCGCAGACTTCTTCGGACAGACCGATCGCTTCGAACAGCTGCGCACCGCGGTACGAGGCGATGGTCGAGATGCCCATCTTCGACAGGATCTTCAACAGACCTTTGGTGATGCCTTTGCGGTAGTTCTTGAACACCTCGTAGAGGTCGCCCAGCACTTCACCGGTCCGGATCAGGTCGCCCAGCACTTCGTAGGCCAGGAACGGATAGACCGCCGAGGCGCCAAAGCCGATCAGCACCGCGAAGTGGTGCGGATCCCGTGCGGTGGCGGTTTCAACCAGGATGTTGGAGTCGCAGCGCAGGCCTTTTTCGGTCAGGCGGTGGTGCACCGCGCCGGTGGCCAGCGAGGCGTGGATCGGCAGCTTGCCCGGAGCGATATGACGGTCGCTCAGAACGATCTGGGTACGACCGGCACGCACGGCTTCTTCAGCCTGATCCGCGACGTTACGGATCGCCGCTTCGAGGCCGACGCTTTCGTCGTAGTTGAGGTCGATGATCTGCCGCTCGAAACCCGGACGGTCGAGGTTCATCAGCGAACGCCACTTGGCCGGGGAAATGACCGGCGAGCTGAGGATCACGCGCGAGGCGTGTTCCGGCGATTCCTGGAAGATGTTGCGCTCGGCACCGAGGCAGATTTCCAGCGACATCACGATCGCTTCACGCAGCGGGTCGATCGGCGGGTTGGTCACCTGGGCAAACTGCTGACGGAAATAGTCGTACGGCGTGCGCACGCGCTGGGACAGCACGGCCATCGGCGTGTCGTCGCCCATCGAGCCGACGGCTTCGTAGCCTTGCTCGCCAAGCGGACGCAGTACCTGATCGCGCTCTTCGAACGTGACCTGATACATCTTCATGTATTGCTTGAGCTGATCGACGTCGTAGAAAGCCGAACCGTGATCGTTGTCTTCCATGGTCGCCTGGATGCGCAGGGCGTTCTTGCGCAGCCATTGCTTGTACGGATGACGGGATTTCAGACGATTGTCGATCGCGTCGGTGTCGAGGATCTGCCCGGTTTCGGTGTCCACGGCGAAGATCTGGCCCGGGCCGACACGGCCCTTGGCGAGCACGTCTTCAGGCTGATAGTTCCAGACGCCGATTTCCGACGCCAGGGTGATGAAACCGTTCTTGGTGGTGACCCAGCGCGCCGGGCGCAGACCGTTACGGTCGAGCAGGCACACCGCGTAGCGACCATCGGTCATTACCACGCCGGCCGGGCCGTCCCACGGCTCCATGTGCATCGAGTTGTACTCGTAGAATGCACGCAGATCCGGGTCCATGGTTTCGACGTTCTGCCACGCTGGCGGAATGATCATCCGCACGCCACGGAACAGGTCGATGCCGCCGGTCACCATCAGTTCGAGCATGTTATCCATGCTCGAGGAGTCGGAACCGACACGGTTGACCAGCGGGCCGAGTTCTTCCAGATCCATCAGATCGTTGGTGAACTTGGTCCGACGGGCCTGCGCCCAGTTGCGGTTGCCGGTGATGGTGTTGATCTCGCCGTTGTGGGCGAGGAAGCGGAATGGCTGAGCCAGCGGCCATTTCGGCAGGGTGTTGGTGGAAAAGCGCTGGTGGAACACGCAGATTGCGGTTTGCAGGCGCTGGTCACCCAGGTCCGGATAGAACGCGGCCAGGTCGGCCGGCATCATCAGGCCTTTATAGATGATGGTCTTGTGGGAAAAGCTGCAGATGTAGTGGTCAGTGTCGGCGGCATTGGCCACGGACGAGCGACGACGGGCGCTGAACAGCTTGACCGCCATGTCCTGATCGCTCAGGCCTTCGCCGCCGATGTACACCTGCTCGATCTGCGGCAGGCGCTCAAGGGCCAGGCGGCCGAGGACACTGGTGTCGATCGGCACTTTGCGCCAGCCGATCAGTTGCAGGCCTTCGGCCAGGATCTCGCGGTTCATGTTCTCGCGAGCGGCTTCGGCCTTGGCCGGATCCTGATTGAAGAAGACCATGCCCACGGCGTATTGCTTGGGCAGCTCGACGCTGAAGGCTTCCTGGGCAATGGCACGCAGGAAGGCGTCCGGTTTTTGAATCAGCAGACCGCAACCGTCACCGGTCTTGCCGTCGGCATTAATCCCACCGCGGTGGGTCATGCAGGTCAGGGCCTCGATGGCCGTTTGCAAAAGGGTATGACTGGGTTCGCCCTGCATATGGGCTATCAGGCCGAAACCGCAGTTATCCTTGAATTCATCTGGTTGGTACAGACCTGCTTTCATAGACACTTTCTCACCAGGCTGCCTCTTAACGAGGCAAATTTCTTTTCAATTCAACCACTTGCATCTCGCGCCGAACGTACGCCGGCTTTGCGGGGGCAAAAGGGTGGTCATTGTACACAGCGACACAGAGGCTCACAAATTTGACGACGAAATGTCGCAAATTCATGTCGCATTTGTGAAAGGTTTAAAGCGATCTGCTGTGCTAGTCAAAACTTTTTTAATTTTGACCGCAACGACTCAAAGACTACTGTGACGCAGACACCACAAGGCACGCGGTCTGTAGAGACGGCGCGCACTTGTAGAGATTTTGAGGTGCTTGGAGAGGCGGCCTGGGTAAGGCCGCCGAATCTTCAGCGAGTTGTTGCCAGTTCCTGTTGGACGCTGGCGACAGTGCGAGGCCAAGGTTTACCAGCCTGAACCTTCGCTGGCAAGGCCTTGATGGCAGAAACGGCTGCATCACGATTGGCGAAGTTGCCGTAGGTGATCACGTAGAGAGGCTTGCCGTTGAGGACTTTCTTGAAATAACGGTACTCGCCGCCCTGCTCCTTGACGAAGTTTTGCGCGGTCGCTTCGGAGCTGGTGCCGAGGATCTGCACCACGTAGTTGCTGGTCGGCTGACCGGCGTACCAGCTGCCACCGGCAGCCTTGGCGACGGTGACCGGCTTCTCGGCAGGTTTCGCGGCGGCAACAGGCTTGGCAGGCGCCGGAGCCGGTTTGGCCACTGGAGCGGCCGGAGCAGGCTTGGCGGTAGCGACCTGGGTCGGTGCCGGGGTCGGTTTGGCCGCCGGGGCCGGAACCGGAACCGGGGTCGGCGCAGGGCCGGCCTGAACGCCCGCGGGTGGCGCGGTAGTGGTCACGGTCGGTGGCGTGTTGCTGGAGCCTTCGACCGGCACGCCGTCGTCGCCTTCGGTGATGCCACCCGCCGCTTCAGCCAACGGACCGCGCATCACCGGCTGCGAGTTGCCGACCAGCGGCAGCGGCATCGGCTGGGTATTGCCGTTGAATTCGACGGACGGCGCGCCACCCGCCTGCGGCGTGCCCTGGCCCAATGGCAGTTGCGCCTGCTCGTTGGCCGGCGCACCGGTGGTCGGTGCCTTGTTGCGACCCGGCATCAGCCAGGCGGCAGCGACCGCGACCACAACGACGGCGGAAATCGCCAATACGTGTTTCTTCGGCATGTTGAACCCCATACTTGGACGCTTGACCGCAGAGCGGCTGGCAATCATGACTTCGATCAGAGCATCGCGAGCGACCTGGTTGATGTTGCCCGGCCAACCCTCGGAGCTTTCGTGAATATCAGAGATCTGATCCGCGGTGAAAAGTTCGACACCCCGGCCGGCACCTTCGAGCCGCTGGTCAAGATACTCGCGGGTTTCCTCTTCGGTGTACGGCTGCAGTTCGATGACGTGAAAGCGCTCTTCCTCAAGGTGCAAAGCCTCGAGCTGCGCGATCAGCGACGACTCGCCGAACAGGAACACATGCGGGCGACCTTCCGGCGCGCCGGCGCCCAGCGCCATCAGGGCTTCAAGGGCGGACTCGTCGAGCTGCTCGGCATCGTCCACCAGCAGATAGACTTCCTGACCGGTCAGGGCCAGTTGTACGACCTGATCGAGGATCGCCCCGACTTCGGCCTGGGCCACGTCCAGCGCCTGGGCGATCTGGCGCAGCACACCGGCGGCATCGCCGGCGCCACGGGCGGAAACGACGACGCTCTGCACCGATTGCTTGTTGGTGCTGGCCACCAGCGCCTGACGCAGCAGGGTCTTGCCGCTGCCCTGCGGGCCGGTGACCACCAGCAGCAACTGGCTGTAACGCGCCAGATGATGCAACTGACCCAGCACCGGCTTGCGCTGGGCCGGGAAGAATTTGAAGCCCGGCACCCGCGGCGCGAAAGGGTCGTGACTTAACTGGAAATGGCCGAGGAACGCCTCGTCGGCATGCAAACTAGTCATCGGAATCTTATTAACCTTTAAGCTGAGCCAGAGCGCGGTAATCCGCTCCCAGCGTGGCCTGTAGAACCTCTTTCGGATAATCGTCGGTCACCACCGCTTCGCCCATCCGGCGCAGCAGCACCAGGCGCAAGCGACCGTCGATCACTTTTTTGTCAATTGCCATGTGTTCAAGAAAATCGGCTTCGGTCATCTCTTCCGGCGGGATCACCGGCAGACCGGCACGCTGGAACAGCCGGATGCCGCGATCACGCTCCTGCTCGCTGATCCAGCCCAGACGCGCGGACATTTCCAGCGCCATCACGGTGCCAGCAGCGACCGCTTCGCCATGCAACCAGACACCATAGCCCATGTGGGTTTCGATGGCGTGGCCAAAGGTGTGGCCGAGGTTGAGTGTGGCCCGTACACCGGTTTCCTTCTCATCGGCGCCGACCACTGCAGCCTTGGCGGCGCAAGAGCGCTCGATGGCATAGGTCAGGGCCGTTTGATCCAGTGCACGCAGGGCGTCGACGTTGTCTTCGAGCCAGGTCAGGAACGGCTCGTCGCAGATCAGGCCGTACTTGATGACTTCCGCCAGCCCTGCCGACAGCTCACGCGCCGGCAAGGTTTTCAGGGACGCGGTATCGATCAGCACCACGTTCGGCTGATAGAAGGCGCCAACCATGTTCTTGCCCAGCGGATGGTTGATCCCGGTCTTGCCGCCCACCGACGAATCGACCTGGGACAGCAGCGTGGTAGGAATCTGGATGAAATCGACGCCGCGCTGGTAGCAGGCGGCCGCGAAGCCGGCCATGTCGCCGATCACACCGCCGCCCAAGGCAATCACGGTGGTGCGGCGGTCATGACGGGCGGTCAGCAGTCCGTCGAAGATCAGTTGCAGGGTTTCCCAGTTCTTGAAGGCTTCGCCGTCGGGCAGCACCACGGAAACCACTGAAAACTGCGCCAGGCTGCGGGTCAGACGCTCGAGATAGAGCGGCGCAACGGTCTCGTTGGAGATGATTGCCACTTGCCGCCCGTGGATATGCGGGGCCAGCAGCTCAGGCTGGTCCAGCAATCCTTCGCCAATGTGAATCGGGTAGCTGCGCTCGCCTAGGTCGACCTTGAGTGTCTGCATGTGTCCCCACAGTGAAGATGGAAGCAGGCGTCCTGCCCTGAATTATTGGTTGTCTGCCGCCTATAGCGGGTATGACGCCGCTCGCACGCCATCCGCCACAACCTCGGCGGGCTGTGACAGGACGCCGAGGATAGCGCATTTCGAGCGATGCTTTAACGGGGCGGAAGCTGCGCCAGGCGGTCGAGAATATCGAGCACGACCATGCGCGGTGGCCGCTCGTCGGTTTCCACCACCAGGTCGGCGATTTCCCGATAAAGCGGATCACGGATCGCCAGCAGATCGCGCAAGGTTTTCTCCGGATTGGCAGTGCGCAACAACGGCCGGTTGCGATCGCGAGAGGTGCGGCCGACTTGCTGTTCGACGGAGGCGTGCAGATACACCACCCGCCCGCCCTCGTGCAGGGCCTTGCGGTTGGCATCGCGCATCACCGCGCCGCCGCCGGTCGCCAGCACCACGCCGTCGAACGCGCACAGCTCTGCGATCATCGCCTGCTCACGGTCACGAAAGCCGGGCTCGCCTTCCTTGTCGAAGATCCACGGAATATTGGCGCCCGTACGCAGTTCAATTTCCTTGTCGGAATCCTTGAACGGCAGGCGCAGCTCTTTGGCCAGTAATCGGCCGATGGTGCTTTTTCCAGCCCCCATCGGTCCTACAAGAATCAAATTTCGCACAGAATCAACGACTCACAGCAATCGCCTGGTTATTCATGATACGCGGAGTGAGAAATACCAGCAGCTCGGATTTTTTCTCCGAAACCACATCACGCCGGAAAAGGCGGCCAAGATACGGCACATCGCCAAGAAATGGCACCTTATCTACAACCTTGCTTTGAGTATTTGAGAAAACGCCCCCAATCACGATGGTTTCGCCGTCGTTCACCAGCACCTTGGCATTGACCTCGTTTTTCTTGATCGGCGGTACATCCTGCACTTTGTTCAGGTAGTCCGGTTCGTCCTTGGTGACCTTGACCTCCATGATGATGCGGTTGTCCGGGGTGATCTGCGGCGTCACTTCCAGCGACAGCGACGCCTCTTTGAAGGACACCGACGTAGCGCCGCTGGAGCTGGCTTCCTGATACGGAATCTCGGTGCCCTTGAGGATCTTCGCGGTCTCCTTGTCGGAGGTGACCACCTTGGGCTGCGAGACGATTTCGCCGTTGCCGGTCTTCTCCATGGCGGTCAGCTCAAGGTCGAGCAAGACGTTGTCGGTGATAAAGGCGATGCCGATCCCGGAGGTGTTGTTGACCGTGCCCATATCGACGAACGGAGAGTTGGTGCTGGTGCTTCCCGGCGTGCCAATGGTGGTCGACGAACCGTTGCTGACTCCGGAAGTGTTCCAGTTGCCCTTGTTCTGAATCGAACCGCCCCAGCGCACACCCAGACTCTTGTCGTAGTCGACGTTGGCCTCGACGATCCGTGCCTCGATCATCACCTGACGCACCGGAATATCCAGCTGCGCCACAATCCGCCGCAGCTCGTCGAGGCGATCCTGGGTCTGGTAGGCAATGATGTTGTTGGTGCGCTCATCGACGGTGATCGAACCCCGTTCGTCGACCTTCGCCTCGGCGCTGGTGACAGACTGGAACAGCTTGGCGATGTCGGCGGCCTTGGCGTAGTTCACTTGCAGGAGCTCGCGGCGCAACGGCGCCAGTTCGGCGATCTGTTTCTGCGATTCCAGTTCCTGCCGCTCGCGCGCAGCAATTTCATCCGCCGGCGCCACCAGCAACACGTTGCCGACCTTGCGCTTGTCCAGGCCTTTGGTCTTGAGCACCAGATCCAGCGCCTGATCCCACGGCACGTTCTGCAGGCGCAAGGTGATCCCGCCCTGCACCGTATCGCTGGCCACCAGATTGAGGTTGGTGAAGTCGGCGATCAGTTGCAGCACCGAACGGACATCGATGTCCTGGAAATTCAGCGAAAGCTTTTCGCCGTTATAGCTGTTGCGATCGGCGTTGCGCTTTTGCAGGTCATCGACGGTCAGCGGCCGGATGCTGACGGTCAGCTTGTTGTCGGTCTGGTAAGTGGAATAGTCGAAAGTACCGCTGGGTTCGACGGTGATCGTCGCCCGATCACCGCTGACCCCGGCATTGACGAACTGCACCGGGGTGGCGAAGTCCTTGACGTCGAGGCGCACCCGCAGCGGTTCTGGCAATTGGGTACGGGCGAAATTGAGGATGATCTTGCCGTCGTGCTCCTGGATGTCCGGGGCGATAGCCGGGTCGGACAAGTCGATGACCACGTTGCCCTCGCCCGCCGTACCACGCTGGAAATCCACGCCGCGAATGGCTCTGGCGGTCGGCGTAAACGTGCGGACCGGCGCTGCCGCAGGTGCTGCGCGCGGTGCACGAGCGGCCGTACGTGGGGCAGCGGCTTTACTGCCTTGCCCGACCACCACGAACACCGTATTGCCCTCGACCCGGGTGTCGTACGGTGCCAGTTGCGTCAGGCTGATGATCAGCCGCGTCCGGTTATTGGCCTCGACCACCGTGGCCGTGCGCGCATTGCCACTGCCCAGGTCACGGGTCTTGCTTGCCAGCTGACTGGCGACACCCGGCAGATCGAGTGCGATCCGCGCCGGCGAATCGGTGGTGTAGCCCTTGGGCTGCGGAGGCGGGCCGTCGAACGACAGCTTCAGCTCGACCCGGTCGCCCGGCAGTGCCGCGACGTCCAGCGCCTTCAGATTGGCTGCCTGTACCATCGGCGAAAGCAGCGCTATCCATAGCGAAAAACCGAGGGTGGAGAAAATCCTGTTCATTGTTCGACTTCCACTTATGAATGCTCTTTCAAAGGAATGGTGCGCGGCCGCTCAAGCCAGGCGCCCTGGCCATCGGGAACGATTTCCACCACTTCGACCTGTGAAGCGCTGATGGCGACGATGCGCCCGTCGTTACGCCCCAGATAGTCGCCGACCTTAAGCCGATGGACGCCGCCCGCGCCTCGCAGCAGGGCGAAGGAACCGGAGGCGTTGGCAATCGTGCCGACCATTTCAAACTGCTCGATGTTGAAACCTTCGAGGTATTGCTTGACCCGGTTGGGATCGGGTTTCACGTCGCGCGAGCCATGTTTCTGCCCGGCCAGATCGACCCGCAGCTGGCGCGAAAACGGACTGCGCAGGTTGGCGGCGCTGTAGGTGAACGTCGGGTAGGAGCGGAAGGTCGGAGTCGGCTCGATCTTGCCCGGCGGACGCAGGCGCACTTCATTCATGTAGGCGTCGAGGTCGCTGAAGTCATCGCCGCCACAGCCACCGAGCACCAATAACAATGCCGACAGGGCGATAAAACGGATCGGGCTCATTTCTGCAGCCCCTTGTCGTTGTAGCGGTAGGTCTTGGCGAGGATGCTCATGCGCAGCTTCGGCCCGCCTTCAGGATTGGCTGGCGCCAGCTCGAAATCGTGCAGGGTGACGATGCGGGGCAGCCCGGCCACGCCACTGACGAAGGTCGCGAGGTCGTGATAGGCCCCGGTCACGGTGATCTGGATGGGCAACTCGATGTAGAACTGCTGGGTAACCTCCGGCAGCAGTTTGATCTCTTCGAACTCAAGGCCGCTGCCCAGTCCGGTGCGGGTGATGTCTTCCAGCAACCCCGGCACTTCGGTGTCACTGGGCAGTTGTCGCAACAGCACGCCGAACGAGTTTTCCATCTCTTTCATCTGCTGGGTGTACAGCTCCAGATTGGCCGCCATGCGCGCCTTGCTCGCGAACTGCTCCTTGAGGGTGATTTCCTCCTCACGTTTGAGTTCGAGCTGGTTCTCCAGGTCACTGATGAAAAAGTTATAGCCAAGCGCCAGGACCAGCACCATCAACAGCCCGCCGGCCAGGCTTTTGACCACTGGCGGCCAGGAGCCGATGTTGCTGGTGTCGAGATCGTTGAAATCGACATTGCGCAGGCTTTCCAGCCACTCGGACGGCTTCATTGGTCGTCCTCCTCGAGCCGGGGTCGAGTCTGGCGAACGGTCAGCTGAAAGACGTTGGCCTGATCCACTTGTCCGGCAGTGGTGGCTTTCACTTCATTGAGGTTGGGCGCATCGAACCAGTCGGAGGCGTCGAGATTGCGCATCAGGTCGGACACTCGATTGTTGGACTCCGCCGCGCCGCTGATCGACAGGGTCTTGCCGACCATTTTCACGTCGGTGAAATACACCCCGTCGGGCAAGGTGCGCGCCAGCTGATCGAAGATCCGCCCGCTGATCTGCCGGTTGCCCTGCAAGTCCTGGATGATGCGCATGCGCTCCACCAGTTGCTGGCGATGGGCCTTGAGGTCGCTGATCTGCTTGATCCTCTCGTCGACCACGGCGATCTGCTTGCCGATGTAGTCATTGCGCGCCACCTGCCGCGCGATGGCGCCGCTGATGACCTGATCAGCGATGAGCACCGCCCCCACCGAACCGACCACCACACCGATCAAGACCAGCAGGAAGCGTTTGCGCCGTTCCTCGCGACGCTCCTCGCGCCAGGGTAAAAGGTTGATCCGCGCCATCAGTCGAAACTCCTGAGCGCGAGCCCGCAGGCAATCATCAGGGCCGGCGCATCGCTCGCCAGGGCCCCGGCGTTGACCTTGCTGCTCAAGGCCATGTCGGAAAACGGATTGGCAACCTGGGTAGGGGTGTTCAGGCGTTCTTCGATCAGCCGGTCGAGCCCGGGCACCGACGCCGTGCCGCCGGCCAGCAGAATGTGGTCGACGGCGTTGTACTGACCGGAAGCGAAAAAGAACTGCAGGGAGCGCGACACCTGCTGCACCAGCGCCTCACGAAATGGCTGCAGCACCTCGCTGACGTAATCGTCCGGCAGGCCCCCCTGCTTCTTGGCAAGTCCCGCCTGTTCAAGGGTGAGGCCATAACGGCGCTGGATTTCCTCTGTCAGCTGTCGACCGCCGAACAGCTGTTCGCGGGTATAGATGATCCGGCCGTTGTGCAGGACGCTGAGGGTGGTCATGGTGGCGCCGATGTCGACCACCGCCACCGTCAACCGATCCTGGGACGCGGCCAGTTGCGTGGCCAGCAGGCCGAACGAGCGCTCCAGCGCATACGCCTCTACATCTACCACCCGCGCGGTCAGCCCGGCGAGAGCGAGCGCCGCTTCGCGGACTTCGACATTTTCCTTGCGACAGGCGGCCAGCAGTACGTTGACCCGCTCGGGGTTGCGCGGCGAAACGCCCTGGACTTCAAAGTCGATGGCGACCTCGTCCAGCGGGTAGGGAATGTATTGATCGGCCTCGATCTTGAGCTGGTTTTCCAGTTCATCGTCGGACAGCCCGGCGTCCATCTCGATGACCTTGGTGATCACCGCCGAGCCGGCCACGGCCACCGCCACGGTTTTCAACCCGGTACGCGCCTTGACCAGCACCCGGGACAGGGCCTGGCCGACGCCCTCGAGTTCGGCGATGTTCTTTTCGACCACGGCACTCGCCGGCAACGGCTCTACCGCATACGCCTCGACCCGGTAGCGCTCGCCCTGACGGCTCAGTTCCAGCAGCTTCACCGACGTGGAGCTGATGTCGATCCCCAGTAACGTATTGGCCTTTTTATTGAAGAGTCCTAGCACTACCAATTCCCTATGACTTTCCGTGAGTTACGGACTCTGTAATGCGCATTGCGTTCCCTCGCCCCGTCTTGACAGAAGCGCAAATGACGCCCCCTGCGGAAAAGTGCTTATAATGCCCAGCGATTTTTTCCGCCTTTTACTGCCGGCGCGGGTCGTTCTGTGTGTTACCCGGAACCCTGTCGCCCAATTCATTCTTTGCCGTGGATGTCCAAAAGCCTTGATTCGTCTGCTGAAATTTTTCGGTTGGTCCATCGTCGCCGTTTTCTGCGGACTGCTTTTAGGTCTCAGCGGCGCGTTTCTTTACCTTAGTCCGGGTTTGCCATCTGTGGAGGCGCTGAGAAGCATTCAGTTGCAGATTCCACTGCGGGTGTACAGCAGCGACAACAAGTTGATCGCAGAATTTGGCGAAATGCGCCGCACACCGATCCGTTTCGCCGACATTCCCCCCAATTTCATCAATGCGTTACTAAGTGCTGAAGACGACAACTTCGCCAACCACTATGGCGTCGATCCGAGCAGCCTGATGCGTGCCGCGACCCAATTGGTCAAGAGCGGTCACATCCAGTCCGGCGGCAGCACCATCACCATGCAGGTGGCGAAGAACTTCTTCCTGACCAGCGAACGCAGCTTCTCGCGCAAGACCACGGAAATCCTTCTGGCCCTGCAGATCGAACGCCAGCTGACCAAGGACGAGATCCTTGAGCTGTACGTGAACAAGATCTATCTGGGCAACCGCGCCTACGGCATCGAGGCGGCGGCGCAGGTGTATTACGGCAAGTCGATCCGCGAAGTCAGCCTGGCACAGATGGCGATGATCGCCGGCCTGCCGAAAGCCCCGTCGCGCTTCAACCCGCTGGCCAACCCGGCGCGCAGCAAGGAGCGTCGCGACTGGATCCTCGGCCGCATGTACAAGCTCGGCAAGATCACCGAAGCCGACTACACCGCCGCGATCAACGAGCCGCTGAACGCCAGCTATCACGTGCCGACCCCGGAAGTGAACGCGCCGTACATCGCCGAGATGGCTCGCGCGGAAATGGTCGGCCGCTACGGCAGCGACGCCTATACCGAAGGTTTCCGCGTCACCACCACGGTGCCGAGCAACCTCCAGGAAATGGCCAACACCGCGCTGCACGAAGGTCTGATGACCTACGATCAGCGTCACGGCTACCGTGGCCCCGAGTCGCGCCTGCCGGGCAAGACCCGCGAAGCCTGGGCCACTGAACTGACCAAGCAGCGCACCATCAGCAGCCTCGAGCCGGCCATCGTCACCCAGGTCGACAAGAACGGCCTGCAAGTGCTGACCCGCACCGGCGAAGAGCACGTGGCGTGGGACACCATGAAATGGGCGCGACCGTTCCTCAATACCAACAGCATGGGTGCCGCGCCGCGCCAGCCGTCGGATGTGGCACAGATCGGCGATCTGATTCGCGTGCAGCGCCAGCCGAACAATTCGCTGAAGTTCAGCCAGATTCCACAGGCGCAGGGCGCGCTGGTGTCGCTGGATCCACAGAACGGCGCGATCCGCTCGCTGGTCGGCGGCTTCGCCTTCGAGCAGAGCAACTACAACCGTGCGATGCAGGCCAAGCGTCAGCCGGGCTCGAGCTTCAAGCCGTTCGTCTACAGCGCCGCACTGGATAACGGCTACACCGCCGCCAGCCTGGTCAACGACGCGCCGATCGTGTTCGTCGACGAGTACCTGGACAAGGTCTGGCGTCCGAAGAACGACACCAACACCTTCCTCGGCCCGATCCGTCTGCGTGAGGCGCTGTACAAGTCGCGCAACCTGGTGTCGATCCGCCTGTTGCAGGCGATGGGCGTGGGCAAGACCATCGATTACATCACCCGCTTCGGCTTCAACAAGCAGGACCTGCCGCCAAACCTGTCCCTGGCGCTGGGCACCGCGACCCTGACGCCGATGGAGATCGCCACCGGCTGGAGCACCTTCGCCAACGGCGGCTACAAGATCACCCCGTACATCATCGACAAGATCGAAAGCCGCAACGGCGACACGCTGTTCGTCGCCAACCCGCCGACCGTACCGCAGGGCGGCGCGGCCACCGACGGTATCGCGGCACCGGCAACGCAATCGATCACCGTCGACGCAGCGCCGGTTCCAGGGGAGGCGCCAGGCAACGCCGCTGTACCGCAAGCCCCCGCAGTTGCCGAGCGCATCGTCGATGGCCGTACTACTTACATCCTCAACAGCATGTTGCAGGACGTGATCAAGCTCGGCACCGGCCGTCGCGCACTGGCCCTGGGCCGCAGCGACATCGCCGGCAAGACCGGTACCACCAACGAATCCAAGGATGCGTGGTTCTCTGGCTATAACGCCGATTATGTGACCACCGTGTGGACCGGTTTCGACCAGCCGGAAAGCCTCGGTCGCCGGGAGTTCGGCGGCACCGTGGCACTACCGATCTGGATGAACTACATGGCCGCCGCGCTCAAGGACAAGCCACCGCATGTCCAGCCGGAGCCGGAAGGCATTCTCAGCCTGCGGGTGGATCCGGTCAGCGGTCGCGCGGCATCGCCGAGCACGCCAGGCGCCTATTTCGAGCTGTTCAAGGCCGAAGACACGCCACCGTCGGTCAACGAGATCGGCAATGGCACCGTGCCGGGCAGTCCGCTGCCGGCGGATGAACAGGCGCCGATCGATTTGTTCTGATCCGCAACTGCCAAAAAGCCCCGCCTTCGTGAGAAGTGCGGGGCTTTTTGTTTTCTGTCGTACTGAGAATGGCATTTCACATCAAGAGCGGCCCTCACCCTAGCCCTCTCCCAGGGGGAGAGGGAACCGACCGAGGTGTCTGGCGCTGTACGTCGACCTGAATAACCGAGTCGATTATGGATTCACAGCAAGGCCTTCACGTCGGCGTACCTCTCAAGCATCCCACGGTCAGTCCCCTCTCCCCCTGGGAGAGGGTTAGGGTGAGGGCCGCCCTTGAAGCCGGAACGCATTTTCACGACCAAAAAAACCCCGCTTAAAAAGCGGGGCTCTTCATGAAGCGCCACAACGACTTAGCCGTTGAACACGTCATCCACGCTTTTCAGCGGGTAGTTCTTCGGATACGGCAGGGTCGCCACACCGGTCTCGATCGCGGCCTTGGCCACGGCGTCGGAGATCACGGTGATCAGGCGCTTGTCCATTGGCTTCGGAATGATGTACTCACGACCGAATTCCAGGGAGATACCGCCGTAGGCGTCGCAGACTTCCTGAGGCACCGGCAGCTTGGCCAGTTCGCGCAGGGCGTTGGCGGCAGCGATCTTCATTTCTTCGTTGATGCGCTTGGCGCGAACGTCCAGGGCACCACGGAAGATGAACGGGAAGCCCAGTACATTGTTGACCTGGTTCGGGTAGTCCGAACGGCCGGTGGCCATGATCACGTCGTTACGGGTGGCGTGAGCCAGTTCCGGGGAGATTTCCGGATCAGGGTTGGAGCAGGCGAAAACGATCGGGTTGGCCGCCATGCGCTTGAGTTGCTCGGCGCTCAGCAGGTTCGGGCCCGACAGGCCGACGAATACGTCAGCGCCTTCGATGGCGTCGTCCAAGGTGCGCTTCTCGGTAGGGTGAGCGAACACAGCCTTGTACTGGTTCAGGTCGTCACGGCCAGCGTGGATCACGCCAGTACGGTCAACCATGAAGATGTTCTCGACCTTGGCGCCCATGCTCACCAGCAATTTCATGCAGGAGATGGCGGCTGCGCCGGCGCCCAGGCAGACGATCTTGGCGTCGGCCAGGGTTTTGCCAGCGATTTCCAGGGCGTTGATCATGCCCGCAGCGGTCACGATCGCGGTGCCGTGCTGGTCATCGTGGAATACCGGAATGTCGCACTGCTCGATCAGAGCACGTTCGATCTCAAAGCACTCGGGCGCCTTGATGTCTTCCAGGTTGATGCCACCGAAGGTGATGGAAATGCGTTTTACGGTGTCGATGAAGGCTTGCGGGCTTTCGGAGTCGACTTCGATGTCGAAGACGTCGATGCCGGCGAAGCGCTTGAACAGCACGCCTTTACCTTCCATCACAGGCTTGGAAGCCAGTGGGCCGAGGTTACCCAGGCCCAGAATCGCGGTGCCATCGGAAATGACTGCAACCAGGTTGCCCTTGCCGGTGTACTTGTAGGCCAGTTCAGGATCGCGGGCGATCTCGCGCACTGGTTCAGCTACGCCGGGGCTGTAGGCCAGCGACAGGTCGCGGGCGGTAGCAGTGGCCTTGGTGAGCTCGACACTCAGCTTTCCTGGACGAGGATTGGCATGATATTCGAGAGCGGCAGTTTTCAGATCAGACATTTTGGCATTCCGCTTTTTACTGTTGGACAGACTGGTCAGCGAGGATACGCGCCTCGCAAAGTCCCCACAAGACTGCCCGGTCACCCCTGTCAAGCGCCCTGCCCTAAGACTTTGGGCCAAGAGCCACGGCGCACAAGGGCTGGACTGTTCACAATCGACAGAAAAAATGTCTACAATTTTTTCTTCAGCGGGACGACTGGAGCATCGAAGGATCGGTCAGCGGCAACAGCCAGCGCGCCTGACCTGATTGCAATCCACCACGCCGAGAACGGTCGACCACCCAGCCACGGGCCTCGATCTGTCTGCCATTCAGCGCCTGCAGAGAAGCGGCGTCGAAGCGATCCAGCAGATTGGGTGCAACGCGCAGTACAAGCTTGTCCTGCAACTCGATCCAGATTCCACCGCGATTGCGCTGAACCTTGCTCACACGACCGCTGACCACCGCGAAACCCGAGCGCTCGATCTGCTCCGCTTTCAGTACAGGTGAGCGTCTCCACAGACCAAGCCCGGCCTGTCGCGCGCGGCGTTCGGCGGCCTGCTGGCAATCGACAAGATCGACATTCGGCGCCACCGCGACCTGGAAACCGAGGCCATCGGCGAGCATCTGCGCTTCGAGGTTCTCACCCCTGGCGCTGAAAACATGGGCCAGGGTCCGGCCGTAATGGTCTTTGGACTGGGCGCCAAGGCGCAGGCCGACCCGCCCGTCGCTCTCGGCGACCAAGGCTTCGAGGCGCTTGCGCGCCGCTACCGCAAACGGTTCGTCGCTGCGGCCCTGCTTGCCGAGCTCGGGCGTATTGAGGCCGATCATCCGCACATTGCGCCCGTCGCTCAGGCGCAGGGTGTCGCCATCGACCACCCGCTGCACCGTGGCGCTGTCCAGCCCTACAGGTGCCGGGCAAAAGGCCTGAGCGGAGGAGAACCAAATCGCGGACACAAAAAAGGCGCCCGCAAGGGACGCCTTTTTCATCAGACCGGAAAAGCCGCTGAGGTTTTCCAGAATGAAGGGCCTTAGGCCTTTTTCGCGCCGAAAGCACCGAAACGGTCGGCGAACTTCTGAACGCGACCACCGGTGTCCAGAGTCTTCTGCTTACCGGTGTAGAACGGGTGGCACTCGTTGCAAACGTCGATCGACAAGGCTTTGCCGAAGGTCGAACGGGTTTCGAACTTGTTGCCGCAGCTGCAAGTTACTGCAACTTCTGGGTAATTCGGGTGGATATCGGCTTTCATGGTGTTTTCCTCAGCTGGCGTGCCGCCATCCAACACGATTGTTGAATACCGCACGTAATTAGGCCGCGGATTCTACCAGACAATCCCGATCACGCAAGCTGTCACTGAGACCGACCGTCTGCTAGGCTCCCGCCCTTCTCCACCGCCCCGCCTATGAGAATCCCCCGCGTGCCCGACGCCATTCTGCGCCTCGCCCTGCCTTCGCCCCTGCGCCGCCTGTTCGACTATCGGGCCCCGGCCGGCGTGCTGCGTTCGCAGTTGCAACCGGGCATGCGCCTGCGGGTACCGTTCGGCCGGCGGGAGATGATCGGGATTCTGGTGGAGGTCACCGACACCAGTGAAGTGCCGGTGGAAAAGCTCAAACCGGCGCTGGCGCTGCTCGACGCTACCGCCCCACTGCCGCCGGCGCTGTTCAAGCTGTGCCTGTGGACCGCCCAGTATTATCAGCACAGCCTCGGCGACACCCTGAGCTGGGCGCTGCCGGTGCTGCTGCGCCAGGGCGAACTGGCCGAAGCCCGTCAGGAACGGTTCTGGTCGGCGGCTCCCGGCGCCAGCCTCGACGACCCGCGCATCGCTCGCGCCCCACGCCAGCGTGAAGCCCTGGCGACTTTGGCCCAGCACCCTCACGGCGTCGCCCATCAGTTGCTGAGCAAACTGATGCTGAGCAAGGACAGCCTCGATCTGTTGCTGGCCAAGGATCTGGTGCAGGTCGAAGTGCGCCGTCACGCCCCCGGCGCGCGCCATGAGCACTGGCTGGCCCAACCCGAGCTGCCGCTCAACAGCGAACAGCGCGCCGCGTATGAGGCAATTCGCGCCGGGTTCGACAGTTATCATGCGTTCTTGCTGGCCGGGGTCACCGGCAGCGGCAAGACCGAAGTCTATTTGCAGCTGATCCGCGAAACCCTCGAGGCCGGCAAACAGGCGCTGGTGCTGATCCCGGAGATCAACCTCGGCCCGCAGACCCTGGCCCGCTTCGAACAACGCTTCAATGCGCGCATCGCCCTGTTGCACTCGGCGGTCAACGATCGTGATCGTCTGGATGCCTGGCTCGCCGCCCGTGACGGCGAGGCCGACATTATTATCGGCACCCGCTCGGCGCTGTTCACCCCGATGAAGAATCCGGGGCTGATCATCATCGATGAAGAACACGACGGCTCCTATAAACAGCAGGAAGGCCTGCGCTACCACGCGCGGGATCTGGCGCTGGTGCGGGCGCGGCAGGAAAACATCCCGATCGTGCTCGGCTCCGCGACCCCATCCCTGGAAAGCCTGCACAACGCCTACACCGGTCGCTACGGACTCCTGCGCCTGAACGAACGCGCCGGAGGCGCCAAGCAGCCACGTTTCCTGCGCCTGGATGTGAAAAGTCGTCCCCTGGACAGCGGCATTTCCGGGCCGATGCAGCAAGCCATCGGCCAGACCCTCGCCGCCGGCCAGCAGGTATTGGTGTTCCTCAACCGCCGGGGGTTTGCCCCGACGCTGCTGTGCCACGACTGCGGCTGGATGTCCGAGTGCCAGCGCTGCGATGCGCGGATGACCGTGCACCAGCGTTACGGCGAACTGCGCTGCCACCACTGCGGTTACGTCGAGCGCGTGCCGCGCCAGTGCCCGAAGTGCAACAAGGTCGATCTGCGCCCCGTGGGCGCCGGCACCGAGCGGGCTGAGGAACGGCTGGCAATTCTCTTTCCGGACTATCCGGTGTTGCGCGTCGACCGTGACAGCACCTCACGCAAGGACGCGATGAACCAGTTGTTCGCCACGATCCAGAAAGGCCAGCCGTGCATTCTGGTCGGCACCCAGATGTTGGCCAAGGGGCACCACTTCCCTCGGGTGACGCTGGTGTCGATCCTCGATGCCGACGGTGGGCTGTTCTCCGGCGACTTCCGCGCCAGCGAGCGCATGGCGCAACTTATCGTGCAGGTCGCCGGGCGCGCCGGGCGTGCAGAAGAGCCAGGCAAGGTGATCATCCAGACCCACCTCGCCGACCATCCTTTATTGGTGCAACTGACCGAGCAGGGTTACTTCGCCTTCGCCGAACAGGCCCTGAGCGAACGCCGCGCCGCCGGCCTGCCGCCGTTCGCGCATCTGGCGCTGTTGCGCGCCGAAGCGCACAAGCCGGGACAGGCCGAAGGTTTTCTCGATGAGGCATGCAGCGAGGCCGAGCGTTTGCTGGCCGAACAGAATCTGACCGGCATTGAACTGCTGGGGCCGGTGCCGGCGCCGATGGAACGCCGGGCCGGGCGCTTCCGCGCGCAGCTGCTGTTGCAGGCCACGGCCCGGGCGCCGCTGCACCGATTGCTGGCGAGCTGGCTGCTGGTGCTGGAACAGATGCCAAGCGGCCGGGCGGTGCGCTGGTCGCTGGATGTCGATCCGGTGGATCTGTACTGACCGGGCAAAACCGGCCGAATTGTCACCACACATCCACATCCTGCCTGCTAAGGTTGGCAAGCCCGTCTTCGCAACGGATAATGCCCAGTTTTTCCACCCGCGCATCGATGCGCCGCCGCGCTTGCGGTCGAAAGAGAAGACCATGAAAGACACCATTCGCCAGCTGATCCAACAAGCCCTCACCCAACTCGTCAACGAAGGTGTGTTGCCTGAAGGCCTGACGCCGGCGATCCAGGTGGAAAACGCCCGGGACAAGACCCACGGCGACTTCGCCAGCAACATCGCGATGATGCTGGCCAAGCCTGCGGGCATGAAGCCACGCGATCTGGCGGAAAAAATCATCGCCGCCCTGCCGGCTGACGAAAACGTCACCAAGGCCGAAATCGCCGGCCCCGGTTTCATCAACTTCTTCCAGAACACTCAAGCACTGGCCTCGCGCCTCGACGCCGCACTGGCCGACGATCACGTTGGCGTGCGCAAGGCCGGCCCGGCGCAACGCACCGTGGTCGATCTGTCGGCGCCGAACCTGGCCAAAGAGATGCACGTCGGCCACTTGCGCTCGACCATCATTGGCGATGGCGTGGCGCGGGTACTCGAATTCCTCGGAGACACCGTCATCCGCCAGAACCACGTCGGCGACTGGGGCACCCAGTTCGGCATGCTGATGGCGTACCTGCAGGAAAACCCGATCACCAGCGACGAGCTGTCGGACCTGGAAAACTTCTACCGCGCCGCCAAGCAACGCTTCGACGAATCGCCGGAATTCGCCGACCGCGCCCGTGGCCTGGTGGTCAAGTTGCAGGCCGGCGACGCTGAATGCCTGGCACTGTGGACCAAGTTCAAAGACATCTCGCTGTCGCACTGCCAGAAGATCTATGAACTGCTCAACGTCAAACTGACCATGGCCGACGTGATGGGCGAAAGCGCCTACAACGACGACCTGATCAACGTGGTCAACGACCTGAAAGCCGCCGGCATGCTGGTCGAAAGCAACGGCGCCCAGTGCGTGTTCCTCGACGAATTCAAGAACGCCGAAGGCGAGCCGCTGCCGGTGATCATCGTCAAGGCTGACGGCGGCTACCTATACGCCACCACCGACCTGGCGGCCGTGCGCTATCGCAGCGGCAAACTGAAGGCCGACCGTGCGCTGTACTTCGTCGACCAGCGTCAGGCCCTGCACTTTCAGCAAGTGTTTGCCGTGGCACGCAAGGCCGGTTTCGTGACCCATCCGATGGAAATGGAGCACATGGGCTTCGGCACCATGAACGGCGCCGACGGCCGTCCGTTCAAGACCCGTGATGGCGGCACCGTGAAACTGATCGACCTGCTGACCGAAGCGCAGGAACGCGCCTACAGCCTGGTGAAGGAAAAGAACCCGACGCTGGCCGAAGACGAACTGCGCGCCATCGCCAAAGTGGTCGGCATCGGCGCGGTGAAATACGCCGACCTGTCGAAACACCGCACCAGCGACTACAGCTTCAACTTCGACCTGATGCTCAACTTCGAAGGCAACACCGCGCCATACCTGCTGTACGCCTACACCCGCGTGGCCGGCGTGTTCCGCAAACTGGGCAAGGATTTCAGCGAAGTCGACGGCCAGATCGTCCTCGAAGCGGCGCACGAACAGGAACTGGCGGCGAAACTGGCGCAGTTCGGTGAAGTGCTGAACAACGTTGCGGAAAAGGGCACGCCACACACTCTCTGCACCTACCTGTACGACGTGGCCGGCCTGTTCTCCAGCTTCTACGAGAACTGCCCGATCCTCGCCGCCGACACCCCGGCACAAATGCAAAGCCGTCTGCGCCTTGCCGCGTTGACCGGCCGTACCCTCAAGCAAGGCCTGGAACTGCTCGGCCTGGAAACCCTGGAGCGCATGTAAGTTGGCTGCCAAGAAAAAACCTGCACCCAAGCGTGGCGCCAGCCGTTACCAAGCTCCAGCGAAGCAGCCGATTCCGGGCTGGCTGTGGATGGCCATCGGCCTGACGGTCGGCGCGTTCATCGTGTTCCTGATGAAACTGGAGCCGGGCAAGGGCAGCGACACGGTCAAGCGCGAGAAGGTCGAGCAACAGCAGCAACAGAAAGCCTCCAAGATCGCCGAGGCCAACAAGACCCCGCCGAGCCCGACGCAACCGGTGAAGCCGAAGTACGACTTCTACACCCTGCTGCCGGAATCGGAAGTGATCGTGCCGCCTGATGCCGTGCCGGAGAAAACCCTGCCGACGCCACAGGTGCCGGCAATCCCGACCACGCCGGTGACCCCGGCCGAAGCGGCGAAGATCGACACCGCACGGGCGCAGGCTGCGCTGGCCGGAATCACCCCGCCGCCAGCGCCGCCGGTGACCAAGGCTGCACCGGTGACCAAGTTCTTCCTGCAGGCCGGCTCGTTCCGCAAAGAGACGGATGCCGACAAGGTCCGCGCGCAGATCATTCTGCTCGGCCAGGCAGTCGCGGTTGAGTCCGGGACGGTCAAGGATGAAACCTGGTATCGCGTACTGGTCGGCCCGTTCAGCAACCGCGAACAGCTGACCACTGCCCAGAAACAACTGGCGGGCGCCGGCTTCAGCAACCTGCTGTTACAACAACGCCAGAGCCGCTGACAGCTCCCCACTGATCGTTCCCACGCTCTGCGTGGGAACGATCATGCACAAATCACCGCTCGTCCCCTCTCCCGCCCCGCAGTTGAAATCCTCTCCACCACCCCCATATGAATGGGCATAAGGCATTTTCGCCCTGCAGTGTGGAGACTCTTCCCTTGACCACCATCGTTTCAGTCCGCCGCCACGGCAAAGTCGTCATGGGCGGCGACGGCCAGGTTTCTCTCGGCAATACCGTGATGAAAGGCAACGCGAAGAAAGTTCGTCGCCTGTACCACGGCGAAGTCATCGCCGGTTTCGCCGGTGCCACCGCCGACGCCTTTACCCTGTTCGAACGGTTCGAAGGCCAACTTGAAAAGCACCAGGGTCACTTGGTTCGCGCCGCCGTCGAACTCGCCAAAGAATGGCGCACCGACCGCTCCCTGAGCCGCCTCGAAGCGATGCTCGCGGTCGCCAACAAGGACGCATCCTTGATCATCACCGGCAACGGTGACGTGGTCGAACCCGAAGACGGCCTGATCGCCATGGGTTCCGGTGGCGCCTATGCGCAAGCCGCCGCCAGCGCCCTGCTGAAGAAGACCGACCTGTCGGCCCGCGAAATCGTCGAGACCGCTCTCGGCATCGCCGGCGACATCTGTGTATTCACCAACCACACCCAGACCATTGAGGAGCAGGATCTCGCTGAATGAGCCTGACGCGGCCCCTGTGCCACGGCTTGTTTCTGCTTGAGGACCGTCAATTATTATGTCCATGACTCCCCGCGAAATCGTCCACGAACTCAACCGCCACATCATCGGCCAGGACGATGCCAAGCGCGCTGTCGCGATTGCCCTGCGCAACCGCTGGCGCCGCATGCAGCTGCCTGAAGAGCTGCGCGTTGAAGTGACCCCGAAGAACATTCTGATGATCGGCCCGACCGGCGTCGGTAAAACCGAGATCGCCCGTCGCCTGGCCAAACTGGCCAACGCGCCGTTCATCAAGGTCGAAGCGACCAAGTTCACCGAAGTCGGCTACGTCGGCCGTGACGTCGAATCGATCATCCGTGATCTGGCCGATGCTGCGATCAAGATGCTGCGCGAGCAGGAAATGACCCGCGTTCGCCACCGCGCCGAAGACGCCGCCGAGGACCGAATCCTCGACGCCCTGCTGCCACCGGCACGCATGGGCTTCAGCAATGAAGAAGCGCCGACCCAGGATTCCAACACTCGCCAACTGTTCCGCAAGCGCCTGCGCGAAGGTCAGCTGGACGACAAGGAAATCGAGATCGAAGTCGCCGAGATGGCCGGCATCGAAATCGCCACGCCTCCGGGCATGGAAGAAATGACCAACCAGTTGCAGAACCTGTTCGCCAACATGGGCAAGGGCAAGAAGAAGGCCCGCAAGCTCAAGGTCAAGGAAGCGCTGAAACTGGTACGCGATGAAGAAGCCGGTCGCCTGGTCAACGAAGAAGAGTTGAAGGCCAAGGCCCTGGAAGCCGTCGAGCAGCACGGCATCGTGTTCATCGACGAAATCGACAAGGTCGCCAAGCGCGGCAATGTCGGCGGCGCTGATGTGTCCCGCGAAGGCGTGCAACGTGACCTGCTGCCGCTGATCGAAGGCTGCACCGTCAACACCAAGCTGGGCATGGTCAAGACCGACCACATCCTGTTCATCGCCTCCGGTGCGTTCCACCTGAGCAAGCCGAGCGATCTGGTGCCGGAGCTGCAAGGCCGTCTGCCGATCCGTGTGGAACTCAAGGCCCTGAGCCCGCAGGACTTCGAACGCATCCTCAGCGAACCGCACGCCTCGCTCACCGAGCAATACTGCGCGCTGCTGAAAACCGAAGGCCTGAACATCCAGTTCCAGCCGGAAGGCATCAAGCGTCTGGCGGAGATTGCCTGGCAGGTCAACGAGAAGACCGAGAACATCGGTGCCCGTCGCCTGCACACGCTGCTCGAGCGTCTGCTGGAAGAGGTGTCGTTCAGTGCCGGCGATCTGGCCAGCGCCCATGACGACAAGGCGATCGAGATCGACGCCGAATACGTCAACAGCCACCTGGGCGAATTGGCGCAGAACGAAGACCTGTCCCGTTATATCCTGTAAGCCATACTTACAGTGGTCGTGAAACTGTGGGAGCCATCGGCTCCCACAATTTTTTCCACCTGACGGAACGCCGGCGATGACCCAACTCCCCACCGACATCAAACTGCACAAAGCCTCGAAAACCCTGTCGCTCAAATACGCGTCCGGCGAGGAGTACACCCTGCCCGCCGAATTCCTGCGCGTGCATTCCCCCTCCGCCGAGGTCCAGGGTCACGGCAAACCGATCCTGCAATTCGGCAAGCTGCACGTCGGCCTGACCAAGGTAGAACCGGCCGGTCAGTACGCACTGAAACTGACCTTCGACGACGGTCACGACAGCGGCCTGTTCACCTGGGATTACCTGTACGAACTGGGGCGACGTCATGACGCACTCTGGGCCGATTATCTGGCCGAACTCAAAGCCGCCGGCAAAACCCGCGACCCGGACCAGTCCGTCGTCAAGCTGATGCTCTAGTCCGCGGCTTGGACTGTTTAGAGGGCATTTTCTAGATTCATCTGTTTGAATGCTCCGCTAAAGCGGCCCGGGATCGGCTGCTTGCGAAAAAAATCAATCTCGGGTAACCAATGGAACTGGCAAGTTCCCTGCAATGCTCTACGACTGTAAAGCAGCTATGCAGAATCAACGGTCACCCGAGCAGTAGTACCTGGCATTGGCTGTGGAACTGCACAGCAGAAACCGGGTACTCGTCTCAGGACAATGGAGCGTCGTAGATGAGTAACAAGAATAACGATGATTTGAAGTACCAGGCCTCGGAGAACACCCTGGGGCTGAATCCTGTCGTTGGGCTACGCGGAAAGGATCTGCTGGCCTCTGCTCGAATGGTGCTGACCCAGGCCATCAAACAACCGATCCATAGTGTCAAACACGTCACCCAGTTCGGCCTCGAACTGAAGAACGTGCTGTTCGGCAAATCCGACCTGCAACCGGCGGGCGATGACCGTCGCTTCGTCGATCCGGCGTGGAGTCAGAACCCGCTGTACAAACGTTATCTGCAAACCTATCTGGCGTGGCGCAAGGAACTCCATGCCTGGATCGACGACAGCAGTCTCTCGCCCAAGGACATCGCGCGCGGCCACTTCGTGATCAACCTGATGACCGAGGCCATGGCGCCGACCAACACGGCGGCCAACCCGGCGGCGGTCAAACGCTTCTTCGAGACCGGTGGCAAGAGCCTGCTCGACGGCCTCTCGCACCTGGCCAAGGATCTGGTGCACAACGGCGGCATGCCGAGCCAGGTCAACATGGGCGCGTTCGAGGTCGGCAAGAGCCTGGGCGTGACCGAAGGTGCGGTGGTGTTTCGCAACGACGTGCTGGAGCTGATCCAGTACAAGCCGATCACCGAGCAAGTGCACGAGCGCCCGCTGCTGGTAGTGCCGCCGCAGATCAACAAGTTCTATGTATTCGACCTGAGCCCGGACAAGAGCCTGGCGCGTTTCTGCCTGCGCAACAATGTGCAGACCTTCATCGTCAGCTGGCGCAACCCGACCAAGGAACAGCGCGAGTGGGGCCTTTCCACCTACATCGAAGCCCTGAAGGAAGCAGTCGACGTGGTCACTGCGATCACCGGCAGCAAGGACGTCAACATGCTCGGCGCCTGCTCCGGCGGCATCACCTGCACCGCCCTGCTCGGCCACTACGCGGCAATCGGCGAGAACAAGGTCAACGCCCTGACCCTGCTGGTCAGCGTGCTCGATACAACGCTGGACAGCGACGTCGCCCTGTTCGTCGACGAGCAGACACTGGAGACCGCCAAGCGCCATTCGTATCAGGCCGGCGTGCTCGAAGGCAAAGACATGGCCAAGGTCTTCGCCTGGATGCGCCCGAATGACCTGATCTGGAACTACTGGGTCAACAACTACCTGCTCGGCAACGAACCGCCGGTGTTCGACATCCTGTTCTGGAACAACGATACGACTCGACTGCCGGCCGCGTTCCACGGCGACCTGATCGAGATGTTCAAAAACAACCCACTGATCCGCCCCAATGCACTGGAAGTGTGCGGCACGCCGATCGACCTCAAGCAGGTGACCGCCGACATCTTCTCGCTGGCCGGCACCAACGACCACATCACCCCGTGGAAGTCCTGCTACAAGTCGGCGCAGCTGTTTGGTGGCAAGGTCGAATTCGTGCTGTCCAGCAGCGGGCATATCCAGAGCATTCTGAACCCGCCGGGCAACCCGAAATCGCGCTACATGACCAGCGACGAAATGACCGCCAATGCCGATGACTGGCAGGAAAACTCGACCAAGCATGCCGACTCCTGGTGGCTGTACTGGCAGGCGTGGCAGGCCGCGCGGTCGGGCGAGCTGAAAAAGGCGCCGACCAAGCTGGGCAACAAAGCGTATCCGGCAGGCGAAGCTTCACCGGGCACTTACGTACACGAGCGGTAACCGACACACCTCATTCCCCCTGTGGGAGCGGGCTTGCTCGCGAAAGCGGTTGATCAGCCAACATCAATGGCGACTGACACGACGCCTTCGCGAGCAAGCCCGCTCCCACAACGGGTACGAGGTGACATTGAGATTGACCCACAGGGCCCTGAAGCATGCCGCACCCGTTCATCTTTCGAACTGTCGAGCTCGATGGCCAGACCATCCGCACGGCGGTCCGCCCCGGCAAGCCTCACTTGACGCCCTTGCTGATATTCAACGGCATCGGCGCCAACCTGGAGCTGGTGTTTCCTTTTGTCGCGGCGCTGGATCCGGACCTGGAAGTGATCGCCTTCGACGTGCCCGGTGTCGGTGGTTCCTCGACGCCGAGCCGTCCGTATCGCTTTCCCGGGCTGGCGAAGCTCACCGCGCGGATGCTCGATTACCTCGACTACGGACAGGTCAACGTGATCGGCGTGTCCTGGGGTGGCGCGCTGGCGCAGCAGTTCGCCTACGACTATCCCGAGCGCTGCAAGAAGCTGGTGCTGGCGGCGACCGCCGCCGGTGCGGTGATGGTGCCGGGCAAGCCGAAGGTGCTGTGGATGATGGCCAGCCCACGGCGCTACATCCAGCCGTCCCATGTGATCCGCATCGCCCCGATGATCTACGGCGGCTCGTTCCGCCGCGACCCGACACTCGCCGCCAGCCATGCGGCCAAGGTGCGTTCGGCGGGCAAGCTCGGTTACTACTGGCAACTGTTCGCGGGCCTCGGCTGGACCAGCATTCACTGGCTGCACAAGATCCACCAGCCGACGCTGGTGCTGGCTGGAGATGACGATCCGCTGATCCCGCTGATCAACATGCGCATGCTCGCCTGGCGAATCCCCAACGCGCAGCTGCACATCATCGACGACGGGCATCTGTTCCTGATTACCCGGGCCGAGGCGGTGGCGCCGATCATCATGAAATTCCTCCAGGAGGAACGTCAGCGTGCGGTGATGCATCCGCACCCGACACCGCTGGGCGGATAACCGTCCCGGCACGGATTTCTGGACAGCGTCTTGCAACGTGTCCGCACAGGTGCGCGGCAGGAGGCCGCGCAGGCAACAACCCGCAACAGCGTCTATGGTGTTCTGGTTCGGTGTGTTTGTTTTTGGCCTGAAGACGAAGGAGTGTTGAGTCATGCGTGACAAACCAGCGACGGGCGTCGTGCCCAGCCCCGCCGTGTTCATCAATGCACAGAGTGCCATGACCGGTCTGCGCGGCCGGGACCTGATCTCGACCTTGCGCAGCGTCGCGGCCCACGGCTTGCGCAATCCGATCCACAGTGCAAAACACGCCTTGAAGCTGGGGGGCGCGCTCGGACGCGTGCTGCTCGGCGAAACCCTGCATCCGACCAATCCGCAGGACAGCCGCTTCGCCGATCCGGCGTGGAGCCTCAATCCGTTTTATCGGCGCAGCCTTCAGGCCTATCTGGCCTGGCAGAAACAGGTCAAGAGCTGGATCGACGAGAGCAGCATGAGCGACGACGACCGCGCCCGCGCGCACTTCGCCTTCACCCTGCTCAACGACGCCGTGGCGCCCTCCAACACACTGCTCAATCCGCTGGCGGTCAAGGAGCTGTTCAACTCCGGCGGCCACAGTCTGGTGCGCGGCCTCAGCCATCTGATCGACGACCTGCTGCACAACGACGGCCTGCCACGCCAGGTCACCAAACAGGCTTTCGAAGTCGGCAAGACCGTCGCCACCACCACAGGGTCAGTGGTGTTTCGCAACGAAATGCTCGAGCTGATCCAGTACCGGCCGATGAGCGAGAAGCAGTATTCGAAACCGCTGCTGGTGGTGCCGCCGCAAATCAACAAGTACTACATTTTCGACCTCAGCCCGAGCAACAGCTTCGTCCAGTTCGCCCTGAAGAACGGCTTGCAGACCTTCATGATCAGCTGGCGCAACCCGGATGTACGGCATCGCGAATGGGGCCTGTCGACCTACGTCGAAGCCGTGGAAGAAGCGATGAACATCTGCCGGGCGATCACCGGCGCCCGCGAGGTCAACCTGATGGGCGCCTGCGCCGGCGGCCTGACCATTGCGGCACTGCAGGGGCATCTGCAGGCCAAGCGGCAGTTGCGACGAGTATCCAGCGCCACCTATCTGGTGAGCCTGCTCGACAGTGAAATGAACACCCCGGCCACACTGTTCGCCGATGAGCAAACGCTCGAAGCAGCCAAGCGGCGCTCCTATCAGAAAGGCGTGCTGGACGGTCGCGACATGGCCAAGGTGTTCGCCTGGATGCGCCCCAACGATTTGATCTGGAGTTATTTCGTCAATAACTACCTGCTGGGCAAGGAGCCGCCGGCGTTCGACATCCTCTACTGGAACAACGACAGCACCCGCCTGCCCGCCGCGTTTCACGGCGACATTCTGGACTTCTTCAAGCACAACCCGTTGACCCATCCGGGGGGCCTGGAAGTGTGCGGCACGCCGATCGACCTGCAGAAGGTCACGGTCGACAGCTTCAGCGTGGCCGGCATGAACGACCACATCACGCCGTGGGACGCGGTGTATCGCTCGACGCTGTTGCTGGGTGGTGAGCGGCGCTTCGTGCTGTCCAACAGCGGCCACGTGCAGAGCATCCTCAACCCGCCGGGCAACCCGAAAGCCCATTACGTGGAGAACGGAAAGCTCAGCGGCGATCCGCGCGCCTGGTACTACGACGCCAAGAAAGTCGACGGCAGCTGGTGGCCGCAATGGCTGGAGTGGGTGCAGCAGCGCTCCGGCACCCTGCACGAAACCCAGATGACCCTCGGCAACGCCAATTACCCACCGATGGAAGCAGCACCCGGCACCTATGTGCGTGTGCGCTGACTGACTCAAGCCCTTTTAAGAAGACTGGATGAAAACAAGCGAACGGATCCTCGAATGTGCCCTGCAGTTGTTCAATGAAAAGGGCGAGCCGAACGTCTCCACCATGGAGGTTGCCAATGAAATGGGGATCAGCCCCGGCAACCTTTACTACCACTTCCACGGCAAGGAACCGCTGATTCTCGGATTGTTCGAGCGCTTCCAGAACGACCTCGCCCCGCTGCTCGACCCGCCCGCCGATGTCGAACTGGCGCCGGAGGATTACTGGCTGTTCCTGCACCTGATCGTCGAACGGCTGGCGCAGTACCGTTTTCTGTTCCAGGACCTGTCGAACCTGGCCGGCCGCCTGCCGAAACTGGCCAAGGGCATTCGCCAGTTCCTCAACGTGCTCAAGCGCACGCTGGCGTCATTGCTGGCGCGGCTGAAGGCGTCGGGGCAGTTGGTCAGCGACACCCAGGCGCTGGGGCAACTGGTGGAGCAGATCACCATGACGCTGCTGTTCTCGCTGGACTATCAACGGATTCTTGATCGCGAAGGAGAAGTGCGGCTGGTGGTGTACCAGATCATGATGCTGGTGGCGCCGCATCTGTTGCCGCCGGTGAAGGTGGCGACGGAGAGGATGGCTTTGCAGTACCTCGAAGATCACGAGTAATCCGACGGCTTTTACCCAAACAAAAACGCCCGACCTTCACAGGCCGGGCGTTTTCTTGAGCCCTGAAAAATCAGGACTGACTGGTTGGCGTTGACGGCGTCGATGCAGCAGTCGGAGCAGGCGCCGGGGTTGGAGCCGAGGCCGAGTTCGACGTGCTTGCCAGTGCTTGCGGTGTGGTCACCGGTTTTGGAGCAGCAGCTTTCGGCGCAGCGGCTTTCGGCGCGGCCGGTTTTTTCACTGCCGGTTTTTTCGCCGCAGCCGGTTTGGCGGCAGGCTTGGCAGCGGGTTTGGCAGCCGCGGTTTTCGCTGCTGGCTTGGCCGCCGGTTTGGCAGCTGGTTTTGCTGCCGTTTTTGCAGCTGGCTTGGCGGCGGCCTTGGCGGCAACCGGTTTGGCCGCGGCTTTCGCTGCTGGCTTGGCGGCAGCGGTTTTGGCTGCTGGTTTTGCGGCCGGTTTGGCGGCGGCTTTAGCCAGTGGCTTGGCAGCGGTTTTGGCCGCAGGCTTGGCTGCTGCGGTTTTGGCCGCGACAGGCTGAGCTTTCAGGCCGGTGAGTTTTTCGATCTGCCTGGTCAGGGTATCGACCTTCTTGTGCAGATCCTTCACCTCGTTGCGGCTCGGTACGCCCAGGCGCGAAATCGCACTGTTCAGGCGCTTGTCGAAAGCCCCCTCCAACTGATCCCAGGTGCCCAGTGCGCGATCTTTCACGCCGCTGATGCGCGATTTTGCCGAGCTTGCAGAGTCCTTGGCAGCATCGACTTTTTTGCCGACTGCAGCTTTGGTGAGCTTCTCGGCTTTCTCGCCGTCTTTGACCAATGTATCGAAGAGCTTGCTGCCGTCAGTGTCGATCTTCGAGTACACGCCTAAACCAGCCAGCCAGATCTTGCGGGAATAGTCTTCGACTTTTCCGATCCACGAGCTGCCTTCTTTATCGGTGTTCTTTTTACCAGCCATCCCGTTCTCCTTAAGATTTACGCGCGACGCGTTCGAGCAATGCCGTCAGCTCATCGAGCTTAGCAGAGAGTGTCTCAACGTCATGTTTAGACGGAATGCCGATACGATTCAAGGCACTGGCGACACGTGTGTCGAACGCCTTCTCGACCTTGTCGAGCTGAACTTCGACCCGGCCTTTGAAAGAGCTGACTTCGCTCTTGGCTTCATCGATCTCGGCGTTGGCCGCTTCGAGTTTTTCGGTGACGGCTTTTTTGCCTTTCTTTTCAACAGTTTGACCAGCCTTGATCAACTCCTGAAAGTACTCGCTGCCTTCCTGACCGACCTTGGTGTAGGCACCCAGGCCTGCCAGCCAGATCTTGCGGGCATAGGATTTGACGTCGCTCAGAGCGGAAGTCGAAGCGTCGATTTTTTTCTTCAAAATGACTTTGGCCATGGTGCACCTCACGCGCAGAAGGTTTGAGGAACTGCCCTGACGAGTGTCGGGCTCAGGCACAAAGTAGGGAGAAAAATTAGAAACGGCACCCTAACAACTGACATAAAAGGCAGGTGCACGAGAAAAAAACGGGGAGCCCGAAGCTCCCCGTTTTGTCCTGATCAGACCAGCGCTTTATCCAGCGCCTTTTCGATCTCGGCTTTGATCATGCCGCTCATGGCCGACATCATCAGGCCCAGTTCCACGTCGACCCGGATCGAATCCTCGGCCACGTGCACCGCGCCCTTCACGCCCGAACGCTTGAGGTTCAGGACATCGCCCGACCACTGCGGCTCCAGGCCATATTGATCGGAGAGTTTCTGCGCCAGTTTGTCGGCTTTCTCGCGGGCCGCTTCCTTGCCCAGGCTGTGGGCACGCTCAACACTGATATGGGCCATTGAATGACTCCTGCTTTTTGAATGGGGCTATGAATGCCTGCAACGAATCTTGACCGCCACTGCGGCAAATCGTCCCGAAGGTTGCCCATCTTACCTTTAGCCATTCCAAGACAAAGCATGGCTTGGGGATTAGAATGTCGCGCATTCTCTTTTGGTGACAGCGATATGACTGATCAGCGCAAAGGCAGCGATGCCGAACCCACCACTCACTTCGGCTTCAAAAACGTTCCGGAAAGCCAGAAAGCGGAAAAAGTCGCTGAGGTGTTCCACTCCGTGGCCGCCAAGTACGACCTGATGAACGACCTTCTGTCGGGCGGCATGCACCGTCTGTGGAAGCGTTTCGCGATCGAACTGTCGGGTGTACGCGCCGGCAACCGCGTGCTGGACATCGCCGGCGGTACGGGTGACCTGACCAAGAAATTCTCGCACCTGGTCGGCCCGACCGGTCAGGTGGTGCTGGCCGACATCAACGAATCCATGCTCAAGGTCGGTCGTGACCGCCTGCTGGACGTCGGTGTTTCGGGCAACGTCGAATTCGTCCAGGCCGACGCTGAAAAGCTGCCGTTCCCGGACAACCATTTCGACTGCGTGACCATCGCCTTCGGCCTGCGCAACGTGACGCACAAGGAAGACGCCCTGCGCTCGATGCTGCGCGTCCTCAAGCCGGGCGGCCGCCTGCTGGTGCTGGAGTTCTCCAAGCCGACCAACGCGCTGATGTCCAAGGCCTACGACGCCTACTCGTTCGCCTTCATGCCGCTGATGGGCAAGCTGATCACCAACGACTCGGAAAGCTATCGTTACCTGGCCGAATCGATCCGCATGCACCCGAATCAGGAAACCCTGAAGTCGATGATGGTCGACGCCGGTTTTGACCGCGTGACCTATCACAACATGACCGCAGGCATCGTCGCCCTGCACCGCGGCATCAAGCCCTGATGCTGCTGACCGGGCTGCTCGCCAGCGTCGAACTCGGCCTGAACCGCGTGCTGCGTCTCGACAGCACGGCGCTGCCGCGACTGGCGCACCTGACCGGCAAAGTGATTGCCGTGGATTGCCGCAGCCCGGCGCTGCAACTGTTCATTCTGCCGAGCGACGAAGGCCTGATGCTGGCGTCCCACTGGGAAACAGGCGTCGACTGCACCCTGCGCGCCCCGGCCTCGAGTCTGGTGAAACTGGCCCTGAGCAAGGACAAGACGGCGGTGCTGCACGCGCCGGAAGTCGAACTCGACGGCGACAGCGGCGTGCTGCTGGAGCTGGCGGGCGTGCTGCAGGACCTGGAGCTGGACTGGGAGTACGAACTCTCGCGCTGGCTGGGACCTGTCGCCACGCAACTGGTCGGCGGCCACCTGCGCAGCCGCGCCCGCTGGTATCAACAAGGATTTGCCAGCCTCAACCAGAACCTCGCCGAATACCTGGCCGAAGAATCGCGCACCCTCGTCGGTCAGCGCGAAGCCGAAGCCCGTTTCAGCGAACTGGACCGGATCAAACTCGATCTGGAACGTCTCGAGGCGCGCTTCGAGCGCCTTTCCCGATCCCTCGACCCAAGCGATAACGCATGAAGCTGCTCGCCGTCCGCCGTCTGTTGCGCATCCAGCGCGTCGTGATCCGCTACCGCCTCGATGACCTGCTGTTCGACCTGCCTTTGCCGTGGTTCCTGCTGGCGCTGCGCTATGTCCTGCCTTGGCGCTGGTTCCCGCGCAAGCCGCTGGACCTGAGCCGTGGCGCACGCCTGCGCCTGGCGTTGCAGGACCTGGGGCCGATCTTCATCAAGTTCGGGCAGATCCTCTCGACCCGCCGCGACCTGCTGCCGGAAGACATCGCCGATGAGCTGATGCGGTTGCAGGACCGCGTGCCGCCGTTCGATTCGCAGCTGTCGGTCAAATTGATCGAAGAACAACTGGGCAAGAAGATCAGCGAAGTGTTCAGCCGCTTCGACGTCGAACCGCTGGCCTCGGCTTCGGTGGCACAGGTACACGCCGCGCAACTGAAGACTGGCGAAGAAGTGGTGGTCAAGGTGATCCGCCCGGGTCTGAAACCGATCATCGCCCAGGATCTGGCGTGGCTGTTCATCCTCGCCCGCGCCGCCGAGAAGGTCTCCGCCGATGCCCGTCTGCTGCACCCGGTGGACGTGGTCAGCGACTACGAAAAAACCATCTACGACGAACTCGACCTGTTGCGCGAGGCGGCCAACGCCAGCCAGTTGAAACGTAACTTCGAAGGCTCGCCGCTGCTCTACGTGCCGCAAGTCTATTGGGACTGGTGCCGGCCGAAAGTGCTGGTGATGGAGCGCATCTACGGGATTCAGGTGACCGATCTGGCGACCCTCGCCGACCAGCGCACCGACATGAAAATGCTCGCCGAACGTGGCGTGGAGATCTTCTTCACCCAGGTGTTCCGCGACAGTTTCTTCCACGCCGACATGCACCCGGGCAACATCTTCGTCAGCACCGTCAACCCGTGGAGCCCGCAGTACATCGCGATCGACTGCGGCATCGTCGGCAGCCTGACCCCGGAAGACCAGGATTATCTGGCGCGAAACCTGTTTGCCTTCTTCAAGCGCGACTACCGCCGCGTGGCGCAATTGCACATCGATTCGGGCTGGGTGCCGGCGGAAACCAAGCTCAACGAATTCGAAGCGGCGATCCGTACCGTGTGCGAACCGATCTTCGAAAAACCATTAAAAGATATTTCATTTGGCCAGGTGCTGATGCGCCTGTTCCAGACCGCGCGCCGCTTCAACATGGAAGTGCAGCCGCAACTCGTATTGCTGCAAAAGACCCTGCTGAACATCGAAGGCCTGGGCCGTCAGCTGTACCCGGACCTCGATCTGTGGAACACCGCGCAGCCGTTCCTCGAACGCTGGATGCGCGAGCGCGTCAGCCCGAAAGCCTTGCTCGGCAACGTCCAGAGCCAGTTCGAACAACTGCCGCACCTGGCCAACATGGCCCGCGATCTGCTCGAACGCATGTCCCAGCCCCACGCCAACGACCCGCCGCCACCGTGGAAAAAACGCAAGGACGACTGGTTCCTGCGCCTGCTCGGCAGCGCCCATCTGGCGGGCGGTACGATCCTCGCCGCCGGGGGCCCGATGCACGAACTGGGGCATTGGCCCGCCGGGATCATGGTGGCAGTCGGCTTGTATCTGGTCGTTCGCCGATAGCCAGTTCCGTGATCGGCTGGCACACTGTTTCAACGCCTGAACCCGACTATTGAAGTGTGGGTTCGCTGTCGGAGTCGAAGATGAAAAACTGGCTGGACGAGATCAAGTGGGACGCCGATGGCCTGGTGCCGGCGATTGCTCAGGATCACAAGACCGGACGCGTATTGATGATGGCCTGGATGAACCGCGAAGCCCTGGAGCTGACCGCGGCGGAAAACCGTGCCATCTATTGGTCACGTTCCCGTGGCAAGCTGTGGCGCAAGGGCGAAGAGTCCGGCCACGTACAGACGCTGCATGAAATGCGTCTGGACTGCGACGCCGACGTCATCATCCTGATGGTCGAACAGATCGGCGACATCGCTTGCCATACCGGCCGTCAAAGCTGCTTCTACCGCGTCTTCGAAAACGGCGACTGGAAAACGGTCGACCCGGTCCTGAAAGACCCGCACGCTATTTACTCCGCAGGACACAAACATGAGTGACACCCTGACCCGCCTTGCTCAGGTGCTGGAAGAGCGCAAGGGCGCAGCCGCCGACAGCTCGTATGTCGCCAGCCTGTATCACAAGGGTCTGAACAAGATTCTGGAGAAAGTCGGCGAAGAATCGGTCGAAACGATCATTGCCGCCAAGGACGCCGCCGTCAGCGGCGACTGCAGCGACGTGATCTACGAGACCGCCGACCTGTGGTTCCACAGCATGGTCATGCTTGCCCAGCTGGGGCAGCATCCGCAGGCGGTGCTGGATGAACTGGATCGCCGTTTCGGCCTGTCCGGACACGTCGAGAAAGCCTCGCGCCCGTCCGCCTGAACAACTTCAAAAGAGGAACAGCAACATGGGCATTTTTGACTGGAAACACTGGATCGTCATCCTGGTGGTCGTGGTACTGGTGTTCGGTACCAAGAAACTGAAGAACCTCGGCACCGACGTTGGCGAGTCGATCAAGGGCTTCCGTAAAGCCATGAACGACGACGAAAAACCGGCCGATCCGACCGTCACGCCTGCGCAACCGGTGCCACCGGTACAGCCGCAAGCCACCGCTCAGGCCAACCCGCCGCACACCATCGACGTGCAGGCGCAGAAAGTCGAAGAGCCGATCCGCAAAGACGTGTGAGCACTGACTAATGTTTGGTATCAGCTTCTCTGAACTGCTGCTCGTCGGCCTCGTCGCCCTGCTGGTGCTGGGCCCCGAGCGTCTGCCGGGCGCTGCACGCACCGCCGGCCTGTGGGTCGGACGGCTGAAGCGCAGCTTCAACGCGATCAAACAGGAAGTTGAGCGTGAAATCGGTGCCGACGAAATCCGCCGGCAACTGCACAACGAGCACATCCTGTCGCTGGAACAGGAGGCGCGGAAGATTTTCACGCCGGTTCAGCAGGAGCCGACGCCGGTCGAGCATGTGGGTGAGCAGACGATTCACAGCCCTGCCGCTCCAACGCCAGCGGCACCTGCTGTAGCGCCAACCGAATCAGCGCCTGTCGTCGCGCCAGCCTCGGTTGAACACGTAGCCCAAACCGCCGCGCCGACCACACCAGCGCCAAACGACACCACTCTGCCGCCGCGAGCCCCATGAGCGATCTCCCCGAAAACGACCAGCACATGCCGCTGGTTTCGCACCTCACCGAGTTGCGCACCCGCCTGCTGCGTTGCGTGGCGGCGATCTTCATCATCTTCGCCGGGCTGTTTGCCTTCACCCAGCAGATCTACACCTTTGTTTCGACGCCGCTGCGTGAATACCTGCCGGCCGGCGCGACAATGATCGCCACCGACGTGTCGTCGCCGTTCCTGACGCCGCTGAAACTGACGATGATGGTCTCGCTGTTCCTGGCGATTCCGGTGATCCTGCATCAGATCTGGGGCTTCATCGCACCGGGCCTGTACAAGCACGAGAAGCGTGTCGCAGTGCCGTTGCTGATCTCCAGCATCCTGCTGTTCTACACCGGCATGGCGTTCGCCTACTTCTTCGTGTTCCCGCTGATCTTCAAGTTCTTCGCCTCGGCCACCCCGGCCGGTGTGGAAATGATGACCGACATCACCAGTTACCTCGATTTCGTCATGACGCTGTTCTTCGCCTTCGGCGTGGCGTTCGAAATCCCGGTGGCCGTGGTGCTGCTGGTGTGGATCGGCGTGGTCGACGTCAAATACCTGAAGAAGATCCGCCCGTACGTGATCATCGGCTGCTTCGTGGTCGGCATGATCCTGACCCCGCCGGACATCTTTTCCCAGACCCTGCTGGCCGTGCCGATGTGGATGCTGTTCGAAGTCGGCATCCTGTTCGGCAGTCTGGTCAGCAAGCGCGAGCGCCCGGAAGAAACCGCCGACGATCACAACGATCAGCCGCCAGCGACTCAGCCATGAACCTGCTGCTGCTCGAAGAGGCCGACTTCATCGCGGCCGACCGGGTCGTGCTGCGCGATCGGCGCCTGACCCACATGCAGGAAGTCCACCGTTCGGAAGTCGGCGACAGCCTGCGGGTCGGGCGCATCAACGGGTTGATGGGCTCGGCCGAGCTGCTGCGCCTGGACGCGGGTGAGGCCGAACTGCGGGTCACCCTCGATCAACCGCCGCCGGCCAAACTGCCACTGACCCTGGTACTCGCCCTGCCCCGCCCGAAGATGCTGCGCCGGGTGTTCCAGACCGTGGCGACCATGGGCGTGTCGAAGGTGATTCTGGTCAACAGCTACCGGGTCGAGAAAAGCTTCTGGCAAACGCCGTTCCTGGAGCCGGAAGCGATTCGCGAACAACTGATCCTCGGCCTCGAACAGGCTCGGGATACGGTGCTGCCGGAGATCATCATCGAGAAGCGCTTCAAGCCGTTCGTCGAAGATTGCCTGCCGGCCATCACCGACGGCACCCTCGGTCTGGTCGGTCATCCGGGCAATTTCCCGCCCTGCCCCCGCGCCCTGAACGAACCGGTGACCCTGGCCATCGGCCCCGAGGGTGGCTGGATTCCCTACGAAATCGATTTGCTGGCCAAGGCCGGGCTGCAACCGGTGCAACTGGGCGAGCGAATCCTGCGGGTCGAAACCGCCGTCACCGCGCTGCTCGCCCGGCTGTTCTGAAGTCTTCTCCGGACAAAAGGCGTTACAGATTGCCATCATGCGGCCGATACCCTCCCCATAAGTCCAATTAGTGGTCCTAGGGAGTCGTCGCATGTACCGTTGGTTAGCCGAGAGTCTTGGAAACGTCAGCGTTAAACGTAAGCTTGGAATCGGTTTCGGCCTGGTGCTGCTGCTGACCCTGTTGATCACCTTCACCGGCTGGACCGGCATGAGCGGGATCATCAGCCGGGGCGACAAGCTCGGCTTCATCTCCAGCCTCAACGAGCTGACCAAGGACCTGCGTCTGGCGCGTCTGGACTATGAAGCCCGCCGTGGCGAACAGGGCCCCGGTGCGGTCAACGACCTGCTCGGCAAACTCGAGGCCGGCCTGCAAAGCGCCCGCGGCATGATCGAGCAACCGTCCGACGTGGCCATGATCGATCAGCAACTGGCGGCGGTTGCCGAGTACAAACGCGCCTTTGGCGACATGACCCAGGCCACCGTGCAGCGTGAAGACGCCCGCAGCAAACTCGGCGCCAGCGCCGATAACGCGGTGGCCAAGGTCAGCGAAGTCGAGAAATCCCTGCTGCAAGGCGACAGCGTCGCGCAATTCAACAGCGTGATCGAGCTGAGCAAACTGCTGCAGCAGGCGCGCTATCAGGTGCGCGGCTACACCTACAGCGGCAAGGCCGAAGCCGAACAACCGGCGCTGGATGCCATCGCCGCCGCCCTGAACAATCTGGAAAGCCTGCCGAGCAAACTGCCCGAGCAACACATCGCCAACCTGCAACAGGCCACCGAATCGCTGAAGGCTTATCGCGCCGCCGTCAGCCAGTTCCGCGACTCCCAGGTGAACAACGCCAAGGCGCTGGCTCGCATGTCGGCCCAGGGCGACATCCTGCTCGACGTCAGCAAGAAACTCACCGAATCTCAGACCATCGTCCGCGACACCGATGCCGCGCACGCCAAAAACATGCTGATGATCGCCACCCTGCTGGCCCTGGCCTTCGGTCTGCTCGCGGCCTGGGCGATCACCCGGCAGATCATCATTCCGCTGGAGCAGACCCTGAAAGTCGCCGAACGCGTGGCCGCCGGTGACCTGACCCACAATCTGGTGTCCCTGCGCCGTGACGAACTCGGTCAATTGCAGCGCTCGATGCAGAGCATGACCCAGGGCCTGCGCGAATTGATCGGTGGCATCAGCGACGGCGTGACCCAGATCGCCAGCGCCGCCGAAGAGTTGTCCGCGGTGACCGAGCAGACCAGCGCCGGGGTCAACAATCAGAAAGTCGAGACCGACCAGGTCGCCACCGCCATGAATGAAATGGCCGCCACCGTGCAGGAAGTCGCGCGTAACGCCGAGGAAGCTTCGGAAGCAGCGGTCGCTGCTGACCAGCAGGCCCGTGAAGGCGACAAGGTTGTCGGTGAAGCCATCGCCCAGATCGAACGTCTGGCCGCCGAAGTCGGCCATTCCACCGAGGCCATGGGCGAGCTCAAGCGCGAAAGCGACAAGATCGGCAGCGTGCTCGACGTGATCAAGTCCGTGGCCCAGCAAACCAACCTGCTGGCCCTCAACGCCGCCATCGAAGCCGCCCGTGCCGGTGAAGCCGGTCGAGGCTTTGCGGTGGTCGCCGACGAAGTCCGCAGCCTCGCCCAGCGCACCCAGAAGTCCACCGAAGAGATCGAAGAGCTGATCGTCGGTCTGCAGAACGGCACCCAGCAAGTGGCGACGATCATGGACAACAGCCGCACCTTGACCGACAGCAGTGTCGAGCTGACCCGGCGTGCCGGTGGCTCGCTGGAGAGCATCACTCGCACCGTTTCGGCGATTCAGGCGATGAACCAGCAGATCGCCGCAGCGGCCGAGCAACAGAGCGCCGTGGCTGAAGAGATCAACCGCAGCGTGCTGAACGTGCGAGATGTCTCGGATCAGACCTCGGCGGCCAGTGAAGAGACGGCGGCCTCCAGCGTCGAGCTGGCGCGCCTGGGCACTCACCTGCAAACGCTGGTGGGCCGGTTCAAGGTGTAAACCGCGCACACAAAAAAATCGCAGCCATTGGCTGCGATTTTTTTTGTCCTGTGTTTAGAGGACTTGCCGCAGGAACGCCTGGGCTCGCGGATCCTTCGGCGCATCGAAGAACTCCGCCGGCGAGGCGTCCTCCAGCAATTTGCCGTGATCGAAGAACAGCACCCGATCCGCCACTTCCCGGGCAAAACCCATTTCGTGGGTCACGCAGACCATGGTCATGCCTTCCACAGCCAGGTTTTTCATCACGTCCAGCACTTCGCCGACCATTTCCGGGTCGAGGGCCGAGGTCGGTTCGTCGAACAGCATGACCTTGGGGTCCATCGCCAGCGCCCGGGCAATCGCCACGCGCTGCTGCTGACCGCCGGAAAGGCGCGACGGGTACTCGCGGGCCTTCTGGGCGATGCCGACCTTCTCCAGCAATGCCAGAGCCTTGGCCTCGCTTTCCTTCTGGCCGCGCTTGCGCACGACTTTCTGCGCCAGGCACAGGTTTTCCAGCACGGTCATGTGCGGGAACAGATTGAAATGCTGGAACACCATGCCGACTTCGCGGCGGTAGGCGTTGACGTCGGTTTTCGGGTCAGCCAGTTGCAGGCCGTCGATGCTTACCGAGCCGGAATCGAATTCTTCCAGACCATTAAGGCAACGCAGAAAGGTCGATTTGCCGGAACCGGACGGGCCAATCACCACCAGCACTTCACCCTTGGCCACGGACGTGCTGACGTTATCCACCGCGCGCACCACTTGCCCACGGGTGTCGAAGACTTTTACCAGATCGCGGACTTCAATCACTTTGCGCGAGCCTCCGCTCAAGCCGGCTGGCGATTTTCGACAGCGGCAGGTTGATCAACAGGTACAGGCCGGCGACGCAGAACAGGATCTCGAACGGCGAGAACGACGTGGTGATGACTTCCCGGCCGCTTTTCAGCAGCTCGGTGATGGCGATCACCGACACCAGCGAAGTGTCTTTGACCAGACTGATGAACTGCCCGGCCAGCGGCGGCAGCACGCGCTTGAATGCCTGCGGCAGCACCACATGACGCATCGACTGGCCAGCGCTCAGCCCCAGCGAACGCGCCGCTTCGTTCTGGCCGCGGGCAATCGACTGCACACCGGAACGGATGATTTCCGCCACGTAGGCGCCGGTGAACAGCGACAGCGCGGCAATCCCGGCGAACTCCCGGGACAGGTTCATCACCGTGCCGATGAAGAAATAGAAAATGAAGATCTGCACCAGCAGCGGCGTACCGCGCACCAGTTCGACATAGATCGTCGACAGGTCGCGCAGGGTCGGGTTGCTCGACAGCCGGCACAGCCCGGTGGCCAGACCGATCAGCAGACCCAGCACCCCGGACACCACCGACAGCCAAAGCGTGGTCCACAGGCCCCACAGCAGCGGACCCGCTGCCCAATGCCGCGTCACGCCCACGACGTCGCCTTCGGCCACATCGTCGCCCTGAGCGAACTGCAGGCTGTTTTCGTCGACGGTCAGGTGCTGCTCGTCACCGGCATCGTTGCGCAGGGTGACCTGCGCGCTGCCGCCCTTGCGCACCAGTTCGCTGACGGTGGAAATGTCGGTCGCGCGCTGGGTTTCCTCGGCCTGATAGGCGAAGTACTGCGGCACGCGGTTCCAGCGCCATTCGTAAGACATCAGCGACGTGGCGTAATACAACGCGCCGGCCAGGCCGACCAGCACCAGCACGGTCAGAACGTGCCAGGGCCATTGGGCTTTTTTCTGTTTCATGGGTTTAGCGAAATCCGAAAGTTATGTCGCCGGGGAGGCCGCCTTCGCGGGCAAGTCGAATCGTCGCACCGCCGCTCCCACAGGGAACGCATTCCAATGTGGGAGCGGGCTTGCTCGCGAATGGGGCGACTCGGTCTATCTGACCGGGCTTATTCCATGTCCTTGAGCCACTCGGTGCTCTTGAACCACTTGTCATGGATGCGATCGTAGGTGCCGTCTTCGTGGATCTGGTGCAGGAAGTTGTTGATGAAGTTGATGCTGTCGTAGTCACCCTTCTTCAGACCGAAGGCCAGTGGCTCGTAGGTAAACGGCTTGTCGAGGAACACCAGCTTGCCGGCGCCGACCTTGTTCACCGCGACCACGTTGTACGGCGCGTCGTAGATGAAGGCGTCAGCCTTGCCGTTGACCACATCGAGCACAGCTTCCTGCTCGTTGTCGTAGCCGTGGTACTTGGCTTTGGAGATCAGCTTCTTGGCGACCATCTCGCCGGTGGTGCCGAGCTTGGAGGTGATGCGGTAGTCGGCGGTGTTCAGGTCTTTGTAGGACTTGATGGTGCCTTCCAGTTCCTTGCGGATCAGCAGGGTCTGGCCGACCACGATGAACGGTTCGCTGAAGTTCAGGCGCAGGTTGCGTTCCTGGGTCAGGGTCATGCCGCTGCCGATCATGTCGAACTTGTCGGTCATCAGCGCCGGGATGATCCCGTCGTAACCGGTGGAGACCAGCTCCAGTTTGACGCCCATGGCCTTGGTCATGGCTTTGAGGATGTCGACTTCGAAACCGATGATTTCGCCGCGCTTGTTGGTCATTTCGAACGGCATGTAGGTCGGATCCATGCCGACCTTCAACGAGCCACGCTTGACCGCGTCGTCGATTGCGCCGGCCTGCGCCGCATTGACTGCAACCAGTGCCGTGACGCCGACCAGCAGCATCGACAGATACTTCTTCATCTTCAAGTCCCCAAAACCATTGCGTTTGCGGCGCGAAAACCGACAGAAATGGACAAGATTGTCCGGGTGCGCCAATTCGGGGACGGATGCTAACGCACTCGATTTTTTGCACAAGGTTTAATGGACGATTTGTTTAACATTCAAGATTTACCCCCTCACCCCAACCCTCTCCCCCAAGGGGGGCGAGGGGGAAAGGGAGCCGATCTCTGTAAATTTCAAATCTGAGTTCGACCGAGATCTGTCAGGTCGATGTATTTCGAGAGAACAACTCATTCAGTCCCCTCTCCCTCCGGGAGAGGGCTAGGGTGAGGGGCTTTTCGGCAGGCAAAAAAAACCCCGCTTTCGCGGGGTTTCTTCATCAGGCCGGTTGCGCCTGCAAGCTCACCGGCTTGAGCGGCAGCAGCGGCGCATGGGGATCGGCTTTCACCGAGGCCCGCCATGCGTCCAGCCACTCGGCGTGACCTTCGGCCCACACCTGCTCGTGCAGACGGGCCAGGGCCACCGGATCGCTCAGCAGTTGTAGACGATCATGGTTGTTCAGCCCGGCCGGGCCGACCTTGATCGCGTGACGCACACGTTCCTGGCGCAGCCATTCGATCGGCTCGGCCTGACCGTGACGCGAAGTCGCCAGCGAGCACGCCAGGGCGTTCTGCTGTGGATCGACCACGGCGCGGATGAAGCCGTCATTCAGTGCGTGCCAGCGGTTTTCGTGGGTGTACTGATCGGTGGCCAGCAGCGCCTGTGGCGGATTGTATTCCTCGGGGATGAGGAACAGGCTTTCGTCACGGGACTTGAGGCCCAGACCGACGCGGCTGGAAATCACCGACACCGGAATCGACAGCATCAGCGAACCGACGATCGGGACCAGCCACCACAGGAAGCTCGGGTTCAGCCAGATCACCAGCAGCGCCCAGAAGAAGCCCAGCAGGGTCTGCGGACCGTGACGCTTGACCGCTTCGCTCCACGGCGTGGAGTCGTCGTCACGCTGCGGCGAGTTCCAGGTCGCGGCCCAGCCGAGGAACGCGGCCAGAACGAAACGGGTGTGGAAAATCATCCGCACCGGCGCCAGCAGCATGGAGAACAGCATCTCCAGCAGCATCGACACGGTCACCTTGAACTTGCCGCCAAACTCTTTCGCACCCTTGGCCCAGATCAGGATGATGCTCAACAGCTTCGGCAGGAACAGCAGCACGATGGTCGTCGAGAACAGCGCGATCGCCTTGTCCGGGTGCCATTGCGGCCACAGCGGATAGAGCTGACGCGGTTCGAGGAAGTACTGCGGCTCCATCAGCGTGTTCACCGCCAGCAGCGCGGTCGACAGCACGAGGAAGAAGAACCACAACGGCGCCGACAGGTAAGACATCACGCCGGTCAGGAACACCGCGCGGTGCACCGGGTGCATGCCTTTGACCAGGAACAGACGGAAGTTCATCAGGTTGCCGTGGCACCAGCGACGGTCACGCTTGAGCTCGTCGAGCAGGTTCGGCGGCAGTTCTTCGTAGCTGCCCGGCAGATCGTAGGCAATCCACACGCCCCAGCCGGCACGGCGCATCAGCGCCGCTTCAACGAAGTCGTGAGAGAGAATCGCACCGGAGAACGCCCCTTTGCCCGGCAACGGCGCCAGGGCGCAGTGGTCGATGAACGGCTTCATGCGGATGATCGCGTTGTGACCCCAGTAGTGGGATTCACCCAGCTGCCAGAAGTGCAGGCCGGCGGTGAACAGCGGACCGTACACGCGAGTGGCGAACTGCTGCATGCGCGCATACAGCGTGTCCATGCCCGAAGCGCGCGGCGCGGTCTGGATGATGCCGGCGTCCGGCGTGGCCTCCATCAGGCGCACCAGACTGGTCAGGCACTCGCCGCTCATCACAGAGTCGGCGTCGAGCACGACCATGTACTTGTAGTCACCGCCCCAGCGACGGCAGAAGTCGTCGAGGTTGCCGCTCTTGCGTTTGACGCGACGGCGACGGCGGCGATAGAAGATCTTGCCGAAACCCTTGGCTTCGCGGCAGACGTCCAGCCAGGCCTGCTGCTCGGCAACGCAGATGTCGGTGTCGTTACTGTCGCTGAGGACGAAGAAGTCGAAACGGTCCAGGTCACCGGTAGCGGCGACCGACTCGAACGTCGCGCGCAGACCGGCGAACACCCGAGGCACGTCTTCGTTGCAGATCGGCATCACCAGTGCGGTGCGGGCGTCTTTCGGAATCGGCTCGTTGCCGGCACTTTTACCGGAGATCCGGTATTTATCGTGGCCGGTGAGCAATTCGAGGAAGCCCATCAGCGCGGTCCAGAAACCGGCCGATACCCAGCAGAACAGAATCCCGAACATGATCAGGATGCTGGTCTGCAGCGCATACGGCAGCACTTGCGTGGCGGTTTGCAGCAGCGGTTGATGCAGGACTTCTTCCAGATCGACGAACGACCAGCCCTGGTACGGCATGATGCCTTTCATGTACCAGCCGGCGACGATGGTCTGACCCAGCATCAGCACCAGCAGAATGTAGCGACGGATCGAACCGACCGTGCGCCAGCGCGCCGCCGGCAGCACGTTGGCGTCCTTCGGCGGTTGCGGCGGGTTGGTCCGGCCGGTCAGGCGACGCCAGCCACGCACCAGAATGTTGGTGCGCCACGGCTCCGGCACGACCTTGGTCCGACGGATCGGCGGCGTGGCCTTCATGCTGACCCGGCCGCTGGCGTCGAGCACCAGCATTTCCGCGTCTTGCAGCTCTTCGGCGGTGCTCAGGATCAGGCGCTTGCCGACCGAAGCCTGGGCGGCTTCGGTCCGTGCGTCAAAGGTCTTGGACGACAGGCGTTCATGTAATTCGCTGAAGGACTGGCAGCCCGCGAGTTCCGCGCGCTGCTCGTCGGTCATCGGCAGATGCGCCAGGTACTCGGACAGAGTCTCTGGCTGTACTTGAGAGTTACTCATCGGCAGGCAACTGATAGCTCCAGGTCTCGGTCAGGACTTCTTCAGTCGGTGCCGATTCCGGTGTGGCTGGGGCCGCGTCCGCAGCGGCTGGCTGCTTGGCGTCTTTGTTGGCCTTGTCCTTGGCATCTGCAACCGGCTTGGCGTCGGCCTGTTTGGCCTCGGCGGCCTTGGCTTCCTTGTCGGCTTTCTCTTGTTGCTTGGCGGCAACCTTGTCGGCCTTGGCCACCGACGAATTGGACGTCGGTACCGAAGACTTGGCCAGATCAGCGGTCACCACTGGCTGCACCAGGGCTGCGCGCATCTCGGTGGACTTGCTCGGGTCCTTGATCTTCATCCGCAGGGTCAGGCGCCAGCCTTTGGTTTCCGGGTTGTAGCGCACGCTGTTTTCGACCAGTTCGGCGTTGTCGCCGACGCTGACCTGGCTGCGAACGTCCGCATCCGGGGCCAAAGCGGCCAAGGACGGGCCTTCGAAATCGACCAGGTAGGCAACGCTGCCATCCGGCTGACGGATCAGGTTCGATTGCTTGACGTCACCGGTCGAACGCAGGGTCTGGTTGACCCAGGCGCTGTCCGGCGCGTGCAGCGCGGCTTCGTCGATGGTCCAGTGCATACGGTAGGCGAAGTCCAGCGGCTGGCCAGGCTCCGGCAGTTTTTCCGGGTTCCAGAACGCAACGATGTTGTCGTTGGTTTCGTCCGCAGTCGGGATCTCGACCAGATCAACGGTGCCCTTGCCCCAGTCGCCCTTCGGCTCGATCCAGGCACTTGGGCGCTTGTCGTAGCGGTCGTCGAGGTCTTCGTAGTGGCTGAAGTCACGGCCACGTTGCAGCAGACCGAAACCACGCGGGTTCTCGACGCTGAACTGGCTGACAGCCAAGTGTTTCGGGTTGTTCAGCGGACGCCAGATCCACTCGCCGTTGCCGGCATGGATCGACAGACCGCTGGAGTCGTGCAGTTCGCGACGGTAGTTGAGCACCTTCGACGGCTGGTTGGCGCCGAACAGGAACATGCTGGTCAGCGGCGCGATGCCGAGCTTGCCAACCTTGTCACGCAGGTACATCTGGCCCTTCACGTCGACAATGGTGTCGCTGCCCGGACGTAGGATCAGACGGTAGGCGCCGGTCGCACGTGGCGAATCCAGCAGGGCGAAGATCACCAGGTGCTTGTCGCCCGGCTTCGGCTGCTGAATCCAGAACTCGCGAAAACGCGGGAATTCTTCGCCGGACGGCAAAGCGGTATCGATCGCCAGGCCACGGGCCGACAGACCGTAGGTGTGACCCTTGCCGACGACGCGGAAGTAGCTCGCGCCCAGCATGGTCATGATTTCGTCTTGCTTGTCCGCCTTGTTGATCGGGTACAGCACACGGAAACCGGCGTAGCCCAGTTGTTCGGTGGCCTTCGGATCGAACTGCAGGTCGCCGAAATCGAAACGGCTTGGATCGTATTTGATCTCTTCGACGGTGTTCGCGGTGATTTCGTTGATTTTCACCGGCGTATCGAAGTGCATGCCCTGATGATAGAAGGACAGCTTGAACGGGGTCTTCTGGTCGGCCCATTCGGCTTTTTCGGTGCGGAAACGAATCTTCTGATAGTCCGCGAATTTCATTTCACGGAATTCGTTCGGCAGGTTGCTGCGCGGGGCTTCGAACTTCTGCCCGGCCAGCTCTTTGGCCTTGGCCGACACATCGTCAAGATTGAATGCCCAAAGCTGGCCGGCGCTGAGCAGGCAGAGTACTGCCGAGCCCGCTACCAGAGCGCTGCGCAAGCGTTTGGCAGACAATTTTGCTGCATTACAGGGACTAACAATCACGAGCAACCCTCGCCGAAAACAGATCAATAAACCAACGGCCAGATGAAGTGCCTGTGAGGGATTCGGTACAAAAAAACCGACCTTGCAGGACACCCTTGCCAAGTTGGCGAGCATTGTTCCGACTCCGCTGGGTCAAAATGATTCCCCAATCGGATCCGGACAAGTCTCTACCTAAGTCAAAATGGACCAACGAACGCTGATCCCCGTAGCGCGCGATTATCTAGTAGCCCGCGTGACAACGCATCAGGGGTAACAAAGTATTTATCGCGAAAATTCCCTGTTTTCAGTCGAAAAGCCCTTAAAAAGATGTTTCAAGCACTTTCATGACTGTAACAGGAAGGTTACCGGGCCATCGTTGACCAGGTGCACCTGCATATCCGCGCCGAATCTACCTGATGCCACTGTGCCATGCATCTGTTTCGCTTTGCTTAATAGATAGTCGAATAATTCTTCGCCCAGCGCCGGAGGGGCGGCGGTCGAGAAACTCGGGCGCAACCCGCTTTTGGTGTCGGCAGCGAGGGTGAACTGAGAGACCAGCAGCAACCCGCCGCCCACATCCGCCAGGGACAGATTCATCTTGCCCACGGCGTCACTGAACACTCGATAGTTAAGCAGCTTATGCAGAAGTTTGTCGGCGCTGGCCGGCGTGTCGTCGGGTTCGACCGCCACCAGCACCAATAAACCCTGATCGACACTGCCGACCACCTCGCCCGCCACTTCGACCCGCGCGCCTTTCACGCGCTGCAACAGCCCCTTCATGCTTCTTCGGGCGGCAGGTCGAGCAGACGACGGGCCATTTTGCTGGCGGCGCGCACCAATGCATCGGTGATGCCCGGTTCCGAGGCAGCGTGGCCGGCATCGCGGATCACCTGCAGCTCGCTGTTCGGCCAGGCCTGATGCAGTTCCCAGGCGTTGTCGAGCGGGCAGATCACGTCGTAGCGACCGTGGATGATCACGCCCGGCAGATGGGCGATCTTGCCCATGTCGCGAATCAGCTGGTTCGGCTCAAGGAACGCGTTGTTGGTGAAGTAGTGGCATTCGATCCGCGCGATCGACAAGGCGCGCTGCGGCTCGGAGAAACGGTCGACCACCAGCGGATTCGGACGCAGGGTCGCGGTGCGCCCTTCCCAGGTCGACCAGGCCTTGGCCGCGTGCATCTGGGCGATCTGGTCGTTGCCGGTCAGGCGCTTGTGGAAAGCGCTGAGCAGGTCGTCGCGCTCGTCCAGCGGGATCGGCGCGAGGTAGTCCTGCCAGTAATCGGGGAACAGACGGCTGGCGCCGGCCTGGTAGAACCATTCGATTTCCTGCGGACGGCAGAGAAAGATCCCGCGCAGGATCAGCCCATGCACGCGCTCCGGGTGGGTCTGCGCGTAGGCCAGCGCCAGGGTCGAACCCCAGGAACCGCCGAACAGCACCCATTTGTCGATGCCCAGATGTTTACGGATGCGCTCGAGGTCTTCGACCAGATCCCAGGTGGTGTTGTTTTCCAGGCTGGCGTGAGGCGTGGAACGACCACAGCCGCGCTGATCGAAGGTGACAATGCGATACAGGTTCGGATCAAAATAGCGGCGACTCTGGGCGTCGCACCCGGCGCCGGGACCTCCGTGGATGAACACCACCGGCAAACCTTCCGGTGAACCGCTTTCGTCGACGTACAGCGTATGGGTGTCATCGACGGCCAGATCGTGCCGTGCGTGAGGTTTGATCTGCGGAAACAAAGTCTGCATTGCGCGCTCCGTAAGGGGTCGAGGTCATCCCTGGGGGGACTTCTATTATTCTGCCGTCCGGCATCATAAACCCGATTTACGTCAATGAGCATGCCCGTGCGCTGTCACATTTTGTCAGCCATGAACCCCAGCAGGTTCTCAAAGAGACGATCGACCTCGGCGACCTGATGCCGCGCCCGCAGGCAGCCGTGAACCAGCCCTTCGCCGTAGTACAGCGCCGCGTCGACGCCCGCCGCGTTCAGCCGTTCGGCGTAACACACGCCGTCGTCACGCAACGGATCGAATTGCGCCACGGCGATCCAGGCCGGGGGCAGACCGCTGAAATCCCGGGCCAGCAACGGCATCGCATAGGCGCTCGGCTTTGTGGTGCCACGCAGGTACAAGGCGTGATAACAGTCGAGATCGCTGCTGGCGAGCAACGGCGCATCGGCGCATTCGCTGCGCGACGCTAACTGCTCGTCGCCTCCCAGCCCCGGATAAATCAAGACCTGCGCACCCGGCAGCGGCTCGTCGGCATCGCGCAGTGCCAGGCACAGCGCCGCCGCCAGATTGCCGCCGGCGCTGTCGCCCGCCACCAGCATCCGTCCGGGGTCGAACCAGAAGGGCCCACTGCGCAACGCGCGCCAGACGCTCAGGCAATCCTCGAAACCGGCGGGGAACGGATGTTCCGGCGCCAGCCGGTAATCCACCGCCACCACCATCGCCCCAAGCGCCATGGCCAGCTCGCAGCAGATGAAGTCATGGGAATCCAGCCCGCCGACCACCCAACCGCCGCCGTGCAGGTACAACACGCACGGCCAGCCACTGGCCGATGGCCGGACAGGCGGGCGATACGAACGCACCGCCACCCCGCTCAACTGGAAATCCACCACCTCCAGACCCACCGGCCGTTCGGGCGTGAAGGCGCGGCACATATCGTCATAGGATTTGCGCAATCCGCCGAGGCTGCTGTCATCGCTGGCAAAGCCTTCGGTTCTGGAAACGAAGGCTGCCATCGACGGCGAAAGTGGATAAGTGTCCATCAGTTTTTCAGGCTGGCCTGAACCGTGGCCACGCCGTCCTTGCCATCGAAACTGCTGACACCCGCCAGCCAGCGTTGCAGGTCTTCGGGATGCTCACGCAGCCAGCTCTTCGCCACTTCCTGAGGGGTCTTGCGCTCCATGATCGGCACCATCAACTGGCTTTCCTGGGCGGCGGTGAAGGTCAGGTTTTCCAGCAGTCGATGAACGTTCGGGCAGCGCTCGGCGTAGTCCGGCGCGGTGACCGTGGAAACGGTGGCGGCGCCTTCGTTCGGGCCGTAAACATCTTCGCTGCCGGTCAGGTAGGTGATTTTCATGTTGATGTTCATCGGGTGCGGGGTCCAGCCGACGAACACCACGAACTCCTTGCGGTTCACCGCCCGCTGCACGGCGGCGAGCATGCCGGCCTCACCGGATTCGATGATCTTGAAATCCTTCAGGCCGAAATGGTTGGTTTCGATCATGGTCTTGATCGTGGTGTTGGCGCCGCTGCCGGGCTCGATGCCGTAGATCTTAGCGCCGAGCTGATCCTTGAATTTCGCGATGTCGCCGAAGGTTTTCAGCCCTGCCGCCGCCACGTAGTCCGGAACCGCCAGCGTCGCCTGGGCGTCGGCCAGGCTGGGCTTGTCCATGACCTTGACCTGATTGGCGGCGAGGAACGGCGCGATGTTCTTGTCCATTGCCGGTTTCCAGTAGCCGAGGAAGATATCGAGGCGCTTGTCGCGGATGCCGGCGAAGATGATTTGCTGCACGGCGCTGGTCTGCTTGCTTTCGTAACCGAGGCCGTTGAGCAGCACGTCGGCCATGCCGCTGGTGGCGATCACGTCGGTCCAGTTGACCACGCCCATGCGCACGGTTCTGCAGGATGCATCGTCGGAAGCCATGGCGCCGGCGCTAAGCAGCGCACTGCCGGTAAGGATTAACGCACAACGAGTGAACAGTCTTTTCATGTGGGATCGTCTCGTGCGGCAGCGGGTTATTGTTCGGATCGGTGTCTTCTTGCACCGTGGCCGAAACATTACGCAGCAGACGAGCGGGAAAAGCGAACTGTGGCGACCGGGATTTGCACGGTGGCGACCCAAGCCGTGCACAAACCTGTGGTCACCACAAAAACTGTGGGAGCAAGCTCGCTCCCACAGGGTTCCTGGTGTGTATTCAGGATTTGTAGCGAGTCGCGCCCCAGGCAAGCAGCCCCTGCAGCAACTCCTTGAGCACCACCCGCGTCGGCTCCGCCAGATCGGCGCGGTAGCGGAACGGTTCGAACTCTTCCATGTAGGTGCACTGGCCCAGTTCCAGTTGCACGGCGTGGATGTTCTCGGCCGGGTTACCGTAGTGACGGGTAATGTGGCCGCCCTTGAAGCGTCCGTTCAGCACATGGCTGTAATCGCCATGGCGTGCGCAGATCGCTTCCAGTTGCGTGGCCAACTGCGGATCGCAACTGGCGCCGTTGAAAGTGCCGAGATTGAAGTCCGGCAGCTTGCCATCGAACAGGTGCGGGATGATCGAGCGGATCGAATGCGCATCGAACAGCAGCGCGTAACCGAACTCGGCTTTCAGCCGCGCCAGCTCTTCCTGCAAGGTGCGGTGGTACGGCGTCCAGATCTGCTCCAGATAGGTCGCACGCTCTTCTTTCGACGGCTCCTGCCCGTCCTTGAACAACGGAATGCCATCGAACAGGGTCGCCGGGTACAGCCCGGTGGTGGCGCCGGCGTACAGCGGTTTGTCGTCGGACGGCCGGTTCAGGTCGATGACAAATCGCGAGTACTCGGCCGCCAGGGTGCTGGCGCCCAGTTCGGCGGCGAAATCGTAGAGCTGCGGAATATGCCAGTCGGTGTCCGGCAGGCTTTTCGCGTCCGGGATCAACCCGGCCTCGACCGCCGGGGTCAGGCGCACACCGGCGTGGGGCATGCTGATCAGCAGCGGCACGCGACCTTGTTTGAAGTTCAGAACCTTATCCACAACCGCTCTCCTACAGACTTGATTCAACGCCGTGACGCACGACGCGTTTGTCCAGTTCACCACCCAGCCAGTACGCCAGATCCGCCGGGCGATCGATCTGCCAGGCGACAAAATCCGCGACCTTGCCGGCTTCCAGCGAACCATGGGTGTCGGCCATGCCCAAGGCTTGTGCCGCATGAATCGTGGCGCCGGCCAGGGCTTCTTCCGGGGTCATGCGGAAACAGGTGCAGGCCATGTTCAGCATCAGGCGCAAAGACAACGCTGGCGAGGTGCCGGGGTTGAGGTCGCTGGCGATGGCGATTTTCACTTTGTGTTTGCGCAGGGCGTCCATCGGCGGCAACTGGGTTTCGCGCAGGAAGTAGAACGCGCCCGGCAACAACACCGCGACGGTGTCGGACTCGGCCATGGCGATGGCGTCGGCTTCGTCCATGAACTCCAAGTGATCGGCGGAAAGTGCGTGGTAGCGCGCAGCGAGGCTGGAGCCGTGCAGCGACGACAATTGCTCGGCGTGCAGCTTCACCGGCAGATCGAGTTTTTGCGCGGCGATGAACACCCGCTCGACCTGTTCCGGGGAGAACGCCAGGTATTCGCAGAACGCATCCACCGCATCGACCAGGCCTTCGGCGGCCAGCGCGGGCAGCATCTCGGCGCAGATGTGATCGATGTAATCGTCGGCGCGGTCCTTGTATTCCGGCGGCAAGGCGTGGGCAGCTAGGCAGGTGCTGCGCACGCTGATCGGCAGCTCGGCGGCGAGGCGACGGATGACCCGCAGAATCTTGCGCTCGCTGGCCAGATCGAGGCCGTAGCCGGATTTCATTTCGACCGTGGTCACGCCGTCGCGCATCAGGCTTTTCAGGCGTTTGGCGGCGCTGGCGAACAGCTCGTCTTCCGAGGCTTCGCGCGTGGCCCGCACAGTGCTGGCGATGCCGCCGCCGGCCGCTGCGATTTCGGCATAGCTGACGCCTTGCAGGCGCTTCTCGAACTCGCCGCTGCGGTTGCCGCCGAACACGGTGTGGGTGTGGCAGTCGATCAAGCCGGGAGTGACCCACGCGCCTTGCAGGTCATTGACCGCCGGGTATTCGCCTGACGGCAATTGGCTGCGCGGGCCGATCCACTCGATGAGTGCACCGGACGTCACGATGGCCGCATCCTCGATGATCGAGTAGATGCCTTGCGCCATGGTTGCGACGTGGCAGTGTTGCCAGAGGGTTTTCATCCCAAGTCCTCGTCTTGCGATCGTTCCCACGCTCTGCGAGGGAACGATCAGTGGTGGTTAAAGGCTCGGCAGCAGTTTCGCCGGAACCAGCTCCGTCAGAACCCGCGAAGCCAGCAGTTCGGTCGCCGCATTGATGTCCGGTGCGAAGAAGCGGTCCTTCTCGTAGAACGGCACTTCGCGACGCAGAATCCCGCGGGCCTGCTCCAGTTTGGTCGAGGTCTTCAGGCCGTTGCGCAGGTCCAGGCCCTGCACCGCCGCCAGCCATTCCACCGCGAGAATCCCGCGCGTGTTCTCGGCCATTTCCCACAGGCGCTTGCCGGCGGCCGGGGCCATCGACACGTGGTCTTCCTGGTTGGCGGAGGTTGGCAGGCTGTCCACCGAATGCGGATGGGACAGCGCCTTGTTTTCGCTGGCCAGGGCCGCAGCGGTCACTTGGGCGATCATGAAGCCGGAGTTCACGCCTCCGTTGGCGACGAGGAACGGCGGCAGCTGCGACATGTGCTTGTCCATCATCAACGAGATGCGGCGCTCGCTCAGGGAACCGATTTCGGCAATGGCCAGGGCCATGTTGTCAGCGGCCATGGCCACTGGTTCAGCGTGGAAGTTGCCGCCGGAAATCACGTCGCCTTCGGCCGCGAACACCAGCGGGTTGTCGGATACGGCGTTGGCCTCGACAGCCAGCACTTCGGCGGCCTGGCGGAACTGGGTCAGGCACGCGCCCATGACTTGTGGCTGGCAACGCAGCGAGTACGGATCCTGCACCTTTTCGCAGTTCTGGTGCGAGTCGGAGACTTCGCTGCGCTCGCCCAGCAGATCGCGGTAAGCGGCAGCGGCGTCGATCTGGCCTTTCTGGCCACGGGCAGCGTGGATGCGTGCGTCGAACGGCGAACGCGAACCGAGCACCGCCTCCACCGTCAGACCGCCCAGCGCCAGCGCGCCGGCGAACAGGTCTTCACCTTCGAACAGGCCGCGCAGCGCGAATGCGGTGGAAACTTGAGTACCGTTGAGCAGCGCCAGACCTTCTTTCGCCGCCAGGGTCAGCGGGGTCAGACCGGCGACTTTCAGCGCTTCGGTCGCTTCCATCCACTCGCCCTTGTAGCGCGCCTTGCCCTCACCCAGCAGCACCAGCGACATGTGCGCCAGCGGCGCGAGGTCACCGGATGCACCGACCGAGCCTTTCAACGGAATGTGCGGATAGACCTCGGCGTTGATCAGCGCGATCAGCGCATCGATCACCACGCGACGGATGCCAGAGAAACCACGGCTGAGGCTGTTGACCTTGAGCACCATGATCAGGCGCACCAGCTCATCGCTGATCGGCTGGCCGACACCGGCGGCGTGGGACAGCACCAGCGAACGCTGGAGGTTTTCCAGGTCTTCGCTGGCGATGCGGGTCGAGGCCAGCAGGCCGAAACCGGTGTTGATGCCGTAGGCGGTGCGGTTTTCCGCAAGGATCTGCTCGACGCAGGCCACGCTGGCCTCGATCTGCGCGCTGGCGCTGTTGTCGAGGGTCAGCTTGACCGGGTTCTGATAAACGTCACGCAGTTGGGCCAGGCTCAGTTGGCCGGGGATCAGGTTCAGCGCAGTCATTTAAATGCTCCTTTTGAGGCATTGTTATTAACTACCAGTCGCTCCGGAGCATTCCGTTATCCGTCGCTTCTCGTCTTTTGGACGATCCGCGCCTTGGCACGCTGGTATGGGTAGTTGTCAGTGCAGATTCGGTAATGCGTTGTGCAGCAGATCCGGGTCTTTCAGAACGCTTGCGGCAGCGGCGATGTCCGGCGCCAGCCAGCGGTCCTGATCGTAGGCCGGGACCTTTTCGCGCAGCAGTCGCCAGGCGGTATCGGTGCCCGCGCCGAAGCGCTGTTCCTTGAGAAATTCAAACGCCTGGGCCGCCAGCAGGTACTCGATGGCGAGGATCTGCGTGCAGTTTTCCAGCGCGCGATGCAGCTTCAGCGCGGCGTTGGTGCCCATGCTCAGATGGTCTTCCTGCAGGCCCGAGGTGACGTAGTTGTCGAGCACCGCCGGTTGCGCCAACTGGCGGTTTTCCGCGCACAGCGACGCGGCGACGTATTGCACGATCATCATCCCGGAGTTCACCCCCGGATTGGCCACCAGAAACGCCGGCAGACCGCTGACGTGCGGGTTGATCAGGCGATCCAGACGCCGCTCGGCAATCGAGCCGATTTCGGCCATCGCAATCGCCAGCAGATCCGCCGCCAGCGCCACTGATTGCCCGTGCGGGTTGGCCTGGGACATCACCCGGAAGTCGTCCGGTGTGCCCAGCAGCAAAGGGTTGTCGGTGCAGCCATTGAGTTCGGTTTCGATCTGTTTGATCGCGTGTTCCAGTTGATCGCGGGCGGCACCGTGCACCTGCGGGATCGAGCGGATGCTCAAGGCATCCTGAGTGCGAATGCCTTTGCTCGCGGCGATCACTTCGCTGCCATCGAGCAAGGCGCGCAGATTGACGCCGACCTGCTGCATGCCCGGATGCGGTTTGAGCGCAATGATCTCGGCATCGAACGCGGCGATCTGACCGCGCTGGGCTTCGAAGCTCATCGCACCGATCACGTCGGCCCATTGCAGCAGACGCGTGGCGTCGGCAATCGCCAGGCAACCGAGGCCGGTCATGCACGGCGTGCCGTTGACCAGGCACAGACCGTCCTTCGCCCCGAGCTGCACCGGTTGCAGGCCCTCTTCGGCCAGCGCCTGCTGTGCAGACACGATCTGCCCGCGATAGCTGACATCGCCCACGCCCAGCAGCGCGATGCCGATGTGCGCCATGTGGGTCAGGTAACCCACCGAACCCTGGGACGGTACTTGTGGGGTGATACCGCGATTGAGCAGCGCCAGCAGCGCTTCGACCACCCGGCGATGAATGCCGGATTTGCCGTGGCTGTAGTTGCGGATCGCAGCGCACAGGATGGCGCGGGTCTGCTCATCGGCCAGCACCGGACCGACGCCACACGCATGGCTGAGCAAGGTGTTGCGCGACAGCTGACTGAGCTGTTCGTCTTTCAGCGAGACGTTGCACAGCGCACCGAGCCCGGTGTTCACGCCATAGGCGCGCTCACCGCTGGCGACGATGCGCTGGACGATGCCTTGCGCGTTTTCAATGCACGCCCAGGTCTGCGCCGACAGCTCGAGCTGCGCGCCATGACGAGCGACTGCGACCACATCCTGCCAACGCATCGGGGCGTCGGCGATAACGATTTTTTCAGCCTGGGACATCTAAAACCTCACCCGAACATTGATGCAGCTTTGCCGACGCTATCGCGAGCAGGCTCGCTCCCACAGGAGACCGCATTCCAACTGTGGGAGCGAGCCTGCTCGCGATGGGGCCGGCCCAGCCAACACAAATCTGTTTAAACCACCGCCGCCCGCCGCTGCACGAAGCGGTCGACATATTCGTCCGCCGGCGAATGCAGGATCTCTTTCGGCGTACCGACCTGGATCAGGCGGCCGTCCTTGAGGATCGCGATGCGGTTGCCGATGCGCACGGCCTCGTCGAGGTCGTGGGTGATGAAGACGATGGTCTTGTGCAGGGTTTTTTGCAGCTCCAGCAACTGGTCCTGCATCTCGGCGCGGATCAGCGGATCCAGCGCGCTGAACGCCTCGTCCATCAGGATGATGTCGGTGTCCGCCGCCAATGCCCGGGCCAGACCTACACGCTGGCGCATGCCGCCGGAGAGCTGGTGCGGGTATTTGTTTTCGTAGCCCTTTAGGCCCACGGTGTTGATCCAGTGCAACGCGCGTTCGGCGCACATCTGCTTGCTCTCGCCGCGCACTTTCAGGCCGTAGGCGACGTTGTCGAGCACGGTCTTGTGCGGCAGCAGACCGAAGCTCTGGAACACCATGCTGATCTTGTGCCGGCGAAATTCGCGCAAGGCGTCCATGTCGTATTGCAGGATGTCCACGCCATCCACCAGGATCGCGCCGCTGGTCGGGTCGATCAGGCGGTTGAAGTGGCGCACCAGGGTCGATTTGCCGGAGCCGGACAGGCCCATGATCACGAAGATCTCGCCGGTGCCGATGCTCAGGGACAAGTCGTTGACCCCGACCACGCAACCGGTTTCGTTCAGCACCTGATCCTTGGTCTTGCCCTGGCCGACCATCGCCAGAGCGTCCTTGGCGCGGTTGCCGAAAATCTTGAAGACGTTTTTGACTTCGATCTTGCTCACGGTTGCGTTGCTCATTTGCTCACCTCATGCCGTGGCCGACCATACGCCTGGGTAATGCGGTCGATGACCACTGCGAGAATCACGATCGCCAGACCGGCTTCCAGGCCACGTCCGACGTTGAGGGTCTGAATGCCCACCAGCACATCTTCACCCAGGCCACGGGCGCCGATCATCGAGGCGATTACCACCATCGACAGGGCCATCATGGTGGTCTGGTTGATCCCGGCCATGATGCTCGGCAGGGCCAGCGGCAGTTGCACGCCGAACAGTTGCTGCCAGCGGTTGGCGCCGAAGGCGTTGATGGCTTCCATCACTTCGCCGTCGACCTGGCGGATGCCCAGATCGGTCAGGCGGATCAGCGGCGGCGCGGCGTAGATCACGGTGGCGAAAATCGCCGGCACCTTGCCCAGGCCGAACAGCATCAGCACCGGAATCAGGTACACGAAGCTCGGCATGGTCTGCATGATGTCGAGCAGCGGCATCAGCACCGAACGCAGGCGATTGCTGCGCGCCGAGAGAATCCCCAGCGGTACGCCGATCAGCACCGAAATGACCGTCGCCACCATCATCAGCGCGAGGGTCTGCATCAACTTGTCCCACAGACCGACGGCGCCGACCAGGAACAACAGACCGACGATCACGGCGGTGGTCACGACTTTGCGCGTTGCGTGCCAGGCCACGACGCCGACGATGGCCAGCATCAACCACCACGGTGCGGCGCGCAGCAGGCCTTCAAGATTGACGATGGCCCACAGCAGGGTGTCGGAGATGTGGCGGAACACATCGCCATAGTTGGTGACCAGCGCATCGACCCAACCGTTGACCCAGTCGGCGATGGAAAAGGTAAAGCTTTCGGGAAACATAAGCGGCTCTCAATCAGGAAACTCAATCAAGCGATTGCGGCGAACACCCCGGCCAGCCTCTCGGTTGGCCGGGAGGAATTCGACCTACAGCGCCGCGTCGATTTTCTTGGCAGCGTCTTCACTGACCCACGCATGCCAGACCTCAGGATGTTCCTTGAGGAAGATTTTCGCCAGTTTTGGCGACTCGATACGTTCCTTCGCCATGCGGCCCAGGTTCTGGTTCAGCAGGTCGATCGGCAGGTTGACCTTTTCCAGCACGGCCACCAGCTCCGGCGCTTGTTCGTGGAAGGTCTTGGACAGACCGACCTTGATGGTCACGGTTTTGTCGACGCCCGGTTTCTCATCCAGTTTGACTGCGTCGATCTGGCCCATCAGCGGGGTTGGCGTCCAGTAGTAGAACAGGATCGGCTCGCCACGTTTGTAACTCGACAGCACGGCCGCATCCAACGCCGGACCAGTGCCCGGGCGGAAGTTGGTGTAGCTGTTTTCCAAGCCGTAGCTTTTCAGCATTTCGCTGTTGTCCAGCTCGCAGGTCCAGCCGGCCGGGCAGTTGTAGAAGCGGCCCTTGGAAGGCTCTTCGGCGTCTTTGAAGACGGCGGCGTATTTGCCCAGATCGGCGATGTTTTTCAGGTCCGGTGCCTTCGCTTCGATCTTGCGCTTGGCATCGCCTTCGATCACGTAGCGCGGCACGTACCAGCCTTCCACCGCACCGACCACCGGCGCGCCGACACCGACGACCTTGCCGGCCTTCTCGGCCTTGTTCCAGACCTCGCTGCGGCCAACCCATTCTTCGGCGAAGATCTGGATGTCGTTGCTGCTCAGGGCGTTTTCCATGGTGATGGAGTTGCCCGGCAGGCTGTCGGTCTTGCAGTCGTAACCTTTTTCCAGCACCACTTGCAGAAGGTCGGTCAGCAGCATGCCGCTTTCCCAGTTCAGGCCGGCGAATTTCACCGTTTTGCCGGACTCGCACCAGCCGGCGGCCTGGGTCGCGCCGGCGCTGGCCAGCAGGCCCATGGAAAGCAATGTGGTCAGCAGGGTCTTGTTCGATTTCATTGTTGTGACGCTCCTAATCATGAATTGGCTTACGGCAGTCAAGAGGCATCCAGCCCTGTCCACGTCCAAATCAGGCCTGCGCCGCAGCGCGACCGGCCCCGCTTGTTTTAGGTTGTACAACGCTGTCCTGCTCGACGGGCAGAATCAGTCGATCGGGTACGGTGCCGTGCCATTTTTTCGCGCAGACGTAGTACAGCGCTGCGGGAAGCACGAGACCGATGATCCAGGAAATATCCACATCCCCCAGGGCTGCTACCAATGGACCGGTATAGAACTTGGTGGAAATGAACGGCAGTTGCACCAGCACCCCGAACACGTAAACGCTGATACCGAGGATGTTCCAGCGGCCGTAGCGACCGTTCGGATCCGCCAGCGCCGGTACGTCGTAGCGCTCGCGGGTAATGCAGTAGTAGTCCACCAGATTGATCGCGCTCCACGGCGTGAAGAACGCCAGCAGGAACAGGATGAAGGACTTGAACGCACCGAGGAACGAGTGCTGGCCGAGCAGCGCGATCAGGGTCGCCGCGCCGACGATCCCCAGCACGAACACCAGACGCTGCATGCGGGTAACCGTCAGGTGGCCACGGAAGCCGCTGATGATGGTCGCGATGCACATGAAGCTGCCGTAGGAGTTCAGGGTGGAGATGGTGACCTTGCCGAACGCGATGCTGAAATACAGCAGCGCGGCGGTGGCACCGGTCCCGCCCAGACCGACGATGTAGGCGACTTCATGACCGGCGAATTGCCCGTTGGCCGAAGCGGCCGCGAACACACCGAGGATCATCGCCACCTGCGCACCGATCACCGAACCGGCACCGGCGGCGAAGAAGGTTTTCACCGAAGACACCTGGCTCGGCAGGTAACGCGAGTAATCCGCCACGTACGGGCCGAAAGCGATCTGCCAGGAGGCCGCGAGCGACACCGCCAGCAGGAAACTGCTCCAGCTGAAGTGGCGGATTTCCAGAAGTGCGCCGACGTCCACCTGACTCATCAGACGGCTGAACAGGTACACGAAAGCAATCACGCCAATGACACTGGCGATGCGGCCGATCCAGTGAATCACCCGATAGCCGAGCACCGTGACCACGACGATGACGCTGGCGAAAAGCAGGATGCCGACGGTGTCGCTGACCCCGAACAACTGGCCCAGCGCCTGACCCGACAACACCGTTCCGGTGGCGGTGAAGCCGAGGTACATCAGGCACACCAGCACGATCGGAATCGCCGCGCCGTAGACGCCGAACTGCACCCGGCTGGAAATCATCTGCGGCAGGCCAAGCTTCGGCCCTTGCGCCGCGTGCAGCGCCATCACCCCGCCGCCCAGCAGTTGACCGATCAGCAGACCGATCAACGACCAGAACACATCGCCACCCAGCACCACGGCCAGGGCCCCGGTGACAATCGCGGTGATTTGCAGGTTGGCACCCATCCACAGGGTGAACTGACTGAACAGACGACCGTGTCTTTCCGCTTCCGGGATGTAGTCGATCGAACGCCTTTCGATCAACGGTTTACTGCCTGCACGATCGGTGTTGCCCGCCATGATTCAACCTCTGTGGATTGTTCTGGATTTTGCTGTTTTGGTTCCTGTGGGAGTGAGCCTGCTCGCGATGAGGGCGGTTCATGCAACATTTTCGTTGACTGACAAACCGCTATCGCGAGCAGGCTCGCTCCTACAGGGCAAGCACTACTTGCCGGTGATCATCGGCAGGTTCAGCCCTTGTTCCTTGGCGCAGTCGATGGCGATCTGGTAACCGGCATCGGCGTGACGCATGACCCCGGTGCCCGGGTCGTTGTGCAGCACGCGAGCGATACGCTCGGCCGCTTCGTCAGTACCGTCGCAGACAATCACCATGCCCGAGTGCTGGGAGAAGCCCATGCCGACGCCGCCGCCGTGGTGCAGGGACACCCAGGTCGCACCGCTCGCGGTGTTCAGCAGCGCGTTGAGCAGCGGCCAGTCGGAGACGGCATCGGAGCCGTCCTGCATCGATTCGGTTTCACGGTTCGGACTGGAGACCGAGCCGGAGTCGAGGTGGTCGCGACCGATCACGATCGGCGCCGACAGCTCGCCGCTGCGCACCATTTCGTTGAACGCCAGACCGAGCTTGGCGCGCAGGCCCAGGCCGACCCAGCAGATACGCGCCGGCAGACCCTGGAAGCTGATGCGCTCGCGGGCCATGTCCAGCCAGTTGTGCAGGTGCGCGTCGTCCGGGATCAGCTCTTTGACCTTGGCGTCGGTCTTGTAGATGTCCTGCGGATCACCCGACAGCGCAGCCCAGCGGAACGGGCCGATGCCACGGCAGAACAGCGGACGGATGTAGGCCGGTACGAAGCCAGGGAAATCGAATGCGTTTTCGACGCCTTCTTCCTGAGCCATCTGACGGATGTTGTTGCCGTAGTCGAAGGTCGGCACGCCCATTTTCTGGAAGTCGAGCATGGCTTTGACGTGCACGGCCATCGATTGCTTGGCGGCCTTGACCACAGCGGCTGGCTCGGTCTTGGCGCGGGCGCGGTATTCGTCCCAGGTCCAGCCGGCCGGCAGGTAACCGTTGAGCGGATCGTGGGCGCTGGTCTGGTCGGTGACCATGTCCGGGCGCACGCCGCGCTTGACCAGTTCCGGGAGGATTTCAGCGGCGTTGCCGCACAGGGCGATGGAAACAGCCTTGCCTTCGGAGGTGTATTTGGCGATGCGGGCCAGCGCGTCGTCGAGGTCTTTGGCCTGCTCGTCGACGTAGCGGGTCTTGAGGCGGAAATCGATGCTGATCTGCTGGCATTCGATGTTCAGCGAGCAGGCACCGGCGAGGGTTGCGGCCAGTGGCTGGGCACCGCCCATGCCGCCGAGGCCGGCGGTCAGGACCCACTTGCCGGTGAGGTTGTCGTTGTAGTGCTGGCGACCGGCTTCAACGAAGGTTTCGTAGGTGCCTTGGACGATGCCCTGGCTGCCGATGTAGATCCAGCTGCCGGCAGTCATCTGGCCGTACATGGCCAGGCCTTTGGCGTCGAGTTCGTTGAAGTGTTCCCAGGTCGCCCAGTGCGGCACCAGGTTGGAGTTGGCGATCAGTACGCGCGGGGCGTTGCTGTGGGTCTTGAACACGCCGACCGGCTTGCCCGATTGCACCAGCAGGGTTTCGTCTTCGTTGAGGTTGGTCAGGCTCTCGACGATCTTGTCGTAGCACTCCCAGTTACGCGCAGCGCGACCGATGCCACCGTAGACCACCAGCTCTTTCGGGTTCTCGGCGACTTCCGGGTCGAGGTTGTTCATCAACATGCGCAGCGGCGCTTCGGTCAGCCAGCTCTTGGCGGTCAGCTTGTTGCCGCGGGCGGCACGGATTTCGACGTCACGGAATTTAGTGCGGTTGTTGTCAGTCACGAAAAAGACTCCTCAGCGATCAATTCAAACCAACCCTGGCAGTGGGCAAGCAGCCTGTGCGCCTCAGTGCGCGACAAGCGAATCAGTGGACGCTGCGGAGAGTCTCGATCGACTCATACGCATACGTCTTTACTTGTACATACAAGCATATGCAATCGAGCGGCCAACTTGTTGGAGGGCTGTTCAATAAAAATTCCGAACAGGGCTGCAGAGCGCCTGAATCAAGGGCTCTGGCGTCCATGAAATTTTTCGCGGGGTGGATAGAGGGTGGCGAGAGGTTGTTACGGAAACGTGGTTCTGCGCCACGCTGGGGCGTTCGGTAACAAGTTGGTGCGCATTTCGGGAACGTCGGGACGAAAAAAAACCGCTGCTTTCAAAGCAGCGGTTTTTGATCGTTTCCCACGAAGAACGTGTGAAGGATCAGCGCGGGGACAGTTCGATCACGCAGCAGCCGGCATTCACGGCGATCTCGGTCAGCCCGGTGTTACCGTCCAGTTGCAGGCAGTCATGGCGGCCGAGTTGCGAGGCGCTGTCACCGACCGTGACCTCCAGCAGCTCGCTGACGCTGAAGACCAGCACGATACTTGCAGAACTGAAAAACCGCTGTTCGCCGTCCAGCCATTGCAGGCGTGCGCTGTAACGCTGGGGCGAGTAGATCAGGTTGAAGTCGCGGATCGCGCCGCCGAGCAAGGTGCAGGACACCTGGCTTTCGCCGCTGAAGGCAAACGGGTCGAGAGGTAACAACGGCCGGGTATCGTCGCCGTCGACACACAGAGTCATGCCGTCGCCCTGCAACACCGTGATGACCCGCTGGTAACCGGCGAAGGTCGAAAAGCCGCCGGATTCGGCGATGTCGGCAATCGACAGACGCCAGCCGAAACCGTCGAGGCCGGCGCCGGCGTCACGGGTGATTTCCTCGGTGCTGCCGCCGCCGTTTTTCCACGGCATGCGCGGGTAGCCTTCGGCGCGTAATACCTTCAACTCTTTCATTTATGAAACCGACCTTCCAGACGATGACGAGAACCGGGGTGAATCAGGCGCGCCGCCGTCACCGGCTGACGACCCGACCACGTGCGGCGGCGGATCAGCAGGCAAGGCTCGCCTTTTTCGATCTGCAGCAATTTGCATTCGGACGCTTCGGCAAGGATCGCTTCGACCACGTGCTCACCTTCGGTCAGCGGCGCGACCTGGTTCAGGTAGGCGTAAGGCGTCTGCAGGGTGAAGTCCTGCTTGAGGTATTCCGGGGCGACCAGCGCATTGACGAAGCGGTCTTCGATTTGCACCGGAATATCGTTTTCGTAGTGCACGATCAGCGAGTGAAAGACCTTCTGCCCTTCGCGCATGTCCAGCGCCAGCGCGCGCTCGGAACCGGCGGCCTCCTCTTCCAGGGTGATCACCTGGCAGGTGTGGCGATGGCCACGGGAGGCGATTTCGTCGGCGATGTTGTGCACTTCGAACAGCGCGGACTGGCTCTTCGGTTCAGCAACGAAAGTGCCGACGCCTTGCATGCGCACCAGCAGACCGTCGGCGGTCATTTCCCGCAGTGCGCGGTTGATGGTCATGCGGCTGAAGCCCAACTGGCTGACCAGCTCGCTTTCCGACGGCACGCGGTAATGCGGCGGCCAGTTACCGCTGTCGATCTGCTGGGTGATCATCTGTTTGACGCGGGCGTACAAGGGCGCCGGACTGTCGCCCATGTTCGCGGCCAACGGGGAGACTGGAGGCGGAGTCGGCACGGTGGATCCCTGTTCATTGGTGAAAGTGGCTAGCTTGCCGGAGTTTACCGGGCAGGCAAACGTCTGTATATGTATATACAAATAACACACGATGGGGTGCTGAACCATGTCCGCCTTCTTTGCCGAACGCGCGCTGCTGCCTAACGGATGGGCCAACAATGTACGTCTCGAGGTCAGCGCCGATGGCGTGTTGACCCGAATCCAGGCCGATTCCACTGCAGACGGCGCCGAACGGCTGAGCGGTCCGCTGCTGCCGGGGATGCCCAATCTGCACTCCCACGCGTTCCAGCGAGCGATGGCAGGACTGGCGGAAGTGGCCGGCAATCCCAACGACAGTTTCTGGACCTGGCGCGATCTGATGTATCGGCTCGTCGGAAAAATCAGCCCCGACCAGCTCGGTGTGATCGCCCGTCAGCTGTACATCGAAATGCTCAAGGCCGGTTACACCTCGGTCGCCGAATTCCATTACGTCCACCACGATAACAACGGCCAGCCTTACGCCGACCCGGCGGAACTGGCATTGCGCATCAGCCAGGCGGCCAGTTCCGCCGGCATCGGTCTGACGTTACTTCCCGTGCTCTACAGCCACAGCGGTTTCGGCGGCCAGACGCCGAACGAAGGCCAGCGCCGCTTCATCAACAGCACCGAAAGTTACCTGAAGCTGCAATCGCGTCTGCAACCGTTGCTGGCACAGCAAAAGGCGCAGTCGCTGGGCCTGTGCTTCCACTCGTTACGCGCAGTCACGCCGCAGCAGATCAGCGAAGTGCTGGCGGCCAGCGACCAGCAATGCCCGGTGCACATCCACATCGCCGAGCAGCAGAAGGAAGTCGATGACTGCCTGAGCTGGAGCGGACGTCGCCCGCTGCAATGGCTGTACGAAAACACCGAAGTCGATCAGCGCTGGTGCCTGGTGCACGCGACTCACGCCAATCCGGAAGAAGTGACACTGATGGCCAAGAGTCGCGCCATCGCCGGCCTGTGCCTGACCACCGAGGCCAACCTCGGCGACGGGATTTTCCCGGCGGTGGATTTCCTCGCTCAAGGCGGGCGCATGGGCATCGGCTCCGACAGCCATGTGTCGTTGAGCGTGGTAGAGGAATTGCGTTGGCTGGAATACGGCCAGCGTCTGCGCGATCAACGGCGCAATCGCTTGTATGGCGCGGATCAGCCGATGGTCGGCCGTACGCTGTATGACGCGGCGCTGGACGGTGGCGCTCAGGCGCTGGGCCAGCCGATCGGCGCGCTGGAAGTCGGCAAGCGTGCCGACTGGATTGTGCTCGATGGCAGCGATCCGTACCTGGCCACGGCCAGCGGTGACGGGATTCTCAATCGCTGGCTGTTTGCCGGCGGCGACCGTCAGGTGCGCGATGTGCTGGTCAATGGTCAGTGGGTCGTGCGGGAGGGGCGCCATGCCGGGGAAGAGGACAGCAATCGCGCCTTCACCCAGGTTCTGCGAGACCTTCTGGGCTGACATAAAAAACCTGTGGAGGGCAACCTCCACAGGTTTTTTGTTGCGCGTCAGTTGGACGTCTTGGCCATTTGCTGATCCGACGCCCGCCAGATCAGGCGCGTGGTGTCATAACCCTGCTGACGCGCCTTGCTCAGCAGTTCCTCACGCACCACACCGTTGACGGTCGGCGTGCGGGACAACAGCCACAGATAGCGACGACTCGGGTCGCCCACGAGGGCGGTCTTGTAGTCATCGCTGACGTACAGCACCCAGTATTGACCCTTCGCCATACCCGGAATCAGGCGCGAGAACCAGGTATCGAACTCGACCCACAGCTTGTCGGTCTTGCCCGGCACCTGTGGATAAGCCGTGCCTTTGACCTCTTCCCACTTCCAGTCTGCCGTCAGACAGCGGTTGTACACCGCGATATTGCCGTCGGGCTTGAGCGAGTAACGGGCTTCGGATTGCGCGCAATTGCGCTGGAAATACATCGGCAGCCGGGCCAACTCGTACCAGGTGCCCTGGTAACGCTTGAGATTGACACTGTTGACCGTCTTCGGCGCCAGCGGATCTTCACCGGACGTGGCGCAGCCGGCCAATACCAGGCCGGCCAAAAGGACAAGCAATAACCGCTTCATTGTTTTTCTCCCGTGGGCGCGTAGCCCCGGTTTACTTCAGGCCTTGGCCGGAAAACATCAGCACTTTGTCACCGGCGTACTGCACGCTGATAAAGCTGTTCTTGTCGCCCCAGGTGCAACTGGACATACCCAGCGCGCCCGAGCAATCGGTGGGCTTGCCAAGCAGCGTCTCGACTTCGGACTTGGCCATGCCGGCCGAGAGCTTCGAATAGTTTTCCTGATTGACCTTGCTGCATGCGGCCAACAGCACGCAAAACGACAGCAGGGCGATAGATCGCAGCGACATGGTGTAACTCCTGGAGCGGAAGGGGGATGGCATGGCGCCAACCAGAAGCTTAGAAGAGAAAACCCCTGTCTGGTTCCCTGGCAGACCGGCTATTTGTTCGCCCGCTCGTCCGGCATTCGTCGGTAAATCAGACACTTTGTGGGGCTATTGAGCATTTCGTCGACTTTCACAAAAGCCGCCTAATCTTTGGCGCGCCGCGGTCGAAATAAGAGCAGCGCAAAGCCCGATAGTGTGGCAAATTGCCGCCCTTTCTTGACCAGCCCCTTCGCGGTAGCTCTCTTAATGACCAGAAACATGAAATTCAGCCACAAGATCTTGTTGGCTGCCGCCCTCGTGGTGGCCGTTGCATTCGCCTGTTTCATTTTTTTCAACGACTATCGCCAGCGCGAAGCCCTGCAAAGCAGCACCGAAGCGTCGATGCAGGAACTGGGCAGCCTGACCACCAGCAACATCCAGACCTGGCTGGAAAGCCGCATCCAGTTGCTGCAATCGATGGCGCAACAGGTTGTCGCCGACGGCAACGCCCCGGCCAGCCTGAAACGCATCATCGACCTGCCCGCCTACACCGGCAATTTCCAGCTCAGCTACTTCGGCGGCGCCGACGGCGTCATGTTCTCGGTCCCGGCCGGCAACCGCGCGCCGGATTACGACCCGCGCGCCCGTGGCTGGTACAAGGCCGCCAACGCTGCGCAACAGACCATCGTCACCGAACCGTACATCGCCGCCTCGTCGGGCAAACTGGTCATCACGGTCGCCACCCCGGTGCAGCGCCAGGGCCAGATGATCGGTGTGGCCGGCGCCGACATTGATCTGTCCAGCGTAAGCGCGATCATCAACTCGCTGAACTTCGGCGGCCACGGCCATGCGTTCATCGTCAGCGCCGACGGCAAGATCCTGATCCACCCGGACAGCAAGCTGGTGCTCAAGACCCTCGCCGAGGCCTACCCCAACGGCGCGCCGAAAGTCAGCCCGGGTCTGAAAGAAGTCGAGTTCGACGGCAAGACCCAGCTGATCTCCTTCACCCGCGTCAACGGCGTGCCGTCGGCCGACTGGTACGTGGCACTGGTGCTGGACAAGGACACCGCGTTCTCGATGCTCAGCGAATTCCGCACCTCGGCGCTGATCGCCATGGTCATTGCCGTGGTGATCATCATCGCCCTGCTCGGCATGCTGATCCGCGTCCTGATGCAGCCGCTGCTGACCATGGGCCGCGCCATGCATGACATCGCCGAAGGCGAAGGCGACCTGACCAAACGCCTGACCATCCACGGCCACGATGAATTCGGTGCGCTGGGGCTGTCGTTCAACCGTTTCGTCGAGCGCATCCACACTTCGATCCGCGAAGTATCGTCCGCCACCGGGCAAGTCAACGAAGTCGCGCTGCGCGTGGTCGCAGCGTCGAACTCGTCGATGTTCAACTCCGACCAGCAAGCTTCGCGCACCAACAGCGTGGCCGCCGCGATCAACCAGCTCGGCGCCGCCGCCCAGGAAATCGCCCAGAACGCCGCCCTCGCCTCCCAGCACTCAAGCGACGCGCGAAGCCTGGCCGAAGACGGCCAGCAGGTTGTGGATAAAACCATCCACGCGATGCAGCAACTGTCGGCGAAGATCAGCGACTCCTGCGGCAACATCGAAACCCTGAACAGCAACACCGTGAACATCGGGCAGATTCTGGAAGTGATCACCAGCATCTCCCAGCAGACCAATCTGCTGGCGCTCAACGCCGCGATCGAAGCGGCCCGTGCCGGTGAGGCCGGTCGCGGTTTCGCCGTGGTCGCCGACGAAGTCCGCAACCTGGCGCACCGCACCCAGGATTCGGCGCAGCAAGTGCAGAAGATGATCGAAGAGCTGCAAGTCGGCGCACGTCAGGCGGTCGGCATCATGACCGAGAGCCAGCGCGAGAGCGAAAGCAGCGTCGGCATCGCCAACCAGGCCGGCGAACGCCTGGGCAGCGTGACCCAGCGTATCGGCGAGATCGACGGCATGAACCAGTCGGTGGCGACCGCGACGGAAGAGCAGACGGCAGTGGTCGAGTCGATCAACGTTGATATCAACGAGATCAACACGCTGAACCAGGAAGGCGTGGAGAACTTGCAGGCGACTTTGCGGGCTTGTGCGGATCTGGAGCAGCAGGCTGCGCGGTTGAAGCAGTTGGTTGGCAGCTTCCGAATCTAAGTCGTTCGAAGCCGTCTTCGCGCTTGAACCCGCGAAGACGGAACAACGCTAGACACGCTTGTCACCTCGGACTGACTCAGGACTGAATTAAGACTAAACTCAGTCCTAGTCCACTCAGCGAGGCGCAGCCCGTGAAGCTTTCATCCCAGATCAAACCCATCAGCTACCTGAAAAGCCATACCGCCGAAATCGTCAAAACGATTAGCGAAAGCCGTGAGCCGCTGGTGATTACCCAGAACGGCGAAGCGAAGCTTGTAGTCATGGACGTCAAAAGTTTTGAAGAGCAGGAAGAAACAATGGCTCTGCTCAAACTGCTTGCCATGGGAAATCGAGAAATTGAGGAAGGCAAGTACAGGGACGTTGAAGACGTTTTCGCAGAGTTGGACAGGATCGACCCCCAATGAGTTTGAAGGTCGTTATTCTTCAGTCCGCCGAAACAGATCTCAAAGATCTTCGCACCTACCTCATCAAACAGTTCTCACCTCAAACCTGGCATAGCACTTATGCCAGCTTGAAGATCGCTATTCGCAGTCTCGCATCCTTACCCTATTCAGGTTCCATTCCCGAAGAAATAGAAAGGCTGAACCTTGGTCAATATCGACAAGTCATCTCTGGCTTGAATCGCATCATTTATGAAGTCCGAGAGCAAACCATCTATATCCATATCATCGCCGATACGAGAAAAAACCTGCCTGCACTCTTGATGAAGCGTTTGCTTCAAGGCAATCCGTGAGTCTGATGCAGCTTCAGAAACTCGACCCCGGCTGCGAAAGAAACTCCAGCTCCTCAACCGTAGACTCCCGCCCCAACACCGCATTGCGATGCGGAAACCGTCCAAACCGTGCAATCACCCGCTGATGCCGCTCGGCATAATCCAGGTTGTCGACAAACACTCCGCGCTCCGCCTCCGGCTGTTCAGCCACCAGTTCGATGAATCGCGAGACCGCTTCATTCTGCACCGCGAGGTTTTCGCAGTGTTCGAAGACGAGGTAGATGAAGAGTCGCTGGATCGGCTTCAACTGCCGATCGAAGTCTGCAGCAATCCCCTGAGCCACCAGTTTCTGTGCCCGTAGATCGCCGGAAAAAGCCTTGGGCGTATCGCGAAAGATCATTCGCGGGAGTTGGTCGAGCAGCAGCACCAGCGCCAGCCAACCTTCGGGATGTTGCGTCCACTCGGTCAATTCGCCAGCGAGGGCCTGATCGACAAAGACCCCGAAACGCTCACGCGCTTCGAGGTCCTGGCTGTCTTTCTTGCCGAACCACAACTTGCCCTTTTCAGCCGTTACATCCTTTGCCGATTCGGACTGACCGAACCACCAATCGAGCAACGGCTGCCAGGGCGCGGTCATGGTTTATTCCTTGTGGTAAGCCGTGGCGCGGGCGACTTCTTCTTTCGAGCCGAGGAACACCGCTACGCGCTGGTGCAGGCCTTCAGGCTTGATGTCGAGAATGCGCTGGTGGCCGTCGGTGGAAGCGCCGCCCGCCTGTTCCACCAGGAACGACATCGGGTTGGCTTCGTACATCAGGCGCAGTTTGCCCGGTTTGGACGGCTCGCGGCTGTCGCGCGGGTACATGAACAGACCACCACGGGTCAGGATGCGGTGCACGTCGGCAACCATCGCCGCGACCCAACGCATGTTGTAGTTCTTTTTCAGCGGGCCTTCTTCACCGGCCAGCAGCTCCGAAACGTAGCGCTGTACCGGAGCTTCCCAGTGACGCTGGTTGGACATGTTGATGGCGAATTCCTGGGTGGATTCAGGAATGGTGATGTCTTCGTGAGTCAGGACGAAGCTGCCCATTTCGCGGTCCAGGGTGAAGCCTTTGACGCCGTGGCCCAGGGTCAGCACCAGCATGGTTTGCGGGCCGTAGATCGCATAACCGGCGGCAACCTGCTGAGTGCCTGGCTGCAGGAAGGCCTTTTCATCCAGCGCTTCGTTCTGGCTCAGGTATTCGTTCGGGCAGCGCAGCACGGAGAAGATAGTGCCGACCGGGGCGTTGATGTCGATGTTCGACGAACCGTCCAGCGGGTCGAATACCAGCAGGTAGGCGCCTTTCGGGTATTTGCCCGGGATCTGGTAGGCATTGTCCATTTCTTCGGACGCCATGCCGGCCAGGTGACCGCCCCACTCGTTGGCTTCGAGCAGGATTTCGTTCGACAGCACGTCGAGCTTCTTCTGCACTTCGCCTTGCACGTTTTCCGTGCCCATGCTGCCCAGAACACCGCCCAGGGCGCCTTTGGACACGGCGTGGCTGATCTCTTTACAGGCGCGCGCCACCACTTCGATCAGGAAACGCAGATCGGCAGGAGTGTTGTTGCTGCGGGTCTGCTCAATCAAATAGCGACTCAGGGTAACGCGGGACATGGACGGCTCCGGTGGAATGGGGGGCTAAAAACCCGCGCAGTTTACAGGGAGTCTGAAACCGTAGCGAGCAATGACGCCGGTAACGTGCGTCGGGGGCAATTCCTGCTATCAGACGTGATCGAACCGAGAGAGTTCAGGCACCGGATTCAGCGTAGATGCAAACCGGACGGGTGTGGAGGTCACACCCGTCATATTCACGACTTGGCCGACGGCTTGCGCAGCAGACTGAAGGCCATCGCTGCCAGAAACAGCACACTGAGCAGCAACACCGCCCACAGGCCGAATTTCTTCCAGTGGGTATCGGTGGTCGCAGCCGTGGTGGCCGTCGAGGTCTGAGTCGCCAGCGCTTCACCCTGCACCGTGGCCTTGCCCAGCGTGGCCAGTTTCTCCGGTTTGAAATCCGGGATCAGCGTGGTCAGCGGCAGGTTCGCCGTTTTCACGGTCGGATTGCCCAGTGCCAGGCTGTAAGGCCCGTCGCCGCGCGCGAGGAAGATCACCTGCGTGGCGCGCACCGCGTATTTCACGCTCGGCGCCTGTTCGCCGAGACCGCCGCCGCGTTCGTCGACCATGAGTTTCAACTGCTGCACGGTCTGGCCGTAGAGCTGCAATTCGTTCTGCACCACGTCCTGGCCGTTCTGGGTCAGACGATAGAGCAAGCCGCTGCTCAGCGGTTGCCACGGCAGGCTGCTTTCGCGACGCCCCGACAACGTCACCGGCGCGAGGCTGTTGGCCTGTTTCAGTTCGACCTGCACCCGCTCGATGTTCAGCCCCATCGGCAACTGCCAGGTGTATTCCCCGGCCTTGCCGCTGCTGCCGGCCAGTGCCGGCGACCAGACCAATGGCAGCGGCAGGTTGCGCGGGTCGCTGCTTTTCAGTTGCGCCGACGTCAGGACCGGCGCCGAGGCCGGCGAATCCCACAGCAAACGCAGATAGCGCGCCGATTGCCCGGGCAGCGCCACTTCATGTTGCTCGACCCGTTCGTCGGCAAAGGTCAGGCGCGCCACCTGACCTTCGCCCCAGGCTTGCCAGTGCTGCAGGTCGTCGCTGGCCTCGATGCTGAAACGCTGGAAGCCGTCGCGCTCGCTGGTCCAGTCGAGGATCAGTTGCTGCAACGGCGCCTTGATCGCGCTGGCGTCGAGCAGCCAGCCGCGCAGCACTTCTTCCCCGGCTTCGAGCTGACTGGACGGCTGCACTTCCACCAGCGTACCGGTGGTGGTGGATTGCACGCGTACGCTCGGCGCGCGCTCGGTGGCATCCGCCGAGTTGTACAGCGGGAACCACTTCACCTCATGCAACTGGCCATCGTCGCGGGTCTGCGCTGATTCCCGGGCCAGCGCGTAGGCCTGTGGCTCTCCGGCGGCGTTGAACACCCGCAGGTCGCTGAGATCGGTCTGGCGCGCCTGCAACTGCACGCTCAGCGGCAGTTCGAGGCGATACCACGGGCCGGAACCGCTGACCGACAACGGCACCTGCGCGGCGAAGTCCGCCGGTTTTTCCTGGGCGCCGGCCGTCATGGCCACGCCCAGCAACAGCCACCCGAGATTAAGCTTGCGACTCAAGACGACACTCCTTCGGTTTCCGGGGCCGGTTGGTCCGACACTGGTGCAGCTTCAACGCGTTTGGGCGGCAGCGGCGCAAAGTAGCCCACCACCAGCAGCAACACGCCGACGCCGATGAACGAGACGATCCGGGCCAGTCCGCCACGGTTGCTCAATTCGACAAAAATCAGTTTGGCCACCACCAGCGCAATCAGCGCCGCGCCGATCAGCCACACTTCGCGGCGATGGCGCAGGTGCCCGCCGATCATCAGCCCGAGCGCCATCAGCGTCCAGACGATGGACAAGCCGGCCTGCACCAGCATCGAGTCGAGCAACAGATCCAGCTCGAACGGAATGCCCGCCCAATGGTGCGCGGCGCGGGTCACCAGCGCGGTGCAGAACGCGAACAGGGAAACGCCGGCAATCAGTTGCGTCGGGTATGCCGCGTAATCCTGGCGGATCGACAGCTCGGCAACGGCGCTGCGCGACCAGACGTAGACACCGAACAGCGCAAACAGCAGACCCAACTCCAGCGGGTTGAGCAGCGGCACATAAGGCAACGGTTCGGCATTGCCATCGCTGACGCCATTGGCCAGCCAGAACCAGACCAGCATCAACACCGCCAGCGGCGCCGCCGCGTACAGGCGATATTCACGAGGGAACGCTGCCACCGGCCATGGCCACTGACGCGGCGCGGCCATCAGCAACAGATACACACTCGGCAGAATCGCCCAGCCCAGCCAGCGCCAGGCGTTGTATTGCTCGGACAACAGCAGCAGGCCGTAGCGCAACTCCAGCGCCAGCACGCCGATCAGCAGCCAGCAACCGAGCACATGGGCCGTGCTCAAGGCCCGCGCCGGCAGCATCGGTGCCAGACGTCGCAGGCAGATGAAATGCACAACGAACACCGCCGCCCACGCCAGCCAGCCGAAATCCGCCGCCGGGTGATAACGCGAATGCCACGCGGCCAGCAACACCAGCCCGGCCGCTGGAATCAGCAAGGTGCAGAGCAACCCGAGCGACGGCCATTTCAGGCGCAAGGCCAGCAGTGCCCACAACGCGGCGCTCAGCGCAGCGACCAGCAGCAACAGTGGCCCCTGCAGATTCAGCGGCGCAAACCGCAGCACTTCGCTGACCCACGCCAGCGCCCACCAACCGGCGCCCCACACCAGCAACACCTCGGACAGTCGCTGCAGGCTCAGCACATCGAACGCCGAAGCGTGATTGCCCAATTGCAGGCGCCACGCCCCGATCATCGCCGCCAGACCCAGCACCAGCGGCGTCCAGAATCCGCCATGGGCCAGCGGTCGCAGCCCCTCGCTGGACAACGGCCCGAGCAACTCGGGGCCGGCGAGCAGAAACGCCGCGCCGCCGATCAGTTGCAACAGCAGACCGAAGACAAAACTCACGCGCTGCTTGAGATACAGACTGAGCCAGATGATCAGCAAGCCACTGGCCGCCCATACCGCGCTCGCGGTCTGCCATGGCAGCACGAACAACACCGCCAGATTGATCAGCACCAGACCCGCCAACAGCACCACCGACAACCCGCGCAGCAGACGAACATCGCTGCGCACCATCTCGTCGCGCGCCGCCAGCAGCATGCCGGCGATCAACGCCAGACCGATCAATGAGGCGCTGAGCAGACCGCTCCAGCCAGCGCTGAACACCGCCGCCGAATCCTCGCCCGCCCCTTGCAGGCGCAACAGGAACAACGCCCCGCCGAGCAGTTGCACGGCAAACGCGGTGAACAGGAACGTGCGCGATTGCAGGCGCAAGCCGACGAACAAGGTCGCCAGCCCGGCCAATGCCCAACTGATCGCCGTGCCCTGAATGAAGAAGAACAGCGGCGCCAGCAAATACAGGAAGGTCAGCCCCAGGCACGCCAGCACCGGCAAGCCCTGACGCTCCCACAGCGAGGTTTGCTCCGGCGACGCCTTGCGCAATTGATAGAAGCTGAACAACAAGGCCGCGCCGAGCATCAATGCGCCCAGCGGCGCAGCGTCGAGCAGGCTGCTTTCGCCAACCCGCAACTGACTGAGAAACGCCAGCGCCGAACCCAGTTGCAGCAGCAATGCGAAAGCCCGGGCCAACGGCCGTTGCTGACGCAAACCGAGCCAGAAAATCCCCGCGCCCTCCACCGCCCAGGCCGCGGACGTCCAGCGCGCATCCAGCCCCAGCGGAATCGCCAGGCTGGCGAAAATCACCCCGAGCGCCAGGCAAGTCTCGCCCAGCAACATCGCCCGGCCACCCATCAGCACTTTGGCCAGGGCCATGTAGATCATGCCCAGCGCCAGCGCACTGAACGCGGCAGCGAATTCCAGATGCTGGACCAGCGCGAATTGCAGGCCGAAACCCACCAGCGGCGGACCGAACAGCATCGTCCCGTCGACGTAATCGCCCTTGCGCGCCGACCAGTGCAGCAGCGCCTCGCGGTCACGGTCCGCCGGGGCATCCGGCATATCCAGCAACTTGCGCCGGGCGAACAGCAGACCGATGGCCAGGTACATCAGGAAGAACAGAATGAGGAACGGTTCGGTGCTCCACAGCAGTTCCGGCGTGTACAAACGCAAGCCCCAGGCGAAACCGATGCCGAAGGAGCCCACGAAGCCGATCAGGTTGAGCAGGCGCCAGGCCTTGAACCAGGCGATGGCCAGAATGCCGGCGTTGAGCAGCGCGAAATAACTGAACAGCGCGACGTGGTTGCCGGCCCCGGTGGAGGTCAGGATCGGCGCGGCGAAACCGCCCAGTGCGGCGACGCAGGCCAGGGCCAGGGAATCCTGGGTGATGGCCAGAATGGCCGAAAACACCGTCACCGCCACCAGCAAGCCCAGCGCGGCAGACGGATCGAGCAGCGGATGCAGACGCATCGCCGCAAACACCGTCAGGTACAACACCGCAATCCCGGTGCCCTGCAGCATCAAGGCGTAACTGTTGTTGCGATGGCGCAACCACCAACCCAGCGCCAGCAAGCCCAGCGCTGCTGCCGCAACTCCGGCGTAACGCAATTCGATCGGCACCACCATGCCTTCGGTGGCGTAGCGCAGCAGGAACGCCAGACCGAAGAACAACAGCACCACGCCGACCCGCAGCACGGTGTTGCCACCGAACAGCCAGTTGCGCGCAGCGCTGATGCCGCGCTCGATGAGATTCGGGCCACGGGGCTCGGCGGGTTGTCGGGGTTCAGGTTCAGGCGTAACGGCGTCCAGACGCCAGACATCGACCGGCAGCGGCTGGCTGGATTCGCTGGCGGCGACGCCAACAGGTTCGAGTTCGGGTGGCAGTTCCCAGACCAGCTCGGGTTCTGCGGCAGAGGGTTGTTCAACTACCGTGACGGGCTCAACGACCGTTGCGCTGGCCGGGGCGACACTCGGCGGCGCTGGCGAATATGCCGGAGCACCCTCCAGCAGAAACAGTCGCTGTTCGACGCCCTGCAACGCGATCTTCGCGTGATCCAGCTGACGCTGTTGCTCGGCAGCCTGTGAACCGAGCCGCGCGATACGCATCGCCTGGCCGATGACGAGCCCGAGCAAGGCGCCCAACAGCGCATCGCTGAACGACTCGTCGAGCAGCCAGCCGAGCAGCAGCCCGATCAACATGAACATCCATTGCATGGTCGATATCCCTGAGCAGCCCCGTGGCGGGGCGGAACCAAGGCTCAGTATATCGGCCCGGCCCAACAATCGTGGGGCCGGGCGCACATTTGTCGCTAAAAGTTACTCCAGTGCCTTCCAGATATCCGTGGCGTACTCGCGGATCGTCCGGTCGGAGGAGAACCAGCCCATGCGCGAGGTGTTCAGCACCGCCGAGCGCCACCAGTTGTTGGCGTCGTGCCAGAGCGCATCGACGCGCATCTGCGCCTCCCAGTAGGAGTCGAAATCGGCGCAGACGAAGAACCGGTCGTAATCCACCAGCGAATCGATTAGCCCGGTGTAGCGCGACGTGTCGTCCGGCGAGAACACCCCGCTGCGGATCGCCTGCAACACATCATTGAGGCGATGGGACGCGGCAATGTCCGGCACCGCGCTGAACTCGTGGTTCTGCTTACGCGCTTCGACCTGTTGAGCGCTCAGGCCAAAGATAAACATGTGCTCGGCGCCGATGCTCTCGCACATTTCCACGTTGGCGCCGTCGAGGGTGCCGATGGTCAGCGCGCCGTTCAGGCCGAACTTCATGTTGCTGGTGCCCGAGGCTTCGAAACCGGCGGTGGAGATCTGCTCCGACAGGTCCGCCGCCGGAATGATGCTCTCCGCCAGGCTGACGTTGTAGTTGGGCAGGAACACCACTTTGAGCAGGCCGCGCACGGTCGGGTCGTTATTCACCACCCGGGCGATGTCGTTGGTCAGCTTGATGATCAGCTTGGCCTGGTGATAACTCGCCGCGGCTTTGCCGGCGAAGATTTTCACCCGCGGCACCCAGTCGATTTCCGGCTCGGCGCGGATCGCCTGATACAACGCGACGGTGTGCATCAGGTTGAGCAACTGGCGCTTGTATTCGTGGATCCGCTTGACCTGCACGTCGAACATCGCCGCCGGATTGACCGCGATCCCCAGCCGTTCATGGATCAGGTAAGCGAGGGCTTTTTTGCTGTGCAGCCGCTGCTCGGCGAAGGCTTTGCGGAAGGCGGGTTTTTCGGCGAACGGCTCAAGATCGAGCAAACGCTCTTCAGGGTTGTCCAGCACGTCGGCGCCAAGGGCATCGACCAACATCGACGTCAGTTCCGGGTTGGCCTGATACAGCCAGCGGCGGAAGGTGATGCCGTTGGTCTTGTTGTTGATCCGCTCCGGATACAGCTTGTGCAGCTCGGCAAATACGGTTTTGCGCATCAGTTGCGTGTGCAGCCCGGACACGCCGTTGACGCTGTGCGAGCCGAGGAACGCGAGGTTACCCATGCGCACCCGACGGCCGTTGTCTTCCTCGATCAGCGACACCGCGCGCAGCACGTCGAAATCGTGGATGCCCTTGGCCCGCAACGAATCGATGTGCTGGGCGTTGATCAGGTAAATGATCTGCATGTGCCGCGGCAGCATGCGCTCCATCAGCCCCACCGGCCAGGTCTCCAGGGCTTCGGGCAACAGCGTGTGGTTGGTGTACGACAGCGTGTCGACGGTGACTTGCCACGCCGCGTCCCAGGCCACGTCGTAGACGTCGACCAGTTGACGCATCAATTCGGCAACGGCAATCGAAGGGTGGGTGTCGTTGAGCTGGATTGCCGCGTGATCGCCGAGGGTCAGCACCGAGGTGTGCATGTTGCGATGACGGCGCAGCAAGTCCTGAAGCGACGCAGCGACGAAGAAGTATTCCTGACGCAGGCGCAGTTCCTGCCCGGCTTCAGTGCTGTCCGCCGGGTAGAGCACGCGGGAGATACTTTCGGCCCGGGCTACTTCGGCGACGGCGCCCAGGTGGTCACCGGCGTTGAAGCGCTCCAGGTGCAGGTCTTCCATCGCCCGTGCCCGCCACAGGCGCAAGGTGTTGACGCTCGCCCCGCGCCAGCCGACCACCGGGGTGTCGTAGGCAATGGCCCGGACGGTTTCCGCCGGGTGCCAGACTTGCCGGGACTTGCCGCTGGCGTCGGTGACGGTCTCGACGCTGCCGCCAAAGCCGATCGGATAGACCACCTCCGGCCGCTCGAACTCCCAGGGGTTGCCGAAATCCAGCCAGTGCTCGGTCTGCTCCTGTTGCCAGCCATCGACGATGGCCTGACGGAATAACCCGTGCTCATAACGAATACCGTAGCCGTGGCCGGCGATACCGAGGGTCGACATGCTTTCCATGAAGCACGCCGCCAATCGTCCGAGGCCACCGTTGCCCAGCGCCGCGTCCGGCTCCAGGATGCGGATGCGCTCGAGATCGACGCCCAGTTCGGTCAAGGCTTCACGGGCGACGTCCAGCAAACCGAGGTTGCTCAGGCTGTCGTACAGCAAACGGCCGATGAGAAATTCCAGCGAGAGGTAATACACCCGTTTCTGGCCTTTGCGGTAAATCTGCCGGGTGTGGTCCATCCAGTGCTCGACCATGTGATCGCGCGCCGCCAGGGCGATGGCTTCGAACCAGTCATGGTCGAAGGCGTGATCCGGGTCTTTGCCCACCGCATAGGTGAGTTTGGTCAGGACGGCGTCGCGGAATGCGGCCACCTCTGCTTCGCGAACTAGTGGTTCTTGAGTCATCGATAGGACCTCGAGCGAGCGGGGAGTTGTCAGAGCCTAGACGGTCTGACCGACGGTAAGGGCTCTGGTTCGGCAGTTTTTACCGAGAGTGTGAGATCGACCGGCATTACTTTGTCATATGCCTCAATGAATGCAGGGGCCGTGCCGAATTGTCGCCCCTGCAACCGCGCGAAGAAAAAATCTGGCGAAAGGTTGTTCAAAATTCCACCCGTCCCGGTATGATCGCGCGCCCTGATGCACACGCCTGGTAAACACCGATGATGAAGCCCAACCTGATCGCCGCAGCCGAGATCGACCGTCTCGATACCTGGGCCAAATATTCGGCCCCGATGTGCGGCTCGTGCATTTCCAGCTGCTGCACGCTGCCGGTCGAGGTCAAGATCAAGGATCTGGTGCGCATCGGTGTGGTCGACGAGTTCGAACTGGGCGACCCGCCGAAGAACATCGCCAAGCGCCTGCAAAAGGAAGGTCTGGTCGAGCGCTTCAACCAGAAGTCGGGGATCTTCACCCTGCAGCGCATGAGCAACAACGATTGCTACTACCTGGATCGTAAGAGCCGCCTGTGCACCATTTATGACAAGCGCCCGGACACCTGCCGCAACCACCCGAAGATCGGCCCGCGCCCGGGTTATTGCGCGTATAAGCCGAAGGAAGTGGAGCGGGTGCAGAACTCCCGTTCGATCGAGCGCTTCTAAAAGCCGACCCTCACCCCAGCCCTCTCCCGGGGGGAGAGGGAGCCGACCGAGGTGTCTTGCGAAATCCATCGACCTGAAACAACCAGTCGATTATGGATTCGGCACAGCCCGATCAGGTCGGCGTATCTCTTGAGCATCCCCCGATCAGTCCCCTCTCCCTCCGGGAGAGGGCTAGGGTGAGGGGCTCTTGATCTTCAAGGCCTATTCCACATTTTCCCCAGACAAACAAAAACGCCCCCGATCTCTCGACCGGGGGCGTTTTTTTCAGCCTTGGCTAAATCTTACGCCTTGGCTTTCTTGGCAGCGCGGGTACGCTCGCTTTCGTCCAGGATCTTCTTGCGAAGACGGATGGACTTAGGAGTGACTTCGCACAGCTCGTCTTCCTGGATGTACTCCAGAGCCTGTTCCAGGGTGAAGCGAACAGGTGGGACCAGAGCGATGGTTTCGTCTTTACCCGAAGCACGCATGTTGTCGAGCTTCTTGCCTTTGGTCGGGTTCACACCCAGGTCGTTGTCGCGGGAGTTCTGACCAACGATCTGACCGTTGTAGATCTCCTGGCCGTGTTCTACGAACAGCTTGCCACGAGCCTGCAGGGTTTCCAGGGAGTAGGTCAGTGCCTTGCCGGTTTCAACCGAAACCAGAACGCCGTTCTGACGGCCGGACATGTGGCCCGACTTCACTGGAGCATAACGGTCGAAGATCGAGGTCAGGATGCCAGCACCGTTGGTCAGGGTCAGGAACTGGTTACGGAAACCGATCAGACCGCGAGCAGGGATGTTGTATTCCAGACGAACACGGCCCTTGCCATCCGGCACCATGTTGCTCAGGTCGCCTTTACGCAGACCCATCTCTTCCATGACCTTGCCCTGGGATTCTTCAGGGATGTCGATGGTCACGTTTTCGAACGGTTCCTGCTTCACGCCGTCAACTTCACGGATGATCACTTCAGGACGGCCCAGGGCCAGCTCGAAGCCTTCGCGACGCATGGTTTCGATCAGTACCGAGAGGTGCAGCTCACCACGGCCGGAAACCTTGAACTTGTCAGCCGAGTCGCCTTCTTCAACGCGCAGTGCAACGTTGTACAGCAGCTCTTTGTCCAGACGATCCTTGATGTTACGGGAGGTCACGAACTTGCCTTCTTTACCGCAGAATGGCGAGTCGTTTACCTGGAAGGTCATGGAAACGGTTGGCTCGTCAACGGTCAGTGGCTTCATCGCCTCGACGTTGTTGATGTCGCACAGGGTGTCGGAGATGAACAGCTCGTCGAAACCGCTGATGCAGACGATGTCGCCGGCCGCTGCTTCTTCAACGTCAACGCGGTGCAGACCGTGGTGACCCATCAGCTTCAGGATACGACCGTTGCGGCGCTTGCCGTCGGCGCTGATAGCGACAACCGGAGTGTTCGGCTTGACGCGACCACGAGCGATACGGCCAACACCGATAACACCCAGGAAGCTGTTGTAGTCCAGAGCGGAGATCTGCATCTGGAACGGACCGTCACGGTCAACAGCCGGAGGCGGAACGTGGTCGACTACCGCCTGGTACAGCGCGGTCATGTCTTCGCCCATGGCGGTGTGGTCCAGACCGGCGATGCCGTTCAGGGCCGAAGCGTAAACAACCTGGAAGTCCAGTTGTTCTTCGGTGGCGCCCAGGTTGTCGAAAAGATCGAAGATCTGGTCCAGAACCCAGTCAGGACGCGCGCCCGGACGGTCAACCTTGTTGATGACCACGATTGGACGCAGGCCGGCTTCGAAAGCCTTCTTGGTCACGAAACGGGTTTGTGGCATAGGGCCGTCCTGGGCGTCGACCAGCAGCAGCACGGAGTCAACCATGGACATAACGCGCTCGACTTCGCCGCCGAAGTCGGCGTGGCCCGGGGTGTCCACGATGTTGATGTGGTAGCCGTTCCAGTTGATGGCGGTGTTTTTCGCCAGAATGGTAATGCCGCGCTCTTTTTCCTGGTCGTTGGAGTCCATCACGCGCTCGTCGTTGAGCTCGTTGCGCTCCAGAGTGCCGGATTGACGCAGGAGTTTGTCTACCAGGGTGGTCTTACCATGGTCAACGTGGGCAATGATGGCGATGTTGCGTAGATTTTCGATCACTTGTGTATCTCGATCAGAGGATTCGGTTTGCTGACAAGTCTTGGCAGCGATTGACAGTAGTGTCCGGCATGGCCGTTACAGCTTGACGGCGGTGTCGGGGGGCCGGTGACGCAGGCCACAGGCAAACAGCCCCGGGCACTTAGCTCGGTCGATAAACGCGCACATTGGCATGCCCCTCACTGAGCAAATGGTGGGCATGCAGGCGACTCATCACGCCTTTGTCGCAATACAGCAGGTACTGGCGAGTAGGGTCCAGTTCCTTGAAACGAGCGTTCACTGCGTAGAACGGCATCGTCTGTACCTCTATGCCGGCGAGCTCCAGCGGGTCATCCTCGGCGGCATCCGGGTGACGGATGTCGATGACGATCTGACCGGCCAGCGCTTCGCTGACTTCTTCGATCTGCAAATCCTGGCCCAATTCGTCGATCACCCGATCGATCGGCACCAGTCTGGCGTTTGCGAGCGCACGCTCGAGCACCGCCATGTCGAATTCCTGCTCTTCGTGCTCGACGCGGCCGCGCTTGGCGGCGGTCTTCGGGTTGACCGAGATGACGCCGCAGTATTCCGGCATGTGCCGGGCGAAATCACCGGTACCGATCTGGTCGGCCGTGTCGATGATGTCCTGCTTGTGGGCGACGATCAGCGGCCGCAGGACCAGTTTGTCGGTGACGCAATCGATGACCGACAGGTTCGGCAACGTCTGGCTCGATACCTGGGAAATCGCTTCGCCGGTGACCAGCGCATCGATGTGCAGGCGTTCGGCAATGCTCGACGCTGCGCGCAACATCATACGCTTCAATACGACGCCCATATGACTGTCGTCGACCTTGCCGAGAATTTCGCCCAAGACTTCTTCGAATGGAACACTGACAAATAGCACGCGTTGCGAGCTGCCGTACTTCTTCCAGATGAAATGCGCGACTTCCATTACGCCCAATTCGTGAGCACGACCGCCCAGATTGAAGAAGCAGAAGTGCGTCATCAGGCCGCGACGAAGGATCTGGTACGCGGCAACCGTCGAGTCAAAGCCACCGGACATCAATACCAGCGTCTGCTCCAGCGCACCGAGCGGGTAGCCGCCGATGCCATTGTGCTGGCTGTGAATCACGAACAACCGTTTGTCGCGAACTTCGATACGGACTTCGATTTCCGGCTGCTTCAGGTCGATTCCGGCAGCGCCGCACTCACGGCGCAGCTTGCTGCCGACGTATTTTTCGACGTCCATCGAGCTGAACGCATGCTTGCCCGCACGCTTGCAGCGCACCGAAAAGATCTTCCCGGCCAGTGCATCGCCGTAGTGCTGCTTGCACTTTTCGGTGATGTCGTCGAAGTCGCCCAGCGGGTACTCGTCGATCTGCAGAAAGTGCGCGATGCCCGGCATGCAGGTCAGGCGCTCGCCCATCTCTTTCAGGGCCTTGGGGTCGGTGACGCGGGTTTCCAGCTCGAGATTGTCCCACACACCGTTCACCACCACGGCCGGGTCCAGGTCGCGGAGCACGGTGCGGATGTTCTTGGCCAACTGGCGGATGAATTTCGTCCGGACAGGTCGGCTTTTGATGGTGATCTCGGGGAAGACTTTTACGATTAGTTTCATGAAAACAGCGCGCGCAGGGCCAGCCGAAAAAGGGGGGCGCGGATTATAGCGGAAATTGCTCAAGGTTTAACCAGTTAATGTGCAGAAGGTTTTGCACGCACCAAAACGGATCATTTTTCGATTTGAGCGCTACATTACAGGGCGAGATTTTCGCCTTTAAGGCACTTTCGACCTTTAGAAGCGTGAATTTGGGGCAAAAAACCCATGCTGGGGCACTGGCATGCAATTTGCTCCCTTGTGAGGCAGGTTGCCTTGGCAGAGTATTCGCGCCGGCATCACCACTATTAAGGGCATCCACTACCCGCCCTAATTCACCCGGAGGACACTATGTCGAAGTCGGTTCAACTCATCAAAGATCATGACGTCAAGTGGATTGATCTGCGCTTCACGGACACCAAAGGCACTCAGCACCACGTGACCATGCCGGCTCGCGATGCGCTGGAAGACGACTTCTTCGAAGTTGGCAAGATGTTCGACGGTTCCTCCATCGCTGGCTGGAAAGGCATCGAAGCCTCCGACATGATCCTGCTGCCGGACGACGAAACCGCCGTTCTGGACCCGTTCACCGAAGAGCCGACCCTGATCCTGGTCTGCGACATCATCGAACCTTCGACCATGCAAGGTTACGATCGCGACCCGCGCGCCATCGCCCGCCGCGCCGAGGAATACCTGAAGACCACCGGTATCGGTGACACCGTATTCGCCGGTCCAGAGCCAGAGTTCTTCATCTTCGACGAAGTGAAGTTCAAGTCCGACATCTCCGGTTCGATGTTCAAGATCTACTCCGAGCAAGGCTCGTGGATGTCCGACCAGGACGTGGAAGGCGGCAACAAAGGCCACCGTCCAGGCGTGAAAGGCGGCTACTTCCCGGTTCCGCCGTTCGACCACGACCACGAAATCCGTACCTCCATGTGCAACGCACTGGAAGAAATGGGCCTGACCGTTGAAGTTCACCACCACGAAGTGGCAACTGCCGGCCAGAACGAAATCGGCGTCAAGTTCAACACCCTGGTGAAGAAAGCCGACGAAACCCAGACCCTGAAGTACGTTGTGCACAACGTTGCCGACGCCTACGGCCGCACCGCGACCTTCATGCCGAAGCCACTGTACGGCGACAACGGTTCGGGCATGCACGTTCACATGTCCATCTCCAAAGATGGCAAGAACACCTTCGCGGGTGAAGGTTATGCCGGCCTGTCCGACACCGCCCTGTACTTCATCGGCGGCATCATCAAGCACGGTAAGGCCCTGAACGGCTTCACCAACCCGGCCACCAACTCCTACAAGCGTCTGGTGCCAGGCTTCGAAGCTCCAGTGATGCTGGCCTACTCGGCTCGCAACCGTTCCGCCTCGATCCGTATTCCTTACGTCAACAGCCCGAAAGGCCGTCGTATCGAAGCCCGCTTCCCGGATCCGGCTGCCAACCCGTACCTGGCTTTCGCAGCGCTGCTGATGGCAGGTCTGGACGGTATCCAGAACAAGATCCACCCAGGCGATGCTGCCGACAAGAACCTGTACGACCTGCCGCCTGAAGAGGCGAAAGAGATCCCGCAAGTTTGCGGCAGCCTGAAAGAAGCCCTGGAAGAGCTGGACAAGGGCCGTGCGTTCCTGACCAAGGGCGGCGTGTTCTCCGACGACTTCATCGACGCTTACATCGCGCTGAAATCCGAAGAAGAAATCAAGGTCCGCACCTTCGTACACCCACTGGAATATGAGCTGTACTACAGCTGCTGATCCGGTAGCGCCGCGCTACGCGGCGTGACAAAAGAGAGGCCTCCTTCGGGAGGCCTTTTTTGTGCCCGCTCATCCATGGATAATCCACCGCTTTCGCGCCACGACCGGCGCCTTGACGAAGGGATTCGCATGAAGTGGTTACGGGCTATCGCCATGATGGCCGGCCTCGCCTGCTCAACAACTGGCGCTGCCGAGTTCTACGAAGACAAGCCGCTGGCTCACCCGCTGATCCAGGGCTTGCAGGAAAGCTCGATGACTCTGGCGTTCATCAAGGAAACGAAGGGCGTCAAAGGCTATTACTGCCGTTGCGACACGCCGGGCGAACGCCCGCAACTGCTTGATGAGTTCGGTCAGGTGAACATCGAATCGGTTTTTCTCATGTCGCTCGACAGTGAGGATCCGACCCGCTTCGTGCTTTTTCGGCAAGACGACCGCTACAAAATCTACGCCTACAAATACAACGCGAACGACCACCTCTACAGTCGCGTCACGCGATTGCAGCCGGCGCTGGACCGCATCGCCGAAGGTCGCAAACACCTCGACGCCCTGACCATCAAGAAGGCTCTGAGCCAAATCACCCCGCTCAACTACAGCCTCTTCCTCGAAGAGTCCGGCATACCGGAATTCGACCAGCTCGATTTCAGCCAAGGGAAACTGGTGAGCTTTTACGGCCAGTACTACGACCCACTGAGCGACCCGACGCCAGATGACGAACCTTACTTCTTCAAGAAGACCTATCAGGAAAAAAACGGCCGGTTCCTTACCGTTACTTTCTGGCGATGGCTCGACGAGACGCTCGTCGAGGGCAAGCGCACGCTCTACAACTATCGGGTGAGGCGTATTGCCTGGGAAACCGAACCGGCTAAATTCACCGGCAGTGAAGACGGCCAATCGGTGTCTTATGATTCTGGCTCGCTCACGGCCCAAGGTGCCTACAAGCAGGGTGTGCGGATCGGCCCGTGGTCTTCTTCCAAAGACGAGAAATATTCGGAGTCCGGCAATTTCGTAGAGGGCAAACGAGAGGGCCAGTGGACGCTGTACCAGGATGGGCAAACACTGGAGGGCGAATTCCACAATGATTTGCGCGAGGGTCGCTGGCAGCTTCTCAACCACGACGACATGGAATGGGTCGCCACCGGATTCCAGACCTATGCCCACGGCCAACTCAACGGCCTGAGTGAATTGACTGTTCGTGGCACTACCGAGCGGGGTGAATATCGCGATGACAAACGCCAAGGCCTCTGGGTGACCAGGCTCGACAATGGCCACACCCTCAACGTCAACTTTGTTGACGACGTAAAGGAAGGCGAGTTGCGCGAAGTTGACACCAAGGGTGTGCCGGTCCTGGTCGAGCACTACAAGGCAGGCGTCCTGTCCGGCGCCCGCGAGAATGCCGTTACACCTGGCGCCGCACAATAAATCCTGTGCGGTTTGTGTGAGCAGATATTGTCCCGATTGGGCTTACCGCCGCCCCTGGCCTATGCTGCAAGCCAATCTCATTGTTGATCGGTCGAATCCATGGGTCGTGGTTTTTTCTTCCTGCTGCTGATCGCCCTGCCCGCCGCCGCGCAGATCTACAAGTACACCGATGCCAGCGGCAACACGGTGTACAGCGATCACGCACCGGACGGCGTACAGGCGCAGCCGGTGGAGTTGCCGCCGCTCAACAGCGTTCAGCCCCAGGCACCGAGCCCGCCCTCTTCAGACACCCCCAGCCCTGCGCCAGGACGCAATGCCTATGAAGTGCTTGAGCTGACCGGCCTGCCCACCGAAGAGGCCCTGCGCGCCAACAACGGCACCTTCACGGTCAGCGTGCTGATCAAGCCGCGCCTGCAACCGCCGCATCAATTGCGCCTGCTGCTGGACGACGCACCTTATGGCCAGCCGAGTAATGTGCCGATCCTGCAACTGGTGAACGTCGACCGGGGCGAGCATCGGCTCGCGGTGCAGGTAATCAATGGCGAGACGATCATTCAGCAGAGTCCTGCGGTGGTGTTCACCGTGCAGCGGGTGCACAGGCCATGATGCGAGGATTGATTGCCTTGTGCCTGTCGCTGATCGCGTTTGGCGCATCGGCCGAGGTGTTCACTTACATCGATGCACAGGGCAATCGCGTCTACACCGATCAACCGCGCGCCAATGCCAAGCGTGTGCCGCTGGCTAACAGCAATCGCATGGCCTCGAATCCGACCGCCACTGCACCGGTCAAGCCGTCGATGAAATCAGCAGAGCCGCCGCTGTTCCACTACGACATGCTGCGGGTGCTGATCCCCGAGCCGGACGCGACCATTCGCAGCAGCGCCGGCGAACTGATCGTCAGCGTCACCAGCGAGCCGGGCCTGCAAAAAGGTCATCGGTATCGCCTGCTGCTGGATGGCCAGGCCGTCGGCGAACCCGGCCTGAGCCCGGTGTTCCCGCTGAGCAACATCGATCGTGGCAGCCACAACCTGTCGGTCGAGATCCTTGATGCTGAGGGCCGCACCGTGGAGAAAACCGCCAACCAGCCCTTCCACATGCAGCGCATTTCCCTGGCACAGAAGCGTCAGGTCAAACCCTGCGTCAGCGCCGACTACGGCGTGCGCCCGGAATGCCCGCTGAAAGACAAACCCGCCGAACCGAAAAATCCTTTCCTGCGTTTCTTCTGACGCCGTTCAGCTTTGCGCACTATATTGGTGCAATACATTGCACCGTACTCACATTCCAACCCATTTTGGTTCGAAAGTACCCGCCAGAGCGGTTTGACTGCCACGCAAACGAGCGTCAAACGCCCGTTTCAGGGGTTGAACGCTTCTTTTCGGAGCCTTGGTTTGGTTTTTGCATTTTCCTCGTATCAGCGCTGTATCCCTGCGCGCGCCATGCTCCAAAAGAGGTCCTCATGACCATCAGTGACGCACTGCATCGCTTGCTACTCGACAACCTGACCACCGCCACCATCCTGCTCGACAGCGAATTGCGCCTCGAGTACATGAACCCGGCGGCGGAGATGCTGCTGGCCATCAGCGGTCAGCGCAGCCATGGGCAGTTCATCAGCGAGCTGTTCACCGAGTCCACCGAGGCGCTCAACTCGTTGCGTCAGGCGGTGGAGCAGGCGCACCCGTTCACCAAGCGCGAAGCGATGCTCACCGCCCTCACCGGCCAGACCCTGACCGTGGATTACGCGGTAACGCCGATCCTCAGCAACGGCGCGACCCTGCTCCTGCTGGAGGTCCATCCCCGTGACCGCCTGTTGCGGATCACCAAGGAAGAGGCCCAGTTGTCGAAGCAGGAAACCAGCAAGATGCTGGTGCGCGGCCTGGCCCACGAGATCAAGAACCCGCTCGGCGGCATTCGTGGCGCCGCGCAACTGCTGGCCCGGGAACTGCCGGAAGACAGCCTGCGCGACTACACCAACGTGATCATCGAAGAGGCCGACCGCCTGCGCAATCTGGTCGACCGCATGCTCGGTTCTAACAAACTGCCGTCGCTGGCCCTGTGCAACGTCCACGAAGTGCTGGAGCGGGTCTGCCAACTGGTCGAGGCCGAAAGCCAGGGCTGCATCACGCTGGTGCGCGATTACGACCCGAGCATCCCCGATGTCCTGATCGACCGCGAACAAATGATTCAGGCGGTGCTGAACATCGTGCGCAACGCGATGCAGGCCATCAGCAGCCAGAACGAGCTGCGCCTGGGCCGCATCAGCCTGCGCACCCGCGCCATGCGCCAGTTCACCATCGGCCACGTCCGTCATCGCCTGGTGACCAAGATCGAGATCATCGACAACGGTCCGGGCATTCCGGCGGAACTGCAGGAAACCATCTTCTTTCCCATGGTCAGCGGCCGTCCGGACGGTACCGGGCTCGGCCTGGCCATCACCCAGAACATCATCAGCCAGCACCAGGGCCTGATCGAGTGTGACAGCCATCCAGGCCACACCACGTTCTCGATCTTTCTGCCACTGGAACAAGGAGCCACATCGACATGAGCCGTAGTGAAACCGTGTGGATCGTCGATGACGACCGTTCTATCCGTTGGGTTCTGGAAAAAGCCCTGCAACAGGAAGGCATGACCACCCAGAGCTTCGACAGCGCCGATGGCGTGATGAGCCGCCTCGCGCGCCAACAGCCGGACGTGATCATCTCCGACATCCGCATGCCCGGCGCCAGTGGCCTGGACCTGCTGGCGCGGATCCGCGAGCAGCACCCGCGGTTGCCGGTGATCATAATGACCGCTCACTCCGATCTGGACAGCGCTGTCGCCTCCTACCAGGGCGGCGCGTTCGAGTACCTGCCCAAGCCGTTCGACGTTGACGAAGCCGTGTCGCTGGTCAAACGTGCCAATCAGCACGCCCAGGAGCAGCAAGGCCTGGAAGTCGCCCCGACCCTGACTCGCACCCCGGAAATCATCGGCGAAGCGCCGGCGATGCAGGAAGTGTTTCGCGCCATCGGGCGCTTGAGCCACTCCAACATCACCGTGCTGATCAACGGCGAATCCGGCACCGGTAAAGAACTGGTGGCTCACGCCCTGCACCGCCACAGCCCGCGCGCGGCCTCGCCGTTCATCGCGCTGAACATGGCGGCGATCCCGAAAGACCTGATGGAATCCGAACTGTTCGGCCACGAAAAAGGCGCGTTCACCGGTGCGGCCAACCTGCGTCGTGGCCGTTTCGAACAGGCCGACGGCGGCACGCTGTTCCTCGATGAAATCGGCGACATGCCGGCGGACACCCAGACTCGCCTGCTGCGGGTGCTGGCCGATGGCGAGTTCTATCGCGTTGGCGGGCACGTGCCGGTCAAAGTCGATGTGCGGATCATCGCGGCGACCCACCAGAATCTGGAAACCCTGGTTCACGCCGGGAAATTCCGTGAGGACTTGTTCCACCGCCTCAACGTGATCCGCATCCACATCCCGCGTCTGTCGGACCGTCGCGAAGACATCCCGACCCTGGCCAAGCACTTCCTCAGCCGCGCCGCGCAAGAGCTGGCGGTGGAGCCGAAGCTGCTGAAAAGCGAGACCGAGGAATACCTGAAGAACCTGCCGTGGCCTGGCAACGTGCGCCAGCTGGAAAACACCTGCCGCTGGATCACCGTGATGGCGTCCGGGCGCGAGGTGCATATCAGCGACCTGCCGCCGGAACTGCTGAGCCTGCCGCAGGACTCGGCGCCGGTGACCAACTGGGAACAGGCGCTGCGCCAATGGGCCGATCAGGCCCTGGCACGCGGGCAGTCGAGCCTGCTCGACAGCGCGGTGCCGGCGTTCGAGCGAATCATGATCGAAACGGCTCTGAAGCACACCGCCGGGCGTCGTCGCGACGCTGCCGTGCTGCTGGGCTGGGGCCGGAACACCCTGACCCGCAAGATCAAGGAACTCGGCATGAAGGTCGATGGCGGGGATGACGATGAGGGTGATGAAGGCTGAGATTCAGCGCCAGCCTGCACCGCTGCAAGGCACCGTGACCCTTAATCGGGCACGGTCACCGGCCCAGGCTTGCACTGTAAACAGCTGAAAATCCCAACCTGTAAAAAGACGAAGGCCCCGTACTACGGGGCCTTCGTCATTGTGTGGGACTTTTTTGTTTCAAAACGAGAAAAACTGGCACGCCCCCTGCAATAACTCCATCAGGTGATTCGATTCACCCACCCTTTCGGGGGCCTTGGTACAGGCAGGCCGGGGATTCCCCTCTTTACACCGGACTCATCGAGTCCACCCTTTTGGGGCCCTTGATACAGGCAGGTCAGGGGTTCCTTCTTTACACCGGCTCAGAACGCGATGCGATGAGCCCGCCCGTTTCGGGAACCTTGGTACAGGCAGGCCGGGGATTCCCTCTTTTATTGCTCCCGGAGATGGATCTCCAGCCGCCAGCGGTCATCGACCGCCTGGCCGGCCCAGTCGCCCTGCAGCGGCCGCGCCGCCACCAGCGTCAGCAACAATCCCCCGTCACTCAACCGCGTCCGCCAGTTCACGTCCTTGCCGTTGAACTTGAGCTGGCCTTTCTGCGCCTGGCCTTCGGCCTCGAACAACAGCGCAACGCTGCCATCGACGATCTCGCCATGCAGCTTCGGCTCGTTGTTGAACCAGACCGCCAGCCCGCCATCGATCACCTCGACCTGCTGCAAAACGGTCGGGTCAGGCGTGGTCAAACGGCCGATCATCATCCCGACCATCACACCGACGATCGCCAGTGAGGCCATCACCCGCGGGAATAGTTTCGAACGCGGATCCGCTTGCGGCGTAGAATGCGCGTCATCTTTACCTTCGGAGCCGTGCATGTTTCACGTCATCCTTTTTCAACCGGAAATTCCGCCGAACACCGGGAACGTTATCAGGCTGTGCGCCAACAGCGGCTGCCACCTGCATTTGATCGAACCGCTGGGTTTCGAGATGGACGACAAGCGCTTGCGCCGCGCCGGTCTCGACTACCACGAGTATGCCACCTTGCAGCGCCATGCCGACCTCGCCAGCTGCCTGGAAAGCCTCGGTCATCCACGGCTGTTCGCCTTCACCACCAAGGGTTCGCGGCCGTTTCACGATGCCGCGTTCGTCCCCGGCGATGCATTCATCTTCGGCCCGGAAAGCCGTGGCCTGCCGCCGGAAGTGCTCGACGCCCTGCCCGGCGAACAGCGCCTGCGCCTGCCGATGCGCGAAGGCTGCCGCAGCCTGAACCTGTCCAACACCGTGGCAGTGGCCGTTTACGAAGCGTGGCGGCAGAACGACTTCAAATAACACCGCATAACAAATGTGGGAGCGGGCTTGCTCGCGAAGGGGCCGCATCAGATGACATTTATGCCACCTGACACACCGCTTTCGCGAGCAAGCCCGCTCCCACATTGGACTTGCGTCAACGCTCAGATCATTTACTGAACGGTCGGAGTCTCGCCGGATTCCTGCATGCGCTGCAGCTCTTGCGCGTACAGGGCGTCGAAGTTCACCGGGGCCAGCATCAGGGCCGGGAACGAACCGCGGGTCACCAGGCTGTCCAGGGTTTCGCGAGCGTACGGGAACAGGATGTTCGGGCAGAACGCACCCAGGGTGTGGCTCATCGAAGCCGCGTCCAGGTTTTTGATCAGGAAGATACCGGCCTGTTGCACTTCAGCGATGAAGGCCACTTCTTCACCGTTTTTCACGGTGACGGACAGGGTCAGCACGACTTCGTAGAAATCACCTTCCAGGGCTTTCTGGCGGGTATTCAGATCCAGAGCGACCGCCGGGTCCCACTGCTGGCGGAAGATCGCCGGGCTTTTCGGGGCTTCGAAGGACAGGTCGCGTACGTAGATGCGCTGCAAGGAGAATTGCGGTGCGGTTTCTTCTTCGCTGGCTGCAGTGTTCTGTTGGTCAGTCATCTCAGATCCTTTCTGATCTTGGGTCTTTTAGGGTTCTTTACGTGTGCAGCAGGTCAGGCCTTGAGCAGCGCGTCGAGCTTGCCGGCGCGCTCCAGGGCATACAAATCATCACATCCGCCGACGTGGGTGTCGCCGATCCAGATCTGCGGCACGGACGTGCGTCCGGCCCTCTGGGCCATGGCGGCGCGCACCTGCGGCTTGCCATCGACCTTGATCTCTTCGAAGGCCACGCCTTTGTTCGCGAGCAGGTACTTGGCGCGCGAGCAGTAAGGGCAGTAATCGCTGGAGTAGACGATGACGTCGCTCATGTCACTTCACCAACGGCAGGTTGTCGCCTTTCCAGCTGGAAATCCCGCCGGACAGCTTGGCGGCGGTGAAGCCGGCCTTCATCAGCTCGCGGGCATGGGTGCCGGCGGTCTGGCCCAGGGCGTCGACCAGAATGATGGTCTTGGCCTTGTGTTTTTCCAGCTCGCCGATGCGGGCGGCCAGTTTGTCCTGGGGAATGTTCACCGCGCCAACGATGTGACCGGCGGCGTAGTCCTTGCTCGGACGGATGTCCACCACCACGCCGGCTTCCTTGTTGACCAGTGCGGTCAGCTCGCCCGTGCTCAGGCTTTTACCGCCGCCCTGCACCGTATGCGCCAGCAGCAAAGCCAGCAGTACGACGAAGATACCGACAAGAATGTAGTGGTTAGTGGCAAATTCAATCAGGTGAGCAACCATCGAAGGAGGTTCCAGGGCGTTAAAATGTCGGCCAGTATACACAGCCACTATGGTCGGCCAAACCCCGTCCGGCGGTGACGCCGCTGGAACTTCGCTTTAAACTCCAACTCCCTTTTCCATCGCCCTCTTCTTATTAGCCACGAGTGGATTCCATGACTACCACGCCTAAACCTTTGGTCCTGATGATTCTCGACGGCTTCGGTCACAGCGACAGCCCCGAATCCAACGCCGTCTATGCGGCCAAAAAGCCTGTGCTGGATCGCCTGTGGGCCACCGTGCCGAACGGCTTGATCTCGGGCAGCGGCATGGACGTCGGTCTGCCGGACGGCCAGATGGGCAACTCTGAAGTCGGCCACATGAACCTCGGCGCCGGGCGCGTGGTGTATCAGGACTTCACGCGCGTGACCAAAGCGATCCGCGACGGCGAGTTCTTCGAGAACCCGACCATCTGCGCCGCCGTGGACAAGGCCGTGGCCGCCGGCAAGGCCGTGCACTTCATGGGCCTGCTGTCGGATGGCGGCGTTCACAGCCACCAGGATCACCTGATCGCCATGGCCGAACTGGCCTTCAAGCGCGGCGCCGAAAAGATCTACCTGCACGCCTTCCTCGACGGCCGTGACACGCCGCCGAAAAGCGCCGCCTCGTCGATCGAACTGCTCGACGCGACCTTCCAGGCCCTCGGCAAGGGACGCATCGCCAGCCTGATCGGCCGCTATTACGCCATGGACCGCGACAACCGCTGGGATCGCGTGGCCCAGGCCTACAATCTGATCGTTGACGGCAAGGGAGAATTCAACGCCGCCACCGCCCAGGAAGGTCTGGAAGCCGCTTACGCCCGTGGCGAGAGCGACGAATTCGTCAAAGCCACCAGCATCGGTGAGCCGGTGAAAGTCGAAGACGGCGATGCCGTGGTGTTCATGAACTTCCGCGCCGACCGCGCCCGCGAGCTGAGCCGCGTGTTTGTCGAAGACGGTTTCAAGGAATTCGAGCGCGCACGCCAGCCAAAAGTGCAGTACGTGGGCCTGACCCAGTACGCCGCCAGCATCCCGGCACCCGCAGCCTTTGCCCCCGGCAGCCTGGAAAACGTGCTCGGCGACTATCTGGCGAAAAACGGCAAGACCCAGCTGCGCATCGCCGAAACCGAGAAGTACGCCCACGTCACCTTCTTCTTCTCCGGCGGTCGCGAAGAACCGTTCCCGGGCGAAGAACGCATCCTGATCCCGTCGCCGAAAGTCGCCACGTATGACTTGCAGCCGGAAATGAGCGCACCGGAAGTCACTGATCGCATCGTCGAGGCCATCGAGAACCAGCGCTACGACGTGATCGTGGTCAACTACGCCAACGGCGACATGGTCGGCCACAGCGGCGTGTTCGAAGCCGCTGTGAAAGCCGTGGAATGCCTGGACACCTGCGTCGGCCGCATCGTCGAGGCACTGGAAAAGGTCGGCGGCGAAGCACTGATCACCGCCGACCACGGCAACGTCGAGCAGATGGCCGACGAATCCACCGGTCAGGCACACACTGCACACACCACCGAGCCGGTGCCGTTCATCTATGTCGGCAAGCGTGACCTGAAAGTCCGCGAAGGTGGTGTGCTGGCGGACGTGGCGCCGACCATGCTGAAACTGCTGGGCCTGGAAAAACCGGCGGAAATGACTGGCACTTCGATTCTGGTCTGATATCAAAAACGCCCTGTAATCAGCCTGAAACGGCTTTTTATGACGAACGCCTCAAAGCAGTTGGCTTTGAGGCGTTTTTTTTGCCGCGTCGGGCGGGCATACTAGGCCGTCCCTTACCCTGGTGCCGCCCGCCTCTATGCTTCGCGTCCTGATCGCCCTCGCTCTGACATGCCTGCTCCAACCGGCCTTCGCGGATGAGCGCGCGCAAACCCAACAGCAACTGGACGCCACGCGCCAGGACATTGCCGAGCTGAAAAAACTGCTGGGCAAGCTCCAGGAGGAAAAATCCGGGGTACAAAAGGAGCTCAAGGGCACCGAAACCGAGATGGGCAAGCTTGAGAAGCAGGTCGAAGCCCTGCAGAAAGAGCTGAAGAAGAGCGAGTCCGAGCTGCAGCGGCTCGATGCGGAGAAAAAAAAACTCCAGAGCGCGCGCACTGAACAGCAGCGACTGATCGCCATCCAGGCCCGCGCCGCCTACCAGAACGGTCGCCAGGAATACCTCAAGCTGCTGCTCAACCAGCAGAATCCCGAGAAATTCGCCCGCACCCTCACCTATTACGACTATCTGAGCCAGGCTCGCCTGGAGCAGCTTAAAAGCTTCAACGAAACCCTGCGCCAACTGGCCAATGTCGAAAAGGACATCGGCTTGCAGCAAGCACAGCTGCTGGTACAGCAAAACGATCTCGACACTCGGCGCGAAGCGCTCGACAAGGTCCGCAAGGAGCGCCAGCAGGCCCTTGCCAAGCTCAATGACGACGTGAAAGCCCGAGACCAGAAACTGGCCGCCCGCGAGCAGGATCAGGCAGACCTGTCTAAAGTCCTTAAAACCATTGAAGAAACCCTGGCCCGCCAGGCTCGTGAGGCAGAAGAAGCGCGACAGAAAGCGCTCATCGCCCAGCAGGAAGCCGAAAAAAAGCGCTTGCGTGAGGCCGAGGCGGAAAACTCCGACGCCCCACGCAAACCGGTCAGATCGACACCCGGCGCTCTGGTGTCCAGCGGCGGCGAGACCTTCGGTGGCCCTTTTGCATCAAGTCGGGGAAAACTTCCATGGCCGGTTGATGGTCGACTGCTGGCACGCTTCGGCGAAACCCGTGGCGACGATGCCCGCACCAAGTGGGACGGCGTGATGATCAGCGCCTCCGCCGGCAGCCAGGTGCATGCCGTACACGGCGGGCGCGTGGTGTTTGCCGACTGGCTGCGCGGCGCCGGGCTGCTGGTGATCCTCGATCACGGCAACGGTTTTCTGAGTCTTTACGGTCACAACCAGACGCTACTGAAGTCGGCAGGTGACGTGGTAAAAGCCGGTGAGTCCATCTCCACTGTGGGTAACAGTGGCGGCCAGGACACACCAGCGCTGTATTTCGCAATTCGTCAGCAGGGTCACCCGAGTGATCCGGCGCAATGGTGCCGTGCGCAAGGATAAGCACGCCATCTAATTCAGGAGTTCGTTCGACATGCTGCATTTGTCCCGCCTTACCTCGCTGGCCCTGACGATCGCCCTGGTGATCGGCGCGCCTCTGGCGTTTGCCGCTCAACCGGCTCCGGCCGTCGCTCCGGCAGGTACTGCCGCGACTTCCAAGGCGCCGTTGCCGCTGGAAGAGCTGCGCACCTTTGCCGAGGTCATGGACCGGATCAAGGCCGCCTATGTCGAGCCGGTGGACGACAAGACCCTGCTGGAAAACGCGATCAAGGGCATGCTCAGCAACCTTGATCCGCACTCCGCCTACCTGGGCCCTGAAGACTTCGCCGAGTTGCAGGAAAGCACCAGCGGTGAGTTCGGTGGTCTGGGCATCGAGGTCGGCGCCGAAGACGGCTTCATCAAGGTCGTGTCGCCAATCGACGACACCCCGGCGTCGAAGGCCGGCATCCAGGCCGGCGACTTCATCGTCAAGATCAACGGGGCGCCGACCCGCGGCCAGACCATGACCGAAGCCGTGGACAAGATGCGCGGCAAGATCGGCCAGAAGATCACCCTGACCCTGGTGCGCGACGGCGGCACGCCGTTCGACGTGACCCTCGCCCGCGCGGTGATTCAGGTGAAGAGCGTCAAGGCACAGCTGCTCGAATCCGGCTATGGCCTGATCCGCATCACCCAGTTCCAGGTCAAGACCGGCGAGGAGGTCTCCAAGGCCCTGGCCAAGCTGCGCAAGGACAACGGCAAGAAGCTCAACGGCATCATCCTCGACCTGCGCAACAACCCGGGTGGTGTGCTGCAAGCGGCGGTGGAAGTGGTCGATCACTTCATCACCAAAGGCCTGATCGTCTACACCAAGGGCCGAATCGCCAATTCCGAACTGCGCTTCTCCGCCACCGGCAAGGATGAAAGCGAAGCGGTGCCGATGGTCGTGCTGATCAACGGTGGCAGTGCCTCAGCTTCGGAAATCGTCGCCGGCGCCCTGCAGGATCAGAAACGCGCCGTGGTCATGGGTACCACCAGTTTCGGCAAGGGCTCGGTGCAGACCGTGCTGCCGCTGAACAACGACCGCGCGCTGAAGATCACCACGGCGCTGTACTTCACGCCGAACGGCCGCTCGATCCAGGCCCAGGGCATCGTCCCGGACATCGAAGTGCGCCGCGCCAAGATCACCAACGAGGCGGACAGCGACTACTTCAAGGAAGCCGACCTGCAAGGTCATCTGGGCAACGGTAACGGCGGCGCGGACAAACCGACCGGCTCCGGCGGCAAGGCCAAGGCGATGCCGCAGGATGATGATTACCAGTTGGCCCAGGCCCTGAGCCTGCTCAAAGGCCTGAGCATCACGTCCGGCCGTTGAGGATGTCTTTGCGTTTCCTCTTTGTCCTGCTGTGCTGTCTGGCGGGTGCTGCTTACGCAGAACCTGCCAGACCCACACCTCAAAAAGCCTACCTGACACTGATCATCGACGACCTGGGGCAGAACCTGCCCCGGGATCGCCGCGTGCTGGCCCTGCCCGGCCCGGTCACCACAGCGATCATGCCCGACACCCCGCACGCCACCGAATTCGCCCGCGAAGCCCATCGCGCCGGCAAGGTCGTGATCCTGCACATGCCGATGGACCCGGCCACCGGCCCGTTCGCCTGGCATCCCGAACTGCCCATCGAAGAACTCGAAAAACGGCTGAATGCCGCGTTCAAAATGGTCCCCTACACCGCCGGAATCAACAACCACATGGGCAGTCGCATGACCGCACAGCCGGTAGCCATGGCGTGGTTGATGGGCGAGTTGCAGCGCCGCCACAAGTTCTTCGTCGACAGCCGCACCAGCGCGCAGACTGTGGCAGCGCAGCAAGCGCAAAAGATCGATCTGGCGAGTGTTTCGCGGGATGTGTTTCTCGATGACGAGCGCACAGAAGCGGCGATCCTGACTCAATTGCAGACAGCGATCAGTCTGGCGCACAAACAGGGTTCGGCCGTGATGATCGGGCACCCTTATCCACAGACGCTGGCAGTGCTGGAGCGGGAACTGCCGAAGCTGAAAGCCCAAGGCATCGAGTGGATCGACATCAAGCAGATGATCAGTGTGCGCAGCAATCGCGCCACGGCCGCGCATGGCAAAGACGGGATTTATCGGTAACAAACCGACACACGCCCATAAATAGTTACCGCCTGACGCCTGCCCTCTTTCCGGATAGTCAGACCTGCCACAGGTCTCAACTCTTTCGAGTTGCCATTCAATTATCAGGATTGACTATGACTACCAACGACAATGCTTCATTGCGAGACAGGCCAATGGAGCCGATCAGGCTCGACAACCTGCTGATCAACTTCACCAGCGAATTCAACCGTATCTGGAACAGCAACGGCACACGGGCCAGGCCCGCCACCTTCTGGCGCCCTGCGCCGGCCCCCGATCTTCTGCCGGGATACTTTCCGCTGGGAGACATCCTCATCCCCAACACCACCTCCATCAACGGCGAAATTGTCGCCGCAGTGGTCTGCGAGGCAACGTTACAAGACGACGGTAACACCAGGGGCAAAGCACTCAGCCGCCCCACCGACTTCGAACTTGTCTGGAAAGAATCCGGATCGGGAGCCGCCACGCGCACTTCAATCTGGCGCCCGATTGCGCCGCAAGGCTATGTCGCGCTGGGTATGACCTGCTCCAGCGATCACGGCAAACCCTCACTCAACGCCATCCGTTGCGTCAGGGCCGATCTGGTCGTTGCTGCCGACCTCGGCGATCTGCTCTGGGATGACAAAGGCAGTGGTGCAAAGCTGAACTTCAGCGCCTGGAGCATTGATCCCCCGACCGCCGCGGCGGGCGAAATCTGCTTTGCGCCCGGCACCTTCATCGGCGCCCCGAGCCACAACAAACCGGCAACCGGCCCTTTCGCGTATGCATTACGGATACCGATTCCGGTTCAAGTCAGCGTACCTGCAGAAGCTCCGGTACTGACTGCACACATGAATCCCGAAAGTGCAGTGGCGAGGGTCACGCAGACTGCCCGCCTGCCGTGGTTTGCAGTCAGGGATTACGCTCAACCCAATGATGGATTTCACCATTCGCGTTACTACGATCTGAAAAGAACCGACCAATATGTGCTGGTCGGGTACGGCCGAAATGCCACGGAGCAGGCTCAGTCGATCAAATGGAAAGCGCCAAGAGCGCAAAATGCAGCGGCCATGCGGCTATTCAATCGCCATACCGCCGTGGAATTCACCAAGGCCTGGCCGGCTGCGATGCCCAGTGATATCCGGGCAACAAAGTTCTCGGCGTGCCTGCCGCGGGATTTCACTCACACCGAAACGTCCTCCAGCGAGTGGAGCGAATCAGGCTCTCGGGTCGTCATCGCCATGGCGGCGAAACTCAAATCGGTCGCGGTGTATCAGATGGAAAGTCACTACGAGCTGGTCCGGGAGGATGGCACTGAAGTCACCGTCCCGCTTGGTTACACCGATGACACCCGCCTGGTCATGAGTGAATACCCGCCAGAAGCCGTCGAGACAGCAACCCCGATGCCTGTCATGGCGGCAAACCCATCGACAGAAACCATCACGAGCGGCGCCGGCGTTGTTGCGCAATCGTCGCCGGGCTCGTCGACTGCTACAGATAGCGCCCCATGATTTCGTCGACCACGCCTTCCTTGCGCATCTGATCGAGCGCGGCTTGAAGCTTGGCAACGGCTTCGTCCGGTACGTCCTTGTTCAGTGCCAGATACAACTCGGCGCTGTTGAAGCGCAGTACGGTTTTCAGCCCGGTCACGCCATCCTGCCGCGCCAGATAGCGTCCGGCCGGGTCGCCGGTGGCCCACAGGTCGATCTGGCCGCTGACCAGTTTTCTGGCGTTGTCCTGATCGCGCAGCACCACTGCCGGCTTCAGCCCCTGCTTGGTCAGGGTCTCGGCAATCGCATCGCCCTTGTAGGCGCCAATCTTGTATTTGCGCGCGTCGTTGAGGGTTTCGAGGGTGATCTTGCTGTCGGCCTTGGCCAGCATGACCCAGTCGTCCGGGCCGATCGGGCCGACCCATTTGAAGAGTTTTTCGCGGTCCGGCAGACGCGCCATGACGAACGCACCGTAACCGGGATTCTCCAGTGCCAGCTTGTAGACCCGCTCCCAGGGGAAACGCAGGGTCAGGCTGTAAGTGATGCCGGCACGCTTGAACATCTCGCGCACGATGTCCGTGGCGATGCCGTTGATGTTTTCGTCCTGAGCGAAATTCTTGCCGTTCTTCGCCATGTTGTACGGCGGGAAGTTTTCGGTGAGGAGCACCAGATCGGTGTCGGGACTTTCTTCGGCGTGGCCGTTGTTGATCAACAACACAGAGGCACTGGCGAGGGCGAGAAGCAGGCGTTTGATCATGTCGGGCTACCGAAATCCATGGCGTGCCCAAGAGTGCCTTGGGTACGCCATACTGTCCACTGGCCTGTATGGATGTTTAACGCATTACGATGCCGCGATGGGCCATGTAAGCCTTGGCTTCCTGAACGGTGTATTCGCCGAAGTGGAAAATACTCGCCGCCAGCACCGCACTGGCGTGACCCTCAAGTATGCCGTCAGCCAGATGCTGCAGGTTGCCGACGCCACCGGAAGCGATCACCGGAATGCCCAGCGCATCGCTGATGGCGCGGGTCACACCGAGGTCGAAGCCGTTTTTCATGCCGTCCTGATCCATGCTGGTCAGGAGGATTTCACCGGCGCCCAGGCCTTCCATTTTCTTCGCCCACTCGACCGCGTCGAGGCCGGTCGGCTTGCGGCCGCCGTGGGTGAAGATCTCCCAGCGCGGGGTTTCGCCCGGGCCGGAGACCTTCTTCGCGTCGATGGCGACGACAATGCATTGCGAGCCGAAATGCTGCGCCGCTTCGCCGACGAATTCCGGGTTGAATACGGCAGCGGTGTTGATCGACACCTTGTCCGCACCGGCGTTGAGCAGGTTGCGGATATCCTGCACGGTCCGCACACCGCCGCCGACGGTCAGCGGGATGAACACCTGGCTGGCCATGCGCTCGACGGTGTGCAGCGTGGTGTCACGGCCATCGACGCTGGCGGTGATGTCGAGAAAGGTAATCTCGTCGGCACCCTGCTCGTCGTAGCGACGGGCGATTTCCACCGGATCGCCGGCGTCACGGATGTTTTCGAACTTCACACCTTTGACGACCCGGCCGTTGTCCACGTCCAGGCAAGGGATGATGCGTTTGGCCAGCGCCATGGTCAGTCCTCAGCCTTGGTACGAGTCGCAGAAAGCTTGCGCTTCAGCGACGTCGAGAGTGCCTTCGTAAATCGCCCGGCCGGTGATCGCGCCGATGATGCCCGGTGCCTTGGCGTCGAGCAGCGACTTGATGTCACCCAGGTTGTGAATGCCGCCGGATGCGATCACCGGGATCCTGGTGGCAGCAGCCAGCGCAGCGGTGAACGGCACGTTGCAGCCCTGCATCATGCCGTCTTTGGCGATGTCGGTATAAACGATCGAGGACACGCCGTCGGCTTCGAACTGCCTGGCCAGGTCGATGACTTGTACGGTGCTGATTTCAGCCCAGCCATCGGTGGCGACAAAACCGTCTTTGGCATCCAGACCAACGATGATCTTGCCCGGAAACGCACGGCAGGCTTCAGCAACGAACGCCGGATCCTTCACCGCTTTGGTGCCGATGATCACGTAGCTGACACCAGCCTTGACGTAGTGCTCGATGGTTTCCAGCGAACGGATGCCGCCGCCGATCTGGATCGGCAGGGTCGGGTAGCGCTTGGCGATCGCGGTCACCACGTCGCCGTTGACCGGCTGGCCTTCGAAAGCGCCGTTCAGATCGACCAGATGCAGACGACGGCAGCCGCCCTCCACCCACTTGGCAGCCATGCTCACCGGGTCATCGGAGAACACTGTGGAATCTTCCATGCGGCCCTGGCGCAGACGTACGCAGGCACCGTCTTTGAGATCGATAGCGGGAATAATCAGCATCTGGCAAACCTTCAAATTTGAATGTTCAGCTTGGCTCGGAAATCAGTTTTTCTCGAGCGCCCACAGGTCGCTTTCGATGCTTTCAAACCGCTCCTTGAGGTGGGTCTGCACATCGAAAATCGCCCTGTTGTAATAGTGCGGAGCAATTTCGCGGGTAAACAGCTCAAGAATTTCCGCCGCCTCGAACGAACCCAGGTCCAGTTCGAAACGATCCTCCATGAACCGCTGAATCTTGCGGTTGGCCTCGTTCTCCTGCTCGGGAGTGAGGGTCAGAATCGGCGGCTTGGATTTCTTGACGGCCATTTACCAGCGACCGTCCCACGCTGCGAAGTTCTGCAGCAATTGCAGGCCATGGGTATGGCTCTTCTCCGGGTGGAACTGCACGGCGAAACGCGAACCTTCGGCCAGTGCCGCAGCGAAATCGACGCCGTAATGACCGCTGCCGACCACCTGCCGCGGGTTGCCGGCGGCGATGTAGTAGCTGTGCACGAAGTAGAAACGCGCCAGGTCCGGAATGTTGTGCCACAGCGGGTGATCCACCGCATGCTTCACTTCGTTCCAGCCCATGTGCGGGACTTTCAGGTGCTCGCCGTCTTCATGCAGGTCTTTGCCGAAGAACTTCACCGCGCCCGGGAACAGGCCGATGCAGTCGACGCCGTCGTTTTCTTCGCTGGAGTCGAGCAAGGCTTGCATGCCGACGCAGATGCCGAGGAACGGACGGTCCTGGCTGACCTCACGTACCAGCGAATCGAAACCGAGGCGACGGATCTCCGCCATGCAATCGCGAATCGCACCGACACCGGGGAATACCACACGGTCAGCTTCGCGGATCACTGCCGCATCGCTGGTGATCAGCACCTTGCCGGCACCGACATGCTCGAGAGCCTTGGCCACCGAGTGCAGGTTGCCCATGCCGTAATCGATAACTGCAACCGTCTGCATTACAGGACGCCTTTGGTCGAAGGCATCTGGCCGGCCATGCGCTCGTCCAGCTCGACGGCCATGCGCAGCGCGCGGCCGAAAGCCTTGAACACGGTTTCGATCTGGTGGTGAGTGTTGGTGCCGCGCAGGTTGTCGATGTGCAGGCTGACCAGCGCGTGGTTGACGAAGCCCTGGAAGAATTCCTGGAACAGGTCGACGTCGAAGCCGCCAACGGTGGCGCGGGTGTACGGCACGTGCATCTGCAGACCCGGACGGCCGGAGAAGTCGATCACCACGCGCGACAGCGCTTCATCGAGCGGCACGTAGGCGTGGCCGTAGCGACGGATGCCTTTCTTGTCGCCAATGGCTTGCGCGAAGGCCTGGCCGAGGGTGATACCGACGTCTTCCACCGTGTGGTGGTCGTCGATATGCAGATCGCCCTTGCATTGGATATCCAGGTCGATCAGCCCGTGACGGGCGATCTGATCCAGCATGTGCTCAAGAAAAGGAACACCGATATCGAATCGGGCCTTTCCGGTGCCATCAAGGTTGATCGAGGCTTTGATCTGGGTTTCCAGAGTGTCGCGCTCGACAGACGCCTTACGTTCGGCCATCACCAGCTCCGCAAAATCATTGGGCGAAAAAGGCAGCCATTATAGGGGCGCGGGGCCGAAACAGAAACACGATAGGTGGAATGACTGACGGATAGAACCCCGTGCTGTCGGGGATAGACATGTCCATACAAGCCATTTCGGACAGCCCAAAACAACTGTGGGAGCGAGCCTGCTCGCGATGAGGGTCGTACATTCAACATCACTGTCGACTGTCAGACCGCTATCGCGAGCAGGCTCGCTCCCACAGGATTTGGCGCTGACCTGAAGATTTTCAGGCCAGCGCTTGGCTACTTAGTGGAACAGAACCGCCGTCTTCTGCAGGGTCACCCACACACCCCACGCCAACGGAATCCCCACCACCAGCCACGCAGCGATCGCCAACGGCTTGCTGCCCGGCGCGGCTTTCCACTCCAGCACGGTGCTGCCGTCAGCACCCTTGTCGTGGCCCAGCGCCTGTTCGGCCGCCAGTTCAGCGTCGGTCATGAAGTACTTGTCGGCCACCGGGCGCACCAGCAGGTTGCACAGGAAACCCAGCACCAGCAGGCCGGCGAGGATGTACAGGGTGATGTCGTAAGCGGCGGCGCGTTCAACGCCGATGCTCAGCTGATACTCACGCAGGTAGTTCACCAGCACCGGACCCAGCACGCCAGCGGCAGCCCAGGCCGTCAGCAGACGACCGTGGATCGCGCCGACCATTTGCGTACCGAACAGGTCGGCCAGATACGCCGGAACGGTGGCGAAACCACCGCCGTACATCGACAGGATGATGCAGAACGCCGCCACGAACAGCGCAACGTTGCCCAGGTGACCGAGGTTCGGGATCAGCGCGTACAGCGCAAAACCCAGTGCGAAGAACACGAAGTAAGTGTTCTTGCGGCCCAGGTAGTCCGAGAACGAGGCCCAGAAGAAACGGCCGCCGATGTTGAACAGGCTCAGCAGACCGGTGAAACCGGCCGCAATTGCAGCGATGGAAGCCAGTTGACCGGCGTCCAACTGACCGAACGGCAGATCGTTACCCAGCAGCTTGCCGCCGAACACTTCCTGCAACAGTGGCGAAGCCATGCCGAGGATGCCGATACCGGCGGACACGTTCAGGCACAGCACCAGCCACACCAGACGGAATTGCGGGGTTTTCCACGCCACGTTCACGTGAACGTGACGGTGGGTGATCATCGCGTTCGACGCTTTCTTCGCCGGCGCGGTCCAGCCTTCAGGCTTCCAGCCGGTTGGCGGTACGCGGTACGCCAGCGCGCCACCGATCATGAACACGAAGTAGATCGCGGCCATGGCCACGAAGCTCTGCCACACGCCGACACCGGTTGGCGAAGCGAAATGACTCATCAGAGCGGTCGCCAGTGGCGCACCGACCATCGCGCCACCGCCGAAGCCCATGATCGCCATGCCGGTCGCCATGCCGCGCTTGTCCGGGAACCACTTGATCAGGGTCGACACTGGCGAGATGTAGCCCAGGCCCAGACCGATACCGCCGATCACGCCGGAGCCGATCCACATCAGCCAGATCTGGTGGGTATAGATACCCAGCGCAGAAATCAGCAGACCGCCACACCAGCAAAGTGCCGATACAACACCGGCCTTGCGAGGACCTGCATGTTCGAGCCAGCCGCCCCAGATCGCTGCCGAGCAGCCGAGGAAGATGAAGAACAGGGTGTAGATCCAGCCGAGCATGGAGATCGGCCAGTCGCATTGCGACGAGAAGACTTGTGCGATGAAGCTCATGTCCGGTGCGCAAGCCACCGGAGCAGTGACGCCCAGCGCCTTGGACAGCGGCAACCAGAACACCGAGAAGCCGTAGGCCATGCCGATGCACAGGTGAATGGCCAGAGCGGCCGGCGGGACCAGCCAACGGTTGAAACCGGGCTTGGCGATGATGCGTTCCTTGGACAGGAACCCGGGCTGATCGGCTTTGAAGCCGTCCGCCGTAATGGTCGTGCTCATTGTGTATCCCCCAATTATTAGTATGGTTCGCCAGCCACTGCCCACCCCGGCCTTTATGCACGCAGGCATGACCGTTTTTTGCGGGTGAAGCTCCTTGAAAGCGCGACGTTAAGTCGCAGATGGGCGGACGAACGGGCGAAGGTTACCATTTGCACGTGACAGAAAAACCAAACTGATATCACCTTTTTCATGTCATCTGATCTCAGGACGCCCGGGAACCCCGATGCCGATCGTTGTCGAAGCGCTGTATATCGCGGTTCAGCAGCCTTGACGGGGCATCGCGACAGCGAGGGTTGATGCAGCGCTATACTCCCCGGCTAAATTACGAATTCGACTACTTACAAGGACTCGCCCATGAAAGCGTTCGGCAAAATCCTGGGTCTGGTACTTCTCGGGCTGTTGCTGATCATTGTGGCGGCGGGCTTCGCCCTGACCCACCTGTTTGATCCCAACGACTACAAGGACGAGATCCGCCAGATTGCCCGCGACAAGGCCCACATCGAGCTGACGCTCAATGGCGACATTGGCTGGAGCCTGTTCCCGTGGCTCGGCCTGGAACTGCACGAGGCCAGCGTCGCGACCCTGGCCAAGCCTGCCGAACCGTTCGCCGACCTGCAGATGCTCGGCCTGTCCGTGCGCGTGCTGCCGCTGCTGCGCCGCGAGGTGCAAATGAGCGACGTGCGCGTCGAAGGCCTGAACCTGCGCCTGAACCGTGACAAGAATGGTCACGGCAACTGGGAAGACATCGGCAAGGTGCCGGCTCCCGCCGGAAGCACACCGCCAGCGACCGCCGGGGAAGCCTCTCCAGCAACACCGGCCCCGGTGGAAAAACCGGCCCAGCCGATTCGCCTCGACATCGACAGCCTGACCGTCAACAACGCCCGCGTGGAGTACAACGACGAGCTGACCGGCAAGCAATTCAGCGCCGAAAGCATCCAGTTGAGCACCGGCGCTGTTCACGATTCGACCAACATCCCGGTCAAGGCCACCGCGTTCCTCGGCACCAACCAGCCAGTGCTGCGGGTGCGCACCGAGCTCAACGGCGAGCTGCGTTTCGAGCGCGCCCTGCAACGCTACAAGTTCGAAGACCTGAAGCTGTCCGGCGAAGTCGCCGGCGATCCGCTGCAAGGCAAGACCGTGACCTTCGCCGCCCAAGGGCAATTGTTGCTGGACAAAGCCGCCAACGTCGCCGAATGGACCGGCATCAAGCTTTCGGTCAACCAGCTGCGTGCCCTCGGCGAGCTGAAGGCCAATGACCTGGACAAGACGCCACAGATCAGCGGCGGAATTTCCATCGCCCAGTTCGACCTGGCGAAATTCGTCGACAGCATCGGCCAGACTTTGCCGGCCATGGCTGAAGGCAGCTTGAGCAAGGTTGAACTGGTCAGCCGTGTCGCCGCGACGCCGACCAGCTTGGCGCTGGACAACATCAACCTGAAACTCGACGACAGCAGCTTCAGCGGCCGTATCGCCGTCGAAGATTTCGCCAAGCAATCGCTGCGGGCGGTCCTCAAGGCCGACACCTTCAACGTCGACCGTTACCTGCCGCCGAAATCGGAAAAAGCCAACACCGCTACCCAGGTCCGTCAGGCCGAAGTCGCCAGCACCGAAGCCGATGCGATGGCCGGGGCCGGCAGCACCCCGCTGCCGGAAAAACCGAGCAAAAGCGCCTGGAGCACCGAGCGCCTGTTCCCTGTCGAGCGCCTGAGCAAGCTCGACGTCAACGCCGACCTGACCTTCGGCCAGCTGACCCTCGACAAGTTACCGATCCAGAACGCCGCACTGAAAGCCACCGGCCAGGGCGGCCTGCTGACCCTGGAGAACCTGCGCGGCGAGCTGTACAACGGCGACTTCGAAGCCAAGGGCACGCTGGATGTGCGCCAGACCGCGCCGGTGCTGAACCTGCAAACCCGGATCAACCGGGTGCCGGTGGAGAAAATCCTCGAAAGCCAGGGCAAGAATCCTCCGGTCAAAGGTCTGGTCAATCTCACCAGCACGGTCACCGGCAGCGGCAACAGCCAGCAGGCGCTGATCGAAACCCTCAACGGCAACGCCAGTTTCGTGATCAACAACGGCGTGCTGCTCAACGCCAACCTTGAGCAGCAACTGTGCAAAGGCATCGCCACCCTCAACCGTAAATCCCTGAGCGGCGAACCGCGCGGCAAGGACACACCGTTCCAGGAGCTCAAGGGCAACCTCACGTTCCGCAACGGGGTGGCCAGCAACCCGGACCTGAAAGTGCGCATCCCCGGCATGAGCGTCAACGGTGACGGCGATATCGACCTCAAGGTGCTGGGCATGGACTATCGCGTCGGCATCGTCGTCGAAGGCGATACCAGTGCCATGCCGGACCCGGCCTGTCAGGTCGGCGACAAATTCGTCGGCATCGAATGGCCGCTGCGTTGCCGTGGCCCGCTGGAGCTGGGCGCCAAGGCCTGCCGCGTGGACAACGAACGCATGGGCCAGGTCGCGACCAAACTGGCCGGCGACAAGATCAGCGAAAAAATCGACGAAAAACTGGGCGACAAAGTCAGCCCGGAACTGAAAAACGCATTGAAGGGGCTGTTCAAGCGATGAGAGCGGAGCAGTTTTCCACGGCGGTGCTGGAATGGTTCGACCGCCACGGCCGCCATGATTTGCCCTGGCAACAGAACATCAACCCGTACCGGGTGTGGGTGTCCGAGATCATGTTGCAGCAGACCCAGGTCAGCACCGTGCTCAATTACTTCGACCGCTTCATGGCCGCCCTGCCGACGGTCGAAGCCCTGGCCGAAGCGCCGGAAGACGAAGTGCTGCACCTGTGGACCGGGCTCGGTTACTACACCCGCGCGCGCAATCTGCAGAAGACCGCGAAGATCGTCGTCAGCCAGTACGGCGGCGAGTTTCCCCGGGATGTCGAGAAACTCACCGAGCTGCCGGGCATCGGCCTGTCCACCGCCGGCGCGATCGCCAGCATCAGCATGGGCCTGCGCGCGCCGATCCTCGACGGCAACGTCAAACGGGTGCTGGCGCGTTTTACCGCGCAGGAGGGTTACCCCGGCGAGCCGAAGGTCGCCAAGCAACTGTGGGCCAACGCCGAGCGCTTCACGCCGCAGGATCGGGTCAACGCCTACACCCAGGCGATGATGGACCTGGGCGCCACGCTCTGCACCCGCAGCAAACCGAGCTGCCTGCTGTGTCCGCTGAAAAACGGCTGCGAAGCGCACATGCTCGGCCTGGAGACGCGCTACCCGATCCCCAAGCCGCGCAAGGCCATCCCGCAGAAACGCACGTTGATGCCGCTGCTGGCCAACGAGGACGGCGCGATTCTGCTTTATCGGCGCCCGTCCAGCGGATTGTGGGGTGGTTTGTGGAGTCTGCCGGAACTCGACGACCTCGACGATCTGCAACACCTCGCCGCGCAGCACTCACTGGAACTGGGCGAGCAGCAGGCACTGCCGAGCCTTGTCCACACCTTCAGCCACTTCCAGCTGTCCATAGAACCCTGGCTGGTTCAGGTGCAAGAGGCCGGCGGTCACGTGGCCGAGGCCGACTGGCTCTGGTATAACCTCGCCACCCCGCCGCGCCTGGGCCTCGCCGCCCCGGTCAAGACCTTGCTCGAACGCGCGGCCACCGTCTTGAATGCAGGAGAGTCGACATGACCCGCACCGTAATGTGCCGCAAGTACAAAGAACAACTCGAAGGTCTGGAGCGCCCACCGTACCCGGGCGCCAAGGGCCAGGATATTTTCGAACACGTCTCGGCCAAGGCCTGGGCCGACTGGCAGAAACACCAGACCCTGCTGATCAACGAAAAACGCCTGAACATGATGAACGCCGAAGACCGCAAATTTCTTCAGGGCGAAATGGACAAGTACTTCTCCGGCGAGGAATACGCTCAGGCCGAAGGCTACGTTCCGCCCGCAGAGTAAACCCCGCGAAATCGGGGGTCGGATCGTAAGCGACGGAATTAATTTAAGAAATTTTAAAAAAGTGTTTGACGTAAATCCGAAAAACCCTTTTAATGCGCCCCGTTGCCCAGATAGCTCAGTCGGTAGAGCAGGGGATTGAAAATCCCCGTGTCGGCGGTTCGATTCCGTCTCTGGGCACCAAATACCGAAAACCCTGAATCGCAAGATTCAGGGTTTTTTTATGCCTGCGATTTGATGAACTGCAGTTCTATAGCGCTGTGCACACTGCCAATCTCCTGCTGATTCCCTCTCAACACATCACGATATCTCTCGCGCCCTGAAGGGATGCAGCCTGAATCCCACAGGCATGGGTGATCGATAAATCTCAAAATCCTTCAAATAGACCGGAACGCTCCGTAAGCCTCAGCGGAAATGGCCGACATACATTCATCCCAGGATTGAGCAGAATCGCGCCCTGAGTTGCTAGCCAAAAACAGATACACGACAGGGACGTATTCGATGATCGACGCCATCAAGCCCAACACCGCAATCGCTGAGCCTTGCATCGGACGAGAAACAAGAATTTTCAACTTTGAAAGGCAGCAATCGAACCTGCTTCAGAAATTCACGATGGAATTGGCCAATATTGGCGGACCACAGGCGCCAGGAGCCTGCCTCATCGCCTCTTCGGCAGCTACTAAGTTGAGATCTTCATTTTCCGAGCATCAATGCGCACTTCTTGATGCGTACTCTGACTGTCTGCACTCCGTACTGATCTTCGAAGGCCTACAAAAGATTGCTGACTTAGGCCCGCCTGATGAACTGCCCGATCTCGCGTCCATGGAAAGTCGCCACGACGTGCTCTGCCTTGCTGCACGCAACCAGATACTGTTGAAACTGGTTGACAACACTGCGTTCGCCTATGACATGGATAACGATGGAAAACTGGTTCGACTGGTAGCCAACTTCAAGGGTGGCGGGCTTACAACAATTGAGGGTGAGCCCGAATACAAAGAACTGAGCTCACACTCCGGCCTTGCACTTGGGCCGCACACCGAGGCGCCATGGCCATTCGCCTTCGCCGTCCTCACTCATACTTTCCGCCCTATGGAACCCTTCCCGTGAACCCACACGCATCATTCCACTTCCTCCCGTCTTAGAAAGGATCGGCATAACCAATTGCCTTGCGCTGACCACAAACAACTTTCAGTTCACCCGTAGCGACTCGTTTGTCAGGGGCAAAGGAGAGGACGGGAGTAACGTCTCGATCCTTGAGTTTGACGACCGAGCAGGTTTCGCAGCGCGATTCAATTCTTATCGTTTCTCGACAAGTAGTAACGTCTCGCCAACCGTAAAAAAGGCGTACTCCGCTCTATGCCAAGCGGTGAGTGAGTCGACTACGACAGATTATGCGCTCACTCAAGAGTCGGCCATGGTCATCAACAACGCCCGAGCGTTGCACTGTCGAGACATCATCAAAGACAACAGACGAGTGCTGGTGCGCATTTTCGGACTTTCCAAATTTGCCTCTCCAATTGTCATTTCAGAGGATCCATTACTGCTACAGGGATGATCTCCATACAAACAGACCGCTGAGCATCTCGCGATCCAACAATAAATAAATCATGAAAAGGGGAAGCAATGTCCTGGGACATAATCGGCACGTTGGCGCTTGTTGCTTTTTGCGCTGGATTCTTTGATGCGATTGCCGGCGGCGGCGGTTTGATTACGTTGCCTGCCCTGTTTCTGGCCGGTGTCGACCCGATCAGCGCAATTGCCACAAACAAGTTCCAGGCCGCCTCAGCCACTATTTCGGCAACCGTCACCTTTGCTCGCAAAGGAATGATTGAGTGGCGCGAAGGACGCTTTCTGGTTATCTGCGCGTTTCTGGGTGGAGCCAGCGGTGCTCTGCTGATCAGCTCCATCGACAAGCATTATCTGGAAGTGTGCGTGCCCATCATGCTTATTCTGGTGGCGATTTACTTTGCACTCTCGCCGAAATTGGCCAATGAGGATCGACGCAAGAGAATCGGCATTCTGCTGTTCTCCTTCACTGTTGCGCCGATCCTGGGCTTCTACGACGGCATCTTTGGTCCCGGCGTAGGCTCGTTCTTTATCGTCGGTTTCGTTCTGCTCTGCGGACTTGGAATGATGCGGGCAATGAGCTTCACCAAACTGGCCAACGCCTCCTGCAATCTAGGTTCGTTGTCAGTCTTCATCACCAAAGGCGTGATCATCTGGCCGATCGCGATTGCCATGGCTCTGGCGGCCTTCCTTGGCGCACAACTGGGTGCAAAAGCCGCCGTCCGGGTCGGCCCGCGCTTGATCAAGCCCATGTTGATCGTGGTCTGCTGCGCACTGGCGATCAAACTTCTGAGCGATGAGACCAATCCACTGCGAGTCGCAGTCATTCACACCTTGGCAGCCTTGTGAGTACCCGCGCCTTGTTCCACGACTACATCCATCGCTATCCAGCGTCAATCCAGTGGAACACCAGATTGCGCGCAACACTGCCGCCAATTTCCGCCGCATCCCGGCGGGTTTCACCATTGCGGGTCGCGACGACCGTGTATTTGCCGGGCGGTAACTGCACGTAGACCAATGGCCCGGTCTGATTCAGCGTCAGCACGGTCTGGCCGGGGGCTTTCTGAATCATCACGTCGACATCGGCGGTGTATTCGTTTTGCGTACCGACAGCGAAGGTCATGTGCAGGTTGTAGCCCGCGGATTGCTGAATGGCTTTCGACTCATCTTCACCAATCCCGCCGGCCAGATAACGAACACCGTTTTGCTCTTGCTGCTGAACCTGCACAGCGGAATTGTTGATCGGCTCCAGACTCGCAGCCTGCGCCATGAGCGGAAACAGCAATATCGCCGCAGCGGCGACGGGCAGCACGAATGAAAGAACGCGTTTCATGAGGACGACTCCCGGGTTCTCGCGGAACCCAATCGTTACCTCTTTTTAGATTTTGTCTTGCGGGGTGGGTTTTAGAACGATTGGGAGTTGCGGTTGATACGAAAAGGACTACACGCCGTACTCCTCGTTCGCAGACTTCGTCAGCCTGATCTCGCAAAACCCGCCCACTGTTCCTTCAGTGGCATCAGATGCGGCCGGCATCCCCAGGCCAAGGCAATTGGCATGCTCTTGCTTCTGTTCCCCCTGAGCCGGAAGACTTGATGAGCCAACTAAAACCTGCTGACACGCAAGATCCAAAAATTGATTCGCTGCTGGGCAACCTGGGCGAGCTGATACGAGAGGCGCGGCAGAAAGTGCTGCGAACGGTCGACACGATTCAGGTCCAGACCTGCTGGCAGATCGGGCGACACATTGTCGAGTTCGAGCAACAGGGTGCCCGGCGCGCGGGGTATGGAAAACAGCTTCTGGCTACGCTGGCAAAGGAACTGACTGCGGACTTTGGGAAAGGCTTCGACGTTACCAATCTTCGAAAAATGCGGCAGTTTTATCAGCTCTTTCCAATTCGAGACGCACTGCGTCTCGAATTGAGCTGGACCCATTACCGCAGGATATTGCAGGTCGAAAGCGAACCGGCCCGGCAGTGGTACATGAACGAAGCCGCTGCACAAAACTGGTCAAGCCGCGCCCTTGATCGCCAGATCAACACGCTCTACTACGAACGCCTGTTGCTGAGCCGAGACAAAACCGACGTCTATGCAGAGGCCGCGACCAACATTGCCGCGATGAAAAGCAATCCCCGGGAATTCATCCGCGACCCCGTCCTTCTGGAGTTTCTCGGCCTGCCATCACCGGGCAAACTTCAGGAATCCGAACTGGAACAGGCCTTGATCGACCAGCTCCAGGGATTTCTCCTTGAGCTGGGCAAAGGCTTCGCTTTTGTCGGTCGCCAGCAACGCATCAGCGCTGGCGACGATGACTTTTACATCGACCTCGTGTTCTATAACTACCTGCTCAAATGCTTCGTCATCCTCGATTTGAAGCGCGGCAAACTCAGCGCCCGCGACGTGGGCCAGATGGATATGTACATCCGCATGTACGACGACCTCAAACGCAGCGAGGGCGACGGGCCAACGGTGGGGATCATCCTCTGCGCACAGCAAAATGAATCGGTTGCGCGCTACACGATCCTCAAGGGCAATGAACAACTGTTCGCCAGCAGCTACAAACTGGTGCTGCCGAGCGAAGAGGAGTTACGCGCGGAGTTGAACCGTGAACACACGCGGCTGGAAGAGCGCTTGAGCGAACAGACGGCTGATTGACCGTCGACGGATTGTTCACCGAGCTGGCTGGGACTATCGTTGGCAGCTACTCCGCGAAGGTCGAGAGCCATGGGTTTTCAAGAGACGCACGCACTGGAAGATCCCCAAAACAGAACCGCGCTCGCCAGCGATGTTCAGGACGCACCCTTCCACGAGCCCGCCGCCGACGGCTATCTGCTCGGCGGTTTCACCTGGCGTCACGCCTCACCGGATCCACAACGCCCGGTTGTGATCATCAACGCCGCCACATCCGTGCGTTGCCGCCACTACTCGCGTTTCGCGGCGTATCTGTTCGCCAATGGGGTCGACGTGATCATTTACGACTACCGAGGCATTGGCGAATCGCGGCCGAAGTCGATGAGGCATTTGCAGGCTTCGTGGACGGATTGGGGCGCGCTGGATTTCGAGGCGATGCTCAAACGCGCACAGCGGGAGTTTCCCGGTCAGCCGATCGATGTGGTCGGGCACAGCTTCGGCGGCTGCGCAGCAGGCCTGGGGGCGTCCGGACAGGTAATCCGACGACTGGTGACGGTTGGCGCGCAGTTCGCTTACTGGCGCGATTACGCGCCCGAGCACCGCTGGCGGATGTTCGGCAAATGGCATCTGCTGATGCCGCTGGTCACGCTGTTCTGTGGATATTTTCCGGGCAAGCGACTTGGCTGGCTGGAAGACACGCCCGCCGGCGTAGTGCGCGACTGGAGCACACCTGCCGCACGTTATGAGCGGCGTCCGAGCGGTAGAACGATGCGCAACCTGCCCTTCGCCAACGTCCGGGCCAAAGCCCTGGCAATCAGCATCAGCGACGATTCCTACGGCACGATTCCCGCCATCGAACGCCTGCTGGCTTACTTCCACAATGCGCAAATGACCCACCTGCGAATCGAACCGCAAGACATCGGTGAACAGCAAGTCGGACATTTCGCCTTTTTTCGCAGCGCATACCAAGCCACACTATGGCCCATCGCTCTGACCTGGCTGCAGACCGGCGAACTGGCCTCCGACACACCGGGGCGCGAAATCCCACGCAGCCAAGCCCTTTAACGCACCACGGAACACACACCATGGCTTCCGCCAACAAACAGCAAAAACGCGCCGCCCGGGCCAAGACCAAGGCCAAGCAGAACCGCACCAAACGTGCCGAGGCGCCGGTCGAGCTGGACCCGAACGACGACCGCATCGATTTCGAATCGGTGGACCTGACCGAACTGTTCAAGAAAATGATCGACGCCGAGAAGATCAGCCAGCAGGCCCTGTGCACCGCGTTCCTCGAAGACCCGCTGCTGGAGCTGGTGTACGAGCAGGAAGGCGAAGAAGGCGCGATGGATTTCATCCTCGCCGCGCTGATCGAGTACCGCCAGTGGTCCACCGAGACCGACGAGGCCGGCGCTCTGGCGTGGATCGAATCGCCGGATTTCCAGAAAGACTATGTGGCCGCGTCCGACGCAATCGCCGCACAAACCCAACAGAAAAACTGAGTTCCCATGGCATCCCTGAACAAGCAACAGAAACGCGCCAAACGCGCCAAGGCCAAAGCCAAGCAGATCCGCATGGTCGGTCGCAAACCCCTGGCGCAGGACGATGACCTCGGCCACCTGGCCGAGCCGATCCCGGAATACACCTTGGCGATGTTCAGCAAGATGCGCGACGCCGAAGCCGTCAGCCGCAACGAAATGCTGCTGACGCTGCTGCGTGAGCTGGCGTTCATCATCGTCGATCACCCTGAACTGCTGGACATGGAAAACGCCGAGAACGAAGGCATGGCCGCCACTCACCTGGCCGCCGACATGTTGATCGACTACCGCATGTGGGCCGATGGCATGGATCGCGAAACCGCCCAGGCCTGGCTGAGCGAGCCGGAGTTCATCAGCGATTTCGGGATTGCGCTGGACACCTATGGTCAGTCGGTGGAAGCGCAGGAAGAGAAGAGCGAATAAACCGCTCGCAGTAACAAAAACGGCCGCTTGTCATCACTGACAGCGGCCGTTTTGCGTTACACGTTGCGGATCAGTTCAGCACTGCGGCGCCACGCTTTTCCAGATTGCGGCGGCGAGCCACCAGCAGACCGGCCGCGACCACCAGCAGACTGAGCAGGCCGGTCGCGAGGATTTCCACGCGATGGGCATCCTGGAACAGCATGATGGTCAGGGCCGCCACGATGAACACGATCACCGCGTAGGTCAGGCCCGGGAACAGCCACATGCTGAAGACGATTTTCTCGCCGCGAGCAATGCGTTGTTTACGCATGCGCAGTTGCGAAATCGCGATCACCAGGTACACCAGCAGCGCGATCGCGCCGGAGCTGGCCAGCAGGAACTCGAACACCGCCGCCGGGGCTACGTAGTTGGCGAAGGTGCACAGGAACGCCGCGCCAGTGGACAGCATTACCGCCCAGTAAGGGGTGCCGCTTTTGTTGGTGCGGGTCGCCATGGCCGGGGCATCGCCGCGCTTGCCGAGGGAGAACAGCATGCGCGAAGAGGTGTACAGCGCCGAGTTCAGGCAACTGGTTACAGCGACCAGAACCACGATGTCGACGATCATCTTGGCGTTCGGGATGCCCATGCGCTCAAGTACGGTCTGGTAGGAACCGACGCTGGCCAGAACCGGGTCGTTCCATGGCACCAGGGCCACAACGATGAAGATCGAAACGAGGTAGAACAGGCCGATTCGCCAGATCACCGAGTTGGTGGCCTTGGAGATCTGCTTGCCCGGGTTCTTCGATTCCGCGGCCGCAATGGTCACGATCTCGGTACCCATGAAGGAGAACATGGTGGTCAGAATCGCGCCCAGCACTGCGCCCATGCCGTTCGGCAGGAAGCCCTGGGTGTCGAAGATGTGCGACACGCCGCTGACCTGGCTGTTCGGCAGGAAGCCGAAAATGGCCGCGATGCCGAGAATGATGAAACCAATGATCGCCACGACTTTGAGCAGGGCGAACCAGAATTCAAACTCACCGTAGTTTTTCACGCTGAACAGGTTGGTCACCGTCAGCAGCATGGTGATGATCAGCGCGAACGCCCAGATATCCACACCCGGGAACCACGCATGCAGGATGGTTGCGGCGGCGTTGGCTTCCAGCGGAATCACCAAAACCCAGAACCACCAGTACAGCCAGCCGATGGTGAAACCGGCCCAATGGCCAATGGCGCGGTCGGCGTAAGTCGAGAACGAGCCAGTGTCAGGCGAGGCAACCGCCATTTCGCCGAGCATGCGCATCACCAGCACAACCAGCGCGCCAGCAGCGGCGTAAGCCAGCAGAACAGCGGGACCGGCAGCGGCGATGGCGTGGCCGGAGCCGACGAACAGACCTGCACCGATCACCCCGGCGATCGACAGCATGGTCACATGACGCGGTTTGAGCCCCTGTTCGAGGCCATTGGAGCTTTGGGTACTGCTCATTGGAACTACCTTTGCGAGGAAAGCGATTGCGTCCGGCCCGTCTGGCGTTCCTTCTCGTAAAAAGAATCCAACGGGGCGTTCCGGATTCTGCACGCAATAAATGCGCCAAAATGTTTCAAACTCTTCTGCTCTGCGGTTTTCCGCGCGACCGGACAGTCATCGCAAGTCCTTGAGAATAATGGCCTTTCGCCAAAGCGTTACCCTGCGACTCACTTTCCAAACGAACGAGCGCACCAGAAACACACTGAAAAAGTGCGGGATGCACAATAAAAGGGCGAATGAGGAACGATCGGCCGGATAGCGCTTCCAACACCCCGCCAAAGGTGGCAACATCGCGCCTTTTTTTACGCGACACCCACGGGAATCCACGTTCAAACACCCGTTCGGTTGTTGATGGGGCGACAGTCTGCTGCGCCGATGCGACAACCTGCCACACGCCATCCGTTTACCGCTCGTAGCGCTGTTGGCTGCCATTGAAACGCTATGCTAGCTTGGCCGCCTCGCCAGGAAGGCCAACCAACAGCAGGAGCGCAACATATATGAGGAACGCACATGGCTGAGGCCACGCCCGCGCTTGAAATCCGCAACTTGCACAAACGCTACGGACAGCTTGAGGTGCTCAAAGGCATCTCGCTGACCGCCCGCGACGGCGATGTGATCTCGATCCTGGGTTCCTCCGGTTCCGGCAAGTCCACGTTCCTGCGTTGCATCAACCTGTTGGAAAACCCGCATCAGGGCCAGATCCTGGTGGCCGGGGAAGAACTCAAGCTCAAGGCCGCCAAGAATGGCGAACTGGTTGCCGCCGACGGCAAGCAGATCAACCGCCTGCGCTCCGAAATTGGTTTTGTGTTTCAAAACTTTAATCTGTGGCCGCACATGAGCGTGCTCGACAACATCATCGAAGCCCCGCGCCGCGTGCTCGGCCAGAGCAAGGCCGAAGCCATCGAAGTCGCCGAAGCGCTGCTGGCCAAGGTCGGCATCGCCGACAAGCGCCACGCCTATCCGGCGCAACTGTCCGGCGGCCAGCAACAGCGCGCGGCGATTGCCCGCACGCTGGCGATGCAGCCCAAGGTGATCCTGTTCGACGAGCCCACCTCCGCCCTTGACCCGGAAATGGTCCAGGAAGTACTTAATGTCATCCGCGCATTGGCCGAAGAAGGCCGCACCATGTTGCTCGTGACCCACGAGATGGGCTTTGCCCGTCAGGTTTCCAGCGAAGTGGTGTTCCTCCACCAGGGCCTGGTAGAAGAGCAAGGATCGCCACAGCAGGTGTTCGAAAACCCGCTTTCGGCGCGCTGCAAACAATTCATGTCCAGCAACCGCTAACGGAGCTACCCGCATGCAGAACTACAAAAAGGTCTTCCTGGCCGCCGCCGTCACCCTCGCGTTCAGCGCCGGTGCCATGGCCGAGACCCTGAAGATGGGCATCGAAGCGGCTTACCCGCCGTTCAACAACAAAGACGCCAGCGGTAACGTCGTCGGCTTCGACAAAGACATCGGCGACGCCCTGTGCGCCAAGATGAAAGTTGAATGCTCCGTCGTCACTTCGGACTGGGACGGCATCATCCCGGCCCTGAACGCCAAGAAGTTCGACTTCCTGATCTCCTCGATGTCCATCACCGACGAGCGCAAGCAAGCGGTGGACTTCACCGACCCGTACTACTCCAACAAGCTGCAATTCATCGCGCCGAAGGATAAAGAGTTCAAGACCGACAAGGACTCCCTGAAAGGCAAAGTGATCGGCGCCCAGCGCGCGACCCTCGCCGGCACCTTCATGGAAGACAACATGCCGGGCGTCGAAGTGAAACTCTACGACACCCAGGAAAACGCCTACCTCGACCTGACCTCCGGTCGTCTGGACGGCATCCTCGCCGACAAATACGTCAACTACGAGTGGCTGAAAAGCGACGCCGGCAAAGCCTATGAATTCAAGGGCGATCCGGTGGAAGAAAGCGACAAGATCGGTATCGCTGTACGTAAAGGCGACCCGATCCGCGAGAAGCTGAACGCTGCGCTGAAGGAAATCGTTGCCGACGGCACCTACAAGAAAATCAACGACAAGTACTTCCCGTTCAGCATCTACTGATCCTGACCTGCCGGATCGGCGCCGTCACATGACGGTGCCGATCCCCGGCCTTGCCTGCCGCGATTTGAAAAGAAATCCATGATTATCGACCTCTACGGATTCGGCCCGGCGCTCTTCGCCGGCGCGCTGATGACCGTCAAACTGGCACTTTCGGCCCTGTGCCTGGGGCTGGTACTCGGTCTGCTCGGCGCCTTGGCCAAGACTTCCCCGTACAAGCCTTTGCAATGGCTTGGCGGAACCTATTCGACCCTGGTGCGCGGCATCCCGGAATTGCTCTGGGTGCTATTGATCTACTTCGGTACGGTCAACGCCATGCGCGCGCTCGGTGAGTTTTTCGGCAATCCCGGACTGGAACTCAGCGCCTTCGCCGCCGGCGTCATTGCGCTGGGCCTGTGCTTCGGCGCCTACGCCACGGAAGTGTTTCGCGGCGCGATCCTCGCCATTCCCAAAGGCCACCGCGAGGCTGGCGTGGCCCTGGGCCTGTCGAAATGGCGGATCTTCACCAAACTGATCATGCCGCAGATGTGGCGCATCGCCCTGCCCGGCCTGGGCAACCTGTTCATGATCCTGATGAAAGACACCGCGCTGGTGTCGGTCATTGGCCTGGAAGAAATCATGCGTCACGCGCAGATCGGCGTGACCGTGTCCAAGCAGCCATTCACCTTCTATATGGTGGCGGCGCTCATGTACCTGTGCCTGACCGTGCTGGCGATGATCGGCATGCACCTGCTGGAGAAACGCGCCGCACGCGGCTTCGCGAGGAGCGCTCAATGAATTGGGAAGTCATCATCAAGTGGCTGCCGAAACTGGCCCAGGGCGCAACGCTGACCCTGGAACTGGTGGCCATCGCCGTGATCGCCGGTTTGCTGCTGGCGATTCCGCTGGGCATCGCCCGTTCTTCGAAGCTGTGGTACGTGCGCGCTGTGCCCTACGCCTACATCTTCTTTTTCCGTGGCACGCCGTTGCTGGTTCAGCTGTTCCTGGTCTACTACGGCCTGGCGCAGTTCGACGCGGTGCGTAACAGCTCGATGTGGCCGTACCTGCGCGATCCATTCTGGTGCGCCACTGCGACCATGACCCTGCACACCGCGGCGTACATCGCCGAGATCCTGCGCGGGGCGATCCAGGCGATTCCGCCGGGCGAGATCGAAGCGGCGCGGGCGCTGGGCATGTCCCGGCCGAAAGCGTTGTTCTACATCATCCTGCCGCGTGCCGCGCGCATCGGCCTGCCGGCCTACAGCAACGAAGTGATCCTGATGCTCAAGGCCAGCGCCCTGGCCAGCACCGTGACCCTGCTGGAACTGACCGGCATGGCGCGCACGATCATTGCCCGCACCTACCTGCCGGTGGAGATTTTCTTCGCCGCTGGCGTGTTCTATCTGGTGATGGCCTACGTGCTGGTTCGCGGCTTCAAACTGCTGGAACGCTGGCTGCGCGTCGATGCGTGCCAGGGACGCTGATTCTTCCGACGTGCTGACGGGCGAGGCCCTACTCGCCCGCTTCACGGCACTGGATACATTTCTCACAACGCATCAGGCGCTGTGGAAACCCCGCCCGTTCACTCATCTGCAACTGCCATGGGAAGCGTCCTACCCTGAATTGTCCTCGTGGCTACGCGGGCGGTCGCTGGAAGATGCGGAAAACGCCCACAACCAACCTGCCGAACTCTTGGATGCGCCGGAGCCGTTTGCTTCACTGGCTGCGTTGTCGCTTGAACTGAGTTCGGTCGGTGAGCTGCCTGCACATTCGCTGCAAGCCGCCGGGCATCGTTTGAATGTCGATGTGCCGGGGCGCAAATGGCAGCAGATCGAGGCCTTTGCCAGCCGCTTGTCGTTTGCCGCGCAACCGAAGCACTGGCTGGATTGGTGTTCGGGCAAAGGCCATTTGGGCCGGCGCCTGCTCGGCACTGGCCAGCAACTCACCTGTCTGGAATACGACTCGGCGTTGGTCGCCAGCGGCCAGGCACTGAGTCAGCGTCATCACCTGCATGCGCTGCATGTCGAGCAGGATGTGCTCGCGGCGAACACCGCGTCATTGCTGCACGCCGAGCACACGCCTGTCGCCCTGCATGCTTGTGGCGATCTGCATGTACGCCTGATGCAATTGGCCTCCGCCGCTGGCTGTCGACAACTGGCAATTGCACCGTGCTGTTACAACCGGATCAGTCGCACTGAATATCAGGCGTTGTCCTCCGCAGTTTCATGCTCCGCCCTACAGCTCTCGCTGGAAGATCTGTCCCTGCCGATGAGCGAAACCGTCACCGCCGGTGCCCGCGTCCGACGTCAGCGTGACACCTCCATGGCCCGCCGACTGGCTTTCGATCTGTTGCAACGGCAAGTGCGTGACGTCGACGAATACTTGCCGACGCCGTCCCTGCCGAGCGCCTGGCTGGACAAACCGTTCGCTGATTACTGCCGCGATCTGGCAGCGTTGAAAGAGTTATCCACAGTTGGCGCGCCAGATTGGGTAGCACTGGAAGCCGCCGGTTGGCAGCGGTTAGCCGAAGTTCGCAACCTGGAACTGCTGCGTGGAATGTTCCGACGGCCGCTGGAGCTTTGGCTGAATCTGGATCGGGCACTTTTCCTCACCGAACAGGGATACGTCGTACGTCTCGGCACCTTCTGCGAAGCGCCGCTCACACCGCGCAATTTCCTGTTGCTGGCAGAGCGCGTTTAATCTTTCACAGCCTGTGGATAACTCTGTTGATGGATTTATCGTGGATCCAATATCCACGGCTGTTTCAGGCCATTAACAGCACTGGTCATTTTTTGTTCACATAAATAAAAAACCGGCAAAACAGGGATTTGCGATTCAAATGAGAACCCGTCCACAAAATCCCCTCTAAGCCCGTCCTCTTCAAAGCCTGTTGTGCATAAGCCCTCGACCAAAAGGACATAACCGCCGAATCGCGGACGCCGGCAATGGACAATTGCACCGGCCATCTGCCCTTGCTATACAGACCTGTGCCGTGCAGGTAGCGCACGCCCGAACAAGAAAAATCTGACCGACAGGAAGCGACCGTGACGTTCATTTCTTACGCACAGAATTTCGAGGACGTTCGCCTCTGGCGCGCCCTGCAGTATTTTGAAAACGGTTTTTATATCGACGTCGGCGCCAATGACCCGATCCACGACTCGGTCACCAAGGCCTTCTATGATCGCGGCTGGCAAGGCATCAACGTCGAACCGATGCAGAACTACTACGACGCACTCCGCCAGCATCGCCCCCGCGACACCACGCTGCAATGCGTGGCCAGCGACCAGCCGGGCGAACTGACTTTCTACGGCATTGCCGACACCGGCCTGTCCACCGCTGACCCGGTCGTTGCGCAAGAACGCAAAAACCTCGGCATGGACGTGCAAAGCTTCACTGTCAACGCACGCAAACTGACCTCGATCTGCGAAGAACACGCCGCCGAGCGGCCGATCCACTTCCTGAAAATCGACGTCGAGGGTCACGAAGAGACCGTCCTGCGCGGCATGGACTTCAGCCGCTTCCGCCCCTGGATCATCCTCATCGAAACCCCATGGGAGCGCGACCACACCTGGGAACACCTGGTGACCGACGCCGGCTATACCAACGTCCTGTTCGACGGCCTCAACAGCTTCTTCCTCGCCAACGAACACATCAACCTCAAACCCGCGTTCGACCTGCCACCGTGCAACCTCGACAACTTCCAGCTGTGCAAAGGCCACAACCTCGCCCACCCGGTAAACCCGGCCCTGGAAACCGCCCTGCAACGCGCCGAACAAGCCGAAGCCCAACTGCGCGCCATGCAAAACAGCCGCGCCTGGCGCGCTGTACAAAAACTGCGCAACGTCCTGCGCCGGGCGTGAATCGCAGAGGGCGCAAAAATAGTCTGAATTCAGGGGTTTACAGAAGCCCCCGAGTCGCTATAATCGTCGCCCACACGCCGGTATAGCTCAGATGGTAGAGCAACTGACTTGTAATCAGTAGGTCCCGGGTTCGATTCCTGGTGCCGGCACCATACAAGGTTCCATAGAAGGCTTTCAAAATCTCTGGAACCCCCGAAAAACCCGCCTTCTGGCGGGTTTTTTCGTTTTGGCGTTCCGTCGGATTCCGCCAAAATCTTATGGATACCAGCCGTTTTAAGGATAAAGATAGGGGTAAGGTCATTCGATAAAGGGAGGAGTACCCTTATGTCGCGCACCACTGCCCCGCTCTCTGATTCGGCTTGCCGTTCAGCCAAGCCCACCGACCGCGCCTACAAGCTTTTCGACGGCGACGGCCTCTACCTTTTAGTCCAACCCAATGGCCGCAAAGGCTGGCGTTTCAGGTATGTAAAACCTGATGGTCGTGAAGGACTGACCTCGTTTGGCAACTACCCCGTGGTCGGCCTCGCCGATGCGCGCAAGAAGCGGCTGGAGGTCAAGCGGATGCTGGTGGATGGCATCGACCCCGTCGAGTCCAAACATCAAGCCAAAACGAAAGCCACAATCCGAGGCCGAACCTTTGAGGGCGCCGCCTTGGACTGGCACAAAGCGATGTCTGCCAAATGGGCTCCGGGCCATGCCAAGACGGTCCTGAGCCGCCTCAAAACCCATGTTTTTCCTCTAATCGGTGATCGCGCTATTGTCGACCTAGACACTCACGACTTGATGCAACCTCTGGAAGCAATCCAAAAGCGTGGCACGATTGACGTCGCGTTAAGGGTACAAAACTACCTGCAAAGCATCATGCGCGAGGCGAAACGTGCTCGACAGATCGCAGCAAACCCTGCCTCCGACCTTGAAGGTTTGATCAAAGCCCCGAGGGTAGTGCACCGCCCAGCTTTACCCTTATCGCGCCTGCCTGAATTGCAGGAGCGCATCGACAACTACAAAGGACGAACGCTGACTCGGCTGACAGTCATGCTCTCTCTACATGTGTTTGTCCGCTCGAGCGAACTACGCTTCGCCCGCTGGAGCGAGTTCGACCTCAAGCGCGGCACCTGGGAGATACCGGACACTCGACCCGCGCTGTACGGAGTACCCTTTTCAACAAGAGGTACGAAGATGGCCGGGGACATCCACCTTGTACCCTTATCGCCGCAAGCCGTGACCCTGCTTGAACAGATCCGCACCCTCACCGGCGAATTCGACCTGGTATTTGCGGGCGATGCCAACCCGTCGAAACCGATGTCTGAGAACACGGTGAACAGCGCGCTTCGAAATATGGGTTACGACACCAAAACCGAAATCTGTGGCCATGGCTTCCGCTCAATGGCATGTAGCGCACTGATTGAGTCAGGACTGTGGTCCGAGACCGCCATTGAAAGACAGATGAGCCACAAAGAACGCAACAACGTCCGCGCCGCTTACATCCACAAGGCCGAATTCATTGAGGAGCGCAGATTGATCATGAACTGGTGGAGCCGGTACCTTGAGACGAATCGACAGGAGCATGTCACCCCCCACGAATTCGCGAACCAGACCGGATCAAACGTCACTCGCTTAAAAGCAAAACGTGGCGCAACTGAGTAAGCGCTCGGTCTTTATATCTCAGTGATCCGCTTATCCACGCGGGTCCATCCAAACAGGGCTGCAAAGCCGCCCTGTTTGGATGGACCTCACTTAAAAAATCTAAAGCTCACGCAACTGTCTGTGGAAAACCACGGATTTCCACCGGTGGATAATTTCATCCACAGCCGCACAACTCCCGAAAATTCGAGCCTTGACCCGAATTATCCACAGGCGTAGAAAAGATCGGGCAAAGCGCTGTCGTTGACAGCAACCCAGGTAGCCAGAACCTTTAAGGCTACGCCACACCGTGGTGGTTCTCCCAAAGTGCGATTAGCGTCCGGCAGCTCGCACGGTCACAGCGATGTGATGGATGCCTACTTCTACCAGAGTGCCACTGCGGCAACTCATCCCCCTTCATAGCTGCCCTGCAGCAACCTATCCGCTTGGCCATTTCATTGCGCCAACCTGCGCCCGTCTCTTTCTTCCGGAAAGAGACGGGCGCTTCTACCACTGCTGCAGCCCAACTCGTACAAGGCTTTGCGGCATTCCCCCTCGTGACAATCGGCGTGACAAACACCGAAGTCACCGGCAACAGCAATGCAGATGATGGTGCCGCAGCCCAGGGAATGGACTGCACCTGACTGACAGTCAGGCATGCCCCTGTCATCGCATCGCTGCCTTCACCTGACTCAGGATCTCGCGTCGCTGGTTTCGTCAGCCAATGCAGCCTCCACCCGCCCTCCGGTAACGGTGCTCAGGAGGCCAGATCATGAGATGCCCATGCTCCCGGTAGTAAGGAGCCGTCAGTCACGCGTTAGTGGACATCCCCATAGGTCGCAGGGGCCTTGATCCCTGATAACACTCAACATTCTTGGCGGGATGACGTGGGGCGGGATCGGGAGGTACAAGTAGGAGGTAGTCGATATGGCATTGGTGGGAAAACGGGATGGCCGTAACTTTGGGTACGGCAGGCAGTTGAGTTATGCGGGGCCGCAGGCGCTGAAAGACATGTTCGGCGGCGGCCACTACGGCACGGTCAAGGCGCACTGTGATCGGTGGTTGGCATTCGTGAAGTGGTGTCGGTCTGAAGCAGGTCCCGGGGTCAATGATGCGCGGCAGATTGATCGCGAGGTATTGTCGGACTATGCCGCATACCTTCGCGGCCTGGTGGAGCACGGCGACATAGCTATCAGCACTGCACAAAACCGGCTATCCAGCGTTAACACGACCATGGCAGCGCTTCGTGGTGATCAGTATGTGAAATTGCCAAGTCCGAGCAAGACATTAGGTATGCAGCGCACTGGGATTCGTCACTCGGTGCCGCAGGGCCAAGACCGCGAACAGGTTAAGCAGATTGTCGATGCGCTTTGCAGACATCATCAGCTACGGTCAGCAGCGATCATTCTATTGGCACGATCCACCGGCATGCGCTTGCGTGAGGCCATCTTGGCTGACCTGCCACGACTAAGTCGTCAAGCTAAAGACTTAGACAAGATCAACATTCAGGACGGCACCAAAGGCGGCCGCGCCGGTGCATCAGCACCCCGTTGGATTACGGTGGACGAGCGCATTCGAGGCGCGCTTGAGTTTGCACAGCAGGTATCGCCTGCAGGTAGTCGCAACCTGATTGCGCCAAGCGAAAGTTATTTGAATGTTCTGCAGGAAGTCGTCCGCCCTGCACGGGACATTCTTCATGCATCCAACCTCAAAGGCTTTCATGAGCTCCGGGCGGCGTACGCATGCGAACGCTATGAGCAGATCACCCAGCATCGCGCACCTATCAACGGAGGTAAATGTAGCCAGGTAGATCGGTGCCTTGATCGTGAGGCACGGAGGCAAATCAGCTATGAGCTCGGGCACGGTCGGATCGATGTGGTCGGCGCCTACATTGGGAGGCACACATGAGTAAGTCATTCGATATGGAACTGTTCTTGGCTGGCGTGCTGACCGGATCGCATGCGACCCGGCAACGTCATTTACGTCAGGCGAAGCTAATCCAAACGGAAATTGCAAAGCGTTGGCAGCGAGAGACGCCTTGGGCTTGGCAGAGAAAGCATGTGGCTTGGTTTCTCGAACATCGCATGAGCCAGCGCAGTGAGGCGGCGCGGTATTACTACCTGCTGACGATCCGGCTGCTCGCTCGACGCCTAGAAACATCATGGATTTTCAATCTCTGAGTCGGACCTGGTCTTGATAGTCACGGCCGACAGCAATCGGCCGAGGCTGTGTAAAAACATTTTTCAGCGCGACAGGTACTCAAAACCGGACTGGAAATCGCGCTTCTACGCAAAATCCACATCTGCTGACGTGCCGATAAATTTCAGATTTAACGTAGACGCGCGCACCTAAATTTTGGCGAAGCTTTTTTACACACTCTGGGCCATAAGCGGCCATCGTGCGCACACCAAGACGTGCGGGGCTACACCATCTCGATGCAGCTCATCTTGGGATATACCATGCATGTCTTATGCATCATAAGACCAGTGCGTCCAGTAGTGCCCGGGCTTGATCAGAGCGGCGAAGGTGCTCTCGCATGACACCGCCGCCGCTTGGGCAGCCTCTCGCCGCCTGGCGATGATGATCCCGGCTACCTCATTGAACGTTGAATCCAGGCCGTGCTCCCACACCCACGCTCTGAGCTCCGAATAGATTTGGCGATGGTAGCTGTCGAAGCTACCCCAATGCTGACCAATGTCGGACGGGTACGATCGCTGTCTTGCTGGCGGAGAACAAAATCCTGGAGCCGGCGTGCGGTTCCGTAGGAGTCGTCCAGAAGGATGTGTCGGTGCTGATCGTAAGGTGACTGTGGCTTCTCTGGCTTCTCGCGAGTGGAGTGCCTTGCCAGCCTAGACTACGGAAGCATGCCGCCTCGGTGTCATTAGGGGGAAGGACATAGCCCTCCCCTAATGAAACCATCACTCCGCCTTGGGAGCGGGAGCGTCCGGGTAAAACGCTTCAAACGTATCGCGAGGAAACAGTGATCGGATCTTCAGCAGGGCATTCGCAAGATACAGGGTCTTCTCAGCCGCAGAGTAGTCACTGCTGTATCGGCCAGAGAAGAAATTGACGACCCAGCCGTCTTTGGTGCGACGTATCTCTCCTGCAATTCGTGCAGCCTGCATCCCCGTCATGCTCGGGTGCCCTAGCTCAGCCGGCTTAGGAATGTCTTCGGCGAGGAATAGCACACCATCCTTACCAATCGCCCAAATAAGCTTTCGCGTGAAGCTTGGGTCTTCAGCCACCTCTTTGTACGCCTCATGAATTTCACTGAGGGGTATTTGTTGAGGATCCCAGAATCGCTTCGCGGTCGGATTGGTACCCTTGCCGTCCCGTGAAACTTCGTTATCTTTGATATGGTTGGGCGCTCTCAACGTTCCATACATGCTGTTGAGGTGGCTTTCGTAGTCATCCCGGCGACGCTTGAGCGCTCGAGTGAAGGCAGAGAAAAAGTGTTGATCGTCGAGCCCCCCAACCTTCAGCTCCAGGCCCTTGAATCCTCCAAGCATGGCATCAGCGTAGATCGGATCGTGTATATAAATGCCCGAAACGGCGTTGCCCAATGGAATATCCGTAGCGTCAAGCAATATACGAAACGCAGGCTCGCCATCCCAGAAAAAGTCGATCTGCCATTGCAGGCGGGCAAGGTGGCCGTTCAAGAAAGCGAGCTTGTCTTCTCTCCAGCGAACGATCAAGGACTCATCTAACTCCCATTCGCCCAAGCGGTCGCCCGGCTTGCGATGAGTCACATGTGTTCGCACATCATCACGGGCTTCGGCAATCGAGGCCAGTTTTATGTGGAAGCTAACCTTCGGCACCTTGACCTTAATCAGAGGGCATACCTCTGATACCAGGAAGCCGTCGATCTGCTCGGCGATCCGAATTGCCGTGCCATGGGCATAGATGAAAGGCAACCGAGTCTTTCTATCGGCTGGAACGATGGAGATGTCAGGCACGATCACTTCGTGCGGCTCGACCCATGTCGAGGCATCAGGCTCTCGAATCGACATCGCCAAGCCCCAGCGCGTCTCCATCCCCTCAGGCGTGTTCTTTTTGAGGATGTCTTTAAGCATGACCATTTGAGCACGAGCGTATGGCCCAAGGCGGTCGTCATGGACATAGACCCATTTATTGCCATCTCGGAAATCGTAACCGAGGGCGGTGATGGCGTGCCCAGCTTTGACAAACTCTCCGGATTCGTCAGGTGTCAGGCCAAACACAGTACCAGTCAAAATTACAGGCAAGTCGCTGTCGATGTGCGCGGCCAAGTATTCCTGGAAGAATTCCTGGCTGGATTTCTCCAGGTTGCTGTTGTGGTAACGCAAACCTTCGACATCCAACGTTCGCTGAATCTGCTTATTGCTAAGCTCTTTGTTTGGGAAACCGTTGCTTGATCCGTCCACAAAATTCAAAGCCGCGGTGGTGATCTCACTGCAGGACTTGATGTCTTTAACCCCTCGGCCTGGCAGGCCATGAAGGGCCGTCCAGATCGCGGTGGTAGCGCATGCAGCAACAACCTTGTCCTGTTCTTGGAAGGCGATTGAGTCGACGGTGAGCTTCAGGCCGAAGAGGTTCACCTCGTAGCGCCTGTCGATTTTCTTCTTGCCCGGCCCTCTGTCACCACTTACCCGCAGGCAGGTTTTACCCACGAACGTTCGGGTCAGTGGCTTGATCACCATGAAACCGAGGTAATGTTCCTGCAGCGACTCCAGAGTCAGCTTCAGTTCTGGCTTGTCTGCAAAAACCACATCCGAGTCCCCCACCAGCAGCGCGTCGAGCTGCTTGTGCGTGAGGTCGCAGTTGAAGAAATGCAACCGAGCGCACTTATAGCCATCGTTGCCGAAACGCCCCAGGTAGAAACGCGAGTAATCTTCTAGGAAGTCTCGGTCGATGTACTGATGCTCGAGCAGAATGCTACCGACAGTCTTCTTATCTTCCGGTAGCTCCGGCATGAACGACTTGAGGTAGTTGTAGATGTACTTGATCTGGCGCTTTTCGAAGATGTCAGCGTGGTCGTAGGCAAACGGCTCATGGATCAACGCTGCCAGCGTCGCTTCCTCGAAGCTGGTAATGAGGTATGGGGTCATTGTGATCGCGCAAAAAAAAGCAGCCCATCAGGCTGCTTTTATATGAAGAGATTTTTCAGAGGCTGCAGGTCTTGGCCAACAGAGCCGGAGTCACTTCTTGAGCCGTGAAATGAGAAGCCAGACGCTTATTGGTGTTAACCATACGCTCACGCGCAGCCCGTAGGCTCTCTGCATGCGTGCCATTGCGAGTGCGGGCTTCTTCAATCAGACGCTCAAGAGTCATCGCTCTATCCTCTAAAATACAGGTTCCACTTACAACAAGTAGTACCCAATGCGCGACCACAGACTTCGAAAAATCGAAGCTAGCGTGGTACTCGAGACGCTCACCAAGGAGGCGCGGATTATCAATCCTCGCCATCTCTCACTACAAGCAACCATCTCACCAGCCGACAAGCGGCAATAAGACTGTAGTTCAGACCGAGCAAAAGCTCCAAGGTTCATGAAAAACAGCTCCAGAGCTGGCAACGAGCAGTACCCAAGAGGGTGATCCGCTCACGCAGATCTTGGTTGGCCCGCCTTACCCTACGGCACAGAAATGCCGAAACCTCCACACACGGAAGTGCCCTAACGAGGGCAGGAGGCATTGGATGGATCCAGTATGGCATATGGCCGTCGTACACTTAAAGTGTAATTTTCGACAAATTTGAGCACCCTAACGGTGCAAAAAGACGGGAGATTCAGTCGAGGGGAGGTCGCTTCAATCGCAGAATTAGGGCCCTTCCTAGCACGGGCCCTTCCTCTTTCTCTACATACAGTGGAACGTGAGAGGCCAAGCTGGCCATTACAACCCCAGCCATTTCCTCAATTTTTCGAACAGTGAGAGCTCTGACTGTAATGTCGGCACAGGTTGATGAGTCTCGCCGCTTGGCTTGGCAACCTGAAGGCGCGCCTTCGCTTCCGCGTCTCGCTTACGCCCGGCGTTGATCGCTTCCTGAGACATGTCCCCAGCCCACTCGATACGACCCGAGCGTACCCAATAGTGCGAGCGACAAGGAAACGTCCAGTTGCCCACAGAGGGCTTGAGAGAAACGTTTTCCCCATCGAATGACATTTGCCAATCGGTTGGGGAAAAAGGTGTGATCACCTTGGTTCCGCAACCACAGGCGCACAGGTGAGCGGCGGTGGCGAACTCCATGGCGAGATAGAGCTCTCCTGGCTCCAGCTTGCCTGGGAAGCTTTCGACAAACTGCGGTGCCAAATGCTTTACCTTCATGACTCGTCCTCGCTGTTGCCCATCTCGTTGAGGTTGGTCGAGTAAGTGACGTGGCCCGCTTTACATTGATCGACGTAGAAGCCACAAAGCCGCTTCCACATGCCCACTGCGAGAACCGCGTTGAGTGCATTCAGATCAGCGATCTGAATGTTCGAGCGGTAAGCATCCTCTGCCTCATTGTCGGTCAACGGCATCGTACGGGCGGCGTGGTCATGGTGAGTCAGTGTCAGAGCCGTCACCCGGCAGGTGCCCCAGACCTGCTGAGTATCATTGACCAGATGTACTCCCATGCCCACATCAAGCAGTGACGTACGAGTTCCATTGAGTTCCCGGACGACCAGAGCTCGCGCTGGGGTGTTGTCTACACAAAGAAACACGTAATCAAATTGTCGGAGCTCACCCACGTTCTCTGCGGTGATCATCGACGGGTGCTGAGTGATTCCACGATGCATCTGGCTGTATACCTCGTGGAGATACTCCACCTTTTTCAGTCCTCGCTCCAATGTGGCAAACGGTACAGCACCTGGATAGCGGAATGCGTTGTGCTGCTGGAGCAGATCGCCATCGTAGAGGTGAATCTCTGCCGCTGGCGTTTTCGCGATCTGATCCAGGATGTAAGCACCGGTGCCGCCCAACCCTACAATCGCAATTTTCAGCCCCTTGAAATTCTGTGTGGGCATCGCGATACCTGCGCGTGGTGACGCCGTGTCCGTGTAGGCGAACACAGTGTCTTCCGTCTCCGACCGAATGGGAGCGAAGGTTTTAGCAGTTACGCTAGGGTCTATTGCCTGGGCTTGGCCGGTCAACATTGATACGTAGATCGAGACTTTCTGGTAGTAATCGGCGTAGTCGCTACCCCGAAGCTTGGCCGAGAAATAGTGGTTCACCACCAAGTCCGGCAGCAGCGTAGCCGCGTTGCTGTTGTTGATGATTTCATCGAGGGGACGCCCTTGCGAATTGCAAGGGCGGTCACCAATGAAATGTGCTGTATGGTCGCTCGGTTTTCCCGCAACATCAGCCACCAGGTTGAGCGCCATAACCAACACGCCTTTGCACACCTGACGCTCAGCGTTCACGTAGGGGACGTCCCGAACCAGGAGATAACCTTCCTTGGTGTCTAGGTTGTACCCTTCGTTGCGCAGACTCAGGAGATGAGGACTACGACTTATCAGTTGGTGTGACATTGAAGTGCATCCCCTTCTTGATACGGACGTGCTGGCCATCAACCAGGTTAGTGAGCGAGTTGCCTTCGTGGCCTTTGGCGTAGGTCACGGTGAAGTGGGCATTGGGGGCCGGCTGCGCATCCGGGTAGGCCAAGTGCACTACCTCCCAGTACGACAGAGTGTGGGAGTGAACAAACACTGGCTGCGTATTGACGAAGACCTTGATGTTGATTTCAACCGCAGCAAAGTGCTCCACACCCGGGCGGGCCAGATCGAACAGGTCACGATCCTCGATCAGCTCATCGTCATCGCCCGGCACCACCAGGAAAATGTCGTACTTCTGCGCGTCAACGCCGGCGAGTTGCTTGAGAGTGCGCCCGGAGATCCGCTGAGCCCCCCAGTCCTGAGCTTGGCCATCGATGAAGAAGCGGTAGGAGCGGTCGCTTTTGAAAGCTAAAAATTTCTCAATACCAGCCAGACGCAGATCTGTCGTGCCTCCCGGGCTGAGCAGATCTAGATGGCCGTTGGTGAGAAGTTGATACAGCAGGTATTCGTCGACCGGACGGAAGCCGGCCTCCTCCAGCACCTGCCGCCCGGTTGGAACGGGGTCAGTAATTACGAGAGGCCGGTACTCCAGATTTTCGTTCCCAATCTGAATTTTGTAGGGGCCATGGTCACGTACCTGGCGACCTGCGGCGAGGGCGGCGGCAACGTCTTCAATCTCTAAGTCGTTCAACTGTGTCATGGATAAATCCTCGCATTTGAACCAGATGAGCCGTTGCCTAGCCAGACAACACTATGGCTCTAAAAAACGACCCCGAAGGTCGTTGCCTAGCCAGACAACAGTAGACTTCAAAAAAAACCCGCTTATCATGGATCATGAATCGCGAGCTGTTGCCTAGCTAGACAACAGCCTACTCCCGCCCCAATGGGCATTGCAATAGGTTGGAGAAAATAATGGATTTGGCCGGGTTCATCGCGAGCATGCGTGAACGAAAAGAGCTGAGTTTCCGTGACTTGGAGAAGCGGGCAGGTGATCTTGATCACGCCTACATCTGGAGGCTGGAGAAGGGAGATCGGGCGGCTCCGTCAGAGGATGTCGTCGTCCGCCTGAGCCATGCACTCGAGCTCGACAACCGAGAGAGTGACGTGTTTCGGTTACTGGCCAAGTCCGTGACGGTAGAGAACGCGCTGTATCTCCTAATGCTCGAGCGCAAGGACATCCCTTGGGAAGACTTCGAGGATGTGGCCACCATGAGCTTCCGGGGCGAACGCCCAAATACCAAAGAAGCCTGGATAAAGCGGATCGAGCTCATTCAACAGATGTAGGAACGGAGATTTTCATGGACGAAACCACTGCGGTTTTATTGGCCCGCAAGCTGCTGAAAGACGCCAACGTCACAACGGCGCCAGTTGATGTTGAGGCATTGGCGCAGTCATTGGGCTTCCAAATCTCCCGGAAAGAGCTCGATGAGGGTGAGGCAGGCTTCACGCTCATACGGCGCGAGAAGAAGTACATTTGCGTAAACCAGCAGGACAGCGTAGTGAGGCAACGCTTCACAATTCTCCATGAGATTGCACACCATGTGCTCGATCAACCGTCCAAACATGAGAAGGTGCCTTCTGACGAACTAGAGCGCTTCACCGGGCGCCCTCCCGAGGAAATTCTGTGCGACATCTTTGCTGCAGAATGCTTGGTGCCATGGCAATTGATCCAACCGCTCGCGGAACAGAAGGACTTTACGCTGGAGCATCTGACCGAACTGGCTGAGCAGTTCCAGGCTTCCCGCTCCTGCATTGCCTCCAGATTTGCCCAAGCTTCCAATGATCACTTGGCATTCGTGGTGACCGAAGACGGCATCATCAAATACTCCATCGTTTCTAAGGCACTCAAGGCATCAAGAGTATGGATCAGCAAAAACGTCGTCCTTCCTAAAAACTCCGCTGCCGCCGAGGCATTGAAGTCGGGTGTCAGCGGGCTTCATGAAGCAGATACGGAAGGTCTGGATTGGAGTAATAGTGATGACGCTAGGCGGTTCGCCTGCTATGAGCAAGCAACTTATTACGCACCGACCAAACAGACCCAGTCCATCATCATTTTCGATGAGCTTGAACAGCGCCCGGCTTCAGCAGGCTATCGTGCCGCCGATGACAACGGTGGTTTGCTGGAGGAGCTCGATGGCTATCCTGGGTGGTCGAAGCCCCGTTACTAACCGCTCCCCCGGCATCTAACAGAGGGTGAGCAGCTAGCGCTCACAAGCTCAAAACTGATATCGCAAGTATGCTTGTCCAACGCGATCTGGCCTGAGCCCGGCGTTCGATAGGGAACGGTGGTTCCCAGCTCATCTGGCGAGTTCTTCAGGCGTCGCGAAATGAACTGAATCATCGAGTCCGGGAAATACACCAACGCCTCGTTGAAACCGACCCGTTGCTCGATCAATCTCACCGAGTAATCGCTCCTAATTTGGCTTTTCTTGCGTCGATGAAAGAACGGGCACGTCAAAGGATATTTTTAGAGGTAGTTGGTTGTACATCATCAAGAAAAGTATTTATAAATCATATGGCTAATAAGATTTTCGACTCCTGGTGCCGCACCATACAAAACGAAGCCCCTGCAGAAATGCAGGGGCTTTGTTGTTTCTGGGATTGGTTTTTTCCACCCCAAATGAAAAGCCACCGACAGCGATCGCTGTCGGGGGCTTTTCTCCAATCTTAAGCAGCCTCAACCGAAAGCAAAATCCGCCGCCCGAGCTGCTGCAATGCACGCTCGACATTTTCGATCTTGGAGTGATGCAGGAAATCGACTAACCGATCTACCTGGGGTCGTTGCACCCCCAACCGACGTGCAAGTTCAGCCTTGCTGACTCCAGACTCCAAAAGCGTATTCCAGAGCCCAACCTTCGCAGCAGTCAGTGCAGGCAGACGCAAAACAGCGTCACTTTCCTGCTCTCCCACATCACCTGTCGGAATCAACCGGCGATCATCAACGTAGATCGACAATGCCGTTTCCATAGCATCAATAGCGCCGTCGAGCGCTTCTTCGAGGGTGTCGCCAGCGGCGTGCATCTCTGGAATTTCTGCGCAGGACAACCAGACACTGCTCGGCTCCTCGTGGACTTCCAACGCATATTCGAACATCACGTTTCCTCTCATGGGGTACAACTGGGTCTCAATCCTTGAGGCCCAGTTGTTTGATTATCGATTTTCTCAACCCTTCGCCTATCTCCTTGGCTCCGTGGTCGGGAAAGACAGTTGATTTGCCATTCAAGGAAACCTTGAAATGACTACCCTTGCCGGTTTGGAACTCGACGCCTTGGGCTTTCAACCATCGCCGAAACTCGCTGTACTTCATGTGCATCACTCGCTGTTCGGTCGAGCAAATGTGCAACATATTTGTTTCGCATGCAACATAACTGTTGCACCACACATCTGGAACATCGCTAACCCGCCACCACCTGGCCACGATTGCGCTCTCCCCTTCCCTCAAGCTACCGTCAAACCCGTCGCTGCCAATTCAGCGACCGGGCCTGAGAACCCGCGTAAGATGCAGGCGCTCCAGCGCCCCAACCCACGTTTGCCGGCGTTTTTTTGTGCCTGCATTTCCGTGCAATGGCGGCTGTGCGTGGGAGGCTTTCGAGCCTGCCGGGTTCCTGTATCTCCGGTTTCTCAGCCTGCGCATAGCTGCCACCCTTTCGCCTGAGAACGAAGTGGCAGCGCTCATTTGATACAGGGAGTTTCACAAATGATTAGCATCGATCCGTCCAAAGTCTGCCCTTTCCACCAACCAGCCAACGGTAGGTGAAGCCATGACCAACCCCCACGACCTAAAAACCCTCGGTCTCACCCATTTTTCCTTCCAGTCCAACCACGCACTGTTCCGCACCAACCCCGGCGTCCCGGTCGTCACCGCCCTCTCCCACGCCTCGCATCTGCTGCACATCTCCAAACTGCTCACATCAGATACTTCTGCTGCCAACGATCCAGAACTCCACGCTTGCGCCTCGCAATATTTGCAGGAGTTGAGCAAGGCGCTGGTCGATGACGCGGTCAAAGTGTTGAGTCCGGATCCGTAAATCGTCGCCCACAAAAAAGCCCTCGCATCGCGGCGAGGGCTTTGTGTTACCGGATCAATCAGTGCCCAGCGCTTTGCCCACCATCCACATGCAGAATCTCGCCGGTCACAAAATTCGCGTTATCGAGATACACCACCGCCTGCGCAATGTCGTCGATCTCGCCCATGTGTCCAACCGGATGCAGCGCGCCCAGTGCCGCGTGGGTTTCCTCGCCGTGCATCGGTGTCTTGATGATGCCCGGCGATACCGCGTTCACCCGGATTCCGCGTTTGGCGTATTCGATGGCCAGGGATTTGGTCGCGGCGTTGAGGCCGCCCTTGGTCAGCGACGCGAGGACCGAGGGTACGCCGTCGATGGCGTGGTCGACCAGGCTGGTGGTGATGTTGACCACGTGGCCCTTGCCCTGTTTTTCCATCTCGGCGATGGCCAGTTGGGTGATGTAGAAGAAGCCATTGAGGTTGACCGACAGCACTGCGGCGTAGTCTTCCGGGGTGTAGGCGGTGAAAGGTTTGGCGACGAAGATGCCGGCGTTGTTGACCAGGGTGTCGATACGGCCGAAGCGCGCCACGCCTTCGCTGATTACGCGCTGTGCGGTGGCCGGGTCGCCGATGTCGCCGGCGATGGTCAGGATTTGCGGGTCGTTCGACGGTTTGATCGAGCGCGAGGTGGCGACGATGTTGTAGCCCAGTTCGCGGAAGGCCTTGACCATGCCTTCGCCCAGACCTTGGGAAGCACCGGTGATAACGACAGTTTTTTTCGAATTGCTCATGATGAAATCCTCAATCAATAAGTAGGTGTTGAATCAGGCCGCAGCCAGTTTTTTCAGCATTTGTTCGTAGTACTCGACCGATTGCGAACCGGAGACGAGGTGCTTGCCGTTCAGGATCAGCGCGGGCACCGAGTGGATCCCGTGCTGCCGGTAGAACGCCTGCAGTTGCCGCACTTCGCTGGCGAATTCATCGTTGGCCAGCACCTTGCGGGCCCTCGCCGCATCCAGTCCCGCTTCGGTCGCCAGACGGATTAGCGTCGGGTGATCGTTGGGGTTGTCGCCGTCGCGGAAGTAAGCGCGCAGCAGGATCTTTTTCAGTGCGACTTGCCGCCCTTCCTGCGCCGCCCACATCAGCAATCGATGAGCGTCGAAGGTGTTGTGAAAGTGCGTGCGTTTCTCCAGGTCGAACTCGAAACCGATGGCTTTGCCGCGTTCGATCTGCATCTTCTTGCCGGCGGCGACGTCTTCGGCGGTGCGGCCGTATTTGCGCATCAGGTGCTGCACGGCCGGTTCGCCTTCGGCGGGCATGTCCGGGTTGAGTTCGAAGGGCTTGTAGGTCAGCTCCACCGAAATCTCGCCGACCAGGTTGCCGATCGCCTGCTCCAGCGCTGTTGCCCCGAGTGCGCACCAGGGGCACACCACGTCGGAAACGAAATCGATGGTTACGGTCGGGGTCATGACTGCCCCCGTTCCGCCAGTTGTCGGCGGTATTCGGTGGTGGTGATGCCGGCGTAGCCCCAGTTATCGGTGTCGACTTCTTCGATCACGATGTGGGTCAGGTCCGGACGTTTGTTGAGGACGCGCTCCAGGGTTTCGGTGATTTCGGCGATCACCTGAGCTTTCTGCTCACGGGTAACGCCGTCGCGGGTGATGCGTACGCTGACAAATGGCATGACGACTACTCCAGTGACCTGCCCTCGGGATGATGGTCAGGTGTTGGAGCTCAATTTAAGCGTGTGCCGGGAGGGGAAAAAGTAGGGGTGGGGTACTTCATTTGTGAGGTGGTGTAATGAATTGATACACCTACGTCGCTACCACTTACCGCTTGAAGTCTTAGGTTGACACATCAAATTCAGTGGCCGAGAATCGGCCCCAAGAGCGCGAAACCGACTGCCATCAGGTGGCGATAGTCGGCGTTAGGAACCCCGTTGATGACCTGATAATCAGCGTTCGGGTGAGACCTCTTCTCCCCTGCTTGAGGGAGCACAATATCAAGCAACTTTTTCGTGAAGGGCAGCCTGTTAAGGCTGCCCTTTTTGTTTGGGCCATCGGTAACGTTGAAACAGCAGCTCTCCATGCCGATGCTTGTTCAGTCCCTTTTTGTCACAGTTCATGAAGTTCCAAAGTACGTTGCCGTGATCGATATGGATCACGACCAGCATCTGGTATTTCGTGTTGTAGACACCGATGTATGTCAGTCGGAAAGAGTCGTCATCGTAGGAAATCTTCCAGATCTCTAACGGCTTTTTCAGGGTGTCTTGCGCGAAGTCCGTGAAGCGCTCTCGAGCATTCGGGCGTTTTTCCACAATGTGCAACAAGTGCTCGCGCCTCACCAGAACTGGGCAAATGGGTGTCTCAATCACTGTTGAATTGAGGCCGTCATAAAGCCCGAAGCCTTTGGCAACTTGCGCCCATGCAGCCTCCAGACTCTCGGCACCCGGACATTCTCTGATCGCAGAAGTCAGCAACTCGGGATCAATGTCCCGAATGTCCGGTAAACCAAGATCCTTCCAGTTCTTTTGTTCAGGTAACGCCCTGCTCCCAGGCACACTCATTGGCATCCTCTCGCTAGCTTCGCGGATGCCGGCATTGCCTGGATATCCAATGGCCTCGGACTGAAAATGTCCCGAAATTAACTGCCTGATATTTCAGCCACTTGTGCTGCGGTAATAAATCAGCCCGTTCTTGTCTTTCAATAGGAGGCTTCCGGCATCAACGCTGAACAGCGCGAGATGGCTGTACGAAATTGTCCCAGCCGCTGTAACCCCACTGCACAAAAAAAGTGCACGACTCCTTCGATTCGGGCACTTTTTTTGACCCCAATCACCCCCACGTCACCAAAAAACCCGATCCTGTGTCAGCCTCCAGCCATCGGCAGGGACATCAATTCGCTACTAATTGCGCGACAACTATGCTCAGGTACAGGAATATAGCCGGCAAATGGCGCCGTTCAGGCCGTCACGTACACAACAATACCCAGCCCACTTCAGAGGGCATTACCCATGGATAGCAGAACCTTACGCAACCTCATGCGCATCGTGCAGACCGGCTCGTTGTCGGCCGCAGCCGAGCATTCGTGCCTGACCGTGCAGGCCCTGGCCGCACAGTTGAACAAGGTCGAAGAGCAGTTCGGTTTCCGCTTGTTTAGACGATCCAACAAGGGGCTGACGCTGACGCCGCAAGGCACCGAGCTGACGCCCTATATGGACAGAGTGCTGATCGCCACGCGGCAGATGGAAGCGAAAGTCGAAGCGTTGAAGGTGCCGGGACAGCGCACGTTGAAAGTGGCGTTGAACACCACGCTGGACCCGGATTTCAACCGGCGACTGATCGGGCGCCTGATCGAGGTGTTTCCTGATTACCAGATGGAATTCAGCTACGCCGAGTCGATGGAAAACCTCAGCAAGCTGAAGAACGAGGACTTTGACCTTGCGGTGCTGATCGGTCCGCAGCGTCCGGGTCTGCCGAGCATTGTCCTGCCTGAAGTACAGGTGCAGGTGGTCGGCGCGCACTGTGGTCAGGAGAACGATCCGCTGACCTTGCTTGGCAACAAGTTTCAGGTGCGTCCCGCAGAAGATTGTCCGTATTCCCACAGCTTTTTGCGTTTTCTCGACGCCGGGCTGGGCAATCACGAGAACAGCCAGCGCACGATTTATTCCTGCAGCGAAACGCTGACCCTGTCGCTCATCACCCAAATGGATGCGGTCGGCATGGTCTCCCGCGAGGCCGCGCAGAAGAACGGCCTGACGATTTTCCCCGGGTTCGAGGATTTCCTCGAAGTGCGCCTGGCGGTGAACAACCCGGATCTGTCCGGCCAGGCGTTGAACGACGTGGTCGATCTGCCGCTACATGAACGAGCCGAGCGCAATGTACGCAGCCGTCCCAACCGCCACACTGAGAAAGAGGTTTTTGCTGAAATACGCACATAACAGCGTCGGAATCGCTGCATAGAATTCCGGGCGATCGAGCTGTATGTGCTGATCCTTGATCAACAAGGGTGTCAGGCTGATCGCAGCGACGATCGCCACCGGCAGGTACTCCAGCGCGCGGGCGACGAAGGGCGGCCAGTGCTCGGTGTTGACCTGCAGCGGCAAGGCCCGTGGCAGGAAGGTCACGGCCATCATCAGCGCGACCACCAGGATCAGGAACGTTTGGTCAGGCATACACCCACTCCGCAGCCCACAAACGTGGCGATGAAAACGTTGAATGGCGAGCTGCCCACCAGGCTCAGTGCGCCCATGCAGACGACTGCAGCCATAGCGGCGATGAATTTATTGCGGGTGTTGCAGAGCGAGACCAGCACGTAGAGCATCATCGCGGTCAGCGCGTAATCGAGCTGGTATTTGATCAAGTGCGACGCGTACTGCGCACACAGGGCGCCGAGCAATCCGCCGATCACCCAGGAGGTGTGGCAGAACAGGTTGAAGCCGATCAGATAGCGAACGTTCACCGGTGCCCCGGTGCCCAGTTTGACGCTGTGAAAGGCGAACGACTCATCGGTCAGCCCGCCGGCATAGCACCAGCGCTCCATGCGGCTCAGGCCCAGCGCCCGCAGGGCCTTCGCCATGTAGACCGACATCAACATGTGCCGCGCGTTGATCAGAAACGTGGTCAGCACGATGGTGGTCAGTGACGCACCGCTGCTGATCAGCGCCAGCGCCGCAAACTGCGAAGCCCCGGCATACACGAACAGACACATGGCCACCGGCAGCCACAGTGGCAGCCCGGCATTGACCGCCATCAGCCCGAACACGAACGACACGGTGAAGTAACCAGCGACCACCGGGCTGGCTTCGGCAAAGGTGCGCGATGGCTGACGGTCGACCATCAGCGGCGCACTGCCGGATGTTTCATTCATAGATCCCTCTCAAATGTCCGCTCGCCGTGAGGTTCGCAAAAACCCTGGGCCGTCCAGAAACGCTTGCCCGCGAGGTTAGCATCATCGACGAACAGGAACATCCGCAGCACCCCGACCCGTTTCATGTCGGCCGACGCCGCTTCCACCAGCCGCTGGCCCACGCCCTGGCTGCGATAGCGCAGGCTGACCGCCAGATGGTTGATCGTGCCACGGCTGCCGAGCATGCCGCCCAGCACCGCGCCGACGATCTCGCCTTCGACGTCGAAGGCGAGATAGGCCGTGGTGGTTTTCTGGATCAACACGCCGCGCAGGCATTTGGCGTCCTGCCATTCACAGAACGACACTTCGTCGAACTGGCGGAAGAAACGCTCCATGCGCTGCGCGTCCTTGGCCGTCGCGCGCCGCAGCACCACCGGCGTCGAGCATTCGACGCCGTCGATTGGGGTGATCTGATTAGCGAACAATGTCGAAAGCGGTCCCGGGCCGCGAGAAGGAAATAGCCAGGATCTGCCGGTACGCCATGGCGTGGGAGTGAGTGTTGCGTGCCGGTGTCACGTAGTGGCGCATGTCACGGTCGAGGAAGTAGGTGGTGTCGAGGATTTCCTGGTAAGTGGTCGACGCCAGTTGCTGCTCGTGGATGTCGTACAGGCGGCTTTCGGCGCCCTCGACATTGTTGCGCCCCCAGAAGTGCACGCCGCTGAACGGGTAACCGTCGCAGTGAATCCCTTCCGGAGTGATTTCCAGTTGTTTGCCGGGCTTGATCTCGATGCGGATCTGATGGATCTGGCACTGCCAGATTTCATCGTGCAGCTCTTCCGGCAACACGCTTTTGTACACTTCGAAATCGGTGTCGATCAGGCTGCGCATCACCGGCGAGCTGATGACTTCGTCCGAGAAGTCCTGGAAGTGCCGCACCACGCCGCCCACATAGCTGTTGTTGGCCTTGGACTGCACGTACGCGCGATGTTCCAGTTGCTTCAGTTCGCGAGTCTTGGGGTTGTACTCAAAGTCGCTGTAACGACGGTAACGCATGCCGGCTTCGGCCTGACCGTAGTAACTGTCAGGCTCCATGTTTTCCCAACTTTTGGTCAGTCTGACGAAGTCGGCGAAATGACCGTAGAGATTGAAGTCAGCACCCTGCACATTGGCGTACTTGTCGCGCCGTAGCGATTCGCCCACTTCTCTGGTTAAAACGATCATTACCAAATTCTCCGCTGCATTGAGCGGCCTAATCTATTAGGTGGAGAATTTGCGTCCATGAGAAAGAATTTCAGGCATTTAAAGCCCTGTTTGAAACGCGATTTGAAACGGCTTGAAAGTGCATTTCAAATGACAAAAACACGGGTTTTTATGCTGTTTTTTCAAAAAGCGTCAAAAAAAAACCCCGAACCAGTCGGGGTTTTTCTGTCGCGTTTTGCGGGTCAACCGATCATCAGAAGATATTGATCGGGTAATCCACGAATACACGCAGTTCGTTGCCGCTGACGTTGTATTCGCTGGATTTCTGCGAAACACGCAGGATCGAGCTACGCAGCTTGATGCTCAGGTCTTTGGCCGGGCCACTTTGCACGACGTACTTGAACTGGTTGAAGATCTCACGCTCGGTGCCGCCTTCGCTGGTGGACGTGGTGATGTTGTCGCCACGCACGTACGCGAAGTTGTAGCTCAGACCCGGTACGCCGAATGCGCTGAAGTCCAGGCCGTAGCCCAACTGCCAGCTACGCTCGTCTTCAGCGTTGAAGTCGGACCAGTAGGAGTTGGCCAGGTAGATGGTGTTGCCACCGTCACCCACGCGACCCTGACCTTTCTGATAACCGCCGTAGGCGTAACCCAGGTTGCTGTCGCCGGTGGAGCGCTGGTGTGCCACGGTGAACGAGTGCGGGCCGGTGGCGAAGGTCGCTGCCAGACTCCAGATCTTGTTGTCGTCGCCGGTTACACCGTTTTCGCGGACGTAGGAGTTGTCCAGCTTGGTGCGGTAACCGTTGAAGTCCAGGGTCAGGGACTGATCCTTGTCGATCGGGAACACGTAGTTGGCGTTCACGTATTGCTTCTTCAGCACGTCTTCGACGTCGGAAGCGTACAGCGCTGCCTTGAACTGTTCGGTGAACTGGTAGCTACCGCCCAACACGTTGATCGATTTCAGACCACCGCTGTCACGGCCTTCAGCGCTCTTGCGCGATTCGGCGGTGAAGCGACCGGCGTTCAGCTCCAGACCCTTGATCTCTTTGGAAGTGATCAAGGTACCGGTGTAGCTTTCCGGCAGCAGACGCACGTTGTCGTAGCTCAGCACCGGCAGGGCCGGCATCTGGTCACCGTAAGTCAGTACGGTGTTGGAGATACGGAATTTTACCGCTGCGCCACCCTTCGACAGGTCGTCAGCCGCGTTGCCGCTGTCACCCTGTTTGAAGAAGTCGATACCACCGGCACCGCTGCGGCCCTTGCCGCCGTCCAGGCGCAGTGCATACAGACCGAAGGCATCCACACCCACACCCACGGTGCCTTGAGTGAAACCGGACGAGAACGTGCCGATGGCCGCTTGGCCCCATTCGGCTTTGTCCTGGTTGCCATCTTTGTAGTCACGATTGATGTAGGCATTGCGCAGCAGCACTTTGAGGCTGCTGTCTTCAACAAAACCCTTGGACTCGGCCTGGTCGTTAGCCATGGCCGAAGTGGCACTCAACATCCCCAGTGCGATCAAACTGATTCGCTTGTTCAACATTTTGTTTTCCTTATTACGGGTTGAAACGCGCTGTGTCGAACGGCTGAAACGGCGCTTATTGCACTCTTTTATTCACCCCGAAACAAAAAGACCCGCTCAAGACAATGTCATGGCGGGCCTGCTCCTGATTTTGAGTCATGGCGGTTAGCCACAGGCGTTGGGCCGAATCGTAGCCGCGCCCTCAACAATGTGTCAATTTCAAGAATCGTCTTTAAATAGGCGAAAAACTTCTAAAAAAAGTAAATTTTGCGGTGGCTTCGTGCAGGGAAACGCCTGTAATCAGGGATTTTAATGCCGGGTCACGCACCCCCGTCGAGGCCACAGACCGGCAAGGCATGCGCCGCTGTCGCAGGCGTAAACGACTCACTCAACCATTGAGCGAAGGCCTGCGGTTTACCGAGCCACGGGCCGATATCCACCACTGTGAACTGACCATCCTGCTCCAGTGCGAGAGTCGGAAAACCCTGCCCGCCGAGTTTCGCCAACAGAGCGCGGCTGTTCTTCATATGTTGCTCGGTGTCGACGGACTGCTTGGCGTTCAAGAAAGTAGCGGCGTCGTAACCCTGCTGGACCGCGTATTCCAACAGCACACTTTCGTCGGCAATTCGGCGCCCCTCGACATAGTGCGCCGTCTGCAAACGCCCCAGCAGCTCCAGGCCACGGCCGTCGATTTTCTCCGCTGCCAGCACAGCGGCAATCGGCGGTGCCGAATCAAACACCGCGGTGTGATCGCGCAACAGGCCTTCGAAATAGGCTTCGCCAAACGGCTGACCGGTGTATTCGGCAATGCGCCGGTCATGAGGCATCACGTAATTGCGCAGTTGCGGTGACACGTTCTGGCGGTTGGCACCGGTCATCATGCCGCCGGCGTGGGCGATCACCGGCAGCACTTGCTGTGCGGCTTGCACCAGTGGTTTGGCGCCATAGCACCAGCCGCACAGCGGGTCGTAGATGTAATGAAGAGTCATCGGAAAGCTCCGGCTGGAAGGTGGGAAAAATGATGTCGGCACATTAGTCCCTCGGTCGTTGCGGAAAAACGCCGGAATGGCTTTCAGTGTGTTTCGGCAATCGGTCAAATCGAGACCGGCAGCCGCCACTTCCAGATCAGGCAGACAACCTGGTGGGCATTGGCACCTGCAGCTTCTGATATCGCTCCCATAAAAAAAGCGCTGCCATCCCGGCAGCGCTTTTTACAATCCCTGTTTGTTCTTCTTATCCTTCCATCACATCCCAGAGTGCTTCCAGTTCGGCCTCGCTGAACAGGCCAGCGGGGTAACGCTCGATCATCATCCGGCGCGGATCAGGTTCCCTGATCTGACGCGTTCCATTGGACTTCAACCAGTGCGCGACAATCTGGAGCGACTCACTATTTACAGCCATGGGATGCAACGTCCGCTCGCTGATTACGTTCACTTCGGCGTTCATTTCAGCGCTCTCTCCCCGTTCATGAGCGGCTAAGTTATCCAAGGTATATGACAGAACTGTTGAAGTTCTCCCCCCTCCCTAGTGCACCATGAGCGATACAAGAGCTATGCCAATGTCTGGCAATTGTCGACCAGCGGACATAAAGAAACCCGCAGTCCTGACGGGCTGCGGGTTTCTCTTCAAGCGTGGGCAACAAACGACTGCCCGGTCGATTTCCCAATCAACTCAAGCTGTTACATCCGCACTCACTCTTTGTGCGGCGCGGGCTGCTGTTGGGTAAGGCAGTGAATGTTGCCGCCGCCCAGTAACAGTTCGCGCCCCGGCACCATCACCACTTCGTGTTGCGGGAACAGGTTCTGCAGGATCTCCCGAGCCGGGGCGTCCATCGGGTCGTCGAAGCTTGGCGCGATGATCCCGCCGTTGACGATCAGGAAGTTCACGTAGGAACCGGCCAGGCGCACGCTCGGGTTGCGCTCCTGAGTGCCGTCCACCGGGTCCACGCCAGCGCATTCTTCTTCGGTGGCAAACAGCGGCCCCGGAATCGGCATCTTGTGCACCGTGAACGGGCGGCCCTTGGCGTCGGTGCTGCTTTCCAGCACTTTCATCGCGGCCTGGCAACGCGGGTAGTTCGGATCCTGCGGATCGTCAGTCCAGGCCAGCAGCACTTCGCCCGGACGCACGTAGCAGCAGAAGTTATCCACATGGCCGTCGGTTTCGTCGTTGAACAGGCCATCCGGCAGCCAGATGATTTTGTCCACCGACAGGTTTTCACTGAGCACCGCTTCGATTTCTTCGCGGCCCAAGTGCGGGTTGCGATTGCGGTTGAGCAGGCATTCTTCGGTGGTGATCAGGGTGCCTTCGCCGTCGACGTGAATCGAGCCGCCTTCGAGCACAAAGCCTTCGGTGCGGTAGCGCGGGCTGCGCTCGATTTCGAGGATCTTGCCGCCGACCTGGGAGTCGCGGTTCCACGGCGAATACAGGCCACCGTCAAAGCCGCCCCAGGCGTTGAAATCCCAGTTCACACCGCGCACTTCGCCGCTGTTGTTGATCACGAAAGTCGGTCCGCTATCGCGAACCCAGGCGTCATCGCTGGACATCTCGACCACGCGGATATTCGGCACGTCGAGGCGAGCGCGAGCGTTTTCGTACTGGCCGGCGGACACCGCCACGGTTACCGGTTCGAAACGCGCGATGGCCTTGGCCACGGCGACGTGAGCGGCCTGCGCAGGTTTGCCGCCCAGACGCCAGTTGTCCGGACGTTCGGGCCAGATCATCCAGGTCTGGGTTTGCGGTGCCCATTCGGCCGGCATGTAGAAGCCATCGGCGCGTGGTGTGCTTTTCAAAGTGGTCATGTCGATCAGACTCCAGGGAACCGTCGAGGGTTTTCAACACGCCGTACAGGGTTGGACGACGGACTATGGCGACTTTATAAACGATAAATATCGGCTTTAGAAGCCAATAATAAAAAACAATCTGAATTAATCCCTTCAAATACCGATACAAATCGGTATTTGAAGGTTGCCGATCGCCTCAAAGCCCTTCTTCAAGCACCTTCGCCAGCATGTCGACAAAGAAATCCACGCTCTGACGCGAGGTGACCATCGGCGGTTTGATCTTCAGAACGTTCAGGTAATCGCCGGTCGGCTGCATGAAGATCCCCAGCTCGCGCAGGCGATCACACAACAGCGTGGTTTCCTCGGTTGCCGGCTCCAGGGTTTCCCGATTGCGGATCAGCTCGACCCCCAGATAGAACCCCGAACCGTGCACTGCGCCGACCAACGGATATTGATCGATCAGCGCTTCCAGCCGCGCCTTGAAGTGGGCGCCGACCACCTGGGCGTTTTCCCAGAGCTTTTCTTCTTCCATGACATCGAGCACCGCCATGCCGATCTGGCAGCTCACCGGACTGCCGCCGGCGGACGAGAAGAAATAGCCCTCGGCCTCCAGCGCTTCGGCAATTTCCCGGCGGGTGATCACCGCGCCCAGCGGCTGGCCGTTGCCCATGCCTTTGGCCATGGTGATGATGTCCGGCACCACGCCTTGCTCTTCGAAACCCCAGAAGAAATGGCCCATACGGCCGTAACCGACCTGCACCTCATCGGCGATGCACACGCCGCCACGGGCGCGCACCAATTCATAGACCTTTTTCAGATAACCCGGCGGCAGCGAAATCCCGCCCGCATTGCCGTAGACCGGCTCGCAGATGAACCCGGCCAGTTGCCGCTTCTGCTCATCGAGCTTCGCCAGATGATGTTCGACGCTGCGCACGTAATCCGGTGCCGAATCCGCGCCGCGAAATTCGCCGCGATAGGTGTTCGGCGCGGTCACCGCATGCACCCAGTCCGGGCGACTGCTCAGGGCTTGCGGGTTATCGGCAATCGAGGTCGAGACCGCGTCCGCGCCGACCGTCCAGCCGTGATAAGCCTCCAGCACGCTGATCATGTCGCGGCCACCGCTGGCGGCCCACGCCAGGCGGATCGCCAGGTCATTGGCCTCGCTGCCGCTATTGACCAGGAACACCCGATCCATGCCCTCCGGCGCCAGCTTCAGCAAACGTTCGGAGAACTCGGCGACGGCCGCATAGTTGAATCGCGAGTTGGTATTGAGCAACGACCACTGGCGGCCCGCGACCGCCGCCATGCGCGGATGACCGTGGCCGAGCACCGCGACGTTGTTGAGCATGTCGAGGTAGGAACGGCCCTGCATGTCGATCAGGTGATTGCGCCAGCCACGTTCGATACGCGGCGGGTCGACGTAATAGTGTTTCTGGGTGCGGGCGAAACTGGCGTCGCGACGCGCCAGCAGGGTTGCTGCGTCCAGCTCGGGTTCGGCGTCGCAGGCCAGACCCAGCAGCGCGGCCGGTGATGGGGAAAGTGCTTGCCAAGCAGCCGCACGGCTCGGCGTGCAGAACAGCGGCGCCTCAAGCTGTGCGCCGCGAATCAATTGCACGATCAACGGACCGTCCACCGAACCCAGCACCTGACCTTTCACCAGCGCAGCGCCGCTGTGCAACGAAGGTTTCACGCCCCACAGACGCAGGCTCAGTTGCGGGCCGTCGAGTCGCAGTGCGCCGTCGGCCGACAGGTGCAGTACGCCAGCGAACGGCGCCTCCACCGTCGAACCTTGGGGTACATGCAATTCGACGTGCAGCGGGAAAGTCTCTGGCTCATCGGCGCTGTCGGGCCGGGTGCGGGACAGAAGGTATTGTCCATAGCGACTGGCCGCCAGACCATGGATGGCGGCGGCCTCGCTCAACAGGCGCTGATCGATGCCTGGCTGCTCCCAATTGCCCGCCTCGAAGTGCGCGCTCAACACACCCAGATCGATCAACGCGAATTCGCGCCCGACCAGATCGGGCAACAACGGCGCAAAACCTTCACTGTCGATGGCCGGCAATGTCTGGCCGACCGCCGTCAGAATCGCCGCCTCCATCAATGCCAGCGGCACCGAGGTGGCGACCCGGAAGATCTCCCATTCGTGGGTCAGGTTGTCGCGGCTGTAGGTGTTGCCCGGATCGATGCTGACCTGTTGTTCGCCACTGAGCACCAGCACCGCCGCCCGCGCCACGATCAGCGGCCACAGCGCCAGCAGTTCTTCGTGCTGCAGCGGATTGACCTCGTGATAGGCCTGCACGGCCGGCAGAATCACCAACGGATCGCCGGCGGCGTGATGCAGCAATGCGGCGCAGGTGACCGACAGATCGGTGATGCGCCAGGTGCGCACCAGATCGCCGAAATCGATGACGCCCTGCAACTGCCAGTGCCGCCGGGCATCCCGTTGCCAGACCACGTTGTCGTCGGTGATGTCCATGTGGATCGCCTGCACCGGCAGCTTCTCCACCAGCGGCTGCAAACGAAGTCTGGCCTGTTCGGCAGCCTCGGCGATCAGCGCGCGCTGGCGTTCGTCTTCGATGACCGGCAGCAGGTGCTCGATCAGTGCGCTGGCGTGGCGCGCGTCCCATTGCAGCGTGCGCTCGAGTCCCGGATGGTCGAACCCGGCCAGGGCCAGATCCATTTCGCCGCAGAGCCGGCCGAACCCGGCAACAACCTCATGGCCAAGATGATCGAGAGCCGTCAGTGGCTGGCCCTCGATGTAATCGAGCAGCCGCACATGCACCGATTCGCCCTCGACGTCCAGGGTCAGCAGGTCAGCACCGTTACTGGCCGCAATCACCCGAGGCACCTTCACCGCGCCGTGCTCGGCCAGGTACTTAAGGCCCGCATGCTGGGCTTGCAGCTCGACCAGCGAATAATCGCCCCGGCAGATCTTCAGCACGAACCGCCCACGGTCGCTGTCGACCCGGTAATTGAGATCCTGCTGGCTGCCCAGGGCCTGCAACGTGCCGTTCAAGCCGTAATGCTGCGCCAGCAGATGCCGTGCCTGCTCCAGTGAAACCTGAGGGCTGGGCAAACTGGCGCGATGAATCAACGTGGCGAACGACATGGAGCGACCCCTGAAATTTTATTAGGCGCCTATATCGCCATTGCTTCAGGCGATAAGCAACCCCCAGACCATCCGTCCCCTGACAGGTTGCGAAGCAGGGGGATTTGCATGCCCCTCTCGCACCCACCGGCACTTTGCGCAAGAATGTCGGCCATTCAAACCTGCCACTGGAATATCCCCATGAATGTAATCCCCACTGACCTGCCTGGTGTCCTGATCATCGAACCCAAGGTGTTTGGTGATGAGCGCGGGTTCTTTTACGAAAGTTTCAATGCCAAGGCCTTTCAGGACGCCACCGGCCTCGACACGCAATTTGTCCAGGACAACCATTCGCGCTCGCAGAAAGGCGTTCTGCGCGGGCTGCATTACCAGCTGGAAAACACCCAGGGCAAACTGGTCCGCGTTACCGCTGGCGAAGTCCTCGATGTCGCTGTGGATATCCGTCGCAGCTCGCCGCATTTCGGCAAGTGGGTGGCCGTGCGCCTGTCCGCCGACAACCACCGTCAACTGTGGGTACCGGAAGGTTTCGCCCACGGTTTCGTGGTGCTGAGCGAGTTCGCCGAATTCCTCTACAAGACTACTGACTACTACACCCCGTCGGCCGAGCGCAGCATTCGCTGGGATGACCCGGATCTGGCTATCGACTGGCAGCTGGACGAAGCGCCAAAACTGTCGGCCAAGGATCAGGCAGCCGCCTTCTTCAAGGAAGCCGACGTCTTTTCCTGAAGCCCTGTGTGAATTTTCAGCGCCGCTGCACACCCGGCCACGGGTGCGCAGACTGCGCCGGCAAGCCTAGGCATAATGCGCCTGTACCCACAGGCGCCCGATGCTCATGACTCCGACCCTTCCCCGTCGCCCCCGCTGGCGCAGTCTTGCCCTGCTGGCTCTGTGCCTGGCACCGCTGCTGTGGCCGCTGGAACACTTGGCCGAGCGCTATTACCGCAGCGAACTGGCCGGTCAGAATCGCCAGACCCTCGACCTCTACGTCGCCAACCTGTTGGGCACGCTGCATCGCTATGAAGTGCTGCCGCAAATCCTCGGCGACCTGCCGGCCCTGCGCGCGGTGCTCGGGGCGCCGGACGACGGCGTGACACAGGGCAACGCCAACCGCCTGCTGAAGAACATCGCCGCGCAGACCGGCGCCGAAGTCATGTACCTGATGGACACCAACGGCCAGACGCTCGCAGCGTCGAACTGGGACAAGCACGACAGCTTCGTCGGGCGTAATTTCTCATTCCGGCCGTACTTCAGCGAAGCCATGGCCGGACGCCTCGGGCGCTTCTTCGGGTTGGGCACTACCTCTGCCAAGCGCGGCTACTTCTTCGCCGCCGCCGTGCGCAACGGCGAAAAAATCATCGGCGTGCTGGTGATCAAGGTTGACCTCGACCACACCGAAAGCCTGTGGGGCAAAACCCCGGAACAACTGCTGGTGACCGACCACAACGGCGTGGTCATCCTCACCTCGCGCCCGGAATGGCGTTTTCGCGCGACCCGCACCCTCAGTGATGCCGAGCGCGCGGCGATCACCGCAATCCAGCCCTACCCGACCCGCGAGCCACGCCCGCTGAACCTGAGCCCGACCGCGTGGTTGCCGCAAACCCAGGAGATCGCGGAAACCGGCTGGAGCGTCAGCATCCTCGCCCCGCGTACGTTGATCGACCGACCTGTGCGCACGGTCGTGGCGATCGGCGGCGCCACCTTGCTGGTGGTGATGCTGTTGCTGGGCCTGATGATGCAGCGTCGTCGTCATTACCTGGAACGGATCGCCTTCGAAGCCAAGGCCCGGCGGGAACTCGAAGGACGGGTCGCCGAACGTACCAGCGATCTCGAAGGCCTCAACCGCCGCCTGAAACAGGAAGTGCTGGAACGCGAACAGGCCCAGCAGGAACTGGTGCGCGCCCAGGACGATCTGGTACAGGCAGGCAAGCTGTCGGCGCTGGGGACGATGTCGGCGAGCATCAGCCACGAACTCAACCAGCCGCTGGCGGCGATCCGCAGCTACGCCGAAAACGCCGAAGTGCTGCTCGACCACGAACGCACCGAAGACGCACGAGGCAACCTCAAACTGATCAGCGAGCTGACCGGGCGCATGGCATCGATCATCGCCCACCTGCGCGCCTTCGCCCGCCGCGACCGCCACGCCCCGGAAAGCGTGGCCCTGCAACCGGCGCTGGACGACGCACTTGCCTTGCTGGCCAAACGTCGCCGGAGCATGGATGTCGAACTGATCCGCGACCTGCCGGCCGCCACCCTTTGGGTCGAGGCCGGGGAAACCCGTCTGCGCCAGGTGCTGGGCAACCTGCTGGCCAACGCCCTCGACGCTCTGACTGAAAAAGGCCCGCCGCGCAAATTGTGGCTGAGTGCCGAATCCACCGACGAAGGCGTCAATCTGTACATTCGCGACAATGGCCCGGGTTTCTGCATGGAAGCCCTGGGCCGTGCCAGCGAACCGTTTTACACGACCAAGACCCGCACCCAGGGTCTGGGTCTGGGGTTGGCCATTTGCGAAACCCTGATGCGCGCCTTCGGCGGTGAACTGTCGTTCGCCAACCACAAGCAAGGTGGCGCCCTGATCACCCTGCGGCTGCGCGCCGGCGCGCCCGGGGTCAGCCTGCAACCGTCCGAGGATCGAAGCGCATGACCATCGACAACCGCATTCAGGTGGTGCTGATCGACGACGATCCGCACCTGCGTCAGGCCCTTGGCCAGACTCTGGATCTGGCCGGCCTGAAAATTCTTCCGCTGTCCGAGGCCAAGGGTCTGGCCGCGCAACTGGAGCGCGACTGGCCGGGCGTGGTGGTCAGCGACATCCGCATGCCCGGCATGGATGGCCTGGAACTGTTGAGCGAGTTGCACGCTCAGGATCCCGAGTTGCCGGTGCTGCTGATCACTGGCCACGGCGATGTGCCGCTGGCCGTACAAGCCATGCGCGCGGGTGCCTACGACTTTCTGGAAAAGCCCTTCGCCAGCGACGCCCTGCTCGACAGCGTGCGCCGCGCCCTGGCCCTGCGCCGCCTGGTGCTGGACAACCGCAGCCTGCGCATGGCCCTGAGTGATCGCAACGAGTTGAGCGCGCGGCTGGTCGGTCAGTCGGCGCCGATGTCGCGCCTGCGCGAGCAAATCGGCGCGCTGGCGGCGACCAAGGCCGATGTCTTGATCCTCGGCGAAACCGGTGCCGGCAAGGAAGTCGTCGCCCGCGCCCTGCATGACCTGTCGAGCCGGCGTAACGGCCCGTTCGTGGCGATCAACGCCGGGGCGCTGGCCGAGTCGGTGGTCGAAAGCGAACTGTTCGGCCATGAGCCCGGCGCCTTCACCGGCGCGCAAAAGCGCCGGATCGGCAAGTTCGAATTCGCCAATGGCGGCACGCTGTTCCTAGACGAAATCGAAAGCATGAGCATGGACGTGCAGGTCAAACTGCTGCGCATGCTGCAGGAGCGAGTGGTCGAGCGTCTGGGCGGCAATCAGTTGATCCCGCTGGACATCCGCGTCATCGCCGCCACCAAGGAAGACCTGCGCCAGGCCGCCGATCAGGGACGTTTCCGTGCCGACCTGTATTACCGCCTCAACGTGGCACCGCTGCGCATTCCGCCGTTGCGCGAACGAGGCGAAGACGCGTTGATGCTGTTCCAGCATTACGCCGACGAAGCCAGTGCCCGCCACGGTCTACCACCGCATGAACTGCAACCGGCGCAACGGGCGTTGCTGCTGCGCCATTCATGGCCGGGCAACGTGCGGGAATTGCAGAACGCGGCGGAGCGCTTTGCCCTCGGCCTGGAGCTGGCCCTGGACAACACGCAGCCCGATGGCAGCCCCGGCACCACCGTCGAGATCACGGCGGGCGGGCTCAGCGAACAAGTGGAAAATTTCGAGAAATCCCTGATCGCCGCCGAACTGGCCCGCTCTCACAGTTCCGTACGCAGTCTCGCCGAAGCCCTGGGCATTCCGCGCAAGACCCTGCACGACAAACTGCGCAAGCACGGTCTGAATTTCGCTGGCAGCGGCGGCCATTCCGACGAATCCGAATGAAGCGCGCTCAATTCACTTTTCTGCCGCAAGAGGTCCGGGCATGAAGCACGACAGTCGTTATCTGGAATCCGTTCTTCACCACGACATCCCGCTGACCCGGGACATGGGCCTCAAGGTGCTCGACTGGCAGGAACAGCAACTACGCCTGCACTTGCCGCTGGACGCCAACGTCAATCACAAGAGCACCATGTTCGGCGGCAGCCTGTATTGCGGCGCGGTGCTGGCCGGTTGGGGCTGGCTGCATCTGCGATTGAAGGAAGAAGGCATCACCGACGGCCACATCGTGATCCAGGAGGGGCAGATCAGTTATCCACTGCCGGTGACCGGTGATGCCATTGCGATTTGCCCGTCACCGAGCGCAGCGCAGTGGAAGAAATTTCTGACAATGTATCAGCGCTACGGGCGGGCGCGACTGACGCTGCACACGCGGGTCGTCAATGCCGGGAGCAATGAAGATGCAGTGACGTTCAGCGGGCAGTACGTCCTGCACCGCTGAAGACTGAACACGCTTACGAGCGGGCAAGTTCGAGCAGCTTCGCCCGCCATGCGGCTTTCGCCGGCAACGCCAGGAAGAAACTGTTCAACAAAGACTCCCGAGCTGGATAACAGAACGCTGCGCCACTCAGGTCGAGCACTTCACCGCCCGCCCCTTCCAGAACGCCCTGCGCCGCCGCCGTGTCCCATTGCGAAGTCGGCGCCAGTCGCGGGTAACAATCCGCCGCACCTTCGGCCAGCAGACAGAATTTCAGCGAACTGCCGATGTTGGCCAGCTGCAACTCGCCAAGGCTGGCGCTCAAACCGGCCAGCAAGCGTTCCTGCTCCGGACTCGAATGACGGCGGCTGGCAACCACGGTGAACGCTTCGCCAGGCCCCGGTACGTCACGAACCTGAATCGCCACCGGCGTGCCGCCCGTGTCGCCGCGCCAGGCACCGAGCCCCGCACCGCCGACGTAGAACCGCCCAGTGGTCGGCATCGACACCACACCGAACACCACCCGGCCGTTTTCGATCAACGCAATGTTGACGGTGAATTCTTCGCTGCCGCTGATGAACTCCTTGGTGCCATCCAGCGGGTCCACCAACCACCAGCGCTGCCAGCCTGCGCGCACGCTTTGCGGGATGTTGGCGTCCTCTTCGGACAGCACCGGAATGCTCGGGTCCAGCGCCGTCAGGCCCGCCACGATCACGTGGTGAGCGGCCATGTCCGCCGCCGTCACCGGCGAATCATCGGACTTGGCGGTGACCGCCACATCGGCACGCCAGAACGGCAGGATCGCCTCACCGGCCCGCAGGGCCAGTTCAACCACCGGCGTCATCAACGGATGGGGAAAATTCATCGATATCTCACTCATGACTGAAAAATCCGCGCTGGGTCAGCAGATCGCGGGTCAGGTACAGCGCCGCAAGGGCGCGGCCCTCACTGAAATTCGGATTCTGCGCCAGTGCCGACAGCTGTCGCAGATTGACTTTGTCTACACGCATCGGCTCGGGTTCGTCGCCTTCGAGACGCTCTTCGTACAGGTCGGTGGCCAGCACCACCTGGATTTTCTGGCTCATGTAACCGGGGGACAACGACAATTCGGTCAGATGCTCCAGCTGTCGCGCGCCATAACCGGCTTCTTCCTTGAGCTCGCGTTCGGCGGCAGCCAGCACATCTTCGCCGGGCTCGATCAGGCCTTTGGGCAGCGACAGTTCATATTCGTCGGTACCGCCGCAGTATTCTTCGACCAGCACCGCGTGCTCGGCATCGAGCATTGCCACGATCATCACCGCGCCATAGCCGGCGCCCTTGCCGACCAGTCGCTCGTAGGTGCGTTCCACGCCATTGGAGAAACGCAGCTTCAGCTCTTCGACGCAGAACAGCCGGCTGGTGGCGACGATCTCGCGGGCAAGTACGGTGGGTTTCTGGCGCATGCAAAGCTCCTTGGCGTGAACGCGCTACTATAACGCGGCTTTTCCGATTGTTTGCGTCGGATATCCTTCTACCGCTCGAGACGTTGCCATGCCTTCATTACCCTGGTCCGACATCGACACCGTTCTGCTCGACATGGACGGCACGTTGCTGGACCTGCACTTCGACAACCACTTCTGGCTCGAACACCTGCCGCAGCGCTACGCCGAACTGCATGGCGTGAGCCGGGCCATGGCGGAAATGGAATTGCAGCCGCTGTTCGAGCGCCACGCCGGTCAGTTGCAGTGGTACTGCCTGGACTTCTGGAGCGCGGAGCTGAAGCTGTCGGTGCGTGAACTGAAACGGGAAACCGCCCACCTGATCGCCCTGCGCCCGGACGCCGACACTTTTCTGGAAGCGATCAAGCGAGCCGGCAAACGCGTGGTGATGATCACCAACGCCCACCGCGATTCACTGTCGCTGAAACTGGAACGCATCGAACTGGCGCCGTACTTCGAACGGCTGATCAGCTCCCACGATTACGGTTTCCCCAAGGAAAACCCGCAATTCTGGGACGCCTTGCAGGCCGATATCGGTTTTGACCCGGCGCGTAGCCTGTTCATCGACGACACCTTGCCGATCCTGCGCAGTGCACAGAATTTCGGCGTGGCGCATCTGTTGGCCGTGAAAGAGCCGGACAGTCGCAAAGGGCCGAAGGACACCGGGGAGTTCGCGGCGGTCGAGGATTATCGGGATTTGATTGCGGGCCTGTAGACCGCATCGTCCCCATCGCGAGCAGGCTCGCTCCCACAACTGAAATGCATTCCAATGTGGGAGCGAGCCTGCTCGCGATAGCGGTATCTGCGGTTACTCGGGAATACGCAGCGTCTGCCCCGGATAAATCTTGTCCGGATGTGACAACAGCGGCTTGTTGGCCTCGAAGATCTTGTTGTACTGGTTGGCGTTGCCATACACCGCCAGGGAAATCGCGCTGAGGGTGTCGCCCTTCTTCACGACCACAAAACGCGCCGCCGCCACAACCGGCCCGGTCACGGTGATCTGGTCATCGACGCTGCCGACACCGGCAATGTTGCCCACTGCCAGAAGAATCTTCTCTTTCTCTTCCTGACTCGCCACTTCACCGGTAACGGTCACCTTGTCCCCGTCCACGGTTGCCTGGACATTCGGGTTACCCAGCCCGACCTTGCTGATGTGTTCCTTCAATTGCTCGCTGGCATTGGCGTTGCCGGGGGTCAGCAGGTCGAGCAGTTTCTCACCCGCTTCTTTCACAAAGCTCAAAAGACTCATGGCGCACACTCCTTGATTTGGGTTCCAGACGCCCAAGCCTAGACCACCCCGGACAAACCCGGTTCCAAGCCGACCAATGACCCTGCCGTCACTCAAGCGGTAGAATCGCCCACCCCTGCCAGCGCCCCGGAGCGAAGATGGACATCAAGCAGCTGAAATTCCTCATCGCCCTCGACGAAACCCGCCACTTCGGCCAGGCCGCAGCCCGCTGCCACATCACCCAGCCGACCCTGTCGATGCGCCTGCGCAGCCTCGAAGAAGAACTCGACCTGCCACTGGTCAACCGTGGCCAGCGCTTCGAAGGGTTCACCGCGCCGGGCGAACGGGTGCTGGCCTGGGCGCGCACGGTACTGGCGGCCTACGACGGTTTGCAAGCGGAAGCGGCGGCCTGTCGCGGCAATCTGATCGGCACCCTGCGCCTGGGCGTGGTGCCGTTGTCGAGTTTCGATGCGCTGCCGTTGATGCAGCGCCTGCACGCACAACATCCGAACCTGCGCTTCGAACTGTCCTCGCTGAGCTCCGAACAGGTTCTGGAGCAACTGGCGAACAACCGCATCGACATTGGCGTGTCTTACCTGGACCGCCTCGACGGCGAGCGGTTTGAATCCCTGGCCTTCAGCGAAACGCAGATGGGCCTGCTCTACGACCAGCGGTTCTTCAACTTTGGTGAGGCACCGCTGAGTTGGGAATCGCTGATCGAACTGCCCCTGGGCATGCTCACCAGCGGCATGCACTTTCGCCAGTCCATCGACCATAACTTTCACAGTCGTGGCCTGACCCCACAACCCTTGCTGCAAACCGATGCCGTTCACCAATTGTTGCAGGCTGTGCACGGCGGCCTTTGCTGCGCGGTGATGCCACTGGACGGCGGCCTGGAAAACCTGACCGATCATCTGCGCCTGCAACCCATCGAAAACGCCCAGACCCTCGCCCGACTGGGCCTGATCATGCGTCGCGGGGCACCACGATCGGCGCTGGCCGAAGCCTGTTTCGCGCTTTATCAAAAATCACCCACGGACACTTGATCGACGGCATCTATCAAGGGATCGACACTAGCGATTAGACGCGACATCTTGCCGCGCCTAGTCTTAACGTTGATCAATCCGTCGGTGATGCCATGAACGCCAAGCGCCCGGCCTGCGCGGCGCCTGCTCTCGAAACGCCCGCGCCAGCCGCCAGTCAGACCTACAGCTACAGCGATCTCCCCCTCGCGGAATCGGCCAGCACCGCGCTGGCCGAAGAAGTCGCGTTGGCGATTGCCTACAACGGCATCAGTCAGGCCGTGATGCTGGTGACGCCGACCGACCTTGAAGACTTCATCGTCGGCTTCAGCCTCGGCAGCGGCATCATCGAAGACGCCTCGGACATCTACGACCTGCAACTGAGCGGTTCGGGCTCGGCGCAATACGCGCAAGTGACCATCGCCAACCGCGCCTTCTGGAACCTCAAGCAGCAGCGGCGGCAACTGGCCGGCACCAGCGGTTGCGGACTGTGCGGCGTGGAAGCGGTGGAGCAGGCGCTGCCTGACCTCAAGGTCTTGCCCGGCGCACCTTTGCCGCCCGCCGAATGGCTCGATGGTTTGCGCCAGCGTATCGGCGCATTCCAACCGCTGGGTCAGCATTGCGGCGCAGTGCACGCGGCGGTGTTCATGAACGCCAGCGGTGAATTGCTGTTGGGCCGCGAAGACATCGGCCGGCACAACGCCCTCGACAAGCTGATTGGCGGTCTGATCCGGCAAAAGATATCCACAGCCGGCGGCCTGGCAATTGTCACCAGCCGTTGCAGCCTCGAATTGATCCAGAAAGTCCTGCGGGCCGGGATTCAGACCCTGGTCAGCCTGTCCGCGCCTACCGGTCTCGCCGTGCAATGGGCGCGACGCCACAACCTCAATCTCATCCACCTGCCGCAGAAGAACGCGCCGCGGGTGTATAGCCCAGAAATGGAGAAACACCCGTGAGCCAACATCATCAAGCCGACCAGAAACCCGTTCCGCGCTACAAGCCTTACAAGGGCCCGGCCGGTGGCTGGGGCGCCCTGATCAGCGTGGCCCAGGCCTGGTTGACCAGCGACAACGCGCTGAAAAACCTGCGCATGATGCTCAAGACCAACCAGAACGGCGGCTTCGACTGCCCGGGCTGCGCCTGGGGCGACTCGCCGGAAAGCGGCATGGTCAAATTCTGCGAGAACGGCGCCAAAGCGGTGAACTGGGAAGCGACCAAGCGTCGGGTCGACGGCAAGTTCTTCGCCAAGCACAGCGTCACCTCGTTGCTGGAGCAGAGCGACTACTGGCTTGAATATCAAGGTCGTCTGACCGAACCGCTGGTGTATGACGCCGAAACCGACCGCTACAAACCCATCAGCTGGGACGATGCCTACGCGCTGATCGGCAAACACCTGCAAGCGCTGTCGAGCCCGGATCAGGCCGAGTTCTACACCTCGGGCCGCGCCAGCAACGAAGCGGCGTATCTGTATCAACTGTTCGTGCGCGCCTTCGGCACCAACAACTTCCCCGACTGCTCGAACATGTGCCACGAGGCCAGCGGCGTGGCCCTGGCACAAAGTGTCGGCGTCGGCAAAGGCACCGTGACCTTCGACGACTTCGAACATGCCGATGCGATTTTTGTCTGGGGCCAGAACCCCGGCACCAACCACCCGCGCATGCTCGAACCGCTGCGTGAAGCAGTGAAACGCGGCGCCCAGGTGGTGTGCGTCAACCCGCTGAAAGAACGCGGCCTGGAACGCTTCCAGCATCCGCAGCATCCGCTGGAAATGCTCACCAACGGCGACAAGCCGACCAACACCGCGTATTTCCGCCCGGCGCTGGGCGGCGACATGGCGGTGCTGCGCGGCATGGCCAAGTTCCTGCTGCAATGGGAGCGCGATGCGCAGAAGGCTGGCGCACCGGCCGTGTTCGATCACGATTTCCTCAATGAGCACAGCGTCAATGTGCTCGAGTACATTGGTGTCGTCGACGATACCCCTTGGGAGCAGATCGTCACCCAGTCCGGCCTGACCCTGGTGGAAATCGAGCAAGCGGCGCGCATGTACGCCAAAGGCAAGAACGTGATCATGTGCTGGGCGATGGGCATCACCCAGCATCGCCACTCGGTGCCGACCATCCAGGAGATCGCCAACCTGATGCTGCTGCGCGGCAACATTGGCAAACCCGGCGCCGGTCTGTGCCCGGTACGCGGCCACAGTAACGTGCAGGGCGACCGCACCATGGGCATCAACGAACGTCCGCCGGTGGCGTTCCTTGATTCCCTTGAGCGCCGCTTCCAGTTCAAGGTGCCACGTCACAACGGGCACAACGTGGTCGAAGCGATTCACGCGATGGCCGAAGGTCGCGCCAAGGTGTTTATCGGTCTGGGCGGCAACTTCGCCCAGGCCACGCCGGACAGCCCGCGCACCTTCCAGGCCCTGAGCAACTGTGACCTGACGGTGCAGATCAGCACCAAGCTTAATCGCAGCCACCTGGCCCACGGCAAGGACGCGCTGATCCTGCCGTGCCTGGGTCGTACCGACATCGATATCCAGACCGAAGGCCCGCAAGCCGTCACCGTGGAAGACTCGTTCAGCATGGTGCACGCCTCCAACGGCCAGTTGCAGCCGCTGTCGAACCAGATGCGCTCGGAGCCGTCGATCATCGCCGGCATTGCCGCCGCCACCCTGGGCAGCAAACCGGTGGACTGGAACTGGCTGGTGGCCGACTACCGGCGCATCCGCGAACTGATCGCCGACACCATTCCGGGCTTCAAGGACTTCAACGAGAAGGTCAAGAACCCGGGCGGCTTCTACCTCGGCAACAGCGCCGGCGCGCGCAAGTGGAACACCACGTCGGGCCGGGCCAACTTCAAGCCGAACATGCTGCCCAAGGACCTGATCCACGAACGCACCCGCGCTACCGGCAAACTGCCGGACCTGATCCTGCAATCGATGCGCTCTCACGATCAGTACAACACCACGATTTATGGTCTCGACGATCGTTATCGCGGGGTGAAGGGACAGCGCGATGTGTTGTTCGCCAACGAAGCCGACATCATCCGTCTGGGCTTCAAGCCGGGACAGAAGGCTGACATCGTGTCGCTGTGGGACGATGGTCGCGAGCGTCGGGTGAAGGGCTTCACGCTCTTGGCGTTCGATATTCCTGCAGGGCAGGCAGCGGCTTATTACCCTGAGGTGAATCCATTGGTGCCGTTGGAGAGCACCGGCGATGGCAGCCATACGCCGACTTCGAAGTTCATTGCCATTCGCCTGGAAGCGGCGAGCGAAACGGGGCTGATCATGGCCAGATCGGCCTGATACGGCGCCTGAGGGCGTTCGCGAGCACTTTTCGAACGCCCACAAAAAAGGCCGCTTTGTGATCAAAGCGGCCTGTCCGAAGTAGTTAAAGACCGGCGAAAATCAGTTAAGTTCCGCCCAAAAATCAGCAACTTGCAGAATTGTATACAGGTCGTGCTATTCGTCGGATTTCGATTGTCACGCCCATTCCAGAGCCTCAGGATCGCGCCGTCATCCCTTTGAGGCTCCTCTATGAAGTTCTCCTCGATTCTCTTGTTGTCCCTTGGCCTGGTCAGTGGCTTCGCTTCTGCCGGAGGCACCACCGAAGCAGGTGTGGGCGGCGCATTGGGCGGGGTTCTTGGCTCGGTCGTCGGTCAATCGTTAGGCGGCAGTACAGGTTCAACCATCGGCGCAGCCCTGGGCGGCGCGGGTGGTAGTGCGGTGGGCGCCGACAAGCGCAGCCGTGGTGAAGCAGCCATTGGCGGTGCGCTGGGCGCAGCCGGCGGCAACGTGGTCGGCCGCAGCATGGGCGGCACCACCGGCAGCCTGATCGGCGCAGCAGCCGGCGGTGGCGCGGGTGGCGCGCTGGGCAACTACATGGGCAACAAGAGCGATGACGATGATCGTCATTACGATCGTCGCCATGATGATCGTCGCTACTACCGTGACCGTCACCCAGGTCGTGGCCATGCCTATGGCCATCGCAAGCATCACCGCTACTATCGCGACTGAGGCCTGGCCTCTTTAGCCGATACATCCAGATCGCAGCTCCCCCGGGCTGCGATTTTTTTTGCCTGTCACATCGCCAGGCGTTCCAGCGCTTCGCGCAATCGGGTTGGAATCGACACCGGCTGATTGGACGCCCGGTCGACAAACACATGCACGAAGCGCCCGGCGGCACAGGCCTCGTCTTCTTCGGCCTTGAACACCGCCAGTTCGTATTGCACCGAACTATTACCCAGCTTGCCAACCCGCAAGCCGATCTCGATTCGATCCGGAAAAGCGATCGAGGCGAAGTAGTCGCAGGACGAACTCACCACAAACCCCACCACCTCGCCGTCATGGATATCCAGCCCTCCGACCTGAATCAGATAGGTGTTCACGGCCGTGTCGAAGAAGCTGTAATAGGTGACGTTGTTGACGTGACCGTAGGCGTCGTTGTCATGCCAGCGCGTGGTGATCGGCTGGAAGTGCGGGTAATCGCTGCGTTGCGGCATCGGGTTGGACATCAGTGTCGATTCCTGGAGTGATCTGCTCAGTCTAAAGATAAAAACCCTTGCCGCGCGCCGCCAGCTCGCCAATCAATGGCGCCGGCCGCCAGTGATCACCCTGCCGGGTCTCCAGTGCCAGCAATCGCTTGTGAATGTCGGCCAGCCCCTGGTCATCCGCCCAGGCCATCGGCCCGCCTCTCTCTGCCGGGAAGCCGTAGCCATTCAGATAGACCTGATCGATGTCATGCGCCGACTCGGCAATCCCTTCCTGCAGGATCTTCGCGCCCTCGTTGACCAACGCCAGCAGGCACCGCTCAAGGATCTCCTCCGAGCCAATATCCCGGCGATGAAACCCCAGGCCTTCGCTGACGTTCAACACCAGCGCATCGACCTCGGGATCATGCTCGGCCTGTCGACTGCCCGGCTCGTAGTGGTAATAACCGTTGCCGGACTTCTGACCGAACCGACCCAACTCGCACAGACGGTTATCCACTTGAACCTCCGGTGCATCCTGCCCCTTGCCCGCCAGTTCACGGGCACGCCACTCGAGATCGATGCCGACCACGTCGTACATGCGAAACGGCCCCATGGCAAAACCGAAACTCTGCAACGCCGCATCGACCTGGTGTGGGTACGCCCCTTCAAGCAACATCTTGCGCGCTTCGAGCACATACGGATGCAGCATGCGGTTGCCGATAAAACCGTGGCAGTTGCCCGACACCACACTGACCTTGCCCATGCGCTTGCCCAGCTCCAGAGCGGCTTCAAGCACAGCCGGAGAAGTTTGTGCGCCACGGACTATTTCCAGCAACTTCATGATGTGCGCCGGGCTGAAGAAATGCAGGCCCAGCACTTGAGTCGGTCGCCGTGTCGCGGCGGCAATGGCGTCGATATCCAGCGCCGAAGTATTGCTCGCCAGCAGCGCCTCGGGTTTCAACACGCCATCGAGCTCGCGGAAGATCTTCTGCTTGAGCTCGAGGTTCTCGTACACCGCTTCGATCACCAGGTCGACGTTGCGGATTGCCACATAGTCCGCCGCCGCGCTGACACGGGCAATCCGCGCATCGGCTTCGGCCTGATCGATCCGCCCCTGTCGCACGTTGTGCGCGTAGGTCTCGGCCACGGTGGACAGCGCCTGCTCAAGCATCTGTGGATTGTTATCGACCCACTGCACTGACACGCCGGCGTTGGCCAGGCACATGACAATGCCGCGGCCCATGGTGCCGGCGCCGATCACGGCGGCCTGCTGAATAGCGAAGGATGTCTGGCTCATGTTGTTCTCTTGTTGGCGATCCGAAGACAGCCATCACCATAGTCAGCCACCGGGCATTTTTGAAGTTCATTGCCGTGATGATCGACATTCAGCAGATGGATTCGGAATCTCAAAGATGCGTCTGAGCCCAGGTCCGGACCTCGGCGTAGGGATATTCCTCCAGTGCCGCAAACCCGGAAATGGCCCGGGCCTTGAGCTTGGTAAACAACGGCACGCTAATTCCGCACAGAAAACGGGTCAACCGCTCCGCCGACGGAGCACTGCCGGTCAATTGTTGATGCCTGTGGATAAACTCCCCACATAACGCCGCAAAACTTTTATCCACAAGCGCCGGCAATTCCGGAGGCGCCGGGAGCCGGGCGATGTGCCCGTGACACACCGAGCAATGTCCGCACTGCTGCGGCGCATTGTGATCGCCAAAATATTCCGCCAGCCGATAGCCGAGACATCGCTCGGTGGCAAACAGCTCGAGCATGGCGTGAATCCGCGCCACTTCGGTTTGTTCATGGCGGGTGAAATAGTCATGCAGGTCAGCGCTCAGGGCCTGGCTGTCGAAATCGCCGCGCAGGACGTTGTAGACCTCGGTCATCTGCTTGCTCTCAAGCTCGACCCAGCCCTTCTCCTGAAAGTAATCCAGCGCTTTCACCACGCGGTTGCGCTCGGCGGAATACTGCTCGTACATCGCCTGGAAATTCACCGTGGCCCAGGTACGCGCGCGGCTTGAGGTCTGGATGATCGCGGCGACGAAATCCCTGCGTTCACCTTCAAAACGCTCGAGCAACGCCTCGGGCTCCAGCAGGTATTTGAAACGGTACTCGGCGTAGTACGCGTAGCGCGGGGCAATCAGTCCTCGCAGCTCCAACTGCACCAACAACGTCTTCAAAGGCAACGCGCGAATGTTGCTCTGATCCGCCAGCGGCCCGAGCAGAAACTCCCATTGGCCTACCGGCGCGGCGGCCTGCAGCTCGTCCAACACATGACGAATGCCCTCCTGTTCCGGCGTGTCGCCATACACGAAGTTTTCCAGCACGTTGAGGCTGTCGCGGTTGGCCAGTACCAGACAATCAGACGGTTGCCCGTCACGCCCGGCGCGGCCGATTTCCTGGCTGTAGTTTTCGATGGATTTGGGCAGGTCGAAATGCACCACGTTGCGGATGTCGCTCTTGTCGATGCCCATACCGAAGGCGATGGTGGCGACGATGCAATCGGACTGCCCGCCCATGAAGCGCTTCTGGATCGCGTCACGTTGCTCATGGGGCAAACCGGCGTGATAAGCCTCGGCCTGAATGCCATTGCGCTCCAGATGTTCAGCAATCTGCTCGGCGGTTTTCTGCAGGGTCACGTAGACGATGCTCGGCTGACCTGCGCGCTCGTTCATCCACTCCACCAGACGCCGGCGCTTGTCCTGCCCACGCACCGGCTCGACCAGCAGATTGAGGTTGGGCCGGTAGAAACCGGTGGTCACCACATCGTCTGCCGCGATGGCGAATTTCGCCTGCATGTCGTCGATGACCTTTGGCGTTGCGGTGGCGGTCAGCAGCAGGGTTTGCGGGATGTTGAACTGGCGCTGGTAGTCCGGCAGCTTGAGGTAGTCGGGGCGGAAGTTGTGGCCCCACTCGGAGATGCAGTGCGCCTCATCCACCACCAGCAGCGAGATCGGCACCTGCTGCAAAAAGTTGCGAAAGCGCTCGTTCTTCAAACGCTCCACGGAAATCATCAGGATCTTCAGTTCGCCCGAACGGGCGCGGGCCATCACATCGTTGGCGGCTTCGCGGCTCTGCGCCGAATCGATGCTGCCTGCGGATATCCCGTGCCGGCGCAAAAACTCGAGCTGATCCTGCATCAGCGCCAGCAACGGTGAGACCACCAGCGTCAGGTGCGGCAGCAAGAGTGCCGGGACCTGGTAACAAAGGGATTTGCCGGAGCCGGTGGGAAATATCGCGGCTGCCGAGCGCCCGGCGAGAACAGCGCTGATCGCGGCCTCCTGACCGGGTCGAAACTGTGGATAACCGAAAACCTGTTCCAGGGTGTTGTGCATTCGCTGTCACTCCGTTGACCGCTGTGATGCCAACAGCCTAGCGGGCGATCGCAGCGCGTCGAGAATAGGTCGGGGGTCAAATCGATACGGGATGATACAGCGTCGACGGCACGGTCAAGGGATCAAACAAATGAAACACTTTGTTCATCGCCGGGTGAAGCGATCCGAGGGTAATGTCCGTCACGCCTTGAGCCAGGACGGCCAATGCGCATGGATTTTTACCAAGGAGTGAACATGTCGAACAACTTGAAACTGCCCCTCGCCCTGATCTTTGCCTCCCTGCTGCTGGGAGGCTGCACCCCCTCTCCCGACGACTTTCCGCCGATCCTGGCCAGCGCCGTGACCGTCACCGCAGCGCCCTCGACTTAACCCCCGCAAGCGCTGTGTCAGGGCCGCAATACGGCTACCCGCAATTGCTCATCCAGTACCCGTTCATGCACATCGAGGCTCTGGCTCGCCCATCGTGCATGAGCCGGGCTGATATCGCCGGTGAAGGCTGCCGCCAGTTGACGCAAGTCGGCAACGCTGCGCACCCGGGGGCAAAATGCTTTCTCGTCGCAGTGAGTGCTGGCATTGCGGTAGGTGTTGAGCAAGCGATCCCACAGACCGTCGCGTACTTGTCTGATCGACTTGAGCTGCATTGGCTGCACGCCCAGTCGTTGCGTGAGTCCCGGTTCGTCCAGGGCTTCGCTCGCCAGCAGAGCCTTGCCGAAAACCAGCACTTCAGCACGGGCAGCTGTGTCGATGTCGGCCTGAGTGGCAAGCGCGTCGGGCCAACCGGTGCGCTCCAGGTTGGCAAGCAGCAACCCGTTGCCCGTGTCGGAGGCCAACGCCAAACGACAGCCACTCACCCACAGCAAAACGATCGAGGCCATTCGTAGCCACTGCATACCTAATTCCCTTTAAGCGTGTGTCGGACATTTGGAAACGACCTACGGATTCTGGCGCGCACCATACAGAGGTTTACTTTGAAACGCCTGATAATCACGTCGGAAAATTCGCCAATAAGGGTTTGGCTTTGAAAAACCGAAAAAACATGTAGGGCAAATGCCCATATCGTGGAAAAAACCCTTACGAAATCTGTCCATTGCGGCCGTCTTGTCCCACTCGACGGCGCCCTTCTATAGTGGCCGGCGCGACTGAAAACACTGTGTCGGCCCACCGAAGCGACTTCGTAAAGGACACGCCTCAATCATGAACATGTTCACACCGCTGAATACTCGTTTTCGCCCTCTCAAGACCTGCGACGGCGACAACCCGGTAATGGTCATCGACACCGCTGCAACAGCGGGTGACCTGCTCAATGCCGCCGATCAACGTCTGCGCGCGGCCAGCGATCTGCTGGAAACTCTTTACTGCTTGTGTTTCAAACAGGCCGATGTGAAAGACATTCCCAACATCGTCAATGCGCTTTATTTATTGACCCAAGACGGTTGTGACTTGTTGGAAGTTGCCAGACAACGAATAAACAACTAACGCCGCCAGCCACATTTACAAAGTTCGCAACAACCCTTCGCTTCCATTACTACAAAGTTTACAACTAGCCTGATTGCTCTTATATCAACCGAGAGCAACAACATGACTACGTTAACTATTTTCTTCTGCGGTACAGGTTCTACAAAGTTTGATAATGCACACGTTAACTATTGGAATGGGGAATTGGTCTCAACACTGGCCGCTCACCACACCGGGCGCGAGTTCGCCGACTGGATCGTGGTCGACGGCCCCGGCACCAGCAACCTGCAAGCCGATGAACTGTTCACCCAGTCGAAGGACTACGGCCTCAGTGGCACCTTGTTCGGCAAGGGCTGGGAGGAAAACGTCCAGCACGCGATGAACATCATCAAAGGCCAATGTGACTGGCAGCGCGAACAACTGACCGAAGCGGAATACAACCGCCTCAAAGCCGCCGGCATTCCGATTGAAGATGTAAAAGTCGAAGGTTCCTGGCTGTGGCGTAAATATAACTATGGCGATCGCAGCGTCACGCAACAGAAGTTACAGGAGCAAATTATCAAAACCTTTCGCAAGGACGGTGTTATTCCAACAAAAGTCAATCTGGTGGGCTGGAGCCGTGGCGGTATCAGTTGTCATATGCTGGCCAATGCCATGTTTAACGACAGTGCACTGAAAAACATTCCAGTGAATATCTTTGCCATCGACCCGGTGCCGGGCATCGGTAACTTTCAGGAACACCGGGTAAAGCTCAATAGCAACGTAAAAGAATATGTGGGTTTCTATGCGCGGGATGAGCGCTCCAAGGGTTTCAGTTGTGTCATTCCGCAAACCGCGACCGGCACCAAGACCAGCATCTTCCCCATGCCCGGCCGTCACGCCACCCTGGTCGGCAACGCCTCCGCCGACGGCAACAGTGGTCCAAAAGTGCTGGCCGAACCCGGCCTCATCGTCCGTCACTTTGCCGAGGTCTGCCTGAAACGCTGGGGCACCGTCCTCGACAAAAACCTCAACCTCAGCGACACCGATCTTCGCAACCACACCGCCGCCATCGTCAACGCGGCAGCGAAATACAAGGCCATGGAAAAGTGTTCCTACACCTGGTTCACCGAACTGGATCAAGGCGAACGCTACGTATCGCTGGGCAGCAAAGGCGTTCCGTTCTCGACGGTGAAAGGCGCGATCTACACCCCGGCGACCGGGCTGACGACGAGTGTGCTGGATGTTGAGGGGTATCGGGCTATTCGTTAAAAACCGTGATTGATCTGTAGGAACGGACTGCCGGAATATGCATCCCGTTCCTACACGTAGCGGCGCCTTGTCTTCTATCGGCGCCAGTGGGCCGAAACCTATAGTTGTGACTGTCGCTGCCAATTCAGCGACTCGGGCTTGGTCACCCGAATGGAACATGCATTCGCGTCCGCTGTATGCTGCCGGCACTCAATTGCCAGTAGCGTTATGGTGGCTGTGTTTGGGACGCTTCCGAGCGTGCCGGGTATGTGCATGATCCTCACCGGTTGACCAACCCGAACACAGTCGCCTCCAGTCGCTTGGTCACGATGTGGTGGCTTCATTCGAAGCAATTGAGGATCTAAAAAATGAAATCATGGAACGAGCTCCACTCCGATCGCTACCGCCCACTCGACTCCAACCTCACCGACACCAAGCCCCTGGTCATCGACACCGAAGCCAACCCGCAAGACATCCTCGAATGCGCCGTCCAGCGCCTGCGCGCCTCAAGCGACCTGCTGCAAACCCTCTACTGCCTCTGCTTCAAACACGCCGACGTCGAAGACATCCCGCACATCACCCACGCGCTCTACCTTCTCACCAAAGACGGCTATGACCTGCTCCAGGTCGCCCAGCAGCGAATGCTCAACTGGAAAGCGCCGGCCTGACGGACTCCTCGGGCAGGCGTGTTCATGGCTAGAACTGCCTGCCTCTATCTCGAACACTGACGCTGACATCTCCGGCGCAAAACTTAAGGATCAGAATTTTGCAAACTATTATTGATTGCGTACGATGGGAGCCATTGTTCAACCAAGGGCTTGCCTTCATGACCACTGAAACCATTGATCACAGCACTCTCACGCGGCTGTTTGAGAACGGTTCGATCAGTAGCGCACATATCGTCGCCAAACCGGGTGGCTGGTCGATTCAGATTCAGCAAGGAAGCAAAGAATACTCACTGACCGCACAACGCAGTGGCCAGGTACGTCTGTTCAAGCGGCTTGAAACACTGGTGACCTACCTGCAAGGAGTGGGCATCAATCACTTCGATGTGGACGCCTCCAGTTATGACCCTCTTCAGATAAAAACCTATGCCCGCCCTGATCGCGCCGAAGCGATGAAACAAGCTCATGAAGCAGCTGCGTATGAAGAATGGGTCAAGCAACAGGTACAAATAAGCATTGATGACCCAAGACCCAGCGTCAGCGATGAAGACGCTCGCAGGATATTTGCCGCCAAACGGGATGCCCTTCGTCAGCGAGCACGTTGATGAGGTTGGTCTGGCGCCAAGAAGCGCTGGATGACCGAGACAACATCATGGAGCGTATCGGCCAGGAAAATCCCGCTGCAGCGATTGAACTTGATGAGGCTTTCGAACTGAAAGGAGAAAGCGCTCGGCAGCACCCAGCCCTGTACCGAAAAGGTATCGCGGGAGATACCCGCGAAATCGTCGTCACTCCAAACTACGTCATCATCTACACAGTCAAAGTTGATGTTGTGGAAGTGCTACGAGTGCTGCATACCAGACGGCAATGGCCATGATGGCTGGAGGGAAAATGCTTAGGAGTTCACGGCTCCTTAAGTAGCATTATTCTGGCTGTTTAACGCGGATTCTGCGGGAATAATGGCAGTTGATCTGACAATGAAGTCCAACCCATCACCCACAAAAAAGCCGCCCTCAAGAGGCGGCTTTCTCATTCGCTACAAACCCAGTCTTACAACTTAGGCCCGGCAGCCTTGATCGCATCGCTCACTTCGAACTTCTTGAAGTTCTCGATGAACAGACCGGCCAGGGCTTTGGCAGCTTCGTCGTACGCAGCCTTGTCAGCCCAGGTGTTGCGTGGGTTGAGCAGGTTGGTTTCGACGCCCGGTACGGCCAGTGGCACGTCCAGGTTGATGGTGTCCAGGTGCTCGGTGGCTGCACCGATCAGCGCGCCGCTCTGGATCGCTGCGATCACCGCGCGGGTGGTCGGGATGTTGAAGCGTTTGCCGGCGCCGTAGCCACCGCCAGTCCAGCCGGTGTTGACCAGGTAGACCTTGGAGCCGAAGCCGCGGATGCGCTTGATCAGCAGTTCAGCGTATTCCCCAGCCGGACGCGGGAAGAACGGTGCGCCGAAGCAGGTGGAGAAGGTCGACTTGATTCCGCTGCCCGAACCCATTTCAGTCGAGCCCACCAGTGCGGTGTAGCCGGACAGGAAGTGGTAGGCCGCTTGTTCTTCGTTGAGGATCGACACTGGCGGCAGGACGCCGGTCAGGTCGCAGGTCAGGAAGATCACAGCGTTCGGCTCGCCGCCTAGGTTCTTCTCGGAACGCTTGGCAACGTGCTCCAGCGGGTAGGCCGCGCGGCTGTTCTGGGTCAGGCTGACATCGGCGTAGTCGGCGTGCTTGGCATCGTCGATCACGACGTTTTCCAGCACTGCGCCGTGCTTGATGGCTTTCCAGATGACCGGCTCGTTCTTCTCGGACAAGTCGATGCACTTGGCGTAGCAACCGCCTTCGATGTTGAAGACAACGCCTTCGCCCCAGCCGTGTTCGTCGTCACCGATCAGGTAACGGCTTTCGTCGGCGGACAGGGTGGTCTTGCCGGTGCCCGACAGACCGAAGAACAGGGTCACGTCGCCTTCTTCGCCGATGTTGGCAGCGCAGTGCATCGGCAGCACGTCAGCGGCCGGCAGCAGGAAGTTCTGCACGGAGAACATGGCTTTCTTCATTTCACCGGCGTAGCGCATGCCGGCGATCAGCACTTTCTTCTGGGCGAAGTTGATGATCACGCAACCATCGGAGTTGGTGCCGTCACGCTCAGGCACGCACTCGAAGTTGGCGACGTTCAGCACTTGCCACTCTTCGCGACCGGCCGGGTTGTACTGGGCCGGGTTGATGAACAGGCAACGACCGAACAGGTTCTGCCAGGCAGTCTGGGTGGTCATCTTCACGGCCAGGTAGTGATCTTCGGCCGCGCCTACATGCACGTGGGAAACGAAATGCTCTTGCGCGTTGTTGAATGCTTCAACACGAGCCCACAGCGCGTCGAACTTGTCGGCCGGGAACTTGCGGTTGATCGGGCCCCAGGCGATGGCAGCCTGGGTGGAAGGCTCTTCAACGATGAAACGGTCGACTGGCGAACGTCCGGTGCGATGACCGGTGCGAACAACCAGAGCGCCGGTATCGGCAAGCTCGCCTTCACCGCGGTTCAGGGCTTCTTTTACCAGATCATCAACACTCAGATCGGTGTACACGGCGTTATTGGCTTGCGTCATGAGGTTCCCCGTCGGCCAGTGGCCGAGTGTGCTCCAAACGTTTTGTAGTAGAAAGTCGTGCACTACTACCGCGAAAAAAGTGGGCCGGATTATGCCAGAAAAGCCCAAAAAGAGTAGGGCCCTCCCGTCGTAACGGCGTAATTCCGTCGTTGAGCAGTGAATTTACCTGCGCTGAACCGTTTTAGTGCCGGGTATCTGACGGCGTCTCGACGCCCGCGCCAGCGAACAATTGAGCGATATCCGCCGCGTCGAACAGGTAGCGCTGGTTGCAGAACTGGCAATCGATCTCGACCTGGCCACCTTGCTCGGCCACCAGTGCCTGCGCATCTTCCAGACCCAGACTGACCAGTGCATTACCCGAACGCTCTCGGGAGCAGCTGCAGTGAAAGCGCAGTTTTTGCACATCGAACAGACGAACCTGCTCTTCATGGTAGAGGCGATGCAGGACCGTTTCGTTGTCCAGGCTCAACAGTTCATCAGCGGTCAGGGTATTGCCCAGCGCGGTGATGTGCTGCCAGCTGGCGGCGCGTTCTTCTTCGTCTTTCAGGCGATCGGCCGGCAACTGTTGCAGCAGCAGACCACGGGCACGGCGGCCGTCGGCACAGAGCTTGAAGCGGGTGCCGACCTGCTGGGACATGACGAAATAGTTGGTGAAGCAGTCGGACAGGGTTTCGCCGTCGAGGTCGACGATGCCCTGGTAACGCTGGCCGGCGATCGGGTCGACGGTCAAGGCAAGGACACCGTTCGGCATCAGGTCGCCGAGGGTTGCGTCGGCCGGGATCTGCTCGGCGTGGTAGCGCGCCAGGCCACGAATCTCGCGCTCGCTGGAGCACTCGATCATCAGCAGCGGGATCGGGCCTTCGGAGCGGGCCTGCAGAATCAGCAAGCCATCGAATTTCAAGGTGCCCACCAGCAACGAGGCGGCCGCCATCAGTTCACCCAGCAATTGCGCAACCGGTTCCGGGTACGGGTGCTTGGCGAGCACTTCGGCGTAGCTGCGCTCCAGCGACACCAGTTCGCCGCGTGTGTCGCTGTCATCGAAGATGAAGCGTTGGGTGTAATCGGTATCGAGGAAATCGGTCATAGGTCTGGGTATCTGAATGTGATGACAAAATGGTTACAAAGAATGAAAATCCCGCGCTTCTGGCATCCTTTTTGATGCCGATGTTCAGCCACGGGAGGCATTTTATGAACAATCCGGGTTTGTTCCAATCAAGGTGGAACCTCGGCCGGCTGGTTCTGTGCAACGTTGTGCCATTGGCACTGCTGGCTTTCTGGTTATGGCCTACAGGTCAGATGCTGTGTGTGATTTTCGACGAGTGGCTGTTCCGCTCACTCAATGCACCGCTGGCCAGCAACCCCATATGGCTCCACATCTGGGCAATTGCAAGTCTGCGACCGTTCGACATTGTCGTCGGCGTGATTCTGCTGATGCTGCTGATCAAGGGCGACTGGGTGTTCAGGGCGATTGACGTGCGCCGCGCCTTTTTCGGTTTTTTCTCGATCCTGCTGCTGATGGTGGTGATCCGCGCGCTGTTTTCCAAGTTCTCCGATCACATGGGCTGGCAGCACAGCAGCCCGTCGATGGTGCTCGAAGGTGCCGTGCATATCAGCGATTACTTCCCGCATCTGGAGAAGACCTGGGAGCTGAAGGATCGCTCGAGCCAGAGTTTCCCCGGTGACCACGCCTCGGTGCTGCTGATCTGGGCGCTGTTCATGGGCGTGTTCAGTCGCACGGTCGGCCAGTTCCTGGTGATCTGGGGTCTGGCGCTGCTGTTCATGTTGCCGCGTCTGGTCGCCGGTGCTCATTGGGGCCAGGACGATTACATCGGCGGCATGCTGCTGGCGGTGTGGGCACTGGGCTGGGGTTACTACACGCCGTTTGCTTATCACGCGGCGAACTTCTGGTTGAAGGTCACGGCACCGGTCTTCCGGCTGCTGGGCAAGCTGCCGGTGGTTTCGCGGATGAGTGTAGTGTCCGCGCAGTAATCAACGGTTACTGAAAAAAACGCAGCCGGCGGCGGGTCTTGAACCCAGGCCGGCAGGCTGCGTTTTTTATTCGCCGCTACTGTTCCCACGAAATTTAAACAGATCCCGACGCTGCTTCTTGCTCGGTTTACCGTCGGTGGTGACACCCAGAGCGCCCGCCTTGCGCATCGCCGCAGCCGCTTCACGCTTGGCAATGCTGGCCTCGGTCTCGGCATACAGCGTCTGCGCCTCAGGTGCGCCGCGACGCACGATCGACAGGGCCTGAACCACAACGGTCTTTTCGTCGAAGCCGGCGCGAATCTCGAATTCATCGCCAATGCGTGGTTCTTTGCCAGGCTTGCAGCGCTCTCCCCGACAATGCACCTTGCCACTCTCGATGGCGGCTTTGGCCAAGGCGCGAGTCTTGAAAAAACGCGCGGCCCACAGCCACTTATCGAGACGAACCTTGTCGTCCTCTTCGCTTTTTTGTGCCATATGAATTCCTCGTTCAGCCAGTAGTCGGAACTGTACTACCGATTCTGTCGGGCGCAAGAACTCGGCCCTCCAGATAAACTGTGATCTTCGCCGGTTCAACGGCATGGAGTGATCGAGTGACCAAATTTCCGTCTTCATTGACCTCGCCCAAATCCGGGTGCCTGGGCTGCCAGCAAAGTGAGCCGCTGGGCTTCGACTTTTCCTTCGCGTATCAGCCCATCGTGGATCTGCGTGACAAGTCGGTGTACGCCTACGAGGCACTGGTCCGTGGTGTGGCCGGTGAAGGCGCATTAACCGTGCTGGATCAGGTTACAGAAGATAACCGCTACCGTTTCGACCAGCTCTGCCGGACTCGCGCCATCGAAGGCGCGGCCGAGCTTAATATGCAGACACACTTGTCGATCAACTTCATGCCCAACGCCGTCTATCGTCCAGAGTTGTGCATTCGCAGCACCCTGGAGGCCGCCAGGAAACACAATTTCCCGATCGACCGGCTGATTTTCGAAACACTGGAAAGCGAGCATGTAGATAACTATCGCCATTTGACCAATATTCTGCGTGAATACCGCGAATTCGGCTTCAAGACGGCCATCGACGATTTCGGTGCCGGCTATTCGGGGCTCAATCTGCTGGCCGATTTCCAACCGGACCTGATCAAACTCGATATGGCGCTGATTCGCGATATCGACCATGACCGTGTTCGTCAGGCTATCGTTCGGGGGATTGTCACAATCTGTGCGGAGTTGGACGTTACAGTCATCGCCGAAGGCATCGAGAGCGCTGGTGAGCGGGATTTCCTGGCGGACTGCGGAATATTTCTGATGCAGGGTTACTGGTTCGCCAGGCCCGCATTCAAAGCGTTGGCCCAGGTATCCCCTGAAGCGTGGACGCGTTAATTGTTGGTTTTTTCCATTGAAGACATTTGACCATTTGACCGTTATCGGTTTGCGCGAGTGGGTGGCGCTTCCGGATCTGGGAGTCGCCGGCCTTCGGGCAAAAATCGACACCGGCGCCAGCACCTCCAGCCTGCATGCCACCGACATCGAGCCGTTCGAGCGCGACGGCGAGAAGTGGGTGCGCTTCACCGCGCACCTGGGCACCGTCGTGCAGCTGCGCCATCGACGCTGCGAAGCGCCGCTGGTCGCCCGCAAGACCATCAAGAGTTCGAATGGCCAGGCCCAGGTGCGCTACGTGATCAGCACCACCCTGGCCCTGGGTGATCGGGTCTGGCCGATCGAGTTCACCCTCGCCTGCCGCAAGTCCATGCGCTATCGCCTGCTGCTAGGTTCCAAAGCCCTGATCGACGGCCAGCTGGTGGTCAATCCGGGCATCAAATATGTACAAGACAAGCCGGTGTTCCCGGTATCTACCTCCTCCACAGGTGTTGCATGAAGATCGCTGTGCTGTCGCGGAACCCGCGTCTGTATTCCACCCGCCGTCTGGTCGAAGCCGGAACCGAGCGCGGGCATGAAATGGTGGTGATCGACACCTTGCGCGCCTACATGAACATTGCCAGCCACAAGCCGCAGATCCACTACCGCGGCAAGCCGCTGGAGGGTTTTGACGCAGTGATCCCGCGGATCGGCGCGTCGGTGACGTTTTATGGCTGCGCGGTGTTGCGTCAGTTCGAAATGATGGGGGTGTTTCCGCTCAACGAATCGGTGGCCATCGCCCGCTCGCGAGACAAGCTGCGTTCGCTGCAGTTGCTGTCGCGCCGGGGCATCGGTTTGCCAGTGACCGGCTTCGCCCACTCGCCGGACGACATTCCCGATCTGATCGACATGGTCAACGGCGCGCCGCTGGTGATCAAAGTGCTCGAAGGCACCCAGGGCATCGGCGTGGTGCTGTGCGAAACCGCAACGGCTGCGGAGTCGGTGATCGAGGCGTTCATGGGCCTGAAGCAGAACATCATGGTGCAGGAATACATCAAGGAGGCCGGCGGCGCCGACATACGCTGCTTCGTGGTCGGCGACAAGGTGATCGCGGCCATGAAGCGTCAGGCCAAGCCCGGCGAGTTCCGCTCCAACCTGCACCGTGGCGGCAGTGCCAGCCTGATCAAGATCACTCCGGAAGAACGCATGACTGCGTTGCGCGCCGCCAAGGTCATGGGTCTGGCGGTAGCGGGTGTGGATATCCTGCGCTCCAACCACGGGCCGCTGGTGATGGAGGTGAACTCGTCACCTGGCCTGGAAGGAATCGAAACCACCACGGGCAAGAACGTGGCGGGGATCATCATCGAACACCTTGAGAAGAATGGCGGGCCGAACATGACCCGCACAAAAGGCAAGGGATAGGGGCACTGGGGAGCGGCGAGCTACGAGCTGAAAGCGGCGAGTGAAAGCAGCTTTGGCTTGTAGCTTGCCGCTTGTAGCTGCCGTTAAACGGCATCTCTTGGCAGCATCAATCCCAGCGGCAATCGAACCCGCGCCTCCAGCCCGCCACCGGAGCGGTTGCGCAGTTCAACATTGCCGCCGTGCATCGAAGCAATCCGCTTGACGATCGCCAGCCCCAGGCCGGTACCTTTTCCGCCCCGCGCCCGATCACCTCGGGTGAACGGGTTGAAAATCGCCTCAAGTTCCGACGGGGCGATTCCCGCCCCACGGTCCATTACGCTCAGCACCACGTACGGCGCACTCGTGTCCCCGGATACATAGGCCGCGACGTCCACGCTCCCTCCGGCATGATTCAACGCGTTGCCAATCAGGTTGTTCAGCAAACGCTTCATCGACACCCGCCGCAACGGGAACGGCTGGATCGGCTCCAGGCGCAGGCGCACTTTCTCTTCACTCTGGTTGTACGGTGCCGCGACTTCACGCACCAGATCACTGAGATCCACTTCCTCCACCGACTCGTCCCGACCATCACGAATGAACGCGAGGAACTGGTCGAGGATGGCGTCCATGTCTTCGATGTCGCGCACCATATCGTTGGTCAGATCCGTGCGGTCCCCCATCAACTCCAGCGACAGCCGCAAACGGGTCAGCGGCGTACGCAAGTCATGCGAGACCCCCGCCAGCATCAGCTCACGCTCGCGACCGGCCTGCTCGACGTCTTCGGCCATCTGGTTGAAGGCGCGATAAACCTCGGCCATTTCGCTGGGGGTGTCACTGATCGGCAGGCGTACGCTGCGGCCCTGGCCGAGTTGCCGGGCGGCATAGACCAGACGTTTCAATGGCTGATTGAGCTGGCTGACGAAAATCCAGGCAGATGCCGTGGACAGCAACCCGATGGCCAGGAACCAGCCGAGTACGTTCCAGATTTTCTGGCCGCGCAACGGGTGCGGGTACAACGGCACTTTCAGCCAGCCATCACCGAGGCTAGGTGCGCGCACCCACAACGCTGGCGGCGAATGCATGCGCAAGCGCACTTCGGTGTCGGCGCCCAGCTCCGCCTGCATCTGCCGCTGGTAGATTTCACTGTACGGCCAGTGCTGTTCGCCTTCCGGCACACCGGCGCCGACCACCCGGATCAAGGTCGCGGCATCGGCGATTTTCGCGCGGTTTTCTTCGTCGGCGGCCCAGTAGGCACGCAGCGTCAGGGCGACGCCGTGGCTGTATTGGCGATCCACCAGCACGTCCTCGTTCATCAACAGATAAACCAGGGTCAATGCCTTGGAAAACAATACGACGATGAGCACCAGCCACAGGGTGCGGGAGAAGAAACTTTGGGGGAACCAGACGGGGGTTTTCATGGATAACCGCTACACACTTGCAGGAGCGAGCAATGCTCGCATATTGCGGATTGCGAGTCTGCGTGGACGGCGTTTCCGACCGTTCCCCGCAGACTCGCTCCTACAAATCACCCATCACTTGGTGGAGTTGCCATCCGGCACGAACACGTAGCCGACACCCCAGACGGTCTGGATGTAGCGCGGCTTGGACGGATCGGGTTCGATCATCCGGCGCAGGCGGGAAATCTGCACGTCGATGGAACGCTCCAGGGCATCCCACTCCCGGCCACGGGCCAGGTTCATCAACTTGTCGCGGGTCAGCGGCTGACGGGCATTCATCACCAGGGCCTTGAGCACCGCAAACTCACCGGTGGTGAGCATGTGCACTTCGTCGCCGCGTTTGAGTTCGCGGGTGGCCAGGGACAGCACGTAGTCGCCGAACGTGACGTTTTCTTCTTCACTGCCCGGCGCGCCCGGCACCGGTGCGGCCTGACGGCGCAACACGGCCTTGACGCGGGCCATCAGCTCGTCCGGGTTGAACGGTTTGGCCAGGTAGTCGTCGGCCCCCAGTTCCAGGCCCTTGATACGACTCAGCTCGTCGCCCTTGGCGGTGAGCATGATGATCGGAATCTGATTGTTCGCGCCACGCAGGCGGCGGCAAGCAGTCAGGCCGTCTTCGCCGGGCAGCATCAAGTCGAGGACGACCAGGTTGAACACTTCACGCGACAGCAGACGATCCATCTGCTCGGTGTTCGGCACGGCGCGGGCACGGTAGCCCTTGCTGACGAAAAAGCGTTCCAGCAGGCTGCTCAGCCCCGGATCGTCGTCAACGATGAGAATTTTTTCGCCTTCAGCAGTTTGTGCAGTGCTGCTCATTGGATGCTCCTTTTAGCTCGGCGCGCATTATGGCGTAGCTGCCGTTATACGCACCGTGTGCATTGTTAGCAGATTTTTCCTTCACTGCCAGAAAACCGGGGCTTGTGCCTACAGACTGTGTCGCCCCCGAATGACAGAACGCTGGTTATAATGCGCGGCCTTTTGTGTCAGGCAACGTCTGAATCGTTACCGCAGGTGGCCGTCCCTTATTTTCATGGGCGCCGCAGTAATTGTTCGATTTCACGGGTCAATGGGATGCCTTTTGACCCAGGCAGCGGCCAGCATCAAGCCGCCCCACCAGACTCCGGGCCTTCATTTACGCGCCTGCGAGCCTGCTTTCACAATTTGTCAGGTGGTTTTATGGACAGCATCAACAGCCGCATCGCCGAGGAACTCGGCGTACGCCCACAACAGGTCGAAGCGGCCGTCGCGCTACTCGATGAAGGCTCTACCGTTCCCTTCATCGCCCGTTACCGGAAAGAAGTGACCGGCAGCCTCGATGACACCCAACTGCGTCATCTGGAAGAGCGTCTGCGCTACCTGCGAGAACTCGACGAACGGCGCATCAGCATTCTTTCCAGCATCCAGGAGCAGGGCAAACTCACCCCTGAGCTGGAGCGCGAAATCAAACTCGCCGACACCAAGACCCGCCTCGAAGACTTGTACCTGCCGTACAAGCAGAAGCGCCGCACCAAGGGCCAGATCGCCCTGGAAGCCGGCCTCGGCGAACTGGCCGACGGTCTGTTCAACGACCCGTCGCTGACCCCGGAAGCCGAAGCCGCACGCTTCATCGACGCCGAAAAAGGCGTGGCCGACGCCAAGGCAGCACTGGAAGGCGCCAAGTACATCCTCATGGAGCGCTTCGCCGAAGACGCCAACCTGCTGGAAAAACTGCGCACCTACCTGAAGCAGGAAGCCACTCTCAGTGCCCGCGTAATCGCCGGCAAGGAAGAGGAAGGCGCGAAGTTCCGTGATTACTTCGAACACGACGAACCGCTGAAAAGCATGCCGTCGCACCGCGCGCTGGCGATTTTCCGTGGCCGCAACGAAGGCATTCTCAGCTCTGCACTGAAAGTCGGCGAAGAACTGCCGGGCACCCTGCACCCATGCGAGGGCATGATCGGTCAGCACGTCGGCATCCAGAACCAGAACCGCCCGGCCGACAAATGGCTGAGCGAAGTGGTGCGCTGGACCTGGAAGGTCAAGCTCTACACCCACCTGGAAACCGACCTGCTGGGCGAGCTGCGCGACGGCGCCGAAACCGAAGCGATCAACGTGTTCGCTCACAACCTGCACGACCTGCTGCTGGCCGCCCCGGCCGGCCCGCGCGCCACCCTGGGCCTCGACCCGGGCCTGCGTACCGGCTGCAAGGTCGCGGTGGTCGACTCCACCGGCAAACTGCTGGATCACGCCACGGTTTACCCGCACGTGCCGCACAACAAATGGGATCAGACCATCGCCATCCTGGCCGCCCTGTGCGCCAAGCACTCGGTCGACCTGATCGCCATCGGCAACGGCACCGCCAGCCGTGAGACCGACAAGCTGGCCATCGAACTGATCAAAAAATATCCAGCAATGAAAATGACCAAGGTCATGGTGTCCGAAGCCGGTGCATCGGTGTACTCGGCCTCGGAACTGGCAGCCAAGGAATTCCCGGATCTGGACGTGTCGATCCGTGGCGCGGTCTCGATCGCCCGTCGTCTGCAGGATCCACTGGCCGAACTGGTGAAGATCGACCCGAAATCCATCGGTGTCGGTCAGTACCAGCACGACGTGTCGCAGCTGAAACTGGCGCGCGGTCTGGACGCCGTGGTCGAGGACTGCGTGAACGCCGTGGGCGTGGACGTGAATACCGCCTCCGTGGCACTGCTGGCGCGGATCTCCGGCCTCAACGCGACTCTGGCGCAGAACATCGTGGCCCACCGTGACGAGCACGGCGCGTTCAAGACCCGCGCGGCGCTGAAGAAAGTCGCGCGTCTGGGCGAGAAAACCTTCGAACAGGCCGCCGGCTTCCTGCGCGTGATGAATGGCGACAACCCGCTGGATTCCTCGGCCGTTCACCCGGAAGCCTATCCGCTGGTGCAGCGCATCGCCGCTGAAACCGACCGTGACATCCGCTCGCTGATCGGCGATGCGGCGTTCCTCAAGCGTCTGGATCCGAAGAAATTCACCGACGAGACTTTCGGTCTGCCAACCGTCACCGACATCCTGCAAGAGCTGGAAAAACCGGGCCGCGACCCGCGTCCGGAGTTCAAGACCGCCGAGTTCCAGGAAGGCGTCGAGGACCTGAAGGACCTGCAACTGGGAATGATCCTCGAAGGCGTGGTGACCAACGTGACCGCGTTCGGTGCGTTCGTCGACATCGGCGTGCATCAGGACGGTCTGGTGCACATTTCGGCGCTGTCGGAGAAATTCATCAAGGATCCGCGCGAAGCGGTGAAGGCCGGTGACGTGGTGAAGGTGAAGGTCATGGAAGTCGACATCCCGCGCAAACGCGTCGGCCTGTCGATGCGCATGAGCGACACCCCGGGCGAGAAGATCGACGGTGCCCGTGGCTCGCGTCCGGGCTCGGCGCCACGCCAGTCGCAAGGTTCGGCGCCGCGCAAGGAAACCACCCCGGCGGCTCCGGCGAACAACGCCATGGCGTCGCTGTTCGCCAACGCCAAGCAGTTGAAGAAACGCTGATGGAGATTCCGGCCGGGCTCGTCGAGAGCGCGTTTTTCAAGCTGTTGGGCTGCCGCCTGCACAGCCTGGAAACCGGGGTGGCGCAAGTCGCCCTGGCGCTGGAACCCGAACTGCGCAATCGCGGCGGCAAGCTGCACGGCGGCGCGCTGTTCAGTCTGGTCGATATCGCCATGGGGCTGGCCTGCTCCAGCACCCACGGCTTCGACCAGCAGAGCGCGACCATCGAGTGCAAGATCAACTACATCCGCGCCGTCTCTGATGGCGAGGTGCTGTGCACGGCGCGGGTGATCCACCCGGGCCGGCGCACGCTGGTGGTCGAAGCCGACGTGATGCAGGGCGACAAACTGGTCGCAAAAGCGCAAGGCACGTTCGCTGTCCTGTAGATGTTGTTCATCATTTTGAGTTAATTTCGGCGCTGTGATCGCAGCGTCGAGCGTTTCTGGGGGAGCGGGCTTGCCCGCGAAGAGGGAGTGTCAGGCAGCATCAGTTCGCCTGACACGACGCCTTCGCGGGCAAGCCCGCTCCCACAGGAACCGCGTAATCTTCGCGTGCATCGGCCAGATTCAGGGAGTGAAGTTGGCGTTTCAACGGGGGCTTCAGAGCCCGACAAACCAGGCGAAAACGCCAGTTTCAACTTCACCCTTGTAGACCGTCCTGCCCACCCCCATATTGGGGCGACTGACGCGTGAAGGAATCCAAATTGAGCGAACTTCTCAACCGCCGCCTGGCTCTGCTCGGCGAGCGCGCTAACCTCTCTCTGCTTGAGCAGTGCCTTCACGGTATCGAACGTGAATGCCTGCGGGTGACCGGCGAAGGCCGCCTGGCCCAGACGCCGCACCCTGAAGCCCTGGGTTCCGCGCTGACCAACGAACAGATCACCACCGACTATTCCGAGTCGCTGCTGGAGTTCATCACGCCCGCCCTGCCGGACCCGGCCGATACCCTGGCCAGCCTGGACAAGATTCATCGCTTCGCCTACAGCAAGCTCGGCAACGAGTACCTGTGGAGTCCATCGATGCCGTGCCCGTTGCCGGCCGAGGAAGACATCCCGATCGCCTATTACGGCACCTCCAACATCGGTCAGCTCAAGTACGTCTACCGCAAGGGCCTGGCCCTGCGTTACGGCAAGACCATGCAGTGCATCGCCGGGATCCACTACAACTTCTCCCTGCCGGAAAAGCTCTGGCCGTTGCTGAAAGAAGCCGAAGGCTTCGTTGGCACTGACCGGGATTTCCAGTCGTCGTCCTATATCGCGCTGATCCGTAACTTCCGCCGCTACAGCTGGCTGCTGATGTACCTGTTCGGCGCTTCGCCGGCGCTGGACGCCGGTTTCCTGCGCGGTCGTTCGCACCAGTTGGAACAGCTGGATCCGGACACCCTGTACCTGCCCTACGCCACCAGCCTGCGCATGAGCGACCTCGGTTACCAGAGCAACGCCCAGGCGGGCCTGACCCCGTGCTACAACGACCTGGCGAGCTACACCGACAGCCTGCGCCAAGCGGTGGCCACGCCGTACGCGCCGTACGTTGAAATCGGTACGCACCAGAATGGCGAGTGGGTGCAACTGAACACCAACATCCTGCAGATCGAAAACGAGTACTACTCGAACATCCGCCCGAAACGCGTGACCTACACCGGCGAGCGGCCGATCCAGGCCTTGATGGCCCGTGGCATCCAGTATGTCGAAGTGCGCTGCCTGGACATCAACCCGTTCCTGCCGATGGGCATCGACCTCACCGAGTCGCGCTTCCTCGACGCATTCCTGCTGTACTGCGCGCTGAACGAAAGCCCGCTGCTGACCAACAACTCCTGCGGCAACGCCACCTCCAACTTCCTCAGCGTGGTCAAGGAAGGTCGCCGTCCGGGCCTGCAATTGCAGCGCGATGGCCAACCGGTCGAGCTGAAGGAATGGGCTGCCGAACTGCTGGAAAAAATCGCTCCGCTGGCGGCATTGCTGGATCAAAGCCATGGCGGCGATGCCCATAGCAAGGCGCTCGATGCGCAGCTGGCGAAGGTCAAGGATTCATCCCTGACGCCTTCGGCCCAGGTGCTGGCGGCAATGGCCGCGCACAAGGAAAGCTTCGCGCAATTCTCCCTGCGCCAGAGCCAGGCTCACGCCGAGTTCTTCCGCAGCGAGCCGTTGGCGGCTGACGAGCAAGCGAAGTTCGAAGAACTGGCGCGGTCTTCGCTGGCGCAACAGGCGGAGCTGGAGCAGAACGAGGTGGGCGATTTCGACGTATTTGTCGGGTCGTATCAGGCGAGCATTCTGGCGATCAGTAACTGATTGATCGGCGTTGGATCGCAGCCCCCTCACCCTAACCCTCCCGAAACGTCGGACCGCCCAGAGGGAGAGGGGACTGACCGCAGTGTTTATCAGAGCTACGTCGACGTGAAATACCGAGTCGAACTCAGGATCTGAAAAGCCCGCGATCAGCTCCCTCTCCCCCTCGCCCCCCTGGGGGAGAGGGTTGGGGTGAGGGGGAAAAAATCTCAAGCCATACCCAAAACTCAAACGCCCCCAACACCAGCGAGCCTTAGATTTTTCCGCTCATAAGCTCATTCTAAAAAGTTATTTATTTTTAGATTCTTAGATCATTTAGTCTCCTTTCACGCCGACGCTCGGTCGCCTGATATGGAGCTCTTGAATGAAACTGAATTTCCCGCTTCGCCTGCTGGCCGTGGCCTCTCTGGCTGCTGCGAGTTTTCTGGCTCAGGCCGCCGACCTCACCGTCGCCTACCAGACCACCGTTGACCCGGCGAAAGTCGCCCAGGCCGACGGCGCCTATGAAAAAGCCACCAAGGCCGACATCAACTGGCGCAAATTCGATAACGGTGCCGACATCATTGCCGCCATCGCCTCCGGTGACGTGCAGATCGGCTACCTCGGTTCCAGCCCGCTGACCGCTGCGATCACCCGCAAAGTCCCGGTGGAAACCTTCCTCATCGCCACCCAGATCGGCGCCGCCGAAGCACTGGTCGCCCGTGACGGCTCCGGCATCAAGACCCCGCAGGATCTGGTCGGCAAGAAAATCGCCGTGCCGTTCGTGTCCACCGGTCACTACAGCCTGCTGGCCGCGCTGAAGCACTGGAACATCGATCCTTCGAAAGTCACCGTGCTCAACCTCGCCCCGCCGGCAATCATTGCCGCGTGGAAACGCGGTGACATCGACGCCACCTACGTTTGGGATCCGGCGCTGGGTGTGGCCAAGGAAAACGGCAAAGTGCTGATCACTTCCGGTGAACTGGCCAAGTTCGGCGCGCCGACCTTCGACGCCTGGATCGTGCGCAAGGACTTCGCCGAGAAGCACCCGGAAATCGTCACCGCCTTCGCCAAGGTCACCCTCGACGCCTACGCCGATTACCGCAAGGATCCGAAAGCCTGGCTGGCCAATCAGAGCAACGTCGACAAGCTGGTGAAACTGTCCGGCGCCAAAGCCAGCGACATCCCATTGCTGCTGCAAGGCAACGTCTACCCGCTGGCGGCGGATCAGGTCAGTGACCTCGGCGCACCGACCACCAAAGCCATCACCGACACCGCTGCGTTCCTCAAGGAGCAAGGCAAGGTCGAAGCGGTACTGCCGGACTACGCGCCGTACGTCAGCGCCAAGTACATCACCAACTGATCGGGAGTTAATTGCGATGGCCTTGCTACAGCTGGAGCGCATCAGCGCACAGTATCCCGGCAGCCCGGAACCGGTACTGTCCGACATTTCCCTGACCCTCGGCCCGCAGCAATTGCTGGTGGCCCTCGGCCCGTCCGGCAGTGGCAAGACTTCGCTGTTGAACCTGATTGCCGGTTTCGTCGAACCGAGCGCCGGCCGTATCACCCTCGACAATGTGCCGGTCAAAGGCCCGAGCGCTGAGCGCGGCGTGGTGTTCCAGGACGACGCCCTGCTGCCCTGGCAGGACGTGCTGGCCAACGTGGCTTTCGGTCTGGAACTGGCCGGTGTGGCCAAGGACAAACGCGAACAGCGCGCCCGGGAAATGCTCGCGCTGGTCGACCTTTCCGGTTTTGAACATCGTCGCATCTGGCAGCTGTCCGGCGGCCAGAAACAGCGTGTTGGCCTGGCCCGCGCTCTCGCGGCCGACCCACGTGTATTGCTGATGGACGAGCCCTTCGGCGCCCTCGACGCCTTCACCCGTGAACAGATGCAGGAGCTGTTGCTGCAAGTCTGGCAACGTACCGCCAAACCGGTATTCCTGATTACCCACGACATTGAAGAAGCAGTGTTCCTCGCCACTGACCTGATTCTGCTGGCGCCGAATCCGGGGCAGATCGTCGAGCGTCTGCACCTGGATTTCGGCCAGCGCTACGCCGCCGGCGAATCGGCGCGGGCGATCAAGTCCGATCCGCGCTTCATCGAAACCCGCGAACACGTGCTGGCCAAAGTGTTCTCGCAACGCAGCGCCGTTCAGCGGCAGGAGCGCGCATGAGCAGTTACGACGTTTCCGCCACCGCCGTGAAACCCGCCGCCACGTCAGTGGCGACTCCCGTGCGCCGCCGTCTCAGCACCCGCTGGATCAGCCTGCTGACCTTGTTCGCCTTGCTGGTGATCTGGTGGGCCGTCACGGCTACCGGCCTGATCGAACCGCTGTTCCTGCCACCACCGTCCGCCGTGCTGCAAAAAGGCTGGTTGCTGGCGACTACGGGCTACATGGATTCGACGTTGTGGCAGCACCTGGGCGCGAGCCTCAGCCGAATCGGCCTGGGCCTGGGTTTTGCGATTCTGACCGCGGTGCCGGTGGGCATCGCCATCGGCGCCAACCGCATCGCCCGTGGCGTGCTCGATCCGCTGATCGAGTTCTATCGCCCGATTCCGCCACTGGCCTATTTGCCGCTGATCGTGATCTGGTGCGGCATCGGCGAGTTGTCGAAAGTGCTGCTGATCTACCTGGCGATTTTCGCTCCGATCGCGATTGCCACCGCGACCGGCGTGCGCACCGTCGACCCGGCCAAATTGCGCGCCGCGCAGTCGCTGGGTGCCACCCGCGCGCAACTGATCCGCCACGTGATTTTGCCAAGCGCCCTGCCGGACATTCTGACCGGTGTGCGCATTGGTCTGGGTGTCGGCTGGTCGACTTTGGTCGCTGCCGAATTGATCGCGGCCACCAGCGGCCTGGGCTTCATGGTGCAGTCGGCTGCGCAGTTCCTGGTCACCGATGTGGTGGTGCTGGGGATTCTGGTCATCGCCCTGATCGCCTTCGCGATGGAAATGGGCCTGCGCGCCCTGCAACGCAAACTGGTGCCGTGGCACGGCCAGGCCCACTGATTTTTCAGCACTGACTACCCCGACAGTTTCGGGGCCCCGGAATTGAAGAGAACCACCATGAGCAGCCTGAACATCACCCCGTTAAGCTCGGCCCTCGGCGCACAGATCAGCGGCGTCGACATCAGCCAGCCGCTGAATCTGGAACAGCGCGATGCCATCGAGCAGGCACTGCTCAAATACCAGGTGCTGTTCTTCCGCAATCAACCGATCGAGCCGTCGCAGCAGGCGCGATTCGCCGCCTACTTCGGCGACCTGCACATTCACCCGATCTACCCGAATGTGCCGGAACAGCCGGAAGTGCTGATCCTCGACACCGCCGTCACCGACGTGCGCGACAACGCGATCTGGCACACCGACGTGACCTTCCTGCCGACCCCGGCCATGGGCGCGGTGCTCAGCGCCAAGCTGTTGCCGGAATTCGGTGGCGACACATTGTGGGCCAGCGGGATTGCCGCATATGAGGCGCTGTCGGCGCCGATGAAAGCGCTGCTCGAAGGGCTGACCGCGACTCACGATTTCACCCGCTCGTTTCCGCTGGAACGCTACGGCAACACGCCCGAAGCGCTGGCGCAGTGGGAAGCGGCACGACGCAAGAATCCACCGCTGTCGCACCCGGTGATTCGCACGCACCCGGTGAGCGGACGGCGCTCGTTGTTCGTCAACGAAGGGTTCACGTCGAAGATCAATGAGCTGTCGGAGACCGAGAGCGAAGCGGTATTGAAGTTCTTGTTCGCGCATGCGACGCGGCCGGAATTCACCATTCGCTGGCGCTGGCAGAAAGATGACATTGCGTTCTGGGACAACCGCGTGACGCAGCATTACGCGGTGGATGACTACCGTCCGGCGCGGCGGGTGATGCAGCGGGCTACGGTGTTGGGGGATGTGCCGTTTTTTCGCTGAGCCTTTAACGCCAGAGCAAAATCAAAAGCCCCCCTCACCCTAACCCTCTCCCGGAGGGAGAGGGGACTGACCGAGGTGTTTTGTCGCTATACACCGACCTGAAATATCGAGTCGAACTCAGGTTTGAAAACCATGGAGATTTGCTCCCTTTCCCCCTCGCCCCCCTGGGGGAGAGGGCTGGGGTGAGGGGGTGGATTTATCTGACCCACCCCAATTTCGATCACTCCGCCGTAGAAGGCTTCTCCCAAAGATTAATCCCGCCCTCCTGAGCAAACCGGTCAATCTCCGCCAGCTCTTCCGCACTGAAGCTCAGATTCTTCAACGCCCCGACGTTCTCGATAATCTGCTCCGGCCGGCTCGCGCCGATCAGCGCCGAAGTCACTCGCGGATCGCGCAGCGTCCACGCCAACGCCAGTTGCGCCAGGCTCTGCCCGCGACGTTTGGCGATTTCATTCAACGCCCGCACGTGAGCGATGTTGGCCTCGGACAAATGCGAAGACAGCAACGAGCCTCCGCCCGGACGATTGACCCGCGCATCCGCTGGCACGCCGTTGAGATACTTGTCGGTCAGCAGGCCTTGCGCCAGCGGGGTGAACGCAATCACGCCGGTGCCGAGTTCGTCGGTGGTGTCGAGCAGGTCCTTTTCCACCCAGCGGTTGAGCAGGTTGTACGCCGGTTGATGAATCAGCAGCGGCACTTTCCACTCTTTGAGCAACGCGGCGATCTCGCGGGTTTTCACCCCGGAGTACGACGAGATACCGATGTACAACGCCTTGCCCTGCTGCACCGCCGTGGCGAGGGCGCTGGCGGTTTCTTCCAGCGGGGTGTCCGGGTCGAAGCGGTGCGAATAGAAGATATCCACATAGTCCAGGCCCAGGCGTTGCAGGCTCTGGTCGAGGCTGGCCAGCACGTATTTGCGCGAGCCGCCGCCCTGACCGTAAGGGCCGGGCCACATGTCCCAGCCGGCCTTGCTGGAGATGATCAGTTCATCGCGGTACTGCTTGAAGTCTTCGCGCAGCAGACGGCCGAAGTTGATCTCGGCGCTGCCGTAGGGCGGGCCATAGTTGTTGGCCAGGTCGAAGTGGTTGATGCCCAGGTCGAACGCCGTGCGCAGCAACGAGCGCTGTGTGTCGATCGGCGTGCTGTCGCCGAAGTTGTGCCACAGGCCCAGGGACAGCGCCGGCAGCACCAGACCGCTGCGTCCGACGCGGCGGTAAGGGATGGAGTCATAGCGGTTTTCGGCAGCGGTGTAAGTCATCGAATCCTCTCTTGTCGGTCTTGAATCGGGTGTCGATTGCTACGCAAATCTGTTGCCGGGCCGGTCGAGGCCAAGGTTCTGGCGCAAGGTCCGGCCCTCGTATTCGGTTCTGAACAGCCCACGCCGTTGCAGTTCCGGGACCACGCCATTGGCGAAGTCTTCGAGCCCGCCGGGCAGATGTGGCACCAGCACGTTGAAACCGTCCGCCGCGCCCTGCTCGAACCATTCCTGCAAACGGTCGGCAATCTGCGCCGGGGTGCCGACGACGCTGTAATGACCGCGACCGCCAGCGATTCTGCGCCCCAGTTCGGCCAAGGTCAGATGCTCGCGGCCGGCCAGTTCGGTCAGCAGTTTCTGTCGGCTCTGCTGGCCGCTGTCAGTCAGCGGCAACTCCGGCAGCGGCCCGTCCAGCGGGTACTTCGACAGATCGAAGTTGCCCAGCATACGCCCAAGAAGGGCGACGCCAACCTCGGGTTCGACCAATTGCTGAAACGTTTCACATTTTTCCTGCGCTTGGGCTTCCGTCTGCCCGACCACGACAAACACGCCGGGCATGATTTTCAGCGAATCGGCGCTGCGTCCGTACTTCGGCAAGCGCCCCTTGAGGTCGGCGTAAAACGCCTGGGCGTTGGCCAGCGAAGTCTGCGCGGTGAACACCACTTCGGCCGTCTGCGCCGCCAGTTCACGCCCGGTTTCCGACGAGCCGGCCTGCACGATCACCGGCTGACCCTGTGGCGAACGCGCGACATTCAGCGGGCCTTTGACCCGGAAGTGCTCGCCAACGTGATTCAGCACGTGCAGTTTTTCCGGGTGGTAATACGCGCCGCTGGCTTTGTCGCGAATGAAGGCGTCGTCCTGCCAACTGTCCCAAAGCCCGGTGACGACCTGATGAAACTCCCGGGCGCGGCTGTAGCGTTCGGCATGGCCGATGTGTTCGTCGCGGCCGAAATTCTGCGCTTCGGCGGCATTGTCCGAGGTCACCAGATTCCACCCCGCTCGGCCGCCGGACAGGTGATCGAGCGAAGCGAATTTACGCGCCACGTGGTACGGCTCGTTGTAACTGGTGGTCGCGGTGGCGATCAGGCCGATGTGTTCGGTCACTGCGCTCAATGCCGAGAGCAAGGTCAGCGGTTCGAAATGATCGGAACGGGCCATGCGACTGGCGATGTCCTGGGTCGGCGCGGCGACGCTGTCGGCGACGAACAGGGTGTCGAACTTCGCTGCCTCGGCAATCTGCGCCAGGCGTTTGTAATGGGCGAAATCCAGTCCCGCGTTGGCCGGCACGTCCGGATGACGCCACGCGGCGACGTGGTGCCCGGTGGCCATGAGGAACGCGCCGAGTTTCAGCTGTCTGCTCATCTCAGAAGTCCTTGCGCAGTTGCACGCCGAAGTAGCGCTCGTCATCGCGAGGCACAGCGCGGTAGATGTAGTTGCCACCGCTGGCGAGCAATGGCGAATAGGACTTGTCGGTGAGGTTCTTGCCGAGCAACGCCACGCGCCAGCCATTGGTGTAATCGGCCAGGGCCACGCTGGCGTTCCAGAGACCGTAGGCGCCCTGTTTGGTGTCGGCGTTCTGGCTGATGTCGTACTGCACTTCGCTCTGCCAGCTGTAGTCGGTGCCGAGTTCGATATCCAGGCCGTTATCCAGCGGGATGGTGTAGTCGGCCCGCACGTAGCTTTTCCAGTCCGGGCTGAACGGCAGCGGTTTGCCGTTGACGTTGCAAGACGCCGCCGCGCCCGCCGGGCAGGCGAACTCGTCGATGCGGGCGCGGGTGTAGGCCAGCGCGCCGGAGAACTTCAGTTGCTGGGTCGCCTGCAGAGCGAAATCAAGTTCCACACCTTCGGTGCTGACGCTGCCGGCGTTGATCAGGCGCGTTACGACTTGCCCGGCGACGGTGTCGAAAAAATTCGCCTGATAGTTGTCGTAGTCGCTGTGGAAAACCGCGAGGTTGGTGGTCAGGCGATTGTTCCAGGACGAAGCCTTGATCCCCGCCTCCCAGGTGTTGGAGGTTTCCGGTTTCAGCGCTTCGGTGTCGCGCGGCTGCATGTTGAAGAACACGTTGTAAGCCGGGCCTTTGTAGCCACGCGAATAGGTCAGATAAGTGGTGACGGTATCGCTCAGGTCGTACTGCAAACCGAGCCGGCCGGACCAGCCGTCCTCATCCACCGACCCGGAACTGCGGGTGGCCGGTTGAATGCCGCTGACGGTGGTGGCGGAAGTGGAAACGCGACGGTGATCGTATTCCAGATCGTCGTGGGTGTAGCGCAGGCCGGCGATGCCACGCAAGTCCGAGGTGAAATTCAGCGTGCTTTCGCCGAACACCGCGTAGCTGTCGCTGGTGGTGCTGTAATCGGCGACGCCACGGTTGATGCTGGTTGTTGTAGTTAGCGTGCGCTGATAAGTCTCGTCATCCTTGCCATGCATGTAGAACAGGCCGCCAACGTATTCGAGGAACTCGCCTTTCGGCGACGCCAGACGCAGCTCCTGCGAGTACTGGTCGAAGGCCAGATCGCCCTTGTCCGCCGTGCCGGGGAACGCCGCCGTCACCGTGCCGAGACGGTCGCCGTCCTGATACTGGGTGTTGTCCCAGCCACGCCACGCGGTGATCGACGTCAGGGTGTAATCGCCCAGTTGCCAGTCGAGCTGGCCGGACAGGCCCTTGTTGGTGTCCTCGACGTGGGAGCGGGTGTCAGTGTTGATGTCGCGATTGTGGCTGGTGGCACTGACCGGGCTCAACGCATTGGCGAAGGCCGGGGTCAACGACTTGGTCACGACGCCGTTGGGGCCGTCATCGTGGGACTGCATGTAGTCGGCGATCAGGGTAAAGGTGACGTCGTCGTTCGGGGTGAATTCCAGTTTGCCGCGCACGCCGCGATGGTTGTAGCCGTTGACCTCCTGACCGTTGTGCTGGTTGTCGACGTTGCCGTCGTAAGTGCCGAACAAGGTGCTGATCGAACCCTTGAGCGTGTCCGGAATCAGGCTGCCGCCGATGCCGAAACGGGTGCGGCTTTCGTTGCCGCTGTAATACGACTGATCGATGTAGCCGTGGGTCGCGGCGGTCGGCGCCTTGCTGGTGATGTTCAGCACGCCGGCCGAGGCGTTCTTGCCGAACAGCGTGCCTTGCGGGCCGCGCAGAACTTCGACGCGTTCCAGGTCCAGCAGATCGAGGGTCGACTGGCCGGGACGGGCGTAGACCACGCCATCAATCACCGTGGCCACGGTCGGCTCGACGCCCGGCGAGGTGGAAATCGTCCCCACGCCACGCACGAACAGCGAGGTGTCCTTGTTCGATGCGCCGGTGCGGAAATTCAGCGACGGCACTTGCTGGACGATGCTCGCCACGCTGTTGCGGTTGTCACGCTCCAGCTGCTCGCCGTCGATCACCGACACCGCCACCGGCACCTTTTGCAGCGACTCTTCGCGGCGGGTGGCGGTGACCGTGACGGATTTGAGAGTCGGCTCCTGATCGGTGCTGTCGGCGGCGAACGCGGCCGGCAGCGGCAACGCGGCCAGCCCGGTGAGTAGCCAGCCCGCAGCGCGGATCGATTGCGCCAGTTTGTGTGTCGCCCCAGGAATGTTGTGCATGTTTGCCCGCTCGAAAAGTTGCCCTGAACCGCTGCCGTTCTGCGACGACAGCGCCTGTCTCGGTGTCTTGGGCATTCGCTCGAGCGAGTAGCAGACAACGCGCTTTGTTAGCGCTAACATCGCCAGTATTGGCAAGCCGGACATAGACCGTCCAATACTGAAAAATTACTTTTATATGCGTTTTGGTTTTCAAGAAGGATCGAGCCTTGAGCGAAGAAAAGCCCCGCAAACGCCGTGGCGCCGGTCGCGTGACCCTCAACGCGGTGGCGCGCCAGGCCGGTGTTTCGGCGATCACCGTGTCGCGCTATTTCAATCAGCCGGAACAGGTCTCGCCCGAGCGTCGCGAACGGATCGCGGCGGTGGTCGCCGAACTGGGTTATGTGCCGAATCTGGTGGCCGGCGGACTCGCCTCGGCACGGGGAAAAATCGTCGGTATGGTGATCCCGAATATTTCCGGGCCGATCTTCGCCAACACCATTCAGGGCTTCAGCGACACCCTCAGCCGTCACGGCTATCAGCTACTTCTGGCCTCGAGTTACTTCAGCACTGAACAGGAAGAAAACGCCGTGCGGGCCTTCCTCGGCTGGTCGCCGGCGGCGCTGGTGGTGACCAGTCACTTCCACAGCGCGGGCACAGAAAAGATGCTTGCCGAAGCGGATATCCCGGTGATCGAAACCTGGGATTACCAGCCGGATCGCGAGCCGATGCAGATCGGTTTTTCGCACTTTGAAGTGGGTGTCAGCGCCGCTCGTTATCTGCACAACAAAGGCTATCGACGCATCGCGTTCGTGCAGAACAGCGCACCCGGCGACTTCAGCGCACTGGAACGCCGCGACGGCTATGCGGCGACCGTCCGCGAGTTGGGCCTGGAGCCCTGGGTATTCGCACCGGACGCCGATCGCGCCCCGTTCGAGGCCGGCAAACAAGCGATGCAAGCGCTGATGAACGCCTCACCACGCCCCGACGCCATCCTCTTCGCCAACGACAACCTCGCCGCTGGCGGCCTGCTGGCCGGACAACGCGCCGGCCTCAAAATCCCCGAAGACTGCGCCGTCCTCGGCTTCGGCGACTACCCGTTCGCCGAGATGCTGCTGCCGAGCCTGAGCACCATCAAACCGCCGGCGCTGGAGATTGGCGTACTGGCGGCAACGCGGGTGCTGGAAAGCCTTGGCGTGTTGCCGAGCGATGAGGTGCAGCGGTTGAATCTGCTGCAGTGCACGGTCATTGAGCGGGAAAGTACCTGACGAATATGGCGTGGGCTGGTTTGGCTATGCTCTAAATGAAACCGCGAAGGCGCCCGACCAAACACCGACTATGCCGCAGGCCTCCCCATGCACACCGCAATCATCATCTTCTTCGGCCTGATCCTGCTGGCGCTGATGTTCTACATCGGCGAGCGCATCGGCTTCAGTCGGCAGACGCTGGCCTATGGTTTCGCGGCGTTGTGGCTGGCGTTGACGGTGATCAATGGTGCGGTCGGCGTGGTCCACGCCGGGCAGCCGTTGGGGTCGGAGATTGCGATCGGCAGCGCCGTGTATGGTGTGCCGCTGGCGGCGATGGTGTTGTTCATGGTGCTGAGCGCCGAGACCTGAAAGCGTCCCGGCGCCCTGCCCCGATCAACGCACCAGATGCAGGAACTGCATGTGCCGTTCGTACTGGTCAAGGATGTCGTTGATGATCTGCTCTTTCGTGTAACCGACCAGATCGTAATCCTGACTGCCCTCGCTCAAGTGCACTTCAGCGCGGTAGTAGCGGCGATTGTTGAGCTGTTTGGAACCCATCCCGCCTCGAGCGAACGACGGCGTGAAGTAGCCGCGCATCTGCACCTGATAGATGAACGGATGCTGCTCGCCGTGACCGATTTCCAGGCTGACGCTGTCGTGTGCCGGGTCCGGTTGGGTGACCACGTTCAGGCCTTTCTCGGCGAACACGGCCGTCACTTCTTCGATGGCCGGTTTTACCGTGGTGTCCATGAAGCGGTACACCTCGTCGCGCGACGGGAAGTGCACAGCCTGGCTCAAACGCTGACGCCAGCCGCCCTTGCCACGCCGTGAACCGGAGACCGGCGCCAGGGAATGCAGCTGCGCGATCTGCTTCTGCGACTCCAGATAGAACGCCTTGTGCAGGCCCCACATCATCAGCAGCAGAATCATCGAGAACGGCAGCGAGGTCAGCACCACCGCCGACTTCAACGCATCGATGCTGCCGGAGAACAACAGTGCGCTGGTCACCAGCGCGGTCATCGCACCCCAGAACACCCGCAGCCATTTCGGCCCGTCTTCATCCGGGTTGCCGCCCTTGGCCGACAGGGTCGAGAGCACCACGGTGCCGGAGTCGGCGGAGGTGACGAAGAACACGAAGCTGATGAACACCGTCACCGCGATGACGGTCTTGCTCCACGGATAGGTTTCCAGCAGCAGGTAGAGGGTCATCGACGGGTTGTCGAGGGCCGACATGCCCAGTGCCGTCATACCGTGATTGAGCACCTGGTCGATGGCGCTGTTGCCGAAGATCGACATCCACGCCAGGGTGAAACCCAGTGGAATCAGCAGCACGCCGAAGACGAATTCGCGGATGGTCCGGCCACGGGAAATCCTTGCGATGAACAGGCCCACGAACGGCGACCATGCAATCCACCAGGCCCAGTAAAACACCGTCCAGCCGCCGAGCCAGTCGCTCGGTTTGTCGTAGGCGTAGAGGTCGAAACTCTTCATCGGCAACGCGCCGAGGTAGTCGCCAAGGTTCTGGATCAGGGTGTTGAGCAAATGCTGGGTGGGGCCGGCGAATAACACGAACAGCAGCAACGCACAGGCCAGCAGCATGTTGATGTCGGACATCACCCGCACGCCTTTATCCACGCCGGAGACGGCGACGATGATCGCCGCGCCCATCATCAGCGTGATCAGGCCGACCTGAATCCACTGGGTGTGGGCGATGCCGAACAGGTAGTCCAGACCGGAGTTGAGATGGAGCACGCCGAAGCCCATGTCCGCACCGAGGCCGAACACCGTGGCGATGATGCCGAAGCCGTCCACTGCGTAGCCGATGGGCCCGTTGATGCGCTTGCCGATCAGCGGGTACAGCGCCGAACGCAGGGCCAGTGGCAGGTTGTGCCGATAAGCGAAATACGCCAGCGCCATGCCGACGAAAGCGAACACGCCCCAGCCGTGCAGGCCCCAGTGCAGAAAGAGAATCTGCATCGCCTGACGCGCCGCGTCCGCCGTGCCGGCCTCGCCTTGCGGCGGCTGAAGCATGTGGGTCAGCGGTTCGGACACGCAGAAGAAAAACAGCGTGATGCTGATCCCGGCGGCGAACAGCATGCCGGCCCAGGACAGGTAACTGAATTCGGGTTCGTCGTGGTCGGCACCGAGTTTGATCTTGCCGTAGCCCGACAACGCGGTAACCACCACGAAGATCAGATACAGGGTCATGGCGAGCATGTAGTACCAGCCGACCGTGTTGGCCGCCCAGTTTTGCGCTTCGAGAAGCCAGGCGCCGGCCTGTTCCGGCATGGCGATGACGGTCAGGCCGAACAGCAGAATCACCGTCGCGGCGAACCAGAACACCGGCGGATTCATGCGCACCAGACCGCTGGCGGGGGTGGACGATGCACTCATGAACGGTGCACCTCAAGGCGTTGGGAAATGGCTGAAATGATCGGACTCAGCAAAGGCAAGCCTCCTGTTGTGAGCGGGCAGCGAACCGCCGGTTTAACTTGAATGAACGTTCAAGTTAAACATGGATAGCGCGCCAAGGACTAATCGCAGGGCTCAGCGGTACTTTTCGTACGCTAGCTCAAGGAGAGGTATGACGGGGGTTTGGAAGGATTCGTTCAGTTATCGGTGTTGTGTGAAGGCCCATCGCGAGCAGGCTCGCTCCCACATTTGCAACGCGGCTCACTGTGGGAGCGAGCCTGCTCGCGATGGGGCCGGATCAGTCGGAGGAGATGCAAAGGCTACTTCTGCGTCCCGTCATCATGCTGCAGGTTGGCCTGGGTCAGGTTACACCCGGCCGGCACGCTGCGGGTCAGCCACACGTTGCCGCCGATGGTCGAACCCTTGCCGATGGTGATCCGCCCGAGAATCGTCGCTCCGGCGTAGATCACCACGTCGTCCTCGACGATCGGATGGCGTGGATGGCCCTTCTGCAACTGGCCGTCCTCGTCCGCCGGGAAGCGTTTGGCGCCGAGGGTCACCGCCTGATAAATCCTGACGCGCTCGCCGATGATCGCGGTCTCGCCGATCACCACACCTGTCCCGTGGTCGATGAAGAAACTGCGGCCGATCTGCGCGCCCGGATGAATATCGATGCCGGTCGCCGAGTGGGCGATTTCCGAGCTGATCCGCGCCAGCAGCGGCAGGCCTGCGCGGTACAAATGGTGGGCCAGACGATGGTGAATCACCGCCAGAATCCCCGGATAGCACAGCAGCACTTCATCGACGCTGCGCGCCGCCGGGTCGCCGTGGTAGGCGGCCAGCACATCGGTGTCGAGCAGGCTGCGCAGGCCCGGCAGTGCGAGGGCGAAATCCTGGATGATCCTGATCGCCTGAGCCTCGACTTCAGTGTCTGCCTGAGCACTGTGACGGGCGACGTAACGCAACTCGAGTCGTGCCTGGGCCAGCAACGCATTCAGCGCGACGTCGAGGGTGTGGCCGACGTAGAAATCCTCGCTCTCTTCACGCAGATCCACCGGCCCCAGCCGCATCGGAAACAGTGCGCCGCACAGGGCTTCAAGGATCTGCGCCATCGCATCGCGGGACGGCAATTCGCGCCCGCCCTGCTCGCCGGACGCGCGGCCATTCTGTGCACGCCACTGATCCCGCGCGGTACGCAGCTGGCTGACGATGGTCTGCAATTGCCAATGGCTGGAACGCTCGCTCACGGTAAAGACTCCTCACGGGCGGCCGGACTGTCTGGCCGCGTCAACGGCGACTACTTTACGGCAAGCCCACGGGCGCGAATTAAGAACCGATAGTGCTGGCCTAAGCACGTTTGGATATAAGCGATTGGCGGTTGCCCCGGTAAATCGGCGTGCCTATAGTCCGGTGATCTTCCTCCGCCAGTACGGAACCATGTCCACACAACCGATCAAACAACAGCTGCAACGCTTCAACCGCCTCGACCTGCTCGGCCAACCGACCCCACTGGAAAAGCTCGAGCGTCTGTCCACCTGGCTCGGCCGCGATGTCTACATCAAACGCGACGACCTGACGCCGCTGGCCATGGGCGGCAACAAGCTGCGCAAGCTCGAATACCTCGCCGCCGACGCCCTCGCCCAAGGCGCCGATACCCTGATCACCGCCGGTGCACTGCAATCGAACCACGTTCGCCAGACCGCCGCGCTGGCCGCCAAACTGGGCCTGGGTTGCGTAGCGCTGCTGGAAAATCCGCTGGGCACCGACGACAGCAACTACACCGGCAACGGCAACCGCCTGCTGCTGGACCTGTTCGACACCAAGGTCGAGCTGGTCGACAACCTCGACAACGCCGACGAACAACTGGCCGCCCTCGCCGTGCGCCTGCGCAGCAACGGCAAGAAGCCGTATCTGGTGCCGATCGGAGGCTCCAACGCCCTCGGCGCGCTGGGTTACGTGCGCGCCGGTCTGGAGCTGGCGGAACAGATCAAGGACACCGGGCTGCAATTTTCCGCCGTCGTTTTGGCCTCGGGGAGTGCCGGCACTCACAGCGGTCTGGCGCTGGCGTTGAGCGAAGCCCTGCCGCAACTGCCGGTGATAGGCGTGACCGTCTCGCGCAGCGAAGAAGATCAGCGCCCGAAAGTCCAGGGCCTGGCCGAACGCACCGCCGACCTGCTGGGCGTGGCGCTGCCGGACAGCTTCAAGGTCGAGTTGTGGGACGAATACTTCGGCCCGCGCTACGGCGAGCCGAATGCCGGGACACTGGCGGCGGTGAAACTGCTGGCGAGTCAGGACGCCGTGCTGCTCGATCCGGTCTACACCGGCAAGGCCATGGCCGGGTTGCTCGACGGCATCGGTCGCGGGCGTTTCGACGACGGCCCGATCATCTTCCTGCACACCGGCGGCGCCCCGGCGTTGTTTGCGTACAAGGATTTTCTCTGACGCGCTCGTTCCCACGCTCTGCGTGGGAATGCATCCCGGAATACGAAAAACACATATTCCACAGATGAATAACAAACAGAAAATTCATTATTTTCCATTCTAAAAGAACCGTCATATAGTCTCGCCGCAGGCGAATTTCGCGAGAGACGCATAAGCTGCTTTAAGGCAGGATAGCGCTGTCGTCCAATTCCCGGATTCGCCAACTTTCCTTAAGCGTCTTCCATAAGAAAACACAGGGGCTTGTCATGATTCTTTCCGCACTACGTCGAAATCTGCTGGTAGGTTCGCTGGGCCTGGCACTGAGCGCCGGTCTGATCAGCAGCGCCGTTGCCGGTGAACAACTGCAACAGATCAAGGACAAAGGCGTTATCAACGTCGGCCTGGAAGGCACTTACCCACCGTTCAGCTTCGTCGATGCCGACGGCAAGCTGTCGGGTTTCGAAGTCGAACTGTCCGAAGCCCTGGCCAAGAAGCTGGGCGTGAAGGCCAAGATTCAGCCGACCAAATGGGACGGCATCCTCGCGGCACTGGAATCCAAGCGTCTGGACGTCGTGGTCAATCAGGTGACCATCTCCGACGAGCGCAAGAAGAAGTATGACTTCTCCGAGCCGTACACCGTTTCCGGGATTCAGGCGCTGGTACTGAAAGACAAGGCCGCCGCGCTGAACATCAAATCCGCCGCTGACCTGTCCGGCAAGAAAGTCGGCGTGGGCCTGGGCACCAACTACGAACAGTGGGTCCGCGCCAACGTGCCGGGTGCCGACGTGCGCACCTACGACGATGATCCGACCAAGTTCGCCGACCTGAACAACGGCCGTACCGACGCGATCCTGATCGACCGTCTGGCTGCGCTGGAATACGCCAAGAAAGCGCCGAAAACCGTCGCCGCCGGTGAAGCCTTCTCGCGTCAGGAAGCCGGTATTGCCCTGCGCAAAGGCGAGCCTGAACTGCTGGCCGCCGTGAACAAGGCCCTCGACGAACTGCGTGCCGACGGCACCCTTGAGAAGCTGTCCACGAAATACTTCAACGCTGACGTCACCCAATAATGGAAGAAGCTTTCCAACTCGCACTGGTCTCCGCGCCCTTCCTGTTGAAGGGCGCGTACTACACGGTAATCCTTAGCCTGGGCGGCATGTTCTTCGGCCTGCTGCTGGGCTTTGGCCTGGCGTTGATGCGCCTGTCGCGCTTCAAGTCGGTCAGCTGGCTGGCCCGCATCTACGTGTCGTTCTTTCGCGGCACGCCGTTGCTGGTGCAACTGTTCGTGATCTATTACGGCTTGCCGCAATTGGGCATGGAACTCGACCCGCTGCCGGCGGCGCTGATCGGCTTCTCGCTGAACATGGCCGCCTACGCCTGTGAAATCCTGCGGTCCGCGATCGGCTCGATTGAACGCGGCCAGTGGGAAGCCGCTGCGAGCATCGGCATGACCCGCGCGCAGACCCTGCGCCGGGCCATCCTGCCGCAGGCGATGCGCACGGCGTTGCCGCCGCTGGGCAACAGCTTCATTTCGCTGGTCAAGGACACCGCACTGGCCGCCACCATCCAGGTGCCGGAGCTGTTCCGTCAGGCGCAGCTGATTACCGCCCGGACTTTCGAAGTCTTCACCATGTATCTTGCCGCCGCGCTGATCTACTGGATTCTGGCCACGGTGCTGTCGCACTTCCAGAACAAGTTGGAAGAGCGGGTCAATCGGCACGACCAGGAGTCCTGACCCCATGATTGTCGTGGAAAAACTGACAAAGCAGTTCAAGGGTCAAGTCGTGCTCAACGGCATTGATCTGGAGGTGAAGGAAGGCGAGGTCGTGGCAATCATCGGCCCCAGCGGCTCGGGCAAGACCACGTTCCTGCGTTGCCTGAACTTCCTCGAGGAACCCACCAGCGGCCGGATCAAGGTCGGCGAGATCGAGATCGATACCAGCCGCCCGCTGAACCAGCAGCAGAGCCTGGTGCGCAACCTGCGCCAGCATGTGGGCTTCGTGTTCCAGAACTTCAACCTGTTCCCGCACCGCACCGCCCTGGAAAACGTCATCGAAGGCCCGATCGTGGTCAAGAAGACGCCCCGCGATGCAGCCATTGCCCTGGGCAAGAAGCTGCTGGCCAAGGTTGGCCTGGCGGGCAAGGAAGACGCCTACCCACGGCGCCTGTCCGGTGGCCAGCAACAGCGCGTGGCGATTGCCCGGGCGCTGGCGATGGAGCCGGAAGTGATCCTGTTCGACGAGCCGACCTCGGCCCTCGATCCGGAACTGGTGGGTGAAGTGCTGGCGACCATCCGCGGCCTCGCCGAGGAGAAACGCACCATGGTGATCGTCACCCACGAAATGGCATTCGCTCGTGATGTGGCCAACCGCGTGGTGTTTTTCGATAAAGGCGTGATCGTCGAACAAGGTGAAGCGAAAGCGTTGTTCGCCAATCCGAAAGAAGAACGCACTCGGCAGTTCCTCAGTAAGTTCAGAAACAACAGCTGACCTGTAAACTTTCCGGAATACAAACTTCCATGGATGGAAGTTTCGCTTACGCCCTCCCCACTAAAAAATTAATCAAGTGACTGCATTACATATATATGTCCTGCAACAGTCTCGCCGCGATTAAAGTTCGCCCCCTCCAAATTTCCAGCTGTACAAACCGACCGACGACAGAACGATAAAATCCGGCAAAAGCTGTGGCTCGATTCGCCATGCAGAATAGGTAGAGTGCCTTATCTGCGTAGGAAGCTTCTGATAAATCCGTAATTCTTCAATTAACTAACCCTGTCCGTTGACACGCGATTCAGCGAACTTTTATCTAGTCACTTATCGCGCCCCACAACATTACCAAGACCCGATAACGAATGGCCGAACGACCCTGCTTTTATTACTGGGCAATTCATGCCATTTGAACTTTCAGAAACGGATTTCGCTGCAAGGCTTCAAGGAGAGGACTTCATGACCCGCACTTCGCACATCCCCGAACTGGCCGCGCCGAGCCTGGCGCCATCCCGAAACAACGGCATCAACCTCGCGGCAGCAGCTCATCTGCTGGTCGATGTGCCGCCTTATCCGGACATGGACACCGGCGATCTGATCGAACTGTTTTGGGACAACTGCTACGTCGCCTCTCACGTGCTGACAGCACAGGACGTCGCAACCCCAGTCAGCCTGCGAGTGCCGGAAAGCTTCATCGCCAGCGGCTCGTCTCGCATCCACTATCGGGTCATGCGGGTGGGGCACGGGCCATCGCTGTCGGCGGCGGCGCGGGTCACGGTCAAGCTCGACTGCCCCGGAGGACAGCCTCCAGCGCTGTGTGGCGACGAAAACCAGCAACTGGCTCCTGTGACCCTGCCCGAGACCATTCGCCGTCAGGGCGTCAACGCAAACCAGATCAGACGCGGCGTGCCACTGACTATCGAGCCGTATCTGAACATGGCCGAAGGCGATGCCATCACCTTGCGCTGGGGCGATGTACGGATGGATCTGGCACGCATCACCCCTGCCGATATCGGCAAGCCGATTCAGGTCTGGGTGCCGCCGGCAGTCATCACCGAGGCCGGCGAGGATCTGCGTCTGGACGTGACCTATTGCATCCTCGACCGGGTCGGCAACAACTCGCGCTGGGCACCGCCGCGAACGCTGAAGATCGGATGCGTGAATCCCTACCTCAAGGTGCCGCTCAAGGAAACGCTGAAGGCGGCAGAGCCACAAAAGAAATGAGCCAAAACGGTCGATGAGGGACGCCGTCCCTCGTCGCCGCACGCTTAACCAGCCAGACCACGCCCCCCTTCTATACATATTCCTAAAAGTTAGTTTATTTAAATTTTATACGCGCTTAGGGTATATGCACCGGACCACCGGACATTCTTTCGTTCGCCGCACCTTTGCGGCGTTTTTCATGAGATGTGAGGTGGGTAGCATGGTCCGGAACACAATCACCCCAGTGCAGATCGCCAGGGCATTGCGTGCAGCCAAGGAGCGGCACTGATGTCCAGTCTGGCAGACGCAAACGTCCAGAGTGACCTGGACATCGCCCCGCTGTTGTTGCCCGCACAAGTGCTGCGCAACGACGCTCAAGCCATCAAGGCCGCCCATGAGCTGGCGCAGGTCGCCCGCGTGCAGGCCGCCAAACGTGATCGCCAGCGCAAGCTGCCATGGTCGGAAATCGAACAGTTCACCCGCAGTGGCCTCGGCAGCATCGCGATTCCGCGCGAGTACGGCGGCCCGCAGGTTTCCTTCGTCACCCTGGCCGAGGTGTTCGCGATCATTTCCGCCGCCGACCCGGCGCTGGGACAGATCCCGCAGAACCAGTTCGGCATCATCAACCTGATCCTCGGCAGCGCCACCGAGCAGCAGAAAAAGCATCTGCTGCAGAGCGTGCTCGAAGGCTGGCGCATCGGTAACGCCGGGCCTGAACGCGGCACCAAGGACACCCTGGAACTGAAGGCGCGCATCACCGCCGACGGCGATGACTACGTGATCAATGGCCAGAAGTTCTACTCCACCGGCGCCCTGTTCGCCCACTGGGTGGCGGTCAAGGCGCTCAACGATGACGGCAAGCAAGTGCTGGCCTTCGTCCGGCGCGGCACGCCGGGATTGCGCATCGTCGATGACTGGTCGGGTTTCGGCCAGCGCACCACCGCCAGCGGCACGATCCTGTTGAACAACGTGCGGGTCGACGCCGGCCTCGTGGTGGACAACTGGAAGATCAACGAAAAGCCCAACACCCAGGGCGCGGTGTCGCAGCTGATTCAGGCAGCGATCGACGCCGGCATCGCCCGTGGCGCCATCGATGACGCCATCGAATTCGTCAAGACCCGCGCCCGGCCGTGGATCGACGCCAACGTCGAACGGGCCAGCGATGACCTCTACGTGATCGCCGACATCGGCAAACTGAAAATCGAACTGCACGCTGCCGAAGCGCTGTTGCGCAAGGCCGGTCAGGTGCTGGATCAGGTGCACGCCGCGCCACTGACCGCCGAATCCGCCGCCCGCGCGTCGATTGCCGTGGCCGAAGCCAAGGTGCTGACCACCGAGATCTCATTGCTGGCCAGCGAAAAACTCTTCGAACTGGCCGGCAGCCGCGCCACCCTCGCCGAATTCAACCTCGACCGTCACTGGCGCAACGCCCGGGTGCACACCCTGCACGACCCGGTGCGCTGGAAGTATCACGCGGTCGGCGCCTATCGCCTCAACGGCAAGTTGCCGGCTCGCCATTCCTGGATCTGACGACCCGAACACTTTTGACCAGATCTCTGGAGAAACACATGACTCTTTCCCATCCCGTCGCGCTCATCACCAGCGACGAGCAAGCCCTGATCGTCGCCAGCGACCTGGCCGAAGATTTCCAGCGCGACAGCAACCTGCGCGACCGCGAACGCCGCCTGCCGCTGCCGGAACTCGACGTGTTTTCCCGCTCCGGCCTGTGGGGCATCAGCGTGCCCAAGGAGTACGGTGGCGCCGGTGTGTCCAACGTGACCCTGGCCAAAGTCATCGCTTTGATCGCCCGGGCTGATGGCTCGCTGGGGCAGATTCCACAGAACCATTTCTATGCCCTCGAAGTGCTTCGGGTGAACGGCAGCCACGAGCAGAAACAACGGCTGTACGCCGAAGTCCTCGCCGGCCAGCGCTTCGGCAATGCTCTGGCAGAACTCGGCACCAGGACCGCCCACGACCGGGTCACCCGCCTCGAACGTGACGGCAGCGGTTATCGCATCAATGGCCGCAAGTTCTATGCGACCGGTGCGATTTACGCCCAACGCATTCCAACGTCCGTGGTCGATGAAAACGGCGTGCAGCAACTGGCCTTCGTCCCCCGCGACAGCAAAGGCCTGACCGTGATCGACGACTGGAGCGGGTTCGGCCAGCGCACCACCGGCAGCGGTTCGGTGGTGTTCGAAGACGTGTATGTCGCCGCCGAAGATGTCATCCCGTTCCAGAGCGCTTTCGAGCGCCCGACCCCGGTCGGCCCGCTGGCGCAGATCCTTCACGCCGCCATCGACACCGGCATCGCCCGCGCCGCCTACGAAGATGCGCTGCACTTCGTGCGCAGCAAGACCCGTCCATGGATCGATTCGGGCAACGACAAGGCCACCGAAGACCCGCTGACCCTCAAGAGCTTCGGCCATCTGAGTATTCGCCTGCACGCCACCGAAGCCCTGCTCGAACGCGCCGGCGAATTCCTCGACGCGGCCCAGGCCGAGACCAACGCCGAGACGGTTGCAGCGGCCTCGATTGCGGTCGCCGAAGCACGGGCGATCAGCACCGAAATCTCCTTGGCCGCCGGCAGCACCCTGTTCGAACTGGCCGGCAGCCAGGCCACCCTGAGCGAGCATGGCCTCGACCGCCACTGGCGCAACGCCCGGGTACATACGCTGCATGACCCGGTGCGCTGGAAATATCACGCGGTGGGCAATTACTACCTCAACGATGAAAACCCTCCGCTGCGAGGGACCATCTGATGAGCAAGAAAAAGATCCTGCTCAATGCGTTCAACATGAATTGCATCGGCCACATCAACCACGGGTTGTGGACGCATCCCCGCGACACCTCGACCCGGTACAAGACCATCGAGTACTGGACCGAACTGGCGCAACTGCTGGAGCGCGGGCTGTTCGACGGGCTGTTCATCGCCGACATCGTCGGCGTGTACGACGTCTATCAGAACTCGGTGGACGTCACCCTGAAAGAGTCGATCCAGCTGCCGGTCAACGATCCGCTGCTGCTGGTATCGGCGATGTCCGCGGTGACCAAAAACCTCGGATTCGGCCTGACCGCCAACCTCACCTACGAGCCGCCGTATCTGTTCGCCCGACGCATGTCGACCCTCGACCACCTGAGCCGCGGGCGGGTGGGCTGGAACATCGTCACCGGTTACCTGGACAGCGCCGCCAAGGCCATGGGCCTGAGCGAACAGGTCGAGCACGACCGGCGTTACGACCAGGCCGACGAGTACCTCGAAGTGCTCTACAAACTCTGGGAAGGCAGTTGGGAAAACGGTGCGGTGCTCAACGACCCACAGCAGCGGATCTACGCGCAGCCGGACAAGGTGCATAAGGTCGAACACAAGGGCGAGTTCTATCAGGTCGAGGGTTATCACCTGTGCGAGCCGTCGCCGCAGCGCACGCCGGTGCTGTTCCAGGCCGGCAGTTCGGATCGCGGTCTGCTGTTCGCCGGGCGGCATGCCGAGTGCGTGTTCATCAGCGGCCAGAACAAGCCGTCGACCAAGGTGCAGGTGGACAAGGTCCGCGCCAGCGCCGTCGAAGCGGGTCGCAATCCTGAGGACATCAAGGTGTTCATGGGCCTCAATGTGATCGTCGGCGAGACCGAGGAAGCGGCCTGGGCCAAGCATGCCGAATACCTGAGCTACGCCAGCGCCGAAGCGGGCGTGGCGCATTTTTCGGCGTCCACTGGCATCGACTTTTCCCAGTACGAAATCGACGAACCGATCCAGTACGTGAAGAGCAACGCGATCCAGTCCGCCACCAAGAACCTGCAGAACAACGACTGGACCCGGCGCAAATTGCTCGATCAGCACGCTCTGGGCGGGCGCTACATCACGGTGGTCGGCTCGCCGCAACAAGTGGCAGATGAACTGGAATCGTGGATCGCCGAAACCGGCCTCGACGGCTTCAACCTGACCCGCATCGTCACCCCGGAAAGCTATGTGGATTTCATTGATCTGGTGATTCCGGAACTGCAACGGCGCGGCTCGTACAAGACCGCGTACGACACCGGCAGCCTGCGGGAAAAACTGTTTCACGGCGAAGCGCACCTGCCGCCGCAACACACCGGCGCCCACTACCGACACTAACCCCGGCACTCATCCTTCCCACGCTCTGCGTGGGAATCAGGCTAATTTCACTGACTGGAAAACCACCATGACCAAGAAGCTCCTGTCCCACCCAGTCAAAGCACTGGCCCTGGCCTTCGGCCTGTTCAGCTCGGCGGTGTTCGCCGCAGATGCCCCGTTGAAAATCGGCACCACCGCCGCCTTCGCGATTCCGCTGGAAGCCGCCGTCGAAGAGGCCTCCAAACAGGGCCTGAAAGTCGAGCTGGTGGAATTCACCGACTGGATCGCACCGAACGTCAGCCTCGCCGCCGGTGACATTGACGTGAACTACTTCCAGCACATCCCGTTCCTGGAAAACGCCAAGGCTGCCTCCGGTTTCGACCTCGTGCCGTTTGCGCCAGGGATCATCAACAACGTCGGCCTGTACTCGAAGAAATACAAAAGCTTCGACGAGCTGCCGGAAGGCGCCAGCGTCGCCATCGCCAACGACCCGATTAACAGCGGACGCGGCCTGCAACTGTTGGCCAAGGCCGGTCTGATCACCCTCAAGCCGGGGGTCGGCTACAAGGCCACCGAAGACGATATCGTCGCCAACCCGAAGAAGATCAAGATCCTCCAGGTCGAAGCCGTGCAACTGGTGCGCGCCTACGATGACGCCGATCTGGTCCAGGGCTACCCGGCCTACATCCGTCTGGCGAAGACTTTCGACGCCGGCTCCGCGTTGTTGTTCGACGGCCTCGATCACAAGGAATACGTGATTCAGTTCGTGATCCAGCCGAAGAGCAAGACCGACCCGCGCCTGATCAAGTTCGTCGACATCTACCAGCATTCGCCGGCCGTGCGCGCCGCACTGGATAAGGCCCACGGCAAGCTGTACCAGGCCGGTTGGGAAAGCTGAGGATGACCGCGGCCATCCAACGGCGACTGGATCTTCCAGAGCCACCCACGCTGGCACAGCGCACCGAACTGCATCCCGAACTGAACCGCGCCCATGTGCGTTTCGTCGGGCTCGGCAAGACCTACGACGGCAAACAAGGCCCGGTCGCCGCCCTGCAAGGCATCGACCTGGCGATCCAGCGCGGTGAAGTGTTCGGCATCATCGGCCGCAGCGGCGCCGGCAAGTCGTCGCTGATCCGCACCATCAACCGCCTCGAACAACCGACCTCGGGCCGGGTGCTGATCGATCAGGTGGACATCGGCGAGTACGACGAGGATCGCCTCGTCGCCCTGCGCCGGCGGATCGGCATGATCTTCCAGCACTTCAACCTGATGTCGGCGAAAACGGTGTGGCAGAACGTCGAACTGCCGCTGAAAGTCGCCGGCGTCCCGAAGGAACAGCGGGAGAACAAGGTGCGCGAACTGCTGGAACTGGTGGGCCTGCAAGCCAAGCACAAGGCGTATCCGGCGCAGCTGTCCGGCGGGCAGAAGCAGCGTGTCGGCATCGCCCGCGCGCTGGTGCATGACCCGGACATTCTGCTGTGTGACGAAGCCACTTCGGCACTGGATCCGGAAACCACCCAGTCGATCCTCGGCCTGCTGCGCGAGATCAACAAACGCCTGGGCCTGACCATCGTGCTGATCACCCACGAGATGGCGGTGATCCGGGAAATCTGCGATCGCGTCGTCGTGCTCGAACATGGCCGCATCGTCGAGCAAGGCCCGGTCTGGGAAGTGTTCGGCAACCCACAGCACGAGGTCAGCCAGACCTTGCTCGCGCCGCTGCAACACGCCTTGCCCGAAGAATTGCAAAGCCGTTTGCAGGCGCAACCGTCGTCGCCCGATGCGGCCGTGGTGCTGCGCTTGCAGTTCACTGGCAGCCAACAGGACGAACCGGATCTGGCCGCGCTGTTCGCCGCGCTCGGTGGCCGGGTGAAATTGCTCCAGGGCGGCGTGGAACGGATTCAGGGCCATGCGCTCGGGCAACTGTTGCTGGCGGTCGCGGGTTCGCAGCTGAATGCCGAGCAATTGCGTGAGCGCGCCGGGCAATGGGCACAACGCACGGAGGTGCTGGGTTATGTGGTTTGATCGCTTGCTGCAGGGTTTCATCGACACGTTTCTGATGGTCGGCGTGTCGTCGCTGATCGCACTGCTGGCGGGGATTCCGATGGCGGTGATTCTGGTCACCAGCGACAAGGGCGGGATCTACGAAGCACCGGTGCTCAATCGCGCGTTGGGTGCGTTCGTGAACCTGTTTCGCTCGATCCCGTTCCTGATCCTGATGGTCGCGCTGATTCCGTTCACCCGGCTGATCGTCGGCACCACCTACGGCGTCTGGGCGGCGGTCGTGCCGTTGACCATCGCGGCCACGCCGTTCTTTGCGCGGATCGCCGAGGTGAGCCTGCGTGAAGTCGACTACGGCCTGATCGAAGCCGCGCAGGCCATGGGCTGCCGGCGCTGGCACATCGTCTGGCATGTGCTGTTGCCCGAGGCGCTGCCGGGGATTGTCGGTGGCTTCACCATCACCCTGGTGACGATGATCAACTCATCGGCCATGGCCGGAGCGATTGGCGCCGGCGGTCTGGGTGACATCGCCTATCGCTACGGCTATCAGCGCTTCGACAGCCAGATCATGCTGACCGTGATCGTGCTGCTGGTGGCACTGGTGGCGCTGATTCAGCTGGGCGGCGATCGCCTGGCGCGGGGGCTGAACAAGCGCTAGAACAATCGATGAGCGCTGCCCTCCCCGGCATCAATCATCGATCAGGCTGTCGAGCCACGCATATTCAGTTTTGCTTCGATGCAGCGCCTGCATGCTTTTTGCCGCGTAAACAATGCTGTCGGCGTTGTTCGCGGCCAAATGCGCGCGCAGCGCCGGATTTGCATTGAACAGGCCGACCGCCGTCTGAAGATCCAGATCGTCGCCGATCCCCAGATAATCACTGATCCCGAACAGCAGGTTGTCGTGATCGTCCGTAAAAGCGTTCACGTACTCGACTGTCAATCCACCGCGCATGATCACTTCAGAAACACTGCGCTCCGGAATGTCGTAGACGGTCAGCGGCTCCAGACTCAGCAAACCACGCTGGCTGTCACCCAGATAGAAGAAATCCGCGGCGTTGGGACCGATGGTCCTGAAGCGGTCGATGCGGTTGGTGTGCAGCATTTCATGGCCCAGGGACATGCCTAGAATCTCCTGCTGCATGTACTTGCGGTTGAGGAAGAACCGGCCATGAAAATCCTTCTTGTACATCCAGGCGGCGCTGTTGTTTTCAGTCTCCACTGCGAAGAATTTTTCCTCGCCCCAGGTCCCTTGGTACTCCCTGGAAAGCGCAAGACCTCGCGCCACCGAGTCAGAAAACTGCTGCGCCACGGCCTGGTGCCCTGCCCCAAAAAAACTTTCGTAAACCGCGCTGGCACCGTCGTATTTCATGCCAATGGCGTGAACGGCATCAGCGAAAACGCTTTCGACCACTCGCAACTCAGTGCGGACCATCGCAGCCTGATCCAGTGGAAACTGCTTCAGCCCCCGTGCAGTCAGCGTGGCTTCCTTTGCTGTCTCGTGCTCGATCGCGTCATCAATACCGGTGTGGACCCGACTGTGCTTTTCCGAATCTTTCCTGATATTGCGGATGAGCTCATCGATGTCGATATCGATGACATTGCCTGCGTTGCCGGATGACCGAGCCCGTTCCGGCGACCATATCTTGCTGTGCGGATCGAAGAACAGGACCGGTCCCGAAGCCGTCCACTCGGACATCAAGGTCGCGCGATATTCACCGCCCGCTGCGGTTTGCCGAACCTGGACAATCTCGCCGGGGGCGACATCGACGAACGTGCGTCCCTTGATAACCCTCAACCCCAGGGCATCAGGCGCAGGCAGGGTGGCCGGCGCTTTCAGGCGATAGTCCGCAAGCGTCCTGCCCCCGAAACGACCCGACAGGATCTCGGCGGTCGGCAGGGATGAAACAATGACTGCGGCGTCTGGCATATCCGGTTGGCGAACGGCCTCCACATCCGTTTGATCCATGTCCCGAAAACTCTTGTGCGCAGGTTCGTACTCGGGAAAGTCAGCACCGGATCTTTTACGCAGTGCAATGGCGTCTGCCAGGCTATGGCTGGAGGACGTGGTGGAGGTTTTTCGAGTATTGCCCATGAAAAATCCTTGTTGAGTAAATCCCCCTGAAAAAATCGGGCAGACATCGCGCTAGTCGTCTATCGCGTGGGCGCTATTGCAACCGATCGGGAACGGTCAGGTGCGGTAAATATGTATTGCACTTGAGCCGGCGTTTTGTGCTTTGTCCGGATCTGGATCCTCTGAACCGCGAAAGCGCTTATAGTCTGCCGATCTTCCTTTCAGCCCATGACGACCATGAAGCAGACCCCCACCGATCTTGAACAGATCACCGCCACCACCCTCGGCCATTACAACTCGGTGGCCGAGGATTTTCGTGAAGGCACCCGCGATCACGATGTCAGCCAGAACATCGACGCCCTGCTGCGGCACATCCAGGCTGAGGCGCCGTTTTCCATTCTCGATTTCGGCTGCGGGCCGGGGCGGGATTTGCAGACATTCACCCGGATGGGACACGTCGCCGTCGGCCTCGACGGCGCGGAAAAATTCGCGCAGATGGCGCGGGAAGACAGTGGCTGTGAAGTGTGGTGCCAGGACTTTCTGAAGCTGGATCTGCCGGCAGAACGCTTCGACGGCATCTTCGCCAATGCGGTGCTGTTTCATGTGCCGTTGCAGGAATTGCCTCGGGTATTGAAGCAACTGCACGGGACATTGAAACCGGGCGGCGTGCTGTTCAGCTCCAACCCGCACGGGGATAACCGTGAGGGCTGGAACGGACCGCGTTACGGCTCGTATCACGATCTTGAAGCCTGGCGCGGATTGTTGACCGCTGCCGGGTTCGTCGAGCTGGAACATTACTACCGGCCGGCGGGGCTGCCGCGTGAGCAGCAGCCCTGGCTGGCGAGTGTCTGGCGCAAAGCCGTGTAGTTGGCGATGAGCGCAAGGCGCTCGCCTTACTGCGCCTCTTTCTTCGGCTCGCGAATCTTGTACCAGGCGACATACAGCGCCGGCAGAAACAGCAGCGTCAGCAGGGTTGCAATCACGATCCCGCCGATCATCGCGTAGGCCATCGGCCCCCAGAACACTTCCCGGGCGATCGGGATCATGCCCATGCTCGCCGCGGCGGCGGTCAGCAGGATCGGGCGACGTCGATGCTCGGTGGCTTCCACCACCGCATCCCACGGCGCATAGCCTTTGCGCTCGAACTCGTCGATCTGGGTCACAAGGATCACCGAGTTGCGGATGATGATGCCGATCAAGGCCAGAATCCCGAGGATCGCCACGAAGCCCATCGGCGTACCGGTCGGCACCAGCGCCAGCACCACGCCGATCAACCCCAGCGGCGCGACACTGGCCACAAGGAACAGCTTCTGCACGCTGTGCAGCTGGATCATCAGGAACGTCGCCATCAAGAACAGCATCAACGGCAGCACTTTCGCAATCGGTCCTTGGGCCTTGCCACTCTCCTCGACCGTACCGCCGGTGGCGACCTTGTAGCCAACGGGCAGTTTTTCGGCGAACGCGTCGATGGACGGCTTCAACAGTTTCACCAGGTCGGTCGGCTGAATTTCGTCACGCACCGACGCCTTGATGGTGATGGTCGGCAAGCGGTCACGACGCCACACCAGCGGCTGCTCCAGCTCATAACGAACCGTGGCGAAGGCCAGCAAGGGGATCGACGTGCCGTTGGGCGTGACGATCTGCAGGTTCTGCAGGGTTTCCGGCGTACCGCGTTCCGAACTCACCGCGCGACCGACCACGTTGATCAGGTAGATGTCGTCGTTGACCTGGGTCAGCGGCGCGCCACTGACGATGCTGTTCATCAGGTTCGCCACGTCTTCGGACGACAGCCCGAGCTGGCGCGCCTTGTCCTGGGCGATGTCGATTCGCAGGACTTTGCCTGGCTCGTTCCAGTCGTAAATGATCTCGCCGATGTGCTCGTTCTTGTCCAGTTCAGTCGCCAGGTCGATGGCGTGCTTGCGCACCTGGTCGATGTCCTTGCCGCTGATCCGGTACTGGATCGGACGCCCTACCGGCGGGCCCATTTCCAGCGCCTGCACGTAGCTGCCGATGCCGACGAAATCCTTGTGCAGCCGTTCGCGCAGGCGTTGGCTCAAGGCCTCGCGGGCTTCAAAGTCTTTGCTGACGATCACCAGTTGCGCGTAGTACGGGTTCTGCAATTGCTGGTCGAGTGGCAGGTAGAAACGGATCGCGCCCTGACCGATGTAGGTGCTCCAGCGCACGATGTCCGCGTCGCCCTTGAGCGTGGCCTCGAGCTTGTCGACGGCCCTGCGGGTCTCGTCGATCGAGGCGTTTTGCGGCAGGTTGAGGTCGACCAGGATTTCCGGTCGATCCGAGGACGGGAAGAACTGATTCTGCACAAAACGCATGCAGAACACCGCCAGCACAAACAACAGCACGGTGATGCCGATGGCCCACCAGCGATTGCGCATGCACCACAGCAAACCGCCGTTGAATGCACGGCCAACGCGCCCCGGTTCAGCCTCATGGGCTTTCACGTTGGTGCTGAGAATGTGCACACCGATCACCGGGGCGAAGAACACCGCCACGATCCAGGACACGATCATCGCCACGGCAATCACCGCGAACAGCGTGTAGGTGTACTCGCCGGCAGAACTGGCGTTGAGGCCGATGGGGACGAAACCGGCGACCGTCACCAGCGTACCGGTGAGCATCGGGAACGCGGTCGAGGTGTACGCGAATGTCGCGGCCTCCTCCTTGCTCTCGCCCATTTCCAGGCGCGTGACCATCATTTCCACGGTGATCATCGCATCGTCCACTAACAGGCCGAGGGCAATGATCAGAGCGCCGAGGGAAATCCGCTGCATGGTGATGCCGCTGTATTCCATGAACACAAACACCATCGCCAGCACCAGCGGGATCGAGCACGCCACCACCAGCCCGGCGCGCACACCGAGACTGATGAAGCTGACCACCAGCACGATCACCACCGCTTCGAACAAGGCACTGGTGAAGCCGCCAACGGCCTCCTCCACCACCACGGCCTGATCGGACACCGTGTGCACACCCACGCCAACCGGCAGATCCGCGGTCAGTTCATCGATGCGCTTGTGCAGTGCTTTGCCGAATTCCTGAACGTTGCCGCCCTTCTGCATGGCAATCGCCAGACCGATCGCCGGCTTGCCGTCGAAGCGGAATTCCGGCGTGGCCGGATCGGTGTAACCGCGAGTGATGTCGGCAACATCTGCCAGGCGATAGAAGCGGTCGTTGAGCTTGAGATTGACCTCGGCCAGGTCTTTCTCCGAAGCGAACTGGCCCGAAGTCCGCACAGAAATCCGCTCCGGACCCGCCTCGATCACACCGGCCGGAGTCACGGCGTTCTGCGACTGCAGGCTCTGCACCACCTGACGCTGATCGATGCCCAGCGCCGCCAGTTTGCGGGTAGAGAAGTTCAGGTAAATCACTTCGTCCTGCTGGCCGATCATTTCGATCTTGCCCAGCCCCGGGACATTGCGGATCTCGGCCCGCGCCTGTTCCACGTAATCGCGCAACTGGCGCATGGTCAGGCCGTCGGCAGTGAAGGCGTACACCGAGCCGAACACGTCACCGAACTCGTCGTTGAATCCCGGCCCCTGAATACCTTGAGGAAACTGCCCGCGAATGTCGTCGATCTTCTTGCGCACCTGGTACCAGATTTCCGGAATGTCCTTGGCGCTGGTGGTATCGCGCAGGTACACGTAGACCGTCGATTCGCCGGGGCGCGTGTAGCTTTTCACATAGTCGAGGGAATCGAGTTCTTCGAGTTTTTTCTCGATGCGGTCGGTGACCTGTTTGAGGGTTTCTTCCTGGGTCGCGCCCGGCCATTTGGTCTGGATCACCATGGTCTTGATGGTGAACGACGGGTCTTCCTCGCGCCCCAGATTGAAGTAGGAGAACACCCCCATGAGCAATGCGACGAACATCAGATACCAGACGAAAGACTGATGCTTGAGGGCCCATTCGGAGAGATTGAAAGAGCCTTTCATTGACTGTCCTCGTCAAGTTTTACGGATTGTCCGGGTTTGAGACTGTTGACGCCGGCGCTGACCACGCGCTCGCCGTTCTTCACGCCCCCCGCGAGCACCACGCTGCTGTCGGTGCGGCTGATCACGCTGACGTCGCGCGGGTTGACGGTTTTGCTTTGGGTGTCGATGACCCAGATCCGCAGCTTGCCATCGACCTCTTGCAACGCTGTGACGGGCAATTCGATACGCGGTTTGATCGCCGAGCTGAGGGTGACGCTGATCGCCGTGCCGAGGCGGAAGCCGTCGGGCGTATTGGTCAGGGTCAATCGTGCGCGGCGGGTGCGCGTCGCACTTTGTGCCTGGGGTTCGATCTCGCGCAGGGTGGCCGTGGTGTTGATGCTCGGGTCGAGCTGCCCGGCCACCAGAAACACCACGTCGGACGGGATCTCATCGACCAGGGTGTCCGGCAGATCGATCACGGCTTCCTTGATGTCCGGTTGCGCCAGGGTCACCACCTGCTGGCCCGCCGTCACCACTTGCCCGGCCTCGGCATTCCACGCGGTGACCACCGCCTTGTGGTCCGAGCGTAGCTGGGTGTAATCGAGTTGATCCTTGCTCTGGTTGACCGCCGCCCGCGCCTGATCCAGCGAGGCTTGGGTGGTTTTCAGGTCCGTCATCGCAATGTCCAGTTGCGCCTGCGCCCCCACGCCCCGGTCGAACAGCGCTTGCTGACGGCGGGCGTTGGCCTGGGCGTTGATCAGCTGTGCCTGAACCCTGGCCAGGTCGCCCTGGGCCGAACGCAGCTGGTTCTGCTGATCGGACGGATCGAGGGTGGCGAGCAGCGTGCCCTTCTGCACCTCGGTGCCGACGTCGACGTTACGGCTGGCAATGCGCCCGCCGACGCGAAAACCGGTGTTGCTTTCATAGCGTGCCTGAATGCTGCCGGCGAAACGCCCGAGGTTTTCCTCGCTCAACGCTTCGACCTTGACCGACAACACCGGCCGTACCGGCTCCGGCGGTGGTTCGCTTTTCGAACAGGCGGCCAGCAACACGCCAATGGATAACAGCCCCAGACGCTTCATGGCTGTGCTCCCGGTTGCAGATCCTTGTAGGTGTTTTCGGCTATTTCGACCTTCATGCCCGGATGCAGCAACTGCCCACCCGCGACAATGACTTTTTCCCCGCCCTTGAGGCCCTCGCTGATGATGACCTTGCCGATCAGGTAGCGGCTGACGGTGACGTTGTGCAACTGCGCTTCACCTTTGTCGTCGACCATCCACACCGCCGGATCGCTGACGTTCTTGGTCAGCGCCGACCACGGTAATTCAACGGCCGACTTGCCGGTGCCCTTGGCCGTGGCGCTCACCACCGAGCCCAGCTGCATCCCCTGCGGCAGGCTGTCGAGGCTGACCTTGACCTGCACCGTGCCGGACTGCGCGGACACCGCCGGGGTGATTTCGCGCACGGTGCCGGTGGTCTTGATGGCGGGGTTGTCGAGCAGGCTGACGACGATCGAACGCTCCGCCGGCCGCTCGGCCAGCAGGGATTCGTAAACGTTGAACACGGCGTCGCGGTCACCGTCCCGGGCCAGACTGAATATCGGCGCCGTGGCCTGAACCACCTGGCCGACTTCGGCCTGACGCTCGGTGATGACGCCGGGCGCATCGGCGATCAGTGCGGTGTAGCTCAGTTGATCCTTGGCGTTGGCCAACTGCGCCTGCGCTGCGCTCAAGGCACTCTGGCTGCTGCGCAATGCGGCCTGCGCCGAATCGTATTCGCTCTGGCTGGTGTAGCCCTTGGGCAACAGTTTCTGCTGGCGGACGAACGCGGCGGCGCTCTGTTTGACCCGAGCCTGCTCGGCCACTACCTGAGCCTGTGCGGAATCGACGTTGGTCTGCAAATCCTTCGGATCGAGCTTGGCCAGCACTTGTTTGGCCGAGACGCGGTCACCGACATCGACCATGCGCTGGATGATCTTGCCGCCGACCCGGAACGACAGTTCGGTCTGCACCCGCGCCTGGACATCGCCGGTGAGGGTCACGGCGGCGGCATAATTGGCGGGGTTCACCTCCTGCACGAAGACCCGGGGCAGGTATTCGGCGGGGGCCTTTTTCTCGCCGCACGCGCTCAACAAAGCGAACAGACTCAGCATGACCGCTGTTTTCAATCCGGGACTCGCCATGCAGACTCCTTCCTGTGTACGAACGTGCAAGTGACGATACGACTGTGAGCTTAGAACAGGGTTCAACCTTCGTCCGGCCGATATATGCATTTCTGTGCAGCGAGTATCCTGACCCGGATTTCGGGGCACTCAAGAAGGATTTTCATGCTCAAGACCCTCGCGGTGGCCAATTACCGCTCGATCAATAAATTGGTGATCCCGCTGGGACGTCTGAACCTGATCACCGGTCCCAACGGCAGCGGCAAGTCGAACCTGTACCGGGCGCTGCGGCTGTTGGCGGAAACCGCTCAGGGCGGCGTGGTCAATGCGCTGGCCCGTGAGGGTGGGCTCGACTCGACGTTCTGGGCCGGGCCGGAAACCATCAGCCGGCGCATGCGCAACGGCGAGGTGCCGATCCAGTCCACCGTGCGCCAAGGCGTCAAACGCCTGCGCCTGGGCTTTGCCGGGGAAGATTTCAGCTATTCGATCGCCCTGGGCTTGCCGGAGCCGAGTCTTTCGTTTTTTTCCCTCGACCCGGAAATCAAAAAGGAATGCATCTGGGCCGGGCCGCTCTATCGTCCGGCCAGTCTGCTGGTGGATCGCGACGGGCCGATGATCCGTGCCCGTGAAGGTCGTGGCTGGGATGTTCTGGCGCAATACACGCCGAACTTCGACAGCCTGTTCGATCAGGTCGGCAGCCTGCGCACCTCGCCGGAGGTGTTCCAGATGCGCGAGTTCATCCGCCGCTGGCGCTTCTACGATCACTTTCGCAGTGACGCCGACGCCCCGGTGCGCCAGCCGCAACTGGGCACGCGCACGCCGGTGCTGCATCACGATGGCCGCGATCTGGCGGCTGCGTTGCAGACCATCCGCGAGATCGGCGATCCCGAGGCGTTGCAGGCGGCGATCAGCGACGCCTTTCCCGGCGCACGGCTGAACATCGCACCGCTGGCGGGCGGCCGCTTCGCCATCGAGTTCTTTCAGGAAGGGTTGTTGCGGCCGTTGTCGGCAGCGGAACTGTCGGATGGCACGTTGCGTTATCTGCTGCTGGTCGCCGCGCTGCTGACGCCACGCCCGCCGTCGCTGATGGTGCTGAACGAACCGGAAACCAGCCTGCACCCAGATCTGCTGCCGGCGCTGGCGCGCCTGATCATCCGGGTGTCGGAGCAGTGTCAGGTGTGGGTGGTGTCCCACGCCCGACGATTGATTTCGGCGTTGCAGGAAGACCCGGAATGCAATTGCATCGTGCTGGAAAAAACCCTCGGCCAGACGGGGATCGTCGGGCAGAGGGTTTTGGATGAGCCTGCGTGGAACTGGCCTGATTAGGTGTGTCAGTTGGAGAGCCCCTCACCCTAGCCCTCTCCCGGGGTGAGAGGGGACCGATCGGGGGATGCTCAAGAGTTACGCCGACCTGAAAGTGCTTCTGTGAATCCATAATCGACTCGGTGTCTCAGGTCGATGTAACTCTCAAAACACCTCGGTCGGCTCCCTCTCCCTCCGGGCGGTCCGACGTTTCGGGAGGGCTGGGGTGAGGGGTTGCTCTGCATCCTCACCGCCGACCTGTCAGGCAATCAGCCCTGCCACTTCCCACCCTCAACAATCACGCTCTCAGGCTTGGTGTCATCACTCAGCTCCTTACGCACATATTGGTCATACAGCTTGAGCAGGTATTTCTCCTCCCCAAGCTTGGCCAGTTCAGTATTCACCCAATCGCGCAATTCGATGTTGCCCTTCTTAACCGCCGGCGCAATCGGCGCTTCGGCACCGAGTTTTTCATCCAGCACACGGTAGCCCGGGTTCTGCTTGGCCCAGCTGAACAGCACCAGATTGTCCTGCGCGTAGGCATCGCCACGGCCGTTGGCCAGGGCTTGCAGGGACTCGGAGTTTTTCTCGAACTTCAGCAGTTTCCAGTCCGGGTGGTTTTTGGTCAGCCAGATATCGGCGGTAGTGCCGGTGGTGACGATGGTGGTGCGGCTCGCCAGGTCATCCAGCTTCTTCACTTCGCTGCCCTGCGGCACCAGCGCCTGCACCGCGACCTTCAGGTTCGGGTTGGTGAACTCCACCGCTTCCTTGCGCTCCGGGGTCACGGTCATGTTGGCGAGGATCAGGTCAACCTTGTCGCTTTGCAGGAACGGAATGCGGCTCGCCGGTTCCACGGCCACGAACTCGACCTTGTTTTCATCGCCCAGCAGATCCTTGGCGAATTGACGGCCGATATCGGTATCGAAGCCGACGTAACGCCCCGCTTCGTTGACGAAACCGAACGGCGGCTTGTCGGTGAATACGCCGACGATCAGTTTGTCGCGGGCCTTGATCTTGTCCAGATAACCGGCCGGCGCGGTGCTTTCGCTGGCGACTTTCGGCTTGGCCGGTTCTTCGGTCTTGTTGCAGCCGGCCAGCAGCGCGAGGCTGATCAGCGGTAGTGCGAATAAGGCTTTGGCAGTTTTCATGGCAGTTCCAGTTCCTTGGTTTGAGACGTTGTGGGCGAAGTCGTTGAAGTCAGCGCTTCGACGTAGGAGAACTTCTCCAGGAACTGCTGCGCGCGTGCGGTTTGCGGGTTCGTAAAGAAAAGCTCGGGCGGGTTCTGTTCAAGGATGCGCCCGCCATCCATGAACACGATGCGATCGGCCACCGCGCGGGCGAAGGCCATTTCGTGGGTGACGATCAACAGGGTCATGCCTTCGCGGGCCAGGCCCTGAATCACTTCCAGCACTTCCTTGACCATCTCCGGATCAAGGGCGGCGGTGACTTCGTCGAAGAGCATGACCCGCGGGTTCATGCACAACGAGCGGACGATGGCGATGCGTTGCTGCTGGCCGCCGGAGAGCTGGCGCGGGAACGCGTCGCGCTTGCCCGACAGGCCCACGCGTTCGAGCAACGCTTCGGCTTGTTGCTGTGCTTCGCGGCGTTCGCGCTTCTGCACCTTGAGCGGGCCGAGCAGCAAATTGTCGAGCACGCTCATGTGCGGAAACAGGTGATAACTCTGGAACACCATGCCGATCTGCTGACGCACTTCGCGCCAGTCGGTGGCCTTGTCCAGCAATTCACGGCCGGCGAATTTCAGGTGACCGCTGTGGGCGGTTTCCAGACCGTTGAGGCAGCGCAGCAAGGTGCTTTTGCCGCAGCCGCTGGGGCCGAGGATGACGATGACTTCGCCGGATTTCACTTGCAGGTCGATGCCCTTGAGCACCTGCTGTTCGCCGAAGAATTTGTTGAAACCCTGAAACTCGATCAATGCGCTCATGCTTGCGTCCAGCGCCGCTCCAGCACGCGCGAGGCAGCCGACAGCGGGTAGCAGATGAAAAAGAAAAACAGGAACAGCGCGCCGTAGATCAGCACCGATTCGTAGGTGCGCTCGATGATCTGCTGACCGACCTTGATCACATCCACCACGCCAATCAGCACCGCCAGCGAACTGGTCTTGATGATCCGCGTGTAGACGTTGATGGTCGGAGGTGTCATGCGTTTCAGCGCCTGGGGCAGCAGCACATAGCCGTAGAGCTGCGCCGCGTTCAGCCCGATCGACAGCCCCGCCTCACGCTGCCCGCGCGGCAACGAATGCAGCGCACCGCGCGCCACTTCGCCGACCTCGCTGGCGCCCCACAGCGACAGCACCAGCACCGCGCACCAGAAACTCGGCAAGCTCAGGCCGAAGAAAATCGGCAGGCCGAAAAACAGCAGGTACAACCAGACCAGCACCGGGATCGCCCGGAACAGTTCCAGATAGATCCGCAGCAACACGTTCAGCCACCGCACGTTGAGCGTGCGCAGCACACCGTAAAGCACGCCGCCGACGGTGCTGATGGCGATGCTGAGGAACGAGATCGACAGGGTTTGCCCGGCGCCTTTGGCCAGTTGCGGCAACGACACCCAGAGCAGTTCAAGACCCGAACTGGCCATGCTGGAGCCTCCTTTCCAGACGGCTCAACAGCAGCGACAGCGGCAGGAACAGCAGCACGCAGATCAGCGTCAGCACAGCGAGCATTTCGTAGGTCTTGTAGTAGAGCGCGATGTAGCTCTTGGTGGTGTAGAGAATTTCCGGCACCGCCACGGCCGAGACCACGGTGGTCTCCTTGAGCAGGAAAATGAAATTGGCGAACAGCGACGGCAGGCTGAGGATCCCCGCTTGCGGCAGGATCACGTAACGCAGCAACTGACCGTGGGACAGGCCGATTGAGCGGCCCGATTCAAGCTGCGCCTGAGGCACCGCATCGACACCGGCGCGCAGCACTTCGGTGAGGTAGGCGCCGCCGAGAAACGTCATGGTGATGATCGCGGCGGTGAATCCCGAAACCTTGATTCCCAGAGCCGGCAACGCGAAGTAGACGAAGAACAGCTGGATCAGCAGCGGCGTGTTGCGCGCCAGCTCCACATACAGGCCGACCAGCTTTTGCAGGTAAGGCGTGCGGAATACCAGAATCGTCGCATTGAGCAGCGCCACCAGCAGCGAGGTGCCAATGGCGATCAAACCGACCTGCAGCGTCACGCCCACGGCTTTGAGAAACGCCGGCAGGGTGCTGAGGATAAATGCGTAATCGAAGGTCATGAAACATCCTGACGCCGCTCGGTAAGCGACGGTGGTGCAGTCCATGGACAGCGGGTAACTGTCCGGCAGGCACCGACTTTAAAGGTATAAGAAAAAGAATTTAAATACCGTTAAAGCATATTGATATCACGCAAAAAACTATCCTGCGGGTTTGCCCCGACAGAATAAGAAGGCTATTTTTCCTCTCGCTGTAGGACGGATCTTTTTTTCATGAAAGCCCTCCAAGGACGAACAGCTTTTGGCCAGACTCCCCGGCCGAACTCATAACAAGGAAGAGAACATGGACGTAAAAGTGCCGCAGCGACCGGACCCGCAGGATTTCCTGAAATGGCTGGTGGCTTTGCGCAGGGCGCTGAAAACCGGAATGGCCTGAGATCAAGAGCCCCCTCACCCCAGCCCTCCCGAAACGTCGGACCGCCCGGAGGGAGAGGGAGCCGACCGAGGTGTTTCGCGTTATACATCGACCTGAAAGTTCGCGTCGATTATGGATTCGGTACAACACTTTCAGGTCGGCGTAATTCCCAAGCATCCCACGGTCAGTCCCCTCTCCCCCCGGGAGAGGGTAAGGGTGAGGGGGCTTTTGAAGCACACACAAAAACGCCGATGACCATCGCTGGTCATCGGCGTTTTTTTTCAACCTTGAAGGGGGTTGCTGCTGCGTCGGATCAGAACGCCGGCAGTACCGCGCCGTTGTACTTCTTCTCGATGAACGCTTTGACTTCAGGGCTGGTAAGGGCAGCGGCCAGTTTCTTGATGGCGTCGCTGTTCTTGTTGTCTTCACGGGCGACCAGGAAGTTCACGTAAGGCGAATCCGCGCCTTCGATCACCAGAGCATCCTTGGTCGGGTTCAACTTGGCTTCCAGCGCGTAGTTGGTGTTGATCATGTCCAGGTCGACTTCTTTCAGAACACGCGGCAGCAGGGCCGACTCCAGTTCCTTGAACCTGAAGTTGTGCGGGTTCTTGGCGATGTCTTTCGGCGTGGCCAGGGCGTTCTTCGGATCTTTCAGTTCGATCAGGCCAGCCTTCTGCAGCAGGATCAGAGCGCGACCGCTGTTGCTGCCTTCGTTCGGAATGGCGATGGTGGCGCCGTCCGGCAGTTCAGCCAGGGTCTTGTACTTGCTCGAGTAGCCACCGAACGGTTCAACGTGCACGCCTTGCACGGTCACCAGGTACTTGGCCTTGTCATCTTTGTATTTGCCGGCGTTGAAGCTGTCCAGGTAAGGCTTGGTCTGGAAGTAGTTGGCGTCCAGACGCTTCTCGCCCACCTGTACGTTCGGCTGTACGTAGTCGGTGAAGACCTTGATTTCCAGATCCACGCCTTCTTTGGCGAGGGTCGGCTTGATCAGCTCGAGGATTTCGGCGTGCGGCACCGGCGTCGCGGCAACCACCAGTTTCTCGCCGGCCTGGGCCAGGGAAGCAGTCAGAGCAGCCGCCAATGCGGTAAACAACAGAACCTTTTTCATGCAGTGTCCTTATCGAAAATCGGTCGTCATCGACGACGGCATTAATACGTGTGCCAGCGATGTGCTACTGCTGGCGTGAAGCGGACAATACCGGGATTTTTTATTCCCGGACAATAACGTTTATTCAGCTTCATATTCCATTTTGTTCATGTTGATCAAAATGGTTACAACGCCTCGCTCAGGCTCAACAGCAATTCTTTCAATGCCTTACGTTCGTCGGCAGTGCCGTTGAGGCTCACGCTCGCTACCTGACGTTCGATCTGAACCAGCGGCCCAGACACCTCGGGCAGGTTCAGGTGCTCCGGCAGGATTTCGTCGCCAGTGCTCACCAGCAGCGCAAAATGAATGACGTTTTCCAGCTCCCGGGTATTGCCCGGCCAGCTGTGTTGCTCCAGCACCTGTTGCGCCGCTTCGCTGATCAGCGGCACCGGCAGATCCAGGCGCTGGCTGTAGATGCCGAGGAAGTACTCGGCCAACGACAGAATGTCGCCGACCCTCGCGCGCAGAGCCGGCAGTTCCAGATGCCCCTCGCTGAGGTAGTGATAAAGCCGCTCGTGGAATTTCCCCGCCGCCACCGCTTGGGCCAGATCGATGCTGGTCGCCGCCACCAGGCGCACGTCCACCGGGCTTGGTTGATGCGCACCGACGCGGGTGACTTCGTGGTTTTCCAGGGCGGAAAGCAATTTGATCTGGATCGGCAGCGGCAGGTCGCCGATCTCGTCCAGGTACAAGGTGCCGCCGTTGGCCGAGCCGAACCAGCCGGCGCGACTGCTGGCCGATCCGCTGTAGCTGCCGGCGGCGTAGCCGAACAACTCCGCATCGGCGTAGGTCGGGCTGATCGCCCCGCAATTGACCGAGACAAACAAGCCGCTGCGATCACTGGCGCGGTGAATGTGGCGGGCGAGCAATTCCTTGCCGGTGCCGGTCTCGCCGCGAATCAACACCGAGATCGAGCGCGGTGCGAGTTGGGCCATTTCCTCGCGCAACTGGCGCGAGCGTGGATCGACGAACACCAGCGCCTTGGCGCGGATGCTCAGGGGACTTTTTTCCGCATCGGGAAAGGTCAGCAACGGCTGGCCAAAGGTTTCAAAACTCATGGCAGACTCCCGCCCCAAATCGCCGGGAGACGGGGGCGTTGAAAAAATAAAATTGATCAGGCACGGCGCCGGGCGTGGTGTTCCATGCGGTTTTGCAGGCGATACAGATAAGCGAATCCCTGCTCCCAGCGTTGATGTCCGGACTTCACGTTGATATGGCCGGCGCCGGCGAGAATCCCCGCCTCGGCGCCCCAGTTGCGCGCCAGCTCCAGCGCACGCGGCGCACTGACGGCGGCGTCGTTGTCGGAGCTGACGACCTGGCTCGGGAAGGGCAGCAGATCGGTCGGGATCGGCGCGAAATTGCGCAGCGCCGGCACGCAGGCCGGGCGCTCGACATCTGCCGGCGCCACCAGCAATGCCCCGCGCACTTGACGCAAATGATGCAGCGGCGCGGTGGCCGCCCAGTGCGCCACGGTGATGCAGCCCAGGCTGTGCGCGATCAGAATCACCGGCGAGCTGTCGGCGGCAATCGCCTCGGCCAGCGCCGCGACCCAGTCTTCACGACGCGGTGTCAGCCAGTCGGCCTGCTCCACCCGCGCGCTGTTGGGCAGGCTGTTTTGCCAATGGGTTTGCCAATGATCTTCTGGCGATCCTTGCCAGCCCGGCACAATCAGATAACGGATTGATTCGTTGCGCATGGGGGAGCTCTCCTGCGTCGTGTCTGTTCCTGAACGAGTATAGGGACGGGATTTATATTCGTTAAGGAATAAGAAGCTATTTATTAAGACCTGAAAAGAATATTAAGTTGCAGACAAAAAAAGGGGCCGCACCCTGCCAAGGAGACGGCCCCGGAAAAACGTGAAACCCTTATCGTGCAGTGATCACCGACAGCTTGGTGATGCCCGCCCGCTCAATCGAAGCCATGGCTCTCGCCACTTCGCCGTAATTCACCCCGTCGTCGGCCTGCAATTGCACGCGCACTTCCGGGTCCTTGGCCTTGGCCGACTTGAGGTTGAACTCCAGCAGATCCGGCTGGATTTCGTCCTTGTTGATAAACAGTTTTCCCGCACCGTCGATGCTCACCACCAACGGGTCTTTCTGCTCGACCGGCGCCACTGCTTCGGTCTTCGGCAGGTTGATCGGTATCGCGTTGGTCAAAAGCGGCGCGGTGACGATGAACACCACCAGCAGCACCAGCATCACGTCCACCAGCGGCGTCACGTTGATCTCGCTCAGCACCTCGTCGCTGTCTTGCGTGGAGAAGGCCATATCAGGACGCCTCCTTCACTTTTGTTGCGTTGCCCTGGGCCGCAGCCTTGTGCGCGGTCGGGTGGATCAGCACGCGGAACGAGCTTTTTTGCGCCAGGCTGTAGAAGTCGTGGGCAAAGTCGTCCAGGTCCGCCGCCGTCAGTTTCAGACGACGCAAAAAGTAGTTGTAAACCAGCACCGCCGGCACCGCGACCGCGATCCCCACACCAGTGGCGACCAGCGCTGCACCGATCGGTCCTGCGACCGTTTCCAGGCTCGCCGAGCCTGCCGCGCTGATGCCTTTGAGCGCTTCCATGATTCCCCACACCGTGCCGAACAGACCAATGAACGGCGAGGTGCTGCCAATACTCGCGACCACCGCCAGACCGGTTTCCAGCGAACGGCGCTCGCGGACGATCTGCTGGCGCAAGGCACGTTCGAGGCGATCCTGATGATTGATCGCCTGGCTCAGGTCATTGGCCTGCGGCGCCTCGCCCACTTGTATCGCCGCATAACCGGCCTGTGCCACCCGCGCTGCGGCGCCGGGCTGGGTTTCGCTCAACTCGGCGGCGGAGTCCAGACTCGACGCCGCCCAGAAGCGCTTGTGAAATTTGCGGTCCTGCGCCTTCAACCGGCCGAACTGCACAGCCTTGAGCAATGCCAGGCCCCAGGTAGCGACAGAGAAGACCACCAGCAGCCAGATCACCGCGCTTTCGATGGATTCCAGTGGAGATGCCAGTAACGTCATGATGTGTTCCCTCGTGTAAACGTTTAGCGCGAAATTGGTTTCGGTTTAATGAATCTTGAAATCGATGGGTACGCTGACCCAGCCGTCCTGGGCGACATCACCCTGCTTGGCCGGCACGAAGCTCCAGCGCTTCACGGCGTCCAGCGCCGCGTCGTCGAGTTGTTGCCGGCCACTGCTTTTCTGAATCTGGATCTCGCCCGGTTTGCCGCTGGCCAACACGTGCACCCGCAGCAACACCGTGCCTTCCCAACCGCGACGCTGGGCCAGCGACGGATATTCCGGCGCCGGGTTCTTCAGGTACGCGGCGTTGGCCGAGGCTGGCGTCACCGGAGCAGGCGCAGGTGGTGCAGGTGGCGCTGGCGCGGCGACCGGGGCGGCCGGTTGTGGCGGCGCCGGTGGTTGCTCGACCGCTTTCGGCGCCGGTTTCGGTACGGGTTTGGCCACCGGTTTCGGTTTGGGGATCGGCTTCGGCTTCGGTGGCGGCTTGGTTGCCAATTCGTCTTCCACCGGCGGCGGAGGCTCGACCACAGGCGCCGGTGGCGGCGGCACAACTACAGGTGGTGCCGGTGGCGCCGGGCGCGAAAACTCGATGGTCATCGGTGGAATTTCCGGCGGCACGATCGGCAGCGCCGGCGTCGGATGCCGGTTGATCCAGTAGATCACCGCGCCGTGCACCACCAGCGCCAGAACGCCGAGCAGAATCGTTTCGCGGCGGCTCAAAATGCCCTTGGGCGCGCGCTGCAAACGCAGCTGCCCCAACGGCACGCGATGGGGCCGGCCGAGATCGACCAACTCGCCGCTCGGCGCCTGGCGCCACAGCACCTCCTGTGCGCTGGCGGCGGTCTGGACATTGCCCATTGATTTACTCCCTGCGGTCTCTTTGCGTTTTTTTCGCTTAGCCGATTCGCCGCTTGTTGAATCCCCCACGGCGTGCTCGATGGGTCAATCATTGGGCCAGCGGCTTATCTCCGAAAGTAATCTTTAATGTTATGAATAGACGTTTATGGAATATATGAAACAGTCATTTCCGCCAAAGCCACGGCCCGCAAGGCTTCCAGCGATTCACCGAAATCGACATGCTTTCCCGGCATAAAAAGTATTCATCCAAGGCATCGGGTTATCGATGACCCGGGATCCAGTGACAACTAATTCCAAGGTGATAGTTGACGGACTTTTTAAAAGGCAAACAAAAAGGCCGATGCATGTTTAATGCATCGGCCTTCGATTTACGGAATTTCTTATTGCTTCAGAAACTCACCACCCAAGTTCACAACTTCACCATCGAAGTTCACGCGGGAGCCGGTAGCCCGGAGTTTCGCGTAGTTGTGATCAGGCGAAAACAGCGTCCAGGTCTGATAACCACTATTTCCGTTCTGAGCCAGCACCGCGATTGTGGTCGGGTTGCCGGTACTGTTCTGGAAGTGATAGTTCCCGTAACGGATGTCGTAATTCACGCCACCCTGGCTGAGGGTGCCGCTGAAGCTGCCATTGGAATCATTACCGTCGGTGATAACCAGCTTGGCGCCAGAGTTGGCATTTACATAAGTGCCATTAATGCTCGACATAACGAGATTTCCTTTATCGTTGGATAAGTGTCTTCCGATGAGAGCAAGTTTCCTCCTGGAAACTCACGACACTCAGGATGGTTGGACATTCATTTATTGTCCACGCGACTTTTCAACGAAATTGCTATATGCACTATTCATGTCGCTCATAACTTATTTCGATTCGGAAGACTCTTAATAACTAACGACTGGCATTGGTTTGTTGCACACCAATGGCCGGCGCAATCACTGCCGTCTCCGAGCGCGGCGTTCCTGCCGGAACCCAGTCATAACTCACAGGAAGGGCTCGATAGACCCAGTTGCTGATCGCGTCGCTGCCCGGTGCCTTGCCCAGATAAGGGCTGACGTATTCCCAGACATTTTCACCACTGGCCGTCACCTGGAAGAACCGCCCGTTCATGCCTTCATCGATCAGCGTGTTGCCGTTGGGCAAGCGCCGTGCGCTGCTGATGAACGAGCTGTAGAACGCCCACCCCGGCTGCTTCGAATTCGCCGCGCTGTACTGCCAGACGATTTCATTTTTCACCGGGTCGATCTCCAGCACCCGCGAACCGGAAATCAGCCCCAGCGTGACGTTCGGGTACCCCGCCGAACCCTGGTTGTCGAACACCAGCAGATTGCCCGCGCCGGGCAGTCCGGCCGGGATGATGTGCGCGTCATGCTGGCCGACGAACTGGTCCACCGGGCGCGGGATTTTCTGCGCGGTTTTCGGATTGGCCAGCGGCAGATTCGGCCCCAGACGCCAGACCACCTTGCCGCTGTGTTTGTCGACGATCGCGATGAAGTTGGCGTTGCGCGAATCGATCAGCAGGTTGTCCGGGTTGAAGCGCTTGTCGCCGGCATCGAACCACTTGTTCGGCCCGACCAGGCTGAGGTTGTTGATGTGCAGGTAATCCGGATTTTCACTGGCGCGAACCAGCTTCAACTGCTCGGCGGTGAAGCCGAATTCATTCAAATGATCCGACGCCAGCCACTGCCATTTCACCTCGCCGGCGGGGCTGACTTCATAGATCGCATCGTCAATCACCTCGGGCACTTTGAAGCCTTTGACCTGGTGCACCTTGTTCGCCAGCACCACGGTGTTGCCGTTGCTCAGGCGACGCTGATCGTGATGCTGTTGCGCAGCGCCACCGGGGGCCTTGTCGCCCCATTGCCAGACGACTTTGCCATTCCAGTCCAGCTCGCCGACGCTCTGATTGCCGAGGCCGTTACCGGCGGAGCCGAGCTTGCCCGGATCCTTTTCGCTCAGTTGCAGCAACACATGGCCGCGCTCGCCCCCGACCAGTTTCGGGTCGATGATCGCCGACGGGAAACCCGACTGCGGCCAGTTCTTCACCTCGTTGCCGTTCATGTCGATCAGGTGCGTCTGCTTGTCGGCACCGCTGAAGATCACATATTGATTGAAGGCCTTGGCCGGGTCGTAACGGGTGACGCCGGTGGGGTAGACGCTGGGGGCGGCGAGCGCCCCGGCACTGAGCACTGCGCCGGACAACAACACCGGTAAAGCGGTTTTGATGCGCAACATGATGCAGCTCCTTGAAGGATCAATCAGAAGTCGTAGCGACCGGTGACGCCGAGAGTGCGCGGCGTACCCAGCAAGCCTTCATAGCCGCCGTTGCCGCCGGTCCACAGGGTCGTGTAGTAGGTTTTGTCGAAGGCGTTTTTCAGCCACAGCGAGACGTCCCACTGACCCTGATTGAAATCGCCGCGCAGGCCGGTGGAGAGATTGACCACCGCGTAACTCGGGATCTGGCCGTAGTCGGAATCTTCGACCGTGCCCACCGCTTTGGAGCGGAACGCGTAACTGCCGGTGACGTAAGGTTGCAGACCGTTATCCAGATTCCATTCGTACTTGCCGTTGGCATTGCCGATCCATTTCGAGGCGCCGACCACCTGATGGCCGCTGAGGTCGCAAGAGGCCGGAGCACCCGGTGCCTGGCTGACTTCAGGTGGGCACGGCGCGTCCTTGTAGGAGAGATAGCTGACGTCGTTGTACGAGCCGTTGAAGTTCAGCGTCAGGCCGCGCAGCGGGATCAGGGTGCTTTCGAATTCCACGCCGCGCGAGCGCACCGAGCCGGCGTTGGTCAAGTATTGCACACGGTTGACGTCGTCGTAGGCGTTGGTCTGGTAAGCGTTGACCTGAGTCCAGAACACGTTGGCGTTGAGCTGCAAACGCCGATCCCACAGCGTGCTCTTGAAGCCGAGTTCGGCGTTGTTGGCACGCTCGGTGCCGATCAGCAAAGAGTCGGCGCCGGCGGTCGGTGCCGAGCCGACCACAAGGTTGACCCCACCGGATTTTTCGCCGTGAGACAACGTGGCGTAGCCGAGCAGATCATCGGTGAAGCGATAGCTGAGGTTGAGCAATCCGGACGGGCTGGAGCTGTACTGATTCAAGTCGCCGGAATCGTAGGCGCCGGTGCGGCCGCGTCGCGCGGTGGCGGCGGCACCCGTGACAGCGGCGCCACCGACCGGCGCATCACGATTGACCCAGGCGTTCTTCTCTTCATAGGTGCCACGCACTCCGGCGGTGAAATCCAGACGTGGGGTCAGGTGCCAGGTGCCTTGGGCGAACAGCGCGAAGCTGTCGGTCTTGATATGGCCACGGCCGACGCTGTTGACGTTGGCCAGCGCGCCCCGTGGCGTGCCGTTCCAGATGTCTGCCTGCGGGCCGTAATAGGCGAAGGATTTGTTGTCCAGATCCGAGCCGAAGTAATAAGCGCCGAGGACGTAATCGAAGAACTCGCCCTTGGGCGATGCCAGACGAAATTCCTGGGAATACTGTTTGTCTTCCACCGACACCCCGGCGTTGTAGGTCGCCGGCACATTGAGGCCATCGTCGTTGCGCGGGGTGAAATTCCAGAAACGGTAGGAGCTGACCGAGGTCAGGGTGAAGTCGCTCGGCAAGGTCCAGTTGGCCTCCACCGATGTGCCGCCCTGATGGACGGTGACGTGCTGGTCGTTGTCCAGATTGACCTTGCGGTGCGAGCCGTTGACCAGCGTCGCGCCGGCAGCGGCGGCGCGGGCCGAGTAGAGATTGACGCCATTGATGGTCGGCCCGGTGTTGTACAACACGCGGGTGCCGGCGCTGGAATCCTCTTCGTTGTAATCACCGATCCAGCGCAGGTTGAAATTCTCGTTGGGCTTGAACAGCAGTTGCGCCCGGAAGCCGTCGCGGGAACCGCCATTCAAATCATGGCCGTTGAATTCGTTCTTGATGTCGCCGTCGCTGCGGGTGCGATAGGCAGAGATGCGTCCGGCCAACTGATCGTTGAGCGGCCCGGAAAGCGTGCCCTTGGTCTGGAAATAACCGTCCTCGCCGACCGAGGTTTCGATGCTGCGCTCCGGGGTAAAACTCGGTGCGCGGGTGCTGATGTTGATCACCCCGGCGGTGGTGTTTTTGCCGAACAGCGTCCCTTGCGGCCCGCGCAGGACTTCCAATTGTTCGATGTCCATCAGGTCGAACACCGCCATTCCCGGGCGACCCAGATAAACGTTGTCGATGTACAGCCCGACGCTCCCTTCCAGACCGTCGCTGGCCGGGTTGTTGCCCAGGCCCCGGATCGACACGCTGGACTGGCGTGCATGCATGTAGGCGACGTTGACGCTGGGCACCAGTTGCTGCAGATCCTGAATCCGGTAGACCCGCTGCGTCTCCAGAGTCTGGCCGCTGACCACGCTCATGGGCGTCGGCACGTCCTGAGAACTTTCTTCGCGACGGCGGGTGGTGACGGTCACGGTTTCCAGTTGCGAAGTGGCGGTCGCGGTCTTGCCTGCCGGTGCCGAAACAGGGGTTTCCGTTTCCGCAGCGTAGCCGTGGGTCCAGCTGGCACTCCCCGCCAGCAACAGGGCCAGAGGCAGACGTTTGAGCCGTCGTGGCGGCGGCGGTGAAGCGAGGTTCAACGGACTCATGGGACTGCTCCTGGTCAAAAAACACGCAGACATCTTCCGTGCCGCATATTCTTTTAAGTTATTTATTTATGTTTTTACAAAGATTTACTGCATAAGAGATTGCCTTTATAAGGAGTCGACCTAATGCATATCCAATGCATTTCCCGGATATTTTTTATGTGAAAAATGCATATCGACTTGCGCCAACTCAGACACTTCATCGCCCTTGCCGAACAACGCAGCTTCGTCGCCGGCGCGCAGGCGGTGAACCTGTCGCAGTCGGCGTTCAGCCGCAGCATTCAGGCGCTGGAGCACAGCGTCGGTTGCCAGTTGGTGGATCGCGGGCGCAAGGAATTGCCGCCGACCAAACAGGGCCAGGTGCTGCTTGAACATGCGCGGCGGCTGGTCAGCGGTGCGCAGCAGATGGCCAACGAGATCAGCCAGTTCAACGGGCTGGAGGCAGGAGAGTTACGCTTCGGTTGCGGCCCGGCGCCGGCGGCAGGATTGATCCCGCGAGCGATCGGCAGCTTCATCGGCCGCTACCCGAAAGCGCGGGTGCATTACCAGGTCGATGACTGGCAGAGCCTGAGCAAAAGACTGCTGAGCGAGGAGTTCGAATTCTTCGTCGCCGACACTCGGCACTTCGAGGCGGATCCGGACTATCTGACCCACCGCTTGCGACCACGCAAATGGCATTTCTGCTGCCGCGCCGGGCATCCGCTGGCCGCATCGGATCGGGTCACGGCCGAGCAATTGATGAGTTATCCACTGGCCGTCAGCATTCGCCCGCCGAATCTGCGCAAGGTCATCGTCGACCTCAGTGGCCGCCCGGATTTCATTCCGAACGTGGAGTGCGAGAACAGCGCCAGCCTGCTCGGCGTGGTGCTGCGTTCGGATGCGATCGGCATCGTTGGCGCCTATTCGGATGCGCTGCATCAGGCCCGGGGTGAGTTGGTGTGTTTGAAGGTCGAAGGGTTGGCGGATGATCTGGAGGAGCTTTACACCCGTTATGGAATCGTCAGCCGCGCCGGGTATCGGTTATCACCGTTGGCCGAGGCGATGATCGAGCAGATCAAGGCGATTGATGCGGTGGATGAAGAAGTGTGTTCACTGGAGAATTTTGCCGTCTGACACTCCGCCTTCGCGAGCAAGCCCGCTCCCACATTTGAAACGCGTACTCCTGTGGGAGCGGGCTTGCTCGCGAAGAGGCCTGTGCAGGCGCCGATGCATTTCCTGCATGAAACCCATTCCCCGAATGCACTTGCCGAACACCCTCGCCGAAAGCGAAAAACCTCGCCTGTCTTCCTGACTGGTGAACCCCATGTCCAACCCGCAAAACCCTGTGCGCAATGTGCTGTACATCATGTGCGATCAACTGCGCCGCGATTACCTGTCCTGCTACGGCCACCCGCACCTGCACACCCCGAACATCGATCGCCTGGCTGCGGCCGGCGTGCGCTTTAGCCGTGCCTACACCCAAGGCACGATTTGTGGGCCGTCGCGGATGTCGGCCTACACCGGGCGCTATGTCAGCAGTCATCAAGTGGCGTGGAACGCCGTGCCGCTGCCGCTTGAAGAACTGACCATCGGCGATTACCTGAGACCCCACGGCATTCGTACCGCGCTGGTCGGCAAGACCCACGCTACAGCCAACGTGGATGCCTTGCAGCGGTTGGCGATCAACCCTGAAAGCGCCCAGGCCGAAGTGCTCAACGAAGTCGGCTTCGAGCCGTACTTTCGTCACGACGGCATCTTCCCCGACGACCCGCTGTTCGATGACAAACGCGAATCCGCGCCATACACCCACTACCTGCGCGAGCAGGGTTTCGAAGGGCGTAACCCCTGGCATGACTGGGCCAACGCGGCCGAAGGGGACAACGGCGAAATCCTCAGCGGCTGGAAAATGCGCAATGCCCATTTGCCGGCGCGAATTCCCGAGCAACATTCGGAGACTGTCTACACTACAAATCGGGCCATCGACTTCATCGGTGAGCAAGGTGAAAAACCGTGGTTTTTACACCTGTCCTATATCAAACCCCACTGGCCCTACATCGTACCGATGCCGTACCACACCTTGTACAGTACGAAATCGATTCTCAAACCGGTACGTAATGCCTCTCCCAGCGACCACCCGGTCTATCAGGCCTTTCGCCAGCATGAGGAAAGCCTGAATTTCTCCAAAGATCCGGTACGACTGAACGTCATCCCGACGTACATGGGCCTGGTCAAACAGGTCGATGATCAGTTGGGGCGGCTGTTCGATTTCTTGCAAAGCAACGGCCGCTGGGAGGACACGCTGATCGTGTTCACCAGCGATCACGGCGACTTCCTGGGCGATCACTGGCTGGGCGAGAAGGAGTTTTTGCTGGAGCAGGCGGTGGGCGTGCCACTGATCGTGCGCGACCCGCGCGCAGCGGCGGATGTCACACGGGGCACGGTGGATGAACGCCTGGCGGAAACCATCGACGGCGTGCCGACCTTTCTCGAAGCGCTGGGCGTGACGGGGGCGGAGCATCGCCTGGAAGGTCGCTCGTTGATTCCGCTGCTGCACGGTGAAAACCCTGACTGGCGCCGCTATGCGATCAGCGAATACGACTACGCCTTTCAGGCTCCGGCGCGGGAGCGGCTGGGCCAGCCGATCGACCGTTGCCGCATGACCATGGTGCGCAGCGAACGCTGGAAATACCTGGCGTACGACGGCTTCCGGCCGCAGCTTTTCGATCTGTTGAATGACCCGCAGGAGCTGCAGGATCTGGGCGCGGACCCGGCGTATGCGGCGGTGCGCGAGGAGCATGCGGGGTATCTGTTCGAATGGGTGCGCGGGTTGAAGCGCCGCACGACCATCAGCCATCAGGAGATTGATTTGCGCGGGCAGCGGTTTCGTTATGGCGAACCCGAGACCGAGAAGCTCGTTCAGATTGGCGTTTGGTAGAGATCAAGCGAAGGCAAGAGCAAGAGCCCCCTCACCCTAACCCTCTCCCGGAGGGAGAGGGAACCGATCGCGGGATATTGATGATTTACGCTGACCTGTATGAGCTTTGCTGAATCCATAATCGACTTGATCCTTCAGGTCGACGTATAGCGCCAGACACCTCGGTCAGCTCCCTCTCCCTCCGGGAGAGGGCGGGGGTGAGGGGCTTTTGATCTTCTGCTCTTACTCACGCCCTTTGATGGTCTGGCTACGCTGCCCATTCGCCCCGACCGGTACTTCGCCTTTGAGCGTCACCCGACGCACCACACGATCCTGAGTGCCGTAATCATCAATCGCATAATGCTGCGTCGAACGGTTATCCCAGATCGCCACATCACCGGCCTTCCAGCGCCAGCGCACGACGTTCTCCTGGCGGATCACATGACTTTGCAGCAAGCCAAACAGGTGCGCCGAATCGGCCTGGGAATAACCCTTGATGCGCTTGACGAAATGCCCCAGCAGCAAGCTCTTTTCGCCGCTGATCGGGTGCACGCGCACCACCGGGTGCTCGGTCTCGTAGACGGTCGAGGTGAAGATCTTGCGATAGCGCTCGAGCTTCTCCGCCGACACGTCCGGCTTCACCGCGGCGTAGTCGTATTCGTTGCTGTGCACGGCCACCAATTTGTCCGCCAGCTCACGCAACTCGGTCGGCAGTTCGCTGTACGCGGTCGCGGTATTCGCCCACAGCGTATCGCCACCGAACGCCGGGGCCACCACCGAGCGCAGGATCGAGGCTTTCGGGTAGGCATCGACGAAGGTTACGTCGGTGTGCCAGGAGTTGGCGCGCTGCCCTTCGGCGCCGTCCAGTTCCAACAGATAACGGGTGCCCTCGCGGGACGGCACGGTCGGGTGCGCCACCGGTTCACCGAGCAGATGCGCGAAGGCTTCCTGGCGTTGATCGTCGAGCTGAGTCTGCTCGCGGAAGAACACGACCTTGTACTGAATCAGCGCCTGTTGAATGGCTTCAACCGTCGCGGCATCCAGCTCACCGGACAGCTGCACGCCACGGATTTCGGCGCCGATACGACCGGCCACCGGATGAATGTCCAGCGCGTGGACAGCGGGTTTTACAGCGAGTGCGGCATTGCTCATGGGTAGACCCTCATCGACTGCTTGCGGTTGGACGGCAGCGAAACAACGCTCTATCTATATTCAATTTACATCTAATAGATATTCACATGCTTCGTTGACGGAATAAGAGCTTGCATTTAAAACCTCAAGCAACCTCGTCGCAAATGCCTTCGAGCTATTTTTAGGATGCCGGAAAAGCATATGGATCTTCGCCAGTTGCGCTACTTCATCGCCCTCAACGAACACCGCAGTTTTGTCCGCGCGGCCGACGCCATGGGCATCACTCAACCGGCGTTCAGCCGCAGCATTCAAGGGCTGGAGCAGGAGTTCGGCTGCGTGCTGGTGGATCGCGGCAACAAGGATCTGCGCCCTACACCCGAAGGCCAGGTGGTGCTGCAACACGCCCTGACCCTGGTGCAAGGCGCGGCATTGCTCAGCGCCGAGGTGACGCAGATGACCAAGCTCGACGCCGGCGAACTGCACTTCGGTTGCGGCCCGGCGCCGGCAGTGAAACTGGTGCCGGACGCGGTGGCGCAATTCATCAATGCGCACCCGAAAGTGCGCACCTGTTTTCAGGTGGATAACTGGGAAAAACTCAGCCGCGCCCTGAGCCGCGAGGAGATCGAATTCTTTATCGCCGACATTCGCCATTTCGAGTCCGACCCGAACTTCCAGACCCAGCCGCTGACACCCAAGCGCGGGGTGTTTTTCTGCCGGCCGGGGCATCCGCTGCTGGCCAAGGAAAGCCTGTCGACCAACGACATGTTCGACTACCCGCTGGCGACCACGCTGATCCCGCCGGGCATTCGCAAACTGCTGGCGAATCTCAGCGGCCGGATCGACTTTTCGCCGACCATCGAGACCGAGCACTTTCCGGCGCTGGTGAAAGTGGTGCTGCAATCCAACGCGATCGGCGTCGGTACTGAAGAGGCGTTCGTCGAGGATATTGCCCAGGGCTCGCTGGCGCTGCTGCACTGGCGCAATCTGCCGCAGAACCTGGAGAGCATGAATGCGCGGTGCGGGATTGTGAGCCGCACGGGATTCCGGCTGTCGCCGGCAGCGCGGGCGATGATTGAGACGTTGGTGGCGGTGGATAAACAGGCGATCAGCGTCGCGGTTTGAGGGTCATTCCCACGCCTTGCGCGGGAATGACCACATGACTCATAGCTTTGCAGCCGCCAGTTCAGGCGCCACCCACTCGTTGACCTTGAACGGTTTGCGAATCAGCTTCTGCTGCGCCGCCAGGTCCACCTTGCCCTGCAGGTTCTGAAGGAACAGCGGGTCCAGTGTCGACGGGAACACTTCGCTCAGGTTCTGATCCTTCAGATCCTGGGTCAGGATCACCGGCGGATAGCTCGCCAGCCCCGACACAAGCTGCACATAAGCGTCCTTGTTGCTGTCCTGCGTCAACCAATCCACCGCCTGCTGCTGCGCCTTGAGCAGTTTTGCCACGGCTTCCGGATGCCCATCGACAAACTTGCCAGTCCCCACCAGCACCGACTGCACACTGCCGGCGCCACCGAGATCCTTGGTATTCAGAGGCAACTCGGCCAGGCCTTTGGCCTGCAACGCGGTCAGCCCGGAACTGCCCCACGACGCATCGATCTGCTTCGCCGCCAGCGCCGCTACCGCTGCGTTGAAATCGAGGTTGATCACCTTCACGTCCTTCTCGCTCAAACCCACGCTGGCCAGCGCGGCATCGAACGACAACTGGGTCGCAGTGCCGCGGAAGATCGCTACGCGCTTGCCTTTGAGATCCTGCAGCGTCTTGATCCCCGAACCCGGCACCACGCCCAGGTATTGCTTCACACCCCGGGCGCTGGCGCTGAGCAGGCGCGTATCCAGTCCGTTGGACTTGCCGATGATCGCCGCCAGATCTCCGAGATAGGCCAGATCCACTTGGCCGTTGGCGAACGCTTCGTTGATCACCGGTCCAGCGCCCTTGAAGAAGCTCCACTGAATCTTGATGCCTTGATCGGCGAAGGCCTTTTCGAAGATCTGCTGATCGCGCAGCACGTCCACGATGCCCCCGCCGCTGTGCTGGGTACCGGCGCTCAGATCAGGCACGGCAATCCTGATTTCCTTGAGCTCGTCGGCCTGGACGGTGAACGCCAGCAGACCCGCCAGCGCCGGCGCGGCAAACAGACTGATGACACGTTTGAAGGGAAGGTTCATGGGTGCGGCTCCTGATCACGGCGGGCATTGAGGAACCGAAAGTAGGCACATTCCGCATCAACGTTTAAATACTTAAAAAGCACATTTTTATAGCTTTAAACGCTAAGCCAGAGTGCACAGGGCCTGTAGATCGATATGCATGCAGAGCATCGAAAATATTCTCCGAATGCATTGGATGCGCATGGGCTGGAGGCCTTAAATGGTCTGGCTTATCTCCCAATAGCATTGAATTGAATTTTTATATATCAAATTTGCATACCGCACTTCCATGAAGGCAGGCCTGCCTGCAACCCGACAACGGAGGTCACCCATGGCCCGACAATCCCTGCTCAGCCTGCCGCTGCCCGCACCACCGCTGAAAGCACTGCGCTCATGGCCGAGCCTTGGCCAGCGTGTGCTGCCGTGGCTGCTGCCCCTCTCCCTGTTCGCCCTGTGGTGGCTGGCGGCGCGCAATCAATGGATGAGCGAACAGATCCTGCCCGCGCCGTCACTGGTGTGGAGCAGCGCGATCGAGCTGTCCCAGGGCGAGTTGTGGAGTCATTTGTGGATTAGCCTGCAACGGTTGTTCTGGGGCCTGCTGGCGGGTGTTAGCGCCGGCGCGATGCTCGGCGCGGCGCTGGGCTTCAGCCGTCGCCTCGAACGCCTGATCTTCCCGACGTTCGCCGGCCTGGCCCAGGTGCCGACGCTGGCGTGGATTCCGCTGTTCATGGTGTTTTTCGGCATCGGCGAAACGCTGAAACTGGTGGTGCTGGTCAAAGCCATCGTGGTGCCGGTGACCTTGCATACGCTGGTCGGCGTGCGCGATGCGCAACCCAAGCTGCACGAAGCCGCCGCTGTTTTACGTTTGCCTCCACGACTGTTGATCCGCCGACTGGTGCTGCCCGCCGCCCTCCCGGCGTTCATGGCTGGCGTGCGTCTGGCGCTGGCCGCTGGCTGGACCTCGTTGCTTGCGGTCGAGCTGCTGGCCTCCAGCGAAGGCATCGGTTACCTGATGGTCTGGGCGCGACAGCTGTTCATGCTCGACATCGTCTTCGTGTGCATCGTCGTAATCGGCCTGATCGGCGTGGCGATGGATCGCGGCATCGGTCTGCTGGACAAAAAACTGGTGCACTGGCCGCACCCGGCCACGGCGGAAATTCGTCGCGGCCCACGCTACGAAGGCTGGCAGCGCGTGCAGCCATGGCTGCTGCCACTGGCGCTGTTTGCGTTGTGGCAACTGGCGGTCGACCAGCAATGGATCGATGCCAACATTCTGGTCAGCCCGTGGGTGGTGCTTGAGGCGACGAAAAACGGATTGCTCGACGGCACGTTGATCTCCGGCATGGCACTGAGCCTGGGCCGCACACTTGGCGGCCTGTTGATTGGCGGCGGTCTCGGCCTCGGGCTGGGTTTGCTGCTGGGTCTGTCACGCACCAGCGAACGCGTGCTCGGCCCGACCCTCGCCGCCCTGCGCCAGATCGCGATTTTCGCCTGGGTGCCGCTGCTCACCGCGTGGTTCGGTCTGGGCGAACTGGCGAAATGGGTGTTCGTCGCCCTGGCCGCTTTCTTTCCGTTGTTTGTCGCGACCCAACGCAGCGTCGCCAATCTCTCACCGCAGCTCAACGAAGCCGCGCAGGTGCTGCGCCTGAGCCTCGCCCAACGCCTGCGCCGACTGGTGCTGCCGGGGGCCGCGCCGGGGATTTTCGCCGGCCTGCGCCTGAGCCTGATCTACGCCTGGCTCGGCACCATCGGCGCCGAATACTTCATGCCGTCCAACGGCGGCATCGGCAGCCAGATGATCGGCGCCCAACAACTGCTGCGCATGGACCTGATCATGGCCGGGATGCTGCTGGTCGGCCTCACCGGCGCCCTGCTCAACCTCATTGGCCAACGCCTGGAAATCCGCGCCACCCGCTGGAGACACGCATGAACGCACCGATTGTCAGCTTCAACCATGTAGGCAAATCCTTCGACGTCGACGGCTTCGAACTGGAAGCGATTCGTGAATTCAACCTCGACATCGCCGAGGGCGAATTCGTCGCCATCGTCGGTTCCAGCGGCTGTGGCAAATCCACTTTGCTGCGCTTGCTGGTGGGCCTCGACACGCAGTTTCGCGGGCAGATCAGCGTCGACGGCAAAGCCGTCAGCGGTATCGGCGGCGAGCGCGGCATCGTGTTTCAGGAACACCGTTTGTTCCCGTGGCTGACGGTGGCCGACAACATCGGCCTGGGCCTGGTCAACGAGCCGCTGGCTGCCTCCGAAAAGCAGCAACGCATCAACGACTTCATCGAACTGGTGGGCCTGCGCGACTTCACCCGCGCCTACCCGCATCAGCTCTCCGGCGGCATGGCCCAGCGCGTGGCGATTGCTCGCGGGTTGGTGGCGAGCCCGCGAATCCTGCTGCTCGACGAACCCTTCGGCGCCCTCGACGCGCTCACCCGCCAGCAGATGCAGGACGAACTGCTGGCGATTCGCGAGCGGGCAAAGATCACCACGATTCTGGTCACCCACGATGTCGAGGAAGCGATTTTCCTCGCCGACCGCGTGGTGGTGATGGAACCGCGCCCCGGCCGGATCAAGCGGGTGGTGGACATCGCCCTGCCCCATCCGCGCCCGCGCAGCAGTTTCGACTTCCATCAGCTGCGCGAAGAACTGCTGCATGAACTGACCAGTGACGACCATTACCAACCGAGCGCACCGGTGCAGATCCGCGATCTGCCGCTGTCGTTCATTGCCTGCTGAACAGGAGCCTGTCGATGCCGCAACGTCCCAACTTTCTGGTGATTCTGGCCGATGACCTCGGCTTCTCCGACATCGGAGCCTTCGGCGGCGAAATCGCCACGCCGAACCTCGATGCCCTGGCCAACAACGGCCTGCGCCTGACCGATTTTCACACTGCGCCGACCTGCTCGCCGACCCGCTCGATGCTGCTCACCGGCACCGATCACCACATCGCCGGCATCGGCACCATGGCCGAAGCACTGACCCCGGAGCTGATCGGCAAACCGGGTTACGAGGGTTACCTCAACGATCGGGTCGTCGCGCTGCCGGAGTTGCTGCGCGAAGCGGGTTACCAGACCTTGATGAGCGGCAAATGGCACCTGGGCCTGACCGCCGAACTGGCGCCCCACGCCCGTGGTTTCGAGCGTTCATTCTCGCTGCTGCCCGGCGCGGCCAACCACTACGGCTTCGAACCGACCTACGATGAACACACACCCGGCCTGCTGAAATCCACCCCGGCGCTGTACATCGAGGACGACACGTTCATCGACGAATTGCCCAAGGATTTCTATTCCTCCGACGCCTTCGGCGACAAGCTGTTGCAGTACCTCAAGGAGCGCGATCAGAGCCGACCGTTCTTCGCCTACCTGCCGTTTTCCGCGCCGCACTGGCCGTTGCAGGCGCCCGCCGACATCGTCGAAAAATACCGTGGCCGCTACGACGCGGGCCCCGAAGTCTTGCGCCTCGAGCGTCTGGAAAAGCTCAAGTCGCTGGGACTGATCGAACCGGATGTCGAACCGCACCCGCTGATCCAGCTGACCGCGCAATGGGACGCGCTGAGCGATGAACAAAAACGCATTTCCGCCCGGGCGATGGAAGTCTACGCCGCGATGGTCGAGCGCATGGACTGGAACATCGGCCGCGTCGTCGACTACCTGCGTCAGCAGGGCCAGCTCGACAACACCTTCATCCTGTTCATGTCCGACAACGGTGCCGAAGGTGCGCTGCTGGAAGCCTTTCCGAAATTCGGCCCGGAGCTGATGACGTATCTGAGCCAGCACTACGACAACAGCCTCGACAACATCGGCCGAGCCAATTCCTACGTCTGGTACGGGCCGAACTGGGCGCAGGTGGCGACCGCGCCGTCACGCCTGTTCAAGGCGTTCACCACCGAGGGCGGCATTCGCGTTCCGGCGCTGCTGCACTATCCGCAACTGCCGCTGAAGGGACAGATCAGCCATGGTTTCGGCACGGTGATGGACATCACGCCGACCATCCTCGATCTGGCCGGCGTGCGCCATCCGGGCAAGCAATGGCACGGCAAACCGGTGGCGCCGTTGCGCGGGAAATCGTGGCTGGGCTTTTTGTCCGGCGAGACAGCGCAGGTGCATGACGAACACACCGTCACCGGTTGGGAATTGTTCGGGCGCCGGGCGATTCGGCAGGGACAGTGGAAGGCGGTGTGGATTCCCGGGCCGGTGGGGCCGGCGACCTGGCAGCTTTACGATCTCGGGAGTGATCCGGGGGAGATTCATGACCTGGCGTCGAGTCAGCCGCAGAAGCTTGAAGCGCTGATCGAGCATTGGCAGCGGTATGTGGAGGAGACTGGAGTGATTTTGAGTGAATCGCCGTTTCAGCCGGATTGAGGGCAGGATCAAAAGCCCTCCCTCACCCCAGCCCTCCCGAAACGTCGGACCGCCCGGAGGGAGAGGGAGCTGACCGAGGTGTCTTTCGCTATACATCGACCTGAGAAACCGAGTTGATTGTGGATTCGGTAAAGCACTTTCAAGTCGGTGTATCTCCCGAATATCCCCCAATCAGTCCCCTCTCCCTCCGGGAGAGGGTTAGGGTGAGGGCTGGATCTCCAGCCGAAAACACAAAGTCAGTTCACCTCGATCGCCTTACCCGCCAACCCTTCATTCTCCTTGCGAACAAACCGGTTCGCCCGCCCGAACGTCCCGAAATCATTAAACCGAACCCCCATCTCCCGCATCACCTTATGCGCCACCGGCACCGTCAGCTGACGGATGTAAAACGGCTCCTTCACCACAAAATGATGAATCCCGTGACTGCTGCCGAAATTGAAGCAGAACGCCTGCAACGGCCACAGCCACCAAGGATTCAGCACCTGACATTGCTGCAGCACATTGCCCGGTTCCACATCCCCGTAGTAATGCATGTTGGAGCTGATGAAGTGCAGGCAAAACGTACGCAACACGTTCGGGCCAATGATCACCACGGCGGCAATGTCGATCACCTGCATCACTGAAAGCGTGGTCGCCGACCATTCAATCGGCGAGCCCATCAAGTAAGCGACGCCATTGGCCGCATGGAATCCGAGAAACACATACCACGCCCCCCAATGCACCAGCGCCAGCGGCGCGTAGACCTTCAACGTGCGCTTGATGATGCTGAACTTGTGCGCCCAGGTCCTGGCCCGGAGCATGCGGATGAACGCCGACATCACGTTGTCGCCGACCATCAGCAATCGCGCAAAACCCCATGGCTCGCCGTTGGTGATCGCCCGTTCTTCCATGTCGGTTTCGGTGCCGGACACCTTGTGATGATTGAGGTGCAAATGACGGCGGATCCAAGGGTTGATCGTGCTCGGCCGCGCCAGCCACACCAGGCCCATCATCAGATTGTGTGGCACCCGCTGTTTGCGGAAATACATGCTGTGAATCAGGTCATGCTCAAGTTCGTGGGTCAGCGAAGCGAAAAACGCGTTGAGCAACAGGCACGCCCACCACGCCATGTGCCCGCTGATATACAGCGCCGCCGAACCGATCATTCCGGCCAGGGCAAAGGCGAGAATCCCGGCGCCGAGTGCATCCTGATGCGTGAGAATCGGGTAGCGCTCGCGCAGCTCCACGCCCTTGGCCAGCACCACTTCGCGAATATGCGCTGATCGCTGGGCAGCATTGTGTCGCTGGGGACTTGCAGAAGTACGGTCCATGCTTCCATCCTCTGGTTATTGATGTTCGCATCCTGCATCGCGCGGACTCCAAACGCGGTAGCCGAGAACGCCAACCTGTTGACCGGAAGCGCCAATCAGCATGAAGGAACCGACTTCTCTCGCCAGCTGGACCCGTGCCCTGCGCAAGCAACTCGACGCGCTGGGGCTGGACAGCACTGCCCTGTGCCGGCAGGCCGGGCTCGATCCGCAACTGATGGATGACCCGAACGCCCGCTATCCGTTGTCCGCCACCACGCGCCTGTGGGAAATCGCGGTGCAGGTCAGCGGCGATCCGGCGATTGGTTTGCGGGTGTCGCGGTTCGTCAGCCCCACGACCTTTCACGCACTGGGCTATGCGTTGGTGGCCAGCGGCAGCCTGCGGGAAGTGTTCGAGCGGATCGTGCGTTATCACCAAGTGGTCAGCGACGCGCTGGAACTGGAGCTGACCCGCACCGAGGACCGCTACCGCTTTCGCCTGAAAATCCCGGCCGGCAATCCGGCACCCGCCTTCGAAGCCATCGACGCCTTTGCCGCCATCTACGTACGCACCTGCCGCAATCGCCTGGGCCGCGACTACGCGCCAATGGCGGTTTATCTGCGCCGCCCGGAACCGGTCGATGCGCATCAATGGCACAAGGTGTTCCGCTCGCCGGTGCACTTTTCCGCCGAAGAAGACCGCCTCGAATTCGCCCTCACCGACTTCGACAGTCACCTCGACGACGCCAACCCGGAACTGGCCGAGCACAACGAAGCGGTGCTCAAACGCACCCTCGCCCAGCTCAAGCCGCTGACCTGGGAGCGCAAGGTGCGCGACGCCATCGAAGAACAACTGCCCGAAGGCGAACCCAGCGCCGAACGCATCGCCCAGGCCCTGCACCTGAGCCTGCGCAGCCTGCAACGGCATCTGGCGGACGAGGGTTGCCGCTTCGACACCCTGCTGAATGAAAGCCGCGAAAACCTCGCACTGCTGCACCTGCGCGATCCGCAATGCTCGCTGAGCGAGGTCAGTTACCTGTTGGGATTTGCCGATACCAGCAGCTTCAGCCGTGCGTTCAAACGCTGGACGGGGATGACGCCGGGGCAGTTTCGGGATCAGTTGCGCTGAAGGGGCTGGAATTTGTTCTGAATCGACCAGCCTCTTCGCGGGCGAGCCCGCTCCCACAAGGATTGGGGCGTACAAAAAAATCCGTGTCACACCTCGACCATTGTGGGAGCGGGCTTGCCCGCGAAGAGGCCATTCAGATCGCTGCAAATCCAAGCTCAAAAACCGTACCCGTTGCATCACTGCTGACCCGCACCTGCCCACCATGCAACCGCAGGATCGACTGCACGATTGCCAGTCCCAATCCGCCGGAATCTCCCGGCTCCGCGCGGGATGGGTCGACGCGGTAGAAGCGGTCGAACAGTTTGCCCAGATGCTCATCCGCGATCACCGGGCCGAGGTTGTGCACTTGCAGCCAGCACAGGTCTGGTTCATCGCGTCGGCGCAGGCTGATGACCGAGCCGGCATCGGCATGGCGTACGGCGTTGGCCAACAGGTTGCCCAAGGCGCGTTGCAGCAGTTGCTGATCCGCCAGCAATTCTCCGCTGAACGTGTTTTCGAGGCGGATTTCCCGGTCATCCGCCAGGGCTTCGAAGTAGTCGCATAACTCATCGCCGATTTCGTGCAACTTCAGCGTGCGCAGATCGAGCGCGCGTTCAGCCTGCTCTGCGCGAGCGAGAAACATCAGGTTCTCGGCCATGCGCTTGAGCCGTTCGAATTCTTCCATGTTCGACGCCAGCACTTCCTGATACTCGGTGCTGCTGCGCGGGTGATTCAGTGCCTGGCCATTGCTGGCGAGCAAGGTGTGCAGGGGCGTGCGGATTTCGTGGGCGAGGTCGGCGGAAAACTGTGAGAGGCGCTGGAAGCCGTCGTCCAGCCGTACGAGCATGCCGTTCAACGCGTGTACCGGCTCCAGCAATTCCGCCGGCGTGCCGGCGGTGGGAACGCGTTGGTCGAGGCTGCGCAGGTCGATGCCGCGCAGTGCTTCACTCAGCTTGCGCAGAGGCCGCAAACCTCGGCGCAACAGCACCAGGCCCAGCGTGAAGGCGAGCACGGCACCCAGGCCGACGGCCAGATACAAGCGCAGGCGATAGCTGCCGAGCATCTGCTCGCGCTCGCTCAGAACCTTGCCGGCGATCACGGTCAGCGCTTCACCGTTCGGCCCCTGGGCCTGACCTGACAACAGGGCCAGCTCGACACCGTCCGCCGCCTGCCAGGTCAGCACATCGCGGCGTTGCGGCGGTTGATCCCGGGGGATGGCCTGCACGGGCGGCAGTGCGCGTTGGCGAGGGTTGATCGTGATCACATTCGAGCCGTCCGCGCGTTGCACCAGCAGCAGACTGTCGAGGTTGCCCAGCATGTTCTGGTACAGCCGTGGCCGCGCCTGCAAGGCGTCGAGGCTGTCGCTGTCGGCGAGCAGCGCGCGCACCTGTTCCAGACGACCGAGCAACGCCATGTCGTCGCGCCAGGCGATTTCCGAGGCCAGCGAGCGATACAGAAACACGCCCATCGCGCTGAGTACCAGCGCACAGACGACAGCGAACGCCAGGGCCAGGCGCCAGGCAATCGACCTAGAACGCATCGTCGGGGGCTTCCAGTTGATAGCCGACCCCGCGCACGGTGTGGATCAGTTTGGGCATGTACGGATCATCGACTTTCGAACGCAGTCGACGCACCGCGACTTCGACCATGTTGGTGTCGCTGTCGAAATTCAGGTTCCACACCTGCGAGGCGATCAGCGTGCGCGACAGCACTTCACCCTGACGGCTGGCGAGCAGATGCAGCAGGACGAATTCCTTGTTGGTCAGGGCGATGCGCTGGCCGCCCCGGCTGACCCGGCGGCGCAGTACGTCGATTTCCAGATCGGCGATGTTGTACGACTCGGCTTCACGCAGGGGGCCGCGCCGCAACAACGTGCGCACCCGCGCCAGCAATTCGGCGAAGGCGAACGGCTTGAGCAAATAGTCATCGGCCCCCAGTTCGAGGCCGCGCACGCGGTCTTCGATGGCGTCCTTCGCCGTCAGGAACAGCACCGGCGTGGCGCCGCGCTGGCGGATCAGCTGGAGCAATTGCCAGCCGTTGAGGCCCGGCAGCATCACGTCGAGGATGATCAGGTCATATTCCTGCTGCTCAATAAAGTAGCGACCGTCGAGGCCATTCAGCGCCACGTCCACGGCAAAACCCGACTCTCCCAGCCCTTTGGCGATGAAGTTCGCGGTTTTGGCTTCATCTTCTACGACCAGCAAACGCATGGCACACCTCGATTGATCAGAGACACAGGCTAGGCCCCTTCGGCGATATTGCCCATTACAAACTTGTAATCCGACTGACGAGGTTTCGACGGGGACCGGCGGATAAGGTGGTGGCCTTCGCTTTTGGAGCCTGCCCATGTCCGTCAAATACCTGCTTGCCAGCCTCGCGATCGGCCTCAGCGGCGCGGCGCACGCCACGCCTGAGCTGCCCCGTCACGCCGATCTCGATCTGAAAACCGCGCGGCTGCTGGCCGACGCGGCGCTGGAAAACTGCACCGCCACGGTGTCGGTGCTCGACCGTGGCGGCAACCTGTTGGTGACCTTGCGCGGCGACGGTATCGGCCCGCACAACACCGCCGCCAGCCAACGCAAGGCCTACACCGCACTATCGACGAAAACCCCGACTCGACTGTTCGCCGAGCGCGCCCGCAACAACCCGGAAACCGCCAACCTCAACACCCTCGATGAGTTGCTGTTACTCGGCGGCGGCATCCCGTTGTTTGCCGGGAAAGAACTGGTCGGCGCCATGGGCGTGGCCGGTTCCGGCGGTGGCGAACAGGACGAAACCTGCGCAATCAAGGCCGCCGAAATCGTCGGCCTGTCCATCAACCGTACTTGAACCGAGGAACATCACCATGACCCCACTGCGCATGACTTTCACCGCGCTTGGATTGAGCGCCTTTTCGAGCCTGGCGCTGGCCGCCGGCAACCCGCTGAGCGTACACGTACTCAATCTGGAAAACGGCCTGCCGTCGCCGGGTATCAACGTGACGCTGGAACGTCATGTCGGCCAGGACTGGCAGCCACTGGCGCAGGGCACCACCAATGAACAGGGACGGATCGCCGAACTGTTCCCGGCGAACAAGCCGTTCGAGGCGGGTGAGTATCGGGTGGTGTTCAAGACTGGCGAGTACTTCGAGAAGGCGAAGCACGAGACGTTTTTTCCGGAGATTCCGGTGATCTTTAAAGTGAAGCAGACGGACCAGCACTATCACATTCCGCTGCTGCTCAGCCCTTATGGCTTCTCGACGTATCGCGGTTCGTAAAAACAACATCGATCCAATGTGGGAGCGGGCAAGCCCGCTCCCACAGGGAAACCCGTGTTCTTCAGAGGGTCGCCAGCGCGCGCAGTCGCACAGCGTCGAGGATTTCGATCTCGCCATAACTCAAGCCGATAATCCCCTGCCCCTGCAACTCCTTGAGGATCTGGTTGGTGGTCTGCCGCGATAGCGACAGCATCGACGCCAACTGCTCCTGAGGCAGTTGCAGCACGCGGCGCGGCGGGTCCAGTTCGCCATAGCCCTCGGCGATCATCAGCAAGCGATGAGCCAGACGTGCCGGGGCCGGCAGCAGGCTCAGCTGTTCGAGGTTGATGAAGGTCAGGCGCAGTTTGTGGCTCATCAACAACGCCAGATGTCGCCAGTAAACGGGTCGCTCATCGAGCAGTTGCAGCAGTGTGGCCTGGGGAATGTTCAGCAGCGTGCAGGGCCCGACCGCGTAGGCATCGTGGGTGCGGGGCTGGCCGTCGAACAGGCAGATTTCGCCGAACCAGTGCGGCGCCTCCACCAGACTCAGCAACGCCTCCTTGCCCTGCTCGCTGACCGCGCCGATGCGTACCGCGCCGTCGAGCACCGCGTACAGCCCGCACGGCGCATCGCCGCGCTGGAACAGCCGCTGCCCCGTCGTCAGCCGCCGCTCCCGGGCCGCCGCCAGCAGACTATCCTGAAAGGACGAGGGCAGATGACTGAACCATTGCCCGGTCAGCAGGCGCTCGCGCCAGACCTTATCCATGCGTTCTCCGAAAGATTGTCGCCTGCCTGACAGAGCGAGCCGTGAACCCGGGGCATGATTCGATCACCCTACAGGAGGAACAACAATGAAAAGCCTCGTCGATCATTTGAGTCAATACGCCGCTTACCACCGTGACCCGCGCAACATCGCCAGCCACTTTATCGGGATTCCGCTGATTGTGGTGGCGGTGGCCGTGCTGTTGTCGCGGCCGGAATGGTCGGTGGGCGGGTTGTGGATTTCCCCGGCGGTGATCGCCGCCCTTGCTTCGGCGTGGTTTTACCTGCGCCTGGAGCTGAAACTCGGGGTGTTGATGACCGTGTTGATGGGGCTGTCGGTCTGGGCCGGGCATGTATTGGCGCAGCAGAGCACCATGGTCTGGCTCAGCAGCGGTCTGGCGATGTTTGTGATTGGCTGGGCGATCCAGTTTGTCGGGCACCACTATGAAGGGCGCAAACCGGCGTTTGTCGATGACTTGAGCGGGTTGATTGTCGGGCCGCTGTTTGTGGTGGCCGAACTGGCGTTCCTGCTCGGGATGCGCCAGGAATTGAAACGAGCCATCGAACAGCGCTCGGGGCCTGTGGTTTTGCGCGAACACAAAACCGTCCACTGAGCACACCGGGCGACGTGCCCTTCTCGCACGCCGCCCGGCTTGGTTCACAGCGCGCCGAACGTCACCTGCACCGTCAGTGATCCCTGATTATCGGCAAGTCCGACTCCGTAGCGCCCCTCCAGGTCATCGTTGATACACAGCTGCAACTCACCTTGCTGCCCGGATGGAATCTGCGCCAGATCACCGATCAGAAACGGCGCGCCAGTGCTGCCTATCCGACCGATCAAAGCGCCCTCATTGGCGCCGGGCAAGGTGTAGCCGGGCTTGGCAATCAGCCCCGCACTGCCATTGCCGTCGACCATGCCTCCCACTGGACTGGCTAACCAACGACCGCTGAGATAACGCACCAGCCGCGGACTCGGCCCGTTGATCTGCACACCAGTGCCCTGCCACGGCTGATTGGCCTGAACCTGCACCGTAACGGCTTTCAGGTCGTTGGCCAGGGTATCGCCGGCCTGAATCGACAGCGCCGCGATAGTCAGACTCGGGTTTGAAGTACCGGTGCTCGGGAACACACCGTCACCGACCAGAAACAGGTTTTTGTGGTCCCAACTGCGCTGATCCTTGTCGACCACCGAGGTTTTCGGGTTGTCGCCCATGCGGTAGGTGCCCATCAAATGACCGGCGCCCTGATAGCTGTAATCCACGCCCTTGTAATTGAACAGGCCCGGTGGCAGCGGCTTGGTCAGCTCGGTCGCGCCCAACAGGTCCTTGATGATGTGCGTGGCGAGAATCTTCGCCTGCCTGAAACCCTCCTTGGTGTAGTCGGACAAGTCGTAGTGAATTTCCGGACGGGGGATACCCAACCGATCCTTGTATTGCTTTGACGGCACGATGGAACACCTGGCTTTATCCGGATCGTCCTCCACCTGTTCCACCAGAAAACCGATACGGAACTGGCGAGTCAGCAAGTCATTGAGTTTTTGCACCAGCGCCGTGCCATACAACACCTGTTGCGGCCCTTTGGCCGGTGGCAACGGATTGGTAGCGCTTTTGTTGGTGCCATCGATCAGATCCTCAACGGTGGTGTAGGGATCGCCGACCGGCCAGTTGAACCCTTCGTTACCGATCTCGATCCGCCACGCCGCGCGCTGGCTGCGGAAAGCACCGTCGCGCAGACTTTCGATGCCCGCCGTGGACACCGGTCCGCGATATGGAAACACCGCCTTGCCTTCCGGCATCAAACCCCAAGCCAGATAGATCGGGTGATCGGCCAGACTTTTCCCGACCTGTCCGCTGCTGTTGGCCACACCGTTGGGCCACGCGGGGCTGGTGGAGTTGAGCAGCAACTTTGGCGTTTCAATGGCATGGGCCGCGATGACATAACGCTGGCCCACCGCAACACCTGTCCCGGTCGGCGGACCGTCGCCCAATTGGTACTGAATGAATTCGATGCCGCTGATGGACTTGTCCGCCGCCACCGTGACCTTGCTTGCCACGGCTTTGTAGAGCACCCGAACATTGCCGGTGTTCAAGGCGTTATTAAGCGTGACGGTGGCATCGTATTTGGCCTGGATCGGGCAGATCGGCGTGCAGTTGGTGTTGCCGGCACACACTCGACGCCCTGCATACGGCTGCGAATTGCGCCCCGCCGGTGTAGGACTGACCACCAGCGGCAATCCGTCGAACGTCTGCCCCTTTACCGCCGCGACAAAGCTGCCATCGACCAGCGACAGCGGAATGCTGGCCATCGGGAATTGATAGTTCTGCGGAAACGTCATGCCCAGATACGCCTGATCCGCAACATTCGCGGCGACGCCAATCTCTGCTTCGGCACGGCAATATGCGCTTTGCAGATCGTTGTAGCTGATCGGCCAGTCGACACCCACGCCATACAGGGTCTTGATGCGAAAATCGTTGGGCACCATGCGCAAGCACGTCGCCACCCAATGCCAGGTGGTGCCGCCGCCAACGCGCTCGTAGGTACTGGTAAACGGCAGTGGACCTTTTTGCACCAGATAGCTGACTTCAGGTTTATCCCAGCCCAGAATCAGATCGGCGATGGTTGCGCGTGGCGCATTTTGTTCTGCCGGATTGCGCGGCGCATCCAGCGTGCTGACCGGCGGGTACGGCGATTCCGGTGTTTTCAACGTCGCGGTATAGAAGCGCTCCAGATATTGATTACGGTTGGCGGGAATTTCCGGACCGGATTCCAGCACCAGCACTTTCACCCCGGCCAGACCCAACTGGTAGGCAATGATGCTGCCGGCCAGACCGGCACCGACGATGACCACATCTGCTTGTTCGGTACTCATGACGACACTCCTTGTTGTCCGCTGGCAGGGACGCCGGTGAAGTCTTCGAGGCTGGGCGGTTCGCTGTTCCAGTAACCGAAGAAAAACTCGCTGTAACCCATGGGATGGGCCTGGGCGATTTTCCACGCCCAGCTCTGGATGTAGGCCTGATCGGAGACCACCTCCTGATCTCCCTGCTTGTTGCTGCCAACGTCATAAGGTTGATACCAGACACCCAGCAGCCACAGTTTCATGATCGAACGGGCTGCCCGGGCCGTTTGCGTGGCGGCAGGTTGCGCGCCGTTCATCAGCACGGCTTGGGCGATTTGATCCGGCGGTACTTTGTCGGCCAGCAATGTCGCGTATTGGTTCAACAACGCCTGCAACACCGAGGAAGTGATACGCGGTTCAATGAAGGCCAGGAACTGCGTCGGCAGGTCGACCGGGTCGACTTCAGGTGCCAGCAACGTTTGCGGGATGCCGGTCAAGGCCGATGACAGGCCGGCGAAATTGTCCAGATCGGTGCTCATGGCTGACTCCTTGTCGCGCCAGTCGACTGGGCGCGTTCGAGCAGATAGGTGAAGTCCGCGAAACTGGTGCGCGGCGACTGGGTCACATGGGTCGCGGCATTGCCGTGACAAGCGATGCAGCTGGAAGAAGCTTGCGGCACCGTCCCCTGGATATAGGTTTCGAGTGTCGCGTTGGCGAGGAACGTCGGTGCCGGTCTGCCCAAAGGCTCGGTTTTCGAAATCTGGCACGGTGGCTGCGGCGTCAGCGTCGGCCACTGCGTGCTGATCAACTGATAATTGGCCCAGACGCTGTTCGGATTCACCGTACGCAACAGGGTTTGATAAGTGCCATTGATCGTTTTCGTGGCCGCTGTCAGAGGCTCCTCGCGAACAATCTGTGAAGGTTCGGCCTTCACTGCCGGGTTCCACGGCCGCGGCGGTGGCTGATTGATTTCTGCCTGGCTGTTAGCGTTGTAAAACAGATAGGGGCCTTTGCGCTCGGCCACAGGGGTGGACTTCTCCGGCACGTTGTCGACGTGCTCGAAAGTCGACCAGACCCACTGCGGCGCACTGCTGGTTTTGTGCACGATGTGCAGACCGACCAGCCCTACCGGTTCGGCCTTGCATGATTCCGGCACGACCGGCCCTTTGCTCGGATCACTGTTGCCCGGGGTGTAGACCAGCGCATCGACGGTGTGGAAGTTCTCCCGTCGGTCATTGCCATCGAGCACTTTCCACGACGCCTTGACCATCAGCGAACCGACCTGACTGGTGTCGTTATTGCCGCAACTGAACGCCACCGTATTCTTCGGATCCGCCGCAAAAAAAGCCTGCTGGCCCTGAATGCTGTACAGACCGTTGTCGACGATGTCGTCGAACATTGGCTGGTTCACCACGATTTCGTTGCGCGTATAAACCCCGCTCTGATCAACCAGCGGCCCGCTCTGGAAAGGTTGGATAAATTCATCGAGCACATCAGGCACTTTGCCCATTTGTTGCAACAAGCGCCCTGACCCCAGCCCCTCACAGGCCGGGGGAACAGTCGCCGCTGTGCCCCAGGGGTTAGGCTTCTGTCCTTTGGCCAGGAAGATTTGATAACTCTCCTTCCAGCTCTCCCAGACGGTCGCGCCGTCCTGTTTGCCGATCTGCGTACCCGTGTTCGGGGCACCGCTATCCAGCGCCGGCCAGTTCAACGCGATAAAAGTCTGCCACGACATTTCATCGAAGTTCTGTTGCAGGCTGGTCAGGGAAAATGGCGGGGTAGCCGTGACATCGAAGGGTATTTGCGTCGACAGCGTGGGGGCGGAGTATGCCAGCGGGCTCAGTATTGCGCCGAACAACGCACAACCGAGCCACGGCACGGGCCGCAGGATTTCCATTCTCATCGTTATCTCCTTGGCATCAGGGTCCAGGAGATACGCCGGTCCGTCATGGACTCTTCACTGCGCCTCCTGGCACAGCTTGGAGATTAGGTAAGAAATCAATACCGTCAGGGCAAGCGCTAGATCAAATCGGGCTAAAGAATATAGCGATTAGCCATTATTTTAAGCCTGAGAACTCCCCCGCACTGTCGACATCGACAGTGCGGGGAACAAAGTGTTTGCCATCAAAGGCTGGCGACTTTCTGCCAGACCTTCGGCTTGAAGAACAACGTCTCACCCTTGGCCAACCCGGTCAGGCTGTCGTGGTCTTTCACCACTTCCGCCTCGATCAGATCAGCCTGCCCCTCAACCTTCAACGTCACCCGCGTGGTCGCACCCAGCGGCCGGATATCGCGGACTTCGGCGGCGTGGTGATCCTCCAGTTCATGCCGCGACAGCGACACTTCGTGCGGGCGGAACAGCACGTGGTTGTCATCGCCCAGATGCAGACGGTTCGAATCGCCGAGGAAGTGATAGACGAAATCGCTGGCCGGGTTTTCGTAGACGTCGCCCGGTGAGCCGATCTGCTCGATCACGCCCTTGTTCATCACCACGATGCGGTCGGCCACTTCCATCGCTTCTTCCTGATCGTGGGTGACGAACACCGAGGTCAGGTTGATGTCTTCGTGCAGGCGCGCCAGCCAGCGGCGCAGCTCTTTACGCACCTTGGCATCGAGGGCGCCGAACGGCTCATCGAGCAGCAGCACTTTCGGCTCCACCGCCAGGGCGCGGGCCAGGGCGATCCGCTGACGCTGGCCGCCGGACAGTTGCTCCGGATAACGATCCGACAGCCAGTCCAGTTGCACCATGTTCAGCAGCTCGTGAACCTTGGTCGCGATCTGGCTTTCGTTCGGGCGCTGGTTTTTCGGTTTCATGCGCAGGCCGAACGCGACGTTGTCGAACACCGTCATGTGGCGGAACAGGGCGTAGTGCTGGAACACGAAACCGACGTTGCGATCCCGCACGTCGTGGCCGGACACGTCCTCGCCGTGGAACACGATGTTGCCGTTATCCGGGGTTTCCAGACCGGCAATGATGCGCAGCAGGGTGGTCTTGCCGCAGCCGGACGGGCCGAGCAGCGCCACCAGTTCACCGCTGTGGATGTCCAGGCTGATGTTGTCCAGCGCCTTGAACGCATTGAAATTCTTGCTGACGTTACGCACTTCGATCGACATGAATTATTCCTCCGCGGCGCTGGCGCGCAGGCGGTTGATACGGTTTTCGCTCCACTGCTTGAGCAGCAGGATGAAGAGCGCCAGGATCAGCAACAGGCTCGCCACGGCGAACGCGGCCACGTGGTTGTATTCGTTGTAGAGGATCTCGACGTGCAGCGGCAAGGTGTTGGTCACCCCGCGAATGTGCCCGGAGACCACCGACACCGCACCGAACTCACCCATGGCCCGCGCGGTACACAGCACCACGCCATAGATCAGGCCCCACTTGATGTTGGGGACGGTCACGTGCCAGAACATCTGCCAGCCATTGGCGCCGAGCAGGCGCGCGGCTTCCTCTTCCTGAGTGCCTTGTTCCTGCATCAGCGGGATCAGCTCACGGGCCACGAACGGCACGGTGACGAAGATCGTCGCCAGCACGATGCCCGGCAGGGCGAAGACGATCTGGATGTCGTGATCCTGCAGCCACGGCCCGAACAGGCCCTGGGCGCCGAACATCAGCACGTAGACCAGACCGGCGATCACCGGCGATACCGAAAACGGCAGGTCGATCAGCGTCACCAGCATGCTCTTGCCGCGGAACGAGTACTTGCTCACGCACCACGCGGCGCTGACACCGAACACCAGGTTCAGCGGCACCGAAATCAATACCGCGATCACCGTGAGTTTCAGCGCCGACAAGGCATCCGGTTCAAAGATCGCGGTGAAGAACGCGCCGAGACCGTTCTTCAATCCCTGCGACACCACGATGAACAGCGGCAGCAGCAGAAACAGGAAGAAAATCAGCCAGCCGAGGCCGATCAGGATTCTGCGCGAAGTGGCGCTGCCACGGCGGGCGGCGTTGGCCGAGGACGCGGCCGCAATAGACGATTGGGACATGGTTCGCGCCTCCTTATGGGGTTTCGATGCGCCGCTGCAGCAAGTTGATCAGCAGCAACAGGACGAAGGAAACCACCAGCATCAACACGCCGATGGAGGTAGCGCCGGTGTAATCGTACTGGTCGAGCTTGACCATGATCAGCAGCGGCAGGATCTCGGTTTTCATCGGCATGTTGCCGGCGATGAATATCACCGAACCGTACTCGCCGACGCCACGGGCGAACGCCAGGGCGAAACCGGTCAGCCAGGCCGGCAACAGCGCCGGCAGCAGAATGTGACGGAACACCTGCAACGGTTTGGCACCGAGGCACGCCGCCGCTTCTTCGACCTCACGCGGAATGTCCGCCAGCACCGGCTGCACCGTGCGCACCACGAACGGCAGGGTCACGAAGGTCAGCGCCAGGGTGATTCCGAGCGGGGTGTAGGCGATCTTGAAACCGAGGTCGGCGGCGAACTGCCCGACCAGTCCGGTCGGGGTGTACAGCGCCGTCAGCGCAATACCGGCCACCGCGGTCGGCAGGGCGAACGGCAGATCGATCATCGCGTCGATCACCTTGCGCCCCGGGAACGTGTAACGCACCAGCACCCAGGCCAGCAACGTGCCGATGATGCCGTTGATGATCGCGGCGCACAGCGCGGTGCCGAAGCTCAGCTTCAATGCGGCGAGCACGCGGGGCGCGGAGATGATCGTCCAGAACTGATCCCAGGTGAGTTGGGCGGCGTGGACGAACATCGCCGCCAGCGGGATTAGCACAATCAGGCTGAGGTACACCAAGGTGTAGCCCAGCGTCAGCCCGAAGCCGGGTATGACGGGGGAGATACGACGCGACATAAAAGTCCTTGGTTAAAAACGCATCAATGTGGGAGCGGGCTTGCTCGCGAATGGGCCCTATCATTCAACATTTACGTCGTCTGACACACCTTCTTCGCGAGCAAGCCCGCTCCCACATGGTTTCGTGCCTGAGCATCAGGCTCGTTTCATTTGAGATTACTGCGCCTGATAGATCTGGTCGAACACGCCACCGTCGTTGAAGAATTTCGGCTGTGCGGTTTTCCAGCCGCCGAAGTCCTTGTCGATGGTCACCAGCTCCAGTTTCGGGAACTGCTGGGCGTACTTGGCAGCCACGTCCTTGTCACGCGGGCGATAGAAGTTCTTCGCCGCGATTTCCTGGCCGGCCGGGCTGTACAGGTGCTTGAGGTAGGCTTCGGCGATCTGCTCGTTGCCCTTCTTCTCGGCGTTCTTGTCGACCACGGCCACTGGTGGTTCGGCGAGGATCGACAGCGAAGGTACGACGATGTCGAACTTGTCCTTGCCGCCGTCTTCCTTCAGCGCCAGGAAGGCTTCGTTTTCCCAGGCCAGCAACACGTCACCCTGACCGTTGTTGACGAAGGTGATGGTCGAGCCACGGGCGCCGGTGTCCAGAACCGGTACGTGTTTGAACAGGGTTTGTACGTATTCCTTGGCTTTGGCTTCGTTGCCGCCGTTGGCTTTCAGGCCGTAGGCCCACGCCGCGAGGAAGTTCCAGCGTGCACCGCCGGAGGTTTTCGGGTTCGGGGTGATCACCGAGACGTCATTCTTGATCAGATCGCCCCAGTCCTTGATGCCTTTCGGGTTGCCCTTGCGCACCAGGAACACGATGGTCGAGGTGTAAGGAGTGCTGGCGTCCGGCAGACGCTTCTGCCAGTCGGCCGGCAGGGTCTTGCCGAGCTTGGCGATTTCATCGATGTCGCCGGCCAGGGCCAGGGTCACGACGTCGGCGCGCAGACCGTCGATCACCGCACGGCCCTGCTTGCCCGAACCGCCGTGGGATTGCTGGATTTTCACGGTGTCGCCGGCGTGCTCCGACTGCCAGTACTTCACGAACTCGGCGTTGTAATCCTGATACAGCTCGCGCGTCGGGTCATACGACACGTTGAGCAGTTCGTAATCCTTGGCAACCGCGGAACCGGCAAACACAGCACTGGCCAGGGCGGCCAAAGCGTAACGGCGAATCGACGACATGGTGAAAGCTCCTGGAATTCTTGGTGGTGGCTTTTTCTTATGGATTGCGAAAATCGGGTTGCCTGTAAAGATCACCGCCTGCGCCCACTCTTGCATTGATCCCCGGCAAGAGCGGGCGCAGGCTGGAATCTTTCTGGGTTCAGCTCGGTTTGTTGCCCGGTTGCTGCAAGCGGAATTTCTCTTTGCGTTCGATCTGGACCACTTGGGCGTTATGCACAGTGATTTCCACCGCGCCGAAACGCAGGTCGCGCAAGGCGCTCTGGATTTCACGCAGGATGGTGCTTTCGTCCTGACCGTCAACGCTACGCAGGGATGCGCTCATGGTGCTGCTCCTTTGTATGGGATATGCCTGGCAGTGGGCGGCACTGCGTTCGGCGTGGGAGCAATATAAGAGAGGCGCGGATATTCTTAAAAAGACTATTTAAGAATGTTTATATAACTGGAAAACATTATGTGATGCAGCAAGGGTTTGCGGCGGATTTGCCCGCCGGCAAACCCGCCGTACGCCGTCATCAACCGATCAAGGGCGCCCGGTTCCAGTCTATTTGCGCTTCCGGGACCGGCCGCCCAAACCAGTAGCCCTGCCCCAGATCACAGGCCTGCTCCAGCAGGAACGCGGCCTGTTCCACCTGCTCGATGCCCTCGGCATGCACCTGCATGCCCATGCTGCGGGCCAGGGCGATGATCACCCGGACGATCGCCGCATCGTCCTCGTCCCACGGCAGGCCGGCGACGAAACCCTGATCGATCTTGAGCTTCTGCACCGGCAGGCGCTTGAGCCGCAGCAACGACGAATAACCGGTGCCAAAGTCATCGATGGCCAGACGAATGCCCAGTTCGCGCAAACGATGCATCTGTTCCAGCGCGACTTCCGGATCGTCCATCACCGCGCTTTCGGTGACTTCCAGTTCCAGATAGGCCGGATCCAGGCCGGTCTCGTGCAGCACCTGCGCCACCTGCTGATACAACTCGCGGCGAGCGAATAACCGCGAGGACACGTTCACCGCGACAAACGACAGCACCACCCCGGCCTGCTGCCATTGGCACATCTGCCGGCAGGCCTGCTGCATGACCCAGGCGTCGATTTCCGAGATCAGCCCGGCGCGCTCGGCAATCGGGATGAACTCCGCCGGCGACACCAGGCCCCGCTGCGGATGCTCCCAGCGCACCAGCGCCTCGACGCCGATCAGGCGACTGGTTTGCAGGTCGTGCACCGGTTGGTAGTAGACCCGCAGTTCCTGCTGCTCCAGCGCGCGGCGCAACTCGAAGGCGATTTCGACCCGCTGCTGGGCGTGAGCCGTGAGCTCTTCGGTGTACAGCGCGTAGCCATTGCGGCCGCTGCTCTTGGCCTTGAACAGCGCCGCATCGGCGTTGCGCAACAGCTGTTCGGCGCTCAGTGCATCGCTGGGAAACAGGCTGATGCCGAGGCTGGCGTTGATGAACAGTTCATGGCCGTCGAGGCAGAATGGCTCCTTGAGCGCATCGAGAATACGCTGAGCCAGCGCTGCCGCCTGTGCCGGCTGTGGACAACTTTCCAGCAGAACCGCGAATTCATCGCCGCCCAGCCGCGCCAGGGTGATGCCCGGCCCGAACAACACCTGCAAACGCGCCGCGACCGCCTTGAGCAAACGGTCACCGATGGTGTGACCGAGGCTGTCATTGATCAGTTTGAAGTGGTCCAGATCGATCATCAGCAGCGCGCAACCGCGCTTGTGGGTCTGCGCCGATGCCAGCGCCTGTTCGGCGCGGTCGCTGAACAGCAGGCGGTTGGGCAGGTCGGTCAGCGGATCGTGGTGGGCCAGGTGCTTGAGTTCGTGCTCGGAATCCTTGATCGCGCTGATGTCGGAAAACACCGCGACGTAATGGCTGAGCCGGTTGTCATCGTCACGAATGACCCGGATCGTCTGCCATTGCGGGTAGATTTCACCGCTCTTGCGCCGGTTCCAGATCTCGCCGCTCCATTCGTCCCGCGCCTGTAAAGAAGCGAACATCGCTTGATAGAACCCCGGCGGATGATGCCCGGACTTGAACAGGCTGGGCTGCTGGCCGATGACTTCATCGCGCTGATAACCGGTGATTTCCATGAAGGCGCGATTGACGTGCACGATCAGCCCTTGCCGGTCCGTGACCAGCACGCCTTCGCGGGTGCAATCGAATACCGCAGCGGCCTGACGCAGGCGTTCGCGATCCGCCTGGCGTTCACGCAATCGGGCGCCGATGCCCAGGCATTCGAACAGCCGCGCCCGGGCCAGGAAGATCAACCCGGCGCTGAGCGCCACGAACAGGTAGCCGTTGATCAGTTGCCAGCGCAGCAACTCGTCAGAGCTATCGAAGAAACTGTTCAATAAATAACCAGTGCCTTGCAGCCAGACTACGGCAAGGACCAGGTAAAGCAGCGCTGCACGCAAGGCATCGCGGTAAGTGGCAGACATTCGGCCGTCCATGTCCCTACAAAAATGTCGGGATTATAGGTCAAGAAACATCCAGCCATCTCTTATCTGAAAGGGCGACTGGTTTTATCTGTGTGCTTGGTGATAATGCAACGGCTGTTTTTTCTTTATCGAGGGCCCTATAGCCTATGTGGTACGAAGGTTTTCTTGGCTTGTCGGCCTGGTCGCTGGTCGCCGTCACCCTGGTGATGACCCACGTGACGATCGTTGCCGTCACGGTCTACTTGCACCGCTACTCGGCCCATCGCTCCCTGGAGCTGAATGCCGGCCTGAAGCATTTCTTCCGTTTCTGGCTGTGGCTGACCACGGCGCAGAACACCCGCGAGTGGACTGCCATCCACCGCAAACACCACGCCAAATGCGAAACCGAAGACGACCCGCACAGCCCGGTCGTCAAGGGTCTTTCCACCGTCCTGCGCAAAGGTGCCGAGCTGTACCGCGAAGAAGCGCAGAACCCGGAAACCCTGCGCATCTACGGCAAGAACTGCCCCGAAGACTGGATCGAGCGCAACCTCTACAGCCGCTACAGGCTGCTGGGCGTGGCGATCATGGCCGTCGTCGACCTGCTGCTGTTCGGCACCATCGGCATCACCATCTGGGCGATCCAGATGATGTGGATTCCGGTCTGGGCGGCCGGTGTGGTCAACGGTCTGGGCCATGCCGTTGGCTACCGCAACTTCGAATGCCGCGACGCGGCGACCAATCTGGTGCCGTGGGGCATCCTGATCGGCGGCGAAGAACTGCACAACAACCATCACACCTATCCCAACTCGGCCAAGCTGTCGGTCAAGAAGTGGGAGTTCGACCTCGGCTGGGCCTGGATCCAGGTCTTCAGCTTCCTGCGCCTGGCCAAGGTCCAGCGTGTTGCCCCGATCGCCCACCGCGTCGAAGGCAAGGGCAGCCTGGACATGGACACCGCCATGGCGATCCTCAACAACCGCTTCCAGATCATGGCCCAGTACCGCAAGCTGGTGATCGGGCCGCTGGTCAAGCAGGAACTGGCCAAGGTCGATCATTCGGTACGCCACCAGTTCCACCGGGCCAAACGCCTGCTCTCGCGGGAAACCAGCCTGCTGGAAGATCGCCACCACGCGCGCATCCAGAACATGCTCGAGCACAGCCAGGCGCTGAAGGTAATCTACGAGAAACGTCTGGCCCTGCAGCAGATCTGGGTCAAGACCAGCGCAAATGGCCACGACATGCTCGCCGCCATCAAGGAATGGGTACACGAGGCCGAGGCCAGCGGCATCCAGTCACTGCGCGAATTCGCTGACCAGTTGAAAACCTACTCGCTGCGCCCTGTCGCAGCCTGAGTGCCGTTGATCGGTGCGCTCGGTTCCCGGGCGCACCCTTCGGAACTTCACCCTCGATCCCCTATCTCAAAGACACTTCGCCACCCCCGGCGGGTTTTCCCGTGGCCGTTGTCGATTGATCGGCACGCCCTTTGAGATTCGTGTCGATGGTCAACAACAATCAAAAAGACTCATCCCCTCCCCAGTGGCCCGAGGCCGCGCAAACCCTGATGGCATTGATGCACGCCCAGGGCGAAGTCGCCCGGCTCAGCGAACGCGAGCAGCTGTTCAGTTCGCTGCTGGTCAGCGTCAACGCCGTGCTTTGGGCCTTCAACTGGGAAACCCGTCAGGTGTTGTACGTCAGCCCCGCTTACGAGCGGATCTTCGGTCGTTCCGCCGGCCTGTTGCTGGCCGACTACAACCAGTGGCGCGACAGCATCTACCCGGATGATCTGGAATACGCCGAACGCAGCCTCGCCGAAGTGCTGCACAAAGGCGCCGTGGAAGACCGCGAATACCGGATCATCGCCGCCGACGGCCAGGTTCGCTGGGTCAGCGACAAGTGCTTCATCAATCGTCAGGACGAACCGGGGCAACCGGTGATCATCGTCGGCTTCGCCGAAGACATCACCGACAAGAAGCAAATGGAAACCGAGCTGCAACGCCTGGCCACCACCGACGTACTGACCCAGAGCAGCAATCGCCGACACTTCTTCGAATGCGCCCACCGGGAATTTGAACAAGCCCGCCTGCAAGGCGCGCAAATGGCGTTCCTGCTGCTGGACATCGATGACTTCAAAGTGATCAACGACACCTACGGCCACCCGGAGGGCGACAACGTGCTGCAACGGATCGCCGAATGCGGGCGAGCATCATTGCGCCGGGGAGACCTGTTCGGACGGATTGGCGGTGAGGAATTCGCTGCGGTTTTCCCGGGCTGTGCGCCGGACATGGCGATGCAGGTGGCCGAACGGCTGCAACGGGAAATCCAGCGGCTGAGTTTCAACCATGGTGAACAGACGTTCGGTATCACCGTCAGCCAGGGCCTGACCAGCCTCACCCCGGAAGATGAAAGCCTCGACACCCTGTTCGCCCGCGCAGACGCGGCGATGTACGAGGCCAAGCGCCAGGGCAAGAACCGGATCATTTCCGCCTGATTCAAGACTGGATGCGCAATCAAACCGCTATTTGCGCATCCGCATCAGCTCAGGCAAGCCGATTTTAAGCAAGCGCGCCGTGCGGCTCTTCGCCAGTTCCTCGACGCCTTCATGCTCGGTCAGCCGCGCCATCTGCGCCGCCATGTTCATCACCAGTGCCTCGCGGGAATACACCCCGCCACCGAGCTGGTAGACCGAGGCAATCAGCTCGCGCAGTTCCAACGGCAAACGCCAGCGAGTGCGCAGCGCCGAGCCATACGCCGCACCGAATTCGGCCAGCGCATCGCCGACTTCCTCCAGCTCATCCAGCTCGCCGCCAGCCTGCTTCCACTCCTGCAGACAACGCAGCAAAGCCAGATCACCGAGGCGGTGGAGCATCCCGGCGCAATAGCAGCGCTCCTGATCCAGATCGAGCAGCCGCGCCAGCGTGCGGGCGTACTCGGCGGTGTGCAGCGACAGGCCCCAATAGCGCTCGGCGTAGTCGGCCAGACACGGGTCGCTGAGCCGGGCGCTGCGCTTGAGTGCCAAACCAAGGATCAGGTTCATGCTTTGACCGGTGCCCAGACGATGCAGCGCCTGGGCCAGGGTCTGCACTGGCGCACCGTGGTGCTGGGCGGCGCTGTTGGCGGCGGCGATCAACACGGCGGTGATCTGCGGGTCGGTGCGAATTTCCTCTTCCAGCAGCTTCAGATCCAGGCCGTTGGGATTGAGGCTGCGCTTGACCGCCACCTGCACGTCGGTCATCAGCGGCGCGCCGTCGGCCTGCTCGCGGCGGCGTTCGAGGAACACCGACAATGTCATGCCCGGCGCCAGCGCCGGTACTTCACAGAACACTTCTTCGCCGGCGTTCAGCAGCAGTCCCTGCAAACGCTCGGTCAGGCTTTCCATGTTCAGGGGTTTGGCAAGATAAGCGGTCGGCGCCAGCGGCAAGGCTTCGCGCACGCTGGCGCTGTCGTTGCGGCTGCTCATCAGAATGAACGGCAGCGGCGGATTGCGTCTGCGCTGGCGCACGCTGCGCAATACGTTCAAGCCATCGACGCCGGGCAACTCCCAGTCGACGATCGCCAGGTCATAGGGCACTTCGCTGAGCAGCGTCATTGCCTCCTGGCCATCGGCGCACAGATCCAGCCGCGCATCGCAGCGCACATTCAGCAACACTTGTTTGAGCAGGTCACGAGACCACGGGTCGGCCTCGGCAATCAGGACTCTCGGTACAGCGGGTAAATCAACGGCCGTCATGCTCGCCCTCCCTTGCAATGCTTGAACCTTAGCCAATGCTGGCGTTTCGGTACAACCTGAAAACCGCGCAGGTGTTTCTCCCGGCATGAAAAAACCCGCCGAAGCGGGTTTTTTGTCGATCCGATCACACGGTGCTGCGGATTACAGCTCCGAGAAGCACTCTTCGATGATCGCCAGGCCTTTGTCCAGTTGCTCGTCCGGCGAGGTCAGCGGTACCAGGACGCGCAGCACGTTGCCGTACGTGCCACAGGACAGCAGGATCAGGCCCTTGTCACGCGCCTTGGCCACCACAGCCGCGACGGCGGTCGGGTTTGGCTTGTGGCTGTCGCCGTTTTCGAACAGCTCGACCGCGATCATCGCGCCCAGAGCACGGACTTCGCCGATCACCGGGTACTTGGCCTGGATGGCTTTCAGGCCGGTAACCAGACGCTCGCCGACAGCCTTGCAGCGGTCCAGCAGTTTTTCTTCTTCGAACACTTCCATCACGGCCAGGGCCGCGGCGCAAGCGATCGGGCTACCGGCGTAGGTGCCACCCAGGCCACCTGGCGCGATGGCGTCCATGTATTCGGCCTTGCCGCAGACACCGGCCAGCGGGAAGCCGCCAGCGATGGACTTGGCGAAGGTGGTCAGATCGGCAGCAACGCCCATCTGTTCCATGGCGAAGAAGGTGCCGGTACGGCCAGCGCCGGTCTGCACTTCGTCAGCGATCAGCAGGATGCCGTGCTGGTCGCACAGGGCACGCAGACGCTTCATGAATTCTTTCGGCGCGACGTAGAAACCACCTTCACCCTGCACAGGCTCGATGATGATCGCGGCGATGTCTTTCGGCTCGGCGTCGTTCTTGAAGATGCGTTCGATGGAAGCGATCGAGTCGTCGATGCTCACGCCGTGCAGTTCGTTCGGGTACAGCGCGCGGAAGATGCCGCCTGGCATCAGGCCCATGCCGGCCGAGTAAGGCACGACTTTACCGGTCAGGCCCAGGGTCATCATGGTGCGACCGTGGTAGGCGCCGGTGAAGGCGATCACGCCAGCGCGGCCAGTGGCGGCCCGGGCGATCTTGACGGCGTTTTCAACGGCTTCGGAACCGGTGGTCACCAGCAGGGTTTTCTTGGCGAAGTCGCCCGGTACGCGAGCGTTGATTTTCTCGCACAGCTCAACGTACGGCTCGTAGGCCAGCACCTGGAAGCAGGTGTGGGTCAGCTTGTTCAGCTGCTCGGTCACGGCGGCGATGATTTTCGGGTGCACGTGGCCGGTGTTCAGTACGGCGATACCGCCGGCGAAGTCGATGAATTCACGACCTTCAACGTCGGTCACGGTCGCGTTCTTCGCGGACTCGGCGAAGATCGGGTGAATCTGGCCAACACCACGTGGAACAGCTGCGGTACGACGGGCCATCAGTTCAGCGTTAGTCTTGCTCATTACAGTCCTCATTCGCCGCTCATCGGGCGGCGTGGTTCAAGGATAAAGCGGGAGGAATCGGCGGTGGCAGCATGCGATGATCGACTGCCACGGCGTTCCCGGCCGCAGAGAAAATTCCGGTTTGAAACGACGCAAAGGGACAGCGCTCTCGTGCCCTTTGCGTTTACAGCGATCTTCTACCGAGGCTTAGATGCCCAGGCAGAGGTATTTGATTTCCAGGTAATCTTCGATGCCGTACTTGGAGCCTTCACGACCCAGGCCCGAGGCCTTGATGCCGCCGAACGGCGCGACTTCGTTGGAGATCAGCCCGGTGTTGACGCCGACCATGCCGTATTCCAGGGCTTCAGCCACACGGAACACACGGTCCAGGTCGCGAGCGTAGAAGTACGAGGCCAGACCGAACTCGGTGTCGTTCGACATCGCGATCACTTCGGCTTCGTCTTTGAAGCGGAACAGTGGCGCCAGCGGACCGAAGGTTTCTTCCTTGGCCACCGCCGCGTCTTTCGGCACGTTGGTCAGGATGGTCGGCTCGAAGAAGTTGCCTTCCATCGGCTTGCCACCGGCCAGAACGGTCGCGCCTTTACTCACGGCGTCAGCGATATGCTCTTGCACCTTGGCCACGGCTTTCTCGTCGATCAGCGGGCCAGTGGTGGTGCCTTCTTCCAGACCGTTGCCGATCTTCAGCTTGGCGACTGCCACTTTCAGCTTCTCGGCGAACGCGTCATAGACCGAATCCTGAATGTACAGACGGTTGGCGCAGACGCAGGTCTGGCCGTTGTTGCGGTACTTGGAAATGATCGCGCCTTCGACGGCCTTATCCAGGTCCGCGTCGTCGAACACGATGAACGGCGCGTTGCCGCCCAGTTCCAGGGAGACTTTCTTGATGTCCTTGGCGCATTCCGACATCAGCTGACGACCGATTTCGGTCGAGCCGGTGAAGGACAGTTTGCGCACGATCGGGTTGCTGGTCAGCTCGCTGCCGATATCGCCGGCGCTGCCGGACACCACGCTGAACACACCTTTAGGGATGCCGGCGCGCTGGGCCAGTTCGGCCAGAGCGAATGCGGAGAACGGCGTTTGCGAAGCCGGCTTGAGCACCATGGTGCAACCGGCGGCCAGCGCAGGACCTGCCTTACGAGTGATCATCGCCGCCGGGAAGTTCCACGGGGTGATGGCAGCGGTCACGCCGATCGGTTGTTTGATCACGATCAGGCGCTTGTCCGGCTGGTGGCCCGGAATCACGTCGCCGTAAATGCGCTTGGCTTCTTCGGCGAACCACTCGATGAACGAAGCGGCGTAAACGATTTCGCCCTTGGCTTCGGCCAGCGGTTTGCCTTGCTCGAGGGTCATCAGGCGAGCGAGGTCGTCCTGGTGCTCGATCATCAGTTCGAACCAGCGACGCAGTTTGCCTGCACGCTCCTTGGCGGTCAGTGCACGCCAGGCCGGCAGCGCCTTGTCGGCGGCTTCGATGGCGCGGCGGGTTTCGGCAGCGCCCATCTTCGGCACGGTGCCCAGGATCTCGCCAGTGGCCGGGTTGTTGACCTTGATCGTCTGACCGTTGTCCGCGTCGACCCATGCGCCATCGATGAAGGCTTGCTGGCGGAACAACTGGGTGTCTTTAAGCTGCATGTCGGCTTTCCTTAACAGCACCGCGCAAGGCGCGGAGCAAAATTATGATTGTAGAAAGGCGCCTCGCAAGGCTGCCGTCAGGGAAATCATTCACCGGGCTGGCACATGAATAGCGCACGACTCGAAACGCGTGCGGCTCAGCACCTGGATCAGGAGCGTTTGAAATCTCAAACGAATCCTAGGTTCAAAGGGGTTGAAGGACAATAGGGCGTTCGAAAAAAAGAACAAAAACGCCGCAATTGCTGAACATTTCAGATCAACGTACCCACAGCCCCGATCGCAGGGAAACCATAGAACAGCCTCCCCAAAGCGCCAAGCGAGCCTTTTGCAGGACGTTACAGCTTTATGGAATACAGGGTTTTCTAACCGACACTTGCACTGACAATCCACGCCAAAACCCGGCATGGACGCCCCGAGCCGACCTAGGTATGATGTCGCCCGCTGCACCAGTAGCTCAGCTGGATAGAGTACTGCCCTCCGAAGGCAGGGGTCGTGGGTTCGAATCCCGCCTGGTGCGCCATTGATTTAAACGAGAAAGCCCCGGACTGTGATGGTCCGGGGCTTTTTTGTACCTGCTGGCTGGCGACTCACTCCGTCGTCCAGTCAAACTCGTCATATTCATCATCGTCTTCTTCGTCCTCGATCAAGTCATCATCGAGAACGTCGTCCTCCAGATCCTCTTCGGCCTGTTTGGCCAGAAGAAACTCCTTGCGACTCTCCGTCACTGCCCGCCGCAGTTCCTCACCCTTGACCGGGCAGTTGAGCATTTGGGCGATGCGGTCGATTTTTTGGGCCACGGCATCCTCCAGCGCATCGGCAATGACCCGATAGTGCGCGTTTTTGCGGGTCAATGCCAAATGGCGGATGGCTGATACAGTCAGTTCTTGCGGATTTTTTCCAGTCGCAGGTCGAGATTCACGTTCGGGTAGCGCTTGTGCAGGTTGTTGAACAGGCTGTCGGCCGCTTGCGACTGGCCGGACTCGCGCAGGCGCAGGACTTCGCGCAGTTGCGCGTCGAGACCGTTGACCGGGGCGGCGGCGCGCTTGCTGACCTTGGCTTCGTCCGCCGTGTCGGCGCTGATCGATTCGCTCTGCATCGGCGCGGCCATTTCCGCCATCGGCGCGGGAGCTGGCGCGGAAAGTGCGCCGGCAGGAGCCGACAGCGATCGGGCCTCCTGGCGGACCCCAGGCGCAGCCGGTTTGGCAGCAGGGGCGAAATCGAATTGAGCCACGGGTTCCGGCGCACGCTGCAACAGCGACAGCATCAGCGCGATGCCGACCAGACTGGCGAAAACCACCTGGTAGCGCGGCTTCTGGCAGGCCTTGAGCCAGCGTTGCCACAGGCTCTGCCTTGGCGCCGGGGTTTCACGGTGGGCGGCGTTTAGGATCAGCGCATCGAGATGCGCCGGCGGCTCGGCGTTGTGCTGTTCGCGCACATGCTTGAGCACTTGCTCTTCGGGTGTCAGGCGGGTATCCGTCATGTCAGTACCTCCTCGGCCAGCAGCCGACGCAGTTTTTGCTGGGCGTAGCGCAAGCGGCTCTTGACGGTTTCCAGCGGTGTTTCGGTGAGGCTGGCGATTTGCGCCAGGTCGAGGTCGCCATGGGCGCGCAGCAGGAACACTTCGCGCTGGTCGGCGGGCAAGGATTGCAGGGCGCTCTCCAGGCGCTGGCTGTCGCGGCTGAGGTTGAGCAATTGTTCGGGATCGGAGGCGTCGTCGCTGACGGCGTGGAATTGCTCGTCATAGCTGTCATGCAGCGGTTGCCGGGCGCCGTGTTTGCGCCAGTGGTCGATCAGGCGATTGCGGGCAATCTGGAACAACCATGTACGAAAGGTCGCCCGGCCTTGTGGCTGACTGGCGCTGCGGATCAGGCTCAGCCAGGTCTCCTGGAAAACCTCGTCGGCCAGTTCCGGTTTGCCGCTCAAACCGAGCAGAAACCGGTAAAGGCTCTGGCGATGACGGGCGTACAGGATCTCGAATGCCCTGCCGTCACCCTCGCGATAACGGGCCAGCAGCGATTCGTCGCTGCTGGCCTCAAGGCTGTCGGCGGAGGTAAACAGCTGGGTGATGAAGCCTTTGAGGCGGCTCACTATTCAATCCGTCGCTCGGTGGACATTGCGTTGGAGGCCGTGGACGTACGCAGGCTCTGCGCCAGTTCCACCAGTTGCACGAACTCGTTGCGCAGGCCGAAGCGGTCATCGCCGCGTGCACCTCGGGCCAGGGCTTCGGTGTCCTTGAGGCTGAATTCGCCGGTGTAGCGGCCGTCCTTGAGTTGCTGGGAAAACGCAGCGACGGCGGAGGCGAAACGCAGGTCCTCACTGGCCGATACAACCTGACTGGCAATCGGCCGCTCGATCAGCAGACTTTTCCCACCCTCAGGCTTTTGATATCGCACGCGCAACATGGCCAATTCTCCTTTCTTCTCGGAAACCACTGCATCGGTTTTTCCATAGCGCAGCGGTTCCAGCCAGCCCTTCTCGCCTGCCGGGACAATTTCATACAGCGCCGTCACCGTATGGCCTGCACCGATTTCACCGGCATCGACCTTGTCATTGCTGAAATCCTCACGCTTCAACGCGCGGTTCTCGTAACCGAGCAGCCGGTATTCGCTGACCTGCGCCGGGTTGAACTCGACCTGCAACTTGACGTTTTTCGCGACCACGGCGAGGGTCGAACCGAGTTGATCCACCAGCACCTTGCGCGCTTCGCGCAGGTTGTCGATGTAGGCGTAGTTGCCGTCACCGGCATCGGCCAGTTGTTCCATCAGGTGTTCATTGTAGTTATCCACACCAAAACCCAGGGTGGTCAGGGAAATCCCGCTCTTGCGTTTATCCACAGCCATTTGTTTCAGGCTGTCGAAGTCGCTGATGCCGACATTGAAGTCACCATCGGTGGCCAACAGGATGCGGTTGATGCCTTTGGGGATGAACGCCTGCTGCGCCATCTGATAAGCCAGCTCGATGCCTGAAGCGCCCGCAGTCGAGCCGCCGGCGGTCAATTGCTCGATGGCTGTGCGAATTTTCGCCTTTTCCCGTCCGGAAGTCGGCTCCAGCACCACTCTGGATTCACCGGCGTACACCACCAGCGACACCCGATCCTGCTCGCGCAATTGATCGACCAGCAACTTCAGGGTGCTTTTGACCCGCGGCAAGCCTTCGGGGCGGTCCATTGAGCCGGACACATCCACCAGAAATACCAGATTGGCCGGGGCCAATTCCGCCACCGCGCGGTCGGAGGCCTTGATGCCGATGCGCAGCAAGCGGGTGTGCGGGTTCCACGGTGAGGCGGCGAGTTCGGTGGTCACGCCGAAGGGCGAGCCATCGCTCGGCAGCGCGTAGTCGTAGGGAAAGTAATTGACCATCTCTTCCAGGCGCACCGCGCCTTCCGGCGGCAGTCGCCCCTGATTGAGCAGTCGCCGCACGTTGGCGTATGCGCCGGTGTCGACGTCGGCACTGAAGGTCGAGACCGGGGTTTCGGCGACGCTGTGGATCGGGTTGTCGGCCAGCTTGGCGTACTGCTCGCGCTGTTCGTCGCGATAGCCCTGTGGATAACTTTCAGCGGCCGGCAGCGGTGCAAAACTGGCGATCGGCGCCGCCCGTACACTGCGTTTGGCCATCGCGCTGTCGGCCATGACCACTTCGGGCTGCACGGAAGATTTCAGTTCGGTCTGCGCCGGCAGCGGCGCGACGGTGGTTTCCGGGCTGGAGGAAACACCGCAACCGGCAACCACCAGCAACACACTGGCAGCAAGGGGGCGCAGAAGCGTGGAAGGAAGGGACATGGGGGCTGACCTCGGGGAAGAATTGATCCATTCATCCCCTGAGACGGGCAGCCCTTTGCGTTCGGGTTAAATCTCGCCGAAATTTTTTTCAGCGGTGATAGCGCCGCACCGCACTGCTGTTGCGCAGCACGTGGCCTTTGATCTTTTCCATCAACTGGGCCCGGGTCAGGCCAGCGGGCAAGGCGTCCGGGGCCAGATCCAGGGCGTAGATCTGGATGATGTAGTGGTGCGCGCTGTCGCCCACCGGTGGGCACGGGCCGACGTAGCTGGTGGTGCCTTTGCTGTTGGTGCCACCGACGCCTTCAAGGGCCGATTTGGCGCCAACGCCGGCGGCAATCTGCCGGGTCGTGGCCTTGATCCCGTAGTGAATCCAGTGATCGACACCCGCGCCTTTCTGGCCGTCCGGATCGTGCATGACGATGGCGTAGCTCAGGGTTCCGGCCGGGCCGGCATTCCAGCTCAGGGCCGGCGACTGGTTCTTGCCGCCGCAGCCGGCCGCATCGCTGGCCGCCGCCGAGGTGAACAGGCGGTTATCCGACACGCCGGGAATGCTGAGGGTGAAACGCTCCTGGGCCTGCGCCGGAAACTGCACGCAAAGGGCGACGGCAACGGCCGCCAGCCAAGGGTTGAGAGAGGTCAATCGGGTCATTCCGGGAGCACCTTGTGCAGTTGGGCCTTCGTCGGCCTGCAAACTATAGCCGTACCGTTCGTGCCGTGGCAGTGGCAAATGGCTGAACCTCGCAATGCTGCCCAAACTCGTATGAGAAATGCCTGTGAGGAGCACGACCATGACCCTGCACCGTGTCGCCCGTTTCGCCGATGTGCCTGAAGACCGTGGGCTGGAGGTGCAAGTCGGCGACTGCAAGGTCGTCCTGCTGCGCGCCGCCGGCCAGTTGCGCGCTTTTCAGGGGGAATGCCCGCACGCCGGCGCACCGCTGGCGGAAGGTGCGTTGTGCCATGGCCGTTTGATCTGCCCTTGGCACAAGGCAGCCTTTCGCGCCGAAGATGGCGCGTTGTGCGAGCCTCCGGCGCTGGACAGCCTCAAGCGCTATCCGCTGGAACTGCGCGGCGACGAGGTGTGGGTCGATGACCAGCCGCTGCCGGATCCGCCCACCCCGCCGCAGGACGACCCGCGCACCTTTGTCATCGTCGGCGCCGGTGCCGGGGGAACGGCCTGCGCCGCCGCCCTGCGGGAAAAAGGCTTCGGCGGGCGAATCGTGCTGATCGACCGCGAGCCGGACGCCGGCTACGACCGAACGGTGCTGAGCAAATTCGTGCTGTCCGGGGAAATGCCGTCGGCGGAAACCCCGCCGCTGCGCGATGACGATTTTTACCGCGAACAGCACATCAACCGGGTTTCAGGCGAGGTCACAGGGCTCGATGCCGATACCAAAACCCTTCACCTGAGCGATGGCCGCACACTGCATTACAGCGCGGCGGTGCTGGCCACCGGCGCAACGCCAAACACGCTGGAACTACCCGGCGCCGACCTGCCTCAAGTATTTGTCCTGCGCTGCAAAGCCCAGGCGCAATCCATCATGGACGCCGCCCAGCCGGGGCAGCGCGCGGTGATCATCGGTGACAGTTTCATTGCGCTCGAATGCGCCTCGGCCCTGCGCCAGCACGGTCTCGAGGTGACGGTGCTGGCGCGTCACGAGATTCCCTTCGCGGCGCAATTCGGTGAAGCCGTGGGCAAGGCGATCCGGGCACTGCATGAAGAACACGGCGTGAAATTCATCACCGATCACGAAGCCAGGGAGATCACCGGCGACGGCAAGGTCGAGGCGGTGTTGCTCGACAACGGCCTGCGCCTGTCGGCGGATCTGGTGTTGGCGGGAATCGGCGTACATCCGGCCACCGAAGCCTTCGGCGACCTGCCGCGCGAGGAGGATCAATCACTGTTGGTCGATGCCAGCCTGCGCGTGGCTGACGACCTGTGGGCGATTGGCGATATCGCCACCTTCCCGTTGAACGGCAAACCACAACGCATCGAACACTGGCGCCTGGCCCAGCAGCACGCGCGGATCGCCGCCGCCAACCTGCTCGGTGGCGACGAGCATTACCTCGACGTGCCGTATTTCTGGACCTGGCATTTCGGCCGCAACTACGACTATCTCGGTCACGCCGAGCAGTGGGACGCAGTCGAATTCATCGGCGAACCCGAACAGCCGCCATTTATCGGGCTGTTCGGGAGCAAGGGCGTGGTGGTGGCGGCGGTGGCCTGCGAAGAGGAGCGAGCGATGGCGCTGCTGGCCGAACGCATGAAACAACCACTGCCGATGGATGAAGCCTGGCGGCTGATTCGCGCCGTCAGGTGATCCGGTTCAGCGGCTCGCGGTTGTCGTCGTCCTCGGCGTGCAGAAATATCACCCGAGGATGTTCCAGAGGCGCCAGCGGTGGCGGCAGTTCCTGCGGCTGGACCGGCCACAGATGCGGCACCACTTGGCTGACGTCGCCGTCCTGATCGTTGTGGATGGTCATCACGCCCGGCCCGCGCAGTTTCTGAAAGCGCTCGTCGCACAATTTGAAGCTGCGGCTCAGCCCTTCATCGTCGACCACCGGGGACGGCAGGCGGCGCTGGGCGAAGCTTCGGCTCTTGCGTTGCTGATAGCGCGCCCAGCCGATCAGGATCACCGCGTTGACCAGCGCCACCCACAGGTAAATCTGCAAGGTGCCAAGGGCTTCGAACGCCGAATTGTCGATGCGCGGCCCGCCTTCGTGGGTCTCGATCAGCGGCCATAAACCGCGCGCCAGCAGATACAGCAGGCCGATCCAGGCCAGCACGGTGAAGAACGCATCGACCACCACCAGAAACGGCCGTTGGCGGGTTCGGATGATTTTCATTTGATAACCTCCTCTTCATCGTCCCCGAGCGGCTTGATACCCCGGTCGGGACTGACCCAGCGCGCACGCTTCTGGTGTTGGCCGAACAAGACTTTGGGGAAACTGACCAGCGTGGTCAGCAGGCTGACGAACCAGAACGCAATCGGATACCAGACCACCCAGAACATGGTCTTGCCCAGGCCCGGCTCGTAACGACGGTCAATGATGATGCTGACCGCGAACTGCACCAGGCAGACAAACGCCAGCAGCAGACCGGTGAACGCCGGGGGCATCAGGTGATCGACCGCAATGGCTTCAGGCATGACCACGAACTTGCCGACGGCCCAGAAGATCACCGACAACAGGAAGGTGAACGCCCAACCGGTCGACAGGCAGTATTCGAACAGCAGCGGCCACAGGTAACGGTGACGGTACTGCCAGATCCCGCGAATGTTCTTGAACAGCACTTCGGCGCCGCCCTGGGCCCAGCGCAGACGCTGTTTCCACAGACCGCGCAGGGTTTCCGGCATCAGAATCCAGCACAGGGCACGGGGCTCGTAGAAGATGCTCCAGTGATCCAGTTGCAGCTTCCAGCTGATGTCGATGTCTTCGGTGATCATGTCCGGGCTCCAGTAGCCAACCCGGTTCAGCGCCGTGCGGCGGAACGCGACGATCACACCCGACACCGTAAAGATCCGCCCGAACACCCGCTGGGTGCGCTTGATCAGCCCGATGATCGACGAGAACTCGCCGACCTGAACCCGACCGACCAGGGTCGAACGTGTGCGGATCCGTGGGTTGCCGGTCACCGCACCCAGTCGTGCGTTGTCGAGCATCGGCGCGACGAGGTAAGCGGCGGTGTTCGGCGCCAGCAGCGCATCACCGTCGATGCACACCAGATATTCGCTGCGCGCAGCGATGGCGCCCATGCGCAGGGCCACGGCCTTGCCCTGGTTTTCCGCCAGGTGCAGCACCCGCAGCCGTGGGTCTTCCTTGGCCAGCGCATCCAGCACTTCGGCGGTGTTGTCCTTGGAGCCGTCGTTGATCGCGATGACTTCGATGTTCGGGTAGTGCTGCGCCAGCGCCGCGTGGATGGTGTCGGCGGCGTTGTCGCCCTCGTTGTAGCAAGGGATCAGGATCGAAATCAGCGGTTCGCCTTCCAGCGGTGGCGGCAGGGTGTCGTCCTTCCACGGCCAGTGCCGTTCCCAGTGCAGCCAGAAATACAGGCCACCGGAAATCCACAACCCGGACATGAACAGCGGGTAGAAGAACACGAAGTCCATCAGGAATTGCCCGGTGACCAGGAAGATCAGCCCCAGCGGGACGCCGAGGACGATCGCCAGAACAAGCAGGGCCAGCAGTCTATCCAGCATGTCATGGGTTCCATTTGTTGGAGAGCGCAGGCCGCACGGTTTTCAGGTCCGGCAGGTTCTCGAGAAAGTTGTCCGGGTAGTAGCCGAAACTGGTGGCGCCCTGACGCTTGAGGCGGCTCATCCAGTCGGCCAGTTGTGCGCCGTCGATGTCGGCCTGGTTCTTTTTCGTCCAGTCCCGGGCTTGCAGCTCGAACACCGTGCGGTCCAGCGCACCAGGGCGCTGTTTGATCTTCGCCACCAGCTCTTCGAGCCACGGGCCGGATTGCGCATGGGTCTGTTTTTCCATGAGCGGCATGGCCATCGGCGCCGTCCAGTCGTAGGTCCCGAGGAAGTCGTCGAGGTTCTGCGCGAACCACGCTTCGCTGTGCGGATTGAGCACCGGCTCGGCGAAGATGTTGCGCGCGGTGAGCACTTGCGGGCCACGAATCGCGCGCACCTTGGCGGTGAGTTCGTTGGTGAAGTCGATCAGGTAACGGCTCTTGAACCGCGTCCAGCGCTGCATCGCTGCCGGATCGTCACGCAGGGCGGCGATCGAGCCCGGCAAGCCTTGGGCGGCGTAAGCCTTCAGTGCCTGAGGGCCGGCGTCTTCGAAGTCCGAAAGCACCGCGTCGTCGTGGTAGAGAATGCCGTCGACCGAAGTCAGGCGTGCCACGTCTTCGTAGATCTCGCCGATGATTCGTCGCACTTCGGGATCGAACGGCGACAGGCGTTTGTATTGATCCGGGTCGACCGCGGTCGTGCCAGTCTTCGGATCCCAGCGCGTCACCCGTGGCAGCTTCGAATCCAGCTCGAAACTCAGCACCGGCATCCACGCGAAAACCTTCACGTGAGCCCGGGTGCGCAATTGCCAGGCGACGCGGTCGAACAGGTCGGCGCGCATCGGCAGATGACGGTTGGGGAAGTACAGCGAATGCACCAGCCCATCGCCCTTCGGATCGGCGAAGGCTTGCAGGAACACAGTGTTGGCGCCCATGTCGGCCATGCGCTGGATCAGTTTGCCGAGGTTGATTTCCTGCTGCGCCGGGTCCGGGTCGTAGACGTTGTCCAGATCGACGTGGACCACGCGCATGGTGAAATCCGATTGCACGCCGACCACGCTGTTGGCGAAGTGCTCGCCGTCAGGGTCGGAAGCCACCAGGAAACGCGGCCCGCTCATCAGGTTGTCGAGGGCATCGAGGCCGTCATCGAGGGTCAGGGCCATTTCATAGCCCTCTTCGCTGACCACGGTCAGCGACGTGCCGTCCGCCGTGCCGTAAGGCCAGACCCAGACGCGCGGTTTCTTACCGGTGTTCTTGCGGATTTTCTCCGAGATCGCTTGCACGTCGGCGCGGATCCGCGCCTGGAAATCGGCTTCGGATTCGTAGCGTTTGCTCACCGGATCGTAGCGGCGGGTCGCGGCCGCCGGCTGCAGGTTGCCTTGCGGGTTGGCGAGGATGCCTTTGTGGCTGGCGTCGGTGTGGGCGGCGATTTCCACCAGGCCCGATTGCGAGATTTCCCGCACCTGAGCCCAGGTCAGGAAGTCCGAGCGCGCACGCGGCGTACCGGCGAAATCCACCGGTTGGTTCAGCGGCGTATCGATCCAGGTGCCGACCGGGGCCAGCAGCGCATGCCAGTTGTAGGCGCGCAATACCGGCAACACTCGGGTGTAGAAGCTTGAGTAACCGTCGTCGAAGCTGAGCAGGATTGCCTTGGGCGGCAGTTCCGGCCCGCCTTTGCGCGCGGCCATGATCTGGTCGACCGTCACCGGTTTGTAGTTGTTCTCCCGCAACCAGGCGAGCTGTTCGAGCAGACGCTCGGTGCGCACCGCCACTACCGCCTGATCGGGGTCTCGGTCTTCGACGTCGTGGTAGGCAATGCCCAGCACGTGGTTTTTCGGCCAGGGCTTTTCATTGGCTGCCAGCGGTCGCTCGGACGGCGGCGCAAAGGCCGGGGCTTGCTGGGCGCAGGCGCTGACCAGCAGCACTCCCAGCAGAAGGAAGAAACGCGAAATCAAAGGCATCTTCAAACTCTTCTAGAAGCGGAAAGTGAGGTCGACGAGCAGACGCAGATCGGTTTCCCGGTCACCGTCGTAGGGCCGGTTAATCACGCTGAACAAACCGCCCACCTCGAACACGTCGTTCCAGGCGTAGCGCTGGCCGTAACCGAGCAATGCCATGCCGCCGGTGCCGTGATCACGCTGGCTGTAAGTGCCCGCTCCGGCCTGGAATTGCTGGCTCCAGGCGGTTTCGTAGCGGTGGTACAGCACGTGATTGACGTTGAGCAGCGGCATGACACTGAAGTCCGACTTCGGGTTGAAGTACGGCACGTCATCGGACTTGGAGTTGTGGCTGGTGCCCACTTCCAGGCCCGCATCGACTTGCAGGTTCGGCGCGCTGTAGACGCCCTCTTTGCCGGTCAGCAAGGCTTCGACGCGGTTATTGCCGTCGCTGAAGTGCGACGGGCTGACCGCCAGCCGCCACTCGCGGCTCTCGTTGGCGCGCCAACGGATGAAACCGCTGCCGCCGTTGGCCTTGATGTCGCTGTTCAATGCCCGCAGCGGGGTTTCGGCCGACAGGTATTCAAGGCTGCCGCCGTATTGCCAGTGGTCGTTGATATCCCGGGCAATCGCCAGACGCGCGCCCTGCTTGTCGCCGAAACCGTAGGAATGATTCGATACTTCGGCTTCGAGGGTCATGTCGCGGGTGCGACGCTCCAGGCCGACACGCTGGAAGCGGTGGTGACCGGTGCCTTCGGCAAAATCGCCGGTGGCGTATCCAGCCCCGGCGAACACTCGCCAGTCTTCATCGATTGGCGGGCTGTAAAGGGTGGTCTGGATACCGAAATCCCGGCTGCCGGAGACCGCGCCGGCATCGCCACCGCTGCCGCCGTTGGCCTTGCCGCCGTAGGCTTCGACGCGCAGCTCGGACATGTCGTGCACTTCACGTTCACGGGCCAGACGCTGGACCTGACGGTTGTCAGGAAAGCGCGCCACCACGTCATCGGTCAGCGCATCCATCTGCCGCCATTCCTGCAAGTCCATGGCGGTGCGGGCCTGCGCGACTTCCAGGCCCATGTCGCGCGGCGCGATGCTCTCGGTTTCCTTGAGCTGGTTTTCCGCGCGGCGCGGCCAGTTGCGGGCCAGGTACAGGTCTGCCTGGGCCAGGCGCAGGCCGATGTTGCCCGGTGCCTGATCCACCAGAGTCTGCAAACGCTCTTCACCGTGAGGCAGGTCGGAGCCATAGGTGCCGGCCTGCGCCGCCAGTTGCTGGGCGTCCATCCATTCGTCGTTGGGGTTGCCGATCGGCAAGCCCTTGAGTTCGACACGCGGCTTCTGCGCCTTGGCCTGCTCCTCAGCAACCTTGCGCGCCTCTTCGGCGCGGTCGCTTTCCAGCAGCGAGTAATACAGCGCCGTGGTGTCTTCGAGTCGGTCACCGACATCGGCGTCCGGTGCCGCCAGTACCTGACGGTAAAGATCGGTGGCGATTTCCGGCTGGCGCTGATCCAGATAGGACGCCGCCACCCAGCGCAGGGCGTAGGTCGGGATCTTCACGCCTTCGGCTTGCAGCTTCTGGTATTCGCTGATGACTTCGGCGGTGCGCGCCCGGGCCTTGAGTGCGCCCATGCGGTCGATGCGCCAGCGGGTCACGTCATCGTGGGCGCTGGCGTCCGGGGTCCAGGTGGCGAGCAACTGGTCGTAGTCGGCCAGGGCGCGGTCGGCGATCACGTAGCGTTCTTTTTCGCTGCGGGTGGCCAGTTCGGCCAGGCGCACGCGTTCGGCGGCCAGATCACCTTCCAGACGCCGCAAGGTGACCGGATCGATCAACCCCGGACGCAGCCTGGCAAGCCGCAGCGCCGGCTCCGGCAGACGCGCCTTTTGCAGGGCGACCACGTATTCGCGGGCGACCTCGGGTTTGTTGCCGGCGCGCATGAACGCCTGGTCGTATTCGAACAGCGCGTCGTACGGCTTGCCGGCGCGATTCAGGGCGTAGCCCAGCGCCAGTCGGCGGGAAGGATCATCGGGTTTGGCGGCGACCAGCGAACGGGCGCGGATCACCCCTTCGTCAGGCTTGCCGGAGTCGGCCTGGGTCAGTGCCAGACCGAGTTGCAGGTCGGCGTTATCCGGCTCCAGGGTCAGGGCCTGGTTGTAGACCTGGATCGCCTGATCCCAGCGCTTGAGGTTGCGGTAGGCCCGGGCGGTGGCGGTCAGCGCCTGAACCGGCAGTGCGCGGCCACGACCCTGGGTCTCGTAGACCTGCACCACTTCGGCGTCGAGCCCGGCCCAACCGGCGATTTGCAGGTGATCGCTGACCTGGCCGGTGGTGGCCTGGGCCGGCGGCACCTGACGCAAAACGGTCAGCGCGGGCGTGTAATGCCCGGCCCGGGCGTCGAGCACCATTTGATCGTAGGCCGTGTCGGCGAACGCGAACGCCGGCCAGAGCAACTGGCTGCACAGCGCGACTCGAAACAAAGGGCGTAAACCACGATGTAATACAGGACCATCAATACGCGGCATTCGTCAGCATCCTTACATGGCCAGCCGGGTAGCAGTGCCCCCCCTTGCCCATTTCGTAACGGAGGCCAAGTAGATCACCTGGCCAAGCTATCCAAGCAGTCTTGCACGCAAGCGTAGATCAATATTCAGAACACAATAATTGTTCAGATTCGTGACGATGACTGGCCCCGGCTGACCGTTGACCCGGATGCCAGACAGCAAAACGCCCGGCGTCTGCGGGTGCAGAGGCCGGGCGTTTCGGTGACGCGCGAGGCGTTTACTGAGGCTGTTCGATACTGCCGAACTTGCTCATCAGGAAGCCCACGAACTGCTCGACGGTCATCTTCTGGCCGTTGAACTCCACCTGATTGGCGGCGTAATGCAGCTTGGTGACAACGTTGGTGCCATCCAGGGTCGCCAGCTGCGAACCGACGGCCATGCCGGCGAACATGTCGGCGCCAGCGCTGGCCTGGTCGACGATGGCCTTGGCATCGGTCTGGCCATCGATTTGCGCCTGCACGCTGAGCAGGTCGACCAGCATCGGCTTGGACACCAACACATTGATGTCCAGCAGCGCGATCAACTGTTTGCCCAGTTGATCCGGTGGCAGGTCCATCGACGCAGGCTTGGTCAGATCAAGCACCAGATTCGCCCGGCTTTCGCCGTTGGCGGTTTTCAGCGACAGGTCTTCCAGCGCCAGTTGCGGCCCGGCCGCCAGCAGTTTCTGCAGGTCAGCCTTGACCTGGGTCGACTCGGCCTCGGTCAGGTTCAGCTCCGGTGCCGGCAGGCCGGCGGCGGTGGCTTCGGCAGCGGCTTTTTCGTAAGGCTGCAGCTTGGTCTGGTAGATCTGCATCAGCGACATCGCCGACGGAATGTCGAGGTTTTTCAGGCTCATGGCCAGGTTGGCCGAACCGATCTTCTTGTCGTTGAGGGTCACTTCAGCGACCTTGTAGTCGGCACGGCCGGAGGCGTTGCTGCCGTTCTCTTCGGTACGGTTCTTCATTTCGAAGTTCTTCACGCCCAGCACCGACTGCTTGGCGCCGAAGGTGGTCTTGCTGCTGGTCAGCTCCAGGGTGTTCTCGCCGGTGTAGTAGCCGTAGGTGCTCTTGGCGAGGTTGCTGGCCAGGGTCAGGCCATTGAGTTCGATCTGCACCGGGGTCTGGTCTTCGGCGACCGTGGTCAGGCGCAGGCTGTCCATGTAGCCGTCGGCCTTGACCTTCTGGGCCTGGGCGCTGGCGGAAATATCCATGTTCAAGCCGGAAAACTTCAGGTTCGACTTGTCATCCAGCGCGGTTTCCAGTGGCAGCAGTTCGAGGTTGCCGGTGGTGGACTGGTCGTAGCCGATGTTGACCACACCTTTGAGCGGCGCCGCGCCCTTGGTGGCGGCAAACCATTTTTCGGTGATCGGGGTCTTTTCCAGCTCAAAGTGACTGGTGGCCATGACCGGCAGCCATTTCAGCGAAACCAGACGCGAGAACGGCAGCGGGCCATGTTCGATGCGGTCGACGAACAGCAGCTCGACCGGCGCTTCGCCGAACATTTCACCCTCGCCCTTTAGGCGATAGTGCGCGGTGCTGCTGAAGGTGTTGCGCTCCAGCGACACCAGTTCCAGCGACGCACTGCCGTTGGAGCCGGCCATGGCGGTCTGCAACTCGCTGTTGGCATTGGCGACGGCGTTGTTCAGCACGCCTTCGATTTTGGTGCCGGTGTACCAGGCCCCGCCTACGCTGATGGCGCCAATGGCCACAACAATTCCGAGAAGCACGCCTGCTGATTTATTCATGAATGACCTGATCGATTTCCGTGGCTGAAAGTGTGGTCGTCTTCCCTGAACCCGTGACCGGGCCGTGGCGCGACTCCGCTGAATTTAGCGGTGGAGATTAGCACCGGGCGCGCCTGGCAGCCCAATGTTTAAAGGTTAAAGAATGTCGACAAGACATGGACAAACAAAAAGATCGCCGGGTTCGGCGATCTTTTCGGGCTCAGGAGTATTGAACCTCGATCTCGTCCAGCTGATGGTCGAAGCTTTTCAGCCGCGCGGTCCAGGTGTACACCAGCACTTCGAAATCCCGGTCGATCACCGCTCCGCCCGGCCCGTCGCTGCGCGGGTCGCAGAAATCCAGTTGATAACGCTCGCGGGCCATGGCTGTGGCGACGTCCGACAGTTCGCGGGCGTTGTTGAGCCAGTGCCAGCCGTCGCCGGCGACTTGTCGGTCGAGGGCCAGACATTGTTTTTTCAGGGCTTCGAGGCTTTTTTCCAGCGGCGTGCCGGTGAGCTCGCCCATGACTTCGGCGAAGGTACGCCCCGGCTGCCAGTAGCCTCCCCAGAAGTAGCGGTCGAATACGGTTTCGACTTTGCGCAGCGCGACCTTGGTGTCCCAGATCAGCAGCAGCGTCTTGCTTTGCTCAAGCTGGCGTTTCTTGAGTCGCTGGGTCTGCACCAGCGCCGACGCCACGACCACGATCGCCATGACCGCGATCAGCGCCACGGTGCTGTCGAGAAACACCATTGCCTTGTCGATCTGGTGGGCCAGCATGATGCCGTAGAAATAGGTGGCCGACAGCAGCACCAGGGCTACCAGGGCGCACCAGAAGCCAAGAGCGTAAGGGTTTTTCATTATTGGTTTCCCCTAGACCTGCGCTAGCGATGTGCACTGAAAAGGCGCCTGGTTCGGGGCGCCCTTTCAATACTTCAAAGCATAGCAACGGCCTCAGGGTTTGCTGGCGCTCGAGGCTTGCGTTCGTCCGCTTTCCCAACCTCCGCCCAGGGCGAGGAACAAATCGATCTGGCTCATGGCAACCTGGGTGTTGGCGGCGGCCAGTTGCGCGGTGACATCGGTGTAGGTGCGGGTGGCCTGCAGGTCGGCGAGGAACGACTCGCGGCCGGCCTGGAAGAAGCGGTGTGTCTGGTCCGCCGCCAGTTTCGCCGACTGCTCGGCATCGGCCAGTGCATCGCGGCGTTGCAGCAGCGCGGAGTACTGGGACAGACCTGTCTGGGTTTCGCGGATGGCGTTGAGCACCACGCCGTCGAAATGCGCCAGCGCGCCCTGGGTCGTGGCTTCGGCTTCACGGATGCGGGCCCGGGCGCCGTTGGTCGGCACACTCCAGCTCAGCGACGGGCCGAAGCCCCAGCGGTTGGTGGACGGTTTGCCCAGGTTGTCGAGAATGCCGACGGTGCCGATTGTCGCGCCGAAACTGATGTCCGGGTACAGCTCGCCGGTGGCGATGCCGATCCCGGCGGTCGCGGCCGCCAGACGCCGCTCGGCCTGGCGGATGTCCGGCCGACGCTTGAGCAGCGCGGCGCCGTCACCGACTGGCACCAGTTGGGCGATTTTCGGCAGCTCGGCACAGGTCGCGGTGCCGGCCGGCAATTGATCGACAGGCTTGGCCAGCAGCATCGACAGCCGGAACAACCCGGCCTGCCGCGCCGCCTCATAACGCGGCATGTCGGCGCGCAGGGATTTGAATTGGGTCTGCGAACGGGTGACCTGGGTTTCGTCGCCACGCCCGGCATCGCGCAGGCGCTGGATCAGGGTGGTGCTCTGGGATTGCAGGTCGAGGGAATGCTGGGCGATTTCCCGTTCCTCGTTCGCCGCGCAGACCTGGGTGTAGGCCCGCACCACGTCGGCGACCAGAGTGATGCGCGCGGTATCGGCCGCGGCCTGGGTCGCGTCGGCGTTGGCCTTCGCCGCTTCGATCCCGCGTTGCAGGGTGCCCCACAGGTCGAACTGATAGGACGCACTGATACCGATATCGCCGATGTTGGCCACCGGCACTTTCTCCGGCAGCAGGAACGCCTCGCCGGATTCCTGCAAGCGTTGCGCACCCATCTTCACGCCGCCGCTCCAGCCACCGGCCGCTTCGGCTTCATCGACCTGCGCACGGGCCCGCGACAGGTTCGCCGCCGCCACCCGCAGATCGGTGTTGGACGCCATGGCCTGCTGCACCAGTTGATCCAGACGCGGATCCTGGTACAGCCGCCACCAGTCCGCCGGCACCGGGGCCGACACCACCGGTTTGCCGGCCACCGCCAGGTCGCCCTGGAAATCCTTGCGCTGGATCGCCGCGTCTTCGGGCACGTGGTAGTCCGGCCCGACCATCGAGCAGGCCGACAGCATCATGCCCAAACCGGCGATCATCAGAGCCCTGCTCATTTGGCGGGCTCCTGCGGTTGATCGTCGATGATCGACACGGTCGCGGTACGCCCGGCGATCATGCGGAAGTCATCCGGCACATCGTCGAAGGCAATGCGCACCGGGATACGTTGCGCCAGACGCACCCAGCTGAACGCCGGATTGACGTTGGGCAGGAGGTTGCTGCCGCTCGAACGGTCGCGGTCTTCGATACCGGCGACGATGCTTTCGACATGTCCGCGCAGGCGGGCGCGGTCGCCGATCACGCGGATATCCACCGACTGCCCGATGTGGATGCCGTCGAGTTTGGTCTCTTCGAAATAGCCGTCGATGTGGAACGAATTGCTGTCGACCACCGACAACACCGGACGCCCGGCGGTGACGAATTCCTGCGAGCGTGGCGCACGGTCGTTGACGTAGCCGTCCACCGGGCTGCGGATCACCGAGCGATCAAGGTTGAGCTGAGCGCTGTCCACCGCCACCAGCGCTTCGGCCAGGGCCGATTGCGCGCGGGCCACTTTCGACAGGCTTTCTTCCAGCTGTTCGGCTGGCACCAGATTGCCCAGACCACGGTTACGCTTGGCTTCACGCTGCGCCTGAGCGAGGGTTTCTTCGCGATCAGCGACCGCCGCCTTGGATTGACGCAATGCCAGTTTGAAACGGTCCTGGTCGATGCTGAACAGCACCTGGCCGCGCTTCACCAACTGGTTGTCCTTCACTTCGACCTGCTGGATCAGCCCGGACACGTCCGGGGCGATCTGCACGATGTCGGCGCGAATGTGGCCGTCGCGGGTCCAGGGCGCGAACATGTAATACATCACCATGCGCCAGACCACGACGACGGCGAAAGTCACGATCAGCAGCGTCAGGACGACGCGACCGAGGGTCAGAAACGGTTTTTTCATGTCATCAGGTATCGACTGAGTGAGTCCACGCCGTACAGCATCACGGCGTAGAGAGCCACGTTGAACAATGCCCGGTGCCAGACCAGACGGTAGAAATGCAGGCGTGTGAGCACGCCGTGTACCAAAACAAACAGCACATAAGTGATGCCCATCAACACCAGCAGGGTCGGCAGGAAAATGCCGCTGATATCCAGATCACCGATCATAGGGGCGCTCCTTCGGGCAGCGGTTCTTCGGGCTCTGCGTTGGAAACGAATTCCACGCCGGGCAACAGCGCCAGGCGCAAACCGCTCAAGGCGTGCAACAGGTTGAGCCGGGTTTCTTCATCGCCGTGGCCGTTGAGCGCACGGCGGGTGCGATCCATGGTCATCAGCAAAGCGCTTGGTGCCGGCAGGCGTTCGCCGGCCTTGAGACAGGCCCGGAAATACTCGCCGACCTCTGCCACCACTTGCTTGAGCAACGCGTTCGGCGCACCCGTCACCCGCGGCGTATAGGCGAGCAGGTCGAGCAGGTTCAGCCCCACGCGCACTTCGCGCATGGCGATGCCGGTGTCCTGCCCGGTCAACGCCAGACGCGGCAGGTGCTGCATCAGACGGTCGAGCAATTGCACACCCAGTTGCCGGTGTTCGGCGAGGTTGGCCGGCTCGGTCATGCTGACGATGTCTTTCCAGCTGAAACGGGTCAGGCGCTTGGCCGCCAGTTCGGCGCCGAACGGCCGGGCGATCAGGGTCCAGATAAACGCGAACAACAACCCAATCGGGCCCGCCAGGTTGGAATTGACGAAGGCAAAGAAGTCCGCGTCGTAAGCACCGGAAATGCTGATGAACGACGAGGTGTTGACCAGCGTCAGCAGCATGCCGAGGTAGAAGCGTGGCTGCACCGTCAGGGTGCCGACACAGATGAACGGCACCGCGAACGCTAGCACCAGCATCGGAAAGTCATGCAGGTTCGGCAGCACCAGAAACAGGTACAGACTGGCAAACAGCACCGACATTCCGGTCCAGAAAAAGAACCGGTAAATCTGCGGCGCCGGGTCGTCCATCGAGGCGAAGAAGCTGCACGACACCGCCGCCAGAATCACCGCGCTGCCGCCGTCGGTCCAGCCCAGCAGAATCCACAACACCGAGGCAACGATGATCGCCAGAATGGTCGAGGCCACCGAATACAGCATCAGCCCGCGGTCGATGAATGGCGTCAGGCGACCGAGGCGCCAGTGACGATAGACCGCGCGCCAGCTGTCCTGGCGCTCGCACAGGATTGCGTCCTGCAGACTGCGGCAGTCCTGCCACAGATCGATGAATTCGCCGAGGCGGTACAGCGCGTTGGAAAACAGCAACTGTTTGCGATCTTCGAGGGCTTCGGCGCTCGGTTGCAGCGCTTCGAGTTGATCCCGCAGGGCTTGCCAGCGTTCCAGATCGGCGTCTTTGTGGCCGAGCCATTCGCGAGTCGCGGTGAGCAGTGGTGAGAACTTTTCCACCAGCTCGGGCGTGCGCCGTTCGAGGGCGTAAAGCGAATCTTCGAGGGCATCGATCACCGGCAGCAGGTGAATCATCCGGCCGCGCAGTTCCTTGGTGTTGCGTACGGTTTGCGGCCGCGCACCTTCGTGCGGCAACTGGCCGATCATCAATTCCAGGCTGTTGAAACTGCCAACCATCGCCATGCGCAGGGCTGCGACCTCTTCGGGCTGCACGTCGCGGCTGAGGAATTTCAGGCTGTAGGTCGTGGCGTCGGCGAACCACTTGCCCACGGCGTCGTTGAACACCGGCGCCAGGCGTCGTGGCCAGAACATTGCGCCGACCACCGCCGCTACGGCGATGCCGAGAAAGATTTCCTCGGTCCGCGACTCGGCCACGTCCCACACCGCCAGCGGGTTATCCACCACCGGCAGGGCGATCAACGGCAAGGTGTAGCCGGCCAGCATCAGCGCGTAGTTGTTGGCGGTGCGCAAATGCAGGGACAGAAACAGCAGAATCCCCGTCCACAAGGCGATGACCACCACCAGCACATACGGGCTCTGAACGAACATCGGCACGAACAACACCGCCGCCGCCGCACCGAGAAACGTGCCGATCGCCCGATACAACGCCTTGGAACTGGTCGGGCCGAGGAAAGGGCTGGAAACGATGTACACCGTGGCCATCGCCCAGTACGGACGCGGCATCTGCATGAGCAAGGCGATGTACAGCGCGGTCATCGAAGCCGCAAACGTGCGGACCCCGTAGAACCAGTCCCGCGCCGGGGGCATGCCGGAAAAGAACCCGTTCACGGATTGATCACCGTTGGCGGAGTGGCCGCCTCAAAAGCTCTCAGTACTCGAAGCGTAGCCTCCAGATCGCGCTGGTCGATGCCTTCGAGCACTTCATGACGCAGACGCACCAGTTGCGCCTCCACCGCTTGCACCAGCTCACGACCGGTGTCGGTCAGGCTCAGGCATTTGGCGCGACGGTCCTGGGCATCTTCGGTGCGGCAGACAAACCCGGCGTGACACAACTGATCGAGCAGGCGCACCAGCGACGGCGACTCCATCCCCGCCGCCTGCGCCACCTGCACCTGGCGCACACCCTCGCCCAACCGCCCGATCATCAACAACGGGACGGCGCAGGCTTCGGAAATTCCATAGTTGACCAGCGTGGTCTGGCAGATCTTCCGCCAATGCCTGGCGGCCACCACCATGGCACTGCTGATGTTCATCTGGAGAGCGTCGAGGTTATTCGGCACGAGGGAATGCACACACTGTTAGTTTGCTAACTATCAATATCGCATTGGCGGGGAAATTCAGTCAAGTTTTGAAACAACTTTGCCCACTTGTCGCTGGATCGTTCACTTGGTTCCATTTTTGGAACTTACGATGTATATACCTTTTCAGTACCAAGCCTCATTTGAAGGAGTTTCACATGTCAAAACAAGCCGTTTTTACGATGAAGCTGGAGCCTGAGTTGCGTGAGCAATTCATGGCTGAAGCTGAAGCAACGCATCGCCCTGCCTCGCAAATCGTTCGGGAAATGATGCGCCACTTTGTCCAGACTCAACGCGAGGCTCGCGAGTACGAGGCGTTTCTACAGCGGAAAGTAGATATCGCACGAGCCGCTATACGCGACGGTGATGGCTTGTCGAATGAAGAAGTAGAAGCAGAATTCGCCGCAAGGCGCAGGCGGGCAGACAATCAAGAATGAAGATTATCTGGACGAAAACCGCCACAAAGGAACGTGAAAAGATTTGGGATTATCTTCACTCCGTAAACCCAAAAGCCGCTGTAGATATGGATAACCGCTTCAGCGAAGCGGTTATCCGAATTTCCCAGAATCCGGAAATCGGCCCAGCCGGTATCATTGCCGGCACGCGAGAAGTCATTCCACATCAAAGCTATCGGCTCGTATACCAATTGGAAGACGACGCAGCCTGGATCCTGGCGCTGGTTCATACCGCTCGGTTATGGCCGCTACCGCGATGACTACTACCCCGCCCGCCCCTTCCTCAACATCACATCCAACTGATCCACCACCTCCGCCCAATCCGCATCATCGAGAATCTCGTCCCGCAGGAAATCCGCCTGGCTCTCGCTCCAGAAAAACGCGTCGCACAGGTGCAGTTCGGGTTTGAGCGGGGAATGGGTGGCGATGAACTGGTCGATGCTGACCGGGTCGTTGTCCAGGCCGAGTTGCTTGAACAGGGATGGGAGGCTGTGCGTCGGGTTTTCCATGTCGGAACTCCTGCGAGATTTATAGGGTGTGAAAGATTTTTCGCGAGCAAGCCCGCTCCCACAGGTTTAGCGCAGAACCTGTGGGAGCGGGCTTGCTCGCGATTGGCGTCGGCACAGACGCTAAAAAAGCTACTGACTCAACTCCCGCACCTGCGCATGCGGCACCATTTTCAGGAACTCGGGCATGCTCATGTGCAGCAGGTTGTTGTGGTTGCCGGCTTCCAGGTAGATGTCTTTCTGCCGGGTCAGCAGCGGGTCGATGACCATGTCCAGGCCATAGGAATCGCCCAGTGGCGGTACGGCGCCGCGTTCGCAGTCGTCGAAAATGTGCGCCAGATTGCTTTCGCGGGTGATTTGCCATTCGCCGCTGCTGCGCACCTTGCTCAAGTCCAGGTGTCGGCTGGCGGGCAGCACCGCCATCAGGTAGTGCCCGTGACGGTCGTCCAGGATCACCGATTTGGCCACCCGTTCTGCGGCAATCCCGGAGACCCGCGCCGTTTCCAGGCTGCTGGACGAGTGCGGGTGGGTGACGATGTCATATTCGCATTGCGCCCGGTTGAGGCTGCTCTGCACTTTCTTGGCCATACGCATGATGCACCTCGGTGCCCGCCGACGCTGCGCGGCGGACGGTAATGAAACGCTGTGGCTGTCCTTCAAAGTCTAGTCCCGTCGGCCGCGCACACCGGGAAATCCGCCCACTGGCGGGGCGGGGAGAATTGATCAAAATTCATCCAGCCACAGCCTCAACTAGACTGTAAGAACAAGCCCTGACTCTCGCGGAGGGTCACGTGAACATCCGTTGCTGTGCGTTTGCCCTGGTGCTGCTGAGTGGAACGGTGGTTGCGGCAGACACCCCGTTTACCGCTGTCAGCCCGGTCGGTCTGTGGCTGATCACCCTGGGCATCGCGTTTCTGATCGCCGAAGCCGCGCTGCCCAACTACGGGGTGATCGGCCTCGGCGGCATCGTCATGTTTGTGATCGGCGCGCTGATCCTGAGCAACGCCGAACTGCCGGTACCGATGATGATCGGCCTCGGCCTGGTCAGCGCCCTGTTGCTGATCGCGCTGCTGGTCCGCGCCCTGAAAACCCGACCGCGCCAACCGGTCAGCGGCGATGCCGGCCTGCTCGGCAGTGTCACGGCGGTGACGGTGGTGCAACCGGAAGACAGCCACAACGGCTGGGTGCAGTTACAAGGAGAACGCTGGCAGGTGCTGAGCGCCACACCGCTGCACACCGGGCAACCGGTGCGGGTGGTCGGGCGCAAGGGTCTGTTGCTGCAAGTGGCCGCGACTGACGCGGCACCGCTCGGAGAGTGATCATGGGTCTGCAAATCGGTTTTGTCGCGCTGCTGCTGTTGCTGATCGCCCTGGCCGGCTCGACGTTCCGCATCCTGCGCGAATACGAACGCGGCGTGGTGTTCCAGCTCGGACGCTTCTGGCAGGTCAAAGGACCGGGGCTGATCCTGCTGATTCCGGTGGTGCAGCAAATGGTCCGGGTCGATCTGCGCACCATCGTCCTCGACGTGCCGCCGCAGGACGTGATCACCCGCGACAACGTGTCGGTGAAGGTCAACGCGGTGCTGTACTTCCGCGTGCTCGACCCGCAGAAAGCGATCATCCAGGTCGAAGACTTCCTCATGGCCACCAGCCAACTGGCCCAGACCACCCTGCGCGCGGTGCTCGGCAAACATGAGCTGGACGAACTGCTGGCCGAACGCGAACGCCTGAACATCGACATCCAGCAAGTGCTAGACGCCCAGACCGACGCCTGGGGAATCAAGGTCGCCAATGTCGAGATCAAGCACGTCGATCTCAACGAATCGATGGTGCGCGCCATCGCCAAGCAGGCCGAAGCCGAGCGGGAACGGCGCGCCAAGGTGATCCACGCCGAAGGCGAATTGCAGGCCTCGGAAAAACTCATGCAGGCCGCCGAAATGCTCGGTCGCCAGCCCGGCGCCATGCAACTGCGCTACATGCAGACCTTGAGTTCGATTGCCGGCGACAAGAGCTCGACCATCGTCTTTCCGTTGCCGATCGAACTGCTCAAGGGCATGGCAGATTTGTCAGGTAAATCCTGAGGCAAAAGCTCGCAGTCGGCAGCGGCGTCTATGAGGGGCGGCTTTAGTCGAGTGGTGGCTGGGGGATGAACAGGCGTGCGTTGGCGCCGCCGGCATGGATTTCGGCGCCGGGCTGCCAGGTGGCGGGTAAGGGTGAGAATTCTTCCGCAGCGCCGAACGTCCCGACCAGCCAGACCCGTCCATGCCCCGGCAATTGCGCGAGGCTGTCCAGATAGACCTCGCGGCTCACCAGTGTGCCGAAGCCGTACTCATTCGGTTGTGTCGAACGGCCGTCCGCTGTCGGCGGAGTAAAGAGGCGCACCTGCGCACCGCTGCGGTCGTAATAGACGTAGCTCAAGTACCAGAGCATGTCGCTGGTGACGATACGATCGCCCGGCAGGAAATGCTGATTGACGTAATTCACCACGCGGTCGAACTGATCATCGCTGTCGACGTTGGCGTTGTTGTTCACGCCGAGCAGTTCCACGCCGATCAGTGAGACCAACACCGCCAAAGCGAGCAACCGTGCGTGGCTGTACAAACGGTCAATGGCCAACGCCGCCAGCATCGGCAACCCCAGGGCGTACGCCGTCAAATAGCGCTCGACAAAGACCGGCGTGATGAACGACACCGCAAATACCAGCAGCAGCGGCAGTCCGGTGTACAGCGCCAACAGCATACTGCCGCGCGACACGCTGCGATCGCGCATCACCGCGACAGCCGCCAGTGCCAGCAATGCCAGGGGCAACGCTGCGAACGTCAGCAGCGGTAACGTATCGCCATCGTCCTGAATCAACCACGACCAGATCATCGACGGCAGCGAACTCAAGGTGACGGCCGGCTCCCAGCCGACATCGCCGCCGGCCCTGAGCTGTTCCATGTGCTGCATCAAGTCGAGCAGATTGGGCAGCCAGGGCAGGTACAGCACGACGATGGCCAGGTTCGCCAGCCACCAGTTCCAGCGCTGGATATGGCGGAATCGATAACCGCGCTGTACGCGGATCGCGATCAGGTAGAGCCAGTGACACAGAACCGCGAGAACGGCGAAGTAGTGGGTGTAGAAGGCCGCGCTCATCAACAACGCGTAAATCACCAGATAGCGGTTTCGCTGGGGGCGCCTGATCCAGTAAACCAGCGCCAGGCTCGCGGCGAGCAACAGTCCTCCGAGCAACGCGTACATGCGCACTTCCTGGCTGTAGCGCACCGCTGTCGGCAGCAGCGCCAGCAACAGACCGGCGATGAAGGCGGCCCGGCGTGTGGCCAGGCGATCCACCAGCCAGACGCCCAACCCGACCGCCGCGATGCCGGCCAGCGCACTCAGGCAGCGGATCGCGAAGATGCCGTCACCGAACAGCTCGATCCAGCCATGCAGCAGTATGAAGTACAGCGGCGGATGCACATCGAAGGCTGCGTGCTTCCAGATTTCGCTCAACGGATAGCGCGCCAACAGCAGACTGGACCCTTCATCGCCCCAGATCGCCGCCGCCGTCAGGTCATAAAAACGCACGAACGCCGCCAGCGCGAGGATCGGCCACAGCCAATGGTGTTTTACCCAGCGCACCCAGCGCAGACTGCCGAACCAGGAGCCGGGTGCGGCAAAGGGATCTTGCGTGTCGCCCATTGGCGTGACTCTGTTAACCGCCATTGTTTCCTCTTGCCGCGCCGTTGCGCCACGAGAGTATGACGCGCCAACCTGCTCATCACTTTAGGTCAGCCACAGCAGAATCGTCGACGCCGGCTGGCGCTTTCGCGACATCCGGCAACACGGCGGTCCGGTTCTCGTCTGGGTACACCGACTCCCATCCCCCACCCAGCGCCCGGTACAGCCCGACCATCGCCAGTGAAACGCCGGTGGAGCTCTCCACCCATTGTTCCTGGGTGGCGAGCAGTGCGCCTTGCACGGTGAGGACGTTGACGAAGTCGACCACGCCTTCGACGTATTGCTGTTGCGCAGTGCGTAGGGCGATCTGGTTCTGGCGCACGGCTTCGGCGAGGCTGTCGCGGCGGCGCTGGCTGGCGTTGTAGGCGGTCAGTTGGTCGTCGATTTCGTGCCAGGCGCGCAGGACGGTCTGTTGATAACCGATCGCCGCTTCCTGCTGCTGGGCTTCGCGCAGTTGCAGCATGCCGCGCAAGCGGCCGCCGTCGAACAGCGGCAGGCTGAATTGCGGGCCGATGCCGAAGGCGCGAGAGCCCCAGGAACCGAAATCGCTGAGTTGCATGGCTTGCGAGCCGAGGTTGCCGGACAGGGTGATGCGCGGATAGAAATCGCCCTTGGCCACGCCGATGTTGGCGGTGGCGGCATGCAACCGGGCTTCGGCCTGGCGAATGTCCGGGCGGCGTTCGGCCAGTTGCGACGGCAGGCCGATGGCGACGGTCAATGGCGACTGCGGCACCGGCGCGTCTGTGGATAACTCTTGAGCCAAGGCCTGTGGCGGTTCGCCCATCAACAGGCTGATGGCGTTGATCAGTTGCGCCTGACGTTGCTCCAGCGCCGGCAGGCGCGATTCGATGGCCGCCACTTGCGCGGCGGCTTCGGCGACGTCGAGATCGGTGGCCACGCCATCGTTGAGGCGCAGTTGCGAGAGCTTCAGGCTGTGCCGCGCCACGTCGAGGTTCTGCTCGGTGACCGCGCGGGTGTTCTGCACACCACGCAGCTGGATGTAGTTCTGCGCGGTGTCCGCGAGCACCGCCAGCAGCACACCGCGACGGTCGTTTTCCGCGACTTCGAGATTGGCATCGGCCGCTTCGGTTTCCCGGCGCACACGGCCCCAGAAATCCAGTTCCCAGGAGGCGGAGAAACCGGCATCCCACAGGTTGAACGCGGAATCGCCGTTGTGCCCGGACGGGTCGTTCAAGCCTTCGCCGCTGTTGCGTTTGCGGGCGTAGCTGCCGGTGGTAGCGGTCGTCGGATAGCGGTCGGCGCTGATCACCTGACGGGCCGCGCGGCTTTGTTGCAGACGGCTGCTGGCCAGTTGCAGATCGAGGTTGCTGCGCAAGGCGCGCTGGGTCAGGGCCGAGAGCTGCGCGTCGTGAAAGACTTCCCACCAGCGCTCGTTCAACGGTTCGCTGACGGCCTGGCTGACGGCGGTTTTTGCCGGCTTGGCCCACTCGGCAATCCGGGTGGTTTCGGGTTTCTGGAAGTCCGGGCCGACGGTGCACGCCGCCAACGCCGACAGACTCAGGACAACCGTCATGGACTGAAAGCGCTTCATCGCTGCGTCACCTCACGCACCGAGGTGGCCGAACTTTCGGTGTCGATGCTCGCCTCTACCGACATCCCCACTCGCAGCCGTTCGGCCAGCGGCTGGCCCGGATCCAGCAGGACCTTCACCGGAATCCGCTGCACAACTTTGGTGAAGTTGCCGGTGGCGTTGTCCGGTTTGACCGCCGCGAAGGTCACGCCGGTAGCCGGGGCGATGCTTTCGACACGGCCGGTGAGGGCTTCGCCGCCGAGGCTGTCGACCCGCACGACCACGTCCTGCCCCGGCTGCACGTCGGTGAGCTGGGTTTCCTGGAAGTTGGCGACCACATAGGCCTGTTTCAGCGGCACCACCGCCAGCAGTTTGCTGCCCGGCGTCACATAGGCGCCGACCCGCACGGCGCGCTCGCCGATCATGCCGTCCTGGGGCGCGGTGATGCGCGTGTAGGACAGCTCGAAACTGGCGATTTCCAGCGCGGCCTGAGCGTGCTTCAAACTGCCTTCGGCGGCATCGCGCTGCGCCGTCAGAATCTCGACCTGCTTACGTTCCGCCGCCAGTTTCGCGGTGGCCGTGTCCAGCCGGGCAGAAGCCTGATCAATCCGGGTGCGCGCCTGCTGCGCGTTCTGCACGGTGCCGGCACCGACGCCGGCCAAGTGGTTGTAGCGGTTCAATTCCTGCTGGGCGAAAGCCATTTCAGCCTTGGCCGAAACCACCGACGCCTGCGCCTGAGCGATCACCGAAGTTTGGCGCTCCAGCGTGGCCTTGGCGTTCTGCAATTGAGCGCGGGCCACCAGGGTTTGCGCATCGGCGGCTTCGGCGGCGGCGCGCAGGTCGCGGTCATCGATCAGCGCCAGCAATTGCCCGGCCTTGACCTGCTGGTTGTCTTCCACCAGCACCTCTTTGATGAATCCGGCCACACGCGGCACCACCAGGGTGAAGTCGGCAGAGACGAACGCATCGTTGGTGTTCTGCTGGGTGCGTTTGCCGAACAGGCCGGGCATCGCCAGATACACCAGCACACCAACCGCCAGCGCAGCGGCTACGGCCACCGCGAGTTTTTGCTTTGCTTGAGTCGTCATAAAAACCTTCTGTTTCAGTCAGGTCGGCGCGCGCGGCGGAAAGATCCGCGTCGGCAGCCAGAAAATCAGCAGGATCAGCGCCACCGCGACGCCGGCCATGCACAGATAAAGATCCGAGGAAGTCAGCACCACCGCCTGTTCGTGCAGACGATGGGCGAGGCCGGGGTCATTGCTTGCGGCCAGCGGTGAGTTGCCGAGGCGATCGACCAGCATCGTCGAATGAAAATGCAGGCGCGAAGTGGTCAGCGCTTCGATCACGCCGGTGGCGACCACCGCCGCCAAGCCTTTCACGGTGTTGAACCAGGCCGAGGCGAACGGCCCGTCCTGGGGCTGGATGCTGCCGGTCGACAACATCAACAACGGCAGCACCGCCATCGGCTGGCCGAAAATCTGCAGCCATTGCAGGACGTAGAAATCGTCGCGAATCCATTCCGAGGTCAGTTGCGAGCCGCCCAGGCACGACAGGGTCAACATGCTCAAACCGACGCCGAGCACCCAGCGGCAATCGACCCAGCGCAGGTTGCACAGCGCCGCCACCAGCGGCAGCGCGATCAACTGCGGCAACGCCGCGATCAGCATGATCGGCGCGGTCTGTACCGGCCGGTAACCCTGCACCTGAGCCAGATAACTCGATGGAATCAGCACCACCGCCAGCAGCACCACCAGCACGCCGGCCAATGTCATCAGCGCGAACGACAGGTTGCGGATGCCGAGCATCTGCAACTTGAAAAACGGGATTGGCTGCGACCATTCATTGATCAGAAACGCCACCAGCAACAGCGAACCGGCGCCGAGCAAAGCGCAGATCAGGTTGGATTCGAACCAGTCCAGACGATTGCCCTGCAACAGGCCGATCACCAGCATGCAGATCGCCGGAAAGCCCAGCAGCAGGCCTTTCCAGTTGAACGATTTGAGGCGCTCCAGACGCAGCGGATCCTGTGGAATGCCCCAGGCAACCATCGCCATGGCAATCAGGCACGGCACGATGATTTGCCAGAACGTCCATTGCCAGCCGACGTACTCGGTCCACAACCCCGCCAGCGGCGTGCCGAGACCGGGGCCGAACGTCGCGGTCAGGGCGTAACCGGCCAGACCGTAAAGCTTGATGTTGGCCGGCAGGAATCGCAGCGCGACGGTCATCAGCATCGGCGGCAACGCGCCGCCAGCCAGGCCTTGCAGGATGCGCATCAGCAACAGGCTTTCGTAGTTCGGGGCGAACGGACAGAGCACCCCAAGCAGGGTGAACACGCCGATGGCGCACAGGGTGAAGCGACGCAGGGAAAAGGTCACCGAGCACCACGGCGCGAACGCCATGGCCGCCACCGAGGTCGCGGTGTAGCCGGCGACCAGCCAGGTGCCTTCGTCGTAGCCGATGCTCAGGGCGCCACGAATGTCGGCCAGGGCGACCTTGGTCACCATCTCGTTGAGACCCGACACCAGCACCGCCAGCAGCACGCCGACCAGACCGATGATGATCCGCGCCCCGAACACCGGTGGCGCGGCTGCCATCGGAGCGGTTGCGGCGATCGGCGCCGTGACCGTCAGGGATGTCATGCAAGCAAACTCCGGAGGGAAAAATACCGGAGCATGTTAGTAGGGCTTGGTGCTGACGAAAATTGACTTATTGGCAGCTTATAAGTGCGTCAGACGCAATCGTCAGGGCTGCGCCGCCAGCCAGGTTTCGTCGCAGCAGGTCTTGAGGGTTTCCCGCAGCCAGCGGTGGGCCGGGTCCTTGTCGAAACGCGGGTGCCAGGCCTGGGTCAGCATCAGGGTCGGCAGCGGAATCGGCAGGTCGAACGAGCGCAGCTTCAAGCCCAGCCGCCGCACGCTGAGCAGCGCTTCCTTGGGCACCGGCAAAATCAGGTCGGAGTCCGGCAGGGCGAACATCGCCGCGTGGAAACTCGGCGCAATCACTGCCACCCGCCGCTCCAGCCCCAAGGCATTCAAAGCGGTGTCGATGGGCCCACGGGCGATGCCCCGGCGGGACATGCTGATGTGGGAAAAACCGGCGTAACGTTCGGCCGTGATCTCGCCGTCCAGCAGCGGATGATCCTCGCGCACCAGACCGACAAAGTGGGTGGAAAACAGGTTCTGCACTTTGACTTCCGGCGTTACCGGGCGGGTGTTGCTCACGCTCAGGTCGATCCGGCCTTCGCGCAAGGCTTCATCGTCGCCGTCGCCCTCGGGGACGAAACGCAACTCACAGTGCGGCGCCAGTTGATCGAGGGTGTCGAACAGCTTGCCGCCGTACACCCCGACGAAAAAATCGTTGGCACGAATGCTGAAGCGCCGGCGCAACGTGCCCAGCTCCACGGCATCGGCCGAGCGAAACAGCAACGCCGCCTGCTCGACCACATCGCGCACCTGCTCGCGCAGCTCCAGGGCCTTGGGCGTCGGCACCAGGCCGCGACCGGCGCGCACCAGAATCGGATCGCCAATGGCTTCGCGGATCCGCGTCAGCGTGCGGCTCATGGCCGCCGGACTGAGGTTCATCCGCCGCGCGGCGCCGACCACGCTGCCCTCGTCGAGCAAAGCGTCGAGGGCGACCAACAGGTTCATGTCCGGGAGTTGCATGCTGAGCACTCGTGACTGATCAGGATTGATTCGCACGCAATGCTAGCAGATCAGAAAATCAGCGCTGCATCCCCCAGCGCTTCACCGTCACCCGCTCCAGCGTGTCGAACACCAGGTTCTCCACCAGCAAACCGATGAGGATCACCACCGCCAGACCGGCAAACACCTTGTCGGTGTACAACTCATTGCGGTTCTGGAAGATGTACCAGCCCAAACCACCCTTACCGCTGGTGGCACCGAACACCAGCTCGGCGGCGATCAGGGTGCGCCAGGCGAAGGCCCAGCCGATTTTCAGCCCGGCGAGGATCGATGGCAGCGCCGCCGGAATCAGGATGAACAGCACGAAGCGCATGCCCTTCAAACCGTAGTTGCGCCCGGCCATGCGCAGGGTTTCCGAGACGCCGAGAAACCCGGCGTAAGTGTTCAACGCCAGCGCCCACAGCACCGAATGCACCAGCACGAAAATCAGGCTGTTCTGGCCCAGGCCGAACCACAGCAACGCCAGCGGCAACAGGGCAATCGCCGGCAGCGGGTTGAACATCGAGGTCAGGGTGCTGAGCAAGTCCCTACCAACCTGGGTCGAAACCGCCAGCGTGGTCAGGGCGAAGGCCAGGACGATGCCGATCAGGTAACCCTTGATCAGCACCACCAGCGAGATCCACACCTTGCCCAGCAGTTCGCCGCTGAGCAGGCCGTCATACAGCGCGTGACTGGTCTGCAAGAAGCTCGGCAGCAGCAGGTCGTTGTTCTGCACCCGGGCCACAACCTCCCAGAGCACGGCGAGCAAAATCAGAATCACGCTTTTGCGCAACCAGCCCTGTTGCCACAAGCGTTGGCCCAGCGCCAGCTCGCGCTCCACCGGGACGCTGGTCAGCGGTTGCAGATCGTTTTCGAATTCTTGACGTACGGATGATGAATGGCTCATCGGGCAATTCTCCAGGCGGCTCAATAAGCGATGCGGATATCGGTGAAATCCAGTTCGCGCTCGGTTTCCGGCGACTGGCCTTCATCGAACAGCAACCGGTGAATGCGCCGCGCCGATTCCTGAAACGCTACACCGCCGAGGCTGTGCAAATCGTATTGATGACTGTGCACTTCCGCCCTCACCCGCCCCGGATGCGGCGACAACAGCAGGATCCGATTGCCCACCACCAGCGCTTCTTCAATCGAGTGGGTGACGAACAGCAAGGTGAACCGCACCTCCTCCCAGAGCAGCAGCAATTCCTCCTGCATCTTGCGCCGGGTCAGGGCATCCAGCGCGGCGAACGGCTCGTCCATCAGCAGGATTTTCGGCTGCATCGCCAGCGCCCGGGCAATCGCCACCCGCGCTTTCATGCCGCCGGACAAGGTGTGCGGGTAGGCATCGGCGAACGCCGCCAGACCGACTTTCTCCAGATAATGCAGCGCACGCTCTTCAGCTTCCTTTTTCTTCAGCGTGCGCGAAGCCAGCAGCGGAAACATCACGTTCTGTTTGACGGTTTTCCACGGTGGCAGTTGATCGAACTCCTGAAACACCACGATCCGGTCCGGCCCCGGCGCGTCGACCCGCTGGCCCTGCAGACGGATCTCGCCCTCGCACGGTGCAATGAACCCGGCGACGGCTTTGAGCAAGGTGGATTTACCGCAGCCGGAAGGACCGAGCAGCACGAAGCGATCCTGTTGATCGACTTCGAAACTGACCTGGTGGGTGGCGCGCACGACGCGCTGCGGCGTGCGGTATTCGAGGCTGACCTGATCGACCGCCAAAAGCGCTTGCGCAGTGGCGATCGGGTTGCTGGCCGCGTGGCCTTGCAAAGGGGCGTTCATGTCGATCAGCTCCCCTGCAACGGTTTGGCGTCCTGGAAGAAGTAGTCCTTCCACGATTCGGGTTTGTTCTTGATCGCGCCGACGCGGTAGAGGAATTCGGCGAGCGGGTAGGTGTTTTTCGGCGTGACGCTGAATTCGAATTGCGGGTTGTCGATGATTTTCAGCAACGCGGCACGGTCGATCTTGGCCTTGGTCACGCGGATGTAAGTGTCCGCCGCCGCGCCTTTATCGTTCTGCGCAAATTGCGCGGCTTCGGTCAGCGCTTCGACGAACGCCTTGTAGGTTTTCGGGTTCTCGTTGCGGAATTTCTCGGTGGCGAACAGCACGGTCGGCGAGTTCGGGCCGAGTACGTCATAGGAATTAAGCACGACGTGGACGTTCGGATTCTCCAGCGCCTGATCCTGGAACGGCGGGTTGGAGAAATGCCCGGTCAGCTCGGTGCCGCCGGCGATCAATGCAGCAGTGGCGTCCGGGTGCGGAACGGCGATGGTGTATTTGTCGAGGCGATTGAATTCCTTGTCGCCCCACTGTTTGGCCGCCGCGTATTGCAGGAAGCGCGACTGCACGGAAACGCCCACCGCCGGCACCGCGATGCGGTCCTTCTCGGTGAAGTCGGCGATGGTTTTGACCTTGGGATTGTTGCTGACCAAGTAGTACGGGAAGTTGCCCAGCGAGGCCACGGCTTTGACGTTCTGCTTGCCGTGGGTGCGATCCCAGATGGTCAGCAACGGCCCGACACCGGCGCCGGCAATGTCGATGGAGCCGGAAAGCAGCGCATCGTTGACCGCCGCGCCGCCGGACAGCTGGGTCCAGTCGACCTTGATGTCGAGGCCTTCCTGCTTGCCGTACTTCTCGATCAGTCCCTGATCGCGCACCACGTTGAGCAACAGATAAACAATGCCGAACTGCTCGGCGATGCGGATTTCACCTTCGGCGTGGGCCACAGTCGGCGCCACCAGGCTGCCGGCGATCAGGCTGAAACCGAGGCCGATGGCCGCCGCCAGCGGTGCGAATGGAAGACGTTTGGACATGATCGGATCTCCGGCGAATCAGAAAGGCGCGTCGCCCTGAATGGTGGTGCGATACAACTTGCGGCGCAGGTGCGCAGGGCAACCGGCGGCAAGGTGGATCAGCGAGCGGTTGTCCCAGAACACCAGATCGTGGGGCTGCCATTGATGGCGGTAGATGTTCTGCGGCAGCACGCTGTGGGCGTAGAGCTCCTCGAGCAGCTGTTTGCTCTCGTCTTCCGGCAGACCGACGATGCGGGTGGTGAAGCCTTCGCTGACGAACAACGCCTTGCGGCCGTTTTCCGGATGGGTGCGGACCACCGGGTGCACGACCTCGGCGACCTGGGCCAGTTGCTCCGGGGTCAGGGTCGGGCGCCAGTTGCCTTCGAATTTGGTTTCGCTGTAGCGCGCGGTGTAGGAATGCGCAGCCGAGCGGCCTTCAACGGCTTTGCGCAGCGCGTCGGGCAGGCTGTCCCAGGCTTTGTGCATGTCGGCGAACAGGGTGTCGCCGCCTTCGGACGGTAGTTCCTGGGCGTGCAGCATCGAGCCGAGGCTCGGCAGTTCTTTATAGGAAAGGTCCGAGTGCCAGAATTTGCCGGCATCACCGAGGCCGATGTTCTGGCCGTTTTCGACGATGTTGGAAACGATGAGGATTTCCGGGTGATTGGCCAGCAGGAACTGCTTGAGCACGTGGATCTGCAACACGCCGAAGCGGCGGCTGAAGTCGATCTGCTGTTGCGGGGTGATGCGCTGGTCGCGGAACACCACGACGTGGTGATCGAGGTGCGCGCGGTGGATGCGGGCGAAGTCTTCATCGTTGACCGGACGGGTCAGATCGAGGCCGATGATCTCGGCGCCGACGGCACCGCTGAACGGGCGGACTTCGAAGGTTTGCGGCGCGGCAGTCGCGGCGCTTGGGGTAGCAGTAGCTGCGGACATCAATCAATCTCCCACGCACGGCGCGCTCGATGGCGCGCGCGTCGATCAGAAACTCACGCTGGATTGCGTGTTGGTTCGTGTCGTGCGGCGCGCCGATTGGTCGGCAGGTACGCAGGAGGCTGACTTTATAGCTATAAGAAGCGGAATTTAAATACTGTTAACGAATAACGATATGGCGAATGCTTAGGAATGGACTGGATGGTGAGTGACCATTTGTGTCACTTACTGACAGGGATGTGGTGTTCGAGCTGACGCCATCGCTGGCAAGCCAGCTCCCACAGGGATCTCGGTTTGAACACAATTGTGTGCTCATTAAAGAACTCTGTGGGAGCTGCGGTGCGACGATTCGACTCGCCCGCGAAGAGGCCTGAAAGGCCAATCAAGATCTAGCGTTCGTGCAACGCCTCGGCCCGCGCCCGGATGATCGGCTTGAGCAGATAGCTCAGCACGGTCTTCTTGCCGGTGATGATATCCACCGACGCCACCATCCCCGGGATGATCAGCAACGGCTTCTCGTCAGTGCCGAGATGGCTGCGCTCGGTGCGCAGCTTGATGACGTAATAGGTGGTTTTCTTGTCTTCGTCGGTGATGGTGTCGGCGCCGATCTGCTCCAGCTTGGCCTTCAAACCGCCGTAGATGGTGTAGTCATACGCGGTGAATTTCACCGTGGCCTCCTGGCCCGGATGCAGGAACGCGATGTCCTGCGGGCGGATCTTCGCTTCGACCAGCAGGGTGTCGTCCAGCGGCACGATTTCCAACAGGTCGCTGCCCGGCTGGATCACGCCGCCGATGGTGTTGACCAGCATCTTGTTAACGATGCCCCGCACCGGCGAGGTGACGAGCGTCCGGCTGACCCGGTCTTCCAGCGCCTTGCCGGTGGCCTGGGCCTTGTTCAGGTCGGTGCGCGCCTCGTTGAGCTGGGTCAGGGCTTCGCTGCGGAATTTGCCGCGGGTCTCGTCGATCTTGCGCTGTACTTCCTTGATCGCCGATTCGGCGCGCGGGATCGCCAGGGTGGTGGCGTCGAGCTGACCACGGGTTTCCACTTCGGCACGCTTGAGTCGCAGCACTTCCACCGGCGATACCGCGCCCTGGGCCACCAGCGGCTCGGACATGTTGATTTCCTGGCGTTGCAGGCCCAGTTGCTGGCGATATTGCGCCTGCTTCGAGGTGAACTCGCGCAGCTCCTGCTGGCGCTGAATCAACTGCTCCTGCAGGCCACCGACCTCGTCGTGCAGTTGCTGGCGACGGCTGATGTACAACGACTCTTCGCTCTTGGCCTGACCCGGCACGGCTTTGAGCACGTCCTCGGGGAAATTCAGCGGCCGGTCATCGACCTCGGCGCTCAGGCGCTCGACCCGCAGCAGCATCGACAGGCGATCAGCCTCGGTTTCACCGACGTTGGAGGCGAAACGCGTGTCATCCAGGCGTACCAACGGTGCGCCGGCTTCGACGATCTGGCCTTCCTTGACGAACAGCTCGGAGACGATCCCGCCCTCGAGGTTCTGGATTTTCTGGATCTTCGACGAGGGAATCGCCTTGCCGTCGCCCTTGGTCACTTCGTCGATGACGGCGAAGTTGGCCCACAGCATCAGGAACACGAAGAAACCGATGATCGCCCAGATCGTCAGCCGCACCACGCGCGGCGCGTCCTCGATCAAGGCCTTGTTGACCTCTGGCAGCGGCTGGCCCTGCAGCGATGCCGAGCCCTTGAAGTAGCGGCGGATCGAATCCTTGAAACCCGACTTAAGCAACACTGATCTGCCCCTTCTTCAACGCTTCCATCACGGCCGCTTTCGGGCCATCGGCGAGAATCTGCCCACGGTCGACCACCAGCAGGCGATCGACCAGCGACAGCAGCGATGCCCGGTGCGTCACCAGCACCACGGTCTTGTTTTCCACCACCGCCGCGAGGCGTTGCTTGAGGCGTTCTTCGCCGGTGTTGTCCATGGCGCTGGTCGGTTCGTCGAGCAACAGAATCGGCGGATTGAGCAACAGCGCCCGGGCCAGCGCGACGTTCTGGCGCTGACCGCCGGACAGGTTCTGCCCGCGCTCGCCGACTTGCAGTTCATAACCCTGCGGGTGCAGTCGGGCGAATTCGTGTACGCCGGCCAGTTCAGCGGCCTGCAGGACAAGTTCGTCTTCGACGTAACGAGCGCCGGAAACCAGGTTGTCGCGCAGGGTGCCGGCCAGCAGCTGGATGTCCTGCGGCACGTAGCCGATGTTGTAGCGCAGCTCGCTGACGTCGATCTGGCGGATGTCGACGCCGTCCACCAGCAACGCTCCGTCGTCCGGCTGATAGAGGCCGACCAGCAATTTCGCCAGCGAACTTTTGCCCGAGCCGCTGCGGCCGATGATGCCGATCTTCTCGCCGGGACGGATCACCAGGTTGATGTTCTTCAGCGCCGGGTTCTGTTGTTCCGGGTAGGTGAAGCTGAGCTGGCGGCATTCGATCGCGCCTTGCAGCACCTTGCGGCTCAGCGGGCGCTCTTCGAAATTGCGCTCTTGCGGCAGCTCCATCATCTGGTCGACCGAAGTCATGGTCACCCGCGCCTGCTGGTAACGGGTCAGCAGACCGGACAGCGACGCCAGCGGGCTGAGGGCGCGGCCACTGAGCATGTAGCAGGCGATCAGGCCGCCCATGCTCAGGTTGCCGGCGATGATCTGGTACACGCCGAAGACGATCATGATCACCCCGGCCAGTTGCTGGATCAGCAGAGTGATGTTCATCGCCAGACCGGAGAGCATTTTCACCCGCAGCTCGAGGCGGCTGAGGGTGCCGATGGTTTGCTCCCACTGATATTGGCGTTCGCTTTCGGCGTTGTTGACCTTCACCGCGTCGAGGCCGGCGAGGGTTTCGATCAGGCTCGACTGACGCTCGGCGCCGAGGGCCATGGTGCGCTCCATGGTTGCCACCAGCGGCTTCTGCAAGGCGTAGCCGATCAGCAGCGCAATCGGAAAGGCCAGCACCGGAATCCACACCAGATGCCCGCCGAGAATCGCGATGACAATGAAGATCAGGATGGTGAACGGCAGGTCGATCAGGCTGGTCAGGGTCAGCGAGGCGAGGAAGTCGCGCAGACTCTGGAACTCATGAATGTTCTGGGCAAAGCTCCCGACCCGCGCCGGGCGGTATTTCATGGCCATGCCGACGATGCGTTCGAACAGCGTGGCGGAGATGATCAGGTCGGTTTTCTTGCCGGCCAGATCCAGGCACAGGCTGCGCAGGCTCTTGAGAATCAGGTCGAACAGATAGGCGCCGGTGATGCCCAGCGCGAGCACCCACAGGGTCGCTTCGGCCTGGTTCGGCACCACGCGGTCGTAGACATTCATCACGAACAGCGGCGCGGCCATGGCGATGATGTTGATCAGGAAACTGGCGGCGATGGCGTCGGCATACAGCCAGCGCGAACGCTTGAGGGTGTCGCGAAACCACGAGCGTGCACGCGGGATCAGCGTGCCGTGGTTGACATCGAATTTGTGCTGGGGCTGGGCGAAGAACACTTTGCCGGTGTAGTCGTCGGCCAGCAGCTCGCGGCTGACCAGGGATTCGCCGCCGTCGCTTTCGCTGAGCAGCACCCGTGCTTCGTTCTCGCCCTGCCAGCCGAGCAGGACGGCACTGCGGCCATCCTTGAGCAGCAACAGCGCCGGCATGGCAATCGCCGGAATTTCTTCGAGCTTGCGCTGCAGCACCCGCCCTTGCAGCCCGGCGCGCGCCGCTGCACGGGGCAGCAGCTCGACACTCAGGCGTTGTTTGGGCAGCGGCAGGCCGGTGGTCAGCATCGCCGCGCTGGCAGGTTTCTGGTGGAGCATGCAAAGAGCGAGCAGACCATCCAGTAACGGATCGTCGTGCAACGCGCGTGGATCATGACTGAGATGAACTCGACTGACTTCTGATTCCACGCTCGACACTCTTTAGCAGTTGAAAAGGGACAACTCAATTCATCCCAGGCAGCTGGACCTTGGGCTTCACGTCGTTCTGCACAACGGATGCCAAGGGTGCGACCACTCCCTGGCTCTTGAGCAATTCGCCCATGGTCGCCTTGATTCGATACTGAGTAAATAACTGAATGTTTTTGATTTCAGCCAGACGCCGCGAAGCGGTGAACAGCTCGTTTTCGCTGTCGAGCAAATCCAGCAGAGTCCGTTCGCCGAGGCTGAACTGGCGCTGGTAAGCAGTGCGCACCGAAGTGCTGTGATCAACGTACTGCTGAGCGATCGGCACCTGGGCGTTGGCGTTGTTCAGGGCGTTCCAGGCCAGGCCCAGTTCTTCATTCAATTGGCGCAAGGCGTTGTTGCGGATGTCCAGCGCCTGGTTCGACAGGTAGGACTTGGACTCCAGATCCGCCTTGTTGCTGCCGCCCGAATACAGGTTGAAGCGCATGCGCAACATGGCCTGCCATTCGTTGTTGTGACCGTTCTGGCCGTCGAGGTCGTTGTCGGCAGTGCGGCCCAGCTCGGCGTCGAAGCGCGGGTAGAAGGTCGACTTGGCAGTCTCGTATTGCTTCTCGGCCGCGGCGATGTCGGACTCGGCCGAACGCAGGATCGGGCTGTTTTCCAGCATCTGCTGGCGCGCTTCATTCAGGTTGGCCGGCATCATCGCCATGAACGGCGCCGGACGCTCCAGCTGATCGGGCATCTGGCCGACGGCGCTGAGGAAGTTGGTTTCCGAGTCGGCGAGGTTGGTCTGCTCGGTGATCAGGTTGTTGCGCGCCTGAGCCATACGCGCTTCGGCCTGATCGAGGTCGGCCCCGCTGCCGACGCCGCGCTGGGTGCGCAGCTGGATCTGGTCGTAGATGCGTTGGTGACTTTTGAGGTTTTCTTCGGCCAGACGCACGAATTCGCGACGGGTCAGCACATCCAGATAAACCTGGGCCACGGTCAGCGCGGTGCGTTCGGAAGTGCCGAGCAGGGAATACGCGCGGGAGTTGACGGTGGCTTGTTGACGCCCGACTTCGCTGGATGTCGCAAAACCGTCAAAAACCATTTGCGACAGACGTAAACTTGACTCGCTGCGGTTCAGGGTTTCCCAGTGATTGCCGCCACCATTGGCGCGGGTGGTCACGCTGTCGGTGCCTTCACGACCATAACCGCCCAGCAGATCGACCTTGGGCAGGTATCCACCTTTTGCAGCCTTTAATTGATAATCCGCGGCCAGCCGACTGTTGACCCCTGCCTGGATTTCCGGATGGACATCCAGCGCCTGCTGCATGGCTTCTGGTAAGGATTGTGCTTGTACGAAAGACGCGGCGAGAGCGAAGGGTAGAGCCTTGAACAGGTGCGAACGCATGGTAAAGATTTCCCAGAACTTCTTGTCTTGAATCACAGCAAATTGGTGAGCTGCGTCGGAAGATGGCAACCGGAATGACCGTATGTCGGAAAGTTTAAAACCGGAACTGGATCACACGCTGAAGGGCAGGTCGCCGCATAAATATCAATGTGACATTACTGGGACGATTGTTTAGGATGGCACCCAGAAGGTCAATAGTTTGGCATAAAGTTAATAGCGAAAGAATCTAGCCAAAATATTGACGAGCAGCAGCGTCAACTTTGCTTCATCTTTTTTTAAAAGTACGTCCAGACTGAATCGGCGCAGACAGCCATCAGGTCTATGGAAGTCAACTGAACGTGACACCCGGAGAGTCTTCAATGAGCAGTGTTGTTGCCATCGTCAAAAGCATTGTCGGTCAGGTTTTCGTGGTGTCCCCAGAGGGCGTCCGTCGCGTACTCGTTGAAGGCGACCGGCTGTTTGCCGGCGATCAGGTCGACACCGGCGTTTCCGGCGCCGTGTCCCTGGAACTGGCCGATGGCCGCACGATCGATCTGGGCCGTGACACTCAGTGGAGCGCCGATACCCCGGACTCCAGCACCGACCTGGCCGAAGCCACCGCGCAAGCCGCGCCGTCGGTAGAAGAACTGCAACAAGCCATCGCCGCCGGTGTCGACCCGACTACCGCCCTTGACGCCACCGCTGCCGGCCCGAGCGCCGCAGGGACTGGCGGTGCCGCCGGCGGCGGTCACAGCTTCGTGATGCTCGATGCGACCGCCGGCCGCGTCGACCCAACCATCGGTTTCCCGACTGCGGGCATCAACGCTGCAGGCCAGGCCGCGCAGAACATCACCGGCGGCCAGACCACCGACACCAACGCCAATGCCCTGCGCGAATCGACCCTGAGCCTCAGCGCCACGCCGAGCATCACCGAAGCCGGCGGCGTGCTGGTGTACACCGCAACGCTGACCCAGGCGCCGCTGACCGACCTGACCATCACCCTGTCCAACGGTGCGGTGATCGTGATTCCGGCCGGTTCCACCACCGGCACCGTCAACGTGCCCCTGGCGCCGAACGACACTGTTTATAACGACCCGACCCAGATCGACGTGACCGTCACCGGCACCACCGGCGGCAACGGCATCACCGTGACCCCGCCGACCACCCCGGCCACGACCCAGGTCACCGACACCATCGACACCACCACCGTGACCCTGACGGCGGGCCCGAGCGTGACCGAAGGCGGTCAGATCACCTACACCGCGACCCTGACCAACCCGGCGCAGACGCCGGTGACCGTGACCCTGTCCAACGGCTCGACCATCACTATCGGCGCCGGCCAGACCACCGGCACCGTCAACGTGCCGACCGCACCGAATGACGTCTATAACAACGGCAGCACCGTCACCACCACCATCACCGGTGCCACGGGCGGCAACTTCGAAAACCTGGTGCCGAACCCGACACCGGCCGTTACCACGATCGTCGATTCGGTCGACACCACCAATCTGACTCTGACCGCCACCGGCACCGTGGTCGAAGGTGGCCAGATCACCTACACCGCAACCCTGACCAACCCGGCGCAGACGCCGGTGACCGTCACCCTGTCGAACGGTTCGACCATCACTATCGGCGCCGGCCAGACCACCGGCAGCGTCAACGTGCCGACCGCACCGAATGACGTCTACAACAACGGCGGCACCGTCAGCACCACGATTACCGGCGCTACCGGCGGCAATTTCGAGAATCTGGTGCCGAACACGACGCCAGCGACCACTACCGTCACCGACTCCATCGACACCACCAACCTGTCGCTGAGCGCCACCGGTTCCGTGGCGGAAGGCGGCTCGATCGTCTACACCGCAACCCTGACCAATCCGGCCGGCACCCCGGTGACCGTGACGTTGAGCAACGGCTCCGTCATCACCATCGAGGCCGGTAAAACCACCGGCACCGTGACCGTTCCGGCGCCGGCCGATGACGTCTACAAAGACGCGGGCAAGGTCGAAGTCACCATCAAGGACGCCACCGGCGGCAACTTCGAGAGTCTGGTGCCAAGCACTGTTCCCGCTGTCACCGAAGTGACTGACACCATCGACACGTCGACGGTCAAACTGACGGCTGATACTTCGGTTGCAGAAGGCGGCACCGTTACTTATACCGCTACGGTTGGCGCACCAGTCACCGGTTCGCCGGTGACTGTCACTTTGGCCAACGGTCAGACCATCACCATCGAAGTGGGCAAAACCACCGGCACCGTGACCACCACCGCGCCGAACGACGCATTGGCTGGCAACGCACCGCTGACCAACTCGATCACCGGCGTTTCCGGCGGTAATTACGAAAATCTGGTGGCCGACAAGACCCCGGTTTCGACCACGGTTACCGACGTTGCCGACACCACCAACCTGACCCTGAGCGCCACCGGTACTGTCGCCGAGGGCGGTTCGATTGTTTACACCGCGACGCTGACCAATCCTGCGGGCACCCCGGTGACCGTGACGTTGAGCAACGGCTCCGTCATCACCATCGAAGCGGGTAAAACCACTGGCACCGTGACTGTTCCGGCGCCTGCCGATGACGTCTATAAAGACGCTGGCAAAGTCGAAGTGACGATCAAGGACGCCACCGGCGGCAACTTCGAGAACCTGGTGCCAAGCACCGTTCCGGCCGTCACCGACGTGACCGATACCGTCGACACCACCACCGTCAAACTGACCGCGACCGAGTCGGCGGCCGAGGGCGGCACCGTCACTTACACCGCGACTGTTGGCGCACCGGTGACGGGCTCGCCGGTCACCGTGACCCTGGCCAACGGCCAAAGCATCACGATTGAAGTGGGCAAGACCACCGGCACCGTGACCACCACCGCACCGAACGACGCATTGGCCGGCAACGCACCGCTGACCAACGCGATCACCGGCGTGAGCGGCGGCAACTACGAGAATCTGGTCGCCGACAAGACTCCGGTTTCGACCACCGTCACTGACACCGTCGACACCACCAACCTGACCCTGAGCGCCACCGATTCCGTGGCCGAGGGCGGCTCGATCATCTACACCGCGACGCTGACCAATCCGGCCGGCACGCCGGTGACCGTGACCTTGAGCAACGGCGCGGTCATCACCATCGAAGCCGGCAAGACCACCGGCACCGTGACCGTTCCAGCGCCTGCCGATGACGTCTACAAGGATGCCGGCAAAGTCGAAGCGACCATCACCGGCGCAACCGGTGGCAACTTCGAAAACCTGGTGCCAAGCACTGTGCCGGCCGTGACCCAGGTCACCGATACCATCGACACCTCGACCGTCAAACTGACCGCGACCGAGTCGGCGGCGGAAGGCGGCACCGTTACTTACACCGCGACGGTGGGCGCCCCGGTAACCGGCTCGCCTGTGGTTGTGACCCTGGCCAACGGTCAGGCGATCACCATCGAAGTCGGCAAAACCACCGGCACCGTGACTACCACGGCGCCGAACGACGTACTGGCCGGCCATGCACCGCTGACCAACTCGATCACCGGTGTGAGCGGCGGTAACTACGAAAACCTCGTGGCCGACAAAACGCCGGTCAGCACCACCATCACCGACACCGTCGACACCACCACCGTATCGCTGACCGCCACCGGCAACGTCAACGAGGGCGGGCAGATCGTCTACACCGCGACCCTGACCAATCCGGCCGGCACCCCGGTGACCGTGACGTTGAGCAACGGCTCCGTCATCACCATCGAAGCCGGTAAAACCACCGGCACCGTGACCGTTCCGGCGCCTGCCGATGACGTCTATAAAGACGCCGGCAAAGTCGAAGTGACCATCAAGGACACTTCCGGCGGCAATTTCGAAAACCTGGTGGCCAACCCGACGCCAGCGGTGACCAACGTCGCCGACACCATCAACACCACGCACCTGACCCTCAGCGCCGAAAGCTATGTGCTCGAAGGCACGTCGATCACTTACACCGCGACCCTGACCAACGCCGCGCAGACGCCGGTGACCGTCAACCTGAGCAACGGCCAGACCATCGTTATCGAGGCCGGCAAGACCAGCGGTTCGGTGACCATCCCGGCGCCGAGCGATGACGTCTACAAGGATGTCAGCAAGCTCACCGTGACCATGACCGATGCCAGCGGTGGCAACTTCGAGAAGCTCGACGTCAGCAAGACGCCAGTCAGCACCACGGTCAACGACACCATCGACAAGACCACGCTGACCCTGAGCGCCAGCGACACCGTCAGCGAAGGTGGCCAGATCACCTACACCGCGACCCTGAGCAACCCGGCCGGCACCGCCATGACCGTGACCCTGGCCAACGGCGCGGTCATCAACATCGCCGCCGGTGCCACCAGCGGTTCGGTGAATTTCCCTGCGCCGGCCAACACGCCTTACATCGATGGCGGCAAGGTGCAGACCGCGATTGCCAGCCACAGCGGCGGCAACTTCGAACAGGTCGATGCCAACCGTACGGCTGTGGTGACCAAGGTTACCGACACCGTCGACACCACCAATATCAGCCTGAGCGCCACCGGTTCGGTCGCCGAGGGCGGTTCGATCGTCTACACCGCGACCCTGACCAACCCGGCCGGCACGGCCATGACCGTGACCCTGAGCAACGGCGCGGTGATCAACATCGCCAAAGGCGCGAGCACCGGCACCATCACCGTCGCCGCACCGGGCGACGACGTGTACAAGGACGCCGGCAAAGTCGATGCCAGCATCACCAAGACCACCGGTGGCAACTTTGAAAACCTGGTGGTCGACAAGACCCCGGCGGTGACCGACGTCACCGACACCATCGATACCAGCACCGTTTCCCTGAGCGCCACGGCCAGCACCGTTGAAGGCGGCGTGGTGGTTTACACCGCCTCCGTCACCGCACCGGTGACCGGCTCGCCGGTGGTCGTGACCCTGTCCAACGGCCAGACCATCACCATCCCGGTCGGCGCCAGCAGCGCCAGCGTCAACTACACCGCACCGAACGATGCACTGGCCGGCGGCAACACGCTGAGCGTGAAGATCGACGGCACCAGCGGCGGCAATTACGAAAACCTGGTCGCCGACAAGACGCCGGCCGTGACCTCAGTCACCGACACCGTCGACACCACCAATCTGACCTTGAGCGCTACAGGTTCCGTGGCTGAAGGTGGTTCGATCGTTTACACCGCCACGCTGACCAATCCGGCTGGCACGCCAGTGACCGTGACCCTGAGCAACGGCTCGGTGATCACCATCGAAGCGGGTAAAACCACTGGCACCGTGACCGTTCCGGCTCCGGCCGATGACGTCTACAAAGACGCCGGCAAAGTCGAAGTGACCATCAAGGATGCGTCCGGCGGCAACTTCGAGAATCTGGTGCCGAGCACTGTTCCGGCCGTCACTGAAGTGACTGACACCATCGATACGTCGACCGTGAAGCTGAGCGCCGATACGTCGGTGGCTGAGGGCGGCACTGTCACCTACACCGCAACTGTTGGCGCTCCGGTGACTGGCTCGCCGGTCACCGTGACTCTGGCCAACGGTCAGACCATCACCATCGAAGTCGGCAAGACCACCGGCACCATCACCACCACCGCGCCGAACGATGCGTTGAACGGTCACACCCCGCTGAGCAACTCGATTACTGGCGTGTCTGGAGGTAACTACGAAAATCTGGTGGCCGACAAGACCCCGGTTTCGACCACCGTCACCGACACCGTCGACACGACCAACCTGACCCTCAGCGCGACAGGTTCCGTGGCCGAAGGCGGCTCGATCGTTTACACCGCAACGCTGACCAACCCGGCCGGCACCCCAGTCACCGTGACACTGAGCAACGGCGCTGTTATCACCATCGAGGCCGGTAAAACCACCGGCACCGTGACCGTCGATGCGCCGAAAGACGACGTCTACAAAGACGCCGGCAAGGTCGAAGTCACCATCAAGGATGCAACCGGTGGCAACTTCGAGAATCTGGTGCCGAGCACTGTTCCGGCCGTTACCGAAGTCACCGACACCATCGACACCACCACAGTCAAACTGACTGCGACCGAGTCGGCGGCGGAAGGTGGCACTGTCACTTACACCGCCACCGTGGGCGCTCCGGTGACGGGCTCGCCTGTGACCGTGACCCTGGCCAACGGTCAGTCGATCACCATCGAAGTCGGCAAAACCACCGGCACCATCACCACCACTGCGCCGAACGATGCGTTGAACGGTCACACACCGCTGACCAACGCGATCACTGGCGTGAGCGGCGGTAACTACGAAAATCTCGTAGCCGACAAAACACCGGTCAGCACTACCGTAACTGACACCGTCGACACCACCGACCTGACGCTGACTGCGACCGGCACCGTGGCCGAAGGTGGCTCGATCACCTACACCGCCACCCTGACCAACCCGGCCGGCACTCCGGTGACCGTGACGTTGAGCAACGGCTCCGTCATCACCATCGAAGCGGGCAAAACCACCGGCACCGTGACCGTCGACGCGCCGAAAGATGACGTCTACAAAGACGCCGGCAAGGTCGAAGTGACCATCAAGGATGCAACTGGCGGCAACTTCGAGAACCTGGTGCCGAGCACTGTTCCGGCCCTTACCGAAGTCACTGACACCATCGACACTACCACGGTGAAACTGACTGCGACCGAGTCGGCGGCTGAGGGCGGCACCGTTACTTACACCGCCACTGTTGGCGCACCTGTCACCGGCTCGCCTGTGACCGTGACCCTGGCCAATGGTCAGTCGATCACCATCGAGGTCGGCAAGACTACTGGCACCGTCACCACCACCGCGCCGAACGATGCGCTCAACGGCCATGCGCCGCTGCCTAACTCGATCACTGGCGTGTCTGGCGGCAACTACGAAAACCTCGTAGCCGACAAGACCCCGGTTTCGACCACCGTCACCGACACCGTCGACACGACCAATCTGACCCTCAGCGCCACTGACTCGGTGGCCGAGGGCGGTTCGATCGTTTACACCGCGACCCTGACCAACCCGGCCGGCACCCCAGTGACCGTGACCCTGTCGAACGGTGCCGTCATTACTATCGAGGCCGGTAAAACCACCGGCACCGTGACCGTCGATGCACCGAAAGACGACGTCTACAAAGACGCCGGCAAAGTCGAGGCAACCATTTCGACCGCTACTGGCGGTGGTTTCGAGAACCTGGTGCCAAGCACCGTTCCGGCCGTGACCAACGTCACCGACACCATCGACACCACCACGGTGAAACTCACCGCGACCGAGTCGGCGGCGGAAGGCGGCACCGTTACTTACACCGCGACTGTCGGTGCGCCTGTCACCGGTTCGCCTGTGACCGTGACCCTGGCCAATGGTCAGTCGATCACCATCGAAGTCGGCAAGACCACCGGTACCGTCACCACCACCGCGCCGAACGACGCGCTGAACGGTCACACCCCGCTGACCAACTCGATTACTGGCGTGTCTGGCGGCAACTACGAAAATCTCGTCGCCGACAAAACCCCGGTCAGCACCACCGTGACCGACACCGTCGACACCACCACCCTGACCCTGAGCGCCACGCCGGAAGTCAACGAAGGTGGCCAGATCACCTACACCGCGACCCTGACCAACGCCGCTGGCACTCCGGTGACCGTGACGTTGAGCAACGGCGCCGTGATCACCATCGAGGCCGGTAAAACCTCCGGCACCGTGACCGTCGATGCACCGAAGGACGACGTCTACAAGGACGCCGGCAAAGTCGAGACGACCATTTCGACCACCACCGGTGGCAACTTCGAGAACCTGGTCACCAGCACCGCCCCGGCGGTCACCACCGTCAATGACACCATCGACACGTCCACCGTGTCGCTGACCGCCACCGCCAACGTCGCCGAAGGCGAAACCGTGGTCTACACCGCGACCGTGACGGCGCCAGTGACCGGTTCGCCGCTCGTCGTGACCCTGTCCAACGGACAGACCATCACCATCGCCGTCGGCGAAACCACCGGCACCGTGAATTTCGTCGCGCCGAACAGCCCGTTGGCGGGCGGCAGCTCGCTGAGCGTGACCATCGACAAGGCCACCGGTGGCAATTACGAAAACCTGGCGGTCGACGGCAAACCGGCAAATACCTCGGTTTCGGACACTGTCGACACGACCAACCTGAACCTGACGGCCACCGACTCGGTGGCCGAGGGCGGTTCGATCACTTACACCGCGACCCTGACCAACCCGGCCGGCACCCCAGTGACCGTGACCCTGTCGAACGGTGCCGTCATTACTATCGAGGCCGGTAAAACCACCGGCACCGTGACCGTCGATGCACCGAAAGACGACGTCTACAAAGACGCCGGCAAAGTCGAGGCAACCATTTCGACCGCTACTGGCGGTGGTTTCGAGAACCTGGTGCCAAGCACCGTTCCGGCCGTAACCAACGTCACCGACACCATCGATACCACCACGGTGAAACTCACCGCGACCGAGTCGGCGGCGGAAGGCGGCACCATTACTTACACCGCGACTGTCGGTGCGCCTGTCACCGGTTCGCCAGTCACCGTGACCCTGTCCAATGGACAGTCGATCACCATTGAAGTCGGCAAAACCACCGGCACCGTCACCACCACCGCGCCGAACGATGCGCTCAACGGCCATGCGCCGCTGACCAACGCAATCACCGGCGTAACCGGCGGCAACTACGAAAACCTCGTAGCCGACAAAACTCCGGTTTCGACCACCGTTACCGACACCGTCGACACCACCAATCTGACCCTGAGCGCCACCAACTCGGTTGCCGAAGGTGGCTCGATCACCTACACCGCGACCCTGACCAACCCGGCTGGCACTCCGATGACCGTGACCTTGAGCAACGGCGCGGTGATCACCATCGAGGCCGGCAAAACCTCCGGCACCGTGACCGTCGATGCGCCGAAAGATGACGTCTACAAAGATGCGGGCAAAGTCGAAGCAACCATTTCGACCGCCACCGGTGGCAACTTCGAGAACCTTGTTCCGAGCACTGTTCCGGCCGTGACCCAGGTCACCGACACCATCGACACCACCACGGTCAAACTGACTGCGACCGAGTCGGCGGCTGAGGGCGGCACCGTTACTTACACCGCGACTGTTGGCGCACCTGTCACCGGTTCGCCTGTGACCGTGACCCTGGCCAATGGTCAGTCGATCACCATCGAGGTCGGCAAAACCACCGGCACCGTCACCACCACCGCGCCGAACGATGCGTTGAACGGTCACACACCGCTGACCAACGCGATCACTGGCGTGACTGGCGGGAACTACGAAAACCTCGTGGCCGACAAAACGCCGGTCTCGACCACCGTCACCGACACGGTCGACACCACCAACCTGACCCTCAGCGCCACCAATTCGGTTGCCGAGGGCGGTTCGATCATCTACACCGCGACCCTGACCAACGCCGCTGGCTCGCCAGTGACGGTGACCTTGTCGAACGGCGCGGTGATCACCATCGAAGCTGGCAAAACCACCGGCACCGTGACCGTCGACGCGCCGAAGGACGACGTCTACAAAGACGCCGGCAAAGTCGAAGCAACCATTTCGACCGCCACCGGTGGCAACTTCGAGAACCTTGTTCCGAGCACTGTTCCGGCCGTGACCCAGGTCACCGATACCATCGACACCACCACGGTGAAACTCACCGCCACCGAGTCGGCGGCTGAAGGCGGCACTGTCACTTACACCGCCACCGTGGGCGCTCCTGTGACTGGCTCGCCAGTGACTGTGAACCTGTCGAATGGCCAGAGCATCACCATCGAAGTGGGTAAAACCACCGGCACCGTGACGACCACGGCGCCTAACGATGCGCTCAACGGCCACACGCCGCTGACCAACGCGATCACCGGCGTGAGCGGCGGTAACTACGAGAATCTGGTGGCCGACAAGACGCCAGTCAGCACTACCGTGACCGACACCGTCGACACCACCAACCTGTCGCTCAGCGCGACCGGCACCGTGGCCGAAGGTGGTTCGATCACCTACACCGCGACCCTGACCAACGCTGCGGGCACCCCGGTGACCGTGACCTTGAGCAATGGCGCCGTGATCACCATCGAGGCCGGTAAAACCACGGGCACCGTGACCGTCGCCGCGCCAGCCGATGACGTCTACAAAGACGCCGGCAACGTGCAAGCCACGATCACCAACGCGACTGGCGGCAACTTTGAGAACCTGGTCACCAGCACCACACCAGCGGTGACCAGCGTTACCGACACCATCGACACCACCACCGTGAAGCTGACCGCAACCGCAACAGCGGCCGAGGGCGGCACCGTCACCTACACCGCTACCGTAGGTGCGCCAGTGACTGGCTCGCCTGTGACCGTGAATCTGTCGAACGGCCAGAGCATTACCATCGAAGTCGGCAAGACCACCGGCACCGTGACCACTACCGCGCCGAACGACGTGCTGACCGGTCATGCACCGCTGACCAACGCGATCACTGGTGTGAGCGGCGGTAACTACGAAAATCTGGTGGCTGATAAAACCCCGGTTTCGACCACCGTCACCGACACCGTCGATACCACCAACCTGTCGCTCAGCGCGACCGGCACCGTGGCCGAAGGCGGCTCGATCACCTACACCGCGACCCTGACCAACGCTGCTGGTTCGCCAGTGACCGTGACCTTGTCGAACGGCGCCGTGATCACCATCGAAGCGGGTAAAACCACCGGCACCGTGACCGTTCCAGCGCCAGCCGATGACGTCTACAAGGACGCCGGCAACGTACAGGCAACGATCACCAACGCCAGCGGTGGCAACTTCGAGAACCTGGTCACCAGCACCACGCCAGCCGTGACCAGCGTCACCGATACCATCGACACCACTACCGTGAAGCTGACCGCAACTGCGACGGCGGCCGAGGGTGGCAACGTTGTCTACACCGCCACTGTTGGCGCTCCGGTGACTGGCTCGCCAGTGACGGTAACTCTGTCGAATGGTCAATCGATCACCATCGAAGTCGGCAAGACCAGCGGCACCGTGACCACCACCGCGCCTAACGACGTGTTGAATGGTCATGCACCACTGACCAACGCGATCACCGGCGTGAGCGGCGGTAACTACGAGAATCTGGTGGCCGACAAGACCCCGGTCAGCACCACCGTGACCGACACGGTCGACACTACCAACCTGTCCCTGAGCGCCACCAACTCGGTCGCCGAGGGTGGTTCGATCACTTACACCGCAACCCTGACCAATGCTGCGGGCACTCCGGTGACCGTGACCTTGAGCAACGGCGCCGTGATCACCATCGAAGCGGGCAAAACCACCGGCACCGTAACCGTTCCTGCGCCAGCGGACGATGTCTACAAAGACGCCGGCAACGTGCAAGCCACGATCACCAACGCCACGGGCGGCAACTTCGAAAACCTGGTGACCAGCACCACGCCAGCAGTGACCAGCGTTACTGACACCATCGACACCACCACCGTGAAGCTGACCGCAACCGCAACAGCGGCCGAGGGTGGCACCGTCACCTACACCGCGACCGTGGGTGCGCCGGTGACTGGCTCGCCGGTAACCGTGAATCTGGCCAACGGTCAGTCAATCACCATCGAAGTCGGCAAGACCACCGGGACCGTGACCACTACCGCGCCGAACGACGCGTTGACCGGCCACACACCGCTGACCAACTCGATCACCAACGTTTCTGGCGGCAACTACGAAAACCTCGTGGCCGACAAGACGCCGGTCTCGACCACCGTCACCGACACCATCGACACCACCAACCTGACGCTCAGCGCGACCGGCACCGTGGCTGAAGGTGGCTCGATCACCTACACCGCGACCCTGACCAACGCCGCTGGCTCGCCAGTGACCGTCACCCTGAGCAACGGTTCGGTGATCACCATCGAAGCCGGTAAAACCACGGGCACCGTGACCGTTCCTGCGCCAGCTGACGACGTCTACAAAGACGCCGGCAACGTGCAGGCCACGATCAAATCCGCCACCGGTGGCAACTTCGAGAACCTGGTCACCAGCACCACGCCAGCCGTAACCAGCGTTACCGACACCATCGACACCACCACCGTGAAGCTGACCGCGACCACGACGGCAGCCGAGGGTGGCAACGTGGTCTACACCGCGACCGTCGGCGCACCAGTGACGGGCTCGCCTGTGACTGTGACCCTGGCCAACGGTCAGTCGATCACCATCGAAGTGGGTAAAACCACCGGCACCGTGACCACGACCGCGCCGAACGACGCATTGACCGGCCACACACCGCTGACCAACTCGATCACCAACGTCAGCGGCGGCAACTACGAAAACCTCGTGGCCGACAAGACCCCGGTCAGCACCACCGTCACTGACACCGTCGACACCACCAACCTGACGCTCAGCGCGACCGGCACCGTGGCTGAAGGTGGCTCGATCACCTACACCGCGACCCTGACCAACGCCGCTGGCTCGCCAGTGACCGTCACCCTGAGCAACGGTTCGGTGATCACCATCGAAGCCGGTAAAACCACGGGCACCGTGACCGTTCCTGCGCCAGCTGACGACGTCTACAAAGACGCCGGCAACGTGCAGGCCACGATCACCAACGCCACGGGCGGCAATTTCGAGAACCTGGTGACCAGCAACACACCAGCCGTGACCAGCGTCACCGATACCATCGACACCACCACCGTCAGCATCACCGGCAGCACCTCGGTGACCGAAGGCCAGACCGCAACCTACACCGTCAGCCTGACCAACCCGGCGCAGACCGAAGTCACCCTGAAAATCGTCTACAGCGGCACCGCCGCCGACGGTTCGGACTTCACCGGCGTGTACACCGTGAAGATCCCGGCAGGTGCCAGCACTGCGCAGTTCAACGTCGCCACAATCGATGACAAGATCACCGAAGGTACCGAAAACTTCGTGGTCAAGATCGACTCGGCCACCGGTGGCAACTTCGAAAACCTGGCGGTCAGCAGCACCAATGGCAGCGTCAGCACCTCGATCATCGACAACGATGCACCGCCGGTCATCGACCTGGACGCCAACAACTCCAGCGGTGCAACGGGTGCCGACTACAAGGTGACCTTCACCGAGAACACCCCGGGCGCAGGCGTGTCGATTGCCGACACCGACATCAAGATCACCGACCCGGACAGCACCATGCTGACCGGCGCCACCGTCGTGCTGACCAACCGTCAGGACGGCGATGCGCTGAACCTGGGCAACAGCGTCAACGGCATTACCATCAACGCCAACAGCACCAACGGCACCGTCACCCTGACCCTGTCGGGTAACGCGACGCTCGCCGACTACATGCAGGCCATCAAGAACATCAGCTTCACCAACAGCAGTGAAGACCCGAGCACCGTGCCACGGATCATCACCGTGACCGTGACCGATGGCGGCAACTACTCCAACACCGCGACCACCACGGTCAACGTGGTGGCAGTCAACGATGCGCCGGTCGCTGCACCGGTCAACGTCACCGGCACCGAAGACACCCCGCTGATCCTCGGCTGGTCGACCTTCGGCGTCAGCGACGTCGACAGCCCGGCCAGCAGCCTGGGCGTGAAAATCACCCAGCTGCCGGGCGAAGGCAAACTGCAGTATCTGGACGGTTCGACCTGGAAAGATGTCGCCAACAACCAGACTTTCAGCAAGGCCGATATCGACGCCGGCAAGTTGCGCTTCCTGCCGGATGCCAACGAGTCGGGTGTGAACGGTTACGGTGGTACTGGCGTTGGTAACAATCAGGCCGACTACGCGCAGATCAAATTCCAGCCAACCGACGGCCAGTTGCTGGGCAACACTGGCACCATCAAGATCGACATCACCCCGGTGGCGGATGCACCGACCCTGTCGGTCGCCGACAACAGCGTGAAATCCACCGGGCTGATCAAGGAAGTCTGGACCGGTCTGTCGGGCCTGGGCACCGACGGCAGCGGCGCCAACTCGACCACCCTGAAAAACGTGATCGACGGTGCCGGCAAGCCGAACACCAGCGGTACCGTGAACAACGTGCAGTCCGACGGCAGCGTAACCGCCGGCACTGCGTCGAAAACCTCGGGCCTGATTTATCTGGAAGCCGGCAAGACCTACACCTTCAGCGGCACCGGTGACGACAGCCTGCTGGTGACCATCGGCGGCAAGAGCGTGGCGTCCACGACGTGGGGCGCGGGCGGCAACCTCAACGGTTCGTTCACCCCGACCACCAGCGGCTACTACACCCTGGACATCTACCACCACAATCAGAGCGGCCCGGGCAGCTACGACGTCAACCTGTCGGTCAACGGCAGCACGCCGATCGACCTGAGCAGTGCCGGCGTGCCGATCTATACCGGCGTGCAGGATCTGGTGAATGCCGGCGTAACCGTCTCCGATCTGCACGGCAGCAACGGCGAAGGCTATTACGACGGCTACAAGCTCAACACCGGCGCCGAAGGCACCACCGTGAAACTGTCGTCGATCAGCACCGCGCTGACCGACACCGACGGTTCGGAAACCCTGAGCATCAAGATCAGCGGCGCACCGGTCGGTTCGGTGCTCAGCGATGGCGCAGGCCACAGCTTCACCGTGACCGCCACCAGCGGCGACGCCAACGTCACCGGCTGGAACCTCGGCACCCTGACCGTGACCCCGCCGACCTACTACAACGGCCAGTTCAACCTGACCGTGACCTCGACCTCAACCGAACAGGTCGGCGGCTCGGCCAGCACCACTGCGACCATCCCGGTCACCGTGGTGCCGGCGGTGTATAACGCGGTGGTCGCCACCTCGGCGGACGACACCGTCACCGGCACCGACGGCAACGACATCATCGTCGCCGACATCGGCGGCCTGACCGTGGTGCCGGGCACCAACTACAACATCGCGTTCATGGTCGACAGCTCGGGCAGCATGAGCGCCTCGTCGATCAACGCCGCCAAGGACTCGCTGACGTCGGTGTTCAACACCCTCAAGCAGAGCCTGGGCAGCAACTCCGGCACGGTGAACATCTTCCTGGTGGACTTCGACACCCAAGTCAACAAGTCGGTGTCGGTGAACCTCAACGACCCGAACGCACTGACCTTGCTCAAGGCCGTGCTGGACTCGATGTCGTCCGGTGGTGGCACCAACTACGAGGACGTGTTCAAGGCCACGGCGAACTTCTTCCAGAGCACCGAAGCGCTGGCCAACACCGGGGCGAAGAACCTCACGTACTTCATTACCGACGGCCAGCCTACCTATTACCAGAGCAACGAGCAGACCAACCCGACGCTGTACGGCAATGTGAAACTCGATGACGTGGTCAAGACCAGCAACTACAAACTGGGCGACAGCTTCAGCACCTACATCGACAACACCCACTACCTGAGTATCAACACTGCCGGCGCCGTGGTATTGCAGACGTACAAGAACGGCAGCTGGAGCTGGAACAGCCTGGGTACCATCCACGCTCAGGGTGACGGTACCTACGAGATCTCGAGTCTGGCGGGCAACGGCAGCAGCACCACGACGACGACCACCGATAACGCCAGCAGCGGTTTCGCCTTGCTCAACGGTTTGTCGAATGTGGAGGCCATCGGCATCAACAGTGGTGTCAGCCTCAACGACCTGAAACCGTACGATTCGGACAAGACGCCGCAGACCAACATCGATCCGAAGGACCTGGCCAACTCGATCATCGGCCACACCGAAGCGACGATGCCGGGCAACGACACCGTCAGCGGTGGCGACGGCAACGACATCCTGTTCGGCGACCTGGTGAGCTTCAACGGCATTGCCGGCGAGGGTTATCAGGCAATGCAGGCGTTCGTGGCCAAGGAAACCGGGGTCGACGTCAGCAAAGTCACCACCAGCAACGTGCACCAGTACATCACCGAGCACTATCAGGCGTTCGATGTGTCCGGTGCCCACGACGGCAACGACACGCTGCTGGGCGGCGCGGGCAATGACATTCTGTTCGGCTCGGGCGGCAACGACCTGCTCGACGGTGGCAAGGGCAATGACATCCTGCTCGGCGGCACCGGCAACGACACGCTGATCGGCGGTCAGGGCAACGACATCCTGATCGGTGGTTCCGGTGCCGACACCTTCGTCTGGAAGGCAGGCGACACCGGCAACGACGTGATCAAGGACTTCAAGGCCAGCGAAGGCGACCGCATCGACCTGCGCGACCTGTTGCAGGGCGAGACCGGCAGCACCATCGACAACTTCCTGAAGATCACCACGGTCGACGGCGTGTCGTCGCTGCAAGTCAGCTCGGGCGGCAAGTTCAACTCGGGCGATGCAGCCGCCGCCACACCGGACGTGACGATCAAACTGGAAGGCAACAACTGGTCCACGGCCAACATTCACAACCTGATTGCCGGCAGCGATCCGACCATCAAGGTCGACCACAACAACAGCTGATGCGTGAACAACGGCCGCCCCACTGGGGCGGCCGTCACGTTTGCAGCGCTTGAACCGGTGACGATTTCGTCGGCGCACCGCATACTCGCGCGCAATTGGCTATGCTGCTGACAGCATGACGCTGGTCCATTTCCGAGGGATGCTCAATGTTTTACGTGCAACGCGATGCGCAGGGTCAGTTGATTCGCGTGGAAGCTGCGGCCTACGCCGAGGCCACGGAAACGCTGCCGGCCGACCACCACGAAATCCAGGCCTGGTACGCCAACGAGGCGGTGGAAAACAGCCTCAAACAGCTCAAGCAGAGCGACCTGGAAATGATCCGGGTACTCGACGACCTGATTCAGGTGCTGACCCAGAAAGGCGTGATCCGCGTCACCGACCTGCCGCCGGCGGCCCAGGCCAAGTTGATGGACCGGACCCAGGCTCGGGAAGCGCTGGGCGGATTGAGTCAGTTGATCGATGAGGATGAGGGTGGGTTGATCTGATTTGCCTGTAAGTACAGATCAAAAGCCAGCCCTCACCCCAGCCCTCTCCCGGAGGGAGAGGGAGCAGACCGTGGAATATTGGGGTAGTACGCCGACGTGAAAGAGCTTCGCTGAATCCATAATCGACTCGATTTTTCAGGTCGATGTATAGCGCCAGACACCTCGGTCGGTCCCCTCTCCCTCCGGGCGGTCCGACGTTTCGGGAGGGCTAGGGTGAGGGCAGCGATCTCAATGACTCATCGCCAAGGCGCAGGCTCACCGAACAACTGCCCCTGAACCCCATACAACCCCATCTCGCGGATCACCGACAATTCCCCTTGCGTCTCGACCCGCTCGGCAATCAGCGGCAGATCGATGCTGTGCGCCGCACGCTGGATCGCTTCGATGAACAGGCGCTTGTCGCTTTCCTGATCGATCGCCCGGATGTAGCTGCCATCGATCTTCAGGTACGCCAGCCCCAGCCGCGCCAGGTTGCCGATCATGCTGAAGCGTCCGCCGAAACGCTGCAGGCTCAAGGAGAAACCGAGTTCACGCAGGCGCCGGGTCAACTGTTCCAGCACCGCTTGCTCCGGCAATTGTTCCTCGCCGATTTCCAGGGTCAGGCGCGCACCGAGGTTGGAATGCGCCCGTAGAATCTCGAACACTTTGTTCAACGCCTGCGGATCGGCGAGGGTCGCCGAGGACAGGTTCAGCGCCAGGGATTGTTCATGGCCGGCCATCTGCTCCAGCACCCGTTCGAGCATCAACCGGTCCAGCCGCGCGGTCCAGCCGAAGCGCTCCAGCCACGGCAGGAAGCGTCCGGCTGGAATGGTCTGGCCCTGCTCGTCGAGCAAACGCGACAGCACTTTGTAATGCAACACCAATTGCGTGTCCTGCGCCGCCACTACCGGCTGGAAGAACAGCTCGAAACGCCGCTGATTCAGGGCCTGATCGAGCAAGCGGTGCCAGGCGTGGTGATCGTCGCCGACCTCCGCCACCAGGCTCTGATCGAGGCACGCCCAGTTCTGCTCGCTCTGCCCTTCGGCCTGGGCCAACGCCTGATCGCCGAGGCTGAGGACCGCTTGCGGCGAATCGCCGTGAGCGAACGGCGCCAGGCCGATAGAAGCCACGGCGGGCACGTCGGTGGCGCCTGTCGCGTGCAGGCTGCTCAACGCACTGTCGAGGCTCTGCGCCAATTGCAGCGCTTCTTCACGGGTCAACCCCGGCGCCAGCACGGCGAATTCACCGCCGCGAATGCGGGTGACGAGGTTCTGGGTTTCCGGGTATTTGGCGCACTCGCGGGACAGTTGCTCGCCGACCGCTTTCAACAATTCATCGGTGCGCTGACCGCCGAGGCGCTGGTTGAGACCGGCCAGATCCTTGACCCGCAACAGCAGCAGATAACCGGAACTGGCCTGCTCCGGGTTGCTCACCCGCGCATTCAGCTGCATCTCGAAATAACGCCGGTTGGCCAGCCCCGTGAGGTTGTCCTGATAGGACTCGGTGCGCAGTTTTTCACTGCGCTCGGCCTGCTCCTGGAACAGCGCCTTGAGCTTCTCGACCATCTGGTTCATCGCCAGCACCACGCGGCGCAATTCAGGCGTGCGCGGCAGATCCGGCAGGCTGAGGAATTCGCGGCGGGCGATGGCGTGGGATTGTTTGACCATGTAATCCAGCGGCTTCAATTGCCGACGCAGCAACAGCGCGCCCAGCACCGCACTCACCGCCCCGCAGACCAGCAACCAGCCAAGGCTGCCGAGCGCGCTCTGCCAGAGCTTGGCCAGGGCGAACATCGGGTGGCTGACCACCTCGACCCGCGCCGCCTGCTCCCAGCCACGGCTGACCAGCGCATCGCCACCGGCCGGTTCCAGGCCGATCAGTCTGACGAACCAGTCCGGCACGTTGGTGATCGCCGGAATGCCGTTGCGCTCGACAATGGTCTGGTCAGTCTTCAGATCGACCACGCGGATGCTCGAGTAATAACCGCTGTCGAAGATCGAGCTGACCAGCAGCTCGACCATCGCCGGGTCATCGATGTTCGGCGTCAACGACAGCGCCAGCGCCGTGGCCGCATCCTGGGCGTGGGAGCGCAACTGGTTGACGTACTGGGTGCGCGAGCTCTCCAGACTGACCATGAAGCTGCCGGTGAAGGCGACCACCAGGAACAGACAGATAGCGATCAACAGCTGTTTGAACAAAGACATCTGAGCGCGTGCTCCTAGTTAGTCGTCTCGACCGGAAATCCTTCGGCCTGCATTTTCTTCAACACATCCTGCCAGCGTGACAGGCGTTTGGTGTCACCGACCTTCTTGTTGCCCTTGGCGCCCGGCAGGTACAGCCCTTCGGCATTGAAAGAGTAGACCGGCAGCAAATCGGTTCGCTCGGCGGCCGGCTTGATCGGGTCGATCAGGCTGTCGAGCACCAGCGGCATGGCGTCAGGGCTGGAATAGTAAGTCAGGACCATGTGCGCGCGGTTCTGGCGCAGGGCCTTGACGTAGGTGATGCGCAACTTGTCACTGGCCACACCGAGATGGCGCAGGCTGAAATACTTGGCGATCGCATAGTCTTCGCAGTCGCCGGCGCCTTTCCACAAGGCTTCGATGGGGGTTTCCCAATAATCGACCTCGTGCCACAGATCGATGTCTTCGACGTAGCGCATCTGTTTGTTGAAAAACAGGTTCACCACTTTGAGCTTTTCCATCTCGCTGACCTGCTTCTGCGTGGCCAGCAGATTCTGCCAGGCATCAATCCGCTGTTGCCCGGCGCCCAATGGCCCGTACAGTGCCGTGGCCTTGCGGCTGATCGCGGAAAAATCCCAATCGGCATGCAGGCCGCCCAGCATGATGCCGGCCAGCAGCAGCGCGCCGGCAAGCCAGCGCGCAATCCGTGGGATCACGTAACGTACCGCCAATGCAAGGCATCCAGGGCAGAGAGGAAAGCGCTTGATGGTGAAGGTTAGCCCAGCAAAAAACAATGGCACCATGAGATCATCGCTGCCGCGCTAAACTTCAGATGTGACAGGGTTCTTCTACACGGTTTGACAACCTGTAGAGCAATCACTAGTGTCCTTTGGATCCAAATCCGCAGTCATAGGGTGTGCAGTTGTGACCCAAAAGCCCAAGCCACTCCACAGCATCAAAGTCGACGGCCCGATTCCCGCGCATCTGGCGCGCTCGGTCATCGAAGAAACCCTGCGCGCCGCCATTCTCGACGGGCGCCTGCCCTGCGGCACCGCCGTGCGCCAGCAGGATCTGGCCGACCTGTTCGGTGTCAGCCGCATGCCGGTGCGCGAGGCCTTGCGCCAACTCGAGGCCCAGGGCCTGCTGAACGTCACTGCCCACAAGGGCGCCGTGGTGGCGCCGCTGATACAGGGTGACGCAACGGAAACCTACGAGCTGCGCATTCTGCTGGAGTCCGAAGCGCTGCGCCAGTCGATCCCGCTGCTGACCCCGGCCGACCACGAACGCGCGGCCGGTTTCATCGAAGAGCTGGAAAACGAACACGACTACACCGAAATCGGTCGGCTCAACCGTCTGTTTCACATGGCGCTCTACAGCAAGGCGCCCAATGGCCGATTGCTGCGGCTGGTGGAAGACGGCTTGAATGAAGAAGAACGCTTCCTGCGCTTCAACCTCGAGGCCATGGGCCTGGGCAAAATCTCCCAGGACGATCACCGCGCGTTGTTGCAGGCGGTGAAAGAGCGTGACACCGCGCACGCCGTGACACTGCTGGAGCAGCACCTCAACCGCGGTGTCGAGGTCATCACCCGTTACCTCGCCAGCTCCGCCGGCCAAAGCCGCAAAGCGGCGCACTGAATCCTCCCTCCCGGGTGAGCCTCCACTCACCCGGCGAATAACCCGCTTACAAATCCCCCCACCCGTCACGGTCATTTGCCGTGGCACATCGACGCCTGCGCTCTAACCTCCCTTCTGCTTTGAACAGCCCGGAATTTGCACCGCAAGGAAGTCATTTTCGACGATAGCCGCGGCGCCGATTTACGCGCACCCTTGAATCGCCAACCCAATATAGAACGGGGACGCGCCGCCCCGGCAGCAGTCCCCGCACCAGGAACCTACGGAAGGAGCCTTGTCACGGGAACAGGAAGAAACGGCGCTCTTACAGCCCGACTTCATCCCCTCATATCAATTCGATTACTTAATTTGAAAGTTGCTTCGAGTGAGGCATTCACTCTTGTCGTTCAATTTTGGCCATTAAACGCCGAAAGGAGCAACTACGCCCAAATAAAACTTAACTTATAAGTTTTATCAGCCCCACTCATACTTCAAAAACAGCCAACTAAAAATAATTAAAAATAAACTTGTTAAGTTGTTTTGCGATGTATTAGTTTTTCTTCGCCGGGTTTGGATCCGAAATCACCAACCCGGCAAAACCTTGCGCTACGGCCGGGTTCGCAGCGGTTTATCCGTCTGCTGCTGTCCCGGGCCCTTCAGACATTGCCTGTTTTCATCGAAACCGAATGAGGCTGTCGTTCGCCTGGAGAAACTTGCTCAACGTTGTTAGCGATTAATTGAGCGATCCTTATTCCCTATTAACCAGAGTCTCGCAACCATGCCAACCAAAGAGCAACTTACACTGAAGAAAGCCGAACTCAGCATTCATCCGATCTTCTCCGAGATCGATTCTTTGGCGACATTGCGCCGGTTTATGGAGTCCCATGTATTTGCTGTCTGGGACTTCATGTCGCTGACCAAACGCCTGCAGCAGGAACTGACTTGCACTCGCCTGCCGTGGTTACCGCCACGGGACCCGCACGCAGCAAGACTGATCAACGAAATCGTGCTCGGGGAAGAATCGGACGATCGGCTGTCACACGGGCATTACAGTCACTTCGAACTGTACCTCGATGCCATGCGCGAAGTCGGTGCGGACACGACAGCCGTGGAACGCTTCGTCACGCTGCAGCAGGAGGGCGTGAGTTACGACGTCGCCCTGCAAAGCGTCCAGGTCGATCCGGCGGCGGCGCGATTCGTCCGCGACACTTTGCACACCGCACTGCATGCACCCGGTCACAGCGTTGCCGCCGCCTTCCTGCACGGTCGCGAGAGCGTGATCCCGACCATGTTCCAGCGCATGCTCGATGCCTGGGGCATCGGCGTCGAACAGGCGCCGACCTTCCGTTACTACCTAGAGCGACACATCGAAGTCGACTCCGAAGACCACGGCCCGGCGGCGGAGCAACTGCTGGACCGACTGGTGGACGGCGATCCGCAGCGCGAAGCCGAGGTCTACGCCAGCGCCATCGCCGCCGTGGAAAGCCGCATCGCCCTGTGGGACGGCCTGCGCCTGAGCATGCGCGAACCGCTGGCGGAGGTGGCCCAATGAATGCCGCCGACTACCAGTCTTTCGCCGATGCCTGGGAAAGCCGCGCGACCATTCGCACCCGGCCACGCCGCGTGCTGGAGGACGACGCGCGGCTGATCTATCCACTCAGCCGCCAGCCGTTGGTGCTCAGCGAAACCTTCCTGCGTGAATGCCCGCAGCAGCGTGATTTCGCCCTGGTGCAGACGCTGTACAAATTCATCAACGACGTGGTGATTTTCGAAACCGAGATCGTCGACAAGACCGCCCGCAGCATCGCCAAGAACCGCTTCGCCGTGCCCTTCCCGTTCGCCTGTCGCTACGACGCCATGACCGTGGTGGTGGACGAGGATTACCACGCGCTGGTGGCGATGGATTTCATGCAGCAGACCGTGGCCATGACCGGCATCGAGCCGATCGAGCTGCCGAATGAAATCGAACTGAGCCGGGCGATTCCGGCCGCCGTCGAACTGGCCCCGCAACACCTGCGCAGTGCCGTGGAGCTGATCTGCGTGGCCATCGCCGAAAACACCGTGACCGGCGACGTCGCGGCGTTCGCCCGGGACGACACGGTCAAGCCATCCATCAAGGGCCTGATGGCCGACCACTTGCTCGACGAGGGCCGGCATTCGAGTTTCTGGGCGCGGATGGTGCGCATCTACTGGCACACCGCGAGTGACGCGGATCGCGCATGCATCGCGCAGATCCTGCCGGTGTTCATCGGCCATTACCTGACCAACGACATCCAGAAGGCCTTCGACCTGCGCCTGATCGACGCCCTGCCGGTCAACGATGCCACCCGCCGCGCACTGAAAGACGAGATGGCCGGGCTGGCCTTCCCGATCAATCGCCACCACCCGTTGGTGGGCAACATCGTGCGGTTTTTCCACAACAGCTCGCTGCTCGACACACCGTGCGTGCAGCACGCCCTGCGCGATTACCTGGTTTGACAAGGAGGCTGACATGAGACGTCTCGACATTTTGCTGAGGGGCCGCAGCCAGGCCTTGACCGACCTGGCGCAGGAGCTCGAACAACACGGTCATTCATTGCTGACGGAGATTGCACCGTCGGTGGATCTGGTGATCGATGACGGCAGTCTTGCGCCGCAGGATTACGGCACGACAGCGCAGCTGAACTTGCGCCTGGGCATTGGTGCAACGGGGATCGGCGGACTGCCGGTGCTCGATCTGCTATGCCTCTGCAACACGACACTGCTGAGCCGCGTGCCCATCGCCGACGAACCGTCCGGCAACGGTCAGGCCTTGCGCCAGCGAACACTGGCGCAGGTGGTGGACGAAGTGGCGCTGCTGGTCAGCCGTTTCTCCCGCGACGCCGAGTATTTCCAGCACGCGACAGCGGCCCGTGCGCCGGACTTCGAACAGGTGGAAAACCTGCTGTTTCTCGACGGCCTGGCCTACGTCCATCGCCTGAATGTCACGGCCAATCCGGCCTTGCTGCAACAGGCGCAGATCCCGGTGATCGAGCGGCTGCAGCAGAGTCTGATCGAGCACGCGGAGCGCCCGGCGCTGCACCTCGCCGAGCAGTCGATCAGCTACCGCCAGTTGCATGCTCACAGCCGAGCGATCCAGCAACGCTTGCTGGCCATGCTGGAGACACAACCGCAACCCTGGGTCGTGGGGATTTGCCTGCCGAAATGCGATGCGCTGTTTGCTACGATCCTGGCGATTCTCGGCAGCGGTGCGGTGTACCTGCCGCTGGAGCCGAGCCATCCACTTCAGCGCCAGCAGTACATTCTGGAAAACGCCGGGGCGGTGCTGTTGCTGCACGACGGCGAACACCCGCTGAGCGGTTCGATGCCGGGACTGGATGTCTGCCGCATCGACTGCACCGCCGCCGATCTGTCGCAACCGTTGATGCTTCGCCGGCCCGAGCTCGATGCGCCGTGCATGGCGCTCTATACCTCGGGCACCACCGGGCATCCGAAGGGTGTGCTGCTGAGTCAGGCAAATCTCGCCCACTTCACCGCGTGGTACGCCGATTACGTGCAATTGCACACCGAGAGCCGAGTGCTGCAGTTCTCTTCGCTGAGTTTTGACTCGTCGCTGATCGATATCTTCCCGACCCTGCTCGAAGGCGCGGAACTGGTGGTGCCCGACGACAACCAGCGCCGCGATCCGCTGCAACTGGTGGCGCTGATCCGACGCCGACAACTGACCCATGCGTTCCTGCCGCCGGCGCTGTTGAGCATCCTGCCGCTGGAGCAACTGCAAAGTGTCGGGCAGATCATGACCGGCGGTGATGTCTGCGAGCCGTTCGTGATCGAGCAACTGACCCGCCAGGGCAAGCTGCACAACCTCTACGGTCCCACCGAAGCCACGGTGCTGATCACCGCGCGGCAACTGCAACCGGGCGACAGCAATCGCACCCTCGGCGGACCGATTGCCAACAGTCGGGTGTTGATACTCGATGACGACCTGCAACCGGTGCCGGAGCAAACGGTGGGCGAACTGTTCATCGTCGGCCCCGGCGTGTGCCTGGGTTACTTGAACAATCCACAGCAGACCGCCGAGCGCTATCTGGACCTGGAGTTGCCGGATGGTCAGCGTCTGCGCGCCTACCGCAGCGGCGACATGGCCAAGTGGGGCGAGGACGGCATCGAGCTATGCGGACGTCGCGACAATCAGGTGAAGATCCGTGGCTTCCGGGTCGAGCCGGAAGAGATCGAACGCTGCCTGCGCGAGAGTCAGCTGTATCGGCAGATCGCCGTGGTGATCGACAGCCAGCGGCGGATTCTCGCGTTCCTCGCCCAGCCGCAATCAGATGCCGCCCGCGATGCGCTGAAGGTACACGCCCAGCAGTTTTTGCCCGACTACATGCAACCGGTGGCGTGGACGGAACTGCCGAACATGCCGTTCGCCGCCAACGGCAAAGTCGACCGAAAAGCCTTGCTGGAATTGCCGGTCAGCGTGCAGGACAGCGGCCCGAAATGCCTGCCGGCCAACGCCGACGAAGCGCTGCTGCTGGAGATCTGGGGCGAGTTGCTGGAGCTGCCGACCAGCGATATTTCCACCGACGAAAGCTTCTTCAATCTCGGCGGTCACTCGATTCTGCTGTCACGCATGCTCCTGCGTCTGCGGGAGGAATTCGGTCGCAGCATCTCGATCAACCGCTTCATCGAACTGCCGACCATCACCAAGCTCGCCACGCTGGTGCGCGGCACCGACAACAGCGCGGTGCTCAGCGCCCAGGCGATGGCCGACGCCGAGCGAGCGCTGGAAATCGAGCCGTTGCCGATCAGCCGCATGGGCGATGTGCACAAGGTGATCGTCACCGGCGCCAACAGTTTTGTCGGTGTGCACATCGTCGAGGCGCTGCTGGGATGGGGCGCCAGCGAGGTGGCGTGTCTGGTGCGCGACGGCGGCGGGCAAACCGCGGCGCAGCGCTTTGCCCAAGCGCTGCGAGAGAACCGGCTGGAGCATCTGGACCTGAGTCGGGTGCGGGTCTATTCGGCGGACATCACCCGGCCGCAACTGGGCCTGGCCAATGAGGATTTCGAGCGACTGGATCGTGAGTTCGGCGCGCTGGTGCACAACGCGGCCAACGTCAATCACGTCCTCGACTACGAGTCGCTGGCGGCGGACAACGTCGAGCCGATTTTCGAACTGCTGCGGCTGTGTGAAGGACGCAGCAAGAAGGTGTTCAACTTCGTCTCGACGCTGTCGGCCTCCAGCACCGTCGACGACGCGGGCCGGGTGCTGGAATTGCCCGCCGCACCGACGCCGCCGATCTACATCCGCAACGGCTACAACCTGTCGAAATGGGTCGGTGAGCGCATCCTCGAACGGGCCCGGGAGCGTGGGGTGCGGGTCAATCTGTATCGGCCCGGCAACATCAGTTTCAACAGCCTCAGCGGCGTCTGCCAACCGCACAAGAACCGTTTGATGCTGATGCTCAAGGGCTCGATCCAGCTCGGCCAGGTACCGGCCTTCGCGCTGAATTTCGACCTGATGCCGGTGGACTTCCTCGCCCGCTTCATCGCCTTCCACACCAGTCGTTATTCGCCGGAACGAGCGGTGTTCAACCTGCATAACCCGGAGCCCTTGAGCTGGGATGCCTACGTCGCGTCGTTCCGCGAAACCGGCAGCGAGTTTTCGCTGGTCAGCGTCGCCGACTGGCAACAGCAACTGGGCCGGGTCGATGCCGACAACGCGCTGTTCGGCGTACTCGGTTTCTACCTCAACGGCTTCGAGGAAGACATCGGCGACATCTCCCTGATCGGCCACGCCAACGCCCAGGCCGGCGTGCAGCAGATGGGCGCGCACTACCCGGAAAAATCCCCGGCGCTGCTGCGTCGCGGCTGCGACTACCTGAAAGAAATCAACTTCATCTGACTCATCAACCAAGGAGCAACACCATGAGCAATCTGCAACCCGACACCCTGATCAAGAATCCTCACGGCTGCCACGTCGTTTCTTCGGTGGAAGTACCGGTGGACGCCAAACAGGTGTGGGCAGTGGTCGGCAAATTCGACGGCTTCGACCGTTTCATTCCGGCGCTGTCGCACATTGAAATGACCGGCGAAGGCGTGTCTTCGCTGCGCAAGAAGTTCTTCAAGGATGGCAACGTGGTGGTCGAGCAACTCAATTCCCGGGACGACCAGGCGCTGAGCATGACCTGGACCACGATCTACAACACGCTGGGCGTGGCCAATCTGTGGGCAGCGATGAATGTGGAATCGCTGGGCGCGGGCAAGTCGCGGGCGACCTGGACGATCATTGCCGAACCGGCCAGCGGTGGGCCCGAGGCACTGCCGGGGTTCAAGGACTTCGTGCAGGGCTTTGCCGATGATGCGATGGGCAATGTGCTGAAGCTGTTTGTGTAAGGTTTCAGTTCTGCGGTGATTGAGCCACCGCTATCGCTGGCAAGCCAGCTCCCACAGGTTCCCGGTCGGTCACAAATGTTGTGTGCGCCTGAAATCCTGTGGGAGCGGGCTTGCTCGCGATGAACGATAACGCGGTCTGACTTGGTGTCAGATCTTGAAGCTGTCGACCAGTTGTTTCAAACGGTTGGCCTGCTGCGACAACGCATCGCAATCCTTCAACGTTTCATTGAGGTTGGCCACGCTCTGCTGGTTCAGCAGGTTGATCTGGTTGACGTCGACGTTGAGGGTTTCCACCACGGCAGTCTGTTCCTCGGTAGCGGCGGCCACCGACTGGTTCATGCCGTCGATTTCGCCGATGCGCTGGGTCACGCTGACCAGTCGCAGACCGGCCTGGTTAGCCACTTCAACGGTCTCCTCGCTGGACGCCTGACTGGCGTTCATGGTGGTCACCGCTTCGCGGGAGCCGACCTGCAGCGAAGTGATCATCTTGTGGATCTCTTCCGCCGATTCCTGGGTGCGGTGAGCGAGGTTGCGCACTTCGTCCGCCACCACCGCAAAACCGCGTCCGGCTTCACCGGCCCGGGCCGCTTCGATAGCCGCGTTGAGCGCCAGCAGGTTGGTCTGCTGGGAGATGCCTTTGATCACATCGAGAATGTGGCCGATGTTATCGGTGCTGGCATTCAGGGTTTCGATCTGGGTGCACGACAGGCTGATCTTCTGCGACAGCTCGGTCATGGCCTGAATCGTCTGCTCGACCACCTGACGACCGTCATCGGCCTGCTCGCTCGCGCCGCTGGCGTGTTGCGAAGCATCGGCGGCGTTACGGGCGATTTCCTGGGTGGCGGCACCCAGCTGATTGATCGCCGCAGCCACGCTGTTGGTGCGCGCGCTTTGCTCGTCGGAGCCGATGATCGAGGCGTTGGACGATGCCATCACCCGTTGCGACAGGTCGTGTACGTGGCGAGTCGCCGACGACACTTCGGAAATCGAGGCGTGAATCCGCTCGACGAACTGGTTGAACGAACTGCCCAGTTCGCCGAACTCGTCCTTGCTTTCCACTACCAGGCGGCGTGTCAGGTCGCCTTCACCCTGGGCGATGTCCTGCATAGCGCGGCCCATGGTGATCAGCGGACGCATCAGCACGGTGATCAGCAGGCTCAGGAACACCGCAATCGCGCCGACAGCGACGAACATTGCGATCAGTGCCGAGGTGCGGAACTGGCTGAGTGCGGCGTAGGCTTTGTCGCGGTCGATCGACAGACCGATGTACCACTCGGCATTCGGCAGACCGGCGACCGGAGTGAACGACAGGATGCGTTCCTGGCCGTTGAGCACCACGTTCTGGTTGCCCTTCTCGATACGCACACCGGCGTTCGGGTAGATGTCCTTGAGGTTCTTCATCACCTGGTCTTTGTCCGGGCTGACGATCACCTGACCGTCACCGCTGACCAGGAACGCGTGGCCCAGGCCGCCGAAGTCCACCGAGTTGATGATCTTCACCAGGGTTTCCAGACTCAGGTCACCGCCGACTACGCCGAGCAGCTCGCCGTTCTTTTTCACCGGCATGGCGATGGTCACCACCAAACCGCCAACGGCGGCCATGTACGGCGGGGTCAGCATGGTCTGGTCAGCGGCCACGGCCTGCTTGTACCAGGGACGCTGACGCGGGTCGTAACCGTCCGGCATCTTCGCGTCAGGGCGCTGGGTGAACACGCCGTTGGCCTGGCCGACGTAGGTGAACTGGAAGTTCGAGGTGAAGGCCGGTTGATCGACCAGGCCCGGGAAGTCGGCGTTTTTGCCTTGATGGGCAACGTTCTGCGCGAGGTTTTCCAGTACCAGAATCCGCCCGCTCATCCAGTTCTGCACACTGCTGGCGGTCAGGTCACCGGCCTGCTGGACGGAAGACTGGAGGTTCTGGCGAATGGTGTTTCGCTGCAGATAGTCGTTGTACAACGTGAACAGCGCGAACGCCAGGACCACGACGCCCGAGGCGGCCAGCAGGATTTTATGGCTGAACTTGAGATTCATTTCATGGGACTTCTTATGCGAAAAGTGGGGATGCGTTCCGGATGCAACATTCCATGTACAGCGCAGGCAGCGTTCTGACGGCTGCTCTACTTTGGTGCACGCATGTCTCACCAGTCTGTCGGCACGCTTTGGAGAAAACTTAGGGTTTTGCAGGAAATGGATGGCATTTCTGCCAGATTCCCGCCGGACGGCGTATTAGAGCGGTCGCCTCTGCTTTTTTGATGAGCGTTTGCAGCGCCGGTTGCAAATTCTGTAACCCTTGATGACAATGCGACTAATTATCATTTGTGACGTTCGGGCTGTCGCGTTCATGTCCTCACCTGAGTTGGCTGTACAGGCGCTTTACACGAGTCATCACGGCTGGCTCAACGGCTGGCTGCGCGCTCGGCTGGGCAATGCTGCCGATGCGGCGGATCTGGCCCAGGACACCTTCGTTCGCCTGTTGCAGCGCACCGAGCGCCTGGAACTCAAGGCACCCCGCGCGTTTCTGCGCACGGTTGCCCGGGGATTGGTGATCGACCATTGGCGCCGTGAGGAAATTGAACGCGCCTATCTGGAAACCATCGCCCATATGCCTGAAGCCGAAACTCCGAGTGCCGAATCCCGTGCATTGGTGATCGAACTGCTCGAGGGCATCGCCCGCATGCTTGAAGGCTTGAAGCCAAAAGTGCGTCAGGCATTTCTGCTGGCTCAGTGCGAAGGTTTGACCCACAAACAGATTGCCGAGCAGATGGGGCTGTCCCTGCGCTCGGTAGAACGCTACGTCGCCGACGCCCTGTTCCACTGCTACATGTTGCGGTATGAAAGCTGATGCCGGTGGATAACCTCTCGCTTGGCCGACGCGCCGAGCCACCGCAGCAGGTCGTACGACAGGCCATTCACTGGCTCCTGCGTCTGCGCAATAACCATGGCAACCCGCGCCTGAATCGCCAGTGCGAACAATGGCGCGCCGAACACCATGATCACGAACTGGCTTGGCAGCGGGTGCAGTCTCTGCAAGCCGAACTGACCCACAATCTGCGCGCCGTGCCCGGTGCGCAGGTGGCGTTCAACACGCTGGAAAACAGTGCGCAGGGGTTGGGTCGACGTCAGGCCTTGAAGCTATTGTCCGGCGCGCTGCTGATGGGCTCGGCGGGATGGCTGGCCAGCGACACTTCCGTCTGGCAACAGTGGCGTGCCGACTATGCCACCGCCACGGGCGAACGCCGTGGCTTCCAGTTGCCGGACGGCACGCGGATCGAGCTCAACACCGCCAGCAGCGTGGATCTCGATTACACCGCACAGCAACGGCTGATCAAACTGACCCGTGGCGAAATCGTCGTCACCTGCGGCGGTGCCGATGAAGGTGCGCCGTTTGATCGACCGCTGTGGGTGCAGAGCCGTCATGGCAGCTACGAGCCGTTCAAGGCGCGATTCATTCTGCGCCAGGAAGATGGATGCACGCGCCTGAGCGTCACCAGTGGCCGGGTCGCAATTCACTCCGCAGGCAACTCGACGGAAGCAGTCGCCGGTCAGAGCTACTTGATCGATCACCATCAAATTCGCCCGGCGCCGCCCTTGGATATGGACGCCGGTGCCTGGGTCGACGGGCTGATCGTGACCCGCAACATGCGGCTGGGCGACTTCCTCGGCGAAGTCGGCCGGTATCGTCAGGGATTTCTGAGCTGTGCGTCGGATATTGCGGATTTGCGCCTGTCCGGCGTGTTCCGTCTTGAGGACACCGACAAGCTGCTGGCGATCCTGCCGCAGACCCTGCCGGTGCAATTGCGCTACCGCACCCGTTGGTGGGTGACGCTGGAGTCTGTGGCCTGAAAGTATTTTGGCGGGTTTTCGCGGCAAGTCCGGCTTAGTCAGTAAGCACTTCAACTCAGCCTTCGCGACTGCCTACGGAAACCTACAATGACTGCGCGCGTTACCTGTAAGAACCCTCTGAATTTCTCTGCCGAATCCGGCCTGTTGCGCCACGCCGTTCGGGCGGCGCTGTTTTCTACTGCACTGGGCGTTGGCGTGCTGCCGAGCCTGAGCATGGCGGCCAATGCCAGCGAGGTCAGCAGCCACCGCTACAACATCGCCCCCGGACCGCTGGGCGATGCGCTCAACCAGTTCGCGCGTGAGGCGGGCATCACGTTGTCGATGACGCCGCAGCAAACCCAGGGCCGGCAGTCTCCGGGTGTGCAGGGCGAGTATTCGGCCGATCAGGCCCTGAGCCATTTGCTCGGCGGCTCGGGCCTGGAGGCGATCAGCCAGGACGGCAGCAGCTATGTGTTGCGCTCGGTCGCAGAAACCGAAGCGCTGGCCCTGCCGACCACCGACATCAAAGGCTTCGCCCTCGGCAACGCACTGGGCAGCATGGACGGCTATAACGCGACGCACAGTCAGATCGCCACCAAGACCAGTACCGCGCTGCTGGAAACTTCGCAAAGCGTGTCCGTGGTCACCCGCGAGCAAATGGATGACCAGGGCTCGCAAACCGTGTCCCAGGCCATGCGTTATACCCCCGGCGTACTGACCAACCCTTACGGCGCCACGCACCGTTACGACTATGTGGCGATGCGCGGCTTCAACGACGGTTCGGTGGATAACATCTACCTCGACGGCCTCAAGTCGATGGGCGACAGCGGCACCTACAGCACGATGCAGGTCGATCCGTATTTCCTCGAGCGCGTCGATATTCTGAAGGGCCCGTCGTCGGTACTCTACGGCCGTAGCTCACCGGGCGGTCTGGTGGCGCTGACCAGCAAGAAGCCGCTGTACGAGGCCTATCACCAGGTACAAGCCACGGTGGGTACTCAGGGCCAACGTGGTGTCGGTTTTGACTTCAGCGGACCGGTCGATGACGACAAGCGCATCGCCTATCGTCTGATCGGTTTGACGGATCAGTCCGACACGCAATTCGACCACAACAAGGAAAAGCGCTTCGCCCTCGCACCGACCGTCAGCATCGACTTCAGCGAAGACACCTCACTGACTCTGCAAGCGTATCTGCAGCATGACCCGGACGGCGGCTATCACGGTGGCGTGCCGGCCGACGGCACGATTCATCAACGCAACGGTAATCGTATCTCGCCGCACTTCTTTGAAGGCGAGCCGGGCATCGATGGCTACTCCCGTGATCAGCAGTCGTTCGGTTACCAGTTCGAACACCGCTTCAACGACGTCTTCACCGCGCGGCAGAATTTCCGCTACCTCGACTCCAAAGTGAACATGGATCAGGTGTACGCCTATGGCTGGACGTCGCCGACCAGCAACGAACTGAATCGCTACTACACCGGCGGTAACGAGCGCCTCCATGCGTTCATCGTCGACAACATGCTCCAGGCCGAATTCTTCACCGGCGCGACCAAGCACACAGTGCTGATGGGTGCGGATTACCAGCGGCGCAAAACCGTGGTCGACTGGACCAGCGGCGGTCTAGCGCCGATCAACGCGTTCAACCCGGTGTACGGCAATTCCGCTATTACACCGTACGGCGAGACCAGCTATCTGCGGCGCCTGGAGCAGACCGGCGTTTACCTGCAAGACCTGATCGAGATGGACAAGTGGCGCTTCTCGCTGGGCCTGCGTCAGGACTGGGTGGAAACCTCCGACGAAAACCGCATCGCCGAAGCGGGCCGTCCGGTCGGCACCGAGATCAATGATCGACGCACCAAGCTCACCGGCCGTGCCGGCGCTCTATATCTGTTCGATAACGGCCTCGCGCCGTACGTCAGCTATTCCGAGTCGTTCAACCCGAATTCCTACGCGGACAGTGCCGGCAATCCTCTCGCACCGACCGATGGAACGCAGTGGGAAGTGGGCCTGAAGTACCAGCCGCCGGGTACCGACAACCTGTTCACCGCCTCCTTGTTCCACATCGATCAAGAGAACCTGGCGACCAAGCTGCCGCAGGAAAACTTCTATCGCGCTGTAGGCGCTGTCCGCTCTCAGGGGCTGGAACTGGAAGCGCACATGCAGTTGACCGATAACCTGAAAGTCCTCGGCAGCTACACCTTCACCGACATTGAATACTCGAAATCGATGACCAGTACCTTGAGCACACCGACCAATGTGATCGAGAACAAAGGCAATTCGCCAACCCAGGCACCGCGGCACATGGCATCGCTGTGGGCCGACTACAAGTTCGACAGCGCGGCACTCGATGGTCTGCGACTGGGCGGTGGTGTGCGTTATGTCGGCTATAGCTGGGCGGATGCAGAGAACACCATGAAGGTGCCGTCCTATACGTTGTTCGACGCATCGATTGGCTATGACCTCGGCAAGGTCGGCTTGAAAGGGGTCGACGTACGCCTGAATGCGAACAATCTGACCAACGAATCCTACGTGGCCTCCTGCGCCAGTCTGGATTTCTGCTACATGGGCGAAGAGCGCAACGTCGCCGCTACGGTCAGTTACCAGTTCTAAACCTTGGTCTTGTGCATAAAAAAGCCAGCCCCTGATTTCAGGGGCTGGCTTTGTCGTATCTGTAGGGGAATTTTCATGCGTTCGTTTCTGGTTTTATTGCACCGGTATATCGGGTTGGCAACGGCGGTTTTTCTGCTGCTGGCAGGGGTTACCGGGAGCATTCTGGCGTTCCACCATGAGCTGGATGAGTGGTTGAATCCGGAGTTTTACGCAGCTTCAGCCGAGGGGGCGAGACTACCGCCAGGTGAGCTCGTGGATGCGGTGCAATCGTTACATCCGAAGTTGCAGGTCTGGTACATGGAGTACCCGAACGAGGCAGGCCACACGGCATTACTGGCGGCGGTTCCGCGAAATGATCCGGCGACGGGCGAACCGTTCAAAGAACGCAATGAAGTGTTCTACCTCGACCCGGTCAGTGGCGAGCAGAAAGGTCAGCGCTATTGGGGCGAATGCTGTTTCCAGCGTGAGAACTTCGTTCCGTTCATTCTTGAGTTTCACTACAACCTGACACTGCCCGGTAACTGGGGTTTGCTGTTGATGGGGTTGGTGGCCATCGCCTGGGTAATCGATTGCTTCATCGCCCTCTGGCTGACGTTGCCGCGGGGTAAACCGTTCTGGAAGAAGTGGTCGAACGCCTGGAAGATCAAGGGCGGGCATGCCTATCGGCTCAACTTCGATCTGCATCGGGCAGGGGGCTTGTGGCTGTGGTTGTTGTTGCTACCGATAGCCGTCAGCAGCGTGGCGATGAACCTGCCGAGTCAGGTCTTCAAACCTGCAGTGTCGTTGTTTTCTCCGATTGAACCGAGCGTGTATGAGGCGCGAGGGCGGATGCCTGCCGAAGAGCTGGGGATCACCCGATTGAGTTATCAACAGGCATACGAAAGGGCACAGCAGGAGGGGAAAAGGTTGGGGCTGACAGCGGCGATCGGCGAGTTGTATTACAGCTTTGAGTACAACTTCTACGGTGCGGGGTTTGGACAGCATGACACCGAGGCCCACGGCAAATCCTGGTTGTTCTTCCACGGTACTGACGGACGATTATTAGGGCAGGAGATCGCAGGAGAAGGGACGTTGGGAGAGCGGTTTTATCGGTTGCAGTTGCCGATACATGGGGGGCGGATCATAGGTTTCACCGGGCAAGTGATGATCGCAGTATTGGGTGTTCTGATTGCGGGGTTGTCGGGGACTGGCGTCTACATCTGGTGGCGCAAATGGCAGGCTCGTCGGAGCAGCAAGGCACGCAGAGCGGTTTGAAGACAGGTTTTTGGTGTCCCCTGAAACGACAAAACCCCTGTCTGCTTTAGCAGACAGGGGTTTCGGAATTCAATCTTGACGATGACCTACTCTCACATGGGGAAACCCCACACTACCATCGGCGATGCATCGTTTCACTTCTGAGTTCGGGATGGGATCAGGTGGTTCCAACGCTCTATGGTCGTCAAGAAATTCTGTGACCAGCCCGTTACCGCAGTAACGTTCCGGCAAAAATCGGTGACTTCTACTAAAACAAAACCCCAACTGCTTTCGCAATTGGGGTTTCGGAATTTAATCTTGACGATGACCTACTCTCACATGGGGAAACCCCACACTACCATCGGCGATGCATCGTTTCACTTCTGAGTTCGGGATGGGATCAGGTGGTTCCAACGCTCTATGGTCGTCAAGAAATTCGGGTACTGACTCGTGACCAGATGGCCTCGCTTCAGCAAATTGGGTATGTGACAGCTGTCGGTGTTTTGTGAGCGTCGAACTTTCGGTTCATTGCGTCTTCACACACCGCAATCTGGTCTCTTTCGAGTCTACAGATTGCTTGGGTGTTATATGGTCAAGCCTCACGGGCAATTAGTATTGGTTAGCTCAACGCCTCACAGCGCTTACACACCCAACCTATCAACGTCGTAGTCTTCGACGGCCC
>NZ_BQID01000004.1 GCF_021602345.1 Pseudomonas pharyngis
TCGACTTGGTCGACAACCGACAATTTAAAAGTCAGCGTGTAATCGCGTTGACTGCGTTTTGCGCCCGAATCCATTGCACCCTCCTGATAAGAAGCCAGAAGGTGTAAACCTTATTCAGGACGAGACATGCCCCATAAAAAAGCCGCAACCCTTCAAGGTTGCGGCTTTTTCATTTCAGCCAAACGGATCAGTGAGCAAACAACGAATTGCCCTTCTGCCCCGCCAGTTTCTCCGGCTTGATCAGGAACTTCGCCAGTGCCGGCAGCAGCCACAGCGCACCGAACATGTTCCACAGCAGCATGAAAGTCAGCATCAGGCCCATGTCGGCCTGGAACTTGATCGCCGAGAAGATCCAGGTGCACACACCAATGGCCAGGCACAGGCCGGTGAACAGCACCGCCTTACCGGTGGATTTCAGGGTCTGGTAATAGGCTTCCTGCAACGGCAAACCGGCACGCAGGAAACTTTCCAGACGGCTGTAGATGTAGATGCCGTAGTCCACGCCGATCCCCACGCCCAGCGCCACCACCGGCAACGTCGCCACCTTCACGCCGATACCCATGAACGCCATCAGCGCGTTGCCCAGCACCGAGGTCAGCACCAGCGGCAGCACGATGCACAGGGTTGCCGCCCACGAGCGGAAGGTGATCATGCACATGACCGCCACGCAGATGTACACCAGGATCAGGATGGTCAGCTCGGACTTCTTGATCACCTCGTTGGTGGCCGCTTCGATGCCGGCGTTACCGGCGGCGAGGATGAATTCCAGGCCTTCCTTGTTGTTTTCCTTGGCGAAGTCCTGCACCGCATGCACCGCGCGATCCAGGGTTTCAGCCTTGTGGTCGTTGAGGAACACCAGCACCGGCGCCAGCGAACAGCTGTTGTTGTACAGGCCGTCGGCCCGGGCGATGGAGTTGTTCAGCACGTCCGGGTTGCGCGACAGGGTTTCCCATTTCAGGTTGCCCTCGTTCATGCCCTTGATCATCTGCTTGGACACGGTCACCAGCGAGATCGCCGACTGCACGCCCTCGGTGTTCTGCATCTTCCACATCAGCTCGTCGATCGGCGCCATGGCTTCATAACGCGAGCAGCCTTCGGACTTGGTCTTGACCATCACCACCAGCACATCGGAGCTGGTCGAGTAGTTATTGATGATGAAGTTGTTGTCCTTGTTGTAGCGTGAGTCCGGACGCAGTTCCGGCGCGCCCTGGTCGAGGTCGCCGATCTTCAGGTTCTGGCTGTACCAGAGGCCGCCACCGAAGGCGACCAGCGCCAAAGCGATGGATATCGGCGCGACTTTCGGGTTGGCGAAGTTCGACAGCAGGCGCCAGAACGGATGCTCGCGGTGCGCGTCCTTCTTGCTCTTGGCGATGGCGCGCTTGCTGATGCCGACATAGGAAATCGCCACCGGCAGCAGGATCAGGTTGGTGAACACGATCACCGCCACACCGATGGAAGCGCCGATGGCCAGCTCGCGGATCACACCGATGTCGATGATCAGTAGCGTGATGAAGCCGACGGCGTCCGCCAGAATCGCGATCATCCCCGGCAGGAACAGCTGACGGAATGTCCGCCGTGCGGCCGTCAACGCGTTGTCCGCCTCACCGGATTGCAGGGCGATCCCATTGATTTTCTGCACGCCGTGGGAAATGCCGATGGCGAAGATCAGGAACGGGACCAGCATCGAATACGGATCGAGGCCGAAGCCGAAGAAGTGCATCAACCCGAGTTGCCAGACCACCGCCACCAGCGTGGTGCTCAACACCGCCACGGTGCTGCGCAAGCAGTTGGTGAACCACAACAGCAGGATCAGGGTGATGACGAAGGCGATGCCGAAGAACATCACCACCATCACCAGGCCGTCGATCAGGTCACCGACCTTCTTGGCGAAACCGACGATGTGGATCTTGACGTTGGGGTTCTGCGCTTCGAACTTGTTGCGGATCTTGTCTTCGAGCTCATGGGAGAACTGGCGATAGTCCAGCGCCAGCAGCTTGCCCTGGTCCTGCGGGTCCGGGTAGGACTCCAGCAGCGGGATGTCGACAATACTCGACTTGAAGTCGTTGGCCACGAGACGCCCGACCTGACCGGACTTGAGCACGTTGTTGCGCAGCAGATCGAGGCTGTCCTGGGAGCCGTTGTAGCTCTGCGGGATCACTTCGCCGCCGGCAAAACCTTCCTCGGTCACTTCGGTCCAGCGCACGCTCGGGCTCCACAGCGACTTGAGGCCGGAACGGTCGACGCCGGAGATGTAGAACACCTCGTCGTTGATCTGACGCAGGGTCTCCATGTACTCCCTGGAGAAGATGTCACCATCCTTCGCTTCCACCGAAATGCGCACGGTGTTGCCCAGGTTCGCCAGATCGTTGCGGTGCTCCATCATCTTTTCAATGAACGGATGCTTGAGCGGGATCATCTTTTCGAAACTGGTGGACGGGCGGATCAGCGTGGCCTGCCAGAACAGGAAAATGCTGACCAGCAGGCAGATCACGATCACTGCCGGGCGGTTGTTGAAGATCAGGCGCTCGAGAAACGTCGCCTTGTCCTGATGATGAGTGCTCAAGGAAGTCATAGCCCCGCCTTCTTATTATTGATTCGGCTCATTTGCCCAGCTCGGCGCCGTTCGGCGAAGTGACCCGAACGCCACCCTGCCCGCTCAGGATCAGATTGCCGTTGCCGGCGGCGGTGACCGACGACAGCGAGATGCGATCCGGACGGTTGAACACGCTGAAGGTTTCGCCGTTGTCGCTGCTGCTGACCACCGAGCCGCCGTTGCCGACGATGACGATGGAGCCGTCCGCAAGCAGTGTGGCACCGGACAGGCCGAACTCCAGCGAACCGCGCGCGGCTTTCAGTTCGACCTGCTCCCAGGTGCTGCCGAAATCGGTGGAGCGGTAAAGGTTGCCCCGCAGACCATAGGCCAGCAGGGTTTGCGGCTGCGCCGTGCCGATCACGCCGAACAGCGAGCCTTCGTACGGGCCTTCGAGTTTTTCCCAGGTCTGGCCCCAGTCGGCGGAGCGGAACATGCTGCCCGACTCGCCAACGATGAACAGACCGGCGTCTTTTACCGCGCCGATGGCGTTTAGGTGGAACTGGTCTTCGTTGTCGAGGCGATCACTGACGTCTTCCCAGTGCTTGCCGCCATCGGTGGTTTCCAGCAGCGCGCCGTAGGCACCCACCGCCAGGCCGCTGTTGACGTCCTTGAACCAGACGTCGAGCAGCGGCGATTCGCGCTTGAGGTCTTCGAACTGTTTGGTCCAGGTCAGGCCGCCGTCTGCGCTGGCGAGGATCTGCGCGTCGTGGCCGACGGCCCAGCCGTGCTTGTCATCGACGAAATACACGGCGGTCAGCAACTGGCGGCTCGGCACCTTGGCCTGGGTCCAGGTCTTGCCCTGGTCGTCGGAATAGAGAATGTGCCCACGATCCCCGACCGCCACCAGGCGGGTTCCGGCGTGAACGACATCGAGCATCAGGCTTTTCGAGGCCTTGGCCGATTCGGTGGAATAGACCACGTCGGCTGGCGCTTCGGCGGCGAGAACCGGCGCCGACAATGTGGCAAAGCCCAGCAGAGAGAGTGCTGTGGCCAGCAACGCGGTGTTGCGTAACGCCGGCGGGCGGCAACGACTCATAGACCTTCCCCTGTTTATTATTGTTGGTCATGGACCTTAAGGGCGCCGCAAGGGTGCTCACGGTGACTGCCTGGTCACAAGCATAGTCCTGAAACCCGCTGTCCAGAGCCCCTTCGGAAGCTGGCTCATCCTATCGGGCATTCGAAACGTCTGACAATCGGCGCAACGTTATCTTTTGTTAACCGAAAGGAACTACAGCGGCGGCTGAATGCGCGGGCATTCGTCCGACTGATGGCGGGGATTCTTGCGATGGGGACTTGCACGATCGGTATTATGGTATACCATCAGACGCACAGACACTCTTTATCCCCTACGGAGCAGCTCATGAGTTTCGAAATTCGCAAGATCGTCAGCTATGTCGAAGAGACCTTCATTGAAGGCGGCAAGGCGTCCGACACCCCGGTGACCATGGTCGGCCTGGCCGTCGTGATGAAGAACCCGTGGGTCGGCAATGGGTTTGTCGAAGACCTCAAGCCGCAGATCCGCGCCAATTGTTCGGATCTCGGCGCGATGATGGTCGAGCGTCTGGTGGGGATCATCGGCGGCGCCGAGAAGATCGAGGCTTACGGCAAAGCCGCGGTGGTCGGTGCCGATGGCGAAATCGAACACGCGTCGGCGGTGATCCACACCCTGCGCTTCGGCAACCACTACCGCGAAGCGGTCAAGGCCAAGAGCTACCTGAGCTTCACCAACAAGCGCGGCGGTCCGGGCACTTCGATTCAGATTCCGATGATGCACAAGGATGACGAAGGCCTGCGCTCGCACTACATCACCCTGGAAATGCAGATCGAAGACGCCCCGCGCGCCGACGAAATCGTCGTGGTGCTCGGTTGCGCCGACGGTGGTCGCCTGCACCCGCGCATCGGCAACCGCTACATCGATCTGGAAGAACTGGCCGCCGAAAAAGCCCAGTAACCACAATAAAAAAGGCATTGCAGGAGCGCTCCATGATTCGGCTCACCGCTGAACTCACCCCGGCCGGCACCAGTTATCTGGCGACAGGCGTTGGCCAACCCGTGGTGTTGATCCACGGCGTAGGCCTGAACAAAGAAATGTGGGGCGGCCAGATCGTTGGCCTGGCCACGCAATACCGGGTGATCGCCTACGACATGCTCGGCCATGGCGCCAGCCCGCGACCGGCCAACGGCACCGCCCTGCTCGGTTACGCTGATCAGTTGCTGGAGCTGCTCGACCACCTGCAATTGCCTGAGGCATCGGTGATCGGCTTTTCCATGGGCGGCCTGGTGGCGCGGGCGTTTGCCCTGCATTACCCGGAACGCCTGAAAAGCCTGGTAGTGCTCAACAGCGTGTTCAACCGCAGCGAAGAGCAGCGCGCCGGGGTTATCGCCCGTACCGCGCAGGCTGCCGAACACGGGCCGGACGCGAATGCCGAAGCGGCGCTGTCGCGCTGGTTCAGCCGTGAATACCAGGCGGCCAACCCGGCGCAGATCGCTGCGATCCGCCAGACCCTGGCTGGCAATGATCCGCAAGGCTACCTGACCACCTACGAACTGTTCGCCACCCAGGACATGTACCGCGCCGACGACCTGGGCAGCATCCAGGCGCCGACGCTGATCGCCACCGGCGAGCTGGACCCCGGATCGACCCCGGAAATGGCCGAGCAACTGGCCGCGCGCATTCCCGGCGCGAAGGTTGCCGTGCTGCCCGAGCAACGGCATATGATGCCGGTAGAGTCGCCACGGCTGGTAAACCAGACGCTGCTGGAATTTCTCGACACCGCATACGCCCGACAAAACCATATAAAGGGGATCGTTGCATGACGCTCGCACGCTTCCAGATGTGCATCGGCGGAGAATGGGTCGACGCCCTCTCCGGCAAGACTTTCGAAAGCCTCAACCCGGCGCTGGCCGAACCCTGGGCCGAATTGCCCGACGCAGATGAGGCCGACGTCGAACGCGCCGTGCAAGCCGCACAGACCGCCTTCGACAGCCCGGCATGGCGTGGTTTGACCGCCACCGCGCGCGGCAAACTGCTACGTCGTCTCGGTGACCTGATCGCTGAAAACAAGGAACAACTGGCGCAGCTGGAAAGCCGCGACAACGGCAAACTGATCCGCGAAACCCGCGGTCAGGTCGGTTATCTGCCGGAGTTCTTCCACTACACCGCCGGCCTCGCCGACAAGCTCGAAGGCGGCACCCTGCCGCTGGATAAGCCCGATCTGTTCGCCTACACCGTGCACGAAGCCATGGGCGTGGTCGCCGCGATCATTCCCTGGAACAGCCCGCTTTACCTGACCGCGATCAAACTGGCGCCGGCGCTGGCGGCGGGCAACACCATCGTGATCAAACCGTCCGAGCATGCCTCGGCGACCATCCTCGAACTGGCGCGTCTGGCCCTCGAAGCAGGGATTCCACCGGGGGTGGTCAACGTTGTCACCGGCTACGGCCCGAGCACTGGCGCCGCCCTCACCCGTCATCCGCTGATCCGCAAGATCGCCTTCACCGGTGGCGCGGCCACGGCCCGGCATGTGGTGCGCAGCAGCGCCGAGAACTTTGCCAAGCTGTCGCTGGAACTGGGCGGCAAGTCGCCGAACATCATCTTTGCCGACGCTGATCTCGACAGCGCGATCAACGGTGCGATTGCCGGGATTTATGCGGCATCCGGGCAGAGTTGCGTATCCGGCTCGCGACTGCTGGTGCAGGACGAAATCTACGACGAGTTCGTCAGCCGACTGGTGGAACGCGCCCAGCGCATCCGCATCGGCAACCCGCAGGACGACAGCAGCGAAATGGGCCCGATGGCTACCGCGCAGCAACTGGCGGTGGTGGAGGGTCTGGTGGCTGATGCGATTGCCGAAGGCGCGCGTCTGCGTCTGGGTGGCAAGCGTCCGAGTGGCGTGGGTGACGGCTGGTTCTACGAACCGACGCTGTTCGAATGCGATCGCAACTCGATGAAGATCATGCAGGAAGAAGTCTTTGGTCCGGTGGCCTCGGTGATCCGTTTCAAGGACGAAGCCGAAGCGCTGGCGATTGCCAACGACTCGCAGTTCGGCCTCGCTGCCGGCATCTGGACCCGCGATCTGGGTCGTGCCCATCGCCTGGCCCGGGACGTGCGCTCGGGGATTATCTGGGTCAACACCTACCGCGCGGTGTCGGCGATGGCACCGATCGGCGGCTTCAAGAACAGTGGCTATGGACGCGAAAGCGGCATCGATTCGGTGCTGGCCTACACCGAACTGAAAACGGTGTGGATCAACCTCTCCCAGGCGCCGATGCCTGATCCGTTTGTGATGCGTTAGGAGTCCTGCGACATGATCGAACCCGGCATTTACAAAGACGTCATGAGCTCGTTTCCGTCCGGGGTCACGGTGGTCACCACCCTCGACCCGGACGGCGGCATCGTCGGCATCACCGCCAGCGCCTTCAGTGCGCTGTCGATTGATCCGGCGCTGGTGCTGTTCTGCCCAAACTACGCCTCCGACACCTACCCGGTACTGCGCGACAGCAAGAAGTTCGCGATTCATTTGCTGTCCGCCGACCAGACCGCCGAGGCCTATGCCTTCGCCGGCAAAGGCAAGGACAAGGCCAACGGCATCGAGTGGCATTTGAGCGAGCTCGGTAACCCGATCCTTGCCAAGGCCACGGCGATCATCGAGTGCGAACTGTGGCGCGAATACGACGGCGGCGATCACGCGATCATCGTTGGCGCAGTGAAGAACCTGATCCTGCCGGCGCAGCCGGTGACGCCGATGATTTATCACAAGGGCAAGCTCGGCGCGTTGCCGACCTTGGCCTGATTGCCATACACCACTCCTGTGGGAGCGAGCCTGCTCGCGATAGCGGTCGATCATTCAACATTTGCATCGACTGAGAAGTCGCCTTCGCGAGCAGGCTCGCTCCCACAGGGGGATATCTGTGGATTGGAGGGATGATGAACAACGACAAGTACGAAAAGGGCCTGAAGATCCGCACCCAGGTGCTGGGCGAAGCCTATGTGCAGCGTTCGATCGAGAATGCCGACGACTTCACCCGCCCGCTGCAGGAAATGGTCACCGAATACTGCTGGGGCCACGTCTGGGGACGTGAAGGCCTGTCGCTCAAGGAGCGCAGCATGATCAACCTGGCGATGATCTCGGCGCTCAACCGTCCGCACGAACTCAAGCTGCATGTGCGCGGCGCCTTGCGTAACGGCCTGAGTCGTGAGCAAATACGCGAAATTCTGCTTCAGGTCGGTATTTATTGCGGCGTCCCGGCAGCCGTGGACAGTTTCCGGCTCGCCCGTGAAGCCTTCGCCGAAGCCGACGCCGAGGCCTCCAGTTAACCCCTCGGCTGTTTTGATGCCCGTCTGGCATGGACAGCCACCTTAAAGAGCGGACCCCATGAAACGCCTGCCACTCGACGACAGCTTCAAGGTCAATCGCAACCCCGTCACCCTGCGCGAAATCGTGCTGGATAAACTGCGAAGCGCCATCATGAACTTCCAGCTGCTGCCGGGCGATCGCCTGGTGGAGCGCGATCTGTGCGATCGCCTGGGCGTGAGCCGTACGTCGGTGCGTGAAGCCTTGCGTCACCTGGAATCCGAAGGCCTGGTGGAATTCGCCGACGCCAAGGGGCCGCGCGTGGCGATCATCACCCTCGCCGATGCCGTCGACATCTATGAACTGCGCTGCGTGCTCGAAGGCCTGATCGTCCAGCTGTTCACCCTGCGCGCCAAGGCCAAGGACATCAAGGCCCTGGAAAAAGCCCTCGACGAGAACCGCAAGGCACTCAAGGACGGCGAGCTGCAACAGGTGATCGACTCGGTGCAGGGCTTCTACGACGTGCTGCTCGAAGGCTCGGGCAACCATGTCGCGGCCACGCAGCTGCGTCAGTTGCAGGCGCGCATCAGCTACCTGCGCGCGACCTCGGTGTCCCAGGAAAACCGCCGCGGCGCTAGTAATCACGAGATGGAAAAAATGGTCGAGGCGATCAAGAGCGGCGATCCGCTGGCGGCGCATCAGGCGTGCGTCGATCACGTTCGCGCTGCGGCTGCCGTGGCCCTTGATTACCTCAAGCGCAAGCAGGAAGAGACCGGCAGCGATCTCAAGAGCACTCCGCCGATCACCCTGCCCATCGCGCTGAAAGAACCGCGCATAGGTCACTGACATGTTCAGCCCGAGCTTTTGCCCGAAATGCGGTGGCGCTGACCTCGGTCAGCAGGTGCCGCCGGGCGATACGCACGAGCGCCTGATGTGCCGCGGCTGCGGCTACATTCACTATGTAAACCCGAAGATCATCGCTGGCTGCATCATCGAGCAGGACGGCAAATATCTCCTGTGCCAACGGGCAATTCCCCCGCGTCCCGGCACCTGGACCCTGCCCGCCGGTTTCATGGAAAGCGGCGAAACCACCGAGCAGGCCGCCCTGCGCGAACTCTGGGAAGAAAGCGGCGTACGCGCGGAAATCGTCTCGCCGTATTCGATCTTCAGCGTGCCGAAGATCAGCGAGGTCTACATCATCTTCCGCGCCCTCGCGCTGGAGATCACCGGCCAGTACGGCCCGGAAACCCTCGCCTGCAAATTCTTCGCCCCGGAAGACATCCCGTGGGAGCAGATCTACTACCCGGCGATCCGGCAGATCCTCGAACGCTACATCGAGGAACGCCAGGCCGGGGTGTATGGCATGTACATGGGCAATGACGACAGCGGCAAGATTCATTTCATGCGTTGATCAGCCGTCACTTGCAAGAGATACAGAGCCCGGCCCGATTCCTCGGTAGATAGGTGCTCAGTCCGGCATCGCACGAATGATATCCGCCAGATCATCTTTGGTGATTTCATTGGCTTTGAGAGCAGCGGAGATGTCTTTCTTGGAGAGCGGAAAACGCTTGAAAATGTCTTTCAAGGTATCGGCATCAATATTGGCCAGCCAAAGAGGATCGATAAAAGAACCGCCATACTCAGGCTTCATCGGGACTTCTTCGTGGGCAATGGCACCTTTGTGATTCAGATACACCACATAACGATCGTGCCCTTCAGGAAAGCTTTTATCGTGATATAGCGTTGTTCCCATCGGCAGGACATAGTAATTGTCATCGCCTCCTTGCCCTTCGATCAGCAGGGGTTCTTTGGTTTTAATCATCTCCAGATCGCGTCCCTTCGCACCGCTCCCGAAAATCAGAAAAGCCAGAAAGACTGCATTTACCAATAGAGCAGCCACTAGCCAGAGGCCTACTTGCCTACCTGCAAACATTCCTTTTGTCTTGCGCATCAATATTCCCTTAGAGCACATCGTGCCTAACCGCAGGCAATCAATTACGTCCGGCGAGCGATCTCCTGATCCAGAGAAAATATCAAAAGATCGCGGCGGTGTTCGATTCTGAAGTTCCTGCGGATTTGCAGGCAAGTCGTTACGGCGCCATCCCTTCAACGATGACAATCTCCGCCTTCGCCCACTCCTCGCGGTAGCTCTTCGCTTCCTGATACGCCGCCGAGTGGTAGCACGCCACCGCCTGCTCATAACTGTCGAATTCAATCACCACGCTGCGCTGCGGCGTCATCCGCCCTTCCATCGCTTCGCTGCGCCCGCCTCTGGCTAAAAACTTCGCGCCGAACTCGGCGAACGCTTTCGGCGCGCGCTGGGTGTATTGGCTGTAGTGATCGGGATCGGTGATGTCCACGTGAGCAATCCAGTACGCCTTCATAGTGACCTCTTGGTTGATTTTGTATTATGGTATACCACGAATTTCACTTACATCGAGAGTCCAGCATGGCCTTCAACAGCATCGAAGAAATCATCGAAGATTATCGCCTCGGCAAAATGGTGTTGCTGGTCGATGACGAGGATCGGGAAAACGAAGGCGACCTGCTGCTGGCCGCCGACCGTTGCACGCCCGAGGCGATCAGTTTCATGGCCCGCGAGGCTCGGGGGCTGATCTGCCTGACGTTGACTGACGATCATTGCCAGCGCCTGGGACTGGAGCAAATGGTGCCGAGCAATGGCAGCGTGTTCAGCACCGCGTTCACGGTCTCCATCGAAGCGGCGGTCGGCGTGACTACCGGCATTTCCGCCGCCGACCGCGCTTGTACGGTGGCCGCTGCGGTGGCGCCGAACGCACGCGCAGAAGACCTGGTGCAGCCCGGCCATATCTTTCCGCTGCGCGCCAAGGAAGGTGGCGTGCTGACCCGCGCCGGCCACACCGAAGCCGGTTGTGATCTGGCGCGTCTGGCGGGTTTCACGCCGGCTTCAGTGATCGTCGAAGTGATGAACGACGACGGGACCATGGCCCGCCGCCCGGATCTGGAAGTCTTCGCGCGCAAGCACGGGATCAAGATCGGCACCATCGCCGACCTGATCCACTATCGCCTGAGCACCGAACACACCATCGAACGCATCGGCGAGCGGGAACTGCCGACGGTGCATGGCACGTTTCGCCTGATCACCTTCGAAGATCGCATCGAAGGCGGCGTGCACATGGCGATGGTTATGGGCGAGTTGCGCCGTGAGGAACCGACGCTGGTGCGCGTGCATGTGATCGATCCGCTGCGCGATCTGGTGGGTGCCGAGTACAGCGGGCCGTCGAACTGGACGTTGTGGGCGGCGTTGCAACGGGTCGCGGCCGAAGGGCATGGCGTGGTCGTAGTGCTGGCCAATCATGAGTCTTCCCAGGCGCTGCTGGAGCGCATTCCGCAACTGACTCAGCCGCCTCGGCAGTTCAGTCGCTCGCAATCGCGGATCTATTCGGAGGTCGGCACCGGGGCGCAGATTCTGCAGAACCTGGGCGTCGGCAAGCTGCGCCACCTGGGCCCGCCGCTGAAATATGCCGGTTTGACCGGCTACGATCTTGAGGTGGTCGAGAGCATTCCGTTCACCGAGTAAAGCAGCCCTCACCCCAGCCCTCTCCCGGAGGGAGAGGGAGCCGACCGAGTTGTTTTACCGCTATACATCGACCTGAAACTCCCAGTCGAACTTGAGTTTTGAACAGCAAGAAGACCTTCGCCAGATAGCCGGTACGGCAAAGTGCTTGCACAAAGTTTGGAATACCATAATATGATATTCCAAAGACCGGACGACCCAAAAACCGTCCAGCTACTGCTCCCGACAGGCGGGCAACAACGCAAGCCCGCTCAAAAACACAACAATGAGGGCGTAAAAATGGTGTTGAACAAAGCTGCAACCGCGATCTTTCTTGCGGGACTGCTGAGCGTGACCGGTCAGGCCGCGATGGCCGCCGAGAGTGTGAACTTTGTCAGCTGGGGCGGTAGCACCCAGGATGCGCAGAAACAGGCCTGGGCCGATCCGTTCAGCAAGGCCAGCGGCATCACCGTCGTGCAGGACGGCCCGACCGACTACGGCAAACTCAAGGCCATGGTCGAAAGCGGCAACGTGCAATGGGACGTGGTCGACGTTGAAGCCGACTTCGCCCTGCGCGCCGCTGCCGAAGGCCTGCTCGAACCCCTCGATTTCAAACAGATCCAGCGCGACAAGATCGACCCGCGTTTCGTCAGCGACTACGGCGTCGGCTCGTTCTTCTTCTCCTTCGTCCTCGGCTACAACGAGGGCAAACTCGGCGCCAACAAGCCGCAGGACTGGAGCGCGCTGTTCGACACCAAGACCTTCCCCGGCAAACGCGCCCTGTACAAATGGCCGAGCCCCGGCGTGCTTGAACTGGCCCTGCTAGCCGACGGCGTAGCAGCCGACAAGCTCTATCCGCTGGACCTGGATCGCGCCTTCAAGAAACTCGACACCATCAAGAAAGACATCGTCTGGTGGGGCGGCGGCGCGCAGTCGCAGCAACTGCTGGCCTCCGGTGAAGCGAGCATGGGCCAGTTCTGGAACGGCCGGATCCACGCCCTGCAGGAAGACGGCGCACCGGTCGGCGTGAGCTGGAAACAGAACCTGGTCATGGCCGACATTCTGGTGGTGCCAAAGGGTTCGAAAAACAAGGACGCGGCGATGAAGTTCCTGGCCAGCGCCAGCAGTGCCAAAGGCCAGGCCGACTTCTCCAACCTGACCGCCTACGCCCCGGTCAATGTCGACAGTGTGGCGCGTCTGGACTCGACGCTGGCCCCGAACCTGCCGACTGCCTACGCTAAGGATCAGATCACTCTTGATTTCGCGTATTGGGCCAAGAACGGTCCTGCCATCGCGACACGGTGGAACGAATGGCTGGTCAAATGAAAATGGCGGCCACCGCGTCCCGTCCCTCCACTGCCACCGGGAGCGCCGCGAGCGCTGCCGGCCTGGCATCCGGCAAGGCGAGTGCAATGGCGCAAGCCCCGTCCCTCAAACAACGCTGGCGCGGCGCCGGCAACCTCGCGCCGGCGCTGCTGTTCCTCGGTCTGTTCTTTCTCGCCCCGCTGATTGGCTTGTTGCTGCGCGGCGTGCTGGAGCCGGTGCCGGGCCTTGGCAACTATGAACAACTGTTCGCCAACTCGGCGTATGCACGGGTGCTGTTCAACACCTTTTCGGTGGCGGGACTGGTGACGGTGTTCAGCCTGCTGTTGGGCTTTCCGCTGGCCTGGGCGATCACTCTGGTGCCGCGCGGCTGGGGCCGCTGGATTCTCAACATCGTGCTGTTGTCGATGTGGACCAGCCTGCTCGCCCGCACCTATTCGTGGCTGGTGCTGTTGCAGGCTTCGGGCGTCATCAATAAAGCCTTGATGGCCATGGGCATCATCGATCAGCCGCTGGAAATGGTGCACAACCTGACCGGCGTGGTGATCGGCATGAGCTACATCATGATCCCGTTCATCGTGCTGCCGTTGCAGGCGACCATGCAGGCCATCGACCCGATGATCCTGCAGGCCGGTTCGATCTGTGGCGCGAGCCCGTGGACCAATTTCTTCCGGGTGTTCCTGCCGCTGTGCCGGCCGGGTCTGGCGTCCGGCGGGTTGATGGTGTTCGTGATGTCGCTCGGTTACTACGTCACCCCGGCGCTGCTGGGCGGGGCGCAGAACATGATGCTGCCGGAATTCATCATTCAGCAGGTGCAGTCGTTCCTCAACTGGGGTCTGGCCAGCGCCGGCGCCGCGTTGCTGATCGTCATCACGCTGGTGCTGTTTTACGTCTACCTGAAGCTGCAACCGGAATCCCCGGTTGGCGCCAGTAACGCGAGGTAAACCGACATGCTCCTGACGCCCAATGCCATGAGTCGCCGGATGCGCTTCGGCCTGTATTTCACCACCGGGCTGATCGGCCTGTTCCTGCTGTTGCCGATCGTGTTCATCGTCCTGCTGTCGTTCGGTTCGTCCCAGTGGCTGGTGTTCCCGCCACCGGGCTGGACGCTGAAATGGTACGTGCAGTTCTTCTCCAATGCCGACTGGATGAGCGCAGCGCTGGCCAGCCTCAAGGTCGCGGTACTGACCACGATCTGCGCCGTCGCCCTCGGTTTGCCGACTGCCTTTGCGCTGGTGCGCGGACGCTTCCCCGGCCGGGAAATGCTCTACGGTCTGTTCACCCTGCCGATGATCGTGCCGCTGGTGATCATCGCCGTGGCGGTGTACGCGCTGTTCCTCAAGCTCGGCTACACCGGGACGATGTTTGCCTTCGTCGTCAGCCATGTGATCGTCGCGCTGCCGTTCACCATCATCTCGATCATCAACTCGCTCAAGCTGTTCGATCAGTCGATTGAAGACGCGGCGGTGATCTGCGGGGCGTCACGCCTGCAAGCGGTGTTCAAGGTGACCTTCCCGGCGATTCGCCCGGGGATGGTGGCCGGCGCCCTCTTCGCCTTCCTGGTTTCGTGGGACGAAGTGGTGCTCAGCGTGATGATGGCAAGTCCCACCCTGCAAACCCTTCCCGTGAAAATGTGGACCACCCTGCGCCAGGACCTGACGCCCGTGATCGCCGTCGCCTCGACGCTGCTGATCGGCCTGTCGGTATTGGTCATGGTGATCGCCGCCGCGCTGCGCCGGCGCAACGAAATCAGCGCCTGAGCGCCCAGGAGTACGACATGAGTGCCGTGATCAAAGACGCATCCCAGCAGAACGACAAACCCCTGGTCAGCCTGCGCAACCTGAACAAGCACTACGGCGATTTCGCGGCCGTGGACAACATCTCGCTGGACATCAAGGACGGCGAATTCCTGACCTTCCTCGGCTCCAGCGGCTCGGGCAAAAGCACCACGCTGTCGATGCTCGCCGGCTTCGAAACCCCGAGCAGCGGCGAGATCCTGGTCAACGGCCAGTCGCTGGTGAATGTGCCGCCGCACAAGCGCGACATCGGCATGGTGTTCCAGCGCTATTCGCTGTTCCCGCATCTGTCGGTGCGCGACAACATCGCGTTCCCGCTGGCGATCCGCAAACTCGCCGCCGCTGAACGTGACAAGCGCGTCGATGCGATGCTGAAACTGGTGCAACTGGAACAGTTCGCCCATCGCCGTCCTTCGCAACTGTCTGGCGGCCAACAACAACGGGTCGCCATTGCACGGGCGCTGGTTTACGAACCACGCATTCTGTTGATGGACGAGCCTCTCGGTGCGCTGGACAAGAAACTGCGTGAAGACTTGCAGGATGAATTGCGCCAGCTGCACCGCCGCCTCGGCATCACCATCGTCTACGTGACCCACGATCAGGAAGAAGCCATGCGTCTGTCCCAGCGCATCGCGATTTTCAGTCACGGCAAGATTGTCGGGCTCGGCAGCGGTTATGACCTCTATCAGAATCCGCCGAATGCGTTTGTGGCGTCGTTTCTGGGTAACTCGAACTTCCTCAAGCTCAAGGCGCAAGGCAATGCGGCGGCGAGTTTTGAGGGGCAGTCGCTGTCGATTCGCCTGACCGCTGGATTGCAGACCGGGCAGGATGTGCTGCTGATGGTGCGGCCGGAAAAGGCGTTGGCGTTGAGTGTGCAGCAGGCAAGTGACGAGCCGTTGGCGGCGGGCTGGAACGAGGTTTCGGCGAAGGTGGTCGAGGTGCTGTTTCTGGGTGAGAGCCAGACGTGCAGTGTGGTGACGTCGGGCGGGACTTCTATGACGGTGAAGGCATTGTCGGCGGCGGGGATGCCGTTGAAGGCTGGGGATCCGGTTCGAGTGCGTTGGGCGACGGCGGATGCATGCGTTTATACGGAGTGGGCGGAGAGCGATTTGAACAAAGCGGCGGGGGCTCATTAACACCGAGTCGCCTGCCCGCCCTCACCCCAGCCCTCTCCCGGAGGGAGAGGGAGCCGACCGAGGTGTCTTGCGCTGTACATCGACCTGAAAAACCGAGTCGATTGTGGATTTGGCACAGCATTCTGGTCAGCGGCGATTATGGATTCACTGCGGAGTTTTCAGGTCGGCGTAATTCTCCAATATTCCCCAATCGGCTCCCTCTCCCTCCGGGAGAGGGCTGGGGTGAGGGCCAGCAGGCGACTCGGTATCAGTTGATCGGCGCAAACCCATCAATTTCGTCAGGCCACGCCGTCAACACTTCAAACCCATCCTCAGTCACCGCCACCATATGCTCCCACTGCGCCGACAACGATTGATCCTTGGTCACCACCGTCCAGCCATCCGCCAAACTCTTCACATGGCGCTTGCCCGCATTGAGCATCGGCTCGATGGTGAAAATCATCCCCGCCTTCAACTTCAAGCCCTGCTCCGGATAACCGTAATGCAGTACCTGCGGCTCATCGTGATAAACCTTGCCGATCCCGTGCCCGCAGTACTCACGCACCACGCTGAACCCTTCTTTCTCCGCCAGCGTCTGGATCGCATGACCGATGTCACCCAACGTAGCGCCCGGACGCACCACGCGGATCCCCGCGCACATGGCGTCGTAGGTTGTCTTGATCAGATGCCGCGCCTCGGGCGTCGGTTCGCCCACTACGTACATGCGGCTGGTATCACCGAACCAGCCATCCTTGATCACCGCGATGTCGAGGTTGACGATGTCGCCGTCCTTCAGCACGCGCTTCGAGGGAATGCCGTGGCACACCACTTCGTTGACTGACGCGCAGACGGTTTTCGGGAAGCCGTGGTAACCGACGTTGGCCGGAATGGCTTTCTGCACATTGACGATGTAGTCGTTGCACAACTGGTCGAGTTGATCGGTCGTCACGCCAGCCTTGACGTGCGGCACCAGCATCGCCAGCACCTCGGCGGCCAGTCTGCCGGCCTCGCGGGATTGAGCGATTTCGGCCTGGGTGTTGATCTTGATCGGGTTTCTCATGCCTTGACTGCCTCTTTGACCGAGGCGTTCTGCGCGGCATCCGCCAGTGCGCAGACTTGCTGCAAATCCAGACCGCCCGACTGCTCGGCGCGAATCAGCAACCGACAAATGGCGTGGTGATCAAGGTCTGGATACAGCTCGGCGAGCATGCCGATGCGCATCCAGTGTTCGGCCTGCGCGTTGATCGAGCGGCTGAGTGCGTTGCTGGAAATGCGCAGATTCTCGTGCATGTCCTCTGAAATCTTTACGATGCCCATGGCAATATCCGATACGAAGTGTATATGGATCGTATATTAATCGTGTGTCGCTCGGGATTGCAAACGCTGCATACCCGGTAAATCGCGGCGAAAAAAATCTGCCCGGCACCGGAGACTGGTATGACGTGACTTTGCGGCTGTGTGTATTTCACGTTCTGACGAGCAATCAATCAGCATTCTTCGCTGCAAGAATTTTACTATCGGATCAAGCGCTTCATGACGCCGAAGACGCCCTTTCAATACTCGATGACGCCTGCGTATAAACCCCTGCAAATCACTTCCTTCACCTCTCCGATTTCGTTCTATCGTTAGATCGAAATGGCAGTATTTCCGGCTGTTTAAAGGTTGCGACAGCGCAGGTCAGAGCCTATGTTGCACGCGAGCTTTTTCCCCGCGAATGGAACGCGATCAACACCACAAAGAGGTGAAGAGATGTCAAAGGATTCACGCCCTGCCGTACTTGGGCTGATCGGCAATACGCCGCTGGTACAAGTCACCCGCTTCGATACCGGTCCCTGCACCCTGTTTCTCAAACTCGAATCACAGAACCCCGGCGGTTCGATCAAGGACCGCATCGGTCTGGCCATGATCGACGCCGCTGAGCGCGATGGTCGCCTGCAACCCGGCGGCACGATCGTCGAAGCCACCGCCGGCAACACCGGTCTGGGCCTGGCCCTGGTCGGCCGCGCCAAGGGCTACCGCGTCGTGCTGGTGGTGCCGGACAAAATGTCCACCGAGAAAGTCCTGCACCTCAAGGCCATGGGCGCCGAAGTGCACATCACCCGCTCCGATGTCGGCAAGGGTCATCCCGAGTATTACCAGGATGTCGCCGCGCGTCTGGCCAAGGACATTCCCGGCGCGTTCTTCGCCGACCAGTTCAACAACCCGGCCAACCCGCTGGCCCACGAGTGCAGCACCGGGCCGGAAATCTGGGCCCAGACCGAGCATGACCTGGACGCGATCGTGGTTGGCGTTGGCTCGGCCGGCACGCTGACCGGCCTGACCCGCTTCTTCAAGCGCGTGCAACCGGATCTGGAAATGGTCCTGGCCGACCCGGTCGGTTCGGTGATGGCTGAATACAGCCGCAGCAAGCATCTCGGCACCGCAGGTTCGTGGGCGGTGGAAGGCATCGGTGAGGACTTCATTCCGTCGATCACCGACCTGTCGAGCGTGCGCAACGCCTACTCGATCAGCGACGAGGAAAGCTTCGATCACGCGCGCCAGCTGCTGAAAGCCGAAGGCATTCTCGGTGGTTCGTCCACCGGCACCCTGCTCGCTGCCGCGCTGCGCTACTGCCGCGAACAGACCGAGCCGAAACGCGTGGTCAGCTTCGTCTGCGACACCGGCACCCGATATCTGTCGAAGGTCTACAACGACCAGTGGATGACCGATCAGGGCCTGCTGCAGCGCAAACGCTACGGCGACCTGCGCGACCTGATCGCCCGACGCTTCGAGGACGGCAAAGTTGTCAGCGTCGGCCCGGACGATACGCTGATGACCGCGTTCCAACGCATGCGCCTGGCCGATGTTTCGCAACTGCCGGTGCTGGTGGATGGTAAGCAACTGGTCGGCGTGATCGACGAATCGGACATTCTGGTGCGTGTGCACGAAGACGCCTCGCTCTTCAGCAAACCCGTCGCCAGCGCGATGACCGACAAGTTGCAAACCCTCGCCCCCGGCGCAACGCTGGCTGAACTGGAAGCCGTACTCAGCAGCGGTCTGGTGGCCATCATTGCCGACGTTTCAGGCTTCCATGGCCTGATCACCCGCGTCGACATGCTCAATCAATTACGGAGATCCCTGGCATGAGCCAGCACGACAAGAACGCCCCTCAACAAGGCTTCGCCACCCGCGTGATCCACGCCGGGCAAACGCCGGACCCGACCACCGGCGCGCTGATGCCGCCGATCTACGCCAACTCCACGTACCTGCAAGACAGCCCCGGCGTGCACAAGGGTTTTGACTACGGCCGCTCGCACAACCCGACGCGTTTCGCCCTGGAGCGCTGCGTGGCGGATCTGGAGGGCGGCACCCAGGCGTTCGCCTTCGCGTCCGGGCTGGCGACGATTTCCACCGTGCTCGAACTGATCGACGCCGGCTCGCACATCGTGTCCGGCAATGACCTGTACGGCGGCACTTTCCGTCTCTTCGACAAGGTGCGTCAGCGCAGTGCCGGGCATCGTTTCAGCTTCGTCGATCTGGCGGATCTGTCGGCGTTCGAAGCGTCGTTGCAGGACGACACGCGCATGGTGATCGTGGAGAGCCCGACCAACCCGCTGCTGGGTCTGTCCGACCTCGCCGCCATCGCCCGTATCTGCAAGGCGCGCGGGATCATCTGCGTGGCCGACAACACCTTCGCCAGCCCGTGGATCCAGCGTCCGCTGGAACTGGGTTTCGACATCGTGCTGCACTCGACCACCAAATACCTGAACGGTCACTCCGACGTGATCGGGGGGATTGCCGTGGTTGGCGACAATCCTGCGCTGGCCGAGCGTCTGGGCTTTCTGCAGAACGCAGTCGGTGCCATCTCCGGCCCGTTCGACGCGTTCCTCACCCTGCGTGGCGTGAAGACGCTGGCGCTGCGTATGGAGCGTCATTGCAGCAATGCGCTGGATCTGGCGCGCTGGCTGGAGCAACAGCCGCAGGTCAAACGTGTCTACTACCCGGGTCTGGAATCCCATCCGCAGCACGAACTGGCCAAGCGTCAGATGCGTGGGTTCGGCGGGATGATTTCCCTGGATCTGAACAGTGATCTGGCCGGCGCCCGGCGCTTCCTGGAGAACGTGCAGATCTTCGCCCTGGCCGAAAGCCTTGGCGGTGTGGAAAGCCTGATCGAGCACCCGGCAATCATGACTCACGCGACCATTCCGGCCGAAACCCGTGCCAAACTCGGCATCGGTGACAGCCTGGTGCGTCTGTCGGTGGGCGTCGAGGACATCGAAGACCTGCGTGCCGATCTGGCGCAGGCGCTGGCCAGCATCTAAAGCCCGAAAACGTCAAAGCCCGCACAAGGCGGGCTTTGGTGTTTGAGTAGGCGGCCAGTGCTGGTCTCTGGCTTACGAGGTTTCTCAGGACTCCCACAGTACAGGCAATGTGCTCTGCTGCTTCACACGGCATAAGGGCTGGAACCCAGCGCGGGGTTCTTTCTAACCGTGTACCCTTCGGAACGCGCCCAACGCTTCCTCGCTATCCGCTTGCGCATCAGTCTGCGTCTTCGCCTACATTCTTGAGCCTAGCAAACACACTGCATTGCGCTACGCGGTTTTTAGACTGATTGTTTTCTAGCGCAGGCCTGCAAGGAAGCTAACCGACTATCGCCTTCACGACCCTTCAGCCTGCCTCCCGCCAAGGGCGAACTATACTTTTCAGTTCGCTGTCCAGATTTCCTGTAAACCGTCGACACCCGTGCACCCTCCGGTGCCCCCGTGCCATTCACCAATCTGGTTGACCCCGGGCCAACGAGCCTTCCGTCGATAAACGAATGACGGGTAATGCTCGGTTGCTGTGTGGCTGATGGGGCGTGGAGAAAATCATGAAGCACACGCTTTGGCCGGGCTTCGTCCTGGCAGTTGCGGCAACAGTGGCAATGCCCAATGTCTGGGCTGCGCAGGCGCAGGCATTGGCGTCGGATGGGGCGGATCATGTTGGCGCCGGCGCCGTTGCCTCTGACGGCGCGGACCACGTCGGCGCCGGAGCAGTTGCCTCCGACGGCTCCGATCACGTTGGCTCTGGCGCCGTTGCTTCTGACGGTTCCGATCACGTTGGCTCTGGCGCCGTTGCTTCTGACGGTTCCGATCACGTTGGCTCTGGCGCCGTTGCTTCTGACGGTTCCGATCACGTTGGCGCTGGCGCCGTTGCTTCTGACGGTTCCGATCACGTCGGCGTCGGTGCCGTTGCTTCTGACGGTTCCGATCACGTTGGCGCTGGCGCCGTTGCCTCTGACGGTTCCGATCACGTCGGCGCTGGAGCCGTTGCTTCCGACGGCGCGGATCACGTCGGCGCTGGCGCTGTTGCTTCTGACGGCTCCGATCACGTCGGCGCCGGAGCCGTTGCTTCTGACGGCTCCGATCACGTCGGCGCCGGAGCCGTTGCTTCTGACGGTGCGGATCACGTCGGCGCAGGCGCAGTCGCCGCCGATGGCGCAGACAAGGTCGGTGCCAGTCGACTCGCCTACTCCCGCGCAGGCGTCGGCTCCGACCAGGTCGCTTCCGCCCTCATGAGCGGCAGCTATTCGGATCAGTTCAACAGCCCTCAATAACCGCTATCGGCGCAATCAGCCCACCGCTGGTTGCGCCGCACTAGCACATTTGTGCTAATCGACCACCCCGTTCCCTGGCGTTATATTCCCTCGCAACCCCCGACGCTCCCCAACATTGCCGCTGTGCAGTGCGCGGGATCGTTGTGCCTGGAAAAACAACAACACCAAGGAAGAAACACCATGAAACTGCAGCTCAGCCTCGCCAAGATTACGGTTCTCGGTGCCCTGCTCCTCGGCGCCAGCGGTTGCCAGACCGCCAAACCCACCGAAGACCGCATGCGCGAACGCGCCCAGACCGTCATCGGCCAACCGGTCACCAAGATCGGCAACATCCGCAACGACAGCACGCTGACCTACTACACCGCCTACACCGCCGCCGGCGAATACAACTGCGAGTTGCCCAGCGGCGCAATCATCGCGGTGGCGAGCATGGGCATCATGACGCCTCCGCTGTCCTGCCTGCCCAAAGGCGCGTCGCCGATTCCGTACCAGTAATCCGGCGCAGGAAAACCGTTCAACGCCTCTTCTCATCCGGTAAAGGATTCCGTTCGACCATGAAAACACTCATCGCCACCCTCAGCCTCGCAGCCGTCGTTCTCACCGGCTGCGCCACCCCCAAGCAATGGGAAGCCACCGGCGGCAGCAAGACCGACGGCGTTGTCCAGGTTTCCTATGAACTGGGCCAGTTCGAAAGCGGGCAAACCTCCGCCGCTCAAGGGTTGGCCGCGGCAGAAGGCCGTTGCAAGGTCTGGGGCTACAAGAGCGCCGAAGTATCAGGCTCGGAGAAAAACATCTGCCGCACCATGGGCCAGTACAACTGCCTGCAAACCACCATCACGCAGGACTATCTGTGTAAGCGCTGACCCCTTCGGTCTGCCGGTCGCGCAGCGCACGCAGGGTCGCGCGCAGCTCGGCCGGACGTACCGGCTTGGACAGAATGGCGATCTGCCGGTCATGCAGGGCCGCCTGGATTTTTTCAATGTCATGCCCGGTGATGATCATGGCCGGCACCGCATAACCGCGCTGACGACGAATCTCATCGATGCACTCGATGCCGGTGCTGTGCGCACCGAGGTCATAGTCGGCAACGATGATGTCGCAGTCCGTGACCAAACCCTGCCCGCTCAGTTCGGCCTGCACAACGCAGCCCCAACGCTCAAGCAACGCCGAGGTCGCCAGCAGAACGTTGCGATCATCCTCCACCAGACACACCTTCAACCCTGTCAGCAAACCGACCTGGCGGGCCTCCTCCCGATTGACCGGCACCTGCGGCGGCGCCAGCGGCAGGCCAAGCAAGGTCACCGCCGTGCCATGCCCCAACCGTGAACGGATCGCGACATCGATACCGATCAACTGCCCCAACCGCCGGACAATCGACAACCCCAGGCCCACACCTTCGACGTCCTTGTCGCGCAACTGGCGAACCCGATAAAACTCCTCGAACACCTTGGGCAAATGCTCTTCGGCGATGCCGCTGCCCCGGTCATAGATCGCGATGGCCAACCCCGCGCCGCGCTTGCGCACACCGATCAACACCGGTCGGTGCGCACCGTATTTGAAGCAATTGGAGAGCACGTTCTGGACCATGGTCGCCAGCAACGCCGGATCGGTGCGCACCCAGTGTTCACATGGTCGCAGACACAACTCCACACCCGCCCAGCGTGCGGCTTCGGCGTTCTGACGGATCAGATCCGCCAGCCATTCGCCCAGCTCAAGCGTCTGCAAGCGCGGCAGAATCCGCCCGTTGTCGAGGGTGTAGAGATCAAGAATCGAACGAAACAACTGCGACACGTTGAGCAGCGAACGGTCGATGCTGTCCACCAGCCGCCGCTCCTCTTCGCCCAGCCGCGACTCACGCAGGCACGCGGTAAACAACCCGATGGAGTGGATCGGCTGACGCAGGTCATGACTGGCCTGAGCCAGGAACCGTGATTTTTCAAGGTTGGCGGCGACCGCCTCTTCGGACGCCTTGCGCGTGCGTTCCAGCAGCAGGTGCGCATACACCGGAATCACCGTGCTGGTGATCATCAGCATCAACACCATGAACGGTTGCGCCTGCCAGTAGGGCGTCAACCGATAGACCGCCAACAGCGCCAGCAACGCCAGCACCGTGGCGATCGCCAGGTAGCGCGAGCCGTAGCGCATGCCGTTGCCGAGATTGACCCAGACCATGACGGCATAGATGGGCAACGCCGCCTCGCCGCCGACCACCAGCCCGAAACTGGTGCCGGTGTAATCGTGGAGCATGCCGAAAATCCGCCGCGCCGGATAATGCCCCGGCCAGCGCACAATCGCCTGGCGCAGCACGACGGAGGCCAGCAGAAACAGGGAAATGTAGGTGACCACCGGCAGGTAAGTATCGAAGCGCTGGCCCGGCAGGAAACCAAGCACGCCCATGTAAACCAGCGCAATGCTGGCGATGATGATGCGCAGATTGGCCTGGTCGAGCTCGGTGTTCTTTTCGAACTTCATGGGGGAACGTCCTTGTGCAGCAGTCGTCATAAACGCACGAATCAACAGGCAATGCCTTCGCCCGATGCTAAGGTGCATGCCATGAGCAATGCAGACCCAGGGAGGGTTGCGCCATGGCGTGCCGAATCATCATAGCCGACGATCACCCGTTGTTTCGCGAAGCGCTGCTGCGCACCGTCCAGCGTCTGCTGCCCGAAGCCCTGATCGAAGAAGCCGGCGACCTCGACACAGTGCTCGCCCTGCTGCCGGCGGGCGATGAGCCTGACACCTTGATCCTCGACCTGCGCTTCCCCGGCCTGACCTGTGTCAGCCAGCTCGCGGAACTGCGCCGGCGTTTGCCGCGAACCACGCTGATTGTGGTGTCGATGGTCGATGACGAGGCGCTGATCGGCGAAGTCATGGCGGCCGGCATCGATGGTTTTATCGGCAAGAACATCGCCCCGGATGAGATCGGTCAGGCGATCCAGGCGATTCGTGAAGGTGAGGTTCTGGTGAAATTCGCCCCGTCCGGCCTGCTGCCGCTGGACTCCGGCACCGCCCTCACCCCGCGTCAGCAGGATGTGCTGCGGCTGATCGCCCAAGGCAAGACCAACAAGGAAATCGCCCGCGAACTGGATATTTCGCCGTTCACGGTGCGGATTCATGTGTCGTCGTTGTTGCGGGTGCTCAACGTGCCGTCGCGCGCCGCAGCAGCGGTGAAATACTCCGGAGCCTTGTAGCCGGCCTCCAGGTCAGCCGTGCGGGTGGACGGTCAGTGCGACCAGTTTCACCACAATCGGCCGGACCACGAGAATGCACAGAAATGCCACGGGCATCGCCAGTTTGTAGGCGTGCAGCGCATTGCTAAGGTAATCGGCATCAATTCCGAAATTGGAGGCGGTGATCACCATCGACATCAGAAACGCCATGATTGTCGCCATGTACAACGCAAATACGTACGGCATGGCACGGGCAGACAGCTTGCGCGGGCTGAATACTGTGGTTCTTGGGGATAGTCTCTGATTCCTGTCAGTCCTTGTTGACCGAAGTGGATAGGCGCCGAGCACCCTAACAAGTCTGCCAAGCCGTAACTAGACTGATCGCCGTGAGCACTTTATAAACAAAATCTTATTAATTCGTCCTCGCCGGGATCCACGCATGAACCTCTTGGGTGCAATCGATTGTTTTATCAAAGTCGTTGAGGCGGGATCGATTGTCGGCGCCGCCAAAACCCTCGGGGTGAGTGCCGCCGCCGTCAGTCAGACCCTTGGTCGCCTTGAAAATCACCTCGACACACGCCTGCTGCAACGCACCACCCGCAGCATGGCGCTGACGGAGAGCGGTTCGGTGTATTTCGAGAAAGTAAAACGTATCGCGCTCGATCTGGAGTCCGCGCAGAGCGCCATCAGCCACGCGCAGACGCAACTCCAGGGACACTTGAGTATCGCCTCCACCGCCGGGTTCGGGCGCCATGTACTGGCCCCGGTCATTGCCGGTTTCGCCGAACGCTACCCGCAGTTGACGCTTGAGCTCTCGACGACCGACCGCAAAATCAATCACCTCCACGAAGGTATCGACCTGAGTCTGCGCATCGAGCCGCAACTGGAAGACGGCATCATCGCGCGCAAGGTTGCGACGGTGCCGTTCGTGATTTGCGCCAGCCCTGACTACCTGCAAAAGGCCGGTCGGCCGTCGACTCCGGCGGATCTTCAACAGCACGCCTGTCTGGCGTTCCGCTATCCGCTGGACGGACGGTTACTGCGCTGGTGGTTCGTTGAGCAGGGTCAGCGCTTTGAGGCTGCGATCAATGCGACCGCCATCAGCGACGATATCGACGCCCTGGCGCAAATGGCTGCTCATGGCGCCGGGGTCACCCGACTGGCGGAATTCGTTGCCGCGCCCTATCTGGAGAGTGGCCAACTGGTCTCTTTATTCGAACCGGGCGGCGGCTCGACCTTTGCCAGCGCCGCGCCGCTCGAGATCTATGCCTGTGTGCAGGAGCGCGCCGCCATGACTTCCAAGGTCAAGGCCTTCACCGAGTTTTTGCAGGAGTTCCTGCATAACCGCTGGCCCGCTCGATGAGGATCAAGGATCAACCTGCGCCATCAGTTCAGGCACCGATTCCTGCCGCTTCGCATACCGCTGCGCCAGCACCGCGCAGACCATCAGTTGAATTTGATGGAACAGCATCAGCGGCAGAATCAACACGCCAATCGTGCTGCCGGCGAACAACACCTGCGCCATCGGCACGCCAGTGGCCAGGCTCTTTTTCGAACCGCAGAACAGAATGGTGATGCGATCCTCAAGACTGAAACCGAACGCCCTGCCCAGCAGCGTGGACGCCAGCAGCACCAGCGCCAGCAGGATGCAGCACACCACCACCAGCCCCAGCAGGTCGATCACCGGAATCTGGTGCCAGATGCCCTCGTTCACTGCCTCGCTGAACGCGCCGTAGACCACCAGCAGAATCGAGCCCTGATCGACGAATTTCAGCCAGTTCTTGTTGCGACCGACCCAGGCGCCGATCCAGCGACGGGCAATCTGGCCGGCAATGAACGGCAGCAGCAATTGCACGCTGATTTTCACGATCGCGTCGAGGGTCGAGCCGCCGTCGCCGTGGACGTTGAGCAGCAGCGTCACCAGCAGCGGCGTGAGGAAAATCCCGAACAGGCTGGACGCCGCCGCACTGCAGATCGCCGCCGGAATATTGCCCCGCGCCAGCGAAGTGAAGGCAATCGCCGACTGCACCGTGGCCGGCAGCGCACACAGATACAGCATGCCCATGTACAGCTGATCGCCGATCAGCGGCGACAGCAGCGGCTTGAGCGCAAGACCCAGTAGTGGGAACAGGACAAAGGTCAGGCCGAACACCAGTAAATGCAGGCGCCAGTGGCCGGCGCCAGCGATGATCGATTCCCGCGACAGCTTGGCGCCGTGCAGGAAAAACAGCAGCGCAATGGCGATGTTGGTCAGCCAGCCGAAACCGGTCGCGACCTGACCGCTGGCGGGCAGGAAGCTGGCCAGCAGCACCACGCCGATCAGGGTCAGGGTGAAGTTGTCGGGCAAAAATCGTGGGCGCGTCATGGTTTGTTCATCCGGGGGTTGCCAGTACGTGGAAGCGACTCTAACGTGGTTGGAAATTACCGACTAACGCCGAAGAACCCACAGATGCCGCCAAAAGGACACGACAAGAGCGTCAGACGCAGCATTCCCGGGCTGCCCAGCCTGCCGCGTCCGCTGTACGGGCGTACCGAATCGCTGCCCAATCGAGCGCTCACCCGCCGTCATAGTCATCCGTGGGTGCAGTTGTCCTACGCAATCCAGGGCGTACTCGAAGTGCAGACCGCCGTCGGTCGTTTCGTTGCGCCGCCGGAGCGGGCGGTGTGGATTCCGGCGGGCGTGCCGCATCGGGTGTTCAGTTCACCGCACACGGAAATGCGCAGCCTGTACATCGATTGCAGCGTCGCCAGCTGGGCGCCGGAGCGTTGTCATGTGCTCGGGGTCAGTGATCTTTTGCGTGAGCTGATTCGGGCCTTCAGTCAGATACCTGTCGAATATGACCAGAGCGGCCCGCACGGGCGCATGGCCCAGGTGATCCTCGATCAACTGGCCGAGGCGCCGCCCATCGATCTGATGCTGCCACTGCCGCAGGACAGTCGCCTGCGGCAGATCTATCAGAGTCTGGAGCAACATCCGGAACAGCAGACCACCCTGGCGCACTGGAGCGAAAAATTCGGCGTGACCGAGAAAACTCTGACTCGGCTGTTCCTGCGCGACACCGGTTTGACCTTCCGCACCTGGCGCCAGCGCCTGCGTCTGCTGGGTGCGCTGACGCCGCTGGAACGCGGCGAACGCGTCACCGACGTGGCTTTGGCCTGTGGTTATGACTCGACATCGGCCTTTATTGCGGCGTTTCGCCAACAGTTCGGCGAGACGCCAGGAGAGTTTTTCCGATGAAATTAACCGATATTTATCGACTTTGTGCATGCCATTGGGCAAATTTCAGGGTAGAGTTTCGCCCATCAAGAACCTTTGACATCTTTCGACGATAACAATGATCAACCACCCTTTAGCGAACCTGTCGGCGGTAACAGCATGATCGAAGTCACTGAAGTTTCCATTGCCCAATTGCGCGCGGCGCTCGAGTCCGGCCAGACCACGGCGGTCGAGTTGGTGCAGGCCTATCTGGCGCGCATCGACGCCTATGACGGCCCTGACACCGCCACTGCGCTGAACGCGGTGATCGTGCGTAACCCCGACGCACTGAAAGAAGCGCAAGCCTCGGACGCCCGTCGCGCCAAGGGCGAAACCCTCGGTCCGCTGGACGGCATCCCCTACACCGCCAAGGACAGCTATCTGGTCAAAGGCCTGACCGCCGCGTCCGGCAGCCCGGCCTTCGCCGATCTGGTGGCACAGCGCGACGCGTTCACCATTGAGCGCCTGCGTGCGGGCGGTGCGATCTGCCTGGGCAAGACCAACATGCCGCCGATGGCCAACGGCGGGATGCAGCGTGGCGTCTATGGCCGTGCCGAAAGCCCTTATAACGCTGATTATCTGACTGCACCGTTTGCTTCCGGCTCGTCGAACGGTGCCGGCACTGCCACCGCTGCCAGCTTCTCGGCATTCGGTCTGGCGGAAGAAACCTGGTCGAGCGGTCGCGGCCCGGCGTCGAACAACGGCCTGTGCGCCTACACACCGTCACGCGGGGTGATTTCGGTACGCGGCAATTGGCCGCTGACGCCGACCATGGACGTGGTGGTGCCCTACGCCCGCACCATGGCCGACCTGCTGGAAGTCCTCGACGTGGTGGTCGCCGAAGACACCGACACCCGTGGCGACCTGTGGCGCCTGCAACCCTGGGTGCCGATCCCGAGCGTCGCTTCAGTGCGCCCTGCTTCCTATCTGGAATTGGCAGTGAAGAGCGATGCACTGGCCGGCAAACGCCTGGGCGTGCCGCGCATGTACATCAACGCCGACCCTGAAGCCGGCACCAGCGACGAGCCGGGCATCGGCGGCCCGACCGGGCAACGCATCAACACCCGCGCTTCGGTGATCGATCTGTGGAAACAGGCCCGTCAGGCCCTCGAAGCCGCCGGCGCCGAAGTGATCGAAGTGGATTTCCCGCTGGTCTCCAACTGCGAAGGTGATCGTCCGGGCGCGCCGACCGTGTTCAATCGCGGCATCGTCTCGAAAGAGTTCATGCACCACGAACTGTGGGACCTGTCGGCCTGGGCGTTCGATGATTTCCTGCGCGCCAACGGCGACCCGAAACTCAATCGACTGGCAGACGTCGACGGCCCGAAAATCTTCCCCCACGACCCGGGCACCCTGCCCAACCGTGAAGGCGACCTCGCTGCCGGCATGGACGAATACGTGCGCATGGCCCAGCGCGGCATCACACCATGGGATCAGATCCCGACCCTGCCGGACGGCCTGCGCGGCCTGGAGAAGACCCGCAAGCTCGACCTCGAAGACTGGATGGATCGCCTCGGCCTCGACGCCGTGCTGTTCCCCACCAACGCCGACGTGGGTCCGGCCGACGCCGACGTCAACCCGGCCTCGGCGGACATCGCCTGGAGCAACGGCATCTGGGTCGCCAACGGCAACCTCGCAATCCGCCACCTCGGCGTACCGACCGTCACCGTGCCGATGGGCGTGATGGCCGATATTGGCATGCCGGTGGGGTTGACGTTTGCCGGGCGGGCCTATGACGATTCGACGCTGCTGCGACTGGCGGCGGCGTTCGAGGCGACCGGCTCGAAACGACTGGTACCGCCACGTACGCCAGCACTGGTAACCCGATAGGTTCTCAGTCTTAACGCACTTCGCTTAGAGAAGCGGGCGCCATGAAGTCAATAATGGCCCCGCTTCTCTAATATCAAGTACGCGCTCACACATTCCTGCCTTATACAACTGTAAGTTCTGACAGTTGCCCCTTGGAAAACGCAAGCGTAGCGTGACGATTGATTGGGTCGTTAATAACCCAAGACTGACTTTCACGCACTCTGATTTCGAAGGAACGTAAAATCATGACTACAGACAAACTGTATGAAGCACTGGGCATTGATAACAACCTGAAGCCTCTGCCTGCCACTCAAAAATCAAGCGCCGCCGACCAAACTTTCACCGCAATCATTGAACCTGCACTCCCCTCCGGAACTGATCAATTCAAGGCAGAGGAGTTTTGGTATGAGAAATTTATTCCAGACACTATTAGTGTGTTGGGGCGCTCTGGCGCTGGGGAAAAAATGAAGCAAATAGCTATCCTTATCAACGAACACACCCCAGATGGCACCTATAAGGTGAGTGGTTTCCAAGCAGTGGACGTCACAGCAGTACTGCTTGCAGACGGTGTGTTTACACATGCTCGAAAAGGTTCTGTAACGTTCAAACGAAACACCACCAATAACTCAATCGAAGGCACGGCCGATTTCAAAATTGACTTTGGAGAAGGCGTTGAGTACCGAGTATCACGAGTTGAATTTAAAGTGAAAGCAACTGGCCCGCTTTAAACAGGCCAATGTTCTTTTCAACACAGGGTGAAGGGCAGTCTTTCGATAAGAGCTAAATTTAATCGTTGACGAGCCCCTTCCCAATTCAACTTCAGAACTGAAAATTCAAAAACAACGAGGTCAGTTCGGCTACCTGTCCTGGTTTTTCTTAACGTTCTGCCAGTTCTTCCAGCAAATCCGCCGAAGGCACAAAGAACAGACTGCCTGTGACGGCGGTGCTGAAATCCAGCAGTCGATCGTAATTGCCGGGTGGTTTGCCGACAAACATGTTCTCCAGCATTTGCTCCAGCGGCTCGGGCGAACGCGCGTAACCAATAAAGTAAGTGCCGTACTCACCTGCGCCTGGCCTACCGAACGGCATGTTGTCGCGCAGGATTTTCACCTCTTCGCCGTCCTTGGTGATGGTCGTCAGCGCGCTGTGGGAATTGCTCGGCTTGACCGAATCGTCCAGCTCGATATCGGACAGTTTTGTACGCCCGATCACCCGCTCCTGCGCTTCGACCGACAGTTCGTTCCACGCCTTCATGTTGTGCAGGTACTTCTGCACCAGCACGTAACTGCCGCCGCTGAACGTCTGATCTTCATCACCCACGAGGGTGAAATGCTCGGCTTTGCGGCCGACCGGATTTTCCGTGCCGTCGACAAAACCGATGATGCTGCGCATGTCGAAATAGCGGAAACCCTGTACTTCGTCGGTAACCGTCACGGCGCCGTCCAGCGCCGACATCAACTGCGTTGCCAGCTCGAAACACAGGTCCATCTGATCGGCACGAATGTGCAGCAGTAAGTCGCCAGGTGTGGAAACAGCGCGCCGCCCTTCTACGCCGAATTCGCGAAAGTCGTGCAAGGATGCCGGGCGTGGACTGCCGAACAGACGATCCCAGGCGCTGGAAGAGAACCCGCAAACACAGGACAGGTTTCCCGAAGGGACACGCTTGCCGACCGAGCGCGTCAGCCCCGCGACATCGGCGCACCAGCCGCGGATTTTTTCGGCGGCATCGGCCCCGGCGTTAAGGGTCGCCACGATGAAGATGGCAGCGCTGGTGATCGGGCTGCAGACGGCTTGAGGATCTGGCGTTTCGATGATCGTGACTCCCAAGGGATGATGGACTGGCTCGAAGGGAGGTTAGCAAAGAAGCACTGACTGAAATACCTTCCGTCACCCCGTTGCCAAGGCAGACACTTCGTTAATAACGAACAATACCCACGAAATAAACGATTTTTCTTTGTCGGAAAGCTCCTACTAGCATGGCCCCGTCTACCCCGACAAACATAAAGACAGGGAGAACGGCATGCACACCATCAACATCGGCGAACCCTGGATGTGGGTCGCCTTCATCGTTTTTGTCCTCGCCATGCTGGCCGTCGACCTGTTCGTCTTCGGTGGGCGCAAGGCGCATCGGGTCTCGGTACGGGAAGCCTCATCCTGGGTATTTGCCTGGTGCATGCTGGCGATGGCCTTCGCCGGATTGCTCTGGTGGTATCTGAACGGCGAATTCGGTCCCGAAATCGCCAAGGTCAAGACCCTGGAATTCCTCACCGGCTACCTGATCGAGCAGTCGCTGTCGATCGATAACATGTTCGTCTTCGTGATGATTTTCAGCTACTTCGCCGTGCCGCCGGAGTTGCAGCGCCGGGTGCTGCTGTACGGCGTGCTCGGGGCAATCGTGATGCGCGCGGCGATGATCTTTGCTGGCGTATGGCTGGTGTCGCAATTCACTTGGCTGCTGTATGTGTTCGGCGTGTTCCTGATCATCACCGGGATCAAGATGCTGGTGTTCGCCGAGCAGCAACCGGATCTCGATAACAACCCGCTGCTGCGTTGGGTGCGCGGACATCTGCGGATCACCAACGGCTTTCACGGCGAGCGGTTTTTCGTGCTACAGAACGGTGTCCGCTGGGCCACGCCGATGTTTCTGGTGCTGGTGCTGATCGAGGCCAGCGACCTGATGTTTGCGGTCGACAGCATCCCGGCGATTTTCGCGGTGACCACCGACCCGTTCATCATTTTCACCTCGAACATCTTCGCGATCATGGGCCTGCGGGCGCTGTACTTTTTGCTGGCAGACATGGCCGACCGTTTTCATCTGCTCAAGTACGGACTGGCGCTGGTGCTGGTGTTCATCGGCGGGAAGATGACGGTGATGCCGTGGTTTCACATGCCGGTGGAGTGGTCGCTGGCGATTGTTGGCGGGCTGATTCTGGCGTCGGTGGTGCTGAGTCTGATGCTGACGAAGGACAAGTCGCCCGAAGAAAGTCAGGCGAAATAACGGCCGAGGGAGCGAACGGATTCGCTCCCTCGGCTTTGAGCTCATTTATCCGACTTGATACTGGTCCACACCCGGGTCCGCACCCGCTCCAGTTTCTGCGGCAACGGTTGCACCACGTACAGCTTCTTCAGCGCTTCGCTGGTCGGCGTCAGGTTCGGGTTGCCTGTGATTTCCTTGTTGATCAGCGGCAGCGAATCCTTGTTGGCATTCGGGTAGCCGAGGAAGTCGCTGATCGAAGCGATGACTTTCGGATCGAGCAAGGTGTTGAGGAACTCGTGGGCCTCTTCGACGTTCTTCGCGCTCTTCGGAATGGCGAAGGTATCGAACCAGATCGGCGCGCCTTCCTTCGGCAAGCGCCAATCGACCACCACGCCATTGCCCGCCTCTTTGGCACGGTTGCCGAACTGGTAGAAGCTGCCGGAATAACCGATGGCCACGCAGATATCGCCGTTGGCGATGTCGGTCATGTACTTGGCCGAGTTGAAGTAGGTGACGTAAGGGCGAACCTTGAGCATCAGGTCCTTGGCTTTCTCATAGTCGGCGGGGTTCTGGCTGTTCGGGTCCAGGCCCAGGTAGTGCAGAGCCAGCGGCAGGATTTCCGACGGCGAATCGAGCATTGCCACGCCGCAGGATTTCAGCTTTTCCATGTTCTCCGGCTTGAACACCAGATCCCAGCTGTCCACCGGCGCATTCTCGCCGAGCGCAGCCTTGACCTTGGCCGGGTTGAAACCGATCAGTACCGTGCCGACCATGTAGGGCACGCCATACTGATTGCCGGGGTCGTTGGCGTCGAGCAACTTGAGCAGCGCCTGGTCCTGGTGGCTCCAGTTCGGCAACTTGGACTTGTCGAGTTTCTGGAACACACCGGCCTTGATCTGGGTATCGAGGAACTGATTCGACGGCACCACCAGGTCATAGCCGGAGTTGCCGGTCAGCAATTTGGCTTCGAGGGATTCGTTGGTGTCGAAGGTGTCCCAGGTCACTTTGATGTTGCTTTTGGCGGCGAACTCCTTGGGCACCGATGGCAGGATGTAATCCGCCCAGTTGTACACCCGCAGTTCGCGCTGTTCGGCCTGTACGGCGCTGGCCAGCAGCGTCAGCCCGAAAACAGTAGCGCCCAGAATGCGTTTCATCGTGACCATGTTGTGTTTCCCCGAATGCAGCGTGAGTCGATGGTTTTTATGTTCTGTACACGGCAGTGGCTGGCAAAATCAGCCATGGGCAAGGAAGGTGCAGCATTTAGTTGTGGCTTCGATTCTTGCTGACAGCGTAGACGCAGCACAGTAGCCGGTTGGCCAAAAGGGGATCGAAATGGCCAATTTGCATGACCGCCGGGATGCGGAAACAACAATGCCCGACGATGTGCCGGGCATTGTTTGAACAGCTTGCGAACGCTCAGTCGGTAAAACCCAACCGCGTCGCCCTGCTTTGCTGCGCCTGCCCGCGGGTCGCCAGGCAGTAATACAGCGGGCACGTCACGATCAGGCCGACCAGCCACGACAAGTCAGCGCCTTCCACCAGATTTGCATACGGCCCGACATACAACGATGTGTTGGCGAACGGCAGCTGCACAATGATGCCGATGAAGTAGGCAATGATCGCGTGCAGGTTGAAGCGCCCATAAATGCCGCCATCGGCGCGGAAGATCGAGGCGATGTCGTAACTGCCGCGCTTGATCAGGTAGAAGTCGATCAGGTTGATCGACTCCCACGGCACCAGCACCAGCAGCAACGCGAGAATCAGCCCGATGAACTCGGAAATGAAATCCGCCGACGCACCCAGCGCCACCACGCAGCAACCCGCCAGCACGATGCTCGACAAGATCACCCGCACCTTGATGCTCGGCGTCCATTGGCTGGCAAAGGTCTGGATCGAGGTGATGATCGACAACACCGCGCCATACAGATTCAGCGCGTTGTGGCTGATGATGTTGAGCAGGAACAGCACCATCAGAATCGGCCCCAGCCAACCGGTGGACTGCTTGACCGCCGCCATCGCCTCAGTGCCTTCCGGCGTTGCCAGTACCGCCACCGCGCCAAACGTGAACGACAGAATCGTGCCCAGCGTGGCGCCCAGATACGTCGCGATAAATGGCTTGGAGATACCGATGTCCGCCGGCAGGTAACGGGAATAGTCGGAGACGTACGGCGAGAAACTGATCTGCCAGATGATCCCCAGCGATACAGTCGCCAGCCACCCGGACAGGTTGAAGCTGCCACGGGTAAAGAAGTCCGCCGGCAACTCATGGGCAAAGATGTAGATGAAACCGGCGAGCAGCGCGCTGCCCATCACCCAGGTGCCGATGCGGTTGAGCGTGTGAATGAAGTTGTAGCCGATCACGCCGATGGCCGTGGCGCTGAGGGCGCCGATCAGGATGCTCAACGGTGCCGGCACCGACGGCGCGATGCCGACGATGGATTTACCCGCCAGCACGATGTTGGAAATGAAGAAGCCGATATAGATGATCGCCGCGAAGAACACGATCAACAGCGCACCGTAACGCCCGAACTGACCGCGACTCTGCACCATCTGCGGAATGCCCATGCGCGGGCCTTGCGCCGACGCCAGGGCGATCACCACGCCGCCGATCATGTGCCCCAGCGCTATCGCCAGCAGCCCCCAGAACAGGTCGAGATGAAACACCTGGACCACCATGGCGCCGGTGACGATGGGCAGTGGCGCAATGTTGGTGCTGAACCAAAGGGTGAACAGGTCGCGGGCCTTCCCGTGGCGTTCCGCGAGTGGGACGTAGTCGACCGTGTGATTCTCGATCAACGGATCTTGCCGGGACATCTGGGACATAAAAATGAACTCGATTGGGTCTGTTCTTATCGTTGTATGAAGCCAAACCGGGGTGCTTCGTGGCCGCCCCTCAGATGCAGACCATATTATGGTATTCCAACATTTTCACAAGACTGATCCGCTGTTTGCGACGGCATCTGATCCGGCATACTCCCTGATAGCCAGCGTTCACGGCTAGAGCAAAGCCCAGTAAATGCTGAGTTTCCGACGGATGAACCACGTTTATCGCTTCACCAAAAAAGCGCTTGCAATCGATGTATTACGGTATACCATCAGACCCATAAACACATAAAAACACGCTCTACCGCACTCGAGGATTGACCAATGATCGATGCTGCCGTCTACAAACAAGTCATGGGCTCGTTCCCGTCCGGCGTTACCGTCATCACCACGCTGGATGACGACGGCCAGATCGTCGGTCTGACCGCCAGCGCCTTCAGCTCGCTGTCGATGGACCCGGCCCTGGTGCTGTTCTGCCCCAACTACAGTTCCGATTCCTACCCTGTCCTGATCAAGAACAAAAGCTTTGCCATTCACGTCCTGTCCGGCGGTCAGCAAAGCGAAGCCTACGCGTTCGCCCGCAAAGGCAAGGACAAGGCGCAGGGCATAGAGTGGACGCTGAGCGAACTGGGCAACCCGATCCTGGCCAACGCGACAGCTATCATCGAATGTGAGCTGTGGCGCGAATACGAAGGCGGCGACCACGCGATCATGGTCGGCGCGGTGAAGAACCTCATCGTCCCTCAGCAGGACGCCGGCCCGCTGGTGTACTGCCACGGCAAGATGGGCGCCCTGCCCGCCTTCGCCTGATCCGCACGATTGCATTTAAACAGGCCGGCAAGCGACCGGCCGACCACAAGAGATTCGAGGTAGCGTCATGAAATTTTCCCTGTTCGTACACATGGAGCGCTGGGACGAAAGCGTCAGCCACCGTCAACTGTTCGAAGACCTGACCGAACTGACGTTGATGGCCGAGGCCGGTGGTTTCAGCACCGTGTGGATCGGCGAACACCACGCGATGGAATACACCATCTCGCCGAGCCCGATGCCGCTGCTGGCCTACCTCGCGGCCAAGACCACCATCATTCACCTGGGCGCCGGCACCATCATCGCGCCGTTCTGGCATCCGCTGCGGGTCGCCGGTGAATGCGCGTTGCTCGACGTGATCAGCAACGGCCGAATGGAAGTCGGCCTGGCACGTGGCGCCTACCAGGTGGAATTCGACCGCATGGCCGGCGGCATGCCCGCCTCCAGCGGTGGACAGGCACTGCGGGAAATGGTCCCGGTGGTGCGCGCCCTGTGGCAAGGCGACTACGCCCACAACGGCGACATCTGGAAATTCCCCACCTCCACCAGCGTGCCGAAACCTATCCAGAAGCCGAACCCGCCGATGTGGATCGCCGCCCGCGACCCGGACTCGCACAACTTCGCCGTTGCCAACGGTTGCAACGTGATGGTCACGCCGCTGATGAAGGGCGACGAAGAAGTCCTCGATCTGAAGAACAAGTTCCAGACTGCGCTGGACAACAACCCCGATGTGCCGCGTCCACAATTGATGGTGCTGCGTCATACCCACGTGCACTCGGCGGATGACCCGGAAGGCTGGAAGGTGGGCGCGAAAGCCATCTCACGTTTCTATCGCACGTTCGATGCGTGGTTCGGCAACAAGGAAGTGCCGGTAAACGGCTTCCTGGCACCGAGCCCGGAAGAGAAGTTTGCCGGGCGTCCGGAGTTTGAACTGGAGAGCCTGCACAAGACGGCGATGATCGGCACGCCGGAAGAGATCATTCCGCGGATCAAGTACTACCAGGAACTGGGGGTGGATGAGTTCAGCTTCTGGTGCGACAACAGCTTGCCGCATGCGCAGAAGAAGAAGTCGCTGGAGTTGTTTATCAAGCATGTGGTGCCGGCGTTTCGTTAAATACGCTAAGCGACCCTGAATGTAGAAGCGCCCCGAATAGAACGTCGGGGCGCTTTTTTTCGTCTGACACAGGTGTCAGTACGCAGTCGAAGTTGTCTCGATATCTTCCGGCGCCAAATGGCGTCCATCGGCCGACAGTAACTCCAGCTTCCTGATCGGCTTTCGCTTTTGCGCATCCACCATCACCGACCCCGCCTCGCCCGGCTCGAACATGAACTCCCCACCCCACTGCGACAACGCGACGATCACGGTTTGCAACGCCCGGCCCTTTTCAGTCAGCACGTACTCCTTGTAGGCGCTGCCGTCGGACGCCGGCACCAGACGCAGGATGCCCCGCTCCACCAGCCCTTTGAGCCGCATGCTCAACATGTTCTTGGCGATTTCCAGGCTCTTCTCGAAATCGCTGAAACGACTGATGCCTTCCAGCGCGTCGCGGATGATCAGCAACGACCACCAGTCGCCGATCAGGTCCAGCGTCCGGGCAACCGGGCAGATGTTGCCCTCCAGGCTTTTACGTTTCATTCAGCGCTCTCTAGCAAAACGGTCATCAAATCGTGGTTGCATCTTACAACTCTGGCGCCCGCGAGCGTCTACGCTGATCGGCTGGCGAAACTTAGCACCTGCGTACAAGTAGACCAGACGCTTAACCGCGATAGTCAGCGATGCCATCCCGGCAACCACACACGCCCCGACATAAGGAGTTTTCATGAGCACCTTCACGACCCAAGACGGCACCGAGATCTATTTCAAGGACTGGGGCAGCGGCAAGCCCGTGCTGTTCAGCCACGGCTGGCCGCTGGACGCCGACATGTGGGAATACCAGATGGAATACCTGAGCAGCCGCGGCTACCGCACCATCGCCTTCGACCGTCGTGGATTCGGGCGCTCCGAGCAGCCTTGGACCGGCTACGACTACGACACCTTCGCCGATGACATCGCGCAACTGATCGAACACCTCGACCTGCGTGACGTGACCCTGGTCGGCTTCTCCATGGGCGGTGGCGATGTCAGCCGCTACATCGCGCGCCACGGCAGCGAGCGCGTTGCCGGGCTGGTGTTGCTGGGCGCGGTGACCCCGCTGTTCGGCAAGAAACCGGACTTCGCCGAGGGCGTCGACAAGTCGGTATTCGACGGGATCAAGGCGGGTCTTTTGAAGGATCGCGCGCAGTTCATCGCAGACTTCAACACGCCGTTCTATGGCCTCGATAAAGGTCAGAAAGTTTCGGACGGCGTGCTGACACAAACCCTGAATATTGCGCTGCTGGCCTCGCTCAAAGGCACCGTGGATTGCGTCACCGCGTTCTCGGAAACCGACTTCCGCCCTGACATGGCGAAAATCGATGTACCGACCCTGGTGATCCATGGCGACGGCGACGTCATCGTGCCGTTCGAAACCACCGGCAAACGCGCCGCCGAGCAAATCAAGGGTGCCGAGCTGAAGGTTTATGCCGGTGCGCCGCACGGGTTTGCCGTGACGCATGCGCAGGCACTGAACGAAGACCTGCTGGCTTTCCTCAATCGTTGAGTTCGATGTAAATCAAGCGCCAACTGAAAAGGGCCGTCGACACACCTGTCGACGGCCCTTTTTTTCGTTGTCCCGGATTCCGGCTCCAGGGCGAACCCCTTTGTTTACGGGGCTTTCAGGCCTCTGCATCACGTTTTTATCTTCACATGCCAGCTTAATAATATTTTACCGATAACCACCCCCTCCCTAGTCTGATCCCAAGCACAGAGAACAGGTCGACAGCGACCTGAATCCAACGGCCTCGTGAGAAGGGATCAGAGATGACCACTGAAATAATAAAAACAGACACGCTTGTTGTCGGCGCCGGTCAAGCGGGTGTGGCCATGAGTGAACACCTGAGCAAACTCGGTGTGCCGCACCTCGTTCTGGAGCGCAACCGCATTGCCGAACGCTGGCGCACCGGGCGCTGGGACTCGCTGGTGGCCAACGGTCCGGCGTGGCACGACCGGTTTCCGGGGATGGAATTCGATGACGTCGATCCGGACGGTTTCGCCCACAAGGAACGTGTCGCCGATTACTTCGAAGCCTATGCGAAGAAATTCAACGCGCCGATCCGCACCGGTGTCGATGTGAAAAGCGTGGTGCGCAATGTCGGGCGTCCGGGCTTCACTGTCGAGACCTCCGAGGGCGTGATCGAAGCCGCCCGCGTCGTCGCCGCCACCGGCCCGTTCCAGCGTCCGGTGATCCCGGCGATTGCGCCGAAAGATGAGCGTCTGCTGCAGATTCACTCGGCCGACTATCGCAACCCGCAACAACTGCCGGCCGGCGCGGTGCTGGTGGTCGGCGCCGGTTCGTCGGGCGTGCAGATCGCCGACGAATTGCAGCGCTCGGGCAAGCAGGTTTACCTCTCGGTCGGCGCCCATGACCGCCCTCCTCGCGCTTACCGCAACCGTGATTTCTGCTGGTGGCTGGGTGTGCTCGGCGAATGGGATCAAGCCGCGATGAAACCCGGCCGCGAGCACGTGACCATCGCCGTCAGCGGCGCCCACGGTGGCCGCACCATCGACTTCCGTGGCCTGGCCCATCGCGGCATGACCCTGGTTGGCGTCACCGAATCGTTCAGCGACGGCGTGGTGACCTTCAAACAGGACCTGCGCGACAACCTCAAACGTGGCGACGAGAACTACCTTGCGCTGCTGGATGCCGCCGACGCCTATATCGAACGCAACGGCCTCGACCTGCCGCTGGAACCGGAAGCCCGCGAGACGTATCCGGACCCTGAATGCGTAAAAAACCCGCTGACCGATCTCGATCTGGCCGCCGCCGGTATCACCTCGATCATCTGGGCCACCGGGTTTGCCGTGGACTATTCGTGGCTGAAAGTCGCCGCTTTCGACGACAACGGCAAGCCGCAACATCAGCGCGGTGTGTCCAGCGAATCGGGCGTGTATTTCCTCGGTTTGCCGTGGCAGTCGCGGCGCGGGTCGTCGTTCATCTGGGGCGTTTGGCACGACGCCAAGCACGTGGCCGATCACATCGCCACCCAGCGCAAATACCTGGCTTATCGCGATGCCGAACAACGCGAAGCCGCGCTGCACAACCACGCTGTCGACACCGTCGACGCTTGATTTCCCTCTTCAGTACTGGCGCCTGTCGCGCCGGGTTCGATTTCGTCAGGAGCCTCACATGAGTCAGCCAACCCACACCCGCATCCGTATGTTCAACACCAAGGACACCTACCCGAACCAGACCCTGGACAACGACCTGTGCCAGGCTGTGCGCGCCGGCAACACCGTGTATGTGCGTGGTCAGGTCGGGACCAATTTCGATGGCGAACTGGTCGGCCTCGGCGACCCGCGCGCGCAGACCGAACAGGCGATGCGCAACGTCAAGCAATTGCTCGAAGAGGCCGGCAGCGACCTGAGCCATATCGTCAAGACCACCACTTACCTGATCGACCCGCGCTACCGCGAGCCGGTGTATCAGGAAGTCGGCAAATGGCTGAAAGGCGTGTTCCCGATCTCCACCGGGCTGGTGGTGTCGGCCTTGGGTCAGCCGCAATGGCTGATGGAGATTGATGTGGTTGCGGTGATCCCCGAGTAATTCGACCTTAGCGAAAGGAGGCCACACATGACATTTTCCATCGCCACCCGTTGCCCCGAAACCGGTCAGTTCGGCATCGCCATCAGTTCCTCCAGCATCGCCGTCGGCGCACGCTGCCCGTGGCTGTTGCCGGGGGTCGGCGCGGTGTCGAGCCAGAACATCACCCTGCCGTCCCTCGGCCCGGAAGTGCTTGCCCTGATGGAACAAGGCCTGGCACCCGAGGCTGCACTGGACAAGGTGCTGACCCGCAACGGCTACAGCCAGTACCGGCAGATCACGGCGATCAACCACCTCGGCCAGACCGCGCATTTCAGCGGCGCGCAGACCCTCGGCGTGCACAACGCCGTGTCGGGCGAGCAATGCGTGGCGGCGGGCAACATGCTCGCCGGGCGCTCGGTGATCGAAGCCATGGTCAGCGCGTTCGAAGAAGGCGAAGGTCAATTGGCCGATCGCCTGATCAAGGCCTTGCACGCCGCCCAGGCCTTGGGCGGTGAAGCGGGCCCGGTGCATTCGGCGGCCGTGGTCGTGGTCGGCGAGCTGACCTGGCCCATCGTCAACCTGCGGGTGGACTGGGCCGATGAAGACCCGATCGGGCAATTGCAGAAACTCTGGGACGCCTATCGCCCACAGCTTCAGGACTACATCGACCGCGCCCTCGATCCGGCAAAGGCGCCGGGCTACGGGGTTGCCGGAGACGACCGATGAGCAACAGCGTCGCGTTGCTCAAGACGCTGGTGGGGTTCGATACCACCAGCCGCGAGTCCAACCTGCAATTGATCGAGTTCGTGCGCAACTACCTCGAAGGTTTCGATGTGCCGTGCGAGTTGATTTACAACGATGAGCGCAGCAAGGCCAATCTGTTCGCCACGATCGGCCCGGCCAATCAGCCGGGCATCGTGCTGTCGGGGCACACCGATGTGGTGCCGGTCGATGGCCAGCCGTGGACGCTGCCGCCGTTCGAACTCAGCGAGCGCGACGGCAAGCTTTACGGGCGAGGCACGGCGGACATGAAGGGCTACATCGCCTGCGTGCTCGCGTTGGTGCCGTCGCTGATCGAAGCACCGTTGCGCATCCCGGTGCACATTGCCCTGTCCTACGACGAAGAAGTCGGCTGCCTCGGCGTGCGCTCGTTGCTCAAGGTGCTGGAGCAACGTCCGGTCAAACCGCTGCTTTGCATCATCGGCGAGCCGACCGAACTCAAACCGGTGCTCGGGCACAAGGGCAAACTGGCGATGCGCTGCGATGTCCAGGGTCACGCCTGTCACTCGGCTTACGCGCCACTTGGGGTCAACGCCATCGAATGCGCCGCCGAGCTGATCGGCGAGCTGGGACGCATCGGTCGACAGCTCAAGGATGAACACCTCGACCCGCGTTTCGACCCGCCGTATTCCACGGTGCAAACCGGCGTGATCAGCGGTGGCAAGGCGTTGAACATCGTCCCCGCCGATTGCCGTTTCGACTTCGAAATCCGTGCCCTGCCCTCGCAGGATCCGGCGCTTGTTGCGCAGCAACTCAAGGCCTACGCCGAGCAGCAAATGCTACCGCGCATGCGGGCCGTCAGCGAGCAAAGCGATATCCGGTTCAGTGAATTGTCGGCCTATCCGGGGCTCGCAACCGATGCCAGGAGCAAGGCTGCGGAACTGATCGCCACGTTCTGTGGCTCGGACGATTTCGGCACCGTGGCCTTTGGCACTGAAGGCGGATTGTTCGATGAGGTGGGGATTCCCACGGTGGTGTGCGGGCCCGGGAGTATGGATCAGGGGCACAAGCCGGACGAGTTTGTCAGCCTCGATCAGCTCACGGCCTGCGATGAGATGCTGCAACGGATGCTGGCGTCGATTCGTCTTTGAAAGAACGCCTGGCTGCTGGATTGAAATCCGCAGCCAAGCCGCCGGTTCACCGACAGACAGCTGCTCCGATGGAGGTCAGCTGCGTTGTCGTTCACCGGGCTGAAACACCCGAAACAGAGCGTTTTCAGCTGACCGGAGAGCCTCGTTTTTTTAACGCCTGAAGCAACAAAACTACTAATTTATCTCTGCCCTTTCCTTGCCCATGATCACCCCAACAAGAAATGCGCCGTCCGTGCCGGCGCTCACTGAAGTACGTCCACGTACTCGTCCTTGCCTTGGAGTTCGTCATGACCACCTCTGCATCAACGTCTGCACCGCTCATTGAAAAACACACGATCGGCTACGTGCCGCCCGAAGATCGCCACGGAAAGGTTCGGGATCTGTTCACCCTCTGGTTCGGCGGCAATATCGCGCCGTTGCCCATCGTCACCGGCGCTCTCGGCGTGCAACTGTTTCACCTGAATCTGGTGTGGGGCATCGTCGCCATTCTGGTCGGCCATCTGGTCGGCGGTGTGCTGATGGCGCTGCACTCGGCGCAAGGCCCGCAGATGGGCATTCCGCAGATGATCCAGAGCCGCGCGCAATTCGGCTCCCTCGGCGCGCTGCTGGTGGTGTTGATTGCCGGCGTCATGTACATCGGCTTCTTCGCCTCCAACATCGTGCTGGCCGGCAAGTCCCTGCATGGCGTGGTCGACAGCGTTCCAGTGCCCGTCGGCATCGTCATCGGTGCGCTGGGTTCGGGGATCATCGGGATCATCGGTTACCGCTTCATCCACGTGCTCAACCGCATCGGCACCTGGGTGCTGGGGATCGGCATCGTGATCGGTTTCGGCTACATTCTCACCCACATCCAGACCGATGATTTCCTCACGCGCGGCAGCTTCAACCTCTCGGGATGGCTGGCAACGGTGTCGCTGGCGGCGCTGTGGCAGATCGCGTTCGCGCCTTACGTGTCGGACTACTCGCGTTACTTGCCGGCGAACGTGCCGGTGGCGGCGACCTTCTGGACGACCTATCTGGGATCGGCGCTGGGCTCGAGCCTGTCGTTCGTATTCGGCGCCGTCGCCGTGCTGGCAACCCCGGTGGGCATGGACACCATGGACGCGGTGAAACTCGCCACCGGCGCCATCGGCCCGCTGATGCTCGTGCTGTTTCTGCTCAGCGTCATCAGCCACAACGCCCTCAACCTGTACGGCGCGGTGCTGTCGCTGATCACGCTGGTGCAGACCTTTGCCTACCGCTGGATTCCAACTGCCAAGAGCCGCGCAGTGATTTCGATCATCGTCCTGCTGGCCTGCTGCTTCGCTGCGGTCGGCGCCTCGGCGGACTTCATCGGCCACTTCGTCGACATGGTGCTGGTGCTGCTGGTGGTACTGGTGCCGTGGACCGCGATCAACCTGATCGACTTCTACGCCATCCACAAAGGCCAGTACGACATCGGCTCGATCTTCCAGGTCGACGGCGGCATCTACGGCCGTTACAACCCGCAGGCCTTGCTGGCCTATGCGATCGGTATCGCGGTGCAGATTCCATTCATGAACACGCCGCTGTACGTCGGGCCGGTGTCGGCGCACATCAACGGCGCGGACCTGTCGTGGCTGGTTGGCTTGCTGGTGACCTCGCCGCTGTATTTCTGGCTGGCGACCCGTGACAGTGCTTATCGTCGGCGGCTGACCTCCGAGAAACTGGCGGGCAGTCTCTGAGATTGACTCGATGCACCAACAAGGCCCGCCGTTCGCGGGCCTTCTGCTTTGCGTTGTGCTATTTCTTTACGCCCGACGACAACCGGAGATGGAAATCCAATGCTGCGAATTCTGGGCAAAGCCTCATCGATCAATGTGCGCAAAGTGCTGTGGACCTGTGCTGAACTGAATCTTCCCTTCGAACGCGAAGACTGGGGCTCAGGTTTTCAATCAACGTTGACGCCGCAGTTTCTCGCACTCAATCCCTGCGCGATGGTGCCGGTGATTCAGGACGATGACTTCACGCTGTGGGAATCGAACTCGATCATTCGCTACCTGGCGTCGCGCTACGGCGGCGAGCAACTTTACCCGAGCGAGGCGCGTGCCCGCGCGCGGGTGGATCAATGGATCGACTGGCAGGCTTCGGAGCTGAACAAGTCGTGGTCGTACGCGTTCCTTTCGCTGGTGCGCAAGTCACCCGCGCATCAGGACAGCGTTGCTCTTGCGGCCGGTTGCCGGGAGTGGGCAAGGCACATGGAGATCCTCGACCGGCAGCTGCAAAAAACCGGCGCCTATGTCAGCGGCGAGCAGTTTTCCCTCGCCGACATCCCTATCGGCCTGTCGGTCAATCGCTGGTTCGAGACGCCGCTGGAGCATCCGCACCTGCCCGCAGTGAGCGCTTATTACGAACGCCTGAGCCAACACCCCGCTTACCGATTGCACGGACGAAATGGCACGCCGTGATTTCAGTCATTTGTTTTTGAACGCCTCACGCCGCGCCTGTCGTTCCGCGGCGTACGCCTCTTGCGGCTGGCTGATCAAATCCTCACGGCGCAACACTTCACCGCAGTGATCGCACATCGGTCCGAGGCCGGCGCTGTGGTTGCAGTTCTTGTGGGTCATGTTCACCGCCAGCCCCTCCTCCGGCGATTTGCACCAGGTTTCTCCCCAGGCGCGCAGCGCGATCACCACCGGGTAAAACGCCTCACCCTTTGCGGTGAGGTGGTACTCGTAGCGTTTCGGCCGCTCGTTGTACAAGCGGCGCTCGACCAGACCGTCCGCTTCCAGGCTTTTCAGACGGGCGGCGACCATCTGCGGCGTGCCGCCGGTCTGCGCCAGGATCTCGTCATAGCGATGGCTGCCCATGAACAATTCGCGCAAAACCAGCACCGTCCAGCGGTCGCCGACGATCGCCTCGGCCCGGGAAATCGGGCACAAGGTCTCAGGAAGACTATCGTTTACAGCCATCAGGGCTTGCCTCTTACACAGTTACTATGATTATCATATCAACACGATGCGGGAACAAGCCCTGAGCATCGATCACTCTCATTGCCGGAGTACATCGTCATGTCGAAACCTCTTTATCCGCTCGACAGAACCGCCTACCTGCTGGTCGATCCGTACAACGATTTTCTCTCCGAGGGCGGCAAGATCTTTCCGCTGCTCAAACCGATGGCCGAGCAGAACGGACTGCTCGACAACCTGCGCAAACTCGATCACGCCGTGCGGGCCCTGCCGATTCCGGTGGTCATCGTACCGCATCATCGCTGGGTCAAAGGCGACTACGAGAACTGGGATCACCCAACCCCTACCCAACAAAAGATCATGCACATGCACCACTTTGCACGCGGCGAATGGGGCGGTGAATGGCACCCGGATTTCGCACCGAAGGACGGCGACATCGTGGTTCAGGAACACTGGGGCTCCAGCGGTTTCGCCAACACCGACCTGGATTTTCGCCTGAAACAGCAAGGCATCACCCACGTGATCATCGTCGGCCTGCTGGCTAACACCTGCATCGAAGCCACCGCCCGTTACGCGTCGGAACTCGGCTATCACGTCACGCTGGTGCGCGATGCGACCGCCGCGTTCAAAGAGGAAATGATGCACGCCGCCCACGAACTCAACGGCCCGACCTTCGCTCATGTCATCACCACCACGGACGAACTGATCGCCACTCTTCAGTCGCAAGGTGAAGCGAAATGAGTCTGACTGGCCACCTGCTGATCGGCGCCGCTGACGTCCCCGCTACCGAGGGCACGATGAAGGCGCTGAATCCGGCAACCAACACGCTGATCGAGCCGGAATTCGCCTTCGGTGGTACGGCCCAGGTCGATCAGGCGGCTACCCTCGCCGACGCGGCATTCGACACCTACAGCCACACCTCGCTGGCCGAACGTGCGGCGTTTCTCGAAAGCATCGCCGACAACCTCGACGCCGTCCGTGAGGAACTGGCCGCCCGCGCTGCCCTGGAAACCGGTCTGCCTCAGGCTCAACTGGAAGGCGAAGCCACCAAAGCTGCGACCCAGTTTCGCCAGTTCGCCGAGGTGGTGCGCAAGGGGCGCTTCCTGCAGCTGGCAATCGACCCGGCACAGCCGGAGCGTCAGCCGCGACCCCGAATGGATCATCGCCTGCAGAAAATCGCCATCGGCCCGGTGGCAATCTTCGGTGCGAGCAATTTTCCGATCTCCTATTCGGTGGCCGGCGGCGACACTGCGTCGGCACTCGCGGCCGGGGCGACGGTGATTCTCAAGGCCCATAACGCGCATCCCGGTACATCGGAAATTCAGGCGCGCGCCATCCGCAAAGCGGTGCAGTCGCATGGCTTGCATGAAGGCGTTTTCTCCATGGTGCGCGGTGGTGGTAACGCCATCGGTGAAGCGCTGGTCGATCATCCCTTGATTAAAGCAGTAACGTTCACGGGTTCAGAGGTGGGCGGCATGGCGCTTTATCGTCGCGCTCAATCACGGCCTGATCCGATCCCGGTGTTTACCGAAATGACCAGCGTCAACCCGACCTTCATTTTGCCCGCCGCGCTGGCCGCGCGTGGCGGTGAGATCGGCGATGGCTTTGTCGAGCGGATGCTGGTGAATGTCGGCCAAGCCTGCCTGTGTCCATCGATCCTGATCGCGGTCGAGGGCGAAGGTCTGCAAGCGTTGCGCAGCGCGATGATCAAGCGGGTCAGCGAAGCGTCGGCGCGTACGATGCTGACGCCGGGGATTCACGGTTCATACGTCAAGGGGCTGGTGGCAATGGAAAGCGTGGGGGCGAATCTGGTGGCGGTTGGCGCGCCGTCGGATGGCCAGTTTGAGGGCCGCTCGGCGTTGCTGGAAGTCAGTGGCCAGCACTTTCTCAACGAAACCGCACTGGCCCATGAAGTGTTCGGCCCGGCTGCACTGCTGGTGACGGTCAGCGATGAGGAAGAACTGCTGGCAGTTGCCCGCTCGTTCAAGGGCCAACTGAGCGCAGCCATTCACCTTGAAGACCGCGATCTGGATCTGGCCCGGCGTCTGCTGCCGATCCTCGAGCGCCGCACCGGACGCATCGTGGTCAACGCCTTCGCCCACCCGCAGGAAGTGACCTTCGCCACCGTACACGGCGGGCCGTTCCCGGCCACTTCGGACAGCCGCTTCACCTCGGTCGGCATGACCTCGATCGAGCGTTTTTTGCGGCCGGTGGCGTATCAGGGCTTTCCGGATGCGTTGTTGCCGGAGGTGTTGCGCGACGCCAATCCACTCGACCTGCCCCGCAGCATCGACGGCCAATGAAAAATGCCCGGTTCGGCGAATCACCGAACCGGGCACGCTTTTCAATCAAATGAGCAGGTCTTCATGGAGAAGACCCGAACCCAGAGCGTCAATTCTCTTCTGCACGCACCACACCGCGCTCCTCCAGCAAACGCACAAACATACTCAGACTGCGCGAAACCGTGCCCCGCCGCCATACCAGCCACGTCGTCAGATAGCGGAAATCCGACGCCAGCGGCCAGACGCTCACCGTCGCGCAGCCGGGCATGCTCTGCAGCATGCTGCGCGGCATCAAAGCCAGGCCGGCGCCCGCACTGACGCAGGCGAGCATGCCGTGATAGGACTCCATTTCGAAGATCTTGCCCGGTACCGCAGCGTCGGTGCTGAACCATTTTTCGAAGTGATGGCGATAGGAGCAGTTCGAGCGAAATGCATAGATGTTCTCGCCATTCACATCCGCAGCGCGCTGGATCGGCCCGTGATGAAGTGGCGAGATGATGACCATTTCCTCTTCGAACGCCGGAATGCCTTCCAGCGCCGGGTGCAAAACCGGGCCGTCGACGAACGCGGCCGCCAGGCGCCCGGAGAGCACACCGTCGATCATCGTCCCGGACGGACCGGTCGACAGGTCCAGATCGACCTTCGGATGTTGCTGGTTGTAGGTCGCCAGCAAACCGGGAATCCGCACCGCCGCCGTACTTTCCAGCGACCCCAGCGGGAAAGCGCCTTGCGGTTCCTCGCCGGCCACCGTGGCGCGGGCTTCCTGTACCAGGTCGAGAATGCGTCGCGCGTACTCGAGAAAACTCCAGCCCGCCGGTGACAGGCGCAAGCGGCTTTTCTCACGGATGAACAGGTCGACGCCCAGGTCCTCCTCCAACTGCTTGATGCGCGTCGTCAGGTTCGACGGCACGCGATGGATCTGCGCCGCCGCCGCACTGATGCTGCCGTGCTCGGCAACGGCCTTGAAGATTTCAAGTTGCACCAGATCCATCATCATTCTCCAATCGTGAAAGAAACGCTCTTTATTATTCAGTTTCCAGAAACCAAACACCACCCTACTCTGAGCGCATCCACTGACCTCGCAGGACGATGCCATGAGCCCGATTTCCAGCCAGACCCACGCCATCTCGATCAATCCCGCCACCGGCGAGCAGATCGGTCACTACGCTTTCGAATCCGCCGAAGCTCTCGACGCCGCGCTGACCCGCGCCGCATTCGGCTTCAACAAGTGGAAACGCAAGCCACTGCAAGACCGCTCCCGCGCCCTGACAGCGTTGGCCGGCGCGCTGCGTGACAGCAGCGAAGCCATGGCGACCATGATCACCCAGGAAATGGGCAAGCCGATCGCCCAGGCCCGTGGCGAAATCGAGAAATGCGCCAAGCTCTGCGAGTGGTACGCCGAACACGGCCCGGCCATGCTCAACGCCGAAGCGACGCTGGTCGAAGGCGGCAAGGCGCGCATTGAGTACCGTCCGCTCGGCCCGATCCTCGCCGTGATGCCGTGGAACTTCCCGATCTGGCAAGTGCTGCGCGGCGCCGTCCCGGCACTGATCGCCGGCAATACCTACGTGCTCAAGCATGCGCCGAACGTGATGGGCAGCGCCTATCTGTTGCGCGACGCCTTCACCCGCGCCGGTTTTGCCGATGGCGTGTTCGAAGTGATCAACGTCACCCCGGAAGGTGTTTCGACCGCCATTGCCGATTCGCGCATTGCCGCCGTAACGCTGACCGGCAGCGTCCGCGCCGGCATGGCCATCGGTGCACAGGCCGGTGCGGCGCTGAAGAAATGCGTACTGGAACTGGGCGGTTCCGATCCGTTTATCGTGCTCAATGACGCCGATATCGACGAAGCCGTGCAAGCGGCGGTGATCGGTCGTTACCAGAACTCAGGGCAAGTTTGCGCCGCCGCCAAACGCCTGATCATCGAAGAAGGCGTGGTCGAAGAATTCACCCGCAAATTCGTCGAAGCCACCCGTCAGTTGAAGATGGGCGATCCATTGTCCGCCGACAACTACATCGGCCCGATGGCCCGTTTCGACCTGCGTGACGAGCTCGATCAACAAGTGCGCGACACCCTCGAAGAAGGCGCCACCCTGCTGCTCGGCGGCGGCAAAGTAGAGGGTTCGGGCAACTATTACGAGCCGACCGTACTGGCCGACGTCACCGACCGCATGACTTCGTTCAAGCAGGAACTGTTCGGCCCGGTGGCCTCGATCATCACCGCTCGGGATTGCGCTCACGCCGTGGCCCTGGCCAACGACAGCGAGTTCGGCCTGACCGCCACGATCTACACCGCCAACGTCGCCCTGGCCCAGCAATTGACCAGCGAACTGGAAACCGGCGGCGTGTTCATCAACGGTTACTCCGCCAGCGACCCGCGCGTGACCTTCGGCGGCGTGAAGAAAAGCGGTTTCGGCCGCGAGCTGTCGCACTTCGGCGTGCGCGAGTTCTGCAACGCGCAGACGATATGGCTGGATCGCCGTTGATCCGGTCGATCCGATAAACCCTGGGAGAGCGGGCTTGCCCGCGAAGAGGGAGTGTCAGTCTCCGTTTAAGGTGCCTGACACTCCGCCTTCGCGGGCAAGCCCGCTCCCACAGGTCTTGTTTCAGTCCTTGAAATCCGTGGACAGCGCCAGCTCATTCCACTCGGCCAACTCCTGCGCCACCAAGCGGTTCTTCGCCTCGATCCGTGCAACCGTGTCGCTGCCTAGCGCCAGCCGCTGCGGCGGGTTCGGTGCGTTGACCAGCGCCAGCATCGCTTCAACAAACTTCAGCGGATCGCCAGGTTGCGCATGGTTGGCAGCTTCGGCAAAGGTGCGCATCTTGCCAACGGTTTCGTCGTAGTCCGGCAGCACCAGCGCGGTCTTGAGCAGCGACTGCTCGTCGAGGAAGTCGGTGCGGAAGAAGCCCGGTTCGACCACCGTGGCATGAATGCCCAGCGGCGCCAGTTCCTGATGCAGCGCTTCGCTGATGCCTTCCACTGCGAACTTGGTCGAGCCGTAAACACCCCAGCCCACGTAGGCCTGATAACCGCCAATCGACGAGATGTTGATGACCCGTCCGCTGCGCTGGGCGCGCATGTGTGGCAGCACGGCGCGGGTGACGTTCAGCAGGCCGAACACGTTGGTGGCGAACAGGCGCTCGGTTTCGCTGGCGCTGGTTTCTTCGACGGCGCCCAACACGCCAAAGCCGGCATTGTTGATCAGCACGTCGATGCGGCCGAAGCGCTTGATGCCCTGTGCCACCGCTTGGTGGGCTTCTTCTTCGCGGGTGACATCCAACCGCACCGCCAGCAGATTCGGGTGATCGCCGAGGCGGTCGGTGATGTCTTGCGGGTTGCGGGCGGTGGCAATCACCGCGTCACCGGCACGCAGGGCCTGTTCGGCGATAAGGATGCCAAAACCACGGGAAGCTCCGGTAATCAGCCAGGTACGCATATCAACTCCTCCTGTCGGTGACCCTGGCGAGATTGCCGGGCCTTCTTGATGAGTTGAGTCGACTTTAAAGCCGTGCTACTGATGTGATAATCCCAGCAAATTTGCATGACTTTGTGAAAGGTGTTCACAAATGAAAAACCCGTCCACGGCGGATCTGTCGATCTTTCTTTGCATCGCCCAGCACCTGAATTTCAGCCGTGCAGCGGTGGATCTGGGCCTGACACCGTCGGCGCTGAGCCATTCGTTGCGCGCTCTGGAAAATCGCCTGGGCGTGCGTCTGTTCAATCGCACCACTCGCAGTGTGGCGCTGACCGAAGCGGGCGAGCGGTTATATGCGCGGCTGAAACCGGCGTTTCGCGACATCGACGACGCGCTCGAAGACCTCAATCACTTTCGCGACAAACCTTCCGGCAACCTGCGCATCACTGCGGGGCGCCAGGCCTGCGAACTGGTCCTGCTACCGATTGCCGGGGCGTTCCTTCAGGCCTATCCGGACATCCGCCTGGAAGTGGTCGAAAGCGATGCGCTGCTGGATATCGTCGCCGCCGGTTTTGATGCCGGGGTGCGGTTCGGCAATCGGCTGGAGGCGGACATGGTGTCGCTGCCGATCGGCCCGACCTTGCGCTCGGTGGTGGTCGCTTCACCGGCGTTTCTGGAACGGCACGCCGCGCCGCAAAAACCGGAGGATCTGCACACCCTGCCCTGCATCCGTCACCGCTTTCCCAGCGGCGCGCTGTATCGCTGGGAATTCGAACGCGGTGGCATCGATCAGGAAATCGAAGTCAACGGCCCGCTGACCCTGGGCGATGTCAGCCTGATGGTCGGCCCGGCGTTGCAAGGTCTGGGACTGGCCTATGTGTTCGAAGACATGGTCAGCGAGCACCTCGCGGCCGGGCGTCTGGTGCAGGTCTTGGCGGACTGGTGCCCGTACTATCCGGGTCTGCACCTGTATTACCCGAGCCGGCGCCATGTGCCGGCGCCGCTCAAGGCGTTTATCGACTTCGCCCGCCATGCCCGCGATGGCAAAACGGGCTGAGCCGTTTTACAGATACTTCAGCCAGGCGATGTCGCGACGCCGGGCCTTCAATGCCGAAAACCAGCGCACGGCCGGGAACAACGCGACCGCCAGCACCATCGCCGCCAGCCACACCGAAACCACCGACGAGAAACCGAAATACATGCCCTGATTAAGCCCGAACAGCGCCACACCGATCAGGTACAACACCTTCAGCGCATACAGGTGCAGCAGGTAAAAAAACATCGGTGCCGAACCGAACACCGTCAGCCAGCGAATCCAGCGTCGATCCTGTGCGCGTTCGAACACCAGCAACAGCAACAGTCCGACACTCACAGTCAATGTGATGAACAACAGCGACGGCGGGTATTTGGTGATGTTGAAAAAACTCATCAGGGTTTGCACACCGCTGTCACCGAAGGCCCAGGGTTTCTCGCCGTAACCGTTGACCAGCCGCAGGGCCACGAACCCCAGCAGCCCGGCGATGCCACCGATCAACAAACGGCGCTGACGCACCCCGGCATCGGCCGCACGAGCGAACCACGGCCCCAGCGCGTAACCCAACCCGATCACGCCGATCCACGGCAACAACGGGTACGAGGTGCGCAGACGCAAAGTCTCGCTGGCCTCGATCCAGCCCCGGTCATGCAGGATCGCCCACGGTATGTGCAGCGCCGACTCCGCTGCGAAGTGCAGTCCGTCGAGCAGATTGTGCCCGGCGATGATCGCCAGGCTCAGCGTCAACAACAGACAGCGTGGCAGCCAGACCAGCAGCGACAGCGCGATCATGCTCAGGCCGATCGCCCAGATCACTTGCAGGTAGATCACAGTCGGTGGCAGCTGGAACGTCCAGGCAAAATTCACCAGGGTGAATTCGAGCGCCACCAGAAACAAACCGCGCTTGAACAGAAAGGCACTGACGTCAGCCTTGCCGGCGTACTTTTCCCCGAACAACCACGCCGATAAGCCGGTCAGCAGCACGAACACCGGCGCGCACAGATGCGCCAGGGTGCGACTGAAGAACAGCGCCGGTTCCGTGCTGGCGATGTCCATCGGGTCGGTGACCTGACGATGCAGCAGAAAGGTTTCGCGCACGTGGTCGAGCAACATGAACAGAATCACCAGGCCACGCAGCGCATCAATGGACAGCAACCGGCCAGTGGCCGAGGGGGCAGAACGGGGAACCGCAATCGTCATGGAGGTATCGCAATCGAAAGGTTGATCGATGCGGCCGCCCGAAAGCGGCCGTAAAATTTGCGTTACCTTATAACATGAAAAACCAATCTAATCGCTAGCGGTTCTCAAACAGCCTTCACGCGGTGCGCAGGGTTTCCAGCACGACCTGCAACGGATGACGCAACTGTTGATCGGCCTGGCGCTTGACCTGGCTGCGGCAGGAATAGCCGGTGGCCAGTGCTTCGCCCTTCTCCAACGGAGCCTCGATCTGCTTCGCCCAGGATTGCTCGTAGATCACCGCCGAGGTCTCGCGATTACGCGCTTCGTGCCCGTAAGTGCCGGACATGCCGCAGCAACCGGTGGCCTGAGTCGCGAGATTCAGGCCAACACGCTCGAACACCTGCTCCCATTGCCGAGTGGCGGCCGGAGCGTTGGTTTTTTCGGTGCAGTGCGCCAGCAGGCGGAAGGTTTCGTCGCGGCGCGTTCCGACTTGCTCCGGCATGATCTTGAGCAGCCACTCCTGCACCAGCGCCACCTCCGGGCATTGCTCCATTCCCGGGACTTTCAGATATTCCTGGCGATAGACCAGGGTCATGGCCGGGTCGAGCCCTACCAACGGCACACCGATCTCGGCCAGCGCGCGCAATTGCCCGGCATTGCGCAACGCCGCGCGGTTGAACGCCGAGAGGAAACCCTGCACATGCAGCGGCTTGCCGTTGGCATTGAACGGTGCCAGGTAGACCTGATAGCCGAGACGCGAAATCAGCTCGATCAGATCCGCCAGCAACGGCGCCTCGAAATACCGGGTGAAGGCGTCCTGCACCAGCACCACGCTGCGTTCGCGCTGGGCTGCAGTCAGCGCCGACAACACCTCGACCGACGCTGGCTGAACCTGCCAGCGACGCATCGCCGCGTGGAAATCGAAACGGCTGAGCAATGGCACATCGACCATGCCGCCAAGACGTTCGATCAAGCGACGGCTGAACGAGGCGCCCATCAAGCCGTTATAGAGAAACGGAATCCGCGCCATGTACGGAATCGTGTACTCCAGCGAAGCAATCAGATAATCCCGCGCCGGCCGCAGATAACGGGTGTGGTACAGCTCAAGGAACCGCGAACGGAAGTCCGGCACGTTGACCTTCACCGGGCACTGCCCCGCGCAGGACTTGCACGCCAGGCACCCGGCCATGGCGTCGTACACCTCGTGGGAGAAGTCCTGTTCCTGCGCACGGCTGTTACGCCAGCGCTGCAGCAACGTGCTGAAAAACGGCGGACGGCGACTGGCATCGGCCAACACGTCGACCCCTGCCTCGCCCTGCAACCGCAGCCATTCGCGAATCAGCGAAGCGCGGCCCTTGGGCGATTGCGCACGCTGGCGGGTGGCTTTCCACGATGGGCACATGGCGTCGTCGGGATCGAAGTTGTAGCAGGCGCCGTTGCCGTTGCAGTGCATCGCTGCGCCGTAGTCCTGCCAGACCTTCTCGTCGATCTGCCGATCAAGTTCGCCGCGCAGGGTGACTTCGTCGATTTTCAGCAATGCCGCGCCGGGAATATTCGGCGTGGCTATCTTGCCGGGATTGAACTGGTTGAACGGATCGAACGCCGCCTTCAGGGCCTGCAGCGCCGGGTACAAGTCGCCGAAGAAGGCCGGCGCATATTCCGAGCGCAGGCCCTTGCCGTGTTCGCCCCACAGCAGGCCGCCGTAACGCTGGGTCAGCGCGGCGACGCCGTCCGAAACGGGACGCACCAGTGCGGCTTGCTGTGGGTCTTTCATGTCGAGAATCGGCCGTACGTGCAGCACGCCGGCATCGACGTGACCAAACATGCCGTACTGCAACTGGTGGCTGTCGAGCAGGTCGCGCAGTTCGGCGATGTACTCGGCCAGGTGCTGCGGCGGCACGGCGGTGTCTTCGACGAACGGCTGCGGCCGCGCTTCACCGGCGACGTTGCCGAGCAAACCCACCGCGCGTTTGCGCATGCCGTAGACGCGATTCACCGCCGCATGCCCGACGGCCAGCGTGTGGCCCAGGCGCTCGACCGTGGCGTCGTTGCCCAAGTGCTGGACGAAGGCTTCGACCCGGCGTTGCAGCTCCTCGGGATCGTCGCCGCAGAACTCCACCAGGTTGATCCCCAGCGTCGGCCGCTCGGCGCTTTCCGGAAAGTACTCGGCGACGCCGTGCCAGACGATGTCCTGCATCGCCAGCAACAGCACTTTGGAGTCGACGGTTTCAATCGACAGCGGCTTGAGCGCCATCAGCGCACGGGCATCGCGCAAGGCATCCATGAAGCCGGCGTAGCGAATGTTCACCAGCATCGTGTGCTTGGGGATCGGCAACACGTTGAGTTTGGCCTCGACCACAAACCCCAGCGAACCCTCGGCGCCGCACAGCACGCTGTTGAGGTTGAAACGGTTGTCGGCCTCGCGCAGGTGCGCCAGGTCGTAGCCGGTCAGGCAGCGATTGAGATCGGGGAAGGTTTCCCGGATCAGCTCGCCCTGCTCATCAATGATCTGCCGCGCGCAGCGATACACTTCGCCGGCCCGACCCTCGCGAGCACACTCCGCTGTCAGCTCGCTTTCTTCCAGCGGGCGACCGTGCAAGCGCTCGCCACCGCGCAGGACCATGTGCAGTTCCAGCACGTGGTCGCGGGTCTTGCCGTAGGTGCAACTGCCCTGGCCGCTGGCGTCGGTGTTGATCATGCCGCCGACCGTAGCGCGGTTGGAGGTCGACAGTTCCGGGGCGAAAAACAGCCCGGCGGATTTCAGGGCGGCGTTCAGTTGATCCTTCACTACGCCGGCCTGCACCCTTACCCAACGCTGTTCAACGTTGATTTCGAGAATGCGGTTCATGTGCCGCGACAGGTCGACGACGATACCGTCGGTCAATGACTGGCCGTTGGTGCCCGTGCCGCCACCGCGAGGGGTGATCACCACTTTCTGGTAGGCCGGTTCGGCGATCAGGCGTGCCAGCAGCGCCACGTCGTCGGCGTCACGCGGGAATACCGCCGCCTGCGGCAAGCGTTGATAGATCGAGTTGTCGGTGGCCAGCACCACGCGGCTGGCGTAGTCGGCACTGATTTCGCCGCGAAAACCGCTGGTTTCAAGGGCTTTGAGAAACTGCTGGTAGTCGGTGTTCAACGTGGTGGAAGGCGACAGCTGAGCAATCATCGGAAGTGCAATCTCGGTCAAAAACGGGCCGTGTGGCGGTGAACAGTTGTGCGCAAGGAATGATTGCGTCACGCTCCCGCCATCTCATAGGCCTTATGTTCATTGCAGAGCGATGCCGGGACAACCGTAAAATCGACCCGCAATCCATGACTAAAACGAATGAATCCGCGAACCCTTACTCCCTCGATGTCGTTGCTGCTGGCGTTTGAAGCCGCTGCACGCCATGAAAGCTACACCCGCGCCGCTCACGAACTGTCGCTGACTCAGAGTGCGGTCAGCCGTCAGGTGCAAATCCTGGAAAAGATGCTCGGCATGCGCCTGTTCAGCCGCGAAGGACGGCGAGTGATCCTCACTGACGTTGGGCGCATGTATCAGCGCGAACTGTCCGAAGCCCTCGGCCAGATCCGCAGCGCGACGTTGCAGGCCATGGCGTTTGGTTCGGGAATCCACAGCCTGCGCCTGGCGACCTTGCCGACCTTCGGCTCGAAATGGCTGCTGCCACGCTTGAAGGATTTCTACACTGCCCACCCCGGCATGACTGTGCACCTGCATTCACGCATCGAAACCATCGACTTCGACACCAGCGAAATCGACGCGGCGATTTGTGTCGGCGGCGGTGACTGGCCGGGGCTGACCGCCCACCGCTTGCACACTGAAGAACTGGTGGTGATCGCCAGTGCGCAGCTGACCGATGCCGAACGTCTAGCGGCCGACAAGGATATCGCCGGGCAACTGCTGCTCAACGTCAGCAGCAACGCCCAGGCCTGGTCCGAGTGGTTCAGTCATCACGCCCTGCCCCATCGCAGCATGCGCATCGGCCCGAGTTTCGAGATGACCTCGCACCTGATTCAGGCCGTGCGCGCCAATATCGGTATCGGGCTGGTGCCGAGGATTCTGGTGGAGGATGAATTGCACAACGGTGATTTGCTGCAACTGGGCGAACCGATCAGCAGCCGGCGCAGCTATTACCTGGTGTACCCGGCGCGTAATGAATCGCTGGCGTCGCTGAAGGCGTTTCGCGACTGGTTGATGCGCACGCTCTGAATCTCTACATCGCCAGATCAATTGCCATCGCGAGCAGGCTCGCTCCCACAGAGATCAATATTCCAATGTGGGAGCGCGCCTGCTCGCGATGGCGCCAGACCCGTGAACTCAGAACCGCGGCTTAACTGCTTTCCAGTCCGGCTTGTAGCGCTGCATCTGTCGCACATCATCGCGCTGGCGAATGCCGCAGGTCAGGTACTGGTCATGCAGCTTGCCCAGTTGATCGTGATCCAACTCCAGCCCGAGGCCCGGTGCACGAGTAACCTTCACGCAGCCATCGACAATCGGCAGCTTGCCGCCCTTGATCACTTCTTCATCCGGTTCCTGCCACGGGTAATGGGTGTCGCAGGCGTAGTCCAGATTCGGTACAGCCGCCGCCACGTGCGCCATGGCCATAAGGCTTATGCCCAGGTGTGAGTTGGAATGCATCGACACGCCGAGGCCGAAGGTGTCGCACATTTTCGCCAGGGTCTGGGTGTCGCGCAGACCGCCCCAGTAGTGGTGGTCGGCGAGGACAATCTGCACGCTGTTCAGCGCGACGCTGCGTCGGAACTCGTCGAAATCGGTGACCACCATATTGGTCGCCAGCGGCAGCCCGGTGCGTTTGTGCAGTTCGGCCATGCCGTCGAGGCTCGGGGTCGGGTCTTCGTAATACTGCAGATCATCGCCCAGCAACTCGGCCATGCGGATCGAGGTTTCCAGCGACCAGTTGCCGTTGGGATCGATGCGCAGCGGATAACCGGGAAAGGCCTTTTTCAGCGCCTTGATGCACGCCACTTCGTGTTCCGGCGGCAGCGTGCCGGCCTTGAGCTTGATGCTCTTGAAACCGTACGCCTCGATCATCCGCGCGGCCTGGGCGACGATCTGCTGTTCGTTCAGCGCCTCGCCCCAGTTGTCCGGTTTGTACGGCGAATCGACGTGCTGCGCATACTTGAAAAACAGGTAGGCACTGAACGGCACTTCATCACGCACCGCCCCGCCCAGCAGATCCACCAGCGGCACATTCAAGTAGCGGGCCTGCAAGTCGAGGAACGCCACTTCAAACGCCGAATATGCGTTGCTCACCGCTTTACTGGCGTGGGAACCAGGGGCGAGTTCAGCACCGGCCAGACTGGCCGGTTTGTTGGCGGCGACCGTGGCCTGAACGATCCGACGCAACTGATTGAGATTGAACGGATCGAGGCCGATCAACTGCGACTGCAACTGTTGCTGGATCGCCAGCGCCGGGGCATCCCCATAGCTTTCGCCGAGGCCGATGTAGCCGTTGTCGCTTTCGATCTCGATGATCGAGCGCAGGGCGAACGGTTCGTGGATGCCACTGGCGTTGAGCAGCGGCGGATCACGGAAGGCAATCGGAGTGACGGTTACGCGAGTGATTTTCAAAATGACGCTCCTGTTGAGTCGGAATCAGTGGCTCGCCACCGGATTGGCCGTCGACGCGACGGCGGTTTCGGGTTCAGGCTTTGCCGGGGTTTTGCCTTTGGCGCCGGGCGCCATGCGGGCAAAGAAGATCACCACTGCTGCCACCAGCGAAGTTGCGGCCAGGCCATACAGGCCGCCTTCTATGGAGCCGGTGGTCTGTTCCAGGAAACCGAACGCGGTCGGCGCAACGAAGCCACCCAGATTGCCGATGGAGTTGATCAGCGCGATCACCGCCGCCGCGATGCGCGCATCCAGGTAGCTTTGCGGAATCGGCCAGAACAGCGCCGAGGCAGCTTTGAAACCAATAGCCGCGAAACAGATGGCAACGAAAGCGAAAATCGGCCCGCCGGTGGTGGACATGAACATGCCGAACGCGGCGATCACCAGGGTCAGCGCGACCCACGCCTGCTGGAATTTCCACTTGCCGGCCAGCGCCGCAAAGCCGTACATCGCGACGATGGAAATGATCCATGGCACCGAGTTGAGCAACCCGACCTGGAAGTCGCCGAGATTGCCCATCTTCTTGATCATGCTCGGCAGCCAGAAAGTGGCGCCGTAGATGGTCAGGGCGATGGAGAAGTAGATGAAGCAGAACAGCGCGATCTGCCGGTCCGCCAACAGTTTGAACATCGATGGTTTGGCAACGTGAGTCGCTTCGCGGGCGCGCTGCTCTTCAGCGATTGCCGTCACCAGCGCTTCACGCTCCTCCTCGCTCAGCCACTTGGCCTGACGCGGATGGGATTGCAGCCAGAACCAGACAAACCCGCAGAGCACTACCGATGCGGCACCTTCGATCAGGAACATCCACTGCCAGCCGTGCATGCCCAGACCGCTGATGTGCAACAGCGCACCGGACACCGGACCGGAAATTACCGAAGCGATTGCCGAGCCGCTGAGAAACACCGCCATGGTCTTGCCGCGCTCAGAGGCCGGCAGCCATTGGGTGAAGTAATAAATGATCCCCGGGAAGAACCCGGCCTCGGCAGCGCCCAGGATGAAGCGCAGCACGTAGAAACTGGTTTCGCCTTTGACGAACGCCATGGCCATCGCCGCTGCGCCCCAGGTGAACATGATCCGCGTCAGCCAGGCGCGGGCGCCATAGCGCTGAAGAAGCATGTTGGATGGCACTTCAAACAAGGCGTAACCGATGAAAAACAGACCGGCACCAAGGCCATAGGCAGCAGCGCCGATACCCAGATCGGTTTCCAGATGACTGCGCACAAAGCCGATGTTGACCCGGTCGATGTAGTTGACGATGAACATCACCACGAACAACGGCAGCACATGGCGCTTGACCTTGGCGGCGGCGCGGGCGAGTACCGTGATGTCCGGCGGACTCTGGAGGGTTTTCAAGGGGCGACTCCCGATCTTTGTTTTTGTAGGGATGGCCTGTTCAGGCATAGAGCGATCATGGACGGGGTGATTGATCCCGTCTAATCTAACTTGGCATTCGATTGATACCTGGATTAGATCAATGTTCGAACTGACCCAATTGCGCTGCTTCACCACCGTCGCCACCGAACTCAACTTCCGCCGCGCTGCCGAGCGGTTGAACATGACGCAGCCACCATTGAGCCGGCAGATCCAGTTGCTGGAACATCACCTGGGCGTCGAACTGTTTACCCGCAGCACGCGCAGTGTGGCGCTCACCGCTGCCGGCCGCGCATTCTTCATCGAGGCGCAGAACCTGCTCGAGCGCGCCCAGCAAGCCGCCGTCACCGCCCGGCGTTTTGCCGAGGGCGATATCGGTTCGGTGAACATCAGTTTTGTTGGCAGCGCGGTTTATGAATTCCTGCCCAAGGTCATCGCCGAGGCGCGCCTCAAGCAGCCGCAGGTGAAGATCGACCTGACTGAAATGAACACCTACCAGCAACACGAAGCCCTGCGCGCTCGACGCATTGACCTGGGGATCGTCCGCGCGCCGTTGCTGGAGCCGGGTTACGCCACCGAATGCCTGGTGCGCGAGCCGTTTGTGCTGGCGCTGCCGAGCGGCCATCGACTGGCCGAGGCCGACGAAGTTTCAGTGAAGGACCTGGATGGGCAGCCGTTCCTGATGTATTCCCACGCGGCCTATCCGCCGTTCAACGAATTGCTCACCGGCATGCTGCGCTCGGCCCGGGTCGCCCCGGATTACGTGCAATGGCTGGGGTCTTCGCTGACGATTCTGGCGCTGGTCAACGCAGGCATGGGCCTGGCGCTGGTACCGCGTTGCGCGACCAGTGTGGTGTTCAGGAATGTGGTGTTTCGCGAGATCGATCTGGGCGAAGGGGTGCAGAGCGAACTGCATCTGATCTGGCGGGAGAACAACGACAACCCGGCGTTTGCGATGTTGCTGGAGGGCATTCGCCGGGCGGTGAAGGATGGATGGGGTTAAGAGCGGGCTTGCGATGATGGGGGGTACTTCAGCGGTGGTGGTGCCTTTGGGCCTGTGATCAATGGTTTCTCCAACAGCTTCCCGTCGGGCCCTACGAAAAGTCGCTCCAGATGTTGCGGCATTGGTTGCGGTGCTCTGGCGGTCATGATGAACCCTCTGATGCCGGGCTGAATTCAACCCATTTAACCTTCGCGGAATCTATCAGCAAAAATTCAGCGCCAATAGGATCCAATTTGCCATCTTCGTTGAGCCAGCGTGGAAACCTCATCAAGAACTGCCCGGTGTTCGACTCCGGTGGCCACTCGACTGGCCAGCCTAGGACGCGCCTTTCATCCTCCAGATGAAGGGTGATGAATCGGTCATATTGAGCGAAAGCGCAGAACCATTCACTGGGATAGGAAGATTGTTTCGTTACGTTTCTGCTGCGCAACCACCTATGCAATTTGCCATTAGTTGCCAGACAACAAGCCATCAATCCCAGCAGCAAGGACGCAGAAAATGCCCAGCACGTTTCAGCTTTCGCATCCCATCTCCCTACAGAAAACCCCTTCTCCCCCACCCACACACAAACCGCTCCAACCCCCAGCACCATCCCGTGAATCACAAACGTGAAAATCAGCGCCTGCACAATCTGGCCGAACGTATCCGGTCGCTTGAAGGCCGTCAGCGTGTAGAAAATCCAGGTCGAAACAAACCCCGGGATCAGGTACTGCAACAGCGGAATCACTTCTTTCACCAGATCATCCATGATCGGTCGCTCCTTGAATCAAAAACAATCCTCCAGAAACAGCAATGCCGGCCCGTAATGGGCCGGCATTCAAAGCCTAGTGCTCGCGGGAAAAAAGCCCGCAATCAACTGTCACCGCGCATTACACTTCCCGCAGAATCTGATCCGCACCGTTCCCTGCCGCCATCAGCACCGCCGCATGAAGGTTGATGCACGAGCCGGATCGTTTCATCATCGCGCAAGGTTTCGAGGAGTAACGCCATGACCCGTTATCAGCCGTTGAACTGTGATCTGCACGACTACCTGGAAATCGCCTGCCTGCGCGGCTATCAGCTGGACATCGAGCTGGTCGACGGTCAGCGTCTGATGGCCCGGGCCGTGACCACGCGAACCAGCAGTGACAAGGAGGAGTTCCTGGTGATCGAGCAACAAGGCGCGCAACAGGAAATTCGCCTCGACCAGTTGCTCGCGATCACACCTCAGGAGGCCAACGCCGAGTTCGGTCGAGTGGTCCTTGCCGGAGGAGTTTGCGGAATCTGAACAAAAAATCCCGCCCGGCATCAACCGGGCGAGATTTTCTGTGACACGCCGTTTTACGCGACGACAGGGATCATCGGGTCCGCAGCGGCCAGCGCGCTGGCACGGTCAGCCGCCGGCGGGTAGATCCACTGGGTGTTGATCTGGGTCTTGAGCGACTTGCCCTCCTCCCTGACCAGTTTTACCTGGCGACCCCAGCCTTCGGTGTACACCGCGCCCCAGGCGCCGAGTTCGAGGCAGGTCACGTATTTCGGCTGGCTGTCACCGACATCTCGCACTGAACTCGATCAGCAGGCAAAAAAAAGCAGAAACCGATCACCGGTTTCTGCTTTTTTATTTCGACCTTACAGGCAATCGCGCACCGCTTTGCGCAACGATCCGGACTTCGCCCACGGCGGCCCTTGGTAAAGGGAGACACGGCTGCCGTCCTTGTACTTGACCACATCAAGAATCTCGTCGGCGGTGACGATGCTCGGTGCAGTGATCCGGTAGCCATTGGAAATTGCTGTCTGGGACGTCTTGGCAACGTCCTGCTGCCAGAGCGGCAATACACACGCGGCGTAGTCCTTGGGAGTCTTGTCGCTGGTCTTGCTGACATTCGGCTCGCCCGGCACCAGTGACGCAGGCAACGAACAACCGGCCAATGCCACCAACAGCATCCCCCCGATCAACATCCGCATGGTGATTCCTTCATCTGAAAAAACGCGAATGTACCCTGTAACTGTTCGGACATCCATCGTAGCGCTCTGCCTCTATTCCTCGTAAACCGGAACAATCAGCTCACCGACAGATGACCTTGCCCCACTCCCAAAAAATGCGGCTACTCTGTTTTACCGAGAATCTTCCGGAGGTGATCATGCGGCTCAATGAATACGAACACGAACTTCAACGTGACCTGCAAAGCGTGGCATCGGACCTGAGATGGTCGGCGGTGGACCTCAAGCGCATTGCCGAGCAATTGCGCCAGTCGGGCAACGAGGCGGACGCCCAGGCGGTACTCAGATCCTGCGAGGTGCTGCAAAGCGATGAAGAGCGCCTGCAACTGTATGCCCGGGAAGTGAAAGCCCGCGCCATCAGCCGAACCAAAGTCCACTGAACCTCACGCTGCGCACAGCAAAAAGCCCCGGACAACCGGGGCTTTCTCTTCACAGGTCGTCAGCCTGACTTGCGACCGCGCGTACGACCTTTATAGCCCGGCAGCGCAGCGGCGTACGCCAGCGCTTCCTCGCGACTGGCAAACAAAGCGAGCCGGTCACCCTGCGTGCAGACCCGCCACGGGCCGTTGTTCACGCTGAGTACGTCGTAGCCATTCATGTGCATTTTGTTCAGCATCGCCATGCTCATAGGCACCTCCTGTCTTCTAACGAACTTTTGCACCTTACACCCGCAACGCGCAGTCGTGCCGACCGGACGTCGCACCGCAGCAGCGTCAAGTCTCCGGCACTTTTAGCCTGGCTAGGCACTCAGACGCTCTAAACCGGCAGCGGCCCAAATATTGCTAATTCATGACAGATTTATGACAACCGGCAATCGGGTAACACATGAAAGTACGAGCAACCGTCATCTGCGAGCAGGATCGACACATTCTCCTGGTGCGCAAACCCAGATGCCGCTGGACGCTTCCGGGCGGGACCGTCGAACCGGGAGAAACCCGCGCGCAAGCCGCCGCCCGCGAACTCAAGGAAGAGACCGGACTGGACAGCGATGACATGCTTTATCTGATGGAGTTGCAGAACGGCAGCACCCGCCACCACGTCTACGAGGCGTCGGTGCTGAACATCGAGCAGGTTCGCCCGCTGAATGAAATCGTCGACTGCCTCTGGCACCCGCTCGATGCGGTGCAGAATCTGAACGTCAGTGACGCCACGCTGAGCATCCTCCGCGCCTTTCAACGACGCCTTTGACTCTCAGCCGGCAAACGCTCGGCGTCCGGCGCTCATTTCCGTGCGCAATTCACCGATAAAATTGGAGATGTCACGAATGGTGACCAGATGTTCAGGAGAAACACCATTGAGCAGCAACTCGACACGCCCGCTGTCGGGTTCGTAAACCTTGATCTGCAAGAGGCCTTGCGCCGTTTCGGTGCAGTCGCAATACAACGGCGAAAAGCCGGATTCGACGATGCGGCAAATATCGGCAATGGCAATCATGGTGGGCACGCCTCACAGGCGTTGGCTCGGGCGACCCGATGAGCATAGATGAGCTTTCACTGCCCCGCCCCTGCCGCCCAGTGTAAAAATTGCCAACCGCTTCACAACTTCAAATCGCGGTTCTCAATGAGCGTCATGATCCCAGATCCAGTTCCATATTCCCGGCAGATTCACCGGTTTCGACGACTCGCGCACCGTGCGCGCCAGCGCAGCTTTTTCCAGCGCCGCGCGATCGTCATAGAACGGTTTGCCTGCCAGTCGCACGCCGGTGGCGGCGGCACTGTCGAGCAGAATCTGCAGATACTCGCGGGTGTGGCGGGCGGTGTAGCGGTTGAGGTCATGGAAGGTCACCACCACCGGAATCACTCCGTCCACCGTTGGCAATTCGCCGAGGGCAATCCGTTCGCGGACCTCCGACAGTTGTCGCAGCATGTTCGCCCGCCGCCGGGGGCTGGCGTTGAAGCCCCAGATCTTGCCGTCGTTGGCGCTCAGGTCGGTCAGCAACACCTGCATATGGTGCTGCTGATAGGCGGCGAAGGTGCGCTTGTCATAGTTCCAGAATGGCGGACGCAATAACGTCGGCGGCGCGCCAGTGATTGCCGCGATGTCCGCCGAACCGTTGGTCAGCGAGGTTTCGAGTTCTTGGGGATCGAGCAATCGATGATTGGTGTGCCAATGGGTGGCGGTGTGAAAGCCCAGAATGTGCCCTTCGTCATACTCGCGGCGCATGACTCGCCGACCGATCTCGCTGTTGCCCGCTCGGGGTGCGCGGGTCTGGACGAAAAACACCGCTTTGATCCCCGGTTGCAGCGGGTTGTCCTTGAGGCTGTCGAGCACGGTGTCGGTAGGATTGAAAAGACTGGAAGCGCTGGGGCCGTCATCGAAGGTCAATAGAAAGCGCACAGGCGCCTGAGTCTTGAGCCGGGCTTCGGTCTGCGCGGTCATTTCGATGGGAGCGGCGATGCATCCGGCCAACCCGACGGCTACCGCCATCGCACAGAAAAGCTTGAACCACTGTGTCATGTTTTGCCTTGAGCCCGACCGTTGCGGTCATGTTGTCGATTGGCAAAACTCCTTCGCCGCTGCTGCCTCCCTGCGACCCATTGAGATGGGCCGAGGTTGGATAAAGATACACAGGGTTTGGTTCCGGCGCTCGCTCAGCGCGCCAGCGCCTGTTGAAACGAGCTGTCGATGATACCGGCCGTGGCCAGCGGAGCCGGCAGCGCCTTGACCTTGAACAGGAAGTCGGCCGTGCTTTGCAGATCGGCGGCGGCCTGCTGATCCACCGGGCCGACCGTCATGTGCGCCTGGCGCAACCAGTGCCGCGAAACCTGTTGATCGAGGTTGGCCTTCTTCGCCCACAGGTCGGCGTACTCGTCGGTGTGACTGTCGACCCAGGCCCTGGCCTGCTTCAAACGTCCGAGGAAATCGGCGATCGCTTCGCGCTTGCTGTCGATGGACGGCGCAGACGCGGCGATGGCGCTCAAGCCCGGCATCAGGTTTTTCGCCGTGAGAATCGGCCGGGCGCCGGAGAACACGATCTGCTGGGAAATGTACGGCTCCCACACCGGGAACGCGTCGATGCTGCCTTGCGGTAGCGCGGCCGCCGCATCGATCGGCATCAGTTTGACGAAGTCGACGTAATTCTCCGGCAAACCGCCCTGCTCCAGTGCGCGAAGGGTCAGCTGCTGACTCCAGGCACCCGGCCAGTAAGCGACTTTTTTGCCCTTCAGGTCCTCGATAGTTTTCACCGGAGAATCCTTGGGCACCAACAGCGCGATAGTGTCCGGGTTCTGTCGTGACACACCAATCAGTTTCACCGGCGCCTGTTTGGCGGCCAGAAACAGAAACCCCGAATCCCCCAGGAAACCCAGATCCAGCGACCCGGTCTGCAACGCTTCGGCCAACGGCGCGGCAGCCTGGAAGTGTTTCCAGTCAACCGTGTAAGGCGCGTCCTGCAGCACGCCGGACGCTTCTATCGAAGCGCGGATGTTGTAGTAATTCTGGTCGCCGACGTGCAGGACCAAGGGTTCGGCAGCGTAGGTCAATGGCGTGGCAAACAGTGCACTGGTCAACGCGGCGCGTAGGAAACGTGAGAGCTTCATGGCGAGTCCTGCAGAAGTGATTTTTATAGACCATAACGCTCTTACAAATCAGATTTGAAATTCGATTAGCGCATAAGCTCAGCACCTTCCCGCCGCACTGTTGGCCGAGCAACAGTGGCTCGTCAGAGTGTTTTCCCTGCAACACTTCAAACCTGCAAAACCAGCGTCAACCCCCGTAAATACGGGACAAAACGTACATGGCACAGAGCCTGCAATATTCCATTCATGCAGGAAGCATTCGATAAAAATATCTTTTTGGACATAAGAATCTGTTGCCTTGCCGGAGCGTGCCCATGAAACCCCTCTTTCCGTTTTCCCGCGTCAAAACGCTGCTCGCGGCCTGCGCAGTAGCCCTGAGTCTGCAACCTCTGGCCCACGCTGCCGAAGCGCCGCCCGCTGAAGTGCATCTGGATTACGCCTATTACTCGCCGGTCAGCCTGGCGCTGAAACATCTGGGCTACCTGGAAAAAGCCTTGCCCCAGAGCAAAGTCAGCTGGGTGCTGAGCCAGGGCAGCAACCGCTCGCTGGAATACCTTAACAGCGGCGGCGTGGATTTCGCCTCGTCGGCCAGCCTCGCTGCCGTGCTCAGCCGCGCCAATGGCAGCCCGATCAAATCGGTCTACGTCTACAGCCGCGCCGAATGGACCGCGCTGGTGGTGCGCAAGGACTCGCCGATCCAGTCCGTCGCCGACCTCAAGGGCAAAAAAATCGCCGCCACCAAAGGCACCGATCCGTACCTGTTTACCCTGCGCACCCTGCAACAGGCCGGGCTGAAAAAGGACGACGTGGAACTGGTACACCTGCAGCACCCGGACGGCCGCACCGCGCTGGAGAAAGGCGATGTCGACGCCTGGGCCGGCCTCGATCCGCACATGGCCGCCAGTCAGGTGCAGGCCGGTTCGCGCCTGCTGTACCGCAATCGCGACTTCAACAGCTACGGCGTGGTCAGCGTCACCGAGCAATACGCCAAGCAACACCCGCAAACCATCGACACCGTGATCAAGGCCTATGAGCAGGCCCGCGAGTGGTCGGTGAAAAACCCCGACGAATTGGCCAAATTGCTCGCCAGCGAATCCGGCCTGCCGCTGGACGTGGCCAAACTGCAATTGTCGCGCACCGACCTGAGCAGCCCGCAGCTGACCGCCAGGGACGTGCTGGCCTCGAAAGCCGCCGCGCCGATTCTGGTCTCCGAAGAACTGGTGCGCCGTGGGGTGAATGTCGATCAGGTCATCGATCAGTTGATCGACACCGGTTTCCAGCAAGTCGCCGCCGCCCAGTAACCGATCAGGCCCATGACAAGTCCGCGTCCGTCGCGGATTTGTCGTGAGCGGAGAACCGTCCATGAGCAACGACTTGCCCGCCCGCCTCGCCGTGCCGGCACCACGCCGAAAACTCCCACTGCTGAATCCGCTCTGGCGCCGGCGCCTTAAAGGCCTGGCCCTGCCACTGCTGATCGTGATCGCCCTGGAATTCATCGTACGCATCGGCTGGCTGCCGTCCTACCAGATGCCCGCGCCAAGCGAGATAGCCCTGACCCTCACCGATTTGGCCGAAGGCGCCTTGTGGAAGCACATCGGCGCCAGCCTGATTCGCGTACTGCTGGGGTTCGCCATCGGCGCGAGTCTGGCGCTGGTGTTTGCCGCGTGGGTCGGCCTGAGCCGTGAAGCCGAGGCTTATCTGGAACCGACGTTCGCCGCACTGCGGTCGATTCCCAGCCTGGCCTGGGTGCCGCTGTTGCTGCTATGGCTGGGGATCGACGAGACCTCGAAAATCGTTCTGATCGCCATCGGCGCGTTCTTCCCGGTGTACGTCAACGTGGTAGCGGCGATCCGCAACATCGACCGCAAACTGGTGGAAGTCGGGCACATCTACGGCTTCAGCCCGCTGCAACTGGTGCAACGGATTCTGTTGCCCGCCGCCCTGCCCGGCCTGTTCACGGGATTGCGCAGCGGCATGAGCCTGTCGTGGATGTTTCTGGTGGCGGCCGAACTGATCGCCGCGACCAAAGGTCTGGGTTACCTGCTCAGCGACGGTCGCGAAACTTCGCGGCCGGACATCGTGCTGGCCGCGATCATCGTCCTGGCGCTGCTGGGCAAACTCAGCGACGGTTTGCTTGCGGTGCTGGAACGTCGCTGGCTGGTCTGGCGCGACGCGTTCACCGGCCAGGGCAGCAAGGATTGAACCGTGCAACTAAGCTGAAACCTTCAGGCAGCTGTTCGCCGGAGGGTCGGCCGATGTGCGGAAGACTGTCGCAATACCGGGGCATCCACGATTTCGTCGCAGTGCTGAGTATTCCCGATGCGCTGATCAATCACGTCGGCGACGCCCCGCTGGCGCATTACAACGCCGCGCCCACCACGTCACTGGCGATCCTTCATCAGCACCAACAACGGCTATACGCCGACAATCTGCGCTGGGGCTGGCGCCCGCACTGGGCCAGGGATCGCGCCGCACCGATCAACGCGCGGCTGGAAAAAGTCGCCCACGGACCGTTCTTTCGAGCAATCTGGCGTCATCGACTGATCGTGCCGGTCGACAACTGGTTCGAGTGGGTCGATGCACCCGACAAGAGCCGACAACCGTGGCTGATTCGTCGGACCGATCACCAGCCGGTTTTCTGCGCCGCCATCGGCCAGTTTCCGATAACCGGCGAACCTTCACGGGAAGACGACGGCTTCGTCATCATTACCGCCAACAGCGAAGGCGGCTTGCTCGATGTGCATGACCGGCGCCCGATTGTGCTGCGCGCTGACCGGGTACAGGAATGGCTCGATCCCGCCACGCCCACAGAGCGTGCCGAGCAGATGCTGTTGTTCGAAGCCGAACCCAGCGAAGCGTTCCAATGGCACAAAGTCGGCAAAGCGGTGGGCAACTCCCGCAATCAGGGTGCGGAATTGATTGATGCCGTACCGTAAATAAATGTCGACGCGGTGCGTTATCAAAAGCAGGAATTCCCGAATCGAATCCTGCGTGTTACACGCGGTGTTTCAAACGCGAAACATTCAACCTAAACAGTCGTTTGATTGAACTAACCGCCTGTCTGACATTTCAACCGTCATACATACATTTACAAACACTACGGATAGCATGCGCGCCGCATTTCCTTTTGGCATACCAGTTGACCAAAGAGTCAGCAAAACCAGGAATCCCCCACAAACTTACAAGCCTTGCAGAGAATTAAGTTGCGCGACGATTTTGCAATCAAACAGGTCACAGGCCTGGAGTGTATTCATCTGTCCCCGACAGAACGCTTTCAACTCGACTGTTTTATCGGCCACTACATAAAGACTCGAAACCTGCGTGACGTACCCGATATCGACCGCATCCTGCGCGCCACCCTCGAAAGCTATCCCTGCCACCCGCCGGTGATGGTCAACGAGCTGAATGCCTGGATCGACAAGACCTTGGGTTATCGGGCCTCCCACCCAGATTTCACGCAGTTGGACGATCTTTGATGAACGAAAAGCCCCGCAATCGCGGGGCTTTTCGTTGTGGCGTTCAGGGTTTCAGCAGGGGTTCCCGATCACGTTCGGACAACTCGCGGCTGTCGTCATGCTTCCAGGTCTGCTCCTTGTGTTTCTCCCGCTCGATTTCTTCTTCGCTCGGTTCGTCATCTTCTTCAGGACGTTTCTGCTCGGTTGCCATGTTCACCTCGCTCATGAAATTGATCCATTAAGCGTAGAACTTAAAGCCACCAGCGCAATAGAAAGAAGAACGCCATGCTCAATAGCATGCTGAGCAACGTGTTGCGCGTGTAGATCACCAGTGCGATTGCCACTAACGAACTCAGCAGATAAGGGTTATCCCACTGCAGATTCAGTTGTTTGTCCGGCATGAACACAATCGGCCCGCAAATCGCGGTCAACATGCCCGGCACGGCAAAACCGAGAAATTGCCGCGCGTTGCTGCTCAACCGTACCGGCAAGCGTGGTTCGAGAAACACGTAACGATTGAGGAACACCAGAATCCCCATGCCGAAAATCACTGCCCAGACCATCATGTGCGCTCCCGATACAGCTTGTTGCAGATGAACCCGGCGGTCATGCCGGCCAGACCCGACAGCACCAGCGCCGAACCCCATTGCCAATAACTGAACAACACCGAGCAAAACAGCGACACCGCCACGCAGACCACCGTCGGCACATTGCGCACCACCGGGGTGATCAGAGCGATGAAGGTGGCGGCAATCGAGAAGTCCAGCCCAAGGTGTTCAAGCCCCGGAATGCTGCTGCCGAGCACAATGCCGGCCAGGGTAAAAAGGTTCCAGGCGATGTAGAACGTCAGGCCGACGCCCAGGGCGTACCAGCGGTTGAACTGCTGACGATCGTGCTGACTGGTCAGGGCGAACAGCTCGTCGGTGAGCAAAAAGCCCAAGCCGATGCGCCAACGTCCCGGCAACGGCGAAATCACCTGGCGCATGCTCATGCCGTAAAGCAAGTGCTGCGAGGTCAGCAGCAGCGTGGTCAGCAGAATCGAGAAAATCCCGGCGCCGCCCTTGAGCATGCCGATCGCCACCAATTGCGCAGCGCCGGCAAACACGATGCTCGACAGGCCCTGCCCCTGCAGCGGTGTGAGATTGGCTTCGATCGCCATGGAGCCGGCCAGCAGCCCCCAAGGGGCGGTCGCCAGGGATAACGGCATGATCGCCGCGGCGCCGCGAAGGAAGGCACTGCGCGGCATTAATGAGTCAGACATAACACGCTTCAACCGTGAGACAAGGCCCCGGACTCTGCCAGCAAACGCCCTTTCATGGCTTGAACAATCTTGCGCAGTTGGCGCAAATCCTTCCTTCCGTCAGTCGTTTACGGGCGTAACATGGCAACCATTCACACACGCGTCAGGGAGACGACATGCTGTATCGAATAGCCGCCGACGGGCTGGTGCTGTTTCATTTGCTGTTCATTCTGTTCGTGCTGTTCGGCGGACTGCTGGTGCTCAAGTGGCCGCGGCTGATGTGGCTGCATTTGCCAGCAGCGGCATGGGGCGTGGCGGTCGAGGTGTTGCACCTGACCTGTCCGCTGACCTATTGGGAAAACCTGATGCGCCACGCCGCCGGGCAGACCGAATACGCCGGCGGATTCATCGAACATTACATCTGGCCGATCATCTACCCGGCGGGGCTGACCCCGCAGATTCAGTTGGTACTGGGCAGCGTGGTGCTGGTGGCCAACCTGCTGGTCTACGGGCGCCTGATCCGCCGCTGGAAACTCAGACGCGCCGCGCGCATTCCGTTTTAGCGCGCTTTCAAGGTTTCCAGCCAGGCCGGATCGAGGCGCGTCTGATCGGTGTCCAGGCCCAGCGCCTCCATCCGCGCCTTGTGCGCTTCGACTTCCCGGTGCAATTGCGCGTGATCGCTGGAGTTGCCATCCAGTTCATGCATCTGGGTCAGGCCCAGGTGATAGAAACGCAGCACTTTCATTGCCACCGGATCACCCTTCTCCACTGCCGCCGTCACCTGATGCATCACATTGGTGACGCTCATCAGGCTGCGCTTGAGCCGCCAGCCGTACACTGCCGGAGCCATCCAGGTCTGGTTCCAGAAACGCCCGCGCAGCAACGCCGCCGTCAGCAGAAATGCGCCAAACACCCCGCCAACATTGAACCGCAGATTATCCCCGCCCGGCTCGCCGAACAGCGCCACCGCCGCCGTCGAAAACGCCATCGCCAGCACCAGAAACAGCAACGCGATGATCAGCGTGCTGCGCCGGGTCTGCTGGCGATAAGTCATGGCATCGATCGGTTGAATCTCGAACATCGCGACAGGCTTCCATGGCTTGAGTTAAAAAGAGGCTGCGCATTATCGCCTCTGAGGCGGATTTAGCTATGCTGGAGCGCCTTTTCATCTTTTCAAAGTCCAACGGGGACATGGCGATACCACGCAGATCGTGCCATCTTCATTCATGGATACACACTATTCGGATGCCATTGGCCATGCCGGCAATGACATCGTTTTAAGGATCACTGCATGACCCAACGACACGTAATCAATGCCTCGGTCAGCCCGAAAGGCAGCCTCGAAACCCTTTCTCAACGTGAAGTTCAGCAACTGAGCCAGGCCGGAACCGGCAGCACCTACACCCTCTTTCGCCAGTGCGCCCTGGCCATCCTCAATACCGGCGCCCATGTCGACAACGCAAAGACCATCCTTGAAGCCTACAAAGACTTCGAAATCCGTATCCACCAGCAGGATCGCGGCGTGCGTCTGGAACTGTTGAACGCCCCGGCCGACGCCTTCGTCGACGGCGAAATGATCGCCAGCACCCGGGAAATGCTGTTCAGCGCCCTGCGCGACATCGTCTACACCGAAAACGAACTCGACGCCCTGAGCATCGACCTCAGCACCTCCCAGGGCATCAGCGACTACGTCTTCCACCTGCTGCGCAACGCGCGCACCCTGCGTCCGGGCGTCGAGCCGAAAATCGTCGTGTGCTGGGGCGGCCACTCGATCAACACCGAAGAATACAAATACACCAAGAAAGTCGGCCACGAACTGGGTCTGCGCAGCCTCGATATCTGCACCGGCTGCGGCCCGGGCGTGATGAAAGGCCCGATGAAAGGCGCGACCATCGCCCACGCCAAACAGCGAATTCACGGCGGCCGTTACCTCGGTCTGACCGAGCCGGGCATCATCGCCGCCGAAGCGCCGAACCCGATCGTCAACGAACTGGTGATCCTGCCGGACATTGAAAAACGCCTGGAAGCCTTCGTCCGCGTCGGCCACGGCATCATCATCTTCCCGGGCGGCGCCGGCACTGCCGAAGAGTTCCTGTACCTGCTGGGCATCCTGATGCACCCGGACAACGCCGGCCTGCCGTTTCCGGTGATCCTGACCGGGCCGAAACATGCCGCGCCGTACCTGGAACAACTGGACGCCTTCGTCACCGCCACCCTCGGCGAAGCGGCGAAACAGCACTACGAAATCATCATCGACGACCCGGCCGAAGTGGCGCGGCAGATGACCGCGGGCCTCAAAGCGGTGAAGCAGTTCCGCCGCGAGCGCAACGATGCGTTCCACTTCAACTGGCTGCTGAAAATCGACGAAGGCTTCCAGCGCCCGTTCGACCCGACCCACGAAAACATGGCCAACCTCAAGCTGCACCGCGACCAGCCGTCTCATGAACTGGCGGCCAACCTGCGCCGCGCGTTCTCCGGGATTGTCGCCGGCAACGTCAAGGACAAGGGCATTCGTCTGATCGAGGAACACGGGCCGTATCAGATCCGTGGCGACGCCGCGATCATGCAGCCGCTCGATCTGCTGCTCAAAGCCTTCGTCGCCCAGCACCGGATGAAACTGCCGGGCGGCGCGGCGTATGTGCCGTGCTATCGCGTGGTGTCCTGACACCGCCAATGAATAAGCCTGAAGACCCATTCTTCAGGCCATCCCATAACACTGTGGGAGCGGGCTTGCCCGCGAAGGGGCCATCGAATTCAGCATCTTTGTTGACTGACGGACCGCCTTCGCGAGCAAGCTCGCTCCCACAAAAAGAGTGTGAACCATGGATCACATCAACCACATCCTGATCGTCGACGATGACCGCGAGATCCGCGAACTGGTCGGCAATTACCTGACAAAAAACGGCCTGCGCAGCACCGTGGTCGCCGATGGCCGGCAGATGCGCAGCTTTCTGGAAGCCAACACGGTCGACCTGATCGTGCTCGACATCATGCTCCCCGGCGATGACGGGTTGGTGCTGTGCCGCGAGTTGCGCGCCGGCAAGCACAAGGCGATCCCGATCCTGATGCTCACCGCGCGCGACGACCAGACAGACCGCATCCTCGGCCTGGAAATGGGCGCCGACGATTACCTGACCAAACCCTTCGCCGCCCGCGAGCTGCTGGCGCGGATCAACGCCGTGCTGCGCCGCACGCGAATGCTGCCGCCCAATCTGCTGATCACCGAAACCGGGCGGCTGCTCGCGTTCGGCCGCTGGCGCCTGGACACCACCGCCCGCCACCTGCTCGATGAAGACGACACCATGGTCGCCCTCAGCGGCGCCGAGTATCGCCTGCTCCGGGTGTTTCTCGATCATCCGCAACGGGTGCTCAGCCGCGACCAGTTGCTCAATCTGACTCAGGGGCGCGACGCCGACCTGTTCGACCGCTCCATCGATTTGCTGGTCAGCCGCCTGCGTCAGCGGCTGCTGGACGACTCCCGCGAGCCGACTTACATCAAGACCGTGCGCAACGAGGGTTATGTGTTCTCCTTCGCCGTGGAGATGCTCGCCGAATCCTGATGGATTTGTATCGCTCTGTATAAATTCGCCGCGCAGATACGTAACCGGTGTTTTTGGGCCGTAACACCACATATCAGCGATACACCCTCGCGTTTGAATGAACCCACCAGAAAGCACTGGTTCACTCATCATCAAACGCAAGGAGAAGCACCATGTTCAAGTCCTCGAAATCCCTGGTACTCGCAATCAGCCTGCTCGGTGGCCTGGCCCTGACCGACCTGGCGTCCGCCAGCTCCCAGCCGCTGGTCGCCGAATACGGCGCGGAAAACCTGCAGAAGGATCGTGTTGCCGAAGGTGGCGCGGATCGCTTGCAGGAACTGCGTGAACGCGTGGCTGAAGGCGGTGCCGATCGTTTGCAGGAACTGCGCGAACGCGTGGCTGAAGGCGGCGCCGACCGTTTACAGGAACTGCGTGAGCGCGTCGCGGAGGGTGGCGCAGATCGCCTTCAGGAACTGCGCGAACGTTCGGCCCGCAGCGTACTGGTCGCCGAGAACCGTCCCGAGTTCGGTTCCAAGTATCAGCGCTACTGATCGGCTGTACCCGTCGTACTCGATTCCTGCCGGGGGTGTCACACCCCCGCAGCGATCACGACTTCCCGGTAACGAGGCACTGTCAGATGCCATGCAATATTGCCGTGCCATTGCACCTCGAGCGTCCGGGCACTGCGCAAGACTTGTTCGCGTAAAACATCGTCGCACTCAAGTCGATCCAGCTCGCGCGGCAAGCGCCGTTGCAGCTTGAAAAACTCACCGGCCCACACATCGATTCGACGGCGAACCTCGCTGGCAGCTTCACGCGGGGAACATTGTCGATGATGAATGAGATGAGTCAGCAGGTTGTACACGTCCTCCATGGGTTTTTTCATGATGGAGAAAGACAACAAGTCATTAACAGCCTTCAGCAGGTTCAAGCTCAGCCTGCGTAGCGCCTGCCAGATGTCGCTGTAATAAACACGAGATGGCAGGTGTACACGATCGGCGAAGTAATTGAATTCCACACACACCTGAAACCCGCCGGCATTGCGCCAGACACTTTCAAAATCCTGTTCGGCCGGCTGCGAACCTTCAAGCCGATGCATCGCTGCGCGCAAACAGGGATAGAGATAACTTTCATATTGCTCAAGCGTTCGTTGTCGCCACTGCGCGGGCATCTGCGCCCCCGCCTGCTGAATGATGTCCGCCAGACCGCCCGCCAGACCGGTGCAAAACGGTTGTCCATCGCGGCTTGCCATCTCATGCACGTCACGGATGCTCTGCTCCAGTAACTCAGGTGCCTGACTCAAATCCTCATCGGCCAGATCGTCTTGACAACTGAACCACCCGGTGAGGTGAGCAAACAACAGAAGGTCCTCACAGCCTGCATCGGGCCACATATAACCGGCGTAGAGCCCTGGCTGGTATATATCAAGTTGATGACGCGCATGCGGCCCATCCTCCAGCCCCAGTCGAATCAGCCATTGGCGAGTATGCAGTTCCGCTGCCTGAGCATGGGGGCTTAGCGCAAATGAAAGCCGTTGCAGCCGAGGTGGAAGAGCGAAGTCTTTTCGATGCTGTTTGATTAACGCGTCACGGTCACGAAGCTGCTTGTGCCACCCGCGTACGGTCGAGATGTCGTGCTGCCTGAAAATTAACTGCAGCCAGACGGTGAACTGTGCCGCATCTCGCCTGATTTCGCCAAAAACCGCATGCAGACTTGACCATCTCCAATCCATCGCTTCATCGGAATTCACCTTGGGATCCACTCGACTGAGCCCGACAAAGACGTGGTCATACTCGTTCTCGATCAAACCATTCGAAACCGGTGTCCGATAAACGAAGGCCTCGACCTCGATCAGCGCTGGGCAGTCCAGTCCCATTTCTTCGAACAATCGTCGTCTGGCTGCCGCAAGGATCGGTTCGCCGGCTCGAGGATGACCACAACACGTATTAGTCCATAATCCTTGAGAGTGATATTTGCCCAGCGCCCGTTTTTGCAGGAGCAGTCGGCCTTTCAAATCGAAAATGAAGATGGAGAAGGCGCGATGCAAAAGTCCGTCGCGGTGAACCTGCATTTTTTCGGCAGTTCCGGTTTCCCGATCGTATTCATCTACAAGAATCAGCTCTTCCATTCTCGTCACCGTCGCCCTTCAAGACTGGACGATACGTCGGACCAGGCTTCACTTTGCATGTGGGGTTAAAACTTCATTCTAAAACTAGACAAATTTGAGCAAGTGACAAGTTCGGCACTCAACCTCTCTTCAGACAACATCTGGATATATCTGAAAATTCTACAGTCGATAACCAATCGGTTTTTACTTGAGCATGAATCGCCACAAAAAATACGCTACGTTTCAACTGTCACTCCCGTATAACCCGCCCTTGCCAGAAGTACGCTGTTGGCAACCCGCCCAAAGAGTCTTCTGCAATGTTGCAATCAACCAGCTCAACCTACGCGCAAGCCAGAGAACTCTGGACGTTGGCCTTTAACTATCAAGAACAGCACGCCGGCATGAAAGTCAGGACAGCACTGACGCTCGCGCTTGCGGACATTTACCAATTAGCGCCGATGCATGCGCAAACGCTTTGCCAGATTGTCGAGCTCTTCAACACGGCGTCTCTGGTACACGATGACATCATTGACGAAGACCCTACACGTCGTGGTGCCCCGTCCGTCTGGGTGAAATTCGGTATCGCCAGCGCACTGGTATCCGGTATGTATGGCTACATTGAAGGCCTGCAAAAGTTGAACGCTTTGGGGGATCCGAATCTTATTCACGCAGCCCTGGGAAGTCTCGAGGCGTTGCACATCGGTCAGCACCTCGACACGCAGTTGAGTGCAGGCGACAGCCTACCGACGCTGGATCAATATCGTTTTATTGCACAAGCCAATACCGGATGCTTTTTCATGTTTATCCTGGACTCATGCCAAAGCCTCAATCCGATGCCGGTAGCAGTTTATTTGGCATTGCAGGACTTGATGCTGGAACTTGCCGTCTATTACCGCTACATCAATGACTACTGCGATATAAATCACACGCCCCACTTCAAGAAAAAAGGCTTTGCCCCTGATTTGGAAGGAGGTCCGAAAACGTTTCTCATGATCCTGGCCAACAGTCCATTAATCAAAAGTAAAAGAACGGACTTGCAGAAGCGCAGAATCATTTCTGACTGGGGTGATGCCGGAGTTTTCACCCGAGCGATGAACATCATGGAAGACAGTTTCAAGACCATTGAGCTTCATTTTGAGCAAGCCCGGTGCCTAGCTGGGGAACGAAACTTCGGTTCTCTACACACGTTCCTGCGGAACGTGCACTTTGAGCAAGAACCACAGGATAACTACTATCAGTCATTAATCAGGTAGTCTGGGCCCCTCGCTACTACCGATAAGCCTTGTTCTCTGACACAAAAGCCCCGCTGTTTCCCCACGACAGCCGTCATGGCTCGTACTAAGCTGCGCGATTGATTTGTTCAGGGACGATCCATGAAACGATTTGCCGCCTGTCTGCTGTCAATGCTGGCCCTGACGGCCACTGCGGCGGACCTGCAACTGCTCACCGACAACCACCCACCCCTGCATTTCATGCAAGGTGATCAACTCGCGGGATTCGGGGTGGACGTGGTACAGGCCCTGGCGACCCAGACCGGCGACCGTATCCATCTGCAACAAGTCCCGCTGCTGCGCGCCCTGCGCATGGCCAGCGACACCCCCGACACCGGCGTATTCACCGTGCTGCGTACCGACGAGCGCGATGATCGCTATCAATGGGTCGGGCCGCTGATCGAAGTCGAAACCGCGCTGTACGCCCGCGACAATCTCCAGCCTCCCGTGCACAGCCTGCGTGAAGCCGATCACTTGGGCCGGATCACCGTGCCGCGCAAATGGCTGGTCTACAGCTACCTGCAAGGACAAGACCTGAACAACCTCTACGGCGTGGAAACCCCGGAGCAGATGATGCGGCTGTTCAGCCTGGGGCGTACCGATTTCGTGGTCTCCGATACCTGGTCCAAAGCCGCCCTCGCCCGCGAACAAGGCATGGAGCCGGGACGCTTGCAGTACCAGATCCCGTTGATGAAACAGAACACCTACATTGCCTTTTCGCCGCAGACTGATCCGAAACAGGTCGCACGCTGGCAGCAGGCGCTGGATACATTGCGGGCCGACGGTCGTCTGGAGCAACTGCGCCAGCGCTGGCTGAGCAATACCCTACCGCGCTGATCGCGCATCAACACCTTCGATAACAACTATGCGCAAGGGTGTTTTCACATCAAAACCCTCCAGCACTACAGTGGGCCCCATCTTCTCCCCACTCTCTGGAGCAACATCATGAAAGACATCATCGCCCTCGGCTTCATTGTTTCCCTGATCGGCGCCACTTCCGCCATCGCTGCCCCACACGCCAGCACTCCAGTTGTCGCGGCTGCGACCGTTGGCCAGTCCGGCACCCTGAACGTCGACACCGTCAGCAAGGACGCCGAACACCAAGGCCTCAAACTCCAACAGAACGCCGAACAGACCAAACTGTACGTCGCGGAAAACCGCCCGGAATTCGGTTCCAAATATCAGCGCTACTGAGTGATCGGTTTGAGCTGCCAGAAACAGGAAACCCCGCCGAAGCGGGGTTTCTTGCATTCGGGCGTCAGCGCACCAGTCGCGCGGCCAGCGCCTTGGCCTGCAACGCCACGTCGGTGACAGCGGTGCTTTCCCACCACATGCCACGCAGCGGCGGGCCCAAGGCGAACAAGCGGTTCGAGACCCGACCCTCTTCATCCAGCACCGCACCGTCCACCGCCGCCGCGATGCCCAGCGCCAACGGCCCCGGGCGAACCAGACCGCGCGCCAACAATTGTTGTGGCAAAGGTCGCGCGACCCGGCGCCAGTCGTATTCGATGCCGCTTGAGTTGATCAACGCCGCGCCCTGCACCACGCGGGTTTCAGCCTCACCGCGAGGGCGAATGCGGATACCCACGCCGTCGCCCGATACCGGCTCAAGCCCCTTGTAAGACGCCGCCTGAATGCGCAATCGCCCTTCCCGATGCAGTCGCTCGACCAATTCCGCGCTCAGCGGCGGTGAACGATGGTGATGACTTTCCCACCACGGTCGCACATGGCGCACGAACTGCCGGCGCTGCGCATCGCTGGCCTGGCTCCACAAGCGACCGATGTGCGCCCGCACGGTGTCGAGCGGCGCCTGCCAGTCGATGCCTTGGGCGATGGCGTCGCGGCAATGCCGGCGCAATTCGCGCAGTAACTGGCGCGGCGTGCGGATGCTGTGATCCTCGGCGAGGAAGTCCACCCACGCAGGCGGCTGCCGACGCACATGGGGCAACAGCCCGTGCCGGGAAAACACCTCGATCGGCCCGCGATGCCCGGCCTGCTCCAGCGACACCACGGCATCGACCATGGTCAAGCCGGAGCCGATGATCAGCACCGTGGATTGTGGATCGAGCTGGCGCATTGCAGCGACATCCCACGGATCAAGCGCCGCAGCGTTGAGACCGCTGGATTCTTTTTGCGGGGTGCGAGCAGCCGGGAACATCCCGGTCGCCAGCACTGCAAAAGCGCCCTGCAATGGCTGGCCGTCACTCAAAGTGAGCAGCACGGAATCGCCGGAAGCCTGAACATCGACCACTTCGGCGCGCACATGCTCGACCGTCGACCCGTGTTGTGCGCCCACCTGCTGCGCCTCCGCCAGACGCTGCTGCACATACACGCCGAACAAACCCCGAGGTGGAAACAGTTCGCTGACCGGTACATGTTGCTGATCCGACTCCGGCCAGCCACCGCCAGCGATGTGATCGGTCAGCCATTGAGTCAGGTCATCGGCATTGTCCGGATCGACGCTCATCCGCGCCGCATTGCCGTTGAGCGTGTGGCCCAGCTCCACCGCGCTGTACGCTTCGCCCCGGCCCAGTTCGGCCCGGGGCTCGATCACCAGAATCGTTCTGCGCCCCGGCAAACGCAGCAATTGCACCGCCAGCATCGTACCGCTGAGGCCGCCGCCGACAATCAGAATGTCGGCGTGACGGGTGGCGGTTGTATCGGTTTGAGTCATGCCGTTCTCGCAGCTGAGGATATGCTCGGGCCAGTGTCATTCAGACGCCGCGAAGACGTCTAGACAGACGCGACCTTTTTCTCCTGCCGATTCAGCTCGCCGAGGTTTCGATAGCCGCTGCCCGGATGGATCTCCGGCAGTCTCGGCCCTTCGCCAAACAGCTTATCGCGCAAGGTCCCCGGCGCGTACTCGGTCTTGTAGACACCGCGCTTCTGCAACTCCGGCACCAGCAATTCCACGGCGTCGATGAACGTTTCGTGGGTCAGCGCGTAGGCCAGGTTGAAGCCGTCGACGTCGGTTTCATCGACCCATTCCTGCAACAGGTCCGCCACCGTTTCCGGGCTGCCGACGAACAGCGGGCCGAAGCCGCCGATGCCGACCCAGTCGGCCAGTTCATTGGGGGTCCAGACCTTGTTCGGATCGGCCGTGGAAAATGCTTCGACCGCCGACTGAATCGCGTTGGTGTGTACGTGCTTGAGCGGTTCGTCCGGTTTGAAGCGGCTGAAGTCGATGCCGGTCCAGCCGGAAATCAGCGCCATCGCGCCTTCGTAGCTGACCCAGGATTTGTATTCTTCGAACTTGGCTTTGGCCTTGGCGTCGGTCTCGCCCAAGATCACCGTTTGCAGATTGAAGATCAGGATCTTCGACGGATCGCGCCCGGCCTCGGCGGCGCGGCGGCGGATGTCGGCCACCGTTTTCTTCAGCAGCACTTTCGACGGTGCCGCGACAAATACACACTCGGCATGCTCGGCAGCAAACTGCTTGCCACGACTGGACGCGCCGGCCTGGTAGAGAACCGGCGTGCGCTGCGGCGACGGTTCGCAAAGGTGAATGCCCGGCACCTGGAAGTGTTTGCCGTGGTGGCGGATCTCGTGGATCTTGCTCGGGTCACTGAAAATCCGCCGCTCGCGATCCCGCAGGATAGCGCCCTCTTCCCAACTGCCTTCCCACAGTTTGTAGCAGACCTCCAGGTATTCCTCGGCGAAGTCGTAGCGCGCGTCGTGTTCGGTCTGGGCTTGCTGGCCGATGTTCTTTGCGCCGCTCTCCAGATACGAAGTGACGATGTTCCAGCCGGCACGGCCCTTGGTCAGGTGATCGAGGGTCGACAGGCGTCGGGCGAATGGATACGGATGTTCGAAGGATAACGAGGCGGTCAGGCCGAAACCCAGGTGTTCGGTGACCAGCGCCATCGGCGGAATCAGTTGCAACGGATCGTTGACCGGCACCTGCGCCGCCTGCCGGATCGCCGCTTCGCCATTGCCGTTGTAGACGTCGTAGATGCCCAGCACGTCGGCGATGAACAAGCCGTCGAACTTGCCACGCTCAAGGACTTTCGCCAGATCGGTCCAGTACTCCAGATCCTTGTATTGCCAGGAGCGATCCCGAGGGTGAGCCCACAGGCCCGGCGACTGATGGCCGACGCAGTTCATGTCGAAGGCGTTGAGACGGATTTCGCGGGGCATCAGGTGGCACTCCCGATGTTCAGGAGGCGTTTCACGATTGGGTTTGAAGCGGTCATGTAAGGCGACTCCGTGGTTTCCGGATGAGGATCCACAACCCTTAGCAGGAGTCATGCCTGAATATATTTTCTATATTTATCAATAAATTGAGATGACAACCTAAAGAAGTCTGCAAACGATATGGAGCAAACTGTTTATTGGCTGTCGGCGCAGCAACAGTCAGATCACCACATTGCGCACGAAGCGCGCGGCCACTTCCCCGTCATTGCGGTAGGTGTGCGGCTGATTGCTGGCGAACATGAAAAACTCGCCGGCCGCGATTTGCTGGGGTTGGTCGCCGAGCATCAGCGTCAGGCAGCCTTCGAACACAAAAATCTGCTCGCTCCAGCCCTCGGCGTCCGGTTGCGAGGGATAGACCTCACCCGGCTGCAGGCACCATTCCCACTGCTCCACCGCGCGGGTGGCATTGGCCTTGGATAGCAAAACGGCTTTGCTGCCGGGGATGCTGCCGGCCCAGGCAAGTTCGTTGATACGGCCGGGATCGCGATTGTCCGGGGCCTGGATCAGATCGCTGAAGGCCACTTCAAGGGCTTCGGCGACGCGGTCGAGGGTGGTCAAACTGACATTCTTCTCACCCGCCTCGATGGCCACCAGCATTCGGCGGCTGACCCCGGACTTTTCGGCGAGGGCCGTCTGGCTCATGTCGGCGGCGTGGCGCAGGCGCCGGACGTTCTGGCTGACGTGTTGCAGGACTGAAGCCCGCTGAACGGAATCTCTGTGCACTATATTGCTCACTGGCTGGGGTTGGGCAGTATACTGCGCACCATTTGGCGCATTGTGCGTCTCCTTCTTAAAAGTGCGCAAGGTCATGACGTCAGCCAACTCCCCTCAAACTCCCCTGCGGTTTTCCCGGTTCAGCAAAGCCGAGTGCGTGCTGGTGTTGATCACCATGCTTTGGGGCGGCACCTTCCTGCTGGTGCAGCACGCCATGACCGTCAGCGGACCGATGTTTTTCGTCGGCCTGCGCTTTGCCGCCGCCGCAGGCATTGTTGCGCTGTTCTCCTGGAAACACCTGCGGGAACTGACCATGTTCGAATTCAAGGCTGGCGCCTTTATCGGCGTGGCGATCCTGCTCGGTTATGGCTTGCAGACCGTTGGGTTGCAGAGTATCCCAAGCAGCCAGTCGGCGTTCATCACGGCGTTGTACGTGCCGTTCGTGCCGCTGTTGCAATGGCTGGTGCTGGGCCGGCGCCCGGGTTTGATGCCGAGCATCGGCATCATGCTGGCGTTTACCGGGCTGATGCTGCTTTCCGGGCCATCCGGGGCTTCGCTGAATTTCAGCCCCGGTGAAATCGCCACGCTGATCAGCGCCATCGCGATTGCGGCCGAAATCATCCTCATCAGTAACTACGCCGGGCAGGTGGATGTGCGCCGAGTGACGGTGGTGCAACTGGCGGTAACCTCGGCCCTGTCTTTCTTGATGGTGGTGCCGACCGGCGAGGCGATTCCGGATTTCTCGTGGCTGTTGCTGAGCACCGCCCTGGGCCTGGGCGCGATGAGTGCGGCGATTCAGGTGGCGATGAACTGGGCGCAGAAAAGTGTTTCGCCGACCCGCGCGACCTTGATCTACGCCGGTGAGCCGGTGTGGGCCGGAATCGTCGGGCGCATCGCGGGGGAGCGTCTGCCAGCGATTGCATTGGTGGGTGCGGGGCTGATCGTGGCGGCGGTGATCGTCAGTGAATTGAAGACCAAAGGCAAAGAGACACAAACGGTCACGGAAGAATTGGAGCACGAGACCGAAGGCTAAACGGGGGTTTTACGGCTACTTTGTAGGATTCAGAGACATCCTCGCGTTTGGCGATCCGGGAGCTGGCACGTATGATGCTTCACAAACTTCCGCAGATTAGAAGCCTATGTCCCTGATAGTTCTACTGCTTCTGCCTTTTCTGGGCAGCTGTCTGGCAGCCGTGCTGCCGCACAACGCACGTAACGCCGAATCCCTGCTGGCAGGTCTGGTCGCACTGATCGGCACTGTCTCGGTCGCGATGCTGTACCCGCAGATCGCCCACGGCGGCGTGATCCGCGAAGAATTCACCTGGCTGCCCAGCCTGGGCCTGAACTTCGTCCTGCGCATGGACGGCTTCGCCTGGCTGTTCTCGATGCTGGTGCTGGGCATCGGCACCCTCGTTTCCTTATATGCCCGTTATTACATGTCGCCGGACGATCCGGTGCCGCGCTTCTTCGCGTTCTTTCTGGCGTTCATGGGTGCCATGCTCGGGCTGGTGATCTCCGGCAACCTGATCCAGATCGTATTCTTCTGGGAGCTGACCAGCCTTTTCTCGTTCCTGTTGATCGGCTACTGGCACCACCGCCACGACGCGCGCCGTGGTGCGTACATGGCGTTGATGGTTACCGGCGCGGGAGGATTGTGCTTGCTGGCGGGGGTCATGATCCTCGGCCATGTGGTCGGCAGCTATGACCTGGACAAGGTCCTGGCCGCCGGCGATCTGATTCGCGCACACGCTCTCTACCACATCCTGCTTCCCCTCATTCTTATCGGCGCGCTCAGCAAAAGCGCCCAGTTCCCCTTCCACTTCTGGCTGCCCCACGCGATGGCGGCCCCCACACCGGTTTCGGCGTACCTGCACTCGGCAACCATGGTCAAGGCCGGGGTTTTCCTGCTGGCCCGTCTGTGGCCATCGCTGTCCGGCAGTGAAGAATGGTTCTACATTGTCAGTGGCGCCGGCGCCGCCACGCTGTTGCTCGGCGCGTATTGCGCGATGTTCCAGAACGATCTCAAAGGGCTGCTGGCCTATTCGACCATCAGCCACCTCGGCCTGATCACCCTGCTGCTGGGTTTGAACAGTCCGCTGGCCGCTGTGGCGGCGGTGTTCCACATTCTCAACCACGCGACCTTCAAGGCTTCACTGTTCATGGCCGCCGGGATCATCGACCACGAAAGTGGCACCCGCGACATCCGCAAGCTCAACGGCCTGTTCAAACTGATTCCATTCACCGCCACCCTGGCGATGGTCGCCAGTGCGTCCATGGCCGGCGTGCCGCTGCTCAACGGTTTCCTGTCCAAGGAGATGTTCTTCGCCGAAACCGTGTTCATCAACGCCACCGCCTGGGTTGAAACCAGCCTGCCGATCGTCGCTACTATTGCCGGGATGTTCAGCGTTGCCTACTCGCTGAGATTCACCGTCGACGTATTCTTCGGCCCGACCGCCACCGACCTGCCACACACCCCGCACGAACCGCCGCGTTGGATGCGTGCACCGGTGGAACTGCTGGTGTTCACCTGCCTGCTGGTGGGGATTTTCCCGGCCCAGGTGGTCGGCCCGTTGCTCGCCGCTGCCGCCTTGCCGGTGGTGGGCGGCGTGCTGCCGGAATACAGCCTGGCGATCTGGCACGGCCTCAATGCACCGATGATCATGAGTTTGATCGCCATGTCCGGCGGCATCGTGCTGTATCTGCTGCTGCGCAACCAGCTCAAGCGCGGCCGCTTCAAGTATCCGCCGCTGGCGGGTCGCCTTAACGGCAAGCGAATGTTTGAACGCAGCCTGGTGGCGATGATGCGCCTGGCTAGACGCCTGGAGCGACGAATCGGCACCAAGCGCCTGCAAGCGCAATTGTTCCTGATGGTGCTGGCGGCGGTGCTGGCCGGGCTGATCCCGATGCTGCACAGCAACCTGAGCTGGGGCGACCGGCCGAAGATCCCGGGCTCGATCGTGTTCGTGACCCTGTGGCTGCTGGCAATCGCCTGCGCCCTGGGCGCTGCGTGGCAGGCCAAGTATCACCGTCTCGCCGCACTGACCATGGTCAGCGTCTGCGGCCTGATGACCTGCGTAACCTTCGTCTGGTTCTCGGCGCCGGATCTGGCCCTGACGCAACTGGTGGTCGAAGTGGTGACCACCGTGCTGATCCTGCTCGGCCTGCGCTGGCTGCCACGGCGGATCGAAGAGGTTTCGCCGCTGCCAAGCAGCCTGCGCAAGGCGCGGGTTCGACGTCTGCGCGACTTGCTGCTGTCGATTGCCGTTGGTGGCGGCATGGCGCTGCTGTCCTACGCGATGCTGACCCGGCAGACGCCGAACGACATTTCCTCGTTCTATCTGAGTCGCGCCCTGCCCGAGGGCGGCGGCAGCAACGTGGTCAACGTGATGCTGGTGGATTTCCGTGGTTTCGACACCCTTGGTGAGATCACAGTGCTGGCCGCCGTGGCACTGACCGTGTTCGCCCTGCTGCGTCGCTTCCGTCCGCCGAAAGAAAGCCTGCAACTGCCGGCCCAGCAGCGCCTGCTCGCCCCCGACGTGGTGACCGATCTGGTCAACCCGCGCTCGGCCAGCGACACCGCGCTCGGTTTCATGATGGTGCCGGCGGTACTGGTGCGCCTGCTGCTGCCGATTGCGCTGGTGGTGTCGTTCTACCTGTTCATGCGCGGGCACAACCAGCCGGGTGGCGGCTTCGTCGCCGGTCTGGTGATGTCGGTGGCGTTCATCCTCCAATACATGGTCGCCGGCACTCAGTGGGTCGAGGCGCAAATGAGCCTGCGCCCACTGCGCTGGATGGGCACCGGCCTGCTGTTCGCCACCGTTACCGGCCTCGGGGCGATGGCGGTGGGCTATCCGTTCCTGACCACCCACACCTGGCACTTCAGCCTGCCGCTGCTGGGTGATATCCATATCGCCAGCGCGCTGTTCTTCGATATCGGCGTCTACGCCGTGGTGGTCGGCTCGACCTTGCTGATCCTCACCGCCCTCGCCCACCAATCGGTCCGGGGCCATAAAACCGCTGCCGCCAAAGGAGCCGCCTGATGGAAGAAGTCATCGCAATCGCCATCGGCGTACTCGCCGCGTCCGGGGTCTGGCTGATCCTGCGGCCACGGACATTCCAGGTGGTGATGGGCCTGTGCCTGCTGTCCTACGGCGTCAACCTGTTCATCTTCAGCATGGGCAGCCTGTTCATCGGCAAGGAGCCGATCATCAAGGACGGCGTGCCGCAGGACCTGCTCAATTACACCGACCCGCTGCCCCAGGCGCTGGTGCTGACGGCCATCGTCATCAGCTTCGCCATGACCGCGTTGTTTCTGGTGGTACTGCTGGCCTCACGAGGCCTGACCGGCACCGACCACGTTGACGGAAGGGAGCCCAAGGAATGACGGCGATGACTCACCTGATCGCCGCACCGATTCTGCTGCCGCTGCTGACCGCCGGCATCATGCTGATGCTCGGCGAAAAGCACCGTCCGCTGAAGGCGAAAATCAACCTGTTCTCCAGCCTCCTCGGCCTGGGCATTTCGGTGATGCTGCTGCAATGGACCCAGACCACCGGCGTGCCCGGCTCGATCGGCGTCTACCTGCCGGGCAACTGGCAGGTGCCGTTCGGCATCGTGCTGGTGGTCGATCGTCTGTCGGCATTGATGTTGGTGCTGACCGGGATCATTGGTGTCAGCGCCCTGCTGTTCGCCATGGCCCGCTGGGACGGCGCCGGGTCGAGCTTCCATGCTTTGTTCCAGATTCAGTTGATGGGCCTTTACGGCGCATTCCTGACGGCGGATCTGTTCAACCTGTTCGTGTTCTTCGAGGTATTGCTGGCCGCGTCCTACGGTTTGCTGCTCCACGGCTCGGGCCGGGCGCGGGTGTCGTCGGGGCTGCATTACATCTCGATCAACCTGCTGGCCTCGTCGCTGTTCCTGATCGGCGCGGCGTTGATCTACGGCGTGACCGGCACGTTGAACATGGCGGATCTGGCCCTGAAGATCCCGCTGGTGCCGGAGGCCGACCGTGGCCTGCTGCACGCCGGCGCGGGAATTCTGGCCGTGGCGTTCCTGGCCAAGGCCGGCATGTGGCCGCTGAACTTCTGGCTGGTGCCGGCCTACTCGTCGGCCAGCGCGCCGGTGGCGGCGATGTTCGCGATCATGACCAAAGTCGGTGTCTACACCCTGCTGCGCCTGTGGACGTTGCTGTTCTCGGGCCAGGCCGGCGCTTCGGCGTACTTTGGCGGCGACTGGCTGATCTACGGAGGCATGGCCACCATGGCCGGCGCGGGTGTGGCGATCATCGCCGCGCAACGCCTGGAACGCATGGCCAGCCTGAGCATTCTGGTATCCGCGGGAATCCTGCTATCGGCCGTGGGCTTCGCCCAGCCAAACCTGATCGGCGCCGCGCTGTTCTATCTGGTCAGCTCGACCCTGGCGCTGAGTGCGCTGTTCCTGCTGGCCGAATTGATCGAACGTTCGCGCACCGCCATCGAAGTGCCGCTGGAAGACGAGAACGAACTGCTGCCGCGTCCGCAGGAATGGCAGCGTCCGATCAAGGGCATCAACCTCGACGACGATCAGAAAGCCGTGGTCGGTCAGGTGATCCCGTGGACCATGGCCTTCCTCGGTCTGAGCTTCATTGCCTGCGCGCTGTTGATTATCGGCATGCCGCCGCTGTCCGGCTTCATCGGCAAGCTCAGCCTGATCGGTGCCCTGCTCAATCCGCTTGGCCTCGGCGCCGGCGAGCCGATCTCGAATGCTGCCTGGGCGTTGCTGGCCTTGCTGATTCTTACCGGACTCGGCTCGCTGATGGCGTTCTCGCGTCTGGGGATCCAACGCTTCTGGTCGCCAGAGGAGCGCCCGTCGCCGCTGCTGCGCAAACTGGAATGCACACCGATTTTCCTGCTGCTCGGTCTGAGCATCGCCCTGACCTTCAAGGCTGAACCACTGTTGCGTTACACCCAGGCAGCGGCCGATGCCCTGAACAATCCGCAGCAATACGTAATGGCGGTACTCGGCACCCGCGCCGTGCCGAGCCCGGAAGCCAAGGCTGCGCTGCTGGAGGTGCAACCATGAAGCGTCTGTTTCCGGCTCCGTGGTTGTCGCTTGCGCTGTGGTTGCTGTGGCTGGTACTGAACCTGTCGGTCAGCCCGGGCAACCTGCTGCTGGGTGCCGTACTCGGTTTCTGCGCCCCGCTGATGATGCGCAAATTGCGCCCGCAGCGGATTCACATCCGCCGCCCGGGCACGATCCTGCGATTGTTTCTGCTGGTCGGGCGTGACGTGATCGTCTCGAACCTGCAGGTGGCCTGGGGCGTGCTCAACGCCGGTCGCCGCCCGCCTCGCTCGCGCTTCATCAAGGTGCCGCTGGACCTGCGCGACGCCAACGGCCTGGCAGCATTGTCGATGATCACCACGGTGATTCCCGGCACAGTCTGGTCGGAACTGGCGCTGGATCGCAGCATTCTGTTGCTGCACGTCTGGGATCTGGATGACGAGGCGCAGTTCATCCAGCACTTCAAGGTCACTTACGAGCGGCCGTTGATGGAGATTTTCGAATGAGCCCGCTGCTGTCGAACGCCATTCTGCTGACGCTGTTCCTGTTTTCCCTGGCCATGATCCTCACGCTGGTGCGCCTGTTCAAAGGCCCGTCGGCGCAGGACCGGGTACTGGCGCTGGATTACCTGTACATCGTCGCCATGCTGATGATGCTGACCCTGGGGATTCGTTATGCCAGTGACACCTACTTCGAAGCGGCGCTGCTGATCGCGCTGTTCGGCTTCGTCGGCTCGTTTGCCCTGGCGAAATTCCTCCTGCGTGGCGAGGTAATCGAATGAACGCTGAACTGTCTTTGTGGGTGGAAATCCCGGTGGCGATTCTGCTGGTGCTCAGCGGTATTTTCGCCCTGATCGGTGCGACCGGCCTGCTGCGGATGAAGGATTACTTCCAGCGCATGCACCCGCCGGCACTGGCCTCGACCCTCGGCGCGTGGTGTGTGGCGCTGGCATCGATCATCTGTTTTTCCGCGCTCAAGTCCGGGCCGGTGCTGCACGCATGGCTGATCCCGATTCTGCTGTCGATCACCGTGCCGGTGACTACCCTGCTGCTGGCGCGGGCGGCATTGTTCCGCAAGCGCATGGCCGGGGATGACGTGCCGGCCGAGGTCAGCAGCCGGCGTACTGAAACCGGGAGCTAGATCCAGGCGACGGCCAGCAGCCCGGCTCCCAATATCAGACACAGCGGCGAGTAAACCCAAGTGTCGAGCCGGGCGAACCGCGATCCCTTCACTTCCTTGAAAAAACCCACCAGCTCCGAATCGCCGATCGCCCGCGCAAACATCAACAGCGCAATCGCGCTGATCACCCATTGCAGCGCCCAGTGATGCACGGCGGGCAGCCACCACCCCACTCGCATGCACACCAGTGCGGCAATCAGTAGCAGGGCTGCCGCCACCACCAGCGTGATCCAGCCTGACGGCTTGAACGCAGGCCTGAGGGTCAGCCCGCCGTTATCCACCGGAACCTGCGGCACCACCGCAACGGCCGCCCACTGTCCACCCATCGCCCAATACACATGCATCAGGCTGATCACCGCGAATATCGTCACCAGCCATTGAGCCAACACAAAGGTCATGGTCGAGAATCCTTGAAAGGGATTTGAACAAAACATCCTAGTCGGCATTTTTCCATGTGCACGACCGATCGGCGGTGCGGTAAAGTGCCGCCCCATGAAATGCACCCGTACCGATCGCTCACTGCTGGCCTGGATGCTCTATTGCTGCGTCCTGTTCAACGTGTTCGCCTGCAGCATCGGCCACGGACAAATGGTCGGTATGCAGCTCAACGGTATCGGCGGACAGTTCTGTGCCGTCGACCCGAGCACCCAGGCGCCGCTCGCCTCGAGTCCCGCCGAAGAAAAACTGCCGACCCTGGCCAAAGCCTTCGGCTGTCCGCTCTGCTCCACCGGAGGCATGGGTCCGGCGTTCAACTCCAGCCTGACCCTGGCGATCCTGCCGGAACAACACAGCCCGCCGCTGCCGGCCATCGTCAGCGCCGACCTTCCTGCCCGCTTTATCTGGCCTTCGGCCAATCCCCGCGCCCCGCCGCTCGCCTGAGTGCCCTTGCCTTTTTGATCTGTCAGCCCACTGCGCCAACGCGCGGCGTTCGCCTGTGCGCTGACTCCGAGAACAAGCATTCAGGATTCAATCAATGAAACAACTTACCTTGCTGGCGAGCCTGTGCGGCTGCCTGTCCGTCAACGTCTGGGCGCAATCCACCGTGGATCTGGCGCCGATCACTATTGATGGCGAGTCCGGCGCCGAACCCGGCCTGAGCCTCGACCAGTCCAGCGGCATGGCCTCGCGCCTCGGCCTCAGCGTGCGTAACACCCCGGCCTCGGTGGCCATTGCCAACCGCAGAGACATCGAACGTCGCGGTTCGCAAAACTTTCAGGACGCGGCCAACACCTTGCCGGGCGTGAACGCCAGTGCACCGCCTGGCTTTGGCGGATTCGTCTCCTATCGCGGTTTCACCAGCAGCCAGATCACCCAGATGTTCAACGGCGTCAACGTTTCCGGCGGGCTGGCGCGGCCAGTGGATTCATGGATTTATGACCGGGTGGAACTGGTCGGCGGCCCGTCATCGTTGATCAACGGCGCGGGCTCGGTCGGCGGCTCGCTGAACTACGTGACCAAACTGGCCACCCGCGACGAGCAAGCCATCGAAGGCCGGGTCAGCTATGGCACCTACGACACCACCGAAACCGCGTTCGGCCTCAATCACGCGCTGACCGAACCCGGTGCCGACGTGCAGCATTACGCGCGACTCGACGTCAGCCACAACACCAGCAACGGCTACATTGACCGCCAGGAACGCGATGCCTGGAGCGTGGCGTTCTCGTTGCTCAGCGACCTGACGCCAAACCTTTCGCACACCCTGGCCCTGGAATATCAGGACGAACACGAGGACAGCCCGTACTGGGGCACGCCGGTGCTCAATCCCAAGGCCGGCGAGTTGAAGATCGACAAGCACAACCGCTTCAACAACTACAACGTCGAGGACGGCCGCTACGAGCAGCGGACGATCTGGGTGCGCTCGATCATCGATTACCGGATCAACGACAGCACCACCCTGCGCAACACCCTCTATCACCTCGACAGTCAGCGTGATTACCGCAACCTGGAAACCTATCAATACAACGCCGACAACAGCGCGGTGAACCGCTCCACTGCGTATCAGGTGCGACACCAGGGCGAGCAGAACGGCAACCAATTCGAACTGCGCCACGACAACACCCTGTTCGGCCTCGACACCACCTGGTCCGGCGGATTCGAGTACAAGGTCAACCAGACCACCAACTCGCCGCTGAACGTCAAAGGCGCCAGCGCGGTGGACCCGAACAACTACCGACCGGGGCATTTCTATGACATCCCCGGAACGATGCCGGGTTTCGTCAGCGACAAGACCAACGAAGTCACGACCAAAGCGCTGTTTGCCGATAACCGCCTGGCACTGACCGACAAGCTCTCGCTGCTGACCGGTCTGCGCTATGACGATATCGACCTCGACGTGACCAACCATCGCACTGTGACCGCGAGCAACCCGCGTCATTTGAAGCGCAGTTGGGAACCGGTCACAGGGCGTGTCGGCATGACATACCAGTTCATACCGTCAGCCAATGTGTACGTGCAATACAGCACCGCCGCCGAGCAACCCAATGGCACGCAGGACTTCGATGTCTCGACCGGCAAGCAATGGGAAATCGGCAGCAAGTTCGACTACCTGAACGGACGCGGCTCGGCGACGGTGGCCGCCTACACCATCGAGCGCAAGGACTTCGCGGTGACGGATCCACTGGACCCGACCAGCAGCATTCCGGTCGGCCAGCAGACTTCGAAGGGCATCGAGATTGCCAGCTCGCTGCGGATCACCGAAAAGTTGCTGGCCGAAGGCAACTTCACCTGGGTCGATGCGCAATACGATGAGTTCAACGAGAAGAACGCCGCCGGCGTAGTGGTTTCGCGCAAGGGCAATGCACCGACCAACGTGCCGGACCGGGTGGGCAATCTGTGGCTGACCTATGATTTCTCGCCGCAGTGGCAAGGCGGGGTCGATGCGCGGTACGTGGCGTCGGTGTTCGCCGACACGGCCAACACCATGACCGTGCCGTCTTACACGTTGTTTGGCAGCTTTCTCAGCTACAAGGTGGACTCGCACACCACCGTGACCGGGCGGGTGCGCAACCTGACGAATGAGGTGTATGCCGAGTTCGCCCATGTATCGCCGGCGTATTACCTCGGCACACCGCGCACCTTTGAGTTGGCTGTGCAAACCCGCTTCTAAAAGCTTCGCGGGCAAGCCCGTTCCCACAGAAATCGATGTGTTTTCAAAGCTCAGAGCACACCGAAAAACCTGTGGGAGCGGGCTTGCCCGCGATGAGGTCCGTTGATTCAACCTCTATTTCAAATCAGCTGAAACCTTATCTGCCACATCCTTCGGCAGCCACGCCTGCCACACATCCGGATGCGCCTTCATGAACGCTGTCGCCGCATCCCGAGGTGGTGTGTGTTTTTCACTCATCTCGGCCAGCGCCTTGTTCAGATCATCAATCGGAAAGTCGACCTTGCTGAAGAACTCGGCGATCTGCGGATACTGCTTCTGGAACGGCGTGGACACCCCGATCGACAGCTTCGAGGCCAGTGACCGGGTCGGTTTCGGATTGAGGTTGTCGGCGTCGGTCAGGGTCTTCCAGGCCTCGGCATCGAACGGCGGCTCTTCGAGTTGGATCAGCTTGAACTTGCCGAGCAACGGCGTCGGCGACCAGTAATAGAACAGCACCGGCTTGCCCCGGCGGATCGATGAACTGATCTCGGCATCCAGCGCAGCACCGGAACCACTGCGGAAATTGGTGAAGTCATTCTGCAAGCCATACGCCGTGAGCTTCTGCTTGTTCACTACCTCCGATGTCCAGCCGATCGGGCTGTTGAGGAATCGGCCCTTGCTCGGGGTTTCCGGATCCTTGAACACATCCTTGTACTTCTTCAGATCGCTGACGCTTCGCAGGTCCGGCGCCAGTGGCTTGATGCCCTTGGCCGGATCGCCTTTGATCACGTATTCCGGCACCCACCAGCCTTCGGTAGCGCCTTTGACCGTGTCGCCCAGGCTGACGACCTTGCCCTCGGCCTCCGCCTTGACCCATACCGGACTGCGCCCGGCCCACTCTTCGCCGATGACCTGAATGTCATTGTTGGCCAGCGCAGTCTCAAGGGTGATGGTGGTGCCCGGCAAGGTATCGGTCGGCAGGCCATAGCCCTTCTCGACAATGATCCGCAGGACGTCGGTGATCAGGCTGCCGCTTTCCCAGTTCAGATCGGCAAAGTGAATCGGCGCCTGTGCCGCGCTCACCGCAGGCACCACCGTCATCAGGCCGAATGTGGTCAACCCGGCAGCCAGCAACCGTCGAAATCCGTTCATGCTTTTGCACCTCGTGCCGTTCACAGCAATAGCAGGATGGCCTGACAGAAGACCGCAAGCCTCTGAATACTCAGTCAACTGACTGTAGACGAGGTTCCTGCTTTTTCAGGGGCATGACACGCACGAGGCTACTTTTCAGACATTTCCTGCAGGCTCTTCAGCTCGCGTCTGACCATGCTGGCGTATTCCGCAGGCTGCAAGGCGTAGATCTGCGAGGCGACCCACCCCAGCCAGGCGCCCTTCAACTCAGCCTTTGCAGTGAACAATCGACGTGCTTCTTCACGGGCGCTGTCGAGGTTCTGCAAATGGAAATCGGCGCGGCTCACTCGCTGGCCTTGAACGTCACCAGTTCGCCCTTGCGCCACTTGGCGGCTTTGGCGGTGACGGCTTTCAGGGTTTTGGTCAGGCCTTCCTGCAGTTGTTCATTGGCGGCAAACACGGTAACCGCGCTGTGGCCTTCCTTGAACACGATGGCGTGGCCATCGGCCGTGGTGACGAACGCGTAGTCGCCCAGACCGTACACGGTCATTTTGATTTCGCGAAAGCGGATGTCCATCTTGCCGCCTTCACGGCTGGGCAGTACCGACGCGCTGAAATGATCGCCGACCTTGAGCTTGAGGCCAGGTTTGTCATCGACCACCAATGCGCTTTCGGTGTCGATCTCGGCAACGTAAATGCCTTCGGCGTTTTGCTCGGTGATGTAAACAAAACGTGATTGAAACTGCTTGACCAGCTTTGCCCGCAAATCACCCAGCACGAACAAAGCATGCATATCGAGGTTACTGACTGCCAAAGAAACATCCCCACACTTGAAAAGAGTGCCATACGCAAAAGCGCGCACAGCAGAAAAAGTCGGCCGGGCCGAAGGTGTTGCGCGATGACTCGAATATACGCCTGAGCGAGCGAAGTGCTCATTCAACGCGAGTTGCACAAGACTACTGGAATGCCACTCTCGAAACCTGCAAAGACGTTCTCCAAATGTTGACGGAAAACGCATCACGGCCGGCCAGGAAAAAAACTGACTACGAACTTTAGGGAAAAAACTCACCAACAAAAGCATTTTTCCGACATATCGCACGCAAAAAATTGCTTTAGATAGCGCCATGCCGACAACAGGTGTTGGCGATTCTAGAGCAGCGATGCTGTTCGCGACTACCCGCAACACCCTGTAAATGCGGGTCAATCCATGAAAAGGACTTCATATGTGCACTATGACGCATTTTGCCGTGACTCACGAACCCGCCTTTGCCTTGAACACTCCAGCCTTCGAGACTGTTCCTGCAATCGAGTGTTGCGGTCAGGCACCGTTGTTTCAGGTAATCCCGGCGGGCAACGGCTTTTTCCATATCAGGGAAAAGTCGACGGGGCTTGTCAGAGGTTTCCGTGAGAATCACAACGCCGCTTGCGCCCTCGCCCGTTCACTGGAATCGCGGATCGAACTCCTGGCCAGCGAGCACCTCAGATAAAGAGAGCGATCGACCCCACCATCCTTCAAGGAGTAAACCATGGAACTGCCTGCGTACAATCTGACAACCCTGTTCGACCAATTAGGGCTGCCTTCGGAGGAAACGGCGATCGACGACTTCATCGAAGCCCATCCGCTGGATGCCGATACCAAGCTGATCGAAGCCGACTTCTGGAGCCCACAACAGGCGCAAATGCTCAAGGAGTGGCTGCGGGCCGATGGCGAGGAAGCCATCATGGTCGATGAGCTGAATGTGCGCCTGCACCGGGGCAAGTAATCTTGATCAGTGCAGGCTGTCACCGGTTTCAGCGCTCAATTGCGCAAGCCATGCGGCCCTGCACTCTTCCGCCTCGTTACGACTTGCAAACGCAGTGCCCCGGCGTTCGCCATTGAGCAGCACCACCCAGCAGACACTTTGCCCCATCGCGCGCAGACCGGCGGGTACACCGCTGCCGATCATCACCGCGACATCGACTCTGCATTGCATGTTGACCTCCCAACTTCATTAGCAACCTAACTATGTGGGCATGTTAATGATTTGGATCAAGAGGAAACAGCAACGCCGCTGCACAGCTTAATTGCAGTTCCGGCAACAATGGCTCAGCGCGGCTTCTCCGGTTTATAGCCCAGACGCAACCCGCCCCAATGTCGGCCCTTGACTATGATCGGCACCGACAGGTCGTGCATCAGCTCGCCGGTATCGCGGGTGTAAGTCTGCAACAGCACCGGTTGCTGGTGGCTGCCGCAACGGATTCCGGTGCGGTCGGCAAATTTGCGTTTGGTGCGATTGTTGACGGTATCGACCTGCACATTACCGGTCAGCGGTTGGCTGAATGCCTGATTGTGGGTCGGCACATAACCCTGCTGCGTGCAGGCGATGGCGAACACCAGACCTTCGTGACGCGGCAGTAACGGTTCCTGGATGGCCGGCAGCACCTGATCGGTGTAGCGATCAAAACGAGTCTGGAACTTGGCGGGCTGGGTGTCGGGAATCGGCTGATACTGACGGTCGAACAGGTCCTCAAGACTGATGCGACCTTGCTCGACATCGGCCTCGAACCGCGCGGCAATCTGGCTGGCCCCTTCGCGGGCGAGGTCGTAGATGCGTTGGTGATAGTCATCCAGCCCGACTTCGGCCAGACGTTCGCTGATGGTTTCTGCCTGCCCTTCCATCTGCACTGCGGCTTCGGCCAGGCGCCGGGTCTGCTGGTCGCTGATCGCCAGATCGCTGCGCATCTGTTCGATGGCGGTGAACAGGCTGTCGAGCTGTTCACGATTGGTTTCCGCGCCTCGGGCGATTTCGCCAACCTGGGTTTCCACCCCGGCCGCCAGTCGCGCAATGTTTTCCAGGTGCTGACCGGTGTGTTCGACCTGCTCGACGCCCGTGTGCAAATCGTCGGAGAGCTGGCGAATCTGCTCCACCACCTGCGCCGTGCGTTGCTGGATGTCGGCGACCATCTCGCCCACTTCACCGGTGGCTGTCGCGGTACGCGCCGCCAGACCGCGCACTTCATCCGCCACCACCGCAAAACCACGACCGTGCTCGCCGGCCCGGGCTGCTTCGATGGCGGCATTCAATGCAAGAAGGTTGGTCTGACTGGCGATGGATTGAATCACCAGCGTCACGCGCTGAATGTCATCGCTGCGCTGGCTCAAGGCTTCGATCAGTTCGCGGCTGGCATTGGCGCGCTGGCTGAGCTGATGCATGCGCGAAATGGAATCCACCAGCTCGGTGCGCCCCGCCGCGCTGCTGTGATGGGCTTCGCTGGCAGCGCCCAAGGCTTCACGGCTGAGCTGCGAAGTGGCTTGCTCAGTGGCGATCATCACTTCAGCGTTGTTGACGATCTGCGCGGCGGCGTCGAGTTGCGATTGAAGCTTGCCGGCCAGCTCCTTGACGGAAAACGCCACGCCAGCAGCTGATAGCGCGTTATGACTGGTGGTGTAGGAAAGGTCGCGAGTCAGCTCGGACATCGCGTTGCTGCTGTCGACCGGTTGCGCATCGGGAACCGCCCGGGAACGCAGGCGCGGCAGCCAGACGATCAGCACCGCCAGCGGCATGCCGATGTACAAGGGCCATTCGCCCAGGCTCATCCCGGCCAGCAACAGCATCAGGGCGATGCTTTGCAGGGTCGGCGTCAACCAGCGATTCTTCGGCAAAACAACTGGTGCAGGCAGAGCCGCAACCAGAGATCCATCTCTCGTCATTTTGTTACCCCACGCTTGTTCTCATTGTTGTGACTGCATTAAACGCCACTACAACGCCATTATCCATGGTCCGTTAGTCGTGGGTCTGTGGCAGGTCAATGGAATGGCGGGGAGACTTTCCGGCAGACGAGAAAACGCAAAGATCGCAGCCTTTTGCAGTTCCCGGAGAAACTGCAAAAGGCTGCGATCTTTTCGCGACGACCCGCATTGAAGGGGTCGCCTCAGGAATCAGGCCTGACGCTGGTGCTTGTCGATCTGCTCGTGACGCTCTTGAGCTTCGATGCAGTACTTGGTGGTCGGGCTGATCAGCAGGCGTTTCAGGCCGATCGGCTCGCCGCTGTCGTCGCACCAGCCAAAGCTGTCTTCCTTGATACGCTCAAGGGCTTGCTCGAGTTGCGGCAGCATGCGCTGGTCGCGATCGATCGCGTTTACCAGCCAGGTGCGCTCTTCTTCCACCGATGCGGCGTCCGCCGGGTCAGCCGGGGTGTCCAGGCTTTCGATGGCAATACGGTTCTGCTCAATGCGCTCATGGGTTTCGACTTTCATGTTCTGCAACAGCTCTTGAAAGAAAGCGTGTTGCTCGGCATTCATGTAGTCATCTGCCGGCATGGCCAGCAACTTGTCCTTTGTCATTGATATCTCTATAAAAAACGTGCATTAAGGCGAATTAGGGAGCGTTCCGGCGAACCGCCTGCGGTCATCGGAAAGGCATCGTTTATTGCAAACGCCACCCGGCACTCAATTTACGAAGGGGCGGCAGTCTAAGGCCCGTTTGAGGCCTCAGCAACTGTAAATACCGGGAATTTGTCCGACAAGGCCCGGAAACTGCTCTGACACAGGCTTCACAGCGCTCATCGGAGTGCGTTTATAGCAAGAAATTCAGTCGAGCGGCTGTATATAGAAGACAAACGTCAGACGAGCGGCGCTTTGTCGCAATTCGTTACAGTCGTTAACCGCGACACCAGCCCTTCCCAAAAACTGACAAATCCCCCCAACCTCGGCTACGTTATGCCCTCCCCGGTTCGACTAGAAGGAACGCGTCATGAAACTGATCGGCATGCTGGACTCCCCTTACGTGCGCCGCGTGGCGATCTCTGCCAAATGCCTGGGGGTCGAACTGGAACACGACCCGGTCTCGGTGTTCCGCCACTTCGAACGTTTCCAGCAGATCAACCCGGTGGTCAAGGCGCCGACCCTGGTGCTCGATGACGGCGAAGTGCTGATCGACTCGACCCTGATCCTCGACTACCTCGAAGCCCTGTCCGGGAAAACCCTGCTGCCCGCCGACCTGCCGCAACGCGCCAAAGCCCTGCGTCTGATCGGCCTCGGCCTCGCCGCCTGCGAAAAAGCCGTGCAGCTTTACTACGAACGCAACCTGCGCCCGGCCGACATTCAATACCAACCGTGGGTCGAACGCGTCGAAGGCCAACTCGCCGCCGCCTTCACCGTCCTCGAGCACGAACTCGAAAAACACCCACTGCCCACCGACGGCCCTCTCCAGCAGGACGGCATCACTCTCGCCGTCGCCTGGAGCTTCACCGGCCTCGTCGTCCCCGACCAGATCGACGCTCAACGTTTCCCGCGCATAGCCCAATACACCGCGTACGCCGAAAGCACCCAGGCGTTCATCAACACCCCGATGACCTGACCATGAGCGCCACCGAAACCGCCGCTCCGGCCCTCAAAGAAATCTTCAACGCCGAACGCCTGCAACACATCGCCACAGAAATGAGCGCCGTGTACCCGGCATTCAAGGCCAAGGCATTTCTCAAGCATGCCAACGACGGCCTCGCCGACCTCTCCGTCATGCAACGCATGGCCCGCGTCAGCGAAAGCCTGCACCACGTGCTACCGCTGGATTACGAAGATTCCCTCGCCGTACTACGCGAACTTGCCCCGCGACTGAACAGCGGCTTCGTCAGCATGTGCCTGCCGCACTACGTCGCGTGCTACGGCGCGCACGCGTTCGACACTTCGATGGAAGCCCTGAAGTACTTCACCACCTTCGGCTCCTCCGAATTCGCCATCCGCCACTTCCTGCGCAACGACCTGGAACGCTCGCTGGAACTGATGCACGACTGGACCCGAGATGAAAACCACCACGTCCGAAGACTCGCCAGCGAAGGCAGCCGCCCTCGCCTGCCGTGGTCGTTTCGGCTGGAACCGGTGCAGGCGGATCCGCTGTTGGCTGCCGGGATTCTCGACCGGTTGAAGGCGGATGAGAGTTTGTATGTGCGCAAGTCCGTGGCGAATCATTTGAATGACGTGACGAAAGAGCATCCGGAATGGGTGCTGGATACGGTTGAGGGGTGGTCGCTGGAGAACAAACACACGGCGTGGATTGCCAAACATGCGCTACGAAGTTTGATCAAACAGGGGAATTCTCGGGCGCTCACGGTTATAGGCGCTGGGGCGAAGGCTGAGGTTGAGTTGCTGGATGTGAAGGTGGAACCGGCGGTTGTGCGGCTTGGGGAGATGATTACTTTGTCGTTTACCGTTCGATCGTTGGTGCCAGTTGAACAGCGGTTGGTGATTGATTATGCGATTGACTATGTGAAGGCGAATGGCGGGACTTCGGCCAAGGTTTTCAAATTGAAGACGTTGGTGTTGGCGGGGTTTGGGAGTGAGGTTGTGGCGCGGCGACAGGTGATCAAGGATTTCACTACGCGCAAGCACTATGCGGGGGTGCATGCGGTACATGTGGTGGTTAATGGGGAGCGGCTGGGGAGTACTGCCGTTGACATCATCACTTAATAAGCGTCAAAAATGGTCTGCTCATCGGATGACAACCGAAAGTAGCAGGTATGTTGAGTCTTGAAACGAATGATGACCTCTCCAACCACTGAGCTCGCAAAGGAATGCAGATGATCGATGGCCCCGCTGTTTTGACAGTCTTTTTGGTTTACCTGGCCGGTGTCGTTATTCCAGGACCCAATTTCGTTGCGGTAGTCCACAAAGCGGTCGCTGCGTCGCGGTCAGAAGCTTTGGCCTTGGTGGCAGGCATTGTATTGGTCAACTTACTCTGGGCCACCTGTGCAATCGCGGGTATCGGCGTTGTATTTGCTGCATTCCCTTGGGCGGCGCTATTCGTAAAAGTTCTGGGGGCAGCCTATCTGATGTGGTTTGGACTGCGCCTGCTGCTAAATGCCGGGAAGACGCATTTCCACAGTAATGATGCTGCCGTCGGAAACTTTCGGCAGTCATTCATTCAAGGAGTCATCACGAACATCGGCAACCCTAAATCCATGGCCTTCTACGCCGCTATTTTCTCAGCGGCAGCCCCCGCCCACGTGTCAACAAGCACGTTTTTGTCGATGCTGGCAGTCGTAGTGGTGGTTTCAATGACTTGGTATGGAATGGTCGCAATCGCTCTTTCGCAACCTGACATCGCGTCAGCGTATCGAAGGAGGAAAAAAGCTATTGATCAATTATGCGGTGGTTTGATTTTGTCTCTGGGGATCCGGCAGCTTGTTCAATAAGTCAGGGAGGAATGCGGATAGATTTACTTTCGGACTGCTTTTGGCCCAGATCCTGTAAACACGCGTGGCACTTTCTCGCGGCAGGCTTCAGGCTGGAAGGAATGTCAAACTATCAAGATTGATCTCGGCGTAACACCCCATACCCCCCTTGTAAAGCGAGACCCTGGACACTCCCAGCTCGGACTGTAAGAGTTCGACAAGCTTTCTGAGGTTCTTGTTTTTAGACATCGAAGCCGGACGTACCACCGTTGCCTCTCCGGGTTCGTCATCGTAAATTCTGATCAGAAACGTATCCTCTTCGCTCTGTATTTCGTAGTTATAACCACGATACTCATACCCGAGGTCGTGGTCGACGTCATCAAAGCGAGTAGTTTTTATTATCTTCAAAGTGGCATCCAGTATTCGATCACCATAGAAGGATCGTTTCAAAGAAATGCAAAAATGGGGACTCATCGATTTATCAAAAGAGCCGCCCTATCTTTTCCGACTCGCCCCCTATTTTCCAAGAGTTACCAACTGCCATAAGGAATGCCGAATTTGTCGATATAACGCTTGGATTTTTCACTGATCGGATAAGCGTAACGCCCTTGGTTCTTACCCTGGCTCGGACCAAGCGGTTCGATTTCGGCTTTGGCCCTGGCCACTCTCACTGGATGGTGGCACGAGTCCCTGACCCAGACTTGTACAACCCCGCCGGGAGCCAGTCCCAGGTAGATAGAAGCGGAATAACTCGCTTGCTCCTTCGGAGTTTCCGGACAACGCTGATCGACCGACGTTCTCATTAATTGTCTGGCCTCTTCGGGCACATCCAACCAAACGCTATAGGTCTGAGGTTCGACAATCGATTGCCAACGCACATAAATGCGTTTGGGGAGATCTGCACCAATCACTGGCTTTGCAGCAGCGCCTACAGCGTGCCATCCACGTGCAGATTCTTTACCGTCTTCAGGCTCCCCACCAGCGGCCGTACCTCCTCCCGTACGTTTGAACAGCTTGCCGTTTATATCTTCGACGGCACTGTCCTCCACCCACACTTTCATATAGTAAGGCTCAGTAAATGCGAGCTCCCACGACTCGGACTTAGGGTCGCTTTTGGCAGACAGCGGGTCCGCAGACTGACAGCCAGTCATGAACAAAGCACAAAACAGGGTTACAAAAACTCTCATTACCAAAGCGTCCAATCAGGTACGTGTGGGTGTAGCACGCGGATGGCATCGGCGGTAGGGGCGTTGATGTATACCGCATTTAGTCCGCTGCCATCTCTGCGGCCGAGTGGATGGTTCCAGTTTGCGGACATATGAATGTACTTGAGTTTCAGCAACTGCTCCTCTTCAGGCGTGGTGCTGTAGTCACCCGCAACGAACCGATCACACAAAGCTTGAAGTTCTGCGGGGACGGTCAAATCCGGAGTGTCAGGAATATCGTTGAATCGAGCGCCTTTCTCTTTTGCCAGATGATGCATCACTCTCAGGTAAACCCTGGAAAGCATGCCACTCACCGGACGCTTGAGCTGTACAGCTGCGTAAACACGTTTAGCGCTTGGACTCAGCCGATCTTGCGGACTATTCGGCACCAGAAGCGCTTCTGGAGTCACAATCTCAAGCATGTCTGCAGGCCATCCCTTGGATAACCACTGGTTTCTAACATTAACCGCATCGCTGTAGATCGAGGTAGTCACGACGTCGGTGTTCAATGGCACGATCAGTGTTTGCATTGGGCTAACAAGAACACACTCCTGCGCTTCCTCCAGATACCCTCCGCCGATGTCGGAATGCACTCCAGGCAGAATAATCTCCAGATGATCAGGTTTGACGCGACTGAGTGCGAAGTTGGCTCTGCATTCATCACGAGCAACCAACTGAGCGACATCACTGAAAAAACGACGATCAAGGTAAAGCTTGATACCCGTCGCAATTGGACTTTTGATGTTTCCCAAATTCGACCAACCAGCAATCGAGGGCACTGTATCGAATAAGCCGATAAACCCCATATTGATGTCGCTTTTATACTGGTCATTGAATCTAGGACCGAATGCTCTCGGTAGATTTCGCAGTACATGACCAAGAGGGCCGCGACTGGTGCGAACAATTTCGTTGGCGAAATGCCGTGCGGCTGCGGCGCCACGACTGAAACCAAACGTATCGAACGTCAGTGAGGTGATTTCACTGTCCGGGTTATCTTCCAGGACTCGATTGATCGCTTGTTGGATCTTGGGAAACGCGGACTCGACTCGCCCTGCGACGCCTGTTTCTCCGCGCCCGGCACCAGCCCCGAGTGTGCTGTCTTTTTCGCCAGATCGCGTGCCGATGCCCTCGACGTAGACAACGCGGGAGGCTCGTCCCGCTTGCGCTACTGGAACCGCGTCATACAGCTCACTCAGCTTTTTGATATTGCTGACATCGTTGCCATAACTACTGTCCGGATCACTCATATACGGCTTGCAACTCGCATCAATATCTTGAGCCGCAATCGGATGATGAGCACCACACAGAAGCCCGGCCGCAGCGTTATTGGCATTATTCCCCGTCCCATCGAAGAACACTCCGATCCGCAGGGCAATGCCAATTTTTTCACGTGCCGATGCCGGTTCCTTCCCGTATTTCTCATATTCAGCCCAACGCTGGGCATGAATGTCGACGGGGTCGGTTCCTTTGTTGCGATAGTTTTTAGGCGGGTTGGGAATGTAGCCACTCAATCCTTGATTCCTTCTTCTGATCCTTGAAGAACGGGCCGAAGGGTGACAGCGGAAATCGGGGGACGCAAGGCGTGGCCGCGTGCCAGCACCTGGCGCTCTTTCTCCCTGCCTGCAATGGTGGCGCCGAGCCACGAATGATAAGGTTCAGCCTCAAAACCAGGGACGACACCTCGTGCACAAACAATGTCTGGCAGCAGCAGTTACCTTCGCCATCAGTTTTTCCGCTCTTGCCTCTCCTGTGCCGCAGGAAGAGCTCGAAGAGTGCCAACGAATAGAAAACTCGGCCAAACAGGTCATGAAGACCAGGCAGCAAGGCGTGCCCATGGCTTCGGTGTTGGAACTGGCCGAAGCGGCAGGTAAGCAGAACGAGTATGTGGGTGAGGTGTTCAAGTCGTTGATTCGCGAGGCGTACGAGATTCCTCAATACTCAAGCGAGAGTTTGCAACAGAAAGCGATCAGCGATTTCCATTCCAATTTCTACAAGGCTTGCATCGTGACGGCGGAAAAGAGAGCAAACGCCAACGGCTGAGCTCAAACAAACAAAAAAGGGAGCAGATTCAGGTAATGAATCTGCTCCCTTTTTACTGAAGTACTGCCTTAGGTCTTCAGTTCGACGTTATCCAACGCCTGATTCACCGCCAATTCCCCAAGCATCACAATCTGCGCAATCCCTATCGCGGTCTTACGGTGAGCGGGCTCCAGCGTGGCCGCAAAGTTGTTCAGCATTTCGCTGGCCGAACCGAGAGATTCGCTGGCATTGGCGAGCAGGGATTCAGTGTCGTACGCCGGATTGGCCAGATACATCGGATCATGTTTGTGATGACTCCCCATAACCCGTTGCTGCGGAGTCAGGTAATGGTCGAGCGCGCGTTCGGCTGCCTCGTTCAGGGTTCGGGAGTCGGGGAATTTGTAGGGTGAAACCGGATCGGTTTCCGGGGGATTCGGTGTTGGTTTGATCATGGTGAAACTCCTGATTTTCAATAGGAGCTACCAGCATCACTTGCAGATGATGGGTGGCAGCCATGTGCGGGTCTGCAAGACCGGGAAACCAGGCACCCGGCAGACCCGAGGGTCTCCCGCACAAAGCCGCCATTGAGCGGATGCAAACAAGCGTCCTTTTGGCAGGCTGTGCGACTGGTTTTTCCGGCGGGCTTGCAGACCCGATCACTGATGGGCAGTGACGGGAATCAAGTTACGGTCGGAGGTCCAGACGCACAAGCCGGCGGATTCTGTCTTAGGTGTAGGGGACGGCGCAAGGCGCTGTGGGCATCCGGGCGTGACTGCAGGACTGATTTAAACAACCAATGCGCACCGCGTTTAACTCCGGACAAAAGCCGGACTGTCACCCAGTCCGGCTCGCTCGTCACAAAATCATGTTTTCAGTTTCCGGACCAAAGAGCCCCATCACCTTCGCCAGCAGTAAAAGCCGCCCCTTCAATGTGATAAACCTGCGGCTCCTCCGAAAAATACCCCTCCAATCCCAGCATAAAGACCCTGTGGTCTTCCCCTGCTTCAAACTGCGTGTGAGCCTCAAGCGACTCCCACCGCACGATCAAGTTGAACCGCTCCGGCGATTCAATTCCCTGCGCAAGCATGTGCCCGCCATACCCATTCGCACGGCGGAGTAAAGGCGCAACCTCTGCAAATCCACGTCGGAACTCATCAACACGTTCTGCGTGAACAGGCAGCAAAGCGATTTCGTAAATCATGACGCATCCCCCACAGAACCCGAACGAAGTGACGGCTCGACCGCAATCGCAATTTTTCCTTGAAGACCATTATTGGGACTTTCCAGCCGCGCATGGGCCAGCGGAATCTCTGCAAGTGAATACACCGCGCCAACGTGGGGCCGCAGTTGACCGCGCTCCACCAGGGCACTCAATTCATCAAGCTTGCCGCGGTTCTGGCGGGTGAACACGAAGTGATAGCTCGCGTTCTTGCCCCAGGCCTGAACGAGGTTTTGTGGTTTGGCGATGTCGACGATCGAGACCACGCGGCCAAGTTGTGCGAGGGCGTCGGGGCTGCGCGCGAGGGTGTCGCCGCCGATAGTGTCGAATACCACGTCTACTCCGAGGCCATTGGTTTCTCGCAGGATGGCTTCGACGTAGTCGTCTTTTTCGTAGTCGATGATCACATCGGCGCCCATGCGGCGGACGAACTCGGCGTTTGCTTCGCGTGCGGTGGTGAACACTTTGGCGCCCATCGCTTTGGCGAGCTGGATGGCGACGTGTCCGACGCCGCCTGCGCCGCCATGGATCAAGATGCTCTCCCCCACTCTGAGCGCCGCCCGCACGATCAGCGCTTCCCACGCCGTCCCGCCGACCAGGCTCAGGCTGGCCGCTTCGAGATGGCTCAGCGAGCGCGGCTTTTTGCCAATGATGCTGGCCGACGCCACGTGGTATTCGGCATAACTGCCGGGGCCGTCGAAGATTTGCGGCGTGTACCAGACTTCATCGCCGGGCGCGAAAGCCGTCACGCCGGGGCCAACCGCTTCGACTACGCCGGAGACGTCATGTCCGGTGATGGCCGGCAGTTGCACCAGATCCTGATAGTCGCCGCGTCGGACTTGATAATCCAATGGGTTGATCGAGGTCGCGTGTACCCGGACCAGCACTTGTCCCGCTTCCGGCACGGGTTTGGGCACGTCGCAGAGCGTGAACGATTCCGGGTTGCCAAATGATTCAAGCAGCATCGCTTTCATGGTGAATCCTCGCATCGACAATAAGGGATATCGAGATATCTCGATATCATGCGGTAAAATTTTTTACAGCTCTTTCCCTATGACCTCGGCCAAAGCGCTGATGTTGGCTTCATTGCGCTTGTAGTAGGTCCACTGACCGATGCGCCTGACTTCAACCAGGCCCACACGCTGCAGCGTTGCAAGATAACCGGACACCGTTGACTGCGAGAGTCCGATGCCCTCTTGAATACTGCTCACACACACGCCCACCGTGTGAACGTCGCCCTCGTCCTGCGGGGGAAAGTTCTTTACGGGGTCTTTCAAGCCTTTCAGGATTTCAAGCCGTACCGGGTTTGAGAGTGCTTTGAATACTTCGATCAGGTCCATGCCGCGAGAATATCGAGATTATTCGATATGTCAATACGCTGTTTGACCAGCGGAAAACGAACCGCTGGCCGGATCATCGTGAAGATGTCCTCACTTCCTGTTGACAGGCAACAGACTGGATGCTGATCGTGCGTTCGGCAACCTGCCCGGCAGACTGCCTTTGGCTTTTTGATAACGAACTCAACGCTGACGCAACGGCAGCATGCGCAGCAGCGTGTTGTCCCGCACCCAATAGTGATGAAACAGCCCCGCCGCCGCGTGCAGGCCGATCAGCCAATAGCCCGTACTGCCCAGCAGTTCATGCCAGTACTTGATCTGCTTGGCCAGATCCGAATTGACCGCCACCGGCGCCGGCACATGAAAGCCGAAATACGGAAAAGGTTTGTCGCCGGCCGCGAGCATCAGCCAGGCCAGCACTGGCGTGACAATCATCAGCCCATACAGGGCCAGGTGCATCAGGTGCGCGATTGCCGTCTGCCAGGCAGGCGGTTTGGGGATAATCGGCGGACGTGGCGTCAGGCGGCCAAACAGGCGCACCCAAACCAGAACAAAAATGCTCGCGCCGAACATTCCGTGCAGGCCCATTAACAGGCCTCGCGCTTCGCTGCCTCGGGGCATGAAGCCTTTTATTTCAACGCAGGCATACACGCCCACGAACAGCGCCAGCATCAGCCAGTGCAAGGTGATCGACAGTTTTCCATAACGGGGTGCGGCCAGGTCGCGGGTCATAGTTGCCTCGTGATTGTTGTAAGCGAAGGCCGATTCGTTCGGCTGTCTCGATCCGGTTGCCGGGTGGACCGACGGCGTCACCCTGCCGTGACAGTCTTAAGACAATCTGAAGATCCATCGTTCGTTAACCTTTTTTCACCTTCAGACTTCGTTAAGAAATGGTCCGGATACTCCACTCAAACCTATTGAGGGAGGCGTTCAGCCCATGCCCGATTCTGACTGGAACATCTCCCTGCCCCTGCGTTTCGGCCAAGGCGAAACACCGCAGATGCAACTGTCGAGCGCCCCACCCGGCGACGCTCAACGAGCGGCGTTCGAAGCGTTTATTGAACAACGTTTTCGCAAGGCCCACGGCGCCGATATCCGCCATTTCATGCCCGAACTGTTTGGTGTGCACAACGACTCCGGCGACCTTTGCGCGGTTGCCGGAGTACGTCGTGCGCACCTTGAACCACTTTTTCTCGAACGTTACCTGGATGAACCGGTCGAGCCGTTGATCAGCGCGGCGGCAGACCATCCGGTGGAGCGCAGCGCGATTGTCGAAGTCGGCAACCTTGCCGCCAACGACACCGGCAGCGCGCGCCTGAGCATCATTGCCATCACTTACCTGCTGGCCATGGGCGGTCTGGAGTGGGTGACGTTTACCGGCAATATCGGGCTGGTCAACAGCTTCCATCGCCTGGGTCTGAAACCCGTGACGCTGTGCGCCGCCGACCCGGAACGCCTGGGCGATGACCGTCACCACTGGGGCAGTTACTACGAAAGCAAACCCTGGGTGCATGTCGGCAACATCCGCGCCGGTTTCATCCATCTGCGCAACATCGGTCTGTTCAGCCGGCTGGGATTGCCGACGTCTATCGAAGGAGCCTGCCATGTCGCTTGAACGGCAACGATTCCAGGAAACCCTGCGCAGCCATGCAGGGCGCAATGACAACGCTTTGGCATTGTGGGGCGACACGCTGAAAATCAGTTACACGACGCTGTACGCCGAGGTGATGTACCGCCAGCAGCGCCTGCGCGATGAGCAGGTGACGGTCATCGCCCTGGCGCTGGACAACGGCGTCGAAGCCATACTCTGGGATCTGGCGGCGTTGTTTGAAGGCTTGACGTGCGTGACCCTGCCGCCGTTCTTCAGTCCGGCACAACGTGCCCATTGTTTGGAACAAAGCCAGGCCGAACGAGTGATCGCCGAACCGGAGCTGGAGCCAGAATTGCTCGCTGCCGGTTATGAACAACGCGGTGAATTCTGGTGCCGCGCCTTTGAAGGCCCGAACCGCCTGCCCGCCGGTACCGCCAAACTGACGTTTACCTCCGGCACAACCGGCACACCGAAAGGCGTGTGCCTGAGCGCCGACAGTCTGCTGCGGGTCGCTCGGGAGCTGGAAGAGGCCAGCAAACCCACAGCCCCTCAACATCACGTGGCGTTGCTGCCGCTGGCAATCCTGCTGGAAAACCTTGGCTGTTACGCGGCCCTGTACGCCGGCGCAACGCTGAGCGTGCCGAGCCAGAAAACCCTGGGCATCCAGGGCGCCAGCGGCGTCGACCTGCCGCGCTTGCTGGGCTGCCTGGCCCACCGGGCGCCCGAGAGTCTGATCCTGGTGCCGCAATTGCTTTTGCTGTTGGTCAGCGCTGCCGAACAGAAAGCCTTCGATCCGCAATCGCTGCGTTTTGCCGCCGTTGGTGGCGCACGGATTTCCGAGGATCTGCTGCACCGCGCGCAACGAATCGGCCTGCCGGTCTACGAAGGTTACGGCCTGTCAGAGTGCGCCTCGGTGGTCTGCCTCAACCGACCCGGCGAACGTCGTCCGGGCAGTGTCGGGCGGCCCCTGCCCCATGTCGACGTGCGCCTTGCCGAAGACGGAGAGGTGTTGATCAAGGGCTCGACCTTGCTCGGTTACCTTGGCGAGCCGATGTACAGCGATGAATGGTGGCCCAGCGGCGATCTGGGCGAGTTCGACCCGGAAGGTTTTCTCTACCTCAAGGGCCGCAAGAAGCATCAGTTCGTTACCAGTTTCGGACGCAACGTCAACCCGGAATGGGTCGAGTCCGAACTGACTCAGCGCCAGCACATCGCCCAGGCCTTTGTATATGGCGAGGCCTTGCCGCACAACCACGCCCTGCTCTGGCCACATCGCCCTGATTGCACCGATGCACAACTGGAAGCCGCCGTCGCCGCTGCCAACGAGGCCTTGCCCGATTACGCCCAGGTGCATCACTGGACACGCCTCGAACAACCTTTCACGGCCACCAACGGCCTGCTCACCGCCAACGGCCTGCTCACCGCCAACGGTCGCCCCCGCCGCGAGGCAATCGTCACGCAGTACCGCGCCGTGCTTACCGAATCCGCCTTTTCCGAGGAATCCGCACCATGAGCTTTTTTGACACCTTGCAAGAAGCCACGCACCAGGAACGCCACGAGCTGTTCAATTTGCCGATCATCCTCGATGCGCTGCAAGGCAAGGTCAGCCTTGAAAGCTATCGCGCGTTTCTCGCCCAGGCCTACTACCACGTGCGCCACACCGTACCACTGATGATGGCTTGTGGTGCGCGCCTGCCGACGCATCTGGAATGGCTGCGCATAGCCGTGTGCGAATACATCGAGGACGAATACGGTCATGAGCAATGGGTACTCGACGACATCGCCGCTTGTGGCGGTGATCGTGACGCGGTCCGGGACGGTCAGCCTTCGTTGCCGATCGAGCTGATGGTCAGTTTCCTTTACGACCTGATCGCCCGGGGCAACCCGGTGGGACTGTTCGGCATGGTGAATGTGCTTGAAGGCACCAGCATCGCTTTGGCCACACACGCGGCAGGCAGCATCCGCGAACGTCTGGCCCTGCCGGAAACGGCGTTCAGCTACCTCAGCTCCCACGGCTCGCTGGACATCGAGCACATGCAAACCTATCGCCGGCTGATGAATCAGCTGGAAGATCCGGCCGACCAGGCGGCGGTGATTCATGCCTCGAAAGTCGTCTATCGTCTCTACGCCGACATGTTCCGAGGCCTGCCCCGCGACGCGGAGGCTCAACATGCAGCTGCATGAAGCCCGTGTGGTGTTGACCGGTGCCAGCGGCGGCATCGGGATAGCGATCACGCGTGCCCTGTGCGCTGCCGGTGCGCAGGTCCTGGCGGTCGCGCGACATCAGGAATCGTTGCGCCCGTTGCTCGACCTTTACCCACAGAACCTGTGCTGGGTCGCTGCCGACCTGACATTCCTCAGCGACCGGCGCAAGGTGCTGGCCGCCGCCGAGGCCATCGGCGGCATCAACCTGCTGATCAACGCCGCCGGGGTCAATCATTTCGCAATGCTGGAACAGCTCGACGACAGCGACATCAACGCCATGCTGGCGGTGAACATCGGTGCGCCGATCTGCCTGACCAAACTGTTGCTGCCGCTGCTCAAACAGGCCGACAGTGCCATGGTGGTCAACGTTGGCTCGACCTACGGGTCGATCGGCTATCCCGGTTATGCCAGTTATTGCGCAACCAAGTTTGCCTTGCGCGGATTTTCCGAGGCCTTGCGCCGAGAGTTGGCGGATACCCGGGTCGGTGTGTTGTACGTGGCGCCCCGCGCCACACGCACCAGCATGAACAGCCCCGCCGCCCAGGCATTGAACGATGCACTCAAAGCCAGCGTCGACGATCCGCAGGCCGTCGCCGCTGCGGTGATTCATGCGATTGCCGGTGATCGCCGCGACCTCTATCTGGGCTGGCCGGAGCGCTTCTTCGTACGCCTCAACAGCCTGCTGCCCAATCTGGTGGATCGCGGTCTGCGCAAGCAATTGCCATTGATCCGTCGCCTGAGTGAAAAAACCGAGAACGAGACGCCGAAACCATGAAAAAACTTCTCGCCTGTGTGCTGCTGGGCGCCCTCAGTCAAAGTGTCTGGGCGCTGGAAGCTGCCGATCAACAACGCCTCAACAGCATCCAGCAGAGCTGGGCACACATCCAGTACGAAACACCGGAAAAACAGCGCGCCGCTGCATTTGAACAGTTGGCCGTCCAGGCAACGCACTTCGCCACCGAACGGCCGGCCGTCGCCGAGGCCTGGATCTGGAAAGGCATCGTCACCAGCAGTTGGGCCGGTGCCGAGGGCGGACTGGGTGCTCTGGGTAAAGCCAAGGATGCCAAAGCCGATCTGGAAAAATCCCTGACCCTGGACCCCAAGGCGCTGCAAGGTTCCGCCTACACCAGCCTCGCCGCGCTGTACGATCGGGTGCCCGGCTGGCCGATCGGTTTCGGCGACAGCGACAAGGCTGAGCAACTGCTCAAGCAGGCCCTGCAACTCAACCCTGATGGCATCGACAGTTTGTACTTTTGGGGCGATCACCTTTACCGTCAAAAACGCTACGCTGAAGCCAGAGCAGCGCTGCTCAAGGCCCTGCAAGCCGCTCCGCGCCCGGGCCGGGAAAGTGCCGATGCCGGGCGCCGCAAAGAGATCGCCGCGTTGCTGGTGGACGTAAACAAGAAACTCGACTGACAGGAGTCCGTGTGCGCTTATTACTGATCGAGGATGACGTGGCCCTCGGCGAGGGCATTCATCAGGCACTGGGGCGCGAGGGCTACACCGTCGACTGGCTCAAGGACGGCAGCAGCGCCCTGCACGCCCTGCTCAGCGAAACCTTTGATCTGGCGGTGCTCGATCTCGGCCTGCCACGCATGGACGGCCTGGAAGTACTACGCCGTCTGCGTAGCACTGGTTCTAACCTGCCGGTGCTGATCCTCACCGCCCGCGATGCCACCGAAGACCGCATTGCGGGGCTGGACGCCGGCGCCGACGATTACCTGATCAAGCCCTTTGACCTGGCCGAGCTCAAAGCCCGCCTGCGCGCCCTGCTGCGACGCAGTGCCGGACGCGCGCAGATGCTGATCGAGCACGCCGGCATCAGTCTCAACCCCGGCACCCAGCAAGTCAGCTATCTGGGGCAGCCGGTGGTGCTCACGCCCAAGGAATATCAGTTGCTGCACGAACTGCTCTCGCCGCCGGGTCGGGTCATGACCCGCGACCACCTCACACAACTGCTTTACGGCTGGAACGAAGAAGCCGAAAGCAACACCCTGGAAGTGCACATTCATCACCTGCGCAAGAAATTCTCCACCGACCTGATCCGCACCATTCGCGGCGTGGGTTATCTGGTGGAGGAGCGCCGATGACCTCGATCCGGCGCCGCACCCTGACCCTGATCATCGGCCTGATGCTCGCTGGTCTGACTGTGCTCAGCCTGTTCAACCTGCACGACAGCAACCACGAAATCGCCGAGGTCTACGACGCGCAACTGGCGCAGAACGCGCGTCTGCTGCAAGGCGTGATGCGCATGCCGTTGTCAGCGCCGGAACACACGAACCTGTATCAGGCCTTCAACTCGGCACTGGCTGAAGCCGTGCCTCGGGGCGATGGCCACCCCTACGAACGAAAACTCGCCTTTCAGGTGTGGAATCCCCAAGGCGAGGTGTTGGTACACACCGCCAGTGCACCCTCCTTCAGCACGCCGCCGATCCAGCCAGGCTTCAGCGACGTGGAGGATCTGAACAAGCGCCACTGGCGGGCGTTTGTCCTGGAAGACAAACAGAACGGTTTGCGCATCTGGGTGGGTGAACGTGGCGACGTGCGAGCGGATCTGGTTGACCGGATCGTCCGCCATACCCTGTGGCCGAACGTAATCGGCAGTCTGGTCCTTGCGGCGATGATCTGGCTGGCCATCGGCTGGGGGCTCAAGCCGCTGGCCAATATGGCGGCGACCCTGCGCGCCCGCCACAGTGGCGCTCTCGAACCGCTGCAACTGACGCCGCTGCCCAGCGAACTGGAACCGATGCAAGCCGCACTCAACCGCATGCTTGCGCAGATCCAGGAAGTGCTCGGTCGGGAACGCCGGTTCATCGCCGACGCCGCCCACGAAATGCGCACGCCGCTGGCGGTACTGCGGGTACATGCGCAAAACCTGCTGGAGGCTGGCACCGAGCAGGAACGTCGCGAGTCACTCGAATTTCTGATCGCCGGGGTGGATCGCACCAGCCGACTGGTCAATCAGCTACTGACCATGGCCCGCCTCGAACCCAAGGCCAGTGCGCCTGCCAACCAACGCATCGACCTTGGCGACACCGTGCGCAACAGTCTGGTGCAACTCACGCCATGGTTGCTGAGCAAACATCTGGAACTGGCCTTTGACGTCAGCGACCAACCTTTTCCAGCGTTCGCCGATGCTGCCACCATCGACATTGCCTTGAACAACCTCATCACCAACGCCGCCAACTTCTCCCCGGAGCAAGGCGTGATCAGCGTGCAATTGACCCGCGTCGACGGTTTTTACCATTTGGACGTTGAAGATCAGGGCCCGGGTATCGATGAAACGGACCGGGCGCGATTGTTCGAGCGGTTCTACAGCCGGGGCAACCCCGAGGGCGCGGGCCTGGGGCTGACCATCGTCAATACCATCGCCACCCGTCTGGGTGGGCGGATCACACTGCAAAACCGGGTCGAGGGAGGCCTGCGGGCGACGCTGTCGATTCCCGCCGGTTGAACAGGTCTTGGGACCGTTGAGTCAAGGCGTAACCATCCGCGACGCCTTGCTTTGCAGTGCAATTGAGTCGGCATTGGAACCCGATACTGTCTCGGGCACCGCCACCCAAAGCAGCACCAGCGCTACCAGCGCCACGGCCGCCAAGGTCAGAAACCCGGCGCTGTAACCGGCCTCTTGAACCACGATGCCCGCCAGACTGTTGCTCAATGCCGCGCCCAGTCCGAACACTGTCGAAATCGCCCCCAGACTGACGTTGAAGTGGCCGGTCCCCAGCGTCAGGTCTTTCACCACCACCGGAAACAGCGCGCCGAAAATCCCCGCGCCGATGCCATCGAGCAACTGCACCGAAACCAGCCACCACGGATCGTTCGACAGCACATACAGCACACCGCGCAACGGCAAAATTAGAAACCCCGCCAACAGCAACGGCTTGCGTCCCCACAGATCGGCCTTCGCCCCCACCAGCAGCGCGACCGGCACCATCACCAGTTGTGCCGCGACGATGCAGGCAGACGTGAGCGGTGTGGCCATCTGCAGATTGGCCTGCGCCAGCTTCTGGCTCACCAGCGGCAACATCGCCGCGTTCGCCAGATGAAACAGCGCGCAGCAAATCGCAAACATCAGCAGCGGGCGGTTGGTGAGCAACACGGAAAAGCCCGAAGGCTGCTTGCCCTGCCCCGCTTCGCTGGGGGAAAGACCTCGGGCGAGATCGTGGTCAATGGCGTCGGCCGATACGAACGAGACAGCAATCACACTGGCCAGCGCCATGACCGCCATCAAATAAAACACCGCAACCGGACCAAACAGGTACGCGGACAAACCGGCCAACAACGCGGCGCAGGCGTTGCCGGCGTGGTTGAAGGTTTCGTTGCGCCCGGTTCTTCGCGTGAAGGCACGAGGCCCGGTAATCCCGAGGGTGATCGCGCAAATGGCCGGCGCGAAAATCGAAGCGGCGACGGCACTGATGGCTTGCGTCACCGCCACCAGGCTGAACGACGTCACAAACGGCAGCAGCAGACAACTCCCGGTGACCACCAGCGCGGCAATCGCGATCAGCGCCCGTTTGAAGCGCGTGCTGTCGACCAGCGCACCTGCCGGGGTCTGGGTGATGAGCGCGGCGATCCCGGCAAGGGTCATGACCAGACCAATACTCGCCGGCTCCCAGTGGTGAACCGCCAGCAGGTAAATCGCCAGATAAGGACCGAGCCCGTCACGCACGTCGGCGAGGAAGAAATTCAGGCTGTCGAGGGACAGGTTATTGCGGCGATCGAGGTGAGTGGCCACGGGAAACGTCTTCGTTGTCGAGGTTCTGCGTGATGACTCAACCTCCGCAAATCGAATGACCTTTTGCCGGGCGTTTTAGTTGCATGAAACCGCTGTCTTTACTGGCCCATCAACAACTCGCGCTCGCCTTCGCACAAGCCCACGACGTAATCCCAGACCACCCGCAACCGTACCGACTTGTGCAACTCGCGCCGCGTGCTGATCCAGTAACTGCGCTCGATGCTCTCATCCGGCAACAGCGCTACCAGATCCGGATCCGACGCGGCCATGTAGCAAGGAAGTACCGCAATCCCCAACCCCGAGCGCGCCGCCTGCTGCTGGGCGATCACGCTGGTGCTGTGAAACACCACCCGTGGGTTGCGGCAGAAGCTGTTGAGAAACATCAGCTCCTGACTGAACAGCAGATCATCGACGTAGCCGATCCACGCGTGCCGTCCGAGATCTTCGCGACTGCGCAGCGGCGGTGAATTATCGAGATAGGCGCGGCTGGCATAGAGCGCGAGTCGGTAATCGGTGAGTTTGCGGGTGACCAGCATGTCCGCCGCCGGCCGCTCCAGGTGAATGCTGATTTCCGCCTCGCGATTGAGGATGCTGACGAAGCGCGGCACCGCCACCAGTTCCACTTCCAGCCCCGGATAGCGTTCGAACAACCCGATCATGCGGCTGGCGAGAAACATGATGCCCAGCCCTTCTGTCACACCGACGCGAATCTTGCCCAGCGGCGCCGTGGACTGGGTGATTTCTTCCTGAGCCAGCAGCGCGACATTTTCCATGGCTTCGGCATGCTTGAGCAGCGCCTCCCCCGCCGGAGTCATTTCGTACCCCTGGGCGTGCTGGACGAACAACGCGGTGCCAAGGCTTTTTTCGATGGCTTCGATATGTCGGGCGACGGTGGCGTGCGTGGTGTTCAGTCGGCGGGCGGCGGTGAGCAGGCGGCCGCTGCGCTGCAACTCGAGAAAGAACCGCAGGTCGTTCCAGTCGAACATGGCTTGTCCTTGTCGGCTATCGTCAGGGAGCACTGTTTGAAAACGCACAGCGGCTGCGCAAAAACTAACATTCTTTTGACGAAAGCTAACAACTAGGATGACTGACAACAAAAACAATAAGCGAGGTCAGGGAATGCAGACGTCCCTCGATGAGTTCGATTACATCGTGGTCGGTGCCGGGCCGGCCGGGTGTTTGCTGGCCAATCGGCTGTCGGCCGATCCACAGCAGCGCGTGCTGTTGCTGGAGGCTGGCGGGCGCGACAACTATCCGTGGATTCACATTCCCGTGGGTTACCTGTTCTGCATCGGCAACCCGCGCACCGACTGGTGCTTCAAGACCGAAGAGCAACCGAGCCTCAATGGCCGTGCGCTGAGTTATCCGCGCGGCAAGGTGCTGGGCGGCTGCTCGTCGATCAACGGCATGATCTACATGCGTGGCCAGGCCAACGACTATGACGGCTGGGCCGCCGAAGGCAATCCGGGCTGGGCCTGGAACGATGTGCTACCGCTGTTCAAACAGAGCGAAAACCATTTTGCTGGTGCGGCGGACTTTCATGGCGACAAGGGTGAGTGGCGAGTCGAACGCCAGCGCCTGTCGTGGCCGATTCTCGATGCCTTCCGCAGCGCTGCCGAACAGAGCGGCATCGCCAGCATCGACGACTTCAACCAGGGCGACAACGAGGGTTGCGGCTACTTTCAGGTCAATCAGAAGGCCGGGGTGCGCTGGAATGCGGCGAAGGCGTTTCTGAAGCCGATTCGCGATCGGGCCAATCTCACCGTGCTGACTGAAGTCGAAGTGGATCGCGTGTTGTTCGAAGACGGTCGCGCTTCGAAAGTCAGCGCCCGTTGGCAGGGTCAACAAAAGAACTTCAAGGCGCGCAAGGAGATCGTGTTGTGCGCCGGCTCCGTGGGCTCGCCGAGCATTCTGCAACGCTCCGGAATCGGGCCGCGCCCGCTGCTGGAAAAGCTCGGCATCGGCGTGGTGCATGAATTGCCGGGCGTCGGCGGCAACCTGCAGGATCACCTGCAACTGCGGCTTATCTACCAACTGGAGAACGCCCGCACCCTCAATCAGATCGCCGGCAGCGTGTGGGGCAAGATGGGCATGGGCCTGCGTTACCTGTACGACCGCAGCGGGCCGTTGTCGATGGCCCCGAGTCAGCTGGGTGCGTTTGCCCGTTCCGGGCCTGAGCAGACCTCGGCCAACCTCGAATATCACGTGCAGCCGCTGTCGCTGGAGCGCTTTGGCGAACCGCTGCACAGCTTCCCCGCATTCACCGCGTCGGTGTGTGATTTACGGCCGCAGAGCCGGGGTCGGGTCGAGATCCGTTCCGCCGATCCACAAACCGCGCCGCTGATTCAACCCAATTACCTCAGCCATCCCGAAGACCTGCGCGTGGCCGCCGATGCGATTCGCCTGACCCGGCGCATCGTCAGCGCCCCCGCCCTGCAAGCTTTCAATCCGGTGGAATACCTGCCCGGCGCCAGTCTGCAAACCGAAGAACAACTGCACGAAGCGGCGGCGAAGATCGGCACGACGATTTTCCACCCGGTCGGCACTTGCCGCATGGGCAACGACGCGGACGCCGTGGTCGATGCGCAGTTGCGCGTGCACGGCGTACCGGGGCTGCGGATTGCCGATGCGTCGATCATGCCGCGCATTACCTCGGGCAACACCTGTTCGCCTACGCTGATGATTGCTGAAAAAGCGGCACAGCTGATTCTCAACCCAACCGCCCGGAGTTTTCCCGCCGAAGAAAAAGCACTGACCGCACTCTCTTGACCAAAGGAACAGCGGCGCCCGCCCACAAGGCCGGTGCCGACAGTGGAAACAACAAAAACAATCACTGTGAGGGATACCGATATGTCAGAACACGTTCAGTCTCTGGATGCCGTGCGCAGCGCGGACGCCAGCCCCGATACCCGAAAGGTCATCTTCGCCTCGTCCCTGGGGACGGTGTTCGAGTGGTATGACTTCTTCCTCTACGGCGCCCTGGCGGCGGTCATCAGCAAGCAATTTTTCGCCGGGGTCAACGACACCACCGCATTCATCTTTGCGCTGATGGCATTTGCCGCAGGCTTCATCGTGCGGCCGTTCGGGGCGCTGGTGTTTGGTCGGTTGGGGGACATGATCGGGCGCAAATACACCTTCCTCGCAACCATCATCCTGATGGGCGTGGCGACGTTCGCCGTGGGCCTGCTGCCGACCTACGCCAGCATCGGCATCGCCGCACCGATCATTCTGGTGATACTGCGCATGCTTCAGGGCCTGGCCCTCGGCGGCGAGTACGGCGGCGCCGCGACTTACGTGGCCGAACACGCGCCGATCGGCAAGCGCGGGTTCCACACCAGCTGGATTCAATCCACCGCGACCCTTGGTCTGCTGCTGTCGCTGCTGGTGGTGCTCGGTTGCCGCTACTTCACCGGCGATCAATTCGAAGTCTGGGGCTGGCGTATTCCGTTCCTGTTGTCGATCGTGCTGCTGGGTATTTCCACCTGGATTCGCCTGAGTCTGCACGAATCGCCGGCCTATCTGAAAATGAAAGAAGAAGGCAAGGCCAGCAAGGCGCCGATCCGCGAGTCCTTCGGCAAATGGGAAAACCTCAAAGTCGTGCTGATCGCCCTGTTCAGCATCAACGCCGGGCAAGCGGTGACCTTCTACGCGGCGCAGTTTTACGTGCTGTTCTTCCTCACCCAGTTCCTGAAAATGGACCCGGCGGTGGCCAACAGTCTGCTGATCATCAGCGTGGTGATCGGCGCGCCGTTCTTCATCATTTTCGGCTGGCTGTCGGACAAGGTCGGGCGCAAACCGGTGCTGATGCTTGGCTTGCTGCTGGCCACCGCGCTGTACTTCCCGATCTTCAAATCCCTGGCCCACTACGCCAACCCGGCCATCGACCACGCCAGCCGACAGGCACCGATCACCGTGGTGGCCGACCCGGCGACCTGCACCTTCCAGTTCGATCCGGTGGGCAAGGCCAAATTCGACAGCCCGTGCGACAAGGTCAAGACCTTCCTGGTCAAGCAAGGCCTGCCCTACTCCAGCGTCGCCGCGCCGGCGGGCAGCACGGTGCAAGTGAGCGTCGGCGATGTGAAACTCGACGGCTTCGACGAAGCCGCCCTGCGCGGCGCCATCACTCTGGCCGGCTACCCGCAACAGGCTGATATGCAGCAAATCAACAAACCGATGATCGTGGCCCTGATCGTCGGCCTGATCATCATCTCGGCCATGTGCTACGGTCCGCTCGCCGCGCTGATGGTCGAACTGTTCCCGACCCGCATCCGCTACACCTCGATGTCCCTGCCGTATCACATCGGCAACGGCTGGTTCGGCGGATTCCTGCCAACCGTGTCGTTTGCGCTGGTGGTGTACACCGGGGATATTTTTTACGGGCTGTGGTACCCGGTGCTGATTACCGGAGTGAGCCTGGTGGTGGGGATGATCTGTCTGCGTGAGACGAAGAATATCGATCTGGACAAGAACTGATTGATATTCGTGTGGCGGGGGCGCAATGCCCTCGCCACCCTGCTGGATCTCAGACCTCCGCGTCCAGCAACTCAAACTTCACCTGATCGGGATAAAACGCCACGTAATCCTTGATCTGGCTGACCGAAATCTTCGGATTTTCGTACGTCCACACCGCATTCGCCCCTTCGTGCCCCGGCACTTGCAGACTGAAATAGTTGGCATCGCCCTTGTACGGGCAGTAGGTGGTGTGGTCGGTGCGGGCGAAGTATTTTTCGTCGATATCCTCGCGCGGGATGTAGTAGACCGGCGGGTAATTGGCTTCGAGCAGCACCAGGGCTCGGGCCGAGGCGGCGACCTGTATGCCGTGGAATTTTACCAGCAGGCAGCCAGGCTGCTCGGCGACGGTGATGACGGGACTGGGACCGGAACTTTTCATCGGTTTCTCCTGACGGGCGGCGAAGGCACCGGTTCAGGTATAACCCATGCGGGGGAATCTCGTCGGATCCGCAGCCGAACGGTTTTTTCTCCGATCAGCAACAACCGTCGCTTGCGAAGGCGGTGGTTTCTGTTTTCATATCACGCGCAAAACGACCAAGACGCCCACCGACAGGAGTCATCATGCGTAAGGATTACCTGGCTTTTTTCATCTCGCTGTTCCTGTCGCGGCTGGCGGATCAGATTCTGTTGTTCATCGTGCCGCTTGTGGTGTTCCAGACCACCAACAGCGCGTCCTGGGCGGGGCTCGCATTTTTCGTCGAGTCGCTGCCGCGCTTTCTCGCGTTTCCGCTATGCGGAGCTTTGTGCGACAAGTTCTCGCCCATCAGGATCCTGCACATCAGTCAGGTTTACCGGGCGTTGCTCTGCGTATTGGCAGTAGGGCTTTATGCCGTCTTCGGCGGTATCGCGTGGCTGGTGGTGCTGTCGGCGCTATGCGGCGTGCTGACGACTCAGGGCATCATGGCCCGCGAAGTGCTGATGCCGCGTATTTTCCAGCACTACAGCTACACCAAAACCCTTTCCTACTCGCAGATAGCCGACCAGACCGGGCTGGTTCTGGGGCCCTTGGTGGCGGCATTGCTGCTCGAAGTGTCGGCCTGGCACTGGGTGGTGCTGTGGGTGGCCGGGCTGTTCCTGCTCGCCGACCTGAGCATGCGGGTGTGGCAACGTTTCAGCCGTATCACTCTGGAGGTGTTCGAGCAGCATCAGGACATCTGGCTGCAGCCTCTGCGCATCGCTTTCAGGCATATCCGTGAACGGGCGGAGCTGAAGAAGATCATCACCCTGGCTGTGGGGGTCAACCTGATTGTCGGGGTCACCCTGGCCACTTCGGCGGCCATGGTGCTCGGTCAGTACAGCGCCGGCAAGGACGACTACGCCGTGCTGCAAACGGCAGGCGCGGTGGCCACCATCGTGATTCTGTTTTTCCTCGCCCGGGTGGTATTGCCGTTGCGCGTATTGGGTGGCGTTGCCTATTCGATGCTCGCCGCCGGCGCCTTCATCAGCGCCCTGAGCCCGAACCTGGCGGGTTATGTGCTGGGTTTCCTGTTGATCGTCGGCTTCGACAAGATGTTCAACGTTTACATGCGCAGCATTCGCCAGCGAGTCATTCCCCCTCAGGACTTCGGCAAGACCGTGGGCGTGATCACCCTGCTCAACAACTTGTCACAACCGCTCGCAGGACTGCTTGTTGCGCTGCTCGCCGCGCCTTTGGGGGCACAACGTGTGATCCTGATCCTGGCTGTGCTGGCGACGCTGCTGGGCGTTGCGGCTCTCTGGTGGTTTGCCAGAGTACGTAATACATCCGCCGCTTCGATCCTCGAAACCGAGCAGTAACCGATTTCAATGTCGTAGAGCGATGTCCGAAAACAAAAAAAACCGCAGCCTGCGAAGGACTGCGGTTTTTTTCGTTTCAGATCACGCGACAATATCGGTCGCCACAGCCTGCCCCACCACACCCACGGCGAAGTCCACCGAACCCTGGCCTGTGAGGTCAATCATCAGGCTGGTCTGGTTGGTCTGTTCGAAGTAAGTGAGGATCGCGTCCCCGGCATGCCCTGTGAAGCCGCTGACGAAGTTCAGAGTGGCTGCGCCGGTGGCGAACCCCGCGATGCCTGACAGGTCGATCTTGTCCAGGCCGCTGGTGAAATCCATGATCCAGTCTGGCGCGGTCATGGTCGAGTCGCTGGCCGCGCCGAACACGAAGGTGTCTGCGCCTTCACCGCCCCACAGCGAATCACCGCCGCCACCGCCGTAAATGATGTCGTTGCCGGCACCGCCGATCAGGTCGTTGGCCGCTGCGTTGCCGATCAGCAGGTCATTGCCCGAACCGCCAATGGCGTTTTCCACGGTCACGCCGTGAGCGATGGACACGTTGCCCACCAGACCGCCGACATCGGAGAACGACCCTTCGTTAAGGTTGATCTTCTGGTTCTGGCTGAAGCCGGAGAAATCCAGCGTGTCATTGCCGCCGCCGTCCCACACCGAGAACACCACTTTGGAAGTGTTCGAGGTGGCGCTGTAGAAGTCGCGATCGGCGTTCGAGTTGAAGCCGTACACGGTGTTGTCGGCACGGGTTTCGAAGTTGGCGCCGTAGAGTTTCTGCACCGCGACGATGTCGTCCATCAACGGTGCCGAGGCGTAGGCGCCGCTGCCGTCCTTGCTGAAGTTCTGGTCGGTGTTGGCTTCGCTCCAGTAGCTCATCAGGCTGTAGCCGCGGGTGTCTTCGGCGTATTTGGCGTCGCCGTAGGTCGGGTTGCCGTTGCCGGCGTTGTAGGCGCCCGGGTGCGACAGGCCGAGGGTGTGGCCGATTTCGTGGGTCAGGGTCTGGCGCCCGTAGTTGTTGGTGTCCGGGGTCTTGTTGACCTGGTACTGATCGTTGATCAGGTACCACGATTGACCGTCGTAGCTGCTGCCCTGCGGCAGGTAGGCGAACGCCGCGCCGCCGGTGCTGACATCGTAGTTGCCGAAGGTCATGTGGCCGTCACCGCCCTTGCCTTCGGTGAAGGTCACGTTGGCCACGTCGGACCACGATTGCATCGCCAGCACGGCCTGGGCCTTTTGCTGGGCGCTGAACTCGCTGAAGTTACCGAGTTTCGGGTTGTAGTTCGACGGTTTGTCGGTCAGGAACGTGTAGGTCAGATCAATCTTGCCGTCGGCATTCTTGTCCTGCCACGACATGCCCTTGCGCAGGATTTCGTCGGCAGCCTGGTCGGCGGTGAACGATGGTTTGCCGTTGACGGTCCCGGTGCCGCGATCGTACAGGTGGCTGAAGGTGTCGACGGCGGTGAAGGCGCTGCTGGCCTGGGAGGAAGGTTGAGACATGGTGTACGTCCTTGTTTCTGAAGAGTCAGTGTCAGACAGAAAAACGGCGATCTTCTGGCGAGATCGTCCTGTCACTCGCCCTGTTAGGCAGATTTAACCTGCCACAGCCGCCAACGAGGGGCTAATCAATTTCTCGATAGCGTCCCGGATTGCCCTGGCGACAGCTGTCATGACCGGCAATCTTTTTATCTGTATATCCATACAGATAAAAGTTGCCCGTTCGCCCGAGTCAGGCCATTCTGTGCGCCTCTTCGGGCAATGATCGACGACGGTGGTTATGCGGCTGTACCTCTGTGAAAAACCTTCCCAGGCCAAGGACATTGCGGCCGTGCTCGGCGCAAAGCGTCGGGGCGACGGCTGCTGGCTGGGAACGGACGTCACGGTGACCTGGTGCATCGGCCACTTGCTGGAAACCGCGCCGCCGGACGCCTACGACGCCAAATACAAGCGCTGGGTGCTGGCGGACCTGCCGATCATCCCGGACAAATGGAAAATGACCGTCAAGCCGCGTACCGCCAGCCAGTACAAGGCGGTCAAGCGCCTGCTCGGCGAGGCCAGCGAACTGATCATCGCCACCGACGCCGACCGTGAGGGCGAGATGATCGCCCGGGAGCTGGTGGAGCATTGCCGCTATCGCGGGCCGATCCGCCGCTTGTGGCTGTCGGCGCTGGATGAAGCCTCGATCCGCAAGGCGTTGGCAGCGCTCAAACCGGGCGCTGAAACCTTCAGCCTGTATCACTCGGCACTGGGGCGCTCGCGGGCGGACTGGCTGATCGGGATGAACATGAGTCGCCTGTTCACCCTGCTCGGCCGGCAATCAGGCTATCAAGGTGTACTGCCGGTGGGCCGGGTGCAGACGCCGACGTTGCGGCTGGTGGTGGATCGCGACCGCAGCATTGCCGATTTCGTGCCGGTCGCGTACTGGGCCATCGACGTGCAACTGCTGCACAACGGCACGCCGTTCACGGCGCAGTGGCGTGCGCCGGGCGATGCCTGTGACGATCAGGACCGTTGTCTCAATCAGGCCCTCGCCCAGCAAGCGGCCGCCGCCATCGGCAGCGCCGTCAGCGCCCGGGTGGTCAAGCTGCGCACCGAACGCATGCGCGAAGTGGCGCCCCTGCCCTTCGATCTGGGCACCTTGCAGGAAGTCTGCTCGAAGAAGCTCGGCCTCGGTGCCCAGGAAACCCTCGACATCGCCCAGGCGCTTTACGAAACCTACAAGGTCATCACCTACCCGCGCAGCGATTGCGGCTACCTGCCCCTGAGCCAGCACAGCGAGGCGCCAGGGATTCTTGCGGCGTTGCGTCAGGCCGATCCGAGCCTCGAAGCGCTGCGCGAGCATCTGGAGCCACAGCGCCGCTCCCGCGCCTGGAACGACGCCAAGGTCAGCGCCCACCACGGCATCATTCCGACCGCTGCCGCGAAAAACCTGGAGCGTCTGACCGGCAAGCACCGCGCGGTCTACACGCTGGTTCGCGCACGGTATCTGGCGCAGTTCCTGCCCAATCACGAATACGACCGCACCCAGGCCGATTTCGATTGCGCCGGGGAAGCCTTGCGCGCGGTCGGCAAGCAGATCATCGAGCCGGGCTGGAAACGCGCGTTGCCCGAAGCGCTGGCCCCGGCCAGGGGGCGTGAAGCCCCCGCGCCACAGACGCTACCGACACTGACCCAAGGCGCCGAGTGCGCCGTGGCGGACGTGAAGCTCAAGGACCTTTGGACGCAACCGCCCAAGCCCTATACCGAAGGCGACCTGATCAAGGCCATGAAGAACGTCGCCAAACTAGTGGAAGATCCGCTGCTCAAGCAGAAACTCAAGGACACCACCGGCATCGGCACCGAAGCTACCCGCGCCTCGATCATTCAAGGGTTGCTGGATCGCGGCTATCTGGTGAAAAACGGCAAGGCCCTGTCCGCCACGCCCGCCGCCTTCAGCCTGATCGACGCCGTGCCGCGGGCGATTGCCGACCCCGGCACCACAGCGATCTGGGAACAGGCGCTGGACATGGTGCAGAGCGGCGAAATGAGTCTGGAGGAATTCGTCACCAAACAGGCCGCGTGGATGAGCAAGCAAGTGACCCGCTGCGCCGGGCTGAGCCTGACCATCAGCGGCCCGCCACCTGCCGACAAAGCCGCTGCGCCATGGAAGAACAAACGCAAGACCACTCGGAGCAAAACCACCGGAACCGGCAAACGCTCGGCGAAACCGGCGGCCAAATAGCCCGCTGCGCGCTACTGTTTCAACAGTGATGGTCAGGAGGCAGCGGCATGTCTGTCATCGAACTGCGCGTCGCCCGGCGCGACGAACTGGAAACCCTTGAAAACCTGATGCAGTTCTACACTTATGACTTCAGCGAGTGGCTGCCGCTGAAGCTCGGCGGGCATGGGTTCTTCCCGATCCAGTTGAAAGACGATTACTGGCGCCAGCCGGCGACCCGGCCATTCCTGATCCACGTCGACGGCGAACTGGCGGGGTTCGTGACCGTGGATGACCACCTCCTCATCGAAGGCGCCGACTACAACATCGGCTACTTCTTCGTCAGCCGACGCTGGCGTGGCCAAGGCGTCGCGCAGTTTGTCGCCTCTGCCCTCTTGAGCCACCTGCCCGGTCGATGGCAGATTTTCCACGTCGACGCCAACCTGCCTGCACAGCGGCTCTGGGCCCGGCTCATCCCCGAGCTGAGCGGCGGCGACTTTACCCGCCAGACAAAAAACGTGGACGGCTATCCCTGCACGTTCTACTGCCTGCGCAGCCTTACTCCCACTGCCTGAAGCCCCCCTTTTTTCATTCCAGAATGACTTTGTCCGACAATATGTAGTGACAAAAAATAATCACTACAAAACCGTTGACGGCATCGTTTTGCTTTTGCATGATGCAGACGTCTCCCCGATCGGGAGCACTGGCAACACGCTTGAGCAAGCTCGTCTGACCGCCGAGCTGTTTTTTCCGGATACACGCTGCCCACAAGGCAGATTGAAGAAGCTGACCTGGCCTGAACGTCCAGTACAAGGACGAGAAGCGCTGGCGAAAATTCTCAAGACGCTTGTGGTCGACCCTGAAAACGTCGTCAAGGAGCCTCCCGGTTTTCGCTGCTTCTCCTCGTTGTGACGCTTTTGCGTAGCAGTTATTCAACACGACTACATGCAACAGACGCATGACCCCGTACTTCACACGGGCGACCGCTGACGTCCTGGTTTCGGTGCCAGGGATCAACTAACCGATGGGCTACCTGTATTAGCGAATCAACTTTGAAAGATCACCAGACTGGTCAAGGGGCAATATGATGAATCTGAACAATCAACCTACTATCGAAGAACTGGCTCGTATGTTCGCTGCGCAAAAAGACAGCCACGACAGCCATATTCTGTGGATCAGCAAGTCGGGTCAGGTCCATATCGACTGCCTGTCGCCCCATGCTGGTGAAGAAGAGTTCGACCGGAACAACCAGAACCTGCTGGCCCGCTTGAAGATGTACCGCCGCGGCCACGGCTATGTCGGCAAGAAAGCCGCGGCCGACAAGGACTTCATCGGTAATGTTCTGCAAACGCTGAAACAGGCGTGGGACTCGATGCAGAACAAGAACGAAGTTCGGGTGATTGATCGGTTCTGCTAAGTTAAAACTTCAATAAAACAAGAGCCTGCTTCGAAGACGAAGCAGGCTCTTTTTATTGCTCGCAAAAAAAGCTCATGAACGAGTTTCCAGCACCAACTTCATAAACGCCTCAGCCGCCGCACTGTGATAGTTGTTCTTGCGCCGCAACAACGCCGCTCCCCGCTGCGGCGCTTCGCTCTCGACCCGCAACCTGCGCAACGCCCGGTCCTCGGTCGCAATCGCCTCGGGCAGCATGGTCGCAATCGGCGCATGCCGGATCACTTCCAGCAACGTGCTCACCGAATTCACCTCGATCTGCACCTTGGGGGTGATGCCGTTCTGGCGGAAGTATTCATCGATCGACAGGCGCGTGAAAAAATCCGGCGCCAGCAAGGCGAAATCCAGCTGCGCGATGTCCTCCGGCGTCAGCACCGAAGCGCTGTCATACAACGGATGTTCACGCCCGACCATCACCCCCAACGTCTCGACAAACGCCGGAATGCACTCAATGTCCGGATTGCGCACTGGCGTGAAGGCAATCGCAATATCCAGCGAGTCATCCGCCAGCCCGGCCTCGATGTCATCCATCGACAACTCGAAAATCTCCAGGTGAATCCCCGGATACCGCGCCACGTAGTCGCGCACCAACGGCCCGACCAGGTACGCCATGAACGTCGGCGTCATGGCCAGGCGCAGCGAGCCTCGGGACAGATCCTTCACGTCATGCAACGCGCGCTTGCCCGCCTCCAGCTCCACCAGCACCCGTCGCGCGCATTCGATATAGGCCTGTCCGGCGTCCGTAGGTTTGACCGAGCGCGAGGTGCGATCAAACAGATCGACACCGAGGCTTTCTTCCAGTTGGCGGATCTGTTGCGACAAGGTCGGCTGCGACACATGCAACGCCTCGGCAGCCCGGGTAAAGCCGCCGTGATCGGCCACGGCCAGCAGGTATCGCAAATGTCGCAGCAGCATGGAACGCTCCATCTATAGGCATTACTTATGCTTGGCATTGTATATCGGTCTTGGACGCTATGGATCAATCGGCAGAAGATGAATCCACACAACAAGCCAACCCCGAAAGGAGAAGCACCATGCAATCCCAAGCCTACAACGACAGCCGCATCGCCCTGACCACCCGCGCCCTGGATGCCAAGGCACAGAAAAACCTGTCGTGGCAGGATCTGGCCGACGGCACTGGCCTGAGCCTGGCCTACGTCACCGCCGCCCTCCTCGGCCAGCATCCACTGCCGAAAGCCGCGGCCGAAGTGGTCGGTGACAAGCTTGAGCTGAGCGCCGAAGACGTCGCCGCCCTGCAAATCATCCCGCTGCGCGGCAGCCTCGACGGTGTGCCGACCGACCCGACCATTTACCGCTTCCACGAGATGATCCAGATCTACGGCACCACCCTGAAGGCGCTGGTTCACGAGCAGTTCGGCGACGGCATCATCAGCGCGATCAACTTCAAGCTCGACATCAAGAAAGTCGAAGACCCTGAAGGCGGCTCCCGCGCCGTAGTCACCCTCGACGGCAAGTTCCTCCCGCTGCGTCCGTTCTGATCCCTCCCGGGCCCGCACCCCGCGTGCGGGCCCATCCAAACCTGATTTGCCAAGTCATCACCACATCTGTCTGGAGGCTGCCCCATGCAAAAAATTCTGTTGACCCTGGCCCTGCTCGCCGGCCTCGCCGCCCAGGCCCAGGCTGATGAAGAGGCCGTCGCCTACCGCTACGGCATGTCGCTGGACATCGCGCAAGTCGTGAGCATCACCCCGGTCGCCGACGTCTGCGGCGTGGTGCCGGTCGAAATGACTTACCTCGACAGCCACGGCGCAAAACACATTCTTCAATACAGCGAATTCGGCACCGGCTGTTCGAACTGAGAGGACACACCATGAAAAACCTGATCGAAGGCTTCCTGAAGTTCCAGAACGAAGCGTTTCCACAACGCACCGAACTGTTCAAACACCTGGCGACTACCCAAACCCCGGGCACGCTGTTTATCACTTGCTCCGACAGCCGCGTCGTCCCGGAACTGCTGACCCAGCAAGAGCCCGGCGAGCTGTTCGTGATCCGCAACGCCGGCAATATCGTGCCGTCCTACAGCCCGCATCCGGGCGGGGTTTCGGCGACGGTGGAATACGCGGTGGCCGTGCTCGGCGTAACCGACATCGTGATCTGCGGCCACTCCGATTGCGGCGCCATGACCGCCATCGCCCAGTGCAAATGCATGGATCACCTGCCCGCCGTCAGCGGCTGGCTGCAACACGCCGAGTCGGCGAAAGTGGTCAACGAATCGCGGCCACACGCCAATGACGCCGCCAGGCTGAGTTCGATGGTGCGGGAAAACGTGATCGCGCAACTGGCGAATATCCAGACTCACCCGAGCGTGCGCCTGGCTCAGGAGAAAGGCCTGCTGAATCTGCATGGCTGGGTGTACGACATCGAGACCGGCTCGATCGACGCACTGAGTGCCGACCGTCGCACCTTTGTCTCGCTGGCCGAGCAACCGTCGACGTGCGCGGTCTACGGTCAGGCAGTCGATGCGGCTTGAAAACACAACGCCGCGCCCGTCATTGCGACGGGCGCGGCGTTGTTCTGTTCAGCGTTTAACGCCCAGATCGATCTGCGTCATGCGGCTGCGTACGGTGAACACGCCGTCACCCGAGAGGATCGCGCTGCGGGCAAACAGGCGGCCGCTTTCCCAGTTCGAAAGCCCCAGTTCCGGCTTGTTCAGCGCGTACTGGCCATCGACCCAACGGGTGATCCCGTTGCCCACGAACGGCGCGTTGACCGCGCTGTAGAAACGTTCCTGAACCGCCGCGTCTTCGCTGATCAGCGACACGGTGAATTGTGGGCTGTAGCGATTGAACAGCGCGATGGCCTGATCCAGGTCGTCGACGATCATCAGGCTGGTTTCCGGGGTTTCTTCCCATTCCCACTCGCGGCCCAGTCGGGCTTCCGACAGCGGTTCGGCCAGCGCTTCGGTCTGGTAACCCTCGGCGCGATAGACCTCGACCGTCGCGTTCTGCCAGTCGCTCGGCAGGTAGCTTTCGCTGCCTTCGACGATATGCAATTTGCAGCCCTGACCACGCGCGGTGCCGGCCTGCTGCAAGGCGTCGAGGAACAGCGGCACCAGTTCGGCAGCACGGTCGCGCTGGATCAGGCAGACGTTCAACGTGTTGCAGACTTTGCGATCCAGCGAATTGCGCACCACGGCGGCGAAGCGTTTGGCATCGGCATCGCGATCAGCAATCAGCCACGCGCCACCAGTGCCGTGCAGGCTGACGGCGGTGCCGGCCTGCTGGGCGATGCTGCCCAACTGGCTGACCGCACGCCCCGAACCACGAGCCACCGCCAGCGACAGACGCCGGTCGGCGAACATCGCCCAACCGGCGGCGTGGTTGACGCTCTCCACCAGCGACACCGCGCCCGCCGGCAGACCGGCATCGGCCAGCGCCGGGTTCAGGGCGTGAGTGACGATCGCTTGTGCGGTGCCCAACGCATCGCTGCCAATGCGCAGCACGGCGGTGTTGCCGGTGCGCAGTACGCCCGCGGCGTCGGCGAAGACGTTTGGCCGACCTTCGAACACGAACGCGACGATGCCCAGCGGCGACACTACCTGCTCGACCTTCCAGCCGTCATGTTCGACGCTGCTGATCACCTTGCCACGGGTGGCCGGCGCATCACGCCAGGCCCGCAGACCGGCGATCATGTCGCGGCGCATGCGCTCGTCGGCGAGCAAGCGGGTGGTGGAGCGACCGCGCGCCTTGGCCCGTTCGATGTCGGCGAGGTTGGCGGTTTCGATCAGTGCCCAGGCGTCAGGGTTTTCCAGGCGTTGGGCAAACAGATCAAAGAAGCGGCTGATGGCTTCATCCGGCACAGCGGACAACGCGGTAAACGCCGCCGCTGCACGCTCGATCGCCACCGAGGCTGCCTGCTGATCCGCCACCGGAATCAGCAACAGCTCGCCGCTCACCTGCTCCACCAAAAGGTGGTCGCCGGGGCGGAAACGCTCGGCCAGTTCGGGGCTGACCACGGTGACGCGGTTACCGGCGAAAGGGATAGGCGTGCCAGCGACGAGACGTTCGAGCGCGAGAGACATGGAGCGGATTCACCATATTGAGGGCGGCCGGAAAATGTATAGGTTGGCCTCCCTCAAAGCAACACGGCCTCAGAACACCGACCAGCCAATCCGCGAGCTGAGCATTTCCAGCGCCGCCATCCCCGCCAGCGAATTGCCCGCCGTGTTCAACTCAGGCGACCACACGCACACCGTGAACTGCCCCGGCACCACCGCGACGATGCCGCCACCGACGCCGCTCTTGCCCGGCAGACCAACGCGGTAGGCGAAGTTGCCCGCCTCGTCGTACAGGCCGCTGGTGGCCATGATCGAGTTGACTTGCTGGGTCTGGCGGCGAGTAAGAATCTGCTCGCCGCTGTGTTTGCAGAAGCCGTCGTTGGCCAGGAAACAAAAGGCCCGGGCCAGGTCGATGCAGCTCATGCGCAACGCGCAGTGGCTGAAGTAGCTGCGCAGCACCGCTTCAACGTCGTTGTGGAAATTGCCGAAGGATTGCATCAGGTACGCCATCGCCGCGTTGCGCGCGCGGTGCTGGTATTCGGAGTCAGCAACCTTGCCGTCAACCATCACCTGCGGGTTGCCCGACAGCCGTCGCACGAAGTCGCGCATCGACAACGCCGGTGCGGCAAAGCGCGACTGGTTGATGTCGCAGATCACCAGCGCCCCGGCATTGATGAACGGATTGCGCGGACGGCCGCGTTCGAATTCCAGCTGCACCAGCGAGTTGAACGGCTGGCCGGACGGCTCGTGGCCCAGACGCTCCCAGATCGCCTCGCCGGAATGTTCGATGGCCTGCACCAGGCTGAATACCTTGGAAATACTCTGCACCGAGAACGGCGTCTCGGCGTCGCCGGCGCAATACATCTCGCCGTCGTTGCCATACACGGCGATGCCCAGTTGATTGGCCGGCACGGTGCCGAGGGCGGGAATGTAGTCAGCCACCTTGCCCTGCCCGATCAGGGGCCGGACAGCGTCAAGGATCTCGTTCAACAGCGCTTGCATGCCGGGCTCCGAAGTCTCGCCCCATGGGATTGCGGGGACACCGTGGCTAGACGCTGCGCCCGGCAATCGAATCACAACGGCGCTGTGTATCGCAGTGTGTACGGCCCGACGCCCGACACATCCCGCGCACAAATCCGGCCCTTTGCGACACATCCGCGATACAGCCTGACGCTCAAATACGCCTGTCGATCGGCAACCCCGATCAAGCCTTTGAACTCACCTATCGCATCGGAGATACATCATGACCAAGCGCTCGAAAACCTCCCTGACCCTCGGCCTCCTGCTTGCCGGTGGCCTGGCCCTGTCCAACGCGGCTTCGGCTTCCGAAGCGTTCAGCGTCAAGCAACTGGATCACGGCTACAGCCAGGCCCAGGCCAAGGCCGACACCGCGGAAAAAACCTCGGAAGGCAAATGCGGCGAAGGCAAGTGCGGCGCCGGCGAATAACCCTTTTCACGGGGCACGTCGGTGCCCCGTTTTCTTTTGAATGAATGGAGCCTTCCCATGACCACAGCTCTCTCGTCGGCCGTCAAAGGCCTGCACTGGAACCTCGACCGCGCCGGCCAGTGGCTCGCGCCGCTGACCTTGCGCCTGTTCATCGCCTGGGAGTTTTTCGAATCGGGGCTGGAGAAATTCAACGGCCAGAACTGGTTCGAAGACATTCAGGAGCGGTTCCCGTTTCCCTTCGACCACTTGCCGGCCACGCTGAACTGGGAACTGTCGATGTGGGCAGAGCTGATCTGCGCGCTGGCGATCCTGATCGGATTCGGCACGCGGATTTCGGCGATTTCGCTGATTGTCGTGACCGTCGTCGCCACCGCTGCCGTGCACTGGCCGGCGGACTGGTCATCGTTGAGTGAACTGGCCCAAGGTTATGCGATCACCAACAAGGGCTTCGGCAACTTCAAGCTGCCGGCGATTTATTTGGCTGCGCTGCTGCCGCTGGTGTTTACCGGGGCCGGCAAGTTGAGCGTGGATGCGTGGCTGGCGCGGTTTTTCTGGAAACACGCCAGCCACTGAGGATCAATGCGCCCGGTCCAGCCCGGCCAGCAACGCACTGTCCCGGCTGTAGATGTCCGGTGCGTAGAGCACACGCCCCTGGCCGTCGACCTGTGCCGTCCAGTAAGTCATGAGGATCGGCACCGGATTGCTCAGGCGGAATTCATGGGTGGTGCCGGTGGCGAGCAAGGTGTCGGTGCGCGCCCTCTCCGCCGGGCTGAGCAGCAAATCGCGCAGCTTCATCGGATGCTCGACCCGCACGCAGCCGGAGCTGAACGCCCGTGGCCCCTTGTCGAACAGCGCCTTGCTCGGCGTGTCGTGCAGGTACACCGAAAACGGGTTGGGGAACCGAATGACCATTTGCCCCAGCGGGTTGCGTGGCCCGGCGTCCTGACGCAGGAGGATGTTGCCGGGGTTGTCCCAGTCGATGTCGGCGGCGGCCAGCGGCTGGCCGTTGGCGTCGAGCACTTGCAGGTTCTGGCGGCTGAGGAAGGTCTGATCCTTGCGGATTTCCGGCAGCTTGTCTTCCTTCCAGATGGTCGGCGGCACGGTCCAGGTCGGGTTCAGCGTCAGGCGCGTGACCCGGGATTTGAGCAGCGGGGTCTGGCGTTCGGCGCGCCCGACCTGGGTGCGGGTCTGCCACACCGGCAGGCCGCCCTGATAAAGCGTCAGCTCGGCCGCGGCGACGTTGACCAACAGACCATCCGGCTCCATGTCCTGGGCCATCCAGCGGAAACGTTCTAGGTTGACCCGCAACTGTTCACGGCGAGTCAGCGGACTGATGTTGAGTTCGGCAATCGTTCCCGGCCCGACCACCCCGTCGGCCTGCAACGAATGGTTGGCCTGAAAACGCTTCACCGCCTCCACCAATACGCCGTGATAAGCGTTGTCCGGCGTGCCGACCACACTGCTCAGATAACCTTCGCTGTAGAGCCGGCGGGCCAGTTCCGGCACGCGTTTGTCTTCCATGTCCGGACGCAGCAACGGCCCATTGCCCACCGACGTCCACTGAGGCAGGGCTTGCAGGCGCTGCGCGGCATACAGATGACGCAGGTTCTGGTACTGCGCCAACTGCGGCCGGGCCAGATCGAAGGCGGCGGGAACGTTGTGCACGCCCGGCACGGCGATCGCCAGCAATTCGGCCTGCCGGTCGCGTGGCGTTTCGTCGGAATGCCACAGCGGTTCGAAGTGCGATTGCAACAGGCGGCCGTAATGCAAATCCTGCAGGGCTTGCAGGTAATAGCGGCTGATCTCGATATCGGCGCACAGTTCGCCGTCCTGCGGGGCAGTGAGCGCTACCGGATAGCGTTTCGGGTTCAGGCCATCGTCGGCCAACAGCTGCAATTGCGCATGCAAGGCCGGCAATTGCCCGCCATCGGCCCACACTGGCAGCCAGTCCTGCTGCTGGTAGAACGCGCGCAACTGATCCAGCGACGGGCCGCTGAGGCTGGTGCCGATCGTCGGGCACGCCTGGGGCAGGCTGATCAGCGCAGCCTGCAACGGGCTCTGCGGTTCGATGGGCATTTCCGTCGGCACGGGCGGCAGCGTCGGAAGTTCCGGCAACGGTTCCTCGGCGCAAGCGACAAACGGCGCAGCGAGCAAACAAATGCTCAAGTAGCATGCGTACTTTTTGAACAACTGCTTTACTCCAATCCATGGCCGTCTTGATTGACGGTCAACCTTACCTCAGGTGCGGTGCACAGTCAGGCCCGATTCGCGGGCTTGCCGGGAACGACTGGACGTCAGGAGCCTAAGTGCCAAACAAGTAGCAAGTGGAGACTCACTTTAAATGTTGACGTTTTTGCGCCGACTTCTGCTGACTGCCACCGCCCTTGGCGTGCTGACCAGCCCAGCCTTTGCCGCCGGCACCTCTTCGCCGGTTCTCTACACCAGCCTCGCGCACGCCGCTCCGGAACTCAATCCCCAGGCGCTGAAAGGTGCCTTGAGCGCCATGCAATGTGCGATCAACAACGGCGCGAAGCAGTCTCGTCATCTGGCGATCATCGACTATTCGCAGCCGTCCACCGAGCGCCGGTTGTGGATCTTCGACCTGACCCGGAAAAAACTGGTGCTGCGCGATCTGGTCGCCCACGGCTCGAACTCCGGGGAAAATTTCGCCACCCGGTTCTCCAACCGTGAAGGCAGTTTCCAGTCCAGCCTCGGCCTGTTCCGGACCCAGGAAAGTTACCAGGGCACCCACGGTTACTCGCTGCGCATGGACGGTCTGGAACCGGGCATCAACGACATGGCCCGCGACCGCGCCATCGTGATCCATGCCGCCGACTACGTGAACCCGTTCTGGAGCAAACGTACCGGCCGCTTGGGCCGCAGCCAGGGTTGCCCGGCGGTGCGACCGCAGGTTGCCAAACGGGTGATCGACAGCCTGAAGAACGGCCAATTCATGTTCTCCTGGTACCCGGATCAGCAGTGGCTGAAATCCTCGCCGTACCTCAACTGCCAGCCACAACAGATCGCGAGCATTCTCAGCACTCACGCCAGCTGAATACTCTGTGGGAGTGCGCTGGCTCCCACAGGTTCGGTTTATTACAGATTTGTCATCGAGTTGTCGGTTTGCCGAGCGGATCGCCCGGTAGCTTGAAGTTGTCCCGGCCAGAACGCCGATCAACTTCAACGATTCGAGTGACTCATCATGAAAACCCTGATCCTCGCCTTCACCGCCCTCCTCGCTACCGGTTCCGTGTTCGCCGCACCTGCGCCGGACGCTGCCGTCATTCATGACAAAACCGGCTTCTTCGTGCACCTGGATGTCGACAAAGTCCTCTCCAGCACCGATATTTCCCAGGCCTGCGGCGTGATCCCCGCGCAGCTCGACTACCTCGACCACCAGGGCCGTGAACATGTGCTGGACTATCAAGTGCAAGGCAGCGGCTGCACCAACGACCATTGAGGCGCAGTAGCCATGAATATCCTTGTTGTCGAAGACGAACCGAAGGCCGGCAATTACTTGCTCAACGGCCTGCAGGAACTGGGCTACAGCGTGAGCCTGGCCCGGGACGGCGCCGACGGTCTGCACCTGGCGCTGGAGTTCGACTTCGACGTGATCGTGCTGGACGTGATGATGCCGAAAATGGATGGCTGGGAAGTGCTGCGCCGGCTGCGCAAGGAAACCGACACGCCGGTGCTGTTCCTGACTGCCCGCGACGACATCGCCGACCGGGTCAAAGGCCTGGAACTAGGCGCCGACGATTACCTGATCAAGCCGTTTTCCTTCGCCGAACTGGTGGCGCGCCTGCGCACCCTGACCCGGCGCGGGCCGATCCATGAAGATGAGCAATTGCAGGTGGCCGATCTGCAGATCGACGTGCTCAAGCGTCGGGTCAGCCGCGCCGGCAACCGGATCACCCTGACCAACAAGGAATTCGCCCTGCTGCAACTGTTCGCCACCCACACAGGGCAAGTGCTGTCGCGCTCGCTGATCGCCTCGCGAGTGTGGGACATGAATTTCGACAGCGACACCAACGTGGTCGATGTCGCCGTGCGCCGCCTGCGGGCGAAAATCGACGATCCGTTCCCGCTCAAGCTGATCCACAGCGTGCGCGGCATCGGCTACCGCTTCGATACCCAGCCATGAAAGTCGCCGGCACGTATTCCCTGACCTTGCGCCTGGCGCTGGTCTTCGCCGTGCTTGCCTTCGCCGCTCTGGCAGGCCTGGGCGCGGCACTGTACAACCAGCTGGAAGCAGCTCTGATTCGCCGCGACGACATCCAGTTGGTCAGTCGCGTCGATCAGTTGCGCACCTTCCTCAACGACAGCAACACCCTGGAGCTGATCAAGAACAAGCCGGCGCTGTTTCAGAACATGCTCGGCAACCGCGAAGCCTTGCTGACCATCGGCGCCCCCGGCCAGCCGCCGCTGCTGGTGGTCAACCCCGGCAACCTCGCCACCCCGAACTTGCCCGCCGTACCGATCGATCATCCGATGGCCCTGAGCGATGTACAGCACTTGCCGAGCGTCGACGGTGTGCCGTTTTCGGCGGTGGCGGCGACCATCGACTCGGGCGATCTGGGCAACCTGCAGGTGCTCACCGGACGCCTGATGACCGAGCGCACGGCAATGCTCGCCAATTACCGGCTCAGCGTGTACGGCCTCGCTTCATTGGCAGCGATTGTGCTGGCGCTGGTCGGCTGCCTGCTGGTGTATCGCGGTTTACTGCCATTGCGGCGGATTGCCCGGCATGCCCACGGGATCGGCATCGCCAACCTCGGCGAACGCCTCGACCGCCACGGCACGCCCCGGGAATTGCAGCCGATGATCGAAGCGTTCAACGCGATGCTTGACCGGCTCGACCGAGGGGTTGCGCAACTGAGCCAGGTCTCCACCGACATGGCCCACGAACTGCGCACGCCGATCAACAACCTGCTCGGCGAAACCCAGGTCGCCCTGCAACAGAACCGCAGCGTCGACGCCTATCAACAGTTGCTCGCCTCCAACGTCGAAGAACTCGAACGGCTGGCGCGGATGCTCGACAACATGCTGTTTCTCGCCCGCACCGACCCGGCCAGCGCGCTGAGTCAGCGTCAGGAACTGGACGCCGGTGATGAGATGCAACGCATTGCCGATTACTTCGAAGGGCTGGCCGCCGATGTCGGCGTCACCATCGAGGCCAGTGGCAGCGGTGTGATCTGGGCAGAGCCGATGCTGCTGCGCCGAGCGCTGGCCAATCTGTGCGCCAATGCGATCAAGTACGGCGCGGCGGATTCGACGTTGCAGGTCGAGGCCGTGGCTGAAGCGGACGGCAGTTATCTGCGGGTACGCAATCAGGGCGCGACCATTCCTGCCGAACACCTGTCGCGGCTGTTCGAACGCTTCTACCGCGTCGATCCGTCCCGCGAGCGCTCGGCCCAATCCAACGGGCTGGGCCTGTCGATTGTGGCGACCATCATGCAATTGCATCAGGGCCGCTACAGCGTCAGCAGCGCCGACGGGATCACCTGCTTTGAACTGTTCTTTCCGGCCCGACAACCCCGCGACTGATTTCGCCAAAGTGTCCCTGTGGGAGCGAACTGCTTGCGAATGCGTTGGGTCAGGCACTGATGAAACTGGCTGACCGGGCGTTAACGCGAGCAGGCTCGCTCCTACTAGGGAAATGGCGGCGCCATTGTGTGCGGGAAGTCTGCGCCTAACGCGCATCCCCGCCTGCGGGTTTGTAGAACAGGAATTTCCTGGTCTCGGCGGTCTTTCTGTATTCCTTGGCCCAGCTCGGATGAACGTTGCGGTCGTGGAAATACAGCGCGCCGCGGGTGCGGTCGGTGAGCTGGCGGTTCAGGGCCTTGCCGGCGATTTCCTTGGCCAGCGCGTATTCGGCGTCCTCCTTGACCTGATCCGGACGCCCGTCGCACCACCAGGAAAACTGGCAACTCCTGGTTTCCGAGCCCTGCTTGACCACCTCGCAGACCGTGCCCGGAAAGCCGTCATGCCCGAGACGGTTCATCACCACACTGGCCACGCCTTCCATGTCGGCGGTGTCCTTGCCCTTGGCTTCCCAATAGATACTGCGTGCCAGACAGGTGATCGGATCGTCCAGCGGCGCAGCGCCGGCGGGGTCGACCGCCTGGGCTTCGGTCGGGGTGATGGCTTCGGATTTGGGTGCCGGGGGCGCGTCGGGTTTGTCGGCCGCTTTCTCTTCCAGTACTTCGGCTTTCGCTTCGGCCTTTTCCTTGATCGGCACCTGATCGGTGGCCAGTGCCGTACCACTCAACAGGGTCAACGCAAGACAGCAAAGCAAACCGTTCAATCCCATGATCATTCTTCCGGCAGGGCCCGCTGCGGGCAAAGTGTTACGTGGTTGAGACGCCCGGTTTCCGGGGTCTTCGCAGAGTGTAGACGGCAAATTGCACGGAATCGTTCTGTAGAAAAATCAGCGTCGTGAAGAAAAAGACATTGCACCAACCGGGGCCCTTTCGCGCATGATGTGCGCACTCAGCCCAAGGGAGATTTCCATGCGCTTCATGCCATCCGTTCTGCGACTCGCCGCGTTGTCCGTGGGCCTGGCGCTGGCCACTTCGGCCATGGCCACCGACGAGTCGCAATTGATCGAATCGATCAACAGCTACCGCAGCCAGCCGCAGCGTTGTGGCAGCCAGGCGTCCAGCGAATTGCCGCCGCTGTCGGCCGATCCGCGCCTGATTCTGCCGGCCACCGGCGTGGTGGATTTGCAGCAGGCGATGTCCAGCGCTCGCTACCCGATGGTCAACGTGCAGGCGATCACCCTGAACGGACCACGGGACGCGGCGTCGGCGATGAAGGCGATTCAGGAGAGCTTCTGTCAGGTGGTGCTGGATCCGCAGTTCGTCGATATCGGTGTCAGTCGCGCCGACCGTGACTGGCGCATCACTCTGGCCCGACCGCTGCTGTCGGCCCGCCTCGGCGACGGTCAGGCGGAAGGCCAGAAACTCCTCGAACAACTCAATGCCGCCCGCGCCCAACCGCGCCAGTGCGGCAGTCAGGCATTCGCGGCGACCACGCCGCTGGCATGGAACGCCGTGCTTGGCGGCGTTGCCCAGGAACACAGCCGCGAGATGGCCAACAACAATTATTTCGACCACAAGGACCGCAACGGCGGCACTCCCGGCGACCGCGCCGAACTGGCCGGCTACAGCGGCCAGCAGGTCGGCGAGAACATCGCCGCCGGGCAGGACACGGTGCAGAAGGTCGTCGCCGGCTGGCTCGCCAGCCCCGGCCATTGCGCCAACCTGATGAACCCGCAGTACCGCGAACTGGGCGCTGCGTACGCAGTCGATCCGAAGAGCAGCGCCGGGATCTACTGGACCGCGATGTTTGGCGGGGAGTAAACCTCAAGGCATCCTCCCCATTAGGGGAGGATGCAAAATGCAGGCAATAAAAAACCGGAGCCAGGCTCCGGTTTTTTTATGCTCAGTGAGTTCTCATCCCCGCCGCGTACATCGCCAGTTTCAGCAGGCTCGCCACCACCGCCAGCGAAACCACGCTGCCGGACCAGATCAACAGCAACCAGCCCAGGCGTTTGTACCAGCGGCTTTTCACTTCACGCATCTCAATGGTAGCCATCGCCAATCCTCACTTTGCCGCGGAACACGTAGTAGCTCCAGAAGGTGTACATCAGGATCACCGGCAGAATGAACAGCGCGCCGATCAAGGCGAACAACTGACTGGTGGCCGGTGAAGCCGCCGCCCACAGACTGACCGACGGCGGGATGATGTTCGGCCAGATGCTCATTGCCAGGCCGATGTAACCGAGGAACATCAGCGCCAGGGTGAACACGAACGGCCAGTGGGTGTGGCGCTGACGCAGCGAACGCAACAGCCCGAACAACGCCAGCACCGCCAACACCACCAGCCCGGCGAACACGGTCAGGTGCGCATGGTTGAACCAGCGACTGGCCAGTTCCGGATGCAGTTGCAACGTCCACACGCCGATCACCACCACCATCGCCAGCAACAGCCACGCCAGCGGACGGCTGTAGTGGCGCATCCGCGATTCGAGCATGCCTTCGGTCTTGACCAGCAACCAGGTGCTGCCGAGCAAGGCGTAGGCGATCACCAGACCGACGCCGCAGACCAGCGGGAACGGCGCCAGCCAGTCGAGACCGCCACCGGCAAACTGCCGATCCACCACCGGAATCCCCCCCACATACGCGCCGATCACCACGCCCTGGGAGAACGTCGCCAGCAGCGAACCGCCAATGAACGCCCAGTCCCACAGATGGCGTTTTTCAGCCGGCGCCTTGAAGCGAAACTCGAACGCCACCCCACGGAAAATCAGACCCGCGAGCATGAAGATCAACGGCAGATACAGCGCCTCCAGAATCACCCCGTAAGCCAGCGGAAACGCGCCGTACAACGCCGCCCCACCGAGCACCAGCCAGGTTTCGTTGCCGTCCCACACCGGTGCGACGGTGTTCATCATCACGTCGCGTTCCTGCTCGTCGCTGATCATCGGGAACAGGATCCCGAGGCCCAGATCGAAGCCGTCCATGATCACGTACATCATCACCCCGAAGGCAATGATCACGCCCCAGATCAACGAGAGATCGATACCTTGAATACCCATGACTCAACGCTCCTTTTTCAGTGGATCCGGGTCGCGGATTCGAGGTTGTCGGTGACCGCCGAAAGTGGCCGGCGCGGGGTCTGCACCTGAGTGCCTTCGGGCGGATGTTCGTGGTGCGGCTGCGGACCCTTGCTCACCAGTTTCATCATGTAGCCGATGCCCACGGTGAACACCGAGCAGTAGATGACGACGAACAGCGCCAGCGAGGTGCTCATCTGCGCCACCGAGTGATGGGACGCGGCGTCATGAGTACGCATCAGGCCGTACACCACCCACGGCTGACGCCCGACTTCGGTGGTGATCCACCCCGCCAGCAGCGCAATCAGTCCGCTCGGCCCCATCAGCAGCACCAGCCGCTGGAAGCCGCGATGCCGGTAGATCTTGCCGTTGCGCCGCAGCGCCAGCCCCAGCACACCGACCAGAATCATCAACATGCCCAGCCCGGCCATCACGCGGAAGCTCCAGAAGATCACGGTCGAGTTCGGCCGGTCTTCTTTCGGGAAGCTCTTGAGCGCCGGGATCTGCTTGTCGAGGCTGTGGGTGAGGATCAGGCTGCCGAGGTACGGAATCTCGATCGCATACTTGGTCTTTTCCGCCTGCATGTCGGGGATGCCGAACAGCACCAACGGGGTCGGCCCGTTGTCGGCGTTTTCCCAGTGGCCCTCGATGGCGGCGATTTTTGCCGGTTGGTGTTCCAGGGTGTTCAAGCCATGGGCGTCACCGACCACCGCTTGAATCGGCGCCACGATCAGCGCCATCCACAGCGCCATGGAAAACATCTTGCGCACCGGTTTGCTGTCGTTGCCACGTAGCAAATGCCAGGCCGCCGAAGCGCCGACAAAGAACGCCGTGGCAACGAACGCGGCAATCGCCATGTGCGCCAGACGGAACGGGAACGACGGGTTGAACACGATCGCCAGCCAGTCGACCGGCATCACCCGGCCGTCAACGATCTCGAAGCCCTGCGGGGTCTGCATCCAGCTGTTGGAGGCGAGAATCCAGAAGGTCGAAATCAGCGTGCCGATGGCGACCATCACCGTGGCGAAGAAGTGCAAGCCACGGCCCACGCGGTTCCAGCCGAACAGCATCACCCCGAGGAACCCGGCTTCGAGGAAGAACGCGGTCAGCACTTCATAGGTCAGCAACGGCCCGGTGACGCTGCCGGCGAAGTCGGAAAATCCGCTCCAGTTGGTGCCGAACTGGTACGCCATGACCAGCCCCGACACCACGCCCATGCCGAAGTTGACGGCGAAGATCTTTGACCAGAAGTGGTAAAGATCGCGGTAAGTGTCGTTACGGGTTTTCAGCCACAGGCCTTCGAGCACCGCCAGGAAACTCGCGAGACCAATGGTGATCGCCGGGAAAATGATGTGGAACGAAACCGTGAACGCGAATTGAATTCGCGCCAGGTCCAGTGCCTCCAGGTTGAACATGATGATGTCCTCATCAAGGCTGAAAAGCGGCAGCACACGGCCGGGCCACCGCCAGGCGCGAGCGCCTGCAGCCAGTCAAAAAAGCAAAAGGGTTGGATCGCGTGGTTCGGTCAGGCCACCGACGACGGGATCAGGTTGCTCGCCTCGGCCGCTTCGAGGCGGATCGCCACGAATTTGGAGGTCGGCGTGTAGGTGCGGTCGCCGTAGCTTTCCAGCGGCACCAACGGGTTGGTTTCCGGGTAGTACGCGGCAGCCTGCCCGGCGGGAATGTCGTAGGCGATCAGGGTGAAACCGCTGACCCGACGCTCGCGCTCGTCGCCCCACAGCGCCACCAGATCGACCTTTTGCCCCGGTTCAAAACCGAGCCGGCGGATGTCCTGCTCGTTGGCGAACACCACGTCGCGCATGCCGTAAACCCCGCGATAACGGTCGTCGAGGCCGTACAGCGTGGTGTTGTACTGATCGTGGGAACGCATGGTTTGCAGGATCAGATGCGGTTTGACCGGCAGGTTGCGCACGCCTTCGCTGATCAGATGTTCCGGCAGCACACACGGGGTGAACTGGGCCTTGCCGGATTCGGTGTTCCAGACCCGGTCGGAGGCGTTGTTGCCGAGGTGGAAACCACCGGGGATCAGCAGCTTCTCGTTGAAGTTCTCGAAGCCCGGAATCACGTCGGCGATCAGGTTGCGGATGCGCCCGTAGTCGCCGACCGCCCATTCCCAGTCGATCGGGTGTTTGCCCAAAGTGGCGGCGGCGATCCCGGCAATGATCGCCGGCTCGGATTTCAGGTGCGCCGACTTCGGCTTCAGTTGGCCGAACGACAAGTGCACCATGCTGAAGGTGTCTTCCACCGTCACGCCTTGCGGACCTTCGGCCTGGACATCGATGTCGGTTCGGCCCAGGCACGGCAGGATCAACGCATCACGCCCGGTCACCAGATGGCTGCGGTTGAGCTTGGTCGAAATGTGCACGGTGAGGTCGAGTTTGCGCATCGCGGCGTGGGTGCGCGGGGTGTCCGGCGTGGCTTGAGCGAAGTTGCCGCCCAGACCGATAAACACCTTGGCTTCGCCGCGCTCCATGGCGCCAATCGCCATCACCGTGTTGTGGCCGTGCATGCGCGGCACCTTGAAGTTGAAGCGTTTTTCCAGGGCGTCCATCAGCTCGGTCGGGGCCAGTTCGTTGATGCCCATGGTGCGGTCGCCCTGCACATTACTGTGGCCGCGCACCGGCGACAGCCCGGCGCCCGGACGGCCGACGTTGCCGCGCAGCAGTTGCAGGTTGATGACTTCCTGCAGGGTCGGCACCGAGTGCACGTGTTGGGTCAGGCCCATGGCCCAGCACATGATCACGCTCTTGGCGCGGGCGTACATGCGCGCGGCCAGTTCGATGTCATGCAGCGGCACGCCGGACTGCTCGACGATGTGCTCCCAGCTCGTGGCATCGACTTCGGCAAGATAGCTGTCGAGACCCGACGTGTGCTCGGCAATGAAGGCGTGATCGAACACCGGTTCGCCGCCAGTGGCCTGGGCTTCGCGCTCCCACTCCAGCAGGAATTTGGCCATGCCGCGAATCATCGCCATGTCGCCGCCCAGTGCCGGGCGGAAGTACGCGGTGTTGGTCGCTTCCCAGCCGTTGCTGAGCATCTCGATCGGGTTCTGCGGATTCTGGAAGCGCTCCAGTCCACGCTCCTTGAGCGGGTTGATGCACACCACCTGCGCGCCGCGTTTCACCGCTTCACGCAGCGGTTCGAGCATGCGCGGGTGGTTGGTGCCGGGGTTCTGGCCGATCACGAAAATCGCGTCGGCGTGGTGCAGGTCTTCATAGACCACCGTGCCTTTGCCGACGCCCAGGCTCTCGCCCATGCTCACGGCGCTGGCTTCGTGGCACATGTTCGAGCAGTCGGGGAAATTGTTGGTGCCGTAGGCGCGGACGAACAACTGATAGAGAAACGCCGCTTCGTTGCTGGCACGACCCGAGGTGTAGAACTCGGCCTCGTGGGGCGATTTCAGGCCTTTGAGGTGCTTGGCGATCAGCGCAAAGGCGTCGTCCCAGGTAGTTTCCACATAGCGGTCGACCCGCGCGTCATAGCGCATCGGATGGGTGATCCGGCCCTGATACTCAAGCCAGTAATCACTTTGCTCGGCCAGGCTCGAGACCGTGTACTTGTTGAAGAACGCCGGATCGACCAGGCGGCCGGTGGCTTCCCAGTTCACCGCTTTGGCGCCGTTCTCGCAGAACTTCAGCATGCTCGCGCCGGGTGCCTCACCCCAGGCACAACCGGGGCAGTCGAAGCCGCCGTTCTGGTTGGTCTTGAGCATGGCGCGGATGTTTTTCAGGGCGTTTTCACTGCCCAGCCAGTTCTTGGTGAGGCTGATGACAGCGCCCCAACCCGCAGCGGCGCCCTTGTAGGGTTTGTAACGGTCGACTTGTGACATGGGACTTCTCCATGACGATGCACACAGGCAAAAACCTGATCGGGTTTAAACAGCGACGACTGACTTTCAAGTTAAAAAGCGGTCGTTTCGTTTGACGGGGCCAAGGATAGGAACCGCTGCAAAAACTTGTCTAATCGCTATTAATGACTGCGTTATCGAAAGCATCTATCACCGACTTAATCCCTTTAAATCCGGGCACTTGCAAAACCAGGAAGGGAAAAATGACGAATAATTTTTTCATCATCGACAGCATCAATCGGCCGGTCATTAAGAGTGATTGGACGCTGTTCGAAGTTGCTCATAACCTGCGCCGACCCAATCCCTTCAATAGCGGATCTCACCCAAGCGAGGCTGTCATGTCAGAGCGCGTCTTGATCGATGGTTACAACCGCCGCGTCGACTACCTGCGCATGTCGGTCACCGACCGCTGCGACTTCCGCTGCGTGTATTGCATGGCTGAAGACATGCAGTTTCTGCCGCGCCAACGGGTGCTGACGCTGGAGGAGATCTATCAACTGGCGCAGGGCTTCGTTGCGCTGGGCACCCGCAAGATCCGCCTGACCGGTGGTGAGCCGCTGATACGCCCCGGCGTCGTCGGCTTGTGCAAGCAGATCGCCGCCCTGCCCGGCCTGCGCGAACTGTGCCTGACCACCAACGGCTCGCAACTCGTCAAACTCGCCAGCCCGCTGTTCGATGCCGGGGTCAAACGCCTCAACGTCAGCCTCGACAGCCTCGATGCCGAGCGCTTCAAGCAGATGACCCGCACCGGCGATCTGGGCCAGGTGATCGACGGCATCGACGCCGCACGCGCCGCCGGATTTACCCGCACTAAACTCAACTGCGTGGTGATGCAGGGCCGCAACGATCACGAGATCAATGATCTGGTGCAGTTCGCCATCGAGCGGGATCTGGATATTTCCTTCATCGAGGAAATGCCGCTGGGGATCATCAGCGAACACAGCCGCGCCGAGTCGTTCTTTTCCAGCACTCAGGTGCGCGAAAAGATCGCCGAGCGCTACACCCTGATCGACTCCGCCGAATCGACCCAGGGCCCGTCGCGCTACTGGCGGCTGTCAGAAGCGCCGCACATTCGACTGGGGTTCATCTCGCCCCACAGCCACAATTTCTGCGGCACCTGCAACCGGGTGCGGCTGACGGTCGAGGGGCGTTTGCTACTGTGTCTGGGGAACGAGCATTCGGTGGATCTGAAAGCGGTGCTGCGGGCTCATCCGGGTCAACCGGAACGACTCGAGAAAGCCATCATTGAAGCAATGAAACTCAAGCCTTACCGGCACAATTTTGAAGTGAACGACGACGTGCAAGTGGTGCGTTTCATGAACATGACCGGCGGCTGATCCGCCACGTTTGCAAGGCAGAGAGCCGCATGATCATCCGACCCAAGGTCAATCAATTCGCCATTCTCTTCACCCTCAAAGGCTCGATTGCCAAGCGCATCGCCCTGCGCGCCCTGATGGTGACGCTGCTGGCGTCGGCCATCGTGCTGGTGGAAATGCTCCACCCGAGCAACTTCACCAAGGTCAACGCCACGCCGTTCACCCTGCTCGGCCTGTCGCTGTCGATCTTCATGAATTTTCGCAACAACGCCTGTTACGACCGCTGGTACGAAGCGCGCAAGGCCTGGGGCGAAGTGATCGTGCATGTGCGCTCGATGATTCGCGAGACCCATGTGATTCGCGAATCTGCGCAGCGCCGTCTGTTGCTGCTCAACCTCGCAGGTTTTGCCCATGCGCTGAATGCGCGCTTGCGCCGGGAAGACGAAGCCGCCGCCAGCGCCGAGTGGATCACCCCGCAGCACGATGCGCAGGTGCCGGACTACAGCGGGCGCATCCTGCAGACGGTGGGTCAGCAATGCTCCGATCTGCACGAATCAGGCGAGCTAAGCGAATGGCGCTACATGCTACTGGCCAATCACCTGACCAGCCTGACCCAGGCGCAGGCGGTGTGCGAGCGGATCAAGAACACGCCGCTGCCCTTCCCTTACACCTTACTGCTGCACCGCACGATTTACCTGTTCTGCATCTTGCTGCCGTTCGCCATGGCCGAACCGCTGGGCTGGCTGACGCCGCTGTTCACGGCGATTGTCAGCTACACCTTTTTCGGGCTGGATGCGATTGCCGATGAACTGGAAGACCCGTTCGGCCGGGATGAAAACGATTTGCCGACCGATGCGCTGGTGCGCAGCATCGAGCGGGATATTCTCTCGGAGCTGGGGACTGAGCCGTTGCCGCCAGCGCTGAAACCCGTCGACTACGTACTCAGCTGAAGTTGATGCACCGCTGTTCTCCTGTGGGAGCCAGCCTGCTGGCGATAGCGGTGCGTGATCCAACTGATTTGCAAGCTGACACAGCGTAATCGCCAGCAGGCTGGCTCCCACAGAGGGCATGTGGTGCTTTCTGGATCGGGTCAGTCCAGATGCGCCCAGGTCATGCGGAACGACGCCCCGCCCCACGGTGAATCGCCGACGTCGACCTGCCCGCCATGGGATTGCGACACCCGCCGCACCAGCGCCAGACCGAGGCCAAAGCCGCCCGTGCGGCGGTCACGGCTGGCGTCCAGGCGCGAGAACGGTTCGAAGATTTTCTCCCGTCCTTCCAGCGGCACGCCCGGGCCGTCGTCGTTGACCTGCACTTCGTATTGATCGCCGATGCGCACCAGCGACACCTCGACCCGCTGCTCGGCATAGCGAATGGCATTGCGCAGCAGATTGATCACCGCCCGCGCCATGAACCGCGGTTCGATCCGTACTTCATCGACTCGGCAATCAACGATCAGCAATTGCACACCGGCCGCCTCGGCCTCCAGGGCTACGCTGCCGACCACGCTGTCGAGCCAGTTGGCCGCCTGGATGTTTTCGCGGGTAATCACCGTCGCGCCACGTTCGAGGCTGGCGTAGGTCAGCAGTTCGGAGACCATTTCTTCCAGCTCGCCGAGGTCGGCATACATGTCGGCGATCAGTTCGCGGTTCTGGCTGGCGTCCGGTTGCTGCTTGAGTTGATCGAGCTCGAACGACAACCGGGCAATCGGCGTGCGCAGTTCGTGGGAGACGGCGTTGGTCAGTTCGCGCTGATTGGCGATCAGCCCTTCGATGCGCGCTGCCATCAGGTTGAAGTGGCCGGCCAGGTCGCGGATGTTCGAGCGTTTGGACAGCTGAATCCGCACCGAGAGGTCGTTGTCGCCGAAGCGCTCGGCGGCCAGCCGCAGTTTTTCCAGATCGCGCCAATGCGGGCGAACCCAGAAGTACAGGACGATGCCCAGTAGCACCGCCAGCATCAGGTAGGCCCCGGCAATGTAGAACGGCATCAGGCTCGGCTCGGGCGGCAGCTTGATGCTGAGCAACTGCGAACCTCCGTCGATGTTGCTGATGAACTGGGTGTAATCGTCACGAATAACCAACACATCCTGGGCCAGTTCGGCTTTTTCCTGATCATTGAGGTTCAATTGGTCAGCCTCGACCAGGCTCAACGTCAGCCCGTAGTGCGGCCGCAACGCCTCCAGTTGCGCCTCGCGCGCCGCGCCCTGCTGGTCGCGCATGTGTTCGACCAGCGACCAGGCCTGACCGCGCACCGCTTCACGGTTGTAGGCCTGCATCTGGTTGTCGAGCAACGCGTTGAAGGTGTGCTCGACGGTTTGCAGCGCCGCTACCAGCCCGACGGTCATCACCAGAAACAGCCCGAGAAATAACCGCAGCATCTACAACTCCCACGCGAACGGATTGAACAGGTAACCCTTGCCCCACACGGTCTTGATGCACACCGGTTCGCGAGGGTTGTCCTTGAGTTTGTTGCGCAACTTGCTGATGTACACGTCGACGCTGCGATTGAGGCCATCGAACGCGATGCCGCGCATGCGGTTGAGAATGTCATCGCGCGACAGGATCTTGCCGGCGGCGCTGGCCAGCAGCCAAAGCAGTTCGAATTCCATGGTGGTCAGCTCGATCAGCTCGCCCGCCAGACGCACTTCGCGGCAACTGCGGTCGATGATCAGGTTGCCGAATTCCAGTGAACTGACCACGCCGCTGTCCGGCACCTGCCGGCGTTGCAAGGCCCGCAGGCGTGCGAGCAGAACAGGCGGCTTGATCGGTTTGATCACGTAATCGTCGGCGCCGGACTCCAGGCCCAGAATGTGGTCGAGGTCATCTTCCTTGGCCGTCAGGATGACAATCGGTGTGTCCGACACGCTGCGGATTTCCCGACACACGTGCAGGCCACTCTGCCCTGGCAGCATCAGGTCGAGCACCACCACTTTGGGCTTGAATTCGAGAAACGCGGCCACGGCCAGGTCGCCGCGATGCACCGTGCGTACCTCGTAGCCGTGTTGTTCGAGAAAGTGGGCGATCAGCGCGGCCAGCCGCTCATCGTCTTCCACCAGCAGGACTCTGCCAAAACCCAGGTTATCCATAACAACCGCCGCCAACCGCTTTGTGAAGTGGGCGCCATTATGGCGGCATTCGCGGGCGAGTCGTTTATCGCAGGCAGCAAAAACCGGCCTCCGGGGCCGGTTTTCGTTGATGTTTCATACTCTTAAGAGTTTTTAACAATTCATGCCGCGACGGGTACGCCGCTGTGGAAGCGGAATTCCTCGTCCGGCGACTCGATCAGGTCCTGCTCGGCGGCGCGGACTCTCTCGATCACCTGGGCGATGTCCTTGGCGTCACCGTACTGGTAGGCCAGTTTCAGGTAACCCTGGAAATGCCGGGCCTCGCTTTTCAGCAGGCCGAAGTAGAACTTGCCGAGTTCTTCGTCCAGATGCGGCACCAGCGCTTCGAATCGCTCGCAACTGCGCGCTTCGATGAAGGCGCCGACCACCAGGGTGTCGACCAGTTTCACCGGTTCGTGACTGCGCACCACTTTGCGCAGGCTCGAGGCATAACGGCCGGCATGCAGCTGGCGCAGTTCAATCTTGCGCCGCTTCATGATGCGCATCACCTGCTCGTGGTGCACCAGCTCTTCCCGGGCCAGACGCGACATCATGTTGATCAGATCGACATGGGAATGGTACTTGGCAATCAGGCTCAACGCGGTGCTGGCGGCCTTGAACTCGCAGTTCTTGTGGTCGATCAGCAGGGTTTCCTGATCGGCCAGCGCGGCTTCAACCCAGGCGTCAGGCGTGCGGCAACCAAGGAATTCGTGGATTTCGGGAAGGATCATGGGGCTCACGGTCAAAAGGTGTTCGAGCGAAGGGCGCCGATTATACCGGCCTGCCCGCAGACCACCAGCCGCGCGCGTTGATATGCATCAAGTCGCAGACAGATGCGCAGCAACTATAGTTGTGCAACGCCGTGCCTTTTCATTGCTGGAGACTCACTCATGCAAGCCATTCGCAGCATTCTGGTGGTCATCGAACCCGAACACGCGGAAAGCCTGGCGCTCAAGCGCGCCAAGCTGATCGCCGGGGTGACCCAGGCCCATCTGCACCTGCTGGTCTGCGACAAGAAGCACGATCACGCCGGCATGCTCAGCGTGCTCAAGGCCGCGCTGCTGGCGGACGGCTACAGCGTCACCACCGAACAGGCGTGGAACGAGAGCCTGCACGAAACCATCATCGACGTGCAGCAGGCCGAAGGTTGCGGGCTGGTGATCAAACAGCACTTCCCCGACAGCTCGCTGAAAAAGGCCCTGCTGACCCCGGCGGACTGGAAACTGCTGCGCCACTGCCCTACTCCCGTGCTGCTGGTGAAAACCGCCGGTTCGTGGAAGGACAAGGTGATTCTTGCGGCGGTCGACGTGGGCAATGCCGACGGCGAACACCGTCATCTGCACACCACGATCATCGACCATGGGTTCGACATCGCCAGCCTGGCCAAGGGGCATCTGCACGTGATTACCGCCCATCCGTCGCCGATGCTGTCGGCGGCAGACCCGACGTTCCAGCTCAAGGAAACCATCGAGGCGCGCTATCGCGAGCAATGCCGGGCGTTTCAGGCTGAATTCGACATTGATGACGCTCACCTGCATGTCGAGGAAGGCCCGGCGGACGTGCTGATTCCGTTCATGGCGCACAAGCTGCAGGCGGCGGTGACGGTGATTGGCACCGTGGCGCGCAGCGGCGTATCCGGTGCGTTGATCGGCAACACGGCTGAACAGGTGCTGGATCAGCTGGAAAGCGACGTGCTGGTGCTAAAGCCTCAGGAGGTTGAAGACCATTTGGTCGAATTGGCGGTGAAGCATTAAGTATTGTGGCGCCTGCAAGGCCGTCATCGCTGGCAAGCCAGCTCCCACAGGAACTTCGGTGTGCACTCCATGGAGAGCTTTACACCATCATTGTGGGAGCTGGCTTGCCAGCGATGGCAATAGATCAGTCGCCGAGGGCGTCCTTGAGGAAACCGGGGGCGATGTAGCGCTGATAGTGCGCTTCCGACAGCAGGAAAAATTCCCGATCAATGGCATCGCGCAGTTCCGGCAGGTTCCAGTCGCGAAACTCCGGCAGCAGTACCATGCCGTAGGCTTCCAGATTAATGATCACCCGCGCGCCCCGGGCGATCAGTTGATACGCCGAGCAATACTCCGACTGATGCGGCACGAAGCGGATCTTGCGCTGCTCCAGCTGATGGCGCAGACGCGCCGGATCGAAGACCTCGACCTTGCTCGCCATCACTTGTGACAGCAATTGCTCAAGACGCAGCCAGACCGCGCGCTTTTCTTCCTCGTTGTAACCGTTCCAGTGGATCACTTCGTGGTGGAAACGCTTGCAGCCACGGCACACCAGATCACCGTAAACGGTGGAGCAGAGGCCGACGCAGGGGGTCTTGATGGTCTGATTGGGCATAGAATGGGCAAAACACTTGAAACGCGGAACAGGTCGGCATGTTAGCCCTTTGTCCGCCATTCATCACCCCTCAAACGTCAGGGACAAGCGCTGGATCAAGGTTTGCCCCACCCGTGCACAACGCAACCAAAGTCCAATAGAGCGCGACTTACCTTTAAATTTTTTTTGCCGTAGAATCAGCCAGCCTTTTTAGGCGCCAATGTCCGTTAGAAGCTGTTTTCAAAGCGTCACGAGCACAGTCGTTCCTTCAGAGCGGTGTTGGCGTAAGGTTTTTCCAGCGGGGAAAAGCCATACGCCAACCCTCATCAGCTCCCCGTTCTGCAGGCGTAAAACTTTGAAAGCAGCTTCTGTAAGGAATTGCCGGTAATTCTGGCCGAACGACCCACAACGTCGTGAGGAGCATGAGTACGGCAATTTCGGGATGAGCGTCCCGGACACCCATTTGGGACCACTGATGAGGGTAATAACTGTGCTTGAAGCCTACCGCAAACATATCGAAGAGCGTGCAGCCCTGGGTATCGTTCCCCAGCCGCTTAACGCCGAACAAACTGCAGGCCTGGTCGAGCTGCTGAAGAATCCTCCGGCTGGCGAAGAAGCTTTCCTCGTTGACCTGATCACCAATCGCGTACCACCAGGAGTGGACGAAGCCGCCTACGTCAAGGCCGGTTTCCTCTCCGCACTGGCCAAGGGCGAAGTCTCCTCCCCTCTGCTGGACAAGAAGCGCGCTGTAGAACTGCTCGGCACCATGCAGGGCGGCTACAACATCGTGACCCTGGTTGAACTGCTGGACGACGCCGAGCTGGCGCCAGTGGCCGCCGAGGAACTCAAGCACACCCTGCTGATGTTCGATGCCTTCCACGACGTGGCTGAAAAGGCCAAGAACGGCAACGTTCACGCCAAGGCCGTACTGCAATCCTGGGCTGACGGCGAGTGGTTCAAGAAGCGCCCGGTGCTGGCCGACAAGATCAGCCTGCGCGTCTTCAAGGTCACCGGCGAAACCAACACCGACGACCTGTCCCCTGCCCCAGACGCCTGGTCGCGTCCTGACATCCCGCTGCACGCCCTGGCCATGCTGAAAATGGCCCGTGACGGCATCGTTCCGGACGAGCAAGGCAAGACCGGCCCAATGAAGCAGATCGAAGAAATGCGCGGCCAGGGCTTCCCTATCGCTTACGTCGGTGACGTGGTCGGTACCGGTTCCTCGCGTAAATCGGCGACCAACTCGGTCCTGTGGTTCTTCGGCGACGACATCCCTTACGTTCCGAACAAGCGCGCTGGCGGTTTCTGCTTCGGCAGCAAAATTGCCCCGATCTTCTACAACACCATGGAAGATGCCGGCGCACTGCCAATCGAGTTCGACGTATCGAACATGAACATGGGCGACGTGATCGACCTGTACCCGCACGCAGGCAAAGTCTGCAAGCACGGTACCGACGAAGTCATCACCACCTTCGAAATGAAAACCCCGGTGCTGCTGGACGAAGTCCGCGCCGGCGGCCGTATCCCGCTGATCATCGGCCGTGGCCTGACCGAGAAGGCTCGCGCCGAACTGGGTCTGCCAGCGTTCGACCTGTTCAAGAAACCGGAAGCTCCGGCTGAAAGCACCAAGGGCTTCACCCTGGCGCAGAAAATGGTCGGCAAGGCTTGCGGTCTGGCAGAAGGCAAAGGCGTTCGTCCTGGCACCTACTGCGAACCGAAGATGACCACCGTAGGTTCTCAGGACACCACAGGTCCAATGACCCGTGACGAACTGAAAGACCTGGCGTGCCTGGGCTTCTCCGCTGATCTGGTGATGCAGTCCTTCTGCCACACCGCGGCTTATCCAAAGCCGATCGACGTGACCACACACCACACCCTGCCTGACTTCATCATGACCCGCGGCGGTGTTTCCCTGCGTCCGGGCGACGGCATCATCCACTCGTGGCTGAACCGCATGCTGCTGCCGGACACCGTCGGTACCGGTGGTGACTCGCACACCCGTTTCCCGATGGGCATCTCGTTCCCGGCCGGTTCCGGCCTGGTCGCGTTCGCCGCTGCCACCGGCGTCATGCCGCTGGACATGCCGGAATCGATTCTGGTGCGCTTCAAAGGCAAAATGAAACCTGGCATCACCCTGCGTGACCTGGTTCATGCCATTCCTTACTTCGCCATCCAGAACGGTCTGCTGACCGTCGAGAAGAAAGGCAAGAAAAACGCCTTCTCCGGCCGCATCCTGGAAATCGAAGGCCTGGAAGGTCTGACCCTGGAACAGGCGTTCGAACTGTCCGACGCCTCGGCCGAACGTTCGGCTGCCGGTTGCACCATCAAGCTGTCGAAAGAGTCGATCACCGAGTACCTGCAGTCCAACATCACCCTGCTGCGCTGGATGATCGGCGAAGGCTACGGCGATGCGCGTACCCTGGAGCGTCGTGCTCAAGCGATGGAAGCCTGGATCGCCAACCCGCAACTGATGGAAGCCGATGCCGACGCCGAGTACGCCGAAGTCATCGAAATCGATCTGGCCGATATCAGCGAGCCTGTGCTGTGCGCGCCGAACGACCCGGACGACGCCCGTCTGCTGTCCAGCGTTGCTGGCGAGAAGATCGACGAAGTGTTCATCGGTTCGTGCATGACCAACATCGGTCACTTCCGCGCTGCCGGTAAACTGCTGGATCAGGTCAAGGGTCAGCTGCCAACCCGTCTGTGGCTGTCGCCGCCGACCAAGATGGACGCTCACCAACTGACCGAAGAAGGCTACTACGGCATCTACGGCAAGGCCGGCGCCCGCATGGAAATGCCAGGCTGCTCGCTGTGCATGGGTAACCAGGCACGCGTTGAGCCGAACAGCACCGTGGTGTCGACCTCGACCCGTAACTTCCCGAACCGTCTGGGCGACGGCGCGAACGTCTACCTGGCTTCGGCTGAGCTTGCGTCCGTCGCTTCGATCCTGGGTCGCCTGCCGACCGTCGAGGAGTACATGGAATACGCTGGCAAGATCGACAGCATGGCGGCCGACGTTTACCGCTACCTGTCCTTCGACCAGATTGCCGAGTTCCGTGAAGCTGCTGCGAACGCCAAGATCCCGGTCGTTCAAGCCTAACGCTGCAACGCAATGAAAAACGCCGCCCATCGCGAGATGAGCGGCGTTTTTTATGCCTGTCGGATGGGGCCTCGCCCCGCGCTGATCGCAGGCACAAAAAAGGCCGACCTGCGAGGCAGATCGGCCTTTCTGTTTCACCAGATCAAACGGGATCTTGTGTTGGATCTCACGCCGTCAGCGAATAGATCAACGCCGAAATGGCCACCAGACCCACTGCGGTGACAAACACGTTCGACATCTGCCCACGGTAACGGGCCATCGCCGGCACTTTGCGGATCGCGTACATCGGCATCAGGAACAGGATCGCCGCGATGACCGGGCCACCGATGGTTTCGATCATGCCGAGGATGCTCGGGTTCAGGGTCGCCACGATCCAGCACACCACCAGCATGAACGCCGCCACGATGCGGTCCAGCGCCTTGGCGCCCGGACGCTTGCCGCTTTTGACGATCAAGCCCTTCAGGCCTTCGCTGGCACCGATGTAGTGACCGAGGAACGACTTGGAGATGGCCACGAACGCAATCAGCGGTGCCGCGAACGCGATAGTCGGGTTGCTGAAGTGGTTGGCCAGGTACGACAGGATCGACAGGTTCTGCGCCTTGGCTTCCGCCAGTTGCTCCGGCGACAGGGTCAGCACGCAGCTGAACACGAAGAACAGCACCATCACCACCATCAGCAGGTGCGCGCGGGACAGGATCTGCGAGCTGCGCTCATCCGCGTGAATGCCGTAACGACGCTTCTGATCCACAGCAAACGCCGAGATGATCGGCGAGTGGTTGAACGAGAACACCATCACCGGAATCGCCAGCCACAGCGTGTGCAGCAGCGCCGACGGTGCCGGCACCTGCGAAGCGGTGGTCAGGATGCCGCCGTTCCAGTGCGGAATCAGATACACCGCCAGGAACAGCAGCGCGACGATGAACGGATACACCATCAGGCTCATGGCCTTGACGATCACTTGCTCGCCGCAGCGCACCACGGCCAGCAGGCCGAGAATCAGCACGAACGAAAGCAGCGCGCGCGGTGGCGGCGTGATGTGCAGTTGGTGCTCGAGGAAACTGGCGACCGTGTTGGTCAGGCCAACGCTGTAGATCAGCAGGATCGGGAAAATCGCGAAGAAGTACAGCAGAGTGATCAGCGCGCCGGCCTTGATGCCGAAATGCTGTTCCACCACGTCAGTGATGTCGGCGCCTTCGCGACCGGAAAGCACGAAGCGGGTCAGGCCGCGGTGTGCGTAGAACGTCATCGGGAAGGCCAGCAGCGCGAGGATCACCAGCGGCCAGAAGCCACCCAGACCTGCATTGATCGGCAAAAACAGGGTACCGGCGCCGATGGCCGTCCCAAACAGTCCCAACATCCAGGTAGTGTCATGGCGATTCCAGCTCGACAGTTCGGCTGGTGCTGCCGCCTCAAAGCGTTGTTCGACGCTATTGGCCTGATCATTCATCCGGTCGGATCTCCGCATTCCGGTCACTTGCCACTCGGTCAGGACGCGTCGGAAAAAACCGACAGACATGCTCCGGCCGAAACAGGGGCGCGATTCTCCGCGATAAATGAGCAGAAGCAAAGACTTAGCTGAGGAATGGTTGTGCGGAGCAGATCGGAGGCTTGTCGCTTTTGGGAAAAAGACTGTCGGCGCCAGATACGTCACATGTCGTCCGATGGCATGTGCTGGCGCCGAATGTGCCATGGGAAAACCCGATCAGATCGATCGGGCCAATATGAAGCCGAGGGACATGCAGAAGATGCCGAAGCCAAATAACCCCAACATCGGAAGCATTTCACCTTTGTGTTTGATGCGCATTCTTTCGACCCACTCATCGTGCTCTCGCTCTGAGCGTTCCATTCTGGCCTTGCGGTCATATGTACTCATGCTGATCTTCCTCTGGGTTCCCTGGGCCTGACTGTTTTGAAAGGCGAACACTCAAAATTTGAAAAAAAATCCTGCTACTGCAGTGAATGCAGTCAACACCCCACCAAATACCGCGACTGGATACAAGTTTGCCTCCCACCTCAGCTTCTTTTCCTCCGCCAGCAGCTTTTGTCTTTCAGCCACGAGCTTTCGTGACTCATGTTCCAACCTGTCGAGTTCCAGACTTTCACGATCGTTATGAAACATTGGCCTTCCTTGGCTGATGGCAATTTCCGTCCGGGTTGCCGCTCCGTCCTGAAGAGCGCATCCCGTCCTGCCCTCTATGGTTCCGCGCTTCTCACCCCGCCGTATAGCGGATGAATCCGGCAGCACTTGTAGGCAACATCCGTAAATCCCGCAGGATGGTGCGTCCATTTCCTAACGTTTTTAAACAACCTCACTGACCGGCATTTTTCGGCTATACCCAATGGCGAATTGACTGACATTCCCGTCCAGTCCCCCCTCGCCTGTGGAGCCATCCCATGCCCCTCGTCCGCGTCGACATCAAGAAGAACCCGGACCCGACGTTCGCCAAACGCATTGGCGAAGTGATCTACGCCGCCCTGCGCAGCGAGATCAATGTGCCGGAACACGACAATTTTCAGGTGCTGGCCGAGCACGACGACCAGCACTTGATCTATGACCCGCAATATTTGGGAATCCAGCGCAGCGACGGCATCGTGTTCATCCAGCTGACCATCAGCGAAGGCCGTACCGTCGAGATGAAACAACGGCTGTTCCAGACCATCGCGCGCAACCTGAACCAGCAACTGGCCGTGCGTCAGGAGGATGTGTTTATCAATCTGGTGGAGGTGAAAAAAGAGAACTGGTCGTTCGGCAACGGCATCGCCCAGTACGTGACCTGATTCAGTGAACGTGAGCGCCGATGTCAGCTTCTGACGAAGCACCCGCGCACTCCCCGCCTCAGCTCCTACACTGCCTGATGCGGGGCCGAGCCAGCCATTGCCAAACCGCTCTGGAGTCAGCACTCTGAACCGACTTTTGCGCCCGAAGACCGACGATCAAGGAGCCGAGCAATGCCCGCCACCGTTCTGGTACTGGTTGAAACCATCAATGACTATTTGCCGATTCTTGAACATCAGGGTTTTCACCTGATTCTCGCGCCGACCCCTGCCGAACGCGCGCAAGCCATCGCCACCCACGGGGCGCGGATCGACGCGGTGCTGACCCGTGGCCCCCTGGGGTTATACGCTGAAGAGATCGCCGCATTGCCCGCGCTGAAAATCATTTGCGTGATCGGCGCCGGTTACGAGCAGGTCGACCTGCAAGCCGCCAGCGACCGTGGCCTGACTGTAACCAACGGCGCCGGCGTCAACGCTTCGTCGGTGGCCGACCACGCCATGGCCATGCTGCTGGCGCTGGTGCGTGACATACCGCGCTGCGACGCAGCCGTGCGCCGGGGTGAATGGCCGAAGATCATGCGTCCGTCACTGGCCGGCAAGCGTCTGGGGATCCTCGGGCTGGGCGCGGTGGGGATGGCGATCGCCAAACGCGCAAGCCTGGGCTTCGACATGGAGATCAGTTACCACAACCGTCAGGTGCGCAGCGATGTGCCTTACGCCTTCTGCTCGACCCCGACCGAACTGGCCCGGGCCTCGGACTTTCTGGTGGTCGCCACGCCCGGCGGCATCGGCAGCCAGCATCTGGTGACCCGCCCGGTGCTCGATGCCCTGGGGCCCAACGGCTTTATCGTCAACATTGCCCGCGCCAGCGTCATCGCCACCGCTGAACTGATCAGCGCACTGGAACAACGTCGCATCGCCGGGGCGGCGCTGGATGTGTTCGATCACGAGCCGCAAGTGCCCGATGCACTGAAAAACCTCAGCAATGTGCTTCTGACCCCGCACGTCGCCGGGTTATCACCGGAAGCCACCCAGGGCACCGTGGAACTGGTGGGCAAAAATCTGGTGGCTTTCTTCTCCGGCCAACCGGTGCTGACGCCCCTCCAGTTGCCGCCGAAACTGAACAACCAGCGCGTGCACTAAAGCGCGCCAGGCAAAGTTCAAGACGCCGGGATTCGGCGTCTGCCGAAATCATGCCAAGCGTGGCGGCGTTGGGCTGCGGGACGCCACGCCCATTCCCAAAGTTGATTACCGTCCAACACGCTAACCTATAAGACCGGACCGCGCTTGTGACGACCCGCGCGCGCCATTAGATTAGCCAATGATGTCTGGCCTCCAAAATAAGCAGAAGGGATAAGCATGGCGCTTACTGACCAGTCCACCCGTATCCGCTCTGGCGAAGAACTCGATGCCAGCCTGATCGATCCGTACCTCAAGTCGCATATTCCGGGCCTGACCGGCACACCGCAGATCAGCCAGTTTCCCGGCGGCGCGTCGAACCTGACCTACCTGCTGGAATACCCGGACCAGGAATTCGTCCTGCGCCGTCCGCCGTTCGGCCACAAGGCCAAATCCGCCCACGACATGGGCCGCGAATTCCGCATCCTCAACCAGCTGCGCGACGGCTTCCCGTATTGCCCGAAAGCCTATGTGCACTGCACCGACGATTCGGTGATCGGCGCCGAGTTCTATGTGATGGAACGGGTCAAGGGGATCATCCTGCGCTCGGACCTGCCGCCGGAACTGGGCCTCGACTCGGACAAAACCGAAGCCTTGTGCAAGAGTTTCATCGACCGTTTCGTCGAGCTGCACCGGGTCGATTACAACGCCTGCGGCCTGGGCGATCTGGGCAAACCCGAAGGCTACGTCGCCCGCCAGATCAAAGGCTGGAGCGAGCGTTACGAAAAAGCCCTGACCCCGGACGCTCCGCACTGGGAACAGGTCAAAGCCTGGCTCACCGACAAGATGCCGGCCGACCACCCGACCTCCAGCATCGTCCACAACGACTACCGCTTCGACAACGTCATCCTCGACCCGAACAACCCGATGCAGATCATCGGCGTGCTCGACTGGGAACTGACCACCCTCGGCGATCCGCTGATGGACTTGGGCAACACCCTCGCCTACTGGATCCAGGCCGACGACCCGGCACCGGTGCAACTGATGCGCCGCCAGCCAAGCCACGCGCCGGGCATGCTGACCCGCCGCGAATTCGTCGACTACTACGCCGAGCGCTCGGGCATCCAGATCGACAATTTCGACTTCTACTACACCTACGGCCTGTTCCGCCTGGCCGGCATCGTGCAGCAGATCTACTACCGCTTCTTCCATGGACAGACCCAGGACAAACGCTTCGCGCAGTTCATTCACATGAATAAACTGCTGGAGCAGATGAGCCTGCAGGTCATTGCCAAATCCAGCCTCTGATGACGGCGTTATAACAAGGCTTACTACAAGGGAATCCCATGTCCAAGACTCAGTTGTTCGACCTCGACGGCAAGATCGCTTTCGTCTCCGGCGCCAGCCGTGGCATCGGTGAAGCCATCGCCAAACTGCTGGCCCAGCAAGGCGCCCATGTGATCGTTTCGAGCCGCAAACTCGAAGGCTGCCAGCACGTGGCCGATGCCATCATCGCCGACGGCGGCAAGGCCACAGCGATCGCCTGCCACATCGGCGAAATGGAACAGATCAGCCAGGTCTTCGCCGGGATCAAGGAACAGTTCGGCCGGCTGGACATCCTGGTCAACAACGCCGCGACCAACCCGCAGTTCTGCAACGTGCTGGACACCGACCTTGGCGCCTTCCAGAAAACTGTCGACGTGAACATCCGCGGCTACTTCTTCATGTCGGTGGAAGCCGGCAAGCTGATGCGCGAAAACGGCGGCGGCAGCATCATCAACGTGGCCTCGATCAACGGCATCTCGCCGGGGATCTTCCAGGGCATCTACTCGGTGACCAAGGCTGCGGTGATCAACATGACCAAAGTCTTCGCCAAGGAATGCGCGCAGTTCGGCATCCGCTGCAACGCCCTGCTGCCGGGCCTGACCGACACCAAATTCGCCTCGGCCCTGGTTAAGAACGACGCGATCCTGAAACAGGCCCTGACACAGATCCCGCTCAAACGCGTCGCCGACCCGAGCGAAATGGCCGGCGCCGTGCTGTACCTGGCGAGCGACGCCTCGAGCTACACCACCGGCGTGTCGCTGAACGTGGACGGCGGATTCCTGTCCTGAGCCGCTTCTGACGCAAAAGAAAAGGGCAGCCCGAGGGCTGCCCTCTTCATGCCTCCAGAACCTTCGGCAACTGCCAGCCGAAATGCACCGACAACAACCGCAACAACAGACACGCCGCCCCGGCCAGCAACGCAGCCGCCACCGGCGGCACGCCCAGCCTGCGCCCGACAATCAACACTGCCGCCCCGACAAACGCCGAGCTGGCATACAAATCCGCCTGCAACACCACCGGCACCCGCGCCAGCACAATGTCACGCAGCACCCCGCCACCGACCCCGGTAATCGTGCCCATCAACATGGCCACAAACGGCGAGATTCCGAAATTCAACGCCTTCTGCGCCCCGGCCACAGCAAACAGCGCCAATCCCGCCGCATCCAGCACGATCAGGGTCGAACCGGACCAGCCCAGCACCAGCTCATGAAAAACAAACGCCACCCCGCCCATGGCAAATGCCAGCGCCGGATAGCGCCAGTCCGCCACAGCCTTGGGCGGCGTAGCACCGATCAACAGATCACGGGTCACCCCGCCACCGAGCGCGACGATAAACGCAATCACCATCACCCCGAGCAGATCGAGCTGACTGCGCATCGCCGCAATCGCGCCTTCCACGGCAAAGACTGCGGTGCCAACCAGATCGGCCACCAGCACAATCCACTCGACCCGCGCCTTCAACGGCGCCCGGCTTATTGAGTGACGCAACGGGTCTTGGTGATGTGTCGAGTCACTTGCCCGTCGGCATAGGCATCACCGGCGACCTCGGTATTTTCCATGACCTGACAAGTGCGCTCAGGTGGTGGAGGCGGTGCTGCCGGCGGAGGGGGTGGAGGACTGGCGCAACCACTGAGCAGCACCAGACCGAAAGCCGACAACAACGAAGCACACACGCGTTTCCCAGGATTGTTCATAGGATGACCCGCGATGAATGGAAGAAAACTCCCGTCGCCGAGCAGGACAACGCCCGGCTATGGAAACCGAACCACTCATTCCTTATAGACCAGTGGGGGGTGAGTGCCAGTGAAATGGCTCGAACTGGCAGGATTTGCTGTCGATTTTCGGAATGAGTCGACTGATCCATCGCCACCGCCGACAAGCCATCACCCACAGGTGAAAGTCGGATTGGGACGCAGAGCGTCCTGGGCTGCATTCCCACGCGGAGCGTGGGAACGATCAAAATCGGCCCTACGCTCCTCACCACTCACCACTCACCACGATGAGCGTTAGCTCGAGAAAGGCTTTTGACGTGCTAGCCCCGTCGGCAGGCTGAGTGGAGGGATTGATCCGGGGGTGGGAGCGCAGCGACCGTTTGGCGAAGCCAAACACATCGAGAGGAGGTGCAGCGAAGCAAACCGTAGGCGATGCCCCCGGATCAATCCCGGAGCGAAGGAACCCGAGCCACAGCGAGGGCCGTACGTCAGGGCACAAGACCTTTGGTTACTTTGGGGCGTTTGCCAAAGTGACCCGCTGTAAGAGCGGAACCGCCAGCCGCAACACCCGAAGAATCGGATATTCACCCAAAAACCCCATGAACCAGGTCGGCCCAGAGACCGCTAAGTTCACCCCGGCGTTCGCAACGAATTACTCTCAAGCTCATACCGCAATTCATCAACCAAAGCATCCACCGCTTCCGAAGTACGCAAGGCATCCAGACTCAACCCACTAATCACCAGATCAACCTGCCCTGAAGCCGGGTGATACAACTTCACAGTAAGGGAATGATCCCCATCCACCACACACTCACAAGCCAACGGCGAAAAACTACGCTCAAGTTGCGCCCGCAACTGCGTCAGATAAATCATCGCGCCAGCTCCGAAAATCGACGCAACACGCCAGGTTCAATGACAAACAACACATTCATGGTCTGATCCAATAACAACGACGGAAGGGACACGATCACGAACGAAACCCGCATCGCACCCCACCAGCCTAAGAACAGCCTGCATTGTCAGACACCCGAATTTGCACCTCATGAACTAGTGCATTTGCACCTTAGCGCTGTCCCCGGCTGCTCCCCGAGAACAACCCCCGTTCGCGGGCCCAGACAATCGCCTCGCTGCGGCTGTGCACATCCAGCTTGGAATAAACCGTCGCCACATGATTGCGCACTGTATTCGGCGCCAGTTTCAACCGTGCAGCAATTTCCTTGTCCGCCAGCCCCTCGCAGATCAGCCCCAGAACATCGCGCTCGCGGGCGGTGAGATCGGTGAACGAAACGCTGGGCAACTGCGGCGAGTTGATCTTCTTCACATTGGCCAGCTTTTCGATCAGCGTGCGGCTGAACCACGACGCATCCTTCATCACCTCTTCAATCGCTGCCACCAGTTCAAGCTCAGTGTGCTTGCGCTCGGTGATGTCCATCAGCACCAGCAGATAGCACACTGTGTTCTGGATGTTGACGGTGTCAGCGGACACCGCGCACTCCAGCACTTCGGCGTTTTTCTTGCGGATTCGCATATCGGCGCGATCGACCCGGCCGGTCTTCTCCAGCGCCGCCAGCAAGCGGGCGCGCTCAGCCTTTTCATCGATGAAGTCCAGTTGCGCGACGGTCTTGCCGAGCACGTCGTCGCTGTCGTAAGCCAAGGTATCGAGGAAGGCCTGGTTGACATCGATCAGCCGCTGCTCGTCGGCACTGCAAATCAGGATCGGCACCGGCGTCAGGCGAAAGGCCTTGGCGAACCGCTCCTCACTCTGGCGCAGGGCGACCTCGGCCTTGTGCCGTGGCTCCATGTCGACGAACGAAAACAGCATGCAGTCTTCGTCGTTGAGCACCAACGGCTGGCCGGCGACGATAACCTGTTTGCTGCCACCGTCCGGCAGACGCAGTTCGGCCTGCATCTGCGGAATGGTCGCGACATCACGCAGGCGCTGGATCGCCAGATCCTTGCGCTCGGCCCGTTCGAGAATATCCAGCTCATAAGTCGAGGCGCCGATCACCTGATCGCGGGCGTAGCCGGTCATTTCCAGAAACCCCGGATTGACCTTGATATAACGCAGATCGCTGAGGCGGCAGATCACCGCAGGCGCCGGGTTGGCATTGAAGGTTTTTTCGAAGCGCTGCTCGGCGTTGGCCCAATCGGTGACGTCGCTCATGATCAGCACCAGCGACTCGACCTCGCCATCGCGATCGGTCAGCACCATGCTGCGCACACTGTGTACCCAGGTGCGTTCCTCGTCACTGCACGGGGAGACTTCCACCAGCACGTCGCTGAAGGTTTCGCCGGCGGCCACACGGCAGATCGGGTACTGCTCCGGTGCCAGCGCGTGGTTGTTGCGATACCGCAGATTGAAGCGCTCGGCATATTCCCCGGCGTTGTTGCCCAGCTCTCCGATGCGGCTGACGCCATGCATCGCCAGCGCCGCTTCGTTGGCCCAGAGAATCGTCTGGTCGATTTCCAGCAGAATCACCCCGTCGGACAGCCCGGCAATGATTTGCTGCAACTGACGGCGATTGGTTTCGGTGGTCAGGACGTCCCGGCTCATTGATTCTCCACAAGTTCGCGCATGTGAAATTTACGACCGCGGACGGTTGTGATCGTGCCAACCACGATTGAGCGTTGACTATTCGCGCCTCGCGGCTTTCTCGTCTAACGTTAGTACCTCGACGGATTGTGTCCGCGCCTGCGGCCGGGCATCTGATCAAGGAGAGACAAATGACGAGCGACCGTATTACCGAACGGACCTATCGCACGTGGTCCACACCCATTCTGTTGGAGCTGAAAAAGCGCGAACACCAGATGGACCCGGCAGAGCGGCAGGCACTGGAAAACGTGATGATCGAAAGAAGGCTGTTGAACATCGGCAGCCCGGATGGCAAGGAACGGCGCAAGGCAGCGGTGAGCCACAAAAGAACAACTTGAGCCGGGCGTCTGTGGCGATCTGCCAGATCGCCACAGTCTCTTGACTACCCAACCCTGGCTTTACGCCGCGCGTTGCTTGCCCGCCACCGCCGCCGAAGCCGCCAGCATCGCCCGCAGCAACACCGCACACCCGGCCGCCAGATCGTCCGGGGCGGCGTTTTCGATTTCGTTGTGGCTGATGCCGCCTTCGCACGGCACGAAAATCATCCCAGCTGGGCCCAGTTCGGCGAGGAAAATCGCGTCGTGGCCGGCGCCGCTGACAATGTCCATGTGCGACAGGCCCAGACCTTTGGCGGCGCCGCGCACGGCTTCGACGCAGCCTTTTTCGAAGTACAGTGGCGGGAAGTCGGCGGTCGGGGTCAGTTCATAGGTCAGGCCGTGTTCTTCGCAGGTGGCTTCGATGACTTGCTTGACCTCGGCGATCATCGAGTCGAGGCGTGCCGGTTCCAAATGCCGGAAATCGAGGGTCATGCGTACCTCGCCGGGAATGACGTTGCGTGAGCCGGGATAGGCTTGCAGGCAACCGACCGTGCCGCACGCGTGGGGTTGGTGGCCGAGGGCAGCGCGATTGACCGCGCCGACGATCACCGAGGCGCCGACCAGCGCGTCCTTGCGCAGGTGCATCGGGGTCGGACCGGCGTGGGCTTCGACGCCGCGCAGTTTCAGGTCGAACCACTTCTGCCCCAGTGCGCCGAGTACTACGCCGATGGTTTTCTGTTCGTCCTCAAGAATCGGGCCTTGCTCGATGTGCGCTTCGAAATAGGCGCCGACCTTGTGCCCGCTGACCTTGCGCGGTCCGGCGTAACCGATGGCGTTCAACGCTTCGCCAACCGTTATGCCGTCGGCATCGACCTTGGCCAGGGTTTCTTCGAGGGTGAATTTTTCCGCGAACACGCCGGAGCCCATCATGCACGGGGCGAAGCGCGAGCCTTCTTCGTTGGTCCAGACCACCACTTCCAACGGCGCCTCGGTTTCCACGCCCAAATCATTGAGGGTGCGCAGCACTTCGACGCCGGCGAGCACGCCGAAGCAGCCGTCGAACTTGCCACCAGTGGGCTGGGTGTCGATGTGGCTGCCGGTCATCACCGGGGGCAGGTTCGGGTTGCGGCCGGGACGGCGAGCGAAGATGTTGCCGACTTCATCGACCGTGACGCTGCAACCGGCGTCCTTGCACCATTGCACGAACAGGTCGCGGGCCTGGCGGTCGAGGTCGGTCAGGGCCAGTCGACAGACCCCGCCCTTGACCGTCGCGCCGAGCTTCGCCAGCTCCATGAGCGACGCCCATAAGCGGTCGCGGTTGATGTGCTGATGGGTCGATTGCAGAACGTCTACGGCTGCGTTCATGGGGATCTCCTCAGGCAGTTCTTATGGGAATTACAACGGCGATTTGACGGCCACCGGCGTCGCACGCATCGCGCACAACCCGTAATAGATCAACCCGCCCAGCGCCGAGCCGGTGAACCAGCCGTAGCTGTAGAACCAGCTGAATGCGCTGCTGCCCAACGACAGCAGGGTCAGCACCACCGGCACGCCGAAGGCGATGAACCCGGCCCAGTTCCACGCCGGGTACACGTCGTCGCGGTACAGGCCAGCCAGGTCCAGTTGCTGTTTCTTGATCAGGAAATAGTCCACCACCATGATCCCTGCAATCGGTCCGAGCAGACTGGAATAGCCCAGCAGCCAGTTCGAATACACGGTTTCCAGGCTGACATCGGAGACGATCAGCCCGAGCTTCTTCAGCAGCTCATGGCCCATCAGCGCCAGACCGACGAACCCGGTGAGAATCACCGCTTTGGTGCGGTTGATGACTTTGGGCGCGATGTTCTGGAAGTCGTTGGTTGGCGAAACAATGTTGGCGGCGGTGTTGGTCGACAGCGTGGCGATGATGATCAGCGCCATGGCCACCGCGACCCACACCGGGCTCTGGATATGGCCGATCAGCGTCACCGGATCGGAAACGCTGACGCCCACCAGTTTCACCGAGGCGGCGGTCATCACCACGCCCAGTGCGGCGAACAGGAACATGGTCAGCGGCAGACCGAAAATCTGCCCGAGGATCTGATCCTTCTGGCTGCGGGCATAACGGCTGAAGTCAGGAATGTTCAGCGACAACGTAGCCCAGAAACCGACCATCGCCGTCAGCCCGGCGGCGAAGTAGCTGACCACGCTCGCGCCCTCGGGACGCTTCGGCGGAATCGCCAGCAACTCGGTCATCGACACATTCGGCATGGCCCATACCAGCAACCCGATGCCAACCGCCACCAGCAGCGGCGCCGATAGGGTTTCCAGCCATTTGATCGACTCGGCGCCACGGATCACCACCCACAAGTTCAACGCCCAGAAGACCATGAAACCGATCACCTCCCCCGTCCCGCCGAGGGATTTCCAGCCCTCGAACACCGAGCCGAGAAACAGGTGAATCGCCAGCCCGCCGAACATGGTCTGGATGCCGAACCAGCCGCACGCCACCAGCGCGCGGATCAGGCACGGCACATTGGAGCCGAGAATCCCGAACGACGAGCGCAGCAACACTGGAAACGGAATCCCGTATTTGGTGCCGGGAAACGCGTTGAGTGTGAGGGGAATCAGGACGATGACGTTGGCAAACAAAATCGCCAGCAAGGCCTCGCCGACGGTGAGGCCGAAATACGCGGTGAGCACGCCGCCGAGGGTGTAGGTCGGCACGCAGATCGACATGCCGACCCACAGCGCGGTGATGTGCCATTTGTTCCAGGTTCGTTCGCGCACCTTGGTCGGTGCCATGTCGTGGTTGTATCGGGGACTGTCGAGGACGTCACTGCCGGCTTCGAGTTCGAACAAGCCGTCGCGCTCGGTCACTTGCGATCTGTTCTGTTGCATGGCCGCTCCACTGTTCTTCTGATTATTTTTTGCTCATCAGGCGGCTGCACACGCAGGTGCGAGCCGGACGATGGCCGGAGGAACTGACAACTTTCATGCACCGGCCATGGTGTCAGCGGCGGCATCAATAAACGTGCCGGGTGCCCCGCTTTCGCATCGGGCCGTGCTTTCTATTTCCTGCAACTTACTGATGTTTATCAGTTTTAATTATTCACCCGGTGAGGCCGCGAAAACTTGACTGAACACTCAGGCTAAATGCCAGGCAAGTTGTCCGAACTGTCAGGAATCAATCTGGTGCACTGCATTATTTTTCTTCAGGACGCGTCACTCTCCGCTCAACTTCAAGCGGCTGATTTCACATAGGAAATCTTGCTCATATTTCCAACCTGTCAAGTGCGTCAAAATGGTGAAGGGCCTCACCATTTTGGTGATTTTGTATTTTTATCTTTATTTTTCAATGCTTTAAAACAGTCATAAGCTTATAAAAAATAATCTTGATCAATTGCAGAACTGCGACTAGCGTCTATTCCTGACAGCGCTGACAAGATTACGCATTCGGCGCTGCGAACAATAAAACACTAGAACCGGCACAAGTCGGTCATGCCTGCGAGGAACTCGGAATGTCTCTGTTGATCCGTGGCGCCACCGTTGTTACCCATGATGAAAGTTACCGCGCCGATGTCTATTGCGCTGACGGCGTGATCAAAGCCATTGGTGAAAACCTGGATGTTCCCGCCGGCGCCGAAGTGCTCGACGGCAGCGGTCAATACCTGATGCCCGGCGGCATCGATCCGCACACCCACATGCAACTCCCGTTCATGGGCACCGTAGCCAGCGAAGACTTCTACAGCGGCACCGCCGCTGGCCTGGCCGGCGGCACCACCTCGATCATCGATTTCGTGATTCCCAATCCGCAGCAGTCGCTGCTCGAAGCCTTTCACCAGTGGCGCGGCTGGGCGGAGAAGTCCGCGTCCGACTACGGCTTCCACGTCGCGATCACTTGGTGGAGCGAGCAGGTGCGGGAGGAAATGGCCGAGCTGGTCAGCCATCACGGGATCAACAGCTTCAAGCATTTCATGGCCTACAAGAACGCGATCATGGCCGCCGACGACACGCTGGTGGCGAGCTTCGAGCGCTGCCTGGAACTCGGCGCGGTGCCGACCGTGCACGCGGAAAACGGCGAGCTGGTCTATCACCTGCAACGCAAGTTGATGGCTCAGGGCATCACCGGGCCGGAAGCGCATCCACTGTCGCGGCCATCGCAGGTCGAAGGTGAAGCTGCGAGCCGGGCGATCCGTATCGCTGAAACCATCGGCACGCCGCTGTACCTGGTGCACGTCTCGACCAAGGAAGCCCTCGACGAAATCACCTACGCCCGCAGCAAGGGCCAACCGGTCTACGGCGAAGTGCTGGCCGGCCATCTGCTGCTGGACGACAGTGTCTATCAGCACCCGGACTGGCAGACCGCCGCCGGTTACGTGATGAGCCCGCCGTTCCGCCCGCGCGGGCATCAAGACGCGCTGTGGCATGGTTTGCAGAGCGGCAATCTGCACACCACCGCCACCGACCATTGCTGTTTCTGCGCCGAGCAGAAAGCCGCCGGCCGCGACGATTTCAGCAAGATCCCCAACGGCACCGCCGGCATCGAAGACCGCATGGCGGTGTTGTGGGATGAAGGGGTGAACTCGGGGCGGTTGTCGATGCAGGACTTCGTCGCCCTCACCTCCACCAACACCGCGAAAATCTTCAACCTCTACCCGCGCAAGGGCGCGATCCGCGTCGGCGCCGATGCCGACCTGGTGCTGTGGGACCCGCAAGGCACCCGCACCATCTCCGCCAAGACCCACCATCAGCAGGTGGACTTCAACATCTTCGAAGGCAAGACCGTGACCGGCGTGCCGAGCCATACCGTCAGCCAGGGCCGGGTGGTCTGGGCCGACGGCGACCTGCGCGCCGAGCGTGGCGCAGGCCGCTATATCGAACGGCCGGCGTATCCGGCGGTGTTTGATTTGCTGAGCAAGCGGGCGGAGTTGCACAGGCCGGTTGCGGTTAAACGCTGAAATCCAGGCCTTCGGCCATCGCTAGCAGGCTAGCTCCCACAGGTGTACGCATTCCAAATGTGGGAGCCAGCCTGCTGGCGATGAGGCCAGTTCAGGCAACAAAAAACCACTGCCCATTTAGAGGCAGAAAACCTCAATTAACCGTGAGGCAAAAAACCGTGATCGAGACCCTGAACCATCTCCCGCACCCGCACGAAAGTGCGGCCGCCCTCGCCGGCCATTTCACCGATCTGGCGCCGCCGCTCAACGACCGCCAGGCGCATCTGGAAGCCTCGCGCTGCCTGTATTGCTACGACGCGCCGTGCGTGAATGCGTGCCCGAGCGAGATCGACATTCCGTCGTTCATCCGCAATATCCATCAGGACAACGTGCCCGGCGCGGCGCAGAAAATCCTTTCGGCAAACATCCTCGGCGGCAGTTGCGCACGGGTCTGTCCGACCGAGATCCTCTGCCAGCAAGCTTGCGTGCGCAACAACGCCCACGAATGCGCGCCGGTGCTGATCGGCCTGCTGCAGCGTTATGCCGTGGACAACGCGCACTTCACCGAACACCCGTTCCAGCGCGCCGCCGCCACCGGCAAACGCATCGCCGTGGTCGGTGCCGGCCCGGCGGGTTTGTCCTGCGCACATCGCAGCGCGATGCACGGGCATGACGTGGTGATTTTCGAAGCGCGGGAGAAGGCTGGCGGGCTCAACGAATACGGGATCGCCAAGTACAAACTGGTCGACGACTACGCGCAGAAGGAGCTGGATTTCCTCCTGCAGATAGGCGGCATCGAAATCCGTCACGGCCAGAAACTCGGCGACAACCTGACTTTGAGCGAACTGCATCAACAGTTCGACGCAGTGTTCCTCGGCCTCGGTCTCAATGCGAGCAAGCAACTCGGCCTGGCCCACGAAGACGCTCCCGGCCTGCTCGCCGCCACCGACTATATCCGCGAACTGCGCCAGGCTGATGACCTGTCGCAACTGCCGCTGGCCGAGCGCTGCATCGTCCTCGGCGCCGGCAATACCGCCATCGACATGGCCGTGCAAATGGCCCGCCTCGGTGCCCGCGACGTCAACCTGGTCTATCGCCGTGGCGCAGCGGACATGGGCGCCACCGGCCACGAGCAGGACATCGCCAAGGCCAATCAGGTGCGGTTGCTGACCTGGGCGCAACCGGATGAGGTGCTACTCGATGCCCAAGGCAAGGTGCGCGGCATGCGCTTCGCCCGTACGCATTTGGTGGACGGTCGCCTGCAAACCACCGGCGAGACTTTCGAGCTGGCCGCCGATGCGATCTTCAAAGCCATCGGCCAGGCCTTCGACGGCAGCGCCCTCGCCGACCCGCTGGCCCGCGAACTCAAGCGTCAGGGCGAACGGATTCAGGTCGATGAAAACCTGCGCACCAGCATCCCCGGCGTGTATGCCGGCGGCGACTGCACCAGCCTCGATCAGGACCTGACCGTGCAAGCGGTGCAACACGGCAAACGCGCCGCCGAGGCGATCAACGCTCAACTGATGCTCAACGTGGAGGCTGCGTAAATGGCCGATCTCTCGATTGTCTTCGCCGGTATCAAAGCCCCCAATCCGTTCTGGCTGGCCTCCGCGCCGCCGACCGACAAGGCCTACAACGTGGTCCGCGCCTTCGAAGCCGGCTGGGGTGGCGTAGTCTGGAAAACCCTGGGTGAAGACCCGGCGGCGGTCAACGTGTCGTCGCGTTATTCGGCGCACTACGGCGCCAACCGCGAAGTGCTGGGCATCAACAACATCGAACTGATCACCGACCGCTCGCTGGAAATCAACCTGCGGGAAATCACCCAGGTGAAAAAGGATTGGCCGGACCGCGCGCTGATCGTTTCGCTGATGGTGCCGTGCGTCGAAGAGTCGTGGAAACACATCCTGCCGCTGGTGGAGGCCACCGGCGCTGACGGCATCGAACTGAATTTCGGCTGCCCCCACGGCATGCCCGAGCGCGGCATGGGCGCGGCGGTCGGTCAGGTGCCGGAGTACGTCGAACAGGTTACGCGCTGGTGCAAGACCTATTGCTCGCTGCCGGTGATCGTCAAACTGACGCCGAACATCACCGACATCCGCGTCGCCGCCCGCGCCGCGCACCGGGGTGGCGCGGATGCAGTGTCGCTGATCAACACCATCAACTCGATCACCAGCGTCGACCTCGAACACATGGTCGCCCTGCCCACCGTCGGCAGCAAAAGCACCCACGGCGGGTATTGCGGCTCGGCAGTGAAGCCGATCGCGTTGAACATGGTCGCGGAAATCGCCCGTGATCCACAGACCCAGGGCCTGCCGATCTGCGGCATCGGCGGCATTGGCAGCTGGCGTGATGCGGCGGAGTTCATCGCACTGGGCAGCGGCGCGGTACAGGTGTGCACGGCGGCGATGCTGCATGGCTTCCGGATTGTCGATGAGATGAAGGATGGCCTGTCGCGGTGGATGGACAGTCAGGGCTACGCCAGCATTGCCGAGTTTTCCGGGCGCGCGGTGGGCAACACCACGGACTGGAAGTACCTGGACATCAACTATCAAGTCATCGCGAAGATCGACCAGGAGGCATGCATCGGTTGCGGGCGTTGCCACATTGCCTGCGAAGACACTTCACACCAGGCGATCAGCAGCCTGAAACAGGCCGATGGAACGCATAAATATGAAGTGATCGATGATGAGTGTGTGGGGTGCAATCTGTGTCAGATCACTTGTCCGGTGGCGGATTGCATCGAGATGGTGCCGATGGAAACGGGCAAGCCGTTTCTGGACTGGAATCATGATCCGAGGAATCCGTATCACGTTGCGGTCTAGATCGCCTGTGGATCCGGAAGTCCCCTCATCGGAACGCCGCCCGCCTAGCCCTCTCCCAAAGGGAGAGGGAACCGACCGGGGAATATTGATGAACTGCACCGACATGAACGATCTGCTTTGAATCCATAATCGACCCGGTCTTGCAGGTCGATGTAACCCGAATGACACCTCCGTAGGCTCCCTCTCCCTCCGGGCGGTCCGACGTTTCGGGAGGGCTGGGGTGAGGGCCAGCTTTTGACTTTCAGGGCTCCAACCCGATCCCCCGCAAAATCACACTCGTCACCGTCTGCACCGCCCGTTCGAACTGCATGTCCGACAGTGGCTGATGCTCATTCAGAATATTCACCTGATGATCGAAGTCGGCATAGTGCTGCGTCGAGGCCCAGATCATGTACAGCAGGCTCGACGGCTCCACCGGCAGAATCCGCTTGTCCTCCACCCACTGCCGGATCTTCGCCTCCTTCATCTTCGCCCAGTCGTACAGGCTCACATCCAGCGCCTCGCCGAGGGTCGGGGCGCCGTGGATGATTTCGTTGGCCCAGACTTTCGAACCGTACGGCCGGCTGCGCGAGTGGTTCATCTTGGCGCGGATGTAGCTGCTGAGCACCACGCGCGGATCGTCGAACATCTCGAAGCACAGCGCGTCCTGCTTCCACACTTCCAGCAGGTCGAACAGCACCGCGCTGTACAGCTCGCTCTTGGTCGAAAAGTAGTAATGCAGGTTGGAGCGTGGCAGCTGCACTTCCGCGGCGATGTCCGCCATGGCGGTGCCGCCGAAACCTTTCTCGGCGAAGACTTTCTCCGCCGCCAGCAGGATCTTGTCGACGTTGGTGCGGCGGATTTCGATCTTGTGATTGCCCATGAGGGCTCCCTGAAGACAACGTTGTTGAAGACTAGCATCCGCTCTGGGCAAGGGGCGACAGCCGAGAACGATTCTTCACACACTTGGGCTTTTTTCTGGTTTAGGATCGCCCTCCTTCTCCCCGTCAGACACTGAAGGATCCTGCCCATGACCATTCGAAAGCGCATCGCTGCGGATGATCCGCAGCTCGCCGCACTGTGGGAGCGCTCGGTCCGCGCCACCCACGATTTCCTCCCGGAAGACGACATCCACCGGCTGTTACCGCTGGTGCGTGACACCTACCTGCCCGCGCTGGATGTGCAGGTTTTCGAGAACCCTGACCACTCCCCGGCAGGCTTTATCGCCACCGACGAGGACACCGTACAAATGCTGTTCATTGACCCGGCTCAGCGTGGCCAGGGTATCGGCCGACGCTTGCTCGACCATGTCCGCCGCCCACTGCTGAAGGTCGACGTCAATGAACAGAACCCGCAAGCCCACGGCTTCTACCGTCACTACGGATTCGAAGACATCGGCCGCTCGGCACTCGACGGCGAAGGCCGGCCCTTTCCGGTCATTCACATGCGCCTGAAAGCCCTGTGATCCACGTTCTATACTCAGCCCGCCATTTCGCTGAAAGGAATCTTTCCATGCCGATGAAAAAACTCTTCACCGCTGGCGCACTGCTGGCTTCGCTGATCGTCACTTCCCAGGCGTTCGCCCACGCCCATCTGAAAAGCCAAACTCCGGCTGCCGACAGCACCGTCGCGGCACCGGCGGATCTGCGCCTGGTGTTTTCCGAAGGCGTCGAAGCCAGCTTCACCAAAGTCACCGTGACCCACGACGGCAAGCCGGTGGCGGTCAAACCGCTGACCACCGAAGGCGACAAGAAAACCCTGATCGTCACCCCCGAAGCACCGCTGACCGCTGGGGAATACAAAATCGAATGGCATGCGGTGTCGGTCGATACGCACAAAAGCGAAGGCGCCTATCAGTTCAAGGTTGGCCAGTAATTCATGAGTGAAGCGCTGGTGCTGTGCCGGTTCCTGCATTTCATCGTGGTGTTGATGCTTTTCGGGGCCTGGCTTTTCCGGCCGCTGCTGCTCAAAGGTGAAGCGCCGCTTCTGGATCGGCAGCTGGCGCGACTGACTCGCTGGCTGGCGGCGATTGCCCTGGCCAGCGGCGTCATCTGGGCGTTGTTGATTACCGCAAGCATGGCCGGTTCGGCGGCGGCCGCGTTTGATCCGGCCACCGTCGAGCGGGTCCTTGGCCACACGTTTTTCGGTCAGGTCTGGCGCTGGCATCTGTTGATCAATGCCCTGTTGCTGGCGTTGCTGTTTACGCCGTGGCGTTCGAGCCGGCCATTGCGGCTGGGCCTGAGTGCGCTGCTGCTGATGACGCTGGCACCGGTCGGACACGGCGCGATGCTCGACGGTTTCAGCGGCCAGATGCTGATCCTCAATCAGGTCATTCACCTGACTTGCGTCGGCGCCTGGCTTGGAGGATTGCTGATGCTGGTGATGATCCTGCGCCAACGTCACGAAGACATGCGCGAAGTCTTGCAGCGATTTAGCGGACTCGGCTACGGGCTGGTCGCCGGCCTGCTGATCACCGGGCTGATCAATGTGCGCGTGCTCACCGGCCAATGGTGGCCGACGCCGCTGTTCTCGGGGTTCGCCCTGATCCTGTTGATCAAGGCGCTGCTGGTGTTCGGCATGCTTGCACTGGCGCTGTTCAATCGCCTGCGGATCAACGATTGCGAACAGCGGATCGACACCCTCAAACGCAGCGTCATGCTCGAATGGCTGCTGGGGATCGGCGCCGTGGTGGCGGTTTCCGTGCTCGGCACCCTGCCGCCGATGATCGCTGCCTGAGGTCAGTGTTTCTGGGTATCGCCCGCCGCCGTATCAATGCTGACCACCACCGACATCCCCGGCCGCAAACGCTCGCTCTCCTGCTGATCCGGATCGATGGTGATGCGCACCGGCACCCGCTGGGCGATTTTCACGAAGTTGCCGGTGGCGTTGTCGGCCTGCAACAACGCGAATTCGGAACCGGTGCCCGGTGAGATGTGCTGCACATGGCCGGTGAACTTGCGGTGGTTCAAGGCATCGACGGTGAAACTCGCCGGCTGCCCCACGCGCACATTGTCCATCTGGGTTTCCTTGAGGTTGGCGATCACCCATTTCTGGTTCGGCACCAGCGCCATCAACTGCGCCCCGGAGTTGACGTAGGCGCCGAGACGCACGCCGATCTGCCCGAGCTGACCGTCGCGCGGGGCGATGATCCGGGTGTTGGACAAATCGATCCGCGCCAGCTGCACCGCCGCCTCGGCGCTGGCCACCGCCGCTTCCAGCGAGCCGCGATTGACGATCACCGTTTGCAGATCCTGCCGGGCGATTTCCAGATTGGCCTTGGCCTGCGCCACCGCCGCAATGCTTTGCGCATTGGCGGCCAGCGCCACGTCCATCTCGCGCTTGGACACGGAACCGTCATTGACCAGCGCCTTGTTGCGTCGCAAGTCGGCCTCGCTTTTGCGCAGCTGCGCCTCGCTGTCGGCCACCACCGCCTGCCGCAACTTGATCGTCGCTTCGGCGCTATTGCGCTGCTGCACCACGTTGGCCAGCGAGGCCTTCTGTACCGCCAGTTGCGCCAGCGACTGGTCGAGGCGTTGCTGATAGATGCGGTCATCGAGACGTACCAGCAAATCACCTTCCTTCACGAACTGGAAATCCTGCACCGGCACTTCAAACACATACCCACTGAGCTGCGGGCCGATGATCGTCACCTGCCCGCGCACCAAGGCGTTTTCGGTGGTCTCAACTGCGCTGCTGAACGGCGGCAGTTGCCAGGCGTAAAGCACGATCAGCACACCGACGATGGCAATCGCGGCAAACCCCAGCGACGAGATGATCCGCACCCGCAACGAGCGCGGCTCGGTGTTCGGTGATGACGGCGGCGCCACACCTTCAGGGGTGGCGGCGATGGCATTGGTGGTCGTGGTAGTCGGTTCGGTCATGAAGAAGTGGCACCGCTGGAAGGTACGGAAGGTGTCGGGGTTACGGCTTTGGTGGTACTGATCAGCCACAGCGCACGGATGGAAATCCAGATCATGGTCAGGATCGCGATCACCGCAATCAGCATGAACACATCGTTATAGGCCAGTACGTTGGCTTCGCGCGTGGCAGCGTTGGCCAGGCTGCGAATGCCTTGCAGATTGCGCAGACTCGGGTCGGCAATCACGGAGCCGACCGCCGATCCGCCGCTCTGGACCCGGGCGGCGACCCTGGGATCGGACATCACCAGTTGCTCGACGATATGGCTGGAATGAAATTTCTCGCGCACGATCTGGAAAGTCCCCAGCAACGCCGCGCCGATCAGGCCGCCGAGGTTGTTGCAGATCCCGAACAACACCGAAAAACTCACGAGGTTGCGCGGGTTGGTCAGCACGTTGCGCGTGCCCAGCACCATGGTCGGGCCGAGGAAGAAAGTACTGCCGAACGCCAGCAGAAATTGGCTGAAATACAGGTTGCCGGGGCGGGTCAGGTTGTTCGATGAGCTGTCCATGATCGAGCCGGTGGCCATCAACGCCAGCGAAATGATCAGCGGCATCAGCAGGTGTTTCGGGTCGATGGTCAGTGCACTGGTCAGCAGCCCGGCGACGCTGCCGATCAGCATCACCACATACAGGCTATGAAGCTGCTGGCTGCTCATGTTCAGGTTCTGCATGAAGCCCACGGCGCCGGTGGATTGCTCCGAGGTCACCATGCGAATCAGGATCACCGCCAGCGCCAGGCGGATCATCACCCCGCTGCCGAGCCAGCGGGTCATCAGCATCGGGTTGCTGCGGTTATGTTCGATGGCCAGCCCCGCGAGGATCAGGGCGATCGAAGCGGCCAGGGCGATGCCGATCCAGTCGGCCTCCAGCCACCAGTCGATCCGCCCCAGGGACAACACCGCGCACAACAGCGCGACGCCGCTGGCGAGGATCGCGAAGGTCAGGAAGTCGAGCGGTTCGAAGGTCTTGAACCGGTCACCCGGCGGCAGTTTGAGCATCAGGACGCAGCCCAACGACAGCAGCGCCATACCCAGTTCAAACAGGTACAGGCCGCGCCATTCGGCGATCTGCAGCAGGTCTTCGGAAAACAGTCGCGCCAGTGGCAAGGCCAGCTGTGAGGTGCCGAGGCCCAGCACCAGCGCCTTCATCCGCCATTTGGCCGGGAACGCCTGCACCATGTAATACAGGCCCAGCGAACTAAGCGCCGCGCCAACCATGCCGTGGGCCGCCCGCACCGCGACTGCTGAATTCAAGTCATTGACGAATAGATGGCCGAAGGTCACCAGCGCATACAGCACCAGAAACACCTCGGTAAACGCCCGCAGCCCGAACTGCTGGCGAAACTTCACCAGCAGCAGGTTCATCGACACGTTGGTCATCACATACGCCGCCGGCAGCCAGGCCATCTCCGCCGTCGTCGCCCCGAGCGCGCCTTGCAGATAAGGCAGGTTGGCGACCACCAGCGCATTACCCAGCCCACCGGTCACCGCCACCAGCAAGCCCACCAGCGCATAAGCCAGGCGCTTGGGGTTGGAGTGCAGCGGCGTCGAGGGAGAACCGGGCAGACTGGGCTTCTCGTGCGGCTGCCAGTTGCGCGGGGCGTATTGATCCATTGAAAGGCCTTGTCTTGTAGTCGCTTAAGTGTGCCGCAAATCCTGGCCAAACACCTATCCAGTGTGGGAGCGAGCCTGCTCCCACAAGGGATTTTGGGTGGATTCGTAAATTTTGTTTAAAGGTCATCTCGCCCGCAGCGGATTTTTCCAAAGCGTAGCGGATGCCAACCTTGCAGCACTTCTCAACCTGCAAGGTGCCCGATATGACCACTCCCCGTTGGCAACGCTCCCCGCGTCTGCTGAAAAACCTGCTGGCCGCCGCGCTGTTGCTGCCAGCCCTCGCCTTCGCTCAGGAACGCCCGTGGCCGGATGGCTCGCAACTGGTGATTTCGGTGTCGATGCAATTCGAAACCGGCGGTCAGCCCGAAGGCGCTGAAAGTCCGTTTTCCGGTACACCGCTGCCAAAAGGCTACCCGGACCTGCCGGCGCAGACCTGGTTCGATTACGGCTACAAGGAAGGCCTGTGGCGCATGCTCGATCTGTGGGATCGCACCGGCATTAAAGTCACCTCCCACGTGGTCGGCGAAGCGGCGCTCAAGCACCCGGACCTGGCCAAGGCGATTGCCGAGCGTGGCCATGAACTGGCGGCCCACGGCATGCGCTGGGCCGACTCGTACAACATGAATTACGCCCAGGAAAAACAGTTCATCGGTGATGGCGTCGCGGCGGTGGAAAAAATCACCGGTCAGCGCTCGGTCGGCTACAACGCCAACTGGCTGCGCCGCAGCCCCAATACGTTGAAGGTGCTGCAGGATCTGAATTTCACCTATCACATCGACGATGTCAGCCGCGACGAGCCGTTCGTGACCATGGTTCGTGGACGCAAATTCGCCGTGGTGCCGTACACCCTGCGCAACAACGACATCGTGCTGGTCGAGGGCCGGCATTTCTCCGCCGAACAGTTCTATCAGCAACTGGTGCTGGAATTCGATCGCCTCTACGCCGAAGGCGCGAGCAAGCGGCGGATGATGTCGGTGAGTCTGCACGACCGCATCGGTGGCACCCCGGCGATGGTCGAAGCCATGGAGCGCTTCATCCGGTACGCCCAGTCGCATTCGAAGGTGAGTTTCATGCGCAAGGATCAGATCGCGCAGATCGTGCTGACCGAAAAAAATCCCCTGATCGATGACACTGAAGCGCTCTACAACCAGTAAACGTGCCGACAGCAGCCCTCTTCACAGCGCTTTGAGGGCTGCCCGCTCACCCAAAGTCATCGTACGACGCCCTGTTGACTTTTCCGGAAAACCTCGCAAATATCCGCAACCATGTTGTACGACGACGTATAACAAATAATAAAAACAACAAATGAAACAGGGAGCGTCACAGTGAGCACACTCGTCTGCAATTCCGTCCGCACGTCCCGTTTTTCTATCCCCCGCCCGCGTTCCACCCTGAGCCTGATCGGCTGCGGCAGTCTCGCCCTCGCCTTGCCGATGAGCGCCGATGCCGAGGGCTTCCTCGAAGACAGCAAAGCCACGCTGAACCTGCGCAACGCCTACTTCAACCGCAACTTCGTCAACCCGAACTATCCGCAGGGCAAGGCTGAAGAGTGGACGCAGAACTTCATCCTCGACGCCAAATCCGGTTTTACCCAGGGCACCGTCGGCTTTGGCCTGGACGTGCTGGGTATGTATTCGCAGAAGCTTGATGGCGGCAAAGGCACGGGCGGTACGCAGCTGCTGCCGATTCACGATGACGGACGCCCGGCGGACAATTTCGGGCGACTGGGTGTTGCGCTCAAGGCCAAGGTGTCGAAGACCGAACTGAAGGTGGGTGAATGGATGCCGGTGTTGCCCATCCTGCGCTCGGACGATGGTCGCTCCCTGCCCCAGACCTTTCGTGGCGGCCAGATCACCTCTACCGAAATCAATGGCCTGACCCTTTACGGCGGGCAGTTCCGTGGCAACAGCCCACGCAACGATGCCAGCATGGAAGACATGTCGATGAACGGCCGCGGCGCCTTCACCTCCGACCGTTTCAACTTTGGCGGCGGCGAATACACCTTCAACGACAAACGCACGCTTGTCGGTCTGTGGTACGCCGAACTCAGCGACATCTACCAACAACAATACTTCAACCTCAGCCACAGCCAGCCGCTGGGCGACTGGACGCTGGGCGCCAACCTCGGTTTCTTCACCGGCAAGGAAGATGGCAGCGCCCAGGCGGGCGACCTCGACAACAAAACCGCATTCGCCATGCTCTCGGCCCGGTACGGCGGCAACACGTTCTACATCGGCCTGCAAAAGCTCAGCGGCGACGATGCCTGGATGCGCGTCAACGGCACCAGCGGCGGCACCCTGGCCAACGACAGCTACAACGCCAGTTACGACAACGCGCAGGAGCGTTCCTGGCAGATCCGCCACGACTACAACTTCGTAGTCCTCGGCGTCCCCGGGCTGACGCTGATGAACCGCTACATCAGCGGTGACAACGTGCACACCGGCACCATCACCGACGGCAAGGAATGGGGGCGCGAGTCGGAGCTGGCCTACACCGTGCAGAGCGGTCCGCTGAAAAACCTCAACGTCAAATGGCGCAACGCGACGATTCGCCGGGACTTCAGCACCAATGAATTCGACGAGAACCGGATCTTCATCAGTTACCCGATTTCGTTGTTGTAAACCCTGGCATGGAGTGAACGGAGGGTGAATCGGCCTTCCGTCACTTACACCGAAAGTCGCGTTGACAAGTTCCGGAAACCCTACCGATACTTCAGCGCAGTCATACGACAACCTACAACAAACCTAATAACAACGTGTAAGGGATTGCCATGACGTCCACCTCCACCGCCCCAACTCCGTTCAATCGCCTGCTGCTGACCGGTGCCGCCGGTGGCTTGGGCAAAGTCTTGCGCGAACGTCTGCGCCCGTATGCCAACGTGCTGCGCCTGTCGGACATCGCCGCCCTCGCCCCGGCCATCGATAACCGGGAAGAAGTCGTGCTCTGCGACCTCGCCGACAAAGCTGCCGTGCATCATCTGGTCGAAGGCGTGGATGCGATCCTGCACTTCGGTGGCGTCTCGGTGGAGCGCCCCTTCGAAGAAATCCTCGGCGCCAACATCTGCGGCGTATTCCATATCTATGAAGCGGCACGCCGACACGGTGTGAAACGGGTGATCTTCGCCAGCTCCAACCATGTCATCGGCTTCTACAAACAGAACGAACACCTCGACGCCAGCTCTGCTCGCCGCCCCGACGGCTACTACGGTCTGTCCAAGTCCTACGGCGAAGACATGGCCAGTTTCTACTTTGATCGCTATGGCATCGAAACTGTCAGCATCCGCATCGGCTCGTCGTTTCCCGAACCACAGAACCGCCGAATGATGCACACCTGGCTGAGCTTCGACGATCTCACCCAATTGCTCGAACGTTCGCTGTACACCCCCAACGTCGGCCACACCGTGGTTTATGGCATGTCCGCCAACAAGGACGTGTGGTGGGACAACCGCTTCGCCAGCCACCTCGGTTTCGAGGCCAAAGACACCTCCGAAGTGTTTCGCGAAAAAGTCGAGGCGCAGCCCATGCCGGCAGCCGATGACCCGGCGCGGATCTACCAGGGCGGAGCCTTCGTTGCGGCCGGCCCGTTCGGCGATTGACCGGCGCGATTCACGTCTCCAATAAAACCAAGGGAATGAGTATGCAAGCCGAATTGATCGTCGACGCCCGCAACGCGGTGGGTGAAAGCCCGGTCTGGGTGCCACAGGAAAACGCCTTGTACTGGGTCGATATCCCCAACGGTGGCCTGCAGCGCTGGAGTGCCGACACTGGCCATGTTCACGCCTGGAAGGCGCCCGAGATGCTCGCCTGCCTCGCCCGACACAGTCGCGGCGGCTGGGTGGCCGGCATGGAGAGCGGGTTCTTTCATCTGCAACCGCATGGCGATGGCAGCCTCGACAGCGATCGGCTAGCACCGGTCGAACACAGTCGTCAGGACATGCGTCTGAACGACGGCCGCTGCGACCGCCAGGGCCGGTTCTGGGCCGGCAGCATGGTGCTGAACATGGGTCTTAATCTGCCGGAGGGCCGGCTCTATCGTTACGGTGCCGGGCAAACAGGCGTGATCGAGGCACAGCTTGATGGCTTCATCGTGCCCAACGGCCTGGGCTTCAGCCCGGACGGCAAAACCATGTACCTGTCGGACTCGCACCCGAACGTCCAACTGATCTGGGCTTTCGACTACGACACCGAGACAGGCACACCCTCCAACCGGCGGGTGTTCGTGGACATGAACCATTTTTACGGTCGCCCCGACGGCGCAGCCGTGGATGCCGATGGCTGCTACTGGATCTGCGCCAACGACGTCGGCCTGATCCATCGTTTTACCCCCGACGGTCGCCTTGACCGCTCGCTGCAGGTACCGGTTAAAAAACCCACCATGTGCGCCTTCGGCGGCAGCCGGATGGACACCTTGTTCGTGACTTCGATTCGCCCCGGCGACGACCAGGATCCGCAGTCCCTGGCCGGTGGCGTGTTCGCCCTCAACCCCGGCGTCAAAGGCCTGCCGGAGCCAATGTTCGACGATCTGCTGTAACCCGCCCTTGCTGCATTGCTGTGCCTTGAACACAAAAATAACAAGACTGGAGAACCCCTCATGGACTTCAAACGCACGTTGCTCGCCGTCGCCCTCCCCCTCGCGCTCACCTTCGGCAGCGCGGCCCAGGCGCTGGAAATCAAATTCGCCGACATCCACCCCGCCGGGTATCCGACCGTGGTCGCCGAAGAACAGTTGGGCAAGACCCTGGTTGCCGAAAGTGACGGCAAGCTGACCTTCAAGATGTTCCCCGGCGGTGTACTCGGCTCGGAAAAGGAAGTGGTCGAACAGGCCCAGGTCGGCGCCATCCAGATGGCCCGCGTCAGCCTCGGGATCGTCGGCCCTGTGGTGCCGGACGTGAACGTGTTCAACATGCCGTTCGTGTTCCGTGACCAGGCGCACATGCGCAAAATCATCGACGGTGAAATCGGTGACGAGATCCTCGACAAGATCACCAACTCCGAATTCAACCTCGTGGCGCTGGCGTGGATGGATGGCGGCACGCGCAACATCTACACCAAGAAACCGGTGCGCAGCCTGGCGGACCTCAAGGGCATGAAAATCCGCGTGCAGGGCAACCCGATGTTCATCGAAACCATCAACGCCATGGGCGGCAACGGTATTGCCATGGACACCGGCGAAATCTTCAGTGCCCTGCAGACCGGCGTCATCGATGGCGCGGAAAACAATCCGCCGACCCTGCTTGAACACAACCACTACCAGAACGCCAAGTTCTACAGCCTGACCGGGCACCTGATCCTGCCCGAGCCCATCGTGATGTCGAAAATCACCTGGGAAAAACTCAGCCCCGATCAGCAGACGCTGGTGAAAAAAGCCGCCAAGGCTGCGCAGGCCCAGGAGCGCACCTTGTGGGATGCCAAGTCGGCCAGCAGTGAAGAGAAACTCAAGGCCGCGGGCGTCGAGTTCATCACCGTCGACAAGAAACCCTTCTACGAGGCCACCGCTTCGATCCGCGAAAAATACGGCGCGCCCTACGTCGACCTGATCAAACGCATCGAAGCCGTTCAGTAACCTCCCTGCCCTCAATACAAGGCCCGGCAGCGCTGGCGTCGCTCGACGCTCACGCCTGCCCGGTTACGGTGGAACCCGATGAAGAATTTGCTGCTGCGCATCAATGACCGGATTTACATGGCCTGCATCTGGGTCGCCGGTCTGTCGGTGCTGACCATTTCCCTGATCATTCCCTGGGGCGTGTTCGCCCGTTACGTCCTCGGCACCGGCTCAAGCTGGCCGGAGCCTACCGCCATCCTGCTGATGATGGTCTTCACCTTCATCGGCGCCGCCGCCAGCTATCGCGCCGGCGCGCACATGGCGGTGGCGATGGTCACCGACCGTCTGCAACCGAACATGCGTCGAACCATGAGCATCGTTTCCCAAGTGCTCATGGGCACCATCTGCCTGTTCATGACCATCTGGGGCACCAAGCTCTGCCTGTCGACGTGGAACCAGTTCATGAGCGCCCTGCCGACATTGCGCGTCGGCATCACCTACATGCCGATCCCGATTGGCGGCGCACTGACGCTGATTTTCGTGCTGGAAAAACTCTTGCTCGGCGATCAAAGCAATCGCCGCGTGGTGCGGTTCGACCTGGTTGAAGAAAACGAAGGGGCTGCCTGATGGACGCATTGATTCTGCTGGGCAGTTTTATCGCACTGATCCTGATCGGCATGCCGGTTGCCTATGCGCTCGGGCTGTCGGCGCTGATTGGCGCGTGGTGGATCGACATTCCGTTCCAGGCCCTGATGATTCAGGTGGCGGGCGGGGTGAACAAATTCTCGCTGCTGGCGATTCCGTTCTTCGTGCTCGCCGGCGCCATCATGGCCGAGGGCGGCATGTCGCGGCGGCTGGTAGCGTTCGCCGGGGTCCTGGTGGGCTTCGTGCGTGGCGGGCTGTCGCTGGTCAACATCATGGCCTCGACCTTTTTTGGCGCGATTTCCGGCTCGTCGGTGGCCGATACCGCGTCAGTGGGTTCGGTGCTGATCCCGGAAATGGAGCGCAAGGGTTATCCCCGGGACTTCTCCACGGCGGTCACCGTCAGCGGTTCGGTGCAGGCCTTGCTGACTCCGCCGAGTCACAATTCGGTGCTCTACTCGCTGGCGGCTGGCGGCACCGTGTCCATCGCTTCGCTGTTCATGGCCGGTGTCGTGCCGGGCCTGCTGATGAGCGCGTGCCTGATGGTGCTGTGCCTGATTTTCGCGCGCAAACGCGACTATCCCAAAGGCGAAGTGATCCCGATGCGCGAAGCCTTGAAGATCTGCGGCGAAGCGCTGTGGGGGCTGATGGCGATGGTGATCATTCTCGGCGGGATTCTCTCGGGGATCTTCACAGCCACCGAGTCGGCGGCCATCGCCGTGCTGTGGTCGTTTTTCGTCACCATGTTCATCTACCGCGACTACAAATGGAGTGAGCTGCCGAAACTGATGCATCGCACGGTGCGCACCATTTCCATCGTGATGATCCTGATCGGCTTCGCCGCCAGCTTCGGCTACATCATGACCCTGATGCAGATCCCGGCGAAAATCACCACGCTGTTCCTGACCCTGTCCGACAACCGCTACGTGATCCTGATGTGCATCAACGTCATGCTGCTGTTGCTCGGCACCGTGATGGACATGGCACCGCTGATCCTGATCCTTACGCCGATCCTGATGCCGGTGATCCTCGGTATCGGCGTCGACCCGGTGCAGTTCGGCATGATCATGCTGGTCAACCTCGGTATCGGCCTGATAACGCCGCCGGTGGGCGCCGTGCTATTCGTCGGTTCGGCGGTGGGCAAGGTCAGCATCGAAAGCACCGTGAAGGCGCTGCTGCCGTTCTATGCGGTGCTGTTCCTGGTGCTGATGCTGGTGACCTACGTTCCGGCACTGTCGCTGTGGTTACCGCACCTGGTGTTGTAACGCGATCACTGTGGCGAGGGCGCCTGCTCCCTCGTCACAGACTTCATATCAAGCCCGCAGCAACATGTAAGCCGCAACCACCAGGCACACACTGGCAAACCCCACCTGCAACGTCCTGGCCGGTACTCGCGCGCAAAGTTGGCGACCGATGATCATGCCGATGATGCTCGCCACAATGAACGCAGCACCCAGGCGATCAATCCGCACCCCCGCGTGAAACGCGCCGATCACGCCGATGGCGGAAATCAGGCTGATGACCATCAGTGAAGTAGCGACGATCCCGCGCATCTGTACATCGGTCAGTTGCTTGAACGCCGGCACGATCAGAAACCCGCCGCCCACCCCCAGCAACCCGGACACCACACCGGTGACAGCGCCCAGTGCCGCGAGGGTCGCGGTGCATTTGGCGGTCCAGTCGAAACGGCCGGTCTGTTCATTGAGCATGCAGTTCTTCTGGCCCCAACTGGCGTGGCCATGGTCGCTCGGGCCCTCCTGCTGGCGTTCGCGACGCAGCATGCGCCACGCCACCATCACCATCAGCAGGCTGAACAGAATCATCAAAATCTTTTCCGGCAACTGATGGGCGAAGTAGATGCCCACTGGCGAAAACACCGCGCCGAGCGCTGCAATCAGCAGCGCCGCGCGATAACGCACCAGACCATGGCGCAAACCATCGATCGCGCCGACCGCCGCCGCGCTGCCCACTGCAAACAACGCCACCGGCGCCGCTTGCGTCATCGTCCAGCCCAGCCCCAGCACCAGCGCCGGCACCGCGAGAATCCCGCCGCCGGCGCCGGTCAGACCAAGGACCAATCCCATCACCACGCCAAACAGACTTGCCAGCAACATAGAGTGTTCTCAGTCGACCCTGGACAGACGCGTCAGCCATTCGCGGCCCTTGAGCATGCCGTTCCAGTAGAACCACGGCAGCAGCGTCGCCTTCAGCCACCACGCGGAGCGGCGCGGCACGGTCGGGTCGAGGGGAAAGGTCGGCAGCAATTTTCCGCCGTAGCCGAACTCGGCGAGGATCACCTTGCCCTTCTCTACCGTCAGCGGGCAGGAACCATAGCCGTCGTACTTCAGCGGCAGTGCCAGATCCTTGCGCAGGGCCAGCAGGTTTTCCGCCACCACCACGACTTGCTTGCGCACTGCCGCGGCGGTTTTCGCATGGGTGGTGCCGCAGATATCGCCCAGGGCAAACACGTCGGGATAACGCGGATGTTGCAGCGTGTGCGGGTTGACCTCGCACCAGCCGCCGGCGTCGGCCAACCGACTCTGCGCGATGAAATCCGGCGAAACCTGCGGCGGGACGGCGTGCAACAGATCGAAGGTTTTCGCCTGACGGGTGACATTGCCGTCCGCGTCCTTGACGTCGAACCAGGCGGTTTTCGCCGGGCCGTCGACCTTCACCAGATTGGAATTGAACGCCAGCCGCGCGTTGTATTTTTCGATGTACTTCATCAGCGGCGGCACGAAGGTCGGGACGCCGAACAATGCGGCGCCGGCCAGATTGAACTCGACCTCGACCTTGCTCAGCACGTTGCGCTTGAGCCAGTGATCGCAGGACAGGTACAGCGCCTTCTGCGGCGCGCCGGCGCACTTGATCGGGATTGGCGGCTGGGTGAACAGGGCTTTGCCGCCGCGCAGTTTCTGCACCTGATCCCAGGTGTATTGCGCGTGCTGATAGCTGTAGTTGGACGTGACGCCGTGCTGGCCGAGGCTGTCCTGCAGGCCTTCGATCTTCTCCCACGCCAGGCGCAGGCCGGGGCAGACGATCAGGTTCTGATAGGTGATGGTGCGTTGATCGTTGAGGGTGAGGCGGCGCTGGTCGGGGTCGATGCCGGTCACTGCCGCCTGAATCCAGGTTGCCTGGCGCGGCATCACTTTGTTCATCGGTCGGGCGGTGTCTTTGGCGTCATAGGCGCCACCGCCGACCAGCGTCCACGCCGGTTGGTAGTAATGCAGGGTGCTCGGCTCGATCACCGTGATTTTCAGGCCGGGATCGCGCTTGAGCAGGCTCGCGACAAAACCGATACCGGCAGTGCCGCCGCCGATGACCACGATGTCCGCACTGATGGATGGGCCCCAGTGTTGATCGTTCATTGTTTGTTCCTTATGGCTGCACGCAAGGATAGCCGGGACTATTGCGCCCAGCTTTTGAGCACGGCTCCGCAGTAGAGTCCGGAAAGGGTTTTCATCACCTGGATCACTTCGTGACTGGCGAGACCGTAAAAAATGTACTTGCCTTCACGACGGGTCGCGACCAGCCCTTCATCGCGCAAGATGCCCAGTTGCTGGGACAGGGTCGGCTGCCGCACGCCGGTCATTTTTTCCAGCTCGCCGACGTTGCGCTCGCCCTGGGTCAACTGGCACAGGATCAGCAGCCGATCCTCATTGGCCAAGGCCTTGAGCAAAGAACAGGCCTTGGAAGCCGAGGCGCGCAGTTGCGCCACTTCACATTCGGTCAGACTGGATTGCATTTGCAGGATGCCTTCAACGTCACTTAAGCTGCGGACATTATGTGTTTACATAAAGTGTTGCAACCCACTACTGATTTTTCGTCCTCTGCCACAGGTTCATGTCCATGCCCGCGTTGATTGAAGCCTTTCTCGACCCCGCCTCCTCGACCTACAGCTACGTGGTCTACGAAGCCGACGGTGGGCAATGCGCGATCGTCGATCCGGTGCTCGATTACGACGGTGCCGCCGGCCGCACCTGCACGCTGCAAGCCGACCGGATCATCGCGTTCGTGCGCGAACATCGACTGCAGGTGCAATGGCTGCTGGAAACCCACGCCCATGCCGACCACCTCTCCGCCGCGCCTTACCTGCGCCGGGAACTGGGGGGCAAGATCGCCATTGGCGAATCCATCAGCAAAGTGCAGGACGTATTCAAAGCGCTGTTCAATCTGGAGCCGGAGTTTCGTGTCGATGGATCGCAGTTCGATCATCTGTTCACGCCGAACGAGTCATTCAGGATCGGCAATCTCAAGGCCACCGCCCTGCACGTCCCCGGCCACACCCCGGCGGACATGGCCTACTTGATCGATGGCGAACAGATTCTGGTCGGCGACACGCTGTTCATGCCCGACGTCGGCACCGCTCGTTGCGACTTTCCCGGCGGCAACGCCCATCAATTGTTCAATTCGATTCACAAGCTGCTGGCCTTCCCCGCCAGCGTGAAGCTTTACGTCTGCCACGACTACCCGCCGCAAGGCCGTGACTCGCAGTGCCAGACCACTGTAGGCGAACAGCGCAAAAGCAATATCCATGTGCATGACGGCATCGATGAAGCCACGTTCGTTGAAATGCGCACACGGCGGGACGCGGGGTTGGGAATGCCGACGCTGTTGCTGCCGGCGATTCAAGTCAACGTCCGGGCAGGAAACCTGCCGCCGGCGGAAGGCAATGGCGTTGTCTACCTGAAGATTCCCATCAACTCCGTGTAAGAAAAAAACACTAAGGGAACCCGAAACAAGGGGATTCGTACCTGTCACGTCGGACCCCATGAACTGGGCGTAATCTCGGCCGACAGGCAGACTTCATGGAGTAATCAACCCATGGAGATTTGGCAATATGGATATTCGCCGCAACCACCGGGATCTGTCCCCGGAGGAAAAGGCCGCCTTCGTCAACGCGGTTCTGACGCTGAAAAACAACGTGAACAGCGTGCTGCGTCCCGGCCAGCAAAGCCGTTACGACGATTTTGTACAGATCCACAAGAATTCAATGGGACGAGGTAATCCTCTTGTTCCCAATCCGCATCGCAGCCCCCTGTTCTATCCGTGGCACCGTGTGCTGATCCGCCAGTTCGAGTTGGCGCTGCAGGCCGCTGCTGATGACCCTCGCATCACCCTGCCCTACTGGAACTGGCAACTCGGCGGCGCCGACAATCCGTTCACTTCGGACTTCATGGGCGGCAACGGTGACACTACCCAAAACATGCTGGTAACAACCGGGCCCTTTTCCAGTACACAGTCGTCATTCATTGTCTCCGTATGGGACGAGGGGTCCGGTAACGCCGGGGTGCGCCGCAATCTCGGTGCTGCGGGTGCCTTGCCGTCACCAGAAACCGTCATTTCGGCGCTGAACAGAACGTCCTACTGGATGGAGCCGGGCGGTTGGGAAAACGTCTCCGAGCGCGAACTGCACAATCAGGTACATGCCTGGATCGGGGGCAGCATGATGGAAGCATCCTCCCCCAACGACCCGATATTCTTCCTGCATCATTGCTATCTGGATCTGCTCTGGGAGCGCTGGAAGAAGCTCCATCCGAACGTCCCCTCCTTCACTCAGGACGACCTGAGTCACTCGACACTGGTCTTTCACCCGGAAAACGAACCCGCTCCCTGGCCTCAGAGCTTTACCGTTCAGCAGACACTTGTTACCGAAGACCTGGAATATCGCTATGAATACCTGTGAACTGCATCGCGCTCAGTTACCCAGCGTCAAGCCATTCGCCGGCAACGGCAACGCCGTCTTGTAGCGCACCTGCTTGAGCGCAAAACTTGACCGGATGTTGGCCACGCCCGGCACCTTGGTCAGAAAGTCCATCATGAAGCGTTCGAGCGACTGGATGGTCGGCACCAGCACCCGGATCAGATAGTCCGGGTCGCCGGCCATCAGGTAGCACTCCATGACCTCAGGGCGATCGGAAATCGCCTCTTCGAAATGCTGCAGCGCTTCCTCTACCTGTTTCTCGAGACTGACGTGGATGAACACGTTGACGTGCAGCCCCAGCAGGTCGGCATCCAGCAGGGTCACCTGCTCGCGGATCAGCCCCAGCTCTTCCATTGCCTTGACCCGGTTGAAGCACGGCGTCGGCGACAGATTGACCGAACGGGCCAGGTCGGCGTTGGTGATGCGCGCGTTCTCCTGAAGGCTGTTGAGAATGCCGATGTCGGTACGGTCCAGTTTGTGCATGAGACAAAACCACCTGTTTTTTATGTTTATGCAGAATTTCTATCTGCAAATGATCTTCAGCGCAACGAAACAGAGAGAAATATTCTTCTTGCCCGGGCCTATGATTGTTGTAGGACAAGATTTCTTTTATCGAAGAATGACTGCCAGCTCACTACAAGAAATTCACAAGATCGAGCGTAGAAGCCATGACCCAAGCGTATGAACCGCTGCGTCTGCACGTCCCTGAACCCTCGGGCCGCCCAGGCTGCAAAACCGATTTCTCCTACCTGCATCTGACCGATGCCGGCACGGTGCGCAAACCTTCCATCGACGTTGAACCGGCCGACACCGCCGACCTGGCCCGTGGCCTGATCCGCGTGCTCGACGACCAGGGCAACGCCCTCGGCCCATGGGCCGAAAACGTGCCGGTCGAGATCCTGCGCAAAGGCATGCGCGCCATGCTCAAGACCCGGATCTACGACAACCGTATGGTGGTCGCCCAGCGTCAGAAAAAAATGTCGTTCTACATGCAGAGCCTCGGCGAAGAAGCCATCGGCAGCGCCCAGGCCCTGGCCTTGAACATCGACGACATGTGCTTCCCGACCTACCGCCAGCAAAGCATTCTGATGGCCCGCGACGTGCCATTGGTCGACCTGATCTGCCAACTGCTGTCCAACGAGCGCGATCCGCTCAAGGGCCGTCAGTTGCCGATCATGTACTCGGTCAAGGATGCGGGTTTCTTCACCATTTCCGGCAACCTCGCCACCCAATTCATTCAGGGCGTGGGCTGGGGCATGGCCTCTGCGATCAAGGGCGACACCAAAATCGCCTCGGCCTGGATCGGTGACGGCGCCACCGCCGAATCGGACTTCCACACCGCCCTCACCTTCGCCCACGTTTACCGTGCGCCGGTGATCCTCAACGTGGTCAACAACCAGTGGGCGATTTCGACCTTCCAGGCCATCGCCGGTGGTGAAGCCACCACCTTCGCCGGACGCGGCGTCGGTTGCGGCATCGCTTCGCTGCGAGTTGACGGCAACGACTTCTACGCGGTCTACGCCGCCTCCGCCTGGGCTGCCGAACGCGCGCGCCGCGGCCTCGGCCCGACCATGATCGAATGGGTCACCTACCGCGCCGGCCCGCACTCGACCTCCGACGATCCGTCCAAATACCGTCCTGCCGACGACTGGAGCCACTTCCCGCTGGGCGACCCGATTGCCCGCCTGAAACAGCACCTGATCAAGGTCGGCCACTGGTCGGAAGAGGAGCACGCCGCCGTCAGCGCCGAGCTCGAGGCCGAAGTGATTGCCGCACAGAAACAGGCCGAACAGTACGGCACCCTCGCCGGCGGCCAGATTCCAAGCGCCGCGACCATGTTCGAAGACGTCTACAAAGAGATGCCGGAGCACTTGAAGCGCCAGCGTCAGCAGTTGGGGATCTGACATGAACGATCACAACAACAATATTCAGTTGGAAACCGCCATGACCACGACCACCATGACCATGATCCAGGCCCTGCGCTCGGCCATGGATGTGATGCTTGAGCGTGACGACAACGTGGTGGTGTTCGGCCAGGACGTCGGTTACTTCGGCGGCGTGTTCCGTTGCACCGAAGGCTTGCAGACCAAGTACGGCACCTCGCGGGTGTTCGACGCGCCGATCTCCGAGAGCGGCATCGTCGGTGTCGCGGTGGGCATGGGCGCTTATGGCTTGCGTCCGGTGGCCGAGATCCAGTTCGCCGACTACGTGTACCCGGCGTCCGACCAGATCATTTCCGAAGCCGCCCGTCTGCGTTATCGCTCGGCCGGCGAGTTCACCGCCCCGATGACCCTGCGCATGCCTTGCGGCGGCGGCATCTATGGCGGTCAGACCCACAGCCAGAGCATCGAAGCGATGTTCACTCAGGTCTGCGGCCTGCGCACCGTCATGCCGTCCAACCCGTATGACGCCAAAGGCCTGCTGATCGCCTCCATCGAAAACGATGACCCGGTGATCTTCCTCGAGCCGAAACGCCTGTACAACGGCCCGTTCGACGGGCACCACGACCGCCCGGTAACCCCGTGGTCGAAACACCCGCAAGCCCAGGTGCCAGATGGTTACTACACCGTGCCATTGGACGTTGCCGCCATCACTCGTCCGGGCAAGGACGTGACCGTGCTGACCTACGGCACCACCGTGTACGTGTCGCAAGTCGCCGCCGAAGAATCCGGCGTGGATGCCGAAGTCATCGACCTGCGCAGCCTGTGGCCGCTGGACCTGGAAACCATCGTCAAATCCGTTAAGAAGACCGGCCGTTGCGTCGTGGTTCACGAAGCCACCCGCACCTGCGGTTTCGGCGCCGAACTGGTGTCGCTGGTGCAAGAGCATTGCTTCCACCACCTGGAGGCGCCGATCGAACGCGTCACCGGTTGGGACACCCCCTACCCGCACGCGCAGGAGTGGGCGTATTTCCCTGGGCCGTCCCGAGTGGGCGCGGCGCTGAAACGGGTCATGGAGGTCTGAATGGGCACGCACGTTATCAAGATGCCGGACATCGGCGAAGGCATCGCAGAAGTAGAACTGTCGCAGTGGCACGTCAAGGTTGGCGATCTGGTCGTTGAAGATCAGGTGCTGGCGGATGTGATGACCGACAAGGCGATGGTCGATATTCCCTCGCCGGTCCACGGCAAGGTGATTGCGCTGGGTGGTCAGCCGGGTGAAGTGATGGCGGTCGGCAGTGTGCTGATCAGCATCGAGGTCGAGGGCGCCGGCAATCTGAAGGAGTCGGACAAACCGGCGCCAGTTGCGGCGAAAGAAACGCTAGTCGCACCCAAAGTTGAAGCTGTCGTTGAAAGCGAACCCGCCGCGCCGCGTACGGCTCCGGTTTGCCAGGGCCCGGTGGTCGCTCGCGAAGCCGATGAGCGTCCGCTGGCCTCGCCGGCCGTGCGCAAGCATGCGCTGGACCTGGGCATTCAATTGCGTCTGGTACGTGGTTCCGGCCCGGCCGGTCGCGTGTTGCACGAAGACCTCGAGGCGTATCTGGCGCAAGGTCAATCGAACGCTTCGGCGCCGGTCGCTGCCGCGTACGCCCAGCGTCACGATGAAGAACAGATTCAAGTGATCGGCATGCGCCGCAAGATTGCCCAGCGCATGCAGGACGCCACCCAGCGTGCCGCGCACTTCAGTTATGTCGAGGAAATCGACGTCACCGCGATTGAAGAACTGCGTGCCCACCTGAACGAAAAAAACGGCGCCAGCCGTGGCAAGCTGACCTTGCTGCCGTTCCTGGTGCGTGCGCTGGTCGTTGCCCTGCGCGACTTCCCGCAGATGAACGCCCGCTACGACGATGAAGCCCAGGTCATCACCCGCCTCGGCGCGGTTCATGTCGGCGTCGCGACCCAAAGCGATGTCGGCCTGATGGTGCCGGTGGTGCGTCACGCAGAAGCTCGCAGCCTGTGGGACAGCGCAGCGGAAATCTCCCGCCTGGCCACCGCTGCGCGCAATGGCAAGGCCAGCCGCGATGAACTGTCCGGCTCGACCATCACCCTGACCAGCCTCGGCGCCCTTGGCGGCATCGTCAGCACCCCGGTGCTGAACCTGCCTGAAGTCGCGATCGTCGGCGTCAACAAAATCGTCGAACGCCCAATGGTCGTCAAAGGCCAGGTGGTGATCCGCAAGATGATGAACCTCTCCAGCTCCTTCGATCACCGCGTGGTCGACGGCATGGACGCGGCGCTCTTCATCCAGGCCATTCGTGGCTTGCTCGAACAACCCGCGACCCTGTTTGTGGAGTGACGCAATGCAAACTCTGAACACCACGCTGCTGATCATCGGCGGTGGCCCCGGCGGTTACGTGACGGCCATTCGCGCCGGGCAACTGGGCATTTCGACCATTCTGGTCGAGGGCGAATCGCTGGGCGGCACCTGCCTGAACATCGGCTGCATTCCGTCGAAAGCGCTGATCCATGTGGCCGAGCAGTTTCACCAGACGCAACATCACAATCAGCATTCGGCACTGGGCATTAGCGTTTCGGCGCCGACCCTCGACATCACCAAGAGCGTCGAGTGGAAGGACGGCATCGTCGATCGCCTGACCACCGGCGTCGCCGCGTTGCTGAAGAAGCACAAGGTTCAGGTCATCAATGGCTGGGCCAAGGTCATCGACGGCAAGACCGTGGAAGTCGGCGATACCCGCATCCAGTGCGAGCATCTGGTGCTGGCCACCGGCTCGAAAAGCGTCAACCTGCCGATCCTGCCGATTGGCGGGCCGATCATTTCGTCGACCGAAGCACTGGCACCGAAGTCGGTTCCGAAACGCTTGATCGTGGTCGGCGGTGGTTACATCGGTCTGGAGCTGGGCATTGCCTATCGCAAGCTCGGCGCCGAGGTCAGTGTGGTCGAGGCGCAGGATCGCATCCTGCCGGCCTACGACGCCGAACTGACCCAACCGGTGCACGACGCGCTGAAGCAACTGGGCGTGAAGCTGTACCTCAAGCACAGCGTGCTGGGCTTCAACGGGACATTGCAGGTGCGCGATCCGAACGGCGACACCTTGAACCTGGAAACCGATCAGGTGCTGGTGGCCGTCGGTCGCAAACCCAACACCCAAGGCTGGAACCTTGAAGCGCTGAACCTGGACATGAACGGTTCGGCGATCAAGATCGACAGCCGCTGCCAGACCAGCATGCGCAACGTCTACGCCATCGGCGACCTGAGCGGCGAACCGATGCTGGCCCACCGCGCCATGGCTCAGGGCGAGATGGTTGCCGAGCTGATCAGCGGCAAGACCCGCGAATTCAACCCGACCGCCATCGCTGCCGTGTGCTTTACCGACCCGGAACTGGTGGTCGTTGGCAAGACGCCGGACGAGGCCAAGGCGGCGGGACTTGACTGCATCGTGTCGAACTTCCCGTTCGCGGCCAATGGCCGGGCGATGACACTGGAGTCGAAAACCGGCTTCGTGCGGGTGGTCGCTCGTCGGGACAATCATGTGATTGTCGGTTGGCAGGCGGTCGGTGTCGGGGTTTCGGAATTGTCGACTGCGTTCGCGCAAAGCCTGGAAATGGGTGCGCGACTGGAAGACATCGGTGGCACCATCCATGCGCACCCGACCCTGGGTGAAGCGGTGCAGGAAGCGGCGTTGCGTGCGCTTGGGCACGCGTTGCACCTGTAAAAACCCGACACGGGGGAGTTTTTTCATAAGCAGGCTAATAAATCTGCTGCTCCCCCCATCGCCCGGGCTGCGAAACCGCTCAAGAATGAAGTATTGTTGTGCCCATCCAAAAAAACGTCAGAAGCCTTGAACCGCTTCGGCGGTTGTTCAGTGATAGAGGGTGTCATGGGTAACGAAAGCATCAACTGGGACAAGCTGGGTTTTGACTACATCAAGACCGACAAACGCTATCTGTCGTACTTTCGCAACGGCGAGTGGGACAAAGGCACCCTGACCGAAGACAACGTGCTGCACATCAGCGAAGGCTCCACTGCCCTTCACTATGGCCAGCAATGCTTCGAAGGCCTGAAGGCCTATCGTTGCAAGGACGGCTCGATCAACCTGTTCCGTCCGGACCAGAACGCCGCGCGCATGCAACGCAGCTGCGCCCGCCTGCTGATGCCGCATGTCTCCACCGAGCAGTTCATTGAAGCATGCAAGCAAGTGGTACGCGCCAACGAGCGCTTCATCCCGCCTTACGGCACCGGCGGCGCGCTGTACCTGCGTCCGTTCGTGATCGGCGTGGGTGACAACATTGGCGTGCGTACTGCACCTGAGTTCATCTTTTCGGTATTCGCGATCCCGGTCGGCGCCTACTTCAAGGGCGGCCTGACCCCGCACAACTTCCAGATCTCCACCTTCGACCGCGCCGCGCCACAAGGCACCGGTGCCGCCAAGGTCGGTGGCAACTACGCTGCCAGCCTGATGCCGGGCTCCCAGGCCAAGAAAGCGCACTTCGCTGACGCCATCTACCTGGATCCGCTGACCCACAAAAAGATCGAGGAAGTCGGTTCGGCCAACTTCTTCGGGATCACTCACGACAACAAGTTCGTGACCCCGAACTCGCCGTCAGTACTGCCGGGTATCACCCGTCTGTCGCTGATCGAACTGGCCAAGTCCCGCCTGGGCCTGGAAGTGGTCGAAGGTGATGTGTTCATCGACAAGCTGTCGGACTTCAAAGAGGCCGGTGCTTGCGGTACTGCTGCGGTGATCACCCCAATCGGCGGCATCAGCTACAACGACCACCTGCACGTGTTCCACAGCGAAACCGAAGTCGGCCCTGTGACCCAGAAGCTCTACAAAGAGCTGACCGGCGTGCAGACCGGCGACGTCGAAGCGCCAGCAGGCTGGATCGTCAAGGTTTGATCTGACGGCCAGATGCACAAAAGCCCCCATCGAGTAATCGATGGGGGCTTTTTCATTCGCCTCGCTCGCCGGCCTTCATGGCAATCCGCTTGCCCGCACGACCGGCAATCCCACTCGCCTGCCCGTTCTGCTGCTTGCCCATTCGTGCCTGAGTAATCAATCCGGGAATCAGCTCCCCCTCCGGCAGGTTCTTCCAGAACCGCGTCGGCAAATGCCCCTGCATGACTTTCTCGTTCAAACGCGCCGGGTTGAAGATGTGGCTGTAGTACGTCAGCCACAAGTCACCGTGGGGATCGTCGACGTTCTGCGCCAGTTGCTGCCACTCCAGCGGACACTGACGTTCATGGATCAGTTGTTCACCATCGTAATAAACCCCGTCGCGGGGCGTGGCGATCAGCCAGCGATGCCGGCCCATGCGCCCGATAAAGTGTTCACTGGCGCTGTGCAGGATGTCGTGGGCCGGCTCGTGCCACGCGACATATTGCGGGCCCGGCAGCTCTGACGGGCGCTCGATGAAACGCACGAACGCATGCAGATGATGGGCTTCGCGCTGCACCTGCTTGATCCGCCGCTGTAACTCGCTGCCCAATTTGTCGCCGGCCATCATTGCCGTGCGATCACCATGGCTGACCCGCCACAGCACTTCATACAGCAGGCTCCAGCGTTGATCGCCACGGTAGCGTGACGCTTGTTCCAGGGTGTCGAGCAACGCACGGGGAATCCGTGCCTGAAACGGGCCCTGCCCTTCGGGAACCGACACGTCACTGGCGAACAGATCGCTCACGCCTTCCGACACCCAGCTCACCAGACTCGGATCGATTTCATGGCTGAGCAGCCAGCGCGCCTGCTGGCGCCAGGTGTCGAACAGGTCGTCGCAATCGAGGTTGATCATCCCCATAGCCCCATCTGCTGCGGCATCGGTCGGTCGCGCAACTGCTGATAAAGCATCTGGCTGGTGACTTCTGCCTGCTGCGGGTGGTAATCGCTGGTGATGATGAACGGCTTGGCCTTGGCCAGCACACAGCGCATGCGCGCCACGTCTTCGTAGCGAATGCGCCGCTGCCGACGCAGTTCCACCAGACGTTCGGTGGTGCGCAGGCCGATGCCGGGAATGCGCGAGATCAGCGCCGGTTCAGCGCGATTGAGGTCCAGCGGAAACACCTCACGATTCTGCAGCGCCCAGGCCAGTTTCGGGTCGATGTCCAACGCCAGATTGCCCGGCCCCTGAAGCAACTCACCAGCGCTGTAGCCATAACTGCGCAACAGGAAATCAGCCTGATACAGGCGGTGCTCGCGCATCAGTGGCGGCGCGGCCAGAGGTACGCTTTTCGGGCTGTCGGGAATCGGGCTGAAGGCCGAGTAATAGACCCGGCGCAGGCGGAAGTTGCCATACAGGGCCTGAGCGCTGTGCAGGATGGTGCTGTCGTCGGTGTCATCGGCACCGACGATCATCTGCGTGCTCTGCCCGGCCGGGGCGAACTTCGGAGCGCGGGGTTCATTGAGCACGGTCTGCACGCCGGTGTAGATGGTATTCATCGCCTGCTTGATCGAACCGATGTGCTTCTCCGGCGCCAGGGTTTGCAGGCTGGCATCGGTGGGCAATTCGATGTTGACGCTCAAGCGGTCGGCATAACGCCCGGCCTCTTCGATCAACGCGGGATCCGCATCAGGGATGGTCTTGAGATGAATATAGCCACGGAATTCATGCTCTTCGCGCAGCAGCTTCGCAACGCGCACCAGTTGCTCCATGGTGTAGTCCGCCGAACGGATGATCCCCGAACTGAGGAACAACCCGCTGACGCAATTGCGCCGGTAGAAATCCAGCGTCAGCGTCACCACTTCCTCGGGCGTGAAACGCGCACGCGGTACGTCGCTGGAGCGGCGGTTGACGCAGTATTGGCAGTCGTAAAGGCAGAAGTTGGTCAGCAGAATCTTGAGCAGCGACACACAACGCCCGTCCGGCGTGTAGCTGTGGCAGATGCCCATGCCATCGGTCGAGCCCAGCCCGCTCTTGCCCTCGGAACTGCGCTTGGGCGCGCCACTGCTGGCGCAGGAGGCGTCGTACTTGGCGGCGTCGGCGAGGATGCTGAGCTTGTCGATGATTTGCATGGCACGGACTCGATACTGTTCGCATATACAGTATAGAGAGCGGTTGGCTCACACAAGGCGCAATGCGGCTCTTCGTCGGAATGTCGAGTTGCGGCAGTCAGGTCAATTTGACTCAATAGCAGTCAGATTGACTCGATCTCCCAAGAGTCATAATGACTACCAACCCTGCGCAGCCCTTGATATCAAAGGCTGTCCGGCATGGCCCGAAAATTGACTGGTCCCCCGTAGCCATTTGGCTGAAGACCAAAAAACGGGAGTTGAACATGGATCAAGTTTTTCAGGGCAAGCTTGCCGTCCTCACCGGTGCCAGTTCGGGCATAGGCCTGGCCGCTACCAAACGCCTGCTGGATCAAGGCGCACGCGTGTTGGCCATGTCGCGAAAGCTCGGCCCACTGGCCGAACTGCTTGAGCGGTATCCGCAGCAACTGGTGTGGAAACCCGGCGATGTCACTCAAGCTTCCGACCTAAACGCTTTGGCCGAACAGGCTACACGCCTCGGTCCGGTGAATTTCGTAATCCCTAACGCCGGTATTGCGGAGCTCGCTGACGGGCTCAACAGCTCGGCGTTCGATCGCCAATGGGCAGTGAACGGCGCCGGCGCCCTGAACACCTTGGCCGCCCTGCGCCCGCACCTTGCAGACAAGGCGTCAGTGGTGTTCATCGGTACTTTTCTGGCCGGAATCAGTTTCGCGGGACTGGCCGCCTATATCGCATCAAAAGCAGCATTGATCGCCCACGCCCGAACCCTCGCGGTCGAGCTGGCACCCCACGGTGTGCGCATCAATTGCGTCTCCCCCGGCCCGACCGCAACGCCGATCTGGTCGACACTGGGCTTGAGCGACGAAGCGCTCGGCGACGTGGCCCAAGGCGTCAATAAACGGCTATTGGGCGGACAATTCCTGGAACCTGCGGCAGTGGCCGACGTCATTCTTTTTCAGTTGGGCAATGGCGCACGCGGCGTCATCGGTCAGGACTGGGTGGTCGATAGTGGATACACCCTGAGCTAACGCACATGCACCGATCCGGGCGTGGATTCCGTCAACTGGCGACCTGACGAATCCCGCCCGGACTCGAGCAAAACCAGCCCCCAGCGCGATAACAATTCTCGGCGCCCCTGCACCGTCAACGTCAGTGCGCGACTGTCCAGATCCTGCGTCACCCATTTGCGCTTCAGAGCCGCCTGCAACAACGCCGCACCGAGCGAACCGCTCAAATGCGGCCGACGCATGCTCCAGTCCAGACACGGGCAAGCGAAGCGGCGGCGCAGCGTCGACAGATCCTTGACCTCAATGCCCAGCTCTTCAAAAAACGCCTCCCCGCTTTCACTGAGGCGATAAACCTGCTCATCGGTTTCCACCAGCCATCCCGCCTCAAGCAGGCGGTCATGCAACAACACCGCGAGCGTCCCGGCCATATGGTCGTAGCAGGTGCGGGCAAATTGCAGGCGATCCGGCGTGTGTGGTTTGAAGGTCGGCGCGGGGTTTTGGCCGATCACCATCAGCGCTTCCAGCGCCTGGACCACGCGCTTGTCGGCGAGGCTGTAATAACGGTGGCGGCCCTGCACATGCAGGCGCACCAAGGCCAGATCCTTGAGCTTGCCCAGGTGTGCGCTGGCGGTCGAGGCGCTGACTTCGGCAAGGGTCGCCAGCTCGGTGGCGGTGCGGGCGTGGCCGTCCATCAGCGAGCACAGCATTTTGGTCCGCGCCGGTTCCGCGATGGCGGCAGCCACTTGCGAGACGCCGATGTCTTGATGTTCTGCGTGCATATTTCGCTCCCGGACGAATCATCGCCCTCAAGGACTGGAGATAGTAGCAACACTTTCCCCACCGACAAGGTTGCGATCCATGGACCCGATCATCGCTGCGACTCACGCCGACCCCTACCCCTATTACGCCGAACTGCGCGCGGCGGGCGGGCTGACTTTTCATCACGGACTGAAACTGTGGGTGGCCAGCAGCGCCCGGGCGGTGTGCGCGGTGCTGGCGCATCCGGATTGCCGGGTGCGTCCGGTGCAGGAGCCGGTGCCCAAAGCCATCGCCGATGGCATGGCGGGCAAGGTGTTCGGCCAGTTGATGCGCATGAATGACGGTGAAGCTCAGCGCTGCCCGCGTTCGGCCATCGAGCCGTCGTTGGGGCTGTTTGATCGGGAAGAAGTCAGCGCGCTGGTGTCCGCGCGGCTGATCACAAACGATGCCGACGGCCTCTATAAAGCCATGTTTCGCGGCCCGGTGTGCGTGGTTGCATCGCTGCTCGGATTCACCCCGGCGCAGGCGCGGGTCATCAGTGAACTGACGGCTGATTTCGCGGCGTGCCTGTCGCCGTTGAGCAATGACCTGCAACTGGCGGCAGCCCATCGGGCGGCGGAGCAATTGCGCGGATACTTCATCGAATTGCTGGCGGATCCGAATCTGTTTATCGCCGACATTCGCCAGCGTTTTGTCGGCAATGAGGACGTGCTGCTCGCCAACCTGATCGGCCTCTGTTCGCAGACATTCGAGGCCACCGCCGGGTTGATTGGTAATGCGCTGGTGGCGTTGCAGCGTCAGCCTGAATTACGCGCGACGTCAGTGGATTCGTTGCTGACTGAAGTCCAACGCTTCGATCCGTCGGTACAGAACACCCGTCGATTTGTGGCGAACAGCTGTGAAATCGACGGCGTGCGGCTGGAGGCAGGTGACGTAATTCTGGTGCTGCTGGCCTCGGCCAATCGCGATCCGGCACTCAATGAAAACCCGGATCGTTTTATGCCGGATCGCCCGAATCGCCGCAGCTTCACGTTTGGCAGCGGTCGGCATCAATGTCCCGGACAAATGCTGGCGATGACGATCGCCCGCGCCACGCTCACTGAAATCCTCGCCCGCGACATTGATCCGGGGCGACTCGCGTGGCACTACCGGCCTTCGTTGAATGGGAGAGTTCCGATGTTCAGCGAGGTGCAGATTTAAGCACCGCTGCAATCAAGGATCAGGTGGCCCATTCCAGGGAAGCAGGCAACTGGAAACAGAGATCTACTTCCAGTTTTGCGGCCGCCGACAGGTTGACCAGCGCATCCAGCGAGAACTTGTCGATTTTGCCGTTGAGCACGTCGTTGAGACGCGGCTGAGTGACGCCAAGACGCTTGGCCGCCTCCTTTTGGGGAAGCTCCCACGCACGAATCGTTTCGCAAAGCGTGCGCATCAGCTTGGCCCGCAGACGCATGTTGGCCGCTTCCTGCGGCGTGTCTTCCAGCGCATCCCAGATGCTTGAGAAACGCTGAGGGGGATTTTGATGATCCTTCATGGATTAACCTGTTCCTGGCATTTGAATGTGCCACGCAGGCTATATCGAAACCGATATAAATCAAGCTCGAAGTGGCTTATTAAATATTCGGTATCACAAAGAGGATGTTCACAAGCAAGCACGCTTCACAGGCCGGCGGCGACCTCTTATGTGAGCCATAAAGCCTGACAAATGAAGCATCATTTTGCCCTCATCCGCGAGGCTACATCGCCTTGCGCCTTTGCCTACAACTACGCCAGAATCCGCCGGCTTGTGCGGTTTTGAGGGCGTCGGTAACTTGGTCCGCGTCACTGAATGGTCAGTGATCGGGTTTAGTCGCTCGGTGTTCTCCAACTTCGCATGCAGTCATTCAGTCAGGTGCTTTTGCGCCTGCGCTCAATGGTAGCTGTGCGCAGGGCGCCTTCGGGTGCGCCGGTAAAGCTTGGAGTCCCGGTCGACTAACCTGCGCATAGCTACCACCCAATCGTTTAGTCGCGAAATGGGTGTCAGCATTACTGGAGACTCTGAGCAAATGATCAAGCCAACGCCTAATCCACCGGAAACAGACTTAACGTCCGAATCCGACCCAACTTCCCCCTACTCCTCCACCGACTCAAAAAAACTCCACGAAGCCGCCGAGCGCGCCCTCGACCATTACCTGAAACCCACAGCCCCGAAACAACACTGCCCCGGCCGCATGTTCCTCGTCGCCCCCGACCTGGATCAGCATGCCCTGCTGGCCCACGCCTGCGAATCGATGACTTCGGCCAGCGTGATGCTCAGCGACTTCGCCGCGCTGCTGGACCCGCCCTACCGCAGCACCGTGCTGGGCATCGCCCAAGTGGTGATGTGTGGCGAACTGGCTGTGAACCGGGCGCTGGACACTCTCGATGCCACGACCTGAGGAACACCCATGGAAAGCAAATCCGATGCACACATCGTCGCCGCCCTGATCTCCATCGGCCTCAACGAGAAAGACAGCCAATGGGCCCAAAAGGCCTGTCTGCTACTGCTCGAGAGCGAACGGAAATCCATCGTCAGCGCCGCCCTCACCGCCCTCGTCCAGATTGCCCGGGACCATGGCGAACTGGACCGCAACCGCCTGCTGCCGGCACTCGCCAGCGTAAAACGCAGGTTCCCAAGCCTGACCGGCACGGTTGCCGCGACGCTGGATGAGATGGCAATTGCTGCGTAATACCCGGGGCGCAAGGCAAGAAAAAACCCGCAGCCTCCGTTGAGGGAGGCTGCGGGTTTTGTGTGCAGATGTGGTTAACGCCGAAAGTCAGACAGAACGAAAGGCGTATGCGCCCTCAAGTAAGCCTCGACCTCCTCCAGCGAAAGCAACCCTTCGCGGGACGAAACAGTGGCTTCTTTGTCATCGTCGCGAGTCACTGTCACGGTGTAAGCGCCTTCCGTCTCCTGCAAAACGCCGGTGAGTCTGACCTTCTGCCCGTCTTCCTCGGCGAAGGAAATCGCAGACAGTGGCTTTGACGCCAAGACCTGAGCCTTGCGGGCCAGAAAGGCTTCTCGCCGTACGAGGACATCCTTTCCGGCGAACCACAAAAAAACCATCGTGGCCGCCATGATTACCAGCTCGATGTTGTACATCGATCTCCGTCTTCCCGGGTGTTCGATAGTCAACCACGCAACGGTTTTGTAAATGATCTGTTCAACATCCATCGACCTGATCCTTGAGCCGTTCGAACAAGATGACCTCCGGTCATCAATCCTCCCGCGTCAAAACCTCAAGCAACTCAATCTCAAACACCAGATTCGAATTCGGCGGAATCTTGCCCATCGTCCGCTCGCCGTAACCCAGATGCGCCGGCACCAGAAGTTTGCGCTTGCCGCCCACCTGCATCCCCATAATCCCCTGATCCCAACCCTTGATCACCCGACCGGTGCCGATCACACACTGAAACGGCTTGCCCCGGCTCCAGGACGAATCGAATTCGGTGCCGTCTTCCAGCCAACCGGTGTATTGGGTGGTGATCAACGCGCCTTTGACGGCGGCTTTTCCGTCACCGGGCTGAAGATCGATTATCTGCAGTTCGTCATTCATAACATTCGCTCTATTGTTCCGCTGGCCGCCGTTTTCCCAGAAATACCGGCCATTGGCAACCGTTTGGCCCAAGGTTGCCGCTGTTTCCGGTGTTGACCGCGAATGAGGATTGTGTGGCGGACAGGCGCTGAGTCATGACCGGGCTGATTGAATTTTCAGCGCTCGGGCGTGCCGAATACAACGCCATTAAAGGTATGCGTGCAGCACTGGCACGTAGGCGTCATGTCTTCGGCTTTCAGGGCTGGATTGACGATTTGCAGGCGCTTGTTCTCATCGACGTATAACCCACTGTAGATGCTGGACTCACCCACCCCCACCACATCCCTTCGCTCGTGTTAATGCAGAGCGACCATCCAGAACACCGGTTCCTGCCGATCCAGCCGCGACACGGCTTCACTGAAAATCTCGTCCCAATCACCGCCGACACGCGACAACAGAAAGCGAAACAACGGCGTGTAATCGTAGCCATGGTGCTTGATGCCATGCATCGAACCGCGTGTAGCTTCGCTGTGGATTTCAGACTTGGTGTTTCGTTGATGCCGGTAATGCCCGCCCAGGTTGTTGCGCCAAACGTTGTGGGCGGTGGTGTTTTCTTTGCGATAAAGGGGTTTCTTGTCCAACGAATTGCTCCTGACATCCAGTCACTCGAAACGCCCCTCGCGTTTTACCGGAACGGCGCTCGAATGCAATCAACCGTCCATGGCCAATTGTTGCTTGAGGTCAGCGCTCCACCGGCTGAATCGCCACAATCGTCCCGTTGGTGATCATCACCATCACGTACTTGTCATTGATCTGTACCCACTGCGCCTGCGGCTCCGGCTGTTTGAGGCCTTTCTGTTTCCAGTTTTTGATGGCTTTTTCGCTGCGCTGGTAGATATCCGGGGCGCGGTCGTTGACGTTCAATTCGCGGTTGCCGGTCGGTGATTGTTCGACGGTGTCGTTCGAGGTTTGCGCCGCTTGAACGAGAGGGCTGATCCCGGCGATGCCGGCGACGAGGGCCAGGCTGGCGATTAGGGTCTTGTTGTTCATCGGTGAACCTCCTTCAGATGTGTGATACCTGAACTCCGACTGCTGAGTTCCGGAATCATTCCTTGTTTTTTGATGGCGCTGAGCCGGAGATTGTAGTCGCCAGTCATGACGCTATCGCTGGCAAGCCAGCTCCCACATTAATCTCGATTGATCTGCATAGCACATCAATCCATGCCAACAATGCAATTAACAAATCGATCCCTGCGCGCCACTATCCGCCCCAATAAGAACCGTGCGCCGCCTCCCCGTCGCGCACGTCATAAAAGCGGTGGAGTACTTTTCTATGACAGCCTCAATCCCACACGGCGGCTCGCGGGCCGGCGCCATTTTCCGGGTGACCTCGGGTAACTTCCTCGAACAGTTCGACTTCTTTCTGTTCGGCTTCTACGCCACGCAGATCGCGGCGGTGTTCTTTCCGGCGAGCAGTGAGTTCGCGTCCCTGATGATGACTTTCGCAGTGTTCGGCGCAGGCTTTTTGATGCGTCCGCTGGGGGCTATCGTGCTCGGCGCGTACATCGATGACGTCGGTCGTCGCAAAGGTTTGATTGTCACCCTGTCGATCATGGCCAGCGGCACGATACTGATTGTGCTGGTGCCCGGATATGAAACCATCGGCCTGTTTGCCCCGGCGCTGGTGTTGATCGGGCGGCTGCTGCAGGGCTTCTCCGCCGGTGCCGAACTGGGCGGGGTTTCGGTGTATCTCTCGGAGATCGCCACGCCCGGTCGCAAAGGCTTTTTCACCGCTTGGCAGTCGGCCAGTCAGCAGGTGGCCATCGTCGTCGCCGCTGCGCTGGGTTATGGCTTGAACCAGTGGATGGCGCCGGAAGCGGTCGCCGATTGGGGCTGGCGGATTCCGTTTTTCGTCGGCTGCATGATCGTGCCGTTCATCTTCTTTCTGCGGCGCAATCTCGCGGAAACCGAAGAGTTCGCCGCTCGCAAACATCGTCCGAACATGAAGGAAGTGTTCCGCACCCTCGGCCAGAACTGGGGCGTGGTACTGGGCGGGATGCTGATGGTTGCCCTGACCACCACCGCGTTTTACTTGATTACCGTGTACGCACCGACCTTCGGCAAAACCGTGCTGCACCTGAGCACATCGGATGCGTTGCTGGTGACGCTACTGGTGGGCGTTTCCAATTTCTTCTGGCTGCCGATTGGCGGGGCGTTGTCCGATCGCGTCGGCCGCCGTCCGGTGCTGATCGCCATGGCGCTGCTGGCGCTGGCCACCACGTATCCGGCGTTGTCGTATCTGGTGCAGGCGCCGAGCTTCAGCCACATGCTGCTGTCGCTGTTGTGGCTGTCGTTTATCTACGGCCTGTACAACGGCGCAATGATTCCGGCGCTGACCGAGATCATGCCGGTAGAAGTGCGCGTAGCCGGCTTCTCCCTGGCATACAGCCTCGCCACTGCCGTGTTCGGCGGGTTCACCCCGGCAATGTCGACCTTCCTGATTGAGTACACCGGCGACAAAGCCGCACCGGGTTACTGGATGAGCATCGGCGCACTGTGTGCATTGTGCGCGACGCTTTATCTGTATCGCCGGGCCGGCGGTCGTCTGCAACCTGTTACTGCCTGAGAACATCACCATGAAAAAACTGTTTACCGTTTCAGCCCTGCTCGCCGGTCTTGCGTTCAACGTTGCGGCCCAGGCCGAAGAACTGCGGGTCATGACCTCCGGCGGTTTCACCGCCGCCTATAAAATCCTCGGGCCGAAATTCGCCGCCGCCACCGGCAACACGCTGGACACCCAACTCGGCCCGTCGATGGGCAAGGCCCCCGAAGCGATCCCCAACCGCCTCGCCCGTGGTGAAAAGGCCGACGTGGTGATCATGGTCGGTTACGCCCTCGACGATTTGATCAAGCAAGGCAAGGTCGACCCGGCGTCGCGGGTGGAACTGGCGGATTCGCGAATCGGCCTGGTGGTGCGCGAAGGCGCGCCGAAACCGGACATCAGCAACGTCGACGCCCTGAAGAAAACCCTGCTCGACGCCCAGTCGGTGGCCTACTCCGACAGCGCCAGCGGCGTGTACATCGAGCAGCAATTGTTCAAGAAACTCGGCATCGAAGATCAGCTGAAACCCAAGGCGAAGATGATCCCGAAAATCCCGGTGGGCTCGGTGGTCGCCACCGGCGACTATCAACTGGGCTTCCAGCAGGTCAGCGAATTGCTGCCGGTGCCGGGAGTGAGTTTTGTGGCGAAGATTCCTGAATCGGTGCAGTCGGTAACCCGATTTGCAGCGGGGATTCCGGTGGGTGCGCAGCATCCACAGGAAGCCAAGGCGTTGCTCGCTTATCTGGCCGCACCGGCCGCCCAGGCTGATGTGCAGGCCACCGGGCTGGATTCGGTCAAGCGCTGACCGTCGGCGGCTGGACTTTCATTTCCACCACCAGCCGCTCCAACTCCAATGCCGCCGGGGTCAACGTACGACCCCGGCGTTTGATGATGCCGACACTGCGCATCACTTGCGGCTCAGTCAGCGGCACCCGCGTCAGGATCGGATGATCCGCCGCCGGCATCGCCATCAATGGCACCGCTGCCACCCCCAACCCCGCTTCCACCAGACCGATCATGGTCGTCACATGCCGCGTCTCGCAGATGCTCGGGCGCTGCGGCACCACTTTGGCCAGCGCCTGATCCAGCAGAAAACGGTTGCCGGAAGTCTTGTCGAGCGAGATGTAATCCTGCCGGTAGAACTCGTCCCAGGTCACGCTGCTGCGCCCGGCCAACGGATGATCGCGGCGGCAGGCAACGACGTAGCTTTCCTGTACCAGAGGCTCAAAATCCACGCCCGCCTCCTGGGTGCCCATGAAACTCAGACCGAAATCCGCCTCGCCGTTGACCACCGCGCTCAGCACGTCGTGGGCGCTGGAATCGAGGACTTTGACTTTGATGCGCGGAAACTGCCGGTGATAACGGGCGACCACGCTCGGCATGAAGTAGTACGCCGCCGACGGCACGCAGGCAACGGTTACGTGGCCCTGCCGATTCGAGGCGACTTCGCTGATGCCCAGCAACGCGACGTCCAGATCGTCGAGCAAACGTTCGACGCTGGGCATGAAACCGCGTCCGGCCTGGGTCAGGCTGACCTTGCGCGTGGTGCGTTCGAACAGCTTCACGCCGAGGGCGTCTTCGAGCTTTTCGATGCGCCGGCTCAGTGCCGGTTGCGACAGGCGCACGGTGTCGGCGGCCTTGCGGAAACTGCCCTGCTCGACCACGGCGCGAAAGGCTTGCAGGTCGTTGAGGTCGAAGTTGATGGCCATGGAAGACTCGAAAGGAATTGATTCGCTGAGGCTATAAATGTAACCAATTGATGCAAATTATTACAGAAGCACATCTGCTCAAGCATGTGCTGCCCTGGAGTGTTCACATAGCCTGGGATCATCTCAGTCTCCCCTAGTGGGAGTGGGCTTGCTCGCGAAGAGGTCGTGTCAGGCAACTAGTCTGCGGAATGACACACCGCCTTCGCGAGCAAGCCCGCTCCCACATCAGGATCTGCGGTGGATCTTGAATCGTTGCAACCTTTATCCTTGTCGCCCCCCGCCGTACCGCGTTACTGGAGTTCCGCTCATGCCCCATGAAGGCAATCTGTTACAAGCCGCCGTCGTCTTTCTCTTCGCCGCCGTGCTTACCGTTCCCCTGGCCAAGCGCCTGCAACTGGGCGCGGTGCTCGGTTATCTGTTTGCCGGGGTGATCATCGGCCCGTCAGTGCTGGGCCTGATCGGCAATCCGCAAAGCGTCAGCCATATCTCGGAACTGGGCGTGGTGCTGCTGTTGTTCATCATCGGTCTGGAGCTGTCGCCGCGACGTTTGTGGGTGATGCGCAAATCGGTGTTCGGCGTGGGTCTGGCGCAGGTGCTGCTGACCGGTTCGGTGATCGGGGTGCTGGCGTTATCGGTGTTCGGTCAGCCGTTGAACAGCGCGATTGTCTTGGGCCTGGGTCTGGCGCTGTCGTCCACCGCGTTCGGATTGCAAAGCCTCGCCGAGCGCAAGGAACTGACCAGCCCCCACGGTCGCCTGGCGTTTGCGATTCTGCTGTTCCAGGATATCGCCGCGATCCCGCTGATCGCCCTGGTGCCGATGCTCGCGGGGGTCGATCACCACACCAGCACCGCCGACGACGTGCGCCACAGTTTGCAGGTGCTCGGCGGCATCGCGGTGGTGGTGATCGGCGGACGTTATCTGCTGCGCCCGGTGTTCCGCATCGTGGCGAAAACCGGTCTGCCGGAAGTCTCCACCGCCACCGCGTTGCTGGTGGTGATCGGCACCGCGTGGCTGATGGACATGGTCGGTGTGTCAATGGCGTTGGGCGCGTTTCTTGCGGGCCTGCTGCTGGCGGATTCGGAATATCGCCATGAGCTGGAAGCGCAGATCGAGCCGTTCAAGGGCCTGCTGCTGGGACTGTTTTTCATCAGTGTCGGCATGGGCGCCAACCTCAGTCTGCTGCTCAGCGCGCCGATCACGGTGCTGGGGCTGACGCTGCTGCTGATCGCCCTGAAGTTGCCGCTGTTGTTTGTGGTCGGGCGTCTGGCCGGCGGGTTGAACAAGGTCAGCGCGATTCGCCTCGGCATCGTGCTGGCGGCGGGCGGCGAATTTGCGTTTGTGGTGTTCAAGATCGGTCGCGATCAGGGGCTGTTCGAACCGCGCCTGTATGACCTGCTGGTGCTGACCATCACCCTGTCGATGGCGGTCACGCCGCTGTTGCTGTTGGTCTGCGCACGACTGGTCAGCCCGAAAGTACAACCGGTGGAAGTGCCGGAGAAATTCCGCCAGATCGAGACCGAAACCCCACGGGTGGTAATCGCCGGCATGGGTCGGATGGGCCAGATCGTGGCGCGGATTCTGCGGGCGCAGAACATCAAGTTCGTGGCGCTGGATACCTCGGTGGAGACTATCGAACTGTCGCGCAGTTTTGGTGGCGTGCCGGTGTTCTACGGTGACCCGATGCGTCCGGAAATCCTTAGTGCGGCCAAGGCCGGGGAAGCGGAGTATTTCGTGATTGCCACGGACGATCCGGAAACCAACATCAAGACCGCCGAGATCGTGCGCAAGCTCTACCCGCACATGAAGATCATCGCTCGGGCGCGTAACCGGCAGCATGTGCATCGGTTGGTGGATGTGGGGGCCGATCCGATCCGGGAGACCTACTACTCAAGCCTGGAAATGAGCCGTCGCACCCTGGTAGGCCTCGGCTTGACCCAGGCCCAGGCCGATGCGCGGATCAAGCGCTTCAAGCACCATGACGAACAAGTGCTTGAGGCTCAACACGCGGTGTACGACGACGCGGCCAAAGTCCTGCAGACCGCCCAGGAAGCGCGGGCGGAACTGGCCCGGTTGTTCGAGTCGGATCAACTGGAAGAACAATCGGGCAAGTCCTGAAGGTTGCAGAGTTCCAAATGTGGGAGCCAGCCTGCTGGCGATTGCGACAGCTCGGCCACCATCAAGGGTGGCTGAACCGGCCTCATCGCCAGCAGGCTGGCTCCCACAAGTTCAGGCTATCTCCAGCTCCCTCTCTTCTTTGGCCGGCGCCACTTCAAACCGATCCGCCAGAAACGGTGTGATGTCCAGCGGCAGCGGTTCATCGTTGACCAGTTTGTCCAGCAACACCCCGGTGATCGCCGACGTCAGCACACCGGTTCGGAAATGCCCGCAGGCGTTGAGATACCCCTCTACCCCGGCCATCGGCCCGAGAATCGGCAACTCATCCGGCGAGCCCGGCCGCAATCCGGCCCAGGTACGCTTGAGGTTGATGTCCGCCAATTCCGGCAAACAACGCACGGCGCCCTGTACTAGCCCGGCGATTTCCGGCCAGGTGGTGGTGACGTCGAAGCCCTTGTCCTCGGTGGTGCTGCCGATCAGGATTTCGCCGTTGTCCTTCTGCGCCATGTAGCAATCGCTGGTGGTCAGGCAACCGTTGAGGATTTTCGGCAGGCGTTCGGTCAGCAGGATCTGGCCTTTCACCGGTTTCACCGGAATCCGGATGCCCGTGGCCCACTCGCTCAAGTCCGCTGCCCAGGCGCCGGCGGCGTTGATCAGGGTTTTGCAGTGGAACACCCCGGCTTCAGCCGTCTGCACCCCGGTCACCCGCGTGCCGTGATGCAACACGCCGGTGATGTTGGTGTTGACGAACATGTCCACGCCATTCTGCCGGGCGCCTTCGGTGTAGCCGTCGGCCAGGCGGAACGGGCTGACCTGATGGTCGCAGAGAAACTCCAGCGCCCCGCTCGCTTCATGGCTGACGCTCGGCTCGGACTCGCGCAATGCCGCCTGATCCAGCCAGCGCACCTGATCGGCCAGATGCGGAATGCAGCCGACGATGTGCTCGGCGTACAACCGGTCTTCATCGTCATAAATGACGAATTTCAGCCCGGTCCTTTCGAACTTGAAATCCATCCCGTGGTTGTCTTTCAGCTCACGGTGCAACGCCGGGTACAACGCATTGGATTGCAAGGCGAAATCGAAGAACGACGGCGGCAGAATGTGCGGCGTGCTGGCGTCCACTGCCACCGCCGCGCCCTGGGTTTCGCGCTTGCGGTTGGCCGACATCATGCGGAAGAAAATCACCCCGCAGCCCAGCCCCACCGACTCGCCGATGGCCCACAAGCCACCGGCCGAAGCGCGGGTCGCGTTGCCCGGGCGCTTGGCGTCGATCAGCGCAACCTTGAGGCCTTTGCGCTTGGACAATTGATAGGCGATGGACGCGCCGATCACACCGCCGCCGGCAATGACCACGTCATAGAACTTACTCATGGGAAACGGCCTCCGTGCCGAGGGACTGGAATGCGGAAAAAGGAATCGGATCGATCGGGAAACGCGGCCGCAGCCAGCCGACATCCTGGCGCCCGGTGGCCTGCCGCAAACGGTCGCTGCAATAGCCGACGCACATCCGCCCCTGGCAGTCGCCCATGCTCACGCGAGTGCGCATTTTCAGGCTGGCGATGTCTTGCACGCCCTGCTCCAGCGCGCGGTCGATGTCGGCGCGGGTCGCGTGTTCGCAACGGCAGATCACCGTGTCGGCCGCCGGCAAGGCGGTCTGCCCGACGCCGCGTTCGGTGTAGCGATCCACCGCTGCGCGGAAACGCACGATGGCTTTGAGTTTGCCCAAGTAGCGGTCGCGACGGACGCGCACCAGCTCTTCTTCCAGCACGCCGCGTTGCAGCAGGATCGAAGTGGCAGCGATCTTGCCGGCGAGCATCGCCGCTTCGCCGCCGCGAATCCCGCCCATGTCACCGGCCAGGTGCACGTGGGGCTCGCTGCTTTGCTGCCAGATGTTGGCATTGGCGCGCAGGTAACCGTCGTCGCTGAAGCCGTGATCCAGGCCCATTTGCTGACTCAGTTGCGTACGCGGAATGAAGCCGTAACCGACCGCCAGCGTCTTCGCTTCGAAGCGCTCAACGCGGCTCATGTCCGGCTCCCACGTCGCCGAATACGGCGCCACGCTGACGCTTTTCAATTCGCCTTCGCCGTGCGCCTCGACCACGCCCCAGCCGTAGTGCATCGGGATGCCGTGTAATTTCAGGTAGGCCAGCATGCTCAAACCATCAAGGAACAGCTGCGGCTTGTTCAGCAGCGCCAGACTTTCCTTGGCGATCTTGCCGAACGCGCAGGCCTCGTAGACCCCTGCCACACTCACGCCCGACGCGTGCAACTGGGTCGCCACCAACGGCAACAACGGCCCGGTGCCGGCGATCACCACCGGACCCTGCGGTTTGACCACGCCACTTTTGATCTGCAATTGCAGGCCGCCGAGCATGATCACACCGGGCAAGGTCCAGCCGGGAAACGGCACGCTGCGCTCATGGCAACCGGCGGCCAGCAGCAACTGTGGGTAGGCGATTTCGTGCAGACGCTCGTCGCCGTCCAGCACCACCAGCGAGCGCGTGCCTTCGGCGCCGACCACGCGATGGTTGAGGCGCACGTCGATCAGCCCGGACTGCTCCTGGAAATCGCCGTGCAGTTTGCCCAGCGCCTCGGCATAGCGCGGCCCCAGGTAATCCAGCTGCACACCATCACGCAGCGGCCCGCGATAGACCACGCCACCGAGGCGCGAAGCCTCTTCGAGCAAGGTGCAGTGCACCCCGTGCCGGGCCAGTTCGATGGCCGCCGCCATGCCCGCCGGACCACCGCCGACGATTACCGGATGCAGGCTCATACCACCTCCTGCCCGTGAATGCGGTTGACCTGGGTCTCGATCAGCATGCCGTCGCGCACCACAGTCTGGCAGGCGCGGCGCTTGTGCCGACCGTTGATTTTCACCAGGCAGCACTGGCACACGCCCATGCCGCAATAGGCACCGCTGATCTGGTTGTGATCGTTGCGCGCGACCTGGCGCACGCCGAGGGACTGAATGACGCTGAGCACGGTTTCGCCGATGGCAGCGCTGACCGGCTGGCCGTTGATGTGGACAGTCATATCCGCCTGCGTCAAAGGCTGGATATCGAAGGTTCTTTCTAGGCAGTGCATTGCAATGATCATCCGTGAAAAGTTCAGGTGAGGTTGAAACAGCTCCTTGCTGCACTACACCTCGCCGGCTCGTGGGGGTTATCGCTCTCTATCGGGCCGGCAGGCGGGTTTTGCTCGCGCAGCAAAGTGCGCGCAAGCAATGTAGTCGATCCAGCGGCAAGGGCCTGGAAATTTCACGGTAGGGGATATTGCGCCGACGAATATTGATCCAGGCCATGGAAATGACTGTACGGTTCTGCCGCCGATCAGTTGGAGAAGACGAACTGGCCCTTGATCTTTTTCGACCCGATGAAACCAAGGTCGGGGAACAGTTTGGTTTTCAGCCACGCCACAAAAAACACCATGGCCAAGGTCAGGCCTGCACCGATCAGGGTGGATACCGGATCCTCGGAATAGCCTTTGAACAGGCGAGAAATCTGACTGAGCGTGAGGATCACGTAAATGGTGTAAGCCTGAGCGGAGTATTTGTAGAAGCCCCAGGCAAACAGCAGCGGAATACCGGCGGCGATCAGCGTGAATACCAGGGCAAATCCGACACCGATGTCCAGCCCCATGAAAAAACCGACGAGCGCGCCGAGCAGTGCCTGAATACAGGTCAGGACGATCAGAATCGTGACCTTGCGCGCATGCTGCCGGCGCAACTGGGGGTCAATCCGCGAACCTATCCAGTAAGCCAGAACCCGATCCTTGACCGCTCCACCGGAAAACGCCTTGAAGGTTTCATTTTTCGAGCGTCCTGCATCGAGCATCTCATCCAGCTGCCGTTTGATTTCCTTCTTGTCCAACGTATTCATCCTTAAATAAAAGACAGAAACGGCCAACCCACTTCTGCCGCGAGATAATCGCCGCTTACCTACCAGAAAGCAAAAACCTCAGATGCACGCGGGATAATTTGTTATCCCCGCGATTCGTAAACAGCTGAACAAGACATCACGACATCCATCAAAAAAGGTTCAAATCACGTCTTCTTTAGTCAATAACGATATAAAAGATTGGTATTTCTTACAGTTATGCACTTTTTGAAAAGCCCGCATCCTGAGTGGCGCCTAACCTCCTCTTCCCACCTGAACAAGACAGAAATCAAGGACGATCGATGATGAATACTGCGAGCCAAAAGCCTTCAGAAATTTTGAATCTTTCTCTCAACTCAACCAATCAGCGGCTTCAGCATCTGGCAGTCATTCTCGACGGAAACAGACGCTGGGCACGAGCGAATGGAGTGTCGACGCGAGAGGGTTATCGCAAAGGAGGTGAGGCAGTACACAGGCTGCTTTCATGGTGTGAAGAAAACTCCATTCCCCTGGTTACATTATGGCCTCTCTCTAAAGACAACTTAAAACGTGAACCTTCCGAGGTGGAAGATTTACTAATAACCATCGCCGAAGTAATTGAGCAACTCGTCGACAGTGGCAAATGGCGCCTGACTTTTTTTGGCGAGAAAAGTGCTCTTCCAGAAAAGCTGATCAAGATCATCTCTAACGCGGAATCAAGCACCCGAACAATCAGTGGAACCCGCGTCAACATCGGCGTGGCATACAGTGGAAAACTGGAAATCATTCACGCACTTCAAGAAATACTGGCTACGCATATATCTAAAAACCCACCCAATGCGCCAAACCGCAAAATATCTATCGATGAAATAACAAACAACTTATACAGCGCAGGAACACCAGACCCTGATCTTGTAATCAGAACGTCAGGAGAGCAACGCCTTTCCGACTTTATGCTTTGGCAATGCGCTTACAGCGAATTTTATTTTTGCGATGTTTGTTGGCCAGACTTCAGCCGTGAGGATTTTGATCTAGCGCTGCAAAGTTTTGCAAACCGGCAGCGCCGCGCCGGTTATTAGCTATAAAGAAACACCACATCGACAATGACAACGTCAAAGGGGCCATATGACATGCTTCCTACGAAACAACAGCTCGAGCTTCCCTTTCTGAATTACCCTTTTGCACCTGAGAGACATTCCTCAGCGGAGTCAGTCGATGTACAGATGACCGAATGGCTATCCCAACACAATTTACTGGATAATAAAAAACTTGCATTCGCCATTCGCCATGGCCGCTTTGGCGATTTCGCAGCGAGAGAATACCCGAGCGCCACAGATTATGGATTGCAACTCATCACCTACGTATTTGGATGGATCTTTACGTTTGACGACTTTATTGCCGACTGTGGATTTCTTGGGAAACATCCTGGAGAACTTTGTCGCATTCAACTTTGGCTGCGTGAAACAATGGATGCGCCAAGAGCATTCGACAGAAAACATTTCGAGATCCTATTTTTTTCGAACTACTCATCGGACCAGGCCACATTTTTGAAAAAGCTGGGAAACGCAACTGCCGATCTTTGGGGGCGTTTAGAAGACTTTTGCTCGGCCACCCAATATATGCGTTGCGTTGAAGCAGCCAGCTACTATTTCCTGGGGTTGGTGTGGGAGGCCAGATGGCATGAAGCCAACAAGCTTCCAACACCAAACGAGTATCTTAGCGGAAGAAAACTTACGACAGCCTGCTCCTTCGGACTTGCACTTCAAGATGTAGCAGCGCGATACGAAGTACCCTCCGAAGAATATCAAAGCACGGAGGTTCGCAAACTGATTGCTATCACCAGTGGATTGGTTGGACACTGCAATGATATTTTTTCTTTTCCAAAGGAGCGGGACGAGCCTCATACGTTATCTCTCAACTACCCTGCCACTCTAATTTTCCACCAAGGCCTCGATGCACAGGACGCCATTAATCTGGCAGCTGACCTTCATAACCAACTGATGGAGGAGTATCTACACTTGGAACGAATCTGCAGCCAACATGCGAGCATGCAATGTCTTCGCTTTCTCGACGCCATGCGTTCAAAGATGAGAGGACATTACGACTGGGCCCTCAACTCTCCGCGGTATGCCCTCTCAAAGCACTACGCTAACGTTGGTTAGATCGTCCGCCCCTGCTCGACGAAAAAGCCGCTTCAACCCGAAGGTTGAAGCGGCCAAGGCATATGCCTCAAGGAATCAGTGCACGAACAGGGCGATCAGGATGATGATCGGGATCGGTACGCCGAGGAAAAACAGCAGTAGTGAGCGCATGGTGAGTCTCCTTGATTAACGGACTGGCGGCAGCGTGGTCGTGGTGTAGGTTTCGACTTCGACGTACTCGACCGCATCCCGGCGGCGACCGCCGAAGGTGGCCGAGAGGCTGGCGAAGAACGCACCGGCCAGCAGCGCAATGAACATCCACAGCGAAGTCCAGGCGGCGACTTTGGCGGCGGTGTCGGCGGCTTGCTGCGCTTTCACCTTGGCGTCGGCGATTGCTTTCTGGGTGCGGGCGTAGATTTCATCAACCCGACGTTCGGCGTCGGCCTGGGTCAGGTTGGTACGCTGGGCGACCAGTTGGGCGAGGTAGGTACGGTCTTCGGCGCTGAGCTGACCGTTGGCCAGGCTCTGGGCGAAGATCCGGGTCACGGTGCCACGGGCCGCGTCATCGCTGACCGCGGCGGGACGATCATCGCGGAACAGGCTGTCGACGAAGTAGCCGTACTGATCGCCGTCAGTGTTGCCCGCTGCGGTGCCAGCGGCCTGGGTCATGGCGCCTGCTGCGCCGCCGGCAACACTCGCACCGGCCTGCACGCCGCCGCTGACGATGCTGCTGACCGAACCGACCACCAGCGTCGCGGTGACCAGCGTGGCCACGCACCAGGCGAGGAAGCCATGAGCGGTGTCGCGGAAATACACCTCGTCACCGTGCATGTTGGCCCACTTCACCCGCAGGCGACCGGCGATATAGCCACCGAGCCCCGAGGCAATGATTTGCGTGGCGGCCAGCCAGATGATGGTGGAAATGCCCAGGCCCTTGGCGCTGACGCCCTCCCCGGCCCACGGAGAAACGGCGGAAAAGCCCAGACCGAATCCCAACAGCACCAGAATCAGCGACAGTGCCGCTGCAGCGGCAGCCCCTGCGAAGATCGCGCCCCAGGACACGCCCGAGACGTTGCTCGACTCTCCTTCGTAGGCAGGATAAAACCCATCAGAGGATCTATTCATTGTTGTAGTGCTCCAGGCATGAAAAATGGTGTTACAACTCGTCAACAGAGGAATTGCAGTGACCGTGCCAGTCGCCCACATTAAATAAATCGTTTTAATTCAATAGCTTAAAAAGTCTGAACTTCCTAAGACCATGCAAATTGCAACAACGGGTCGATAACAGCGGGTTTTATGCATTGGCACAAAAGCCCGGCCGTGGCGTTTGTATCCGCTAAAACATGAAAGTTAATTTAAAGCGCCCGCGCAAAATCTTGGCAAAATGCTGCCATTGCGTTTGAACAGACCAGCAGGCCCACCATGACTCGCATCCTCACCATCGAAGACGACGCCGTGACCGCCCGGGAAATTGTCGCCGAACTGAGCAGCCACGGCCTCGACGTGGACTGGGTCGACAATGGCCGTGAAGGCCTGGACCGCGCCGTCAGCGGCAACTACGACCTGATCACCCTTGACCGCATGCTGCCGGAGCTTGATGGCCTGGCCATCGTCACCACGCTGCGGACCATGGGCGTGGCGACGCCGATCCTGATGATCAGCGCCCTCTCCGACGTCGACGAGCGCGTGCGTGGCTTGCGCGCCGGCGGCGATGACTACCTCACCAAACCGTTCGCCACCGATGAAATGGCCGCCCGGGTCGAAGTATTGCTGCGTCGCCAGAACAGCAACGGCGCACAACCGACCACGTTGCAGGTGGCGGATCTGCAACTCGACCTGATCAGCCACGAAGCCCGCCGCGCCGAGCAGGTGCTGACGCTGTTGCCGACCGAGTACAAGCTGCTGGAATTCCTGATGCGCAACAGCGGCCAGATCCTGTCGCGGATGATGATTTTCGAGGAGGTCTGGGGCTATCACTTCGACCCTGGCACCAACCTGATCGACGTGCACATCGGCCGCTTGCGCAAGAAGATCGACCCGCCGGGCAATGTCCCGTTGATCCGCACGGTGCGAGGCTCGGGTTATGTCATTGCCGAACCCGTCTGACGGTTGGCGTTCTTCCAGCAGTCGCTTGCTGGCGCTGTACAGTTCGTTGTTCGTGGCCTGGAGCGCGATCCTGATGGGGGTCATGTACTTCGAGGTCTCCGGTTACCTCGACAACCTGGCCAAGCATTCGCTGATGCAACGTCAGCATCTGTTTTCGCACTTTCGCGGCGATCAGCTGGAAGACGCGCTCGCCGCCAGCATGACCTTCGACATTCGCGGCATCGACGCCTACGGTCTGTTCGACGCCCAGCATCGCTACCTCGGCGGCGCGCTGCAGAGGATCCCCGAGGGCCTGCCGCTGGACGGCAAGATCCACATGCTCAGCGAATGCGCCGACTCCGACGACCCGACCCTGCCCGCCGACAGCTGCGACGCAGTCGCCACCCCGACCCGCGACGGCCGCTGGCTGGTGCTGCTGCGCGACAACGGTTCGCTGTTCGCGGTGACCAGGATCATTCTGCATGCGTTGCTCTGGGGCGTGTCGCTGACGATTGTGCCGGGGATCATTGGCTGGCATTTGCTGCGTCGGCGGCCGCTGCGGCGAATCCGGGCGATCCAGGACAGTGCCCAGTCGATCGTCGCCGGCGACCTGACCCATCGCTTGCCGCTGTCCAATCGCCGCGATGAACTGGACATGCTCGCCGCCATCGTCAACGCCATGCTCGATCGCATCGAGCGCTTGATGAACGAAGTCAAAGGCGTGTGCGACAACATCGCCCATGACCTGCGCACCCCGCTGACCCGTTTGCGCGCGCAGTTGTATCGCATGCAGCAACAGGCCGGCGAAGGTTCGCCGGAAGCGGCGCAACTGGATCTGGTGCTGGCCGAGGCCGATACGCTGATGGCGCGGTTTCGCGGTTTATTGAGGATTTCCGAACTGGAGGATCGTCAGCGGCGTTCGGGGTTTGTTGAGCTCGATCCGGTGTTGTTGCTGCAGGAACTGCACGAGTTCTATTTGCCGCTGGCCGAAGACGACGAGTTGCGCTTCGAGCTGAACATGCCGGAAACCCTGCCGATGCTGAACGGTGATCGAGCGTTGCTGTTTGAAGCGCTGGCGAACCTGTTGAGCAATTCGATCAAGTTCACCCCGGCCGGTGGCACAGTGGTGTTGCGCGGGGTCAATGATGCGGGGCATACGCGGATCGAGGTGCATGACTCCGGCCCCGGTATTCCCGAGACCGAACGGGAGGCGGTGTTCCAGCGCTTTTATCGCGCCGAGGGCGGGCAACCGCAGAATGGCTTTGGCCTGGGACTGTCGATCGTTGCGGCAATCGTCAACCTGCACGGGTTCAGTCTTGAGGTGGGACGCAGTGATCTGGGCGGGGCGAAGCTGGTGCTGGATTGTCGGCAGAGCTTGATTTCACAATCCTGAACTTCATGTATTGCCCATGTGGGAGCCAGCCTGCTGGCGATGACGGTGTGTCAGTCAATGAATATGAATGATCGACCGTTATCGCTAGCAGGCTAGCTCCCACAATTGGTTCTTGCAGAAACTCAGGCGGGATAGTTCGCGCGTAGCGCTTCGAGGCCACCCTGATAGATGCCGTTGAACAGCGCCACCACTTCCTCCTCGCTCACGCCCTTGGCCGTGAAGCGTCCCGACCACGTCACCTTCGCGCCCTGCCCCTGGGCTTCAACACGAATCGTCGCCAGATAATCGGTGGCCGGAAACGGTGCCTGCAGAATCGAATAACTGTAGGTTTTGCCCGCGTTATCGAACGTCTCCAGACGCTCGACCACCACGCCACCGTCAGCGGTTTGCAAGGTGCGCACACGCCCACCTTCACTCAGTTCGCTGTTGGGAATGAACGGCAGCCAGTCCGGCAGGGTGTTGAAGCCGCCAATCAATTGCCAGACCTGATCGGCCGAAGCCGGGATGTCGATCGTTGCTGATGCTGTTGCCATAAATAAAAAGTCTCTCGATAAATTCAGATAGTCAGGCTGTCGACCACGCCGCCGTCGACCCGCAACGCGGCGCCGGTGGTGGCTGAAGACAGCGGTGAAGCGATGTAGGTGACCAGGTGCGCGACCTCTTCGACATCCGCCACGCGCTGGATGATCGAGCTCGGACGGGCCCGGCGCACAAAGGCGTCAGCCTCGTCCCGCAGGCTGCGGCCAGATTCGGCGGCGGCATCCTTGAGCATTTCCTCGACACCGTCGGTGAAGGTCGGCCCGGGCAAAATCGCATTAACCGTAACCCCGGTGCCAGCCAGACGTTTGGCCAGGCCATGGGACACCGCGAGGTTGGCGCTTTTGGTCACGCCGTAGTTGATCATGTCGGCCGGAGTGGCCACGCCGGATTCCGAAGACAGGAAGATCACCCGGCCCCAGCCCTGTTCGACCATCGCCGGTACGTAATGCCGCGACAGGCGAACGCCGGAGATCACGTTGATTTCGTAGAAGCGCGTCCACTCATCGTCCGGCGCATCGAAGAAATCCACGGCGTTGTAGATGCCGAGGTTGTTCACCAGGATGTCGGCTTTCGGTTCAGCGGCGAACAGTTTCTGCGCGCCTTCGGCCGTGCCCAGATCCGCCGTCAGACCGCGCAGTTGCGCGCCCGGCACTTTGCCTCGAATGCTTGCCAGCGCCTGCTCGACCTTGGCCGCGTCGCGACCGATCACCACCACCGTGGCGCCCGCCTCGGCCAGCGACTGGCTGATGCCCAAACCGATGCCCGCCGTGCTGCCGCTGACAATCGCCAGTTTTCCGCTCAGATCGATCTTCATGCTTTCACCTCGTCGATGGGTAATGGTGCACGTTCGGACACCAGTTTCGCTTCACGCATGGCCTGCCAGAAACCGGCCGGAATGACCGCCGACAGCGCCGCCACATCTTCAGCGATGCGCCCCGGTTTGCTCGCGCCGGGAATCACGGCTGCCACGGCCGGATTGGCCAGCGAGAATTGTAGTGCAGCCGCTTTGACATCCACGCCATGGGCCGCAGCAATGCGTTTGATCTGCTCGACCTTCGCCACGATCTCAGGGCTGGCCTTCTGGTATTCGAAGTGCGCGCCGCCGGCCAGGATCCCCGAGCTGTAGGGACCGCCGACCACGATTTCAACATTCTGCGCCCGCGCCGAATCCATCAAACGCTGCAAGGCGCGGTCGTGGTCGAGCAAGGTATAGCGGCCGGCCAGCAGGAAGCCGTCAGGCTGCGCCTCGGTCAGGTCCAGCGTCAACTCGCACGGCTCGACCTTGTTCACGCCCAGGCCCCAACCCTTGATCACGCCTTCTTCACGCAGACGGGTCAGGACTTTAAAGGCGCCGGTGCGGGCCTGATTGAAGTACTCGAGCCATTGATCGCCGTAGAAATCCTGAGCGATGTCGTGGACCCAGACGATGTCGAGGCGATCGGTTTTCAGACGCTTGAGGCTGTCTTCGATCGAGCGCAGCGTGGCGTCGGCGCTGTAGTCGTTGACAATCTTGTTCGGGCGACCGTGTTCGAACACCCCACTTTTCTCGCCCAGATCCCGGGCGGCGGCGTCTTCGACTTCATCGAGAATCACCCGGCCGACCTTGGTGCTGAGCACATAGTCGTCGCGCTTGTAGCGGGACAGTGCTTCGCCGAGGCGGATTTCCGAGAGGCCCGAGCCGTAGAACGGTGCGGTGTCGAAGTACCGCACGCCGGCATCCCACGCTGCGTGCACGGTGGCTTGCGCTTCTTCTTCAGGAATGGCGCGAAACATGTTGCCCAGTGGCGCGGTGCCGAAGCCGAGTTGGCCGGGGAGTTTGTCTTTCAAGCTCATGATGCTGTCCTCGTAGTTCGTGGTCGGTGTTGACCGTTGAGCAAATCCTAGATTGCGCCACTCAGACCGTCCAAGACATAATCCGCAGCACTTGAGTCCCTGAAGGTCTGACATGATCGACATCCGCCAATTGCGCTACTTCGTCGCCGTCGCCGAGGAAGAACACGTCGGCCGCGCCGCCGAGCGCCTGCACATTTCCCAGTCGCCCCTGAGCCGACAGATCGCCCAGCTCGAAGAACGCCTGGGCCTGACCCTGTTCGAACGCAGCCAACAGCGCATTCGCCTGACCCGCGACGGCCAGACCTTTCTCGCCGAAACCCGCGCCCTGCTGACCCACGCCAACCGCCTGGAATCCCTCGGCAAACGCCTGGGCCGTGGCGAAGAAGGCGGCCTGTGCATCGGCTACATCGAGAACGCGATGCACGCCGGGGTTTTGCCCAATGCCTTGCGCGTACTGCGGTTCGATCGGCCTAACGTGCATGTCGCGCTGTACAACCTGAGTTCTGCCGAACAACTGGAAGGCCTGCGTCAGCGTAGCCTCGATATCGCGCTGGTCAGTGAACCGCCGACGATCGACGATCCCGACCTGCTGGGCTTTCAGGTGCTGGACGACCCGATGCTGCTGGCGCTGCCCGAAGGACACCCGCTGAACCAACTGGCGTCGCTGACCCCGGCGGATCTGGCCGATCAGGAATGGATCGGCGTGCAGCCACGCCAAGGGGCCGACGATGAGTTCGTCAGCGCCTGCATCCGTGCAGGCTTCACCCCGGATGTGCGGATGCAGGCCACCGAGCCGTTTACCGCGCTGGGGCTGGTCGCCTCGGGCCTGGGGATCGCGATGATCCAGAAAGGCCTGAGCCACAACGCACCGCCGGGCGTGGTGCTGCGGGAAGTGCCGTGGCTGGCGTTCACCACACCGTTGTGGGCGGCGTGGCACCGGATCAACCTGCGGCCGCTGGTGGAAACGTTTCGCAAGGTATTGACCGGCGTCGATCCCGCCCAGTGACCCGACAGCGAAAGACTTTGCTGCTTTACTGAAAAGACTCAAAAAAACAGCGAGTCTTCCGGCATGAACCGCAATGACCTGCGTCGCGTGGACATGAACCTGTTGGTGATTTTCGAAACCCTGATGTTCGAAAAGAACCTGACCCGCGCCGGGGAAAAGCTGTTCCTTGGCCAACCCGCCGTCAGTGCTTCACTGGCGAAACTGCGCGACCTATTTGACGACCCGTTGCTGGTGCGCAACGGTCGCGTGCTGGAGCCGACCCAGCGGGCGCTGGCGATCCTCAAGGAATTGCAGCCGGCGATGGACACCATTTCCGGCGCGGTCAGCCGGGCCAAGGATTTCGACCCGCTGAGCAGCCGCGACGTGTTTCGCATCGGTCTGTCGGACGATGCCGAGTTCGGCCTGCTGCCGCCGCTGCTCAAGCAATTGCGCGAGGAAGCGCCGGACGTGGTGGTCGTCATCCGCCGGGTTAATTTCCTGCTGATGTCGTCGATGCTGGCGTCCGGGGAGATTTCCGTCGGCGTCAGTTACACCACTGAACTGCCGGCCAATGCCAAACGCAAAAAACTGCGGGACCTGCGCTGCAAGATCCTGCGCGGCGATGATCGTCCCGGCGCGCTGACCCTCGACGACTACTGCGAACGGCCCCATGCGCTGGTGTCGTTTTCCGGCGATCTGGGCGGTGCCATCGACAACGATCTGGCGCGAATCAACCGTGCACGTCGTGTCGTGCTGGCAGTGCCGCAATTCGCTCCGCTGCGGGCGATTCTGGCCGGCACCGACATGCTCGCCACCGTGCCGGATTTCGCCGCTTGTGCGCTGGTCGAAGGCAGCAGCGTGCTGCGCGCCGACGACCCGCCGTTCGACATCGTGCCTTCGGAGCTTTCGATGGTCTGGAACGGGGTCAACGACAACGATCCGGCGGAACGCTGGTTGCGCTCGCTGATTGCCCATCACATGTCGGCGCCGCTTCCGCCACAGGCGCACTGATCGGCTTGAACCCCGGATCGACCTCGCGCAGGTACACCGGCAGGTCGGTCATCGGCGGCATCTGCGGGATCTCGAAATACATCTGCACCACCCAGCCACGGTGGTAGTTGTTGTGGTTGATCACGTGCATCAGGATCGCCCCGGCGTTCATGGTGCCGCCATCGCCGGAAACAAATTTGAAATCGATCGAGCGGTTCAGCGAGGCTTCGGTCTGCTGCGCGCTCCAGGTGCGATACCAGCCATCGACTTCCTGCTGGGCCTGGCGCAACTCGCCGAGGTCGGCGTGCACCAGATCATGGGACGTCGTGAAACCGTGCTCGCGCCCTTCGAGGTGCGCCTGCCAGATCCGGTCGACCACGTAGATGTGGTTCAGCGTACCGATCATGTTCTTGAAAACCGTCTTGCGCTCCCTCGTCGTCTCCCCCGCCGGCAGCGCTTGCAGGCTGTCGAACAGACGCTGATTGGCCCAGGTCTTGTAGTCCGTGAGCAGATGGGCCGTGGCCAGATTGATCATCGCGGGTCACCGTAGGCACGAAAAAGGGCTTCGCCTAGGATAGACCTCTCTCGCGGGAATGGCGGTGGTGCTGACTATTGGTCGAAGGGGAATACCTTCCGCTTTCGCTCAAGCGCCCAACCGCGCCCACCCCGCCACCAGTTGCGCACTGATACTTACCCCGCCACAAACAATGATCACCACATCCCGTGCCCCCGCCAGCGCCGGGAGGTCAAGATACGCCACCGCCAGTGAAATCCCGCACGCCGTTGATCCTCCATACGCCGTTGCCAGCGGCTAAACGCCGGGGATCGTGCCGGGATCTACACTGAACGGAACAGCCCGTGAGGTGCCTATGAAAATGTCTGCGCAAATGACCGTGGTCGCCGTGCTCGCCACCCTCGCCTATCTGGGCCTGGCGATGTGGGGCATCGGTGGCGTGGCGGTGTTTTTTTCTCACGGCGCATTGGTCGTGGTGGCCTTGGCCACGCTGGCCATGGTGGTGGCGTCGCTGTTCACGGAAGTGAATCTGAGCACCGGCGAGCGCGAGGACCGGGCCAATCGCTGGGTGATTCCGGCGTTCGCCGTAATCGGATTGGTCAGTGCCTTTCTGCCGGCTTATTGCGACCGCATCGGCTTTTGGACCATCGGCCGCGAAGGCACCCGTTGGCTGGGAGCGCTGTTGTTTATCGTCGGCGGCGGATTGCGTTTATGGCCGGTGTTTGTGCTGGGCCATCGGTTCAGCGGGTTGGTGGCGATTCAGCCGGGGCACAGGTTGGTCACCGAAGGCATCTACAGCATCTGCGCAACCCCAGTTATCTGGGGCTGGTGATCAATGCGATCGGCTGGGCACTGGCGTTTCGTTCGGTGGTCGGCCTGTTGCTGGCGGCGCTGACGCTGATCCCGCTGATCGCCCGCATCCACGCCGAAGAGGCCCTGCTGCGTGCGCAGTTCGGCGCCGAATACGACGCTTATTGCGCGCGCAGCTGGCGACTGGTGCCCTGGGTTTATTGAGGTTGCAGGCGCAGCTGGCCGTCGCTGTCGATGCTCAGCGCAATGTCGCGGTAACTGGCGATGGTCGCGTGTGCAGTTTCAAGCGGATGCTGGTGAGTCGTGGTGATGATCATCAACGGCGCACCGGCGGCTTCAGCGGCCTGGATGCCGACGGTGGCGTCTTCGAAAATCAGGCAGTCCGCCGGCTCAAGGCCCAGGCGTTTGGCCGCCAGTCGATAACCGGCCGGATCCGGTTTGCCGGCGCTCACGTCTTCAGCGGTGATCATCACCGCCGGTTCAGGAATCCCCGCCGCCGCCATCCGCCGCAATGCCAGATCCCGTGGCGCCGAGGTCACCATGGCCCAGCGATCCGCCGGCAACGACTTGAGAAACGCCGCAGCACCGGGAATCTCGACAATGCCTTCGACGTCTTCGATTTCCGCCGTGGTGATGAACGCCGCTTGCGCCTCGGCGTCCACGCCCGGCAGGTTCAAACGCGTGATGGTGTCGATGGCGCGCACGCCATGGATGGTCGGCAGGAACGTTTCGACGTTCACCCCGTGGCGCACGGCCCAGGCGGACCAGATCCGCTCGGCGGCGGCGATGGAGTTGAGGACGGTGCCGTCCATGTCGAACAGGAACGCGCCGAACGCGCGGTTGAAAATAGTCTCGTGAGCTGACAAAAGATCACTTCCTCGCAAGGGGCCGGGCAACGATGCCCGGCAATGTAGCACTTGCAGGACGCTTCAGTGCAGACGCGGCGCCCTGGATTTGAACGCACTGTCCACGCAATCGAGCAACTGGCCGATTGCCCAAGGCTTCTTGATGAACGCCACCGGATGTTTCACCCCTGAGGTTTCCGGCGTTTCATAACCGGACATGACCATCACCGGTTTGTCCGGCCAGCGATCGCCGACCAGATTGGCCAGGTCCGCGCCGTTAAGGGTGCCGGGCATGGTGATGTCGGTGAGCAGCAGCGCCACTTCCGGCGCGTGCTCTTCCAGGTATTGCGAGGCCGCATCGGCACTGGTCTGCGGCTCGACCTTGAAACCTTCCTCCTGAAGAATTTCGCAAAGAAACTCCAGAATCAACGGATCGTCCTCGACTACCAGAATCAATCCGCCAGGAAGGTGCGCGCTCGACGTCGAAATTGGACACATGAACTGGCACTCCCTGAATTGCATGAACGATTTAGCGGCTTGATCCCGCTGCTTATCTGGTATGAGCAGCGCCTTCTACAGAAATTCATTTTTGATACAGGTCTTTTCGATAACAGCCGTTCGACGGGCAGTCGCCGGCGCATAATTGCGGTTAAAATGCGCGCCCTTTTGCTGGCCGATCCTGATTGATGAACCCTCAAGCCCTCGCCGTTCTCCATGCCCACCTGCTCACTGCGCTGACTTCGGCCCCGGCCGAAACCCGGCGTCTGTTCCATGGGCGCGGGCGTTGCTGGCCGGGGCTGGAGCAAGTCACTGTGGATTGGCTGCAGGGCGTGGTGCTGGTGTCATTGTTCAAGGAGCCCGAGGCTTCGCAGCTGGACGACCTCAAGCGCCTGCTGCTGGAAATCACCGGTTCGGAGCCATGGCAGCAGTCCGGCGCCCACACCCTGCTGATCCAGCACCGTTACTTGCCGCAAAGCACCGCCGAATGGCTGCTCGGTGAAGAAATCGACGAAATGACCATCGTCGAAGGCGGGCTCAAATACCGCGTGGATCTGGGCCGCAAGCAGAACGCCGGGCTGTTCCTCGACATGCGTTACGGGCGCAACTGGGTGCGTGAGCAGGCGGCGGGCAAACGGGTGCTGAACCTGTTCGCCTACACCTGCGGTTTTTCGGTGGCAGCGATCAAGGGCGGCGCCAGTCACGTGGTCAACCTCGACATGTCCCGCGCCGCGCTGAGCCGGGGCCGTGACAATCACCGGCTGAACGGGCATGACCTGAGCAAGGTGAGTTTCCTCGGCCACGACCTGTTCAAGTCCTGGGGCAAGGTCATCAACAGCGGCCCGTATGATCTGGTGATAATCGACCCGCCATCGTTCCAGAAAGGCAGTTTTCTGCTGACCAAGGATTACCAGCGCGTGCTGCGTCGTCTGCCGGAATTGCTGACGGCGCAGGGCACGGTGCTGGCCTGCATGAACGACCCTTCGTTCGGTTCGGACTTCCTGATCGACGGCGTGACCCGGGAAGCGCCGAGCCTGCGCTTCGAGCAGCGGCTGGAAAATCCGCCGGAGTTTCCGGATATCGACCCGGAAAGCGGTCTGAAAGCGCTGCTGTTCAAGCAGATCGGCTGACCCGCTCAGCGCGGCCGCAACACCAGCGCAAACAACTCGCCATGCCCGGTGACGTTGAGCTTGTGATAGAGATTGCGCCGGTGCACCTTCACGGTCTCCGGCGAAATGTTCATGTGCTGGGCGATGGCCTTGCTGGAAAAGCCCTGGAGAATCAGACGAGCCGTGTCGATCTCGCGCGCGGTCAGGCGGGCGTCGAAGCGGTCGAGCAGCGCCGCAATATCGCCGACCGGCGCTTCGACCGCCGCGCCTTGCGGCGGCATCAACTGCACATGCCGACGCATCGCTGACAGCACCCAATCCCGCACGCAGAGCAGGCGCCCCTGCTCCTGCAAACTGAACGCCGTCGAGCGGCCCATCGACAAGCCGAGCACGCCGTCGTCGAGGTTGACCAGAAATTGCAGCTCATCCGCGCCGACCACCGAGCGGAAGTAACTCTGGTAGTACTCGCTGTGCAGAAACTGGTCCGGCGCCACGGATGCAAGGCTGTGCAAACCGTCGGAGATCCCGCCGCAGGCGGCCTGATAGAACGGATCAAGCAGGTACATTCCGGCACAGTAACCAGCCAGTTCTTCCTGCTCGTCGGCGCGGCCCTGGCTGTCGAAGTCGATCAGCAATTGCGGCGGGCGCCCCGTTTGCATCACCGCCACCAGCGCATTGTCCAGCGGCACCAGCAACCGCAGCGTATCGACCAGCGCCCGCCAGAAACCGTCCTGACCTACCGTAGCGAACACTCGCGACAGGCTCTGATGCACCGGCAATTCCTGCAGCAACGCGTCCACGCACTACCCCTTTTGAGTAACCCATGATGGGAATGGGTGCGGCGCGGCCCGCCCGATAGGCTGACCACTCCTGTTCATCACCGGCCTGCCAACAGGCCAGGAGTGCCGCATCATGCGTGGTCATCGTGGGTATATCAACCTGGGTCTGATGGGCGTTTTGTCCGCGGCGCTGAGTGCGCAGGCGGCCGATGCGCCGAGCGTGCATGTCTATAACTGGTACGACTACATCGGCCCGAACACCCTGCATGATTTCAAGCGTGACAGCGGTATCGAACCGGTCTACGACACCTTCGACAGTGCCGAAGTACTGGAAGGCAAACTGATGACCAGTCGCAGCGGCTACGACGTGGTGGTGGCGAGCAACTTCAGCCTGCCGACCCTGATCAAGGCCGGCGCCCTCGCCCCGCTGCCCCGCGATCAACTGCCGGGCTGGAAGAACCTCGACAACGATCTGCTGAGCAAACTGGCCAACAACGACCCCGGCAACCAGTACGCCGTGCCTTACCTGTGGGGCACCAACGGCATCGGCTACAACGTCGACAAGGTGCGCGCGGTGATGGGTGACAAGGCCCCGGTAGACTCCTGGGATCTGGTGTTCAAGGAAGAGAACCTGGCCAAACTCGGCGAATGCGGCGTGGCGATGCTCGATTCGCCGTCGGAAATGCTCCCGGTCGCGCTGCACTACCTCGGCCTGCCGCCGAACAGCACCAAGGCCGAGGACTATCAGAAAGCCGAAGCGCTGCTGCTGAAACTGCGCCCGCACATTGCCTACTTCAATTCCTCGAAATTCATCAGTGATCTGTCCAACGGCAACATCTGCGTGGCGGTCGGTTGGTCCGGCGCGATGCTCGAAGCCAAGACCACCGCCGAGCAGGCCGGCAACGGCGTGAAGATTCAGTACAGCCTGCCGAAGGAAGGCGCGCCGGTGTGGTTCGACACGCTGGTCTTGCTCAAGGACGCGCCGCATCCGGCCCAAGGCCTGGCGTTCATCGACTATTTGCTGCGGCCCGATGTGATTGCGCCGGTCAGCGATCACCTGTCCTACCCCAACGGCAACCGCGCTGCCACGGCGCTGGTTGCCCAGGCCACCCGCGACAACCCGGCGGTGTACCCGTCACCCACGGCGATGGCCACGTTGTACACCCTCGAGCCCTTGCCCAAAGCCACCGAACGGGTGCGCACGCGGGTGTGGAGCAAGGTCAAGAACGGTCAGTAACAGCCCTTCGAATCACTGCCTTCAATAGAGAGAACATCAATGAAACCACGTGCCCGCGATCTCCATATCCGCATCGGTCAATTGCAGCCTGGTCCGCTCAACGCCATCACCGACGTACCCGGCGTAAGGGTCGGCCACAGCAACGTGCGCGGCCGCAGCGCCAGCGGTCGTGACATCTGCAGCGGCGTCACCCTGATCGAACCACGCGCCGGTTCGACCAACGCACAACCGTGTTTCGCCGGCGTCCACGTACTCAACGGAAACGGTGATGCCACAGGACTGGAGTGGATTCGCGAAGCCGGTCTGCTGACCAGTCCGATCGCCTTCACCAACACCCACAGCCTCGGCGTGGTGCGCGATGCCTTGATCGAACTGGATCGCGCGCAGCAACCGGACGACGGTCGGCTCTACTGGAACATGCCGGTGGTGCTTGAAACCTTCGATGGGTTGCTCAACGACATCAACGGCTTTCATGTGAAGCCCAAACATGTGGCCGAAGCGATGAGCAATGCCGTTGACGGCCCGGTGCAGGAAGGCGCAGTGGGCGGTGGCAGCGGCATGATCTGTCATGAATTCAAGGGCGGGATCGGCACCGCATCACGCCGCTTGAGCAAGGCTCAGGGTGGCTGGACAGTGGGTGCCATCGTGCAGGCCAACCACGGGATTCGCAGCGAACTGCGAGTCGACGGCTACCCGGTCGGGCGCTACATGGAACAAGTGGATTCGCCGTTCCTGCGCGCTTCGTTGCCGCATCCTGGCATGGGCTCGATCGTAGTGGCCCTCGCCACCGATGCACCGCTGTTGCCGCATCAATGCACGCGACTGGCGCAACGGGCGAGCCTCGGTCTGGCGCGCACCGGCGGCGGCAATGAGGATCACAGCGGTGACATCTTCATCGCCTTCGCCACTGGCAACGGTCATATCCCGCCCGCCGCCTACGAAGGTAAAGGCGCATCGACCTGCGACGGCTTGCGGATGGTCAACAACGATCACATCAGCGAGCTGTTCCTGGCGGCGACCGAGGCGGTGGAAGAAGCGATCATCAATGCCTTGCTGGCCAGCGACAGCACCGAAGGCAACGGGCATTCGGTGCCGGGGCTGGATGCCGCCACCCTGCTCGCGGCCCTGGATAAAGCCGGCTGGCCGGGTGCGCGCTGATACCATGACGCCCTTATGCGCCCCCTCCGCCAGCGCCCCAACAGCAGGTGACTGACGGTACTTGAGCGCATCCCCCCACCTTCCTACGATGGAATGACGCAGCCGCTTGGCCCGCCAAACCGCTGCGTAGGTGCGGGTGCTCTGAACCCCAATCAAGCCCGCACCTGGCTTCATGCGCATCTTGAGCCTCGCGGGCTCTACTTCCTCCCCATCAAAGAGTCTTGAGGCTCTTTTTTGCCCTGACAAATGTAATCCACAAGAATTGCTACGCAGTGCTGGCGCTTTGACACCAAGCAGCCATACTCTATTTGTTTTGCGGGTTCAGTTGTCACGCCAAACAGGGAATCTGGGCGGCAGCGAAATTTTTCAGTCGTTTTTGCATATACCGCCAGGATGAATCTATTTAGCGGAAACTTTCCGCCTTTAGATAAAGGTATCGATATGCAAAATCTTGGAATCGCCGTGTTGCTAGCGCTGGCGTCAACTCTGGTCGCATGTTCCTCTCACCTTGAAACCCGGGAGTTTGTACCCGGCGGTGCAACACCCACTGGCGTACCCTACCGACTGACATTCAATCAGTACGACATCACGGTCAAGTGGCAGGCAACTGAATGCAATCGTCAAACTAACGAATTAGCCATAAAAATCAGCGCATCTCTTAAACAGAAGACAGCGCATGACCCGGAGGTTTATTACATTGATCCGCGATCACTTACCGGCTGGTTCAAAACAGGAGAAAGTACATTTGAGTGGCACCCCAATCGAGCAACCAAGTCGGTAAACGCTTCAGCTGACGACAAACTGGGTCAAGCCATAGTTAACATTGCTACAGGAATCGGAAAAATCATTCCTGCCACGATAGCCGGTGGATCACCCAGAGGCCAAACATGTACGAGCTTGATGGCACAGAACATTAACGATGTGGACTCTGCTCAGGACAAGGTATTACGTGCGAGCGATAACGTCGCCGCAATGACACTCGAACTGACACGTCAAAATTCGCGAATCACATCCATGGGATCAAATGTTGATCGAGCATCGAGCAAAGCCAAATCAAAAGCAGTGCGACAATTGGAAGTCACCACCCTTAATCTGGAACAAGAAAAACTGGCTCTGGAGCAGGCTCTGAAAAAAGTCAGCTTCCAACAAACCCAAACCTGGCCAGCCACACCTGACGAACTTAAATCAACAACAGCGTTAAAGTTACCAACTCTATTTGTGAAGAAATGGGGACTGTCCTCGGGCAAAAGCTCCGACACATTAAAAACAATTAATGATCTTGACGTGTACTTCCAGCTTTCCACCATTCACAACATGACATATCCCTCCTCTGCACCGGTAAAAATCGATTCGGAACGAGTTGCGAGTAAATCCGTTGATGTCCGTGGATGGAAGGGTCTTCCCTATAGGGAGCCGGTAGACGGAGTACTGACAGTTTGCGCAAAAAAAGCCTGTTCTCAATCGGGATCGATAGCCGTTGATTCCATTGAAGTACAGTCACTTCAGTTAGGGCCAATGCTTGTGATGCCGTTCGAGGGACGCCCCTTTGCATCCAACAAGGCTTCCGCCGTTTTCGCAGAGGACGGCACGTTGAGCTCCGCAGGCTATTCCCAGATAAGGTCGACAGCGGAGGGCGTTACCGAAACATTCAAAAACTCCTCGGAGCAATTGGCACCAGTCATTACTGCAGAGAGAGAGGAGGAGCTGAAAACTTTGACCTTGAAGGCGAACACAGCAAAAGCCAAAAAGGAACTTGAGGATGCACGAGCCAATCCGACCGCGGATGAAGCTCTTTTAAAATCGCTTGAAAGCGAACTTGCCCTGGCCGAGGCCGAAACAAAACTGATCAATGCAAAAAAAGCGTTGATTGCGGCTAAAAATGGAGGTGCGCAATGAGCCCCGCTAAAATAAAATCTGGCAGCCTCAACCCCGAACTCAGATCAGCCTTACTTGAAAAGGAGCTTACTTGGAAAGTAGCTGATCAAAAATCCCCCCCATTTATTGCCGAACCAGAAACTCTCGATATTCGCACCGTATCGCTTGAGAAAAACGTAATAGATGTTTTCGCCAAACACGTAGACATCGCATTCCCCCTAATCACCGACAAATCCAATTTTCAACCTGTTAAAGATCAGGGAGAAACTCAAGCGTGCACAAGTTTCGCTTTGGCATCCACAATAGAAGACCGCCTGCGTGTATCCAACAAAGCCACACTCAGCCTCTCGCCTCTTTTTATTCATTACTGCATTGCAGAGCTGACGTTGGATAGTCCGCTGGATTTAACCTACGCGATGGAAACCGACGCACCCAACGCCACATTCGCCTTGTCTGAATCGGGGGATTCCAAAGATTTACCCGCTCAGTGCGGTACCAGACAGGGTGCTGTTCGCTTGATAAATATTGCGCCAGTCACTGGTGACGAAGAAGCGCGTAACGCACTGCAAACAGGCCCGATCATCGCGACAATGGAAGACTGGGAAGACTTTCACAGGTTCTACGGCGGAGGTGTTTATCGGCATGCCTCGGGCGTCGGAAAACAACTACATACAATTGAGGTCGTGGGCTTCGATAGTGAGAGTTGGATAGTAAAAAACAGCTGGGGAACGTCATGGGGAGAAAAAGGTTTCGCCAGAATTGCTTTTGGCGAATGTAATCTTTTCAAGCTTGCAGCATTCAGCTTCGACCCCGTACTGACCTGATGCTTAGCGATGGCTAGCAAACCTGCCCGATCCGGGGCACAGGCCGGATCGGGTACCGCCGCCCTGGAGAAACCAATCAATGCAAGATCAGGCGCTGACGAACAAATTCTTCGGTGCGGCGGGTGACCTGATCCAGATGCCGGTCGCGCTGTTTCTCGGCATCGAGCATCGCGCGCTTGCCGTGCTTTTGCAGAAGGTAGGTGTGGATTTGCTGCACTTCCAGCGAACGGTAGATCGGTGTCGTGTCGATAAAACCGCGCAACCCGTTGCTGCGGTAATGCCGAGTGCTCATCAGCACCTGCGTTTCGAGCTGGCCCAGCACCTCGAAACCCAGCGCTTCGAAATACGGCACCTTGCCGACGCTGCAGGTCAGTTCGGCATGGGGGTAACGCGCCACCATGTCCGCGATCAACGAACGGGCCACACCCTGACGCCGATGCCCCTCGCGCACCGCCAGATAGGCCACGTTGCACGCCTCCCAATCGCCCTGCACCGGCAGGTACAACAGGAAGCCGATCACCTGCTCCGGATCATCGTCGTCGGTGGCCACCAGCAGCTCCACTTCGGTGCCCTTCTCGCCGTTCAACGCCTCCAGGTACAGATGAACCTCGTAGCCGACCGCGTACTGATAAACGTTGTACAGCAGATTGCTCGGGCCCAGCCCTACAGCGCTGATGTCGGTCAGATAGTCGACCACCATCTGCAGGATCTGGCTGTTGACGCCTTCGGGACATGGGGATTTGTAGTGGGTGATGCGGGGCATGGCGGGCGGACTCCAACGGTAAAACACAGGTTGCCGGGAGAGTTGAGCGACCGGCGAACCGCGACATCATACCTTGTGCACGCCTGACAAAAATTTCATCTGCCCGAGAACGGATCTTTCGCCGATTTGGCGTCCAATTTTTCAACTGCGTTCATTTCCCGACGCAGGCCTTGAGGAGTTGCCATGAACGTTCTGCGTTCCGCGAAAACCATCAAATCCTTGCTCGCTGCCGCGCTGGTAGCGATCACCCTCTCGGGCTGTGTCGTCGAACCGGTTCGCCCGCATCGGCCACCTCCGATCGTTGAGGTGGTTCCGGTCATGCCTGCGCCGGGTTATCACTGGGTCGCCGGGCATTACCGCTGGGCCGGCAACCAATGGCGCTGGATGCCAGGGCATTGGCGAGCGTACTGAGGCCAGTCACTGCGCGGGGGCAACGACCTTGAACTTGATGTCGATGTCCTTGGAAACCACGGTGTCCGCCCACTCCCCTGCACCAAGCCCGAACTGGTCGCGCTTGAGCACCAGTTCGCCGTCGAAAATGCCGATGCTGCTATCGGGTTTGAGTTGCACCGGCACCTGCACCTCACGGGTGATGCCTTTGAGCGTGAGATGGCCGTTAACCAGATAACGGTTGTCGCCGGCCGGGCTGAAGCGGGTCGATTCGAACACCGCCACCGGGAATTTCTCGGTGTCGAACCATGCCGGTTTCACCAGCTCGGTGTTGGCGTCTTCACTGCCGGCGTCGATGCTGGTCAGGTCGATGTGCAGCGTGGTGCGGGCATTGGCGAGATTGTCGCTGTCGAAATCCAGCGTCGCATCGAACTTGCCGAACGTGCCGTACATCCGCGAGCCCATCTGGTTGTAGGTGAAACTGATCTGACTGGCGGTGGTATTGACGCGGGTGTACTCCACCGCTTGCACAGCAGGGACGACAATCAGGCAACACGCGGCAGCCAATAACAATTGAATCGACATGGAGAGCTCCGGCGCCCGATGGGGCTCGAATGACTTAAGCAAACATCCGTCACTTGCGCCAGCCCCGCCAAGGCCCACCCGGCCCGTCACACCAATCGCTCGATCTTCTGATGCTTCCAGACTCGTTTGTAATACAGCGTCTGCAGCACCAGCATCCCCAGATACGCAATCGGAAACGCCATCCACACACCCTGCAGACCGAACTGCCCGTCCAGCCAATAGGCCGCCGGCAACTGCACGCCGAGCACGCAGATGATCGCCACGCCCACCGGCACCAGCACCGTGCCGCTGGCGCGCATGATGCCGCCGATGATCGCCTGGAAACCGAAGATCAACAGGCTCCACAACATGATGTGCAGCAGGTGCTCGGCCATCGCCCGGGTCGAGTCTTCGGTCAGGAACAACCCCAACAACCAGTGCGACAACAGGTAACCCGACAGGATCAAGCCACCGGTCAGGCACACGTTGATCCACAGCCCGGTGCGCAGGATCGGGCCCATTCGCTCCAACCGCCCGGCACCGATCGCCTGGGCGCCGAGGATCGACGCGGTGATCGCAATCGACAGCGCCGGGAACTGCACGTAGTTGACGATCTGCGTCACCGCACCATAGGCCGCCGTCGCCTGCGAGCCGTGCTGGTTGACCAGCGCCAGAATCACCAGCTCCGACAGCGACAGCACAATCATCTGCACCCCGGTCGGCAGGCCGATACGCAACACCTTGCCGAGAATTGCGCCGTCCAGTCGCAGCGCCGCGAAGAACTCACGATCCGGCGCCAGTGGATGACCCTTGCGGATCAGGCTCCATGACAGCCACGCCATCGACGTCAGCGTACCGGCCAGACCTGCAACCGCCGCGCTCTGGATGCCCAGTTGCGGCAAGCCGATCCAGCCGCGAATGAACGCCGGAGTCAGCGCCAGCCCGACAACGGTCGACAGCAGCAGCGCCAACATCGGCGACAGTGTGTCGCTCACCCCGCGTAACAACTGGGTGAACAGCACGTACACCAGCACAAACGGCAAGGTCCACATCATCACCCGGGCATAGGCCACCGCATCGTCCAGCACATCCGCCGGCGTGCCCAAACCCTGCAAGGCCTGACGCGCAAACACACTGCCCAGCACCGCCGCCACCAGCCCGATCAATACCCCAAGCAACAGCGTCGCTCCGGCAATCGCCTTGACCATATGCGACTCACGCGCGCCCCACGCCTGACCGATCAACACCCCTGCCCCGGCGCCCAGGCCGATGACCAGCGCGATAAAGAAAAAAATGATCGGAAACATCCCCGACACCGCCGCCAGCGCCTGCGTACCAAGCATCTGGCCGATGTAGATGCTGTTGACCGTGCCCGACATCGATTGCAGGAAGTTCGACAGCACCATCGGGGCCAGGAACAGCAGGTAGGTTTTCCAGAGGGGGGATTGAGCGGGGGTTTGCATTGAGGTCCGTCTCGGGTGGGAGCTGATGACAGAGTCTAAGGTATGCGATGCCGTTCAGGTCGTACCGGTTTGCATTAAAACTTCGTAATCTGCACCTCGACCAATGTGCATAGCCTCCCCATCACGACAGGAAGTGAATCCCCCCATGCGCCATTCCCCATTTCTGCTGAGTTGCACCTTATTGACTGTTCTGACGACGACTGCCCACGCCGCTCCCGCCCCCTCGCCCGAGGTGGTGCAAGGATTGGTGAACACGTTGAACGAACGCCTGAACATCGGCGACCTCGTCGCCCTGACCAAATGGGACAGCGGCAAGCCGATCCAGGACAGCCCCCGTGAGGCGCAGGTGATCGACAACGCCCGCAAGCTGGCCGCCGAACGCGAGCTCGACCCGGAAGACGTCGCGCAGTTGATCGCCGCACAGATGGAGGCCAACAAACTGGTGCAGTACGGTTTGCTCGCACAGTGGCAAGCGGCCGGTGCCGCGCCGGACACGCCGCGCCCGGATCTGGGCAAGCAGATTCGCCCGCGTCTGGATCAGTTGCAAACCCGTCTGCTGCAGCAATACGCCGACTTCACACCCTACCGTCACGACCCGAACTGCCCGGTGTGGCTGGCCAAGGCGCGCACCGGTCTGACCCGCGATGCGCTGCATGATCTGGCCCTGACCCGCGCCACCGGAGAGCTGTGCATTCGGCCGCTGGTGCCCTAGAACAAGGGTCTTGGCATTCATTGCTGGCGTCGATAGTCACCATCAGTTCAATGAAGTTCTCATAAAAAATCCGCGGCGTAACATCGGCTCCATACCAAACAAACAACACCCCTGGAGCACACGATCATGAAACGCCAAATCCTTCTCGGCATCGCTTTCTCGGTTCTTGCAGTCAACGCTTTTGCAGCAAAACCCGCCCACACCATGATCGCCGAAGGCGGTTCGGATCGGTTAATTGAAAGTCGTTTAGCTGAGGGTGGTTCGGATCGTTTGATCGAACGTCGTGTGGCTGAGGGTGGCGCTGATCGTCTGATTGAACGCCGCGTTGCTGAAGGTGGCTCGGATCGTCTGCAAGAACGTCGCGTTGCCGAAGGTGGTGCTGATCGTCTGCAAGAACGCCGCGTTGCCGAAGGTGGTGCTGATCGTCTGCAAGAACGTCGCGTTGCTGAAGGTGGCGCTGATCGTCTGATCGAACGCCGCGTTGCTGAAGGTGGCGCTGATCGCCTGATCGAACGCCGCGTTGCATAAGTAAGCAGCGCATAAAGATAAGCCCGGCCTGATCAGCCGGGCTTTTCTTTGCGCGCGCTTTTTGCGTTTGCTGGGTAAGCTCTTAGCCCGACGCTGCGAATTCAGGTTTCCCATGGACATTGAACGACTACGGAAGAAAAAACAGCTCAACGTGCAGGAGCAAAACGCAGTCGTTGCGCATCGTTTGATGCTTTGCGCCAGTGAATGGCGCAAACAGGGTGTGCCTGTCGCCCTGGCCCGATACGGAGAATCCCAAGGCACCGATTGGTCGTCGTCCATCGTGCTGGAACTGGAAATCGACTTTCCCGGCATGCCTCGCCTGTTCGGACTTTTGCTGGATCAAAACGAATGTTTCATCGCATTTGAAATCGATACGGACGCCTCCCATGAACACATTGAATCCGTGGATCGCTGGGAGGACGTCTCGTCGATGCAAAATACTTCGACATCTAATCCGGGCACAGGTAAAGGCTTTGCCTCGATCGCGCTGGACGTGAAGCGTCAGCTTGTTTGATCGCTCTTTGCGCAACGCTCACTCTTCGGCGTCTTGAAGTCGTCACTGGTTGAGTATCTACGCCTCATCAAAAGGAGCACTCATTGAACATGGGCCCGAAAACCGAAACGCTGATCAAGGTACTGAATGAGCTAATCAGTGTTCTGGAAAGCGACGGAGAAGCGCACTGGAGCGCGTGGATGCGAAAAGCTCGCGCACGATTGCTGGACTCCGATTATTCCGGAATCACGTGGCTGCTCTCGGCCTATGGCGGGATGGGGTCCTTCAATGATGTCGTGCTCGGACAAACCAGCATCAACGGTGCATTTGCCTGGAAGCGCGGCTATGGCGAACTGAATGCAAAATTTGCCGAACTCCGTGAGCAAGCCTACGAGCTGGCCAATGAAATCAGGCACATGCAGCGATAACGGCATTCATTGCTGGCGTCGATAGTAACCATCAGCTCAATGAAGTTCTCATAAAAAATTCGCGGCGTAACATCGGCTCCATACCCAACAAACAACACCCCTGGAGCATACGATCATGAAACGCCAAATCCTTCTCGGCATCGCTTTCTCGGTTCTTGCAGTCAACGCTTTTGCAGCCAAACCCGCCCACACCATGATCGCCGAAGGCGGTTCGGATCGGTTGATTGAAAGTCGCTTGGCCGAGGGTGGTTCGGATCGTTTGATCGAACGTCGTGTGGCTGAGGGTGGCGCTGATCGTCTGATTGAACGCCGCGTTGCTGAAGGTGGCTCGGATCGTCTGCAAGAACGTCGCGTTGCCGAAGGTGGTGCTGATCGTCTGCAAGAACGCCGCGTTGCCGAAGGTGGTGCTGATCGTCTGCAAGAACGCCGCGTTGCTGAAGGTGGCTCGGATCGTCTGCTGGAACGCCGCGTTGCCGAAGGTGGCGCTGATCGCCTGCAAGAACGCCGCGTCGCCTGAATCAAATGCTCTACCGCTGCACAAACAAAAAGCCCGGTCTGATCAGCCGGGCTTTTTCACATCCACCGCCGCTTACTGAACGGTTTTCAGCTTGACCACATCACCGGAGACCTTGGTGGTGTAGCCGCTCAGGACCCATGCCCAGAACCAGTTTTCCTGAATCTGAGTGTTGATCATGGCATCGCCGCCCTTGGCCTGGATGGCGGCCTCTTGCGCACGGACGAAACGGCTGTTCTGCCGGATCGGGATCACGCCGAACAGCATCAGGCCGGTGGCAGTGGCTTCGCTGTGGCCAATCACGGTGTATTGGCTGCTGTCGTAATGTCTGGTGTTCATCGGGGTGCCGGTGCAACCTGCCAGAACCACACCGAACAGTGCGGCGGCGACTACTTTGCTGAGGTATTTCACTGCAAGACTCCATGGGTAAACGCCCGGGATCCGTCTCTCGGGCGGCGCACACTCTACCGAACGAAGTGGCTCATTGATATCAGCCTCGGCAGATTTTCATTAAACGCCTTGCTGGCAGCCCGTCCACGATGTCGCATACCATGGCGCCACTCCAATAAAGACAGACATTTCTCCATGCTCAAAGCCAGTCTGCGCAGCCACCTGACCCTTTGGTTTGCCGGTTTGTCTCTGCTGACGCTATTGAGCGTGGGCTTTTACGTCGGTGATATCGCCACTGAACAAATGAAACGCGCCAGCGGCAATGCGCTGCTGAGTACCGCGCGGTCGGCGGCGACGCTGCTGGGCGAGCAGTTGCGCGAGCGGCAACTGGAGGTCTATCTGCTCAGCCGGGCGCCACATCTGGAACGCGGCGATCTGGACAATCCGACAATTCTCAAATCGATGCAGCTGCGCACCGAAGCCCGCTCCGAGTATGCGTGGATGGGGGTGACCGATGCTCAGGGGCTTGTGCATCAGGCAGTCAACGGTTTGCTGGTCGGTCAGGTCGTGCAACAGCGCCCATGGTTTCAGGCCGGTCTGCGCGGGGAATACACCGGCGATCCGCACGAAGCCGTTTTGTTGGCGAAACTGTTGCCAGGTCTGCCCAACGGCGAGCCACTGCGCTTCATCGACTTCGCCGCGCCCATCCGCAACGCCGATGGCCAGGTGATCGGTGTGCTCGGCGCCCATGCGCACTGGAGCTGGGTCACGCACATCGTCGAATCGGCAGCGATGTCGCACAAGGGGGCGGAGCCGGATATCGAAGCGCTGATAATCGATCACGACGGCAAGGTGCTGTACCCGGAAGCGCTGGTTGGCCAACAAATGCCGGCCAAGGATCCGAAGTCCCCAGGCTGGGTCGTCGGCAACGGGTACCTGACCAGCGAGGTGACTGTGCCGACGCCTACGGGCACTGCGCTGTCGTGGTCGATTGCGGTGCGTCAACCACTGGACACTGCACTGCAACCGGCGCGACTGCTGTTTTATAAATTGCTGTTGCTGGGTGTTTTCGCTGCCGTGGCATTCGGATTCGTGGCGTATTACCTGGCGCTGTACCTGAGTCGGCCCATCGAGCACCTCGCGCGCTCAGCCCAAAAAGTGCAGAACAACCAACCGGGGGCCCACTTCCCTCTCCAGCATCCCGTGCGGGAAATTGCCCAGCTCGGCCAGTCCATCGATGCCATGACCCAGTCGCTGCTTGCCAAGGAGCGTGAGCTGCAAGAGACCAACGCTTCGCTCGAAGCCACCGTCGCCCAACGCACGGCGGCCCTGACCCTGGCCAACGCCGAGCTGCTGAACCTGGCCACCCACGATGGCTTGACCGGTGTCTATAACCGCCGCCGCTTCGACGAAAAACTCACCGAATACAGCCTGCTGTTCCGTCGTACCGGGCGGCCGTTTGCATTGCTTCTGATTGATGCCGATCACTTCAAGCACATCAACGACACTCACGGCCATGCGGCCGGCGACGACGTACTGCAGCAATTGGCGCAGCTGATCCAGATCAGCATCCGGAGCACGGATTTCGTCGCCCGTTACGGAGGCGAAGAATTTGCGGTGCTGCTGCCGGAAATCGCCAAGCCCGATACGCCCGATATCGTCGCCGAAAAGATTCGATCAGCGATTGCCGCAGCGAGCTTTCCAACGGTCGGCCCGGTGACGGTCAGCATCGGTGTCGGCCTTGCCGACCCGGCCGACAATGCTCCGACAGCACTGCTCAAACGTGCTGATCAACAGTTGTATCAGGCGAAAGCCGCGGGTCGTAATCGCGTAGCCTTCCAGACGTCACTCACCGAAGTGAACGGACTCGGCTGACCTGCAATTGAATCAGGTGTTGGTCTTCACCCGGGTCCAGAGCCGTGTCGTCAGCCGGGCAATCGCCGCCGGCAGCTCTTCCACGGTAAACAACTTGTCCATCACCGCTTTCGGCGGATAGATCGCCAGATCCTGTTTCACCGCCGGCGTCAGAAACTCATCGGCCGCCGCGTTGGGGTTGGCGTAGTGAATGCTGTTGCTGATATTGGCGATCACCTTCGGCTCAAGTAGGTAGTTCATGTAGGCGTAGCCGTTCTTTTCGTGGGGCGCGCTTTTCGGCATGACCACCATGTCGAACCACAGCGTCGTGCCTTCGTCGGGAATCGAATAGGCGATGTCGATACCGTTCTTCGCCTCCCGGGCACTGGCAGCCGCCTGCGCCACATCACCGTTGAAGCCGATCACCGCGCAGACGTTCCCGTTGGCCAGATCGCTGATGTACTTAGACGCATGGAAGTACTGTACGTACGGGCGAATCTTGAACAATGCCGCCTCGGCCTTTTTGTAATCCGCCGGTTCGTGGCTGTGCGGCGGCAAGCCCAGATAATTGAGGGTGATCGGCAACACTTGAGTCGGGTTGTCGATGATCGCTACACCGCACTGGCTCAACTTCTTGATGTTGTCCTCTTCGAAAAACAGCTTCCACGAACGCGTGACATCGGTGTTGCCGAAGATCGCCTTGATCTTCTCGACGTTGTAGCCGATGCCGGCGGTGCCCCACATGTACGGATAACCGTATTGATTGCCCGGATCGTTGACTTCGAGTTTCTGCATCAACTGCGGATCGAGATTCTTCCAGTTCGGCAGTTGCGACTTGTCGAGTTTCTGAATGGCGCCCGCCTTGATCAGCCGCGACAGAAAGTGATTCGACGGGCTGACCACGTCGTAACCGGTATTACCGGTCATCAACTTCGATTCCAGCACTTCGTTGCTGTCGTGGATGTCGTAAGTGGCCTTGATGCCGGTGTCTTTGGTGAAATTCGCCAAGGTGTCGTCGGCGATGTAACTGCTCCAGTTGGAGATGTTGACGGTTTCATCGGCCAGGGTGAACCCGGAACCGGTGGCAAGCAAGACCGCCAGGGAAAGTGTGTGGACGCGCATGTTCTGTCACCTGAATTGAGTGGCTTTTGTTCTTGTGGGATGTGCGAATTTTCAGATTTCTGTTCTGGCCCTGACCGCCTCCACACGCATGCGCAGCATGGCACCGATGTCGAAGAAAGGTCGCGGCGGCAGCCAGCCGGGCTCGGCCCGTTGCCTCACCGACTGCAGCAGTGGCGAGTCGACGCCGGATGCCATTTCCGCCAGCAGCCGCCCCCACAGGGTTCCGCGCGCCACGCCTGAGCCGTTGCAACCGGCAACGGCAAACACGCCCTCTTCCACCTGGTCGAAATACGCCTGACCGCTGCGTGTCGCGCTCAAATGGCCGGTCCAGGTGTACTGGACGTCGTGCTCGCCGAGGAACGGAAAGCGCCGCTGCAAACCCCGGACATGGTGTTGCCGACGCAGCGCAAGCTCGCTGTTGGAGAGGTCCCGCGTACGATATTCGGCGGTGTTGCGGATCATCACTCGGCGATCCGGCGTCAGCCGAACCGTGGCGCCCAGCGGACGAGTCGACAGCACGCCCCACGGTTCGACCGAACCGATGGCGGCGAACTCCTGATCCGTAAGCGGGCGCGTCAGGCTGGCGCTCAGCTCCATCGGGAACGTGGCGCTGTCATCGATGCCGACCCGTGGAATGAATGCGTTCAGGCAGATCAGTACTTTTCCTGCCTCGATGCTGCCATCAAGTGAATTGGCCCGAATCCGTCCCTGACTCAAGCGCTCGAGCCCCGTGATGTCGGTGTTTTCGTACACGCTGACATTGTCCGGGAGTGCATCGAGCAAACCCTTCACGTATTTGGCCGGTTGCAGTAACGCGTTGCCGTTGCCGCACCAGATCGCTGCCTGATAGTGACGGGTACCGAGTTTGCGGCTCAGTTCTTCGCCTTGCAGAAACTCCGCGCGGGCACCGAGCACACGCAGCGTGGCCAGTTTGGCGTCTACCTGATTGAGCTTGGCCGGATCGTTGACCGCAAAGAAATAGCCGCTGTCGCGCAAGTCGCAATCGATGGAGTGACGGGCAATCCGTTGTCGGACTTCTTCATTGGCAGCGCGGGAAATCATCGTGTCGACTTCAAATCCGGCAAAGCCCTGTCCGCCGATCAATTCGCTGTCCGCCGGATGTTCATGGGCGACGACAAAACCCGAGTTGCGCGCCGAAGCGCCCTGCGCCGCCCGCTGTCGATCAACCACGATAATCCGTGCCTGCGGGTGCATCTCGGCCAGATTATGGGCAGCGCTGAGGCCGGTAATCCCGGCGCCGATCACCAGCCAGTCGGCCTTTTGCGCGCCGTTCAGGCGATCACGCTCCGCAGGGTTTGCGGTTTGCGCGATCCAGCCACAGACATTTTCCATGCATCACCTCATTCGACGGTCGTTCGGCAGCTTGTCTTCTTGCCAGAGCCATGCGTGAATTGCATGTCCACGTTGTGAAGATCACCACCCGAGCTAGAATCTATAAGGTCTTAGAGCGCCTCACCAACGCTAAGAAATCATCGAGCCATTCTGAAAACGCATGGATAAAATTCGCCACGTCCCATCGCTGCAAGCCATGCAGGCGCTGGTGGAAGTCGCCAACTCCGGCAGCTTCACCCAGGCCGCGCAGAAGCTGTGCCTGACCCAAAGCGCCGTCAGCCGGCAGATCCAGCAGCTGGAAAGCCATTTCAACGTTCCGTTGTTTTTGCGCACCAGCCGCAGCCTGCGCCTGACCCCGGAAGGCGAGCAGGTTCTGGTCAGCGCACGGAGCATTTTCGATCAGCTGAAAACTCTCGAAGAACGCCTGACACTGCAGAAACGCCCGTTCCGCATTCGCATGCATGTGTCATTGGCGGTGCGCTGGCTGTTGCCGAAACTCAGCGACTTTTATCTGCGTCATCCCGAGATTTCACTGGCGATCGAAACCGTCGCCACCGAAATCGTCGAGCCGACCAGCGACAGCGACGCCTACATCCTTTACCTGCCGACCGCATCGAGCGATCCGGATTGCCTGACGCTGTTTCAGGAAACCCTGGTGCCGGCATGCGCCCCGAGCCTTGCCGATGCGCCGCGCTCAGTGGAAGAACTGCTGCGTTTCCCGCTGCTGCATCGCTCGGCGGATCGTCAGGCGTGGATCGAATGGCTGGCGGCGAACGACGGCAAACCGCTGGACGATTACCGGCACATCCCGTTCAACCTCGATGAACTGGCACTGGACGCGGCGGCGCGGGGACTGGGGGTCGCGGTGACGGACATGACGCTGGCGGCGGAATCCATCGAGCGCGGCGTACTGGTGGTGCCGTTCGGGCAACCGCTGAAAACCGGGGGGATTTACTCGTTGTGCTTGCAGCCATCGGCGGCTGCGCATCCAGCTTGTACGGTGGTGATGGGGTGGTTTGCCGGGCAGGCCGAGCGCGCGACATGAGTGCCGTCGTCACGCTGGAGCTGCCTTGCGCAGCTCCCGCACCGGATCTTCATTACTGAGAAAAGGTCTGAAGATACGCCAACAAATTATCAATCTTCTCCTCGTCACTCAGCCCCCAAAAGATCATCCGCGTCCCCGGCACCACGCCCTTCGGATCCTTCAGATACTTCGTCAGCGTTTCACGATCCCAGGTCAGGCCGGAGTTTTTCATGGCGTCGGAGTACACGTAATTCGCCGACGTCCCCGCCGGGCGGCCGATGATGCCGTTGAGTTCCGGACCGAATCCCGGCCGGGCAGATTCGCCGACTTGATGACAACCGCCGCACAGGCGCGGGAAGATTTTTGCGCCGGCCTCGGCGTCACCAGCGGCCAGAACGGGTGTGCTGAGCAGGCCAGCGTTGAGGATCAGGGCGAAAGTCAGTGCAGCGTTTTTCATCAGGGATTTCCAGGTCTTCGGCGGCGCCAAGGGTAATCCTGCGCGGTCACTTGCGCTACAGGTAGGCGCCCACGACCTGGCGGACTTTGAGCAAGGCTTGACGCAGGGCAAGCATGTCCACCGAGCCCAACGCCAGACGAATCGCGTGAGACACATGGGCGGACACGGTGAAGGGCTCGGCGGTGGTGACGGAAACCTGTTCGTGCATCAACTCGACCACGATGTGGTCGGCCCGAACATCTTCCGGCAGCGGCAGCCAAAGAAAATACGAAGAGGGATGGCCGACAGTCGGCAGGCCTTCGAGGATCTGCGCGGCCAGAACTTGCCGGGCCTGGGCGTCGCTGCGCTTTTGCGCTTCGAGCAAGGTGACGGTGCCGTCGTCGAGCCAGCCGCAGGCGATGGCGGTCATCACGCCGGGGGTGTTCCAGGTGGTCGCGCGGATGATCCGCTCCAGCGCCGCCACCCGTTCGACCGGCGCGGCGATGAAGCCGACACGCAGGCCGGTGGCGATGTTTTTCGACAGACCCGACACGTAGACCGTGCGTTCCGGTGCCAGAACCGCCAACGGAGGTGGCGGGTTATCGACCAGAAAGGCGTAGGCCGCGTCCTCGATGATTGTCAGATCATGCCGGCGGGCAATCGCGATCAAATCCTCACGTTGTTCCAGAGGCATCACCCAGCCCAGTGGATTGTGCAGGGTCGGCATGCTGTACACCGCACGCACCGGTCGTTGGCGGCAGAGTTTGTCGAGGGCCGCCAGATCGGGGCCCTGCTCATTGACTGGAATCGCCACTACTTCCAGGTGCAGCGCTTCGGCCAACACTTTGAATCCCGAATAGGTCAAGGCGTCGGCGGCAATCACATCGCCGGGTTTGAGTAGCGCCATCAACGTGACTGCCAGCCCTTGCTGCGCGCCGTTGACGATCAGCACCTGCTCGGCCTCGACACTCAAACCGCGTGTTTGCAGATGCCGCGCCACCGAGGCCCGTTCATGCTGGCGACCGGCGTGGGGCTGATAGCGCAGCAGCGCTTCAAGGTCGCCGGACAACGCCAGCTGCCGCAACGCGGTGCGCAGCAACTCGGCCTGCCCCGGCAATGACGGGTAGTTGAAGTTCAGATCGATCATGCCCACCGCGACGTCTTTCTGGTCGATGCCCTGCCCCGGCAACAACGACGTTTCCCGCACGAACGTGCCGCGCCCGGCTTCGCCGCTGACCAGGCCCATGGCCTCGAGCTCGGCGTATACGCGCGAGGCCGTGACCAGCGCCAGCCCTTCGCTGGCTGCCAATTGCCGGTGAGTCGGTAAACGCGTGCCGGGCAACAGGCGGCCGGCGCGGATGTCGGCAGCATAGGTGTCGACGAGGGTCTTGTAGCGGGAGCGCGGCATGTCGGCTTGTATCCATGACAATTTTTTGATTGTGCTGATTCTCAGCCCTAGGATCGATCCAACGCAACCCACCTCCGAGCGCCACACCCATGGAACGAACCACCCACCTCGGCACCCCGGCCCTGGAAAAAACCAGCGGCTGGATCAATGGCCTCATCGGCGTCGTGATTTTCAGCGGCTCGCTGCCCGCCACGCGGTTGGCGGTGCTGGAGTTCGACCCGGTGTTTCTCACCGTCATCCGCGCGACCATCGCCGGCGCCCTGGCGTTGTGCCTGTTGTGGCTGTTTCGCGAACGACGTCCGGCGCGGGATCAGTGGTTGTCGTTGTTGATCGTGGCGCTGGGCGTGGTCGTGGGTTTCCCGCTGTTGACGGCCCTGGCGCTGCAATACGTGACGTCGGCGCATTCGATTGTGTTTGTAGGATTGCTGCCGCTGGCGACGGCGATTTTTGGTGTGTTGCGCGGTGGCGAACGGCCGCGTCCGGTGTTCTGGATTTTTTCGGTGCTGGGCAGTTCGCTGGTGGTCGGCTTTGCGATTTCGCAAGGCCTGACCGCTTCGCCCACCGGGGATCTGCTGATGCTGGCGGCGATTCTCGCCTGCGGCCTCGGTTATGCCGAAGGCGCCAAACTGTCGCGCACCCTCGGCGGCTGGCAGGTGATTTGCTGGGCGCTGGTGTTGTCGTTGCCGGTGATGGCCGTGCTGAGCGTATGGCTGGCGCCCGCCTCGTTCAGCGGTATCAGTGTGTCGGCATGGGTTTGCCTGGCGTACGTTTCGCTGTTCAGCATGCTGATCGGATTTGTGTTCTGGTATCGCGGGCTGGCTCAGGGCGGGATTGCGGCGGTCGGGCAACTGCAATTGCTGCAGCCGTTTTTCGGCCTGGCACTGGCCGCGACCTTGCTCCATGAGCATGTCAGCGTGGGCATGCTGGTGGTTACGCTGGGGGTGATCCTGTGCGTGGCCGGGGCGAAGAAATTCGCCAAATAGTCCTCAGCTCGCGCCGGATTTCCATTCTCGCGGACTGAGCCCGGTCTTGCGCCGAAATGCCCGGGCCAGCGCCGAGGGACTTTCATAGCCGACCTCTTCGGCGATCAGGGCGATCGGTCGTCCCTCGCGCAGGCGTTTCTGCGCGAGGCTGATCCGCCAGTTCACCAGATAATCCACCGGCGTCTGCCCCACCACCCGCCGGAAGTGGTCGGCGAAACCGGCGCGGGACAGGTTGGCGGCGCTCGCCAGTTCGGCGACGCTCCAGGCCTTGGCCGGCTGGTCGTGCATCAGGTTCAAGGCGCGGGAAATCTTCGGATCGGCCAGCCCCGCCATCATGCCGGGCTGCTGGTTGCGACTGCTGATGAGGTGGCGCAGCAACAGGATCACCAGCAACTCGACCAACCGATCCATCACCGCTTCGCGCCCGCAGTGGCCGTCGAAAGCTTCCTTGAACAGCCACTCCAGGGTGTTGGCCATTTCCGGAAGGTCGGCGAGTTTCAGCACCAGATAATCCGGCAGCGCTGCTGCCAAAGCATTGCCAGCGCCGCCGTCGAAGGTCAGCGAAGCACACACCAGTTGCGTGCCCATGGCTTCGTTGGCGAACAAGCGATGGGCCATGGGGCGCGGGAAAAAGATCAGGGTCGGTTCTTTGAGCGAGATTTCAGGATCATTTCCCGGTTTGAGCAACAGCTCTCCCGCCTGGAGCAAATGCACATGCCCGCACACCTGATCGCCGCCGTAGGCGCTCAACCCGCAGAACGTGCCGCTGTGAAAGGTGCCGGCATTGACGCCGAAATGGCTGAGCAACGTAGAAAGGCGATCCATGACTGATTCTCGCAAGGACAGGTTTGGACGATCTGTCGCATATCCTCGACGATTTGCACCCAAAGCACCAGCCGCGCTCAATAACATGACCTCCATCCCCGGTGCACTTCGCACCGGACTTTCGGAGAATCACCATGAGCCGCATCGCCCCTCTCAGCCTCGAAACCGCCACCGACGCCACTCGCCCGACACTTGAAGGCGTGCAGAAAAAAATCGGTTTCCTGCCCAACCTGTTCAAGACCCTGGCCGTCGCACCTGTCGCGCTGGATGCCTACGTGCAAATCTCGGCAACCCTGGGCAAGACATCCCTGAGTGCCAAGGAAAAAGAGGCGGTGTACCTGGCCACCTCGCAAGTCAACGGTTGCGACTATTGCCTGGCGGCGCACACCCTGTTCGCCAGCAAGGCCGGGCTGGCAGCAGAAGAAATCATCGAAGCGCGTCATGGCCGGCTCAATGCCTTCGCCACCCTCGCCCAACAACTGACCGAGACTCGTGGCCAATTGAACGATGAGCAGATCGCCGCCGCCCGCGCTGCCGGCATCGACGACAAGAAGATCATCGAAGTGATCGCCCTCGTCGCTGTGCAAACTCTCACTAACTACCTGAACAACGCGGCGCTGACCGACATCGATTTCCCGGCAATCGATGCCTGATCAGTGACCGGGGTCGATCTCAGTCGTGATCGACCCCGGCGCGTTTCAGCAATTTCTTGCAGCGCTCGGACAGGTGAAACACCTGCAACTGCTTGCCCGCCTTGGCGTAGCGTTCGCGAAGGGTTTTCAGCGCAGCGATGGCCGAGTAATCGACAAAGCTCAGGTGCCGACAATCCAGCGTCACCCGTTGCGGGTCACTGGCCGGGTCGAACTGATTGAGAAACGGCGTGGTCGAGGCAAAAAACAGCGTGCCGTGCAGGCGATAGAGTTTGCTGCCGTCCGCTTCCAGATGCTCATCGGCGTACAGCTCGCGCGCTTGCTGCCAGGCAAAATTCAGCGCCGCGATAATGATCCCGCACAGCACGGCCGTGGCCAGATCGGTGAACACGGTGATGGTCGTTACCGCGATGATCACCAGCACATCGTTGAGCGGCACTTTGTTCAGTACCCGCAACGAAGCCCAGGCAAACGTCTGCTGCGACACCACGAACATCACCCCCACCAGCGCCGCCAGCGGAATCCGCTCGATCAGCGGCGACAGAAACAGAATGAACAGCAGAATCAACACACCCGCCACTACGCCGGACAAACGCCCGCGCCCGCCGGAACTGAGGTTGATCACGGTCTGGCCGATCATCGCGCAACCGCCCATGCCGCCGAATGCACCGGAGACCACGTTTGCCGCCCCCAGCGCCACGCATTCGCGATCCGGGTAGCCACGGGTTTCAGTGATTTCGTCGGTGAGGTTGAGGGTCAGCAGGGTTTCCAGCAAACCGACCAGCGCCATCAGAATCGCGTAAGGCGCGATGATGCGCAGTGTGTCGAGATTCCACGGGATGTCCGGCAGCGCAAATTTCGGCAGGCCGCCGGCGATGTGCGCCATGTCGCCGAGGGTGCGGGTCGGCAGGCCAAGCAGATAAACCAGCAAGCCTACGCCGAGGATCGCCACCAGCGCCGGCGGCACCGCGCGGGTCAGGCGCGGCAGGATGTAGACGATGGCCATGGTCAGCAGCACCAGCCCGGTCATCAGGTACAACGGCGTGCCGCTGAGCCACTGTTCACCGCTCTTGAAATGCTCCAGTTGCGCCAGCGCGATGATGATCGCCAGGCCGTTGACGAACCCCAGCATCACCGGGTGCGGCACCATGCGCACCAGTTTGCCCAGCCGCAACAGCCCGAACGCCATCATGATCAAGCCGCCGAGCAACACCGTCGCCAACAGGTACTGCACGCCGTGCTGCACCACCAGCGCGACGATCACCACCGCCATCGAACCCGCCGCCCCGGAGACCATGCCCGGCCGGCCACCGAACAGCGCGGTCAGCGTGCAAATGATGAAGGCGCCGTACAGGCCCATCAGCGGATTGAGGTGAGCCACCAGCGCAAATGCAATGCATTCGGGCAACAGGGCAAACGAGGTGGTGAGTCCGGCCAGGACATCGGCGCGCAGACGAATCGGTTTCATGGCTTACCTGACAGAGCGGCCGACGGGCGCGGCCGCATGCATTGGCGCAAAAGAGCGCCGCGGAAAAAGAGGGTTGCGGATGTTACGCAAATGCACCGGCGTGGGCCAGTCATCGCTGACAACCGTCGGCACGCGCTTTATGCTGGCGCGCAGTTTTTGCCAGTGGAGCCTCGGATGCCGAGCGAATTGACCAGCCGCGAAGTGTGCCAGCGCTTGCGCGATGCCGCGCTGGGCGTGTGTGCCTTGCGGGTGATGGACGCGCGAGCGGATCGGGTTGCGGTCGACATCGAAGGCTGGCGCTTGCAACTGGACTTCGACGGCCAGCGCCTGCATCACTGCGCTGATTGTCTGTGCCCGGACGGTCGCGAATGGATGCTCGACACCCGGCAGCGCTTCGGCACCGATCCGGTCAGTCTGTTGAGTACCTGGGAACTAGCGCAGATCGAGGGCTTGTTGCGGCAACGTGAATGAGGGATGGCATTCAGAGTTGCCCAATGATGGCACTCTGCCCATAATTCGCCCCCCTCTTCTACGCGCAAGGAACTGCCGTGAAAAAATCGCTGTTGTTGATCCCGCTGTTTGCTCTGCTCCTGCAAGGCTGTGGCATGACCATGGCCCGTTACGAGCCAAGCTTCGACAATGTTCAGAAGCTCAAGCAGACCCCGCCGCTGCACGCGATCAGCAATCCACAGGTGACCGCTGAATCGGGCGAAGGCTCGTTGATGGTCCGCGCCAACCCGATCAAATCGCCGACCGGCAGCATCCCGGCGCACATCCAGGACGCGATCACCGAAGAACTGCGCAAGGCTGGTCTGCTTGATCCGCAGGCGACGCGTCATCTGCAAGTGCTGGTGGTGAAGAACCAGCTGAACGCCGGCATGGGTACCGGTGACGGCACCATCGCTGCACGCTTCACCCTGCGCAATGGCAACGACGTGGTGTACGACGCAACCAAAGATGTCAGCCATCAGTGGAACAGCAGCTTTTTCGGCTTTATCGCGATCCCCAACGCGACCAACGCCTACAACCCGATGCTGCAGGACTTGCTGAAGAATCTGTACAGCGATCCACAGTTCATTCAGGCCCTGAAGTAAAGGCCAAAAAAAAGAGCCGCGATTGCGGCTCTTTTTTTGCCCACTCGCTGGAGTGAGTCAGATACCCGAATACTTCGGACGGTTGCTGTCGGCCCATTCCTTGAGCAACGCATTGACCTGCCGAGTGAATGTATCGGTCACCGCCGCTTTCGGCGTATTGAACGCCAGCGGGAGGAACCAGATGCCCATCCAGGTGCCGACCGCGTCATGGTTGCTGGCGGTAGACAACGGCTGGCCTTGCTGATCGAGGGTTTCCAGGCTCATGGTGTACTGGTCGGTGGCATAGGCTGGAATGATCGTCATGCTCAGACCACTGATGAACGCCAGCACCAGCTGACCGCCATTCGGCGGATGGTTGTACATTTTCAGACGCAGGCTGTAGTCACCTGGCTGCTTCTCGAACTGGTCGAAGGTCACACGACCGAACAAACCGGAATCCTTCAGGACGGTCTGCAATTGCGGTTTGAGCATGTCCCGAGCTTGTGGCATTTCCACGGCGGAAGCGCTTTTCGGCTCGCCCTGGTAAAAGTCGAAATCGACATAGATGTTTGGCTTGTTGGCATAGCTGGCCATCGATGGCAGCGTGACCGGAGCCACTTCGTCCTGGGTGAAACTGGCACAGCCGCCCAGCGCGAGCACCAGACCCAGCGCCAGGATTTTCCCGAATTGCATGATGTCTTCCCTAAAAGTGATATCAAAGAGCCTCCATTGCGGAGCGCCGGGGGCGGATTCTAGTGATCGTCTACGTTCGGGGAAAGATCTGATTCGGGAAAACCCTGAAAAAGAGTGCGCCGGCTCAGCTTTGGCGCAAATCGAGGGTGTACGTGTAATAGCCCATATCGCGCACCCAACCGAGTGATTCGTACAAACCCTGTGCGCTGAAATTATCGGTGGCGGTTTCCAGCACCAGTCCCTTGGCGCCGGTTTCGACGGCGGAGTCGCGGGCGGTGTTCATTAATAGCCGCCCCACTCCACAGCCACGGGCGGCCGGCGTGGTGAACAGGTCACTGAGCAGCCAGGTGCGATGGGCATCAATCGAGGAAAACGTCGGGTACAGCTGCACAAATCCCAGCGCCTCACCGCCTTCATCCTCAGCCAGAAAAATCGCCGATTCATTGCCGACCATGCGCTCGGCGATGAAGGTCCGTGATTGCTCGAGATTCGATGGCTGGCCGTAAAAGCCGCGATAGGCGTCGAACAGCTTCGCCACTGCGTCAAGGTGAATCGTCGTGGCGCGCAGTGCCTGAAGTGTCATTGTGATTTTCCTGATGTGACTGAAATTGAAACCAGCATAGCGCTGAGGAACGAGTTCGCTGGCCTAATCGCTATATAGTTTTGTATATTGCGATCCCGAAATGGCCAGACCCTCCATGCCATCCATGAGCAGTATCCGCGAACGCAACCAGCAACTGATCCTGGCCGCCGCCAGTGAAGAATTCGCCGCCAACGGCTTCGACGCGACCCAGACCCGCGACATCGCCGCCCGCGCCGGTGTGCCCAAGGCCAATCTCTATTACTACTTCCAGAGCAAAGAAAACCTCTACGGCAAAGTGCTGCTCGGCTTCGTCGAACCGTTGCTGGAAGCTTCGGCGGTGCTGCGCGAAAGCGACGATCCGCTGCTCGGCCTGCGCGCCTACGTCGCCGCCCGCATCCGCATCGCCCGCGAGCATCCGGCGATCGCCAAGGTTTTCAGCTGTGAGTTGCTGCTCGGTGGCCGCCAGCTGCCCGACGAATGCCGCGACCTGCTGCACGGTGAGGCACGGCGGAATGTCGAGTGCCTGCGCAGCTGGATCGACCGCGGTCTGCTGGCGCCGGTCGATCCCGAGCATTTGATGTTGTTCATCTGGTCGGCGACGCGCACCTACACCAACATTGGCTGGCAGATGGGGCGCATCACCGGGCGGGAGGTGCCGCAGGATGAGGATTATGCGGTGGCGGCGCAGACGATTACGCGGCTGGTGTTGAGCGGTGCGGTGTCCGAGCCGGTGAGTGATGTTCGCAGGTTGATGTTTGCGACCTGATTTCAGGCAGTGGCAGTATGCCCTCCCACCCTCATCGTCATTTAAGGAGCAGCTCGTGGCCGCTTCGGATATTCACCTGTCGGACAGCTCTGACAGAGAACTCTTCACGCGCATTGCCGAGGAACTCCAACAGACACTGAACGGAACCTGGACGACCCAGGCCAGCGGGCTGGACCAGTATTACTGGGATCTGGCGGTCGATGGTCAGGTGATCACCCTGCACCTGGAGCATTATCTGGGGATCATGTTGTTGGTGGAGGACGCGGATCCGCAGTGGGTGGCGTCGGAACGGTTTCAGACCGTGGTGCGGCGGCTACAAATGGCGTGATCCGCATGCGTCATTGTGGGAGCGAGCTTGCTCGCGATGAGGGCAACACATTCAACATCATCGGTGGCCGAACGAATGCCATCGCGAGCAAGCTCGCTCCCACAAAGACTGCAGCAACCATCAGAACGTGATCTGCTCCGCCGGCCTTACATCGATCCGCGCCACGGAGCCGGTGAGGTGCGCCCAGTCCTTGTTGTGTTCGGCGATGATGTCTTCGGCGCTCATGTTGCCGTTGTCGACCGTCGTATGGGCGTCGGCCGCCAGCTCCACGTCGTAGCCCAACTGGTGGGCTTGACGCACGGTGGCGTTGACGCAGTAATCGGTTTGCATGCCGCAGATCACCAGGCGGTCGAAGTCTTCCCGGGGGATCAGTTTCTGCAGATTGGTCTGGTAGAACGAGTCGTTGGCAGTCTTGTCGACGCGCAGATCGCCAGGTGCAGTGTTCAGGCCTTCAGCCAATTGCCAGCCTTCGGCACCGTGGGCGAACGGGCTGTCCTTTTCGTTGTGCTGGATCAGCACCACCGGCACACCCGACTGGCGCGCACGGGCGCTGAGGCCGTTGATGGTGTCGATTACCCGTTTGGCGTCGTGGCACTCGTATTCGCCCGCGCACAGGGCGCGCTGGACATCGATGATCAGCAATGCGGTGGTCATGGTGAGCCTTCCTTGATCGGTCCTTGGATAGGGGCGGACCTGTGCCCGCCCCCTTTTTACTCCGCTCAGTAACCCAATGACAACCCGGTGTTGCGCCGTGGATCGTTGGCGCCGTAGAAGCGGTTCTTGCCGACCGGTTTGCCACCCAGCGACGGTGCGCCGACCAGAATCGCAGCGATGTGGTTGGCGTCCTGCGGACCCGCGAACTTGTGGCCCCAGCTCTCGAGAATCTTCTTCGTGTCGGGGCTGGCGGCGAAGTCTTCGAGGTTGGTTTCCTCCGGCATCCACTGCTGGTGGAAACGTGGCGCATCGACCGCTTCCTGCAGGCCCATGCCGTAGTCGATGACGTTGAGCATGGTCAGCAACGTCGCGGTAATGATGCGACTGCCACCCGGCGTACCGACCACCATCACCACTTTGCCGTCCTTGGTGACGATAGTCGGGCTCATCGAGGACAGCGGCGCCTTGCCCGGAGCAATGGCGTTGGCCTCACCCTGCACCAGGCCGTACATGTTCGGTACGCCGACCTTGGAAGTGAAGTCGTCCATTTCATCGTTGAGGATCACCCCGGTCTTGCTCGCCATCACGCCTGCGCCGAACCAGTCGTTGAGGGTGTAGGTGACCGAGACCGCGTTGCCCCACTTGTCGACGATCGAATAGTGCGTGGTGTTGCTGCCTTCATGGGGCGCGACGCCGGGTTTGAGTTCTGCCGACACACCGGCCTTCTGCGGCTGGATCGCGTTGCGCAGCTTGGTCGCGTAGTTCTTGTCCAGCAGGTGCTCGATCGGGTTCTTCACGAAATCCGGGTCGCCCAGATAACTGTTGCGATCCACGTATGCGTGGCGCATCGCCTCGATCTGATAGTGCATGCCCTGGGCCGAATGAAAGCCCAGATCCTTCATCGGATAGCCTTCGAGGATGTTCATAATCTGGCAGATCACGACGCCACCGGAGCTTGGCGGCGGAGCCGAGACAACGTGATAACCGCGATAGTCGCACTCCACCGGGGCCAGTTCACGGGTCTTGTATTTGTCGAGGTCGGCCTGGGTGATGATGCCCTTGTTGGCCTGACTGGAGGTGACGATGGCGTCGGCCACCCAGCCTTTGTAGAAGCCGTCGGCGCCTTTTTCGGAAATGGTGCGCAGGGTTTTGCCCAGGTCCTTCTGCACCAGTTTCTGCCCGACCTGCATCGGCTCGCCGTTGCTCAGAAAGATCGCGCCGGAATCCTTGATGTCTTTCTTGAACACGTCCGTGGCGTACTCCAAAAGCTCGACGTCGCCCTGTTCCAGTTCAAACCCGTCTTCGGCCAGTTTGATGGCGGGAGCGATCATTTCCTTGCGCGGTTTGGTGCCGTACTTGCTCAGCGCCAGCTCCATGCCGGACACGGTGCCTGGAACGCCGACCGCAAGGTGGCCACGGGTGCTCAGATCAGGGATGACGTTGCCGTCCTTGTCGAGGTACATGTTGGCCGTCGCGGCCAGCGGGGCTTTTTCCCGGAAGTCGAGGAAGGTCTTGCGTCCGTCCGCCAGTTGAATGGTCATGAAACCACCGCCACCGAGGTTGCCCGCCGCCGGGTAAACCACTGCCAGTGCATAACCCACGGCGACCGCCGCATCCACCGCGTTGCCACCACTTTTCAGCACGTCGACACCCACGTGAGTGGCCAGGTGCTGGGCGGTGACCACCATGCCGTTTTCGGCGGCCACCGGGGCAACCGAAGCCGCATGGGCCATGAGGCAGCTGAGCGCCAATGAGGTCGCAATCAGTGATTTGGCAAAAGGTTCGTACTTCATGAGTCGGTCTCTTCTTTTTATAAGGTAGGAAAGCGCTTCAAGAGCATCAGCCAGTATGGTCGCGATTGCGGTTTGCGCCTCCCCGATCCGGCAGTATGCTGGGCGCAGTTTCCGCCCCGTCCCGGAGTTTTGCCCATGGCCTACACGTTCATCACCCTGCCCTCGCCTGTCGGCGAGTTGAAGCTGGTCGCGAACGGATCACGTCTGGCCGCCATCCTCTGGGAAAACGACAAACCGAACCGGGTGCGCCTGGGGCTGATGAGCGAGGCACCGGACAATCCGCTGTTGATGAAAACCGCGCGACAGCTGGAAGAATATTTTGCAGGAACGCGAAACGCGTTCGATCTGGAGCTGGACTTTGCCGGCACCGAATTCCAGAAAAAGGTCTGGGCCGCGTTGCTGACCATTCCGTTTGGCGAAACCCGCACCTACAGCCAGATTGCCGAACAGATCGGCCACCCGAGTGCGGTGCGTGCCGTCGGCGCGGCGAACGGGCGCAATCCGATTTCGATCATTGCGCCGTGCCATCGAGTCATCGGTGCCTCAGGAAAACTGACCGGTTTTGCCGGAGGCCTGGAAGCCAAGGAGCGTCTGCTGACCCTGGAGGGTGGCCAGTGGTCGAACATTGGTAAAACCGGTGACTTGTTTTAACTGCCAAACAGGTTATTCATCGCCGCGTATTGCAGCAGCATGATGGTCTTGGCATCGCAGATCTCACCTCGCTGGAATGCCGCCAGCGCGTCGTCGAAACCCCACTCCAGCACTTCCAGTTCTTCGGTCTCTTCTTCCAGACCGCCCCCTTCACTGACCTTTGACGAGGCATCGTACTCGGCGATGAAAAAGTGCAATTTCTCGGTCACCGAGCCGGGGCTCATGTAGGCCTCGAACACCTTCTTCACGTCATGCACGCGGTAACCGGTTTCTTCCTCGGCCTCGTCGCGGATGCGCTGCTCCGGCGCCGCGCCTTCAAGCAGTCCGGCCGCCACTTCAATCAGCAAACCGTCGTGACCGTTGACGAACACCGGCAGACGAAACTGCCGGGTCAGCACCACGGTGCGTTGCTCGCGGTTGAACAGCAGGATCGCCGCGCCATTGCCACGGTCGTAGACCTCGCGCGTCTGGCGCTGCCAGTCCCCGTTGTTGCGGTGATAGTCGAAGGTGATTTTCTTCAGCAGATACCAGTCGTGGGACAACACCTGGGTATCGACGATGTTGACCCTCTCGGTTGTGTTGGACATGACGCCTGATCCTTTTTTGTCATCGGAAGATGGCCATGGTAGGTGAAATGTTGCGAACCGCCGACGAAAAAAAGCCCGGCAGCGCTACCGGGCTTTTCGTTCAATGACTACTGATGAGCGACGCTCACCGTTTCGGCATCAGCGCCCTGCACCGCAGACGGCGCCCCGTGAATCAGTGGTCCATAACGCCGACTGAATTCCCAGTTGTACGGCACGCGATCCTTGCTGGTGCCGTTGTCCCAGTTCACCGACCAGGTCATCAGGCCCTTGATCGGATGCCCTTTGACCGCCAGGCGTTTCATCGCGTTGCCGACCACGGTCTTGTCGATCACGTAACCGGTGGCGGCGGCATCGACGTTGGACGGCAGGCCGATGACGAACTTGTCCGCCGGGATCTTCGTGAAGCCGCGAGTGCCGGTGACCAGGCTCTCGGTCAGGTAATAGAGGAAATCCTCTTTCATCGCGTCGTTGTTCTGGGCGATCCACGCTCCGCTGCCGTTATTGGCTTCCGGCACCCAGACCCCGTCGCCACCCTGGTTGTAGAACTGCGGAGCGATGAAGTCGTAATAGCCTTCCAGTGCCTGCAGATATCCGACGTATTTGCCGGAGGCGGTCAAGTACGGAAATTCCGGCGCCATGCTGATGATGAAATGCTTGCCTTGGCCTGCGTAGTGATCCTTGACCAGTTTCAGCGCGGCAGGCAGGACGGTCTTGTTGGCAGCGAAATCAATCGCGCTCTGCTCAAGATCGATGTCCAGGCCGTCGAAACCGTAGGTTTCCACCAGACGGATGATTTCATTGGCCAGCGGTTGCTCCTGACCGGCGCGCAACTCGATGTGCGCATCGGCACCGCCCAGGGAAATCAGCACGGCCCGCCCCTGACTGTTGAGCACGCCGACCTGACGGCGAAACTCGGCATCGGAGACGTTGAACGGCTTGAAGGTCGGAATCCCGCTGCCCTTCATGAAGGCCACCGCGACCACGTTGTATTCCTTCGGGACGTTTTCCAGGGTGATGTTGGCGAACTGGCCGCGCTGGTAACCATCGCTCGGGCCGGCCGGCCAGTTGTGCCAGAAACCCATGAGGATCTTCTTGCCGGCAAGGCTCGGCATCAGCGATGCCGCATCGCTGGCCTGGTTATTCAATAGGGTGAAGTCAATGTTTGACATGTTCTAATCCTTCAGAACGTGTGGGTGGACGTTGCGGACTTATTTGAAGTCCACATCGAAGGCCTGATAGAAGGCGTTGCCGGTGTTGGCGACGATCCACATCAGAACGATGACGTGATGCCCCTGCTTGTTGCCCGGCAGTTGCACCGTGTGGGTGACCTTGGCTTTCAATTCCGCCGCATGACTGTAGTACGGCACTTGCGGATAGAAATCCTCGGCAAACGGTTGCGCTTCCAATTGCGCTCGGGTGATGCGTTGTTTCGGGTCCCAGCCATCTCTGGTGATCAGCCAGCGGTAACCGCGAGTGGTGTGCGGCGCGGTGTATTCCCATTTGACCTCAAGGGTCTGGCCGGGAGTGACATTGAGCAGTGGCCAGGAGAACGGGCGCCCGAGTTTCTTGCTCATTTCTTCTGCGGTGAAGTTCACACAGTCACGTGCGTCGTTCTTGCCGCCACTGAGAATATAGCCGTCAGCGGGCGGTACGACGCTCGGGTTGTCGCTTTCGAACGGCGCGGGGAACGGACCAGCCGCGAGTGCCGGGAAGTTCTTGCCGCCCTCCATTTCATTGACCTGCCAGCCACCGAGCAATCCTTGCTCGATGGCCACCGCGCCGCGGCTTGCAGGGGAAATGACGCGACCGTGTCGCAGTTGGGTTTGAGCTTGTGGTTGGTTCATGTTTTTCACTCCGTTGATTTAAGAACTCTCCAGTCCGAGGAGAGGCCTTCAAGCTAACGGAGGGGGATTTTTTGTCCATCGGCGGTTTTGTCGCAGTCGGCCTCGGCGAAACTTCAAAAATGCCGAAAACACTGTATATAAACACAGCTCGCTGCGACGACGCTCACTCAACGCATGGCAAAAAGACTACACCGCGTCATTACAAACACCTGCGTTCACCGGTTCAGGGAAGCTGCGCTCTGAACTCCTTTTCATACTGCCCGGCGAGCTGTTCCTTTTGCTTGTCGTCGAGCAGCTTGCCGGCCATCTGGAAGAATTTCTGCTCTTCCTCCTGCAAGTGGTGATGGACCTTATCCGCGAGCTTTTTTGCCATCGCCAGCCAGGCCGGGCTGGACATGTCGGTCTCGTCGAGCTCTTCCATCATCTCGTCCATTTCATGGTGTTCGGCAATGGCATGGCGACTGAGGTCGACACCCTTGTCGATCTCCATCAACGGAATATAGAAATGGCGCTCTTCGGCGGTTTCGTGGGCCTGAAGCTCAGCTTTCAGCTGTTTGTAGGCCTCAACCCTTTCCGGGGTGTCACCGCTGGTCTTGATCAACGATTTCGCGTAGGTCCGCTGACGATCGTGGCTTTCACGCAGGGCTTCGAAAATGTTCATGGAATCTCCCAGGCAAACGCGTACCGGATGGACGCCCTGAAGGGCTAGACCGCGGCGCAGGAGCGACGGTTCCAAGCGATTGCTTCAATCGGCTGTGGCGCGATAGGCTGCCGATTCATTACTACAAGGAAGACAACATGACGTTGCGGATCGAGCTGTCGCAGGACCCCACCGAAGAACAGCGCGCGGCCATCCTGGCGCCGCTGCGTGCCTACAACATTGCCAAGGCCGGGCCGTCGCTGTACGAACCGGTCGCGCTGCTGGTGCGCGACGACAACGACGCGATCCTCGGTGGCCTCTATGGGCACACGTTCTATCGATGGCTGTTTATCGAGTTGCTGGCGGTGCCGGAACAAGGCCGGGGACAGGGCATCGGCTCGAAGCTGATGAACATGGTCGAGGAGTTTGCACGGGAAAAGGACTGCGTTGGGATTTGGCTCGATACCTTTGATTTTCAGGCGCCCGGGTTCTACAAAAAACTGGGTTATAGCGAATGTGGCGAGATTGTGGATTATCCGCTGGGGCACAAGCGGCATTTCTTCCAGAAACGCTTGATTGATTGATTTCAGCGACCCTCGCCCGCAGGCTGGTGAGGGTCGCAAAATCAACGCATCCAGCCGCCCGTTACAGACAGGTCGCCAGCGCCGCCAAGCGGCGCTTGGCCACAAAATCATCCTTCTGCGCGTAGTAATTCAATACGGTACCGGACGCATCCGTGGTCAAGTCGACAAACGACTCCGCCGAGCGCGTATAGACCGTGGAACCGCCCTTCTTGCCCGGTTGCAGATACGCCGCCGCGTCCACGCCGAACACCGCTTCGTCCTGCCAGGCAAATTGCACGCACTGGGCCACGACTTTTTCGGGTTTGTCCGAATTCAGGGTCTTGTAAGGGGTTTGCGTGCGGGCGTCTTCCATCGCCGAACCCGCGCAACCGGCCAGCAGGGCTGCCGCCAGTGCCACCATCAGCATTCGCATTGCATTCGCTCATTCGGAAAAAACCGGACTGTACCACCGCAACGCCAAAAATCGTTCTGCTTTACTGCATTTAGAGCGCGACACATGCCGGCCGCTGCGGCACATTAACGGTCATCAGCCTTACAAGGAAAGCCCATGGCGCCTACTGACCAGCGACACGAACAGGCCCTGAAACTGTTTCTCGATGCGCGCCCGGAACTGCGCGAAGCTCTCGACCACCTCAATCCGCTGCTGGCCCAGGCCAAGGGCGAAACCCAGGCGCAGTACCGCGAAGAACGCCTGCACGAAGCCTTCGAAGCCGAGGCCGAAAGCCAGGGTCTGTTTGCCTGGGAACTGACGTTGCAGCTCACCGCCGCGACGCCCGAGGACTATCAGGCGCAACGCCTGGAAGTGCATCGCGAAGTGGCGGAAATGGCCGGCATGGACTGGCTGGAATATTGCGATCTGTATGGCATAGAACCGTAAACCCCGCTCAAGGACGCTGCCTCGATGCTGCCTTCCACCTCGACCCACCGCGCCAGCCCCGGACATCTTCACAAACAGAAATGGCGCGGCCGTGTGGGACTGGCGCTGGTTGCCAGCCTGTCGGTGCTGGCCGGCATGACCGACGCCATCGGCTTCATGGCCAGCGGCGATTTCGTTTCCTTCATGAGCGGCAACACCACGCGGCTGGCGGTGGCGATCAGTGATGGCGACAGCGGACTGACATTAAGGCTGATCCTGCTGGTCGCGACGTTCATTGTCGGTAATGCCCTCGGGGTTGTGGTCAGCCGACTGGGTGGTCGGCGGGCGCTGCCCTTGTTGTTGTCCATCGCCGCCCTGCTGTGTTTGGCAGCCTGGCCCTTTGACACGCAACTGCCGGCCCTGCTGGCGGCGATCATTGCGATGGGCATGCTCAACGCGGCGGTGGAAGAAGTGAACGGCCTGCCGGTCGGGCTGACGTACGTCACCGGCGCCCTGTCCCGATTCGGCCGTGGATTGGGCCGCTGGGTGCTCGGCGAACGGCGAAGTGGCTGGCGGGTGCAACTGGTGCCGTGGAGCGGGATGCTGGTCGGGGCCATTCTGGGGGCGGTGCTGGAACATCATCTGGGGCTCAAGGCGATGTTGGTCAGCGGTCTGTTCGCCGCCGTTCTGGGGCTGGTGACCTTGAAGATTCCGCGGCGTTGGCAGCTGGGCTACATGCCACGCTGAAGGACGCCTGCTCGTATCGAGACGGGCGCGGGAAACATCCACTTCGCCGCCCCGCCGAGAAAGCTTTATCATGGCCGCAGTTTTGCTGATCGAGTCCGTCATGAAGTTTGCCATTGCGCTGTTTTCCGCCGCCCATGCGCCCTCCTCGCGCCGCGCCCTGCTGTTCGCCCAGGCTGCGCTGGCCGGCGGGCATGAGATTGTCCGGCTGTTTTTCTATCAGGACGGGGTCCACAACGCGTCCGACGCCGTGGTCACGCCGCAGGACGAACTGGACCTGCCCAAACAGTGGCGAACCTTCATCAGCGAACAGAACCTCGATGGCGTGGTGTGCATCGCCGCCGCCCTGCGCCGTGGCGTGTTGAATGCCGAGGAAGCCGGGCGTTATCAGCGTGATGCCGTGGCCGTCAGCGCGCCGTGGGAATTGTCCGGCCTCGGCCAGTTGCATGACGCGGTGCAGGATGCCGACCGCCTCATCTGTTTCGGAGGCGCATGACATGGCCAAATCCCTTCTGATTATCAGCCGTCAATCGCCGTGGTCCGGTCCCGGCGCCCGCGAAGCGCTGGACATCGTGCTGGCCGGCGGCGCCTTCGATCTGCCGATCGGTCTGCTGTTTCTCGACGACGGCGTGCTGCAACTGGCAGCCGGGCAAAACGCCAAGGCCCTGCAACAGAAAGACCTGAGCGCCAACCTGCAAGCGTTGCCGATGTTTGGCGTCGAAGAGCTGTTCTACTGCGCCGACAGCGCCAGTGTTCGCGGCCTCGGCGATCGTTCGCTGGACGAGGCGCAGCCTTTGGCCGCCGAGCAAATCACCGCCCTCATTGACCGTTACGACCAGGTGATCACCCTCTGATGTCGACTTTGCATGTGTTGTCCCACTCCCCGTTCGGCGACGAACGCCTGACCAGTTGCCTGCGCCTGCTCGGTTCTGCCGATGCACTGTTGCTGTCTGGCGATGCCGTTTATGCGCTGCAGCCTGGCACCGCGCCGTTCAGTGCGCTGGAAATACGTCAGGTGAAATTGTTCGTGCTGGCCGAAGACGCGCAAGCCCGTGCCGTGCAGGTTCCGGACTGGGCCGAAGCCATCGATTACCCGACCTTCGTCGAACTGTCGATCCAATACGACAAGGTCAACAGCTGGCTATGAATGCGCTGACCGTCGGCGCCCGCGCCATTGAACTGGACAAGGACGGCTTTCTGGTCGACCTCAACGACTGGTCGGCCGAAGTCGCCAGCGCCCTCGCCGCTGCCGAAGATATCGAACTGAGCCCGGAACACTGGGAAGTCCTCGAATTGCTGCGCAGCTTCTACGCCGAATTCCAGCTGTCACCGGCCACCCGGCCGCTGATCAAGTACACCGCACTCAAGCTCGGCGCGGAGAAAGGCAACAGCCTGCACCTGAACCGACTGTTCAAAGGCACCCCTGCCAAACTCGCCGCGAAACTGGCGGGCCTGCCCAAACCGACGAATTGCCTATGACCGACTATCCAGCGCTGACCCTCGAAACGCCCGCCGAGCATCCATTCGCCCAGTTCGTGCGCATCCTCGGCAAGGGCAAGCGCGGCGCCCGCGACCTCACCCGCGAGGAAGCCCGGCAAGCCATGGGCATGGTGCTGGACGAAGCGGTCGAAGAAACCCAGCTCGGTGCTTTTCTGATGTTGCTGCGGCACAAGGAAGAAAGCGCTGAGGAAATGGCTGGCTTCACCGAGGCACTGCGCGAACGTTTGCAGGCGCCAGCGCTGAAGGTCGATCTGGACTGGCCGACTTACGCCGGCAAGAAACGCCATTTGCCGTGGTATCTGTTGGCCGCCAAGTGCCTGGCGCAGAACGGCCTGCGCATTTTCATGCACGGCGGCGGCGCACACACCGCCGGGCGCTTGTACTCCGAACAATTGCTCGGTGAGCTGAACATTCCGCTGTGCCGCAACTGGCAACAAGTCGGCGCGGCGCTGGATAACGGTGGCCTGGCGTTCATGCCGCTGGTGGACTGGGCGCCGCAGCTGCAACGGATGATCGACCTGCGCAACACCCTCGGCCTGCGCTCGCCGATCCACTCGCTGACGCGGATTCTCAATCCATTGGGCGCGCGTTGCGGCTTGCAGAGTATTTTCCACCCCGGCTATCAAGCGGTCCACCGCGATGCCAGCGGCCTGCTCGGCGACACGGCGATCGTGATCAAGGGCGACGGCGGCGAGATCGAGATCAACCCGGATGCCGACAGCCATTTGTACGGCACCACTGGCGGCGAGAGCTGGGATGAGGAATGGCCGCAGCTGTCGGCGCAGCGTCACGTCAAACCGGCGTCGCTGGATATCGAGCATTTGAAGGCCGTTTGGCACGGCGATGTGGTCGACAGTTACCCGCAAATGGCGTTGATCTCGACCATGGCGCTGGCACTGCGCGGCCTCGGTCAGAGCCGTGAACAGGCTTTCGAAACCGCCGAGCAATACTGGGCCGCGCGGGATAAATCGATTTAACCGATCATTAACGCCCGATCTTTGCGCTTTTTGTTCGAACTCATCGGAATAGACTCAACTCCAACGAATTATTGGTTTCTGGAGTCTTGATCATGGGTTTACTCGTCGACGGCCGCTGGCAGGACAAGTGGTACGAAAGCAGCAAGGACGGCGCGTTCCAGCGCGAACAGGCGCAGCGCCGCAATTGGGTCACTCGCAATGGCGAGCCGGGCCCGAGCGGTGAAGGCGGTTTTGCCGCCGAAGCCGGGCGTTATCACCTTTACGTTTCCCTCGCCTGTCCGTGGGCCCATCGCACGCTGATCCTGCGCAAGCTCAAAGGCCTGGAAAGCCTGATCGACGTTTCCGTCGTCAGCTGGCTGATGCTGGAAAACGGCTGGACCTTCGATCAGAACCTCGGTTCGACCGGCGACAAACTCGACCACTTCGATTTCATGCACCAGCGCTACACCGCCGACACCGCCGACTACACCGGCCGCGTCACCGTGCCGGTGCTGTGGGACAAGAAGCTCAAGCGCATCGTCAGCAACGAATCGGCGGAGATCATCCGCATGTTCAACAGTGCGTTCGATGACTTGACCGGCAACGATCTGGACTTCTATCCGGCGCCATTACGCAGTGAGATCGATTCGCTGAACGAGCGGATCTACCCTGCCGTGAACAACGGCGTGTACCGCGCCGGGTTCGCCACCTCACAGAAGGCCTATGAAGAAGCGTTCGATGATGTATTTGCCGAACTGGATCATCTGGAACAGGTGCTGGGCGCCAACCGTTATCTGACGGGTGAATACCTGACCGAGGCGGACGTGCGCTTGTTCACCACGCTGATTCGTTTCGACGCGGTGTACCACGGGCACTTCAAATGCAATCTGCGGCGGATCAGCGATTATCCGAATCTGTCGAACTGGCTGCGGGAGATGTACCAGTGGCCGGGCGTTGCCGAGACCGTGGATTTCCAGCACATCAAGAACCACTACTACGGCAGCCACAAGACCATCAACCCGACCGGGGTTGTGCCGAAGGGGCCGGAGCAGGATTTCACTGTTGCCCATGACCGGGACCGGTTGGGCGGGAAAGGGGTTTGGCGCCGAGGTTGAGAGCAGGATCGTTCCCACCGCGTGGGAACGATCCCTTCAGAGTCGTCAGATCTGACCCTGAGCGCCCTCGAACCACGCCAGTTTCTCGCGCAGTTGCACCACTTCGCCGACGATCACCAGCGTCGGCGCATGCACTTCATGCTCCGCCACCAGCCGCGGCAGGTCGGCCAGCGTGCCGGTGAAAACCCGCTGATTGACCGTGGTGCCCTGCTGGATCAGCGCTGCCGGGGTATCGGCCGCACGACCATGTTTGATCAACTGCTCGCAGATGATCGGCAATCCCACCAACCCCATGTAGAACACCAGCGTCTGCGCCGGCGCGACGAGGTCCGACCACGGCAGATCGGTCGAACCGTCCTTCAAGTGCCCGGTGACGAAACGCACCGACTGAGCGTAGTCGCGATGAGTCAGCGGAATCCCGGCATATGCCGCGCAACCGCTGGCCGCCGTGATCCCCGGCACCACCTGAAACGGGATGCCATGGGCCGCCAGTTCCTCGATCTCTTCGCCGCCACGGCCGAAGATGAACGGATCCCCGCCCTTCAACCGCACCACACGCTTGCCGGCCTTGGCCAGATCCACCAATTGCTGGTTGATCTGATCCTGCGGCACGGCGTGATCGGCGCGACGCTTGCCAACGTAAACCCGCTCGGCATCGCGGCGGCACAGTTCAAGAATCGCCGGAGCGACCAAGCGGTCGTACAGCACCACATCGGCTTGCTGCATCAGGCGCAAGGCGCGGAAGGTCAGCAGATCCGGATCACCCGGCCCTGCGCCCACCAGATACACCTCACCGGTCGTAACCATGGCTTCGCCGTCAATCTTGGCTTGCAGCAAACGTTCGGCTTCGGCGCCCTGTCCTGCCAGTTGCCGGTCGGCGATCGGCCCCTGGAACACGTCTTCCCAAAAACCGCGACGTTGCTGCACATCGGGAAACAGGCCTTTGACCTGATCGCGAAACCGCGCGGCCAGACCGGCCAGATGGCCGTAGGTCGAGGGAATCCAGGTTTCGATCTTGGCGCGGATCAGCCGGGCCAGCACCGGCGCATCGCCGCCGCTGGAAACCGCGATGATCAGAGGTGAGCGATCGACGATTGCCGGGAAAATCACGCTGCACAGCGCCGGCGCATCGACCACATTGACCGGCACGCAACGCCGATGGGCATCGGCGGAGACCTGCGCGTTCAACGCTTCGTCGTCGGTGGCGGCAATGATCAGCCCGCAACCGTCCAGATCCGTTTCGGCGTAGCCACGCAGCAGGCATTCGCCACCGCTGGCGGCGACCAGTTCGCGCAGTTGCGCTTCGATTTCAGGTGCGACCACCCGCAGCAGCGCACCGGCATCGGCCAGCAGGCGGGACTTGCGCAAGGCAATCTCCCCCCCACCGACGACCAACACACGACTGCCGCGCAGGTTGTGAAACAGCGGCAGATATTTCATTTAGCCGATGACCTCAAGGCCACCCATGTACGGCTTCAGCACGTCCGGCACACGGATCGAACCGTCGGCCTGCTGGTAGTTTTCCAGCACGGCCACCAGGGTACGACCGACTGCCAGACCGGAACCGTTCAGGGTATGCACCAGCTCAGGCTTGCCGGTTTCCGGGTTGCGGAAACGCGCCTGCATGCGGCGGGCCTGGAAGTCGCCGCAGTTGGAGCACGACGAGATTTCGCGGTATTTGTCCTGGCTCGGAATCCACACTTCCAGGTCGTAAGTCTTGACTGCGCTGAAGCCCATGTCGCCAGTGCACAGCGCCAGGGTGCGGTAAGGCAGCTCCAGCAGTTGCAGGACTTTCTCGGCATTGGCGGTCAGGCTCTCGAGCGCTTCCATCGATTTCGACGGCTCGACGATCTGGACCATCTCGACCTTGTCGAACTGGTGCTGACGGATCATGCCGCGAGTGTCACGACCCGACGCGCCGGCTTCGCTGCGGAAGCACGGAGTGTGGGCAACAAACTTGATCGGCAGCTGTTTCGAATCGACGATTTCACCGGCCACGATGTTGGTCAGCGACACTTCGGCGGTCGGGATCAGGTACAGATCGGCTTCGCCTTCGCGAGCGATCTTGAACAGGTCTTCTTCGAACTTCGGCAGTTGACCGGTGCCTTGCAGCGCCGGGGCCTGAACCAGATAAGGCGTGTAGGCCTCTTCGTAGCCGTGCTCGGTGACGTGCAGGTTGATCATGAATTGCGCCAGTGCGCGGTGCAGACGGGCAATCGGGCCACGCAGCAGGGCGAAACGTGCGCCGGACAGCTTGGCGGCGGTTTCGAAGTCGAGCCAGCCGAACTTCTCGCCCAGAGCCACGTGGTCCTGAACCGGGAAATCGAAGGCGGTCGGGGTGCCCCAGCGGCGCACTTCGACGTTGCCGTCTTCGTCTTCGCCGACCGGTACCGATTCGTGCGGCAAATTCGGGATGCCCAGCAGGATCGAATCCAGTTCGGTCTGGATCGCGTCCAGCTCGACTTTACCGGCGCTCAGTTCGCCCGCCATGCGCTCGACGTCCGCCATCAGCGGCGCGATGTCTTCGCCGCGCTGCTTGGCCTGACCGATGGATTTGGAACGCGCGTTACGCTCAGCCTGCAGTGCTTCGGTGCGGGTCTGGACGGTCTTGCGCTGTTCTTCCAGCGCTTCGATGCGCGCGACATCCAGGGCAAAGCCACGGGAAGCCAGGCGGTCCGCTACGTCCTGGAGGTTGCTACGTAACAGTTTGGAATCGAGCATGTCGGTTTCTCGTTATCAAAGTTTGGTCAGGGACAGGCCGGCCCAGGTCGCGAGCAGCCCGCCGAATACGCTGATCGCCGCATAGCCCAGGGCCAGCGGCACTTGCCCGCTTTCCAGCAGGCGCACCGTATCCAGTGAAAAGGATGAAAAAGTCGTCAGCCCCCCGAGGAAGCCGACCATCAACCCGGCACGTACCTCGATCGGTACTTCCGGGCGTATCAAAAACAGGCCGTACAGCACGCCAATCAGCAGACAGCCCACGATATTAACGGCCAGCGTCGCGGTATAGAAGTGCCGCGGCCAATTGGCGTTCACCCAATTACCGGTGGCGAAGCGCAACAAAGTGCCGGCAATCCCGCCGACGGAGACCGCAACAATCAATGGAACCACTATTTTCTCCGCTGCCGAGGGCTTAAACGATCAAGTTGGGCGAGGTGGTTGAGCTTCTCGCCGATCTTCAACTCCAGGCCACGGGGCACCGGTTGGTAGAACGGAATCGGGTCGAGTTCTTCCGGGAAATAGTCTTCGCCAGCCGCGTAGGCGTCCGGTTCGTCGTGGGCGTAACGGTATTCGTCGCCATAACCCAATTGCTTCATCAATTTGGTCGGCGCATTGCGCAAGTGCAGCGGCACTTCCAGCGAGCCATGTTCAGCAGCGGCGCGCAGCGCGGTCTTGAAGCCCATGTACACGGCGTTGCTTTTCGGCGCACAGGCCAGATAGGTGATGGCCTGGGCCACTGCCAACTCACCTTCCGGGCTGCCGAGACGTTCCTGCACCTCCCACGCCGCCAGGCACAGGCTCAGGGCGCGAGGATCGGCGTTGCCGATGTCTTCGCTGGCCATCCGCACCACCCGCCGGGCGAGGTACAGCGGATCGCAGCCGCCGTCGATCATTCGCGCAAACCAGTACAGCGCGCCGTCAGGATTCGAGCCGCGAACCGATTTGTGCAGCGCGGAAATCTGGTCGTAGAACGCTTCGCCGCCCTTGTCGAAACGCCGGCGAGTGTCGCCGAGCAGGCTTTGCAGCAGCTCGGTGCCCATCTCACTGTTGTCTTCGGCCAGGTCCGAGGCGTTCTCCAGCAGATTCAGCAAGCGCCGGCCATCGCCATCGGCGGCGGACAGCAGCATCTGGAAGCCTTCATCGCTGAGGGTCAGATGACGTTTGCCCAGGCCACGCTCTTCAGTCAGCGCGCGGTGCACCAACTTGCGCAACGCCGCCTCGTCGAGGCTTTTGAGTACGTAGACCCGCGCCCGCGACAGCAATGCGTTGTTCAGTTCGAACGAAGGGTTTTCAGTGGTGGCGCCAATGAAGATCAGGGTGCCGTCTTCAACGTACGGCAGGAAGGCGTCCTGTTGAGACTTGTTGAAGCGGTGCACTTCATCGACAAACAGGATCGTGCGCTTGCCGTACTGGCCGGCCTGCTGCTTGGCGATTTCCACCGCCTGACGGATCTCCTTGACCCCGGCCAGCACCGCCGAAACCGTTTCGAAGTGCGCATCCGAGACTTCTGCCAGCAACCGCGCCAACGTGGTCTTGCCCACGCCCGGCGGGCCCCAGAAGATCATCGAATGCAGGGCACCCTGCTCCAGCGCTTCACGCAGAGGCTTGCCGCGAGCGAGCACGTGTTCCTGACCGACGTACTCATCCAGATTGGTCGCCCGCAAACGGGCAGCCAGTGGCTGGGCAATCGGTGCACTGCGAAACAGATCCATCACGTACCGTTGAAACCTCTGTGTTTATTCCTGGATCACATCGGCACCCTTGGGGATGTCGAACTTGAACTTCGAGGCCGGGACCGCTTCGTTGGCCTTCACACCGGTAAACAGGATGTTGGTGCGCTGGCCGACGCTGTCGATCAGTTGCATGTCATTGACCAGACCGTTGCGGAACGACAGGCGCAGGCTGTCGAACAGCGTGTCCTTGGTTTTCGGCTTCAGGGTGAAGTCGATCACGCCACCGGCCTCTTTCGCGGTGATGTCAAAGCTCTGACTGATCTTCGATACGTCGCCAGACAGCAACAGCGCCGGGGTCTGGGTCAGACGTTCATCGAGCTTCTTGATGGTGGCCTGCTCCAGGTCCGGGTCCCACAGGGTGACTTTCTTGCCGTCGGACACCATGGTCTGCTCGGCTGGCGCATTGGTGTGCCAGTAGAACAGGCCCGGACGCTGCAGGGTCATGTCGCCGGTGGTTTCCTGCAACTGGGTGCCGCTGCCGTCGAGGGTCAGTTGGGAAAAATTGGCGGTCAGGGTCTTGGATGTTTCGAGCAATTGGGTCAGGCGAGCCACATCCTTGTCATCGGCGTGAGCCGTGAGGGTGGTCAGAGCCAGTACCGGCAGCAACATGCGGATAAGACGCATGGGAGTCCTCTTGAATACTCGTGGGAAAGTGGACGGCGCTTCATGCACCGCCCATTGCATTTGGATCAGGGTATCGAATCAGTCGCGTACCGGGCCAGGGGCCAGGACTTCGCGGGAACCGTTGGTGTTCATCGACGTCACGACCCCGGCCATCTCCATGGCTTCGATCATGCGTGCGGCACGGTTGTAGCCGATCTTCAGCTTGCGCTGTACAGCGGAGATGGAGGCACGGCGGCTTTCGAGCACGAATTGCACGGCTTCGTCGTACAGCGCGTCGGCTTCCGGATCGTCGCCGTCACCGCCGCCGCTGCTGCCTTCGAAACCACTGCCCGCCTCTTCGACACCGTTGAGGATGTCGTCGTTGTATTCCGGCGCGCCGCGCAGTTTCCAGGCTTCAACCACCCGGTGAACTTCATCGTCGGACACGAATGCGCCGTGAACCCGGATCGGCAGGCTGGTGCCCGGCGGCATGTAAAGCATGTCACCGTGGCCGAGCAGTTGTTCGGCGCCGCCCTGGTCGATGATGGTCCGGGAGTCGATCTTGCTGGATACCTGGAACGCCATCCGCGTCGGGATGTTGGCCTTGATCAGACCGGTGATCACATCCACCGACGGCCGTTGGGTCGCGAGGATCAGGTGGATACCGGCCGCACGCGCCTTCTGGGCGATACGGGCGATCAGTTCTTCTACCTTCTTGCCGACGATCATCATCATGTCGGCGAATTCGTCCACGACCACAACGATGGTCGGCAACTTCTGCAGCAACGGTGCTTCGTCGTGGATGCTTTCGCGCTTGTACAGCGGATCGCTCAGCGGCTCGCCGGCGTCCTGGGCTTCCTTGACCTTGGCATTGAAGCCGGACAGGTTTCGCACGCCCATCTTCGCCATCAGCTTGTAGCGACGCTCCATCTCGGCCACGCTCCAGCGCAGGGCGTTGGCGGCGTCCTTCATGTCGGTCACGACCGGGCACAGCAGATGTGGAATGCCTTCGTAGATCGACAGCTCAAGCATTTTCGGGTCGATCATGATCAGCTTGGCGTCATCCGGGCCGGACTTGAACAGAATCGACAGGATCATCGCGTTCACGCCCACCGACTTACCCGAACCGGTCGTACCGGCCACCAGCAGGTGCGGCATTTTCGCCAGGTCGGTGATGACCGGCTTGCCGCCGATGTCGTGGCCCAGGGCCAGGGTGACCGGCGATTTGAAGTTGTCATACTCAGGCGTCGACAGCACCTCGGAGAAGCGCACGATCTGCCGGTCTTCGTTGGGAATTTCGATACCGACCGTGGTCTTGCCCGGAATCACTTCCACCACCCGCACACTGGTCACGGCCAGCGAACGTGCAAGGTCTTTCGCCAGGTTGGCGATACGGCTGACCTTCACGCCCGCAGCAGGCTGGATTTCGTAACGGGTAATAACCGGGCCCGGATGGATCGAATCCACGGTGACTTCGACGCCGAATTCCTTGAGTTTGATCTCCAGCAAGTGGCCGACCGCCGCCAGGGATTCAGGCGAATAATTGAGTTGTTTCTTTTCCGCAGGATCGAGAATCGAGATCGGCGGCAAGGTGCCTTCCACGGCGCTGTCGACGAACAACGGCACCTGCTTCTCTTTCTGCACGCGCTTGCTTGGCTCCGGCGCTTTGACCGGGGCCGGGGCGATGACCGGCGGCACCTGTTTCTCGCGCTCGGACATGTGTTTGCTGAGGGCCTGTTCGCGCTCGATCAGACGTTCCTTGACCTTGGCCTGCTCGCGTTTGTCGGTGACCGTCGGTGCAACCACGTCATGCACGCGATCGTCGACTTCACGCAGCTGCGCGACCAGTTGCTTGCGCTCGGTACGCGCCGACCACCAGCGGTTTAGCGCGCCCTGGAACAGTTCGAACAGGTCAAGCGTGATCTTGCCGGTGATGTCCATCACCTTGAACCACGACAGGTCGGTGAACACCGTCAGGCCGAACAGAAACAGCGCGATGAACAGCAACGTGCTGCCCTGAATATTCAGGGCGTTGCGGGCCAGGTCACCGAGGCTTTCACCCAGCGCTCCACCCGCGCCGGCCGGCAATCCGGTGGCTGCATGGAAATGAATGTGCGCCAGTGCAGCGCCGGACAACACCAGAAACACCAGACCGATCAGGCGCCAGGAGAACAGCCAGCCGCTCCACTGCCACGGCTCATGACGCTGACGGAAGATCTGATACGCCTTGATCGCCAGCAGCAACGGAAAGATGTACGCGAAGTACCCCAGCACCATGAACAGGATGTCGGCGCTGTAGGAGCCCGCCGGGCCACCGAAATTCTGCACGTCGTCGATCTTGCTGTTGTGGCTCCAGCCCGGATCGTCCTTGCCGTAAGTCAGCAAGGCCATCATCAGGAACAGGCACAAGGCGCCGATGGCGATCAATGCACCTTCCTTGAGCCGGTAGTGCAACTGTTGACGCCATAGCGGAACGACTGTTTTTGGTGCTTCCGTGGATTTCTTCAAAACGCTTCTTTTCCTGCGCCAGAGGCGCGTCCATCTATTGAATGACGAAAAAAACTGCCCAATCCAGGCAGGTAAAAAAATTGACGTGCGCAACGGAGACTACTTTTAACACTGCGCCCCGCCTTTTATAAACACGGCACGCGGCGAATATTCTGTAACAGCCCGGCATTGTACGGGTTTGCGCGTTCGATGCCATGCTTCCAGGTCTCTGGTTCAAGCATAGCCAAACGCACAACACCCGGCGTTCAATTTGAGCATGCATTGTCTTTTGTGACAAAGGCTTATGAGGTGTATTTGATGAACGTAGCGAAGCATCCGCGCCTCATCTCCCATGAACGCCACAGATTGACGTCGGCAAGCTTGCTCGCACCGGTGTTGCGCCCGATTACGACCGCATCCGGATGCTCAAGTTGCAGCTACGCAAAAGCCGTACTGCAACGGAGGACATTCGCGTCATTTCCCGGCACACTTTACCGCGGGCCCACTGCCCACCGCCCTCCCCTTCTGCAAGCCTGGACGCCATGCTGACTTGGTTACAACGCAACTCACTGACTTTCCCGCCACTGGAAAAGGCCATGCGCGATCCCAACGGATTGCTGGCAGCCGGCGGCGACCTGTCCGCCGATCGCCTGATCCAGGCCTATCGCCACGGCTGTTTTCCGTGGTTTTCCGAAGGTCAGCCGATTCTCTGGTGGTCGCCGGATCCGCGCACCGTGCTTTTTCCCGACGAACTGCACGTCTCGCGCAGCCTCGGCAAATTGATGCGCAAACAGCGTTATCAAGTGACCTTCGATCAGGATTTCGAAGCCGTGATCCGCGCCTGCGCCGCCCCCAGGGAATACGCCGACGGCACCTGGATCACCGAAGCAATGCAGAACGCCTATATCGAACTGCATCGGCGCGGTTTTGCTCACTCGGTGGAGGTACGGGATCAGGGCGAACTGGTCGGCGGCCTGTACGGCTTGGCGATGGGGCAACTGTTTTTTGGCGAATCAATGTTCAGCCGCGCGGACAATGCTTCCAAGTACGGCTTTGCCTCGCTGGTGCAACATCTTAAGGAAGCGGGTTTCGTGCTGATCGACTGCCAGATGCCGACCGATCACCTGCACAGCCTTGGCGCCCGGGCCATTTCACGGCAGACATTCGCCGACTATCTAGCCCGGCACCTCGATCAACCCAATCATGCGACCTGGGTTTGCTGAGCGACTTTTGCGCGCGTGGCTTACACTTAATTCACCAGCTTACCCTTGAGGGTTGATCATGACCGAGTTGGCGCGTTTGAAGTTTTATGCCACTCAGCCTCACTCTTGCAGTTATCTGCCCGAGGAACAGGCGACGACCCTGTTTCTCGATCCGAGCCAGCCCATGGATGTGCATGTCTACGCAGATCTGTCGGAAATGGGCTTTCGTCGCAGCGGCGATCATCTTTACCGCCCGCATTGCCAGAACTGCAATGCCTGCGTGCCTGCGCGCATTCCGGTGGCGCAGTTCAACCCCAATCGCCAGCAAAAACGCATTTTCAAACGCAACATCGACTTGCAGGTACGTCCGGTCAAGCCGGCGTTCAGCGAAGAATATTTCGATCTCTATCAGCGCTACATCGAACAGCGCCACGCCGACGGCGACATGTATCCGCCCAGCCGCGATCAATTCTCGACTTTTCTGGTACGCGACCTGCCCTTCTCACGCTTTTATGAGTTCCGGCTCGACGGACGGTTACTTGCAGTCGCCGTCACCGACCTGCTGCCCAACGGCCTGTCCGCGGTCTACACCTTTTACGAACCGCAGGAAGAACGCCGCAGCCTGGGGCGCTACGCCATCCTCTGGCAAATCGCCGAAGCCCAACGCCTGGGGCTTGAAGCGGTGTACCTGGGCTACTGGATCAAAAACTGCAAAAAGATGAACTACAAGACCCAATATCGGCCCATCGAACTGCTCATTAATCAGCGCTGGGTCATCCTGAACTGAATGCAGACCCTAAACCCCTTGGCGTAAACCCCATTTTTCGGGCACAATGCACGCCGCTTTTGCCTGGCGCAGTTGCACCGGGCCATTCATTGGATACCGAGGGCTTTACTGCATGTCGAAAGAAGACAGCTTCGAAATGGAAGGCACTGTCGTCGACACCCTGCCCAACACCATGTTTCGTGTGGAGTTGGAAAATGGGCACGTCGTAACCGCGCATATTTCCGGCAAGATGCGCAAGAACTACATTCGTATTCTTACCGGTGACAAAGTGCGCGTCGAGCTGACGCCCTATGACTTGAGCAAAGGGCGTATTACTTACCGCGCTCGCTAATCAAGTCAATACAAGACGCCCGGCTTAATGCCGGGCGTTTTTGTTTGTCTGGGTTTTGGGCTTGTGCTTGAGTTTTGGGGGTATATCCGTTGCTGCGGTAACGGCTTCTTATGGTTTCGCTCTTACAGCGAGTCCCTTTTTCAAACGCCAAAAAGGAACCAAAAGGCTTTTGCCCCGGCGTACGGCACTTCGCTTAGGCTCAGTGTTCCCTCGCTACGGTGTCCACCAGGGGGCATCGCCTACGGTTTGCTTCGCTGCACCTCGTCTCGATGTATGCGGCTTCGCCGCACGGCGCTACGCGCCTACCCCCTGATGGACACCTCCGCTCGGCCTGCCGAAGGGACTAAAGATCAAGAGCCAGATCAAGAGCCCCTCACCCTAGCCCTCTCCCGGAGGGAGAGGGGACCGACCGAGTTGATTGGGAGAGTTGTGCCGACGTGCAATACCGCGTTGAACTCAGGCTTTGAAAAGCACAAAAAACGGCTCCCTCTCCTCGGGGAGAGGGCTGGGGTGAGGGGTAAACCCACCACAAAAACCAAAGCCGAACACGCCCCGCTCCTCCCCACTCAAAACGATGAGCGTTAGCTCGAGTACCGCTTTTGATCGCAGGGCCCGTCGGCAGGCTGAGTGGAGGGATTGATCCGGGGGTGGGAGCGCAGCGACCGTTTGGCGAAGCCAAACACATCGAGAGGAGGTGCAGCGAAGCAAACCGTAGGCGATGCCCCCGGATCAATCCCGGAGCGAAGGAACCCGAGCCACAGCGAGGGCCGTACGTCAGGGTAAAGCCTTTTGGGTTACCTTTTCGGCGTTTGGAAAAGGTGACTCGCCGTAAGGGCGAAACCCTAAGAAGCCATTACCGCAGCAACGGATATGCCCCCCCCAAACCAAAACCGCAGACAGCAAAAAGGCGCCCAAAAGGCGCCTTTCGCTTTACAACAGACCAACAACCATCAAGCCATTTCCGCGGTGGTCTCGAAGTCAAACGTCAACTCACCATCCTTGATGTCGATGTGAACCACACCGCCATGCTCGGCCAGCTCGCCAAACAGAATCTCCTCCGCCAGCGGACGCTTGATCTTGTCCTGGATCAGGCGCGCCATCGGACGAGCGCCCATGGCCGAATCGTAACCACCGGCCGCCAGCCAACTGCGCGCCGCATCGGTAACTTCCAGAAGCACCCGCTTGTCTTCCAGTTGCGCCTGAAGCTCGGTGAGGAACTTGTCCACCACGCTTTTGATGACCTCGTGACTGAGGCGACCAAATTGAATGATGGTATCCAGGCGGTTGCGGAATTCCGGCGTGAAGCTCTTCTTGATCACTTCCATCGCATCGGACGAGTGGTCCTGATGGGTGAAACCGATCGAAGCACGTGCCGCCGTTTCAGCACCGGCGTTGGTGGTCATGATGACGATCACGTTGCGGAAGTCCGCCTTGCGCCCGTTGTTGTCGGTCAGCGTACCGTGGTCCATCACCTGCAGCAGCAGATTGAAGACTTCCGGATGCGCCTTCTCGATTTCATCGAGCAGCAATACGCAATGCGGTTGCTTGGTGATCGCTTCGGTCAACAGACCGCCCTGGTCGAAACCGACGTAACCCGGAGGTGCACCTATCAGACGCGATACGGTGTGGCGCTCCATGTACTCGGACATGTCGAAGCGAACCAGTTCGATCCCCAGCGCCTTGGCCAATTGACGCGCGGCTTCGGTTTTACCGACACCGGTCGGCCCTGCGAACAGGAACGAACCAACAGGCTTGTCGGGCGACTTCAGACCGGCACGGGACAGCTTGATCGCAGTCGACAGCGAATCGATCGCCGCGTCCTGACCGAACACCGTCAGCTTCAAGTCACGCTCCAGATTACGCAGCAGTTCCTTGTCGGAGCTGGTGACATGCTTCGGCGGAATCCGCGCGATTTTCGCAACGATGTCCTCGACTTCAGAGACTTCGATGCGTTTCACGCGCTTCTCGACCGGTTGCAGACGCTGGTACGCGCCTGCCTCGTCGATCACATCGATGGCTTTGTCCGGCATGTGCCGGTCATTGATGTAGCGCGAAGCCAGTTCCGCAGCGGCGCGCAGCGACTCATCACTGTATTCGATGTTGTGGTGCTGTTCGAAGCGACCTTTCAGGCCACGCAGGATACCGATGGTGTCCTCCACCGACGGCTCGACCACATCGACCTTCTGGAAGCGACGTGCCAGGGCACGGTCTTTTTCGAAGATGCCACGGAATTCCTGGAACGTGGTCGAGCCGATGCAGCGAATGTCGCCAGACGACAGCAGCGGTTTGAGCAGGTTCGAGGCATCCATGACGCCACCGGACGCAGCACCCGCACCGATGATGGTGTGGATTTCGTCGATGAACAGGATCGCCTGCGGACGTTTTTTCAGTTCATTGAGCAACGCCTTGAAGCGCTTCTCGAAGTCACCGCGATACTTGGTGCCCGCGAGCAGAGCACCCAGATCGAGTGAGTAAACGACGCTGTTGGCCAGCAGGTCCGGCACCTGGTTGTCGACAATGCGCTTGGCCAGGCCCTCGGCAATCGCGGTTTTACCCACGCCCGCCTCGCCGACCAGCAGCGGATTGTTCTTGCGACGACGCGCCAGAATCTGCGCGACACGCTCGACTTCCGTTTCACGCCCGACCAGCGGATCGATCCGGCCCTGGCGTGCGAGTTCGTTGAGATTGCTGGCATAAGCGTCCAGCGGATTGCCTGAAGAAGAAGACTCACCGCCCTCGTCGTCCTGCATATCTTGTTCACCTTCAGAGTGATCGCCATGCCCCGGCACTTTGGAAATGCCGTGGGCGATATAGTTGACGACATCAATGCGTGCAACGCTCTGCTGTTTCAGCAGGAACACCGCCTGACTCTCTTGCTCACTGAAGATTGCAACCAGCACGTTGGCGCCGGTTACTTCGCGTTTGCCCGAGCTCTGCACATGAAAGACAGCACGTTGCAGTACACGCTGGAAGCCCAGGGTTGGCTGGGTTTCACGGTCCTCGTCATGAACGGGGATCAGTGGCGTGGTGGAGTCGATGAACTCCTGCAGGTCGTGCTTGAGTTTGTCGAGGTTTGCGCCGCAGGCACGCAATACGGTGGCGGCAGCCTCATTGTCCAATAGGGCCAGCAGCAGGTGTTCGACGGTCATGAACTCATGACGTTTCGAACGTGCCTCCTTGAAGGCAAGATTGAGGGTGACTTCGAGCTCGCGGTTTAACATAGCTTCACCTCATACCCAAGTGGTCGGCGATTAACCGTCCTTCTCGATTTCACAGAGTAGCGGATGCTGGCTTTCCCTGGCGTACTGGTTGACCTGCATGGCCTTTGTCTCGGCGATGTCGCGGGTAAACACTCCACATACTGCCCGCCCTTCTGTGTGGACGGCCAGCATGACCTTGGTCGCCAGCTCGCGATTCAGGTTAAAAAACACCTCGAGCACTTCGACGACGAAATCCATCGGTGTGTAGTCATCATTGAACAAAACCACCTTGTACATCGGCGGCGCCTGTAACGCAGGCTTTGCTTCCTGAACAGCAACGCCTGCCGAATCGTCGTCGTGCTCCTGTGGAAGATCCTTTTGGAGAAGCGGGCGATCCTGATTGAATGTTAGTCGAATCTGGCTGATTGCATGCATGGAAAGAAAGGTTCGTCAGTTGTGCAAATACAGTGGTGGGGGCGGCTTGACACGTTTTCAACTCCGACTGCCCGGTCACCTTGACTATCGGGAAAACGGTGTTACAACCAATAGAACCCACAGTGGGGAAAAAAGATCCGCGGAGTCAATCTTTTTAACGGATTCGACTGCGGATGAATTGGATGATACTCCAGCGATGGAGACTGTTGCAGAGGGATTTGAGCATGGCTGTCGGCAAGGTGAAATGGTTCAACAATGCCAAGGGGTTCGGTTTCATCAATACCAAATCCCACGAGGGGAGGGACGAGGATGGCAAGGAGATCGATTTCTTCGCCCACTATTCCGCCATCAAGATGGACGGATACAAAACCCTGAAGGCCGGACAGGAGGTTAAATTCGACATTGTGCAAGGGCCCAAAGGCCTGCACGCAACAAATATTCAGAATGTCGACGCCGCGAAAGATGCCGCCTCGGTCGCAGCCGCTGCTGCCGCTCATCACCAATCAGTGACCAGCTGAAGCAATCCGAACACCTGCCAGAAAACAAACCGCCCGGCTCGATCACTCGAGCCGGGCGGTTTCGTTGCAGCCGTCTTTCTTACATATGCTTGATCAGCGCTTCGCCGAAGCCCGAAGAAGACACCAGCGTGGCACCTTCCATCAGACGCTCGAAGTCGTAGGTCACGGTCTTGGCCTTGATCGCGCCATTGGTGCCCTTGATGATCAGGTCGGCCGCCTCGGTCCAGCCCAGGTGGCGCAGCATCATCTCCGCCGACAGGATCACCGAACCCGGATTCACCTGGTCCTTGCCGGCATATTTCGGCGCGGTACCGTGGGTCGCCTCGAACATGGCCACGGTGTCGGACAGGTTGGCACCCGGCGCGATACCGATACCGCCCACTTCCGCCGCCAGGGCGTCGGACAGGTAGTCACCGTTGAGGTTGAGGGTAGCGATCACATCGTATTCGGCCGGACGCAGCAGGATCTGCTGGAGCATAGCATCGGCGATGGCGTCCTTGACGACGACTTCGCGGCCGGTTTTAGGGTTCTTGAATTTCATCCATGGGCCGCCGTCGAGCAGCTCGGCGCCGAATTCTTCCTTCGCCACCTCATAGCCCCAGTCCTTGAAGGCGCCTTCGGTGAATTTCATGATGTTGCCCTTGTGTACGATGGTCAGCGACTTGCGGTCATTGTCCACCACGTACTGCAGGGCCTTGCGCACCAGACGCTTGGTGCCTTCTTTCGAAACCGGCTTGATGCCGATGCCGCAGTCCTGGTCGAAACGGATCTTGGTGACGCCCATTTCTTCTTTCAGGAATTTGATGACCTTGGTGGCCTCAGGGGAGCCGGCCTTCCATTCGATACCGGCATAAATGTCTTCGGAGTTCTCGCGGAAGATCACCATATCGACGTCGCCGGGCTTTTTCACCGGGCTCGGCACGCCCTCGAACCACACCACCGGGCGCAGGCAGACATAGAGATCGAGCTGTTGGCGCAGAGCGACGTTGAGGGAGCGGATGCCGCCACCGACCGGAGTGGTCAGCGGGCCCTTGATGGAAACCACGTAATCCTTGACCGCGTCCAAGGTTTCCTGGGGCAGCCAGGTGTCCTGGTCATAGACTTGAGTTGCTTTTTCGCCAGCATAAACCTCCATCCAGGAAATCTTGCGCTTGCCCCCGTAGGCTTTCTCTACGGCAGCATCAACCACTTTGATCATCACAGGGCTGACGTCGACGCCAATGCCGTCACCTTCGATGAAGGGAATGATCGGGTTATCAGGGACATTGAGAGAATGGTCTGCGTTGACGGTGATTTTGTCGCCGACGGCTGGAACCTGAATCTTCTTGTAACCCATGCTGAACTCCATTGTTTGGATTGAACATCTGGCTTGGTTCGAGCGTAACCCAGTTAAATCAACACGCAAACCCTCTGTTCCGGGCGCGACCACATCTCGGTTCGTACAAGCCTGAAAGCAAAGGGAAAAGCGCCAATCTCAAGCATTCACGGCGACTCTACGCCCCACCCCGGCCTGCGACCTTTAGACCAATGGACGAGAATCGTTGCATATGAACCATCGGCAGATTGCCAGCTACCTATGTATAATGCCGCCCGCTGACCAAAGGGTCACGACGGCTGGCCTCTCTAGCACGAGACTTTCCGCCTGATTGGTCGGGTTGTTACCGCAGTCCGACTGCTTGACGCTCTACTGATGCACCCAACATCACCGCGAAGATTCTCGACATTCGGTTCACGGATGACTTTGAACGAACGCGCTTACCCGGCGCCCCTCGAGTTTCTGCGCACGCTTTAGCAAAGAAGAGAGAGTTAATCCGAATATGCCCACCCGCTCGAAGATCATCTATACCTTCACCGACGAAGCTCCAGCCCTCGCCACCTATTCCCTGCTGCCGATCATCGAGGCTTACACCGCCTCGGCCGATATCGCCGTGGAAACCCGCGATATCTCTCTTGCAGCACGTATTCTGGCCAGCTTCCCCGAGCAACTGGGCGACAAAGCCGTAGCCGACCACCTCGCCGAACTGGGCGACCTGGCCGTTACGCCTGAAGCCAACATCATCAAGCTACCGAACATCAGCGCCTCGGTTCCGCAACTGCAAGCCGCGATCAAAGAACTGCAAGCCCAGGGCTACAACCTGCCGGACTACCCGGAAACCGTGACCAGCGACGCCGACAAAGACGCCAAGGCGCGCTACGACAAGGTCAAGGGCAGCGCCGTGAACCCGGTTCTGCGTGAAGGCAACTCCGACCGTCGCGCTCCGCTGTCGGTCAAGAACTACGCTCGCAAGCACCCGCACAAAATGGGCGCCTGGGCCAAGGACTCCAAGTCCCACGTCGCTCACATGAGCACCGGCGATTTCTACGGCAGCGAAAAAGCGGCCCTGATCGACGCCGCTGACACCGTGAAAATCGAGCTGGTCGCCCAAGACGGCACCACCACCGTCCTGAAAGAAAAAACCACCGTTCAGGCGGGCGAGATCCTCGACTGCTCCGTGATGAGCAAAAAGGCCCTGCGCGCGTTCATCGCCGCTGAAATCGACAGCGCCAAGCAACAAGGCGTGCTGCTGTCGGTTCACCTGAAAGCCACCATGATGAAGGTCTCCGACCCGATCATGTTCGGCCAGATCGTTGCCGAGTTCTACAAGGACGCCCTGACCAAGCACGCCGACGTGCTGGCCGAAATCGGCTTCAACCTGAACAACGGCATCGGCGACCTGTACGCCCGCATCAAATCCCTGCCGGCCGAGCAGCAAGCCCAGATCGAAGCTGACGTGCAAGCGGTCTATGCCGTTCGTCCGTCGCTGGCGATGGTCAACTCCGACAAAGGCATCACCAACCTGCACGTGCCGAGCGACGTTATCGTCGACGCCTCGATGCCGGCCATGATCCGTGACTCCGGCAAGATGTGGGGCACCGACGGCCAGCTGCACGACACCAAGGCTGTGATCCCGGATCGCTGCTACGCCACCATCTACCAGGCGGTGATCGAAGATTGCAAAGCCAACGGCGCTTTCGATCCGACCACCATGGGCAGCGTGCCAAACGTTGGCCTGATGGCGAAAAAGGCTGAAGAATACGGCTCCCACGACAAGACCTTCCAGATCAAGGCCGACGGCGTGGTTCGCGTGACCGACAGCAAAGGCACCCTGCTGATGGAACAGGCTGTTGAAGCCGGCGACATCTTCCGCATGTGCCAGACCAAAGACGCGCCGATCCAGGACTGGGTCAAACTGGCCGTCAACCGCGCCCGTGCAAGCAGCACCCCGGCCATTTTCTGGCTGGACCCGATGCGCGCCCACGACGGCGTGGTGATCGAGAAGGTTCAGGCTTACCTGAAGGATCACGACACCACCGGTCTGGACATCCAGATCATGGCGCCGGTCGATGCCATGAAATACACCCTGCAGCGCACCCGCGAAGGCAAGGACACCATTTCGGTGACCGGCAACGTACTGCGCGACTACCTGACCGACCTGTTCCCGATCATGGAACTGGGCACCAGCGCCAAGATGCTGTCGATCGTGCCGCTGATGAACGGCGGTGGCCTGTTCGAAACCGGCGCCGGCGGTTCGGCTCCGAAGCACGTGCAGCAACTGGTCGAAGAGAACTTCCTGCGCTGGGATTCGCTGGGTGAATTCCTGGCCCTGGCCGCTTCTCTCGAGCACCTGGGTGTGAACTACAACAACCCGAAAGCGCTGGTTCTGTCCAAGACCCTGGATCAGGCCACCGGCCAGTTCCTCGACAACAACAAATCGCCATCGCGCAAAGTCGGCAACATCGACAACCGCGGCAGCCACTTCTACCTGGCGATGTACTGGGCACAAGCCCTGGCCGCCCAGACCGAAGACGCTGCACTGCAAGCGCAGTTCGCGACCTTGGCCAAGACCCTGACCGAGAACGAAGCGACCATCGTCGCCGAGCTCAACGCCGTTCAGGGCAAGCCAGTGGACATCGGTGGTTACTACCACGCCGATGCCGAGCTGATCAGCAAGGCCATGCGCCCAAGCGCAACCCTCAACGCGGCCATCGCTGCGCTGGTTTAAGGTTGTAAAGGGAACATCACAAACCCCGGCCATGCGCCGGGGTTTGTGTTTCTGCCTTTCGCCCAGGAGATTCAATCAATGCAATGGCTCCCCCACATCACTGTCGCCACTATCGTTGAGGACAACGGCCGCTTCCTGATGGTCGAGGAACACAAGGCCGGGCGTAACGTGCTCAATCAGCCGGCCGGCCATCTCGATCCGGACGAAACCCTGATCGAAGCCGCCGTGCGCGAAACCCTCGAGGAAACCGGCTGGGACGTCGAACCCACCGCCGTCATCGGCATTTATCTGTACACCGCCCCGAGCAACGGCGTGACTTACCAGCGGGTATGCTTCAGCGCCAAAGCGGTGAAACACCACCCGGATTATCAACTGGACGACGGCATCGTCGGCGCCAAGTGGCTGACTCGCGACGAATTATTGGCCCAGCGCGATAACTGGCGCAGCGAGCTGATCATCCGCTGCATCGACGATTATCTGGCCGGCAATCGCTTCGGCCTCGAACTGATCCGCCCTTCCCTTTAGCCTTGAGGCCGTGAGCCTGATAGAATCGCGTCCTTTTTCAAGACACTCATTGAATCCCTATGCGTGATCCAGCCCCTTCTGACACATCCAAGAAGCGCGTCATTGTCGGCATGTCCGGCGGCGTGGACTCTTCCGTTTCCGCTCTCCTGCTGATCGAGCAGGGCTATGAAGTGGAAGGCCTGTTCATGAAGAACTGGGAAGAAGACGACGGAACGGAATACTGCACCGCCATGGACGACCTGGCGGATGCCCAGGCCGTGTGCGACAAGATCGGTATCAAGCTGCACACCGCCAACTTCGCCGCCGAGTACTGGGACAATGTGTTCGAGCACTTCCTGGCCGAATACAAGGCCGGCCGCACGCCGAACCCGGACATCCTGTGCAACCGCGAGATCAAGTTCAAGGCGTTCCTCGACTACGCCATGATGCTCGGCGCCGACCTGATCGCCACCGGCCACTACGTGCGCCGCCGCGACATCGACGGCCGCACCGAACTGCTCAAGGGCCTGGATCCGAACAAGGATCAGAGCTACTTCCTGCACGCCGTCGGCGGCGAACAGATCGCCAAGACCCTGTTCCCGGTCGGCGAGCTGGAAAAGCCGGAAGTCCGTGCAATTGCCGAGAAATACGAGCTGGCAACCGCCAAGAAGAAGGATTCCACCGGGATCTGCTTCATCGGCGAGCGTCGCTTCAGCGATTTCCTCAAGCAATACCTGCCGGCGCAACCGGGCGAGATCAAGACCACCGAAGGCGAAGTCATCGGCCGTCACCACGGTTTGATGTACCACACCATCGGTCAACGCCAGGGCCTGGGCATCGGCGGTCTGAAAGACGCCGGCGACGAACCGTGGTATGTGCTGCGCAAGGATCTGGACACCAACGAACTGATCGTCGGTCAGGGCAACAACCATCCGTGGCTGTTCTCCAGCGCCCTGCTCGCTTCGGAAATCTATTGGGTCAACCCGATCGACCTGAGCCAGCCGCTGCGCCTGACCGCCAAGGTTCGTTATCGCCAGAGCGATCAGGCCTGCACTTTGGAAAAAACTGCTACCGGCTATCGCGCCGTGTTCGACGAGCCGCAACGCGCAGTCACGCCGGGCCAGTCGGTGGTGTTCTATGACGGTGAAGTCTGCCTCGGTGGCGGCGTGATCGAAGTCGCCGAGCCGTGGAGCGGCCAGGCATGAGCCCGACTCAGGAGCAATTGACCGCTCTGGGCGGCGTGTTTCTCGCCGCCGTGCTGGTGGACCGGATCGCCAAGACCGGCCAGACCAACGAGGCCGGCCTGAGCTGCATGCTCGGCAGCCTGCTGGTTCGTGACCCGAAAGACACGCTGGATGTTTACGGCGGCGACGATATCAACCTGCGCGAGGGTTACCGCGCACTGATCGGCGCCCTCGAGCGCGACCCGAGCACCTTGCAGCGCGAACCGCTGCGTTACGCGTTGTCGATGCTTGGTCTTGAGCGGCAACTGGCCAAGCGCAACGACATGCTCGACGTGATCGGCAAGCGTCTGCCGCAGATCCAGTCGCAGGTCGAGCATTTCGGCCCGGCCCACGAAAACGTGATAGCGGCCTGCGGCGCGCTGTATCAGGACACCCTGAGCACGCTGCGCCAGCGCATTCAGGTGCACGGCGACATGCGCAACCTGCAGCAGCCGAGCAATGCCTCGAAGATCCGCGCCCTGCTGCTCGCCGGCATTCGTTCGGCGCGGCTGTGGCGCCAGCTCGGCGGTCACCGCTGGCAGTTGGTCGTGAGCCGGCGCAAGTTGCTCAAAGAGCTGTATCCGTTGATGCGCAGCGAGTAAATCGCCGCGCAATAAAAGCTTTGTAGCCTGTAACGCGTAATACGCCGGTCAGTTGGCGACGGACCGGCGGATTTTTTCATGTATGATACGCGCCCCATTTCGTTGCCCGACTGTCCGAGAACACCCCATGCAGCTCTCTTCGCTCACTGCGGTTTCCCCTGTTGACGGCCGCTACGCCGGCAAAACCCAGGCCCTGCGCCCAATTTTCAGCGAGTACGGTCTGATCCGTGCCCGCGTTCTGGTTGAAGTGCGCTGGCTCCAGCGCCTGGCCGCTCACGCCGGCATCCCGGAAGTGCCAGCCTTCTCCGCCGAAGCCAACGCCGTTCTGAATGAACTGGCCGAGAACTTCTCGCTGGAGCACGCCGAGCGCGTGAAAGAGATCGAGCGCACCACCAACCACGACGTCAAAGCGATCGAATACCTGCTCAAGGAGCAGGCGGCCAAGCTGCCGGAGCTGGCCAAGGTCAGCGAATTCATCCACTTCGCCTGCACCAGCGAGGACATCAACAACCTGTCCCACGCCCTGATGCTGCGCGAAGGTCGTGATGACGTAATGCTGCCGCTGATGCGCCAGACCGCCAACGCCATCCGCGAACTGGCCATCCGTTTCGCCGACGTGCCGATGCTGTCGCGCACCCACGGCCAGCCGGCTTCGCCGACCACCCTGGGCAAAGAGCTGGCGAACGTGGTTTACCGTCTCGAGCGCCAGATCGCTCAGGTTGCTGCCGTTCCGCTGCTGGGCAAGATCAACGGCGCTGTCGGCAACTACAACGCCCACCTGTCGGCCTACCCGCAGATCGACTGGGAAGCCAACGCCCGCGCCTTCATCGAAGACGAGCTGGGCCTGGGCTTCAACCCGTACACCACGCAAATCGAGCCGCACGACTACATCGCCGAGTTGTTCGACGCCATTGCGCGCTTCAACACCATCCTGATCGACTTCGACCGTGACATCTGGGGCTACATCTCCCTGGGTTACTTCAAGCAGCGCACCATCGCCGGCGAAATCGGTTCGTCGACCATGCCGCACAAGGTCAACCCGATCGACTTCGAAAACTCCGAAGGCAACCTGGGCATCGCCAACGCACTGTTCCAGCACCTGGCGAGCAAACTGCCGATCTCCCGCTGGCAGCGCGACCTGACCGACTCCACCGTTCTGCGCAACCTCGGTGTCGGCTTCGCCCACAGCGTGATCGCGTACGAAGCGAGCCTCAAAGGCATCAGCAAGCTCGAGCTGAACGCTGACAAGATCGCTGCCGATCTGGACGCTTGCTGGGAAGTCCTGGCCGAGCCGATCCAGACCGTGATGCGCCGCTACAACATCGAAAACCCGTACGAGAAGCTGAAAGAACTGACCCGCGGCAAGGGCATCAGCCCTGAAGCGCTGCAGACTTTCATCGATGGTCTGGACATGCCGACCGAAGCGAAAGCCGAACTCAAGCAGCTGACCCCGGCCAACTACATCGGCAACGCTGTAGCGCAAGCCAAACGCATCTGATCGACCGCTTGACCCGTTTGAGACGCCCGGCCGCGCCGGGCGTTTTTATTCCCGTCTGAAAAATGCTTTTTTTCAATAGGTTACATATGAATCCCGATATTCCTCTTCAACTTCTGGGTGGTCTTACGGCGCGCGAATTCATGCGCGATTACTGGCAGAAAAAACCACTGCTGATCCGTCAGGCGATTCCTGATTTTGAAAGCCCGATCGACGCCGACGAACTCGCCGGCCTGGCCCTGGAAGAAGAAGTCGAATCGCGTCTGGTGATTGAGCACGGCGAGCGTCCTTGGGAACTGCGTCGCGGCCCGTTCGCCGAAGACGAATTCAGCAAACTGCCGGAGCGCGAGTGGACCCTGCTGGTGCAGGCGGTCGATCAGTTCGTGCCGGAAGTCAGCGAGCTGCTGGAGAATTTCCGCTTCCTGCCGAGCTGGCGCGTCGACGACGTAATGATCAGCTTCGCCGCCCCGGGTGGCAGCGTCGGCCCGCACTTCGACAACTACGACGTGTTCCTGCTGCAAGGCCACGGCAAGCGCAACTGGAAAATCGGCCAGATGTGCGACTCCGAAAGCCCGCTGCTGCAACACGCGGACCTGCGCATCCTCGCCGAATTCCACGAGACCGAAGAGTGGGTCCTGGAACCGGGCGACATGCTCTACCTGCCCCCGCGCCTGGCCCACTGCGGTGTTGCCGTCGATGACTGCATGACCTACTCGGTCGGCTTCCGCGCACCGAGCGCCGCTGAAGTGCTGACCCACTTCACCGACTTCCTCAGCCAGTTCCTGACTGACGAAGAGCGCTACACCGACGCCGATGCCAAACCGGTCAGCGATGACCCACATCAGATCCAGCACGATGCACTCGGCCGCCTGAAAGCACTGCTCGCCGAGCACATGAGCGATGAGCGCCTGCTGCTGACCTGGTTCGGCCAGTACATGACCGAGCCGCGTTATCCAGAGCTGGTGGTCGGCCCTGAAGAAGTCGAGGAAGAAGACCTTCTTGGCGCGTTCGAAGACGGCGCCATCCTGATCCGCAACCCGAGCGCACGCCTGGCGTGGTCGGACGTCGATGACGACCTGCTGCTGTTCGCCAGCGGCCAGAGCCGTTACCTGCCAGGCAAGCTGCGCGAACTGCTGAAGCTGATCTGCTCCGCCGACGCTCTGCACACCGACAACCTCGGTGACTGGCTGAGCGACGAAGACGGTCGCGGCCTGCTGTGCGAACTGGTCAAACAGGGAAGCCTGGGGTTCGCCGACGATGAATAAGATTCGCGTACGTGTTGCAGACTGGCAAAAGGACAACGCCGAGATCCGCCGCATTCGCGAAACGGTCTTCATTGCCGAACAATCGGTTCCACCCGAGCTTGAGTGGGACGCCGATGACGCTACGGCGGTGCACTTCCTGGCTTTCGAAGGCGACTTTCCGATCGGCACCGCCCGCCTTTTACCCGACGGACATGTTGGCCGGGTTTCGGTGCTCAAGGACTGGCGTGGCCTGAAGGTCGGCGATGCGCTGATGCAAGCGGTCATCGCCGAAGCAGAGGAGCGCGGACTGAAGCAGCAGATGCTCAGCGCCCAGGTTCAGGCCACAGCGTTCTATGAGCGTCTGGGTTTCAACCTGGTCAGCGAGGAATTCCTCGAAGCCGGGATTCCGCATGTCGACATGGTTCGTCACTCGGCATAAGTCCGCGTCGCGGCATTCGCGGGCAAGCCCGCTCCCACAGGAGACCTCCAGCGAACACAGATTTTGTGCCCGGCAGAGATCCAATGTGGGAGCGGGCTTGCTCGCGAAGAGGCCCTCCAGAACACCACAAAACGCTCTGCCATTTTCGGATGCCGGGGCGTTTTGCTGTCTACGATTCAACTTGCCCCACCCCGGGCCGACAAACTGGCAATATCAAGCCTTTCGAAAGCGGAGATAACGGACATGTCCCTACGCACCCTGCTCACCACCCTGCTGCTCGGCTGCAGTGTTTCGGTGATGGCAGCCACAGAAATCGTGCCCCTCAAGTACCACACCAGCGCCGACATGCTGCCGGTGGCTCAGGACTTCATCGGCAAGGACGGCCAGGTCAGCGCCTATGGCAACCAACTGATCGTCAAGGCCGAGCCCGGCAAGATTCAAGAACTCAAGGATCTGCTCTCACAGCTCGACACCGCGCCCAAGCGCTTGCTGATCACGGTCGACACCAACGAAAACAACGGTCGTGGCGACGAAGGTTATTCAGTCAATGGCGCGCAAACCCGCATCATCAGTCGAAGCACTGCCAGCCGTGACGGCGGCATTCAGCAGATCCAGGCCAGCGAAGGTGCTCCAGCACTGATCCAGGTCGGCCAGAGCGTGCCGATCACCAGCAGCCAGACCAACTCCTACGGCGATTACAGCAGCCAGACCCAATATCGCAACGTCACCCAGGGTTTTTACGTCACCGCCAGCGTCACCGGCGAAACCGTTCACCTGGCTATCAGTACCAACCGTGACCGCATGAGCCAGGAACGTCCCGATGTAGTGAACGTGCAAAGTACCGACACAACCGTCACCGGACGCTTGGGTGAATGGATCACCCTAGCCGGCGTGAATCGCCAGACCCAGGCCGACAAACAGGGCCTGGCCCGCAGCTACTCTACTCAAGGCCGGGATGACATGACGTTGCGGGTGAAAGTCGACACGCTGGACTAAAGCACCAAAAACTGACTGATTAGTCGTATTAGACGAAAGATGTAGTGCTTGAAAAAAAGCACTACAAAACGTTTGACGAGCCAAAAAAGCGAAGGCATGATGGCCTCGCTCCCGCTAATCAGAGGCCCTGGCAAGGGCCTTCGAAGCGCTGCTCGCAACCATCCCCGCGAGCCGTTTCGTGTCTGTACCGCCCACAAGGCGTGTTTGACGAGGTTGCCGACTGGAACGAAGTTGTCCCGAGGGACGGAAGCGTAATTAGGTAACCCGGCTTTACACTGTCGTTCGTATAAAGGCCCACGACGCCCGAATGCGCCCACCAGTTCGCCTTTACCTGCTCACTTCCCCTCGAGCCCATCGTTCATCCGTCGCCTGCCCCGCCGAACCCGACCTGACCACCTAAGCTTCTGGTCAGCGAGCGCAAGGAATTTTCCACCGCAGAACAACTTTTCATAAAGACGCGACGAGGTTTATCTCCATGGCACTGACACGCGAACAGCAAATTGCAGCCCTTGAAAAAGACTGGGCTGAAAACCCGCGCTGGAAAGGCGTGACTCGCAATTACTCCGCTGCTGACGTCGTCCGTCTGCGTGGCTCGGTTCAACCAGAGCACACCTTTGCAAAAATGGGCGCCGAGAAGCTGTGGAACTTGGTCACCCAGGGTGCCAAGCCGTCCTTCCGCCCAGAGAAAGATTTCGTCAACTGCATGGGCGCCCTGACCGGCGGTCAGGCTGTGCAGCAGGTTAAAGCCGGTATCCAGGCGATCTACCTGTCGGGCTGGCAAGTCGCGGCGGACAACAACTCCGCCGAATCGATGTACCCGGACCAGTCGCTGTACCCGGTGGACTCGGTTCCAACCGTGGTCAAGCGCATCAACAACTCGTTCCGTCGCGCCGACCAGATCCAGTGGAAAGCCGGCAAGAACCCGGGCGACGAAGGCTACATCGACTACTTCGCGCCAATCGTGGCTGACGCTGAAGCCGGTTTCGGCGGCGTACTGAACGCCTACGAGCTGATGAAGAGCATGATCGAAGCAGGCGCCGCCGGCGTTCACTTCGAAGACCAACTGGCTTCCGTGAAGAAATGTGGCCACATGGGCGGCAAGGTGCTGGTGCCAACCCAGGAAGCCGTGCAGAAGTTGACCGCGGCTCGTCTGGCTGCCGACGTTGCCGGTGTACCGACCATCATCCTGGCCCGTACCGACGCCAACGCTGCCGACCTGCTGACTTCCGACTGCGATCCGTACGACCAGCCATTCGTGACTGGCACCCGTACCCAGGAAGGTTTCTACAAGGTTCGTGCAGGTCTGGACCAGGCAATCGCCCGAGGCCTGGCCTACGCGCCGTACGCCGACCTGATCTGGTGCGAAACCGCCAAGCCGGACCTGGAAGAAGCCCGTCGTTTCGCTGAAGCGATCAAAAAGGAATACCCGGACCAGATCCTGTCGTACAACTGCTCGCCTTCCTTCAACTGGAAGAAAAACCTGGACGACGCGACCATCGCCAAGTTCCAGCGCGAACTGTCCGCCATGGGTTACAAGCACCAGTTCATCACCCTGGCCGGCATTCACAACATGTGGCACAGCATGTTCAACTTGGCGCACGACTACGCCCGCAACGACATGACTGCCTACGTGAAGCTGCAAGAGCAGGAATTCGCTGACGCCGCCAAGGGTTACACCTTCGTGGCTCACCAGCAGGAAGTGGGCACTGGCTACTTCGACGACATGACCACCGTGATTCAAGGTGGCTCGTCGTCGGTAACCGCACTGACCGGTTCGACCGAAGAAGAACAGTTCCACTGATCGACTTCGCCTGAGCGAACGGCCTTTGCGGACCGTATAGAGAGCTAACCGCATTGCCGAAAAACTGACGCCCCGACTGGTTCGGGGCGTTTTTTTGCCTGCGGTTTTCCGGGCACCTCAGGAATTGGCAAAGCCTGTCAGGCAAAACATTGATCCAGAGCGGTATCCGCATCGCAAAAATCGGCTAAAACGGGCGCCGCCGCTACTTGCAGTAACGCGCATATAAGACAACTTCCCAACTAGTGACCCGTTAAACAGTTACGAAACCTCTGCAAACGATATCAATTATCATTTAGCGACAACTATGTTCGTTACATTTCCTACAAAACATAATTCGTGAAATCCCGGCTAATGCCCGCAACGCATGGGCTGCGGGCCCTTCGAGGTGTGCTATGTCCTTATTCCAATAAATAATTTCGCTATAGGAATTTTACTTGCAGGGTGTTTAGCCATAAAATCAGCGCGATTGATTGCTGCGACATATCGTCACTGCCTTATTTCTTTATCAAGCTCAGAGACCTTTGCTCTCTGTTAAGGATTTCCAGCATGCCCGAAGCGACAGGACTCATGGCCCACAACTGGGGCTTTGCCATTTTCCTTCTGGGTGTAGTCGGCCTGTGCGCCTTCATGCTCGGCGTCTCCAGCCTCCTCGGGTCAAAAGCCTGGGGCCGCAGCAAAAACGAACCGTTCGAGTCCGGCATGCTACCTACCGGTGGCGCCCGCTTGCGGCTCTCAGCCAAATTCTATCTGGTCGCGATGCTGTTCGTGATCTTCGATATCGAAGCCCTCTTTCTCTTTGCATGGTCTGTGTCCGTCCGCGAAAGCGGCTGGACCGGATTCGTCGAAGCTCTCGTTTTCATAGCAATTCTGTTGGCAGGTCTTGTCTACCTGTTCCGAGTGGGCGCCCTTGACTGGGCTCCGGAAGCTCGTCGCAAGCGGCAGGCGAAGCTGAAACAATGAGGCTTTGGCAATGCAATACAATCTCACCAGAATCGACCCCGATGCTCCTAACGAGCAGTATCCGATCGGCCAGCGGGAAACCGTTTCCGATCCGTTAGAGGATCAAGTCCACAAAAACATTTTCATGGGCAAGCTGGAAGACGTGCTGAGTGGCGCGGTCAACTGGGGACGTAAGAACTCCCTGTGGCCGTACAACTTCGGTCTGTCGTGCTGCTACGTGGAAATGACCACCGCCTTCACGGCGCCCCACGACATCGCGCGCTTCGGCGCCGAAGTTATCCGGGCATCACCGCGTCAGGCCGACTTCATGGTTATCGCCGGGACCTGCTTCATCAAGATGGCGCCGATCATTCAGCGCCTGTACGAGCAGATGCTCGAACCCAAGTGGGTGATCTCGATGGGTTCGTGCGCCAACTCCGGCGGCATGTACGACATCTACTCCGTGGTTCAGGGGGTGGACAAGTTCCTGCCCGTTGACGTCTACGTACCTGGCTGCCCGCCCCGTCCAGAAGCATTTCTGCAAGGCTTGATGCTGTTGCAGGAATCCATTGGCCAGGAGCGTCGCCCACTGTCCTGGGTCGTTGGCGATCAAGGCGTTTATCGCGCCGACATGCCTTCGCAGAAGGAACAGCGCCGCGAACAGCGAATCGCAGTCACCAACCTGCGCAGCCCTGACGAAGTCTGATCCAGTCTGTTTCAAAGAAACGAGAAGCTGGCTTCATTCTTTACGTTGACCGAAAGCGAAAAAATAACCATGACTACAGGCAGTGCTCTGTACATCCCGCCTTATAAGGCAGACGACCAGGATGTGGTCGTCGAACTGAACAACCGTTTTGGCGCCGAAGCGTTCACCGCTCAGCCGACCCGCACCGGCATGCCGGTGCTGTGGGTGGCTCGCGCCAAACTCGTCGAAGTCCTGACCTTCCTGCGCAACCTGCCCAAGCCGTACGTCATGCTCTATGACCTGCACGGCGTGGACGAGCGTCTGCGCACCAAGCGTCAAGGGCTGCCGAGCGGTGCCGATTTCACCGTGTTCTATCACCTCATGTCGCTGGAACGTAATAGTGACGTGATGATCAAGGTCGCCTTGTCCGAGAGCGACCTCAGCTTGCCGACCGTCACCAGCATCTGGCCGAACGCCAACTGGTACGAGCGTGAAGTCTGGGACATGTTCGGCATCGACTTCAAAGGTCACCCGCACCTGTCGCGCATCATGATGCCGCCGACCTGGGAAGGTCACCCGCTGCGCAAGGACTTCCCGGCGCGCGCCACCGAGTTCGATCCGTTCAGCCTGAACCTGGCCAAGCAACAGCTCGAGGAAGAAGCCGCGCGCTTCCGTCCTGAAGACTGGGGCATGAAGCGCTCCGGCCCGAACGAGGACTACATGTTCCTCAACCTGGGTCCGAACCACCCTTCGGCGCACGGTGCGTTCCGCATCATCCTGCAACTGGACGGTGAAGAGATCGTCGATTGCGTTCCGGACATCGGTTACCACCACCGTGGCGCCGAGAAGATGGCCGAGCGTCAGTCCTGGCACAGCTTCATTCCGTACACCGACCGTATCGATTACCTCGGCGGCGTGATGAACAACCTGCCGTACGTGCTCTCGGTCGAGAAGCTGGCCGGCATCAAGGTGCCAGAGAAGGTCGACGTCATCCGCATCATGATGGCCGAGTTCTTCCGGATCACCAGCCACCTGCTGTTCCTGGGTACCTACATCCAGGACGTCGGCGCCATGACCCCGGTGTTCTTCACCTTCACCGACCGCCAGAAGGCGTACACGGTGATCGAAGCCATCACCGGTTTCCGTCTGCACCCGGCCTGGTACCGCATCGGCGGCGTCGCTCACGACCTGCCGCGCGGCTGGGAAAAACTGGTGAAGGACTTCGTTGAATGGCTGCCGAAGCGCCTCGACGAATACACCAAGGCCGCCCTGCAGAACAGCATCCTCAAGGGTCGTACCATCGGCGTTGCCCAGTACAACACCAAAGAGGCCCTGGAATGGGGCGTCACCGGTGCCGGCCTGCGTTCCACCGGTTGCGACTTCGACCTGCGTAAAGCGCGTCCGTACTCCGGCTACGAGAATTTCGAGTTCGAAGTACCGCTGGCTGCCAACGGCGATGCCTACGACCGCTGCATGGTTCGCGTCGAAGAGATGCGCCAGAGCGTCAAGATCATCGACCAGTGCCTGCGCAACATGCCGGAAGGACCGTACAAGGCGGATCACCCGCTGACCACGCCGCCGCCGAAAGAGCGCACGCTGCAGCACATCGAAACCTTGATCACGCACTTCCTGCAAGTTTCGTGGGGCCCGGTCATGCCGGCCAACGAATCCTTCCAGATGATCGAAGCGACCAAGGGCATCAACAGTTATTACCTGACGAGCGACGGCGGCACCATGAGCTACCGTACCCGGATCCGTACTCCGAGCTTCCCGCATCTGCAACAGATCCCTTCGGTGATCAAAGGCAGCATGGTCGCGGACCTGATTGCGTACCTGGGTAGTATCGATTTCGTTATGGCCGACGTGGACCGCTAAGCATGAACAGCACGCTTATCCAGACAGACCGTTTCACCCTGAGTGAAACCGAGCGCTCGGCCATCGAGCACGAGCTGCATCACTACGAAGACCCGCGCGCGGCGTCGATCGAAGCCCTGAAGATCGTCCAGAAAGAACGTGGCTGGGTGCCGGACGGCGCTCTGTACGCCATCGGCGAGATCCTCGGCATCCCGGCCAGCGACGTTGAAGGCGTGGCCACGTTCTACAGCCAGATCTTCCGTCAGCCGGTCGGCCGCCACATCATTCGCGTCTGCGACAGCATGGTCTGCTACATCGGTGGCCACGAGTCGGTGGTCAGCGAAATCCAGAACAACCTGGGTATCGGCCTGGGCCAGACCACCGCCGACGGTCGTTTCACCCTGCTGCCGGTCTGCTGCCTCGGCAACTGCGACAAGGCACCGGCGCTGATGATCGATGACGACACCTTTGGCGATGTCCAGCCTGCCGGCGTCGCCAAACTGCTCGAGGGCTACGTATGACCCTGACTTCTTTCGGTCCTGCCAACCGCATCCAGCGTTCGGCCGAGACTCACCCGCTGACCTGGCGCCTGCGTGACGACGGCGAAGCCGTGTGGCTCGACGAGTACCAGGCCAAGAATGGTTACGCCGCTGCGCGCAAGGCCTTCGCCGACATGGATCAGGACGCCATCGTCCAGACCGTGAAAGACGCCGGCCTCAAAGGTCGCGGCGGTGCAGGCTTCCCCACTGGCGTGAAGTGGGGCCTGATGCCAAAGGACGAATCCATCAACATCCGCTACCTGCTGTGCAACGCGGATGAAATGGAGCCGAACACCTGGAAAGACCGCATGCTGATGGAGCAACTGCCCCATCTGCTGATCGAAGGCATGCTGATCAGCGCCCGCGCGCTGAAAACCTACCGTGGCTACATCTTCCTGCGTGGCGAGTACACCACCGCCGCCAAGCACCTGAACCGTGCCGTTGAAGAAGCCAAGGCAGCCGGCCTGCTGGGCAAGAACATCCTGGGCAGCGGCTTCGATTTCGAGCTGTTCGTCCACACCGGCGCCGGGCGTTACATCTGCGGTGAAGAAACCGCACTGATCAACTCTCTCGAAGGCCGCCGCGCCAACCCGCGTTCCAAGCCGCCCTTCCCTGCCGCCGTTGGCGTGTGGGGCAAGCCGACCTGCGTGAACAACGTTGAAACCCTGTGCAACGTGCCGGCGATCATCGCCGACGGCGTGGACTGGTACAAATCGTTGGCCCGCGACGGCAGTGAAGACATGGGCACCAAGCTCATGGGCTTCTCCGGCAAGGTCAAGAACCCCGGCCTGTGGGAACTGCCATTCGGCGTGACCGGTCGCGAGCTGTTCGAAGACTACGCCGGCGGCATGCGCGACGGCTTCAAGCTGAAAGCCTGGCAGCCAGGTGGCGCCGGTACCGGTTTCCTGTTGCCGGAACACCTCGACGCACAAATGTACGCCGGCGGCATCGCCAAGGTTGGCACCCGTATGGGCACCGGCCTGGCCATGGCGGTGGACGACAGCGTCAACATGGTGTCCCTGCTGCGCAACATGGAGCAGTTCTTCGCCCGCGAATCCTGTGGTTTCTGCACTCCTTGCCGTGATGGCCTGCCATGGAGCGTCAAGCTGCTGATGGCCATCGAACAAGGCCGCGGCCAGCCAGGCGACATCGAGACCCTGCTGGGTCTGGTCAACTTCCTCGGCCCGGGCAAGACCTTCTGTGCTCACGCACCGGGTGCCGTGGAGCCGTTGGGCAGTGCCATCAAATACTTCCGTCCAGAGTTCGAAGCCGGTATCGCGCCCGCAAGCGCCACCGTCCCGCCTCTGGCGAAGCCGATCACAGTCGGCGCGTAAACGCTTAAAAAAGGCGAAGGGTCCGTGCCCTTCGCCTTTCGTCCGATGACGCCTTTCGGGGCTGACTGGATTCGGACGGATAACAAGATTCCATTAGCCACGCCCGCTGACACCGGGCCAACGAAGACCTTTGAACCATGGCCACTATCCACGTAGACGGCAAAGCGCTCGAAGTCGACGGGGCAGACAACCTGTTACAGGCATGTCTGTCGCTGGGCCTCGACATCCCTTATTTCTGCTGGCACCCCGCGCTTGGTAGCGTCGGGGCCTGCCGCCAGTGTGCGGTCAAGCAGTACACCGACGAGAACGACACCCGTGGTCGCATCGTCATGTCCTGCATGACCCCTGCCACCGACAACACCTGGATCTCCATCGACGATGAAGAATCCAAGGCGTTCCGCGCCAGTGTCGTCGAATGGCTGATGACCAACCACCCACACGACTGCCCTGTGTGCGAGGAAGGCGGTCACTGCCACCTGCAAGACATGACGGTGATGACCGGCCACAACGAGCGCCGTTATCGCTTCACCAAACGCACCCACCAGAACCAGCAACTGGGCCCGTTCATTTCCCACGAGATGAACCGCTGCATCGCCTGCTACCGCTGCGTGCGTTTCTACAAGGATTACGCCGGCGGCACCGACCTCGGTGTATTCGGCGCCCACGACAACGTGTACTTCGGTCGCGTTGAAGACGGCACCCTCGAAAGCGAGTTCTCCGGCAACCTCACCGAGGTCTGCCCGACCGGTGTGTTCACCGACAAGACTCACTCCGAGCGCTACAACCGCAAGTGGGACATGCAGTTCTCGCCGAGCATCTGCCATGGCTGCTCGAGCGGTTGCAACATCTCCCCGGGCGAGCGTTACGGCGAACTGCGTCGCATCGAAAACCGTTACAACGGTTCGGTGAACCAGTATTTCCTGTGCGACCGTGGCCGTTTCGGTTATGGCTACGTCAACCGCACCGACCGCCCACGTCAGCCACTGCTGGCCGACGGCACCAAGCTTGGCCTGGATGCTGCGCTGGACAAAGCCGCCGACCTGCTGCGCGGTCGCAACATCGTCGGTATCGGTTCGCCGCGTGCCAGCCTGGAAAGCAACTACGCGTTGCGTGAACTGGTGGGCGCCGAGCACTTCTACTCCGGTATCGAAGCCTCGGAGCTGGAACGCATCCGTCTGGTCCTGCAAGTGCTGAAAGACAGCCCGCTGCCCGTGCCGAACATGCGCGACATCGAAGATCACGACGCCGTGTTCGTCCTCGGGGAAGACCTGACCCAGACCGCCGCCCGCATGGCCCTGGCCCTGCGTCAGTCGGTCAAAGGCAAGGCCGAAGACATGGCCGAAGCCATGCGCGTTCAGCCTTGGCTCGACGCCGCCGTGAAGAACATCGGTCAGCACGAACTGAACCCGCTGTTCATCGCCAGCCTGGCTGAAACCAAGCTCGACGACATCGCCGAAGAGTGTGTACACGCCGCTCCAGACGATCTGGCACGCATCGGTTTCGCCGTGGCTCACGCCCTGGACGCCAGCGCACCGGCCGTTGAAGGTCTGGACGCCGAAGCCCTGGAGCTGGCCAAGCGCATCGCCGACGCCCTGCTCGCGGCCAAGCGTCCGCTGATCATCGCCGGTACTTCGCTGGGCTCCAAAGCCTTGATCGAAGCCGCGGCGAACATCGCCAAGGCCCTGAAGCTGCGCGAGAAGAACGGTTCGATCAGCCTGATCGTGCCGGAAGCCAACAGCCTCGGCCTGGCCATGCTCGGTGGCGAATCGGTCGATGCTGCGCTGCAAGCGGTCATCGACGGCAAGGCCGACGCCATCGTCGTGCTGGAAAACGATCTGTACACCCGCACCGCCAAAGCCAAGGTCGATGCGGCACTGAACGCTGCGCAAGTGGTGATCGTTGCCGACCATCAGAAGACCGCCACCAGCGACCGCGCGCACCTGGTTCTGCCAGCCGCCAGCTTCGCTGAAGGCGACGGTACCCTGGTCAGCCAGGAAGGTCGCGCCCAGCGCTTCTTCCAGGTTTTCGACCCGCAATACATGGACGCGAGCATTCTGGTCCACGAAGGCTGGCGCTGGCTGCACGCCCTGCGCGCTACCCTGCTGAACCAGCCGATCGACTGGACGCAACTCGACCACGTGACCGCTGCCGTTGCTTCGAGCACCCCGCAACTGGCCCGCATCGTCGACGCCGCGCCGTCCGCCTCGTTCCGCATCAAAGGCCTGAAACTGGCGCGTGAGCCGCTGCGTTACTCCGGTCGCACCGCGATGCGCGCCGACATCAGCGTTCACGAACCACGCACCCCGCAGGACAAGGACACCGCGTTCGCCTTCTCGATGGAAGGTTACTCGGGCTCAGCCGAACCGCGTCAGCAAGTGCCGTTCGCCTGGTCGCCAGGCTGGAACTCGCCGCAAGCCTGGAACAAGTTCCAGGACGAGGTCGGTGGTCACCTGCGCGCTGGCGATCCGGGCACCCGCCTGATCGAAAGCAGCGGTGATTCGCTGAACTGGTTCGCCAGTGTTCCGCGCGCGTTCAACCCGGCCCAGGGCACCTGGCAAGCCGTGCCGTTCTACCACCTGTTCGGCAGCGAGGAGAACTCGTCGAAAGCCGCACCGGTTCAGGAACGTATCCCGGCCGCCTACGTTGCACTGGCCAAGTCCGAAGCGGATCGCCTGGGCGTCAACGACGGCGCACTGCTGAGCCTCAACGTTGCCGGCCAGACCCTGCGTCTGCCGCTGCGCATCAATGAAGAGCTGGGCGCTGGCCTGGTTGCACTGCCGGCCGGTCTGGCAGGCATTCCGCCGGCGATTTTCGGCCAAACCGTTGATGGTCTGCAGGAGGCAGCGCAATGACCTGGTTCACCCCTGAAGTGATCGATGTGATCCTGACGGTCATCAAGGCCATCGTGATCCTGCTGGCCGTGGTGGTCGCAGGCGCGCTGCTCAGCTTTGTCGAGCGTCGCCTGCTGGGCTGGTGGCAAGACCGTTACGGTCCGAACCGCGTTGGCCCGTTCGGCATGTTCCAGATCGCAGCCGACATGCTGAAGATGTTCTTCAAGGAAGACTGGACCCCGCCGTTTGCCGACAAGGTGATCTTCACCCTGGCACCGGTGGTGGCCATGTCCGCCCTGCTGATCGCGTTCGCGATCATCCCGATCACCCCGACCTGGGGCGTGGCGGATCTGAACATCGGCCTGCTGTTCTTCTTCGCCATGGCCGGTCTGTCGGTCTACGCGGTGCTGTTCGCCGGCTGGTCGAGCAACAACAAGTTCGCCCTTCTGGGCAGCTTGCGTGCCTCGGCGCAGACCGTGTCCTACGAAGTGTTCATGGGCCTGGCCCTGATGGGCATCGTGGTGCAGGTCGGCTCGTTCAACATGCGCGACATCGTCGAGTACCAGGCGCAGAACCTGTGGTTCATCATTCCGCAGTTCTTCGGCTTCTGTACCTTCTTCATCGCTGGCGTGGCCGTGACTCACCGTCACCCGTTCGACCAGCCGGAAGCGGAACAGGAACTGGCCGACGGTTACCACATTGAATACGCCGGTATGAAATGGGGCATGTTCTTCGTCGGTGAATACATCGGCATCATCCTGATCTCGGCGCTGCTGGTCACCCTGTTCTTCGGTGGCTGGCACGGTCCGTTCGGCATCCTGCCGCAACTGTCCTTCGTCTGGTTCGCACTGAAGACCGCGTTCTTCATCATGCTGTTCATCCTGCTGCGCGCTTCCATCCCGCGTCCGCGTTATGACCAGGTGATGGATTTCAGCTGGAAATTCTGCCTGCCACTGACCCTGATCAATTTGCTGATAACCGCTGCGGTTGTGTTGTGGAACACACCTGCGGTTGCGGTTCAGTGAGGATTTGACCCATGTTCAAATATATTGGCGACATCGTTAAGGGTACCGGTACCCAGTTGCGCAGCCTGGTCATGGTCTTCGGCCATGGCTTTCGCAAGCGCGACACCCTGCAATACCCGGAAGAGCCGGTCTACCTGCCACCGCGCTACCGTGGTCGCATCGTCCTGACCCGCGACCCCGATGGCGAAGAACGCTGCGTAGCCTGCAACCTGTGCGCCGTGGCGTGCCCGGTGGGTTGCATCTCGCTGCAGAAAGCTGAAACCGAAGACGGTCGCTGGTACCCGGACTTCTTCCGTATCAACTTCTCGCGCTGTATTTTCTGCGGTCTCTGCGAGGAAGCCTGCCCGACCACCGCGATCCAGCTGACGCCGGATTTCGAGATGGCCGAGTTCAAACGTCAGGACCTGGTGTACGAGAAAGAAGATCTGCTGATCTCCGGCCCCGGCAAAAACCCTGATTACAACTTCTATCGTGTTGCAGGTATGGCCGTTGCGGGCAAGCCGAAAGGCGCCGCACAAAACGAAGCCGAGCCGATCAACGTGAAGAGCTTGCTGCCTTAAGGAAGAACGATGGAATTCGCTTTCTATTTCGCATCGGGTATCGCTGTTGTGTCCACGCTGCGTGTGGTCACCAACACCAATCCTGTGCACGCCCTGCTCTACCTGATCATTTCGCTGATCGCCGTGGCCATGACCTTCTTCGCACTCGGCGCGCCGTTCGCCGGCGTGCTGGAAGTGATCGCCTACGCTGGCGCCATCATGGTGCTGTTCGTGTTCGTGGTGATGATGCTGAACCTGGGCCCGGCCTCGGTTCAGCAGGAACGCACCTGGCTCAAGCCCGGGATCTGGGCGGGGCCGGTGATTCTCGCCGCCCTGCTGCTGGCCGAACTGCTGTATGTGCTGTTCGCTCACCAGAGCGGTCAGGCCATCGGCCACACCACCGTCGATGCAAAAGCCGTGGGCATCAGCCTGTTCGGTCCGTATCTGCTGGTGGTCGAACTCGCCTCGATGCTGCTGCTCGCTGCAGCCGTCACGGCGTTCCATTTGGGCCGTAACGAGGCGAAGGAGTAAGACATGCCTGCTATCCCTCTCGAACATGGTCTGGCCGTCGCCGGCATCCTGTTCTGCCTTGGTCTGGTCGGCCTGATGGTCCGCCGCAACATTTTGTTCGTGTTGATGAGTCTGGAAGTGATGATGAACGCCTCTGCACTGGCCTTCATCGTTGCGGGCGCCCGCTGGGCGCAACCGGATGGACAGATCATGTTCATCCTGGTGATCAGCCTTGCAGCCGCCGAAGCCAGTATTGGCCTGGCGATCCTGCTGCAACTGTATCGCCGCTTCCACACGCTCGATATCGACGCTGCCAGTGAGATGCGCGGATGAACCTACTCTTTCTGACTTTCGTATTCCCTCTGATCGGGTTCCTGTTGCTGTCGTTCTCCCGCGGCCGCTTCTCGGAAAACCTGTCGGCTCTGATCGGTGTCGGCTCCATCGGCCTGTCTGCCATCGTCGCGGCTTACGTGATCTGGCAATTCAACGTCGCGCCACCGGAAGGTGGCGTCTACACCCAGGTGCTGTGGCGCTGGATGTCGGTGGAAGGTTTCCAGCCTAACTTCGCGCTGTACCTGGATGGTCTGTCCGTGACCATGCTCGGTGTGGTCGTCGGTGTCGGCTTCCTGATCCACCTGTTTGCATCGTGGTACATGCGTGGTGAAGACGGTTACTCGCGCTTCTTCTCGTACACCAACCTGTTTATCGCCAGCATGCTGTTCCTGATCCTGGGCGATAACCTGCTGTTCATCTACTTCGGTTGGGAAGGAGTGGGGCTGTGCTCGTACCTGTTGATCGGTTTCTACTACAGCAACCGCAACAACGGTAACGCCGCACTCAAAGCCTTCATCGTCACCCGTATCGGCGACGTGTTCATGGCGATCGGCCTGTTCATCCTGTTCCAGCAACTGGGCACGCTGAACGTCCAGGAACTGCTGGTGAAGGCGCCCGAGCACTTCAAGGTCGGCGATTTCTGGATCGTGCTGGCGACCCTGATGCTCCTGGGCGGTGCGGTCGGTAAATCGGCGCAACTGCCGCTGCAGACCTGGCTTGCGGACGCGATGGCCGGCCCTACCCCGGTTTCGGCACTGATCCACGCCGCAACCATGGTTACCGCTGGTGTCTACCTGATCGCCCGTACCCACGGTCTGTTCGCCCTGGCGCCGGACATCCTGCATCTCGTGGGAATCGTCGGTGGTGTGACCCTGGTTCTGGCAGGTTTTGCCGCACTGGTTCAAACCGACATCAAACGTATCCTCGCCTACTCGACCATGAGCCAGATCGGCTACATGTTCCTGGCGCTGGGCGTTGGCGCCTGGGAAGGCGCGATCTTCCACCTGATGACCCACGCCTTCTTCAAGGCCCTGCTGTTCCTTGCCTCCGGTGCGGTGATCGTTGCCTGCCACCACGAGCAGAACATCTTCAAGATGGGCGGCCTGTGGAAGAAACTGCCGCTGGCCTACGCCAGCTTCATCGTCGGTGGTGCCGCCCTGGCCGCCCTGCCGCTGGTGACCGCCGGTTTCTACTCCAAGGACGAAATCCTCTGGGAAGCGTTCGCCAGCGGCAACCACGGTCTGCTTTACGCAGGTCTGGTCGGTGCCTTCATGACGTCGCTGTACACCTTCCGCCTGATCTTCATCGCGTTCCACGGTGAAGCCAAGACCGAAGCCCACGCCGGTCACGGCATCGCTCACTGGCTGCCGCTGTCGGTGCTGATCGTGCTGTCGACCTTCGTCGGCGCCATGATCGTTCCACCACTGCACGGCGTGCTGCCGGAGAGCGTTGGCCATGCCGGTGGCGAAGCCAAGCACAGTCTGGAAATTGCCTCGGGCGCCATCGCCCTGGCCGGTATCCTGCTGGCGGCCCTGCTGTTCCTCGGCAAGCGTCGCTTCGTGACCGCAATCGCCAACAGCGGCATCGGCCGTCTCCTTTCGGCCTGGTGGTTCGCTGCCTGGGGCTTCGACTGGATCTACGACAAACTGTTCGTCAAGCCGTACCTTGCGATCAGCCATGTACTGCGCAAAGACCCGCTCGACCAGACCATCGGTCTGATCCCGCGCATGGCCAAGGGTGGTCACACCGCCCTGAGCCGTACCGAAACCGGTCAACTGCGTTGGTACGCCGCCTCGATGGCTGCTGGTGCCGTGTTGGTCATCGGCGCTGTCGTGCTGGTAGCGGTCTGATATGAACCTTGCGAATTTGCGAAAGGAAACGAGCCCGTCATGATTCTGCCTTGGCTAATCCTGATCCCCTTCATCGGCGGCCTGCTGTGCTGGCTGGGTGAGCGCTTCGGCGCCACCCTCCCCCGCTGGATTGCGCTGTTGACCATGACCCTGGAACTCGCCCTCGGCCTCTGGCTGTGGGCCCACGGTGACTATTCATTTGCACCGGCGCCTGGCGCCGATCCGACTTGGGCGCTTGAGTTCAAGCACGTCTGGATCCAGCGCTTCGGCATCAATGTGCACCTGGCCCTCGACGGCCTGTCGCTGCTGATGATCCTGCTGACCGGCCTGCTGGGCATCCTCTCGGTACTCTGCTCGTGGAAAGAGATTCAACGTCACGTTGGCTTCTTCCACCTGAACCTGATGTGGATCCTGGGCGGCGTTGTCGGCGTGTTCCTCGCCCTCGACCTGTTCATGTTCTTCTTCTTCTGGGAAATGATGCTGGTGCCGATGTACTTCCTCATCGCGCTCTGGGGTCACAGTTCTTCGGACGGCAAGAAAACCCGGATCTACGCCGCGACCAAGTTCTTCATCTTCACTCAGGCTTCCGGCCTGATCATGCTGGTGGCGATCCTCGGTCTGGTCCTGGTCAACTACAACAGCACCGGCGTGATCACCTTCAACTACGCCGATCTGTTGAAGACCAAGATGTCGATGACCACCGAGTACATTCTGATGCTCGGCTTCTTCATCGCCTTCGCGGTCAAGCTGCCAGTGGTTCCGTTCCACTCCTGGCTGCCTGATGCTCACGCCCAGGCGCCGACTGCAGGTTCCGTCGACCTCGCCGGTATCCTGCTGAAAACCGCGGCCTACGGTCTGCTGCGTTTCGCCCTGCCGCTGTTCCCAAACGCCTCGGCCGAATTCGCGCCGATCGCCATGACCCTCGGTCTGATCGGGATCTTCTACGGTGCGTTCCTCGCTTTCGCGCAAACCGACATCAAGCGTCTGATCGCCTTCTCGTCCGTTTCCCACATGGGCTTCGTACTGATCGGCATCTACTCCGGCAGCCAACTGGCACTGCAAGGTGCCGTGATCCAGATGCTGGCCCACGGTCTGTCGGCGGCGGCACTGTTTATCCTCAGCGGTCAGCTGTACGAGCGTCTGCATACGCGTGACATGCGTGAGATGGGCGGTCTGTGGTCGCGTATCGCTTACCTGCCGGCGATCAGCCTGTTCTTCGCAGCCGCTTCGCTGGGTCTGCCAGGCACCGGTAACTTCGTCGGCGAGTTCCTGATCCTGATCGGTACGTTCGCCAGTGCGCCATGGATCACCGCGATTGCCACCTCCGGTCTGGTGTTCGGTTCGGTCTACTCGCTGATCATGATCCACCGCGCTTACTTCGGTCCGTCCAAATCGGATTCGATCCTGCACGGCATGGACGGTCGCGAACTGATCATGGTGCTGGGCCTTGCGGTACTGCTGATTTACCTCGGCGTCTACCCGCAACCGTTCCTCGACACTTCCGCCGCCACGATGCATGGCGTGCAGCAGTGGCTCGGCACCGCCTTCACTCAACTCGCTTCGGCCCGGTAAGAGCGCTATGGAATTCACGATTCAACACTTTATTGCGCTAGCGCCACTGTTGATCACCAGCCTCACCATTATCGTGGTGATGCTGGCAATCGCCTGGCGCCGCAACCACTCGCAGACCTTCCTGATTTCGGTGGCGGGTCTGAACCTGGCCTTGCTGTCGATCCTGCCGGCCCTGAAAGTCGCGCCTCTGGCCGTGACTCCATTACTGCAGATCGACACCTTTGCCTGCCTGTACATGGCGCTGATCCTGGTCGCCACCCTCGCTTGCGTCACCCTCGCTCACGCCTACCTCGGCGATGGCGGTTCGGGTTACCCGGGCAACCGTGAAGAACTGTACCTGCTGATCCTGATGGCCGCCGCCGGTGGCCTGGTTCTGGTCAGCGCGCAGCACCTGGCCGGCTTGTTCATCGGTCTGGAACTGCTGTCGGTGCCGGTCTACGGTCTGGTGGCCTACGCTTTCTTCAACAAGCGTTCGCTGGAAGCGGGCATCAAGTACATGGTGCTGTCGGCCGCCGGTTCAGCGTTCCTGCTGTTCGGTATGGCGCTGCTGTACGCAGACTCGGGCTCCCTGAGCTTCGTCGGTATCGGTCAGGCCCTGGCCGCGACCGGTCTGCCAAGCTCGCTGGCGCAACTGGGTCTGGGCATGATGCTGATCGGTCTGGCGTTCAAGCTGTCGCTGGTACCGTTCCACCTGTGGACGCCGGACGTGTACGAAGGTGCTCCGGCACCGGTGGCCGCGTTCCTCGCCACCGCGTCGAAAGTGGCTGTGTTTGCGGTCATGGTTCGTCTGTTCCAGATCTCCCCTGCCGCAAGCAGTGGCGTACTGAGCAACGTGCTGACCATCATCGCCATTGCCTCGATCCTGTTCGGTAACCTGCTGGCCCTGACCCAGAGCAACCTCAAGCGTCTGCTCGGTTACTCGTCCATCGCGCACTTCGGCTACCTGCTGATCGCACTGGTGGCGAGCAAGGGTCTGGCGGTGGAAGCCATCGGCGTGTACCTGGTCACCTACGTGATCACCAGCCTCGGCGCCTTCGGCGTGATCACCCTGATGTCCTCGCCTTACAACGGCCGTGACGCGGACGCGCTGTACGAGTACCGCGGCCTGTTCTGGCGCCGTCCGTACCTGACCGCCGTACTGACCGTGATGATGCTGTCCCTAGCCGGTATCCCGCTGACTGCTGGCTTCATCGGCAAGTTCTACATCATCGCCACCGGTGTCGAGTCGCACCAATGGTGGCTGGTCGGTTCCCTGGTACTGGGCAGCGCCATCGGCGTGTTCTACTACCTGCGCGTGATGGTTACCCTGTACCTGATCGAACCGAACCTGCGCCGCCACGACGCCCAACTGCACTGGGAACAGAAAGCAGGCGGCGTGATGCTGCTGGCGATTGCCGTCCTGGCGTTCTTCCTCGGCCTGTACCCACAACCGTTGCTGACCCTGGTTCAGCAATCGGGCCTGGCGGGCTGATCGCTCAGCGATAGTTGGCTACAAACAGAAACGGCACCTTCGGGTGCCGTTTCTGTTTTTGTGGGATTTTCATTTTCAACGCCCTCCCCTTTTTAAGGAATTTGCCTTCAAAACGATGAGCAACGGCTGACATCACACAGTTGGCCTATGCCGTTAAATTCGAAAGTCACCCATCAAGTGGAGATCCAGAAAACATGAAGCGAGATATTTTTTCAGAGTTGATGGACGGCCTTGAGGCACTAGCCGAAAAACGCAAAGGCAAAGTCACCTTGAAAAAAACGCGTGCCCAACGGATCGGCGCCATGAAGGACAAACTCATACCTCCCAATGACTTCGACACCTCTCTACCAGAGGACGTGCTGGATACCTTCGAAAGATAGAAACGCACATTTGCATACATGGAACGATCAGACCAACCCTGTGTGAGTTTTGCCCGCACTAACCTCACAAAATTGTAATTCCCCAATCACCTCCGCGTTATCCGCCCCCTGCAACGATGTCACCCGACGATTATGCCGGCGGGCCTCTCCCACCAGCGTAACAACGGCAACCACTGTTTCGCCTGTTCATCGAACAGGCGCCGAACGAGGTGTCATTGCGGGTTAGCAATCTCGGCGTGGGTATCGAGGCGCAGCACCCGCCGTATCTGTTCGACCGTTTTTACCGGGTCGACAGCAGCCGCACGCGGTCACAGGGCAGCACCGGTCTGGGGCTGGCCATCGTGCACTCGATCATGACCCTGCATCAGGGCTCTGCGAAGGTTCAAAGCCGTCCGGGCGCAATAACAGTGTTCAGTCTGGTGTTTCCCGTGATGACGCCAAAAAAACCTTAAGGCCTCCGCTACTTTGTGCGTTGTTTTCTCAAGCTCCATCGGAAAAATCATCGCACAAGCGCGCCTTAAATCTGCCCGACCTTTCAGTGGGAATTTGCATCGACCTTGCGCTGAAACATCGGACAGAACCAGGAAAAAAAACGCTGCCGAAAGTAACGCCCTATCATTTCATCGCCCGTTGCCATGTGCCTCTTCCCCTTTTAAATCAAGCCAATCCACTGACCCTGACGCGTCAACTCACCTTTTATCAGTACGTGTTTCGACACACGAAAATTCCGCGCGCGGAAACATCCGCACATTTTTGACCCCGTTATTGCCGCAGGCCTAGATTCGGTTCGTGCTTCAACTCGCTCACCCACAGAACCGTCAGGGGGAACACCTAATGAGCTACGTCAGCGACATGAAGACTGCGCGTCATGCACCTCAAAGTCTCCAGACTGCGCAACCGGCATGACCTTCTCCCTGCACAGCCGAGGTTATTACCCGACCGGCGACGGCCATCAACTCTATTGGGAACGCCATGGTGTTCCGGGACACGAACCGGTGTTTTTCCTCCATGGCGGCCCCGGCGGACGTATCAGCCGTCACCATTTGCAGTTCTTCGACCCGGGCCGGTTCGACATCATCCTGTTCGACCAGCGGGGTTGCGGACGTTCAACGCCTCACGGCGAGCTGCGGGACAACACCACCGGACAGTGTGTCGAAGACATCGATGCCCTGCGCCAGCATTTCGGCTTCGAAAAAATCAGCGTGCTGGGCGTGTCATGGGGTAGCTGGCTGGCGATTCAGTACCAACAGCGATATCCGCAGCACCTGCTGAAAACCACGCTGGTTTCGTTATTCGTGCCGTTTGCCGCCAATGTCCGGGCCTACGATCAGGCACTCAATGACGGGTTGGCACAATCGCCTCAAACGTCGTCAGGCCATCGCGCGAAGGACATCTACCGGATCCTCGGCGAAGGCTGTCCATCGCAGCAACACCGCGCCGCCATCGAATGGTTGAACGCTGTTCTACGTCGCACAGGGCAGACGATTTGCCGCGCCACACTGGAGCGCTTCGTCGATCAGGAAGCGGTGCTCGCGATCCGCCTCGAACTGCATTACCACCTGCACAACTATTTCTTCACACCAAAGGACGAATACCTGACCCTCGACGACAACACCCTGCTGATCCAGGGCATCCGCGACACCCATGGCATGGCCAGCGTGCGCTGGCTCAGGCAACGCATGAACATTCACTGCCGGCTGCTGCACGCCGGGCACAACGCCTTTGAAAACGCCCTCCTCAAAGCGGTGCGTCGGGCGGTGAAACGTGAAATCGAGGGCTAAAAAAAACGGCACCCGAAGGTGCCGTTCCGTCCCGCAAAGGCGCTTACTTGCGTGCCGCCTCCCACGACTTGAGCAGTTCGTTGTAGCTCACGGTTTCGCCTTTCGGTTTCTCGTTGGCCAGTTTCGGTTTGGGTGCGCCCGGCTGGTCGAACCAGTATTGCGCGTCGCGCTCGGGGTTCATTTTCGGGGCGCACACCGCTTGGGCCTTGGAGCGTTCCAGACGGGTCATGATCGCGTCCTGATCCTTGGCCAGACCGTCGAGGGCCTGTTGCGGGGTCTTCTCGCCGCTGGCGGCTTCGGCGATGTGGCTCCACCACAATTGTGCCAGGCGTGGGTAGTCCGGCACGTTGGTGCCGGTCGGCGTCCATTGCACACGGGCCGGGCTGCGGTAGAACTCGACCAGACCACCGAGTTTCGGCGCCAGATCGGTCATCGCTTGCGAGTTGATGTCCGACTCGCGAATCGGCGTCAGACCGACGATGGTTTTCTTCAGCGACACGGTTTTCGAGGTCACGAACTGCGCGTACAGCCAGGCCGCGAGTTTCTGTTTCTCAGGCGTGGACTTCATGAAGGTCCACGAGCCCACGTCCTGATAACCGAGCTTCATCCCCTCTTCCCAGTACGGCCCGCGCGGCGACGGCGCCATGCGCCACTTCGGCGTGCCGTCGGCGTTGACCACCGGCAGACCCGGCTTGGTCATGTCGGCGGTGAAGGCCGTGTACCAGAAGATCTGCTGGGCGATGTTGCCTTGGGATGGCACCGGGCCGGATTCGGAGAAGGTCATGCCCGCCGCTTCCGGTGGCGCGTACTTTTTCAGCCAGTCGACGTATTTGGTGGTGGCGAACACCGCCGCCGGGCCGTTGGTGTCGCCGCCGCGGGTCACGCTGGAGCCGACCGGGTGACAATCCTCGACGCGAATCCCCCACTCGTCCACCGGCAAACCGTTGGGAATGCCCTTGTCGCCGCCACCGGCCATGGAGAACCAGGCATCGGTGAAGCGCCAGCCCAGGGACGGGTCTTTCTTGCCGTAGTCCATATGCCCGTAGATGCGTTTGCCGTCGATCTCCTTGACGTCTTCGCTGAAGAATTTGGCGATGTCTTCATAGGCCGACCAGTTCACCGGCACGCCCAGTTCATAACCGTACTTTTCCTTGAACTTGGCTTTCAGGTCGGCGCGTTCGAACCAGTCGGCGCGGAACCAGTACAAGTTGGCGAACTGCTGGTCGGGCAATTGATAGATCTTGCCGTCCGGCGCGGTGGTGAAGGAGATGCCGATGAAGTCCTTGATGTCGAGGGTTGGCGAGGTGAAGTTCTTGCCTTCGTTGGCCATCAGGTCGGTGATCGATTCGGTCTTGCCGTAGCGAAAGTGCGTACCGATCAGGTCCGAGTCGTTGACCCAGCCGTCGTAGATGTTCTTGTCCGACTGCATCACCGTCTGCATTTTTTCCACGACGTCGCCTTCCTGCAGCAGGTCGTGGGTCAGCTTGATGCCGGTGATTTCGCTGAAGGCCTTGGCCAGCACCTTGGATTCATATTCGTGGGTGGTCAGGGTTTCCGAGACGACCTTGATGTCCATCCCGCGAAACGGCTCGGCCGCCTTGATGAACCACTTCAGTTCTTCGAGCTGCTGCTCGGCCGTCAGGGTCGACGGCTTGAACTCGCTGCCGATCCATTTTTTTGCGGCATCTTCGTAGGCGTCGGCCCAGGCGGACGCGCTCAAACCGCTGAGTGCCAGCATGGCTGCCAATGAAATGCTATGTCGCAGCTTATTTTTCTTATCGAACATAGAGACCTCCTGTTAGGTTTTCGGAGCAAGATTGCCGAGCGATTCGACTAGCCCCAACGCATCACAGCCAACAGCCACACCAGGGACAACGCGGACGCTACCCAGATGCTCCAGTCGGTCACGCCGATTACCAGCAGATGCAGGTAGGCGCTGCCGAGAAGACCGATGAACAAACGATCGCCACGGGTGGTGGCAATCGGCAGAAACCCTCGCCGCAAGATGCTCGGCGAGCGCAATTCCCAGGTGGTCATGCCCACCAGGATCAAACCAATCACGATGAAAAACGCCGCCGTCGGGACGGTCCAGCTCATCCATTCCATCATCAGTTCCTCAGACCCGGCCCAGGGCAAAGCCCTTGGCCACGTGGTTGCGAACGAACCAGATCACCAGCATGCCGGGGAGAATAGTCAACACCCCCGCCGCCGCCAGTACGCCCCAGTCAATGCCGGACGCCGACACCGTGCGCGTCATCACCGCCGCGATCGGTTTGGCGTTCACCGAGGTCAGCGTGCGCGCCAGCAGCAGTTCGACCCAGGAAAACATGAAGCAGAAAAACGCCGTCACACCGATGCCGGAGCCGATCAGCGGAATGAAGATCTTCACGAAGAACTTGGGAAAGCTGTAGCCGTCGATGTAGGCGGTTTCGTCGATTTCCTTCGGCACCCCGGACATGAAGCCTTCAAGGATCCACACCGCCAACGGCACGTTGAACAGGCAGTGCGCCAGCGCCACGGCGATGTGGGTATCGAACAGGCCGATCGACGAATACAGCTGGAAGAACGGCAGCAGGAACACCGCCGGTGGCGCCATGCGGTTGGTCAGCAGCCAGAAGAACAAGTGCTTGTCACCGAGAAAGCGGTAGCGCGAAAACGCATACGCCGCCGGCAGCGCCACGGTCAGAGAAATGATCGTGTTCAGACTGACGTAGTACAGCGAGTTGATATAGCCGGTGTACCAGCTCGGGTCGGTGAAGATCACCTTGTAGTTCGCCAGCGTGAAATCCTGTGGGAAAAGGGTCAGTCCGCCGAGGATTTCGGTGTTGCTCTTGAACGACATGTTCAGCAGCCAGTAGATCGGCACCAGCAGGAACAGAACGTAGAGCAGCAGGGGAATCAGCTTTCTTTTGCTCATGGCCGGGCCTCAGCGGTTGGCATCGTTGTGGGTCATGGCGGTGTAGAACAGCCAGGACACCAGCAGGATGATCAGGAAGTACACCAGCGAGAATGCCGCCGCCGGCCCCAGGTCGAATTGGCCTACGGCCATCTGGGTCAGGGTCTGACTCAGGAAGGTCGTCGAGTTACCCGGCCCGCCGCCGGTGAGCACGAACGGCTCGGTGTAGATCATGAAGCTGTCCATGAAGCGCAGCATCACCGCGATCAACAGCACGCTCTTCAACTTCGGTAACTGAATGTGCCGGAACACGGCCCAGGCCGAGGCCCGGTCAATACGCGCGGCCTGGTAATACACGTCGGGAATCGCCCGCAGCCCGGAGAAACACAACAGCGCCACCAGCGAAGTCCAGTGCCAGACGTCCATCACCAGCACCGTGACCCAGGCGTCCATGGTGTTCGCCGCGTAGTTGTAGCTGATGCCCATGGCGTTGAGGCTCGAACCCAGCAGACCGATGTCGGCGCGGCCGAAAATCTGCCAGATGGTGCCGACGACGTTCCATGGAATCAGCAACGGGATCGCCAGCACGATCAGCACCACCGACGACCAGCGACCCTTGGTCGGCATGGTCAGGGCAATGGCGATCCCGAGGGGGATTTCGATCAGCAGCACACACGCCGAGTAGATGAACTGGCGCAGCAACGAGTCGTGCAGACGCGGATCGAGCAGCACCTGCTTGTACCAGTCCGCACCGACGAAGTAGCGGCTGGACTGGTCGAAAATGTCCTGCACCGAATAGTTGACCACGGTCATCATCGGGATCACGGCACTGAACGCCACCAGCAGGAACACCGGCAACACCAGCCACCAGGCCTTGTTGTTCTGCACCTTATTCATGGCTGTACCTCGCTGTCGGTGGCATCCAGCAGAAACTCGTCGGCATAGACCATCAGCCACTGCGCCGGAAAACTGATGTACGCCGTGCCCTGGGGCACCGGTTTGTCCTCGGCCAGACGCACTTTCAGCGGTGCGCCGTCCAGATCCAGGGTCATGATCTTGTAGGTGCCGAGGTCTTCGACGTGTACGACCCGCGCCTGCATCGCGTCATCAAACGGCTCGTCCCACACATGGATGAACTCGGGACGGATGCCGACCTTCAGATTTTTCCACTGGCCGTGTTCGATATGGCGCTGCAAGCCGTCGGACAGCGGCAGATGGGTCGAGTTGAAACCGACCCCGCCCGGTTGCGGTTGCACTTCGATCAGGTTCATCCCCGGGCTGCCGATGAAGTAGCCGACAAAGGTGTGGCTCGGCCGTTCGAACAATTCCCGTGGCGTACCGAACTGGACGATCTGGCCGCCGTACATCACCGCGATCTTGTCGGCGAAGGTCGAAGCCTCCAGCTGATCGTGGGTGACGTAGACCATGGTGATGTTGAACTGCTCGTGGATCTGCTTGAGCTTGCGCCGCAGTTTCCATTTCAGGTGCGGGTCGATCACCGTCAGCGGCTCATCGAAGAGGATCGCCGAGACGTCATCGCGTACCAGACCACGGCCCATGGAGACTTTCTGTTTTTCGTCGGCAGTAAGGTTGCGCGCCTTCTTGCTCAGGAGGTTCTGCAGGTCGAGGACTTCGGCGATTTCCTGCACCTTGCTGTGTACTTTCGCCTCGGCCAGGCCCTGATTGCGCAAGGGAAAGGCCAGGTTGTCGAACACGGTCATGGTGTCGTAGACCACCGGGAACTGGAACACCTGGGCGATGTTGCGCTTCTCCGGGGTCAGGTCGTTGACCGCTTTGCCGTCGAACAGCACATGCCCCTGCGAAGGGCTGAGCAGGCCGGAAATGATGTTGAGCAAGGTCGACTTGCCGCAACCCGAAGGGCCGAGCAAGGCATAGGCGCCGCCCTGCTCCCAGATGTGGTCCATCTCGCGGATCGCGTAATCCTCGGGCCCGCTCGGGGTTTTACTGTAGCTGTGGGCGAGGTGCTGCAAACGGATTTCGGCCATCAGGCAACCCTCGCGACGCGCCGGCCCGGTGCCTGCACCAGACGGCCCTGCGCATCGAACACAAACAGTTTATGGGTCGGGATATAGATGCGGATCGGCGCATCGACGTCGTATTCGTGAACCCCCGGCAAATGCAGCACCAGCAGGAAATGCTCGTTGCGCACGTGCAGGAAGGTTTCCGAACCGCTGATTTCCGCCACCTCGACGGTCACCGCCAGTTCCAGGTCGTCGTCGTTGCTCGGCACCAGCGAGATGTGGCTCGGGCGCACGCCAAAACGGAACTCGCCCTCGCCCACCGGCCGCAGGTCGACATTCAACGGGAAGTGCACGAAGTTGGCGAAACTCACTTCGTTACCGGCGATACGCCCCGGCATCAGGTTGATCGGCGGCTCGGAGAACAATTCAGCCGCCAGCACCGTTTGCGGCTGGTGATAGACCTCGGTCGACGGGCCGCTCTGGATCACCCGGCCCTCGTGCAGAATGGTGGTGGTGCCGCCCAGCGCCAGCGCTTCGTTGGGCTCGGTGGTGGCGTAGATGGCGATGGTGTGGCGCGCCTTGAACAGCTCGCGCATTTCCTGGCGCAGCTCTTCGCGCAGTTTGTAATCGAGGTTGACCAGCGGCTCGTCGAACAGGATCAGCTCGGCATCCTTGACCAGCGCCCGGGCCATGGCCGTGCGCTGTTGCTGGCCGCCGGACAGTTCCAGCGGATAGCGCTTGAGAAACTTCTCGATGCGCAGCATCTTCGCGGTTTCCTGCACCTTGCTCTGGATCTGCTCGTTGGAGATCCCGGCCTGGCGCAGCGGCGAGGCGATGTTCTCGAACACCGTCATGGTCGGGTAATTGATGAACTGCTGGTAGACCATCGACACGTTGCGCAAACGCACCGGGCGCTGGGTGACGTCGACGCCGTTCATCAGGATGCGGCCGCTGTCGGGCTTGTCCAGACCGGCCATCAGGCGCATCAGACTGGTCTTGCCGGACAGCGTGCGCCCGAGCAAAACGTTGAAGGATCCAGGTTCGAATTTCAGGCTCGCATCGTCGATCCAGGTCTGGCCCTCGACGGTACGGCAGACGTGCTCCAGGGTGAGTGACATGGCTCGGCCTTTTTATTATTGGAGTCAAGCGACCTGTCCTGCAGAGCGACATTCGTGCCAGAAACGGCAAGCTGTTGATTTACCGTTAGATTCGCTGAAAGCCACGCAAACCGTGGTTCGTAGCTGAACACAAGTGAACAGTTGCTACTGAACAATTGAACAGTTTGGCGATTGACAATGAACAATAGTGAACAACACTCTATGGATGCTTTTTGCTCGTTGAACGAGCCATAACAAAAACAACAAAGCACCCTTCAGAGACTGCCAAATCATGGCCGCACCTGCCCCGCCGCTGTCCCACGACGCCCTCGTCCAGAGTTCCTGGCAACGTTGCCGCGCGTTCGGTCTGGATCACCAAAGCGCCCCGGCCTTTGATCAGTTGCCCGCCGCCGGCATCGCGCATCTGCTCGACAGCCATCACGCACTGGTGCAGACCACCCACCAGGAAGTCTTGCCCTACTACGAAAACATCCTCAGCAATTCCAACTGCCTGATCATGCTCGCCGACAATCAGGGCCAGGTGCTGACCTCGTGGGGCACGCAACGCTTTATCGAGCCGAGTCTGGCGCGGGGTTTTCAACCGGGAGCGAGTTGGATCGAACGCGCCAGCGGCACCAACGCCATCGGCACGGCGCTGGCCTGCGAGCAGGCGGTGCACATCGAACACGATGAACACTTTCTCAAGGCCAACCGCTTCATGACCGGTTCCGCCGCGCCGATTTTCGATGCCGAGCGCAAGGTCATCGCCGTGCTCGATGTGTCCAGCGACAGCTATCTGCCACCGTCGCACACCCTCGGCATGGTCAAGATGATGAGCCAGACCGTAGAAAACCGGCTGATCCTCAACCTGTTCCATGGCCAGCACTTTCAACTGACCTTCAACACGGGGTTGAACAACCTCGACAGCCAGTGGGCCGGGCTGTTGATCTTTGATGAGAGCGGTCAGGTGCTGTCGGCCAACCGTCGGGCCGACAATCTGTTGGGTGTGCGCTTGTCGCGGGTCAGCGTTGAGAGCCTGTTCAAGGTGTCGTTGCTGGAGTTGATCAATCAGCCGGACGGTTTGCCGTTCGCCTTGCAGACTTCCGGGCGCAATCGCTTCCAGTGTTTGTTGAAACGGCCTAAACAGGCGCCGGTTCAGGCGCGAGTCTTCAATGAAACAAGAACCGCTGAAACCAGAACCGCCGAACCGAAAGTCGCCGCACCCACGGCCATCAGCCTGAGCACCTTGCACTTCGGCGACAGCCGCGTGGAAAAAGCCGTGCGCCAGGCCGAACGCTTGCTGGAAAAGGACATCCCGCTGCTGATTCACGGGGAAACCGGGGTCGGCAAGGAAGTCTTCGTCAAGGCCCTGCACCAGGCCAGCTCCCGCAGCAAACAGGCGTTCATTGCCGTCAACTGCGCGGCGATCCCCGCCGAACTGGTGGAGTCAGAGTTGTTCGGCTACGAGAAAGGCGCGTTCACCGGCGCCAACCAAAAAGGCAGCATTGGCCTGATCCGCAAGGCCGACAAAGGCACGCTGTTCCTCGATGAAATCGGCGACATGCCACTGCCGACTCAGGCCCGGCTGTTGCGGGTGTTGCAGGAGCGCTGCGTGCAACCGGTGGGCAGCAGCGAGCTGTTCCCGGTGGATCTGCGGATCATTTCCGCCACCAACCGTTCGCTCAGGGAACAGGTGCAACTGGGGCGCTTTCGCGAGGATTTGTACTACCGCATCGGCGGCCTGACCTTGGAACTACCTCCGCTTCGCGAGCGCAGCGACAAGCAAGCGCTGTTCAAACGCCTGTGGGAACAACATCGCGAGCCGTCGCAGTGGGCGGGATTGAGTCGCGAGGTGCTGGAACTGTTCGAACGGCACCCGTGGCCGGGCAATCTGCGCCAGGTCAGCAGCGTGATGCAGGTGGCGCTGGCAATGGCCGAGGAACAACCGATCCGGCCCGAGCATTTGCCGGACGACTTCTTCGTCGATCTGGAGATGGAGCCAGTGGAAGTAGCAGAACCGTTGGGCATCGACCTGAACGATGCCGAGGCGCTGAACCGGGAGTTGCAACTGGCCGGCGGGAATATTTCCCACCTGGCTCGGCGATTGGGGGTGAGCCGCAATACGCTGTACAAGCGATTGCGGCAGCTTGAAAGCTGAGCGCCCCCATAGCGGGTCAGGCCGAAATTGCTGGTTCAACAGGCGCAGCCGATGCGGCCGCCAACGTCCGCAGGCCCATCAGCACCACGACCATCATCATCAGACCTGCAGCAATCGCGACCGCGAACCCTGCACGTGCACCGAAAGCATCAATCACCAGCCCCGCCAGCATGCCGCCGAGCGCCACGCCGATGCTGATCCCGGTGGTCATCCACGTCAGGCCTTCGGTCATCCTCGCTGCAGGGATGATGATTGTTCCCAGCTTCATGACCACCACCATGGTCGGCGCGAACGAGATGCCGGCGATAAACAGTATCGCGGTAAGGACATAAACGTCCGGTGAGAAAATCGGCAATACGCCGGTGACTGCCGTGACCAGGATCCCGATAAAGAACTGCTTTTCAATCGCCAGCGAAACCCGCAACGCGCCGAAGGTCAGGCCCGCCACCAGCGAGCCGAACGCATAGGCGGCGAGGATGAAGGTGGCGGACGCTGGCCAGCCCTGGGCATTGGCGAAGGCCACAACGGCGACATCGATCGATCCGCCAATGGCGCCCATCGCCAGCAGTGCCAGGACAATGGTGCGAACGCCGGGAATCAGCAGGGTCGAACCACTGTTTTTCCGGTTACCCGCCACGACTTTCGGTTCGGTCTGACGCTGCATGAGAAACGCCGTCACGCCGACGGCCAGCAACCCCACCGCCACCAGCGGCCCGGCTTCCGCGAAGAAACTCACGCTCAAACCGATCGCCAGTGGCGGGCCGATGATATAAGCCAGTTCGGTGAGGACCGTGTCCAGCGAGAACGCGGTGTGCAGTTGCGGCTTGCCACGAAACAATTGCGTCCAGCGTGCGCGGATCATGGACGGCATGCTCGGCATCGTCCCCGCCAGTGCCGCCAGCACAAAAAACAGCGCAGCGGGCGCCCTCAGGTGCACGGCAACAATCAGCGCCAGCAACATGACGATGCTGAACGCCGTGACGACGGGCAGCACGCGACTCTGGCCACGCCGATCAACCTGTTTCGAGATGCGCGGGCCGAGCAGCGCATTGGCCAGGGTAAACGTACCGGCGACTGCGCCGGCCAACCAGTAAACGCCGGTCTGCTGCACCAGCATGGTGATGATGCCGATGCCGATCATTGCCTGTGGCAGTCGGGCAATAGAGCTCGCGAGGATCAGCCCGGTGGCGCCGGGTGTCGATACCAACTCGCGATAGTGATTAGCCATGATTCCTCCATTCCATAAACGTCGCCGATCAGCATCCGGCTGAGCGCGTTGCGGACATCAAGACCTACGCGAACGTCAAAAGCAATCCCTCACCCCAGCCCTCCCGAAACGTCGGACCGCCCGGAGGGAGAGGGAGCTGACCGAGGTGTCTGGCGTTCTACATCGACCTGAGAGATTGCGTCGATTATGGATTCGGAGAAAACCTTTCAGGTCGGCGTATTTCTTGAATATCCCCCATTCAGTCCCCTCTCCCTTTGGGAGAGGGTTAGGGTGAGGGGCTCTTCTCGCAGCCAAACAAAAACCCGCACAAGGCGGGTTTTGTTTGCAACAGGCGCAGCAATCAGTCAGCCAGACGCCAGGTCGTGCCGCCCTTGCCGTCTTCCAGCACCACGCCCATGGCGGTGAGCTGGTCCCGGATGCGGTCGGATTCGGCCCAGTCCTTGACGGCACGTGCCGCCAGACGCGCAGCGATCAGCGCCTCGACTTCGGCGGCATCGACACGCCCTTCGGCGCCGGCCTGCAGGAAGTCATCGGCTTCGAGCTGCAACACACCCAGCACGCTGGCCAGTTCTTTCAGACGCGCCGCCAGACCGGCCGCTGCATCGAGATCGCTCTCGCGCAGACGGTTGATCTCACGGACCATCTCGAACAGCACCGCGCAGGCTTCCGGCGTGCCGAAGTCGTCGTTCATCACCGTGGTGAAACGCTCGACGAACGCTTCACCGCCAGCCGGCGCCACGTTCGGCAGGCCTTTCAACGCATGGTAGAAACGCTCCAGTGCGCCCTTGGCGTCCTTGAGGTTGTCTTCAGAATAGTTGATCGCGCTGCGGTAGTGGCTCGATACCAGCAGGTAACGCACGACTTCCGGGTGGTACTTGTCGAGCACGTCGCGAATGGTGAAGAAGTTGTTCAAGGACTTGGACATCTTCTCGCCATTGATACGGATCATGCCGCAATGCATCCACGCGTTGGCGTAGGTCTTGCCGGTGGCCGCTTCGCTCTGGGCGATTTCGTTTTCGTGGTGCGGGAACTCGAGGTCGCTGCCGCCGCCATGAATGTCGAACGTCTCACCCAGGCAGCAGGTGGACATCACCGAGCACTCGATGTGCCAGCCCGGACGCCCGGCGCCCCACGGCGATTCCCAGCTCGGCTCGCCCGGCTTGACGCCTTTCCACAGCACGAAGTCCAGCGGATCTTCCTTGGCTTCGTCGACCTCGATCCGCGCACCGATGCGCAGGTCTTCGATCTTCTTGCGCGAGAGCTTGCCGTAGCCCATGAACTTGCCGACGCGGTAGTACACATCGCCATTGCCCGGGGCGTAGGCGTAACCCTTGTCGATCAGGGTCTGGATCATCGCGTGCATGCCCGGAATGTGGTCCGTGGCACGCGGCTCCATGTCCGGCTTCTGGATGTTCAGGCGCGCTTCGTCTTCGTGCATCGCGGCGATCATGCGCTCGGTCAACGCTTCGAACGACTCGCCGTTCTCGTTGGCCCGGTTGATGATCTTGTCGTCGATGTCGGTGATGTTGCGCACATAGGTCAGGTCATAACCGCTGAACCGCAACCAGCGGGTCACCAGGTCGAACGCGACCATGCTGCGGCCGTGGCCCAGGTGGCAGTAGTCGTACACGGTCATCCCGCAGACGTACATGCGCACCTTGTTGCCATCCAGCGGCTTGAAGACTTCTTTGCTCTTGGTGAGCGTGTTGTAGATCGTAAGCACGGTGTTTCCTTAAGACTTGATCACTGGCCCCACGAATCACGCAGGGTCACGGTACGGTTGAATACCGGCTGACCTGGTTTCGAGTCCTTGATATCCGCGACGAAGTAGCCTTCGCGCTCGAACTGGAAACGGTCTTCCGGCTGTGCATTGCCCAGCGAAGGCTCGGCACGACAACCGGTCAGCACTTGCAGTGAGTCAGGGTTGATGTTGTCCAGGAAACTCGCGCTGTCTTCGGCCTTCTCCGGGTTCGGAGAACGGAACAGGCGATCATACAGACGCACTTCGCACTCGATGCTGGCAGCGGCCGGCACCCAGTGGATCACGCCCTTGACCTTGCGGCCTTCAGGGTTCTTGCCCAGGGTGTCCGGATCGTACGAGCAACGCAGCTCGACGATGTTGCCGTCGGCGTCCTTGATCGCTTCGTCGGCGCGGATCACGTAGCTGCCGCGCAGACGCACTTCGCCGTTCGGCTCCAGGCGCTTGTAGCCTTTTGGCGGTTCTTCCATGAAGTCATCGCGGTCGATGTAGATTTCACGGGCGAACGGCAGCTGGCGCACGCCGAGTTCTTCTTTCTGCGGATGACGCGGCAGTTCGAGGTTCTCGACCTGGCCTTCCGGGTAGTTGGTGATCACGACTTTCAACGGACGCAGCACGCACATGGCGCGCGGGGCGTTCGCGTCCAGGTCCTGACGGATGCTGAACTCGAGCATGCCGAAGTCGACCACGCCGTCGGAACGGTTGGTGCCGATCATCTCGCAGAAGTTGCGGATCGATGCCGGGGTGTAGCCACGGCGGCGGAAGCCCGACAGCGTGGACATGCGCGGATCGTCCCAGCCGTTGACGTGTTTCTCGTCAACCAGTTGCTTGAGCTTGCGCTTGCTGGTGATGGTGTAGTTGAGGTTCAGACGGCTGAACTCGTACTGACGCGGGTGCGCCGGCACTGGCAGTGCGTCGAGGAACCACTCGTACAGCGGACGATGGCTTTCGAACTCCAGGGTGCAGATCGAGTGGGTGATGCCTTCGATGGCGTCCGACTGACCGTGGGTGAAGTCGTAGTTCGGGTAGATGCACCACTTGTCACCGGTCTGGTGGTGATGGGCGTGGCGGATGCGGTACATGATCGGGTCGCGCAGGTTCATGTTTGGCGAGGCCATGTCGATCTTGGCGCGCAACACGCGGGCACCGTCCGGGAACTCACCGGCGCGCATGCGGGCGAACCAGTCCAGGTTCTCTTCAACCGAACGGTCGCGGAACGGGCTGTTCTTGCCAGGCTCGGTCAAGCTGCCGCGGTATTCCCTGGCTTGCTCGGGCGTCAGGTCGTCGACGTAGGCCTTGCCGGCCTTGATCAGCTCGACGGCCCAGTCGTGCAACTGGTCGAAATATTGCGAGGCGTAGCGCACTTCGCCGGACCATTCGAAGCCCAGCCATTTGACGTCGCTTTCGATCGCGTCGATGTATTCCTGGTCTTCCTTGGCCGGGTTGGTGTCGTCGAAACGCAGGTGAGTGACGCCGCCGAACTCCTGGGCCAGGCCGAAGTTCACACAGATCGACTTGGCGTGGCCGATGTGCAGGTAGCCGTTGGGCTCAGGCGGGAAACGGGTGACGATCTGCGTGTGCTTACCCGAGTCCAGGTCCGCCTGGATGATCGGGCGCAGGAAATTGACCGGCGTAACGGGGCCGGTCTTGGAATTCGAGGTAGGGTCGACAGTGGGCTTGCTCATAGGATCCTTGAACGTACAGTGCGCGGCCGGGACACGGGCCTGACAAAACAAAGCGGCTATCATAGCCGATGCTGTCAAGCCCCTGACAGAGCAGGGCTTAAAAGGAATGCATTTAATCGCCGGGTTTTGAAAAACAGCCTCGAAATTCGCGCCTGTCACGCTAAACTGCGCACCTTGGCCCTCACGGGCTGAACCGGTACGGGGCCCAAATGTCCCAATACCCACGAATTCCTTATAAAGAGCATCGATCATGACTCAAGTTAAATTGACCACCAACTTCGGTGACATCGTCATCGAACTGAACGCTGAAAAGGCGCCTCTCACCACCGCCAACTTCATCGAATACGTCAAGAAAGGTCACTACGAGAACGTCGTGTTCCACCGCGTCATCAAAGGCTTCATGATCCAGGGCGGCGGTTTCGAGCCAGGCATGAAAGAAAAGAAAGACAAGAGCCCGAGCATCCAGAACGAAGCCGACAACGGTCTGAAGAACGACAAGTACACCATCGCCATGGCCCGTACCATGGACCCGCATTCGGCTTCGGCGCAGTTCTTCATCAACGCCTCCGACAACAGCTTCCTGAACCACACCGCCAAGACCGCTCAGGGCTGGGGTTATGCCGTGTTCGGTAAAGTGGTTTCGGGCACCGACGTTGTCGACAAGATCGAAGGCGTTTCCACCACCTCCAAGGCAGGCCACCAGGACGTACCCGCAGACGACGTGATCATCGAGAAAGCCGAGATCATCGAAGCGTGATATTGCTGATTTCAGACTTGCATCTGGAAGAGGAGCGCCCGGACATTACCCGGGCGTTTCTGGATTTACTCGCCGGACGCGCCCGCTCGGCGAGTGCGTTGTACATTCTGGGCGACTTCTTCGAGGCGTGGATTGGCGACGACGCCATGACCCCCTTCCAGCGTTCCATCTGCCAGGCCCTGCGCGAACTCAGCGACAGCGGCACGGCGATTTTTCTGATGCACGGCAATCGCGACTTCATGCTCGGCAAGGCCTTCTGCAAACAGGCCGGCTGCACGCTGTTGAAGGACCCAAGTGTCGTGCAGTTTTACGGCGAACCGGTGCTGCTGATGCACGGCGACAGCCTGTGCACCCGCGACGAAGCTTATATGAAGCTGCGCCGCTACCTGCGCAACCCGCTGAGCCTGTTCATCCTGCGCAACCTGCCCTTGCGCACCCGGCACAAACTCGCGCGCAAGCTGCGCAGCGAAAGCCGGGCGCAGACGCGGATGAAGGCCAATGACATCGTCGATGTCACGCCGGAGGAAATTCCGCGGATCATGCAGGAATACGGGGTGAAAACCCTGGTTCACGGGCACACCCATCGCCCGGCGATCCACAAGTTGCAGATCGGCGATCAGGCGGCGAAGCGGATTGTGCTGGGGGATTGGGATCGTCAGGGTTGGGCGTTGCAGGTGGATGAGAACGGGTTTGCGTTGGCGCCATTCGACTTCGCGCCGCCGCTGGCATTGCCGCACGGCTGAAGATCGCCACCCCCTCACCCCAGCCCTCTCCCCCAAGGGGGCGAGGGGGAAAGGGAGCCGACCTTCATGCTTTTCAAAACCTGAGTTCGACTGAAGACTTTCAGGTCGATGACCTCGCACATCCACCTCGGTCAGTCCCCTCTCCCTCCGGGCGGTCCGACGTTTCGGGAGGGTTAGGGTGAGGGAAAGCTTTTGATCTTAGTGCCCGGAAGCAGCCGGGCCTGCCTTGGCAGCAAACGGCGGTTTAGCCAGCCACACAATCAGAATCAACCCCATGAACCCCCACCCCAGCAACGTGAAGTAATCCACGGTGGAAAGCATGTACGCCTGACTGGTGAGGATCTGATCCATCTGCGCATAGGCCGATTGGCTCGCGCCACCCAGCGAATGCAAGGTCTCGCGAGTCGCTGGCTCGAAGGTGCTGATGCTCTCGCTCATATAGGCATGATGCTGATCCGCCCGGCGAATCCAGATCCACGTAGTCAACGACGCCGCAAAGCTGCCGCCCAGTGTCCGCAGAAACGTCGCCAGACCCGCGCCATCGGCAATCTGGCTCGGCGGCAGGTCCGACATCAGAATGCTCAGGGTCGGCATGAAAAACAGCGCCACGCCAATCCCCATGAACAACTGCACCAGGGCGATGTGCTGGAAGTCCACCTCGTTGGTGAATTCAGCACGCATGAAGCAGCTCAGGCCGATCGCCAGGAACGCCAGACCGGCCAGCAGGCGCAGGTCGAACTTGTGCGCGTACTTGCCGACAAACGGCGACAGCAGCACCGGCAGAATGCCGATCGGCGCCACTGCCAGCCCGGCCCAGGTCGCGGTGTAGCCCATCTGGGTCTGCAACCACTGCGGCAGGATCAGGTTGATGCCGAAGAACCCGGCGTAACCCAACACCAGCACCAGCGTGCCGATGCGGAAGTTGCGATAGGCAAACAGCCGCAGGTTGACCACCGGATGCTGGTCGGTCATTTCCCAGATCACGAACACCGCCAGCGCGATCACCGAAATCGCCGCGCCGATGATGATGAAGTTAGACTCGAACCAGTCCAGGTCATTGCCCTTGTCGAGGATCACCTGCAATGCGCCCACGCCGATGATCAGCGTGATCAGCCCGACGTAATCCATCGGCTGATAACTGGTGACCACGGGGCGCTTGGCCAGTTGCTGGCGCACCACCATCACCGCGAAGATCCCGATCGGCACGTTGATGAAGAAAATCCACGGCCAGCTGTAACTGTCGGTGATCCAGCCGCCGAGGATCGGCCCGGCAATCGGCGCCACCACCGTGACCATCGCCAGCAACGCCAGGGCCATGCCCCGCCTCGCCGGCGGATACACCGCAATCAGCAGTGTCTGGGTCATCGGGTACAATGGCCCGGCCACCAGGCCTTGCAGCACGCGGAAGCCGATCAGTTCCGGCATCGACGTGGAAATACCGCAGAGGAACGAAGCCAGCACAAAGAGGATGGTCGCCCAGAGAAACAGCTTCACCTCGCCGAAGCGACGGCTCAGCCAGCCGGTGAGCGGCAGCGCAATGGCGTTGCTCACGGCGAACGAGGTGATGACCCAGGTGCCCTGCTCCGAACTCACGCCGAGGTTGCCGGAAATGGTCGGCAACGCCACGTTGGCGATGGTGGTGTCGAGCACCTGCATGAAGGTCGCCAGCGACAGGCCGATGGTGCTGAGCAACAGGCTGGGCGGCGTAAAAGAGGCGTTATTGCTCATCGCGAATCCTTTGGAACCTGATTGACGCTGCGTCCGTTAATGACGCAGCCGCCCTTGTGGGAGCGAGCCTGCTCGCGAAGACGGCGGTTCAGCCAACAAAACTGTTGAATTGAAAATCGCCATCGCGAGCAGGCTCGCTCCCACAGGATGGAATCAGCGTTGCGCAGTCTTGCTGACCGCGGCGCTGTTGTCGTGGATCAACTGGGTGATCATCGCGTCGGCTTCGGCCAGTTGGCGGTCGTAGACGTTGGTGCTGAACGAGGCCTTTTGCGGCGGCTGCTGGGCCAGTACCGGACCGCTCTGGTCGTGCAGATTGACCTCGACATTGGTCGACAGACCGACGCGCAGCGGGTGCTTGGCCAGCTCTTCGGCGTTGACGTGAATCCGTACCGGCACACGCTGCACGATCTTGATCCAGTTACCGGTGGCGTTTTGCGCCGGCAACAGGGCGAACGCGCTGCCAGTACCCGCGCCGAGGCTGTCGATGGTGCCGCTGAACTTGACGTCGCTGCCGTAGATGTCCGACTCGATCTCCACCGGTTGGCCAATGCGCATGTCACGCAGCTGGGTTTCCTTGAAGTTAGCGTCGATCCACAGCTGATCCAGTGGAATCACCGCCATCAGCGCAGTGCCCGGCTGCACACGCTGACCGAGTTGCACGGTGCGTTTGGCGACGTAACCGGTGACCGGCGCAATCAAGGTGCTGCGCGCGTTGGTCAGGTAGGCCTGACGCAGTTGCGCGGCGGCGGCCATCACGTCGGGATGCGACGACACCACGGTGTCATCGACCAGCGCGCTGGTGGTTTTCAGTTGCTGTTTGGCGTTGGCCAGGGCGTTTTGCGCCGAGGTCAGATCGTCGCGAGCGTGGGACAGTTCTTCTTGAGAAATCGCCCCGCCAGCAGCGAGGTTCTTACGACGGTTGAAGTTGTCCTGGGCTTTCTGCACTTCGGCCTGTTGCGCATTGACCTGGGCCTTCATGCCGTCGACGTTGCTGTACAGGCCGCGAACCTGACGCACGGTGCGGGCCAGATTGGCCTTGGCACTTTGCAGGCCGACTTCGGCGTCGTTCGGGTCGAAGTTGATCAGCACCTGGCCTTCATGAACCAAGTCACCATCGTCGGCACCGATGCTGACCACGGTGCCGGTCACCAGCGGGGTGATTTCCACCACGTTGCCGTTGACGTAGGCGTCGTCGGTGCTTTCGCTCCAGCGCCCGATGAATTCGTGATACGCCCAGACGCCGGCACCGGCGAGGGCAACCACAACGGCCAGCACCAGCAGCATCAGCTTGCGTTTGCGCGGATTGCCAGTGTCCTGGGCGTTGTCTTGAGCTTGTGTGTTTTCGGCAGTGGCCATGACAAGTACCTTGAATTAGTTGTGCGGCGTGGCTGGGGTGGCGTTGGCTGCGGTCAGGGTTTCACCCTGGAAGCCGCCGCCCAGCGCTTGCATCAGTTGAATCGACAGGTCGATCTGCTCGGCATTCAGGTTGGCCAGCTGACGCTGGGCCTGCAGCAATTGCTGCTCGATGCTGAGCACGTCCAGGTAGTTGCCGATGCCGGAACCGTAACGCTGGACGACGGTGTTGTAAGAATCCTGGGCAATCTCGGTCGCGTGCTGCTGGGCGCCGATCTGCCGGCCGATGTCACGCAACTGGTTGATCGTGTCGCTGACATCGCCCAGGGCTTTCACCAGGCTTTTGTTGTACTGCGCCACGGCGAGGTCGTAATCGGCGTCGCGGGCATCGAGGTTGGCGCGCAAGCGTCCGCCATCGAAGATCGGCACCGAAATCGTCGGGGCAATGTTGAAGAAGCGACTGGCGGAGCCGAACATCGCGTCCCCCAACAAGGATTCGGCACCGGCGGAAGCCGACAGGTTCAGGTTGGGATAGAAGCGGGTCTTGGCCGAGTCGATGTCCTTGCTCGCCGCCTCGACACGCCAGCGCGCGGCGACCAGATCCGGGCGACGGCCCAGCAGCTCGGCCGGCAGCACCGAGGGCAATGCCACGGCGCTGGCTTGCAGGACTTTCGGTCGGGCGATTTCGTTGCCGCGATCCGGGCCTTTGCCGAGCAGCACGGCCAGGGCGATTTTTGCGCTGTTCAGGCGTTTTTCGGCGTCGATCAGGCTGGCTTCGGAGCTGGCTTCCAGACTTTGGGTCTGCTGGAACTGGTACTGGCTGTCGATCCCGGAACTCAAACGACGCTGGCTCAGGTCGAGCATCTGTTTGGTGCGCTTCAAATCTTCGTTGGCCAGGTCATAAACGATGTGCGCCTGACCCAGATCGTTGTAGGCCCGAGCCACGTCGGCGGCGAGGGTCAGTTGCGCGGCCTGACGGTCGACTTCGGCGGCGCGGGCCTGACCGAGTGCAGCTTCCCAGGCGTCACGCTGACCACCCCACAGGTCGAAGTTGTAATTGAAGCCGGCGCTGATGTTGCGCACGGTGGAGTAAGCCCCACCCTGCCCCAACGGATCCTGATCCCGGGCCAGACGCGAACGGCTGATGCCGGCGCTGGCGTCGAGGGTCGGATAACGCTCGGCATCGGCGGCGTACGCGGCGGCGCTGGCCTGATGGGCGCGGGCGTCGGCGATCTGCATGTCCGGGCTGTCTTTAAGGGCTTCGCGGATCAGGCCGTCGAGCTGCGGATCGCCGAGGCTGGTCCACCAGTCGCTCTTCGGCCACGCGGCCTGGGACAGGGTGACGCCGTTGAGCGATTGTCCGGTCTGCAGGGTTTTCGCATCGAGGCTGGCGCCCTGGGTATCGAGGCCGCTGTAGTTGGCGCAACCGGCGAGGATCATCGCCGACAGCACCAGTGTCAGGCTGCTGCGCAAGGTTTTACCGCTCATTGTGTTCACCTAACCGCTGGATGGTGATCGGGTCACCGGCTGCCAGCAAAATTTTCTTGAGGATGTATTCCAGGGTTTTCAACTCATCCGGGGTCACGGCGCCGGCCAGTTCATTCATGGCATCGGCACCGATGTGCGGCAGGCGATCGGCCAGTTGCTGGCCCTGCTCGGTGAGTTTGAGTTGCACCTGACGGCGATCGCCTTCGCTGCGTTGGCGAACCAGGAAACCTTTCTGCTCCAGACGATCGAGCATCCGAGTCATCGAACCGCTGTCCAGCGACAGGTGCCGGCACAGCTCGGCCGGGGTGTCGACGCCGAACTGGGCCATGATGATCAACACCTTGAACTGCGCGGCGGTGATGCCGTGGGGTTCCATGTGGGTGTCGATGATTTTGTCCTTGAGTAAAGCGGCACGGCCGAGCAACAGGCCGAGATGGCAATGCTGGAATTCGTCAGGGGTGAAATGCTTCATGTGCTCACCTAATAACTGCCTAGGCAGTGAATATATGTCGAGATGTTACTGCCTAGGCAGCGAATGTCAACGTAATAGTTAGGTTGCTTTGTAATTAGTTGACCAGCGGACTGGGTTTTTCGTCAGTCAAGCGGGGTCATAACTGACATGCAGGCTGGATAAACGTGTGGGAGGTGGCTTGCCAGCGATAAAAACAACCCGGAAAAAGGGAAAAACGCGTGTTCTAGGAATCGCCTGATGTGCATCGGCATGCGGCGTGTCTAACTTACGGCGCTCACTGGCCGACACGTATAGTCCTCCTCATGAAGCGTTCAACCCTTCAGCGCCCCCTGCTCCCTTTTATCGCGGCGAGCTTGCTGGTCTGCACATCGCACGCCATGGCCGGCAGTTGCACAGCCATCGACTCCAAGCCCCAGACCCTCAACTTCGGCGCCAGTCTGGCCAATGGCAGCCTGACGATCCCTGCTGACACGCCCAATGGCACCGTGGTCTATCAAGACACCGTGTCAGGGACCGGCCATAGCTGGAAGTGCACTCTGGCGTCGCAATATGGCGTATTCCTCGAACCAAGGTTTGGCAGCATCACCAGCCCGGTATCGACCTTCCCGCTGGGCAAGACCGGGCTGTCATTTCGCATCTGGATGGATGCGCCGACTCGCTACGAATCGTCTTTGCAATCGATCCCGCCGAACAATGCCTACGGTATCGGTGCCGGCAACGTGCGGCTGGAAATCGTCAAGTCCGGCGAACTGGCTTCACAGGTCAGAATCGATGCGGGCACCCTGGGCACCCTGCAAGACGATGATCTGATCCTGAAACGATTCAACCTGACCAACCCGATCGTATTGAATGCAGCCTCCTGTCAGACGCCATCCGTGCCGGTTGCCATGGGTGACGACTATCAACTCCTGGACTTTCGCGAGGCTGGCGCGAAACCCCGCACGGTGCGTTTCAACATTGGTTTGAACCAGTGCCAGAACGGCATCAAGAAGGTGACTTACTCGCTCAAAGCGAACACCCCGATCATCGACGCGGCAAAAGGTATTGTCGCGCTCAATGAAAGCTCCACCGCCAAGGGCATCGGCCTGCAATTGATGAATGACGCCGGGCAGCCCGTGGCGTTGGACACCACCTACCCGTTCGACGCTTTCACCACCACCGGCACCGACTTCAAGATTCCTTTGTCGGCCTCGTATTACCGCTTGGGAACGGATGAACTCAAGGCCGGGAGTGCCAACACCGAGGTCACCTTCATCGTGAACTACCTGTAATCATCTAAGGATCGTCTGATTTTCCCGGCATCTGGCCCCCCCCTACAGTGCCGGGATGAGATTAAAGAACTACCTCCACCAGATCAGCCCGATCCTGTCCTCACCCGATGCCGCTCGGCGCCTGTTGCGCATGTTCGCCCTGGTGCTGCTGGTGGGCATTCTGGGCGGCGTTTACAGCTTCCTGCTGTTTACCTTCAACAACGAGATCTCTCAGCGGCGCAGCTACATGAGCAGCGCAATCGCCGAGGCCCATACCTTTTTCACCACCCGCGAGGCACTGCTGGAAAGCCTGAGCCTGTCGGCCACACGCAAAACCGAAATCAATGTGCCGGTGTCCGATGAAGAGATCCGTCTGCTGCTGGGACAAACGCCCGGCCAGCAATGGAGCATCTGGCTGACCCAGCGCATGCGCGCTTACCTGAAGGCCAAACAGCTCAATCTGATCTACGTCAGCAGCGGCATCGACGCCCAGGCTTCACGGCTGTACAACGCGACCCCGCAGATCCGCGACTTCCCCCGGGCCATACTCAAGCAGCTGGAATCCCTCAAACACCACAACACCAGTGCCCTGCAGGAGCTTTGGCTGACCCATGCAGCAGACGGACATTCACAGCTGTATATCTTCATTCGCCTGGACGAACGCGACATCCACTCCGGCTGGCTCGGCCTGGAAATGGACGACCGCGAAGTGTCCAGTGCCTTGAGCGATCACAGCGCCGGCGAGTTCACCATGTTCAATTCCCAGGGCATGCCACTCTTCAGCAACAGCAGCAAACCGCCCCCCGGACAGCATCTGCCGCTGCTGCGGCAACAGGATTTCTTCGGCTTTGTCGGCGACGGCTGGCTGTCGGGGCAACTGGTGTTGCGCAAGCAATTGAAATCCTCGGACTGGCAACTCACCTACTCCATCGACTTGCGTGCAGTGCTGTCGACGCTGTGGCCGCAGATGCTCGGCGCGCTGCTGTTCTGCATGTTGAGTATCAGCCTGGTGTGCCTGTTGGTCCGACGTCTGGAACATCGTTTCATTACGCCGGCGATCCACCGCATCCAGGCTTTGGTGGAAAGCGAACTGTTCAGCCGTGACGTCATTCAGACCGCTCCCGTGGCGCTTTGCGTGCTGCGGCGCACCGATGGCGAAGTGGTGCTGGAAAACACCCTCGCCCGACAATGGCTGGGCGAATGTGGCGAGCAACTGGGTGCCGGCTGGATCCGTGATGCCTTCGACACGACCGGCCCCAGCCTGATGGACTATTTCGAGACCGCCGATGGCCGTCACCTTTATCTGAGCTGCGCGCCTACCCGCTACAGGGGCGAAGATGTGTTGCTGTGCGCGTTCAGCGACATCAGTGCACGCCGGCAAATCGAAGCGGCGCTGGAGCAGGCCCGCCAATCGGCCGACGCCGCCAACGAAGCCAAGACCTTGTTTCTCGCCACCATGAGCCACGAAATCCGCACCCCGCTCTACGGCGTACTCGGCACCCTGGAGTTGCTCGCACGAACACAACTGGATACCCAGCAGAAAAGCTACCTGCGCGCCATCGAAGGTTCGTCGGCCACCTTGCTCCAGCTGATTTGCGATGTGCTGGATGTATCAAAGATCGAGGCCGGGCAACTCGCTCTTGAGCTGAGCGAGTTTTGCCCAACGGATCTGGTTCAGGAAGTCGTGCACGGTTATGCGGCAGCGGCGCAGAGCAAAGGCTTGCAACTCTACGCCTGCCTCGACCCGCAACTGCCGGACACCTTGAAGGGCGATGCCAGCCGCCTGAGGCAGATCCTCAACAATCTGCTGAGCAATGCCGTCAAGTTCACCGACTCCGGGCGCGTGGTGCTTCGGGTCAAACTGATCAGCCGTGAAGGCGAGCGTGTATGCATGCAATGGCAAGTCTCGGACACCGGCAAAGGCATCTCGCATGACGATCAGGCATTCATTTTCGATCCGTTCTACCAGACCGAAGGCAACACCAACGTGGTGGCCGGCACCGGTCTGGGCCTGCCGATCTGCCTGCGTCTGACGCACTTGATGAATGGCACCCTGCGCATGGTCAGCGAGCCCGGACTGGGCAGCAGTTTTTCCCTGAGCGTGCCCTTGGAGCAACCTTCGTGCAACGCATCCCCGGTCGTCATGCCAGCATTGGCTGCGAACATCGTGTATGTGGTCTCGCCTGTGCGCGAACTGGCCGACAGTATCAGCGGCTGGTTGCGCCGCTGGGGCGCCCGCCCGCATATCGGAGCCCCTGACTGCCTGGAGCCTGGCGCGACGGCTGTGCTACTTGAGTTGTATCCCGCCCCCTGCGGGCAACGCCCGAGCCAGTCATGGCGAGGTCCGCGGGTCCTGGCCTGCAGCGACGGCGCCCACGAACCTCAGTTCAGCGGTGATGGCTGGAGGGTCAATCTGAACGACCTGACCGCGATCCAACGGGCGGTATGCCAGGCTCAGGGCGGCCAGACCGCGCATTACCCGGAACAACGAGAACCCAATGCATTTCGATCGTTGCACCTGCACATCCTGGTGGCAGAGGACAACGTCATCAATCAACTGATCCTGCGCGATCAGCTCGAAGAGCTTGGCTGCACGGTGACACTGGCCAGCAATGGCGAGGAAGCGTTGTCACACTGGCACGACGACACGTTCGATGTCGTCCTGACCGACGTCAACATGCCCGGGCTCAACGGCTACGAACTGACCGAAGCGCTGCGGCGCCTGGGTTGCACCACCCCGATCATCGGCGCCACCGCCAACGCCCTGCGCGGTGAGGATGCCCTGTGCCTGGCCGCGGGCATGAATCACTGCCTGGTCAAACCTTTTACGCTACGAGCCTTGTTCGCTGTCCTGGCTCCCTACGAACGAGTCACTCATGAAGCCCTGTAGCATTCTGATTGTCGAAGACCATCCCTTCCAGCATCTGTATTTGCAGAACCTGTTCAACGAGTTGGGTCAATTCGATCTGGCGTACGCCCGAGATGGTGAAGAAGCACTGAACCTTCTCAAACAACGCGACTTCGACCTGGTGCTCACCGACCTGCTGATGCCTGGCATGGACGGCGTGCAATTTATCCAGGGGCTTGCCGCTCAGCGCTCGCGCCCCGCACTGGCAATCATGAGTGCCGCCTCTCGGCGCATGCTGATGGGCGCCAGCCTGGTGGCAAGCAATCTGCAGGTGAAAGTCATCGGGCTGATTTCCAAACCGGTAAACTCTGCGGCCCTGCGCTGCCTGATCGACCAGTTGCAGGTCTGGCGCCAGACCGTGCCGGCCGAGACGCACCCCGGCATCGACCGCCAGAGTCTCTTGAACGCCCTCGAAAACGGCGAACTGCAAGCCTGGTTCCAGCCCAAGAAAGCCCTGAACAATGGCCGGATCGTTGCCGCCGAAGCACTGGTGCGCTGGGTACATCCCGAGCATGGCACGTTGTTGCCCGGCGCATTCCTGCCGGCGCTGGTCGCCTACGGCCTTGAAGAGCCACTGCTGTGGCAGGTGCTGAAACAGGCGATTGCCGCACAAATCGTCTGGTGCCAGCAGGGCTACGACATTCCGGTCTCGATCAACCTGCCCACGCACCTGCTCAACAGCCACGACCTGCCAGACCGCATCCTCGCGTTCGTGCTGGCCCATCAAGGCCTGCCTGCACGGATCTGCTTCGAGTTGATGGAATGCTCGGTGCCCGATGACATCAGTAACTTCTACGCCGGTGCCTGTCGCTTGCGGATCAAAGGGTTTGACCTGTCCCAGGATGATTTCGGCAAAGGTTACAGCTCCTACATGAACCTGGTGTCAGCCCCCTTCACCGAACTGAAGATCGACCGCACACTGGTACAAGGCTGTAACGCCAACGAGGAACTGGCCCAGGCCCTCACCAGCATTGTCCGTCTGGGACGACAACTGGGTCTGACGGTGGTGGCCGAAGGCGTGGAAACCGCGCAGGAACTTGCTCTGTTGCGTAAAATCGACTGCACTCAGGTCCAGGGTTTCCTGATCTCCCACGCCGTGTCTGCGGATCAGTTCCAGCACTTGCTGACCCAGGACGGGCCAGCGAATGCTTATTGACCTGCAACAAGCGGTTGACGATCGTTATTTGCCATCGAGGTCACTGTGTCCAAAGTTTCTTTCTTCATTGCTGGCCAGGCGTTGTAATGCCACGTCCCAACACCTTCCTGGAGAAACTGGCCAGCAGCTCGTCACGTTTGAACAAGTCGCTACTGGTGCTCGGCGCTCTGGTTCTGCTGTTGCTGGGCATCAGCTACCTGGGGGCGATGCGCATCATCGAAGAACAGCGCGATACCTTGCAGTTTCACTTTGCCCGACTGATGGAGAACATCCGCGAACAGGAAGTGTTCCTGCAGGACATAGCCCGGGAAAGTGCCAGGGGCGAGCGGCTACCCACGTCTTCGTTACCACCCTACATACAGAAGCCCCTGCCGGATGAAGGTCCGAACATCTACGAGGGTCGCGGCCTGCCGTTTTCGCTGCCCTATAGCCTGCAGATCAATCCGGACAGGATTACCCCCGATCAATACTCCAAAGTCTTCGCTCTGGGCACCCATCTGGCCGCCTACTACAGCGCTTTCTGGTCAGCGTCGCACTATCAGTCGCCGCAGGTCATCCTGATCAACGGCCCCGACAACTTTGATGTGGCCGTGCCAGCCACCGGGAGATTGCGCGGAGCGCATAAGACGCAACTGGGCCATCTGGTCGAAGTGATGACCCACTTGAACAACCGCATGCACGAGCAAGGCTCGCCCCTGCCCGATATTCAAGTGCACTGGGAACCCTATGTCTCCACCGAGGACGACAAGAGCGCCCCGACCTTGCTGGCCTACGTGAACATCAACCTGGCCAGCACCGCGCTGAACGTCACAGGTGCCGACACCTGGGTCGTGCTGGGCTCGCTGCTGAACCTGTCCCAGGTCAACAACATTGAACGCTTGATGCAGTGGTCGATCTACGACGACTTCACCTTGATCACCCCGGGCGGTGTGGTACTGACCGGCGCCCTGAAGCCCGGCCAGGTGCTGGCTGAAGGGGTGAATTTCACTCGCGACGGTATGGTCTTCAAACTGAGCAGCCCCGGCGAACAACACTGGACCGGGATCTACGTCATCAGTGTGCAAAGTTTCCTCGATTACGCGCTGTGGCCACTGCTGTGCCTGCTCGCGCTGGTGCTGGCAGTGCTCGGTTGCAGTCGGGCGGTCAATCGCTGGTACCGGACCCGGGTCATTCTGCCCGCGCAAAGCGCGCACGCCAGCATCGCCGAGAGCGAGGCGTTCAGCCGTGCCGTGATCGACACGGCGCCGACCGGTCTGTGCGTGATCCGTCGCGGTGATCATCGCGTGCTGCTGGAAAACCAGCGCGCCCGGCAATGGCACGACAGCAGCCGTTTGATGAGCCTGCTCACGTCGCGTACCGAGGCCGGCCATGCGGATCTTGAAATCAATGGACGTCACCTGCATGTCGCCTTCGTGCCCACCCGCTATCAGGGCCAGGATGCCTGGCTGTGTGCGTTGCATGACGTGACTCGACATGTCGAAGACGCGGTAGCGTTGGACGATGCGCGCCGTGCCGCCGACTCGGCGAATCAGGCCAAAAGTCGGTTTCTCGCCACCATGAGCCATGAGATTCGCACCCCGCTGTATGGCGTGCTGGGCACCCTGGAATTGCTCGGCCTGACGTCGCTTGCCCCGCGCCAGCAGGATTACCTGGATACCATCCAGCGATCCTCCACGACCTTGTTCCAACTGATCAGCAATGTGCTGGATGTGTCGAAGATCGAAGCCGGGCAGATGACCCTCGAACCTCAGAATTTCTGCCCGCTGGAACTGACCGAGGACACTGTGCGCACCTACAGCGCCTTCGCCCGCTCCAAAGGCCTGCAACTCTATGCGTGCATCGACGCGACGCTGCCGGATCGTTTGCGCGGCGATCCGTTGCGGATTCGCCAGATCCTCAACAACCTGCTGAGCAACGCGATCAAGTTCACCGATAACGGCCGCGTAGTGTTGCGGGTACGGGTGCTGGAAAGTGTCGACAGCCGCGTCAACGTGCAGTGGCAGGTCAGCGATTCGGGGGTGGGCATTTCCAGAGCGCAACAACAGCAATTGTTCGACCCTTTCTATCAGGTCAACGACGCCACCGAACAGGCCGGCGCCGGTCTTGGTCTGGCCATTTGCAAATGGCTGTGCGAGTTGATGGAGGGCCAGTTGAACGTGGTCAGTGAACCGGGACTCGGCAGCAGCTTTAACCTGCAAATCGCACTGGAACACGCACCCGGCGAATTGACCGATTGCCCTGCCTTCAGCCCCGGCATTCCCGTCGTTTATGTACGTGCCCAGGTCACTGAGCTGGCACACCATCTGATTGCCTGGCTTAACCGTTTCGGCCTCGACACCCGACTGCTGACAGCCGATACACCCGCGTCTTCGGCGCTGCTGATAGAGCTTGCACCACTCGCCGACACCCTGCCCTGGCCCGGTCCAAGAATCATCGCCACCCCCGATGGCCCCAATCCGTCACAGTTGCGCGGTGTCGACCGGGAGGTCGATGCACACGATGTTCGCGCGATTGCCCGGGCGATCTACCAGACCCTGCACGGCGCCGATACTGACAATCAGCCTTTGCCACCCGAAAAGACCCGGCGCCTGAATCTGCAAGTGCTGGTGGCCGAGGACAACGAGATCAACTCGGCGATCATCAAGGAGCAACTGGAGGTGCTGGGCTGTTCTGTCGTCGTCACAGCCAACGGCGAACAGGCGCTGGCGCAGTGGTCGCCCGGTCGCTTCGATCTGGTCCTGACCGACGTGAACATGCCGGTCATGAATGGCTATCAATTGGCCACGGCATTGCGGCAACAGGATCAGACGTTGCCGATTATTGGCGTCACCGCCAACGCCTTGCGCGAAGAAGGCGAACACTGCGCCGCCGTAGGCATGAACGCCTGGATGGTCAAGCCACTGAACCTCGCCACCTTGCGCGCGCACCTGGAGAAACATTGCAAGATCGCCCTACCGGCAGCCAGCGCCGCGCCGATACAGCTGTCGCCGAAAATGCGCGAACTGTTTGTCACGACCCTGCGCCAGGACATACACACCACCCTGGCAGCACTGGACAGCGCCGACGCCAATCGCGTAGCCCAGCAACTGCACAGCATGGCAGGTGCGCTGGGTGCCGTGCAGGTCGAAGCCCTGGCTACAACGTTTGTCGAGCTTGAGTGTCGTTTGAACGGCATGGCCGTGACCCGCGCCCTGGACCTGGAGGTCCGCCAGAACCTGGCCCGGCTGACTGATTTACTGGAAACCCTTGAATAATTTCACTCTGGATGATTACCCATGGATACCCTCAACGTTGTCATTGCCGATGACCACCCTATCGTCCTGCTGGGGGTGCGGGAACTGATCGAACGGGACAAGCGTTTCCGTGTCGTAGGCGAAGCCGTTTGCCCGGACGAACTGATCAAACTCCTGGAGTCCAGGCCGGTTGACCTGCTCATTACGGACTTCAACATGCCCGGGGACTCGCCCTACGGTGACGGCCTGAAACTGGTGGAGTACCTGACCCGGCATTTCCCCACCGTACGGATTCTGGTGCTCACCATGATTTCTAATCCGTTGATCCTGACCCGCCTGCAAGAGCTGGGGGTGCTGGCGATCATTCAGAAAAACCGGCTGCATAACGAAATCGAAACGGCGCTCAAGGCCATTGCCCGGGGCAATCCGGTTCCCAGCTTCGGGCCTCCACCCACATCCGTGATGGACGACGGTGCGGACCTGGACGAGAAATTTACCCGCCTGTCCCCCAAGGAACACGAAATCCTGCGTCTGTTTGTCTCGGGACAAGGCGTCAACGAAATTGCGCGAGGTTTGAATAGAAGTGCAAAAACCATCAGCACTCAGAAAATATCAGCGATGCGCAAACTTGAAGTCACCAGCGACCAGGACTTATTGACTTACTGCCTGAAGCGCAACTTGTTCAACTAACTTTACATACAACCAATATTCGACCTGGCCACTTCTAGGAATCGTCTGATGTTCCACCGAGGGCCCGCAACTTATCGTGTTGTTTTCACCCAACCAAGGTAAACAACATGAAAAAACTGCCTCACACACTTCTGGCTCTTACGCTGTTCGCTACTGCCGGTATTGCCCTGGCAGCCGAGGTCACCCCTACCAAGGCAGGCAGCGGCACCATCAACTTCACCGGCACCATCAACAACGATGCCTGCTCCGTTGAGGGCGCCGGGAAGAACAAAACCATTTCCGTCGACATGGGCGAAGTGTCGATCAAGGACATGGGCACAGCCACTGCGCCGAAAGGCAATGGCACCCTGAGCGTCGAGAACTTCGACATGAAGATCAACTGCAATGCCGGCACCAAGGTCGCGATGATCTTCGAACCGACCAAGGGTAATGGGTCGGGCATAGAACCCGGCACCAAAGTGTTGCGCCTGATCGACGGTTTGGGGGCTGCAAAAGGTATCGGCATTGCATTGCTCGATTCCAACGGCGCCGTGATCGACCTGAGCTCACCGTCCACGGCGAAAATCGAAAACACCCTGCAAGACAGCAACACCACACTGAAATTCTCGGCGGCGTACGTCACCACCGCCGATCCGAAACTGGCCGTTGCCGGTCGCGGCGACGCCACCCTGCCGTTCACGCTGCAATACGAATAACCCGCGCGAACATCCAAGCCTGGTGCGGGGCCAAGCGGCCCTGCACTCTCATTCAATAGCGCGGTAACCCTCATGTCTTATCGTCACTCATTGTCCTTTTGCGCAGGCCTTCTGGGCCTGCTCATGGTTGATCAGGTCCAGGCCGGCATTTCATTGAGCAGCACCCGCCTGGTCTTCGACGGCCAGCACAAAGAAGCCGGGATCACCGTGCGCAACAGCGGTGAAGATGTATTGATCCAGTCCTGGATCGACACCGATGCCAGCGAAACCGCCGCTGTACCGTTCGCCGTCACGCCGCCACTGGTGCGCGTCAGCGGGGACGAACAGCAGATATTGCGGGTGATCTACGAAGGCACGGGCATGCCGACCGACCGCGAATCGGTGGTGTGGCTCAACGTGCAGGAAATTCCCCAGGCTACGAAAACCAAGAACACTTTGCAGCTCGCTGTGCGCCAGCGTATCAAGGTGTTCTTTCGTCCGGCGGCGCTGAAAAACAACGCCTACCTGGCACCGAGCGAACTGACCTGGCGCCTGACCGAGCGCGCCGGCAAAAACCTGCTGTTGGTGAACAACCCCGGCCAGTACCACGTATCGATTGCCGATATAACGCTGCAATCGGGTGCACTCAGCGAACATCCCTTTGATTCAATGATGATCGCTCCCGGCGAACAAAAAGAGTTCAATCTCAAACAACTTAAGCACACCAATAACGCACGCCTGTCATTCAGCAGCATCAATGACTATGGCGCACAAGACCGTTATGCCGCGCAACTGTCCAGCAGCGCCGAAACCCGAGCCAGTTTGGATAAAGAATCCCCATAACTTGAGTGCCGCTGTCACGGCTGCACTTTCACTGTATTTCTCTTCGCTCCGTTAGTTCGTATCGGAGGTGATATAGGGTTCCTGCATGTTTTTACTCAAGCGAGACGGATGGGCGCCATTTTCGGTTGTCCTGGTTTTCAGTTCCGCCTGCCTGGCCGATGGCGATGAACAGTTCAATACCTCGTTTCTGCAAGGTGCACCGTCCTCTGTCGACCTGCAATCACTGCTCGCCACCAGTCGCGTGCTGCCCGGCATTTACCGGGTAGACCTCTACGGCAACGAGACACTGGTTGGCCGCCGCGATATCGACTTCCGTCGCCATCCGGGCACGGGCAAGGTCGAGGCCTGCCTGACCCTGGAAATGGTGCAGCAATTGGGGGTCGACATCGGCAAACTGCAGGCCGCAGGCAAACTCGTTGGCGATGATCCGAACGCCTGCCTGGACCTGCCCGCGTTGATCGATCACGCCACCGTGCGTTACGACGTACCACGCCTTCGGCTGATGGTCAGTGTCCCGCAAAGCGCGATGGAACGCGGCCGGCGTGGTTATGTGGACCCGGCCTTGTGGGATGAAGGCGTGCCCGCCGCGTTCATCAACTATCAGTTGAGCAGTAACCGCAACAGCACCCAGGCGCAAAACTCCCTGTCCAACAACGTCGGCTTGCGCAACGGAATCAATCTGGGCGGCTGGCGCTTGCGTAACGAGTCGAACTTCAACAGCAGCACCGGCCGCCCCGGCACCTTCAAAAGTAATCGCAGCTACCTGCAACATGACGTTACGGCCTTGAAGGGGCAGTTCAGCGCCGGGGATATTTTTTCGGATGCCGACCTGTTCGACAGCGTGCGCTATCGCGGCCTGAAACTGGCGTCCGACGACGGCATGCGTGCCGACAGCGAACGTGGCTATGCACCCGTGATTCGCGGCATCGCGCAGTCCAGCGCCACCGTGGAGATTCGCCAGAACAACTACATCCTCTACACAGCCAATGTGCCGCCGGGACCGTTCGAGATCAGCGACATCTACCCCAGCGGCTCCAACGGAGACCTGGAAGTGACGATCATCGAGGCCGATGGCCGGCGCCGGGTGAGCGTGCAAGCCTTTTCCAGCCTGCCGATCATGGTGCGCCAGGACCAACTGAAGTACAGCGTTTCGGCCGGCCAGTACAACAGCAACAGCGATGAGCAGAAATCGCCGCAGTTTGTCAGCAGCACCCTGGCCTATGGCCTCAGCAGCAACCTGTCGGCGATCGTCGGGCTACAGGCGACGGAAAATTTCCAGGCGTTGTCCGTGGGTGCGGGTCGTAACACGGCCATTGGTGCGGTATCGCTGGACGTGACCCACTCCGCCAGTCGTACCTTCGCTCAGACGGTCACAGGCAACAGCTTGCGCGCCCTGTATGCCAAGACGTTTACCGGCACCGACACCAACTTCACCCTCGCCGCGTACCGCTACTCGACCGAGGGCTATCGCACCCTCACCGAGCACGTCGAGGAACTGAGCAGCGAGGGAAAACCACGCACCGGCAACTCGAAAACCCGCACCGACCTGACGGTCAACCAGAGCCTGGGGCGCAACCAGGAATATGGCAGCGTCTACATCAACGCCAGCGACCAGCGTTACTGGGGACGCGGCGGCTCACAAAGCCTGTCGGCGGGTTACAGCAACTACTGGGGCGATGTCAGCTACAACCTCGGGGCCACGTACTCCAAGGATGTCGGTAACTACGGGCCGGCGAACAATGACACTCTGGTCAACCTGTCCGTGTCGTTCCCTCTGGGCTCGAAACCCCGAGCGCCGCGGGCCTTTGTCTCGGCAAGTTCGCAGAAAGGCAACGACACCACCCAAATGGGCATCAACGGCTATCTGTCGGAAGACAGCGACACCTATTACTCGGTGCAAGGCGGTAACAGCAGCACCGGTGGCAACAGCGGCTCGGTCAACCTCAGCACCCGCACCTCGGTGATGGACATCAGCGCCGGCTACAGCCAGGGACGCGGGTACAACTCGCAAAACCTGAACCTGGCAGGTTCGATCGTCGGCCATGCCGGCGGGATCAACCTGGGGCAAACCGTGGGTGAGACATTCGCGCTGGCGCAGGTCGACGGGGTGGAAGGCGTGAAAATCGGCAGTTTCTCAGGGGCCAGGACCGGTAGTAACGGTTTCGCGGTGGTGCCCAACGCGCAGCCTTATCGCGTGAACTGGATCAACCTCGACACCCGCGACCTGGGCGGTGATATCGAGATCGACAATGCGACCCGGCAAGTGGTGCCGCGACGTGGCGCTGTGGTGCTGGCCCGTTACGCCAGCAAGACCGGACGGCGTGTGCAGTTTGCCTTGTTCGACGCACAGCACAAACCGATCCCGTTTGGCGCGTCGCTTGAAGACAGCGCCGGCAAGCAACTGGCAATCTCTGACCCTGGCGGCAAGGCACTGGCGCTGGTTGAAGCCGACGCCGGTACCCTGATCATCCACTGGCAGGGCCAGCGCTGCGAGGCGTCTTACGCGTTACCGGAACGCAACAAGGCAGTGAACTATGAGCGGGTGTCGCTGGTGTGCACCCCGCAAGTCCCTTAGAAATCCCGCTTGTAGAAAATATCCAGCGAACTGGCCACGCCGCTGGCGGCTTCCAAGTAAACCTTTTTGCTCAGCTTGTAGCGCAAGGCAATGGTGTTGGCCGGTTCGAATACGCCGACGCCATAGCGCAGGCTGAGTTTTTCCGAGATGTTGCCGCTGGCCACCACGCTGGTGGTGTTGCCGCTGCCCTGGGTGTCGAGCTGGAAGTCCTGAATGCCCAGGTCGCTGGCCAGACTGCTGGTGACCCCGGAACTGCCCATCAGGCCCAGACCGAGTGCCGCCTGCGCGAGCATGTTGTTGTCCTCGCCGGTGGTGCTCAGCGGACGCCCCAGCACCAGATAAGACAGCGCCTGTTCCTGGCTCATGGCCGGTTCCGAGAAGATCTGTGTCGTCGGCTGCTCGGCGCTGCCGCTCAGGCGGATACCGGCGATCACGTCGTCGGTCTGGCGAATCGCTTCGATGTCCAGATACGGCTGATCCAGCGGCCCGGCAAACAGCAGACGCGCGCGACGCACCGTCAGGCGCTGACCATAAGCGCGGTAGCGTCCGTCGTTGAGCCACAACTCGCCACGGGTGTCCATGTTGTCGCCGATGTGCACGTGACCTTGCAGGTTGGCGGTCAGGCCGAACCCGGCGAAGCTCAGCTTGTCCTGGCCGACCACCACGTCGATGTCCATTTTCATCGCCAGCGGCGGTTTGCCCTCCTCGGTCTGCGCGCCGACGATGATCGTGTCATCGGAGACTTTCACCGTCGATGGCGGCAGTTCCCGCACGGTGATTTCGCCTTTCGGTACCAGCACCTTGCCGGCAATTGCCAGCTCATCGCCGGCCATGGAAATCTTCAGGTCCGGCGCCACTTCCAGTTTGGCGTAGGGCTCGACCGTCACCGGCAATTGCGTGCCCTTGAGCGCCAGATCCACCACCAGCGCCTGACCCCAGGCGATGTTGCCGTTCAGGCTGCCCTGCCCGCTCTTGCCGCTTTTCCAGCCGCCGTTCAATTGCACGGCTTCACCGGCGATCACCGCTTGTAGTTGCAACGCTTGCAGCTCGATCGGCAACTCCGGCCCGGACACTTCGCCGTCGCTGAGCTGCACCGTGCCGTTGACCAGCGGCGCGAGCAGGCCACCGGAAATCGTGCCGCTGCCGTTCAGGCGCCCGGTGAGTTTTTCGACCATCGGCACAAACGGCCGCGCCACCGACAGATCAAGCCCGCTGAGGCGGAATGAACCGCTGAGCGGTTTGCTCGCCGGCAGCGGGTTGATCTGCGCCTGCACCATCAACTCGCCAAGCTTGCCGCCGACGAAGTTGAGATCAGTGTCGATGCGTTTCGGCGTGAGTTTGCTGGTGAGCTTGAGGGTCTGGTACGGGAAGTCGACCCACTGATCCTTTTCCTTCATGCGCAAGGTGCCGCCGCTGGCATCGACGCTGATCTGGCCGTTCGGGCCGCTGGCCGGCAGGTCCAGTTGCAGGTCGGCGTTGAGCTTGCCCTGCCAGGCGAAATCCTTCGGCAGCCACTGCGCCAGGCTTTCGATCGGGAATTGCTTGAGGTGATAACGCAGCTTCGGCTCCGGCATCAGGCGCTGGTCTTCGCCACACAGGCTGGCATTGCCGGACATCCAGCAATGGGCGCCGAAGTTGATCTTGCCGTCGGCCAGACGCTCGAGTTTGGCCGGGTTTTGCAGCTTCCAGTCCTGGCCGCCGGCCTGAATGTCGCCGCTGGCCAGACGCCCGCGCCAGTTGCCCTTGTCCAGATTGCCGTCCAGACCCAACGCCAGTTTCAGCTTGGGCCCGAGCAGGTCGAGGTTGAGTTTCTGGTTTTTGATATCGCCCTGAGCGCTGACGGTCAGGGTGCCCAGCGACGTATCGCCGGCCTGGATGCCGCTACCCTTGAGGTCGATCTTCGCCCGTTGCGCACTGTCGAGGTTGGCGTCGAGGTTGAGGCTTTGCAGGCGATTGTCCTGGAACGCCAGTTGCGAACCTTGCAGGCCGAGCTTGCCCTGCGGCGCCTTGAGCGTGCCGGCGACATCGACCCGCCCGTTGATCTGCCCGCGCAGTTGCGGCCAGAGCTGGGCCAGTCGCGCCAGTTTGATGTCGATCTGCCCGGTGAGCTTCTGTTGCAGGCTGCCCTTGCCGTTGATGCTGTTGTCGCCGAGGCGAATTTGCAGGGCATTCAGATTCCACTGCTCGCCAGCGCCGTCAGCCTTGGCTTGCAGGACCGCCGGTTGCCCGCGCAGTTTGCCTTTCAGATCGAGGTCGGCATTCAGGCTCAGGCGTTCGTTCTTCATTTCGCCTTTGCTCTTCAACGGCCCAGCCAGGGTGCCCGGCAACTCCGCAACCCAGTACGCCGGGTTGAGCGCCGACAACTCCAGCGCGGTGTCCCAGGCAATGCCATCGGCGAACTGCACGTTCACATGGCCTTCGGCCTTGCCCTGCCCGGCTTCGAGTTTCAGTTGTGGCAGGAAGATCTGCTTGAGATTGCCGCTGAACGGACTGCTCAGGCTGAACGCCCCCGCCGGCCCATCTGCAGCGGCGGCGAAATTACCGATGTACTGACCGTCGGTGTAGGAGACTTCGCCGGTGAAGGTACGCAAAGCGACCTGCGGCTCGTCGATCTCCGGATAGAGCCGGTGCCAAGGAAAATCCAGCCAGTTGATGTTGGCCTGGGCGCTGAGGCCTTTGCTCCAGTCGACATTGCCGGTGAGCTTGAGGCTTTGCTTGTCGTTGGCCGTCAGATCGAGGCCGGCAATCTGTGCACCGTTGGCGTCGACCTTGCCTTTGAGCAACAGCGCTACCGGGCCTTTATCGGCAGGCAGCGTCGCATTGCCGAGCAATTGGTAACCGTTTTTCAGGTCGCCTTCGCCGGTCAATAGCAGTTGATTGAATTGCAGGGTGTCCGGCAGATCCGCACTCGACTTGAACGCCTCCGAGGTGATCCGCACTTTGGCCGGCAGGTTTTCCGCCAACGGTTGCAGTTCGCCGCTCAACTGGCCGTTGAGGTAGCCACGGCTGTCGGCGTTCAGGTTGAGAGTTTTCAGCAGGTCGCCGTCGATTTTCAGCGCCAGCGTCCACGGCTCGGGCGCCGGCGACGGCAAGGTCAGATCACCGGCTATGTTCAGCGGCCAGTTGCCGGTCGGTTGTAGCAGGCCGGAGAGGTTCAGGCTCAACTCGTCGCGTTGCAGTTTCACGCTGTCGATCTGCATGCCCTTGGCGGTCCAGTGCGCCGCCAGTTGCAGGCCTTTCAATTCTTCGCTGCCGTTGAACAACAGGCTGCCGACCTGCACGTCGCCCAGCTCAATGGCCACGGGCAATTGCAGATCAGGAAGCTTGATCGGGCCGCTTTCAGTGACTTCTTCGCTCGGCGGAAATTGCAGGCTGACGGTATCGGCCTTGAGCTGTTCGATGCACAACGTCATGCGCGTCAGACACAGCGGCGACCATTCGAAGATCGGTTTGCTCAGCTCGACGCGGCTGCTGTCCTGCTGCCACAGCAGATGATCGGCGCTCCACTGCCCGCCGAGGCGACCCTGGAAATTGTCGACGCTCAGGCCCGGCACCAGACCCAGCACCCAACGGCTGCCGGCCTGCGTTCCGAGCACAACGGTAATGCTCAATACAATCAGCAGCACCAGCGACAACAACGCCAGCGCCGATATTTTCAAACCACGCTTCACAGCTCAGGCCCCATGGAAAAGTGCAGCCGGATGCCGCCATCGTCGTCCAGCGCATGGGCCAGGTCGAGGCGGATCGGCCCCACCGGCGAAACCCAGCGCACACCAATACCGACCCCGGTCTTGAGGTTCGGCAGTTCGAGTTTGTTGAAGGAGTTGCCCTGATCGACGAAGGTCGCCACGCGCCACTTCTCGGCAATCGAATATTGGTACTCGACACTGCCGGCCACCATGTAGCGCCCGCCGATACGGTCGCCCTCGGAGTTCTCCGGGGACAGGCTCTGATAGTCGTAACCACGCACGCTCTGATCGCCACCGGCGAAGAAGCGCAGCGACGGCGGCACCGATTTGTAGCCGTTGGTGGCGCTGCCGCCGACCTGCACCCGGCCGAGCAAGCGATGCTTGTCGAACACGGTGGTCAGGCCCTTGATCAGCGCCGTGCCATAAAGCAGGTTGTTGTCCGAACCGAGCCCTTCTTTCGCCACTTTGCTTTCGAAGGTCAGGCGATAGCCGTTGTGCGGGTCGATGCGGTTGTCACTCTTGAGGTAGGAATAGCTGACGCCGGGCATCAGCAAGGTGCTCAGACCGGAGTCGTCGCCGAGCTGGTATTCCTCGCGCTGCCATTTCAGCGAGATCACCCGCTGCCAGCCGCTGGGCAATTTGCTGTGCCATTCCGGGCCGAAGGTCAGCAGCTTGCTCAAGGTGTCGGAACCGTCGATGTCCTCGTATTGATAACCGCCGGCCCAGCGCAGTTTGTCGGTCAGCGGCGGGTCCAGCGGGATGTCGTAGAACAGACCGACGTTCTGCCGTGGCGCCGAGAGTTCGGCCTCCCAGCCATAACTGTCGCCCTGCGGGTTGACCCAATGGCGGGTCCAGTTGGCCTTGATTCGCGGGCCGACGTCGGTGGAATAACCGAGACCGAGGCCCATGGTGCGCGGCTTGCGGGTGCCGAGTTTGACGTCCACCGGGATCACGTCGTTTTTCGCGGCGGTCGGTGCGGCGTCGACCCGTACGCCTTCAAAATATCCGCTCGATTGCAGGTCGCGGTTGAGTTCGGCGATCAGCTCGGAGTCATACGGCTCGCCGGCCTTGAACGGCACCATGCGTTGTAGCAGGTCTTCGTCGAACGGGGTGTCGCCTTCGAAGCTGACCTTGCCCAGCGCATAACGCGGGCCGCTTTCGTAGATCAGTTCGACGTCGGCGACCCCGGCGCGCGGGTCGACCATCAATTTCTGGCTGGTGAAACGGCCACTGAAGAAGCCATAACGCGAGGCCTGGTTCTGAATCAGGCGTTTGGCGTCTTCGTAACGCCCATGGTTGAGCACCGCGCCGGGCTTGAGCACGTCACTCTTGGGGACTCGAAAGGATTTGAGAGAGGCCGCCGGGCCGTCAACACGCACGGTCACGTTGCGCAGGCGGATCGGCTCGCCGGGATCGATGTTCAGCACCAGACGCGGTTTTTCACCGCCCTTGACGTCACTTTCGATCTGCGGCTGGTAATAACCCAAGGCCTGGGCGGCCTTGCGCGCCTGTTCTTCGGCGCCGCGACTGAAGCGCTGCAAGGCTTCTTCGTCACGATCGCCGAGGCTGCCGATATAGCCTTCTATATTGGCTTTCAGTTCATCGTTGGACGGTTTGATCCGCACATCCAATTCACTTTGCGCCAGCGCCGCGCAGCTGGTTAACAGCATGAGCACGCCACTGGTAAATCTTCCTGGAAACTTCATAGGCGCGGATGCTATCACGGGCTTGGGAGCGTGATAGAACAGGAAATTTCCCAAAAAGTTCGACGGTTATCCCGTTGCAGTTTGTAACACCTGCGGGTTGGCGTGGAAAAACACGTGCTCGCGTACCGGGCCTACGGCCACTTCGCCGATTTCCTCGTAACCCTGACGCTTGTAGAACTCCAGATAGCGCGGGTTGCCGGTGTCGAGAATCACGCCTTGGGAGCTTTCGTCTACCGCGCACCAGTTGTGCACCGCTTGCAACAGTTGCTCGCCGAAATGCTTGCCCTGAAATTGTGGATGCACACCGAGCAGCGGCAGCATGTGCACCGAGTCGGTCGGCACGCAGGCTTCAACGGCGGCGTGATATTCCAGATAACGGCGGGTGCAGCGGAAGCCGGTGCTCAGCACCATGCGCAAACGCCAGGCCCAACTTTCCGTAACGCCCAGACGCCGTTGCGGCGGCGCGATCAGGGCGATGCCGATCAAGCGGTCGTTGACCAGCAGGCCGATGGCCGGCAGATCCTGCAGGAAATGCTGTTTGACCAGCTCCCGCACCGTGGCCCGCACCCGCTGCTCGTAACCCGCGCGCTCGGCTTCGAACAGGTAAGCGAAGGTCGGCTCGTGGCGATAAGCCTGATAGAGAAGAGATCGCGCTTCACGGGAATAGCCGCGGTCGAGCATGTGGATGTCGGCAACGGCGGTTTGGGTTTCAGGCATGACGGTGATTCTCCCTGGACGGGACTCAAGAGGCCCCGTTCTTGTTATACGAGCCTTGGGCAGAAGGGATCGTTCCCACACCCGAAAGACATTAGCAGCGCATATGGACTACCGCCACGCTGGCCCAGATCCTACATGTCAGCTAGCATCGCCCTTTTGCCAGGACTGCCGACCATGAAGATCGTTTCCTTCAACATCAACGGACTGCGGGCCCGCCCGCATCAGCTGGCGGCGCTGATCGAAAAGCATCAGCCGGACGTCATCGGCCTGCAGGAAACCAAGGTCCACGACGACCAGTTCCCGCTGGATGAAGTGCGGGCCCTGGGTTATCACGTGTATTTCCACGGCCAGAAAGGCCATTACGGTGTCGCCCTGCTCTCGCGCCAGGAACCGATTGCCGTACACAAAGGCTTCGCCACCGATGAAGAAGACGCGCAGCGGCGCTTCATCTGGGGCACATTCGCCGACGCCAACGGCGTGCCGGTGACGATCATGAACGGCTATTTCCCACAGGGTGAAAGCCGCGACCATCCGACCAAATTCCCGGCCAAGCAGCGTTTCTACAGCGATCTGCAAGCGCTGCTGGAAAGCCAGTTCCACAACGAACAGCCGCTGGTGGTGATGGGCGACGTCAACATCTCCCCCGAAGACTGCGACATCGGCATCGGCCCGGACAACATGAAACGCTGGCTGAAAACCGGCAAATGCAGCTTCCTGCCGGAAGAGCGCGAGTGGATGGCCCGCCTGAAAAACTGGGGCCTGACCGACAGTTTCCGTCACCTGAACCCGGACGTGACCGACACGTTCAGCTGGTTCGACTACCGCAGTCGCGGGTTTGAAGACGAGCCGAAGCGCGGTCTGCGCATTGATGTGATTCTGGCGTCCCACGGTTTGCTGCCACGGGTGAAAGCCGCCGGCGTCGACTATGAACTGCGCGGGATGGAAAAGCCTTCGGACCATGCGCCGATCTGGCTTGAATTGAGCTGATACCGCAATCAGCTCAAATCGCTGTGGGAGTTCGCTCCCACAGTTTGAGCACTGTCATCTTTCAGCAACCTCACTGACTTAATCTCCCCGGCAATCCCCTTGGCTGCAATCGGTGCCGGCATGACCCTGCGTGTTCTGTTCGTCTTTCTCCTGAGCGCCTGGCTGCAGGTTGCGGTTGCGGCGTTGCCCATTCCCGAGAACGGCCCGGTATTGCGCATCCAGGGTTCCAACACCATTGGCGCGGCGCTCGGCCCGGCGCTGGTGGAAGGCCTGTTGCAAGACCAGGGGCTGTTGAAAGTCCACAGCGAAACCCCGGACACCGCCAACGAACAACGAGTCGTCGGCCTGACGGCCCAAGGCCAGAGGGTCGTGGTGGAAATCGCTGCCCACGGCTCGAGCACCGGTTTCACTGCACTCAAGAACGCCAGCGCCGATCTGGCCGCCTCGTCGCGACCGATCAAGGACAGCGAACTGCTGAATCTGCAAGCCCGGGGCGATCTGAAAAGTCCCGACGCCGAGCAAGTCATTGCCATCGATGGCCTGGCGATCATCCTTCATCCCGACAATCCGCTGAATCAATTGAACACCGAACAACTGGCGCGGATCTTCAGTGGCGAGGCGAAGACGTGGGAAGACGTCGGCGGCAAGGGTGGGACGATTCATTTATATGCGCGGGATGACCAGTCCGGCACCTACGACACGTTCAAGGAACTTGTCCTCAGCCGTCGTGGGAAATCCCTGAGCAATGCCGCGAAGCGGTTTGAATCCAGCGAGCAACTGTCCGACGCCGTGAGTGCCGATCCGCAGGCCATCGGTTTCATCGGCCTGCCCTACGTGCGCCAGGCCAAGGCCGTGGCGATCGTCGACGGCCAATCCCAGGCAATGTTGCCGCTCGCCAGCCTGATCGCCACCGAAGACTATCCGCTGTCGCGGCGGTTGTTCTTCTATCTGCCGCCCGACAACAACAATCCCTGGGCCAAGGCATTGGTGGAGTTTGCGCAGAGCCGCCGGGGTCAGGCGATTGTCGCGGCCAACGGTTTTATTGCCCAGACCGTACAGGCCATCGCCGTCACACCGAATGCGCTGATGCCCGAGGGTTATCAATCCCTCAGCCGCCACGCCCAGCGTCTGACCGTGAACTTCCGCTTTGAAGAAGGCAGCGCCAGCCTCGACAACAAGGCCCGCCAGGATCTGGCCCGGGTGTTCGACTATATAAAGCACCACGACAAGACCGACCGCGCGGTAACTCTGGTGGGATTCGGCGACGCCAAGGACGACCCGGCGCGGGCGGATTTGCTGTCGAAGCTGCGGGCGATGGCGGTCCGCCGGGAGTTGGTGAAGAACGGCGTGGTGCTGCGCGAGGTGCGCGGGTTTGGCGCGCTGATGCCGGTGGCGACCAACAGCGGGGATGAAGGCAGGATCAAGAATCGGCGGGTTGAGGTTTGGGTTTACTGAATCTGGTGTTGATGCGTTGAACGAGCAGGCCCCATCGCGAGCAGGCTCGCTCCCACATTAGATCTCCAGCGAACACAACGTATGTGGACACCAGCGACCCCGTGGGAGCGAGCCTGCTCGCGATAGCCGGCGACGCGGTTAATGACCGCTGCGCAGCATTTCCTTCGGCACATACTTGCCGATCTCGAACTTGCCGATCGCCGCACGGTGCACCTCGTCCGGGCCATCGGCCAGGCGCAGGGTGCGTTGCATGGCGTACATGTAGGCCAACGGGAAGTCGTTCGAGACCCCGGCCCCGCCATGGATCTGGATCGCCCGGTCGATCACCCGCAACGCGACGTTCGGTGCCACGACCTTGATCTGTGCAATCTCGCTCTTGGCGACCTTGTTACCCACGGTGTCCATCATGTACGCCGCTTTCAGGGTCAGCAGGCGCGCCATGTCGATTTCCATCCGCGAGTCGGCAATCTTGTCGACGTTACCGCCCAGACGCGCCAGCGGTTTGCCGAACGCGGTACGGCTCACCGAGCGTTTGCACATCAGTTCCAGTGCGCGCTCGGCCATGCCGATCGAACGCATGCAGTGGTGAATCCGGCCCGGGCCAAGACGACCTTGTGCGATTTCGAAGCCGCGTCCTTCACCGAGCAGGACGTTTTCGTACGGCACCCGCACGTTGTCGAACAGCACTTCGGCGTGGCCGTGGGGCGCGTCGTCGTAACCGAACACCGGCAGCGGACGGAGGATCTTCACGCCGGGAGTGTCGACCGGCACCAGGATCATCGAGTGCTGAGCGTGACGCGGGGCGTCGGGGTTGCTCAGGCCCATGAAAATCAGGATCTTGCAGCGCGGATCGCAGGCGCCGGAGGTCCACCATTTCTTGCCGTTGATCACCCACTCGTCGCCATCGCGCACGGCACGGGCGGCCATGTTGGTGGCGTCGGAGGACGCAACGTCCGGCTCGGTCATGGCGAATGCCGAGCGGATCTCACCGCGCAGCAGCGGTTCGAGCCAGCGCTGCTTCTGTTCTTCGTTGGCGTAACGCACCAGCACTTCCATGTTGCCGGTGTCGGGGGCCGAGCAGTTGAACGGCTCGGGACCGAGCAGCGAACGGCCCATGATTTCCGCCAATGGCGCGTATTCGAGGTTGGTCAGGCCGGCGCCGAGTTCCGACTCAGGCAGAAACAAATTCCACAGACCTTCGGCCTTTGCCTTGGCTTTGAGTTCTTCCATGATCGCCGTCGGCTGCCAGCGATCGCCTTCGGCAACCTGCCGTTCGAACACGGCTTCGGCCGGGTAAACGTAAGTGTCCATGAACGCGGTCACGCGCTCACGCAGTTCTTGCACCTTGGGCGAATAAGCGAAATCCATGAGCAATTACCTTTTTTCGGCAGGTTGTTTAAGTCATGCAATCGATGCTAGAACAGCGTTGATAATTTACCTAGCCTATTCTCGGCGTGTATAAACATTCATCACCGATATATGATTGGTTGATTTTCCTGGCCGCCCTGACCCGCGCCATTCACCTATAACAAGAGAGCCGCGTAATGAATCTGAGCAAGGTCGACCTCAACCTTTTCATCGTCTTCGACGCGATCTACACCGAAGCCAACCTGACCCGCGCCGGGCAGATTGTCGGCATTACCCAGCCGGCGGTGTCCAACGCCTTGGCGCGGTTGCGCGAGACCTTCAACGACCCGCTCTTCGTGCGCACCGCCCAAGGCATGGTGCCGACGCCCATGGCGCAGAACATCATCGGTCCGGTGCGCAACGCACTGTCGCTGCTGCGGGTGTCGGTTCAGGAAAGCCGCATTTTCAACCCCTCGCAAGCGGTCAAGACCTACCGCATCAGCATGACTGACCTGACCGAAGCGGTGATTCTGCCGCCACTGTTCCAGCGTCTGCGTCGTCTGGCGCCGACGGTGATCATCGAAAGCTTCCTGTCCAAACGCCGGGAAACCACCAAGGAGCTGGCTGCCGGGCGCCTCGATTTCGCCGTAGATGCACCGCTCAACACCGACCCGCAGGTGCGCCACGTCAAGCTGATGGAAGACCGTTACGTCTGCGCGATGCGCAAGGGTCATCCGCTGGCGACCAAGGAAAAATTCACCCTCGACGATTACCTGTCGCTGACCCACATCCATATTTCCAGCCGGCGCAGTGGCCTGGGTCATGTCGATCTGGCGCTGGGCAAAATGGGCATCCAGCGCAAGATCGCGCTGCGCTCGCAGCACTATCTGATGGCGTCCCAGGTGTTGCAGCAGACCGACATGGTGATGACCGTGCCGGAGCGTTTCGCCCGCCGCCATGACCTGCATGCGTTCAATCTGCCGGTCAACGATGTACCGCCGGTGGAAACCCATTTGTACTGGCACGAAAGCACTGATCAGGACCCGGCCAACCGCTGGATGCGCGAGCAGATGATCGAGTTGTGCCAGCAAGTGACAGCGCACGAGAAGAAGCTCGACAAGCTGCAGGCGCCCGCTACTTGACGTAAACGTCAACCTGCCATTAGCTTAGCGCCAAGACCCTTCTTCGAGCGCTTTCATGAGCAGCCAGACCTACAGCATTTCCGACCTCGCCCGCGAGCTGGACATCACCACCCGGGCGATCCGCTTCTATGAAGAACAAGGCTTGCTCAGCCCCGAGCGCCGAGGCCAGGAACGCATCTATTCGCCGCGCGACAAGGTCAGCCTGAAGCTGATCCTGCGGGGCAAGCGCATCGGTTTTTCCCTGGCCGAGTGCCGCGAGCTGATCGAGCTCTACGACCCCTCCAGCGGTAACACCAAACAACTCAACAGCATGCTGGCGAAAATCAGCGAGCGCCGGGCACAGCTCGAACAGCAATTGCTGGACATCGAACAGATGAAGCTGGAACTCGACACCGCCGAAGAACGCTGCGTGCAGGCGCTGGAGCAGACGCTCAAGAGTCAGCAATCAGTTCAGTAACCTAAATAAATCCCAATGTGGGAGCGGGCTTGCTCGCGAAAGCGATGTTTCAGAAACAGATTTGTCGGCTGACACTCCGCTTTCGCGAGCAAGCCCGCTCCCACAAGGGTTCCGCACGAATTCAAAAGAGCAGGTCAACGCCATGTCCCTCCCCTCCCAAGTACGCCTGATCGAAGTCGGCCCACGTGACGGCCTGCAGAACGAAGCCCAGCCCATCAGCGTCGCCGACAAGGTGCAACTGGTCGACGCGCTGAGCGCCGCCGGTCTCGGCTATATAGAAGTCGGCAGTTTCGTCTCGCCCAAGTGGGTGCCGCAGATGGCCGGTTCCGCAGAGGTGTTCGCGCAGATCCAGCGCAAGCCCGGCGTGACCTATGGCGCGCTGGCGCCGAACCTGCGCGGTTTTGAGGATGCGCTGGCCGCCGGGGTCAAGGAAGTCGCGGTGTTTGCCGCTGCGTCCGAAGCCTTTTCGCAACGCAACATCAATTGCTCGATCAGCGAAAGCCTGGCGCGGTTCGCGCCGATCATGGAATCGGCGAAACAGCACGGCGTTACCGTGCGCGGTTACGTCTCCTGCGTGCTGGGCTGCCCTTATGAAGGCGAGGTCGCCCCGGAACAAGTGGCCATGGTCGCCCGCGAGCTGTACGCGATGGGCTGCTACGAAGTGTCGCTGGGTGACACCATCGGCACCGGCACTGCGGGCGCGACCCGCCGACTGTTCGAAGTGGTTTCGAAGCAGGTGCCTCGAGAGAAACTCGCCGGCCACTTCCACGACACCTACGGCCAGGCCATGGCCAACATCTACGCCAGCCTGCTGGAAGGCATCGCGGTGTTCGACAGCTCGATCGCCGGCCTCGGCGGCTGCCCGTACGCCAAAGGCGCCAGCGGTAACGTCGCCACTGAAGACGTGGTGTACCTGCTCAATGGCCTGGGTATCGAGACCGGCATCGACCTCGACGCCTTGATTGCCGCCGGCCAGCAGATCAGTGCCGTGCTCGGCCGCCCGACCGGTTCGCGCGTGGCCAAGGCTCGCAGCGCACAGTGAGGGGGGACTGTGTTACCGCCGAGACCGAAACGTGGGCACAAGCGAGTAACATGGAAACAAATTGTCTGGTTTTGCCTGAAAGAAAAATCCTTCAAAAATCTCAAGCGGTTGATTTAAAAGGGTTTTATAAAGTTGGCACGGCTTCTGCTATCTCTATGGCATAACAAGAATAAAAAGCAGCAAACCAATAAAAATAAGACGTACCGACTCTGACATAACAAAAACAACACGGCAGAGACGCAGCTAACAGATTTTTTTGGAGAAGGTGTGCTTTTCAGGGTATTCCTCGGAATGACCCGCAACCGGGCAGAGAACAATAAAACTACCTTCAGGTAGCTCCCGAATCGGTTGGATCGCTAGACGAGAAAGCAGATCAGCGCTCAAAAAAATACGTTTGCTCTTGACCCCGGATGGGGGTCGCCAAAAACAGCGGTAAAGGGCCACGGTTGCCAAAAACAACAACAGACCGCCCCTCAATAATAAAAAAGAGCACGCGACGACAAAATTAAAGGGGAGCTTCGGCTCCCCTTTGTGCTTCCTGTGATTTCTGTTTTCACCGCCCCCCCTTGTGGGAGCGGGCTTGCTCGCGAATGCGTCAGGTCAGTCAACATGCTTGGTGAATGGCACACTGCATTCGCGAGCAAGCCCGCTCCCACATTCGATCTTTGTCAGGTCTGGTTTTCGCGTAATTCTTCGATACTGATCTCACGCATCCGGAATTTCTGGATCTTGCCCGTCACCGTCATCGGAAACTCCTCGACAAACTTGAAGTACCGCGGCGTCTTGAAGTGGGCGATGCGCTCCTTGCACCACGCTTGCAGCTCTTGTTCGGTGGCGCTGTGGCCGGGATGGAATTTGATCCAGGCGACGATTTCTTCGCCGTAACGCGAGCAGGGAATGCCGATCACCTGCACGTCCGCCACCGCTGGATGGGTGAAGAAGAATTCTTCCAGTTCGCGCGGATAAATGTTCTCACCGCCACGGATGATCATGTCCTTGTTACGCCCGGCGATGCACACGTAACCCTCGTCGTTCATGCTCGCCAGGTCGCCGGTGTGCATCCAGCCCGCAGCGTCGATGGCTTCGGCGGTGGCATTCGGGTTGTTCCAATAGCCGAGCATCACGCTGTAACCACGGGTGCACAGCTCGCCGATGGTGCCGCGCGGTACCGGATTGCCGGCCTCGTCGATGATTTTGCTTTCGAGTTGCGGCTGGGTGCGGCCGACGGTGGTGACGCGCAGTTCCAGTTCGTCGGATGGGCCGGTCTGCAGCGACACCGGGCTGGTTTCGGTCATGCCGTAGGCGATCTGCACTTCGCTCATGTGCATTTCGCTGATGACCCGGCGCATCACCTCGATCGGGCAGGTGGCGCCGGCCATGATCCCGGTGCGCAGGGTCGACAGGTCGAACTCGGCGCGCTGCGGTTGATCGAGCATGGCGATGAACATGGTCGGCACGCCGTACAGTGCGGTGGCCTTTTCTTCGGCGACGGTGTTCAGGGTCAGCAGCGGATCAAAGGCATCGTTGGGATAGATCATGGTGCTGCCGTGGGTGATGCAGCCGAGGTTGCCCATGACCATGCCGAAGCAGTGATACAGCGGCACCGGAATCACCAGCCGATCAGCGGCAGTCAGGCCGAGGCTTTCGCCGACCATGTAACCGTTGTTGAGGATGTTGTAGTGACTGAGGGTCGCTCCCTTGGGAAAACCGGTGGTGCCGGAGGTGTACTGAATGTTGACGGGCTGATCGAAGTGCAGACCGTCGCTGCGTTCACGCAATTGTTCTGGAGAGACACTGGCGGCCAGATCTGCCAGTTGCGACCACGGAAGAAAACCCGAAGGCGGCTGCGGATCGAGGCTGATCAAGCCGCGCAGCTCCGGCAGGCGCTCGCTGCGCAGCTCGCCGATGGATTGCTCGACCAGTTCCGGGAGCAAGCCTTGCAACATGCCGTGATAGTTGGAGCTCTTGAAAGCACCGGCGCAGACCAGCCATTGGCAACCGGATTGCTTGAGCACGTATTCGAGTTCGGAGCTGCGGTAGGCCGGGTTGATGTTGACCAGGATTACGCCGAGCTTCGCGGTGGCGAATTGAATGATGCACCACTGCGCGCAATTCGGTGCCCAGATGCCGAGCCGGTCACCGGCCTGCAAACCCAACGCCAGCAGGGCTCTGGCGTGAACATCCACCGCGTCGGCCAGTTGCCGCCAGGTATAACGCAGCTGCTGATGACGCACCACCAACGCCTCGCCGTCCGGATACTGCGCGACGGTCTCGTCGAACTTCTGCCCGATGGTCATCGCCAGCAAGGCTTTGTCCTGGGAACCACGGGTGTAGCTGCGCTGCGGGTTTGCACTGGATTGATCCATGACGACCCCTATTGTCTTTATTAGTGGGTGTTGGAACGGAGCCACGGCAGCTCCGACCATTCAGAACTGGCTCTACTCTCGCTCAAGTTGACGTTAACGTAAAGGGTGATTGACAGCCATTCGTCACAGGCTTACGTTAACGTAAAGGTGAGAACTGAAACGCCCTTCTCCCCACCCTACAAAAAAGCCAAAAGGTGACCCATGAGCTACCCATCCCTGAACTTTGCCCTCGGTGAAACCATCGACATGCTGCGCGATCAGGTTCAGTCCTTTGTCGCCAAGGAGATCGCCCCGCGTGCCGCGCAGATCGACAGCGACAACCTGTTCCCGGCTGATCTGTGGCGCAAGTTCGGTGACATGGGCCTGCTCGGGATCACCGTACCGGAAGAGTACGGCGGCGCTGGTCTGGGTTACCTGGCGCACGTGGTGGCGATGGAAGAAATCAGCCGTGGCTCGGCTTCCGTGGCGTTGTCCTACGGCGCCCACTCCAACCTCTGCGTCAACCAGATCAACCGCAACGGCAACCACGAACAGAAAGCCAAATACCTGCCGAAGCTGATCAGCGGCGAACACGTCGGCGCTCTGGCGATGAGCGAGCCGAACGCCGGTTCCGACGTGGTCTCGATGAAACTGCGCGCCGATAAACGCGGCGACCGCTTCGTGCTCAACGGCAGCAAGACCTGGATCACCAACGGTCCCGACGCCAACACTTACGTCATCTACGCCAAGACCGACCTGGAAAAAGGCCCGCACGGCATCACCGCGTTCATCGTCGAACGTGACTGGAAAGGCTTCAGCCGCAGCAACAAGTTCGACAAACTCGGCATGCGCGGCTCCAACACCTGCGAGCTGTTCTTCGATGACGTCGAGGTGCCGGAAGAGAACATCCTCGGCGTCCTCAACGGCGGCGTGAAAGTGCTGATGAGCGGCCTCGATTACGAGCGTGTGGTTCTTTCGGGTGGCCCGACCGGAATCATGCAGTCGTGCATGGACCTGATCGTGCCGTACATCCACGACCGCAAGCAGTTCGGCCAGAGCATCGGCGAATTCCAGCTGATCCAGGGCAAAGTCGCCGACATGTACACCCAGCTCAACGCCAGCCGCGCGTACCTTTACGCCGTGGCCCAGGCCTGCGAGCGCAACGAAACCACGCGCAAGGACGCCGCCGGCGTGATCCTCTACACCGCCGAACGTGCCACACAAATGGCCCTTGATGCGATCCAGATTCTCGGCGGCAACGGTTACATCAACGAATTCCCCGCCGGTCGTCTGCTGCGTGACGCCAAGCTGTACGAAATCGGCGCTGGCACCAGTGAGATCCGTCGCATGCTGATCGGTCGCGAACTGTTCAACGAAACCCGCTAAACGGAGCTGTCCATGGCTATCCTGCATACCCAGCTCAACCCTCGTTCAGCGGAGTTCGCCGCCAACAGCGCGGCGATGCTCAAACAGGTCGACGCCCTGCACACCCTGCTCGCCCAAGTGGCCCAGGGCGGCGGCGCGAAAGCTCAGGAACGTCACACCTCGCGCGGCAAACTGCTGCCGCGTGAGCGGATCAACCGCTTGCTCGATCCGGGCTCGCCGTTTCTGGAAATCAGCCAATTGGCCGCTCATGCCGTTTATGGCGAGGACGTGCCGGCCGCTGGCGTGATTGCCGGGATCGGCCGCGTGGAAGGCGTCGAATGCATGATCGTCGCCAACGACGCGACAGTAAAAGGTGGTTCGTACTACCCGCTGACCGTGAAGAAACACTTGCGCGCCCAGACCATCGCCCAGCAAAACCGCTTGCCGTGCATTTATCTGGTGGACTCGGGCGGCGCCAACCTGCCGCGCCAGGACGAAGTGTTCCCGGATCGCGAACACTTCGGGCGGATCTTCTTCAACCAGGCCAACATGAGCGCCATGGGCATTCCGCAGATTGCCGTGGTCATGGGTTCATGCACCGCCGGCGGCGCCTATGTGCCGGCGATGGCCGACGAAGCGATCATGGTGCGCAATCAGGCGACGATTTTCCTCGCTGGCCCACCGCTGGTGAAAGCCGCGACCGGTGAAGTGGTCAGCGCCGAAGACCTCGGCGGGGCCGATGTGCACTGCAAGACTTCCGGGGTTGCCGACCATTACGCCGAAAGCGACGAGCACGCCCTCGCCCTCGCCCGCCGCAGCGTCGCCAACCTCAACTGGCGCAAACTCGGCGAAGTGCAGCAGCGCGCGCCGATTGCTCCGCTGTACGCCAGCGACGAGTTGTACGGCGTGGTGTCGGCGGACGCCAAGCAGCCGTTCGATGTGCGCGAAGTGATTGCGCGACTGGTCGACGGTTCGGTGTTCGATGAATTCAAAGCGCTGTTCGGGACGACGCTGGTGTGCGGTTTCGCCCATCTGCACGGCTACCCGATCGCGATCCTCGCCAACAACGGCATCCTGTTCGCCGAAGCCGCGCAAAAAGGCGCGCACTTCATCGAACTGGCCTGCCAGCGCGGGATTCCGCTGCTGTTCCTGCAGAACATCACAGGCTTCATGGTTGGCCAGAAATACGAGGCCGGCGGCATCGCCAAGCACGGCGCCAAACTGGTGACCGCCGTGGCGTGCGCCAAGGTGCCGAAATTCACCGTGATCATCGGCGGCAGCTTCGGCGCCGGGAACTACGGCATGTGCGGGCGGGCCTACGATCCACGCTTCCTGTGGATGTGGCCGAACGCGCGGATCGGCGTAATGGGCGCCGAACAGGCGGCTGGCGTGCTGGTTCAGGTCAAGCGCGAACAGGCCGAACGCAGCGGCCAAGCGTTCAGCGCCGAGCAGGAAAGCGAGATCAAACAACCGATCATCGACCAGTACGAAGAACAGGGTCACCCCTACTACTCCAGCGCACGGCTGTGGGACGACGGCGTCATCGACCCGGCGCAGACCCGCGATGTACTGGCCCTGGCCTTGTCCGCGTCGTTGAACGCGCCTATCGAACCGAGCCGCTTCGGCGTGTTCCGGATGTGATCGGGAGAACCTCATGAGCGACTTCAACACCCTCGAATTGCAGAGCGATCCACGGGGTTTCGCGACCCTGTGGCTGAGCCGCGAAGAAAAGAACAACGCGTTCAACGCCGAGATGATCCGTGAACTGATCCTGGCGCTGGACAAGGTCGCCAGCGACGCCAGCCTGCGCTTCCTGCTGGTGCGCGGACGCGGCAAGCACTTCAGCGCCGGCGCCGATCTGGCCTGGATGCAGCAATCGGCCGAACTCGATTACCACACCAACCTCGACGACGCCCGGGAACTGGCGGAACTGATGTACAACCTCGCCAAACTGAAAATCCCGACCGTGGCCGTAGTGCAAGGCGCAGCGTTCGGCGGCGCGCTGGGTCTGATCAGTTGCTGCGACATGGCGATCGGCGCGGATGACGCGCAGTTCTGCCTGTCGGAAGTGCGCATTGGCCTGGCGCCAGCGGTGATCAGCCCGTTCGTGGTGCAGGCCATCGGCGAGCGCGCGGCGCGGCGTTATGCGCTGACGGCCGAGCGTTTTGGCGGCCAACGGGCGCGTGAGATTGGATTGCTGTCCGAAAGCTATCCGGCAACCGAGCTTGAACAGAAAGTCGAACAATGGATCGACAACCTTCTGCTCAACAGCCCCGCCGCCATGCGCGCCAGCAAGGATCTGCTGCGTGAGGTCGGCAACGGCGCACTGACGCCGGCCCTGCGCCGCTACACCGAAAACGCCATCGCCCGCATTCGCGTCAGCCCGGAAGGCCAGGAAGGCTTGCGGGCCTTTTTGCAGAAACGTGCGCCGAGCTGGCAAGCCGCAACCACCACCAAGGAGCCGCGTTGATGAGCGCACCTGTTCTCACCACACTGCTGGTGGCCAACCGTGGCGAAATCGCTTGCCGGGTCATGCGTACCGCCAAGGCGCTGGGCATGACCACCGTCGCCGTACACAGCGCCACCGACCGTGAAGCGCGGCACAGCCGTGAAGCGGATATCCGCGTCGACCTGGGCGGCAGCAAAGCGGCCGACAGTTACTTACAAATCGACAAACTGATCGCCGCGGCCAAGGCCAGCGGCGCTCAGGCGATTCATCCGGGTTATGGCTTTCTGTCGGAGAACGCCGGGTTTGCTCGCGCCATCGAAGCGGCCGGCCTGATCTTCCTCGGCCCACCCGCCTCGGCCATCGACGCGATGGGCAGCAAATCCGCCGCCAAGGCCCTGATGGAAACGGCTGGCGTGCCGCTGGTGCCGGGTTATCACGGCGAAGCTCAGGATCTGGACACCTTCCGCGATGCTTGCGAGCGCATCGGCTATCCGGTGCTGCTCAAGGCCACCGCTGGCGGTGGCGGTAAAGGCATGAAGGTCGTTGAGGACGTCAGTCAACTGGCTGAAGCGCTGGCCTCCGCACAGCGTGAAGCGCAGTCGTCGTTCGGCGACTCGCGGATGCTGGTGGAGAAATACCTGCTCAAGCCGCGGCACGTGGAAATCCAGGTATTCGCCGATCAGCATGGCAATTGCCTGTACCTGAACGAGCGCGATTGCTCGATCCAGCGCCGACACCAGAAGGTCGTCGAAGAGGCGCCGGCACCGGGTTTGAGCCCGGAACTGCGTCGGGCGATGGGCGAGGCGGCTGTGCGTTCGGCGCAAGCCATCGGCTACGTCGGTGCCGGCACGGTGGAGTTTCTGCTGGATGCTCGCGGCGAGTTCTTCTTCATGGAGATGAACACGCGGCTGCAGGTCGAACACCCGGTCACCGAAGCCATCACCGGGCTCGATCTGGTGGCCTGGCAGATTCGCGTTGCTCGCGGCGAAGCACTGCCGATCACCCAGGATCAGGTGCCGCTCAACGGGCATGCGATTGAGGTTCGGTTGTATGCGGAAGATCCGTCGAATGACTTCCTGCCGGCAACCGGGCGTCTGGATCTGTATCGCGAATCCGCCGCAGGGCCGGGGCGCCGTGTGGACAGCGGCGTTGAAGAAGGCGACGAGATTTCGCCGTTCTACGATCCGATGCTCGGCAAGCTGATTGCCTGGGGCGAGGATCGTGAACAGGCGCGTTTGCGGCTGTTGAGCATGCTCGATGAGTTTGCGATTGGCGGGCTTAAGACCAACATCAACTTCCTGCGGCGGATCATCGGTCATCCGGCGTTTGCGGCGGCCGAGCTGGATACCGGGTTCATTCCGCGTTATCAGGAACAGCTACTGCCAGCGCCTGCTGCGCTGAGCGATGAATTCTGGGTGGCGGCGGCGCAGGCTTTTGCGCAGAGCCTGCCGGGGATGGCTCGGGCGGATGATCCCGCTTCGCCTTGGGCGCTTCCCAGCGGTTTGCGTACTGGCCTGCCACGTGAAATCACTTTGCATTTGAGTTGCGAGGGGCAGGACCGGGCGTTGACGCTCGGTGCTGGCAGTAATGCAAAACTGATCGGCGAGCAACTGATACTCGAGCACGACGGGCTGCGTCGGCAGCTGCGGGCGATTCGTCGTGAAGAGGTGCTGTTTCTGCAATGGGACGGCGAGTTGCGACGCGTTGAAACGTATGACCCGATCAGCGCTGTCGACGCCAGCCACAGCCATCAGGGCGGTCTGACGGCGCCGATGAACGGCAGCATCGTGCGGGTGCTGGTGGAGGCCGGGCAAGCGGTTGAGGCCGGCGCGCAATTGGTGGTACTGGAAGCGATGAAGATGGAGCACAGCATCCGCGCGCCCCATGCCGGGGTGATCAAGGCGCTGTATTGCCAGGAAGGCGAAATGGTCAGCGAAGGCAGCGCACTGGTCGAACTGGAAGAAGCTTGAAAGGTGGATCGATCCTACGCTTCGCGAGGATCGATCTGACTAGTATTTGGCGGTTGCCTGAACCACGACGCCGATGATTCGGCACTCGTCGGTCAACAAGGCTTTCGGCCAGGTCGGATTGAGCGGCACCAGGTAGCGCTGGCCGCCCTCTTCGATCAGCTTGCGGAAAATCGCCTCGTCGCTGTCAGGCCACTGGGCGATAACCAGTTTGCCGGGCTCGGCTTCCAGCGCCGGGTCCACCAGAATCATCATCCCCTCGCCGATGCTCTGCCCGGTGGGCGCGGTCATCGCGTTACCCGTCACCGTCAGCCAGAACGCCGGGCCACGGGCGTGGTAATCCGTCAGTTCGAAACGTCGCTTGTCCTTGGCACTCGAATACGCTGGCTGGCTCTCGCGGGCCTCGACCGGCGCATTCCACTCGCTGACCGGATAGCGAAAGTAAGGGTTGTACTTCTGCGCCAGGGGCATTTCGTCGTCCGCATCGATCTGCGGTTCACGAATCACCACCGCGACCTCGAGATACTCCATGCCCAGCGCTTTCAGCACGCGGTTCATCTGCGTGATGCCGGGCTCGCGGCGCTTGTTCAGCCAATGGCCGATACCGCCCTGAGACATGCCGACGCGCTCGCCGAGCTCGACTTGAGTGACGTTGAGTTCACTCATTTTGGCCTTGACCAACTCAATCCATTTATCCATGTGCGGCACCATACGTGGACGCCTGCGGCCAGCAAAACACATATTGTAGTATTTAAATTCTGGTCACAAATACTGATAGTACTATTCTTGAGTCACGGATTTGAATCGACCAAGGAGTGACCTTTCACCATGAATATCACCAGCAAAGACTTGCCCGACCTGCAAATGGACACCACCTTCACCTCCCCGCAAGGGTGTGCCGCTGCGCAACGGGCGTTGGACTATTACTTGAAACCAGCTGTGTCAGAACCGGATGCAGAGGAACGCTTCTTCGGCGTGAACAGCAACCTGAGTGGCGAAGAATCCCTGGTCCACGCCTCCGACCTGCTGCGATGCGCAGCAGCCACGGCGTTCAAGGCTGCGGATGGCTTACAGGGCGTCAATCGGGATCTGGCGTTTTCGGTCGTGCACATGGTGGACATGGCACGAGCGATGGTCGATCACTCGCTCGATGGAGGACTTCGCTGAAGAGGGGAGTTCGGACGGACAGGAAAGAACTTTCCAATCGCGCAGATAAAAACATTTGACTTGCAAATGATAATGATTATTATTGCAAGCAGCTGGTCGCGAGATCAGTCGATGGGCCAGAGACCTTAGGTCGGTCTTCTGGACTATCTCCTCATCAGGCTAATCACGGTTTTTGACCCGGCTTTTTGCCGGGTCTTTTTTTTGCCAGTTTTCTGGCTTGTGGCTTCAGGCTAATGAAGTCTTTGGGTGCTGCAAATTCGATGGCGCGGATAATATCAAAAGAATATTGCTTGGCAAGCGGACCCCGGCCCCATTGGGGCAAAGTAATGCCAATTAGCACTTGAGAATCAATCGCACAGCCACTAAGCTGCATCCGCGTCACGGAAGACGCCCCCCGCCACAACCCGCAATTTCCCTCGGTTTCACCCCTGTCTTGCGTGTAAAGTAGCCGCCATAAAAATCATATTCAGGAACCGATTATGACCGTGGCCAAATCTTCGTTCGACATCAGCGCCAACTTCGACAGCGGCAACATCCAAGTCATCGACATCAGCAATCCGCTCAACCCGGTTCTGGCAATTCGGCCAGATACCCGCAGCGCCCATTTCCAGTGGTTCCACTTCAAGGCCAGCGGCCTGCACGTTCATCAGGAACACTGGTTCCGTCTGGTCAACGCCAGTCAGTCCTCCTACAACAAAGCCTGGACCGGCTATCAGGCGGTCGCCTCTTACGATCACGTCAACTGGTTCCGCATTCCGACCCAATTCGAAGGCGACAGCCTGCGCTTCTGCCTCGAAGCCGAGCAGACCCACGCCTGGTTCGCCTACTTCGAGCCCTACAGCCGTGGCCGTCATGACTGGCTGATCGAGCAGGCGCTGACCAAGGCCGGCACCGAACTGCTGGCCACCGGAAAAAGCGTCGAAGGCCGCGACATTCAGCTGCTGCGCAAAGGCACTGGCGCCGAAGGTCGCCGCAAGATCTGGATCATCGCCCAGCAACATCCCGGCGAGCACATGGCCGAGTGGTTCATGGAAGGCGTGATCGAACGCCTGGAACATCATGACGATCCAGTGCTGAACAAACTGCTGGCCAGCGCCGATCTGTACCTGGTGCCGAACATGAACCCGGACGGTGCCTTCCACGGTCACCTGCGCACCAACGCCATGGGCCAGGACCTGAACCGCGCCTGGCAGAACGCCAGTCAGGAAGTCAGCCCCGAAGTACTTTTCGTACAACAGCAAATGGAAAAGTACGGCGTCGATCTGTTCCTCGACGTACACGGCGACGAAGAAATTCCCCACGTGTTCACCGCCGGCTGCGAAGGCAATCCGGGTTACACCCCGCGGATCGAGAAACTCGAAGAACACTTCCGCAGCCACCTCAAACACACCACCAAAGATTTCCAGACCAAGTATGGCTACACCCGCGATGAACCGGGCCAGGCCAACATGACCCTGGCCTGCAACAGCGTCGGCCAGAAGTTCGACTGCCTGTCACTGACCCTGGAAATGCCGTTCAAGGATCACGATGATGCGCCGAATCCGCTCACCGGCTGGTCGGGCAAGCGCTCGAAGCAACTGGGCAAGGACGTGCTGACCACCATCGCGGACATGGTCGACACCCTGCGCTGATCGCCCCTGAGTTTCGCTTCACAAAAGATCGCAGCCTGTCTGCGATCTTTTTTTTGCGCCGACTTTTACTCAATCAGGTTGCAAATCAAAACCGGATTACTTACCGTCATTCAAGTTTCAACTTGAAACCTGAAAGGATCCGGGACATGAACACTGCAACACTCGATAAAGGTGTCGTACTGCTTTTCGCCATCGCTTGCGGCCTCGCGGTGGGTAACGTGTATTACGCCCAGCCGCTGCTGGATGCGATGGCCGACGCCTTCGGCCTGTCGCCGGGCAGCATCGGCATCGTCATAACCTTGACTCAGGTCGGCTACGGCTTCGGGCTGTTATTGCTCGTACCCCTCGGCGACCTGCTCAACCGCCGGCGGCTGATCGTCACGCAAACACTGTTGTCCGCCGCAGCCTTGTTGATGATTGCTCTGGCCTCGAACAGCACCTGGCTGCTGATTGGCGTCACCCTGACCGGCCTGCTGGCCGTGGTCACCCAGGTGTTGGTCGCCTACGCCGCAACTCTCGCGGTCCCGGCACAACGCGGAAAGGTAGTCGGCGTGATCACCAGCGGCATCGTCGTCGGCATTCTGCTGGCGCGCACGGTGGCCGGCGGCATGGCCGATCTGGCCGGCTGGCGCTCGATCTATCTGCTGTCAGCGGGATTGACGCTGGTGATGGCTGTGTTGCTGTTTCGGGTGTTGCCCAAGGATGAAGAAGCACGACCGACCACGCATTACGTGGCATTGATCGCCTCAGTGTTCAGCCTGTTTCGTGAAGAACCGGTGCTGCGCCAACGAGCAATCCTCGCCCTGCTCACCTTCGCCAGCGCCATGGTGCTGTGGACGCCGATGGTGTTGCCGCTGGCCGCCCCGCCGCTGTCGCTCTCCCACAGTGAGATCGGATTGTTCGGACTCGCCGGCGCGGCGGGTGCACTCGCCGCCGCCAGAGCCGGACATCTGGCGGATCGAGGATGGGGGCAATGGGTCAGCGGTCTGTCGCTGCTGCTGATGCTGGGCTCGTGGTTGCCAATCGCGCTCACCCATTTATCACTATGGGCGCTACTGCTTGGCGTCATCACTCTGGATCTGGGCTTGCAGGCCGTGCACGTCACCAGCCAGAGCATGATCTACAGCGTCCGCCCGGAGGCGCAAAGCCGACTGACCGCCGGCTACATGCTGTTTTACTCGATAGGCAGCGCCTTGGGCTCAATCGCCTCGACGGCCATGTACGCCTGGGCTGGATGGCCGGGCGTCTGCTGGCTGGGTGCCGCAATCAACATGGTCGCGTTGCTGTACTGGTGGCGAACGCTGGCCACCCGGAAACGTGGCGAGGCGGCTTGCGCCCTCGCCACGTCGGACTGACACACTATCAACCGCGATTGCGTCCCCGCAGCATGCTGTCGAGCACTTCGTCGCGGCGCACCCAGCCATGGAACAGCGCGGCCGCCAAGTGCAGCAGCACGGTCAGGAACAACAGATACGCCAGATACCCATGAGCCTTGCGCAGCAACGCGAACACCTGCGCATCCGCCGGCACGATCGACGGCAATTGCAGGGACGTGCCGAGCATCACCGGATCCCCCGCCGCGCTGATCATCGCCCAGCCCAGCAGCGGCAATACCAGCATCAGCGCGTACAGCAACAGATGAGAGGCCTTGGCCGCCATCACTTGCCAGCCCGGCAGATCCGCCGGCAGCGGCGGCTGACGGGTGCCCAGTCGCACCAGAATGCGCACGATCACCAAAGCGAGTATCGCGATGCCCAACGGTTTATGCAGGTTGATCAACCATTCATGCCGCGCCGACACCGAGGTCACCATACCGGCGCCGATGAACAACATGGCGATGATCATCAACGCCATCAACCAGTGCAGCAACCGCGCCAGCGGATTGAAATGAGTTGGTTGCGTGCTCATGGGCGAGCCTCCTTTTTGCCGGTGGGCAGTTGGCTGACTTCGCTGGTGCGACGCAGGTAGGAATCGGCATAACCGGCCGAGCGCGCGGCCAGCAATGGGTCGTCGGAACCCTGAATGCCGGCCGGCAGCACCAGCGGATCGTAGTTGATGTCACGGCATTCGCCGCTGAGCTGCGGCTGGGTCTTTTCCAGCACCAGGGTACCGGCGTTCAACACCTTGCGACCGGCAGGCCAGGTCTTGCTCGCATCGTTCACCGGATCGTCGGCATTGGCCAACGTGATGTTCAATTGAAAGCGCAGCGGCCCTTCGGCCAGGCGTTGTACTAGGTCTTTTTCAAGAAAATCGCTACCTTCAGGCGCAGTCGCACCGGCAGCGTCCTGCGCCAGAGGCGTCATGCTCCAGCGCACCGCTTGCTTCTTGCCGCTGGCATCCACCAGATAGAACGCGTTGACGCTGTTGTAGGTTTCCGTCGCGTAACTGGCCGAGGGTTTGGCGGTTTTTATCCAGGTCAGAAACGGTACGGCTTCCGGGTGTGCGGCAAAAAATGCCGGCACCTTGGTCGGATCCGGTTTACCGGTGGCAGGATCCGGCGATTGCGCCTGCTGCAACTGATAGAACGCCTCGGGCGTGCCAACCGGGAACACCGGCATGCTGTTCATCCCGGTGCGCCACTGCTGGCCGTTGGCCTGAGTGAAACGCAGTGCCAGGCTGCGGATCGGTACGGCGCTGTCCGGCGCATACGGACTGCCAGCTGGCAACGCAAAGCGCCCGACCACCGGAGTACGCGGCTCGTTGAACACTTGCGCGACAGAATACGAGCGAGCCTCGCCGCTGCTCTCGAAATGTCCGATCACGCACACACCTTTGGCGTGATTGCGGCGAAAGCCCGGATGCACGCCGTTGTTCTTTTCCAGCACATCGACCAGCGCTTTTGGCGTCAGGCGTTGTGGGTCAAATGAACCATGAACGTAGGCAAACGCCCCGGCCAGGGCTGCGACTACCACGGCGATTCCGCCAAGACGCAACACCAGGCTCGCGGCACTCAGTGGCGGGCGTTGTGGCCCGCCGGGCGACGAACTGCGATCAACCATGAAGCACTCCAGGGCCATCGGCCACAAGTAGGAAGAATCAGCAAGACGCACGCCATCGGGATTTATTCCACGGCCCGGTATTTATTTTTCAGAACGTGGAATAACCTCCAATGCCGGGCGTCTTCCTAGTCCACAGCGTAGCGACTAGCAGAACTTCATGAGCGAATTCGACGAACAACTGCGAGAAATAATCCCCAGATTGCGGCGTTTTGCCGTGTCGTTGACTCGCAACAGCAGCAGCGCCGACGACCTGGTACAGGCCAGTCTGGAGCGGGCGCTGTCGGGTTGGGGTGACAAACGCGCCGACGGTGATCTGCGCGCCTGGCTGTTTTCGATCCTGTACCGGCAATTCCTCGACGCGCATCGGCGTTCGCGGCGTTATGCGCGGATGCTCGAATTCTTCACCGGCCGCGATGACGCCGAGCCCTCGGTGGAACGCACCGTCATTGCCCAATCGACCTTGAAGGCCTTCGACCGACTGCCCACCGAACAGCGCGCGCTGCTGCTGATGGTGTCGGTCGAAGGCCTGACCTATAAGGAGGTCGCCGAGATTCTCGGCGTCCCCACCGGCACCGTGATGTCGCGCCTGTCCCGTGCTCGCCAGGCCCTGCGCCAGCTCAGCGACGGGGAAATCAGCAGCCCTTCCTTGCGGATACTCAAATGATCAGTCTGCCCCCCAACGAACGTGACCTGCACGCCTACGTCGACCATCAGCTCAGCGAATCCGACCGTCATGTGCTGGAAACCTGGCTCGCCAGTCACCCGGACGAAGCGGCGCAGGTTCGCGCCTGGCAACAGGACGCCCAGCACCTGCGCGCCGCCCTCGGCGGCGCCTTGCAACAGCCGGCCAATCCGGACCTCGATCCGGCGCTGATCCGTCAGCGCCTCAAACGCCAATCGCGCCGCCAGTGGGCCAGCGCGGCGGTGCTGCTGATTGCCGTCAGCCTCGGCGGTGTCGGTGGCTGGAAGGCCCGGGACATGACCGTGTTTCATGCCCCGGCACCGATGACGGACGCCTTGCAGGCGTACCGTTTGATCGCCCAGCAAGGGCTTCTGCCGGCGGACTACAAAGTCGATGGCGACGGCGACATCCAGCGCTGGCTCGACCGTTATTTCACTCAGGCCAATCGCCTGCCGGACCTGACGTCGGCCGGGTTTACACCGGTCAGCGGCCGCCTGCTGAGCACTGACGAAGGCCCGGCGGCGATGGTGATGTATGAAGACCAGAGCGGGCACAAGGTCAGTTTCTACGTGCGTCCACCGGGACCGAAAAATACCTTCCTGCCCCGGGGTAGCCGCCAGGACGGGGATCTGCAGGCCGAGTACTGGTCCGGCAAAGGCTACAACTACGCGATGGTCAGTCCGACCGACACCCCGGCGGCGAAAATGCTCAAGCAATCCCTGAGCTTCTAGCCGGTTCAGAACCCCACATCCAGCACCACATTGTCCAGGTAGGTTCCGGCGGGCGGTGTGGTCTGGTCGGTGTAGATTTTCGCGTTGTAGTTGAAGATCTGGCTGCCGGTACCCAGCCCGTTGCCGGGATTGACCTCGGCATCGCTGCTGGCCCGACGAGCCGCGCCGACACTGCCCCAACGGGTGGTGCCGGCACTCTTGAAGATGTCGTAGGCCAGATAGTTGCTGCCGGAAATCATCCGCCGCCGTCCGCCGACACTCAGCGCATTCTGCCCGTCGTTCAGCCCCACGGTGTAGGCACTGCCCTTGGTGCAGGCGAGGTTGATGGTCTGCCCGGTCACCGGGGTGAACGCACTGACCACCGGCGCGCTGCCGAATGCGATGTTCGGCGCGGTGATGGTGCAATCGTTGGACACCGTCAGGTTGACCGTCAGTGTCGTGGTACCGCTGTTGATGTCGCGGCCCAGGCAAAGCCCGCCGACACCTATGCCTGAACAATAATTCCAGTTCCAGAAAATGCTCAGTGTCTCGGTATACACCCCGGCTGCCACGTTGCTGCCGATGGTGGTACCGAAATAGAGCGGAACGGTTTTCGGCACAGTACCGCCGAGCAAACCGAGGGCGTCGATGATGCCGTTACGGGCGAAGTCATAGGCGGTGCCCCGCGTCAGCGGGTAACTGGTGCTGTTGTTGGCGTAGATCGTGTAACCGATCACGTCGCCGGAGGGCCCGAGCAAACCGCTCTGGGTCGAGGTGACGGTGGCCCAGAAATGGTCATTGTTGGTCAACAGCGACAGCAACGAGCCGGTGCAACTCAAGCCCCCGTTCAAGGTGGAACTGGGTTGCGAGGCGGTGCGCACGGCGATCGAACTGATGTTGCCGAACCCGGCCGGCGTGGTGGTCACCACCGAACACAGCGCCTGCGCCAGCCCCGGCAGCAGCAACAACAGCCACAGAGCAAGCCGCGCCCGGATCATTGGCACACCAACGGGCCGATCAGCGGCACTTCATCCTGCTGCAGATCGACGCTGAATTGCGCCTGGCAGGTCTTGCCGTCCGCGAGAGTCACCCGCAGCGAATTCTGCGCCTGGAGGTTTTCCAGGTAGACCAGTCCGTCCCAGCCGACCACCGTCCGCGTGCCGCTCTGTTCGTGCAGCACGCCACTGCCCAGCGGCAACTCCTTTTGCTGCGCATCCACCAGCACGATGCTCGCGGCAATCACCCGGCTCAGCGGAAACTCCAGCAGATAGCCGCTGCCCCGGCGCACGGCAACGCGCTGTTCGACATTCGGGCTGCGCACGTTGGCCGGCAGGTTCAACGGATCGATTTCGTACTTGCCGCGGTAATAGGCACTGCTCCACGGCACCAGCAAATGGCCGTTGCGGTCGGTCTGGCCGACCTGCTGGTTCTCGTAACGCACCGGAATGTCCGCGTAACCGTCGGTGCTGACCACCACGAACGCATCGTCGATGCGGTTGGCGGCGAACACTTGATCATCCATCCACACCAGCGAGCCGCTGGCATCGGCCCAACGGGTTTCGGCGTCGGACGTGCCGTAGACGCCCGCCTGCAATTGCACCGATTGCAGACGCCAGGTCACGTCAGCCTGACGGTAATCGGCGCCGTCGCCCTTGGCGTAGCCGAGATTGAAGCCCACCCCGCCCTCGGACGGCACGGCGCGGCTGTAGTTGACTCGTTGCTGCGTCTGCCCGGTCTTGCTGCGTTCGCTGCTGATGGCCAGGCTGCCGCGCAGGTCGAACGGAATCACCAGTTGCGCCTGCACCGCCCAGTTGCTGTCGCCGATTTCGCGGTTGGCCGACAGGTAGAAACTGCTGTTGCGCCACAGCGGTTTGCTCCAGCTCAGATTGAGCAACCGCGTGCGGGTTTCGTCTGCCGCGCGAATATCGAAATAACCGACGCCGAGACTGCCCCAGCGTTCAAGGTTGAGGCTCAGGGTCGCCTGCTCGCTACGCTTGCTGAGTGTGGTGTAAGGACTGTCAACCACGGTCAGGTCGGCGTAACGGTCGCGGCGTTGCAGGCGCTGATAGGAAAAACTGTAGCGCTGCCCGCTGTATTGATAGCCGAGGCTGAGTTGCTGACCGCCGTCGCCGTCGAAACGGCTCTGACTGATCGCACCGTTGAGCACTCCGAAATTGCCCAGCCGCAAGTTACTGCCCAGTCCCCCAAGGGTCAGGGAATCCGCCGCCTCGGCGTGACTCTCCAGGGTAAAGGTGTCGCTGACGCCGTAGCGCAGACTGCCCGAGGTCACGCCCGGTCCGTAGCTGAAGTCCTTCAGGCCATAATCCCGGCGCAACGTACCGGCAGCCACCGAAAAATCGCTCAGACCCTTTTGCAACAGGCTGCTGGTGACGTAGAACGGCACCGTGGTCGACACCTGACGGCCCAGCGCATCAGTGGTCACCACCACCGCCTCGCCCGCGCCGTTGATGAACGGAATGTTGGTCAGGGTGTACGGCCCCGGTTGCAGGTCGGTGCTGCTGGATTTGTAGCCGTTGATGAACAGATCCACCGAGGACGGCACCGCCGCTTCCCCGGCGAACTGCGGCAGCGGATAGGTCACCAGATCCGGACGCACCGCAAAATCCCTTGAGAACTGCACACCGCCCAGCCGTACCGAACTGCTCCAGGGCAAGGCGCCGCTGACCACGTCCCCGGCCTCGTAGGTCAGCATCCGCTCGTCATCGGAGTAGCGCCAGGTGGTGTCGTAACGCAGATAGCCGTTGTCCAGCGTGCTGACCGCATCCCCCGACAACGTACGGCGATATTGTCCGGTGTTCGACAACGTGCCCCAACTGTCGAACAGCCGCACCTCGTTCCACGCCGCCAGGTAAGTGCCGGCGTCGTCGGTGTCATTGAGGTAGAGGTCATAGTTGAACAAAGCGCCGAAACTGCTCAGCGCCGGGGTGCGCGGATAAACCTCGCGGTTGCCGATGAACTGCTCCGGCAGCCAGTCCGGTGGCACGTCGAGCAGCAAGCGCTGGCTGACGCTGTCGTAATCGCTGTGCAGGCCCGGCAGGCCGTCGAGATCGACTTCGGCACCGGCCTCTGCCGGCAGCTTCATGCCGGTGTCGCGCAATACGCTGGCCGGCAGGAACAGGCGCCCGCCGCGCTGCTCCACCGCCACCACCCGACCGGTATTCATCTGGTTAACCACCAGTTCCAGAAACAACTGTGCATCACTCACGGCCTCCATGCCGCTGGGAGGCGGCGGCAGTTCACCGGCCCCGGATGGATGAATGAACATCAGGCACCACGCGCCGGTCATGAGCCACAACGGACGCTGAATACGGCGAGCCCATCCTGGACTCATTAGCGTGTTACGTCCGTCAATGGACTGATTCCTCCTGAAACCGCTGGCGCCGAAGCCTGATCACTTCGACATGACTCGCTATGGCTATCGCGCCGGCGGAATGCTCTGCACCTTGGCCGCGCCATTGATCCGTCCCGCCAGCTCTCCCGCCACCGGCCCCGGTGCCGGCCAGCGCATCACCGCGCCGGGCAACACGTAACCGAGCAGGCCCTCGGCCAACGGTTTGCTTTGACCACCCTGCTTGATGGCGACATCAGTCAGCCGCGCATGAACTGCGCCCTGATTGCGCACTTCCACATAAGGACGGCCCTCCACCGCCACCGTGCGCCAGCTCAATTGCGGCAGGCCGATACCCTTGGGGTCACGCTGGCGGGCGCTGTCCTCCTTGCTCCACAAACCCGCGCCATAGGCGAACAGCGGTACCGAGTAGCGCATCTGGAAGCGGATCGCCGCAGCGGTCTTGCCGTCTTCGGCGACGGGCGGCTGAGCCGAGGGGATTTCATCGATGATGATCCGATACGCCAGCTCCTGGCCTGGCGGCACGTCCTTGGTACGGGTCAGGCGCACCAGTTGCTTCTGTCCCGGCTCGATCTTCGCCACCGGCGGGCTGCCGATCACCTCCCGCTGATTGCGGTACTGCTCTTCGAAACCGCTCTGGCTCCAGCCGAACACGCGGATCTGCAGGTTGGCGGTTTCCGTGCCGCGATTTTCCAGCCACAGCGCACTGGCCTGCTGATCGGCCTCCAATACCGGGTCGATCGGCCAGATCAGCACCGAACTGGCAGCCTGGGCCTTGAGCGTCCCGAACATGGCCAGCGCCAGCACGGCGCAACACGCGAACGAATAGCGTGACGTGAAAAACCCCATAAACCTGCTCCTTGTCATTTCACATCACCACGACAGCTGCACCTGCAACACATCGCTGTATGTCCCCCCGGGTTGATTGCCCGGCAATTGCACCTGCCCGTAGATCGGCAGACTGATGTTGTTCGCATCGCTGTAGGCCACCGCCACGCTCTGGCCGATGCCCAGGCTCTGGCTGTACGCCGCATCGCGAAACAGCGCATAGGCCACCTTCGCGCTGCCTCCGCTGATCTGCATGCGTCGCCCGCCGCTGTTGTACTGGCCGCCATCGACCGTCATGTTCAGCGCCACCCCCGGCGTGCATTGCAGCGTGACACCGCCGGTCAACGCTACCTGCACCGTGCCGGTAGCCAGCGCCGACCGCGAACCGAAATTCAAGCCGCCATAGTTCGATACGCCCCCCACCACCAGACAGCCCGGTGTCACCGTGGCACTGACCTGAAAACTCTGACTGGTGACCGCCGCCAACGGCAGCGGCAAGCTGCCCGCACACAGCAGCAACAGCCCCGCACAGCCATGCCGGCCCATGGCGCTAAAACGTCAGTTCAACGGAAATCGTGTCGGTGTAAGTACCCGCCGGCAGCCCGGCCTTGCCGACCGCCTGACCGTAGATGTTCACGGTCTGCGCCACACCGGTGCTGGCCGCGAGGTTGATCACCCCGTCGATGGCCAGCAATTGCGAGTGCCCGGCGTCGGTGTACAGGTCATACGGCACGTAATTGGCCACTCCGTCATACAACGCGCGAGTGCCGCCCGGCGAGAGCCCGTCATGGGCGCCCGCCCGGACCTTGACCGTCGGCGTGGTGCCAGCCGAGCACAGGATCGACAGCGCCCCGCCCCCGCCGCCCAGCACCTGTCCGGTCGCCGTGGTGAACAGGCTGTTGGCGGTGCCGAAGTTCAACGCACCGAAGTTCAGCCCGGTAGAACCGCCGGAACCGTTGACCTGGCAACTGCTGATCAGGGTCAGGCTGGAAGTGATCTGGCCGGTGACCGTGGTGGCGGCATTGACGCTGGAAGCGAGCGTCAGGCCGAGCAACGACAAAGCTATCCTTGATGCAATCGTACGCATGGTGTCCGTCCTCTACGGGGTTACCAGTCGAGCGTCACCGTCAGGGTGTCGGTATAGACACCGGCCGGTACCGCACGGGTGTTCGCCACCACCGAGCCAAATACCGGAATGGGTATCTGTGCGCCGCTGGTGACAGCGAAATTGTGTTGTTGACCAATGCTGTAGCTCTGGCTGCCGGAGGCATCGAGAAACAGCTGATAGGGAAGTGTCTGGCGCCCGTTGCTCAGGCGGCGTGTGGTGCCGTCGCCATGGGTGCCGCCGTCGATGGTCACGGTGAACCCGGTGACCGAAGGGTTACAGGCGACATTGAGCTGGCCGCTGCCCGCTTCGCTGAGGCTGGCCTTGATCGGTGCATTCCAGGTCGGGCCCTGTTGGCCGAAATCGAGAGAGCCCAGCCCATCCACCGGGCTGGCGGGGCTGGAGGCGTTGGTCACTTCGCAGCCGGCGATCAACGTCAGCCGCGCGACGATCTGCCCACTGACTGCCGCTGGCGCGACCTCGGCGAACATCAGCAGCGTGGCTATGGCGATTACCCGCCCGTGTCTGTCCATCATTGAGCGCCTACTCCTTCAGGATCACTCGAACATTGCGCTCATCACTGAACGCCCTTCCCTGCGCCACCCGGATCCAGCGGATGGCTGAAAAAACGCCGCGATCACCAGGTGACCGTCACCTTCACCAGATCCGAATACCGGCTGACCCAAGGCACTTCTGCCATCCGTTCGATCCGCCCGTATAGCGGCAAGTCCACCGTGCCGCTGTCCGGCACCCGGCCACTGACCGGCACATCCACCACCAGCGGCACCCGCCGCGCAGGGTCCTGATACAGGCGATAGGGAATCGGCTTGCTGCCGGCCTCTCCCGCCATATAACGCACCTCGCCGACGCCACCGTGCAGGCCGCCATCGACACGCAACTGGTACGGGGTGTCCGGGTTGCATTCCAGACGCGGCAGGCGCGAATTCGTCAGCGCCGCACCGAGTAGCCCGTCCCGGTCGCCGAGCCGCGCCGTGGTGCCGAAGTCGAGTACGCCCAGTTGTTCGATACCGGCCTCGCGTTGCTGGCCAATCAACTGGCAACCGCGCTGCACATCGACCCGCACCTCGACCTGAAGATCGGCGGCGTGGGCCGGTGCCGCGAGCCCGCCCAGCAATGCCCAGACCATCCCTGCTTTCACCGCCCGCTCCTTGATCGCGACGGCGTATCTGCCGTTACAGTGTTTCAGGTTAGCAACGGACGCCGATTGCGCCAGTCGATTGGATCCAGGCAACCGCCGGGATTTGTTTCGAAAGGTTGGCAACAGGTCGATTCATCATGTTGAAAAAACCTGTACATGCCGCAGATTAATGTCCGGGAAAACGATAAAGCGCAGTGGAAGCAAAACTACCCGTCTGGTTACACTACGCCGCCGCGCTCGCGGGGAGCCGGCCCGATGATGACGGAGTGATTGCAGTGCCCGCCCGACCGCCCGAACGTTCGCGTCTGACCCATCGCTGGTCAGCCTTGCGCCGCCTCCTCGGCAAACGCTCCAGTACCGCTGCGGGCCAGTGCGCTGCCAGCGCGCAATCGGTCCGCGACTACTTCCGGCAAAAGGCCCACGGCCAGGGCTACACCCTCAGCCACAGCCAGCAGCGGGTCATCGACTGCATGGCGCAGCAGGCCGGCCTGTTGTTCGGCACCCCTGCGCAAACCCCGCCCAGCCTGTATCTGCACGGGGCGGTCGGGCGCGGCAAAAGCTGGCTGCTGGACGGATTCTTCGAGGCGTTGCCGATTGCGCAAAAGCGCCGTCTGCACTTCCATGGGTTCTTCGCCCAGTTGCACCAAGGCATGTTCGAGCATCGTGACTGCGACGATGCCTTGGCCGTTACCCTCGATGCGCTGCTGCTGGACTGTCGGGTGCTGTGTTTCGATGAATTTCATGTGCATGACATCGGCGATGCAATGCTCATCACCCGCTTGTTCAAGGCGCTGTTCAAGCGCGGGATCCTGCTGTTGGTGACTTCCAACTACCCGCCCGAAGGCTTGCTGCCCAACCCGCTGTACCACGCGCGGTTCAAACCGGTGATCGACCTGATCAATGCGCGCATGCAGGTCATGGAAGTCGGCGGCCCGCACGATTACCGCAGCCAGGCGCGTCGGCATGCGCATCAGGTGTTCACCCAAGGCTATTACGTCTGGCCGGCCACCCCGGCGCAGCGCCAGGCTTTGAAGCTGCCGCCACTCGGCACCACGCCGTTGCCATTGGCAGTCGGCAGCCGCCATTTGCCGGCGCGGCTGTGCGAAGACCGGCGTGTCGGGTTTACCTTCAACGACCTCTGCGAACAGCCCACCGCCGTGATGGACTATCTGGAACTGTGCCGGCGCTTCGACCACTGGATCATCGATGAGCTGCCGGAGTTGGGCGAGTGTTCGATCGCCGCCCAGCAACGCTTCATCAATCTGATCGACGTGCTCTACGACCAGGACAAACACCTGACCCTGCTCGGCCAGCTCCCGTTGCGTGAAAGCCTCGGCGGCCAGGCGATCGATCTGGCCCGCACCCGCAGCAGGCTCGGGCAATTGCGCGAAGTGCACGAACCGGGCTGATTTGCCGTTATCATGCCGCCCATTTCCGGCGCTCGGGCGCCTTCCAGATAGCGATCCTTTTCATGCACACCCTTGCACAACTGCGCGCCGGCGAACTGTCGGGCATCACCCGGCTCGACCTGGCTGAAGGCCTGACTGAATTTCCGCCGGAGATTTTCAACCTCGCCGACACGCTGGAAGTGCTCAACCTCAGCGGCAATGCCCTGAGCAGCTTGCCGGACGACTTGCACCGCCTGACACGCCTGCGCGTGCTGTTCTGCTCGGACAATCAGTTCACCCGGTTGCCGGCGTGCCTGGGCCAGTGTCAGGCGCTGACGATGATCGGTTTCAAGGCCAACCGGATCACCCAGGTGCCCGGCGCGGCGCTGCCGCCGCAGTTGCGCTGGCTGATCCTGACCGACAACGCCATCGAAACCCTGCCCACGGAACTGGGCGAGCGTCCGCTGTTGCAAAAGCTCATGCTCGCCGGCAATCGCCTGCGCACGCTGCCGCCGTCACTGAGCCAGTGCCATCGGCTGGAACTGATCCGTATTGCCGCCAACCAGTTGACCGAGCTGCCGCAATGGCTGCTGACCTTGCCGAGCCTGACCTGGCTGGCCTACGCCGGCAATCCGCTGGAAACCGAAGCCGATGCCGACGCGCTCAACAACGCGCCCCTGATCGACTGGTCGGCGCTGCAGCTGGAGCAACGGCTGGGCGAAGGCGCTTCCGGGGTGATTTACCGGGCGCAGTGGCAGTCTGCGGACCAGTCGGCCACGCCGGTGGCGGTCAAGTTGTACAAGGGTGAGATGACCAGCGACGGCTCGCCGCTGCATGAAATGAACGCGTGCATCACCGCCGGGATGCACCCGAACCTGATCCGCGTCGAAGGCCGCATCGACCAGCATCCCGATGGTCAGCAAGGCCTGGTGATGCAACTGATCGATTCGAGTTACCGCAACCTGGCCGGACTGCCGAGCCTGGCGTCCTGTTCACGGGATGTGTATGCCGATGATTGCCGTTTCAGTGCCGACGTCGCCCTGCGTATTGCCCGGGGCATTGCCTCGGTCGCCGGGCATCTGCACCGTCACGGCATCACCCATGGCGATCTCTACGGACACAACATTCTGTTGAACGATCAGGGCGACTGTCTGCTGGGGGATTTTGGCGCGGCGTCATTCCATGCCACGGCGGACACGCCTGAAACCCGTGCGCTGCAACGCCTCGAAGTGCGGGCATTCGGGATTTTGCTGGGGGAACTGCTGGCGCGCATCGACTCGGGATTGAGCGATGAACAACGTCAGGCGCTGGAGGCCCTGGAACAGCAGTGCTGTCAGCCGGACGTGCTGGCACGGCCGGGGTTCGGCGAGATCGTTGAGGTGCTGCAACAGTAATGACCGCTGCGCGATCAATCGCGAGCAGGCTCGCTGCCACAATAGACTTGTATCACCCCTGTAAAGGGTCACTGATCAAATGTGGGAGCGAGCCTGCTCGCGATTGCAGCGTTACTGACTCGAAAAATCAGCCGGCCAGACCGACGAACATGTCCTGCACATCGTCATGGTTGTCCAGGCCTTCGAGGAACGCCTCGACTTCAGCCATCTGCTCGTCGCTCAGACCGCTGACCGGGTTCTTCGGCTGGTAGCCGAGTTTGGCCGACAGCACGGTGAAGCCTTGTTCCGGCAGGGCTTTCTGCACGGCATCGAGGTCGGTCGGATCGGTCAGGAACAGGGTCGCACCCTCTTCGCCCGCTTCGAAATCCTGCGCTCCGGCTTCGATCGCGGCCATTTCCGGATCGGCGTCCGGGGTGTCCGGCGACGCTTCGATCATGCCGACATGGTTGAAGTCCCAGGCAACGGAACCGGAAGCACCCAGTTGACCCTTGCGGAACGCCACGCGGATTTCCGCCACGGTGCGGTTGATATTGTCGGTCACGCACTCGACGATCAGCGGCACCTGATGCGGTGCGAAGCCTTCGTAGGTGACGCGATGGTATTGCACGGTTTCGCCCAGCAGCCCAGCACCCTTCTTGATGGCACGGTCCAGGGTTTCCTTGGGCATCGAGGCTTTCTTGGCCTGTTCGACCACCAGACGCAGGTGTGCGTTGGTGGCGGTATCGGCACCGTTACGCGCAGCAATGGTGATTTCCTTCACCAGTTTGCCGAAGATCTTGCCCTTGGCGTTGGCTGCCGCTTCTTTGTGTTTAACCTTCCACTGTGCGCCCATTACTCACTCTCTTGATCTGTGGCGCCGAGACATCTATTGGCCGACGCATGGCGGCAAGTTTATACGGCCTAAAGTCGGCAATCGACCAAAAAATCCGCTGCGGATCGACATCTTCTACGCGCCTTGTAGGGCGATTCTGAAAAACCGGTTTGCCATGTCCAATCAACGTCGCGTTTTCGTACCCTCTGTCGCCCGTATTGCCAGAACAGAGCCTGCCCGAATGCTCAATGACAAGGAAAGTCCGTTTTCACTGACCCTGGCCGAAGGCGGGATAAGCCTGCCGGTGCTGCGCTTCAGCGGTCATGAAGCGCTGAATCAGCCTTATCGGTTTGAAATCGAGGTCATGGGCCTGGCGCCCGCCTGGTCACCCGGCAAGCTGCTGCATCAGGCGGCGTTTCTGCACCTGGATGAGGATCACGGCATTCACGGCGTCATTCAAAGTGCCAGCTGCGAACATCGCGCAACGCACCGGATCGCCTACCAACTGGTGCTGATGCCGCATCTGCAAGCGCTGGAGCAACATCCCGTACGCCGGGTCTTCACGCAACTGAGCGTGCCGGCCATCCTTGAGCAACTGTTGATCGAACATCACCTGCCCGCCCACAGCTACCGGATCGAGATGACCGTCGGCCACTATCCGCCGCGTCCGTTCTGCATTCAGTACGACGAAACCGATTTGGCCCTGTTGCAACGGCTTTGCGAAGAGGAAGGCATTCACTACCACTTCGAACATCAGCCGGACGGCCATGTGGTGGTGTTCGCCGATGACAGCCTGAGCCTGCCACAGCAAGTGACGGCGATTCCTTTCAACACCCAGCTCGATGCGCCAACCAGCGGCCTCAGCAGCCTGTTCCAGCGGCATGAGGCGGTACTGCCTCCGATGCCTGCCGGCGTACGAGAGCGAGGGCGACCGATCAAGGGTCAGGAGGCCGCCAATCACACGCTGGGCAGTGCCGTCGCCCCACAGGAGTCTCTGCCAACTGCGCAACGTCACGCCACCCAGCGCAGTCGCCGTCTGCTCGAGCGCCAACGCTGCCGGTCGCGCTCGATTCAGGGCCGCAGCGATTGTCTGCGCCTGCTCAGCGGGCGCCTGTTGCAAGTCACGGAGCACCCGGTAAACGCCTTCAACGAGCAGTGGCTGATCACCGAGTTGCGTCATCAAGGCCAGCAACCTTCGATTCTCGACCCAGTGCCGACGGTTCGCCGCTATCACAACGACTTCACGGCGCTGCCCTGGTCGACCCCGTTTCGCCCGCCGCCGAAACAACCGCGTCCGCGCATTCCGGGGTATCACCCGGCGCAATTGCTCGGTGCGCCGGGGCAACCGGCGCAGGTGGACGATCAGGGACGCATGGCCGTCCGGTTATGGCCGGAGCATTCACGTAACGGTGCAAGCGAAGGGCTGTGGCTGCCGTTGGTCATGCCCCATGCCGACGCCTGCGTGCCTCGGGAAAATCTTCCCTGCGCCGGCAGCGAAGTCTGGGTCAGTTTTCTCGACAGCGATCCCGACCGACCGATCCTCTGCCTCGACGCCTGCCGGCCCCAACCGGCACAACCGAGAGAAACCGAGCCCGAGGAGGACCTGTTGCTCGACTGGCTGCTCAACCGCTCCACCCCGCCGCGCTGACGCTCACGCCTTGTCGGCCTTGCCCGCCGCCGCCGCGAATTTCGCCAGACGCACGTCAAGGTGCCGGGGTCGCCGACCGTGATCCTCGGCGCGCTCCTTGCGGCGAATGGCGTTGCGCACCATCAGCGAGCCAAGGTAGCGGATCGGCTCCGGCGGAAAGTAACCCAGCGGCCCGTTGACCAGCGGCGAGCGTGTCCATGGGTTGTCGAGGCCCTGCACCAGCGAAGCGAGGATCTGCCCGCCCATGTGGCACGGCCCGACGCCGCTGCCGGAATAACCGAAACCGTAGAACACATTCCCGCTGGCACTCATCCGGCCGAAGAACGGCAGGCCGGTGACCGAGCGATCCGAGGGGCCGTTCCAGGTTGCGTCGACTTTCACATCGGCAAAGGCCGGGAAGAAGTCGTCGAGGCTGCGCTTGAGCAACCCGGTATAGGGCGAGGGCTGGTCGAACACCGGCAACATCCGCCCGCCGTAAGCGAAGGTATTGCCGCCCTTGCCGAGCATGATCCGGCCGTCCGGGGTGTTGTGGTAGTAGTGCACGAAAATCCGCGAATCAAGCACAGTCACGCCGCTGATCAAACCGATTTCCTGCAACAGATCCGGCCGCGGTTCGGTGATCAGCATGTCGCTGGAGACGATCGCCACACTGCGCTCGAACTGCGGGAAAGCACGGGCCATCCACGCGTTCATCGCCAGCACCACGCGGTCGGCGGTCACCCGGCCGCTCGCCGTGTGAAGGCGCGCCGGACGGCCCTCCTCCAGCCCGGTCATTGCCGTGCCTTCATGAATCCGCACGCCCAACTGCAACGCCACCTGGCGCAAGCCGCGCACCAGTTTGCCCGGCTGCACGCTGGCGGCGGCCGGTGAGAACCAGCCTTCCAGATGTTTTTCCGATCCGGCCATGCGCTGTACATCGGCGACCGGCCGTTGGGTAAACGAGTTGATGCCGTTGCGCTCCAGCGCCGCAATCACCGCATCGGTCGAGCCGCATTGCGCGCGGTTGGTCGCGGTGTAAAGCGTGCCGTCGAGGCGGTAATCGGCGTCGATGCCGTACTGCTCGCAGAACTCGCCGATGGCGTGGATGCTGCGCTCGGATTCCTTGACCAGCCGCACCGCCTCTTCGACGCCGAACAGTCGTTCCAGAGTGAAGTACTTCGCCGACCACGACAGCGCACAGCCGCCGTTGCGCCCACTGGCGCCGGCGCCGCAAATGTCGGCTTCGATCAGCAACACATCGAGTTCGGGGTTCTGCTGCTTGAGCATGATCGCCGTCCACAACCCGGTGTAACCGCCGCCGACGATGCACACGTCGGTGCGCACATCGCCTTGCAGCGGCGGGCAAGGTTCGGACGTGTCGAGCTGCAAAGCCTGCTCCAGCCAAAACGGTCTCATGAAAATTCTCCAGTCAGTCGGCCACGGCATAGCCTGCCGCGAATGCCGCAGCAGGCCGCGAGGTGAGGGTTTTCAGTTACGCAGGGGTTTGATGGTCAGGGCGCGGTTGGGCACGTAGGCACGTGGTTCCATGACGCCGACCGGGCGGCTGTTCCAGTGCGGAATCAGCACCAGCGCCGAAAACAGCGCGCAACCGGCGAACACGATGAACACCGTCACCGAGTCGAAGTAACCCGGCAGCAAACCACCGAGCACAGCACCGACCGAGCCGCAGCCGTTGACGAATCCCGCCGCCGTGGCGCCGGCCTTGGCCTTGCCGAAATCGATCGCGGCCGCGCCGCTGATCATCGAGTCCGGGCCGTACAGGGTCAGGCCCATCACAAACAACAATGCGACCACCAGCATCACGCTGCCGGTGTGCAAGGCGCCCATGAACAGCGCGAGGGTCACGGTCAGCGCCAGCAGACTCAACACGCAGGCCGGCATGCGTCGGGCGCCGAACAGTTTGTCCGAGGCCAGGCCGATCATGATCGGACCCAACAGGCCCGCCAGTTCAAATGCCGTTGGAATGATCGCCGCACCGACCTTGCCGACCGAAGGCATCTGCTCGAACACAATCACCGGGCCCCACAGCAGAATCGCGTAACGCGCCGGTTTCAGCAGGAAATACGCCAGACCCAGCACAAGCACCGTACGGTTGCGCAGGATTTCCTTGAGCGGCTCCCAGACGCTGAGTTTGCTGTTGGCTTCGGCCTCTTCGGCGCTGATCACCGGCTCCGGCTCCACGGCGGGCAGGCCGACGTCTTCCGGTTTGTCGCGCTGAAAGATGAAGAACAACACCGCCACCACCGCGACCACCGCCGCGCTGGAAATGAACGCCGCGTGCCACGAACCAATCAGCGTGTACGCCCACCAACCGGCAAACGGCGAGGCCACCAGACCGCCGAATGCATAGCAGGAACTCCACAACCCGAGCACGCGCCCGCGTTGTTCGGAAGGGAAGAAACTGCCGAGGTTCTTGCACAACCCCGACCAGCCGGTGGACTGCGCCAGCCCCTGAATCAGCATGCAGGTGGCGAAGATCGGCAGCGTCGCGAAACTGCCCATCACCAGCGCCGCAGCGGCGGAAATCAGCAAACCGCCAAGGACAACAACCCGAGGACCGAAGCGGTCGGCGAGCATGCCCCAGGTGAACTGGCCGATGGCATAGGCCGCCAGGTAAATCGCGTCGAGATTGGCCATGGCCATTTTGTCGAGGGTGAAGCTGGGGTCTTCGGCGATGCCCAGTTTGGCCACCGAAAAGGCTTTGCGGGTGAAATAGAACGCGGCGTAAGCGAGCCAGGTGACAGCGAAGATCTGCATGCGCCAACGCGCAAGGGTGCCAATGTGCTTGTTCATTGTGGTTCTGACCTCAGGGTGTGAGTGTGCCGGCAGAATCGATAAGTAAACGCCTGTGTTTTTATTGTTGAGCACTGCGATATCACCCCGTCCCTTCGGCGATACCGGTCAGATGAGTCCTGGTGTTGCACGCACAGGCTCATGGCCAGCGTCGCTGCCCGACCGGGCAGTCAGCGTTGGCGTGAGCCGATCAAAGCAATTACTGTTTAATAAATAAAATCGATTTATCGTATTTCACACATAAGCTCAGCTTGTTACTGGAGTCAGAACATGTCGGTTTCCCACGCCCAGCTCAAAGCCTTTCACGCCGTGGCCGTGCACGGAAGCTTCACCAAGGCCGCCGAGCGGCTTTACCTGACGCAACCGGCGATTTCCGACCAGGTGCGCAAACTCGAAGAACGCTTCGGTGTGTTGCTGTTCCACCGCAACAAACGCTCGGTGCGCCTGACAGATCTCGGCGAACGCTTGCTGGCAATCACCCAGCGTCTGTTTGTGGTCGAGGCCGAAGCTCAGGAGCTGTTGCAGGAATCCCAGGCCTTGCAGACCGGCAGCCTGATTCTGGCGGTGGATGCCCCGGTGCATGTGTTGCCGCAGATCGCCCGGTTCTGCGAACGCTACCCGGGGATCAGCGTGAAGATCGAGACCGGTAACACCGATGAGTCGCTGTTTCGACTGTTCAACTATCAGGCCGATCTGGCGTTGCTGGGTCGCGATGTCAGCGATGAACGTCTGCTGTGCGTGCCGCTGCGCAACGATCCGATGGTGGCGTTCGTCTCGCGCCATCACCCGTGGGCCGAGCGTGAATCGATCTGCCTGGAAGATCTGGACGACACGCCGCTGGTGCTGCGCGAACACGGCTCGGTCACCCGCCAGACCCTGGAAGAAGAAATGGCCCGCGCCGGTTTCCGCATCCGCCCGGCGATTCAGGTCGAAGGCCGGGAAGCGGCGCGGGAGGCGGTGGTGGTGGGGATTGGCGTGGGGGTGGTGTCGGCGGCGGAGTTTGGTGCTGACTCGCGGGTTTGCGCGTTGCCGATCACCGATTGCACCCGGCGCTTGACCGAGACACTGGTGTGCCTGCGCGAGCAGAGTTCGCGGCGGGTGGTGGCGACGTTTCTGGATATGGTGCGCGAAAGCCTGGTGTAGATCGTTCCCCCGTCGAGGCGTCGAACCGTCCGCGTAGGAACGATCTGGTGGGTATCAGGTGGGGGCCAATCCGAAAAACGCCTGAATCAACCGCAATTCCCGCCGGCGCTCCACGCAGCCGATCATGTGCCGGTTCACCAGCCCTTCTCCGGCAATGGGAATCGCGACGACACGGGGGTCATGGCTGACCTCAACCGACGACACCACCCCAACCCCCAACTCAGCCGCCACCGCTTCCGTCACCGCCTCGCGACTGTCCAGTTCCAGCAACACCCGTGGGCTGACCGATGCCTGGGCACAGGCCTGATCAAACGTGCGCCGGGTAATCGAACTCGGCTCGCGCAAGACCATGATCACCTGATCCAGCTCCTTGAGCCTGACCTCGCCACTGCGTGAAGACCATGGATGCCCCGCCGGCACCAGCGCGCAAATCCGCGATTCACTCAATGCTTGCAGATGCAGCCCTTTGCGCGGCTCGACCTCGGTCAGCACCGCCACATCGGCATGCTCGGACAACAACGCCGCCAGCGTTTCCTGAGCGTTGCCCAAGCGCAGATTCACCGTGATCCCCGGATAGCGCGCCCGCAGGCTGGCAAGCATCGGCATGACCATGTGCGGGCCGTCCGCCGCCACCTCAAGGCGTCCGGTCAGCAACTGCCGATTGGCTTCGAGCAGCGCCTGCGCCTCTTCGGCCAGGCCGAACATCGCCCGAGTGATCGCCGCCAGTTTGGTGCCCTCCTCGGTCAACTCGACCCGGCGCGCCGTGCGTCGTAACAGGGTGATCTGGTAATGCTCCTCCAGCGCCTTGATATGTCCGGTGACCGCCGGCTGGCTGATGAACAACCGCGCGGCGGCACGGGTAAAGCTGCCTTCCCGGGCCACGGCGTCAAAGGCGCGGAGCTGGAACAGGTTCATGAATAACCCTCACTGATGGCTGGCATAACAACAAACAATTTGATTGATGATCCGCCGAATTGCAACGTAGGCGCCGTAGCTTCATCCCACAGCGCTATCGCGAGGACACACGAATGAGTACTGCCGCCCCCATCCTGCTCACTCCCGGCCCGTTGACCACTTCGGCCCGCACCCGCCAGGCGATGATGGTCGACTGGGGTTCATGGGATGACCGCTTCAACCAACTGACTGCCAGCCTGTGCGAACAACTGCTGGCGATCCTCAACGGCGCCGCCACCCACCACTGCGTACCGTTGCAGGGCAGCGGTACTTTCGCCGTCGAAGCCGCGATCGGCACCCTCGTCCCTCGCGACGGCAAGGTGCTGGTACTGATCAACGGCGCCTACGGCAAGCGTCTGGCGAAAATCTGCGAAGTGCTCGGCCGCTCGTTCAGCACCTTTGAAACCGCTGAAGACGAACCGACCACCGCCGCCGACGTCGACCGCCTGTTGTGCGCCGACAGCGACATTACACACGTCGCGCTGATTCACTGCGAAACCAGCACCGGCATTCTCAATCCGCTGCCGGAAATCGCTCAGGTCGTCGAACAACACGGCAAACGCCTGATCATCGACGCCATGAGTTCCTTCGGCGCGTTACCGGTGGATGCACAGAAAATCCCGTTCGATGCGCTGATCGCGGCCTCCGGCAAATGCCTGGAAGGCGTGCCGGGCATGGGCTTCGTGTTTGCCCGCAAGGAATCCCTGGCCGCAGCCGCCGGCAATTCGCATTCGCTGGCGATGGACCTGTTCGATCAGCACAGCTACATGAAGAAGACCGGCCAATGGCGCTTCACCCCGCCGACCCACGTGGTCGCCGCGCTGCACGAGGCGCTGCTGCAATACAACGAAGAAGGCGGCCTGCCGGCACGGCATGCGCGTTACGCCGCCAACTGCCAGGCATTGATGGAAGAGATGGGCAAACTCGGCTTGCGCAGTTTCCTGCCCGCCGCCATCCAGGCGCCGATCATCGCGACCTTCCACGCACCGAAAGATCCGCACTACCAGTTCAAGGACTTCTACGAACGGGTCAAGGCCAAGGGTTACATCCTCTACCCCGGCAAGCTGACTCAGGTCGAAACCTTCCGCGTCGGCTGCATCGGCCACGTCACCCCGGCGCAGATGCGCGAAGCCGTCGCGGCGGTGGGTGAAGTGCTGCGCGAGATGGAAGTGCTCGACATCTGACTCACCCGGCCCGCTCCCTCATTTGAATTGCATTGCCAATACAGGATTCTGACCAACATGAACTACAACAACCCAACCCAGCTGCAAGCCGCCATCCTCGACTGGGCCGGCACCGTGGTCGACTTCGGTTCCTTCGCACCGACCCAGATTTTTGTCGAAGCCTTCGCCGAGTTCGACGTCCAGGTTTCCATCGAAGAAGCCCGGGGCCCGATGGGCATGGGCAAATGGGATCACATCCGCACCCTGTGCGATCAGCCGCAGGTTGCCGAGCGCTATCGTAAGGTGTTCGGCCGCACCCCGACCGACGATGATGTCACCGCGATCTACAACCGCTTCATGCCGCTGCAGATCGAGAAAATCGCCGAGCACTCGGCGCTGATTCCCGGCGCGCTGGAGACCATCGCCAACCTGCGTCAGCAAGGCATCAAGATCGGTTCCTGCTCGGGTTATCCGAAGCAAGTGATGGACAAGGTCGTGGCACTGGCCGCCACCAACGGCTACGTCGCCGACCACGTCGTCGCCACCGACGAAGTGCCGAACGGCCGCCCATGGCCTGCGCAAGCGCTGGCCAACGTGATTGCGCTGGGCATCGACGATGTCGCCGCCTGCGTGAAGATCGACGACACCGTGCCGGGGATTCTCGAAGGTCGTCGCGCCGGGATGTGGACCGTGGCGCTGATCTGCTCCGGCAATGCGCTGGGCCTGGATTACCAAGGCTATCGCGCACTGGGCAGCGATGCGCTGGCCAGCGAACGCAAGCGCATTCACGCGCTGTTCGAAGGCTCGCGCCCGCACTACATGATCGACACCATCAGCGATCTGCCGGAAGTGATCGCCGACATCAACAAGCGCCTGGCCAACGGCGAGATGCCGCAAAGCAGCTGATTGCATCCATCGCGGCAAACAAAAACGCCAGTGTCTGCCCGACACTGGCGTTTTTTCATGAGTGTTTTCAGCTAAATCGCTGACTCAGCTCAGTGAAAGCTTTTTTAGCCTGGGGCAAACGCGCCAAAGGGGATTACAGTTAAGGCATGCCGTCGCAGAACGGCACGCTTGAGCCCTGAACCGTGAGGAACGCCGTATGCCGTGGACAAATTCCGAATCCCGTTACAGCACCGTGTCGATCCTGTTGCACTGGCTGATGCTGGTGCTGTTGGTGCTGGTGTACGCCAGCATGGAATTGCGCGGGCTGTTTCCCAAGGGCAGTGGTGGTCGCACGCTGATCCGCGAAGTGCATTACATGCTCGGGCTGACTGTGTTCGTGCTGGTGTGGTTTCGCCTGTTCGCTCGCAGCCTGGGGCCTGCGCCGAAAATCTTTCCGGCTTCGCCACAATGGCAAACCACCCTCGCACGCTTGATGCACTGGGCCTTGTACCTGTTCATGATCAGCATGCCGATCCTCGGCTGGCTGATCACCAGCGCGGAGGGGCATCAGGTGATGTTCTACGGTTTCGACCTGCCGCTGCTGGTGAGTGAGGACAAGGCCTACGCCAAACAGGTTGAATACTGGCACGTACTGATCAGCACGATTGGCTATTGGCTGATCGGCCTGCATGCGCTGGCGGGCATCTATCACCATTACGTGGTGCGCGATAACACGTTGCTGCGGATGATGCCCAAGCGCAGCCAGGGTTAACCGTCGAATCCGCGCCGGCCCTGCAAGCCGCCGGTGTGGACGAAGATCAAGCGCAAACCCCGGGCAAAGCGGCCCGCCTCGATCTGTTGTTTGAGCGCCAGCAAGGCCTTGCCGGTGTACAGCGGTTCGAGGGGAATGCCGCTGGCTTGCTCGGATTGCGCGATGAACTCAAGCAACGTCGGATCGACCTTGGCGAAACCGCCACGGCTGGCGTGGATCAGCTCAAAGCCTCCGGTGTCACCGACAATCGCCTCGACATTGGCCGCAACGCCGTGATCGTCGGGCACGGCCATTGCGCCATACACCGCACGTTGGCCTGCCTCGGCCAACACCAATCCCGCTAGCGTGGTGCCCGTGCCGCAGGCCAGCCACCAACCGTGGTAGTCGTCCCAACCAAGCTTGCCGAGTTGTTCACTGACCTGGTCCTTCAGCGCCGCGCAACCCTGCGCCCCCGGCAAACCGCCGCCACCTTCGGGCACCGGATGCAGCGTCGAATACTGCGCCAGCCACGGCTGCCAGAACCCCGGCTCGTGCCGCGCCCGATAACCGCCGTAACCGAGCCAGTGCAACTGCATGCCGAAATCCTGCAGATCCCTGACCGTCGGCGTGTCCTGCGGATGCCCGCGCAATAACCCGACCGTTGTGAATCCCAGGCGTTTGCCCGCAGCCGCCAGCGCATGCAGATGATTGGAGTGCGCACCGCCCAGGCTGATGATGCCTTCGGCACCCGCGCGGTCGGCGGCTTTCAGGTGTTCGACGAGCTTGAACCACTTGTTGCCGCTGATCAGCGGATCGATGCGGTCGAGACGCAGGATCGCGACTTCAATGCCGGCGGCGGTGAGCCAGTCCAGATGAAAGGGATCGAGGGGGGCTTGAGGTAGCCAGTCGGTGGGAGGCAGAAACATGAAGGCCGGCTCTGTGCAAAGAGCCGGCATTCTAGGGTGGATCAGAGCTCGGCGGCCAGACGCGAGCCCTGATTGATCGCACGCTTGGCATCCAGTTCGGCCGCCACATCGGCGCCGCCGATCAGGTGCACGTTCTGCCCGGCTGCTACCAGCCCGTCGTGCAGCTCGCGCAGCGGATCCTGGCCGGCGCAGATGACGATGTTGTCCACCGGCAGCACTTGCGGCTCGCCGGCTTCACCGATGCGGATGTGCAGGCCTTCGTCGTCGATCTTCAGGTATTCGACGCTGTTGAGCATCTGCACCTGCTTGTTCTTCAGACCGGTGCGGTGAATCCAGCCGGTGGTCTTGCCCAGACCGTCGCCGACCTTGGACTTCTTGCGTTGCAGCAGGAACACGTCACGGGCCGGTGCGTGCGGTGCAGCCTTGATCCCGGCCACGCCACCACGGGCTTCCAGATTCGTGTCGATGCCCCACTCTTTCCAGAACGCAGCGCGATCCTGACTGGTGGCCACACCTTCATGGACGAGGAATTCCGAGACGTCGAAACCGATACCGCCAGCGCCGATCACCGCCACACGCTTGCCGACCGGTTTGCGCTCAAGCAGCACATCCAGGTAGCTCAGCACTTTGGCGTTCTCGACACCCGGAATCGCCGGCAGACGCGGCGCAATACCGGTCGCCAGAATGACTTCGTCGTAACCGCCCTCGACCAGTTTCGCCACGTCGACGCGGGTGTTCAGGCACACCTCGACGTTGGTGGTCTGCAGTTTGCGTTTGAAGTAACGCAGGGTTTCGTAGAACTCTTCCTTGCCCGGCACACGTTTGGCGACGTTGAACTGGCCGCCAATCTCGCTGGCCGAATCGAACAGCGTTACCTGATGCCCGCGCTCGGCGGCCACGGTGGCAGCGGACAGACCGGCAGGACCGGCACCGACCACGGCGATCTTCTTGATCTGCTTGACCGGCAGGTAGTTGAGCTCGGTCTCGTGGCAGGCACGCGGGTTGACCAGGCAACTGGTGAGCTTGCCGCCGAAGGTGTGATCGAGGCAGGCCTGGTTGCAGCCGATGCAGGTGTTGATTTCGTCGGCGCGGCCTTCGGCGGCCTTGTTGACGAAGTCCGGATCGGCGAGAAATGGCCGCGCCATCGAGACCATGTCGGCATCGCCTTCAGCCAGAATCTGCTCGGCGATTTCCGGGGTGTTGATGCGGTTGGTGGTGATCAGCGGAATATTCACCGAGCCACGCAGCTTGGCCGTGACCTTGCTGAACGCCGCACGCGGCACTTTGGTGGCGATGGTCGGGATCCGCGCTTCGTGCCAGCCGATGCCGGTATTGATGAGGGTTGCGCCGGCCTGCTCGATGGCTTTGGCCAGGGTGACGATTTCTTCCCAGGTGCTGCCGCCTTCCACCAGATCGAGCATCGACAGACGGAAGATGATGATGAAGTTCGGGCCGACCGCTTCACGTACGCGGCGAACGATTTCCACCGGCAGGCGCATGCGGTTTTCATAGCTGCCGCCCCAACGGTCAGTGCGGTGGTTGGTGTGGGCCGCGAGGAACTGGTTAATGAAATAACCCTCCGAGCCCATGATCTCCACGCCGTCGTACTCGGCGGTCTGGGCCAGTACCGAGCAGGTGACGAAATCGCGGATCTGCTTCTCGATGCCTTCCTCGTCCAGCTCTTTGGGCTTGAACGGGTTGATCGGCGCCTGAATGGCGCTCGGTGCGACCTGTTTCGGGCTGTAGGCATAACGGCCGGCGTGGAGGATCTGCATGCAGATCTTGCCGCCCGCATCATGCACGGCGCGGGTGACGATGCGGTGCTTGAGCGCTTCTTCCTCGGTGGTCAGCTTGGCCGCGCCGGAATACACACCGCCCTCGTCGTTCGGGCCGATACCGCCGGTGACCATCAGGCCGACGCCGCCGCGGGCACGCTCGGCGAAATACGCCGCCATGCGTTCGAAACCACCCGGCTTCTCTTCAAGGCCGGTGTGCATCGAGCCCATCAGGGTGCGGTTGCGCAGCGTGGTGAATCCCAGGTCCAACGGGGCCAACAGGTGCGGGTATTGAGTGGCGGTCATCGTTAACTCCACAGCAGCGATCACGGAAAATGCGGGAGCTCTGCGTCCCCCGTCAGTCATGCTCGACAGATTAGGAGTCGCCTCGCTGTCACTCAATGACCGTAACTGACAAGTTATTGATCCAAATGCGCAGCGCCTCTTGGCAAGCCGGGGCTGGCGCCCTACCCTGTCCGCACACCCTGTACCCGGTTGTTGTTGGATTTCATGCGCAAACTTCTGTACCTGACTTTTTCCATGGCGCTCATCGCCGCGCTCACCTTCTACGCCATGTGGGCGGCTGACCGGCCGGCCGGTCATTACCTGTCGGACCTGCGGATCAAACTCGCGGTCGATCAGGGCACCCCCGCCGACCGTGGCAACCTGCTGGGCATCCAGCCCGAGCTGTTTCCCACCGACTACCAAAGCCCCGAACGCCTGCACCGCAAGCTCGCCGCCTATTTGCAGCAGGCGCAGGATCAGGGGCTGTTGAATGAAAAAACCGTGGTCATCCTGCCGGAGCATGTCGGCACCTGGCTGATGATCAGCGGCGAGAAAGATGAGCTGTACCAGGCCGCCACCCTCGCCGAAGCGATGAACTGGCTGGCGGCGAGCAACCCGGTGCAGTTTGCTCGCGCCTGGCTCACCGCCAAGGGCAGCAGCCGTCTGGATGACGCGCACCTGCGCATGAAGTCCCGGGACATGGCCAAGGACTATCAGGCTCTGTTCGGTGGATTGGCCAAGGAGTTCCACATCACCCTGGTGGCCGGCTCGATCGTGTTGCCTGAACCGAACATCACCGACGGCCGGCTCAAGGCCGGCAGCGGCGCGCTGTACAACAGCACGGTGGTCTTCGGGCGTGACGGCGCCCCCCTCGGCCAGCCACAGCGGCAGATGCGTCCGGTCTTCGATCACGATGACTCCGGCACCCGCGAAGCTTCGCGGATCAATGTGATCGACACCCCGGCCGGACGCCTCGGCGTGTTGATCGGCAACGACAGCTGGTACCCGGACAACTACCGCAAACTCGACGAGCAAGGCGCGCAGCTGATCGCGGTGCCCGCGTTTGTCGTCGGTCATGGCGTGTGGGATCAACCCTGGAAGGGTTACAAAGGCTCGAGCGTGCCGGACTCGGTCAGCCTGAAACCGGGAGCAGTCAGTGTAGGCCAGGCCTGGCACCAACTGACCCTGACCGCGCAACCGCCGGCCAGCAAGGCGCTGGCCGGTATGAGTGTGTTTCTGCGCGGGCAGTTCTGGGACAAGCCGAGCGCCGGGCAAAGTTTCCTCAGTAGCAACGGCCAGCAATTCGCCGACAGCGAAGCCCGCGGCGCGCGCCTGCTGAACCTCTGGTTGTAAACCGTGAAGCCGCTGCCGATGCGTCTCGGGGATCTGTCGGTGGGCTTCGTCCACAGCCTGGCCGATGCCGTGCGAAGCCATGAGATCGACCCGCTGCCATTGCTCGAACAGTACGGTTTGGACACCGCACGACTGGCCGAAGCCGGGGCGCGCCTGTCGATCCCGCGCTACATGCGCCTGGGGCATGGCGCGATTCAGCTGACCGGCGACCCGGCACTGGGTTTGCGCATGGGCCGGCTCAGTCGCCTGAGTCAGGCCGGGCTGGCCGGTGTGACCGCCGCGCAGGCGCCGACCGTGCGCGAAGCCGCTCGCTGCCTGACTCGTTTCGAACCGTTGTACGGCTCCAACTATCGCGGCCAGTCGAGTTTCCACGAGGACGCCAGCGGTGCTTGGCTGCGGTTCTACTCGATCAGCCCGTACAACGCCTACAACCGCTTTGTGGTGGATTCGATCATTGCCGGCTGGCTGCATCAATTGTCCAGCGTCAGCCCCGAACCTTTGCGTGCTGAACGGATCGAGATCGAGTTCGACAGCCCGGATTATCGCGACGCCTACGCCGTGCTCGGCGACTGCCCGATTCAGTTCGGCGCCGAACACAACCAACTGCGCCTGAGCCTCACCAGCCTGGCCCAACGCAACCCGGAGCATTGCCCCAGCACCTGGAAACATTTGCTCGGTTTGTGTGAACGGGAACTAGAACAACTGACCCGCACCCGCAGCCTGCGCGAACGCATCACGCAATTGCTCGGGCCGTTGCTCAATGGTGGCCGGGAACCCGACCTGGAAGAAGTGGCGACACGCCTGAAGCTGCCGACCTGGACGTTACGGCGCAAACTGGCCGAGGAAGGCACGCAGTTTCGCGCGATCCTCAATGACACCCGCCGTGACTTGGCAATGACCTACATCCGCGACACCGAACTGGCATTCGGTGAGATCGCCTACCTGCTGGGCTTCGCCTCGGCCGAAGCTTTCCAGCGCGCCTTCAAGCGCTGGAACGGCCAGACACCGGGCGAATTTCGCCGCAGTCACCGCAAGACAGGCTGACGCCTTACAGCTCGGTGGCGTCTTCCGCAGGCTCTGGTGAATCCAGCTCAAAGGCCTGGAATTCGAGCAGTTCTTCTTGGTAGTCATCCATTGCGTAATCCCCCCTGACGCTTGCTTGAAATGGCCTGGAACAAATGACCAGTGCCTCGAGCATAAAGTGCCCGTGTGAAGGAAAAATGAAACGCGTCCTTCATGAAATAAACGTAGCAGGCGGTCAGGAATTTATCGCGGGAAATTTTGAGAAGGATTCATCCACATAGCACTGTGGGAGCGAGCCTGCTCGCGATAGCGAACTTTCCGACACATTGATATTGATTGTGCCGACGCTATCGCGAGCAGGCTCGCTCCCACAGGTTTACTGCCCGGAGGCAGGCATGGCCGGAATCGGCTCGGAGGGCGGCGGTATGTCCGTCGGATTGGCCGGTGGCGTGATGGTTTCCGTGGCGGGTGCAGGCTCGGTAACCGGTGCCGGGGTAATCGGCGCCGCTTCCGCTGGCGGCGCTACCGGCTCGGAACTGGCCGGGGTCGCTTCTGCAGGCGCTGGCGCAGGTGCTGCAGCGGGCTCGGTGGCCGGTGCTGGGGCCGGGGTCGGTTCAGCCGCGGGGGCTGGAACCAGCGGAGCCGGCGCCGCTTTGGCTTCCGGCACACCCAGGTCGGTCTTCGGTTTTTCGGTGATGTGCGCGGCCTTCTTCGCTTCGGCCGGCAGGAACAGCTCGACCAGCGTGAAGAAGCGCTCGTAGAACTTCTGCGACGACACGGTTTCACTGGCGACCTTGACCATCGAATCGTCAGACGAGCCGATCGGCATCGAAACCGAGCCCAACACGCCGACACCGAGGCTGGCCGAGTTGTTGGTCTTCTTCAGCGCGTAGCGGTCCTGCAGGGCATTGGCGAACACGGTGGCGTGATGGCCGGCGCTGCCATCATCGGCGCATACCACGTTGAAGCTGATCTCCAGGTGGGTTTCGCCGGTCTGCTGGAAGCTCTTGTGTCCGCTGACCAGTTTCGGGTCATTGCTGGTAATGATGTAGCCCTGGCTGAGCAACGCTCGGCGGGCCGCTTCGCAACTGGCAGTGTCGGTCACCGGGTAATTGCGCGAAAAGGTGCCGGAGTCGTCGAAATTCTCATGCTCGTAGATGGGCTTGTCCTTGGAGCAGCCGGCAGCGGCGGTCAGCAACAACGCCAACCCGATGAAACGCACGGGAATAGAATTCAACATTAAACATCCTGAGGGAAAACGGTCCGGGGCGTATTGTGCAACAGATCGCTGCCCCGCGGCGTATGGATTAGTGTCTTAAAACAGTTACAACTCTATCGACCTTCAGTGGCAGGAAAAAGTCGCGCCGATAAATGATCGATGAACACCCGCAACTTGGCGGTTGCATGCCGGCTCGACGGCCACAGCACCCAGAACTGTCCGACGTGCTCCAGGTGCTCATCCAGCACGCGCTGCAGGCGACCCTGCTGCTGCGCCTCGAAGATCATGAAGTCCGGCAGACAAGCGATGCCCATGCCCGCCAGCGCTGCATGCCGCACGGCTTCGATCGACGTACTGACCAGGCGTGTCGGCAAGGTCGGCTCGGGAGCGCCCTCCTCGCGTTTGAACGGCCAGGACTCCAGTTTGCCGGTGGCGTGAAACGTATGGCGCAGGCAGGCGTGCTCCGCCAGATCGGCCGGGGTCAGCGGCTCGCCGCGCTCGCGCAGATACGCGGGGCTGGCCACCAACACCATGTGAAACTCGCCCAACGGTCGTGCCATGAGTCGCGAGTCTCGCGGTTTACCCGTTCGGATCACCGCATCGAAGCCCTCCTCAACGACATCGACCATGCGATCAGTCAGGTCCAGATCCAGTTCGATCTGCGGGTACAGCGCCATGAATTCGTTCATGACCGGCATCACCAGGTCATGCACCTGCGGCAGGCTGACCCGCAACTTGCCGTGAGGCGCCGCTGCGGCATCGCACAGTTCAAATTCCGCCGCCTCCACTTCGGCGAGGATCTTGCGGCAACGTTCAAGAAACAGCGCGCCTTCACTGGTCAGCGTGATGCTGCGAGTGGTGCGGTGAAACAACCGCACATTGAGTCGTGCCTCCAGTCGGGCAATGCTTTTGCCGACCGCCGACGAAGACACGCCCTGCAAGCGGCCGGCCTCGGTAAAGCTGCGGGTTTCCGCCACCTGCACAAACACTGAAATACTGCCCAGGTTGTCCATTCATCCCTCCCTGATTCACGACATTCTTGTCCGAGATGTTCGGAACCCTAACCTGTTTTTCCCGAATGTGCAGCGCCCTACCCTATGGCCTTCGTCTTTCTCGGCAAAAGGGATGCTGGTTCATGAACGATGCGCAACTCACCTCTACACCGCTGTCCAATAGCGTCCAGCACGATGAACGACTACCGCTGGGCGCACTGCTCGCGCTGGCCACCGCCGGCTTCATCACCGTGCTGACCGAGGCAATGCCCGCCGGCCTGCTGCCGCAAATGAGCGCAGGGCTCGATGTTTCTCAGGCACTGATCGGGCAACTGGTCACGCTGTACGCGATCGGTTCGATGCTGGCGGCGATTCCCCTCACCATCGCCACCCGAGGCTGGCGTCGACGTCCGCTGTTGCTGGCGGCCATTGGTGGGTTTGCCATCGCCAACAGCATCACTGCACTGTCGGAACTATACTGGCTGACCCTGATTGCACGCTTGATCGCAGGCGTGTTCGCCGGGCTGCTCTGGGCTCTGCTGGCCGGGTACGCGAGCCGGATGGTCGCACCTCATTTGCAGGGCCGGGCGATTACGGTGGCCATGCTCGGGGCGCCGCTTGCGCTGTCGCTGGGCATTCCGGCCGGGACGCTGCTGGGCACGGCGGTCGGCTGGCGTCTGAGCTTTGCGATCATGACCGGGCTGACGTTGCTGCTGGTGATCTGGGTGCGCTGGCAAGTGCCGGATTTCGCCGGTGAACGCGCCGGAAAACGTCTGCCACTGCGTCAGGTGTTTAGCTTGCCGGGCGTGCGATCGGTGTTGTTTGTAACTTTGACCTACGTCGTCGCGCACAACCTTCTGTACACCTACATCGCGCCCTTTCTTGAACCGTCGGGACTTGGCGGAGAAATCGACCGGGTGTTGCTGGTATTCGGCCTGGCGTCGGTACTGAGCCTGTGGATCGTCGGCAGCCTGATTGATCGCTGGCTGCGTCAATTGGTTCTGGTCAGTGCCGCGCTGTTCCTGCTGTCGGCGATTGCACTGGGTCTTTGGCGCGAATGGCCGGGCGTGGTCTACACCGCCACCGCCGTCTGGGGGCTGGCATTCGGCGCGATGCCCTCGCTGTTGCAGACGGCCCTGGCGAAAACCGCCAGGGAGGCTGCCGACACCGCGCAATCGATGCTGGTGACCCTGTGGAATGTCGGAATTGCCGGCGGCGGGCTTGCGGGCGGTCTGCTGCTGAACAACCTGGGCGTCGGGAGTTACCCGTGGATTGTCGCGGGCCTATTGCTGTTAACCCTGTATGCGACCGTCAATGCCCGGAGCCATGGCTTCCCGAACGCCGGATAGCGCGCATAAAAAAGCCCCGGATTTTCATCCGGGGCTCGGGTCTTGCGGCTCAGCCAGGCATCAGAAACGCTTGATGTCGGCTTCGGCTTCCAGCTGCTTGCGGTACGCCGCGAAGTCTTGCTGGCCCACACGCGAGGCGAGGAAGCGACGGTACTGCGCTTTCTCTTCATCGGTCGGAGCCGCTGCTTCGTTCACGCCGTTAAGACGCACGATGGTCAGGCTACCGTCCGCCAGCGTCACGCTGGTGAAGGTCGGCTTGTCCTTGGCGGCCGGTTTCGGCATGCGGAACAACGCTTGCAGCACCGCTGGATCAACGCCTTCCTGAGCGCGGTTCGCCGCTTCAGTGACTTTCCAGCTCTGACCGTCCACCGCTTTGTCCAGCGGGGTCTTGCCATCACGCAGACTGGCGATCAGTTGCTCCGCCTTGGTCTTGGCAGCCGCGCTGGCATGCTCTTTGGTCAACTGGGTGCGAATGGCGGTGGCCACGCTTTCCAGCGGCAATTGAGTCGGCTTGAGGTGCTCCTTGGCGCGCAGCACGATCACGGTTTCCGGATCCAGCTCGATGGCGGTGCTGTTGGCCCCCTCTTCCAGCACTTCGGTGCTGAACGCGGCCGTCACAACGGCACGGTTGGCTGCAACGCCTTCGCCACCTTCACGGCCGAACGGCTTGGAAGTGTGCACGGTCAGTTTCAGATCCTGCGCCGGCTGGGCCAGGTCGGATGCTTCGAACGAAGAGTCTTCCAGTTGCTTGGTCGCCTCCACGAAACGCTGCTCGACCTGCTGGGTTTTCAGCTCGCGGGTCAGCTTGTCCTTCAGGCTGGCCAGAGTCGGCACTTCAGGCGCCTCGACACCCAGCAGCTTGATCAGGTGGAACCCGAAGTCGGTGCGAACCGGCTCGGAAACCTGATCCTTGTTCAGCGAATACAGGGCTTTCTCGAAGGCTGGGTCGTAAACGCCAGGACCGGCATAACCCAGGTCACCGCCATTGTTGGCCGAACCCGGATCCTGCGAGAACTCCTTGGCCAGCGCTTCGAACTTCTCGCCCTTGGCCAGACGCGCCTGGACTTCTTCGATCTTCGCCTTGGCCTGAGCTTCGGTAGTCTTGTCGTTGACTTCGATCAGAATGTGCGCCGCACGACGCTGTTCCGACAGGTTGGCGATCTCTTTCTGATACGCCGCCTGCAGGTCTTCGTCCTTGACGGCGACCTGATCGAAGAACGAAGCCTTCTTCAACTCCAGGTAATCGATGACCACTTGATCCGGGGTCATGAACTCCTTGGCGTGCTCGTCGTAGTAAGCCTTGACCTCGTCATCGGTCAGCTTCACGGTCGAAGGGTCAGCCTTGATGTTCAGCGTGGCGAAGTCGCGGGTCTGTTTTTCCAGACGGGCGAAGGCCAGCACCTGAGCATCGGTCACGAAACCGCTGCCTGCCACACCGGCGCGCAGTTGGCCGATCAGCATTTCCTGAGCCAGCATCTGGCGGAACTGCATGCGGCTGTAGCCCAGTTGACGGATCACCTGATCGAAACGGTCGGAACTGAACTTGCCGTCGACCTGGAATTCAGGCGTCTGCAGGATCACTTGGTCCAGGGCCGCTTCGGAGAAAGCGAACTTCGATTGTTCTGCGCCTTGCAGCAGCAGCTTGCGATCGATCAGACCCTTGAGGGCCGATTCGCGCAGCATTTTTTCGTCCAGCAAGGAAGCGTCGAAGTCCTTGCCCAGTTGTTGCATCAGCTGACGGCGTTGCATATCCACCGCCTGGCTCAGCTCGTTCTGGCTGATTTCTTCGCCGTTGACCTTGGCCGCCTCATTCTTGTGAGTCGTGGCCTGGAAAATGGCGTCGAAACCGGTCAGAGCCATCAGTGCAACGATGACCCCGATAATGGTCTTGGCAATCCAGCCTTGTGAATTGTCCCTGATATTCTGCAGCATGCGTCCCCCAGAAACGGTTGAACTTCAAAATTAGGCAACCGTGGAGCGTGGGTAGAATCCGGATAGAAGAAAGGCGCATCCGAGGATGCGCCTTCTCGTAACTGGCGGAGCGGACAGGGCTCGAACCCTCGATCCCGGTGTGACAGGCAGCTATTCCAACCGCCTGCTCTACCGCTCCGCTGCCAAGTCAGGCATGACCCCGACCCGGATGGGTAAAAACCTGAATCAAACTTAGTTGACGGCTTCTTTCAGGGCTTTACCGGCTTTGAAACCTGGTTTTTTGGCTGCCGCGATTTCCAGAGTCTTGCCGGTCTGTGGGTTACGACCGATGCGAGCTGGACGATCAGTCACGGAGAAAGTACCGAAACCAACCAGAACAACGGAGTCGCCAGCCTTGAGAGCGCCAGTGACGGATTCGATTACAGCGTCCAGCGCACGGCCAGCAGCAGCTTTCGGGATATCAGCGGATGCAGCGATAGCATCAATCAGTTCCGACTTGTTCACTCTAAGTCCCCTTATATCTATTTGAGTATGATTCTAAGTTTTTTGGTGAAAGCAAAAACGAGTGCTGAATGGCCTACAGACACTTAAGAGCCGCTTTATAACAAGGGCTCTAAAAAGCTGTCAAGGAAGCCCCCCAGGCAAAAGCGTATTAATGCGTGCTAATTCTTTCCTTAGAGTCAGACTCACGTTTTTCGTCCTTGGCAACTATCTCCGGAGCCACATCCGGCAAGGGCTCCGGCGCGTATTGCAGCGCAATTTGCAGGACCTCGTCAATCCATTTAACCGGTTTGATCTGCAGATCCTGCTTGATATTGTCAGGAATCTCCTTCAGATCGCGCACGTTCTCTTCCGGAATAATCACTGTCTTGATTCCGCCACGGTGAGCGGCCAGCAGTTTTTCCTTCAGACCGCCAATGGCGAGAACTTGACCACGCAGGGTGATCTCGCCGGTCATGGCGACATCGGCGCGCACAGGAATACCCGTCAAAGCCGACACCAGTGCGGTACACATGCCTACACCAGCGCTCGGGCCGTCTTTCGGCGTAGCACCTTCCGGCATGTGGATGTGCGTGTCGCGCTTCTCGTGGAAGTCCAGGGGGATACCCAGGCTCTTGGCACGGCTGCGCACCACAGTCAGGGCCGCAGTGATCGATTCGACCATTACGTCACCCAGCGAACCGGTCTTGATCAGTTGACCTTTGCCCGGCACCACAGCGGCTTCGATGGTCAGCAATTCGCCGCCCACCTGAGTCCAGGCCAAGCCGGTGACTTGTCCGATCTGATCCTGCTGCTCGGCCAGACCGTAGCGGAACTTGCGAACGCCGAGGAAATGCTCCAGCAGATCAGCTGTCACTTTTACCGAGAAGCGCTTTTCCAGCGCGTGCTCTTTGACCGCCTTGCGGCAGACTTTGGCAATCTGCCGCTCGAGGCCACGCACACCGGCTTCGCGGGTGTAGTAACGGATGATGTCGCGGATCGCTTCTTCGTCGAATTCCAGCTCGCCCTTCTTCAGGCCGTTGGCTGCAACCTGCTTGGGCGACAGGTACTTGACCGCGATGTTGATCTTCTCGTCCTCGGTGTAGCCCGGCAGACGGATGACTTCCATCCGGTCCAGCAGCGCCGGTGGGATGTTCATCGAGTTCGAGGTGCACAGGAACATCACATCCGAGAGGTCGTAATCGACTTCCAGATAGTGGTCGTTGAAGTTGTGGTTCTGCTCAGGATCGAGCACTTCCAGCAACGCCGACGCCGGGTCGCCACGCATGTCGCTGCCCATTTTGTCGATTTCATCGAGCAGGAACAGCGGGTTGCGGACACCCACTTTTGTCATCTTTTGAATCAATCTTCCTGGCATCGAACCGATGTAGGTCCGACGATGACCACGGATTTCCGCTTCGTCACGCACGCCACCGAGGGCCATGCGCACGAATTTGCGGTTGGTGGCATGGGCGATCGACTCGGCCAGCGAGGTTTTACCCACGCCCGGAGGACCGACCAGGCACAACACCGGGCCACGGATTTTCTTCACGCGCTTCTGCACGGCGAGGTATTCAAGGATGCGTTCCTTGACCTCTTCGAGGCCGTAGTGATCGGCGTCGAGAATGTCTTCGGCACGGGCCAGGTCCAGACGTACCTTGCTCTGGGCCTTCCACGGCACTTGAACCAGCCAGTCGATGTACGAGCGCACCACAGTGGCTTCAGCGGACATCGGCGACATTTGCTTGAGCTTGTTCAGCTCGGCAGTGGCCTTGGCCAGCGCGTCTTTCGGCAGACCGGCAGCGTCGATGCGCTTTTTCAGGTCTTCAATTTCGTTGTGGCCTTCGTCGCTGTCGCCGAGTTCTTTCTGAATGGCCTTCATCTGCTCATTCAGGTAGTACTCGCGCTGACTGCGCTCCATTTGCTTTTTGACGCGGCCACGAATGCGTTTTTCGACTTGCAGCAGGTCGATCTCGGCGTCCAGCAAGGCCAGAACGTGCTCGACCCGGGCCGACAAATCGATGATTTCGAGGATTTCCTGCTTCTGCTCGATCTTCAGCGCCATGTGCGCGGCCATGGTATCTACCAGGCGGCCAGGCTCGTCGATGCTGTTGAGCGACGACAGGACTTCAGCCGGGACTTTCTTGCCCAACTGCACATATTGTTCGAACTGCGACAACAGGCTGCGCACAAACACTTCGGATTCGCGCTCGGCGGCGTCGACCTCGTCGATCAGCGAGACTTCGGCACGGCAGTGGCCATCGACTTCGCTGAAGCGCTCGACAGCGCCACGCTGCTCGCCTTCGACCAGAACCTTGACGGTGCCGTCCGGCAGTTTCAGCAGCTGCAGAACGGTGGCGATAGTACCTACGCGATAGAGAGCCTCTTCACCGGGATCATCGTCAGCCGGGTTTCTCTGGGCCAGCAGCAGGATCTGCTTGTCGCCCGTCATCGCGGCCTCGAGGGCTTCGATGGATTTCTCGCGCCCCACGAACAGCGGGATAACCATGTGCGGATACACAACGACATCACGCAATGGCAGGAGAGGCAATTCGATGGTGGTCTTCATGATTTCGCCTCTACGGCGGCCATATGGCCGTAATCAGATGGAATTAAGCTTGAAACCAAGATGGGGGTTGCCTTGAAAAAAAACAAGCGCAAAGCGGATGTAAAAAACGACATAAAAAAAAAGAGGCCCGAAGGCCCCTTCCTTGTTCCGGCAGGCCGGGCGCTTACGCGTCCGGTGCAGCCTTGGCAGCCGGCTCACTGTTTTCGTAGACATACAGTGGCTTGGACGTGCCTTCGATCACGCTTTCATCGATCACGACTTTGCTCACCTCGGACTGCGAGGGGATTTCATACATCGTGTCGAGCAGCACACCTTCGAGAATCGAACGCAGGCCACGGGCACCGGTTTTACGCTCCAGGGCACGCTTGGCGACCGATTTCAGCGCGTCGGAACGGAATTCCAGATCCACGCCTTCCATCTCGAACAGCTTGGCATACTGTTTGGTCAGGGCATTTTTCGGCTCGGTGAGAATCTGCATCAAAGCAGCCTCATCCAGCTCGTCCAGCGTCGCCAGGACCGGCAGACGACCGACGAATTCCGGGATCAGACCGAACTTGACCAGATCGTCAGGCTCGACTTCACGCAGGGATTCACCAACTTTCTTGCCTTCTTCCTTGCTGCGCACTTCTGCGTTGAAACCGATGCCACCCTTGGTGGAACGGTTCTGAATGACCTTCTCCAGACCGGAGAATGCGCCACCGCAGATGAACAGGATGTTACGGGTATCAACCTGAAGGAATTCCTGCTGCGGATGCTTGCGGCCACCTTGCGGTGGTACGGAAGCGACCGTGCCTTCGATCAGCTTGAGCAAGGCCTGCTGCACGCCTTCACCGGAAACGTCCCGGGTGATCGACGGGTTGTCGGACTTGCGCGAAATCTTGTCGATTTCGTCGATGTAGACAATACCCATCTGGGCTTTCTCTACGTCGTAATCACACTTCTGCAGCAGCTTCTGAATGATGTTCTCGACGTCTTCACCCACGTAACCCGCCTCGGTGAGGGTGGTTGCGTCGGCGATGGTGAACGGAACGTTCAGCAAGCGGGCCAGGGTTTCGGCCAGCAGGGTTTTACCGGAGCCTGTCGGGCCGATCAGCAGGATGTTGCTCTTGCCGAGTTCGACGTCGTCAGCCTTTTTGTCACGCTGGTTCAGACGCTTGTAGTGGTTGTACACCGCTACTGCCAGAACCTTCTTGGCACGCTCCTGACCAATGACATATTGATCAAGGATGCCGCTGATTTCTTTAGGCGAAGGCAATTTATGCGCGCTGCTTTCGGCCTGTGCTTCCTGCACCTCCTCGCGGATGATGTCATTGCACAGGTCGACGCACTCGTCGCAGATAAAGACCGAGGGGCCGGCAATCAATTTGCGTACTTCATGCTGGCTTTTGCCACAGAAGGAGCAATAGAGCAGCTTGCCGTTGTCCTCGCCGTTGCGGGTGTCAGTCATTCGTTCGATCCAAATCCGATAGGCTTGCAACACAAGATGAAGGCTATTGCGGGCTTTTTCAAGCCCGCCGCTGATCAGACGCGCCGACCAAGCCTATTTTGAGCTGCTTATTTTTAAGCTGGGCGCTGGTTGATCACTTCGTCGATCAGACCATATTCCTTCGCAGCTTCTGCACTCATGAAGTTGTCGCGGTTGGTGTCGCGCTCGATTTCTTCAAGCGTACGGCCGCTGTGCTTGGCCATCAGCGTGTTCAGACGCTCGCGGATGAAGAGGATTTCCTTGGCATGGATTTCGATGTCCGATGCCTGGCCCTGGAAACCGCCCAGTGGCTGGTGAATCATCACGCGCGAGTTCGGCAGGCAGAAACGCTTGCCAGGTGCACCGGCCGTCAGCAGGAATGCGCCCATGCTGCACGCCTGACCGATACAGGTAGTCGATACGTTTGGCTTGATGAACTGCATGGTGTCGTAGATCGACATGCCCGCTGTCACCGAACCGCCCGGGGAGTTGATATAAAGATGGATGTCCTTGTCCGGGTTTTCCGCTTCAAGGAACAGCAATTGCGCGCAAATCAGGTTGGCCATGTAGTCCTCTACCGGCCCCACCAGAAAGATTACTCGTTCCTTGAGAAGACGCGAGTAGATGTCATAAGCGCGCTCGCCACGAGCAGATTGCTCGACAACCATCGGGACCAGGCCGCCGGCGGCCTGGATATCAGAGTTCTGCTGAATATAGGAATTACGGAACATGCTCTGCAGTCACTCCCAAATAGTCATGTCTTGAATACGCATAAGCCAGCTCGAAGGCTGGCTTATGGTGTGTGCTTCTAACGCAAAAACAATCAGTCGGCTTTTGGAGCTTCTACCGGCTTGACCGCTTCTTCGTAAGAGACCGATTTGTCGGTCACGCTAGCTTTCTGCAGAACAGTATCCACAACTTGTTCTTCCAGCACAACCGAACGAACTTCGTTCAGTTGCTGGTCGTTCTTGTAGTACCAGGACACGACCTGCTCAGGCTCCTGGTAAGCCGAAGCCATTTCCTGAATCATTTCACGAACGCGGGCTTCGTCTGGCTTCAGGTCGAACTGCTTGACCACTTCGGCCACGATCAGACCCAGGACAACGCGACGCTTGGCTTGTTCTTCGAACAGCTCGGCCGGCAGTTGGTCTGGCTTGATGTTGCCGCCGAACTGCTGGACAGCCTGCACGCGCAGACGGTCAACTTCGTTGGACAGCAGAGCCTTAGGCACTTCGATCGGGTTGGTGGCCAGCAGACCGTCCATTACCTGATTCTTGACCTTGGATTTGATCGCCTGACGCAGTTCACGCTCCATGTTCTTGCGAACTTCGGTGCGGAAACCGTCGATGCCGCTTTCCTTGATGCCGAATTGAGCGAAGAACTCTTCGTTCAGCTCTGGCAGCTTTGGCTCGGAAACGGTGTTTACAGTCACGGTGAACTCGGCGGTTTTGCCAGCCAGGTCCAGGTTCTGATAGTCCTCTGGGAAGGTCAGGTTCAGAACGCGCTCTTCGCCGGCTTCAGCGCCGACCAGGCCTTCTTCGAAGCCAGGGATCATGCGGCCGGAACCCAGTACCAGCTGAGTGCCCTTGGCGGAACCGCCAGCGAACACTTCGCCGTCAACCTTGCCAACGAAATCGATGTTCAGCTGGTCTTCGTTCTGGGCAGCACGATCGGCCACTTCGAAACGGGTGTTCTGCTTGCGCAGGATGTCCAGCATCTTGTCCAGATCGGCGTCAGCCACGTCAGCGCTCAGGCGCTCAACGGTGATGCCTTCGAAGCCGGCAACAGTGAACTCAGGGAACACTTCGAATACGGCTACGTATTCCAGGTCCTTGCCAGCTTCGAGCGATTTTGGCTCGATCGATGGCGAACCGGCCGGGTTCAGCTTCTGCTCAACCACAGCTTCGTAGAAGGAGGACTGGATCACGTCGCCGATCGCTTCCTGGCGCGCATCAGCACCGAAACGGCGCTTGATTTCGCTCATTGGCACTTTGCCTGGACGGAAGCCAGCAATCTTGGCCTTTTGGGCAGTCTGCTGCAGACGCTTGTTGACCTGAGTCTCGATGCGCTCAGCCGGCACGGTGATGCTCATGCGGCGCTCAAGAGCAGTAGTATTTTCAACAGAAACTTGCATGGATATTCCTCGTTGCACAGACGTTAGCCGGCCGTTTCCGACCCAAGAATCAAGGGCAAGCATTCTAGTAGGTCAAACTCAAGAAGTCACCCTACTGAAAACGGGTAAAAAAACAGCAGGCCATTTGAAGGCGGGGACAAGCGGTTGCGCCTCGCCTTGTTAGCAAATACAGCCAATTCAAGCCAGGGCTCTGCGCCAACCTCTTCTATATATAGAGGCGGTTGAATCATCTCCCTGACAGGCGACCTCGCAAGCAAGGCCGGCGGACAGCGCAGCATCATCGAACAACATTAATACGACGAAGCACCCTGCCCTGCGACCCGAAACCTGCAGCCGCCGAAATGCGAAACCGTAAAACAAAAAAGGCGCCAGACTGTTAAATCTGGCGCCTTTCGGAATATGGGGTGGACGATGGGGATCGAACCCACGACAACGGGAGTCACAATCCCGTGCTCTACCAACTGAGCTACGCCCACCATATTGCGTGCCAAAGAAGCCAAACAACTTCTTTGTAGAACTTCACCCGGCCAATGGCATGAATGAAGCTTTGATTGGTGCGGATGAAGAGACTCGAACTCTTACGCCTCGCGGCGCTGGAACCTAAATCCAGTGTGTCTACCAATTCCACCACATCCGCAGATGAAGCTTTTAAAGCAAAGGCGCCAGACTGTTACATCTGGCGCCTTTCGAAATATGGGGTGGACGATGGGGATCGAACCCACGACAACGGGAGTCACAATCCCGTGCTCTACCAACTGAGCTACGCCCACCATATCGCGTTACTTGTGCCAATGCTGCCTAATGGCGCACCCGGCAGGACTCGAACCTGCGACCATCCGCTTAGAAGGCGGATGCTCTATCCAGCTGAGCTACGGGCGCCTTGTTAGCTGTACCCTTGGAGGACTACAAACTAAGTGCTTTCCAGCCTCGCAAAACGTTGATTTCGCTCGACCTTCTTAACCAGTGCTAGGCTGTGCCCGACAAGTGCGACGAATAGTATAGAGCGACCTGAAGGTCGTCAAATCCTTTTTGAAAAAAATTCATTTAATTAAAGGGCTTAGGGGAATTTGCTGACCAAGCGCCTTTGCCCTCACCGTTTGACATGCGAGAATGCGTTCTCTTTTTTTCCCCTCTCGATGGTTAATCACGCGCAATGACTGCACAACTAATCGACGGCAAATCGATCGCCGCCAGCCTGCGCCAGCAGATCGCCCAACGGGTTGCCGAACGTCGCCAGCAAGGTCTGCGCACGCCAGGCCTCGCGGTGATCCTGGTCGGCAGCGATCCTGCCTCTCAGGTTTATGTCTCGCACAAGCGTAAAGACTGTGAAGAGGTCGGCTTCCTCTCTCAAGCCTACGACCTGCCTTCCGAAACCACTCAAGAAGCGCTGACCGATCTGATCGATCGACTGAACGACGACCCGGCAATCGACGGCGTTCTGCTTCAACTTCCTCTGCCAGAGCACCTGGACGCTTCCAAACTGCTGGAACGCATCCGCCCGGACAAGGACGTCGACGGTTTCCATCCTTATAACGTCGGTCGTCTGGCCCAGCGTATTCCGCTGCTGCGTCCGTGCACCCCGAAGGGCATCATGACCCTGCTGGAAAGCACCGGTGCCGATCTGTACGGGATGGACGCGGTGGTTGTTGGCGCATCCAACATCGTCGGTCGTCCGATGGCGATGGAGCTGCTGCTGGCCGGTTGCACCGTAACCGTTACCCACCGCTTCACCAAGGATCTGGCCGGACACGTCGGCCGCGCAGACCTGGTGGTCGTGGCCGCCGGCAAGCCGGGCCTGGTCAAGGGCGAGTGGATCAAGGAAGGCGCGATCGTGATCGACGTCGGCATCAACCGCCAGGAAGACGGCAAACTGGTGGGTGATGTGGTCTACGAGACCGCCCTGCCCCGCGCCGGCTGGATCACTCCGGTACCCGGCGGCGTCGGCCCGATGACCCGCGCCTGCCTGCTGGAAAACACCCTCTACGCGGCAGAAACCCTGCACGCCTGAGTCGCGTTTTCCGCGCTCCGAGAACCCCGCCTTGTGCGGGGTTTTTCATGCCCTCGAAAAAACCTTTACCGTTCGCCGGAAACCCCTATTTTTACAGGGCTTTTCACGACTTTTTCATGCCTTGCGGACAACCATCGACAGTTCTTCAACCATACTCCTACAATGCGTCGTTTTTACGACACAGGCCGTTACAAAGAACGGCATTTCCAACCTTCATGAGTTCGCCCGCGTGAATATTCGTCTGTCCATCCTGAGCCTGGTTTTTGCATTTTCAGGCACGCTCCTCACGCCAACGGTCAACGCCGCCGAAACCACCGCCGCCCCTCGAGACGCTTCGCAATTGAAGATTGCCTCCGGCAGCGCCCTGCTGATGGATCTGCAGACCAACAAAGTCATTTATTCCAGCAACCCGGACGTGGTGGTGCCCATCGCTTCCGTGAGCAAATTGATGACCGGTTTGGTAGTGGTCGAAGCGCACCAGAACATGGACGAATGGATTGACGTCGACATCAGCCACACGCCGGAAATGAAAGGCGTGTTTTCCCGCGTCAAGCTGCGCAGCGAACTGCCCCGCCGGGAGATGCTGCTGATTGCCCTGATGTCCTCGGAAAACCGCGCCGCCGCCAGCCTGGCTCACCACTACCCGGGCGGTTACGCGGCATTCATCGCAGCGATGAACGCCAAGGCCAAGGCGCTGGGCATGACCAGCACACATTTTGTGGAGCCCACCGGCCTGTCCGAGCGCAACGTCTCCACCGCCCGCGACCTGAGCAAGTTGCTGGTGGCTGCGCACAAACAGCCGCTGCTCATCGAGCTGACCACCACCAAGGAAAAGACCGTTTCGTTCCGCAAACCCAATTACACCTTGGGCTTCCGTAACACCGATCACCTGGTCAACAAGGCCGACTGGGATATCCGCATCACTAAGACCGGTTTCACCAACCCTGCCGGTCACTGTCTGGTGTTGGTGACCCGCATGGCCAACCGCCCGGTCGCCCTGGTGATTCTCGACGCGTTCGGCAAATACACTCACTTCGCCGATGCCAGCCGCATCCGCAGTTGGGTGGAAACCGGCAAGAGTGCCAACGTCCCCGCCGTGGCTCAGCAATACAAGGCCGACAAAAACCTCAAGAGTCGCCAGAGCGGCGTGATCGAAGCGTCCAAGTAATCCGTCCCCCCATGAAAAAGCCCCGAATCGTCGGGGCTTTTTCATTTATGCACTCAGTCGTTGGGCAACGGCATCTTGTCGTCATCGGGAATGCCGTCACCAGCGCTCGGGTCGCGGGAATGCTCCGGCGTCACTACCGCCGGACGCGCCAGCGGATCGCGCAGAGGGCTCTCAGGATCCAGCACCGGATCAACTTCCGGCTCAGGCGTGGTGGGCACACTGTCAGGCTTGTGGTCGTCGAAACTCGAATCGGTACTCATACGCACCTCGCTTCAAGGCTTGAGATCAGCCAAGGGATCGTAAGGCTTGGCCGGACGCTTGGGATCGTCGCCCGGCTGCACATCCTTCGGCGCCTTCGCCGGGCCAATGGGATCGACTTGCGGATCGTCCAGATCAGGCGAGTCCGGATCGAAGCCCAGGTCGTCGCCGCTGCCATGCTCGGAAGAATGCGGCCCGCTGGGTGAAGTTGGAATTGCCATATTCGCCTCCTGAAACTGGCCCGTAAAACACGGGACGCTACAGTTCAGAGGCGCATCCTCCGCCAGGGTGCCCGACAGGCGACGAACGGAACCTCAATGCGCCGCCAGCGCCTTCCTCGCCTGCGCCGCTTCCCGCTCCTGCCCGGCTTGCGCCAGTGCGTCGGCAGCCTTGAGCCAGCGCTGTTGATCGACCGCCGCCGGAATCTGCGTCGGCTTCTGGATCAACACTGCCCAGCCGCCGGATTTTTCCAGGGCCGACTCGAACGAGCTGAAGCTCATCAATTCACGGCGATTCATCCCGGCGCGCAGCAGCACCTTCTGCTTCAAGCGATCGTAGCCGGACAGGATCGCGTAACGCGGCTCCGCCCAAAACGCCGAACCTTCGCTGAAACGCACCATCACCGGATACCCGGCCGCCACCTGAGTCAGCAGCGCCGAGAGGTTGCTGTCCAGCGGATACACGACCATGCCGTATTCACGGGCAAGGTTCTGCAGATTCTGTTGCAACTTGTCCTCGGCGCCCGGCAAATGCAGCGGTTTTTCCAGCAAACCCGGGGTGATCACGATGCCCTGCTGCGACAGCAGGCTGGCCAGCACTTGCGGCCCGCTTTGATAGGCCTCACCGCGATAGAACGTACCACTAAGCTCGACCCGCTCCGGCAGGCGCTTGACCTCCGGCGCCACACTGCCCGCACACCCCACCAATGCTGTCACGCAACCGGCCACCAGCAGCGCCGCGCGAATCCGGGAAAATAGCTGCACCATCGTCACTCTCTTGATCAGTTACCGGTCATCGTGTTCCGGCTTGGTCGAGGATCATAGGACGGCGCCACGCTGCGGTATAGCCCAAAGCGGCAGATGCGTCGGCTGCATAGAGCGAACTGATTGGTCACCACCGACCTTCGGTCAATAGCTTGAAACACACCAGCGACTAGACTGTCATTCAGACAAGAGCCAAAGAAAGCGCGCCCGACGCAGGGCAAAGAGGAGGCACAGATGAGCCTGACCATGACCATCGTAATGCTGATTGCCGGCTGGCTGGCCGTTGCCGCCGCCATGCTGTGGGGCGTGTTGCGGATTTCCCGCCGCCATCACCACCCGGTTCAACCTGCACCGAACAGGAAGATCGATAAACACGACGCCCGTCACGCCACCGCGCACTGATTTTCCGTAACCGACTCCAACAAAAAGGCCGCCTGGACTCTCGCAAGTTCAGGCGGCCTTTGGTTTTCCAGCGATTACGCTTCGGCAGTCAGTTTCTTCTGCTTGGCGCGGCGCGACATCATGTTCAGCACTTCAATCGCAGCCGAGAACGCCATGGCGGCATACACATAACCTTTCGGTACGTGGGCGCCAAAGCCTTCGGCGATCAGCGTCATGCCGATCATGATCAGGAAGCCCAGAGCCAGCATGACCACCGTCGGGTTGTCGTTGATGAACTTGGCCAGCGGGTCAGCTGCAAACAGCATCACCAGCACCGAGACCACAACCGCAATCACCATGATCGGCAAGTGTTCGGTCATGCCGACAGCGGTAATGATGCTGTCGATCGAGAACACCATGTCAAGCATCAGGATCTGCCCGATGGCGGCGGCGAAGCCCAGGGTCACCTTCGACGTCGCGGTCTTCGGATCTTCCGGTGCCGGGTCCATGCTGTGATGGATCTCTGTCGTCGCTTTCCACAACAGGAACAGGCCGCCGGCGATCAGGATCATGTCCTTCCAGGAGAACGCGTGGCCGAGGATCTCGATGACCGGCGCGGTCAGCTGAACGATGAACGCGATGGTGCTCAACAGGGCCAGACGCATGATCAGCGCCATGCCGATCCCCAGACGACGGGCCTTCTGCCGGTACTGCTCGGGCAGTTTGTTGGTCAGGATCGAGATGAAGATCAGGTTATCGATGCCGAGCACGATTTCCATCACCACGAGTGTGGCCAAAGCAATCCATGCGGTCGGGCTGGAAGCGAGTTCTAACAGGTATTCCATGGGTCAGTCCTGACTCTGTATAAGACGGTTTAGATTTCCTGGGAGGACGATTCGGATTTTTCTTCGTCGTCTTTCGGTTCTTTCTTGCTGATCAGATTGCCGGTGGCATCGCTGAGCGCCTGCTCGGCGGCTTTGTGCGTGTCGTCGATGGCTTGTTTGGCCGCCTCGGCCGCCTGCCCCATCAGTTGCTGCGCGCTCTTTTCGGCCTGGTCGCAACCGGCCAGTACCAGTAAAGACGCGATCAACAGCCCCGTAGTTTTTAGTTTCATGATGCTTCCCTCGATAGAACTGACAGAGCGGTACAGACCGGCCGTCGATGGCTGGGCATTCTAGGGAGACAAACACTTCAGGAAAATTCGTATTTTTAGCGGCTATACTTCGATTTATACGAACTGTATTGGACGGACCGAACCCCATGCTCAATTACCGACAACTGCATTACTTCTGGGTGGTGGCCAAGACCGGCAGCATCGTGCGCGCCTGCGAGCAACTGAACCTGACGCCGCAGACCATCAGCGGGCAGATTTCCCTGCTCGAACAAACCTACGGTATCGAGCTGTTTCAACGGGTCGGCCGCCAGCTTGAGCTCACCGAAGCCGGGCGTCAGGCCCTGCCCTACGCCGAACAGATGTTCCAGCTCGGCGGTGAACTGGAGCTGATGCTGCGCGCCCAGCCCAATGAACAGCAGATCCTGTTTCGGGTCGGCGTGGCGGACGTAGTGCCCAAATCCATCGTTTATCGCCTGATCGCGCCGACCATGGAATTGAGCGAGCCACTGCGCATCACCTGCCGCGAAGACAAACTCGAGCGCCTGCTGGCAGACCTGGCAATCCAGCGCCTGGACCTGGTGATTTCCGACAGCCCGATGCCCTCGCACCTGGACATCAAGGGCTACAGCCAGAAGCTAGGCGAATGCGGGATCAGTTTTTTCGCCACCGCCGAACTGGCCGCGCAATACGGTCAGGATTTCCCGCGCAGCCTGCACGGTGCGCCGCTGTTGATCCCCGGCGCGGAAACCGTGGTGCGCAGCCGTCTACAGCGCTGGTTCGCCGAGCAGCAGATTCAGCCGAGGATTGTCGGGGAGTTCGATGACAGCGCCTTGATGCAGGCGTTCGGCCAGTCCGGCAGCGGGATTTTCATCGGCCCGAGCGTGATTGCCGATGAGGTGAAGCGCCAGTACGGCGTCGAGTTGATCGGCCAGACCGATGCGGTGAGCGAGTCGTTCTACGCGATCTCGGTGGAGCGCAAGGTCAAGCACCCCGGCATCAAAGCGATTACCGAAGGTGCCCGACGCGAGCTGTTTACAGCCTTTTAAGCCGGCGCGCAGACGTCGCGCGGCTTGAGCACCATCAGCACCATGGCGAGGAAAATCGACAGCAGGATGAACCCGGCGGCGGCGAAACCCACAAAGCCCAGGCCGGCGCTGTCAATCACCCGACCGCCAATGATCGCGCCCAGACCAATCCCGAGGTTGGCCCCGGCGATGTTCAGCGACGCGGCGAAGGCCGGCGCTTCAGGAGCCGCTTTCATCAAGCGCACGTGGCTGACCAGAAACAGCGCCGCCTGGGTCACGCCCCAGATGCCCATCGCCGCCGCCAGACCCAGCGACGAATTGATGTTCGGCACCAGCGCCACCATCCCCGGAATCATGAACGCGCAGAACATCACCGAAGCCATCAGCGGATGACGATCCACCGCACGACCGCCCAGCGAGTTGCCGATCAGACCGACCGCGCCAAAGCCCATCAGGCACCAGCCGACCACGGTGCCATTGAAGCCGGCCAGCCTTTCGAGAATATCCGCCAGATAGGTGTAGGCGGTGAACATGCCACTGAACACCAGGATCGACAGCAGCACATGACCCAGCATCAGCGGGCTGCGCAGGATCTTGAACTGCGAAGCGAAACTGACCTGATGCTGGTGCAGGCTGGTTTTCGGCAGGTAGACAAACAGCAGCAACGCCTTGGCGAATGCAATCACCGCCAGAATGGCGAACGCACTGCGCCAGCCGAACGCATCGGAAATCAGCGTGCCAACCGGAATGCCGAACACGGTGGCGCAGACAATGCCGAAGCCGATCTTGGCGATCGCGCGACCGGCGAAGTCCGGGCCGACGATATCCACCGCCGTTTCGCTGGCCAGCGCCCAGAACACCGGCAACCCCAACGCCGGGATCAACCGGGCAATGGCCATCACCCAGATGTTCGGCGCCAATGCCGCCACGGTATTGGCCAGGCCGAACATGATCAGGATGGTGATGAACAGCTTGCGTCGCTCGAAGCGGGCGAAATACGCGGTCAAGAAAGGACCGAACATGGCCACGGTAAAAGCGAACAGCGTCACCAGCAGCCCGGCTTGCGGGATGGTGACAGCAAGATCGCGGGCAATCGCCGGCAGCAGGCCGACGATGACGAACTCCGTGGTCAGCACCGTAAACCCGGCGGCAGACAACAGAAGGATGGGCAACAGCATGAGGAACTCCAGCAAAACGACGACACCAGCGTTGACCCGAGGGCCCGCTGGCAGAACTTGAAAATAAGGATGCGCAATCTTAACAGAGTGTTTCCCGAGTGACTTGCACAAACCTGTCTAAGTTGTAGATGGATCCGGTGGCAGATCGTCACAGGCCTGAAGGAATCGGACGACCCTGTGATAAAGTCCGCGCCCTGCAAAACGTACACCCTGTTCAACCACCCGTTTAACGGCGTGGCTGGCGCGTCAGTCCTTTCGGTTTGCGTCCGTGGCCTGCCCCCGATCAATCGCCCGGATCACGCAACCTTGCACCCTATAAAAACAGAGATGCCGTTCATGACCGCTTCATCCCCTTCTCTATTGCAACGTCTTAAAAGCCTCAGCCTGGTCACCCAGATCCTGATCGGCCTGATTGCCAGCATCGCCCTCGCGCTGTTCGCGCCGGAAGCGGCCAAAGGCACGGCCTTCATCGGCAAAGTGTTCGTCTCGGCCCTGAAAGCCGTGGCGCCGATCCTGGTGTTCGTGCTGGTCATGGCGTCGATCGCCAACCACAAGCACGGCCAGGAAACTCACATCCGGCCGATTCTGTTCCTGTATCTGCTGGGCACCTTCGCCGCTGCCGTGGTCGCGGTGATTGCCAGCATGATGTTCCCGTCGCATCTGGTGCTGTCCACCGACAATATCGCTGTAAGCGCGCCGGGCGGCATCAGTGAAGTGCTGCAAAGCCTGTTGCTGAGCGTGGTCGACAACCCGGTGAGCGCACTGATGAACGCCAACTTCATCGGCATTCTGGCCTGGGCCATCGGCATGGGCGTGGCGATCCGCCACGCCGGCGACACCACCCGCGAGGTGCTGGGTGATCTGTCCAACGGCGTGACGCTGATTGTCCGGGTGGTGATTCGCTTCGCACCGCTGGGCATTTTCGGTCTGGTAGCGTCGACCCTGGCCACCTCCGGGTTTGGCGCATTGATCGGTTATGCGCACCTGCTGGCGGTACTGCTCGGCTGCATGCTGTTCGTGGCGCTGGTGATGAACCCGCTGATCGTGTTCTGGAAGCTGCGCCGCAACCCGTACCCGCTAACGCTCCAGTGCCTGCGTGAAAGCGGCATCACTGCGTTTTTCACCCGCAGCTCGGCGGCGAACATTCCGGTCAATCTGGAACTGAGCAAGCGCCTGGGCCTGCATGAAGACACCTATTCGGTATCGATCCCGCTCGGCGCCACCATCAACATGGCCGGCGCGGCGATCACCATCACCGTGCTGACCCTCGCCGCCGTGCACACCTTGGGTATCGCCGTGGACATCCCGACCGCGATCCTGCTCAGCGTCGTCGCTGCGATCTGCGCCTGCGGTGCCTCGGGCGTGGCCGGTGGTTCGCTGCTGTTGATCCCGCTGGCGTGCAGCCTGTTCGGCATCCCGAGCGAAATCGCCATGCAGGTGGTGGCCGTCGGTTTCATCATCGGCGTGCTGCAGGATTCGGCCGAAACGGCGCTGAACTCCTCCACCGACGTGCTGTTCACCGCCGCCGCGTGCCTGGGCGAAGAGCAGAAAACCCAGCGTCCGGCGTAAAAAACCGGCGCAATAAAAAGCCCGCCAAGGCGCAGACCTTGGCGGGCTTTTTATTGCAGAACGTTTTAGAACGCGCCCATGTAATCGCGCTTGCCCACTTCCACCCCGTTATGACGCAGCAGTGCGTAGGTGGTGGTGACGTGGAAGAAGAACTGCGGCAGACCGTAGCTCAGCAGATAAGCCTGGCCGCTGAAGCGCTTCTCTTTCGGGGTGCCCGGGCGAGTCACGATCTCGATGCCTTCCTTGCCATTGATTTGCTCTGGCTTGATCTCGCCGATGAAGGCCAGAACCTTGGCGATCAGCGCTTGCAGCTCGGCGAAGGTGGTTTCGGTGTCGTCATATTTCGGAATTTCGATTTCGGCCAGACGCGAGGAAACGCCTTTGGCGAAGTCCACGGCGATCTGCACCTGACGCACCAGCGGGAACATGTCCGGGTACAGACGCGCTTGCAGGAAGGCGTTCGGGTCGATGTTTTTCTCGGTGGCGTGGGCTTCAGCCTTTTTCAGCACATCGCTCACGGCGTTGAGCATTTGTTGAAAAACCGGGACGGATGCGGCGTACAGGGAAATGGTCATGGCAGTCTCACGTGGTGGCTGGGTGAATCGTGGGGGCGATTATAGCCATGCTCGCGGGCGGCGCGGCTTGTCTTTTATCCAGCAAGGATTAGGCTAGGCGCCTTCGACTGCAGAGGGAACGCGCGATGACCACAGAATTTGAAACCCGCTCCGACGAACCAAGGCTCAACGCCACGGAAATCCGCATTCTGGGCTCGTTGATCGAGAAACAGGCCACCAGCCCGGAAACCTACCCGTTGACCCTCAACGCACTGGTGCTGGCCTGCAACCAGAAAACCAGCCGGGAGCCAGTGATGAACCTGACTCAGGGCCAGGTCGGCCAGAGCCTGCGCGCCCTCGAAAGCCGCGGCTTCACCAAACTGGTGATGGGCAGCCGCGCCGACCGCTGGGAGCATAAGGTCGACAAGGCGCTGGAGCTGGTGCCGGCGCAATTGATCCTGACCGGGTTGATGTTCCTGCGCGGCCCGCAGACCGTCAACGAACTGCTGACCCGCAGCGGTCGCATGCATGAGTTTGAAGACGCCGAACAAGTGGTGCATCAGCTGGAACGCCTGATCGCCCGGGAGCTGGCGGTGTTGATTCCACGTCAGGCCGGCCAGCGCGAAGATCGTTATACCCACGCGCTGGGCGATCCGGCGGACATCGAGGCGATTATCGCGGCGCGGCAGAACCAGAGTGATCGCGGCGCTGCCAGCGGCGTGTCAGTGGAGCGCATCGAAGAGCTGGAAGCGCGGATTGCGGCGCTGGAAGAGCGTCTGGCCCGTCTCGAAGAATAAGTGCACCGGGGACGGTGTTATTCGCCGTCCCAGTAATCCACCCCGTCCGCCTGCCGCGCCACCGCCACGAAGCCCGAGGCATTGCCTTCGGCATCGACGCTGAAGTTGTCCATCACCGCGTATTTGTTGGAATCCGGGTACTCGCAGATTTCCGGTTGCTGCTGGGTGCTGACCGCCAGATAGCGCAGTTCCGCAGCACTGGTGTTGATGATCTGATGCGCAGCTTCCGGGCCGCCCGGTGGGCAGGCGATCACGTCGCCGGCGCGAATCGGGAAACGCTCGGCGCCGAGGCGCACTTCCCCTTCCCCGGCCACCACGTAAAACATTTCCTCATTGACCCGATGACTGTGAAACGGACTGCCACGCATGCCCGGCGGTAGCGCATACAGGCGATATCCGAGCTTTTGCGCGCCCAATTGCTGGCCGACCCGGGCGAACCGTTGCTGATAACGCCCGGCGGTTTCGCCCTCGGGGGCCAATGATTCGGGAAGCGGTTCGAGTTCGACGTCATTCAGGTTGAGAATGGGCGGATGCATGCAAACCTCGGCTTTTGTGATGGGCAAGTCTGTGCTTGCTGATCCGGCAGTATAGGCAACGGCAAATTCGGGCGGATATGCCGTTGCTCAGGCGCCATCAACTGCGGGCAAACGCCACCGCCGCATCGAACTGCTCGACCGTCGGCCGCACGCCGGTGTACAGCACGAACTGCTCCAGCGCCTGGATCGCGATGACTTCCAGCCCGGTGATCACCTTTTTACCTTCGGCACGACCGCGCACGATCAGCGGGGTTTCCGAGGGGATCGCCACCACATCGAACACGGTGTCGGCAGACTTGATCACATCCACCTCAAACGACAGTTGACCCGCTTCCGGGCCACCGTCCATGCCGACAGGGGTCACGTTGATCAGCATCTGCGGGCGCTCGTCGCCCAGTTCCGCCTGCCAGCGATACCCCAGGGAGTCCGCCAGCGCACGCCCGGCGCGCTCGTTGCGAGCGACGATCAAACCATTTTTGTAACCGCCATCGCGCAAGGCACTGGCCACAGCCTTGGCCATGCCGCCGCTGCCGCGCAGGGCGAAAGTCGAGTCCTTCGGCACCGCGTGGGTTTCCAGCAACTGGGCGATGGCGATGTAATCGGTGTTGTAGGCCTTGAGATGGCCGTTGGTGTTGACGATGGTGTTGATCGACTGGATCGCCGCCGCCGAGGCGTCCAGCTCATCAACCAGCGCAATGCTCGCTTCCTTGAACGGCATCGACACGCCGCAACCACGAATCCCCAGCGCGCGGATCCCGCCGACCGCACCGGGAAGGTCCTGGCTGCTGAACGCCTTATAGTAGAAATTCAGCCCCAGTTGTTCATACAAATGGTTATGAAAACGCAGACCGAAATTCCCGGGACGCCCAGACAGGGACATGCACAATTGGGTGTCTTTGTTGGGGTTCATCTGCATGGGAGGCTCCTTCGTATGCACTTTCGGATGGACGGGATTAGCCAGGCCATCGGGTTCTGAACGATCATAAGGCGGTCTGTTCCGGGCATCACAGTCGATGCCGCAAGCTTGGTAAACAAACCGGTACAGACCTTACACAAAATTTACCTGGCGGCCGTGCTGTTTTTCAAAATGTTGCTGTCTTAGAAGTATCCCCGCGCCATTCCGGGCCTGTTGCAGGTTCGGACGCCGGGTCGAAGAACCGAGGAATTATCATGATTCGTAAACTCCCCATCGTGGCCTTGTTGATTGGTGCATTCGCGATCACGGGTCAGGCAGAAGCCCACGGCGGTGGCTGGCAGGGCCCGGCGGTATTTGGTGCGATCGTCGGCTCGGCCATCATCGGCTCGGCGCTCATTAACCAGGATCGGCCGGTGTATGTCCAACAGCCTGTTTACGCTCAACCGGCTCCGGTCTACGTCCAGCAACCGCCGCCACCGGTTTATTACCAGCCGGCCCCGGTCTATGTGCAGCAACCGGTCTACGTCCAACCGGCCCCGGTGTATTACGGCCCGCCGCGTGGTTATTACGGCCGGCCACACTACTACGGTGGCCCGCGCTGGTAATCGGCACACGAAGCCCCGCTTGATAGCGGGGCTTTTTATTGCGCGCATATTATTGCCCGCGGAAAAGCCAACCGTCCGTCGGCCAAGGTCTGAAAAAATCTCGCCAAGGTCGCTGTGGGGACAGTTTGAACCGTTAAAGTCGGCATGATGGACTCGACCGTCGGGGGCAACACACAAACGGTCATCTATTTGTCATGACGGAACCGCACTCTGAATCCGTCCGCAAACAACAGGTTGATAACAACAAGGACGACTTGAATGCCTACACAGAATCCGCACCGCATCGTCGGTTTATGCACCTCGAGCAAGGTCTACAACGCCCTGACCGAACTCAAGCACCTGGAAGGCCACCGCACGGCGAAGTTTCTCTCGTTGCTGGCGGAAAACCTGGTGCGCAAGGGTTTTCTCAACGAACACGAGATCGTGCACATGCTCGATCAAGTGGTGGATTGAGCCAGCCCTCAGCGGCGTCAATGACCACTATCGAAAGCGTTGATTGTCCCTGAAACGGCCAATTCCCTAAGGTAGCTCCACAGATTGATGGAGGTACTTTTCATGGCTCAGGTTCAAATCATGTCCGTTGTCGGCAGCGCCGTTCCCGCATCGCTCAGAGAGCTGGGGCTGCTCGCCTGCTGGTATCTGGTGCGCGACGGCGAGCCGGTCAGCGGCCCGCTTACGTCCTTGCCGGCGGCTCAAGCGCTGTCGCAACAACTGCTCAGCGGCCCGTTCAAGGCTTAAGGCAGCTGCACTTTCGGTTTGCTTTCGATGAACAACGCCCAGCTCGACATGAACAGGGCCGCGATCAGCGGCCCAATCACAAAGCCGTTCAGCCCGAACACCGCCAATCCGCCCAGGGTCGAGATCAGGATCATGTAGTCCGGCATCCGTGTGTCCTTGCCCACCAGGATCGGGCGCAGCAGGTTGTCCACCAGACCGATCACGAACACCCCGAACAGCCCCAGCACCACGCCCTGCCAGATCATCCCGCTGAGCAGGAAGTAAACCGCGACCGGCACCCAGACAATCCCCGCGCCCACCGCCGGCAGCAACGACAGAAACGCCATCAATACCGCCCAGAGCAACGCACTGGGAATGTCGAGAAACCAGAAAATCGCCCCGCCCAGCGCACCCTGCGTGATCGCCACCAGCAGATTGCCCTTCACCGTGGCGCGTACCACGCGATTGAATTTCAACTGCAAGCGACGCTTGTGATGCTCCTCCAGCGGTATCGCTGTGCGCACCTTGCGCGCCAGTTCGGCGCCGTCGCGCAGGAAGAAAAACAGCAAGTACAGCATGATGAAAAAACTCACCACGAACTCGAACGTGCCCTGGCCGAAACTGAACGCCTGGCTCGCCAGCGCCTGACTGCCCTGCATGGCGGTCTTGACGATCTTCTCGCGCAAGGCATTCAGCTCGCCCATGCCGAAGCGGTCGAGCAGGTGCTGAAAGTAAGGCGGCAGGCTGTGCTTGAACTGCGCCAGATAAGCGCCGATATCGAGCTTGCCGCTTTCGATATTGTCGTAAAGCGTCGCCCCTTCCTGCACCAGCAGTACACTGAGGACGATCACCGGCAAGATCGCAATCACCAGGCAGATGCTCAAGGTACATAGTGATGTGAGGTTGCGTTGCCAGCCGAATTTCAGTTGCAACTGGCGCTGCATCGGTGCGAACAGGATGCCGAGGATCACCGCCCAGAACACCGCACCGTAGAACGGCAGCAGGATCCAGATGAAGGCGACCGTCACCAGCAACAACAGCACGGTGAGGGATTTGAATTGCAGACTCTTTTGGTTCATGTCCGGTCCAGGTCAGTCAGGCGCCACCCGCGCCCGTCCCGTTTAGTCAGCCAGCGTCAGCGCGAGTGCCCTGTTTCTTCATTGAGCATAGATCCAGATCAATAAACCCTCGGCGCAACTGCTCTACCCTGCCGCGCTTTTGCGACCGACGCCGCCATGACGACCTCCTTCACCCCCGAACTGCTCGCCCCCGCCGGCACCCTGAAAAACATGCGTTACGCCTTCGCCTATGGGGCCGATGCGGTGTACGCCGGCCAGCCACGCTACAGCCTGCGGGTGCGCAACAACGAGTTCGATCATGCCAACCTGGCGCTTGGCATTCGTGAAGCCCAGGCCCAGGGCAAGCGCTTCTACGTGGTGGTCAACATCGCGCCGCACAACGCCAAACTGAAGACCTTCCTCAAGGACCTGGCGCCGGTGATCGAGATGGCGCCGGACGCGCTGATCATGTCTGACCCCGGCCTGATCATGCTGGTGCGCCGGCACTTTCCGCAGATGCCGATCCACCTCTCGGTGCAGGCCAACACGGTGAACTGGGCGAGTGTCGAATTCTGGCAACAGCAGGGCTTGAGTCGGATCATCCTGTCCCGTGAATTGTCGCTGGAAGAGATCGGCGAAATCCGCGAGCAAGTGCCCGGCATGGAACTGGAAGTGTTCGTCCACGGCGCGCTGTGCATGGCCTATTCCGGCCGCTGCCTGCTCTCGGGTTACATGAACAAACGCGACGCCAATCAGGGCACCTGCACCAACGCCTGCCGCTGGAAATACTCGGCGCAGGAGGCCAGCGAAAACCAGCTCGGCGAAATCGTGCAGACCTTCGAACCGCAACCGACCCTCGGCCTCGGCGCCCCCACCGATCAGGTGTTCCTGCTGCAGGAAGCCAACCGCCCCGGCGAGCTGATGCCGGCCTTCGAAGACGAGCACGGCACCTACATCATGAACGCCAAGGACCTGCGCGCGGTGCAGCACGTCGAGCGCCTGACCCGCATGGGCGTGCACTCACTGAAGATCGAAGGCCGGACCAAATCGCACTTCTATTGCGCGCGCACCACCCAGGTCTATCGCCGGGCTATCGACGATGCTGTGGCCGGTCGCGAATTCGACCGCAGCCTGATGACCGATCTGGAATCCCTCGCCCAGCGCGGCTACACCGAAGGCTTCCTGCGCCGGCATGTGCATGACGAATACCAGAACTATCAGAACGGCAGCTCGGTGTCGGAGCGTCAGCAGTTTGTGGGCGAGTTGACCGGCGAACGTCGGGATCGTCTGGCCGAGGTCAAGGTTAAGAACCGTTTTGCACTGGGCGATCACCTGGAACTGATGACGCCCAAGGGCAACTTCCATTTTGATCTGCATGAATTGCAGAACCTGAAAGGTGAAGCCATCGACGTGGCGCCGGGGGACGGGCATACGGTGTATCTGCCGATTCCGGATGCGGTGGATTTGCGGTTTGGGTTGTTGATGCGCGATCTCGGCGCTGTTTAAAAGCATCAAAAAAACCCGGCAATCAGCCGGGGTTTGTTCAGCGCCTGTCATCGGACAGCGGTGTCGGCTCATCAGCCGGCGGTATGTCTTCATCGGACGACGGATCCTTCCAGTCTTCCGGCCGATCGGCATCGCTCAACGGGTCGCGCCCGGGCATCACGCCCGGTGGCATCTCGTGATCGGCCAGCGTCGGCTCATCCGTACCGGGGACTTTGCGGGTAGGGTCGGTTGGGGCCGTGCCTCCCTGAAACAGCGTATCGTCAGCCATGATTGCACCTCAGAGCATGAGGCCCGGAAGATCCGGGTCGTACTCGTTGGAAGTGCCGCCGCACCGGGCGTGCTATCGAACAGACCAGCGGCATTCAGCTCGTGGCTGAAAACCGGTCTCGACTGTTGGTCAGGTGCAACCACATTGCCGCGCGCGCCGCGTCCGCGTCCTGACGTTTGATGGCGTTGAAGATCGCCTCATGCTCAAGATTCGCCAGTTGCCCGAGCTTGCTCAAATCCACCGCGCCGCGCTCGGCCGCATTGACCCGGGTGCGCGGGATCATTGCGCTACCCAGGTGCTGCATGATTTCGGTGAAGCAGACATTGCCGGTGGCTTCGGCAATCAGCAGGTGAAAGCGTCGGTCGGCTTCGACGCAACTGTCGTTGTTAGCCAATAGACGCTGATAGTCGTCCAGCGCCTGACGCATCTGCATCAGTTGTTGCTCGGTGCGGCGCTGCGCGGCCAGTGCCGCGGCTTGCGTCTCCAGGCCCATGCGCAGCTCGAGAATGCTGCGCACCCCCAGCGCGGTGTCGACATTCAGTCGCAGCCCCTGCTCCGGTGCGCGCTCGATCACGAAGGTGCCGATGCCGTGCCGCGTCTCCACCAGCCCCGACGCCTGCAATTTGGAAATCGCCTCGCGCACGACGGTGCGACTGACGCCGTGTTCCTGAACGATCGAGTTCTCCGACGGCAACTTGTCACCGGGCAACATCTGGCCGAGCAGGATGCTCTGGGTGAGTTTTTCCACCAGATCGTGGGCCAGGTTGTGCGCGCGTTTACGGGCGGGGGCGTCGAAGTCGTCTTGCATGGTCGGTTCCGGTGATCGGGGCAAACCGATCGTAGCACTGGCGGCAATGACTTGTATGAGCTCCTATGAATTCCGGGATCTAACTTGTATGACAACACTCAATTTTAGCTAGAAAATCTTCCACTGCGCCGAGCAGTCGCCCCACTTGCACTGGAACAAAACGCTCTACTACGCGTGCCAAACCCCCTACAAAAGCCAACAAACACGGCGCATAAAATCTGAAAAAGCATAAAAACCCTTTCCCGTAGACAAATTTGATTGAGCACTCCCGCTTGTAGGACAAAAAAATCTAGTTGTATGATGTCTATCAACAACGCAACACCCAGATACACCCCGCATAAAAATAACGAGTGGGAGAAAACCAAGTGAAATCGTCCATTGCCGGGATGAACGAGGGCGCCGATTCGGTGCTGTCCTCCGCCATTGCCAAAGTCAAACGCCACGTCCTGCCGCTGTTCGTCATCATGTTCATCGTCAATTACATTGACCGGGTGAACATCGGCTTCGTCCGTACCCACATGGAACACGACCTCGGCATCGGTGCCGCGGCCTACGGTTTCGGTGCCGGTCTGTTCTTCATCGGTTACGCGCTGTTCGAAGTCCCTTCCAACATGTTGCTGCAAAAGGTCGGCGCGCGAATCTGGCTGACCCGCATCATGCTCACCTGGGGTCTGGTGGCCGCCGGCATGGCGTTCATCCAGAACGAAACCCACTTCTACATCCTGCGATTTCTGCTCGGCGTGGCCGAAGCCGGGTTCTTTCCCGGGGTGATCTACTACTTCACCCGCTGGTTGCCGGGGGCCGAGCGCGGCAAGGCGATTGCAATTTTCTTGAGCGGTTCGGCCGTGGCCTCGCTGATTTCCGGCCCGCTGTCGGGCTTGTTGTTACAGATCGAAGGTCTGGGCCTGCACGGCTGGCAGTGGATGTACTTCATTGAAGGGATGTTCTCGGTTTGCCTGTGCGTATTCGTCTGGTTCTGGCTCGACGCCAAACCCCACGATGCCAAGTGGCTGACCTGCGCCGAGCAGGATGCGCTGGTCAAAGCCATCGACGATGAGCAGAAGGCCCGCGAAGCCGCGACCCCGATCCGGCCGTCGCTGAGCAAACTGCTCAAGGATCGCCAGATCATCCTGTTCTGCCTGATCTACTTCTTCATTCAATTGACGATCTACGCCGCAACGTTCTGGCTGCCGAGCATCATCAAGAAGATGGGCGAGATGAGTGACTTCCAGGTCGGCCTGTTCAACTCGATTCCGTGGCTGCTGTCGATCATCGGCATGTACGCGTTCGCTTCGTTCTCGGCGAAGTGGAAACACCAGCAGGCGTGGGTGGCCACGGCATTGCTGATCGCCGCAGCGGGGATGTTCATGTCCACCACCGGCGGGCCGTTTTTTGCCTTCGTCGCGATCTGCTTTGCTGCGCTGGGTTTCAAATCCGCGTCGTCGCTGTTCTGGCCGATTCCGCAGGCTTATCTCGACGCGCGGATCGCCGCTGCCGTGATCGCGTTGATCAACTCGGTAGGCAACCTCGGCGGCTTCGTCGCTCCCACCACTTTCGGTTTGCTCGAGCAACACACCGGTTCGATCCAGGGCGGCCTCTATGGCCTGGCCGCGACCTCGATCATTGCCGCAATCATCGTGTTCGCCGCCCGCATGACACCCAAATCCGCACCTGACGTCGCCGTGGCCGATGCCGCGCCGAAGCACGCTTGAAAGGACAATCAAAAATGACCGCACACGACATCGCCAAAGCTCCAATCATCACCGAGATGCAAGTCATCCCGGTGGCCGGCCACGACGGCATGCTGCTCAACCTGAGCGGCGCCCACGGGCCGTTTTTCACCCGCAACATCGTCATCCTCAAGGACAACGCCGGCCATACCGGCGTCGGCGAAGTGCCCGGCGGCGAACGCATCCGCCAGACCCTCGAAGACGCCCGCAACCTGGTGGTCGGCAGCCCGATCGGCACGTATCAGAAGATCCTCAACCAGGTTCGCCAGACGTTCGCTGACCGTGATGCCGGCGGCCGTGGCCTGCAGACCTTCGACCTGCGCATCACCATTCACGCCGTCACCGGGCTCGAAGCCGCCCTGCTCGACCTGCTCGGCCAGCACCTCGACGTGCCGGTGGCGGCATTGCTCGGCGAAGGTCAGCAACGTGATGAAGTGAAGATGCTTGGCTACCTGTTCTACGTGGGCGATCGCCGGGAAACCGACCTCGCCTACCGCAGCGAACCGGATGCCGACAACGACTGGTTCCGCGTGCGTCACGAGAAAGCCATGACCGCCGACGCCGTGGTGCGTCTGGCCGAGGCTGCCCACGCACGCTATGGCTTCAAGGACTTCAAGCTCAAGGGCGGCGTACTCAGCGGCGATGCGGAAATCGAAGCGGTGACCGCACTGGCCGAACGCTTCCCCGACGCCCGCATTACCCTCGATCCGAACGGCGCGTGGTCATTGAAAGAAGCGATCCGTCTGTGCCGCGACCAGCATCATGTACTCGCTTACGCCGAAGACCCGTGCGGTGCAGAAAGCGGTTATTCGGGCCGTGAAGTGATGGCTGAATTCCGTCGGGCCACCGGGCTGAAAACCGCCACCAACATGATCGCCACCGACTGGCGCGAAATGGGCCATGCGATCCAGTTGCAGTCGGTCGACATTCCGCTGGCCGACCCGCACTTCTGGACCATGCAGGGTTCGGTGCGCGTGGCGCAGATGTGCCACGAATGGGGCCTGACCTGGGGCTCGCACTCCAACAACCACTTCGACATTTCCCTGGCGATGTTCACCCACGTCGCGGCCGCCGCACCGGGCGACATCACCGCGATCGACACCCACTGGATCTGGCAGGACGGCCAGCGCCTGACCAAGGCGCCGCTGCAAATCGTCGACGGCTGCGTGCAAGTGCCGAAGAAACCGGGGCTGGGCGTGGAACTGGACATGGATCAGGTGGCCAAGGCCCACGAACTCTATAAAGGCATGGGACTGGGCGCGCGGGATGACAGCGTAGCGATGCAGTTTCTGATTCCGGGCTGGACGTTCGATAACAAGAAGCCGTGCCTGGTGCGCTAGGCCTGCGCAGCCTCCAGCAACCAGTGTCTGAACGCCGCCATCGCCGACGTCTCCGGCCGTGACTGCAAGCGCGTCAGCCAATAGCTGCCGGTGGTGATTTCGATGGCAAAGGGTTGGCGGATCAGGTCCGCCGCCAGTTGCCGGGCAAACATCAACGGCGGCGCCAGTGCCACCCCGCCGCCCTGCAACGCCGCTTCCATCATCGCCAGCGACGAGTCGAACACGATGCTCTGGGGCGGCGCAGCATGGGTCGCCATACCCGCCGCGTGAAACCATTCCGGCCACTCATCGGTGCGATAGGAGCGCAGCAAACGGTGCTGCAGAAGATCCCCCGGCGCGTGCAGTTGCCGAGCGATTTCCGGCACGCAGAGCACCGACAATGGCGCCTCCAGCAAACGGGTCGCCTCGATACCGTGCCATGCCCCGGCACCGAAGCGGATCGCGTAATCCAGCCCCTCGGCGGCGACGTCCACCCGGTTGTTGTTGGTCGACAGTCGCAAATCTATGAGCGGATGTTTCGCCTGAAAGTCTGCCAGCCTCGGCAACAGCCATCCCACCGTGAAGGTGCCCACCGCGCCGACCGTGAGCATTTCCCGATATTGCCCGCCCGCCAGACGCTCGAGCATCTGCGCGATATGATCAAACGACGTGGTCAGCACCGGCAGCAGGGTTTCGCCCTCGCCGGTCAGCATCAGCCCACGGGGCAGGCGTTTGAACAGGATCACGCCGAGTTGCGCTTCCAGGCTTTTGACCTGATGGCTGACGGCCGCCTGGGTTACGCACAACTCCACGGCCGCACGGGTGAAGCTCAGGTGGCGCGCAGAGGCTTCAAAGGCGCGTAATGCATTCAAGGGCAATTGAGGTCGAATCATGCCAAGTCCCAAATTTTTCTAATGGCTCGTCCGAGTTTTCATCGTTTGTCGAAAGACGCCGGACTGCCTAGATTTGGCGGCGCCGATCAGCCGGCCCGACGGAAAACGCTCGCAGTGTAGCGGGATAACACCATCAACACTCATGGAGAGTGGTTCAAGCATGCCTTCGATCAACCTGAACAAATTCAAGTCCTACAGCGCTTTCGGACTTTTCTTCAGCACCGCCACTTGCTTGGCCGCCCCGCCAACCGACGATCAGTTGCAGGCGCTGGTCAAGGCCACCGTGACCCCGGTCATGCAGCAACAGGACATCGCAGGTCTCGCCGTGGCCGTGACAGTCGATGGCAAGGCGCATTACTTTAATTACGGTGTCGCCGACAAAAGCACCGGGCAAGCGGTAAGTGAAAACACCCTGTTCGAAATCGGTTCGGTGAGCAAAACCTTCACCGCGACCCTCGCCGCGTACGCCCAGGCCAGCGGCAAACTGCAATTCTCCGACAAGGCCAGCCAGCACTGGCCCGAACTCAAAGGCAGCGCCTTCGACCACATCAGCCTGCTGCAACTGGGCACTTACAGCGCGGGCGGCCTGCCGCTGCAATTTCCGGATGCTGCGGACTCTTCCGACAAGATGCTCGGCTATTACCAACAGTGGAAACCGACCTTTCCGGCCGGCAGCCAGCGCCTGTATTCCAATCCAAGCATTGGTCTATTCGGTTACCTGGCCGCAAAAAGCCTCGGCCAGCCGTTCAATCAGGTCATGACCGAAACCCTTCTGCCGAAACTCGGGCTCAAGCACACCTTCCTGTCGGTGCCGGCGTCTGAACAAAAGCTCTACGCCCAAGGCTATGACAAGAACAACAAACCGATCCGAGTCAGCCCCGGCGCCCTCGACTCCGAAGCCTACGGCGTGAAAACCAGCGCCGCCGACCTCCTTCAATACGTCGAAGCCAACCTCAACACCGCCAAACTCGAAACACCCCTGCAAAAAGCCATCGCCCTCACCCACACCGGCTACTACACCGTCGGCGACATGACCCAGGGGCTGGGCTGGGAACGCTACGCCTACCCGATCAGCCTCGACCGCCTGCTGGACGGCAACTCGACGCCAATGGCCATGGAGGCGCACAAGGTCAAATGGCTGAATCCGCCGCAGCCAGAACTGGCGAACGTGCTGTTGAACAAGACTGGCTCCACCGCTGGCTACGGTGCGTATGTCGCGTTTGTACCGTCGAAGAAAGTCGGGATCGTGATTCTGGCGAACCGCAATTATCCGAATGGAGAGCGGGTGAAGATTGCGCACAGAATTCTGGGTGAGCTGACCCGGTAATCACGCCATAAAAAACGGGCGACCTGAGAAGGTCGCCCGTTTTTCTTTTCTGATCCCCCCTGAATCAGAACATCAATCATCCGGCATTTCCGGCGGCTTGGCCGGTTTGGTCGGTTTCGCCGGCTTGGTCCCTTTTGCGCCCTTGGCCGGCGCCGGTTCTGCAGCAGCCGGGGCCGTGACCACGGTGGAAGTGGCTTCTTTTTCAGCGGCAGGCAACGCATCAATGGTGTCGAAAATCTTCTTCAAATCGACCGCCGCCGCTTCATCCCCCGAAGCCGTCAGTTTGGTCTCGCCATCCTTGCCCACCAGGAAGACTTTCGGATACGCCCCGGCGCCCAGCTTCAGCGAGCGCAGCAGCGCCATGGTTTGCTGCTGCTCGAGGCTTTTGCCATCGACCTGACCGCTCATGCTCAGGATGGTGTAAACCTTGATCTTGCGGTCGGCGATGCCTTGTTTGTTGGCCGGGTCATCCAGCGCTTTTTTCAGGCTGACCCAATAAGAATCGACTGTGCTGGAAGCGATCACGATCAATGGGCGGTTAATGCCCTTGTCGACGTCCAGAGGGGAATCGCCGTCGGCGGCGAACAGGGGGCCGGCAATCGCCAGCAAGAGTGTCAGGGTCAGTGACCTGATGAGCATGCGCATCTCCTTTTGATATCCACGCTCTAATGATTGCGCATCGCGGCGATTGTTCCGGGGGCTGCCCGGCAAAAGTGTTTCGCCTTGCCCAAAGCTTAGGTCAGCACCGGTTTTGCGCAACCGGATGGGCGCGATCGTGTCGCGCATTTGATTAGCTCTTATGACCGCATTAGGGTGGCAGCTCCAACTGTGAAATGGAGTTCAACGCGCATGCACATCGACTACCTCTGCCATCACCCCGAACTGATTGAAGAACTGGCCGAACTCAACTTCAAGGAATGGGGCCAGTACAAACCCGAAGACACCCTCGCCAGCCGCACCGAACGTATGCGCGCCGCCTGCGGCAAAGGTGCGATTCCCAGCGTGGTAGTGGCGATCGAAGACGGAAAACTGCTCGGCGGTGCGCTGCTGATCGACAGCGACATGGATGCCCGTCCGCAATTGACGCCGTGGCTGGCCGGGGTCTACGTGAAGGCCGAACAGCGTGGTCGCGGCATCGCCTCGCAACTGGTCAACCGCATCGTCGAGGAAGCCGCCGCCCTGGGTGTGCCGCAGTTGTACCTGTACACCGATGCCGCGCAGTCGCTATATGCGCGCCTGGGTTGGGAGGTGCTGGAGGAAATGGAATATGACGGGTTGCCGGTGACGGTGATGAAGCGGGCGCTCGGTCAGAACGCCAGCTTGTAACCGATCAACACCAGCATCGTCGCCAGGCACGGGCGCAGCAGTTCATCGGAGACCCGACCGGTCAGGTGGCTGCCGAGCCAGATGCCCGGCAGCGAGCCGACCAGCAGAAAACCCAGCACGCCCCAGTCCATGTTGCCCATGCTCGCGTGGCCGAGGCCGGCGACCAGGGTCAGCGGGACGGCGTGGGCGATTTCGGTGCCGACCAGACGGCGGGTCGGCAGCAGCGGATAGAGGATGAACAGTGCGACAGTGCCGAGGGCGCCGGCGCCGATGGAGGTCAGGGCGACCATGGTGCCGAGGATCAGACCGGTGATCACGGTCATGCCATTCAGGCGCGCACCGCTGGGGTTGTAGTTGCCGCCAGCACGTTTGTGGGCGAATTCCAGCAGGCGTTTCTTGAACAGAATCGCCAGCGCCGTGGCGAACAGCACGAAGCCCAGCGCTTGCTTGATGATGGCGTTCATCGCATCCGGCGCAGTGTGCAGGGTGCTGAGGAACCACAAGGTCATCGCCACCGCCGGAACACTGCCCAGGGTCAGCCAGCCGGTGATGGCCCAGTCGATGTTCTTGTTCTTCCTGTGCACCAGCACGCCACTGGATTTGGTGATGGCCGCGTACAGCAGATCCGTGCCCACCGCCGTGGCCGGATTGATGCCGAACCACAGCAGGATCGGCGTCATCAACGAACCGCCGCCGACACCGGTCATGCCGACGATGAACCCCACCACCAGCCCGGCAATCACCAGGCCGAAATTTGCCAATTCCATTAAGACGTCCAGACAAACCACAGGAAAAATCCGGCCCGCAGCATAACCAGTTTTCTTATAACGCCCTATATCGATCGGATCTATCGTTATGCCATTTCACTGCACGGGCAAAAAATTCAAAAACAACAGGCTCTGGGCGTAATTCAGCCCGATGCGCCGGTAGCGCTCGTCGAGCATCTGGGTCAGCAGATCCAGACGCGCCACGACTTTGCCGAACTCCGTGGCGAAACTCAGGTTGCTGCCCTCCTCGGAAATCTCATTGGAAAACAGCAGCGGTTGGCCATCCTTGTTCTGCCGCTGGGCGAGGATCCAAGTGGCTTTCTCGATATTGCGCGCGGCGTTGTTGACGAAGGTCGGGTTGATCGCATCGGTCATGTAGAACTCGGTGCGATTGCCGTGGGCGGTGACCAGCATGCTGCCGATCGCATAGATGAACGCGCCGACCCGGTCGCCGAGGAATTCCGGGCTCATGGCATAGCTCAGCGCTGCCAGATCCTTTTTGCCGCCGAGGGTCGGCAAGGGTTGCTGTTGCTCAATGGCCAGTCGCACCTGCTTGACCGCCGTGCGAATGTCGAGAAAACCGGATTTGCGTAGTTCCTCCGGGTTACGCAAATACAACTTGCCCATCAAGCGGTAGAGGCTGTCGAGGTTGTCACGCATCGCCAGAGTTGCCATGCGATCGACGCTGGTCTGGAGAAATTCCTGAGGCCTGCCTTCGCGCATCTGGGTGATGAAATTGTTGCCGTCCTGATGGCTGCAACCGCCGAGCAGCAGCGTCGACAGGCAGGCCAGCAGCAGGCACGGGCGATGAATGAATGCAGCGATGGGGTGCAAAACTCTCGGCATGAATTCTTTGACGGACACGTTCCTGTGCGGCGGAAGTCACCGCACCCTGGCCATGGATAGAGCCGGGGATTTCGCAAAAGTGCAGTGCCGGCGTGGATTCCCGACCTTCGGCGCCCTTGGCTCAATCAATTTAGTCCGACTTTATTTTTGCATTAATCGTTTAATCCGCTATAAATCCTCACTCAAGCATTAATTAGCATGACTATTTAAAGATTTTCAAAACAACAACAAAAAGGAAGGTCAACCCATGCTTCAATCCCGACACTCACTCTGCGGCCTCGGACTGTCCCTGATGATCGCCACCCTCTCCGCCCAGGCCGCCGGCCTGACCAGCGAACACAAAGCCTTCGGCCAAACCAATGACGGCACGCCGGTCGAGCAATACATCCTGCGCAACAGCCACGGCATGCAAGCCACGGTCATCACCTACGGCGCGACCTTGCAGGCGCTGCAAGTGCCGGACAAGCACGGCAAGCTCGACGACATCGTCCTCGGTTTCGATGATGTGCAGGGTTATCAGAAAGGCACCGCGTACTTCGGCGCAACCATCGGCCGCTTCGGCAATCGCCTGGCCGACGGTGCGTTCGAGCTCGACGGCAAACGCTACCAGGTGCCGCAGAACGACAAGACCAACGCCTTGCACGGCGGCACTCAGGGCTTCGACAAAAAGGTCTGGAAGGCGAAGGAAACCAAGGACAAGGACTCGGTCGGCGTGACCCTGACCTATCTGTCGGCGGATGGTGAAATGGGTTTCCCCGGCAACCTCACCACCGAGGTGACCTACCGCCTTACCGACTCTAACGAGCTGCGCATCGACTACAAGGCCAACACCGACAAACCCACTGTGCTCAACCTGACCAACCACAGCTACTTCAACCTTGCCGGCGCCGGCAATGGCGACATCCTCAAGCAAGTCGCCACCCTGCACGCCAGCCATTACACCCCGGTCACCGCCAAGCTGATACCGACCGGCGAACTGGCGCCCGTGGCCGGCACACCGATGGACTTCACCAAACCGACCGCCATCGGCCAGCACATCAAGGCCGATCATCCGCAGTTGAAATTCGCTGAAGAGAAACAAGGCGGCTTCGATTTCAACTGGGCGCTGGACACCAAGGGAGACGTCAGCAAACTCGCCGCCGAAGTCAGTGACCCGCAATCCGGTCGCCACTTGCAGCTGTTCACCAACGAACCGGGCGTGCAGTTCTACACCAGCAACTTCCTCGACGGCACGGTCAAGGGCAAGGGTGGCAAGGTCTATCCGCACTGGGGCGCGTTCACCCTGGAGACTCAGCACTACCCGGATTCGCCGAACCAGCCGAACTTCCCGAGTACCCGCCTCGATCCCGGCCAGACCTACACCCAGAGCGTGGTGTTGAAGTTCTCCGCTAAGTAAGCACCTGACCTCCTTTCTGAAACCGGACGGAACCCGTGGGCTATTCTGCTGCCCACCCAAGGTATCGACCGTTTCAGAAAGGAGGTTTGAATGCGTACCCTCGAATTGGCTGGCGTGCAGGTGCCGGTGATTGGCCAGGGCACCTGGCGCATGGGCGAAGACCGCTCGGCGCACACGCGTGAAGTGGCGGCCCTGCGCAGTGGCATCGAACTGGGCATGACCCTGATCGACACTGCGGAAATGTACGGTGAAGGCGGTGCCGAAACCGTCGTCGGCGAAGCCATTGCCGGCCTGCGCGATCAAGTGTTCCTGGTGAGCAAGGTCTACCCGCACAACGCCAGCCGCAAAGGCATTCCCCAGGCTTGCGAGCGCAGTCTGCGCCGGCTCGACACCGATTACATCGACCTCTATTTGCTGCATTGGCGCGGCCAGTATCCGCTGGAAGAAACCGTCGAGGCTTTCGAGCGTCTGCGCGAGGACGGCAAGATCGGCCGCTGGGGCGTGTCGAATTTCGACGTCGATGATCTTGAGGAACTGTCTTCATCGGCCTGCGCGACCAATCAGGTGCTGTACAACCTGGAAGAGCGCGGCATCGAATTCGACCTGCTGCCGTGGTGCCAGCAACAGCGCATGCCGCTGATGGCGTACTGCCCGATCGGCCAGGGCGGCGCGATGCTCGCCGAGCCGGTGTTGAAACAGATTGCCGCTCGTCACGGCGTGCCCCCGGCACAGGTTTCGCTGGCGTGGATTCTGCGTCAGGATGGGCTGATCGCGATTCCCAAGGCCGTGCGCCCGGAACACGTGCAGCTCAATGCACAGGCGGCGCAGCTGCAACTCGAGGCCGGGGATCTGGCGGCGCTGGACCAGGCGTTTCACGCGCCAAAACGCAAGCAGCGGCTGGCCATGGTCTGAGCCACCGCCGACTGACAGAGGGCTTCGCCATGAGAAGCACTGATCAGGACGATCCATTCAACCTGCAACGCTTCGTGCTCGCCCAGGACCCGGTGTTCGAACGGGTCCAGCGCGAGCTCGGCGAGGGCCGCAAGCGCAGCCACTGGATGTGGTTCGTGTTCCCGCAGTTCGCCGGGCTCGGCGGCAGCGAGATGTCGCGGCGGTTCGCGATCAGCTCGGCCGATGAGGCCAAGGCCTATCTGGCCCATGAGCTGCTCGGCGCCCGGCTGCGGACCTGCACGCAGCTGGTGCTGAACGTGCAGCAGCGTTCGATTGCCGAGATTTTCGGCCATCCGGACGACCTGAAATTCCACTCATCAATGACCCTGTTCGCCCAGTTCGCTGACGACGACAGCCCTTGGCATCAGGCGCTGGAGCGTTTCTTCCACGGCATTCAGGACGAGTGGACCCTGCAACTGCTGGACTCAAAACAGGCCCAATTGCCCCCCGATCAGGGTTGAGAAATCGTCGTCGACAAACGGCAGGATCGCATCCGCCACCGGTTGCAGCTGGCGAGTGATGTAGTGGTCGTAGTCGATGGCCGCGCGGCGAACTTCCAGCGGTTCGGGCCCGGCGAGGGTGATGACGTAGCTGATCCAGCCGCCGTTCTGATACTGGCGGGGGCGCCCGTGCTGCGCGTTGTAATCGTCCGCCAGCCGCGCGGCGCGGACGTGGGGCGGCACGTTGCGTTCGTAGTCATCGAGGGTGCGGCGCAGGCGCTTGCGGTAGACCAGTCGCTCGTCGAACTCGCCGGCCAGGGTCTTGCGCACGTACTCGCGCACGTAATCCTGATACGGCTTGCGCTGGAAGATCCGCTCGTACAGCTCCTGCTGAAATTGCCGGGCCAGCAGCGACCAGTCGGTGCGGACGGTTTCCAGGCCTTTGTAGACCATTTCATCGCTGCCGTCGGCGCGGGTCACCAGACCGGCGTAGCGCTTTTTGCTGCCCTCCTCGGCGCCACGGATAGTCGGCATCAGGAAGCGTTTGTAGTGGGTTTCAAACTGCAATTCGAGGGCGCTTTCCAGCCCGTACTGCTCGCGCACATGCTCGCGCCACCAGTCGTTGACGTGTTGCACCAGCGCCCGGCCGATGGTTGCCGCCTCTTCCTGACCGTGGAGGCGACGCAGCCAGACGAACGTCGAGTCGGTATCGCCATAAATCACCGCGTGGCCCTGGGCTTCGATCAACTGCCGGGTGCGCAGCATGATCTCGTGGCCGCGCAGGGTGATCGATGACGCCAGCCGCGTATCGAAAAACCGGCAACCGCTGGAACCGAGTACACCGTAAAAGGCGTTCATGATGATCTTCAGCGCCTGGGACAACGGCGCGTTTTGCTCACGCTTGGCGGTCTCGCGCCCCTCGGCGACCCGAGCGACGATGGACGGCAGGCAATGCCGGGTACGGGAAAAGCGCGCACCGCGAAAGCCCGGCACCGAGTCACTGTCGTCAGGATGCTGCAAGCCTTCGATCAACCCCACCGGATCAATCAGAAAGGTACGAATGATCGACGGGTAAAGACTCTTGTAGTCGAGCACCAGCACCGATTCGTAAAGCCCCGGTCGCGAGTCCATGACAAACCCACCGGGGCTGGCCTGCGGTGGATTGGTGCCAAGGTTCGGCGCCACAAAACCCTGGCGGTGCATCAGCGGCATGTACAAATGGGTGAATGCCGCCACCGAGCCGCCGCTGCGATCCGCCGGCAGGCCGGTGACGCTGGCGCGCTCCAGCAAAAATTTCAGCAGCTCGGTCTTGGCGAAGATCCGCGTGACCAGTTCGCAGTCCTTGAGGTTGTACTTGGCCAGCGCCGGTTTGTCCTCGGCGAACATGCGGTTGATCTCGTCCATGCGCTGGTACGGATTGTCGATGGACTTGCCTTCGCCAAGCAGGGTCTGGGCGACGTTTTCCAGGCTGAACGACGGAAAGCTCCAGGTCGCCGAACGCAGGGATTCGATGCCGTCGATGATCAACCTTCCTGCCGCTGCCGCGAAGTAGTGATTGCGGCTGCCGTGTTCGCGCCACTGCATTTCCTCGCCGCCACGCCCGAGCTTGAGCGGCACGCCGAGGCGCCGGGCGTGTTCGTGGAGGATGCGCAGGTCGAACTGCACGAGGTTCCAGCCGATGATCGCGTCGGGGTCGTGGCGGGCGAACCAGTCGTTGAGCTTCTTCAGGATCAGGGTCCGCGACTCGCAGTACTCGAGATCGAAGTCGACAAGGCTGTCATCGCCGTTCGGTGCGCCGAGCATGTATACCTGGCGCTCGCCGCAGCCTTCCAGCGCGATGGAGTACAACTCGCCCTGCTCGGTGGTTTCGATGTCCAGCGAGACCAGCCGCAGTTGCGGGCGATAGTCAGGTGAAGGTTTGAGGTGGGCGTCGAGCAACACGCCGTCGGCATCGGGCGTGCCGCTGAACCAGACGGGCGCGGTGATGAAACGCTCCATCAGGTAGCGCTCGGGCGGTCGCACGTCGGCTTCGAAGACATCGACACTGTGCCGGTTGAGCGCGGTTTCGAGGCGCATCAACTGACCGTGCTGCTGGCAGTACAGCCCAAGCACCGGGCGATGCTCGAAATCCTGCAGGGCCAAGGGGCGCAGCTCGACGCTCTTTTCGTCCGCCAATACCCGCTCGGCCTGCTCACGCTGCGCAGCCGGGATGAACGCCACCGACGGCTGATGCGGCAGGCGCACACGGCGCGGCCCGGCGTCGGTCGCCAGCCAGAACTCGACTTCGGTGCCGGCCGGGGTGTCGCGCCAATGCCGGGTCAGGACGAAGCCCTGCTGTAAATCCACCACTTCAACCTCAGGAATTGATTCAGACGGGCATTCTACGCGGCATTGCCGCCACCCGTGAAAAAGGCCTCGCCATGAAAAACCCGGTCAAATGACGTTTTTTGCGTGTTATCTGCCGTTTTGCGGCCTTGCCCTGCGCGCCTGCGTCTACGATGCTTGGAGAACAACGACAACACCTGAGTAACCGCCATGAAAACCGTCGCCCAGCTGCTCAAGCTCAAAGATCCGAAAAATCAGGAAGTGCACCAGATCAAACCCGATCACATGGTGCTCGAAGCGCTGATGAAAATGGCCGAGAAGAACGTCGGCGCCTTGCTCGTGGTGGAAGACGACAACGTGGTGGGCATCATCAGCGAGCGCGATTACGCACGCAAACTGGTGCTGCACGGTCGCTCCTCGGTGGGCACGCCGGTGCGCGACATCATGGTGGCGAACGTGATCACGGTGGACACCCATCAGACCGTCGACACTTGCCTTGGCATCATGTCCGACAAACGCCTGCGTCACTTGCCGGTGGTGGAGAACGGCAAGCTGATCGGCCTGCTGTCGATCGGCGACCTGGTCAAGGAAGCGATTGCCGAACAGGCCGAACTGATCAAGCAGCTGGAGCAGTACATTCGCGGGGAGTGATCAGCCGGGCCAATGCCGCGCAAAGACCGGCGCCAGCACCGGGTGCCGGTCGATGCGCTGCAGCCACGCATGGAAACCGGGTCGGGCCTGGCGCAGGTGTTCGCGGGCACCGGCCCAGCGCGTGACCACCGCCGCCAGCACATCCAGTGCGCCCGGTGTTTCATCGTCCAGGTACAGCTCGGCCGAGAACTGATCGGCAAACACCTCCCAGCTCCAATGCAGTCGTTCCCGCGCACCCGCCATCAGATTCTGTCGCGAGGCCTCGTCCGGCATCACCAGCCAGCGCTCCGGGTAATCAATGATCCCGATGGCCGCATAACAATTGCTGACGATGTACACCAGGCCCCGAATCGCCTGATCGCGGTCAGCGCCGTTGGCCGGCAGCAGGCCGGATTGCGCAAAGCTTTGCCCCAGATGAATCAGGATCGCCGCACTTTCGGTGATGACACTGCCGTCCGGCAGTTGCAGGGTCGGGATCTGTTTGAGCGGATTGAGCCGCGCCAGCTCCTGCGCCGCTTCCGCACTGGCCTCGATATCGATGAAGCGGTAAGCCACCTGGCACAGCTCGAGCGCCGCCTCGATGGCCGCTGCTCCTGAGTTGCGGTGTCCGTAGAGCTGATACATATCCCCTCCTCCACTGCGAAAGGCATCCCGCCTGGCCCTATTTATAGCCGTTGTATCGAATTTGGCACGGATTGCGCATTCATCGGCAGCTTGCGAATCCCTGATCTCGCAAAACAGCGCTGGCGGTGCCCATCCCGCACCAAGAGCAATCAGCGAACGCTATCCGCGTTCTTGTAAGGTGCGATACCGAACCAAAAGTTCGCGTATCCGAGCTGGCAACAAGGAGTTCACCGCGTGAATCTTCATCTGCTGCGCCACCCTCTTCTCTCCGTGCCCGTTTACCTGCGCCGCGTTCGCCCGCCGAACAGTCCGTGCATTCCTTTTATTACCTGAACACCTTCACTATTTATTTTTTAAATAGCACGCAAGCAGTCATTGCGTGCGCGCTGCATTAATGAATGCCAGAACAGATTGTTCGACAATAACTTTCAGACAGCACACCCGTACAACTTTTGCTGTTTTGAGTTGATGCTCGAAGCGCACCAAAACTGCACTTCCAGTCATTACATCGTTCATGCGGAACGACCGACTTTACTTAAACAAGAACAAGGAACATCGCCTGTGACCCGCTAAAACCCTGACCCGCACCAAATCAGTCCGCCACGCACCATCACGCGCCCTGGCCGACACGAGAACAGCCGCTCTATCTCGCTGAACAGCGCGATACCGCGCCAGAGCTGTCTCGCCCTGGAAAAAGCCCTGCAAACAGGGCCATCGGGAGGTTATGCGCCCAGGAAAACCGGCCTGTTTAATGAAACTTATATAAATGCGACATACGTATCACCCATGAAATAACCGATACACATTTGGTCACTCTTTGGCACAGCGGTTGCTATTGCATCAACCATGAGGGCACGAATGATGTTCGCCACTCAATTGCACACTCACTTATAAAAGAACAGCCACGGACCGGATCAATGAACCATCGAAGTCGACATTACTGAAGCAATAAGCTGCACAAGCCCTGCTCAATAGATAGTTCAACTATCGGCTTCTGCACACCTGTATGAAAGTTGCGACCACTCACTCGAACAACGCTGTGTTGTTCGAACGGCACCTTATTGCCCTTCATCCACCCGAGGGAGCTTTAATGAACGATGCGGTAAAGCACAGAACGCCGCCGGGGCCATTGCCGAACGCAGCGCTTGCGTCGGTGGCGGGTCGGCCCGTCTACAAGGCCAACACTTCGCAGCCCGGCGGCCTGAACAAACAGCAGATGCTGTTGCTGGTGGCGGTGTCGGCGCTGATACACGGCGGCGCCTGGTGGTTTTTCCAGCAGGCGCGGGCCGAGCCGCTGCCCACGCCACCGGAAATTCCGGAAATGACCGTCGAGCTGACCAGCCCGACACCTCCGGCCCCGCCG
>NZ_BQID01000005.1 GCF_021602345.1 Pseudomonas pharyngis
TGCCCGGGCGCCGTTCGATCTGGCCAGCGGGCCGCTGCTGCGGGCGTCGTTGCTGCGCGTGGCCGACGATGAATACCTGTGGCTTTACAGCGTGCATCACATCATCGCCGACGGCTGGTCGATGGGCCACGCATTCTGAACCCGGCGACGACCATGGTGTGCATCGGTCCGGAGAGATTGGTGATGACCATGGCGTGCATCGCGCTGGCGAAATCGGTGATGACCACGGCGTGCACCGCGCTGGCGAAATCGGTGACGACCATGGCGTACATCGTGCCGGTGAAATCGGTGATGACCATGGCCTGCATGCAGCCGGCCAACCGGGCGATGATCGCGGTGTGCATGTCGGCGGCGAGCCTGGCGATGACAAGCGCGCCAACTGATTCAGCCTGAAATACGTTCCCCCCTGTGGGAGCTAGCCTGCTAGCGATTGCGATATTCCAGTCACCTTCTTCATTGACTGCCCCACCGCAATCGCTAGCAGGCTAGCTCCCACAATTTTTTCATCGGCTACAAAATCGCATGTGCCTTATCCAGCCGCTCGCGCAAAAACTCGATCAACGCCTGCACCGGCCGCGACGCCTGGCGATGCTGCGGGTACACCGCCGACAGCGTCAGCGGTTCCGGCCGAAATTCATCCAGCACCGGCACCAGCCGCCCATCCTTCAGCGCCGCCCCAACGATGAACGTCGGCAGATAGGTAATCCCCATCCCCGCCACCGCCGCATCGCGCAGCAACTCACCGTTGTTGACGCGCATCCGCCCGGTGACATTCACCAGCAGCGGTTTGCCCTGCCCCGCGTTGAACCGCCACTGCACCGAACGCCCGTGGCCGTAAGGCAGACAGTCGTGGCCCAGCAGATCTTCCGGTTTGACCGGCGTACCGCGTTCGGCCAGATACGCAGGACTGGCGCAGTACACCCGCTCGATTGACGCGATGCGTCGGGCGATCAGGGTCGAGTCTTCCAGCACGCCGATACGCAGCGCCAGGTCGTAACCCTCACCGAGCAGATCCACCGGCCGATCACTCAGATCCACCTCAACCGTGACCTCGCGATAACGCTGCAGAAACGGCGGCAGCAGACAGCCCAGATGGGCCAGCGCAAACGACAGCGGCGCACTCACGCGAATCGCCCCCCGCGGCTCGGCGGTCTGTCCGGCGATGCCCTGCTCCACCGATTCGACTTCGCCGAGCAAGCGCAGCGCCGATTCGTAATAGCTCTGGCCCAGCGGCGTCACGTCCAGGCGCCGGGTCGAGCGGTTGAGCAATCGCACGCCGAGGCGCTCCTCCAGTTGCATCAACCGACGGCTGACGAACTGCTTGGACAGGCCCAACTGATCGGCCGCCGCCGTGAAGCTGCCGGAGTCCATGACCTGGCAAAAAATACGCATGTCTTCGAACGGGTTCATTGTCACTCTCTGGTGGACAGTTAAACGCTTTATAGCCGCTTTTTCACTTCCCGGCACCTCATTAATCTGTGCTCACGGTGTTGCTGAGGCCTGGAGCCCAGCGCCACAGCAGCCCATCCCAAGGCATACAAAAACTCAAACGACTTAAAAAGGATTTGCACATGAACATCAAGAAAACCCTCGCCGCTTCCCTCCTCGCCCTGTCCATCGGCAACGCCTTCGCCGCCGAAAGCACTGGCGTCGAACACAACACTCAGGCCTTCCTCGACGCCCTCGCCGCCGGCGGTGGCAAACCACTTGAACAACTGAGCCCGAAAGACGCCCGTGCGGTGCTGACCGGCGCCCAGGCTTCGGTGAAGGTTGACCTGTCCGGTGTTGAAGTCAGCGACAAGGCGATCAAGGTCGACGGCCAGACGATCAACCTGAAAGTGGTGCGTCCGGCCAAGACCAAGGGCGAGCTGCCGGTGTTCATGTTCTTCCACGGTGGCGGCTGGGTGCTGGGCGACTTCCCGACGCACCAACGCCTGATTCGTGATCTGGTGGTGGGTTCTGGCGCGGTCGCGGTGTATGTCGACTACACGCCGTCGCCGGAAGCGCAGTACCCGACTGCGATCAATCAGGCTTACGCGGCAACCAAATGGGTGGCCGAGCACGGCAAGCAAATCGGTGTCGACGGCAAGCGTCTGGCGGTGGCCGGCAACAGCGTCGGCGGCAACATGGCGGCGGTCGTGGCGTTGATGGCCAAGGAACAGAAAACCCCGGCGCTGCGCTTCCAGTTGCTGATGTGGCCGGTGACCAACGCCGGGTTCGATAACGGCTCGTACCAGCAATTCGCCGAGGGCCACTTCCTGACCAAGGGCATGATGCAATGGTTCTGGGACAACTACACCACCAACCCGGCCGAGCGTGCACAGATCCATGCCTCGCCGCTCAACGCCAGCACCGAACAGCTCAAGGGCCTGCCCGCCGCGCTGGTGCAGACCGCCGAGTTCGACGTGCTGCGTGACGAAGGCGAAGGCTACGCCCGCCACCTCGACGCGGCCGGTGTAGCGGTGACCTCGGTGCGTTACAACGGGATGATTCATGACTTCGGTCTGCTCAACCCGCTGAACGGGATTCCTGAAGTCAAAGCCGCCGTGCGCCAGGCAGCGGCAGAACTCAAGACCCATCTGAACTGAGTGCAACCCCTCGCCACACCTTCGGGTGTGGCGTTTTCTTTTGTGCCCGCCGGAGTTCGACTCATGAGCCTTTTTTCTGCCCATCTGCTGTCCTGGAGCGCCCTGCTGCTGGCGCTCGACGCCTTGCTCTGGCATCTGGCGCCGTTCAAACACCGTGCCCCGCGGGTCGGTGTGCGGCTGGTGCTGTTTCTGGCATTCAGCGCGCTGGCCATCAACGCCGGCGTCAGCCCGTTGCAGGCACCATTGTTTGCCGATGACCCGGTGGCGCAACTCGGGGCGACAGCGCTGGGGATTCTCTGGTGGCTGTACGCCGCGCGGGTGCTGACCGAAGTCATCGGCCTGATCCTGATGCGTCGCATCGGCCACAGCGGCCGGCTGTTGCAGGACGTGATCGGTGCGCTGGTGTTTCTGGCGGCCATCGTCGCGGCGGCCGGTTATGTGCTGGATCTGCCGGTCAAAGGCCTGCTTGCGACCTCCGGCGTGGTGGCGATCGTCATCGGTCTGGCGCTGCAAAGCACCTTGGCCGATGTGTTTTCCGGCATCGTGCTCAACACCACCAAGCCGTATCAGGTGGATGATCTGGTGGTCATCGACGGCGTCGAGGGCAAGGTGCTCGACATCAACTGGCGCGCCACGCACCTGCTGTCCAGCAGCGGCACTCTGGCCGTGGTGCCGAACTCGGTGGCGGCCAAGGCCAAGATCGTCAACCTCAGCCGGCCGAACAACCTGCACGGCGTGTCGATCAGCATCAAGGTGCCGAACCACATCCGCCCGCGCCGGGTGCTCGACGCCCTCGACCGCACCCTGCAAGGCAGCAGCAGCCTGTTGCTGACACCTGCGCCGAAAGCCGTACTGAAAGAAGCCGGCGAAGAAATGTCGGAATACGTGGCCAGCGGTTTCATCGCCGAACTGGGCAAGAAAAGCGACGTGCGCAATCAATTGTTCGACCTCGCCCACCGCCACCTCGAAGCCGCCGGCATTTCGCGGCACCCGGACGGCGTGATCGAACCTTCGACCCGCGCCCGCGCGTTGCTCGATGAAGTGAAAATCTTCCGCTCGCTGAGCCATGAGGAACGCGATCGCCTCGCCGAGTCGATGGTCGCGCAGCAGTACAGCGCCGGGCAGGTGGTGCTCAATCTGGAGGAAGTCCCGGACAGCCTGTTCGTGATCGCCACCGGCGTGGTCAGCGCCAGCGTGCCGGACGGCAACGGCTTCACCGAGGCCGGGCGCATGGGGCCGAGCGAGGTCATGGGTGAGCAGAGCATTCTGGCTGACACACCTTCGCAGGCGACGTTCACCGCGCTGACGTCTTCGATCATTTATCGCCTCGACAAGAACCTGACTCGCCAGTGCATGGAGCAGCGCAGCGAAGTGGGTCAGGCGTTGAACAAGTTGCAGGCGGTACGGCAGCAGAACAGTCGGTTGGCGTTGATGGCCAAGCCTGTGCCGGTTCGCAAGGGTGGTTTTCTGGGGTGGTTGCAGAAGCGCTGAGCCCTTTGCTACAGACGAAAAAATGCCCGCTCTTCAGCGGGCATCTCTCTTTCTACCAATTACTGGGCAGTGAACTTGGTATAGCTGTTGATCAGGTTGCGGTAGTTAGGCAGACGCTGCGACAGCAGATTCGCCAGGCCTTCCATGTCATTGCGCCAGTCGACTTGCAGCTCACAAGCCACAGCGAACCAGTTCAGCAGGTGTGCACCGGCAGCCGACATGCGCGCCCACGCCGCTTGTTGCACGGTGGTGTTGAAGGTGCCGGAAGCGTCGGTGACCACGAACACTTCGAAGCCTTCAGCGATAGCCGACAACGTCGGGAACGCCACGCACACGTCAGTCACCACACCGGCGATGATCAGTTGCTTGCGGCCGGTAGCCTTGATGGCCTTGACGAAATCTTCGTTGTCCCAGGCGTTGATCTGGCCAGGGCGGGCAATGAACGGCGCGTCCGGGAATTGCTCTTTCAGCTCAGGCACGATCGGGCCGTTCGGGCCGGAATCGAAGCTGGTGGTGAGGATGGTTGGCAGGTTGAAGAACTTGGCGATGTCGCCCAGTGCCAGCACGTTGTTCTTGAACTCGTTCGGCGAGAAATCCTGTACCAGCGAGATCAGACCGGTCTGGTGGTCGACCAACAGCACAACGGCATCGTCTTTGTTCAGGCGGCTGTAAGGAACGTTGCTCATGTGAAACTCCTCGATGGATGGTTATTGCGGGGAGCGCCGCTCACATAGAGCGACGCTTTTTTCAATAGGATCAGAACGCGAAGCAGGAGCAGCCGAACGCGCCCCAGAAACCGGCGAAATCGCTGACCGGCGCATTCGACATCCGCGCTTTTTCGTGGCTGTGGGTATGCACTGCGCACGGTCCGCTGCACTGGTGCACCTGGGCCTGCAATGGCGAATTCGGGCGCCAGTGGCCCGGGACTTTCACCACCGGCGACCAGTCCGGCAGCACCGGCAGTGAACGCGGGCCGAGGTCTTCAAAGTCGCCGGCGGCGTACACAATCTTGCCGCCAACCACGGTCAGCACCGACTCGATCCACTTGATCGCTTCTTCCTCGACGCTGAAGAAATCCGCACTCAGCGCTGCCAGGTCCGCCAGTTGCCCGACCTTGATCTGGCCTTTCTTGCCCTGCTCGGACGAGAACCAGGCGCTGCCATGGGTGAACAGTTCCAGCGCGGTGCTGCGTGGCAGACCCTCTTCGTACAGCGCCAGACCGCCAACGGTGCGACCGCTGACCATCCAGTACAGCGAAGTCCACGGGTTGTAGCTCGACACCCGGGTGGCATCGGTGCCCGCGCCGACCGGTACGCCTTCGGCGAGCATGCGCTTGATCGGTGGGGTGGCTTCGGCGGCTTGTTTGCCGTAACGGTCAACGAAGTATTCGCCCTGGAACGCCATGCGATCCTGAATCGCGATGCCACCGCCCAGTGCCTTCACCCGCTCGATGTTCTGCGGGGTGATGGTTTCGGCGTGGTCGAAGAACCACGGCAGACCGTTGAACGGAATGTCGCGGTTGACCTTCTCGAACACGTCGAGCATGCGGCTGATCGATTCGTTGTAAGTGGCGTGCAGACGGAACGGCCAGCGCTGTTCGACCAGGTGGCGCACCACCGGCTCCAGTTCCTGTTCCATGGTTTGCGGCAGGTCCGGGCGCGGTTCGAGGAAGTCTTCGAAGTCGGCTGCCGAGAACACCAGCATTTCCCCGGCGCCGTTGTGACGCAGGAAGTCATCACCCTGATGCAACTTGACGCTGCCGGTCCAGTTCTGGAAGTCGGTCAGCTCTTCTTTCGGCTTCTGGGTGAACAGGTTGTAGGCGATGCGCACGGTCAGCTGGTCGTCTTTGGCCAGTTGTTCGATCACCTGATAATCGTCCGGGTAGTTCTGGAAACCGCCGCCGGCATCAATGGCGCTGGTCAGGCCGAGGCGATTGAGTTCGCGCATGAATTGGCGGGTCGAGTTGACCTGATATTCCAGCGGCAGCTTCGGCCCCTTGGCCAGCGTCGAGTACAGAATCATCGCGTTCGGCCGCGCCACCAGCATGCCGGTCGGGTTGCCGTTGGCATCGCGCACGATCTCGCCGCCCGGCGGGTTCGGCGTGTCGCGGGTGTAACCGGCGACGCGCAACGCAGCGCGGTTGAGCAACGCACGGTCGTACAGGTGCAGAATGAACACCGGGGTGTCCGGCGCCGCCTGGTTGATTTCTTCGAGGGTCGGCATGCGTTTTTCGGCGAACTGGAATTCGTTCCAGCCACCGACCACGCGCACCCATTGCGGGGTCGGCGTGCGGTCGGCCTGATCCTTGAGCATGCGCAGCGCATCGGCCAGCGACGGCACGCCTTCCCAACGCAGTTCGAGGTTGTAGTTCAGACCGCCACGGATCAAGTGCAAGTGCGAGTCATTGAGGCCGGGAATCACGCAGCGGCCCTTGAGGTCGACCACTTGAGTGCCGGCGCCCTTGAGGGCCATCGCCTCGGCATCGTTACCGACGGCGACGAAACGACCGTCCTTGATCGCCACGGCACTGGCGAGGGGTTTTTCGCGGTCTACCGTATGAAATTGGCCATTGAACAGAATCAGATCGGCGTTCATCGCAGTTCCTTCGAGATAAGTGAAACGGAGCCCGGACCCAGCGCTTCAGCGCGGCGGGTTGGCATTGGATTCGAGGTGTTTGTGTGACTGACCGGCTTCCAGCCACGGCGCGAACAGACGGGTCACGGGCGGCATGAACACGTAGACCACCGACACCACGATGGTCAGGGTGATCAGGAACGTGGCGACCACGTAGTTGGACAGGAAGGCATTGAGTTGCAGCAGCGGCCCCCAGATCAGCGGCACCAGCAAGGTGTGCGGCAGGATCACCAGCAGCGTCACTACAGCCTGCTTCCAGCGCGGTGGCGGTGAGCCGGCCTCGGCCAGCGGCGTGAACCAGAATTCGTTGGCCGCATTGACTTCGGTCTGGTCGCCGTCGGCGAGCATCGGTGCAGCTTCGTCGATCAGTTTCTGACGCTGCGGTGAGTCGAGCCAGCGCTGCATCGCCTCGGTCGAGCAATAACGCAGCACGCAGGTGAACAGTGCGAGCCCGCCCTGCTGGCTGCGCATCACGTCCACGCCCAAGTGCCCTTCTTCGCGCCCCGCCACGCTGACGATGTTGCGCAGCCAGGCTTCGTAAGGCTGCTCAAAACCGGCCTTGACCCGGTGCTTGACGATCAGCGTCACGGTTTCTTCGGGTCCCGGTTTTTTCAGGGTCTGGGCATCAGGCATAACGGAGTACTCCGGGCAAACGAACATTGAGCGCCAGCCGTCCGGGCCCGGCGATCAGAACAGTGGTGAAGAGGATCAACAGCAACCAGCCGAACTGCCCTTCGGCCACACTCCATTGCGGATGCACAAGCAGCAGCGCCACCAGCAGCACAAAGAGAATAGGCAAGCACGCCAGACGCGCCAGCACCCCGGCGACGATCAGCAGCGGACAGAGGACTTCGGCGAAGATCGCCAGAATCAAAGTGAGGTGGGCACCGAGGTGGAACGGGTCTTCGATCAGTTGCAGCTGCGCGGTGAAGTCCAGCAGCTTGGGCAAGCCGTGGACGAACAGCAGAAACAGTCCGCCGGCGACCCGCAGGAACAGCAGGCCGAGATCTTGCGCCTGGTCATTGCGTTTTACAGCGTTCATGGCCCCACCCTTGATCAATCATTGCAGGCCATGGTGCAACGATTGACCGGGGGGAAATTGGATGGGTGTGCTCTCTTTGCTCTTGAACGATCGTGCCCGCGTAAATCCTTCCCACGCTCTGCGTGGGAATGCAGCCCGGGACGCTCCGCGTCCCAAAGAGCGGACGCAGAGCGTCCATAGAGGCATTCCCACGCGGACGGTTCGACGTGGGAACGATCAGGTGAGCAGGCGATCAGGCTGCAGCGGACGCCTCAGTCTTCAATTCCAGATTATCCAGCACTCGATTCACCGCCAGTTCCCCCAGCATGATCAACTGCGCAATCCCCAACAGTACATGCCGCTGCGGGCCGTCCACCAGCCCGGCGAAGTCATTGGCCATGACCTTGGCCGAGGTCAGGGTTTCGCAGGCGTCGGCCAGCAGTTCTTCACTGTCGATACCGGGCGCGATGAGGTAGCGGGTGTTGGGTTTGAGCAGCGGTTTGCGGGGGAGCAGCGGATTGAGGTAGTGATCGAGGGCGCGTTCGGCGGCTTCGTGGAATTTCTTGGAATCGAGTGTTTCGTAGGGCGAGGTGGGGTCGGTTTCAGGCGGGTTTGGCGTGGGTTTGATCATGGATAAAGCCTCTAGAGTAGTGGAGGCGCCACGCTTCGCTGCTAAACGAAAGAGGTGGCGGCCGTACGCGGGTTAGCAGACCAGGACTCTAGAACCCGGCGCACCGAAGTGCCCCACGCAAAGCCGCCATAACGTGGACGGTCAGGCGTGAGCCTGATCACGAACGAACGGCATTGTGCGTCTAGAGTAGATCCGGGCTGCTAAACCCGATCGCTGTTTTTCAGCGACCGGCAAACAATAGAACCCGCCCCAGAGGCGCACAAGCCGGCGGATTCTGGCGTACACGTAGGCAAAGGCGCAAGGCGTTGTAGCTTACCGGAAGTAACGCTAAACACCTTTCAACACCGCGCTAAACCGCCGGAATATCCAGCGTCACCGACATGAACTGACTGATCCGCGAACGCAGCCATTTCTCCGCCGGATCGTTGTCATGCACCCCGCTCCACGCCATCGACAGTTGCGCCGCATCAATCGGAAACGGCGGATCTTCAGCCCGCAACGCACAGCCTTCGACCAATGCACACGCCGCGTAATCCGGCACGGTGGCGATCATCTCGGTGCCGGCCAGCAGCGCGCGCAAGCCGCTGAACTGCGGCACACCGAGCACCACCCGGCGGCTGCGACCGACCTTGGCCAGGTCCATGTCGATGTTGCCGCTCAGGTCTCCGGAGAACGACACCATCGCATGAGGCCGCTCGCAGTATTCGTCGAGAGTCAACGGGCCCGGGCGGTTGTCACCGCGCAAGACCTTGCAGGGAATGTCGCGCAGTTTCTTGCGCTTGGCGTTGGCCGGCAGATCGGTGGTGTAGCTCACGCCGACAGAAATTTCTCCCGATGCCAGCAATCCCGGCATCAGCAGGTAATTGGCGCGACGAACCACCACGACAATCCCCGGCGCTTCTTCCTGCAACTGGCGCAGCAGCGGCGGGAACAGACCGAATTCGGCATCGTCCGACAAGCCGATGCGAAACACGTCACAACTGGTCGCCGGATCGAATTCCTTGGCCCGGCTGACCGCACCGGAAATCACATCCATCGCCGGTTGCAGTTCCTGGAGAATCGCCAGCGCCCGCGCCGTCGGCTCCATGCCCCGGCCATTGCGCAGCAACAGCGGATCATCGAACAGATCGCGCAGACGCCCCAGCGCGGCGCTCACCGCAGGCTGCCCCATGAACAGTTTTTCGGCGACGCGGGTCAGGTTCTTTTCGAACATCAGCGCTTCGAAAATCACCAGCAGGTTCATGTCGACGCGACGCAGATCGTTACGGTTCATGGGGCACGTTTTCCTTGTTTGAGCCTGACGTGGGAGCTGCGCACTTTACTCGATCAGCGGCACTTTGGCCGCGCGTTTGTAGGGGCCGTATTCAACCGGTACCCACTGGAAGTGCTTGTCGACTGCCGTGATGTGGCCGATGCCCGGGAACGGCAAGTGCGCAGCCGTGACCCAGGTCTTGCTGGCCGCCGCTGCACTGAACACGGCGTTACGACTCTTGATCGCTTGCTGACCGTTGACGTCGAAGCGGATCGACACGTCAGGATGATCGAACTGCACCGCCAGGTTGTGCACCAGGTCGCCCATGAACACGATGCTCTGGTTCTGTGAGGTGAAACGGTAGGTGGTACTGCCCGGCGTGTGCCCGGCTTCCAGTGTCGCTTCGACCACACCCGGCAAAGGCGACTGGCCCTCTGCGAACGTCTTGAAGCGCCCGGCCGCCACGTAAGGCGCAGTGGAGTCCTGGGCGATCTTGAAGAACTCCCGGGCACCGGCCGGCGCCTTGGCCTCGGCCTGCGGATCGAGCCAGTAATCGGCTTCGGCCTTGGCGGCGTAAACCGTGGCATTGGCAAAGATCGGCCGCTGCTGGCCGTCAACCAGCCCACAGACGTGATCCAGGTGCAGGTGCGTCAGCAGAATCGCGTCGACCTGCTCAGGTTTGTAACCCGCTGCTTGCATGTTCGCCGAGAGCTGGCCGGCAGTGGCGCCGATGCACTGGCCCGCGCCGGTATCCACCAGAATCAGTTGTTTGCCGGTATTGACCAGGAACGCATTGAACGCAGTCTGCACGCCCGGCGTTTCAATCGAGCGACGGGCCAGCAGCGCGCGAATCTGGCTCTGACTCATGCCCTGCAACAGCTTCGGCGACAAATCGTTGTAGCCGTCGAACAGCGCCGTCACCTCGTAATCGCCCAGCGCCAGCCGGAAATAACCCGGCGCCTGCGTGCCGACCTGCGGTGCCTGCGCCATGGCGCTGGACATCACACCGACCACCGCCATGCCGATTACGCCGTTGAACAAACCTTTCATATGCATCCTCTCGCCCGAGCCCGATTCTGCGGCCCCTTATGGCCCGCCCCCAATCTTCGCCATCCTGCCCGGTTCCCGTCATGGCGACTTGCAACGGTGTGCTGAGTTGCAGCCGACAGCGGAATTAACAACGTTTAACTCGTCAGCACTCGCCCTTCACCAAACAATGAATCCCTCTGCGCAGCGTTGTTTTTTTGACCTGAGGGAAAGCGCTGACCGTGCGTTCCCCCCCGACACGGACCTAGGCCATGGCTCACTTACAGCAAACCGTCGCCCGCGCCCCTGCCAGCGAACCCCGCAAGACCAGCACCGGCGGCCTCAGCCCGCAGCGCGAGCGGCTGGTGAAACAACTGATCCTCGAACGCCTCGGCGACAGCCTTGAAGTCACCGAGCTGGCCAGCGCCTGCTCACTGTCACGCAGTCATTTTTCCCGGGCGTTCAAGTGCAGCACCGGGTACTCGCCGCAAGACTGGATCCGTACCCAGCGCATTGCCCGTGCCAAGCTGTTGATCCAGCAGACCAACCACAGCCTCACGCAGATCAGCCTGGAATGCGGCTTCTGCGATCAGGCGCACTTCTGCCATATCTTCACCCGCAGCGAAGGGATCAATCCGTTTGCGTGGCGTTGTCAGGTCATGAAAAACCGCTGAGGCGGTTTCATCCGCGAGCCATCCGCTGCGCCAGTCGCGCCACCCGCTCGCCCAGGTGCGCGGCGGTTTGTTGATCTTCCAGCGGGGGGGCCTGCTCGGGCGGTTGTTCGACACAGGATTGGGACATGGCGCCGAGGGAGCTGCCGAGGCGATTCAATTGGCCGTCGAACACACCTTCGCACGCACGCGCCGGCAACAGATCGAGCCCGACCCAGATCATCGAATGCTGGGCCGCAAACACTGCCATTTGCAGCAGGGTATTGAGCTTGTCGCCGCACAGGCTGCCGGAATTGGTGAAGCCCGCTGCGAGTTTGTCGCGCCACGGCCGGGCGAGGTAGAACGAGGCCGTGGCCTCCATGAATTGCTTGAACGCCGCCGACGCGCTGCCCATGTAGGTCGGCGCGCCGAAAATGATGGCGTCGGCGCGGTGCAGGTCATCCCAGTGGGCTTCCACGTCTTCGACCGCCAGCAACAGGCAGGTGCTGCCCAAATGGCGTTCCACACCTTGGGCCACTGCCTGCGCAATGACGCGGGTGTGCCCGTAGCCACTGTGATAGACCACCACTACCTTGCTCATCGCAGCGTCCTCCGGACGTATGCATTCCATTGCCCCGGAGTTTTGGCTCTGAAGCGGGCGCGGACGAGTTAATCGTTGTTAATTTTTCCCGGCTGTCGGGCAAACCGCCACGGGTTCCGGCCCTTGAATACAGTGGTGACGGTACTGAATGCCGAGCGATGCGAAGGCCCAAGCCTTGCGCGTAAGTTGCGCTGGCGCCAAATCCTGAGGAATATGCCCGGATACTGCGGATCAGACGGCTTGCGTGCCCCTCAAGTCGCCATCCGCCCTGCCCGTCACGGACTCTTCACCGAGGCGGACCAGGATCATAAAAAACGTCGAAGGAGTGAGCGGTTGAGTCTTTCCCCGAATCAGGCCATCGGTTTCGGCCCCTATCGGATCCACCCCGGCCAGCGGCTGGTGCTTGAAGGCGACCAGCCTTTGCGCCTGGGCCGCCGCGCCATGGACATTCTGCTGATCCTGCTGGCCAACGCCGGCGAGGTGGTGAGCAAGCAGCAGTTGATCGCCGGGGTCTGGCCGGACAGCGTGGTGGAAGACATCAACCTGCGGGTGCACATGGCCGCACTGCGCAAGGCGCTCGGTGACGGTCAGGCCGGGCAGCGCTACATCGTCACCGTGGCGCAGCGTGGTTACAGTTTCGTCGCGCCGGTCGTGCTGCAATCCATCGAACAACGCCCCGCCGCCCACCTCGGTCGACATAACCTGCCATTGCGGCGCACGCGGATGATCGGGCGCCAGTCGGTGGTCGACAGCCTGATGACGCAACTGCCGCGCCAGCGCTGCATCACTCTGGTCGGCCCCGGCGGCATCGGTAAGACCACCGTGGCCCTGCGGGTCGCCGAACAGTTGATCGGCCGTTATCGCGACGGGATTCGTCTGCTGGATCTGGCGCCACTCAACGATCCGGGCTCGATCTGCTCGCACCTCGCCGCCCTGCTGGACCTTTCGCTGCATGACAGCGAGCCGATGGCCTGCCTGATCAACAGCCTGCGCGAGCGGCAGATGCTACTGGTGATCGATAACTGCGAGCACTTGATCGACGCCGTCGCGCTGCTCAGTGAAAGCATTCTGCGTGGCGCGCCGCAGGTACATATTCTGGCCACCAGCCGCGAAAGCCTGCGCGCCGAGGGCGAATATGTGCAGCGTCTGGAATCCCTCGATTGCCCGCCACCGATTGCAGTGCTCGACCGCGATCAGGCGATGGGGTTTTCTGCGCTGCAACTGTTCGTCGAACGGGCGATGGCGGCCCACGAACACTTTGAGCCGGGCAACGCCGACCTGCCCTTGATCATCGAAATCTGTCGGCGGCTGGACGGCATCCCGCTGGCACTGGAACTGGCCGCTGCGCAGGTCGCGGGTCTTGGGCTGGAGGGTTTGCTGAGTCAGCTTCAGGGGCATTTGCCGACGGGCAATCAGACGCGCCTCGGCCGGCATGAAACCCTGCGCGCTACGCTGGACTGGAGCTTCAACCTTCTCAACGCCTGCGAACAGACCGGCCTGCGCCGACTCGGCGTGTTCCGTGGCGCGTTCACGCTGGAATCTGCCGCGGCGGTTATCGTCGGTCAGCACATCGAGTCGAACGAAGTGTTTGCCTCGATCACGCAACTGGTCGCCAAGTCGCTGCTCAACGTCGAGGTCGGCGATGAAGAAGTGTTTTATCGCCTGCTCGACACAACTCGCCGCTATGCATTGGAAAAGCTCGACCAGGCCGCCGAACTCGGCGAAACCCGCGAGCGCCATGCCGAACGCAGCCTGGCGCTGATGCATCAGGCCCAGGCCGATTGGGAGAACACGGCGACCGAAGTCTGGATCGAGCGTTACGCCCGGGGCCTTGAAGACCTGCGCGCGGCGCTTGAGTGGACGCTGAATGACCAAGGCTCGCGCGCGCTCGGCGTAAGCCTGACGGCGACCTCGGCACCGTTGTGGCAGGAACTGTCCCTGCTCAAGGAGTACGGCGTTCATGTGCGCCGGGCACTGGCGTTGCTGGCGTCATCCGACGAGCCCTGCCCGCGCCTGGAAATCGCCTTGAAACTGGCCCTCGGCAGCGCCTGCTACCACACCTGGGGCGGCACGCCGGAAACCATCGAAGCCTTCGTCAGTGCGCGGTTGCTGGCGCAACGGCACGACGACATGGCCGGCCAGTTGCGCGCGGTGTCGGGGCACATGGCGGTCAATCTCAGTTGCGGGCATTACCAGATGGCGCTGGAGCAGAGCGAGCAATTCGAAAGCCTCGGGGTGCACGGCGATGCGCAGTTGTCCTTGAGTACCCATCGCTTGCGGGTGCTCGCGCTGCATTACGCCGGCGATCAGCATCAGGCGCGAATCCATGCCGAACAGGTCATTCAGCGCATGGCCCACAGCGGCCACCTCAATCGCTTCACTCACGGTTTCGGCGTGCAATACGATCAGAGCGTCGCCTCGCTGACGGTCCTCGCCCGGGTGTTGTGGTTGCAAGGTTTTCCCGAGCAGGCTTGGCGCACGGCGCGGCAGGCACTGGACATCGCGGTGCAGATCAACCACGGCACCTCGATCTGCTACACCCTGGCACTCGCCTCGTGCCTGATCGCCCATTACAACGGCGACGTGCAGAACGCACGCGCGTTGCTGCAACTGCTGCTCGAACAGGCGCAGAAGCATTCGGTGCTGCTGTTCTACACCTGGGCACGGCACTACGCGCAGGTGATCGATGCTGACAAAGCCGCCGCCATCCCGCCGGCCGACAGCGGTCTGGTCAGGGAAATCATGGTCACGCTGGACCCGGGTTTCGTTGATGAAGCTTTGCTCGAACGAGCACAAAGCGGCGCGGCGGGCTGGAGTACTGCGGAGATTTTGCGGGCCCGGGCCGAGCGATTGCTGGCGGCTGAATCGCCCTGTCACCACACGGTCGAAAGCGCCTTGCAACAATCGCTCGAGATTGCGCGGACACAAGGCGCGCTGGCCTGGGAATTGCGCAGCGCAACGTCGCTGGCTCGCTTGTGGCAGCACCAGTCGCGCTATCGCGAGGCGCTCCAATTGCTGACACCGATCTATCAGCGCTTTACCGAAGGTTATGCCACCCCGGACTTGCGCAAGGTACGTCTACTGCTCGACGAACTGCGCGCTCAGTCGGCCGCTTGAGGCCGGCCGGGTGCGGCCCAGGTAACGCGTGTGCCGACGCTCGACATCACTCAGTTCGCCGCCCTGCTCCAGCTGTTCGCGGGCATAGCGGCGCGTGGTGTTGAGCATTCGATAGCGCAGCGTTCCGCTGGATCGGTCCGATGTCAGTAACGATTTGACCGCCAATTGCTCAACCACTGCCACCAGCGTCGAGGGTGGCAGTTGCGCGCAACTGATCACGCCGATGGCGGCGTCGAGAGTGAATGCCATCTTGAACACCGACAAGCGTTGCAGCACGCGTTGTTCCTGCTCGCTCAAGCGCTGATAGCTCCAGTCCAGTGCGGCTTTCATCGACTGATGGCGTGGCACGGCGGTGCGGCGACCGTGACTCAGGACTTGCAGGCCTTGATCCAGTTGCGTCTGAAGGCCGACCAGCGCCAAGGCATCGATCTGCGCGGCTGCCAGTTCGATCGCCAATGGCAGACCGTCGAGCCGCCGACAGATATCGCGCACCGTTTCCAGATCCTGCTCACGCAGACTGAAGCCGTGTTGACGGGCGCGGGCACGACTGACAAACAGCTGCACCGCCGAATAGCTCATGACCTCGGCGACACTGTTGAGGGCCGAGGCTTTGGGAAGGGTCAGGGGCGGCAGTGGCTGGAGGACTTCCAGACCGAGACGCAACGGTTCGCGGCTGGTGGCCAGGATCGAAAGACGGGGCGCGGCGTCGAGGAGTTTTTGCACCAGGTTCCGGCAGGCTTCGTGCAGATGCTCGCAGTTGTCCAGCACCAGCAAGGCGTGACGCGCTGCGAGGGTGGGGAAATCAGTGTCGAGGGTTTTGAACAGGTGATCGAGGAGCGGGATGTCATCGCCGACCAGCGACAGATCCACCTGCCACACACCGTCGCGAAAATGTTGCAGCAACAGCTCCGCTGCGCGCAGTGCCACGGTGCTTTTGCCGACACCGGCAGGCCCCGTCACCGTCATGAGCCGGGACAGCGGCAGTTGCCGCACCAGACCGCCGACCAGTGAATCGCGCCCGGTGACCGGCGACAGTCGTGCGGGCAAATTGTGTTGGGGCGCTTGCAGGTTTTCGAACACCACGTGGGCGGCGCTGTCGCCCTGCACCGGTGCCACGAAGCTGTACCCGCGTTGCGGCACATTGACGATGTAGCGCTGGCCTTTTTCGCCGTCGCCAAGGGCCCGGCGCAGCGCGGCGATGTGCACCCGCAGGTTGATCTCCTCGACCACCGAGGTCGGCCACACCAGCGCAATCAGTTGCTCTTTGCTGACCACCTGGCCGGCGCGCTCGACCAGTACTTGCAGAATGTCCAGCGCACGCCCGCCCATGCGCAATTGCCGATCCCCTTCGAGGATCAGCCGCTGGCGCAAATGGAACGCGTACGGCCCGAAACGCAGGACCGACGCCGAGTTCAATTCGTCGAGGCTGTTCATGTCCGTTATCTTCGCAGGCCTCGATGACGGTACAACCACCACGCGGGGTCCAGCACGGACATCCGGATGCCCGGAACGGACAGAACCGCTCTAGCTGAACTGTTCGCGATACTGCGTGGGGGTCAGCCCGAGCTTTTCGCCGAACAGAAACCGCATGTGCCGCACGCTGCCGAAACCGCTTTTGTAGGCCACGGTCTTCAGCGGCAGATCGCTGGTTTCCAGCAGGTTACGCGCGCAATCGATGCGCGCGCTTTGCAGGAATTCCATGGGCGTCATGTTGACCTCGCGAGCGAACACCCGGGCAAAATGCCGTGCACTCATGTTCGCAAGCCCTGCCATGCGCTCGACGGTGAAAGCTTCCTCCAGGTGTTCCAGCACATGATTCTGCACCCGGGTAATCGGCGTTTCCTGGGGCGCCACCGCTGCCATCAACGGGCTGAACTGCGCTTGCCCGCCCTGGCGCTTCATGACCACCAGCAGCACCTTGGCCACGTCCTGGGCAATCTTTTTGCCATGATCGCGAGCGACCACCGCCAATGCCATATCGATACCGGCCGTGACACCTCCGGAGGTGATCAGGTTGCGATCCTCAATAAAAATCTGGTCGGTCGCGACGTTTGCCTTCGGAAAGCCCTTGATCAAGCGTTCGGTGTAATTCCAGTGGGTAGTCACACGATAGCCATCGAGCAACCCGGCATGGCCAAGTACGAAAGCGCCGGTGCAGATCGAACCGTACTGCCCGGCACGAGTCACCGCACCTTGCAGCCAGGCGAGCAACGGCGGGTGTTTTTCGTTGTAGGCGCCGGGACCGCCCGGCACCAGCAGCAAGTCGTAGCGCTCATCGGCTTCGTCCATATGCCGATCGGTGTGCACGAGGACGCCATTGGACGCACGCAACGGCGCGCGCTCGGTGCCCAGGGTGGTCAGGTGATAGTGGTCTTGCGGTTTCAGGTAGCGGTTGGCAACCGAAAAGACTTCCAGCGGCCCGGCCATGTCGAGCAGCAGAAAATCCGGAAACAGCACCATTGCCACGGTCTTCATGTGGGCATCACCAAAATCCAAGCAAAGTCATAAGTCTGCGCATTATGGCCAGATACGGTGAAAACGTTGGAAAAGAATGCGTGATCCAGTGCACACAACTGTCAACCAGAACGGGACAGTATTTCAGTTTTCATCTACTTATTGCATCGCGGGGTAACCAGTAACCTTCTCCTCACTCGGACGAATCAACGTCCTGAAAGGAGATTTCATCATGCTGACCCTTCGTAAAGCTTCCGACCGTGGTCTTGCCAATCATGGCTGGTTGAAGTCGTTCCACACCTTTTCCTTCGCCAGCTACCGTGACCCGCGTGAACAGGGTTTCTCCGACCTGCTGGTGATCAACGATGACCGCGTCGCCGCCGGCAAAGGCTTTGGCCAGCACCCGCACCGTGACATGGAGATTTTCTCCTATGTGCTCGAAGGCGCCCTTGAACACAAGGACACCCTCGGCACCGGTTCGGTGATCCGCCCAGGCGATGTGCAACTGATGAGCGCCGGCAGCGGCGTGGCTCACAGCGAGTTCAACCACTCGGCGAGCAAGCCTGTGCACTTCCTGCAGATCTGGATCGTGCCGGATGTCAGCGGCGCCAAACCGCGCTACCAGCAAGAACACTTCAGCGAACAGAAAAAACGCGGTCGCCTGCAACTGATCATTTCGCCCGAAGGCAGCCACGGCTCGCTGAAAGTGCGCCAGGATGCGCGGGTGTATGCCGGACTGTTCGATGGCCAGGAGAGTGCGACACTCGCACTGCCCGCCAACCGCTACGCCTATGTGCACGTTGCTCGCGGCAGCGTTGAACTGAACGGCGTGCAGTTGAAGGAAGGCGACGGCGTGCGGGTTCGTGAAGAACAGGCGCTGACCCTGAGCAATGGCCAGGATGCCGAAGTCCTGGTGTTTGATCTGCGCCCGCAGGAACTGCCGGAAATGCCATGAGGCAGCGGTTTCAACGCTCACAGAAAACGGCCTTCAATGAAGGCCGTTTTTTTTTGCAGAACAACTATTCGTTTTCCAGCACAAACGCTTCGACAATGTGTTCGATCACCGCTCTGACCCGCGCGGTGTGGCGTAAATCCGCATGGGTCACCAGCCACACTTCATAAGGCAACGGCCGCGTGCGCTCCGGCCACAACCTGACCAGACCATCGCGCTCGCCCATGTAGACCGGGATTTCTCCTACCCCCAACCCGGCGGCAATCGAGCGGCGTACCAACAGGCTGGAGCTAAGACCGGCGACGATCCGCCCGCGAGTCATGGGTTCCGACACGAGGGTCAGATCCTTGTTGCCCTGCAGATACGGCTGGTACACCACCAGATCATGGCCCTCGAACGCACTGCCCGGCGCCGGCACCCCATGGCTGTCGACATAGGCCTGCGAGGCAAACAATCCCACCGGCCAACGCGCGATGCGCCGGGCGATCAGGTCCGGATTGTCCGGACGGGTGTTGCGCACAGCGATGTCCGCCTCACGTTTGGCCAGGCTGAGGATTTGCGTGGAGGCGTCCAGTTGCACGCGCACATTCGGATGCTGCTCGTGCAACTGCGCGATGGCCGGGATCAGGAAATCGATGGCCAGCGAATCGGTGGTGCTGACCCGCACGCTACCGGTCAGACGATCGTCCAGGCCCTGGATACGCCGCTCCAGCTCCAGCGCCGAATACTCCATTTTTTCCACCGACTTGAGCGCGGCTTCGCCGACGGCCGTCAGTGCATAGCCCTCGGAGGTGCGCAGGAACAAGGTCGCGCCCAGCGACTTTTCCAGTGCCGTGATGCGGCGCCCGACCGTCGCCTGATCCACGCCCAGTACACGCGCGGCGCCGCGCAATGTCGACTCGCGGCAGACCGCTAGAAACACCCTTGCATCATCCCAGTTCATAGCGTTCTCCATTGATGCATAAACGCATCACTATCACGCAAACTCGCTGCATTAACGCAGCAACGATAGCCGATATGCTGGGCGCCATAAACCTTTCAAAGGATTGCCGTCATGCACACTTCAACTGCTTCGCCCGAACGTCCGGACACAAGTGTCTGGCTGGCGATCTTCGCCGGCCTCTGCGCCAGCCTGGTCAGCATCGGTCTGGCGCGTTTCGCCTACACACCGCTGATCCCTTCGCTGATTCAGGCGCAGTGGTTTTCCGCCCATGATGTGGTCTATCTCGGCGCTGCCAACCTGGTCGGTTACCTGATCGGCGCCCTCCTCGGCCGACCGCTGGCACGCCGGCTCACCCAGAGAAACGCTCTGCGCCTGATGATGCTGGCGGTGACCGTGGCGTTTTTTGCCTGTGCGTACCCCGTGTCGGTGAGCTGGTATTTCGGCTGGCGCCTGCTGTCGGGAATTGCCGGCGGCGCGATCATGGTGCTGGTAGCCGCGACCGTACTGCCCCATGTACCCGCCGCACGCAAGGGCCTGGCCAGTGGGGCGATTTTCCTCGGCATCGGTCTGGGCATCGCCGGCTCCGGAACGATTGTTCCGTTGCTGTTGGGGCTGGGCCTGCAGGCGACCTGGCTGGGATTGGGCGCTTTGTCGCTGGCACTGACGGCGTTGAGCTGGTTCGGCTGGCCTTCGGAGCTGACCCACGCAACCACCGCAACGGCTCAGTTGGATCCGGTCGAGCCGACACCGCCTGCTGTTTATCTGCTGTTTGCCCAGTACGCGTTCATGGCCGCCGGGCTGGTGCCGGCCATGGTTTTCCTGGTGGATTACGTCGCCCGTGGCCTGGGCGCCGGGTCGCACGTCGGCGCGCTGATCTGGGTCATGTACGGTCTGGGTGCCATCGTCGGCCCGGTAAGTTATGGCTTTCTCGCTGATCATCTCGGCGCGCGGACCGGCATTCGTCTGGTGCTGGTGGTGCAGGCGATCACCCTGGGTTTGCTGGCGGTTTCGCATTCGTTCCTGGCGTTGGCGCTGCTGGCGGTGGTCCTTGGTTCATTTCCGCCAGGCATTGTCCCGCTGGCATTGGCCCGGGTGCATGAGCTGGTGCCGGATCACCATCGCCAACAGGTGGCGTGGAGCCGGGCCACGGTGTCGTTCGCCACGTTTCAGGCGCTGGCGGGCTTCGCCTATTCGGCGCTGTTCAACGCCACGGGCGGACAACATGCGCCGCTCTTCGTGATTGCCGGCGGTGCCATCGTGATCGCGCTGATACTTGAGCACGCCATGAAATGGCTGCCCTCCTCCGTCGAACAACGCTGCTGCGCCGAATGACGGGAATCATTGCGCCCTGACTGCGTTCCCATCTACTGATCACTTTTTCAAGAGGAATCGAAAATGACGTTGCCCACTGAAATGACCCGAATCGAAATCACCGAACCGGGTGGGCCCGAGGTTCTGCAATCCCGACGCGTGCCGCTGCCGTTCGTCGCAGAAGGCGAAGTGCTGATCCGCGTGCACGCCGCCGGCGTCAATCGCCCGGACGCCCTGCAACGCGCCGGCAAATACCCGATGAAGCCCGGCATGAACCCGATTCCGGGCCTTGAAGTGGCCGGCGAGGTCGTGGCGATCGGCGGCGGTGTCAGCACATTCGCGGTCGGTGACCGGGTGTGTGCGCTGACCAATGGCGGCGGTTACGCCGAATACTGCACGGTTCCGGCGGGCCAGGTCTTGCCGATCCCCGATGGACTGGACTGGATCCAGGCAGCGGCCATTCCGGAAACCTTTTTCACCGTATGGGCCAACCTGTTCGGCCTCGGCGGCGCCAGCCGAGGTCAGCGCGCCTTGATCCACGGCGGCACCAGCGGCATCGGCACCACCGCGTTAATGCTGTGCCGCGAGTTTGGCATTGAAGCTTTCGCCACCGCCGGCAGCGCCGACAAATGTGCAGCAATCCGCAATCTGGGCGGCGACGCGATCAACTACCGGGAACAGGAGTTCGCCGCGGTCATCGCCGAAAAAACCGCCGGCCAAGGCGTCAATGTGATCCTCGACATCATGGGCGGCTCGTACCTCAACGGGAACATCAGCGCCTTGGGAATGGATGGGCGGTTGGTAATGATCGGCTTCCTCGGCGGCGCGCGGGCCAATGACATCGATCTGCTGGCCATCCTCGGCAAGCGTGCGGTGGTCACCGGTTCCCTGCTTCGCGCCCGTACCTCGGCGGAAAAAGCCGCCATCGCCGATCAATTGCGCGAACACGTCTGGCCGGCGCTGGCTGCCGGGCGTTGCCTGCCGATCATCGACAAGGTCTACCCGCTCGCCGACGCAGCCAAGGCCCATGCGCACATGGAAGCGGGCGACCACATCGGCAAGATCGTGCTGAAGATCGACTGAGCCGTTGCAGCATTTTGTAATCGTTGCAGGCGTGCGGTGGTCGAAAATGTCACGCGCGGGTCAAGGCATCTGGTAAAAAGCGTTCTTTGTCCGCGCCTTGGTGAAACGTTTAATGTTCCTTGCCTTCATGACCCGACTTCGACGCCGCCGTCTGGCGTTCGCCTGCATGGCCGCCCTGATCATCGGCGTGCCGGCGAGTTGTGCCGTGCTGGAACACACCGAGCGCAAGCTGCTGTTTCGCATCGAACCGGGCACCGCCGGCTGGTATCACGGCTTGCCCGGCAGCGTGCAGGAACTCGACCTGCAACCGAAAAGCTTCAAGGCCGGGCAGAACATTCACGCCTGGTGGTGGCCGGCGGAGCGTGCCGATGCACCGGCCATCCTCTATCTGCACGGCGTGCGCTGGAACCTCACCGGGCAGCTGTTTCGTATCGAACAATTGCGCGCAGCAGGTTATTCGGTACTGGCCATCGACTATCGCGGCTTCGGCCAGAGCCACGGCGACCTGCCGTCGGAAAGCACGGTGTACGAGGATGCCAGGGTGGCGTGGGAACGCTTCCAGCTGTTGCAGCCCGACCCGAACAAACGCCTGATCTACGGGCACTCGCTGGGCGGCGCGGTCGCCATTGACCTGGCTGCCGAGCTCGGTCGCGATGCCGCCAGAAATCACACCCCACTGCCAGTGCGCGGGCTGGTCATCGAATCCACATTCACCTCCCTGGCGGATGTTGCGGCAGCCGTGGCCAACACCTCTCTTCCGGTGCGCTGGTTGCTGTCGCAGAAATTCGACTCCATCGACAAGATTGCCGAAATCCATATGCCGTTGCTGGTGGTGCACGGACTGGCCGACGCATTCGTGCCGTCACGCTTCAGCGAACAACTGTTCGCCGCCGCCCGGCAGCCGAAACGCCTGCTGCTGGTGCCCGGCGCAACCCACAACAACAGCATGGCGCTCGGGGGACAGAACTATCGCAAGGCGATCGATGCGCTGATGCAAACCCGACCTGCCGCTCGGGTGGCGGGCGCTGCGGTGCAGAAGAACCCGCGCGACTCCTGACGCCCTCCCCGCCGACCATCGGTCACCCGGAAAGGAAATTGTTGCAGCATTGGCTGGCAATCCGGCGTTCTACGTTTTGGCATGCTGGTGGATCGCTTTGGCGTGTCGTGGATGGTCAATTGCGAAACTGACAAGTGACGCTGTCATTGCAGCGGACATGAAAAAGCCCGACCTCTTCAGGTCGGGCTTTTTCGTTCAACGCTGGGCCAGTTCATGGCGAACGCACTGCTCGTAGTAGGTTTGCTTGACGGCCGCCGGCTTGAGTCGCGACGCGCTGTCGTAGGTCTGCTCGGTAATGCCCATGGCGGTCATGCGCATCCACGGTTGCTGGAACTTGCGCGCCTGCAAGCGCTTGCGCGCACCATAAAGAGAAATGCCCGAAAGCTTCGATTGTTGCGCACCGGCGGCAATTTCCGAACCCCAGGTACACGCAAAACGATGGCTCTTGCTCAGCTCCCTGGCCTGGGCCTCCAACGCGAACAGAGCGAGGGAAAGCGTTGCTACGGTGATGACAATCGTCCGCATATAGCCCACCTAACCTTTTGAAAAAAGGCGAGTTTGCCGGGACTGAAAGCTTTCGGGGGCCAGCAATTTGCCGCCTATTGCTCCCGAGCGCGAACTTCAACCTTTAACCGGTCTGCGCCTTCTTCCTGGCACTGGATGTGGATCGGTACAAACCGCTCGATCACCGAGATGTTGCTGTGCAAATGCTCGGTCATCCTGGGCGTGGTAAACGATCCACCTCCGGCCAGCACCATCGGCAACAGCAGTTGATCAGCCAGATGCTCCGCTACCGCCGCACCGCTGTGCAACCAATCGGTCGCTTGATCGATCGCGGCGTCCGCCACCTTCTCCGAACGCAGTGAGGCTTGACCGAAAGCGCTGAAAACCTCGGTGACGTGTTCAAACGCATACTCCAGCAGCAACACGTTGCCCGGTCCACAGGCCGGATCAACGATGACCGCGTTCAACTCCGCCGATGCCATGTTCAATCGCTGGGCCACCCTTTCGAGCTCGCGGACACCGACACTCGGCGCCAGTCCCGCCGTCAGCGCAAACGCCTGTTGCGAAAGCGGCAAGCCGCGCTCACACAAGTGCAGTGCTGACAATTTCGATGGTTGCACCCTGACGTCGATTTCACCGCCCCCTGCCGGTACGAACCCGTGGCGCAGCAACGTCAGTTCAACCTCCGCGCCCATGCGTCGCAGCAACGGCAACCAGCTGCGGCTGAGAAAATCGGTCGGTGGTGCCAGCGGATTATGCGTGCCGCCGCTGATCCGCACGCGGCTGGCTTGCGGCGCCAGCAACAACCCGGGCAGCAAGGTCTGCAACACCAGCGTGCTACTGCCGGCGGTGCCAATGGCAAAGCGATAATCGCCGCCGCGAATCGGTCCCGGCTCGAAGCTCAATGTCTGCGAGCCCAGTTCCGCCCCCTGGACCTTCGCACCGCAGACCTGCGCCGCCGCCATCACGGCGGTCAGGTGCTGGCGCAACAGGCCCGGACGACTGCGCCGGGCCCGAATCCGCTCAATGCGAAACGCCTGGCCCGTCACCATCGACAGACTCAGCGCACTGCGCAACACCTGGCCACCGCCGATGGCGCCGTCCAGTTCAATAACGTCCTGTTTCATTTTTTTCCTTATGCGTACAAACCAACGGTTTCCCGCAGGTATTGATCGAGCTGGCGCGAATCCTCCCGGGTTCGGGGCAGTGCCGGTACCGCTCGCTCAAGTTCCGCCTCGATGAATGCATGCAGCGCCGGACGACGAGGACCGTAGGCGCTCTCGTCGGCATTGCGCTTGAGCGCGAGCAGTTCGTCGACCTCATTGAGCAATGCCCGGTCATCGACGGTGCTCAGCAGATCGCTGAACGTCATCGGCGGCCGACCCCGTCCCTGATCGATCCAGCGCACCGCCAGCAGGGGCCGCAGTACATAGAAGTACTTCTTGAACCGCACGCTTTCGCCTTGCAGATAACCACGGAAGTTCTTCTTCGCCATCGACAGGTAGTGATTGCGCGCGGCTGGCGGGCTGTAGAACGCCTCGGCCAGTGCCCGCAGCTGAGAAACCGCTGCAGTCTCGCTGCGATAAACCAGCGGGGAGTCGAGCCATTCGAGCAAGGTCGGGTTGGATTTGCGCAACAGCCCGAGGGTTTTGCGCAGCTCCCAGCCACTGACATCCAGCTCGTCATCCAGCGGTCGCTCGATCACATCACTCGGCGCATCGACCTGGACGAACCACTCCGGTTTCTCCACATAAACGAAGCGCACATCGTAATCACTGTCCGGCGAGGCAAAACCCCAGGCCCGGCTGCCCGATTCGCAGGCATACAGCACCGTGACATTGCGTTCGCGTTCTATGCGCGCCAGTTCTTCCAGCACCCGGGCGCGCATGGCGCTGCACAGCGGGTGACGTTCTTCGAATTTCATGTCCTTTAATCCTTGTTCCGGCGTGCCTTGCGGCACGCGTTATCCCTTGACGCACACCACCTGACGCAGGGTATGCAACACCTCAACCAGCTCACGCTGGGCGTGCATGACTTTGTCGATGTCCTTGTAGGCCATCGGAATTTCATCGATCACCGCAGCGTCCTTGCGGCATTCAACGTGCGCGGTGGCACGGATCTGATCTTCGACGGTAAAGGTGTTTTTGGCCTTGGTACGGCTCATGGTCCGACCGGCACCGTGGCTGCAGGAGCAAAACGATTCCTCGTTACCCAGCCCGCGCACGATGAAACTCTTGGCGCCCATCGAACCGGGAATGATCCCCAACTCGCCCTTTTTCGCCGACACCGCGCCTTTGCGGGTGACCAGAATGTCCTCGCCGAAATGCCGCTCTTTCTGCACGTAGTTGTGGTGGCAGTTCACCGCTTCCAGCGCGACGTCGAATGGCTTGCGGATGATCTGCCGCGTGGCCTGAATCACCGCTTGCATCATCAGCGCACGGTTCTGTTTGGCGAAATCCTGGGTCCAGCCCACCGCCTCCACGTAGTCATCAAAATGCCGGCTGCCTTCTTCGAAGTACGCCAGGTCACGATCCGGCAGGTTGGCGATGTGCTGACGCATATCCGCCTGGGCCATCTGGATGAACAGGTTGCCGATGGCGTTGCCGACACCGCGCGAGCCGCTGTGCAACATGAACCAGACCCGGTTGGCCTCATCCAGGCACACTTCGATGAAGTGGTTACCGCTGCCCAATGTTCCGAGGTGCCCGCGGTTGTTGGTGTTGGCCAGTTTCGGGTACTTGTCGGTGATCGCCTTGAACCGTGGATTCAGCGACGCCCAGGCCTGATCGGCCTGTTGCGGAATCTCGTCCCAGGCGCCTTTGTCACGGCGCGACCGGGTCGAACTGCGGCCATGGGGCACCGCTTGTTCGATGGCACTGCGCAGCCCGTGCAGGTTGTCCGGCAGATCGGCCGCCGTCAGCGAAGTTCGCGCGGCAATCATGCCGCAACCGATGTCCACCCCGACCGCAGCCGGGATGATCGCGCCGACCGTGGGAATCACGCTGCCGATGGTCGAGCCCTTGCCCAGATGGACGTCCGGCATGACCGCCAGATGTTTGAAGATGAAGGGCATCTTCGCCGTGTTCATCAACTGCTCGCGCGCTTCGCTTTCCACCGGGACGCCTTCGGTCCAGAGCTTGATCGGCTTGCCGTTGGCGACTTCCAGCAGTTGGTAAGTGTGTTCTTTCATCATCTCGATTCTTCAGGTAGTTCCACCGGCGTTCGCCGGCAGATTCAAAAAAGGTGGCACGACAAAGGTTGATGACTGTTGCGCGTTGCCGCGCACCGGGGTTAGCCGGCCTCAGATGTACAGCCATCGGCATTCGTGCCGTCACGAGCACTGACAAGGGGTTGGTGAGACGTCTTGGATGTAGTCCCACCGGCATTCAGTGCCCGTGACAAATCAATTCATTGGGCGGCTCATCGCCTCATCCCATGCTTTCAATCGCTTCGACCCAGTGCTGCGGTCCGTACAGGCCGGCAGTGAACTGCTCGATCACATCGAACACCGCGTCACTGAAACCGCCGACATTCAGGATGTCGTCACGATCCGCCGCTGGTGTCGCCCAACCCGGTTGCAGGTCAATGCAAATCAGGCGTGCCTGAGGGTTGATCCGCTTGATCCGTTCCCATTGCAGCATCGTCTCGCTGGCGCCCTGGCGTCGCGCATCGATCCAGGATTCGTTGTCCGACACCATGATCAGCGTATCGACCCTGGCCTTGCTGTCCGCCAGTTTCTTCAACGGCGCCGAGCAGCAGGTTCCGCCGCCGAAAATGCCCGCAAGCTTTTCAGCATTGCTGATCACACTGTCGCGCGGGTTGAGGGTGATATCCACCACCTTCCATTCGAACGGCATCACCCGCGCCGTCGGCTGTTTACGCAACACCGCCGCCGTGATCAACGCCGCCACATCGATGCAGCGCACCGCGGTGGTCGCGCCCTGACGGTAACCGGTCAGCGGGCTACCCATCGAGCCGGAAACATCCGGGCAAATTACCACCGCACCCTGAAGCTTCGGCACATTGGTCAACGACAGCTCCAGCGCATCCTGCAAAGCCTCACGAATCAGCGCCGGCACTTCATCGCCAACCATCCGGTACGCCGCCAGCAACTGGTACGGATACACCCGCGCTTTAGCGACCGCTTCAGGATCCGCCAACCGCGCGGCCACGTATTCGGTGCAACCCGGTACTTCAAAAGCGCCGTGGCGCGCCAGCGTATTGAGGTTGATGCGCAGGCCCTGCCAGCCCATGTTCCGCGCCTGAGCTGCCCATTGTTCCTTGCTCAAGGTTTCGTTACCGAGCAATTGAAACGGCACTTCAGGCACTTGATCACTCGCACCGCTGCGAAAGGCCAGCAAATCGCGAGTCAGTGCGGGCAGCGCCTGTGCATCCATCGGTTTACCGATCACCCAGGCAAAAAACGCTTCGCGCCAAGCCTCGGACGGTTTTGGGTGAACCATCTTCACCACATCCGCCAGCGAAGGCTGATTGCCGATCGATGCCTGCAACAACTGTCGCTCGGTTGCACTGTTCAGCCAGTTCTGCACCAGACGCTTGGGTTGGGAGCCGAGGGAGCGGCGACCGGTGGCGCCACTGCGCAGGATCTGCACGAAGTTGCGCAGCATCTTGCCGCTGTCCACGACCTGCCCGAACACCTCTGGCACCAAAGCCGAACGCTGAGCCGTCAGCGCCGCCAGCAACAACGCTGGCATGTCTTTCATATGACCCTTTTGACGGGCGTAGAGAGCGGCATTCGCCACGAAGCGGCTGTCCAGTTCCGCCACCAGCTTCAACACCTGATCCAACTGACTTTGTGCGGATGCGTAAAAGGTGGAATTCAGGCAACCGGTGACTGCCAACTGTGCCAGTTGATGCTTGGGCGTATAGGCATAAGCCGCGGCTCCGGAAGCATTCAAGGTGTCGCACGCCGGCAGGGTTTTCGATTGCGTATTGAAGAGGTTGAAGTTGGCCATCGTGGCGTCTCGCTGTGTTGTCCTGTTCGTTGCGAGAGGTATTGCAGCCGCTGTGCCAGTTTTTGAAAACGTTCGTGAATTATTTTTATCTATTTGATTTTAAAGAGTTTTATTTTAAGAACGAGCATTCCTGAATTTTCGTCACGACAGATAACACCCTCGAAGACTATCATTGGCTATCGTCATTTATCTTTCAGGATAATCAATGTCCAGCAAGCGCACCGTCGCCATCGGTTTCATCGGCGCCACCCTCGATCGCGTAGGCAAAGGCGCCAATCGCTGGAACCATTGGCGACCTAGCGTGAGCCTGTGCCAGCAACCGGACGTATTGATCCATCGCTTGGAACTGATACACGGCACGGACGCCCGGGACGCGAGCCTGGCCGAACGCATTCGCGAGGACATCCGTCAGGTGTCGCCGGGCACGGAAGTGCGCCTGCACCCGATGGCGTTGCGCAACCCCTGGGATTTCGAGGAGGTCTACGGCGCACTTCACGACTTCACCTCCGAGTACACCTTCGATACCGAGCGTGAGGACTATCTGGTGCACATCACCACGGGGACCCACGTCGCGCAGATCTGCTGGTTCTTGCTGACCGAGGCGCGCTACCTGCCCGCGCGCCTGATCCAGACCTCTCCCGCCCGCCGCCAGAGCGAAGAAGAACCAGCCACCGGCACCCACGCCCTGATCGACCTGGATCTGTCGCGCTACGACCGGATTGCCTCACGCTTCACCCACAAACGTCTGGAAGGCCTGGAATTTCTCAAGTCCGGCATCGCCACCCGCAATACAGCGTTCAACCGCTCGATCGAGCAAATCGAACGCGTGGCCGTGCGCTCCAAAGCGCCGATGCTGCTGATCGGCCCGACTGGCGCCGGCAAATCCTTTCTCGCCCGACGTATCTACGAGCTCAAACGCAGTCGCCATCAAATGCAGGGGCGTTTCGTTGAAGTGAACTGCGCGACCCTGCGTGGCGATGGGGCAATGTCCGCGCTGTTCGGCCACGTCAAAGGCGCCTTTACCGGCGCGCAAAACGCCCGCGATGGTCTGCTGCGAGCGGCTGACGGCGGCATGTTGTTTCTCGACGAGATCGGCGAGCTGGGCGCGGACGAACAAGCCATGCTGCTCAAGGCCATCGAAGAGAAGCGCTTCTTCCCGCTGGGCTCGGACAAGGAGGTCGACAGCGACTTCCTGATCATCGCCGGCACCCACCGCGACCTGCGCAGTCGCGTCGCCGAAGGTCTGTTCAGGGAAGATCTCTACGCACGGATCAACCTCTGGACGTTCGACCTGCCAGGCCTGGCGGGTCGCCGCGAAGACATCGAACCCAACATCGATTTCGAGCTCGAACGCCATGCTCGCGAACACGGCCAACTGGTGCGCTTCAACCTTGAAGCTCGACGGCGCTACTTGAGTTTCGCCAGCTCACGGGAAGCTGCGTGGCTGGGCAATTTCCGCGAGCTTTCGGCCTCGATCACGCGCATGGCGACGCTGGCCGACAGCGGGCGAATCGATGAAGCGCAGGTCGAGGAGGAAATTGATCGGCTGCGGTATGCGTGGGGCCTGGCGCAACCGGCCGGGATGACGAATGATCTGCCGGGCGATGCGCAGACGCTGGACCTGTTCGATCGGCTGCAATTGAAGGCGGTGCTCGAGGTTTGCAGACAGGCAGACAGCTTGTCGGATGCCGGCAGGCGACTGTTCGGTGTGTCGCGACAGGCCAAGGCGCAGCCCAACGATGCGGACCGATTGAGGAAGTACCTCGGACGGTTCGGCATTGAGTGGAGCCAGTTGCGAGAGCAGTGAAGCATGGCCGTAATTATCTGTACCGTTGAGATAAACTGCGCCGCATCGCGATACGGTACCCGCCCGTCAGTTGACCGGCACTTTACCCCGCGTCAGAACTTCCAACGTCTATCCACCTGACGCGGAAGCCCGACGATGAACAGAACCATTGCAGCCCTCATGCTTGGAAGTCTTTTATCTGCCACCGCACCGCTGTCGATGGCGGGAAGCACCGTTCCGCCTACGGGTATTCCCGGGGTCAATCAGGGAGGCACCGAATCCAAGGAAGACAAGGCCGACAAAAAGGGTGAAGAAGCCTCGGGGTCGAACTCCGGTGCAGAGTCCCATGAAACCGAGAAGGATGCGCAAACATCCAGCGGATCGAAGGATGGAGTTGAAGAAAAGAAACCTTGAACGGTTTTACTGCAACAGCAGTTTTTCGCGGGCACAAAAAAGCCGATCAAGGTGATCGGCTTAAGTGTCTGATTCTACTCAGGAATTATGGTCGTGACGGAGTGATTCGAACACTCGACCCCTAGCACCCCATCTCCTTTTTCATACTTCTTGATAGCTTCCAAAATTTTACTCTGGATTTTTCTAAGCTAGTATTTACTTGAGCTCCAGCGGTGTTCTGCTCTACGAGAGTCCAGTAATGTCCATCAAGAGCCGACGTTTTTGTGGGGGTTAAAGTAGGGGGAGTCCGTTCCATGGCCAAAATCACCATCAAAGAACTTGAGTCACTGACCGCCAACGATGCCGGCAAAATCCTCAGGGAGGACGGCAATCTGGCCGGTCGAATCACAGTCCGCAAGGACGGTGTGTCGGTCAGCTTTTTCTATCGGTATCGGTGGGGCGACCAGAACAAAGAGTACTCCTGCGGGTCATGGCCGCGCAAATCCCTCACGGACATCCGTAAAGCACGCAACCAGGCCCGGGCGCTCATCGATGAGCAAATCAATCCCAACGAGCAAAAGAAAACCGCCAAGGCACAGGCATACGCCGCTGCTAACGTAGAGGCTGACCAAGTAAAAGCGACGAAAGTGCAAACGCTGACCGCCCAGGATCTGGCCAAGGCGTGGCCGTTGGATGGCGTGACGCGCAAAGATGGCAATGCTGAATTGCAGCACCGTTTTAACAAGGACCTATTCGCGATTTGCAATACTTGAACGATTACTCAACGTGACAAACACAACATTTGATTCCTACAAAACGTATCTACTGGCGTTTGGTTGGACGCTCAAGGCCTTCCACCACGATGACCTCGTGAAAGATCAGGATGCATAAGGTACGTGGGCTAAACGGCGAGAAACAATCAGGGAAAACTTTGAGCGTCAGAGTGAGGATTACCGTCAGGATCGCAGCTACAACCTAATCTTTGCCTTCTTGGTGCCTGGAACAGCTGAAAAGCTTGCCCAAAGACTGGAGTGGAAGTTATCCAGTCGATTTATCGAGGGAAATCCATTTAATGGCGCTACTGGATAATAACTTAACCGCCATTAAAAAGTAGATATAGCGATAAATCATGAACTGCAGCTTTTGCCCTTAAACCACCGACAGGACCAAAAGCTGCATATCTATACCAACGGAAAAGCCAGAATTATTCCAGGGAATTATTTAGCTCTCTACTCTACCCTACTCCGATCTTCTACATAATCATCATTAATCACCAAGGCGCCGTTGACCAAATACAATTCAATCTTCTCCTTCCAAGTTATTCGCTCCAGGAGATCGAGGCCATCAAGTTTCTGATCTAGAGCTGCAGAAAGCCTACTCTCCAGTAATTCCCTACCAGCGTCGTGCTGTTGAAGGAATACTTTTATTTCGTCATACTCTCGGCGTGTAATATCCCGATTATCCATCTCTTTCTTAAGCTGTTCACTACCATTTTCCAAGGTTCTGAAGACATCATCCAAACAGCTTCGCAATTCATTGATAGCCTTACCAAGCGAGCGGCGCTGACGATGAATATTCAACTCCGAATAATTCCCACTCAACAATACTTCACATATTCGCCCGGCCACCAAGCTTTCAAACAAAAGAAACACTGGGTGCTGCATAATCTGACGATCTAAAAACAATCGAACATCTAACTGCTGAGGATTGTAATATTGATTGCTTTGATAGTAGACATAGTACCCAGCAGGCCAGCCCGATAACAACTTCTGAAAACTGCATCGCTCTGAAACAAAGAGTTCATAACACTCATCATTCGACCTTATGAGCCGCGCAAGATGAATATCTCTAAGAGCGCTATCAATGGACACCAACGGAATACACTCAAAACAATCAACGATTACTTTCGTAATGCGTTCGAAACGCGCTCGGTCAACCTGAGGCTGGTGATTTCCCTTTTCTTCACCAATACGTGAAATATAAGAAAGCTCTTTTCTTAACAACCGAAAAACGGCCAAAGAAAGCAGGCTCGGCAGTATTGCACCATCAAAGAGCGCGGGCAGGACTTTTAACTCAGCAACACTGTCAAGTCTTCCACGCTCAACAACTGTAGTCGTTAAGAGTCCTGCCAACTCTTTACTCTGTATAGTCATAAGCTCTCGAGACGAATCTTTTTTGAAAGTGATTCTATGCAGCTCACCTGACCGAGTTCCACCTAGGTTTTTGTTGAACTGTTGTGTGAGCGAGGCCAGCAACTCAGAATCATTTACTAACAACGGATTGGGCATCAACCTTTTAATCTCGGGATTACACTCAAAAATTACCGCGACCTCTTTTGGCAATTCACTCATAAGATGCTCCTCAATTTTACGGCCTGGGCAACTTTAAGCGTATGCCATCAACCTAGATCTATCGCATTTCGCCATTCTGGCATCACAGCTAGATATTTTTTCTTTTACACGCATAAAATCCATCTAAAGATTTTGCTCCGACCCGAGTTGTCCTATGGGGGCATTCAGAAAAACTCAAGGAGATTTTTAATAAGGCGCGCTCAAACTAGCTTTTAATCCAACCCCAAGATCATTTTGGCAAAATGAGCAACCTCTGGGCGTTCCGATGTGAAATATCGAAATCGCGTTGGTAGTTGACAGCCGGAGTCTTACTAAGCCCCCGGCTTCAGGCCTATGCACTTGTAAAAAATATTCAATCTGTAGCATTGGGTGCAAGAGCAATACGGGGTTGAAACCATCGATTTTCTGGGACCACGAATCTCACGCTCGCATCAACTTCGGGGTTAAGTACCAAGGCAAGTGCCCAACGAGGAATCGAAAGGCTCGTGGAAATGTCCTCCAAAATATCGGTAGTGCTGTAGGAAACTCTATAGCGAGTCAGCCACCGATCTTCCTCCGGCGCCACATCAGCTAGGATTTGTCGCCCATCGATGGTAATCGAAATCAACTTACTGCGTTTTGTATCAAAAACGTCACCACTTTCAATTGGTTCCGACTGAACGACTACCGTGTGCTGTCGATCATCCCCAGGATAAAAGTAGAGATTCGCACCAGCTGACTCAAGCTTAGATCTGATGAATTCGCTGACTTCAGGGTAGTCCGGCTTAGCGAGAAGGGATAGTGGCTTACCTAAGTAACCAGCTTTTGGCGAATCGCGCAATACGCCGTTACTATCAAAATATATTTCGTATACTATACCCGCCAATACATATTTCGAAATATTCTCGGCGAACCACTTAAGACGAGAATCTAGGTTAGATAGGAAATCCATAGCCTTCTGTGCGTTCCCGCACGCAGCTTGATAGATATTGCGACCTAAAACAAACCATGAAGTGGGGGTGGAGTATTCAACGCTTATCGATCTTAATTTTTCTATAGCGGGGTTTTGAACATACCAGTTATGTGATCTGAGCGAGGTGATAATCTCATTGAGCTCACCTGGTGCATCTGATTGATAGGTTGAATCTCGATAGCCCTCCAACTGGATGACCTCGGCAATTTCGTCTTCGGAATCGAGATCGAGATCGAGATCAACAGGGACGGGCTGATGGACTTGGTTAGAATCCTCCGACGCTACTCCAGACGCGCTATTGGCCTCTTCGCTCGGACGCTCATCAACTGTGGGATCTACTCGTAGATCAGCTTCTGGCACAGCCTCTACATCCGTGGCCACCCCCACTTCAATTTCCGCGTTTGGTTGTTCCTGCGCATTCGCGCTTGTACCATTCGCTCCCCCTTCGCTTGATACCAGTTCGATTTGGATTGCGGCTGCGAGCTGAGCAACCGTAGTAGGGTCAGTTTTGGAGAAACCCTGCACAAGCGTAGATAGGGTACAAATCGAGACATTCGAATGGCCGATCGCCTGCTTGAACTCCGAAACCAAACGAGGATCGATGATCTTCAGATTTGGGTTATTGTTAGGTACAGGTTTGAGGTTGGCACCTTTAATATCCAATCGTTTAGCTGGCGAATACACCCAATCCGATTTTTCGTCATTAGTCAAAAACAACACGTGAGTAAAATCGTCTTTTCGCTTAAGACTATATTCAAGAATTTCCAGCCAAATTATCAAATCGCCCAAGCGATTTTCAGGCTTCCCTTCGTCACGAAAGCCGGGAGGCAACCGATGCTCAATCCGCGACGGCCCTTCTTTGGCTGCTCTATCACAAAGATTGGCAATAGGAGAATCAAGTACCGCTGCCCCCAGATGTTCCTCAATTTCAGCGTGGATTTTGTCGGGATCAAATTGGTGCTTAAATGCTTGGGTGTATTGCTTGAGTTCGTCTATAGCCGCCCGAAACCCCGCTAAATATGCTGCTCGGGAGCCAGAATAGGTTGTAGATCTGAGGACGGCATCATCCACGAACAGTGAAGCAGTATCGAGCATAGCCTCAAGAGCCTTCCTCGGTTGGTCGTCACCCTTGCTTTTTGGAGTGTAAGTGTGAAGTTGGTTATCTCTGACTCTTGCCAGATATTCGCCTGCGCACCATGCAGGTAGACAAAGCCGATTTTCGTTGATCGCCACCACTGCCCAGTCAAAAAACTCCTGCCTCGCAGCAGAATGGAGCTTGAATAGGTACGCCAAAATATTGGTATCAATGAATATGAGGGTCTCTTTCGCCTTGGCCAAATTGGCGAGCTCAGTGAGAAATTCATCCTTGGTTTTCTTTAGAAGATTGAGCCCCAGCTGCATAGCTTATTCCTTGGCATGTTAATGATTGCACGAGCTTAGCGCTACTACCGACTCATATCCATAGCAGGCAGCTGCAAAAATCAAAAGCGCTTACTCCGCTCCTCATTCAGAGGAGACGACGTTGGTGATCCGCTCCACCGCCGATGCTTCCAAGAGATAGAGCTGGTTGATCAGCATGAACTCGCGCACGGCTTCCTGGGGATTGCAGAGGATTTCACGGTGAGCCCGGGGATTACGGTAGGTAAGAAAAACCGCCACGAACAGTCCCGCTTTTCCTGCCTGTTCGCCGCCGTCCAGATCGTTCCAGTGGAGCAGGGACTTGTCGCCCTCAAAAGCTTTCTTGAACAGATGAGTGCCACTCTTGTCGTAAATGCCTACTCTATCTCTGACAATGTCTTCTAATCGACGAAAGGCGGTATTAATCGCTAAGTCCGGACTCTCAAGGAGGCTGATCGCCAACTCTACAAGTCTCTCGTCGAGAAGCCCTAAATTGATAGCAGCAGGAAAGCATTGCTGAACATCACGGACGTCAGTTTCTCGTGGAAAATTTGGTTGTCGTAGGATGTAGTCGTAGAATCTAGTTGGACGAATAGGGCGAGATTTTTCCAGTCTTTCCAAATCAGATGAAAGTAGGCATCCTGCCTCAATCCGTTGCTGCTCCGCTCGATCGATGTCGTACTCTTCAATCTCTACTCTATGCAGTTGTAGGATCTTAAGAGCGGTGGAAAGCCCACTCGGTCCCTCTCCTGAATACCCCGACGTGAAGCCTGTCTTTATAAGCACCTGTCGCGCAGGGTATATACTTAGTAAAAAACTATGCTCACCAATGCTTCCATCGAACCAAGATAAAATCCAGGCTGACTTGATCTTCTCGCCAGAGTTGATGATATTCACGATGGCGCCGATGGAATTCTGAGTAACTCCAGAACTACCGTGATACTCAATCCCGGCAACTTTGCTGATATCTACCGTTTTCCTCATTTTCGCTCCCTGACAATTGGAATTTAGCTTATTGCAGTGCCGGACCGAACTGATGGTTCCCTGTAAATAGTCAGGCGAGAGATGAGAGTACCGCATCATCATCGGCAACGAGGCGTTACCCGCAAACATTCTATACGTCTCGAATTGCTCACCTTTAATGATGAAGTGGCTATCCGCATAGCATCACCGCCCTCCAATATGACATCTACTGTCCCGAAGATTTTTGCCCACAATATAGGACGTCAGCAGAGGCTGAATCACTGGCCGGATAAACCCAAGCCAGCGTTCAAAATAACTTGACCACCGTATCCATTACCTTGCGCGGCGTGCCCCTCAGAAGTCAGGGTTAGTACGCTCATCTCATATTCTTATCGCAAGTTCATCGTACCGACAGAAAGCATTGGCGAGTTGCATCTGGCGGGGTGTTCGGCATTGAGCCTCAAACAATGTAGGCGACGCAAAGAGTACACAAACACATTTCGCACGTGATGTAGCGACATTCAGTCGGTTTAGGCTGTAGAGAAACTCCATTCCACGCGGTGCATCGACGTAGCTTGATGTTGTCATCGAGTAAATAACGATCGGTGCTTCCTGTCCTTGGAATTTGTCGACCGTTCCGATCCGAGCTCCCGAAATGCGGTCCTGTAGCTCGAACACCTGCGCATTGTAGGGAGCAATGATTAATATATCTTGAAGCGATATCAGTCGCTCAACACCATGTCTGTCGATCCAAGTAGTGCCTGACGCAAGGATTTCCTCCACGAGCATTCGAACGCAATCAGCCTCTTCCGGCGATGAACTCTGATTGCCTTCAGAAACGACTGCAACATAGCGGAGGCCTGAACCATTGAGGCGTCCGGGTGAGCGAATTGCTTGAGCCTCCAATCCTGGGCGAGGATGAAGACGCCCCTCGTAGAATAGTTCGGACGTATAGGAGCAGATGTCCGGATGAAGACGCCATGTCTCCGCAAGAAAAAGTCCTCGGTCAGACGCAATCGTCTGCTCTTCACCAAGAATATGATGCAGAGCTGAAACATCAGTGCCTTCTGGATGACTACCCTGCATCGGCTGATCGAGTTGTTGCGGATCGCCTAGCAACACAACGCTATTCGCCGCTTGTGATACAGCAATTACATTCGCAAGCGCCATTTGCGCCGCTTCATCAATAAACAGCACATCCACGGAGTGCGCTGCATCAGGCGACGCCCACAGCCAAGCAGTCCCTCCTGCCACATTTGCTCTGCTGCCGATGGCGTTTAGCAAATCAGCATTACTTTTTACAAATCGCAATCGCTGCTGATCTGGTTCCATCTCCGAAGGTTTTTGAAAGCAGCAAACATCAATTCCCATTTCTTCAGAAGCCTTCACAACTCCATCGAGAAGGTTGCGGATGACCTTGTGGCTATTGGCAGTTACTCCAACAGTCTTCCCGGCTTGCACGAGAGAACAGATCATACGTGAGCCTGTGTGCGTCTTGCCGGCACCTGGCGGCCCTTGAATTGGAAGCAGTCCACTTTCGATATGTGCCGCAACACGGAGTGCGGCATCTAGGGCAGGCTCACCTTCATGCTGGATCGGTTGATTGCCTATACGAGGGGGCAGACGCATCAGAAGATCACGAGCGGCCTGAAAGGGTCCGCCTCCCTCCATCCCATGAGCAACGACATGTTCGCCGATGCGAACAAGCGCATTGGCGAGGACAGTCGTATTAATAACTGTGTGGGAAAAAACTGCCTCAGGATGAATATTTGCACTGTCCCCTCTTTTCTTAATATCGACCCAACGTTCATCCAGAGAAATTGCGTCGACGCTGCCTAGCTTCCTGCCTCCCAAAGTGTGCAAATCCTCACTGCCGCGCATCTCCGTTTCTTGAGGAGGGAAGCTGTAGCGATGAATGGGTGCCTTAGCGGTTCCCCCATTCACGCCTACAAATGTTAGACCTGAAAGTCCAGCTCGCTCGTCGAGCAAATCTTCTGCCATGAGGTCGGAAAGACGGAAATACTCCCACCAAAGCGCCTTCTGTTCTCGCCGGTGCCAGTCGAGCGAATGCGCGAGAATCCATCGAGCATGCTCCTCGGCCGTGCGCTCCGCCGCATCAGTAGGAACCCCGTCCGTCAACCGTTCGATAAGCCCAATGATCTTCTCTTGCCATTCACCAAGTGCCTCGCTTGGCACGCTCCCAGGGACTTCCGGTCGAGGAATGATATTGCCAACGTTGATCAAGTTGGTGCGCTGTATTTCTAGCCAGTCCCGAAGTCGCCAGGTAGATACGCAATCATCTCGGTTGTATCCAGTCACAACAGAACGATCAACATCATTGATGAACGCTAAATCTCCCAGCTCAAGGCATGCTTGAACCTTAGCAAGCGCCTTGTTTGCTTCTGAAAGTTCTGTATCTCGGCTGAAATCGTATAAGGGCTCAAGCTTTTTGATCGAGTAACTTTCCACGCTCGCTCGCAGACCATTTTGTATCACGCTGTAAAGGTCAACAAAACTTTTAGAGCGCAGAAGAGCATCAATCTCTTCTTCACGACTTGCATGACGCCCCATCAACCGTTTTAGAGCAGCCGGCTCATAGGGTGCGAAATGGTAAATGTGCAGATCCGGGTATTGCTCCTGTCGAGCGACGACGAAATCGATGAAACGCTCGAAATTCAGTTTTTCCTCCTCACGAGATAGCGCCCAGTCAGCCGTATAAGCGATGCCATTGTTACCATCAATAAAAGTATAACCAAACAAGTACTCAAGGCCGCCCTCCCCAGCAAATGGGTCGCCCTCCAGATCGAAGAAGATATCCCCGACTGAAGGTTCGGGTAAGCTCGCTAAACCGAATCCCTCCGTAACAGGTAAAAGTTCGTGAAGCACGCTCCCTGCTTCGCGTCCCTCGACCTGAATGCGCGCCTGCTCTCGTACCCGCTCGTACGAATGTACTGCCCCGCGCGAGGGCCTCCATGGAAGCGGAACCGGCATTGCTGCTAGATCCGTCATAGTTTCTATGCCGTGCCGTCTTAACTCATCGATATGGACTTTGGTAATCCCGGCCACAAGCGAGAGATGGTCATCCTCTCGACGTTTCCGGTCGCAACGACTCTGCCAACGACAGATGTCGCAATGCTCCTTCGGTTCAGGATAGATCACCTCCCCCGCGTGCTCGATAGCAGCTACAAGACTGCTTTTGACTCGTCGGAAGTACGCTGCGTAATCGTCCATTCGATACATCTGAGGCTCATACCCGGACCATGGGGCAACTACATAGCTATGTGTCGGGCAACCCCCTTGGATGGTGCCGACTAGATCGGCGTACAAGCAAAGCTGCAAGACAGTTCCACCTTTCGTCTCACGAGCAAGCTTGGTATCGATCACCTCATAAGACCATGCTCCAAGATTGCTCTCGGCCTCTACTCGCCTGAGGACATCCGTGCGACCCACCCAACCATTCGCGCGAAACGCGCCTTGTACTATGATCTCATCCCCAGCGAGCATGGCGCTCCTTGTGCGCTCAACCGATTCGTCATCAACTCCGATACCGTCAATGATTGTCACGGATAGACCCTGGGATCGTAGGTGCTCGACAAAGCCTTGTTCATGTCGCGTGCCACGCTCCCATAGAATCTGCAGCAATGGGTCCCAGATAGCAGGGCGTTCTAGCTCGCCATTCGCCACCGCCAAGTCAAGGCTCGTTAAGTGCCGGCAGTTAAGATGTCCAACCAAGTCAGAAGCACTAAGAAAAATCGAATCGCCTTGCCTTTGCATTTGATTCCGACCTCATCAAAAGTCCATTCAGATGCTCTGTCGTCCAAATGCCAGCTCAAGTGACTTTTAGGATTAGCCAAAGCGAATGCCCGCTCGTCGAGTGTAGTCAATAGTGAAAGATCCACTGTGGATCGAAAAACAGGCACTCAAACATACCCCGTCGCGCTACCTTAGAGCTTGATCCTCATCACGACGCGACTAGGAACCATGGAATGAATCGCAAGCAGTTTCTCGAGCAACCGGACGTGCTCGGCCTCATCCAGTGGCTAATCGAAAACCTCCCCACTCTGCCAGTGCATCTGAAGGTCTCGCGCAGCAGGTTCGTGCGCAGAGCGATCGACTGCAAGGTTCAAGGTATCGAAGCGGTTCAGGCGGAATACCAGTGGGGCGGGAACTGGGAGACGGTAAAGGCGGAGCTGCGCCGGCTGCGCATTCGCTTGCGCCTTGCGGTTCGAGCCCGCGATGAGTTCGCCACGCATGGGGCCTGCGAAGCGATCCTAGCGTGGGGAAATGTCGATGGCGCCGTCGGATTCCTCAAAGAGCAAATGCACAACAAGAACTTGGTGAATTACCTAAAGCAGTGCCAGGCGCTTCTCGCGCTGGACCGCAAGCAGCAGCTCAACCACCTCACCAAGCAGAACATCCTAAGATTCGACTCGGGCATGACTAAGATCCATGCCCTGCTCGATACCACTGGCTCTCCCATCTATGACGGCCGGGTCGGTGCCGCCATCGCGCTGCTCTACCGCCTTTACCGCCAAGGCACCGGCACCACTGCGCCGCAGGCACTGGACTTCGCCTGGGGGCCAGGGATCGGCGACCAGATTCGAAACCCAAAACACTTAAAGCTTGGCTACAACGGTACACCGCAACTCTCCACCACCAGTCGCCACCTTTGGGCACGGCACCAGCTCCAATTAGGTTGGATCATCCGCGCGGTACTAGAAGGGTCCGAACTATTCGCCAAGCAGCCTCAGCTGGTAGACCGCTGCCACGCCTTTGAAGCTGGATTATTCATGATGGGCTATGACCTACGCAGTCTAGTCCCCGACGGCTATACGATCCCAGTGCCGCCCAAGCCTAACTACCGGGTACGTAGGATGACCCGAGCGACCTGAGATATTCAAGCTGATGGTTGACCTGTATGTAGTTCTCAATACGCAGGAAAATAGTCTTAAACAGTCAAAAACGTCAGGACCTGAAGAAAAAGACCAATCAACATTGGTAAAGAGACCACGCGTGAGCGCCAAAGCCTGCGTCCGCCCACGCGGAAGCCGTGAGGATTCCACCCAGAGCCAGTGGTTTTGTAGGGGTAAAAACGAAGAGAAATAAAAAAGGGTCGCGAGATAAAATCTCGCAACCCTTTGTAAAATATGGTCGGGACGGAGTGATTCGAACACTCGACCCCTAGCACCCCATGCTGGTGCGTGAAGAAACGCAAACTATTGATTTAAAAGGAATATAGCCAGTTTCACAGGTTGCAAAACATCCATTTTTTTGTGCTTATGCAAACGTAAATACGCGGCCTCCAAGGGAGGTTTTGCGCACCCATCACCGGCGTTCTGCCGACCGAACACAATCCCCAATCCTACAGCTCGTCGCCTCACCCTCGCCCACCTTGCGCGACTCGATTACTGTACATGCATACAGCATTTGTACAGTGAATCCGTTCCCATGAATTTCGACCAGGCGAAAGCCCTCCGACTCCAGCGATGGCGCTCAACTCTCGATGATCAAGATTTCCGCATGCAAAACCCAGAGGGGCACCGCGAAACCCTTCATGAGATGTCAGCGACGCTGCAAACAGAGGGACTGATCGACCAGCTTGAACAGTTCGAAATGAACGAGGTGGCAGACGCTGCTTACTGGCACGCCGTCGAGGAGCTGCAGAATTCGCCGGGCCATTACCGCGGTGCGTCGACCTACAGGGTCGTGCAGATCGACAACGGAAAGCTGCTGGGCACCATCAGCCGGTCCATATTCAACTTCGCATCTGCCACGCCGCGAGGCGCGTCATTCGCGTACGACGGGAAGGTTTACTCTGGTCCAGAAGGCGTACATCTCAACCTGGGGCTCTCCAGGAACATTGGCAAAATTTCCGGACTGATCCTGGCCATGTATGGGCAGCAATACCAGTTGGTCGAAACTGAGCGAGTAATCGGTGGCGTCGACTACAGCCCCATCGACGACCCAGACACTTACCGCGCGCTGGTCGATGCTGGCCAAGTCGCAAAGGAAGAGCGCGATCTGCGTACTTTTGAAAAGGTGCGACCACACATTGAATCAGCGGCGTTCTGCACCTGCCCTGTGTGCCTTGACCGATTTGGCGCGCGCGATGACTGCCAGACCTGCGCCGGAAAAGGTTTTGTGACGAAGCCAGCTCCAGCAGGTCTACGCTGAAAGCTCATGCGAGGATCTGGCAATGTGCGGACGACTCTCCCAATACAGCGGCATTCACGACTTCGTGGCAGCGCTCAGCATGCCGAACGCCCTGATCAACTCAACCGGCGAGCAGCCTCTGGGGCGGTACAACGCCGCGCCGACCGCCCAGCTTGCCCTCTTCCATCAGGAAGGTCAGTTCCTGCACGCCGACATGGTCCGCTGGGGATGGCGTCCGCACTGGGCCAAGGATCGCGCCGCACCGATCAACGCCAGGGTCGAAAAAGTCGCCCACGGTCCATTCTTCCGCGCCATCTGGCCGAACCGGGCGATCATTGCGATCAACAACTGGTTCGAGTGGGTTGACGAGGGTGGCCCGAAGAAGCAGCCATACCTGATCCGGCATCGGGACCAGTCGCCAATCCTCTGCGCCGCGATCGGCCAATATCCGAACGATGAGCATGATCCAGGCGAGCATGACGGCTTTGTCATCATCACCGCCGACAGCGTGGGCGGCATGGTCGACATTCATGACCGGCGGCCGGTAGTTCTCTCGCCAGAGCTTGCCCGCGAATGGCTGGACCCAGCGACACCGAAAGAGCGCGCCGAGCAGATGGTGCTGCACCAGGGCGAGCCATCCGAGGTTTTCGAATGGTTCAAGGTCGACCGCGCCGTCGGCAATGTCCGCAACCAAGGCCCCGACCTGATCCGCCCCATCAGCGCGTGATTTCTCGCACGTACGCTTGGCAGGCCTGGAGTGCAATCAATCCCCGGTCACCTTCGTCGGTGATGGCGACAATTCGTTGAGCATGCGCTGGGTCAAGTTGGGCGCGTACGGCTGCATGATCCACGCCGCCGGCGCCGGCGGTGGTAGGCACTGAACAGCCACCGGTTGCACCCGCGTCGAGGAGGACTGACAGCCGCAGATCAGAAGTGGCAAGGCGATCGCGCAGAACAGCCTGGTCTTTTTGGGCATTGGTCATTTTCTCGGAGTGGGTTTTGTCACTGACCGCCAGTCGCTGCTCGAGCGCCAGCCGCTTGTCCTGCTCGGCCTGCTGCGCGGTGGCGGCCGCCATGGTAAACTGATTGAGGGTTTCGGTGTGCAGTCGGGCCTGCTCGGCCAGTTGCTCACCGTAGCGCCAGTCCTGGAACTGCCACGCGCTACCGGCGCCGATCAACACCAGCACCACCGCGCCGACGCCCTTCCACGGCACAACCATCACGGCACGTCCCGGAAGAACACGTGCCCGCCAAGCTTCAGGGTCTGCTTGGCCTTCGCCGCCCAGGCTGGCGGAGTCTTCATGCTGAGCGCGTAGTAATGCGTGGCACCGCCAGTAGGATCCAGCACCTTGCCGTCGATTACCTGGTCAGCAGCAATCCGGCACTGCGCCAGTTCGCGGAACGGGATCTGACGTGCACCGCTCAGGAATGGGAAATTCGGGTCGTTCTTGTTCCAGCAACTGAACTGGTACTTCGCCTGGCACACGCCGGCGCATCCCTCACCCCACCACGACTTCTCCTTTCCATCGAACACACGGTTGCGAATAGTCCAAGCCACGGCAATCTGCCCAGCCAGCGATTCACCGCGAGCCTCCCCCCACAGCGTGCGCGCGAGGATGTCGCGGTCCTTCTCAGATACACCCATCACTTTTCTCCAGGCAAAAAAATCCCCGCACTTGGCGGGGACTGAGAGTTAGTTTTAAAAGTTAGATCGGTTTGGCTTCCATACTTGCTCTTATCGACATTCGCTTAACAAGACTTCGGCCGAGGTCATGCGACGGCCTCTCAACAACTCTATAAAACAACTCCGCCACGACCAAAGAAATAGGAATTGCAATAACGCTAATAACAGCATATGGAACAATGCCATAAAGAATATAGTGAAAAGCAAGAATGGTCGGCACATGTACAAGATATAGACTATAGGACACTCGCCCGAGCCATTGGACTACAGCCTTATTAAGCCATCCACGTGGCGCCCCTTCAGATATTGCAGCAACAATAACCAGCGCGCCGCCTAATGCCTTGAAAAAATTATTATCAGAAATCGGGCTGGCAATCCATACAGCGCAACCAGAAACGAGAAACGCCAACGCGCCGATACCTTTACCTTTTGACGCGAGAGCCATAAAGAATTCGCGATAAATAGCCAAAACAATACCAGCGAGAAAATAACCAGCAAAATAGAACGTATCCTGAGGCTGACCAAGAAAACCAGCAGCCTCCGAATATTCACCAGCAAAAAAAGACCCCAGGCAATACAGCCCATAAAGGACTAGAGCAACAAAAAACGCTCCCCAAAGTCTCCACCGAATAACTGGAACAATCAGCAAAGGAAACAACAACGATACGCGCATTTCCCAGACAAGCGACCACGTTGGGTTATTTATCCAAGAACTGAAGCCATTCCCAAGAACTAAAATAATGCTGGGCAAATTCATTATTGAAAAATCATTTACCCAACCATAAACATTAACCCAATCCCCAGCGCCAGGTATCGGCGCCCCTCCAAAAATGAAGGCTAATACAGCAGCAAGCGCCATTGCGGCGCAGTATGGCAAATAGATCCTGCACACACGCGACACTAAAAAACCGCCATATGATAACTGCCGAGAATTTATCCACGGTAGCGAAAGAACAAACCCACTGAGAAGAAAAAACAGGATAACTGCTTTATCTCCGGAATAAAAAATCCTGAGCGGAGAATAAAGAAGAAGTAAATCACCTATGTTTTTTGAATCTTCAGACTGAACAAAACGAAGATTCCAATAGAACGGCTGAGAAACCATCGAGTGGGCAAACACAACGATCAGCGCTGCGATCCCTCGCAGCCCATCAAGTGATTCCATTCGAGAACTTTGAGCGTTTGTTTTCTTGCTACTCATCAGGGCAAACCAAAAAATCAGACGCCACCATCATAACACGTGGCCTTAGGGCGTCGGAGCCCTATCCGAGACCCTGGCCCGCCATTTACTCCACTAGCCCAAGATGGCCGCCACGTCAGGATTCGCCGCCAAAAAAGCCTTCAGTTTCTCGAGAGGATCGGTGGCTGGTTCGGTGATCGGTGGGCTGATAAATTTCAAATATCGTGGATCTTCAACACTAATCTCCTGCTGATTCGGGTACTCGGAAGGATCTTGTGGGCACCCAAAAACAGAAAGCACAACTGCTTCCTCGGAGTCTGAAAACTGAACAAATACAGATTCCATTTTTTATCCTCAGAAAGAATACGAGTTGATGTTGATTTGGAAATTTGGAGTGCCTACGGTAGATGCCGTGGTATAGCCGATAACGCTCGGCACAGCGATTTGCAATCCAGAGAATCCACCCTGCTGAAGCGCGTTTGGCGGGCAAGACCCCCAGATGAAAGGCTGCGCGCCACCGGTTACTGATGATGAAGAAAAAAGCGTTACGCCAAGATTGGAGGCAGAGGTAGAACTTACAGAAACGTAGCCGTTAATCGATCTGGCATTGGAAGGAACGGCATTAGAAATTGAAAGAGATGCTTGAGAGCTGACAATAGCCGAGCTATTAAGTACGGAGACTGCCGGAATTGCCACAGTCCTGTCGCTCAAGAAGCCAACAGACAGAATCGACGCTGCTGTAATTGGCCAGCTAGCAACGAGCGCAGACGCCGTATAGCCCGAAGGCATGTTTGCGCCAGTGTATATCGAACCGTTGGACACCGTCTGAATGCAAGCAAGCAGCGCAGACGCTTGTGTAGTTGGATTATAGATCGCATAAATAGAGACAAACCCACTAGGCGAAGGAGCGCCAGTATCCATGCCTCCAGCACCGACCGTGCTGACATTGATGGTTTTGTTAAAGCTTGAAAGCCGATATTGCAGACCGCCGATTGCAGTTTCTACAACGACTTCATCAGCTGTAAACGTTGCAGAAGAGCTCGCCGTCGTAAGGGACATTTTCGCATTTCGAACAGCCCCCACAACGCCAACTCCAATCTTCCTTATAGAATCAAGAAGATCTGCTGCTCGCCCCTTAGTTGGAGCTACACCACCAGCAGAGAGTACCGCCATGATGTTTTCCTGAACATCATTCAGCCACTCGTCTGTTACAACTGTGGCTGGCACACCTCCAACTGGATCGCCATCGGTAAACTTTTTGTCGACCGTAGCGCCAGGGCCATCAATTCTGTGCATGTGTCATGCTCCATATGCGAAGAGCGCAATCGTGTGCGCAGGCTTCAATTGATTTAATTTGCATTCGAGGGTGTCATTGCCCCATGTCCGCAATCGCTCACCAGCAGCAGATCGACCGGCCCGAAAGTCCGTGACGCTTACTTCGGGCGCCCTGATAAGCCAAGTAAAAATCCACGGACCATTAGTCAGTGGATCTCCCGCGCTTGAGTGACCGGCCCTGAAAGGCCTGTATTCCTCAATGGTCACCGTGTACCCAAGTGAGGCGGCGAGCTGAATGAAATAGGCGGGCGATTGCCCACCGGTACTGGTGAGTTTTGCTAAAAGTGCGCTCTTGCGGCCCTGCAGGGTTTCCTCCAGAACGCCTGAGCACTTATCTGGCAGACCCGCGACCCGCTCCCAGTCAGTCAATAGCTCGTTGGTGCTGGCAGGGTTCGCCTCAAGGGGTAGCGCTTCGCCGCGACCGTCTACTCGAGCAAGCTCGATTGACATGCCGTCCAGAAGATCATGCAAGGTGGTATCGGATTCCCGCGGGAACGCCTGACCAGGCGGCAGCAGCGCTTTCAGCTGCTCCAGATAGTCGGCAGCTGTCGGCATTACGCCTCCTTAAAAGCTGGAGAAGGTTATGGTTCCGGGGATCGCCATGTGCCCAGCGCCGTGCGCGACGTCGGCGGTCGGGGTGACGATGGCGTTATCAGCCTCACCTGCCGCAATCGAAACAGCCTCACGCAATCGACTTATCAGGATTGGGGACCCGGGTTTGGAGTCGCGAACGATCAGGTCTGCGACTTCAGCTCTCACTGCTGCCTGGACTGCGGCAGTGTTTGGCGACAGCTTCACGGTCATATTGAGCGGATCGGCGATTGGAGCAGCCACAAACACCTCGGCCGTAACCGGGCGCCGGGTTCCGTCATCGATGTAGTCTTGAACCTCAGCAACCTTGGCCGGTGTCGGGATTATGTCCGTCTCGCCATCGCACACGAACAGAACCGTCACGGTGCCGGCGCCCATTTGGAGCGGGTAAACCCACACCCGGGTAACCCCCGGAACTTCAAGGGCCCACAGCTCGTAATCAGCCTCTGCCCCGCCGTGCGGTGGTTTCTGGATTCGCTTCAGCAATCGACTGAGAAGCTGTGGATCCGTCTCAACATCGAGCCCACCTTCTATGTCGCTTGCGGCAGCCCCAGTCGATTGAACGCCAGCCACTGGTGACAGCAAAAATAGCGGCGTGCCTGCCGGAGTGTCGCCCGCGGCACCGGCCTCCACTGCCACGATCGTCAGCTGCAACGTCGTATCGGTGAATGTCCCATCAGCCAAAACACGGTACTGCACTCCATCCTGCCGCTGGAGGATCGTTCCGGCCAGAACCGTGGAACCAATTGCGCCGGAGAGCAGCGCCGCGCCCGTCGCATAATCGGCGGACTTGCGAAATACCTTCCAAATGGCGGCCCATCGCTCAAGGTATTCCTTTTCGGCAGTATCGATGATCGCTTGTTTCGCGGCCCATTCAAGGAACCCGTACAGCATGTGCACGGCGCCGGCCTCTGAACGAGCCAGGATGCCAAGCAGTGATCGGCGAAGTACCGCGCTTTGAACGCCAGTAACCCGCCCACTGATATCGGTTGTAACCCGGTCGATGAGCTCCGGAAGTGTCGGTCTTGCAAATGGCATCAGGCAGCCCTCTTGCCGGCCTGAGCCGACCATTCGTAGTTGTACTGGAAGCGGACCGCTTGCCCGGTAGGCCGGTAGATATCGACCACCAGCAGCATCCAGCCCTGCGATATGTATGACGCGACTACATCGATCCTTGTCGATACCAGGTCGTCGATCATCCAGGCCAGAGCCTCGCGGCAGTACTGCTCGGCGCGGCTCAGGGTTTGCGGAAGTTGTTTTTCGCGCGCCAGCAGCCAGAGCAGGGAACCTGTCTGGTCAGTAGCAGATGCGTTGGTGATGTCGCCCCAGTAACCGCGCAGATCGTCTTGCGGGTATTCAGGGGGAATTTGTTCTGCGCTCGCGCGCCGGTCGGTGAACAGGCTGATGATGACTGCCGTTTCCAGGCCATCGTCACGCTCAAGGTCGAACCCAAACAGCACCAGGTCGCCGCCGAACTCGGTCATTACCATCGCTGCGTCGGCCATCAAATGGGCACTCCTGAGTTCGCACTGCCAACGGTCACGTTGCCATGCCGGTGGGTGCTGCCTATGTCCTTGCCGTTATTGGTGACGGTACCGGTGGTGGTGATGTTGCCGACTACCTCCAGGTCGCCGACCAGTTTGATCGTCGGCGCCACCACTTCGACGTGCTGAATGGCGGTGACTTTCACCATGTCGCGCAGCAGTTCGATTTTGTTTCCCTGATCGTCGTATATGGCAACCTCGCCAGCCTGCAGCGGAATGCGGAACCGACGGTCGTCGATAACGAGCACAATCCCCTGCTCCCGATTGCCACCGAGGAACGCCACGGCAACATCGCCGCCAGTGGGGTGGCTGGTGAAGCCGTAGTTCTGCATGTGCTCAACGCCGTCACGCAGTTCGTTCTTCAAAAGCTCGACCTGCACTTGCTGCCTACCGTTCGCGTCATTTACACCGCGCAGAACGCCACGACCGAACATCATCATCACGCGGTTGCCAAGGTCTCGAACTGGGTTACCCATCTTTCTTGTCCTCTTCCCCTATGGCCTCAGCCCAAATGTTTCGGCCGCCCTTCTTGGCGGTCTTTCCCTTTGATCCCTTCTTGGAGTCCGGCGGTTCTGGCGAAAAGGCCTGCGGGCTCACGATGTCAAGCTTGGTGGTGGTGCCACCCTCGCCGCGCTCGTATGTGACCTGGCGGATGATCATTTGCCCATCCATCCGTAGCCACGGAGACTTGACCTGCACCAGCATGCCCGGCTCCCATAGCGGGCCGCCGGGGCGCTGCCGCCAGCCCTGCACCGTGATACTTGCCGAGGCCGACTTACCCAACCGGCTGTTGGCCTCCCACGTTGCGCGCTCCTGGGCGCTGCCGCTCGTGCTTCCCGACTCGGCGACGACCAGCATTGGTCGGTAGCGCCTGACCCCACTGTCACTGGCACCAGCCTCAATGTGTGCCTCGGTCTCACCTTCACTGGTTGGGTCGTAAGCCGCCTGTCCCTTTACCACGTAATTGCTGAAGCGCTGACTGTGATCGATGCTGCCCGACGCACTGAGAATGTTTTCTCCCTGCACCAATCCAACCGACGCTCGTCTGTTACCCGCCCGGGTGATCAACAATCCGCCGGCACCGTCAGGCATGAGCAACAGACGGCGTTGCCGCGCATATCGCTCGATCGCCTCGAAGGCCGTCTCACCCTGTTGCAGCTTGCACACGGGAAACGGGTCACCCACCGGTACGTCGGCCGACACCCCGACACCAAACGGCTTTGCCAGGATCTGGGCAAACCGCAGCAAGTCGATGTTTTTCCACTCGTCCGGGGTGTGCACAGCACTGCAATCGATCAGGTCGGCAGTTCGATCCCGCCCCTGAATGTTGATGGTGTGATCGTTCGCACTGAACGAAGGCTTGAAGATGTCTACGTACCCGATCACCATCGGTACACCGCCCAATCTGACCTCACACCGGTCACCTGGAAGAATTGGCCAGGGCTCAGTTTGCGCAGCCAAGCCATCCTGCCCTTCCCAACGCTCTGTCAGCGTAACCGTGAACGCCCCCGAAGAAGCATCCACGGCCCGGGTAACGCCGACCTGGGTCCAGCCGGCGTAATTCATTCCATTGACCAGCAACTCAAGGTCATCCATTTACAAGCACCTCAAGCGATTGACCGCCAGTCAAAAAACCAGGCCGTCGGGGATCATTGCGCGCAATGATGTCATCAGCCCGTCCTGCGTCCCCATAAAGCTGGTAGGCAACAACCAAAGAAGGCAGCGTCTGGCGCGGGGAGAACTTCGCAAGCCGAGGCAGATCCTGATCGGGATCAGGTACCGCCTGTACGACGGCCGTTCTCAAATCCGTGAGCGCGACGTACACCAGATCATCACTCGTAGATTCACTCTCCACATCCAGACGATCCGCGAGTTCCGTGCGCACAGCGATCGCCGATTCATAGCTGTCGTATTTAGTCGGGGACGACACCGTCTTCGTACCCCCGTTCGAAACCTCTTCCGTGGTCTGCGTGACCACTGCGGCAGATGCCGCCTGCGAAATAGCTGATTGCCGCACAAGCGCTGAGATGGCTCTGGAGTTCTTCGCGACCTGCTTCCTGCTCGGCGTGGTGTTCGCCACCACAACCGGTACATCACCATCGTCACCGCTCGAAAAATACCGATCGTAAAGACTGGTCAGCATCTTGAAAGCGCTACCACCGAACGCCGAGCGGATACTACCGATCGCGTCGACGACACTTTCGGCGAAATCGAACGGCGACTGGATCAGGTCGAATGCATCGGAACCGATGCTTTTGACCTTATCGTAGAAGTCCGAGACCGCCTGTATATCGCTGGAAACGATGAATTCTGGCGAGCTCAGGAAATCACTCAAATCCTTGATTTGCGCAGTCGCGGCATCAGCCACAAACGACGGGTAGCCTTTCGTAAGGAAGTCGGAGACAAAGCTTTCCTTGGCGGCATCCGTGACTTCGTTACCCTTTTCGCTGATCGCATTGACGCTATCGACCTTCGCCGATGGGTACGAAGCCTCGCCCGCCTCGAGGAACGTCATCGAGATTGTGCATTTGCCGCCTTCATCCGACGATTCGCTGACGGTCAGGCCGCGGCAAACCACGTTCAGCTCTCCACGGTATGGATGAACCAGCACGCCAGGGCCTTCCTTTTCGCACGCCTTGATCAGATCTTCCCGGGCGACGTCGTATTCCTTGCCCAGCAGATACCCGGTGATGCTGAACTCTCTAGCCTTGCGGCCAAGGTCCTCGACGAACGGGATATCGCGCTGCGCTGTTTCGTGAACCGCCTGGCGACGGCCGTGACTGCTGTCTGCCGTGGCCACAAAAAAGCCCACGCCGCGAAAGGTCGCGGCGCGGTAGTTGTCTCGCCAAGCCATGGGGAGCTCCAGTTATGGGGCCATCATTGAGAAGCCGATGTCGGTGTCGAACGTCGCGCCCTGGCTGCCCTCGGTTTTCACCTTGGAGCCCGGCGGGACGTTGTTCAGGTCAACCTGCACCTTCACCGCCTGCGGCGGCTGCGCGAGTTGCTGCGCGGCTTCCTGGCCAATCTGCGCGGCCCGACGGCCGAGATCGGTATCAGCCGCATAGGTTCCGGCCGCCGGAGCGGTGCCTTCCGCGCCACCACTCACGACGGCACCATCAATGCCGAGGAGTTTTTTTGCCCAGTCCGGCAAACCGTTCTTGATGGCAACAACAGCATCAGCGATTTTGGAACCCAGAATTGCCCCCAGGTCCCAACCGGTCAGGTATTTGATCAGCGCCGCGAAGGCATCCATCATCAGCGTGACCGGGTTCAGACCAGCCCAAATAGAAACAATGCCGGAGATTTTTTCTCCAATGATCGCGGCAATATCCCATCCAGTCAGGTATTTGATTAAGCCGTTGAATGCCTCCATCATCAGCGTGACTGGGTTGTACTCCATCCAGAGCTTCACAATCCCATTGATGATCCCGTCCGCAAACGCGGCTTTGACGCTCGCCCACTTTTCTTCAAAGAATTTGGCGATGGCGTCCCAGTTTCGGTAAACGATGAACGCCGCAGCGCCGATTGCCGCGACCGCAGCCAGGAACCAGCCGACCGGGGTGAGGGTAATTGCTACGCCAAGCCCCTTCAGCGCCACTGCGAGATTCAGTACAGCCATGACCAGACCACCGCCGATGTACAGGCCGAGCGCAGTGAAGACCAAGTTGGCAGCACCAAAAGTGTCCGAGAGCGAACCGAAAATATCTATAACGGGTTTAACTCCGTCATAAAGGTCGCCGAGCAGACCGGTAATCTTCTCGATATTGCCTGGCAGATTCGCTGCGAATGACGTCGCAAACGCTTCAATCTGAGGCCGGTATTTGACGATCGTCTCAATCAGCTGAGTGCCGAGCTTATTGAGTTGCGGCACGAGGGCACTGCCGATCGTATTGCCCACGCCACTCAGCGCGGCATGGATCGTGTCGAGCGTATCGCCGAACGCCTCACCTTCCCGCACCGCGTCGTCGGAAATGACCAGCCCCAGACGGCGAGCCTCGTCGGACATTTCCTTGAGCCCGGCGCTACCGCCACGGATCAGCGGCAGCAATTCAGTGGCGCTCTTGCCGAAAATCTTCACAGCGGCCTGGGCCTGCAGCGACGGATCTTTGATCTTCGAAATTCGGTCGACGAAAGTATCGAACAGCGCATCCGAGCTTTTCAGCTTGCCTGATGCGTCCTTGATGTTGATGCCCAGGCCCTTGAACATTTCCTTGAGTTCTTTCGAGCCGGCCGTGGCCGCGCCAACGTTGAGCTGCATCTTCTGCAGGGCGCCGCCCAGCGTTTCTGCTGAAGAACCCGTCAGCTTCGCCGCAAAGCCCAGCTCCTGGAATCGCTCACGACTGATTCCGGTACGCTCAGCCGTATCGCCGATCGCCCCGGTTGCATCGGCGAACCCTTGGAAGAACAGGTTCAACGCTGCGCCGGTAATGCCCAGGGTGGCGCCGAGCCCAAGCAATCGCCGGGCACTCGAGTCCACGGCCTTGCCAATGCCAGCAACCGCTCCACCTACCCCTTTGAGGCTATTGGTGAATACCGGCAAACCTACTCGATCGAGCGCTCCGGTTATGCCCGCGCTAGCCGCCCTGACCTTGCCGAAGATTCCCCGCAACGGAGCGGTCACGCGGTCGACGGCCTTAATGATCAGGCTTAAGGAGTATCCTTTGTCTGCCATCCTACCCACTCCTCGGTGCGTTCAAGCCACCAGTTCAGTTCCTCGAAGTCCATTTCCATGACTTCCGATGGCTGGACGCTCATAACTTTGACGACGACGGTTACGCCTCCTTCCCACCCCCGAGGTGCTTCAGCAAAAAATCGCGCGCCTCGCCGATGACGGCGGCTTGATCGTCCTCGCTCAGCTCGTCGAGCAATGAAGGAGGATGGCCAACCATCTTGGCGCCGAGGTCGATCAGCGTGGCGAAGTCCATGTCGGCGCCGCCGTTGCCCTTGCCATCAGAGGTAATGCGCAAGGCGTGACCACGCAGGTATTTCAGCTTGCGGGTGACCGTCAGTTCGGTGAATGTGTCTTTGCCGAACGTGACCGGTTCAGTCAGGGGTAGCGTTTTTTCCTTTGCCATTACTTCACTTCCTCGCAGGACATGCCTTCAAATCGGCAGGCAATGTTGCCTTCCTCGGTGTTGCCGGTGCCCTCGCCCGCGTACCAGGCATCGCTCAGCGCGATAACCTTGCCGTTTGCAAGTTCCAGCGTGATGGTCGCCTCATCGAGCGTGACCAGATCCTCGAGACTCAGCTCGTTACGATCAGTGATTTCCCCTTCAATAAAGGGAACCTGAGGCGTTTCCTTGTAGCCGTGAACAACGTCGGCGCCGACCACGCCTTCGCGTTTCGGTTTGCCGAGGTTGTAGGTGAAACTGCCTTTGGCGAAGTAGATGTCGCCATTGACCTTCAGGGCGATGGTTCCCCCGATACGGTTTTTGCCTGCCATGTGTTATCTCCTGGCGATCGCCGTTACAGGCGGAACTGAATTTTGGAACCGACGATGCGAAACTGGTTGACCAGGTCCGGCGGCAGCAACATGTCGAGCCGGTTCGGGTCACTCGCGTTTCGCTCGCTGATGAGGTTGGCCTTGAAGTCAGCCATGTTCTCGACCAGACCCAGGCGCTCCCACTCGCGAAACTTCGAGATGGCCTCTGCCTTCATCACCACTGGAGTCACTACAGGCTGGCCAGCGCCGTAGCGCGTACCGTCGTTCGCCAGTTTGTGACGCGGGTACTTGCGCAGGATGTAGTCACGCCAGTCATGGCGCAGGAACATCAGGGTGAGCAGAGTTTCACTGTCGAGGTAGCTGATGTCGGAGCCGCCGGCGGCATTGGTTTTATAGGTGGTGATCAGCCGCTCAACCTGCATCGTGCCGTCGGTGGCCACCTTGCTCGTGGCGATGCCATCAAACAGCAGCAGATTTCGCTCTTCGTTGGTGAAGCGATCAGCCGCTACTGGCGGCAGGCACCAGGTGTAGGCCAAATTTTGAATTGGGCGGGCCGGGTCAATGGCCGCGTAATAAGCCGCAATGGCCATGGTCTCTGCCGCCTTTTCATAAGCAGGCATCGGTTCATCGTTGGCCATGATGATCGTCAGGTGCTGGCTGTTGTGGCTATCACCGATTGCCCCCAGCGTGCCCTGAGTACCGCGCGCAGCCACGAAAGCATGCGCCTCGATCTCGCGATTCCAGGCGAAGCGGCTGGACAACTCGGTCTTGATGGTGGCCAGACTCGCGGAATCGGAGTACGGCACACCCCACGTTTGCAGCCACTCATCACCAAGGGCGGCCAGGGCGCTACCCAGAGCAGGGTTGCCAGAGCCACCGGAAAACGCGGTGAAGGTAACGCCCACTCCGGCAGGCAGAACCTGCCCCGTGTAGTAGTTGACCATGGCGCTCAAGCTGTTGCCCGTCTCGCCCTTGTGTCGACTGGTCAGCGTCACAGTGCCAGTGGTGGCAGCCGCGGTCACCGGCATGTCGGCAGCAGCCGTGATTGCTGCGGCGGCAGCGGTGCCGATGGCGGTAGCAGTGTCGCCACTGATGACACCCACCGACACGCGGCGTCCTGCAATCAGCAGTTCAATGGTGCCAGAAGCAGTGGCAGGGCCGGTGAAGACGATAGTACCTGTAGCGGCAGCGCCGGCTGCGTTGTCGACCACCGGCATCACCTGCAACTCGGTGTAGGTGTCGATGGCCAGCGCCGCGCGCACCATGCCGGCAAGCATTGAGCCAGCACCGAACAGCGTATCGGCCTGCGCTGCACTGGTCACACGAACCAGGGCGTTTGCCATGGCGGTACCACCGGACAGTTTCTGTCCGATAAGCAGGCGTCGATAAGTAACCGACTGCGGGCCTCGTACAGCCTGGCTGTTGTCGATCTCGCTGTAGGCGCCCGGCTTGCGAAGCGATCCAGGCCCTGGAATGGTGTCGAATCCGATAGCCATTATTTCTCACCTTTTGGGGTTTGGGCCTGAACCACAGGCTGTTCTGTTTCGATCACGACATCACCGGCCGCAGCCTTGCGAATCCAGTAGCTGTTGATTTCCAGCGTCTTGCCCTCAGCAGGCAGCGCCTCATAGTTGCCGGGGATCCGCACCAGGCGTCCCTCGACAGGTTTAACCAGCACTCGGGTGGTCATGGGTTCAGGTCCTCAATGATCGTTTTTGCACGATCCGCCGGATTGGGTTGGGCGTTGTCCAAGCTGTACTCGGTAGTGACCGTGTCCAGATCGGGCAGGCTTTCGTTGAATAAGTCGTCAGGGTGGCGGTCGAAGTACTCCGCCTCGAAGATGAGGCGGCACGCGCCAGTCAGTTGCTCCGACTGATCGAGCAACACCATGCGCGAACGCACATACTGCAGATCGTTGGCGGTCCCGCCGAGGGTGTCGTCCATGAGCAGCAGGCGTTCGACTTGTCGTGCCAGTGTGTCGAGGGTGTCGTCCAGTGCTACGTTGCCTTCAGCGTGGATCTCAACCACCAACTCCACCCGCCGCCGGTACTCTCGCGGCGCTTGGTTAAAGATCTCGCCCGACTCGTCCATCGTGTAAACAATGATCGCAGGAAGCTCGCTTTGCCAGCCGTTGGAAATCAGCGGCGCCACGCGGCTGGCGTAAACGCTTGCACCTGCATTGGTGGCATTCAGCAGCATCGCAACGGCCTGCTTGCGGATGAGTTCGCGTGGATGGGCCATGTTCAAGCCTTTCGGAGAATGATCGTCACGCCAGCAACACCATCGGGCTGAACATCGTTGATCGTGAACAATTCACCCCGCGCCCTGACTCTGTCACGACTCGTCGGCTTGTTCGGTAGATCGACCAGGCGAACGCCAAGGATTGGGTTTTGGCTCGATATCGGCGCACCCGTTTCCGGATCTACCGTGACGTGCGCGCTATCGAACACGGCTTGGGCCAAGGGCACGCCCGGCTCTACCCCATCGGTCAGCCAGTACACGGCGCCATCAGGATCGATGGACGCCGATGGTTCGCTGAAGGTGCGGATCGAAACGCCGAGCATGCGCTGGGCCATTGAGGCCCAGCCCATTACACCGGCGCCGGAGCAGAAACGCCGTTGAGTCGGCAAGCACCGGTCGCGCTCGGGTTGGCCGCAATATCAGCAGCCATGCCAACCAGCACGAGGCCGGTTGCAGAAACGTTGGTGAGTGCCCGGCTGGTGGTGTTCATGTAGATCAGATCGCCTTGAGCCCAGGCCTGCGCACTGATTTTGGTCAAGCCGAACACGCCGCAGAGTTTCAGCACCACCGGCGAACCAGCTGCTTCAGTAGTGGCCGCAACGCCGATGATCGCGCCGACTTTGTAAAGCTCGCCCGAGACGGTACCGCCGGCCGGGGCGATGACGGTGATGCAGTCGCCGTGCTGGATGAAAGTTTTCATGCATGGTCCCCTTCAGAGACTGGAACTGGAAAACAAAAAGGGCGCCGCGTGGCGCCCTTTGGGTTTTGGGTACGACCGACGAATTAGTTGCCGGGGTTTTTGTAAGTGCCGCGGTAGTCGATCCAGCCGGCGCCAAACACCAGGCGAGCTTTGATTTCCATACCGTCGACTTCGAAGCCTTCACGGGTTTCCGTGAACACGCCCTGCTCGCCTTCCAGGTACGCGTACTCGAACGTATCTACGCCGCCAGGCGCAGAGAACAGATACCACTGGTTGCCGGTGATGCGCGCGTCCACGATCACTTGGAGCGATGCGTTCCGAACATCGTTGATGTCGGAGTTCTTGGCTGGGACATAAACCGAACTGGTGAACTGGAAGGCTTCCAGTTCCTTGTCTGGGCCAACTACCAGGAACTCGGGCGACAAGTTGAGAAATTCGCCCGCCTTCGATTTTTGCTTGCGCATCGCGGCACGAGCGGCTGCCAGAGTGGTGGTATTGATGGCGCCGCCGCTTGCGGCAAGATTTCCGTGAGCGGCGTCGTAGAACGGAACGGCGTCGGTGAAGTTCGGATTGCCCAGCAGCAAGGCCCACACCACGTTCGACTCGGTAGCTGCGGCAGCATTACCCAGAGCAGCCGGGATGCGAGTTAGTGCGCCCAGATCATCGTTCACGATGGTTTCCCAGGTGATGGCGATGATCTTGCCGAATTTGGCAACCTTGATCGGTGCGCCGTCCTCGGACAGCGTGCCGTACTTGTACTCGCCATGCTCTTTGACCTGCTCCAGCGCAGCGATATCGCCCAGGGCGGCGCGGGTCACAGCACGGAAATCCGGCACGGTTGTCTGGCGACCCAGCGGGCGCCAGGTCTGTGGTGCGTTGGTGTAAGCATCGCGAAGGGTGCGGTTGACGGTGCTGCCCAGCAGCAGCGGGAAGTCACTGGTGGAGTGCATGCCGGCGGCGCGGACAGCTTGGCGATCGCAGCCCAGCGCAGCTCGAGCCAGTTCCTGTGGCGTCATGCCGCGAGCATTGCCGCCGGCCATTTCCACGAACTCGCGGGCCATGTCCACCAGGCGCATACCGCGAAACTCGCGGCCGGCGTCTTCCAGCTTGATGCTGGCATCACAACGATGCAGCAAAGCGTTCTGCATTGCTGAGCGTTTGGCATTCAGGACGGTGACATCTTGACCACCGGTTACGATGGTCGGTTGGCTGCTGCGGGTGTTCGGCTGATCCTTCGCCTGCCGTTCGGCAACCTTGTCGATCAGTGCAATACTGGCGTCGGCGACGGAAACGCCACGCTCCACCAGATCATCAATGAACGCCTCGTCATCCAGCTGCACTTTGCGAGCCATGGTGCGAATATTCAGACTGCGCTTGCGTTCCGCTTCTGCGGATTCGCGGCGCAAGTTCTCATCGGCCGCGCGTTTCGCTTCTTCCGCCGCGCGCTTCTCTTCTTCGGTCATTGCATCTTCCTCTTGGGTCGTAGGCACGGCGGCCGTTGTTCCGGTTGGCTGAGTTGCCTCCCGAACTTCAAAAATGGTGTTGAAACGCTGCCCCTTGTATTCGTCGGCAGTCTTGGCGCTGCGGAACTTGCCCCCATCGTCGAAACCGATCGGTACCAGCGACAGCTCCATGGGCTCCCAATCGACAGCACGGTAGGTCGGCAGCTTGTCGTCCGTGCTTTCGGTAACCTCGTATCGGTGTACCGCATAGCCGACGCTGATATTTCGAAGGATTCCGTCCTGCACGTCCTTGAAAATCTGCTCGACGTCGTCACGCTTGCTGAACCGTACAAGGGCTCGCCCTTCGGATCCTTCGATCCACGCTTTTTCAACCACGCCAATGACGTCGTCCAGGTCGTAGGAGTTATGGGCGTTGAGGAACGGCGCGCCGTTATTGAGGCGATCGAGCCGCACCGCGTCCTCGCTGACCTCTAACTCTTCCATGTAACTGCCAACATCCCAGGACCAACGGCGGCCTTTTGCGCCAGTGGTCCAAGTCAGCTCAACTGTGCGAGCGTCAACATCCACTGAACCTGGCCGCACGGCTGCGCGCAGGCTGAGCATCGGCGTCTCATGAGTTTTGTTGGTCGTCGGCTGTGTCTGATTTGCCATCGTCGGTTTTCTCTTCGGGTGGTGGCGTCTGACTGGCAGCGCCTGCGGCCGCAACCATTCGCGGGTCGCAGTCGAGGATCAGGCCAAGGCTGTCGAGCAAGGCGTTGGAATCGGCGATGTCCTGCGCGTGTTGTTTTGGATCTGTCACGCCCAGTTCGCGCAGCGCATCGGGCCATGTTGTGAGGCCATTGCGGACGCGGTCCTTGACGTTATCGGTTTCAGTTTTCGGGTCGACCATGTCACGCCGAGGCGGGACCCACTGCGCCTTAACGTCATCCCGCACGCCACCGGGTAACAGCACCTGCCCCTCCATGAACCAGCGCCAGACCGGGTCACAGAGTTGAGGGATGAGCATCCGCCACTGCCAGACATCGATGCGTCTGGCAAAGTGGAGCCAGCCAAGACGGCCACTGGAAAAATTGACACCCTTGAGATCCGCCGTCAGCAACTCGTACGGAATGCCAAGGCCCACAGCCATAGCGTGCAGTTGCTGCCAGGAGTAGGTGGTGTAGCCGTTGAATGACGGTGGCGTGCCGAAGCTGACGCTCTCGCCGAAGCCAAGCTCCTGAATGATCCCAGGCTCCACCCGGTCCAGCAGAGGCGGCTTCTTCAATTGTGGGTTGGAGCTGTCGTCCTTGGTGATGAAAGCAGCGAAGCAAGAGGCGATCTTCGCCTGCTCCATCACCGCATCTTCCATCTCGTCAAAGCTGCGCATGCGCTGCATGACCGGGGCGAACCAGGTATAGCCCCGAGCCTGCCCCGGACGTTTCGGTAGAAATATGTGGATCACGTCTTCCGCGGGAACGCGCTTTGACTGCGTCGAGCCAAAAACACGGTTGCCACCCGGATGCTCGTCAAACAGCCAGTACGCTACCCGCCGGCCCAAGGCATCGAACTCAATGCCCTGGATGATCCGATTCAAGCCGACGATTCCTGCCTTGCTCTCATCGAGGAAGTCCGGCTCAAGCAACTGAAGTTGAACCGGCACCGGCAGACCATCGGAGCTGAATCGACGACGACGGCGCAGTAGGCACTCGCCAGACTCAGCGACTGTCTCCATGATCTTGTGCTGCAGGCCGTAGAAATTCTCCAAGCCGTCGGCATCGCATAGCGTGGTTTCGGCCCACGCCTTCCAGAGTGCCACGAGGGATTTGTTGTCGCGGTCCTTGCCCATCGGACGTGGGACGATACCGGCGCCAACCACGTTGTCAGCGATACCCGTGACGGCGCGCTCAGCATAGGGGTTGTTCCTGCGCATGTCCCTCGCTCGATTGCGCAGAACCGCAAGAGCTGGAGCATTTTCTGCGTTGGCGTCGGTTCCCGCGCTGCGCCAACCATCATTCCTGCGGCCACCAGCTGCACCCTCGAAGCGGCGCTTTATCATGTCCAGAGCCATGTCCGTGCGCAGCTTTTTCAACCGTTGCTCAGACCGCTTCGCCGCAAGCCCAGGGAAAAGGCTATCGATCATGCCCATGTCAGTATCCCTTGGAGAATGAGGTGTAACGGCGTCCACCGTCGTTGCAAGCATTCAACCCAAGCTCGGTAGCCATCAGCTTGAGGATGCGCATCATCTCGTCGAGTGATCGGTACGTGACGCTCTTGTCGGCATAGCGGACCGACAACGCCCCTTCGGCGATGGCCGCCTGCAGGGCGTTGTATTGCTCGATCGTGTAGGCCATCAGTTTTTATTCCAGTGAGAGGATTTCTTCCGCGGCCGTTCTTCAGCGTCCGGTTCATTGCCGCCAGTTACAGCAGCAACCAACAGATCGAGATCGAGCCCGAACCGCTGCTGGCAGATGCGCAGCGCGGCGAGCGCGTACACGAAGCAATCGAGCGCCTCGTTTCGGCGTCCGCCGCTGTCCCAGCGCATCACGCGCTTGCCTTTGGATATGGCTGCTTTTTTCTTTTCTGAGGTGAGTTGCTTCACCTCCGACTCGTCGCAGATCGCGTCGCTGGCCGGAAGGTGAACTACCCCTGGCTGAGACACGCCCGCCTGGGAGGCAGCCGTATCGACGGGGAGCCCCATCCGGCTGTAGAGCAGTTCCTTGGCGTTGTCGGTACCGACCTCGGTGAGGAATACTTTGTGCACCTTGTTCTTTGTGCGCGGGAAGTTCGCGATCGGCTTTCCGTAGACGGTTGCACCACGGATTGGAACAACCCAGTGCACGCCGTGCTTGCGGCTCTCGGCATAGACCTCATCTGCGTAGTGACCGCCGGCGTCCCACGTCCAGCGCTCCACCTTCATGATGGTGCCGTCAACTCGCGTGAACTGCCGGTGCAGCTCCAGCCCAACCTTGCGGCGAAGCTCTTCGCTGGCCGGGTCGCCCATCAGAATGAAACGATGAACCAGCCAAGCTTCCTCGCCCGGACCGAATGCCCAGACGCGACCCTCGAAGCGGTCATCCTGTGTATCGATGCCGCCGACAAGCACCAGACCGAGGGCCGGAACCTGCGGATAAACTTCGCGGCGACCGTAAAGAACCTCGGAGTCGAGCTTCTCGCCCTGGTCGTCGTCCCACGTTTCGCCGCGCGTGGTGTTGATAAAGGTGATCAGCTTCGAGACGTCGCCTTTCACCTTCAGCCATTCTTCGGCCAGGCTGAGCCACGTACTCCAGGTGCTGTAGATCGCCCAGATACTGAAGCTTACAGAGCGCGGGGTACGGATGATTTCGTCATCAACCCCAAACCAGTCCATGCCATCGCGGGTCCAGATGCCGGTGTGTTCACAGATCCACCGGCCGGTCTTGGACGCCTCGACCATTTCGTTGTGCCAGATAACGCAGGCAGCTTGCTCGCACACATACCAAGCTTTCTCGGCTTCACCGAGCGCGTTCTTTTCCCACTTCAGGCCGAACTCACAATCCTTGCCGCCCCACTTGAGCGTCTGCTCCTGTCGGCAGTGAGGGCAGTTGATGTGAAACTTGAGCAGGTACGGCGACTCTTCAACGGCCTTGGTGATCTGGCAGGACCCAGCGCGCTTTGGTGTTGAACCGCGAATTGACTTCGGATAGATCGCGCCGTTGAGTCGCTTGTCGCCCAGAGTGATTGGCGCGCCCTCGCCTTCAACGCTTTCGTCGAAGTTCGACAGCTCGTCGTAGATCACCTCGTCGGCGGATTTCTCGCGGTAATTCCGCGAAGCCTTGCCGCCGCGGATCCACAGCGTGCGGCGGTTGGCGAAGATCTTCTGGTCCAGCGTGTTATCGCTGTGCTTTTTCCCGAACCACGGTGCCAGGTCGCCCAGCACCGGAACGTCACGGATCATGCCGTTGACGTGGCTCTTGCTGATGTCCTCGGCGTCCGGGTCAGTCGGGCTCCACATCATCACGTTGCGGCGCTTGTGCTGAATCTTGTAGCCGATGTTCGCCATCAACAGCTTGGTGTAACCGATCCGCGCCGACTTGATGAAGTTGACGACGTTGATCAGGTCGTTGCCCATGCTGTTCAGGATCGCAACCTGAAACGGCTCCGTCGTCCACTTGCCTTCGTTATACGAGGACTCGGCCGACATGTAGAAGTTTGCGTCTGCCCATTCAACCGCCGTCTGCGGTGGTTCTTTGTAGAGCGCCTGAAGTCCTAGCTTGATCGACTTGCGAAGGTCATTCAGCCATGGACTCAACGTACTCATCTAATAATTCCGGAAGTTGCTCGCCAAAGCTGGCGGCAATGTTTCGAGCGAGCGCGATCTCTCGCTCGACCGACTCGATGATCCGAGGGTCAACCTCCGGGTGACGTCGAGTGACGGTCTTGCCGACTGTGTCCAGTTTCGAGCCGATTTGTGCGGCGATTTTGGCAAGGGCGAATGTTGCGAATGGGACCGGGACCAGCTGCCTGTCCAGCACCTGGTTCTTCTTCTCCTGGGCGATGCGTTGGGCGGCGGTCAACCCGCGGCGCTCCTCGAGCAGCTTGTACTCGATCAGCGGATCGAGACCTTCGGTTCCCTCACCCGCTGGTTGCTGCTTCCGTTGCGCGTGTTCAACGCGGTTTTCGACCACGTTCTGCACGGTGTAGAACGCCTCTCGACCAATGCGTGCGACAGGCGCAACTCCCCATTTGTCAAAGGCTTGCGGCGAAATCCCCAGGCTCGAAGCCATCTCGGATTTGTTCAACCAGCCGCGCTGTTTGGTTGTTTCGTTTTTGGCCATGATTAAACAACAACCAACCCCTGAAAAAAGGTCATACATATTTGGTGGGCGGGGCCCGAATTACCCGCAAGGGGCTGGGGTCGCGGGAAGGACCCAAAGGGGGGGTGCCCCACCGCCCTGCCCGTCAGCCCCGGGCTGACGACAGCGCCTGATCCATCGCGCTGGCGAACTCTCGCTCTCGGTTCGCCTTCACGATGTTGTCTGCGATCTTGTAGAACGGAATGATCACTCGATACCCAGGCTCGCTGTCACTGAAGACAAAGACGGGCCGAACGGCATCACCGAATGCCGTCTTCCTCTTTTCCCAGATACCCTGTGTACCATCTACATCGCCGGCGAAATACTTGTCGGCGTTGCCCTTGCGCTTGCTGCGTTTGCTGCCTGTGGCATTGGCCTGCACACCACTGACCGTCTCAGCCGCACCAAGACCTGACAGGATCTTCATGATCGTGCCTCGTGGTACGTTCCCGAATTGATTGAGTGCAGATGGTGCAGGGATTGCGTACTGCCCTGGCTTCATGAGGCCTTTAGCAATCAGCGCTTTCTCGAATCGTTTATGTGGCCTGCGTCCACCCTTCACTACCTGCTGAAGATAGGTGTCAGCAGGTACGCCAGATGTCCACGCATCCTTAAAGAAGGTTCGCGACTCTGGCTTGCCCTTCTTGGCGACCTGCACATATAGGCTGTTCATGGTGGTGTTGGTCGGCTGGTCCAGGCGCTGCCGCATAACGGATAGCTCGCCTTTCTTCACCAACACGGCCAATCGGGTGGCCATTAGCGCAAATGCGAAAGGCAACTGCTTGGCGCCCAATGTACGCAGCGCTTTAGACAGCTCTTCCACTGTGGTGCTGGCACTGATACCTACCATGCCTCACCTCATCTATCAGCCTTTGGGTTGATTGTCAGGCGCATGGTCTTTATTGCAACCCAGGCAATGTTCGCAATTGAGTGTTCGGCACAACCAGGCCTTCACCCGCTGCCACCAGATGACCATGAAGATGTGTCGCATACCGGCAAGAGCCAGCGAAACGTGCAGCGTGATCCCGGCAGTGGTCGGCCCCATCACGAAGATGGTCTGCTCACGGCTCATCACAACGAAACCGCTGATGGCGATCGCCGAATAGATCAGCTTGCCGATGACGCCGTCCCGCACTTTCCCGCTCAGAACACACCAGGTCGCCCACAAGGCAATTAAGCCGCAAGCTATGGAGTTGATCAGTTCGTAACTCATGGTGGATTACCTCCGCCGAACCTCTGGCGGATCAGCGCCCAAAGGTCCGCGGCTTTGATGGCGCGATTGATCGCTGCCAAGAGTGAGCCGCCGAAGGTGCCAAGAAGAAAACCGATGCCGGCGACGATGCTCGGCTCAGTCACACCGAGATATGCGCTGACCATGCCTGTCAGATACAAGGAACAGGCCACTCCAGTGACCAAAAATATCGCCCAGGCTCGCCAATCAGTGAGATCGTCCTTGTGCCACCAACTCGCAACGATGGCACCAATCAAGCCCGCGATCAGCCACTCAGCTTTGTCGAACAGGCGATGCAGAAGATCCATGCGCTCGACTCCGACTGCATGACTAAATATGAATCGGCCCCAACAGCACTCCCAGCTCGGAGCAATGGGTGTGGTGGAGCCGAAAACGAAAAAGCCCCGGCAAATGCCGAGGCTCTGTGAATTCTAGAAAGCAAAAAGCCCATCTCAGAGACGGGCTTTGCACGCGGAAAAACCGCAAAGTAACTGAAATCTATAGCCAGACCCCGGGCCTGTCAAGCGGCCTGACGACGAATATCGAGCGCGCCATCAATCCACGCGACTCCGGCCTTCCAGAGTTGCCGAGTCTTCTCTTCGCCGAACTTCATCTTCTTGCCGACCTCCATCAGCGACGCGTCCCGGCTCGTGTAGTAGCGCATCAGCACCTGGCCGCATTCCGGGTAACGCTTCAGCAGACGACCCATCAGGCCGTCAATCATCAGCGCGTCGTCATCAGTGATCATCGGCGACAGGATCGTGTTCTCGCGGGAGGCGCAGCAGGACACGCCAGAGCCCAGCACGACCCAGCGGCCCCAGTGCTCCAGCAGATCCTCGGCGGTGCGTTCTTTAAATGTTGGTGTGAAGGCCATGGTTCAATCCCCTTTGGCGGCAGAAGCCACCGAATGAAAAGCACGGCGACCAGCCCGCCCGAGGACTTTGTCCTGGCACGCATGAATAGCAGTGCAAAACTCTTGGCGTTCCATCGGATGCTCGACGGGCAGCTTCAAGTATTCGTTCCAAGCATCGCCGAGCATCTGCGCGACCTTCGCTTCGTGTTCGGTCAGTTCTGCGGTTCGCATGCTCAATCCCCTTTGAAGGACGAGCCACCCGGCCCGCGCGTGTTGGTTTGCTGATACAGCTCAGCGGTGGACTTCGACGCACCCGGCAGAAGAATCGCAGGGCGACCGCCCTGTCGGATCAGCATGCCGAGCTGAACGACCAGGTCGTCCACCGGCAGCGGCTCCAGCGTTTCGGCGTGAACCAGGCCAGACGCGTGGCAACCGATGCAGTCGAGCTGATGAAACAGCCCTTTGACCAACCCCTTCCCGGCACAGGATGGGCAGTCAGTGAGCGGGATCTGGCGGCGCACAAAGGCGGGGCCGTGTGTTCTTTTATCCATTTTTAAACCTCGCCTTTTATTGTTTCGTGATTTGGCTAGAAGCCGCGCCATTCAAGGCCTTGGCGGCATTCTGCGAATTTCCGTTTCTAGTCATGGTCAATCGGTGAATCAGGCTGAAACCCTTCCCGTCTAACCATTCGTGCCACTTGTTCAGAGCTTCGCGCTTGAGCAATTCGGCGGATGTGTGGATATAGGTCTGCACGTTGCGGGTCATCGTGTGGTTCACCAGCATCTCGCCGATGAGGAAGTCCACACCGAGGTCAGTCCAGCCGGTCCGGGCCACCTTGCGCAGGTCGTGGCTGGTCCACTCACCCTTGCCCAACCGGGTGAACACGGCGCAGGCCTGGCCATCACTCAGGCACCCACCCAACCGTGCTGGGAACACGAACGAGCCCTTGTAGCCCTTCCCTGCCTGCCAGTCCCTGTATCGTTCCAGCAGCGCGCAGACCTGCCGCGTCAGTGGCAACCGATGCTCGCAACGGGTCTTCGTGTTCTCGGCCGGGATGAACCACTCGCCCTGCTCACCCAAGGTCAGGTGCGCCCACCGAGCCATCCGGGTTTCACCGACCCGCGTACCGTGGCAGAGCATCATCAGAGCCAGCATGCAGTCCTGCGGTGCCCGCTCGAAGCCATCGGCAAGCTGTTCGATCACGTCCTCGAGCTGCACGGCGCGCAGGCGCGATGGTTTTGGCAGGATCCTGGCCTTGGTGAAGTCGGTGAACTTGAAGCCGGCGATCGGGTTGGTGTTGATCAGGCGCAGTTTCTCGGCCTGCCGCATGGCCACCACCAGCACGCCCCACACAAGCCGGACGTAGGACAGCGAGAACTCGGCCTGCATCGGCCACATCAGTTGCTTGTCCAGGGTGAACCGGTCGAGATCGTCCACCAACAGTTCGCCGAGGCGCGGCTTCAGGTGAAGGCTGATGATCGAAGTGTTGGTGGAGCGGCGCTTATCCGAAAGGCTGCGGTCAACGGCCTGCCGGGCGGCGAACCAGTCCAGCAACTGGCCAACGGTCTGCAGCGTGCCGGCCGATGCCGAGGCTTTTGGATCGGCGGCCAGGCGTTCGCGAATCTTCGGCAGCGCGTTGATCAACCCCTTCACCGGCAGATCAGGGAATCGGGCGATCTTTTCCCATTCCTTGCCGGACACCAGGTACCAGGTACCGCGCTCGCGGTTCTTGTGGAAGCGGAAGTAAACGCCCGGGAACCGCGCGTCGCGCATGTCACGGATATCGGTGTTAGCTGATTGCCGGCGGATCTCGGCGTCTGAAAATGTGGTCAGCAGGCTCTGGCTCATGCGGCCACCACTGTGGGAGCGAGCCGAAGGTAGGCCCGAATCTGCTCCATCGCGTCGAAGTTCCCACGGCAGACGATGGCCAGATAACCCTGCTCGTTCAGTTTGCGCAGGCGCTCTTGCTGGCTGGCTGAAACAGCGGCGTCGTTCGGCGGTGTGGCCTTGAACTCGATGTACAGGCCGAAGTAACCGCCGCGCGCCATGCTCAGCACCAAGTCGGGAATTCCGGCCTTCACTCCCTGGGCTTTGAGTTTGGCCGCGACAGCCTTTACCCGGTGCCCGCCGTTCGGGACGTGGTAGATCAGATCAAACACGACCGGGTAGCGCAGCTCAAGCTCACGCATCAGCGCAGCCTGCTCCTGCCCTTCCCGGTCAACTTGTGGCGCCCGGGCCGCTTTCTGCTTGAACAGCCTTGGTGTGAATGGCTTCATCCGCGCTTACCCCGAACGATGCGTGCACGGCGAGCGAGCCGGCGAATGCCCCACAGGCAGCCACCGGACGCGACGAGCATGCCGCCGATGTACAGCTGCACCAGAATGCTTTCCAGATAAGCGATCATGCGACCCCCTTCACAGTGAGAATTCCGGCCCGGATCAAGCCTTCGTGTGTTTCGGCGATGGCGCGCGGCATGTCGGACCAATCGACCTCGCCGGCGGCGCGGCCGTCGATGACGTCGTGACAGGCGCTGCAGGCGTACACCGCGACGGTGTCGAAGCCCTTCATGCCCATGCCTTTTTGCCCGCATGGCAGATGCGCGAGGACCGTGGTTTCCGGGTTGTGATTGCAGGTGCCCGGCATACGGACGGTGCAGTCCTGGCCACGAGCCGAGTTGCGCAGCTTCTTCGAACTCACTCGCATACCGGTTTCCCCGTGACGACGTCGACCACTTCGAAGGTGCCCGGCCACATCCACGCGCCGTAGCGCTTGGCCATGGCCGAATCGGCGAACAGCGCCAGTGCGTGATCAGGTGGCGAGCTCAGGTCGACCTTGAACGAGCAACAGAACACAGCCCAGCGGTAGGTTTCGATCTCAGGGACAGCGAGGCGGCGATCAGGCATGACGAACCCCACTCGAACGCATGGCGCGCAGCTCGGCCAATGCCCTATTTCCGACCTCAGGCGTCCGGCGACCATCAACACGGGCTGGCAATGCCAGCGGCATCTTTTGCAGCGGTAGGCCATCGATCAAGCGGCGCACAGTGATCACGTAGTTGCGCTCGAACAGCTTGCGCGCCAGCGAGGTTTCCAAACGGTTCAGGCTTTCGAAGCCCGACTCCTTGGCCGTGTGCCAGATCGCGTCGTGCGACCAGTTCGCCTGTCCGGCCATCGACGGATGAACATTTCGGCACGCTTCGCGAAACGCCGTTTCGAGCGGCGGCAGGCCGAGCATTTCCGGGGTTGGCTGGCACAGATTGATGAACTTGCCGACGCTCGGTGCGAAGTCAGAGCCAAGCTTGCGGCACTGCTCGATGCCGAAGCGAATCTGCTCGATCGTCGTGATTTTCTCGGCCATGAACGCCTTGGTCCATGTGGCCTTAGCGGCGCTGGTGGCCTCTTTGTCAGGCCATGCCTGCTTCCACGCCGGGAAAATTGCCATCAGCTCGCGAAACAAGGCGTTGATGACCTGGACAGTTCCCGGGTCAGCCTTCACCGGCACCACCTCGGCCGACGATACGTTGGGCAACATTTGCAGCACATTCGAAACGGACTTCATCACAGACCTCCCAGGTCATCGCCCCAGCTGGTGTCGTTGAAATCAGGCTCTTGGCCACGGCCTGCTGCCTGCACACGTTCACGCTTCACCCACTGCACCAGCCGGTGGCACCAGCCCGCCGAGGTATCGACGGTGGCCGGCTTGGCAACGAAGAACCCCATGAAAGCCCGTACGGCGGCGTCGGGAATCGCATCAGCTGGAAGTCTGGCAATGGCGATCTGGTCGGCCAGCGCCTTTTGGTTTGGCACCCAGGTAGCGAACATGGCGAAGCGTTGCCGGTCATCCTGCGATTCGATGGCGGCGTTGTTCTGTTCGGCGAGAGCAGCATCAATCTCGCGCTGCTGCAGCTGCTCTTCGGTTCCTTGATGGTTCAGTGACGGATTGGGTGCAGCTGCTGCACCCCGTTCTGCGTTTTCCTGCACCCCGTTCTGCTGTGAGTTGCACCCCGTGCGGTCATCTGCACCCCGATCCTTACGGGGTGCAGCATTTGCACCCCGCTTCATCTGGAGGTCGTACACCACCGGCCTGCGGTCACGGCGGTCGATGTACGCGGCGGCGATCGCCTGATTGCCTTCAGTGATGAAGCCAGCCTTCTCCAGTTCATCAAGCTTCAAGCGGACTGTGCGCTCGGAAAGGCCGGTGTCTTCAGAGAGTGTCGCGGCGGAGGGAAACGCCCCTCTTCCATCGCTACCGGCGTAGTTCGCCAGGCACAGAAGTACGTGACGAGCCGCCGGGTTTTCGAGGTCGGCTTTACGGAGCGCAAGCGCCCATGACATTGCTTGAACGCTCACTTCGAGGCTCCGATATTCAGTTCGGCCAAACGGGCAAGGCCCTTTGGGGTAACGAGAGGATCGAAAGCGGCGCGATCCGCACCGGTTTCTGAGTCAGGCTTGAGAGCGGTGACTTTGTGGACCATGTGGCCCGAGGTGATTCGTGGCTGGTAGGCCGTCCAGCGACCGGAGCCCTGACGGCGGAAGATCCACCGGTTCTGCTGCATCCAGGCGAACAACCTCGAAGGCTTCAGTTGCAAGTGCTTCGCGGCGTCGGTGATGCAGATCGCACCGCCAGCGGCTGCCAGACGATTGATGGCCGCAACCTTCGGCGCCTGATCGAGGATGACCAGGCGCAGCGTTTGGTTGTCCTTCGCCTGATCAGCAGCAGCCTGCAGCGCCTCGGCGTAAGTGGCCGGGATCTGGAACTGGCCCGCCTGCGCTTCCAGCTCCTGCCAGCGATCAATGATCCGGGCGCGCAACTCGACGCTGTAGCCAGACACGACGACGAGGGTATCGCGCTGCGATAGCAGGAACTCGCGATAGACCTGGCCGTTCTGCGGGTGCACGTAGGGGGTGTCGTTTGAAGAAACGACACCCTTCGCAACCAGCGCGCGGATGGTTTTCAGCACGTTGTCGTGAGAGCTACCGATCAGCTCGGCGATTTCACGCGACGACATGTGTCGCGACACGTTTTGGTCAATCGAAAAACGTGTCGTAGGAATTGGGGTATTGCCGGGGGTGAAGTTCGTGTTCATACTGGCCCCTCAAGTTGTTGTGCGTTTTAAAGAAGCCGGGTTGCCGCCCGGCTTTTTTTCGTCTGCTGTTTTGTACTGGATGAATCAACAGCTATACCAAGAGTGCTGTCATAACCCGCCGATCCCCGGATAATTGGCTCAACCTTCAGGCGGCCTGATCTGGCAAGCTCGGGCGCAAATCACGGGCCAGAATCTTTCCTCCGGTCACGATCTCAGCCCGCAGCGCTACTTCTGCGGAACAGCCGTGAAGGCCTCTGACCCAGCCGCTGACCGACCCTTGCTTGACGTTAAGGGCGGCAGCAGTTGCGGACTGCGAACCGAAATGCTCAACGAGCTTTTTGAAAGTGGTATTCATTTATTCTCCGCCCAGATAAAGGGATGCCTTTATGGTATGGAAAGGAATACCTTTTTGCAACTCTAAAGGTTGGCCTATAAATTGGCGGGCATGGAACTTAAAGACCGATTGAAGCAAGCGCGCAAAAATGCAGGCCTAACTCAAGTTGAGCTCGCTGAGCGCGCCGGCATAAAACAAGCCTCGATCTCAGAGATTGAGCGTGGACTGACTCGCACGTCTGGACATTTGATAAAACTTGCCCAGATCTGTGGCGTCGACCCGGTTTGGCTTTCTGAGGGGACCGGCTCACCAGAAGGCGGGCCAGCCTCGCGACAGGAAAAAGCAACCTCGACTATTGAATCAAACGCAGTGCTACTCGGCCCGATTGATGTGTGGGACGATGAGACACCGCTGGATGATGATGAGGTCTATGTGCCCTTTCTCAAGGAAGTTGAGCTGTCTGCTGGAGCAGGGATTACTGCCGTTCAACAGTCGCAGAAACAGAAGCTGCGCTTTGGAAAACTGACCCTGCGAAGGCAAGGTGTACAGCCTTCCGAGGCTGTATGCGTCACTGTTACTGGCAACAGCATGGAACCTGTTCTTCCTGACGGCAGCACCGTTGGTGTTGATCGGGGGAACACTTCCATTACTGACGGAAAGATGTACGCGCTTGATCATGGCGGCCAGCTCCGTGTGAAAACCCTTTATCGCTTACCGGGGGGAGGCATTCGCATGCGGAGCTACAACCGCGACGAGCACCCGGACGAGGTCTACACCCCCCAAGAAATGCTACAGAAAGAAATTGCCGTTCTCGGCCGTGTTTTCTGGTCGTCGGCACTTTGGTAGCAGGTCGGCAATGTGTCGACCTGCGAAGTCGTTGACAGCAAACAACCATGGATGAAGCGCATGAAAAAAATTGCAGGCCTACTGCTTATGCTCGCAACCAGTACTACCGCTTTTGCCGAGACAAAAAGCGTTACTGTGAGCGACTTCCAAAAGCATTTTGTTGAGATAATCCAGGACTACTCGGCTCAATACGAGGCCGCACCCAACGACCTAAAAAAATCAACCGTCGCCAGAAAGCGGTTAGAAGCCCTTTCTCAGCTTAAAGGTGACCCTCGCAAAATTTCAGGATGGTACGGAACCATCGAAAAGCTGGGGACTACGGGTGACGGAGACGCTTTTCTGACAATCAAGGTTTTGGCAGACAACGTCACTGTTGGAACATGGAATAACAGCCTTTCAGACACTGGGTCCAACACCCTGATCAAGAACGGCACTCCCCTTTACGACGAGATCTCAGAAATGTCTGAAGGGAACGTGGTTATGTTTTCCGGAGGCCTCGGCAGGGCAAAAAATCTCACCGAAAAAGGCCGAATGACTGAACCAGATTTCCTTTTCAAATTCTCAAAAGTTGAAAAGGTCGGAGATTCCGCGGCCAAATAGCCCCACCAAACGATCGAAGCCTGGCTAAACGCCGGGCTTTTTTTTGCCTCAATAAAAAAATAAAGGCATACCTGTTGACTGCAAATAAAGGCTGCCCTATATTTTGCTCATCGCCGGATAACAACCGGCCAGATGGAAGGCAGCGATGAACCGGCCTCAACGGTTCAGAGGGTTGGCAACTGACCCGGGCGTGCAGCGTAAAGCGCCAAATCGAGTTTTCCGGCGGACAGAGTCGCGGTCGGACGAACAATTTGAATGAGCCCGTACCGCGCCAGTAGCGCCGAAGGGCCGCGGAAATTTTCACTGATGCACCTGGTTGGCCGGGTGCATTGGGAAAACAACCGGAGCAAACGAGATGCCAACGAAACGCGGAAGCGAAATTCAGATAGGCGACATGATTTATCTCGGTCTGGGCAATCGCACCGGGAAGGTCGTCGATTTCAAGGCACACCCCCGCCTTGCTGATTTCAATCCGGGCCTGACGGCGAGGATTGCGGTAACTGATCGCGGCTCGATAACGCTGATTGACCATCAGCCAATAAGGATTCCGGAATGAAGATTTCACTGGCTGGCCTTGGCGACAGGGCCAGACGGGAAATCAACCGGGAGTCACAACGATGGAATCCGAAATCGTCAACGGCGCATGGAAGGGTCACCTGGGACGCGGCTTGGCTCCGCGAGAGCTTCAGTTCCTTTTGTGGGTTGCCCTCGGCCTTACCGCAAAGGAAATAGCCCGGGAGGCCGGCATATCGCCAGCCACCGTGTCAAAGCGACTCACCAACGCAATGTTCAAACTCGGCGTTACGCGCCGTGCAGCGCTGGTCGCGGAAGCCATGAGGCGCCAGATCATCTCGCCGATGTGCTTCGTCCTGGCCGCGCTGATGGCCATGAACGCCATGGCCAATATCCAGTCAGTCGAACCAGCTCGGCGCGACCGCCGGCCACCCACCGTTCGAATGGCCCAGATCCGTATCACTCGCCGCGCCGAAACACTCGAGCGTGCGGCGTAACTCACTCAAAGGAAAAATCATGATCGAGCTTGGACAGAAGGCAGAGGACAAGATCACCGGCTTCTATGGCGTCATCACCGCCAGATCCCAGCAGTTGAACGGGCCCGATCAATATCGTTTACAGCCCCCATGCTCGAGGAACAACAACACGCTGCTCCAGGCTGAATGGTTCGATGAAGAGCGAATTCGGCCCCTCTTCGACCGAGGGCAACGGCGGGCCTGAAAACCTGAAAACATCACTGCTGCACCTTCGCAACAGGGTGCATCGGGATGTAACCCAAAACCCAGAGGAGTCACCCATGTTCGGTATCAGTAAGAAGCTGTTCGGCGCCAAGCGCGCAGTCAAGAAACTGGAAAATCGCGATCTGATGCAGGCCATCGTTGGCGGCTGCCTGTTGGTGGCGGCATCCGACGGCGAGATCAGCAAAAACGAAGCTGCTCAGATCGACATTCAAATCCGGGCCAACAAAGCGCTGGAACACTTCGGCTCCGAAATCACCAGCACGGTCAACCTGTTCACTGAGCAATTGCAGGCCGGCTTCCGCCTCGGCCGCATGAACATCCTGCGCGAGATCCGTGACATCAAGAACAACCCAGCGGACGCCGAGGAAGTGTTCGTCAATATGCTCACCGTGGCCGAAGGCGATGGCAAAATCAGCCCGGAAGAGTTGAAAGTGCTTGCCGAAATCGGCAATGAGCTGGGCCTGCGCCTGAAAGACTTTGGTATTGAGGCGTGAACAAGCGGCTACGCCGGGCATTGATCACCCTCGTGGTGATCCTCGCTCTGGGGCTGCTCATCAACAGCCTCATAAATCGCGGCGGATGCTCCTACTACGGGTACCAGACCGACAGAGAAACCAAATACGCCCCGTTCGTGGGGTGCATGGTGAAGTCCTCCGGTAGCTGGGTATTGCGTAGCGAGCTTCGCGTCGTTCAGTAGGCATCACTTCTGCCCATTCGCCGAGTGGGCAGCGGGATGCGGACGAAACTGCAGCTTATAACCGCCCACCTGCATCAGGCGTTCGGTGTCAGGAACCGACGGCGCGGGGTGCGTCGATAAATCAGCCTCAACCCACTCAGCGCGGAGGATTGGCAGCCATGTGAACCTCAGTCAAAGCCCTCCTACCGGAGGCACTTTTCACCCCCTTCACGTAGGGAGGTCTACGTGAAGACGAAAGCCCGGGTGCTACCGGGCTTTCTTTTGTCCGGCGCTTATCCGTCAGCACTCTCCCCTGCGCCCAACGGCAACCAGCAGGCGGCGCCGAGTGCTGACGAATGAACGCAACCCCACCACCGAGGGATCAGCCATGCATCCATCATTTCAAGAGCGCATCGACGAACTCGGTGTGCTGCTTCAGAAAACCCACGCCGCGCGGATCGAGTTCTTCAATCGCGTTGACCAGGTCATGCCTCCAAAGAAGGTTCGCTTCCAGGTGAAAGCAGTCGGTGAGGCGTACCACGTCATCGACCTGTTCAGCGGCAAGACCAAGGCGTTTCGCTGGACCTACAAAGCGGCGCTCGACATGGCGATTCAGTTCGAAGAAAAGGCCAACCGGTCAGCAGGAGGTCAGCAATGATCGGTGTACCGCAACCCAACCCACGCGACTGCATCGTCGCGAATCTGAATGAGCAACTGGATCAGTTCTTCGGCTCCGGCGGCAAAGCTCAGCAAATCCCCACCGGCGTCAGCGGCGACCCAAAGCTGGCCTCCACTCCGCATCACGATCGCCTGCGCCGCGAACGCAACAAGATCGCCCCGAAGGTTCGGGAGATGGCAGAGGCCGGCAAGACCATCAGCGAGACTGCCAAAGCGCTGCACATGCACGTCAAGCGGGTTGCGCTCGTCGCCAGCGAAAACGGATTCAAGTTCAACTCATGAAACGCACCACCAACCGGGCGGCCACCCGCCGCCGACAGACCTTGCTGGACTTGCCGGCCAGCGGAATTGAAGAGGTAGGCCATGGCCAAGAGCAACGCGGAACGCTCAGAGAAAGCCGCGGCGAAGAGGAAGAGCCGCGGCGAAATAGAGGTTCGGTTCCACACCCTGCCCGCTACGCGCCAAGCACTTGCTGAGCTGATGGCGTGGAGCGGAATCGAGGAACCGGGTGAGGCGATCACGCTGATGATTCACCACCTGCACCGGCTCGGCCCGGGCGGCGCCCTTCCCCTGCTCACCCCGCCGCGACACGAATACGTGATTCCCGAAAACGTGTCGCGAAAACTGAAACTTGCTCACGACCGCGAAGCCCTGCGAATCAACCACGACGAATAACGAATTGCTCTCCACTAATGATCGGATCGAAAGGCCCTTCGACTTCGTAAGGTCGCGATCCTGTCTCTCGTCAAGCTAAAGTCAGCCCAACCCGAAGCGAGGTTGGCTAACTGTGGTGCCGAACTTTTCAATTCGTTGAAAATTGACAAATCAGTTTCGTTTTGAAATTCAGAATCGTCGAGGGAAAGGACCTCATCGATCAGGTGTAGCGCAAGCACGGAGTCAAAGCCCTTTTCGGTTGACAGAGCTTTCAGTGCCTTATCGAGCACATCCAACGGCTTGTCTTTTTCGCTCATATAGATCTCCTTGATCCGGCTCCATGCCGGGCCGAACACAAATACCCCACTTCTACGAATCACGCCAGCCGGCGAGGCGGGCGTATGCCTGGAGGACTGCCCATGAGCATCCCTGCCAATGCCCTGAGCGACGAAGAGTGCCTGCACTACGCTGCGCTCGAACCGTCCGCCGCAGCTGAGCTTACCCGGCGCCTTACCGCGCAATGCATCGACCCAAGCGCAGAGCTTGAAGGCCTTCGCGAAGACATTCGCCGACTTGAGAGCCAGGCCGAGGATGAATCTGAAGAGCTGGACGACCTGCGTGACAGTGCTGAGGAGGCCTGCGAGCTGATCCGGCGCGCGATGAATCATGACGAGCATGAAGAACTGTCGGTGCAGATCCTTCTTCAAAAAGCCCTCGACTACCTGGAGTGATCCAATGACTACTTTTGCCGTGTTTGGAATGAGTGAAAGCTGGGCTCGCGAAGAAGCGAAGGAAACCACCAGCACCCACAAGATGGATGGCGGTAAACGTCTCGAGCGTACGATTGCTGAGTGGGAAGAGGCGGTTGAGGCTGAGGTCGAAAGGATCATGGCCAGCAAAAAGAGCGTGCGCCTCTCACCAATGTTCGACGCCCCCCAGTACGCCCAGCAGTTCATGGAGATGGCCAGGGCAAGTCTCGTTTGCCGAGATCTGAAGATTCGGACCAAGGCGGTGCTGGTCGACGCGAAGAACAAGCCGATCATCAACCCCAAAACCGGCGCGCCCAAAGTTGGCTTCGCTGACTGGCAGCCATCACCAGCTCACGCAGCCTGATCAAACCCAGCCAGTACGGATGATCGCGTCGATCAGTCTAACGAATGCGGTTATCAGATTTATCAGGTCAGTCAGTTTTTTCATACGGAAGAGCTCCGGCGTTGTTGATGGCCGGATCATTCCGTCACGACTCCAGCGACAGCAATAAAAAGCCTGAAATTCCACTTATCCACCGCCCGGGCATGCCCCGGTATAGGACATTGCCATGCCCACAGAAAACAAAACGGCAGAGCCGCTGAAGGTTGAGTGCTCCACAGTCACGAAGCTGGTGATCACCGGCGCGCCGAGCCTCGACCCGATCAACGTGTTCCTCGAAGACCTGGCGCCCAAACGAGGCAAGATCACGGTCAGCTGCTACGACAAGAGCTGGCACGCCTACTGGGGTGGCATGTGGGACGGCCACACAATTGCGCAGTTCTTCTGCGAGCTGAGCACCGGCTACGTCATCGGTTACTTCGACCAGTCACTGCGTTCTCGGCAATTCAGCGGTGATGCTCTCGCCAACGAAGCGCAGCGGTTGGTTCTGAAAGAGCGACGTCGTTTTGACCTCACATCGTATGAGGCTCGCGAGTTGTTCGACTCGGCGGAGGATCTACGCGAATCGTCGTCGATTGAACATTTGCACGCCGTCCACAGCGAGCTGATGACCAAGCTGTTCGGCGACGAGTGGTGGCACATGACGAGCGATGCCACTGAACCCAACCCCGATTACGCGTATCTCGAACGAATCATCCTCGCGGTGCAACAGGCGCTGCGCCAAGAACAGCCGCAGCAGGAGGCAGCATGATCAACTTCATCTGGCGTCTGGTAGCCAAGCTCCTGGCCCGCCCGGCAATCTCCGACTGGCTCATCGCCCGCGCCAAGCTCACCCCGTACCAGCACATCATGTCCGCCGACGGCACCGAGATGTACATGGGCCGCTGGTGGCTGTTCAACCCGTACAGCCGGGAGACGCACAAGGCGAGGTTCTGGTGGTGCCCGTGGTCGTTCCGGATCCACCACATCCTGCGCGAGGACGCCGATCGGGACTTGCATGATCACCCGTGGAACGCTCGGACCATCATCCTGCGCGGCTGGTACACGGAGCAGCGACTGCTTGAGCCAGATGATCCGGTACTTCACCAGCTGCTGATGAAAGCCTCCGAGCTACGCCAGTCGTTCGACGCTGCCTTCCAGGCTACCGAGTACATCGAGCGCCAGCCAGGCGACACCGCCCGCCTCAACCACGGCGAATACCACCGCATCGACCAGGTATCACCCGGCGGCGTCTTCACTCTCTTCATCACCAGCAAGTGGCGCGGTGACTGGGGATTCCTCGTAAACGGCGTGAAGGTGCCTTGGCGCACCTACACCAATTCGGATAACTGATTGGAGATTGCATGATGCGCAACATACAAACGCGTGAAGGTTTCGAATTCTGGGACAAGCTGAACGCGCTGCCCCGCTACGCCTTCCTGCTTTCACCATCGGGCAAGTCGGTGCAGAAGTTCGAAGACCAGGCCGTGGGCAACTGGATCGACGTGCACGAAGCGCAAAAGGTCGTTGATCAGGCTCAGGACGAGATCAATCAGTTCCGCGCCGAGCGTGACGCCCTGCAGTTGCTCTTGAATGCAGTCGATCAACGCAAGGATGACTTCGAGTCACTGCTGGAGCAGGTGCTGACCAATGCCGACAGGGGTTTACCTTCGGAGCTTCAGCGGTCTATCCGACAGCTATTGCCTGCCCGAGAAGCGCCACCGCCGGCGAATGAGGCAGAGCGCGAGCCATTCGAAGCCTGGCATCGACGCCGGTTCGCTACCAGGCACAGTAACGGTCAACCAACGAGGGATATGCACAACGGCATCCGCGACCCGAACTATGGCCCACCAGGCCAGCAGAATATGTGGGAAGCGTGGCAAGCCCGGGCCGAACTTCAGAACCATACCGGCGACGCCACCGAAAAGGTCATCCCGCGTCGATCGGATCAATTGCGCGAACACACGAAAATGATCGCCGCACGCAACCCCGAACCGGACTTCTCCATGATCGGCATCGTACACACGCCTCCAATGGAGTACGACGAGCCATGAGCAATAACCCCGCGCCTGACGGTGTATCGCGTTTTTGGTGCCACGAAGCGCGGAATATTCGATGCGTAAGGGAAGCCGACTACGACGCAGTCCTATCCACCATCGCCCAGCTACAAGCGCGAATCGCTGAGTTGGAAAGCGGAAGTCGTGAGCCGGTCGTGGTAATTCTGCCCGATCGCCTTGGCAGCCCCGAGAGCATCAAAGCTGTTCTGGATTCAGTCGGTCGTGCCGGCCGAGTTTCGTACTGGGACGCCCGCGACATCTGGAACGCCTGCCTCGACGCTGTCGCCGCGAAACTCAACATTCCGAAGTAACTCCCTCCCCCTTCAAAGTCAGCCGCTATAGCGGCAAGGACGAGTATTGCCGTGAGCATCATCGACGACGTAATGACCGACAAAATCACCCTGCACGGCCTCGGGTTCGTGCAGGTTCAGCTGCAGGGCAATCAACGCCTGCACGTTTGGCATCCAGAGCTGCCCCGCCGCGCTTGCTTCAAGCAATCGGCAATCCATGACCACCGCTTTAACTTCACCTCGCGAGTGATCGTGGGCAAGCAGATCAACCACTGCTTTGAGTTGGAGCGCTGTGACGATGGCGGATTCGTGCTGTATCTGCATGAGGGTGCACGCACACCGGGCGGCGGTAGGCCGTGGACACCAGATGGCCGCGCCCACCTGATACCGGATGGCGTGATCACCGTGGAAGCCGGCAACGACTACAACACTCGGGCATACCACTATCACCGCACAGAACCGGGCGGCGATGGTCGAGTCGCCACAATCATGGCGAAGCGCGGCGAATACTCGCAAGGCGCCCACTCGACCTGCACCTACGGCGTTCAGCCCGACACCGACTTCGACCGGTACCAGTGGTCACCGTCGCAGCTTTGGGAAATCGTCGCCGATGTGATGATCGGCCAGAGGCTGACGCCATGATCCTTTCCTGTGTCGCCGGCAACTTACTCTTCTTCTGGCTTCCATTGGCCCTGACCATAAAGGCGGTGATCGGATGAGCAAAGAACTGCGTGAAGACATCGTCGCGTACATGCGAAAGCAGAACATGGCCGTTCGGGGTTGGTTCTGCACCTGGTGGTTTCGATTCCATATCCAACACGGCGCGCTGGGGACGCGAATCATCAGGAAGGAGCTCGAACGAATGGAAAAAGAAGGACTCGTCCGATCCGATCACTCGCGAACGAACAACACCATGTGGCAACTGACTGAGGTGACGCCATGATCTTCGCGCCGCTCTACATGGCCTACCTCATCTACAAGGGGCCGTGGCGATGAATGCGCAAGTTCTGGATCCGTGCAGTGCCAGTCGAATGATGTGGTTCGACAAGGGCGACCAGCGCGCCCTGTTCGGCGACATCCGCGACGAAGAGCACCTGCTGTGTGATGGCCGGGTGTTGAAGGTTGAGCCAGACGTGATCATGGACTTCCGCAACCTACCGTTCCCCGATGCCAGCTTCAGCATGGTGGTGTTCGATCCACCGCACCTGGTGCGGGCCGGCCGTGAAAGTTGGCTGCGGTTGAAGTACGGAATCCTCACGGATGACTGGCGCGATGATCTTCGCCAAGGATTCGCCGAATGTTTCCGAGTGCTGAAGCCTGGTCAGTTCCTGATCTTCAAGTGGAACGAAACCCAGATCCGTGTCAGCGAGATTCTTGCCCTGACCGATGAGCAGCCGTTGTTTGTCCACAAGTCCGGCAAGCGCGAGAAAACGCACTGGATCACCTTCATGAAGCGGCCGGCGCCATGAACCGAATGGTCAGCGTCCGCACCGAGGAACTGGCCGGCCCGGCGCTGGACTGGGCAATCAACGCGATCGAGGGTGATCGGCACCCGGCCGCCGGTCAGATGGACCTCTTCGCCCTGCCCGACGCCGAGCAGCTGATCACGAAGTACGGCGTCTGGGTCGATGTCGGTCACCGGCACCCGTGGCTGGCCGACGCGACGAACGATCCGTTCAACCGCCAGCCCGGCGAAACCCGAACCATCGCCGTGTTCCGCGCCGTGGTCTTCGCCAAGCTCGGCGCCACGGTCAAAGTTCCCGCCGAACTGATCCAGCAGTAACCCCTCCCCCTACTCAACAGCCTGCCGGTGTACGGCGGGCGGAGCTATGCACGTATGGCCAAGCAAGCCGTGAAAGACATTCTCGATGAAATGAGCAAGGAGGATCTGGTGGCGTGGATCAAAAGCCATCACTTCTTATCGCGCCCTAAACGAAGCGATGTGCTGTATCTGCGCTGGGAGCGACAGTCAGCCGAGGTGCTTGAGGAACTGCAGAAGGAAAACCGCGCACTCGACGGACTGGATTTCAAAGAACGCGACCGACTGGCTATCAGGTTTAGCGAATCGAAGGATTCAGAAGAGAAGCTGAGGCTGATCAAACTGATAGAGCCCTATGACAAGGCCATGTCAGACCACATCAAGCGGTCTCGGGCCATCGACCGAAAAAGCAAAAGAGTCGATGCCCTCTATGAGCAGATCGACTTGGAACGCCAGAAGGAAAACGGGCGCCGGTCGGCATAACCCATCACCACCTTCTGCCGCCACGCGCGGCATGGAGCATCACAATGAAAAAAGAGCTGATCAAGATCAGTGAATTCCAGCGCCGGCGCTGGGGTGAGAACGGTACACCACCCTGCCCCCAAGCGATCCGCAACTACATCCGCAACGGCCAAGTGCCCGGCGAGCAAATCGGCAAACTCTGGTACGTTGATTGGGCAGCGTTCAGTCGGTCAGACGGCAATGATCTGGTCGCGATGGTATTGAAAGGAGCTGCATGATGGTCCCACGGCCGCGCAACAAGGCGAACAAGAGCCTCCCGCAGAACCTGTACTTCGATTCGCGGCGCTCGACCTATCGCTACCGGCGGCCTACCGACGGTAAGTGGTTCCAGTTCGGCACCGACCGAGTCAAAGCGATCGATGCCGCGAAGCAGTTGAATCTGGAGTTCATGCGCGGCGCTGACCTGGTCGGCGCTGTGATGGGCAGCACGTCGGAATCGTTCGCCGGCTTCCTGGACACATACGAGCGTGACGTACTACCGCCGCGGGAACTGGCAAGAGGGACCTTGGGCCTTTACGCCGTGCACTTCCGGCGCTTCCGGAAACAGTTCGAAGGCAAAGCGGTCGACCAGATCACGATCCGCATGATCGCCGAGATGCTGGACGCCCTCACGCCGCGCACTGCCAACCAGTGCCGCGCCCTGCTGATCGACATCTTCAACCACGCAGCGGCCAAAGGCCTTTGCCCAGACAACCCTGCGGCCAGCACCATCAATCGAATTGAGAAGAAGCAGCGCAAGCGGCACACCGTCGAAGGCCTGAAAGCCATTCGGGAAAAGTCGCCGTTCTGGCTGCAGAACGCGATCGATCTGGCGTTGATCACCGCACAGCGTCGCACCGACATTCTCAACATGCGATTTGACGGGGTTCGGGAAGGGTTTCTGTATGTGGTGCAGCAGAAGACGGCCAAGGCCAGCGATGCAGCATGGATCCGGTTCAAGGTGACCGAAGAACTCCAGGCCGTGATCAGCAGGTGCCGGGATGACATCGTCTCGCCTTACCTGATTCACCGCCGGCCCGATCGCAAAAAGCAAAAGCAGGCGCAGACGAAGGATCACTGGACGCAGGTCGAAGAACGATATTTGACGCGAGCCTTCAAGGAGGCCCGGGAAGCGGCGGGTTGTTACAAGGGATGGAAGGAAGAGGAAATGCCAGGCTTCCATGAAGTGCGGGCACTGTCGCTGCACCTGTACCAGAAGGCCGGAAAAGACGGTCAGAAGATCGCCGGCCACGCCAGCGAAACTATGACCAAAAACTACCAGAAGGGCCACGCCGAAATCGTCTGGTCGGAGGCAATTCCAGACCTCAATATCAGCGAAATCACCGGGTAGTTTTGCGCAAGTTTTGCGCGGGTTTTGCGCACGCACAAAAAAGCCGATCTAGCTGATCGGCTTAAGTGTCTGATTTTACTCAGGAATAATGGTCGGGACGGAGTGATTCGAACACTCGACCCCTAGCACCCCATGCTAGTGCGCTACCGGACTGCGCTACGCCCCGACTAGGCGTGAAACTCGTTCTCCATCTCGAAGAACGCTCAAGAATATATCGCAAGCTTTTGAAAACTGGAAGTATTTAAAAGCAGGAAATTATTTCTTGAGAACCACCAGAACATCTTCGAGCTCGGCGATCATCTGGCGGATCATTTGCTTGTATTGGGTGGTGTCGTCTTTGGCTTCATCGCCGGACAGACGCAGACGTGCGCCGCCGATGGTGAACCCCTGATCGTAAAGGAGCGCGCGGATCTGCCGGATCATCAGCACGTCCTGGCGCTGATAATACCGGCGGTTTCCGCGGCGTTTGACGGGGTTGAGCTGAGGAAACTCCTGCTCCCAATAGCGCAGCACGTGTGGCTTTACCGCACACAGCTCGCTGACTTCACCGATGGTGAAGTAGCGTTTGCCCGGGATGACGGGTAGTTCGTCGTTATGACTTGGTTCCAGCATAAGCCTCAACTCGGGCCTTCAACTTCTGCCCTGGACGAAAGGTGACCACACGGCGAGCCGTGATCGGGATTTCTTCCCCCGTTTTCGGGTTGCGGCCAGGCCGCTGGCGTTTGTCCCGAAGGTCGAAATTGCCGAAACCCGACAATTTGACCTGCTCGTTGTCTTCAAGAGCGTGCCTGATTTCCTCGAAAAACAGTTCAACCAATTCCTTGGCTTCCCGCTTGTTCAGGCCCAGCTCTTCATACAGACGTTCCGCCATCTCAGCTTTCGTCAAAGCCCCCATACGTCACTTCCTTAACGTGGCGTTCAACCTTTGTTCGAGCGAGGTGAGGATATTTTGCGTCGTCGAATTCACCTCATCGTCATTAAGAGTGCGCGATGGATGCTGCCAGGTCAAGCCGACTGCGAGGCTTTTTCTATCAGGATCAATGCCTTTACCCTGATACACGTCAAATAGCCTGAGGTCTGTCAGCCATTCGCCTGCATTTTCACGGATTACGTCCAGTACAGCCGAGGCTGCAACGTCTTTGTGCGCAATCAGTGCCAGGTCACGACGAACTTCAGGAAAGCGCGACAACTCGTGGAATTTCGGCATTTTACCCGTAGCGACTTCAGCCAGAACCAGCTCGAAGACGAAGACCGGACGGTCGAGACCCAGGGATTTCGACAACTCAGGGTGAATCGCGCCGATAAAGCCGACTTCACGCCCTTCCCGCTCGATGCGTGCAGTCTGGCCCGGATGCAGCGCAGGGTGTTTGCCCGGTGCAAAAGTGAACTGATCCAGCGCACCGGCAAAACCCAGCAGCGCTTCTACGTCAGCCTTGACGTCGAAGAAGTCGACGGTATCGCGACCTTGCGCCCAGCCTTCCGGCAGACGGCTGCCGCATACCACACCGGCGATCATCGGCTCTTGCTTCAGACCTTCCAGCTGACCGACAAAGCGCAGACCGCTCTCGAACAGACGGACACGATCCTGCTGACGATTGAGGTTGTGCTGCAGCGCCTTGACCAGACCCGGCCACAGCGACGAACGCATGGCAGCCATGTCATTGGAGATCGGGTTCGCCAACAGCAGCGGCTCAACGCCTGGGTTGAACAGCTCGAACTGCTTCGGATCGATAAAACTGTAAGTGATCGCTTCCTGGTAACCACGAGCGACCAGCAAACGACGCAGTTCCGGCAGATCGCTGCGCGCTTCGGCCTTGGCCTGTGGCGCCAGACGAGCTTGCGGGTAACGAACCGGCAGGCGGTTGTAACCGTACAGACGTGCCAGCTCTTCGATCAGATCGACTTCCAGACTGATATCGAAGCGATGGCTTGGCACTTCTACGCGCCATTGACCTGCTCCGTCGGCGGAAACTTTCAGACCCAAAGCGTTGAGCAGACGCTCGACTTCGGCCGAATCCATTTCCATGCCCAGCATCTGGGTGAGGCGCTGCACGCGCAGGGTGATCGGCGCGATCGACGGCAAGTGCTGCTCGCTGACGGTCTCGATGATCGGGCCGGCTTCGCCACCGGTGATGTCCAGCAGCAGGCCAGTGGCGCGCTCCATGGCTTCACGGGCCAGTTGCCAGTCAACACCACGCTCGTAGCGGTGCGAAGCGTCGGTGTGCAGACCGTAGGAACGAGCCTTGCCCGCCACCGCGATCTGGTCGAAGAACGCACTCTCAAGGAACACGTCGCGAGTGGTCGCGGATACGCCGCTGTGCTCGCCACCCATCACGCCGGCAATCGCCAGAGCGCGAGTGTGGTCGGCGATCACCAGCGTATCGCTGCGCAGGCTGACTTCCTGACCGTCGAGCAGCACGAGCTTCTCACCCTCTTCCGCCATGCGCACCCGGATGCCGCCATTGATTTCGGCGAGATCGAAGGCGTGCAGCGGCTGACCCAGCTCGAGCATTACGTAGTTGGTGATGTCGACTGCGGCATCGATGCTGCGCACTTCAGCGCGACGCAGACGCTCAACCATCCACAGCGGCGTCGGCTTGGACAGGTCAACGTTGCGAATGACACGACCCAGATAACGCGGGCACGCGGCAGGTGCCAGGACCTCTACCGAGCGCACTTCGTCGTGCACCGCCGGAACGGTCATCACCACCGGGCGAGTGACCGGAGCGTCGTACAGCGCGCCGACTTCACGAGCCAGACCGGCCAGAGACAGGCAGTCGCCACGGTTCGGAGTCAGATCGACTTCGATGCTGGCGTCTTCCAGGTCCAGATAAACACGGAAATCTTCGCCCACCGGCGCATCAGCCGGCAGCTCCATCAGACCGTCATTGCCTTCGCCGATCTGAAGTTCGGCTTGCGAACACAGCATGCCGTTGGACTCGACGCCGCGCAGCTTGGCCTTCTTGATCTTGAAGTCGCCCGGCAGCTCGGCACCGATCATCGCGAACGGAATCTTCAGGCCCGGACGCACGTTTGGCGCACCGCACACGACCTGGAAAGTTTCCGCGCCATTGCTGACCTGGCATACGCGCAATTTGTCGGCATCGGGATGCTGCTCGGTGCTCAGCACCTCGCCCACCACCACGCCACTGAAAACACCGGCGGCCGGCGTAACGCTATCGACCTCAAGACCGGCCATCGACAGACGGGCAACCAGCGCGTCGCGATCTACCTGCGGGCTGACCCAGCCACGCAGCCATTGTTCACTGAATTTCATCCTGCTCTCCTAAGAATTCGTTACGACTAGCGAAATTGCGCGAGGAACCGCAAGTCGTTGTCGAAGAACAGACGCAAGTCGTTCACGCCGTAACGCAGCATGGCCAGACGCTCAACGCCCATGCCGAAGGCAAAGCCCGAGAACTCTTCCGGATCGATCCCGGACATGCGCAACACGTTCGGGTGAACCATGCCGCAGCCCATCACCTCCAGCCAGCCAGTCTGCTTGCAGACGCGGCAGCCTTTACCGCTGCACATCACGCACTCCATGTCGACTTCGGCGGAAGGCTCGGTGAACGGGAAGTACGAAGGACGGAAACGCACGGCCAGTTCTTTCTCGAAGAACACCCGCAGGAACTCTTCAATCGTGCCTTTGAGATCGGCGAAGTTGATATCGCGATCGACCAGCAGGCCTTCGACCTGGTGGAACATCGGCGAGTGGGTGATATCGGAGTCGCTGCGGTACACACGACCTGGACAGACGATGCGGATCGGCGGTTTTTTCGATTCCATGGTGCGGACCTGTACCGGCGAGGTATGGGTCCGCAGCAACATGTTGGCGTTGAAATAGAAGGTGTCATGCATCGACCGGGCCGGGTGGTGGCCTGGGATGTTGAGCGCCTCGAAGTTGTGATAGTCGTCTTCGACCTCAGGGCCTTCGGCGATGCCGTAGCCGATATGGGTGAAGAACTGTTCGATACGTTCCAGAGTCCGGGTTACCGGATGCAGACCACCGGAGGTCTGACCGCGGCCCGGCAGGGTCACGTCAATGGATTCGGCAGACAGTTTGGCAGCCAGTTCGGCTTCCTCAAACAAAGCCATGCGCGCATTGAGAACGCCTGTGACACGTTCCTTGGCAACGTTGATCAGGGCGCCGACCTGCGGACGCTCTTCTGCCGGCAAATTCCCCAGGGTCTTCATCACCTGAGTCAATTCACCTTTTTTGCCAAGGTATTGAACCCGGATTTGCTCCAGGGCATTGATATCTTCAGCGCTTTGCACAGCCTCTAGTGCTTGAGAGACCAGCGCATCCAGGTTTTCCATGTACAGACTCCAGATACAAAATAGGGGAAGAGCTTGAAGGCTCTTCCCCTATTTATGACGTTTAACACCTGGCCCCACAGAGGTGAGGCCGGGTGACTGTCGGGGGTACTTAAGCCAAGGTGGCTTTAGCTTTCTCGACAATCGCAGCAAACGCCGCTTTTTCGTTCACTGCCAGATCAGCCAGAACCTTACGGTCGATCTCGATGGACGCTTTTTTCAGGCCAGCGATGAAACGGCTGTAAGACAGACCGTTAACACGAGCACCAGCGTTGATACGAGCGATCCACAGAGCGCGGAACTGACGTTTTTTCTGACGACGGTCACGGTAGGCGTATTGGCCTGCCTTGATTACCGCTTGCTTGGCAACACGGAATACGCGGGAGCGTGCGCCGTAGTAGCCTTTAGCAAGTTTCAGAATTTTTTTGTGACGTTTACGGGCAATGACGCCACGCTTTACACGAGCCATGAGTTACTTCCTCTATTCTTGATCCAAAAATTAACGAAGGCGCAGCATGCGCTCGACTTTTGCCACGTCAGACGGATGCAGCAAGCTGCTACCGCGCAGTTGACGCTTACGCTTGGTCGACATTTTGGTCAGGATGTGGCTCTTGAAAGCGTGCTTGTGCTTGATACCGTTAGCAGTTTTCAGAAACCGCTTAGCAGCACCACTTTTGGTTTTCATCTTTGGCATGTTCGGATACTCCGCATTCAGTTGATAAACATAATCAGAAGGCCTGCCGTGCCCTGTTGATTACTTCTTCTTTTTCGGGGCGATGACCATGATCAGCTGGCGTCCTTCCATCTTAGGATGCTGTTCGACCGAACCGTACTCGAGCAGGTCTTGTTCAACCCGCTTGAGGAGTTCCATCCCCAGCTCCTGGTGGGCCATCTCACGGCCGCGGAATCGCAAGGATACCTTGGCCCTGTCCCCGTCACTCAGGAAACGTACCAGGTTGCGCAGTTTTACCTGGTAATCCCCTTCCTCCGTCCCTGGACGAAACTTGATTTCTTTTACCTGAATCTGCTTCTGGTTTTTCTTCGCCGCAGCAATCTGCTTCTTCTTTTCGAAGATCGATTTGCCGTAGTCCATCACCCGGCAAACCGGTGGGACTGCGTCGGCAGAGATTTCTACCAGATCAAGCTTGGCTTCTTCAGCAATACGAAGCGCTTCATCAATCGAGACGATGCCAATCTGCTCGCCATCAGCGCCAATTAACCGAACCTCGCGTGCCGAGATATTCTCGTTGATCGGGGCTTTCGGTGCAGCTCGTTTATCTTGTCTCATTTCACGCTTAATAATAATTACTCCGAATCTGGGCGACCACGCCGGGAAACCGCTTGCGCGAGAAACTCAGCGAACTGGGCGACGGGCATCGAGCCCAGGTCAGCACCTTCACGAGTACGCACAGCGACAGTCTGCATCTCGACTTCCTTATCCCCAATAACCAAGAGATATGGAACCTTGAGCAAAGTATGCTCGCGGATTTTAAAGCCGATCTTTTCATTTCTCAAGTCGGACTTGGCACGAAACCCGCTTTCGTTGAGAGTTTTTTCGACCTGAGCGACGAAATCTGCCTGTTTATCAGTGATATTCATGATCACTGCCTGGGTTGGCGCCAGCCACGCAGGGAATGCACCTTCGTAGTGCTCGATCAGAATCCCGACGAAACGCTCGAACGAACCGAGGATCGCACGGTGCAACATCACCGGATGCTTGCGGCTGTTGTCTTCGGAGACGTATTCGGCTCCCAGACGCACAGGCAGGTTGAAATCGAGCTGCAAGGTACCACACTGCCACACGCGGCCGAGGCAATCTTTCAGCGAGAATTCGATTTTCGGACCATAGAATGCGCCCTCACCCGGCTGCAGATCGTACGGCAGACCAGCGCTATCAAGGGCTGCGGCCAGGGCCGCTTCGGCGCGATCCCACAGCTCGTCGGAACCAACGCGCTTTTCCGGACGAGTGGACAGCTTCATCTCGACGTCGGTAAAGCCGAAGTCGCGGTAAACATCCATGGTCAGCTTGATGAACGCAGCGGACTCAGCCTGCATCTGCTCTTCGGTGCAGAAAATGTGGGCGTCGTCCTGAGTGAACGCACGCACACGCATGATGCCGTGCAGCGCACCCGATGGCTCGTTACGGTGGCAGGCACCGAATTCGGCCAAGCGCATCGGCAACTCGCGGTAGCTCTTCAGGCCCTGATTGAACACCTGCACGTGGCACGGGCAGTTCATCGGTTTGATGGCGTAGTCGCGGCTTTCCGACTCGGTAGTGAACATGTTGTCGGCGTAGTTGGCCCAGTGCCCGGACTTTTCCCACAGGCTACGATCAACGACTTGCGGCGTCTTGATTTCAAGATAGCCGTTGTCGCGCTGCACCTTGCGCATGTACTGCTCGAGTACCTGGTACAACGTCCAGCCATTCGGGTGCCAGAACACCATGCCCGGCGCTTCTTCCTGAGTGTGGAACAGGCCCAGGCGCTTGCCGATCTTGCGGTGATCGCGCTTTTCAGCTTCTTCGATACGCTGGATGTAAGCCGCCAACTGCTTCTTGTCAGCCCATGCGGTGCCGTACACGCGCTGCAATTGCTCGTTCTTGGCATCACCGCGCCAGTAGGCGCCGGACAGCTTGGTCAGCTTGAAGGATTTCAGGAAGCGAGTGTTCGGCACGTGCGGACCGCGGCACATGTCGACGTATTCTTCGTGATAGTACAGGCCCATTGCCTGCTCGTTCGGCATGTCTTCGACCAGGCGCAGCTTGTAGTCTTCGCCACGGGCCTTGAACACTTCGATCACTTCGGCACGCGGAGTGACTTTCTTGATGACGTCATATTCGGTATCGATCAGCTGCTGCATGCGCTGTTCGATGGCCGCCATGTCGTCCGGAGTAAAAGGACGCTCGAAGGCGATATCGTAATAGAAACCTTCGTCGATGACCGGCCCGATGACCATTTTTGCAGTCGGGTACAGCTGCTTGACCGCATGGCCGACCAGGTGGGCGCAAGAGTGGCGAATGATCTCCAGCCCCTCTTCATCCTTTGGCGTGATGATTTGCAGCGTTGCGTCGCTGTCGATGATGTCGCTAGCGTCAACCAGCTTGCCGTTCACCTTGCCGGCCAGGGTGGCCTTGGCCAGACCTGCACCGATGGATGCGGCGACCTCGGCTACGGAAACCGGGTGATCGAATGAACGTTGACTGCCGTCGGGAAGAGTAATAGTTGGCATGGCGCCTCCTCTCCTAGTGGTGACCCCTACCAAAGGTCACGTGGGTTGGGATGAGCCAGTACAAGATCCGATCCAGGCCATTCAATGACGAACGCCTGCCTTACAGCGGCAGGAGCCTTGCGGCCAACCGGAAAACCGAACCAGAGTGACTGGGATTCAAATCAGAAAATTCGTGCACGGCCGCAACCGGGACTGAAGGTCATCCGGAGCCTGCGAACGCCCGAGCCAGGCATGCTAGCACAGATGAACGGTCGCCGATGCACTCTGGTTTTTACCGAGAGGCAAATCGTCTGTTTTATGCCAGAGTGCTGAACTTGATCGGCCTTTGAGCCCTCAGATAACAAGACATTGACCCACAAGGAGCATCCTCGCATGCGTCTTAATACCCTGCTTGCTGCAGTCGCCCCCCTCGTTTTGCTGCTGCCGCTGAGCGCCCACGCCGACTGGCCAAAGGGCGAGCGTGAGAAATACATGGCTCAGTGCACCCAGGCGGCCACTCCGCAAATCGGTGCCGCTGCCGCAAAATCCCACTGCGCGTGCGGTGCCGATGCCATCAAGTCCTACCCGGCCAGCGACATTCAGGCGCTGATGGACAACAAGGCCAGCCAGGAATTGCAGCAGAAAGCCCTGGAGCAAATTGCCAAATGCAAGGCCAATACCCCGGCGAAAAAATGATGAAACAGGCCTTTTCACTGCCCCCAGCCCCGCTGAAAGGCATCTGATTCAGGCCTTTTCGTACGATTTATGCAGGTTTTACAGGTTTTTTTATTGTCTTTACTTTTCGCGAAAAGCCTTTTAAACCGGGGCCTCCAGCCGAAACAGGCAGTAAAGAAAACACGACTGATTGGCAAACAGCACGTCCGGGGGGCTACCAAAGCGAACATTTCGACTATGATACCCCGGTGTGCCCAGTTGGCCTGAGCAGCACAGTACTACTGAAAATATATGTTTCTTGGAGATACACCATGTCTAATCGCCAAACCGGCACCGTTAAATGGTTCAACGATGAAAAAGGCTTCGGCTTCATCACTCCTCAAGGTGGCGGTGACGACCTGTTCGTACACTTCAAAGCTATCGAAACTGACGGTTTCAAAAGCCTGAAAGAAGGCCAGACCGTCTCCTTCGTGGCTGAGAAAGGCCAAAAGGGTATGCAAGCTGCACAAGTTCGCCCAGAGTAATTTCCCGGCGCACTAAAAAAACCCCGTCCATGTGACGGGGTTTTTTATGGGTGATACGAAAGCCCGACAGGTTCAGCCGCAGTTGACGCGGGTGACCACCAGGTTCTGATCGGTATTCAGGTTGAGGCGATCAGAGCGGTACTCCAAAGTAATCATGTCATTGGGCTTGAGGAACCGGGCATTCTGCGCACCGGCTTTTTTGCGTGCCTGCTCCAACAGCTCCGGCGAAGCTTTCTTGCCGAGAGCGAACTCCGCTGCTGACGCCTCACAACGACCAAGGCCGGCCTCAGTCGTCACGGGATCCTTCTGCGACTCACTGGAGGTCGTGCTGCAACCCGCCAACACAGCAACGGCCATCAGTGCACCCAGTGACGCGAACTTCCAAGGCATGAAGCCTCCTTATTTCAATTTGAGCAGAGATCGTGCGACCGCCAATAAGGCGTTTGGTTTCACGGTGAGAGCCATCCCCCTGCCCCACGATCGGAAAAACGCCGAGTGTGCCTGAGCAACGCCTGAAATCTCACCCCGTAAAACGTCACTGAATATTAATAACCGCTCAATAGACATCAATGTAGTCGTAAGGCGGATTCGGCCAATTGTCTTTGAGCGCATTGAAAATCTGCATGACCCAGACTTCGTCGCTGGCCGCGACATTTCCCACATACCCCGAGCCTTTTGCCCAGGTCTCCAAGCGAAACAGCAGGCCATCGATGTCTTGACCGCCAGTGACACCCGAAGAGATATAGGCAATACCGCCCTTGGTCACGCGCAGTTGGGTATGTTCGTCATCACTGGCCGACGCCAGCAACCGGCGGACAGCATCAAGGGTCAGGCCGTCGGGGCTATTCAAATCGATCTGCACAGCTCAATCCTTGTTTTTTGCGGAACGACCAAGTGTCGCACAGCCCCGCGCTCATGCCTAAGTCGCAGTGCCAAACGCTCGGCTTAGTGGTTAACTCAGAACTCCGATCCCGCGACCGAGCCTTGCCATGACCACCGTAAGCATTACCGCCGACATTAAGGCCACTTGGCGACAAGGGCATAGTTCCTACAGCCCGGGTAGTCCGGAGGAATTGGCATTGATCAGCATCGACCTGCTGGTGAAGACACTGGGGACGCAAGGCGCACAAGCCTTCATCGCCCAGCTGTTCGAGAAGTATCCCGATGACTTCAAAGGGACACCGGACACCGAGAGGGAGTAAAAGCCCGCAAGCTGGCACCTGCGGGCGCATGCCTTACTTCAGACGTTTCAGCCGCTCGGTCAGCAGATCGAAGAAACCCTGGGCATCGCCGTTCTCCACCCAGAAGGCGTTCTTCGGCGCCTTGAGGCCGTCATACCAGTCGACAATGGTCTGGCCGAAGGTCGGGCCTTCACGGCTGTCGACCACCACATTCACCGAACGCCCCGTGAACAGCTCAGGCTTGAGCAGGTAAGCCACGACAGTGGCGTCATGCACCGGGCCACCCGGAATGCCGTAGTGCTCCATATCCCCTTTGATGTACTCGTTGAGGATGTCGCCAACAATCTTGCTCGCATTGTTGTTCAGCGCCGCAATCTGCTTCAGGCGCGCATCGCTGGTAAGGATCTTGTGGGTCACGTCCAGCGGCAGGTAAGTCAGTTTCACGCCGCTTTTGAGCACCACTTCCGCGGCTTGCGGGTCGGCGTACAGATTGAACTCAGCCACTGGCGTGATATTGCCGCCATTGAAGTGGGCGCCCCCCATGATCACCACTTCCTTGATTCCCTGAACAATCTCCGGCTCATGGATCAGCGCCAGGGCCAGGTTGGTCTGCGGGCCGAGCATCGCAATAGTGATGCTGTGCGGCTTGGCTTTTTTCAGGGTGTCGATCAGGTAGTTGACCGCATTGCCCTCGGCCAGGCCTTTCTTCGGCTCATGCACCGCGACACCCGACAGGCCTTCCTTGCCATGGATGTTTTCGGCATAGATCGGCGTGCGCATCAGCGGTTTCGGCGCACCGGCGTACACCGGAATCTCTTCCCGCCCTGCCCACTCACGGGCCAACCGCGCATTGCGCGAAGTCTTGTCCAGACGCACGTTTCCGGCGACGGTGGTCAACGCACGAATGTTAAGCTCCTCCGGGGAGGCCAGAGCAAACAACAAGGCGACCACGTCGTCGGCGCCGGGGTCGGTGTCAATGATCAGGTCGATCTTTTCCGCCGCCTGGGCGCCGGTCGCGGTTATCACGGACAAAAGCAGCAGACTCCGAATCAATTGGTGCATTTTTTGAGCATAGCGGTGCATGGCGCATTCCTTGTGCAGATGAAATCAATAGGGTCGAACCCTGTTAGAACGTAACCCCGGCTACCAGCACGATGTTGCAGTACGGCTGGCATTCGCCCGTACGAACAATCGCTCGTGCCTGTCGGCTGAGTACCTTGAACTGCTCGTGACTGAGCAGGTCACGCCGCCCCAGCGAGCCTTCGTCATTCAGCTCGTCCAGCGTGGGCAGCGCAGTCGGTTGCTTGTCGAAAATCTCCTTGGCCAGTGCGTGGCTTTCCACCTGCATCTCGCTGAGCACGACTTTCAGGGTGCTGACGAAATCCGGGACGCCGTGCGTCAACGCCAGGTCGATCAACTCGACACCCGGCGGTACCGGCAGGCCGGCATCGCCGATCACCACCATGTCGCCGTGCCCAAGGGAAGCAATCAGCCGCGACAGGGCGACATTCAGCAGAGGAGTCTTTTTCATACGGGTTTGAATGCCTGTACGTCGGAGGTGGTAGGAATGGAGGGCTGGGCACCTGCCCGGGTGACCGACAGGGCTGCAGCGACTTGCCCGAAACGAATGGCCTCGTCCTCGGTTTTGCCGGCCGCCAGCGCAGCCGCAAATCCGCCGACAAAGGTGTCCCCGGCGGCGGTGGTATCGACAGCCTTCACTTTGGGGGCAGAAAAATACTGGTAACCCGTGCTGTTGGCGAACAATGAGCCTTGAGCACCAAGCGTGATGATGACCTTGCCGGCGCCCAGTGACATCAGGTGCGCTGCTGCTTTTTCAGCGGTCTCCAATGAGTCCACCGGCAAACCACTGAGCGCGGCGGCCTCGCTCTCGTTGGGAATAAGGTAATCGATTGCAGCAAACCAGTCCGCTGGCAGCGGGCGACTGGCCGGCGCCGGGTTAAGGATGACCGTCTTGCCCAGTTCACGTCCGCGCTTCAGCGCGTGGCCTACCGTGGCATCGGGGATTTCCAGCTGGCAAATGATCACGTCGGCAGCCTGCAGCACGGCGTCAAACCGGTCGATAACCGCCGGGGTCATCGAGCCATTGGCACCGGCCACGATGACAATCGCGTTTTGACTGTTGTCATCGACCACGATCAGCGCCACACCACTGGAATCCTCGACCACGCTGACCGCCTGACAATCGATCTGCTCGGCCAGCAACGCGTCGCGCAATTGCACACCATAGTCATCGTTGCCGACACAGCCGACCATCGACACCTGTGCACCCAGTCGCGCGGCAGCTACGGCCTGATTGGCGCCCTTGCCACCGGACACGGTAGCGAAGGAATGACCGATCAGCGTCTCACCGCCCCGGGGCAAGCGCGGCGCCCGGGTGACCAGGTCCATGTTCAGGCTGCCTATTACCACTACATTTGCGGACATACATCACTACTCTTCAATTCGTTTCAGCGGTATTCGGTGAACACGCCGGACAGCGGTGCAGTCGATTCGCGCAGGACAATACTCGGGGTCACGATCCGCTGATCCGTCGCCAGACCCGGGGTGGCAATTCTTCGCAACAAAACTTCCGCGGCCATCTCGCCCAGTTGCAGGATCGACTGGCCCACAGTCGTCAGCGCGGGATACACGTAACGGCTCATCTGGATATCGTCGAAACCGATCACCGACAGTTCGGCAGGCACGCGCACGTTGCGCTCGGCCGCGGCTCGCAGCACACCAATGCCGATCATGTCGTTACCGGCAAAGATCGCGCTCGGCGGCTTGCGCTCAAGGAGGACTGAAGCCGCGTTATAACCGCCAGTGCTGGTGAAGTCGCTTTCCAGCATGCGCGACGGGGACACCTCAACACCGGCCTCTTTCAGCGCGCGACAAAAACCGGCCTGACGCATTTGCGCAACACTGGTACTGGCCGGACCACCGATCGTGGCGATATCGCGATGACCGAGCTCAAGCAGATGCCGCGTCGCAAGGTACGCGCCATATTCGTGATCGATGCGCACCAGGTCGGCGTCCACGCCTTCGAGTCCACGGTCGACGATCACCATCGGCGTCTTCACGCCAGCCAGTCCTTGTGCCAGACCGCTGTCGCCACCCGCAGACGCGACGATCAAGCCGTCGATGCGCTTTTCGAGCAGCACTCGCAGGTAGCTGCGCTGCTTGTCCGGGTTGTCGTCGGAGTTGCAGAGAATTACGCAGTAACCGTTACGCTCGCAGTAATCCTCGATCCCTCGCGCCAGTTCGGCGAAGTACGGGTTGAGGCTATTGGGCACCAGCAAACCGATGGTGGCGGTGGTTTTCGCTTTCAGTGATCGGGCCACGGCGCTCGGCACATAGTCGAGACTCTTGATCGCCGCCTCGACCTTGAGTCGCACCTCTTCGCTCACCGGTCGGGTCTTGTTTACTACGTGGGACACGGTCGTGTAGGAAATTCCTGCAAGTGCCGCCACATCCTTGATCGTTGCCATTTATCAGCCCCGTCGACTTGCGCGTTGACTGCGATAGGTGTCAAGCACCACGGCGATCACGATCACCGCACCGGTGATGATGCGCTTGGTCGGTTCGGTCGCGCCAATCTGCGCCAGGCCGGCCGCCAGCACGGAGATGATCAACACGCCGAAAAAGGTACTGATCACCGAACCACGCCCACCCATCAGGCTGGTACCGCCGATCACCACCGCAGCGATGACTTGCAGCTCAAGGCCAGAACCGGCGTTCGGGTCGGCCGCTTCCAGCCGGGAAATCTGGAACAGCGCCGCAATACCGGCGAGCAGGCCCATCAGACTGAACACCAGGATCTTGTAGGGTTTTGGATTGATCCCCGCCAGACGCACCGCTTCCTCGTTGGTGCCAATGCCGATCAGATAGCGACCGAACACGGTACGGGTCAGAACGGCCTGGGCAACGAAAATGACCAGCAAGGCAATGATGAACGAGGGTGAAATGCCAAAGGCGATCGGGTTCGACAGCCACGCAAAGGAGTCACCGATGTAAGCCGTGCGCGAACCGGTCATCTGATAGGCCAGGCCGCGGGCCATCTCGAGCACACCGAGCGACACGATAAATGACGGAATTCGCCACGCCACGGTAATCGAGCCGGTAACCGTGCCGGCCAACGCCGCGACAGCCATACCCAACAAGGCAGCCGGCAACACGCTCCAGCCCCAGCCAAGAATCGCCACGCTGACAGTGGAGGCCGCGAGTGCCAGTACCGAGCCTACCGACAGGTCGATCCCGCCGATGATCAGCACGAACGTCATGCCCACCGCCAGAACCATCAGGTCGGGAATCTGGTTGGCCAGGGTGCTGAAGGTGTTGTACGAAAGGAAATGGCTGCTCATGACCGAGAACAGCGCAATCATTGCCAACAACGCGCCGGCCAGGCCCAGGTAAGTGCCGAGGCCGTAGAAATTGCCACTGGATTTGCCGGCGGAAGATGCAGTTTTCATGGGAGATCCCTAGGCGCTGCTTCGTTGAGCAACGCATCACGTTTCTGGTAGCCGGCGAATGCGGCGGCAAGCAAGTCATCCTGGGTCCAGCTGTCGCGCTCGAAGGTGTCGATCAGACGCCCTGCCGACAACACACCGATGCGGTCGCAGATCAGCATCAGCTCACGCAAGTCGCTGGATACCACCACCAGCGCTTTGCCCTGACGGGTCAGTTCGCCGAGCAAGGCATAGATATCGAACTTGGCGCCGACATCGATACCGCGAGTCGGCTCGTCGAACAGCAGCACCGAACAGTCGCGCTCGAGCCAGCGACCGATCACCACCTTTTGCTGGTTACCGCCGGACAGCTCGGACACCAGTTGCGTCGGGCTGGAACTGCGGATGCGCATGGCGTCGATCTGCCGCTGCGCGAGCTTCGTTTCATCGCCGTTGTTGACGAACCCGCCGCTGGAAATTTCCGGCATGTTGCCCAAGGCAATGTTGGCGCTGATCGATTGGCTCAGCAGCAGGCCTTCGCCCTTGCGATCCTCGGTGATCAGGGCGATGCCGTTGCGCACCGCATCCACAGGCGAACGAATGCTCACCGTTTTTGCCGGCGAACCGAGCGCCACCGTGCCGCTGTCCGGGACGTCGGCGCCGAAGATCAACCGCAAAAGTTCGGTGCGCCCAGCCCCGATCAGCCCCGAAATGCCAAAAATCTCACCGGCGCGAACCTCAAAGGAAACGTCGCGAACCTTGTCGGAGCGGGTCAGGCCTTTGACCGTCAGGGCCGGCGGGCCGATATTGCGAGCCCCAAGATCGATATGCTCGCCCAGCTCGCGACCAACCATCAGGGTAACCAGTTGCTCACTGTTGTAATTGACCATCGGCTCGACGCAAACCAGGTTGCCGTCACGCAACACAGCAATGCGCTGAGCGACCCTGGCCAGTTCTTCGAGGCGGTGGGAGATGTAGATGATCGAGACGCCGCGCGCCTGCAACCGGCTGATCTGCTCGAACAGCATCTCGACTTCGCGCGCGGTCAGCATCGCGGTCGGTTCATCAAGGATCAGCACGTGGCAATCGCCGATCAGGTTACGGGCGATCTCGACCATTTGCTGGTGACCGATACCCAGCTCGCCGACCAGTGTGTCCGGGTCGATGGCGTCGAGGCCGACTTGAGCCATGGCTTCGAGGGCGGCCTTGCGCAGCTGCTTGCGGCTGATCCAGCCACCGTTGCTCGGCAGGTTGTCGAGGAACAGGTTTTCCGCCACCGAAAGGGTCGGCAGCAGATTGAGCTCTTGCATGACCATGCGCACACCCAGTTCTTCAGCCTGCGTGCGACTGCCAGGGCGATAATCCTTGCCCTGGAACTGCATCTGGCCGGTGGTAGGGGTGACCAGGCCACCGATGATCTTCGACAGGGTGCTTTTACCTGCACCGTTCTCACCGGTCAGTGCCAGCACTTCACCGCGCATCAACGTCAGATCGATGCCGGTCAGTACCGGTTGCGCATAGGTCTTGCCGATACCGCTGACCGAGAGGACAGCGATCGGAGCGGAAACTGACATAAAAATCTCCATGCGCTCGCCCGGACGGACGAGCGAGCGCCATTGTGTCGCCAAAGGACTTACTTGGTGACCAGCTCGACAGGCGTTTCGATCACGCCATTTGCACCACTGTCGACTTTCTCGCCCTTGATGATTTTCAGCGCGGTCTCGATACCGAACACCGCTTGCTTCGCGGCGTACTGGTCGGCCGTCGCCAGAACGCGACCGTCCTTCAGCATGGGCTTGATGGCATTGATATTGTCGTAACCGACAACCTGCACCTGACCGGCCTTGCCGGCAGCGCGCACGGCGGAAACGGCGCCCACGGCCATGCTGTCGTTGCCGGCCAGCAGCGCCTTGACGTCCGGGTACTCGCTGAGAATCGAAGCGGCCACCTTATTGCCCTTGTCGATTTCCCAATCGCCGGATTGCAAGGAAACAACCTTGATCTGCGCAGCCTCCATCGCATCCTTGAAGCCAGCGGTACGCTGCTGGGCGTTGGTCGTCGTGGAGACGCCTTCAATGATGCCCACTTCATCACCGGCCTTCAGTTGCTTGGCCAGGTACTCACCCACCAGACGCGCACCTTTGCGGTTGTCCGGGCCTACGAACGGAACGCTGATGTTCTTGCTTTTGATCACAGCCGGATCGAGCTGGTTATCGATGTTGATCACGGTGATACCGGCATCGACGGCCTTCTTGATCACCGGCACCATCGCCTTGGAATCAGACGGTGCGATAACCAGCGCGTTGACCTTCGCCAGAATCATCTGCTCGACGATGCGCGTCTGCCCCGCCGTATCGGTTTCGTCCTTGATGCCGTTGGAGATCAGGTCGAAATCGGCGGAATGTTCTTTCTGGTAGGCCTTGGCGCCGTCTTCCATGGTCAGGAAGAATTCGTTGGCCAGAGATTTCATGACCAGAGCGACTTTGGGTTTTTCAGGGGACTCGGCGAAAGCCGAAGAGACAGGCAGTGCGGCGGATGCGGCAGCCAGCATGGCGACAGCAAGAAGACGTCCAGCGAATGGCAGCTTCATGGGTTCACTCCGATCTTATGATTATTGTGAGCAACGCTTGCGCTGGCGTAAGCTCGCAGCACGCCACGACGAAATCAATTCACCGCGAAGACCGCGCAAACGTTTGCGTAGACCGAACTATGCGAATCCTGCCGACATTTGTCAACGACTGAAAATCTGCATTTTTTGTAGGGCAAATCACCGTCACCACCCCCTTCTCCTAGGCGGTCGTGTTGATCACACCGCCGCTGCCGGACCCCTTGGCCATCTCACGAACCAGATTGCCGGCCACTTCCATGAGTGCAGCGTTGGTGTCTGCAATCTGCCCCTGGATCGACATGACGACTGTCGTCTTGGCTTCTTCGGTCGGATAGCTGGCCGCCTGCGCCGCGGCCAATTGCTGTTGCTGCTCCTGCAATTGCTGCTGTAACTCCTTCATGCGCTTGAGCAGTATCTTGATCGTGATGCTTTGATTGCCACCGCTTTCGGCCGGCGCCTCCTCCTGCACTGGGCCGCCACCGGTTCTGACTTGCTTCGTATCGCCAGCGTCTTTGCCCAGCGCTTCGGCCGCCGCTTGCTCGTTGGCCTCGCTCAGGGCATTGATCGTAGCGGCTGTTTTTCCGCCGATGGTAACCGCGCCGGGGTTTGGCAAACCGATAGTCAATGACATTTGAACTCCTGAAAAATTGGACCCCTATAAAGGCGCATCGGCCAGTGCGCCGTTTTCTTTAGCACAGATCCGAAAACTGGCCAGCTCACCCTGCGGACGGAGCTCGTAGTCCTTTTCGGTGAGCCGAACGAGAAAACAGCCCGCGTTCGGAAACCCGGATGAGCGAGGGAGGATCAAAACCAATCATCGAATAAATCTTGATTTAAATCATGAGGTTAAACATTTCTCTCAAGCACAGTACGACTGGTACAGATCCTGCTCCCTCCCTGCACCCCTGGCATTCAGATCGGCCCGGGGCGCATCTAGATGAACCTGCATCAGCACCGTCTCACTACTAGAGAGAAAAATAATGACATCTGCTTTGAAGAATTTCGTTCCGGGCGCTTTGGCCCTCCTCCTGCTCCTGCCAACCGCCCTCCAGGCAAAAGAAGCCGAAACTCAGGCCAAGCTGGCCAATGTAGTGGTACTGGCCACCGGCGGCACCATTGCCGGCGCGGGCGCCAGCGCGGCCAACAGCGCGACCTATCAAGCCGCGAAGGTAGGCGTCGAACAATTGATCGCCGGCATTCCCGAACTGAGCAAGCTGGCCAATGTGCGTGGCGAACAGGTCATGCAAATCGCCTCGGAAAGCATCACCAACGAAAACCTCCTGCAACTGGGTCGTCGCGTTTCCGAACTGGCCGACAGCAAAGACGTCGATGGCATCGTCATCACCCACGGCACCGACACTCTGGAAGAGACCGCTTACTTCCTGAACCTGGTGGAAAAAACCGACAAGCCGATCATCGTCGTCGGCTCCATGCGCCCGGGCACCGCCATGTCGGCGGACGGCATGCTGAACCTGTACAACGCCGTGGCCGTCGCCAGCAGCAAAGAAGCTCGCGGCAAAGGCGTACTGGTGACCCTGAACGATGAAATCCAGTCGGGTCGCGATGTCAGCAAGATGATCAACATCAAGACCGAAGCGTTCAAAAGCGCCTGGGGTCCGCTCGGCATGGTAGTTGAAGGCAAATCCTACTGGTTCCGCCTGCCAGCCAAGCGCCACACCATGGATTCGGAGTTCGATATCAAAAACATCAAGAGCCTTCCTGACGTAGAAATCGCCTATTCCTACGGCAATGTCAGCGACACAGCCTACAAGGCCCTCGCCCAGTCCGGCGCCAAGGCGATCATCCATGCCGGTACCGGCAACGGCTCGGTTTCCTCCCGCGTGGTTCCGACCTTGCAAGCACTGCGCAAGGACGGTGTGCAGATCATTCGCTCGTCTCACGTCAATGCCGGTGGTTTCGTTCTGCGCAACGCCGAGCAACCTGACGACAAATACGACTGGGTGGTTGCTCACGACCTGAACCCACAGAAAGCCCGCATCCTGGCCATGGTTGCCTTGACCAAGACTAACGACAGCAAAGAGCTGCAACGGATGTTCTGGGAATACTGATCTGCCTTCGCCCGATCCATTCCTGATCGGGCACTGGTTTCACCTTTCGTCAACCTGACGGAGGGTGAAGCTCCCGCCTCCGCCAAAGAAAAATTACACCTGCGCGACACCAAAACCGGAAAACCGCTGTCAGAGGATTTTCTTGAATTTTAAGCAGTTGCGAAAATGCCTACAGTTAAATACTGTATGCACGTACAGCTTAATAAGGATAACCTCGTGGCCACTTCCCCTGATGCTCCTGACGCTTACGAACGCGTGGGCATGCGCGTTCAAAAAATCATCAACTCCCCCACCGCACAAAAAGCCAAAGCCGCGCTGATCTTCCGACTTCCAGACGAGCCGGTGGATGACTGGGAGCGCTTGCTGGAAGAGATCGACGAGAACGACAACGTCACCCTCGCCTACCGCGACGATGGCGGCGTACAGATTTTCTGGGTTGTGCCGAAGGAAGATTGATTCAATGATTCTGCGTTTTGCTGCTGTGCTGCTGCTGTTCATATCCATTGGCGCGCAAGCCGGTGCGCCGCGTACGTTCACCGAGGCCAAGAAGGTCGCCTGGAAACTGTACGCCCCACAATCCACCGAGTTTTATTGCGGGTGCAAATACACTGGCAACAAGGTCGATCTGGCCGCCTGCGGCTATGTCCCACGCAAGAACGCCAAACGTGCATCCCGCATCGAATGGGAGCACATCGTTCCCGCGTGGCAGTTCGGCCATCAACGTCAATGCTGGCAGGAAGGCGGTCGCAAGAATTGCACCCGCTATGACCCAAGCTATCAGAAAGCCGAAGCCGACCTGCACAACCTGGTGCCGAGCATCGGCGAGGTGAATGGCGACCGCAGCAATTTCAGCTACGGTTGGTTGCCGGTCGAAAAGGGTCAGTACGGCTCATGCCTGACTCAGGTCGACTTCAAGGCGAAGAAGGTCATGCCCCGCCCTTCGATTCGCGGCATGATCGCCCGCACCTACTTTTACATGAGCAAACAATACGGCTTGCGCTTGTCGAAGCAGGATCGGCAACTGTACGAAGCCTGGGACAAGACTTACCCGGTGCAAGACTGGGAGCGTCAGCGTAATCAGAGCGTGGCGTGCGTGATGGGACGCGGCAATGAATTTGTCGGCCCGGTGAACCTGAAAGCCTGCGGTTGATATCCTGATCAAAAGAAAAGGCCTTGAGCGACAAACTCAAGGCCTTTTTTGTGCTCAACCGCCGGACTTGTTGTAACGCCAGTAGCCCATCAGATTGAGTGATTCGCGAGGGATGCCACGCTCCTTGATCAGGTATTTGCGCAGACTCATGACCGCTGCTGATTCTCCGGCGATCCAGCCATAGAATCCCTCGCTGGCCGTTTCGGCGACCTCCCAAAGAATCTCTTCTTCGATGTCGACATCCGCCAGCTCGACCGCCTGCCCAACCGGCGATGCATCAACAGGCAACGTCGCCTGCCGCACGGCTTCCACCATCAACGTACCGGCAGCTGCCTGATCGCGAATCAGCCATTGCACCGAAAGCCCGGGCCAGTCAGGAACCGCCAACATGTCTTCACGACTGTCGACCTCAAAAAACGCCTGGGTCTGCGGCGGTTCAGCCAGTGTCGCCAGTTCTTCCAGAATCCCCATGGCGGCCGGCAACGCTGTGGAATCGGCGACCAGCAGAAGTTGCTTGAGCGTTTGCGGAGGTTTCCATTCAAATCCCCCCGCCTCTTGTGCCATGAATCGGCTGTCGGGGGCGAGAATCTGCATCGACTCGCCAGGCTGTGCTCGCAAGGCCCAACGGGAGGCAGGACCGGTCTCGCCGTGCAGTACGAAATCGATATCCACTTCGCCTGCTTCGGCACGCAAGTGGCGGATGGTGTAGGTGCGCATCGCCGGGCGACGATCAACCAGCATCGAGCGGAAACGGGCGTACCACCCCTCCCCCTGAGAAAGCCTGGCGGGTGAGCCATCTGCTGCAGGGAAAAACAGCTTCACTCGCTGATCCGGCGCCCACGCAGCCATCTCGGTGACCGCCGAGCTTGCGAGGGTGATCCGCATCAAATGCGGGCTCAGTTGATGCTTGTGACGCAAAACAACGTCGAACAACTTGTAAGGATTGGCGGAGGCCATGCGGAGCTCCTTCTGGGTATCTTCAGTGATTGCTTTAAAAACGAATCACGGGGGACACCCTTTAGTCAGCTCCGCCGAATGGATCGCTTATTGAGCGACCGTGCGCTCGATCACCAGTGTTTCGATGTTCTGCTTCTTCGCCTTGATCAGCGCGGCGTTCACATCCGCCTGCCGTGCCTCGGCGTCAGCCTTCGAATTGAAAGGGCCAAGCAGGATCCGGGTCTTGCCGCTGGCGTCCTTGATGACGCTGGCCACAAAGGCATGCTCGATCAGCCAGCCGCTGAGGTCGCTTACGGCTTGGGGAGTTTCACCGCGCACTTCCAGATCCCACTGCGACCCCACCGCAACAGGCGCCGCTACCACCGCCGGTTTCGCTTTTTGCGCATCCACACTCTTGCCTTCGCCACATCCTGCCAATGCCAGTGCCGCGACTACCCAGACCAATTTGCGCACAACGCTTCCCTCTGATTTTTCAAAGCGGCGATCTTAACATTCGAGAATACTTTCGGAGCCCCGCAAAATGGGCACAAAAGGACGAGATTGATGCTGACAGCCCCTGTATAGTTACGCGCTGGGAATTAATGCCGCTGCTGCGCGTCAGAAAGAGGCACCCAGACTTTAAGACTTCGCACTAATCTATACGTACCACCGACCTCTGCACTGTCTGAATCAGGTGCCCTACAAAGCAATCAAGGAGAAGACCATGCTGATACTCACCCGCAAAGTCGGTGAAAGCATAAACATTGGTGATGACATCACGATCACCATTCTCGGCGTCAGCGGCCAGCAAGTTCGAATCGGCATCAATGCTCCGAAGAACGTTGCAGTGCACCGGGAAGAAATCTACCAGCGCATCCAGGCTGGCCTGACCGCTCCGGACAAGCCACAAACGCCCTGAGCCCTACCGCAGTCAGTAGCCAGTTCGTTTGCCTGCGCGCAATGACTGGCTAAAGATTCAAGCGCCGTATTGCCATTCCCCCACCTCCCTGGTGACGGCGCGTGCCACGCCCCTTCCCGCCTCACCCTTCTCGCGACCGATACTAACTGTCATTCAAAGGGTTGGCTGTCGGATATTTCCGAATAGCGAATGGGAATCGCGCCGGCCTAGCCGAATGTAACGCCACGCGCCATCCCGGTGGCCGCCACGACCATCAGTATCAACAACAGCGCTTCGGCATGACTGATCCGCGCGAATACCTTCGCACGTCCTGTGTCAGGGACAGCACCGCGTGCCTTGGCCATGCGCCACTTGATCAGGGTGATCATCGGCAAAAGCTCCAGAAGCAGAATCAGCACAAACAACGTCATCTTCAGATGGAACAGCGGCTGATGCAGGTAGTAGTCGGTTCCCTTCTCATAACCGGCAAAGGCGCGCATGCCGCCGGAGATGAGCAGCACCAGCGCCGAGAGCCCCCAGACATTGTCGGCAAGCAATACGCGCCCGACCTCACCCGAGCCGGACGCCAGGCGACTGAAGGCCGTCCCACGCGTCAACACCGCCCAGAAGCCCATGGCAAATGCCAATAGATGAATCGCTGCAAGAAACCAGTGAACCAGCATTGATGAACTCCTGTCCGGCAGAGGCGAAATCAGCCTGACAGTAGTAGTCGAAAAAATGAGGACTTGCCTGTCACCCCTCCCGGAAAAACGGAAGCGGGCGAGACGAGAGACTGGCAGAGGCGCGGGAAAGGCAAATCGCGGGCAAAAAAAATCCCAAGCAGCTGATGGAAGCTTGGGATTTAAAAATGCATAAACCGTGGTGGTGAACGCGGGGCGGATATTACTGATTTTTCCAGTATGTAACAACGTATTTTTGATAACCAAATGGTTAATAAAATCCGTAACCCATTAAATATCCACACTATTTAAAAGGTCGCTCACAAAAGTCGGCGACGAATGGATCAAAATCCATCGCAGTCAATACGCGCATGGCTCAAGAATTTTACAAAAATGAGTTCGGGATCCCCCGGGTCAAGGTTCTGCACCGTTCCGCTATGCTGATATCAAAGATTTGTCAGCAGCTGCCGCATCGGCAAGTTGGACGTATTGGTCGACGTGAAGATCTTGCCTGCAACAGCGTGATGCTCCAGACCACTCACGATTTGCCGACCCACGCCGGAACGCCTGCTCGCACTGGAGACGACCACGAGGGATATGAACCACTCACCGAAAAAGCTTCGATCCAAACAGCCGTAGCCGAGAAGAACGCCAGGATTGTCAGTCTCGCAGGCAACCCAGCACTCCTGCGCCCCAACAGCCCTCGCGATGCACGCTCGACGGCGGCTATCTGTTTCAGCGACAGGATCAATCTTCAACAGGCTTTCGATATCGCCTGAACTGGCGCGCTTGAATTGGCGACTCATGAATACACCCCTGCAAATGTGCCGAAGTGTAGCTGCGGTCGACCAAACGGAAATTTGCAAAGGTTCTGAAAATCGCAGACAACAAAAAAGGCCCACCTTTCGGTGAGCCCTTTCAGACCGCCCAGCAGAGCGGATTTTGTTTGGTAGGCGCGATTGGACTCGAACCAACGACCCCCACCATGTCAAGGTGGTGCTCTAACCAACTGAGCTACGTGCCTGCTGTGAGGCGGCATTCTACGGAATTCCGGAGGGGTGTCAACACCTTTTTTTCACCTAACCCTATGAATATGCAAAATATTTAATTTCGACCCGCCGCAAGAAGATTTCCCGGTGGCTGGCGGAGGTTTTTCAACTGGGGTAGGATCGCTGCACTCGTAAAATATATTAAACAGAGGCTGCAGGATGGCGAACACCCCTTACCCAGAGTCTTACTACGCGGCATCGGCCAACGCCGCACCACCACGTCCTGCCTTGCAGGATGACGTGGAGACGGATGTCTGTGTGATCGGCGCTGGTTATACGGGACTTTCCTCGGCGCTCTTCCTGCTGGAGAACGGTTTTCGCGTTACCGTGCTGGAAGCCGCCAAGGTCGGCTTCGGCGCCTCGGGGCGCAATGGCGGGCAAATCGTCAATAGCTACAGCCGTGACATTGATGTGATCGAACGCAGCGTCGGCCCGAAACAGGCGCAACTGCTCGGGCAGATGGCCTTCGAAGGCGGCCGGATCATTCGCGAGCGCGTCAGCAAGTACAACATCCAGTGCGACCTCAAGGACGGCGGCGTATTCGCCGCCCTCACCGCCAAGCAGATGGGCCACCTGGAATCGCAGAAACGCTTGTGGGAACGCTTCGGCCATACCCAATTGGAACTGCTCGATCAACGCCGCATCCGCGAAGTGGTGGCTTGCGATCAGTACGTCGGCGGCATGCTCGACATGAGCGGCGGCCACATCCACCCGCTCAACCTGGCCCTCGGTGAAGCAGCCGCCGTTGAATCCCTGGGCGGCGCCATTTACGAACAGTCGCCGGCCGTGCGCATCGAACGCGGTGCCAACCCGGTCGTACATACACCGCAAGGCAAGGTCAGAGCCAAATTCATCATCGTCGCCGGCAACGCCTACCTCGGCAATCTGGTGCCAGAGCTGGCGGCCAAATCGATGCCGTGCGGCACTCAGGTCATCACCACCGCACCACTGGGCGATGATCTGGCGAAATCCCTGCTGCCGCAGGACTACTGCGTCGAAGACTGCAATTACCTGCTCGACTACTACCGCCTTACCGGCGACAAGCGCCTGATCTTCGGCGGCGGCGTGGTGTACGGCGCGCGGGATCCGGCGAACATCGAAGCGATCATCCGCCCGAAAATGCTCAAGGCCTTCCCGCAGCTCAAGGACGTGAAGATCGACTACGCCTGGACCGGCAATTTCCTGCTGACCCTGTCGCGCCTGCCTCAGGTCGGACGCCTGGGCGACAACATCTATTACTCCCAGGGCTGTAGTGGCCACGGCGTGACCTACACGCACCTGGCCGGCAAGGTATTGGCCGAGGCACTGCGCGGACAAGCCGAGCGTTTCGATGCCTTTGCTGATCTGCCGCACTACCCTTTCCCCGGCGGGCAACTGCTGCGCACACCGTTTGCCGCATTGGGCGCGTGGTACTACGGACTGCGCGACAAGCTCGGTTTCTGATGCGCAAAAAAAGGGGCCGCTGAAAAGCGGCCCCTTTTACATCCAGCTCCAATCACAACTGATCCCGCGCAATCCCGCTGCGAATCCGCAGGATATCCGCGAGCACCGCCAGAGCAATTTCCGCCGGCGTCTTGCTGCCCAGGTTGAGGCCGATCGGCGCATGAATTCGCGCCAGCTCGCTCTCCCCCAGCCCGCCAATCCGGCGCAAACGCTCGAAGCGCTTTTGTGAAGTCTGCAACGAACCCATCACGCCGATGTAAAACGCCTCGGTGCGCACAGCTTCCATCATCGCCAGATCGTCGATGCGCGGATCGTGGGTCAACGCCACCACCGCCGTATCACGGTGACAACCGCCATCGGCGATGAACACCGACGGCAATTGCCGGCGAATCTCCACGCCATTGAGCACCACGCCTTTCAGCACTTCTTCACGCGGGTCGCAGAGGATCACTTCGAAGCCGAGACCGACCGCGAATTCCGCACAGGCCTGCGCCACGCTGGAATACCCCGCCAGCAGCAAACGCTGAGCAGCCCCGATGCGGATCCGTACCCGGTCGATTTCACGCTCGATTCGCGCGCCCTGCTCGTGATCGGTAAACAGGCTACGCGCACCAGTAGTCAGATCGACTTCGCGAATCACCCGGCGCTGCCCGAGCAACGCCGATTCGAGCTCACGCAGGTGCGCCTGCACATCGCAGCCGGCGTCAAATTTCTCTACCAGCACATCGAGAATGCCGCCGCATGGCAGGCTGACCCGCGAACGCGGATCGTCACCTTCGCCATAACGCACGACATTGATCGCATCGAGAAACGCACCTTCGGCGACGCGCTCGAGAAAGTCTTCCTCGACGCAACCACCGGACAGCGACCCGATCCACTGCCCGCCGTCGTTCACCGCCAGCAGCGAACCTGGCGCGCGAGGTGCCGAGCCGTAGGTGGTCAGCACGGTGCAGAGCCAGATGCGTTGCCCCGCCGTCGACCACTCCAACGCCCGTCGAACCACTTGCAGATCGAGATGCTGCATGATCAGTGCGCCTTGTGCTCAACGGACGGCGCATCAGCCTGCAGCTTCTGCACATCACCAACCGCCAGCTCGGCCGACTGACCACCCCAGCCCTGACGCAGGTAGTTCAGCAGATCGGTCAGTCGTTCGGCACTGAGCTTGTCGGCAAAACCCGGCATCGGCTGCATGTGTTCGAACCCGGCGAATTTCTGTTCGCCGATGCCATCCTCGATCACGCGCAACAGGTTGCGCGGGTCTTCCAGACGCAACGTGGTGTTGCCGCGCATGGCCACCGCGATGTGCGGTTTGCCCTCGCCACCGGCCGCGTGACAGCCGGCGCAGACGTTCAAGTATTCCTGAAGGCCGCGCTGGGCGCTGACACTGAGTTTTTCCACCGGCACCTCGGTCAGTTCTTTCGCCGCCGGAGGCTTGTCGCCCAGCAGGAAAGTCGCCATCGCCGCCAGATCCGGATCATTCAGGCCCTGAGTGCTGTTGTGGAACACCGGGAACATCTCGTTGAACATCGTGCCCTGGGCGCTCATGCCGTGCTTGAGGAACGTGCTCAGGTCCTGATGGTTCCAGCCGCGTGCCGCCAAGTCGGTTGCCAGCAGGCTCGGCGCCAGATAGCCGTTAAGGATGCCGCCGGTCAGGCGCTTATCCAACTGCATCGCGCCCGGCAGGCCGCGTGGCGTATGGCATTCGCCGCAATGGCCGAGCACTTCGACCATATACTGGCCGCGTTTCCAGGCGTCGCTTTTGCCTTCGGCAGGCTCCAGCTTCAAGGCTTTGCCGTACATCATGTTCCAGCCAATCAAGCCCGGACGCACGTTGAACGGGAAGCTCAGACTGGTCGCCGGCGCGGCGCGCTCGATCGGCTCGACGGTTTTCAGATACGCGTGAATCGCATCCGAATCCGCACGCGGCATCAAGTGATACGAGGTGTACGGCATCGCCGGGTACAGGTTGGCGCCGTCGCGACGCTTGCCTTCAGTCAGCGCAGCGAAGAATTCGTCATCGTTGTACAAACCGATGCCGTGCTCTTTGCTTGGAGTGATGTTGGTGCCGTAGATCGTGCCGAACGGCGATACGATCGGCAGGCCGCCAGCAAACGGCGCGCCGCCGGGCGCAGTGTGGCACGCCATGCAGTCAGCCGCGCGGGCGAGGTATTCGCCGCGCTTGACCTGATCATCCGCGTGCGCCGCCAACACAGGCGCAGCCAGCCCGACCGCCAGGGTCAGGCGGGTCAGTAATTGCTTCATGCTTAACCCTCCTTGACCAGGCCGAGATCGGTCAGCACGTTGCGGGTGGCGTTGTAGTAACGCACGTACCCGGTGCAACGGCAGACGTGATGGCCGAGGCTGTCCTCGATGACTTGCTCCAGTTTGCTTTTGACGATTGGCTGGCGCTGCAGCTTCTCCACCAGCACGGTCGCGGCGTTGACGAAGCCCGGCGCGCAGTAGCTGCACTGGAAAGCGAATTCGTCGACGAACCGCTGCTGGATCGGGTTCAGCTCGGTGACCTGGCCTTGCTCGTCACGCTTGGCGTGGCCTTCGATGGTGCGGACTTTCTTGCCCTCGAAATAATGCGCGCCGGTGATGCAGGTGCGCACTTCTTCGCTGGTGCCATCCGGGTTATCGACGATCACCACGCAGGCGTGGCAGATGCCCTGGCCGCAGCCCAGGCGCGAACCGGTGAGGTTCTTGTATTCGTGCAGGTAGTCGATCATCGGCAGGTCATCAGGGATGTCCACCGGGCCGACGGATTGACCGTTGAGGGTCAGTTGAAGCGGACGGTTAGCCATTGAGGGCCTCCTTGATGCGCGCAGCAGTGATTGGCAGATCGCGAACACGTTTACCGATGGCGTGGGCCACGGCGTTACCGATGGCACCGACCACCGGAATCATCACCACTTCGGCGATGCCTTTGGACGGGTCGCTTGGGGACAGCGGCGGCAGGATTTCCGACGTCTGCTTCCACACCGCCACATGGCGCGCCATCGGCAGGCGATAACGGTTGAAGTTCCAGTCCCCCTCCCCCGGCCCGCCTTCGTACAACGGCATCTCTTCCATCAAGGCGTGACCGATGCCCATGGCGATCCCGCCTTCGAGCTGGCCGCGAACCAGTTCTTCGACCAGCACCCGTCCGCATTCCAGCCACGAGTGATGGTTGAGCACTTCGACTTCTGCCGAACCTTTGTTGACCTTCAACTCGACCAGCGTTGCCACCGGGCTGTAGTAGGTCACGGCGGCGTTGTTCAACTGGACGACCGGATAGGCGATGTTCTGCCGATCCAGCAGGTGGAAACCGGCGCTGGTCATCTGCGCTTTCTTCGCCTTAGGGGCGCCGTCGCCGTACTTCACCGCCAGACCGTCGAGCGGCAGACGCTCGCGCACGCCATCGATGCTGTATTCGGCCTCGGCCCAGCTCCAGCGGTTGAAACCGTGAACCGTGGCGCCAGTGACCAGACCGCGCTCGTGCGCACGCTTGGCCAGCTCTTCGAAGGTCAGTGGCTGCATGCCGTTGGCGGTGAGTTTGCCGTCGACCCAATGCGCATCTTCGCGACGCACCACGTAAGGGTTGGCCTGGCCGCCGTACGGACCCTGACGCCAGATCTCCAGCGCCGCCGGCCACAGACCGTGGTTGAATAGCACGCGCGCCGCTTCACGGGTGGCGTGGCTGAAGTAGTAGGCGGAGTTGGTCGCGGACGAGGCCGATGCCAGCTTGCCGACCCAGCGCGGGTTGCGCAGGAAGTTGTCCTGTTCGGCCTGGCTCATGATGTAAGGGTTGCCGGCGGTGACCAGCTGCATTTCATCCCACTCGGTTTCGCCGGTCTTCACGTCGTGAGCCGCGCTGCCGAGGAAATCAGCCACTACCAAGGCTTGCGAGGTGGACATGCCGGTACCGATCTCGATGCCGATGTGACGCAGGGAAATGCGGCCGTCAGCGGTGAACTCGATGCTGGCCATCGGTGCTTCGGAACCGGTGCCGAAGTCTTTCTGGCAAATGGCGAAACCCACGCCATACCAGTTGTCCGGATCCGCCGCTTCGCGCTGCTTCTTGATCGCGTCGCGGTTTTTCCAGACTTCGTGCAGCGAAGCCTTGTCGAGAATCTCGTGCAGGCGCAACGCACCGGCCGGGATCGCGCCCTGGGTGTTTTTCATCCCCGAGCGCAGCGCATTTTTGCGGCGCAGATCGATGGCATCGACACCAAGGCGATCGGCGATTTCGTCGACCATCATCTCGGTGGAGGCCATGCTCTGCAGCGTGCCGTAGCCGCGCATCGAACCCGCTTCAACCGCTCGGGAATGGTAAGCGGTGACCTGCAGGTCGTTCTGCGGCATGTAGTAGATCGACTGCGCCGCCGTAGCGCCAACGGCCGCTACCGACGGGCTGTAGTTGATCCGGCCGCCACCGTCGACGCTCATCTCGGCACGGAAAATCTTGAAGCTATGATCGGTCTTGTCCACTGCCAACTGGTAGCGGATGTCGAACGGGTGACGCTTGATGCCGCTCTGGAACTGCTCGTAGCGGTCGTTGGCCAGGCGAATCGGCACGCCCGCGCCGTACAACGCCGCCAAAGCTGCGTAGTAGACGAAAATGTTGTGGTCCTTGGACCCGTAACCGACGGTGTAACCCGGGTGCATGTTGAGGTTCGCCAGGCCAAAACGCGACGGCCCGATCATCTTCGCGGTCTCGGTGGCGGTTTCCAACGGGCACTGAGTGGCGACGACGAAATGCAGGGTCTTGGTCGCCGGGTCGTACCAGCCGTTGCCGTTGTCCGGTTCCATCGCGGCCGGTTCGATCGACGGGGTCTTGTAACGTTCGTCAAACACCAGCCAGTTGTCCGGCGGGGTGTCGATCTCTTTCTTCATGCGATCGGCATAGAACAGGCCGCGTTCGGTCAGGTTGCCGTGCAGGTTCGGTTGGGAATTCCACACCGGACGACGGTTCTTCAGCATCGGGAACAGGATCGAGTCCTTGAGGCTGGCGAATTCGTCTTCGTCTGCCGACGTCGGGCCACCGACGCGCACGTAGCGGAAACTGCCATAGGGATCGCCTTCGTAGAACGGTACTTGCGCACCGTAACGAATCGCTTTGTCATTGAATTTGAGTTTGTTCTTGGCCTGGCGGAAACGCTCGAAGTCGTTCCAGATCAGGATCGCAACCGGGTGGCCGATGAACATCGGCACCTTGCCTTCCGGCAGCAGCGGATCCGGCGCGTGCTCTTCCGGGAACACGATGCCGTCCTTGTCCAGGTCGGCGGCGGTAACGATACGATCAGGCTGCAGATCGGCGCCGAGCCACGACAGGTCATAGCCTTCGTAGATACGGTCAGCCTTGATGGTTTTCAGCAACATGGCGTGGCCTTGCTGCTGGGGCCAGCCCGGCATGTCCTTGGAACGGATGTCGCGGGCAAACACTTTGCTGCCGCAGACCTTGGACAAGGCATCGTTACGCTGGCGCGCCTTGCCGTTGTTGCCGAGCCACTGCTCGGACGGCACGGTGACGCTGTTTTCCATCAAGGCACCGAGCGCCTGACTGCTGAGCGGCGTCAGCGTAACGCTCACACCCGCCACCAGCCCGCCCTGAAGGAACGAGCGCCGGGATATTTCACGGTTGGACATGGATCATCCTCTGGGCGGTTATGGATCCGCCCTTCTGGTTATCTACTGGGAATCTCGAGTCTTGCAGAAGCCCTTTTTGACGAAGCAAAGGGCGTGATGACAGTGCAAAGCTGACCGAAAGGTTAACTTTATAGGTTTCTGAGCTCGCAGCAAACAACCAGTTACAAAAATTTGACTAAAGAATCAAAAAATCAATGCGGCATTGCATCGCAGCGACTCGGAGACTCAGGTAGATTGCCCGGCAGCATCGAACGAGCCACGGCTAGGATTCGTCGCCGGCTACAAGGGAGGAATTTGGGAGAGGTCAAATTTCAGACACAAAAAACCCCGGTCTTTCGACCAGGGTCTTTGCTATCGATTCCGAATCAACCAGAGGTTGCGTTCGGTGTTTCAAGGCGTTCAGCGGTCCTTGAAACAGATATGGCGCAGCGGACGGGACTCGAACCCGCGACCCCCGGCGTGACAGGCCGGTATTCTAACCGACTGAACTACCGCTGCGTATCGCTTTGAGCTGACGCTCAAGTAACTCGTTTGACTGAAAGCTTCGGTGCTTTTCAATCGCGAACCAGACAGTGTCTGACTCGTTAAATATGGCGCAGCGGACGGGACTCGAACCCGCGACCCCCGGCGTGACAGGCCGGTATTCTAACCGACTGAACTACCGCTGCGCGTCGGTGCAGGCACTTTCAGCCTACGTTCTTGCTTACGCAAGTCTCTCGGGAGTGGTGGGTGATGACGGGATCGAACCGCCGACATTCTGCTTGTAAGGCAGACGCTCTCCCAGCTGAGCTAATCACCCGTTTGCATCTCCGAGGCCGCGAAATTTACGCAGGTAGCGAACCTAAGTCAATAGCAGGATTGAAGTTTTTCTAAAAAAGACGAAATTGCTTCATTCCGTATAAATCATCTTCTTGGTCATGCCGCCATCGACCACGAATTCCTGCCCCGTCACAAACCCTGCATTCTTCGACAGCAACCACGCCACCATCGCTGCCACATCCTCGACCGTCCCTACCCTGCCCGCAGGATGCTGGGCATGATCGGTATCGGTCAGCGGTTCCGCGCGCCGGGCGGATGGATCCCGCGCATCGATCCAGCCCGGACTGACCGCATTGACGCGAATCTCCGGCCCGAGGCTGATCGCCAGTGCGTGAGTCAACGCCAGCAAACCGCCCTTGCTCGCCGCATAGGCTTCCGTATCAGGTTCCGACTGCGCCGCACGGGTCGAGGCCAGATTGACGATCGCCCCGTTGTGCGCACGCAGATACGGCGCGCAGTGCTTGGCCAGCAACATCGGCCCACCGAGGTTCACCGCCAACACCCGATTCCAGTAAGCCAGATCGAGACTTTCCAGCGTGATGTTGTGCGGATCGGCCACGGCAGCGTTGCACACCAGCGCATCCAGACGACCGAATTGTCCCAGCACCTCAGCGACACCGAGCGCCACCTGGCTTTCGTCCGCGACGTCCATGGCGATGAACCAGGCGTTCTCGCCCAGCACCTTCGCCACTTTCGAACCACGGACACGATCAAGGTCGGTCAATACCACCTGCCAGCCTTCGCTGATCAGCCACGCTGCGATGCCCAGACCGATCCCCCGCGCGGCACCCGTGACCAATGCAACGCGGCCATGGGTGCCGATCTTCGGCGTAGACAACTCGATCACAACGCCGCCAGACCGCGCGACAGATCGGCTTGCAGGTCAGCCACGTCTTCCAGACCGACCGCGATGCGGATCAGGCTGTCACGAATGCCGGCAGCCTCGCGCTCCTGCGGCGCCAGACGGCCGTGGGACGTAGTGCTCGGGTGGGTGATGGTGGTTTTGCTGTCACCCAGATTGGCGGTGATCGAGATCAAACGGGTCGCATCGATGAAGCGCCAGGCGCCCTCTTTTCCGCCCTTCACCTCAAAGCTCACCACCGCGCCGAAGCCTTTCTGCTGACGCTGAGCCAGCTCGTGCTGCGGATGGCTCTTGAGACCGGCGTAATGCACCTTCTCGATGCCGTCCTGCTGCTCCAGCCATTCGGCCAGTTGCTGGGCGTTGGCGCAATGCGCCTTCATCCGCAGGTTCAGGGTTTCCAGACCCTTGAGGAAGATCCAGGCGTTGAACGGGCTCAGGGTCGGCCCGGCGGTACGCAGGAAGCCGACGATTTCTTTCATCTGTTCGCTGCGACCGGCAACCACACCGCCCATGCAACGGCCCTGGCCATCGATGAACTTGGTGGCCGAATGCACAACGATGTCTGCGCCCAGCTTCAGCGGCTGCTGCAAGGCAGGCGTGCAGAAGCAGTTGTCGACTACCAGCATCGCGCCCTTGGCGTGCGCGATTTCCGACAGCGCGGTGATATCCACCAGCTCAGCCAACGGATTGGACGGCGACTCGACGAACAGCAATTTGGTGTTGGACTTGATCGCTGCGTCCCAGGCCGACAGATCGGCCAACGGCACGTAATCGACTTCCACGCCAAAACGCTTGAAGTACTTCTCGAACAGACTGATGGTCGAACCGAACACGCTGCGCGACACCAGCACATGATCGCCGGCACTGCACAGGCTCATCACCACTGCCATGATCGCGGCCATGCCCGTCGCCGTAGCCACCGCCTGCTCGGCGCTTTCCAGCGCGGCGATGCGCTCTTCGAAGGCGCGAACGGTCGGGTTGGTGTAACGCGAGTAGACGTTGCCCGGCACTTCCCCGGCAAACCGCGCAGCCGCATCGGCGGCGGTACGGAACACGTAGCTGGAAGTGAAGAACATCGGATCACCGTGCTCGCCTTCCGGCGTACGGTGCTGACCGGCACGTACGGCCAGGGTATCGAACGCTACGCCTTCGAGGTCGCTGTCCAGCCGACCGGCATCCCATTCCTGACTCATGCTGTCACTCCTTGCCCTGTTCTCGATAAATAAAAGTCTTTTGCCAGATACAAAACCGGCCCCTAAGGGCCGGTTGAAACTCAGTTGTTGTACAGATCGATGATCGCACTGACCGCCTGGGTCTTGACCTTCGAGGCATCGTTGCGTGCCTGTTCGATCTTGTTCAGGTAAGCCTCGTCGACGTCGCCGGTGACGTACTTGCCGTCAAACACTGCGCAATCGAAGTTTTCGATCTTGATCTTGCCGCCGCCGACCGCTTCGATCAAGTCAGGCAGGTCCTGATAGATCAGCCAGTCAGCGCCGATCAGGTCAGCCACGTCCTGGGTCGAACGGTTGTGCGCGATCAGCTCGTGAGCGCTCGGCATGTCGATGCCGTACACGTTCGGGAAGCGAACAGCCGGAGCCGCCGAGCAGAAGTAGACGTTTTTCGCGCCGGCTTCGCGGGCCATCTGGATGATCTGCTTGCAGGTAGTGCCACGAACGATCGAGTCGTCGACGAGCATCACGTTCTTGCCGCGGAATTCCAGCTCGATGGCGTTGAGCTTCTGACGTACCGATTTCTTGCGCGCGGCCTGGCCAGGCATGATGAAGGTACGGCCGATGTAACGGTTCTTGACGAAACCTTCGCGGAATTTCACGCCCAAATGGTTGGCCAGCTCCAGCGCGGCAGTGCGGCTGGTGTCCGGAATCGGGATGACCACGTCGATGTCGTGCTCTGGACGCTCGCGCAGGATCTTCTCGGCCAGCTTCTCACCCATGCGCAGACGGGCCTTGTAGACCGACACGCCGTCGATGATCGAATCCGGACGCGCCAGATAGACGTGTTCGAAGATGCACGGGGTCAGGGATGGGTTGGTCGCACACTGACGGGTGTGCAGCTTGCCGTCTTCAGTGATGTAGACCGCTTCGCCCGGCGCCAGGTCGCGGATCAGGGTGAAACCGAGCACGTCCAGCGAAACGCTTTCGGAAGCGATCATGTACTCGACGCCTTCGTCGGTGTGACGCTGGCCAAACACGATCGGGCGGATGCCGTGCGGGTCGCGGAAACCAACGATGCCGTAACCGGTCACCATCGCCACAACGGCGTAACCACCGACGCAACGGTTATGTACGTCGGTCACGGCGGCAAACACATCTTCTTCGGTCGGTTGCAGCTTGCCGCGCTGGGCCAGCTCGTGAGCGAACACGTTGAGCAGCACTTCCGAGTCGGAGCTGGTGTTGACGTGACGCAGATCGGATTCGTAGATCTCTTTGGCCAACTGTTCAACGTTGGTCAGGTTACCGTTGTGCGCCAGGGTGATGCCGTACGGCGAGTTGACGTAGAACGGCTGAGCCTCGGCCGACGTCGAGCTGCCGGCAGTCGGGTAACGGACGTGGCCGATACCCATGTGGCCGACCAGGCGCTGCATGTGACGCTGTTGAAACACGTCACGCACCAGGCCATTGTCCTTGCGCAAGAACAACCGGCCATCATGGCTGGTCACGATACCGGCAGCGTCCTGGCCGCGGTGCTGGAGCACGGTTAGCGCGTCATACAGCGCCTGATTGACGTTCGACTTACCGACGATACCGACGATGCCACACATGCGACGCAACCCCTACTTAATGGATCTGAACTGAACAACACTCACTGAGGCGTTTTGGCCGACGGCAAGAGTTGCTCCTTGAACGGAATATCAGCGGGTACGCTGATTCCGCTGGCAAGCCACTGACTGCTCCACCCGAGAATCAGGTTCTTGGACCAGTCTGCGACCAATAGAAACTTTGGCACGAGCTGTGATTCTTTCCACCACCCGTCCTGCTGTACCGGCCCCAGGCTCAACAGCCCGACCGCCACGACCACCAGCAACACGCCACGCGCAGCGCCGAAGGCCATGCCGAGGAATCGATCGGTTCCGGACAACCCGGTGACGCGAACCAACTCGCCGATAAGATAATTGATCATTGCGCCCACGATCAGTGTGGCGACAAACATGATGGCACAGCCCGCGATCACGCGAGCCGACGGTGTTTCGATGTATCCGGCGAGGTACTCGGACAGTGAGCCACCGAACATCCAGGCAACAGCTCCTGCGATGATCCAGGTCACCAGCGACAATGCTTCTTTGACGAAGCCGCGGCTCAAACTGATCAAAGCGGAGATGGCGATGATTGCAACGATCGCCCAGTCAACCCAGGTAAATGGCACAGTGCAGCCTACGGACGGATAAGGCGGCGCATTTTAGCAGAGCGCATGGCTGTCGGTAAGCTGCGATTTTCAGTGCATTTCTATCGAAGTGATAGATATCAGCCGCGTTCAGGCTGGAAGCGCACCACAAACCCCTTGAGGTTCTGCTGGCGGCTCAACAGATCGCGCAGACGATCGGCTTCGGCGCGCTCGATCAGCGGGCCGACGAACACCCGGTTCTTGCCATCGGCCGAACGAATGTAAGCGTTGTAACCCTGGCTGCGCAGGGTTTTCTGCAGGCTTTCGGCGCTGGCACGGCTCGACAGGCTGGCCAGTTGCACTGACCAGCTCACCGACAGGCCATTGGCATCGACGCGGCTTTGAGTGGTATCCGGTTTGGCAGACAGCGCAGCGATCGGCTGCGCCGGAGCCGTGGTTGGCTTGGCCACGGGAGCGGGAGCCGGCGCAACCGGTTTGGCTACCGGCGCCGGAGCCGGAGCTGGTGCGGCGGAAGCAATCGGCGCCGTTGGCACAGCCTGGTCGGCGACTTCGTCATCGCTTGGCACTGGCTCTTGCGGCAGAACCTGAGGCTCAGGCACCGCCACGGTTTCCATCTGGATCTGCGCCACGGCGGGCGCTTGCGGCGCAGCCGGCGCCTCGACGGTCACCTGACGCTGTTCATCCTGACGGGAAAACAGCATCGGCAGGAAAATCACCGCCAGCGCCACCAGCACCAGGGCACCGACCATGCGCTGCTTGTACGCTTTATCCAGCAAAGCCATTTGCCGCTTCCTCCGTGGAGCGCCGAGACAGCCATTCGAGGGCCTCGGCGACACAATAAAATGATCCGAACAGCAAGATCTCGTCGTCGCTGGTGGCCACTGCACACTGCCCTTCCAGAGCGGCCGCCACGCTGTCATAAGACGTGACCGAGGCGCCAAGGTTCTGCAATGCCTGATTCAATTCATCCACCGGACGCGCACGTGGCGAATCCAGTGGCGCCACCGCCCAGTGCTGGACGCTGGCATTCAATTCACCGATGACACCGTCCAGATCCTTGTCCGCCAACAGGCCGAACACCGCCAGACGCTTGCCGACCGGCGGACGAGCCGCGAGACGCCGCGCCAGATACTCCGCCGCATGCGGGTTGTGGCCAACATCCAGCAGCAGATTCAGACGCTTGCCGTTCCATTCGAACGAGCGACGATCGAGGCGACCGACCACACGAGTCGCCTGCAACGCCGCAACAATCTGCCCGGCATCCCATGGCAACCCGAGCAGCAGATAAGCCTGCAACGCCAACGCGGCGTTCTCCATCGGCAGGTCGAGCAGCGGTAAATCACGCAGTTCGACGACCTGACCGTCAGCATCGGTGCCACGCCACTGCCAGAACTGATCCGTGATACCCAGGTCGAAATCCCGCCCGCGCAGGAAGAACGGGCAAGCAAGCTCGCGCGCCTTGTCCAGCAAGGGTTGTGGAGGATTCAGATCGCCGCACAGCGCAGGTTTGCCCTGGCGGAAAATCCCGGCCTTCTCGAAGGCCACGGATTCACGGGTATTGCCCAGATAGTCGGCATGATCGACACCAATGCTGGTGACCAGCGCGATATCGGCATCGACCACGTTGACCGTGTCAAGACGCCCGCCCAGCCCGACTTCCAGCACCACCGCATCGAGCCCGGCCCGTTGAAACAGCCAGAACGCCGCCAGGGTGCCCATTTCGAAGTAAGTCAGGGAAGTGTCGCCGCGCCCCGCTTCGACCGCCGCGAAGGCTTCGCACAGCTGCGCATCAGTGGCTTCGACGCCATTGAGCTGCACCCGCTCGTTGTAACGCAGCAGGTGCGGAGAATTGTAGACACCGACGTTTAGGCCCTGCGCCCGCAGCAAGGAAGCCACGAAAGCGCAGGTCGAACCCTTGCCGTTGGTGCCGGTGACCGTAATCACCCGTGGCGCCGGCTGGCCCAGTCCCATGCGGGACGCTACCTGTTGCGAACGCTCCAGCCCCATGTCGATGGCCGATGGATGCAACTGTTCAAGGTAGGCGAGCCACTCGCCAAGGGTGCGCTCGGTCATACGTTGGCAGGCACCGGCGGAACGACGATCGGCTCGATCGGCGCGGCAACGAAGGTCGGGGTCGGTTTGCCGGTCAGTTGCGCCAGCAGGTTGCCCAGACGCGGACGCAGCTCGCGACGGTCGATGATCAGGTCGATGGCGCCGTGCTCCAGCAGGAACTCGCTGCGCTGGAAGCCTTCCGGCAGTTTTTCACGCACGGTCTGCTCGATCACGCGCGGGCCGGCGAAGCCGATCAGAGCTTTTGGCTCGCCGACGATCACGTCGCCCAGCATCGCCAGACTGGCGGAAACGCCGCCGTAGACCGGATCGGTCAGCACAGAGATGAACGGAATGCCTTCTTCGCGCAGGCGCGCCAGCACCGCCGAGGTCTTGGCCATCTGCATCAGAGAGATCAGGGCTTCCTGCATCCGCGCACCACCGGAGGCGGAGAAGCAGACCATCGGGCAACGGTTTTCCAGTGCATAGTTGGCGGCGCGCACGAAGCGCTCACCGACGATGGCGCCCATGGAACCGCCCATGAAGCTGAACTCGAACGCCGAAACCACGACAGGCATGCCCAGCAGGGTGCCGCTCATGGAAACCAGTGCGTCCTTCTCGCCGGTCTGCTTCTGGGCAGCGACCAGACGGTCCTTGTACTTCTTGCCGTCACGGAATTTCAGACGGTCAACCGGCTCCAGGTCAGCACCCAGTTCGGCACGGCCTTCGGCGTCCAGGAAGATGTCGATGCGCGCACGTGCGCCGATGCGCATGTGGTGGTTGCATTTAGGGCAAACGTCCAGGGTCTTTTCCAGCTCCGGACGATACAGCACAGCCTCGCAGGACGGGCATTTGTGCCACAGACCTTCAGGGACCGAGCTCTTCTTGACCTCGGAACGCATGATCGAAGGGATCAGCTTGTCTACCAACCAGTTGCTCATGCTTTCTTTCTCCAGTACCGGCGGCCCGAACGCTCTGGTTCGCGGCCCCGCGTATGCCCTTCAGCTAAATTCATGTGTGGCGATGATCGGCCGGGCTGCCGGGTCAGCGGAACTGACCTGCGTACACCCCGAAAAGACCCTCAGCCTCTTTTCTACAGAGCTGTGGACGGCGGCAGTCTGCCAGCCGTCACATCAGCGTACGGCGTTGATGAATGCACGAATCTTTGCGTGATCCTTGATGCCCTTGCTCGCCTCTACCCCGCCGCTGACATCCACGGCATACGGCTGCACCCGGGCGACCGCATCGGCGACGTTCTCCGGCGTCAGGCCGCCGGCCAGAATCAACGGCTTGCTCAAGCCTTGCGGAATCAATGACCAGTCGAACGCCTCGCCGGTTCCGCCGGGCACGCCTTCGACATAAGTGTCGAGCAGCACGCCGCTGGCGCTCGGGTAGGCATCGCAGGCAGCGGCAATGTCATCGCCCGCCTTGACACGCAAGGCCTTGATGTACGGCCGGTGCCAGCCTTCACACTCGGCGGCGGTCTCGTCGCCGTGGAACTGCAACAGATCCAGCGGCACGGCATCGAGGATTTCCCCGAGCTCGCAGCGGCTGGCATTGACGAACAACCCGACCGTGGTCACGAACGGCGGCAATGCGGCGATGATCGCCCGCGCCTGCTGCACGGTCACGGCCCGGGGACTTTTAGCGTAGAACACAAAACCGATGGCATCGGCCCCGGCCTCGACGGCTGCCAACGCATCTTCTATGCGGGTAATCCCGCAAATCTTGCTGCGAACGGCTGACATGTCGATAAAAACCCCAAGGCAAATCCGAGAAAGTCCCGGATGGTAACAAATGCGTTCGAGGGCGTCAGCCGTCAAGTTCCGCGAAACCCGTAAGGAAATGTGGCCCGATGAAACGCTCGGGCAACGGGAACTCGTCGTGGTACTCGACCTGCACCAGATACAGGCCGAACGGATGCGCCGTGACTCCGCCGGAACGCCGCTCGCGGCTCTCCAGCACTTCTTTCATCCACTCCACCGGCCGCTCGCCGGCACCGATGGTCATCAGCACGCCGGCGATGTTGCGCACCATGTGATGCAGAAAAGCGTTGGCGCGGATGTCCAGAACGATCATTTTGCCGTGACGGGTCACGCGCAGGTGATGCATCTTCTTGATCGGCGACTTGGCCTGGCACTGGCCGGCACGGAAGGCACTGAAATCATGAGTACCGATCAGGTACTGCGCGGCCTCGGCCATGCGCTCGACGTCCAGCGGACGGTGATTCCAGGTGATTTCCTCGTTGAGATGCGCCGGGCGGATCTGATCGTTGTAGATCACGTAGCGATAGCGCCGGGCAATCGCCTTGAATCGCGCATGGAAATGCGCCGGCATGACCTTCGCCCAACTGACGCTGATGTCGTGGGGCAGATTGATATTGGCGCCCATGACCCAGGCTTTCAGCGAACGGTCGACCTGGGTGTCGAAATGCACCACCTGCCCGCAGGCATGCACACCGGCGTCGGTGCGCCCGGCACATTGCAGCGAGATCGGCGAGTCGGCGACCTTCGACAGGGCTTTTTCCAGGGTTTCCTGCACGGTGAGCACACCGGTGGACTGGCGCTGCCAGCCGCTGTAGCGCGAGCCCTTGTATTCAACGCCCAACGCGACGCGGAAAAAGCCTTCGGGTGCCATTTCGGCGGCCGGGTTATCTATGTTTGCCAAGTCGGTACAGCCTGCTGATCTACAAAGGCGGGCATTATAAGGCGGCGGGACGGGGAAACCAGACCCAAACAAAAACGGCAGCCTCATGGGCTGCCGTTTTGTTTACCGCTGAATGCCGACTCAGGCCAGATGCGACAGCATTTCGCTCGCTTCGCTCTTCTGCTTGTCGTTGCCCTCACTGATGACCTCATTGAGGATGTCGCGCGCACCGTCGTTGTCGCCCATGTCGATATAGGCCTGAGCCAGATCGAGCTTGGTCGCGGCTTCATCAGTACCGGACAGGAAGTCGAAGTCATCCTCGCCCAGATCATCACCCAGCGCGGCATCGGCCTCGGTGAAGCTTGGCTCGTTGATGCTGCTCGACAGGCGATCCAGCTCGGCGTTGACGTCGTCCAGTTCGGCGGCGAACGCATCCGGCTCGGCTGGCGCCGCGTCCATTTCGTCAGCCAGGGACAGGTCGAAATCGGCTGGCAGCTCCAGATCGTCCTGCGGCACGTCGGCCACGGTTGGAGTTTCGACCAGCGGCAGATCCTTCACGCCTTCGTCCAGATCCAGCAGGAAATCATCGTCTGCCAGCTCGACCGGCGCAGGCGCGGGGTCGGCACCGAGATCCATATCCAGGTCGAAATCCGACAGGTCGTCGAGGTTTTCCTTGATGTCGGTCTGCTGTTGCAGCACCGACTCGAAGCTCAGATCGTCGTCCGATGGAAATTCGTCGAGTTCGACCGGCGCTTCCGGCTCGACAGCAGCCACAGGCTCAACCGGCGTGATGTTGTCGAGATCGTCGAGGCTCAGGTCGAAAGCGCTGTCCAGTTCAGCATCTGCCGCGGCAGGCGCTTCAGGCTCGTCGAGCAGCAGCTCCTTGACGTATTCCGCGTCCAGCTCGGCAGCCATGGCCGCAGCCGCCAGGCCGCTGGCCGCGACGACCGCCATGGCCGGGAAGCGGCTTTTCAGCTCTTCGACCTTGGCGAAGTTGTCGCCATTGGCGACCAGTTGGCGCTCCTGACCGACGAACGCATCGCGATCACCCTGACGACCGTAGACTTCCATCAGTTTCAGACGCAGATCGCTGCGCTGCGGCTCCAGGCTCACGCCCTCCTCCAGCAGCGCGGCCGCTTGATTCAGACGACCGCCGTCGATGTGCGACTGCGCCTTGTCCAGCACGTCGTCGGAACGCTCGGCGGCCGGAGCCACCAACGGCGCGGCGATCGGCTCGGCCATCACGACTGGCGCAACTACAGCAGCAGCAGCGGCTGGGGCTGGGGCTGGGGCTGGGTTCAGCTTGACGCTGGCGGCTGGCACTTCCAGACCTTCGAAGCTGCTTTCAGGCAGATCGAGATCCTGGGAAAAGGATTGCTCCTCCAGGGCACGGGCCATGCGCAGGTGTTTTTCGGCTTCCTGCTGCGCCTTGCGGCGGCGGGCCAGCAGCAACAGCAGGAGCAGCAGAACCACCGCACCGCCACCGACCAGACCCAGCAGGATCGGATTGGTCAGCAGTTCGTTGAAGGATTTCTCGTCATCGGCGGCCGGCGTGGTTTCAACCACAGGCTCGACAACCGGCTCGACTGGTGCCTGAGCGGCGGCTTCAGGCGCAGGTGCGCCCGGAGCAGCCTCTGCCGGAGTGGCCGGCGGCGTGGCCGCCAGTTCCGCGGTGATCGCCGGCACCACTGGCGCAGTGGCGGCGGTCGCGGGAGCAGCACCCGAACCCTCGGCCTGCATCTTCGCCAGTTGATTGTTTTTCAGCTCGATCAGGCGTTGCAGCTTGTCCAGCTGGCTTTGCAGATCGGCCATGCGGCTTTTCAGTTCTTCGTTGTCACGACGGGTGGTGTCGAGACTTTCCTGAGTGACCGCCAGTTTGTTGCTCAGGGCCTTGGCATCGCCGGCCGGACCCTTGCCACGCGCCTTGGCGCTTTCGGCGGACACCAGGCTCAGGTTGTCCTTGGCGTTTTGCGCAGCGCCGGTATTGGCGCGGCCACGATTGGTCGCATCGAGTTGCTGCTGACCGGTGCCCGGCTTGGCCACATAACGACGGCCCTGACGCCAGGCTTCGTTCTGCGCGGCCACTTCGGCAATCGCTTTGGACTGCGGCAGCGCGGTGCTTTGTACCTGATCGGGTAGACGCAGCACCTGACCGGTTTTCAGGCGGTTGATGTTGCCGCCGATGAACGCGTCCGGGTTCAAGGCCTGGATCGCCAGCATGGTCTGCTGCACCGAACCGCCGGTGCGCGCCTTCGCGGCGATTTCCCACAGGGTGTCGCGCGGCGTGGTGGTGTGGGTCGAATGGGTGGCGCCGGTGGTCGGTGCGGTAATGGTTTGCGCTGGCGCGGGTTGAGCGGCGGCATCGGCGGTCTGCGGCGAAAACTTCGACGGATCCAGCAGCACGCTGTAGTCACGCAGCAGGCGGCCGTTCGGCCACATTACCTGCACGAGGAATTTCACCATCGGTTCCGACAGCGGTTTGCTCGAGGTAACGCGCAGCACACTTTTGCCGCTGGCGTTGAGCACCGGGGTGAACGTCAGATCATTGAGGAAGGCCTGGCGATCGACGCCGGCCTTGGCGAAATCTTCCGGCGAGGCCAGGCTCGGCACCACTTCGGCAGCGGTCAGATCCTTGACATCGAGCAGCTCGATTTCCGCTACCAGCGGCTGGTTCAGGGTCGACTTCAGGGTCAGCTCCCCGAGCCCGAGGGCATGCGCCATACCGGAGGACAGCGCCGAGGCGGCCGCTATTGCTAACACCAGTTTGCGAACTTGAACCATAGCCTCTTCCTTTGTTTGAACGTTCCTCGGCCAGCGAGAAGATGTTGATAGTCGCTGCCGTAAGGCATTGCGCGCGACGACGACAGCATGCCGCGCGCGATCATTTCTTTGATGCCCCGGAAAGTCCCGGAGGGTGACACGTTGCCAACTGCTCCGGCCAAGCATAGCGCCCGGCTAGAATCAGTCGACAAATTGTTGCCAAGTATCTTTTACAGCAGGTCTTTTATCAACAACTCGGCGACCTGCACGGCGTTGAGGGCCGCACCTTTGCGTACGTTATCTGACGTCAGCCACAGATTAAGTTCCGACGGTTCGTCGACACCGGCACGTACCCGCCCGACGTAGACCACGTCCTGCCCCACTGCGTCACCGACGGCGGTCGGATAATCACCGGCCTCGACCAGCTCGATACCCTCGGCATCTTCCAGCGCAGCATTAACCTTTTCCAGGTCGACCGCGCTCGCTGACTGCAAGGTCACGCTAAAGCTATCGCCAAAAAACACCGGGGCTTGAACACAAGTTGCGGAAATCTTTAATAAAGGCTTGGTCAGCACCTGACGCAGCTCGCGCACCAGGCGTTTTTCCAGCAGCGTATGACCTTGCGCATCCGGTGTGCCGACCTGGGCCAGCAGGTTGAAAGCCATCTGCCGGTCGAAGAATGTCGGCTCCAGCGGACGCATGTTCAGTAGCTCGGCGGTCTGGCGCGCCAGCTCGGTCACGGCTTCGCGGCCCTGGGCGGAAACCGCCAGATTGGCGGTGACATGCACGTATTGCAGTTCGATCAGATCGAGCAGCGGCGCCAACACCACGGCCAAAGTAGTGGCCGACGGGCTTGGACTGCTGACCTGGAACGGCACTTTCAAACCGGCCAGCACATCGGCATTGGCTTCCGGCACCACTTGCGGCGCCTGATCCGCCGGCAAGGCGCCGGACAGATCGACCAGCGAGCAACCCGCCGCGTGAGCGCGGGCGGCGTAACTCAGGGTGATGGCCGGGCCGGCGGCGAAGAACGCCAGTTTGACCTTGCTGAAATCGAACTCGTCGACTTCACGCACGCGCACGTTCTTGTTGCGAAACAGCACCGAGCTGCCGGCGGATTCGCTGCTGGCCAACAGGTGCAGCGTGCCAACCGGGAAGTCGCGTTCTTCGAGGATCTGCACAAGGGTTTCGCCGACAGTACCGGTGGCGCCGATCACGGCAATATCAAGGGTCTGGGTCATGTTGCTACCTCTGGCGAAACGGGGGGAGCGGCACTTTACCGGGTGAGTCGCACGCAGGCAATTCGCGCCCGCCGCGAAGAGCGGACGGGGAGCGTCCATGGCTGCATTCCCACGCAGAGCATGGGAACGATCAACAGGTACAAAAAAACCCGCGCCTCTTGCAAGGCGCGGGTTCTTTCATTGCATCAAGCGATCAACGCTCAAGCAGGATCCGCAGCATGCGACGCAGCGGTTCGGCCGCGCCCCACAGCAGTTGGTCGCCGACGGTGAAGGCACCGACGAACTGCGAACCCATGTTCAGCTTGCGCAGACGACCGACCGGTACGTTCAGGGTGCCGGTGACTTTCGTCGGGCTCAGCTCCTGCATGCTGATTTCACGGTTGTTCGGCACCAGCTTGACCCAAGGGTTGTGCTGGCTGATCAGCCCTTCGATGTCGGCGATCGGCACGTCCTTGTTCAGCTTGATGGTCAGCGCCTGGCTGTGGCAACGCATGGCGCCGATGCGCACGCAGATGCCGTCGACCGGGATCGGGCTCTTGAAGCGACCGAGGATCTTGTTGGTCTCGGCCTGGGCCTTCCACTCTTCGCGGCTCTGGCCGTTCGGCAGTTCCTTGTCGATCCACGGGATCAGGCTGCCAGCCAGCGGTACGCCGAAGTTTTCGGTCGGGTATGCGTCGCTGCGCATGGCTTCGGCCACACGGCGGTCGATGTCGAGGATCGCGCTGGCAGGATCGGCCAGTTGATCGGCGACAGCGGCGTGGGTCGCGCCCATCTGCTTGATCAGTTCACGCATGTTCTGTGCACCGGCACCAGACGCCGCCTGATAGGTCATGGCGCTCATCCACTCGACCAGACCGGCCTCGAACAGACCACCCAGGCCCATCAGCATCAGGCTGACGGTGCAGTTGCCGCCGATGTAGTTCTTGGTGCCTGCGTCGAGCTGCTGGTCGATGACCTTGCGGTTGACCGGATCGAGGATGATAACGGCGTCGTCGTTCATCCGCAGGCTCGAGGCCGCGTCGATCCAGTAACCCTGCCAGCCGGCTTCGCGCAGCTTCGGGAATACTTCGCTGGTGTAGTCGCCGCCCTGGCAGGTCAGGATCACGTCGAGGGTTTTCAGCTCTTCAATGCTGTAAGCGTCCTTGAGCGGAGCAATGTCCTTGCCCACGGACGGGCCTTGGCCACCGACATTGGAAGTGGTGAAAAACACCGGCTCGATAAGATCGAAATCCTGCTCTTCCAGCATCCGCTGCATGAGCACGGAACCGACCATGCCGCGCCAACCGATCAGACCTACACGTTTCATCGCAACTACACCTTCTTGAAAAGTGGGCCGCTGCTTTGTATTGAATTTCGCAGCGGGCCCGAGAGATTACAGATTCCGCAGCGCGGCGACTACTGCGTCACCCATTTCCTGCGTACCGACTTTAGTGCAACCGGTCGAAAAGATGTCGCCGGTGCGCAGACCTTGATCCAGCACCACACTGACCGCTTTCTCGATGGCGTCGGCGGCTTCGTGCAGGTTGAAGCTGTAACGAAGCATCATCGACACCGACAGGATGGTCGCCAGCGGGTTGGCAATGCCTTTGCCGGCGATGTCCGGTGCCGAGCCGTGGCAAGGCTCGTACATGCCCTTGTTGTTGGCGTCCAGCGAGGCCGACGGCAGCATGCCGATGGAGCCGGTGAGCATCGACGCTTCATCGGACAGGATGTCGCCGAACATGTTGTCGGTGACGATCACGTCGAACTGCTTCGGTGCACGCACCAGTTGCATGGCGGCGTTGTCGACGTACATGTGGCTCAGTTCAACGTCCGGGTAATCCTTGGCCACCTGCTCGACCACTTCACGCCACAGTTGGCTGGACGCCAGCACGTTGGCCTTGTCCACCGAGCACAGCTTCTTGCCACGCACGCGGGCCATGTCGAAACCGACGCGGGCGATACGGCGGATTTCGCTTTCGCTGTACGGCAGGGTGTCGTAGGACTGGCGCTCGCCGTTTTCCAGGGTGCGGGTGCCACGTGGCGCGCCGAAGTAGATGCCGCCGGTCAGCTCACGGACGATCAGGATGTCCAGGCCGGCAACGATTTCCGGCTTCAGGCTCGAAGCCTCGGCCAGTTGCGGGTACAGGATCGCCGGACGCAGGTTGCCGAACAGGCCCAGTTGCGCACGGATTTTCAGCAGACCGCGCTCAGGGCGGATATCACGCTCGATGGTGTCCCATTTCGGGCCACCCACGGCGCCCAGCAGCACAGCGTCGGCTGCGCGGGCACGGTCGAGGGTTTCGTCAGCCAGCGGCACGCCGTGCTTGTCGATGGCGGCGCCACCGATCACGTCATGGCTCAGCTCGAAGCCCAGGCTGTACTTGTCGTTGGCCAGCTCCAGCACCTTGACCGCTTCGGCCATGATTTCCGGACCAATACCGTCGCCTGGGAGAATCAGAATCTGCTTGCTCATGCTTTCCTCGTGTCTTCAGTCGGTGCGCCGTCGACGGGCGCGCCGGGAAAAATGCTTGTCGTTCGAAACTTACTTTTCAGCCCAGAGCACCAGTACATCTGTACTGAACGAACCATCGGCCTCAATCTCAAAATATTCGCGCACTTCGTTGCCCATCGACTGCTGCAACTGGCGGATCGCGGCGCGCATCACTTCGGGTGTGCGCATGCGCTCGACCCAGCTGTTGTACTCCAGACGCAGGCGCTGACGCGTGGTGCTGCGGGTGTGCAGACCGGCCTCGCTGACCTGGCGCAACCACTCGCCGGCCGAATAATCGCGCACATGGCTGGTGTCGCGCAGCACTTCGACGCTCTGCAAATAGGTGTCGAACAGCGGACTGCCCGGCGACAGCACATCGATGAACGCCGCCACGCCACCCGGTTTCAGCACCCGGCGCACTTCGCGCAAGGCCACACCGAGATCGCTCCAATGGTGCGCCGAATAGCGGCTGAACACGAAGTCGAATTCGCCATCGGCGAACGGCAGGTGCTCGGCGGCGCCGTTGACCGTGGACACATTGCTCAAGCCGCGATCAACGGCCGCGGCGGCAACCACGTCGAGCATCTGTTGCGACAGGTCGTAGGCCACCACTTCCTTCACCAACGGGGCGACGTGAAAACTCACGTGCCCGGCGCCGCAACCCAGGTCCAGCACCCGCGCCTCGCCCTGCCCCGCCAACTCAGCCTGCAGCAGCGCAAATTCAGTGCCTTGAGCGTGAACGGCGCTGCTCAGGTAGGCGGCGGCCTGTTCACCAAATTGCTTTTGTACAACCTGACTGTGGGCGGTGCTGGTCATGGATACGTCCTTTTCTGGGCCAAGTCTTGCGCTGCCTTTGCCGGCCTCATCGCTGGCAAGCCAGCTCCCACAGTAAATGCAGCGTTCACAAAACCTGTGGGAGCGGGCTTGCCCGCGATGGGGTCAGCCCTGACTACATCAATCTCACGCGTCGCGGAACAACCACGGCTGGCTCGCGCGATGCTTGGCTTCAAACGCGGCAATCGCATCGCCGTCCTGCAAGGTCAGGCCGATGTCGTCCAGGCCATTGAGCAGGCAGTGCTTGCGGAACGCGTCGATCTCGAAGCGGTAGACCTTGCCGTTCGGGCTGGTCACGGTCTGCTCGTGCAGATCGATCTGCAACTGATAGCCCGGCGCGGCCTCGACCTGCTTGAACAGCTCGTCGACTTCGGCGTCGCTCAGGATGATCGGCAGCAAACCGTTCTTGAAGCTGTTGTTGAAGAAGATGTCGGCATAGCTCGGCGCGATGATGCTGCGGAAACCGTACTCTTCCAGCGCCCACGGCGCGTGCTCACGGCTGGAACCGCAACCGAAGTTCTCGCGGGCCAGCAACACGCTGGCGCCTTGATAGCGCTCGGCGTTGAGCACGAATTCCTTGTTCAGCGGACGCTTGGAGTTGTCCTGATACGGCTGCCCCACATCGAGGTAACGCCATTCGTCGAACAGGTTCGGGCCGAAACCGGTGCGCTTGATCGACTTCAGAAACTGCTTCGGAATGATCTGATCGGTATCGACGTTGGCACGATCCAGAGGCGCGACGAGACCAGTGTGCTGGGTAAAAGCTTTCATGCTGCGCTCCTTTAGATCAATTCACGAACGTCGATGAAACGACCGTTCACCGCCGCCGCAGCGGCCATGGCCGGGCTGACGAGGTGGGTACGGCCACCGGCGCCCTGACGGCCTTCGAAGTTACGGTTGGAGGTCGAGGCGCAATGCTCGCCGGACTCCAGACGGTCCGGGTTCATCGCCAGGCACATCGAGCAACCCGGCTCGCGCCATTCGAAACCGGCTTCGAGGAAGATCTTGTCCAGACCTTCGGCCTCGGCCTGGGCCTTCACCAGACCCGAGCCCGGCACCACGATGGCCTGCTTGATGGTCGAGGCGACCTTGCGGCCCTTGGCGATGACCGCTGCAGCGCGCAAGTCTTCGATCCGCGAGTTGGTGCAGGAACCGATGAATACGCGGTCGAGCTGGATGTCGGTGATTGCCTGATTGGCGGTCAAACCCATGTATTTCAAGGCGCGGACGATCGAGTCGCGCTTGACCAGGTCCATTTCCTTGGCCGGGTCCGGCACGTTCTGATCAACGGCCAGCACCATTTCCGGCGATGTGCCCCAGCTGACTTGCGGCTTGATCTGCGTGGCGTCGAGCTCGACCACGGTGTCGAAATGCGCGTCGGCGTCGGACACCAGGTCTTTCCAGGACTCGACCGCCAGATCCCACTCGGCGCCTTTCGGTGCGAACGGACGACCCTTGACGTAATCCACGGTCTTCTGGTCCGCCGCCACCAGGCCCACACGGGCGCCGGCTTCGATGGACATGTTGCAGATGGTCATGCGGCCTTCGATGGACAGGTCGCGAATCGCGCTGCCGGCGAATTCGATGGCATGGCCGTTACCGCCGGCGGTGCCGATCTTGCCGATTACCGCGAGGACGATGTCCTTGGCGGTCACGCCGAACGGCAACTGGCCTTCGACGCGCACCAGCATGTTCTTCATTTTCTTGGCGACCAGGCACTGGGTGGCGAGCACGTGCTCGACTTCGGAAGTGCCGATCCCGTGAGCCAGGGCGCCGAACGCGCCGTGGGTCGAGGTGTGCGAGTCGCCGCAGACCACGGTCATGCCCGGCAAGGTCGCGCCCTGCTCCGGGCTGATCACGTGAACGATGCCCTGGCGCACGTCGTTCATCTTGAATTCGACGATGCCGTATTCATCGCAGTTGTCGTCGAGGGTCTGAACCTGCAAACGCGAGACCTGGTCGGCAATGGCTTCGATGCCGCCCTTGCGCTCCGGGGTGGTCGGTACGTTGTGGTCCGGGGTGGCGATGTTGGCATCGATGCGCCACGGCTTGCGCCCGGCCAGACGCAGGCCTTCGAAGGCTTGCGGCGAGGTCACTTCGTGGATGATGTGACGATCGATATAGATCAGCGCCGAGCCATCGTCGCGCTGCTTGACCAAATGCGAATCCCAGAGCTTGTCGTAGAGCGTTTTGCCGGCCATCAGACGGTTCCTCATCAGCTTGTTTCTATGCCCTGGGCTTATCAATAACCCTTTGGCTTGTGAGGCCGATCCTATGGGGTTAGATTAAATAACTCAAATTCATATTTTTTATGCTTTGGATAACCACCTGGAATACGAACATGGACCTGGCCAACCTCAATGCTTTTATCGCGATTGCCGAGACTGGAAGCTTCTCCGGTGCCGGCGAACGGCTGCACCTGACACAACCGGCCATCAGCAAACGCATCGCCGGGCTGGAGCAGCAATTGAATGTGCGGCTGTTTGACCGGCTCGGTCGTGAAGTGGGCCTGACCGAGGCCGGCCGGGCCCTGCTGCCACGGGCTTATCAGATTCTCAACGTGCTGGACGACACGCGCCGCGCCCTGACCAACCTGACCGGCGAAGTCACCGGCCGCCTGACCCTGGCCACCAGTCACCACATCGGCCTGCACCGTCTGCCGCCCTTATTGAGGGAATACACCCGCCGCTACCCACAGGTGGCGCTGGATATTCAGTTCCTCGATTCGGAAGTGGCCTACGAGGAAATTCTCCACGGCCGGGCAGAACTGGCAGTCATCACCCTGGCGCCGGAGCCGCATACGCTGGTCAAGGCCACGCCAGTCTGGGATGACCCGCTGGATTTCGTGGTGGCCCCGGAACATTCATTGATCAGCAACGGCGCCGTCACATTGGCGGACATTGCCGGTCATCCGGCGGTTTTCCCCGGCGGCAACACTTTTACCCACCATATTGTGCAGCGGCTGTTCGAGGCTCAGGGCCTGACGCCGAACATCGCCATGAGCACCAACTACCTGGAAACCATCAAGATGATGGTGTCGATCGGCCTGGCCTGGAGCGTTTTGCCGCGCACCATGCTCGATGAACAGGTGGCGCGCATACCTTTACCGGGCATACAGCTCAGTCGCCAGCTAGGCTATATCCTGCACACTGAAAGGACGCTGTCGAATGCTGCACGGGCGTTTATGGCCCTGCTGGACGCTCAAATCGATCTGCCAGGGACTCTCGGCTAACTTGTGCTACTCCTATAGAGCTGCCGCCCCTGTGCCAAACGCCCAAATCAGCTCAAGGCCCCTTAACAATGCCGAAATCTGTTGACCGTATTCCGCCGATGCCGCGTATTCAGGCCATTGATCCACGGCGATCCGAGCAGAGCTGGGAGAGCGCGCCACAATTGCTCGCGGCGCTCAACGGTGCCCGGCTCGGCGCCTGGTACTGGGACATCGAGCGCGGGCAGATCAGCTGGTCGCGGGGCACCCAGGCCTTGTTCGGCTTTGATCCTCGGCAACCGCTGCCCGAAGACCTGGAATATCTCGACCTGCTGCCACCGGAAGACCGGGCGAAAACCATCCGCGCCTTCCACGCGGTGATTGCCGGCGCTCCGCTGGAACAGGCGATGCACCATCGCATCCGCTGGCCCGACGGCAGCCTGCACTGGCTGGAAATCAACGGCAGCCTGCTCCCCGACAAACACGGTCGACCCCGAATGATCGGGGTGATCCGCGAAATCACCCACCAGCGGCAACGGGAACAGGCGCTCAGCAGTTCGGAGAAACGTTTTGCGACACTGTTTCATCTGTGCCCGAACATGGTGCTGCTGACCCGCCAGGAAGACGGCCTGATCAGCGAGGCCAACCAGTATTTCGAAAGCCTGTTCGGCTGGCCGGTACAAAGCGCCATCGGGCGCACCACCCTGGAACTGGGCCTGTGGGTGCATCCCGAGCAACGGGCGGAGCTGGTCAAGAAAACCAAGGCCAAGGGCGAACTGGTCAGCATGGAGGTGCAGTTCCGCGCCAGCAATGGCCAGATCCACGACGGCATCCTCAGCGCGCAAAAGGTCGAACTCGAAGGCCAGCCTTACCTGCTCAGCACTTTTCTCGACACTACCGAACGAAAAGCCGCCGAACATGCCCTGAAAGACAGCCAGGAACGCCTCGACCTGGCGCTGGATTCGGCGCAACTCGGCACCTGGGACTGGCACATTCCCAGCGGCATGCTCTACGGCTCGGCCCGGGCGGCGCAATTGCACGGCCTGGAGCCGAAACCGTTCCATGAATCCTTCGAAGAATTCTTCGAAGGCGTCCCCGGCGAAGAGCGCGACAGCATGCGCGATGCCTATCGCAGCCTGCGCGAAGGCCCGGCGGGAAATTATCAGCTGACTTACCGCGTGCAACTGCCGGACGGCAGCTCGCGTTATCTGGAAAGCCGCGCCCGCCTCTATCGCGACGACAACGGCGTACCGCTGCGGATGGCCGGCACCCTGCTGGACATCACCGATCAGGTCGAGCGCGAACAACGGTTGGTGGCTTCGGAAGAGAAATTCGCCACGCTGTTCCAGGTCAGCCCCGACCCGATCTGCGTCACGCGCCAGGAAACCGGGGAATTCATCGAGATCAACTCCAGCTTTTCCCAGACCTTCGGCTGGAGTGCCAGCGATGTGATCGGCCACACCGCCGAAGAAATCGGCCTGTGGGACGCCTCGGCGAAAAGCCTGCAACGCATCGAACGGGTGATCCGCGAACAGGGCCTGAGCAACGTCGCGATCATCGTCCAGCACAAGGACGGCCAGTCGCTGACCTGCGTGATTTCCAGCCGCCAGATCAGCGTCGGCAACCAGCCGTGCATCGTCACCACGCTGCGCGACATTACCCAGCAACAGCGCTCGGAAGCGGCGCTCAAAGCCAGCGAAGAGAAATTCGCCAAGGCGTTTCACTCCAGTCCCGACGCGATCACCATTACCGAACGCGACACCGGGCGCTATCTGGAGGTCAACGACGGCTTCTGCCGCCTCACCGGCTATCGCGCCGACGAAGTGGTGGGCAAAACCGTGTATCAGGTCGGTATCTGGGCCGAGGAAAAACAGCGTTCGGCACTGCTGGCCGAGCTACAGATCAAGGGCCGCGTGCACCATCAGGAAATGCTCGGGCGCAACAAGCGCGGCGAGATCCTGACGGTGGAAGTCTCGGTCGAGCCGATCACTCTCAACGAAACCGCCTGCCTGCTGCTCACCGCCCGGGACGTCAGCCTGCTGAAGAACGCCGAGGCGCAGATCCGCCACTTGGCCTATCACGATCCGCTGACCAACCTGCCCAACCGCGCGCTGCTGATGGATCGCCTGAGCCAGCAGATCGCCCTGCTCAAGCGTCACAACCTGCGCGGGGCGCTGCTGTTTCTCGATCTGGATCACTTCAAGCACATCAACGACTCGCTGGGTCACCCGGTCGGCGACACGGTGCTGAAAATCATCACCGCACGGCTTGAAGCCAGCGTGCGCATGGAAGACACCGTGGCGCGGCTCGGTGGCGATGAATTCGTGGTGCTGCTCAGTGGCCTGGAGGGCACGCGCAACGAAGTCAGCGCTCAGGTGCGCGAGTTGGCCGACACCATTCGCGAGTTGCTGTCGGAGCCGATGTTCCTCGACGGCCAGCGTCTGCAAGTGACGCCGAGCATCGGCGTGGCGCTGATTCCCGATCACGGCTCGACCCCGACCGACCTGCTCAAGCGCGCCGACATTGCGCTGTACCGCGCCAAGGATTCGGGGCGCAACACCACGCAGATGTACCACAACACCATGCAGAAAGCGGCCAGCGAACGGCTGCGCATGGAGACCGACCTGCGTCTGGCGCTGGCCCGGGGGGAATTCGACGTGCATTACCAACCGCAGATCGACGCCCAGGACAACCGCATCATCGGCGCCGAAGCCCTGGTACGCTGGAATCACCCGGAACTCGGCGCGCAATCGCCTACCGAATTCATCAAGGTGCTGGAGGACAGCGGGCTGATTCTGGAGGTCGGCACCTGGATCCTCGACGAGGCGTGCGAAGCCTTCAAACAATTGATCGCCGAAAAGCTGATCGATCCTCTGGCCTTCAGCCTGTGTGTGAACATCAGCCCCCGGCAGTTCCGCCAGAACGACTTCGTCGAGCGCATCGAGCACAGCATGAGCAGCCACGGCCTGCCTTGCTCGCTGTTGAAACTGGAAATCACCGAAGGCATCGTCATTCAGAATCTGGAAGACACCATCAGCAAAATGCGCCGCCTGAAAAAACTCGGCGTGAGTTTTGCCATGGACGATTTCGGCACCGGCTATTCATCGCTGACATACCTGAAACGATTGCCGGTGGACACGCTGAAGATCGATCAGTCATTCATCCGCGACGCCACCACCGACCCCAACGACGCCGAAATCATCCGCGCCATCGTCGCCATGGCCCGCAGCCTGGAACTGGAAGTGATCGCCGAAGGCGTGGAAACCCCGGAACAACTGGCCTTCCTGCAAGGGTTGGGCTGCCATTTGTATCAGGGCTATCTGCACAGCCGACCATTGCCGCTGGAGGGGTTGAAGGGATTGCTGGAATGACGGACATCTGCGGTTACTACCCCGAGCATTGACCCCTGGCCGGTAATTGCCAGGGTTGGCGGCAACCTGTAGGGTCGCGTTTTTTTCGCGCTGTTTCGAGATCGATCATGCAGGATGCATCCCTCCCCCGCCCGGCCCTGCTGGGCATTGACCTTGGCACCACCAACAGTTTGATCGCCGTCTGGCAGGACGGTCAGGCCCGATTGATCCCCAACGCCCTCGGCGAGGTGCTGACCCCGTCGGTGGTCAGCCTCGATGAAGACGGGACCATTCTGGTCGGCAAGGCTGCACGCGCACGCCTGACAACCCACCCGGAACGTACAGCCGCCGCGTTCAAGCGCTTCATGGGCAGCGACCGGCAGATCGAACTCGGCACCACAACCTTCAGCCCGGAAGAATTGTCGGCACTGGTGCTGGGCTCACTCAAGCAGGACGCCGAGGCTTTTCTCGGCCACCCGGTGGCTGAAGCGGTGATTTCCGTGCCGGCGTATTTCAGTGACGAACAACGCAAACGCACCCTGTTTGCCGCCGAACTGGCAGGCCTGAAGGTTTCCCGACTGATCAACGAGCCAACCGCCGCTGCAATGGCGTACGGGCTGCACGAACAAAAATTCGAACGCACGCTGATCTTCGATCTGGGCGGCGGGACGTTCGATGTCACGGTGCTGGAATATGCATTGCCGCTGATTGAAGTGCATGCGTCCACCGGCGACAACTTTCTGGGGGGCGAAGACTTTACCGATGCACTATTGAATGCCTGTCTGAAAAACTGGCGACTGACCCCGTCGATGATTGATCCGCAAGGCATGGCCAGCCTGGGCGATGCCCTGGAACAACTCAAATGCAAACTCGGCGAAGGCCCTCAATCTTTGAGCTGGCACCATGCCGACAAACTGCACGAATGGTCGCTGGACGAAGCCGCTGCCGTGAAGATCTGGGAACCGTTGCTGGCACGATTGCGCGCGCCGATCGAGCAGGCCCTGCGCGATGCGCGCCTGAAACCACGGGATCTCGACAGTCTGGTGCTGGTTGGTGGGGCAACGCGGATGCCTGCGGTACAACAGATGGTCGCGACCCTGTTCGGACGCCTGCCCTACCGGCATCTTGATCCCGACACCCTCGTTGCACTGGGTGCAGCCACGCAAGCGGCCTGCAAGGCGCGCGATGGCGCGATCGAAGAACTGATTCTGACCGATGTCTGCCCGTATACGCTGGGCATCGCAACCATGCGTGGCAAAGGCATCGACGGCGCCTTTTCGCCGATCATCGAACGCAACACCATCATTCCGACGTCACGGGTCGAGCGCTACCACACAACCCACCCCCGACAGGAGCTGCTGCGCATTGCCGTTTATCAGGGTGAGCGGCCGTGGGTACGTGACAACATCCTCATTGACGCTTTCGATGTCACCTTGACGCCCACCGATAACATTCAGGAGCTGGACGTACGCTTCAGTTACGACATCAACGGTTTGCTCGAAGTAGACGTCACGCTGCTCGAGACCGGCGAACGCCACAGCCACAGCATCGACCGCAGTCCCACCGGGCTGAATGAACAAGCGCGCAGAGACAGCCATAACCGACTGTCCACGCTGAAGGTCCATCCACGCGACGCATTGCCCAACCGCACACTGCTGGCCCGTCTGGAGCGGGCATGGATGCAAAGTCTGGGCACGCAGCGCGAACACATTGCCGAGTGGCTGCACAACTTCACCACGGTACTCGCCGGACAGCAGCCGGCAGAGATCGCCAGCCACCGCTCAGAACTCAACAAGGCGCTGGACCAACTGCGCCTCTAACCGTTGAGCCGCCGCAGAGCAGCCTGCAAACCACCGGACAGCATTTCACCACCGCCGCTGTCCGGTGGTGCCCCGTACTGGTTGGGCAACTTGTCACCGGGAAAGCCGAACAGCAGCAGCGGCAGGAACGGCAAGACCGGCGACAAGGCCATGAATATCAGCAATGTGGGCAGGCCTCGTCCCATATCATGCAAGCGACGCAGAGTGGCGCCGAATAACAGCAGAACACCCAGTAACAGGATCAGAATGCCAAAGAATGTGGTGCCGCTGATCAATCCTGCCACCGGCGCAATCACTACACACCCCAGAACCTGGGCGATAAAAGCCTTGCGCCCCAGCCGCGACCCCAGGCGCCAGATCGCCCCAGCAGGCACCGGCTGAATATCACTTTTGGCCAGCATCAAACGCTCCGACCAGGACAGCAAGGCACACAGCGCCAGGCGCAAGCCGATACTGTTCTGCACGTCATCCTTGCCCTGCTGCAATTGGCGCAGCACTCGCGTTTTCGGCACTCCGGCAGCGCCATAGCGAACCATGGCCTTGAGCGAATCGAGGGCCTCGTACGCCAACAGTTTGTCGACCCCAAAATCCGTCAACACCTTGCGCGGCGGCCACACCGGCTCGCCCTTGATCAAGCCGTCACGAAACCCTTCGAACCAGTCGTCCTCGCAACTGACTGCTGCGATGGATTGCAGCAAGGCACGATGCTGCTCGGCGCTCAGGCTCGGGTCGTGATAGAGCACGCCCCAGAACATCAACAAACCCAACAGATCATCGCCACACGCAGCGCGGTCGCTTTCGATGCAGGTGTAAAGCAGGGTGTTGGCAGGCAATCGGGCGCTGTCGAGCGCCTGCTGCACGCTGAACAATTGCTGCACCAACAAGCCGTGCACCGGATCGTTGCCTTGCAGCCAGCCCAGTAAACCGTCGCAATTGCCTTGCTCGCGTTGCAAACGGCGCAACAGTGGCTGCAATCGGCTCAAGGGATGAGCCGGACTGAACGGCAGACGCTCCAGGCACTGCCCATCGATCAATTGCAGACAACGTTCCGGCTGATCCAGCAACGCCAGCAAAAACACGGTTTGAGCGTGCCACTCCCAGGCAGCCTCGCCCAGCCCGACCGGCGGCAACCCTATCCCGCGACGGCTCAACTGAAGAAGCAGATCGAGCTCGGACAAGTCACAGTCGTCTTTGACGGCGCCCAATTTGAATGCTTCGGCGATGCGCTCCAGGGCGGTGTCACTGTAGGGCCGCAAGCGACGCAACCACAGGCGACAGACCTTGTGCAGCTCGCCTGTTGTCAGTGCCTGCGGCAATTGCTGCGATATTGAATCCGCTTCGCTGAATACGCTCATAGCCTGCACAATCGGCGCATTCGCCAACCAGCGCAGATGCTGTCCGGCCTGAACTTTGAACCCGCTCAACACCAGGCATTCGAGCGCATCGACCGGGAGCGGCTGATCCAGAATCCGCTGCAGCAAGACCGCATCACCGCGATGCAGCGCCCAGGCATGCCGGTACAGTTGCAGCAGCCGGCTGTCGGCATTCTCACCCAGCAGTTGGGCAAGCAACGGGAGCTCATCGCCTGTCATGCGCCAATCGACAAAGCTCTGCGCCAGGCTATCAAGCTTCAACCGCCCGACACCCAACCAACGGTTCAGCGTCTCGGGGCGTTGTGACGGACTGCCGTATACCTGGGCGTCATACCCGAGATCCGTAGGCCAGTCAGAAAACTCGTCCAGACAATCGAACGCCTGAATCAGCAGGGGCAGAAAAGTCGGTTGCCGCTTGGCGCACAATTCCAGCAGACGACTTTCGGCCATCGGATGGCGGAACTCGTTCCACAGTCGGATCCAGCAAGGCAATGCCTGATCGTCCCGCCCCAGCAGACTGCTCTGACACGCCAACAGGTAAAGCCAGTCCACGTCATCAGGTGCTTCCAGCTGCTTTTCGACGCAGCACTGCAAAAATGTCGATGCACCGATGCCCGCCTGAGTGAACTGCACCAGCAAACGCTTGATGAACGCAGCATCATCCGGCAACGGCAGACAGGTGTGCTGACCGGCGAAGTCGGCAAACTCATGGAGTGGACGCTTGGCGAAAATGAAGTCGAGGCTGCGTGCGTACCAGAGTGTTTCGGTCTGCGCAGCCTCTGACCAAGCGCTCATCAGATCGGTATCGAACGGGTCAGGCGTTTCGATTCGCTGCAAAAAGGCTTCCATCCGATGCGCGTCGTTGAACTCCAGATCCAGTAACTGCTGATGCCACGCCATACGCTTGGCCAACAGATTCGCGCAGCGGTAAGACAGCGGGCCGGCATCGGCCATCCGGTGGTAGAGCCCCCAACTGAGTTCATCGAGCTGTTCCAGCGACAGCTCATCCAGCGCCCGGACAAATGCCTGCCACGCCTCGAAGTTGAAACGCCGCGCGGGATCGTCAAGCAACTCGCAGAAATCCGCGAACGCCTGCGGGATCTCGACAACCTCCTGCCCTGACTCTTCAGTTTTTTCCTCGGGCGCTTCTTGCTCGTCTTCACGCGCCAGACGCAACGCGTTTTCGTAGGCCATGCGCAGCGCCTGAAATCCTTCAGGATCGGTTTCCGGATGATGCGACGGCAATCGTGCGCGGTAGGCATCGCGAATCAGGGTTTCGTCGGAGGTGGGCTCGATGCCCAGTCGAATCCAGCAACTCATGACCAGTCGAACTCCTTGAGCGATGCAGGGCGGGGCAGCAGATCAATCTCCATGTGCCAGGGCAGGTCGGCCAGAAAATGCGGGATGTTCCGGGCGAGGCCGCGGGTGATCCGCAGGTTATGAGCACTGTCACCCTGCCGTTCCAGCTCCCAGGCCAACTCGTCATCGCTTGTGTTCAGGCAGCACCAAAAGCTGCGACCCACAACAAAGCCATTGAAGTAGGACATCCAGTTACCGTAGTGAAACTGCGCCCTGACGGCCAAACGACTGTGCAGCCAGTTGCTTTCGGCCAGATCAATCCACTGATTGCGCACCGCGCAACGCAGGAGAAATCCCATCCGCCCGTAGTCCCAGGACAAAATTCCCCCGGGACCACAACCGCCGAAAGTGCGACTGGCAAACTCATGCAGAACACGATCGCGAGGGCTCAGCCCTTCGAGCAGGCGTTGCCATTCACTCGGCAGACAACGTTGCCATGCCGAGTAGGCTCCACTCAGGTGCTTGGCATGTCCGTCGTCCGTCATCCATTGGAGCATGTCGAACAATTGCCGCCGGTCATCGATACCCCAGCTGTCTTTCAGATCGATGTAGCGGTCGTCGCAGAAAGCGGGGTCGTCGTACCCGGCGCCGGTGTTGAGCGCTGCCATTGGCGCAGAAAGGGCGCACAGCCAGCGCTGTTGAATATCGTCCATGAAAAAAGGCTCCAGGCCGACCGATTAGGATGGGGTCGGCAAAACTGCGGCGGATTGTAGAGAAACCGTCGCTGGGGGCAAAGTCGAACAGCCGTTTCTTGCGCACATAAAAAAGGCCCCGACGTATCGGGGCCTTCATTCAGCGGCTTATCGCCCGTTCAGACGATTTGTTTCTGCAAGTGACTCAGTGTTGCAGAGCCGGCTTCTGCGCCCCGTTGATCGGGATGCGCTTGGCTTTCGCCTCTTCCGGGATCACGCGCAACAGGTCGATGCTCAACAGACCGTTGCTCAGACCGGCAGCCTTGATCTCGATGTGATCGGCCAGGCGGAAGGACAACTTGAATGCACGCTGGGCAATGCCCTGGTGCAGGAACGTGACGCCTTCGTTGGCATCACGCTTGCCGCCACTGATGGTCAGCACGCCTTTTTCGACTTGCAGTTCCAGGTCTTCTTCCTGGAAACCGGCCGCCGCCACGACGATGCGGTATTGATCGTCACCGTGTTTTTCCACGTTGTAAGGCGGATAGGTGCTGCCTGGCTCGTTGCGCAGGGCGGTTTCGAACAGGTCGTTGAAACGGTCGAAACCCACCGAGGAACGGAACAGTGGAGCGAGGGAAAATGCAGTACTCATGATTCAAATCTCCTGAAAACAATCAGCAAGTTTTTTTGTCTCCGCGACCCGAATTCGGCATCGCGTAACCCTTAGATAGGGACCTGCGTTTTGTTTTCAAGAGCGTATTTACAGATTTTTTTCAGGCCGCTTCGGCGACCGGCAAACCCAGTAAACGCGAGACCTGATCCGGCTCGGTTTCACGCCGAAGCACGGTAAACAGCTCAACGGCCTCAGGGTAATTGCGGGTCAGCATGGCCAGCCACTGCTTCAAACGGCCCGGCGACTGGCGCGCGGTCATTTGCGCTTTGGCTTGCAGCCAGAAGTCCTGGATCAGTGGCATCAGTTCGGTCCAGGTCATCTCGACGACTTCCTCGCCAGCACGGGCGGCGGCGATCTGACGGGCCAGATCCGGGCGCGACACCAGACCACGACCGAGCATGATGTCTTCGACGCCGCTGATTTCCCGGCAGCGGCGCCAGTCTTCGACGCTCCAGATATCGCCGTTGGCGAACACCGGCACCTTGACCACGTCCTGCACGCGTGGAATCCACTCCCAATGCGCCGGCGGCTTATAGCCGTCGACCTTGGTGCGGGCGTGAACCACGATGTGCTCGGCGCCGCCCTCGGCCAGCGCCGTGGCGCACACCAGCGCGCCGTCCGGGCTGTCGAACCCCAGGCGCATCTTGGCGGTGACGGGAATGTGTGCGGGCACGGCGCGACGCACGTGCTCGACGATCCGGTTGAGCAACTCCGGCTCCTTGAGCAGTACCGCACCGCCGCGGGATTTGTTGACGGTCTTGGCCGGGCAACCGAAGTTCAGGTCGATCACTTCGGAGCCCAGCTCGCAGGCCAGCGCCGCGTTTTCCGCCAGGCACACCGGATCGGAACCCAGCAACTGCACGCGCAGTGGCACGCCGGAAGCGGTGCGGGCACCGTTGAGCAGTTCAGGGCCGAACTTGTGGAAATAGGCCGGGGTCAGCAACTGGTCGTTGACCCGAATGAACTCGGTCACGCACCAGTCAATACCGCCAACACGGGTCAGGACATCGCGCAGGATGTCATCGACCAACCCTTCCATCGGCGCCAGAGCAATTTGCATGGGAAACACACACTCAAGGAAAAACGTGCGGCAGTTTACTGGGTTTCGCGGGCTAAACCCATGTCCGCCGTCTGTATGGCCGGGCCGTAGCCTTCGATGAACTCGGCAGGCATGCGCTTGGGCCTGCCGGTGGACAGCTCGATGCAGACGAAGGTGGTCTGGGCGCGCAGCAGCGTGGCGTTGTCGCTGGGGCGAATCAACTGGAAGTGACGGGTCATTTTCAGGCGCTGATCCCAATCGACGATCCACGTCGCCAATTGCAGCTCGTCGCCTTCGTAGGCGGCGGCCAGGTAATCGATTTCGTGTCGCACCACGGCCATCGCCCGATCCAGACGCCGGTACTCGACCAGATCCAGGCCCAGGCGCTGCGAGTGGCGCCAGGCACAACGCTCGAGCCAGGTCACGTAGACCGCGTTGTTGGCGTGGCCCAGCCCGTCGATGTCCTCGGCGCCCACTTGCAGATCAATGGTAAACGGCGTTGCCCGATCCCAGCCCATGCCCTACTCCCGGTCAGATGATTCAACCGGGGCAGTGTAACGGATGACTAGGCCGATTGCCGCGCCTGAAGGCTGCGCCCGGCCAGCAGTGATAACACGCCATCAATCACTCGGGGGTCGGCCAGCACGCGCTGATGGCCGCCGGCTTCCAGGCGCAGCAGGCGACTGTCGAACCAGGATTCGTGGATCAATTGGGATTCCTTGACCGAAACGAAGGTGTCGTCCTCGGCATGCACGATCAGGCCTGGCATATCCAGTTGATAGTGGGCGACATCAAGGGTGGCGGCGCGCATGCCGACGTCCTGTTCGACCTGACGAATGAACGCCGAGCGGGCCCTGGGCGGCATGCCGACATAACGGGCAAACCCGCGCAACACCCCGAGAATCCGCGCCGGAGCGGCAATGCTCACGAGGGTTTCGGTGCGCAATCCTAATTGCACCGCCAGCATGGCGCTGGCGCCGCCCATGGAGTGACCGATGACAGCCTGCAACGGAGGCAATTCGGCAGCGGCTTCAAGCATCGCTCGAGCGAACAGGACCACGTTGGCTTCACGCCCCGGCGAGCGACCGTGGGCCGGGCCATCAAGCGCGACAACGGTGTAACCCGCTTCAACCAGCGCGGTGATCAACGCGGCAAACTGGGTGGGCCGCCCTTCCCAGCCGTGCATCAGCAAAACAGTCGGGCCTTGCCCCCAGCGCAGGGCCGAAAGACCGAAGCGCAAGGTGATGCGTTCGGATTTCGCCAGCAGCGGCAATTCCCAGTCCCTCGGTTTATTCACGCGCGGCGTCATGAACGCCAACCGCATTTTGCTCGCCACCAGTTTCGGTGCGAACCAGCCCAAGGTGCCATTAACGCCGCGAACCCACTTCAACGTGCTCATCGCTCTCTCCCCGGGCTTGTAGCCTTCAGGTCAACGCACCGCCGACTTGGCGGCGCGCAGCAATCGATCGGATAAATCCCCAGGCCCCAACGCCCTCGCGAGCGCCAGGCCACCCACCATCAAGGCCACGTCGGCCAACGCTTTGTCGGTGTCTTCCGGCGCTGCGGCCAACTGCGCAATCATCAATTCCAAGTGTTCGTTCAACGCCATCCGAAAGGCCTCCGGCAGACGGCCCAGCTCACCAATGGAGGCCGGAATCGGGCAGGCCGAATCGCTGGAATCGCGATGCTTGCGCGACAGATAGAACGCGGCTACCAGAGCGCGGCGCTCTTCACCGGTCAGCTCGCTATCCATGTCGGCAATCAGGTCGCGACGGCGACCGAGCAATTGCTTGAACGCCTCAAGCATCATGGCGTCCTTGCTTTCGAAGTGGGCATAGAAGCCGCCAACGGTCAGGCCGGCCGCACCCATCACTTCGCCCACGCTCGGTTCAGCCGGACCGCGCTGGATCAGTGCAGCACTGGCGGCCTTGAGAATGCGTTCGCGGGTTTGAGCTTTCTTGTCGTTCATCGTCGCCTCCGAATATTACGATAGCAATATTATTCTCATAATAATATTCCGCAAGTCACACGCGTGACCGCTGGTCTGAAGCACAGTGTTAAGGAAAAAGAGGATTTGGCCAAACGCCAGACAAACAAAAGGGCCATTCAATAATTGAATGACCCTTATAAAATCCCGCAGAGCGGGTAATCGTGGCGTCCCCTAGGGGACTCGAACCCCTGTTACCGCCGTGAAAGGGCGGTGTCCTAGGCCACTAGACGAAGGGGACACAAACCTTCTGTACAACTGATCAGCGCTGAGTACTGATCGATTCAAGGCCGGTGTGGCCAGACCTTGAACTGTAAATTGGTGGAGCTAAGCGGGATCGAACCGCTGACCTCCTGCATGCCATGCAGGCGCTCTCCCAGCTGAGCTATAGCCCCGGATTTTTCGCCTCTCGGCGGAGCGACATCTTGCAACATCGCTTCTGTAAAACTGGCGTCCCCTAGGGGACTCGAACCCCTGTTACCGCCGTGAAAGGGCGGTGTCCTAGGCCACTAGACGAAGGGGACGCAAACCCTTCTATACAACTGATCAACGCTGAGTGTTGATCGCTTCGAAGCCGGTGTGGCCAGGCTTCGAAGTGTAAATTGGTGGAGCTAGACGGGATCGAACCGTCGACCTCTTGCATGCCATGCAAGCGCTCTCCCAGCTGAGCTATAGCCCCTCATCGTTGATGTCATCGCTGAGGACGGGGCGAATCTTAAGGGCGTATCGAAAGGCTGTCAAACTTATTTTTGAAAAAATTCAAAATTTTTTGTCGGCATAACAATCACTTACCGCCCTCCCCCCGTAAATTCGGGGGAAAACGCCTAAGGACATGATCAAAAGATCATGACCTTCGGCGCGTCCTGCAGAGTCAAACGCAATCAGGCGATGGCGCCCAACAGCTTTTCCCACTCTTTGTTTTCTTTCTTCGACACGCCGCCCAGCAGGTCAATCGCCTGGCGCAGACGGAAACGGGTCAGGTCCGGCCCGAGGATTTCCATCGCATCGAGCACCGACACCGAACTCGCCTGCCCGGTGATCGCAGCAAACATCAGCGGCATCGCATCACGCAGCTTGAGCTCGAGGGATTCGACCACCGCCTGAATCGTCGCGGTGATGCTGTCCTTCTCCCACTGACGCAGGCTCTCAAGCTTCCACAGGATCAACTGCATCAGTTGACGAACCTGATCGCCCGACAGCTTTTTCGATTCGAACAGCTTGGCATCCGGGTTCACGCCACCGGCGAAGAAGAATCCGGCCAGCGGTGCAACCTGGCTGAAGGTTTCGACGCGGCCCTGAACGTGCGGCGCGATCTTCATCATGTATTCGGAATTGAACGCCCACTTCTGTACGCGAGCGGCGAACTCTTCCACCGGCAGATCACGCAGCCACTGGCCGTTGAGCCACGACAGTTTCTCGATGTCGAAAATCGGCCCGCCCAGCGACACGCGCTTGAGGTCGAAGTTGTCGACCATTTCCTGCAGCGAGAACTTCTCGCGCTCGTCCGGCATCGACCAGCCCATGCGGCCCAGGTAGTTGAGCATCGCCTCAGGCATGAAGCCCATGCGCTCGTAGAACGTCACCGAAGTCGGGTTCTTGCGCTTGGACAGCTTGCTCTTGTCCGGGTTACGCAGCAGCGGCATGTAGCACAGCTCCGGCTGTTCCCAGCCGAAGTATTCGTAAAGCAGGATCAGTTTCGGCGCCGACGGCAGCCATTCTTCGCCGCGCAGCACGTGGGTGATGCCCATCAGGTGATCGTCGACCACGTTGGCCAGGAAGTACGTCGGCAGGCCGTCGGTCTTCATCAGCACTTGCATGTCCATGCGATCCCACGGGATCTCGACATCGCCACGCAGCATGTCCGGCACCACGCAGACGCCTTCGCTCGGCACCTTCATGCGGATCACGTGCGGCTCGCCGGCAGCCAGGCGACGGGCGACTTCTTCCTTGGACAGCAACAGTGCCCGGCCGTCGTAACGCGGAGTTTCGCCGCGAGCCATTTGCTCGGCGCGCATCTGGTCCAGCTCTTCAGCGGTGCAGAAGCACGGGAAGGCGTGGCCCATGTCGACCAGCTGCTGGCAGTACTTCTGGTAGATATCGCCGCGCTCGCTCTGACGGTAAGGACCGTGCGGGCCGCCGACGTCCGGGCCTTCGCTCCAGTCGATACCCAGCCAGCGCAGGGCGTCGAAGATCTGCTGTTCGGACTCGCGGGTCGAACGCAACTGATCGGTGTCTTCGATCCGCAGGATAAACTCACCGCCGTGCTGCTTGGCAAAGCAGTAGTTGAACAGTGCGATGTAAGCGGTACCTACGTGGGGATCCCCGGTAGGCGATGGCGCGATGCGAGTGCGGACGGTGGTCATGGCATGTCTCGAAAAGAATGAAAAGCAAAGAACGATCAAGCGGCGAATGGTAACAGGCGACACCCGCCCCGCTCCAGCGGGCAGGGCATTTAAGCCAAGGTTGCGTCTGGAACGCCCGTTGGCCGTGGTGAATGGCCGAATATCAACAGACGGCATTTACCGCTCATCGGCTGTGTGCCAGATTCGCCTGCTGATAACTTTCCTTACAATTCCTCGACTACAGTTTGCCCATGCCTGCCCAACTCAAGCGTCGCCTGTTCATTTTCCTGTTGCTGGTCCTGCTGATTGCCGGGGGCTTTTTCGCCCATTGGTTTTTCAAGGGACGCTTTTATGAAAGCACCGACAACGCCTATGTCCAGGGTGAAATCACCCGCGTGTCGAGCCAGTTGAGCGCACGCATCGAGGAAGTGCTGGTGCAGGACAACCAGCATGTGGAAAAAGGCCAGTTGCTGATTCGTCTCGAACCGAATGATTTCCGTCTCGCCGTCGATCGCGCCAATGCCGCCCTCGCCACCCGCGAAGCCGAACGCCTGCAGGCCCAGAGCAAATTGACTCAGCAATCGAGCCTGATCGCCGCCAGCGATGCGCAAGTGGCAACCACGCAAGCCACCCTCGGGCGCTCGCAGATGGATTTGTCGCGGGCAGAAACCCTGCGTAAACCCGGCTACGTCTCCGAGGAGCGGGTCACCACCCTCTCCGCCGACGCTCATATCGCCCGCTCGCAAGTGGCCAAGGCCCAGGCCGATGCCCAGAGCCAGCGCCAGCAGGTCAACGCGCTGACCGCCGAGATCAAACGCCTCGATGCGCAGATCGCCAACGCCCGCGCCGACCTCGCCCAAGCCGAACTGAACCTGACCCGCAGCGAAATCCACGCACCGATCAGCGGCCTGATCGGCCAGCGTGCCGCGCGCAATGGTCAGGTGGTGCAGGCCGGCGCCTATCTGCTTTCAATCGTTCCGGACGAAGACATTTGGGTGCAGGCCAATTTCAAGGAAACCCAAATCGGTCACATGCAGCCGGGCCAGAAAGCCGAGCTGCTTTTCGATGCCTACGGCGATACGCCGATCGAGGCCCGGGTCGACAGCCTGTTCGCCGCCTCCGGCGCGCAGTTCAGCCTGTTGCCGCCGGACAACGCCACCGGCAACTTCACCAAGGTCGTGCAGCGGATTCCGGTCAAGCTGACCTTCAAGGCCGATAACCCGCTGCACGGCAAGATCCGTCCGGGCATGTCCGTCACCGCCACCGTGAATATCAAAGACACCGCCGACAATGGCCGGTGATTCGCTGATCCGCCCGGTCGGCGAACCGACCCGGCGGGACTGGATTGCGGTGATGAGCGTGATGCTCGGCGCCTTCATGGCAGTGCTCGACATCCAGATCACCAACTCCTCGCTCAAGGATATTCAGGGCGCCCTGTCGGCGACGCTGGAAGAAGGCTCGTGGATTTCGACGTCTTATCTGGTGGCGGAAATCATCATGATCCCGCTGACCGCCTGGCTGGTGCAGTTGCTGTCGGCACGGCGGCTGGCAGTGTGGGTGTCGCTGGGGTTTCTGATTTCGTCGCTGCTGTGCTCGATGGCCTGGAGTCTGGAGAGCATGATCGTGTTTCGCGCCATGCAGGGCTTCACCGGCGGCGCGCTGATCCCGCTGGCGTTCACCCTGACCCTGATCAAACTCCCCGAACATCACCGCGCCAAAGGCATGGCGATGTTTGCCATGACCGCTACCTTCGCCCCGTCCATCGGCCCGACCCTCGGCGGCTGGCTCACGGAGAACTGGGGCTGGGAATACATCTTCTATATCAACATCCCGCCGGGCCTGATCATGATCGCCGGGCTGATGTACGGCCTGGAGAAAAAAGAAGCGCATTGGGAGCTGCTGAAAAGCACCGATTACACCGGCATTCTCACCCTGGGTATCGGCCTCGGTTGCCTGCAGGTTTTTCTTGAGGAAGGCCATCGCAAGGACTGGCTGGAATCGAGCCTGATCGTGACGCTGGGCAGCATCGCCCTGCTGAGCCTGATCACCTTTGTGATCGTGCAGATTTCCAAGCCCAATCCGCTGATCAACCTGGGCATCCTGCGCAACCGCAATTTCGGGCTGTCGAGTATTTCCAGCCTCGGCATGGGCGTTGGGCTGTACGGTTCGATCTATCTGCTGCCGCTGTATCTGGCGCAGATCCAGAACTACAACGCCCTGCAGATCGGCGAAGTGATCATGTGGATGGGCGTGCCGCAGCTGTTTCTGATTCCGCTGGTGCCGAAACTGATGAAATTCGTCTCGCCGAAATGGCTGTGCACGATCGGATTCGGCCTGTTCGGGCTGGCGAGTTTTTCCTCCGGCGTGCTCAACCCGGATTTCGCCGGGCCGCAGTTCAACCAGATCCAGATCATCCGCGCACTGGGCCAGCCGCTGATCATGGTGACCATTTCGCTGATCGCCACGGCGTACATCCTGCCGCAGGACGCGGGCTCGGCATCGAGCCTGTTCAACATTTTGCGCAACCTCGGCGGCGCCATCGGCATCGCTCTGCTCGCCACCCTGCTGGATGCGCGCACCAAGACCTACTTCGATTACCTGCGTGAAGCGGTGGTGCCGACCAATCCGCAGGTGGCCGAACGCCTGGCGTCGATGACTGATCGCTTCGGCAGTGACACGGCGGCGCTGGGCAAGTTGAGCGAGATCGTGCATCAGCAGGCGCTGATCATGGCCTACAACGATGCGTTTCATTTTGTCGGGATTGCGCTGGGGATCAGCATGTTGGCGATTTTGCTGACCAAGAAATTGCCCGCCGGACTGAAGGCCGGCGAGGCACATTAACCTTGAGCGGACGCAGAGCGTCCAGGGCTGCATTCCCACGCAGAGCGTGGGAACGATCCGTTAAACGGCCAACAGCCGCTCACGCAGCTTGGCGATTTCGTCGCGCATCTGCGCCGCGGCTTCGAATTCCAGGTCGCGGGCCAGCTGATACATCTTCTCTTCCAGTTGACGGATGCGCTTGGTGATCTCGCTCGGTGAGCGCAGTTCGGCTTCGTACTTGGCGTTTTCTTCGGCGGCCTTGGCCATGCCTTTGCGCTTCTTGCTGCGCGAACCGGGCACGGTGGCGCCTTCCATGATGTCGGCGACGTCCTTGAACACGCCCTTCGGCGTGATGCCGTTGGCCAGGTTGAAGGCGATCTGCTTGTCGCGACGGCGCTCGGTTTCGCCAATCGCCCGCTCCATCGAACCGGTGATGCGATCCGCGTAGAGGATCGCTCGACCATTGAGGTTACGCGCCGCCCGGCCGATGGTCTGGATCAGCGACCGCTCGGAACGCAGGAAACCTTCCTTGTCCGCGTCGAGAATCGCCACCAGCGACACTTCCGGCATGTCCAGACCTTCACGCAGCAGGTTGATCCCCACCAGCACATCAAAAGTACCCAGACGCAGGTCGCGGATGATTTCCACCCGCTCGACGGTGTCGATGTCCGAGTGCAGATAACGCACACGCACGCCGTGATCGGCCAGGTAATCGGTCAGATCTTCGGCCATGCGCTTGGTCAGCGTGGTGACCAGCACTCGCTCCTCTACCGCGACGCGCTTGGTGATTTCCGAGAGCAGATCGTCGACCTGGGTCAGCGCCGGGCGCACTTCAACCTGCGGGTCGACCAGACCGGTCGGGCGCACAACCTGTTCGATCACCCGGCCGGCGTGTTCGGCTTCGTAGTTGCCGGGCGTGGCCGAGACGAAAATCGTCTGCGGGCTGACCCCTTCCCACTCGTCGAAGCGCATCGGCCGGTTGTCCAGCGCCGATGGCAGGCGGAAGCCGTATTCCACCAGGGTCTCTTTACGCGAGCGGTCGCCCTTATACATCGCGCCGACCTGCGGCACGCTGACGTGGGATTCGTCGATCACCAGCAAGGCGTCGGCCGGCAGGTAATCGTAGAGCGTCGGCGGCGCCGCACCGGCCGGACGACCCGACAGATAGCGCGAGTAGTTTTCGATGCCGTTGCAATAACCGAGTTCGAGGATCATCTCCAGGTCAAATCGGGTGCGCTGCTCCAGGCGCTGGGCTTCCACCAGTTTGTTGTTGTTGCGCAGGTATTCCAGGCGCTCCTGCAACTCGACCTTGATCCCCTCGATGGCGTCGAGCAGGGTTTCCCGAGGCGTCACGTAGTGGCTTTTCGGATAGAAGGTGAAGCGCGGCAGCTTGCGGATGACCTCGCCGGTCAGCGGGTCGAACGCGGAAATGCTCTCCACTTCGTCATCGAACAACTCGATGCGGATCGCTTCGAGGTCGGATTCCGCCGGGTAGATGTCGATCACATCGCCGCGCACCCGGAAGGTCGCACGGGCGAAATCCATGTCGTTGCGGGTGTATTGCAGGTCGGCCAGCCGCCGCACCAGCGCACGCTGGTCGAGCTTGTCGCCGCGATCGACGTGCAAGACCATTTTCAAATAGGTTTCCGGACTGCCCAGACCGTAGATGCACGAGACCGTGGTGACGATGATCGCGTCCTTGCGCTCCAGCAACGCCTTGGTCGCTGACAGGCGCATCTGCTCGATGTGGTCGTTGATCGACGCATCCTTCTCGATAAAGGTGTCGGACGACGGCACATAGGCTTCGGGCTGGTAGTAGTCGTAGTAGGAAACGAAGTACTCGACGGCGTTGTTCGGAAAGAACGACTTGAACTCGCCGTACAACTGCGCGGCCAGCGTCTTGTTCGGCGCCAGCACCAGGGTCGGGCGCTGCACCTGGGCGATGACGTTGGCGATGCTGAAGGTCTTGCCCGACCCGGTCACCCCGAGCAGCGTCTGGTGCGACAGCCCGGCTTCGATGCCTTCGACCATCAGGCGAATGGCTTCGGGTTGATCGCCGGCGGGGTCGAAACGGGTGACGAGCTGGAATTCAGACATAAACACCTCTGGAATCGCGACGCTGCTGGCAAACCGCAGCACCACGAGAATGACCGCAAACGACCGATGTCGCGCAAGAAAAAACGAAGATTGTGCTGAATGTGGAGCCGATTGCCTCGCCTTTCAAGGCAAACGTCCTACATCCGGTAAAGTCTCCGACAGATGCATTCGACTAACGGTCGAGAAATAATCGGAAAAACTTACCTTAAAAGCCGATTCGCCTGTCGCCATTGATCGATGATGGCCTCTATACTAGCTCCCCGTTTGTGCACCGCTCTAGTGCATTCGGCTGGAGCGCCACACGTCCCTCCACTCTCCAATAGAGCTGCCGTAAAAATGAGCCTGTTCTCCGCTGTCGAAATGGCACCCCGCGATCCAATCCTGGGCCTCAACGAAGCATTCAACGCCGATACCCGGACCAATAAGGTCAACCTCGGGGTGGGTGTGTACTGCAACGAAGAGGGGCGAATTCCACTCCTGCGCGCCGTCATCGAAGCCGAAACCATTCGCGCCGCTCAGCATGCCTCCCGTGGCTACCTGCCGATCGACGGCATCGCGGCCTACGACCAGGCCGTGCAAAAGCTGCTGTTCGGCAATGATTCGCCACTGCTGGCGGCTGGCCGCGTTGTCACCACCCAGGCCGTCGGCGGGACCGGCGCACTGAAAATCGGTGCCGACTTCCTCAAGCAACTGCTGCCAAATGCCGTTGTGGCGATCAGCGACCCGAGCTGGGAAAACCACCGCGCCTTGTTCGAAACCGCCGGTTTCCCGGTGCAGAACTACCGCTACTACGACGCCGCCACCCACGACGTGAACCGTGCCGGCCTGCTCGAAGACCTCAACGCCCTGCCGAATGGCTCGATCGTCGTGCTGCACGCCTGCTGCCACAACCCGACCGGCGTCGACCTGAGCCCGGCGGACTGGAACAACGTGCTGGAAACGGTCAAGGCCAAAGGTCACGTGCCGTTCCTCGACATGGCTTACCAGGGTTTCGGTGACGGCATCGCCGAAGACGCCGCTGCCGTGCGGCTGTTTGCCGAATCCGGCCTGACCTTCTTCGTATCGAGCTCGTTCTCCAAGTCGTTCTCGCTGTACGGCGAGCGCGTCGGTGCGCTGTCGATCATCAGCGAATCGAAAGAAGAAAGCGCCCGCGTCCTGTCGCAAGTCAAACGCGTGATCCGCACCAACTACTCCAACCCGCCGACCCACGGTGCAAGCATCGTTGCTGCGGTATTGAACAGCCCGGAACTGCGCGCCCAGTGGGAAGCCGAACTGGCTGAAATGCGCCTGCGCATTCGTGGCATGCGCGAGCAGATGGTTGCTCTGCTGGCCAAGAAAGCCCCGCAGCGTGACTTCAGCTTCGTCGGTCGTCAGCGCGGCATGTTCTCCTACTCCGGCCTGACCACCGAACAGGTTCATCGCCTGCGCAACGAGTTCGGCATCTACGCCCTGGACACCGGCCGCATCTGCGTCGCTGCGCTGAACCAGAGCAACATCGAAGCCGTGACGGACGCCATCGTTCAGGTCATCTGATCCGGCGCCGTACTGAAAACGGGAGGCCTTCGCGCTTCCCGTTTTTTATTTGTCTGAAGAAAAGCCGCTACACCCTCTAGACTGCACCCAAACGATATTTCAGAGAGACGACATGAAAAACGATGACCTGCGCGCCGACCGCGACGATCTGGATGACTTCATCCCCCGCGCCCCGGCCAAACGCGGCAACAACCTGGTGCTGCAAGTCGCGGCCGGGGTGTTTCTCGGCGGGCTGGCGCTGTGGCTGGTGCAACTGGGTGCGACGATGCTGTACGCCAAACTGATGCTCGGCACCTTCACGTTCGGCGGTTAAGCCAGTTCCGCTGCACGCTGAGTCGCCGCATCGTCATAAACGACGTAGAGCGATTCGGCGATCTGGCTCTTGATGGCCTTGGTGCTTTCCAGGCCGAGGACAAAACCTTCGGCCTTGCCGCCTGCGCGGTTCAGTTCTTCAGCCGTACCGGCCTGAGTGATCGCGTCGAAAAGCTTTTCGGCATGTGGGCCAACGCCTTTGGGCAGGCTGATTTGCGCGGTGCTCATGCGAACACCTCGACAGGACAATGGGTGAGGATGGGACTATTCATGGCGCGTACCTTTTCGGCGAATGGCCGGCAGCGCGTGTGACCACTTCCGGGCGGCCATGGTAGACCTCTGGTGGAGTTCTGGTAACCGCCAATCGCCGATAAACCGCCGCCCGTCCTGACCTTTCCAACAAATTTACATCTCGCGCTTGACTAGTCTTTTTAAATCAGTAACATACGCACCAATTCCGCAATAGCTCAGTTGGTAGAGCAAGTGACTGTTAATCACTGGGTCCCTGGTTCGAGTCCAGGTTGTGGAGCCAAATACAGAGCCCCTGAATCGAAAGATTCAGGGGCTTTTTAGTGGGCGCTGAAAAAAACGGCGACATAGAAAAAGGGCCGATCAGTTTTCCAGCTGATCGGCCCTTTTCATTCAACCACAACGGTCAGACGTGCTCGCTGCTCTTGGCATGTGCCTTCGGTACGCCATGACCGTGATCCGAATCCGGATCGATCACCGGCACTTCATTGCCGTCGCAGTCATGCAGCTTGCCGTCGCTGAAGTAGTCGCCTTCACGCAGCGCTGCCAGATCGCGATAACGCAGGGTCCGCTCTTCTGCCGCCGCAAACACCGACTGCTGATCCGAGTTACCCGCCGTGAAGTGGTTGAATGCCAGGTTCAGCAGGATCGCCATGATCGCCGACGAACTGATGCCCGAATGGAAAATGGTCGCGAACCAGCTCGGGAAGTGATCGTAGAAGTTCGGTGCGGCAATCGGGATCATGCCGAAGCCGATCGAGGTGGCGACGATGATCAGGTTGACGTTGTTGCGATAATCGACCTTGGACAGCGTGCGGATACCGCTTGCCGCCACGGTGCCGAACAGCACGATACCGGCGCCGCCGAGTACCGACGTCGGCACGGCTGCGATGACCCGGCCCATGAACGGCAGCAGACCGAGGATCACCAGGAAGATACCGCCGGTCGCCACCACATAGCGGCTCTTGATCCCGGTCACCGCCACCAGCCCGACGTTCTGGGCGAAGGCGCTTTGGGTGAACGAGCCGAAGATCGGCGCAAACATGCTCGATAGCATGTCCGCCCGCAGGCCGTTGCCCAGACGTTTGGAGTCGACCTTGGTGCCGATGATTTCACCGACCGCCAGAATGTCCGCCGAGGTTTCCACCAGAGTCACCATGACCACGATGCACATCGACAGGATCGCAGCGAAGTGGAAGGTCGGCATGCCGAAATGGAACGGCGTCGGGAAGCCGAACATCGGGCCCTGGGTGACGCTGGAGAAGTCCGCCATCCCGAGGAACACCGCCAGCACCGTGCCGATCACCATGGCCAACAGGATCGACAGACGCGAGATGGTCGAGCTGCCGACCTTGCTCAGCAACAACACCAGCACCAGCGTGACCGCCGCCAGACCGATGTTCTGCATGCTGCCGAAATCAGGCGCATGACTGTTGCCGCCCATGGCCCAGCGTGCGGCCACCGGCATCAGCGTCAGGCCGATGGTGGTGATCACGATGCCCGTGACCAGCGGCGGGAAGAACTTGGTGATTCGCGAGAACACCGGCGTGATCAGCAAGCCGATCAGCGACGCCGCAATCACCGCGCCGAGCACCGACTGGAAGCCGCCCTCCCCGCCACTGCTGACAATCGCCACCATGGTGGCAACGCCAGAGAACGACACGCCCTGCACCAGCGGCAACTGACAGCCGAAAAACGGTAAACCCAGGGTTTGCAGCAACGTGGCCAGCCCCCCCGCAAACAATGAAGCAGCAATCAACAGACCGATGTCCGCCGGCGAAAGCCCGGCGGCCTGACCGATGATCAGTGGCACCGCGACGATACCGCCATACATGGTCAGAACGTGTTGCAGGCCGTAAGCCATATTCGCGCCGACCCCGAGATTCTCGTCCTCGGGCCGTTGGTGTGAAACATGGGGCGTTTTCATGGTGGGGGAGTTCCCTGGTTTTTGTTATGCACACACTGTATGCAAGAGTCAGGACAAATGTCCATAGACTTGTATACAACTTGTCAGTCACATAATGGTTAGCTAGCCACCCAACCTTCTATCCCGCTGCTTTCATTCCACAAATCCGGCAACACATCCCCAATCGAGTTCACGTTTTATCCGCCTAGGCTGAAGTGTTCACGGCGACCGACGGCGCGGCCGCACTCTTTTTTATACATATAAAGTATGCATATTGAAGTCATTCAAGATTCAGTTCGACAAAAGCAAGAATGCTGCCAACGCATTCGAGCCCAGCGAGCAATGGCAACTTTGCGCAGAGGTAATCAATGAAAAATGAATACAATTTCAGCGACGGTAAACGCGGCGCCATTGCGCCCACCAAGGGTAAAACGCGCATCACCATCATGCTCGATGACGCGGTGATCGAAGCCGCGCGCGAGGTCGCTGAAAGCGAGGGGTTTGGCTATCAGACGGTGATCAACAACACCCTGCGCCACGCATTGCTTAATAGCCGTGGCGCAACCGAAGAACTCGAACATTCAAGCGGGCAATTCAAGCAAGGCATCACCGCCACCGACCTCAAGAGCCTTGAGAAAAAACTGTCGGCGGCCGTGAACGAGATCCGGCGGGTGCTGGAACCGGACGTCAAACCGTAGCGTTCAAACTGGCTGAATCAAGCGCGCCAGAGCCTCCCGTGCACCGGGCTGGTGCGGCAAGTTCAGGCCAAATTCCCGTTCCAGCAATTCGATCAGTTCATCAACATCTGTCACTTCGCGCCGCTCGCTCTCGGCGCCGATGCGGTGAATGGCGAAACTGCCGTTGTTCAGCGTACGCCGCCAGCCGTCGCCGGTACGCGCCACCATCAGGCGCTGGGCGAATGGTGAGTCCGGGTGGGTCGAGACGTACCAGTTGCCGAGGGTGTAATCGATGTCTTCCTGGCGCTGCAGGTCGAACAGGTACATCGGCCGCCATTCGCCAGCAACCTTGGCCCGCAGCATGTAGCCATCGGCCTGCACTTCGATGCGATACGGTTCGTGCGGGGTGGATTGCTCGGCTTCGGTATCCAGCACCAGCGGCGCGGTCGGCACCATGCCGCCGAAGCCGACGTCGGTGATGTAGCGCACGTCGTCAATGTTCACCAGGCTCAAGCGGTGGGTGCGCGCCGTCCAGCTGCCTTCGGGCTGATTCATCACCACGCGCCCGCTGATGCCCCGCGCATCGAACCCCAGCTCCAGCAACAAGGCCAGAAACAGGTTGTTCAGCTCGTAGCAGTAACCGCCACGGGCGTCGTTCAGGACCTTGCGCTCAATGGAGGGCAGATCGATCAGCACAGGTTCGCCACTCAGCGTCGACAGGTTTTCGAAAGCAAAGGCGCCGGTATGGCGCAGTTGCAACAGGCGCAGGGTTTCAAGGGTCGGTGTCGGGGGCGCATCGAATCCCAGGCGTTGCAGATACTGTTTCAGATTCGTCAGGCGTGGCTCGCTCATGGCTGGGTCCTTTTGCATGGGGGCGCGGATCGTTCCGCCGATGGTCGCCATGTATAAGAGACTCATCTATGGTCTCGACAATTGATTATTTCGATCACATTTATCAGTACCTGTTCATCCCGCTGCTCATCCGACTCAGGAAATGGATGAGCAGCGCACTAGCAAAAGCAATAATGGCTTGCCAATGGACATAACGCCTCAGAGTTAGGCGCTTGACATATAAATCATTTAGTCATCAAGCGCCAAAGCATTCAACTCGTCCTTATATGGCAACCTCGGCGAGTATAGATTATGAAACGCTCGCCCGACGGCACCAGAAAAAATTATCAACTGAGGATTATTAGTCCCTCCCATTAATATATGATTTACTGCAATCCCAGGATACGGATCTATATAATAAATTTCCTTAATACCTAATTGATAAGCTTTCTTCGAACACAACTCACAAGGGCTAGCAGTTGTAAAAAGCTTTCCACCCTCAACAGGTCTACCACCATACTTAGAAATCTGCAGAAATGCATTTTCTTCCGCATGCAGTGATCTGGTATGAACCTGATTTTTTTCTTTTTTTAGACTGTTATACTCACTTTTAAAACAGTAGGAGACATTCCTCCCCGTACTTGCAATTTTTAGATACTTGGAGTTCTCACCACTAAATCTTTCAATATAAGCGACATCAGTTTTCTCATATTCAGAGTAAGCACTCTGGTCGTAACCGCTCACAAGGTCAAATCGATTACGCAAACTGCAAGGAACTTGCCCATATGGAGTATCGTTCCAGCCAACAGATTGCACTGAGAAATTTAAATCCGTTACAACAGCTCCTACTTGTCTTGAAATACAACCCGAATTCAATTTTGCAGTATAAGCCATTTGCATACACCGTTCTAAAGGTGTAGGCGTAACTAGCCCCGGCCTCATCATTAAAGATACAAAAGTGATCAACTGATTTGCTAGACTGGAAAAATCCGAAACAGCGTTTTCTGAATCCGGGTTATTTATATACAGCTCCGACCGTTCCAAGCAAGCCTGAATATCTTGCTTTATATAAGTAGACTGCTGATTGAGACTTCTAGAACTGTACTCCTCCCCATCAATCCTACCTACTTGCTCATCCGTATACCCTAGAAGTCTCAGTCGTCTCTTACGTTGTTCATCTTCACACGAAACCGCCATTAAATAGAAAGAAGAATAACGATCTTGGAAATATGTCGCCTCGAATGGGTTGCGAATAGCATCAATAACGATAAAAGTTTTCCGCCCCTTACCTCGAGCCGAGCGTATCAACTTTATAATTGAATTTATTTTATCTGCGAGCGAATAAAAACTACCACTCTTACGTTCATCAGAAGCCGGACTACCAGAATTTCGAAGATTATTACCAATTTGCTGAAATAACTTTACATAACCAGAACCACCAATAACACGCTTTAGCTTTTCGTTCTGTCCAGGCAAAAATTCTGCAAAGTATCTCCTCAGGTTTTTTATATCACCCTCCACTACAGGTTCATTTTTTATTTCTTGCAAAACCTCAACAATATCCCGTTTAACCTTCTCACTTATCCCGTCCACTCCTCCCAAAAAAACGGATGACTCTGTTATATCAAGCTCCGACAACATAAGCGTTAAAACCGAGCTTGCCTGTATGGTTACAAACGGCTCCCAATTTTTTTCAAAATTCTTAAGAATTATCTTCTGCTTTCTTTGAGGATTTGAATCAGGGTTATTACCAGAAAACAGGGAGTGCTTTATTTCCTCCTGTGGCTTCGAAAGTATTTTTGCAACTGTCGAACACCCACTTCCAGTGCGCCCTGTTAGACCGATGATTATAAAATCATCGTCGTCACCATAAATTTTTGAAATTGCATCCTTAAAAAAACTGGCCATTCGCTTCGCTCCGTCGTCTTTTTGTAGTTCCTATATTCCAAAATTACGACATCCGAAACCAAAAAGCCACTATGCATTTTCAATCAAAAAACGCCTTGGCAATCTGATTGCAATAACTATTCTCAATCACGAGAATTGATTATTTCCGCTTACGCGAATCGATGCGAATCCACGTCGGCGCGTGGTCGCTGGCATGCGGTTCGTTGCGCACCCAGGCATCCACACCGGCCTCGTGCAGATAAGGGCTCAGCGTCGGATTGAGCAGCAGATGGTCGATCCGCAGCCCGGAGTTCTTCTGCCAGTGCTGGCGGAAGTAATCCCAGAACGTATAGAGCCGATCCTCGGGATACAGATGCCGCAACGAATCGGTCCAGCCCTGATCCAGCAGACGCTGATAGCACTCGCGGCTCTCCGGTTGCAACAACGCATCCTTGAGCCACGAACGGGTGTTGTAGATATCCAGATCGGTGGGCACCACGTTGTAATCGCCGGCCAGCACCACCGGGTGATCGCTGCTTTGCAGATCCTTGGCGTATTTGATCAGGCGCTCGAACCAGGCCAGTTTGTAGTCGAACTTCGGCCCCGGTTGCGGATTGCCATTGGGCAGGTACAGGCAGCCCACCAACACCCCGTGCACCGCCGCTTCGAGGTAGCGGCTGTGTTTATCGTCGGGGTCGCCGGGCAAACCGCGCCGGCTCTCCAGCGGTTGCGCATCGCGGGCAAGAATCGCCACGCCGTTCCATGAAGCCTGGCCGTGCCAGATGGCGCCGTAACCAGCGGCCTCCAGCTCGGCGGCGGGAAACGCGCTGTCCACCAGTTTCAGCTCCTGCAAACAGGCGATGTCCGGCTGCTCGCGCTTGAGCCATTCCAGCAGGTTCGGCAGTCGGGCCCGCAGGCCGTTGACGTTGAACGTGGCAATGCGCATTTTTTTCATCGTCCGGGTTCCTGCCATTGACCGATAAAAACTCTGACATCCGCCCACCGCGACGGTTGCGTCGGATCCTTCCCGTACGGCGTAATAAGCCCTCGCCCGATCGCCGAGAATCCCCACATGCAAACCACGCTGCAAGGCCAGGGCATCATCCTGCGCCCGCTCCAATACACCGACGCCGATGCCCTGCTCCGCGCTGCCGCTGACGGTGAACTGTGGAACCTCACGGTCACCGTGGTGCCGTCGGCCACCACCGTCGATGCCTACCTGAAAAAGGCCCTCGATGGCCGTGAGGCTGGGACCGTCATGCCGTTTGTCATCGTATTGAAGGAAACCGGCGAGGTGATCGGCTCGACCCGGTTCTGGAAAATCGACCCGCTCAACCGCAAGCTGGAGATCGGCAGCAGCTGGATTTCGGCACGTTTTCAGAAGACCTTCGTCAACACCGAGGCCAAGTACCTGATGCTGCGCCACGCGTTCGAGGTGCTCGACTGCGTGCGGGTGCAGTTCACCACCGACGAGAACAACCAGAAGTCGCGCAACGCGATCCTGCGGCTCGGCGCGCAACAGGAAGGCATCGTCCGCCACGAACGCATCATGCCGGACGGCCGCAAGCGCAACTCGGTGCGCTTCAGCATCATCGATGACGAATGGCCACAGGTGCGCCTGAACCTGGAACGCAAACTGGCGGATTACGGCCTGCGCTGAAGGCTCAGACGCGATTGCGCAGCCATTGCAGGAACCCTTTTTTCGGCGCCAGCACCGGCGTTTCTTCCGTCAGGGATTGCGCCTTGTGCAGGCGGAAATCGAGCAGAGCCTGCATCGCGTCGTTGATGTCGTGACGAGCGTCCAGGCACGGCTTGAGATAAGACTTCTCGATGCGGTACAGCGCGCAGAAGGTCTTGGCGGAGAAGTCGGCCGGCAACGACGTATCGGACAGAATCCCCGCCTCGCCGATCACCTCACCCGGCCCCATCCGTCCAGACTCGAACGGCGCGCCATGGCGCTTGAGCGTCACCGAGACCACGCCGGACTCGATGATGAACAGATGATCGCTGACCTCGCCGCCCGCGAGGATCATCTCGCCGGCCCGGAAGGTTTGCAGGGTCATGTTCTGGCTGAAGGTTTCTTTCTCTTCCTGACGCAGGGTGGAGAAAATCGGCGAGCTGTCGAGCAACGCCCGTGGCCGCGAAAGATTGCTCGCCACACCGGGTTCATCGCTCGACAGCAGATTGACCCCGGACGCTTGCAGGTGCCGGAACGCCAGGTCGAACAGTTGATTGCGCACCACGCGCTTTTCGCTCATCGAGGCGACAAACCCGCTGATCTCATATTCGGTGCCGGCGCTGCTGGAGCTCTTCAGCGCGACACTCGGCGCGGGGCTCTCCAGCAATTGCCGACAGCCCTGCATCGCTCGCTCCAGGGCCTCGATCACCGAACTGGGCCGCGCATGGGGGCTGACCTGCACGCTGACGGCCACCCCGAACATATTGCTCGGCCGGCTGAAGTTAATGATCTTGGCCTTGGCCGCCAGCGAGTTGGGAATCACCGCCATGCTGCCCTGACTGGTTTGCAGGCGCGTGGCGCGCCAGTCGATGTCGGTGACCCGACCTTCGGTGCCGTCGATGGAAATCCAGTCATCCAGTTGATAAGGCTTGGTGGTGTTGAGCACGATCCCGGAAAACACGTCGCTCAAGGTGCTCTGCAACGCCAGACCGACGATGATCGCCAGCGCCCCGGAGGTTGCCAGCACGCCCTTGACCGGCAGATCCAGCACATAGGCCAGTGCCGCGATAATGGCGATCAGGAAAATCACCGCACCGAGCAAATCCTGCAACAACCGCCCGGTGTGTCCGACCCGCTGCATCATCACCGCGCCAATCAGCACCGTCAGGGTGCGCGCGCCGAACAGCCACCAGCCGATCTGCAACCCGGTCGCCGCCAGGTGCAACGGCACATTGTCGGCCCACGGCGCAGGCTCCATCGGGTTGAGCCCTTCGTTGAACAGCAGGATGCTGAACAGGGCAAAAATCAGCACCCGCACCAACAGTTTCCATGCGCTGCCGTGGGCGCTGATCAGGCGCCACAGACCGAGATCGACCAGGATCAGGATCAAGGCGCAAAACAACGGATGATCGGTGAGCAGAGACAGCATCAAACAACTCCGACAGGGGCCAGTCGCGAGAAGATCGCACAGATTGGGCTCAGTGTAGGAGGAATTGATTTGGCGGGATGAGCGCCACTGCACGCGCTCAAAAAAAAACCGGCAGGCGCACGTGGCGCCTGCCGGTTTTTTTAGCTGTGCATCTGGCCGAAGCGGCCGGACTGGAAGTCGGCGAAAGCCTGATGGATTTCCTGCTCGGTGTTCATCACGAACGGGCCGTGGCCGACAATCGGCTCGTCGATCGGCTCGCCGCTGAGCAGCAGCACCACCGCGTCCGCGCTGGCTTCAAGGGTGATGCGATCGCCATCACGCTCGAACAGCGCCAACTGGCCTTCGCGCATCGACTCCCCACCGTTGATCTGAACCGAACCCTTCAACACCACCAGCGCCGTGTTGCGGCCTTCGTGCAGATCCAGCGAGAGCAACTTGCCAGTGTTCAGTCGCAGATCCCACACGTCGATAGGCGTGAACGTGCGGGATGGACCTTTGTGGCCGTCGAACTCACCGGCGATCAGCCGCAGGCTGCCGGCACCGTCCTTTAGCGCGATTTTCGGGATATCACTGTCCAGAATGGTCTGGTAACCCGGCGCGGCCATTTTGTCCTTGGCCGGCAGATTCACCCACAGCTGCACCATTTCCAGGTTGCCGCCGGTTCGAGCGAAGTTTTCCGAATGGAACTCCTCATGCAGGATTCCGGAAGCCGCCGTCATCCACTGCACATCGCCCGGGCCTATGGTGCCGCCACTGCCGGTGGAGTCACGGTGCTGCACTTCGCCTTCGTAAACGATGGTCACGGTTTCGAAGCCACGGTGCGGATGCTGCCCCACGCCACGGCGTTCAGTAGTCGGGGTGAAATGCGCAGGCCCGGCGTGATCCAACAGCAGGAACGGGCTGATGTGCTGGCCCAGGTTGTCGTAGGAAAACAGGGTGCGCACCGGAAACCCATCGCAGACCCAGTGGCCGCGAGGGCTGGTGTAGAGACCGATAAGATTTTTCATGGTGGACTCCGCAATTGGGTTGATCATAGGCCGATCATAAATTCGCCACGTATTTAGTACTAGTCAGCCAAAACTGTTCTCATCGTTCTACCGGTGGAACGATACCGATTGCGGTGATTCGTGACTTTCAGTCAACAGTACTTTGTCCCCACAGCGGTTTTTCTTAAGGAATCAGACGCGGATACTCCTGCCCATTCCCACTGCAATCCTGGAGTCCCTGCATGTCTGTTCCCGCTTTCGGTCTTGGTACGTTTCGCCTGCAAGGCCAGGTGGTCATCGATTCGGTGAGCACTGCCCTTGAACTTGGTTACCGAGCCATCGACACCGCACAGATCTACGAAAACGAGGCCGACGTTGGCGCAGCCATCGCTGCCAGCGGCATTGCCCGTGAAGAGCTGTTCATCACCAGCAAGATCTGGATCGCCAACTTCGCCGGGGATCGTCTGATCGAAAGCCTCAAGGAAAGCCTGCAAAAGCTGCAGACCGACTACCTCGACCTGACGCTGATCCACTGGCCGTCGCCGGAAGATCAGGTGCCGGTGGAGGAATTCATGGGCGCGCTGCTGGAAGCCAAACGCCTGGGCCTGACCCGGCAGATCGGCGTGTCCAACTTCACCATCGACCTGATGAAACAGGCGATTGCTGCGGTCGGTGCGGAAAATATCGCCACCAACCAGATTGAACTGCACCCATACCTGCAAAACCGCAAGGTCGTCGAGTTCGCGCAAAGTCAGGGCATCCAGATCACGTCGTACATGACCCTCGCCTACGGCGAAGTGTTGAAGGATCCGCTGATCGTGCAGATCGCCGAGCGCCTGCATGCCACCCCGGCGCAGGTTACGCTGGCGTGGGCGATGCAATCGGGTTATGCGGTGATTCCGTCGTCGACCAAACGCGCCAACCTGCAAGGCAACCTCGGTGCCACGGCGCTGACCCTGAGCGACGCCGACATGGCGCTGATCGCCACACTGGAGCGCGGCCATCGCCTGACCAGCCCCAAAGGCATCGCGCCGCAGTGGGACTGATCGATCAGGCCTGAAGCTGCTGCGCGAGGTCGTGCATGGCCTCGCGCAGCGAATCGATGGCGGCCATCAATGCCGCTTCGGGCTGATCGGCCCGGCAGGCCTGTTCGAGCACCCGACACGCCGAGACCACACGCTCGGCACCGATCATGTGCGCCCCGCCCGTGACGTGATGCGCCAGATCACGCAAATCGGCGCGGTCATTTTTGCGGCCTGACTCATCCAGACGCTTCAGGTCAATGCGCAGACTGCTCAGCACCTCCTCACGCAATTGCCCGATCAGCGAGTTGTCCGCGCCTGCCAGTTGCAACAGCGCGCTCAGATCGAACTCGGCCTCTACCGGATCGTCCACGCTTTCGATCTGCGCGCCTTCGGATGTTGCGGCCATCAGGGCCTGGCTCAATTCGCGCAGCAGAACCGGTTTGAACAGACAGTCGTCCATCCCGGCTGCCCGGCATCGCTGCTTTTCTTCCATTTGCGCATTGGCGGTAAATCCAAGGATCAGACAGGGCGCCCTGCCCGTCGCGGCCTCTTCCTGACGCACCGCGCGCGCCAGCTCGTAACCGTTGAGCCCCGGCATGTTGCAGTCAGTGATCAATGCATCGAAGGAGTGACCGCGCCACAGCGCCAGCCCGCTCTCACCACCATCGGTTTCAACGGGGCGATGGCCGAGTTCACTCAACTGTCGGCACAACAACAGGCGATTCACGGGATGGTCATCCACCACCAGCACGTTCAGCGACTTGACCGCCGTCGCCACGGGTGCCGGTGCAGCCTCCTGCACCAGCGGCTGCAGCACTGGCAGTTCCAGTCGCAGCATGACCTGAGTGCCCCCGCCCGGCTCGCTGGTCATCCACAAATCACCACCCATCATCCGGCACAGGTTGCGGCTGATCACCAACCCCAGGCCAGAACCGCCCTGCGCCGCAGTCTGATGATCGCCGACCTGCACAAACGGGCTGAACAAGCGTTGCTGATCCTCGGCGCTGATTCCCCGGCCACTGTCTTCAATGGCTACACCCACTTCAATCAGCCCGTCCTGTTCGCCGAATACGCGCAAGCGCAGGCTCACCTCGCCGTCATCGGTGAACTTGATGGCATTGCTCAACAGATTCGACAGCACTTGTTTGAAACGCAGGGCATCGATCATCACCTCGACGTTGCTGCGTTCATCCAGTTCCACATGCCACAACAATTGCTTCTGCCGGGCCAGGCCTTCGAAAATCCGACACACCGACTGCACCACCTCGCGCAGATTGACCCGTTCGGGAACCAGCGACAAATGCCCAGCCTCAATGCGCGCGATGTCGAGAATATCGCCGATCAATGCCAGCAATTGCTGCCCGGCACTGGACGCCACCTCGATCGCCTGGCGATCGGTCACGCCTTCATCGGCACGCTTGAGGGCCAGTTCAAGCATGCCGATCAGGGCATTCATCGGTGTGCGGATTTCATGGCTCATGGTCGCCAGAAACGTGCTCTTGGCACGATTGGCTTCATCGGCCGCCTCCTTGGCCTCCTGCAACTGTCTTAACCATTGTTGACGCTGACGGATCTGCCGACGCTGAAAGGCGATCCAGCCCAACGCCAGCAACAGCAACCCGGCGGCAATGGCAAAGCCGCGCAGGATTTGCTCTCTATGACGCTGCCAATAGCTGTCCTGCAGCACCACGTTACGACTCCAGCGCGCGACCAGACCATCAATTTCCTGGGGGGCAATGGCCAGCAGCGCCTTGTTCAGAATCGATTGCAGTTGCGGGGCATCGGGCGCCGTGGCCATGGCAATCCGGGCCGGTTGATCACCCAGCGTGGAGACAATCCGCAAGCGCTCACGGTACTGGTGATCGATCTGATAACGCGCCACCAGCAACGAGCTCAATGTCGCATCAGCCCGACCATCAAGCAGCGCCCGCGTACCGTCCGCCGGACTCGGCAACTCGATCAGGTTGATCTGCGGCACGTGCTCCAACAGATATTCGCGCAGCGGATTACCGCGATAGAGCGCCAGTCGTTTACCCGCCATATCCTCGAGACTGCGCGGCGCCTGTGCCTTCAAATCGGTGATCAAGACGAAGGGGCTGTTGGCGTACGACCGGGTGAACCGCATTTCAAGTTCACGCTCGCGGCTCGGTGTCAGCACCGGCAACAGATCCAGCTCCCCGCTCCTGAGCTGCTCGACCTGACGATCCAGAGACTGACCGCGCACCACCTCGAATGTCAGGCCACTGCGCTGACTGATCAGGTTGAGCAGTTGTGCAGTCAGGCCGCTGAACCGGCCATCGGCATCAAAGAATGCCAGCGGCGCAAAATCGTCGATAGCACCGACCCGCACCACCGGATGCTGATCCAGCCATTGTTGCTCGCTGTCGCTCAGACTTACCCGCGACTGTGCTGCCCTGTCGGCGCGCCCGGCACTCCAGCGCAGCTCCATCGCGAGGCGCTGTTCCATGGGAATCGCCAGCAGGGCCTTGTCGACCAGACGTTTCAACCGCGTGTTGCTGCGGGTCAGGGCGAAGCCGAACGGGTTGGCGTCAAGGCCCGAGGGGCCCGCCAGTTGCAGGTCGTTATAAAAATGAGTGTTGATCAGATAGCTGGCGCTGATGAAGTCGCCAAGGTAGAGCGCATCCCGACCGAACGCCACCGCGCCGAGGGCATCGAGAATCGAGCGATAACGCTGCAGGGAGGCTTGCGGGTAAGCCTGCTCGATGGTCGAGGCTGGCAGGTAGTCGTCCACCATGGCGATTCGCTTGCCGGCCAGATCGTCGGGCAATGGTTCGTCGAGCCGGGTCACCCACATCGGCTGATCTTCGGCGTAGGCACGGGACAGCATCAGTTCGGGGTCGGCGATCTCGAAGTTGTTCGACGTGCCCAGCAAATCCAGATCCCCGGCCTTGAGCGCGGCCATCGCACTTGCGCGGTCGGGATAGCACCAGACTTCGACGGCGAGATTGAGTACTTGTGCAATCGCATCGGCGTAATCGGCGGTGAGGCCTTCCAGCTCATGGCGCTTGCGGGTCAGTTCAAAGGGCGGGTAATCCGGCCAGGAGGCACCGATGCGCAATACCGGATGCGCGCTCAGCCACTGTTTATCCTGATCATCAAGGCGAACCTGCACGCCTTCCAGGCGGGTGCGGGAAACGATTTCCAGTCTTTGCGCACTCGTCGCCGCCTGAACTGTGCCTGCAAACAAAAGTGCCAACAGAAACACCAACCGCAACGGTCTCATCATGGAAAGCCTCTCAGAACAGATCGTTGCGCACGACCAGCTCTCGCAACGTCACTGAGGACGTTATTCCCAGTTTGAGCATCAATCGGGTCTTGTAGGTGCTGACGGTTTTGTGACTCAGGTTCATTTCCAAGGCGATGAGCTTGTTGGACTTGCCGTGAGCCAGTTGCACCAGAATATGCAGTTCGCGGTCGGACAGCCGATCAATCAACTGCCGCTCATCACTCAATGCATCGAGTTGTCCTGAACTGACACCGTGCATTTCAGGAAAAACAGTGTAGCCCGAACGCACAGCCTTGATCGCATTCTCGAGCTGTTTCAGGTCGGCGGACTTTTCCACGAAGGCCATCGCTCCGGCACGCCGGCAACGCATCAGGAAACTGTTCCGGGGAGCCGAGGTGAAAATCACGACTTTGCAAACCAGCCCGTTAGCCCTGATACGTTCCAATACATCCAGCCCGCCCATACCTGCAAGGTTCAGGTCGAGAATCATCAGATCCGGCGCATGTTCACGAATCATCGGCACGACGTCGACGCCGCTCGACACCACGTGAATCTGCTTATAGCCCAACCCATGCAACAGCATACGGATGGCAGAGACGACCACCGGGTGATCTTCGGCAAGCAATACTCGACCCATGACCACTCCCGGTGCGATTACATAGTGATGAAGCCACCGATCTTGCATGAACGGGACTATTGGTAGCTGCGCTACAACTGTTGCACAGACTTTACGATGAAGCACCTGTCAGATCTGACAGGTGCGCGCCAGACCGATCTGTGATAGCGCACGCGATGACCGCCCAAGCGATGCCTCGACCGAGGTCATCAGCTGTTCGATTTCGTCGAATGAAGGCAGCGCTGCAGGGCTGGTGATGACCTTTGCCCCAAAATGCCCGGGAACACCTGTGGAATCCGCCGGCTCACCATAGACCAGGGCCCGTCGGACTTGTGGGTGATCGAACAGAACACCGGGCAGATCCGCGATCCCGCTCGCCAGTTCGGCATTAACCACCAGAACATCGAACGGCTGACAGCCGTAATCGACCAGGGTCAACAGTTCGGCAAGACTTTGCACCGGTGCAATGCGGTAATAATCAAGGCCATTGAACAGGCGCTCGATCTTCATCCGATGAAAATGCTGCAAGTCGGCGATCAGGATGCGCAGGGTTTTGTCGGTCAATGTGGAAGTCCGGGTAGTCGCTTCAAGTGGCGGCAAGACTACCCAAGCATCGGGATACACTCTGTAGGACTTTTCCGAAAAACACGGTCACTCATCGGGATTGAAAAAGTTACTCCGTGGTGCTCGGACTCCAGAACGCCTGCACCACCAGCGTCGACGTCGAGATTCGCGCCACCAGCGCATCCAGTTCATCACCGTCCACCGAGGTGGTGGCCAGCGTCGCTTCGATCTCGATTTCATCGGCACCGAAGGCATGTACATCGACATCGCTGGCCGGGTAATTACTGCGTTCCAGCTCGGCCTCGAGCAAGGCGAAAACGGCTTTCTGCTGCGAACGCCGAGCGATGACATAAACAATGTTGGTGACTTCCGCCGAGACCACGTCCAGCGGCTGACGGTTGATGTTGTTGACGATCGGCCGCAACAAGGTATTGGCGGCCAGCACAAACAAGGTGCCCAGCACCGCTTCGGCCAGCAGGTCGGCACCGGCGCAGGCACCAACCGCCGCCGAGGTCCAGAGCGTGGCGGCGGTGTTGAGCCCACGCACGTTGCCCTCTTCGCGCATGATCACCCCGGCACCGAGAAAACCGATGCCGGAAACCACGTAGGCAATCACTCGCACCGCGCCTTCGGCCCCGGCGAGACGGTTAGCCATGTCGACGAAAATTGCCGCGCCGACCGCCACCAGCACGTTGGTGCGCAAGCCCGCCGTGCGCTGCCGGTACTGGCGTTCGAAGCCGATCAGGCCGCCGAGAATGAACGCCGCGCTGAGGCTGACCAGGGTATCGAGCAACGAGGTGAGGTTGAGATTGTTGATCGCTTGCATGTCGAACTCCTTGAAACCGCCCCCCTTGCTCCCACAAGGGGGGAATCTTGCCTGTTACTGCCAGCCGAACCGGCGGATGTAGAAGCCTTTGACGGCCTGGGTCAGCGCCATGTACGCCAGCAGGATCATTGGCAGAAACACGAAGTACATCGACGGCAGCGCCTGCAATTTGAAGTAGTGCGCCAGCGGCCCCATCGGCAGGAAGATGCCCACGGCCATGATGATTGCGGTCATCACCAGCAGCGGCATCGCCGCGCGGCTTTGCAGGAACGGAATCTTCGGCGTGCGGATCATGTGCACGATCAGCGTCTGGGTCAGCAGCCCCACCACGAACCAGCCGGACTGGAACAGGGTCTGGTGATCCGGGGTGTTGGCATCGAACACGTACCACATCAAGGCGAACGTTGTGATGTCGAAGATCGAGCTGATCGGGCCGAAGAACAGCATGAAGCGCCCGACGTCCCCTGGCTGCCAGCGTTGTGGCTGCTTCAGCATCTCATCGTCGACGTTGTCGAACGGGATCGCGATCTGCGAAATGTCATACAGCAGGTTCTGCACCAGCAGGTGCATCGGCAGCATCGGCAGGAACGGAATGAACGCACTGGCGACCAGCACCGAGAACACGTTGCCGAAGTTCGAACTGGCGGTCATCTTGATGTACTTGAGCATGTTGGCGAAGGTCCGACGCCCTTCCAGCACGCCCTCCTCCAGCACCATCAGGCTCTTTTCCAGCAGGATGATGTCGGCCGCTTCCTTGGCGATGTCCACCGCGCTGTCCACGGAAATCCCGATGTCGGCGGTGCGCAGCGCCGGTGCGTCGTTGATGCCGTCGCCCATGAACCCGACCACGTGGCCGTTGCCCTTGAGGATGCGCACAATGCGTTCCTTGTGCGACGGCGTCAGTTTGGCGAACACGTTGGTGGTTTCTACCGCCACGGCCAGTTCGGCGTCGCTCATGCGTTCGATGTCGTTGCCCATCAACAGGCCCTGCTGGGCCAGGCCCACTTCGCGGCAGATCTTGGCGGTCACCAGTTCGTTGTCGCCGGTCAGCACTTTCACGGCCACGCCGTGTTCGGCCAGGGCCTTGAGTGCCGGGGCGGTGCTTTCCTTCGGCGGATCGAGGAACGCCACGTAACCGATCAGCGTCAGTTCTTGCTCGTCGCCAAGGCTGTAAGTGTCGCGACCTTCAGGCATCGATCGTGCTGCCACCGCGACCACACGCAAGCCTTCAGCGTTGAATGCTGCGGTGACCTGACGAATTTTCGCCAGCAATTCATCGCTCAAGGCTTCGTCGACTTCACCGTGACGCACCCGGCTGCACACTGCCAATACTTCTTCCACCGCGCCCTTGCAGATCAGTTGATGCGGCTGGCCGCGCCCTTCGACCACCACCGACATGCGCCGGCGGTTGAAGTCGAACGGGATTTCATCGACCTTGCGAAAGGCCGTACCGACCTTCAGCTCACGGTGGATTTCCACGTGCTCCAGCACCGCCACATCCAGCAGGTTTTTCAGGCCGGTCTGGTAGTAGCTGTTGAGGTACGCCATTTCCAGCACGTCATCGGAGTCTTCGCCCCAGACGTCGACATTGCGCGCCAGGAAGATCCTGTCCTGGGTCAGGGTGCCGGTCTTGTCGGTGCACAGCACGTCCATCGCGCCGAAGTTCTGGATCGCATCCAGGCGTTTGACGATGACTTTCTTGCGCGACAGAAACACCGCGCCCTTGGCCAGCGTCGAGGTGACGATCATCGGCAGCATTTCCGGGGTCAGGCCCACGGCGATCGACAGCGCGAACAGCAGCGCTTCGGTCCAGTCGCCCTTGGTGAAACCGTTGATGAACAACACCAGCGGCGCCATGACGAACATGAAGCGGATCAGCAGCCAGCTGACTTTGTTCACCCCTTGCTGGAACGAAGTCACCGCGCGATCGGTCGCCCCGACCCGCTGTGCCAGTGCACCGAAATAGGTGCTGTTGCCGGTGGTGAGAATCACCGCCACCGCCGTGCCGGACACCACGTTGGTGCCCATGAACAGAATGTTGTCGAGTTCCAGCGGATTGCGCGTGTCGCGATCGGCCTGACGCGGGAATTTTTCCACCGGCATCGATTCACCGGTCATTGCCGCCTGGCTGACGAACAGGTCCTTGGCGCTGAGCACCCGGCAATCGGCAGGAATCATGTCGCCGGCCGAGAGCACGATCAGATCGCCGGGCACCAGTTGCTTGATCGGCAACTCAGCACGCGGCGCATCCCGGCGCAGCACGGTGGCGGTGTTGCTGACCATCGCCTTGAGCGCGTCGGCGGCCTGGTTGGATTTGCTTTCCTGCCAGAAGCGCAGCAGCGTCGAGAGCACCACCATCGAGAAAATCACGATGGCGGCCTTGAGGTCTTCGGTCAGCCACGAGATCACCGCCAACAGGGTCAGCAGCAGGTTGAAAGGGTTTTTGTAGCAATGCCACAGGTGGGTCCACCACGGCAGCGGTTGCTCGTGTTCGACTTCGTTGAGGCCGTGCTGCGCACGCAGTACATCGACTTCGAAATCAGTGAGGCCATCGGTGTGGGTGCCGAGGTTCGACAACAGCACGCCGCTGTCGCAATGGGCGGCGTCCACCAGTGTATTGGCCAGGGTGGGCGGCACTTCACGGCTGACCGTGGTGTCGCTGAGGTTTTCCAGCAAGGCCAGGCGACGGAAGTGCCGGGCGATGTGGCGGGTCCGCAGGAAGCCTGCGAAAAATTCCTTGAGCGTAAGTTTCATGGCTGTTGCCCCTATGGTCAGCCGGGAAACCGTCGAGCAGGTACGTCCTCGTCCTGGGCACCGGAAAACCGGCACGGCAAGGCGTGGCGCGCCGGTCAGAAAAGACAGGCGTGTCGATAGGGCTGCAATGACGACGATGAAGTCGACTTCACAGGCTTTTCAGTGTCGATGAGAAGGACGTCGGGACATGACCGGGACCGGTCATGATCGGGATGCCGCTGCTCGCTGTTCGGCGAGACAACGGCACAAAGGAATGCGCGTTATCTTGCCGAGAATCCGCCGGTTACAAGGACCGGCCGACAACTGTCACTCGAACAAGTACCCACTGTGGGTCTCCGCTATTGATGAAAACGCGCGAAGCTTACGCCCCGATGTCTGGAGAGTAAACCCGCAAAAGGAAGTGTGTCGGGGAATGTGGCGGGTGTTCAGGAAGGGTTCAGGATTGAGTTTTTGCGGTTTACTTGAAGGCCTCTTCGCGAGCAAGCCCGCTCCCACAGGGGATCTTCATTGAACACAGATTTTGTGGTCAGCAGAGATCCACTGTGGGAGCGGGCTTGCCCGCGAAGACGATTTGGCAAACGCCGCAGGTTTAGCTGGCAGTCGCCAACAACAGATCCATCACCGAACGGCTGTGCCCACGACTCTTGCCATGCTCATACAGCGAGCCGGCAATTTCGTCCGCGCGGATCGGCAGGATCGACAGCAGCGTATCGCTCAGACCGTGGCTGGCCTGGCAGAAGCCCTGCATGTACAGACCGGCCTTGCAGCGCTCGTCGGTGATCAGTTTGTAGTTGCGATCAACTTCGAAGTCACCCAGGTACTCTTGAAGCGGCGCCAGCAGTTTGCGATGCATCTGACGCTCGTAACCGGTGGCCAGCACAACCGCGTCGTAGGCACGCACGGTGACTTCGCCGGTGGCGTTGTTGCGCACGGTCAGTTCGATACCGCGTTCGGTGGCGGTGGCTTTCTCGACCGTGGTCAGAGTGCGGAACGCGTGGCGTGCCACGCCCGAGACTTTCTGGCGATAGAAGATGCCGTAGATACGCTCGATCAGGTCGATGTCGACCACCGAGTAGTTGGTGTTGTGGTACTCGTTGACCAGACGCTCACGCTCGCTGCTGTTCTGCTGGAAGATCAGGTCAGTGAACTCCGGCGAGAACACTTCGTTGACGAACGGGCTGTCGTCCGCCGGCTTCAGGGCCGAGCCACGCAGGATCATGTCCACCTGCACCGACGGGAACGAATCGTTCAGGTCGATGAAGGCTTCCGCCGCACTCTGGCCGCCACCGATGATTGCGATGCTCATCGGCTGATTGTTGATGCACGGCTGCTTGGCCATCTCGGCCAGGTATTGCGAGTGATGGAAAACCCGAGCGTCACCCTTCAGCGCCTTGAACGCCTCGGGAATGCGCGGCGTGCCGCCGGCGCTGACCACCACCGAACGCGCGGTGCGCACCAACTGCTGGCCGTCCGTACCACGGGAAATAACCCGCAGCGCTTCGACCTGATGGTTGTGCAGCACCGGCTCGATGGTCAGCACTTCTTCGCCGTAGCGGCTCTGCTCAGTGAACTGCGCGGCCACCCAGCGCAGATAGTCGTTGTACTCCATGCGGCACGGATAGAAGGTGCCGAGGTTGATGAAGTCCACCAGACGGCCGTGGTGCTTGAGGTAGTTGACGAACGAGTACGGGCTGGTCGGATTGCGCAAGGTGACCAGATCCTTGAGAAAGGAAATCTGCAACTCGCTCTGGGTCGACAGGGTGTTGCCGTGCCAGCTGTAGTTGGGTTGTTTATCGAGGAACAGCACATCCAGCTCGCCCTGGGTCGCGCCACGCTCTTGCAGAGCGATGGCCAGCGCCAGGTTCGAAGGGCCGAAACCGACGCCGATCAGGTCGTGAACGATGGGCGATGCAATTGCCTGTGTCATTTCCAGTGTCCTCTGGATGAACCCCCGAACAGCGCGGAGGAAGAGCTTGGGTGACCGGCCGGCCCGGAGCAGGACAGCAGATCGTCTGTTGAGTAGGAACGAGGACAGTGAAATAAAATTTAACGGCGACGGCTCAATGGGCATCCCATTGTTTGATTCGCAGGCGGCAATGTTTCATGGCGTTGACGATGTGCTTTTCCACCAGGGCCTTGGAAATACCAAGATGCTCGGCGATCTCGGGGTGCGACAGGCCTTCGATCTTGCGCAATAGAAAACTCTCGCGGCACAGCGGCGAAAGCTCGGCCAGCGCACGCTGCAACATGTCCAGACGCTGGCCATGATCGAGGGTGCTGTGGGGGGACGGGGTGAAATAGCGCTCTTCGCTGTCGAGCACTTCCAGCGATTCGACCTGACGCAGGGCATTGCGCCGATGGTCGTCGATCACCAGGTTCAGCGCGGTGCGATAAAGGAAGGCCCGGGGCTGTTCGATCGGCGTATCGCTGGAACGCTCCAGGACCCGTACATAAGCGTCATGCACCACATCTTCGGCCACCTGTCGGTTGCCGAGCCTGGCGTTCAGGAAACACACCAGCTCACGATAGTAGTTTTCCAACATGACTCCCGGCCGCTCGAGTGCGGGTTTTGTCCTTGAGCACACTGTTCTGCCGAGCCGCCCGAGGCAGTAGCAAGATAGTGGCAACTTGAGGTGCGTAATTTATAGTAATTCTCATATAGATTTAAAGTAGTGTTTGTCGTTGCCCGACAAATAGTGGCCGGCTATACCTTCAGATTGCTGTAACAACCTGTGTCGCCACTTAAATTCCGTTCCGCTTTCTTCGTTTACAGGACAGCTCCCCGTGTCTGTCGCGCCCTGCGGCAGCGTTCAACGGTGCCTGACCCCGCGCACTCCTCTGAACGACGGGCCGATTTCCACTGGCCGGAACCCTGCATGAAACGTCCCCGCCCCGCCCGACGCGCCCTGCTCGTAGTCCTTTGCTTGATCCCCGTTATCGCCTACGCCGCTTGGCAGATCCTGCCTCCCGGGCGGGACAGGTTCGCCACCGTACAAGTGACCCGCGGCGATATCGAAAGCAGCGTCACCGCACTGGGCACCCTGCAACCACGGCGTTATGTGGACGTCGGCGCCCAGGCGTCGGGGCAGATCCGCAAGATCCATGTAGAGGTCGGCGACGTGGTCAAGGAAGGTCAGCTGCTGGTGGAAATCGATCCGTCGACCCAGAAAGCCAAACTCGACGCCGGGCGTTTTTCCATCGAAAACCTCAAGGCCCAATTACAGGAACAGAAAGCCCAGCACGAACTCGCGCAGCAGAAATACCAGCGCCAGCAGCATCTCGCCGCTGGCGGCGCCACCCGCGAAGAAGACGTGCAGACCGCCCGCGCCGAACTGAAAGCCACCCAGGCACGCATCGACATGTTCCAGGCCCAGATCCGTCAGGCCGAAGCCAGCCTGCGCAGCGATCAGGCGGAACTCGGCTACACCCGCATTTATGCGCCGATGGCCGGCACCGTGGTGGCCCTCGATGCCCGCGAAGGCCAGACCCTCAACGCACAACAACAGACACCGCTGATCCTGCGCATCGCCAAGCTGTCGCCAATGACCGTGTGGGCGGAGGTTTCCGAAGCCGACATCGGCCACGTCAAACCGGGCATGACCGCCTACTTCACCACCCTCAGCGGCGGCCAGCGGCGCTGGAGCAGCACCGTGCGGCAAATCCTGCCGGTGCCGCCCAAGCCGCTGGACCAGACCAGCCAGGGCGGCGGCAGTCCTGTCAGTTCCAGCAAAAGCGGCAGCGCCCGCGTGGTGCTCTACACCGTGCTGCTGGATGTCGACAACGCCGACAACGCACTGATGGCGGAAATGACCACCCAGGTATTCTTCGTCGCCAGTCAGGCAAAAGACGTTCTCACCGCACCGGTTGCCGCCCTGCAAGGCACTGCCACGGCAAACCGGCAGACCGCGCAGGTGATCGCCGCCAATGGCGACATCCAGTCCCGCGAAGTACACACCGGCATCAGCGATCGCTTGAAAGTCCAGGTGCTGGAAGGTTTGAACGAGGGCGATCACCTGTTGATCGGCCCGGCCGACGGCAGCGGAGGCTGAATGCAGACGCCCCTGATCGACCTGCAGGACATCCGCAAATCCTACGGCGGTGGCGACGCCCCCGAAGTGCATGTGCTGCGCGGGATCGACCTGTCGATCCACGCCGGTGAGTTCGTGGCGATTGTCGGCGCTTCCGGCTCCGGCAAATCGACGCTGATGAACATTCTCGGCTGCCTCGACCGACCCACCTCTGGCGAATACCGTTTTGCCGGGGAAAACGTCGCCGGCCTCGACACCGACGAACTGGCCTGGCTACGGCGTGAAGCCTTCGGTTTCGTGTTTCAGGGGTATCACCTGATTCCGTCCGGCTCGGCCCAGGAGAACGTCGAGATGCCGGCAATCTACGCCGGCACCCCCGCCGCCGAACGCCACGCCCGCGCGGCCGCCCTGCTCGATCGCCTCGGCCTGGCCTCGCGCACCGGCAACCGTCCACATCAGTTGTCGGGCGGCCAGCAGCAGCGGGTGTCGATCGCCCGGGCACTGATGAACGGCGGCCACATCATCCTGGCCGACGAACCCACCGGCGCCCTCGACAGCCACAGCGGCAAGGAAGTCATGGCGTTGCTCGACGAGCTGGCGAGCCAGGGCCACGTGGTCATCCTGATCACCCACGACCGCGAAGTCGCAGCGCGGGCCAAGCGCATCATCGAGATCCGCGACGGCCTGATCATCAGCGACAGCGCCCGGGACAACCCCGAAGTCCAGGCCGCGGCCAACCCCGGCGCCCTGCAAGCCGTCGACCTGCGCAAGCGCCTGAGCGAAGGCGCGCAAGCGTCCGGCGCCTGGAAAGGCGAACTGGTGGACGCCCTGCACGCCGCCTGGCGGGTGATGTGGATCAACCGTTTCCGCACCGCACTGACCCTGCTCGGGATCATCATCGGCGTAGCTTCGGTGGTGGTCATGCTCGCAGTGGGCGAAGGCAGCAAGCGTCAGGTCATGGCGCAGATGGGCGCTTTCGGTTCGAACATCATTTACCTGGGTGGCGTCCCTCCGCACCCACGTGCACCGCAGGGCATCATCACCCTCGACGACCTCGCAGTGCTCGCCACACTGCCGCTGATCAAGCAGATCATGCCCGTCAACGGCGCCGAAGCCGTGGTGCGTTACGGCAATCTCGATCACAACAGTTACGTGGGCGGCAACGACACCAATTTCCCGAAGATTTTCAATTGGCCGGTGGTTGAAGGGGCTTACTTCACCGCCGCCGACGAAGCCAGTGGCGCTGCGGTTGCCGTCATCGGCCACAAAGTCCGAAGCAAGTTGCTCAAGGACGTCGCCAATCCCATCGGGCAGTACATCCTGATTGAAAACGTGCCCTTTCAAGTGGTCGGGGTTCTCGCCGAAAAAGGCTCCAGTTCCGGCGATTCCGACAGTGACGACCGCATCGCCATTCCCTACTCCGCCGCCAGCACGCGCCTGTTTGGCACGTATAACCCGGAGTACGTCGCCATCGCTGCCGCCGATGCACGCAAGGTCAAGGAAACCGAACAGGCAATCGAGCGCATGATGCTGCGCCTGCATAACGGCAAAAAGGATTTCGAACTGACCAACAACGCCGCCATGATCCAGGCCGAAGCGCGTACGCAAAATACCCTGTCGCTGATGCTCGGATCGATTGCGGCGATTTCGCTGCTGGTCGGCGGGATCGGCGTGATGAACATCATGCTCATGACCGTGCGCGAACGTACCCGCGAGATCGGTATTCGCATGGCCACCGGCGCTCGCCAGCGCGACATCCTGCGTCAGTTCCTCACCGAAGCGGTGATGCTCTCGGTGGTCGGCGGGATCGCCGGTATTGCCCTGGCGTTGATCGTCGGTGGCGTGCTGATCCTCAGTGACATCGCCGTCGCCTTCTCGCTGCTGGCAGTGCTCGGCGCTTTTGGCTGCGCCCTGATCACCGGTGTTGTCTTCGGCTTCATGCCGGCCCGCAAAGCTGCCCGGCTCGACCCGGTCACGGCCCTTACCAGTGAATGATCGATCTATGAAACCGCGCTTCAGTTTGTTGACCGTGTGCCTGATTCTCAGCGCCTGCGCCAATCCCCTTCAGCGTCCGGACAGCGGCTTGCAGCCTCCCGCCGCGTGGCAGTCAGCGCAGGCTGCCAGCACTGCCCGCAACAACCCGCAATGGTGGACGCAGTTCGGCAGCCAGGAGCTCGATCGCCTGATCGAACAGGCTCGCACTGGCAGTTTCGACCTCGCCGCCGCCATGGCACGGGTACGCCAGGCCCAGGCCGGCACCGTGATCGCCGGCGGCTCACAATTGCCTGAAGTGCAGGCCACGCTCAATGCCAATCGGCAGAAACTGTTACGCGGCAAGGGCTACAGCCAATTGGACGCCGACAGCAGTAACAAGGCCGTGGATTACTTCGACGCCAATCTGAATGCCAGTTACGAAATCGACTTTTGGGGTGGCAAACAAGCCTCTCGCGACAGTGCGCAATTCGCCTTGCAGGCCAGCGAGTTCGATCGTGCCACGGTGGAGCTGACCTTGTTCGGCAGTGTCGCCGACACCTATGCGCAAACCTTGTCGCTGCGCGAGCAGAGCCGCATTGCCGAGCTCAATCTGGCCAACGCGCAAAGCGTTTTGAAACTGGTGCAAACACGTTTTGACTCAGGCTCAGCCACCGCCCTGGAACTGGCTCAGCAGAAAAGCCTGGTAGCGGCCCAGCAACGGCAATTGCCGCTGGTGCAACAACAGGCCCGGGACGCTTCGATCAGCCTCGCAGCCCTGCTGGGTCGCCCGGTTCAGGCTCTCGTGCTGAACCGGGAATCGTTCGATCAACTGCATTGGCCGGAAATCGCCACTGGCGTGCCAAGCGATCTGCTCAATCGCCGCCCGGACATCGCGCGCGCCGAAGCGCAACTGGCCGCCGCCGAGGCCGACGTAAAGGTTGCCCGCGCTGCCATGCTGCCGACTGTCAGCCTCAGTGCCGATATCGGCTCCGGGGCCGACCAGTTCCGCGACGTTCTGCGCAACCCCTTCTACAACCTGACCGCCGGATTGATCGGGCCGATCTTCAATAACGGTCGTCTCGGCGCAGAGCGCGACAAAGCCACTGCGCGCCAGGAAGAACTGCTGCAGAACTATCGCGGCGCGATCATCAATGGCTTCGCCGATGTCGAAAAAGCCTTGAACAGCATTCGCGGCCTCGACGAGCAACGGCAATGGCAAAGCGAGGAGCTGCGGCAAGCGCAAACGGCGTTCGACATCGCCCAGAGTCGCTACCAGGCCGGCGCAGAGGATTTGCTGACGGTGCTGGAAACCCAACGCACGCTCTATGCCGCGCAGGATTTGAATGTGCAGTTGAGATTGTCACGAATGCAGGCAAGCATTGCCTTGTACAAGGCATTAGGCGGCGGCTGGCAGGTACTGGCATCGCGCTGACCTGCAAGTGCAATCGCCAGCAGGCCGGGCCCCACCACATTCATCGGTGCAGCTGAATGGGTGGGGGGGGCAAGCCTGCTGGCGATGGCAGTGAATACCGTCTCAGACCGGAGTCTGTCTGGGCTTCAGATGACGCGCATACCACGGACGCTGCGGCACCTTGCGCAACAACGACGACAACACTTTCTCGTCATCGCTGAAGGTGATGCGCAGGGCCAGCTTCATGGTTTCCGGATCCATCTCCACTGACTTGCCTGGCTGCAGGCCCGGTACCGTGCTGCAGCCGTGGGTGCTCGGCCCAAGCCATGGGTCGGCGACTTCCACCCAGCGTCCCGGTGCAAACCACGGCACGCCATTGACCTGCAAGCGACTGACTTCGCCCGGATGAAAGCGCTCGTGCGCGCGGAACCAGTCTTCCAGACGATCATCGATCCAGCCATGGAACGCCCAGAACACCGGGCTCACATGAGAGGAGAACGGATCGCCCAGGAAATCGTTTTCAGCGGCGTACCAACGCGCGGAAAAATCGGCCGGATCACGCGCAAACGGCACCGGGTGACCGTTGGAGGGATCGCGCGGCACAGACGCCCAGCGCATGTGCAGCCAGTCGTGCAGCCCCAGCTCAACCTCCGAGCCGAACTGCCCCAAGGTCAGTTTGGCCAGGTAGCGCGGGTCACGGTAGCGCGATTCCCACACCAGGAAATTACTGTGATAAGTCTCGGCCGTCTTGATGTCGCTGACCCATTGCGAGTATTCGTCATCGTCCTCGGCCAGCCAGGTCGGCGGCAGCGAAGTGCCGTCGTGATTGTCGAAATAATCGGCAAAACCCTGGCGATCGCGGATCAATTCCGGCTGCGGCAGGGGAAAATGCTGCCACGACGGCAGATCCTGCATTGATCGCGCCGTGCCCAGCATGTGCCGGTGCATGAAGAAGAAATCGATACCCGAGCCATTGCGATCCTTGCGCGGGCCACGGGCGTCGCGCTCCTTGCCACGCGGGCCAGGCTGCCAGCCGATACCGCGCAGGGCGCCGCGTTTTTCCTCGCTCAAGGTGTGCCACTTGTCGCGGCTGGCGTGCCAGAGTTGGTGGAACAGGCGGTGCTCGGGGGAGATCAGCCAGGCCAGCAACGTCGGGTTCAACCCGGCCCGCTCGCGTGCCTCGGGGAACATGCGTTTTACGGCAATAAAACGATTGTCCTGCGCCGGCAGCATTAACGGCCGATCCAGTCTGAGGACGCGCCCGCTGAGGCTGCCGCTGCCGGCGTTGCCGAACCCGCCCCAGACTTCATCCAGCGCCATGTTGAATTCGTAGTCCGGTGCACCGTCGGCCGCCGATGCGCTGACCAGACGCCAGCTCAACTGCGAGGCTTTGACATCGGCGAGGTCCGCGAGAATGCGGTAGCGCGGCGCCTGAGGCGAGCGCAAACGCTCGGCCGTGTCGAGAAAGCCGATAACGCCGCGCCCTTTGTGGGCCACATCGAGAAACACTTCCAGACCGTCCCTGGGCAAACCCGCGATACCGGCGTCATGGCCCTCGAAACGAATCTGCCAGATACCGCGCAGCGCATCCGCCAGGCGTTGCCCGGCAACATCCGCGATGTCGAACGACGCCTCACCCGGGGTGATCGTCGGATCCGGCTTCGTCCATTCACGATGCCCAAAATACGCTGCTGGCACAGCGGCGCCGGTCAGTGCCAGGCCCGCCATGAACCATCGTCGAGAAATCTTCATTGCCCTACCTGTGTCAGCCATGAAGCAGGCTTTATCCAAGCTAGAACGTTTGTTGCAGAGGTAAATTTATGGCGCCCCGAAAAGTTCGCAGCCTTCGGCAGTGCCTGAATCGGGCTGCGTTCTTTTCAGCCAGGCCTAAATTACCCGGCTGCCCAGTCGTTCCACCCAAATAGCGAAGGCCCCTGCGCCCGCAACTCGACGGCGAACCTGACTGAGATGGCAATGACAACACCACGTTCGAAAAAGGCTCTTTACATTGGCCTGCCGCTGGCCCTGGCGATCAGCGCTGCCGCAGGCTTTGCGGTCTGGGAACACTGGTTCAAGGACAATCCCGGCTACCCGGTCAAAGTCATGCAGCAAGCCGATGAGTTGCAGGATCGGATCATTTCGTTCGATAGCCACATCACCGTGCCGCTGGATTTCGGCACAGCCGGCAACGAAGCCGACAAGGATGGCAGCGGCCAGTTCGATCTGGTGAAAACCGCCCGCGGGCGCCTGTCCGGTGCCGCCCTGACGATCTTCGGCTGGCCGGAAATCTGGAACGGCGCCAACGCGCCACACCGTCCCACCGCCGGTTTTGTAGAAGAGGCCCGCTTCGAACAGGAAACCCGCTACAAGATCATCAGCACCCTGGTCCGCGATTTCCCCAATCAGGTCGCCATCGCCTACACCCCGGACGATTTCCGCCGCCTGCATGGCGAAGGCAAGTTTGCGATTTTCATCAGCATGCTCAACGCCTATCCACTGGGCAACGATCTCAACGCCCTGGACAAGTGGGCCGCACGGGGCATGCGCATGTTCGGCTTCAGTTACGTGGGCAACAACGACTGGGCCGACTCTTCGCGCCCCCTGCCGTTTTTCAATGACACCCGCGATGCGCTTGGCGGTCTGTCGGACATTGGCAAACAGGCCGTGCATCGGCTCAACGATCTGGGCGTGATCATCGACGTCTCGCAGATGTCGACCAAGGCCCTGGAACAAGTCGCACAACTGAGCCGCGCACCAATCGTGGCCTCCCATTCGGCTCCCCGGGCGCTGGTGGATATCCCGCGCAATATCAGCGACCAGGAAATGCAACTGATCAAGAACAGCGGCGGCGTCGTGCAGATTGTCGGTTTCCCGACTTACCTGCGCCCGTTGAGCCAGGCCACCCAGGACAAGCTCAACGCCTTGCGTGCGAAGTTTGATCTGCAGCCGCTGCAGGGCCTGGAAATGGCCTTGATGCCTGGCGACCCGATCATCACTGTGTGGCCGGAACAACGCTTTGGCGAGTACGCCGGCCAGCTCTATTCAATCGTCGACGAAGAACCCAAGGCCAACCTCAAGGACTTCGGTGACGCCATTGATTACGCCGTGAAGAAAATCGGCATCGACCATGTCGGCATCAGTTCCGACTTCAACGATGGCGGCGGCCTGGATGGCTGGAAGGACGTCAGCGAAGCGCGCAACGTAACCGCCGAGCTGATCTCGCGTGGGTACAGCGAGGCCGACATCGCCAAATTGTGGGGCGGCAACTTCTTGCGGGTCTGGGAACAGGTACAAAAATCCTCCAGGCCTGTGGTCAACCGCTGACACCTCTTCGAACAAGCGATCTGATCTCATGACCAACCGTCGTTCTTTCCTCAAACAGGCCGGCATCCTTGCCGCCGGCCTGCCCTTGGGCGCTGCCGTCAACCTGCCGGCCGGCGCCGCCAATCCACAACCGCCCGCCGGAAACAAATGGGCGCAATTGCGCCAGCTGTTCGATCAGGACCCGGATTACCTGCATTTCGCCAACTTCCTCGTGACCTCCCATCCGCGCCCGGTGCGCGAAGCCATCGAGCGTTACCGCGCAACCCTCGACCGCAACCCCGGACGTGCGATGGATTGGGCTCTGGGTGAAAGCGAAAAGCGCGAGCAAGCCGTGCGCGAATGGGCCGGTCGCTACCTCAAGGCCAAGTCCGAGCAGATTGCTCTCACCGGCAGCACCACCGAAGGTCTGGCGCTGATCTATGGCGGCATTCATGTACGCGCCGATCAGGAAATCCTCACCACCGAACACGAACATTACTCGACGAATTACACCTTGGGTTATCGCCAACAGAAAGATGGCGTAAAGGTGCGCAAACTGAAGTTGTTCGACAGCAGCGCCAAAGTGTCCGTCGACGAAGTGCTGAGCAACATCGACAAAGGCATTCGCCGCGAAACACGCGTATTGGGCATGACCTGGGTGCAATCGGGCAGCGGCGTGAAACTGCCGATCGGCGAGATCGGCAAACTGGTGGATCAGCACAATCGCCAGCGCGAGGAAAAGGATCGCATCCTGTACGTCGTCGACGGCGTGCATGGTTTCGGTGTCGATGACCTCGACTTCCCCGACATGCATTGCGACTTCTTTATCGCCGGCACCCACAAGTGGATGTTCGGCCCCCGCGGTACCGGGATCATTTGCGCACGTTCCAGCGAACTCAAGGACGTCACCCCGACCATCCCGACCTTTTCCGAGGCCACCACGTTCTCGACCATCATGACCCCCGGCGGGTATCACAGTTTCGAACACCGCTGGGCACTGGACGAAGCGTTCAAGCTGCATTTGGCGCTGGGCAAACGCGAGGTGCAAACGCGCATTCACGAACTCAACACCTACGCCAAGAACCGCTTGCTGGAACACCGCTCGATTGAACTGGTAACACCCCGCAGCGCCGATTTGTCTGCCGGTTTTACCTTCTTCCGGATCAAGGATCGCGACTGCGAACAGGTCGCCGCCCAGCTCATGCAAAACCGCGTGGTGTGTGACGCGGTGGAGCGCGACGTCGGCCCGGTGATCCGCATCGCCCCCGGCCTGCTGAACAGCGAAAACGACATCGAGCGTTTCATGGCCGTACTCGACAAACAGCTCTGACACCCCGCTTTCCTTTAAACGAGATGACTCATGAAACGTGATCTGTTGCCCCCTGCCCACGGCGCCAACGCGCTCAAGGCACTGGCCCTCGCCGCCCTCATGACCGGTCTGCTGCCGACTGCCGCACAGGCCGCGACACCGCCCGCCGCGGGTAAGGTATTCAAGGACTGCAAAGACTGCCCGGAAATGGTCGTACTCCCGGCCGGCACCTTTACCATGGGCACGCCTGAGGATGAAGTGGGCCGCGAACCTGACGAAGGCCCGATGCATGAAGTAACCTTCGCCAAACCCTTCGCCATGAGCCGCTTCCAGATCACCGCCGGTGAATGGGACAGTTACATTCGCCAGAGCGGTGCAGTGATCGCCAACGGCGACACGCGCCCCGGTCGCGAGTGCATCGCCAGCAAACCGCGCTATCCGCAAACCTCGCGTCAGCCGGCGGTGTGCATGGATTTCCAGGACATCAAGAACTACGTCGCCTGGCTGTCGAAAAAAACCGGGCAGAAGTACAGCATGCTCAGTGAAGCCCAGCGCGAATACGGTGCCCGGGCAGGATCCAAAGGCCCTTTTCCCTTCCCGTTCGACGAGGGCAAAGGCTATAGCATCGCCAAGCACGCCAACACCTACGGCCCGGCGGACGGTTACAGCTTCAGCTCACCGGTGGGCAGCTACCCGGCCAACGCCTTTGGCCTGTATGACATGCACGGCAATGTCTATGAATGGGTCGAAGACTGCTATCACCCGGACTATAAGGGTGCGCCAACCGATGGCAGCGCGTGGCTTGAACCCAACTGCGACACCCTGCGCATTCGTGGCAATGACTGGGGGGAAGCGCCGGTATTCTCTCGTTCGGGCAACCGCAACGACATCGATCCGAAGACCCGCGGCGACTGGATCGGTTTCCGTGTCGTGCGTGAGTTGTAATCCGCAGTAACGCTTCTGCTCTCCCCACGGTCGCCGCCAGTCGGCGACCGTCTAAATTAAGCTCCGGATCAGACGTTCTACAGGGTATCTGCCTTACGACCCAAGGAACTGTCCTGTCATGACCCAGCCTACGCGCGGTGCAATTCATGAATTGTTCACCCTACTCAAACCTTTTCGGCTCGTCGTCGCACTGTCGGTCATTCTGGGGATGGTCGGTGGCCTGAGTGTTACGGTCCTGCTGGCCACCATCAATAACGCGCTGCACTCCGAATCCGGCCTGACCCAAGGCGTGGTCGCGCTGTTCGGTGGCCTGTGCGTGCTGGCGCTGCTCAGCTCGATCTGCTCGGACATCGGCACCAACTATGTCGGCCAGCACATCATCGCCACCCTGCGCAAACAGCTGGGCGAGAAAGTGCTGTCGGCACCGATCGAACAGATTGAACGCTATCGCAGCCATCGCCTGATTCCGGTGCTGACCCACGACGTCGACACCATCAGTGACTTCGCCTTCGCCTTCGCGCCACTGGCCATCTCGCTGACCGTGACCCTCGGTTGCATGGGGTACCTGGCGATGCTGTCGTGGCCAATGTTCCTGATCATGGTCGTGGCGATCCTGATCGGCACTGGCATCCAGTACTTCGCCCAAGGTCGCGGGATCAAAGGTTTCTTCGCCGCCCGTGACGCTGAAGACGAACTGCAAAAGCACTACAACGCGATTGCCGAAGGCGCCAAGGAACTGCGCATACACCGCCCGCGCCGCCAGCGCATGTTCAACAGCGGCATCAAGGGCACGGCCGATTTCATCTGCAAGACCCAGATCAAATCGATCAACACGTTCGTGATTGCCAAGAGTTTCGGCTCGATGCTGTTCTTTGTGGTCATCGGTCTGGCGCTGGCCCTGCAATCGTTCTGGCCCAGCGCTGACAAAACCGTGATGAGCGGTTTCGTCCTGGTGCTGCTGTACATGAAAGGTCCGCTGGAACACCTGGTCGGCACGTTGCCGGTGGTCAGCCGCGCGCAGATTGCCTTCCGCCGCATCGCTGAACTGTCGGCGCAGTTCTCCTCGCCCGAGCCGCATCTGTTGCTCAGCGATCAGGGCAAGAAAGCCGAGCCGGTGCAGAGCCTGGAACTCAAGGACGTGCGCTACGCCTTCCCGGCCGTGGGCGAGGCCAAGCCGTTCACGCTGGGGCCGGTGAACCTGAAGATCGAACAAGGCGACATCGTATTCATCGTCGGCGAAAACGGCTGCGGCAAGACCACCCTGATCAAACTGCTGCTGGGCCTGTATCCGCCACAACAAGGAGAAATCCGTCTCAACGGCGAATGCGTGACTGCCCTCACCCGCGACGATTACCGCCAGTTGTTCACCACGGTGTTTGCCGACTACTACCTGTTCGATGACGTGGTGCAAGGCGATACGCACATTCCCGACGACGCCAACAAATACCTGCAACGCCTGGAAATCGCCCACAAGGTCAGCGTGCAGGACGGCAGCTTCACCACCACCGACCTGTCCACCGGCCAGCGCAAGCGTCTGGCGTTGGTCAATGCGTGGCTGGAGGAGCGCCCGGTGCTGGTGTTCGACGAATGGGCCGCGGATCAGGACCCGACCTTCCGCCGGATCTTCTACACCGAGCTGCTGCCCGATCTCAAACGCCTGGGCAAGACCATCATCGTGATCTCCCACGATGACCGTTATTTCGATGTCGCCGACCAGTTGGTGCGCATGGATGCCGGCAAAGTCAAAACCGCGCTCAACCCGGCCTGATACGCCAACCGCTCAGGGATGAGCTGATCCCGCCTTCGCGCGATAGCAGAGACTTTCGCGGTTCGCGGGATTTTTCCGGTTTTTACGCAGTGTTGCGTCTAATTATCATTAACTAATAAAACTGCACTCGCACTTCAGGAGCATCCCGAGCAAATGCAAGCCTTAAAGTTGTCCCGCACCCCTCTGGCCGAGGCCATCTCCCGCCGCAATCCGCGTGGCGCAATGCTGTCAGGTGCTCTGCTGACGCTGATGCTGTTGGGCAGCACCCAGGTTCAAGCGACGCCGGTCGACGTCAACATCCCTGCGCAACCGCTGTCCCGAGCACTGCAACAGCTGGGGCAACAAGCCAATCTGCAGATTCTCTACAGCCCGGAATCCCTGGCTGGCCTGAACTCGAACGCGGTATCCGGGCACCTGGAGCCGAAACAGGCACTGGACAACTTGCTGCTGGGGAGCGGCATGACCTATCAACTGACCGGCAACTCCGTTTCGCTGGTGCCGGCCACCGGTGCAGGCGCGGGAAACGCACTGGAGCTGGGCGCGGTATCGATTTCCGGCAAGGCGCCGGGGTCGACCACTGAAGGCTCCGGGCTTTACACCACGTACTCGTCCAGCAGCTCGACGCGCCTGAACCTGACACCCAAGGAAACCCCGCAGTCACTGACCGTCATGACCCGTCAGCGCCTCGACGACCAGCGTCTGACCAACCTCAGCGACACCCTCGACGCCACACCGGGCATCATTGTGCTGCGTGACGGCCAGGGCGCAGAGTCCGACGGTTACTTCTCCCGTGGTTTCGAGATCCAGAACTTCGAAATCGACGGCGTGCCGACCGTCAAGCGCATGGACAACTACACCCAGAGCATGGCGATGTACGACCGTGTGGAAGTGGTGCGTGGCGCCACCGGTTTGATCAGCGGCCTGGGCAGCCCTTCGGCCACCATCAACCTGATCCGCAAGCGTCCGACTGCCGAAGCTCAGGCCAGCGTCACCGCTGAAGCCGGCAACTGGGATCGCTACGGCACCGGTTTCGATGTCTCCGGGCCGCTGACCGAAACCGGCAACATCCGTGGCCGACTGGTCGGCGACTTCAAGACCGAACAGTCCTGGATCGACCGCTACAAGCAAGATTCGCAGCTGATGTACGGCATCACTGAATTCGACCTGAGCGAAGACACGCTGCTGACCATGGGTTTCAGCTACCAGCGCACCGACGTCGATTCGCCAATGCGTTCGGGCCTGCCAACCCGCTTCACCGATGGCTCGCGCACCAACCTCAGCCGTTCGCTGAACTCGGCGCAGACCTGGTCGTATAACGATCACGAACAAACCAGCTTCTTCACCTCGATCGAACAGCAGTTCGGCAATGGCTGGAGCGGCAAGGTTGAATTCACTCACTCCGAGAACAAGTTCGACGAGGTCTTCAACTACGTCAACGGTGGCCTGAACCCGGACGGCAGCGGCACGACCCAACTGCCGGTGCGCTTCTCCGGTACCCCGCGCCAGAACAACATCGACGCCTACCTGACCGGCCCGTTCGGCCTGCTGGGTCGCGAGCATGAGTTGATCGCCGGTGTGACCCTGTCGCAATACAACGAAAACGTGCCGAACTACGGCAGCTGGAAATACGACTACTCCGGCTCCCCTGCCGGCGCCATCGACAACCTGCTGAACTGGAACGGCGACTCGGTCAAACCCGAATTCAACGTCACCGGCAAATCCACCGTCGATGAAACTCAATACGCCGCGTACCTGGCCACCCGCCTGCGTGCCACCGATGACCTGAGCATCCTGCTCGGCAGCCGCGTGGTCGACTGGCATCGCGACATCGAAGACAAGCCGTACGGCGGTGCAGAAACCAAGACCAAAGAATCGGAAACCGGCGTCTACATTCCTTACGCGGGTGTGGTCTACGACGTCAACGACACTTGGTCGCTGTATGCCAGCTACACCAAGATCTTCAACCCGCAATCGTCCTGGGTACGCGACATCAACAACAAGCCTCTGGACCCGATGGAAGGCACCGGCTACGAAGTCGGCGTCAAGGGCAGCCACTTCGATGGCAAGCTGAACTCCAGCTTCGCGCTGTTCAAGATCGAGCAGGACAACCTGGCGATCTGGATCGACACCCCGGGCGGCAACACCTACAAATCCGAGCAAGGCACCACCACCAAAGGTGCTGAGTTCACCCTTGATGGCGAACTGGCCGAAGGCTGGCAAGCGTCTGCCGGTTACGCCTATGCCGTCAGCACCGATGCCGAAGACCAGCGCATCGTCACCACCCTGCCCCGTCACAGCCTCAAGACCTTCACCAGCTATCGCCTGCCGGGCATCCTGGACAAAGTCACCGTTGGCGGCGGTGTGAACTGGCAGAGCAAGACCGGTGCCGACCTGCATACCTTCCAGCAAGGCAGCTACGCCGTCACCAACCTGCTGGCGCGTTACGACATCAGCAAAAACCTCAGCGCCTCGGTCAACCTGAACAACGTATTCGACCGCGAATACCTCAGCTACGCCGGCGACCACGGCATGTACGGCGCACCGCGCAACATCATGACCGGCTTCAAGTACACGTTCTGATTTAACCGCTGCAACACAAAAAGCGCCCCGGCCAAACCGGGGCGCTTTTTTTTATGGATGAAGGTTTAACGGCACTACAAAACATGCGGCTTGAAAGGTATTTCCTTTCGTTGCATAGGAAACGTCCGATTACATAAAAGAAGCATCCACCAAAACCCTCTTTTCGGCGAAAACTTCCGCCTTATCTCCTGTCAGCGCCTACAGAAGACTCGGATATTTCCCTGAGCACTTCGTTGTAACTTTGATTGGCAGGAAGCAATTGACTGCTCACCCGTTACTTATCGAAAAACAATGCACATTCAAAAGGATATGAATATGCAAAAACCATCGTCGTTCGAATTGACCGAGGCCGTCCACACAATCGGGAAAGCACCTCCAGGCATGCGAATAAACCCCTCGACCGGCACCACGATTCCCAACAGCGGCCGATTCGGCCCTCCGCGAAGCACCGGCCAATATCAGCAAGTACTGCAAAACTTTACCGGCCCGCTGGAGGCGGAATATCAAGGCAAGACAGCACAGATTCCGCAGACCATCGAAACGGATCTGGCAGCCGCACGACAGGAAATCTCGACCCACCCGCTACCACCGGCTGCATCGTTGGTCCGCGAGCTGGGTGTACGCAACACCGTGATTCAGCGAAAAAACCAACAACTGCAACACCAGACCCATTTGTCCCACGGTTTCTACGGCAGCGATCCTACCGACAAAACGGTTTCCCAGTTCCTCTCCCGCGCACAGATCATCGACCCGATTCTCAGCCCCAACGGCCCGGGAATGAACCTGTGGAAACTGTCCTATCGAGCAGCGCTCGAAGCCAGATTGCTGGCTCAGACCCTCAACGTTCTTCATCAACAACAAGCCAATGTGCACAACTGGCTGGCTACCGTGCAGGCCAACGAACAGGCACAAGCCGCTGCCGCCGAAGCGGCGCGTCAGGCCGCCGAGCGCGCCAGAATCGCCGCTGAACAGCAGCGTCAGCAGGCGTTGGCAGATGCAGCACGTCGCCAGCGTGAACAGGCAGAGGCTCAGCGCGTGGCTGCCGAACGGGCCCTTTTCGCCGCCGAGCAGCAGCGTCAACATGCATTGGCCGAAGAGGCTCGTCGCCAACGTGAACTGGCAGAGACTGAACAGGCGCGGGTTCAAAGAGAACAGGAAGCACAGCGCTTGAAGGAGCAGCGTCAGGCGCAGAGGAAGGCCAAAAGGAAAAAGCAGCAGCAAGCGCGCCGGGCCAGGGCCAGATTGGCCGCGCAACAAAAACGCCTGCATGAAAAATGGCAAGCCGAGAGCGACGCCCGCTGGCAAAACCCGACATTTGCCAACGTTGGTTCACTGGCTGCGTTTGACTCAACGTTTAGCGGCACGCTCGGCCACATCGCCACCAGCCAGGCCACCTCACTGGCGCTCAGAACTGCTTTGCGCACCGCCGTTTCTGTCGTGAGCGCCGCAGCGGCGCCCGTTCTGGTCGGTTTCGCAGCACTGCTGATGCCATCCAGGCTGGGCAATGGCGATCTTTATTCGGCCAGTGTTCCGCTCTCGGAACTCGCTCCCGATCTGAACGCTGTCGACCTGTACGAACGGGCGGCCAGCGGCAAAGATGTCGACCTGCCGGTGAGGCTCGGTTCCAGGACGATCGGCAACCGCGCGGAGATTGTTGTCGTCGGTACGGACGGCGTCACAGTACCGGCCAACGTGCCGGTAAGACTGGCCCGTTTTGATGCAGGAAAAAATGCGTACATCTCCGGCGACGCCGAGGCCAAGGGTCCCACCCTGACCTGGACACCTTTGGTACAACCGCTGAATCCTTCGACGGATTTGCCGTTCGCCGACACCGATCTGCCGATCTACGAAGGTGCAACGGTCACCCCGCAAGGCGGGCGAATCGACCCCTTTCCCGAACTGGACCAGTACGACTTCGGTGGCTTCATCACCGTATTCCCGATCGAGTCCGGCATCCCGCCGACCTTCACGATGTTCAGGGATCGTCGTCAGGATCCGGGAGTCGCTTCGGGGAATGGGCAAGTGATATCGGGGAATTGGCTGGGGGCCGCGTCAACCCCGGAAGGTGCGCCGATACCCGCGCAGATTGCGGATACGCTGAGGGGACAGGAATTTTCCAGTTTTAAAGCGTTTAGGCGGGCGTTTTGGAAGGCAGTGGAAAGTAATGAGCAATTAATGCATGAGTTTCCATACTTTAATCAACTCGATATCAAAAAGGGGCTTTCACCACGTGCCCCCCAAGCAGAACATGTAGGGAGAAGGGTAAAAATAGAGATACATCATGTTGTGCCTATCGGTGAAGGTGGCATGGTTTACGATGCAGACAATCTCCGACTGTTGACACCGCGCCAACACATAAAAATCCACGCCAAGCAGAGGAGGACCAAACAATGAAATTTAAATCCAGGTTTGAAGAATATACAGAGTCAGAGTTTATCGCCCTCATAAACCGCTTGGTTGAAGGAGACTACTCATCCGAGAGAGAGCACGACGCGATAGTGGACAACATAGTGAAAATTTCGGAACACCCGAGCGGCTCGGATATTTTGTACTACCCTGCCGAGGGGGTCGAAGACAGCCCCGCTGGTGCATTAAAAGCCATCAAGGAATGGCGGGCCGCCAACGGAAAACCAGGTTTCAAACCGGAATAGTCAGTTCCTGAAACGCGCCCTCTTCGCGAGCAAGCTCGTTCCCACAGAGTCGGGTGTTGATGGCCTGGTGTGTGGACGCGCACATCAGGCCAAGTCGGATCAGACCGTTTCCGGATACATCACGGTGCGCAGCACGCTCACCAGTTCCTGATAGATCGCCTCCACCTCTTGCGTGACCATGCGCATGCGCAGGAAGTCATGCACGTGGCCACTGAACTCTCGGCATTCAAGCAATCCTCCGGCGCTGGCCAGACGTTCGGCGTAGGCGCGGCCTTCGTCCACCAGCGGGTCGAAGCCTGCCAGGGCGACGTAGGCCGGTGCGGCGCCGGCAAGGTCGGTGCTCAGCAGTGGCGAGAAACGCCAGTCGCGGCGGTCCTCAAGGCAGCGGGCGTAGTGTTGGTAGAACCATTCCAGGGTATCGCTTTCCAGCAGATAACCTTCGCCGAGCAGGTCCATCGATTCACGGCGCTGCGAGGCGTCGGTTACCGGGTAGCACAGCAATTGCAGGCACGGTTTCAGCGCGCCGGGCGCGCGCGCCTCAAGCGCCAGCACGGTCGCCAGCGTGGCGCCGACGCTGTCGCCGCCAAACACCAGGCGCGACAGGTCGAGATCGAATTCGCCGGCCTGTTCGCGCAGCCAATCCAGTGCATCGGCACAATCGTGCAACGCCACCGGGAATTTGTGTTCCGGCGCGCGGCGGTAGCCGACCGACAGCACTGCACACGGCGTGCGCGCGCAGAATTCACGGCAAATACCGTCGTGGGAATCGAGGCTGCCGACCACAAAACCACCGCCGTGCAAAAACAGCAGCACCGGCAGGACACCACCCCTGTGCAACGGACGGTACAGCCGCAGGGTCAGCTCAGCGCCGTCGCGGGCAAGATGTCGCACCTCACTCACTTCGACATCCGGCACGTCCCAGCGCATCTGTTGCGAGGACCGCTCGAACGCCTCACGGGCCTGCTCAGGTGTCCCTTGGTGAAACGCGCCGTTCTGACTGTCTTCGACCAGATCAAGAAACGCCGCTACTTCCGAATTCAATGACATGCACCACATCCCGGGCCGATGCACACAATGCGCACCGGCCCTCTCAAAAAGTTAAAGACCGGCTCAACGCGCCGACTGTTGCAGGCAATGGTCGACCAACGCTTCCAGCTCGGCCTGATACTGCTGCATCAAGGTCTCGATGGTGCCAGGGCGGAAGCGACGGGTGCTGTACATGCAACGCATCGACAGTTTGCCGTCGAACACCTGACCGACGATTTCCAGCCAGTTGCCGAGGTTGGCATCCAGGCTATAGACGTCGCCGATGTGCTCGTCCGCCGGCATCAGCATCGCCTGCTCGTCGAAGGTCTGGTCGAACTGCCCCAGGTAGTTGAAGGTCAGCCGCGCCTGTGGCAACGCCGCCAGACGCTGTTGCACCGACGCATCGGCCATGTAACGCAGCGCGCCGTAGCCGACGCCTTTCTGCGGCACCGCCGCCAACTGCTCGCGTACCGCCAGGATCGATGCGCCGAAATCCTGCTCCGCCAACGGCGCCAGCCGCACCGGGAACATGGTGGTGAACCAGCCGAGGGTGCGGCTCAGGTCCAGCCCTTCGACCAGGTCCTCACGACCGTGCCCTTCCAGTTGCACCAGCACCGACTCGGCCTCGCTCCAGCGACACAGCACACGACCGAGCGCGGTCAGCAGCAGGTCGTTGATCTGCGTGCCGTATACCGCTGGCGCCTGTTTGAGCAGTTGCCCGGTGCGGGTGGCGTCGAGGCCCATGAACGTTTCTTCGCGAAAACGCACCAGGTTCTTGCCGCGCGGGTTGTCACACGGCAGATCCTTGCCCGGCTGATCCAGCTGTCCGAGCCAGTAATCCAGCTCTTGCTCGACCAGTGCCGGCACCTGCGCCGCCAGGCCATCGGCCCAGGCGCGATAGCTGCTGGTGCGCTGCGCCAGTTGCGGCTCGCGGCCCTGACTGAACGCCTCGTAGGCCAGTTGCAAGTCTTGCAGGAACACCCGCCACGACACCGCATCGATCACCAGGTGATGCACCACCAGCAGCAGGCGCACCTCGCCGTCCGGCAGATTCACCAGCAGACCGCGCATCAGTGGCCCGTCGAGCAGGTTGAGGCTGCGCTGGGCTTCGTTGACCAGTGCGTCGAGTTGCTCGATGTCGCTGATCTCACGCTGCCACAGCAACGGGTTGTGCTCGGCGATGCGCAGGCTGTCCTGCAACGTTTGATAGTGCTGCAACCAGCGGCCCTGATCCTGATAGAAACGCAGCCGCAACGAATCATGCTGGGCCAGCATCAACCGCAGCGTCTGCTCCAGCGCCGGGGCATCCAGCGCCTGGCGCGAACGCAGCATCATTGCCTGGTTGAAATGATGCGGTTCGCTCATGCCCTCGGCGAAGAACCACTCCTGGATCGGCAACAATCCAAACGCCCCCGCCTGTGCTACGTGGCTGCTGTCGCCAGCCTGGCTCGAGCGGGTGACTGCTTGCTGGTCGAACAGGTTGCCAATGGTCTGGAAGCGCATGAGGTCGCGCAGCTTGATGTCCAGTTTCAGTTGCGGATGGTTCCGCGCCCGGGAAATCACCTGCAGGCTGAGAATCGAATCACCGCCCAACTCGAAGAAGTTGTCGCTGATGCCAACCTGCTCCACTTGCAGCACGTCGGCCCAGATATCGGCCAGCCAGGTTTCCTGCGCGTTGCGCGGCGCCTGATATTGATCGGCGCAAAACTCGGGCTGCGGCAGCGCCTTGCGATCCAGTTTGCCGTTCGGCGAAATCGGCAGGCGCGCCAGAGCCATGATCTGCAGCGGCACCATGTATTCGGGCAACTGTGCGCGCAACAGGGTCTTCAGACGATCCCCGACGTTGTCGTCGCTGCTGACCACATAGCCGATCAACTGCTTGCCGGAGACGCCGTCACGGGCGATGACCACAGCGTCGGTGACACCTTCCTGAGCGCGCAGGCAGGCTTCGATTTCACCCAGCTCGATGCGGAAACCGCGAATCTTCACTTGATGGTCGGCGCGGCCGACGTAATCGAGGATGCCGTCATGGCGCAGGCGCACCAGGTCACCGCTGCGGTACAGACGACTGCCCGGCGCGCCGAATGGATCCGGCACGAAGCGCTCGGCGGTGATCGCCGCACGGCCATGGTAACCACGGGCAACCCCGTAGCCCCCGATATACAACTGGCCGGATAAGTCTTGTGGCAGCGGATTGAGATCGTCGTCCAGAACCCACAGCGAGCGTTGACCGACCACTCGCCCGATCGGCGCATAGGCAGCCGCACAGGCCTCATCATTCGGCGCTTTCCAGAGCATCGGCGTGACCACGGTTTCGGTCGGGCCGTAACCGTTGGTGATGAACTGCGGCTGCAACACGCGGCGCACCTGCGCCAGGGTCTGCTCCGGCACCGCGTCCCCCCCCAGGCAATAAATGCGCACCTTCGGCACGGCCATGCCGCTGGCCTCGACGTACTCGGCCACCTGTTTGAGGTAGGCCGGCGGGAAGCAGGCGATATCGATCGAACGGTTGAGCAAGGCGTGACTGGTCTGCTCCGGTGTCCACAGTTCATGATCGCGCAGCACCAGCGTGCCGCCAAAGGCCAGGGTGGTCAGCCAGCGTTCATGGGCGCCGTCGAAAGCGAACGACATGAAGTGCAATTCGCGCGTGCTGGCGTCCATTTCGTACAACTCGCGGATTGCCTGGCAATGCATGCTCAGCGGTCCGTGGGTTACCGCCACACCTTTGGGCAAACCGGTGGAACCCGAGGTGTAGATCAGATAGGCGAGGCTGTCATCACAGGTCTGCACCCGCGGCGCCGTGTTCGGGTACTGACTGCCATCGAAAAGATCCAGATCAAGCAATGGCAAATTCGCCGGCAGCGGCAAACGCTGGCTGGCGGCGCCACGGCTGATCATCTGACGCATGCCGGAGTCTTCAATCATGAAGGCCAGGCGATCGGCTGGATAGTCGATGTCCAGCGGCACGTAGGCAGCGCCGCTTTTGAACACGGCGAGCAAGGCCACCAGCATGTCGAGCGAACGTTCCAGAGCGACACCGATCAGGACTTCCGGACCGGCACCCGCCGCGATCAAATGATGCGCCAGCTGGTTGGACCGGTGCTCGAGTTGCGCATAGCTCAACTGCTCGTCACCACATTCGGCGGCAATGGCCTCAGGCCGTTGCGCAGCAATCATCGCCGGCAACAGCTCACGGTTGTGTACCGCCGCCGGTTCTGCGCCCCACTGCTGCAAGGCCTGCCATTGTGGCGCGGCCAGACGCTGCAGGTTGCCCAGTCGCTCCGTCGGCTGCTGCATCATGCTGTGCAGCAGCACTTCCATGGTCTGGCGGATCCGCTCGACCGCTTCGACACTGAACCGATCACGCAGGAACAGGTACTCGATGGAGAACTCTTCGCCAAGATGCACGGCCAGGTCCATCGGGAAGTTGGTCACGTCATGGCTGGCCGAGGTGCCGAAACGCAGGCCGCCCGGTGCCTGTTCCAGACGCTGGTCGATCGGATAGTTCTCGAACACGATGATGCTGTCGAACAAGGCTTGCCCGCCCTGCCCCGACCAGCGCTGAATGTCCGCCAGTGGTGCGTGAGCATGTTCACGCAGATCGAGGTTATAGGCCTGCAGACTGCTCAGCCAGGCATTCAGCGGCTGCGCCGGATCGAGGGTCTGGATCACCGGCAAGGTGTTGATGAACAGCCCCAGCATGCTGCCGGCATTCGGCAATCCCTCCGGGCGCCCGGCCACAGTGGCACCAAACGCCACGCTGTGCTGACCGGTGTAGCGCTGCAACAGCAGCAACCATGCGCCTTGAATCAACGTGTTGGCGGTGATGCCCTGAGCCCGGCAATGCTGCTGCAACAAGGCGGTCTGCTGCGCATCCCAACGGGTGTACAACGCCTGGTGGCCGTGCTCGGCGGATTCGTGACGCGGGTGCATCGCCTGGCTCAGCGCGGTCGGTTCGACCAGCGTCTGCAAGTGGCCGCGCCAGAATTGCTCGAGCTGCGCCGAATCCTGTTGCTGCAACCACGCGATAAAGTCGCGATACCGACCGCTTTCGCCTTCGACCTGGCCGGTGGCGTAGTGCTGCAGTACCTCGCCGAACAACTGCGAACTGCTCCAGCCGTCCATCAGGATGTGATGGCTGGTCCAGATCAACTGGTACTTGTCAGCATCCAGCCGAATCAGGCGCGTGCGTTGCAACGGCATGCGGTCCAGCGCAAAGCCCTGAACCCGCTGCTGACGGGCAAACTCGGCGAGTTGCGCCTCATCCATCGGCGTGTCCAGTGCTTGCAGGTCAACAATGCCCTGACGGTGGACGACCTGCACCGGTGACGCCTGGCTGTCTTGCCAATGGAACGACGTGCGCAGAATTTCGTGGCGCTCCACCACGCATTCCCACGCGGCACGGAAGCGCTCGATATCGAGGCCTTCCACCGTCAGGTTGAGCTGGTTGACGTAGAGATCGTCGCCGTCATCGGACAAGGTATGGAACAACATGCCCTGCTGCATCGGCGACAACGGATAGATGTCTTCGATGTCCGCGACCGGCACCGGCAAACCGTCCAGACGCGTCTGGTCCAGCGCTGCCAGCGGGAAGTCCGACGGCGTCAGGCCGTGGTTGCCCGGGGTCACGCAGTGTTCGATCAGCGCGGTCAGTTCACGCCCGTATTCATCGGCCACTGCCTGCACGGTCGCGGTGTCGAACATCTGCTCGCTGAAGCTCCACGACAGGCTCAGTTCACCGCCATACACCTGACCATTGACCGACAGCCAGTTACCCAGTGGGGCGCGATCGCTGAGGTCACTGCCGGCACTTTCGCCGGCCGGCAGGAACAGCGCGGCTTCGTCGAACTGGCTATCGAACTGGCCGAGGTAATTGAAGGTGATTTTCGGCGTGGGCAGTTCTGCCAGAGCCTCACGCGCCGAGGCATCGCCCAGATAACGCAAGGCGCCAAAACCGATGCCCTTGTCGGGAATCGCACGCAGCTGCTCCTTGATCTGCTTGATCGAATCAGCGAAACCGCTGGCCGGGGTCAGGTGCACCGGGAACACGCTGGTGAACCAGCCAACGGTGCGGCTCAGATCAATGTCGTCGAACAGGTCTTCACGACCATGTCCTTCCAGTTGAATAAGGGCTGAGGCCTGTCCGTTCCAGCGACTGATGACCCGGGCCAGTGCGGTCAGCAGCAAGTCGTTGACCTGCGTGCGATAAGCCGCCGGGGCCTGTTGCAACAGTTGTCTGGTCAGTTCAGGGGCAAGGCGCGTCTGCACACTTTGCGCGTAGCGGTTTTCCAGGCTGCCGTCCGGGCGCTCGCACGGCAACGTGGCGGTCGCCCCCTGCAAATGCCCACGCCAGAAGGCCTGTTGGTCATCGAGGCTGACGGTGTGCGCCTGCAGGCGCTCGGCCCAGGCTTTGAAGGCGCTGGTCTTGGCCGGCAACGCGACCTCGCGCCCGGCCTGGATCTGGCTGAATGCGGTTTGCAGATCTTCCAGCAGGATCCGCCAGGAAACACCGTCGACCACCAGGTGATGCACCACCAGCAACAAGCGCTGAGTCTGATCCGGCAGATCGAGCAACACGCCGCGCAGCAGCGGACCGTCGTGCAGATCGAGACTGCCCTGGGCCTGCTGACAGAGCACTTCGATTGCAGCCGAATCCGTCAGCGTGCGCTGCCAGAGCAGTGCTTGCACAGGCTCGATCGGGCGGTGAGTGGCTGTCCAGCCGTCAGTCGTTTCAATGAACGACAGGCGCAAGGCATCGTGATGCGCAACCAGTGCCTGGAGCAACTGCGCAACGGTCTCGGCGTGCAGCGTCATCGCCGGTTTGAGCAGCAACGACTGGTTCCAGTGATGCCGCTCGGGGATCTCGCTGGCGAAGAACCATTGCTGGGACGGCAACAACGGCGTCGCACCGCTGACCGGCCCCTGGTCGATGCTCAGCACCGTGCCGCCCGACTGTGCTACCGCCGCCAGTGCCTGCACGGTCTGGTGCTGGAACAGATCCTTGGGCGTGAACTGGATACCGGCCTGCCGCGCACGGCCGACTACTTGAATCGAGATGATCGAATCGCCGCCCAGCTCGAAGAAATTGTCCGTGGCGCTGACCTGCTCAAGGCGCAGCGCATCGGCCCAGATCGTGGCGATACGTTGCTCCATTTCATTGCGCGGCGCCACGTAGCTGTTCTGCAGCAGACTGGCGTCCGGTGCAGGCAGCGCCTTGCGGTCCAGTTTGCCGTTCGGGGTCAGCGGCAGGTGCGCCAGCACCATCAAGTGCGCCGGCACCATGTGCGTTGGCAGACTCTCCTTGAGAGCGTTGCGCACGCTGTCGCGCCATTCAGCCAGATGTGCGTCTGCCACCGGTTGTGTCGGGACCAGATAGGCCACCAGTTGCTTGCCGCTTGGCCCGGCATGCGCCAGCACCACGGCTTCGCGCACGCTGCTCAGTTCCAGCAGACGCGCTTCGATTTCGCCCAGTTCGATGCGGAAACCACGGATTTTCACCTGGTTGTCGACGCGGCCCTGATAGTCGAACACGCCATCGGCGCGCTCACGCACCAGGTCACCGCTGCGGTACAGACGACTGCCCGGCGCCCCGAACGGATCGGGTACAAAGCGCTCAGCGGTCAGCGCCGGACGATCCAGATAACCCCGGGCCAGCCCGGTGCCGCCCAGATACAGCTCGCCCATCACGCCCTGGGGCAACGCATTGAGGTCAGCGCTGAGCACACAGGTGCTGCGGTCGCCGATCCGCGTGCCGATCGGTGCATAGGCTGCGCCGCATGCGTCATGCCGCCCGGCCTTCCAGATCAATGGGGTGACCACGGTTTCGGTCGGCCCGTAACCGTTGATGATGTACTGCGGCGCCAGCGCCGCACGCGCCCGCTCGAAACTGTCGTTGGGCACGGCATCGCCGCCGAAACAGTAGATCCGCACAGCGGGCGGCTGGCCGACCTGTTCGGCGTGCCCGGCCAATTGCTGCAAGTACACCGGCGGGAACGCCGCCACCGTCACGCCGTGTTGTTGCATGGCGGTGTAGGTCTGCTCCGGGCTCCACAGACTGTCATCGCGCAGCAACAGCCGCGAGCCATGGGTCAGCGGGGTCAACCAGCGTTCATGAGCGCCGTCGAACGCGAACGACATGAAGTGCAGCTCGCAATCGTCCGGGGTCATTTCATAGCGCTGGCCGATGGCCTGGCAATGCATCGCCAGCGGTCCGTGCTCCACGCACACACCCTTGGGCTGGCCGGTGGAACCCGAGGTGTAAATCACGTAAGCCAGGTTTTGCGCGTGTACCTCGACCTGCGGCGCAACGTCTGGCCATTCGGCAGTCGACAACGTGTCCAGATCCAGGGCACGCACTCCGGCGCTCAGTGGCAACCGAGGACGCAGTTGCGAATCGCTGAGCAACAGCGCGATGCCCGAGTCTTCGATCAGATAGGCCAGGCGCTCGCGCGGATAACTGGCATCCAGCGGCACATAGGCGCCGCCGGCCTTGAGCACCGCGAGCAAGGCCACCAGCATCGATGGGCTGCGCGGCAGCGCTACGCCGACGCGCACTTCCGGCCCGACGCCTTCATTGATCAGCACATGCGCGAGGCGATTGGCGTGGCTTTCAAGCTCGGCGAAGGTCAACGCCTGATCGCCACAACGCACGGCTTCCTGTTGCGCCTGCTGCGCCGCAATCACCGCGATGCGCTGATGCACCAGCAACGGATCCGTGCAAGGTTGCGCACGATTGTTTTCCTGCAATCGACGCTGCTCTTCACCGCTGAGCAGGGTCAACGCGCCGAGACGCGCATTCGCCGACTGTACGAACTGCTCCAGCAGCGAGGCCAGTTGCGCGTGCAAACGCACAATGGAGTCCGGGCTGAAACGGGCGGCGGCAAAGCTGTAATGCACCGAGAGGGTTTCGCCGAGGTTGACCCCGACCGTCAGCGGGAAATTGGTTTGTTCACGGGTGTCGACCGCGCCGAACTTCAGGCCCAGCGACGAGCCTTGCTCCAGCGCTTCGGAGATCGGGTAGTTCTCGAACACCAACAGGTTGTCGAACAGGCCGTCGCTGCCCTGCCCCGACCAGCGCTGGATATCGGCCAGTGGCGTGTGTTCGAAATCACGCAGGGCGATGTTGAGTTCCTGCACGGTTTGCAGCCACTGGCTGACCGTCAGTTGCGGTTCCGGACGGGCAATCACCGGCAAGGTGTTGATGAACAGGCCGACCTGCTGCTCGACCCCCGGCAGGTTGGCCGGACGTCCCGACACAGTGGCGCCGAAGGCCACGGTCGGTTGCCCGGTGTAACGTTGCAACAGCAACAGCCACGCCGCCTGCACCAGGGTGTTAAGGGTGACTTTTTGCTGACGAGCAAACTCACTCAAGCGCAACGTGCCAGTGGCGTCGATCCACTGCTGATATTGTCCGGTACCGCCATCGGCGTTCGCCGAACGATCCGCCAAACCCTGGGCCAGACGGGTTGGCTCATCGAATTGAGCCAGACGCTCAAGCCAGAATTGCTCGCTGAGGCGACTGTCCTGACGCTGCAGCCAAGCGATGTAATCGCTGTAGCGGCCAATGGGCGCTGCAGGCACTTGCCCGGCATAGCGCTGCAGCACTTCACCGAGCAACTGCGAGTTGCTCCAGCCGTCCAGCAAAATGTGGTGACTGGTGTAGAGCAGTTCGTGACGGTCTTGCGCGGTGCGCACCACCACCAGGCGCAACAACGGCACCTCGTTTAGATCGAACGGACGGCTGCGCTCGGCCTCGGCCAGCGCATCCAGCGCTTCGCCCGGCTGGCCGCGCCAGTCGTGAACGGTAAACGGCAGCGTCGCCGAGCGTTCGACGATCTGCAGCGGCTGGGCCTGCTCCCCTCCCCAGACAAACCGCGTGCGCAGAATGTCATGGGACTCCAGCGCCGCTTGCCAGGCCTGACGGAAACGCTCGACATCAAGCCCTTCCACCGACACCCGCATCTGGTTGATGTAATCCCCCGAACCTTGTTCGTACAGGGTATGGAAGAGCATGCCCTGCTGCATCGGCGACAGCGGATAAACGTTGTCCACCGCTTGCGGATCCGTGATCAGCGTATCGAGCTGCGCCTGAGTCAGCTCAGCCAGCGGGAAGTCCGACGGCGTCACACCGCGGTTGTGCGCTTCACAGCAATGGGCGATCAGCGCATTGAGTTCTTGCGCATAGTCGTCAGCCAGACGCTGGATCGTCGCCTGATTGAACATTTCGTGGCTGAAAGACCAGCTGAGGTTGAGCTCACCACCATAGACCTTGCCGTTGATGTCCAGCCAGTTCGCCAGCGGTGCCAGCGAACTCTGTTCGCGGCCGGTGCTTTCACTGGCGGGCACAAACAGCGCGGCCTCGTCGAACTGGCTGTCGAACTGGCCCAGGTAGTTGAAGGTAATGCGCGGGACCGGCTGCGCGGCGAGCGTCTGTCGCGCGTGTTCATCGCCCAGGTAACGCAGGGCACCAAAACCCAGGCCCTTGTTCGGTACGCCACGCAGTTGTTCCTTGACTGACTTGAGCGAGTCGGCCAGGCCCACGGCCGGGGTCAGACGCACCGGGAACAGGCTGGTGAACCAGCCAACGGTGCGGCTCAGGTCGATGTCGTCGAACAGTTCTTCACGGCCATGACCTTCGAGTTGGATCAGGGTCGAGGCCTGACCGGTCCAGCGGCAGATCACCCGCGCCAGTGCTGTCAGCAGCACATCGTTGATCTGCGTGCGATAGGCGGCGGGCGCCTGCTGCAACAGTTGGCGGGTCTGATCCGCATTCAGGCGGGTTTCCACGCTCACCACGTGACGGTTTTGCAAGGTCGCCGCAGGGTTGTCGCAGGGCAGATCGGCGGGCGCCTCGCCCAACTGTCCGGCCCACCACGTCAGTTCGTTATGCAACTCGCCGGCGGCGAACGTTTGCAGGCGTTGCGCCCAGTCCTTGAACGGGCTGGTCTTGGCCGCGAGCTTGATCGCCTGGCCGCTTTGCGCCTGCTCGCAGGCATTCTGCAAATCTTCCAGCAACACGCGCCAGGACACACCGTCGACCACCAAGTGGTGGATCGCCAGCAACAAGCGCTGGCTGCCGTCAGCCACATTCAACAGCACGGCGCGCAACAACGGGCCGTCTTGCAGATCGAGGCTGCCTTGCGCGGCGTCGCACACCGCTTCGATTTCGTCGGTGTGCTGCACGCCCGCCTGTTGCAGCAACGGCCGGTTATCCGGCGCGCGGTGCATGGCCGTCCAGCCTTCAGCGCCTTCGCTGAAGCTCAGGCGCAAGGCATCGTGATGCGCAACCAATGCCTGCAAGGCCTGCTCGAGGACACTGGCGTCAATGGCCTGGGAAGGTTTCAGCAGCAACGACTGGTTCCAGCGCTGCCGCTCGGGAATCGCCAGTTCGAAGAATCGTTGCTGGAACGGCAGCAACGGCGTGCTGCCGGTGACAGCGCCCTGCTCAATGCTGAACGCCGCTTCACCCCGCTGAGCGACCCGGGCCAGACCTTGCACAGTCTGGTACTGGAACAGATCCTTGGGGGTGATGCGCAGGCCGGCCTGACGTGCACGGCTGACCACCTGAATGGAGATGATCGAGTCGCCGCCAAGGGTAAAGAAGTTATCCGTGACGCCTACCTGCTCCAGCCCGAGCACGGCTTGCCAGATCTCGCACAACTGCCGTTCGTTGTCGTTGCCCGGCGCCAGATAGGTGTGCTGCTCGAGCGCTGCGTCAGGTTTGGGCAAAGCCTTGCGATCGAGCTTGCCGTTGGGCGTCAGCGGCAGTTGTTCAAGGAACAGCAGGTGCGCCGGCACCATGTATTCCGGCAGGTGCTCGCGCAGGCCGGCCTTGAGCACTTCACGCAGCCGCGCTCGTTCTTCGGCGTTACCCAGCGCAGCGCTCGGCACGATGTAGGCGACCAATTGCTGACCGCTCGCGCCTTCCTGCGCCAGCACCGCCAGTTCGCGCACCGTGTCTTGTTGCAGCAGACGCGCTTCGATCTCGCCCAGCTCGATGCGAAAACCACGCACCTTGACCTGATGGTCGATACGCCCGACGTATTGCAGGTTGCCGTCAGCCTGATAACGCGTCAGGTCACCGGTGCGGTAGAAACGCTCGCCCGGAGCGCCGAACGGGTTCGGCAGATACTTTTCTGCGGTCAACGCCGGCCGTGCCAGATAACCGCGGGTGATGCCGGCACCGGCCAGATACAGTTCGGCGGCGACGCCTTGCGGCACCGGTTGCAGCTCGCCATCAAGGACATAGCTGGCGGTGTGTTTCAGCGGCCGGCCGATGCTTGGCTGGCCACCGGCCGTGCGCCGTGTCCAGGTCGAATAGGTGGTGTCTTCCGACGGGCCGTACAGGTCGAAAACGTGTTCGACCGTCGGTTGTGCATACAAGGTGTCGACCAGCGACTGCTTGAGCGGCTCGCCGGCCAGATTGATGATGCGCACGCTCGGCGGGATCTCGCCGCTGCGTTGCAGGGCGGCAATCGCCGACGGTACGGTGTTGATCAGGCGCACCTGATCGCGGGCCGGCAACTGCGGCAATTCCAGGGCATTACGGGCGATGATCAACGAACCACCGTTGGCCAGGGTGACAAACAGCTCCCACACCGACAGGTCGAAACACACCGACGTCGAGGCCAGCACGCCCTGGATATCGTCGCGGCTGTACACCGATTGCGACCAGTCGATCAGCGCCAGCACGTTGCGGTGGGCAATCGCCACGCCTTTCGGTTTGCCGGTCGAACCGGAGGTGTAAATCACATACGCAAGGTTGTCGGCCGACACCCGCGTTTGCGGTGCATGCGCCGGGTACGCGGCGAAATCATCGGCGGCGTTGTCCATCAGCAGCACGTCGGTGTCCGCCGCAATCGCCAGATTGGCGGCGACGTCCCGTTCGGTCAGCAGGCACAGCGCACGGCTGTCTTCGAGCATGTAGGCGACACGGTCGGCCGGGTAATCCGGATCGAGCGGCACGTACACGCCCCCTGCCTTGAGCACGGCCAGCAACGCGACCAGCAGATGCTCCGAGCGCTGCATCGCCACACCGACGCGCACCTCCGGGCCGACGCCTCGCTCGATCAAGGCATGCGCCAATGGGTTGGCCCGTGCTTCAAGCTGGGCATAGGTCAGATGCCGCTCGGCAAAGGTCACCGCCCGCGCATCCGGGGTCCGAATCGCCTGACGAGCGATCAACTGATGAATGCACAGATCGCTGGCAAACGGTACGTCCACGGGGTTCCAGTCGTGCAGCAATACCTGCCGCTCACGGGCATCGAGCAATGGCAACTCGCCGACACGTTGTTGCGCATCGCTGACGATAGCCTTGAGCAACGTCTGCAAATGCCTGCCCATACGCTCGATGGACGCCGCTTCAAACAGGTCCGTGGCATAGATCAGCGAGGCCCACACGCCTTCCGGCGATTCATGGGTTTCCAGGGTCAGATCGAACTGCGCCGTGAGGCTGTCCCAGTTCACACTTTCAACGGCAAGCCCCGGCAGTTGCATGGCCTGCCTGGCCTGCCGCGCGCCACTCTGGTGGTTGAACATCACCTGGAACAACGGGCTGCGGCTCAGGCTGCGCTCCGGCGCCAGGGCTTCGACCAATTGCTCGAACGGCAGATCCTGATGCGCCTGGGCGCCCAGCGCCGATTGCCTGGCCTGGGCCAGCAAGGCGCTGAACGTCATGCTGCTGTCGAGGGTGGCACGCAAGACCTGGGTGTTGACGAAAAAGCCGATCAGCCCTTCGGTTTCCGCACGGTTGCGGTTGGCAATCGGCACGCCGATGCGAATGTCGTCCTGACCGCTGTAGCGATGCAGCAAGGTCTGGAACGCTGCCAGCAACAGCATGAACATCGTCACGCCTTCACGACGCGCAAGATCTTGCAGGCCTTTGCTCAACGCGGCGTCCAGCTGCATATCCAGACGTGCACCGCGATAGCTTTGCACCAGCGGGCGTGGGTGATCGGCCGGCAGTTCCAGCACGCCCGGATCCGAGCCCAGATGCTCGACCCAATAGCTCAATTGCCGTTCGCGCTCACCGGCGTCCATCCAGCTGCGTTGCCACTGGGCGAAATCGGCGTACTGGATCGGCAACGGTGCCAGCGTGGCCGGTACGCCCTGACTGAACCCGGCATAGAGCTCGATCAGTTCGCCGACCATCACTTGCATCGACCAGCCATCGGAAATGATGTGATGTTGCACCATCACCAGAACGTGATCGTCCGGTGCCAGCCGCAGCAGGCAGACGCGCAGCAAGGTGTCCTGTTCGAGATCGAACGGGCGGGCAATTTCGGCTTCGATGGCCGCGCGCAAACGCGGCTCATCGACTTCGCCCTCCAGCTCGCGAACCTCGATCTGCAAGGCAAACGGCGCCTTGATCAGCTGAATGGCCTTGTCCTGATCACCTCGGGCAAACCCGGTGCGCAGACTTTCGTGACGCTCGATCAGCGTATCGAAACTGCGCTGCAGTACCGCCATGTTCAGGGCACCGCGCAAGCGCAACGCCGTGGGAATGTGGTACGCCGCGCTGTCCGGCTCCATCTGCCAGAGAAACCACTGCCGCTCCTGGGCATAAGACAAAAGCAGCGGTTCACCTTCGGTGCGCCGAAAAATCGGCGCGATGCCATAAAGGTTAATGCCCTGTTTGCCCAGTAGAATCGCCAGCGCCTTGCGTTTCTCGGGAGAAAGCGCGCCTACCGATTCAATCAACTGCTGCATGCCGTGGTCCTCTCAGGAAATCAGTTTTTCAAGTTCATCTGCTGATAAACGATTGAGAGCCTCCAAGGATTTAGCCAAAACATCATGAACGGGCTGCAAATCGGGTTGCAGGGCTTGTACGGCGTCGCTGAAAGCCGCCAGATCGGCACTGGCGAACAGGCTGGCCAACGGCACGTCGAAGCCCAGCAACTCGCGCAGACGCAGGGCCACCTGGGTGGCCAGCAAGGAATGACCGCCGAGTTCGAAGAAGTTGTCTGTCAGGCCGACCCGCTCCAGTTTCAGGACATCGGCCCAGACCCCGGCGATCTGCTGTTGCAGTTCACTTTCGGGCGCCACATAGCTGTTTTGCAGCAGGCTGGCGTCCGGTTGTGGCAGGGCCTTGCGGTCAAGCTTGCCGTTGGCGGTCAGCGGCAGGCTGTCGAGCAGCAACAGGTGCGCCGGCACCATGTAATCCGGCAGATTGTGCTTGAGCGCCTGGCGCAGCAGCTCACGCCACTGGCCCTGTTGGTCGAGTTCGACCGACTGATCGGCCACCAGATACGCCACCAGCTGCACGCCGCCGGCGCCTGGCTGATCCAGCACCACGGCCTGACGGATTTGCGGCAGTGCCAACAGTTGCGCCTCGATTTCACCCAGCTCGATCCGGAAACCACGGATCTTCACCTGATGGTCGATGCGCCCGGCGTACTCGATCCGGCCATCGGCGCGATAGCGCGCCAGGTCACCGGTGCGATACAGCCGCGCACCGTCGCCCCCGAACGGGTTGGGCACGAAACGCAAGGCGCTGAGGTCGGCACGCTTGAGATAACCGCGTGCCAGCCCGGCGCCGCTGACGTGCAACTCGCCGATGCAGCCCTTGGCCACCGGTTTCAGGTCGGCGTCGAGCACGTACCAGCCCAGGTCCGGGATCGGCTCGCCCAGCGGGCTGCCGGCGTCCTGTTCGAGATCGGCCAGGGTCAACGGACGGTAAGTCACATGAACCGTGGTTTCGGTGATGCCGTACATGTTGATCAGCTGTGGCGCGGTATCGCCGAAGCGTTCGAACCATGGGCGCAGGCTGCGTACTTCCAGCGCTTCACCGCCAAACACCACGTAACGCAACGACAGTTGCGGATCCTGGGGCGCGTCGCAAGCGACCTGCATCAGTTGCTTGAATGCCGACGGCGTCTGGTTGAGCACGGTGATGCGCTCACGGCACAGCAGCGCATGGAACTCCTGCGGCGAGCGGCTGACGCTGTGCGGCACGATCACCAGGCGCCCGCCATGCAGCAGTGCGCCGAAGATTTCCCAGACCGAGAAGTCAAACGCGTAGGAGTGGAACAGCGTCCAGCGATCCTCGGCACCGAAGCTGAACCAAGGCTCTGTTGCCTCGAACAGGCGCAGCACGTTGTCGTGAGCCAGCAGCGTACCTTTCGGTTTGCCGGTGGAGCCCGAGGTGTAGATCACGTAAGCGAGGCTGGCGCTGTCGGCCCAGACCTGCGGGTCGGTTGCCAACTGATCCTGCCAGCGGCTGTCATCACCCAACAGCAGGGTTTCAACGCTCTCGGCAACCTCCAGGTGATCGAGCACACCCGGCTGCATCAGCAGCAGGGCAATGCCGCTGTCCTCGATCATGTACTGCAGACGTTCGGCCGGGTACTGCGGATCCAGCGGCAGGTAAGCCCCGCCAGCCTTGAGGATGGCGACCAGGCCGACGATCATTTCGATGGATCGCTCGGCAGCCAGACCCACCAGCACATCGGCACCGACACCCCGCGCGATCAGGGCATGAGCCAGACGGTTGGCACGGGCGTTGAGTTCGCCGTAGCTCAATTGCTCCTCGCCCAGACTCACGGCAATCGCCTGCGGTGCGCGACGCACCTGTGCTTCGATCAGCTGTGGCAGGGTGCGGGTTTGGGCAAAGGTGGCTGGCGCACGGTTCCAGTCGTGCAGCGTCGCCTGTTGTTGTGCGGCATCGAACAGGCTCAGATCGGCCAGCAGACGTTGCGCGGGCGAGTCGGCCATTTGCTGCAACAGGTGCTGCAAGTGGCCGGCGATCTGCTCGATCTGCGCAGCGCTGAAATGCTGCCGGGCATAGGCCAATTGCAACGACAGGCTGTCGCTCAGGTCCACCAGCACCGTCAACGGCAGGTTGGTCTGTTCCTGGCTGCGTGCCTGGTCGAAACGCAAGCCTTGCGGCGCACCGTTGTTCAACGCCTCCGACACCGGGTAGTTCTCGAACACCAGCAGGCTGTCGAACAAGCCTTCGCCGCGTTGCCCGGACCAGCGCTGAATGTCCGCCAGTGGCGTGTATTCGAATTCGCGCATGGCCAGGTTCAGCGCCTGCACCGTTTGCAGCCACTCACCGAGGGATTGCTCGACACGCGGGGTGGCGATCACCGGCAAGGTGTTGATGAACAAACCGATCTGTTGCTCGACACCTGGCAGCTCGGCCGGACGCCCGGCGACCGTAGCGCCGAACGCCACGGTCGGTTGCCCGGTGTAACGCTGCAACAGCAACAACCAGGCGGCCTGCACCACGGTGTTGAGGGTGACCTTGTGCTGACGGGCGAACGCCCCCAGACGTTGAGTCTGCTCACGGTCCAGCCAACGGGTCTGCTGGTCGTAACCGCTCTGCCCGGCGGTCGCCAGCGTATCGAGGCAGCTGCGGGCCAGGTGGGTCGGCTCATCCAGGTCGGCCAGACGCTCAGTCCAGAATCGCTCGCTGTCCTGACCGTCCTGACGCTGCAGCCAGCCAATGTAATCGCCATAACGGCCCACCGGCGCGGCCGGGGTTTCACCGGCGTAGCGCTGCATCACTTCGCCGAGCAACTGCGAGTTGCTCCAGCCGTCCATGAGAATGTGATGGCTGGTGTAGATCATCTCAAAGCGGTCATCGTCAGTGCGGACCAGCACCAGACGCAGCAGTGGCGCCTGCAACAGGTCGAAGCCTTGTTGCAATTGCTCCCGCGCCAGCACGTCGAGCGCCTCCGCCAGGTCAGCGCGACCTCGCCAGTCATGCAGGCTGAACGGCAACTCGGCCTGACGCTGGACGATTTGCAGCGGCTGCTCCTGCTCGGAAATCCACACAAAACGCGTGCGCAGAATCCCATGGCGATCGACGGCGCCCTGCCAGGCCTGACGCAGACGCTCGGGATCGAGGCCTTCGACGCTGACGCGCATCTGGTTGATGTAATCCCCCGAACCCTGTTCGTACAGGCTGTGGAACAACATGCCCTGTTGCATCGGCGACAGCGGGTAGATGTCTTCGACCTCGGCACCGGCGTCCGGCAAGGCATCGAGCTGTTGCTGGTCGAGCGGCGCCAACGGGAAGTCCGACGGCGTGACGCCGGCGTTCTGTGCAGCGCAGCAATGCTCGATCAGCGCCGCCAGTTCGATCGCGTACTCATCGGCCAGTCGCTGAATGGTGGCTTCATCGAACATCTCGCGGCTGAACGTCCAGCCCAGACTCAACTCGCCCGCGTAAACCTGACCATTGAGTTCCAGCCAGTTGCCCAGTGGCGCCAACGGGCTCTGTTCGTCCCCGGCCTTTTCGCGGGCCGGGGCGAACAGCGCGCCGTCATCGAACTGGCGGTCGAATTGTCCGAGGTAGTTGAACGTGATGCGCGGTGTCGGCAGCGCCGCCAGCTCGCGGCGGGTCGCTTCATCGCCGAAGTAACGCAGCACGCCGAAGCCCAGGCCCTTGCCGGGAATCGCCCGCAACTGTTCCTTGATCTGCTTGATCGAACCGTCGACCGACGCAGTCGGGGTCAGGCGCACCGGGAACAGGCTGGTGAACCAGCCGACGCTGCGACTCAGGTCAAGGTCGTCGAACAGGTCTTCACGACCGTGTCCTTCCAGCTGAATCAAGGTCGAGGCCTGCCCCGTCCAGCGGCAGATGACTCGGGCCAGCGCGGTCATCAGCAAGTCATTGACCTGAGTGCGATACGCCGCCGGCGCCTGTTGCAGCAGTTGTCGGGTCAACGCTTGATCGAGGCGCGTCTGTACGGTGTGCGCATCGCGGTTTTGCAGACTGGCTTGCGGATTGATGCACGGCAGGTCGACCGGCGCATCGGCCAGTTGTGTACGCCACAGCTCGAGTTCACCCGCGAGTCGTGGCGCGTGCTGTTGCAAACGTTCTGCCCAGTGCTTGAAGGCGCTGGTCTTGGCCGGCAGAACCAGGGGTTTGCCGTCGATGCGCTGCTGATAAGCGCTTTGTAGATCTTCCAGCAGAATCCGCCAGGACACACCGTCCACCACCAGGTGGTGCACCGCCAGCAACAAGCGTTGCGAACCATCGCCCACAGTCACCAGCAAGCCACGCAACAGCGGGCCTTGCGCCAGGTCGAAGCTGCGCTGCGCTGCCAGGCAGGCGGCCTGCAACTGTTGTTCATCGCTGACTGAAGCCTGCATCAGCAGGTGGTGTCTGACGGTTGTTGCGTGGTGATTCGCGGTCCAGCCGTCGGTGGTTTCAGTGAACGACAGGCGCAAGGCATCGTGATGCTCGACCAACGCTTGCAAGGCTTGCTCAAGTGCGTCGGCCTCGATGCTGATGGCCGGCTTGAGCATCACCGACTGGTTCCAGTGGTGACGCTCGGCAATGTCTGTCGCGAAGAACCACTGCTGGAACGGCAGCAGCGGCGTAGCGCCGCCGACCGGGCCCTGATCGATCTGCCCCGCGCCATCGCCCAACGTCGCCACACCCGCCAGCGCCTGGACGGTCTGATACTGAAACAAGTCTTTGGGGGTAAAGCGGATGCCGGCCTGACGGGCACGGGCCACCACCTGAATCGAAATGATCGAATCGCCACCCAGTTCAAAGAAGTTATCGCCCAGCCCGACTCGCGGCAGCTTCAGTACATCGGCCCACACCGCAGCGATACGCTGCTCCAACGCATTGCGCGGCGCGATGTATTCGGCCTTGCCCGCCCCCCATTCAGGTTTCGGCAGCGCCTTGCGATCCAGCTTGCCGTTGGGACTCAACGGCATCTGCGCAAGATTCATCCACTGATTGGGCACCATGTACTCCGGCAGTCCGGCGTGCAGATGCCGCATCAGGGCGTCGCGCCAGTCCGCGCTTTCTTCGTTCAACACCACGTAAGCGGTCAGCAGCTTGCCGTCGATCACCAGCACCGCCGCTTCACGGACGTTGCCATGCTCCAGCAGACGCGCTTCGATTTCACCGAGCTCGATACGCAAGCCGCGCAGCTTGACCTGATGGTCGATCCGGCCAGCGTATTCGATCACGCCGTCGGCGCGGTAACGCGCCAGGTCACCGGTGCGGTAGATCCGCTCGCCATCGCCATAGGGGCTGACGGCAAAGCGTTCGGCGGTCAGCGCCGGACGCTGGTGGTAACCCCGCGCCAGACCGACGCCCGCCAGGTACAACTCGCCGAGCACACCGGTCGGCACCGGTTCGAGGTTATCGTCAAGGATGTAGCAGCCGAGGTTGGCAATCGGCCGTCCGATCGGCACGCTGTCGCGGCCCTCCTCCACACACGTCCAGTGCGTGACGTCGATGGCGGCTTCCGTCGGGCCGTAAAGGTTATAAAGCCCGGCCGTTGGCAGTTTGGCGAAGACTTGCTGTTGCGCGTCCGCCGGCAGCGCTTCGCCGCTGCACACGATGCGTTGCAGGCTGGTGCACGTGGCAACGTCGGCGTCCTGCAGGAAGGCCTGCAACATCGACGGCACAAAGTGCAGCGTGGTGATGTGTTCGCGCTTGATCAACGCCACCAGTTTGGCTGGATCGCGGTGATCGCCCGGCGCTGCGACGACCAGCCGTGCGCCGGTCATCAGTGGCCAGAAGAACTCCCACACCGAAACGTCAAAGCTGAACGGCGTCTTCTGCAGCACGCTGTCGCCCGCGCCGATCTCATAGGCCTGTTGCATCCAGCACAGACGGTTGGTCAGGGCGACATGACGGTTGCCGGCACCTTTCGGTTTGCCGGTGGAGCCTGAGGTGTAGATCACATAGGCGAGGTTTTCACCGGTGACCGCCACGTCCGGATTGTGGCTGGCGAAGCCCTCCAGCGATGCCTCAAGCAACAGGGTTTGCACCTGCCCGTTCAATGGCAAGGCATCGAGCAGATGCGCCTGGGTCAGCAACAGCTGCACGCCGCTGTCTTCGATCATGTAGGCCAGGCGATCCTGCGGGTATTCCGGGTCGAGCGGCACGTAGGCGCCTCCGGCCTTGAGCACGGCCAACAGACCGACGACCATTTCCATCGACCGTTCGGCAGCGATGCCGACCAGGCTTTCAGGTCCGACACCCAGCGCCATCAGCTTGTGTGCCAACCGGTTGGCGCGGGCATTGAGCTGCGCGTAGCTCAGGCATTCATCGGCGAACTTCAGCGCTGCGGCGTCCGGGGTGCGCAGGACCTGTGCCTCGATCAGTTGCTGCACGCTCAGGTGTAACGGGTACTCGGTGGCGGTGGCGTTCCAGTCTTCGAGAATCCGTTGGCGCTCTTGCGCGGCGAGCATCGGCAACGCGGCAATCGACTGTTGCGGCGCAGCGACAATCGCCCGCAACAATGCCTGCCAGTGTTCGAACAGGCGCGCGATGGTCGCCGCTTCGAACAAGTCGCTGGCGTAGGTCAGGCTGACCATCAGCCCGGCGGCGGTTTCCGTGGTGTCCAGGGTCAAGTCGAATTGTGCGGTGGCGCTGTTCCACGGCAGGCCTTCGATGCGCAGATCCGCCACATCGGTGACCGGCGCTGCATCGCGCTGGTGGTTGAACAGCACCTGGAACAACGGGCTGTGGCTGAGGCTGCGCTCTGGCGCCAGCGCTTCCACCAATTGCTCGAACGGCAGATCCTGATGCGCCTGGGCGCCCATTGCAGCCTGACGGGTCTGCGCCAGCAGATCACGGAAACTCAGGTCGCCGGCAAACTGTGCGCGCATCACCTGGGTGTTGACGAAGAAGCCGATCAGGCCCTCGGTCTCGGCGCGATTGCGGTTGGCAATCGGCACGCCGACACGGATATCGTCCTGACCGCTGTAGCGGTGCAGCAGGGTCTGGAACGAGGCCAGCAAGAGCATGAACATCGTCACCCCCTCACGTCCGGCAAGCGCCTGCAACTGCGCGCTCAATGCAGATTCCAATGGCGCCTCCAGCCGCGCGCCACGGTAGCTCTGCACCGCCGGACGCGAATGGTCCAGCGGTAACTCCAGCACCGGTTGTTCGCCGCCAAGCTGGCCCACCCAATAATCGAGTTGACGCTGCCGCTCGCCCGCCTCCATCCACTGCCGTTGCCACTGCGCGAAATCGGCGTATTGCAGCGGCAGCGCGGCCAGTTCGAGCGGTTTTCCGGCGCGTTCTGCGGCATACATCGCCATCAGTTCGCGCACCATCACTTGCATCGACCAGCCGTCAGACACGATGTGGTGCTGGGTGATCACCAATACGTGATCATCCGCCGCCAACCGCAACAGACTGACGCGCAGCAGCGGCCCGTTCAGCAGATCGAACGGCTGGCGAATCTGCGCCTGCACCCAGCTCGAAAGATTGTCCTCGGCGTCGAGGCTGTGCTGTTCAATCGTCAATTGGCCGTGCGCATGAACCACCTGCACAGTGCGCTCGTCGTCCTGGCGGAACGTGGTGCGCAACGGTTCGTGACGCGCCACCAGTTGATTGAAGCTGTTCTGCAACCCGACGATGTCCAGAGCACCGCGCAAGCGCAGCGCACTTGGCACGTGGTAAGCAGCACTGTCCGGCTCCAGCTGCCAGAGGAACCACTGCCGTTCCTGGGCATAAGACAACGCCAGTGCAGCACCGCGCTGCAGCGCCATCATCGGCACGCTTTCGCTGTGTTGCAGGGTGGCGCAGGCGGCGGCAAAGGCTTGCAGCGTCGGCTGCTCGAACAGGGTGCGCATCGGCACATCGAGTTTGAGCGTCTGGCGGACCCGGGAAATCACCTGGGTGGCCAGCAGCGAGTGACCGCCTCGCTCGAAGAAGTGATCGTTGAGCCCCACGGTGCCGGACTCCAGCACGGCTTCCCAGATCTGCGCCAATTGCACTTGCAGCAAGGTCTGCGGCGCTGCATAAACGCTCAGGTCCTGGCTCAGTTCGACTTTCGGCAGCGCGGTACGATCAAGTTTGCCATTGTTGTTCAACGGCAACGCGTCCAGCGACAGCAGGTGCGCCGGCACCATGTAATCAGGCAGCAGCTGTTGCAGCGAAGCCTTGAGCGAGTCCAGCCACTGCGCCTGCGCGGTCGCAGGTTCGGTTCCTGTCTCGGGCACCACATAAGCCACCAGTTGCGCGCCACCCGGGAAATCCTGAGCGATCACCGCAGCCGCGCGCACGCCCTCCTGTGCTTGCAGGCAGGCTTCGATTTCACCCATTTCAATGCGCAAGCCACGGATCTTCACCTGGTGGTCGATACGCCCGGCGTACTCCAGATCAGCGTTTTCGTTGTAACGCGCCAGGTCGCCACTGCGATACAGCCGCGCCCCCGGCTCGGTGGCAAACGGGTCTGGCAGGAAACGTTCGGCGGTGAGGGCCGGACGATCGAAATACTGCTGCGCCAGACAGGCACTCGCGCCAATGCACAACTCGCCGACGCCACCGGCAGGCAGCAATTGCCCGGCGCTGTCGAGCACGTACAACGCGCGGCCAGCAATGGCCCGGCCAATCGGAATGCCGAAGCTGTCGCTGGCATCGCTCAAGCGGCAGTCGTGAACGCTCGACACCACCGTCGCCTCGGTCGGCCCGTAGGTGTTGAGCAAGCGCACGTGGCTCAGTCCTGCTTCGTGCCACAGGCGCAGCCCTTCGACCGACATGGCTTCGCCGCCGACATGCACCTGACGCAACGCGCCCAGACCGGTGATGTTGCCGCCCGCGCATTCACGCGCCAGCAAGAACCAGTAGGCCGCCGGCAAGTCCGCCAGAGTCACGCCATGGTCGACGATCTCGTCCGCCAGCTGCACGACGTCCCAGAGTTCGTCGCCGCGCATGATCAGCGCCGCGCCGACACACAGCGGCGGGTAACACTGCTCGACAAAACCGTCGAAGCTGAAGGTCGCAAACTGCAGCACGCGATCATCGGCCGTGAGCGCCGAATACTCGGCACCGGTCTGGCAGAACTCGCGCAGCGCCGCGTGAGCAATCGCCACGCCTTTTGGCTGACCGGTGGAGCCCGAGGTGTAGATCACGTAGGCCAGGTCATCGGCCGTGGCGTGATTCAGCGGATCGCTGTCCGGATAAGCGCCCAGCGTCTGGATGATGTCGCCCAGCTGCAAATACTCCAGGCCAGCCGCAAGCGGCACGTCTTGCAGGAGAGCGGATTCATCGAGCAGCAGATCGACACGGCTGTCTTCGATCATGTAGGCCAGACGCTGGGCCGGGTAGTTGGCATCAAGCGGCACGTACGCGGCGCCCGTCTTCAGCACTGCCAGCAGGCTGACGATCATTTGCGGGCCACGACGCAGCGCCAGGCCGACACGCTTGCCCGGCGCCGCACCGCTGGCCAGCAAACGGTGGGCGAGGCGATTCGCCTGGCGGTTCAGTTCGTCATAGCTCAGGCGCTGTTCACCGCACTGCACGGCCAGCGCCTGCGGTGTGGCTTTGGCCTGCGCGGCAATGCGTTCGTGCACCAGACCTGCATGCTGCAACTGCAACGCTGGCGGCTGACAGTGGGAGAGCATGGCGCGCGTGGTGGCGTCATCGAGCAGCGTCAGGTTGCCCAGGCAGCCTGTGGCATTGCTGATCAGTTGCTCAAGCAAGTGGCGCAGGTTGGCGCAGAGCCTGTGCACCTGGGCGGCGCTGAATCGTGCAGCGTCGTAGCTCATCTCCAGGCTCAGCGTGGCACCGAGTTCGATACCCAGCGTCAGCGGATAGTGGGTGCGTTCGTGGTTGTGCAGGTTGCCGAAGGTCAACCCGGCCGGAGCACCTTGTTTCAGCGCCTCGGCGACCGGGAAGTTTTCGAACACCAGCAGGCTGTCGAACAGCGCCGAGCCCTGATGCCCTGCCCAACCCTGAATGTCGTACAGCGGCACATGCTCGAACTCACGCAGGGCCAGGTTCTGCGCCTGCAGATCAGCCAGCCACTGCCCGACGCGATGATCCGGGCGCGGATTGCACACCAGCGGCAGGGTGTTGATGAACAGCCCCAGTTGCTGCTCGATGCCCGGCAGCGGCGCCGAACGACCGGCCACTGTGGCGCCGAACGCTACGCAGTCCTGACCGGTGTAGCGTTGCAGCAGCAGGCTCCAGGCCGCTTGCAACAACGTGTTGAGGGTGACTTTCTGCTGACGGGCGAACTCGCCCAGACGCCGTGTTGCGGCTTCGTCGAGCACCTCGCGATGTTCGTCTGTGCCGTGGCCGCCCACGGGTGGACGCAGGGTGTCGGCAAGCAGCGTCGGCGCCTGCAACGGGGCCAGCGCAGCATTCCAGAACGCCTTGCCGGCGCCTGCCGATTGCTGCTGCAACCAACCCATGTAATCGCGGTAATGCCCGACCGGCGCCGGCAGTGGGCGCCCGGCGGCGTAGTGGGAAATCACCTCGCCGAGCAACTGCGCATTACTCCAGCCGTCCATCAGGATGTGATGGCTGGTGTAGATCAAGTGCCAATGATCGGCGCCGGTGCGCACCAGTTTCAGGCGCAGCAACGGCGCGCAGTCGAGTTCGAAACCCTGCGCCCGCTCGGTCTCGGCCAGCGCATCGGTGTCAGTGTTGTCCAGTATCTGCAGCGGCAGTTGCACCTCGCGGCTGATCACCTGATGGGCGCTGTCCAGGCCTTGCCAGTGGAAGCTGCTGCGCAGCACATCATGACGCGCCAGCGCCGCTTGCCAGGCACTGGCAAAACGCTGCGGATCAAGGCCCTGGATGTCCAGACGCATCTGGCTGATATAGGCCTCGGCCTGCGGTTCGTACAAGGTGTGGAACAACATGCCCTGCTGCATCGGCGACAGCGGATAGACATCTTCGATGACAGCGGCGGCGACCGGCAACGCATCCAGTTGCGCCTGGCTGAGGCGTGCCAACGGGAAGTCCGATGGCGTCGCTTGCGCGGTGTCGAGGGTGCAGCAGTGCTCGATCAGTGCCGTCAGTTCGGCGGCGTAGCGATCAGCCAGCCTTTGCACGGTGGCACTGTCGAACATCTGCGAACTGAAGCCCCAAATCAGGCCCAATTCGCCGCCATAAACCTGGCCTTCGATCGTCAACCAGTTATCCAGCGGCGCCTGTGAATCCTGGGCGACACCGCCGGACTCGGTGGATGGCACCAGCAACGCCTGCTCATCGAACTGCCGGTCGAATTGCCCCAGATAGTTGAAGGTGATGCGCGGCGGCGGCAGCAACGCCAGCTCTTCACGCACCGACGGCGCTGCCAGATAACGCAGCACGCCGTAACCCAGACCTTTGTCCGGCACCGCACGCAGTTGTTCTTTGATCGCCTTGATCGAACCGTCGAGATCCTCGCTCGCCACCAGATTGACGGCGAACAGGCTGGTGAACCAGCCGATGCTGCGCGTCAGGTCGATGTCGTCGAACAGGTCTTCACGGCCATGGCCTTCGAGTTGAATCAAGGTGCCCGGCTGACCGCTCCAGCCACTGATGGTGCGCGCCAGTGCCGTCAGCAGCAGATCGTTGACCTGCGTGCGATACGCCGCCGGCGCCTGTTGCAGCAATTGGCGCGTGCGCTCAGCGTCCAGACGCCATTCGATCTTTTCCCCGAAGCGGTTTTGCAGGCTGCCTTCAGGGCGCTCGCACGGCAGATCCCGTGCGTCGTGGTGCTGGGCTTTCCAGTAAGCCAGTTGATCGTCGAAGCGCGAAGCCTCGGTGCTCAGGCGCGCCGTCCAGCTCTGGAACGCGCTGGTTTTGGCCGGCAATTGCACGCCACCGCCCGCCGCCAGCTGTTCGTAGGCTTGCTGCAGATCTTCCAGCAACACGCGCCACGACACGCCGTCCACCACCAGGTGATGGAGGATCAGCGACAGGCGCTGACTGCCATCGGCCATGGTCACCAACACGGCACGCAACAACGGCCCGTTGGCCAGATCAAGACTGCGCTGGGCATCGTCGCAATGGGCGGTCAGTTGCTCGGTCGTCTCGGCCGTGCGCAGCCACAGCTCAGCGCGTTCGACCTGTGCGGCGTACGCTTGCTGCCAGCCGTCGGCGCCCTCGACAAAACGCAGGCGCAAGGCATCGTGATGATTGATCACATGGGTCAATGCGGCATCGAGCCACTGCGCATTCAGCGCCTCGCGCGGGGTCAGCAACAGGGACTGGTTCCAATGTTCACGCCGAGGCATCACCCGGCTGAAGAACTGCTGCTGGATCGGCCCCAACAAGGCCTCGCCCGTGGCCGGCGCCTGATCCACCGAACTGTGGCTGTCGAGGATCGCGACCAGCGCCAGACTGCGCACAGTCTGATACTGGAACAGATCGCGCGGGCTGATACGGATCCCGGCCTGCCGCGCGCGGCTGACCACTTGAATCGAAATGATCGAATCGCCGCCCAGCTCGAAAAAGTTGTCCTCCAGACCCACGCGTTGCAAACCGAGCACGTCTTCCCAGATCGCCGCCAGGGCTTTTTGCATGGCATCCTGCGGCGCGACAAAAGCTTGCTGCGGCGCGGCATCCGGCTGCGGCAAGGCTTTGCGATCGAGCTTGCCGTTGGCGGTGACCGGCAATTTTGCCAGCGTCATCAGGTAGGTCGGCACCATGAATTCCGGCAGGCTGCCGAGCAGCCACGCCTTGACGTCCTGATGCCATTGTTCGTCTGCCTGAGCAGTTTCCAGCACCAGATAGCCGACCAGATGTTTGCCGCCCTGCACCAGCACCACGGCTTCACGCACCAGCGGATGCTGCATCAGGCGGGTTTCGATTTCACCCAGCTCGATACGCAAGCCACGCAGCTTGACCTGATGATCGAGACGCCCGAGGTATTCGATGACGCCGTCGGCACGTTGGCGTACCCGGTCACCGGTGCGGTACAGACGCGCACCTTCATGGAACGGGCACGGGACAAAACGCTCGGCGGTCAGCGCCGGGCGCTGGTGATAACTGCGCGCCAACCCTGCTCCGCCCAGGTACAGCTCACCCGCCACGCCGCTCGGCACCGGCAGCAGTTCGGCGTCGAGCACATGGGTGCGCAGGTTGGCGATCGGCCGTCCGATCGGCACGCTGTCGGCACCTTCGTCGACACAGGTCCAGTGGGTGACGTCGATGGCCGCTTCGGTCGGGCCATACAGGTTATAGAGCCCGGCGTTCGGCAGCTTGGCAAACACCTGCAGTTGCGCGTCCAGTGGCAGTGCCTCGCCGCTGCAGACAATGCGTTTGAGGCCGACACAGGTCTCGACGCCCGGCTCATGAATGAACGCCTGCAACATCGACGGGACAAAGTGCAACGTGCTGATGCCGTAGTGGTTGATGGTCTCGATCAACAGCGATGGATCGCGGTGCGCGCCCGGGGCTGCCACGACCAGTCGGGCGCCGGTCAGCAGCGGCCAGAAAAACTCCCAGACCGACACGTCAAAACTGAACGGTGTCTTCTGCAGCACCGAATCGCTGGCATCGAGCCGGTAAGCCTCCTGCATCCAGCACAAACGGTTGACCAGCGCCGCATGACTGTTGCCGGCGCCTTTCGGTTTACCGGTGGAGCCGGAGGTGTAAATCACGTACGCGAGGTTTTGCGGATCGATGACCGCCTCGACACGGCCTTCGCTGTAGCGATCCAGCCATTCGGCTTCCTGATCAAGCGTAATGACGTTCACCCCGGCCGTTGGCAGCGACGCCAGCAACGCGCTCTGGGTCAGCAGCAAGGTAATGCCGCTGTCCTCGATCATGTAGGCCAGGCGCTCTTGCGGGTACTCCGGATCCAGCGGCACATAGGCGCCGCCGGCCTTGAGAATCGCCAAAAGGCCAATGACCATTTCCAGCGAACGCTCGACACAGATCCCCACCAGGCTGTCGGCCCGCACGCCTTGCTCACGCAGCAGATGGGCCAGTTGGTTGGCCCGCGCGTCGAGTTGCGCGTAGCTCAGGGTTTGTTCGCCGAACACCAGCGCCGGTGCATCCGGGGTGCGGGTCACCTGGGCTTCGATCAATTGATGAATGGGTTGCTCGGTGGGATAAACCGCTGTTGCACCGTTCCACGCATGCACCAGCGTGTACTGCTCATCCGCGTCCAGCAACGGCAGCTCGCCAATGCGTTGCGCAGGATCAGCGACCATGGCCTTGAGCAGACGCAACCAGTGGCGCGCCATGCGTTCGATGGTCGGCGCGTCGAACAGGTCGCTGGCGTAAGTCAGTGCGGCGTGCAGCTTGCCGCCCTTCTCGTAGGTGTCGAGTGTCAAGTCAAACTGAGTGGTGCGGCTTTGCCAGTCGAGGCTTTCGAGCACCAGGCCCGAGGCTGTGCCCAGGGCGGCGATATCGGCCACCTGCGGCTGATGGTTGTACATCACCTGGAACAGCGGCGTGTGACTGAGGCTGCGCTCCAGTTTCAGTGCTTCGACCAGTTGCTCGAACGGCAGATCCTGATGCGCCTGGGCGCCGAGCGCCGTCTCTTTGACCGCCTGCAGCAACGCATCGACGCGCGTCTGGCCATCGACTTTTGTGCGCAGCACCTGGGTGTTGACGAAGAAACCGATCAGACCTTCGATCTCGGCGCGATTGCGGTTGGCAATCGGCACGCCGACACGGATATCGGTCTGCCCGGTGTAACGGTGCAGCAGCGCATTGAACGCGCCAAGCAACAACATGAACAACGTGACCTGATGCTGTTGCGCGGTGGCGCGCAACTGGTCGGCCAACTGGCCGTCGACGGCAAACTCATAGCGTGTGCCGCGATAGCTCGGCATGGCCGGACGCGAATGGTCCAGCGGCAGTTCCAGCACGGGATGCTCGTCACCCAACTGCGCCTGCCAGTACTCCAGTTGCCGTGCCTGCTCGCCGGCCTCCAGCCAGCGACGTTGCCACAGGGCGTAATCGCTGTACTGAACCGGCAGGGCTGCCAGCGCCGGTGGCTGGCCGGCGTCAAAGGCGTCATAGCACCGGATGAATTCGTCGATCAGCACGTTCATCGACCAGCCATCGGAAACGATGTGGTGCAGGGTCAGCAGCAAGACGTGCTCCTGCTCGGCGAGCTTGAGCAAGGTGACTCGCAGCAACGGCCCGACCGCCAGATCGAACGGCAACACCGATTGCTGCTCGGCGGCACGAACAACCGCTTCCTCGCGTTCGGTGGCCGGCAGCGCAGTGAAATCTTCATGATGGATGTTCAAGGTCGCCGGGGCCGGCACTTGCAGCAGGCTGTCATCCGCCTGGCGCTGGAACACCGTGCGCAAGGTTTCATGTCGCGCCACCAGCGCAGCAAAGGCCTGCTCCAGCGCTGACAGATTCAGCCGCCCGGTCAGGCGTACCGCGCCCGGCAAGTTGTATGCGCCGCTGTGCGGATCCAGTTGCCAGAGAAACCACATCCGTTGCTGCGCGTAAGACAACGCCTGGCGATCGTCGGCCTCGATCCCGGCGGGAATCGGGAAACGGGCGAAATCCACGCCCTCCTTTTGCAGGGCCGCGAGGAACATCTGGCGCTTTTCCAGGGGCAACCCGATAAACCGGCGAGCAAGTTTCAAGGAGTCTTCAGCATTCATTTCTTAGCATCCGGATCAGTAGGCAGGAAGCACAAAGGCACGTCGTCCCTATAAAACGAATGCACATCGGAAAAATTAGCGAATGAGAAGAACTATCAGGAGGGAAGCAGGCGGGAATTTTCAGACGGGCAGGAAACCCTGTGGGCGCGATCAGCTCGCTCACACAGGGTTTCCCGTTGCTCAGGAAATGGCGGGTATTGAGTGCCGGCGATGGTGTACGTCGAGCTGATCCTTGATGACCTTCAGCACCTTGGCCTCGTGTTCATGGATGAAGAAATGACCGCCAGCAAGCATGTCCACGGAGAAACTGCCGAGGGTTTCCTTGCTCCAGCCGATCAATTGCTCGGTGGTCGCGCGGTCGGTCGTACCACCCAGCACATGCACCGGGCATTTGAGCAGCGGACGCTGGATCGGCTGAAAACGTCCGCACAACAGAAAGTCGGCACGCAGCACCGGCAGGGTCAGGCTCATCAATTCGGCATTGGCGAGAATTTCCTCGCTGGTGCCATTCAAGGTGCGTAACTGCTCGATCAGTTCGGCATCGCTCTTCGGTTCGGCAAAGCCGCGGTCATATTCACTGCGCAGCGTCGGCGCCGCCGTGCCGGAGGCGAACAGCGCAACCGGCTCCGGCAACCCCAGAGCGCGCAAGGCATGGGCCAGTTCGCAGGCCAGCAGCGCGCCGAGGCTGTGGCCGAAAATCGCATAAGGCGCACGCAGGGTCGTTTGCAGTTCGCTGGCCAACTGACGGGCCAGCGCCCGCATGTCGGTTTGCAGCGCTTCGCCAAAACGTGCGCCGCGACCCGGTAGCTCTACCGGCTGCAGCGTCAGCCACTGCGGCAATTTGCGGCGCCAGCGGCTGTAGACCATGGCACTGGCGCCCGAATAAGGAAGGCACAGCAATGTCAGCTGAGTCACCCGGCTTACCTCGAAAAGTTGTCTGTATAAAAGAACGAAGGCGGCCCTGCAGAAATTAGCCCGCGCGCGTCTATCCAGTCATTTCAAGTGGCGGAAACTCTGCACCGCCGAGCCCAGTACCACCGCCCCGGCGGCAATCGCCAGCCAGAAGCCGCTGCGCGCACCGAACGCATCCACCAATGCGCCGGAACCGGCGGCGCCGATGGCCACGCCGATGCTCAAACCGGTCACCAGCCAGGTCAGGCCTTCGGTGAGTTTGGCCGGCGGCACGATGCGCTCGATCAACGCCATCGCCACGATCAGGGTCGGCGAGAAGAACAGCCCGGCGATGAACACCGCGACAGCCAACCCGAAAATGTTGTTCGCCAGCAACAACGGCAAAGTGGTCACCGCCGTCGCGATCCCGCCATACAGAAACAACCTGGGCAACGGCAGTTTCGAGCGCATCGCACCGAAGGCGATACCGGCCAGACAGGAACCGATGGCATACACCGACAGCACGATGCTGGCCGCCGCCGGCTGGCCCTGCTGCTGGGCGAACGCGACGCTGACCACATCCACCACGCCGACGATCACGCCCATGGCCAGCATCAACGCCAGCAGCCATTGCACGTCGGTCGAACGAATGATCGAACCCTGATGCTCTGATTCGTGAGGATGCACCGGCGGCTCGGTGCTGCGCTGGGCGACGAACGCCGTCACGCCGATCGCCAACATCAACAACGCTGCCAGCGGCCCGGCTTCGGGAAACACACCGACGCACAAGCCCACCGACAACGGCGGGCCGACGATGAAGCAGACTTCGTCGAGCACCGACTCCAGCGCATACGCGGTCTGCAATTGCGGCTGGCCGCGATAGATTTCGGTCCAGCGCGCCCGCGCCATCGCCGACATGCTCGGCATGCAACCGGCCAATGCTGCGCAGACAAACAGCGTCCAGGTCGGCGCCTGCAAACGGGTACACAATAGCAACATCAACAGCGCGCCCCCGCCGATCAGCGCCGCCACCGGCAGCACCCGCCCCTGGCCGAAACGGTCCACCAACCGTGACACCTGCGGCGCGCAAAACGCCGTGGCCAGCGCAAACGTCGCCGCCACCCCACCCGCCAATGCGTAGCCGCCGGTCAATTGCGAGAGCATGGTAATCACACCGATACCGGTCATGGAAATCGGCATGCGCGCGATCATCGCGGCCATCACAAAGGCCCGGGCGCCGGGGGCGTTGAACAACTCGCGGTAAGGGTTTGCCATCGGATGCAGCCTCATCAGGGGCGGCCAAGTTGCCACAAAGCCTGACGGGCGGGGAAGCGAGGAATTGTTGGTGGAGTGTGAAGACTACAAGCGTGCGATTGACTCACGACTGACTCTACGTGCCTGGTCATCTATTGCCAGAATGTCGTCAATCGTATTAACCGGCGCTGAGTCGATGCGTTGCAGGGTTCGATCAATGACTCGCACGATGTCAGTGAAAGAAATTCGCATGGACAAGAAGGCGTCGACCGCCACTTCATTTGACGCGTTCAGGACAATACTTGCCGCCGGCGGCTGATTGATCACCTCCATGGCCAACTCAAGGCACGGGAAACGAACAAGATCAGGTTTCTCGAAGGTCAATGCCGACAACTGGCTGAGATCCAATGGCGCGACGCCTGAAGTTATACGTTGCGGATAGGCCAACGCATGGGCAATGGACATGCGCATATCGGGATTGCCCATCTGGGCCAGTACGGACTGATCCCGAAAAACCACCATCGAATGAACAATGCTCTGAGGGTGTATCAGCGCCTCGATACGCGACGGCGCCGTATTGAACAACCAGCTGGCCTCAATGATCTCCAGGCCTTTGTTAATCATCGTTGCTGAGTCGACGGATATTTTTCGGCCCATCACCCAGTTGGGATGAGCACAGGCCTCTTTGGGCGTAACGTCTCTTAGTGATGCCAGCGAACGCGTCCTGAACGGCCCGCCCGAAGCGGTCAGAATCAACCGTTCAACGCCGGATAATTCGGGATCACAACCTTGCAAGCATTGAAAGATCGCATTGTGTTCGCTATCCAGCGGCAAAATAACTGCACCGGACTCTCTGGCTGTGCGCATGAACAACGCACCAGACATGACTAAGGCTTCCTTGTTGGCCAAGAGTATTTTTTTTCCGGCCCGGGCTGCGCTCAAAGTTGGCAGGAGCCCTGCCGCACCGACAATGGCAGCAACGACGGTATCGCACTCTGCGGCACAAACGACCTCGCACAAAGCCTCGATACCGCAACATACTTCGGTACGTGACTGTACTGCCTGTAGATGTGCCTGAAGCTCTATCGCGTGGTGCGGTTCACTTACGATAGCCACTATCGGGTTAAACTCAAGGCACTGTTTAAAAAGCTTTTTTATATTGCAATGCGCACTTAATGCATACACAACATACTTGTCAGAGTTACGTGCGACTACATCTAAAACACTGTCGCCAATAGACCCGGTAGAACCGAGAACACATAGGCGCTGTAACATTTGAATACCCTGACCCCTCAAAACCAGACATTAAAACTTCGATATACACAAAATCGAAATCACCCAGAATCAAAAAACTCCCACGACCTGCGTCATTCACCATCACAAAACACAGAGAAGTTCTGCCTGACAATAGCTACAAAGCTACGTAACACAAGTGCTATCTCTATGAACGTTTGCTATAAGCATCAATACAAACCTGAATATTCATTCGCAAAATGCCGCACACACCATAGAACTACACAACCAGAAAAAAGCACCCGGAATAAGAAAAAGATCTAATCAGAATTTGCCCCTTGAACAATAAACAACTAACTTCCAACCACAACACCCGTCTGTTTTTCCCTAAGAAGTCTGGCCAGCGTAGGAACGCCCAGTAGCGAAGACGTATTGGAGTCTAGCTATGGAAGAGTTACTTATTCTGGTCGATCGGCGAGATCGTAAAAAAGGCTGTGCGCCCAAGTTGCAGGCCCATCAATTCGGGCTTTTGCACCGTGCGTTCTCGATCTTCATTTTCGATAACACTGGCCGTGTCCTGTTACAACAACGCGCCTTCGGCAAATACCATTCTCAAGGCCTGTGGACCAACACTTGCTGCGGGCATCCCCGGCTTGGCGAGCGGACGCTTTCAGCCGCAAAACGCCGTTTGCAGGAAGAGATGGGCATAACCTGTTCCTTGCGCAAGGTTTCCACGCTGCTCTACCGCGAAGAAGTCTCGAACCAATTGATAGAGCACGAGTTCGACCACGTGTTCGTCGGTGTCAGTCACTGTGACCCCATCGCCAATCCCGAAGAAGCCCATGCATGGCAGTGGCTCAAGCTTTCACAACTCCCCGCACGCATCGCAGCTGCCCCCGAGACCTTCACCGTTTGGTTCCGTCGGATCGTCGAGACCACCGGAGTTGCCAGGATAAGCGCCTGGAAAGAACTCGCAAAAACGAGCCACTAGAAAGGAATCCAGCATGTTCGAATTACTCAAGACCATCGATAGCCCGGTTGATTTGCGTGCGCTGCATGTCGCCGCCCTGGGCCCACTCGTGGATGAACTGCGGGCGTTCATTTTGCATAGTGTCGCTAGAACCGGCGGTCACCTCTCGGCCAACCTTGGCACCGTGGAATTGATTGTTGCGCTGCATTACGTGTTCAACACCCCCAACGACAGAATCGTGTGGGATGTCGGCCATCAGGCATACGCCCACAAAATCCTTACCGGTCGACGTGAAGCGATGGAGAGTATTCGCCAATTCGGTGGAATTTCCGGATTTCCCCGCCGTTGCGAATCTGAATTCGACACCTTTGGCACGGCGCACTCGAGCACTTCCATCTCGGCGGCACTGGGCATGGCATTGGCCGCTCGCAATCAATCGCAACCCCGCCATTGCGTAGCAGTAATCGGCGACGGCGCGGTAACCGGCGGCATGGCATACGAAGCGATGAACAATGCCGGCTTATATAAGGAATTGCCGTTTCTGGTGATTCTCAACGACAACGACATGTCGATCTCGCCACCGGTCGGGGCCTTGCGCGAATACTTCGGGAAATTGAAGCAGGTAAAAGAGTCAGGAACAGAGGCGACTTTTTTCGAAGCCTTGGGCTTTGGCTACACAGGTCCCATCAACGGCCATCATCTCGACGAGTTGCTCCCTGCACTGCGTGCCCTGAAAAAACTGCGCGGCCCGCAACTGCTGCACATTGTCACGGAAAAGGGGCACGGTTACTCACCGGCCGCATCCAACCCAGTGCTTTATCACGGACCGGGAAAATTCGACCCCGCACACGGTATAGATCCCCCTGTGACCAGCAAGGCCACTTACACCCAAGTATTTGGCAGGTGGATATGTGATGAAGCTGAACGTGATCCAAACGTCGTGGCAATCACCCCAGCGATGTGCGAAGGATCAGGTCTGGTGGAGTTCGAACGACGCTTCCCCGACCGTTTTTTCGATGTCGGAATTTCCGAACAACACGCGCTGACCTTCGCTGCAGGATTGGCAGCCGAGGGTTTGAAACCGGTGGTGGCGATCTACTCGACCTTTTTGCAACGAGCTTACGACCAGTTGATTCACGATATCGCTATCCAGAATCTGCCTGTGGTTTTCGCCATAGACCGGGCTGGTATCGTCGGTGCCGACGGCGCCACTCATACGGGCGCTTTCGACATCGCTTATCTGCGCTGTATACCGAACCTTACTGTCATGGCCCCGGCAGATGAAGACGAATGCCGGCAGATGTTGCACACCGCCCTTCTCCTCAAAGGCCCGAGTGCTGTGCGTTATCCCCGCGGATCAGGTAACGGCATCGTCACATCGCGGGCGTTGCGTGCCCTACCGGTGGGCAAAGGTGAAATCCGCCGATACTCGGCGCAGCCCATCGGCTTGCGCATCGCTATCCTGGCGTTCGGCTCGATGCTGCGCTCTGCCCTTGAAGCCGCCGAAGCATTCGACGCCACTGTTGCCAATATGCGCTTTATCAAACCACTCGATGAGGCCCTCATTCAGCAATTGGCCCGGGACCATGACCTGCTGGTGACCCTCGAGGAAGGTAGCGTAATGGGAGGGGGCGGCTCGGCGTGTCTGGAGCAATTGGCAATACACGGTCACTCACCGTGGGTGCTGCAACTGGGGTTCAGCGATCACTTCATCGAGCATGGCTCACCCGAGAAGTTGCTGAGTATGAGCGGGCTCGATACGGCCGGAATAACACGTTCAATCGAGGCGTTTCTAAGTACGCATGACATGAAGCTTTCTGACAACCGCTGCGCATCGGTCGACGTACTGTTGCAGACACGAGCATGAATCGCCCGCTGAAATGGAAACACTCATTGCTTCTACCCACGACATACACATTTGAAGTGTCAAGGAACCAGAGATCGCCATTTAAGCAGCATCAAACAAACGTAAAAGCCATTCGCAAACCTGTAGGGACAGATATTTTGGCGAGGCCTGTTCAGACGCTTCGTGCCCATTGATAGAGAAACCCGGAGTACCGTGAGGAATCACCATGAAAATCATCCTCGCCCAGCCCCGAGGCTTCTGCGCCGGTGTCGTTCGCGCTATCGATACCGTCGAACAAGCTCTCGAGCAATTCGGCACACCAGTCTACGTGCGTCACGAAATCGTCCATAACCAGCACGTGGTCGATGACCTGCGGGCCAAGGGAGCACGGTTCGTCGAAGCGTTGAATGAAGTGCCAACCAATGCCGTCACGATCTTCAGCGCTCACGGTGTTGGCAAAGAAGTGCAAGCGCAGGCCCACCAACGGGGTTTACAGGTACTGGACGCCACCTGCCCGCTGGTCACCAAAGTGCACAACCAGGGTCGTCAATACGCTGCCCGAGGTTATCAGGTGATCCTGATTGGCGAACCGAACCATCCGGAAGTGATCGGCACGCTCGGGCAAATTCCCGCCCCCGTTGTGGTCGTGCAAACCGAAACCGAAATCGCCGCTCTTGAGTTTGTGCGAAATACACCGCTGGCTTACATCACCCAAACCACCCTCAGCGTCGACGACACTCGCGCAGTGGTCGACGCCCTCAAGCAACGCTACCCACAGATTATCGGGCCAGACACCCGTGACATTTGCTACGCCGTACAAAATCGGCAAACCGCCGTACGTGAACTGAGCCTATGCGTCGATGTGGTACTGGTGATTGGCAGCCCACAAAGTGCCAACTCCATAACGTTGCGTGATATCGCTGCGCAAAACGGAACAACCAGTTATCTGATCGCCGACGGCAACGCAGTTCGCAGCGAATGGTTTGACGGTTATTCGACTGTCGGAATAACCGCCGGGGCTTCAACGCCTGAGGCAATGGTCAGCGATGTTCTCAACGCCCTGAGCAGGATCGCCCCGCTCCAGATCGAGAACCTGCCGGGGCGCGAAGAACATGTTCACTTCCGCCTTCCCGACGGGTTGATCACCCGTCAGTAAGCAGCACCCCACTGGAGTCAAATCCATGGACAACCCCATCGCTCGACGCACCACCCGGCAAGTAATCATCGGTCCCGTCACCATAGGCAGCGAAGGGCCTGTTGTTGTGCAGGCCATGACCAACACCGACACCACCGACGCCCAAGTCACAGCCCGTCAGATCGAAAGTCTGGCGCTGGCAGGTGCCGAGCTGGTGCGGATCACGGTCAACAGCCACGATGCCGCAGCGCAAGTGGCGCACATTCGCGAGCTTCTGGATCGGCGCAACATCAAGGTGCCGCTGGTGGGTGACTTTCATTTCAACGGCCATCGTTTATTAGCGGCATATCCCGAATGCGCCGAGGCACTGGGCAAGTACCGCATCAACCCCGGCAATGTCGGCAAGGGCGCCAAGCGTGACGAGCAGTTCTGCAGCATGATCGAAGCCGCCTGCCGCTACGGCAAGCCGGTGAGAATCGGCGTTAACTGGGGCAGCCTGGACTCGGATTTGCTGGCTCGGATGATGGACGCAAACGCGGCATCAGCCCTGCCGCTGGAGTCCGATGCGGTGATGCGTGAGGCGCTAGTGGTATCGGCGCTGGAGAATGCGCAACGGGCCATCGACGTCGGCTTGCCGGCAGACCGGATTGTGCTGTCGGCAAAAGTCAGCCATGTGCAGGATTTGATCGCGGTGTACCGCAATCTCGCCGCACGTTGCGCTTTTCCGCTGCATCTGGGGTTGACCGAGGCCGGCATGGGCTCCAAAGGTATCGTCGCCTCCTCTTCCGCGCTGGCGGTGCTTTTGCAGGAGGGCATCGGTGACACGCTGCGCATTTCCCTGACTCCGGAACCCAACGGTGACCGCACCCGTGAAGTGCTCGTGGCGCAGCAGATTCTGCAGGTCATGGGCTTGCGTGCATTTACCCCCACCGTGGTGGCCTGTCCCGGGTGCGGGCGCACCACCAGCAGCTTTTTTCAGGAACTGGCGCAGCAGATTGAAGGTTTTCTCCAGGCCCGAATGCCCGAGTGGAAAATGCAATTTCCCGGCGTCGAAAATATGCATGTCGCGGTCATGGGCTGCGTCGTCAATGGCCCGGGCGAAAGCCGTCTGGCGGACATCGGCATTTCCCTGCCTGGAGCAGGAGAGCATCCATCGGCACCGGTGTACATGGACGGCGAGCGGGTAATGACACTCAAGGGTAGCAACATCGCAACGGACTTCACTGAGTTGCTCGATGCCTACGTGACTGCCCGGTATGGTCTGCAACCCGAGGCCAAAGCCAGACTGGAAGCACTGTTAAATCCATCCCGGTGAAGTTGAATAGATTTAGCAACGTCGTTGGAGATCTCTTCAAGTTTCAATGTGAACTCGTGGCCAAGTTGCCACAAAGCCAGACGGGCGGGGAAGCGAGGAATTGTTGGTGGAGTGTGAAGGGAGTGCTCCCGCGAAAGGTTCAGGGTTTTGGCTTCGCAAATTCTGCCAAAGGTTTTACATGGACCTGTCACCCCTGCCCAGGAACCGCGTCGATGAGCACCACAATCGACCCGGTCTATTTACCTGCACCGTTCGACGAAGAACTCGCACGGCAGCAAATGCGCGACCCAGTGATCAGAGGATTGCTGGCTTACATGAAACGGGTCGCCCAATTCTGCACGCCCTCGCAAGTCGCCCGGGTACGCCAGATCACCATCTCCATGTTCGTCACCATGGCGGCGGAAGGTCCCTGGCGCCTCTATGGCACCCAACCCACTGTCGCTGAATACCTGGCCAGTCGGCAGGTCAACAGCTTCTGGCCTTGCCTGGTACTGATCGACCCGATCGGCGGCTACGAAGTCCCGGCCAACACGTATTCCCGTCCAGAGATTCACCGCATCACCGCACTGGCCTCGCTGGCGACCACTCTGGTCAATGATCTGTATTCCGCCTACAAGGAGCACCTCAACGAAACCGGCGACTTCAAGCTGCCTTACCTGCTGGCAGCCAGGCACAACTGTTCGCTTCAGGAGGCCATCGACCGGGCGGCCGATATCCACGACGCAGCGATGGAAGAATACGAACGCCTGCACGCAACGCTGATGAAAGGCACGCGCTCACCGATATTGCGGCGCTATCTCACAGGATTGAGGACATGGATTGGCGGCAATCTGGAATGGCATAAAACCAGTGCGCGCTACCATGTCTGAACCCGCGCACCTTTTGGGGATTCGATGTGATTGCCCGGCCCTTCGCATTTGCGCTGAACTCTGACCCGAGGACGTCGGTCAGCTGTTCAGATCCCCGCACAAGGCGCGACCCTGCATGCAGATTTCCCTCGCCCGCCAAGTGGCTCTTGTCACCGGCGCCAGTTCCGGCATCGGCCACGGTGCCGCCAAAGCCCTGGCCGCTGCCGGTGCTGCCGTGGTCATCAACTACAACCGTCAGGCCGAGCCCGCCGAAGCGCTGGCCCGGCAGATCGTCGCCGACGGTGGCCAGGCCATCGCCATTGGCGCCGACGTTTCGAAGGAGGAAGACGTTGAGCGGCTGTTCCAGCAGACCCTCGACGCCTTCGGCACACTGGACATTCTGGTGGCCAATTCCGGCCTGCAAAAAGACGCGGCGGCTGTGGATATGTCGCTGGCCGACTGGAACGCGGTGATCGGCGTCAACCTCACCGGCCAGTTCCTCTGCGCCCGTGCCGCGCTGCGGATCTTCAACCGCCAGGGTGTGCGCGAAGGCGTGTCCCGGGCTGCCGGAAAAATCATCCACATGAGCTCGGTGCACCAGCGCGTTCCCTGGGCCGGGCACGTTAACTACGCAGCGTCCAAGGGCGGCGTCGATCAGTTGATGCAGACCCTGGCCCAGGAAGTCAGCCACCAGCGCATCCGCATCAACAGCATCGCGCCGGGGGCGATTCGCACGGCCATCAATAAAGACGCCACCGAAGGCGACGCCGTGCAGGACCTGCTCAAACTCATCCCCTACGGTCGCATCGGCGATGTCGAGGACGTGGCCAACGCGGTGGTGTTTCTCGCCTCCGATGCCTCCGACTACATCGTCGGCACCACCCTGTTCATCGACGGCGGCATGAGCCTCTATCCGGAGTTCCGTGGCAATGGCTGAGCATCAATCCGAACGACAAAGCCCCATCGACGCCCACGGCATCATTGGCGACCTGCGCAGCGCCGCGCTGGTCAATGACAAGGGCAGCGTGGATTTTTTCTGCTGGCCGGCGTTCGACAGCCCGTCGATCTTCTGTTCGCTGCTCGATACCCCCGACGCGGGGATTTTCCAGCTCGCCCCGGACCTGCCCGATGCCCGGCGCGAGCAGATCTACCTGCCGGACACCAACGTCCTGCAAACCCGCTGGCTCAGCGACCACGCCGTGGTGGAAATCACCGATCTGCTGCCGATTGGCGACAACGACGATGCCCTGCCGCTGTTGATACGCCGGGTGCGGGTGGTCAGCGGGCAGGCGACGTTTCACCTGCGCTGCGCGGTACGGCATGACTACGCCCGCGCTGAGACCCGCGCCGTCATCGATAAACAGGATGTGCTGTTCAGCGCCAGCGGGCAGCCGACACTGCGGCTGGCCTCGGATCAAGCCTTGAGCGTCGATCAGGAAGCAGCGGTCGGGCAATTCACCCTCAAGCAGGATCAGACGGCGGCGTTCATGCTCGGCGCCAGCGACGATCCGCGCTTTGCCGAAGGCGCCGCGCAGCTGTGCATCGAACGCACGCTGAAGTTCTGGCGCGACTGGATCGGCCAGTCCAACTATCGCGGTCGCTGGCGAGAAATGGTCAACCGCTCGGCCCTGGCCCTGAAGCTGCTGACCTCACGCCAGCACGGCGCAATCCTCGCTGCCGCCACTTTCGGCCTGCCGGAAACACCCGGCGGCGAACGCAACTGGGACTATCGCTACACCTGGATCCGCGACGCCTCGTTCACTGTTTACGCCTTCATGCGCCTGGGGTTTGTCGACGAAGCCAACGCCTACATGCGCTGGCTTCGCGGGCGGGTCAGCGACTGCTGCGGCCAGTCATCGATGAAGCTGAACATCCTCTACGCCATCGACGGCCGCCAGGAACTGCCGGAAACCGAACTCACGCATTTGGCCGGGCATGGCGGTGCCAAACCGGTGCGGATCGGCAATGGCGCGTACGACCAGATTCAACTGGATATCTTTGGCGAACTGATGGACGCCGTTTATCTGGTCAACAAGTACGGCGACGCGATTTCCCACGAAGGCTGGCAACACGTGACGGAAGTGGTCGATCAGGTCTGTGAGACCTGGCAGACCAAGGATGTGGGCATCTGGGAAATGCGCGGTGAGCAACATCACTTCCTGCACTCACGGCTGATGTGCTGGGTGGCGCTGGACCGGGCGATCCGCCTGGCCTCGAAACGCTCGCTGCCGGCGCCGTTCGCCCGCTGGGACCAGACCCGTCAGGCCATCCATGCCGACATCTGGGACAACTTCTGGAACGAAGAGCGCGGACACTTCGTGCAATACCAGGGCGGCACCACACTGGATGGCTCGATGCTGCTGATGCCGCTGGTGCGCTTCGTCAGCGCCAAGGATCCGAAATGGCTGGCGACGCTGGAAGCCATCGAGAAACATCTGGTGCGTGACGGCATGGTTTATCGCTATCGCAACGACGATGCCGGCATCGACGGTTTGTCCGGCACTGAAGGCGCCTTCGCAGCGTGCTCGTTCTGGTACGTCGAATGCCTGGCCCGCGCCGGGCAAGTGGAAAAGGCCCACCTGGAATTCGAGCAACTGCTGCGCTACGCCAATCCGCTGGGGTTGTACGCCGAGGAATTCGACAACCGCGGCCGGCATCTGGGCAACACGCCCCAGGCGTTGACCCATCTGGCGCTGATCAGCGCGGCGAGTTTTCTCGATCGCAAGTTGAGTGGGGAGAAAAATTACTGGCAGCCGTAGTCATCCTTCTTCGCCAGAGCCTGTAAGAAAGATCTCAACTCCAATCGCCGTTTGTAGGATGACCACCTACGAACGGCAAACACCCCCGAGCCTTGTGGTTGAAGGGCTGGCCCACACAATCGATTCCTTTCGATACAACTTGTTGATGGCACGGCCTACAGAAACCTGCCAACCCCGTGTAACGCTTGGCCCGCAACTCGCACTTACACCCCGAAATACCTTGTTGCCAGCTGTTACATCCCCCCCTACCATCCACCGCAACGGGCACAGCGGAGCTGTCCAATAAAAACCCGACTCAAGGAACCAGAATGAGCCAACGCATCCATCGCCAGATCGATACCCCTCTGCGCACCGGCCTCAAGCGCGACGAACTGTGGGAAGCCGCCGACAAAGGCCTGATCAAATGCTGGGAAATCGGCCGCCAGCGCGCCACCCGCTTCCCCGACCTCGCCCAACGCTGTCGTGCCGACGAATTACCGGTACTCGGCTGGAAAGGCGGCGTGAGCCGCAGCCTGAAGAAAAACGAAAAATACGGATCGCTGAAATACCTCGCCCAGTGGCAGGGTTTGCGCGGGGAGGATCTGGATATTGATCTGGGTACCGAGCGCGTCATGACCTGCTCGCGGACGAAAATGGTGGTGACGTTTACGCCGGATCGGAGCAAGTATTTTAATCAGGTGGCGGAAGCCGAAGCTTAAGGAGGAGCGCAATGGTCGATCTGCATCAGGAGTTTCAGAACAGCAGTTTCTTTCATCAAGCCCGAATCGACCGTCGCTCCGTCGACGCACTGACTGGAATCGCCGCCGGGCTTGCAGCAGACGGCAAGATCAATCAGCAGGAAGCCGAATTTCTCAAGAACTGGATCGAATCGCACTTGATCCATCTGAATGATCCGGTCGTCAACATCCTTTATAAGCGTCTCGCCGACATGCTGAGTGACGGCGTTCTTGATGCAGAAGAGTCGGTCGAGTTGCTGGAAATGCTTCACCAGTTCGCAGGTCTTCCAGTCGGCGCACAGCAACCCTTCGTTGCCTCAACCTCTCTGCCTCTGGACAACCCTGCTCCGGCATTGAGCTGTGCTGATCGTGTCTTTCTCTTCACCGGTGTCATGGCCTACGGCCCCCGCAAGGACTGTGAGGCGTTGATTGTCGAGCGAGGTGGATTGATCGGTGGTTCTGTCAGCAAAAAGATTCATTATCTGGTGGTAGGCAGCATCGGTAATGATCAATGGCTTCACAGCAGCTATGGCACCAAGATCAAGAAAGCAGTTGAGCTTCGCGACAGCGGCGTGCCGATTGCCATCATCAGCGAAGACCATTGGCAGAAGGTGTTATTCGGATAACGGGAGAGAGAGATGACCCAAGCTGTGATGCAGTTTTGCAAGACTGAAAGCCTGACCATCGGCTATGAACATCACGGCCCGGAAAACGGCACGCCGGTCATCCTCCTCCACGGTTTTCCCTACTCCCCCCGCGCCTACGACGAAATCGCCCCGCCGCTCGCCGCCCAGGGTTATCGGGTGATCGTGCCCTACCTGCGCGGTTACGGCCCGACCCGTTTCAACAACCCGGACACGCTGCGTTCCGGCCAGCAAGCGGCGCTGGCGCAGGATCTGCTGGAGTTGATGGATGCGCTGGGAATCGAGCAAGCGACATTGTGTGGTTACGACTGGGGCGGTCGGGCGGCGTGCATTGTGGCGGCGCTGTTTCCCGAGCGTGTGCGCGGTTTGGTGACGGGCGACGGCTACAACCTGCAAGACATTCCGAATTCGGTCCAGCCGCTGGATCCGCAGAGCGAGCATCGCCTCTGGTATCAGTATTACTTCCACACGCCCCGTGGCGTTGTAGGGCTGACGCAGAATCGTCGGGAACTGTGCGGGCTGCTCTGGCAGTTGTGGTCACCGACTTGGACGCGGAACGCCGAGCGTTATCCGCTGAGTGCGTCGGCGTTCGATAACCCGGACTTCGTCGAGGTGGTGATTCACTCTTATCGCCATCGCTTCATGTATGCGCCGGGCGATCCGGCGCTGGAAGGGATGGAGCAGGCGCTGGAGAAACAGCCGGCGATCGGCGTGCCGACGATTTCGCTGTGCGGTGCGGATGATGGTGTTGGCCCGGCGCCGGAAGACGATGAAGATGCCCACCACTTCACCGGGATTTACGAGCGGCGGGTGCTGGCGGGTGTCGGGCATAACATTCCCGAGGAAGCGCCAGGCGAAACGCTCAAGGCATTACTGGATCTGCTGCAGCGCTGACCGAAAACCGCTCACGATACGCCTGCGGCGTCACACCCATGGCCCGCAGGAAACTGCGTCTCAAGGTTTCTTCACTGCCAAATCCACAATTCGCCGCGACCCGTTTGATCGGCAAACCGGTATCGCTCAGCAACCGGCGGGCGGTTTCGACGCGGATCAGTTCGATGGCCCGGGCCGGGGTCTGGCCGGTGTCGGCGCGGTAGTGGCGCACGAAGCTGCGTTCGCTCATGCCGGCCTGTTCAGCGAGGGTCGGGATGCCCAGGTCGCAGGTCAGGTGTTCGGCGATCCACGCATGTAAATCATCAAATCGGTTGCCCTGTTTTTGCAGTGACAGCGTCACGCTGAATTGCGACTGCCCGCCCGGGCGCTTGAGGAACACCACCAGTTGCCGGGCGACGTCCAGGGCCATGTCGCGACCGAGGTCGTCTTCGACCATGGCCAGCGCCAGGTCGATGCCGGCGGTGACGCCCGCCGAGGTCCAGACCGGGCCGTCATTGATGAAGATTGGATTTGGCTCGACCTGCAAACGCGGGTGCTGCTGCGCCAGTTGTTCGCAGCGAGTCCAGTGGGTGACGACCCGACGACCGTCGAGCCAGCCGCTGGCCGCCAGCAGGAATGCTCCCGTACAAACCGAAGCCACGCGCTGGCATCCATTGGCGTGTTCACGCACCCAACTCACTAACTCAGTGTCTTCGGCAGCGGCATAAACGCCCCAGCCGCCGGCGATAATCAGCGTATCGCTGGGCTGCTTCGGCAGCGGCTCGGCCAGCATCGCCAACCCGGCAGACGAGTTCACCGCCCCGCCACCGCTGGCAATCACCGTTGGCGCGTACGGCGCAGGCAAACCCTGCTGACGGGCGATGTCGTTGGCCGAGGCGAAGACCTGCAACGGCCCGGTGACATCGAGCAATTGCACATTGGCGAACGCGAGTACGTGGATGGTTTTCGGCATTTGGCGTAATTCGTGGGCTGATTGGCGTATGCGCCAAAACCTACGCGCCTACAGTAAAGCCGTCCACCCCTTTTCACGGAGAAGAACCATGGCGTTGCAGATCGGTTTTCTGTTGTTTCCCCAGGTGCAGCAACTCGACCTGACCGGCCCGTACGACGTGCTGGCGTCGTTGCCGGACGTGCAAGTGCATCTGGTCTGGAAGGATCTGGTGCCGGTCACCGCCAGCACTGGGCTGGTGCTGAAACCGACCACCACCTTCGAGGATTGCCCGGCTCTGGACGTAATCTGCGTACCCGGCGGCGCAGGCGTCGGGCCATTGATGGAGGATGAGCAGACGCTGGCCTTTATCAAGGCGCAAGCGGCGCAGGCGCGGTACGTGACGTCGGTGTGCACCGGTTCGCTGGTGCTCGGCGCGGCGGGTCTGTTGCAGGGTAAACGGGCGACCACGCATTGGGCTTATCACGATCTGCTGCCGACACTGGGCGCGATTGCGGTGAAGGATCGGGTGGTGCGTGACGGCAATCTGTTTACCGGGGGCGGCATCACGGCCGGGATCGATTTTGCCCTGACCCTGGCGCAGGAACTGGTGGGTGTCGATACGGCACAACTGGTGCAGTTGCAGCTGGAATATGCACCGGCGCCGCCGTTTGATTCGGGCAGCCCGGAGATGGCGCCGAGTGCGGTTGTCGATGAGGCGCGCAAGCGTGCGGCACCTTCGCTGAAGTTGCGCACGGAAATCACCGAGCGTGCGGCGGCAAAATTGAACCTGCGCTGATCCCTCAGCCAAACACAAAGCCATGTGGGAGCGAGCCTGCTCGCGATGAAGGCATGTCAGTTAATTTTTGTGCAACTGACCCACCGCCATCGCGAGCAGGCTCGCTCCCACATGGGTTACTTGCCCTCCTTCACCACGGATTGGCGCTGTCCCTGATTTCCCCCACACCTTCACTTGTCCCCTCGCCCCCAGCCGTGTAGAAAGCCTGTCCACAAATCGTGCACAAGGACTTTCCATGACAGCTCTGCCATGGCTCTATCTCGGGCTTCTCAGCCTTGGTTACGGATTGGCGCTGAGTTTCGGCCAGCTCGGCTGGCTGGCGCTGATCTCCATTGCACTGCTGGTTTTCGCCGGTTATGCCGTGCGCCAGCAAACCGTGCCGGTCGGGCGTTATCTCGGCCATGGCCTGTTTATCGTGCTGGCCCTGGCGCTGGCCTTGCACTGGCTGCCGGGTTTCTACAACGGCCGGGCCATCGAGCCGCAGCGCTTCACCAACAACGCCGTGCCGTTCTCGATGTACCTGAATCTCGACAAACCGCTGATTGGCTTCTGGCTGCTACTGGTCTGCCCGTGGATCGTCGCGCGGCGTTCGTTGCGCCTGACGGTGTACGCCACCGCGCTGGCACTGACGCTGAGCGTGATTCTGGCCCTCGGCGGCGCCGTGTTGCTGGGCATGATCACCTGGGCGCCGAAGTGGCCGGATCAGGCGTGGCTGTGGGTGCTGAACAATCTGCTGCTGGTGACGCTGGTCGAAGAAGCGCTGTTTCGCGGCTATATACAGGGCGGCCTCAGCCGGCGTTTCAAACACCTGCCCTACGGCGAAAACCTCGCGCTGCTGCTGGCATCCCTGCTGTTCGGCCTGGTGCATGTGGGCGCCGGCTGGCAATGGGTGTTGCTGGCGAGTCTGGCGGGTGTCGGCTATGGTCTGGCCTACCGTTTTGGCGGGCTCGGTGCAGCGATCGCCACACATTTTGGTCTGAACCTGCTGCATTTCGGCCTGTTCACCTATCCGATGCTCGCGGGTTGAAGCAAGGTCGGTTTTGCGACGCCGTACATATAAATGAAAAAAAATTTCAATAAATGACCGATACCGCCGACAACCTTTCAAAGCCTTGCGGATTGAAAAACCATGCGTAACAACCAGCCCATTACACAACGCGAACGGACTTTCCCGGCTCAGCAACGGTTGATTTCCACAACCGACGCCAAAGGCGTGATCACCTACTGCAACGACGCTTTCGTCGAAATCAGCGGGTTCTCGCGTGAGGAACTGATCCGTGCGCCGCACAACCTGGTTCGTCACCCCGATGTGCCGGCGGCGGTGTTTTCGCACATGTGGGGCACACTGAAACAAGGCTTGCCATGGATGGGCATTGTCAAGAATCGCTGCAAGACCGGTGATCATTACTGGGTGAACGCCTATGTAACGCCGGTGTTCGATGGCAATCAGGTGGTCGGTTACGAGTCGGTGCGGGTCAAACCCACCGCCGAACAGATCCGCCGTGCCGAAGCGCTCTACCAACGCATCAACCAGGGCAAGTCGGCGATTCCATCGAGCGACAAATGGCTGCCGATTGTGCAGGACTGGCTGCCGTTCATTCTGGTCAGCCAGCTGAGCTTCATGATCGGCGCCACCCTGAACTCGCAGTGGGGCTTCGCCCTCGCCGCCGGTCTGTCGGTGCCGCTGGGCCTGCTGGGCCTGCAATGGCAACAGCGCGGGCTCAAGCGCCTGCTGCGTCTGGCCGAGCAGACTACCTCCGACCCGTTGATCGCGCAGATGTACACCGACAGCCGTGGCGCCCAGGCGCGTCTGGAAATGTCGATCCTCAGCCAGGAAGCGCGCCTGAAAACCTGCCTGACCCGTCTGCAGGACACCGCCGAGCACCTGACCGATCAGGCCAAACAGTCCGACGCCCTGGCGCACAACAGCTCCAGCGGTCTGGAACGTCAACGCGTGGAAACTGAACAGGTCGCCACCGCCGTCAACCAGATGGCCGCCACCACCCAGGAAGTGGCGAGCCACGTCCAGCGCACCGCCGACGCCACCCAGGAAGCCAATCGCCTGACCGGCCGCGGCCGCGACATCGCCGGCGAAACCCGCGAAGCCATCCAGCGCCTGTCGGTCGTGGTCGGTGAAACCGGCCTGACCGTCACCCAACTGGCCAAGGACAGCGACGAAATCGGCGGCGTGGTCGACGTGATCAAAGGCATCGCCGACCAGACCAACCTGCTCGCGCTCAACGCTGCGATTGAAGCCGCGCGTGCCGGCGAAATGGGCCGTGGTTTTGCCGTGGTCGCCGACGAAGTCCGCCAACTGGCACAACGCACCAGCGAATCCACCGGCCAGATCCATGCCCTGATCGCCAAGCTGCAACAAACCGCTTCGAGCGCCGTACAAACCATGGAAGCCGGGCATCGCCAGGCGGAAGAAGGTGTAGCGCGGGTTCTGGAAGCGGACCAGGCCTTGGTCGGCATCAGCGAAGCGGTGGCCAACATCACCGACATGACCACCCAGATCGCCGCCGCGACCGAGGAGCAAAGTGCAGTGGCTGAAGAAATCAGCCGCAACATCAGCAACATCTCGGAACTGGCGGACCAGACCTCGGAACAGGCGCACAACTCGGCGTTGCTGAGTGAAGAGCTGACCAAGACTGCCAACACGCAATATTCGTTGGTGGAGCGGTTTAACCGCTGATTGTTCTGGCAATACAAAAAACCCGGATAGCGAGAGCTTCCGGGTTTTTTATTGCCTGTCTGAAATGGATGTGAGCAGCACCGCCCTCTTCATGGGCAAGCCCACTCCCACAGGGTTTCGCATTGGCCACAAAATCTCGCAACACCACCACCCATTGTGGGAGCGGGCTTGCCCGCGAAGAGGCCATAACAGCGAGCGAATTACTGAGGCAATTTCAGCCTATCCAGCAGTCGATTCACCAACAGCTCGTTCAACATGATCAGCTGTTGCAGCGCCAGCAGCGGTTTGCGTTCCGGGCCTTTTACCGAGTTGGCGATATTCCCGGCCATGGCGTTGGCTGACGACAATGACTCGCTGGCTTCGACGAGCAGTGTTTCGTCATCGAGTGTGGGATCGACCATGTAGATGGGGCGGGACTTGGGCGGGAAGTACTTCGGGATTTCGGGGCCGAGGTAATAGTCGAGTGCGCGATCGGCGGCTTCTTTTGTCTTTTTGGACTCGAGCTCGGGGTCGTTGGAGGTTGGATCGGTTATTGGTGGATTTGGTGTGGCTTTGAACATGGATAAAACTCCAATTCGAAAAAATGGGAGCCATCACCCTCGCTACCAAACGGCGGGTGGCGGCCATGCGCGGGTTGGTAGACCGGTCGAATTGGGAAACCCGGCGCTCACGAATGAGCCCCACGCATGCCCACCATACAAAGCTGCACCTCAGAAAAGAGACAGCATTGAAGGTGTCGCAATAACCACAACTCGAATCGGGCTACCAAACCCAGTCACTTTTGAGTGACAGGGAAACGATATAGCCCTCTCCAAGCTGCGTAAGCCGGCGGATTCTGGCGTACGCGTAGGCAACGACGCAAGGAGTCGTAGCCCTTATGGCGTAACGGTTCGTGTACTTTAAACGCGCTTGCAGAATTACGTTTATGCGCCAAAAAGCCGGATGTTTGACTGTTCCTTTGCTGTGCTCTGGCAGACCGCTTTCGTCGGATCGCCGCCCGGACCAAGCTCGCTCCCACAGAGATCGCATGCAGTCTGCAGGAAACTGGTCGGCTCGTAGGCCGCCATCGCCAGCAGGCTGGCTCCCACAGAAAACGAAAGCAGTTCGTATCCGCTTCTCACCACTCAAAACGATGAGCGTTAGCTCGAGTACCGCTTCTGATCTTCGGGCGACGTCGGAAGGCTGAGTGGAGGGATTTATCCGGGGGTGGGAGCGCAGCGACCGTTTGGCGAAGCCAAACACATCGAGAGGAGGTGCAGCGAAGCAAACCGTAGGCGATGCCCCCCCGGATGAATCCCGGAGCGAAGGAACCCCGAGCCTTAGCGAGCGGGCCGAACGTAGGAGCAAGACCTTTTGGTTACTTTTGGGGCGTTTGCCAAAAGTGACCCGCCGTAAGGGCGGAACCCTAAGCAGCCATCACCGCAGCAACGGATATACACCCCATCAAGGCAATTTTATTAGCTGACCACTACAAGCACATATGAAGCCATCCGCCTAGCTGTCAGGTTTGACAGTAGACGCTCATCTTGAGGAAGGCATATCAAGTGTTTGGCGATCTATTAAAAGAACGCCAATCACCCTTCATGAAAAAAGGAACTCCAGATGAGCAGCCTTACTGTTTTTGTCCCTCGATCCCATAGCCCTACGATCCTTGCAAATCAGTTCCACTGGAAATTTGGAAGCAATCCCGAAGTGGCAGCTGAAAGATCCCTGTTTTATCTACATGAGTATCCGCCAACGGGGGAGTTGTCTTGGTCAATCTCAGGATCGACCGGATCAATTTCTGGCGGAGACTACTTCGCCTACAGCATGAGTTTCCCGTACATCAATGACGCCCCTCTCAAAGCCACCTACACGCTTAAGGACAAATTGAGCTTCAGACACAGTCATTCAATTCCCGCGCCGGATGGCTTTGATGGATGGAGTGTGGTCGATGCCGATGAAGCCACCCTGACCATAGACCTCGATCCTGCCAAGGGAATCGCAGTAGGTACTTTTGAAGCAAAGTTCAAAAGTCATGGCTATCGGACACAGCCCATCGGACGCTTTAACCTGGTGATCAGTGAATAGCGTCCACGGTTTCCGACATAAAGGATGTGCCCGGACTTTACCGGTCAGGGCTACATCTGAAGAAACCCAGCCACCTTCTCCGCAGCCGAAGCCAAATGCTGCTCATGCGTAAACCCGGAAACCTTGAGCGGCTTCAAATCATGATCCCCCGCAGCCAGCCAAAACACTTCAATACTCGGCGATAAGGAATACCCTTCAACAGCGTCCCGATTGCCAAGCGCATCCCGCTCCCCCTGAACAATCAACATCCGAGTCTGCAAAGAAGCCAGATGTTCGACCCGTGGCTTCTCCGGCTTCCCAACCGCATAAAACGGATAACCCAGGCAAACCAACGCATCAGCGCCAAGCTCATCGGCAAGCAGACTGGCCATCCGCCCCCCCATCGATTTCCCGCCAACCGCCAAAACCCCAGCGACATGAAGTCGCACCAAGCCATAAACCTCACGCCAACATTCCAGCAACTTCGGCGCCGGATTCGGCGGACGTTTGCTGCCATCAACCCGCCGCTGCGCCATATAAGGAAACTCAAACCGCAACACGTTCACCCCCAGCCCGGCAAGGCGCCCAGCCATATCCGTCATCCACTCGCTATCCATCGGCGCTCCAGCACCATGGGCGAGGATAAGGGTCGCCGAAGCCTCACCAACAGCGGCATCCCAAAGCCACCCGTGATCCCGCAGGCACTGCGCCCATTGATCCCCGTCAATACTGGCCTTGTGCTGTTTGTCCATGCTTGCCTCGCTTTTAGTCTGCCTATAACTCCAGGCGAAGGATTCGCGGCGTTTTCTGCGCGCGCTCCCTTCGGCTGAACCGTGGATGGGGAACCATGAACACTTCTATCAGTACCGCCTACAACTACAAGGTGGTCCGCCAATTCGCCATTATGACGGTGGTGTGGGGCATCGTCGGCATGGGGCTCGGGGTTTTTCTCGCGGCTCAATTGGTCTGGCCCGAACTCAACTTCAACCTGCCGTGGACCAGCTTCGGACGCCTGCGCCCGCTGCACACCAACGCGGTGATCTTCGCGTTCGGCGGCTGTGCCTTGTTCGCCAGTTCGTTCTACTCGGTACAGCGCACCTGCCAGACGCAATTGTTTGCGCCGAAAATCGCCGCCTTCTGCTTCTGGGGCTGGCAGCTTGTGATTCTATTGGCGGCCATCAGCCTGCCACTGGGTTACACCAGTTCCAAGGAATACGCCGAGCTGGAATGGCCGATCGACATCCTGATCACCATCGTCTGGGTCGCCTACGCCATCGTGTTCTTCGGCACGATCATGCAGCGCAAGACCAAGCACATTTATGTGGGCAACTGGTTCTTCGGCGCGTTCATCATCACCGTGGCGATCCTGCACATCGTCAACAACCTTGAGCTGCCGGTGAGTTTCACCAAGTCCTACTCGCTGTACGCCGGTGCAACCGACGCGATGGTGCAATGGTGGTACGGCCACAACGCCGTAGGCTTTTTCCTCACCGCCGGTTTCCTCGGGATGATGTACTACTTCGTGCCGAAACAGGCCGAACGCCCGGTGTATTCGTATCGCCTGTCGATCGTGCACTTCTGGGCGCTGATCACCCTGTACATCTGGGCCGGTCCGCACCACTTGCACTACACCGCGCTGCCGGACTGGGCTCAGTCGCTGGGCATGGTGATGTCGCTGGTGCTGCTGGCACCGAGCTGGGGCGGGATGATCAACGGCATGATGACCCTCTCGGGCGCCTGGCATAAGTTGCGCAGCGACCCGATTCTGCGCTTCCTGGTGGTGTCGCTGGCGTTCTACGGCATGTCGACCTTCGAAGGTCCGATGATGGCGATCAAAACCGTCAACGCCCTCTCCCACTACACCGACTGGACCATCGGCCACGTACACGCCGGCGCACTCGGCTGGGTGGCGATGATTTCCATCGGCGCGCTGTACCACATGATCCCGAAAGTCTTCGGCAAAGAGCAGATGCACAGCGTCGGCCTGATCAACGCGCACTTCTGGCTCGCGACCATCGGCACCGTTTTGTACATCGCGTCGATGTGGGTCAACGGCATCGCCCAGGGCCTGATGTGGCGTGCGGTGAACGAGGACGGCACGCTGACCTACTCCTTCGTCGAAACCCTGGTGGCCAGCCACCCAGGCTTCGTCGTGCGGCTGATTGGCGGGGCGATCTTCCTCAGCGGCATGTTCCTGATGGCTTACAACACCTGGCGCACCGTGCGGGCCTCGCAGCCTGCTGACGTCGTTGCTGCCGCGCAGATGGCCTGAGGAGTCCGCCATGAAACACGAAACGATTGAAAAGAACGTCGGCCTGCTGATGTTGCTGATGGTGTTCGCCGTGAGCATCGGCGGCCTGACCCAGATCGTCCCGCTGTTCTTCCAGGACGTGACCAACAAACCGGTGGAAGGCATGAAGCCCTACACCGCGCTGCAGCTGGAAGGTCGCGACATCTACATCCGCGAAGGCTGCGTCGGTTGCCACTCGCAGATGATCCGGCCGTTCCGCGCCGAAACCGAACGCTACGGGCACTACTCGGTGGCCGGGGAAAGCGTGTGGGATCACCCGTTCCTGTGGGGCTCGAAACGTACCGGTCCGGACCTGGCCCGGGTTGGCGCGCGTTACTCGGATGACTGGCACCGCGCGCATTTGTACAACCCGCGCAACGTCGTACCGGAATCGAAAATGCCGGCCTACCCATGGCTGGTGACCCAACCGGTCGACAGCAGCCACACCGAAACCAAGCTCAAGACCATGCGCACCCTCGGCGTGCCGTACAACGACGACGACATCAGCGGCGCGGTGGCCAGCCTTAAGGGCAAGACCGAAATGGACGCCCTCGTCTCCTACCTGCAAGTGCTCGGCACTGCGATCAAGAGCAAGAGGTGAGCCATGGTCTTTGAATTGAGCGCGGGGCTGATTCGCGGCCTCGGCACGGTCGTGGTGTTCGTGGCCTTCGTCGGCCTGACCCTGTGGGTGTTCAACCGCAAGCGCACGCCGGAATTCGCCGAAGCGCGCCTGCTGCCGTTTGCCGACGAACCACAACCCGACACTACCCAAGTTAATGAAACAAGGAGTACCCGGCCATGACCACCTTCTGGAGTACGTGGATCTGCGTACTGACCATCGGCAGCCTGATCGGCCTGACCTGGCTGCTGGTCGGCACCCGTCGGGGCGAAACCAAGGGCAGCGTCGACCAGACCATGGGCCACAGCTTCGACGGCATCGAGGAGTACGACAACCCGCTGCCGCAGTGGTGGTTCATGCTGTTCGCCGGCACGCTGGTGTTTTCCGTGGGCTATCTGATTCTTTATCCGGGCCTGGGCAACTGGAAAGGCATCCTGCCCGGCTACGAGGACGGCTGGACCGGCGTTCACGAGTGGGAAAAGGAAATGAGCAAGGCTGACGCCAGGTTCGGGCCGATCTTCGCCAAATTCGCCGCGATGCCGGTGGAAGAAGTGGCAAAGGACCCACAAGCACTGAAAATGGGCGGCCGTCTGTTCGCCTCCAACTGCTCGGTGTGCCACGGCTCGGACGCCAAAGGCGCGTTCGGTTTCCCTAACCTCGCCGACAAGGACTGGCGCTGGGGCGGCAGTGCGGAAACCATCAAGACCACCATCATGGGTGGCCGGATGGCGGCGATGCCGGCGTGGGGTGAAGTGCTGGGCGAGACTGGCGTGAAAAACGTCGCCGCCTATGTGCGTCATGAACTGGCGGGGCTGCCACTGCCGGCGGATAACAAGGCTGATCTTCAAGCGGGTCAGCAGGCGTTCAGCACAACCTGCACCGCCTGTCACGGGGCAAACGGCCAGGGCACCGAAGCCATGGGCGCACCGAACCTGACGCATCCGGCCGGTTTCATCTATGGCACCAGCCTGACGCAGCTCGAGCAAACCATCCGCCATGGCCGTCAAGGCCACATGCCAGCTCAGAACGAGCTGCTGGGCAACGATAAAGTGCAATTGCTGGCGGCTTATGTGTACAGCCTTAGCAACGGATTGAATACAGAAAAACTGATTACTGAAGACATTAAAAAGTAATCATTGCGTACAAGACTGCCGCACGTTTCCAGTGCGGCAGTTTCCAGCCTCTTTGCGACGCATTGTCGCACCCCTTCACCCCCTCTCCTTTCGGTTACCCGGATTCGGGTCTACGCTTGCTCGATGCGGACTGGCCCGTGCCGGTTCCAGGTCGACCCTGAGCGAGGCGTTGAACGAATCGGCTGACTGACATGGCCGCAAAGGCCGGTAGATACCGGCTGTCGTGCCGATTACCGTCCGTCACCCGAACCGAGCGTTCGAACACACCCCGTTACATCCGACCGGGCCCCTCGCTTTTTTCGTCCGCTGCGACATTTTGCCCGAGGGCAATTTTGTCCTTACGCGGCGCATGGAAAGGCCGCAGAATCAGCGTTGGAAAGCATTGACCCAGGTCATGGCGCGTTGCATTGACCCCCTGCTTTCTACATACTTGCGGCCGATTTTAATCCTAATAAAACACCCAAACCGTGGAACCTTAGAATGAGCACAGCAATCAGTCCGACTGCTTATAACTATAAGGTAGTCCGCCAGTTCGCCATCATGACGGTGGTCTGGGGGATCCTTGGCATGGGGCTCGGTGTCTTCATCGCCTCGCAACTGGTCTGGCCGGAGTTGAACTTCGGTCTGCCGTGGACGAGCTTTGGACGCCTGCGCCCGTTGCACACAAACCTGGTGATTTTCGCCTTCGGTGGTTGTGCACTGTTTGCCACTTCCTACTATGTCGTGCAGCGAACCTGCCAGACGCGACTGATTTCCGACAGCCTCGCGGCCTTCACCTTCTGGGGATGGCAAGCGGTGATCGTCGGCGCGATCATTACCTTGCCGCTGGGTTACACCACCACCAAGGAATACGCGGAACTGGAATGGCCGATCGCCATTTTGCTGGCCATTGTCTGGATTTCCTACGGACTGGTGTTCTTCGGCACCATCACCAAGCGCAAGACCAAGCACATCTATGTCGGTAACTGGTTCTACGGTGCGTTCATCGTGGTGACCGCGATGCTGCACATCGTCAACCACATGTCGCTGCCGGTCAGCCTGTTCAAGTCCTATTCGGCCTACTCGGGCGCCACCGACGCGATGATCCAGTGGTGGTACGGCCACAACGCAGTGGGCTTCTTCCTGACCACCGGTTTCCTGGGGATGATGTACTACTTCGTGCCGAAACAGGCCGAACGTCCGATCTACTCCTATCGTCTGTCGATCGTGCACTTCTGGGCGCTGATCACCCTGTACATCTGGGCCGGCCCGCACCACCTGCACTACACCGCACTGCCGGACTGGGCACAATCGCTGGGCATGGCGATGTCGATCATCCTGCTGGCGCCGAGCTGGGGCGGCATGATCAACGGCATGATGACCCTGTCGGGCGCCTGGCATAAGCTGCGCACCGACCCGATCCTGCGCTTCCTGGTGGTATCGCTGGCGTTCTACGGCATGTCGACCTTCGAAGGTCCGATGATGGCGATCAAGACCGTCAACTCGCTCTCGCACTACACCGACTGGACCATCGGCCACGTACACGCCGGCGCTCTCGGCTGGGTAGCGATGATCTCGATCGGCGCGATCTACCACATGATCCCGAAACTGTTCGGCCGCGCGCAGATGCACAGCACCGGCCTGATCAACGCGCACTTCTGGCTCGCGACCATCGGTACCGTGCTGTACATCGCTTCGATGTGGGTCAACGGCATCACTCAAGGCCTGATGTGGCGTGCAATCAACGACGACGGCACCCTCACCTACTCGTTCGTCGAAGCGCTGCAGGCCAGCCACCCTGGCTTCATCGTCCGAGCTCTGGGCGGTGCGTTCTTCGCCAGCGGCATGCTGCTGATGGCTTACAACGTATGGCGCACCGTTCGCGCCTCGAACCCGGCTGAAGCCGAAGCCGCCGCCAAGATCGCCGTAGTTGGAGCTCACTGATGAAGCATGAAGCTGTCGAGAAGAATATTGGTCTGCTGGCCTTCTTCATGGTCATCGCCGTCAGCGTCGGTGGCCTGACCCAAATCGTTCCGCTGTTTTTCCAGGACGTCACCAACAAGCCGGTCGAAGGCATGAAGCCGCGCTCCGCCCTTGAACTGGAAGGCCGCGACGTTTACATCGCCAACGGCTGTGTCGGCTGCCACTCGCAGATGATCCGTCCGTTCCGTGCCGAAACCGAACGCTATGGCCACTACTCGGTCGCCGGTGAAAGCGTCTGGGATCACCCGTTCCTGTGGGGTTCCAAACGTACCGGCCCGGACCTGGCCCGCGTCGGCGGTCGTTACTCCGATGACTGGCAGCGTGCGCACTTGTACAACCCGCGCAACGTCGTCCCCGAGTCGAAAATGCCGGCCTACCCGTTCCTCGTAGAAAACAAGCTCGATGGCAAAGACACGGCCAAGAAAATGGAAGTGTTGCGCACGCTCGGCGTCCCTTACACCGACGAAGACATCGCCGGTGCAAGAGATGCCGTGAAGGGCAAAACCGAAATGGACGCGCTGGTGGCCTATCTGCAAGGCCTGGGCACCATCATCAAAAGCAAACGGTGATTCTGATGGATATCGGGATGATTCGAGGCCTGGGCACCGTTGTCGTGATGGTTGCCTTCATCGGCCTGGCGTTGTGGGTGTTCAGCCCCAAGCGAAAGTCGGAGTTTGAAGACGCGACCTTGCTGCCCTTCGCGGATGATCCCGAAGCCATCAAGCACGTCGAGCAAGCTTCTAGGAGTAACAAAGAATGACTACATTCTGGAGTCTGTACGTCACAGTCCTCAGTCTCGGTACGATCTTTTCCCTGACCTGGCTGTTGCTGTCGACCCGCAAGGGCCAGCGCAGCGAACAGACGGACGAGACGGTCGGCCACTCCTTCGACGGGATCGAGGAGTACGACAACCCGCTGCCGAAATGGTGGTTCATGCTGTTCGTGGGCACCATCGTGTTTGCGTTGGGTTACCTAGTGCTGTACCCGGGCCTGGGCAACTGGAAAGGCCTGCTGCCGGGCTACAACTACCTCGATACCGAGAAGCAGACCGCGTTCGCCAACGGCCAGACCGGCTGGACCGGCGTTCACGAGTGGGAAAAGGAAATGGCCCGTTCGGACGCCAAGTTCGGTCCAATCTTCGCCAAGTTCGCCGCCATGCCGATCGAAGAAGTAGCGAAGGATCCACAAGCCCTGAAGATGGGTGGCCGCCTGTTCGCCTCCAACTGCTCGGTCTGCCACGGTTCCGACGCCAAGGGCGCTTATGGTTTCCCCAACCTGACCGACGCCGACTGGCGCTGGGGCGGCGAGCCGGAAACCATCAAGACCACCATCATGGGCGGTCGTCACGCGGTGATGCCGGCCTGGGCTGAAGTGATCGGTGAGCAAGGCGTGGCCGACGTGGCCGCGTTCGTGCTGACCAATCTGGATGGCCGCAAGCTGCCGGAAGGCACCAAGGCAGACCCGGCCAACGGCCAGAAACTGTTCGCTGCCAACTGCGTGGCCTGCCACGGCCCGGCGGGCAAGGGTACGCCAGCCATGGGCGCACCCGACCTGACTCACCCGGCGGCGTTCATCTACGGTTCGAGCTTTGCACAACTGCAGCAGACCATCCGTTACGGCCGTCAGGGCCAGATGCCTGCCCAGGAACAACTGCAAGGCAACGACAAGGTTCACCTGCTGGCGGCTTACGTTTACAGCCTGTCCCACGGTGAAAAACCAGCGGAAGCCGAGGCCCAGTAAGGCCAACGCCTGAAGCAAACAAAACGGCCCCGCCAATGAGAATTGGCGGGGCCGTTTTGCATTCCGGCACCTTTCATGATTTGAGACGAATGCTCGATGGACGCTTAATGAGGTGCCCTGTAGCTTGTCGTTCGACACATTGACCTCAAGGAAGAAAACCAATGCGAGAATCTGATCACGACTGCGTTCAACCCCGTGACGATTTCCTTTACGCCTATTCGGAAATTCAAGCCACACCTACCGAAGCCCCTGCCAGCGACAAAACAAAAACAGTCGAACGCGCCGAGAAGAGTAAAGGCAACGGGCTGGACAGTCTCGGAGGTGGAAAACTGGTTTGATGCCGCTCCAGACAGGCATGTCAGCGCATTCCGGGGGCTCGTTCGGGAGAACGGGACCAAGGATCGTCTATAGTCAATTGATCTGCATCATGCTTTGTTACATTCGCTACACCATTCATGATATTTCCCCAACGCGACCAAAGGTCGCACCCGTTCGTCGGTAGTACAGGCGTATCATTGCGCCACCGCAACACCCCTTTTTGACCCCGGCCGGCACGCATCGACCGAGGCATTTTTCCACTGCCGTGGGATGCAATGATGAGCAACCAGATTCCGGTACACGACGTCACGCCACCCAGCAAGAACGCAAACAACAGCGTCGACCTTTACGCCTCTCGAGAAAAAATCTACACCCGTGCTTTCACCGGCCTGTTCCGCAATCTGCGGATGATGGGCGGCGCGGCGCTGTTCCTGCTGTATTTCGGTACGGTGTGGTTGAATTGGGGCGGCCACCAGGCCGTGTGGTGGAACCTGCCGGAGCGCAAGTTCTTCATTTTCGGTGCCACCTTCTGGCCGCAGGATTTCATTCTGCTTTCCGGGCTGTTGATCATTGCCGCCTTCGGTCTGTTCTTCATCACCGTGTATGCCGGCCGGGTCTGGTGCGGCTATACCTGCCCGCAAAGCGTGTGGACCTGGATTTTCATGTGGTGCGAGAAGGTTACCGAAGGCGACCGCAACCAGCGAATCAAGCTCGACAAGGCGCCGATGAGCGCCAACAAGTTCCTGCGTAAATTCGCCAAGCATGCGCTGTGGCTGCTGATCGGTTTCGTCACCGGCATGACCTTCGTCGGTTACTTCTCGCCGATCCGCGAACTGGTAATCGAATTCTTCACCGGCCAAGCCGATGGCTGGTCGTATTTCTGGGTCGGTTTCTTCACCCTGGCCACGTACGGCAATGCCGGCTGGCTGCGTGAGCAGGTGTGCATCTACATGTGTCCGTATGCACGCTTCCAGAGCGTGATGTTCGACAAGGACACGCTGATCGTTTCCTACGACCCGCGTCGCGGTGAAAGCCGTGGTCCGCGCAAGAAAGGCATCGACTACAAGGCTCAGGGCCTGGGCGACTGCATCGACTGCACCATGTGCGTCCAGGTCTGCCCGACCGGCATCGACATCCGCGACGGCCTGCAGATCGAATGCATCGGCTGCGCCGCGTGCATCGACGCCTGCGACAGCATCATGGACAAGATGGATTACCCGCGCGGGCTGATCAGCTACACCACCGAACACAACTTGTCCGGGCAGAAAACCCATAAACTGCGGCCACGCCTGATCGGTTATGCCGTGGTCCTGCTGGCGATGATCAGCCTGCTGGTGACGGCCTTCTTCATGCGTTCGCTGGTGGGTTTCGACGTCAGCAAGGACCGCGTGCTGTATCGCGAAAACGCCGAAGGCCGGATCGAAAACGTCTACAGCCTGAAGATCATGAACAAGGATCAGCGCGACCACACCTACGTGCTGGAAGCCGCCGGTTTGCCGGATCTGCGCCTGCAAGGCAAACGCGAGATCAAAGTGCCGGCCGGGGAAATCTTCAGCATGCCGGTCGAGCTGTCGAGCGCGCCTGAACAATTGCCATCGAGCACCAACGAGGTGAAATTCATCCTCAGGGATGCCGATGACGACAGCGTCCACGTAGAAGCCAAGAGCCGATTCATCGGCCCACAAAATCGTTGAGAGAACTGAACATGCCCGCAGCAAACGCCGCAAGTCCCTGGTACAAGCACCTTTGGCCATGGATCATCATCGGGATTCTGGCCTGTTCGGTGACCCTGACGCTGTCCATGGTGACCATCGCGGTGAACAACCCGGATAACCTGGTCAACGACAACTACTACGAGGCCGGCAAAGGCATCAACCGTTCGCTGGACCGTGAATTGCTGGCGCAGACCCTGAAGATGCGCGCCGCCGTGCACCTGGATGACGTCACCGGCGAAGTTGACCTGCGCCTGAGCGGCGACAGCCAGCCAAAAACCCTGGAACTGAACCTGATCTCGCCGACCCAGCCGGAGAAGGATCGCAAGATCGTCCTGGCGCGCAGCGAGACTGAAACGGGTCGTTACATCGGCCAGTTGAGCGACAAGATCGAAGGCCGGCGTTTTGTGGAGTTGCTGGGTACTCAGGACGATCACGTGTGGCGGATGTTCGAGGAAGAGCTGGTCAACCATGACAAGGATCTGTTGCTGGGTGATGAGCCGCTTCAAGGCGCTGAAGACCTGAAGAAATAAAGCCGAGCTTCGCGCATCGCGAGCAGGCTCGCTCCCACAGGTTTTGTGAACGCCGCAAACCCAATGTGGGAGCGAGCCTGCTCGCGATGAGGCCCTCCCGGACGACAATTTAGCTGATGACCACCCCACTCCCCTGCTACCACTGCGCCCTGCCCGCCCCCTCCGGCAGCCGCTTCACCGCCGTCGTGCTCGGGGAGTCCCGCGAGTTCTGCTGCCCCGGCTGCCAGGCCGTGGCCGAAGCCATCGTCGCCGGCGGGCTGGAAAGCTATTACCAGCATCGCAGCGAAGCTTCGGCCAACCCCGAAGCGCTGCCGGTGCAACTGGTCGATGAGCTTGAGCTGTACGACCGCGCCGACGTGCAGCAACCCTTCGTGCGCCACGAAGGCGAACTGGCCGAAACCACGCTGCTGATGGAAGGCATCAGCTGCGCCGCGTGCGGCTGGCTGATCGAGAAACACCTGCGCACCCTGCCCGCCGTGGCCGAGGCGCGGCTGAACCTGTCCAACCATCGCCTGCATGTGCGCTGGGCTGACACTCAGTTGCCGCTGAGCCAGATCCTCGGCGAACTGCGCCACATCGGCTATGCCGCGCACCCGTATCAGGCCGACCGCGCCAGCGAACAACTGGCCAGCGAAAACCGCCTTGCCCTGCGCCAACTCGGGGTCGCCGGGCTGCTGTGGTTTCAGGCGATGATGGCAACCATGGCAACCTGGCCGGAATTCAACATCGACCTCAGTCCCGAGTTGCACACCATCCTGCGCTGGGTCGCGCTGTTCCTCACCACGCCGATCGTGTTCTACAGCTGCGCGCCGTTTTTCAAAGGGGCCATGCGCGACTTGCGCACCCGTCACCTGACGATGGACGTTTCGGTGTCACTGGCGATCGGCGCGGCGTATGTTGCCGGGATCTGGACTTCGATCACCGGGGTCGGCGAGCTGTATTTCGACGCGGTGGGCATGTTCGCGCTGTTCCTGCTCGCCGGACGCTACCTTGAACGCCGCGCCCGCGAGCGCACCGCCGCTGCCACCGCGCAACTGGTCAATCTGCTGCCGGCCTCGTGCCTGCGCCTCGACGATGCCGGCCAGAGCGAGCGGATCCTGCTCAGCGAACTGCGCCTCGGTGACCGGGTGCTGGTGCAGCCCGGTTCGGTGCTGCCGGCGGACGGCAAGATTCTCGATGGCCAGTCGAGCATCGACGAATCGGTGCTGACCGGCGAATACCTGCCGCAACCGCGCACCAAGGGCGATGCCGTCACCGCCGGCACGCTGAACGTGGAAGGTGCGCTGACCGTCGAGGTGCAGGCGCTCGGCCAGGACACGCGGCTGTCGGCAATCGTCCGCCTGCTGGATCGCGCCCAGGCGGAAAAACCACGGCTGGCGGAAATCGCCGACCGCGCCGCGCAATGGTTTCTGTTGCTGTCGTTGATTGCCGCAGCCGCCATCGGCCTGTTGTGGTGGGAACTGGATTCTTCGCGCGCCTTCTGGATCGTCCTCGCGATGCTGGTGGCGACCTGCCCGTGCGCGCTGTCACTGGCGACGCCGACCGCGCTAACCGCCGCCACCGGCACTCTGCACAAACTCGGCCTGCTGCTGACGCGCGGCCATGTGCTGGAAGGTCTGAACCAGATCGACACGGTGATCTTCGACAAGACCGGCACCCTCACCGAAGGCCGACTGGTGCTGCGCTCGATTCGACCGCTCGGCGCCCTCGACAGCGATCAATGCCTGAGTCTGGCCGCCGCTCTGGAAAACCGTTCCGAACACCCGATCGCCCGCGCCTTCGGTCGCGCGCCACTGGCCGCCGAAGATGTCCACAGCACGCCGGGCCTAGGGCTTGAAGGGCTGGTTGGCGAACAGCGTTTGCGCATCGGTCAGGCGGATTTTGTCTGTGATCTCAGCGGCACGCCGGTGCCATCGATGCCGAAAGAGCCGGGGCAATGGCTGCTGCTCGGTGACCGTCAGGGGCCGCTGGCCTGGTTCGCCCTCGACGACCGTCTGCGCGATGACGCCCCGGCCCTGCTCGTGGCGTGCAAGGCGCGCGGCTGGCGCACGCTGCTGCTTTCGGGCGACAGTTCGCCGATGGTCGCCAGTGTCGCCGCCGAACTGGGCATCGACGAGGCCCGGGGCGGTCTGCGCCCGGACGACAAGCTGCAAGTGCTGCAACAACTGCACGAGGAAGGCCGCAAGGTGTTGATGCTCGGCGACGGGGTCAACGACGTGCCGGTGCTGGCCGCTGCGGACATCAGCGTGGCCATGGGCTCGGCCACTGATCTGGCGAAAACCAGTGCCGACGCGGTGCTGCTGTCCAACCGCCTCGACGCCTTGGTACAAGCCTTCACGCTGGCGCGCCGCACACGCCGGGTGATCATCGAGAACCTGTTGTGGGCCGCGCTGTACAATGGCCTCATGTTGCCGTTCGCCGCCCTCGGCTGGATCACTCCGGTGTGGGCCGCCGTCGGCATGTCGATCAGTTCCCTGACCGTGGTGCTCAACGCCCTGCGCCTGACTCGCCTGCCGAGTGCGCCGGCCGTCAGCGCCTCGTCAGAAACCCGCCCGCTGCCGGCCTGAGCCGCGCGGGCATGGAGTACAGATGCCAGCTCTCTACGTGATGATTCCGGCCGCGCTGCTGATCGTGGCCATCGCCGTCTACATCTTCTTCTGGGCGGTGGACAGCGGCCAATACGACGACCTCGACGGCCCGGCCCACAGCATCCTGTTCGACGATCAGGACCCGAACCACACCGCTGCGGTGGACGAAGCCAACCCTACAAAAGCGGACGACAAGGCGCCACCCCATGCTTGAACTGGCGCCGCTGCTGGTGTCTGCGTTGATTCTCGGCCTGCTCGGCGGCGGGCACTGCCTGGGCATGTGTGGCGGTCTGATGGGCGCGCTGACCCTGGCGATCCCCAAGGAACAACGCAGCCGACGTTTTCGATTGCTGCTGGCCTATAACCTCGGGCGAATCCTCAGCTATGCCACGGCCGGTCTGCTGATCGGGCTGGCCGGTTGGGCGGTGGCCAACAGTCCCGCCGCGCTGTTCATGCGGGTTTTGGCCGGGTTGCTGCTGATCGCCATGGGCCTGTATCTGGCGGGCTGGTGGAGCGGCCTGACCCGTATCGAAAGCCTTGGGCGCGGACTGTGGCGTTACATTCAACCCGTCGCCAATCGTCTGCTGCCGGTGTCGAGCCTGCCGCGGGCCTTGCTGCTCGGCGCGCTGTGGGGCTGGCTGCCGTGCGGGCTGGTTTACAGCACGTTGCTGTGGTCGGCCAGTCAGGGCAATGCACTCGACAGCGCCTTGCTGATGCTCGCCTTCGGGCTCGGCACCTGGCCGGTTTTGCTCGCGACCGGCCTCGCCGCCGAGCGGGTGACGTCGCTGCTGCGCAAACGCAGTGTGCGTATGGCCGGCGGTCTGCTGGTGATCCTGTTCGGCATCTGGACCCTGCCGGGGCCGCACCAGCACTGGCTGATGGGCCACTGATGCCGTTGATGCCGTTGATGCCGTTGATGCAAATCAAGATGCCTTTTCGCGCCCTCCCCTAGACTCGGCACACTGCCAGCCTATCCGGGGGAATGCCCGCATGCTCGACGCCATTCGTTGGGACACCGATTTGATCCGCCGCTACGACCTGGCGGGGCCGCGCTACACCTCGTACCCGACGGCCGTGCAATTTCACAGTCAGGTCGGCACCTTCGACCTGTTCCACGCCCTGCGCGATAGCCGCAAGGCCCTGCGCCCGCTGTCGCTGTACGTGCACGTGCCGTTCTGCGCGAACATTTGCTACTACTGCGCCTGCAACAAGGTCATCACCAAGGATCGCGGCCGCGCGCTGCCCTATCTGCAACGGCTCGAGCAGGAAATCCAGCTGATCGCCTGCCACCTCGACCCGGCGCAGAAAGTCGAACAACTGCATTTCGGCGGCGGCACGCCGACCTTTCTCAGCCACGACGAACTGCGCCAGTTGATGGCGCACCTGCGCAAACATTTCAATCTGCTGGACGATGACTCTGGCGATTACGGCATCGAGATCGACCCACGCGAAGCCGACTGGTCGACCATGGGCCTGCTGCGGGAACTGGGCTTCAACCGGGTCAGTATCGGCCTGCAGGATCTCGACCCGGCGGTACAACGGGCGGTCAATCGCCTGCAAAGCCTGGAGGAAACCCGCGCGGTGATCGACGCGGCGCGCACCCTGCAATTTCGCTCGATCAACATCGATTTGATCTACGGCCTGCCCAAGCAGACCCCGGACAACTTCGCCCGCACCGTCGAGGAAGTCATCAGCCTGCAACCAGACCGGCTCTCGGTGTTCAACTACGCGCACCTGCCGGAACGCTTCATGCCGCAGCGGCGGATCAACGGCAACGAACTGCCGAGCCCGGCGCAGAAACTGGAAATGCTGCAACGCACCATCGAACAACTGACCGCCGCCGGCTATCGCTACATCGGCATGGACCACTTCGCCCTGCCCGACGATGAACTGGCGATTGCCCAGGAAGAATCGACCCTGCAACGCAATTTCCAGGGCTACACCACCCACGGTCACTGCGACCTGATCGGCCTGGGCGTGTCGGCCATCAGCCAGATCGGCGATCTGTACTGCCAGAACAGCAGCGACCTCAATCACTACCAGAACACCCTCGCCGGCGCGCAACTGGCTACCAGCCGAGGCTTGGTTTGCAACGCTGACGATCGCCTGCGCCGCGCGGTGATCCAGCAACTGATCTGCAACTTCAGCCTGGATTTCGCCGAGATCGAGCGCAGCTTCAATATCGATTTTCAGGGCTACTTCGGCGCGCTCTGGCCACAATTGCAGGGCATGGCGCAAGACGGGTTGATCGAACTGGATCGCGAACGCATCACCGTGCTGCCGGCCGGGCGACTGCTGGTGCGTTCGGTGTGCATGGTGTTCGATGCGTATCTGGAACAGCAGAATCGCCAGCGCTTTTCCCGGGTGATCTGACTTTTCATCAACAACGCAGGGGGCTGCGTATCCATAGCGGTCATCGAAACGGTGCCTTGCACGCCGTCCGAGACACGTTTATCGGCCGTCATCCCTGCGGCGTTTTGCCGGTGGGGCAATCTCGCCACAGGCTGGCCTGAATGTCTTCCAGTGGGTTACCCTTACGCCTTATGTGTGTTTTCCCACAAGGATTTAAGAAATGTCCGAGCCAGTTAAACTGCGCGCTCACAACCAGGCTAATTGCAAGGATTGCAGCCTGGCCCCTCTCTGCCTGCCACTTTCGCTGAATCTGGAAGACATGGAAGCGCTGGACGAAATCGTTAAACGGGGTCGCCCGTTGAAAAAGGGTGAGTTCCTGTTCCGCCAGGGCGACACCTTCGATTCCGTTTATGCAGTACGCTCCGGCGCTCTGAAGACCTTTAGCCTGAGCGATACCGGCGAAGAGCAACTGACCGGTTTCCACCTGCCGAGCGAGCTGGTCGGCCTGTCCGGCATGGACACCGAGAAACACCCGGTGTCCGCCCAGGCCCTGGAAACCACTTCGGTCTGCGAGATCCCCTTCGAACGCCTCGATGAACTGGCCCTGCAACTGCCGCAGCTACGCCGTCAGCTGATGCGCGTGATGAGCCGCGAAATCCGCGACGACCAACAGATGATGTTGCTGCTGTCGAAGAAAACCGCCGACGAGCGCATCGCCACGTTCCTGGTCAACCTGTCGGCGCGTTTCCGCGCTCGCGGCTTCTCGGCCAACCAGTTCCGCCTGAGCATGTCGCGCAATGAAATCGGCAACTACCTGGGGCTGGCGGTGGAAACCGTGTCCCGGGTCTTCACCCGCTTCCAGCAGAACGAACTGATCGCCGCCGAGGGCAAGGAAATCCACATCCTCGACCCGATCCAGCTCTGCGCCCTGGCTGGCGGCTCACTCGAAGTCTGATCTCGACCCGCGGCCGAGCGAATCGTTTCAGCCGCGGGTATACTGCGCCGTTTGCAGCCCTGCCAGGACACCTCGACGATGGTCTTCGACTCCTTCGACATCAAATCCCTGATCCGCCCCGTGATCGACTTCCCGAAACCGGGTGTGATCTTTCGCGACATCACCCCGCTGTTCCAGTCGCCCAAGGCCCTGCGCCTGGTGATGGACAGCTTCGCCCACCGCTATGTCGAAGCCGACTTTACCCACATCGGTGCGATGGATGCGCGTGGTTTCCTGATCGGTTCGGTACTGGCCTATCAGTTGAACAAGCCGCTGGTGTTGTTCCGCAAGCAGGGCAAGCTGCCGGCGGACGTGCTGGCCGAAGGTTACGCGACCGAATACGGCGAAGCGTTTCTGGAAGTGCATGCCGACAGCCTGTGCGAAGGCGACTCGGTGGTGATGTTCGATGACCTGATCGCCACCGGCGGCACGCTGATCGCAGCGGCCAACCTGATCCGCCGCATGGGCGCCCGCGTTCATGAAGCGGCGGCGATCATCGATCTGCCGGAACTGGGTGGTTCGCAGCGTCTGGAGGACATGGGTATTCCTACGTTCTGCCTGACGCAGTTTGCGTTGACTGATAAATAAGCGGCGCCTGCCATTACGCCTTCGCGAGCAAGCCCGCTCCCACATTCGACCGCATTCCCCGGATGGAACATGGTCGAATGTGGGAGCGGGCTTGCTCGCGAATGGGCCGGCAGCCTCACTGCAAAATCTAAAGTCCCATCTGTTTGCTGATGATCTCGTTCATCACTTCCCGCGTCCCGCCGCCAATCGACAGAATCCGGTTATCCCGATACAGCCGCTCCACCAGGCTTTCGCGCATATAACCCAGCCCACCAAGAATCTGCACCGCCTCATTGGTAATCCGGTCCGAAGTGTCCGTGGCAAAGTTCTTGGCCATGGAGATTTCCTTGATCACGCTCTGCCCTGCCGCCATCTTCGCCGCCTGCCGGTAGGTGAACTCCCGCGAGACTTCCAGCGCCGTGGCCATTTCCGCGAGGCGATGCTTGATCACCTGGAACTTGCCGATGGGTTTGCCGAACGCTTCACGCTCCTTCGCCCACTTCAGGCTTTCTTCCAGCGCCAGTTGCGCGGTCATGTTGGCCATCAGCGCCAGCGCCAGACGTTCGCTCTGGAAGTTGCCCATGATGCAGGCAAAGCCCATGTTCTCCGCGCCAATCAGGTTTCCTACGGGCACCCGGCAATCATCGAAGAACAATTCAGCCGTGTCCGACGCCCACCAGCCCATTTTCTTTAGTTGTCGGCCGACGGTGAAACCCGGCGTACCCTTCTCGATCAGCAGCAGGCTGATGCCACCAAAACCCGGCGCGCCGGTACGCACTGCGACGGTGTAGTAGTCGGCGCGCACGCCACTGGTAATGAAAGTTTTGCTGCCGCTGACTCGATAGTGGTCGCCATCGCGTACGGCGCGGGTCTGCAGGTTGGCGACATCCGAGCCGCCGCCCGGTTCGGTGACGGCCAGCGCGCTGATTTTCTCGCCGCTGAGCACTTGGGGCACGACGCGGTTACGCACTTCGGGCCGGGCCCATTTGACGATCGGCGGCAAACCGATGTCGAGCGAGCCGAGCCCGGCGACCAGCCCGCCGGAGCCGCAGCGCATCAGTTCTTCGCTGGCGGCGATCTTGGCGAACAGATCACCTTCGTGACTGCCGCCCAGCGCTTCGGGGTAACCGATGCCGAGAATGCCGGCCGCACCGGCCTTCAGGTACAGCTCACGGGGAAAGCTTTCGGCTTCTTCCCACGCATCGATGTCCGGCAGGATCTCGCGCTTGACGAAACGTCTGACGCTGTCGCGGACCATTTGGTGGTTGGGGTCGAAGTATTCCTGGAAGGCGGGCATCGGCGAACTCCATGGAAGGGTTCGCCGAACTTAACCGAGCGCTTGCTTGGTTTTCAACAGGATTGTGTGACTCAGAGGGAAATCGGCTTGCGCCCGGCAAACGAGTGAGCCAGCGTGCCGCCGTCCACCAGCTCCAGTTCGCCACCCAGCGGTACGCCGTGAGCGATGCGCGAAGCGATCAGGCCTTTGTTCTGCAGCAACTGAGCGATGTAGTGGGCCGTCGCTTCGCCTTCCACGGTCGGGTTGGTGGCGAGGATGACTTCGGTGAAGGTGCCCGCCTCTTCGATCCGCGCCATCAGTTGCGGAATGCCGATGGCTTCCGGGCCCAGGCCGTCCAGCGGCGAAAGGTGCCCCTTGAGCACGAAGTAGCGACCACGGAAGCCGGTCTGCTCGACCGCGTAGACGTCCATCGGCCCTTCCACCACGCACAGCAGCGTGTCATCGCGGCGGGTGTCGGCGCATTGCGGGCACAGATCGTCTTCGGTCAGCGTGCGGCACTGGCGGCAGTGTCCGACCCCTTCCATGGCTTGGCTCAAGGCCTGGGCCAGGCGCGTGCCGCCACTGCGGTCACGTTCGAGCAACTGCAACGCCATGCGCTGGGCAGTTTTCTGACCCACGCCCGGCAAGGTTCGCAGGGCGTCGATCAGTTGGCGAATCAAAGGGCTGAAGCTCATGGGGAAAAAGTCCGACAAAACAACGAGACGCGGTTTATACCCGCGCCTCCGGCCAGCGTCAAATCCTCAGTCCTGGGCGACCTTCACCACCAGTTTGCCGAAGTTGCGCCCCTCCAGCAGTCCGATAAACGCCTCAGGCGCCTGCTCCAGGCCCTCGACCACGTCCTCGCGGAATTTCACCTTGCCGTCGCGCACCCACGGCACCATGGCACTGATGAATTCCGGCTGACGGTCACCGTAGTCGTCGAACACGATGAAACCCTGAATCCGTACCCGTTTGGTCAGCAAGGTGCGTTGCAACATGGGCAGGCGATCCGGGCCTTTCGGCGCTTCCGAGGCGTTGTAGCCGGCAATCAGGCCACACAACGGGACCCGCGCCTTGGGATTGAGGAGCGGCACGACGGCATCGAAGACGTGACCGCCGACGTTTTCATAATAGATGTCGATGCCATTGGGGCAGGCCTTGGCCAGTTGCTCGGCGAAGTCCGGTGCCTTGTGATCGATACAGGCGTCGAAGCCCAGTTCCTCGACCACGTATTTGCACTTCTCGGCACCACCAGCCACGCCGACGGCGCGCAGACCTTTGATCTTCGCAACCTGGCCGACCACCGAGCCCACTGCGCCGGAAGCGGCGGCGACCACCAGGGTCTCCCCTTCTTTAGGCTGCCCGATGTCCATCAATCCCATGTAGGCGGTCATGCCCGGCATGCCCAGCACGCCAAGCGCCATCGACGGGCTCGGCAGGCCCGACGGAATCGGGATGATGTTGCGGCCATCGCTGATGCTGTGGCTTTGCCAACCGGTGGCACCGACGACTAGATCGCCAGGGTGGAATTTCGGATGACGCGACTGCTCGACCCGGCTGACAGCGCCACCGGTCATCACTTCGCCGATTTGTACCGGCGCCGCGTAGGACGGCGCGTCACTCATGCGTCCGCGCATGTAGGGATCGAGCGACAGGTACAGGGTCTTGAGCAACACCTGGCCGTCCTCAAGGTCCGGCAGCGCCTCGCGCTCCAGACGGAAATTCTCGGGCGTCGGCGCGCCCACCGGACGCGAGGCCAGCACGAAGCGTTGATTGAGGGTCAGAGGGTCGGACATGTCAGCGTCTCCTTTGAATGATGAATTCGGGGGTATAGGAAGCAGACCCTTGGGGCGGTGGGGTGTTCGATGTTTATTCCGGCAAATCGTGTTGACGCTTTCGCGAGCAAGCCCGCTCCCACATTTGAAATGCAATCCCATGTGAGAGCGGGCTTGCTCGCGAAGGCGTCATTACAGCCAACACATCTCTACCGGCCAGAAACAAAAATGCCAGGCGCACTGCCTGGCATTTTGTGTAGCTCATCTGTCGCCGGATGGCGAATCAGAACGGCAGTTTCATACCGGCCGGCAGGTTCATGCCAGCGGTCATGCTGCCCATTTTCGCCTGGCTGTTGGCTTCGATCTGACGCACAGCGGCGTTGACGGCTGCGGCCACCAGATCCTCGACCACTTCACGGTCGTCTTCGTCCAGGCCCGGCAGTACGCTCGGGTCGATGCTGACTTTTTTCACGTCATGACGACCGGTCATCACCACGGTAACCAGATCGCCACCGGCCTTGCCAGTGACTTCGGCGTTGGCCAGTTCTTCCTGCATCTTGGCCATTTTTTCCTGCATCTGCTGCGCCTGCTTCATCAGGCCGGCCATGCCACCTTTCATCATGGGAATCACCTCAAAAGTACTTGGATCAAAACAGCGCCCGGCCATACAGGCCGGACGCCCTCAGTTATTAGCCCTGACTGACCAGGGCGTCGACAGGTTCAATAGTATCGTGTCGCACGACCGCGCCGAACTGCTGCACCATCTGCTGGATGAACGGATCGCCGTGGATCGATTCTTCAGCCTCGCGCTGACGGTTGGCACGGCGCCGGGACGCGGCCTGGGCCGGGGTTTCCTGTTCGGGCTTGATCAGCTCGATGGTCAGGGTCAGCGTGCGTCCGTGGAACTGGTTCAGCGCATCGTTCAGGCGACGCTGCTGGGTGGCGTTGAACAAGGCGCTGTGGGCCGGGTCCAGGTGCATCAGCCAGTTGTCGCCATCGACCGCGATCAGCGTGCAGTTGGCGGCGATGCTGCCGGTCATGCCGGAAATCGGCAGTTGCGGGAACAGCTCCAGCCATTGCAGGGCCAGACCGGTGGCCGGCGCGGCGGCAGGTTCCGGCTCGGGCTCGGGGGTCGGTTCTGCGGCGTGTTCGCTGGCCAGATCGTCGAGGTAACTGTAGGCCGAATCCATGTCCGGCTCGATGTAGTCCTCGTCCAGCGGCGGCTCGTCGTCCATGTCCATGCCCGGTGTGGCGGCATCGACGTCGGCTACTGACGGTTCGGGGATTGGCGCGGCGGCCCACTCCGGGGCGTCCGGCACGACGCTGTCCGGAGTCGGCAGCGGCATTGGCGGCAAATCGGGTTGTTCGGCAATGGTTTCCAGCACCGGCTCGACCGCTGGCTGCTGGACAGGCGCCGGTTCTACCGGGTCATTCCACGGCAGATCGACAACTTCCTCAACGGCAACCGGCTCTGGCTCTGGCTCAGGAACGGGTTCCGGCGCAATCACCTGGGCAACCGGTGCAGGCTCGGGAGCAGGCGTAACCACCGGTGCTGGCGCGGGTGTGGGTGCAACAGCCGCAGCAACTACCGGCGCAGGTTTCGGCGCGGCAGCCACTGAGTTTGCGGAATCAACTGTGGCCTGGCTGATCCCCACTGGCTTTAGCGGTTGCCTCGGGGCGTCTGCCGTGTCCGCCGGCCGGAAGGCCAGCATCCGCAACAGCACCATTTCGAAACCGCCTCGCGGGTCCGGCGCCAGCGGCAAGTCGCGGCGGCCGATCAGGCCCATCTGGTAATAGAACTGCACGTCTTCAGCCGGCAACGCCTGGGCCAGTGCCAGCACCCGGTCACGGTCGCCATGACCGTTGTCGACACCTTCCGGCAAGGCCTGGGCGATGGCGACACGGTGCAGCACATTGAGAATTTCCGAGAGCACGCCGTTCCAGTCCGGCCCCTGTTCGGCCAGATGGCGCACGGCTTCGAGCAACGCCTTGGCGTCGCCTTCAATCAGCGCGTGCAACACGTCGTAGACCTGACCGTGATCCAGCGTACCGAGCATCGCCCGCACATCGGCGGCCAATACCTTGCCTTCACCGAAGGCGATGGCCTGGTCGGTCAGGCTCATGGCGTCACGCATCGAACCGTCCGCCGCGCGGCCGAGCAGCCACAGGGCGTCGTCTTCGAACGGGACGTTTTCGGCGCCCAGAACGTGGGTCAGATGCTCGACCACCCGCTCAGGCGTCATGTTCTTCAGGGAGAACTGCAGGCATCGCGACAAAATCGTTGCCGGAAGTTTCTGCGGGTCGGTGGTCGCCAGGATGAACTTGACGTAGGGCGGCGGCTCTTCGAGGGTTTTCAGCAGCGCATTGAAGGAATGGCTGGAGAGCATGTGCACTTCGTCGATCAGGTAGACCTTGAAGCGCCCGCGGCTCGGGGCGTACTGCACGTTGTCGAGCAGCTCGCGGGTGTCCTCGACCTTGGTCCGGCTCGCGGCGTCGATCTCGATCAGGTCGACGAAACGGCCTTCATCGATCTCGCGGCACACCGAACACTCGCCACACGGGCTTGAAGTGATACCTGTTTCACAGTTCAGGCATTTGGCGATGATCCGCGCAATCGTGGTCTTGCCGACGCCCCGCGTACCCGTGAAGAGGTAGGCGTGGTGCAGGCGCTGGCTGTCCAAGGCATTGATCAGAGCCTTGAGCACATGGGTCTGGCCGACCATTTCGCGGAACGAGCGCGGACGCCATTTACGTGCAAGAACCTGATAACTCATCGAAAACCGTCGCGGCAAAGGAAGCAGAAGCGGCTAATGCTAGCGGAGCAAGGGCAAAATTGCATCCGGTGTGCTCGTCTATTCTGGCTAAGCTGCATGGGCAGGGGCTTTTATCGGTTCGGGATCGGGAATTACCGGAGCGTTTATGCGGTGGGCCGTGGGGGCAATACTGGGAATCAGCCTGAGCGCGATGGCGTCGCAACCGCCACTGCGCTTCGCCGTTGCCGACAGCTGGGCGATGCCGATGGTGCAGATCGAACGCGGCCGCCCGACCCAGGGCATTCTCTACGACATGATGCTCAGCCTGGCGACCCAGGTCGGCGTGCCGGCGCAATTTCACGTCCTGCCCCGCGCCCGGGTGCAGAACGCCATGGAACACGGCGAAGTCGACGTGCGCTGCTATGCCGCACAATCCTGGCTGCCGAACCTGTCCGGGGACTATATCTGGAGTCTGCCGCTGTTCTTCCAGCGCGACCTGCTGATCAGCCGTCAGGACCAACCACCCCGCGCCGATCCGGCCCACCTGCCCCGCCAGTCGATCGGCACCGTGCTCGGCTACAGCTACCCCACGCTGCAACCAATATTCGACGCCGACCGACTCTCGCGCGAAGACGCGCGCAATCAGGAGCAGGTGCTCGACAAACTGCTGGCCGGCCGCTATCGCTACGCCGTCAGCAATCAATGGACCCTGGACTGGTTCAACCAGCGCCTGCTGCCGGGGCAACAACTGCAAGCGGTGGCGGTGTTGCAGGAACAGAAGGTCGGTTGCTATGTGCGCAACGATCCGAACGTGCCGGTGCAGCAGATATTGAGGACGTTGCTGCGGATGAAAATGTCGGGGGAGATTGATGACATTATCCGGCTGTACACCGGCAGCGCGGGCGGCGAACCGTAAGCCAGACCCTCAATGCCCCGCCGTATCACGAAACCGCTGGTACTCGTGATACTCGACCCACGCCACGACATCGTACGGCACGTATAGCTTCAGCCTGGCGCGGGAGATGGCGATGTACACGGCGCAGATCCGCTGATCGAACGCGTAGGCATCCTTGAATTTCTCGTTGGTCAGCAGCCCCGGTGTCAGCAGCACCTTGTCGAACTCCATGCCACCCGCCTCTTCCGCGAGCATCAGCAGGCAGCCGTTGCCGGCGTTGTCGATCATTCGGGTAAGGCGTGTCAGGTCGGCAATCATGAAACCGTTTTCCAGCTTGGCCTTGACCCGCAGAAACGACTCGTCGAACTGGTTGGCGTCGCACACGGCCTGCCAGTCGGGCAGGTCGCTGAAGTACGGATGCACGCCGTTTTCGCTGAATTCGGAGCGGTAGAAATCAGGTTTGAACAGTTCGATGGCGGTGGCCATGAAATGCTTGAGTTCATCCTGGGTGCGCTTGTCCGGGAATCTGAACTTGCAGTTGGCATCGTGCAGGTGGATGGCCCAGATCATCGTGTCCCACGGCGATGCCGTCAGCACCACGCAGCCTTCGGGCGGCACAAAACCTTCCGGATATTCCTTGATCTGGACGTCAGCATCACTGGCGCCTTCGAACGGAATCTTGCCCTTCTGCGAGTGCCGGGCGATCAGCGGATTGACCAGCCGCTCGACGTTGCGACCCGAACGCACGGAATAGCTGATATCGCTCTGGCGAACCTCACGGTGCCGTTTGACCGGCACGCCGCTGGCCTGCTGGTACTCGTCGCCGAGGGTGATCAGCACTTGGCGGCCACGTTCGATGATCTGCAACAGCGACCCGGGAATATCCTGGCTCTCGTCGATCAGCACGTGCGTGTAGCGCGCCGGCACCACGCAACCAGCAATGCAGGCCCGCTTGATCATCAGCAGCGCTTCGAAGCCAGTCTGGCTGCCCCACGCCGGGTTGAGTTCGAGATAGCCCCACACCCGGCTCGAATACTCCAGCAACACCTGAGCGTCGACGCTGGAGAGCGGCTGGTTGAAATGCGGCAGATGCTTCGCCGAAAAAGTGTGATCGCGAAAGCGGCAGTAGCGCTCGATCACCTTGAGGCAGAGTTCAAGGGTCGCCTGCCCGTCGTGGTGGCGAAAGCCGAAGATATTCAGTTCCTGCGCCAGCGCCTGGCGACTGAGGATCCGAGTCGCCCCTTCAGCCTGAGGCCTGCGCCCGAGCATCAGCGACTGCGCAAACGCCAGGAAGGTCTTGCCAGCCTTCTTCTCGCTCGGCCCCACCATGCGCTGACGAAGAACTTCGAGCTTGGCCGGGGTGCGCGCCAGCAACAGAGTCTTTTCCGGGCGCAGGTGCTCCAGCAACGCCACCAGCAGATGGCTTTTGCCGATTCCTGCGTAGCCTTGAACGTGCAGGTCTTCGTCCAGATTGGCGCGGAAGGTTCTGACCAGTTTGTCCTGTGCCGGGCTCAACCAGCGCTCGCGCTGTCGGGGCGTCACGATCGGCTGGCTGAACGGGTCATGGCTGCGATGGCGCCGCACCTTGTATTCGAAGTCCCACTGGCCGTCGGGCAACAAGTAGTCGCGTGCGGATACTTCTTCGGCCGACAGAAAACGCAGGTTCAGAGGATTCAGGACCTTCAGGCCGAAATACAGTTTGCGCGGGTCGAACAGTCGCTGCGCTTCCAACAGCAGGCTCGCCGTGGTTGATTGCCGAGTTTCAGCAGCCCAGGACAAGAGCTTGGCCAGAATTTTCTCTGCCGCCACGGCGCCGAGATCCTGCTCTTTCGTCTGCACCAGATTCTGGATGACCAGCACTGCCGCCAATTCGGGATCGGTCAGGCTTTCGAGCGCTTTTGCGCCACCCGCCTGCAACAGGTTCGCGCAGGTTTCATCCGTGACGGGCAAGAACACAGGGCTGGATAGATCGGAATGTTCCGGGAGCATAAAACCTCGCGGCCAGGGCGCAGACCTTGCTGGGTCGATCCTGGCCAGACTCTTCATTTATTTCGGTGGCTGCGAGTATGCGGGATTGAAGAGCAAATGATTACCCCGTGTCGGCGCCCTCGCGAGCAAGAGGTTTGGGTACGAACCGCCAAATTGCAGGCATAAAAAAACCGCAGTGGGCGAAACCCATGCAGTTCTGTCTGATTCGTTCGATGTTCGTTAAGGTGGTAACCCTACCAGCCACACCCCGGCACACAATGTTCCCGCTGTGGCTGCTGCCTTCCGGCTCTGACCAGGTTCACGGGTAATCGTTGCGGGGGGACCGATAGGGTCACCATAACGACACTCACCTGTCGGCGAGCCGCGCCATTGTACCTATCTGAGACGAAGTTACAACCGCTGGTTGCAGATTAAAAATATGAAGGGCTTCAAGCACTTGCTATTGCGCCTGAAGCACCTCGTCCGCGCGGCCGCCCTCTTGCTGGATCACCAGATGAATGAAGTGCAGCTTGGCAATCGCCGCTGGCGGCAGGACGAACGGATAGAAATCCGGCTGGCCCATGCTGCGCGACAGTTCGTTGAGCATGCCGGCCAGTTCGATCCACGCGTTGACGAACGACAGGAACGCCGCGCCGCCGGGATGTTCGGGGTCGTACAGCGTGCTCGAAGGAAACGGCTGATAATCCAGGTCCATCTCCCGGGCACTCATGCCGAAACCCAGCGCCGTATCCACCGCGTCCATCATGTGCAGGTAATGCGCCCAGGTTTCCGCCCAGTCTTCCCACGGGTGCATGGTGGCGTAGGCGCTGACGTAGTGCTGCGACCAGTCCGCCGGCGCGCCCTGTTGATAATGCCGTTCAAGCGCCTCGGCATAACTGGCGCGTTCGTCGCCGAACAGGTTGCGGAATGAACCCAGCCAAGGGCCGTTGGCGATCAACCGATCCCAGTAGTAATGCCCGACCTCATGGCGAAAGTGCCCGAGCAACGTGCGATAGGGTTCGTGCATCTGCGCCCGGACCCGTTCGCGGTGGGCGTCGTCGGCTTCTTCGATGTCGAGGGTGATCAGGCCGTTGGCGTGGCCGGTCATGGGTGCATTGCCTTGCAGATCGACGCCGATGAAATCGAAGGCCAGGCCGGTGGCTTCGTCGACGGTTTTCGGGACGACCGGCAGGCCGAGGCTGATCAGTTGCGCGACCAGTCGCCGCTTGGCGATTTCCACCTTGCGCCAGCGTTCGGGGTTTTCCGGGACGGACAGATCGGGGATGGTGCGATTCAGAGCGCAGGCCGCGCACAGGGTGTCGTGATCGTTGGCGGGCAGCAGCCAGTTGCAGGCCGCCGGGGTATCGAGATTGGCGCAACGCCGGAACAGCCCGGCGTCGGGATCGACGTCCAGCGTCCAGGTGCCCTTTTGCGGCCCCGGCTGCAACGAGGTCAGTCGACTGTGTTCCGGTTGATAACCCAGCGCCGCGTTGCAGGCCAGGCACTGGCTGTTGCGAAAGAACAGCGACTGGCCGCAGCGACACGGCCAGACTTTGCTGTTGCGCGAGGATTCGCCCATGAACGGCGCGACGATGCGAGAACTGAGCTGCTCGAAAAAGCGGTACATGGCGATCTCTCCCTTGGGCTTGCCAAGACTAGATCATTCCCGCGAGCTGATCGTTCCCGCGCGTTGCGTCAGGCGGAAATACCGTGTCCTTTCAGGAACGCGATAAACGCCTCCTCATCCATGACCCTCACGCCCAGTTCGTTGGCCTTGGTCAGTTTCGACCCGGCGCCCGGCCCGGCGACCACGCAATGGGTCTTGGCCGACACGGAGCCGGCGACCTTGGCGCCTAGGCTTTCCAGGTGTTCTTTGGCGACATCGCGGCTCATCAGCTCGACCTTGCCGGTCAGCACCCAGGTTTCGCCAGCCAGCGGCAAGCCTTCGACGACTTTCTTCTCACTCTGCCAGTGCATGCCGAAATCGCGCAGTTGCTTTTCGGCGTCTTCAGCCAGTTGACGATGCTCGGGCAAGGCAAAAAACTCGCGTACCGAATTGGCCTGCTTCTCCGGCAATGCCTGGCGCATGTCCAACCAGTCAGCGGTCATCACCCCTTCCAGCGTTTCGAACTTGTCAGCCAGCTTCTGCGCCCCGCCCGGCCCGACCGAAGGAATGTGCAGCTTGTCGAGGAAGCCGCCCAGCGTGGTGCTCGCAGCAAACTCGGCACCCAGCTCGCCCTGATCCTGAATCTCCAGACCATGGCCCAGCAACTCGGTAATCACCTGCTGGTTGTGCGCATCTTCGAAGAAGCTGTGAATCTCGTGCGCCACTTCCAGACCGATGTCCGGCAGGTACGTCAGCACCTGCGGCAAGGCTTGCTGGACGCGCTCCAGCGACCCCAGCGAGCGGGCCAGCACCTTGGCCGTCTCCTCGCCAACATCCGGGATGCCCAGCGCATAGATGAAGCGCGCCAGCCCCGGTTTCTTGCTGTCTTCAATCGCAGCCAGCAACTTGTTGCTCGACACCTCGGCAAAGCCTTCGAGGTCGACGATGTCCTCGAACTTCAGCGCGTAGAGATCAGCCGGCGAACTGACCAGGCCTTCGTCCACCAGTTGCTCGACACTCTTGTCGCCGAGGCCTTCGATGTCCATCGCGCGACGGGAGACGAAGTGAATGATCGCCTGCTTGAGTTGCGCACCGCACGCCAGTCGGCCGACGCAGCGATACACCGCACCTTCGCTGATGGTTTCCTTGCCCTTGCTGCGTTTGACCAGTTGCGTGCGCTCGACATGGGAACCACAAACCGGGCAGCTCTCGGGAATCTGCACCGGCCGCGCGTCTTCGGGACGACGCTCGGTGACGACCTGCACCACTTGCGGGATCACGTCACCGGCGCGGCGAATGATCACCGTGTCGCCGATCATGAGGCCCAGCCGAGCGACTTCGTCCATGTTGTGCAGCGTGGCATTGGCCACGGTGACGCCAGCAACCTTGACCGGCTTCAAGCGCGCCACGGGTGTGACGGCACCGGTGCGGCCGACCTGGAATTCCACGTCGAGCAGTTCGGTGAGTTCTTCCATGGCCGGAAACTTGTGGGCGATGGCCCAGCGCGGTTCACGGGCGCGGAAACCCAGTTCGCGCTGATCGGCAATGCTGTTGACCTTGAACACCACACCGTCGATTTCATAGGCCAGCGAATTACGGCGTTCGCCGATATCGCGGTAGTAATCCAGGCATTCGCCAATGCCCTTGGCCAGTTTCAATTCGTGGCTGATCGGCATGCCCCAGGCTTGCAGTTGCTTGAGGTTGCCGATATGGGTGTCGGAAATATCGTGAGAGACCTGACCGATGCCGTAGCAGCAGAATTCCAGCGGGCGGTTGGCGGTGATCTTCGAATCCAGCTGACGCAGGCTGCCGGCGGCGGCGTTGCGCGGGTTGGCGAAAGTCTTGCCGCCGACCTCCAGTTGCGAAGCGTTGAGGCGTTCGAAACCGGCCTTGGACATGAACACTTCGCCGCGCACTTCCAGGGTCGCCGGCCAGCCCGTGCCGTGCAGTTTCAGGGGGATGTTGCGCACCGTGCGCACGTTGACGCTGATGTCTTCGCCGGTGGTGCCATCGCCGCGGGTGGCGCCGCGCACCAGCACGCCATCCTGATACAGCAGACTGACCGCCAGACCATCGAGTTTCGGCTCGCAGCTGTATTCCACCGCCGCGCCACCGCCAAACAGATCGCCGGCCGGCAGGTCCAGACCCTCGGTCACCCGACGGTCGAACTCGCGCATGTCGGTTTCTTCGAAGGCGTTGCCGAGGCTGAGCATCGGCACTTCGTGACGCACCTGGGTGAACGCGGTCAGCGCGACGCTGCCCACACGCTGGGTCGGCGAGTCGCTGGTGATCAGTTCCGGATTGGCCGCTTCCAGCGCCTTGAGCTCGTGGAACAACCGGTCGTACTCGGCATCCGGAATGCTCGGCTCATCGAGGACGTGGTAACGGTAGTTGTGCTGATCGAGTTCAGCGCGCAGCTCTAGAATGCGGTCTTTGGCGGCAGTCATGGGTGTTCTCTCATAAAGCAAAAGAGCAGCCGAGGCTGCTCAATCTATTTTGCCGATTGCCTCTTTATCGCGAGGCAACCTTTTCAATCAACGCTTCTGGGTCAGGGCGCGACGTTCGAATTCAACGATGCGCTGACGGTAGTGCTCGATGGTCTGCGCGGTCAGGACGCTGCGCTGGTCATCTTTTAATTCGCCGTTCAGTTCCTGGGACAGCTTGCGCGCTGCCGCGACCATCACGTCGAAGGCCTGCTTCGGATGACGTGGGCCTGGCAGGCCGAGGAAGAAGCTCACCGCCGGCGTGCTGAAATGGTCGATGTCGTCCAGATCGAAAATGCCCGGCTTGACCGCGTTGGCCATGGAGAACAGCACTTCACCGTTGCCGGCCATGCTTTCGTGACGGTGGAAAATATCCATCTCGCCGAAACGCAGACCGCTTTCCAGAATGTTCTGCAGCAGTGCCGGGCCTTTGAAGCCGGCCGGGTCGCGGCAGATCACGCTGATCACCAGCACTTCTTCGGCTTGCGGCTGATCCTTGTCGGCCACTGCCGGCGAGGACTTGGTAGCAGGCTCGACGAAATCATCGTCACGGCTGCTGAAGCTCGGGCCGCCGTCCAGATCCAGATCGAGGTTCAGGTCGCCCTGGGCCGGACCGTTGCTGCCACGCTTGCCGCGCTTGGAACCGGATTCGCGAGGCTCGCGTGCTTCGCGGGCCGGCATGCTCACCGATGGCAGATCGTGTTCGTCCAGTTGTGGCTCTTTATGGGTATCCAGCACGCGGGCCGGGCCCAGCAGTTCGGCGCTGGTGTCCTCGTCCGGCAGGTTGGACAGACTTCGGTCAAGACGGAATTTCAGTTTTCCCTTGCCGCCGCGCATACGGCGCCAGCCATCGAAAAGAATACCGGCTATCACAATGATGCCGATGACGATCAGCCACTCGCGCAGACCGATTTCCATGTAATCCCGTGCCTCTATAAAAAATGCTGAAAAATAAGGGGTTTACACTGTGCAAACCGCTTTAAAACGTGGCGCCAACTCTATGTTCTGACAGGCGTTTTGCCCACGTATACGAAAAATTGACATTAAACTAGCACGACCAAAGACAACTTTACACCGTCTGTCTCATTGGCTTGCGCGATTATGTCGATTGGCCAGCAAGTCGAAGCCGGTAAATATGTCCTACAGACTACAGATACCCTTTCCGACAGCGCCGGCTCAGGCATCCACCATCGCCATCGCCTCCTCGACATCCACGGCTACCAGTCGCGAACAACCCGGCTCGTGCATCGTCACACCCATCAACTGGTCAGCCATTTCCATGGCGATCTTGTTGTGGGTGATATAGATGAACTGCACGGTCTGCGACATCTCTTTGACCAATCGTGCGTAGCGTCCAACGTTAGCGTCATCCAGTGGTGCGTCAACTTCATCGAGCATGCAGAACGGCGCCGGATTCAATTTGAAGATCGCAAAAACCAGTGCCAGTGCGGTCAGGGCTTTTTCGCCACCGGAGAGCAAATGGATGGTGCTGTTCTTCTTCCCGGGCGGTTGCGCCATGATCGTCACCCCTGTATCGAGTAGATCTTCGCCCGTCAGTTCCAAATACGCCCGCCCGCCACCGAAAACTTTTGGGAAAAGTGCCTGTAAACCGCCATTGATCTGATCAAAGGTATCTTTGAAACGGTTACGGGTTTCCTTGTCGATCTTGCGGATGACGTTTTCCAGAGTCTCGAGGGCCTCGACCAGATCGGCGTCCTGGGCATCCAGATAACGTTTACGCTCGGATTGTTGCTGGTATTCGTCGATCGCCGCGAGGTTGATCGCGCCCAGGCGCTGAATCCGCGCGGCGATGCGTTCAAGTTCTTCTTCGGCAGCCTTCTCGCTGGCCTCGGCGGTCAGAGTATTGAGCACGCCGTGCAGATCGTAGCCGTCTTCCAGCAGTTGATCCTGCAGGGCCTTGCGGCGCACGGTCAGGGCCTGCCATTCCATGCGTTGCTGTTCGAGCTGGCCACGGATCAATTGCGATTGCTGCTCGGCCTGGGTCCGGCGTTTTTCCGCGTCGCGCAGTTCGCGGTCAGCGTCTTCCAGAGCGATCTGGGCAGTCTTGAGTTCGTCGTCGACGCTCATGCGCTTGTCGAGCAACTCTTCGAGTTTGAGGCGCAGTTCTTCCAGGGGCGCTTCGCCCTCCTCCAGATTCAGGCTGAGCTGTTCACGTTTTTCAGTGAGGCGCTCGGCCTGCATTTCCAGACGCTCAAGGGCCTGGCGAGTCGAATCATGCTGGGCCCGCAGCGAGCCGAGGCGCACGGCCAATTGATGCGCGTGATCCTTGTGCTGACGGGCTTCCTGACGCACCCGATCCAGACGTTCGCGCAGACTGTCGCGCTGGGCCAGCAGCAATTCGCGCTGCTCGGTGTCGAGGGCCATGGCGTCGAGGGCGTCCTGCAACTGGATCCGCGCTTCGCCGATGTTTTCGTGTTCCAGCTCGCGCTGCTCGGCGAGCTCGACCAGCTCTTCGTCGAGGCGGGTGCGACGCAGGTTCAACTGCTCGGCCTTGGCTTTGCCGGCGGACAACTGGGCCTTCAGTTCGCCTTGCTGACGGGCTTCGTCCTGCAGCAGGCGACGCAAATGCTCGCGGCCGTTTTCCTGCTGCCGCTGTTGTGCGCGCAGGGTCTGCAAGCGAGTCTCCATGGCCTCGACCGTGGCTTCGCGCTCTTCGCGTTCCGCATGCAGCGATTCGATTTCCTGGCCGCGTGCGAGCATGCCGCTTTCGGCTTCGCTGGCGCGGCGCACCCGCAGGAAATGCCGGCCGACCCAGTACCCGTCGCGGCTGATCAGGCTCTGTCCGGCAGCCAGTTGGCCACGCAGTGCCAGCGCCTGTTCAAGGCTGTCGACCGGTTTGACCTGAGCGAGCCAGGGCGACAAATCGACCTGCGCCTCGACCTTGTCCAGCAGGCTGCCGGCCACGCGCACGCCGTCATTGCCAGGGCTGAGCAAACGCAGATCGCCCTGGGCAAAACCGGACAGATCAAAGCCGTCGAAATCATCCACCAGCACCGCTTGCAGGTCGGCACCGAGCAAGGTCTCCACCGCCAGCTCCCAACCGGCCTCGACCTTCAGGCCTTCGGCCAGACGCGGGCGTTCGGCGAGGTTGTGTTCTTTCAGCCATTCAGCGGCGCCGGTACCCGGATCGAGCGCGGCCTGCTGCAAGGCTTCGAGAGACGCGAGGCGACCGTTGAGGCGCTGCAAATCGCCCTGCGCCTGTTGCTGCGCGGTCAACGCCTGCTGCAGTTCCTGGCGCAGTTGCTCGAGTTTTTCGACCTGGGCTGCTTCGCTGGTCTGCAAATCTTCAAGGGTGGCTTCGGACTCGGCGAGCTGTTCGCTGAGTTCCATGATCGCCGCGTCTTCCGGATCGGCCGACAGCAACGCCCGCTCTTCGCCGAGACGCTTTTGCCGATCGGCCAGACGCTCCATGCTGGTTTCCAGCTGCTGGATGCGCGACTGCTGCACTTCGGCCTGACGGCGCGGTTCAGCGGCGGTCAGGTTGAAGGCGTCCCACTGCTCCTGCCAGCCGTGCATCACGGCTTCGGAATCTTCCAGCGCAGCGGCGGCTTCTTCGGCGGCGGCGTTGGTGATTTCCTGCTCGGGAGTCAGTTGATCAAGTTCTTCGCCAAGGGTCAGCAGCAAGGTGCGGTCGTGGCCCAGGTGCGATTCGGTTTCGAGGCGTGCGCGCTCGGCTTCTTTCAGATCGTCCTGCAATTGGCGCAAGCGCTGCTGGCCGTGCTGGATGCTCTGCTCGACCCGGGCGATGTCGCCGCCGACCGAATAGAAGCGCCCCTGCACCAGATTGAAGCGCTCGGACAGGTCATGGTGACCGTCGCGCAGGCGTTCAATGGCGGCGTCGGCGTTGCGCTGCTCGGCAACCAGCGCTTCGAAGCTGATTTCCTGGTTGCCGATGATCGATTCACGCTGGCTGACCTGATCGTTCAGATCCTGCCAGCGCAGGGCCGACAGTTGGGCCTTGAGCTGGCGCTCTTCAGCCTTGTATTCCTGATACTTCTTGGCGGCCTCGGCCTGACGGTGCAAGCGTTCGAGCTGGCGCTCGAGCTCTTCGCGCAGGTCGGTCAGACGGGCCAGGTTTTCGTGGGTGCGGCGGATGCGGTTTTCGGTCTCGCGTCGGCGCTCCTTGTACTTGGAGATGCCGGCGGCTTCTTCGATGAAGTTACGCAGGTCTTCCGGTTTGGACTCGATCAGCTTGGAGATCATCCCCTGTTCGATGATCGAGTAACTGCGCGGGCCGAGGCCGGTGCCGAGGAAAATGTCGGTGATGTCGCGACGACGGCATTTGGCGCCGTTGAGGTAATAAGTCGTCTGGCTGTCGCGGGTCACTTTGCGGCGGATCGAAATCTCCGCGTAGGCCGCCCACTCGCCCAGCAGCGTGCCGTCGGAGTTGTCGAACACCAGCTCGATGCTCGCCTGGCTCACCGGTTTGCGGCTGGTCGAGCCATTGAAGATGACGTCGGTCATCGACTCGCCGCGCAGGTTCTTGGCCGAGCTTTCGCCCATCACCCAGCGCACGGCGTCGATGATGTTCGACTTGCCGCAACCGTTCGGCCCGACGACCGCCGCCATGTTGCTGGGGAAGTTCACCGTGGTCGGGTCGACGAAGGATTTGAACCCCGCCAGCTTGATGCACTTGAGCCGCAAGGTCAGGCAACCGTCAGGGCGGACACCACCAGATCGCAGCTGCGCTGGGCGTAAGCCGTCAGCACGATGCGGATCTGCGGCAGGTCACGGGCGAGGACGGCGGCGAGCAGGCGTTCGAACAGGTCGAGGAACTCGCTCATCTCGGCCTTGCGCTGCTCCAGCGCGAGGAAGTACGCACGGCTCATGGCCGGTTGCAGGTTCTCGACGGTTTCCTGCAGGTACGGGTTGTTGGCGAACGGGTACGCGGCGCGCATCACGTTGAAGCTGTCGTCGACGAAGGTGCGGATGTCCTGACGCTCGTAGCTGGCGGTCAGGCGCTGCTGGATCTGCACGAACGGCGCCATGTCGGCCTGGGTCTGCCAGCCATTGGCCACTGCGTTGCCGAGCAGGATGTACAGCTCGCTCATCAGCGTGCACAGGCTCTGCACCTTGTGCGCCGTAAGCTCGGTGACGTGGGCGCCACGGCGCGGCAGGATCGCGATCAGGTGACGGCGCTCGAGGATCAGCAAGGCTTCGCGGACCGAACCGCGGCTGACGTTCAGCGCCAGCGTGACCTTCTGTTCCTGGATGCGCTCTCCCGGCTTCATTTCGCCACGAATGATCCGTTCGGCGAGGTGGTGAGCGATTTGCTCGGCGAGGCTGTCCGGCGCCTTGAACGTCATGGTTGTCCTTCAAACTCTTCGATCTGCACAAGCGGCGCAGTGTAGCGCAATGCGCGGTCATGGCGGAGTGCCCGCACAGCGGTTTTTGGCACGAATCCCGCAAAAAAGCGCTTGATCCAATGAGGGTCAATACTGAAGAGACACGAGGTTGAGCGACAAAACGGTTTTTCCTGACCTTTAAGTCAGAAAACCATTGACCGAAAAGTCAGACCTGCTAAATTCGGCTCAAGTCGCTCAACAACAATAATGAGTCTGCGAGGCCTTCCGTGATCCAGTTTTTACTTAACCAGGAACTCCGTAGCGAGCACGCCCTGGACCCGAACCTGACTGTGCTCAACTACCTGCGCGAACAAGTGGGTAAATCCGGCACCAAAGAAGGCTGCGCCAGCGGTGACTGCGGCGCCTGTACGGTGGTGGTCGGCGAGTTGCAGACGGATGACGATGGCCGCGAGCACATTCGCTATCGCAGCCTCAACTCGTGCCTGACGTTCGTTTCGTCGCTGCACGGCAAGCAATTGATCAGCGTCGAAGACCTCAAGCACAAGGGCGAACTGCACAGCGTGCAGAAAGCCATGGTCGAGTGCCACGGTTCGCAGTGCGGTTTCTGCACCCCCGGTTTCGTGATGTCGCTGTTCGCCCTGCAAAAGAACAGCGATGCACCGGATCAGGCCAAGGCCCACGAAGCGCTGGCCGGCAACCTCTGCCGCTGCACCGGCTACCGGCCGATCCTGGCCGCCGCCGAACAATCCTGCTGCGGCAAGCAACCGGACCAGTTCGACGCCCGCGAAGCGGAAACCATCGCCCGCCTCAAAGCCATTGCCCCGACGTCGATCGGCGAACTCAACAGCGGCGACAAACGCTGCCTGGTGCCGCTGACCGTGGCCGATCTGGCCGATCTCTACGACGCTTATCCACAGGCCCGCCTGCTGGCCGGCGGCACCGATCTGGCGCTGGAAGTCACTCAGTTCCACCGCACGTTGCCGGTGATGATCTACGTCGGCAACGTCGCCGAAATGAAACGCATCGAGCACTTCGAGGATCGCATCGAAATCGGCGCCGCCACCGCCCTCTCCGACTGCTACGAAGCGTTGAACGCCGAGTACCCGGACTTCGGCGAACTGCTGCACCGCTTCGCCTCCCTGCAGATCCGCAACCAGGGCACCCTCGGCGGCAACATCGGCAACGCCTCGCCGATCGGCGACTCGCCACCGCTGCTGATCGCCCTCGGCGCGCAGATCGTGCTGTGCAAGGGCGAGACCCGCCGCACACTGGCGCTCGAGGATTACTTCATCGATTACCGGGTCACTGCGCGTCAGGAAAGCGAGTTCATCGAGAAGATCATCGTCCCTCGCGCCACCGCTGAGCAGCGCTTCCGTGCCTACAAAGTCTCCAAGCGTCTGGACGACGACATTTCTGCCGTCTGCGCCGCATTCAACCTGCAGGTCGAGAACGGCGTGATCACCGACGCCCGCGTCGCCTTCGGCGGCATGGCCGCGATCCCGAAACGCGCCGCTCATTGCGAAGCCGTGCTGCTCGGCCAGCCGTTCAACAACGCGGTGTTCGAACGCGCCTGCACCGCGCTGGGCGAGGATTTCACCCCGCTCTCGGACTTCCGCGCCAGCAAGGAATACCGCCTGCTCAGCGCGCAGAACCTGCTGCGCAAATACTTCATCGAACTGCAAACACCGCACATCGAGACTCGGGTGACCGCTTATGTCTAACCATCACGGCGTAGAGAAAACGCAAGCTGAACTGGCTGAACTGTTCGCCAAAGACCTGACCACCGGCGTCGGCCGCAGCGTCAAACACGACAGCGCCGCCAAGCATGTGTCCGGTGAAGCGCAATACATCGATGACCGTCTGGAATTCCCCAACCAGTTGCACGTTTACGCACGGCTGTCGGATCGCGCCCACGCGAAAATCATCAGCATCGACACCCAGCCCTGCTACGCCTTCGAAGGTGTGCGCATCGCCATCACCCATGAAGACGTGCCGGGCCTGAAAGACATCGGCCCGCTGCTGCCGGGTGATCCGCTGCTGGCCATCGATGACGTGCAGTTCGTCGGTCAGCCGGTGCTGGCCGTGGCCGCCAAGGATCTGGAAACCGCACGCAAGGCCGCCATGGCCGCGATCATCGAATACGAAGATCTGGAGCCGGTGCTGGACGTGGTCGAAGCCCTGCGCAAACGCCACTTCGTGCTCGACAGCCACACCCATCAGCGCGGCGACTCGACCACGGCGCTGGCCACGGCCGAACATCGCATTCAAGGCACGCTGCACATCGGCGGCCAGGAACACTTCTATCTGGAGACCCAGATCTCCTCGGTGATGCCGACCGAAGACGGCGGCATGATCGTTTACTGCTCGACGCAGAACCCCACCGAAGTGCAGAAACTGGTGGCCGAAGTCCTCGACGTTTCGATGAACAAGATCGTGGTCGACATGCGCCGCATGGGCGGTGGTTTCGGCGGCAAGGAAACCCAGGCCGCCAGCCCGGCGTGTCTGTGCGCAGTGATCGCGCACCTCACCGGCCAACCGACCAAGATGCGCCTGCCGCGTGTCGAAGACATGCTGATGACCGGCAAGCGTCACCCGTTCTACGTCGAGTACGACGTCGGCTTCGACAGCACCGGGCGCCTGCACGGCATCGCGATGGATCTGGCCGGTAACTGCGGCTGCTCGCCTGACCTGTCGGCCTCGATCGTTGACCGGGCGATGTTCCACTCGGACAACTCGTACTACCTCGGCGATGCGACCATCAACGGTCACCGCTGCAAGACCAACACCGCGTCGAACACCGCGTACCGTGGTTTCGGCGGCCCGCAAGGGATGGTCGCGATCGAAGAAGTGATGGACGCCATCGCCCGTCACCTGAACCTCGATCCGCTGGCCGTGCGCAAGGCCAACTACTACGGCAAGACCGAGCGCAACGTCACCCATTACTACCAGACCGTCGAGCACAACATGCTCGAAGAAATGACCGCCGAGCTGGAAGAAAGCAGCCAGTACGCCGAGCGCCGCGAAGCGATCCGTCGCTACAACGCCAACAGCCCGATCCTTAAAAAAGGCCTGGCGCTGACCCCGGTGAAATTCGGCATTTCCTTCACTGCCAGCTTCCTCAATCAGGCCGGTGCGCTGGTGCACGTCTACACCGACGGCAGCATCCACCTGAACCACGGCGGCACGGAAATGGGCCAGGGCCTGAACACCAAAGTCGCGCAGGTCGTGGCCGAAGTGTTCCAGGTGGAAATGGACCGCGTGCAGATCACCGCGACCAACACCGACAAAGTGCCGAACACCTCGCCGACCGCGGCCTCCAGTGGCGCCGACCTGAACGGCAAAGCGGCGCAGAACGCTGCCGAGACAATCAAGCGGCGGCTGGTCGAATTCGCCGCGCGGCACTACAAGGTCAGCGAAGAAGACGTGGAATTCCACAACGGCCACGTACGAGTGCGTGACCACATCCTGACCTTCGAAGCGCTGATCCAGCTGGCGTATTTCAATCAGGTGTCGCTGTCGAGCACCGGGTTCTACAAGACCCCGAAAATCTACTACGACCGCAGCCAGGCCCGTGGCCGGCCGTTCTACTACTTCGCCTTCGGCGCGGCGTGCTGCGAAGTGATCGTCGACACCCTGACCGGCGAGTACAAGATGCTCCGTACCGACATCCTCCACGACGTCGGCGCCTCGCTGAACCCGGCCATCGACATCGGCCAGGTCGAGGGCGGCTTCGTCCAGGGCATGGGCTGGCTGACCATGGAAGAACTGGTGTGGAACAACAAGGGCAAGCTGATGACCAACGGCCCGGCCAGTTACAAGATCCCTGCCGTGGCGGACATGCCGCTGGACCTGCGGGTGAAGCTGGTGGAAAACCGCAAGAACCCGGAAGACACGGTGTTCCACTCCAAGGCTGTGGGTGAACCGCCGTTCATGCTCGGCATCGCCGCGTGGTGCGCGATCAAGGACGCGGTGGCCAGCCTCGGCGACTACAAGCATCAACCGAAGATCGACGCACCGGCGACCCCGGAGCGGGTGTTGTGGGGCTGCGAGCAGATGCGCCAGCTCAAAGCGGTGAAAGCCGTCGAAGCTGAAACCGAGCTGGCTCCGCTCTAGGACCGAGGTGCGGCCATCGCGAGCAGGCTCGCTCCCACATTTGGAATGCATTCCCTTGTGGGAGCGAGCTTGCTCGCGAAGAGGCCCGAACAGACAACGAAGATGTCGAGGTGAACATGTACAACTGGATCGACGCCCTCGCCGACCTGCAGAACCAGGGCGAACCCTGCGTTCTGGTGACGATCATCGAAGAGCTCGGCTCGACGCCGCGCAATGCCGGCTCGAAGATGGTCGTCAGCGCCCGCCAGACCTTCGACACCATTGGTGGCGGGCACCTGGAATACAAAGCCATGCAGATCGCCCGCGAGATGCTCGCCAGCGGCAGGCAGGACACCCATCTGGAGCGCTTCAGTCTCGGTGCCAGCCTCGGCCAGTGCTGCGGCGGCGCGACAGTGCTGTTGTTCGAGCCAATGGGCCAGGTGCAGGCGCAGATCGCCGTGTTCGGCGCCGGCCATGTCGGTCGCGCGCTGGTGCCGCTGCTCGCCAGCCTGCCCTGCCGGGTGCGCTGGATCGATTCCCGGGAAGAGGAATTTCCCGAACAGATTCCCCACGGCGTGCGCAAGATCGTCGCCGAGGAACCGGTGGATGAAATCGACGACCTGCCCGCCGGCAGCTACTGCATCGTCATGACCCACAACCATCAGCTGGATCTGGAGCTCACCGCCGCGATCCTCAAGCGCAACGACTTCACCTGGTTCGGCCTGATCGGCTCGAAGACCAAACGCGCCAAGTTCGAACACCGCCTGCGTGACCGTGGCTTCGACGCCAGCGTCGTGCAACGCATGCGCTGCCCGATGGGCATCGGCGAAGTCAAAGGCAAGTTGCCTGTGGAAATCGCCATCTCCATCGCCGGCGAAATCATCGCCACCTATAACGCCAATTTCGGCCAGCACACCGCCAGTGCCGAACCGATTGCCAAACTGCTGCCGGTTTCGCGCCGCAGTCAGGCCGCCACACTCAAAGCCTCAAACTGATTAGAGAACCCTCATGCCTCTGACTCGCAAAGCCTACCGCGCCGCCATCCTGCACAGCATCGCCGACCCTGCCGAGGTCGGCATCGAAGCTTCCTACGAGTATTTCGAGGACGGCCTGCTGGTGGTCGATGACGGCAAGATCAGCGCCCTCGGCCACGCCAGTGAACTGCTGCCGACGCTGCCGGCGGACATCGAGATCACCCATCACAAGGATGCGCTGATCACTCCGGGCTTCATCGACACCCACATCCACCTGCCGCAGACCGGCATGGTCGGCGCCTATGGCGAGCAACTGCTGGACTGGCTGAACACCTACACCTTCCCGTGCGAGAGCCAGTTCGCCGACAAGGCCCACGCCGATGAAGTGGCGGATATTTTCATCAAGGAACTGTTGCGCAACGGCACCACCACCGCGCTGGTGTTCGGCAGCGTGCACCCGCAATCGGTGAACTCGTTCTTCGAAGCCGCCGAGAAGCTGGACCTGCGGATGATCGCCGGCAAGGTGATGATGGACCGCAACGCACCGGACTACCTGACCGACACCCCGGAATCGAGCTACGTCGACAGCAAGGCGCTGATCGAGCGCTGGCACGGCAAGGGTCGTTTGCATTACGCCGTAACCCCGCGCTTCGCCCCGACCAGCACCCCGGAACAACTGACCCTCGCCGGCCAGTTGCTCAGCGAATACCCGGATCTGTACATGCAGACCCACATCAGCGAAAACCTCAAGGAAGTCGAGTGGGTCAAGGAGCTGTTCCCGGAGCGCAAGGGCTATCTGGACGTCTACGACCACTATCAATTGCTCGGCGAGCGTTCGGTGTTCGCCCATGGCGTGCACCTGTGCGACGACGAATGCGCGCGCCTGGCGCAGACCGGTTCGGCGGTCGCGTTCTGCCCGACCTCGAACTTCTTCCTCGGCAGCGGCCTGTTCAACCTGCCGATGGCCGAGAAGCACAAGCTGAACGTCGGCCTCGGTACTGACGTCGGTGGTGGTACCAGTTTCTCGCTGCTGCAAACCCTGAACGAAGCCTACAAGGTGATGCAGCTGCAAGGTGCGCGCCTGAGCCCGTTCAAGTCGCTGTACCTCGCCACCCTCGGCGGAGCGCGGGCGCTGCGTCTGGAAGACAGGATCGGCAACCTGCAACCGGGCTCCGACGCCGACTTCCTGGTGCTGGACTACAACGCTACGCCGCTGCTGAGCTACCGCCTGAAGCAGGCCAACAATATTGCCGAGACGCTGTTCGTACTGATGACCCTGGGCGATGACCGCACCGTGGCCCAGACCTATGCGGCGGGTGCGCTGGTACACCAGCGCTGAGTTTTCTCAAGGCATAAAAAATCCCCCGGTGGTGTTCACCCCGGGGGATTTTTTGTTGCCTATCGGACAGCTATCGCGAGCAGGCTCGCTCCCACATTTGCAATGCATTCCCCTGTGGGAGCGAGCCTGCTCGCGATAGGCGAGACACGGTGTCAGCTCAGAGCTTGACCGCCGGCCGCCCCGGCTTCTTGGTCTGCAACAGATGCGAGAACACTGCATGCAGATCGTCAGACGCGCTTTCCTCGTCGAGGTTGAGCTTGCTGTCGATGTGATCCATGTGATGCATCATCAGATCCACCGCCAGCTCGCCATTGCGCGCTTCGATGGCGTCGATCAACTGGGTGTGCTCGTCGTAGGAGCAGTGCGAGCGGTTGCCGCTTTCATACTGGGCAATGATCAGCGACGTTTGCGAAACCAGGCTGCGCTGGAAGCTGATCAATGGCGCGTTCTTCGCCGCTTCCGCCAGTTTCAGGTGGAATTCGCCGGAGAGACGGATGCCGGCGCCGCGATCGCCGCGAGAGAAGCTGTCGCGTTCGTCGTTGACCATCTGGCGCAGTTCGGCGATCTGCTCGGCGGTGGCGTGCTGCACCGCCAGCTCGGTGATCGCGCGCTCCACCAGACGTCGGGCGAGGAACACCTGACGCGCTTCTTCAACGCTCGGGCTGGCGACGACCGCGCCACGGTTCGGCCGCAGCAGCACCACGCCTTCATGGGCCAGACGCGAGAGCGCGCGGCGAATGATGGTGCGGCTGACCCCGAAAATTTCCCCCAGCGCTTCTTCGCTCAACTTGGTGCCGGGCGCCAGGCGCTGTTCGAGGATGGCCTCGAAGATATGCGCATAGACAATATCGTCCTGGGTTCCGCTGCGGCCGGCTTTGCCTGCTCGCGGTTGTTTCTTGAGGGGTTGCAACTGTTCGTTCATGGGCACTCGAGTCGGGAAGAACGGCGGCGAATTGACCGTGACTGTAATACGGCACAGTGGGTCGCTGGCAAGTATCGCGTAAAAAACAGCGCGATTGTACACAATGGAAGGTGGCAACACGACTGTACGGCTGTTTGCGACTTCGGCTGTATTGCAACGCTCCGTTACGTTTGAGTTTAGGCTTAAACCCGAAATCCGTGGCTTGAACAAGGAACGCCGCTGTCATGAACGAAATTACCCACACCCGACTGCGCCCGCTGGCGGACACATCGCCCTCCGCCATCGTCGCCGGGTTCATCGCGATGATGACCGGCTACACCAGTTCGCTGGTGCTGATGTTCCAGGCCGGGCAGGCGGCGGGCCTGACCAGCGGGCAGATTTCCTCGTGGATCTGGGCGATCTCCATCGGCATGGCGGTGTGTTCGATCGGCCTGTCGTTGCGCTATCGCACGCCGATCACGATTGCCTGGTCAACGCCCGGCGCGGCGCTGTTGATCACCAGCCTCGGCGGCGTCACCTACGGCGAAGCCATCGGCGCCTACATCACCTGCGCGGTACTGGTGACGATCTGCGGCCTGACCGGCAGCTTCGAACGGCTGGTGAAAAAGATCCCAGCCTCCCTCGCCGCCGCGCTGCTGGCGGGAATTCTGTTCAAGATCGGCAGTGAAATCTTCGTCGCCGCACAGCACCGCACCGGCCTGGTGCTGGGGATGTTCTTCACGTATCTCATCGTCAAACGCCTGTCGCCGCGTTATGCGGTGCTCGCCGCGCTGCTGATCGGCACCGCGCTGTCGGGCTTCATGGGGTTACTGGACTTCAGCGGCTTTCATATGGAAGTGGCGACACCGGTCTGGACCACGCCGCACTTTTCCCTCGCGGCGACCATCAGCATCGGCATTCCGCTGTTTGTCGTAGCGATGACCTCGCAAAACATGCCCGGCATCGCCGTGCTGCGGGCCGATGGTTACAACGTCCCGGCCTCGCCGCTGATCACCGCCACCGGCATCGCGTCGTTGCTGCTGGCGCCGTTTGGTTCCCACGGCATCAATCTGGCGGCCATCAGCGCGGCGATCTGCACCGGGCCGCATGCCCATGAAGATCGCAACAAACGCTACACCGCTGCGGTGTGGTGCGGGATTTTCTACGGGATTGCCGGAGTGTTCGGCGCCACGCTGGCAGCGCTGTTTGCCGCGCTGCCGAAGGAACTGGTGCTGTCGATTGCCGCACTGGCGCTGTTCGGTTCGATCATCAACGGCTTGAGCATCGCCATGACCGAGGTGAAGGAACGGGAAGCCGCGCTGATCACCTTCATGGTCACGGCGTCGGGGCTGACGCTGTTTTCCATCGGTTCGGCGTTCTGGGGGATTGTCGCGGGGGTGTTGACCTTGCTGATCCTCAACTGGCGCAAGGCCTGAGTAAAAAGCAGGCATAAAAAAACGGCGACCCTCAGGTCGCCGTTTTTTTCAGTATCACTTGGCCGCGTTGATCGGCTTTTCCGGATACCAGACGTCCAGCAGCGGGCTGATTTCAGTGCTGGTCAGCTCGGAGCGGGTTTTCAGCCAAGCTTCAACAGCAGCGCGCTGCTCTTCGGTGACCGAACCACGCTTCTGCAGGCAAACCAGACCGAAGTCGTCGCCGCCGACATAGCCCAGACCGTTGGCTTCCATGGCTTCTTTGATGAATGCTTCGAGGAAAGCGTCAATGGCTTCTTCGGACAGGTCTTCTTTGAAGCCCAGGTTCAGTTCGAAACCCAGCTCTTGAAATTCATCAACGCACAGTTTTTTGCGCAGACGCTGGGAACGGTTAGTCGCCATTGGAACAATCCTCTTAAGTAATAACGGCCGGCACTTTACCAGTTTAAGCCGGCGATTGCCCGACTCTCTGGGACGTGCGTGCGAACGCCTGTAAAAAAATAACGAATTGGCGCCCTTGCGAAAGGCACAAGCTGTAACAGCTTGGGGCATAATGCCGACACTTTCATGACCACTGAGGGCCTTTTCATCCATGTCCTCGTCTTTTTTCCCCTCGGCTGTAGGGTTTTATTTCATATGATCAAATCGTTGCGTCCTCTGCTCCTGGCCGGTCTTCTTCTGCCGCTGGCCTTGCCCGTCTCCGCTGCCACCATCAACACCGCCCTGACCCCCAACGTCGAAAAAGCCCTCAAGGCCAGCAAGCTGCAGCCCACCGCCCTGTCGCTGGTGATGGTGCCGCTGGACGGTCCGGGCACGCCGACCGTGTACAACGCCGACGTGTCGGTCAACCCGGCTTCGACCATGAAGCTGGTCACCACTTACGCGGCACTGGAAATGCTCGGCCCCAACCATCAGTGGAAAACCGAGTTTTACACCGACGGCGACCTGAACGGCGGGATCCTCAACGGCAACCTCTACCTCAAGGGTGGTGGCGATCCGAAGCTGAACATGGAAAAACTCTGGCTGCTGATGCGCGACCTGCGTGCCAACGGCGTGACCCAGGTCACCGGTGATCTGGTGCTCGATCGCAGCTTCTTCGTGCAGCCGCAACTGCCGGAATTCAACGATGACGGCAACGACGAGAACAAGCCGTTCCTGGTCAAGCCGGATTCGCTGCTGGTCAACCTCAAGGCCCTGCGTTTCGTGGCTCGCAATGACAACGGCCGGGTATTGATCTCGGTCGAGCCGCCGATTGCCAGCATCAACATCGAAAACACCGTCAAAGCGCTCAACTCCAAACAATGCACCGGCGGCGTGCGCTACAACCCGGTGCCGCAGGCCGATGGCAGCGTGACCGTGACCGTGGCCGGCCAGTTGGGCGAAGGCTGCAGCTCGCAGACTTATCTGTCGCTGCTCGACCACGCGACCTACACCGCTGGCGCCGTGCGGGCGATCTGGAAGGAACTGGGCGGCAGCATCCAGGGCAAGGATCGTCTGGCCCCGACCCCGAGCAGCGCCAAAGTACTGGCCCGTGCGTTCTCGCCGGATCTGGCGGAAATCATCCGCGACATCAACAAATACAGTAACAACACCATGGCTCAGCAACTGTTCCTGAGCCTGGGCCAGAAATTCCGCAACGACGCCGACGGCGATGACGCCAAAGCCGCGCAACGTGTGGTGCGGCAGTGGTTGGCGAAGAAAGGCATCACCGCGCCGCATCTGGTGATGGAAAACGGTTCAGGTCTGTCGCGCTCCGAGCGGGTCAGCGCCCGGGAAATGGCCAACATGCTGCAAGCGGCCTGGCACAGCCCTTACGCCGCCGAGTACATCAGCTCGCTGCCGATTGCCGGCACCGACGGCACCATGCGCAAACGCCTGAAGACCACCGCGATGCGCGGCGAAGCCCACGTCAAGACCGGCACCCTGAACACCGTACGGGCAATCGCCGGCTTCAGCCGCGACGTCAACGGCAACACTTGGGCGGTGGTGGCGATCCTCAACGACAAGGCCCCGTTCGGCGCGTCGTCGGTGCTGGATCAGGTGCTGCTGGATCTCTATAAACAGCCGCGGACGCCGCAGACTGCTTCGGTTCTGTAAGCACGCCACAAAACACTGTGGGAGCCAGCAGGCTGGCTCCCACACGTTTAGTGCCTAGTTCATCTGCCGCTCAACCCGATCCCGTCCGCCCTGCTTCGCCGCATACACCCCGGAATCCGCCCGCAGCAACAGCGCATCCGCGCCCTCCCCCGGTCGCCAGCTGGCAATCCCGAAACTGGCCGTCACCACCCCCACCACGTCGATCGGCGCACTGCGCAGGCTGTGCCATAACTCCTCGGCCAGCATGTGGGCGTGATCGCCGTCGATGTCCGGGCACAGCACCATGAACTCTTCGCCGCCCAACCGGCAGAACACGTCGGTACGCCGCAGACGATGACCGATGCGCTCGCAAACCGCCTGCAACACGCGGTCGCCCACCGCGTGACCGTACTGATCGTTGATCCGTTTGAAGTGGTCGATGTCGAGCATGATCACCGACAACTCGCCACCGCCACGCTCGACCCGCGCCATCTCGGTGGTCAGGCGTTCCTGGAAATAGCGCCGGTTGTGAATGCCGGTCAGGGAATCGGTCACCGACAGCGCGCGCAATTCTTCTTCCACCCGTTTCAGGTCGGAAATATCCGAAATATAACCGTGCCACAGCACGCCGCCACCCGGCAGTTCCTCCGGCGTCGCCTCGCCGCGAACCCAGCGCAGGCCGCGCCCGGGTAATTGCACGCGGTATTCCTCGCGCCACGGGCTGAGATTGTCCGCCGAAGCGCGGATCGACTTGCGCACGCGGCTGACGTCCTGCGGGTGGATACGGGTGAAGATCGCTTCGGCGTTGAGCAGCAGCACATCCGGCTCCAGCTCGTAGATCTCGCGGATGCCGTCGCTGGCGTAGATCACGCTGAAGCGCCCGTCGAACTCCATTTTGAATTGATAGATCCCGCCGGGCACGTGGGCGCTGAGCTTCTTCAACAGCACGTCCCGTGCGGCCAGCGCTTCGTGCACGCGCTTGCGCTCGGTGATGTCGATGCAGATCGCCAGGTGCCCGACCCACAGCCCCTGCTCGTCCAGCACCGGTGTGGCCAGCATGTTCACTGGAATGTGGCTGCCGTCCTTGCGCACCAGCGTCCACTCGCGCGCCTCGTGCCCGCCGACTTCGCCACCCTCCACCAGCATCGCCTGGCAGGTCGGAATGGTTTTGCCATAGCGGGCGCTGAGCTCCGCCGCGCGAGCCACCAGCTCCCGGGGAAAGTGCAGGTTTTCCAGGGTCATGTGGCCGACCACTTCGCTGCTGAGATAACCGAGCATCTGCTCGGCACCGGGGTTGAACGTGTTGATCACCCCGCGCAGATCGGTGGCGATGATTGCCACTTGGGTCGCCGCGTTGAGTACCCCGCGCAACTGGCCGTGGGTGCCGCGCAGTTCCTGTTCGCGTTCATGCAATTCCTGAGTGCGCAACTCGACCATGCGCAACGCGCGCTGGCGCTGACTCACCAGCACATAAAGCAGCGCGCTCAACAGCAGGCTGAGCAATCCGCCCAGCACCACCACGCTGCCCACCGCCGAATGGTTGGCCTGCATGAACGCTTCGCTGGGCAGAATATCCACCTGATAGTCGTGATCGGCCATGCGCACCAACCGCGTAGCCGACAGATCGCTCGGCACCGGTTCATTGGTCGACTCGAACAACACTTCATGCTGATCGTTGGTGGACAGATCGAGGATGCGCACCGACAGATAGTCATGAAGTGCATCCGGCAAGCCGTCTGCCAGCAGCTGACGCATGCTGATGACAGCCATCACATAGCCATATGATCTGGACTCCCCTTTGCGCAGCAGCGGTGCCACCAACAAGACGCCGCGTGCGTAAGCCGGCTCGATACCGACCAGATGCATCGGCTGCGACACCGCCAGACCGCGTAGCTGGTCGGCACGTTCAAGGGTCGAGCGGCGCAATGGCTGGGCCAGCAAGTCGTAACCCAGCGGCGCGCCAAGCCGGCTCTGGGTCTGGCTGTACAACACCACTACGTATTCATCGCGGGCCGAGGCCAGTTGCAGTTCGCCACGCGCATTGAGTTCGCGCACGCTGAAGGTGCTCAGGCCTTCATCTCGCGTCCTCTGTTCGAAAGCTGCACGCTCGGCACCCCTCACCCGCAGGGCAAACGAGTAGGCCTGGGTACGCAGTAATAAAGGGCGGGTGTAGCCGTCGAATTCGGCGCGGGACACCGATTCGGAGTTGGCGAAGAACCGGCGCAGCCCGTCGAGGCGTTGCTCCTGATCCTGAAAACGTTCTTCGATGCGGCTGTAGCGCTCGTTGGCCAGTAGCTGAAAGCGTTGGCGCAACTGGCTATGAAACTGATTGAGGGTGCCCCAGGCGAGCAGCCCCGTGAGAATCCCGCCGGCGAGCAATACCAGCACCGCGACCAGCCAGGCCGAGACTTCTTCGCTGATAAAACCCAATATCTTCGGGCGCACGGGGTGCAACGACATAAAAGCCACTCACTACGTCAGCATCTGCGGGAAAAACCCCATCGGCCGTGTGTGAGTTATAGCTATTAGCCACTAATTTGGCTAGTTCTGAACGGATCCAAGAGCCTTTAAAAATCAAGGCTCTGTGGATCCAATGTTGCAGAGTGTCAACGAGCCGTGATTTTCCAGGCGCGGTGGATCTTGCCGTTGCGGGCGAAATCCGGGTCGATGGTGCTGGCGGTGATTTCCTCGACCGCGTAACGCTCGGCCAGGTTGTCTTCGAGCTGGAACTTGCGGAAGTTGTTGGAGAAATACAACACCCCGCCCGCTGCCAGACGCGCCATGGCCAGGTCGATCAACTGCACCTGATCACGCTGCACGTCGAAGATGCCTTCCATGCGCTTGGAGTTGGAGAAGGTCGGCGGATCGATGAAGATCAGGTCGTACTCTTCGCGGCAATTTTCCAGCCACGCCATCACATCGCCCTGCTCCAGACGGTTCTTGTCGGAGAAACCGTTGAGCGACAGGTTGCGGCGCGCCCAGTCGAGGTAGGTTTTCGACAGGTCGACGCTGGTGGTGCTGCGCGCGCCACCCTTGGCAGCGTGCACACTGGCGGTCGCGGTGTAGCAGAACAGGTTGAGGAAGCGCTTGCCGGCCGCCTCTTTCTGAATCCGCATGCGCATCGGCCGGTGATCGAGGAACAGCCCGGTGTCGAGGTAATCGGTGAGGTTGACCAGCAACTTCACGCCGCCCTCGGTCACTTCATTGAACTTGCCCTGAGCCGCCTGACGCTCGTACTGCTTGGTGCCGCTCTGACGCTCGCGGCGCTTGACCACCACGCGGCTCTTGTCGATGTTCAGCGCCTGCGGGATGGCCGCCAGCGCGTCGAACATGCGGATCGAGGCTTTTTCCGGGTCGATAGACTTCGGCGCGGCATATTCCTGAACGTGTACCCAGTCGTGGTACAAGTCGATGGCCATGGCGTATTCCGGCATGTCCGCATCGTAGACGCGGTAGCAGTCGATGCCTTCGCGCTTGACCCACTTGCCCATGGCCTTGAGGTTCTTCTGCAGGCGGTTGGCAAACATCTGCCCGCCTTCGCTCAGGCGCGGCTGCTCGACCACTGGCGCCGGGGCCGGCGTCGGTTTGATCGGGTTACCGTTCTTGTTGAACTTGCGCTCTTGCGGCTCGTTCGGCGTCTGGTCGTAAGCGGCTTGCTCACGCTCGGCCTGACGCTGTTCCGGGGTGCGGCGCTCGCCGGTGACGAACTGATCCGGCAGGACTTTGATCAACAGCAGCTTGCACGGCAGCGCGCCGTTCCAGAACGAATACTGTTTGTGGCTGCGGATGCCCATGCGCTTGCCCAGGTCCGGCGCGCCGGTGAACACCGCCGCTTCCCAGTTCAGGCAGGCCTGACGCAGACGCTCGCCGAGGTTTTGGTAGAGGTACAACAGGCTGGCTTCATCACCCAGACGCTCGCCGTACGGCGGGTTGCAGATGACCAGACCTTTCTGGTTCTGGTCCGGACGCGGTTCGAACGTCGCGACTTCGCCCTGATAGATCTTGATCCACTCGCTCAGGCCGGCGCGTTCGACGTTGTTGCGGCCCGGCTGAATCAGCCGGGGGTCGGCTTCATAACCACGGATCCACAGCGGCGGCTTGGCCAGACCGGCAGCAGCACGCTCGACGGCTTCTTCATGCAGTTTTTTCCACAGCGCCGGCACGTGACCGAGCCAGGCGGTAAAGCCCCACTGTTCGCGACGCAGGTTCGGCGCCATATCGGCGGCGATCATGCCGGCTTCGACCAGGAACGTACCGACACCGCACATCGGGTCCGCCAGCGCGCCACCTTCGGCGGCGATGCGCGGCCAGCCGGAACGGATCAGGATGGCGGCTGCGAGGTTTTCCTTCAGCGGCGCGGCGCCCTGCTGCAAGCGATAGCCGCGCTGGTGCAGGCTGTGGCCGGAGAGGTCGAGGGACAGAATCGCTTCGCCGCGATCCAGGCGCAGGTGAATGCGCAGATCCGGGTTGAGCTTGTCGATGCTTGGACGGTCACCCTGCGGGGTGCGCAGTTTGTCGACGATGGCGTCCTTGACCTTCAGGGCGCCAAAGTGGGTGTTGTCGATGCCCGAGCCATGACCGCTGAATTCCACGGCCAGGGTGCCGTCGGCCAGCATGTGATCCTGCCAGTCGACGTCGAGTACACCGTGGTACAGGTCTTCGGCGTTTTTCATCGGGAAGCGCTTAAGGACAAGTAGCACCCGGTTGGCCAGACGCGACCAGAGGCACAGGCGATAAGCGGTTTCCATGGTCGCCATGCCACGCACGGCGGAGGTGTGTTCGCGGGCCTCTTCAAGGCCAAGCCCGACGGCTTCCTCGATGAGCAGGCCTTCAAGGCCTTTGGGGCAAGTGAGGAAGAGTTCGAAACGGTCGGACATGGTTTTTCCAGAGCCTTTGGCTGATGAACCGGCAACGCATTGCCGGTCCGGTTTTCAATCAGGCGCTTTTCTACAAGAGCGCCCGCGTGGCACGAAGGTGTGCCGTTCCATCCCCGCTGCTCGGGTTAAAGGAGCTTAGATGCCGGGACAGATAAAAAAGTTGAAGCAACAAAATGACTCAAAGCAACCCTTCGTCGAATAGTAGCCCAGCGTAAACGTGGGTCATTCTCACTAAAGGATTAACCTCATCATCCAGCGCGGGGCCGATCATACCGGGGTTTGGCCAATGGACGCTGGATAAATACGCGGTTACTTATGGCCATAGCATCTTTTTCGTTACGTCCTTATGACAAAACGGTCATTCCATCGATGTGACTCATTGGTTAGAACTGAACACAGGTTGACGTCGCAACGGCGTCAACACCTTGGCTCGCCACGCCGGCAGCGAGCCGCCAACGGCAGAGTTTTTCTGCCAGACCTCAATTGAGGTCGACGCGACAAAAACAGTCAACAAGTGAGGGAAACACCCTATGAGAAGACTTAAGCGTGATCCGTTGGAAAGAGCATTTTTGCGCGGATATCAATATGGCGTTGGTGGTAAATCCCGTGAGCTTTGCCCATTTACTCTACCGTCGGTACGTCAAGCCTGGATCAACGGCTGGCGAGAAGGACGCGGCGACAACTGGGACGGTATGACCGGCACTGCGGGAATCCACAGACTCAACGAACTTCACGCCGTCGGCTGACACAGGGCACTTATTCCGACACGACAATCTGATTTCGTAACAACCTGATCACCATGCACGTCCTTCCCGGACGGCGGGCTACGGCCCAGGGGCTCCTTCGAGGAGCCCTTTTTTATGCCTGCCTTTTAAATCCGCAAATCAGCGTTTGGCGGCGATTGCGTCCACGGACTCGCGGATCAGCGCCGGGCCCTTATAGATGAAGCCGGAGTAGATCTGCACCAGACTCGCGCCAGCCGCGATCTTCTCGGCCGCATGCTTGCCTTCGGTGATGCCGCCCGCCGCGATGATCGGCAGCTTGCCGCCCAGCTCGGACGCCAGCACTTTCACGGTATGGGTGCTCTTCTCGCGAACCGGCGCGCCGGACAGACCGCCCGCCTCGTCCCCGTGTTCCATGCCTTCGACGCCCACGCGGCTGAGGGTGGTGTTGGTGGCGATCACCGCGTCCATCCCGGTTTCGATCAGTGCTTGGGCGACTTGCGCGGTTTCTTCGTCGGTCATGTCCGGCGCGATCTTGATCGCCAGCGGTACATGCTTGCCGTGGCGCAGGGCCAGTTCGGCGCGACGCGTGGCCAGGTCCGCCAGCAATTGCTTGAGCGAATCACCGAATTGCAGGCTGCGCAGGCCCGGGGTGTTCGGCGAACTGACGTTGACCGTGACGTAACTGGCGTGAGCGTAGACCTTGTCCAGGCAGATCAGGTAGTCGTCTACTGCGCGCTCGACCGGGGTGTCGAAGTTCTTGCCGATGTTGATCCCCAGCACGCCTTTGTATTTGGCCGCCGCCACCCGCGCCAGCAGGTTATCCACACCGAGGTTGTTGAACCCCATGCGGTTGATGATCGCCTCGGCTTCCGGCAGACGGAAAATCCGTGGTTTCGGGTTGCCCGGCTGCGGACGCGGGGTCACGGTGCCGATTTCGACAAACCCGAAACCCAGCTGGGCGAAGCCGTCGATGGCCGCGCCGTTCTTGTCCAGACCGGCCGCCAGACCCACAGGGTTCGGAAACGTCAGGCCCATGACATTCACCGGCAGCGACGCCGGCGCCTTGCACAGCACGCCGTTGAGGCCCAAACGCCCGCCCGCGCCGATCAGATCCAGCGACAGATCGTGGGAGGTTTCCGGGGAAAGTTTGAACAACAGCTGACGGGCCAGGGTGTACATGGGCGGCTATGACTCGGGCGGCGAAAAGAGGCGGCGATTATAGCCGGGCATCCCCCCGCCGCGCGAGGCGCACGGGTAAATCCGTGCGCATGGCATATGCCTTGCACCTTCCACGGCATCAGCCGGCAGGCCAATGGTGGCGTGCAGGCAAGGACAACGGCGTCGTCTCTCGGTTTTGCGCGGGCAAAGCCTGGGACGACGTTTTTTTTGAGGGTGGCTTTCATGACTCAAACCTCCGCCGGGCCGCTGGCCTGGCTCAACGGCAGCGATGCCCCGGAAAAAAGCGCGATCAACCTCGGCTTCATGGCCCTGAGCGACTGCGCCTCGCTGGTGGTCGCGGCTACTCAGGGCTTTGCCCAGCCTTACGGCCTGACCCTGAACCTCAAGCGCCAGAGTTCCTGGGCCAACCTGCGGGACAATCTGGTCAGCGGCGAACTCGATGCCGCCCACAGCCTTTACGGCCTGATCTACGCGGTGCATCTGGGCATCGGCGGCGTCGCGTCAACCGACATGGCGGTGCTGATGGGCCTGAACCAGAACGGCCAGAGCCTCAACCTGTCCCACGGTTTGCAGGGCCTGGGCGTGACCGGTCCTGAAGCGCTGCACCATCATGTGCACCAAACCCGCGCAAAACTGACCTTCGCCCAGACCTTCCCGACCGGCACCCATGCCATGTGGCTGTATTACTGGCTGGCGAGCCAGGGCATTCATCCGTTGCAGGATGTCGACAGCGTGGTGGTGCCGCCGCCGCAAATGGTCGCGCACCTTCAGGCCGGTCGCATCGATGGTTTATGCGTCGGCGAGCCCTGGGCGGCCAGCGCCGTGCAGCAGAATCTCGGCTTCACGCTGGCCACCAGCCAGACCATCTGGCCCGATCACCCGGAAAAAGTCCTCGGCTGCACCCGCGCCTTCGTCGAGCAATACCCCAACACCGCGCGCGCGCTGGTGATGGCGATCCTCGAGGCCAGCCGTTTCATCGAAGAGAGCCCGGAAAACCGCCGCAGCACCGCGCAGTTGCTGAGCGCCCCGGAATACCTCGACGCCCCGGTGTCCTGCATCGAACCACGCTTTCTCGGCGACTACGACGATGGCCTCGGCAATCGCTGGCAAGACCCGCACGCCCTGCGCTTTCACGGCGATGGCGCGGTGAACCTGCCGTACCTGTCGGACGGCATGTGGTTCATGACCCAGTTTCGCCGTTGGGGCTTGCTGCGCGATGACCCGGACTACCTCGCCGTCGCCCGTCAGGTGCAGCAACTGGAGATCTATCGCGACGCAGCGACTGCTGTGGGCGTTGCGGCCTGGGGCAAGGACATGCGCAGCAGCCAGTTGATCGACGGCAAAATCTGGGACGGTAGCGAACCGGCAGCCTACGCCCGAAGCTTCAAGCTCCACGCGCTGAGCGACAGCGCCCCCCTTCTCGCCCGCCGCTGACAGGAGACCGCGAACATGCTGCGCATTCTGCTGATCAACGACACCGCGAAAAAAGTCGGGCGCCTGAAAGCCGCGTTGACCGAGGCCGGTTTCGAAGTGATCGACGAGTCGGGCCTGACCATCGACCTGCCGGCGCGCGTCGAAACGGTGCGTCCGGACGTGATCCTGATCGATACCGAGTCACCGAGCCGCGATGTGATGGAGCAAGTGGTGCTGGTCAGCCGCGACCAGCCCCGGCCGATCGTGATGTTCACCGACGAGCATGATCCCGGCGTGATGCGTCAGGCGATCAAGTCCGGGGTCAGTGCCTACATCGTCGAGGGCATTCACGCACAACGCTTGCAGCCGATTCTCGACGTGGCCATGGCCCGCTTCGAGAGCGATCAGGCCTTGCGCGCCCAGCTTCAGGCCCGCGACCAGCAACTGGCCGAGCGCAAACGCATCGAACTGGCCAAGGGCCTGTTGATGAAAATGAAGGACTGCAACGAAGAAGAGGCCTACACCCTGATGCGCCGCCAGGCCATGAGCCGCCAGCAGAAACTGATTCAGGTGGCGGAGCAGATCATCGCCATGAGCGAGCTGCTTGGCTGAAATTCTGCGCTACTTTTGCAGCGAAAAATCAAAAGCGCCCTCACCCTAGCCCTCTCCCGGAGGGAGAGGGAACCGACCGCAGTGTCCTGCGTCATACATCGACCTGAAAAACCCAGTCGATTATGGATTCAAAGCCGATCGCTCACGTCGGCGTATCTCTCGAATATCCCCCGATCAGTTCCCTCTCCCTCCGGGAGAGGGTTAAGGTGAGGGGCTTTTGATTTTGACTTGGCACAAATCTCGCTATGTAATCCCTACAGGTAACCAACGGCGGTTGCCCCACCTACGACAAAGACGTCGCTCACCTTCTTCGCCCCTTTCGGCGATCCGGGTAGCGGCGTTTTTGCGTTTTGGCCCCACAGCCCGGGGCCGGTGGTGCGGCCGTGGCGGCGCTCCACTTGCTGGCTTGTGACTCCTTCTCGAGATTCTTAACAGCTGAGGTGCGCGATGAATAAAAGCTTCTGGAAATCCGGCCACACCCCGACCCTGTTCGCGGCCTTCCTGTATTTCGACCTGAGCTTCATGGTCTGGTATCTGCTCGGCCCGCTGGCGGTGCAGATTGCTGGCGACCTGCACCTGACCACTCAACAGCGCGGCCTCGTGGTGGCCACGCCGATTCTGGCCGGCGCGGTGCTGCGCTTTGCGATGGGCATGCTTGCCGATCGCCTGTCACCCAAGACTGCCGGGCTGATCGGCCAGGTGATCGTGATCTGCGCATTGTTCGGTGCCTGGAAACTCGGCATCCACAGTTACGAACAGGCTCTGCTGCTCGGCCTGTTCCTCGGCATGGCCGGCGCCTCATTCGCCGTGGCCCTGCCGCTGGCCTCGCAGTGGTATCCGCCGGAGCATCAGGGCAAGGCGATGGGCATCGCCGGGGCCGGCAATTCCGGGACCGTGTTCGCGGCGCTGATCGCCCCGGTGCTGGCGGCGGCGTTTGGCTGGAGCAATGTGTTCGGGTTCGCCCTGATTCCGCTGCTCCTGACCCTGGTGCTGTTCGCCTGGCTGGCAAAAAACGCCCCGGAGCGGCCAAAAGCCAAATCCATGGCCGACTACTTCAAGGCCCTGGGCGACCGCGACAGCTGGTGGTTCATGTTTTTCTACAGCGTCACCTTCGGCGGCTTCATCGGCCTGGCCAGCGCCCTGCCCGGCTACTTCAACGATCAATACGGCCTGAGCCCAGTGACCGCCGGTTACTACACCGCCGCCTGCGTGTTCGGCGGCAGCCTGATGCGTCCGCTGGGTGGCGCGCTGGCTGATCGTTTCGGTGGGATTCGCACGCTTTTGGCGATGTACACGGTGGCCGCAGTTTGTATCGCAGCGGTCGGCTTCAACCTGCCAAGTTCCTACGCGGCGCTGGCACTTTTCGTCTGCACCATGCTCGGTCTCGGCGCGGGTAATGGCGCAGTGTTCCAACTGGTGCCGCAACGTTTCCGCCGCGAGATCGGTGTGATGACCGGGCTGATCGGCATGGCCGGCGGCATCGGCGGTTTCGCCCTGGCGGCAGGCATGGGCGCGATCAAACAGAGCACCGGCAGCTATCAACTGGCGCTGTGGTTGTTCGCCAGCCTTGGTGTGCTGGCGTGGTTCGGTTTGCACGGGGTGAAACGGCGCTGGAGAACCACTTGGGGTTCGGCGGCCGTGACCGCTGCCCGGGTCTGAGGCCCGAATGGCTCTGCAACTGAGCTTTGCCGAAGCCAGCGCCACCGGTCCCCGCGCGGAAAACCAGGACGCCTTGCGCCTGGTGACCCCGGCCCCGGCGCTGGCCGCCAGCAAGGGTTTCCTGTTCGCCATCGCCGACGGCGTCAGCCAGTGCGCCGACGGTGGTCTGGCCGCGCGTTCGACCTTGCAGGCGCTGGCGCTGGACTACTACGCCACCCCGGAAACCTGGAGCGTGGCCCAGGCCCTCGATCGTCTGCTGCTCGCACAAAACCGCTGGTTGCAGGCCAATGGTGGCGGTCAGCCGCTGCTCACCACGGTCAGTGCGCTGGTCATGCGCGGCCGGCGCTTTACCCTGGCGCACGTCGGCGATTGCCGGGTTTATCGCTGGCACGCCGAAACCTTGCAGCGAATCAGCGAGGATCACGTCTGGGATCAACCGGGCATGCAGCATGTGCTCAAGCGCGCACTGGGGCTGGATCAGCATCTGGTGCTGGACTTTCTCGACGGCGAACTGCGTGACGGCGAATGTTTCGTGCTGCTCAGTGACGGCGTGTGGGCCGCGCTTGGCGATACCGCCATCGCCGGGATTCTGCGCGATCAACCGGACCTGCACAGTGCCGCGCAAACGCTGGTCAACGCTGCGCATCTGGCCGGCAGTCAGGACAATGCCAGTGCGCTGTTGGTGCGGGTGGATGCGGTTGGCGAGGCCAGCCTTGGCGATGCGTTGATTCATTTGCAGCAATGGCCGCTGCCCACGTCGTTGAAACCGGGTCAGGCATTCGAAGGCTGGCAGGTGCAAGGGATTGTCGGTCAGAGCCAGCAATCACTGCTTTATCGCGTGCTCGATGGTCAGGGCCAAGCCTGGCTGTTGAAGACCTTGCCTGCACCACTGGCAGACGATGCCCAGGCCGGCCAGGCCTTGCTGGCGGAGGAATGGTTTCTCAAACGCGTCGCTGGGCGGCATTTCCCTGAAGTCCATAGCGCCGGTCAGCGTCAGCATTTGTACTACGTGATGCGTGAATATTCGGGAACCACCCTGGCGCAGTTGTTCGAACAAAGCGGCCCGCTGCCACTGGCCCATTGGCAGGATCTGGCCGAACGCCTGCTGCGGGCCGTCGGCCTGCTGCATCGACGGCTGATCCTGCACCGCGACATCAAACCGGAAAACTTGCATCTGGGGGATGACAGCGAGTTGCGGCTGCTGGATTTCGGTCTGGCGTATTGCCCCGGTCTGTCGCAGGACGCACCGTCGACCTTGCCCGGAACCCCGAGCTACATCGCACCGGAAGCCTTTCAGGGCGCCGCACCCGGCGCACAACAGGATCTGTATGCGGTGGGCGTGACTCTGTATTTCTTGCTCACCGGGCATTTTCCCTACGGTGAGATCGAAGCGTTCCAGCGCCCGCGTTTCGGGGTGCCGGTGAGTGCCGGTCGCTATCGCCCGGATCTGCCGGAGTGGCTGGCGCAGTGTCTGGAGCGCGGGGTCTCGGCCGATCCGCTGCAACGGTATGAAACCGCCGAGGAATGGCTGCTGACGCTGGAACAAGGTGAGCGCCGCAGCCTGAATGTACGCCCTCGCCCCTTGCTGGAACGGGAGCCGCTGAAGGTCTGGCGGACATTGGCGTTGCTGGCACTGCTGGGCAATCTGGTGCTGCTGTTTCTGTTGTTTCATGGCTGATGCGGCGCTCCATTAACGGGCGTGCCGCTTCCATTCAGTGCAAAAAAAACAATGAACACCTGGCCAATTCCAGCATTACCCCAGTGAATTCGCGGCTCAGCGCGACTTGGCACAACCACTGCATTAACGTTTTCAACTGACATAAAGCCCGACCTTCAACGACGAAGGCCAGGCTTCCCGAGAGAACGGGACAAGGACAAAGGCGTCCTCGCTAGGTAACTGGCGGGACGCCTTTTTTGTTTGCGCCATTTTTGTCGAGCAAGGCCTGACTGCCCACAAGAGGCAAGCCCGATGCTCCCGGAGAACCTGATGAAAAAACTCAAACTGGTGATGATCGGCAATGGCATGGCCGGGGTCCGCACCCTGGAAGAACTGCTCAAGCTGAGCAACGAGCTGTACGACATCACGGTCTTCGGCGCCGAACCGCACACCAACTACAACCGCATCCTGCTGTCGCCGGTATTGGCCGGCGAGCAGACCTTCGAAGAGATCGTGCTCAACGACCTCGACTGGTACCTGGAAAACAACATCAAGTTACTGCTCAACCGCAAAGTGGTAGAGATCGACCGGGTCAAACGCCGGGTGATCGCCGAAGACGGCACCGAGGCCGAATACGATCGCCTGCTGATCGCCACCGGCTCGACCCCGTTCATCCTGCCGATCCCCGGCAACACCCTGCAGGGCGTGATCGGTTACCGCGACATCGCCGATACCCAGGCCATGATCGACACCGCCAAGACTCACAAGCACGCCGTGGTGATCGGCGGCGGCCTGCTCGGCCTCGAAGCGGCCAACGGCCTGATGCTGCGTGGCATGCATGTCACCGTGGTGCACCTCGGTGAATGGCTGCTGGAGCGGCAACTGGACAAGACCAGCGGCCAGCTCCTGCAAACCGCCCTCGAATCCCGTGGCCTGCACTTTCGCCTGTGCGAACAGACCCAGGCCCTGCACGACGCCGGCAATGGTCGGGTCGGCTCGGTGCAATTCAAGAACGGCGACATCATCCCCGCCGATCTGGTGGTGATGGCCGCCGGCATTCGCCCCAACACCGAACTCGCGGAAAAGGCCGGCATCCCGTGCAATCGCGGGATTCTGGTCAACGACACCCTGCAAACCTACGACCCGCGCATCTATGCCATCGGCGAATGCGCCAGCCATCGCGGCATTGCCTACGGCCTGGTGGCGCCGTTGTTCGAACAGGCCAAAGTCTGCGCCAACCACCTGGCCCAACTGGGCTTCGCCCGTTATCAGGGCTCGGTGACGTCGACCAAATTGAAGGTCACCGGCATCGACCTGTTTTCCGCCGGCGACTTCATGGGCGGCGAAGGCACCGAGACCATCACCCTCTCCGACCCGATCGGCGGGGTGTACAAAAAACTGGTGATCAAGGATGACGTGCTGGTCGGCGCTTGTCTGTACGGCGATACGGCAGATGGCGGTTGGTATTTCCGGCAGATTCGTGAGAATCACGCCATCGGCGAGATCCGCGATCATCTGATGTTTGGTGAAAACGCCTTGGGCGACGTAGGACATCAGGGCCAGGACAAGGCCATGAGCATGGCCGACAACGCCGAAGTCTGCGGCTGCAACGGCGTGTGCAAGGGCACCATCGTCAAGGCGATTCAGGAACACGGCCTGTTCAGCGTCGACGAGGTGAAGAAACACACCAAGGCTGCCAGCTCCTGCGGCTCCTGCGCCGGGCTGGTCGAACAGATCCTGATCAACACCGTCGGCGGCGCGGCGGACGTCAAACCGAAAAGCGAAAAAGCCATCTGCGGTTGCAGCGATCTCAATCATGGCCAGATTCGCCAGGCCATTCGCGAACAACATCTGCTGACCATCGCCGGCACCATGAACTACCTCAACTGGCGCACCCCGAACGGCTGCGCCACCTGCCGCCCGGCCCTCAACTACTACCTGATTTCCACCTGGCCCGGCGAAGCCAAGGACGATCCGCAGTCGCGCCTGATCAACGAACGAGCCCACGCCAACATCCAGAAGGACGGTACCTATTCGGTGGTGCCACGGATGTGGGGCGGCGTGACCAACCCGTCGGAACTGCGGCGGATCGCCGACGTGGCGGACAAATACCAGGTGCCAATGGTCAAGGTCACCGGCGGCCAGCGCATCGACCTGCTGGGGATCAAGAAGCAAGATCTGCCCGGTGTGTGGAAAGACCTCGACATGCCGTCCGGCCACGCCTACGGCAAATCGATCCGCACCGTGAAAACCTGCGTCGGCAGCGAGTTCTGCCGCTTCGGCACGCAGAACTCGACCCAGTTGGGCATCGACCTCGAACATGACCTGTTCAACATGTGGTCGCCGCACAAAGTGAAGCTGGCGGTCTCCGGATGCCCACGCAACTGTTCGGAAGCGGGGATCAAGGACGTAGGCATCATCGGCGTCGATTCCGGCTGGGAGATGTACATCGGCGGCAACGGCGGGATCAAGACCGAAGTCGCCGAGTTCTTCGTCAAGCTCAAGACCGCCGAGGAAGTGCGCGAATACAACGGCGCGTTCCTGCAGCTGTACCGCGAAGAAGCCTTCTACCTCGAACGCACCGTGCACTACCTGCAACGGGTCGGCATGGAGCACATCAAGAAGGCCGTGCTGGAAGATCCCGAACGCCGCAAGGCCCTGAACGAACGCCTGCAATTCTCCCTGTCGTTCGAACAGGATCCGTGGAAAGAGCGCCTCGCCCAGCCGCAACTGAAGAAAGAATTCGACGTGATCCCTGTGAAAAACCTGGAGGTGCCGGCATGAACTGGCTCGATATCTGTGCCCTGGAAGAGATCAACGCCCTCGGTTCGCGGATCATCGCCGGGCCCAAAGGTGACATTGCGATCTTTCGTACAAGCGACGACGAAGTTTTCGCACTCGATGACCGCTGTCCGCACAAGGGCGGCCCGTTGTCCCAAGGACTGATCTACGGCAAACGTGTCGCCTGCCCGCTGCATAACTGGCAGATCGACCTGCAATCCGGCGAAGCCCAGGCCCCGGACGTCGGCTGCGCGCACCATCACCCGGCCCGAGTGGAAAACGGCCGCGTGCAACTGGCCCTGCGGGACGCCGTCTGATGAACCGCCAGACGACCGCCTCGACCTGCTGTTATTGCGGGGTCGGCTGCGGCGTGCTGATCGAGCATGACGGCGAGCGCATCCTCGGCGTCAGCGGTGATCCGGCGCATCCGGCCAACTTCGGCAAACTGTGCAGCAAAGGCTCGACCCTGCACCTGACCGGCGACTTGGCGGCACGGGCGTTGTACCCGGAACTGCGCCTGGGCAAAGGCCTGGCGCGCAGCCGTTGCGACTGGGACACCGCACTGGATCACGCCACCCAGGTCTTCGCCGAAACCATCGCCGAACACGGCCCGGACAGCGTGGCGTTCTATATCTCCGGGCAGTTGCTGACCGAGGACTACTACGCCTTCAACAAACTGGCGCGGGCGCTGGTCGGCACCAACAACATCGACAGCAACTCACGGCTGTGCATGTCTTCGGCGGTGGTCGGCTACAAGCGCAGCCTCGGCGCCGACGCACCGCCGTGCAGCTATGAAGACCTGGAGTTGAGCGATTGCGTGGTGATCGTCGGCAGTAACATGGCCTACGCCCACCCGGTACTTTTTCGCCGTCTCGAAGAAGCCAAATCCCACCGCCCGCAGATGAAAGTCGTCGTTATTGATCCACGGCGCACCGACACCTGCGATCTGGCGGACCTGCACCTGGCGATTCTGCCGGGCACCGATGTCGCGTTGTTCCATGGGATCTTGCATCTGCTGTTGTGGGAAGACTGGATCGACCGCGACTTCATCAAAGCCCACACCGAAGGCCTCGCCGAGCTGAAAAGCCTGGTGCGTGATTACACGCCGGCGATGGTTTCGCAGTTGTGCGGGATCAGTGTCGAACAGTTGCAGCAATGCGCCGAATGGATCGGCACATCACCAAGCTTTCTGTCGCTGTGGTGCATGGGCCTGAACCAGTCCACCGCCGGTAGCGCGAAAAACAGCGCGCTGATCAATCTGCACCTGGCCACCGGGCAAATCGGCCGGCCGGGTGCAGGACCTTTCTCCCTGACCGGTCAGCCGAATGCCATGGGCGGGCGCGAAACCGGCAGCCTTTCCAACCTGTTGCCAGGCCATCGTGAAGTCGCCAATCCAGAGCACCGCGCAGAAGTCGCGGCGTATTGGGGTGTGGATAAGCTGCCGGAAAATACCGGTCTCAGCGCCATCGAACTGTTTGAACAAGTGCGCAGCGGCAAGATCAAGGCCCTCTGGATCGCCTGCACCAACCCCGCACAATCGATGCCGGACCAGAACGCCGTCCGCGCCGCGCTGGAAGCCTGTCCGTTCGTGGTGTTGCAGGAGGCGTTTCGCACCACCGAAACCGCAGCGTTTGCCGATCTGCTGCTGCCGGCGGCCAGTTGGGGCGAGAAAGAAGGTTCGGTGACCAACTCCGAGCGGCGGATTTCCCACGTCCGCCAGGCCATTGCCGCACCGGGTGAAGCACGACCGGACTGGGCGATCACCGTAGATTTCGCACAACGCCTGGAGAAGCGTCTGCGCCCGCAGCAGCCGGGGCTGTTTGCGTTCGAACAACCGGCGCAGCTGTTTGACGAGTACAAACAACTGACCCGTGGCCGCGATCTGGATTTGTCCGGGATCAGCCATCGGTTGATTGATGAGCTGGGGCCACAGCAATGGCCCTTCCCCGCTGGCGCCCGCCAAGGTACAGCCCGGCTGTATGGCGACGGTATCTTTCCTACGCCGAACGGGCGCGCACAGTTCGTTGCCGATCCCTATCGCGCCGCCAAAGAACAACGCGACGCGCGCTTTCCACTGACCCTGATCACTGGCCGCCTGCGTGATCAATGGCACGGTATGAGCCGCACCGGCACGGCGGCGCAGTTATTCGGTCATGTCAGCGAAGCAGTGTTGAGTCTGCATCCGGACGAGTTGCGCCGTCACCGCTTGCAGCCTGGGGATCTGGTGAATCTGAAAAGTCGTCGGGGCTCAGTGATCGTGGCGGTCGCCAGCGATGACAGCGTGCGTCCGGGCCAGGCGTTCCTGCCGATGCACTGGGGCGATCGTTTCCTCAAGGGCGGCGTGAACAGCCTGACCCTGCCCGCCTTCGATCCTTTGTCGAAACAACCGGAACTCAAGCACAGCGGTGTGCGGCTGGAAACGGTGGACTTGCCATGGCAACTGTTCGCACTGATCGAGGGCGATGTTCAACGGCATTTCGAGGCGCTTCGACCGCTCTGCGAGGCGTTTTCCTACGCAAGTTTCAGCCTTGTCGGACGTGAACGGCCTGCGCTGCTGATACGCGCAGCCAGCGTCGTGGCGCCAGAACCGCAATTGCTGCGTGAAATCGACCGGTGCCTGGCTCTGATCGAGGGGCCGGTACTGGCTTATGACGATCCTCGCCGCGCCATTGGCAAACGGGTACGCATCGAAAACGGGCGAATCACCGCGATCCGCCTTGCCGGTGAAACCCTCGCCCAGCACTGGTTGCAAGGTCTGTGGCTGGAAGGCCGCGCCGACGAACAATTGCGCCGCTGGCTGCTGGCACCGATGAGTGCACCGCCGGGCAATGCCGGCGCGCAGGTTGTGGCTGACAAGACCCTGTGCAACTGCAAGAACGTCAGCCACAGCGCAGTCTGCGCCGGTATCCGTGAAGGTCTGGATCTGCAGGGTTTGAAAAATACATTGGGGTGCGGCACGCAATGCGGTTCCTGCGTCCCGGAAATCAAGCGCTTGCTGGCCGCCGAAGTGCGTCCGGTCGCCGTCATCTGAAGAGGAAAACACCATGAACGCGAAAGTCTGGCTGGTGGGCGCGGGCCCCGGTGATCCTGAATTGCTGACGCTCAAAGCGGTGCGGGCCTTGCGCGAAGCCGAGGTGGTGCTGATCGACGATCTGGTCAATGAGGCGGTACTTGAACACTGCCCTGCTGCCCGGATCATTGCCGTCGGTAAACGCGGCGGCTGTCGTTCGACGCCTCAGGCGTTCATCCATCGGCTGATGTTGCGTTACGCCCGTCAGGGCAAATGCGTGGTGCGGCTCAAGGGCGGCGATCCGTGCATTTTCGGGCGCGGGGGTGAGGAAGCGCAGTGGTTGCGTGAGCGCGGGGTCGAGGTGGAACTGGTCAATGGCATCACCGCCGGACTGGCCGGCGCGACCCAGTGTGATATCCCGCTGACGTTGCGCGGCGTGGCCCGGGGTGTGACGCTGGTCACGGCCCACACTCAGGACGACAGCCAGTTGAACTGGCGGGCCTTGGCACAGGGCGGCACGACGCTGGTGATTTACATGGGAGTGGCGAAGCTCGGCGAGATTCGCGAGCAACTGCTGGCGGGCGGTATGGCGGCGGGTACACCAGTGGCGATGATCGAAAATGCCTCGTTGCCAGAGCAACGCGAATGCCGCAGTGACCTGACAGCCATGGAGAACGATGCCCTTGATTTCAGGCTCAAAAGCCCTGCGATTCTGGTCATAGGCGCCGTCGCAGCGGCTGCGACCCAGGTCAATTCGATTCACTGGCCAGCCGACCGATTGGCCTGACAATCCCCGGTTTCACCAAATCGCAGGCAAAGAAAAGCCCGGCCTAAGCCGGGCTTTTCTCGTAGCGGCAGCTAATTACTTAGCTTGAGCTTCAACCTGCGCTTCTACGCGACGGTTAACAGCGCGGCCAGCTTCAGTTTTGTTGTCAGCAACTGGGCGGGATTCGCCGTAGCCGATCGACTGAACGCGGGACGATTCAACACCGTACTGGTTGGTCAGAACTTGCTTAACGGCGTTTGCACGACGCTCGGACAGTTTCTGGTTGTAAGCGTCAGGACCGACGGAGTCAGTGTGACCTTCAACAGTAGTGGTGGTGGATGGGTACTGCTTCATGAAGTCAGCCAGGTTCTTGATGTCGCCGTAGCTGTTTGGCTTAACAACCGACTTGTCGAAGTCGAACTTCACGTCCAGCTCAACACGAACAACTTCAGCAACTGCAGGGCAGCCATCAGCGTCAACAGTTACGTTGGCTGGGGTGTCCGGGCACTTGTCAACGTTGTCGCAAACGCCGTCGTTGTCGCTGTCGGAGCAGACTTCAGCTGGTGCTGGAACTGGAGCAGCAGCTGGCTTGGAGCCGCCACCGAAGTTCACACCGATACCGACGCTAGGAGCCCACTCGGTGTCGCCCTGGTCGATGTTGTACTGAGCTTCAACGCCAGCACGGGCGTAGAAATTGTCGGTGAAGTACAGCTTGGCACCAGCGCCCAGGTTGGCGAAGGTGGAACGGTTACGACCGTTCGAACCGTTCTGGTCGATGCTCTGGTCAGAGAAACCGGCCGAAACGTATGGACGCAGCATGTCGCCTGGGTTGTTGAAGTGGTACAGAGCGTCCAGAGCGGTGTTGGCGCCCTTGACGTTCTTGCCATCGTCGGCACGCACGTTGTGCACTTCGTCGTAGCCCAGACGCAGTTCAACGTCGTCGGTCAGGAAGTAACCGATCGAACCGCCGAACAGGTTGCCGTTGTTCTTGAAGTTACGAGCGCTGTCGAATTGTTCTTTCTTTGCGAAGCCTTCGATTTCAACTGCGCCTTGGCCTTGTGCCAGAGCGCCGAAAGAAGTGGCGGCAATCAAAGAACCAATGGCCAAGCCCAAGGTGTTTTTCAGTTTCATCCGTTAAATCCCCATCTGGTGATTGTGAAGCAGTCCCGCAAACCGGGGGACAACTCGGCGGCAAGTCTATCAGAACTTGCCTACACGTAAGAGATATTTGCGCCGAACTAAGTTTCAGCAATGCCTGCAAATTTCTCACGCAATTTATCAAGAGCGCGTTTGTAACGCATTTTTGTCGCACTCAAACCCATGTGCATGATGTCTGCGATCTCCTGAAACTCCAGCTCTGCGACAAATCGTAGCACCAGAATTTCCCGGTCAATCGGGTTCACATACACCAGCCAGCGATCCAGTCCGCCCTTCTCCTCGGGTTTCGGCGCCTTTTCTTCGGACGCTTCCTCGAGGGGGTCAAGACTCAGTGCGTCCATCAAGCGACGCTTTCGCCGTTCCTTCCGATACTGTGTGATGCATTCGTTGTAGGTGATGCTGTATAGCCATGTCTTGAACTTCGATTTCCCCTCGAAGTTCTTCAGGCCGTACAGCACCTTCAACATCACTTCCTGACAGACATCGTCTGCGTCGCGATCGTTCCCAAGATATCGTGCGCACACGTTAAATAATGTCCGCTGGTAACGCCGCATCAGTTCTTCGTAGGCGCGCGTCACGTGAAAAAGCTCGGTATGCGAGCGCGCGACCAACTCCTCATCAGAGAGCTCGCGGGGATCGTAGCGCGTGGATAGCGTTTGGGCTTTATTCAAAACAAGTCGTGCCGACAGTCAGGTCAATGTCCACCGCAGCCAGCGACAGCTGGCATTTTGCGGCGGCATACATTAGCAGGGTTTGCCGGGTTAGCGGCTACTCACATGCTGTTCCAGCAGGATCCGATTGGAGAGAGAGACTAGCTCACCCTCATCGGTCAGCAATGTGGTCTTAACCGTGCCGATCTCTTCGATCTGGCCTTCGACCTCGCCAATACGCACTTGTTGCCCAACCTGATACAACTCTCGCACATAGATTCCCGCAAGAATCTGACCGGCAATTTCCCGGCTTCCCAAACCCATGGCCAGCGCAACCGCCAGACCAACGGTAATCAATACGATGACGATCACATGGTTCAGCAGGTCGGTCTTGACCTCCAACTGACTGATTGCGACCGAAATGCTGATGATGATCACCAGGCCCTGGGCAATTCGCCCAAGTCCTGAAGCGTAGTCCAGGCCTACGCCTTCTGCCGCCCCGCGAACCAGGCCATTGGCCAATTGCGCAAGCAGGACACCCACCAGCAACACCAGCGCGGCACCGAATACTTTCGGCAAATACAGCGCCAGCATGTCAAGCGTAGCTGAAACTCGCTCAAGTCCAAGGGATTCTGCTGCCGAAACCAGAAAAATCAGCAGAACGAACCAGTAAACGATTTTGCCGATCAACGTGGAGATCGGCACTTGCAGCCCCGCGCGGGACATCAATTTGGTCAGGCCAGTGCCGCCCATCAGGCGATCGAGCCCCAGTTTGGCCAGCAACTTGGACAGCAAGGTATCCAGCAGCTTGGCCACGACGAAACCCAAGAGCAGCACAACCAGTGCGCCGAACAGGTTAGGAATGAAGTTAGCGACTTTGGTCCACAACGCAGTCATTGCAGTGACGAGGCTCTGAGTCCAGAGATCAAGTTCCATATTCAATCAGCCTTATCAGCAGTGCGAGCGGTAGGTTTACGGAGACGGGACACCGGCGCGACATGGGCCGAGCCGTTATTCAGGGCGATCATCAGCGCGGGCAGCCAGCGGCCCAGCAGGCTGAACAGATCGCCGGCGCCAACCTGGCGGTTGGCGGTTTTGAGCACGCGACCCAGGCAGGCATCGTCGTCGCGGCTGGACGGCGAAGCGTTGAGCATGTCGCGCAAAGACTGTTCAAACGGATCGTGCATACGCACCTCTCGTGATGTCTGTGAAAGACGCGGGCAAATTTGGTCGGGTCACATGGCGCATCTTCATACCCAGCGCAAACGGCGGAACAACCACCACTGGCCGAACGCCAGGGCGAGCACCGTCAGGCAGGCGATGAGGAAGCCATAAGGGCTGCTGGCGAACGGTATTCCGCCAACGTTTATGCCCAACAGACCGGTAATAAAACTCATCGGCAAGAAGATGCAGGTGATGATCCCGAAGCGATACATCGTGCGATTCATGTGCACGCTCAAGCGCCGGTCTTCGGCCTCCAGCACCAGCCCCACGCGCTCTCGGGTCAATTCGAGCTCTTCGAGATAACGGGTCAGGCTGTTGTTCAATTCGTTCCAGTAGTCGGCATCGTCATCGACGAACCACGGCAGTTTTATCCGCGTCAGCTGTCCGAAAATATCCCGCTGCGGTGCCAGAAAACGCTTCAGTCCGGCGGCCCGGCGACGGATGTGCAAAATGGCGCCATGCTCAGGGGTATACCGTTCGTCGGCATCCAGTTTTTCTTCCTCTTCATCGACCACTTCGGAGAGGCAAGTCACCAGATCCTGCACCTTGTTGGTGAGGAACTGCGCCAGATACAGCATCAGTTCGGACGAGGTTTTCGGCCCCTTGCCCTCGCCCAGCATCGCCAGCAACTCGTCGGTGGCGCGCAATGGACGCAAACGCAGGGAAATCACCCGCTGGGCGGAGGCAAAGATCCGCACCGACACCATGTCTTCCGGCTCGGCACCCGGGTTCAGATTGACCCCGCGCAAAAACAGCAGCAGCTCGGAGTCCGGCAGCGGCAACAGGCGTGGGCGAGTGTTTTCTTCCAGCAGCAAATCGCAGGTGAACTCGTTGAGCCCACTGGACTTGCGCAGCCAGGTCTGGGTCTGCGGGTGACTGCGATCCCAATGCAGCCACAAGCTTTCATGAGCCTGCAGCTGCAGATCGTCGAGATCAGTCCGGGCTATCGAACGCGCACCGCCTTTACCGTCCAGCACCAGGGCATGCACCAGCCCCCATTGCGCGTTTTCTTCCTCGAACATCCTCACCCCTGTGGTTACCGCGATTTATTCAGGCATTTTCAGCGGGCTTGGCGAGATGATCACGCCATTGTTGTCCGCATAGATGTACTGGCCGGGATGGAAGGTCACACCCGCGAAGGTCACCGGCACGTTGAGGTCGCCGAGACCGCGTTTTTCAGTCTTTTTCGGATGGCTGGCCAAGGCCTGAACGCCGAGATCGGTCTGGGCGATGACGTCCACATCACGGATGCAACCGTAGATCACCAGCCCTTCCCAACCGTTTTTCGCGGCTTTCTCGGCGATCATGTCGCCCAGCAGCGCGCAGCGCAGGGAACCACCACCATCGACCACCAGCACCTTGCCGTTGCCCTTGAGCTCGGCTTGCTCCTTGACCAGCGAGTTGTCTTCGAAGCATTTGATGGTCACGATTTCGCCGCCGAACGAATCACGGCCGCCGAAATTGCTGAACATCGGTTCCAGCACCTGAACCAGCTCCGGATAGGCGTCGCACAGGTCAGGCGTAAGGTAATGGTTCATCGAAAAACTCCTGTAACAAGGAAGACGATCAAGGATGTCGCACTCTTTTGAAACGAGTTCCGGCGGTCGCTGTTTACCTTAGACCATGTCATGGTCGCTGAACGAACCTGAACACAGGCTGAAACGTAATAGCGAAACAGTCACTAAATATGACCAGAACCGTCCAATGCGTCATATCTTAGCCGCAAGCCGACGCGAACGAAATGCCCTTTTCAGGGCGCCGCGTTCAGACCGCTGCCGCCAGATCCGGCTTCTCGCCAAGCAATGGCGTGTGCTGATCTGCCAGCCAGCGCGCCACCAGCGGCCAGACCTCGGCCTGTGCCGCTTTGCTGACCAGCATCTCGACATGCCCGAACTGATCGTTGAAACCCTGCTCACGGCCCAGATTGATGAACTGCTTGTGCTCGGAGCCAATCTGTTCGAACAGTTTCCTGCAGGCCCAGGCAGGATCCTGATGATCCCCCGCCGCGCTTACCGCCAGCACTGGGACCTGCACGTCGGCAAGACCTGCCCACCAATCCTTGTCCTTGTCGCCGAAACGCCCGAACAGTCCGTACCAGCGCATGCTTTCCAGCGCCAGGCCGATCGGCTCGTCCTCGGGGCCGCGCTTGAGTCGCGAGCCGGACAACTGGGCAAAACGCTTGAGAATGAAGCGCCCACTCCACTCCACCGGCGGAATCTTCAGCGGCCAGTACGTGCGGCTGACCTGCGTGCCGAAAAACGCCGCCGACGCCACCGCCGGTTCACCGAGGTATTCGCCGCCCAGCGCGGCCGCCAACGTGATGCCACCCAGCGAGTGGCCGATCCAGTGCGGAATCTGCCCGCTCTGCTCACGGACGAACGCGGCAATCGCCGGCAGATCGTAACGGGCATAGTCGGCGACGCGGTTGCGGCGGTAGTCCTCGTTGCGCTGGGACAGACCGTGACCGCGCATTTCCGGGATCCACACATCGAAACCCAGACGCGTCAGATACGCGCCCAGGCCCAGGCCCTTCGGCGAGAACCAGAAGCGCCGATTGGAAAAACTGCCGTGCAGCAAGATCACTGGCACGCCGCGCGACGCCGGCTCATCGGCCAAGCCGAGGCGGGTCACCGCGATTTCCACGGACCAGTCAGGGCTGTTGCCCGGTTTCAAACGATAAACGTCTTCGCTCAGATCACCGCGTCGCTCGGCGCTGATCAGGGCGACAGGAAATAGGTTGCTGCTGCTTTGCATAATGCTCTTGCACAAAAAAGGGCGGCATCCGGAGAGCTCGCCCTACTTCAATCTTAAAGCCCCGACCCGGTTCAACGGGCGGGGCTTCATTCACGGCTTATTCCGCCGCCTGGCCTTCGGCAAGGAAGAACCAGGTTTCCAGCACGGTGTCCGGGTTCAGCGACACGCTTTCGATGCCCTGCTCCATCAGCCACTTGGCCAGGTCCGGGTGGTCCGAAGGACCCTGACCGCAGATGCCGATGTATTTGCCGGCCTTGTTGCACGCGGCAATCGCGTTGGCCAACAGCTTCTTGACCGCCGGATTACGCTCGTCGAACAGGTGCGCGATGATCCCGGAGTCACGGTCCAGGCCCAGCGTCAGCTGGGTCAGGTCGTTGGAGCCGATCGAGAAACCGTCGAAGAATTCGAGGAATTCTTCAGCCAGGATCGCGTTGGATGGCAGTTCGCACATCATGATCACGCGCAGACCGTTGTCGCCACGCTTGAGGCCATTCTCGGCCAGCAGATCGACCACCTGGCTGGCTTCGCCGAGGGTACGGACGAACGGCACCATGATTTCGACGTTGGTCAGGCCCATCTCGTTGCGCACGCGCTTCAGCGCACGGCACTCGAGTTCGAAGCAGTCACGGAACGATTCGCTGATGTAACGCGAAGCGCCACGGAAGCCCAGCATCGGGTTTTCTTCTTCCGGCTCGTACAGTTTGCCGCCGATCAGGTTGGCGTATTCGTTGGACTTGAAGTCCGACAGACGCACGATGACTTTCTTCGGAGCGAACGCAGCGGCCAGGGTGCTGATGCCCTCAACCAGTTTCTCGACATAGAAGCCGACCGGATCGTCGTAACCGGCGATGCGTTTGTCGACGCTTTCCTTGATGTCCTGCGGCAGGCCGTCGTAGTTCAACAGCGCTTTCGGGTGCACGCCGATCATGCGGTTGATGATGAATTCCAGACGGGCCAGGCCCACACCGGCGTTCGGCAGCTGCGCGAAGTCGAAGGCGCGGTCCGGGTTGCCGACGTTCATCATGATCTTGAACGGCAGCTCCGGCATGGCGTCGACGGAGTTCTTCTTGATGTCGAAACCCAGTTCGCCTTCGAAGATGTAACCGGTGTCGCCTTCGGCGCAGGACACGGTCACGCCCTGGCCGTCCTTCAGCAGTTGGGTGGCGTTGCCGCAACCGACGACCGCAGGGATACCCAGCTCACGGGCGATGATCGCCGCGTGGCAGGTACGGCCACCACGGTTGGTAACGATGGCGCTGGCGCGCTTCATCACCGGTTCCCAGTCCGGGTCGGTCATGTCGGAGACCAGCACGTCGCCGGGCTGGACCTTGTCCATCTCGGACACGTCCTTGATGATCCGCACCTTGCCGGCGCCGATGCGCTGACCGATGGCACGACCTTCCACGAGCACGGTGCCGGTTTCCTTCAGCAGGTAACGTTCCATGACGTTGGCCTGGGTGCGGCTCTTCACGGTTTCGGGACGGGCCTGCACGATGTACAGCTTGCCGTCGTCACCGTCCTTGGCCCACTCGATGTCCATCGGGCAGCCATAGTGCTTCTCGATGATCATCGCCTGCTTGGCCAGCTCGCTGACTTCAGCGTCGGTCAGGCAGAAACGCGCGCGGTCGGCCTTGTCGACATCAACGGTTTTCACGGAACGACCGGCCTTGGCCTCGTCGCCGTAGATCATCTTGATGGCCTTGCTGCCCAGGTTGCGCCGCAGGATCGCCGGGCGACCGGCTTCCAGGGTGCCCTTGTGGACATAGAATTCGTCCGGGTTCACCGCGCCTTGTACAACGGTTTCGCCCAAACCGTAGGCGCCGGTGATGAACACCACGTCACGGAAACCGGATTCGGTATCGAGGGTGAACATCACGCCGGCGGTGCCGGTTTCCGAACGCACCATGCGCTGCACGCCAGCCGACAGGGCGACCAGCTTGTGGTCGAAGCCCTGGTGCACGCGGTAGGAAATGGCACGGTCGTTGAACAGGGAAGCGAACACTTCCTTGGCCGCGCGAATGACGTTTTCCACGCCACGGATGTTCAGGAAGGTTTCCTGCTGACCGGCGAACGAAGCGTCCGGCAAGTCTTCGGCGGTGGCGGAGGAACGCACGGCCACGGCCACGTCAGGATTACCGGCCGACAGCGCGGCGAACGCGGTGCGGATCTCGGTGTTCAGTTTTTCAGGGAATTCGGCTTCCATGATCCATTGGCGGATCTGGGCGCCGGTCTTGGCCAGGGCATTGACGTCATCGACGTCCAGCGCATCGAGGGCCTTGTGGATCTGATCGTTCAGACCGCTCAGTTCCAGGAAGTCGCGATAGGCTTGCGCCGTGGTGGCGAAGCCGCCGGGGACCGAAACACCGGCACCGGCCAGGTTACTGATCATCTCGCCCAGGGATGCGTTCTTGCCCCCCACATGCTCAACATCGTGTTTGCCGAGCTTATCGAGGGAAACTACGTACTCTACCAAGGTGATCTCTCCACTAACTGTGTTGGAAAAGCTCAGAAACCGGCGGCTCGGGGGAGCGTTGGCCGGCTGTATGGCCTGGACCTGGAAAATAAGTGAGAATGCGGGCCAATGGCGGCCGGCAAATCGCGCCTATCATATCCAGAAATGCTCATTAGCTTAAGGCCCAAGGTGCAAATGAAACGATCTGCTTTCTTTATCTCCGATGGCACCGGCATCACCGCCGAAACCCTGGGTCAAAGCCTTCTGGCGCAGTTCGAAAACATTACCTTCAGCAAATTCACGCGCCCCTACATCGACAGCGTTGAAAAAGCGCGGGCCATGGTACAACAAATCAACAAAGCCGCTGAAACCGACGGTTTCCGGCCGATCATCTTCGACACCATCGTCAATCAGGACATCCGTGAGATTCTCGCAACCTCCAATGGTTTCATGATCGACATTTTCTCGACGTTCCTCGCCCCGCTCGAACAGGAACTGACCGAGCATTCTTCCTACACCGTCGGCAAATCCCACTCCATCGGTCACAACTCCAATTACATGGAGCGCATCGAAGCGGTGAACTTCGCTCTGGACAACGACGACGGCGCCCGCACCCACTATTACGACAAGGCCGACCTGATACTAGTGGGCGTGTCGCGTTGTGGTAAGACGCCGACGTGCCTGTACATGGCGATGCAGTTCGGCATCCGCGCGGCCAATTACCCGCTGACCGAAGACGACATGGAACGCCTGCAACTGCCGGCCGCCCTGCGCGCCCACCAGCACAAGCTGTTCGGCCTGACCATCGACCCGGACCGCCTCACCGCGATCCGCAACGAACGCAAGCCCAACAGCCGTTATTCGAGCTACGCCCAGTGCGAGTTCGAAGTGCGCGAAGTGGAAAACCTGTTCCGCCGCGAGAACATCCCGAACATCAACTCCACGCATTTTTCGGTGGAAGAAATTTCCGCGAAGATTCTCGTGGAAAAAGGCGTGGAGCGGCGCTTCAAATAGCTCTGCGGTGTCTGATCTGACGCCTTCGCGGGCACGCCCGGCTCCCACGGGTGTCGTGGCGTTTGCAAAAACTGCATCCGACACAAAACCCTGTGGGAGCCGGGCTTGCCCGCGAAGAACGATAACGCGGTCCCTCAGATCACAAACAAATCGACAAACCGGTTCACCGGCGTGGCTTCAAGCCGCGCCTGATCCATGCACAGCGCAAGAATCTCCCCGCTGCGCTGTCCGGTGAAGCGGGTCGCCAGATTTGCCCGGAATTTGTCCTCCAGCAACGGAATGCCCTCGGCGCGACGCCGGCGATGGCCGATCGGGTACTCCACCACCACGTTTTCCGTGCTCGAACCGTCCTTGAAAAACACCTGCACCGCATTGGCGATCGAGCGTTTGTCGGCCTCCAAGTATTGGCGGGTGAAACGCGGATCTTCGACGATGACCATTTTTTCGCGCAGCACATCGATGACCGGATGGGCCTTGTGGAAATCATCCTCGTACTGCTCAGCCACCAGATTGCCGAACGCCAGCGGCACGGCGGTCATGTACTGGAGGCAGTGATCGCGGTCGGCGGCGTTGGCCAGCGGCCCGACCTTGGAAATGATGCGAATCGCCGACTCATGCGTGGTGATGACAATCCGGTCGATCTCATGCAGACGATTGCGCACCTGCGGATGCAAGGTCACAGCGGCTTCGCAGGCGGTTTGCGCGTGGAACTCGGCGGGGAAGCTGATTTTGAACAGCACGTTCTCCATCACGTAGCTGCCGAACGGTCGCGAAAAGCTGAAGGCGCGCTTGTCTTCAGGCTTGAGTGCCAGATCATTGTTGGTGTGGCTGAACAGAACGTCGTAAAAGCCCCACTGTCTGGCACTCAAGACGCCGGGAATGCCCATTTCGCCGCGCATCGCGATATCCGCCAGCCGCACGCCCCGGCTCGATGCATCCCCCGCCGCCCAGGATTTTCGCGAACCGGCGTTCGGCGCATGGCGGTAAGTGCGCAATGCCTGACCGTCGGCAAACGCATGGGACAACGCCGATAACAGCTGCTCGCGGTTGGCGCCCATCAGTTTGGCGGTCACGGCAGTCGAGGCCACTTTCACCAGAATGACGTGATCGAGGCCTACACGATTGAAGGAGTTTTCCAGGGCGATCACGCCTTGAATCTCGTGGGCCATGATCATGGCTTCGAGTACATCGCGCACGGTGAGCGGCGCTTCACCGCTGGCCAGACGTTTTTGCGACAGGTGATCGGCCACCGCGAGAATCCCGCCGAGGTTATCCGACGGATGGCCCCATTCAGCGGCGAGCCAAGTGTCGTTGTAATCGAGCCAGCGCACGATGCAGCCGATGTCCCACGCGGCTTTCACCGGGTCGAGGCGATAGGAGGTGCCAGGGACTCGGGCGCCGAATGGGACGACGGTGCCTTCGACGATTGGGCCAAGATGCTTGGTGCATTCGGGGAAACGCAGGGCCAGCAGACCGCAGCCCAGCGTGTCCATCAGGCAGTTGCGGGCGGTGTCGAGGGCTTCGGTGGATTCGATTTTGCAGGTGAGGACGTAATCGGCGATGTCCTGCAGGATACGGTCGTAGTCGGGGCGGTTGTTCAGGTCGACGTTGGCGCTCATTGCGGTTCTCCTGGTGGGGAATGATGAGTGGTGGGGTCTTCCTCAGGGGCTGGTTGGTTTTTTTTGTTTAGAGCAGATCGTGGGTGTCTGCTTTGGGGTGTTTCTTCAGTTGGATTGCTGCCCTCACCCTAGCCCTCTCCCGGGGGGAGAGGGGACCGAATGGGGGATATTCAAGCGTTACGCCGACCTGAACGTCTTTCTGTGAATCCATAATCGCCAAGATGCTTCAGGTCGCAGGACATCTAATTACAACTCGGTCAGCTCCCTCTCCCTCCGGGAGAGGGCTGGGGTGAGGGCATCGATTCTGGATCAGAAAGAGTCGCCAGGTATGCGGACGTAACCTTCCATCAGCACGCGTGCACTACGGCTCATGATCGCCTTCTTCACGACCCACTCACCGTTCTCCAGACTGGCCTCAGCGCCGACGCGCAACGTCCCGGAAGGATGCCCGAACCGCACCGCATTGCGCTCAACACCACCCGCCGCCAGATTCACCAAAGTGCCGGAGATAGCTGCTGCGGTGCCGATCGCCACCGCCGCCGTCCCCATCATCGCGTGGTGCAGCTTGCCCATCGACAACGCCCGCACCAGCAGATCCACATCCCCGGCGCCAATGGCTTTGCCACTCGATGCCACGTAATCCGCAGGCTTGGCGACAAACGCAACCTTCGGCGTGTGTTGTCGCTTGGCCGCCTCATCCAGATTCGAAATCAGCCCCATGCGCAACGCGCCATAAGCACGAATGGTCTCAAACATCTGCAACGCTTTCGGATCGCTGTTGATCGCGCCCTGCAGTTCGGTGCCGGTGTAACCGATGTCTTCGGCGTTGACGAAGATCGTCGGGATACCCGCGTTGATCATGGTCGCCTTGAACGTACCGACGCCCGGCACTTCCAGCTCGTCGATCAGGTTGCCGGTGGGGAACATCGAGCCACCGCCGCCCTCTTCTTCCGCCGCCGGATCCATGAATTCGACCTGAACTTCGGCGGCCGGAAAGGTCACGCCGTCGAGTTCGAAATCACCGGTTTCCTGAACTTCGCCATTGGTGATCGGCACGTGGGCAATGATCGTTTTACCGATGTTGGCCTGCCACACGCGAACCACCGCCACGCCGTTGTGCGGAATGCGGCTGGCGTCCACCAGACCATTGCTGATGGCGAACGAACCGACCGCCGCCGACAGGTTGCCGCAGTTGCCGCTCCAATCCACGAACGGCTTGTCGATGGACACCTGACCGAACAGGTAATCGACGTCGTGATCGGCCTTGATGCTCTTCGACAGGATCACGGTTTTGCTGGTACTGGACGTGGCGCCGCCCATGCCGTCGATCTGCTTGTCGTACGGGTCGGGGCTGCCGATGACCCGCAGCAGCAGCGCATCGCGGGCCGGGCCGGGAATCTGCGCGGCTTCGGGCAGATCCTTGAGGCTGAAAAACACGCCTTTGCTGGTGCCACCACGCATGTAGGTGGCGGGGATTTTTATTTGCGGTGCGTGAGCCATGGTGCTCCTTAACGAAGACATGGGACTTGAAGTCCCATGCCCACATCAGTTGATTTAAACGGCAACCGCCGACTCTTCGAGGAAGTCCTGGGCAAAGCGCTGCAACACGCCGCCGGCCTCGTAGATCGACACTTCTTCAGCGGTATCCAGACGGCAGGTCACCGGCACATCAACGCGTTCGCCGTTCTTGCGATGGATCACCAGCGTCAGGTCGGCACGCGGCGTGCGCTCGCCGATCACGTCGTAGGTTTCGCTGCCGTCGATACCCAGGGTCTTGCGGTCGGTGCCCGGTTTGAACTCCAGCGGCAACACACCCATGCCCACCAGGTTGGTGCGGTGAATGCGCTCGAAACCTTCGGCGGCAATCGCTTCCACACCCGCCAGCCGCACGCCTTTGGCCGCCCAATCGCGGGACGAACCCTGGCCGTAGTCGGCGCCGGCGATGATGATCAGCGGCTGCTTGCGTTCCATGTAGGTTTCGATCGCTTCCCACATGCGCATCACTTGGCCCTCCGGCTCGACGCGGGCCAGCGAGCCCTGCTTGACCTTGCCGTTTTCCACGACCATTTCGTTGAACAATTTCGGGTTGGCAAACGTCGCGCGCTGCGCGGTCAGGTGGTCGCCACGGTGGGTCGCGTAAGAGTTGAAGTCCTCTTCCGGCAGGCCCATTTTCGCCAGGTATTCGCCGGCGGCGCTGTCGAGCATGATCGCGTTCGACGGCGACAGGTGATCGGTGGTGATGTTGTCCGGCAGCACCGCCAGCGGGCGCATGCCCTTCAGCGGGCGCGCCCCGGCCAGCGCGCCTTCCCAGTACGGCGGACGGCGGATGTAGGTGCTCATCTCACGCCAGTCGTACAGCGGCGCAACTTTGGGGCCGGTGTCTTCATGGATGGCGAACATCGGGATGTAGACCTGACGAAACTGCTCGGGCTTGACCGAGGATTTCACCACCGCGTCGATTTCTTCGTCGCTCGGCCAGATGTCTTTCAGGCGGATTTCCTTGCCGTCGACCACGCCCAGCACATCTTTCTCGATATCAAAGCGGATGGTGCCGGCAATCGCGTAGGCCACCACCAGCGGCGGCGAAGCGAGGAACGCCTGCTTGGCGTACGGGTGAATCCGCCCGTCGAAGTTACGGTTACCGGACAGCACAGCGGTGGCGTACAGATCGCGGTCGATGATCTCTTGCTGGATCACCGGATCCAGCGCGCCGGACATGCCGTTGCAGGTGGTGCAGGCAAACGCGACGACACCGAAACCGAGCTGCTCCAGCTCCGTGGTCAGCCCTGCTTCATCGAGGTACAGCGCCACGGTTTTCGAGCCCGGCGCCAGCGACGACTTGACCCACGGCTTGCGGGTCAGCCCGAGCTTGTTGGCGTTGCGCGCCAGCAGGCCGGCGGCGATCACGTTGCGCGGGTTGCTGGTGTTGGTGCAACTGGTGATGGCGGCGATGATCACCGCGCCGTCAGGCATTTGCCCCGGCACGTCTTCCCACTGGCCAGCGATGCCTTTGGCTGCCAGATCCGACACCGCCACGCGGGCGTGCGGGTTGCTCGGGCCGGCCATGTTGCGCACCACCGAGGACAGATCGAAGGTCAGGCCGCGCTCGTATTGCGCGCCTTTCAGGCTGTCGGCCCACAGGCCGATCTGCTTGGCGTATTGCTCGACCAGCTGCACTTGCTGGTCTTCGCGACCGGTGAGTTTCAGGTAATCGATGGTCTGCTGGTCGATGTAGAACATCGCCGCCGTGGCGCCGTATTCCGGGGCCATGTTGGAGATGGTCGCGCGGTCGCCGAGGGTCAGCGCCGAAGCACCTTCGCCGAAGAACTCCAGCCACGCGCCGACCACTTTCTGTTTGCGCAGGTATTCGGTCAGCGCCAGCACCATGTCGGTGGCGGTGATGCCCGGTTGCAGCTTGCCGGTCAGTTCCACGCCGACGCTTTCCGGCAGGCGCATCCACGACGCGCGGCCGAGCATCACGCTTTCAGCTTCGAGACCACCGACGCCGATGGCGATCACGCCCAGCGCATCGACGTGCGGGGTGTGGCTGTCGGTGCCGACGCAGGTATCCGGGAACGCCACGCCGTCGCGCACCTGGATCACCGGCGACATTTTCTCCAGGTTGATCTGGTGCATGATGCCGTTGCCCGGCGGGATCACGTCGACGTTCTTGAAGGCCTTCTTGGTCCAGTTGATGAAGTGGAAGCGGTCTTCGTTGCGCCGGTCTTCGATGGCGCGGTTCTTCTCGAAGGCCTGCTTGTCAAAACCGCCCGCTTCCACCGCCAGCGAGTGGTCGACGATCAGTTGCGTCGGCACCACCGGGTTGACCTGCGCGGGGTCGCCGCCCTGCTGGGCAATCGCGTCGCGCAGGCCGGCCAGATCCACCAGTGCGGTCTGGCCAAGAATGTCGTGGCACACCACGCGGGCCGGGAACCACGGGAAGTCGAGGTCGCGTTTGCGCTCGATCAGTTGTTTCAGGGAATCGGTGAGCGTGGCCGGGTCGCAGCGACGCACGAGGTTTTCCGCCAGCACGCGAGAGGTGTACGGCAGGGTGTCGTAGCTGCCGGGCTGGATCCCATCGACAGCCGCACGGACGTCGAAAAAGTCCAGCGGCGTGCCGGGCAGGTTCTTGCGAAATTCTGTGTTCATCGGTCAGGACTCGGTCACGGTAGTTTCAAAGAGGGGGCGCCTGTGCCGGCGCCCTCCCCGGTCAGCGCTGTTCGATTGGCACGAACTTGCGCTGTTCGACGCCGGTGTACTCGGCGCTTGGACGGATGATGCGGTTGTTGGCGCGCTGTTCGAATACGTGCGCCGCCCAGCCGGTCAGGCGCGAGCAGACGAAGATCGGGGTGAACAGCTTGGTCGGGATGCCCATGAAGTGGTACGCCGAGGCATGGTAGAAGTCGGCGTTGGGGAACAGTTTTTTCTGCTCCCACATGGTCTTGTCGATGGCTTCGGAAACCGCGAACAACACCTTGTCGCCCACTTCGTCGGCGAGTTTTTTCGACCAGCCCTTGATCACCTCGTTGCGCGGATCGCTGTCCTTATAGATCGCGTGGCCGAAGCCCATGATCTTGTCCTTGCGCTCGAGCATGCCGAGGGTGCCCTTGATCGCCTCTTCCGGTGACGAGAAGCGCTCGATCATTTCCATCGCCGCTTCGTTGGCGCCACCGTGCAGCGGGCCGCGCAAGGAACCGATGGCCGCCGTGACGCAGGAATACAGATCGGACAGGGTCGAAGCGCACACCCGAGCGGTGAAGGTCGAGGCGTTGAATTCGTGCTCGGCGTAGAGGATCAGCGACACGTTCATCACCTTGACGTGCAGTTCGCTCGGCTTCTTGTCGTGCAGCAGGTGCAGGAAGTGGCCGCCGATGGACTGCTCGTCCGTCACGCAATTGATGCGTTTGCCGTCGTGGCTGAAGCGATACCAGTAGCACATGATCGCCGGAAAGGCGGCCAGCAGACGGTCGGTCTTGTCGCGTTGCTCGGAGAAGTCTTTTTCCGGCTCGATATTGCCCAGGAACGAGCAGCCGGTGCGCATCACGTCCATCGGGTGGGCGTCGGTGGGGATGCGTTCCAGCACTTCTTTCAGCGCTTGTGGCAGGTCGCGCAGCTTGCTGAGTTTGCTCTGGTAGTCGGCGAGTTGCGCCTTGGTCGGCAGTTCTCCGTAGAGCAGCAGGTACGCCACTTCTTCAAATTGTGCGTCGGCTGCCAGTTCGCGCACGTCGTAGCCGCGATAGGTCAGCCCGGCACCGGCCTGGCCCACGGTGGACAGTGCGGTTTGCCCGGCGACCTGGCCCCGGAGCCCGGCGCCACTGAGTACTTTTGCTTCGGCCATTGTTGTCTCCAATCTTGAATTTATTAGGGAGTACGGTTGCGGCTTACTTCTTCGCCGCAAACAACGCGTCGAGCTTCTGCTCGAAGGTGTGGTAATCGATGCGATCGTAAAGCTCCATGCGAGTCTGCATGGTGTCGATGACATTCTGCTGAGTACCGTCGCGGCGGATCGCGGTGTAGACGTTTTCCGCAGCCTTGTTCATCGCGCGGAACGCCGACAGCGGGTACAGCACCAGCGACACGTCGGCGCCGGCCAGTTGCTCGGTGGTGTACAGCGGCGTCGAGCCGAATTCGGTGATGTTGGCCAGGATCGGCGCCTTCACGCGGCTGGCGAACAGTTTGTACATCTCCAGTTCCGTGATGGCTTCCGGGAAAATCATGTCGGCGCCGGCCTCGATGCACGCGGCGGCGCGATCCAGTGCCGATTCCAGGCCTTCAACAGCCAGCGCGTCGGTGCGCGCCATGATCACGAAGCTGTCGTCGGTGCGGGCATCGACGGCAGCCTTGATGCGGTCGACCATTTCCTGCTGGGTCACGATCTCTTTGTTCGGACGATGGCCGCAGCGCTTGGCGCCGACCTGGTCTTCGATGTGAATCGCCGCCGCGCCGAACTTGATCATCGACTTGACGGTGCGCGCCACGTTGAACGCCGAGGCCCCGAAACCGGTGTCCACGTCCACCAGCAGCGGCAGGTCGCAGACGTCGGTGATGCGGCGCACGTCGGTCAGCACGTCATCCAGGCCGGTGATGCCCAGGTCCGGCACGCCGAGGGAGCCGGCAGCCACCCCGCCACCCGACAGGTAGATCGCCTTGAAACCGGCGCGCTTGGCCAGCAGCGCGTGGTTGGCATTGATCGCCCCGACCACTTGCAGCGGATGTTCGCTGGCGACCGCATCGCGGAAACGCTGGCCTGGAGTGCTCTTGTTGGAACTCATGACTCACCTCGTTCAGTGGCTGTCTTATTGTCGGCGCCGTCCTGGTAGTGACGGGCAATGTTGCGTTTCGAGGCGCCGATGTGACGGCGCATCAACAATTCCGCGAGCTCGCCGTCACGGTCGGCGATGGCATCGAGAATCCGGTGGTGTTCGGCAAAGGCCTGGCGCGGGCGATTGGGCGTGGTGGAAAACTGGATGCGGTACATGCGCACCAGTTGATAGAGCTCGCCGCAGAGCATTTGCGTAAGGGTGCGGTTGCCGCTGCCCTGGATGATCCGGTAGTGAAAGTCGAAATCGCCTTCCTGCTGGTAGTAGCCGACGCCGGCCTGGAACGCTGCATCGCGTTCGTGGGTTTCCAGCACCCGGCGCAGTTCGTCGATTTCTTCGACGCTCATGCGTTCGGCCGCCAGACGGCAGGCCATACCTTCGAGGGATTCACGGATTTCGTAGAGTTCGAGCAATTCGGCGTGGCTCAGCGACACCACCCGCGCACCGACGTGCGGTACGCGCACCAGCAGGCGCTGGCCTTCCAGACGATGGATCGCCTCGCGCAGCGGCCCGCGGCTGATGCCGTAGGTGCGCGCCAGTTCCGGCTCGGAGATCTTGCTGCCCGGGGCGATCTCGCCTTTGACGATGGCCGCCTGGATGCGCCGGAAGACGTTTTCCGAGAGCGTCTCGGAATCGTCGCCGCTGATCACCGGGGGATCGAGTTGATCCAGCATATTGTCGACACCTTCAAATCCAATGCGGCAAAAACTAGCGAATCAACCCGCATCAGTCAAAGGATAAATAGAGATTGTCGACAATCGTCTAATAAGCCTGCGTGTCAGCCCCAAGGGTTATAGACCGGCCCCGGCGCTGGCGCCATAAAACCACCGTGCTAGAATGCCGCCCGCATTTGCGAGTCATTTGCACGGCTTGTCATAAAAAGCTGATAGGCACACGAAGGCGCATGGGCAGACAGGATTTCCTGATGCCATGGCCCTGAACCGAGAACGGAACGCTGCTCGCCAGGATTTATGAGACTCAAGCCCTTCCCCACATTCTTTGCACTGTTTTGCCTGCCCGGCCTCGCCGCGGCGGGGGAAAAGACCGTGTACGGCCTCAACGAATACGCTGCCCTCGACGGGATCAACCTGGAAGTGGCGGCGAAACTCGACACCGGGGCGAAAACCGCCTCCTTGAGCGCCCGCGACATCAAACGCTTCAAACGCAACGGCGAGTCCTGGGTACGTTTCTACCTGGCCATCGACGCCGCGCATTCCCACCCGATCGAACGGCCGCTGGCCCGGGTCAGCAAGATCAAGCGCCGCGCCGGCGACTACGACCCGGAAGAAGGCAAGAAGTACACCGCCCGCCCGGTGATCGAGCTGGACATCTGCATGGGTTCGGCAATGCGCAGCATCGAAGTGAACCTGACCGACCGTAGTGCGTTCCAATACCCGCTTTTGATCGGCTCCGAGGCGCTGAAACGCTTCGATGCGCTGGTCGATCCCAGTCTTAAATACGCTGCCGGCAAACCCGCCTGCGCCATCGCCGCTCATACCGCCGAGTAATTTCCATGCGTTCTCTAACCTTCCACCTGAAAGTCCTGATCACCATCCTGGTGTTGCTGGGCGTTTCGGTTACGGCCTATCAGATTTTCGTGCTCGGCATTCCGGTGACCGAAGACGCCACCGACGACTTGTGGAACATCGACGCCAAGGTCGAGTTCGTCGCCAGCACCAAGGATCCGGTGAAGATCCAGATGTTCGTGCCGCCCCTGAGCCGCGATTACGTCAGCCTCAATGAAAGCTTTATCTCCAACAACTACGGGGTGGCGGTCAACCGCGTCGACGGCAACCGCAAGGTCACCTGGTCGGCGCGCCGGGCCAAGGGCAACCAGACGCTTTATTACCGTCTGGTGCTGACCAAGCGTTACACCGCCGAGAAAACCAAGGTCAAAGGCCCGACGTTCCGCGACAGCATGGCCATCGAAGGCCCGGAAAAGATCGCCGCCGAAGCACTGCTCGCGCCGATCCGCCAGCACTCGGCCGACGTCGAGACCTTCATTGGCGAGGCGATCAAACGCGTCAACAACGTCAACGACGACAACGTGAAACTGCTGCTGGCCGGCGATCCGTCGACGCCGCACAAAGCCAAGATCGTCGAGCTGCTGCTGTCCATCGCCCACGTGCCGGTGGAGAAAGTCCACACCATCCGCCTTGTCGCCGATCAGCCGCAAACCCCGGAACTGTGGCTGCGCAGCTTCAACGGCACCGACTGGCTGTACTTCAACCCGGAAACCGGCGAGCAAGGTCTGCCGACCGACCGCCTGCTGTGGTGGAGCGGTGATGAAAACCTGATCACCGTCGACGGCGGCAAGAAAGCCAACGTGACCTTCAGCCTGAACAACAGCGAGATGAACGCGATTCGTCTGGCCAAGCTGACCGACGAAAACACCGACGCCAACTTCCTCGAATACTCGCTGTACGGCCTGCCGCTGCAAACCCAGCAGACCTTCATGATCATGGTGATGATTCCGATCGGCGTGCTGGTGATCCTGATCCTGCGCAACCTGATCGGCCTGCAGACCCTCGGTACATTCACGCCGGTGCTGATCGCCCTGGCCTTCCGCGAGACGCAACTGGGTTTCGGCATCCTGCTGTTTACCGTGATCACCGCGCTCGGGTTATCACTGCGCTCGTATCTGGAACACTTGAAGCTGCAAATGCTGCCGCGCCTGTCGGTGGTGCTGACGTTCGTGGTGGTGCTGATCGCGGCGATCAGCCTGTTCAGTCACAAACTCGGTCTGGAGCGCGGTCTGTCGGTGGCGCTGTTCCCGATGGTGATTCTGACCATGACCATCGAACGCCTGTCGATCACTTGGGAAGAACGCGGCGCCAGCCATGCCATGAAAGTGGCGATCGGCACGCTGTTCGCGGCGTCCCTGGCGCACCTGATCATGACCGTTCCGGAGCTGGTGTACTTCGTGTTCACCTTCCCGGCGATTCTGCTGATTCTGGTGGGCTTCATGCTGGCCATGGGTCGCTATCGCGGTTATCGCCTGACTGAACTGGTGCGTTTCAAGGCTTTCCTGAAGAAGGCTGACGCCTGATGTTCGGTTTCTGGAAGACCTGGAAGGCCCTGGAAGCCCGGGGCATCATGGGCATCAATCGGCGTAACGCGGACTACGTGCTCAAGTACAACAAGCGCAGCCTGTACCCGATCGTCGATGACAAGATCATCACCAAGGAACGCGCGATCGAGGCCGGCATTCACGTGCCGGAACTGTATGGCGTGATTTCCACAGAGAAGGAAATCGACAAGCTCGGCGAGATCATCGGCGGGCGCAACGACTTCGTGATCAAGCCGGCCCAGGGCGCCGGCGGTGACGGCATCATCGTCATCGCCGACCGTTTCGAGGGCCGTTATCGCACGGTGTCGGGCAAGATCCTTGCCCACGAAGAGCTGGAGCATCATATCTCCAGCATCCTCACCGGCCTGTATTCGCTGGGCGGGCACCGCGACCGGGCGCTGATCGAATATCGGGTGACCCCGGACCAGATCTTCAAGAGCATCAGCTACGAAGGCGTGCCGGACATCCGCATCATCGTGCTGATGGGTTACCCGGTGATGGCGATGCTGCGTTTGCCGACCCGCCAGTCCGGCGGCAAGGCCAACCTGCACCAGGGCGCCATCGGCGTCGGTGTCGACCTGGCCACCGGCCTGACTTTGCGCGGCACCTGGCTGAACAACATCATCACCAAACACCCGGACACCACCAACTCGGTGGATGGCGTGCAACTGCCCTATTGGGACGGTTTTATGAAGCTCGCCGCCGGTTGCTATGAGCTGTGTGGCCTGGGGTACATCGGCGTGGACATGGTGCTGGACCAGGAGAAAGGCCCGCTGATTCTGGAGCTGAATGCGCGGCCGGGGCTGAATATCCAGATTGCCAATGATTGCGGGCTGACGTTGCGTACCCATGCGGTGGAAGCGCATCTGGAAGAGCTCAAGGCGCGTGGTGTGACTGAAACGGTTGAAGAGCGGGTGGCGTTTGCTCAGGAGTTATTTGGGCATATTCCGGCGGTCGAGGGCTGAAGCTCAGAAGCAAAAAGCACCCTCACCCCAGCCCTCCCGAAACGTCGGACCGCCCGGAGGGAGAGGGAGCCGACCGTGTGGATTATTCGAGTTACATCGACCTGAATTACCGAGTCGAACTTAAGTTTTGAAAAGCATAGAGATCTGCTCCCTTTCCCCCTCGCCCCCTTGGGGGAGAGGGCTGGGGTGAGGGGGTAGGCTTTTGACTTTGATCTGGCATCGGAGAGGACTACAATCCCCACCCCGCCTCGATGGCCGATCTGCCCCGCCCATGTTGACCTGTTCCGTACACCCGCTGCCCTACCGCGCCAACCCCGCCGACTATTTCGCGGCCATCCGCCATGCGCCCGGCGCCGTGCTGCTCGACAGCGGCCGCCCGAGTGCTGACCGTGGCCGTTATGACCTGCTCAGTGCCTGGCCGTTGGCACAACTGGCGGTGTTGCCGGACGAACACGGCGACGATTTCCTGCAACGCCTGCGGGAAAATCTGACCCGGTTGGGCGACGCGCAATTGCCCGATGGGTACGAATTGCCTTTCGCCGGTGGCCTGATCGGTTACCTGAGCTACGACTTCGGCCGACATCTGGAAAACCTGCCGAGCCAGGCCCGGGATGACCTGCAATTGCCCGATGCGCGTTTTGGTCTGTACGACTGGGCACTGATCAGCGATCACCAATCGGCCACCAGCCAACTGGTGTTTCACCCCTCGGTCAGCGCCAGCGAGAAACAACGGTTGATCGATGTATTCAGCCAACCGGTGGGCACGGAACTGACGCCGTTCAAGCTGAACAGCCCGATGGCAGCCGATCTCTCGGCAGATGAATACCGTCAGGCGTTCGAACGCATCCAGCATTACATCCAGGCCGGCGACTGCTATCAGGTCAATTTCGCCCAGCGTTTCCGCGCGCCGTGCCAGGGCGATCCATGGCTGGCCTACTGCAAATTGCGCGAGGCCTGCCCGACGCCGTTTTCCGGGTTCCTGAGCCTGCCCGACGGCAATGCAGTGCTGAGCCTGTCGCCCGAGCGTTTCGTCAAAGTCAGCCAGCGTCAGGTGGAAACCCGCCCGATCAAGGGCACCCGTCCCCGTGGCGCGAACCCGACCGAGGACGCGGCGAACGCCGCCGAACTGCTGGCCAGCCCCAAGGATCGTGCGGAAAACCTGATGATTGTCGACCTGCTGCGCAACGACCTGGGCCGCACCTGCCGCATCGGCTCGGTGCGGGTGCCGGAGTTGTTCAGCCTGGAAAGCTATCCGAACGTGCATCATCTGGTCAGCAGCGTAACCGGTGAACTGGCGGCGGATCGCGACGCCCTGGACCTGATTGCCGGCAGTTTCCCCGGCGGCTCGATCACCGGCGCACCGAAGATTCGTGCGATGCAGATCATCGACGAACTGGAGCCGACCCGACGCGGCTTGTATTGCGGTTCGTTGCTGTACCTGGACGTGCGCGGCGAAATGGACAGCTCTATCGCGATCCGCAGTCTGCTGGTGAAGGATGGACAGGTGTGCTGCTGGGGCGGTGGCGGGATCGTCGCCGATTCGGACTGGCAGGCGGAGTATCAGGAATCGATCACCAAGGTCAGAGTCCTGCTCGAAACCCTGCAAAACCTTTAACCGTTGATCGTTCCCACGTCGAACCGTCCGCGTGGGAACGATCATCAGGTGGCTAAAGGGATAAGTCGCGGTTCGAGGCTTTGAGGAATTCCTGCTTCAACTCGGCAAACGTATGCACCGCCGGAAACTGCGGAAACTCGCGAATCACGTTGTCCGGCGCGTGGAACAGAATTCCCGCATCCGCTTCGCCGAGCATGCTGGTGTCGTTGTAGGAATCCCCCGCCGCAATCACCCGGTAATACAGGCTCTTGAAGGCCAGGACCGACTGACGTTTCGGATCTTTCTGACGCAACTGGTAGCTCGTCACCCGACCGCTGTCATCGGTAATCAGTCGGTGGCAGAGCAAGGTCGGAAAGCCCAGCTGACGCATCAGCGGCTGGGAAAACTCGTAGAAGGTGTCCGACAGAATCACCACCTGGAAACGCTCGCGCAGCCAGTCAACGAACTCCACCGCGCCGTCCAGCGGCTTGAGCGTGGCGATCACTTCCTGAATGTCCGAAAGTTTCAGGCCATGCTCGTCGAGGATACGCAGGCGCTGCTTCATCAGCACGTCGTAGTCGGGAATGTCCCGGGTGGTGGCCTTGAGCGATTCGATTCCGGTTTTTTCGGCGAAGGCGATCCAGATTTCCGGTACCAGCACCCCTTCAAGATCAAGACAGGCAATTTCCACAGGACACTCCATTTGTAATGTTTATTGAGCCGAGCGAGCCCGAACTCTAGCGGCTCGACCTGGAGCGCGCAACGCAGAGGCCGCCCCGGCGCGCGTTGCTTTTTGTTACCATCGCCGCCATATAGAGCGCCCAGCGCCACCGACCTGTAGGAAGCCGCCCTGATGAGCCCAACGTTCGACGTCGTGGAACTCGCCACGACCTATGCCAACAAATCCGCGCAGGACATCCTCAAACTCGCGTTCGCCGAGTTCGGCGATGACCTGTGGATATCTTTCAGCGGCGCCGAGGATGTGGTGCTGGTGGACATGGCCTGGAAGCTGAACAAGAACGTCAAGGTGTTCAGTCTCGACACCGGCCGCCTGCATCCGGAAACCTACCGTTTCATCGATCAGGTTCGCGAGCACTACAAGATCGACATCGAACTGGTCTCGCCGGACTACACGAAACTCGAACCGTTCGTGAAGGAAAAAGGCCTGTTCAGCTTCTACAAGGACGGTCACGGCGAATGCTGCGGGATCCGCAAGATCGAGCCGCTGCGCCGCAAACTCTCCGACGTGAAGGCCTGGGCCACCGGCCAGCGCCGCGATCAAAGCCCTGGCACCCGCAGCGCTGTGGCGGTGATGGAAATCGATACAGCGTTCTCCACCCCGGAGCGCACCCTGTACAAGTTCAACCCGCTGGCGCAGATGACCAGCGAGGAAATCTGGGGCTACATCCGCATGCTGGAGCTGCCGTACAACAGCCTGCATGAACGCGGTTTCATCAGCATCGGTTGCGAACCGTGCACCCGCCCTGTCCTGCCGAACCAGCACGAGCGCGAAGGCCGTTGGTGGTGGGAAGAAGCGACCCAGAAAGAATGCGGGTTGCATGCCGGGAATATCATCAGCAAGGCATAAGGTCCCTGATGCACTGTGGGAGCTAATCAGCTCCGACAGTGTTTTCTACCCGTTTTGAAAAATGTGTACACACGATTGTCACCATCGGTGCCATTTATGTGTGCACTTTTCGTTTCTGCGCCCTGAAAAGTTACATCAAGCTCCAGAAACACTTTCTCCCGGCGCCCGCCAAAATCCCTCCTGAAAAATAAATACCTGTTCAAACGGTCAATTTATATCGCCTGTATTTCAGCAACTTAGCGCACCTCAATAACTTTTCGAAATCAACGGCCGTTTTCATAGATCGCTGGCTGGCACAGATCTCGCTTGAGTGCATACATGTTTTGTATACAAAAATGCAGAACATGAACCCACACTTTCGATCCGCAAGCCTGAAGCGCCCTATCCCGTACAGGCTGCAGATGCCCCGAAACCAGTGATGTTTTCACCGCCGCGACGAAGATCTGCCGAGCCCGAGCGCTCATGCACAGTCATCGCGACCCGGACATCAGGAGCCTGCCGGAATGCGTACGAGTCTCTCCAATAACAACATCGCGCTGAATCTGCCCGCCTCTTCAACCCTCGACCACAGCGTGCCCGGTGATGGCATCGCCGAACCGCTGCAATTGAGCCCGCGTCTGCACAACAGTGACCTCGCACCGACCAAGGTCGAAGGACGGCGTTGGGGCAAATACAGCATCTTTGCCCTGTGGACCAACGATGTGCACAACATCGCCAATTACTCGTTTGCCATCGGTCTGTACGCCCTGGGCCTGGGCGGCTGGCAGATTCTGCTGTCGCTGGGGATCGGCGCGGCGCTGGTGTATTTCTTCATGAACCTGTCCGGCTATATGGGGCAGAAAACCGGGGTGCCGTTTCCAGTGATCAGCCGGATCAGTTTCGGCATTCACGGGGCACAGATTCCTGCATTGATCCGGGCGGTGATCGCCATCGCCTGGTTCGGAATTCAGACGTACCTGGCGTCGGTGGTGTTTCGCGTGCTGCTCACGGCGATCCATCCCGGTTTCGCCGACTACGATCACAACTCGATCCTCGGCCTGTCGAGCCTGGGCTGGGTGTGTTTCGTGGCGATCTGGTTCGTGCAACTGGCGATCCTCGCCTACGGCATGGAAATGGTGCGCCGCTACGAAGCCTTCGCCGGGCCGGTGATTCTGCTGACCGTCGCCTGCCTCGCCGCGTGGATGTACACCCAGGCCAACGCGACCATTGCCTGGTCGATCCGCGACCCCCTGACCGGCGCCGAGATGTGGCGCAACATCTTTGCCGGCGGCGCCTTGTGGCTGGCGATCTACGGCACGTTGATCCTCAACTTCTGCGATTTCGCTCGCTCTTCACCGTGCCGCAAAACCATCAAGGTCGGAAATTTCTGGGGCCTGCCGGTCAATATTCTGGTGTTCGCCGGGATCACCGTCCTGCTGTGCGGTGCGCAATTTCAGATCAACGGGCGGATCATCGAAAGCCCGACCGAAATCATCGCGTCGATTCCCAACACGTTCTTTCTGGTGCTCGGCTGCCTGGCATTCCTGATCGTCACCGTGGCGGTGAACATCATGGCCAATTTCGTCGCCCCGGCCTTCGTGCTCAGCAACCTGGCGCCGAAATACCTGACCTTCCGCCGCGCCGGGCTGATCAGCGCAACGATTGCTGTGCTGATCCTGCCGTGGAACCTCTACAACAGCCCGCTGGTGATCGTGTACTTCCTGTCCGGCCTCGGCGCCCTGCTCGGCCCGCTGTACGGCGTGATCATGGTCGACTACTGGTTGATCCGCAAAGGCCGGATCCACGTGCCGCAGCTGTACAGCGAACACCCGAACGGCGCGTATTACTACAGCCGCGGGGTCAATCTGCGGGCCGTTGCGGCGTTTATTCCGGCGGCGTTGATCGCCATCGTTCTGGCATTGGTGCCGGGCTTCCACAGCGTCTCGCCCTTCTCTTGGCTGATCGGTGCCGGGATTGCCGGAATGCTCTACCTGATCATCGCCAAACGCCAGCCGCACTACGCCGACGTCGACGGTGAAGCCATCGCCGTCGACAACGTCAGCCACTGAATCTTTTGGCGGCCCTTCGCGGGGCCGCAGAACCAACCGCAATAAGGACCTCCCATGCGCATTCTCGTGGTCAACGTGAACACCACCGAATCCATCACTCAGGCCATCGCTCGTTCGGCGCAGGCTGTCGCTTCCCCCGGCACCGAGATTGTCGGCCTGACGCCATACTTCGGCGCCGATTCAGTCGAGGGCAATTTCGAAAGTTATCTGGCGGCCATCGCCGTGATGGACCGGGTGATGTCCTACGACCAGCCGTTCGACGCGGTGATCCAGGCTGGCTACGGCGAGCACGGTCGCGAAGGTTTGCAGGAGTTGCTCAACGTGCCGGTGGTAGACATCACCGACGCGGCGGCCAGCACCGCGATGTACCTCGGCCACGCCTACTCGGTGGTGACCACGCTGGATCGCACCGTGCCGCTGATTGAGGATCGGCTGAAACTGTCTGGCCTGTGGGATCGCTGCGCCTCGGTGCGCGCCAGTGGCCTCGCGGTGCTGGAGCTGGAACACGAGCCGCAACGGGCGCTGGAAGCGATCGTCCATCAGGCGGAACTGGCGGTGACTCAGGATAAAGCCGAAGTGATCTGCCTGGGTTGCGGCGGCATGGCCGGGCTCGACGAGAAGATCCGCCAGCGCACCGGGGTGCCGGTGGTGGATGGCGTCACGGCAGCCGTGACCATCGCTGAATCGCTGGTGCGGCTGGGTTTGTCGACCTCCAAGGTGCGCACGTATGCGACGCCACGGCCAAAAACCATCATCGGCTGGCCAGCACGTTTTGCGCGTTGAAACGTTCGGCGAGGCCCAGGGTTGAAAACTGCTTGATGACAAAATCGACGAACGCTCGGGTCTTGCCCGGCAGCAATTTGTGTTCGGCGTAATAGATGGAGATGTTGCCGTCGTCGACGTACCAGTCCGGCAGGACCCGCTGCAAAGTCCCCGCTTCAAGGTAGCCGACGGCAAACGGCATGCTCACCAGCGCAATCCCCAACCCCTGCGCCGCCGTGGCGCAGGCGGCTTCGGAATCACTCATCGTCATTCGTGCCTTGAGCGTCAGTGGGCTGTGTTGTTGCGTGCGGTGAGTCAACTGCCAGGAGCGCACGCGACCGGTTTGCGGTGAGCGGATCAGGATGCCGTCGTGCAGCTTGAGCTCGTCCGGCTCGCTGATCGGCGCGTATCGATCCAGATAATCCTTCGAGGCCACCAACACCCGATGCGCCGGCGTCAGCCTGCGGGCGACCACGCCTTGGGGCAGCTCGAAACCACCGCCAATCGCTGCGTCGAATCCTTGGCCGATCAGATCGACCTGGCGGTTATCGAAGTGCCAGTCCGGGTTGATCGCCGGAAACCTTTTCAGGAACTCCCCCAGCAACGGCACGATGTACAAGCGGCCGAACACCGTGCCCATGCTGACTTTCAGCGTGCCCGCTGGTTGACCGCCGGCGCTGGCGAGATTGTTCACGGCGTTCTGGATGGTGGTGAGACTGCCGCTGACCTCACTCAGAAACAATTGCCCCGCTTCCGTCAGGGTCAACCGACGGGTGCTACGCTGGAACAGCCTCACGCCGAGGCGCGCTTCCAGTTTCGCCACGCTTTTGCCCACGGCGGCCGGTGTCAGGCTCAGGCGTCGCGCAGCCTCGGCAAAGCTGCCGACTTCGGCGCTGCGCACGAAGCATTCGATACTGCTGAAGGTTTCCATGGCGGCCATTCTAAACTTTTGGTTTACACAGACTATAGCAACCACGGTCTACCCGCCTATTGGCGAGGGGCAGATACTCGACACCACACCAAGGCAGCCTGCCTTGAAACTTCTGGAGATCGAACATGACCACTCAACACCTCAGCGGTAAAGTCGCTCTGATTCAAGGCGGCTCTCGCGGCATCGGTGCCGCCATCGTCAAGCGCCTGGCCGCTGAAGGCGCCGCGGTTGCCTTTACCTACGTCAGCTCGGCCGCCAAGGCTGAAGAACTGCAAAACAGCATCACCGCCACCGGCGGCAAAGCCCTGGCGATCAAGGCCGACAGCGCCGACGCCGGTGCCATTCGCCACGCCGTAAGCGCCACTGTCGAAGCCTTTGGCCGCCTCGACATCCTGGTCAACAACGCCGGCGTGCTGGCCGTCGCGCCGCTGGAAGACTTCAAACTGGAAGACTTCGACCAGACCCTGGCAATCAACGTACGCAGCGTGTTCATCGCCAGCCAGGAAGCCGCCAGACACATGGGCGAAGGCTCGCGCATCATCAACATCGGCAGCACCAACGCCGACCGCATGCCCTTCGCCGGTGGCGGCGTGTATGCGATGAGCAAATCCGCACTGGTGGGCCTGACCAAAGGCCTGGCCCGCGACCTCGGCCCACGGGGCATCACCATCAACAACGTGCAACCCGGCCCGGTCGATACCGACATGAACCCGGCTCATGGCGAGTTCGCCGACAGCCTGATCCCGCTGATGGCGGTGGGTCGCTACGGTAAAGCCGAGGAAATCGCCAGCTTCGTGGCCTACCTTGCCAGCCCGGAGGCCGGTTACATCACCGGTGCCAGCCTGACCATCGACGGTGGTTTCGGCGCCTGATTGATCAGATAGTCGATAACGAAAAACGCCGCCCCTCCTTTGACAGAGGGGCGGCGTTTTTATGTCGGCGGTTTGATCAGGCCCAGTCGAGCGCCGGCAATCCGCATGCACTCGGCGTGAACGCTTTCAACGTGCGAAGAATCCCGTCGGCGTGTGCATATTTTTCATCGGCCATGGCGGCATCGGGAATGGCGATGGCGGTCATGCCGGCTGCTTTCGCGGCTGTCACGCCGAATGGCGAATCTTCGAACACCAGGCAATCTTCCGGCGCTACACCAAGGCGACGCGCTGCGGTAAGGAAGATGTCCGGTGCCGGTTTGGCTGCGCCGACTTCCGGGTCGTCAGCGGTGACGATGAAGTCGAACAGCGCGAACCAGTCGCGGTGCAAGGTGGTTTTCTGACCGAACGACTGACGCGATGAGCTGGTACCGACCGCAATCGGAATGTTGTGCGCCTTGAGGTGACGGATCAGTTCCTCGGCACCCGGCATCGCCTGCGCGGTGGGAAAGCGCTCGCGCATCAGCGGCTCGCGGATCACCAGAAACTCTTCGGCGGTGATCGGCAGGTCCAGCGCCTCAACCACGTAGCGCGCCAGATCGCCAGCGCCGCGACCAATGATGTTCTGCTTGATGCTCCAGTCGAAGGTACGCCCGTAACGCGCGGCAATCAGTGAGGTGACCTCGGTGTAGATGCCCTCGGTGTCCAGCAGCAAACCGTCCATGTCGAAAATCACGGCCTTGATCGGGCCAAACGCCTTCAGCGGTGCATTCATCATCGGATCCGTTATCAAAGACATCCCGAGCGGCGTGGATAGCGCCGCTGCTCGGATCTGATTAAAGGGTTCAGCAGCATAACGAGCGCAGCCGAGGTTGAGCAACGGGCAATGTCGGTTGTCCGCCGAACGCCCTCCCGCACATTTAGAGAATCGCCCTACAGACATCGCCTACTCGGCTGACTTCTTTCCTGTTCGATCCCCCGCAAAGTTTCGCGCCATTCCCCCGATGCGCGCGAGTGACTGCCAATGCTTCCACCTGATCCACTCCTGAAATTGAACAACAGCATCGGTTTGCTGGTGGTCGCTGCGCTGAACCCTGATCAGCCCGACGTCGGAAAGCTGTTTCAGGAGTTTCGCCTCTGTCTCAACAACTATGACGCCTGGGCCGAGCAGTTCTGGATGGGCGCCGCGCTGGGTGTCGAGCAGGTGTTTAAGGTCGGCAACGATGTCCGGCTCAGTGCACCGGCTGGCAGCCGCAGACCCATCAGTTCCTCCGTGGTCATGTGCCCCGCCACCGGCCCCCTGACGCTGGTGCACATGTTCGAAGCCGCACGGTTTGTGCCGATCGGCGACACGCCGGTGATCCTTGAACCGATCATTTCCGATGTCGACGGTGTTCCGTTTTTCGGCGAACCGCTGCATTACACCATCGGCCCCAGCGGCATTCTCAAGGTCGACGATTGCGACCGGGGCCAGCGTTATCGCATCACCTTCTTTCCCGATGTTTCCACTGCGCATATCCGGACGTTATACGCCTCGTATCAAGGCCTCATCGAGGGTCTGGAAGGCTGGTTACGTGAGGAATGGAAAGGGTTTCAACCGCAGTGGACAGAGTTTTCCAGCGCCGGCTTCACCGAGCGTTACGGGCAGCTGCAACAGGCTGACTGGCACGGTTTCGAATCCGCCCTGAATGGCCTCTGGGATGACGTGAAGCAACTGTTTGCCCTGCTTGCAGACTTGCAGGCCAACAGCGAAAAGCTTCTGCAGTACCTGTCCAGCGCTGAACTGGATGCCTTGCTTGAGGCGTCTTCCGAGGCCATCGCCAATGGCCTGCTGATGCTCAGCGATGAGCCGTTGCTGTTCATTTATCTGGCGGCCTTTACCAGTTGGCTGAAGATGCTGCCGCCGCAGTATCTGGCCGAGGTGGTGGCTGAGGTTCGGGCCGAACTGCTGGTCAGTTTTCTGTTGATGTGTGTGTCGGGTGGCATGGGTGTGCCGCTGCGGTTGAGCACCCAGGTACTGGGCAAGATCAAGGCACCCCGTGCGCGGGAATGGCTGGCGGCATCGGCGTTGCGGCTGGCAGAGCTGACCTCGGCGCCTGACCTGACCCACCATGCGAGCGCTTTGAAACCGTTGATGGTCAATGCGCGGCAGGCGCCATTGCGGCCGACACCGGCCATTCCGCTGGAAATTCGTACGGCCGATTCGCTGGTACTGACGGTGCCTAATCCGGCGGCCATTGCCCGCGACAAGTCCCACGGCATGACACGAATGGAACGGCATGAGCCTCGGGATGACGCTTCGGATCAGGCGAAAAATCCCAACGGTGACAGCGCCGATTGTGCACCGAGGACCTGCACCAATGGCTGCCCGGTGTCGATGGTCACCGGCGAAGAGCTGCTAACGCTGACCGATGGTGTGCTCGATGGGCTGCTGCCGTTCGAGTTCAGCCGGTTGTACCGCAGCAGTGCGGCCGAGATCGATGTCGGGTTGGGGTTTGGCTGGAGTCACTCGCTGGCGCATCGGCTGGAGGTCGATGGCGCTTCGGTGGTCTGGGTGGATCACGAGAACCGGCGGACGCGGTTTCCGCTGCCGAATGGCGAGCGGCCAGCCATTCACAACAGCTTGTCGCGGGCGGCGATCTTTCTGGGAGATGAGCCGGAGGAGTTGATCGTTGCGCTGGCGGGGGACGCGGCGCGGTTTTATCACTTTCGGGTTGGGCGTCTGACGGCTGTCAGCGATGCCTACGGCAATCGTCTGACCGTGCATCGGGATCTTTCCGACCGGATTCAGCGCCTGGACAACGGGGCTGGCCGTTCCTTGTTGCTGCGCTATGAGCGAGCGCATCTGGTTGCGGTCGATTATCAGGTTTGGCGCGATGCGGTCTGGCGCAGCGAGCAGACGCTGGCCAGCTACCGCTTTGATGCCCGCCATCGATTGATCGAGGCGTCGAACGCGGTCGGCGAGTGCGAGCGTTACGACTACGACGACCAGCACGTCATCCTGCAACGGCAACTGGCGGGCGGCGCGAGTTTCTTCTGGGAGTGGGAGCGTGCCGGCAAGGCAGCGCGTTGCGTGCGGCACTGGGCGTCGTTTTCGCAGATGGATACGCGTTACGTCTGGGATGACGCCGGCAGTGTCACGGTGCAGTACGTCGACGGCACTGAAGAAACCTACGTCCACGACGATACGGCGCGGCTGGTGCGTCAGGTCGCCGCCGATGGTGGCGAACAGCTCAAGGCCTACGACGCGCAGGGCCGATTGGTCGCCGAGCAGGATGCGCTGGGGGCGGTCACCGAATACCGCTATGACGACGCCGGGCGGCTGATCGCGCTGATTCCGCCGGACGATGCGCCGACGACCTACGAGTACCGCAACGGTTTCCTGCACAGCCGTTCGCGTGGCGATGCGGTGTGGACGTACCGGCGCAATGCCCAGGGCGATATCACCGAAGCGGTCGACCCGGATGGCCACGTCACCCATTACCACTACGACGCGCAGGGGCGGTTGCTGTCGGTCCGTTATCCGGACAGTGGCCGCCATGTGTTCATGTGGAACGACCTGGGCCAGTTGGTCGAGGAGAGTCTGCCGGACGGCGGGGTTCGCAAGTTTTCCTACGATGCCTTGGGGCGGCGGACGACGGTTCAGGACGAACATGGCGCGGTCACCCGTCATGCGTGGGACGCCGTTGGCCGGCTGATCCAGACCACCTCGCCGAATGGCGCCACCCGCGCCTGGTCCTACAGCGCCTACGGCCAGGTCACCGCCGAACGCGATGAACTGGGGCGCATCACCCGCTACGAATATGACGACGACCTGCATTTGGTCAGCCGGCGGATCAACCCCGACGGCACGCGGCTGCAGTACCGCTACGACCATGCGCAGCTGCTGCTCACGGAAATCGAGAACGAGTCCGGCGAAAAATATCGGCTGGACTACACGCCCACCGGACTGATCCGACAGGAAACCGGCTTCGATGGCCGGCGTACCGCTTACGCCTACGACCGCAACGGCCACCTGCTGGAAAAGACCGAGTTCGGCGACGACGGCTCGACGCTGGTCACCACTTACCAGCGCGACAGCGCCGGGCGATTGCTGCTCAAGACCCTGCCGGACGGGGTCGAGGTCAGCTACCGCTATGACCGCCTCGGTCGACTGGTCGGCGTGGATGACGGCCAGGATCACCCGCTGGCTTTTGAATACGACCTGCAGGACCGGCTGGTGCGCGAGCATCAGGGCTGGGGCACCTTGCGTTACACCTACGACGCCTGCGGCCAGCTCACTCGCATGCGTCTGCCGGACAACAGCAAGCTCGACTACCACTACGCCAAGGGCGGCGCGCTGACCGCGATCGACCTCAATGGCGCCTTGCTCACTCGCCACGTCTACCAGAACGGCCGCGAACAGCAACGTCAACAAGGCCTGCTGCTCAGCGAATATGCCTACGACGAACAGGGCCGGTTGCGGGTTCATTCTGTTCATCAACATGACCGCGCGCTGTACCTGCGCCACTACAGTTACGCGGTCAATGGCAACCTGGCGTCTATCGCCGACAGTCGTCACGGTCAACGTAGCTATTACTACGACGCGCTCGACCGTCTGGCCAGCGTACGCCACACCCGCGACGACCTGCCGGAAACCTTCGCCCACGACCCGGCCGGCAACCTGCTGCTGCAGGACCGCCCGGGCCCGACACAGATCAAGGGCAATCGCCTGTTGATCCAAGGCGATCGCCATTACGACTACGACGCTTTCGGCAACCTGATCCGCGAACGCCGCGGCCGCGCGCAGACACTGATCACCGAATACCGCTACGACAGCCAGCACCGCCTGATCGGCCTGACCCGCCCGGATGGCAAAACCGCGACCTACCAATACGACGCCTTCGGCCGGCGCATCCGCAAGACCGTCAATGGCCAGACCACCGAGTTTTTCTGGCAAGGCGACCACCTGATCGCCGAAAGCAGCAAAGAACAACACCGAAGTTTCATCTACGAACCCGGCACTTTCCGCCCGCTGGCGCTGCTCGACGGCAAAGGCCCGAAACGCGCCTGCCCGTTCTACTACCAACTCGACCACCTCGGCACCCCGCAAGAGTTGACCGACTACAGCGGCGAGATCGTCTGGTCAGCCAAGTACAGCGCCTACGGCAAGGTCACCTCGCTGGAGCTCGCGACCGAGGACTACCTGAACCAGCCGCTGCGCTTTCAGGGGCAATATTTCGATGACGAAAGCGGGCTGCATTACAACCGGCACCGGTATTACGACCCGGACGTGGGCCGGTACCTGACGCCGGATCCGGTGAAGCTGGCGGGTGGGCTGAATCAGTACCGGTACGTGCCGAATCCGACGGGGTGGGTGGATCCGTTGGGGTTGACCTCCAATTGTCCGCCGCCGAATAAGCCGGGATGTCCGGTTCCAGATGGAAGTAATGGGGTTAAGGTTGATCAGGGGGAACCGAATCTACCGGAGATTGCTCAAAATATAGATCCAAAAATTTTGAAGCGAGTGCATACAATAGAGGGAAAAACCTCAACCAAGAAAGTTGACAACTTTAAAAATAAAATGCGTGACGGTTACAACTCAGCATATCCCATTGACGTTATAGAACATGACGGCAGCCTATACATACTGGACGGACACCATCGTGCAGCGGCTGCACGGCAAACTGCGACAAACGTGACAATTAGACTCATAACCGATCTCAACACATACAACGGCTCTCTAAAAAGCATTGAGGACGTATTAGACTCAGCAAATAATGTAGGTTTAGACAGATTGGAGCACCGGAGGAGAAGATGAGTGATCAAAATGAAGCTTTGGAAATCCTGATAAATGACTTCATCTCCACAGTGGAGTCTGGCACCTTGGTATTTGAGCGTGAATTTGGCACCCGAGATATTCGAAGGCTCTGGCATACAAAGGCAATAGAGCGATGCGGAACAGTCACTGGAGGCGTTAAGTATGAATTACATGGAATAGGATGCTTTATCCACTTACCGAAAGAAACCGTAGACTTTGACTATGGCCCTAACGGTGAAATCAATGGATTTGATATTTGGCGCCTATACAACTTCGCTTGCGATAGACCATCCAAGCATAAAAAATATTGCGATGAAGAAATTGTTGAAAAAGAATTCATAGAATATGTAAAGCTGAAAAAAATCAAAAAAATGTCAGCCATAAGTAATCTTTATATATTGGCTGACTCGAGAGATGCAGATTAGGCGACACCACAAAAAAGGGCCTGTTGACTCAGGCCCTTAAAACCAATCCAAACTCGCCTCCCTCACACCCATTCAAGATGCTATCTAAACGGACAGGACGCGAATATTGGTGGAGAAAATATTGAAGTCTCATTTAGGTGTGCACCAAGCTCAATGAAGGGAGTGCCCGTTCACTCATCATCATCAAAATCCTCATACTCAAGCTCCTCCTCACCCTCCATAAGCGGAACCGTCGCATCATCCATCAACGACCCCGGATCTTCATTCCCCGGATCATTGATAAACGGCAATCCGCTCGGGCCTTTTTCTTCCTTGCCTTCGGTTTCGGGGGTCATGGCGCACCTCATTAATCTCAAATGTGTAAACGTTCGAAAAGTATGGCCGCTAATCGTTCCAGCGCATGACGCGCAGGCGCAAAAAACCCGGCATAAAGCCGGGTTTCCGTAGAACCGATCACTCAACGATGACGGTTCTTGTGTTTGTTCTTGTGCTTGTGGCCGCCCCCGGAGTGCGACTTGCCGCCATCGTCACCCAGGTTGTTGCCGACCGCGCCACCCGCCGCGCCGCCCAAGCCTGCGCCGATGGTCGAACCGGTGGAGCCGCCGAGGCTGTTGCCGATCACTGAACCGCCAGCGGCACCGAGGCCACCGCCAATGGCGGCTTCCGTGCGATTGCGTTTGTTCGCGCCGACGGCACTACCGGCCGCGCCACCAACGCCAGCACCCACCGCAGCACCGGTGCTGCCGCCGAGTTGGCCGCCAACCACGTTGCCCAGCGCGCCACCCAATCCGCCACCCACGGCGGCTGTGCCATCACCAGCGGCCATGGCGCCTTGGGCCACCAGTAATCCCAAAACCAATGCGGATAATGTCAAGCGCATACAGACCTCACAGGTCCCGGATCGGGACGGTTCGCCCGCGGAGGGGGGCTATGTGGCATTGGAGGCGAATTCGGGAAAAACGTTCAGCAACGAAAAGGCCCGGCATCAAACCGGGCCTTTTCAGACATGCGTTGGCAATCAGTGACGTTTGTGACCCTTGGACAGGTTGCTGCCCACCGCACCACCGGCTGCGCCGCCCAGGCCAGCACCGATGGTGGCGCCCGTTCTGCCACCCAGGCTGTTGCCGATGACCGAACCGCCCGCCGCACCGACGCCGCCGCCGATGGCTGCTTTGGTACGAGCACCTTTTTTGGCAGCCAGTGCACTGCCGGCCGCACCCGCTACACCAGCGCCAATCGCTGCACCGGTGCTGCCGCCCATTTTCTGACCAACCACGTTACCCAATGCGCCGCCCAGACCACCACCCAGTGCGGCAGTACCATCGCCAGCCATTGCACCTTGAGCAACCAGAAGCCCCAGAACCAGAGCAGGTAGAGTTAAACGCATGACGAAAACCTCAACAAAAGGAATTAAAAAAGGGCGCAGATTGAATGCTGTTGCCGCGGCGATGTCCAGCGTTGCAGTGCACTTGGCGCCGATTGGACAGCGAATACGGAAAAGGTTTAATGACGGACAAAAAAAAGCCCGCTGGGGAGACGGGCTGGAGACTTGCTTTCTAACGGATGGCTTCACCCTACTCAGGCGGGTGTGAAAAGTTTGTGAAAAAACCGGACAAAAGCCTCAATCCAAGTAGGACGCTTCCTCAACAGGCAGGCCATAAAAAACCCCGTTCAATGACGGGGCTCTGCGGTATAGAACTCACTTTCTGGAGCGGGTGGTGACCTTGGGCAGAAACTTCGCCTTCGGGCCCTTGGGTGCCGTGGACTTGATCTTGCCGGTCTGCACCGGATCCTCGCCAAACCCGGCCTGATACTCCGTCTGGCCGCAGCGCACGCAATTGTTGAATGAAAATTCAGCCCCGTCGTCTTCGATGTACGGATCAGTCATCTTTGCTCCCCTTCTCAAATGCGGGCCGACACTGGCAAACCCTTTTGCCTGAAAAAATATCGACCTCCAAGGCTTTTGAGACTAGCCGGTCATTCCTGGACTTGTGGTTCAGATCCCCCGGAGCCCGACGAATGGCCTACGGAAATTAAACACATTGGGGAACCGTTGGTCCCATGCGGCTAAAGATTTGCGGCGACCGGCCGCTGCCCTTTTTCCTACGCAATGAATCTCAAGGAGAGAACATGGAAATCAAAGGATTCCCGACACTGCCTGTTGTAAAACTCACGGATGAACAGATCGCCGCCGGCAAGGCCGGGGCGGAGAAACTCAAGGAAAAGATCGCTTCGGGTGAAATCGTCATCAAGCAGCCGACCGGACCGAGTCCGTTGCAGCCTGGCGTGATCTACCACCCGGACCCGGTTCAGCCAGTTCAACCCGGCGATACGCCGCCTCTCGTCGCGATCGACACGCCGCTGACCTACGATTCGAAAGGCACCATCCTGCTCAAACCGCAGGGCTGATTATCAGCACAGAGCCCATTCCGTTGAATGGGCTCACTAGCCTCAGCGCAACTTGACCGCCGTACCGGTCGCAAACACCACCACCATGCCACCCTTCCCTGCCGGCATGCTGATCTCGAAATCCACCCCGACCACCGCATCCGCCTGCAAAGCCCGCGCACGCTCCCTGATCTCGTCAGTCGCCTGGATACGTGCCTCCTTCAATGCCCGCTCCAGCGTCTGCGAACGCCCACCAAAAAAGTCCCGCATACCGGCGAACATATCGCGAATCACATTCACGCCCTGCACCGACTCGGCACTGACGATGTCCAGATACGCCGTAATCTGCCGGCCTTCAATGGAGTGGGTGGTGGAAATGATCATGGAGGTCGTCCTTTTACATGCCGGATAAAACCTCGATTGTAATGCCCTGGCAAAGGGAAGCCGAAGCAATCTCTGTGACCAAAAACCAGACGCCAGAATACACAAAACCCCTGGCTTCTTTCGAAACCAGGGGTTTTGTTTACATCGAATTTGGCGGTGAAGGAGAGATTCGAACTCTCGATACAGTTTCCTGTATACACACTTTCCAGGCGTGCTCCTTAAGCCACTCGGACACTTCACCGTATCTCTTCAAACATGTTCTGTCTGTCGAGGCGCGCTAATGTAGTCGAAAGCTTTTCTGATGGCAAACTTTTTTTCAGAATTTTCATGCGGTTAAGCGAAAAAGCCGCGACCGCCATCGAGAGTCCATGGCGATCCGGCCAATCTCGGGTAAACGCGGCCCTTCTATATAGACGCGCAGGCGTCAGGCACCGGGCGCGTTGCAGCGCATCGGCCAGTAAACAGTGACTGGCGGGTCAGTCACAGTGCTTTACCTGACCGGCGACGGTGGGTAACGTCTGCCCATCTTTCTTATAAGGAATTGCGCCATGAGCGACCTGATTGCCTACCACCTCGAAGACGGTATCGCGACCCTGACCCTGAGCAACGGCAAGGTCAACGCCATTTCCCCGGACGTGATCGCGGCCTTCAACGCGGCGCTGGATCAGGCGGTGGCGGATCGTGCCATTGTGATCATCACAGGTCAGCCGGGCATTCTCTCTGGCGGCTATGACCTGAAAGTAATGACCGCCGGCCCTAAAGAAGCTGTGTCTCTGGTGACTGCGGGTTCGACTCTGGCCCGTCGTCTGCTGTCGCACCCGTTCCCCGTGATTGTTGCTTGCCCGGGCCATGCCGTGGCCAAGGGCGCGTTCATTCTGTTGTCCGCCGACTATCGGATCGGTGTCGACGGTCCGTTCAGCATTGGTCTGAACGAAGTGCAGATCGGCATGACCATGCACCACGCCGGCATCGAGCTGGCTCGTGATCGTCTGCGTCGCTCGGCCTTCCATCGCTCGGTTATCAATGGTGAGATGTTTGATCCGCAAAGCGCAGTGGATGCCGGTTTCCTCGACAAGGTTGTAGCGGCCGAAGAGCTGCAAGGCGCTGCCCTCGCCGCCGCGCGTCAGTTGAAGAAAATCAACATGACCGCACACAAGAACACCAAGTTGAAAGTACGCAAGGCGCTACTGGAAGCCCTGGACAACGCGATCATTCAGGATCAGGAGCACCTGGGCTGATACCCGGCTCATTCCGATTCAGAAAAGCCCGACCGTCGTGTCGGGCTTTTTCTTACACGCCCAGTTAAAAACTCTGCAGCAGCTCTAGGACGCCTCTGACCAACAAGTCGGAAACATGCGCTTAAACATCGCTCATCTCCGGACTCTATAGCGGCAATTGCCGAAAACAGTGCACATCCGTACACTGCGCCACCTTTTGTCCCGATGGGCCTGAAAATGCTGTTCGTGTTTCGTATGTTGTTGATAGGCCTGCACTTTATTCTGGCGGGAATCCTCGGTGTGATCCTCGGGCTGTGCCGCCCATTCAATCCGGACAACAGTCGCCTGTGCGCCCGTCTCTATGCACTGCCGGCCATGTGCATTTTGCGCCTGCGGGTTAAGGCCGATGTCGGGCCGTTGATGAACAAGCCAGACAGCTGCGTGATCATCGCCAACCATCAGTCCAACTATGACCTGTTCGTGTTCGGCAACGTGGTGCCGCGCCGTACCGTGTGCATCGGCAAAAAGAGCCTGAAGTGGGTGCCACTGTTCGGGCAACTGTTCTGGCTGGCGGGCAACGTGTTGATCGATCGTGGGAACGCGCACAAGGCGCGCCAGTCGATGCTGACCACCACCGACACCTTGCAGCACAAAGACACCTCGATCTGGGTGTTCCCGGAAGGCACCCGCAACCTGGGTGAAGAACTGCTGCCATTCAAAAAAGGCGCGTTCCAGATGGCCATCGCCGCCGGGGTGCCGATCGTTCCGGTGTGTGTCAGCAGCTACATCAAGCACATGCGTCTGAACCGCTGGCACAGCGGGAAAGTTCTCATACGCTCGCTGCCGGCAATTCCTACCGCCGGCCTGACCATGGATGACATGCCCATGCTCATCAACCAGTGCCGCGAACAGATGCGCGAATGCATCGATGCGATGGACCGGCAGCTGCAAGCTGCGTGAAAAAGAAGCCCGCCCTGTGCGGGTTTTCTTTTGCCCGGTGAACTGTGGAGATTTCACTGACTCTCAAGCAGCGACACGGCTAAGCTGAAGCCATGTCTCCCCTGCCATCTGCCAAGAAGAAGTGAATCACCACCATGGGTCGAGTTGTTGCTGCTGCGGTTTACAGCGCTGGTAAGAAAGTCACCAATATTTCCCTCGACGAAGGCGCAGCCTGGGCCGCCAAGACCGGCCACTTCGTCTGGATCGGCCTCGAAGAGCCGAGCGCCCAGGAACTGTCCAACCTGCAACGCCAGTTCAACCTGCACGAACTGGCCATCGAAGACGCTCTCGAAAAACACAGCCGGCCAAAGCTGGAAACCTTTGGCGACGCGCTGTTCATCGTCACCTACTCGCCGGTGCGCGAACACGGGATTCTGCAGTTCATCGAAACCCATATCTTCGCCGGTAACGGCTACATCATCACCGCGCGTAACGGTCATTCGGCGTCCTACGCCCAAGTGCGCCAGCGCTGTGAGGCACGGCCGCTGCTGCTGGAACACGGGGAAGATTTCGTACTGTATGCGCTGCTGGATTTCGTGATCGAGAACTATCAGCCGGTGGGCGAAGCGATCCACGCCGAGATCGATGAGCTGGAACGCAACGTGCTGTGCAGTGCGCTCAATGAACACGACATCCAGAAACTCCATGGCCTGCGCCGAGACGTCTTGCGTTTGCGCCGTTACGCGGCGCCGATGGTGGAAATCGGCGAGGAGCTGCAGAAGCTGAGCTTCCCCTTCATCGACAAGAACATGCGCCCATACTTCCGTGATGTGCAGATCCATGTCACGCGGCAGATGGAAGACCTGACCACCCTGGCCGACATTGCCAGCCAGACCATCGAAATCGGCGTGCTGCTGGAGGCGTCACGCCAGAGCGTGGTGCAGCGCAAATTCGCCGCGTGGGCGGCGATTCTGGCGTTCCCCACGGCAGTGGCGGGGATCTACGGGATGAACTTCCAGAACATGCCGGAGCTGAGCTGGCACTACGGCTATTTCGGCGTGCTGGGCTTTATCACGGTCGGCTGCGTGAGCCTGTGGGCGAGTTTCAAGAAATCCGGCTGGCTATAAGAAAAAACGCCCCCGTGCAAAACACGGGGGCGCCTGGGTTCAAGCAGCGGTCGGCTTGTGCGCCACGAAGCGCATCATCCATTCCGCCACGGTGGTGCCGTGGTGCTGATGTTCCAGGCTGGCCACACCCTTGCTGTACACCTGCTCGCCCAGCGCTTCCTGACGCAGATCCAGCAGCGCCCGCGAATAGTCGTGAATGAATTCCGGATGCCCTTGGAAGCACAGCACCTGATCGTTGATGTGGTACGCGGCGAACGGGCAGAAATCGCTGGAAGCAATCACCGTGGCGTTCTCCGGCAACGCCGTCACCTGATCCTGGTGGCTGATCAACAGCGTCAGCTCTTCGCGCACCGGGCTCATCCACGGCGCCTTGGCCGCCAGTTTGTAGTTGTGAATGCCGACACCCCAGCCTTGAGTAGCACGCTCGCTCTTGCCACCCAGCAACAGCGCCAGCAGCTGATGGCCGAAGCACACGCCGAGCAGTTTGTCGCCGCGCTCGTAGCGGGTCAGCAGGTATTGCTTGAGGGTCTGGATCCACGGGTCGGTGCCGAACGAGTCGGCCTTGCTGCCGGTAACCAGATACGCATCGAAGGTCAGGTCATCACTCGGATAGTCGCCCTGCATCACGTTGTACACCGTGAACTCGGCGGCGATCGGCTGTTGCGAGAACAGGCGCTGGAACATCTGCCCGTAACCCTGATATTCATCGACCAGTTCCGGACGCAGGATGTCGGTTTCCAGAATGCAGATGCGTAGCGACATAAAAAATACCTGACACGTGATGGGAATAATGCACACCCCAGAGCCTGCCTTGAAACCACCCGGCAAGGCAAGCCCCGGAATGCCTCCCCGCCCCGTTAGAACAACTCGCCTTTCGCGGCTTTTTCCAGCAGCAACGCAGGCGGTGCGAAACGCTCGCCGTACTGTTCCGCCAGGTACTGCGCCCGCGCGACGAAGTCCTTCACGCCATATTGATTGATGAACTGCAACGCGCCGCCCGTCCATGCCGCAAAACCGATGCCGAAGATCGAGCCGACATTGGCGTCCGCCGTCGAAGTCAGCACGCCCTCCTCCACACAGCGCACGGTTTCGATGGCCTGCACGAACAGCAACCGATCACGTACATCCTTCGGCGAAATCTGCCCATCGGCTTTCTCGAAATGGGTCTTCAGTTCGGGCCACAAATGTTTTTGCCCACCTGCGGGGTACTCGTAAAAACCGCCTCCCGCTGCCTTGCCCGGCCGCTTGTATTCGTTGAGCAGCAAGTCAATCACGGCGAACGCCGGGTGCTCAATCAGCAGTTTCCCTTCTGCCTGCAGGTCTTTGGCCGTTTGCTGACGGATATGGCTCATCAGGCTGAGGGAAACTTCGTCGGAGATCGCAAGAGGCCCGACAGGCATCCCGGCCTTGCGGGCTTCGGTCTCGATCATCGGCGCACTCACGCCCTCACCCAGCATCGCAATACCTTCATTGGTAAAGGTGCCGAATACTCGCGACGTGAAGAAGCCGCGACTGTCGTTGACCACAATCGGGGTTTTCTTGATTTGCAGTACGAAATCGAACCCGCGTGCGAGGGTTTCGTCGCTGGTTTGCGCGCCTTTGATGATTTCCACCAGCGGCATCTTTTCCACCGGGCTGAAGAAGTGCAGGCCGATGAACTTGCCTTGATCCGGCACTGCGGTCGCCAGGCCAGTGATGGGCAAGGTCGAAGTGTTGGAAGCAATCACCGCGTCGGCGCCGACCACCTGCTGTGCTGCTGCCGAGACCTTGGCCTTGAGATCACGATCCTCGAATACCGCCTCAATGATCAGATCGCAACCTGCCAGATCGGCGTCGCTTTCGGTCGGATGGATGCGCGCCAGCACCGCTTCACGCTGCTGCGCAGTCATCTGCCCGCGAGCGACTTTCTTGTCCAGCAATGCCGCCGAATGCGCCTTGCCCTTTTCCGCAGCCGCGAGGTTGATGTCTTTGAGCACCACGTCGATCCCGGCCACAGCGCTGACGTAGGCGATTCCCGCCCCCATCATTCCGGCGCCGAGGACGCCCACGCGCTTCGTCACAGAAGGCGCAAAACCCTGCGGACGCGAACCGCCAGCATTGATTTCATTGAGCTGGAACCAGAAGGTGCCAATCAGGTTTTTCGAGATCTGCCCGGTGGTCAGTTCGGTGAAGTAGCGGGTTTCGATCAGGTGCGCCGTGTCGAAATCCACCTGCGCACCTTCCACCGCCGCGCACAGAATCTTCTCCGGCGCCGGCAATGTGCCCTGGGTTTTGCTGCGCAGGATCGACGGCGCAATCGCCAGCATCTGCGCGACTTTCGGATTGGAGGGCGTGCCGCCGGGAATCTGATAGCCCTTCACATCCCAACGCTGCACCGTCGCAGGATTGGCCAGAATCCAGGCCCGGGCCTTGGCCAGCAGCTCATCGCGATCCGCTGCCAGTTCATCAATCAGCCCCGCCTGCAACGCCTGCTGCGGACGGACTTTCTTGCCTTCGAGCAGATACGGCAAAGCCTTTTCGATGCCCAGCATGCGCACCATCCGCACCACGCCACCGCCGCCCGGCAACAGGCCGAGGGTCACTTCCGGCAAACCGAGCTGCACCGACGCATCGTCCAGTGCCACGCGGTGGTGGCAGGCCAGGCAGATTTCCCAGCCGCCGCCGAGCGCCGCGCCGTTGATCGCCGCGACCACCGGTTTGCCGAGGGTTTCCAGGGTGCGCAACTGGCCCTTGAGGGTCAGCACCATGTCATAGAAGGCCTTGGCTTCGGGCTTGCCGACCTTGATCAGTTCATTCAGGTCGCCGCCGGCGAAGAAGGTTTTCTTGGCCGAGGTGATGATCACCCCGGCGATCTCATCTTTTTCCGCCAGCAGTCGGGCGACGCTTTCAGCCATGGCCTCGCGGTACACCGCGTTCATGGTGTTGGCGCTCTGGCCCGGCATGTCGATGGTCAGGAGAACGATGCCGTCCTGGCCTTTTTCGTAACGAATGGCTTGGGTCATGACAGGTTTCCTTGAGGTCAGAGGCGTTCGATGATGGTGGCGATGCCCATGCCGCCGCCGACGCACAGCGTCGCGAGGCCGTAGCGCAGGCGTCGGGCTTCCAGTTCATCGAGCAAGGTGCCGAGGATCGCGCAACCGGTGGCGCCCAGCGGGTGGCCCATGGCGATCGAGCCGCCATTGACGTTGACCTTGTCCGGGTCGACGGCCATGTCCTTGATGAATTTCAGCACCACCGAGGCGAACGCCTCGTTGACTTCAAACAGGTCGATGTCTTCCACCCGCAGCCCGGCCTTGGCCAGTGCCTTGCGAGTGGCCGGCGCCGGGCCGGTGAGCATGATGGTCGGATCGGTGCTGGTGACCGCCGTGGCGACAATCCGCGCCCGGGGTTGCAGGCCCAACGCGCGTCCCTTGGCCTCGGAGCCGATCAACATCAGCGCCGCGCCGTCGACGATCCCCGAGCTGTTGCCCGGCGTGTGCACATGGTTGATCCGCTCGACATGGCTGTAGACCCGCAGTGCCGTGGCGTCGAAGCCCATCTGGCCAATCATTTCGAAACTCGGCTTGAGTTTGCCCAGACCTTCAAGGGTCGACTCGGCGCGGATGAACTCATCGTGATCGAGCAGGATAATGCCGTTCTGGTCCTGCACCGGCACCAACGACTTGCTGAACGAACCGTCGGCCCGGGCACGCGCGGCTTTCTGTTGCGAGTGCAGCGCGTAGGCATCGACGTCCTGCCGGCTGAAGCCTTCAAGGGTGGCGATCAGGTCGGCGCCGACGCCTTGTGGCGTGAAGTGGCTGTGCAGATTGGTCTGCGGGTCCAGCGCCCAGGCGCCGCCGTCGCTGCCCATCGGCACGCGGGACATCGATTCGACGCCGCCGACCACCACCAGCTCTTCGAACCCGGAGCGCACTTTCATCGCTCCCAGGTTCACCGCTTCCAGCCCGGAAGCGCAGAAGCGGTTGATCTGCACGCCGGCGACGCTGACGTCCCAATCGGCCACCTGCACGGCGGTCTTGGCGATGTCCGAGCCCTGATCGCCAATCGGCGTAACACAGCCAAGCACCACGTCATCGACCTGGCTGGTGTCCAGCGCCGTGCGTGCCTGCAAAGCGGTCAGCAGCCCGGCCACCAGGTTCACCGGCTTGACGCTGTGCAGCGAACCGTCGGCCTTGCCCTTGCCACGGGGCGTGCGTAACGCGTCGAAAATCAAAGCTTGGGTCATGACGTCCTCGAACCTGTGCGGTGAGTGAAATTCGTGCTGTCACTGTTGTCTTCGCAGGCGACGGATTCAATGACCACAGCGCTCAATGACGTTGACGCGCACGCTCAGACGGACGGTCATCCATGGCTTGGTTAACCGGTTCAGGTGAGCGAGCTGTCTAGCAAACGGGCGACAAAGAAGCTGGCAATGGGCCTCATGCCTTTTTAATCGCGACCGGCAGCAAGTACATACGAAATGGATCTAAGCAAAGCGTGACGCGGGCCCTAAGGTGAAGATGTACGTTGTTGTCGTCGGGTTTTGCCGAGGCAGACGTTCTTCAACAGGAAGTGCAGCGCTTGCCATCATGGATATGCAGGCAGGCATCAGGAAATAACAAAAAAGGCGGTCAAGCCATGTTCAAACAACCAAAAGTACGGCAAGCAGGGCTCATTCTTTTCGCCACGACGCTGTTGTTGATTCTGCCGAACCTGACCAAGGTCATCGGCTGATTCAAGCGGCAGGTATTGTTCATCGCCACTGAAAATGTGACTGGCCCGCTATCCGGGCCAGCGTGGCTGTGCCAACCTTTGCGCACTTCCACGACACGGACGGCGGTCATTTTGAAAACGCTCATTCTGTTCGGGGCCATGCTGCTGAGCATGCCCCTGTCTGCCGCGCAGCTGAACCTGGAGCTGGGCGCGAACAGCCGCACCTGGCAGACCGAGGAATTGCTCAAGCATCCTCAAGTACAAACCCTCACGGTCAAGAATGATGTGTCCTACAAGAAGGACATGACTTATCGCGCCGTGCCGATGGCCGCGCTGCTGACCGGCATCAAACCGGACGATCACCTGCAAGCCGTAGCGCTGGACGGTTTCGCCGCCGAGCTGTCCGCCGCGCCGCTACTGAACAATAAAGGCTCGCGCGCCTGGCTGGCCATCGAGGATCCGGCGCAGCCCTGGCCGCCGCTGTCGGAAGGCAAGCACAGCGCCGGGCCGTTTTATCTGGTGTGGACCGATCCGCAGGCCGGCAATATCAGCCCGGAACAATGGCCATTCGAAGTGGCGAGCATCAAGCGAATGACTCCGGTGGCCGAGCGCTTCCCTGCCCTGTTGCCGGACCCTGCGTTGAAGGCCGATGACCCGGTGAATCAGGGGTTTGCGCTGTTCCAGAAGAACTGCCTGGCCTGCCATCGCCTGAATGGCGCAGGGGATGCGCAGTTCGGGCCGGATCTCAATATTCCCTACAACCCGACCGAGTACTTCGGCGCGGACTTCCTCAAGCGCTACATCCGCGATCCTCAGAGTCTGCGTCAGTGGCCGCAGGCGAAGATGCCGGGGTTTTCTGCCGAGGTGTTGCCGGATGCGGATCTGCAGAAGCTGATCGGGTATTTGCAGCATATGGCCGGGCGCAAGGTTAAGCCTTGATGCCTTCCTTGTGGGAGCGAGCCTGCTCGCGATGCGGTGTCTCAGTCATGCACGTGCCGGCTGAAAGATTGCCATCGCGAGCATGCTCGCTCCCACAGGAGTAGTGCGGTTATTGCTGCTGAACCGAGATCACCGGCGTCGGCGACACCAGCACTTTCGCATGCATCTGCTCTGACCCGCCTCCCCGGCGCATGCCGCGCACCGGGCAGGCATCCAGATAATCCAGACCCACCGCCAGTTTCAGGTGCCGCTCCGGCCGCGCCAGTTCATTGGTCACGTCAAAGCTGTACCAGGCGTCATCGATCCAGGCTTCGGCCCAGGCGTGACTGGCGAGATGCTCACAATCCTCGCTGTACAGATAACCCGACACATAACGTGACGGCACCCCGAGACTGCGCGCGCAGGCCAGAAACGCGTGGGCGTGATCCTGGCAAACACCCGCCCGTCCGGCGAATGCCTCGGCGGCGCTGGTGTCGACTTCAGTGGAACCCGGCTTGTAAGTCATGTGCTGGTTCAAACCGTGCATCAGGTCGATCAGTGCATTGCGGTCGCGTCGCTGCTTGCAGGATTGTTCGGCAAACGCCCGCAACGCCTCGTCAGCCTCGGTCAGCCGGGTGAACCGCAGGAACGGCAGCGCCGACTGACTCTCGTGCTCCGCCTCGCGCAATTCGTCGATATCAACCTGCCCCCGGGCGCCGATGATGATCGCTTCGTGGGGCTCGTCCATGGTCAGGACGTGCAGGATGTTGCCGAACGGATCGAGCTGGGCGCGCACCGGGCGCGGCAGGTCAAGCTGCCAGCTCAGCACGTGCTGACGCTCGCTGTCGTGGGGTGTCAGGCGCAGGTACTGGATGCTCGCGCGCACCTGATCTTCGTAGTGATAGGTGGTCTCGTGGCTGATGGAAAGTCTCATGCGGCCTCCAGGTAGGAACTGTGAATGGCGTTGCCCAACTGGCGCACCAGCGGGATGAATTCGGTGAGCCAGGCGTGCAGCCCTTCCTCGAGAATTTCTTGAATACCGGTGTAGCGCAGACGCGCGTCCATTTCCGCCGCCAGTCGTTGTGCAGGGCGACCGTTGGCCCCCGGCAGTTGCGCGAGAATCTGGTCGATCTCTTCGGTACAGGCACGCAGCGAACGCGGCACGTCGGCGCGCAACAACAGCAGCTCGGCCACATGCCGGGCGCCCGGCGCATCGCGATAAATCTCGGTGTATGCCTCGAATGATGACAAGGCTCGCAACAAGGCGCTCCACTGGTAATAGGCATGGGCGGTGCCGTCGCTGACAGCTTCCGCCTGATCGCCAGCCATTTCGTAACGCGCATCGAGCAGGCGCAACGTGTTGTCCGCCCGCTCGATAAACGTACCCAGGCGAATGAAACGAAACGCGTCGTTGCGCATGATGGTGCCGTAGGACGCACCACGGAACAGGTGCGAACGCTCCTTGATCCACTCGCAGAAGCGACTCATGCCGTAGCGGCTGAGGCCCTGATTGGCGATCCCGCGGATTTCCAGCCAGGTGGCGTTGATGTTTTCCCACATGTCCGCGGTGATCCGCCCGCGCACCGCGTGGGCGCTGGCTCGCGCCGCGCCGAGGCAGCTGTAGATGCTCGCCGGGTTGGCCGCGTCGAGGGCGAAGAAGTGCAGCAATCGCTCGGCATGCAATTCGCCGTGGCGTTCCAGGTAATCGTCCAGCGTGCCGGTGATCAGCAACGGCATCGCCAGTTCGTGCAAACCGTCGCCACGGCCGTCCTGCGGCATCAGCGACAGCGAATAGCTGACATCGAGCATCCGTGCGAGGTTTTCCGCCCGCTCCAGGTAACGCGACATCCAGTACAGATCCGAGGCAGTTCTACTTAACATGGCAGGCTTCCTTCAATCCTCGACCACCCAGGTGTCCTTGGTTCCGCCGCCCTGGGATGAATTCACCACCAGAGAGCCTTCACGCAGGGCGACACGGGTCAAACCGCCGGGTACGACCCGGGTTTCGCGGCCGGACAATACGAACGGGCGCAGGTCGATATGGCGCGGCGCAATGCCGTTTTCGACAAAGGTCGGACAGGTCGACAGCGACAGCGTCGGTTGTGCGATATAGGCGTGAGGCTTGGCCTTGATCCGCTCGCGGAACGCATCGATTTCCGCGGTCGTCGCCGCCGGCCCCACGAGCATTCCGTAACCGCCGGAGCCCTGGGTTTCCTTGACCACCAGATCTGGAAGATTGGCCAGGACATGGGAAAGCTCGGACGGGTTACGGCATTGCCAGGTCGGCACGTTCTTCAGGATCGGTTCTTCGTCGAGGTAGAAACGGATCATCTCGGTGACAAACGGATACACCGATTTGTCATCCGCCACGCCGGTGCCGATGGCATTGGCCAGCACCACGTTGCCGGAGCGATAGGACGACAGCAGTCCCGGCACGCCGAGCATCGAGTCCGGGCGGAAGGCCAGCGGATCGAGGAACGCGTCGTCGAGCCGGCGGTAGATCACGTCCACCGCTTTCGGGCCGTCGGTGGTGCGCATGAAGACTTTGTCGTCGCGCACGAACAGGTCCGCGCCCTCCACCAGTTCCACGCCCATTTCCCGGGCGAGAAACGCATGCTCGAAAAACGCGCTGTTGAACCGTCCCGGTGTCAGCACCACCACACTCGGGTCGTCAATCGGGCTTGAGCTTTTCAGGGTGTCGAGCAGCAGGTTCGGGTAATGGTCGATCGGGGCGATGCGCTGGGCCGCGAACAGCTCGGGAAACAGACGCATCATCATCTTGCGGTCTTCGAGCATGTAGCTCACGCCGCTCGGCGTACGCAGGTTGTCCTCGAGCACGTAATACGTGCCGTCGCCGTCGCGCACCAGATCGACGCCGGAGATGTGCGAATAGATATCGCGATGCAAATCCAGCCCCTGCATCGCCAACTGGTATTGCTCGTTGGCCAGCACTTGTTCGGCGGGAATGATCCCGGCCTTGATGATGCGCTGCTCGTGGTAAAGGTCGGCGAGGAACATGTTCAACGCCTTGACTCGCTGAATGCAGCCGCGCTCGACAATCCGCCATTCGCTGGCGGGAATGCTGCGCGGAATGGTGTCGAAGGGAATCAGACGCTCTGTCCCCTGCTCGTCCCCGTAGAGCGTGAAGGTGATCCCGGCGCGATGGAACAGCAGATCGGCCTCGCGTCGCCGCTGGGCCAGCAGCTCGTCAGGTGTCTCGGCCAGCCACCGGGCAAACTCCCGGTAATGCGGGCGGATCTGGCCGCCGGCATCATACATCTCATCAAAATAGGTGCGGATCATGCCGTACTCCTTGTCACTCCGGACATACAGGCCTTCGCAAGGCCCGTGCCATCGGCATAAACGCTTTGATTTCAATCGGTTGGATATTCACGCCACACGCACCGCACCATTCCTGTGCGGCAAATGCTCCAACCTGATCGCCCCCGCTTCATTGCGACGCAGTCCCGTCGCCTATCACCAGCATAGTCAGAGTTGATTTCACTGCCCGCAGGCCACTGCGGATAATCCGCGCATCCGCTGCAAAAACGTCGTTGACGAAGTATGCAGCCTCACTGATCCGGCTTGCCTCGGCAGCCCTCCCGGCCGTAACCCTGACCGGTTTCCTCTCCTTCCGGTCTTCCCTTTCAGCCACCTTTTCAGGTGGCTTTTTTTTGCGCCGGTTTCTTGTTTCAGGGTTTTGCCATGCGCTTTCGGGGCCGTAGAAACGACAACGGCCGACCCGAAGGTCAGCCGTAGCTCGACGTGTTGCAAGAGTGATCAGTTCAAACGGTGCCGGTTGCGGATCTCCTGTTTCACGCCCCAGCCTTCGATGATGCCGCCCAAGGGCTCGACCACCGCCGAAAAGCCCTGCTCGAAATCGCCAATGTCGTCGTAGGTTGCGTACATCACCTTGCTCAATTCCAGAGACCAGGCGCCGTCGTCGCGCGCACTGACCTGGGCATTGATGGATTCACCGCGAAATTTGCCTGCCGCCCTGCGTGCCCGCTCCTCGTCCGGGAAAATGGCGTAGAACTCGATGGGATGGAATCGGGAAAAATCGAAACCGCCTTCTTTCATGCGGCGCAGCACGCTGCTGCTGATGTCTTCTTGATAGGCTGTGCTCATGAATCGTCCCCCTCGCATAGATGGATAGACTTTCCGTATTCCCTGCACTGGCCCAAAGGGCCCGGGTGCTTACGGCAACCGCGTTGCCGGCGGGAAACAAGCATGTAGCTGACAAGACCAGACCTTAGCGATCCGTTCGCTGATCTCGCTTGCAGAGTAGCCCCAAGATAGAGCCGCTGCCAAGGCCTGGTACATGAAGAAAATGAAGATTCAGATTCGGGTGATGCTGCGGATTTCGATGCTGTTCTGGGTTTTCAGGCTTTTTACGCCGGCATCGGCGGTGCGCCCTTCCAGATCGTTCAGGTCAAGCTCGGCGGCGACGGGAAGCAGTCGTTCCTTGATCAGTCGTGCGGCCTCATCATCGCTGGGGCATTCCGCACGCTCGAAGACTTCATCGACAATTTCACCGTGATCATCCACGAAAGTGACTTTCCACTTTTGCATTGGAGCCTCCTCGAACAAACCCGCAAATGGGCTTACCTCTATCTCGACTTTTGTCAGGATTGATCGTTCAAAAGGTTTACACCGATGCAACATGAAAAAAGCCGAGGCCGGTGTGTTTTCACACACCGGCCTCGGCTTTTTCTTACCCGCGAACGATCAGTCGTTGCTTGGCTTGTTCACCGCTTGCAGCACGTATTGCGGCAAGGCGAAAGCACCGATGTGGATTTCCGGGTTGTAGTAGCGGGTGACGATGCCGCTGCCGATGAAGCGCTGTTGCAGAACTTCGCGGCTCAGCTTGCGGTAGGCCGGGTTGGTCGAGCCCCAGGCGAAGGTCATCGAACCGCCGATGTAGGTCGGTACGGCCGCCTGATAGAAGTGCCAGTCCGGGAACAGGCTTCGCAGGCGGCCGGCGGTGGTTTTCACTTCTTCGATCTGCATGAACGGCGTGCCGTTCTGGGTCACGAGGATGCCGCCCTCGTTCAGGCAGCGGTGGCAGGCCTGGTAGAAGTTTTCCGAGAACAGCACTTCGCCCGGGCCGATCGGGTCGGTGGAGTCGGAAATGATCACGTCGAACTTTTCAGTGGTGGTGGCGACGAAACGCATGCCGTCGTCGATCACCAGATTCAGGCGTGGATCGTCGTAGGCGCCCTTGGAGTGGTTCGGCAGAAACTCTTTGCACATGTCGACCACGGTGCCGTCGATCTCGACCATGGTGATGTGCTCGACGCTGGCGTGTTTGGTCACTTCGCGCAGCATGCCGCCGTCGCCGCCGCCGATGATCAGCACGCGCTTGGCGGTGCCGTGGGCGAGGATCGGCACGTGGGTGAGCATTTCGTGGTAGATGAATTCATCGGCTTCGGTGGTCTGGATCACGCCGTCCAGCGCCATCACCCGGCCCATGCGCGGGTTCTGGAAAATCACCAGGTGCTGGTGTTCGGTGCGCACTTCGTGCAGCAGTTTTTCCATGCGAAAACGCTGGCCGTAGCCTTCGTAGAGGGTTTCCAGGTATTCGCTGGTCTTGGTGACGGTCATGGTGAAGTGCTCCGATGAATGCGCGGGCGCCAATCGTCAGGTTCGATTGCCCGGGAAAGGCGCGCATTCTACGTTGCCGAAGATGACAGGTCGAACCTCAGTTCATCGGCCCGACCCGATCAGGGTGCGAACGGTCAGATCCGCACATTGCCCCGCGGCCCGGCAATCGCCCAGATGATCAGTCCCAGCACCGGCAGGAGGATGATCAGCAGTACCCAGAGGATTTTCATCCCGGTCTCGGCGCCGCTTTTCAGCACATTGATGATCGCCCAGATGTCGAGCGCAAGAATGATCAGGCCGACCAGGCCGTTGAACGTGGAACCCATGGTGTCGCTCCAGAATAGTGGCGTGCACTTTTAGGATAGACGGTCGCGCTCAGGGTTCCCTTTTATTGCGCTCAGACGTGAACGGCGACCTTCAAGGCTTCCAGCGACGACGCGGCGGCGATACCGACTTCGGCGCACAGTTCCAGTACGCGCGGCACATCGTTGCCGTAGACCAGCACCACTTGCAGCTCGTCGTCGAGCAACTGGCTGAAGTTCATCAACGTGTAACCGCCGTTTTCCTTGTTCAGGCTGCTCATCTGTACCTGGATGCGGTTGAGCGCGGTCAGCGCCTCGGTTTTGGCCAGTTGCTTGGGCTTGAGGTTGAATTCGACGCCCGGGCCGAACGAGGCAACGATCTGCGCGAACAGTTCGGCGTAGGTGTCGGCCTGGAACAACACGGTCTCCGGCAGGCTGCCGACCACGACCCACTCGCCCAGCGGAATCGGGAAAGTGTCGTCGTAGTTGATGTCCGGGTTGGCGGTCAGAAAAGCGTCGGCATCGGCGTAGGCCTGTGCCGCTTCGTCAGCGACCTTCAGGATCTCGTCTTCGCCCATGCAGCCGGAGCTGATTTTGCTGATGAGTTCGGCAAGTGCGGCTTTCATGGGGGCGGATCCTGTGGCGAAGGGAATTTTGAGGGCGCGAAGGATAGCGCATTCTCGCCTTCGCCACAGAGAGGGTTCCGGCCAGCGGCCTCAGCCCAGCAGTTTTTCCAGCTGCGCGGTGGTGTCCACAGCGCCCATGGTGCGGGCCGCGTCCAGCGCGGTGACGCCATTGGCATCTTTGGCTTTCGGGTCGGCGCCCTGGTCGATCAAGTAGTCGACGATTTCAACACGGTTGAACATCGCCGCCATCATCAGCGCCGTGCGGCCATCGAAGGAGGCGCCTTCAATCTGCGCCCCGCCCTCGACCAGGGCCTTGACCACGGCCAGATCACCCTTGAACGCCGCGCCGGCAATCGGGCTCTGGCCGTTGCCATTGCGTTGTTCCGGATCGGCCTTGTGCTTGAGCAGCACCTGCACCGCGTCCACGTGGCCGTAGTAACTGGCGAGCATCAGCAGGGTGTCGCCTTTGCTGTTCGTCAGGTTCACCGGCAGACCGGCAGTGATCAGGCGATCGAGCATCACCGCATCGCCCTCGCGCGCCTTGTTGAACACCTGTTCAGTGAATTCGGCGGCTTCCTCGGGGGTCATCTGGCGGCTTTGGTCAGACATGGTTCACTCCACTTTCGGTCAATCGGAAAGCCGATAGTTTCCCGAGCGCGGCGATAGCTGTCATCCCCTTTTTTCCAAGTCCGCCGATAGCCAATATCAATAGCGGTATTTGCCTGCCCGAATGTCGGCAAGAATTTCATCCGTCACCTGCACGTAGGTTTCGGTCCCCGGCAGCCAGGCATAAATCGGGTCATCGCCCTTCTGGCCGGGGTCGAAACCTTCGTTTTTCAGGCGGGTTTTCTGGTATTTGAAGGTGCCGGTGGTTTCCATTTTCACCTTGACCCGCAAGAACAGCGGCACCGCATAGGCCGGCATGCGTTGGCGGGCGAAGGCCAGCAATTCGGCGAAATCCAGGGTCGCCAGCGACTCGGCCGGGGTGATCGCCGCCATCCCGGCGCGACCGTTGGTGTTGGGGACTTCCACACCATAGGCCACCGCTTCGGAAATGTGCGGATGCTGGAGCAGCAGGTTTTCGACCTCGGTGGTCGAGACGTTCTCGCCCTTCCAGCGATAGGTGTCGCCGAGACGGTCGACAAACTGTGCGTGGCCGAAACCGATGTTGCGCAGCAGATCGCCGGTGTTGAAGAAGCGGTCGCCCTTGGTGAACACGTCCTGCAGCACGACCTTGGCGGTTTTCTGTGGATCGGTGTAGCCGTCCAGCGGTGCCTTGTCGTCGATCCGCGCCAGCAGCAGGCCCCGCTCGCCCCGACCGACCTTGCGCATGAATCCGTCATCGCCGCGAATCGGCTCGCCGCTGTCCTGGTCGTAGGCGACCAGCTCCCAGGCCATCAGCGAGAAACCGATGGTGTTGTCGAAATTGAGGATGTTGGTGAAGCCGATATTGCCGTCGCTGGCGGCATAAAGCTCACAGATGTGATCCACGCCGAAGCGGGTCTTGAACTCGGCCCACGCACCGGGCCGCAGGCCGTTGCCGATCATCTTTCGCACATCATGACGACTGTCGTCGGCACTGAGCGGCTGATCCACCAGATACCGGCACAACTCGCCGACGTAACCGATGGTGGTTGCGCGATAGCGACGCACATCGCTCCAGAACTGCCGGGCGCTGAACTTGCGGCGAATGGCGAAACCCGACGCGCCATTGACCGCCGAACCCCAGCACACGCAAAGCCCGGTGGCGTGGTACAGCGGCAAGGTGCAATAGACGATGTCGTCCGGGCGCATGTCGAGGGCGATCATGCCGAAGCTCGCCGAGCTGCGCATCCAGCGGCCGTGCTTGAACACCCCGGCCTTGGGCAAACCGGTGGTGCCGGAGGTGTAGATGTAGAAACAGGGGTCGTCGAAGAAAATCTGCCGGCTGCTGGCCGGGTTGTCGACAGGTGCGTCGGCGCTGGCGCTGATCAGGTTGATATAGCCCTCGGGCGCGATGCCCGGATGGCTGAAGGTATCCTGATCGGCGACGAACCAGACGCGCGTTGCCGGGATCGACACTTGCTCGCGCACCGCCGCATACGCCGGCAGCAATTCTTCACCGACGACAATTGCCGCCGGTGTCACCAGATTGATGCTGTGGATCAGCGTATCGCGGGTCTGCGAGGTATTGAGCAGCGCGCTGACGGCGCCCACTTTGGCCAGCGCCAGAATCGTCACCAGCAGTTCCGGGCGGTTCTCGATGAACACCGCTACCACATCGCCTTTACCGATGCCCTGCCCGTTCAGATAGTGGGCGATGCGGTTGGCCCACTGGTTGACTTGTGAATAACTCAGCACCACCTCGCCCGACAGCAGCGCGGGGCCATCGGGATTGCGCAGGGTCGCTTGCTCGAATGTCCAGCCCAGGCCACAGGTTTGCGTCGGATCCGTGACGTTGGCCACCTTCATGCCTTTCACCACCCGAGGGATGGCTTTGGCAATCATCGGCAGCTTGCGGAGCATCATGCCCCAGGTAATCGTGTCGCTCGGCGCGTGGCGCATGGCAGCTCCCGTTCGACCTTGACGTGCAGGCCGGATTTTTATTGTCGGGCAATCGGGTGAGGCAACCGGCGCTTCTAGAGCGAGGGTCGAGGCCGAAAATACGTCAGGGCTTCTCAGGCTGTACACGCGGTTTTTGCAATGTTTTGTATCCGCCCGGCGCTGCAACGCACAGCCGGATTCCGGCCGGAGATATTGGTTCCATCGGATCGACAGTGATCCCGCAAAATGCAGGATGCACGATGGCCATTCATGCAGATTGCACGACAGACGAAACGAACTGATTTTATAACTTACTGATTTACAACGATTTTTATAAACATAAATACTGGCACAATCGCTGCAACTCCCTATACATGCTTGCCATTCAAGTGCATACGGAGCTGAAAGACATGAACCTGATCCAAGAAAAATTTACCTCCCTGTTCTCCAACTTCGCCGTCACCACCCAGCCCCGTCCCGATGGCGGGATTCTGCTGACGCTGAAGAGTGCCGACGGCAAAGTGTTCAAGCGTGCACTCACCTATCAGCAATTGCATACCGGCGACCAACTGTCGTGGGCGATCAGCGCGATCCGTCGTGATCTGGCAGAACAAGCCAGCGAGCTGCCGCAGATCGGCATGTTGCAAAGCCAGCAGCGTTTCGCCCTGCCGACTTATCACTCGATGTAATTCGAACACCGTATAAACAGACAGGCCGTGGAGCTTTCGCTTCACGGCCTGTTTTTTTGCGCGTCGATTGGGTGAACTCAGAACGCTTCCGGCTCAATCCCGGTAAAGCTGTCGACGGTCACATGCCCTGCCAACTCCCCGCCTTCACGGGCCAGCCCGCAGGTTTGCAGGCCGGCGGCCTGGGCGGCATCGAGTTCCTGGACGATGTCGGACAGGAACAGGATCTCCTGCGGCTCGACCCCGATGGCCTGCTGGATGTTGCTGTACGACTGCGCTTCGCGCTTGGGGCCCGACGTGGTATCGAAGTAGCCACTGAACAGCGGCGTCAGATCCCCTGCTTCCGAGCAGCCGAAAATCAGCTTCTGCGCCTGGATCGAACCGGACGAATAAACAAACAGTTGATATCCGGCCTGATGCCAGCGCTGCAGCGCTTCAACGGCGTCCGGGTAAACATGGCCTTTCAACTGGCCGGCCTGATAACCCTGCTCCCAGACCATGCCCTGCAACGCTTTGAGCGGCGTGGCTTTGCGGTCTTCGGCGATCCAGCCCAGCAGAATTTCCACGACCCGCTCGACGTCAGCCTGCGGTTCGTTGCTGTCGCGGCGCACGGCGTCCAGTTGCTCGGCAACATCCGCGCGCTGGGCGTTCTGGCGAACGAAATCCGGCAGATGTTTCGCCGCATACGGGAACAGCACGTCGAACACAAAACTCACCGCGCTGGTGGTGCCTTCGATGTCGGTGAGAATGACCTTGATCGACATTGGCTCAGTCCTCCAGACGCGGGAAGCGGCCGGCGATGTCTTCGCCGGTGAAATTGGCGACCCAGCCTTCAGGGTTGTTGAACAGGCGGATCGCCACGAAGTGCGGGTTCTCGCCCATGTCAAACCAGTGTTTGGTGCCGGCCGGCACCGAAATCAGATCGTTCTTCTCGCACAGCACGGCGTAGACGTAATCATCGATGTGCAGGGTAAACAGGCCACGACCGGCGACGAAGAAGCGTACTTCGTCTTCGCCATGCCGATGCTCTTCGAGGAACTTGGCGCGCAACTCGGCTTTTTGCGGGTGGTCGCTATTGAGGCTGATCACGTCGACCGTGATGTAGCCGCGCTCGGTCATCAGTTTGTCGATCTGCTCTTTATAGGCACCGATCACTTCTTCCTGGCTGGCGCCCGGCTGGATCTTCGCGGCGGCTTGCCAGCGGTCGAAGCGCACGCCCTGCTCGGCCAGGGTCGAGGCGATGTCTTCGAAATGGGTCAGCACCTTGTTCGGAATTTCGGGGCTGGAAACGTGATAGACGGACAGGCTGCTCATGGGGCATTCCTCGGTATCGGCCTTGCCGTCCGGTTCTTTCAGACCGGTCGGGCACTGCATTCATCAGGCAAAGGGGCTGGTTCTGGTGAAGTCAGCCTTGGCGGTTCATGACGCTGCGGGTCTTCAACTCGCATTCAAACAGGAATTCAAAGGCCTCGATCTGACGCAGCGCGTCACTCATCTGCGCGCCCCAGGTGTAGAGGCCGTGGCCGCGAATCAGATAACCCACGCAATCGGGATGGGCGTCGAGCCAAGGCTGCACCTTGGCGGCGAGGCGCGCAATGTCCTGATCGTTGTCGAAGATCGGCACGCGCACCCGGGATTCGTGGGTCGAGATGCCGCTGAAGGCTTTTTGCAATTCGTAGTCTTCGAACTCGATGAAGTCTTGCGGCGTCAGGCGCGACAGCACCGTGGCGTTCACCGAGTGGGTGTGCAGCACCGCGCCGATCTCCGGGCGCCAGTTGTAGAGCTGGGTGTGCAGGAGGGTTTCGGCGGACGGTTTTTTGCCGGGTTCCAGGCTGTTGCCGGACAGGTCGGTGGCGAGCACGTCGTCCAGGCCCAACTGGCCCTTGTGCTTGCCGGAAACGGTCAGCAGCGCTTCGCTCGGTGACAGGCGCGTCGAGTAATTGCTGCTGGTGGCCGGCGACCAGCCGCGACCATAAAGAAAACGCCCGGCGTCGACAATTTGCTGGGCAAGCTGTTCACGGGTAAGGCTCATGGCCTGTCCTCTTGCATTCGAATGGCAATGATAACGGCAGCGGCGAGCGCTGCGAGACTGGCAATACTAAAGGTCAATGTCGCGCCGAGGGCATTCCAGCTGTAGCCGGAATACAACGCGCCGAGCGCGCCACCGGTGCCGGCCAGCGCTGCATACAGCGCCTGGCCCTGCCCTTGCTGACGCGCGCCAATGCTACGTTGCACGAACGCGATGGCAGCGGCATGAAAGCTGCCGAACGTCGCCGCATGCAGCACCTGGGCAAACAACAGGACCCACAGGAATTCGGCGAACGAACCTAGCAGCAACCAGCGCAACGCCGCCAGCAGAAAACTCGCCATCAGCACCCGCCGCAGGGAAAAACGCGCGAGGATCCGGCTCATGGCCATGAACATCAGCACTTCCGCCACCACGCCGACCGCCCAGAGCATGCCGATCACGCCACGGCTGTAGCCCAAGCGTTCGAGGTGAAGGGTCAAAAACGTGTAATACGGCCCGTGGCTCAGTTGCATAAGCGCCACGCAACCGTAAAACGCCAGCACCCCGGGATTGCGCAACTGCTTGAGAAAGCCTTCGCCCGTCGGCCGGTTGCCCTGAGGCGGTTGTGCGTTCGGCACCCACAAACTACTGAGCACGATGCCGGCCATGATCAACACCAGCGCCGCCGGGTAGATATCGAGGCTGAGCCACTCGAACAGGCGACCGAGGGCGACCACGGTGATGATGAAACCGATCGAGCCCCAGAGGCGAATCTGACTGTAGCGGGAGGTCTGGCCCTGCAAATGCGCCAGGGTGATGACTTCGAACTGCGGCAGCACCGCGTGCCAGAAGAATGCATGCAAGGCCATGACCATCGCCAGCCAGGCGTAGGTCTTGCTGACGAAAATCAATGAGAAGGTCAACAGCGTGCAAACCGCACCAAAGCGCACAATGGCCAGGCGCCTGCCGGTGTAATCGCCGAGCCAGCCCCAGATGTTCGGCGCCACGCAGCGCATCAGCATCGGGATCGCCACCAGCTCGCCGATGCGCGCGGCGCTGAATCCGAGATGATCGAAGTACAGCGCCAGAAACGGCGCCGTCGAACCGAGCAAGGCGAAATAGAACAGATAGAAACTGGACAGCCGCCAGTACGGGAGCGCCGCCACGGTCAGACCGCGGCGGCTTTGAGATCACCCATCAAAGCTGACCCAGCACCGGGGTGCTCACGCGCACATCGGCGTTCTGGCCACGGTGGCGCAGCAGGTGATCCATCAACACGATGGCCATCATCGCCTCGGCAATCGGCGTGGCGCGGATACCGACACATGGGTCGTGACGGCCCTTGGTAATGACATCGACCGGGTTGCCTTCGATGTCGATCGAACGGCCCGGGGTGGTGATGCTCGAAGTGGGCTTCAACGCCAGATGCGCGACGATCGGCTGCCCCGAGGAGATCCCGCCGAGGATGCCGCCCGCATTGTTGCTGAGGAAACCTTCCGGGGTCAGCTCGTCACGGTGTTCGGTGCCGCGCTGGGCGACGCAGGCGAAACCGGCGCCGATTTCCACACCTTTGACCGCGTTGATGCTCATCAGCGCATGGGCCAGTTCGGCGTCGAGACGGTCGAAGATCGGCTCGCCCAGGCCCGGCATCACGCCTTCGGCAACCACGGTGATCCTGGCGCCGACGGAGTCCTGATCGCGACGCAGCTGGTCCATGTAGGCTTCCAGCTCCGGCACTTTGTCCGGGTCCGGGCTGAAGAAGGCGTTCTGCTCGACCGATTCCCAGGTCTTGAACGGGATTTCGATCGGGCCGAGCTGGCTCATGTAGCCGCGAATGACGATGCCCTGGCTGGCCAGGTACTTCTTGGCGATGGCGCCGGCCGCGACGCGCATGGCGGTTTCCCGCGCGGAGCTGCGACCGCCGCCGCGATAATCGCGCTCGCCGTATTTGTGGTGGTAGGTGTAGTCGGCGTGGGCCGGGCGGAACAGATCCTTGATCGCCGAATAGTCCTTGGACTTCTGGTCGGTGTTGCGGATCAGCAGGCCGATGGAGCAACCGGTGGTGCGGCCCTCGAACACCCCGGAGAGGATCTCGACTTCGTCGGCTTCCTGGCGCTGGGTGGTGTGGCGGCTGGTGCCCGGCTTGCGACGGTCAAGGTCGCGTTGCAGGTCTTCAAGGGAAATCTCCAGGCCCGGCGGGCAGCCGTCGACAATGGCGACCAACGCCGGACCATGGCTTTCGCCCGCGGTGGTGACAGTGAACAGCTTGCCGTAGGTATTGCCGGACATGCAGGACGCTCCGTTAAATCGAACCCAGATTCGTGATGCGCGCCAGTATACGCAGGCTAACCGAGTAGTTCATCCTCGAACCTTAGCGGTGTGGGTGAGTCCAACCGGCACCTTGGCAAATGATGGCGTGATGATGCTGCGAGTTTTGATCTTGAGCCTTTCCCTGTTTACCGGCTTCGTCCAGGCGACTGTCCTGCAACGTCCGGTCACGTTGACGACTGACAACGGCGAACTTTTCGGCTCGCTGTTGCTGCCCAAATCCGACAACCCCGTGCCGGTTGTCCTGATCCTTTCTGGCTCGGGTCCTACCGATCGTGACGGAAACAACCCGGACGGCGGACGCAATGACAGCCTCAAGCGACTGGCCTGGGTGCTGGCCAAACACAACATCGCCAGTGTGCGTTTCGACAAGCGCGGCGTGGCCGCCAGCCTGGCGGCAACCCCGGACGAGCGAAACCTGTCGGTGGAAGCCTACGTGGCGGACGCTGTAGCCTGGGGGCAGAAACTGAAAGCCGATCCGCGCTTCGGTCCGTTGATTTTGCTGGGCCACAGCGAAGGTGCATTGATCGCCAGCCTGGCGGCGCCGAAGGTGGACGCCGCCGCGGTGATATCCCTCTCTGGCACAGCCCGGCCCATTGATCAGGTACTGCGCCGCCAACTGGCCCGCAGCCTCCCTCCTCCTTTGATGCTGCGCAGCAACGAATTGCTCGACAGCCTCAAGGCCGGGCGCACCGACGACAATGTGCCGGCGCCCTTACAGGTGATTTTCCGTCCGAGTGTGCAACCGTATCTGATTTCGCTGTTCCGTCAGGATCCGGCGGCGGCCTTCGCTCAACTGCAAATGCCGACGCTGGTCGTGCAAGGCAGCAACGACATTCAGGTCCAGGTCGATGATGCGAAATTGCTCAAGGCCGCCAAACCGGATGCGCAACTGGCGCTGATCGAAGGCATGAACCACGTGTTGCGCATCGTGCCCAATGACGTGAAGCGGCAATTGGCCTCCTACAAGGACCCGAATTTGCCCCTGGCGGCGGAACTGGGGACACGCGTTCTTGAATTTATTGACGGACTTCGCACCCGTTGAGCTCTTTTTACCCTCTAGTCCTGTAGAAAACGGCCGATAAGCCTTTGTCGCCAGCGTACTGGCTGGCGGCAAGCAGCTTGGACAGGATCTCGCCGTTATGACTGATACCCAGACTTCACCCGACACCACCGCTGAAAAAGACGCACCGCCAGCGGTCGAGCTGCCATGGGCGGATGTCCACGTCGAGCACCACAAGATGCTCCGCCTGGCGCCGTTGCAGACTGACCGCAATACCGGCGGACGGCCGCTGCGCTTCGTTGAATTCGGATACGCCGAGCGCAACGGCAAAGAACACAGTCTGATGCGCATGGCGATCAAGTTGCCTGCTCAGCGTGTGCGCAAAGAACAGAATCATCTGGACGTGTGGGTCGATCACACGACCAAACGCGTGCATTTCGGCCCGGACAGCGGTCTGCAGATCGAACCGATGAACCGTGGCATCGGCCGTTTCATGGCTGCCCAGGGCATCAACTGGGCAAAAAAACGCTGGCCCACCTACACCGTCGACGGCATGGACTTGAACAACAAGGACGCGCTGAACGAGGACACTCGCCTGCGCCGCGATCACTTTTTGCGGGTGCACGGCTTTGATGTGGTTTACGCCGATGCCCAGCATTTGAAGGGTAGCGTCAAAGAAGTGAAGGTCGGCGACCTGCTGGGTGACTGGAACAGCGAAAAGCTGCAGATCGTCGAAATTCTTGAAGCTGCGCAGATGTTGCAGCAGGCCGAGCAGAATCTGGCCGAGCAGGAAGTGAAGCTGAAGAAGCAGGAAGACAAGGTCAGCAAGTTCAAGCGCGAAGATGCCGGGTTGCGCTTCACCATTACCTGTCTGGTGGCGTTTGCGGTGTTTCAGGCTGGGTTGCTGATCTGGATTGCAACGCACCGTTGATGGTTTGAGACCACGGTACCGCCATTCGCGAGCAGGCTCGCTCCCACAGGGGAATGCATTTCAGCTGTGGGAGCGATTCATGCCATTTAGACGCGGGAAGCGAACAGTGCCTGATGGGCGCGGCACTGTTCGGCGGTCAGCATGAACACGCCATGCCCGCCGCGCTCGAACTCCAGCCAGGCGAAATCGACTTCCGGGTACAGCGCCTCGACGTGGACCTGGCTGTTGCCCACCTCGACAATCAGCAAACCCTTCTCGGTCAGGTGATCCGCCGCTTCGGCGAGCATCCGGCGCACCAGGTTCAAACCGTCATCGCCGCAGGCCAGGCCCAGTTCCGGCTCGTGCTGGTATTCGTCCGGCATGTCGGCGAAATCTTCCGCATCGACGTAGGGCGGGTTCGACACGATCAGGTCGAAACGTTGACCCGGCAGGCCATCGAAACCATCGCCCTGCACGGTGAACACACGCTCATCGACGCCATGACGCTCGATGTTCTGGTTCGCCACTTCCAGCGCTTCGAACGACAGGTCCGCCAGCACCACTTCAGCGTTCTGGAACTCGTAGGCGCATGCGATGCCGATGCAGCCGGAGCCGGTGCACAGATCGAGAATCCGCGCCGGCTCGTCACCGATCCATGGGGCAAAACGGTTTTCGATCAGCTCGCCAATCGGCGAACGCGGGATCAGCACGCGCTCATCGACGATGAACGACATGCCGCAGAACCAGGCTTCGCCCAGCAGGTAAGCGGTCGGAATGCGTTCTTCGATGCGACGCTTGAGCAGGCGCTGAAGATTGACCAGCTCGTCGTCTTCCAGCGCGCAATCCAGATAGCTGTCGGCGATTTCCCATGGCAGGTGCAAGGCACCGAGCACTAGCTGCCGGGCTTCGTCCCAGGCATTGTCGGTGCCATGGCCGAAAAACAGATCCTCCCCATGGAAGCGGCTGACGGCCCAACGAATGTGGTCGCGCAGGGTACGAAGTCGGGAAGTGATCACGGGGCAGAACTCCAGAAAAAACGACTGGCGATTCTAGCAGCCAAAACGCGCCGCGACGACGCAGGAAAGACTCCGGGGCGACGGTAGGACGCTTCCGATTTTCCCCTCGGCTATTGAACAGATCGTGTAACTTGACAAGGCTGCAGGCCAGCAACGACGGTGTCTACGATGGTAGCGATTCACAGAACCGCTCAGCCAGAGGACAATGTCGCAAAAGCCCCACCCGAAGGAGCCCCAGAATGTCCGTTCCAAAAACGATGTTTCAACTCAGCGGTCGCGGTTACGCAGCGGCCACGTTGAGCCATGCCACCGTGGTCATCATCGATGCCCAGAAAGAGTACCTCAGCGGCCCGCTGGCCCTGAGCGGCATGGACGCGGCTGTCGCGAACATCAAACAACTGGTTGCCGCCGCCCGCGCGGCCGGCCGGCCGATCGTGCATGTGCGCCACCTCGGCACCGTCGGCGGTCTGTTCGACCCGCAGGGCGAACGCGGCGAGTTCATCCCCGGCCTGGAACCCCAGGGCGATGAAACCATCATCGGCAAGTTGCTGCCGAGCGCCTTTCACGGCACTGAACTCTACGATCGTCTGCAAACCATCGGCTCGCTGGACCTGATCGTCTGCGGTTTCATGAGTCACTCCAGCGTCAGCACCACCGTGCGCGCGGCGAAGAACCTGGGTTTCCGCTGCACCCTGGTCGAAGATGCCTGTGCCACCCGCGATCTGCCATTCAAGGGCCGCGTGCTCAGCGCCGAACAGGTGCAGGAAGCGGAAATGGCGATCATGGCTGACAACTTCGCTACTCTCGCCCTGACCCAGGATCTGATCTGATCTTCCGTAAATGAGCGGCTCAGCCCGCCGCTCATCTGCAAAAACCTCGCATTTGCTTCAATTACCCTAGCCTCAGGAACAACCCGGTCAACTCCCGGTCGAAGGGCCGATACCCATTGAGGAAGGTCGGAATGAAGTTATCCGATGGATTTGACGCACGCCGCTTGCGGCCCAAAGGCCAAAGCAACTGGCGATTTCGATTCGGCGCGGCGATCGCGGCCATACTGGCGACGTTCGGCGTGCTGCTGGCGATGGCCGGGGCCGCCAGCCTGCTGGGGCGCCCACCGGCGCTCGGCGACCTGAACGCAACCCCGCTCGGCTCGGCGATCATTCTGGCAGTCGGCCTGCTGTTCCTGTATTTCGGCGTGGCCCTGTGGCGTCGTTGCCGGCGTCGCGCACGGCAATCGCGGGAATTGAACATGTCCCCGCACCTGATGAAAAAACACGATTGATCGACGGCCTGGCTTTTTGCCGGGCCGTTTTGTATCCGTTTGGGTAAACTGGCCGCCCTTCGCGGAGGCTGATATGCAAGACGACGATTTTTCCCTGTTCAAAAGTGCGATCCAAGGCGTCAAGCCGATCAAGCACGACCGCGCCGACACCGGCAAACCCAAGGCTGACCGAGACCGGATCGCCAAGCTGCGCCAGTCCGCCACCGTGCGCACCGACACCACCACCGTTGACGGCCTGTCCGATCAGTTCGTGATTGACGTCGGCCCCGAAGACGAGCTGATGTGGGCCCGTGACGGCGTGCAGGAAAGCCAGATGCGCAAGCTCAAGATCGGGCAGATCCCGTTCGAAGGCAGCCTCGACCTGCACGGCATGAGCGTAGAAAAAGCCCGCGAAACCCTCTGGGCGTTTCTCGCCGAAGCCACCAGATTCGAAATCCGCTGCGTGCGCGTCACCCACGGCAAGGCTGTGCGTCTGGACGGCAAGCGGCCGATGATCAAAAGCCACGTCAACACCTGGCTGCGCCAGCATGCGCAGGTGCTGGGTTTCTGCTCGTGCCAGGCGAAACATGGCGGCGCCGGCGCCGTGTATGTGATGCTCAAACGCACCATGATGGAAGGCCGCGACGAATAATCCCGTCACACCGAACTTGCAGGGTCGTGTCCGCCACCGTACCCTTGCCCTTTGCGAAAATCCCCACAGGTAGTTTCATGTCCCTGGAACAGAATTACACCGCTATGTTTAAGCGGCTCGAGTGGGTTACCAGGGTCAATATAATCAGTGACTTAGGATCGAGAGAAACCCCAAATCACCTACCATCACTAAGTTAGTGGTACAGAAATTGGTACGGGATTCAAATCCCATACATCGAGAAAGCCTCGCATTGCGTGCAACGATGCGGGGCTTTTTTCAACTCATGGATAATCGGATGAAAGCTGTAAATAAGTAGCGGGCGCTCTGGTACATGCCTCCACTCCAAGTGGACACTCGGGGTGAAACCTCTGCATCAGCAAGCTATTACGACAAGCACGAAGCTGAAATCAGCCCTAAAAACAGTATGTCTGCAGAGATGACCGCGCCTTCCCTATTTCGCTAAATACCCACATTCCATTTCATGCCAGGAAGGGGTCATGCCTCTTGTCCAGCCTCGACCATCCCTAGGGTAGCTTGGGTTCAAACTCTGTTGCGTCAGCGTGGCCATCGACATATCGGGTGAAATCCAGGGAGCCTAGAACGTTGCGAGTACTGAGCCGTGATGCGATTACTGGTTAGCAATGAAGGATGACAGCTGAGCCCATGCCGCCATCCACTCCTTAACTAGACCCGGTCGCAGTAGACAATGCGCGAAAGGAACGGCTCAGGTTTTGACTGAAAAATTTTTGGCGAGCCATGGGACACTCCAAGTCCGTCGCCTTTAGACGTGGAGAAAAATCACGGCATGCACTCCTCTCGACGATTGATTCGAGAGTTGAGCGATAGATTTAGAGCTGATCTTTACCCCGACCAGGAATGTGAATATTATTCTCGTTTTGAGGAGGGAATCTTACATGAGCATCACAATTTTCACGCAGGAATACGATGCTGTTATCAAGAGCGTTGTGTTGACTGGCCAAACCACATATGGCTACGCAATCGAGAATATTTTTCCGCTTATCAACCGTTTTGCCGCTCAGCGAAAAATTCAAAACCCAGCCTTTTATGATCGCCTTCGGAATGACCTTTTAAAAGGATGCCTGATGCCCGCGATTACTTTGGCAATGGTTGATCAGAATCCCGAGTTCGAAAACATAGAAGATGCAGCTTCATACGCTAATGAGAACATTACTAACGGATACGTTCTCGACGGCATGCAACGCCTGAATACGCTTAACAGCATCAGAGATGAAGAAGACTTTCCAAAAGATAAAGCATTATTTCTTAGCATTATCATCTCTGAAAACAAAGACATGCTTCTATATCGGATGATCACGCTAAATAATGGTCAGCGCCCAATGACACCTCGACATCAAATAGAGGTTCTCACTGAAGAACTGTTCGATTTCGAGTCGCTCGATATCGAGGTCCAATCAGAGAAAGATCGTGGCGACAAAATAAAACGCGGCGCTTTTAATCTCGCCGACATATCCAAAGGATATTTGGCTTTCTTCACCAACAGTGTTCATAACGAAAATAATAAAATTATCAGCGAAAAAATGGATGAGATTATTGTTGGGAATATTATGGCGACCGCTGTAGTAGAGAACGGCCTAGAATTCCAACAAGTTCTTGAGCTGGTAGACAAGTTTTCGGTTAATGAAAATGCTAAATCCTGGCTTAAAACTCAAAATAACTTCATCGGCTTTTGTGTAGGCGTCAAATCCTCATATAACGATTTAATTGAAATGAGTGCCAACGAATTTGGTGAAGCCGTTGAAATGTTCGACGGAGCATTCAAATCAATTGATGCAGCCAAGGTAAACCTCGGAAAATATCGCCGCGAACTCAGCAAGAAATTTATAGAGAAAATCAATACATTAAAGGATGCTAATGATATCGAGCTGCTTACCTATTTCTCGGATGAGATCGCGGCATAGATGAAAACTATTAGCTACGAATTTTCGGAGTGCAATGGATCTGTAATTACAGCGGAATCTCCTTTTTTTATACATGAACGAGTTGCGGAATTCCCCATAATATTTCGAGTATTATCCGGCAGTTGCCAAATCACGAACCTGAACACAGATGAAAGCGCAGTTCTCTCAAAAAATTATTTCTATAGTGACATTAGAAACAATGAAAATAGAGATTTGTCATTTTTTGATGAATTCGATGAGGACCTGAAACTCTCGGATTATGAACGATTGGTGAAGAGAACAGCTTGGAATAATCGAAAATTCTATCAGCCGTTTCTGAATGAGTTGGCAAGCTGCATTTACCATGAAGAGGGCGGGCGTCATACAGCCGCATTCGTCCACCTGTACAGATCTTATGAGCATCTATCATATGCTTTCCCAATGATTTATGCATCAAGGACGCAAGACTACGTCGGCACATTTGAGAATCTACGAAAGTGGATGAACAATGATTCCGATGGGAATGCTGGCGAGCTGAAATTCCATAAAACATTTGTGGTTAGTCTTTTCAAAGGAATGCCAGAATTATCGCGAACTATTGATGTAGAAATAAATACAAAGCAAGAGTATAGGGAGCCAATATTCAAAGCTTTAGCTGAAAAAATTGCAGGCTGGAAAAATCTAGAAAGTTATACACCCGCAACAAATCGACCAGACCGCTTGGCTATTCCTTTTGCGGAATATCATAGTTTTTTTGTTACTTTGCGAAATAGGTTTTTTCATTACTCAAATGCGCGAAGCGACAATATCGGACTTGATGACATTGTCGAGGCGGACTTGCTTTTTTCATTCATCAACAAAATAACCCTCAACTACATAGCCACAATATTTCACGGAGTAATGAAGCACCAACTGACATTTGACTAGTCTTCATGCGCGAGTACTAAATTGAACAACTCGCGCCGTTGTATAAAAAGAAGGATTTGCAATCAGGGCCCTGATCGCGCAACTCCGTCTCGAACTCCTAGAGCGTGATCCTATACTTTCGCGACAAGAGTTCCCCAAAAGATAGCAAGATTGCCATATCTTAACAGACTGGGACACTGGTGATGATAAGCTTACGTACTTATGTATTCGCCCGCTTAGCTGTCGACAGCGTTTTTGACCACCAGGGCGACAACAGGTCAAAAATGGTAATCAGGTGTGGCTCGCATTCGCCGTGAGCAGCATTTAGATGCTCCCTATGATGGATTGGACGCAGCATTACACTGCCGCGCACAATGACCACATATCGATCTAGGCATCACCCACGCCCTTTCTGTCACGCCATCCTCAAAATGACAGCTCGCTGCGGCATTGCTTAACTGATCACGGCGCGAGAAAATTCACTACTAATGTCTCTCCAATACACGTCCTCCGAGCGCTGCCGGGAATGAAAAACTAAATGTCAGAGCTAGGTGGTTCTACAACTCAAGATGGGATCTTCTACCAAAATACGGTAGCGGCGGGGTTACTTGCCGACCTACTAGATCTACGTCCTCTTCCCCCGCGAGAGAGGGTTGTCGAGGTACGGCTAGAAGCCCCCGCAGATGTTGATGACATCGTTGTACGATATGCCGATGGACATCGAGAGTGGATCCAGGCCAAAACACGTATTCGTACTTCTGGCGAACCTTGGAAGCGTATGTGGGCTGACTTATCTGCTCAATTCGTAAGCTCAGAATTTGCAGGTGAAGATCGTCTTTTACTCGTACTAGCTGAAGCAGACGAAACCGCGCGCTCCATTAGAGACTTAGCGGAGCGCGCATTGACGGCCCAGGACGCCGGAGAGTGGTCAGCGCGACTGTCAGTTCACAATAAAAAAGTACTCTCTGCCATCGGGCCTCATTTGATTACCGATGTCGACGCACTCGAACTGCTCCGACGTATCACGGTAGAGATTTTACCGCTGGAAGAGATGGAGCGGGCGTTCGAGCGGCGCCGCCTCGGCACAGCATTCTCTCTTCCAGCTCGTCTTTTGTCGGTTTTAAGGGATATTGCCGGAGGTAGTGCTCGGCAAAGGGCACTAATTCTCGCCGTTGCGCTTCGCACAAAACTGGCAAACGAATTTGGTATAGAAGTTAAAGAACCTGCGGAATGGGGACTTCCCGCATATCGATCTACGATTATGCGCCTATCTCGGATCGAAATTCCAGGTACGGGGGTTTCTGGCAGTAGCGACGATCTTTTTGTTTGGCCACGTGCGCGAGATCTTGATCGCTCTGCTCCGACAGACTTTGAGGATGAAGAGCCTGTCTTAAACTCTCCTATTGAGCAAAGCAGCGTAGACCTCAAAAGCTTCCCACAACAACAATCTGACAGATACATAATTGTGGCAGGACCAGGCTACGGAAAATCAGCCTTACTGAACGCGGTGGCGGCTCGATTAGCCCGTACCTCTTATGTTCCGGTACTTATACCACTTGCAACATTTGCAGCATCTAATGTTAGCACCTTAGAATTCCTTGCAAATGAGAAAAATCGAGAACTTGACATTCGTGTTGACTGGAATCGACTGGCTGAGCAGGGCTCTGTAGTTCCTCTATTCGATGGACTAGATGAAATACCATCGAGCCAACGCCAGGCCGTACTTAATCGCATAGCCACCTTTTCGGCTCGACACCCACTAGTACCATGGCTTATGACAGTGCGTGATCCGGCCGTTATTAGCGGGCCGGCGGACGCTCGATTTATTGAACTAATGCCTCTGAATGACTTAGACGTAGTTCGCTTTGCCGATGCAATGAAAAGTCGAATCCCTGATCTTGATAGCTGGGAGTTTTCCCGCCGCCTTGAGGCTTATCCAGATGTCGCCCGCTTAGCTAAAATCCCATTATTTCTCTCGATGCTGTTGGCACTTACCGGCAAAGCAATGACGATGCCTCGTGGACGGGTTGACCTGATAGAAAGTTATCTTAAAACTCTATTCGCGCCACATGAGCATAAAGTGCTTCTATCCCCCTCATCCAACATATCAAGTCTGCGTCTAGTCGCTGAAGTTTTGGCGTTTGGTCGCTTGGAGGCACAAGAGATTGGAACAACAGAACGAGAGGTACTTGATGCTGCTGCTCGAGTTGGAGTGCAGAAAGAATCAGCGGAAGCGGTTCTCGCCTGTTTGTTGACGCAGGGTGTACTACGTAGGCAAAGCGCAATTCGACTGCAGTTTCCCTACCCTATTGTTCAAGAGTATCTTGCTGCCTGCTACCTAATTCGCGAGCAGTCCCAAACCCTTTCACAACGTATTGACGATGCGATTCAACGACCTTGGGCGCAGGTGGTTCAGTTCGCACTAGAATTGCATCCTAAACCATCGCCGATCATCCGGCAGATGTTAGGGCGTCGAGATGATGCGTTTTCCACTGGTTTGCGACTAGTCGCTCGATGCATCGTCAATGGTGCAAAAGTGGACTCTGGGCTTAAAGATGAGATAGCTGTACAGCTTGCCACAGTGTGGGAGATATCATCTTATTTTATCAGGGATCGCATAGGCCGAGTTATAGTAGACGGTTTCTCAAAACCACTTAATCCTAAAATTCGGGCCATGCTAAGCCAGCGCAAGTTGATACCGAGTGGAGCCGGCGAAATCGTCACCCAAACCAACGATCCGGCACTTACGCGTGAGGTCCTATGCACTGTTCTTGAAAATGGACTCCAGCGCTTTATGAGTATGCACTCGCTTCAGCCAGCAATCGATAGCCTAGGCGATGAGGCCCTCGAGCTTTACATCCACAAAGTGTTTGATCCTAATACATCTATAGCGCAGTTAAGTGGGCTAACAGATCTGATCGGAGCACTAAATCCTGATAGAATTACACCAGAAATCGCGCTCAAACTTGCTTGCAACGAAATGCTTACGGACAAGTTGAGACTTGTAGCTTTCTCTATCGCTGGAAAAACTTTAGACGACAGAGCCTGGCCGATCATTGAACGTGCAATCCATTTGGATGATGATCGCTGGGCAGCTCTTCAAGCAATATCAAAATGCCGTCATCCGAAAGAAGCAATTCTAAATATCCTTCGCAATGAAAGCCTTGAATTACGATTGCGAGAGCGCATTGCCGAGTCAGTTACATACATCCTAAAAACAGACAAGGAGAGAGCTTCATTCATACGCGACTGTTCCAAAGATCTAAGTCTAGCGATCAGCTTGCGATATATCATGTTACTGTTTTCTGCACGTTTTAGCGACGAACAGGCTTTTCGACTATTGATTGGGGATCTAGCGACAATAGATCTTCGCTTCGCTGAACTTACCATCTCTCTTTTTGGACATTATCCTCTCCGTGATCTAGGTATAGCCGCCGCGACAACAATTAGAGATCGGGTCACCAATGCTAAGGAAGCAGCAGACTTTGCAGACCGCGCCGTTTTGGGTATGACATACATTTTTGAGATGGATTTTTTCGGTGGAGGAGCGCTTATGCCTGCTCCTCCTCACCCAGCACTCGATGCATGGGCCAACCTTGTTGACGACTGGATTGATTTAGAAGACGCAAGTGAAATACAGAGGCTAACCATTGCATTATCTGCAGTAAGGCTAGGCTCGGTGAGAGCAATAGATCATCTGAAGCGGTTAATTTACGCACTAGGCGATCCTGATGACACCAGATTCGATGACGAAGACGAATATGGACACAAAATTCGAAGCGCCATTGACGAATTACAACGTAGAAGACTCCTTCTTCCGCTCAATCTTGCTGAACTTTTCACACGCTGCAAACGTCCGAATATCCCGTTTGCCGGAATAAACGCCATCGTAGCGCACGGGAACCGCGCTGCACTTGACCTACTTATTAAGATCTATAACGATCCGTCTACAGAAAATATGGAAAGCACCCTGCTTGAGGCGATCGAGCCTATCGCTGGCCGCCTCAACGTTATGGTTGTGCGGGAAGACGAGCGATTACAGATTGTTTAGTGTTGACTCCATTTTTCTGCACCCTGACTGATATTATTACTCTAACTCGAGTTCCATTTTACACTCATTATAGCAATTCGAAGTCGAATATTAGGGCTCGACTTACTTCTCTTGGATTACTATTTGCCGGGCATCCGTTCCATCGCGGAATTTCAAGATGTTTGTTTCCAGTTTTCGGTGTCCAGTAACAATAAAACGGGACACTTCTGCTAAATACAAGCTACCGTCCACAGCTGATCAATCTTGGTCGTGTAGCTCTGACTCATCATCTCACGCCGCATTGCCCAATCCGGATTGCTGGGCACGCCCGCAGACCGCAGTGTTCCCCTGCCCCATCTCTCATTGATCTTATCCAGCACCGTCATCAAGTTCGTCGCCTCGGCCGATTGCGTGGTGGCAAATAGATCTTCAGTGAATTCACCAGGCTGGCAAAGATTGACGAGCATCACCTCTGCCTTGCTGTATTTGAATCCCGGCCGAAATACACGCTCGACAGCGTTGACGGATGCGTTGGTCAGCAGACGCAAATCATCGGTGGGATATGGCAGTTCAATCAGGACGCCGTTTGCGTACTTGGCCTCGTCCGGATTAAACATGTCGGTGCGAATGCTGACGCGGATCTCCTTACACAGTGAGTTCTGGGCCCGCAATTTTTCCGAAGCGCGCATCACGTATGTGGCGACGGCTTCCTTGATCGGTGCCATTTCTGTGAGGCGCTTACCGAACATCCTGCTGCAACAGATCTCCTGCTTGGGTGGATCTGGCTCGTCCAACTCAAGGCATGCAGTGCCAGCCAATTCACGGGCGGTCTTCTCGATCACCACGCTGAAATTTTTTCGTAGCGTCCAAGCGTCTGCCTTGGCCAGGTCCATCGCGGTCTTGATGCCCATGCCATCCAGGTGCAGCTTCATGCGTCGCCCTACTCCCCAGACCTCGGCTACGTCCGTGTTGCGTAACACCCAGTCGCGCTTGATCGGATCGCAGATGTTCACGACACCACCGGTTTGCGCCTGCAGGCGTTTGGCTGTGTGGTTGGCCAGCTTGGCCAGGGTCTTGGTGCGCGCGATGCCGACGCCGACGGGGATGCCCGTGCAACGCAGCACCTGGCTGCGGATCTTGCGGCCGAGGCCCTCCACGTCGTTGATGCCGGTGAGGTCGACGAAGGCTTCGTCGATGCTGTAGACCTCGACGGCCGGCACCATGGACTCGATCAAGGTCATGACACGTTCACTCATGTCACCGTACAGCGCGTAGTTCGAGGAGAACGGGACAATGCCGTGTTGCTTGAGTTTGTGTTTGATCTGGAAGTACGGCTCACCCATTTTCACGTAGGGCTTGGCGTCGTAACTACGGGCGATGACGCAGCCGTCGTTGTTCGACAGCACCACGATAGGTACTTTGGCCAGGTCTGGTCGGAACACACGTTCACAGCTGGCGTAGAAGCTATTGCAATCGATCAGGCCGAATATCGGCAGCGCCTTAGACATGGCTGCGTACGCTGCTGGTGATCACTCCCCAGATCGCCAGCTCATCACCTTCAAGAACGTAACGTGGCGGGTACTTGGGATTTTCCGACATCAGGATAACTTCCCTGCCGCGAAGGCACAGGCGCTTGCACACAGGTTCATTGTTCAACAGCGCAATGACGATGTGGCCGTGGGCAGGCTCGATTGATCGATCAACAATGGCCAGGTCTCCCTCATAGATCCCGGCGCCCTGCATGCTTTCGCCAGAGAGCGATACCAGGTAGACGTGAGGCGCACGGATGTTCAGTACTTCGTCCAACGAGATCTGCGCTTCGATGTGATCTGCTGCCGGCGAGGGAAAGCCTGCCGGAACGCGGAAGAGACACAGCGGCACCTTCGAGCCGCCCTCACTGATGGAACCGAGAATTGAGTAATTCATGACGCACGACTTCCGATACTGTACAAATATACAGTTAACTTTCTGAAAGCCTTGAGGTCAATTCTTGTAGGAGATATCGGACAGGCGGGCTGATCATGGACGGACACCCGAACGTTCAAACGTTTTCTGATAGCGATCCAACATCCGATACCCTTCCTAGATTTCGAATTCCTATGTGGAGCGCCGGTTCCCAACGCTGAATTTAGCTTGCGCTTTCACGATAGCTTTTCAGGCACAATTACCAACGTCGAATTTGACTACGGCGTCCACGTTAGCTTCCCGACCTCAGTTCCCAACGCTGAATTTAGCTTGCGCTTTCACGATAGCTTTTCAGGCACAATTACCAACGTCGAATTTGACTACGGCGTCCACGTTAGCTTCCCGACCTCAGTTCCCAACGTCGAATTTAGCTATCGATTTCACGTTAGTTTTCCAACCTCAATTCCCAACATCGGATTTAACTACCGAATTCACGATAGCTTTTCCAATCTCAATTCCCAACATCGGATTTAACTACCGAATTCACGATAGCTTTTCCAATCTCAATTCCTAACATCGGATTTAACTTCCGATTTCACGATAGCTTTTCCAATCTCAATTCCTAACATCGGATTTAACTTCCGATTTCACGATAGCTATTTCAATCTCAATTCCTAACATCGGATTTAGCTACCAATTTCATGATAGCTTTTCCAAACTCAATTCCAACAATAGGATTTGATAAAATCTCGCACTAGCCCGCCCCTTTTACTGCCGAGCCAAAACAGCCGGAAAGCCTTGATATACAAGGGCCATAGACAACACAACACTATCCGCACTCGCTCGACCCATGGGGATTGAGCTTATTTTTTTGGAAAGCAGCACCATCACATATTGACGCAGTTATTTATCTAGCCGTACTGTTAGCAACAGTTACAGAGAACTTCATTCCTCAAGCACCGCCACAACAACGGCGCGTACCTCTGCGAGTATTTAAAATGATAAATGCACTGCTGATTGTTGCGTACATCAAAACCATCAACCTTATTACTCTTATTCTTACTTTGTATGCAGGCGGGCAGCTCTGGAGCTAGAACAGGCCGCCCAGCATTGCCGGCTCCCAGTTCATGATCACCAGCTCACCAGTGACGTCGGCCTTCCCTTGGCGCTGATTAGTAGTGGTGTAGCGGATGTCCAGAGTCTCGAAATGGAAGCCTGCAAACACGCGGCGGATATCCGGATGGTCGTTGATGCTGACCATCACCTTGCCTTTGCAGCGACGCATGAAGTCGGCCATCCGCTCGTAGTTTTCGAACGGAAAGTCTACGCCATAGCCGGCGGTCTGCCAGTAAGGCGGGTCCATGTAATGGAAGGTGTGGGCACGGTCGTAGCGTTCAGCGCATTCAAGCCAGGGGAGGTTTTCGACGTAGGTGCCGGACAGGCGTTGCCACGCGGCCGAGAGGTTTTCCTCGATGCGCAGCAGGTTGATGGCCGGGGCGGTGGTCGCCGTGCCGAAAGTCTGCCCGGAGACCTTGCCAGCGAAGGCATGGTGCTGCAGGTAGAAGAATCGGGCGGCGCGCTGGATGTCGGTGAGGGTTTCGGGGCGGGTCATCTTCTGCCATTCGAACACTTGCCGCGAACTGAGCGCCCATTTGAACTGGCGCACGAACTCTTCGAGGTGGTTCTGCACGACGCGGTAAAGCGTGACCAGGTCGCCGTTGATGTCGTTGAGGACTTCCACGGGCGATGGCTGGGGCTTCATGAAGTAGAGCGCGGCACCGCCGGCAAAGACTTCGACGTAGCATTCGTGAGGCGGAAAAAGCGGAAGTAGGCGGTCGGCCAGGCGGCGTTTACCGCCCATCCAAGGGATGATGGGTGTAGACATAAAAAGCAAGACCTTTACTGTATGGATAAACAGGTGCTAGGCTCGCCGCGCTTTGTGCACGGAGCAAGAGCCTTGGCTGGACTTGCAGGGACAATCTGCAGGGACGGCGGTCGATCCGGATGTTGGCGCATCTGGACCGGCCGCTCTTTTTTACGACGATTGATATGTAGGGAATCCTTCTCCTTGCTAATTCTCTTGAGTGACCTAGTCTCAATTGGCCATCACACAGGAGCATCGAGATGTCGAACGGAATTTTTTCGGTAGAGTTTGAAACGAACCTTCCAGATAGCGGATCCGGCGTTGTGGTCATCAAGGACGGGGCCGTGAATGGGGGGGATGCAAATTTTTTGTACCAGGGCCATGTACCTCAAACCTCTGGTAGGTTTTCCGGGCCGTTTCAGGTTTCCAAATGGAAGGATGGGAACACGAGCGTCACTGGAATCGACAACTACACGCTCGACGCCAGCGGTGAGATTAACTACGAGACCGGCACTCTTTCCCTAAGTGGAACCGTTGCCGGCAACTCGAGTATTCGCTTAGCTTTGACCGGTAGGAAACTCTTGCCAGCTGTGTAGCAAGTGCTCTCGGGGAGCTGAAGGTTTCGACCTCGAACCTGCAGTCAGCTCCTACCTCTCCCTCTTCCGCGATACCTCTCGTGCGTAATCTTGACACGCGGCCAGAGCGATCAATCCCCGGTTGCCGTCGTCGGTGACGCCGATAATTCGTTGAGCATGCGCTGGGTCAAGTTCGGCTCTTGTGGAACCATGAACCATGCTGCCGGTGGTGGCGGAGGTTGGCACCGATCCGTTGCCGGCATTGGTGGTGGCGTCGAGTAGGACTGACAGGCGCAGATCAGCAGTGGCAAGACGGTCACGCAGGCGATCTTGATTACGTTGGACATCGGTCAAGGCTCGGTAATGAGTTTGTTCACTGGTAGCCAGGCGCTGCTCGAGCGCGAGGCGTTTGTCTTGTTCGGCGCGCTGCTGCGCCGCGGAGGCCAGGGCCAGTTGATTGAGCGATTCGGTGTGGAGGCGGGCCTGCTCGGCGAGCTGTTTGCCGTAGCGCCAGTCCTGCACTTGCCAGGCGATAGCAGCGGATCCGCCGGCCAGAGTGGCCAGCAGCGCCGCGTTGACCAACAACCGATACGGCGCCGGGATCATTTCGCCGAGGCGCATAGCACCGCCCTCGCCCGCTCCCACAACTGCAAGCGATCCTGCAGACCATTCAGGCCGCCGTTGATCTTGCGGGTGATCGCTTCGAACTCGTGTCGATCCGCCAGAGCATTCAGCTCACGAACCCACCAGAACCACGCGGCCGACTCGGCGGCCCACTGCGGTAGCTCCAGCAACTCAGGCGTACGCAACAAACGCTCGTCGCCGAACAGCGCCAAGCTGCAGCGCAGGTAGTTGTTGTGGCCGGTGATCTGTATCAGCCCCCGGCCACGGTAACGCTGGCCATCGCCGTCGGCCTCGGGCGTGTTGCCCAGCCGTGCGGCCAGAGTCCCGGTGTCATACTTGCTCAGGTACTGGTCGCCGCCCAGTTCGCGCACGTAATTCAGCTCGCCGGACTCGTGCCCGACCTGGGCGAGAAACGCAGCTTGGCGTTGCGGTGTGTTGATCTGCCGGCGGATCATCGCGGCATTGAGCGCAGAAACAAAAACGCCCGCTTGGCGGCGGGCGTTGGGCATGATGCGTTGCAGTTGTTGCTCTGTCAGTGACATGGAGTTCTCCTCGGTTGTGGGACTTCGGCGCTACTGCTTGATCTGAACAACCTTCAGATCCTTCGCCGGCTTTTTCTTCTTGCCTTTGGCTTTCGCCTTGCCCTTCTTGCCGCCGTTGCACTCGGCCGTTGTGCTCCAGCCGGCCTGAGTGACGACCTGCTCTACGGAGTCGACCAGGTACTCGCCGTCGAGCCCGACTTTGAAGCCCTGGGCGTTGATCGATCGTTCGGCAAAAAGATCGGTGCGCCCTACCATCTCCAGTCGGACGCCGGCCGTGGAGCGATTGAATGCAGTGAGGCGGGCTTGGGCAGCAGCTTCGGCGGCTGACTTGTTCGGATAGATGTGGCGGTCGGTGTGCACCGGCGGTAAGCCGTCCGGCGATTCGTCGTTGTCGAGTGTGACAACGGCGAGCTTGCCGGTCTTCTTGTCCTGGTGTTTGGCCGACACGGCTTTGTGGGTGTTGCGGTCGCCGACTCTGAACTGAAAGCGGCTGACGTCCCGACGATGGATAGTCACCGTTCCCAGCGCTTTGCCCGAAGCGCTCTCCCCACCCTGACGTGGCATCACCAACAGCTTGCCGTCGGCCACCTTGGCCGTGCAGTCGTACTGCTTGGCCAGACGCGTGATGAAATTGAAGTCAGATTCGTTGAGCTGATCGGCGCGGGGCACCTTGGTCTGCACTGGGCAGACCGCCTGCCAGCCGTTGCGAGCCGCGACGTCGGCGACGATCCGCGACAACGGCACATTTTCCCAGCTGCCGCTGCGAGTAGTCTTGCCGCTGCCACGCATGTCGCTGGCCTTGCCAGTGATCACCAATGTATCCGGCGGGCCGGACAGCTCGATATCATCGACAACGTAACGGCCGATGCGGGTCAGTTTGGTTTCGGCGTAGCCCAGGTAGATCTCGATGCTGGCCCCGCGTGGAGGCAGCACCACCTTACCGTCGCGGTCGTCGATGCGCAGCTCGAACTCATCGGACTCCATACCGGGTTTGTCGGTGGTCTTCAGCTGCAGGAGGCGATCATTGATCCGCTGGGTGATGTCGGCGCCGTCGGCTACGACACGAAAGATTGGGGTCATTGTTTCGTCCAATAAAAAGCCCGCACAAGGCGGGCTCAGTGGTTTCACTTTTCTGCTGGTCAGTCGATCTTGACGATGGTCAGGCTGTCCTCTCCCACGGCAATAACGCTGTTGCAGACGGGACAGGCAAACACATCGTTCTTAGGATCAACCGGTAGCGATTTGGTGCATGCCGGGCAGTTGCCGACAAGCTGGGTCTCTCGAAAACCAAAAGTCTTGAATAGCACTGCTCCCATCACCCCAATAGCGAGGAGCCATCCGAGTACAGGAATAAAGGCCAGGAGGATCGCACCGATGGTGCCGAAGATGATCCAGTTCAGCCTGTAGTTGAGCTCCCCCCAAATGCTGCGTTTTACTTTCCTTAACTCTGTTGATCTTTCCATGAGGAGCGCCTTAGTCATTCGCAAAAATGACAAGCTTATCGGCGCCCGACGGGCAGGGCAAACCCTGCTAAATCGTGCTCGACATTGCACTCAACCCCACAACATCACCTCACTCTCGTCGGGCGCCGGCAGATCCGGCAGCTCGATCACGATGCCGGCGCGATACGGTTGCGGCTCGTCGGCCAGGCCCTGATTAACATCCAGCACCGCCTCGACCGTTCCGTTGAGATGCCCATAAGCGTGGTAACACAGGGTATCGAGCAGATCTCCGTCAGATGTTCTGCAAGTCATCGCCATAGCGCACAAACTCCAAGGTGAACGCCTGTTTACGCGGGATACCACCCTGCAACAGCGCGCTCTGTTCTTCGTCGACGTTCTTCAGGCACCAGGTGCCGAGCACGTCGCCATTGCCGGTGGTCAGCGTCAGTGGCAGCTGCTGAGCACCGAGACTGCGTAGCGTATCCAGTTGCTTGATGCCACCCTTGAAACCCGGAAAGATCGCGCCCTTGAGAGTGATCTTGTCCTCACCGATGCCCACCGCTTGCTGCGCAGGCCGGCGAGTCAGGCGCTCCTGCGAGGCCCAGCGGTACTCCGTCGAGCGTCGCAATTCGTCGAAGGCGGCAGTATCCAGGTTGAAGTAATACGGGACCGCTTTGGGATCCAGTGGCTGTACGATCAGCAGGTGCGGGAATGGCTTCACCGCTTCCGGTACTGGCGTCGCGTCACCGGCCAGCGATCCGGTTGGCAGGATGTTCCCCAGCGATGGGCTAACCTTGCCGGCGATCTTATTGATGGCGGTCGACGCCCGGGCGGCCTGCTCCTTCAGTTGGCCCATGCGCTCATCAATCTGCGACACCGCACGGGTGGCCTTGTTGTACGTGGCCACCACTTGCCCGACCTTGGCCTGGGCGGCATTCACCCCGCGCATCACGCGCTGCAGTTTCTCACCGACTGCCGGACCGACAATCGGAATGCCTTCCAGCTCGGAGGCCGCGCCGCTGATCTCGCTGATAGCGCCGTTGACCGGCCCCATCATGCCGTCGAGGCTACGCCGTCCGGTCTCTCCCGCCGCCGCCAGTTGCTTGAGCCCTGACTGCAGCTGTTCCATATAGGCCATCAGTCCTCCTTACACATGCGGTTCATCGTAGAGTTTGCGGTTCTGCAACTGCTGCGTGGCCTGCTGCATTTGCTGCGCGATGTAGGGCTGCAGCTCTCGCGCCATTTGCGCCGGATCCTTGGCATCGCCTTGGACTGTGATGTGCAGCGGCGCCGAAATCTCGACCCGCTGCTCGACCTTCGGCGTGTCTGCTTTCGCGGCCGGAACCGGGGCGGCCAACAATGCCGGAGGCACCGGCGTTGTAGCAGGTGCTGCAAGCGACCGGGCCACATCGCCCATTGCTGCAGGTGCCAATGGACCAGCAGCGGCCTTGGGCTCGAACGACTTTGCAATATCGCCCATCACCGGCGGCAGGTTTTTGCCGGCGCTGGCCATCATCAATGGCCCGGCATCCGGTACTCGCTTGAGGGACTCATCGGTGCCGAATAGTTTTTTGCCCAAAAAACCGCCGGCCGCATCGCCGCCCATGTAACCGAGGTATCCGCCGATCAGCCCACCGACGATGTTGCCAATGATCGGCACCGCCGTTCCGATGGCGGCGCCCGCAGCTGCTCCGGCCAAAGTGCCGGCCAGTCCACCCGCAGCCTCGCCGTAGCCTTCGGCTTTTTCGTCTTGAGTCACGGCATTTTCGTAGGTGTCGTAGGCCTTGAAGCCGGCGTCGACCACCGCCAAGATCGCCGGCCCCTTGACGCCATCGGCGATCTTGCCGCCGCGACCACCGCCTCCGCTGCCACCACCCTTTCCGCCTTTGCCCCTCTTACTTTCGCCGCCACTCACGTCACCGGCATCCAGCCCACTACCTGCACCTGGCAGGTTAGTGACGATCACCTTTTGCGGGATGTTCGGATTGCCCATCAGCGTGCCGCGCCCGAGGTTCATCAGACCCTTGCCGACCTTGAATGCGCTGACCGCGCCCTTGAGCGCAACGAGTCCAGCCACGGCCGTGCCGATCCCAACGACAACTCGTGGAAACTCATCGGCGAACCCCGACAGCTTGCGACTGACGTTGTTGATACCGTCGGCCACGGTGTCGGTTACCGGCCGCAGCGCATCGCCGATGCTGCGCATGGCGTCATCCATGGACTGTGCCATCTCGGACCATTTCTGCGCCGAGGTTTGTCGACGCTCAGCCAGGTTCTTGTCGAGGATTCCGGTAGCGTCGGCCGAGTCCTTTTTCAGCTGGCTGTATAGATCCTTGTTCTGCATGTACGCGGTCAGGGCTGCTTTCACCTGCATGTCAGCAAACAAGTCACCCGTGCGCAAAGCCTCTTCCAGCGACTTCATCATGGCCTTGGCCTTTTCGGGATCGGCCTCTTTGCTGATAGCGGCCGTGGCCTTGGCCATTTCGGCGGCTCGCTTCGGATCGATCGCCTGGATGTACTTCTGGGCCAGGGCAAAACTGGACTCCAGTGTGGACATGCCGTTTTGCAAACCTGTCTGCATCGAGCCCTTGTAGTCGATGCCGGCCTTTTTGTAAGCTTCGACCGTCTCGCCAGAACCGATTTTTTCCATCCAGTTTTTGAGGTTGTTCGCCGCCTCGTCCGAACCGCCGGCCGTCTTCATCTGCACCTGAAGCATGGCGCCCAGCTGCGTCACCGAATCCATGCCGGTGATGCCCAGCTTGCCCATGCCGGCCAGCAGTTCAGGAAACCAACGTGCCATGTCGACCGCTTCAAAGCTGCCTGCTTGCCCCTGATAGGCGATGGCTTCCAGCGCTTTCTCCATCACCTTGGGGTCAGTGATCTTGGCGTTCTGTCCCAGAGCATTGATCATCCTGGCCGTTTCAGTGCCCTCCGATCCCTGTCCCACGGCAAACTTGGCCGCCGTCGGTGCATAGGCCAGTGCCTTGTCCAGCTCCATGCCGGCACCGACCAGGGCGTTGACCACTTCGGCCACCTGATTGCGTGCCATGCCGGTATCGCGCGACGTGTCGATCACGGTCTTGGACAGCTGCGCCTCTTCCGGCGAGTTGGCAATGTTGGCCTTGATCGCGATGTCGCGAATGATCGCGCCGTAATCGGCACTGACCTTGGTCGGAATGGCTGCGGCGGCGGTCAGCGCTCCGGCCTGACCGAGGGTGCTTTTCAGACCGGACCGGCCCTCCTCGATCTGCCGGTGTCCCAGTGCTTTCAATTCAGCGCCGGCGGCCACGCGCCCCATCGTCGCGTAAGCCTTGCTCAACCGCCCCACCTCGACGCCCTGTTTCTTAAGCAGCGCGAGGTTCTTTTCATACTTGGCTAGCAGCTTGTCGGCGCCTTCAGCGCCGGTCGTATGCGCCTTGCGCCATTCATCGCGCAGACGCATCGTGTCGCCGATGGTGTTCTGCAGGACTCGGGCCTTGCTGCCTACCGAATCCAGATGTTTGATCTTGCTTTCGACGTCCTTGAACGCTTTGCCCACCGTCGGATCGACGGCGCCGCCAATGACAAAGCCAAGCGCGAGGTTCTTCGCCATGAGCGTGCCTTATGCGTCGGAAAGTGTTGAGCGGTGGCTCAGTCAGAGAGCCACCACACCAGTTCGTTGAAGGGCATGGCCGTGATCTCAGCTGCCGAGAACCCGGTTTCTTTGGCCATGCGTTTGGCCAGGAGCTTCAACGTGGAGCCGTCACATTTACTCGTCCGTGACCAGACGAAAATAGCCGGTCTGCAGGCGCATGTAATCGACCAGCTTGAGCGCTAACAGATCCGCCTCCGGGGTCTGGGTCAGCGAGGCAAACAACGACAGTTCCCGCTGCTCGGCGTCACCGTTAGAGGCCGCTTGCGCGGCCCGCACATCCCGCACGCAAGGTGCGCGCATCGCCAGGCGGTCGACCTGAACACCATTGAGTTCGGTCGGATATTTGAAGCTGATTCGACAACCTTCGTCGGTGAGCTCCATCCACTTTGGCAGCGGCTCTTCGGGTGTGGTTTGAGTTGCTTGATTCATTGCGTATTCCTTAAAGGCCCAGGGCCGAACGTTCTTCTGCGAGCTGGTCGACGCCGTCGATCACCAGCACCATGCCGACCATGTCGATCTCGTAAATCAATCGACCGCCGACTTCGAGCTTGTAGTAGGTCAATGCCATGCTGTGTTTGGTCTCGGCTTTTTCACCGGCCTTCCAGTCGCCCATGTCGACTTCTTTCAGGCCACCACGCATGGTGACGATGACCGGGGTGACCTTGCCCTGAAGGCCCTTGAAAGTGCCGCGAAACACGGCATTGCAGGCGGTGCGGTCGGACAGCCCGAACCACTTCAACGCCTCACGACGCACGCCGTTGGTGGTGAATCCGGATTCGAGCTTTTCGACACCAACCGGGATTTCGATCTCACCGGCCATGCCGCCGCCCCGGTAGGTTTCGGTTTTCAGCACGACCTTGGGCAAGGTCAGGCTCGGCACATCACCGGAGAAACTGACGCCGTCGATGAACGCCGCGCAATTGGACAACACTTCAGGTTTCATCAGGGGGCCTCCTTAGGCCGATTCGAGGACTTCGGTCATCCATTGGTTGGTGACTTCGAAGAGGAAATTCGGGTTTTCGGCCGGCGGCACGTCGGTGAAGCGGATCCGCCAGAACACCTTGCCCTGCTCAATCTGGCTGGCCGTGTTCAGCTCCTCATCCGCGAACACCTCGGAGTTGATCACGGCACCCTGATTCTTCAGGTCCCGCATGAACGCTTCCAAGCCGTCGGTGACGTCCTTGACGTAGGTCTTGGTGATCGAACGGTCGACCGCCCACTTGTGCCCGGCCTGCACCGCGTCCATGAGGATGAACAGCGTACGCACGCGGGTGACGAACGACCATTTCGGATCGCTCGACAGGGTGCGGTTGCCCCACAGCCGGTAACCGTCGTCGCGAATGATCGTGGTGATGTTCGCGTTGTTGAGCAGGTTGGCCCGGCAGGTCTCGTCTCCATCCAGGTACTCGACGGCGCGAGTGGTGCCGGTGATGCCGGTGAACTCCTTGTTCGACGGCGAGGCCCAGAAACCGTAGGTGGCATCCGTCCAGGCGAACAGGCCGGCGGTCCATGCCGATCCCGGCGCATCAACGGTCTTGCTGGTATCGGTGTCCCAGAACTGCACCCCAGGGTCGACCATGAACAGGTTGCGGCTGCCGAAGTTGTCGGCGTAGGCCATCGCGGCCTCGTCAGTGGTGCATGGCCCATCGATGATGCCGATGGCTCGCAGTTTTTGCGCGAGGGCGTCCATCGCCGTCGCCACGGCCTGTGTCGCTGAATGCCCTGGGGCGATCAGCAATCGCGGCTGGGCGTTGAACAGGCTTTTGCCATCAAGCAGCGCCTGCAGGCCAGTACGCTGTCCGGAGGCCAAGACGCCGCCGATGATCGCCGAGGTCTGAAGTGCGGGATCCTCCATCTTCGGCACGCCGATGGCGACGATCACCGCCTTGGCCTTGGTGTAGATCGCCTGGCAAGCCTTGGTGATCGCTGAACCCGCGCCGAATGCGGCGATGGCTTCGCGCTCGGTGGTGATCAGTTTGAGCTCACCGGCCTTGGCGGTACCGCCGCCGACCAGTCCAGGGGTGAAGGTGTCGCACAGGCCGATGATCGACGAGGACGGCAGCGAGATAGTGCGTACGCCGGTATCGACCGAAGTGGTCGTAACGCCGTGATAAAAGCTCATAGAGGTCAATCTCCAGAAACGAAAAAGCCCCGCAAAAGCGAGGCTGTGAATGTGTAAGTGAGGCGGATAACAGAAAAGAAAATGCCCCGTCATTGCGGAGCGATTATTGGGCTTGGCCGGCTACCCAATCAGGCATCGCTGGGCGATGCGCCTTATCAGGGAATTCGGCGCTGGCCGGCCAATCCCGCAAGAGCTGGATGTAATCCAGAAGCTCGCCGAACTGTTCAGCCGATAATGTCGTCTCGCGCGCTCTGTCCACCTCATCGCGGTGTCGTTCACGCAGCCACAGTACCCGCTCAATCTCGGCGTCACGCCAACCGCGTTCCGCCTCCGCCAGCTCGTCGGTGGATGGATCGATCAGAATCGGCAGTCCCGATTCATCATGACCGCGCACCTTTCCCGGCGCCGGATTCCCCATCACCGAAAGTATCCGATCCAAATCGATCTGCACTGCATCGGCAGGCATGCTTTCGTGCAGACCCTCCAGATAAGTGCAGCCCGTTGACTGACTGTAAAAACTCTTCATGAATCCCCCTTAACGCCCGATACCGATGGCGCCGAAACTGAATGGCAGGATTGAGGAAAACGCGGCGAATTTCGTCAGTTGCTTGTCACCCAATGAAATGCTGCCAGGTGAAGACCCGTTAGCCCCCGTCACCCAAACGCCGTAACAGGCATTTGGAAAGCCCAGCACCCACGTCGAATAGGCTCCCTGAGTTCCCAGATTGGTCGTCCCGATCCACTGCAGGATCAATCCGCCCAGCCAGGAAGGAAAAACGATGTAACCGTTATTCGCAAAGACTGCTGAGAATCCCCAGCGGAGCTTTTTCGGTGTGACGATAGTGGCGTCATCGGCGCCCGCATCGATCAGCGCCTGCGTAGCGATCTTGGCCGTACCGAGCTTGATCTCAGTGGCCTGCGTCGCTAAGGCTGCCAGCGCCTGAATGTCAATGTTTCCCTGATTGATCGGCGCGTTCCAGGCCTTGATGCACCACATTACCGACACGTTTCGCGGGCGCATCACACCTGCGTCAGCAAAACCAGGATCTACCTGAACCCCGGTGTTGACTACCGACCGCTTTACACCGGGATAGTCGCTCGCAATAAATGCGTCAGCCTGCGCCGCTGCAACCGTTGCCGCCACAACCTCCACCGTGGGAGTTACGGACTGGTTACTGTCGAAGACTGTAACCGTACCTTTCTGCGAAGAACCCACAACACGGCCGACATCCACACCGCGCCCATGATCCCAGCCGCGCAGAAACTCGCCGCGCGAATCCGGCAAGCGGAAATTGCCGGCGCCTTCATCGCCTTTGTTGAAAGCCGTGCCGAGGAACGTCGCCAGATCGGGATAGACCGCAATGCTCTTGACGCTGCCGTCCAGCTCCAGAAACCCGGGCGCGACCTTGTCTTGCGGAAACGCCACGGTGGCACCGACCGGCAAGGCGGAGGCCTGCGCGATCATCGATTCGATTTCTGGCTTTGTGTAGGTGTCCGTGATGCCCATACCGGCGAGCGTGCTCGGGTTATCACCCGACACAAAAACCCCGCGATCATTGACCTTGACCCGCGTGAACTGGCCCGGCGTCTTGTTCTTCGGCAGCACTTCCAGAATCGCCGCTTCGACAAAGGCCCGCGTGGCCAGCACCACCGCCGGGTCAATCTTGAGCTGGATGTTGCCAGTGCTGGTGACGATGAAGTTCATGCGCACGATCTGCGTGCGGCCCGAGCCCTGTGACAGCAACGGCTTGAAGCTCGGCGCGCAGTTGGCCACCGCCACCAGATCGCCGTCCGCGTCGTACAGGCCGATCTCGCGGATCCAGCGCCCTCCCTCATCGGCCGGAATGACCTGCTCAGCAATCAGCACTGCCGGGTTAACAGGGTCGACGAACAGCCGGTTGAGCGGCTTGCGCCGCCATTCGTTAATCAGCTTGGTCTGCCCTTCAGCGGGGATGACCGGATCGATGTTGTTGGCGTCCCCGACGCCCATTTGGGTGATCAGCCAGGGAATGCCGAGCGCGTCGGCGTTCGCTTGTTTGGCCTTTCCCACAGTCGTGAGAATGGCGAAAAACTGTGAGTTCGCATCAGTCATTGATAGATGTCCAGGGTGTCTATGGTGTGTTCGCGCCCGACCACGCCGAAACGGCCGGTGACTTCGATGTCGCGCATCACAGGCGGGTAGACGTCGATTTCGTCGCCTTCGTAGAGGGACGCTGCAATGTTCAATTCGCCTTGCGTTTCAAGGCTGATGGCCAGGCCGGTGAGTTGCCGGCTGACGGGTTTGGCGTCATCGATCAGACGTTCGAGTTCGAGGTACATTTCCTCGGTGATGCCGGTGTCAAGGACACCGACCTTCAGGGCGAAGGTGCCCGGCACGCCTTCCGGCACGGTCTGCCACCACTCCAGCACCTCGATCAGGTAGCCCAGTGGCTCGACTACCCGACGTAAAGCACCGATGGTGCCCTTGTGCTTGTGGATATAGAACGAGGCCTTGATCGCGGCGCGCTTGACCGGTTCCGGCCACTCCGGATCCCAGCGGTCGACCGACCAGGCCCAAGCCAGATGTGGCAGCAAATGCTCCGGGCAGGAATCTGGGTTGTACAGCGCGCGCAACGGAATCAAGGTGGTCTCGGCGAAGGTCGCTTCGATACCCCGTTCCAGTGGCGTGCTGTTGAGCGGTAAGAGACTGCGCATTCAACCTCCCAGCACGACGGTGTAACCCGTGCAGTACGCGGCCTGTGCCTTTGTAGGTTTCAGATCCTGCCAATCCTTCAGTTCCACCCGGCCGACACCGGCGACATGCAGCTGCGCATCGACACCGGACCGAGCCACCTCGACGCCCAAGCGGCGCCGTGGATTGATCCAGGCTTCCAGTCGACGGATCGCCTCGGTCAGCGCTGCGTCGTTCTCCGGGCCGCTACCTTTCATGTGCAGCACGGCGTCGACGCGATAACGTAGGATCTCGGCGCCGCGCACGGTGACGCGGTCGCCCACAGGGCGCACGTCATCGTCGTTCACGGCCGCCGCAACCAAAGCCAAGATCTGCGGCCCAGCCGTGCCGTCGCCCTCCAGTCCCAGCACTGTGACATCGACGCAGGCCGGTTTCGGACTTTCGGCCGTCGCATCGGCCACCAGCGCCGAGGCGTTCCGAGCATGGAGGATGTAGCTGTTGCGCGGCCCGGCCGTGGTCAGTCCTTCGTAGGCCAGCTGCACCCGCTCACGCAGCGCATCGTGGGACTCCATCACCGCCTCCACCGGCGGCACAGCCAACGGATCCGCAGCCTGGATCACCAGGCGCTTGAGGTTGACGTTGGCGGCCAGGTGATCCAGATCAGTGCCGGTGGCATAGGCCAACAACTGGGCCTTGGCCGCGTCGTTGACTCGCGCCCGATTGCCGAGCTTGATGTAGCTGCCAACCTCCAGCAGCTTGGTCACCGGATCGCTCTCCAGCGAAGCTGTCCAGTTCTGACCCATGTGCCCACGGAACACGCCCAGCGCTTCGCTGTAGGTGTCCTCAAAGTCCAGCGGCTCCAGCACGTCCGGTGCCGGTAGCTCCGACAGATCCACCAGGGTACTCATACCCACACCTCCAACGTGCCGCGTTCACCGAGGTATTCGCCGCTGATCTTGAAATTGATTTGACCGCCCAGGACAGAGACCACCACGACACGCTCAAGCTTGAGCCGTGGCTCCCATTGGTTGAGCGCCCTTAAGGCCTCAGCCTGCGCCGCGCTTTTCCAGCCTTCGTTGATGGGCAGGTCAACCATGCGCCGGAGCTTGCTGCCGTACTCCGGCCGTTCGCGACGGCTTAGCAGCGGTGTGCCGAGGATGTCCGCGACTGACTGACGTAGATGCTCGATGCCGGAGATGGGCTGCCCGGTGTGGCGATCCATTCCGATCATCGTGTCTACTCCTTGAGCTGCTCGTATTCAGGGTGGGCCTTGAGGCATTTCAGCGCGATGTCATCGCCCGCCTCGACCGAGACCAGGCTCTTGATCACGGGAATCGTGCGACCGTCCGGAAGGATCACCGTGCGCGAGGTGTAGAGGGTGTCGCGAAAAGTGAGCGACGAGGCGGCCGAGATCGGCTGGATAACAGCGGCAGAATCCTGCGTCGTTGAATGGTCTTGAGGTTTGGCCATGATTGCTCCGGGCATGAAAAAGCCCGCACTGGGCGGGCCGGATGGAAAAGATTCGCTAGTGCTTGTGGTGGTTGCTGTTGCCGGTGGTGTCCAGGATCGCGCCGTCGCTGGTGATGTCCCCGGTGACGTGCAGCGGTCCCTCGATATTGACCGGCCCTTTGATGTTCACCGTGGCTTCGAGATCGATCGTTCCCGAGTTCACCGTGACAGCGTTGTCGGTTACCTCGGCCTGGGTCGCCCCGACCTTGATGGCGACCGTTCCGGTGGGCAGGGTGATGCTGTAAATGCTGTCCTGCCAGTCGTAGACCAAGCGCCCGCCATCCTCGAAATGCCAGACTTCGACATGGTCGCGGTTGTCCGGCGGCGCGCCGCCGTTGCCGTACAGGCCAGGAATGAACGTGCCTTGAGCCACGTCGCCGCTGGCACTGATCAGGGTGCCCTGCTCGTTCAGGCTGGGCGCCCGCCAGTGCCGCGCCTTGCCGGCAGCAATGCTGTGCCAGCGCACCCAGCCGCTGACCCACTCACCGTCCGAAACGCGGCAGGCCGGTGGTGACGAGGTAAGGTCAACTGCGACCACGTAGCAGTCCTTGACCAGGCCAGCGAGCATGCGGTCGTGCTGTGCGGCAATGTAACTTGGACTCATGGCACGTCCTCCGGACGGAACGGGCCGTCGCCCGGTTCGGTATTCAGTACCAGGGTGCCCGGTGGCTGATCCGGCCATGGCCATTCGGCGTCACCGAGGTAGATCTGCTGTGTCCACTCCACAACCCAGACGGTGTAGCCGTCCAACTCGGGCTTGGTCCAGTCGGGCATGGCCTGCACGAACTCGGCCGGTTCGACCGCCACACCCCAGCTCTGCATGCGCAGTAGCGCGCCAAGATGACCGGCCAGAAACACCGCCTGCTGATGGTGATCCGGCTGAATGGGATCGGTGATCACCCGCGCCTCGAACTTGCAGGCCAAACCGGTTTCGCCTGTTCCCGGATCTAGACCCGGCTCCATCTCGGCCAGCTCGATCAGTATTGCCGGCAGCGGTAGACGATCCAAGTCATTGGGCCACATGGCCACCGTTTGCACCCATGGCAACTGATGCTGAATATGTTGTTCGATGGCTTGATAAAGCTGCTCAAAACTTAACGGCTCCTCGACATGTTCGATCACGTTATTTCCCCCTCGGTGGCTTCTTCAGCTCAAAGTTGAGTTCCTGCTGCAGGACATGCACCAGGTGTTCGTCGGCCTTGCGGATCCAGCTTTCGAAGTGCGGCAGCGCCTGCGGGCCTACCCGGTCAGCGGGGGAG
>NZ_BQID01000006.1 GCF_021602345.1 Pseudomonas pharyngis
GGCGGGTCCTCCGGCGGCTGGTGATAACAATAATGAGCAGGCACAACACGACATGGCATTACTGACTGAACACGAACAACGCAAGGTCGCCGAGGCCATCGCCCGGGTCGAGCGCGACACCGACGCCGAACTGGTGACGGTGCTCGCGGCCCGCGCCGACGACTACGCGTACATCCCGCTGCTGTGGGCCAGCCTGCTGGCGCTGGTGGTGCCGGGGATCGTGCATTACCTGACCGGCTGGCTGACCATGCACAGTCTGTTGCTGGTGCAGTGGGTCAGTTTTGTCGTGCTGTGCCTGCTGTTTCGCCTGCCCAGGGTCACCACTCATCTGATCCCGCGCCACGTCCGGCACTGGCGCGCCTCGAACCTCGCGCGGCGGCAGTTTCTCGAACAGAACCTGCATCACACGGTGGGCAGCACCGGCATGCTGATTTTCGTCTGCGAGGCGGAGCGGTATGTGGAGATTCTGGTGGACGAAGGGATTTCCAAAAAGCTGGATAACAAGAGCTGGGACTCGATTGTCGCGGCGTTTACCGAGCAGGTGCGGCAGGGGCAGACGTTGCAGGGCTTTGTTACCTGTATCGAGGCGTGCGGCGAGTTGCTCAAGGTGCATGTGCCGGTGACGCAGGTCAGGAATGAGTTGCCGAATCGGTTGGTCGTTTTGGGGTAGCTTTGATTTTTGCGTTCGGCTTGACCCCCCCCCCTCACCCCAGCCCTCTCCCCAGAGGGGGGAGGGGGAAGGGAGCCGATTTTCTTGGGTTTCAAATCTTGAGTTCGACTCGGTATTTCAGGTCGGCGTAACTCAAGAAAACAACTCGGTCGGCTCCCTCTCCCTCCGGGAGAGGGTTGGGGTGAGGGCCGCTTTTAGAAGCCGTTCGGTAAATAAGAGCGTGTCCCCAACCCCCATCCCCCCTAAACTAGCGCCCATTCCCGATTTGCCCGTCCGAGGCCGCTTTTTCCCATGTCCGTTACCGCTCCCTCCGCATCTGCCAAACCGGCGCCCGATCACCACGCCCGGTTCATCGAGCTACTGCAAACCAGCCTCGAACAGAACGGCTTCATCAAACTGGTGCTGGCCAAGTACGTCGGCGAAGAAGCGGATCTGCAGCGGATCATCATCAAACCGGTGACGGTCAAGGCGCAGCCGTGCCTGTCGTTCGTTTATCGCTACAAGACCCGCGACATCACCAAGAACCTGCCGCTGGATGAAGCGGTGGCGACGATTGCCGGGCTGCTGCCGGCGGCGTTCAAAAATGCGCATTTGCTGGCGCTGACGGACGAAGCCCAGCTCGAATACAGCAAAAAGGGCAAGAGCTCGCTGTTCATGAGCAAACCTCAGCAATTGCGTGAAGTGCCGTCCGCCGAGCACAACCGCGAGAAAAACCGCTTCCTCGATCTGAACCGGCCGTTCCTCAACGATCTGGGCGTGACCAACGCCCAGCACGAGCTGATCCCGGCGATGTCGCGCAAGTGGAAGCAGATCAACAAGTTCATCGAAGTCTTCAGCCACGCGCTGACCTCGTCGCCGCTGGCCCTGGACAAACCGGTGCGGGTGGCGGATTTCGGTTCGGGCAAGGGGTATCTGACGTTCGCCATTCATGACTATTTGCGCAACACCCTGAAGGCCGAAGGCGAAGTCACCGGCGTCGAGTTGCGTGAAGAAATGGTCAACCTGTGCAACACCGCCGCGCAGAAACTCGAACACCCGGGGCTGGTGTTCAAATGCGGTGATGTGCGCAGCGTGGCGCCGAGCGAGCTGGACGTGATGATCGCCCTGCATGCCTGCGACATCGCCACCGACTACGCGATCCACACCGGCATCCGCTCCGGCGCCTCGATCATCATGTGCTCGCCGTGCTGCCACAAACAGATCCGCTTGCAGATCCAGAGCCCGGCGCTGCTCAAACCGATGCTGCAATACGGTCTGCACCTGGGCCAGCAGGCGGAAATGGTCACCGACAGCTTGCGTGCGCTGTTCCTTGAAGCCTGCGGTTACGAGACCAAGGTGTTCGAGTTCATCTCCCTGGACCACACCAACAAGAACAAGATGATCCTGGCGGTGAAGCGCGCCGAGCCGGTGGACCCGACTCAGTTGCTGGTGAAGATTCAGGAGTTGAAGGCGTTCTACCAGATCAGCGAGCACTGCCTCGAAACCCTGCTGCTCGCTGACGGCCTGCTGAAGCTCAAGGCTTGAGCTGAACCCCGGCCGGTAATGTGCCCGGTTGAGCCGGGCGCACCGCGGTCTTGCGCCCGAGCATCACCGTCGCGATCACCCCGCAGGCGAACAGCCAGGTGATCGGCTCCACGTGTTCCCCGAAGAACAACGCGGAAAACGCGATGGTGAAGAAGATCTGCAACAACTGGATCTGACTGACCCGGGCAATGCCACCCATGGCCAGCCCGGCGTACCAGGCGAAGAACCCCAGAAACTGCGAAAACAGTGCGACGTAACCGAACGCCCACCAGGTTTTTGCCGATACCGCGCCCTGATGCTGCAACGCCAGGTACAGCACCGGGCCGATCAGCAGCGGCGTCGACAGCACCAGCGCCCAGCAGATCACCTGCCAGCCGCCCATCTCCCGGGCCAGACGCCCGCCCTCGGCATAACCCAGACCACCCACCGCAATCGCACCCAACATCAACAAATCCCCGGCCTGAATGCTGCCGGCACCGGTGTACAGCGCGTATCCCAGCACCAGCGCACTGCCCAGTGCGGCGCAGGCCCAGAAGGCTTTTGAGGGACGTTCATGGGACAACCACGCCGCATAAAGCGCCACGCACAACGGCTGCAAACCGTTGACCAGCGCGCCATGGGAGGCCGGCAGGGTCTGCATGGCCCACGCCGACAGCACCGGGAAACCGAGGATCACCCCGGCGATCACCAGGCTCAGGCCTTTGACTTGCTTCCAGGTCGGCCACTTTTCCCGTCGCCACAACAACAGCGCTGCTGCCGGAATCGCCGCGAACAACGCGCGGCCGAGGCCATTGAGCAGCGGGTGCAGTTCCTGCACCACGATGCGGGTGAAGGGCAGGGTGAGGCTGAAAATCACCACGCCGAGCAGGCCGAGGGCCATGCCGGTGTTTTCGCGCGAAGACATGAGGGCAACCAGATTCGAAGATGACAGGAAGGTGTCTTCATCTAGCCACAAACCACGGCAGTCGGGCTGTTACAGCTGAGCGCAGAGTTATCCATACAGTTTGCGAACGCCATCGCGGTCCTTGGGCTACTGTGAATATTCCTGCGCATTCACCAGAGGAGTCCTGCCCATGGCCGCGAAAAAGATACTGATGCTGGTCGGCGATTACGTCGAAGACTACGAAGTGATGGTGCCGTTCCAGGCCCTGCAAATGGTCGGTCACACCGTGCATGCCGTGTGCCCGGACAAGGCCGCCGGCAAGACCGTGCGCACCGCGATCCATGACTTTGAAGGCGACCAGACCTACAGCGAGAAGCCCGGTCACCAGTTCGCCCTGAACTTCGATTTCGCCAAGGTCGATGCCAAGGATTACGACGCCTTGCTGGTGCCCGGCGGGCGTGCGCCGGAATACCTGCGGCTGAACGAAAAAGTCCTCGAACTGGTGCGCGCCTTCGACAAGGCCGGCAAGCCGATTGCCGCCGTCTGTCACGGCGCGCAACTGCTGGCGGCGGCGGGGATTCTCGAAGGTCGCGAGTGCAGTGCTTATCCGGCCTGCGCCCCGGAAGTTCGCCTGGCCGGCGGCACCTACATCGACATCCCGGTCACGGACGGCCATGTCCAGGGCAACCTGGCCACCGCGCCCGCCTGGCCGGCGCACCCGAAATGGCTGGCCGGTTTCCTCGGGTTGCTTGGAACCAAAATCACCCTGTGACACATCGATAAGGAGAAACACCATGTCCGGATGGTATGAGTTGAGCAAAAGCAGCAACGGCCAGTACAGGTTCGTACTGAAAGCGGCGAACGCCGAAACCATTCTGACCAGCGAGCTGTACACCAGCCGCACGGCTGCCGAAAACGGCATCGCCTCGGTGCAGGCCAACAGCCCGCTGGACGAACGCTACGAGAAAAAATCGACGAAGGACGGTCACCCCTACTTCAACCTCAAGGCGGCCAATCACCAGATCATCGGCAGCAGCGAATCCTATTCATCCGACGCGGCGTGTGACAAGGGCATCGCCAGCGTCAAGGCCAACGGGCCGTCCAAGGTGATCAAGGACAAAACCCTGCCGGTGCTTTGAACCACCCATGACGTTCAGTCGCCAAATCCTTGGCGACTGAATTCTGGCTATGTGCCATCATTTCGCTTATCCTCCGCCGCCAATCCAAGGAAGGGGCGCGAGATGACTCTTTCGCGGAATTTTTGAACAACTGCCGCCAGAGTTTTCCCACTGATGATCCGCCTTTTCGCTGTCCTGACCCTGCTGCTCGGCTTGAGCGGCTGCTATAGCCTGTCCCCGACCCAAATCGATGATGAACTCGCACCGAGTGCCGATTCCGGCACCGCGTATCTGGTGGGCGTGGTCGGTATCTGGCCAAAAGCATCCTATGCGGCCCAGGAACAGATGCTGCTGATCCGCAAGCGTGGCAGTGACGAATTCGCCAGCGCGCGCCTGCACAACGAGTTCTATGCCCGTACCGCACGAGACGTGCGCGAGACCGGCCGTGGTATCGGCACGCTGTTCGTGATGCCGCTCAAACCCGGTCGCTACGAGATCTACAACGTGCGATTCGATCGCGGCAGATCGGTGTCCTGGAGCCGTGAAGACTTCACCATCGGCATGCAGCTTGAAGCGGGCAAGGCTTACTACATCGGTGACTTCCGTGCCGGCTGCGTGTCCCCCAGCGACAGCACCTGCCTGTTTCTGCACAGCGATCATCTCGAACGCGACGCCGCGCTGGTCCGCGCCAGATATCCGCAAGTACCCGGCCTGCAACGACTGGACATGCCGAACCTGTACACCGCCACACCATTTATTCGTGAAGAGAACGGCACCAGCGCCTCCGTCTACAAAGCCATGCTCTCGGGGAAATTCTAATGTTCATCAAACGTCTGCTTCTGGGCTTGCTTCTGCTGCTCGGTGGGTGCCAGGCCACCCATTCGCTGAAGGCGCCGGACGTCGATTACAGCAGCCAGCAATTGCCGGCCATCAACGTCAGTGTGATCGGCATGCCGAGCTGGATGCTGCGTGACGAGCTGCGTCGGCGTGGCACCTTTGAAGAAGTGAAGGCCGGCCGCAGCGAAGATGGCTACAACGTTTTGGTGATTGCCAACAGCGATGTCGGCGGGATTCAGCCGCAGATGCTTCTCAGCGCCTTCACCCTGTTTCTGGTGCCGGTGCCGGTGAGTTTCGACAGCACGGTGGTGTTCAGCCTCAGCCATGGCAAGCAGATACTGGGCGTGTACACCGTGAAGAATCACACCGAATCCTGGCGCGGCGCATTCAATGCCTCGGGCGGTCAGTTCGAACACATGCGCTTGATCAGCGACACGTTCATCGCGCAGATTCTCAAGGATCAGCCGTTCCACCGCGAAGCCATGAAACGCGCCGCCAGCCTCTGATCGACGGCCACAAAACATCCCGCCCGGCGTAAACCGGGCGGGATTTTTTTCGTTCAACGCAAGGTGTTCAGCAAGGCCTGCAATTGCGTACGCCCGGCCTCAGCCAGCGGGAACACCGGCAAGCGCGGATCGCCGACTTCCAGATCGGTCAGGCGCAGACCGGCCTTGATCGTCGCCGGCAAGCCGCCCTTGAGGATGAAGTCCAGCAGCGGCAACTGGCGGTAGAACAGCTCTCGCGCCTTACCGAGATCCCCCGCCAGCGTGGCTTCGTACAAATCCAGATTGAGCTGCGCAATCAGGTTCGGCGCCGCCGTGCACCAGCCTTTCGCCCCAGCGGCGAATGCTTCCAGCGCCAGCGGGTTGCAGCCGTTGTAGAACGGCACCCGGCCTTCGCCCAGCAGTTGCAGCTTGTGCATGCGCTGGATGTCGCCGGTGCTCTCCTTGACCATGGTCACGTTTTCCACGCCGTTGACGATACGCAGGATCAGCTCCACCGACATGTCGGTGCCGCTGGTGGCCGGGTTGTTGTAGAGCATGATCGGCACGCCGATGCTGTCGCCGATGGCGCGGTAGTGGGCGAGGATTTCCGCCTCGGTGAGTTTCCAGTAGGACGTCGGCAGCACCATCACCACGTCGGCGCCGTGGGCTTCGGCAAAGCGTGCGCGGCGTACCGCTTTGGCGGTGGTCAGGTCGGACACGCTGACCACGGTCGGCACGCGTTTGGCGACGTGCTTGATGCTGAATTCGGCGACCTGGTCCCACTCCGCATCGCTCAGGTAGGCGCCTTCGCCGGTGCTGCCCAGTGGCGCGATGGCGTGAACGCCGCCGGCGATCAGACGGTCGATGGAGCGGCCGAGGGCCGGCAGGTCGACGCCTTCGCCATTGGCGCCGAACGGGGTGATGGTGTAGCCGATGATGCCGTGAATGTTGGACATGAGAGTGCTCCGCAAGGATGAGGTGTTCAGTTCAGGCAATCGGCGTGCTGCCGCAGGTTCTGCCGGGCGTAGTAGTTGAAGGCCGCAGCGTGGCGTTTGGGTTTCGACACCCAGTCATGGGCCTCGCGGCCGAGCTCGGGAATGATCGGTTTGATCGTCCCGGCGGCCATTGCCAGCAGTTGCAGTTTGGCGGCGCGTTCGATCAGTTGCGCGATGACACAGGCTTCCTCGATGGTCGTGCCGGTCGACAGTTGCCCGTGGTGGGAAAGCAGGATCGCCCGTTTGTCGCCCAACGCGCCGGCAATCAGTTCGCCTTCTTCGTTACCCACCGGCACACCCGGCCAGCCTTCAAGGAACGCGCAATCGTCGTACAGCGGGCACAGGTCCATGTGGGAAATCTGCAGCGGCACTTCCAGCATCGACAGCGCGGCAATGTGTGTCGGGTGGGTGTGGATGATGCAGTTCACGTCCGGTCGGGCGCGGTACACCCAGCTGTGGAAACGGTTGGCCGGGTTGGCCATGCCGTGGCCTTCGAGCACTTCGAGGTCTTCGTTGACCAGCAGCAGATTGCTCGCGGTGATTTCATCGAAACCCAGTCCCAGTTGCTGAGTGTAGTAAGTGCCTGGCTGCGGGCCACGGGCGGTGATCTGCCCGGCGAGGCCCGAATCGTGGCCGTTCTCGAACAGGATCCGGCAGGTCAGGGCCAGCTTTTGCCGGTCTGTCCACGTATTATCCGCCAGGGTTTTTTGCATCTGGGTCAGCGCTTGCTTGACCAGTTCGTCTTTGGGTAGTGCTAATGTCTTCGCCATATCCGTGTCCTGTGGTGGTTGCCATGGATGACACTTAAAAGGCTATATGACACTTTGTGTCATTGGCAAGGACAAATCGTCTTTCCTTTGCTGGATTAATCGCTTCGCATGTCTATCCGTTTGAAATTATTGAGAAAAAAACTTGGCGTAACCCTTGAGGTGCTGGCCGAGAAATCCGGCATGACCAAGAGTTACCTGTCGAAGGTCGAGCGCGGGTTGAACACGCCGTCGATTGCCGCTGCGCTGAAACTGGCGAAGGCGCTGAACGTGAAAGTCGAGGAGCTGTTCTCCGAAGACAACGTCAGCCTCGACAGCTACAGCCTGGTGCGCAGCCATGAGCGCCAGTCGCTGGCGGCCAACGCCCACAGCCCCGGTTATGCGGTGCTGGCCCATCAGGTCAGCGAACGCAGCCTGCTGCCGTTCATCATTTATCCGCCGAGCGAATTCACCGACAAAACCTTCAAGGAACACTTGGGCGAGGAATTTCTGTTCGTCCACGAAGGCCAGGTCGAAGTGGACTTCGTGAACGAACGGGTGCTGCTGGAGCGGGGCGATGCGCTGCACTTCAATGCGCAGAAACCCCACCGCATCCGCTCAGTGGGCGAGGTGCAGGCGCAGTTGCTGGTGGTGGTGCACAGCAGCGAGGAGTGATCAGACCTCGACCGGCACCGACAGCTTCGGATTGCCCAACGCATGGCTCTTGGAATCAAAAAACCGCAACTCGACACCCGTGCCCTCGAACACCTTGGCGTAGTGCCGCTTTTGATGTTGGATGAACGCCGCGCTGCGCGGGTAGATCGAGATCGCCACGGTCTTCGGTTTTGCCAGGCGCAGAGCGCGCACGAGGTGGCTGTCCTGCTCGCCGAGGGCGTGGCCGAAGATGCACAGATTGTCGCCGTGACCGAGTAACTGGTTGTAGCAGAACGACAGGTAATCGGAACTGCGGATGGTTTTGAGCTTGTCGGCGCTCGGCCCTTCGTTGACGAACAGCGGCACGTCGTCGAGCGTCTTGATCGTGTTGTTGATCGCGAAACTGCCGAGCAGCGTGCCCTCGGTCGCTGTCAGTTTGCGCGCAGTGCCGTCCTGGTTGCGCACCAGATGCAGGCCGCCGTGCAGGTACAGCAGACGCGGTTTTTCCGTGCTGCTTTCGCACAGATCGAAACTCGCATCCGGGCCGTTGAACAGGTCGTCGATCGCCTCGGCCTGATGTTGCAGGGCCCAGTAATTGAGCAAATCGTAATTGGTGGTGAACACCGTGCGATAACGCGCCAGTTCACTGTTCAGGGTCGCCAAAGTCGAGGCTTCGATCAGCCGCCACGGGATGTGTACCGCGTGCACGGTGTTGATCAGCGCTTCCTTGATCGCGTAGTAGCGGTTGCGCGGTGCGGCCGAACTGACGGCCAGCGCCTTGTTGACCCGGCTGGTGGTTTTCAGCGCGCCGAGCACCTGCTTGAAGCTGCGCGTCTGCATGGCGTCGAACACGCTCAGTTCCGACGGGCTCAGGGGCTTTTCTTCCACCGTGCGGGCGTTTTCGAACAGCGAGTCGTAGCCGAAATCGTCCCACACCGCGCGACTGGCTCCGTTGCCCAGCAGCAGGCCGCTGAAATCGGTGGTGGCGCGCAACGCGTTCCAGTCTTCGAGGGTGGCGTCGACATCCAGAAAATCGCTCATTGCAGGGCACGTCTCAAAACAAAGGGGCAGATGGACGGCGACTTTATCACGAGCGGGCATTGAGCCAGATCAACATCCGCCGTGACCGATCGGTCGATCCTGTGTGCATTCGCCGAATTGCACGAGTCGATTCGGCTCCAGTCAGGAGACGCGCCATGAGCAGCACCTTTTTCATTCCCGCCGTAAACATCATGGGCAGCGGCTGCCTTGACGACGCCATGAACGCGATCCGCAACTACGGTTTTCGCAAGGCGCTGATCGTCACCGACGCCGGGCTGGCCAAGGCCGGGGTGGCGACGATGATTGCCGAGAAACTGGCGATGCAGGACATCGATTCGGTGATCTTCGACGGCGCCAAACCCAACCCGAGCATCGCCAACGTCGAGGCGGGGCTGGCGCTGCTCAAGGACAGTCGCTGCGACTTCGTGGTGTCGTTGGGCGGCGGTTCGCCCCACGACTGCGCCAAGGGCATTGCATTGTGTGCCACCAACGGCGGACAGATCCGCGACTACGAAGGCGTCGATCAATCGACCAAGCCGCAACTGCCGCTGATCGCCATCAACACCACCGCCGGTACCGCCAGCGAGATGACCCGGTTCTGCATCATCACCGACGAAACCCGCCACGTGAAAATGGCCATCGTCGACCGCAACGTCACGCCGCTGCTGTCGGTGAACGATCCGGCGCTGATGGTCGCCATGCCGAAAAGCCTGACCGCCGCCACCGGCATGGACGCGCTGACCCACGCGATCGAAGCCTACGTCTCCACCGCTGCCAACCCGATCACCGACGCCTGCGCGCTGAAGGCAATGACCCTGATCAGCAACAACCTGCGCCTGGCCGTTCGCGACGGCAGCGACCTGGCCGCGCGGGAAAACATGGCCTACGCGCAGTTCCTCGCGGGCATGGCGTTCAACAATGCGTCCCTCGGCTACGTGCATGCGATGGCGCATCAGTTGGGCGGTTTCTATGATCTGCCTCACGGGGTGTGCAACGCGGTATTGCTGCCGCATGTGCAGACATTCAACGCGCAGGTCTGCGCCGATCGTCTGACCGACGTGGCCCACGCCATGGGCGCCGACATTCGTGGTTTCAGCCCGGAGGAGGGCGCAAAAGCCGCGATCGATGCGATTCGTTGCCTGGCCAGGGACGTGGAGATTCCCGGTGGTCTGCGTGATCTGGGCGCCAAATGCACCGACATCCCGGTGCTCGCCGCCAACGCCCTGAAAGACGCCTGCGGCTTCACCAATCCACGGGCGGCGGATCAACGGCAGATCGAGGAGATTTTTCGCAGCGCGTTTTAAGCAGGCAGGCGAACGGGCGTGCCTCTCGTACAGAGCAGTGCGCCCATCGCCAGAATGCAGCACAGCAACGACAGCGGCCACGCTTGCGGACTGGCGAACATACTGGCCACGGCGCCGATCAGCGCCGCCATCAATTGGTGGATGAACCCGCTCAGGGCCATCGCGTAGGCGCCGGCAATCGGCGCGCCATCGTTGGCCCGTGACAGGCTGATCGGATAGTTCAGCGACTGGCCGAACACGGCAACGCAATAAGGCAGCCAAAGCAGCCAGGCCATCGAGCTGGCCAACAGACTGCCAGCCAGCATCACGCCAGTGCCGGCCATCACCAACGCGACCCCCAGTGTCATCAACCGGTGCTGACCGATACGCAGTACAAAGCGATTGACCGCCAGCGCCCCCAGAAAATATGCGGCGCTGATCGGCCAGCCCAGCAACCCATATTCAGTCGCCGACCAGTTGAACGGGCCTTGCAGAATCAACGGCGCAGCGCTGTTGAACGCGATGATCACGCCATAGCCCAGGCCGCCCGCGAGCGCTGGCAGAAGAAACGCCCGATGGACCAGAATCGTGCGGTAGACCGCCCAGGGTGAAGCGGTTGTGGGCGCTTCGACGAGTTTCGGGAAACTCAGGCGCGAGACTATCGCGGCCATCAACAGACTGACCGCGCCCAGCAGATAAAAGATCGCCTGCCAGCCCAGCGTCACCTGAATGAGCGAACCGGCGTATTGCCCGATCCCGAGCGCGACAACGAATGAAATCGAAATCCACGACAACGCCTTCGCCAGCAGATCCCCCCGAAAGCTGTCACGAATCAGCACCCGCGCCATCACCGAAATGCCGCTGGCGCCGATCCCCTGAAGCAGTCGCAGCAGCAGGAACGACTCCAGCGTCGCACCCAGCGGCAGTGCCAGATTCGCCACGCCATAAATTCCCAATGCCGCCAGCAGCACCGGTTTGCGGCCGATGCGCTGGGCCAGGCTGCCCCACAGCAGCATCGGCAGCGCCATGCCGATCAGGTACAGCGACAAACCCCAGGCCACTTGCGATGCATCGACCTGCAAATGCCCGGCGATCTGTGGCAGCGCCGGCAGATAAATGCTCATGCCCAACTGGGCGAGGAACACGGTGGAGCAAGTGATGAGCAGGATGAGGCTGGGGTTCACGAGTCGTCCGTAAAGGTTCAGCGGTGGCGAGGGTGACCGCGCGTCATTAACAGACCGGTGATCAAATCACAAAAGCGGTGGATCAGGGTCGATTCCATGTCGGCGCGCAGGGTCACGCGGATCGCGGCTTTGCCCTGGGCTACCACCGGGAAGAACACCGCGCTGGTGAAAAAACCGTGTTCGGCCAGTTCAACGGCGATTTGCGTGGCCAGGGCGGCCTCGCCGCAGTTGATCAAACGGATGGCCATGGAGCTGCCGTGCTGCTCGGTGCTCAAGAGGCTGTCGAACAGGTGGATGTTGGCCTGGAGCCGAACCTGCAGCGCCCTCAGTTCCGCGCTGCGATGCACCTGGATCGACGCCAGGCCCGCACCGATGGCCGCGCAATTGAGACTTTGCGACCAGTTGCTCGGCCCGCCGTAACGCTGGATCAACTTCCTCTGCCGTTCATTCCCGAGCATCACCAGACCGCCGCTTGCCCCGAACGATTTGGCCAGCGAAGCGACGATCAGGCAGTCCTCCTCCAGCGCCGGCATTCTTGGTCGAACAAGACCTGCGCCGTTGCTGCCGACCGCTGACAACGCATGAGAATCATCCAGATAAAGGAACAGGCCGTAACGCTCCTTCAGATACAACAGACCGTCCAGATTGGCGACGCCCCCCATGCTGTAGGCGCCGTCGGCGATGTAGGCGACGGTGGAATGGCGCTGGCACACCGATTCGAGAAAATCCATATCGTTGTGGGGGCTGGTCAATACCTGGGTCTCGTCGGCGCAACTGGCCTTCAGGTGATTCATCGAGTAATGGGCCAGGCGATCAAACACCATCACCGGCGGGCGGTTCTGGGTGAACACGCCACTGGCCAGCAGCGGCAGGATACCGGCGCTCGCGGCGCTGCAGGACAGAGTAGTCAGACACACCGCGCCAAACAATTGCGACAACTCGCTTTCGTATTGCTCGAGCAGCGCCAGTTTGCAGCGGTTTTTCGAGTTGGCAACGCGCAACGTACCGGTTTCACGCAGCGCCGTGATGGCCCCCTCAAGCAGCGCGGGGTGGTGATCGAGGCCCAGATAGGAGGTGGTGCAGAAATGATGGAACTGGCGCCCGTGCTGATCGAGCAAGTGATTACAGCCTGTGACCTCGACGTTGAGGGCGGCGATTTTTCCAGCTTCCGCAGCCTCCCAATCGTGGTCTGCCAAAGCGATGACCTTGCGGTAATTGGAGAAAGTGTTGGCGGATTCCGACAGGTGATTCATAGGCAGCTCTCCTTGAGCAGGGCAATCCATGGGGTGTTGCAAATTGTGTGTGTTGCCAGACTTTACAGAGAGCTATGCAGGGTCAGAATCGGCTGCGTCCGATAGCATTGACGGCTGTTGGAGATTTGCTTGTAGGGCGAAGCCTTGCCCGGCTGTGAGGCGATGAAATGCCCGACAAGTCCGGTGCTGGAGAGCCTACGCTTGAACCCTTATCCAACGGCTGTGGCGCTCTTTTCCAGTGTCGGGGAGAACTGGATCAACGCCACTCCCGCCATCAACAAGACTGCGCCCAACAGGCGCGGCAATGTCAGGTGCTTCTCCACCAGCCCGAACAGGCCGAAGTGATCCAGCACGATTGACGTGATCATTTGCCCGGCCAGGGCCAGCGCCAGAAATCCCGAAGCCCCCAGCTTCGGCAGCAACACCACCGCCAGTGCGACGAAGCACACCCCGAACGCCCCGCCGGTCCACATCCACAGCGGCAGCTTGCTGGCGAGGGCCAGCGACGGTAACGGCAGGCGCAGGGCGACAATCACCGGCAACAACACCAGCACGCTCACCACCAGCGAGGTCAGCGTCGCCCACAGCGGATGCCCCAACCCCCGCGCCAGATTGATGTTGATCGCACTCTGAAACGGCACCACCGCCCCGGCAAATACCGCCAATAGCAGCAAACCGACCCACTGCATCGTTCCCATGATCGTTCTCCGGCAAGGTTTTGCTGGACTCTAGGGTATTCGTCGCGCAGATTTAAATTCTGTTTTGGTATTCGGAACATGCATCGAATGAATGATCTACGCCGCATTGACCTCAACCTGCTGGTGATCCTCGACGCCTTGCTCACCGAGCAACACGTGACCCGCGCTGCCGAGCGCCTGCACCTGAGTCAACCGGCGGTCAGCCATGCGTTGGCGCGTCTGCGTGACTTGCTCGCTGATCCGTTGCTGGTGCGGGCCGGTTCGGGGCTGGTGCCCACCGCGCGGGCGCTGGAGCTGGCGGCGCCGCTGGCGGAAACCCTGGCCCAGGTGCAATCGCTGCTGGCGCCGAACACCTTCGATCCGGCCAGCGCCCGTCGGACCTTTCGCCTCGCGATGTCGGACTACGGCGCGGCGATCATCCTGCCCGGGCTGATTCGCACCTTGCGCGCGGAAGCACCGGGCATCGACCTGCAAATCAGCCATGCCAGCCGCGAAGGCATGGTCGAAGGCCTGCTCAACGGCGACATCGACCTGGCCGCCGGCGTACTTCCCGAATTGCCGGGTGAACTGCGCAGCACGCCGCTGTTCGAGGAACGCTACGTGTGTTTGCTCGATCGCCACAGCCTGCCGGCCGACGGCCAGCTCGACCTGCCCACCTACCTGTCACGCCCGCACGTACTGCTGGAAATGCGCGGCAGCGGCACCCCGGAAATCGAACGCACCCTGACCGCCCTGCGCGAACGCCGCCGCGTCGCCATCAGCCTGCCGCACTGGAGCGCCGCGCCGCGGTTCATCAGCGGCACGGATCTGATCCTGACCGTGGCTTCGCGGGCGTTGAACGAGGTGGATGACGAATCGCTGATCGTCCTGCCGCCGCCGTTTGAAATTGCACCGTTCACGTTTGTCTCGGCGTGGCACAAGCGGCGCGGCGGGGATCAGGCGTTGAACTGGTTGAATCGGCGGATTGAGCAGGGGATAGTGCGCGGCTGACAAACATCAAGGAGCGGGGCGTGACAGTGAAGTCTGGGGTCGTTGGTTGGGTGGCGCTGTGTGGGGCGTTGATGGCGGGGCAGGTGTTGGCTGATTGTGTGCCTGCGCCGGTGGCGGGTGATCTGGATTTCTCCGTGTGCAAGGAGTGGCCGGCGTATCCGGGGTTGATCATCAGCGCGAATGCGAAATTTGAGCGCAGCTCCGTGCCGGAGAGCACCGACACGAGCGGCACCTATGATTTCAATTTATCGGTCTTGAAAAGCGACCAAACGAAACCGGTTGCCACTTATCACCAAGCCTCCGTTTTTTTCTCGGGTGGGGTGGCATTGCGAGATCTCTCGCTCGATACCGCACGCTACAAACTAACCCCAGAAGTACGGGCGTTTGGCGTTCGCGTGCAATTCACCAATGCCTCTCGCCTCAACCCGCTTGAGGAAACGCACCTCTCTCTTTATGTGAGAGAGGGCGATAAGTTACGTCCCGTGCTCAGTCAATTAGTGGTTTATGAGTACGGCGGTGAATGGGACGGTGATTGCGCCGGCGAGCGATATGAGACGACCAGAACGGTAGAAATCGCCAAGACCAGCTCCCATGGTTATGCCGATCTGATCATCAAAACCAAGACGACAGGGACGACCAATGTCGTCGAAGGCGATACTTGTGAAGACAAAATCAGTGTCAGTGGTCCTGAACTGACAACCCTTCACTACGACGGAAAATCCTACGTCTTGCCTAAAGGTTTCAAAGCCATCGAGTGATACAGAGCCAACGCGACTTATTTCAAGGAAGAACAATGCTCACCCCAACCCGACTTTTCATCGCCCTCGGCTTGCTGGCCATCACCGCTCCAGCCCAGGCCCAGGTTTCCTGCGTCACCAAGGATTACAACGACCAGTCATTGGCACGCTGCAAGGCATGGCCGGCGTTCAAGGATCAGGCGATTGCCCTCAAATCCACCTACGTGCCGGATGCTGGTAGTGACGATGCCGGTGTGTTTGATCTGGATCTGGCGATCATCGACACCAGCAACTGGAAGACGCTGGCGACGTATGCGAAACCCGGTGCCTACAATTCCGATGCCATTCGTTTCACCGATCTGCTGGTCGATACCGCTCGCTATCGGCTGGCCCCGGATGTTCGCGCGTTCGGGCTGCGGTCAAAGTTCTCGCACAATTCAAGCGCCATTCCCTACGAAAAAACCGACCTGACACTTTATGTGCGCGAGGGTAATAAACTGCGCCCGGTACTTGATGGCCTGGTGGTCTACAAGAACAACGGTGAGTGGCTGGAAAACTGTGTGGGTGAAGGTCAGCAAATTCGCCGAACCGTGGAAATCGGCCCGACCAGCCACAATGGTTATTCCGACCTGATCGTCACCTCAAGCGGCACGGCGATGAAAACCGTCAAGGCCGGCAAGGAGTGCGTTTCCCAGGATTCCCCACTGAAGAAAACCCAAATCACCCTGACCTACGACGGCAAGCAATACTCCATCCCCGAAGACCTCCGAGGTTACTGACCGATGCTCACCGGCCTCAACCACCTGACCCTCGCCGTCACCGACCTGGACCGCAGCCTCGCGTTCTACCGCGACGTGTTGCACCTGCGGGTCGAAGCCACGTGGGACGCCGGTGCCTACCTGTCGCTCCCGGGCCTGTGGTTGTGCCTGTCCCTCGATCCGAAGCGCCATCCCGAACCCGCCGCCGACTATACCCACTACGCCTTCAGCATTGGCGCTGAAGATTTTCCGCTGTTCGTACAGCAGCTTCGCGCCGCCAACGTGCAGGAATGGCGCGACAACCGCAGCGAAGGCGCGTCGTTCTACTTCCTCGACCCGGACGGGCACAAACTCGAAGCCCACGTCGGCGACCTGGCCTCGCGACTGGCCGCGTGTCGGCAAAAGCCCTACGCGGGCATGGGTTTTTTCAACGAGTCGTGAATATTCACAAACTGCTGGGATAGACTGGCGGCCACGTTTTCCGGGACTTGCAGGTTTTCCATGACTCCATCGTTGCTAATGGCCGTGCTGGCCTCGGGTTTCATCTACGGCATCACGCCGGGGCCGGGCGTGCTGGCGGTGTTCGGCATCGGCGCCGCGCGAGGACGACGGGCCGGGGCGGGATTCCTGTGCGGGCATCTGCTGGGCGACGTGATCTGGTGCAGCACCGCGCTGATCGCGATTGTCGGCGCCCGGGAAATCGGCAGCACCGCGTTCGATGTGCTCGGCGTACTCAGCGGCCTGTACCTGTTCTGGCTCGGCTGGCGCGCGGTGCGGGCCAAGCGCAGCAACGGCGATCAGCCCCAGGGCGCGGCGCGTCAGCCGTTCTGGCACGGCATCCTGTTCGGCCTGACCAACCCTAAGGCTTACCCGGTGGCGGTGGCGACATTCACTGCGCTGCTGTCGAGCCGCGCCGAACTGCTCAACTGGTCGATGCTGCCAATGCTGATCGCCTTGAGTTTCCTCGGCGGATTGCTCGCCTACGCTATCCTCATTGGCATCGTCGGGGCGCGGCAGGTGCGTACGTTGTACCAGCGTCATGAACTGGCGATCACCCGGTTGTGCGGGATCATGTTCATCGGTTTTGCCATCAACGCGCTGGTGCATGCACTGCCGGGGTTGATGCCGAACAAGGCTTGAAATCGATCGCAGGATGCGAGGTCGGGGTCAGGGACGGTGGATCAGCGCTGCATTGTCCGGACACCTTTTCTGAACCATGGAAAGCCGAAATTCCGCGCCGTTGGCGAGTTACATCGATCTGTTGCTGGACGCCGTCTGTGCCGTGGACAAGCAGGGCCGTTTCGTTTTTGTCAGCGCAGCCTGCGAGCGGATTCTCGGCTACACGCCTGACGAGCTGATCGGCCAGTCGATGATCGACTACGTCTACCCGGCCGACCGTGAGCGCACCCTGGCTGCCGCGAACGACATCATGGGCGGCGAACCCAAGCACAATTTTGAAAACCGTTATGTGCGCAAGGACGGCAGCGTCGTGCATATCCTGTGGTCGGCGCGCTGGTCGGAGGTCGACCAACTGCGCATCGCCGTGGCCCGGGACATCACCGAGCGCAAACTCGCCGAGTCGCGCCAGGCGGCGCTGTACGCCATTTCCGAAGCGGCCCATGCGGCGGAGGATCTGCTGGCGCTGTTCAAGCGCATCCACATGATTATTGGCGAGTGGCTGCCGGCGCTGAATTTCTCCGTGGCGCTGTACGACGAACATTGCGCGCAGCTGAATTTCCCCTATCACGTTGACGATGACGAGTTGCAACCGGAACAACCCGGGACAGTCACCGGGCGTTTGTGTGCGGAGGTGATCCGCAGCCGCCAGCCAATCCTCCTGACCCCGGATTGCCCCCACGCGCCGCCGGAGTTCGCCGCGCTGGTGGCCGGGCAGCAATCGCCGTGCTGGCTCGGTGTGCCGCTGAGCTCGAAAGACCGCACCATCGGCGCGCTGATCGTCAAAAGCCTGCCCGGTGGCGAGCGCTACACCGAACGCGACAAGGAACTGCTGCAATACGTCTGTGCCCAGGTCGCCACCGCCATTGAACGCCAGCAACTGCACGCCCGCCTGCGGCGCATGGCGCAATACGACCAACTCACCCAATTACCCAACCGTGAGCTGCTGCGCGAGCGCCTCAAGGCTGCCCTGAACCATGCGCGGGAACAGTCCGGGCACATGGCGCTGCTGTACGTCGATCTGGATCGCTTCAAACAAGTCAACGACACCTTTGGCCATGCGGTGGGCGACATGCTCTTGCAGGCGGTGGCCAACCGGCTCAAGGGCTGCGTGCGCGAGACCGACACCGTGGCGCGAATCGGTGGCGACGAATTCGTGGTGCTGCTGCACAGCGTCCACGCCGCCGACGATGCCGACAGCGTGGCGGAAAAGATCCGACAGGTATTGGTGCAACCCCTGCGCCTGGACGGGCACAACCTGCACATCGAACCGAGCATCGGTGTGGCCCGGTATCCCGAGCATGGACGTGAGGAACAGCAACTGTTCCGCCACGCCGACCAGGCCATGTACGCTGCCAAACGTTTGAATCATCGGGCGCTGGACCACTGACTGGCAGCTCACCGTTCGTCGCGGCGACGGCAACTTTTCTAAACCTTTGGCGGTCAGGAAATTCTCAATCTAGGCGGGCACCTGCTCGCCGCGATCAAATACCAAGGGGTAGAGAATCATGCCTAATTCAAGAAACTCGAACTCGGGAAACTTCGCCAACGATAAGACCAAGGCGTCTGAAGCCGGTCGCAAAGGTGGGAAAACCACCACCACGACGGTCGATAAAGAGCCTAAAACCGAGATGGGCCGCAAGCCTGCTCAAAAGTCGAAGTAGTCGGTGAAGGTTGTTTTGATTGAGAGGCGGGGGCGCAAGCTCCCGCTTGAATCTGCAAAGAAGGAGGGCGCGACCATGAGCCGGATGGCCACCCGAGTACGCCACATCAGTTTTGTCAGCCTGCTGGGGTTGTTCGCCAGCAGCGCGTTTGCCCAGTCGCCTGCCGACTTCATCAATGAGGCCTCGGCCAAAGGCATGGCCGACATTGAGGCCAGTCGTCTGGCGCACAGCAAGGCCGAGTCCAAAGAGGTCAAGGATTACACCATCGTCGTCATCAACGACCGCACAACCGCCAACCAGCATCTGGCGAAAATCGCCAAGAAACTGGACCTGCCGGTGGCGCCCCGCGAAGAAGTTGCCGACAAGGCCAAAGCGCTGATGCCCGAAGTCAAAGAAGGCGCCAGCTTCGATCAGGCCTACGCCGCCAGCCAGGTCAAAGCCACGGAAGAGGCCATTCAGCAGATCCAGCAGGAGGCTCAGACCACCGACGTGCCGGAGATCAAGGCGTTTGCCGACGAGACCCTGCCAAAACTGCAGAGTCATCTGGAAATGGCCCGAGCCCTTCAGGCTAGTCGCTGAATCCGCAGCAATGAAAACGGCGCTTTTTTAGCGCCGTTTTTTTTGCCTTTCAGCATTCATTCAGATCCTGCTTCGGCTTGCTCTTGTCCCCCAGACCTTCCAGGTCAAACACCTCATTCTCACCCATCGCCCGGTAATGCCGGCGCAGGGCCTCCAGCTGCTTGAGATCCAGCGACTCCAGCCCGAGCATTGCGTTCTGCGCCTCCTTGTTCACCCGCAGCAGTTCATCGAGTTTCAAATGCAGGATGTCGGTATCGCGGTTCTGGGTGTTCTGGATCAGGAACACCATCAGGAACGTGATGATCGTGGTCGAGGTGTTGATGATCAGTTGCCAGGTGTCGTTGTAATCGAAAATCGGCCCGCTCAACCCCCAGAGCCCGATCAGAATCAACGCCCCCATGAACGTCTTGGGGCTGCCGGCCCAGAGGGCGAGCTTCTGGGAGATTTTTGCGAATTTCATGGCCGTTTTCCTTGTGGGGGGAGCTTGAAATTCAGACATCGGAGGGGGGCGGAAAATTCTACTTACAGAGACTTGCGGTCTTTGAAACTTGACTGTTCCAGGTCACGGTTTTGAACCCTTTTAGAAGTGGGAACTTTCTTTGTATGGGTTTGCGTCTAGGATGAAATGGCAGTCAATTTGCCAGCATGCGAGTGCACGGATAGAAACCCAGTCAGAGGCCGCTCATGGAATTCTTCGAAAAGTTAGCCAGTCTTGCCGCCAAAGTCCGGTTGCAGAGCGCTGCAATCCAGACGGAAGAAGCGACAAAAAATGCGTTTGTCATGCCTTTCATCAGTACTGTTCTGGGTTACGACGTGTTCGACCCGACAGAGGTGACGCCGGAATTTGTTTGCGATGTCGGTACGAAGAAGGGCGAAAAAATCGATTACGCCATCATGAAAGAGGGCGAAGTGCAGATCCTCATCGAGTGCAAGAAAATCGGCGAGCCACTGCACATCAATCACGCCTCGCAACTGTTCCGTTATTTCCACGTAACCAGCGCTCGAATCTCCATCCTCACCAACGGCCAGGTCTACAAGTTCTTCACTGACCTGGATGCGCCGAACAAAATGGATGAAAAACCCTTCCTTGAACTGGACCTTCTGGACATTGATGAATATTCGGTGCCAGAACTTATCAAGCTCACCAAGTCTGCGTTCGACGTTGATTCGATCATCAACGCGGCGGGTGAGCTGAAGTACGTCAGCCAGATCAAAAAAGTTATCGCCTCGCAAGTCAGCAAGCCGGATGACGATTTCGTCAAAGTGTTTGCTTCGCGAGTCTACGACGGAGTCATTACGCAGAAGGTGCGGGATCAGTTTCACGAACTGACGAGAAAAGCGGTCGTTCAATTTCTCAATGACCAGATCAATGACCGCCTCAAGTCGGCCATGAGTGGTGCGATCCAGCCGGCGCTAGCGTCTATTCCGGCCGCGTCCGGAGGGACGGATCCGGTAGATCCCCGTGATGAGTCCGACGATAAGGTTTTGACCACTCTGGAGGAACTGGAGGGGTATCACATTGTTCGTGCATTGGTTCGATCCGTGGTCGATGCCAAACGAATCGTTCAGCGCGATACACAGAGCTACTTTGGCATCCTGCTGGACGATAACAACCGAAAGCCGATTTGCCGCCTGCATTTCAACCGTTCGCAGAAGTACATTGGCATTTTCGACGAGGAGAAAAACGAAACTCGCCATCCCATTAATTCCGTGGATGATATCTACGAGTATTCAGATCAGTTGAAAAAGACCGTGGGCTATTACGACTAGTGTGAGACTTTCCAAAAAACCGGCCATCGGCCGGTTTTTTTATGCAAGTAAAGTCCACGAAAAAAGACGCTCGCCGCCGTCACGTCTTAAGTCGGATAGGGAATGCGCAGGGAGTCGATGTATCGTAGCGAACCACTGCAAAAGTCCTTACAGGAGAACGCAATGACCTGGTCCGCCAAGCAATACGTCACTTTCGAAGGTGAACGCACCCGCCCGGCCCGCGACTTGCTGGCGGCAATTCCCACGCCCGAGGCGCGTTCCGTGGTGGATATCGGGTGTGGTCCGGGCAACTCCACCGAGTTGCTGGTGGAGCGTTTTCCGGGCGCGAAAGTGCAGGGGCTCGACAGTTCGCCGGACATGATCGATGCCGCGCGCAAGCGCCTGCCGCAGTTGCAGTTCGCGGTGGCGGACATCGATAAATGGGCCGATGAAGGGCCGTTCGATGTGATCTTTGCCAACGCTGTTTTGCAGTGGGTGCCGGATCACGCGACGTTGTTGCCGGCACTGGCGGGAAAGTTGGCGCAGGGTGGCAGTCTGGCGATTCAGATGCCGGACAACCTCAACGAGCCGTCCCATCGGTTGATGCGTGAAGTGGCGGCCAACGGGCCGTGGGCCAGCAAACTGGCGGGCGCGGCGGGCCAGCGGACCGAGATGGCGGATGCCAGCGCTTATTTCTCGATGCTGCGGCCGCATTGCGCGCGGGTCGATGTGTGGCGCACGACGTATCACCATCAGTTGGTGGGCGGCGCCTCGGGTGTTGTCGAGTGGTTCAAGGGCAGTGGTTTGATTCCGTTCCTCAGTCCGTTGACGGAAGCGGAGCGGGCTGAGTATCTGGCGCACTATCTGGCGGAGGTCGCGAAGGCTTATCCGGCGCTGGCGGATGGTTCGGTGCTGTTGCCGTTTCCACGGTTGTTCATTGTCGCCACACGTTGATACGAAATAGGGCCGATTTGATCGGCCCTTTCTTTACGGTCAGCGCTGTACAGCGACCAGCATCATCATCGGCCGCTCGCGTTCTTCGGCGAGGGCCGGTTGCGCGGCCACGTCTGCATCGCTCGGGCCCCATTCGTTGACGTGTTGAATCGTGAACCCGGCGTCGATCAGTGTGTTGAGCAAAGTCCCGACCGTACGATGCTGCTTGATCACACCATCGGCCAGCCAGTTGGTCACCCGTTCGCCTTCCCTCTGATAACTGTCCAGCGGCCAGCGCTTGTTGCCCTCGCTGTCGATCAGCCAGCCCGGATTGCGCGGCGCCATGAAGATCGGGTGCTCGATGGAAAACACAAAATGCGCACCGGGTTTAAGCGCCGTATGCAGTTTGGCAAACAGCCCTGACAGATCCTTGATGTAGTGCAGCGCCAGTGAGCTGTAGGCCAGATCGTAAGTGCACGCAGGCAAGTCGAGGTGTTCCAGGTCGGCACGTTCGTAGCGGATGTTCGCGGCCCAGGTGGTTTCCTTCGCCCGTTCGAGCATTTTCTCCGAGACATCCAGCCCCAGCACTTGGGCAGCGCCGTGTTCGCTGGCCCAGCGGCAGAACCAGCCGTAGCCGCAGCCCAGATCCACCACCTGCAAACCGTGCAGGGAGGGCAACAAGGCTTTCAGCGCCGGCCATTCCGGCGCAGCATCGAGGCCGCCGATGGAGCGGTTCATCTGGCTGTAGCCGTGGAAAAATTCGGGGTCGTCGTAGATGTTCTGGGTCATGGATTTGCTGCTCATTTGAATTTGATTTGGGTGGCTCGCAGGCCACGGTTTTGAATCCCTCGAAACGTGATGGCGCGTATTCGTCGATGGCCGCGCAGGGGGAGGGTGGTGGGCGATGGGGAAATGCTAGCGGGTCGTGGCGAGTGTGAGAACCGGGGGAGTGTTGGGGATCTGTAAACGTGGTTTTTCGATTCGGGATGTTTAAAGAGTTGGCCCTGTTTACTGAACCTTCCCACACGGTTTTCAGGTTGTCCGTCGGAAGTGCGGGCTCTAGCCTGTGAGGGTCGCTGATGAATCGGCGATCGGGATTGGAACCCCGGCGACTTCCCAAAAAAGCAAAAGCAGCTTTCATGACGTATGCTTGCCCGCCTTCATGGTGTGCACTCTGTTATGGCGGCTGTGCGCGAGAGACTTCGAGTCTGTCGGGCTTTTGGCTTTTTTCGCCCGGGTTCCAACTCGCGTACAGCTGCCACCTCTTCGATTGGAACCGAGTAGGTCAGCTCCACTATCGACCAGAAAGAAGCCATTATGAAGAAGCCAACCCCGAATCCCCCAGAAGTCGAAACCGACCCTACATCCCCCTACACCTCAGTCGACTCCAGAAAACTCCACGACGCCGCCAACCGGGCCCTCGATCACTACCTCTGCCCCGGCGCTCATGTCATGGGCACGACCAACCAGCCCGACCCGATGTACTTCGCCAACCCGGCCTACGACACCGAATCCCTGCTGGCCAACGCCAGCGAATCACTGGGCTCGGCATCCGAGATGCTCAACAACTTCGCCGCCACCCTCGACCCCACCCACCGCAGAACCGCGATAGGCATTGCGCAACTGGTGATGCTGGGGGAATTGGCGGTGAATCAGGCGCTGGATCATGTTGAGGTGAAGAGTTAACTGCGTTGATGCAATGTTTCAGAAGGCATAAAAAAACCGGCTCAGTGAGCCGGTTTTTCTTTACGAAGGTTGTTTCGTATAAATCTTCAAGGTGCGCAGGGCTCCAACTGATCGACATCGGTGCCACTGCCAGCGCCACGGTCAACCTCGCCATTGCTCCCGATATGAATTTTAGTCGTGGGCCATTTCGGGGTGATCCTGATGCAATGATTTTGCCCGGAATTACGCCAATCAAACTCCATAAAAAAGTCATCATCGGAAAACAGATGCCCTGGTCCGCCCGTAGACTCTCCGGGGGCAAGGTTTCCGCGAAAGATCTCATTTTGCGTATTCAGCACAAACCTCAAATCACCTGTGCCTTCTTTCGAGAAATCAATCTCGACGCGTGGCACTGCGACGTACCAAACCAGATACGTCAACACCACAAGAATAAGTAACCGCATAACGAGATAGAGCGGGTGTCGCTTACTTGCATTCGTGGACACGGACTACATCTCCCCATGTCCTGGCAATGAAAAAACGTGTTTATCGCCCAAGCGTGCGGAAGAAAGCATGAGTCGTCCTTGTTGAGTACGTCCGTTAACCCCAAGCGTCCTCTTGGGCGTGCGAATGCTAGCGGAATCTCAAGAACTGATCGCTGGGAAACGTCTGAAAACATGGCGAGCATCACGCCATTTTTGTGTGCGGCGAGAGATTACTCACGAACTCAACATACGCAACGCAGCCGAAGCCAAAAATGCGGAACGACTCTTTTCCTCCGGATGCTGGCTGACGTGAAGGTCTATGCGGCTCAACAAGTAGCCTGGGAGTGTGATGTTGACCTTTTGCGTATTCCCCAGGCACTGACTGATGTCCACATCCACCAACGCCCATACGCAGTTTTCAAACCTCGGATCGGAAACATGGTTACTGACCTTGCTGGCGGCAGGTATCACGGCACCGCCCTCAGCGAGAATCGCGATGTGGGTTTCTATCGCCTCTTTGGCCATTTCCAGCGCATGGTTCTGATCGTTTCCGGCGGAGAAGCAACCGGGGAGATCTGGTACTTCAACCCCCCATGTTGAGTCGCCGTCGCTGGGAGATATTGCGATTGGATAAAGCATGTGGATTATTTTCCTTGAGGCCTAACGCTTCGGTATAAGAGCGCTCACGACATGAGTGCCTGATTGTCAGGAGCGTAAGCGCAGCCGGGGGGAATTCAATCAACGTGTTGTTTCTGAATGGTTCAAAACTAGCTTGCGTGTCATTAGACAACAGGCCTCAAAAAACGGCCATCTACGCCGGTCTACTGAACTTCTCCCCTGTAATGATCCGCGCGAGACTCTCGTATTCTTTTCGTGAAAAAGTTGAGAACCACGCCAACGTCAGAATGAAAAAGCCCGGCACTTGGCCGGGCAATTTTTGAATCCACTAACGTGATCAGTCTTGCTTTTCACGTGCAGCCAGCATCACTTCATTCTGTTTTTTGGTGGCTTCAGTCAGCACTTCACTGTAAACGCGCTTCTTTTCTTCCGATTTCGCATTACGAATGAAGTCTGCGAATGGACTCGTGTACTCCTTTTGGGGGCCGGGTTTCATGGAAGACATGGGGTTGCTCCGTGATTTATCCCAAGCATAACCATTAGGTCATACCTCGTATGCTTATCTGGCGGCTAAACATAAGGAGGAATAGCGTAACTGCAATCAACGGTGTGTTTCTGAATTGTTCTTTGCCGAACAAGCAGTTGACCTCAAAACGCAGACACAAAAAAACCGGCCATCAAGGCCGGTTTTTCTGTTTCCGCATCCCCCGTCAAACCACGACGCAGGACATAAATTCGATTGGAGCGGGTGAAGGGAATCGAACCCTCGTTATCAGCTTGGGAAGCTGGAGTAATGCCATTATACGACACCCGCTCAGAGCGGCTGACTTTGTACCAGACTCGGCCACGGATTTGAAGTTTTCTTTGCACGCGAACTACGGAAAGTCTTGAAACAGAGCCGAAATCGGTCAATCGCGGGCAAGCGCTGCGGGCTGGAGGACGGCTGAATCTCAGGCTCGCAGGCTTGCTCGCGACGACACTGTTTCAAATGGCCAATGCATGGTGATCCTGGACAAACTGGTAACGCGTTCGGCTGGCCTGTTGCGCCGGTTTCAGGAAACCGAGCAGGGCGTTCTGGCTGTCCCGGCAGGCGGATTTGTGTTCCATGTCGAGGAAGTGCCCGGTGGCCTGAAGGGTGGTGAAGGTGCTCTGCGCGACGTGGTTGCCGAACAGTCGGGCGTCTTCGGCGGCGGTGTATTCGTCCCATTCGCCGTTCAGGAACAGCACCGGTACGTTGATTTTCTTCGCCGCGTTCAAATAGCACTGACGGTCGCTGTGCAGCACGTCGTTGATGTGGAAATGCATCTGCCCGTATTCGTGCTCAGCGAGGCTGCTGACGTGGCGATAGTTGAAGCGCTTGAACAGCGACGGCAGGTGTTTGCCGATGGTGTCGTTGACGAGGTGCCCGACTCGGTCGCCGTCGCGTTTGCCGAGGCATTCGACGCCGCGTTCGAGGTAATCAAGCATGTGCGCGTTGATTACTGGCGAGAACGAGCTGATCACGGCTTTTTCAATGCGCCGAGGCTGACGGGCGAGGGCGACCATGGTCGCGGCGCCACCCCAGGAGAACGACAGCACGTGTTCGGCCGCGAAGTGATCGATCAGCTCCAGCAGGATCAGACCTTCGACTTCTTTCGTCAGATGTTTCTCGTGGCGGTTGTGGACTTTCGACTTACCCGCGTAGGGCTGGTCGTAGCAGACCACGTTGAATTGCGGGTGCAGATTTTTCACGGTTTGTGCAAACGACGCAGTCGTGGCCATCGAGCCGTTGACCAGGATGATGGTCTTTTCTGCGGCGTCTGCGCGATAGAACTCCGTGTAAACCCGATACTGACCCTGTATATCCAGCACAGCGATTTCTGGCCTCATGTCATAAGACTCCTGGCAAGCAAGCGGGTATGCGCGCAAATGAGATTGCACGAGCTTTGTGACAGGTAGGCATATGCCTGGAATTTTGTGGCCCATGTCGATCCGGTACGGCAGGTCGACGGGTGTTGTTATTGGCGGGCAGTCTGCCGGCTGAGGCGCAGCCTTGATGGGCTGTCTACCGACAAAAAGTTTCTTGGATGTTATGTGTGACTCATCGGTCACAATTTGGCCGACGACCTGATTCAAGCAGGGGGATCCGGATCGCGCAAGTGCCGTTGGTAAATTGTTCGACAACTTCTGCTGAGCGGTCGGCTGCTTAGAACAAATGAATCTCTTCGGTGCGCAAAGCGCGGTACTCGCCCGGTTTTAGCGCGTGATCGAGCGGCAGCGGGCCCATGGATTCGCGGTGCAGGCGCAGCACTTTGTTGTTGAAGTGGCCGAACATGCGCTTCACCTGATGGTAACGACCTTCGACGATGCTCAACCGCGCAGTTCGCGGGCCGAGCACTTGCAGCTGCGCCGGTTGGGTGGTCAGGTCTTCGAAGGCGAAGTAGATCCCTTCAGCGAACTTGATCGCATATTCCGGGCCGATCTCCTGTTCGGTCTCGACGTAATAGACCTTCGGCAGTTTGGTCTGCGGCTGGGTCAGGCGCCGCGACCAGCTGCCGTCGTTGGTGATCAGCATCAGCCCGGTGGTGTTGAAATCCAGGCGCCCGGCGATGTGCAGGTCGTCCTTGTCCGGCTCGTGGATCAGGTCGAGCACGGTCGGATGCTCGGGATCGCGGGTGGCGCTGACGCAGCCTTGCGGTTTGTTCAGCATGAAGTAGCGCGCCGGTTTGCCGGGTTGCAGCACTTCGTCGTCGACCTCCACGCGGCTGAACTCCAGGACTTCGCTGTGGGGATCGCTGACGACTTTTCCGTCAATGCGCACGCGCTTTTCCACCAGCAACAGGCGAACCTGCTTGCGGTTGTAGCGGGGCAGGTTACTCAGGAAACGGTCGACACGCATGATCAGCAATCGGCAGGAAGCGGGGCGCGCATCTTACGGGATCGACGGCCTGGCCGCTTGCAGTTGCGCCTCGACCTGGGCGCAGCGCGGGCACAGGCAGGACTTGTCGCGCAGTTCCGCCGGCAGGGCTTCGAGCACTGCCGGATCGATGGAAACGCCGTAGCACCAGCAGGCGCGGTCGGCGGTGCGCGGGTCGGCCAGGGTGCAGTCGTTGCGGGCGCCGCAGGCCGGGCAGAGGTCAGGTGTGTTCTTGGCGTCAGGCATAGGTCGAGTGAGGCATTTCCACGCAGGTGCGGTTACGGCCGGTCTGTTTGGCCCGGTACATTGCATGATCGGCCCGGGACAGCAGACTGTGCAAGGTGTCATCCGGTTGCAGGGTGGTGGCGCCGATGCTGACCGTCAGATTCAGGGTGTGACCGTTGTAGGCATATTCATGCTGTTCGACGTGCTGGCGGATCTTCTCGGCAATCTTCTGACCGGTCTCGCCATCGGTGTCCTTCAGCAGCACGATAAATTCCTCACCGCCCCAACGGCAGACAATGTCGGAATGTCGCAGGCAACTTTGCAGATCCCGGGCAAAGCCGATCAATACCTGATCGCCGGCCATGTGCCCGTAGGTGTCGTTCAAGGCCTTGAAGTGATCCAGATCCAGCAGCAGCGCGGTCAGCGGTTTCGGCTCACGGTGCGCTTCGTGCAGCGCTTGCACGGCGAGCAGGTCGAAGCCGCGGCGGTTGGGCAGTTCGGTGAGGCTGTCGAGGGTGGCCTGGGCGTGGATTTTTTCCTGATAGCGGCGGATCAAGCGGTTGACCAGGGCCAGCACGATCAACGTCACCAGCAGGCAGATCAGCAAGTTGAGGTACAGCGACTGGCGGATTTCGCTCAGCGCGCCGTCTTCGCGTTTGTCGACGAACAGGTACCAGTTCAACTCTGGAATAAACCGCACGTTGAGGAAATGCCCCTGGCCATGGGTGGAATATTCATAGCTGCCGCTGTGGGGTTTGGGCAATTGGCTGACCAGGCCTTTCATGCTGTCGAGGTCGGTCAGGCTTTTCCCGACCCGCGCACCTTCCGGCCCGCCCTCGGCGCCGGTCAGCACCAGTCGGCCGAAGGTGTCGACGAAGTACACACTGCGTTGATAGCGCTGCTGGTACTTGTCGATCAGCTTGATCACCGCATCCACTGTCAGCCCCACGCCAGCGGCGCCGATGAAGCGATTGTTGTAGTCGTAGACCTTGTAGTTGATGAAGAAGGTCATGTTGTCTTTGTTGGCCAGGTCCGGGTCGACGTTGATCTCGTACGGATCCTTCATGTCGCGCACGCGGAAGTACCAGGCATCGCGCGGCTCGTCGATCTTTACCTGCTTGAGCACACCTTTGGCGTGGTAGTAAGTGTGGGTGCTGTTGGAGACGAAAAACGCGGTGTAGGCGCCGTAGTGGGTCATGACCTCGTCGAGGTAGCGGGTCATCTGGTCGCTGTCTTTCTCGCCGTTCACTACCCAGTCGCGCATGAAGGTGTCGCGGGACATCATCGAGGAAATCAGGATCGGTCTGACGAGGTCTTTCTGGATTTCCGAGTACACCGTGTCGGAGGTCAGCGGCAGTTCGGTGTTGACGATGTTGTCGCGGATCGACGCCCGTGAGGCGTAGTAGCTGAGCAGCGAGGTGGCGAGGAAACCTGCGCCGAGCAGGGCGACCAGGGTCAGGACCAGCGAACGTTGGGAGTGAAACGCAGATCTGAGCGGCATTGGCAATTCCGTTGACAGTGACCCGATGGGCAGCATTCTAGTGGCACGGCGGGGAAAAGACTGCGGGATTTGTGCCTGAAATGCGGGGGGATCAGCCGGGCAGGGGTGTCTGGAGAATGGCTCACTCATCCAGCCCCCTCCCGGAACGAGAGGAGGCCGGTTTTCGAATCAGTTTCCGGTTTGCAGATACGCGCGCCACCCACCCAAATGGCTGATATCGATTGCACCTTCCAGGCCGTAGGGTTCGCAGATGAAACCGCTCTCCCAGCGGCCGTCCGCCAGTTGTACCTTGCCCAGACCCAGCGGCGCCGGGATGCCGGTCAGGAACGAGCCCAGCTCACGGCTCGGCAATTCCCAGACTTCCACCTCGATGGCCACGCCACCTTCGGCCACGCGCAGCATCCCCGGACGCAACGGTGGGCCGCCGGCCAGGGCATAGAGTTTGTAGTCCTTCGAGCTGTAGGTGGCCTCGATCAGGCGTGCGTCGCGCTGGCGCAGTTGCCAGTTCAGGGCCAGACCGTCCAGGTGCGCACCGCAGACCACCAATCGTGCACGGTCATGGCGCGCCGGGTTGTTTGGCGTCGGCAGCCCGGGATCCTGGTGGCGCTGCAAGGCATCGGCCACTCCCAGCAGATACTGATCGGTAAACGCCCGGCCAAACAGCGTCACACCCCACGGCAGCCCGTTGTCCATGAAACCGCTGGGCACGGCGACGGCGGCGTAATCAAGCAGGTTCATGAAGTTGGTGTAGTAGCCCAGTTCGGAATTGCGCAGCACCGGTTCGGCGTCGAGTTCCGCCAGCGTCACCGGGCGGCCGATAGTGGGCGTGAGCACGCAGTCGAGTCCTTCCAGCGCTTTATCGCAAACGGCTTTCAGCGCTTGCAGGCGGTATTGCGCGCGGAACGTCTGCACGCCGCTGACGGCCGGTGCTTTGGCCAGCACCGCGCGGATCACCGGCAGCACTGCTTCGGGATTTTCTTCCATCAACTCGCCGGCCACGCTGTAGCGCTCGGCCACCCACGGCCCTTCATAGAGCAACCGCGCCGCTTCGAGGAACGGCGACAGGTCTAGCTCGACAGCCTCACCCCCCGCAGCCTTGAGCCGGTCGATGGCATCGCCGAACAGCCGCGGGCCTTCCTCACAGCCGAAAAATTCCAGGTCTTGCGCACGCGGTACACCGAAGCGAAACGGCCGTGGTACGCCGAACGCGGTGCCGTCGTTCCATAACGGATTGCAGCGGCTGTATTCGTCCCGTGGATCGAGGCGCGCGCTCAGCGCCAGTAGCTGACTGGCTTCCCGCGCCGTTGCGGTGAACGTGGTGACGCAGTCCAGCGTGCGACAGGCAGGCAGCACGCCGGCGGTGGAGATCAGGCCTTTGCTGGCTTTCAGACCCACCAGGTTGTTCAGCGCCGCCGGCACCCGGCCGGAGCCGGCGGTGTCGGTGCCGAGGGCAAAACTGGCAACGCCGAGCGCCACCGCCAGCGACGAACCGGCGCTGGAGCCGCCCGACGGATATTCCGGCAACACGCTGTTCGGGCAGGCGCCGTAAGGCGAACGGCTGCCGTTTAGGCCGGTGGCGAACTGGTCGAGGTTGGTCTTGCCCAGCGGGATCGCCCCCAGCGCCAGCAGTTGCTCGACGATGGTCGCCGAACGCTCAGGCACATAGGCGAACGCCGGGCACGCGGCGGTGGTGGGAATGCCGGCGAGGTCGATGTTGTCCTTGATCGCGAACGGCACGCCATACAACGGCAGGCTGTCGAGGTCGCGACCGTCGAGGGCGGCCAGATACGGTTCCAATTCTTCGACGCTGAGCAAGTGGATGAACAGGTGATAGTCCGGGTTCAGCGCCGCCGCTTTGTCCCGCAGCGCCAGCAGCAGTTGCCGCGGTGTGGTGTCGCCATTGCGGTAGGCCTGGCGCAGGGCATCGAGTTGCAGATTCATGGGTTGATCCTTTGGCAAATGGTTTCAGTCGAGTTCCAGCACCACGACCCGTTGTCCGGCACGCACCGCCGATCCCGGCTGCACGCGAATGTCCTGTACCACCCCGGCCATGGGCGCGAGGACGGGGATTTCCATCTTCATCGACTCCAGAATCACCAGCACATCACCGGCCGCCACGCGACTGCCGACCTCGACCTGCACCTGCCAGAGGTTGCCGGCAATGTGGCTGTCGATACTCTGCTGGCCGCTGGTCAGCGGTGTGTCTTCGCTGCTGTCCGGCACGGCTTCTTCGCTGTCGAAGTGCGCCTGACCACTGGCGATCCAGCGTTCACGCTCAGCCTGGAAGGCACCCTGTTGCTGCGTCCGGAAAGTGTCGATGCTCTTGGCTTCGCGTTGCAGAAAGGCCTGGTAGTCGGCGAGGTTGAGCTGGCTGTGTTCGATGTTCAGCTCGAAGCGGCCGAGGGGAAAGTCGCGGCGGATGCGCAGCAGTTCTTCGGCGCTGACCGGGTAGAAACGGATCTGATCGAAAAACCGCAGCAGCCACGGCTTGCCGTCGAACGCGGCGACTTCGCGATAGCGGTTCCACATCTGCAAGGTGCGCCCGACGAACTGATAACCGCCCGGGCCTTCCATGCCGTACACGCACATGTAGGCGCCGCCGATGCCCACCGAGTTCTCGGCGGTCCAGGTGCGTGCCGGGTTGTACTTGGTGGTCACCAGCCGATGGCGCGGGTCGAGCGGGGTGGCGACCGGCGCACCAAGGTAGACATCACCGAGGCCCATCACCAGATAGCTCGCGTCGAACACCGTGCGTTGCACCTCGTCGAGGTTCGGCAGGTCGTTGATGCGGCGGATGAACTCCAGGTTGCTCGGGCACCACGGCGCGTCCTTGCGCACGGTGGTCATGTATTTCTCGATCGCCAACTGGCAGGCCGGATCGTCCCACGACAGCGGCAGATGGACGATGCGCGACGGTACTTGCAAGTCCTGGGCGGCGCACACCGCATCCCATTCACCGGCGACGATGCCGAGCAGATCGGCCAGCGGCAATTGTTCGGGCTGGTAGTGGATCTGCAACGAACGAATGCCCGGTGTCAGGTCAATCACGCCGTGCAGGTTTTTGCCTTCCAGCGCTTGCATCAGGGCATGGGCGCGAAAGCGCAGGACCAGATCCAGTTCCGGCGCGCCGATTTCCAGCAGCAGATGGGTATCGCCGGACACACGCCCGACCAGCCGCTTGTCGTCCTGACCCAACTCCAGAACCACAGGCGAAACCAGACCCTGTGGGAGCTGGCCTGCCAGCGATGAAGGTGACGCGGTGTCTGCTCGGGCCCCATCGCTGGCAAGCCGGCTCCCACAGGTATCCCAATTGAGGGCGAGGTTGCGGGCAGTCTTGAGATCGACCGGTTCAAACTGCACCTTATCCCCGGCCTTCAGTTGCCCGAGCTGCCAGAGGTCCGCTTCGATCACCGTCACCGGGCACACGAAACCGCCAAGGCTCGGGCCGTCCGGACCGAGGATCACTGGCATGTCGCCGGTGAAGTCCACGGCGCCGATGGCGTAGGGATTGTCGTGGATGTTCGACGGATGCAGCCCGGCCTCGCCGCCGTCGGCGCGCACCCATTCCGGTTTCGGCCCGATCAGGCGCACGCCGGTGCGGCTGGAGTTGAAGTGCACTTCCCAGTGCGTGGCGAAGAACGTGTCGATGTAGTGTTCGGTGAAATATTCCGGCGCGCCGTGGGGGCCGTAGATCACCCGGATCCGGCGCACGGCGGGCAATTCGCTGACGTGATGCGGGGCCAGGGTCTGCCCGGCGCTGCGGTTGCTCAGTGGGGCCAGGTGCAACACGTCCCCGGCGCGCAGAGCGCGCCCGCCATGACCGCCGAACTGACCAAGGGTGAAGGTGCTTTTGCTGCCCAGATAATCCGGCACCTGCAGGCCGCCGCGCAGACAAAGGTAGCTGCGGGCGCCAGCGTCGAGCAAACCGCCGAGATGTAACTGGCTGCCTGCCTCGATCAACAGCGCGGTGTTCATCGGCACCGCTTCGCCGTCGAGTGTCAGCGTCAACGGCGCCCCGGTCACCGCCACCACCGCGTCGCAATTGAAGCGCAGCAGCGGCCCGTTCATGGTGATTTCCAGTGCCGCCGCGCCTTCGGCATTGCCCAGCAAGCGATTGCCCAGACGCAACGCGCGGCTGTCCATCGGCCCCGAGGGTGGCACGCCCACCGCCCAGTAGCCGAGGCGACCGGGGTAGTCCTGGACGCTGGTCTGGGTGCCGGCGCTCAGCACTTCGAAGGTGTTGGCCCGGTACACCAGGCCTTCCAGGCAACGGGTCCACGGCTCGCCGCTGGCAAACGGCGCATCGAGCAGAATCTGCCGCAGGTAGTCGCGATTGGTTTCCACGCCGTACAGCAGGCTGTCGCCGAGGGCCTGGTGCAGTTCGGCGCGGGCCTGTTCGCGGGTCGGCGCCCAGCTGATGACTTTGGCGATCATCGGATCGAAGTAGGGCGGGATCTCGCAACCGGCCTCGACCCAGGTGTCGATGCGCAGTTGAATGCCGTTGGCCGCAGGAAACTCTACAGCGGTCAACAGCCCCGGACTCGGCTGGAAATCGCGCCCCGGATCCTCCGCATACAGCCGCGCCTGAATCGCGTGGCCGTCCGGTTTCAGGCCCTCAAACAATGTGCTCAGCGGCGGCAGATCTCCCGCCGCCAGTTCAATCATCCAGCGCACCAGATCAACGCCCCACACCTGTTCGGTGACGCCGTGCTCAACCTGCAACCGGGTGTTCACTTCCAGAAAATAGAAGCGCTGCGCATCGCTGTCGAAGACGAATTCGACGGTGCCTGCGCTGCGGTAATTCACCGCTTTGGCCAGTTTGATCGCCGCCGCGCACAGCTCATCCGCCATGCCGTCGGGCAGGTTCGGCGCCGGGGTTTCCTCGAGGACTTTCTGGTTGCGCCGCTGCACCGAGCAGTCGCGCACGCCAAGGGCGATCACTTCGCCATGGCCGTCGCCGAACACCTGAACCTCCAGATGCCGCGCACGCTGGATGTACTTCTCGATGAACACCCCGGCGTCGCTGAAGTTGTTCTGCCCGAGGCGCTTCACCGCCTCGAACGACTCGCTCAGTTCGCTGGCGTTACGGCACACGCGCATGCCGATGCCACCGCCACCGGCGGTGCTTTTGAGCATCACCGGATAACCGACCTCTGCGCCGGCAGTCAGCGCGGCGTCGAGGCTGTCGAGCAGTTCGGTGCCTTCGAGCATCGGCACGCCGTGCTGTTTGGCCAAGGCGCGGGCGGTGTGCTTGAGGCCAAACACCCGCAGCTGTTCCGGAGTCGGGCCAATGAAGGCAACGCCGTGGTTTGCGCAGGCTTCGGCGAATGCGGCGTTTTCCGAGAGGAAGCCGTAGCCGGGATGGATCGCTGTGGCGCCAGTGGCTTTGGCGATGGCGAGGATCTTTTCGACGGCCAGATAAGTGCCGGCCGCTGCGCCTTCACCGAGGCTGTGGGCTTCGTCCGCTTGCAGGATGTGCAGGCTGGCGGCATCGGCTTCGGAGTACACCGCGACGCCTTCGACGTGCAGTTCACGCAAGGTGCGCAGAATGCGGCAGGCAATCGCGCCACGGTTGGCAATCAGGACTTTTTCGAACATGGCAAAACCCCTGAAGGGGATGCGGGCCGTCCCGCAGTTTTTCGATGAGCGCCGGGGTCGTCCCCGACGGCAAAATCACAATTTCGAAAGTCACCATTGACCTTGTGGGAGCGGGCTTGCCCGCGATGGCGGTGTGTCAGTCATCATCAATATTGGCTGTGCCGACGCCATCGCTGGCAAGCCAGCTCCCACAGGGTTCAGGGGTGTTTTGGGGATTTCAGACACTGGCCGGAACGGGCCTGGCACAGGGCGAAAAGCCAACGGCGCAGATGGGCGAATGTCAGTTCCATACCAGCAGCTCCGCAGGCGTCGGGTTGTAGGCGTTGCACGGGTTGTTCAGTTGCGGGCAGTTGGAGATCAGCACGATCACGTCCATCTCGGCGCGCAGGTCGACGTATTTGCCGGGGGCGGAAATGCCGTCCTCGAAGGTCAGGCCGCCGTCGGCGGTCACGGGCACGTTCATGAAGAAATTGATGTTCGGCCCGATGTCACCTTTGCCCAGGCGCCCGTCGTGGGCGCAGGCACGCAGGTAGTTATCGCGGCAGCTGTGCATGTAGCGTTTTTCCAGGGCGTAGCGCACGGTGTTGCTCTCTTGCGCGCAGGCGCCGCCGAGGGTGTCGTGGCGGCCGCAGGTGTCGGCGATGATGGTCAGCATCGGTTTGCCAAGGTTGGAATACAGCACGCTGCCGGTGCTCAGGTAGACGTTGTTTTGTCGGCGCAATGTGCGTTGCACGTCGTAGCGTTCACGGGGATTGGCGAGGCTGTAGAACAGCGTATCGACCGCCTGGTTGCCCTCAAGGTCGAGGATGCGCAGGGTCTGGCCGGCCTTGACCTCCATCAGCCAGGGTTCGCCGGCCGGGATGGTGGCGCGGTACACCGCAGCGTCGGGTTGTTTTTGCGAAGTGGCGATAGCAACTGACATGGCGATGATCCTCAGGCGAACAAACGGTCGGTGTTGATAAAGCCGCGCTCGTTCTCCGGGCGCGAGGTACGGCAGTGTTCGGCGACGCTGGCGTCGGCGTTCATCCAGCTCAGCTTCAGCGGTTTTGGCGCGTAGTTGGGCGACGGGTCCATCGGGTGTTGCAGGGCAGTGAGGACGACGAGGGTGTCCATCGGCGCGTACAGCTCGATGTAGTCGCCGGCCTTCGAATGGCCTTCGACGAAATGGAATCGCCCGGCTTCATCGACGTTGACCCGGCTGAACAGGTTGAGGGTCATCAGCAGGTCGGACAGGCCCAGGCCCCACTTGCCCAGTTCTACCAGCAGGTTGTCGGTGCCGTTGCGAAAGAAGCCGTTGCGCAGTTCCTGATAGCGGCCCTGGCCGTATTTTTCCGCGACCTCTTCAGCGCACAGCACACCGCCGAGGCTGTCGCTCCAGCCGCAGGTGTCGGCGGTGATTGCCGCCAGCACCCGACCCATGTCCGAGTACAGGCAATGGCCGGTGGTGAGCTTGGCGGTGTGTTGGCACTTGAGGCTGTCGGGCAGGTTCAGGCGCTCGGTTTTCTCGTTGGCGTTGAGCAGGGTCAGGCTGACGTTGGCACCGCCGCGCAGGTCGGTCAGGCGCAGCAACTGGCCGCGTTTAAGGACGAAGGAACGGTGACCGCCACCGGGCAGGGTTTCTTCGGCGAAGGGTGGAAACAGTTGGGTCGAATCAGTCATGGGAGCAGTCCTCTCAGGCAATACGAAGCGTGCCGGCCAACGCGGCGGGCAGGGCGTCGACGGCGGCGCGTTGGGCGCGGCGGTCGCTGTTCAAAGGGATGTCGTAGGTGATGCGGGCGCCATAGGCGCCGGGGGCGTGCGGGTCGAGGCGGACCTTGTCGAACACCAGCAGGCGGGTGCCGAGGCTGAAACCTTCGGACAGGTCGTGGGTGACCATGAACACGGTCAGTTGCGTCTCGCGCCACAGCTCCAGCAGCAGGGCGTGCATGTCCTTGCGGATGCCCGGATCGAGGGCGCCGAACGGTTCGTCCAGCAGCAACACCCGCGGTTTCATGATCAGCGCCTGGGCGATCGCCAGCCGCTGTTGCATGCCGCCGGAGAGCTGCGCGGGGTACTTGTCCAGCGCATGGCCGAGGCCGACTTTGTGCAGCAGCGCCGAAGCCTGTTCGCGGGCGTCTTTTTTCGCGCTGCCGAACAAGCGCCCGAGCAGTGGCGCCCGGGGCAGTTCGAGGCCGAGGGCGACGTTGTCCAGTACGCTCAGGTGCGGGAACACCGAGTAGCGCTGGAACACCACGCCACGGCTGGCATCCGGCTCTCGGGCCAGCGGCTGGCCGTCGAGCAGAATCTCGCCGCGACTGGCAGTTTCCTGCCCCAGCAGCAGGCGCAGGAAGGTCGACTTGCCGCAGCCCGAAGCACCGACCAGCGTGCAGAACTCGCCCTCGTTGACGTTGAGGTTCAAGCCTTCGAGCACCACTTGGTCGGCGTATTGCTGCCAGACGTTTTTCACCGTGATGAAGCTCATTTGGCGGCCCCCTCATACCAGGGAAATGCCCGACGGGTCAGGTATTTGAGGCCCCAATCCATCAGCCAGGCGAGCAGGGTGATCCAGACCACGTACGGCAGGATCACGTCCATCGCCAGGTAACGGCGCACCAGGAAAATCCGGTAGCCCAGACCGTCGGTGGAGGCGATGGCTTCGGCGGCGATCAGGAACAGCCACGCCGAACCGAGCATCAGCCGCAGCGAGATCAGCAGACGCGGCAACAGTTGCGGCAGCACCACACGCAGCATCAATGTCCAGGTCGAGGCGCCGAGGGTCTGCGCCTTGATCAGCAGTTCGACGGGGATGTCCCGGGCGCGCTGTTCCAGATCACGGGCGAGGGCCGGGGTGATGCCGATCACGATCAGCATCACTTTCGACAGCTCGCCGAGGCCGAAGACGATGAACAGGATCGGCAGGATCGCCAGCGGTGGCACCATCGATAACACCGTCAGCATCGGCGACAACGGTGCGCCGAACAGCGGCAGGGTGCCGGCGGCCATGCCCAGGCATAACCCGGCCAGTGCGGCGATGCCGAGGCCGATGGCCAGGCGTCGCAGGCTCGACGCGGTGTCTTGCCAGAGCAGGTATTCACCGGTGCGGCTGTCGGCGTTGAAGGCCAGGCGTTTCACCGCGTCGGTCATCTGCACCGCGCTGGGCAGCAGTTTGTCGTTGGGATTGTCCGCCAGGCGCTCGGCCGAGCCCATGAAATAGGCGAACAGCACCAGGGCGAACGGCAGGATCACCAGCAACAGGCGACTCGGGCGATCCGGGTGGCGATTGATCAGGCGCATGGCCAAATCCTCCGTGGCTTACAGCTTGGCGTCAGCGGCCATCTGCACGTAGGTCGGATCGAAACGCAGCTTGAGGTTGCCGGTGTCGCCGCTGGTCACGCCGTTGGCGAACGCCATGCCGACCGCGCTGGTGTCTTTCGCGCCTTCACCGAGCAAACCGTGCTGGAACGAGAACTCGGCAACCCTGCGCATGGTTTCCGGCAGTTGCTTGCTGGTGGCGAACGCCAGGGCTTCTTTCGGTGTGGCGAAGAGTTTGGTGGTGTCCAGTTGCGCCTGGAATCCGGCCAGGTCGGTGCCCGAGGCTTTGGCCATGTGCTCCAGCGCGGCTTTGCTCGCCGCGTTTTTCGCGTTCATCAACTCGACCACTTCGAACCACGCGCCGGTCAGCGCCTTGCCCAAGGCCGGGTTGTCTTTAAGGGTGGCGCTGTTGACCACCATCATGTCCATGATTTCGCCGGGGATCTGGCTGGAGTTGAAGACTTCGGTCACCCCGGGTTTGGCCTTGATGTCCGAAAGCATCGGGTTCCAGGTGGTGACGGCGTTGACCTGTTCAGTGTTGAAGGCGGCGGAAATGTCGGCGTCGGAGGTGTTGACCACTTTCAGGTCTTTTTCGGTCAGATCGACCGAGTCCAGCGCGCGGGCCAGCAGGTAATGCGAGACCGACAGTTCGACCAGGTTGACGTCCATGCCTTTCAGGTCGGCGACTTTCTTGCCGTCACCCTTGAGGACGATGCCGTCGTTGCCGTTGGAGAAATCGCTGACGATCAGCGCGGTGCTGTCGACGCCGCCAGCGGCCGGAATGGTGAGGGCATCCATGTTGGTCATGGTGCAGCCGTCGAACTGGCCGGCGGTGTACTGGTTGATCGACTCGACGTAATCGTTGAGTTGCACGACATCAATCTTGATCCCGTACTTCTTCGCCCATTTGTCGACGATGCCCTGGCTGCCGGCGTATTCCCATGGCATCCAGCCGGCGTAGATCGTCCAGCAGACACTGAAGTGGTCTTTCTGCGCGGCGGGGGATTGAGTGCTGATAAACGCGGCGAACGCGGCGGCGAGCAGGGCGGGCAAACGTAGTCGGGACATGGTGGCTTCTCCAGTTGATCGAGGGCGGACAGGAAGGCAACGCGGCACCGCGAACGGTGGCTTGTCTCCCGGGCTTTTGTCCCGCCGTGTAACCTCAACTGGAGGTCGCCAACTCTCGGACCAGTCACTCGCAGATGCGAGCCGGAACCCTAGTCAGCCATTGCAAATTGTGGTGCCGCGAACCTGTGATGACTCCTGCACGGGTTTGCTAAAGCGAGAGGCGTGCCAAGTCGGGTCGGGCGCTCTGTTACGGGCTTTCGTGACGTTGCGGCGGATGGCGAACGCCTGTGGGCGCTTTGTGTTGGTGCGCGGTTGCACCGTCATGCAGCGTCCGCTGCCGCTGATCCGATGCCCCTGAGGGTTGGGCACTCGGTAGCGGTCAGCCAGTCAAATCTGATGTCAGCCGGTCTGTGCCGACTGCTGTCACAGGTCTTTCAGGAGGCCGCCATGCGTATTTCAAAATTGCTGCGTCGGGTGCTGCTGGGAGCAGTGCTCGGTCTAGGGCTGTCCGGCTGTTACTACTACGCCGGCGGCTACGATGTTTACTCCACGCCCTATTACTATCCCGGCTATTACTCGCCCTATTACTACGGTGGTTATTACGGCCCGCGTTACTACGGTGGCGCCCGCTATTACTACGGCGGCCATGGCTATCGCGGCGGTTACGGACGGGGTTATCACGGCGGCGGATACCACGGTGGGCACCACTAATCAGCGGCTGAATGACGGCGTTTCTGTATGAACAAGGTTTCATCAATCACTTGTTTCAAGTTGTTGCAGAAACGCACCGGATGCCGAAATCGCTGTCAGATATTTCGTCAGTCGCCGAATGAAAGACTGACGCCTGCCAGCGTCGCTGGTGTGGCTACCCGCGGTCCAGGAGGCCGCCATGTATCGCCGAATTCTTCTGTTTACCGTGATGCTTTTTTCCCTTGGCGGATGCGTCCCTTATTCCTACGGAGATGGCTACTACAGCTCAGAGGTCTACACATCGCAGGCACCTTCGTATTACAGCGGTGGCACCTATTACACCGGCGGCAGCACGTATTATTCGGCGCCGCGCTACTACCAGCCAGCGCCACGCTATTACCAACCGGCTCCACGCTATTACTCGGCGCCTCGTTACTACCAACCGGCCCCGCGCTACTACGAGAACCGTCGCTGGCACGGTCATGATCGCGGACGCTGGGACGACCACCGTCGCGGTGGCTGGGATGACCGCCGGGGTCGTGGCAACTACGACCGTCACAGTGGACGTGGCGACTACAACCGACACGGCAACCGCTGGTAACCCCCCGCAAAAAAGCGGCGCATTGAGCGCCGCTTTTTTTGTGCCTGGATTTCAGTAACTGGAGAGATCCGCCAACGGATGCCGCCCCTCCCAGACCTTGTGAAAATGCGCCTCGACCACCGCGTCCGGCACCCGGGCGATGTCCGGCCAGTGCCAGTGCGGTTTTTGATCTTTGTCGATCAGCCGCGCCCGGACCCCTTCGCTGAATTCCGGATGCCGGCAGCAATTGAGGCTCAGGGTGTATTCCATCTGAAAAACTTCGGCCAGCGACATGTGGCGGGCGCGGATGACCTGTTCCCAGACCAGATGCGCGGTAAGCGGTGAACCTTCGCTCATGGTTTTCGCGGCACGGGCAATCAACGGGTCGCTGCTGTCGCGATGCAGGCTGATGGCTTTCCAGGCACAGACCACGTCGCTGACATCCAGCCATTCATCAATCTGCTGCCGACGCGGCAGCCATTGCGCCTCAGGCATCTGCGCCACGGCTTCCTGCTGCAGCGCCTTGAGCAGGCTGTTGAGCTGCATGGCGGTCTGTTCCTGCCAGTTCAACTGCAACAAGCCGTCGATCAGTTCCTGCTGCTGTTCGTCGAGCAGGAAGCGGTCGGCCAGGTCCAGATCAATCGCATCGCGACCGTTCATGTGCGCGCCGGTTAAGCCAAGTAACAAACCGAGCTTGCCCGGCAGCCGCGAGAGGAACCAACTGGCGCCGACATCCGGGTACAGGCCGATGCTGATTTCCGGCATCGCCAGACGACTGCTCGGCGTGACGATCCGGATGCTCGCGCCTTGCAAGAGGCCCATGCCACCGCCCAGCACATATCCGTGTCCCCAGCAGATCAACGGTTTCGGATAGGTGTGCAGGCTGTAGTCCAGGTGGTATTCAGCGTTGAAAAACTGGGCGGCCAGCGGCGGCACCTCACCGGGATGGGCCCGGCAGGCTTCCACCAGGCTGCGGACTTCGCCGCCGGCGCAGAACGCCTTGGCGCCGTTGCCGCGCAGCAGCACGCAGACGATTTGCGGATCCTTGGCCCAGGCGTTCAGTCTGTCACTCAGGGCGTGGATCATCGGCAGGGACAGCGCATTGAGCGACTTTTCGGCATCCAGCGTGGCCACGCCGATGCGCGCGCCGTCGGTGCCGGTGAGTTCTTCGAAGTGCAGATTCATCGTGACCTCGATCGGGAATTTGAACGATCAGTATGATCGCTGTGTGGGAAAGTGCCGGATCTGCGTCAGATCAATTGACAAGCGTGGTCGGCTTTCCTAGGGTTCGCCCCATTGTTTTTGCCGGGTATGACCATGACTGCTGACGACCGTATCAAACTCGAACCGAGCTGGAAGGAGGCACTGCGTGCCGAATTCGACCAGCCCTACATGGCAGAGTTGCGCACTTTTCTGCAGCAGGAGCGGGCGGCCGGCAAGGAAATCTATCCGCCGGGCCCGATGATCTTCAACGCACTGAACTCGACGCCGCTGGACAAGGTGAAAGTGGTCATCCTCGGCCAAGACCCGTACCACGGCCCGGGCCAGGCCCACGGCTTGTGCTTCTCGGTGCAACCGGGCGTGCCGGCGCCGCCATCGTTGGTCAACATCTATAAAGAGTTGAAGCGCGACCTGAACATCGACATCCCCAACCACGGCTATCTGCAGAGCTGGGCCGATCAGGGTGTGCTGATGCTCAACACCACCATGACCGTCGAGCGCGCCAACGCCAATGCGCACAAGGACAAGGGCTGGCAGTTCTTCACGGATCGGATCATTGAAGTGGTCAGTCAGAAACAACCGCATCTGGTGTTCATGCTCTGGGGCGCCCATGCGCAGAGCAAGCAGAAGCTGATCGATGCCACCAAACATCTGGTACTGACCTCGGTGCACCCGTCGCCGCTGTCGGCTTATCGCGGTTTCCTTGGTTGCGGGCATTTCAGCCGCACCAATAAATTCCTGGAGCAGAATGGCGAAGCGCCGATCGAATGGCGGCTTCCGTCGGTGGTCTGATGCTCAGGGCTGGCGGTTCCAGTATTTGAACAACGGTTCCGCCAGAAACAGCACGAACAACAACCGCATCACCTGCATCGCCGTCACCAGCGGCACCGACAGTTGCAGGGTCTCTGCCGTCAGGCTCATCTCTGCGATCCCGCCGGGCATCATGCCCAACGTGAGCGAGCGCAGGTCCAGATGGGTCAGCGCACTCAATCCCAACGCCGCCAGTGTCGCGATCAACATGGTCAGCGCCGTGCCGATCAATGTGCGCCCCATGAACGATGGCGCACGGCGGAAGAACTGCCGGTTGAAGTGACAGCCCAGGCCGCTGCCGATCAGCCACTGGCCAATCTGACTGCCACCGTTGGGCAAACCGATGTGCAGATCCCAGCCGATGCTCACTGCCGCGCTGACCAGCAGCGGACCGAACAGCCAAGGGTTGGGTTGACGCAGACGTTGCCAGAGCCAGGCGAGTAGGCCGCCCGCCGGAAAAAGAATCGCCAGCCAGCGCCAATCGACGCTGCCGGCGTGTGAAATCGGGGTGCCGTCACCCAGCAGATACTTGAACGCCGCCGGAACACACAACACCACCACCAACACCCGCAGACTCTGCCCGGCCGCGACATGGCTGAGCAGCGCGCCGTTGCGGGCGCCGAGGTTGACCATCTCCCCGGAGCCGCCGGGCATGCTGGAGAAAAACGCCGTGGCGCGATCCTCGCCGGTGCGGCGCATCAGCCACACGCCGACCACCGCCGAGAGGCTGGTGACCAGCGCGCCGAAGAAGATCAGACCGAAGTGGCCGAGCACCTGCTCCATCACCAGCGGGGTGAAGTGCAGGCCAATACCGATTCCGACGATCCACTGGCCGCACTTGCGGCCGCCAGGGATTTCGGTCAATTGCCACGGGGTCAGGCAGCGCACCAGGATGATCGCCAGCAACGAGCCGACCATCCACGGCAGCGGCCAGCCGATCTGGCTGGCGATGTAACCGCCAAGCAGACCGACCAGCGGGGTTCCCCACCAGGTTTTGAGGGAGAGCCGATCAGACATCGGCAACGGCGCGTTGCGCGGCCGAGCGTTTGCGCCAGATGCGCAGCAGCGGCATCAGCAACATGATGGCAGTCAACACCCAGACGCCGAAGGTGATCGGACTCGACCAGAGGATTTCCAGCGCACCGTTGGAAATCGACAGCGCCCGGCGCAGGTTCTGCTCCATCAGCCCGCCGAGGATGAACCCCAGCAGGACTGGCGACAGCGGGAAGTCCAGTTTGCGCAGGATGTAGCCGAAGATGCCGATGCCGACCATCAGGAACAGGTCGAATGTGGTCGCGTGTACGGCGTACACACCGATCCCGGTGATGATCGCGATGACCGGCACCAGAGCCCAATTCGGCACGGCGAGGATACGGGTGAAGATGCGGATCATCGGGATGTTCAGGATCACCAGCATGATGTTGGCGATGAACAGCGAAGCGATCAGGCCCCAGACGATGTCCGGCTGTTGCTGGAACAGCAGCGGGCCGGGGGTGATGTTGTACAGCGACAGGGCGCCGATCATCACCGCCGTGGTGCCCGAACCCGGAACGCCGAGGGTCAGCATCGGCACCAGCGCGCCGCAAGCGGAGGCACCGATGGCGGTTTCCGGTGCAGCGAGGCCGCGGGCGTCGCCCTGACCAAACTTGCCGCTGGCGCCGGCGATGCGTTTCTCGGTCATGTAGGCCACGGCGCTGGCCAGGGTCGCGCCGGCCCCCGGCAACACGCCCATGATGAAACCGAGCAGGCCGCAACGGATGTTCACCACGAACACCGACGCCGCTTCCTTGAAGTTGAACATCATCCGCCCGGTGGCTTTCACCGCTTCCTGGCCGCGATGGGTTTTTTCCAGCAGCAGGAGGATTTCGCTGACCGAGAACAGGCCCAGTACCAGCACCACGAACTGAATGCCGTCAGTCAGGTGAATGTTGTCGCCAGTGAAACGGTAAACGCCGCTGTTGGCGTCGATGCCGACGCTGGACAGGAACAGGCCGATCAACGCCGCAATGAAAGTCTTCAGCGGTCGGTCACCGGCCATGCCGCCGAGACAGACAATCGCGAACACCATCAACACGAAGTATTCCGCCGGACCGAAGGCAATCGCCCATTTCGCCAGCAGCGGGGCGAACAGCACCATGCCGCAGGTGGCGATGAAGGCGCCAATGAACGAACTCCATGCCGACAACGACAGCGCCACGCCAGCCAGGCCTTTGCGGGCCATTGGGTAACCGTCGAGGGTAGTCATCACGGTGGAGGCTTCGCCCGGAATGTTCAGCAGGATCGAGCTGATCCGGCCGCCGTATTCGCAGCCCAGATAGACCGCCGCCAGCAGGATCAGGGCAGATTCCGGCGGCAGTCCGAGGGCGAACGCGATCGGGATCAGCAACGCCACACCATTGATCGGGCCCAGGCCCGGCAACAACCCGACTACGGTGCCGATCAACGTGCCGGTCAGGGCCGTGACCAGGTTGTACGGACTCAGCGCGACGCCGAAGCCCTGACCCAAATAACCGAGAGTATCCATATCAGTTCTCCAGAACGTCGAGCAGGCCGAGGGGCAGCGGTACGTCCATCACGCGGTCGAACAACACGTACAAACCAATCGCCATCAGCGTCGTGACAATGACGCTGGGCACCCAGCGCCCGCCATACAGGCGCGCCATCGGGATGCCGATCAGAATGCTGCTGAGGATGAAGCCCAGCGGTTCGAACAAACCGGCGAACACCAGCAGCAGGGCGACGCAGATCGCGATCTTGGTCAGGGTTTCGCGATCCAGCGGCGGTTCGTCCTCGCTGTGTTTGATCGGCGTCGGGCGGAACACCATGTACAGCAGCGCCAGGCCCATCAGGCCGAGCATCAGCAATGGAAACGCCCGAGGGCCCACCGGTTCGTAGGAAAAAGCCGCCTGATACGGCCACGCCATCAGTGCCAGGCCGGCACAGGCCAGCAACAGCACCGAGGCAAAAATGCGTTGAATAAGCATGAGGGAACTCCTGCCATGGCCCCGGTGAGAGGGCCATGGACGCTAGACAGAGACGATCACTGAATCAGGCCGAACTCTTTGGCCAGCACCTTGTAGTCCGCCACCTGTTTCTTGACGTAGGTGTCCAGCTCGGGACCGGTCATGGCGAACGGGAACAGCTCACGCTGATCGCGCAGTTTGGCGAAGTCGTCGGAGGCCAGCAGTTTGTCGAAGGAGTCTTTCCACCAGGCGTAGTCTTCATCGCTGACTTTCGGCCCGAGGTAGAAACCGCGCACCACTGGCCAGACGATGTCGTAGCCTTGCTCACGAGCGGTCGGGATGTCCTTCATTTCCGGCTCGTCCAGGCGTTTCTCGGCAAACACGGCCAGCAGGCGCATGTCGCCGCTCTGGATATGCGGCATGGAGTCGGAAATGTCGGTACTGCCGACCTGGATATGACCGCCGAGCAGGGCGGTGGCGATCTCGCCGCCCCCTTCGAGGGCGACGTAGCGCAGGTCGCGCGGGTTGATCCCGGCGGCTTTGGCGATCAGCGCAGTCTGCATCCAGTCCTGGCTGCCGACGGTACCGCCGGAGCCAATGACCACGGAACTCGGATCTTTCTTCAGCGCCTGCACGAGATCATCGAGGGTTTTGTAGGGCGAATCGCTTTTCACCGCGATGGCGCCGTAGCTGGTGCCGACCGCGGCCAGCCAGCGCACGTTGGTTTCATCGAACCGACCGAACTTGCCCTGGGCCAGGTTCAACAGCGAACCGCTGGACCACGCCACCAGCGTGCCGGCATCGGCCGGACGCTGCGCCACAACGGCGTTGTACGCCACCGCACCGACGCCACCGGGCATGTAGGTCACGCGCATCGGTTTGGTCAGCAGTTTTTCATTGACCAGCGCGCTTTGCGCCAGTTTGCAGGTCAGGTCGAAACCGCCACCGGGGGAGGCCGGGGCAATGCATTCGGGGCGTTTCGGTTCGGCCATCAGTTGGCCGGCGAACAGCACGCAACCGGCAGCGAGGGCGAAACGGCGCAGGGATCGGTTCATGAGTGTCTCCACGGGAGTTGTTGTTTTTGGGGATGTTTCAGGTGCGGCGGTTTCGCGCGCGCAGGCTGACAGGCTCAGACCCGGACGGGTTGAACGCCGCGCAGCCGACGATGGCGCTGACAAGCGAAAACGGGGGAATTCGAAAGGAAGAATGAAACGGGTCAACCTGAAGCTGTGTGGACAGCATGGTGCAGTACCTCGTTATTGTTCTTATTGGCGAAAACGCATCGAGGCGTTTTTCGAGAGCTACGGTTTGAAACTACGGTGTATGAACAGGCAAAACGGCGAAGGTCGGCAGTCGGGACCTTCGGTGAAACGACTCTAACGGCCCAACCTTTCGCTAACCTTTCAGTATTCTTTCGCGTGTTTTCGGGCTTCACAGTGGCGGTTGCGGCTGTAAACTCCGCCGCAAAGAATGGCGTCGGCCATCCCTGAATGAGGTAGAGATCCATGCGTGTCCTGCTCGTCGAAGATCATTTGCCGCTGGCCGAAAGCGTCGCCCAGGCGCTCAAGAGCACCGGTCTGACCGTGGACGTCTTGCACGACGGTGTGGCTGCCGACCTGGCCTTGGGCAGCGAGGAGTACGCGGTGGCGATCCTCGATGTCGGCCTGCCTCGCATGGACGGTTTTGAGGTGCTGGCGCGCCTGCGGGCCCGGGGCAAAAATCTGCCGGTGCTGATGCTGACGGCCCGCAGTGACGTCAAGGATCGGGTCCATGGGCTCAATCTCGGCGCCGATGACTACCTGGCCAAGCCGTTCGAACTCACCGAGCTCGAAGCACGGGTCAAGGCGTTGCTGCGCCGCAGTGTGCTTGGCGGCGAACGTCAGCAGCGCTGCGGTGTGCTGGCCTATGACCTCGACACCCGACGCTTCACCCTCGGCGATGAATTGCTGACGCTGACTTCTCGCGAACAAGCGGTGCTCGAAGCGCTGATCGCCCGTCCGGGTCGAGTGATGAGCAAGGAGCAACTGGCTGCGCAGGTGTTCGGTCTCGACGAAGAGGCCAGCCCCGATGCCATCGAAATCTACGTGCACCGCCTGCGCAAGAAGCTCGATGGCCATTCGGTGGCCATCGTGACCTTCCGCGGTCTGGGCTATTTGCTGGAAAGCCGCGATGCATAAGCCCAGCAGCCTGCGCTGGCGGTTGCTGTGGAACCTCGCGCTGCTGCTGGTGGTGTTGATGCTCGCCAGCGGATTGAGTGCGTACTGGAACGGTCGCGAAGCTGCCGACACCGCCTACGACCGCACGCTGCTGGCCTCGGCGCGGACCATCGCCGCCGGTCTTTCGCAGCGTGATGGCAGTCTCAGTGCCGACGTGCCTTACGTGGCGCTCGACACCTTCGCTTACGACAGTGCGGGTCGGATCTATTACCAGGTCAACGATATCAACCAGAAGTTGATTTCCGGCTATGAAAATCTGCCGGGCCCGCCGCCGGGCACGCCGAGAACCGACAGTTACCCCGCCCTGGCGCGCTTTTACGACGCGAAATATCAGGGGCAGAACGTGCGTGTGGTCAGCCTGCTCAAAGCGGTCAGCGAGCCGAACATGAACGGCATGGCTGAAATCCGCGTTGCCGAAACCGATGAGGCGCGCGTCAGCATGGCCCGCAGTCTGGCGGCAGATACCTTGCTGCGGCTGGGGATGCTGGCGATTGGCGCGTTGTTGCTGGTGTGGTTTGCGGTAAGCGCTGCGTTGCGGCCGATCGAACGTCTGCGCACGGCAGTGGAAGAGCGCCAGCCTGACGACTTGCGTCCGTTGCCGCTGGTGGAAGTCCAGCATGAGTTGTCGCCGCTGGTGCGTGCGCTCAACCATTTCACCGAACGCCTGCGTGGCCAGTTCGAGCGGCAGGCGCAATTCATCGCCGATGCAGCCCATGAGCTGCGCACGCCACTGGCGGCGCTCAAGGCGCGACTTGAACTGGGCTTGCGCTCGAACGAGCCGCAGACCTGGCGCGAAACGCTGGAATCCTCGGCACAAAGCACGGATCGCCTGACCCATCTGGCCAATCAGTTGCTGTCGCTGGCCCGAGTGGAAAACGGCGCCCGGGCGATTGCCGAGGGCGGTGCGCAGTTGCTCGATCTGAGTCAGTTGGCGCGAGAACTGGGCATGGCCATGGCTCCACTGGCCCATGCGCGGGGTGTCGCGCTGGCGCTGGAAGCGGACGAGCCGGTATGGCTGCGTGGCGAGCCGACATTGCTCAACGAGTTGCTGAGCAATCTGGTGGACAACGCGCTGGCCCACACGCCGCCGGGCGGCAACGTGATTCTGCGGGTCACGCCGCCGGCGGTGCTGGAGGTTGAAGACGATGGGCCGGGCATTCCGCTCGAAGAGCGGGATCGGGTTTTCGAGCGTTTTTACCGGCGCAACCAGCAGGTGGCCGGTTCCGGGCTGGGGTTGGCGATTGTCGGGGAAATCTGCCGCGCGCATCTGGCGCAGATCAGCCTGCACGATGGTGAGCAGGCGGGTTTGAAGGTGCGGGTGAGCTTTATCGCCAGTTGATCAGTAGAACATCGACCGCGATTCTTCCAGATCGGCGCACAGCGCCTTGTTTTCCGGATCGATACCAAGCTTGCGGAACGCCGGCACGCTGAACGGATCGATGCGGGCCAGCGGATGGTCGGTGTCCTTGTGGCAATACAGGCTGGCCACTTGCACGATGTCGACGTAATCGATGTGCTGCGATTCGCGCTTGAGGTCCTGATACAGCCCCGGCAGCTCCACCAGACGCTCCGGAAACTCCCAGACCCGCAGCAATTTGTCGCCGAGCAACGGGTGAATGTGATCGATCACATGGTTGAGGCTGACCGGATCGGACAGCAATTCGTAGTGGTCTTCGGCATACGTCAGGATCGGCAGCACGCCGATCTGATGAACCAGTCCACCGAGCGCAGCCTGATCGGGCTTGAGCTGGGTGTAACGGCGGCACAGGGCGTAGCTGACGCCGGCGATCTCCAGGCTCTTGCGCCAGACTTCGCGCATCTTCTGTTCGACCACGTCGGAGCGGGCGTGGAAGATCTGCTCCATCACCAGACCGATCGCCAGGTTGCTGCTGTAGTTGACGCCGAGCCGGGTGATGGCGGTGTGCAGGTCGGTCACTTCCTGGGTGGCGCGCAGCAGTGGGCTGTTGACCACTTTGATCAGACGCGCCGACAGCGCCGTGTCACGGCCGATCACTTTGCTCAGGTCGCTGACGCTGATGTCCGGATCTTCCGCGGCCTTGCGAATCTGCAGGGCCACTTCCGGTAACGTTGGCAGAACCAGGTCATCGTTATCGATGGCCTCAACCAAATCCTGTTGGACCTTATCCGCCAGCTCACTCATGTCGTTTCTCTAGGGTGTTGCAACAAATGCTGCGATCAACGCTGGATTTCGCGGTCGCGATCCAGTTCGTATGGCAGGTCGAGCAAGTGCAGCGCCGGACCTTCGGCCGAGCCCAGATGCAAGTCGCCCGCTTCGGCAGCTTCGGCCTGCAACACCGCCAGCAGTTCAATATTCTTTTCGGTACGGGCGGCCAGCACCACTTCGCCGATGGAACTGCCGTGGCTCGGGGCGAACAGCGCGGTGCCGGGCTCCGGCAACTCAGCGGCGTCCAGTTGCACGCGATACAGGCGACGCTTGAGTTTGCCCAGGTATTGCATGCGCGCGACGATTTCCTGGCCGGTGTAGCAGCCTTTCTTGAAGCTCACGCCGCCGACGGCCTGCAGATTGAGCATCTGCGGGATGAACAGCTCGCGGGTGCTCGGCATGACCTGACCGATCCCGGCGCGAATCTGGCCCAGCAGCCATTGATTGAGTTCGCCCTCGCTCAATTGCGCGGACAGTTTGCCTTTGACGGTGTCGGCCTGATCGGCGGGCACCCAGAGTTCGGCACGGTTCGGGGAGACGCGAATCGCGATCAGCCCTTCGTTGCGGGCCACGCTGTCGGTTTCTGCCGGCAGTTCCAGGCCCAGACTGCTCAGGACCGCATCGCCATCATCGAGGCCGAAGCGCACCCAGGAGGCGCTTTCGTCGGTCAGTTTCGATTTGGAGAACACCGCGTACTTTTTCAGGTCCGCCAGTTGCGGCTCCAGCAGTTCGCCCGCCATCGCCAGCAGCACGCCGTCGCCTTCCAGCACGATGCGGAAGCTCGACTGCATCCGGCCTTTCTGCGTGCAGCGGGCGCCGAGGCTGGCTTGGGTATCGCTCAGGTAATTGATGTTGCAGGTCAACTGGCCTTGCAGGAATTTGCCGGCATCCGCGCCGCGAACCGCGAGAACGCCTTCATGAGACAGGGTGCAGAAAAAAGCAGAATCGGCCATGGGTCATCGCAGGGTAAATAGACTGGGGCACATCATAAGGGGGTGGTGTTGAAATGGGTAGTTCATAAAGGATCTATGGTGCCCGACCAAAGCCGACTGTTCGGGCCGCTTCGGGCCTGTATACTTGCGGCCTATTTGAGGAGGGCTCCATGGTCGAACAAGTTGAACTGAATCGCCTCTTTTGGCACAGCCGTCGCGGCATGCTGGAACTCGACGTGTTGCTGGTGCCGTTCGTGAAAGAGGTCTACGCCAATCTGAACGAGGTGGATCGCGCGCTGTATGTCCGCCTGCTCGAGTGCGAGGATCAGGACATGTTCGGTTGGTTCATGGAGCGCAGCGAATCGGAAGATCCCGAGCTGCAACGCATGGTTCGCATGATTCTGGACCGTGTCCAGCCCAAGTAATACGTTCGAGTGCCGCTGGCATGCCTCACGGCAGTTGCTGGCGGCGTATCTGTTGGCCCAGGCATTCGCGCTGGGTTCTCTGTTTCTATTGTCGATTCCGTTCTGGACCGTTTTGCTCGGGGCGTTCGCGTGTCTCGGCCATGCGGCCTGGGTGTTGCCACGGCAGATTCTGCTGAGTCATCCCAAGGCATTTTGCCGATTGCGCCGGGACGCCGATGGCTGGCAATTGTGGAACCGGGCCGATGGCTGGCAAGCGGTGCAATTGCGCCCGGACAGCCTGGCGCTGCCGCTGATCGTGGTGCTGCGCTTTCGATTGCGTGGTGAGCGGCGAGTCAGATCGATCTGCGTGCCGCGGGATGCGCAAGCGGCGGATCTGCACCGGCGCCTGCGGGTTCGCCTGAAGTTCAGCCGGCGTAGGTGGGCGGCACCAGAATAGTGTCGAGCGCTTCGGGCAGCAGGTTCGGGTAGTCGAGGGTGTAATGCAGGCCTCGGCTTTCCTTGCGTTCCATGGCCGAACGGATCATCAGTTCCGCCACTTGCGCCAGGTTGCGCAGCTCGATCAGATCGCGACTGACTTTATAGTTGCTGTAGAACTCGTCGATTTCGTCCAGCAGCAGACGCACCCGATGCTGTGCCCGTTGCAGGCGCTTGTTGGTGCGCACGATGCCCACGTAGTCCCACATGAAACGCCGCAATTCGTCCCAGTTGTGGGCGATGATCACGTCTTCGTCGGAGTCGGTCACCTGGCTGGCGTCCCAGGCCGGCAGGGCGTGTGGAATCGCCACATCGGGAAGTTGCTCGAGAATGTCCGCCGCTGCCGAGCGGGCGTAGACGAAGCATTCGAGCAGCGAGTTGCTGGCCATGCGGTTGGCACCGTGCAGGCCGGTGAAGCTGGTTTCGCCGATGGCGTACAGGCCGGGCACATCGGTGCGGCCCTGTTGATCGACCATCACGCCGCCGCAGGTGTAATGCGCGGCCGGGACGACCGGGATCGGTTGTTTGGTGATGTCGATGCCGAATCCGAGGCAGCGCTCGTAGACGGTCGGGAAGTGCGATTTGATGAAGGCTTCGGGTTTGTGGCTGATGTCGAGGTAGACGCAATCGACACCCAGACGCTTCATCTCATGGTCAATGGCGCGGGCGACGATGTCCCGTGGCGCCAGTTCTGCACGTGAGTCGAAGCGCTGCATGAAGCGTTCGCCATTCGGCAGCTTCAAATGGGCGCCTTCGCCACGCAGAGCTTCAGTTACCAGAAAACTCTTGGCTTGCGGATGATAGAGGCAGGTGGGGTGGAACTGGTTGAACTCCAGGTTCGCCACCCGGCAGCCCGAACGCCACGCCATGGCGATGCCATCACCGCAGGCGCCGTCGGGGTTGCTTGTATATAGATAGACTTTGGCAGCGCCGCCGGACGCCAGGATCACGAAGCGTGCGCCGAAGGTATCGACTTCGCCGGTTTTGCGGTTGAGCACGTAGGCGCCCAGGCAACGTTCGCCCTCCAGCCCCAGCCGGCGCTCGGTAATCAGATCGACCGCTACCCGCTGTTCGAGCAACTCGATGTTCGGGCGTTCTTTGGCCTGGGCCAGCAGGGTTGTGAAGATCGCGGCGCCGGTGGCGTCGGCGGCGTGGATGATGCGGCGATGGCTGTGGCCGCCTTCGCGGGTCAGGTGAAATTCGAAACCGCCGTCTTCAGTGCCGGACTGATCGTCGCGAGTGAAGGGTACGCCTTGATCGATCAACCACTGGATCGCTTCTTTACTGTGCTCCACGGTGAAACGCACCGCGTCTTCATGGCAGAGGCCGCCGCCGGCATTCAAGGTGTCATCGACATGGGATTCGACGGTGTCGGTGTCGTCCAGCACGGCCGCGACGCCACCCTGGGCCCAATAGGTCGAGCCGTTGGCGAGGTCGCCTTTGCTCAGTACGGCGATGCGCAAGTGACCGGGCAGGGTCAGCGCGAGACTCAAACCGGCAGCGCCGCTGCCAATCACCAGGACATCGTGTTGAAACTGTTGGCTCATTTCAGGATTCCGCTCAAAGCGACCCGGGTCGGGGTTGGCGCAGGACAGGCGAATGGGCGAGTCGAGACAGCCACACAGCCCACTAGTATATAGAGGGGTTGGGCGGCACAATAGCCGGGCCGATATGGCATTGTGAAACTACCGTGACGGAAATATACGGACGCTTTGTCGGGAAGTTTTCTTCACCGGTTTTGGGGAAAAGCGACTGTATCGCAGATGAAACACGCTTTTTCCGCTCACGGTTGCACAATGTCGGCGCGGCACGTCTATAAATATTTGGAACTTTTGCCAGAGGCTCAAGATCAATAGACAGTTGCCCGAAACAAGGGACAGTGTCGGCTTCAATGCGGAACCTGCGATTGGGTTCTTGCCGGCGAGCCGATGACAAGATTATTCGCGCAGCCGGTTCATCCCGCGCTGCGTTTTTCGTGCGTGCCAAATCAGAGCCCGCAGGAAACTTGCTTGGAGGGGGAGAACTTTTGCGAAAAGCCCGAGTCTATGTTTGCAAGTCCGGTCGTTTGGTCATGCAAGCCTCCTTCGAGTTTATCGAGGAGTGTTCATGCTAACCCAGGAAGAGGATCAGCAGCTGGTCGAACGCGTTCAGCGTGGCGACAAGCGAGCTTTCGATCTGCTGGTGCTGAAGTATCAGCACAAAATTCTCGGGTTGATCGTGCGTTTTGTGCACGACACCCATGAAGCCCAGGACGTCGCACAAGAAGCCTTTATCAAGGCGTATCGAGCGCTTGGAAATTTCCGCGGCGACAGTGCGTTTTATACGTGGCTGTACCGCATCGCCATTAACACGGCGAAGAACTATCTGGTTTCACGCGGCCGCCGGCCGCCGGATAGCGATGTAAGTTCCGAAGATGCAGAGTTCTATGACGGCGATCACGGCCTGAAAGATCTCGAGTCTCCTGAACGGGCATTACTGCGGGATGAGATCGAAGGCACCGTCCATCGAACCATTCAGCAACTGCCGGAGGATTTGCGCACAGCGTTAACTTTGCGCGAATTCGATGGTCTGAGTTACGAGGACATCGCGAGCGTCATGCAATGTCCGGTTGGTACCGTGCGCTCCCGGATTTTCCGCGCCCGGGAGGCCATCGATAAAGCCCTGCAGCCGTTGTTGCAGGAAAACTAAAGACAGCGGCGACAGCCAAGAGAGGAACGCCATGAGTCGTGAAGCCCTGCAGGAATCGCTGTCCGCAGTGATGGATAACGAAGCGGACGAACTGGAACTGCGTCGAGTGCTCAATGCACTGGACGATGTTGAAACCCGTGAAACCTGGGCTCGTTACCAGATCGCTCGGGCAGCCATGCACAAGGATCTGTTGCTTCCACGTCTGGATCTCGCTGCGGCGGTTTCTGCTGCACTGGAAGATGAAGCCACCCCGGCCAAAGTGTCTCGTGGCCCATGGCGCAGCCTCGGTCGTCTGGCCGTAGCCGCTTCGGTGACTGTTGCCGTTCTGGCGGGTGTTCGCCTGTACAACCAGGACGAAATCGCCGGCGTCGAACTCGCTCAGCAATCCAATCAGCCAGTGTTGGCCACACCTCAGGTCAAAGGCCCGGCGGTATTGGCAGGCTATAGTGAGAGTTCGGAAGCTACTGGCCCAATGGCCAATGGTGTATTGCAAGGTCAGCCAGGCTGGCACGATCAGCGTCTGCCAGGTTACCTGCGTCAACACGCTCAGCAGGCTGCCTTGAAAGGCACCGAGAGCGCGCTGCCTTATGCACGTGCAGCAAGCCTGGAAAACCGTTAAGGGGGATCATGCGCGCCATACCTCTACTTTCGCTTCTGCTCAGCGGCTGGTTCATTGTTCCAGCCCACGCCGACGAGGCTCAGGACTGGTTGACCCGCCTGGGCCAGGCCGAGCAGCAGCAAAGCTTTCACGGCACATTCGTTTACGAGCGTAACGGTAGTTTTTCTACCCACAACATCTGGCATCGCGTCCAGAATGGCCAGGTCCGCGAGCGTTTGCTTCAGCTCGATGGTTCGGCTCAGGAAGTCGTGCGCATTGATGGACATACTCAATGCGTCAGCGGCACCCTGATTGCGGGTCTGGGAGATTCTCCCAATTCCGCCGCTCGGCCTCTCGATCCTCAAAAGCTGAAGAACTGGTATGAGCTTGCCGTCATTGGCAAGTCGCGTGTGGCCGGGCGTGAAGCAGTGATCGTATCGCTAACGCCGCGTGATCAGCACCGCTACGGTTTCGAACTGCATCTGGACAAGGAAACGGGTCTGCCGCTCAAGTCGCTGTTGTTGAACGACAAGGGGCAGTTACTCGAGAGATTCCAGTTCACGCGACTGGATACCTCTGAAATTCCATCCGACAAAGATCTGCAAGCCAATTCCGATTGCAAGACAGTCACCCTCGACAGCGACAAGGCTTCTGCGATCAAGACCGCTCAGGTATGGCGTTCCGACTGGTTGCCTCCTGGCTTCGAACTTACCAGCAGCTCCTCGCACAAAGATCCGGAAACCAAGACCCAGGTCAACAGCCTGATGTATGACGATGGTCTTGCACGATTTTCTGTCTTCCTGGAGCCGCTGAACGGCGCAACCGTCACCGATACCCGGACTCAGTTGGGCCCGACCGTTGCCGTATCCCGCCGTTTGACGACGCCTCAAGGCGAAATGATGGTCACGGTAGTTGGCGAGATTCCAATCGGGACCGCCGAACGGATTGCCCTGTCGATGCGCAATGATGGCGCTGCAACCAGCAAGCAGTGAGCTGATTCCAGCTATCTCCCCTTCGTCTTCGAGACGTGAAATGTTTGCTGAGCATTTTCATTTGCAAAACAACCGAAAATTTTTTATAGGTCAGAGCCTCTCGGCTCTGGCCTTGTTTGTTGTTCCCGGAACAAAAATGCCGGCCTGTGGTTTCCGGTGTTCCTTGCTCCATATCGCTTAACCCTGCTCGTCGTAACGGGAGCTGTATGTCGATACCAAGCTTGAAGTCTTATCTCTCCATTTTCGCCACGGTGCTGGTGCTCGGTCAGGCTGTTCCTGCAGCCATGGCGGCTGAAGCGGTCAGCCCGGCCAGCCTGCCTGATTTCACCCAACTGGTCGAACAGGCCTCGCCTGCGGTGGTGAATATCAGTACCACGCAAAAGCTGCCGGATCGCAAAGTGAACCAGCAGATGCCTGACCTTGAAGGCTTGCCACCGATGCTGCGCGAGTTCTTCGAGCGCGGCATGCCGCCGCAACAGCGTTCTCCGCGTGGTGATCGCCAGCGTGAAGCGCAATCGTTGGGTTCGGGCTTCATCATTTCGCCGGATGGCTACATTCTGACCAACAACCACGTGATCGCCGATGCCGACGAAATCCTAGTGCGTCTGGCAGATCGCAGTGAAATGAAGGCCAAACTGATCGGCACCGACCCACGTTCCGACGTCGCGCTGCTGAAAATCGAAGGCAAGGATCTGCCAGTGCTGAAGCTTGGCAAATCTCAGGATCTGAAAGCCGGCCAGTGGGTCGTGGCAATCGGTTCGCCATTCGGCTTTGACCACACCGTGACCCAAGGCATTGTCAGCGCCGTCGGCCGCAGCCTGCCGAACGAAAACTATGTGCCATTCATCCAGACCGACGTGCCGATCAACCCGGGCAACTCCGGTGGCCCGCTGTTCAACCTGAACGGTGAAGTGGTCGGGATCAACTCGCAGATCTACACCCGTTCCGGTGGCTTCATGGGCGTGTCGTTCGCCATTCCGATCGACGTGGCCATGGACGTTTCCAACCAGCTGAAAAGCGGCGGCAAAGTCAGCCGTGGCTGGTTGGGCGTTGTCATCCAGGAAGTGAACAAGGATCTGGCCGAGTCGTTCGGTCTGGACAAACCGGCCGGTGCGCTGGTTGCACAGATTCAGGATGACGGCCCGGCTGCCAAGGGCGGCCTGCAAGTGGGTGACGTAATCCTGAGCATGAACGGTCAACCGATCGTCATGTCCGCTGACCTGCCACATCTGGTGGGTGCGTTGAAGGCCGGCGCCAAAGCCAATCTCGAAGTGATTCGTGACGGCAAACGCAAGAATGTCGAGCTGACTGTCGGCGCCATCCCGGACGAAGACAAGGAGCTGGATGCGCTGCCCAAATCCGGTGCCGAGACCAACAGCAATCGCCTGGGTGTATCGGTCGCCGAACTGACCGCCGAGCAGAAGAAAACCTACGACCTGAAAGGTGGTGTGGTGATCAAGGAAGTGCAGGACGGCCCTGCGGCCCTGATCGGTCTGCAACCGGGCGACATCATCACGCACCTGAACAATCAGGCCATTGGTTCTTCCAAGGAGTTTGCCGAGATTGCCAAGGCGCTGCCGAAGAACCGTTCGGTGTCGATGCGCGTTCTGCGTCAGGGTCGTGCCAGCTTCATTACCTTCAAACTGGCTGAATGATCCGATTGTTGAAGTAAAAAAAAACCGCCTCGAAAGAGGCGGTTTTTTTGCGTCCGGAATTTGTCTCGGCTTGGGCTTAACCCATCATGTCCTTGACCATGCGCTCTTGCTCCATCAGTTCGCGCTGACGGGCATCGATACGCGACGACAGTGGGAAGTTGCTGCCGGCCTTGCGCTTGGCGAAGTCCAGTTGCTGGATGGCCTGGCGATAGTCGCCGACCAGCGCGAAATACTCGGCACGGGCCTGATGCAGGCCAATGATGTTGCCGGACAGACCACGAGTCTCGGCGACCTGATACCAGACGTCCGGATCGTCCGGACGCGATTTGAGCAAGCCCTCCAGCGCCTTCTCCGCATCGGCGGTACGGTTTTGTTTCAGCAGCAGATCGACGCGTACCTGGTTCAGCGGGTAGTTGCCTGGGTACTGACTGAGCATCCGGTCAACCCGGGACTGGGCATCGGCCAGCTTGTTGTTGGTGATGTCCAGATCGACCTGCGCCAGGTTGTAGATGATCTCGTTCGGCGATTTGGCCAGCAGTTGCTTGAGATTCTCTCGGGCTTCATTCAACTGACCGCCCTTGATCTGGGCGATCGCCAATCCGTAACGGGCCACATCGTTGTTCGGATTATCGTCCAGTTGCGCGCGAAAGCGCTTGGCGCCGAGCCCCGGCGTTTCTTCGTAGGTCAACTGCACCCGCGTGCGGATCAGTTGATAGCGCTTGCTGTCTTCGATACCGCCGGGTTTTGCCTGCTCGGCGCGGTTGCGGGTGTCGGCGATCCGCGATTCGGTGACCGGGTGAGTCAGCAGGAATTCCGGCGGTTTGGCATCAAAGCGATACTGGCGCATCAAACGCTCGAACATGGTCGGCATCGAGCGCGGATCGTAGCCTGCCTTTTCCAGGTTGAGGATGCCGATGCGGTCGGCTTCCTGTTCGTTTTGGCGCGAGAAACGCCGCTGTTCCTGGATCGCCGCCGCCTGGGTGCCGGCAATCGCTGCAATGCCGGCGTCACCGGCGCCGGCAGCGGCGATCACGATACCGGCCAGCAGCGCTGCCATCATCGGCACCTGCATCCGCTGCGAGGCCTCGACGCCACGAGCGAAGTGGCGTTGGGACAAGTGAGCCAGTTCGTGAGCCAGTACCGAGGCATATTCGCCCTCGGTCTGGGCATTGAGGAACAAGCCGCCATTGACCCCGACAATCCCGCCCGGTGCCGCGAAGGCGTTGAGCTGCGGGCTGTTGATCAGGATGAATTCCAGGCGTCGGTCATTGACCTGGCTGGTTTCCACCAGCTTATAGACACTGGACTCGACGTAGTCCTTGAGTTGTGGATCGTTGAGCTGCGAAACCTGGCTGCGCAGCAATGCCAGCCAGGCGCGACCCAGTTGATATTCCTGTTGTGGCGAGACGATGGCAGAGCTGGCGTCACCGAGTGACGGCAGGTCGTCGGCGAAGCCCGGTGAGGCGAGCAGGCAAGCGAGCGTCAGCAGGGTAGGGCGCAGAAATGTCATGCACAAAGCCTTAGTCGACAAAGACCTTACTGTAGCCGGACACCGGGCCTGCGACCAGATATTCTAGGCAGCCTGACTACCTGATACGGAGTGACGCATGACCGACGCTGTAGCCCATGACTGTGAACTGGACGCCAGTGGCCTGAATTGTCCGTTGCCGTTGCTCAAGGCCAAAATGGAGCTGAACAAGCTGCCCAGTGGCGCAGTACTCAAGGTGATTGCCACGGATGCTGGCTCGCAACGCGACTTTCGCACCTTTGCCAAATTGGCCGGTCATACGCTGCTGCGTGAAGAGGACGAGGCGGGTGTCTACCGTTACTGGCTGAAAAAAGCCTGAAACCGACCGCGTAAATGACCTAAGGAAAATTGATGTTCAAAGTGTTGCGCGACTGGATTCAGCGCTACTTCTCCGATGAAGAAGCCGTGGTGCTGGCGGTGCTGCTGTTTCTCGCCTTCACCGCGGTACTGACGCTTGGCGGAATGCTCGCGCCGGTGCTGGCCGGGATGGTGCTGGCGTATCTGATGCAGGGGCTGGTGCTCACGCTTGAACGTCTGCGCGTGCCCGGTGGGGCGGCGGTCGGTCTGGTGTTTGCACTGTTCATGGGCGTGCTGATGGTGTTCATCGTCGTGGTGCTGCCGCTGCTCTGGCATCAGTTGATCACGCTGTTCAACGAGCTGCCGGGCATGCTCGCCAAGTGGCAATCGCTGCTGTTGTTGCTGCCCGAGCGCTATCCGCATCTGGTCTCCGATGAGCAGGTGCTGCAAGCGATCGAAGCGGCGCGAGGCGAGATCGGCAAGTTCGGCCAGTGGGCGTTGACGTTCTCGTTGTCGAGCCTGCCGCTGCTGGTGAACATCATGATCTATTTGGTGCTGGTGCCGATCCTGGTGTTCTTCTTCCTCAAGGACCGGGCGATGATCGGCGAGTGGGTGCGCGGCTATTTGCCACGAGAGCGGGCGCTGATCACTCGAGTCGCCGAGGAAATGAACCGGCAGATCGCCAACTACATTCGCGGCAAGGTCATCGAGATCGTGATCTGTGGTGGCGTGACGTACATCGCATTCGTCGCACTGGGTCTCAACTACGCGGCGCTGCTGGCCCTGTTGGTCGGCGTGTCGGTGGTGGTGCCGTATGTCGGGGCGGTGGTGGTAACCGTGCCGGTGCTGCTGATTGCGCTGTTCCAGTGGGGCTGGAGCGATCAGTTCATCTATTTGATGGCGGTCTACGGGATCATTCAGACCCTGGACGGCAACGTGCTGGTGCCGTTGCTGTTTTCCGAGGCGGTCAACCTGCACCCGGTGGCAATCATCTGCGCGGTGCTGTTGTTCGGCGGGTTGTGGGGATTCTGGGGCGTGTTCTTCGCGATTCCGCTGGCGACGTTGTTCAAGGCTGTGCTCGATGCGTGGCCGCGCAAGGAGCCGGTGGTGGCGCCGCTGCTTTGAGAATGAATCGGCGCCCGCAAGGGCGCCGACAGCATCAGGCCTTGTTCAGCGCCTGAGCAGCAGCCAGCACTGCATCCACATGTCCTGGCACTTTCACGCCGCGCCATTCCTGACGCAGTACGCCGTTCTTGTCGATCAGGAAGGTGCTGCGATCAACGCCCAGGTATTCCTTGCCGTAGAGTTTCTTCAGCTTGATCACGTCGAACAACTGGCAGACGGCCTCGTCCTTGTCGCTGATCAGCTCGAACGGAAACTCCTGCTTGCACTTGAAGTTCTCGTGGGATTTCAGGCTGTCGCGGGAAATGCCGAAGATTTCCGTGTTGGCAGCCTTGAATGCTGCGTATTGATCACGAAAGCCCTGGCCTTCGGTGGTGCAGCCCGGGGTGCTGTCCTTCGGATAGAAGTAGATCACCACTTGCTTGCCCTTGAGGGCCGACAGGCTGACGGTCTGCCCGCTGGTGGCAGGTGCTTCGAAATCCGGAACCGGTTGGTCGATGACAACGGCCATGAAAGCTTCCTTACATTGGGTTCTGTGGGCGCCACGGTTCGATCAGTGCATCCAGGTTCATGGCGTCGGCGAAATCCAGGAACTGGTCGCGCAGCCAGCTGATCTGGGTGCCGGCGGGCAGGGTCACGGTGAACGTGGCGTTGAGCATGGTGCCGCCGGTCTGCGGTGCCTGATAGGTATCGCAGGTCAGGTTTTCCAGCTCGACGTTGTGATCCATGAAGAACTGGCACAGCTCGTTGATGATGTCCGGACGGTATGCCGAAGACACATAAGCCACGTACGGCAGGGCCTGCGGGCGGTTTTCCAGGGCAGCGCTGCGCACCACGTTGACGGTGAACGCATGACGCTTGGCCAGCACTGGCAGGCTGCCTTCCAGGCGAGCCAGGGCGTCCCAGCTGCCGGAGACTTCGAGCACCAGCGCGCTGCACTCGCCGTGACGGGTCAGGCGCGAGGTGACGACCGCACAGCGGTTTTCATGGCTGGCGCGGCACAGGACGTTGGTCAGCTCCATGGGATTGGCGCCGAGGGCACTGATGACAAGGAATTGTTCGCGAACTGTGGGGGTGGACATGCAGCATTCCTAAAGCGATGAGCGGTCGGTAGCGAGAGGGCGTTGATTGCCGGGGCAATGACTGTCCGGAAGGCCCGATTCGTGTGGCGTTACGGCTCCATGAACAAGCAAGCGTACGGCAACGACACTGGAACGGGGCCTGGGAGGCCGAAACGGGAGACTGGAACCCGGCGTACAAGCTGATCAGTACCGATCAAAGTCTGAAGGGTAGCGAAAAGCGGCGCCAAGGGGAATGGCGGCACAGTACTTCGCTTGTGCAAGCATCTTGGCGCCAGTACCATTACCGCTCTCTTTTTCCGGCAGGAGCGGTTTCATGATTGCGGGCAGTATGGTGGCACTGGTCACACCCATGGATGCACAAGGGCGTCTTGACTGGGACAGCCTCAGCAAACTCGTGGACTTCCATCTCAAGAACGGCACCCATGCCATTGTCGCGGTCGGCACCACCGGCGAGTCGGCAACCCTTGATGTAGAAGAACACATCGCCGTCATCAAAGCCGTGGTCAAACAGGTTGCCGGTCGCATTCCGGTGATCGCCGGTACCGGCGCCAACTCGACCCGAGAAGCGGTCGAGCTGACCCGCAATGCCAAAGAAGCCGGTGCCGATGCCTGCCTGCTGGTCGTTCCGTACTACAACAAGCCGACCCAGGAAGGCCTGTACCAGCACTTCAAGCACATCGCCGAAGCGGTCGACATTCCACAGATCCTCTACAACGTTCCCGGCCGCACCTCCTGCGACATGCAGGCCGAGACCGTGATCCGCCTGTCCACCGTGCCGAACATCATCGGCATCAAGGAAGCGACCGGCGACCTGAAACGCGCCAAGGCGATCATCGACGGCGTGAGCAAGGACTTCATCGTGCTGTCCGGCGATGATCCGACCGCCGTTGAGCTGATCCTGCTGGGCGGCAAGGGCAACATCTCCGTCACCGCCAACGTCGCGCCACGCGAAATGGCCGACCTGTGCGAGGCCGCGCTCAAGGGCGACGCCGAGACCGCACGGGCCATCAACGAAAAACTGATGCCGCTGCACAAGGACCTGTTCATCGAAGCCAACCCGATTCCGGTGAAATGGGCTTTGGTCGAAATGGGCCTGATGCACCAAGGCATCCGCCTGCCGCTGACCTGGCTGAGCGCTCCTTGTCATGAAACGCTGCGCTCGGCCCTGCGCCAGTGCAACGTCCTGGTTTAATTGAGGAAGTACAACGCATGAAGCGAATGGCCGGACTTTCCGCACTTGCCTTGATTATCTCCAGCACCAGTGGCTGCGGATGGATCTGGGGCCCGGAAGGTTATTTCCGTGACCGTGGTAGCGATTACCTGGAAGCGCAACAGACTGCACCGATGCAACTGCCACCGGACGTCAGCACCTCCAAGCGCCTGGATCCGCTGCTGCCGATCCCGCGCAACGTGGCCGACGACACCGCCAAGGGTGAGTACATCGTTCCGCGCCCTCAACCACTGTCGACCGTTGCCGACGCCAGCGACTACTCGCTGCAGAAGAGCGGTGATTCGCGTTGGGTCATGGCCCAGCACCCACCGGCCGAAGTCTGGCCAGTGGCGGTGCAGTACTTCCAGGACAACGGTTTCCGTCTGGATGAACAGCGCCCGCAAACCGGCGAATTCACCACCACCTGGCAGCATTCCGACGAACTGTCCGCCGCCATGGCCAAGCGCCTGAGCGCCGCCGGCGTCAGCACCGACAGTGAAACCCGCGTGCGGGTGCGCATCGAACCGGGCGTGCAGCGCAACACCAGTGAAGTCTATGTGGTCAGCGCCGAGCGTCCTGCCGGCAGCACCGCCAATGTCGATTTCACCAACCGTTCGGTCAACACCGGTCTCGACGCTGCGCTGGTCGACGACATGCTCGCGAGCATGAGCCGTACCTCCGAGAAGGGTGGTTCGGTGTCGATGCTGGCTTCGCGTGATTTCGATACCCCGAGCCGTGTCAGCCTGAGCGAAGACGGCAGCGGCAACCCGGTACTCAACGTCGGTACGGACCTGGATCGTGCCTGGTCGAGCGTCGGTCGTGCGCTGGAGCAGGGCGAATGGCGCGTTGAAGACATCAACCGTAGCCTCGGTCTCTACTACATCAACTTGTCCGAAAAGGCCGAGAAGAAAGACGAGAAGCCTGGTTTCTTCAGCAGCCTGTTCGGCAGCGCGCCGACCAAGGAAGAAGTTGAAGCCCGCGCCGAGCGTTATCAGGTTCGCCTGAGCAAGGTCGGCGAGAACGTTCAGGTGACCGTCGAGAAAAACATCAACACCGTTGCGCCGGCCGATGTGGCCCGCAAAGTGTTGAGCGTGATTCAGGACAATCTGGGCTGATCCAATGCGTTTTGCCGTTCTCGGCAGCGGTAGCCAAGGGAACGGCACGCTGATCGCCAGTGCTGATACGTATGTGCTGGTGGATTGTGGTTTTTCCCTGCGGGAAACCGAAAAACGCCTGTTGCGCCTGGGTGTGAACCCGGCGCAACTGAGCGCGATACTCGTAACCCACGAACATGCCGACCACGTGCATGGCGTGGGTTTGCTGTCTCGGCGCTACAATCTGCCTGTCTACCTCAGTCGCGGCACACTGCGCGGGATGCGCAAACCGATTGAACCTGCCGGTTTCGTGACCGGTGGCGAGCAGTTGCAGATCGGTGCTCTGAACATCGGGGTCATTGCCGTGGCCCATGATGCGCAGGAACCGACCCAGTACGTATTCAGCGATCAAGAGCAGCGGCGCTTCGGCCTGCTGACCGACCTGGGTTCATACTGCGAGCGGGTGCTGGACGGCTATCGGGACCTCGATGCGTTGATGATCGAGTCCAACCATTGTCGCGACATGCTGGCCCGTGGTCATTACCCGTACTTTCTCAAGCAGCGGGTGGGTGGCGAACTGGGACATTTGAACAACCATCAGGCGGCATTCCTGGTGGCCGAGTTGGGCTGGCAAGGCCTGCAACATCTGGTCCTGGCCCATCTGAGCAGCAAGAACAACCTGCCGCAGCTGGCCCGGCAATGTTTTGTCGACACCCTCGGGTGCGACCCGGACTGGCTGCAACTGGCCGATCAAGATTCAGGGCTCGACTGGCGCCACATCGCCTAGCCCATCTACTTAGCAAGCGGAGCCCATCATGGAAAAACGTGAAGAACTCTACCGCGGCAAAGCCAAATCGGTTTACAAGACCGACGACGCTGACCGCTTGATCCTGCTGTTTCGCAACGACACTTCGGCGTTCGACGGCAAGCGCATCGAGCAGCTCGACCGCAAAGGCATGGTGAACAACAAGTTCAACGCCTTCATCATGCAGAAACTCGAAGCGGCCGGCATTCCGACCCAATTCGACAAGCTGCTGGCCGACAACGAAGTGCTGGTGAAAAAACTCGACATGATCCCAGTCGAGTGCGTCGTGCGTAACTACGCTGCCGGCAGCCTGGTCAAGCGTTTGGGCGTCGAGGAGGGCATGAAGCTCAACCCGTACACCTTCGAACTGTTCCTGAAGGACGACGCCAAGGGCGACCCGTTCATCAACGAATCCCACGTCGTGGCCTTCGGCTGGGGCACCGCCGAGCAACTGGCGCGCATGAAAGAACTGTCGCTCAAGGTCAACGAAGTCCTGAGCAAACTGTTCGACGACGCAGGCCTGCTGCTGGTGGACTTCAAGCTTGAATTCGGCGTGTTCAGCGACGGCTCCATCGTCCTGGGCGACGAGTTCAGCCCGGACGGCTGCCGTCTGTGGGACAAGGACACCAAGAAGAAGATGGACAAGGACCGCTTCCGTCAGGGCCTCGGTGACGTCATCGAAGCCTACGAAGAAGTCGCCAACCGTCTGGGCGTACCGCTTTAATCGACGCAAGCATCTGATAGCACGGAAAAAATTTCGTCTGGGGGTTTCCCATTCAGCGAAAGTGTTGTTATGATGCGCGCCGTTGGAGAGATGCCAGAGTGGCCGAATGGGACGGATTCGAAATCCGTTGTACCTTCACCGGTACCTAGGGTTCGAATCCCTATCTCTCCGCCATACATAGAAAAACCCCGTAGCTGAGAAGCTACGGGGTTTTTTCGTTTCTGATCCGGCGCAATTCGACACCCAACTACTTCTGCCCCAAATCCACCACCTCCCAACTATCATCCGGATCAAACCGCTTCATCGCCTTCGCCACCTTCTCCCCATCCGGCCCGAGGTCCTTCTGAAACACCTGTCCTTCATGGCTGATCATGAAGCTCATCACCCCGGTGTCGGCATACTTCGCTGGCCAGGCGATCAAGGCGAACCCGCGGCTCATCTTGTCTCCAATCAGATAGCTGTAAGCGCCGCCCGGGGCTGACGGGCCTTGGGCGTCGAGGATGCGGAAGTGGTAGCCGTGCCAGTCTTCGTCGTTGATGGCCTGGCCGAAGGCGGGGCCGAGGGGGCTGATCTGGCCGCTGTCGTCTTCTGGCCAATAGAGGCCGTCGTGTTTGCCGGGGGAGCTGAAGATTTTCTGTGCGTATTCGAGGGCGCCGTCGCCGTCGCGGTCTTCCGAGGCGTAGTCCATTTGCGCGTCGTGATAGGCCAGCGCCGATTGCACCGCCGCCAGTTCGTTACGGCCGATGCGGCGGGCGCGGATTTCGACCCGGGCGGCTTTCATGTCGAAGCGCCAGCCGGTTTTGTCTTTGATGAGCGGGATGGGCAGCGTCCAGTGAGCGGGTCCGACGGAGAGCACTGCTTTGCTTTCGCCAATCTTTTCCAGAGTGTGCTGTTCGCGGTATTGCTGCAGGAAGGCATCGACATCGCTGCGCTGCACGCCCTCACGGGGGATGAAACTGTGCCATTCCTCGCCCAGCAGTTCGGTCAGGCGTTTTTGGTCGGCGTGTTGCGTACCGAGGGCTTCGACGAAGGCATCAGCGGCTTTTTCCGGGGTTGGAAATACTTGCTGGGCCGAGGCGAAGGTCGAGAATGCGAGGCCGGCAGCGAGGGTCAGGCAGTTCCTGAGCAGAGAATGGATGTTCATCGACGGCCACCTCCTCTCTGACGCATGCCCCCACCGGATGGCCGGCTGATCTGATGTCCGGCGGCGCGGGAGGTATTGGGACGTTGCGCAGAAATCTGGCTGGCCCGGCCGCGATCGGCCTGGACTCGGGTTTGTGACGGGGAACGCGCGCCGGCGAAGGCGTTGTTTCGTGCGCTGCCTGCTGCGGGTCGGGCTTGAGATGCACGCGTTTCACGTTGATTGACGCCGGGCTGGCGCGCCTCCCGCGTGTTGCCTTGAGCGCGGTCGGCGGCTCGGGGCCTGTCCGCACCGCCTTGTAGTCGGTTGCCGGCATTGGCGGATTGCGCTTCGCGGACTTGATTGCGGGCTTCCCGATTGCTGGTGGCGGGACGTTCGATACCGGCCCTGTCCATCGAACTGCGCGCCCGTTCCCGAGCCTGCGCCCGCTGCGCGTTGTCCCCGCGATAGGCATCACGCTGAGCCGCACCGTCCAGCTGCCGGCCATACTGGGCGCGACTGCGGTTGTCACGATAGGGTACGCCATCGCGATGCACGGTGTTGTGCTGCCACTTGTTCTGGTTGTTGGCGATGCGGTTATTGCCGTTGATATTGTTGTAACGGTTCACATCGATGTCGATGTCGTTATTGCCCCAGTCGCAGTCACCCCACAACGACGCGACGACCGCCACGCCCGTGCCGAAGGCCAGCCCGGCCACCAGTGCCTGACCCGGGTAGTAAGCGGGCGGCGGCGGGTAATACACCGGCGGCGAGGCCGGATAAGGCCAGGTGCCGTAAGTGGTGGTCGGGTTATAGGTCGGGACGTAGACCACCTGCGGATCGGCGGGCTGAATGATGATGGTCGTGTTGTCGGCCGGCTTGGTTGACCCGGAAGAGATGGGCGGCGTTACGTTCTGCACCGTCACATTCTGATATTGATTGCTCTGTAGATTGCCCGCCGTCTGGGCCTGACGCCGCAAGCGCTGAACGCCGGCCATGAGTTCGTCAGGCTGGGCCAGGAAGGCATCCCCCAGACGCTGCACCCAGACCGGATCCTGCCCCAGTGTCGCCAGGACCTGCGGAAACGCCACCAAGGCCTGCACGCTCGGGTCCCACGTCTGACTGGCCACTTGCTTGACCGCGTCATCGCCCTTGGCATCCGGATGGGCCTTGGACCAGGTCACGGCTTCGGCGACTTCTCCCGGATAGGTGGCGGCCATCAGCACTTGAGCGAGCAGTGGATCGGGATACAGCGCAATCGACGCGAGCATCTGGTCGAGCTGCTCCGTGGTAAACACGGCATCTTTGGCCGGCGCGGTGGCAGCCGCCGGTGCCGCAGGCGCATCGGCGGCCTGCACCAGGACCGGTGCAGCGCTCAAGGCGAGCATGAGCGACGCGGCACGCAAGAGCGAACTGTGCATGACCTCTTCCCCACATCCAGATGGCAGGTTTGCAACACGCGAGGCATCAACGGCCGACATCGGAAGCTGCGCCGTGATGGAGAATGGTTGGCGATTGGCGTTCCGTCAAAAACTGCACAGGCTTTTTCGCAATAAGCACGTTGCCTGAGCGTTACCGCCCGTTTGCTTGCATTTTGCGATAAATGACTAAACTTTCCGGTTCCAGGTCATGCATTGCCGACGAGCCTGGCTGTCGTTCCAACCCGAGAGGTCTGGTCATGGCAAAGGGAAAGAAGAAAGACTCGCCCCGAGAAAAACCTGACGAACATACAAAACTGTCGAACAAGGACTACCTTGCCGAGTTGCGCCGCCTGCATGTCGAACTGGTGAAAATGCAGGAGTGGGTCAAGGCCGAAGGCATCAAGATCTGCATCATCTTCGAAGGCCGCGACGGTGCGGGCAAGGGTGGCACCATCAAGGCGCTGACCGAGCGGGTCAGCCCGCGAGTCTTTCGCGTCATCGCGTTGCCGGCCCCGACCGATCGCGAGAAGAGCCAGATGTACCTGCAGCGCTATCTGCCGCATTTGCCGGCGGCCGGCGAAGTGGTGATCTTCGATCGCAGTTGGTACAACCGCGCCGGTGTCGAGCGGGTGATGGGTTTTTGCACGGACAAACAGGTCGACAAGTTTCTCAAGACCGTGCCGCTGGTGGAGCGCGCAGTTGTCGGTTCGGGGGTGATCCTGCTCAAGTACTGGCTGAATGTCAGTCAGGAAGAACAGACCCGGCGCCTGGAGGCGCGCATTGTCGACGGTCGCAAGATCTGGAAGCTGTCGCCGATGGACCTCAAGTCCTACAGCCGCTGGTATGACTACTCCCGGGCGCGGGACGACATGATCGAAGCGACCGACACCGATTACGCTCCATGGCTGGTGGCCAACTCGAACGACAAACGTCGGGCGCGGCTCAATATCATCTCGGATCTGCTCAGTCGCATCCCCTACAAGGAGGTGCCGCGAGAAAAGGTGACCTTGCCCAAACGGCAGAAACCGGGCGGTTATAAAGAGTCGGATTATCCGTTCAGGCACATTCCCGAGAGGTTCTGAAACCGCATTCGTTCAGTCGCCGGAGCTGCCAATACAGGCAGCCCGGCGTCTTGGGTTTTCCTCAGATCTCCTTGACCGGTGTCTCACCCTTCACACCTTTGATCAACTCGATCACATGCAGACAATCCGCCTTGTTCACGTACGATTCGCCACTGGCGACCGTCTCGTGATTCCCCGCCCTTAATCTCCAGCGCCATTGGCCTTTACCGGTGCTCGGGGTGCCTTTGGATTGCCTGTAAATCTCGAAATACATTCAATTCGCTCCATGCGATGCGTTTGTGCGACAACCTGTCGCTTCGACGCAAGCCTAGCGGAGCGCGGTTTTTTGGCTATCGAGGATTTGTTTCCAATCGTTGGAGAATGTTTCCGTCAGGTGCGGGGCAGAGCGTCGGGATCGACCTTTGGATTGGCAGGTACGTCCTCGCGGCGCCCTTGCATGACCTGGTTGGGTGCTGCTTAATACGGCGAGGCTCATGGCGTCGAATCCGTTTCGGCGACCCACCAACACTATAAGAAAAGAGCACTCCATTGACCCATCCGCACGGAACACAACACGTGGGCCCCGTGAAGTTGTCGCTGGTGATCCCCGTATTCAACGAAGAGGACAGCCTCGACGGTTTTCTCCTGCGCATTCGGCAAGTATTCGAGCGAGAGGCGTTGGTCGAACTGGAGCTGGTGTTCGTCAATGACGGCAGTTCCGATACAACACTGGAGCGCTTGCTGCACTGCCAGCAGAGCGACTCGCGCATCCGTATCGTCGATCTGAGCCGCAATTTCGGCAAGGAGGCGGCGCTTTCCGCCGGTCTGCAGATCTGCACTGGGCAGATCGTGGTGCCGATCGATGTAGATTTGCAGGATCCGCCCGAGGTCATTTTGCAAATGATCGAGCGTTGGCGTGAAGGATTCGAGGTGGTGCTCGGCCATCGCCTTAGCCGGCGCAACGACACTTGGGCCAAGCAAACTTCCGCCAGTTGGTTCTATCGCCTGCACAACAAAATTGCCGAACAGTCATTGCCGGAAAACGTCGGTGATTTCCGGCTGATGGATCGCTGTGTGGTCGATGCGCTGCTGACCTTGCCCGAGTCCCGGCGCTTCATGAAAGGCCTGTTCGCCTGGGTCGGTTTTCGCACCACCCAGGTCGAGTACGAACGCCCGGAGCGGGCGGCGGGGCAGAGTAAGTTCAATGGCTGGCGACTGTGGAATTTCGCCCTCGAAGGCATCACCAGTTTCAGCACCGAACCGTTGCGGATCTGGACGTATCTGGGGGCGCTGGTCTCTCTGGTGTCGTTCGCCTTTGCGATGTTCATTGTGCTGCGCACGCTCATTCATGGCGTTGACTTGCCCGGTTACGCCTCGCTGATGGTGGCCGTGACGTTTCTCGGCGGTTTGCAGTTGATCGGCATCGGCGTGCTTGGCGAGTATCTGGGCCGCACTTATATCGAAGCGAAGCGCCGGCCGGTTTTCCTGGTGCGCCGCATTTACGAATCCAAGGACTGAAGCATGGATCTCAAGGAAACCGACATCCTCGGCGACAGCATCGGCGAGCATTGGTATTACTGCTCCAAAGCGGCCGCCACCCGCCGCTTGCTGGGTGAAGCGCCGATCAAACGAATTCTCGACGTCGGCGCCGGTTCAGGATTCTTCTCCCATCATTTGTTGACCCACACGGCGGCGCGCGAAGCGTGGTGCGTGGACATCAGCTACCCGGCCGATTCGAGCGCCACCACCGCCGGCAAACCGGTGCATTACCGTCGCTCGATCGACAACGTCGACGCTGATCTGGTGCTGCTGATGGATGTGTTGGAGCACGTTGATGACGACCTCGGCCTGCTCAAATCCTACGTCGACAAAGTGCCGTCCGGCAGTCGCTTTCTGATGACCGTGCCGGCGTTCCAGTTCATGTGGAGCGGGCACGATGACTTCCTCGAACACAAGCGTCGCTACACCCTGGGACAATTCGAAGCCCTGACCGCGGATGCCGGATTGACGGTGGAGCGGGGCGCCTATTACTTCGGCGCGGTCTTCCCGCTTGCGCTGGCGTCGCGCCTGATACCCGGTGGCATTCGGGGTTCGGCCCCGCGCTCGCAGCTGAAAAAACACCATCCGTTGGTCAATATGCTGCTGAAAACCCTGTGCAGTCTTGAGCTGCCGTTGATGGGTATCAACCGCCTCGCTGGTCTGAGTGTCTTCGTGCTGGCGCGCAAACCGTGACACCCACCGAAAGATCCGCCTTGATCCAGCGCGGCTTGCGCTTCGCCGTGACCGGTCTGTTTGTCACGGCGCTGCACGCGCTGGTGGCGGTGCTGTTCATCAACTTCGTCAGCCCCCTGCCTCCGTTGGCCAACGGTGTGGCTTTTATTGTGGCGACGTTGGTGTCCTACGTGATCAACACCACCTGGAGTTTTTCGGCCCGACTGCACGGTAAAACCCTGCTGCGTTTCATGCTGGTTTCGGCGGGTGGCTTTCTGTTGGCGATGTTCGTGGCCTGGGCGGCACAGATGGCAGGGCTGCACTATCTCGCCGGAATCGGTGCCGTGGCGCTGACGATTCCGGCATTCACCTTCGTACTGCATAACTTCTGGACGTATCGATGAAGGACTCACAGGAGCACCCGGCACTTTCCCTGTTGCCATTGTTTTTGGGTGCTCTGGTGTTTTTTCTGGTGGTCGGACCGCAAGCGCTGAACCCGCAGAACATTGCCTGGCTGGAGCAGGGCGATCCGGCCACGCATTATCTGGGCTGGGCGTTTTTCCGACATTCACCGTGGACTTTCCCGCTCGGGCTCAATCCGTCATATGGATGGGAACTGGGTAGCGCGATCATTTTTTCCGACTCCAATCCACTACTGGCGCTGTTGTTCAAACCATTCAGTGCCTGGTTGCCGGACACCTTTCAGTATTTCGGATTGTGGCTGCTGGCCTGCTGTGTCCTGCAGGCCTGGTTTGGCTGGAAACTGATGGGGCTGATGACGGCCAATCCCGTGATTCGACTACTGGGTGCCGGGCTGCTGGTGTTCTCGCCAGCGATGTTCTTGCGCATGGGCGGGCATCTTTCACTGGCCGGCCATTTCCTGATCCTGGCTGCGTTATACCTCGCGCTGTTGCCGAACCTGCGCCGACGGCGCTTGGCCTGGGGCACCTTGCTGGCGGTGACGGCATGGGTGCACGCCTATCTGCTGGCCATGGTTGCGCTGATCTGGGTGGCGGATTTGCTGGGCAAGACATTCAATCAGTCACTGGCCCGGCGTCAGGGTTTGATCGAGGGCGGCATGCTTTTCGCCCTGGTGAGCGTGTGTTGCTGGCAGGCCGGGTACTTCAGCATTGCCGATGGCGCGGCCTCCGGTGGGTTCGGTTTGTACCGGATGAATCTGCTGTCGCCTGTCGATCCGGCCGGCTGGTCCCTGATTCTGTCTGGTCTGCCAAAAGGAGAAGGAGATTACGAAGGTTTCAACTACTTCGGCCTGGGCGTTCTGTTGCTGGTGCCGCCGGCTTTTTTGGCCTGGCTGCGTAACCGGCATTCCTTGAAGGATGAAGTACGTGCTCGTCCATGGCTGTTGCTGGCCATGCTCGGTTTATGGCTGTTCGCGCTGTCGAACCGAATAGGCATTGGCGCGTTGACGTTCGAGTACCCGCTGCCGGATGGCGTCATTGCCCTGGCAAGTATTTTTCGGGCCTCGGGGCGGATGTTCTGGCCGGTGTTGTATGCCTGCGTCCTGACCATGATTTTCCTGGTGATACGCGGTTACCGGCCACGCATCGCCATCGCTCTGCTTGCCGTCGTGTTGTTGATCCAGGTTGCCGACACCCGTGGTGGATGGATGGCTATCAGGCAGGGGAAAATGCTCGCGCCGTCATCGGTCTGGAGTAGCCCGATGGTTGATCCCTTCTGGGCCAGTGCTGCTGCGCGTTACACCAATGTGCGCAGTTTGATGCCGCAGAACCAGGGCGAACGCTGGCAGCTGATCGCCGGTTTCGCAGCGACCCACGGGCTGAAAACCGATGCGGTGTATCTGGGGCGTATGAGCACTTCGGCGCTGCTGTTGGCACAGCAGAAAGCACAGGCGATGCTCGAATCCGGGCAGTACGACCCAGACTCGTTGTACCTGCTGGACGACAATGCGCTGGTCGACGCTGCAAAAAACATCAACAGTGAAACCGATCTGTTGACGCGCGTGGACGGGGTAGCGGTTCTGGCGCCTGGCTGGAAGCGCTGCAGGGAATGCCTGCAGATGCCTGATGAAGGGCAGCAGATATTGCTCACGCCGCTCACTCGTCCAGGGCAAACGCTCACCTTCAACTATCGCAACCGACAACTGACCGGCGGCTGGTCGAAGCCGGAAAGCTGGGGGACGTGGACGGAAGGACAACAGGCGAAAATCCAATTGAGAGTATTGCCACCGGCACGCTCGATCGTGATCGACGCGTTGGCTTTCATCTCGCCCACGCACCCCGGCCAGCGGGTGATCGTCAGCCTGAATGGCCAACAGGTACTGGATACCCGTTTGACGCAGTTTCAAGGCAACCGCCTGGAGATTCCGATCAGTGCCGCGCTCAACCAGCGCCTCGGGAGGGATGACCGGCTCGACATCGAATTGCAGCTGCCGGATGCCGTCAGCCCTCGGCAGCTGGGTATCAACGACGATTCGCGGATTATGGGCCTGGGGCTGAAGACGTTAACGGTGCAATGACGCAGCGTTTCGATGGACGCCGCCCCCACGGCCTTTCTACACTTCCGCCATCTGGGGATCGGGGGGCAATGGATGAACCGCAATGAACTTCGCAAGGCCGACATCAACCTGATGGTGGTGTTCGAGACCTTGATGCTCGAACGCAACGTGACGCGGGCCGCCGAGAAGCTGTTTCTCGGCCAGCCGACCATCAGCTCGGCGCTCAACCGTCTGCGCACCCTGCTTAACGATCCGTTGTTCATTCGCGTTGGCCATCGCATGGAGCCGACTGCCCGTGCCGAAGACATTTATCGCCATCTCAAGCCCGCGCTCGATTCGCTGTCGGTGGCGCTGAGCCTGACTCGTGATTTCGACCCCGCCGTCAGCACCATGACGTTTCGCATCGGCCTGTCGGACGACGTCGAATTCGGCCTGCTGCCGCCGCTTTTGCGCGCCTTGCGTCAGGAGGCGCCGAGCGTGGTTTTCGTCGTACAGCATGTCGATTACTGGCGGATTCCCGACTTGCTGGCGGCGGGCGATATCACCGTCGGCATCAGCCAGACCCGCGGCCTTCCAGCCAATGCCAAGCGCAAACTGCTGCGGCACATTCAGCCGAGCATCCTGCGTGCCGACAAGTCCGAGACGCCGCTGACCCTCGATGAATATTGCGCACGTCCTCACGTGCTGGTTTCCCACACTGCGAATGTCAGCGGCTACGCCGATGAGTGGCTGGCAGACATCGGCCGCACCCGTCAGGTGGTGTTGTCGGTGCCGCAATACAGTTCGTTGCCGGCGCTGCTGGCGGGCACCGATCTGATCGCCAGCCTGCCGGATTACACCGCCGACGCCATGGCCGCTTCCGGGTTCTTGTTCAAGGAGCCGTTCCCGTTCAAGACCCCGACCCTCGACCTGTCGATGGTCTGGCTCAGCCACGTCGACAGCGATCCGGCGGAGCGCTGGCTGCGTTCGCGGCTGGAGCAATTCATGAGTGAGCGGCCGGTGATGTCATCGTTGGAGTGAGTCAGACGATGCTGTGTTATATCTACGGCCTTTTTGCCGAACCTCTGGAGCACTGACATGCCACACCTGCACCTGGAATACACCGCCAACCTGCCGCAACTGAACGCCGACGTGGCGTTGATCCGGCTCAACAACACGCTGGTGGGTTCCGGTCAATTCTCGGCGGAGTTCGATATCAAGAGTCGTGCCACCAAGGTTGAAACCTTCAAGGTCGGCACCGCCATGAACGAGCGCGCCTTTGTGGCGGTAAGGCTGGCGCTGTTCAGCGGTCGTTCCTCCGAGATCAAGACGCAACTTTCGCAGAGCCTGTTGGCGGTAATGCAGGATCTGTGTGAATGGCCGGCCGGGGTTGAGGTGCAGTTGAGTGTGGAGTTGCTCGACATTGACCGAGGGGGCTACAACAAGATCGCCATCGGCGTGTAGAACTCAGGCCGTTTCCAGCTCCGCGCAGGTCTTGATGACCTGCTCGCGCAGCCAGAGGTTGGCGCTGTCCTGATCGACGTTGTGGCTCCACTGCATGTCGAGGGTGAACCCCGGCAGACCATTCGGCGCCTCGCAATGGTTGAACACCGCGTCGTTGGTCAGCAAACGCTGGATACGCCGGGGCAGGGTGAGGATGAAATCGGTGCCGGTGATCATCTTCAACGCCGCGCTGTAACTGTTGGAGCGGGCGACGATCTGGCGTTTCTGCGCCTGGCGCGCCAGCCAGCCATCGACCATGTTGGTGGTCGACGTCCACGGTGTCGGGAACACATGCCGGCGTTCGGTGAAGGCTTGCAGGCTCAGGCGCGGTTCCAGCGGCGTGGCGCGTTTGTCGAAGACGCAGACCAGGTCATCTTCCAGCAGCATGCGTGATTTCAGATCGGCGTGGCTGCGATGGAAGTGTGGGCCGAAGCAGATCACCAGATCGAGGCTGCCGTCGCGCAGCTCTTCGACCGGCACGTCGGTTTCGAACTTGTGCATGTTGACCATCACCGGCAAGTCATCGAAGTCGAAGCGCTTCAACATTCGCGGCAGGATCAGTTGTTCGAAGTACTCCGGCGCGCAGATGTTGAAGGTCACCGGTTGCGCCATCGGGTCGAAGGTCGGGGCGCCGGCGTGGCACAGGTTGATGCTTTCGAGGATTTTCTGCACATGGCCGTACATGCTGCTGGCCTTGTAGGTCGGGCGCATGCCCGTGCGGGTGTTGACGAACAATTCGTCTTCGAAGCTGGTGCGCAGTTTTTTCAGGCAGTAGCTGACGGTGGACTGGCTGACGAACAGCGCCTCTGACACATCGGTGACGCTGCTTTGCTCATACACGGCGACAAACACCATGAGATCCTGCATGTCGAGCTTTCTAAGCAAGTTACTGTTCAGCATCCGTTCTGTCTCGCTGTGCTCCTTGCGCCGAATCCGCGCAAACGTGTGCGCATGATCGTAACGGAACGATGGTGCCAGGAGAAAGCCCTGTAGGACGTTTCACGGTCAGTTGTGGGACAGAAAGTTTTAGTAACACGACGTGCCCAATCAAGCCCGGCAAAGATGGCCAGAAGCCTTTATCCAGACGGGTCGGCCAGATTAACCCATGTGCCGCGCGTAATGCCGCGGGTTGAAACGCGGCACCATCAGCAGCATCAGCGCCATCACCGCCGTCAATGACCACCAGGCCCATTCGAAGCTGCCCAGTCGATCGCGAACCATCCCGGCCATCAACGGCGAGAGCCCGGCAATCAGGTAGCCGATGCCTTGGACGAATGCGGTCAGCCCGCCGGCCCGTTGCGGTTCGTCGAGGTGATCGAGGGATACGATCAGGCTCATCGGAAACAGTCCGCCGATGCCTAGCCCGAGCAGGCAGGGCCACAGCAGGCTCAGGTGCTGCGGGCTGAGGATCAGACCCAGGAATCCGGCGATGATCAATCCGAGCAGAGCGCCGAGCACCAGGCGTCGGTCACGGCTGCGATTGGCGATGGCGGGCACCACCAGCCCGGAAATCACCTCCATGGCCGTCAGAAAACCCAGCATCAGGCCGGCGTTTTGTTCGCTCCAGCCTTTTTCCACGTAGTACGGCGCCAACCAGGCGAGCACGCAGGTGTAGGACGCGGTGCCCAGACCGAAGAAGATCGCGAGCAACCAGGCGCGAGAATTCGTGAAGAAAGATTCTTTTCTGACGACGGTCCGGATGGTGTCCGGTGACGTGTCGCGGGTTGTCCACCACACAGGAATGGCGAGCAGTGCCAAAACCGCCCAGACCGCCAGACCTGCCCGCCAGTTGCCGGTCTGCATCAACACCCACGGTGCAAACGAAGCCGCCAGCGCCGCGCCGCCCATGATCGAGGTGACGTAAAGCCCCATGCACAGCGCCACGTTGTCGGGAAACCGCGATTTGATCAGCGCTGGCATCAAGGCCTGGATCAGTGCAATGCCGATCCCGGCCAGCACGGCGCTGGCGATCAATTCCCCCGCCGAGTCGAGAAACAACCGCGACAGCGTTGCCACGCCAATGATCAGCAACGACAGCAGCACCGTGCGTTGTTCACCAAGGCGCTGGCTGACCGCCATGCCGAAGAACATCGCCAGCCCCATCGCCATCACCGGCAGCAGCGTCAGCAACGCTGCGAGGCTGAAACTCAGCGGCATATCGCCGCGAATGGCCGAGAGCAAAGGACCCACCGCCGCCATCGACGGGCGCAAATTGAGGGCGACCAGGATGATGCCGAGCATCAGCCAGACAGCGGGGCGGGCAGCGGCGCGAACGTGTTCCATCTTCAGACCTTTGAACCAGAGGCTGTCGATTAGGCGGGCAGGCGAGCGGGGCGGCAAATCAGAAAGTCGGGAGCGCTATCGAGAAATTCGATACGGCGTTTTCGTTGCCCGCGACTGAACCACAGCTGAATCATTCTCAAATACGCTGCAAGTTTCATGGTTATTTCATGTGCCAACTAATCGTTGGCTTCTTTTTCACAAAAAATTGATGGTTGCCTGCATAAAGTTTGTGTGGTCTGAGTCAATGAAATTTTCACAATTGACGACGGCACTTATTTCAAGGAAATCGCCCCTCGCCATGTTCAAGTTAAAAGCCGTGCGCCCGGAATGGGTGACGTTGTTTGCCAGCGCCTTTCTTTTGACCGGATTCAATTTCGTTCTCTGGCAACACCTGTTCGACATCACCGCTGCGGACGGCAAGGGCATTGCCATGCGCATTGCGTTCGGGGTGATGATCTTCGCGGCGTATAACATCGTGTTGACGTTGCTGGCGTTTCGACCCGTATTGAAACCCGTATTGACGTTGTTGTTCATGGTCAGTGCCGGCGTGGCGTATTTCATGAGCCAATACGGGGTCATGATCGATGCCGGCATGTTTCGCAACTTTGCCGAAACCAACGCCACGGAAGTTCGCGACCTGCTGTCTTTGAAGTTGCTGGCTTATATCGTTTTTCTGGGTGTCTTGCCGTCCTGGTTGTTGTGGAAAGTTCCAGTCAACTATCGTCGCTGGCATCGCGAGTTATTAAGTAAAGTTGTGGTGAGTGTCGCGTCGGTTGCCGTCATTGGCGGCGTGGCGCTGGCCAACTATCAGGGGTTGTCCTCGCTGTTTCGCAATCACCACGAAATTCGCCTGATGCTGGTGCCGAGCAACTACATCGGTGCTTCGGCCGGTTATCTGCGCGAGCAGGTGGCTTCGGCGCAGCAACCTTTTGTCACGATCGGCGAAGACGCCCAGCGCAATGCCGCCGTGCAGAATCATCCGCGCAAATCCCTGACGGTGCTGGTGGTGGGGGAAAGTGCCCGGGCGGAAAACTTCGGCATCCTCGGTTATAACCGCGACACCACGCCCAAACTGGACAAGGAAGCCGGCCTGATCGCCTTCACCGACGTGCATTCCTGCGGCACGGAAACCGCTGTGTCGGTGCCGTGCATGTTCTCCAACATGGGCCGCAAGGACTACGACGCCAGCAAGGCGAAAAATGAGGAAGGGCTGCTGGACGTGCTGAAACGGGCCGGGATCGACGTGATCTGGCGCGACAACCAGTCCGGCTGTAAAGGCACCTGCGATCGCGTCACCCTGCAGGACGTCAGCAACCTCAAGGATCCGGCGCTGTGCGCCAACAGCGAGTGCCGCGACGAAATCCTGTTGCAGGGCCTGCAAAGTTTCATCGATCACCTGGACAAGGACACCGTGCTGGTCCTGCATCAGATGGGCAGCCACGGCCCGGAGTATTTCAAGCGTTATCCGAAGGAATACGAACACTTCACCCCGGTGTGTGAAAGCAACGCGCTGAACAATTGCAGCCGCGAGAGCATCGTCAACGGGTACGACAATACGCTGGTGTACACCGACCATGTGCTGTCGAGCCTGATCGACGTACTGCGCAGCAATCAGGACAAGGTCGATACCGCCATGCTGTACCTGTCCGACCATGGCGAATCCCTGGGCGAATACAACCTGTTCCTCCACGGCACACCGTACATGCTGGCGCCGGAGCAACAGAAACACGTAGCGATGCTGGCGTGGTTCTCCGACAGCTATCAGAAGTCCTACTCGGTCGACACCCATTGCCTGCAAATGAGCCGCGACAAGCCGCTGAGCCAGGACAATCTGTTCCACTCGATGCTCGGACTGCTGGAAGTGCAGAGCAAGGTGTACCAGCAGGATCTGGACCTGTTTGCCGGCTGCCGGGGCGCGGTGATCGACGGCGTGTTGGCCAAGGACTGAGCCGGCAGACTCACTCTGTAAGACTATTCTTTCCCTCAGGCAGGAGATTTCATCAAGCTCTTGCCCTGTAGAGGCGCGGAAAGCGCCGGTGGCGATATATACTGCGCGCCATTCTTGAAGGGAGAGCCGTGTGGCCATCGATATTCACTGGATTCGCGACAACGATAGCCTCGCGCAGTTTTGCGCCGAGTGGCAGCAGCTGCCGTTCGTTGCCCTCGACACCGAATTCATGCGGGTCGACACCTTCTACCCGATTGCCGGGCTGTTGCAGGTCGGCGACGGCAAACGCGCCTACCTGATCGACCCGCTGACCATCAACGCCTGGCAACCCTTGGCCGCGTTGCTGGAAAACCCGGCGGTGCTCAAAGTCCTGCACGCCTGCAGCGAAGACCTTGAAGTCCTGCTGCGCCTGACCGGCAGCCTGCCGGCGCCGCTGTTCGACACGCAACTGGCCGCTGCCTACCTGAACATCGGGTTCTCGATGGGCTATTCGCGTCTGGTGCAGGAAGTGCTCGGCATCGAACTGCCGAAGGGTGAAACCCGTTCCGACTGGCTGCAGCGTCCGTTGTCCGACACGCAAATCAGCTATGCCGCCGAAGACGCCGTGCATCTGGCGGAGGTTTTCGTACAGCTGCGTCCGAAACTGTCCGACGACAAATACGCCTGGGTACTGGAGGATGGCGCCGAACTGGTTGCCAACCTGCGCCGCGAGACCGATCCGTACGAGGTGTATCGCGAGGCCAAACTGGCGTGGAAACTGTCCCGCGCCCAACTGGCCGTGCTGCGCGAACTGTGTGCCTGGCGTGAGCGCGAGGCCCGCGCCCGCGACCTGCCGCGCAATCGCATCGTGCGTGAACACTCGCTGTGGCCGCTGGCCCGGACCCAACCGGACAACCTCAGCGCGCTGGGCAAGATCGAAGACATGCACCCGCGTACCGTGCGTCAGGACGGCGAGTTTCTGCTTGATCTGATCAAGCGCTCTGGCAGTGTGGGGCCAGATCAATGGCCGCCAGCCGTACCGGAGCCGTTGCCGATCGAAGCCGCCGCGCTGATCAAACAGCTGCGGGCGCTCGGTCAGGCCGAAGCCGAACGTCTGGGCATCGCGCCGGAACTGATGCTGCGCAAGAAAACCCTCGAAGCGCTGGTCAAAAGCGGCTTCCCCGAGGGCCCTTACCAATTGCCTGATTCGCTGCGTGGCTGGCGCCGCGAATTGATGGGCCAGAAGCTGCTCGACAGCCTGGCCACCGCCGGAGAACAGCCTTGAAACGTATTTGTTCCATTTATCAAAGTTCGAAGAAAAGCGGCATGTACCTTTACGTGCTCAAAAGCGATGCGCTGGAGCGCGTGCCGGAAGGCCTGATGGCGGCGTTCGGCAAGGCGAAGCATTCCTTCGATCTGGTGCTGACCCCCGAGCGCAAGCTGGCCAGCGAAGACATTGCCGTGGTCCTGGAAAACCTCGAAAAGCAGGGCTATCACCTGCAAATGCCACCGGCCGAGGAAGAGTACATCGAGCACTTGCCCGAAGAGTTGCTGCGACGCAACGACCCGGTCTGATCCGCGAGGCCCTGTCCTGGGCCTCTGGTAACCCCTGGAACGGTTTTTACGGCGACGGCTGCCACGAAGTGGACGGCCGCCTGCACGGTTTGCGAAAGGTTTGAAGATGCGCGTTCTGATTGCTGAACACGACCACGCGATATACGCCCGACTGCTGCGTCAGGCGGCCCCCGAGCTTGAAGTGCTGACCAGTGGCGACTCCGCCGAACTGGCCCGCCAGGCTGCCGATTGCCCGGTGTGGCTGGGCCAGCCGGATCTGTTGGCGACCCTGTTGCGTCAGGGCCACGAGCCACAATGGCTGCAATCGACCTGGGCGGGCATCACGCCGCTGCTGGCCGACGGCCTGCGCCGGGATTACCGCCTGACCCGGGCGGTCGGCATTTTCGGTCAGGTGATGGCCGAGTACGTGCTGACCTACATGCTCGGCCACGAGCGCGAAGTGCTGGCGCGGCTGGTCAGCCAGGTCGAGCGCAAGTGGGACAACCGCACCGGCCAGAGTCTGGTCGGGCGCAAGGTGCTGATCGTCGGCACCGGTGACATCGGCCAGAGCGTGGCGCAGTTCCTGCTGCCGTTCGGCGTCGAGTTGTATGGCATCGCCAGCAGCGCCCGCGAACAGGCGCCGTTTGTCGAAGTCGGTTCGATGGCGGACTTGCCGCGTCTGGTCGGTGAAGTGGATTACGTGGTCAATCTGCTGCCCAACACCGAGCACACCCACGATATCTACGACGCGGCGCTGTTCAAGCAATTCAAGCCGACCGGTTTGTTCATCAACGCCGGACGCGGTGTGGCGGTGGTCGATGCAGATCTGGTCGAAGCATTGAAGGAAGGCCATCTGGCCGGCGCGGTGATCGACGTCTGCCGTCAGGAGCCGCTGCCGCAACGGCACCCATTCTGGACCGCGTGGGGCTTGCTGCTGACCGGGCACAGCTCGGCGCCGACCTCGCCGCCGATGATGGTGCAGTTGTTTCTGGACAACTTGCGGGCGTATCAGGCGGGAGAGGCGTTGCGCGGGGAAGTGGATTTCGCACGCGGTTACTGACTACAGAGATCGTTCCCACGCTCCGCGTGGGAATGCAGCCCGTGACGCTCCGCGTCACTGGAGGCGGAGCGTCCCTTGAGGCATTCCCACGCAGAGCGTGGGAACGATCTGCAGTGTGGCTTAGAGGGTGAAATCGCCTTCAGCCGCCAGTTCGCTCAGCGGACGACGCGGGCTCGGCGTTTCCCGTGCTTGCAGGTATTCGGCCAGGGTTGCCTTGTCACCCAGCTTGCCCACCGCCACGGCGGCATGCAGCGCGTAACCTTGCGGAATGTTCAGCTCCTTGCGGGTCAGCTCCTGATCGAAGCCGGCCATGCCGTGGGTGTGCCAGCCGCTCAGGCTCGCTTGCAGCGCCAGATGGCCCCACGCCGAACCGGTGTCGAAGGTGTGCCACAGCGCTGGCGTTTCTTCGGTGGCGCCCGGTGCAGTGAAGGTGGTTTTCGAAATCACGATCACCAGCGCCGAAGCGTGCTGTGCCCAGCTGCGGTTGAATTCATTGAGCAGGCCCAGGTAACGCTCCCAGTTGGGCGTGTCGCGACGGGCGTAGAGAAAACGCCACGGCTGCGAGTTGTACGCCGATGGCGCCCAGCGTGCAGCTTCGAAGAAGCTCAGCAGGGTTTCTTCCGGGATCGCTTCGCCGGTGAAGGCGCGGGGCGACCAGCGATCGGTGAACTGCGGGTGAATGGCGTATTCGGCAACGCGAGGGTTGGCACTCATCGAAAGATTCCTTGCTACGTTTGAGGACAGGTTGGAAGCGAAACCCGGCGGGATCAGTTGGGCTGAACGATGGGGTTGTGGCGCAAGCCTGCAGTTCACCGGATGCGACGCGGTCGAGCGTTAATGGTATCCGGCAAAGGCCTGGTGTGACCGGCAAAGCTACTTGGCCGTGCAAAAACTGACAAGCCCCGCACAACCGGCAGTCGCCAGCGCTTGGCCCACGGGGCCTTGGGCACTAGACTGGCGGCCTTTTCACCACCTGATGTTGATGCTTGAGCCATGGCCGCCAAAGTCGAACCGTTCTGGATACGCAAAACCCTCGATCAACTCGATCACGAGGAATGGGAATCGCTGTGCGACGGTTGCGGCCTGTGCTGCCTGCAAAAGCTCGAGGATGAAGAAGACAACAGCGTCTATTACACGCGCATCGCCTGCAAACTGCTGGACCTGAAAACCTGCCAGTGCAGCGATTACCCGAACCGCATGCAGTTTGTCCCGGACTGCATTCAGCTCACTCCGGGCCAGGCCGAAGAGTTCAAATGGCTGCCGCCGACCTGCGGTTATCGGCTGGTCAGCGAAGGCAAGGACCTGCCGCTTTGGCATCACCTGGTCTGCGGTGATCGCGACGCGGTACACCACGAACGGATTTCCCAGTCCGGGCGCATGCTCGCCGAAGGCAGCGTGCCGGAAGACGACTGGGAAGATCACCTGATTTTTCGCGCAGGCTGACGATTGAGCAAGGAGCAGGTATGGCGACGGGATTGCGCCGGGCGCTGATCGTCACGCTGCTGGCGCTGAGTGCGCCGGTGTGGGCGGCGAAGAAAGTCGATCTGGATTATCAGGTACGCCTGCTGCCGCAGAGCGATCAGGCCGAGGTACGACTGACCCTCGCCAAAGGCGAAGTGGTGCGCAGCCTGGATTTCGACCTCGGCGACGGCAGTCACTACAGCGACTTCAAGGCCGACGGTCAGTGGCAACTGACACCGGGCAAACCGGCGCGCGGGGTCTGGCGCCCGACGGCGGACAAGGCCAGCCTGACCTATCGCGTACGCATCAGCCACGGCCGCAAGAACGGCAGCTTCGACACGCGCATGACCCCGACCTGGGCGCTGATGCGTGGCGATGAACTGGTGCCGCCAGCCAGGCTCGATCAGCAGGACGGCATCGAGCTGGTCGCACGCCTGCACTTCGAATTGCCCGACGGCTGGAAAAGCGTCGAAACCGCCTGGCCGCGCATCGGCAAGAACAAATTCCGTATCGACAATCCGTCACGCCTGTTCGACCGCCCGACCGGCTGGATGCTCGCCGGCCACCTCGGCAGCCGCCGCACGCGGTTGGGCGAAACCGAAGTCACCGTGGCCTCGCCGCAAGGGCAGGGCATGCGCCGGATGGACGTGCTGACGCTGCTGACGTTTGTCTGGCCGCAGGTGCAGGCGGTGTTTCCCCGCCACCCGAGCAAACTGCTGATCGTCGGCGCCAATGACCCGATGTGGCGCGGCAGCCTAGCGGCGCGGGAGTCGATCTACCTCAACACGCGCTTGCCGCTGGTCAGCGAAAGCGGCAGCAGTGCCTTGGTGCGCGAACTGGCACAGGTGTTCGGGCGGATCAACGACGAACAGCGCAGCGACTGGATCAGCGAAGGGTTCGCCGAGTATTACGCCATTGAACTGGTGCGCCGTGCCGGCGGCATGAGTGACGAGCGTTATCAGAGCTTGCAGGCGAAACTGGCCAAGGACAGTCAGAAAGTCACGACCCTGCGCGGCGAGCAGATCAGCCCGGCGCAGGTGGCGAAAGCGGTGTTGCTATTGCAGGAGCTGGACGGCGAGATTCGCCTGAAGACCCGCAACAAGCGCTCGCTGGATGACGTGCTGCGCGGGGCGATGCATCTGGGGACGGTGGACACAAAAGAGTTTGTGCAACTCGCCGAAAGCATTCTCGGCGAGTCGTCCAAGGTCCTTGATAGCGGGTTGCTTCGGTAGCGGTCAAACCCCGGCTTTCGGCGATTTCACCGAGTCATTGCCGGTCACGGTGGCGGTGTTGGTCGCCGCCTCGGCATTGGCCTTGAGCTTGCTCAGCTCTTCACCGGCCCGCTCGATCTTCGCCCGCACGTTGTTCATGTCCTGACGGCTTTTCTCCAGCAGGCTTTTCACCGAGCTGTGGCCGGTGATGCCGCGGGCCATGGCCACGCCGCCAATCGCCACCTGAATCAGCCCGAATACGCCGCCACGGCGCAGGCCCTTGCCGACCATGATCACGCCGCCGGCCAGCGAACCGATGCGCTCCCAGCCTTCGACGTTCTGCTCAGGACGGCTCTGAAACGGGGTGGATTCGATACGTTCGACGCGTTTGAGCTCGGTCATGATCTTTCTCCAGGCAATGAGTAATGGATAAACAAGCTGACTGCGCAGGCGGTCAGCTCGTTCCATCGGATGTGCGGCGTTTCAGCGGAATTTCGGTCCGGAGCGGGTGTTCAGGCCTTTGGCCATGCGGTCGTAGAGCACGACGTTGACCGTGGCGGCGAGATTCATGCAGCCGGTGGTCGGGATGTACACGACGTCTTCGCACCAGTCGCGGATCTCCTGATCCAGCGAGCCGTCTTCGGGGCCGAAGATGTAAAGGGCGCGATCGGGGTGGGTGTATTCCGGCAGCGGGCGAGCGCCGTCGACCAGTTCCACGGCGACCGGGACGCAATTGAGCGGCAGGATCTTTTTCAGGTCGTCGATGCCGATCAGCGGGATGTCGTAGTGCACGCGCTTGGTATCGGTGACGAAATCGGCGGCGCGCTCATAGCGCTTGCCGGTGTAGAACACGGTCGACACGCCGTAGCAGCCTGCGGCGCGCATCACCGAACCGACGTTTTCCGGTGATTTGGGGTTATACAAACCAATGCAGCTGTACCGTTTGTCTGCCACGAGCGGGGTGCCTTCGGGAAAAAGAGGGCGATTATACGGGGATTGGGGGAGGGCGGGCAGATTCAAGACTTTTAGTGCCTGTCCCGGCCCATTCGCGGGCAAGCCCGCTCCCACAGGTTTCTCTGGTGTACTCAGAATTTGTGATCGGCTGAGATCACTGTGGGAGCGGGCTTGCCCGCGAAGAGGCCGGTGTGGCCAATGAAGATCTTCAGTCTTCTTTCTTCATCAACCCCGCCAGCGCCGCAAACGGATTGTGCGTAGCCTTGGCGATTTTCGGCGTGCTCAGCGAGCCTTCGCCGAAGTACTGCTGGTCGGTGTAGCGCGAGTGTTCGTTGTCGTGGCAGTACAGGCACAGCAGCTCCCAGTTGGAACCGTCCTGCGGGTTGTTGTCGTGGTTGTGGTCGCGGTGATGCACGGTCAGCTCGCTCAGGCGCTTGCCGGAAAACTCACGGGCGCAGCGGCCGCAAACGTGCGGGTACATCTTCAGGGCCTTGTCGCGGTAGCCCATTTCCTTGTCGCGCTGGTTGTCGGCGAGGATGCGATCCAGCTTCGAGGTGTTGGTCGGGGTGGACGAACTCATGGGTTCACCTTTGCAGAAGACTAATGACGGTTATGGGGGCAAGTTTAGCTCAGCCCTTGAGCTTCTCGGCAATCCAGATCGTGTGGCGCGTGCCCTTGTTGCCGTGGGCGAAGACCTGGACTTCCTCGGCCGTGAAACCGGCCTTCTTCAATTTGTCGGAAAACTGCCGGTCGGCGCTGGCCGACCACACCGCCAGCACGCCTTTGGGTCGCATCGCCTTGGCGCACGCGGCCAGGCCTGCGGCGGAATACAGCCAGCTGTTGGCCTTCTGGGTCAGGCCTTCGGGGCCGTTGTCGACGTCGAGCATGATCGCGTCGAAGCCGTTCGGCTCGCTTTGCAGCACCTTGGCCACGTCTTCCTGACGAATCACCGTGCGCGGGTCGAGTAGCGGACGCCCGGACTTTTCACCGAGCGGGCCGCGGTTCCACTCGACCACGCCGGGCACCAGCTCGGCGACCACCACTTCGGCGCTCTTGCCCAGGTGCTTGAGCGCGGAGGCAAGGGTGAAGCCCATGCCCAGACCGCCGATCAGCACCCGCGAGTTCGGCCGGCCGGCGACCTTGCGGCACGGGATCTCGGCCAGCGCGTCTTCGGAGCCGTGCATGCGGGTGTTCATCAATTGGCCGCCGTCACCGCCCTGGATCTTGATGACGAAGTCCTCGCCATACTCGAACAGGCACAGGGCGCCGCCGTTGTCAGGGATCGGCGTGGTGTCGAGCAGAACGAAACGTTTCATGGAAATCTCTACAGGGGGGAAGGCAAGCCGGCGCGTTGGGAGTAGCCTGAAGGCAGACTTCAGGCCAACGGAGCCCTTGATGAAGCGCACCATTCTAACGGTCATTACCCTGGCCGCGCTCTCGATAACTGCCGGACAGGCGCAACAGACGATTCCCGTCAGCCCCACACCGCAACCGGGCTCGCCCGGCACCGCGACGCCAACCCCGTATCCGCAGATCAGCCCGGTGCCGATTCCCAAGGCCGGCCCCGGCAGTGGCGGCCCGCCGCTGGTGCCGATCGAAATGCCCAGCCCGCCGACCAAGGATCAGCCATTGCCGGGCCTGGAACAGAACGACAGTAAACCCAAATCCCCGGGGGGCTAGATCTGCTGGGCGGCGAGCTGGCCGTCGGCCATGCGCAGGCGTTTGGAGAGGGAGACGGCGAGGGCGCGGATGATCTTGGCGGCGATCTTCGGTGCGTCGTTGAGCATTTTTTCCAGCGAATCCTTGCCGAGGTTGAGCAACTGACAGTTGCTCGCCGCCACGCAAGTCGCTGAACGGCGTTCGCCGTCGAGCACGGCCATCTCACCGAACGCCCGACCGCTGCGCAGGGTGGCCATGGTCACGACCTGGCCGTCGCCACCGGTTTTCTGCACGGCCACTTGGCCGGTGTGGATGATGCACATGAAACTGCCGGCATCGCCTTCGCGAAAGATCGCTTCGCCTTCAGCCACGGTGCTGATGCTGAAGTAACCCGAAGCGGCGGCAAAATCCGCCAGCTGCAATTGATCGAACAGGCCGCAGTCCATCAGCCAGTCGCGGATTTCGTTGTTCAGTAGGGTGGGTTCTGACATGTCGTGCGGTCTTTTTTTTGTGTCGGGTGGCAGGCTCGCCACCGGGGGCCGATCTGCTTATCGGCTCCCGGTGCCCGGAATTAAGACCTGTCTGACCGGCGGAGTTCCTCAGGCAATGCCCAGAACCTTGAAAACAAATGCATATTCGAGCGCTACGTCACGTAATCCCTGATAACGCCCGCTCATGCCGCCGTGGCCGGCGCCCAGTTCGGTCTTGAGCAGCAATGGATTGTCATCGGTCTTGGTCGCACGCAACTTCGCCACCCACTTGGCCGCTTCCCAATACTGCACGCGGCTGTCGTTGTAGCCGGCGATCACCAGTGTTGCGGGATACGCCTGTGCAGTGACGTTTTCGTACGGCGCATAGGCCTTGATCCGCTCGTAGACCTCCGGCTCTTCGGGATTGCCCCACTCGTCGTATTCAGTGACGGTCAGCGGCAGATCCGGATCGAGCATAGTGTTGAGCACGTCGACGAACGGCACTTCGGCAATCGCCACACCGAACAGGTCCGGACGCTGATTGAGCACCGCGCCGATCAGCAGGCCACCGGCGCTGCCACCACTGATCGTCAGCTGTGGCGCGGTGGTGATGCCGTTGAGGATCAGGAATTCGGCGCAGGCAATGAAGTCGCTGAAGGTGTTGTGTTTGTGTTCCTGCTTGCCGGCGCGGTACCAGGCTTCGCCCAGTTCACCGCCACCGCGCACGTGGGCGATGGCGAACGCCATGCCGCGATCCAGCAGGCTCAGGCGGGCGTGGGAGAACCACGGATCGAGGCTTGAACCGTAGGCGCCGTAACCGTACAGATACAACGGCACGGGTTTGCCGACCATTTCCCGTTTCATCACCAGGCTGATCGGCACTTGGGTGCCGTCCGGCGCGGTCGCCCACAGGCGCTGGCTGACGTAGGCGTCGGCGTCGAACGGGCCGAGCACCGGGGTTTCCTTGAGCACAGTCTGTTCGCCGGTGGCGAGGATCAGTTGCCGAACCTGGGCTGGACGGTTCAGCGCCTCATAGCGCAGGCGAATGCGGTCGCTTTCGAATTCCAGGCTGTTTTGCACATAGAGGCTGTAGGCCGCATCCGGTAATTGCACGCGATAAGGCGCCAGACCGTGTGGGCGAACTTCGATGATCGGCAGACCACCTTCGCGCAGGCTCAGGGTCAGGGCTTCGGCATTGAGTGTCACGCCATCGAGCATCACCGAATCGCTGTGCGGAATCAGGTTCTGCCAGTCGGCTTCGCTCGGTGCGATGCCGGTGTCCGGCGCCTGATACAGGGCGAAGTTGATGCCGTCGCGGTTGGTGCGGATGAACCAGGTCCACTCGCCATCGAGCTTGCCGTGATCGACGTCGTATTCGTGATCCTCGACCCGTGGCGCCAGACAAGTGAATGGCTGCTGCGGCTGATTGGCGTCCAGCGCCCAGACTTCGCTGGTGGTCTTGCTGCCCAACGACAACAGCAGTTGTTGCTCGGAGCTGGCGCGGTAGCAATGCAGGAAAAAACGCCCGTCCGGTTCGTGGAACACCTCTTCGGCGGCCGTGCCATCCAGGCGATAGCGGAACAGCTTGTGCGGGCGATGGGTGTCGTCGAGTACACCGAAGAACAGGGTCAGGCTGTCGTTGGCCCAGGTCATGCTGCCGTCGCAGTCCTGGAATTCCAGTTCGCTGACACGCTCGCTGGACAATTCCTTCACGAACAGCGTGTAAATCTCGTCGCCCGAGGCGTCGACGCTGTAGGCCAGACGCTGGTGATCCGGGCTGATGCTGAACGCGCCGAGGGAGAAAAAGCCGCCGTTGGCCAGCGCGTTCGGGTCGAGCAGCAATTGTTCGCGGCTTTCATCGAGGGTCAGGCTGTCGTCGGCCGGACGCGGGCAGCGGTAGTGACGGGCGTATTCGTCACCCGCTGTGGTGCGGGTGTAATACAGGTACGGGCCCCATGGCGAGGGGAGGGACAGATCGGTTTCGAGGATCCGGCCCTTGATCTCTTCGAACAGGGTTTCGCGCAGCTCGGCCTGATCGGCGGTCTGTGCCTGCTGGTAGTCGTTTTCAGCCTTGAGGTAGTCGAGCACCGCGTCGGTGTCGCGTTCCTGCAGCCAGGCGTACGGGTCGTGACCGGCGGCCTTGTGGGCAATCGGGGCGCTGCTGACGTTGGCGGATACGGGCATGGAAAGCTCTCGGACATGACAAATAAGGGCCGCACGGACGGCGGGGAAGCCTGACGTGCGAAAAGTCGTTACTATAAGCGCCTCTGTGCGACACGCGTAGCGTGTCTTCAAGACTTCGAGGTGGATGGTCATCTTGAAGGGCTGTTTGATTACAGCCAAGGCTGGAGTACCCAATCTCCGGAATAAAAATCCATCAAAGAAGTCCACTGCCTTCAAGGACTTACCGTTGCGGCGGGGCGGGCCCACAGTCCATCAGCATTCAAATTATTGACTGGAGGAAAGATCTTTTTCTTTCCTGAATGCACACTAAATCATCGGTTCTTACAGAACCTCACCCCAGCGGGAAAGAATCCCCGCAAGGGTTTTCTCCTGCTTCTGAAACAGGAGGAAACGCTTTTCTGAGCCTGCTGATTCGTTCAGTGCTTGCTTACTTATCTGAAGACTCGAGCGAAAGCTCTGTCTGTCATTGTCCATCTAGCTTGCTCGCAAGGTAGCAGCGGACTCGTTGTGCGACCAACGATAGCCTAGGAAAACATGCGTCATTGGCGACGATGAGGTGTGAAGCTTTTCTAACAACGTAGCCCCTGAAAAGGTCTGCAGCCACCGTGAGGGGTTGTAGAGATGCTCGGAGCTGAACCGGGTTGAGGCCCCAGGCTGGTTGGCATGGGCAACATATGTGAACTGCTGATAAACGTCGTAATTATAAACAAGCCAAAACAGCTGTCAGGCTTGAGCCAAAAGGCAAAGTGATCGGATATCTCTGTAGAGGCTGGAGGTACGTCGTCATCAGGATCACCGGCGAAAAGGCAGGCCCTAAACCAATCGTGTGACAGGCAGGGAACGTGGTAAACCCGTATAGCTGCCTTCGGGCAGGTGAACCGCAAGGAGATCTGTTGGCTGTGCGGGTATGGGATCGCAGAGAAAGCGAAAGCCGATCTGTAATGGATCGGATAGAGGTTGAAACATCACCTCACGGGAAACCGGGCAGACTTCTGCGTGGTCTTTCGTCGCATGAACTCTGACTGAGTCTGTCTCAATAATTTCAGAAACCTGCGGTTGAGGTTTCCCATTAATTCACCCCTGACGGGACGTCCATTCCCGTCAGGGGATGCGTACGTCTTCAGCTCAGGCAACTTGAGAGGAAGGCAGCATGAAAGTACACAGCCCTACGGCCGTGTCTGCGCCTTCCGGCGCTCCGCAACAATGGCATGACATCGATTGGTGGCGTGTTCAGCGGAATGTCCGGGCGATGCAGTTACGGATTGCGAAGGCTTGTCGGGAAGGCAATTGGCGCAGGGTTAACTCCCTGCAACGAATGCTGACCCGCTCTCGTTCGGCCAGATATTTGGCTGTTCGGCGAGTCACTGAAAACCAGGGCAAGCGCACGGCGGGAGTCGACCGAGTGCTCTGGGATACACCCGATGCCAAATGGAAAGCGGCAAACGGGTTGAAGCGCCACGGATACAAACCACGGCCTTTAAGGCGTGTGTTCATTCCGAAGTCAAACGGGAAGGAGCGCCCACTAGGCATTCCGACCATGACTGACAGGGCCATGCAGGCTCTATACCTGCTAGCTCTGGCGCCCATTGCAGAAACCACCGGAGATCCGAACAGCTACGGCTTCAGGATCGAGCGCTCTACCGCAGACGCAATGGGACAGCTGTTCATCTGCTTATCCAAGAAGGTCTCGGCCGAATGGGTACTGGAGGCGGACATCAAAGGCTGCTTTGACCATATCAACCATGACTGGCTGATCGCCAATGTCCCTACGGACAAAACGATCCTCCGGAAATGGTTGAAGGCTGGAGTGATTCATAAAGGCCAGCTTCAGGCAACGGATGCCGGTACGCCACAAGGCGGGATCATCTCGCCGACTTTGGCAAATATGGTGCTGGATGGATTGGAGTCACAGCTCAAGCAACACTTGGGCGTGACGAAGGCCAAGAAGCTGAAAATCAATGTGGTGCGCTATGCGGATGACTTTGTGATTACCGGAAACTCGAAAGAGATGCTGGAAAGCGAAATCAGACCTTGGGTGGAGCAATTCCTCGCTGTGCGAGGATTGCAGCTGTCACTCGAGAAAACCCGCGTGGTTCACATAGACGAAGGCTTTGACTTTCTGGGATGGAATTTCCGCAAGTACGAAGGAAAGCTCCTGATCAAGCCAAGCAAGAAAAACGTGAAAGCGTTCTATCGCAAGGTGAAAGACGTCATCAGTACCAACAAAACGGCAAAGCAAGAGGATCTGATCCAACGGCTGAATCCGATACTGCGTGGCTGGGCGATGTACCACCAGCCAGTGGTTGCCAAGAAGGCGTTTAGCAGAATGGATAACTCTGTTTTCCATGCTCTTTGGCGTTGGGCGAAAAGGCGACATCCTAATAAATCGTTGGAATGGGTCAGGAGAGGTTATTTCCAACCCCATGAAGGCAGAAGTTGGGTGTTCGCCACCATGGCGATGAGGACGGACGGGACCAAAGCAATAGCTCCCCTGTACTCAATAGCGAGCACTGCGATCGAGCGGCATAGAAAGGTGAGCGGGGAATACAACCCCTTCGATCCCTCCATGGAGGAAATGGGAGAGAAATTGCGAATGGCGCGAATGCTTAAAAAGCTGAAGTATCGGAAACAGATCGTAAGTCTCTTTCAAAGCCAAAAAGGTCTATGTCCGCTGTGCAAGCAGCCTATTACCAAGGAAAGCGGGTGGCACGACCATCATGTAATCCACCGCTCCCAAGGCGGTGGAGACACCTTGGATAACCGAGTACTATTGCATCCAGTTTGTCATCAGCAGCTACACAGCCGTGGATTGACAGTAAACAAGCCGGCTCCAACCGGGGCTTTCTAAAGACTTGAGCCGTATGCGTTGAAAGGCGCACGTACGGTTCTTAGGGGGAGGCAGACCAGTAATGGTGTGTCTCTACCCGACTTGCCTGCCTTGCCATGGACACCATGACCGAGAACGACTATCTGATCGCCTGGGGCCTTTACGCCTTTGCCGCCGTGGGCTGCCTGCTGGTGTGGATGCGCATGACCCGCTGGATGTGGCGCTGGCTGCGCGAGCCGCTGCGTGTGCTGATGGCGGTGTTGCTGTTCAGCCCGACCATCATTGACCCGGTGAAGGAAAAATTCGCCCCGGCCATCGCCATCACGGCGCTGGATCTGGCGTTCAAGGTCGGCAACAACGCCTGGCGCGCCATTTCCGAACTGCTCATGTACGCCATGATCGCATTCGGCCTGTACCTGATTTTTGTGCTGATCCGCCTGCCGATCGAACGCGCCTCCAAGGCCCGCCGGGAGCAGGCTGAAGCCGCCCGCGCAGCGGCCCGTGCCGATGACGAGCGTGACGCCGATCAACCGTTCGGCGGTGCTGGCGATGACCGCTACGGTCGCCCGCCGGTGCCGAGCAATCCGCAGCGCATGCGGGTCGAGCCGCGTCTGTAATCACGAGAGTCCGCACATGTGTGAATTACTGGGCATGAGTGCCAACGTGCCGACCGACATCGTGTTCAGCTTCACCGGGCTGATGCAGCGCGGCGGTCGCACCGGGCCACATCGCGACGGCTGGGGCATTGCCTTCTACGAAGGGCGCGGCTTGCGCCTGTTCCAGGATCCGGCGGCCAGCAGCGAGTCGGAAGTGGCCAATCTGGTGCAGCGCTATCCGATCAAGAGCGAAGTGGTCATCGGGCATATCCGTCAGGCCAACGTCGGCAAGGTCTGCCTGTCCAACACCCACCCGTTCGTCCGCGAACTGTGGGGGCGCAACTGGTGCTTCGCGCACAACGGTCAGCTCGCCGACTTCACCCCGATCAAGAGTTTCTACCGTCCGGTCGGTGATACCGACAGCGAAGCGGCGTTCTGCGATTTGCTCAACCGGGTACGTGCAGCGTTTCCGGAACCGGTCGATATAGAAGTGCTGCTGCCGGATCTGGTCGCGGCCTGCGCCGAATATCGCAGCAAAGGCGTGTTCAACTGCCTGCTCAGCGACGGCGACTGGCTGTTCTGCTATTGCTCGACCAAACTGGCGCAGATCACCCGACGCGCACCGTTTGGCCCGGCGCGGCTCAAGGATGTCGATGTGATTGTCGACTTCCAGGCCGAAACCACGCCCAACGACGTGGTCACGGTGGTTGCCACCGAACCCTTGACCGAAAACGAAACCTGGACCCGCTACGAACCGGGCCAATGGAGCCTGTGGCGACGCGGCGAATGCGTCAGCCAAGGCACGACCGAATAAGGATTGCACCCCCATGTTGCTCAGTTATCTACGGCTGGTGTTGTTTGCGGCGGGCCTGTTGATCGGTGTCCAGGTGCCGGGCTTCATCAACGATTACGCAAAGCGGGTCGAAGCGCACCTGATCGAGGCGCAGACTGGTCTACGCGGCTTCCAGGGCACCGCCGAGCAGTTTTTCAAGGGTGATATCCAGGCGCTGGTCGCCCACTATCGAGCCAGCGAAGATCCGGTGTTTCGCAGCGATGCCGACAGCCTGAGCACCTTGCTCAACCGTCAGCTGGCGCTGGACAAGCAATTCCAGGCGATGCAGGGCCCGTGGTACATCCGCTTCCTGCAAGTGGTGCTGGCCGCCGACCCGGACATCCGCAAGGAAACCTGGAATGGCTACAGCTACCAGATCCTGCTGACGCCGGAAGCGATGATCTGGGGCATGAGCGGCGCAATGTTGCTGTCGTTCGGCCTTGAATGCCTGTTCCGTCTGATCGACTGGGTGGTGCTGGGCGGCAAGCGCCTGCGCCAGAGCCGACCGATCGAAGACCGGGATGTGCGCGGGCTGTAAGCTTCGATGGATCGTTCCCACGCAGTGGGAACGATCAACTTAGAACGATGTAATCCGTACCTACCTTGCGCGCATATTCCTCCAGCACCTGCTGACACAACGTCACAATTTCCTCGACCCATTCCACACCGACCCGCCACGACACCACCACCTGCAGGTTCGGCGGACGCTGTTCGATGTCAAGCAGGGTCAATTCCCCTCGCGCCAGTTCCTCGGCCACCAGTACCGGCGGCAACGCGCCAATACCGAATCCGTCGCGCAACAGACGGGTGATCGCCGACACTGAATTCACACAGTTCAAGCGTGGCGCCAGCACGCCCTGGGCCTGCATCAGCGCCAGGATGTCCTGATGCGGCCGGGAGTTTTTCGAGTAGGTGATGATCCGTTCCTGCGCCAGGTCGGCGAGGCTTTGATAGTCACGGTTGTAGATCGAGTTGCTGGCGACGATCCAGCCGATGGGGTGGCTGGCCAGCTCCAGGCTGCGCACGCTTTCCTGGCGCACCAGGTCGGTTTGCAGGATCAGGTCAAGAAATCCTTTTTGCAGCTGATCGCAGAGGTTCAGCGAGGTATCCGCCACCAGCTCGATTTCCACCCGAGGGTACAGATCGGTCATCTGCGCCACCAAAGGGCTGAGCCAAGTGTGGATCACCGTGTCCATCACGCCGATACGTACCCGGCCGACCTTGCTCGATCGTGTCTCGATCGACTGCTTCAGCGCCTGCATCGTGTCGAGCATCTGCTCGGCATAGTCCAGCACTTTCAAACCTTCGGGCGTCAGACTGACGCCGCGTGAGTCACGCAAGAACAGCTTCACCCCCAGCTCGCCTTCGAGCACCGCGATCCGGCTGGAGATCGAGGCCTGGGTGGTGAACAGCTTGTCGGCGGTCAGGCGAAAACTTTTCAGCCGGGCGACCCAGACGAAGGTTTCGAGAAACTTCAGGTTCATGGCAACAAATTTTTCTTATGTCTTGGGCGGGTTTTTATTCGTTGGACGCGACCGGGTGACGCACCCAAGAATCGACGCATCCGGTTCCCACGATAGGCGTCGTCGGAGCTTCGAACAAGACCAATAAAAGCCTGCGGAGACATGCCATGAGTGCGCCCGACACCCTCGACCTCCCCAAGACTGCGGCCCGTCCCGGCCCGTTCGACTGGTATCGCAACATCAATCAGCAGGAGCGCCGGACCTTCTGGAGCTGCAAGATCGGCTACGGTCTGGACGGCATGGACACCCAGATGCTCAGCTTCGTGGTGCCGACCCTGATCGCAATTTGGGGCATCACCACTGGCGAAGCCGGGCTGATTCACACCAGTACCCTGATCGCTTCGGCCATCGGCGGCTGGGTGGCGGGGATTCTCTCCGACCGCATCGGCCGCGTGCGCACCCTGCAACTGACGGTGCTGTGGTTTGCCTTCTTCACTTTTCTCTGCGGCTTCGCTCAAAACTACGAACAGCTGCTGATCGCCCGCACACTGATGGGCTTCGGTTTCGGCGGCGAGTGGACGGCTGGCGCAGTGCTGATCGGTGAAGTGATCCGCGCCAAGGATCGCGGCAAAGCGGTGGGCATGGTGCAATCCGGCTGGGCGCTGGGTTGGGGGCTGACGGCGATTCTCTATGCGCTGCTGTTCTCGGTGTTGCCACCGGAAGATGCCTGGCGCGCACTGTTCATCCTCGGCATCGTGCCGGCAGTGTTCGTGATTTTCGTCCGCCGTCTGGTGAAAGACCCGGAGATCTACCGCGAAGCCAAGGCCAAGCAAACCCCGGACAGCCCGTCGAAGTTCTACGAGATCTTCGCCCCCGGCATGCTCTTCACCACGATTCGCGCCTCATTGCTGACCACCGGCGCCCTCGGCGGTTATTACGCGATCACCTCCTGGCTGCCGACTTTTCTGAAGAACGAACGCGGCTTGAGCGTACTCGGCACCGGCGGTTATCTGGCGATGGTGATCATCGGTTCCTACGTCGGTTATGTGATCAGCGCCTATTTGACCGACCTGTTGGGCCGCAAGAAGAACTTCATCCTGTTCGCGGTCGGCTCGTTCACCATCGTTCTGCTCTACACCCAATTACCGGTCAGCAATGGCGTGATGTTGTGGTTGGGCTTTCCGCTGGGCTTTTTTGCCTCGGGGATTTTCAGTGGCATGGGCGCGTTTCTCACCGAGCTGTTTCCAACCCGGATTCGCGGCTCGGGGCAGGGCTTCTGCTACAACATCGGCCGGGCACTGGCGGCGTTGTTCCCGCTGTTGATCGGGTTGCTCAGCCAGAAAGTGCCGCTGAGTGTAGGCATCGGTGCCTTTGCGGCAGTGTCCTACGGCGTGGTGATCCTCGCGGCATTGAGCCTGCCGGAAACCCGTGGCAAACAACTGGACGCGCAGTAACTGATAACCTGCGGGACACTGCCTGTCCCACAGCAAAAAAAGAAAAGAACTACAGGAGTGTTCACCGTGAGCCGCCTGCTATTGAACTGTGACATCGGCGAGAGCTTCGGCAGCTGGACCATGGGTCTGGATGCGGAAGTCATGCCCTTCATCGACTGCGCCAACATTGCCTGCGGTTTCCACGCCGGCGACCCGAGCATCATGCGCAAGACCGTCAGCCTGGCCCTGAGCCACGGCGTGCAGATCGGTGCGCATCCGGCCTATCAGGATCTGGTGGGATTCGGCCGGCGTTCCATGGCCTATACCGCTCAGGAGCTGCAAGACATCCTGCATTACCAGATCGGTGCCCTCGACGGTATTTGCCGTGCCCAGGGTGGCAAAGTCAGTTACGTCAAACCCCACGGCGCGATGTACAACGACATGATGGCCAACCCGGCGCAGTTGCGAGCGGTGATACAAGCCGTCGCGGCTTACGATCGCAGCCTGCCGCTGATGCTGATGGCCACCCGCGACAACACGGCCGCGCAACAGCTTGGCGACGAATACGGCGTGAGCCTGTGGTTCGAAGCCTTCGCCGACCGCGCCTACGACAGCGCCGGCCGACTGGTTTCGCGACAACTGCCGGGCGCGGTGCATCACGATTCCGAAACCATTATCGGGCAGGCGCTGACCATCGCCCGTGGTGACAACCTCACCGCCAGCGACGGCAGCGCGCTGCACCTGCAAGCCAACACGCTGTGCGTGCACGGTGACAACGCCAGTTCAGTGGCGGCCGTGCAGCGCATTCGTCAGGCCCTGAACGAGCAGAGCGCGCCATGAATCCGCGGGTGGAAGTGGTGGCGCTCGATTGCCTGATGCTGCGTCTGTTTGATGAAATCGCCGAAGCCAACATGCCGTGGATGCTCGCCGCCAGTGAGCGGCTGCGCGCGGTGTTCGGCGAGCATCTGATCGATCTGGTGCCGTCGTACACCACGTTGATGGTGCATTACGACCTGACCGCGTTGAGCCCGAATCAGGCTCGGGAATTGATCGCCGAAGCGCTGATCGACCTGTCGCCGAATGCGCACACCGGCGGCCAGTGTCATGTGCTGCCGGTGTGGTACGACCTGAGTGTCGGCCCGGAATTGAGCCTGCTGTCAAAGCGCAGCGGTTTGTCGGTGGAAGAAGTGATTCGCCGTCACAGTGCCCGGGAATATCAGGTGTTCGCGCTCGGATTTGCGCCGGGATTTGCCTTCATGGGGCTGGTGGAAGAAATTCTCGCTGCACCACGTCTGAATACCCCACGCAAGAAAGTCGCCGCCGGCAGCGTCGGCATCGCCGAACGGCAGACAGCGGCGTATCCGGTGGTGTCCCCCGGTGGCTGGAACCTGATCGGTCGCACGCCGGCAAAGTTGTTCGACCGTGAACGCGATGGCTACAGCCTCATGCAGCCCGGGGATACCGTGCGTTTCGAAGCGGTGAGCCATGCCGAATTCATCCGCCTCGGCGGTGACGACACGCCTCTGGAGGCCTTGGCATGAGCCGACTGACGATTGAAGCGAGCACGCCGTTGTGCCTGTTGCAGGATGCCGGACGGTTTGGCGTACGCCATCTGGGCGTGACTCAGGGCGGCGCGGCGGACTGGCGGTCGATGGCGTGGGCCAACTGGCTGCTGGGCAATGGCTTGGACTTGCCGGTGATCGAAATCACCCTCGGCGGGTTCACAGTGGTGGCTGAAGAAGATTGCTTGCTGGCATTGGCGGGTGCCGATCTTGGCGCGCAGATCGACGGCGAGGCGTTGGCGCCGTGGCGCAGTTTCAAGCTGCGCAATGGGCAGACCTTGAAGTTCACTCAGCCGTTGCTGGGCGCGCGGGCCTATCTGGCGGCGCCCGGCGGTTTCAGTGCGCCGAAGGTGCTGGGCAGCAGTGCTACGGTGGTGCGTGAGGAGCTTGGCGGTCTTGATGGTTTTGGATTGCCGCTGGCCAAGGGCGCTTCGCTGAGTTATCAGGGCGAAACCCTGTTGGTGCGTGAGGTTCCAGCGGAGCATCGACCGGACCTGCGCCTCGACGCACCGCTCGATCTGGTGCTGGGCGCGCAGATCGGTCAGTTCAGCGGGCAGAGCCTGTTCGATGCCTTCAACCGTGCCTGGACGCTGGACAGTCGCGCGGACCGAATGGGCATTCGCTTGCTGGGGACGGCGTTGCAGTATCAGGGCCAACCGATGATTTCCGAGGGCATTCCGCTGGGCGCGGTGCAGGTGCCGCCGGACGGACAGCCAATCGTGTTGCTCAATGATCGGCAGACCATTGGCGGCTATCCGCGATTGGGCGCGTTGACGCCGCTGGCGCTGGCCCGCCTGGCGCAGTGTCTGCCGGGGGCGAAGGTCAGATTGCGCCCGGTGGTACAAGAAGTTGCACACCGGGAGCATGTCGAATATCTGAAGCGCTTTTGATGGTTTCCCCCGCCGCTGGCGGGGGAGCCATTGCGGATTACTTGGACAGAAACCGCATCCCTTCTTCCAGCCCGCGCAACGTCAACGGATACATCTGGTCCTCGATCAGATCCCGCACGATGTTGGTCGACGAGGTGTAACCCCACGTATCTTTGGGGTACGGATTGATCCAGATGAGCTTCTTGTACTTCTCCATGAAGCGCTGCATCCACACGTAACCCGGCTCTTCGTTCCAGTGCTCGACGCTGCCGCCGGCCTGGGTGATTTCATAAGGTGCCATTGCGGCGTCACCGATGAAGATCACTTTGTAGTCGGCGCCGTACTTGTGCAGCAAGTCCTGGGTCGACGTGCGCTCGGAAGTGCGGCGCATGTTGTTCTTCCACACCGATTCATAAATGAAGTTGTGGAAGTAGAAGTACTCCAGATGCTTGAACTCGGTCTTGCAGGCCGAGAACAGTTCCTCGCAGATCTTCACGTGGGCGTCCATCGAGCCGCCGATGTCGAACAGCAGCAACAGCTTCACCGTGTTGCGCCGTTCCGGGCGCATCTGGATGTTCAGCAGGCCGGCGTCCTTGGCGGTGTGGTCGATGGTGCCGTCGATATCCAGCTCTTCCGCCGCGCCCTGACGAGCGAATTTGCGCAGGCGGCGCAGGGCGACCTTGATGTTGCGGGTGCCCAGTTCAACGGAGTCGTCGAGGTTCTTGTACTCGCGCTGATCCCAGACTTTCACCGCTTTGCCTTGGCGCTTGCCAGCATCGCCGACCCGGATGCCTTCCGGGTTGAAACCGCCGGAGCCGAACGGGCTGGTGCCGCCGGTGCCGATCCATTTGTTGCCGCCGGCGTGGCGTTCCTTCTGTTCTTCCAGGCGTTTCTTGAACTCTTCAATCAGCTTGTCCAGGCCGCCGAGAGACTGGATCTGCGCGCGTTCCTCGTCGCTCAGCGAACGCTCGAATTCCTTGCGCAGCCAGTCTTCGGGGATCAGCGCCTGCAAGTGATCGTCGAGCTTTTCCAGGCCATTGAAGTAGGCGCCGAACGCACGGTCGAACTTGTCGAAATGCCGTTCGTCCTTCACCAGAATCGCCCGCGACAAGTAGTAGAACTCGTCCATGTCGGCGAAGGTCACGCGCTGTTTCAGTGCGTTGATCAGGTCGAGCAGCTCGCGCACCGACACCGGCACCTTGGCTGCACGCATTTCATTGAACAGGTTGAGCAACATGGCGTCAGCCTCTTAGCGGGTGCCGCGACGGCTCATGAACGCCAGACGTTCCAGCAGTTGCACGTCCTGTTCGTTCTTCACCAGCGCACCGGCCAGCGGCGGGATGGCTTTGGTCGGATCGCGTTCGCGCAGCACCGCTTCGCCGATGTTGTCGGCCATCAGCAGTTTCAGCCAGTCGACCAGTTCCGAGGTCGACGGCTTCTTCTTCAGGCCCGGCACCTTGCGCACGTCGAAGAACACGTCCAGCGCTTCGCTGACCAGATCCTTCTTGATGTCCGGGTAGTGAACATCGACGATTTTCTGCAGGGTGGTGCGGTCGGGGAAGGCGATGTAGTGGAAGAAGCAGCGGCGCAGGAACGCGTCCGGCAGCTCTTTCTCGTTGTTGGAAGTAATGATGATGATCGGACGTTTCTTGGCCTTGATGGTCTCGTCGATCTCGTAAACGTAGAACTCCATCTTGTCGAGTTCCTGCAACAGGTCGTTGGGGAACTCGATATCGGCCTTGTCGATTTCGTCGATCAGCAGAATGACCCGCTCTTCGGACTCGAACGCTTCCCAGAGCTTGCCCTTCTTCAGGTAGTTGCGCACGTCGTGGACTTTTTCATTGCCCAGTTGCGAGTCGCGCAGACGGCTGACCGCATCGTACTCGTACAGGCCCTGATGGGCCTTGGTGGTGGACTTGATGTGCCAGGTGATCAGCTTGGCGCCGAACGATTCGGCCAGTTGCTCGGCGAGCATGGTCTTGCCGGTGCCCGGTTCGCCCTTCACCAGCAGCGGCCGCTCCAGGGTGATGGCGGCGTTGACCGCCAGCTTCAGGTCATCGGTGGCGACGTAGGCCTGGGTGCCTTCGAACTTCATCTGCTAATCCTCGAACGGTAACTCCGACCTGAACGGGCAGGGCGGGGGCGAAATAATCGGATGCCCGACTATAACGCGCGGCCCGGTCGACTGTGAACGCAGACGGCTTATTCAGTCTCTGAATGGGGCGTCACATGTTGACTCAGTTTCGGCGCGAGGCCAGTATTCCAGGTATCGCCGATTTGGCGATAGCCTTCGGGCATGACTACCAAATACCGATTTCGCGAAAAATACCGCATTCAGTTGCGCGAGAAGGATCACCCGCCACCCCATGTTCACATGACCGGTGGTGGAGTGGATGTGATGCTTAGCTTGGAAACCGTCGAGGTCATGATGGGCAAGGCACCGCCACTGATCGTCAAGGAAGCGTTGGCGTGGGTTTCGGCCCATCAGACGCAATTGCTGGAGGACTGGAAACGATGTTACCCATGAAGCGGCCACGATTGGCCGCAGTGCAGGCTGTTGGCGATGCTTGCCTGTCGCTGACCTTTATTGATGGCCAACGGCTGAACCTGGACTTGAGCCGCGATCTGCAAACCTATCCGGGGCTCGCTCCGCTACTGGACGCTGAAGTGTTTGCAACCGCTGAGTTGGGTGACGACGGCTGGAGCGTGGAGTGGCTGGAACCGGATATCCAGATTGGTGCCGATACCTTGTACCGGGACGCGCTCGCGCAAAATGCGCCGGACGAAAACACACGGATTTTCATGGATTGGCGCGCTCGCACCGGTCTACCGTTGAATGAGGCGGCCGAAGCGTTGGGTGTCAGCGCCCGCAGCATCAGTCGCTACAGTAATGGTCGGGAAGCGGTGCCGCGATCATTGGCCCTGGCCTGTCTGGGTTGGGATTCGTTGCAGGAGAAGCCTGCACTGATCGCGGCAGAGGATACCGGGCGCTACATCGTCAACCGAAAAACTTAGCCCGCATCCGGCTTCGGCCGTTCATACCGAGCATTGAAGGCCTGGATGAATCCGTTGCGCAAAATCTGCAAAAACGCTTCGAACGCGTTGATATCTTGCTGGTGCACGCTGCCGCTGAGTTCGACTCGGGTGGCAAACTGGTTTTTGCCCTGGTTTTTCAGCACGGTTTCCGTGCCGCCGACCAGTGCTTCCCAGATCGAGCGGAAGATCCCCTTGTTCTTGTTCTCGACATCTTGCTGCCAGTTGAACACGTCCACGTCGCGCAGCAGCGGTTTGATGTAGCCCTTGAGCTGGCCCTTGTTGGCGGCGGCTTCGATGACCACGTCGCCGTGGCCGGCGTTGAAGTCGAATTTGCCGTAGGCCGAGGCGAAATCGTTCATGCGCTTGAGCTCGATGTCGCGGGCCCGCAGGCGAAATTCGAAGTCTTCGAAATTGCTCAAGGGGTCGAAGGTGGCTGTGGTTTCCAGCGGGGCATGCCCCAGCAGCAGAGCCTTGCCTTCGAAGCGAGCGTCGCGTCTGCCTTCTTTGTCGACCACGTTGGTCAGGTTGTAAATGCTGGCGTCGACGTTGGTTGCATTCATGTTTACCGGTGGTTTGGAGTTGAAGTTGCGAAAGCTGATCCGCCCATCGCTGATCTGCACTTCGTCGAGCGTGATAGGCAACAGTTTGCCCAGTTGCTCACGCCAGTCGGTGCCCTGACCGGTCTGGGAGTTCTGCTTGTTGGCACCACCATCGACGAAGTTCACCTGAGGTTTAAAGAATTTCACCTGTGCCACGACAGCATGGTCGTACCAAAGCGAGTGCCAACTGACAGACAGGTCGATAACCGGCGCATCGACGAACGGCACCGGCACCTTGCCGTCGGCCTTGACGATTTTCAGGCCATTGATCTTGTAGGCCCCGCGCCAGAGCGCCAGGTCCACGTCGGTGATCTGGCCGCGGTAGTCGCCCATGTTGGCCAGCTTGTCATTCAGATAGTCGCGCACGAGGTAGGGCAGGGCGATGTGCAGGGCGACCAGTAATACAACGAGAGTGGTGAAAATCCACAATGGCCAACGGTAGCGACGCTTCATGGCAGCAAATTCCGAACGGTATAAAGCGATTGACTGCCGCCTGCCGCAGACGTTCGGCCCGACTGGACTGACAAGAGCAACAGGCTTACCTTGGAGAGCTGAATTCAACGCTGCACAAGGACCCAGCCATGAGCCGTATTTTTGCTGACAACGCCCATTCCATCGGCAACACGCCGCTGGTGCAGATCAACCGCATCGCGCCCCGTGGCGTGACCATTCTGGCCAAGATCGAAGGTCGCAACCCGGGCTACTCGGTCAAGTGCCGGATCGGCGCCAACATGATCTGGGACGCCGAAAGCAGCGGCAAACTCAAGCCGGGCATGACCATTGTCGAGCCGACCTCCGGCAACACCGGCATCGGCCTGGCATTTGTCGCTGCCGCGCGCGGTTACAAATTGCTGCTGACCATGCCGGCCTCGATGAGCATCGAGCGACGCAAGGTGCTCAAGGCGCTGGGTGCCGAGCTGGTGCTGACCGAGCCAGCCAAGGGCATGAAAGGCGCTATCGAAAAGGCCAACGAAATCGTAGCCAGTGACGCGGGCAAATACTTCATGCCGGCCCAGTTCGATAACCCGGCCAACCCAGCCATTCATGAAAAGACCACTGGCCCGGAAATCTGGAATGACACCGATGGCGCCATCGATGTGCTGGTCGCAGGGGTCGGCACCGGTGGAACCATTACCGGTGTGTCGCGGTATATCAAGAATACGGCGGGCAAACCGATTCTGTCGGTGGCGGTGGAACCGGTGTCTTCGCCGGTGATTACCCAGGCGCTGGCAGGTCAAGAAATCAAGCCGAGCCCGCACAAGATTCAGGGCATCGGCGCCGGTTTTGTGCCGAAGAACCTTGATCTGTCGATGGTTGACCGGGTCGAGCTGGTGACGGATGACGAGTCCAAGGCCATGGCCCTGCGCCTGATGCAGGAAGAGGGGATCCTGTGCGGGATTTCCTGCGGTGCGGCCATGTCGGTGGCGGTGCGTCTGGCGGAGACCCCGGAAATGCAGGGCAAGACCATTGTGGTGGTGCTGCCCGACTCCGGTGAGCGTTATCTGTCGAGCATGCTGTTCAGTGATCTGTTCACCGATCAGGAGAACCAGCAGTAAGGGGGCGCGTTGATTCAGGTCAGCCAGGGTTCAGGATCGTTATGTTAATAAGTGCTTTGTTGCGCAATTCTTAACACTGAATGTTGGGTCGGGCGGGTTTTTCCCGGAGCCGGTAGTGTTTATCATGGCCGGCCGCCATCTCGGGTAAATGACATGGCGTGGCGTTGTCTTATTTCAAGGAGTTGTTGATGACCTTTTCGTTAGCCGCCAAGGTGTCGGTGTTGCTGCTGTTTGTGGGCAGCATCCTCTACGTGCATTTGCGCGGCAAGGCGCGTTTGCCGGTGCTGCGGCAGTTCGTCAACCACTCGGCGCTGTTCGCCCCGTATAACGCCTTGATGTACCTGTTCTCGGGCGTGCCGTCCAAGCCGTATCTGGATCGCGGCAAGTTTCCGGAGCTGGACGTGTTGCGCGATAACTGGGAAACCATTCGCGACGAAGCCATGCATCTGTTCGACGAGGGTTATATTCGTGCCGCCGAGAAGAACAACGACGCCGGTTTCGGCTCGTTCTTCAAGAAAGGCTGGAAGCGTTTCTACCTCAAGTGGTACGACAAACCGCTGCCATCGGCCGAAACCCTGTGCCCGAAAACCGTGGCGCTGGTCAGTGCCATCCCCAACGTCAAAGGCGCGATGTTCGCGCTGTTGCCGGGCGGCAGCCATTTGAACCCGCACCGCGATCCGTTCGCGGGCTCCCTGCGCTATCACCTGGGGCTGTCAACGCCAAACTCCGACGATTGCCGAATCTTCGTCGACGGTCAGGTCTACGCCTGGCGCGACGGTGAAGACGTGATGTTCGACGAGACCTACGTGCATTGGGTCAAGAACGAAACCGAACAGACCCGCGTCATCCTGTTCTGCGACATCGAGCGGCCGCTGAGCAGCCGCCTGATGACCCGCATCAACCGCTTCATCAGCGCCTGGCTGGGCCGTGCCACGGCACCGCAGAACCTCGACGACGAGCGTGTCGGCGGGATCAACCGGGCTTACGCCTGGAGCAAGAACTTCAGCGACAGGTTCAGTGGTGCGGTCAAACAGTGGAAACGCCGCAACCCGAAAGCCTACCGTGTGCTGCGGCCGGTGCTGGCGGTGGTGGTGTTGACGTTGCTGGGGTATTGGCTGTTTGGTTGAGGCCGCGAAGTACAGCAAAACCGCTCGTTTGAGCGGTTTTTTCTGGTATCTGTCCAAGTCGTTGCAATCCATGTCGCGGGCTGGTTATAGTCGGCGCTCGTGAGTCGCACGACTCATTGTCCAACCCTTCAAAAAGATCAGCCCAGATGCCTGCATCCCTCATCAACGCGGTAGTCGATTCAGCGGTCAACGCTGGCGTCGTGCCGTGCGGGAATCAGCAGCCTGTGCAGATCAGTCATTACCCTCCACCTGTCAGTAGCACGCCGGTGTGCGCAGTCGTATCACCGCCGGGCGTTGGTATTTCGGGCTGATCAGCGTTTGCTGCTGACCCCTGTGCCCGCCTGAAAAAACCTACTGAATTTCAGCTTCGGCTGAGTTGGCTATTTGCCTGACTACAGGTGGTATTCATGTTTGTCCTTTCGAAAAAGTCCGCGCTCGCGGCGGCGTCCACGAGCCTGTTCGTTCTGCTATGGAGCAGCGGGGCGATCTTCTCCAAGTGGGGGCTGGCCCACGCTTCACCCTTCGCCTTTCTGCTGATCCGTTTTGTGATTGCCCTGTGTGGGCTGGTGCTGCTGGTGCCATTGCTCAAGTTGAGGTTGCCCAAGGGCGGCAAGCCGATGCTGTACGCGATGGCCACCGGGGTGGTGCTGTTGGGGGCTTATCAGATCTTCTATCTGCTGGCGCTGGATCTGAAAGTCACGCCCGGAGTGATGGCGACCATCATGGGCGTGCAGCCGATCCTCACGGTGGTGATCATGGAGCGGAAGCGCTCGGCGAGCCGAATGTTTGGGCTGGCGTTGGGATTGGCCGGTCTGATCATGGTGGTTTATCAGGGCATCGGTCTGGCCGGGATGTCGCTGGCGGGGATGCTGTTCGGGCTGCTGGCGCTGGCGAGCATGACCTTCGGCTCGATCATGCAGAAGCGCATCACCGACAATCCCCTCGGCACGCTGCCGGTGCAGTATCTGGCGGGGCTGCTGCTGTGCGGGATTTTCGTGCCGTTCCAGCCGTTTCACTTCGAGCACAGCGCCGGTTTCATCGTGCCGGTGCTGTGGATGGGACTGGTGGTTTCCGTGCTGGCGACGTTGCTGCTGTACCGACTGATCGCCCGGGGCAATCTGGTCAATGTCACCAGCCTGTTCTATCTGGTGCCGGCCGTGACGGCGGTGATGGACTACCTGATCTTCGGCAATCGCCTGGCCGCGTTGAGCGTGCTGGGGATGCTGTTGATCATCGTCGGTCTGGTGTTCGTGTTCCGTAAATCGGCATAACCGCCGCGCATGAAAAAGGCCCGGGAGGAAACTCCCGGGCCTTTGTGCATCTGCCAATCAGGGGGCGGTGATTTCTGCCGGTTTCACCACAGCGGGTTTCAGCACCAGCCACAGCGCAATGGCGATCAATACCCCGCCATACACGTGGGCCATCGACAGCGGCTCATCGAGAAAAAGCGCCCCCCACAACACACCGAACGGCGGAATCATGAAGGTCACGGTCATCGATTTCACCGGCCCGATGGAGCTCAACAGGCGGAAGTAAATGATGTAGGCAAACGCGGTGCAGCCCAGCCCAAGGCCCAACAGCGACAGCCAGACATTCCAGCCACCCCAGCTCACCGGCGGCGCAGTGATGACGCTGTAACCGAACAGCGGCAACAGAAACAGGGTCGCACCGAGCATGCTGCCCAGCGCCGACAGACGACTGTCGAGCCCGCCGGCCTGATCCAGCCAGCGTCGGGCGAGGAACCCGGCGAAGCCATAGCAAGTGGTTGCGAGCAGGCAGGCCACCGCGCCCATCAGCAGGTGCAGATCGAACGCGACCGGGCCGGCGCGGGTCAGCACGCCCACCCCGAGCAGGCCGAGGAACACCCCGGCGAGTTTGGCCAGCGTGAGTTTTTCACTGAAGAACAAACCGCCGATCAACACGCCCATCAATGGCGTGGTGGCATTGAAGATCGCCGAATAACCGGCCGGCAGCACCTGGGCGGCGACCGAATACAGCGTCGCCGGCACGCCGGAGTTGATCACGCCCAGCAACATCACAGTCTTGAGCTTGCCTTTGAAATCCCAGCTGATGCGCATCAGCCCGAGGATCACCAGCAAGCCGACGGCGGCGATGGAAACGCGGAAGAATCCGGTCGGAACCGTACCGATCGCAGGAGCGATGATGCGCATGAACAGGAAGCTCGCGCCCCAGATGGCGGCCAGCGACAACATGCGGAAAATATCGACGGGGCTCACGGGCCACTCCTTCCTTGATCGGGACGAGAGTGTTGCCGAGGGCCCCGGCGATGGCAACCGCTAATCGGGCATTTAATTGTCTGATCAGATCACGAAGCGCGTGACCAGTGCGTTCAGGTCGACGGCCAGCCGTGACAGTTCCTGACTGGCGGCAGAGGTCTGGGTGGCACCTGCTGCGGTTTGTGTCGACAGATCACGGATGGTCACCAGGTTCTGATCGACCTCCCGAGCCACCAGCGCCTGTTGCTCGGCGGCGCTGGCGATCACCAGGTTGCGCTGGTTGATCTGCGAAATCGACGCGGTGATTTTCTCCAGTGCATGGCCGGCACTGTTGGCGCGACGCAGGGTATGGCTGGCCTGCTCGGCGCTGTTTTGCAAGGCGCCGACGGTGGCACTGGTGCCTTGCTGAATGCTGCTGATCATCAGCTCGATTTCTTCGGTGGAGTTCTGCGTGCGCTGGGCCAGCGAGCGGACCTCGTCGGCAACCACTGCAAACCCACGCCCGGCCTCACCGGCGCGCGCGGCTTCAATCGCAGCGTTCAGGGCCAGCAGGTTGGTCTGCCCGGCGATGCCGCGAATCACTTCCAGCACTTTGCTGATGTCCTGGGCCTGAGTCGCAAGGCCCTCGGCCTGTTCGGACGCGCCGAGTACTGCACTGACCAGTTCCTGAATCGAACTGATGGTCTCGCTGACCTGCACATGCCCGTGTTTGCTGTCCTCGTTCGACGCTTCGGAGGCCTGGGCACTGGACACCGCATTGGCGGCCACTTCATCCACCGCCGTGCTCATCTCGGTGACCGCCGTGGCGGCCTGCTCGATCTGGTCATTTTGCTGTTGCAGGCCGCGGGTGCTCTGCTCCATCACCGAACTCATTTCCTCGGCAGCGGAGGCCAGTTGCTGGGCCGACTCGCTGATGCCGCGAATGGTCGAGCGCAGATTGCCCTGCATCTGCGCCAGCGCCGTGAGCAACTGCGCCGCTTCATCACGACCCTCGCTGTCGATGCGACCGCTGAGGTCTCCCGAAGCAATCTGCCGTGCCGCGTTCAGCGCCTGATTGATCGGCGTGGTGATGCTGCGGGTCAGCAACCAGGCCAGCAACAACGTGGCAATCAGGGCGATGACGATGATCGCGGCGACGATCCACAGCGCCTGCTGGTACATCGCCGCCGCGGACTTGGCGGCGGCATCCGCGCCTTGCTGATTGAGGCTGATCATTTGCTCAAGGGTCTTGTCGAGCACCGTGCCCTGGGGCGCCAGTTCAGTGGTCAGGCGCGCGTAGGCTTGTTCGTTTTGTCCGGCATCGATCTGTTTGATGATCTGGTCGAGGATGCTCAGGTACTTGGCCGTGTCGGCGCTCAAACCTTCCAGCATCGCTCGCTCCTGGTCATTGGCGATCAGGGCCTTGTGGTCGTCGAGGCGCTTGAGCAATTCCTGACGTTGCGCGGTGAGAATGCCTTTGCTGCGTTCGCGAACGGCCACCTGGGTGCTGGTGATCAGGCGCAGGGATTCGAGACGAATACTGGCAATGTTCGCCGCTGCGTCATGGATGCTTTCGATGCTGGGCATCCACGATTCCTCGATCACCGCCGCGCTCTCGCGCAGGGTTTTCATCTGGCCCAGACCGAACAGGCCGACCACCACCAGCAGACTGGCCAGAACGGCAAAACACAAACTGGCGCGCAAACCTATGCGCAGATTCCGGATAGACATCAATGTGCTCCTTGGGGATTGGGGGAGAGGTCGTCCTCGTGGACCGAGGATCTTGTTGTAAGGCGGGTGATGGCGGGCTGTATATCAAAGTGCCACTATCTTAGTAAGGCCATTTTTAACCGGGATGGCACGCGATGGACGAGAAGGAACTAGCCGGGAAAAGCGCGGATTAGAGACGTCGCTACCGGGTTGGATCCGAAACCCAGAAGAAACGCGGGCTGGCGTTCAGCGATAGGGAGAAGCCGAAGGGACGTTTATTGACCGAACGGTCGATTAAAAAAACTTTGATAAAAACTGTGTCGTTGTACAACCCGCAAGAGGATTTGGCCGAAATTGCACTTCTCCTGCGCCTGCTTCCGTGGCTAAGCTCAGGCCTTCGAGCACAGATTCTCCAATTCCCGCAGAGGTCTCATCTATGCCGCAGCAATGGCCAGCCACCGACATCGCCCGCCTGATCCTCGATGGCTTTGACGATTACCGCGAGCATTTCCGGCGGATCACCGACGGCGCCCGGGAGCGCTTCGAGCAAGCCCGCTGGCAGGACACGCAAACCGCGTCGGCGGCGCGGATCAACCTCTACGAAGAAAAGGTCGGTGAAACCGTCGCCCGCCTGCGCGAGTATTTCGAGCCGGACACCTTGATGGACGTCACCTGCTGGCCACTGGTGAAAAGCGCCTACATCAGCATCATCGACCTGCGCTTCGACGATGAACTGTCCGAGACCTGGTACAACTCGATTTTCTGCAGCCTGTTCAGCCACGACCTGATCAGTGACGGCTGCATGTTCATCCACACCACGCGCCCGAGCCTGCGCCGCGCCCGGGCCGCACAGACCCGCACCTACAAGCCGCAAGGGCAGATTTCGGCCATGCTCGCGAGCATCTTTGCCGATTACCGCTTCAGCGAGGCCTACGCCGATTTGCCCGGCGACTTGCTGCGTCTGGAGGCGCAACTGCGCGAGAACCTGCCGGACTGGGTGTGCAAGGACCCGGAGCTGAGCGTCGAGCTGTTTTCCTCGGTGCTGTACCGCAACAAGGGCGCGTACCTGGTGGGGCGCATCTACACCAACGACGATCAGTGGCCGTTGGTGATTCCGTTGCTGCACCGCGAAGGGCGCGGGATTCAGATCGACGCATTGATCACCGACGAAGCGGAGGTGTCGATCATCTTCTCCTTCACCCGTTCGTATTTCATGGTGGATGTGCCGGTGCCGGCGGAGTTCATCGGTTTCCTCAAACGCATCCTGCCGGGCAAGCACATCGCCGAGCTGTACACCTCGATCGGTTTCTACAAGCACGGTAAATCGGAGTTCTACCGCGCCCTGATCAATCACCTGGCCAACACCGATGACCAGTTCATCATGGCGCCGGGCGTGCGCGGCATGGTCATGAGCGTGTTCACGCTGCCGGGCTTCAACACCGTGTTCAAGATCATCAAGGATCGTTTCTCTCCATCGAAAAACGTCGACCGCGCCACGGTGATCGAGAAGTACCGACTGGTGAAAAGCGTCGACCGGGTCGGGCGCATGGCCGATACCCAGGAATTCGCCGACTTCCGTTTTCCCCTGAGCAAATTCGAGCCGGCGTGCCTGGCGGAGCTGCTGGAAGTCGCGCCGTCCACGGTGTCGCTGGAAGGCGAAACCGTGCTGATCCGCCACTGCTGGACCGAGCGCCGAATGACGCCGCTTAATCTCTATCTGGATAACGCCAACGAAGCCCAGGTGCGCGAAGCGCTGGAGGATTACGGCCTGGCGATCAAGCAACTGGCGGCGGCCAACATCTTTCCCGGCGACATGCTGCTGAAGAACTTCGGCGTCACCCGTCATGGCCGGGTGGTGTTCTACGACTACGACGAGATCTGTTTCCTCACTGAAGCGAATTTCCGCCACATCCCGGCACCGCGCACGCCAGAGGACGAAATGGCCTCCGAGCCTTGGTATTCGATCGGGCCTCTGGATGTGTTTCCCGAAGAGTTTCCGCCGTTCCTGTTTGCCGATTCGGCGCAGCGCAAACTGTTCGATCAGTTGCATGGCGAGTTGTACAACGCTGATTACTGGAAGGGATTGCAGGAGGCGATTCGGGCGGGGAAAGTCATCGATGTCTTTCCATATCGGCGCAAAGGCTTGGATAACGAGTAACGGCTTTCCCTCACCCCAGCCCTCCCGAAGCGTCGGACCGCCCGGAGGGAGAGGGAGCTGACCGAGGTGTCTCGGGTCAAACATCGACCTGAAAGATCGTGGCGATTATGGATTCGGTGAGGCTCCTTCAGGTCGGCGTAGCTCTAGAGCAACCCCCGATCAGTCCCCTCTCCCCCTGGGAGAGGGCTAGGGTGAGGGCAGCAATCCCCCAGACACGCCACAAATCCCGCAAATCTGCGACAATCGCGTCCTTGCGCCACTAGACGACCGAATTGCGTACCCGATGACCGACGAATCGCCCTCCATCGACAAACTGCTGAAAAACCTCGATCACGCCATGCTCGCCGACCGCCACCGGCTGCGGCGACAGTTGCTTGAGCTGCGCAAGAAACCCGACGAGGCCAAGCTGGCCCAGTGGGTGGCGCGCATGCAGGCGTCCTGCGATCAGGTGCTGGCACGCAAGGCCAGCCTGCCGGTGATCCGTTACGACGACAGCCTGCCGATTGCAGCCAAGCGTGACGAAATCAAGAAGGCCCTGGAAAAGCACCAGGTGCTGATCATCGCCGGTGAAACCGGCTCGGGCAAAACCACCCAGTTGCCGAAAATCTGTCTGGAGATCGGTCGCGGCCAGCACGGTTTGATCGGCCACACCCAGCCTCGGCGGATCGCGGCGCGCAGCGTGGCCAGCCGGGTTGCCGAAGAACTCGGTACACCGCTGGGCGCGCTGGTCGGTTATCAGGTGCGCTTCGAAGACCAAAGCGATTCGAACACCCTGATCAAACTGATGACCGACGGCATCCTGCTGGCGGAAACCCAGAACGACCGCTACCTCGAACGCTACGACACGATCATCGTCGACGAAGCCCACGAACGCAGCCTCAACATCGACTTCCTGCTCGGTTACCTGAAAACCCTGCTGCCGCGTCGCCCGGATCTGAAAGTCATCATCACTTCGGCGACCATCGATCTGGAGCGCTTCTCCAAGCATTTCGACGATGCGCCGATTGTCGAAGTGTCCGGCCGCACCTTCCCGGTTGAAACCTGGTATCGCCCGCTGACGCTGGAGCAAGACGAAGAAGGCAACCGCGTCGAGGATGACCTGACCGTGGATCAGGCGATTCTCGCCACCCTCGACGAAATCGCCGCCTATGAGCGCAGCGAGCGCCGCAGTCCCGGTGATGTGCTGGTGTTCCTGCCCGGCGAGCGCGAGATTCGCGACGCCGCCGACATGCTGCGCAAGGCCCAGCTCAAACACACCGAAATCCTGCCGTTGTACGCGCGCCTGTCGCCGGCCGAGCAGCAGCGGATCTTTCAGTCCCATCCGGGGCGTCGCGTGGTGCTGGCGACCAACGTTGCGGAAACTTCGCTGACCGTGCCGGGCATCCGTTACGTGATCGACAGCGGCACCGCGCGCATCAGCCGCTACAGCTACCGTGCCAAGGTCCAGCGGCTGCCGATCGAAGCGATTTCCCAGGCCAGTGCCAACCAGCGTAAAGGTCGCTGCGGCCGGGTCGAGCCGGGTATCTGCGTGCGCTTGTACAGCGAAGAGGATTTCCTCGGTCGTCCGGAATTCACCGATCCGGAAATCCTGCGCACCAACCTTGCGGCCGTGATCTTGCAGATGCTCCATCTGCGCCTCGGCGAGATCACTGATTTCCCGTTTATCGAGCCGCCGGACGGCAAGGCGATCAGCGACGGTTTCAACCTGCTGCAGGAATTGTCGGCGGTGGATCGCAACAGTCAGCTGACCCCGCTCGGTCGCCAACTGGCGCGCCTGCCGGTGGACCCGCGCATGGGCCGCATGCTGCTGGAAGCGGCGAAACTTGGCAGCTTGCAGGAGGTGCTGATCGTCGCCAGTGCCATGTCGATTCAGGATCCGCGCGAGCGTCCGCCGGAGCGTCAGCAGGCCGCTGACCAGGCCCACGCTCAGTGGAAGGACGCCGATTCGGACTTCGCCGGGCTGGTCAATCTGTGGCGCGGTTTTGAAGAGCAGCGCCAGGCGCTGACCGCCAGCCCGCTGCGCAACTGGTGCCGCAAGAATTTCCTCAACTACCTGCGCCTGCGCGAGTGGCGCGATTCCCACCGTCAGTTGAGCCTGATCTGCCGCGACTTGCAGCTGAGCCTGAACAAAGAACCGGCGGATTATCCGAAGCTGCACAAAGCGGTGCTGGTCGGCCTGCTCAGCCAGATTGGTCAGAAAACCGAGGACGGCGATTACCTTGGCGCCCGTCAGCGGCGGTTCTGGATTCACCCGTCATCGGGTATCGGCAAGAAACGCCCGCAGTGGGTGATGACCGCCGAACTGGTGGAAACCACCAAGCTCTACGCGCGGATGGTGGCGAAGATCGACGCCGACTGGATCGAACCGCTGGCCGGGCACCTGATCAAGAAGAACCACTTCGAACCGCACTGGGAGAAGAAGCGCGGCCAGGTCGTCGCGTTCGAACAGATCACCCTGTTCGGCCTGATCGTGGTCGGCCGTCGACCGGTGCACTACGGCCCGGTAGATCCGGTGGTCTCGCGTGAACTGTTCATCCGCGAAGGTCTGGTGCGCGGCGAGATTCAGTCCCGGGCCAAATGCCTGACTGCCAACAAGCAATTGCTCGAACAACTCGACGAACTGGAAGCCAAGGCTCGTCGTCGGGACATTCTGGCCGACGAGGAAACCCTCTACGCGTTCTACGACGCGCGTTTGCCGGCGGAGATTCACCAGACCGCGACGTTCGACAGCTGGTACCGCGTCAACAGCCAGAAAGATCCACAACTGCTGATCATGCGCGAGGAAGACGTGCTGGCCCGCGAAGCCAGCGAAGTCACCGCCCAGCATTACCCGGACACGCTGCACATCGGCGACCTGGAACTGGCGCTGAGTTACCACTTCGAACCGAATCACCCGCGTGACGGCGTGACCCTGCGTGTGCCGGCGCCGCTGTTGCCGATGCTGCCGCCGGAACGCCTGGAATGGCTGGTGCCGGGACTGATCGAGGCCAAGTGCATCGCGCTGGTGCGCAACCTGCCCAAGGCTTTGCGAAAAAACTTCGTGCCGGTGCCGGACTTCATCAAGGCCGCGCTGCAACGCATGACCTTCGCCGAAGGTTCGTTGCCGCAAGCGCTGGGTCGCGAACTGCTGCGCATGACCGGTGCGCGGGTCAGCGATGAAGCCTGGGCCGAAGCGGCGCAGCAGGTTGAAAGCCACCTGCGGATGAACCTGGAAATCGTCGACGGCCAAGGCAAGTTCCTTGGCGAAGGCCGGGATCTGGCCGAACTCACTGCACGTTTCGCCGAAGCCAGCCAGGCCGCACTGGCGGTGCCACAAAGTGCGAAAAGCCAGCAGCCGGTGGAAGCCAAGGTTTTTGCGCCAGTGGCGGAAAAGACCCAACAGAAGATCGCCGGGCTGTCGATGACGGTGTATCCGGCGCTGGTGGAAGAGGGCGGTACGGTCAAGGAAGGGCGATTTTCTACCCCGGCCGAAGCCGAATTCCAGCACCGCCGCGCCTTGCAACGTCTGCTGCTGCAGCAACTGGCCGAACCGGCGAAGTTCCTGCGCGGCAAGTTGCCGGGCCTGACCGAACTGGGCCTGCTGTACCGCGAACTGGGGCGGGTTGATGCGCTGGTCGAAGACATTCTGCTGGCCAGCCTCGACAGCTGCATTCTTGACGGTGAAGACCCGTTGCCGCGTGACGGCGCAGGGCTGGCGGCACTGGCCGAGCGCAAGCGCGGCAGCTGGACCGAGCACGCCGAACGGGTGGCACGCCTGACTCTGGAAATCCTCAAGCTCTGGCACGGTCTGCAAAAGCGCTTCAAGGGCAAGATCGACCTGGCTCAGGCGGTGGCGCTTAACGATATCAAGCAGCAGCTCAGTCATCTGGTGTATCCGGGCTTCGTCCGGGAAACGCCGATGCTCTGGCTCAAGGAGTTGCCGCGTTACCTGAAAGCGGTCGAGCAGCGTTTCGAGAAGCTGGGCGCGCAAGTGCAGAAGGATCGGGTCTGGAGCGGCGAACTCGCCGGGCTCTGGACGCAATACCAGACCCGCGCTGCCAAGCATGCCCAGGAAGGCAAGCGCGATCCGCAGCTTGAGCTGTATCGCTGGTGGCTGGAGGAGTACCGGGTTTCGCTGTTCGCCCAGCAGTTGGGGACGAAGGTGCCGATCTCCGACAAACGCCTCAACAAGCAGTGGACGCAGGTAGAACCCTAGCGAGTGCCTGATCGCTCCGTGGGAACGATCACAAATTCCCCTTGTGGGAGCAAGGTCGCTCCCACATTGGGAAGGTCGTGACGCTTGGGAAAGGCGCCAAAACCTCGGGTTTATGGCAAACTTCGCCACCATAAATGCCGTTTTCGCGTCCCAGAGCCTTTGCCGGGCCGCGTAACGGAATAAAGCGATGCCAGGTTTTTGCGTCCCTGATACGGGAATGGACCCTTTGCGTGTTGGCACGTCGGTGCCAGCACTTTCTGCCTGAACAGATTAGAGAAACGACCATGCATAACGTCGTCATCAGCGGCACCGGCCTGTACACCCCGGCCAACAGCATCTCCAACGAAGAGCTGGTGCAGTCTTTCAATACCTACGTCGCCCAGTTCAACGCGGACAACGCCGACGCCATCGCCAGCGGCGAAATCCAGGCCCTGACCGAGTCCAGCGCCGCGTTCATCGAAAAAGCTTCCGGCATCAAGAGCCGCTTTGTCATGGACAAGGACGGCATCCTCGACCCTGCGCGCATGGCGCCACGGCTGCCGGAGCGTTCCAACGACGAATGGTCGGTACTCTGCCAGATGGCCATCGGCGCTGCCGAACAAGCCTTGCAACGTGCCGGCAAGACCGCCGCCGACATCGACGGCGTGATTGTCGCCTGCTCCAACCTGCAGCGCGCCTACCCGGCCATCGCCATCGAAGTCCAGGAAGCGCTGGGCATCCAGGGTTTCGGTTTCGACATGAACGTGGCCTGCTCGTCGGCGACCTTCGGTATCCAGCAAGCGGCCAACACCGTGCAACTGGGTCAGGCCCGGGCGATCCTGATGGTCAACCCGGAAGTCTGCACCGGTCACCTGAACTTCCGTGACCGCGACAGCCACTTCATCTTCGGTGACGCCGCCACGGCGGTGATCATCGAGCGCGCCGATCTGGCGACGTCGAAACACCAGTTCGATGTGGTCAGCACCAAACTGCTGACCAAGTTTTCCAACAACATCCGCAACAACTTCGGCTTCCTCAACCGCGCGGCGGAAGAGGGCATCGGCGCCCGCGACAAACTGTTCGTGCAGGAAGGCCGCAAGGTGTTCAAGGATGTCTGCCCGATGGTGGCCGAGCTGATCGGCGAGCATCTGGAAGAGAACAAGCTCAACGTCGGTGACGTGAAGCGCTTCTGGCTGCACCAGGCCAACCTGAGCATGAACCACCTGATCGTGCGCAAGCTGCTGGGTCGCGAAGCCACCGAAGAAGAAGCCCCGGTGATTCTCGACACCTACGCCAACACCAGCTCCGCCGGTTCCGTGATCGCGTTCCACAAATATCAGGACGATCTGGCGGCCGGTTCGCTGGCGGTGCTTAGTTCGTTCGGTGCCGGTTACTCGATTGGTAGCGTGATTCTGCGTAAACGCTAAGAGCGAGTTCATTTCCTCTTAATCGTGCTGACGTTTCCTACATCCGAATCGGCGCGAGCGCTGTAATTTTCGAAACTGGCGGCAGGAGAGATCCTGCCGCTATCATTTTCGGAGTCAGGAAAAGGGGATTGATGGATGGCGGTTGACGACACACAACTGCTCGAGCGGTTGTTGGCAGGCGAACAGAAAGCCTTCAAGGAACTGGTCAGCACCTATCAAAGCCCCATGCGCGCGGTCGCCTACGCGATTGTCGGCCAGCGCCACGTCGAAGAAGTGGTGCAGGACGCGTGGCTGTCGGTGGTGCGTAATATCGGCCGTTTCGAGGGGCGCTCCAGTCTCAAGACCTGGCTGCTGACCATCACCGCCAACTCGGCCAAGAGCCGCTACAAACTCAATCGTCGCGAAGTGTTGCTGGATGATCTGCCGTCCCCCCACGGCACCATCGACGACAATCGCTTCTCTCCCGGCGACGGTCACTGGCTGGTCGCACCGTTCGCCTGGCACCAGGACACGCCCGAAGCGTTGCTGACGGAAGGCGAGCTGCGTGAATGCCTGGAGCATACGTTGCTCAGTCTCTCCGAACTTCAGAGCAGTGTGCTCACGCTGCGCGAGCGTCAGGGTCTGGAGCTGGAGGACATCTGTAATCTTCTGGAGATCTCGCTCTCCAATGTCCGCGTGTTGCTGCACAGGGCACGCTTGAAGGTCTTCGCGACCGTGGAGCATTTTGAGGAGACGGGAGAATGTTGACCTGCAAGGAGCAAGTGGCGCGATCCAGCGATTATCTCGATGGCCAGTTGAGCTTTCGCGAGAAGTTGATGGTGCGTCATCACCTGATGTTCTGCCGCAATTGCCGGCGGTTCATTCGCCAGATGCGTTTGATGCAGGCGACGTTGCGAGCGATGCCGCAAAAGCCTGAAGAGGGCGTGGACGCGTTGGCCGAGCAGCTGGCACAGCTGCGGCGCAAGGATCGATCCTGAAAACACAGACTGGCGCGGCCGCAGCGAACGGATGATGGGGATCGCTGCGGCCGCGCCAGTCTGTTGAAGCCTCTTCAAACGATGGAACCGGATGTAAACCCATCGTTTGAAGTCTGTTGCCGGGTTGCTTAGAACTTCGCTTCCGCGTCCAGCTGCAGGGTGTTGGTGTCTGCATCACGCTGGGTACGGCTGGAGAAGTCGGCCTTGGTCAGGAAGTAAGTCGCACCAATGGCGAAGTTTTTGTCGATGTCGTAGCCGACCTTGAACTTGTGGCCACGGGAACCGGTGGTGCCGTTGGCGAAGTCCGAATCGGTGAAGGCGCCGACCACCGCGTTGCGCTGCACGTCACGATAGTTGTAGTCGAGGTTCAGGCCGAAGACCTTCGACTTGGCACCTACCAGCCACGCGGTGTCCTGATCGGTCACTGCATCGTTGTTCTTCACGTACTGACCGTAGAACGACAGCGGCATTGGCAGGCCGCCGATGTCGACCTGGCTGAAGCCTTCGTACAGACGGAATTCGTTGTCGGCCGAGTTGCCGTTGACGGCCAGGGCGCACGGCGTGGAGGTGCCGGTGCAACGGCTGTCTTCGTCGTTCTGGTAGGCGTAGACGCTGCCGCCCAGGGTCAGTTTCAGGTTGTCGGTGATGGCGAAGCGGCTGCCCAACTGGCCGGCGGTCAGGCGCAGGTCGTGACGGAACTGCACGCCGTCGCCATCGACGTTGTCCTTGAGGTTGTAGTTACCCAGGCTGCCGAACAGTTCGATGCTGCTGCCCAACGGATACTTGTAGGTAACGGCCAGACCTTCCGGGTTGATGTCGCTGTCCCAGATCACGTCGCCCATGCTCACCCACGGTTGCAGCATCTTGCCGCCGATGATGTGCAGGTTCTTGATCTGGTCCGGGTGGTAGTCGATGTAGCCCAGGTCGAGCCAGATCTGCTTCTTGTCGAAGTAGTTGTCCTGGTCCTGGTTGGTCGAACGGGCGTCGTCGCCGCCGCCGGTGGCGATACGGATGCCGGTGTCGACTTGCGGGTTGATCTCGGTGTACGCACCCAGACGGGCACGGATGCGCTGGCGATCCTTGTCGCGGCCGCCGTTGTTCGGCTCGCCGTCGATCTTGATGGTTTCCTGACGGATACGCACGTCACCCTTGAACTGGGTCTTGGCGGCCCAGGCCAGTTTCTGGTCGAAACTGCTGAGTTCGTTGGTTTTCTTCGCGGTCGCCGCGATTTGCTCGTTGGTCTCTTGCTGCGCCTGCTGCGCGATTTGCTGGGCCTTCTGATCCTTGGCCAGTTCAGTTTGCAGTTCAACGTACTGCGCCTGGGAAATCGAACCGTTAGCCTTGAGCATGTCGAGCAGTTTGGCGTCGACTGCGGCACTGGCCGGAACACTCATGGCCAGCAACAAGCCACCGCACAGGGCCGCCGCAGTTTTCGTGGAAGCAAGACGCATAGCAATCTCCGAAGATGAAAAGGGGATGGCTGAACCATCCTGGGCACAACCGACGGTTTGACGGTCGGAAAACAGTGTCCGGGGTAGAACCCGGCGCTCTAAAAACAGGCGCCAGTATCGCGATGGTTTATGACAGAGCAGTGGCACGATGATGGCAGGTTGATGACGATACAAAGCTGCCGTGAACTATTGATTTAGAGCGCTGTCGCGTAATCGGACGTGGGCAACGCCCCGCCGATCAGCGATACTCGCCGGGCGTTCACGCCCGAAAGTGGAGAGGAAAATGCCGCTGCAACGTCTGCATAAACTGTCGGAAATTCCAGCGTCCGACTGGGATGTTCTGGTCCCGCAAAACCAGCCGTTTCTGCGCCACGCCTTCCTGGCTTCGCTGGAGGACAGCGGCAGCGTCGGCCCGCACACCGGCTGGCAAGCGGAGCATTTGCTGCACGTCAAAGCGGGGCGCGTGATCGCCGCGTTGCCCGGTTATCGCAAGTGGCACTCCTACGGAGAATACGTGTTCGATCACGGCTGGGCCGATGCCTGCGCCCGCGCCGGCATCGATTACTACCCCAAGTTCCTCAGCGCCGTGCCGTTCAGCCCGGTCAGCGGCCCACGGTTGTTGGCAGCGAATGTCGAGGACGGATTCGAGCTGCTCAAGAGCCTGCCGGGCTATCTGGAAATCGAAGAGCTCTCCAGCGCCCACATCAACTTCACCGATGCATTTACCGATGCCGCCATGGCCGAGCAGCCGGGCTGGCTGCAACGCATCGGCTGTCAGTACCACTGGCAGAATCGCGGCTATCGCGACTTTCAGGACTTTCTCGACGTGCTCGCCTCGCGCAAGCGCAAGCAGATGCGCAAGGAGCGCGAGCAAGTGGCGGGACAGGGTTTCGAGTTCGAATGGCTGGAAGGCCGCGAGCTGGACGAGGCGCAGTGGGATTTCGTCTACGCCTGTTATGCCAACACCTACGCGGTGCGTCGGCAGGCACCGTACCTGACCCGGGAGTTCTTCAGCCTGCTGGCCGAGCGCATGCCGGAAGCGATTCGCGTGGTGCTGGCCCGACAGGGCTCACGGCCGGTGGCGATGGCGTTCAGCCTGGTGGGCGGCGACAGCTTTTACGGGCGTTATTGGGGATGCCTGGCCGAGTTCGACCGGCTGCACTTCGAGACCTGTTTCTATCAGGGCATGGACTATGCGATTGCCCAGGGCTTTCAGCGTTTCGATGCCGGTGCCCAGGGCGAGCACAAACTGATTCGCGGCTTCGAACCGGTGATTACCCATTCCTGGCATTACCTGCGCCATCCCGGTTTGAAAGTCGCGGTAAAAGACTTCCTGCACCAGGAGCGCGCCGGTGTACTGGCTTATGCGGAAGAGGCGAGGAGCGCCTTGCCGTATCGGCAAGCCTGATCCTCGCCGACTCCCTCAGCTGTCTTCCTTGCCTAACCAGCGATAGATCACGCCACCAACCACCGCACCGAGCAGCGGCGCGACCCAGAACATCCACAACTGCGCGATGGCCCAGCCGCCGACCATCAGCGCCGGGCCGGTGCTGCGGGCAGGGTTGACCGAGGTGTTGGTCACCGGAATCGAGATCAGGTGGATCAGCGTCAGGGCCAGGCCAATGGCGATAGGTGCCAGTCCCGCCGGAGCGCGTTTGTCGGTGGCGCCGAGGATGATCACCACGAACATGGCGGTCATCACCAGCTCGGTGACGAAGCCGGCGGCCATCGAGTATTTGCCCGGAGAGTGTTCGCCATAACCGTTTGAGGCCAGGCCGGCGGCGACGTCGAAGCCTTCCTTGCCGCTGCCGATGTAGACGATCAGCGCCGCCGCGAGGATCGCCCCGATCACTTGGGCAATGATGTAGGCGGGCAGCTCTTTGGCCGGGAATCGACCGCCGACGGACAGACCGACCGACACCGCCGGGTTGAGGTGACAGCCGCTGATGTGGCCGATGGCAAACGCCATCGTCAGCACCGTCAGACCAAACGCCAGGGCGACTCCCAGCACGCCGATTCCCAAGGGTGAAGACGCGGCAATGACCGCACTGCCGCAACCGCCCAACACTAACCAGAACGTACCCAACAACTCAGTGACTGAACGTTTGAACAGAGACATGAGAGTGTCCTTGATAGACGTACTATCGAGACTGGATCGAGTGGTGCTTCCTTGCAGATTTACGACAGGTTCCGTTCCGGAGCCTTGGGTCAGTACAGCAGGGTTCATGCGAATTTCCAGCAGACGATAAAAAACCGCCAGAGCCCGTGGGTAGAGGGCTTTGGCGGTTTTTGTGTTTCGCGCAGGATCAATCGATGCCGACAAACCCTCCGGTCTGGTGCGCCCACAACCGCGCATACAACCCGCCATGGGCCAGCAGTTCGGCATGGTTGCCGCTTTCGGCGATCTTGCCGTTCTCCAGCACCACCAGCCGGTCCATGCGGGCAATGGTCGAGAGGCGGTGGGCGATGGCGATCACGGTCTTGCCCTGCATCAGGGTTTCCAGGCTTTCCTGAATCGCCGCTTCCACTTCCGAGTCCAGCGCCGAGGTCGCTTCGTCCATGATCAGGATCGGCGCGTCCTTGAGCAGCACCCGCGCAATGGCGATCCGCTGACGCTGACCACCGGACAGCTTTACCCCGCGCTCGCCGACATGGGCGTCGAATCCGGTGCGTCCTTCGGCGTCCGACAGCAGCGGGATGAACTCATCGGCGCGGGCCTTGCGCGCCGCTTCCCAGAGTTCGGCGTCGGTGGCGTCGGGCTTGCCGTACAGCAAGTTGTCGCGGATCGAGCGGTGCAGCAGCGAGGTGTCCTGGGTGATCATGCCGATCCGCGCGCGCAGGCTTTCCTGGCCGACTTCGGCGATGTTCTGGCCATCGATCAGAATCCGCCCACCCTCGACGTCGTACAGGCGCAGCAGCAGGTTGACCAGGGTTGATTTGCCGGCGCCGGACGGGCCGATCAGACCGATTTTCTCGCCGGGTTTGATGGTCAGGTTGAGGTCGCCGATGATGCCTTTCTTCTTGCCGTAGTGAAAATCCACGTGCTCGAAACGCACTTCGCCACGGGCCACGGCCAGCGGTTTGGCCTGCTCCCGGTCGGTGACGCTGACCGGTTGCGAGATGGTCTGCAGACCATCCTGGACCATGCCGATGTTTTCGAAGATGCCGGTGACCACCCACATGATCCAGCCGGACATGTTGACGATGCGGATCACCAGGCCGGTTGCCAGGGCGATCGCGCCGACGCTGATCAGCGATTGCGTCCACAGCCACAGGGCCAGCGCCGTGGTGCCGACGATCAGCAGGCCGTTCATGGTGGTGATGGCCACGTCCATGCTGGTGACCACGCGGCCGGCCAGCTGGGCTTTTTCGGTCTGCTCCTGGATCGCCTCGCGGGCGTAGTGCTGTTCGAAGTTGGTGTGGGCGAACAGCTTCAGGGTGGCGATGTTGGTGTAGCCGTCGACGATCCGGCCCATCAGTTTCGAGCGCGCGTCGGAGGCTTCCACCGAGCGGTCCTTGACCCGTGGCACGAAGTAATAAAGTGCGCCGATGTAGGCGGCGATCCACGTCAGCAGCGGGATCATCAGACGCCAGTCGGCCTCGGCGAACAGCACCAGCGAACTGATCGCGTAGATCAGCACGTGCCACAGCGCATCCACCGCTTGCACGGCGGAATCGCGCAGCGAGTTGCCGGTCTGCATGATGCGCTGGGCAATGCGCCCGGCGAAGTCGTTCTGGAAGAAATTCAGGCTCTGCTTGAGCACGTAACTGTGGTTCTGCCAGCGGATCAGGCTGGTCATGCTCGGGCTCAGGGTCTGGTGCACCAGCATGTCGTGCAGCGCCAGGAACAGCGGGCGCAGCAGTAACGCTACCACCGCCATCCACGCCAGTTCGACGCCATGCACTTTGAAGAAGTCGACGTTCGGCGTGCCCTGGGCGAGGTCGATGATGCGGCTCAGGTAGCTGAACAGGGCCACTTCGATCAACGCGCCGAACAGGCCGACGATCAGCAGGGCGACGAAACTCGGCCAGACCTGCTTCAGGTAATAGGTATAGAAGGGCAGAACGCGGTCCGGCGGAGACGCCGTCGGGGCGTCGCGGAATATGTCGATCAGTTGTTCGAAACGGCGATAGAGCATCAGATAACCGCCCGGAGCACGGGCTCTCCTTTTATCAGTGTGAGCGGCGTGACATCAGGTCAGCGCCGCTCGATATGCCCTGTAAAGCTTAGTCGATGCGCTTGGCCGACTTGATGATCACAGGGTCGACCGGCACGTTTTGCATGCCCTGTTTGGTGGTGGTCTGGGAGTTGACGATGATGTCGACCACGTCCATGCCCTTGACCACTTTGGCGAACACCGCGTAACCGGCGTCACGGCCCGGATCGAGGAAGGCGTTGTCGGCCACGTTGATGAAGAACTGGCTGGTGGCTGAATCCGGGTTGGAAGTACGCGCCATCGACAGGGTGCCACGAACGTTATGCAGACCGTTGCTGGCTTCGTTCTTGATCGGCGCCTTGGTGTCTTTTTGCTGCATCTGCTGGGTGAAGCCGCCGCCCTGGGCCATGAAGCCCGGGATCACGCGGTGAAAAATCGTGTTGTTGTAAAAGCCGCTGTCGACGTACTCGAGGAAATTCTTGGTACTGATCGGCGCCTTGACCGGGTCCAGCTCGATTTCGATCTGGCCGTTGGTGGTGTCCAGCAGCACGTGCGGTGCTTTTGCCGGCGTGGCAGCCATCAGGTTGGCAGCGAACAGCACGGTGCCGGCGGCGAGGGCGAGTTTTTTCAGCATGGGTCAGTGATCCTGAGGGTGATTATCGGCTGTGGCGAGGAACTCCAGCAGCGTTTGATTGAAGCGTTCGGGCTGATCGAGCGGGGTGGCGTGGCGCGAATCGGCGATCACCACCAGCCGCGCATCGGGCAGCAGTCTGACATAGGTTTCTTTCAGCGAAACGGGGGTGTAGTCCCGGTCGGCGCTGACGACGAGGGTTGGACAGGTGACCCGGGAAAGTCGTTCCTGGACCCCCCAGCCAACAATCGCATCGAAGCTGGCGAGATAAGCACGTTTGTCGTTTTTTGCCCAGCGCTCTGCCATCTTCTGACGCAAATCGGCTTGCTCCGGTTTGGGGAACAGCTTGGCGCCAAGGGCCTTGCCGATGGTGGCGAGGCTGAGCACACGCATCAGGCTCCAGCGCTTGAACCACTGCCAGTAATCGTCGCGGGTACGCACCTTGACCTCGGGAGCGCTGTTGACGATGGTCAGGCTCTTGAGCATCCGCGGCTGATCGACGGCGAGCTGAAAGCCGATCATGCCGCCCATGGACAGCCCGGCGTAGTGCACCGGGCCGAGTTTCAAATGCTCGATCAGGGCGACGATGTCGGCGCTGAAACCGGCGATGCTGTAGCGCTCGCGGGGCTTGTCGGAGCGGCCGTGACCGCGCACGTCCGGGACGATCACCCGGTAGTGCGCAGCCAGGGCGGGAATCTGCATTTCCCAGTCCAGGGTGCTGGAGCCCAGACCGTGAACCAGCAGCAACGGATCGCCGTGGCCATATTCCTCGTAGTGCAGGTTGCAACCTTCATGCTCGAAATACGCCATCGGTGAACTCCGTGTCAGGCTTGTTCGGGGGCGGCGAACGGTGCGTCCAGCGGCAGGGTGTCGAAGGTGCGCAGCAGTTCGATGAGGATTTGCGTGGCTGGGCCCAAGGGTTTGTCCTTGTTCGAATACAGATAGAAGCTGGAGTTGCGGTTGCCGCCTCTGTCCAACGGTAGCAGCTTGAGTGAGCCGTCTTTCAGTTCCCGCTCGATCATGTGGCGTGGCAGCCAGGCGAATCCCAGGCCACTGCTGACGAACGTCGCCGCGGTGGCGAGACTGCCGACGGTCCAGCGCTGCTCGGCGCCGAGCCAGCCGACGTCCCGGGGTTGCTGGCGGCCGGAGTCGCGGATGACCACTTGCATCTGGGTTTCCAGGTCCTGAAAGCTCAGCTCGCGGTTGAGCCGATGCAGCGCATGATCAGGATGGGCGACGGCGACAAATTCGACATCACTCAATTCCGCGCCAAGGTAACCGGGAATGCTCAGCCCGGTGATGGCCAGATCGGCCACGCCTTCGAGCAGCACTTCTTCGACGCCCGACAGCACTTCCTCACGCAGACGCACCCGGCAGCCACGGCTCTGCGGCATGAACGCGGTCAATGCGCGCACGATACGGGCGCTCGGGTAGGCGGCGTCGACCACCAGCCGTACTTCGGCTTCCCAGCCCTGCTCCATGTGATGGGCAAGGTCTTCCAGCTGGCTGGCCTGTTTCACCAATTGCCGCGAGCGGCGTAGCAGCACGCCGCCGGCTTCAGTCAGCACGGCCTTGCGGCCGTCGATGCGCAACAGCGGCACGCCGAGCTGATCCTGCATGCGGGCGACGGTGTAACTCACCGACGATTGCGAACGGTGCAGGGCCTCGGCGGCCTGGGCGAATCCGCCGTGGTCGACCACGGCCTGCAACGTTCGCCATTGATCAAGGGTCACGCGGGGCGCTTTCATCAATAGCTCCTCTTGTCCTAAGCTGGCGGTCCCTCATGGAGACTGCCGAATGAAAAAATTCTGTTGTGTGTTGCTGGCGCTGCTTCCGCTGACTGCGTTCGCGTACCCGATCGATGTGGAAAAGGACCTCAACGGCCTGAAGATCGACTACAACGCGTTCGACACCGATAACGACATCGGCTCCATCCAGGTCAACAACTACGGCGACGTCGACGCGACCTGCAAGGTGGTGTTCACCAACGGCCCGGAGGCGCCGCGCACGCGCAATATCGAGGTGGCGGCGGGCAAGCATAAAAACGCCACGGCCAAGTTCACCCGGACCATCATCAAGCTGCGCATCAAGCTGAGCTGCACCCCGAAATAGCGTCACGGGCCTGTGGGAGCGGGCTTCCACAGGCTACGGCTTGCATCTAAACGAATTTTTCGATGCTTTGCAGCAATTATTTGCGCTTTTTCATCGATACGGCACTGTTTAACCTTCACTCCATCGACTTACAACATTCTCGGATGGAGGCTACACAACATGTCCCGCGTTCTGATCATCGAAAGCAGCGCCCGCCAGCAAGACTCGGTTTCCCGTCAACTGACCCAGACCTTCATCAGTCAGTGGAAAGCGGCGCATCCGGCCGATCAGATCACCGTGCGTGACCTCGCCGTGAACCCGGTACCGCACCTGGACATCAACCTGCTGGGCGGCTGGATGAAATCCGCCGAGCAGCGCAACGACAGCGAGCAGGCCTCGCTGGACCGTTCCAACGAATTGACCGATGAATTGCTGGCCGCCGACGTGCTGGTGATGGCGGCGCCGATGTACAACTTCGCCATTCCGAGCACCCTGAAGGCCTGGCTCGACCACGTACTGCGTGCCGGCGTGACCTTCAAATACACCGAAACCGGCCCGCAAGGCCTGCTCAGCGGCAAGCGTGCCTACGTGCTGACCGCTCGCGGCGGGATCTACGCCGGCGGCCCGGCGGATCATCAGGAACCGTACCTGCGTCAGGTGATGGGCTTCATCGGCATTAACGACGTGACCTTCATCCACGCCGAAGGCATGAACCTGGGCGGCGACTTCCAGGAGAAAGGCCTCAACCAGGCCAACGCCAAACTGTCCCAGGTCGCTTGATATGTTAATCGCCAGATAATCGCCGATTGTTCTAGTGACCTGGCGCAACCCCTTCAAGGCTCTACGCGCATCGAACCTCCCTTTGCACTTGTTGCTCCTGAGTGCTGTAGCCCGATTGAACGCTTTAGCGAGATCGGGCTTTTTTTTGCCCGGGATTTAGCGATGGCTGGCAAAAAACGCTATCGTCGCCGCCATTCGAAATCGAGGCGAGCATGGGCTATCTACTTTTTGTCACGCTGATCCAGGCGTTTTCCTTCAGTCTGATCGGCGAATACCTGGCCGGTCATGTCGACAGCTACTTCGCGGTGCTGGTGCGTGTGGTACTGGCCGGGCTGGTGTTCATTCCGCTGACCCGCTGGCGCTCGGTAGAGCCGGCGTTCATGCGCGGCATGCTGCTGATCGGCGCTTTGCAGTTCGGCGTGACCTACGTCTGCCTGTATTTGAGCTTCCGCGTGCTGACGGTGCCGGAAGTGCTGCTGTTCACCATCCTCACGCCGCTGCACGTGACGCTGATCGAAGACGCGCTCAACCGACGCTTCAACCCGTGGGCGCTGATCGCCGCACTGGTGGCCGTGTGCGGTGCAGCAGTGATTCGCTACGACCGGATCAACCCGGACTTCTTCATGGGCTTTCTGCTGCTGCAACTGGCCAACTTCACCTACGCCGCCGGGCAGGTGTTGTACAAGCATCTGGTGGCAAAACACCCGAGCGATCTGCCGCACTACCGGCGCTTCGGTTTCTTCTACCTCGGCGCGCTGGCAGTGGCGTTGCCGGCGTTCCTGTTGTTCGGCAAATCCAACTTCCTGCCCGAAGCGCCGCTGCAATGGGGCGTGCTGGTCTTCCTTGGTCTGGTCTCGACCGCACTCGGTTTGTATTGGTGGAACAAGGGCGCGTGCCTGGTCAACGGCGGCACCCTGGCGGTGATGAACAACCTGCACGTGCCGGTGGGGCTGCTGCTGAATCTGCTGATCTGGAATCAGCATGAAGAGCTCGGGCGGTTGTTCCTCGGTGGCAGCGTGATTCTGGCCGCGGTGTGGATCAGCCGGTTGGGGATTCGCAAGCCGGCGCCAATTGCCCCACCAGAAACTCGATAAACGCCCGGGTCTTCTGCGGCACCCGTCGCGCCGACGAATACACGGCGTTGATGGTGATTGCCGGGGCTTGCCATTCACAGAGCACTGGCACCAGCCGCCCGGCCGCCAACGCCTCTTCGACGATGAAGTCCGGCAGCAGCGCAATGCCCATGCCGGCCTCGGCCGCTTGCGCCAGCAGGTCGCCGTTGTTGGCGTGCAGCGGCCCGGTCACGTTGACGCGCTGGGTCTCCTTGCCGTTGCACAGTTGCAGGCTGACCCCGCTCTGCAGATAGCCGTAGTTCAAGCATTGATGTGAGCGCAGATCCTGCGGGGATTGCGGCGTGCCCGCGCGTTCGAGGTAAGCGGGGGAGGCGACCATGATTCGCGGCGCCGGCGCCAGTTGTCTGGCGATCATGGTCGAGTCGGGCAGGCTGGCGATGCGGATGGTCACGTCGAAGCCGCCGCGCACCGGGTCGACTTGCTGGTCGCTGAGCACCAGTTGCAGCTCGATGTTCGGGTGCTGCTCGTGGAACAGCGGAATCAGCTTGCCCAGCCGTCGCAGGCCGAACGACATCGGTGCGTTGACCCGCAAAACCCCGCGCAATTCGCCAATCCCGTCCCGGGCTCGCTGTTCGGCCTCGTCCAGTGCCGCAATCACTTCCCGCGCCGCTTCGAAATACTCGGCCCCGGCCTCGGTCAGGTGCAGGCTGCGGGTGGTGCGTTGCAGCAGCTGCACACCGATGGCCTCTTCCAGTGCCTGAATCTGTTTGCTGACTTTCGAGCGGGGCACGTCCATGGCCCGGGCGGCGGCTGCAAAGCCGTTCTCGCCGACCGTCACCACGAAGGCGCGCATGCATTCGATGCGATCCATGATTGTCCCTATTTTAGAATCAATGATTCTCGATTTTATGGAATTGTCCCTTTATCGGCTAGCCCCTAAAGTGACATCCAAGCCGAGACAACAACGCCGCAGACGGCAAAACGCCTCGACTCACCAATACCCAATCGAAACTTTGAATCGACATCAAAAGGAACGCGCCATGTCTATCCGTGAACTGCTGAACCCAACCAACTCCGCCCTGATCCTGATCGACCACCAGCCGCAAATGGCTTTCGGCGTACAGTCGATTGACCGTCAGACCCTGAAGAACAACACCGTCGGCCTGGCCAAGGCTGCCAAGATCTTCAACGTGCCGACCATTTACACCTCGGTCGAAACCGAAAGCTTCAGCGGCTACATCTGGCCGGAATTGCTGGCAGTACACCCTGAGCAGAAACCGATCGAGCGCACCTCGATGAATTCCTGGGAAGACAAGGCGCTGGTTGACGCCGTGAAGGCCACCGGGCGCAAAAAGCTGATCATCGCCGCGCTGTGGACCGAGGTTTGCCTGACCTTCCCGGCTCTGGAAGCCCTGGCTGAAGGCTACGAGGTGTACATCGTCACCGACGCGTCCGGCGGCACTACCAAAGAAGCCCACGACATGTCGGTACAGCGGATGATTCAGGCCGGCGCAGTACCGGTGACCTGGCAGCAAGTGCTGCTCGAGTACCAGCGTGACTGGGCGCACAAAGACACTTATCAGGCAGTGATGGACCTGGTGCTGGAACACAGCGGCGCGTACGGCATGGGCGTCGACTACGCCTACACCATGGTGCACAAGGCGCCGCAGCGGCAGGCCTGATAAATCGGCGGGACAAAAAAGACGCAACCGGGATTGCGTCTTTTTTTGCGTTTGAAGAAAGCGCTACATCAGATGTTTTTCGGCTTCCGGAATATGGCTCGCGCCAAGGACTGCCGGCAATATCCCGGAACGCAAATCCCCACCACTCGGCTGCTGATACAGACTCAACCCAAACTCCGACAGCACCGCCAGCAGGTAATCGAAAATATCCCCCTGGATCCGCTCGTAATCGGCCCACACCGTGGTGGTGGTAAAGCAGTAGATTTCCAGCGGGATGCCCTGGGCGGTGGTCTGCATCTGGCGGACCATGCAGGTCATGTTCGGCTGGATCTCCGGATGACTCTTCAGATAGGCCAACGCATAGGCGCGGAAGGTGCCGATGTTGGTCATGCGCCGGCGGTTGGCCGACATCGCCGCGACGTTGCCCTGCGCCTCGTTCCAGGCCTTGAGCTCGGCTTTCTTGCGGCCCATGTAGGCGGTCAGCAGGTGCACCTGGGACAGTTTTTCTTCTTCGTCGTCGCGGATGAAGCGCACACCGCTGGCATCAATGAACAGGCTGCGCTTGATTCGTCGACCGCCGGACTGCTGCATGCCGCGCCAGTTTCTGAACGACTCGGACATCAGGCGCCAGGTCGGGATCGAGACGATGGTCTTGTCGAAATTCTGCACCTTGACCGTGTGCAGGGTGATGTCGACCACATCGCCATCGGCGCCGACCTGCGGCATTTCGATCCAGTCGCCGACCCGCAGCATGTCGTTGCTGGTCAGTTGCACGCTGGCGACGAACGACAGCAGGGTGTCCTTGTAGACCAACAGGATGACCGCCGACATCGCACCCAGACCCGACAGCAGCAACAGCGGCGAACGGTCGATCAGGGTGGCGACGATGATGATCGCGCCGAACACGTACAGGACCATTTTCGCCAGTTGCACATAACCCTTGATCGAGCGGGTGCGGGCGTGTTCGGTGCGGGCGTAGATGTCCAGCAGCGCATTGAGCAGGGCGCTGACCGACAGCAACAGGAACAGAATGGTGAACGCCAGGGCCACGTTGCCGAGGAACACCGTGGCGGTCTTGCTCAGTTCCGGCACCAGGTGCAGGCCGAACTGGATCACCAGCGATGGCGTCATCTGCGCCAGACGCTGAAACACCTTGTTATGGCGAAAGTCGTTGATCCAGTGCAACGCGGGCTGGCGACCGAGCATGCGGCTGGCATGCAGGATCAGGTAGCGCGCCACTCGTCCGAGGACCAGCGCGATCACCAACAACAGGAGCAGCGCCAGGCCGGCGTGCAGGAGCGGGTGCTGATCAAGGGCACCCCAGAGGTCTTGGGCGTTGAGCCAGAGCTGTTTGAAATCCATGAGCGAAACGATTCTTCTGTAAGACGCGACGGGCGATTAGAGCATTTAAGACGCTGTGTATTACCGTTGGAGACAAATCGAGCAACAAAAAAGCCACTGATTACCGTGGATTTCACAAAGAAACTCGGCCTGAGCGCTCGAAACCGGTAACCTATGCAGCTGATTTTTTGCATATCTTCGAGGTAGCACCCGTGTTTTCCCAATTCGCCCTGCACGAACGCCTGCTCAAAGCCGTGGCCGAGCTGAAATTTGTCGAGCCAACGCCTGTGCAAGCCGCGGCCATTCCGCTGGCGCTTCAGGGGCGTGACCTGCGGGTGACGGCGCAAACCGGTAGCGGCAAGACCGCCGCTTTTGTCCTGCCGATCCTCAACCGCCTGATCGGCCCGGCCAAGGTTCGCGTCAGCATCAAGACCCTGATCCTGCTGCCGACCCGCGAGCTGGCCCAGCAGACCCTGAAGGAAGTCGAGCGCTTTTCGCAGTTCACTTTCATCAAGTCCGGCCTGATCACCGGCGGTGAAGACTTCAAGGTCCAGGCCGCCATGCTGCGCAAGGTGCCGGACATCCTGATCGGCACCCCGGGCCGGATGATCGAGCAACTCAACGCCGGCAACCTCGACCTGAAAGAAGTCGAAGTGCTGGTGCTCGACGAAGCCGACCGTATGCTCGACATGGGTTTCGCCGAAGACGTGCAGCGTCTGGTCGACGAATGCCCGAACCGTCAGCAGACCATGCTGTTCTCTGCCACCACCGGCGGTTCCGGCCTGCGCGAGATGATCGCCAAGGTGCTGAACAACCCTGAGCACCTGCAGCTCAACGCGGTCAGCCAGTTGAACGACACCACCCGTCAGCAGATCATCACCGCCGACCACAATCAGCACAAAGAGCAGATCGTCAACTGGCTGCTGGCCAACGAGACTTATCAGAAGGCCATCGTCTTCACCAACACCCGGGCCATGGCCGACCGTATCTACGGTCGCCTCGTCGCTCAGGAATACAAGGCGTTCGTGCTGCACGGCGAGAAAGACCAGAAAGATCGCAAGCTGGCGATCGACCGTCTGAAGCAGGGCGGCGTGAAGATTCTGGTGGCCACCGACGTGGCGGCCCGTGGCCTGGACGTTGACGGCCTGGATCTGGTGATTAACTTCGACATGCCACGCAGCGGCGACGAATATGTGCACCGCATCGGTCGTACCGGCCGAGCCGGCAACGACGGTCTGGCGATCTCGCTGATCTGCCACGGCGACTGGAACCTGATGTCGAGCATCGAGCGTTATCTGAAGCAGAGCTTCGAGCGCCGCACCATCAAGGAAGTCAAAGGCACCTACGGCGGACCGAAAAAGGTCAAGGCCTCGGGCAAGGCCGTCGGCGTGAAGAAGAAAAAGACCGACGCCAAGGGCGACAAGAAGAAAACTGCCGCCAAAACCCCGACCAAGCGCAAGAGCGCCAACCGTCCGAAACCGGACGCTCTGGTGAGCAGCGACGGGATGGCCCCACTGAAACGCCGCAAACCGGCAGCGCCAGCGGCTGAGTAAGCCGTTTCAGGCAGACAAAGAAAAACCCGGACATGGTCCGGGTTTTTTATTACCAGCGTTTATTAGCTGCCCAGCAGGCCTGTGGTGTCGGCATCAAAGCGCCGCTTGGCTTGATCGGCTGCCGGTTTGAGCTGTGCGAGCAGGGCGGCCTCGCTGTACAGCCCGGTCAGTGCCAGTTCTTTTGGCGTTGGCTCAATCGGAATCAAAACGTCTTCGTCCGCCGCATGCAGCCAGATCGCCACAAGGTGCAGCGCCGACACAAACAGCATCCGCAGCTCAACGGTTTTGCCCTTCAGTTGCGGCGATTGCTCCGCCAGTTTCAGCGCATCGACCGTGGCGGCCGCCAGGTTGCCGTGGTTCAGCGAGGCGAACTCGACGTGACCGCGTACTTCGGCCAATTGCGCATCGGCAATCGACACCCCGCCGGAAAACACCAGGTAATGCCAGTCGCCCGCTCGGGCATTCTTCAGGCCTTTGCCCTGGCTCAAGTCGTCCAGACTGAGCGAGTAGCCGCGATAGGCCTCGCTGAGGCTGATCCCGGCGGGCGCGGCGCTGGCGAACTGGCGATTGACGCCAAAGCCCTGGGTCTGCAACGCGGCCTGTAGGGCCGGGCGCAAAGTCTGTACGCCGTTGGAAGGCGCCTTTGGATAAGTCAGTTTCATGATGCCGCCCCCTGGTTTTTCGCCGTGAAGTAAGTGTGGGTCCAGTTGCCGCCGCCGTTGTAGGAACCGGGGAAGGCACTCAGCGCGCGGGTCGAATAGCCGTAGATCGAATCCGCGACCAGCACGTAATTGCCGTTGGTGCCGTAGATCGCCAGAAAGTGCGCACCGCCGCCGTACCAGGCGCAACGAAGGCCGATCGGGCGGCCCATGTTGATCTGGTTCTGGATGGCCGACATTTGCAGCGAGCCCGAATTCATACCGTTGAAACTGCGGGTGATCTTCAGCGCAACATCGAGATAGCCGTAGACGTTGCACGGCCCCGGTTGATTGCAGCAGTTGCGGTCCAGTGCGGCGCTGGCAACGGCGCATTGGGTCCAGGACCCGGTGCCGTAATAATTGCCGACCGAGGCGGAAGCAGCGGCCCAGCACCAGTTGGTCTGGGTCTGTTGCTGCATCGTGAAGTTCAGGCTGGCGGCCGCGAGGGCGCGTTGTTGTACAGCCGCCTCGACCTCGACCAGTTGCGGGTCGAGCAGATGGCTGATCAGACATTCGGGCAGGGTGTTGCCGGTGAATGCCGTTGTTTCAGTGGTTAACATTTTTCAATCCTCCATGAATGAAAACAAACGTTCCGCGTTTGCGGGATAACGGTACTACCGAGCGATCGGTGGGTAAGGGTTGCCATCTCCGATGGCCGGTTCCGATCAGGCTCGGGGTAACCCTAGGTGTGAATATGCATTTGTGCAAATAGCAAAATGCACTAATGCAAATTTCCGGACGAAAGGAAGCAGGCTCTGGTATCGATCCAGCCTGATCGATGCCAAAGCCTGCCGTTGTCTGAGCGGGTGTTATCCCTCGGTTTTTTTCTCGGCCGAACCCAGTTCCTTCAAGCGCTGATCGATCAACTGGCATTTGTCCGGCAGATCGGCGGAGGCAGTGCCCAGGTCCATTTTCTGCAACTCGGCGTTGATCTCCTTGGCCTTGGCCGGGTTTTGCTCGGTGAGCTTCGCGACTTCCTTGGCCAGTTGCTCGCGTTTGGCGGTGGCTTCTTCCGGCGTACAGGCCCAGACGGGCAGGGTGCAGGCGAGCGTGGCGGCGAGGGTGAGCTTGAGCAGGGTTTTCATGGGGCAGGCCTCAGTTCCGGTTAAGGCGGGTTAACCGGTTGAGGGCTGTGGCCGGTGAAAAGTTCAGTGTGTTTGAGGCTCAGTCACCATGGCAGCAACTGGATTTTGCTGCCCCGTCGTACCGATCATGATGCCGCACCCATTCCATGATCTCGTCCTCGTTCCGGCCCTTGGGCGTAAGGTCGAGAAAGTTGTACGCACCGACCAGCATGTCCAGACCTCGGGCGTAGGTTGAGTAGGTGTGGAAAATCTCGCCGTTGTCAGCGCGATAGAACACGCTCAGCCCGGGCATTTCTTCCTCGGCGCTGTCGGTCTTTTCGTAGTTGTACGTAGCCTTGCCTGCTTCGACATCCTCAGCGCGGGCACACACGCCAAAGTCGTAGTTGAAATCGCAGCCGTCCGACGACACCCAGTCGAATGTCCAGCCCATCCGGCGCTTGAAGGCCTGGAATTCGGCGAACGGTGCGTGGGACACCGCCACCAGCGCAATGTCGTGATGGGCCAGGTGTTGGTTGGCGCCGTCGATGTGGTCGCTGAGGAATGAACAGCCCGGGCAGCCTTCCTCCCAGCCCTTGGCGAACATGAAGTGGTAAACGACGAGCTGGCTGTGTTTGCCGAACAGGTCGGCAAGTTTCAATCCGCCGTTCGGGCCCATGAAGCGGTAATCCTTGTCGACCTTCACCCAAGGCAGGGCGCGGCGTTTGGCGCTGAGGCGGTCGCGTTCCCTGGTGAAGGCCTTTTCATCGGCCAGATGCTGCTTGCGGGCGGCGAGCCATGCTTCGCGCGACACCACCGGATGATTCTCAACGTTCATGATGATTTCTCCTGCGGGGTTGAAACCGTCTGTCTCAGACTAGTCGTTCAACACCCCGGGAAATCGACAGACCGCCGGTCGGTCGGGGCGCGGAATAATCCTGAACGCTGACGCAGCGCTCCGGTCACAACCTGTGAACGCGCCAAAAAATCACGCGCACCGGAGGTTGTATCAGGATGACGACTTATAACTGGGATTTGATTGAGCGCCTGCTGCATGAAGTGCAGAACGGCGCGGGCCACAGCTTCGCGCCACGGTCATTCGCCGAAGACTATGCGGCAGAAAAAGCGGCAGCGGGCGAGCCGATCGAGAATCTGGATCACCTGAAAACACTCGCCTGTGACTACGAAAAGCTGCTGCTGGAGCGCGGCTACATCGAGCCCCGTGGCGAAGATGAAGGCAGTACCGGCAACAACTTCAGCCTGACCCCGCGTGGCTCCAGCCTGTTGAGCCTGATCGACAGCAGCATTCCCGGCAACGATCATCCGCGTCAGGTGCTCGATGAGCAGGAAGATGCGCTGGATGAGCTGACATTCGATGAGGTGGCTTCCAAAGCGCAGATTGCCTGAGGCTTTGCACAAAAATGTGGGAGCGATTTTGCTCGCTCCCACATGGGTTTTTCAGTGATCTCAGCTTTTTTGCGCAGCCTTCAGGCACTTCAAATCATTGAAGTCCTTGCGCACCCCCTCGATTTTTTTCAACAGGCGCTGTCTTTGCTGCGGCGTGCTCTCTGCCATCAGATCGACGAACAGCGAACGGGCCTGCGCCTCGGTATTGGCGTAGGCCTTTTGGTAATCCGGGGTCCATAAACGCTCGCGATTGACCAGAAGGGTCTCGATCCGTTGTGGGAATTCAGGACTTTTGCGTTGCGCTACCGCCGCGCTGAACTGCTTTTGCCAGTGGGCGCGGTTGGCGATCCACTGGGTGTTTTGATCGCCCAGGGCGGTCGACCAGGTCATCACCCGCTGTTCCTGTTTGGCGCTCAATGGGCCGAGCCAATCGTTGAGACGCTTGTCCATGCGCGCGCCTCGTTCGGCAATCTGCTGCGCCAGTGGTGGCTTGAGGTATTCCTGCTGGCGCTTTTGCAGATCCTTGGCAAACGCGTCGTTCATTTCAGCGACCTGCCGATCATCCAGCCCTTGCAGCAATTCAATCGCCGATGGGGTGATTTCCCGGGCGGTTTCGGCGATCGCCTGCTTGGCTTCTGCGGTGCGGGCCTGGAGCGCTGCGTCGGTGACCTGATTGGTCTCGACCATGGTTTGCAGGCGATCCAGCCAATCGAGATAACCCGGCAATTGCGTGGTGCAATGCCAGTTCAAGTGTTCCTTGAGTCGCTCGTTGAACCAGTCCTTCTGCTCGCCGTGCATGTCCAGGTAGTCGCTGAGCGTCCACGGAATGATCACGTCAAGGTTGCGATAAGCCAGGCCGACACGGCTGCAGGCGCCGAGGGCAAGGGTCAGGATCAGTAGAATCGCGATGCGTTTGAACCAGCTAGACATGGGCGAGTCCTTGCGAAAGCCAACCTTGAGGGTCTGATTCTCATGTGAACACAGGATGGCCCCGGCAGTTCAGCCCATCAAAAGAACGGGCGTTCGGCCTTGAGCGTGACCAGCCCGTCGCACTGACTGTTATGCCCGGAATAGGCCGAGCAATCGCTGCCGCTGAGGCTCGAATTGCTGTAGATAAGGTCGAGATCGATGCCCATGAACGGCCGGGAAAGTTTCACCGACCAATCGGTAAAACTGCTGACATAACCCCCGTCCACCGAGACCGGCGTGTTGAGTTGATGGGTGGTGTATTTCATGCTGATCCCGATGCCGAACGGCTGATTGCCGCCCAAGTCGGCAAACAAGGTGTTGTTCTGTTTATCCGGATCGTTGCTCAGGGCGATGCCGATCCGGCTGCCGAGCAGGGTCAGGCCACCGAACAGTTCCTGGCTGTCGAGGGTGTCGACCTTGGGATAGCTGTAATGGATCATCCCGACTTCGTAGCCGAGGGTCTGATCGAAAGGTTGTTTAAAGCCGACGTAGGAGTCGATTTCGAGATTTTTCCCCGGCGTGAGGCCCATGCTCGGGGCGTACTGGCCTACATACAGGCCGCTGTCATGGCTAAGATCCAGGCCGCCGTGGAACGAGCCGACTGCCGAAGGTTTGACCAGCCCCTGGGCCATGCTGCGGCTGGGCGTGGTGCCGAGCTTGAGGTCGAAGTCACCGAGTTCACGCTGGAAAATCTGCGCGTGCGCGGCTGTGCTCGCCAGCAGGCCTACAAGCAATAAACAGGATGATTTGAGCATGCGTCACTCCTTGAGCAGCGAGCGCAGGGCGATAAAGCCTGCTGAAACGCTTGATCCAGACGCGTGCAAGGATACCGGCGAATGATCGGCATCGAGGGCCGTTCGTCGATTTCTGCTGTTTTGTAGGTTTGATTAAACGCGAGAGAGGTCTTGCGAGGGATCCGGTCCAGACGCTTCGAAGCTCAAAGCGCCTTTGGACTGGTGTGCTGCGGGGGTGTTACTTCTTGCCCAGGCTGATCTGCTTGGACGGGCCGAACGTCTGGCCGCTGACGCCCTTGGCAATTTGCTGGATTTCGCCGCCGGACTTGAGGAATGCCGCGATCTGATCGTTGATCGATTCGCTGGTTTCAACGGCTGGAGCTGGCTTTGCTTTGCTGGAGGATGCTTTTACACGCATGGCGGCCATTAACCTGTAGAAAAGTAACTCGGCCAGGCATCGTACAGGAATAACTTGACAATTGCTTGGTAAATATCCCCCGGAATAACCCAGTGGGCGGGTGGATTATTCGTGATTAATTATTCGAAATATCCCGCTAACCTGCTGTTTTAAATAACAACCTTTAGGCGATTCCATGATGTTCGGCGCTGTCGGGAACGCGTGAAAGCCGTCACGCTGGCCTGACGAGCGGCGCCCATCCAACGCGAAATCCAGGAGAATCAAGGCTTCCCACAGATTTTCGCGCGGCCGGCCGATCGGACGGCCAACCAGCACGGCAAAACCGGGTAGAATGCCGCCCACGCAATGAGGGTATTGGAAATGGCTTTAGTCGGGCGTTACAACAGTTTGCAAGTGGTTAAACACACTAACTTCGGTTTATATCTGGACGGCGGTGCCGACGGCGAAATTCTTTTGCCCAACCGTTATATCCCCAAAGATATTCCCAGCGAAGATGAAGACTGGCTCAATGTTTTCATTTATCTGGACAGCGATGACAAACTTATTGCCACCACTGAAAAACCAAAAGTTCAGGTCGGTGAATTTGCCAGTTTGAAAGTTGTTGAAGTCAACAGCATCGGCGTGTTTCTCGATTGGGGCCTGCCGAAGGATCTGATGCTGCCTTACTCCGAAGAAAAACGCCAGATGACCGCCGGCGAGTACTGCGTGGTGCACGTCTACCTCGACAAGCACACCCGCCGCATCACCGCCACCGCGCGCCTGGATCGTTATCTGGACAAGACCCCGGCCAACTATAGCGCTGGGCAGGAAGTTGATCTGCTGGTCGCCGAAGCCACCGACATGGGCTTCAAGGCGATCATCAACAACAAGCACTGGGGTCTGATTCACAAGAATGAAATCTTCAAGTTCATGCGTTCCGGCATGCGCGAGAAAGGTTTCATCAAGGAAGTGCGCGCCGACGGCAAGATCAGCCTGAGTCTGCAACCGGTAGGGCAGGAAGCGGCCAGCAGCCTCAACTCGAAGATCCTCGCCAAGTTGCGCGAAAACGATGGCACCCTGGCCGTCAGCGACAAGAGCGATCCGGCACTGATCAGCAGCCTGTTCGGTGTCAGCAAGGGCAATTTCAAGAAGGCCATCGGTTCGTTGTACAAGAACGGTCAGATCGTCATTCATGCCGATCGCATTGAACTAACCTGAGTCTTGCGTGGCCCATGTTGCATGGGCTTACTTGAGATCGGCAGATGAAAAAAGCGTTGATTGCCTACGTTGCCACACTGCTGGCGTTTCTTCTGCTCGACGGGCTCTGGCTCGGCGTGTTGATGGCGCCGACCTATCGCGAACTGCTCGGTTCGCTGATGCTCGAAAAACCGTTGCTGGTGCCGGCAGCGGTTTTTTATTGCCTGTACGTTTTCGGCTGTGTGGTGTTTGTGGTGCTGCCATCGCTGACCTGGCAACGCGCCGCCCGCATGGGCGCGCTGCTGGGGCTGGTGGCTTATGGCACCTATGACCTGACCAACTGGGCGACGTTGCGCGGCTGGTCGGCGCAGGTGTCACTGATGGATTGGGCCTGGGGGACGTTTGCCACGGCGCTGGTCTGTACGGTCGGGTTTTGGGCCGCTCGCCGAGGCTGACGGCGGGCATGACGCAACAGGGCAATTGCATGTCTTTGCCGGGCGGCAATTTCTGTCCGACTGGTTGATAATCCCTGCCATCCTTTTTCGCCCCGGACAAAGAGCCGGGGCTTTGTTTGACCATTGGAAAAACTGCCATGTCGTGTGTGTTCGAGGTATCGAGGTGAGCGTCAGTCGGCGCAGTGCCGACAGATTTGCCCTGCAAGTGATGATCGGCCTGTGCCTGATCTGGGGCGTGCAGCAGGTGATGATCAAGTGGGCGGCGACCGACATTGCGCCGGTGATGCAGGCGGCGGGGCGGTCGGGAATTTCCGCGTTGCTGGTAGGACTGCTCATCTGCTGGAAGGGTGGCTGGGATCAGGTCGGTGCTACCTGGCGCGGCGGCTTGCTGGCCGGTGCCTTGTTCGGTCTGGAGTTCCTGTTCATCTCCGAAGGCTTGCAGTTGACCACGGCGGCGCACATGTCGGTGTTCCTCTACACCGCGCCGATCTTCACTGCGCTGGGCGTGCATTTTCTGTTGCCGAGCGAGCGTCTAAGACCGGTGCAATGGCTGGGGATCTTCATGGCGTTCGTCGGGATTGCCGTGGCGTTTGCCGGTGGCGTGTCGTGGGACAACCTCGACCGCCGCATGTTGATGGGCGATGCCCTCGGCGTGCTGGCCGGTGCCAGTTGGGGCGCGACCACCGTGGTGGTGCGCGCTTCGCGTCTGTCGGAGGCGCCGGTGACCCTGACCCTGTTCTATCAACTGATCGTCGGCTTCATCGGCCTGTTGCTGATCGCACTGCTCAGCGGCCAGATCACCCACGTCAGCCTGACCGCCGTGGCGGTGGGCAGCGTGCTGTTCCAGGGGCTGGTGGTGTCTTTCTTCAGTTACCTGACCTGGTTCTGGCTGCTGCGCCGTTATCTGGCGGCCAACCTTGCGGTGTTTTCCTTCATGACGCCGTTGTTTGGCGTGACCTTCGGCGTGGTGCTGCTCGGCGAAGAACTCAGCCTGAATTTCATCATCGGTGCCGTGCTGGTGTTGCTCGGCATCACCTTCGTCAGCGCGGAACAGTGGGTGCGTCGGCGTTTGCGCAAAGCCCTCGGTCAGCCGTAACGGATTTGCACGCCAGACCGCCGGCAATCAGCAGGCCGCTGCCGGCGATCACCAGCGCCGGTTGCAGGCCACCGCTGAAATGGCTGCTGACCGCCGCCAGCAACGGCCCGCTGAGCTGGCCGACGGCGAAGCACGCAGTGAGCAGGCCGGCGTTGCGCTGGGTGGCGTGAGGCGCCAGTTCCTGGGAGCGTTGCATCACCAGTTGCATGCAGGCCAGGAACGGCGTGCCGCACAGGATCACGCCCAGCGCCAGACCAAGGCCACTGCCCAGCAGACAAGCGAACACCCCGACAGCCTGCAGCCACAACGTCGCCATCAACCAGTGCCGGGTGGTTTCCGGATCGTGCCGACGCAAACTCACCAGCAGCACACCAATCGCAGCGCCAAGGCCGAAGCACGGCCAGAACAGATCCGCCTGCCATTGCCCGTGAAACTGCGTGTTGGCCATTTGCGACAGAAACGTGGCCGGAATGATGTAGCCCACGCCGTACAAGGCATACACCACCGCCAAACGTCCAATGCCACGATTTGACGAACCGACCGCAGTCGGCGCGGCCGGCACGCCGACACCCGGTTGCGGCAGGATCCGCACGATTCCCAGCAGCATCACCAGCGCCACGGCGGCGTAGATCAGCCACAGGGTGGCGGAAGTCTGCTGCGCCAGATGTGAGAACAGCGCCAACAGCCCAGTCAGAAAAATCCCCAACCCCGGCCCGGCAAATACCAGCGCCCCCAACCGTGGGCGACCCGCCGCCGCAGCCAGTGGCTGACTCAACGCAGTAATCATCACCAGCACCCAGGCGCTCGCCACACCAGTGCCGAAGCGCAGTAACAAATGCGACCAGAAACCGTTGGCCCAAAACGACGCCAGTGTCAGCAGCACACACAACCACAAGCCACCATGCAGGCGCCGCTGTACCTGATCCGATCGGCGGGAAAACATCGCGTCCACCGCACCGAGCAGATAGCCGAGGTAGTTGGCCGCCGCAATCAGACCGGCGGCGGTCAGGTCGATCTGGCCTTCGCTGAGCAGGTGCGGCAGTTGCGGGGTGAGGGCGAAACGCCCGATGCCCATGGCCATCATCAGGGCAATGAAACAGGCGAATAAGCGAATCAGGGGTGACATGGTCTGAATTCCGTTGGAGGTTCAATGACCGTCAGGCTAGGACTGATTGACTTTCTTTAAAATTGAATAATAGTGAGTAACTTGTTCTGTTCAGGAGAAAGGTTGTGGAGTTCAGCCAATTGCGGATCTTCCAGGCCGTGGCGGAGGAGGGCTCGATCACCCGCGCCGCCGAACGTTTGCATCGCGTGCCGTCGAACCTGTCGACCCGGCTCAAACAGCTCGAAGAGCAACTGGGTGTCGAACTGTTCGTCCGTGAGCGTCAGCGTTTGCAGTTGTCGCCTGCGGGAAAAGTCCTGCTGGACTACACCGGCAAACTGTTCGCCCTGCGCGATCAGGCCTGCGCGGCGGTGATGGGCGGGCAGCCGGCGGGGGATTTCGTGCTCGGCACGCTGTACAGCACCGCCGCGATCCATTTGCCGGCGCTGCTCGCGCGCTATCACAAGCAATATCCGGCGGTGAATCTTCAGGTGCAGTCCGGGCCCAGTGGCGAGTTGCTCGAAGGCCTGCTCACCGGGCGCCTCGACGCCGCGCTGGTGGACGGCCCGCCGCAACTGGCCGGGATCGACGGTGTGCCGTTGTGCAACGAGCGACTGGTGCTGATCAGCGAGGCCGATCACCCGCCGGTGCGCAGCGCCAAGGATGTCGAAGGGCGCGCAGTGTTCACCTTTCGTCATGGCTGCGCCTATCGCGCACGGCTGGAAGCGTGGTTCGCCCACTACCAGGCGGCGATGGGCCGGGCGATGGAAATCGAGTCCTATCAGGGCATGCTCGCCTGCGTGATTGCCGGCAGCGGCGTGGCGCTGATGTCGGAGTCGATGCTCGCCAGCCTGCCGGGGCGCGAAAGCGTGGCGGTGCATCCGCTGGCCGAGCCTTTTGCCAGTGCGACAACATGGCTCATGTGGCGTCGGGGCATGGTCGGTGCCAACCTCAACGCGTGGATTGAACAACAGCAGGCGCTCTATCCCGTGGCTGGCGAGGACGTGCGGGAAACGGCTTGAACGAACGATCAGGGATTTGGATCAATTCAGTAACAGATCATTGCGGATTTGGCCGAGCATTGCGTAGGACTTCGGACTATTATCAGTGCGAAGCGGCCTCAGAATTCCGGACGCTCAGCACCACCCTGAAGGGGGCATGACGATGAAAGAGAAAATTCAAAACTGGCTGCACGATTTGGGTGTTGCCCTCGGCTTGATCGAACCGCCTCTGCAACCGGTCCCGATTCGCACCGATGACGAACAGCGTCGGCGTCAGCCACGTCGGCGGTAATGCCCCGCTTTGAAGGATCAAAGGATTTAAACGCCAAAAGATCGCACCCGGCCGTCGCTCCATGGAGTGGCGGCCGGGTGCGATCTTTTGTTTTCAGTGACGCCCGATTTCCATCAGAAACCGGCTCAGGTCATTCACGGTTTTCGCAGTCTTGAGCATCCGGTCCTCTTCGGCGGTGAAGGCCGTCAGTCCGAATTCATCTTCCAGATGGAAGATCAGATCCTCGATATCCGCTTTTTCCAGCCCCAGTTGCGCAAGGCTGGTGTGGTCGTCGAATTCACGATTTTCCAGCAGGCGCAGGATGAAGCGGTGCACGGCAGCACGCACGGCAGCTCTTCTCATGGCAGATATTTATTGTGGTTGATCTGACTGAAGTACAGCAGGCCTCAGGCGTGCCGGCGCAACCATTCGTCAATCATCCCGCGCAAATGCGCCCCGGAAAAACTGCCGAAGTGCCCGCCATGCACCGTGCGGATCTTCAGCCCCTGCAAGCGCCGCAGGCTGGCGGCGTAGTCGTCGAGGTTGGAATGGTAGGCGTCTTCGATCAACGGCCCGTCGTAAATGATGTCGCCGCTGAACAGGGTTTCGCTGGCCGCTTCATAGAGGCTGATCCCGCCCGGTGAGTGTCCCGGCGTGTGCAGCACCTGCAGCGTGCGATTGCCCAGGTCCAGCACATCGCCGTCCTCTACATACCCGGTGGCCGGCGCCGCCTTGACCCGATATTCGGCGTAGCACAACGGGCAATCCGGGTGCGCTTCGAACATGTCGTCGCCGACGAAGGCCCGGCTCAGATCGTTCTCGCCATCCGGCGCTGCCAGAATGTTCGCCTCGGCCGGGTGCACCAGTCGTTCGGCAAATTCGTGATGCCCGGCGATGTGGTCGAAATGGCAATGACTGGCCACCGCCACCAGTGGCCGTTCGGTCAGCCACGGCAGTTGCTCGCGCAGGCTGACCAGCCCGGAACCGCTGTCGAGCAACAGATCCTTGTCCCGCCCCTGAACGTGCCACAGGTTGCAGCGGTAGAAGGGGCGGATGAACGGCTCGTGAATCAGCCGAATGCCGTCGCTCAGGCTTTGCACTTCGAACCACTGATCGCGAGAAACAATCTTCATCAAGCATTTTCTCCAGACGAAAAAAACGGGTGTGGCAACCGACGCCACACCCGCCGAAGAAAGCATCAAGTCGTTGTGTTCAGCTTAGATTGCGTTCGCCACTACGTTTGGGCGACGGGACATCAGGCTGACCACCACAAAACTCACCAGACCCACAGCCAGGCTGTAGTAGATCGGCGTGTTGGCATCCAGACCGTCCTTGAACATGAACAGCAAGGCAGTGGCGAAACCCAGGCCCATGCTGGCGATGGCGCCGGCAGTGGTCGCGCGTTTCCAGAAGATCGCACCGATAAGCGGGATCAGCATGCCGCCCACCAACAGGTTGTACGCGAGGGTCAGGGCGCTGATCACGTCGTTGACCACCAGCGCGATGCCCAGCACCACGACACCGGTCAGCAGGGTGAACAGACGGTTCACACCCAGGCTCGACTGTTTGCCGCCACGCAGTTTCGGCAGCAGGTCTTCGGTCAGGGTGGTGGCAGCGGCGAGCAGGCCGGCGCTGGCGGTGGACATCATCGCGGCCAGGGCTGCTGCGATCACCAGGCCACGGATACCGTCCGGCAGCGACAGTTTGACGATCGCGGCGAAGGCGTTGTTGACGTTGTCCAGATCCGGGATCAGCACATGTGCAGCCATGCCGATCAGGGCACAGGCCAGACCGTAGAGGATGCAGTAGATGCCCGCGAAGCTACCGGCGTACTGAGCCACTTTTTCGTTCTTCACGGTGAACACCCGTTGCCAGATGTCCTGACCGATCAGGATGCCGAAGAAGTAGATCATGAAGTAGGTGATGATCGTGTCCCAGCCGATGGTGGTGAAGCTGAAGGCGGTGGCCGGCAGTTTCAGCACCAGTTCGTCCCAGCCGCCGACGCGGTACAGGCAGATTGGCAGGAGGATGAACATCAGGCCGACGGTCTTGATGATGAACTGGACGATGTCGGTCAGGGTCAGCGACCACATGCCGCCGATGGCCGAGTAGATCACCACCACGCCACCGCCGAGCAGTACCGAGATCCAGAACGGCAGGCCGAACAGCACTTGCAGCACGGTGCCGATGGCGAGGATCGAGGTCACGCCGATCATCAGCGCGTAGGCCAGCATGATCGCCGCGCTCGCCGAGCGGGCCATCGGGTTATAGCGTTTTTCCAGGACCTGGGTAACGGTGTAGATCTTCAGTTTCAGCAGCGGCTTGGCCAGGAACAGGTTCAGCGCCACGATGCCGCAACCCAGTGCCGCGCACAGCCAGAAACCGGAAATGCCGTGCACGTAGCCCAGACGCACGGTGCCGACGGTGGACGCGCCGCCGAGAACGGTCGCCGCCATGGTGCCCATGTACAGGCTCGGGCCGAGGTTACGCCCGGCCACCAGGAAGTCCTCGTTGGTCTTGGCCTTGCGCATGCCGAAGTAGCCGAGCAAGAGCATGCCGGCGGCGTAGATGAGGACGACGAATAAATCCAAAGCCATGATGGCGTGTCTCCGATTGTCTTTTTTATGGTGAAACAAATTGGTTCTATGAGGCTGCCCTTGTGGGAGCAAGCCCGCTCCCGCAGGGTTGATCAGGCAGCCTGCCGCAGCGCCGCTTCAGCCGGCGCATGGGCGCCTTTGCTGCGGGGATCCTTCGGGCCGTAGACCAGCGCCGGTTCCGGGAACAGGCTCAGCAGCATCAGGTACATCACCGAGGCCAGACCGAGGGTCACCAGCAGGCTGATGTCGATGCCGCCGGCCAGTTCACCGAGCGGGCCGACAAACTGCCCCGGCAGATTGACGAAGCACAGGCCGACCGCCGCGCTCGGGATCCACGCGCCCAGGCCGCGCCAGTTCCAGCCGTGGCTGAACCAGTAGCGTCCGCCTTGCTCGCCGCGAGTGAACACTTGCAGGTCGTCCGGGCAGTAGAAGCCGCGACGCACCACCAGGCCGATGATCATGATCACCATCCATGGGGTGGTGCAGGTGATGATCAGGACCGCGAAGGTCGACACGCTCTGCACCAGGTTCGCCGCAAAGCGCCCGATGAAGATGAAGGCAATCGACAGCACGCCGATCAGCAACGTCGCCTTGACCCGTGAAAGCAGACGCGGGAACACGCTGGACATGTCCAGCCCGGTGCCATACAGCGATGTGGTGCCGGTGGACATGCCGCCGATCACCGCAATCAGGCACACCGGCAGGAAGAACCAGCTCGGCGACACCGCCAGCAGACCGCCGACGTAGTTGTTGGCCGCGATGTAGTCCGGTGCCTGGATCGCCACGATGGTCGCGGTGGTCAGGCCGAACAGGAACGGGATGAAGGTGGCGATCTGCGACAGAACCACCGCCGCCATGATCCGCTGACGCGAGGTTTCACGCGGGATGTAGCGGGCCCAGTCGCCGAGGAACGCGCCGAAGGAAATCGGGTTGCTCATCGCTACCAGTGCGGCGCCGATGAACGCGGCCCAAAAGCCTGGCTGGCCGAGGCTTACGGTGCCGGCGTAGTGCGCATCGAACGGGCCGGCGAAAGCGAAGATGCCCAGCAGGAACAGCAGGCTCGCGCTCCACACCGCGACCTTGTTCACCCACAGCAGGAAGCGGAAGCCGTAGATGCACACGGTCAGCACCAGAATCGCGAACAGACCGTAGGCCAGGCCCAGGGTCAGGTCGGTTTCCGGCAGGCCGATCAGGCGTTTCGCACCACCGATCAACGCATCTCCCGAACTCCACACCGAGAGCGAGAAGAAGGCGATGGCGGTCAACAGCGACAGGAACGAACCGACGATCCGCCCGTGCACGCCGAAGTGCGCACCGGACGACACGGCATTGTTGGTGCCGTTGAGCGGGCCGAACAGGCCCATCGGTGCGAGGATCAGCGAGCCGAGCAGCACGCCCGAGACAATCGCCCAGACGCCCGCCTGAAAGGACAGGCCGAACAGCACCGGGAAACTGCCGAGCACGGCGGTGGCAAAGGTATTCGCGCCGCCAAAGATCATGCGGAACAAGTCCACGGGACCGGCGGTGCGTTCGTTGTCCGGGATCTGTTCGACCCCGTGGGTTTCAATCTGCGTAAGGCTTTGGTCGTTGTTGTTGTTATTCATGATCTGCTCCGATCATAAAGGCGCGCCTCATCGTGTGTGAGGCGTCACCTGTTTGGCTAAGGGGATGGCAGCCCTTCCGGCATTGCGGACAAATGTTCGTGGCAGGCCAGCCAAAGGCCTTGTTGTTCTAGGCTCGACGCTTGTTTTCTGAAAACAATCGTCTCGCGCTCCTGGCTGAAGTGTTGCTCCCCTTGCATGCGCAGCTCGGTGGCCACGTCATGGATGAAAATCGCCACGTCACCCTGCAGGCTGACGAAGGCGTTGCTCGAGGTGCAGGACAGCACCTCGAAGCCATCCTCGGCGCGCCAGCTGTCCCACAACGCCTGGTAGGCATCGCGCGACAGCAGGGGCTGTTCGAGGGTGTAGAACACGAAGCTGGCGTCGGCGCTGAACGCGCCGAAGTAGGCTTCGCGATCGTTGCGGGCGAAGGCGGACACCAGATCGGCGGCCGCTTTCAGAACCTGATCACGTTCGTTCATGACCCGACCCTCAGCGGTGGACCACGCCCGGCAGTACGCAGAGCATTTCGTACAGCAGGTTGGCGGCCAGCAGCGAGGTGTTGCCGGTGGTGTCATAAGCGGGCGAGACTTCTACCAGATCGCAGCCGATCAGGTCGAGGCCCTGGCACCCGCGGACGATTTCAATCGCCTGAATGGTCGTCAGACCACCGATTTCCGGGGTGCCGGTGCCTGGCGCCCAGGCCGGGTCGATGCCGTCGATGTCAAAGCTCAGGTACACCGGGCCGCCACCGACTTTCTCGCGCACTTCGGCCATCAGCGGCGCCAGCGACTTGTGCCAGCACTCTTCGGCCTGAACGACGCGGAAGCCCTGATCGCGACTCCAGTTGAAGTCGTCGGCGGTGTAACCCTGCGCCCGCAGACCGATCTGCACCACGCGGTCGCAGTCCAGAAGACCTTCTTCGACCGCACGACGGAAAGTCGTACCGTGGGCGATCTTCTCGCCGAACATGTGATCGTTGACATCAGCGTGAGCGTCGATGTGCACCAGACCGACCTTGCCGTGCTTTTTGTGGATGGCACGCAGGATTGGCAGGGTGATGGTGTGGTCGCCACCCAGGGTCATCGGGATCACGTTGTGCTCGAGGATGTTGTCGTAGGCTTCTTCGATGATGCGCACGGCGTCGAGCAGGTTGAAAGTGTTGATCGCCACGTCACCGATGTCGGCAACCGACAGCGAGTCGAACGGCGCAGCGCCGGTGGCCATGTTGTACGGGCGGATCATCACCGATTCGGTGCGGATGTCACGCGGCCCGAAGCGGGTGCCGGGGCGCAGCGAAGTACCGATGTCCAGCGGCACGCCAACGAAGGCGGCGTCCAGACCAGCGGCGGTCGGTACATGGGGGAGTCGGAGCATGGTGGCGATGCCGCCGAAGCGCGGCATTTCGTTGCCGCCCAGTGGTTGGTGAAGAATCTTGTCCACGGGTAGGGCCTCATCGTCTTTGTTTTATTTATGTCGGCGCACCGCATTCGCAAGGTCACGGGCACCGCTGTGGGCCGATTCTGCGAAATGTAGTGAGGCGGAAGAATCGCTACGGGCAAATACTTAGTTCAGAAATTTCTAAACTAATGATGTGGGTAGAGATAGACTTTGTGCGCCTTGGGGTTTGTGATCGGCTGAACATCGCCGCCCTCACCCCAGCCCTCTCCCGGAGGGAGAGGGAGCCGATAGAGTTGTTCTCAGGAGCTTCATCGACCTGAAATATCGAGTCGAACTTAATAGAATCTGGGACAGACGCAGAATTTGAAGGCCATGGAGATCGGCTCCCTTTCCCCCTCTCCCCCTTGGGGAGAGGGCTGGGGTGAGGGGTGGTTCCAACAGACGACACAGTTCCCAGCCCCGGAGTAGACATGGCCAACGCTTTACCCGACCTGAAACTGTTGCGCATCTTCGTCAGCGTCGTGCGTCATCAGGGGTTTGCCAACGCGCAGCAGGAACTCAACCTGTCGACCTCGGCGATCAGCACCTACATGAGTCAGCTCGAAGCCGCGCTGGGTCTGGTGCTGTGCCATCGCGGGCGCGGCGGTTTCAGCTTGACCAGCAAGGGCGAGCTGTTCCATCAGGAAACCCTGCGCCTGCTCGCGGAGCTTGAAGGTTTCGAGCAATACGCCGCCGCGCTCAAGGGCGAGTTGCGCGGCACCCTCAACCTCGGGGTGATCGACTCCACGGTCAGCGACAAGGCCTTGCCGTTCGCCGAAGCCATCGGCGCCTACAGCCAGGAACACCCGGCGGTGCATTTGCATCTGTCGGTGATGAGCCCGTATGAACTGCAACTCGGCGTGCAGGACAACCGCCTCGACCTGGCCATCGGCGCGTTCTCCACGCGCATGAGCGGTCTGGTGTACATGCCGCTGTACCGCGAGCAGCACTGGCTGTATTGCAGCAACCGGCACCCGCTGTTCAACGAACGGCGGATTCCCGAACAGGTCATCACCCAGCAACGCATGGTCGGACGCGGTTACTGGAGCCAGGCCGAACTGGCGCGCCACGGTTTCAAACACAGCGCCGCGACGGTGGAAAGTATGGAAGCGCAGCTGATTCTGGTGCTGTCCGGCGCCTACATCGGTTATCTGCCGGAGCACTACGCCCAGGCCTGGGCCGACAAGGGCGACCTGCGGGTGCTGCTGCCGGCGACCTTCGGTTATCAGGCGCCGTTTTCCATGATCATGCGCCGTGGCCGCAGCCGCGAGCCGCTGATCCAGACCTTCCGCGATCTGCTCAAAGCGCAGCTCAATCAGGCATAAAGAACATGTCCAGACCCCAATGCCCGCGCTGCCTGCGCCCACAAACCCATTGCCTGTGCCCGCTGATCCCCAGCCTCCACAGCTGTACCCGAGTATTGCTGTTGCAGCACCCGAGCGAGGTCAATCACGCGCTCAACACCGCACGGCTGGCAGCGCTCGGATTGAACAATGCCGAGCTGATCGTCGGTGAGGTATTCGAGGATTTGCCCGCGCTGCTGAACCGGCCGGGGTATCGGGCACGGTTGTTGTTCCCGGCGGATGATGCGCAGCCGATGCAGGCTTACGCCGCGTCCGATGAACCGCTGTTGCTGGTGGTGCCGGATGGCACATGGCGCAAGGCGCGCAAGATGCTGCACCTCAATCCGCTGCTGGCGGCGTTGCCACGGGTGACTTTGGCGGAGGGCGGGGTTTCGCGGTATCGGCTGCGCAAGGCTCCGGGGCCGGGGGCGTTGTCGACGATTGAGGCGATTGTGCAGGCGTTGCAGACCTTGGAAGCGCCGGCCTCTTTCGAGCCGTTGCTCAAGCCGTTCGAGGCGTTGATCGAGGGGCAGATTGCGGCGATGGGGGAGGAGACCTTTCAGCGCAATCATGGCGAAAGATAGGAGCTGTCCGTACTGGCCATATCGCTAGCAGGCTAGCTCCCACAGTGGATTGGTTGTGAATGCAAAATTGAGTTCACAGCAAATCTCCTGTGGAAGCTAGCCTGCTAGCGATTGCAATGGTCACATCACCGACAATGTTGAGCAGAATTAGCGCTCGCGCATCGCCTCGGTCCGGGCCTTGAGTACCGGTTTTAGCAGGTAATCCAGCACACTTTTCTCCCCGGTAATGATGTCCACCGTCGCCACCATCCCCGGAATGATCAGCAGCGGTTTCACATCCCCGCCCAGATGGTTTTTGTCGGTGCGCACCTGGATCAGGTAGAAGCTGTTGCCCTTGTCGTCGGTAATCGTATCGGCGCCGATCAGTTCAAGCTTCGCGCTCAGCCCGCCGTAGATCGTGTAGTCGTAGGCGCTGAACTTGACCATGGCTTTCTGGCCCGGATGCAGGAACGCCACGTCCTGAGGGCGGACCTTGGCTTCGATAAGCAGGTTGTCTTCCAGCGGCACGATTTCCACCATGTCACTGCCCGGCTGCACCACGCCGCCGATGGTGTTGACCTTCATTTGCTTGATCACCCCGTGCACCGGCGAAGTCACGGTGGTGCGGCTGACGCGGTCGTCGATGGCGATGCTCGAGGCGGTGATTTTCGAAAGGTCGGTACGTTTCTCGTTGAGCTCCTTGGCCGCTTCGGAGCGGAAGGTCTGTTCCGATTCGTCGATCTTGCTGCGGATCTCGGCGATGGCCGATTCGGCGCGGGGAATGGCCAGGGTCGTGGCGTTCAGGGAACCGCGGATTTCCACGGCACTGCGCTTGAGCCGCAGGATCTCCACCGGTGACACGGCACCGGTCTTGACCAGCGGTTCGGACATGTTCATTTCCTGATTGACCAGCGCCAGGCTCGAACTGTATTGCCCCTGTTTCGAGCGAAACTCCGCCAGCTCCTGAGTCTTCTGCCGCAGCTGTTCGCTGAGGGTTCTCTGTTCGCTGGCCAGCCGCCGCTGCCGTTGTTCGTACAACGAACGCTCGTCCTCGGCCACTTGCGGCGCCTTGGCGATCACTTCGTCCGACAGCTTGAACGGCCGGCCCTCTGCTTCGGCGGACAAGCGTTCGACCTGCGCGGTCAAGGCATAACGATCGGCCTCGCTCTCACCCTTGTTCGACAGAAACCGCGTGTCGTCCAGGCGCAGCAGTTTGTCGCCCTTATCGACCATTTGTCCTTCGCGCACGAAGATCTCGGTGACGATACCGCCCTCGAGGTTCTGAATCACCTGGACCTTGCTCGACGGAATCGCCTTGCCTTCGCCCATGGTCACTTCCTGCAACACCGCGAACTTGGCCCAGACCAGCGCACTGATCAGCAGCGCCGCCGCCAGCCACACGGTGATGCGCGACCAGCGTGGCGAATCCTGCAGCGAAGCACCGGCGGTTTCCGGCATGAATTCGGCTTCGGCGCTTTTACCGAAGCTGTCGAAGTAACCGCGGGGTTTTGAAGGTGATGAAGCAGACATGGGGTAACTCCTAGACCGCTGCCGAGCCGACCCGGCCCTTGCGCAGCGCATCGATGACCGCTTCTTTCGGACCGTCGGCGACGATCCGGCCGTTGTCCAGCACCAGCAACCGGTCCACGAGGCTCAGCATTGAAGTGCGGTGGGTGACCAGCAACAAGGTTTTGCCCTGCACCCAGCCGTGCAGCTTCTGGCGCAAGACGTCTTCGCTGCTGTTGTCCATGGCGCTGGTCGGTTCGTCGAGCAGCATGATCGGTGGGTCGAGCAACAGCGCCCGCGCCAGCAGTACGGCTTGGCGCTGGCCACCGGAGAGCAGTTGCCCGCGCTCGCCCACCGGCCGGTCGAAGCCTTGCGGATGTTGCCGGGCCAGCTCGGTGACGCCGGTCAGTTCGGCCACTTCGAGCATCCGTGAATCGCTGATGTAGCGGGCACCGAGGGTCAGGTTGTCGCGCAGGCTGCCGGCCAGCAGCGGCAGATCATGGGCGACGTAGCCGATCTGCTGGCGCAGGTCGGCGACATCCAGTTGCCGCAGGTCGAGGCCGTCGAGCAGCAACTGGCCTTCGTCCGGTTCGTAGAAGCCCATCACCAGTCGCGCCAGGGTGCTTTTGCCCGAGCCGCTGCGGCCGATGATGCCGATCCGTTCGCCGGGTCTGACGCTGAAACTGACGTTGCTCAGGGCCGGGGCGTTCTGACCGTTGTAGTGGAAGGTCACCGCGTTGGCGTCCAGCGCACCTTGCAGTTGCGTGCGCTCCAGCGGCCGCTGTTTGCCGTCGCGTTCCTGAGGCAGGGACATCAGCGCATCGGTGCTTTTCATGGTCAGTTGCGCTTGCTGGTAGCGGGTGATCAGCCCGGCGATCTGGCCCAGCGGCGCGAGCACGCGGCTGCCGAGCATGTAAGTCGCCACCAGCGCGCCTACGCTGAGGTTGCCGGCGATGATGCTGTAGACCCCGGCCACAATTGTCGCCATCCCCGAAAACTGCTGGATGAACAGCGTGCCGTTGGTGGCCAGCGCCGAGAGATTACGCGCGTGGCTGTCGAGGCGGGTGAGGGCGCCGTGGGTGCTTTCCCATTTGTGCTGGCGCTCGCTTTCGGCGCTGCAGGCCTTGAGGGTTTCCAGGCCACCGAGGGTTTCGATCAGCAACGCCTGACGCTCGGCGCCGAGGCTCAGGCTTTTCTGCACGGTGTCGCGCAGGCGGACCTGAATGATCATCGCGAACACGATCGTGATCGGAAACGCCAGCAGTGGAATCACCACCAGCCAGCCACCGAGCAGGCCGATCACCACCAGCATCAACACCACGAAGGGCAGGTCGATCAGGCTGGTCAGGGTCACGGCGGTAAGGAATTCCCGCAGGCCCTGAAAGTCATGAATGCTCTGGGCGAAACCGCCGATGGTCGCCGGCCGGGCTTTCATTGCCATACCGGTGATGCGCTCGAATAAAGTCGCAGAAAGGATCACATCGGTTTTCTTACCGGCGGTGTCCAGCAGGTGCGCGCGCACCACCCGCAGCACCAGTTCGAAACCGGTGCCGATCAGCAGCCCGATGGCCAGCACCCACAGGGTCGACGTGGCCTGGTTTGGCACCACGCGATCGTAGGTCTGCATGACGAACAGCGGCACCATCAGGCCCAGCAGGTTGATCAGGAAACTGGCGAGGATCGCGTCGCTGTACAGCCATTTCGACAGTTTCAACGTGTCGCGAAACCACGCCTGCACCCGTGGCACCAGCGGTGAACGCAGGTCTTCCAGTTCATGCCGTGGCCGGGCGAACAAGGCCTGGCCGCTGTAGTGTTCGGTGAGCTCTTCACGGCTGACCCATTGCTCGCCGCCGTCGGCTTCGCTGGGCAGGATCAGCGCCTTGCCGTCTTCGCTAAAACGCCGCAGCACTGCCGTGCGCCCGTTGCCCAGCAACAACAGCACCGGCAGGTTCAGCGGTGAAATGTCCTTGAGTTCCCGGCGCAGCAAACGCGCCTGCAACCCGGCCCGGGCTGCGGCGCGGGGCAGCAGGTCCAGGCTCAGGCGTTGTTTGTCCAGGGGCAGCCCGGCGCTCAGGCTGGCGCGACTGACCGTCGCGCCATGCAGTTTGCAGAGGATCAACAGACCGTCGAGCAACGGGTCATCGAAGCTCAGCCGCGGATCGATCCCGGTGTTACCGGGTTGCATGCTGGTCATATTGATCGCTCCCCTGGCACTACATCATCGGGACTACTTCAGTTCAGGCAAGCGCGCTTCGTTTTTCACCTCGGTCGCGGCAATCGCATCGGCCGGCAGCACCACCCGTTGCTTGCTCAACAACTGGCCCATGTTCGCCAGCACGCGGTACATCGAGTATTCCTCGGTGTAGCGGATTTCGGTGTAGCGACGGTTGGCGTTGTACAGCTCGTTTTCACTGTCGAGCACGTCCAGCAGGGTGCGCTGGCCGAGGCCGAACTGATCCTGATACGCGGCGCGCACACGCTTGGTGGTCTCGGCGTATTCGCGGGCGGTGGGGGTCTGTTTCTTGGCGTTGAGCATGGCGTTCCAGGCCAGGTGAATGTTCTCGTTGAGCTGGCGCAGGGCGTTGTTGCGGATGTCCATCGCCTGGTTGATCTGGTGCGCGTCGGAGGCCAGTCGCGCCTTGTCGCTGCCGCCACGGAACAGGTTGTAGTTCATCACCACGCCGACCCGCCATTCGTTGTCGTGGCCCTCGTCACCCTGCACGTTGTTGTTGGCGCCGACGGCGGCTTCCGCGTCGAAGCGCGGGTAGAACGGCGACTTGGCGACTTCGTACTGACTCTCGGCCGATTGCACGTCGGCCTGGGCAGATTTCAGGTACGGGTTGTTCTCGACCATGCTCTGCTGGGCTTCAGGCAAGGTGGCGGGCAATTCGCCGCGGGTCGAGGCCGGGGTTTCCAGCTCATCCGGCATGCGCCCGACCACGCTGTAGAAGTTCGACTCGGCATCCGCCAGATCGACTTCGGCGGTGTCGAGGTTGTTCTGCGCCAGCGCCTTACGGGCCACCGATTGATCGGAGTCGGCGGTGCTTCCCACGCCGCGCTCGGTGCGCAGGCCGATCTGGTCGTTGACCCGCAAGTGCGCCTGCAGGTTGTTCTTGGCCAGGGTCACCAGTTCGCGACGCTTGAGCACTTCGAGGTAGACCTCGATGGTGCGCAGGGCCAGGTCCTGGGCGGTGCCTTGCGCGTAATAGGCACGCGAGTTGGAAACACCTTTGGTGCGCTCGACTTCGTTGGCGGTGTTGAAACCGTCGAACAGCATCTGCCGCAGCCGCAGCTCGGACTGGGTGTAATTGAGGATTTCGGTGTGGTGGTTACCGAAGGCCCGGGTGTTGGTGTTGTCGCTGTAGCCGCGCCCGTAAGCAGCGTTCAGATCCACCGACGGATAGAAGCCGCCCTTGGCGACCTTCACCTGTTCATCAGCCGACAGGCGCGCATCCACGCGCGAGGCCAGTTCGGGGTGGGTAGCGATGGTGCTCTGGATCGCTTCGGTGAGGTTCATGGCCTGGGCTTGGGAAGTGCAAGCCATGGCCAGCAAAACCGCGCTGCAGAGGGGGGTTAGTACGCGCATGGGTGCATCTCCCTGAGTCCTGATGGTGTTTCGCTGTCGCCAATTTATTGACGATATTTTTAGTAGAAAGCGTTTCATGCCTGTAACAACAGAGCTAAGAACATCCTGAAGCGTAGCTAAGAAAAAATTTTCATAAGGGTTATGCCAAAAAAAACTTATGCGCTTCGCCAAATCCAGCACATTGTTCCACTCGAAAGCCTTTGTTTTATGCGCTTTAGGGAGCACAGAAAGGCTTGAGGAAAGTTCCACTCACTTTGCGACATACGGCGAAGTACTGCTAAAGGGGAGGGACGCGTAGCGGCTGATGAGCGACAGATTTTTGTCACTCGGGTGATTCACCACCGTTACGTAGCGCTAGTGGGCCTGCTGCAGCGAACAGAGATTCCAAGTGCTTAATTGCGCTGGAGTTTCTGAACCTGCACAACCTGCGAAACGAACTGTCGAGGTGCGAGCGTCGCCCCGACAACCCGCTTGAGCCATGGGCTGCTTCGCTAACCAGCGCCGACGGTGGTCGGCAGCGGAGGAATGCACATGGCAACGCTCATCGGGATCGTCACTAAAGTCATTGGTCAGGTTTTCGCTCAATCAGCAGACGGCAGTCGGCGCCAATTGGTCGAAGGCGATCGGCTGTTTGCAGGGGATCAATTGATCACCGGGGCGGAGGGCGCGGTTGCCGTCCATCTGCAAAACGGCCAGGAACTGACCCTCGGCCGCGACAGCAGCCTGACCATGACCGGCCAGTTGCTCGCCGATCAGGCCGCCCACGTCAATGCACCGGAAGCGGTGACCCCGAGCGAGTCGCAACTGACCGACGTCGAACAGATCCAGAAAGCCATTGCCGCCGGCGATGACCCGACTCAATCGGCCGAAGCGACGGCGGCCGGCCCTGGAGCCACCGGTGGTGCGCCGGGCGCATTGGGTGGCGGCCACAGTTTCGTGTTATTGACCGAAGTGGCCGGCCGGGTCGATCCGGTCATCGGTTTCCCCACCGCCGGTTTCAATGGCATTCCCGAGTTTCCCGAAGAACGCCACAACGCGGTGATCGACAACGGTGACGACACCGCGCCGATCGCTCCACCACCCCCGCCAGTCAACAACCCGGTAACACTCACCGGGCTGTCTGTTGCCGGTGGCGAATTGAATCTTAACGAAGCCAATCTGCCCGACGGTTCCGCTGCCAACCCGGGCGCGCTGACCCAGACCGGCAGCTTCACGGTGTCGGCGCCGGACGGCCTGAGCAGCCTGAGCATCGGCGGCATTAACGTGATCGTCGGTGGCGTGCCGATCGGTTTCCCGCAATCGATCACCACGCAACTGGGCAACACCCTGACCATCACCGGCTACAACCCGGCCACCGGCACGGTCAGTTACAGCTACACCCTCAACGGCAACGAAACCCACGCAGCGGGCGACGGGACGAACAACCTCAGCGAACAGTTCACTGTGATTGCCGGCGACAGCAATGGCGACACCGCGACTGGCACGCTCGACGTCAACATCACCGACGACGTGCCGAAAGCGTTCGATGACAACAACGGTACGGCGACAGAGACTCAACTGACGCTGACCGGCAACGTCCTGACCAACGACGTGCAAGGCGCCGACCGTGTACCTGTCGGCGACAACGCCGGCCCGATCACCCCCGGCACCTTCATCGGCACTTACGGCACGTTGGTGCTCAACGCTAACGGCACTTACACCTACACGCTCAATACCAGTGATGCGGACTTCAAGAATCTGCATGGCGGTGGCAATGGCACCGAGACGTTCACTTACACCCTGACCGATGCCGACGGCGACACCAGCACCGCGAACCTCGTGCTGCAGATTCACAACAACGACGATCCGGTGATCATCAACGGCCTCGACGTGAATGGCGGCGAACTCACCGTCTACGAGAAAAACCTCGGCGACGGCAGCAGCCCCGATGCGCCAGCCCTGACCCAAAGCGGCACCTTCACCATCACCGCGCTGGACGGCGTCACCACGCTGACCATCGGCGGCATCGCCGTGGTCACCAACGGTGTGGCAGCAGGCTTCCCACAATCGGTGACTACGCCACTGGGCAGCACGCTGACCATCACTGGTTTCAACGCTGAAACCGGCGTCGTCAGCTACAGCTACACCCTGGTTGACAACGAAGCGCACCCGAATGCCAACGGCGCTAACGTGCTGAACGAGCAGTTCGCCGTGACCGTGGTCGATGACAACGGCACCACCGCCAACGGCACGCTGGATGTGAACATCGTCGACGACCTGCCAAAAGGTGTGGATGACAGCAACGCCGGCACTGCTTCGGAAACCAACCTCACCTTGAGCGGCAACGTCCTGACCAACGACGTGCAAGGCGCCGACCGCGTGCCTGTCGGTGAAAACGCAGGCCCGATCACCGCCGGCACTTTCACCGGGACTTACGGAACCTTGGTGCTGAATGCCAACGGCACTTACACCTACACCCTGAACACCAGCGACGCCGACTTCAAAGCGCTGCACGGCGGCGGCAACGGCACCGAGACCTTCACCTACACCATCACCGATGCCGACGGCGATACCAGCACCGCGAACCTCGTCCTGCAGATCCACAACAACGACGACCCGGTGATCATCAACGGCCTCGACGTGAATGGCGGCGAACTCACCGTCTACGAAAAAAACCTCAGCGACGGCAGCAGCCCCGACACTCCAGCGCTGACCCAAAGTGGCACCTTCACCATTACCGCGCTGGACGGCGTCACCACGCTGACCATCGGCGGCATTGCCGTGGTTACCAACGGTGTGGCGGCAGGCTTCCCACAATCGGTGACTACGCCACTGGGCAGCACCCTGACCATCACCGGTTTCAACGCCGCCACCGGCGTCGTCAGCTACAGCTACACCCTGGTCGACAACGAAGCTCACCCGACGGCCAACGGCGCCAACGTGCTCAACGAGCAATTCGCCGTGACCGTGGTCGATGACAACGGCACCACCGCCAACGGCACGCTGGATGTGAACATCGTCGACGACCTGCCAAGAGGGGTGGACGACAGCAACGCTGGCACCGCTTCGGAAACCAACCTCACCTTGAGCGGCAACGTCCTGACCAACGACGTGCAAGGCGCCGACCGCGTGCCTGTCGGCGACAACGCCGGCCCGATCACGGCGGGCTCTTTCACCGGTACTTACGGAACCTTGGTGCTGAACGCCAACGGCACTTACACCTACACGCTGAACACCAGCGACGCCGACTTCAAAGCGCTGCACGGCGGCGGCAACGGCACCGAGACCTTCACCTACACCATCACCGATGCCGACGGCGATACCAGCACCGCGAACCTCGTCCTGCAGATCCACAACAACGACGACCCGGTGATCATCAACGGCCTCGACGTGAATGGCGGCGAACTCACCGTCTACGAAAAAAACCTCAGCGACGGCAGCAGCCCCGATGCGCCAGCCCTGACCCAAAGCGGCACCTTCACCATCACCGCGCTGGATGGCGTCACCACGCTGACCATCGGCGGCATTGCCGTGGTCACTAACGGAGTGGCGGCAGGCTTCCCGCAATCCATCGTCACTCCGTTGGGCAGCACCCTGACCATCACCGGTTTCAACGCCGCCACCGGCGTTGTCAGCTACAGCTACACCCTCGTCGACAACGAAGCGCATCCAACCGCCAATAGCGCCAACGTGCTGAACGAGCAGTTCGCCGTGACCGTGGTCGATGACAACGGCACCACCGCCAACGCCACGCTGGACGTGAACATCGTCGACGACTTGCCAAAAGGCGTGGACGACAGCAACGCCGGCATCGCTTCGGAAACCAACCTCACCTTGAGCGGCAACGTCCTGACCAACGACGTGCAAGGCGCCGACCGCGTACCGACCGGCCCGAATGCTGGCCCGATCACCGCAGGCACTTTCACCGGGACTTACGGGACTTTGGTGCTGAACGCCAACGGCACGTACACCTACACGCTGAACACCAACGATGCAGACTTCAAAAACCTGCACGGCGGCGGCAACGGCACCGAGACCTTCACCTACACCATCACCGATGCCGACGGCGACACCAGCACTGCGAATCTGGTGCTGAACATCCACAACAACGACGATCAGGTGTACCTCAACGGCCTCGACGTCAACGGCGGCGAACTCACCGTCTACGAGAAAAACCTCAGCGACGGCACCAGCCCCAACACCCCGGCACTGACCCAGAGCGGCACCTTCACTGTGACTGCCCTCGACGGTCTGCAAACCCTGACCGTGGGTGGCATTGCCGTGATCACCAACGGTGTCGCGGCCGGCTTCCCGCAATCGACCGTCACCCCGCTGGGCAGCACGCTGACCATCACTGGATACGACCCGGCCACGGGCGTGGTCAGCTACAGCTACACCCTGGTGGATAACGAATCCCATCCGACCGCCAACGGCGCCAACAGCATCACCGAGAACTTCAACGTGGTGGCGACGGACACCGACGGCAGCACCGCCACCGGACAGATCAACGTCAACATCATCGACGACCTGCCGACCGCCAAACCCGACGCGACGTCGGTGCAGGAGGGCGGCACCGTCAGCGGCAACGTGCTGGACAACGACATCGGCGGCGCCGACGGCCCGGCAGCCAGTGGCGCGGTAGTGGGCGTGCGCGCCGGCTCCGACACCTCGACCTCGGCCATCGGCGGCCTCAACAGCAACATCAACGGCACTTACGGTTACCTGACTCTCGACGCCAACGGCAACGCGGTCTATCACAGCAACCCGAATGCCGTGAGCGGCCCGGGTGCGGTGGACGTGTTCACCTACACCGTGCGCGATTCCGACGGTGACGAAAGCACCACCACCATCACCATCGACGTCTACAACAGCCAACTGTGCGCGGTCAGCGACACCGACGTCACCGTCTACGAAAAAGCCCTCGACCTGACCAAGGACGGGCAAGACCTGGCCCCTGGTACGGTCACCGGCAGCGATCCGACCAGCACCGGGGAAACCGCGTCGGGCACACTGGTCGGCTCGGTCACCGGCGCGGTCGGTGCAATCAGCTATGCGCTGGTCGGCAGCGCCACCGGCAACTACGGGCAGATCGTGCTCAACCCCGACGGCACATACACCTACACCCTGACCTCACCGGCCAGCACCACCCCGCACGCCGACGACGGCGCCAACACCCTGACCGAAACCTTCACCTACCAGGCCACCGATTCGCTGGGCAACGTCGTCACCAGCACCCTCGTGGTCAGCATCGTCGATGACGTGCCGAAGGCGATCAACGACAGCAACGCCAGCACCGCGTCGGAAACCCAGTTGACCCTCAACGGCAACGTGCTGACCAACGACGTGCAGGGCGCCGACGTGGTGGCAACCGGTCCGAATGCCGGCCCGATCACCCCCGGCACCTTCACCGGCACTTACGGCACCCTGGTGCTCAATGCCAACGGCACCTACACCTACACGCTGAACACCAACGATGCAGACTTCAAGAATCTGCACGGCGGTGGCAACGGCACCGAGACCTTCACCTACACCCTGACCGATGCCGATGGCGACACCAGCACCGCCAACCTGGTGCTGAACATTCACAATAACGACGATCCGGTGGTCCTCAACGGTCTCGACGTGTATGGCGGCGAACTCACCGTCTACGAAAAAAACCTCAGCGACGGCACCAGTCCCGACACCCCGGCGCTGACCCAGAGCGGCACCTTCACCGTCACCGCGCTCGACGGTCTGCAAACCCTGACCGTGGGTGGCATCGCCGTGATGACCAACGGCGTGGCCGCCGGCTTCCCGCAATCGACCGTCACCCCGCTGGGCAGCACGCTGACCATCACCGGTTACAACCCGACTACCGGCGTGGTGAGTTACAGCTACACCCTGGTGGATAACGAAACTCACCCGAACGCCAACGGCGCCAACAGCCTCACCGAGAACTTCAACGTGGTGGCGACGGACACCGATGGCAGCACTGCGACCGGGCAAATCAACGTCAACATCATCGATGACCTGCCGACTGCCAAACCCGACACCGGCTCGGTGGCGGAGGGCGGCACGCTCAATATCAGCGTGTTGGGCAACGACATCAGCGGCGCAGATGGCGCGGCGATCGTGGTCGGCGTGCGCGCCGGCGGCAACACCGCGACTTCGGCCATCGGCGGCCTCAACAGCAACATCAACGGCAACTACGGTTACCTGACCCTCGATGCGGCGGGCAACGCGGTCTATCACAGCAACCCGAACTCGGTGAGCCCACCGGGCGCTACCGATACTTTCACCTACACCATCCGCGACAGTGACGGTGACGAAAGCACCACCACCATTACCGTCAACGTCGCCGACAGCAAGCTTGTGGCCTCGACCGATCAGGACGTGACCGTCTACGAGAAAGCCCTCGACCTGACCCAGGACGGACAAGACCTGGCCCCCGGCACGGTCACCGGCAGCGAGCCGGGCAACACCGGCGAAACCGCGACCGGCACGCTGGTCGGTTCGGTCAGCGGCGGCAGCGGGGCGATCACCTACACCCTGGTCGGCAGCGCCACCGGCACTTACGGGCAGATCCAGCTCAACGCCGACGGCACCTACACTTACACCCTGACCTCGGCGCCGAAAACCGTGCCGAACGCCAACGACGGGCCGAACACCCTGAGCGAAAGCTTCACCTACAAAGCCACCGATGCGCTGGGCAACAGCACCACCAGCACCATCGTGGTCAACATCGTCGACGACGTGCCAAAAGCGGTGGCGTCGGATCGTTCGGTGGCGGCGGTGGAGATCGACTCCAACATCCTCATCGTCCTCGACATCTCCGGCAGCATGGCCGATGCCTCCGGCGTGCCGGGCCTGTCGCGGCTGGAACTGGCCAAGCAGGCGATCAGCGCCTTGCTCGACAAGTACGACGATCTGGGCGATGTGAAAGTGCAGCTCGTCACCTTCAGCAGCAACGCCACCGACCGCACTTCGGTGTGGGTCGATGTCGCGACGGCCAAGACCCTTCTGGCCAGCCTCAGCGCGGGCGGCGGCACCAACTACGACGCCGCTGTGGCGACCATGTACAACGCGTTCAACACCTCGGGCAAACTCACCGGGGCGCAGAACGTCGGCTACTTCTTCTCCGACGGCAAACCCAACGAGGGTGACATCGGCACCGCCGACGAAGCGACGCTCAAGGCGTTCCTCGATGCCAACAACATCAAGAACTACGCGATCGGCCTGGGCAGCGGCGTGAGCAACGCCAACCTCGATCCGCTGGCGTACGACGGCATCACCCACACCAACACCAACGCGGTGGTGGTCACCGACCTTAATCAACTCAATTCGGTGCTGTCCGGCACGGTGCAGGGCGCGCCGGTCACCGGTTCGCTGCTGGGCGAGGGCGGTACGTTCGGCGCCGATGGCGGGTTCATCAAATCCATCGTGGTCGACGGCACCACCTACACCTATGACCCGAAAGCCAACGGCGGTCAGGGTTCACTGGTCGCCAGCGGCGGCGCCAACCACGGCACGTTCAACACGGTGAACAACACCCTGAGCATCGCCACCAACAACAGCGGCACCCTGGTGGTCAACCTCGACACCGGTGACTACAGCTACACCTCGCAGAAAACCACCGCTGTGGTGATCACCGAAAACATCGGCTTCACCCTCAGCGACAACGATGGCGACCTCGCCAGCTCGACGCTGACCGTGAAAGTGATCCCCAACGCGCCTCCGGTGGCGGCGGACGACCACATCATCACCAACGTGCTGTCGGGCAACATCGTGGTGCCGGGCGAGCTGTTGCTGGCCAACGACACCGACCCGAACGGCGATACCCTCAACGCCACGCCAACCTCGTTCAACACCGGCTGGGTCTCCAAAGCGGCAGACTTTACCGGCAGCGGCGCGATCAGCTTCACCGGCACCAACGCCAACACCGCCGCCAACCAGAACCTGGCCAACGTGCGTAATTCCTTCAGCGTCAACGCCGCCACCATGACCGCCGTGCTGGTGGTCAGCGGCTACCTCGGCGCGGTGACCAACACCAACGCCAACGATGAAGACCGCATCACCGTCAACCTGCGCCAGGGCGAAACCCTCAACCTGGACCACAACCTGGCGGCCGGTCACATCACCATGGAGTACTCGATCAACGGCGGCGCCTGGATCGCCCTCGCGGACGGCCAAACCCTGACCGCGACGTCCGATGGCGTCTACCAGATCCACATCACCAACATCAGCAACACCACGGGCAGCAACGCCAACGCGGCGGAGAACTACCAGCTGACCATGACCCTTAACTACGCCGGGGCCCACGACATCACCCCGGACTACCACGGCACCTACACCGCCAACGACAACCACGGCGGCAGCGACACGGCGAACGTGACCATCAGCTATCAGGACGGCCACACCCTCACCGGCACCTCGGGCGATGACGTACTGGTGGCCGGCACCGGCGACAACATCATCAACGCCGGCGACGGCAACGACGTGCTGACCGCAGGCTCCGGCAACAACGAACTGCACGGCGGCGCCGGCAACGACTTGCTCTACAGCGGCCCGGGCAACGACCTGCTCGACGGTGGCACCGGCATCGACACCGCCAGCTACGCCCATGCGACCGCCGGGGTGACGGTCAACCTCGGCCTGCTCGGTGCGCAAAACACCATTGGTGCCGGGACAGACACCCTGACCGGTATCGAAAACCTCGTCGGCTCGAACTTCAACGACACCCTCACCGGCGACAACAATAACAACGTGATCAACGGCGGTCTGGGCAACGACATCCTCAATGGCGGCGGCGGTGACGACCTGCTGATCGGCGGGATGGGCAACAACACCCTGACCGGCGGGTCTGGTGCCGACACCTTCCAGTGGCTCAAGGGCAACAGCGGTCACGATCTCGTCACCGACTTCACCCCCGGCACCGACAAGCTCGACCTGTCGCAACTGCTGCAAGGTGAAAACGGCACCGCGGCGTCACTGGATGACTACCTGCACTTCACCGTCACCGGCAGCGGCGCCTCGGTCATGACCAGCATCGACGTCAGCGCCATGGCCGGCGCCACGCCGAGCCAGACCATCGACCTGGCGGGCGTCAACCTCGCCAGCCACTACGGTGTGACGCCGGGGGCGGGTGGGTTGATCGCCAGCGGGCACGACACGGCAACGATCATCAACGGCATGCTGAATGATCATTCGTTGAAGGTGGACACGGTGTAACTGAGGGCTGAAACGACAAAACCCGCCGCCCCGATCAAACGGGACGGCGGGCTTTTCTTTGCGCGTAGATCGTTCCCACGCTCCGCGTGGGAATGCAGCCCGGGACGCTCCGCGTCCCAAACAGCGGACGCAGAGCGTCCATTGAGGCATTCCCACGCAGAGCGTGGGAACGATCAGGCGGCGATCAGGCTACAGCGGGCGCCTCAGCCTTCAGTTCCAGATTATCCAGCGCCCGATTCACGGCCAGTTCCCCCAGCATGATCAACTGCGCAATCCCCAACAGCACATGCCGCTGCGAGCCGTCCACCAGCCCGGCGAAGTCATTGGCCATGACCTTGGCCGAGGTCAGGGTTTCGCAGGCATCGGCCAGCAGTTCTTCGCTATCGATGCCGGGGGCGATGAGGTAGCGGGTGTTGGGTTTGAGCAGCGGTTTGCGGGGGAGCAGCGGATTGAGGTAGTGATCGAGGGCGCGTTCGGCGGCTTCGTGGAATTTCTTCGAATCGAGGGTTTCGTAGGGGGATGTCGAATCGACTTCCGGCGGGCTTGGCGTAGGTTTGATCATTGTGAAGCTCCTTGAGAAATGGAGCCGTCATCCATCGCTGCTAAACGAAGAGGGTGGCGGCTGAACGCGGGTTAGCAGACCAGGCTCAAGGATCCCGGCGCACCGAAGTGCCCCACGTCAGCCGCCATAAAAAACATTGGCGACACCAACGTGCCTTGAAGTTAACCGGGCTGCTAAACCCGATCGCTGTTTTTCAGCGACCGCCAAACAATAGAACCCGCCCCCAAGGCGCACAAGCCGGCGGATTCTGGCGGATGCGTAGGCAAAGGCGCAAGGTTGCGTGGCTTTGCGGACATGTTCTTAAACATGATTCAACTGGGTGTCAGGTTGAAAGGACTGAGTTGCGCCATCGCCCCTTGTCAGGATTTGCGCAACGTCTTCTGCCGCAAGATATAAACCGTCACCAGCACCGCACTGGTCAGCATGAACCCCCGCGCCCACACCAGCGGCACCAGGTAGCACGAGAACAGAATGCTCGCCCACATCAGCCCGATCGCATAGACCTTGCCCTTGAGCGGAATGCCGTTGCCATCCAGGTAATCGCGGATCCATGGCCCGAGCCGGGGATGCTCGACCAGCCATTGATAGAAACGCGGAGAGCTGCGGGCGAAGCAGGCGGCTGCCAGCAGGAGGAAGGGGGTGGTGGGGAGAACAGGCAGGAAAATCCCGATCACCCCCAATGCCACGCTCAGCCAGCCGATGGCCAGCAGGATGTAGCGCAACATCAGGGGGCGGTTGCCTATGGGATTGTCCATAGGCCGGATCTTAGTGGTGACGTGGCTTGAGGATCGCCGGTTTTTCGTCGGGCGCCTGGCACAGCAGGTACAGCGCGGTCAGGGCTTCCGGGATCTGCACGATCATGTCGTCCATCAGGTTGGCATCCTTGGCGATGTCTTCGAACTCAGGCTGTTCGTCGAACAGGCCCGAACCGACCATGATCGGCAGGAGCATTTCGCTGACTTCTTCTTCGGCGGTTTCGAACCAGGCCGCTTCGCGCAGGAACACGCCTTCCATGAAGCCGATGCACCAGCCGCGCAGTTCGGAATCGTCCGGGTCGTCGCCCAGGTCCAGCTCGCATGGCAGCTCGAACTCTTCGTCCGACGCCAGTTGGCGGGCGATGTGGGCCTTGAGGCCGATCAGCGTGGCTTCGATCTCTTCACGCTGCGCTTCGCTGCTGTAATGCGGCTCTTCGGCGAACAGGGCGTCGATCCATTCACGCTCCGGCACCACGTCGGCGCAGATCGACAGCGCAGTCAGGTAACCGTGAGCGGCCACGTAGTCCAGCGCCTCTTCATGCAGCTCGTCGGCGTCGAGGAAGACTTGCAGGCGGGTTAGTTGCTCGGCGAAGGACATTAAAGGGCTACCTTGGGGGAATAAACAATGCGGGAATTCTAGGCCTTCTTGAGCCCTCAAGCCAGCCGCACGGCAGATTTGCCCGCACAAGCTTCTTATCGGCGGTGCCCTCTGCCGGGGAGGGCTCGGGTATACTGCCGCGCTTTGCGATCCCTGCCGGTGTCGCGGCTGATTGTGTACGGCGCGATGCAATGCGCGCTTACGTTTTGTTTAAAGCAGCCTCGGCTGTCTTGAACCAGCCTGTGCAGGGATGTTTCGGTGGATTTTTGGAGTTTTTATGCTCGAACAGGCTCAACGCGTCCTCAAGGACATCTTCGGCTACGACAGTTTCCGTGGCCGTCAGGGTGCAATCATTGAGCGCGTGGCCAGTGGCGGTGATGCCCTTGTCCTGATGCCGACCGGCGGCGGTAAATCCCTGTGCTTCCAGGTGCCGGCGCTGCTGCGCGACGGCCTGGCGGTGGTGGTTTCGCCGCTGATCGCTTTGATGGACGATCAGGTCGCCACCCTCGAAGAGCTGGGCGTGGCCGCCGCCGCGTTGAACTCCACATTAAGCGCTGAACAACAGCGCGACCTCGCCAACCGGATCAAGCGCGGCGAAGTGAAAATGCTGTATCTGGCGCCGGAGCGGCTGGTGCAGCCGCGCATGCTGTCGTTCCTGCAAGGCTTGAACATCGCCCTGTTCGCCATCGACGAAGCGCACTGCGTATCGCAATGGGGCCATGACTTCCGCCCGGAATACCTGCAACTGGGGCAGTTGGCGGAAATGTTCCCCGACGTACCCCGCATCGCTCTGACCGCCACCGCCGACAAACGCACCCGCGAAGAAATCGTCACCCGCCTGCACCTGCAGAATGCCGAACGTTTCCTCTCGAGCTTCGACCGGCCGAACATCTTCTACCGCATCGTGCCCAAGGAGCAGCCGCGCAAGCAGTTGCTGGCGTTCCTTGCCGAGCGGCGCAGTGACGCCGGCATCGTCTACTGCCTGTCGCGCAAGAAAGTGGAGGAGGTGGCCGCGTTTCTCACCGAGCAGGGCTTCCCGGCCCTGCCGTATCACGCCGGTCTGCCCAACGATCTGCGCGCCTATCACCAGAAGCGCTTCCTCAACGAGGAAGGCCTGATCATGGTCGCCACCGTGGCGTTCGGCATGGGCATCGATAAACCCAACGTGCGCTTCGTTGCTCACCTCGACCTGCCGAAATCCCTTGAGGCGTATTACCAGGAAACCGGACGTGGCGGCCGTGACGGTCTGCCGGCGGACGCGTGGATGGCCTACGGCCTGCAAGACGTGGTGATGCTTAAGCAGATGCTGCAGAACTCCGAGGGCGACGAGCGCCACAAGCGTCTGGAGCAGCACAAGCTCGACGCCATGCTCTCGCTCTGCGAAGAAACCCGCTGCCGCCGTCAGGCGCTGCTGGCCTACTTCGATGAAGACATGCCGGAGCCGTGCGGCCACTGCGACAACTGCACCGACGGCGTGCAGACCTGGGACGCCACCGAGCCTGCGCGTCAGGCGCTGTCGGCGATCTATCGCACCGGCCAGCGTTATGGCGTCGGCCATCTGGTGGACGTGCTGCTGGGCAAGGACAACGAAAAGGTCCGCAGCTTCGGCCATCAGCATCTGTCGGTGTACGGTGTCGGCAAGGCGCTGAGCGAGAGCGAATGGCGCTCGCTGTTCCGTCAACTGGTTGCTCGCGGCCTGGCGGATGTCGATCACGAAGGTTACGGCGGGCTGCGTCTGAGCGACACGTGCCGGCCGCTGCTCAAGGGTGAAGTGAGCCTGGAGCTGCGCCGCGACCTCAAGCCGCAAGTCTCCGCCAAGAGCGGCAGCAAGAGCCCGGCCAGCCAACTGGTGCGCGGCGAAGAACGGGAACAGTGGGAAGCGTTGCGCGCCCTGCGGCGCAAGCTGGCGGAAGAACACGGCGTGCCGCCGTACGTCATCTTCCCCGACTCGACCCTGCTGGAAATGCTCCGCAGCCAGCCGACCTCGCTGGCCGACATGGCCCGGGTCAGCGGCGTCGGCGCGCGCAAGCTGGAGCGCTACGGCGAGGCCTTCCTCGAAGTGCTCGGCGGCGAGGCCGAGGCGCCGAAAGTCGTGGCCGACGTGCGCCACGAACTGATCACCCTGGCCCGCGCCGGCATGACGCCGTTGCAGATCTCCGGTCAATTGCAGTGCTCGGAAAAGAACGTTTACACCATGCTCGCAGAAGCCATCGGCAAGCAGCAGCTGTCGCTCGAGCAAGCGCTGGATTTGCCGGAAGACCTGATGGGCGAAGTCCAGGATGCGTTCCTTGACGGCGAAGGCGAGTTGCCGTCGGTCGCCGAAGTGGCCGAGCTGTTTGCCGGTCGCGTGCCTGAAGGTGTGCTGTATTGCGTACGGGCTGCGCTGCAATCCGAGTTTGAAATGTGAGAGGGCGTTTGTGCCAACCGCTATACCGATGTAACGATTCAGTACAGGACGCCTCTTGCCTATAGGCAAATGTCATGCTTAGCTGACTAATAATTAGTTTTTCTCTATTTCTTCAGTCTGATCATGAGTGTTTTATGCCGTTGACCGATCAACACCGTTTTGGCATGCAATTGGCCCAGATGTCCCGTGGCTGGCGTGCCGAACTGGATCGCCGGCTGGCCGGCCTGGGCTTGTCCCAGGCACGCTGGCTGGTGCTGCTGCATCTGGCGCGTTTCGAAGAGGCGCCGACCCAGCGGGAGCTGGCGCAAAGCGTCGGCGTCGAAGGGCCGACCCTGGCCCGTCTGCTCGACAGCCTGGAAAGCCAGGGCCTGGTGCAACGCCAGTCCGTGATGGAAGACCGTCGGGCGAAAAAAATCGTGCTGTGTGCTCCGGCCCTGCCGCTGATCGAACAGATCGAAACCATCGCCACGCAACTGCGCAAGGAATTGTTCGAAGGCGTCGACGAGGCGGATCTGAAGGTCTGCATGCGGGTTCACGGGCACATTCTGGCTAACCTGGAAAAGTCTTGAGGCACAACCGCGTGCCGTTTTTTTGAGAGATCGCGCTGGGCAGACTATAAGAACTACTGGGCAATATCGTGTTCGTACCGGATGTGCGAACGCATAGAAGTCGGTTTTGCTTATTCAAGGGATGCTCATGCTCGGAAGTCGGCACGTAGTACTGCGTTGCGCCAACTCGCTGTTGGTGGCCAGTGTTCTCACCTGGTCCACTGCGTCATTGGCGCTGGGGCTCGGTGACATCACCGTGCATTCAGCCCTCAATCAGCCGCTCAAGGCTGACATCGCCCTGGTGGATGTCGGGGGCGTCAGTGAAAGCGAACTGGCGGTCCGTCTGGCCTCGGCGGACGAGTTTGGCCGCGCCGGTATCGAGCGCGTGTTCTTCCTCAATGACCTCAAGTTCACCCCGATCCTGCGCGGCAATCGCAACATGATCCGGGTGACGTCCAGCAAACCGGTCAACGAACCCTTTCTGAATTTCCTCGTGCAGCTCGATCAGCCCAACGGCCACCTGCTGCGCGAATACACCGTGCTGATCGACCCGCCGGGCGCACCGGGAATTGTTCCGGCCACCGACGAGCCAACGGCGCGCGCGCAATCCTCGGAATTCCCGACCCCCGAGACTCCCACCGCAACTACGCCGGCCAAACCTGCTGCGCCGGTGCAGCCACCGGCTCCGGTCGCCGCCGCGCAGGCCGAACAACTGGCGGCGAGTCTTGTGCAGAACCAGCAACTGCAAAAAACCATCGATGCATTGAACGTGAAGCTTCAGGCGCAGGAAGTGCTGATCGCTGACGGCAAGAAACAGCTCGGTGATTTGCAGGCCCGTCTGATTGAAGTGCAACAGGCACCCCCAGTGACCTCAGCGCCCGTGGCACCTGTGCCGGCGCCGGTCATTGCCCCGGTCGAGGCTCAAGAGGATTCACTAAACTGGCCGCTGCTCGGCGGATTGTTGCTGGTACTGGGGTTGCTGGTGGCGGGGTTGTATGTGCGCCGGCAACGCCAGCAGGCGCAAGGGACTGCTGCGCCGTTGCCGTTCCTGCCGGTACGAAACGAACCCCCGGTCGACGACGCCGAACCGATGCGGCCGAGTGCCATTCACAGTGCTGTCGAGCATCGCGAGGAACACGCCAACGGCGATGTGCTGGAAGCGGTCGGCATTTATCTGGCTTACGGACGCTTGGGCGAGGCCGCCGGCCTGTTGCGCGATGCGTTGCAGCGGGAGCCGGAGCGCATCGACCTTGGCGTGCAGTTGCTTGAAGTGCTGGGGCGGCAGGGCGACACGCCGATCTATGACGAGCAGGAAAACCGCCTGCGCCAGCTCGGGGTCGAGGATCAGCGCTTGCAGGAGATTCGCGCCCGCTACCCGAAACTGGCCAGCGCCGCACCTCTGGCGGCAGCGGCTCCGGTGATTGCCGCGCTGCCGATCGAACCCGCGACGCCTGTGGAGCCGGAACCCGAAGACAATTTCGAACTGAACCTGGATCAGCTCTCGATGGCGTCGAGTTGGGATCTTGAGGAGACTCGCTCCACCACCGACGCACCTGAACAGGCGCCATCAACGCTCGGCTCCGATCTGCAGGTACTGCCACAGGATTTCGAATTGCCGGAAACCCTGCCCGACGATACCGAAACCGCCGAACTGGAATGGATCGTCGAACCGGAAACGCAGCCGCTGGATGAGGACTTTCTCAACGAGTTTGGCGATCCCGGTTCGTCGCTCTCGTTGGAACCACTGGAGCTGCATGCCCCGGAAGACGAACCCTCAAACGCCGCCAACGCCGGCAAACTCGAACAGGCCCAGACCTGCATCGACGACGGCGATATCGACAGCGCCATTGCCTTGCTCAACGAACTGCTCAAGGAAGCCGACGAACCCCTCAAGCAAACGGCGCGCACGCTGTTGGCGGGGATTCGCTGACCGCTGTCAGAAGGTCTGCCCGAGGTTCAGGTACACCGCCTGCTCATCCGCATCGTTCAGTCCATAGCTGAAGTTCAGCGGCCCCAGCGGCGTATCGAAGCCGATGAACACGCTGGCGGCGTTGATGTAGCCACTGTCGAACTCGTTGTCGTTGTTCCACGCCCGGCCGCGTTCCAGCGAGGCGCCGGCGTACAGCGGGAAGTCCAGCGGCAGGTACGAGCGCGGGGTGAGGCGGCGGTAATACACCGCACGCATCAGACTGACGTTCTGCCCGGAGATCGCGTCCTCGCGGAAACCGGACAGTTGCCGGGCACCGCCGAGCAGGAAACTGGAGGTCACCACGTTGGCATCGTCCAGCGTACGGCCGTAACGACCGCCCAGGATCAGCGTATCCGGGCCACTGCTCATGGCCTTGTCCAGTTTGAATTCCCACTGCCGGTAGCGCGTGTCGGAACCCAGGCTCGGCTCGAACTGCACCAGCGTCAGGCCGATGTCCTCGCCTTCGTGGGGGTAGTAGACGTTGTCCAGCGAGTCGAACGAGTACTTCAACGCATAGAACCCTTCGTTGAAGTTCTCGCTCGGCAGATCCTGATCGCCGATCCGCACATCCGCCTTGCCCCAAGCCTCGCCGACGCCGAAACGCACTTCGCCGCTGTTGCCGATCTGCCGGCCGACATTCAGGCCGAAGCCGTAGCGCTCGACGCGATACTGGGCGATCGGATCGTTGTCCAGCACCGAGTCGACGTTTTGTGCGGCGAACGACGCATAAGGCGCCACGAAGTAGCGAGAGCCCACGTCCAGCGGCTGGTAGAACTCGCTGTACAACTCTTGTTTATCGCCGATCTGCGCCCGGGTCAGCCATTCCGCGCCGAGTCGGTTGATGCCGTTCATGCGGTAACTGGCGCCGAGGTTGAAGGCGCTGTCGCCGCGCATGTCGTCCGACAGGCTGAGGCCGACCCGCAGGTAATCGGTGCCGGTGCGTTTGCCGCGCGCGCTGATCACCAGCGTGTGATCCGTGCCCTTGTGCACCACGCGGTAATGCACCTGCTCGAAATAATCGAGGCCGTACAGAGTGCCCATGTCGGTTTGCAGGTGGCCCAGGTCCAGCGGTTCGCCGATGTGCTGGCGGATGTAATAGCGGATCACGTCATCGCCGACTTTAGAGTCGTTCTCGACCTTGATCGCGGTGATGATCGGCGTGCGTTGGCCCGGCGCGCGGGCAGCGTTGAGTTCGGCGTCCTGCGACTGCACCGGTTTGAGGCGGGCAAGGCGTACGTCCAGGGCCTGGGTCGCTCGGTAGCCGGCGTCGATCATCTCCTGGCCTCGGCCGAAATCGGTGGAACCGAAACTGGCCAGCGGCGGCTGGATCAGCACGTCATTGGGATGCAGGGTCGCCAGTTGCTCTTCGGAGTTGCGTCGGGTCATCAGGGTGATCGACTGGTTCAGCACATCGACCACGGTCACCAGTTGCTTGCGGTTGCGCAGTGGGGTGCCGATGTCGACCACGATGGCCACGTCGACGCCCATTTCCCGCGCCACATCGAGGGGAATGTTGTCGGTCATGCCACCATCCACCAACAATCTGCCGTCGAGTTCGACCGGGGCGAACACTGCCGGGATCGACATGCTGGCGCGGATCACCTGGGGCAGATGGCCCTTGCGGAACACCACTTTTTCGCCGTTGGCGATGTCGGTGGTCACGGCGCGGAACGGTATTGGCAGCTTGTCGAAATCCCGGGTGTCGCTGGTATGGGCCAACAGGCTTTCGAGCAGCAGCGCGAGGTTCTGGCCTTGAATCACGCCCAAGGGCAGGCCGAGGCTGCCGTCGTCGCGAAAGCTCAACTTCTGTTTCACCAGAAAATCGCGGTCGTCCTGCTTGCGCCGGAACGGTACGTCTTTGCGGGGCGGGGCGTCGGACAATGCCTGCTGCCAGTCGATGGTCAGGGCGAGTTTTTCCAGCTCGTCAATCTTGTAACCCGAGGCGTACAGCCCGCCGACCACCGCGCCCATGCTGGTGCCGGCAATCGCATCGATCTTGATGCCTTGCTCTTCCAGGGCCTTGAGCACACCGATGTGCGCCAGGCCACGGGCCGCGCCACCGGACAGCACCAGTCCGACTTTCGGGCGTGTGGTCTCACTGGCATGGACGCTGACACCAGCGAACAGGGGGAGGAAACCAAGCAGCAGGCAGATCAGAAGACGACGCATCGTGATTCTCGGGGCGAGCGATAAAGCCGGCTATTATAGCGGCGCCCTCTGGCTCAGGAGTTTCAGCAATCATGACCGTCACAAAACCGGAAATCGTCATCACTTATTGCACGCAATGCCAGTGGCTGTTGCGTGCCGCGTGGCTGGCACAAGAGCTGCTCAGCACCTTCGGCGATGACCTCGGCAAAGTGTCACTGGTGCCGGGCACCGGCGGGATATTTCACATTACCTGCAACGACGTACAGATCTGGGAACGCAAGGCCGACGGCGGCTTCCCCGAGGCCAAGGTGCTCAAGCAGCGGGTGCGCGACCGGATCGACCCTGACCGCGACCTCGGCCACAACGACCGTACTCAGTGAGAGGCGGCTTCGGCCGCGACGGTTTTCTTGTCGCTGCTGCCTGACATCCGGCTCGACACCACGATCGCGACGATGATCAGCGCGCCGCCGATCAGCATGCGCAGGGTCGGATCTTCATCGAACAGCAGCCAGGCCACGGTAATCCCGTACACCGGCTCCATGGCGAACACCACCGCGGCGGTGCGCGCCTTGATTACCGCGAGGCTGGCAACGAACAAACTGTGGGCGACGCCAGTGCAGAACACCCCGAGCAAACCGATCCACAACCAGTCGATGGCGCGCACGTCGCTCAGTTGCGGCGCTGCCACCGGCAGCAGACACAACGCCACCACCACGTTCTGACACAACGCTGCCTGCACCGCCGGGATGCGCCCGGAGCTGGCGCGGTTGGTCAGGGACAACAGGGAAAACAGCAGGCCGGACAGGATCGCCCAGAGCAGGCCCGTGGTCGCGCCGCTGGCCAGATCGAACGCCGGGGTCACCAGCACCAGCCCGACACTCACCAGCACCACCAGCACGATTTCATTGATGCGGATGCGTTCGCGGAAAATCAGCCCTTCTAGGATCACCGTGAAGGCCGGGAAACTGGCGAAACCCAGGGTCGCAATGGCGACGCCCGCGACCTTGACCGCAATGAAGAAACTCACCCAATGCCCGGCCAGCAGCACACCGCTCAGGGCCAGTCGTCGCCAGTCGACGGCCTGCAGTTTCTGCCAGCCGCCCTGTTGGGCGAAGCGGGCGAAAAACGCCAGGGCCAGCACGGCAAACGCGGCGCGCCCGAACACGATGACGGCGGGCGTTGCGGCGGCGAGTTTGCCGAAGACGCCGGTCAGGCCGAACATCAGTGCGCCGATATGCAGGGCGCCGAGGGCGGTACGGGGAGTCATTGCAGTCCTTTTTCCAAACACCATTACAGGCACACATTGAAGCGTGTCACGGCGCAAAAGTCTGTCGGCAGGCTATCGACTTTTGTCGTCAGCCTCGCGTCGCAATTGTGTAGGAGACGTACCGAACTCACGCAGGACGGCAGCCGAGAACGCGCTTTGCGAGTTGTAGCCGACCCGGCTGGCCACTTCACCGACGGGCAGTGTTGTGTTGCGCAACAGCGCCACGGCTTTGTGCAGCCGGCGACTGCGAATGTAGTCCATCGGTGTCTGCCCGCATTCGGCGACGAACCGCGCATGCAGCCGGGCGCTGGACAATCCGGCGACACGTGCCAGATCCGCGACTTGCAACGGATAGGCCGCGTACTGCTCGATGTGCGCATCGAGTGCCGCGTAGGGCAGGCGGCGCGCGACGATCTCGGCGGGTGGCACGTGGTTCAGGCTCGCCAGCAGCAACACCGCGCCTTGTTGCGCAATCAGCGGATCGTTCACCGGACTGTTCGCCAGCCAGTTGACCAATTGACCTTGCCCGGCATCCAGCGACAACCGCGCGGCGTTGCCCAGCAGACGGCGACTGGCATCGGCGTGATTGCCCAGCGAGCGCGCCAGCCATTGCTCGTCGGGCACATCCAGCACCAGACAGCGACTGCCCTTGGGACTGCCGCACGCGTGATGCGCGCCGGCGGGAATCACCACGAAGCTCTGCTGCAATACCTGACTGCCACGCCCTTCGACTTCGAAATCCAGCGCGCCGGACAGGCCGAACACCAGTTGCGCGTGGTCGTGGCTGTGGGCGATCAGGTCGTGGCTGTAATGGCGCAGGGTCAGGATCGGTTGCATGGCGGTCTCCGGGCGAGCCGCCAGTCTACACCGGCGCAGGGGCGACGCGTTTGTCACACGACTGACGCACAGCTGTCATGGTCGATTAACCGGGCGCGCGCACAGTGGCGAAAACATCGCAGAGGGTTGCCCATGACCAGCGCCGAGCTCGCCAGACCCAGCCGTAAACAACGGGTTCGCACCCTGTGGATCTCCGACGTGCACCTGGGCACGCGGGATTGCCAGGCCGAGCATCTGTCGCAATTTCTCAAGGGCTATCACGCCGACAAGATCTATCTGGTCGGTGACATCATCGACGGCTGGAAACTGCGCGGCGGCATGTATTGGCCCCAGGCCCACACCAACGTGATTCGCCGTTTGCTGACCATGAGCAAGCGTGGCACCGAGGTGATCTACGTCACCGGCAACCACGACGAATTCCTGCGCCGCTATTCGAAACTGATTCTGGGCAACATCCAGCTGGTCGACGAAGCCGTCCACGTCACCGCCGATGGCCGGCATCTGCTGGTGATTCACGGTGACCAGTTCGACGTGATCACCCGTTACCACCGCTGGCTCGCGTTCCTCGGCGATTCGGCCTACGAGTTCACCCTGACCCTCAACCGCTGGCTCAATCACTGGCGGGCGAAATACGGTTACGGCTACTGGTCGCTGTCGGCCTATCTCAAGCACAAGGTGAAGACCGCGGTCAGCTTCATCAGCGACTTCGAAGAAGCCATCGCCCACGAATGCGTGAAGCGCGAGTTGCACGGGGTGGTCTGCGGACACATTCACCACGCCGAGATCCGCAAGGTCGGCGAGGTGGATTACCTCAATTGTGGCGATTGGGTGGAGTCGTGCACGGCGCTGATCGAGCACTGGGACGGCACGATCGAGTTGTATCGCCTGGCCGATGCGCAGGCGCGAGAGGCCGAGTTGAAAGCGGCGAAGGTTGCCGAGCTGGCTTAGAAAAGATGTGTGTCGGTTTTGCTGGCCTCATCGTCGGATCGCCGCCCGGAGCAAGTCCGCTCCCACAGTGGTCGAAGGTGTACGTAGCCTTTGTGTACACCCCAAAAACCTGTGGGAGCTGGCTTGCCAGCGATGAGGCCGGTGCAGACAACATCAGGCCTAGGCGTGCTCTTCCATCGCCGCTTTGTAGATCGAGTTTTTCGGCTGGGCGAACAACCTTTCCATCATCGGCTCGAAGAAGCTCAGCGGCAGGGTGTCGTACTCGGGGTCGAACGCCGCTGCGTCGTATTTGGCGCAGAACTCTGCGGTCGCCAGAAACTGCGGGTGGTCGCTGAACTGCTCGCGCAGGTGCCGATCCATGCCCAGGTGATGGAAGAAGTAGTAGCCCTGGAAAATCCCGTGCTTTTCCACCATCCACAGGTTTTCGGCACTGACGAACGGCTTGAGAATGGCCGCGGCAATGTCCGGGTGATTGTAGGAACCGAGGGTGTCGCCGATGTCGTGGAGCAGGGCGCAGACCACGTATTCCTCGTCGCGCCCGTCGCGAAAGGCGCGGGTCGCGGTTTGCAGCGAGTGGGTCAGGCGATCCACCGGGAAACCGCCGAAATCGCCTTCGAGCAGTTTCAGGTGCGCCATGATCCGGCCCGGCAACTGACGGGCATAGGCGCTGAAATCCGCCGCAATGATCGCCCAGTCTTCCTGCGTGCCGTCCTTCATGTGGGTGAAACGGGCATTGGCATTCATCGGCAATCCTCTTGGTCGGAATTTCTAGAACGGCACGCGGCCCAGGATCATGTCGCGGTACATGACGAAGTCGCCGAGCAGGCTGTAGAACGGGTGCTGGAAGGTGGCCGGGCGGTTTTTCTCGAAAAAGAAATGGCCGACCCAGGCAAAGCTGTAGCCCGCCAGCGGCAACGCAAGTAAAAGCAGCCAGGCGCCCTTGGCGATGGTCAGGGCGAGGATGAAGATCACCAGCGTCGTGCCGATGAAATGCAGGCGACGGCAGGTGCTGTTGCTGTGCTCGCTGAGGTAATACGGATAGAACTCGGCGAAGCTGTTGAAAGGCTTGAGGGTTTCCACGACTGCGATCTCTGTGGCTATTGTTCTGATTGCAAGTTGTTCGGCGGGTAGCTTATTTGAGTCTAGAGTGATCATTGGCGTCGGCCAGTGACAATCGGCGCCACTTTACTATCCTTGGGAAATCGGCCGTAGTATGCGGCTTACCATGTCATCCAAGAAAAAACGCCATGAGCGAAAGAACGACTTCTGCAAGCTGGGCGATGGGGATTGTCAAAGCACTGGAAATGGACGGCCTGGATTGTCGGGTTCTGTTCAGACAGCTGGGGCTCGACTACGCGGCGCTGGAGGATCCGGACGCACGCTTCCCACAGGATTCCATGACCCGACTCTGGCAACGGGCGGTCGAGCTGTCCGGGAATCCGGCGATCGGCCTGAACATGGGCAAGGTGGTGCGGCCGGCTTCGTTCCATGTCGCGGGCTACGCGCTGATGTCCAGCAATACCCTGGCGGAAGGTTTTCAGCGTCTGGTGCGTTATCAGCGGATCATCGCCGAAAGTGCCGACCTGAGTTTTCGCCTGCTCGACGAGGGTTATGCGCTGATCCTGACGGTGCACGGCGATCACCTGCCGCCGACCCGCCAGAGTGCCGAAGCCTCGCTGGCCTGCGCGCTGGCACTGTGCGGCTGGCTGACCGGGCGCACGCTGCACCCACGCAAAGTGCTGGTGCAGGGTGACGAGCCGGATGATCTTGAACCCTACAAACAGGCCTTCCATGCACCGCTGGTGTTCAACGCACCGTATGACGCGCTGATCTTCGAACGGGCCGACATGGAGGCGCCGCTGCCCACGGCCAACGAGGCGATGGCGCTGCTGCACGACCGGTTCGCCGGGGAGTATCTGGCGCGTTTTTCCGAAAGCCGCGTGACCCACAAGGCGCGTCAGGTGTTGTGCCGCCTGCTGCCGCAGGGCGAACCCAAGCGCGATACGGTGGCGCAGACCCTGCATCTGTCGCAGCGAACCTTGCAGCGACGCTTGCAGGAGGAGGGCACCAGTTTTCAGCAGTTGCTCGATGACACCCGCCGCGAACTCGCCGAGCAATACCTGGCGCAACCGAGCATGACCTTGCTGGAGATTGCCTATCTGTTGGGGTTTGCCGATCCGAGCAATTTCTTCCGCGCCTTCCGTCGCTGGTTCGACACCACGCCCGGCGATTACCGGGCGCGGTTGCTGGAGGCGCCGAAGGCGATCAGTGACGCCAGAACGCCGGAATACACAGTACAAACACCGTAATGATCTCCAGTCGGCCGAGCAGCATGCCGAACGACAGAATCCACTTGGCCGCATCCGGCAGGCTGGCGAAGTTGCCGGCCGGGCCGATGGTCTCGCCCAGGCCCGGGCCGACGCCGGACACGGTGCTGGCGGCGCCGGTCAACGCGGTCATCCAGTCCACGCCCAGCAGCGATAGCAGCAGGGCGATCACGCAGATGGTGATCGCGAAGAAGAACGAAAAGGTCAGAATCGAACGAACGATTTCCTCGTCGAGGCGATGACCGTTGTACTTCTGCTTGATCACCGCTCGTGGGTGAATCAATTGGTTAAGGTTGGCCTTGAGCAGGATGTAGGCGACCTGGAAACGGAAGATCTTGATCCCGCCCGCCGTCGAACCGGAACAGCCACCGACGAAGCCCAGATAGAAGAACAGCATCAGCGAGAAATTGCCCCACAGGCTGTAGTCCCCCAATGCAAATCCTGTGGTAGTGACCACCGACGTCACGTTCAGCGCCACGTGGCGCAGCGCGTCCAGCCAGTGCAGGTTGGTGGTCCACCAGTACCAGGTGCCGAGCACCAGCCAGGTCGCCAGCAACATGCCGAGCAAACCCTGCACCTGTTGATCCTTGATCAGCGCCCGGCGGTTGCCGCGCAGCGTCGCCACGTACAGGGTGAACGGCAGGCTGCCGAGAATCATCACCACCACGGCCACCCAGTGCACCGCCGGTTGCGTCCACTTGGCCAGGGACTGGTCGGAGGTCGAGAACCCGCCGGTGGAAATCGCTGACATCGCGTGGTTGATCGCATCGAACGGGCTCATCCCGGCCCACCAGAACGCCAGGCTGCCGAGAATCGTGATGCCGACGTAGGCTGCCACGATCAGCCGCGCCACCATGTGCGAGCGGGGCATGACCTTTTCCGAGCGGTCCGAGGATTCGGTCTGGAACAGCCGCATGCCACCGATGCGCAGCAGCGGCAGGATTGCCACCGCCATGCCGATGAAGCCGATACCGCCGATCCAGTGCAGCAGCGAGCGCCACATCAGGATGCCGGGGGACATGTCGTCCAGATGGTTGAGCACGGTCGACCCGGTGGCCGTGATGCCGGACATGCTTTCGAAGAACGAGTCGGTGTAGCTGATGTGCTGGGTCAGCAAAAACGGCAGCGCGGCGAAAATGCACACCACCAGCCAGCTGCTGACGGTCAGCAGGTACATGTCCCGGGGGCGCAGGTGAATGTGTTCCGGGCGGCCGGGAATGACCAGCGCGAGGCCGGCGACGAAGGTGATCATGCTCGCCCAGAGGAACGACGGCAGATCGCCGGTGCGCTCGAAAATCACCAGGGTGGCCATGGGCACGACCATGGCGACGGCCAGGGTGATCAGGAAGATGCCGATGATGAAACCAATGATCCGTAAGGTCGGCAACGCCATGAAGTCCGCTCGGGCTGATGTGGGAAGGGCGCCATTCTACCTGCGGTGCAAGGCATGTAAACCGACGCGTCTGGATCACTTGCAGCTAGAATAGCCGGACATTTTTTTCAGGAGGTGGCCGATGCAGGCTCTCGACGCTTTGCTCAACCGTGTTTCCGTTCCACGACTGATCGATCCGGCCCCCACTGCCGCACAGCGCGAAGTGCTGTTCGCCGCCGCGACCCGCGCACCGGATCACGGCCATTTGCAGCCGTATCGCTTCCTGACCGTCGAAGGCGCGGCGCGTGAGCAGATGGGCGAGTTGCTGGCCGAAGCTGCACAGATGCAGGAAGGCGAAGTCACCGAAGCGATGATTGACAAGGCACGCAACGGCCCGCTGCGGGCGCCGCTGGTGGTCGTGGTCATCGCCAAGTTGCAGGATCACGTCAAATACCCGAAGGCCGAGCAATTGCTGGCAGCGGGCTGTGCGGCGCACGGGATTCTGCTGGCGGCTTACGCGCAGGGGATTGGCGCGGTGTGGCGCACCGGTGATCTGGCTTATTCGAAACATGTCGCCAAAGGCCTGGGCCTGACGGATGACGAAGAGGTGATTGCGTTCCTGTACCTAGGCACGCCGCAGAAAGAACCGCGGGTGGCCGAGAAGGTTGATCTGGCGGAGTTTGTTAGCGCTTGGTCGGGTAAGGCTTAAAGGGCGTTAAAAGCTATAAAAGCGCCCTCACCCTAACCCTCCCGAAACGTCGGACCGCCCGGAGGGAGAGGGGACTGATTGGGGGATGCTTCAGAGGTTCACCGACCTGAAAGAACTTGGCCGAATCCGGAATTGACGCGGTTCAGGGGCTTTGGCAGATCCATAATCGACTCGTTTTTTCAGGTTGATGTATGACGCAAGACACCTCGGTCGGCTCCCTCTCCCTCCGCGAGAGGGCTGGGCGGGCGGCGTTCCGATGAGGGGGGCTTTTCAGGGTTGCACCACAATCCCAGGCTCCAGCGGTAACTCAAGACTGGCCACAAATCCGCCCTGCGGGTGATTGGCGAGCACCAACGTCCCGCCATGCCGCTCCGCCGCCCGCCGGGCAATCGCCAGTCCCAGGCCATGGCCCGCAGCGGTCTGCCCCGGCGCCCGATAAAACGGTTCGCCCAACTGGCTCAGGTGCTCGGCCTGCACCCCCGGCCCGTGGTCACGCACGCTGACCACGATCCGCTCGCCCTGACGTGACGCCTGCATTTCAATCGACTGCCCGACCGGGTTGAAGCGTTGGGCATTGCGCAGCAGGTTGTCCACGGCGCGTTCGATCATGGTCGGCCAGCCTGTCAGCCTGAGCGCCGGCTCGGCCTCCAGACGCACGGTCTGCTCTGGCGAACCCAATTGAGCGTCTTTTTGCAGGGTGGCGAGCAGGGCATTCAAATCCACCTCTTCGGCGCTGGCGTTGTCGGCATCGACTCGCGCCAGCACCAGAATTTCACTGATCAGCGCTTCCAGCCGGTCACACTCGCGGGTCAGGCGCGGCCAGAGTTTTTCCCGTTCTTCGGGGCTTGCACGTTCGGCCAAAGCCAGGGCGATGCGCAGTCGGGCCAGCGGTGAGCGCAACTCGTGGGACACGTCGCGCAACAGTTGGCGCTGGCTGCCGATCAGGCTTTGCAGGCGTGCGCCCATGCGGTTGAAGTCATTGGCCAGCACGCCGAATTCATCACGACGGTTGGCCAGTTGCGCCAGGCTGTTCTGCTGATAGGTGGTCTGCCCGAGGTCGTGCACCGCGCCGCGCAAACGGCTGAGCGGGCGGGTGATGGAAAAGGTCACCAACAGGCTGAACAGGGTCAGCACCACCAGCGCGATACCCAGCGCACTCAACGGCCAGAGCAGGCTTTCGCGGTGCCAGGCGTCGAGTTCCGGGTGCGGGATGCGGTAGATGAAGAGGTAGGTGTCGCCGCTTTTGTCGCTGGTGAATTCGTCGGTCAGTCGGCGCCAGGGCAGGCGTCGGTCATCGTTGTTCTGCCGCGCCTCGAAGGCGGCCGCACGCCGGGGGAAGGTGCCGCGCACCACCGGGTCGCCGCTTTCATTCAGCACTTGCACGTCGATGTGGTACTGGCGTTTGCGCTGTTCGAGGATGTCCTGGGCGGCTTCTTCGCCCTGGGCTTCGTAGGTCTGCGTCCATTCGGCAGCTAGGGTGTTGAGGCCCGGATGGCGGCTGAGGATCCACGCATCCTGATTGAGCATGTGCCCCAGCAGAATGGAAAGCCCTGCAACCAGAGCGATGGCCAGCCAGAAGCTGGCGAGAATACGCCAGAACAATGAACGCACAGAAAATCCTCAAACAAAGAAAACCCAACGGCGGTGAGCCGTTGGGTCAGGGCGTGACGCTAGAACATTATTGCGCCTTTTGCGGCTGTTGCGCTTTCCAGGCTTTGAACTCGGCCCATTCGGCGCGGCGTTCGGCCTGTTTCTTCTGGATCTCGTCGAATTTCTTCTGTTGATCCGGTTTCAACACGGCGCGAACATCAGACTCGGCTTTCTTGTGGTTGGCCGCCATCTCGTCCTTCATGGCTTTCTGGTCGGCTGGCGAGAGTTTCTCCAGGTATTTTTCGACCGTCTGCTTACGCTCGTGCATTTGCTCGCCCATGATCTTGCGAATTTGCTCGCGCTGTTCGCGGGACAAGTCGAGCTGGCTGTACGGGCCTTTGCCGTGCATGCCGTGCATCTGACCGCCATGGCGCGGGCCGTCCAGCGGGCCACCCATCGGGCCGCCATCCTGTGGCATGGCCATGGCGACGGTCGGCAGGGCAGCGGCGAACATCAGAGCGATAAGAGTCTTGCGCATGGTGAATCTCCTTTGTCTCGTTCCCGGTACGTTCCGGATGAGTACAGATTACGGAGATCAAGGTCAGCGGCGGTCAGCGCTGTGTAAAGCTTGGGTAAACACGCTTTCGCGCCGACCTGACAAAACTGACAGACGATCAGAGGCTGTAGTAGTAGCCACGGCTGCGCAGGGCGACGATACGCGGGCGGCCGTCGGGGTGCGGGCCGATCTTTTTGCGCAGGTTGCTGACGTGCATGTCCAGGCTGCGGTCGTACAGGGTCAGCTTGCGGCCGAGGGCGATCTGCGCCAGTTCCTGTTTGTCCAGCGGCTCGCCCGGTTGCTTGAGCAGGGCCTCGAGCAGACGGCTTTCGGAGACGGTGAGGGTGAATTCCCTTTCGTCGATGCTGACCACGCCGCGCACCGGGCTGAAGCTCAGGTCGCCCAGCTCCAGCTGGGTCGACACGGCAGCCGGGTGGCTGCGGCGCAGCACGGCGCGCAGGCGGGCGGTCAGTTCGCGTGGATCGCAAGGTTTGGCCAGGTAATCGTCGGCGCCCAGTTCCAGGCCGAGAATCCGGTCCAGCGGCTCGCCCCGGGCCGAAAGCATCAGCACCGGCAGATCGGCATGATCGCTGCGCAGTTGCTTGAGCAGTTCCAGGCCGCTGCCGTCGGGCAGCATCACGTCCAGCACCACGGCCGCCGGCGCGGTTTCGGCCAGCGCCTTGCGGGCACTCTGGCCATCGTGACAGGCCCGGACCTGAAAGCCTTCCTGGCTCAGCCAGCTACTCAGGAGTTCACACAACTCCTGGTCATCATCAATCAGTAACAGCTCGCTCATGACTCACTCAATTTAGCCATTGCCGACGTTTTCGGCTTGCTCCACTGGCAAAGATACCGCAGAGCAGCGCCAATAGCGCTACCCCGGCCCCGGTGACGAACCATTGCTGCTGTTCGGTCAGCAGGCGCGGCAGCGGGCTGGCCTGGGCTTCCTTGAGTTGCAGCTTCAGGCGCTGGTTCTCCTGGCGCAACCGGGCGAGCTGGGCGCTTTCGCGGGTGTTGTCGGCATTTTGCAGTTGTTTGCTCAGTTCTTCCCGTTGCTGCTCGCTGGCCTTCAGGCGCTGCTGCAACTCGGTGATCTGGCTGCCGGCGCTCAATGAAAGCGGCGTGGAGCTGTTGCCTTCGGTGCTTTCTTCACCATGGGCGGGCGCCATGATCGACAACGTGACCAACATCAGACACAACGGACCCTTGCGCATCGCGACTCCTGTTTCCAAATGGATATTGGGCAGGTTGTCGGCCGGCAAACGAGAATAATGAGCGATTGAGAACGCGATGAACCGACAAGGTTCATCGCGCTGAGGGCTTTTGCGGGGGAGGTTACGGCAGGACTTGCTTGAACGGCTTGACGATCACGTTGGCGTAGACGCCGGCGGCGACGTACGGGTCGGCATCGGCCCAGGCTTGCGCCGCGCTCAGGGAGTCGAATTCGGCGACGATCAGGCTGCCGCTGAAACCTGCTGCGCCCGGATCATTGCTGTCGACCGCCGGGTGCGGGCCGGCCAGCACGATGCGGCCTTCGCCCTTGAGCACTTGCAGGCGTTCAAGGTGTGCCGGGCGCGCAGCGAGGCGGGCGTCCAGGGAATTGGCGACGTCGGTGGCAATGATGGCGTAGAGCATGTCAGTCCTCGGTTTTTGGCGTTGTGGTATCGGCGTCGTGCAGGTGACGGGACAGGTAGATGCCCTGACCGACCAGGAACAGCACGGTCATGCCCAGGCTGCCGAACACCTTGAAGTCCACCCAGATGCTCTGGAAGGTGAAGGCGACGAACAGGTTGGCGGCTCCGCAGAACAGGAAAAAGGCGATCCAGGCGATGTTAAGGCGGGTCCAGACCGGATCCGGCAGGGTCAGCGCGTGGCCCATGATGCGCTTGATCAGCAGGCGGTCACCGATGAAGTGGCTGCCGATGAAGGCCAGGGCGAACAGCCAGTTGACCACCGGGGCTTTCCATTTCAGGAAGGTTTCGCTGTGAAAGGCCAGGGTCAGGCTGCCGAACACCAGGCAGGCGATCAGGGTCAGCCACTGGCTCTTCTCCAGCTTGCGCTGCTTGATGAAAAGCGCGCCGTACACCACCAGGGAGCTGATGATCAGCATGGCGGTGGCACTGTAAATGCCGCCTACCGTCAGTTCATGGCCGGCAACGTCGACGGTGCGTGGATCGAGTTTGTAGACGATGAAGAACAGCAGAAGCGGGATGAAATCGATGAATTGTTTCACAGTGAGAGCCAGAAGCTGGATGTGGCGGCATAATAACAAACATATGGGCGCGCGATAGCGCCAGCTGATTTGAGGTAACACATCCCCGTGAATGTTGATTTGCACTGCCACAGCACGGCCTCCGATGGCGCCCTGGCGCCTGCGGCACTGGTTGCGCGTGCGTTCGAGAACGGCGTGCGAGTCCTGGCCCTGACCGATCACGACACCCTCGAAGGCCTCGCCGAAGCGCGCACGGCCGCCGAGGGGCTGGGCATGCAACTGGTCAACGGCGTCGAATTGTCCTGCACCTGGGGCGGGGCGACCATTCACGTGCTCGGATATGGTTTCGACGTCAACGCCGCGCCGTTGGTCGAGGCGATTGCGAAGTTGCACGACGGCCGCTGGCTGCGGTCTGAAGAAATAAGCCGCAAGCTCGCCCTCAAGGGCATGCCGAATGCGCTCGACGGCGCGCGGCAGATCCAGCAGGAATTGGGCGACAGCGGCAACGCGCCGGCCCGCCCGCATTTCGCCGACTGGATGGTGCGTGAAGGTTTTGTAAAGGATCGCGCCGAGGCGTTTCGTAAATGGCTCGGCGCCGGCAAGCTGGGGGACGTCAAGCAGCATTGGCCGACCCTGGAAGACACCGTCGGCACGTTGCGCGCCGCCGGCGCCTGGGTCAGCCTGGCGCATCCGTGGCACTACGATTTCACCCGCAGCAAGCGCCGAAAGCTGATTGCCGACTATATTCAAGCGGGCGGGCATGCGATCGAAGTGGTCAACGGTCATCAGCCTGCGGAACAGGTGGGCAGCCTTGCCATCCTTGCCCGTGAGTTCGGTCTGCTGGTCAGCGCCGGCAGTGATTTCCATGGCCCTGGTGGCTGGTCCGAGATCGGCCAGTACCGGCCGGTGCCGGAGGACCTTCCACCCCTGTGGGGTCGGTTCAAACATGACCCAGTTATTGCCGCCGTCTGAACAGGTAGAGAATGTGAGTCAATTTTTCCAGATTCATCCGGAAAACCCGCAAGCGCGCCTGATCAAACAGGCGGTCGAGATCATCCGCAAGGGCGGAGTGGTGGTCTATCCCACGGACTCTTCCTACGCAATCGGCTGCCAGATCGGCGACAAGAACGGCATCGAGCGCGTTCGACGCCTGCGTCAGCTCGACGAGAAACACAACTTCGCACTGATCTGCAGCGACCTGTCGCAACTGGGCAATTACGCCAAGATCGACACCGGGACGTTTCGAATCCTCAAAGCCCACCTGCCGGGGCCGTACACCTTCATTCTTAACGCCACCCGCGAAGTACCGCGCCTGTTGCTGCATCCGAAGAAGCGCACCATCGGTCTGCGGGTGCCGAGCCATCCGATCGCGCTGGCGCTGCTGGCCGAACTGGGCGAGCCGTTGATGAGCGTGACCCTGATCATGCCGGGCGATGAAGACCCGTTGAGCGACCCGTACGAAATGCGCCAGTTGCTCGAGCATCAGGTGGATCTGATCATCGACGGCGGTTCCGGCGGCATCAAGGCCTCCACCGTGATCGACCTCACGGGCGACGATCCGGAAGTGATCCGCGTCGGTTGCGGCGATCCTGCTCCATTCATGGTCGAGGCCTGAATGTCTGCAGTGGAAACCGTTGATCCCCAGGCCGGTGCCCAGCAGGAACTGCCGTTTGCCATGGTCTATGGCCAGGCCGTTACGGAAATGCCGCTGGACCTGTACATCCCGCCGGATGCGCTGGAAGTCTTCCTCGAAGCCTTCGAAGGCCCGCTCGACCTGCTGCTGTACCTGATCCGCAAACAGAACATCAACATCCTCGACATCCCGGTGGCGGAAATCACCCGCCAGTACATGGGCTATGTCGAGCTGATGCAGTCGGTGCGCCTGGAACTGGCCGCCGAGTACCTGGTGATGGCCGCGATGCTGGCCGAGATCAAGTCGCGGATGCTGCTGCCCCGGGCCGAAACCGTCGAGGACGAAGAGGACGACCCGCGCGCCGAACTGATCCGTCGCCTGCAGGAGTACGAACGGTTCAAGGCTGCCGCCGAAGGCATCGATGGCCTGAGCCGGGTCGGTCGCGACGTGATCGTGCCCAAGCTCGACGCCCCGGAAGCCCGCGCGCGCAAGCTGTTGCCGGACGTGGCGCTGGAAGAAATCCTGATGTCCATGGCCGAAGTGCTGCGCCGCGGCGACATGTTCGAAAGCCATCAGGTCAGCCGCGAGGCACTGTCCACCCGCGAGCGCATGAGCGACGTGCTGGAGCGGCTCAAGGGCGGCGGGTTTGTGCCGTTCATCGAGCTGTTCACCGCCGAAGAGGGCAAGCTCGGGGTGGTGGTGACCTTCATGGCCATCCTTGAACTGGTCAAGGAATCCCTGATCGAGCTGGTGCAGAATGAGCCGTTCGCCGCGATCCACGTGCGAGCCCGAGCCGAATAACGAGTCCCGATATGAACCTGACTGAACCCCGCGAGCTGGCGTCCCTGCTTGAAGCCTTTCTGTTGGCCTCGGGAAAGCCGCAATCCCTCGAGCGTTTGTATGAACTGTTTGAAGAGGGCGAGCGCCCGGAACCGCCGGTTTTCAAGAAAGCCCTGACCCTGCTTGGCAAGTCCTGCGAGGGCCGGGCGTTCGAGCTCAAGGAAGTCGCGTCCGGCTATCGCCTGCAAATCCGTGAAAAGTTCGCACCGTGGGTCGGTCGCTTGTGGGAGGAGCGTCCGCAGCGCTATTCCCGCGCACTGCTGGAAACCATGGCGCTGATCGCCTACCGCCAGCCGATCACTCGGGGCGAAATCGAGGACGTGCGGGGCGTGGCGGTCAACACCAACATCGTCAAGACGCTGATCGAGCGCGAGTGGATTCGCATCGTCGGTTACCGCGACGTGCCGGGCAAACCGGCGATGTTCGCCACCACCAAGGCGTTTCTCGACCACTTCAACCTGAAGAACCTCGACGATCTGCCGCCGCTGGCCGAATTGCGCGAGATCGAGGCGGAACCGGTGCTCGACCTCGACGACGCTCCGGTGCCACCGGGCTTGCAGGAACTGGCCGACGCCAGCGCCGAGCCGGAAGAACCGAAGGAGGAAACCAGTTTCCACACCCTGCTGCTGGAACTGGACAGCATGGAGGAGGGGATCAAGACCGACTTCGACGACTTGCTGCGTGACGGGGTGGGCGGCGAATCGCTGCCGACCGGGGTTGAGTCCGATCCGGTCGAGCCGTCGGTTGAGGGTGAGCCAGAACCTGAATTTGAGCCTGAATTTGAGCATGAGCCTGAATTCGAGCCCGAACCCGAGCAGGAAGACGATGTGCTCGGCGTGGCCGAAGCCCGGGAAAAACTGCTGGCTGCCGTCGCCCGGCTTGAACAGCCCGCCCCGGAACCCGCCGCCGAGGAAGAGCTGAGCGAAGAGGAAGCCGAAGCTCGCGCCCTGGCCGAAGCCATTGAAGCCGAACGCCGCGAGTTCGAGGACTGAGCATGAGCTCGACCAAAGACCCGTGCATCAGCGTCTGCAAGTTCAGCGACGACATCTGCCTCGGTTGCGGCCGCAGCAAGCGCGAGATCCGGGCCTGGAAGAAACTCGACAAGGACGACAAGCGCACCGTACTGGCCGAAGCCGCGCTGCGTCTGATCAAGCTCGGGGCCACCGGTCGGCGGAAAAAGAAATAACCTTGGCCTGATCGACTAGTCTCTGATGCGCGCGCGGCCACATCCGCGTATGATTCGCGACCCTTCGGCGATCCCTTCGCCCGAAAACCCAGATTTCAACGCTTCAGCGGCTCATTCAGCGCCGCTGAACAGACCACACCGGGAGGTGCCCAGATGAGTGACATCAATCAGAAAGACGACCAGGAAATCGGCCCAGCAGGCGAAAAGCTGCAGAAAGTCCTCGCCCGTATCGGCGTCGGCTCGCGCCGCGACGTCGAATCCTGGATCGCTGCCGGCCGGATCAAGGTCAATGGCAAAGACGCCACCTTGGGCCTGCGTGTCGACATGCACGACGCCATCACCATTGATGGCAAGGTCATCAAGCGTGAAGAAGCTGCCGAGTCGGTTCGCCGCGTGATCATGTACAACAAGCCCGATGGCGAGATCTGCACCCGTGACGACCCGGAAGGCCGTCCGACCGTGTTCGACAAGCTGCCGCGTCCGAAAGAAGGCCGCTGGATCAACATCGGTCGTCTCGACATCAACACCACCGGTCTGCTGATGTTCACCACCGACGGTGAACTGGCCAACCGCCTGATGCACCCGTCCTACGAGATGGACCGTGAATACGCGGTGCGTGTGCGCGGCGAAGTCGATGACGAGATGATCGAACGCCTGAAGGCCGGCGTGGTGCTGGAAGACGGCCCGGCGCGGTTCACCGACATCCAACAGGCACCGGGCGGCGAAGGCTTCAACCACTGGTATCACTGTGTGGTGATGGAAGGCCGCAACCGTGAAGTGCGTCGCCTGTGGGAATCCCAGGGCCTGGTGGTCAGCCGCCTGAAGCGCGTGCGTTTCGGTCCGGTGTTCCTCAACTCCGACCTGCCGATGGGCCGCTGGCGCGAAATGAGCCAGTACGAAGTCGACGTGCTGAGCGCCGAAGTCGGCCTGACCCCGGTGGCCATGCCGCAACTGAACGCCAAGAGCAAAGACAAGCTTGACCGCATGCAGCGAAAATCGTCGCGTCCGATGGCCCGTACCGAGCGCGTGCGCACCCTGCGTCCGGCCAACGGTGCGCCGATTGGCGCCGGTCCGCGTCCGGTTCGGGAGCCTCAGATCGAAGGCGAGCGTCCAGGTCGCAAACCGGCAGCGCGTCCGGATGGCGAGCGCGGTCCACGCACGCCGCGTCCGGCCAATGGCCGTACCGAGCGTGGTGAAGGTCGCGGTACGCCGGTGGCGGATCGTCCAGTCGACACCAAGCGTCCGTCCAAGCCATCGCCGAAGCGTCCAGGCATCAAGCTGGCTGATGATGACAAGCCGTCGGGCAAGCGCCGTGGCGCACCGGCCGGTTCCGGCCAGCGTCCGGGTTTCGGTCGCAAGAAGCCGGAATAACGCGGTTGTAAGCTTCGAGCGGCAAGCTTCAAGCTGAAAACAGAAAACGCCAACCTCAGGGTTGGCGTTTTTTTTTGGACTTTTTATTTCTTTTTTCGGGCGTGTTTTTCTTGTTTTTAAACAAAAAACTTAACGCCTTTCAAATAGTTAGCCAGCTAACGTCAATCACCGGACACCTCTTCGATGGGTCTGGAGTGGAAACTTTACGTTACGCGCTGTCAGTAGATATTTACGAAAAAGACCTCGCCGTCCCATGAATCGGGTGGCTTTGACTGGCTGTAAGGAAAATCTGCCGCAGCCACGCCCGCCGGGCCTTGCGCAGCCCTCTGGCGTGCTTGTTTCAGCGTCGTTTGGAAGGTGAGATGCGCGGCATGCCTGTCGTGCAGGTGCATAACAAGAAGGAGGCGCAATGAACGCCGTAATCCATTTTCACTTCTCCACGTGGGGCGGATTGTCCATCGTCCACGCCGATGGCCTGCAAAGGCCTGACTCAATTTTTGCAGCCGCCCGGGCTTCCCGGGGTGGACACATGCAATCCCGGCAACCGACACGCTGATCCGGCGAGGTCTGGCAGCAGGGGGTTAGCGGTGTACAATGCGCCGCGTTTTAACTGTGACCCTCTGCGTAATCGCGCAAACCTCAAGGTTTATCCGCCTTGTTCACTCCGCCGCGTCACAAGCGTGTCGGGTTCGATTTCGTCACAGATAAAAACAAACAGGTGACGCATGACCGTTGTAAAAAAGCTGAATTCCTGGTGCCTGCGCTGGGGTTTGATCAAGGTTGGCTGAAATCGCAACCTTGCAGCAACGTCTACTGAACATCATCAAACCTTGCGTGAGACCTTTTTCATGAGTGGACAAAACTCGCAATCAGGCGAGCTGAAACGCGGCCTGAAAAATCGCCATATTCAACTGATCGCCCTCGGTGGCGCGATCGGTACCGGACTGTTCCTCGGCTCGGCCGGGGTGCTGAAATCCGCCGGCCCGTCGATGATCCTCGGCTATGCCATCTGCGGCTTCATCGCCTTCATGATCATGCGCCAGCTCGGCGAAATGATCGTCGAAGAGCCGGTGGCCGGCTCCTTCAGCCACTTTGCGCACAAATACTGGGGCGGTTTCGCCGGTTTCCTGTCGGGCTGGAACTGCTGGATCCTGTACATCCTGGTGGGCATGTCGGAGCTGACCGCGGTCGGCAAATACATCCACTACTGGGCGCCGGAGATCCCGAGCTGGGTCACCGCTGCCGCGTTCTTCGTGCTGATCAATGCGATCAACCTGGCCAACGTCAAAGTCTTCGGTGAAGCCGAATTCTGGTTCGCGATCATCAAGGTCGTGGCAATCGTCGGCATGATCGCCCTGGGCAGCTACTTGCTGGTCAGCGGCCATGGCGGCCCGCAAGCCTCGGTCAGCAACCTGTGGTCCCATGGTGGCTTCTTCCCGAACGGCGTCAGCGGTCTGGTGATGGCCATGGCGATCATCATGTTTTCCTTCGGCGGTCTGGAAATGCTCGGTTTCACCGCAGCCGAAGCCGACAAGCCGAAAACCGTGATCCCGAAAGCGATCAACCAGGTGATCTACCGGATCCTGATTTTCTACATCGGTGCACTGGTGATCCTGCTGTCGCTGACCCCATGGGACAGCCTGCTGGAAACCCTCAACGCTTCGGGCGATTCCTACAGCGGCAGCCCGTTCGTGCAGGTGTTCTCGATGCTTGGCAGCAACACCGCCGCGCACATCCTCAACTTCGTGGTTCTGACCGCGGCATTGTCGGTGTACAACAGCGGCACCTATTGCAACAGCCGCATGCTGCTGGGCATGGCCGAGCAGGGCGACGCGCCGAAAGCGCTGGCGAAGATCGACAAGCGCGGCGTACCGGTGCGTTCGATCCTGGCGTCGGCGGCGGTGACTCTGGTGGCCGTGCTGCTCAACTACCTGATCCCGCAACATGCGCTGGAACTGCTGATGTCGCTGGTGGTTGCAACGCTGGTGATCAACTGGGCGATGATCAGCTTCTCGCACTTCAAGTTCCGCCAGCACATGAACAAGACCCACCAGAAGCCGCTGTTCAAGGCGCTGTGGTACCCGTACGGCAACTACATCTGCCTGGCGTTCGTGCTGTTCATCCTCGGCGTGATGCTGCTGATCCCGGGCATTCAGATCTCGGTGTACGCGATTCCGGTGTGGGTCGTGTTCATGTGGGTCTGCTACGTGATCAAGAACAAGCGTGGTGCGCAACAGGCACTGCACGCAGCGAGCGCAGCCAAGTAAGCGTCGTTGCAAAAACACCAAACCCGGCCAAGTGCCGGGTTTTTTGTACTTTCGCGGTATCCTGCGGGTTCTGATCAGGGACGCTTTTCCATGCTGGTGATTTCCAACAATGTGCATCTGCCGGATGCCGAGATCGAACTGACGTACATCCGCGCCCAGGGCGCCGGTGGGCAGAACGTCAACAAGGTCTCCAGCGCCGTGCACCTGCGCTTCGACATTCCGGCCTCGTCCTTGCCCGAGTTCTACAAGGAGCGGCTGCTGGCGCTGCGCGACAGTCGCATCACCGGCGACGGCGTGCTGATCATCAAGGCCCAGCAGTACCGCACGCAGGAACAGAACCGCGCCGATGCGCTGGAGCGTCTGACCGAGTTGATCCTCAGTGCCACCAAGGTTGAGAAGAAGCGGCGGCCGACCAAGCCGACGCTGGGTTCCAAGAAGCGTCGGCTCGAATCGAAGACCAAGCGCGGCAGCATCAAGGCCGGGCGCGGCAAGGTGGATTTCTAGTCTTCGCGGTACTTCGCCGTGTGGCGGTAGAGATAGACGCTCAGTGCCAGGCCGCTCAGCGCGGCGAGGGCGGCGAACAGGAAGATCGAGGCAAATCCGAAGCCCGCTGCAATCGCCCCTGCCAGCGGCCCGGTGATGCCCAGCGACAAGTCAATGAACAACGAATAAGCCCCGACCGCCGCGCCACGGCTGGAGGCCGGCACCAGATTCACGGCTTCCACGCCCAGCGCCGGGAACACCAGCGAGAAACCGAAACCGCTCAATGCCGCGCCGGCCAGTGCCCAGTGCGCGTCCGGCGCCAGCCACAACAACAGCAGGCCCAAGGTTTCCACTGACAGGCAGGCAATCGCCACTCGAAAGCCGCCGAGGCGGTTGATCAGGTTGCCGAACAGCAGGCGTGCGCCGATGAAGCTGGCGCCGAACAGGCTGAGGCACAGCACCGCGTTATCCCAATGCTGCGTGGCGTAATACAGGGTGATGAAGGTGGCGATGGTGCCGAAACCGATCGAGCCCAAGGCCAGTCCACAGCCGTGCGGGAAGACGCGACCGAGAACGTGCATGAACGGCAGGCGCTCGCCGGCCACGATCGGCGCGGCGGTTTTCGGCCAGGCCAGCAGCAGCCCCAGCGTGGCGAGCAGCAGAATGCTCACACCCATGCTCCACAGACCGAAACGGCTGACCAGCCACACCCCCAGCGGCGCACCGACCGCCAGCGCGCCGTAACTGGCGATGCCGTTCCACGAGATGACCTTGGCGGTGTTGGCGGCACCGACGCGGCCGATGCCCCAGCCGATCGATCCCGAGCCGACAAGACTTTCCGCGCTGCCCAGCACCAGGCGGCCGACGAACAGGCTGATCAGGCTCAGCAGCGGCAGGTTGGGCGTCCACGCCGAAATCAGCATGAACACACCGCTCAAACCACAACCGGCCAGACCGATCATCACCGCACGTTTGCTGCCCTGGTTGTCGATGATCTTGCCAGCATACGGGCGGCTGAGCAGGGTGGCGAGGTATTGCACGCTGATCACCAGCCCGGCGATGACCGCGCCGAAGCCCAGGTCGCTGTGCACATAACCTGGCAGCACCGCCAGCGGAATGCCGATGTTCAGGTAGCCGATGAAGGTGAACAGGACGATGGAAACGACTTGCAGCGTGACCGCCAGGGGGCGCTGGGGTTCTGGCATAGAGGACGACATGAATTACGATCCACGGGAAGAGCAGAATAGATAGGCTGCTCATGATACCGATGCGGACGCGTCCGGGGCGGGGAAAAGTAAAACTATTTGGCCGGGGCGACCAATTGCGTGGTGACCAGGGCGGCCAGCGCGTTTTCTTCGCTGCCGAAACGGGCGAGCAGGGCGGCCTGTTTCTCGGGCGAGAGACGGCTCCAGATCTCGATCATCTTCTCGGTGGCACCGATCAGGGTCTCGGCCTGTTGTTCATCGAATTCTTTGGACATGGCAACTCAGGTTTCAGGCAGTGTGGAAAGCGCATGTTAGCGCTTTCCACACGGTCTGTACGGCGGGTGTTGCTTACTCTTCGCTGTCGGCCGGACGGCTCTCGGCGGCTTCTTTCGGCTCGGGCTGTTGGGCACCGGCTTGTTGCGTGGTCGTCTGCTCAGTTTCGTGCAGGCTTGGGAAGGGGAGATTCGGAATCTCGTGCATGGTTGCGCTCCTCGCTAAGTCTGTTGATAGATCTGGTAGATCCGCGCTTTCAGAAAGCTTGCGCAGGATACAGCAAGAAAAATGACAATCAGACTTTTAAATCCATTTGGTTCGACGGGCGGGATTGTCTAGACAAGTGCGACAGGGTGACGCAGGGCAGATGTGGGAGCGAGCCTGCTCGCGATGAGTGCTTGTCAGTCGACATTTGTGCTGACTGATGCACCGCTATCGCGAGCAGGCTCGCTCCCACAGTTGGGACTATTTGCAGACGTTGGCGATCGCTTCGGCCAGCAGGTCGAGACGCGTCGCATCAATCCCGGCAACGTTGGCCCGGCCCGAGCTGACCATGTACACGCTGTGATGCTCACGCAGGTTCTTCACCTGTTCCGGCGACAGCCCGGTGTAGGAGAACATCCCGCGTTGCACGCCGATGTGCGCAAAACGCTCGCGCAGGCCGTGCGGTTCCAGCGCTTCCACCAGACCGCTGCGCAACTGGGCGATGCGCAGACGCATGGCTTCCACTTCGTCGGCCCAGCGGCGTTTCAGCTCCGGGTCGGCGAGGATCGTGGCGACCACAGCCGCGCCGTGATCCGGTGGCGTTGACCACAGGTTGCGGGCGATGTGCGCCAACTGGCTGCGGATGTCGATCAGCTTGTCAGCGGTTTTCGCGCTGACGATCAACGCACCGGTGCGGTCGCGATATAAACCGAAGTTCTTCGAGCAGGAGCTGGTGATCAGCAGCTCGGGCAACTCGGCGGCGAATAGCCGGGTCGACCATGCATCCTGCTCCAGGCCGTCGCCAAAGCCCTGGTAGGCAAAGTCGATCAGCGGCAGCAGATCGCGGCGGCGTACTACCTCCAGCACTCGCTGCCAGTCGTCGTGGCTCAGGTCGAAACCGGTCGGGTTGTGGCAGCACGCGTGCAGCAGCACCACATCACCTTTCGGCACTTCGTTGAGCACGGCGAGCATCGCATCGACGTCGAGGCGGTTGTCGCTGCCGACGTACGGGTAATGGCTGATCTTGACCCCGGCGGCCGCGAAAATCGTTTCGTGGATCGGCCAGGTCGGGTTGCTCAGCCATACGCCCTTGCCCGGCAGGCATTGGGCGATGAAGTCCGCCGCCAGACGCAGGGCACCTGTGCCGCCCGGCGTCTGGGTGGCGCCGGCGCGTTGCTCGGCGATCAGCTTCGAATCGACGCCAAGCACCAGCTCATTGATAACCTTGCCGAACAGCGGATTACCGTGGCCACCAATGTAGGTCTTGGTGTCCTGGCTCTCGACCAGTCGCGCCTCGGCGATTTTCACCGCCTCGGGGATCGGCGTCAGGCCCTGGGCATCCTTGTAGACGCCCACGCCAAGGTCGAACTTGCGCGGGTTGGAATCCTGCGCGTAGGCCTCCATCAGACCGAGGATCGGGTCGCCGGGCACTCGGCCGATGGCGTCGAAGTGCATTACTTGCGTCCTTCTGCGGTCTTGGCCACTTCGTCAGTGCGCGCGGCCATGATGAAGTCGTTGCGATGCAGGCCTTTGATGGAGTGGCTCCACCAGGTCACGGTGACTTTGCCCCACTCGGTCAGCAGGCCCGGGTGGTGACCTTCGGCCTCGGAGATCTCGCCGACGGCGTTGGTGAACGCCAGCGCGTGTTTGAAGTTCTTGAACAGGAAGACTTTTTCCAGCTGCATGATGCTGTCGCGTACTTCGATGTTCCAGTCAGGAATCTGCTTGATCAGGATCGGCAGTTCTTCATCGCTAACTTGTGGGGCATCGGCACGGCAGGCTTCGCAATGGGCTTGGTTCAAAGTGGACATGGTGAACTTCCTGAAATCTGAAGGTGTTTTTTTATATTGGCGGTCAATGTCGCCACGCTAAACCAAAGTGGCGACGACGGACAGACTCACTTGTAAGCAAAAGTCGCGGGTCACGCGGCTTTCGGTTTTGGCGGAAACTTCGGTGCGTGCAGACCCAGCTGCATGCCTTGCTTGACCATGGCCATGATGTCTTCGTGGGCCAGGTCGAACAGGCGCTTGAGGTTCGGCAGGACAAAGTACAGCGGTTGCAGGATGTCGATGCGATACGGCGTGCGCATGGCTTCCAGCGGATCGAAGGCCTGATGCTCGGGCTCGTCCGACAGCGAGTAAACAGTTTCTTTTGGCGAGGACAGGATGCCGCCGCCGTAGATGCGTTTGCCTTGCGGGGTGTCGACCAGGCCGAACTCGATGGTCATCCAGTACAGGCGCGCCAGGTAAACGCGTTCTTCCTTGGTCGCCTGCAGGCCGAGCTTGCCGTAGGTGTGGGTGAATTCGGCGAACCACGGGTTGGTCAGCAGCGGGCAGTGGCCAAAGATCTCGTGGAAAATGTCCGGCTCCTGCAGGTAGTCCAGTTCTTCACGGGTACGAATGAACGTGGCCACCGGAAACTGCTTGCTGGCGAGCAATTCGAAAAAGGTCTGGAAAGGGATCAGCGCTGGGACGCGGGCAACCTGCCAACCGGTGGTCTCGCCGAGCACCTTGTTGATCTCGCCCAGTTGCGGAATGCGGTCGTGGGGCAGACCGAGTTTTTCGATACCGTCCAGGTATTCCTGGCACGCACGACCCTCGATCACTTTCATCTGGCGGGTGATCAGCGTGTTCCACACCGCGTGTTCTTCGGCGGGGTAGTCGATAAAACCTTGCGCATCGGGCTCGCGGGCCACGTATTGCGTCTGCTTCATACTGCTCTCCTGCGAGGGGAATTTCGTTCTTGTTATGTCCTGCGATGGACTGAGAAATACCCCGGAACGTTTGTTGTTGCAGCAGGTTGAAGACTGGTTGAGTAGGAAAAGTCTCTTTAATTCGTAAAATTTTCGTTACGCTTCGCGCGATAAGTCGTGTTTACGGTGACCGTCGGGTTTGAAAAGGCCGATGGCTGTCACATAATCTTGACGACTATCTTGCGCGCTGCGCAGAAAATTCCGGCGTCAGACCGCCTCTTCACCTGTTTCGGGCCTTTATATGCGTATCAAAGTCCACTGCCAGAACCGCATCGGCATCCTGCGCGACATTCTCAATCTGCTGGTGGAGTACGGGATCAACGTCGCCCGTGGCGAGGTGGGCGGTGAGCATGGCAACGCGATCTACCTGCATTGCCCGAACCTGATCAACATTCAGTTCCAGGCGCTGCGACCCAAGTTCGAGGCGATTGCCGGGGTGTTCGGCGTCAAGCGGGTAGGGTTGATGCCCAGCGAGCGGCGGCACATGGAGTTGAATGCGCTGCTCGGCGCGCTGGAGTTCCCGGTGCTGTCGATCGACATGGGCGGCTCCATCGTTGCCGCCAACCGTGCGGCGGCGCAGTTGCTCGGAGTACGGGTGGACGAGGTGCCGGGGATTCCGTTGTCGCGTTACGCCGAAGATTTCGATCTGCCGGAACTGGTGCGCGCCAACAAATCGCGAATCAACGGCATGCGGGTCAAGGTCAAGGGCGACATCTTTCTGGCCGACATCGCGCCGCTGCAATCGGAACACGACGACAGCGAGGCCATGGCTGGTGCTGTGCTGACGCTGCACCGCGCGGACCGGGTCGGCGAGCGCATCTATAACGTGCGCAAACAAGAGTTGCGTGGCTTCGACAGCATCTTCCAGAGCTCGAAAGTGATGGCGGCGGTGGTGCGCGAAGCGCGACGCATGGCACCGCTGGATGCGCCGTTGTTGATTGAGGGCGAAACCGGCACCGGCAAGGAATTGCTGGCGCGGGCCTGCCACCTGGCGAGCCCGCGTGGTCAGTCGCCGCTGATGGCGCTCAACTGCGCGGGGCTGCCGGAGTCGATGGCCGAGACCGAACTGTTCGGCTACGGCCCCGGTGCCTTTGAAGGCGCGCGGGCCGAAGGCAAGCTCGGGCTGCTGGAGCTGACGGCGGGCGGCACGCTGTTCCTCGATGGTGTCGGCGAAATGAGCCCGCGCTTGCAGGTGAAACTGCTGCGATTCCTGCAGGACGGCTGCTTCCGCCGTGTGGGCAGTGATGAAGAGGTTTACCTGGATGTGCGGGTGATCTGCGCAACCCAGGTCGACTTGTCGGAGCTGTGCGCACGCGGCGAATTTCGCCAGGATCTGTATCACCGCTTGAACGTGCTGTCGCTGCACATCCCGCCACTGCGCGAATGCCTCGACGGTTTGACGCCGCTGGTGGAGCACTTTCTCGATCAGGCCAGTCGACAGATCGGCTGCCCGCTGCCGAAACTGGCGCCGGCGGCGATGGACCGGCTCAGTCACTACCATTGGCCGGGCAATGTGCGGCAACTGGAGAACGTGCTGTTCCAGGCGGTTTCGCTGTGCGACGGCGGCACGGTCAAGGCCGAGCACATTCGCCTGCCGGATTACGGCGTGCGTCAGCCGCTTGGCGATTTCTCCCTCGAAGGCGGGCTGGACGAGATTGTCGGGCGCTTCGAGAAAGCGGTGCTGGAGCGCTTGTATTCCGAGCATCCGAGCAGTCGGCAGCTGGGCAAGCGGCTGGGGGTTTCGCACACCACGATTGCCAACAAGTTGCGTGAGTACGAAGTCGGCAAGGACGCGTCGGAGTGATCACGGCCGGATCGGGTGTTTGCCGCCAAGCGGCATGACACCGCCGGTTTTTCGTCTTCGATACATTTCCCTTCTCCCCGCAAAATCCCTCAAGTCCTTTGTTTACCGGGTCGTGGGCCGCCAGAAAAAAGTTGGTCTGCAAATTGCTTATGGCTCAGCAGTACAGCGGTGGGCGGCAAACGTCCGGCATGCAGAGGAAAGAGTGTGGACAAGTACCTTTATGTGGCAATGACCGGCGCCAGCCAGAACGCACTGGCGCAAAAGGCTCATGCCAACAACCTGGCGAACATCTCCACCAACGGTTTTCAGCGCGACCTGGAGCAGGCGCGTTCGATGCCGGTGTTCGGTGACAGCTTTCCGGCGCGTGCGTTTGCCATGAGCGAACGGCCCGCCACCGACTTCACGCCGGGCTCGCTGGTGCAGACCGGTCGTGACCTCGACGTGGCTGTGTCGGGCAACGGCTGGATCGCCGTGCAGAACCCCAATGGCGGTGAAAGCTACGTGCGCACCGGCAGCCTCAATATCGATGCACTTGGCGTATTGCGTGCCGGCAATGGCATGCCGGTCATGGGCAATGGCGGGCCGATCGCGGTGCCGCCGGAGCAGCAGGTGGAAGTCGGCGAAGACGGCACCATCAGTATCCGTGCGATGGGCGAGGGCCCGCGCGTCATGGCCGAAGTCGACCGCATCAAGCTGGTCAATCCGGACATCAAGAACATGAACAAGGGCCTGGACGGTTCGATTTACACCAAGGACGGCCAGCCTGCGCCGGCCGATGCCAACGTCAAGCTGGTGTCGGGTTTCCTGGAGTCGAGCAACGTCAATGCCGTGGAAGAGATGACGTCGGTGCTGGCCCTGGCCAAGCAATTCGAATTGCACGTCAAGATGATGAACACCGCCAAAGACGACGACCAGGCCATGGCTCGGGTCTTGCAGATCAGCTAATTATCAGAACGTCGCGCCGTAAAACAGGCGCACGAGGAGAATCGAATGCTTCCGGCTCTATGGGTTGCCAAAACCGGTCTGTCCGCCCAGGACACCAACCTGACCACCATTTCCAACAACCTGGCGAACGTGTCGACCACGGGTTTCAAACGTGACCGCGCCGAGTTCCAGGACCTGCTGTACCAGATCAAGCGTCAGCCAGGCGCCCAGTCGACCCAGGACAGCGAACTGCCGTCGGGTCTGCAAGTGGGTACCGGTGTGCGCATCGTCGGCACCCAGAAAAACTTCACCGCCGGCAGCCTGCAAACCACCGAGCAGCCGCTGGACATGGCCATCGACGGTCGCGGTTTCTTCCAGATCCTGCAGCCGGACGGCACCACGTCCTACACCCGTGACGGTACTTTCCACCTCGACTCCAACGGCCAGATCGTCAACGCCAGCGGTTTCGCCCTGGAACCGGCCATCGTCATCCCGAACAACGCCCAGACCTTCACCGTAGGTCGTGACGGCACCGTGTCGATCACCACCGCCGGCAACGCCGCATCGCAAGTGATCGGCAACCTGCAAACCGCCGACTTCATCAACCCGGCCGGTCTGCAAGCGGTGGGCAACAACCTGTTCCTGGAAACCGCCGCTTCCGGTGCACCGCAAGTCGGTACGCCGGGCCTGAACGGTTTCGGTACCACCCTGCAGAACACCCTGGAAACCTCCAACGTCAGCACCGTGGAAGAGATGGTCAACATGATCACCACCCAGCGCGCGTACGAGATGAACTCCAAGGTGATCTCCACCGCCGACCAGATGCTCTCGTTCGTAACGCAGAATCTGTAATCAAGTCTATGAGGCGGCCATGAGGCTGCCTGCAACACCGTGAGGTAAGGGTCATGAAGCGCTTTGTATCTGTTGTGGCATTGAGCGGGGTCGTCTCGCTCGCGGGCTGCGTCGCTCCGACGCCCAAGCCCAATGATCCTTACTACGCCCCGGTGTTGCCGCGCACACCGTTGCCGTCGGCCGCCAACAACGGCTCGATCTATCAGGCCGGTTTCGAGCAGAACCTGTACAGCGACCGCAAGGCGTTCCGGGTCGGTGACATCATCACCATCACCCTGAACGAGAGAACCCAGGCCAGCAAGAACGCCAACTCTCAGGTGGCCAAGAACAGCAAGACCGGCATCGGCCTGACGTCGCTGTTCGGCAGCAGTGCAACCACCAACAACCCGATCGGCGGCAATGACCTGAGCCTGAGCGCCAGCTATGAAGGCGACCGCGCGACCAAGGGTGACAGCAAGGCCGCCCAGGGCAACACCCTGACCGGCTCGATCACCGTGACCGTCGCCGACGTGTTGCCCAACGGCATCATCGCCGTGCGTGGCGAGAAGTGGATGACCCTCAACACCGGCGACGAGCTGGTGCGGATCGCCGGTCTCGTGCGTGCCGACGACATCGCCACCGACAACACCGTGTCCTCGACCCGGGTCGCCGATGCGCGCATCACCTACTCGGGCACCGGTTCGTTCGCCGATGCGAGTCAGCCAGGCTGGTTCGACCGTTTCTTCCTCAGCCCGCTGTTCCCTTTCTAGGTGGCTACGTTGAATTTCAAGAGCCTCATGCTCGCTGCGGCGTTGATGTCCGCAGCCTTTGGTGCCCACGCAGAGCGGCTGAAAGATATCGCCAGCATTTCCGGCGTGCGTTCCAACCAGTTGATCGGCTACGGCCTGGTGGTCGGTCTTAACGGCACCGGCGACCAGACCACGCAGACCCCGTTTACCCTGCAGACCTTCAACAACATGCTCTCGCAGTTCGGCATCAAGGTGCCGCCGGGATCGGGCAACGTGCAGCTGAAAAACGTTGCGGCAGTGTCGGTGAGTGCCGATCTGCCGGCGTTCGCCAAACCGGGTCAGCAGGTCGATATCACCGTGTCGTCCATCGGTAACTCCAAGAGCCTGCGCGGCGGCACGCTGTTGCTGACCCCGCTCAAGGGTATCGACGGCAACGTCTACGCCATCGCCCAGGGCAACCTGGTGGTCGGCGGTTTCGATGCTGAAGGTCGTGACGGTTCGAAGATCACCGTCAACGTTCCGTCGGCCGGTCGCATCCCTGGCGGGGCGTCGGTCGAACGTTCGGTGCCGAGTGGTTTCAACCAGGGCAACAGCCTGACGCTGAACCTCAACCGTTCCGACTTCACCACCGCCAAGCGCATCGTCGACAAGATCAACGACATGCTCGGCCCTGGCGTGGCCCAGGCCATCGACGGTGGTTCGATCCGTGTGACCGCGCCGCTCGATCCGAGCCAGCGCGTCGACTATCTGTCGATCCTGGAAAACCTCGAAGTCGATCCCGGTCAGGCGGTGGCGAAAGTCATCATCAACTCGCGTACCGGCACCATCGTCATCGGCCAGAACGTGAAGGTGTCGCCGGCCGCCGTGACCCACGGCAGCCTGACCGTGACTATCACCGAAGACCCGATCGTCAGCCAGCCGGGCCCGCTGTCTAACGGCCAGACCGCCGTCGTGCCGCGCTCGCGGGTGAATGCCGAACAGGAAGCCAAGCCGATGTTCAAGTTCGGCCCGGGTACCACCCTCGACGAGATCGTCCGTGCGGTGAACCAGGTCGGCGCCGCGCCGGGTGACCTGATGGCCATCCTTGAAGCACTGAAGCAGGCCGGCGCGTTGCAAGCCGACCTGATCGTGATCTGAGGACGCCGATCATGGATATGCGCAAAAGCGGTCTGGTCAGCAGCAGCGATTCGGGTTCGTACTCCGACCTCAATCGTCTGAACCAGCTCAAGGTCGGCGACAAGAACAGCGACGCGAACATGCGCAAGGTCGCGCAGGAATTCGAATCGCTGTTCCTCGGTGAAATGCTCAAGTCGATGCGCTCGGCCACTGAAGCGCTGGGCCAGGACAACCCGCTCAACACGCCGGCGGCCAAGCAATATCAGGAAATGTACGACCAGCAACTGGCGGTCTCCATGTCCCGCGAGGGCGGTGGTATCGGCCTCGCCGACGTGCTGATGCGCCAGATGTCGAAGAACAAACCGATGGCGCCGGGCGAGGCTGCGGCCGCATCCGCCGCCAAGCAGGAAGAAGCCAAGGCCAAGGCTGCAGCCGTGGCCACGCCGATTGCCGCCGGCACCGTGGCTACGAATGGTCCGTTGTCGCGACTCAATGGCGAGCGTCCGCTGTGGGCGTCGCGTTCGGTGCATGCGCCGAGCACCGAACTGACCCATCGCAATGACATGGAAATGATCAACCAGCGTCGTCTGGCGCTGCCGCCGAAACTGGCGGATCGCTTGCTCGCAGGTCTGGTGCCGTCAGCCACGCCGGCGGCGACCACTCAACTGCCGCAACGCGCCACGACCGCCGCTGCCACCGGTTCCGGCCCGCTGTACAACGGCGACTGGCTGGCCCGTGCCGAGGCAGATAAAGCTTCGGGCGGGCAGATGCAGATTTACGGCCGCGCCATGGCGCAGATCCCGCTGGCACCGGCAAAGAAAGCGTTCGGCAACGCCGACGAATTCGTCAACACCATGCTGCCGATGGCGCAGGAAGCCGCCGCGCGAATTGGCGTCGATCCGCGTTATCTGGTGGCTCAGGCTGCGCTGGAAACCGGCTGGGGCAAATCGGTCATGCGCGCCCAGGACGGCAGCAGCAGTCACAACCTGTTCGGCATCAAGGCGAGCAGCAACTGGAAGGGCGATTCGGCCCGGGCGATCACCAGCGAATTCCGCAACGGGCAGATGGTCAAGGAGACGGCCGAGTTCCGTTCCTACGCCTCGTACAAGGACAGCTTCCACGATCTGGTGACTTTGCTGCAGAGCAATAATCGCTATCAAGATGTGCTGAAGTCGGCCGATAACCCAGAACAGTTTGTACGCGAATTGCAAAAGGCCGGTTACGCGACCGACCCGAACTACGCGACGAAGATTTCGCAGATTGCCAGGCAGATGACGGTCAATCAGAACTACGCTGCGGCCGGCGTTTCAACAACGCCCTTATAAACACAAGGTAAGGTTTGAATCATGAGTTTGCTCAATATCGGGATGTCGGGGTTGGCCGCGAGTTCATCCTCTCTGGCTGTGACGGGTAACAACATTGCCAACGTCGACACCGCCGGTTATTCGCGCCAGCAAACCGTGCAGGGCACCAAGTCCTCGATTCAGTACGGCAACGTGTTCATCGGTACCGGTACGACCCTCGCCGACGTGCGTCGGGTGTACAACTCCTACCTTGAATCGCAGCTGCGTACCGCCACGTCGCTCAATAGCGAAGCCGCCGCTTTCGGTGCGCAGGCGACCGCACTGGACGGCTCGCTGTCCGACACCAACACCGGCCTGACCGGCGTGCTGCAGAAATTCTTCACCTCGATGCAAGGCGTATCGACCTCGGCCACCGACGACACTTCCCGTCAGTCGGTGCTGACCGGCGCGCAGGCCCTGACCAGTCGCTTCAATGCGCTGGCCAAGCAGATGAACGATCAGAACGCCACGCTCAATGGCAACCTGTCCGACATGGCGTCCCAGGTGAACAAGCTGGCAACCTCGATTGCCACGCTGAACCAGAAGATCGGCGAGATCTCCACCAGCGGCGGCCAGCCGAACGATCTGCTCGACAGCCGTAACGAAGCCGTGCGTCAGCTCTCCGAGCTGACCGGCGCGCAAGTCGTTGAGCGTGGCACCAGCTTCGACGTCTACATCGGCAGCGGCCAGCCGCTGGTCATCGGCAATACCACCAATACCCTGAGCACCGTGCCGCTCAAGGGTGACCCATCGCGCATGGGCATCCAGATGGATCGTGGTTCGAGCACCATCGACATCACCTCGGCGATGACCGGTGGTGAAATCGGCGGTCTGCTGACTTATCGCAAGGAAGTGCTCGATCCTGCACTCAATGAGCTGGGCCGTGTGGCACTGGTCGTTGCCGACCAGATCAACCGCCAGCAAGCCCAGGGCATCGACAAGAACGGTGACTTTGGCGCGGCGATTTTCAACGACATCAACAGTGCCGCCCTGATCAGCCAGCGCAGTATTGCCCAGTCCGGCAACAGCGCAGGTTCGGGCAACCTTGATGTCACCATCAAGGACACCGGCAAGCTGACCACCAGCGACTACCAGGTCACCTTCACCAGCGCGACCAATTACACGGTCAAGCGCTCCGACGGCACCGACATGGGTTCGTTCAGCACCACGACCACGCCGCCTCCGGTAATCGACGGCTTTACCCTGGCCCTGAACGGTGGTGCCCTGAGTGCCGGCGACACGTTCAAGGTCACCCCGACCCGCAACGCGGCGGCCAGCATCCAGACCGTGCTCACCGATCCGAAGAAAATCGCGGCAGCCGCACCGTTGACCGGCGTGGCCAGTGCCAACAACTCAGGCACCTACACTCAGCCGACGCTGACTGACGTCGTCGATATCTACAACCCGGCGTCCCAGGCGGAGCTGCAGAACGCGCTCAAGTATTCGACCCCGGTCAAACTGGTATTCGGTGCCACCACCAGTGGCAGCCAGACTTACAACATGGTTGATGCCAAGGGTGCCACGATCGGTTCCGGCGTCATCGTTCCCGGTCAGGCGAACACCCTGAACCTGAAGATCGGCATGGTCGACTCCACCGGTGCTCCGGTGATGGACACCACCGTCATCCCGAACGTGCAAAAGACCTTCACCGTGCAGACTACCGTGGGCGCGACGCCGAAGTCCGGCGAAACCTTCACCATCAACCTGACCGGCGCAGCTTCTTCGGACAACCGCAACGCCCAGGCACTGGTCGGCCTGCAGACCAAGCAGACCGTCGACACCGGCACGGCGAGCAAGGGCATCAGCCTGACCGACGCCTACAACAAACTGGTGACCAACGTCGGTACCCAGGCCGCCCAGAGCAAATCCGACAGCGCAGCCACCACGGTGATCCTGGATCAGGCCCAGGGTGCGCGGGACTCGCTGTCCCAGGTCAACCTGGATGAAGAGACCGGCAACCTGGTCAAGTATCAGCAGTACTACACAGCGTCTTCGCAGATCATCAAAGCTGCGCAGGAAACCTTCGCCACGCTGATCAACAGCCTTTAAGGAGCCGTAATTCATGCGCATTTCCACCGCCCAGTATTACGCGACACAAGCTGCCCAATATCAGCGCAACTACAGCAAGACGGTCGCGACGGCCAACGAAGCCAGCAGCCTGCAGCGCATCAACACCGCCGCCGACGATCCGATCGGGGCTGGTCGTTTGCTGAAGTTGGGCCAGCAGGCCGCAATGCTCGAGCAGTACAAAGGCAACATTGACACCACCAAGAGCTCGTTGACCGTTCAGGAGTCCACTCTGAGCGCCATCACCACCGCTCTGGCACGTGCCAAGGAAATCGGTCTGGCGGCCAACAACGGCATCGCCACCGACAAGGACCGCCAGGCTTACGCCGCGGAACTTGGCCAGATCCAGCAGCAGGTGCTGGGCCTGATGAACTCCAAGGATGCCAACGGCAACTACCTGTTCTCCGGCTCGAAGACCGATACTGCGCCGTATTCGCAGAACGCCGACGGCACCTACACCTACAACGGCGACCAGACCCAGATCAACCTGGGCATTGGCGACGGCCTGTCGGTGGCCACCAACACCACCGGTTGGGATGCCTTCCAGCAGACCATCAATACCGCCCGGACCCAAACCAGCATGACGGCTCCGGCGGTCGATGACGGTCGTGTGGTGCTGACCAACGGTATCGTGGGTACCGCTGCGACTTACAACGCCAAATTCACGGCCGGCCAGCCGTACACCGTGGATTTCATCAGCAGCACTCAGATCAAGATCACCGATGCCTTGGGCAATGACGTAACCACCGAAGCCAGTCAGAACGGTGCGATCACCAACAGCAACGGTGCCAACCAGACGGTCAGTTTCCGTGGTGTCGATCTGAAACTGAACATCAACCTCAAGCCAGGTGATACCAACCCGGACGCGGTCATTGCCGGTCACAGCTTCCAGCTGTCGGCCACACCGGACTCTTTCACCTCCGTGCGCAGCCCGGGCAACCCGTCGACCGCGGTCATCACCGGTTCGAACGTGACCAACCAGGCGGCCTACAACGGCGCTTTCCCGTCGGGCGGCGGCGCCGTTCTGAAGTTCACGAGTGCCACGGCATTCGACCTGTACGCGGCGCCTGTCACTGCCGACAGCAAACCGGTGTCTTCGGGCACCGTGGTCGGTGGCAACGCTACGGCTGCGGGCGTGACTTTCGCCATCGGCGGCACGCCAGCCGCCGGTGACCAGTTCTCGATCCAGTCCAACAACCACCAGACTCAGAACGTGCTCGACACCCTGGGCCAGATGGTCACTGCATTGAACACACCGATCGATGGTGATCCGGTCGCCAAGCAGAAATTCCAGGGGGCGATGGAGTCGGCGCTGGGCAACATCGACAGCGCCAGCAACCAGATCGGTTCCGCCGTCACGTCGATCGGTGCCCGTGGCCAGTCGCTGGATGACCAGACCACCACCAACGAGTCCCTGATCCAGGCGAACACCACCACTCAGGGCTCGATCCGCGATTCCGATCCGGCCGAGGTGATGACCCGCCTGACCCTGCAGCAGACCATGCTGCAGGCCTCGCAACTGGCGTTCAGCAAAATCAGCCAGCTGGGTCTGTTCAACAAGATCTGACGGCAGGCGGGCGCGCAAGCGCCCGCGTTGCCCTGTTCCTTCAATAGTTAATGTCTTAGCGGTTTCAAGAGCTCGCTTTTCTGGGCGGGTTCGCACCGCCTGTGAGCCCGCCGTGAATTCACTTCCCCTCGTCAGCCTCGTCATTCCAGCCTTCAATCCGCGTTTTTTCGAACGGGCATTGCAAAGTGCCGTGAGTCAGGGCTATGGCAATCTCGAAATCATTGTCTGCGATGACAGTCGTGGTCACGAGATCAAAACCATCGTCGACTCGGTGAGCGAAAGCAGCGGCGTGGCGGTGCGTTATGTACGCAATTCCCGGACGCTGGGGCTGGTGGGCAACCTGCACGTCTGTCTCGAACAGGCTCAGGGCGAGTTCATAAAATTCCTGTGCGATGACGACCAGTTGTTCAGCATCTGTGTCGAGCGTCAGGCGCAGGTACTCATCGATCAGCAGGATGTCAATCTGGTCCTGGCTCAGCGCCTGTTCTGGGACGCAGACGATCGGCCGCTGCCGTCACGCCTGCAAAACACGCCGCTGTCTCCGACCTGCGGGCTGTTCAAGGGTGAAGACCTGCTGGCGATCTTCGAGAACTTTCCGGTCAACATTCTGGGCGGTTTCAGCAATGCCCTGTTTCGCCGCGCCGATGTAGTGGAGTTGCTGCCGGCGTTGACCCAGCCGGGGCACTGCTTTGTCGCCAGTCTGGACTTCGCCCTGTATGTCTGTCTGCTGCGCCGGGGCAACATGGTGGTCTCGAACCATGTATTGAGTGTCGAGCGACTGTACCCTGAACGATTGAGCGGTCAGCAGGCCATGCGCGATGCGATCGAGGCCGAGCGTCAATGGCTGACGCAGATGCTCAAGGCGCGCAGCGGCGAGTCGGCGCCTGCACCGGGCTGGGTGCGCTACGTGCCGATGACCAAGGCAGACGAGTCGCCGCGTGTCTGGGAAGAGCTGCCGCTGAGCCGGACACTGGGTACCAAGCAGACGACCCAGGATTGGCACGTGGGCATCTCCAGCGTCAGTTTCGCCGAGCTGTACGCGCAGTGGCTCGAATGCCGCCGCCTGACCGAAGGCCAGCGTGAATTGCTGCCGGATACACTGGCCGCGTGGCCGCGTATACCGAAAATCGTTGCACTGATCATTGACGAGCAGGGCAGTCGCTCGGCGCTGGATCTTACGTTGCAATCGCTGGCCGCCCAGGAGTATTTGTCCGAGCTGACCATCGTATTGTCTGCGGCCTGTACCGAGGTGCAGCTGGACGAGCGCGTGGTGCGCATGCCGCTGCAGGATGACTGGCAGCAACAAATCAATGATCTGCTGCCGCAACTCGATGGCGCCGACTGGTTCTACCTGCTGCGTGCCGGCGATCGGTTGGTGGTGCCGGCGCTGCTGGTGATGGCCGAGCGCATTGCGTTGTCGCGTACCTTGACGTGTCTGTACAGCGATGAGGGTGGTCTGTCCCAGGGTGAATCGACCGAGCCGGTATTCAAGCCGGACTTCAACCTCGATCTGATGCGCAGCTACCCCTACGTCGGCAGGGCGCTGGCGTTCGAGCGTGAACGTTTCCTGGCCCTGGGTGGTTTCGATTCGTCGTTTGGCGAACTGGCACCCCACGATGTGCTTTGGCGCATGGTCGAGGAGGGCGGCACGCCAGTGGTCGGTCATATCGCCGAGGTGTTGCTGGAGTCGGCATTTGACCTGGCCAAGTGGCTGTCGGGACCGGAAATGGCAGACAGCAATGCGCAACTGGTCGGCGCACACCTGGATCGGCTGGGCATCGCTCATGACATCCGTCGAGGTGCATCGAACCTGTTGAACCGGGTCGACTATCACCACGCCCGCCGGCCGCTGGTGTCGATCATCATCGTCAGCAAGGATCAGACGGCGGCGGTGCAGCGCTGCGTCGAGAGCCTGCTGGAGAAAACCGCATACGCCGAGTACGAACTGCTGCTGGTGGACAACGGCAGCGAGAGCGCCGAAGCCCGGGCCTGGTTCGATGGCATGGCGCAATTGGGCAGCGAGCGGATTCGCGTGCTGGACTGCCCGCAGCAGGACAACCTGGCGTCAGTGCGCAATCTCTCCGTGAGTGAGGCCCGTGGCGATTACGTCCTGCTGCTCAACCCGTACGCCGTGATCACCAACGGCGAATGGCTGGCGGAAATGCTCAATCATGCGCAAAGGCCGGAAGTCGGTGTAGTGGGCGCGAAACTATTCAACCCGGATGGCCGGATCGTGCATTCCGGGCTGATTCTGGGTCTGCAAGGGCCGGCCGGCGTACCGTTTTTCGGTGAATCGCTGCAGGCGACGGGTTACATGTATCGTCTGCTGGCGGCGCATGACCTGAGCGCCGTCGGCAGCGATTGCCTGCTGGTGCGCAAGTCGGTTTTCGAGGCCGTCGGTGGCCTCGACGAACAGGATCTGGCGCAGTCGCTGAACGAAGTGGACTTGTGCCTGCGTGTCGGTCAGCAGGGTTATCTGGTGGTCTGGACGCCTTATGCGCAGCTGGCATTGGGTGCGCAGCCGGCCGTTACGCCAAAAGAGGGTGAAGAGGCGCAGCTCGGCAAGGAGCAGGAAACGTTCTACAAGCGCTGGTTGCCCATCGTTGCGCGGGACCCGGCCTACAACAAGAATCTGTCGCTGAACGGCCTTGGCGGGTCGAGCTTCAGTCTCGATCCAGGCTTGCGTACTGGCTGGACTCCGTTCTCCCAGCCACAACTGCCGAAGATCCTTGCGCTGCCGGTCAACGCCTCCGCCATCGGCCACTACCGCGTGACGCAGCCTTTGATCGAGCTGGAAGCAGCAGGTCGCGCGCTGGGGCGCATTCACTACAACCTGCCGACCATCATTGAAGTCGAGCGTCAGTCGCCGGACGTGATCATTTTGCAGGGGCGCTATGCCGAAGCGCCGATCAACGAAATCCCGAGTCTGCAAAAGTACTCCAGTGCGCGGCGGATCTATGAGCTCGATGACTACGTCATCGATGTGCCGCACCGCAATGCGCACATCCGCAACATGCCGAACAAGGACGAAATGGAAAAACTCGTCCGCCGGGCAATTGCCATGTGTGACCGGGTCGTGGTGTCCACGGCGCCGCTGGGCAATGCGCTGTCGAGCATGCATAACGACATCCGGGTCGTTCCGAACATGCTGTCCCGACACATGTGGTGCGACTTGCGCAGCCAGCGCCGCACCTCGAAAAAACCACGGGTCGGCTGGGGTGGCGGCACCAGCCACCACGGCGACCTGGCCGTGATTGCCGACGTTGTTCGTGAACTGGCCAATGAAGTCGACTGGGTGTTCTTCGGCATGTGTCCGGATGATCTGCGTCCGTACATGCATGAATTCCACGGCGTGATCGGCCTGGACGTGTACCCGGCGAAACTGGCGAGCCTCAACCTCGACCTGGCCCTGGCACCGCTGGAGTTCCACATTTTCAACGACTGCAAGAGCAACCTGCGTCTGCTGGAGTACGGTGCCTGCGGATACCCGGTGATCTGCACCGACACCGAGGCCTATCGCGGTTACCTGCCATGCACCCGGATCAAGACCAACACCACGGATGAGTGGCTGCAAGCGATCCGCATGCACCTGGCCGATCCGGATGCGAGCTATCGCATGGGTGACGAATTGCGTGAAGTCGTGCTGCGCGATTACGTGCTGCGTGGGGATAACCTACGGTACTGGGAAAACGGCTGGCTGGCGGATTGATCGGTTCGTACAGGCTTTTTCTCAAAACAGGCGACTTTTACAGTCGCCTGTTTTGTTTTTTTCAGGCTGGTTCCTATCGTTCGGCGTCGTTTGAGATGACCGAAGTCATGGGTCCGAAGTTTATTTTCAGCAAGCTGGCGCTCAGCGCTCTTTGACGGTATCCGGTTCAACAACAACGCAAGGAAGAAGCAATGTCAGTAGTGAATGGAACGAGTGATGTGGATTACCTGGTGGGCACCGATGGCAATGACGAACTCTATGGAATGGGGTCGGATGATCAGCTGATCGGCAGCGCCGGATCGGACGTGCTGGACGGGGGTGAGGGTTTTGACACGGCGGACTATCGCGTGCTGTCTTCGGCCGTCAGTGTCGAAATCGACCAGGACTCACTGACTGTCACGGTGGCCGACGGCAAGCGCGATACCTTGCTCAATGTCGAGAAAGTCATCGGTACCTCTTTGAACGACACCTTCACCAGCAACAACTCCGGTGTGACGCTGGAGGGCAGCTGGGGGGACGATGTGTACATCGTCGGCAGTGAAGGCGTGACCATCATCGAAGAGAATTACGGCGGTTACGACGAGCTGCGCACCAGTCTCAACACCATCAAGATGGACTCCTTCATCGAGAAGCTGACCTTCACCGGTACGGGTGATTTCAAGGCCTACGGCAGTGACACTGACAACGAGATCATTGGCGGTGCCGGCAACGACTGGCTGTGGGGCGGCGACGGGGCGGATCACTTCGTCGGTGGTGATGGCTTCGATACCGTCAGCTACAGCGACAGTTCCGAAGGGGTGAGAATCGCGGACTGGAGCAACTATGACGGGTTGACCATTGCCTACGGAGACACCTTCACCGGTATCGAAGCCATTGAAGGTTCGAAGTTCGATGATCTGATCTATCGCTTCGAAGGGTCGATGATCATTGACGGTTCCGATGGCTACGACACGGTGAGCTATCACCATAACGCAGGGCCGGTCAGCATCGAGATCGGCAGTGGAATCAATGCAGTTGGCGACACCTTTCGCAATGTCGAAAAAATCATTGGCACCAGCAATGCTGATCAGTTCACCGCCAACATCGGTGGCGTGACCCTGGCCGGTGGCGACTGGAACGATGTGTACATCATCAACAGCACCGGTGTGACCATCGAAGAAGTCGAGGGCTTCATGGGCGGCACCGATCAGGTTTACACCACGCTGTCTGTGATGCACCTGGATCCGTTCGTTGAAAACCTGACGTATACCGGGACCGGCGACTTCACCGGCTACGGCAACGACACCTGGAACACGATCGTCGGCGGCAGTGGCAACGACGTGTTGTTCGGCGGTGACAAGGGCGATTCCTTTGACGGTGGCGACGGTATCGATGTGCTCAGTTACGGCGACAGCACGGTCGCCATGACGCTGAACTGGGCGACCCGGGAGTTTTCAGGGATCGCTGACGGCGATACGTACCAGAACATCGAGATCATCCGTGGCAGTGACTTCAACGACACCTTTTACGCCAGCGGCATGTCCTGGTTTTTCGGCCTCGATGGCGGGCAGGGGCAGGATCTGCTGAGTTTCAAATACGCCTTCATGCCGATGACGATCGACCTGAGCGGGGCCGCGTACAAACCCTGGAATCCGGTGCCTGAATACACCGGGATCGAACTGATCGAGGGCAGTCAGTATTCTGATAACTTCATGGGTTCGGCTGGCAATGACACCTTCATCGGTGGTGGTGGCGCAGATGCGGTCGATGGGCGCGATGGCATCGATAGCGTCTGGTACCTCACCAGTGCCTCGGCAGTAGAAATCAATCTGCAGACCGGTATCAACCTGGGTGGCGATGCCCTGGGCGACATGCTGACCAATATCGAAGGCGTGATGGGCAGTCATTTCGACGACACCTTGACCGGCAACGATGCGGACAACACGCTGGAAGGCGGGCGCGGCAGCGATCTGATCAATGGTGGTGACGGTAACGACGTCATCTATGGCGGCCTGGTATCCGATATCGGGCCGTTCAGCCTCGAAGGTGTGGCCGATAATGCGCAGGCCGATCAGTTATATGGCGGGTCGGGTGACGACGTGATTGTCAGTGCTGAAAACGATCTGGGTACCAACGCGTTCGGTGAGGACGGCAATGACGCCGTGACGGTAGTCAACGGCAGCGCCATCGGCGGTATCGGCAACGACGTATTGACCGGCAAGGGCAGCACCTACTCGTTGTTCGGTGGCGAGGGTGACGACCGGTTGATTCTCAATCTGGCCGGCCAGCAGGCATCCGGTGGTTTCGCCAATGGCGGTGAGGGTGATGATACCTACGTGGTGAACACCTCCGGTCTGGTGGTGATTCAGGACGGCGGCACCAGCCTGAACGACACCCTGATCCTGAACGCCATTGCCAACGCCAGCCAGTTGGGCGTTACCCGTATCGGTGACGACGCCTATCTGCACAGCGCCAATGACGGCAGCACCGGGGCACCGACCAATGGCGTGAAACTGGCGGGCTGGTATGCGGGCTTCAATAGCATCGAGCACATCCAGACCGCTGATGGTCAGGTTTACAATTTGCCGGCCGCTGTTGACGGGTTTGCCATGTTCGGTTGATCCGGTCGACGCACGGGAGTTGTTTGAAGGGAGGGATGAAGCCGGCAACGGCTTCATCCCTTTTTTCATGGGCAAATGTCCTGCCGACGCGCAGCCAGCGGAGCTGGCGCGTTTCCTGCAAGTCCCCCTCAAATCGCCATAAAACGAGCGCTCGCGGTCATTGCCCCTGCGCCCGTACCGGCAGAAAGGTTTAGCCAGAAGGCCGCAATGCGCAAAAAGCAGCGCGCAGCCCTGTGACGAACGAGAGGGGAGACCATGAAGGCAGTTATTTTGGCGGGTGGCCTGGGCACGCGCATCAGTGAAGAGTCGCACCTCAAGCCGAAACCGATGATCGAGATCGGTGGCAAGCCAATTCTCTGGCACATCATGAAACAGTATTCCGCCCACGGGATTCATGACTTCGTGATTTGCCTTGGCTACAAGGGCTACGCGATCAAAGACTTCTTCGCCAACTACTTCCTGCACACCTCCGACGTGACGTTCGACATGCGTGAAAATCGCATGGACGTTCACCAGAACTACAGCGAACCGTGGCGCGTGACGCTGATCGACACCGGCGAGGAAACCATGACCGGTGGCCGTCTGCGCCGCGCCGCACGCTATCTGGAAAACGAACAAGCCTTCTGCTTCACCTATGGCGACGGCGTCTCCGACCTGAATATCAGCTCGCTGGTGGATTTCCACCTGACTCACGGCAAGTTGGCGACAGTCACCGCCGTACAACCGCCGGGTCGCTATGGCGCGCTGGATCGTGACGGCGACCGGGTTCTCGGTTTCACGGAAAAACCGCGCGGTGACGGTGGCTGGATCAACGGTGGTTTCTTTGTGCTCTCGCCCAAGGTTTTGCCGCTGATCGAAGGCGACGAAACCTCGTGGGAGTCCGGCCCGCTCGACGGTCTGGCCGAGCGCGGCGAGTTGATGGCGTACCAGCACGAAGGCTTCTGGCAGCCAATGGACACCCTGCGTGACAAAAACCACCTCGAAGCGTTGTGGCAGAGCGGGGAGGCCCCATGGAAGCAATGGGACTGAGTCCGGAATTCTGGCGCGGCAAGCGGGTTCTGGTCACCGGTCACACCGGTTTCAAGGGCAGCTGGCTGACCCTGTGGCTGCAAAGCCTCGGTGCGCAAGTCAGCGGTTTTTCCCTCGACCCGTCGACCGAGCCGAGCCTGTTCGAACTGGCGCGTGTGAGCGAAGGCATCAACGACCAGCGCGGCGACCTGCGTGACCTCGGCGCCTTGCTCGAGATCATCGCCGACACCGAGCCGGAAATCGTCCTGCACCTGGCGGCCCAGCCGCTGGTGCGCGAAGGTTATCGCGATCCGCTCGGCACTTATTCCAGCAACGTCATGGGCACCTTGAATCTGCTCGAAGCGATTCGTCAGGTCGGTTGCGTGCGGGCCTGCGTGCTGGTGACCACCGACAAGGTCTACGCCAACAAGGAATGGCTGTGGCCCTACCGCGAAGACGAAGCACTCGGTGGCCACGATCCTTACAGCAGCAGCAAGGCCTGCTGCGAGTTGCTGGCGCAGTCTTACGCGGCGTCGTTTTTCCCGGCCGACAAATACGCCGAGCACGGTCTGGCCCTGGCCACCGCGCGCGCCGGCAATGTGTTGGGCGGCGGCGATTTCGCCCCTGAACGGCTGATTCCCGACGTGCTCAAGGCCTGGACGGCAGACGAGCCGGTGACCCTGCGTTACCCGCAAGCCGTGCGCCCGTGGCAGCACGCGCTGGAGCCGCTGGCTGGCTACCTGCAACTGGCCGCCGGCCTCTATGAAGATGGCCCGGAGTACGCCGGGGCGTGGAACTTCGGCCCGGGTGAGGCGGACATGTGCAGCGTCGGCGAAGTGGTCGAACTGCTTTCCAACCGCTGGCCTCAGGCCCGTGGCCTGCGCCTCGAAAAGAGTGACCTGCACGAAGCCGGCCTGTTGCGTCTGGACAGCAGTCGCGCCCGTCAGGTGCTTGGCTGGCAACCGCGCTGGTCGTTGCAGCAATGCCTGACCCAGACGCTCGACTGGCACCTGGCGTGGCAGAACGGCGACGACATGCGCACCGTGACGCTCGGCCAACTGAACCTGTACCGGGGCGCGCTGTGAGCGAGTTTTCCTTGAAACCGTTGCCGCTGGCCGGTTTATTCAGCGTTCAGCACAAACGCTTCCAAGACCAGCGCGGGCACTTCGCCCGGCTGTTCTGCGAGGGCAGTCTGGAAGCGTTTGGTGCCGAGTTTCACATCCGCCAGATCAACCATTCCTGCACCCGCGAGAAGGGCAGCGTGCGCGGTCTGCATTACCAGAACGCCAATGCGCCGGAAGCCAAACTGATCACCTGCCTGCGCGGTGAAGTGTGGGACGTGGCGGTGGACCTGCGCCCGGACTCGGAAACCTTCCTGCACTGGCACGCCGAGCACCTGAAGGCCGGCGACGGTCGCAGCCTGCTGATTCCGGCCGGCTTCGCCCACGGTTTCCAGACCCTCACCGAAGACGCCGAACTGCTTTATCTGCACAGCGCCGATTACGCGCCGGAGCACGAGGGCGGCCTGTCGGTGAACGATCCACGGCTGGCGATTGCCTGGCCGTTGCCTGTCAATAATTTGTCAGCGCGTGATTCCAGCCATCCCGCGCTCGATCAACACTTTGCTGGAGTGCGTCTATGAACTGCCGTGGGTGCGCCGCACCGCTGAGCTTGCCGCTGATCGACCTCGGCACCTCGCCACCGTCCAACGCCTACGTGCATGCCGATCGGCTGGAGCAGGCCGAACAATGGGTGCCGCTGAAGGTCGCCGTGTGCGAGCAATGCTGGCTGGTCCAGACCGAGGATTACACCTCGGCCGACAGCCTGTTCGACGCCGAGTACGCCTACTTCAGTTCGTTCTCCAGTACCTGGCTGGCCCACGCCGAGCGCTATGTGGCCGAGATGGTCGAGCGCTTCGGCCTGACCGCCGACAGCCGCGTGGTGGAGGTCGCCGCCAACGACGGCTACCTGCTGCAATACGTGGCCGGTCGCGGCATCCAGTGCCTGGGCGTCGAGCCGACCCGCAGTACCGCGCAAGCGGCGCGGGAAAAAGGCCTGGAGATCCGTGAACTGTTCTTCGGTCGCGACACCGCCGCCCAGCTGAAAAGCGAAGGCTGGGCCGCCGACCTGATGGCCGCCAACAACGTGCTCGCTCACGTGCCGGATATCAACGATTTCCTCGGCGGTTTCGCAACGCTGCTCAAGCCGACCGGCGTCGCCACCTTCGAATTCCCGCAACTGCTGACGCTGATGGCCGGCGCGCAGTTCGACACGCTGTATCACGAACACTATTCGTACCTGTCGTTGACCGCCGTGCAGACACTGTGCGAGCGCAATGGTCTGGAAGTGTTCGACGTCAGCCAGCTGACCACCCATGGCGGATCGCTGCGGGTGTTCGTCCAACGCAAGGACGGCGAACGCCGCGCCGTGCAGCCAGCGGTGCAACAGCAGTTGCAGGCCGAGCTCGACGCCGGGGTGAAAACCACCGGGTACTACGCGACGCTGGCGCCGGCCGCCGAAAACATCAAGCACCAGTTGCTGCGTTTTCTGTTGCAGGCCAAGGCCGAGGGCAAGCGCGTGGTCGGCTATGGCGCGGCAGCCAAAGGAAATACCTTGCTCAACTTCGCCGGCGTGAGGACGGATCTGCTGGCCTGGGTCGCCGATGCCAACCCGCACAAACAGGGCAAGTTCCTGCCGGGCAGCCGCATTCCGATTGTCGCGCCCGAACGCATCGAGCTGGAAAAGCCCGACTACATCCTGGTGCTGCCGTGGAACCTGTTGAGTGAAGTCACGCAGCAACTGGCCTCGGCCAAAACGTGGGGCGCACGCTTTGTCGTCGCCGTTCCGGAGTTGAGCATTCGATGAGCAGAATTCATTACACCAAACCCAGCGTCGGCGAACTCGAAGCCCGCTACACCCTTGACGCCGTGCAGAACGGCTGGGGCGCACGTTGCTACGAATACCTGACCCGCTTCGAGCACGGTTTTGCCGAGCACCTGGGCGCGACCTACGCCATCGCCACCTCCAGTTGCACCGGAGCCCTACACATGGGCATGGCGGCGCTGGGCATCGGCGAAGGCGATGAAGTGATCCTTGGCAACACCAACTGGATCGCCTCGGCGGCGCCCATCACTTATCTGGGCGCCACGCCGGTGTTCGTCGATGTGCTGGCCGACAGCTGGTGCCTCGACCCGCAGCAGGTCAGAAACGCGATCGGCCCGCGCACCAAAGCCATCCTGGCGGTGCATCTGTACGGCAATCTGTGCGACATGGATGCCTTGCTGGCCATCGGCAAGGAATTCGGCATTCCCGTGATCGAGGATGCAGCCGAAGCCATCGGTTCGCAGTGGCGCGGCAGGGCGGCGGGCTCGCTCGGTGCTTTCGGGGCTTTTTCGTTCCATGGCACCAAGACCATGACGACTGGCGAGGGCGGGATGTTCGTCACCTCGGACAAGGCCTTGTACGAGCGCGTGCTGACCCTGTCCAACCACGGTCGGGTGGCCGGCTGCACCAAGCAGTTCTGGCCCGAGTTCGTCGGTTTCAAATACAAGATGAGCAACCTGCAGGCGGCCGTCGGTTGCGCACAGGTCGAGCGGATCGAAGAGTTGATCGCGCGCAAGCGGGCGATCTTTGCCAACTATGCGCAGGCGCTGGAAGGCGTGCCGGGTGTGTCGCTCAATCCCGAGCCGGCTCACGGGCGCAACGGTTACTGGATGCCGACCGTGGTGTTCGATGCCGACACCGGTATCCATCGCGACCAGTTGATCGCAGCGTTCCAGGCCGCCGACATCGATGCCCGGGTGTTCTTCTGGCCGCTGTCGACGCTGCCGATGTTCAGCGGGCACAACGTTGACACGCCGGTGTCATTCGCCCTGCCGGAGCGCGCCTTCAACCTGCCGAGCTATCACGACATGACCGACGCCGATCAGCAGCGCGTCGTGCAAGTGGTGCTGGACTTGCTGGCAAGCAGGCCCGCGCCGTGAAGATGTATCTGCTGGGGGCCGCCAACCCGGAAGCGGTACGCATGCTGCACGCGGTCAAGCGCAGTACGCCGAATGTCGAATTCGCGTTTCTGGACAACGATCCGCGCAAGCACCACACGATGTTTTACGGGGTGCCGGTGGTGGGTGGTTCGGAGCGGGTCGCCGAGCTCAATGGGCCGGACGTGCGCTTCGTCAATCTGATCACCGGCAGTACCCGGTTACGCTACGAAACCACGTGTCAGTTGGTAGATGCAGGGGCGAAGCTTGGTCAGTTCATTCATCCCGGCATCGATCTGAGCATGATCCGCATGGGGCAGGGCAGTTATCTGCAGGAAGGCGTGTTGATGCAGGCCGAAGTCGAACTCGGCGACAACACCAGCATCAGCGCCGGCAGCGTCGTGGGACATGAGGGGCGAATCGGTCACTCGGTGTTCATGGCGCCGGGCGTGTGCATCGCCGGCTGTGTGGAAATCGGCGACGGCACGTTTATCGGTACCAACGCCACGATCCTGCCGCGCCTGCGCATCGGTCGCTGGGTGACCATCGGCGCCGGTGCCGTGGTGACAAAAGACGTTCCGGATTTTTCGGTCGTGGTGGGCAATCCCGCCAGGATCATCAAGACCAACACCGTGCCATACCCTGACGCCAGGGTGTTCAGGTAAGCCGTTTTCCCGAATTTTTGGAGAGTCGCAATGAATCCACATGAGCAGTTTCGCGAAGAAGTAAAAGCCAACATCGAAGGCCTGCAACAGGACAAGGCACTGCAAACCGAATCGCTGGGCTGGGTCGGCACCACCGCAATACACAAGTACACCTACAACTTCAGCTGGATGGGCCGGCCGATCATTCAGTTCCCGCAGGACATGGTCGCCATGCAGGAAATCATCTGGAACCTGCGTCCGGACGTGATCGTTGAAACCGGGATCGCCCACGGCGGTTCGCTGGTGTTCTACGCCTCGATCCTCGAACTGATCGGTCACGGCGAAGTGCTGGGCGTCGACATCGACATCCGCCAGCACAACCGCGAAGCCATTGAAGCGCACCCGATGTTCAAGCGGATCAGCATGATCCAGGGTTCGAGCATCGATACCGCCATCGTCGACCAGGTACGTGATCGCGTGCAGGGCAAGAAAGTGCTGGTGGTGCTGGACTCCAACCATACCCACGAACACGTCCTCGAAGAGCTGCGCCTGTACGCACCACTGGTGTCGGTGGGCAGCTATTGCGTGGTGATGGACACCGTGGTCGAAGACATGCCCGAAGACGCCTTCCCGGATCGTCCGTGGGGCAAGGGTGACAACCCGAAAACCGCTGTGTGGGCCTACCTGGAAGAGAACAGCGATTTCGAAATCGATCAGGCCATTCACAGCAAGTTGCTGATCACTGTCGCGCCGGATGGCTATCTGCGTCGCGTTCGTTAATCGACAAAAACAACGTTGAGTTTTCGGCGACTCGCCGCTTGTGGGGAATTTATGCAAGGCAAGAACAGTTCTGGACACGATTTGGCACTCAACGAACAGTTGACCGTTGTGCTGATATCTCACGAACGCCCGGCGTTTCTGCGCAGGGCCGTGCGTTTCTACAGCGCCCTGCCGTGCAGGATCCTGGTGCTGGACTCGTCCGCCGAGGCATTGCCGGGCGTGGCCGGGCAATTTGCCAACGTGGAATATCAGCATCTGCCGCAGTTCGGCTATTGGGGCATCCGCGCCAAGCTGGCCTACGGCGTGCAGCAGTTGCAGACCCCCTACATGGTGTTCGCCGCCGACGATGACTTCCTGGTGCACGATGCCTTGCACCAGGCCGTTGACTTCATGGATGCCAACCCCGACTACAGCTTGTGCCACGGCTACAGCATGATGTACCTGACGCTGGCCAATGGCGTCAGCTACTACCGTCGTGACAAGAAAGTCTGCGAGGACTACTCGGCCGATCGTGCCCAGGATCGCCTGCTGGAATACATGTCCCAGTACCTGCCGCCGTTTTATGCGGTGCAGCGCACCGAGATTCTGCGCGACTGGTATGACGCGATGCCGCAAGACACGATCTTCCAGTGGCAGGAAGTCGGTCACACGTACTACATGCTGGCACGCGGCAAGGCACGTATCCTGCCGATCCCCTATGTTGTGCGTGAAATCAACTATCAGCATTCCGATCACAACACCGAGATCTTTCACTCACTGGCTTACACCGACGCCAAATCGGTGTCCGAGCGAGAGGCGTTTGCCACGTTCCTGGCCGGGTTGCCGACCCAGGTCGAGCATCAGGATCCGCAACAGGGAAAACAGTTTGTCCTGCAAAGTTTCGAAGCCCTGGCCGACAGCCTGCGCACTGGTCGGGCATTGACCGCCGAATTGATTCTGGAGTCGACCTGGACCGACATCGAAGCCGGCCCGCAGCGCCGCTTCGGGCCGAAACAGTACGTCGAAATGCCGTTCTACAATCAGGCGTTCTTCGATCAGTTGACCCAGTTCGAGTTTCTGCTGCACGCCATGCCGGCCGGCCGCATCCAGTTGCAAGGCCTGGAAGGCATCTGGGCCCGCCAGGAAAACCTGATGCAGGCCCGCAACAACGACACACCGGAAAGCGTGGTGGACCGCTTGTGGCAAGCCCACGACGCCAACGTATTCAACCGCACGGTGATCAACCGTCTGGTGGCGCAACTGCAATTGCTGGGCGAGGACGAAGACGCCGAAAAACTGCGTGCGTGGGTCGCTCGACTCGAAGCGGTGTCGCTCGAAGGCAATCAGGCGGTATTCGGCAAAATGCTGACCGGGCGTTTGCTCAAGTGGCTCGATGAGCGTCAGCCGGATGCCGGGCAGGCCCAGGCCATTGCCCGTCAACTGGCGGGCAATGGCGGCAGTCCGCAGTTCGGCATCTTCCTGCTGGATCTGGACAACGACATCGACAAGCTGCAGGTCACCCTGGACAGTCTGCTGGAAGGACACAGCAAGGCATTCAAGGTTGTGGTGTTCACCACCGGTGAACCACCGGCCGCGACCACGGCGCAGAATACCTTGCACTTTGTACGGGTGACCCAGGGCAACTTTGTCGACAAGCTGAACCTGAGCGTCAATCAATCGCCGTGCGACTGGCTGCTGCTGGCCGAAGCGGGCGACGAGTTCACCGCCAGCGGTCTGCTGCGTGCCGGTCTGGAACTGCAGTCGGCCGACGGTTGCCGTGCGGTGGCCACCGATGAAATCCAGCGCAGCGCCGACGGTGCCCTGGTGGACGTGTTCCGTCCGGGCTTCAACCTCGATCTGCTGCAAAGTCTGCCAGCCCTCATGGCGCGGCACTGGCTGATCCGCCGTGAAGTGCTGATCGAGGCGGGCGGTTACCAGGCCGACTTCAGCAAGGCGCTGGAATTCGACCTGTTGCTGCGCATCATCGAGCAGGGTGGTCTGGGCGGCCTCGCGCACCTCGACGAACCACTGCTGATTACCCGCTCTTCGGAGCTGGCAGAGAACACCGATGAACGTCAGGCGCTGCTGCGTCACCTGGGCAATCGTGGCTACAAGGCCAAGATCACCTCGTCGACGCCCGGCACTTACCAGATCGATTATCGCCACACCGAGCAGCCGCTGGTGTCGATCATCCTGCCGGTCAGCGATGATCTGCCGGCCTTGCAACGTTGCCTGGAAGGCGTGTTGCTGAGAACCCGCTACACCCGCTATGAAGTGTTGCTGGCGGCACGGGCTGGTCAGTCAGCCGCCGTCAACGACTGGCTGGGCACCCTGAGCCACGCCAAAGTCCGCGTTATGCATGCCGATCAACCGCTGAGCGACGCGGCGTTGTGCAACGCCGCCAGCCAGCAGGCGCAAGGCGAGTACCTGGTGCTGATGGCCGCTGACAGCGAAGTCGTCAACCCGAACTGGATCGAGTCGCTGCTCAACCATGCCCAGCGTCCTGAAGTGGGCGTCGTCGGGCCGAAGCTGGTCGACCGCGACGGGAAAGTCTCCCAGGCCGGTCTGATTCTCGGCGCGGATGGCACCGTTGGTTCGGCCTTCATCGGCGAGAAGCACGACGCCGAAGGTTACATGCATCGTCTGCAGGTTGATCAGAACTACTCGGCCGTGTCGGGCGTGTGCCTGATGGTGAGCAAAGAGTTGTTCGACGCCCTGGGCGGGCTGGACGCCAAAAGCTTCGACGAAGGTTTCAGTGACGTCGACCTGTGCCTCAAGGCCGGTCAGGCCGGTTACCTCACCGTGTGGACGCCGCTGGTGCAGGTGCTGCATGACGGGCAACTGTCGCAAGCGCCGCAGGCTCTGGAAGCACTGGCTGAAAAATGGTCCTCCGTCTTCGCTCAGGATCCGGCCGGTAACCCGAACCTGATCCTCAGCGGCAAAGGTTTTGGTCTGAACGAACGTGCTGCGGTGAATTGGGCGCAGTGGCTGGGCTGATGCCTCGGGGTACAGGAAACAGGACTCAAGACATGTTCAACGGTAAATCGATTTTCATCTCCGGTGGCACCGGCTCGTTCGGGCGCAAGTTCATCGCGCGCCTGCTCGAGCAATACCAGCCCAAGCGCGTGGTGGTGTTCTCCCGGGATGAGCTCAAGCAATACGAAATGCAGCAGACGTTCAACGCGCCGTGCATGCGTTACTTCCTCGGTGACGTGCGCGACGCCGATCGTCTGCGTCAGGCCATGCGCGGCATCGATTACGTGGTGCATGCCGCGGCGTTGAAGCAAGTGCCGGCGGCGGAATACAACCCAACCGAATGCATCCGCACCAACGTCAACGGCGCGGAAAACATCATCGCCGCCGCCATCGACAACGGGGTGAAGAAAGTCGTTGCGCTGTCCACCGACAAGGCGGCGAGCCCGATCAACCTGTACGGCGCCACCAAGTTGCTGTCGGACAAGTTGTTCGTCGCGGCCAACAATATCGCCGGTGAGCAGCAAACGCGTTTTGCCGTGGTGCGCTACGGCAACGTCGCCGGTTCGCGCGGGTCAGTGGTGCCGTTTTTCAGCAAGCTGATCGCCGATGGCGCGACAGAGCTGCCGATCACCGATGAGCGCATGACCCGCTTCTGGATCACCCTCGATCACGGCGTGCAATTCGTGCTCGACAGCTTTGCGCGGATGCACGGCGGTGAAGTGTTCGTGCCGAAGATCCCGTCGATCCGCGTGGTCGATCTCGCGCGGGGAATGGCCGAACACCTGCCGCACAAGAACGTCGGCATTCGTCCGGGCGAGAAGCTGCACGAATTGATGGTGCCGCTGGACGATGCGCGGATGACCCTGGAGTTCGCCGATCACTACACCATCCAGCCGTCGATCCGTTTCACCAGCGTCGACGTGGATTTCGCCGAGGACAAACTCGGTGAGCGTGGGGTGCCGGTCGGCGAAGACTTCGAGTACCGCTCCGACACCAACCCGCACTTCCTTTCGGTGGGGCAGATCGCCGAGCTGCACGCGAAGCTGTCGGTATGATTCCGTACGGTCGGCAGAGCCTCGACCAGGCGGACATCGACGCGGTCGTCGAGGTGTTGCAGTCCGACTGGTTGACCCAGGGGCCGACCATCGAACGCTTCGAGCAGGCGATGGCCGAGCGTTGCCAGGCCGATTTCGCCGTGGCGGTGTGCAACGCCACGGCGGCGCTGCACATTGCCTGTCTGGCGGCGGGGCTCGGCGCGGGCGACCGCTTGTGGACCACGCCGAACACCTTTCTCGCGTCGGCCAACTGCGGGCGTTATTGCGGCGCTGACGTTGACTTCGTCGACATCGATCCGCTGACCTGGAACCTCGATGCTGAAGTTCTGGCGAGCAAACTTGATGCTGCCGAGCGCGACGGCACCTTGCCCAAAGTACTGGTGGCGGTCGCGTTCTCCGGGCAGAGCTGCGACATGCGGCGGATTGCCGAACTGGCCGTGCGCTACAACTTCACCGTCATTGAAGATGCCTCCCACGCGGTCGGCGCCCGTTACGCCGGGCGCCCGGTGGGCTGCGGTGAATTTGCCGCGATGACCGTGTTCAGCTTCCACCCGGTGAAGATCATCACCAGCGGCGAAGGCGGCATGGTGCTGACCAATCGCCCGGAACTGGCCGAGCGTCTGCAACGCCTGCGCAGCCACGGCATGACCCGCGATCCGCAGCAGATGACCGAACCCAGCCACGGCCCGTGGTACTACCAGCAGGTCGAGTTGGGATTCAATTACCGGATCACCGATCTGCAAGCCGCGCTGGGCCTGTCACAGCTGAGCAAACTGGACGAGTTCATCGCCCGTCGCCGGGAGCTGGCCGCGCGTTACGACCGTCTGCTGGCGTACTTGCCGGTCACCGTGCCGAGCCTCCAGCCGGAGGCCGAATCGGCCTGGCATCTTTACGTGGTGCGTTTGCAGACCGAGCGCATCAGCCTCAGTCACCGTCAGGTGTTCGAAGGCTTGCGCGCCGCCGGCATCGGCGTGAACCTGCACTACATTCCGCTGCATCTGCAGCCGTACTATCGTGATCTGGGTTTTGCCGAGGGCGACTTTCCCGAAGCCGAGCGTTATTACGCCGAAGCGATCAGCCTGCCCCTGTTCCCGTTGCTGAGCGATCAGCAGCAGGACTACGTGGTCGAACAATTGCGTCGGTTGACTGAATGATTGCCGCCGTGGCGGTGGATGGAAAACGGTAATGCGTGATCTGAGCGAGCAGGAACAATTCTGGCAGGGCGAATTCGGCGATCAGTACGTTGAGCGCAACGTCGGCCAGCCACTGGTGGCGGCCAATCTGGCGTTGTTCGCCAAGGCGCTGACTCGGGCGGGGCGGATCGACAGCCTGCTGGAGCTGGGCACCAACGCCGGCAACAACTTGCAGGCGCTGCGTCAGCTGTTGCCCCGCTGTGAGCTGTTCGGGGTCGAAATCAATGCCAGTGCCTGTGCCCAGGCGCGTGCGCTGGAGATTGCGAACATCTGGCACGGTTCGCTGTTCGACTTTCCCCGTGAGCGCCAATACGACCTGACCCTGAGCAAAGGCGTGCTGATCCATCTGGCGCCGGAACTACTGCCGACGGCGTATGCGCAGTTGTATGCGTTGAGTTCGCGCTACATCCTGATCGCCGAGTACTACAATCCGTCGCCGGTGGAAGTGTCCTATCGCGGCAACAGCGGCAAGCTGTTCAAGCGTGATTTCGCCGGGGAAATGCTCGATCGCTATCCCGATCTGCAACTGCTGGATTACGGCTTCGGTTATCACCGCGATCCGCAATTTCCGGTGGACGACATCACCTGGTTTCTGCTGGAAAAACGTCCTTGAACAACGTCGCAATCATCCCGGCCCGCGGGGGCAGCAAACGCATCCCGCGCAAGAATCTCAAGCCGTTCGACGGTGTGCCGATGATTGTCCGTTCGATTCGCACGGCCCTCGATTCAGGGTTGTTCGAGCAGGTGGTGGTCAGCACCGACGACGCAGAGATCGCCGACATGGCGCGAGCCAACGGTGCTCATGTGCCGTTCATGCGTCCGGTGGAGCTGGCCGATGATTTCACCGGCACTGCGGCAGTGATCGTGCATGCCTTGCAGCAGTTGCCGGCCTTCGAATACGCCTGCTGTGTGTACGCTACGGCGCCGCTGTTGCAGGCGCGGTTTCTGCGTCAGGGCCTGGAGTTGCTGGCGCAGCATCCGGACAAGTCCTTTGCTTTTTCAGTCACCGATTTCGGCTTTCCGGTGCAGCGCGCCCTGACCCTGGACGGGCAGGGCGCACTGACGGCGTTGTACCCCGAGTTTCGTAATACCCGTTCGCAGGATCTGCCGGCTGCCTTTCAGGATGCCGGCCAGTTCTATTGGGGTCGCCGCGAGGCGTGGCTGGGTGGCGAGGTGTTGTATTCGCCGGCCAGTCTGCCGGTGATCCTGCCACGCCATCTGGTGCAGGACATCGATACCGCCGAAGACTGGAAGCGCGCCGAGTACCTTTACGCGGCGCTAAAGGCCGGCGGAGAACTGCAATGAGAGTGCTGATCCGCGCCGACGCCTCGCCGACCATCGGCAGCGGCCACATCGTCCGGTGCCTGACGCTGGCGCGGGTGTTGCGTGCTCAGGGCAGTCATGTCGCGTTTGCCTGTCGTCGTTTACCCGGCCATCGGATCGAGGCGTTGCAGAACGAAGGCTTCGAGACCTTCGCATTGCCGGATCGTTACGCCGGTGAAGACCCGGAGCAGGCCATCGAATCGATGTTGCCGTGGCAGGCGGATATCGATGCACTGGCGGCGCAACTGGAAGGGCAGCCCGGATTTGACTGGGTCGTCGCCGACCATTACGGCCTCGACCATCACTGGCAGACCGCAGCTCGTCGCTTCGCACCACGGATTGCTGCCGTCGACGATCTGGCGACCCGCCGCTACAGCGTGGATCTGCTGCTCAACCAAAACCTCTCCGGGCTCAGCGAAAACTATCAGCCGCTGCTGCCGGCCGGTTGCCGAACACTGCTCGGACCGCGCTTCGCCATGCTGCGTGAAGAATTCAGTGGCCCGGTCATCGAGATCAAACCGGTGGCGCGCCGGGTGCTGGTGAATTTCGGCGGCTTTGATGCGGCACGCCAGACTCATCACGCAATGCTGGCGCTGGCGGATTTTTCCGAGCTGGAAGTGGATTTCGTCGCTGGTGCCGACAACCCGGCCTGGGCAGAGATGCAGGCGCTGGCCGAACCCCGACCACACTGGCGCCTGCACAGTTTCGTCAGCGATTTTCATCGGCGCATGACCGAGGCCGACCTGTTTATCGGCGCCGGCGGTGGCACCAGTTGGGAACGCGCGGCCCTGGGCCTGCCGACGATCTGCATTGCGGTGTCGAACAACCAACAGGCCAACGGCGAAGTGATGGCGGCGGCCGGGGCGCATGTGTTCATGGGCGCGCGCGAGCAGGTCAGCGTCGAGCAACTGCGTGATGCGATTGGCTTTGTCGTGGGCAACTTTTATTTGCGCCAGAGCCTGGCCGAGCGTTCGCGGCAACTGGTCGACGGGCGCGGTGCGCTGCGGGTGGCGGCGGCACTGGCCGGCGCGGTGCTCAAGTTGCGCCTGGCGACACTGGATGACGCGCAGTTGCTGTTTGACGGACGCAATGCCGAGGCGGTGCGCCGCTGGTCGCTGGACAGTGGGGCGATCGATCGGTCGCAACATGTGAACTGGCTGGACGCGAGCCTGCGCAATCCTCAGCGGTTGCTGCTGGTGGCCGAGGCGGATGACGGCCCGGTCGGTGTCCTGCGCTACGATCTGCGCGGCTTTGAGGCAGAGGTTTCGCTGTATCTGATCGAGGGGCGTTTCGGCCTCGGCTGGGGCAGGGCGCTGCTGGCACAGGGCGAAGCCTTTGTGGCAGCGCACTGGCCGCAAATGACCGCCATTACCGCCCAAGTCTTGCCGGCCAATCAGCCCTCGATGAATGTTTTCCGTGACGCCGGGTTCACCCAGAGTGCCTGCGCGTTCACCAAGGTTTTGAAGGAATCCCGTCAATGAGCAGTTTCAAGATCGGCAACCGCCGGATCGGTGCCGATGCGCCGCCGTTCATCATCGCTGAAATGAGCGGCAACCATAACCAGTCGCTGGACGTCGCCTTGCAGATTGTCGAAGCGGCGGCAAAGGCCGGTGCCCATGCCTTGAAGCTGCAAACCTACACCGCCGAAACCATGACCCTGGATCTGGCGGAAGGCGAGTTCTTCATCAAGGATCCGAACAGTCTGTGGGCCGGTACTTCGCTCTACGACCTGTATGAAAAGGCCCACACACCCTGGGAGTGGCATGCGCCGATCTTCGCCCGGGCCAAAGAGCTGGGCATGCTTGCGTTTTCGACACCGTTCGATGACAGCGCCGTGGACTTTCTCGAAAGCCTCGATGTGCCGGCCTACAAGATCGCCAGTTTCGAAAACACCGATCTGCCGTTGATCCGCCGTGTCGCAGCGACCGGCAAACCGTTGATCATTTCCACCGGCATGGCCAGCATCGCCGAACTCGACGAAACCGTGCGCGCCGCCCGTGAGGCGGGATGCAAGGATCTGGTGCTGCTCAAGTGCACCAGCACCTACCCGGCGACCCCGATCAACAGCAATGTGCGCACGATTCCGCATCTGCGTGAGTTGTTCGGTTGTGAGGTTGGGCTGTCAGACCATTCGATGGGCGTCGGCGTGTCGGTGGCGGCGGTGGCGCTGGGCGCGACGGTGGTGGAAAAACACTTCACCCTCGACCGTTCTGCCGGTGGGGTGGACGCCAGTTTCTCGCTGGAACCGGCGGAACTGGCCAGCCTGGTGGTCGAGACCGAGCGCGCATGGCAGGCCATGGGCCAGGTGCATTACGGCGTGACCGAGGCTGAGCAAAAGTCGCTGGTTTACCGTCGGTCGCTGTACGTCACGGCCGATATGGCGGCCGGTGAGCCCTTCACGGCGGCCAATGTACGTGCCATTCGTCCCGGTCTCGGTCTGCCGCCCAAGCACACCGATGCCGTCCTCGGGCGCCGTGCGCGCCAGCCGATCAAACGCGGTACGCCGCTGAACTGGTCATTGGTCGAATGACCCGATCTGTCATCGATTCGGCAAAATAGCGTGACCTGCGAGTCATAACGCGCATCTTCACTGTATTGTAATGACCGGGGAGATGGCGCCTGGCCCGTTTTCGGTTCCAGTGATAGCCCTTTGCGCTCCCCGTGGCTGCCCGTTGTGGCGGCCGTTTTCTGTTTGTCGGCGCCCCTCGAATCCTTGCGAGCGGTGGTATTGGGCTGTTTATTATTGGGAAGCCGTAATGATTGGCATAAAAAGCATTGCGAGCTACGTTCCTGTAGCCGGCGTGGACAATTACGCACAAGGTGCAAAATTCGAGAAGGATGAAGAATTCATCCTCGGCAAGATCGGTTCGGCCTTCCTCCCACGCAAAGACGCGGAACAGGAAACCTCCGATCTGTGCGTTGAAGCGGCCAATGCGCTGTTTGCCAACAACCCTGAACTGAAACGTGAATCCATCGATGCGCTGATCGTCGTCACCCAGAACGGTGACGAAGAAGGCCTGCCGCACACCGCTGCCATCGTCCAGGACAAACTCGGCCTGTCGACCAATGTCGCGGCGTTCGACATTTCCCTGGGTTGCTCCGGCTACGTCTACGGCATCTACGCGATCAAGGGCTTCATGGAAGCCGCCGGCCTGAAGAATGGTCTGTTGATCACCGCCGACCCGTATTCGAAGATCGTCGATCCGGAAGACCGCAACACCACCATGCTGTTCGGCGATGCCGCCACTGCCACCTGGATGGGCGAAGACCCGGTCTGGGCGCTGGGCAAGGCCAAGTTCGGCACTGACGGTTCCGGCGCACCGCACTTGAAAGTGACCGATGGCGTGTTCTTTATGAACGGCCGTCAGGTGTTCAACTTCGCACTGCTCAAGGTGCCTGCGCATCTGCACGAACTGCTCGACGATTCCGGTCTGAAGGCCGATGACATCGATGCCTTCTGCATTCACCAGGGCAGTGCGGCGATTGTCGACGCCGTGGCACGGCGCTTCGAAGGCGAGCCGGAGAAATTCATCAAGGACATGGTTGAGACCGGTAACACCGTGTCGTCCAGTGTGCCGCTGCTGCTGGAAAAACACGTGATGGATTCCGACTGGAACCGCATCGCGATCAGTGGTTTCGGCGTCGGTCTGTCGTGGGGTTCGGCGATTATTTATCGTCCTTGAATCGGTTAAAAACGGCGGATACAAAAAATAGCGTTCAAGGGTTAACCTTGAACGCTATTTTTTTGCCTGAAGGGAGCGCGAGGCGCCATGAGTGAGTTTTTCCAGGCCAATGCTGAAGTCGTCGAGCGACGCTGGCCGGCGTTGTTCGCACGATTGCTCGGCGAAGACAGTTCGGCGATCGAGGCTGAGCTGACGCAGGGGCTGGGCTCGACGCTGAGCATTGGCGGCATTCAGCTCACCAGCCGGCATGACCGTGTCCGCGAGGCGCAGATTCAGGCTGCCAGCCTGCCGGCGGACAAGCCGCAACTGCATGTCTACGGCACCGGCCTCGGGGACTTGCCCACGGTGCTGCTGGAGCGCACCGGGCTCGAGCGCCTGTATGTGCACATCCTCAACGGCGCGCTGTTTGCCCTGGTGCTGCAATTGCTCGATCAACGGGAGTGGTTGCAGGACCCGCGAGTTGAATTGCTCTACGCCGGCGACCTGTCCGACATCTGCACGCCGTTCTTCGCATTGCCTGCCGAGATGTTGCTGGCTGATGACTTCAACGCGAAGATCCGCGATCGGCTGGTCAGCGAAGTGCACCTGAGCTTCAACAATCGTGAATTCGATCCGCAGTCACCGTTCATTCAACAGCGTCTGCAGGACTGCTTGCCGGTACTGCTGGCTGACGATGATGTGGCAACGCTGTTCGGCACCTGTGCCGGTCGGGAGATCTATGTGATCGGCACCGGCCCGACGCTGGAACAGCATTTCGAACGTCTGGCCGCGGTCCGCGAGCGGGCCGTTCGTCCGTTGTACATTTGTGTCGATACCGCGTACCGGCCGCTGCGCGAGCATGGGATCGTGCCCGACTATGTGGTGAGTATCGACCAGCGCATCAGCTTCCGGCATTTGCCATTCGAGGAATCCGACGGCATCCCGCTGGTGTATCTGCCCATGAGTGACCCTGAGGTGCTGAGGGCCTGGAAGGGCAAGCGTTATGGTGGCTATTCGGCCAGTCCGGTCTACGCGGCATTGCGTGAACAGCACCCGAGGGCGCTGCTGCATGTGGGCGGCAGCGTGATTCACCCGGCCGTGGACCTGGCGGTGAAGATGGGCGCTGCACGCATCACGCTGTTCGGTGCCGATTTTGCCTTCCCGATGAACAAGACCCATGCCGGCTGGAATGACGGTGACCTGGGGCCGTCGGTGAATCAGGCGCGGCACTGGGTGCGTGACGGTTATGGCCAGCGCGTCAGTACCCAGCTCAATTTTCGCGGCTATCTGTGCGTGCTGGAGCGCTATATCGCCAGTCAGCCGCAGGTGGCGTTTTTCAATAGCAGCCGCGCGGGGGCACAGATTGCCGGGACGGGTTTCAATCAGGAGTTCGTGCAATGACTGCGCTGCAATCATGGGTAGATGAATGCCACCAGTGCGCCGGGCTTTTCCGCTTGGGGCGTGATGTCGAGGCCGCGTTGACCATGGTCGATGTGTTTGAGGGCGCGCAGCAGTCATTGCTGTTGGCCGGCGCGCAGACGCAGCAAGTCTGGGCGCAGTTGCTCACGCAAATGCTCGCGTGTCAGGAGCGTCAGGACTGGTTGGGTCTTGCCGATTTCATGGAGTACGAGTTGATTCAATTGCTGGAAGAATCGTCCGCCTGAAGAGGAGCGAAGGCGCTGGCCCGCCGGTTTGCGCCACGGACGGTTTTATGACGTCATTTTTTCGAAGGTAAAGTGCTGCTAAGTCTTTGTTTTCTAGGGGGTGGCAGGGTGATGGCAAATTTTTTCAAAAAAGCCCTCAAGCAACCTGCAAACCCGACGATAACTATTACGAAGGTTCTCTAGGCCATACCCGGCGGTTGCCAGGGCCGGAAGCCGCAGTACCCAACCAACGAGGAATTCGTCATGGCTTTAACAGTAAACACCAACACCACGTCGTTGAACGTTCAGAAAAACCTGAACCGCGCTTCCGACGCTCTGTCGACTTCGATGCAGCGCCTGTCTTCCGGCCTGAAAATCAACAGCGCTAAAGACGACGCTGCCGGCCTGCAAATCGCTACCCGTATGTCCTCGCAGATCCGTGGTAACACCCAGGCGATCCAGAACGCCAACGACGGTATCTCCGTTGCCCAGACCGCTGAAGGCGCTCTGCAAGCTTCGACCGACATCCTGCAGCGTATGCGTGAACTGGCTGTTAAAGCTCGTAACGGTACCAACGGCACTGCTGACCAGACCGCAACCAACGCTGAATTCGCTCAGATGTCTGACGAAATCACCCGTATCTCGGCTGCTACCAACCTGAACGGCAAAAACCTGCTGGACGGTTCGGCTGGTACTGTAACTCTGCAAGTTGGCGCCAACACTGGCTCCGCCAACCACATCGACCTGGTACTTAGCGGCAAGTTCGACGCCGTCAGCCTGTCGGTAGGTAGCGGTACTGTTGTTCTGACCGGTGCTACTTCCGCAGCCGCCGCTTCGAACATCGACAACGCGATCACCGCGATCGACGCTGCAATTGCGAACATCAACGCCACTCGCGCCGCTCTGGGTGCTTCGCAAAACCGTCTGACCAGCACCATCCAGAACTTGCAGAACATCACCGAGAACACCACTGCTGCACAAGGTCGCGTACAAGATACCGACTTCGCCGCAGAGACTGCTAACCTGACCAAGCAGCAAACCCTGCAACAGGCTTCGACCTCTGTTCTGGCTCAAGCCAACCAACTGCCTTCCGCTGTACTGAAGCTGCTTCAGTAATTTCGGAATGAGTTTTAGCGGGGGAGTGCGCTTGCGTGCTCTCTCGCTTTTTACGTTATGAGGTGATGAGCATGGACATGAGCGTCAAGCTTAACGTGTCTTATCCGGCTCCCAAGCCAGCCAATACCGTTACCGACAAACCGTCGGAAACCAAGCCTCAGACCGTTGATGCTGTTCCTGCCTCGAAAAAGAGCCAGGAATCAGATGAAACCAAGCTGAAGCTGGCGGTGCAGGAGATCGAGAAATTCGTTCAGTCGATCAAGCGCAATCTGGAGTTCTCGATCGATGAGCATTCCGGCAAGGTGATTGTCAAGGTGATCGCAAGCGAGACGGGCGAGGTCGTACGACAGATCCCTTCCGCAGAAGCACTCAAGCTGGCAGATAGTCTGGCCAACGCGAGTCACGTGTTGTTCGACGCCAAAGTCTGATAACTGGCATGAATAGTGTTTGAAGTTCTTTAGACGCAAGTAGTGGTCAAAAGACTGGCAACAACCCAAGGGAGAAGCACATGGCAAGTCCAATTTTACCGGGTTCGGGCCTGGGTTCCGGCCTGGACATCGGTGCGATCGTTACAGCACTGGTCAATGCCGACAAGTCGCCGAAACAGACGCAGATCGACAACGCCACCAAAACCAACACGCTGAAGATTTCCGGTATCGGCACGTTGAAGAGTGCGCTGACCGCATTCCAGACGGCGATGACCAACCTGGGCAGCAAGACCAATCCAGCATTTGCGGGTTACACGGCGACTTCGGGTACTCCGGCCGTGTTGGGTGTTTCTGCGGATAACACTGCAGTCTCGGGTACTTATAGTGTTGTAGTGAATAAGCTGGCCACCGGCTCGAAAATAGCCAGTGCATCCTTTGCCGGCGGTGCTGCCAGTGCCATTCCGAGTGGTACCCTGAAAATCAGTCAGAATGGCACTGATTACAATGTCACGATCCCGGCCAATGCGACCTTGCAGAGCACCCGGGATGCGATCAACTCGGCTCAGGCCGTCAATGGTATTTCCGCCAACATCGTGACCGACAGCTCGGGTGCTTCGCGCCTGGTGATCAGTTCGAGCAAGACCGGCGCCGGCTCCGACATGAAAGTCAGCGGCATTGCCGGTCTGGAAATCGACGGCACCCAGACCATGGGCACCAACCCGGCCGCCGGCGCTTCTGGCGCGGTCAACGGCCTTGCTCAGGACGCGTCGCTGACCATTGACGGCCTGGCGGTGACCAGCAAGAGCAACACGGTCACCGGCGCCATCAGTGGCCTGACGATGAATCTGACGACGGTCAGTGCCGGTGATCCACCCTCGACACCTGTCACAGTGACTGTCGACGGTAACACCAAGGGATTGCAGACGTCGGTTCAGGCGTTCGTCGATGCCTACAATACCTTGAAAAACACCATCGATTCGTTGTCCAAGGCGACGCCGGACGAAGATGGCAAGCTGACCGTTCAGGCGGCGTTCACTGGCGACTCGCTGGCGCGTTCCTTGATTGCCGATATCCGCGGGCAGATTACGGCCCCGAGTGCGACTGCTGGCAGTCCGATTGCTTATCTCTCGCAGCTGGGCGTCATGACCGACCGCAACACCGGTAACCTGACGTTCGACACGACTGCGTTCAACAAGGCCATGTCTACGCCGGGTATGAGCGGCAAAGTCCAGGAGATGTTCACTGGCACCAACGACACCAATGGTCTGTTGGCGCGCATGAGCAAGGCGGTTGACCCATATCTCAAGGCTTCGGCTGATGGCAAGACCACCACCGGTCTGCTGGATCAGCGCCTGACTATCCTGAACAACAATACGCGCAACATTACGTCCCAGCAGTTGGCTCTGGACCTGCGTGTCGCCAACCTGACCAAGACGTTGACTGCTAAGTACAACGCCATGGACTTGCTGGTAGGGCAGATGAAAGCGACGGCGAGCAACATTACGTCGTTCTTCAGTTCGCTGAACGCCCAGCAGTCTGCGAAGTAACATGTAATAGCGACAAAAACCCGGCTACGCTTTCGAGCGTGTGCCGGGTTTTTGTCTTATGGTCTAAAGTTTTCTGGCTTGCAGGCGATACACTGCTCATACGAGTCATAGTTGCAAATGAGGTAGAACATGAATCCGATGTTGGCCCTTCGGCAATACCAGAAAGTCGGCGCTCAGGCCCAGACGTCCGAAGCGAGTCCCCACCGTCTGGTGCAAATGCTGATGGAAGGTGGTCTGGACCGTATCGCTCAGGCAAAGGGCGCCATCGAGCGCAAGGACATTGCCGCCAAGTGCACGGCGATCAGCAAGGCCATCGGCATCGTCAGCGGCTTGCGTGAAGGTCTGGATCTGGAAAAGTCTGCCGATACGCTGGCTGATCTGGACGGTCTTTATATCTACATGATGAAGCGTCTCGCCGAGGCGAACATCAGCAGCGATCCGCGCATTCTTGATGAGGTTGCCGGCTTGCTGAGCACCGTCAAGGAAGGCTGGGATGCGATCGCACCTGCGCCCGCTCCGCAGTTCTGAGGAGATCACCATGAGTCTTGTTTTGCAGCGAATCGAAGAAACCCGAGTAGCGCTGGTCGGTGCCCTGGCCGAGCGCAACTGGGAAGCCATCGGTCAATTGGACCTCGATTGCCGTTCCTGCATGGAAGATGTCTTGAGTGAAGCCTCGGTGGACGAGGTCGCGTTGCGCGATAATCTGGAAGAGTTGCTGCATGTCTACAAGCAGCTTCTGGAAGTGGCGATGGGTGAGCGTCAGGCGATAGTCGACGAGATGTCGCAGATCACCCAAGCGCAGAACGCGGCAAAGGTTTACCATCTGTTTGGTTAATTAACCCCCAGTTAATCCAGACATGTGCGCCATAAATTTGACTGTGCACGGTTTTTTGACTTAACTAGTGGCTGTTTTCAGATTTCAGGCGTCTACAGGCACAAGGTGTCCTGCAAGCGTCTCGCTTGCCCCTCATTTTGGGCATTGAGTTGACTAGGGAAGTTGCTATTGCATGTGGCGTGAAACCAAAATTCTGCTGATCGATGACGATAGCGTCCGCCGCCGCGACCTGGCGGTGATCTTAAATTTTCTTGGCGAAGAAAATTTACCCTGCGGAAGCCATGACTGGCAGCAGGCAGTCGGCTCTTTGTCGTCTAGTCGTGAGGTCATTTGCGTACTGATCGGGACGGTTAATGCTCCTGGTGCGCTTTTGGGCTTGCTAAAGACACTCTCAACCTGGGATGAGTTCCTTCCGGTTTTGCTGATGGGCGATAATTCTTCGGTGGACCTGCCCGAAGACCAGCGCCGCCGGGTACTTTCGACCCTCGAAATGCCGCCGAGCTACAGCAAACTGCTGGACTCCCTGCACCGTGCCCAGGTCTATCGCGAGATGTACGACCAGGCCCGTGAGCGTGGCCGGCATCGCGAACCCAACCTGTTCCGCAGCCTGGTCGGCACCAGCCGCGCGATCCAGCACGTGCGTCAGATGATGCAGCAAGTGGCCGACACCGACGCCAGCGTGTTGATCCTCGGCGAGTCCGGGACCGGCAAGGAAGTGGTTGCGCGCAATCTGCATTACCACTCCAAGCGTCGCGACGCGCCGTTCGTACCGGTCAACTGTGGGGCGATCCCGGCCGAGTTGCTGGAAAGCGAACTGTTCGGTCACGAGAAGGGTGCCTTCACCGGCGCGATCACCAGCCGTGCCGGCCGCTTCGAGCTGGCCAACGGCGGTACGCTGTTCCTCGACGAAATCGGCGACATGCCGCTGCCGATGCAGGTCAAGCTGCTGCGCGTGCTGCAGGAGCGCACCTTCGAGCGCGTGGGCAGCAACAAAACCCAGAGCGTCGACGTGCGCATCATCGCCGCGACCCACAAGAATCTCGAAAGCATGATCGAGATCGGCACCTTCCGCGAAGACCTCTACTACCGCCTGAACGTGTTCCCGATCGAGATGGCGCCGCTGCGTGAGCGCGTCGAAGACATTCCGCTGCTGATGAACGAGCTGATCTCGCGCATGGAGCACGAGAAGCGCGGTTCGATCCGCTTCAACTCCGCTGCAATCATGTCCCTGTGCCGCCACGGCTGGCCGGGCAACGTCCGCGAACTGGCCAACCTGGTGGAGCGCATGGCGATCATGCACCCGTACGGGGTGATCGGCGTGGTCGAGTTGCCGAAGAAATTCCGCTACGTCGACGACGAAGACGAGCAGATGGTCGACAGCCTGCGCAGCGATCTGGAAGAGCGCGTGGCGATCAACGGCCATACGCCGGACTTCAGCGCCAACGCCCTGTTGCCGCCGGAAGGTCTCGACCTGAAGGACTACCTCGGTGGTCTGGAGCAGGGCCTGATCCAGCAGGCACTGGACGATGCCAATGGTATTGTGGCTCGCGCCGCCGAGCGCCTGCGTATTCGCCGCACCACGCTGGTGGAGAAGATGCGCAAGTACGGCATGAGCCGTCGTGAAGGTGATGAACAGGCGGATGATTGACGCCTGTTTTTCAACTGCTTCATTTATAAGTGGTTTTTTTTAGGCACGGGTATTGCTATGTCCCTCGCAACGTTCCGTTTCACTGACGGTCAGCCAAGCGAGAAAGCACAATGCCCCAAGCCTCCCAGATGTCTTCTGTTCCCGAGTCCTCGGGGCAACTGCCGTCCGTAGAGCAGGCGAGCCGCCAGGGGCTTGAGCAGGCATTCGCCCTGTTCAACCAGATGTCCAGCCAGTTGACCGACTCCTACAGCATGCTCGAAGCCCGGGTCACCGAGCTCAAGGGCGAGCTGGCCGTGGTCAGCGCCCAGCGCATGCAGGAACTGGCGGAAAAAGAACGCTTGGCCAACCGTCTGCAAAACCTCCTCGACCTGTTGCCCGGTGGCGTCATCGTCATCGACGGCCACGGCATTGTGTGTGAGGCCAATCCTGCCGCCATCGAATTGCTCGGTCTGCCACTGGAAGGCGAGCTGTGGCGCCATGTCATCACCCGTTGCTTCGCGCCCCGTGAAGATGACGGTCACGAAATTTCCTTGAAAAACGGTCGACGCCTGTCGATTGCCACCCGCTCGTTGGATGCCGAGCCTGGGCAGTTGGTGCTGCTCAACGACCTGACTGAAACTCGTCACTTGCAGGATCAGCTGGCGCGCCACGAGCGCCTCTCGTCCCTGGGGCGGATGGTCGCATCGCTGGCTCATCAGATCCGCACACCGTTGTCCGCCGCGTTGCTGTACGCCAGTCATTTGACCGAGCAGGAACTGCCGGTCGCGACCCAGCAGCGTTTTGCCGGTCGCCTCAAGGAGCGTCTGCACGAGCTGGAGCATCAGGTGCGCGACATGCTGGTCTTCGCCCGTGGCGAGCTGCCGCTGACCGACCGTGTCACGCCGAATGCCTTGATGCAGTCGTTGCAGGCCGCGGCGCTGACCCATGTGCAGGATCTGCCGATCCGCTGGCAATGCGACAGCCATGCCGGCGAGTTGCTGTGCAATCGCGACACGCTGGTCGGGGCGCTGCTCAATCTGATTGAAAACGCGATTCAGGCGAGTGCCGGTGAGGTGCGTCTGAAGGTGCATTGCTATACCCGCGACAACACCTTGCGTTTGTGTGTCAGCGACAGCGGCAGCGGTATTGATGCGGCGGTGCTGGCGCGGCTGGGCGAGCCGTTTTTCACCACCAAAGTCACCGGGACCGGCTTGGGCCTGACCGTGGTCAAGGCCGTGGCGCGTGCGCATCAGGGAGAATTGCAACTGCGTTCGCGGGTCGGCCGCGGTACGTGCGCGCAGGTCATCCTGCCGTTGTTTTCTGCTGTTCAGGGAGCTGAGTGAAGGTCATGGGCATCAAGGTTCTGCTGGTCGAGGACGACCGCTCGTTGCGCGAAGCGCTGGCCGATACGCTGCTGCTGGCCGGTCACGACTATCACGCGGTGGGTTCGGCCGAAGAGGCGCTGAGCGCCGTCGAGCGCGAAGCGTTCAGTCTGGTGGTCAGCGACGTCAACATGCCGGGCATGGACGGCCATCAATTGCTCGGCCTGCTGCGCGCGCGACAGCCGCAGTTGCCGGTGCTGCTGATGACCGCCCATGGTGCAGTCGAGCGCGCGGTCGATGCGATGCGTCAAGGCGCGGCGGATTATCTGGTCAAGCCGTTCGAACCCAAGGCTCTGCTGGATCTGGTAGCACGTCACGCCTTGGGCAATCTTGGCGTCAGTGACGCCGAAGGGCCGGTCGCGGTCGAGCCTGCCAGTGCGCAATTGCTGGATCTGGCAGCGCGGGTCGCGCGCAGTGATTCCACCGTGCTGATTTCCGGCGAGTCCGGCACCGGCAAGGAAGTGCTGGCGCGCTACATTCACCAGCAATCCCATCGTGCCAGTCAGCCGTTCATTGCGATCAACTGCGCGGCGATCCCCGACAACATGCTCGAAGCCACCCTGTTCGGCCACGAGAAAGGCTCGTTCACTGGCGCCATCGCGGCCCAGGCCGGCAAGTTCGAACAGGCGGACGGCGGCACCATTCTGCTCGATGAAATTTCCGAAATGCCCCTGGGTCTGCAAGCCAAACTGCTGCGCGTGTTGCAAGAGCGGGAAGTGGAACGGGTCGGTGCACGCAAGCCGATCACCCTCGATATTCGCGTGGTGGCGACCACCAACCGCGACCTGGCCGGTGAGGTGGCGGCGGGGCGGTTCCGTGAGGATCTCTATTACCGTCTTTCAGTATTTCCGTTGGCCTGGCGTCCGTTGCGCGAGCGCACCGCCGATATCCTGCCGCTGGCCGAGCGTCTGTTGGCCAAACACGTCAATAAAATGAAGCATGCGACGGCGAAGTTCTCGCCCGAAGCGCAAGCGTGCCTGATCGGGTATCCGTGGCCGGGCAATGTGCGCGAGCTGGATAACGCGGTCCAGCGGGCCTTGATTCTGCAGCAGGGCGGCTTGATCCAGCCGCAGGATTTCTGTCTCTCCGGGCCTGCGCTGTTCGCTCCATTGCCGGCGGCCGTTCCGGTTGCGCCGGTCATTCGTGAAGTCGAGATCGAGGCGGATTCGGCCGGTGCGCTGGGCGATGACCTGCGTCGTCGCGAGTTCCAGATGATCATCGACACTCTGCGTACCGAGCGCGGTCGGCGCAAGGAAGCGGCCGAAAAACTCGGCATCAGCCCGCGCACCCTGCGTTACAAACTGGCGCAAATGCGCGATGCGGGCATGGATGTCGAAGGCTACCTGTTCGCCACCTGACGGGTGGCGCAAACGTTTGAAACGGCTTTTCTGAAAGCGGTGCCCATGAGCTGGCACCGTTGTTGCTAACACCTGAGTACCCGCCGAGTGAGTGTCAAAAAATTGCGGGCCGCCCAAGAGAGTAGACCATGAGCCAAGGTATTGAATTTAATCGGTTGATGATGGACATGAAGGCCATGCAAATGGACGCCATGTCGAAGCCGAAATCGACTTCCGCTGTCCCGGAAGTGGCAGGCAGCAACTTTTCCGACATGCTCGGTCAAGCCATCAACAAAGTGAACGATACCCAGCAGGCGTCGAGCCAATTGGCCAACGCGTTCGAGATCGGCAAGAGCGGCGTCGATCTGACGGACGTGATGATTGCCTCGCAAAAAGCCAGCGTATCGTTCCAGGCCCTGACCCAGGTGCGCAACAAGCTGGTTCAGGCTTATCAAGACATCATGCAGATGCCGGTTTAAGGACGAGATTGAGTCATGGCAGAAGCAGTCGCCGATAACGTTCCGGCCAAGGCCACCCCGATAGACGGCAAACCGCCGTTGTTCGGCCTGTCCTTCCTGGAAAACCTCTCCGAGATGACCGTGCTGCGTCAGGTGGGCCTGTTGGTCGGCCTGGCCGCGAGCGTGGCGATTGGCTTTGCCGTGGTGCTGTGGTCGCAGCAACCGGACTACCGGCCTCTGTACGGCAGCCTTGCCGGCATGGACGCCAAGCAGGTCATGGACACCCTGGCCTCCGCCGACATTCCCTACACCGTCGAACCGAATTCCGGCGCCTTGCTGGTCAAGGCCGATGACCTGTCCCGTGCGCGGCTCAAGCTCGCGGCCGCTGGTGTCACTCCCAGCGACGGCAACATCGGTTTTGAAATCCTCGACAAGGAACAGGGTCTGGGCACCAGCCAGTTCATGGAAGCGACCCGTTATCGTCGCGGCCTCGAAGGCGAACTGGCCCGCACCATTTCCAGCCTGAACAACGTCAAGGGCGCGCGCGTTCACCTGGCGATCCCGAAAAGCTCGGTGTTCGTGCGTGACGAGCGCAAGCCAAGCGCTTCGGTACTGGTCGAGCTGTACTCCGGTCGTTCGCTGGAGCCAGGCCAGGTCGTTGCCATCATCAACTTGGTGGCGACCTCCGTTCCGGAGCTGAGCAAATCGCAGATCACCGTCGTCGACCAGAAGGGCAACCTGCTGTCGGATCAGGCGGAAAACTCCGAAATGACCATGGCCGGCAAGCAGTTCGACTACAGCCGCCGCATGGAAAGCATGCTCACCCAGCGCGTGCACAACATTCTGCAACCGGTACTGGGCAACGATCGCTACAAGGCTGAAGTCTCGGCCGACGTTGATTTCAGTGCCGTCGAATCGACCGCCGAGCAGTTCAACCCGGATCAACCGGCCCTGCGCAGCGAACAGTCGGTCAACGAACAACGCACTGCCAGCAATGGCCCGCAAGGTGTGCCGGGTGCCTTGAGCAACCAGCCACCTTCGCCGGCTTCGGCGCCGCAAACCACCGGTGGCGCTGCCGCCCCGGCGAGCATGGTGCAGCCAGGCCAGCCACTGGTTGATGCCAACGGTCAGCAGATCATGGACCCGGCCACCGGCCAGCCGATGCTCGCGCCGTACCCGGCGGACAAGCGTCAACAATCCACCAAGAACTTCGAGCTCGACCGCTCCATCAGCCACACCAAACAGCAGCAGGGTCGCCTGAATCGCCTGTCGGTGTCCGTGGTGGTGGACGATCAGGTCAAGATCAACCCGGCCAACGGCGAAACTACCCGTGCGCCGTGGAGCGCCGACGAATTGGCGCGCTTCACCCGTCTGGTACAGGATGCCGTCGGCTTCGATGCCAGCCGTGGCGACAGCGTCAGCGTGATCAACATGCCGTTCTCCGCCGAGCGCGGCGAAGTGATCGCCGACATTCCGTTCTACTCCCAGCCATGGTTCTGGGACATCGTCAAACAAGTGCTGGGCGTGTTGTTCATCCTGGTGCTGGTGTTCGGCGTGCTGCGTCCGGTGCTCAACAACATCACCGGTGGCGGCAAAAGCAAGGAGCTGGCCGGTCTGGGCGGCGACATGGAACTCGGTGGCATGGGCGGTCTGGACGGTGAACTGTCCAACGATCGCGTCAGCCTCGGCGGCCCGACCAGCATCCTGCTGCCGAGCCCGAGCGAGGGTTATGACGCTCAGTTGAACGCAATCAAGAGTCTGGTGGCAGAAGACCCGGGTCGTGTGGCCCAGGTCGTGAAAGAGTGGATTAACGCAGATGAGTGATAACCGAGCCGCCGTCGCCAAACTGTCCCGGGTCGATAAAGCCGCGATTTTGCTGCTGTCCCTGGGGTCGACCGATGCCGCACAAGTGCTGCGCCACATGGGCCCCAAAGAGGTCCAGCGAGTCGGCGTGGCCATGGCCCAGATGGGCAACGTCCACCGTGAGCAGGTCGAGCAGGTCATGAGCGAGTTCGTCGACATCGTCGGCGATCAGACCAGCCTGGGCGTCGGCTCCGACGACTACGTGCGCAAAATGCTCACCCAGGCCCTGGGTGAAGACAAGGCCAACGGCCTGATCGACCGCATTCTGCTGGGCGGTAACACCAGTGGTCTCGACAGCCTGAAATGGATGGAGCCGCGCGCCGTTGCCGACGTGATCCGTTACGAACACCCGCAGATCCAGGCGATCGTGGTCGCGTACCTCGATCCGGATCAGGCTGGTGAAGTGCTGGGCAACTTCGACCACAAGGTACGTCTGGACATCATCCTGCGCGTCTCGTCGTTGAACACCGTGCAGCCGGCCGCGCTGAAAGAATTGAACCAGATCCTCGAGAAGCAGTTCTCCGGCAACTCGAACGCTTCGCGCACCACCCTGGGTGGCATCAAGCGGGCGGCGGACATCATGAACTTCCTCGACAGCTCGATCGAAGGCCAGCTCATGGACTCGATCCGCGAAGTCGACGAAGACCTGTCCGGTCAGATCGAAGACCTCATGTTCGTGTTCAACAACCTGGCCGATGTCGACGACCGCGGGATCCAGGCGCTGTTGCGCGAAGTCTCTTCCGATGTGCTGGTGCTGGCCCTCAAGGGGTCGGACGAAGGCGTCAAGGAGAAGATCTTCAAGAACATGTCCAAGCGTGCCGCCGAACTGCTGCGCGACGACCTCGAGGCCAAGGGCCCGGTGCGCGTCAGCGATGTGGAGACCGCGCAGAAGGAAATCCTCACCATCGCCCGCCGTATGGCCGAAGCCGGAGAAATTGTGCTCGGTGGCAAGGGCGGCGAGGAAATGATCTAAGCCCATGGACAAGCATGACGACGATGTGACGGACCTGATCCGTGCCCGGGACGTCCGCGGCTTCGATACCTGGGCCTTGCCCAGCTTCGATCCGCCGGCGCCTGAGCCCGAGCCGGAACCGGAGCCTGAACCGCCGGAAATGGAAGAAGTGCCGCTGGAGGAAGTCCAGCCACTGACCCTCGAAGAGCTCGAAAGCATCCGTCAGGAGGCCTACAACGAGGGCTTCGCCATCGGTGAAAAGGAAGGCTTTCACAGCGCCACCCTCAAGGTGCGCCAGGAAGCCGAAGTGGTCCTGACGGCCAAGGTCGACAGCCTTGAGCAACTGATGGCGCACCTGTTCGAGCCTATTGCCGAGCAAGACACCCAGATCGAAAAGTCGCTGGTCGACCTCGTGCAGCACATCGCCCGTCAGGTGATTCAGCGCGAACTGGCCATCGACTCGACGCAGATCGAACACGTCATGCGCGACGCGCTCAAGCTGTTGCCGCTGGGTGTGGGCAATGTGCGGCTGTACGTCAATCCGCAGGATTTCGAACAGGTCAAAGCCCTGCGCGAACGTCATGAGGAAACCTGGCGCATCGTCGAGGACGAAACCCTGCTGCCGGGCGGTTGCCGGGTCGAGACCGACCACAGCCGGATCGATGCGAGCATCGAAACCCGCGTCAGCCAGGTCATGGCCAAACTGTTCGACCAGTTGCACGAGCAGGCCCTGCACCCGGCCGCGCCGGACCTGAGCCTCGACTTACCGGAAGCGCCAAAACCGGCACCGGTCGCAGAAGAGCCGCTCGCGGACGCCCCCGATGCGCCTTGAACGCACCAGCTTCGCCAAGCGCCTGAGCACCTACGCCGAGGCCACCGAAATCGCCGGTGCACCGATTCTCGAAGGGCGCCTGCTGCGCATGGTCGGCCTGACGCTCGAGGCCGAAGGCCTGCGCGCCGCCATGGGCACCCGCTGCATGGTGATCAACGACGACACCTATCACCCGTCCCAGGTTGAGGCCGAAGTCATGGGCTTTTCCGGCAGCAAGGTGTTTCTGATGCCGGTCGGCAGCGTGGCCGGCATTGCCCCGGGCGCCCGCGTGGTGCCGCTGGCCGATACCGGCCGCCTGCCGATGGGCATGAGCATGCTCGGTCGCGTGCTGGACGGTGCCGGACGTGCGCTGGACGGCAAGGGCGGCATGAAGGCCGAAGACTGGGTGCCGATGGACGGCCCGACGATCAACCCGCTCAACCGAGACCCGATCAGCGAACCGCTGGACGTCGGCATCCGTAGCATCAACGGATTGTTGACGGTCGGTCGTGGTCAGCGTCTGGGCCTGTTCGCCGGTACCGGTGTCGGTAAGTCGGTGTTGCTGGGCATGATGACCCGCTTCACCGAGGCCGACATTATCGTCGTCGGCCTGATCGGTGAGCGGGGTCGAGAAGTTAAAGAGTTCATCGAGCACATCCTCGGTGAAGAAGGCCTCAAGCGCTCCGTAGTGGTGGCGTCGCCGGCGGACGATGCGCCACTGATGCGTCTGCGCGCGGCGATGTACTGCACGCGGATCGCCGAATATTTCCGCGACAAGGGCAAGAACGTCCTGTTGCTGATGGATTCCCTGACCCGTTTCGCCCAGGCCCAGCGGGAAATTGCCCTGGCCATCGGTGAGCCGCCGGCGACCAAGGGTTATCCGCCGTCGGTATTCGCCAAACTGCCGAAACTGGTGGAGCGCGCCGGTAACGCGGAGAAGGGCGGTGGTTCGATCACAGCGTTCTATACCGTGCTGTCCGAGGGCGATGACCAGCAGGACCCGATTGCCGACTCTGCGCGGGGTGTACTTGACGGGCACATCGTGCTGTCCCGGCGGCTGGCCGAGGAAGGGCATTACCCGGCCATCGATATCGAAGCCTCGATCAGCCGGGTGATGCCTGCAGTCGTGGCGCCGGAACACATGCAGCGCGCGCAATACTTCAAGCAGCTGTGGTCCCGCTATCAACAGAGCCGCGACCTGATCAGCGTCGGCGCCTATGTCGCTGGCGGTGACCGCGAGACGGACCTTGCCATCAATCTGCAACCGCAACTGGTCAGATACCTGCGTCAGGGGCTCAACGACAAAATCAGCCTGGGTGAAAGCGAGGCGTACCTCGAAACGATTTTCGCCCCGGCGGCCGGCGGGTAACCGGCCATGGCCCTGAGTCGAGCCGCGCGTCTGGCGCCGGTGGTGGACATGGCCGAGAAGGCCGAGAAAACCGCCGTGCAACGCCTGGGCTACTTTCAGGGGCAGGTGAAAGTGGCCGAGAGCAAACTCGCCGACCTCAACGCCTTTCGTCTGGATTATTCGCAGCAGTGGATCGTGCGCGGCAGCACCGGCGTGACCGGTCAATGGCTGCTGGGTTTTCAGGGCTTCCTGGCGCAACTCGACACCGCTGTCGATCAGCAGCGCCAGAGCCTGCAATGGCACCAGAACAACCTGGACAAGGCCCGTGACGCCTGGCAACAGGCATTCGCTCGGGTCGAAGGCCTGCGCAAACTTGTACAACGCTACCGCGACGAAGCCCAGCGCGCCGAAGACAAGCGCGAACAGAAGCTGCTGGACGAGTTGTCCCAGCGTTTGCCGCGGCACGAGGTGTTTTGACGAGCCGATCTCTGACAGATCGCGACGCCATCGCGCCTTGCCCATGGCCCCTCCAAGTGCTAAACCTTGTACAGGTTCGTCAATGACAAGGAAGCCAGTACATGTCAGTCGTTACAGAAGTGTCTGCGGATGGGCAAAAGTTGACGATTTCCGTCAAGGGCCGATTCGACTTCGGTCGCCATCAGGAATTTCGCGAGTCCTACGAGCGGCTCACTAAAAAGCCTGACTCCATCGTGGTGGATCTCAAGGATGCCACCTATCTCGACAGTTCGGCCCTGGGCATGTTGCTTCTGTTGCGTGATCACGCCGGCGGTGACGACTCGGATGTTCGGGTGGTCAACAGCAATTCGGATGTGCGCAAGATCCTCGCCATCTCCAACTTCGACAAATTGTTCGACATCAGTTGACGGCCATGCAGCCGCAAGAGCCGCTGACGATCCTGATCGCCGAAGACAGTGCCGCTGACCGGCTGCTGTTGTCGACCATCGTCCGTCGCCAGGGGCACGAGGTGCTGACGGCCACCCACGGTGGGGAGGCGGTCGAGGCATTTATCCGGCAAAAGCCGCATCTGGTATTGATGGACGCCATGATGCCGGTGATGGACGGGTTCGAAGCTGCACGGCAGATCAAGAAGCTGGCGGGTGAAAGCCTGGTGCCGATCATCTTCCTCACCTCGCTGACGGAAAGTGAAGCGCTGGCCCGTTGTCTTGAAGCCGGTGGTGACGACTTTCTGGCGAAGCCGTACAACCAGGTGATCCTCGCCGCCAAAATCAAGGCGATGGATCGCTTGCGACGTTTACAGGCCACGGTTCTTCAACAGCGCGACCTGATCGCCAAACACCACGACTATCTGCTCAACGAGCAACGGGTCGCCAAGGCCGTGTTCGACAAGGTCGCGCATTCCGGTTGCCTGAGCGCACCGAACATCCGTTACCTGCAATCACCCTATGCGCTGTTCAACGGCGATCTGCTGTTGGCCGCGTACACCCCGGCCGGCGACATGCATGTGTTGCTCGGTGACTTCACCGGTCACGGTTTGCCGGCGGCGGTCGGCGCCATGCCGCTTGCCGAGGTGTTCTATGGCATGACGGCCAAGGGTTACGGTCTGGCCGAAACCCTGCGGGAAATGAACGCCAAGCTCAAGCGCATCCTGCCGGTGGACATGTTCTGCTGCGCGACGCTGTTGTGCCTGAGTTTTCAGCGGCGCTCGGTGGAGGTCTGGAACGGCGGCATGCCCGACGGCTATCTGCATTGCCTCGCCACGGGCGAGCGCACGCCGCTGGCAGCGCGTCACTTGCCGCTGGGGGTGCTCAGCCCGCAGACTTTCGATGACCGCACCGAGGTTCACCCGATGGCGGTGGGCGACCGGGTGTTCCTGCTCTCGGACGGGGTCATCGACACCTGCGATGCCAACGATCAGTTGTTTGGTGTCGAGCGCCTGCACAAGGTGTTCGCCACCAATCGCCAGCCGGATCGGCTGTTCGAGGACATCGAGCAGGCGCTGCAGGACTTTCGCGGTGAGGCCCGGGACGATGTGAGCATGGTCGAGGTCAGCCTGCTGGAGGCCGAGCAGATCAATCCATCGGCGCCGGTGTATTCCGACAGCGGCCAGTCCTGTCCGCTGGACTGGTCAGTGAGCTTCGAATTTCGCGGTGCCACGCTCAAGCGCTTCAATCCGTTGCCTTACCTGTTGCAGTTGCTGCTGGAAGTGCATGGATTGCGGGCGCAGAGTGGCGCGTTGTACAGCGTGCTGGCCGAGCTTTATTCCAATGCGCTGGAGCATGGTGTACTGGGCCTGGACTCGAGCCTCAAGCGCGATGCCTCGGGCTTCGCCCATTATTACGAGCAGCGCAATGCGCGCCTCGAGGCCCTGCAGGACGGTTATGTGCGGGTGCATTTGCAGGTGCGGCCGGAAGGCGAGGGCGGTTGTCTGGTGGTGCGGGTCGAAGACAGCGGTCAGGGATTCGATGTCTCGCGCGTGATGGAGCGGCCGCTGGACGAAGTCCGTCTGTCGGGGCGCGGTGTCAGTCTGGTCCGGCAATTGGCCCGAAATGCCAGCTGGTCAGACGATGGTCGCAGTGCCCGCGTGGAGTTTTTCTGGGAGGCTCTGGCATAATCCGCGCATTCTTGATCAGGGAGTGAACAAGTGGCTGATACACATGTGGACCACGAGGCGCTGAGCGCGCTGCGGGAAGTGATGGAAGACAGCTATCCGGAACTGCTGGATACCTTTCTTGCCGATTCCGAAAATCGCCTGCGGGAGTTGCAGCAGACTGCCGATGCCGACGCATTGTCTTCCGTTGCGCACAGCTTCAAGGGCAGCAGCAGCAACATGGGCGCGACCCGTCTTGCGGTGCTGTGCCAGGAGCTGGAACAGCATGCCAAAGACAAGAGCCCTTCTGAAATCATCAAACTGGTCGCCGATATTCATAGCGAATTCGCCGATGTGCGGCCCGTTTATGTCGCCGAGCGACAGCGCTCGCTGACGCACTGATCCTGCCGCCGGGCGGTTTTGTCGGATTTCTGACGAAACTGGCCCGGCACTTGCAGTCATCTATCCCAACTGTACCTACGATCCCAGTGCAGCGGAGACCGTGCCATGCCTGCAAGCCCCAACATTCTTCTTCAGACCGCCGCCCAGGCCAAGGCGCAAGCTGCCTCGGCCAAATCATCGGCAGTGGCCGCAGAGCCCGGGGACAAGGCCTCCAGCTTCGCTCAGGTGTTCGCCGATCAAGGCCCGAACAAGCCCTCGGTGACCGTCGACAATTCGGTCAAGCCTGCCCGTGACAAGGTTGCCGACAACAGCGGCAAGAAAGACCTCGGCAAGGATCAGTCTGCCGCCCCGACGCCGGCGGTTGCCGATAGCGGCAAAGCCTTGCCCGCCGACAAACCGGCGACGGCGGCAACGGACGACAAGACCACGGCCGATGACGAAACGGCTGAAACAGCGCCGGCCCCTGTTGCCGATACGGCGCCACTGGATCCGGCACTGGTGGCGGCGGTGGAGCCCGTCGTCACGGCACCGGTGGTGGACACGCCGGCCGTCGAGACAGCTGCGCAACCGGAAACCGACAAACCTGCCGTGGCGGCATTGCCAGGAATGGTCAAGGATCCGGCGCCGGCCACTGACCCGGCCTTCGACCCCGAGGCGGATCCGCTGGATTCGCTTCCCGCCGTGCGCCTGGCCATGGAGCAGAGCGGTCACATTTCCGCTTCCAGCCAGTCCCAGCCCAAGGCCACCCCGGCCCAGGCGCAGGCCGACGGTGAGTTGACCTCGGCGCAGAATTTCGCTGCCGGCATGGCCAGCATGCTGGATGTGCAGGCGGACAAGGACAGCACCAGTCAGGGCGGTGAAAAAGCGTTCAGCGGTCTGATCGATGACGGCCTGAAAGACCTGAAGACCGCTACCAGCGACACCCGGGTGGATGATTTCGCCAACCGTCTGGCGGCGCTGACCCAGGCTGCCACACCGAAAACCGCCAATGCGGTGCCGGTGAACCAGCCGATCGCCATGCACCAGAACGGCTGGACCGAAGAAGTGGTCAACCGGGTCATGTACCTGTCGAGCAACAACCTGAAGGCCGCCGACATCCAGTTGCAGCCAGCCGAGCTTGGGCGTCTGGATATCCGGGTGAACATGGTGCCGGACCAGCAGACCCAAGTGACCTTCATGAGCGCGCATCCGAGCGTGCGTGAAGCCCTCGACGGTCAAATGCACCGCCTGCGCGACATGTTCAACCAGCAAGGCATGGGGCAGGTCGACGTCAACGTTTCCGACCAGAACCGTGGCTGGCAGGGCCAAGGCCAGGAACAGGCGCAGCAGGGGCAGAGTGGTCGCACCAGCGCTGCCGGCGGTCGCCTGGATTCGGCTGAAGAAGAGTTGACGCCGACTGCCGTGGCTGAAGCGGCGGCCACCGCCACTCACGTGATCGGCTCCAGCGCCGTCGACTACTACGCCTGATCAAATCAAAAGCCCCTCACCCTAGCCCTCTCCCGGAGGGAGAGGGAACTGATTGGGGGATGCTTGAGATGCTCGCTAACCTGATTGTTTGGGCTGAATCCAAGTCGACTCGGTGCCTCAGGTCGATATATCACGACAAGACAACTCGATCGGCTCCCTCTCCCTCCGGGAGAGGGCTGGGGTGAGGGTTGCTTTTGACTTCAGCGTTGTCTCCGCTACTACCTACACTTCTGGCATAACACTTGCTCTTGCCTTGCCGTGCGACTGTGAAAACCCGATTAGTGACGGATTATTGGCATGGCGAAGAGCGAAGCTGCAGCAGTAAAAGACCCCGCAACCAAAGGCAAACTCAAGCTGATCATCATGATCGTGCTGGGTCTGTTGCTGGCCATCGGTACGTCCGTGGGGGCGACGTGGTTCTTCATGCACAGTGCCCAGAGCAAGCCTGCGGCGGCCGCCGAAGCGGCCCCGGTCGGCAAGCAACCGGCGATTTTCGAGCCGATGGCGCCGGCCTTCGTGGCCAACTACAACCAGAACGGCCGTCAGCGCTACATGCAGGTGAGCATCACCATGCTGGCGCGCAATCAGGCGGATCTGGAAGCGCTCAAAGTGCACATGCCGGTGATCCGCAACAACCTGGTGATGCTCTTCTCCGGTCAGGATTTCGCCACGCTGGCGACCCCGGTCGGTCAGGAGATGTTGCGCCAGAAGGCCACAGCCAGCGTCCAGGAAGTGGCGCAGAAAGAGCTGGGCAAAGTGGTGATCGAACAGTTGCTTTTCACTAATTTCGTACTGCAGTAGGAACACGACATGGCCGTGCAGGATCTGCTGTCCCAGGATGAAATCGACGCGCTGTTGCATGGCGTCGACGATGGTCTGGTACAGACCGATAACGCTGCCGAACCCGGCAGTGTCAAAAGCTACGACCTGACCAGCCAGGATCGCATCGTCCGTGGACGCATGCCGACTCTGGAAATGATCAACGAGCGTTTTGCCCGCTACACCCGCATCAGCATGTTCAACATGCTGCGCCGCTCGGCGGACGTTGCCGTCGGTGGCGTACAGGTGATGAAGTTCGGCGAATACGTGCACTCGCTGTACGTGCCGACCAGCCTCAACCTGGTCAAGATCAAACCCCTGCGCGGCACCGCGCTGTTCATCCTCGACGCCAAACTGGTGTTCAAACTGGTGGACAACTTCTTCGGCGGCGACGGCCGTCACGCCAAGATCGAAGGGCGTGAATTCACCCCGACCGAACTGCGCGTGGTGCGCATGGTGCTGGAGCAGGCGTTCGTCGACTTGAAGGAAGCCTGGCAGGCGATCATGGAAGTCAACTTCGAGTACATCAACTCGGAAGTGAACCCGGCCATGGCCAACATCGTCGGCCCGAGCGAAGCGATCGTGGTCTCCACGTTCCACATCGAACTCGACGGCGGTGGCGGCGATCTGCACGTGACCATGCCGTACTCGATGATCGAGCCGGTGCGCGAAATGCTCGACGCCGGTTTCCAGTCGGACCTCGACGACCAGGACGAACGCTGGGTCAATGCCCTGCGCCAGGACGTGCTCGACGTCGACGTGCCGATCGGTGCCACCGTGGCGCGCCGCCAGTTGAAACTGCGCGACATCCTGCACATGCAGCCGGGTGACGTGATTCCGGTGGAGATGCCGGAAGACATGATCATGCGCGCCAACGGTGTGCCGGCCTTCAAGGTCAAGATGGGCTCGCACAAAGGCAACCTTGCGTTGCAGGTGATCGAGCCGATCGAGCGCCGCTGAAGCGGCGCCCTCACTCCCTGATTCTTTTACCGGTTTTTTGCCCGCCGAGGACAAATGATGAACGACGATATGAACACCCAGGACGATCAGGCACTGGCCGATGAATGGGCTGCCGCCCTGGAAGAAACCGGTGAAGCCGGGCAGGCCGACATCGACGCGCTGCTGGCCGCCGATGCAGGCGCTTCGAGCTCCAACCGTCTGCCGATGGAAGAGTTCGGCAGCGTGCCGAAGAACAACGACCCGGTGACCCTCGACGGTCCGAACCTGGACGTGATCCTCGACATTCCGGTGTCGATCTCGATGGAAGTGGGCAGCACCGACATCAACATCCGCAACCTGCTGCAACTCAACCAGGGTTCGGTGATCGAGCTCGATCGTCTGGCCGGCGAGCCGCTGGACGTGCTGGTCAACGGCACCCTGATCGCTCACGGTGAAGTGGTGGTGGTCAACGAAAAGTTCGGCATCCGTCTGACTGACGTGATCAGCCCGAGCGAACGCATCAAGAAGCTGCGCTGAGTGAAAAAGGTTCTGGGGGCTTTGTTCGGCCTGGCACTGGCGTTGCCGTTCAGCGTGCTGGCGGCCGAGCCGGTGGCGACCACGGCAGCGACGGCTGCGCCTGCCGTCAACAGCGGCGTGGCGGGGCAGCTGACGCAGCTGGTGCTGGGGCTGTTGCTGGTGCTGGGGTTGATCTTCTTCCTCGCCTGGCTGTTGCGCCGGGTGCAGCAGGCAGGTCCCGCCGGCAAGGGCCAGGTGATCGAGTTGATCGGTTCCCGCGCGCTCGGGCCGCGTGACCGTCTGATGCTGGTGCAGGTCGGTAGCGAGCAGATTCTGCTCGGCCTCAGCCCCGGAACCATCACTGCGTTGCACGTGCTCAAAGAGCCGGTCGAGGTGCCGAGCACCGCCGACAAAGCGACTCCGGAATTTGCCCAGCATCTGTTGAAGATCCTCGGCAAGGATCAGAAGGATAAGAAGTAATGGGTGCGTTGCGCATCGTCTTGACCCTGGCCTTGATGTTGGCCGCGCCGCTGGCATTCGCCGCCGATCCGTTGTCGATCCCGGCGATCACTCTGGGCACCAACGCCGAGGGCGCGCAGGAGTACTCGGTCAGCCTGCAAATCCTGCTGATCATGACGGCGCTGAGCTTCATTCCGGCCGCCGTCATCCTGATGACCAGTTTCACTCGCATCATCATTGTCTTCTCGATTCTGCGTCAGGCCCTGGGCCTGCAGCAGACTCCGTCGAACCAGATCCTCACCGGCATGGCGCTGTTCCTGACGCTGTTCATCATGGCGCCGGTGTTTGATCGCGTGAACAACGATGCCTTGCAGCCGTACCTCGCGGAAAAGCTGACCGCCCAGCAGGCAGTGGAAAAAGCCCAGGTGCCGATCAAGGACTTCATGCTGGCCCAGACCCGCTCCAGCGACCTGGAGCTGTTCATGCGCCTGTCCAAGCGCACCGACATCGCGACGCCGGATCAGGCGCCGCTGACGATTCTGGTGCCGGCATTCGTGACGTCTGAACTGAAGACTGCGTTCCAGATCGGCTTCATGATCTTTATCCCGTTCCTGATCATCGACCTGGTGGTCGCGAGCGTGCTGATGGCGATGGGTATGATGATGCTGTCGCCGCTGATCATTTCACTGCCGTTCAAAATCATGCTGTTCGTGCTGGTGGATGGCTGGGCGCTGATCATCGGCACCCTGGCCAGCAGTTTCGGAGGTGTATCGCCATGACGCCAGAAGTAGCGGTCGACATCTTTCGCGAAGCCCTGTGGCTGACCACCATGATGGTGGCGATCCTGGTGGTGCCGAGTCTGCTGGTGGGCCTGCTGGTGTCGATGTTCCAGGCCGCGACCCAGATCAACGAACAGACCCTGAGCTTCCTGCCGCGTCTGCTGGTGATGCTGGTCACGCTGATCGTCGCCGGCCCGTGGCTGGTGCAGACGTTCATGGAATACATCACCCAGTTGTACAAAAACATTCCGATGGTCATCGGCTAAGCCATGCAATCGCTGCTTCAGCTGACCGATACCCAGATCAGCACCTGGGTGGCGACGTTCATGCTGCCGCTGTTTCGCGTCGCCTCGATGTTGATGGTGATGCCGGTCTTCGGAACCACGCTGGTGCCCCGGCGGATCCGTCTGTACTTCGCTTTTGCGATCACCGTGGTGATCACGCCCAACCTGCCGCCGATGCCGGCGGTCAGCCCTCTGGACCTCAGCGGTCTGCTGTTGATTGCCGAGCAGATTCTGGTGGGGGCGGTGCTGGGCTTCTCTCTGCAACTGTTCTTTCAGGCTTTCGTGGTGGCGGGGCAGATCGTCGCGATCCAGATGGGCATGGGCTTCGCGTCGATGATCGACCCTACCAACGGCGTGTCGGTGGCGGTGATCGGGCAGTTCTTCACGATGCTGGTGACCTTGCTGTTCCTGTCGATGAACGGGCACCTAGTGGTGTTCGAAGTGCTCACCGAAAGCTTCACCACGCTGCCGGTCGGCGGCGGGCTGATGACCACCCATTACTGGGAGCTGGCCGGCAAGCTCGGCTGGGTGCTGGGCGCCGCGTTGTTGCTGGTGCTGCCGGCAGTCACCGCGCTGCTGGTGGTCAACATCGCCTTTGGCGTGATGACCCGCGCCGCACCGCAGCTCAACATTTTTTCTATCGGCTTTCCGCTGACCCTCGTACTCGGCCTGTTCATCGTCTGGGTCGGGCTGGCGGACATTCTTAATCAGTATCAACCGCTGGCCACCGAGGCCCTGCAGTTTTTACGCGAACTGGCACAGGCGCGCTGAGTCATGGCTGAGAGCGAAAGCGGTCAGGACAAAACAGAAGACCCCACGGAGAAGCGCAAAAAGGACTCCCGGGAAAAGGGTGAGATTGCGCGTTCCAAGGAGCTCAACACCCTGGCGATCATGCTCGCCGGCTCTGCCGCGCTGCTGATTTTTGGCGGGATGCTGGCGCAGGATTTGATGGACCTGATGCGCCAGAACTTCACGCTGTCGCGGGAAGTGATCATGGATGAGCGCTCCATGGCCACGTTCCTGATGAGTTCCGGATTGCAGGCACTGCTGGCGATTCAGCCGATCATGATCACCTTGTTGCTGGCGGCTTTCCTCGGGCCGATCGCGCTGGGTGGCTGGCTGTTCGCCGCCGGTTCGCTGGCACCCAAGTTCAGCCGGATGAACCCGGCCGCGGGCCTCAAGCGGATGTTCTCGATGAAGGCCGTGGTCGAGTTGCTCAAGGCGCTGGCCAAGTTTCTCATCACCTTGGGCGTGGCGCTGGTGGTGCTCAATGCGGACATCGACGATCTGCTGCGCATCGCCCACGAGCCGCTGGACCGGGCGATCATCCACAGCTTGCAACTGGTGGGCTGGAGCTCGCTGTGGCTGGCCTGCGGGTTGATCATCATCGCGGCTGTCGACGTGCCCGTGCAGATCTGGGAAAGCATCAAAAAGCTCAAGATGACCAAGCAGGAAGTGCGCGACGAGCACAAGGATCAGGAAGGTCGGCCGGAGGTCAAGCAGCGCATTCGCCAAGTCCAGCGCGAGATGTCGCAGCGGCGGATGATGGCGGCGATTCCGGATGCCGACGTGGTCATCACCAACCCGACCCACTACGCCGTGGCGCTCAAGTACGACGCCGAGAAGGGCGGGGCGCCGATGCTGCTGGCCAAGGGCAGCGATTTCCTGGCGCTGAAGATCCGCGAAATCGCCGTGGCCAATAACGTCATGCTCCTCGAATCGCCAGCCTTGGCGCGTTCCATCTACTACTCCACGGAGCTGGAGGAAGAAATCCCCGGTGGCCTGTACCTGGCGGTCGCTCAGGTCCTGGCCTACGTTTATCAGATCCGCCAGCACCGCGCGGGCAAGGGCAAGTTCCCGGAACCGCTCAAGGACGACCTGCCGATCCCGCCGGATCTGCGGCGCGATTCCTGATGCTGATGAAGTAAAAAAACCGCCATCCGGTTGCATCCGGTGGCGGTTTTTTTATGCCCGATGACCTGTGTTGCCTGTGAGGCCGCCTTCGCGGGCAAGTCGAATCGTCGCACCGCCGCTCCCACAGTGATTTGTGGTGTGCTTATATTTCCCGAGCGACGCTAAACCTGTGGGAGCGGGCTTGCCCGCGAAGGCGTCAGTAGCCACGGCACATCACTCAATCCCTTACCCAGGGTTCGGCGACTGCGGTATTTCCAGATTATCCAGCACCCGATTCACTGCCAGCTCCCCGAGCATGATCAGTTGCCCAATCCCCACCAGCGTCCTGCGCTGCGAGGCGGGCATGAGGTGGGTGAAGTCATTGACGATGGTTCTGGCTGAAGCCAGGGTTTCGCAGGCATCGGCCAGCAGTTCTTCGTTTTTGAAGTCTGCGGTGACGGCGTACATTCTGCGGGTCTTGCGCGGTGGTGGCGTGGAGCCGGGCGGGCAGAGGTAGTGATCGAGGGCGCGGTCGGCGGCTTCGTGAAGCTTTCTGGAATCGAGGGATTCGTAGGGCGAGGCGGGATCGGTTTCGGGTGGGTTGGGTGTGGGTTTGATCATGGTGAAGCTCCTGAGTTATGGAGCCACTCTTCCCCTGTCGCTAAACAAGTAAAGGTGGCAGCTGTACGCAGGTTAGCGAACCGGTCTCAGGCACCCGGTAGACCCAAAGGTCTCCCGCATACAGCCGCCATAACGTTATTGCGGACGAAGAGTCCCACAACGAAGCCATGAACGCTGATGCGCTGAGAAAGTTCGAGTCGCTAAACCCGATCGCTGATTCGTCAGCGACCGGCCCACAATAGAACTCGACCCCAAGGCGCACAAGCCGGCGGATTCTGGCGTAGCTGTAGGCAACGGCGCAAGGATTCGTAGCCTGTAAGGCGTGTCTGAAGGTGTCTTTTAAACGCCGGAGTTTAAGAGGTAAAAGATCGCGTGGCAGTCTCTGGGAGCTATCCCATCAGACCCTTAGGGATTCGCCGTTACGCCGAGCATGGCGACATGCGCAATGCTCAGCGGTATGACGGCAAAGGAGAAGTCGCTCAATTGAACATTGTGAAGTTATCCAGGTATGTGCTGCTTCCTCCAATAGTAATATCTATAAATTTGATTTTTTACTTGGTTTTTCTGTTATGTCAACCCATGCTTGCTGCTGTCCACCATATGGCGGGGTGTCCTCGTCTTTAACTAGTTGTAGGTTTTCGTCGTAGCATTTGTATGATGACTGTGTGCCATAAAAAAAGGCGGCAATGCCGAATCTGATGCTTTTTGCTGGGTGGTTAAGTGTGAATCTTAAAGTTGCAGTGGTGTACCCGATTAAGGACTTTGCAGTTATTTGAGGGGCGAAACCATAGTCACTACTGGAGAGCCATACATCTCCTGTCACTACCGTAACGCTCATGCTGGGGAAATACATGACCGTACCAGGGGGTATGCCACCCACTGTGCCTGTCTCGAAGTCCTCTACCGTTACTATAGGGTTTTTCAATAACTTTAAAGTTAAAGTCGGAAAAGCAATGGGCGCCAAATTGTTGGTGGCGCTTGGCAATACTTCAAAGGAAACTTTGAAGTCGGTGTCATGCTTCAGGGATGATAGTTGTTCTCTAGTCAGTGTTTCTTTTATTCCAGAGGTTGTTTCCGTATCGGTTATTTTGTGGTTGGTCAATATCGGGATTGTGTGGTCGTTATTGTTATTGTCTTTCCCCGAAAGTGTTAGTTGCACAATGTTATCCGTGCTGATACCTGTCCATGGCCGCACGGTAACCTCAGCGTTTCCTTGAAAAGAATTCAAATCCAGCACTTTGTCATCCGGTGCCTGTGGAATTTTCGGCGAGGGTAGCCGTGGATCTCCATTCGCGATCTTCAGCAAAGTTACCTTGGTCGCATCTGATTCACCCGCTTCTCCACCATCGCGATTCAAATTCCAGCGCAATTCGATCACCTTGCCATGTCGCGCCGCCAGATACGCCGGGCTCAACACCGTATCCACCGGCTTGTTGTTGAACTCCACCAACGGAAATGGTGGCGAGCCTGCTGGTGGATCGACCTCCACCAGCCTTGCCCGGTCGCCGTCCCGCGCCTGTAGGTGCTCGATGCGTACCGTCACTCCATTCGGATAGGCCAACACATCGATAGGGTTGACGGCCGGAGCCACCAGAAACGGCGGTAGCAAATCCTCCGGAGTCGATCCCGTCACCGTGGCGGTCGCCGGTTTGGAAGTGCCCACCAGATCGCCGTTCGGCTCGCGCAGTTCGTAAGTCACGATGACGTTGCTACCGGCAAAGATCTTGTTGTTCGGCACTTCAAGGATGCAGGGTTTTTTCTGCCCGAACGGATCCGCTTCTACTTTGCCGCTGACGGTTACCACCACATCAGCGGGTTGCCCCGTATTTTTCGCTGTGTACGTCGCGATGACTTCATAGCCCGCGACAAAGCGCTGGTCGATCGTCAGGACCACCAGCAGCAATGGCTTGCCCGCCAGTTTCACCAGATCGATTTCCTCGGCGTCGTCGCCGGGATAATCCTCCATCCGCTCCAGCAGGATCGCCATTGGCAGACGCGTACCATCCAGATCCTCATCCACCGTCTGTACCGGCGACCACGGTGCATCGGTGTCCGGGCCGTTGCCGAGCTGATCGGTGACGGTGTAGGAAAAATGCAGCTTTTTATCCAGCCGTTTCGCCTCGTCCAGAAAGGCGCGGGTGATGGTGAAGCAAATGGTAATGGGGATTTCGTCACCGGGATTCGGCGGTTGCGGCGCCTGATTCGGATTGACCCTGGGCTTGGGCTCCAGCAGTTCGCCATTGCACTTGAGGGTGATGAGGTCATACGCCCGGCAATATGGATAGGCAACGCACACCTCGGCGCTGACGAAATCCGGGCCGACGCCGTTCTTGATCTCATCGGGCAGTAGCAATTTGAGTTCGGAGTGGCCACCGGGGTCGGTCAGGCGATCCTTCAGGCCGGGGCGAATCCGGTTGTAGAGCATTTCGAGCGGGGGCGTGGACGTCCCTAAATTGCTGCTTCCACGCCTGATCGTGTAGTACAGCTTGTTGACCCGGTCCGGATGTAGTCGACCCTTGGGAATACGCAGCGTGGTGCGTGCGTTCGGATCGACAATGGTTTCGCTGTCCAGTGCTGCCGGTTCCCCCTCAAGCCAAAGCTCCATGACGTCTCCGGGATCCATGGTGCCCGTCGACGGCGGATCGACGAGAACGACTGCACCTTCACCATCGGTGACCAGATCATAGGCGACCAAGGGCACGCCGATATGTGCACCTTCCACGGGCGTGGTCTGGCCATTGACGATTGGCGGATAGAGAACGAAAACGGTGTCGTCCGGTGGGGTTGAAGTGGTCACGGTTGAGGCTCCTGCGCGGTGGGAACGGGCAGGAGCTATCAGAGCGCTAAACGATGAATTTCGCACCTGTCAGATCTGACAGGTGACGGCGGTTTTGCGACGAGTGGTCGTGTACTGTATGAAAAAACCGCCGTCCCGGTTGATTCGCAACGGCGGTTCTTTTTGTCTGGAAAGATGTGTTGCCTGTAAGTCAGCCTTCGTGAGCAAGCTCACTCCCACAGGAGGGCAACAGTGGCGACGCGTTAATTCGGCAATTCCAGATTATCGAGCACCCGATTCACTGCCAGCTCGCCGAGCATGATCAGTTGCCCAATCCCCACCAGCGTCCTGCGCTGCGAGGCGGGCATGAGGTGGGTGAAGTCTTTGACGATGGTTCTGGCTGAAGCGAGGGTTTCGCAGGCATCGGCCAGCAGTTCCTCGTTTTTGAAGTCTGCGGTGACGGCATACATTCTGCGGGTCTTGCGCGGTGGTGGCGTGGAGCCGGGCGGGCAGAGGTAGTGATCGAGGGCGCGGTCGGCGGCTTCGTGAAGCTTTCTGGAATCGGCGGATTCTGGCGTAGCCGTAGCCGTAGCCGTAGGCAATGGTGCAAGGGCTCGTAGCCAGTAAGGCGTGCCTGGAGGTGTCTTTTAAACGCAAGAGTTTAAAAGACGCTTTGTGCCGTCGGTCTGAAAGTTTTCACGACCTGTTAGTTATGACAGTAGACGGCTGTCATTACCTGTCGCCTCATAAACCCGGAGGTCACGCCGTTTCCTGCTCGCGCTCTGCGAGCACGGTGGGTGATGGCTCATTCACTTTAAATCGGGGATAAAACATGACAACGCGCACTTACCGAAAACTGCCGGGCATGGAGATGGAGTTCGTTTCAGGGAGGCTGGAAAGGGATGCCGGAGAGAGGGCCATTTTCTATGAGGTGACGTTCAGCCTGAAGCTGGACTTTCTCAACTTTCTGGTCATGGCTAATCAGTACATTCCTGGTTATCTGGATACGCCGATAAATGCGATCCGCCCGGAGCTCGCCGGGTTTGCGTATCACTACTCCTACAATTACTTCTTTGGTGCGGCCGGTAATATCAGCGATAACCCGTCGTTGTTCGCTCTATTCACCGACCCTGGTTATTACATGGACCAGTGGGCGAGTGATGGCGGGCCCGTAGAGCGACGTTATGGAAAACCCTCGTTCACGGTGGTCGGCAACCAATTGCGCATCACGACGCGGCAATATTTTCGGCTGGATGCGGGCGCGCCTCCGATCGAAATCAGCGACCTGCCATTCATACGTTTCGAATGGGCCTTGAATCTGATGGAAGGTCAGGAGAAGTCCACTAATGTCGCGCCTGTCACCAGGGCGGTACTGATGTATACGGAGGAGGACGTTGTCGATGCCGGCGGTCAAAGCGTGTTCAGGGGCACGCGCTATCTGGATAATGCATCCCTTTCCATCGGTCCGATCACTTCGGCGCACATTCTGGTAGCCAGTTGACTATCAGGGTTTTTTCTCAGTGAACATCGCTGAATAGGGGCGGGCGCACGACGTGCGTGCCGCCCCTTTGTGCATTCATCACCCCCTCTGTTTCACGCTTTGGCAAAAGTTGGAAGGCTTCTTGCAGTAGCCGCCGTGCGCCTGCTTCGGGCGTCAAAAGTTTGCTTTAAAGGAACGGGGAAAACCGGTGGATCGCACTCAGTTATTCAACACTGCTCGCACAAACGTTGCCGACCTCAGTCGAGGCAATCTGGGTGTGCCGCTGTTGCTGCTGGTCATGCTGGCGATGATGATGTTGCCGGTGCCGCCGTTCCTGCTCGACGTGTTCTTCACCTTCAACATTGCCCTGTCGATCGTCGTGCTGCTGGTCTGCGTGTACGCCTTGCGGCCGCTGGATTTTGCGGTGTTCCCGACGATCCTGCTGGTGGCGACGCTGTTGCGACTGGCGCTGAACGTGGCGTCGACGCGGGTGGTGATGCTCCACGGTCAGGACGGCCACGCCGCTGCCGGTAAGGTGATCCAGGCCTTCGGTGAGGTGGTGATCGGCGGCAACTACGTGGTCGGTATCGTGGTCTTCGCGATCTTGATGATCATCAACTTCGTCGTGGTGACCAAGGGTGCCGGGCGGATTTCCGAGGTGAGCGCGCGTTTCACCCTCGACGCGATGCCCGGCAAGCAAATGGCGATCGACGCCGACCTCAACGCCGGTCTGATCGATCAGGCCCAGGCCAAGGCCCGTCGTCAGGAAGTGGCCCAGGAGGCGGAGTTCTACGGTTCGATGGACGGTGCCAGCAAGTTCGTGCGCGGTGACGCCATCGCCGGCCTGCTGATTCTGTTCATCAACCTCATCGGCGGCATGGCCGTCGGTATCTTCCAGCACAACATGACTTTCGCCGACGCGGGCAAGGTTTACGCCTTGCTGACCATCGGTGACGGTTTAGTGGCGCAATTGCCATCACTGTTGTTATCTACAGCGGCGGCGATCATGGTGACCCGTGCTTCCGGCTCGGAAGACATGGGCAAGCAGATCAATCGCCAGATGTTCGCCTCGCCCAAAGCGCTGGCGGTGGCGGCCGGTCTGATGGCGGTCATGGGCCTGGTGCCGGGCATGCCGCACTTCTCGTTCCTGACCATGGCTGCACTGGCTGCCGGTGGCGCTTACCTGTTCTGGAAGAAGCAGAACGTGGCCAAGGTCATCGCGCTGGAAGAGGTAAAGCGTCAACAGGAACTGCTGCCGTCGCCGGCCCGCGCCATGGAAACCAAGGAGCTGGGCTGGGACGACGTGACTCCGATCGACATGATCGGCCTGGAAGTCGGCTACCGCCTGATTCCGTTGGTGGACCGCAACCAGGGCGGGCAATTGCTGGCGCGGATCAAGGGCGTGCGCAAGAAGCTTTCGCAGGATCTGGGCTTCCTGATGCCGACCGTGCACATCCGCGACAACCTCGACCTGGCGCCGAGCGCCTATCGCCTGACCCTGATGGGCGTGATCCTGGCCGAAGCCGAGATCTACCCGGATCGCGAACTGGCGATCAACCCGGGTCAGGTCTACGGCTCGCTCAACGGCATTACCGCCAAAGATCCGGCTTTCGGCCTGGAGGCGGTGTGGATCGAAGTCAGCCAGCGCGCCCAGGCGCAATCGCTCGGTTACACCGTGGTCGATGCCAGCACCGTGGTTGCGACCCACTTGAACCAGATTCTGTACAAGCACTCCAGCGAGCTGATCGGCCACGAAGAAGTGCAGCAATTGATGCAATTGCTGGCCAAGAGCTCGCCGAAACTGGCTGAAGAGCTGGTGCCGGGCGTGGTTACGCTGTCGCAGTTGCTCAAGGTGCTGCAGGCGTTGCTGGCCGAACACGTGCCGGTGCGCGATATCCGCAGCATTGCCGAAGCCATCGCCAACAATGCCGCCAAGAGTCAAGATACCGCCGCTTTGGTGGCCGCTGTGCGGGTCGGCGTATCTCGCGCCATCGTCCAAAGCATTGTAGGGACTGAGTCGGAGCTGCCAGTTATCACGCTGGAGCCAAGGTTGGAACAAATATTGCTCAATAGTCTGCAGAAGGCAGGACAAGGCTCGGAAGAGGGCGTTCTGCTGGAGCCGAGCATGGCCGAGAAGCTGCAGCGTTCGCTGATCGAAGCAGCGCAGCGCCAGGAAATGCAAGGTCAGCCGGTGATCCTGTTGGTAGCAGGCCCGGTACGCGCGATGCTCTCGCGCTTCGGTCGCCTGGCAGTTCCCGGACTGCATGTGCTGGCCTACCAGGAAATTCCGGACAACAAGCAAGTGACCATCGTTGCGACAGTAGGGCCCAACGGCTGAGGTAGTGGTTTATGCAAGTTAAGCGTTTTTTCGCCGCCGATATGCGTCAGGCCATGAAGCTGGTTCGTGATGAGCTGGGCGCTGATGCCGCCATCATTGGCAACCGCCGCATCGCCGGCGGCGTCGAGCTGACGGCGGCGCTCGATTACAAACTGTCGGCGCTGGCCCCGCGCGTTCCGAACATGGAACTCGAGGATGAGCTGCGCAAGACCCAGTCGCGCATCGTTACCGCCCAGGCCGAGCTGAGCCTGCGTGGCGAAGCCGACGGCAACACCAATCGCCAGTTGTTCGCCGGGCTGCCGTTGACGGCCGGCCTGCCGCTGACCGCTGCCGAGCCGCTGACTGAACCCACTTACGAGGCGCCGGCCCGCCCAGCCCCGGCGCCTGCACCGGCCGCCGCTGGCGTCGACCCGCGTGCACTGGACTCGATGCGCTTCGAGCTCAACAGCCTGCGCGAACTGATGGAAGTGCAACTCGGCACCCTGGCCTGGAACCAGCTGCAAGGCAGCCGTCCGGCCCAGGCCAATCTGTACCGTCGTCTGCAACGCATCGGTTTGTCCGGCCCGCTGTCCCGGGATCTGCTGTCGATGATCACCGAGATCGACGAGCCTCGTCAGGCCTGGCGCATGCTGCTGGCGCACCTGGCGCGGATGATTGCCGTACCGGAAGTCGAGCCGCTGGAAGAGGGTGGGGTGATTGCCATGGTCGGCCCGGCCGGCATGGGCAAGACCACCACCCTGGCCAAGCTGGCCGCCCGCTACGTGCTCAAGTACGGCGCGCAGAACATCGCGCTGGTGAGCATGGACAGTTTCCGTATCGGCGCGCAGGAGCAGCTCAAGACGCTGGGCCGCATCCTCAATGTGTCGGTGACCCACGTCGATCCGGGCCAGTCACTGGTGCAGGCGCTGGATCCACTGCTGCGCAAACGCGTGGTGCTGATCGATACCGCCGGCCTGCAAGCCAGCGATCCGGCCCTGCGCATGCAGCTGGAAAGTCTGGCCGGTCGTGGCATTCGGTCGAAAAATTATCTGGTGCTGGCAACCACCAGCCAGAAACAGGTTCTAACCGCCGCTTATCACAGTTACAAGCGTTGCGGGCTGGCCGGGTGCATCCTGACTAAACTGGATGAGACGGCCAGCCTTGGCGAAGTGCTGAGCCTGGCGATCAGTCACGAACTGCCGGTCGCCTACCTGACCGATGGGCCGCGTATTCCGGATGATCTGCATCTGCCGCGTCGTCATCAACTGGTCAGCCGCGCCGTCAGTGTGCAAATGCAGGAAGAACCCAGCGAAGAAGCCATGGCTGACATGTTCGCTGATATCTACCACAGTCCGACCAAGCAGGTTGGCTGAGGTAATGAACCGTTTTTGTACCTACATCGATGGTCTGCCATGCATTGTTCCGGTTGTGAACGCGCAGCCAGTAATGTGGCCTCCGTCTATGCAAGACAAGGTAAAGAAATAACATGGGCAGCATGCATCCCGTACAGGTGATCGCGGTGACCGGCGGCAAAGGTGGCGTCGGCAAGACTAATGTGTCAGTGAACTTGTCCCTGGCGCTGGCAGAGCTTGGCCGTCGGGTCATGCTGCTGGACGCCGACCTGGGGCTGGCGAACGTCGACGTTCTGCTGGGCCTCACCCCCAAACGCACCCTGGCCGACGTGATCGAAGGCCGCTGCGAGCTGCGCGACGTGCTGTTGCAAGGCCCCGGCGGGATCCGCATCGTGCCGGCCGCTTCCGGCACCCAGAGCATGGTTCACCTGAGCCCGGCCCAGCATGCCGGCCTGATTCAGGCGTTCAGCGACATCGGCGACAACCTCGACGTGCTGGTGATCGACACCGCTGCGGGTATTGGTGACTCGGTAGTCAGTTTCGTGCGCGCAGCGCAAGAAGTGTTGCTGGTGGTCTGCGACGAGCCGACCTCGATCACCGACGCTTACGCGCTGATCAAACTGCTCAACCGCGACTACGGCATGAACCGCTTCCGCGTCCTGGCCAACATGGCCCAGAGCCCGCAGGAAGGTCGCAATCTGTTCGCCAAGTTGACCAAGGTCACGGATCGCTTCCTGGACGTCGCCCTACAATACGTCGGTGCGGTGCCTTACGACGAAAGCGTGCGCAAGGCGGTGCAGAAGCAGCGTGCGGTCTATGAAGCCTTCCCGCGTTCCAAGTGCGCGCTGGCGTTCAAGGCGATCGCACAGAAGGTCGACACCTGGCCGCTGCCCGCCAACCCGCGCGGCCACCTCGAATTTTTCGTCGAGCGCCTCGTGCAGCAAACGGCAGGACCTGTGCTATGACCGCCAGCGGTATGAACCTTTACAAAAAGTCGGCGCGTGACGCGCAGTACGAGCTGATCGAGCGTTACGCGCCACTGGTCAAACGCATCGCCTACCACTTGCTGGCGCGATTGCCGGCCAGTGTGCAGGTCGAAGACCTGATCCAGGCCGGGATGATCGGCCTGCTCGAAGTCTCGACCAAATACGACGCCAGCAAGGGCGCCAGTTTTGAAACGTACGCGGGCATCCGGATCCGTGGTGCGATGCTCGATGAAGTCCGTAAGGGGGACTGGGCGCCACGCTCGGTTCACCGCAATACCCGTATGGTCAGCGACGCAATTCGCTCGATTGAAGCTAAAACCGGCCGTGACGCTAAAGATCACGAAGTTGCGGCCGAACTCCAATTGAGTCTCGACGATTACTACGGGATTTTGAACGACACCCTGGGCAGCCGGCTGTTCAGTTTCGACGACCTGTTGCAGGACGGCGAACACGAAGGGCTGCACGAGGATGGCGCCAGTGCTCATCTGGAGCCGTCGCGCGATCTGGAAGACGAACGTTTCCAGGCCGCGCTGGCGGACGCGATTGCCAATTTGCCGGAGCGTGAGCGACTGGTGTTGGCGCTGTACTACGACGAAGAGCTGAACCTCAAGGAGATCGGTGAAGTCCTTGGCGTCAGTGAATCGCGGGTCAGCCAGTTACACAGCCAGTGCGCGGCCCGCTTGCGGGGGCGTTTGGGGGAGTGGCGAGCGCGCTGAAGGCAGTGTGGGGACACTGCGAACGAGGCTGGTGCGGTGGTGAACGGCACCGGTCTCGATCTGTTGTGCTCCAGACAGTCATCGAGTGTTTTGCCGGATTGATTGAAATGGCGCGTCCAGGTGCTGGGCGCGTTTAAGACTGCTTGGAGGTCGAATTGAACAAAGACATGAAAATCCTCATCGTTGATGACTTCTCAACGATGCGGCGGATCATCAAGAACCTGTTGCGTGATCTGGGGTTCACCAACACCGTTGAAGCCGACGATGGCACCACTGCCATTCCGGTGCTCAACAGCGGCAGCATCGACTTTCTGGTGACCGACTGGAACATGCCCGGCATGACCGGTATCGACCTGCTGCGCCACGTGCGTGCCGATGAAAAGCTCAAGCACCTGCCGGTGCTGATGGTGACCGCTGAAGCCAAGCGCGAGCAGATCATCGAAGCGGCCCAGGCCGGCGTGAACGGCTATGTGGTCAAACCTTTCACGGCCCAGGCGTTGAAAGAAAAAATCGAGAAGATTTTCGAACGCATCGGCTGATGAACGCGCGGGGGAGCTATGGAGCATAACGAATCTTCACAGGGCGATTTTGAGTCGACCCTGAAAAAACACGCGGTCGAACTGGTCGAAAGCCTTGAAAAAGGCAAGTTCGGCGACGCGGTGCAACTGATCCATGAGCTCAATCAGACCCGTGACCGTGGCCTGTACCAGGAAGTGGGCAAGCTCACGCGTGAACTGCACAGTGCGATCGTCAATTTTCAGATCGATCCGCACATGCCGCAGGCTGAGGAAGTGTCGCAGATTACCGACGCTACCGAGCGCCTGGGCTACGTGGTCAAACTGACCGAAGCTGCCGCCAACCGCACCATGGATCTGGTGGAAAGCGCGACCCCTGTGGTCAATGGCCTGGCTGATGAAGCCCAGGCCTTGAGCGCCGATTGGGGCCGTTTCATGCGTCGTGAGGTCGGGGCTGAAGAGTTCCGCGAACTGGCGCGCCGGGTCGACGGTTTTCTGGCACGCAGCAGCGCGGACAACCGCGCGGTGTCGAGCAATCTGAATGACATTCTGCTCGCCCAGGATTACCAGGACCTCACCGGCCAGGTGATCAAGCGCGTGACCCAGTTGGTCACCGAAGTCGAAAGCAACCTGCTCAAGCTCGTGCTCATGGCCAGCCAGGTGGACCGCTTTGCGGGCATCGAACATGACCGTGCGGCGATGCTTGCTGAAAAAGATCCACAAAAACATCTCTCGCAGGGTGAAGGTCCGCAGATTCATGCCGATAAACGAGAAGACGTTGTGTCCGGTCAGGACGATGTGGACGATTTGTTATCCAGCCTTGGATTCTAGAGTTTTGGAATCATAGGTTTTTTGGGTTTTTAGACCTGTAGGAGCACCCCATTAATGAGCTTCGGCGCCGATGAAGAGATCCTTCAGGATTTCCTGGTTGAGGCCGGCGAGATTCTTGAGCAACTGTCCGAACAACTGGTCGAGCTGGAAAGCCGCCCGGATGACGCAGATCTGCTCAACGCAATTTTTCGCGGTTTCCACACTGTAAAAGGGGGCGCCGGCTTCCTTCAGCTCAACGAGCTGGTGGAGTGCTGTCACATCGCCGAAAACGTGTTCGACATCCTGCGCAAGGGTGAGCGTCGCGTTGATGCAGAACTGATGGACGTGGTGCTCGAAGCGCTGGACGCGGTGAACAGCATGTTCAGCGAAGTCCGCGATCGCAGCCCGATCACCGCCGCCACCCCGGAACTGCTGGCCGCCCTGGCGCGTCTGGCCGAACCGCAATCGGCGGATGAAGCCCCGGCTTCGCCGGTTGCCGAGATGATCGAAGAACTGGTCGTCGAAGGCGATTCGGGCGACATCACCGATAACGAATTTGAACAGTTGCTGGACTCGCTGAACGCCGTCAAGGCCGAAGCCGAAGCCCCGGCGGCTGCCGCTGCGCCTGCTTCCGCCGAAGCGGCCAGCGATGAAATCACCGACGCCGAGTTCGAGTCGCTGCTCGACCAGTTGCATGGCAAAGGCCAGTTCGCGGCCGACGCCGTAGCTCCGGCGGCGGCTGCACCTGCTGCCCCGGCGGCGGGCGACAGCTCGGACATTACCGACGACGAATTCGAAGCCTTGCTCGATCAGTTGCATGGCAAGGGCAACTTTGCCGTCGATGCGCTGGAATCGGCGATTGCTTCGGTGCCTGCGACGGCTGCTCCGGCAGCCGCTGCGGCCGGTAGCGATCTGATCAGCGATCACGAGTTCGAATCGCTGCTCGACGATCTGCATGGCAAAGGCAAATTCACTGACGTCGCCACCGGTGCGGTCGTGACTGCCGGCAATGCTTCGGCTGTTGCAACGCCTGCTGCAAAGGCCCCGGCCGCTGCGGCAAAACCTGCTGCGAAAGCGCCTGAGCCGAAAGCCGAACCGGCCAAACCGGCTGCCGCTGCTGCACCGGCTCCGGCCCGTGCTCCGGCGAGCCCGCCACCGGAAAAACCGGCGAGCGAAGCCGAAACCACCGTTCGCGTTGATACCGCGCGTCTCGACGAAATCATGAACATGGTCGGCGAGCTGGTGCTGGTACGTAACCGTCTGGTGCGTCTGGGCCTGAACAGCGGCGACGAGTCGATGCAGAAGGCCGTGTCGAACCTCGACGTGGTCACCGCCGACTTGCAGACCGCCGTCATGAAGACCCGGATGCAGCCGATCAAGAAAGTCTTCGGCCGCTTCCCGCGTCTGGTTCGCGACCTGGCACGCCAGCTCAAGAAAGAGATCAACCTGGAACTGGTGGGCGAAGAGACCGACCTCGACAAGAATCTCGTCGAGGCCCTGGCCGACCCGCTGGTCCACTTGGTGCGCAACGCGGTCGACCACGGCATCGAGTCGCCGGAAGAACGCGAAGCATCGGGCAAGGCCCGTGGCGGCAAGGTGATCCTGGCGGCCGAGCAGGAAGGCGACCACATCCTGCTGTCGATCTCCGACGACGGCAAAGGCATGGACCCGAACGTCCTGCGCGCCATCGCCGTGAAACGCGGTGTGATGGACAAGGATGCCGCCGATCGTCTGAGCGACACCGAGTGCTACAACCTGATTTTCGCCCCGGGCTTCTCGACCAAGACCGAGATCTCCGACGTGTCCGGCCGCGGTGTCGGCATGGACGTGGTGAAGACCAAGATTTCCCAGCTCAACGGTTCGATCAACATCTACTCGACCAAGGGCCAGGGCTCGAAGATCGTCATCAAGGTGCCGCTGACGCTGGCGATCATGCCGACCCTGATGGTGATGCTCGGCAACCAGGCGTTCGCGTTCCCGCTGGTGAACGTCAACGAAATCTTCCACCTCGACCTGTCGACCACCAACGTGGTGGATGGCCAGGAAGTGGTGATCGTGCGGGACAAGGCGCTGCCATTGTTCTACCTCAAGCGCTGGCTGGTCAGCTCCGCCGCTCACGAAGAGCAGCGCGAAGGCCATGTGGTGATCCTTTCGGTGGGCACCCAGCGGATCGGCTTCGTCGTCGATCAACTGGTCGGCCAGGAAGAAGTGGTCATCAAGCCATTGGGCAAGATGCTCCAGGGAACTCCGGGCATGTCCGGCGCCACCATCACCGGTGACGGCCGCATTGCACTGATTCTCGATGTTCCGAGCATGCTCAAGCGTTACGCCGCACGGCGTATTTGAATCCGGGGTGGCGGGGCGACAACGTCCCGCCGCACCTAATGGAGTGTTTATGGCAGTCAAAGTCCTGGTGGTGGACGATTCGGGTTTTTTCCGCCGCCGCGTCTCGGAAATTCTTTCAGCGGATCCGAGCATCCAAGTTGTCGGCACGGCAACCAACGGTAAAGAGGCGATCGATCAGGCCCTGGCCCTCAAGCCGGACGTGATCACCATGGACTACGAGATGCCGATGATGGATGGCATCACGGCCGTGCGGCACATCATGCAGCGCTGCCCGACCCCGGTGTTGATGTTCTCCTCGCTGACACACGAAGGCGCCCGGGTCACCCTGGATGCGCTGGATGCCGGCGCGGTGGATTTCCTGCCGAAGAATTTCGAAGACATCTCCCGTAATCCGGAGAAGGTCAAGCAACTGCTGTGCGAGAAGGTTCACAGCATCTCGCGCAGCAACCGTCGTTTCAGTGCCTACAGTGCGCCGGCGCCTGCCGCTGCACCTGCGCCGACTCCAGCACCGGCGCCGTCGAGCTTCAGCAGTCACAGCAGCGCTCCGGCCCGTTCGGCACCTGCGCCTGCACCGACTCGCGCGCCAGCGGCCAGTGCTTCGTCGCCAGCCCCGAAACGCAAAAACTACAAGCTCGTGGCGATTGGTACGTCGACTGGCGGCCCGGTAGCACTGCAACGGGTCCTGACCCAGTTGCCGGCCAGCTTCCCGGCGCCGATCGTGCTGATCCAGCACATGCCGGCGGCCTTCACCAAGGCCTTCGCCGAACGTCTGGACAAGCTGTGCCGCATCAGCGTCAAGGAAGCCGAGGATGGCGACATCCTGCGTCCGGGCCTGGCGCTGCTGGCACCGGGTGGCAAGCAGATGATGATCGACGGCCGTGGCGCGGTGAAAATCCTGCCGGGCGACGAACGTCTGAACTACAAGCCGTGCGTGGACATCACCTTCGGTTCTGCAGCCAAATCCTACAGCGACAAAGTTCTGGCGGTGGTACTGACCGGCATGGGCGCCGACGGCCGCGAAGGTGCTCGCCTGCTCAAGCAGGGCGGCAGCACGGTCTGGGCTCAGGACGAAGCCAGTTGCGTGATCTACGGCATGCCGATGGCCATCGTCAAAGCTGACCTCGCCGACGCGGTGTACAGCCTGGACGATATCGGCAAGCACATCGTCGAGGCATGCGTCTGATGGATGTTCTAAGCCTTATCGGGATCATCATGGCGTTCGTCGCCATCATCGGCGGCAACTACCTGGAAGGTGGTCACCTCGGCGCGCTGGCCAACGGCCCGGCGGCGCTGATCGTGCTCGGTGGCACCGTCGGTGCCGCGCTGCTGCAATCGCCGATGAGCGCGTTCAAGCGCGCCATGCAGATTCTGGCCTGGATCTTTTTCCCGCCGCGGGTGGACCTGGCCGGCGGCATCGATCGCGTGGTCAACTGGAGCCTCACCGCCCGCAAGGAAGGCCTGCTGGGCCTGGAAGGCGTGGCGGATGCCGAGCCCGACGCCTACTCGCGCAAGGGCCTGCAACTGCTGGTCGACGGCGCCGAGCCGGAAGCGATCCGCAGCATTCTCGAAGTGGATTTCTACACCCAGGAAGCCCGCGACATCGAGGCCGCCAAAGTGTTTGAAAGCATGGGCGGCTACGCGCCGACCATCGGCATCATCGGTGCGGTAATGGGCCTGATCCACGTGATGGGCAATCTGGCCGATCCGTCGCAACTGGGTAACGGGATTGCGGTGGCGTTCGTCGCCACCATCTACGGTGTGGCCAGTGCCAACCTGATCCTGTTGCCGGTGGCCGCCAAGCTCAAGTCAATCGCGTTGCGACAGTCGCGTTATCGCGAAATGTTGTTGGAAGGTATTTTGTCGATCGCTGAAGGTGAAAACCCACGCTCCATCGAGTTGAAGCTTCAGGGCTTCATGGATTAAGGGACTGACCTCATGGCACGTCGTCGCCAGCATGAAGAGCACGTAAACCATGAACGCTGGCTGGTTTCCTACGCCGACTTCATTACCTTGCTCTTTGCCTTTTTCGTGGTGATGTACTCCATCTCGTCGATCAACGAAGGCAAGTACAAGATCATCTCCGAAGCGCTGATCGGGGTCTTCACCGACTCCGACCGCGCGCTCAAGCCGATTCCGATCGGTGAAGAACGACCGAAGACCGTGACCCCGGCCAAGCCGCTGGTCAAGGACGCCGAACAGGTCGATGCCGGTATCGCCGGAGCCAGCGATCCGCTGAAAAGCATCGCCGATGACATCAGCGCTGCGTTCGGCGACCTGATCTCCTCGAACCAGATGACCGTGCGCGGCAACGAGCTGTGGGTCGAGATCGAACTCAACTCCAGCCTGTTGTTCGGCAGCGGTGATGCGATGCCGAGCGACATCGCGTTCAACATCATCGACAAGGTCGCGGCGATCCTCAAACCGTTCGACAACCCGATCCACGTCGAAGGCTTCACCGACGATCAACCGATCCGCACCGCGCAGTACCCGACCAACTGGGAGCTGTCCTCGGCGCGTTCGGCGAGCATCGTGCGCATGCTGGCGATGCAGGGCGTAAACCCTGGCCGCCTGGCGTCGGTGGGCTACGGCGAATTCCAGCCGGTGGCCAACAACGCCACCGCTGAAGGCCGGGCGAAAAACCGTCGTGTGGTACTGGTGGTGTCGCGCAATCTCGATGTGCGCCGCAGCCTGACCGGCACCGGAACCGCTCATGCGCAACCGGACGCCGCGTTGAAGCGTGCTGGCACACAAACTGCACCGACCCCGGTCAAGACGCCGGGACGCGAGAGTGCCGTCAATTCTCCGTCGCCCGCATTAATACGCTGAACCATGTCTCGGCCGAGTATCCCGGCCGGGAGGAACGATCTGAATGAGAGTCTGGGCAGTCGCCAATCAAAAGGGTGGTGTTGGTAAAACCACTTCTTCCATCGCTTTAGCCGGTTTGCTGGCAGAGGCGGGCAAGCGCGTGGTCGTGGTCGATCTCGACCCGCACGGCTCGATGACCAGCTATTTCGGTTACGACCCCGACAGCCTGGAACACAGTAACTACGACCTGTTTCTACACAAGGGCAGCGTGCCGCAAGGCCTGCCGGGCCAACTGCTGCTGTCGACCAGCGATGAACGCATTTCCCTGTTGCCGTCGAGCACCGCGCTGGCCACCCTCGAGCGCCAGTCGCCGGGGCAGAGTGGCCTGGGTCTGGTGATCGCCAAGAGTCTGGCGCAGCTGTGGCAGGACTTCGATTACGCGATCATCGACAGCCCGCCGTTGCTCGGCGTGCTGATGGTCAACGCCCTGGCCGCCAGTCAACAACTGGTGATCCCGGTGCAGACCGAGCACCTGGCCGTCAAAGGCCTGGAGCGCATGGTCAACACGCTGGCGATGATCAACCGCTCACGCAAACAGGCGCTGCCGTTCAGCATCGTGCCGACCCTGTTCGACCGCCGCACCCAGGCGTCGATGGGCACCTTGCGTGTGCTGCGCGACAAATTTCCCGACGAGATCTGGCAGGGTTACATCCCGGTCGATACCCGTCTGCGTGACGCCAGTCGTGCCGGTGTCACCCCTTCGCAGTTCGACGGCAAGAGCCGTGGCGTGCTGGCCTACCGCGCGCTGCTCAAGCATCTGCTGGCGCAGCAACTCGTTCCGCAGGTGGCTTGAGCATGAATCGGCCGATCAAGCTGACGTCGAAGCCGCAACTGGCGCTGCAGTCCTATCTGGACGGCTTGCTGCAGGAAGTGACGGACGAGGTCGAGCAGCAAATCGCAGCGCCGGTCGAGGTGGTCGAGAGCGCTGCGGCGCTCGATGAATTCCAGGCTGCCGTGCTTGAAGAGCAGGCCCGGGATGCGCAAAAAGCCGCTAGGCCGGTGGCCCCGGTTGCAGCGCCTGCCGCTGTAGTAGCGAAGGCACCTGCGACGTTGATCAAAGAGCCTGAACCGGTGCGCGTGGTATCGACCCTGGCGCCGTTGCTGCAAACCCAACTTCTGCAAACGCCGCCGGTTCCGGCGGCGCCAGAACCCGAGCCTGTAGCGCCTGCGCCAGCCCCGGTCAAACCGACCCTGGTTGCGCCACTGGTGGAAGTGCATTTGCCACCCAGCAACACGCCGCCGCCGGTGGAAACCGACGGCCGTCCAGCCTGGGCTTCGGAAGCGTTCGAATGCCTGCTGTTCGACGTGGCCGGCCTGACGCTGGCGGTGCCGCTGGTGTGCCTGGGCTCGATCTATTCGCTGGCCGGCCATGAGCTGACGCCGCTGTTCGGTCAGCCGGAATGGTTCCTCGGGATTCTGCCGAGCCAAGCCGGCAACCTGAAGGTGCTGGACACCGCACGCTGGGTCATGCCGGATCGCTATCGCGACGATTTCCGTCAGGGCCTGCAATACGTAATTTCGGTGCAGGGTTACGAGTGGGGACTGGCGGTGCATCAGGTCAGTCGCTCGTTGCGTCTGGACCCGAATGAAATCAAATGGAGAAGTCACCGGGGTCAGCGGCCATGGCTCGCCGGCACGGTGATTGAACACATGTGCGCCTTGCTCGATGTTTCCGCTCTGGCCGAGTTGATCGCCAGCGGTGGGGCAAAGCACATGTCCGGCAGTAAGCCGAACCACAAACCGACATAAAGACAGTACCGGCATTCAAATGCCGGCGAACGAAACACACACCGCCAGGCGCGGTTTTTCGAGGGGCTAGGGTATGAACGACAAGGCTACGGCGGCAAAGGGTTCCGAAGATCCGATCCTGCAATGGGTGACCTTCAAGCTGGATAACGAAACCTACGGCATCAACGTGATGCGCGTTCAGGAAGTCCTGCGCTACACCGAGATCGCTCCGGTTCCGGGTGCGCCAAGCTACGTGCTGGGCATCATCAACCTGCGCGGCAACGTGGTGACCGTGATCGATACCCGTCAGCGCTTCGGCCTGATGAGCGGTGAGATCAGCGACAACACCCGTATCGTCATCATCGAAGCCGACAAGCAGGTCGTCGGCATCATGGTCGACAGCGTGGCTGAAGTGGTTTACCTGCGTCAGTCGGAAATCGAGACCGCACCGAACGTCGGTAACGAAGAGTCGGCCAAGTTCATCCAGGGCGTGTGCAACAAGAACAACGAGTTGCTGATCCTGGTCGAGCTGGACAAGATGATGAGCGAAGAAGAGTGGTCGGAACTGGAGAACATCTGATTGATTCTCGAGGTAGCGGTCATTGTCCTGTTCCTGTTCTGGGCAGGCACGCTGGCGATGTTTCTGGCGTACATCAAGGCGCAGCGGGTCATCGCTGCGCAACAGGCCCAGGGCGATGCGCTGCGTGATCAGCGGATCAGGGACCTGGCCAAACGTGTCGACGATTACCAGAACGGCAACGTGCGCATGGGCGAAGCCCTGCACGAGCTGCGCTCGGTGGTCGGTCCGATCCCGGACAAACTCGCCCAGCTCGAACAGCGCGACCCTTCCAGCCTGTCATTCGCCCAGGCGGCGAAACTGGTGGGGATGGGCGCGAGTGTCGATGAGCTGACTCAGTCCTGCGGGTTGACCCAGGCTGAGGCGGAGTTGATGCGCAAGCTGCACAAGAACTGATTTGTAGCGCGGCTGAAATCGCTATCGCGAGCAGGCTCGCTCCCACATTGAATCGCGGTCGTCATGACGAGACGCGGTCAAATGTGGGAGCGAGCCTGCTCGCGATGGGGCCTGTGAAAATTCAGTAATCGTCGCCGCGTTCGGTGACGTCTTTCTCGACCATCGGCGCATCCGGATTCTGTCCCGCCGGGAACTTGCCCTTGAGGTTCCAGGCGAAAGCGATGATCTCCGCGATCGTGCGGTACAGCTCTTCGGGGATGCTGTCGCCCAGTTCCATTCGCGCCAGCAGTTTCACCAGTTCGGCGTTTTCGTAGATCGGCACTTCATAATCGCGGGCGATCCGCAGGATTTCTTCGGCCAGTTCTTCGTCGCCCTTGGCGGTAAGGGTCGGGGCGTGGCTGCCGTCGTATTTGAGGGCGATGGCCTGGCGTGGAGCGGTGGTGTCATTCATGCGGTTTCGTCGACCCAGCGGTGTTCGAGGCGGGTTTGGATGCCTTGCGGCGGGGTGCCGAGGTGGCAGTCGAGGTCGCCGACGTTCAGCCCGGAATCCAGCAGGCGCTGGCGCAGGGCGGTCAGGTTGCTTTCGATCAGACTCGCGGTGTACGGCCGCTCGGCCCACAACTGGCTGGACAGGCTGCCGCTGATCAACTGTGCCTGAATCTGCATCGGCCCCAGCGGTTCCATGTCGAACGCCAGATCGACGCGCCACAGTTGTTGTTTCGGCTCGCGCTCATCGCGGCGCTGCTCGTTCGCATCCTGTTTCTCCGGCGCTTCTTCGCGCTGGAACTTGACCTGCAACGGCACGATGTCCTGCAGATTGCGCATCGGGATTTCCAGTTGCCAGGTGCTGAGCAGGCGGCCGTCGTCGGTCACGCCGGTCTGTTCCAGACTCGACAGTTGATGACTTTGCAGGCGCGACACGGCAGCGGCGGCGAGGCGCAGCAAATGCTCCAGATCGCCTTCACCTTCCAGGCTTTGCAGCAGTCGCTCGGGCAGCGGGAAACTGCTCGGCACCGGTTTTGCGCTGACCTGACCGAGCATGCCGAGGGCGTTGCGCACAAAGCTCGGCAATGCCTGAGCCAGGGTGTTGGCGGCGATGATCGCATTCAGGTTGGTGTTGCCGGGCAGGCCGGGGGTGAGTTGGGCGATCAGCTTGAGCAGATCGGCTTTCATGTCCGGGGCCAGCGTCGGGTTCTGCCCGGTCAGCAGTTTGGTTTCGAGGAACACACCGCTGTTGGCCAGCGCCTGGGCCAGACCTTTCGGTGTGCTCAGTTGCTGCACGTCCGGCAGATTGGCGAGCAGTTTGTCCACGGCCGCGCGCAAATCCTGGGACGTCTGATCGGTGGCGGGGGGCAGGCTCTGGAGCATTTTCAGCAAGCCGTCGAGCGAGCCCTGACGGCTTTGCTGGCTGACCAGTTGCTGACTGACCGCCAGTTGTTCCTGGCGATTGCTCAGCGGCAGGAACTTCAGGGTCTGCGAGTCCTGCACCAGCGCCGACAGCAGGGTGCCGATGCGCAACGGTTGCGGGCTGTCGATGCTCAGGGTGCTGCCGCTCAACGCGGTGTTGAGCAGGCTGACCATCGAGCGATACACCGTCGGCTGCCCCGGCACCTGCGGCAAGGCCTGGGCCGTCAGCACCTTGCCTTGCAGCAGCGTGCCGACCGGCAGTTGCGCAGTGTCGATGCGGGTCAGGGTGGCGACGCTGCTGGCGATGGCCTGTTGCACGGTGATCGCCAGATTGCCCGCCGACGGCTGGGTGATCGCCAGACTGGTGCCCTGGGGCAGCGGCAGATTGCTGGTCGCCTGCACGGTGGTCTGACGGCCGCTGTCCAGCGTCACCTTGAGCAGCAACTGAAAGGTCTGATCCGCCTGCTTGAGCGACAACACCTCGGCCTTGGCGCTCTGGCCGGCGGCAATCAGCCCGTCGACCGGCGTCAGCAACTTCAGCAGCTCACCCACCTGCGGGCGAACGGTCGCCGGGGTGGTGGTCGGGAGCGGGAGGATGTTCATTTCGCCTGTCATACGCGGACACAACCTGAGGAAAATGCACTCGGGAGAGCGGGGGACGCCATGTATAATGCCGCCCGTCCTTCCATTCGTTCAAAAAACATAGCAATTGTTTGACGCAGCTCTCTGGATTGAGCCGTCATTGCATTTATGCTGCAACTCTTTAACGGCCGCGCCAGAGCCGACTTGAACCGTATAAGGCCCGTGAACCCTTGACCAGTCCTGTCCTGCAAACCGTTGCCCTCGCGTGTGAACGTGATCTCAGACTGCTCTTCGACAATCTCGAATTGAGACTGGCCAGTGGCGATATGGTGCAGATCAGCGGCCCCAACGGCAGCGGCAAGACCAGCCTGCTGCGTTTGCTGGCCGGTCTGATGCAGCCGACCGACGGTCAGGTGCTGCTCAACGGCAAGCCGCTGGGCGAGCAACGCAGCGAGCTGGCGCGCAACCTGTTGTGGATCGGCCATGCCGCCGGGATCAAGGACTTGCTCACCCCGGAAGAAAACCTCGCCTGGCTCTGCGCCCTGCATCAACCCGCCGAACGCGACGCGATCTGGCAGGCCCTGGCGGCGGTTGGATTGCGCGGTTTCGAGGATGTTCCCTGCCACAGTCTGTCCGCCGGCCAGCAGCGCCGCGTGGCGCTGGCGCGGTTGTATCTGGACAGCCCGCCGTTGTGGATTCTCGACGAACCGTTCACTGCGCTGGACAAGCAGGGCGTGGCACAGCTTGAAGAACACCTGGCCGGGCACTGCGAACGGGGCGGCCTGGTGGTGCTCACCACACACCACACGCTGAGCCGGATGCCATCCGGTTATCGCGACATCGATCTGGGGAATTGGGCGGTATGAGTGTGTTCGGCCTGCTGGTTGCCCGTGAATCCCGACTGCTGTTCCGCCGCCCGGCGGAGCTGGCCAATCCGCTGATTTTCTTCGCCATCGTCATCGCGCTGTTCCCGCTGGCCGTCGGCCCGGAAACTCAAGTATTGCAAAACTTGTCCCCGGGGTTAGTCTGGGTGGCGGCACTTTTGTCGGTCCTGCTCTCGCTGGACGGGCTGTTCCGCAGTGATTTCGAAGACGGCTCCCTTGAACAGTGGGTCCTTTCGCCGCACCCCCTGCCACTTCTGGTATTGGCCAAGGTGCTGGCACACTGGCTTTTTTCCGGGCTGGCACTGGTTTTGCTCTCGCCATTACTGGCGTTGATGCTCGGGTTGCCGGCTGCGTGTCTGCCGGTTTTGCTGCTTTCGTTGCTGCTGGGAACACCGGTGCTGAGCTTGCTCGGTGCGGTGGGCGCGGCGCTGACGGTCGGTCTGAAACGCGGAGGCCTGTTGCTGGCGCTGCTGATTCTGCCGTTGTACATCCCGGTGTTGATCCTGGGCAGTGGCGCCTTGCAGGCGGCGTTGCAGGGCATGCCGGCGCTTGGTTATCTGTTGTGGCTTGGCAGCCTGACCGCCCTGGCGATAACCCTGACACCTTTTGCAATAGCGGCTGGCCTGAAGATCAGCGTCGGCGAATAATGAGGTCTGGTTAAAATTTAACCAGCAAAGACCCTGAGACTGCTCACACCGATGAGCGGCACCCGTGATGGAAACAGTATGAACTGGACCTGGTTTCACAAGCTCGGCTCGCCCAAGTGGTTCTACGGCATCAGCAGCAAGTTTTTGCCGTGGTTGAGCCTCGCCGCGTTGTTGCTGATCTGCGTTGGCGTCATCTGGGGTCTGGCCTTCGCGCCGCCGGACTATCAGCAAGGCAACAGCTTTCGCATCATCTATATCCACGTTCCCGCCGCGATGCTTGCTCAGTCGATCTACGTGATGCTGGCGGTGTGCGGTGTGGTCGGGCTGGTGTGGAAGATGAAACTGGCGGACGTCGCCCTGCAATGCGCCGCGCCAATCGGTGCCTGGATGACCGCCGTGGCGCTGGTCACCGGGGCGATCTGGGGCAAGCCGACCTGGGGCTCGTGGTGGGTCTGGGACGCGCGCCTGACCTCGATGCTGATTCTGCTGTTCCTGTACTTCGGCGTGATCGCCCTGGGCAACGCCATCAGCAATCGCGACAGCGCCGCCAAGGCCTGCGCGGTGCTGGCCATCGTCGGCGTGATCAACATTCCGATCATCAAATACTCGGTGGAGTGGTGGAACACCCTGCACCAGGGCGCGACCTTTACCCTCACCGAAAAACCGGCGATGCCCGTCGAGATGTGGCTGCCGCTGCTGCTGACGGTGCTGGGATTCTACTGTTTCTTCGGCGCCGTGCTGTTGTTGCGCATGCGCCTTGAAGTGCTCAAGCGCGAAGCCCGCGCCAGTTGGGTGAAAGAAGAAGTGCAGAACAGCCTGGAGGCCGCTCGATGAGTTTCGCGTCATTCGGCGACTTCCTCGCCATGGGCCATCACGGCCTGTATGTCTGGTCGGCCTACGGCATCTGTCTGGCGGTACTGATCCTCAACGTGGCGGCGCCGATCGCGGCCCGCAAGCGCTATCTGCAACAAGAGGCGCGTCGTCTGCGCCGGGAGAACGGCAAGTGAATCCGCTGCGTAAAAAGCGTCTGATCATCATCCTGGCAATTCTGGTCGGGGTCGGCGCTGCCGTCGGCCTGGCCCTGAGCGCCCTGCAGCAGAACATCAACCTGTTTTACACGCCGACCCAGATCGCCAACGGCGAAGCGCCGCAGGACACCCGCATCCGCGCCGGCGGCATGGTCGAGAAGGGCTCGCTGCAACGCTCCACGGATTCCCTGGACGTCAAATTCGTGGTCACCGACTTCAACAAGTCCGTGACCATCACCTATCGCGGGATCCTGCCGGACCTGTTCCGCGAAGGGCAGGGCATCGTCGCACTGGGCAAGCTCAACGCCGACGGCGTGGTGGTTGCCGATGAAGTGCTGGCCAAGCACGACGAGAAATACATGCCGCCGGAAGTGACCAAGGCCCTGAAGGACAGCGGTCAATCCGCGCCAACCCCTGCGAAGGAGGGTTGATCGATGACATCCAGCATTTTCATTCCCGAACTCGGCCATCTGGCCATGATCCTGGCGCTGTGTTTCGCGCTGGTGCAGGCGGTGGTGCCGTTGCTCGGTGCCTGGCGCGGCGACCGTCTGTGGATGGGCCTCGCCCAACCGGCCGCGTGGGGGCAGTTCGCATTCCTGCTGTTCGCCTTCGGTTGCCTGACCTATGCGTTCATGACCGACGACTTCTCCGTGGCCTACGTCGCGATGAACTCCAACAGTGCTTTGCCGTGGTACTACAAGTTCAGCGCCGTGTGGGGCGCCCACGAAGGGTCGCTGCTGCTGTGGGCGTTGATCCTCGGCGGCTGGACCTTCGCGGTGTCGGTGTTCTCGCGGCAGTTGCCGCAAGTCATGCTCGCTCGTGTGCTGGCGGTGATGGGCATGATCAGCACCGGTTTTCTGCTGTTCCTGATCCTCACCTCGAACCCGTTTTCGCGGATCCTGCCGCAGATTCCGGCCGATGGTCGTGACCTCAATCCATTGCTGCAGGACATCGGTTTGATCGTGCATCCGCCGATGCTCTACATGGGTTACGTCGGTTTCTCGGTTGCGTTTGCTTTCGCCATCGCCGCATTGCTCGGCGGTCGTCTCGATGCTGCCTGGGCACGCTGGTCGCGTCCGTGGACCATCGTCGCGTGGGCCTTCCTCGGCATCGGCATCACCCTCGGTTCGTGGTGGGCCTATTACGAACTCGGCTGGGGCGGCTGGTGGTTCTGGGACCCGGTGGAAAACGCCTCGTTCATGCCATGGCTGGTGGGCACGGCGCTGATTCACTCGCTGGCGGTCACCGAGAAACGTGGCGTGTTCAAGAGCTGGACGGTGTTGCTGGCAATTGCCGCATTCTCCCTGAGCCTGCTCGGCACCTTCCTCGTGCGTTCCGGCGTGCTGACCTCGGTACACGCGTTTGCTTCGGATCCTGAGCGCGGCGTGTTCATCCTGATCTTCCTGCTGTTTGTGGTCGGCGGTTCGCTGACCCTGTTCGCGCTGCGTGCGCCAGTGGTCAAGAGTCAGGTCGGCTTCAACCTGTGGTCGCGGGAAACCCTGCTGCTGGGTAACAACCTGGTGTTGGTGGTGGCGGCGTCGATGATCCTGCTCGGCACGCTGTATCCGCTGATTCTCGATGCGATCAGCGGCGCCAAGCTGTCGGTCGGCCCGCCGTACTTCAACGCGCTGTTCATTCCGTTGATGGCGCTGTTGATGCTGGTGATGGCGGTCGGTGTGATCGTGCGCTGGAAAGACACCCCGGTGAAATGGCTGGTCAGCATGCTGACGCCGGTGCTGCTGGGCAGTGTTGCGCTGGCGGTGGTGGCCGGTGTCGCCTACGGCGATTTCAATTGGGCCGTCATCGCGACGTTCCTGCTCGCGGCCTGGGTGTTGCTGGCCGGCGTGCGCGACATCTTCGACAAGACCCGCCACAAAGGTCTGATCAAAGGCCTGCCGACCCTGACCCGCAGTTACTGGGGCATGCAGATCGCCCACCTCGGTATCGCCGTCTGTGCGCTGGGCGTGGTGTTGTCGAGCCAGAACAGTGCCGAGCGCGACCTGCGTCTGGCACTGGGCGAGTCGATGGATCTGGCCGGTTATCAGTTTGTGTTCGAAGGCGCCAAGCACTTCGAAGGCCCGAACTTCACCTCCGACAAGGGCACCGTCCGGGTGATCCGCAACGGTCAGGAAATCAGCGTGCTGCACCCGGAAAAACGCCTGTACACCGTGCAGAACTCGGTGATGACCGAGGCCGGGATCGACGCCGGTTTCACCCGCGACCTCTACGTCGCACTGGGCGAACCGCTGGGCGATGGCGCCTGGGCGGTGCGGGTGCATGTCAAACCGTTCGTGCGCTGGATCTGGTTCGGCGGTCTGCTGACCGGTTTCGGTGGTCTGCTGGCGGCGCTGGATCGGCGTTACCGGGTCAAGGTCAAAGCCCGCGTGCGTGAAGCGCTGGGCATGGAAGGAGCCGCTGCATGAGACGTTGGTTGATGCTGGTGCCATTGGCGATTTTCCTGCTGGTGGCCGTATTCCTTTATCGCGGTCTGTACCTGGATCCGGCGGAGTTGCCGTCGGCGATGATCAACAAGCCGTTTCCGGAGTTTTCCCTGCCGGCGGTGCAGGGCGACAAGACTCTGACCAAGGCTGACATTCTCGGCAAACCGGCACTGGTCAACGTCTGGGGCACCTGGTGCATTTCCTGCCGGGTCGAGCACCCGGTGCTGAACAAGCTCGCCGAGCGCGGCGTGGTGATCTACGGCATCAACTACAAGGACACCAACGCCGATGCGTTGAAGTGGCTGGCCGAGTTCCACAATCCGTATCAACTCGACATCCGCGACGACGAAGGCTCCCTCGGCCTGAACCTCGGTGTCTACGGCGCGCCGGAAACCTTCTTCATCGACGCCAAGGGCATCATCCGCGACAAGTACGTCGGGGTGATCGACGAGCAGGTCTGGCGGGAAAAACTGGCAGCCAAGTACCAGGCGCTGGTCGACGAGGCCAAGCCATGAAGCGCTTCTTAGCTGCCATGGTGCTGGGCTTGAGCCTGGCCGGGGTGGCCCACGCGGCCATCGACACTTACGAGTTTGCCAAAGAAGGCGATCGCGAGCGTTTTCGCGAACTGACCAAGGAACTGCGCTGCCCCAAGTGCCAGAACCAGGACATCGCCGACTCCAACGCGCCGATTGCCGCTGACCTGCGCAAAGAGATTTTCCGCATGCTCGGCGAAGGCAAGGACAATCAGCAGATCATCGACTTCATGGTCGACCGCTACGGTGATTTCGTCCGCTACAAACCGGCGCTCAATGCCAAGACCGCTTTGCTCTGGTTCGGCCCGGCCGGCCTGTTGCTGGGTGGGTTCGTGGTGATTGCCGTGATCGTCCGCCGCCGTCGCGGGCAACGCGCCGAGACGCCGCAATCGCTGTCCCCTGAAGAGCGTCAGCGCCTCGACCAACTGTTGGATAAAAACCAAGAATGATTGATTTCTGGCTTGCCGCAGGGCTGTTGCTTCTGGTCGCCCTGAGTTTTCTGCTGATCCCCGTCCTGCGCGAACGTCGCGCCCAGCGTGAAGAGGATCGAACCGCTCTCAATGTCGCGCTGTATCAGGAGCGCGTCGCCGAGCTGCAATCGCAGCAGGCCGAAGGCGTGCTCGACGCCGCGCAAATGGACAGCGGCCGTGCCGAAGCGGCCCGGGAACTGCTGGCCGACACCGAAGGTGTGGCGCCGGCGCGGGTTTCGCGTCTGGGCAAGCCGTTGCCATTGCTGGCAGCCGTGCTGGTGCCGGTGTTGGGCCTCGGTCTGTACCTGCACTTTGGCGCGAGCGACAAGGTCGAACTGACCCGGGAATTCGCCCAGGCGCCGCAGTCGATGGAAGAGATGACTCAGCGTCTGGAGCGCGCCGTGGCTGCGCAACCGGATTCGGCTGAAGGCGTGTACTTCCTCGGCCGCACCTACATGGCCCAGGATCGCCCGGCGGACGCGGCGAAGATGTTCGAACGCGCGGTCAATCTTGCCGGTCGTCAGCCGGAACTGCTCGGCCAGTGGGCGCAGGCCCAATACTTCGCCGACAACAAGAAATGGTCGGATAAGGTACAGGCCCTGACCGATGAAGCGCTGAAAGCCGATCCGAAAGAAGTCACCAGTCTCGGCCTGTTGGGCATTGCCGCGTTCGAAGGCGAGCGTTATCAGGAAGCCATCGACTACTGGAACCGTCTGCTGGCGCAACTGCCGCCACAGGACAAATCCCGCGAGGCCCTGCAGGGCGGCATCACCCGCGCCACCGAGAAACTGCAGGCCAGCGGCGGCAAGGTCGCCCAGGCACCGGCGGCAAAAGCGGCGGCGCTGTTGAAAGTGCGTGTGGATCTGGCCAGCGAGCTCAAAGCCAAGGTGCAACCGGGCGACAGCGTGTTCATTTTTGCCCGTGCGGTTTCCGGCCCTCCAGCACCGCTGGCAGCCAAGCGCCTGACCGTCGCCGACTTGCCGGTGACCGTGGAACTGGGCGATGCCGACGCGATGATGCCGCAATTGAAACTGTCGAACTTCCCCGAAGTCCAACTGGTTGCGCGCATCTCCCGTGCCGGTCAACCGACCGCCGGTGAGTGGGTCGGTCGCAGCGGGCCTCTGGCCAGCAGCACCACCGCGCCGCAGACACTGACCATCGACAGCCCGGACAAATAGCCGGAACCCACAGGAAAGCACCGCCATGAACGCCATCGCCCGAATCACAGTCCTCACACTGGCCCTGGGCTTGAGCGCATGTGCGGTGCAACGACCGGAGCCGACCACCAGGCTGCCGCCGATCCCGCCGTCACAACCCAGCCCGACCCCGTCGACCAGCCCGACGCCGAGCAAACCGGGCATCCCGGCCAAACCCGCCAAACCCGTCCCGCGCACCTCCGCCAGCTTCGCCCCGCCACCGGGCGGCAACAGTCACTGGGACCAGAAACTGGGCGTTTACGTGCTCGACGACCAGACCAACACCTTCTACCGTCAGCGCACCTACTACCGCTGGAACAACGGCTGGAGCCGCTCGATCAGCCCCAACGGCCCGTGGGAAGAAACCAACATCCACGGCGTACCGGCGGGACTGGGCAAACAATTTCAGTAACCTCTGACTGGATCGTAAAGTTCTTCCGGCGCTTCTCTTGCTCGAAACACGACAGCGCCGCTTGAGTTTTGCGTAAAGCGCTGCAACAGTGGCGCGATGTAAGTCTATTATCCTGTGCGTTGAATCGACGGGATGAAATGTGGGGAAGGGATTGTGTTAAAGAGTTTGAAACTGAGCCATGTAGGGCCGCTTCCACAACTGGATGTGCAGTTCTCCAGCCGGTTGAATTTGATCACTGGTGATAACGGTCTCGGGAAAAGTTTTCTGCTTGATATCGCATGGTGGGCGTTGACGCGAAAATGGCCAGGAGATTTAAACCGTGCCTTAACGGGAGCGGGCATGGTTCGACCTACCGATCCCGCCAAGGCCAGCATTGAATTCTCCGTTTCAGCGAAAACAAAAGACGTTTCTTACGCAACAACTTTTTCGCCATTGGATCAAGCCTGGACGGGCAAGGCGGGACGTCCGATCAACCCGGGTCTGGTGCTGTATGCCATGGCCGATGGTAGTTTTGCCGCATGGGATCCAGCCAGAAACTATTGGTTGAAAAAAGGCAATCTCGATGTACAGGATCGAGTGCCAGGCTATGTTTTCAGCGCTCGTGAAATCTGGGACGGTTTGGTCGATAGCGAGCGTGGTCTGTTGTGCAATGGTTTGATCGCAGATTGGGCAAGCTGGTACAAGGAGAAAGGCGAGTCTTATGAGCACTTGTGTGCAGCGCTTGCCAAGCTGTCGCCTGAAGAAGGTGAAAGCCTGGAGCTTGGGCCACTTACGAGAATAAGCCTAGATGACCCAAGGGACATTCCAACTTTGAGAATGCCTTACGGCCAGGACGTCCCGGTCGTACACGCGTCTTCAGGTATGAAGCGAGTACTGGCAATTGCCTATTTGCTGGTCTGGAGCTGGCAGGAGCACGTCAAGGCATCGGCACTACTTGGACAGGACACGACCCCTAGACTGACTTTTCTGATCGATGAAGTGGAGTCTCATCTGCACCCACGCTGGCAGCGCTCAGTTGTCGGCGCGTTACTTGATGTTGTAACCGCTCTGTCGCCGACGGCGCAGGTTCAGATTTTGCTGGTGACTCATTCACCGTTGGTGATGGCTTCTGTAGAGCCTCGCTTTGATAAGTCCCAAGACGCATGGTTTGATCTGGATCTGGAAACGAACAGCAAATCTGGCGAGACCGAAGTCCATTTCAGGCAGCGTGAGTTTGTTCGCTTGGGTGAGGTATCACGTTGGTTGATGAGCGATGCCTTTGATTTGGGAAGTGCCAGGTCAATCGAGGCGGAAAAGACGCTGGAGGAGGCATCGCGAATACTCTCCCAGGAAGTAATTGACGAAAAGCTCGCATTGTCTCTGGATGCCAGATTGCGGAAATTGTTGGGAGATACTGATCCTTTCTGGATTCGATGGAGATATGTGGGGGAAAAACAGGGATGGCTTAAATGATTTATGTCAAGCCTCAGCCTGAACCGAGTGATTTCGATAAGAAAGTGCGGGTAAAGGGTATTGCTCATCTGAAGGCAAAAGGCATTGCTCTCAATAAGGCACTCCCTTCAGGAACCGAGGTCACACCACTATGGCGGGAAAGCTTGACGGACCTTCATGTAGCCTATGGAGGTATCTGTGCTTACCTTGGAATGTTCTTTGAGCGCGTTGCGGGTTCCAGCGTCGATCACTTCATTGCCAAGTCTGTCAGCGCGAAGGATATTTACGAGTGGAGTAACTATCGTCTGGCATGTTCAACGCTGAATAGTCGAAAGCGCGAATACAATACGGTACTTGATCCTTTTTATCTGGCCCCTGACTTGTTCCGTCTTCAACTGAGTACCGGGCATATCTATCCGAACCCGAGTCTCTCGCCACACGCAATGCGGCTAGTTGAGCTGACCATAGAGACGCTGAGCCTGGATGACGCTCTTTGCCGAGACACCAGAGCCAGGTGTTACCAAGAGTATGTTAAGTACAAACTTGATAATGATTATTTTAGAAGCAAGTACCCATTTATCTGGTTAGAGGCTTATCGGCAGGGATTGCTGTTGACGTAATCGCGGGCTCATCGCCCACTATTAATTTCACATACTCAACAAACGCCCGCGCCTTGGTGCTCGCCATTCTGCCCGTGGGAAACACCGCCCATAATTCCTGATTCGGCAACACCCAGTCGTTCATGACGGTCTTGACCGTAGCGCTGACCAGTTTCGGCGCGAACAACCATTCCGAGCCCAGTGCCAGGCCTTGGCCTCGGATCTTATGCAGTCACCAGCGCCGGCTTCTGCGCAGCACTCAAAAACCGCACCAGCGCCAGCAGCGGGAACGCGCTGCCGACAATCACGATCCACAACCAGCCGCCATGTTCGTACACCGCACTCGCCACCGACGAGCCGAAGGCACCGCCGACGAAGATGCTGGTCATGTACAGCGCGTTCAGGCGGCCGCGGCTTTTGGCGTCGAGGGAGTAGACTGCGCGCTGGCCCAGCACCATGTTCATCTGTACGCAGAAGTCGAGTACCACGCCGGTCACGGCCAGGCCGATCACGCTGTAGGCCGGGTGGATGAAGGCGGGCAGGAAGCTCAGGCTGGCGAACAGCATGGCCAGCAGCGAGGCGATGCGGGTGTGGCCGGCGTCGGCCAGGCGTCCGCTGATCGGCGCGGCGATGGCACCGATGGCGCCGACCAGGGCGAAGATCGCGATTTCACTCTGGGACAGGCCATGGTTGCGCGCCAGTTCCAGCGGTACGGCGGTCCAGAACAGGCTGAAGGTGGCGAACATGCAGGCCTGATAAAACGCCCGCTGACGCAGCACCGGTTGTTTGCGCAGCAGCGTCCACAACGAACCCAGCAACTGGCCGTAGGAGGCGCTGTGATCCGGCTGGCGCTTGGGCACTGTCAACGCCAGCACTACGCTGATCGCTGCCATCAAGGCTGCGGCGATCATGAACATCGCCCGCCAGCCGAGATGGTCGGCGACCACGCTCGACACCGGACGCGCCAGCAGAATCCCCAGCAGCAGACCGCCCATGATCCCGCCGACCACCCGGCCGCGGGATTCCTCCGGCGCCAAGTGCGCCGCCAATGGAATCAGCACCTGCACCGACACCGAGCTGAAACCCACCAGCAACGAAATCAGCAGGAACACATTCGGCTGATCGGTAAACGCCGCGCCGAGCAGGCTGGCAATTGCCACCACGGTGGTGATGATCATCAGGCGACGGTTTTCCAGCAGGTCCGCCAGCGGCACCAGGAAGAACAGGCCCAGCGCATAGCCGATCTGGGTCAGCGACACGATGAAACTGGCCATGGTGTCGCTCAGGCCGATGTCCGGCGCGATCAGGCCGATGATCGGCTGGGCGTAGTAGATGTTGGCAACGATGGCGCCGCAGCAGAAAGCGAACAGCAGCACCATGCCTCGGGTCATTGCGTGAGTTGTGGCGGTCATAGGGTTTCTCGATCCAGCGAAAAGGAATGCGGTGAGGCTAAGGGACGGGCCGAGCCGGCAGTAGAGGCTTCTGATCGATATCAGTTATTCCGTTGCGGAACAGGTGGCGCCGAACAATCCATTGTTCATCGGCGAACCTTGCGTCCTACCGTTGAGCGTCGATGATACATTCACTTACATCTTGTTCGATAGCGTGCTTATGTTGTGACCGGTTTTCAGCGTTCATCAACGGAGGATTGCGATGTTTCGTCAGTTGCTTCGCCACACCACAACGATTGCCCTGATCAGTCTGCTCGGCGCCACGGCCGCACAGGCCGCCGAAGCGCCCGGCATGCGCATGGGCGTGCGCGGCGAGATCACCGGGGTCAGTCCCGACTCGCTCAAGGTTCACGTCAACAGCGGTGAAAACGTCGTGATCCAATTGACCCCGGACACCAAGGTCCGCGCGGTCACCCTGGCCAACATCGAAGACATCAAGCCCGGCAGCTACATCGGCTCGGCCGCCATTCCCCAGGAGGATGGCACGCTCAAGGCGCTGGAGGTTCACGTGTTCCCGCCGGAGCTGGCCGGCAGCGGCGATGGTCATCGGCCGTTCGACCTGGCCAAGGGCAGCAGCATGACCAACGGCAGCGTCGGCGATCTGGTGGTTAGCAACGGCCGGGTGCTGACCGTCAACTACAAGGGCGGCCAGCAGAAGATCCTGGTGCCGGAGGACGTGCCGATCGTCAACCTGACGCCGGGTGATCGCAGCCTGCTCAAGGTCGGGGTGAAGATCGTCACCTTCGTGACCCAGAGCGCGGACGGCACGCTGACCGCGCAATCGATCTCGGCGGGCAAGGATGGCGTCAAGCCGCCGATGTAAACGCATACAAAAAAAGGCGACCTCTGCAGGTCGCCTTTTTCATGTCAGCTCACGCCTTATTGGCCGTTGTAGATCTGGTCGAAGATCCCGCCATCGTTGAAGTGGGTCTTCTGCACGGTGCGCCAGTCGCCGAAGGTCTTCTCGACCGACAGGAAGTCGACTTTCGGGAAGCGATCGGTGTACTTGGCCAGTACCGCCGGGTCACGTGGACGCAGGTAGTTGGCGGCCGCGATTTCCTGACCTTGCGGCGACCACAGGAACTTCAGGTATTCCTCGGCAGCGGCGCGGGAGCCTTTCTTCTCGACCACTTTGTCGACCACCGACACCGGCGGCTCGGCTTCAGCGGAAACGCTTGGGTAGATGACTTCGAACTGGTCGCGGCCAAATTCGCGGGCGATCATTTCGGCTTCGTTCTCGAAGGTCACCAGCACGTCACCGATCTGGTTGGTCATGAACGTGGTGGTCGCGGCGCGGCCACCGGTGTCCAGCACTGGCGCCTGCTTGAACAGCTTGCCGACGAAGTCCTTGGCCTTGTTCTCGTCACCGCCGTTTTTCAGCACGTAGCCCCAGGCCGACAGGTAGGTGTAGCGGCCGTTACCCGAGGTTTTCGGGTTCGGCACGATCACTTGCACGCCGTCCTTGAGCAGGTCCGGCCAGTCTTTCAGGGCTTTCGGGTTGCCCTTGCGGACGATGAATACGGTGGCCGAGGTGAACGGCGCGCTGTTGTTCGGCAGCCGAGTGACCCAGTCCTTCGGCACCAATTGGCCGTTGTCGGCCAGGGCGTTGATGTCGGTGGCCATGTTCATGGTGATGACGTCAGCCGGCAGGCCGTCGATCACCGAACGGGCTTGCTTGCTCGAACCGCCGAAAGACATCTGCACCGTGATGTTTTCGTTGTGTTCGGCCTGCCAGTGTTTCTGGAACGCAGTGTTGTAGTCCTTGTAGAAATCGCGCATCACGTCGTAGGACACGTTGAGCAGGGTCGGTGCGGCCTGAGCCACGCTGCCGAAGGCAAGACCTGCGGCGAGAAGTGAGGCGCCAAAGAGTTTTTTCACTGCGCATTCCTTGTTCTGTGGGGGTGTTTTTGACAATGATAAGGCCATTTGCCAGCGACTATAGCGGGGCGCGCATAGTCGCTTAAAGATTAAAAAGAACTTTGCTTATTCCATTTTCTTGAATAACGGATTACCGCATCGCGAACAGAATGCGGCGCCGCTTTCATGGCTCTTTTTCTGGCAAACCGGGCAGTCGTGTTGCAACTGTTCACCACGCATCGCATTGGCCAGTTCGGCGGTGAAGATCCCGGTGGGTACCGCGATGATCGAGTAACCAGTGATCATCACCAGCGACGAAATCACCTGGCCCAACGGAGTCTTCGGCACGATGTCGCCAAAGCCGACGGTGGTCAGGGTCACGATAGCCCAATAGATCCCCTTGGGAATGCTGGTGAAGCCGTGTTCCGGGCCTTCGATCACGTACATCAACGTGCCGAACACGGTTACGAGTGTGCAGACGCTCACCAGAAACACCACGATCTTCTGCTTGCTGCCACGCAGCGCCGACATCAGGTAGTTGGCTTGCTTGAGGTACGGACTGAGTTTGAGGACGCGGAAAATTCGCAGCATCCGGATGATCCGGATAATCAGCAAGTACTGCGCATCGCTGTAGTACAGCGCGAGGATGCCCGGCACGATCGCCAGCAGATCCACCAATCCGTAAAAACTGAAGGCATAGCGCAACGGTTTGGGTGAGCAGTACAGGCGCAGAATGTACTCGCCGGCAAAGATGATGGTGAACCCCCACTCGATATACGCCAGCACATCGGCGTAATTGCGGTGAACGCTGTCGATGCTGTCGAGCATCACGATCACCAGGCTGGCGAGAATGATCAACAGCAGGATGCCGTCGAAACGTCGCCCGGCGGGGGTGTCGCTCTGGAAAATCATGACGTAAAGCTGTTCACGCCAGTGCTGGTTACTGTCCATGGATCACGCCTGAATCAAAGATCAGCGCAGCCTAGGTTGATTCTCCCCGCGAGCGCAAGGCGCGCCGCTGATCTGCGGTTGTTGCATCAGGCGAATGCCGGTGCGCAGCAGCCAGCAGGCGAGAATGAACGGTGCCGTGAGGGTTGCCAGACCCAGGGCACTGAACAGCGGCGCCAACAGCAGCGCCAGGCCGATGCCGAACAGCGGCAGCCACGGTTGCTGGCGCTGGGTGCTGAAGGCGAGGGCGGCGAGGACTGCGTTGTAACCACCCAGACCCAGCAACGCGATTTGGCTGTCGTGGTGCAACAGGCTGGAGCCCAGACCTATGACCGAAGCCAGCAGCGCCCAGGCAAAGGCCCGGCGATCGGCGATCAGCAAACCGGCGGCGATCAAACCACCGGCCAACGGATGGTCGAGGAACATCACCTGACCGAAGCCTTTCAGGCCGGCACCGAGCAGGTTCACGGTGTTCAGTTCAAGCGCCGGTGCGGCGGACAAAGGCTCGGCGAAACACAGGAACAGCCAGCTCAGCAATACGAACGGCGCGGTGTAGGCGGGCAGGTATTCGGTGAGGCGCACGCGCTTGAGCCACTGCTGCGTGATCATCGCGCTCAGCCCACCGGCCGCCAGAATCAGCGGCGGCAGCATCGGCGACCAGGGGAAATACAGGCTCAGCAACAGGCCGACCAGCACGCCGTTGTAGCTGAACAGTCCGGCCTGACGATCCGCCTTGGCGTAGTTGCGCCGTTGCGCGGTGAGCAAACCGGCGACCGCGCCGAGCAGCGCACCGGCGAACAGCACCGGCGCGGTGAATAGAATGGCCAAAAGGCACAGGAGTCCACACAGCGGATGACGCTGGAGGAAGATTTGACTGAAGCCGTTGAGCAAAGCCTCGGCCCAGTCAGGGCAGTGGGTGTTGAAATGATTGGCAGGCATGTCTGGAGAATCTGGGCAGTAGGAAAATCAAAGGGTCTTGCTTGAAGCTGTGGCGAGGGAGCTCATGCCCGGTGAATGCGGTGTCTCTTGTGGAAACCGTCATGCCGGGCGTCGGGAGCACGCTCCCTCGCCACACAGGTGTTGCTTAAATCAATGTTTCGATCCGCAGCGAATTAGTCGACCCCGGCTGCCCGAACGGCACACCCGCGGTGATCAGCAACGTATCGCCACGCTCGGCCATTCCTTGCGCCTGAGCGATTTCCAACGCGGTCGAGCACACCTCATCCACCTGACGCAGGCGATCATTGACCACCGAATGAATGCCCCACGCCACGCTGAGGCGGCGGGCGGTCTGCAGGTTCGGCGTCAGGTTGAGGATCGGCGCTTTCGGCCGCTCCCGCGCCGTACGCAGACTCGATGCACCGGACTCGCTGTAGTTGACCAGCACCGCCACCGGCAGCACGTTGCTGATCCGGCGGATCGCACAACTGATCGCATCGGACACGGTCGCTTCGGCTTTCGGCCGGCTGACGTCGAGTTGGGTCTGGTAGTCCGGACCGTTCTCCACCTGGCGGATGATCTTGCTCATCATCTGCACGGCTTCCAGCGGGTACTCGCCGGACGCGGTTTCGGCCGACAGCATCACCGCATCGGCGCCTTCGGCCACGGCGTTGGCCACGTCGGTGACTTCGGCGCGGGTCGGCGCCGGGGAGAAGCGCATCGACTCGAGCATCTGCGTCGCCACCACCACCGGTTTGCCGAGGTGGCGGCAGGTGGTGATGATGTTTTTCTGGATCTGCGGCACGCTTTCGGCCGGCACTTCCACGCCCAGGTCACCGCGAGCCACCATGATCGCGTCGCTCAGTTCGGCGATTTCGCGCAGTTGCTCGACGGCCGACGGCTTCTCGATTTTCGCCATCAGGAACGCCTTGTCGCCGATCAGCGCGCGGGCCTCGATGATGTCTTGCGGACGCTGCACGAACGACAACGCGACCCAGTCCACCCCCAGCTCCAGACCGAAGCTCAGATCGCGACGATCCTTGGTGGTCAGCGGGCTCAGATCGAGCACCGCTTGCGGCACATTCACACCTTTGCGGTCCGACAGTTCGCCGCCATTGAGCACGGTGGTGTCGATCGCGTCGGTGTATTTGGTCACGACTCGCAGGCGCAGTTTGCCGTCATCCAGCAGCAGATCCATCCCGGCTTCCAGCGCCGCGATGATCTCCGGGTGCGGCAGGCTCACCCGGCGCTCATCGCCCGGCGTTGCGTCCAGATCAAGGCGGAACGCCTGACCGCGATGCAAATGAACCTTGCCGTCAGCGAACTTGCCGACCCGCAGTTTCGGCCCTTGCAGGTCCATCAGGATCCCGAGCGGGTAGTTGAGCTGGCGCTCGACTTCGCGGATCCACTGATAGCGCTTGGCGTGGTCGGCGTGATCGCCGTGGCTGAAGTTGAGGCGGAAGATATTGACCCCGGCCTCGACCAGCTCGCGGATGTCTTCGATGCCGTCGACGGCAGGCCCGAGGGTGGCGAGGATTTTGACCTTTTTATCAGGCGTCATGATTTAGAGCTCTCGAGGATCAGGATGGCGCGGAAGTCGTTGACGTTGGTGCGGGTCGGTTCGGTGACGATCAGCGCATCGAGCGCCGCGAAGTAGCCGTAACCGTTGTTGTTATCCAGCTCGTCGCTGGCGCTCAGGCCCAGGGCGGCGGCACGGGCATAGCTGTCCGGGGTCATGATCGCGCCGGCGTTATCTTCCGAGCCGTCGATGCCGTCGGTGTCGCCGGCCAGCGCATAGACGCCGGGCTGGCCCTTGAGGCTGTCGGTGAGGCTGAGGAGAAATTCGGCGTTGCGTCCGCCACGACCATTGCCGCGCACGGTCACAGTGGTTTCGCCGCCGGAGAGAATCACGCACGGCGCTGCCAGTGGCTGGCCGTGATGGATGATCTGGCGCGCGATGCCGGCGTGGACTTTCGCCACTTCACGGGATTCGCCTTCCAGGTCGCCGAGGATCAGCGTGCTGAAACCGGCCTGACGGCATTTCACCGCCGCCGCATCCAGCGATTGCTGAGGGCGGGCGATCAACTGGAAGTGACTGCGGGCCAGGCTCGGATCGCCGGGTTTGACGGTTTCCGATTCCGGGCTTTGCAGCCAGCTGCGCACGGACGCCGGAATCTCGATGCCGTAGCGCTTTATGATCGCCAGCGCTTCGGCGCTGGTGCTCGGGTCGGCCACGGTCGGGCCGGAGGCGATGACCGTGGCAAGATCGCCCGGTACATCGGAAATCGCGTAGGTGTAAACAGTCGCCGGCCAGCAGGCCTTGCCCAGGCGTCCGCCCTTGATCGCCGAGAGGTGCTTGCGCACGCAGTTCATCTCGCCGATGGTCGCGCCGGATTTGAGCAGGGCTTTGTTGATCGATTGCTTGTCGGCCAGGGTGATGCCTTCGGCCGGCAGCGCCAGCAGGGCAGAGCCGCCACCGGACAGCAGGAAAATCACGCGGTCGTCTTCGCTCAGATTGCTGACCAGTTCCAGCACGCGTTTGGCCACGGCCAGACCGGCAGCGTCCGGCACGGGGTGCGCGGCTTCGACCACTTCGATTTTTTCGCACGGGGCGCCGTGACCGTAGCGGGTCACCACAAGGCCCGAGACTTCACCTTCCCAGCAGCGCTCGACCACTTGCGCCATGGCAGCGGCAGCCTTGCCGGCGCCGATGACGATCACGCGACCTGTGCGATCGGCCGGCAGATGCGCTTCGAGGACCTGGTTCGGATGGGCCGCGTCGATGGCTGTGGCAAACAGCTCGCGCAGCAGTTGTTGCGGATCGACCGACATGGCGGGCTCCCGGAATTCTTGTTATTCGAAAGGGCAACTCGGAACCCTGTGGGAGCTAGCCTGCTAGCGATTCAGGCGCTGAGGTCTGGCAGACACTCCGCGTTGATTCCATCGCCAGCAGGCTGGCTCCCACAGGTTTGATGCAGGTTGGGGCAGGCTTACTTCTTGTCGCGAATCGAGAAGTTGGCCATGTGTTCCAGGCCCTTGATCAGCGCCGAGTGGTCCCAGTTGCTGCCACCGATGGCCGCGCAGGTGCTGAACACTTGCTGGGCGTTGGCAGTGTTCGGCAGGTTGATGTTCAGCTCCTTGGCGCCTTGCAGGGCCAGGTTCAGGTCCTTCTGGTGCAGGCTGATGCGGAAGCCCGGATCGAAGGTGCCCTTGATCATGCGCTCACCGTGCACTTCGAGGATCTTCGAGGAGGCGAAGCCACCCATCAGCGCTTCACGCACCTTGGCCGGATCGGCACCGTTTTTCGAAGCGAACAGCAGGGCTTCGGCCACGGCCTGAATGTTCAGGGCAACGATGATCTGGTTCGCCACCTTGGCGGTCTGACCGTCGCCATTGCCACCAACCAGGGTGATGTTCTTACCCATGGCCTGGAACAGCGGCAGTGCGCGTTCGAAGGCATCGGCGTCGCCACCGACCATGATGCTCAGGGTTGCAGCCTTGGCGCCGACTTCACCGCCGGACACCGGAGCGTCGAGGTATTGCGCGCCTTTCTCGTTGATCTTCGCGGCGAAAGCCTTGGTGGCGGTCGGCGAGATCGAGCTCATGTCGATCACGACTTTGCCTTTGCCGATACCGGCCGCGACGCCGTCGGCGCGGAACAGCACGTCGTCGACCTGGGGGGTATCCGGCACCATCACGATAATGAATTCAGCTTCCTGGGCCACTTCTTTCGGGTTGGCCAGGGCAACGGCGCCAGCGGCGACCAGGTCGGCAGGGGCGGCGTCGTGGTGCGCCGACAGGAACAGGCTGTGACCGGCTTTCTGCAGGTTCGCTGCCATTGGGTGGCCCATGATGCCGGTGCCGATGAATCCGATTTTAGCCATGAGAAAATCCTCTTGTTTTTGTCTTGCTCAAGCAAATAGGGGGTCAGATCGCGTTGTGGGTCTTCAGCCAGCCGAGGCCCGCTTCCGTGGTGGTCAGCGGTTTGTACTCGCAGCCGACCCAGCCCTGATAACCGATGCGATCGAGGTGTTCGAACAGGAAGCGGTAGTTGATCTCGCCGGTGCCCGGCTCGTTGCGGCCCGGGTTGTCGGCCAGCTGCACATGGTTGATCTCGGCCAGGTGCGATTGCAGGGTGCGGGCCAGATCGCCTTCCATGATTTGCATGTGATAGATGTCGTATTGCAGGAACAGATTGGCGCTGCCGACCTGCTCGCGAATCGACAGGGCCTGTGCCGTGTTGTTCAGGTAGAAGCCCGGGATATCGCGTGTATTGATCGCTTCCATCACCAGTTTGATGCCGACGGCTTGCAGCTTGTCGGCGGCGTACTTGAGGTTGGCGACGAAGGTCTTTTCAACGGTGGCATCGTCCACGCCCTGCGGACGGATACCGGCCAGGCAGTTGACCTGGGTGTTGCCCAGCACCTGGGCGTAAGCGATGGCCAGGTCGACCCCGGCGCGGAACTCTTCGACCCGGTCCGGCAGGCACGCGATACCGCGCTCGCCCTTGGCCCAGTCACCGGCCGGCAGGTTGAACAGCACTTGGGTCAGACCGTTGGCGTCGAGTTTGGCCTTGATTTCGGCAGAGCTGAAATCGTACGGGAACAGGTACTCGACACCGCTGAAGCCAGCCTTGGCGGCGGCGTCGAAACGGGCAAGGAAATCCTGTTCGGTGAACAGCATGGACAGGTTGGCTGCGAAACGCGGCATGGTGGTCTCCTAAAACAGTTTTGACACGGTTGGTCAGACTGAACGCGATCAAGTCCCCTCTCCTGGGGGAGAGGGACATGTAGCCACCCTCTCCCGGAGGGAGAGGGAGCCGGTTACGTTCAGTCGAGCAACGAAATCGCGGTAGGCGCATCGTTGCCGACCAGCGCCAGGTCTTCGAATTCGTTGACGGCGTTGATCTCGGTCCCCATGGAGATGTTGGTCACACGCTCCAGAATGATCTCGACGATCACCGGCACCTTGAACTCTTCGATCAGCTCTTCGGCCTTGCGCAGGGCAGGGGCGATGTCAGCCGGTTCGAACACACGCAGTGCCTTGCAGCCCAGGCCTTCGGCGACTGCGACGTGGTCGACACCATAACCGTTGAGTTCCGGCGCGTTCAGGTTATCGAAGGACAGCTGCACGCAGTAGTCCATATCGAACCCGCGCTGGGCCTGACGGATCAGCCCCAGGTACGAGTTGTTCACCACGACGTGGATGTACGGCAGTTTGAACTGAGCGCCGACCGCCAGTTCTTCGATCATGAACTGGAAGTCATAGTCCCCCGACAGGGCCACGACTTTACGGTTCGGATCGGCCTTCACCACGCCCAGCGCTGCCGGAATGGTCCAGCCCAACGGGCCGGCCTGGCCGCAGTTGATCCAGTGACGCGGCTTGTAGACGTGCAGGAACTGCGCGCCGGCAATCTGCGACAGACCAATGGTGCTGACGTAGCAGGTGTCCTTGCCGAACACCTGGTTCATTTCTTCGTAGACGCGCTGCGGCTTGACCGGCACGTTGTCGAAGTGGGTCTTGCGGTGCAGGCTGGCCTTGCGCTGCTGGCAATCCTGCAGCCAGGCAGAGCGGTTTTTCAGCTTGCCGGCGGCTTGCCATTCACGGGCGACTTCGATGAACACGGTCAGCGCGGCGGCAGCGTCGGAAACGATGCCCAGGTCCGGGGTGAACACGCGGCCGATCTGGGTCGGTTCGATGTCGACGTGAATGAACTTGCGGCCTTCGGTGTAGACGTCGACCGAGCCGGTGTGACGGTTCGCCCAGCGGTTGCCGACGCCCAGTACCACGTCGGACTTGAGCAGGGTGGCGTTGCCGTAACGGTGCGAAGTCTGCAGACCGACCATGCCGACCATCAGCGGGTGATCGTCCGGAATGGTGCCCCAGCCCATCAGGGTCGGGATGACCGGAATGCCGGTCAGCTCGGCGAACTCGACCAGCAGTTCGCTGGCGTCGGCGTTGATGATGCCGCCCCCGGCCACCAGCAATGGACGCTCGGCCTGATCCAGCATTGCCAGGGCTTTTTCGACCTGCACGCGGGTGGCGCTTGGCTTGGCCAGCGGCAGTGGCTGGTAGGCGTCGATGTCGAATTCGATTTCAGCCATCTGCACGTCGAACGGCAGGTCGATCAGCACCGGGCCCGGACGGCCGGAACGCATTTCGTAGAAGGCTTTCTGGAACGCATAAGGCACCTGGCCCGGCTCCAGAACGGTGGTCGCCCACTTGGTCACCGGCTTGACGATGCTGGTGATGTCGACGGCCTGGAAGTCTTCCTTGTGCATACGGGCGCGGGGTGCCTGCCCGGTGATGCAGAGGATCGGGATCGAGTCCGCGGAGGCGCTGTACAGACCGGTGACCATGTCGGTACCGGCCGGGCCGGAAGTACCGATGCACACGCCGATGTTGCCGGCCTTGGTGCGGGTGTAGCCCTCGGCCATGTGCGAGGCGCCTTCAACGTGGCGAGCGAGGACGTGATCGATGCCACCGACTTTCTGCAGGGCGGAGTACAGCGGGTTGATTGCAGCGCCCGGAATGCCAAAAGCGGTATCAACCCCTTCACGGCGCATCACCAGAACGGCGGCTTCGATTGCTCTCATTTTGCTCATGGTTTTGTGCCTCTTTACGTTTTGTAATTGTATACAAGTGGCTTTGCGCAGAGTGTATTCACGGCGGACGGCGCAGGTCAATCCATTTTCTCAAGCGCCTGTTTCATTCGTCGGAAGCCTGTTCTGCTGTGGCTTTTCGTCGCATGGAGCGCTTTTCGGGAATTATTGTATACAAAAAAATAATTCATTGTGTTCTATTTGTTGCATCGGGCTGCGGCACTTGCGCGCAGTCCAACGACTTTCCCAATAACAAAATGAGGACGGCACCATGAGCGCTTTAACCTTGAAAGTCGCAGTCAAGCTGGTCAACGAAGCCATCAATGCAGGGCGGGCCATTTCCGCCGCGCCGCTGACCATCGCGGTACTGGATACCGGCGGCCATCTGGTCACCTTGCAGCGCGAAGATGGCGCCAGCCTGCTGCGCCCGAACATCGCCATCGGCAAAGCCTGGGGCGCCATCGCCCTGGGCAAGGGCTCACGCCTGCTGGCGCTGGACGCGCAACAACGCCCGGCGTTCATCGCCGCGCTCAACAGCATGGGGCAGGGCAGCGTCGTGCCGGCACCGGGCGGTGTGTTGATTCGTGATCAGGCGGGGAACGTGCTGGGTGCGATCGGCATCAGCGGCGATCTGTCGGACATCGATGAACAGGTGGCAATCAAAGCCGTAGAGGCCCTGGACCTGCGGGCGGATGCGGGGGTGGCTGCGTGATTTGCGGCGTTTGAACTGACGCCATTGCGAGCTGGCTTACTGCTACAGGTGGTCACAGGTAGACACATTTCTGTGGCCACCTTAAAGCCCCTGTGGGAGCGAGCCTGCTCGCGATGGCTGCCTGGCAGACACAACCTGATAAGGATCTGAACAGCCCCCCAGCCTTTTCAGGGCTAGCTTTTTTCATGACTGTAATCATGGAGGAGGCTCATCAATGTCCAATTCACCCGCTTCACACCGCCTAAGGATCGGCCGCTATGCCGAACCTGATCGCATTTATTTGCTCACTTCCAATACTTGCCAGAGAAAACCGTTTTTCAGAGATTTTACTTTGGGCAGGTTAGTGGCCAATCAGTTTGTCTTTGCGCAGAAACAGGGTCATGTGAACTCTCTGGCTTGGGTTGTTATGCCCGATCACTTTCACTGGCTCGTTGAGCTGAAGAGGGGATCGCTCGGTGAGTTGATGCAACGGACTAAATCATTCAGTACCAAAGCCGTGAACCAGTCCATTGGCGGAAAAATCAATCTTTGGCAAAAGGGGTTTTATGACCAGGCTCTGCGCCAAGAAGATGACTTGGTGAAAATGGCACGGTATGTCGTGGCTAACCCATTGCGGGCCGGACTGGTGGAAAAGCTGTCTGACTATCCGTTGTGGGATGCCATTTGGGCTCAAGCCAAAATCGAGTCGCCTTCATCGCTAGCAGGCTAGCTCCCACAGGAGAGCTTGCGGATGCAGGAGAGTGGGAGCTAGCCTGCTAGCGATGAGGTCGCCGGAGATTTCAGTCCGGCTCGCAGCCCTTGAGCACCAACCGGATGATGGTTTGTGCTGCGGCTTCATAGTCGGCTTCGTCGAGCTTGTCCTTGCCGGTTACGGCGGAGATCTGCCAGTCGAAGTCGGCGTAGGTCTGGGTCGCGGCCCAGATGCTGAACATCAGGTGGTTGGGGTCGATCGGGGCGATCTGGCCGCGGTCGATCCAGGTCTGGATGCAGTCGATGTTGTGCTTGGCCTGGCCGTTGAGCTGCTCGACCAGGTCGGCGCTCAGGTGCGGGGCGCCGTGCATGATTTCGCTGGCGAACACCTTGGAGGCGAAGGGCAGGTCGCGGGAGATGCGGATCTTCGAGCGGATGTAGCCGCTCAGCACTTCGCTCGGTACGCCGTCCGGATTGAACGGGGTCGAGGCCTGCAGGATCGGCACGATGATACTTTCCAGCACCTCGCGGTAGAGGTTTTCCTTGGACTTGAAGTAGTAATAGACGTTGGGCTTGGGCAGTCCTGCCTTGGCGGCGATGTCGCTGGTTTTGGTCGCAGCGAAGCCCTTGTCGGCAAACTCTTCACTGGCTGCACGCAGGATCAGTTCTTTGTTGCGCTCGCGGATTGTGCTCATAAACCCGGTGGTTCCTTGCCTGTTCTGGCGGTTGCGCATGGTAGCACCGGCCTCGCGCGGCGCTCAACAATGCCCCGTGTGGCCCGCAGTCGCGGTATGCTGCGCGGCATTATTCACATAAGGAAACATGATTCATGGCAGGAAGCAGTTTGCTGGTGCTGATCGACGACATCGCTACCGTTCTGGACGACGTTGCGTTGATGACCAAAATGGCTGCCAAGAAGACCGCCGGCGTGCTCGGCGACGACTTGGCGCTCAACGCCCAGCAAGTCTCCGGCGTACGCGCGGAGCGGGAAATCCCGGTGGTCTGGGCGGTGGCCAAGGGCTCGTTCGTCAACAAACTGATCCTGGTGCCGTCGGCGCTGGCGATCAGTGCGTTCGTGCCGTGGCTGGTGACGCCACTGTTGATGGTCGGTGGCGCCTACCTGTGTTTCGAAGGTTTCGAAAAACTCGCGCACAAGTTCCTGCACAGCAAGGCCGAAGACGAGGCCGAGCATGCGCAACTGGTCGACGCCGTGGCCGATCCTGCCACCGATCTGGTGGCCTACGAGAAGGACAAGATCAAGGGCGCGATCCGCACCGACTTCATCCTCTCGGCGGAAATTATCGCCATCACCCTCGGCACCGTGGCCGATGCTTCGCTGACCCAGCAAGTGATCGTGATGTCGGGCATCGCCATTGTCATGACCGTGGGCGTTTACGGCCTGGTGGCCGGTATCGTCAAACTCGATGATCTCGGTCTGTGGCTGACTCAGAAACCCGGGCAGATGGCCAAAAGTATCGGCAACGGCATCCTGCGCGCTGCGCCGTACATGATGAAAAGCCTGTCGGTAATCGGCACGGCGGCGATGTTTCTGGTCGGTGGCGGCATCCTGACCCACGGTGTGCCGGTGGTGCATCACTGGATCGAAAGCGTCGGCGCAGCGGCCGGTGGCGCCGGGTTCGTGGTGCCGATGCTGTTGAACGGCGTGGCGGGGATCATCGCGGGTGCGGTGGTGCTGGCGGGCGTGTCCGTGATCGGCAAAGTCTGGAAATCGCTGAAGGGTTGAATCCTGAGGCAAACAAAAAGGCCATTCGACTCGCATCGAATGGCCTTTTTTGTGGCTGGCGTTTTTACTCGGCGATCTGCAACTTGCGCGACTCGGTGTAGACGTAGCGCACCTTCTCGTACTCGAACGGTGAGTTCAGCTGCCCATAGCGGAAGCTGGTCTGGTAGCGCTTGTCGACGCCACGCAGTGCCCAGACTTCCGGGTGGTTGGAGCTGACTTCCGAGACATTGAGGAAGTTGATCGCGGACTCGGCGGTGTAGTCCACGGCGAGACCTGCGGTATCGCGCAGGTTCGACGGGCCGAGGATCGGCAGCACGAAATAGGCGCCGCCCGGTACGCCGTAGAAGCCCAGGGTCTGGCCGAAGTCTTCGCTCTGGCGCGGCAGGCCCATGGCGGTAGCCGGGTCCCAGAGTCCGGCGATGCCGATGGTGGTGTTGAGCAGCAGGCGCGCGGTGGTTTCCATCGAGCGCTTGCCCTTGAACTGCAACAGGCTGTTGACCAGGTTCGGCACGTCGCCAATGTTGTTGAAGAAGTTGCTCACGCCGGTGCGCACGAAGCTCGGGGTGATGTAGCGATAGCCATCGACCACCGGCAGGAACACCCATTGGTCGAAGCGGTAGTTGAAGTGGTAGACGCGGCGGTTCCACTCTTCCAGCGGGTCATAGACGTTCAGCGCGCTGAGGGTCGAGCGCTCGAACTCGCGCTGATCCAGCCCCGGGTTGAACTTGAGTTTGGACAGCGGCTCCTTGAAACCGTCGCTGTCGATGACCACCGGTGCATTGGCTTTGCTGTTGTCGGCCTGGGCCATACCTGCACTGAGGAGCGCTGCAATCAGCAGGAGATATTTAGCCACGGAAGAACTCCAGCATGGCGTCGCTGTTGACGCGGTAGTTAAGGTTGCCGCAATGGCCGCCCAGCGGGTAAACGGTCAGGCGATCGCCGAAGGTCCGGCGCAGGAAGCCGAGGTCGCCCGGGCCGAGGATCACGTCGTCGGCGTTGTGCATGACGGCGATTTTCGGGCTGTCGTGCAGGTAATCCTTCAACGCATACAGGCTGACCTGATCGATCAGTTGCAGCAGGCTGCCGCCGTCGGTGCGGGCGCGCCACATCGGGATCACCTGTTCGGTGAGGTAGCAGTCGAAGTCGCATTGCAGCGCACGCTTGAGGAACGGCGTGAGGCTGGTGCCTTCGGTGATCGGGAATTTGGGCGGGGTGATCAGGCCGCGACGGTTGATCAGGTCCGACGTGAACGCAATATCGGCTGCCGAGAAGCGGAAGGAGGTGCCGATCAGCATCGCCATCTGCTCGTTGCTCAGGTGCTGCTTGGACTGCTGAAAGTCGTAGAGCAGCGCATCGTTGAGGTCGATGTAGCCCTTCTGCTGGAAGTAGCGGGTCAGTTTGTTCAGCACCAGTTCATAGAAAGTAGTGCTGTTGTTGATGCCCTTGACCTCGGTCTGCACCAGCTTGTCGAGGTTGGTGATCGAGGTGTAGAGGTTGACCGGCGGATTCAGCAGCAGGACTTTCTTGAAGTTGAAGCTGCGACGGGTTTCATCCAGATGCGCCACGAAGGCCGCGTCCAGGGCGCCGAGGCTGTAGCCGCTGAGGTAATAGTCGGTGACCGGCAGTTTCGGGTTCTGCGCCCGCACGGCCTGCATCACCCGGTACATGTCTTCGGCGTCTTCCTTGGTCACGCCGGGGGTGGCGAAACGCGAGGCGGCGCTCATGAAGTCGAAGCTGGTCGGCGAGGACAACTGCACCACGTGGTAGCCGGCCTTGTAATAAAGCTTCTTCAGGTACTCGTTGAGCGTGCTGTCGTAGCGCGCGCCGGTGCCGGCGATCAGGAAGATCAGCGGCGCGGCCTTGTCCTGAGTGGCGATGCGATAGGTGAGTTTTTTCACCGGCCAGAAATTGTCCGGCAGGATGAATTCCCGCTCGGGGCGCAGGGTGACGCTGCGATCGGCCTGATCGATGTCGTCGTCCAGTGGCAGTTCCGGGCGCAAGTCCGGCGGCGTGGTGGCGATGGTCGCCTCGAACGGGTTGGTCAGGGGATAGCCATAGCTGGCGGCGTCGATATCCACCGCCAGCGCGGACGCACTCAGAATAAGGCCGCCAAACAGGGCGGCGAAGCGCAAGGAACGGAGCATGACTGGATCCCTTAGAGGAAGGTGCCGAATGAAGTTCGCAGGCTATGACCACCGGGTTTGCGTCAAAGTGCCATGCCACGGCACCAAACTGACAGAATTCGGAGTAATAGTAGCCGGACGATACACTTTGCAAGGAAGGAATGACCAGCTAAGAGTTGTTAGTCCTTGCGTATGCGCGGCGGCAGATTAAGCTGGCCGCCGATTTCGTCGATTGGAGTGTTCCATGTCCCGCCGCTTGCCCGTGATTCTGCTGCTCGTTCTGTTGCCGTTGTGGCTGGCTGCCAGTTATGGCGCGCGTTATGGCTTCATGGAGGACGCGCAGTGGGTGGGCATCTGCGTGGATGAGGCGAGCCGCTGGGAATGCTCGGTGCGCTCGAACCTGGGCCTGATGATTCATTTCCAGCTGCTGGGCTGGGCGGCGGTCGCTGCAGCCGTGCTCGGTTTTGTCGTGCCGGGCCGGGCAGGGTGGTGGCTGGCGGTGCTGGCGCTGGTGTTCGGGTTGCCGGCGCTGGCGCTGTACAACACGACGCTGGCGGTATTTGCGGTGGTGATTGCCGGGTTGCGACTGGTTAGAGAGTCTCGCGGCGTCTGACAGTCAGCCATCGCTGGCAAGCCAGCTCCCACACTTGATCTATGTCGACACCGAACCTGTGGCAGACAGGAATCCTGTGGCAGCTGGCTTGCCAGCGAAGAGGCCGGTACAGCCTTTGAAGATCAGCCTTTGCGAACCCGCAGGCAGCGCCACAACGCAGCCACCAGCAACACGCTGACCAGCGCCCAGCCCCACGCCTGCTGATTCTGCAATCCTTCACGGAACAGCTGCGGCGCAATGCCCGCGCCGATGATGAAGGTCAGCAGGGCGATCTCCCGACGGGCCACGCTGACCGGGCGGCACAGGTAAACCAGCGCCGGCAGAATGAAGGCCATGCTCGGAAAACTGCGATAACGCGGATCGAACACCAGCTCGAGCATCATCACGGCAGCGGCGAAACCGGCTGCCGCCACCAGCCAGCCGGCCCGTCGCTCGAAAGCGTTGAACGCCTGTTCACGCCAGCCATTGCGGGCGCTCAAGGTCAGCGCGGCATGGGCCAGCACCAACAGATTCAGGATCGTCAGCAAGCCGACCCACAGCCATTCGCTGGCAAACCGCGTGGTCACCCGCGCCAGATCGCCCCAGGCGCCGATCGAGCAGGCGGCGAGGGCGCCGAGCAGCGGCAGGATCAGTGCCGAACGCGTCGTACGAACCCGACCGCCCAGCAGCAATGTGCCGAGGAAGATCACTCCGCCGACCGCCAGCCACTGCGACCAGTACGGCACATTCGATACTGGCCCGGCCAACACGCCCTTGTCCTGGCGGTCCGCATCGAACAGCCCCCAGTAACCACCGACCGCGCCTTCGCTGCCGCGCTTCCACGGCTGGTCGAACGCTTCGATCAGGTTGTAGCGCCAGCCTTCCTGTTCGGCGAGGGTGACAAAACCACGAATGAACTTGGCTTCGTTGACCCGGCTCGGCAGGGCGGTCTCCCGCTGTCGGCCTTCGCTCGGCCAGCCGGTTTCGCCAATCATCACGTCTTTGGGCGCGAACTTGTTGCCGAACACCTGACGCACTTGCGCCACATGATGCAACGCGGCGTCGATGTTCGACGGATCGTCTTCCCAGTACGGCAGCAAATGTATGGTCAGGAAATCCACCGCCGGCGCGACTTCCGGGTGCTTGAGCCAGAACTCCCAGACATCCGCGTAGGTGACTGGTTGCTTGATATGGCTCTTGACCTTGTTGATCAGCTTCGCCAGTTGCGCACCGGTGACTTCCTTGCGCAGCAAGGCTTCGTTGCCGACGATCACGGCGCTGACCACGTCCGGGTTGGCGTTGGCCGAGGCAATCAGCAAGTCGACTTCCTTCTCGGTGTCGACCGGATTGCTGTTGACCCACGCGCCGATCATCAACTTCAAACCATGTTTGCGCGCCAGATCCGGCAGCGCTTCGAGGCCGGTCATGGAATAGGTGCGGATGCATTCGAAGCGGGTGGCAAGCAGGGCGAGGTCGGCGTCCATGCGCTCCGGGCGCAGTTTGAACGGCACGTCGAACGGCGACTGGTCTTTATCGAACGGGGTGTAGGAGGCGCATTGCAACTTGTGGGTCGGGGTGGCGACGTCCGGCAGGATCACCGGTTTGCCGAGGCCGTACCAGAAGCCGCACAGGGCAAACAGCCCGAGCAGGCAGGCGAACAGATAGGGAAGAAAGGGGAAACGGGAAGTCGCGGACATGGTCAGGCCGAGTGGCTGCAAAGCGACGCATGTTACCTGCATTTATAAGCAGGTTGGTGGCCCGCACGATTTTGACATGCAAAGTTCGGGCGGATTGTCTGGCGCCAAATATCCGGACTCAGTTAATGGCTTTCTGATGTCGTTTCTCGTTGCTTCGAGGTCGCTGGCAGAGCAGGTCTTAACGGGCGTCAGGTTGATGATCGGACTCATCAGTACTCCGCTGATGTTCGAACGAGTTCGCGAACGGGCGTGATGGGGGCGCCGAGCACCATAACAACACGTTGACGATGCCCGGCATCCGTCGGGCGCAGCATTTCGGGGAAGTAACGATGAAGATGCGACGACTTTTAGGCGCAGGTGCCGCTCTGGTACTTGCGATGGGCTCCACTTTCGCCAGCGCTGAAAAACAGACCCTGAACATCGGTTACGTTGACGGCTGGTCCGACAGCGTCGCGACCACCCACGTGGCGGCCGAAGTGATCAAGCAGAAACTTGGCTACGACGTGAAACTGCAGGCCGTCGCCACCGGCATCATGTGGCAGGGCGTTGCCACCGGCAAACTCGACGCCATGCTCTCGGCCTGGCTGCCCGTGACCCACGGCGAATACTGGACCAAGAACAAGGATCAGGTCGTCGATTACGGCCCGAACTTCAAGGACGCGAAAATCGGTCTGATCGTGCCGGAGTACGTCAAGGCCAAGACCATCGAAGACCTGAAAACCGACGACTCCTTCAAGAAACGCATCGTTGGCATCGACGCCGGTTCAGGCGTGATGCTCAAGACTGATCAGGCGATCAAGGATTACGACCTGACCGGCTACCAACTCAAGGCCAGTTCCGGCGCCGGCATGATTGCCGAGCTGACCCGCGCCGAGAAGAAAAACGAATCCATCGCCGTTACCGGCTGGGTGCCGCACTGGATGTTCGCCAAGTGGAAACTGCGCTTCCTCGACGACCCGAAAGGCGTGTACGGCGCGGCTGAAACCGTGAACAGCATCGGCAGCAAGGAACTGGCGACCAAGGCGCCGGAAGTGGCCAAGTTCCTGAAGAACTTCCAGTGGGCTTCGAAGGACGAAATCGGCGAAGTCATGCTGGCGATTCAGGACGGTGCAAAACCTGACGCAGCGGCCAAGGATTGGGTTGCCAAGCACCCTGAGCGTGTTGCCGACTGGACCAAGTGATTTAAGCCGAAGCGTCTAATCTGCGCTTCCCAGGGTCGCCCGACATGACAGTCGGGCGGCCTTTTTTGTTTGTCCTCTATTAATAGGCAGGGGGGGCGGTTTTCGGCTCGTCTGGAAATTGGCAAAAACGTCATGGCGTTCTACTACTAAGGTCGTCTGGAACCCGGCTCGCAGCCGCATACAGTGGATACGTTCCAAAAATAAAAATCTGTGCTGCGAGGATAAAAACAATGAACGACAGCATTTACCTCTCGATTCAGAACAGCCCGCGCTTCAAGGAGCTGGTCAAGAAAAGAGAAAGGTTCGCCTGGATACTCTCGGCGATCATGCTCGGGCTCTACTCCGGCTTCATCCTTCTGATCGCGTACGGGCCGCAAGTGCTCGGGACGAAAATCAGCCCCGAATCATCCATCACCTGGGGCATCCCGATCGGTGTCGGACTGATTGTCTCGGCCTTCATCCTGACCGGCATCTATGTGCGCCGCGCCAATGGCGAGTTCGACGACCTGAACAACGCGATTCTCAAGGAGGCTCAGCAATGATCCGGCGTCTACTGGCTCTTTTGAGCATCGCAGCGTTTGCTCCAGCCGTCTGGGCCGCTGACGCCCTGACCGGCGAAGTCCACAAACAACCGCTCAACGTTTCCGCGATCGTCATGTTCGTGGCGTTCGTTGGCGCAACCCTGTGCATCACTTACTGGGCGTCCAAGCGCAACAACTCGGCGGCCGACTACTATGCGGCGGGCGGCAAGATCACCGGGTTCCAGAACGGTCTGGCGATTGCCGGTGACTACATGTCGGCGGCGTCCTTCCTGGGGATTTCCGCGCTGGTGTTCACCTCCGGCTACGACGGCCTGATCTACTCGATCGGCTTCCTGGTGGGCTGGCCGATCATTCTGTTCCTGATCGCCGAGCGCCTGCGTAACCTGGGCAAATACACCTTTGCCGACGTGGCGTCCTACCGCCTCGGGCAAACCCAGATCCGCACCCTGTCTGCCTGCGGTTCGCTGGTGGTGGTGGCGTTCTACCTGATCGCGCAAATGGTCGGTGCCGGCAAGCTGATCCAGCTGCTGTTCGGTCTCGACTACCACGTTGCGGTGATTCTGGTCGGTATCCTGATGTGCATGTACGTGCTGTTCGGCGGCATGCTGGCGACCACCTGGGTGCAGATCATCAAGGCGGTGCTGTTGCTGTCCGGTGCCTCGTTCATGGCGCTGATGGTGATGAAGCACGTCAACTTCGACTTCAACACCCTGTTCTCCGAAGCGATCAAGGTTCACGCCAAGGGCGAAGCGATCATGAGCCCGGGCGGCTTGGTAAAAGACCCGATCTCGGCGTTCTCCCTGGGTCTGGCACTGATGTTCGGTACCGCCGGCCTGCCGCACATCCTGATGCGCTTCTTCACCGTTAGCGACGCGAAAGAAGCCCGCAAGAGCGTGCTGTACGCGACCGGTTTCATTGGCTACTTCTACATCCTGACCTTCATCATCGGCTTCGGCGCGATCCTGCTGGTCAGCACCAATCCGGCCTTTAAAGATGCAGCGGGCGCTCTGCTCGGCGGCAACAACATGGCGGCGGTGCACCTGGCCAACGCCGTGGGCGGCAGCGTGTTCCTCGGCTTTATCTCGGCGGTGGCGTTCGCGACCATTCTGGCAGTAGTGGCCGGCCTGACCCTGGCCGGTGCTTCGGCGGTGTCTCACGACCTGTACGCCAGCGTGATCAAGAAGGGCAAGGCCAACGAGAAGGATGAAATCCGAGTTTCGAAGATCACCACCATCGCACTGGGCGTTCTGGCCATCGGCCTCGGCATCCTGTTCGAAAGCCAGAACATCGCGTTCATGGTTGGTCTGGCGTTCTCCATCGCGGCGAGCTGCAACTTCCCGGTACTGCTGCTTTCGATGTACTGGAAGAAACTGACCACCCGTGGCGCCATGATTGGCGGCTGGCTGGGGCTGGTGAGTGCGGTGGGTCTGATGATTCTTGGCCCGACCATCTGGGTGCAGATTCTGCATCACGAGAAGGCGATCTTCCCTTATGAGTATCCTGCGTTGTTCTCGATGATCATTGCGTTTATCGGGATCTGGTTCTTCTCGATCACCGATAAGTCGGTGGCGGCAGAGAACGAGCGTGCGGCGTTCTTCCCGCAGTTTGTGCGTTCGCAGACTGGGTTGGGGGCTAGTGGGGCGGTTTCGCACTGAGGCTTTCAGGTTGAATATGTAGGTTGAGTTGGATGGAAATGCCCTGGTCGAGAGATTGGGGCATTTTTTTTTGTGGGCGGTTATCGGATGTTCTTGGGGATTGGGTGTATATCCGTTGCTGCGGTAACGGCTTCTTGGGGTTCCGCCCTTACGGCGGGTCACTTTTGGCAAACGCCCCAAAAGTAACCAAAAGGTCTCTAACCCTGACGTACGGCCCCTCGCTGAGGCTCGGGGTTCCTTCGCTCCGGGATTGATCCGGGGGCATCGCCTACGGTTTGCTTCGCTGCACCTCCTCTCGATGCATGCGGCTGCGCCGCACGGTCGCTGCGCTCCCACCCCCGGATCAATCCCTCCACTCAGCCTGCCGACGGGCCCTGCGATCAAAAGCGGTACTCGAGCTAACGCTCATCGTTTTGAGTGGGGAGGAGCGGGGCGTGTTCGGCTTTGGTTTTGTGGTGGGTTTACCCACCCCAGCCATCTCCCCGAGGAGAGGGAGCCGATTTTTGTGCTTTTCAAAGCCTGAGCTCAACGCGGTATCGCACGTCGGCGAACCTCTCCCAAACACCTCGTTCAGTTCCCTCTCCCTCCGGGAGAGGGCTAGGGTGAGGGGCTCTTGATCTGGCTCTTGATCTGCTTTTGATCTCAAGCCCCTTCGGCAGGCCGAGCGGAGGTGTCCATCAGGGGGTAGGCGCGCAGCGCCGTGCGGCGAAGCCGCATACATCGAGAGGAGGTGCAGCGAAGCAAACCGTAGGCGATGCCCCCTGATGGACACCGTAGCGAGGGAACACTGAGCCTAGGCGAAGTGCCGTACGCCGGGGCGTAGACTTTTTGGTTACTTTTGAGGCGTTTGTCAAAAGTGACTCGCTGTAAGAGCGAAACCGCCAGCGGCAGCTCCCGAAGCAACGGATATACACCCAATCAACAAAAAAATAGTCGGCCCAGAGGCCGCTGAGATGCCCAAAACGAAAAACGGCCCCCATTCTCATGGAGGCCGTTCCCGGTACAACGCTAAGACGCTATCGCAAGACAGCCCTTATTTGCGGTCTTCCAGCTTGGTGATATCCCGCGACTCATAACCCGTGTAAAGCTGACGCGGACGGCCAATCTTGTACGGGCTTGAGAGCATTTCCTTCCAGTGCGAGATCCAGCCGACAGTACGTGCCAGGGCGAAAATCACAGTGAACATGCTGGTCGGAATGCCGATCGCCTTGAGGATGATCCCCGAGTAGAAGTCGACGTTCGGATACAGCGAGCGCTCGATGAAGTACGGGTCGGTCAGAGCGATCTCTTCCAGGCGCATGGCCAGTTCGAGTTGTGGATCGTTCTGGATGCCCAGTTCCTTCAACACTTCGTCGCAGGTCTGCTTCATTACAGTCGCGCGAGGGTCGCGGTTCTTGTAGACGCGGTGACCGAAGCCCATCAGCTTGAACGGATCGTTCTTGTCCTTGGCCTTGGCGATGAACTTGTCGATGTTCGAGACATCGCCGATTTCATCGAGCATGGTCAGCACGGCTTCGTTCGCGCCGCCGTGGGCAGGGCCCCACAGTGCGGCGATGCCGGCGGCGATACAGGCGAACGGGTTGGCACCCGAAGAGCCCGCCAGACGCACGGTGGAGGTCGAAGCGTTCTGCTCGTGGTCGGCGTGGAGGATGAAGATCCGATCCATGGCCTTGGCGAGTACCGGGCTGATCGGTTTGATCTCGCACGGGGTGTTGAACATCATGTGCAGGAAGTTTTCCGCGTACGACAGGTCGTTGCGCGGGTACATCATGGGTTGGCCCATGGAGTACTTGTAAACCATCGCGGCCAGGGTCGGCATCTTGGCAACCAGGCGGATCGCGGAGATTTCGCGATGCTGCGGGTTATTGATGTCGAGGGAGTCGTGGTAGAAGGCCGAGAGGGCGCCGACTACGCCACACATGACGGCCATCGGGTGGGCGTCACGGCGGAAGCCGTTGAAGAAGGTTTTCAGCTGCTCGTGAACCATGGTGTGGTTCTTCACGGTGCCGACGAACTGGGCCTTCTGTTCTGCGGTCGGCAGTTCGCCGTTCAGCAGCAGGTAGCAGGTTTCCAGGTAGTCCGACTTTTCAGCCAGCTGTTCGATCGGGTAGCCGCGGTGCAGCAGGATGCCGTTGTCGCCGTCGATATAGGTGATCTTCGATTCGCAGGAAGCGGTCGACATGAAACCGGGGTCGAAAGTGAAGCGGCCCGTGGCCGTCAGGCCCCGAACATCGATAACATCGGGACCAACGGTGCCGGTTAAAATGGGCAGCTCGACGGGGGCTGCGCCCTCGATGATCAACTGCGCTTTTTTGTCAGCCATGTGGCCTCCTATTTATGCTTGAAATCATCAGACAGACCCCCCACGCAGGGCCCGCACCACTATAGTGAGATAAATTCGAATGTCAATTTGCCTAAAGTCTTGCTCCAGAAGGCTTTAACCGTACTTTTTCCTCGAAATTGCCTGCCATTTACGCCTTTTATACGACTTGTGCAATCCGCTATTGGGGGTAGGCGATTGCGTTGTCATTAGTAGCCTAACTGTCTATACTCGGCGACCGACCGCCAAGGGCTTTTGGGCTTGCTTTCATTGGGGGTCGCATCCCTGGGTGGTGGTTACCTGACCAGTGCACTCCCCAACAACTTTGCCCTGATTGTTAGGGGCTCTTCAGTGTGAAAAAAAAGCCGTGAAAAGCCAACGACCTGTAAACCTAGACCTAAGGACCATCAAACTCCCCATCACCGGCGTTACGTCGTTTCTTCACCGTGTTTCCGGCATCATCCTCTTCCTGGGCCTTGGCATCATGCTTTATGCATTGGGCAAATCCCTGGGTTCCGAGGAAGGTTATGTCGAGGTGAAGGCATGCTTGACCAGCCCGCTGGCCAAGTTCGTAGCATGGGGCCTCCTGTCCGCTCTTCTGTATCACCTGGTTGCCGGTGTGCGCCACTTGATCATGGACATGGGCATCGGTGAGACGCTGGAAGGCGGCCGCCTGGGCTCGAAACTGATCATCGCCGTTTCCGTGGTGCTGATCGTTCTGGCAGGAGTTTGGATATGGTAACCAGCGTTACAAACCTTTCGCGTTCGGGCCTCTATGACTGGATGGCGCAGCGTGTGTCTGCGGTCGTTCTCGCGGCTTATTTCATCTTCCTGATCGGCTACCTCGCCGCGAACCCGGGCATTGGCTACGACCAATGGCACGGCCTGTTCGCCCACAACGGAATGCGTATCTTCAGTCTGCTGGCACTGGTTGCCCTGGGCGCTCACGCCTGGGTCGGCATGTGGACCATCGCGACCGACTACCTGACGCCAATGGCGCTGGGCAAGTCCGCGACTGCAGTACGTTTCCTTTTCCAGGCAGTATGCGGCGTCGCGATGTTCGCTTACTTCGTCTGGGGTGTGCAGATTCTCTGGGGTATCTGATTCATGGCTAACATTCCAACGATTTCTTTCGACGCCATCATTATTGGTGGCGGCGGTGCTGGCATGCGCGCAGCGCTGCAACTGGCACAGGGCGGTCACAAGACTGCCGTGATCACCAAGGTTTTCCCGACCCGTTCGCACACTGTGTCCGCACAGGGCGGGATCACCTGCGCCATCGCTTCGGCCGACCCGAACGATGACTGGCGCTGGCACATGTACGATACCGTCAAGGGTTCCGACTACATCGGTGACCAGGACGCTATCGAATACATGTGTCAGGAAGGCCCGGCTGCCGTTTTCGAGCTGGACCACATGGGTCTGCCGTTCTCGCGTACCGAGCAAGGCCGTATCTACCAGCGTCCGTTCGGCGGTCAGTCGAAGGATTACGGTAAAGGCGGGCAGGCTGCCCGTACGTGCGCCGCTTCCGACCGTACCGGTCACGCGCTGCTGCACACCCTTTATCAGGGCAACCTGAAAGCCGGTACCACGTTCCTGAACGAGTACTACGCTGTCGACCTGGTGAAAAACCAGGAAGGCGAATTCGTCGGTGTGATCGCGATCTGCATCGAAACCGGCGAAACCACCTATATCCGCGCGAAAGCCACCGTACTGGCTACCGGCGGTGCAGGTCGTATCTATGCATCCACCACCAACGCCCTGATCAACACCGGTGACGGCGTCGGCATGGCTCTGCGTGCTGGCGTGCCGGTACAAGACATCGAAATGTGGCAGTTCCACCCGACCGGCATCGCCGGCGCCGGTGTACTGGTTACCGAAGGTTGCCGTGGTGAAGGTGGTTACCTGATCAACAAGCACGGCGAGCGTTTCATGGAGCGTTATGCTCCGAACGCCAAAGACCTGGCCGGTCGTGACGTGGTTGCCCGTTCGATGGTTAAAGAGATCATCGCCGGTAACGGTTGCGGTCCGAATGGCGACCACGTGATGCTCAAACTCGACCACCTGGGCGAGGAAGTGCTGCACAGCCGTCTGCCAGGCATCTGCGAACTGTCGAAGACTTTCGCACACGTTGACCCGGTGGTTGCTCCGGTTCCGGTTGTTCCGACTTGCCACTACATGATGGGCGGCGTTGCCACCAACATTCATGGCCAGGCGATCACCCAGGACGCCGAAGGCGTGGATCGGATCATTCCTGGTCTGTTCGCGGTAGGTGAAGTGGCTTGCGTATCGGTTCACGGTGCCAACCGTCTGGGCGGCAACTCGCTGCTCGACCTGGTGGTATTCGGCCGCGCTGCCGGCCTGCACCTGGAGAAGGCGCTGACCGATGGCATCGAATACGACGACGCCACCGAAGCCGACATCGAAGCTGCCCTGGCGCGTCTGAACGCCCTGAACAACCGTACCGACGGCGAAGACGTCGCTACCCTGCGTCGCGAGCTGCAAAGCTGTATGCAGAACTACTTCGGTGTATTCCGTACCGGCGAATACATGCAGAAGGGTATTGCCCAGCTGGCTGATCTGCGCAAGCGCATCGCCAACGTGAAGATCAACGACAAGTCGCAGGCGTTCAACACTGCACGTATCGAAGCGCTGGAACTGCAAAACCTGCTGGAAGTGGCTGAAGCTACCGCCATCGCTGCCGAAGTACGTAAAGAGTCCCGCGGCGCTCACGCCCGTGAAGACTTCGAAGACCGTGACGACGAAAACTGGCTGTGCCACACCCTGTACTTCCCGGGTGAGAAACGCGTCGCCAAGCGTGCCGTGAACTTCTCGCCGAAGACTGTTCCGACTTTCGAACCTAAAGTCCGGACTTATTAAGGGTGACCGCCATGTTGCAAGTCAGTGTTTATCGTTACAACCCTGATCAGGACGCTGCGCCGTTCATGCAGGAATTCCAGGTTGATACCGGTGGTAAAGACCTGATGGTGCTGGACGTGCTGGCCCTGATCAAAGAGCAGGACGAAGGTTTCTCCTATCGTCGCTCCTGCCGTGAAGGCGTGTGTGGCTCCGACGGCATGAACATCAACGGCAAGAACGGCCTGGCGTGCATCACGCCGCTGTCCGCTGTCGTCAAAGGTAACAAGCTGATCGTTCGTCCGCTGCCAGGTTTGCCGGTTATCCGTGACCTGGTTGTCGATATGAGCATCTTCTACAAGCAATACGAGAAGGTTAAGCCATTCCTGCAGAACGACACGCCGGCTCCGGCCATCGAGCGTCTGCAGTCCCCTGAAGAGCGTGAAAAGCTCGACGGTCTGTACGAGTGCATCCTGTGCGCCTGCTGCTCGACCTCTTGCCCGTCCTTCTGGTGGAACCCGGACAAGTTCCTGGGTCCAGCTGCCCTGCTGCAAGCGTACCGCTTCCTGGCAGACAGCCGTGACACCAAGACGTCCGAGCGTCTGGCGTCCCTCGATGACCCGTTCAGCGTTTTCCGCTGCCGGGGCATCATGAACTGCGTCAACGTATGTCCGAAAGGCCTGAACCCGACTAAGGCCATCGGTCACATCCGTAACATGCTGCTTTCGAGCGGCGTGTGATTCAGCTGCTGTAACCGCTGTACCCGCAGAGGGCTTAGGCGCGGGCTTCAACCCGCGCCATGGCTATAACCAGAGCAGCAGCCATAAGCTGCGGCTCTTATTTTGAAGAAATGAGACAAGCAGGGGCATCCGGGCTGGTACCCGGACTATCAGTGTGATCCTAAGTGGCTTGTTTTGGTCGCTGCATTCGGACTTCTGCAAGCTTGCTCGGTGTCGGCACCGATGGTGTTCCCCTAACCGAGGGTGACCAAGCATGCAAGAAAGCGTGATGCAGCGCATGTGGAACAGCGCCTACCTTTCAGGTGGAAACGCTGCCTATGTGGAAGAGCTCTACGAGCTCTACCTGCACGACCCTAACGCTGTGCCAGAAGAGTGGCGCACCTACTTTCAGAAGCTGCCTGCCGACGGCAGCTCTGCCACCGATGTTTCGCACTCCACAATTCGCGATCATTTCGTGCTGCTGGCAAAGAACCAGCGCCGCGCCCAACCGGTTTCCGCCGGCAGCGTGAGCAGTGAGCACGAGAAGAAGCAGGTTGAAGTGCTGCGATTGATCCAGGCCTACCGTATGCGTGGCCACCAGGCAGCCCAGCTTGACCCGCTGGGACTGTGGCAGCGTCCTGCACCTGCAGACCTGTCGATCAATCACTACGGCTTGACCAATGCCGATCTTGATACGACCTTCCGTGCCGGCGACCTGTTCATCGGCAAAGAGGAAGCGAGCCTACGCGAAATTCACGAAGCGTTGCAGCAGACATATTGCCGCACCATCGGCGCTGAATTTACGCACATCACCGATTCCGAGCAGCGCCAGTGGTTCCAGCAGCGTCTGGAAAGCGTGCGTGGCCGTCCGGAATATTCCGCGGACATCAAGAGCCACCTGCTCGAGCGCGTGACGGCCGGTGAAGGCCTGGAAAAATACCTGGGTACCAAATACCCGGGCACCAAGCGTTTCGGTCTGGAAGGTGGCGAAAGCCTGATTCCGATGCTCGACGAACTGATCCAGCGTTCCGGCTCGTACGGCACCAAGGAAGTCGTCATCGGCATGGCCCACCGTGGCCGTCTGAACGTACTGGTCAACACCTTCGGCAAGAACCCGCGCGAGCTGTTCGACGAGTTCGAAGGCAAGAAGAAGGTCGAGCTGGGTTCCGGTGACGTCAAATACCACCAGGGCTTCTCGTCCAACGTAATGACCACCGGCGGTGAAGTTCACTTGGCCATGGCGTTCAACCCGTCCCACCTGGAAATCGTTTCCCCGGTGGTCGAGGGTTCGGTTCGCGCCCGTCAGGACCGTCGCAACGATTCGACCGGTGAGAAGGTTCTGCCGATCTCCATCCACGGTGATGCTGCATTCGCCGGTCAAGGCGTGGTCATGGAAACCTTCCAGATGTCGCAGACCCGCGGTTTCAAGACCGGCGGTACCGTGCACATCGTGATCAACAACCAGGTCGGTTTCACCATCAGCAACCCGCTGGACTCGCGTTCCACCGAGTACGCCACCGACGTCGCGAAAATGATCCAGGCGCCGATCCTCCATGTGAATGGTGATGATCCGGAAGCCGTATTGTTCGTGACCCAGCTGGCCATCGACTACCGCATGCAGTTCAAGCGTGACGTGGTGATCGACCTGGTCTGCTACCGTCGTCGCGGCCACAACGAGGCCGACGAGCCAAGCGGCACCCAGCCTCTGATGTATCAGCAGATCACCAAGCAGCGCACCACCCGTGAGCTGTACGCTGATCGTCTGACCCAGGCCGGTGTGCTGGACGCAGAGCGTGTTCAGGCGAAAGTCGACGAATACCGCAACGCGCTGGACAACGGTCTGCACGTCGTGAAATCGCTGGTCAAAGAGCCGAACAAAGAGCTGTTCGTCGACTGGCGTCCGTATCTGGGCCACGCCTGGACCGCGCGTCACGACACTCGCTTCGACCTAAAGACCCTGCAGGAACTGTCCGCCAAGCTGCTGGAAATTCCGGAAGGCTTCGTGGTTCAGCGTCAGGTCGCGAAGATCTACGAAGACCGTCAGAAGATGCAAGCCGGCGGCCTGCCGATCAACTGGGGTTACGCCGAAACCATGGCGTACGCGACCCTGGCGTTCGAAGGTCACCCGATCCGCATGACTGGCCAGGACATCGGCCGCGGTACGTTCTCGCACCGTCACGCTGTGCTGCACAACCAGAAAGATGCCGGTACCTACATTCCGCTCAAGCATCTGTATGAAGGTCAGCCACGCTTCGACCTGTACGACTCGTTCCTGTCGGAAGAAGCCGTACTGGCGTTCGAATACGGTTACTCGACCACCACGCCAAACGCGCTGGTGATCTGGGAAGCCCAGTTCGGCGACTTCGCCAACGGTGCACAGGTCGTTATCGACCAGTTCATCACCAGCGGCGAGCACAAGTGGGGCCGTCTCTGCGGTCTGACCATGCTGCTGCCGCACGGCTACGAAGGTCAGGGCCCTGAGCACAGCTCGGCACGTCTTGAGCGTTACCTGCAGCTGTGCGCCGAGCACAACATTCAGGTGTGCATGCCGACCACCCCGGCCCAGATCTACCACTTGCTGCGCCGTCAGGTGATTCGCCCGCTGCGCAAGCCATTGGTCGTTCTGACTCCAAAGTCGCTGCTGCGCCACAAACTGGCCATTTCGACCCTGGAAGATCTGGCCGAAGGTTCGTTCCAGACCGTTATCCCGGAAATCGATGCCCTGGACCCGAAAAAGGTCGAGCGCGTTGTTCTGTGCAGCGGCAAGGTCTACTACGACCTGCTGGAAAAACGTCGTGCCGAAGGCCGCGAAGATATCGCCATCGTGCGTATCGAGCAGCTGTACCCATTCCCTGAGGACGACTTGAAAGAAGTCCTGGCTCCTTACACCAATGCCAAAGCGGCCGTGTGGTGTCAGGAAGAGCCGATGAACCAGGGCGCCTGGTACTGCAGCCAGCACCACCTGCGTCGCAGCATCAGCAACCTCAACAAATCTCTCGTACTCGAGTACGCGGGCCGTGAGGCTTCTGCTGCCCCAGCATGTGGTTACGCATCGATGCACGCCGAGCAGCAGGAACAACTGCTGCAAGACGCGTTTACCGTTTAACGCCTTCGCGCACCTGAAACCGAATTTAAGGAACCACAGATAATGGCTATCGAGATCAAAGCCCCCACTTTCCCGGAATCGGTTGCCGATGGCACCGTTGCCACCTGGCACAAACAACCGGGCGACGCCGTCAAGCGTGACGAACTGATCGTCGACATCGAAACCGACAAAGTCGTACTGGAAGTGCTGGCTACCGCCGACGGCGTGCTGGGCGCAATCGTCAAGGGCGAGGGCGACACCGTCCTGTCCGACGAAGTCCTGGGCTCCATCGTTGAAGGCGGCGCTGCTGCCGCCGCTCCGGCTGCCGCTGCTGCTCCGGCCGCTGCTGCCGCTGCACCTGCTGCCGCTGATGGCGAAGACGACCCGATCGCTGCTCCTGCCGCGCGCAAGCTGGCTGAAGAGAACGGCATCAACATCGCGTCCGTTGCCGGCACCGGCAAAGGCGGTCGCGTGACCAAGGAAGACGTGGTTGCAGCCGTTGCTGCCAAGAAAGCCGCTCCGGCTGCCGCGCCTGCCAAGGCTGCTGCTCCGGCTGCCGCCGCTCCTGTGTTCGCCGCTGGCGACCGCATCGAGAAGCGCGTTCCGATGACCCGCGTTCGTGCCACCGTTGCCAAGCGTCTGGTTGAAGCTCAATCGAACATGGCGATGCTGACCACTTTCAACGAAGTCGACATGACCGAAGTCATGGCCCTGCGTTCGAAGTACAAGGACCTGTTCGAGAAGTCCCACAACGGCGTACGCCTGGGCTTCATGTCGTTCTTCGTCAAGGCTGCCACCGAAGCGCTGAAACGCTTCCCGGCGGTCAACGCTTCGATCGACGGCAACGACATCGTTTACCACGGTTATGCCGACATCGGTGTCGCTGTTTCCAGCGACCGTGGCCTGGTAGTTCCGGTTCTGCGTAACGCCGAGCACATGAGCCTGGCTGAAATCGAAGGCGGCATCGCCACCTTCGGCAAGAAAGCCCGTGACGGCAAACTGTCGATGGACGAAATGACCGGCGGCACCTTCACCATCACCAACGGTGGTACCTTCGGTTCGATGATGTCGACCCCGATCGTCAACCCGCCGCAGGCAGCGATTCTGGGCATGCACAACATCATCCAGCGTCCGATGGCCATCAACGGTCAGGTCGTGATCCGTCCGATGATGTACCTGGCGCTGTCCTACGATCACCGTCTGATCGATGGCAAAGAAGCTGTAACCTTCCTGGTGACCATCAAGAACCTGCTGGAAGATCCGGCTCGTCTGTTGCTGGATATCTGATAGAAGCAGTCACGCGCTGCAAGTTTCAAGCTGCGGGAAAACGCAGCCTGGCTTGCAGCGCGCGGCTTGAAGCTTTTCGCTAAAGAGGATTTTTTGAATGTCGCAGAAATTTGACGTAGTAGTGATCGGTGCGGGCCCTGGCGGCTACGTGGCAGCTATCAAGGCCGCGCAACTCGGCCTGAGCACTGCCTGCATCGAGAAGTACACCGATGCTGAAGGCAAGCAAGCCCTGGGCGGCACCTGCCTGAACGTAGGCTGCATTCCTTCCAAGGCGCTGCTGGACAGCTCCTGGAAATACAAGGAAGCGAAAGAAAGCTTCAACGTCCACGGTATCTCGACCGGTGAAGTCAAAATGGACGTCGCTGCGATGGTTGGCCGCAAGGCTGGCATCGTCAAGAACCTGACCGGTGGTGTTGCCACTCTGTTCAAGGCCAACGGCGTTACTTCGATCCAGGGCCACGGCAAACTGCTGGCCGGCAAGAAAGTCGAAGTCACCAAGCCGGACGGCTCGGTTGAAGTCATCGAAGCCGAAAACGTCATTCTGGCTCCAGGCTCGCGTCCGATCGACATTCCACCGGCTCCGGTCGATCAGAAAGTCATCGTTGATTCGACCGGCGCTCTGGAATTCCAATCCGTACCTAAGCGTCTGGGCGTGATCGGCGCTGGCGTGATCGGTCTGGAACTGGGTTCGGTCTGGTCGCGTCTGGGTGCAGAAGTGACTGTCCTGGAAGCCCTGGACACCTTCCTGATGGCAGCGGACACCGCGGTTTCCAAGGAAGCGCTGAAAACCCTGACCAAACAGGGTCTGGACATCAAACTGGGCGCTCGCGTAACCGGCTCGAAAGTGAACGGCGACGAAGTCGTTGTGAACTACACCGACGCCAACGGCGAACAGACCATCACTTTCGACAAGCTGATCGTAGCCGTTGGTCGCCGTCCTGTGACCACTGATCTGCTGGCTGCCGACAGCGGCGTGACCCTGGACGAGCGCGGTTTCGTGCACGTTGACGATCACTGTGCCACCACCGTACCGGGCGTTTACGCCATCGGTGACGTGGTTCGCGGCATGATGCTGGCTCACAAGGCCTCGGAAGAGGGCATCATGGTTGTCGAGCGCATCAAGGGCCACAAGGCCCAGATGAACTATGACCTGATCCCTTCGGTTATTTATACTCACCCGGAAATCGCATGGGTCGGTAAAACCGAGCAGGCCTTGAAAGCTGAAGGCGTTGAAGTTAACGTCGGCACCTTCCCGTTCGCAGCATCCGGCCGTGCCATGGCCGCCAACGATACCGGTGGTTTCGTCAAGGTCATCGCCGATGCCAAGACCGACCGCGTATTGGGCGTGCACGTGATTGGCCCGAGCGCCGCAGAACTGGTTCAGCAGGGCGCGATCGGTATGGAATTCGGCACCAGCGCTGAAGATCTGGGCATGATGGTTTTCTCCCATCCGACCCTGTCTGAAGCCTTGCACGAAGCAGCTTTGGCAGTGAATGGCGGCGCCATCCACATTGCCAACCGCAAGAAGCGTTAAGACACACAATAAGAAACCACGGCGGTACGGCCCGTCGTGAGCCTTGCGTGCAAGACTCACCGCGGAATGTCCGCTGGACGCAGCCTTGCGTAGCTGCACCGGGTATCCGGAAAGGCTACGCAAGCAGCAGTCACAGGTGGCGCGGCACTCGTAAAGAGCGCAGCGCCGAATGCGCAGTACCTAACGAAGACGGTAAAAAGCATGAATCTTCACGAGTATCAGGGTAAGCAGCTGTTCGCTGAATACGGCCTGCCAGTTTCCACTGGTTTCGCAGTAGACACCCCGGAAGCAGCAGCAGAAGCTTGCGACAAAATCGGCGGCAACGAGTGGGTTGTCAAAGCCCAGGTTCACGCCGGTGGTCGCGGTAAAGCGGGCGGCGTCAAGCTGGTTCGCAGCAGAGAAGACGCCAAAGCCTTCGCACAGCAGTGGCTGGGCAAGCGTCTGGTGACTTACCAGACTGACGCCAACGGCCAGCCAGTCACCAAGATCCTGGTTGAATCGTGCACTGATATCGCTAAAGAGCTGTACCTGGGCGCTGTCGTTGACCGTTCGAGCCGTCGCATCGTGTTCATGGCTTCCACCGAAGGTGGCGTGGACATCGAGAAAATCGCTCACGACACTCCAGAAAAAATTCTGAAAGCCACCATCGATCCACTGGTCGGCGCTCAGCCATTCCAGGGTCGCGAGCTGGCATTCCAGCTGGGTCTGGAAGGCAAGCAGGTTGCTCAGTTCGCCAAGATCTTCGTAGGTCTGGCCAAGCTGTTCAAGGATCACGACCTGGCTCTGCTGGAAGTGAACCCGCTGGTGATCAAGGCTGACGGCGATCTGCACTGCCTGGATGCAAAGATCAACATCGACGCCAACGCAATGTACCGTCAGCCCAAGCTGAAGACTTTCCACGATCCGTCGCAGGACGATCCGCGCGAAGCGCACGCTGCCAAGTTCGAACTGAACTACGTAGCGCTGGAAGGCAACATCGGCTGCATGGTGAACGGTGCCGGCCTGGCCATGGGTACCATGGACATCGTCAACCTGCACGGCGGCAAGCCAGCCAACTTCCTCGACGTAGGTGGTGGTGCTACCAAAGAACGCGTAACCGAAGCTTTCAAAATCATTCTGTCCGACAGCAACGTCGCTGCAGTACTGGTTAACATCTTCGGCGGCATCGTTCGTTGCGACATGATTGCCGAAGGCATCATCGGTGCAGTGAAAGAAGTCGGCGTGAAAATCCCGGTTGTTGTTCGTCTTGAAGGCAACAACGCTGAACTGGGCGCTAAAGTACTGGCAGAAAGCGGTTTGAACATCATCGCTGCTACCAGCCTGACCGACGCTGCTCAACAAGTCGTTAAAGCTGCGGAGGGCAAGTAATGAGCGTCCTGATCAATAAAGACACCAAAGTAATCTGCCAGGGCTTCACCGGCGCGCAGGGTACTTTCCACTCCGAGCAAGCCATTGCCTACGGCACCAAAATGGTTGGCGGCGTGACCCCAGGCAAAGGTGGCACCACTCACCTGAACCTGCCTGTGTTCAACACCGTGAAAGAAGCTGTAGAAGCTACTGGCGCCACCGCCAGCGTAATCTACGTTCCGGCTCCTTTCTGCAAGGACTCGATCCTGGAAGCAGCTTTCGGCGGCATCAAGCTGATCGTCTGCATCACCGAAGGCATTCCTACCCTGGACATGCTGGACGCCAAAGTTAAGTGCGACGAGCTGGGTGTTACCCTGATCGGCCCTAACTGCCCAGGCGTGATCACCCCAGGCGAATGCAAGATCGGCATCATGCCAGGTCACATTCACTTGCCAGGCAAGGTCGGTATCGTTTCCCGTTCCGGCACCCTGACCTACGAAGCTGTTAAGCAGACCACTGACGCCGGTTTCGGTCAGTCGACTTGCGTCGGCATCGGCGGTGACCCGATCCCGGGTTCGAACTTCATCGACATCCTGAAGCTGTTCCAGGAAGACCCGAAGACCGAAGCGATCGTCATGATCGGCGAGATCGGCGGTTCGGCTGAAGAAGAAGCGGCTGCCTACATCAAGGCTAACGTGACCAAGCCGGTTGTTTCCTACATCGCTGGTGTGACTGCTCCTCCGGGCAAGCGCATGGGCCATGCTGGCGCAATCATCTCCGGCGGCAAAGGCACTGCAGACGAGAAATTCGCTGCTCTGCAAGACGCAGGCGTGAAAACCGTGCGTTCGCTGGCAGACATCGGCAAGGCCCTGGCCGAGCTGACTGGCTGGGAAGTGAAGAAGTAAGCTTCGGCTGACTTCTCTGCTCCAGCAACAAAGGCCACCTTCGGGTGGCCTTTGTCGTTTCTGGCGTTCGGGTGGACGATGGCAATTTATAAGCACTCACCCAATAACATGCAAAAACGCGACACAGAAACGTCGCGTATCGGATAGTTCGCCCTCTAACAGTGCGTTTGTCGGGCAAATTCGTTAGGCTAGCCGCCATTTTGCGTCTGCCGCCCACAAGGCATGCAACGCGCTAAACGGGTCAGTCTTATACGGATTGACAGCATTTCCCTAACCCCACAGGGAAATCCCCCTCTAAATTCCGATTCAGTAGTGTGGTATTTCCTTAATGAAAGTTTTGAAAGGTCAGGACATCCTGGCACTTGGCTTTATGACATTCGCCCTGTTCGTCGGGGCCGGCAACATCATCTTCCCGCCTATCGTCGGTTTGCAGTCCGGGCCTAACGTCTGGATCGCGGCGCTGGGCTTTCTGATCACGGCGGTCGGTCTGCCGGTGGTCACCGTGGTCGCACTGGCCAAGGTCGGTGGCGCAATGGACGCCCTGAGCAGCCCGATCGGCAAAATCGCTGGTGGCGTGCTGGCAGCGGCTTGCTACCTGGCCGTCGGCCCATTGTTCGCCACCCCGCGAACCGCGACCGTCTCCTTTGAAGTGGGTCTGGCGCCGCTGACCGGCGAGAGCCCGCTGGCACTGTTCCTCTACAGTTCGGTGTACTTCCTGCTGGTGTTCTTCATTTCGCTCTACCCTGGGCGTCTGCTGGACACTGTCGGTCGCTTCCTCGCGCCGCTGAAAATCATCGCCCTGGCCGTGCTCGGCATCGCCGCATTCGCACTGCCGGCTGGTGATATCGGCGTGGCCACTCCGGAATACGTTGCGGCACCGTTCTCCCAGGGCTTCATCAATGGTTACCTGACCATGGATACCCTCGGCGCGCTGGTGTTCGGCATCGTCATCGTCAACGCGATCCGCTCCCGTGGCGTCGAGTCGCCGGCGCTGATCACCCGTTACGCGATCATCGCCGGGCTGATTGCCGGTGTCGGTCTGGCGCTGGTGTATGTCAGCCTGTTCCGTCTGGGTTCCGGCAGCCATGAAGTGGCGGCGGGCGCGACCAACGGTGCGGCGGTGCTGCACGCCTACGTGCAACACACCTTCGGTTCGCTGGGCAGTGGCTTCCTCGCCGTGCTGATTTCCCTGGCGTGCCTGGTGACAGCGGTTGGCCTGACCTGCGCCTGTGCCGAATACTTCAGCCGCGTATTGCCGCTGTCCTACAAGACCCTGGTGATCATCCTGGCGGCGTTCTCGCTGCTGGTGTCCAACCTGGGCCTGACCAAGCTGATCGCGTTCTCGATCCCGGTGCTAACCGCGATCTACCCGCCGTGCATCGTGCTGGTGGCCCTGAGCTTCTGTGCGGCGTTCTGGCATGAACAGAGCCGCATCATGGGCCCGGTAATGTTGGTGTCGTTCGTGTTCGGCACCATCGATGCGTTGAAAGGTGCTGGCCTGGCTGACTGGATGCCATCGCAACTGGCTCACCTGCCGCTGAGCGAGCAAGGTCTGGCGTGGCTGGTGCCGTGCGTGATGACCCTGGTGGTTGCCGTGGTTTGCGACCGCCTGCTGGGCAAGCGCGCCGAAGCACTCGCCTAAGATTGCCGGGCCGCCACAAGCGGCTGCCGAGCGATTAAACAGAAATGCCCCGTATCAATCGATACGGGGCATTTTTGTATTTCACACACTATTGTTGGTTGGTAGCGAGATAGCGGACGACGGTAGCCGTATTGAATTGGTAGCGACAGTTGCCGGATGCAATGATTTTGTTGTCAGGTTGCACGACGACTGACTCCCATAGTTCTCGATCAAACCCGATATTCGTTTCTTGAAATCCAGCGGTTCCGAAGGTGGTATCAGGTTTGCCTGTCACATCGTATCGAGCGACTAGCGAACTTTCATTACTCCTGAGGCCGATCAGGCCTACAACAACAATTCCACTGATTGTGTTTCCACCTATCGCGTTCCATGCGTTGGCCTCTCCTGTTGGCGCTTCACTGACCACAGGCTTGCCTCCGTTGAAAACGAGGTTGGGGCTGCCATTAGCGTTGTAAAAAGCAATTACGCCTCTTCGCTCACGCCCCCAGACGTCATTCGAATTCAGATCTCGCGATCCAGCGACAATAACGCTGCCATCCGGATTCAGCATCATGCTCGAAAACCCCGTGTATACGCCGTCCACTCGGATTCGGATTTCGCCGTTCTGCCCAAATCCCTGGTCGGGTGTTCCATTGGGGTGGTAGCGGGCGATGAGGCCCTCATAGTCAAATGTGGAGCCTGCAATGGTGATCTTTCCGTCGTTCGATACGGCCACAGCTGCGATGCGGTACTTGGTTATCAGACTGCCGCTGCCATTGAACGATAAGTCTGGAGAACCGTCGTGTGAGAATTTTTGGATCAGTGTCCATGAAGTGAATACGATTGCACCATCAGGGCCGATTGCAACGTTGGAAAGGGGAGAGTTCGAAGTATTTGCCGACATCGCTATCAGGCTCAATACATTTGGATTCGCAATCGGTGGGACGATCACTACGCCGTCATCACCAAAAGTTTGATCACGAGTTCCATCTGGAAGAAGGCGCAGGATGGCGTCATTCTTAGCATCAGTACCATAATGGGTGCCGATCAAAATAATGCTGCCATCGTCATTTCGTTGAGCCCCAAATGGAAACGCGGGAGCACCATCCTTGAAGCCGCCGGTGAAAATTCCGTTATTGGCGAATCCGGTATCCAGGGTGCCGTTTTCCAGGAGTTGAACCAGCTGGAAGTCCAGGCGATCCTCCCATCTGACGCTTCCCCACATCAAGATTTTGCCTTCGTCGAGTCGTGCCACAATATCAAGGGTGTCGCTGCCTGGAAGGGAAAAATCATAGGCAACTCCATCTTCACCAAAAGTTTGATCAAAGCCTTGGTTGTTCTGACTTTTTTTCGCGCGTATCTGAGCTGGTCTTGACATGGTTGATGCTCCGGGATGGCGGTTGGTCGTTCTCCAATGACGTTACTCGGCTGAAGCCCACCTTGCACCTGTCAGAACTGACAGCTATTGATTGCACGCGACCAATAGAATTCTCAGTAAGCGGTGCCTTTTGCGCTCACCTGGCGTCCAAGCTGGGTTCATGTCGCGAGGGTAAAACTATGAAGTTATTGCTTGCGCGGAAACTTTCTTGCTACTTGCCTAGCTATCATCAAAGGACCTGCATGTCGTTCATCCAAGCCAACCTGATCCATCTGCAGGCCGCGCTCTGGTTTGTCATCTGCTGGGGCGGATACACCCGTTATGCCACCTGGAAGGGCCGTGACACCGCGTGCCTGGCCAGCGTGCTGCACCTGTACCGCGAAGACTGGATGCGCCGCATGCTGCTGCGCGACAACCGCATCGCCGATGCCAGCGTGATCGGCAACCTTGAACGCAACGCCTCGTTCTTCGCTTCTAGCACACTGATTATTCTGGCGGGCATTCTGACCGTGCTCGGCGCTTCCGAGCGCGCGGTGTCATTGCTGGCGGACATTCCGATGGTGCAACAGGCCTCGCAGGGCATGTCGGAGATCAAGTTGCTGTGCCTGGCGCTGGTGTTCGTCTATGCCTTCTTCACCTTCAGCTGGTGCATGCGCCAGTACAACTTCGCCGCCATTCTGGTCGGCTCGGCCCCGATGATCGGTGAGCGGCAAGTCTCGGAGCAGGAGCGCAAGGCGTTCGCCTCGCGGGCGGCGCGGGTGATTTCGATGGCGGCCAACCAGTTCAACTTCGGTCTGCGTTCGTATTACTTCGGGATGAGCATGCTGGCGTGGTTCGTCAGCCCGTGGCTGTTCATGTTGATGAGCGCCGGCGTGGTGCTGGTGTTGTATCGCCGGGAGTTTCATTCCGACGTGCTCGATGTAATGGTCTATACCCCTACAGAGGCGCCATTGCCCGAAGCGAACAAAGAGGCTGCTTGATGAGTATTCCGTTCTGGTGTGTGTTTATCAGTGCATTGTTGATCTACGTGGCGCGTATGCCGGTCGGCAAGGCCATGAAAGAGCAGGGCGGTTACAACAACCACCTGCCGCGTCAGCAGCAGGCGCAACTCACCGGTTACGGCGCCCGGGCACTGGCGGCACATCAGAACAGCATCGAAGCGTTCATCCTGTTCGCCGTTGGCGTGCTGATGGCGCATACCACGCAGACGGCGGGATGGCTGATCGATACATTGGCGATCATCTTCGTGATCTCACGGATTCTCTATCTGTGGTTCTACCTGGCGGATATTCCCAAGCTGCGCAGTCTGGTCTGGCTGGTCGGCTTAGTGTGTTCATTGTTGCTGATGATTAGTCCGACTTTTAGAACTGTTTTGCTCTAAGACGGCATGGGCAAAAAATCACAGGCAAAAGAAAACCCGCACTTGGCGGGTTTTCTTTTTTGGCCATCAAGAGCGGCTTATTGCTTCTTGGCAGCTTCTTCTTGCGCTGCAGCATTCGATTCGGCCTGAGCTTTGGCAGCTTCGGCGTTTTCTTTCGCTGCGTCGTTCACTTTATCCTGAGCTTTGTTCATGTCTTGCTGAGCTTGTTCAGCATGTTGGTTGGCATCTTGAGCTTTGTCCTCGGATTTTTTATCGCAGGCAGCGAGACCGAGGGAAGCGGTCAACATCAAGGCAATAGCTAAAGTCTTACGCATGGGGTGTTTCTCCTTATGGAAAATAACTACTGGCCTTAAGAGCTCAGGCCCACGGCTTAAGTTCCTCATTTCTTTCAGATATATAAGTTTGTTTTGCAATGGAACTTTTGCTGTTCTTTCCACTACTGGGAATAGCGACTAACAAGAGTAATTATCAAATGGCCGAAAACCCCGTTTTTGAGCGCGCGACACGGTTTCTCTCGGCCTTGCGCCACTGTCAGGTGCTGGGATTGAAGGTGCACAGCGCAAGTAGCGAAGGCCTGACGGTGATGCTGCCGTACAGTGCGCAGATCGTTGGCAATCCGCTGACCGGCGTGATCCACGGCGGGGCGATCACGTCGCTGATGGATACCGCGTGCGGCATGTCGACCCTGTGCGTCCTGCCGGAATTCGAAGTCTGCCCGACCCTCGATTTGCGCATCGATTACATGCACGCCGCCGAGCCGTATAAAGACGTCTATGGCTTCGCCCAATGTTATCGAGTCACCACCGATGTGATCTTCGCCCGCGGCTTTGCCTATCAAGATGATCCCGAGCAGCCGATTGCCCATGTCGTCGGAACCTTCATGCGCATGGGCAAGGGCCTTAAAGGCACCAAAGGCTTTGGTGGCGCGATCAAGGGAGAAACCCCATGAGCGACGATTTCAAGCAGCAACTGCAAGAGGCCCACGAGAAGGGTGACTACGCGCCGTTGCTGAAGCTGATTCCCTACGCCGGACTCATCGGCGTCGAGTGCTCGCGAGTCGGTGATGACTTGCTGTTCAGGCTGCCAGCAAACAAGGACAACATTGGTAACCCTTTATTGCCAGCGATCCACGGCGGAGTGATTGCCGGGTTCATGGAGCTGTCCGCGGCCCTGCACCTGCTGATTTTCACCGGCGCGCCCGGTGTACCGAAAATTATCGATTTCTCCCTCGATTACCTGCGGGCCGGGCAGTTTCGCGACACCTGGGCCCGGTGTCAGGTCTGCCGTCAGGGCCGGCGGGTGGCCAACGTCGCGGTCACGGCCTGGCAAAGTACCGAGAGCCAACCGATCGCCACTGCCCGCGCGCATTTCAAAATCGATGAGCCCTTGAAATCCTGAAGCACGCCCCCAACTCACAGAACAACCCGCCGCCGACCGGTAAGGTCGCGGCCAATGCCATCTGATTGGAGTTTGATGACCATGAGTGTGGAAACTCAAAAGGAAACCCTGGGCTTCCAGACCGAGGTGAAGCAACTGCTGCACCTCATGATCCATTCGCTGTATTCCAACAAGGAAATCTTCCTTCGCGAATTGATCTCGAACGCCTCTGACGCTGTCGACAAATTGCGCTTCGAAGCCCTGGCCAAGCCTGAGCTGCTCGAAGATGGCGCTGAACTGAAAATCCGTGTGAGCTTCGACAAGGACGCCAAGACCGTCACCCTCGAAGACAACGGCATCGGCATGAACCGTGACGATGTGATCACCCACCTGGGTACCATCGCCAAATCCGGCACTGCCGATTTCATGAAGAACCTGTCCGGCGATCAGAAGAAGGATTCGCACCTGATCGGTCAGTTCGGTGTGGGTTTCTACTCGGCCTTCATCGTTGCTGACAAAGTTGACGTGTACAGCCGTCGCGCCGGCACTGCTGCCAGCGAAGGCGTGCACTGGTCGTCGAAAGGCGAGGGCGAATTCGAAGTCGCCACCATCGACAAGCCGGAGCGCGGCACTCGCATCGTCCTGCACCTGAAATCCGGTGAAGACGAGTTTGCCGATGGCTGGCGTCTGCGCAACATCATCAAGAAGTACTCCGACCACATCGCGCTGCCGATCGAGTTGCCGAAAGAAGTGGCCGCTGCCGAAGGCGAAGAGAAGCCTGAAGTTGAATGGGAAACCGTCAACCGCGCCAGCGCCCTGTGGACCCGTCCTCGCACCGAAGTGAAGGACGAGGAATACCAGGAGTTCTACAAACACATCGCTCACGACTTCGAAAACCCGCTGTCGTGGAGCCATAACAAGGTCGAAGGCAAGCTCGAGTACAGCTCGCTGCTGTACGTGCCGGCCCGCGCACCGTTCGATCTGTACCAGCGTGAAGCGCCGAAAGGCCTGAAGCTGTACGTACAGCGCGTGTTCGTGATGGATCAGGCCGAGTCGTTCCTGCCGCTGTACCTGCGCTTCATCAAGGGCGTGGTCGACTCCAACGACCTGTCGCTGAACGTGTCGCGGGAAATCCTGCAGAAAGACCCGATCATCGACTCGATGAAGTCGGCGCTGACCAAGCGCGTGCTGGACATGCTGGAAAAACTGGCGAAGAACGAGCCTGAGCAATACAAGGGCTTCTGGAAGAACTTCGGTCAGGTCATGAAAGAAGGCCCGGCAGAAGATTTCGCCAACAAGGAAAAAATTGCCGGTCTGCTGCGCTTCGCATCGACCAACGGCACCGACGGCGAGCAGATCGTCGGTCTGGCCGAGTACCTGGCGCGCGCCAAGGAAGGTCAGGACAAGATCTACTACCTCACCGGCGAAACCTACGCGCAGGTCAAGAACAGCCCGCACCTGGAAGTCTTCCGCAAGAAAGGCATCGAAGTGCTGCTGCTGACCGACCGTATCGACGAGTGGCTGATGAGTTACCTCAGCGATTTCGACGGCAAGACGTTTGTCGACGTCGCGCGCGGTGACCTGGATCTGGGCAATCTGGACTCGGAAGAGGACAAGAAGGCCGCAGAAGAAGTCGCCAAGTCGAAAGAAGGTCTGGTCGAGCGCCTGAAAACCGCACTGGGCGATTCCGTTGCCGAAGTCCGGGTTTCCCATCGCCTGACCGATTCGCCGGCTATTCTGGCCATCGGCGAGCAGGACCTGGGTCTGCAAATGCGTCAGATCCTCGAGGCCAGTGGGCAGAAGGTGCCGGATTCGAAGCCGATCTTCGAATTCAACCCGAGCCACCCGCTGATCGAGAAGCTCGACAACGAGGCCAGCGAAGATCGCTTCAGCGACCTGTCGCACATCCTCTTCGACCAGGCCGCCCTGGCGGCGGGCGACAGCTTGAAAGACCCGGCCGCTTACGTGACCCGTCTGAACAAGCTGCTGGTCGAGCTGTCGGCCTGATCAAGCTGTAGAAAAACCCGCTTCGGCGGGTTTTTTCATTCTGGAATTCAACCAATCTGGAGTCAGAAATGAGCCAAGTCACTGTACGTTCCGTGGTCTATCAGATTGACGGCCAGCCTTATGAAGGTCGCCTGGCCTTCGACGCCGAGCACAAAGGCGCGCGTCCGGGTCTGCTGATGGCGCCGAACTGGATGGGTGTCAGCGCTGGCGCTGAAGAAATCGCCAAGTCGGTGGCGGCCAAGGGTTATGTGGTGCTGATCGCTGACGTGTATGGCCAGGCCGTGCGTCCGCAGAACGCTAATCAGGCTGGTGCGGCGATGATGCCGCTGAAGAATGATCGTGCGCTGCTGCGCAAGCGTATGCAGGCCGCATTCGAGCAATTGCAGAAGCAGGGCGAGGCGGTGGTCGATACCTCGAAACTGGCGGTGTTCGGCTTCTGCTTCGGCGGTTGCTGCGCGCTAGATCTGGCCCGCACCGGTGCCCCGGTGAAAGCGGCGGTGTCGTTCCACGGCACACTGGATTCGCCGAACCCGGCGGACGCGAAGAACATCAAGGGCTCGGTGCTGGTGCTGCACGGTGCTTCGGACCCGCTGGTGCCGAAAGAGCAGTTGCCGGCATTCGAGGACGAGATGAACGCTGCTGGCGTGGACTGGCAGTTGCTGAGCTACGGTGGCGCCGTGCACTCGTTCACCGATCCGCACGCCAATGTGCCGGGCAAGATGATGTACGACGCGAAGACCGCAGCGCGGGCGTTCAAGTCGATGCATGACTTGCTGGAAGAAGTGTTCAAGGGCTGAAGCCTGAAGAGCAAAAGCCCCTCATCGGAACGCCGCCCGCCTAACCCTCTCCCGAAGGGAGAGGGGATCGATTGGGGCATATTTCAGAGCTACGCCGACCTGAACTTGCATTGTTGAATCCATAATCGACTCGGTGTTTCAGGTCGATGTATAACGCAAGACACCTCGGTCGGCTCCCTCTCCCCCCTGGGAGAGGGCTGGGGTGAGGGCCGGCGGTTTAACGCGGCAGTTCAATTCGCTCGACTTCCCCCGGCACCGTCGGCCAGTCCCCGGCCGCCCACTTGCGTCGCGCCTCATCGATCGCCGCCGGATCGCTCGCGACAAAATTCCAGTTGATTCGCCGTGGCCCATCCAGTGGCGCACCACCGAACAACACCGCGTGGCTGTCGCTCTCGGCGAAGAGGCTCATCTCTTCCCCGGCTGGCAACACCACCAGCGCATGGGGTTCGACCGCTTCGCCATTCAGCTGCACATCACCACTCAACACATACAGCGCCCGCTCTTCATGTTCGGTCGGGATCAGCAACGTGGTCGCGGTTTGCATCTTCAGTTCGGCATACAGCGTAGGAGAAAGCACCGGCACCGGTGATTCCAGGCAAAAGCCTGACCCGGCGATCATGCGGATCTGCACGCCGAGGTTGTCGCTGACCGGCAAGGTCGCGGCCGGGTGGTGGCTGTAATGCCCCGGGCCTTGTTCGTGATCCTTGGGCGAGGCGAGCCAGATTTGCAGGCCGTGCATCTTGAAGCTTTGCTCCCACAGCGGTTCGGGCGTGCGCTCGACGTGCGCGATCGCCGTACCAGCCGTCATCCAGCTGACATCGCCGGCGCTGACCACCTGATCCGAACCCAGGCTGTCCTTGTGCTGGATCTGTCCTTCGAACAAATACGTGAGGGTCGACAGACCGATGTGCGGATGCTGTCGGATGTTCATGCCTTTGCCCGCCGGATAAACCGTTTCGAGCATGTGGTCGAAAAACACAAAAGGCCCGACGCTGCGGCATTTGGCTGACGGCAGCGGGCGCAGGATCGGCTGGCCTTCGACGTCTTCGGCGCGCGGGCGGATGATCAGGGGTTGGGTGTCCATGGTCCATTCCAGGCTGAGCGGGTGATGCGTGGAGCATAACCCGCCGGTGTCATCGAGGTGATTACTGGCTGTCGAAGCCGACTGGCGCGTGGGTTTCGATGGTGACTTCGCTGGTGGTCATCAGCTTGTGGATCGGGCAGCGATCGGCGACGCGCAGCAGTTCTTCGCGCTGGGCATCGGTGAGCACGCCCTTGAGGGTGAGGGTCACGTGCAGGGCGTATTTGCCTTTCTGTTCCTGGCTGTTGTCGCGTTTGACCTCAACGCCGACGCCGGTCAGCGGGATGTCCTTTTTCTTCGCGTACAGCTTCAGGGTCAGGGCCTTGCAGGCACCGAGGGCGGCGTCGAAGTAATCGTGCGGCTCCGGAGCCGAGCCTTCGCCGCCAGCCGTCGTCGGGACGTCTGCAAACAGCTCATGCTCATCGATCTGAACGGTGTGGCGAAAACCTTCGGCGGACACGGTATTGACGGTAACGGTCATGTGAACCTCGCAAGCTGTAGGAAAAGGGATTCGATCAAAAAGACCTTGCAGGTATAGAGCATTTCCCACACAGGCGCGTTCCACTTTCTTGCCGGGTGAACCCTCGTTGCCCGGCGAGGGTCTAGGCTATGCCTGTCTGCCGGAGAATGCTTGTGTCCGTGTTTCGTTTGAGTCTTGCCTGCCTGATGGCTTTCACTGGCGCCGCCAGTGCCCGGGAATACACCTACAGTGACGCGCACCTGCATTACGTGGATTTTTTCCAGGAAACCGCCGGCATGCCGAAATTGCTGACGGCCATGAAGGAAAATGCCATCGAGCATGTGATGATTTCCGGCATTCCCGTGGCGAAGAAATGGCACGAAGACGAGCCGAAGCGCCCGCGTTACTACGCCGGCGATGACGCCGATGCCTATTGGTACAGCGCGACTGACGTGATCGTCGCCGACGCGGTGCAGAAGCTGACGCCGGAGCAACGCCAGTACTTTCACCCGTTTCTTTCAGGCTTCAACCCCAACGACAAGAACTCCGCCGCGCACATCCAGCGCATGCTCGATCTGTATCCCGGCTTGTGGCAGGGCATCGGCGAGGTATTCACCCGTCACGACGATCTCACCGCACTCACCTCCGGCGACACGCCACGCGCCAACAACGAAGCCATGACCCGCATCTATCACCTGGCCGCTGAAAACGATCTGCCGGTGATGCTGCATTCCAATATCACCTCCAAGCGTGAGAAGAATCCGCTGTACCTGAAGGAAATCGAAGAGCCGCTGCGTAATCATCCGCACACCCGGTTCATCTGGGCGCATGCCGGCACCAGCGCCGAAATCCACCGTCATCAGACGCAGCTGGATTTTCTGCTGCCGACCCTGACGCGAATGCTGGAGGCGTACCCGAACCTGTTCATCGATCTGTCGTGGAGCTTGCTGACGCCTTATCTGCTGGACGAAAAGGGTCAGCCGCGAGCGGAATGGGTGCAACTGGTAGAGCGCTATCCGGATCGGTTCATGATCGGTTCGGACGTGGTCGGGCGATTCAACAAACTCGGCAAGGAAATCCACGGCTTCAAGCCGTTTCTCGACGCCTTGCCGGAAGCCGTGGCGAAAAAAGTCGCACGGGACAACTTCTTGGCGATATTGCCGCGAACAGCGCTCAAGTCCGGCAAACCCGCGCTGAATCGTTAATGCCGAGGGTTCGTAGGATCAAGGCCTTTTGATATCGCGTTTTGGTCTTACGCATTTTTTAAAAGGGCCGATACCTTCTAGAACAACCAGCTGCAGGGTTGATGCAGCGCTTTTGGAAGGAACCAGAGCAATGAGTATCCGTAGTCTCAATATTGCGCCCAGGGCCGGCCTGGGTTTCGGCGTGTTGGCGCTAATGGTGTTTGCCCTTGGGGCGTTCGCCCTGCTGCAGATGTCGAACATGCGTACGCAATCCGACGAGGTCGACAATAACTGGCTGCCCAGCGTGATGGCGGTGGGCGAGATGAGTCAGGACATGCTGCGCCTGCGCGCGCTGACCATGCGCCTGTTGCTCAATCGCGATCCGCAGGCGCTGGAGCAGAACGTGGCCAAGCTCAATGATTTGCGCGGTGTGCTGAGTGAAGCCCAGCAGCGTTACGACAGCCTGATCGCGTTGCCCGCAGAGCGCGCGCTGTTCGACCGCTTCAAGGTCGCTGAACACAAGTACCTGGAGCTTCAGGCACAGGTGATGACGTTGTCTGCTCAGGGACGAGTGGAAGAGGCGGCCGCCATTCTCAATGGACAGATGAGCCCGCTGGCGGATGAAATTGCAGTGACCCTGCGTGAGTTGGTCGAATTGAACAAGCACAACGCCAACCTCGCCACAGAGGCCGCACGGCTGGTGTTCACCAACTCGCGGGTGTGGGTCGGGGTGATGATCGGCATCACTGCGCTGATTACCATCGCGCTGGCGTTATTGCTGACCCGCAGCATCGTGCTGCCGCTGTCGCAATCGCTCAATGTCGCGGAAGTGGTGGCAGGAGGCGATCTGACCGGGGATATCAGCATTTCCGGCAAGGACGAACCGGCGCGGCTGCTGCACGCGCTCAAGAGCATGCAGCACAACCTGCGTGACACTATCCGCCGGATCTCGGAGTCCTCCAGTCAGTTGGCCTCGGCCTCGGAAGAGTTGAGCTGCGTCACCGAAGACGCGACGCGGGGGCTGCATCAGCAGAGTCTGGAAATCGAACAGGCGGCTACGGCGGTCAACCAGATGACGGCGGCGGTGGAGGAGGTGGCGAGCAATGCCGTCGCGACTTCCGAGGCGTCCCGTGAGTCTGATCGTATTGCCCAGCATGGCCGCGAGCAGGTGCAGCAGACCGTGTCGTCCATCGAGCTGCTGGCGGACGATGTCACCGCCAATGCCACGCAGGTGGAGGATCTGGCGCAGAAGGTCTATAGCATCAGCAAAGTGCTGGACGTGATCCGCTCGATTGCCGAGCAGACCAATCTGCTGGCGTTGAACGCGGCGATCGAGGCTGCCCGGGCTGGAGATGCCGGACGGGGTTTTGCGGTGGTGGCGGACGAAGTGCGGGCGCTGGCCCATCGCACTCAGCAGTCGACGCAGGAGATCGAGCAGATGATCGGCGGCATCCAGCAGGGCACCGATTCGGCGGTCAGCTCGATGCAGCAGAGCAACGTCCGGGCGCGCTCGACCCTGGAGCTGGCGAAGGCCGCCGGCATTGCGCTGGAGGAAATCGCTTCGGCGTTTACCTTGATCAACGAGCGCAACCTGGTGATCGCCAGTGCGTCGGAAGAGCAGGCGGCCGTGGCGCGGGAGGTTGACCGCAATCTGATGAACATCCGTGACCTGGCGATGCAGACGTCGGCGGGTGCCAACCAGACCAGCGCTGCGAGTCAGGAGCTGTCGCGGCTGGCGGTGGACCTGAACAGCATGGTGGCCAGGTTCTCGGTCTGATCAGCGTTCGACAGGCGAAAAAAAGCCCCGCGTTTGCGGGGCTTTTTGTTGAATCAGCTGCCTTTGACTGTCTTGCCGTTGACCGTACCGTCGAGGAGCATGATGTTGTACTCCTTGCCGTCGGTTTCGACCTGTTGCAGGCGAACCAGCAGGTAATCCCAGTCCTTGGCGAACCACAGGACGGTGATGCGCTTGCTTTGTGTCGGATCGCGGACACGCTCGACCTTGATCGCATCGATCTGACCGGCCTTGGTTTCTACCTTCTCCGAACCCAGCACGCGGAAGTCGTAGGTATCGACTTCGCCATCATCGACTACGTGATAGCTCATGCTTTTCTTGCCGGCGGCCACGTCATGCTGCAGCGCCAGTTGATAGGTGGATTTGTCGACCATGCCACGGTTGAGCGGGATTTTCACCGCGTCGCCGCGGTCGGTGCCGGTCACCAGCTTGTTGGCCCAGTCGAAGTCCAGGTCAGCCTTTTTCGCCTTGCCCAGACCACCGCGTTCGAAGTGGTAGGACTGTGGCAGCAGGGTGTCCTTGTCCAGGGTCAGGGTGCTTTCCTCGGACAGGCTGGCAATCATCATCGAGGCTTTGAAGCTGAGCTTCCAGACGCCGTTGGCCTGTTTGGTCAGGCTGCGCTCGGCGGTGCCGCTCATGGGCAGCTGTTTCCAGTCGGCGGTGTAGCTGGCGGAGAACGGTTGAAGGTCTGCCGCCTGCGCGAAGGGCAGGGCGAGCAGAGCGCAAGCGAAGAGCAGGGCGCGACGCATAATATCTCCTAGTTTCGAATCAAGTGACCGCTGGCCGGCAGTGGCTGGCCATCCAGTAAAGCACCTTGCTCGCCGAGGCTCAGCCGTCCTTCGGCGAACCAGCGTACGGCCATCGGGTAGATCAGGTGTTCCTGAGCATGAACCCGCTGCGCCAGACTTTGCGGCGAATCGTGCAACTCTACCGGGATTACTGCCTGTACGACCAGTGGTCCGCCATCGAGTTCCTCGGTGACGAAGTGCACGGAGCAGCCGTGTTCGGCGTCGCCGGCCTCCAGCGCGCGCTGATGAGTGTGTAACCCTTTGTATTTGGGTAGCAGCGACGGGTGGATGTTGAGCAGGCGACCCTGGTAGTGACGGACGAAGTCAGCGCTGAGAATGCGCATGAAGCCGGCCAGTACCACGAGTTTGGGGTTGAATTCGTCGATCAGTTCGATCAGCGCGGTATCGAAGGCCTCGCGGCCCTCGAATCCCTTGTGATCCAGCGAGCGGGTGGCGATACCCGCGTCACTGGCGCGTTGCAAGCCGTAGGCGTCGGCGCGGTTGGAAATCACCGCAGCGATGCGGACCGGGCTGTCGCCGGTCCGCGTGCTGTCGATCAGGGCCTGCAAGTTACTGCCGGTGCCGGACAGCAGCACCACGACATCACAGGTCTGGGACATCAGTGAGCCTTGAGGTTCTTCAGTTCGACCTGAGCCGCGCCTTCGGCAGCGACAGCGATCTGACCGATGACCCAAGGCTGCTCGCCGGCGTCACGCAGGGTGTTCAGGGCAACTTCAACGTGCTCCTGAGCCACGCAGATGACCATGCCCACGCCGCAGTTCAGCACGCGGTGCATTTCGGTTTCGTCGACGTTGCCTTTCTCTTGCAGCCAGTCGAACACGGCCGGGCGGTTCCAGCTGGCCACGTCAACCACGGCTTGAGCGCCTTTTGGCAGAACGCGCGGGATGTTGTCCAGCAGGCCGCCACCGGTGATGTGGGCCATGGCCTTGACCGCGCCGGTGTCCTTGATCAGCTTGAGCAGCGGCTTCACGTAGATGCGGGTCGGGGCCATCAGCAGTTCGGTCAGCGGCTTGCCGTCGAGCTGCACGGTTTCGATGTCGGCACCGGACACTTCGATGATCTTGCGGATCAGCGAGTAGCCGTTGGAGTGCGGGCCGGACGATGGCAGGGCGATCAGGGCGTCACCGGTGGCGACTTTCGAGCCGTCGATGATTTCGGCTTTTTCCACGACGCCGACGCAGAAACCGGCCAAGTCGTAGTCTTCGCCTTCGTACATGCCAGGCATTTCAGCGGTTTCGCCGCCGACCAGCGAGCATCCAGCCAGTTCGCAGCCTGCACCGATACCGGTAACCACGGTGGCAGCTACGTCGACGTTCAGCTTGCCGGTGGCGTAGTAGTCGAGGAAGAACAGCGGCTCGGCGCCGCACACCACCAGATCGTTGACGCACATGGCGACCAGGTCCTGGCCGATGCTGTCGTGCTTGTTCAGGTTCAGCGCCAGACGCAGCTTGGTGCCGACGCCGTCAGTACCGGAAACCAGTACCGGCTGCTTGTAACCGGCCGGGATCTCGCAGAGGGCGCCGAAACCGCCCAGGCCGCCCATGACTTCCGGGCGCGCAGTGCGCTTGGCGACGCTCTTGATGCGTTCGACCAATGCTTCACCGGCGTCGATGTCTACACCGGCGTCCTTGTAGCTCAGGGAGGGTTGCTTGCTCATGATCCAGGCCTTTAGGGGAGGGGATTCAGGGGTAACGACCGAGTTCAGCGGGAGCGCCGAGTCCGACAGGGGCGATTGCCTCACGCGAAGTTCGGGGTGCCCGGCTGTTGCCGGTCTGCGAAGGCGCGCGATTTTATCAGGCTTGAGGGGCAGCGGCCATCCTCACGCCGACGGGCAGGGGCATATCGGTGGAAAAATTTTGCAATTGACGCTGTGGGCGACATCACGGGTGCCTGTATAAGGAACCGTCTATCGTTAGGACTGTGCAAAAACTTACCGACCGCGTGTGAATGTTTTGCGACGGCCTGTGGTCACAGGCTTGCCACAACGGTACACGCGGCCTGTTCCAGCCGCTCTTGTCGACGGGAATTCTCCATGCGTTTGTGTAAATTGCTGTTAGTGGGTGGTTTGTCTCTGATCAGCCTGGCGAGCCAGGCGGAAAATCTCAAAGGTCTTTATCAGGTGCGCGAACCGGTCACTGGCCAGTCGCCAGAGGAGCGCGATCGCGCGACCCAGGCTGCGCTGGATACGCTGGTGCTGCGCCTGACCGGCGACCCGAAGGCCCCGCAGAACCCGGGGCTGGCGCCGATTCGCAAGGATCCGCAGCAGATCATCAGTCAGTTCGGTTTCGATGCCGGGCCGCCGGAAGTGCTGAAAGTCGATTTCGACCCGGGAACCACCGAGCAGGCGTTGCGCCGCGCCGGGCTGGCGCTGTGGGGTGCCAACCGGCCCTCGATCCTGAGTTGGTGGCTGAACGATTCGACCGAGGGTTCGAGCCTGGTGGGCGACGGACAGGCCAGTGCCGCACCGTTGCGCCGCGCCGCCCAGCACCGTGGATTGCCATTGCGCCTGCCTTTGGCGGACTTGAGCGAGCAATTGGTCGCAACCGCGCCTGCGCTTGAAGGTGCCGACTCGGCGCCGCTGCGTAACGCTTCCGAGCGCTACAACGCTGACGCCTTGCTCGCCGTGCATGCCCGCGAAGACGGTGGGCAATGGCAGGCCAAATGGCAATTGTGGCTGGGCGACAAAAAAGAGGCGGGCAACGTGCAGGGCGCGGATCAGGCCGCCGTGGCCGATGCGGTGATGCTGGCGGTGACTGAACGGCTGGCGCCACGCTTTGTGGCCAAGCCGGGCGCGTCCGGCCAGCAGACCCTGGAAGTCCAGGGCATGAATCTGGAGCACTACGCGGCGCTGCTGCGGTTACTCGAACCGTTTGGCGTGCGTCTGCAGAGTGTCGATGCCGATCGCATCCTGTATCGGGTCAACGGCAGTGCCGATCAGTTGCGGGCGCAGTTGTCGCTGGCGAAGTTGCAGGAATTGCCGGCCGAGGCGCCGGCTCCGGTCGCTGCACCTCAGCCTGCGGTCGCCGGGGCGCCACCAGTCGTTGCGCCGACGCCTGCACCGGTGGCGCCGTCTTTGCGGTTCCGCTGGTAGGTTTTCTTTCTTATATATAAGCAATGGAGTGTTACATGGCCGATACGCGGCGTTGGTTCTGGCTCGGTGGGGTGCTCCTGCTTTGCGCGTTTGTCTGGTTGCTGCATCCGATCCTTACGCCGTTTCTGGTGGCGCTGCTGCTCGCCTATCTGTTCGATCCGCTCGTCGATCGTCTGGAACGCCTGGGGCTGTCTCGCACTTGGGGTGTGATCGCGGTGTTCGCCTTGTTCACCCTGATCGTCACCGCGTTGTTGCTGGTGCTGGTGCCGATGCTCGCCAAGCAATTAGTACGGCTGTATGAACTGGCGCCGCAAATGCTCGACTGGTTGCAGCACACTGCCGTGCCATGGGCGCAATCGAAGCTGGGGCTGTCGGACGGCTTCTGGAAGTTCGACAAGGTCAAAGCCGCGATCAGCGAACACATGGGCCAGACCACGGATATCGTTGGTGTGGTGCTGAGTCAGGCGACGGCCTCGAGCCTGGCACTGATCGGCTGGCTGGCGAATCTGGTGCTGATCCCGGTGGTGAGCTTTTACCTGCTGCGTGACTGGGACGTGATGATGGCCAAGATCCGTGGCCTGTTGCCCCGTGATCGCGAAGAGCGTGTGGTGGCGCTGGCGGGTGAGTGCCATGAAGTGCTGGGCGCGTTCGTGCGCGGGCAGTTGCTGGTGATGCTGGCGTTGGGCGTGATCTATGCGGCCGGTCTGATGATTGTCGGGCTGGAGCTGGGCCTGTTGATCGGTCTGATCGCGGGGTTGGCGGCGATTGTGCCGTACATGGGATTTGTGATCGGCATCGGCGCGGCGCTGATTGCCGGGTTGTTCCAGTTCGGTGGCGATCTGTATCCGATGATCGGGATCGTGGCGGTGTTCATGGTTGGTCAGGCACTGGAAGGCATGGTGCTGACGCCTTTGCTGGTGGGGGATCGGATCGGTCTGCACCCGGTGGCGGTGATTTTCGCGATTCTGGCCGGTGGCGAGCTGTTCGGCTTCACCGGTGTGCTGCTGGCATTGCCGGTGGCGGCGGTGATCATGGTGCTGGTGCGACACGTCCACGATCTGTACAAGGATTCCGACATCTATAGCGGGGTGGATGAGCCGGAGTTGTAATCGTGAAGGTCGGGCTGCCCGGTGGATCGCCGGGTTGGCCCGTCTCATGCAGGCCGTGGCGCCAAAGAAACTGTCATAAAACCAGCATGTTAACGCAAACCTTTGATTTTGCTTGGGGTCTGTCGCATTGTGCGCTCCGCTTCACGGGTATAAACTTCGCTCACTTTACACAGAGGCCACTAACGGTTCCTTGGGAACTGTTCAGTCAGCATGAAACCGATTCAGCTGCCCCTAGGTGTGCGTCTGCGTGACGACGCCACCTTCATCAACTACTACCCAGGCGCCAATGCCGCTGCACTCGGCTATGTCGAGCGTCTATGCGAAGCCGACGCCGGCTGGACCGAAAGCCTGATCTATCTGTGGGGCAGGCACGGGGTAGGGCGGACGCATCTGTTGCAGGCCGCGTGCCTGCGCTTCGAACAGATGGGTGAACCGGCGGTGTACCTGCCGCTGGCCGAGTTGATGGATCGCGGCATCGAAATTCTCGACAACCTCGAACAGTACGAACTGGTCTGCCTGGATGACTTGCAGGTGATTGCCGGCAAGGCGGACTGGGAAGAGGCGATGTTTCATCTGTTCAACCGTCTGCGTGACAGCGGTCGGCGTCTGCTGATCGCGGCGTCCACTTCGCCACGTGAATTGCCGATCAAACTGGCTGACCTGAAATCGCGCCTGACCTTGGCGCTGATCTTCCAGATGCGTCCTCTCTCCGATGAAGACAAATTGCGTGCCCTGCAATTGCGTGCATCCCGTCGCGGCCTGCACCTGACCGACGAGGTCGGGCATTTTATCTTGACTCGCGGTACCCGCAGCATGAGCGCGCTTTTCGATCTGCTGGAGCAGCTCGATCAGGCCTCTTTGCAGGCTCAGCGCAAGCTGACCATTCCCTTCCTGAAAGAAACCCTGGGCTGGTAAAACCGGGGCTTTCAGCCGGTTTCGGCATATTTCAGGCGCCAGAAAACCCGCTTTCCTGTGGGGCGCACAGGCCGCGTCTCGATTCAAATAGGCTTAAGCGCTTAGATGTAAACGAGAAACCGAGAAGTCACAAAAAGATCGATTGAATTTGCAAATGAGGCTGATAGCGGGCATAGTCTCGGCTTCTTTACAACTATCAGCCACGGTCGTGCCCATGCTAAAGCGCTTCGCACCCCTCGTGCCTCTCGCACTCGTCACCCTGTTGTTCGGTTGCGCTGCTCATTCACCTGTTAATCAAGAGCAGCAACAACAGGTTAAAAATTCTGCCACCGCCCAGTCCTCCGTTATTTACCAGGAAGAGCTGGACACCGAAAAAGAACTCGCCGACTTCAACGGCAAGAAGCCTTACCAGCTTCCGGTTCTGGCCGACAGCATCCTCGAACGCGGCATGTCCCTGATCGGTACCCGTTACCGTTTCGGTGGTACCTCTGAAGCCGGTTTCGATTGCAGTGGTTTCATCGGCTATCTGTTCCGCGAAGAGGCCGGCATGAACCTGCCACGCTCCACTCGCGAAATGATCAACGTGGATGCGCCGCTGGTTTCGCGCAGCAACCTCGAGCCGGGCGACCTGCTGTTCTTCGCCACCAATGGTCGTCGCGGTCGTGTGAGCCACGCCGGGATTTATCTGGGCGACAACCAGTTCATCCATTCCAGCTCTCGTCGCAGCGGCGGTGTTCGCATCGACAGCCTGGGCGACAGCTACTGGAGCAAGACCTTCATCGAAGCCAAACGCGCTTTGGCGAACGCTCCAACCGTGGTTACCGCTCGCAAGTAATCACGCATTTGTCGCCACGCTCGTGGCGACAAAGCTGCCCTTCAGAGGCAATAGACCTAAACTTTACAAGGTGAAGTTAAAGTCTTACTTGAAGTTTGCCGCGTAGCCGCTAGAATCCTGATCTATATTGATGGCAAACCGCCTGCGTCCCAACGCAGGCGGTTTTGTTTTCTATCGAATCGGCAGTCAAAGCCGCAGCCAGATCAGGATGTTCTGCATATGACGATGTCGGCCCGCTTTGCCTTGATGTTCTTCGCCGCGCTACTCAGCGCCTGCGCCAGCCGCACTCCGCCCCCTGCGCCGGTGGTTCGCGCTCCGATCGTGTTCGGATCCTCCCAGACCTTTTCGCCTGCTGCCGAAGACGTGCTGTTCCGCGCGCTAGGGCTGGTCGGCACGCCTTATCGCTGGGGTGGCAATACGCCGGATTCGGGCTTCGATTGCAGCGGTCTGATCGGTTTCGTCTACCGCGATGCCGCCGGCATCAGCCTGCCGCGTTCGACCCGCGAGATGATCGTCATGCAGGCGCCGAATGTCGGCAAGGAAGGGCTGCAGACCGGCGACCTGATTTTCTTCGCCACCAATGGCGGCTCTCAGGTCAGCCATGCGGGAATTTACGTCGGGGAAGGGCGCTTCGTTCACGCACCGGCCACTGGCGGCACGGTGAAGCTGGACAGCCTGTCGAAAGCCTATTGGCAGAAAGCCTATCTGAGCGCCAAGCGCGTTCTGCAGCCAGAGCATCTGGCGCATAACCCGTAACCCAGATACATAAAAACCCGTGGGAGCTGAATGGCTCCCACGGGTTTTTTTATGCCTGCAACACACTAGCGGGTCGCTGACACCCGCCACACCTTGTTCCCCACGTCATCGGCTACCAGCAATCCACCTTGCTGGTCGATCACCACGCCGACCGGACGACCCAGCGCGTTTTCGTCCTTGTCGAGAAATCCAGTCAGCACGTCAACCGGTGCTCCGCTCGGCTTGCCAGCGGCAAACGGTACGAAGATCACCTTGTAGCCACTGTGCGGCTTGCGGTTCCACGAGCCGTGCTGGCCGATGAATGCGCCTTCCTTGAACTGCGCCGGCAGGCGATTGCCTTCGGCAAAGGTCAGGCCCAGTGACGCGGTGTGCGGGCCGACGGCGTAGTCGGGAGCGATGGCCTTGGCCACCATGTCCGGCCGCTGGGGTTCCACGCGCACATCAACGTGCTGGCCGTAGTAGCTGAACGGCCAGCCATAGAAACCACCATCCTTGACCGAGGTGATGTAGTCCGGCACCAGATCGCTGCCAATCTCATCGCGTTCGTTGACTGCGGTCCACAGCGCACCGCTTTTCGGCTCCCAGGCCAGGCCGTTGGGGTTGCGGATGCCCGAGGCGAAGATCCGGTGGTTGCCGGTGGCGCGATCCACTTCCCAGATCGCCGCGCGGCCTTCTTCCTGGTCGAGACCGTTTTCGCCGACGTTGCTGTTCGAGCCGACGGTGACGTACAGCTTGCTGCCGTCTTTGCTGGCGATGACGTTCTTGGTCCAGTGATGGTTGAGCGTGCCGCCCGGCAAATCCACGACCTTGATCGGCTGGCTGTTGATTTCGGTCGCGCCGGGCTCGTAGTTAAAGCGCAGCAGGCGATCGGTATCGGCGACGTACAGATCATTGCCGACCAAGGTCATGCCGAACGGCGAGTTGAGGTTCTGCAGGAACACCGTGCGGGTCTCGGCCACGCCGTCATGATCGGCATCGCGCAGCAGGGTGATGCGATTCGGGCTGGGGACGCCGGCACCGGCGCGGCCCATGACTTTTTTCATCACCCAGCCGCGAATGCCCTTGCCGTCGTCGGGCTTGGGCGGAGCGTTGGTTTCCGCCACCAGCACATCGCCATTGGGCAGCACGTAGAGCCAGCGTGGGTGATCGAGATTTTCGGCAAACGCCGCCACCTGCGTACCTGTCGCTGCCATCGGTTTGGCGCCGGCCGGCCAGCCGATGGCCGGGGCGATGTTCACCGTCGGGATCAGGGTCTTGTTCGGTTCGGGCAGTTTCGGTGACGGACCGGTGCCGTCGGTAACTTGCAGGCTGGAGGATTCACCACAGGCGGCGAGCCCTCCGGCGATCATGATGACGAAAACGAGCTGGGGCTTGCGCATTGCTGATCTTCCCTATGAATGCATTCCTAAACATAGAGAAGCGCACAAGCCCGATGGTTCAACCCTCAGCCGCGGGCTTCCTTGAACAGCACGGCAATGCCGGGGTGATAGTTGCCGGCTTCGCTGCGCAATTTGCGGTAGGCGTAGGGGAAATACCAGGCGACGGCGCAGGTGTGTTCCTTTTGCAGGTCGTCGACCATGTCCTGCAATTCTTCCGGGCTGGCGCTGTGTTGGGCTTTTTGCGGGGCGACGAACAGGCAGCCGAGTTTCAGGTCGCTGGCGTAGCTGATGCGCTTGGCGTCGCTGGTGATATCCGCCAGGGCCTGGGTCAGATTCAGGCTGGTGACGCGCGGCCAGCGTTGGGTCGCCTGAATGAAGGCGCGATCCTCGGCGCCAGCAATAAACAAATCGGCGCGGGCGTTGCGCTCGCCTTCTTCGTTCTGTTTGCGGGTGGCAGTGTCGCGCAGGGTGACCAGTTCAGCCATCCACGCGGCGGCCGACAGCAGACCGAGGTTGGCTTTTTCGTCGTGCCAGTAGGGCGTGTCATTGTCGCCGCGCACGGCGTTGTAGCGGTCGATACAGTCAAACCAGCGTTCCAGCACCGGGCGCAGGAATTCCAGCCGCGGATTGCTGATGATCATGCCTTGCATGGGGTTCTCCCTTGTTATTGTGATGGGCTCTCTGCAGTCAAAGAGCATGGCTCTTTGATATCACTCATGTCAGTGTGGCACAAGATTGGCGTCAGTTAATTGATCGATGGCAGTTATTCGCCGCACAAGCCCCTCTTCAATTGACGCTCCACCCCCAACCCTCTAACCTTCGCGGCTTGTTTCAGGTGCTCTGTGGCGCATGTCGACAGAGTGAAACAGGGAAGCCGGTGAGGCGGGTCTTCGAGCGAAGAACCCTCACGATCCCGGCGCTGCCCCCGCAACGGTAAATGAGTAAAAGCTGCGTCTGATGCCACTGCTTAACAGCGGGAAGGCGCGCAGCCAGGCACCAGCCGCTCATGAGCCCGGAGACCGGCCTGATCCATCCAGCGGCATCACGGTGGGCGATGCCAGGCTTGTTGCCGTCTATTCTTGTGCCTGCCCGCCGTTATCCAGCCTCAACGGAGAGCTCCCCCATGACTGATTCCCCCGAACGCGACGAGCGCCACCTGGCGCGCATGCAGCGCAAAAAAGCCGTGATCGATGAGCGCATCGCCAATTCGCCAGACGAATGCGGCCTGGTGCTGGTGCTGACCGGCAACGGCAAAGGCAAAAGCAGCTCGGCATTCGGCATGCTCGCCCGCGCCATGGGCCACGGCATGCAGTGCGGCGTGGTGCAGTTCATCAAGGGCCGCAACAGCACCGGTGAAGAGCTGTTCTTCCGCCGCTTCCCCGAGCAAGTGCGCTTTCATGTGATGGGCGAGGGCTTCACCTGGGAAACCCAGGACCGTCAGCGCGACATCGCCGCCGCCGAAGCGGCCTGGGAAGTCTCCCGCGAGCTGCTGCGCGATCCGTCGATCGGTCTGGTGGTGCTCGATGAACTGAACATTGCCCTCAAGCACGGTTACCTCGATCTGGATCAGGTGCTCAGCGATCTGCAGGCCCGTCCGCCGATGCAACACGTGATCGTCACTGGCCGCGCCGCCAAGCCGGAAATGATCGAGATGGGCGACACCGTCACCGAAATGGGCATGATCAAGCACGCCTTCCAGGCCGGCATCAAAGCGCAGAAAGGCGTCGAACTTTGAATCAACCACGTCACTGCCCTGCGGTACTGATCGCCGCGCCGGCTTCCGGCCAGGGCAAGACCACCGTCACCGCTGCGCTGGCCCGTCTGCATCGTAATCAGGGGCGCAAGGTCCGCGTATTCAAGTGCGGCCCGGACTTTCTCGACCCGATGATCCTCGAACGCGCCAGCGGTGCGCCGGTCTATCAACTGGACATGTGGATGGTCGGCGAGCAGGAAAGTCGACGTCTGTTGTGGGAAGCCGCCGCCGAAGCCGATCTGATCCTGATCGAAGGCGTGATGGGCCTGTTCGACGGCACGCCGTCGAGCGCCGATCTGGCGCGGCATTTCGGCGTACCGGTGCTCGGCGTGATCGACGGCACGGCCATGGCCCAAACGTTCGGCGCACTGGCCTTGGGCCTGGCGCGCTATCAGCCGGATCTGCCGTTCGCCGGCGTGCTGGCCAATCGTGTCGGCACCGTGCGCCATGCGCAGTTGCTCGAAGGCAGCCTCACCGAAGGCCTGCGCTGGTACGGCGCGTTGTCCCGGGAAACCGGGATCGAACTGCCAAGCCGTCATCTGGGTCTGGTGCAGGCCAGCGAACTGAATGACCTCGACGTGCGCCTCGACGCCGCCGCCCAAGCGCTGGCTGGCACTTGCGAGGTAGCGCTGCCACCGGCCGTCGAATTCGCCGCGCCTGAAATCGTCAACACCGAAAAGCTGCTCGAAGGCGTGCGAATTGCCGTCGCCCGCGACGAAGCCTTTGCCTTCACCTACGGCGCCAGTCTCGATCTGTTGCGGGCGATGGGGGCGGAGCTGAGTTTCTTCTCGCCGATCCGTGATGCGCAATTGCCTGAAGCCGAAAGTTTGTACCTGCCCGGCGGTTATCCGGAATTGCACCACGTTGCCTTGTCGCAGAACACTGACATGCTCAAAGCGATCCGCGCTCACCACGCCGCCGGCAAACCGCTGCTCGCCGAATGTGGCGGCATGCTTTATCTGCTCGACTCGCTGACCGATGTCGAAGGCACCCGCGCTGATTTGGTCGGCCTGCTGAGTGGCGACGCCGTGATGCAAAAGCGCCTCGCTGCGCTGGCATTGCAAGAGGTCGACCTGCCGGAAGGCCTGTTGCGCGGCCACACCTATCACCATTCCCTGACCACCACCGAACTGACGCCGATTGCCCGTGGCCACAGCCCCAACGGCGGGCGCGGCGCGGAAGCGGTTTACAGGGAAGGGCGGATGACCGCCTCGTACGTTCACTTCTATTTCCCGTCAAATCCGTCGGCGATTGCCGCGCTGTTGGTGCCATGACCGACAACGCCTTCACTGACGCCGAGCGCGAAGCGGTTTACCGCGCCATCGCCGAACGCCGCGACATGCGCCACTTCAGCGGCGGTATGGTCGAGCCTGACGTGTTGCGACGATTGCTTGAAGCCGCACACCAGGCACCGAGCGTCGGCCTGATGCAGCCGTGGCGCTTCATCCGTATCAGCGACCGCGCGCTACGTGGCCAGATCCAGAACCTTGTTGAAGAAGAACGCGTACGCACCGCCGAAGCCCTCGGCGAACGCAGTGACGAGTTCATGAAGCTCAAGGTCGAAGGCATCAACGATTGCGCCGAAGTGCTGGTCGCCGCGTTGATGGACGATCGCGAAAAACACATCTTTGGTCGTCGCACAATGCCGGAAATGGACATGGCCTCATTGTCCTGCGCGATCCAGAACCTGTGGCTCGCCGCGCGTGCCGAAGGCCTGGGCATGGGCTGGGTGTCGTTGTTCGAGCCACAGGCGCTGGCCGATCTGCTGAAACTGCCGGCCGGTGCCAAGCCGCTGGCGGTGCTTTGCCTGGGGCCGGTCAAGGAATTTTATCCGGCGCCGATGCTGGTACTCGAAGGGTGGGCGCAGGCGCGTCCGCTCAATGAGCTGCTGTACGAAAATTTTTGGGGAGTGAGTCAATGAGTGTGGCGTTGTTGAGTGTCGCCGCAGTTGCGCTGGATGCGCTGCTGGGTGAACCGAAACGCTGGCATCCGCTGGTGGCGTTCGGCAATTTCGCCGGGCGCATCGAGCAACGTTTCAACAGCGGCGGTCGCGGCTGGCGTAGCCATGGCGTCACCGCGTGGGTGATCGCGGTGTTGCCGCTGACCCTGCTGGCCACGGCGTTTTCCTGGGCGCCTTACGTGGGCTGGATTGTCGAGATTCTTGCGCTGTATTGCGCCCTCGGCATGCGCAGCCTGGGTGAGCACGTCGAGCCGGTGGCCAAGGCCTTGCGTGCCGATGATCTGGAAGAGGCGCGCAAGCGTGTGGGGTATCTGGTCAGCCGCCAGACCGATGAGCTGGACAGCACCGCTGTCGCCCGCGCTGCTACTGAATCGGTGCTGGAGAACGGTAGCGATGCGGTGTTCGCGGCGCTGTTCTGGTTTGCCGTGGCCGGTGCGCCGGGCGTGGTGCTCTACCGTTTGAGCAATACGCTCGACGCGATGTGGGGCTATCGCAACGAACGTTTCGAGCGGTTCGGCTGGGCGGCGGCAAAAATCGACGACGTCCTCAACTACATTCCTGCGCGGCTGGTAGCGTTGACCTACGCGCTGCTCGGCAAAACCCGACTGGCGCTGAAATGCTGGCGCACCCAGGCGCCGAAATGGGACAGCCCGAACGCCGGCCCGGTGATGGCCGCCGGCGCAGGTGCCTTGGGCGTCGAGCTGGGTGGCCCGGCGATTTACCACGGCGAGCTGCACGAGCGTCCGCAACTGGGCGAGGGCGTGCCGGCGGATGCCGATTCCATTGATCGCGGCTGGCAATTGGTCCAGCGCGGGGTATGGTTATGGCTGCTGATTCTCTGCGTGGGGGCTGAATTCTATGCTTGAGCACGGTGGCCGGTTGCGCAGGGCGGCGCTCCAATACGGCATCGCGGAAGAAGACTGGCTCGACCTGTCCACGGGGCTTGCGCCGTGGCCGTTTCCGGTCCCGGATATTCCGCTGCGGGCCTGGGCACGCTTGCCGGAAAACGATGACGGTCTGGAGCAGGCCGCCTGCGATTACTACGGTACCAGCCAGGTGCTGCCGGTGGCCGGTTCGCAGATGGCCATTCAGTTGTTGCCGCGATTGCGTCGGGCCGGCAAGGTCGGCGTGCTGTCGCCGTGTTATGCCGAGCATGCTGAAGCCTGGCGGCGCAGCGGCTATATCGTGCGTGAGGTGCTGGAGCAGGAAGTCGATTTCTTTCTCGACAGCCTCGACGTGCTGGTGGTGGTCAATCCGAACAACCCAACGGGCCTGAACCTGACCCCGGCGCGCCTGCTCGACTGGCACGCACGGCTGGCCCAGCGCGGCGGCTGGCTGGTGGTCGATGAAGCGTTCATGGACAACACGCCGCAGCTGAGTCTCGCCCCGCATGCGCATCAAGTGGGGTTGATCGTGTTGCGCTCGTTCGGCAAGTTTTTCGGTCTGGCCGGTGTGCGGCTGGGGTTCGTGCTGGCCGAGCGCAAGTTGCTCCGGTTGCTGGCCGAACAGGTCGGGCCGTGGGCGGTCAGCGGGCCGACCCGGGTGCTGGGTCAGGCCTGTCTGCGCGACACCGAAGGCCACACGCGTCAGCGCATCCGCAGCGACGAGGCCAGCGAACGATTGGCTGCGCTGCTCGAACGCTACGGTTTCAAACCGCAGGGTGGCTGCGCACTGTTTCAGTGGCTGATCACCGAACAGGCCTCCGCGTTGCACGAATTCATGGCCCGACGCGGCATTCTCCTGCGACTCTTCGCGCACAACAGCAGCCTGCGTTTCGGGCTGCCCGCCGATGCCGCCGACGAGGCGCGCCTTGAGCAAGCCCTGCAAGCATTCGCCCTGCAACGCTCTATGGAAAACAAACCAGCATGACCACTTTAATGGTGCAGGGCACCACCTCCGACGCCGGCAAAAGCACGCTGGTGACGGCGCTCTGCCGCTGGGCCACCCGTCAGGGCGTTGCCGTGGTGCCGTTCAAGCCGCAGAACATGGCGCTCAACAGCGCGGTGACTGCCGACGGCGGCGAGATCGGCCGCGCGCAAGCGGTGCAGGCCCAGGCGGCGTTTCTCGAGCCGCACACCGACATGAACCCGGTGCTGCTCAAGCCCAACAGCGACACCGGCGCTCAGGTCATCATTCACGGTCGAGCGGTCACCAGCATGAACGCCGTCGCCTATCACGACTACAAAGCCATCGCCATGCAGGCCGTGCTTGCCTCCCACGAGCGTTTGCGTGCCGCCTATCCGCTGGTGATGGTCGAAGGCGCGGGCTCGCCGGCCGAGATCAATCTGCGCGCCGGTGACATCGCCAACATGGGCTTCGCCGAAGCGGTGGATTGCCCGGTGTTGCTGATCGCCGACATCAATCGTGGCGGCGTCTTCGCCCATCTGGTGGGCACGCTGGAACTGCTGTCGCCGAGCGAACAGGCACGGGTCAAAGGTTTCATCATCAACCGTTTTCGCGGCGACATCGCCTTGCTGCAACCGGGCCTCGACTGGCTGGAACAGCGCACCGGCAAACCGGTGGTGGGCGTGCTGCCATACGTGATGGATCTGCATCTGGAAGCCGAGGACGGCATCGACCAGCGTCAGACCGACAAGGCCGAGCAAGTCCTGAAAGTGGTGGTGCCGGTGCTGCCGCGCATCAGCAACCACACCGATTTCGATCCGCTGCGTCTGCATCCGCAGGTTGATCTGCAATTCATCGGCCCGGGGCAAGCGATACCGCCGGCCGACCTGATCGTTCTTCCGGGCTCGAAAAGCGTGCGCAGTGACTTGGCGTATCTGCGGGCCAATGGTTGGGAATCCGCCATCCGCCGTCACCTGCGTTACGGCGGGAAATTGCTCGGGATCTGCGGCGGTCTGCAAATGCTCGGCGAGCAGGTGCACGATCCGCTGGGCCTTGAAGGTGCGCCGGGATCCAGCGCCGGTCTGGGGTTGCTGGCGTTTGAAACGCAGCTCGAAGCCGAGAAACAGTTGCGCAATGTTCGCGGGCGTCTGGCGCTGGAAGATGCCGAGGTCAGCGGTTATGAAATTCATGCCGGCGTGACCACGGGAGCGGCGCTGGAAAATGCTGCCGTGCATCTGGACGACGGTCGTTGCGACGGCGCGCAAAGTCTCGACGGGCAGATTTTCGGCACCTACCTGCATGGCCTGTTCGAATCGCCGGCGGCCAGTGCGGCGCTGTTGCGCTGGGCCGGTCTGAACGATGTGCAGGAGGTGGATTACCACGGCCTGCGCGAACGCGATATCGAACGGCTGGCGGATCTGGTGGAGAAGCATCTGGATACCGATCTGTTACGTGAACTCTGTGGAATCTCCCCATGCTCCAACTGATCCTCGGCGGCGCCCGCTCCGGCAAAAGTCGCCTGGCCGAAGAACTCGCCACTGACAGCGCGCTGGCCGTGACGTACATCGCCACCAGCCAACCACTGGACGGCGAGATGAATGAGCGCGTCGCCCATCATCGCGCCCGTCGTCCTGCTGAATGGGCGTTGATCGAAGAGCCGCTGGAACTGGCTCGGGTGTTGCGCGAAAACGCTGACCCCGAGCGCTGCCTGCTGGTGGATTGCCTGACGCTGTGGCTGACCAATCTGCTGATGCTCGATGACGCTGAACGCCTCGCCGCCGAGCGCGAAGCCTTGCTCGAATGCCTGGCGTCGCTGCCGGGTGAAATCATTTTTGTCAGCAACGAGACCGGAATGGGTGTCGTGCCGCTGGGCGAATTGACTCGCCGCTACGTCGATGAAGCCGGTTGGCTGCATCAAGCTCTGGCCGAGCGTTGTCAGCGAGTTGTCCTGACGGTCGCCGGCCTGCCCCTGACTCTGAAAGGACCTGCGTTATGACCCAAGCCTGGTGGCTGAACCCGTGCAAACCGGTGGGCGCGAACGCCGTTGAAAACGCGACGGCGCGTCAGCAGCAATTGACCAAACCTGCCGGCTCCCTCGGGCGGCTCGAATCGGTGGCGGTGCAGCTGGCCGGATTGCAGGGCCAGGTCAAGCCGACACTGGATCAAGTCTGGATCGCGATTTTTGCCGGCGACCATGGCGTTGTCGCCGAAGGGGTTTCCGCGTTCCCGCAGGAGGTCACCGGGCAGATGCTGCTGAACTTCGTCAGCGGCGGTGCGGCGATCAGCGTGCTGGCGCGGCAACTCGGTGCGCAATTGGAAGTGGTGGATCTGGGCACCGTGACCCCGTCGTTGAACCTGACGGGCGTGCGTCACCTGAACATCGGCCCGGGCACGGCGAATTTCGCCAAGGGCGCGGCGATGACTCAGGCCCAGGGTGAACTCGCCTTGCAGGGCGGTCGCGACAGCGTGCTGCGGGCGAAAGCGGCAGGCGCGCAATTGTTCATCGGCGGCGAAATGGGCATCGGCAACACCACCGCCGCCAGTGCGCTGGCCTGTGCTTTGCTCGACTGCCCGGTGGCGCACCTGACCGGCCCCGGCACCGGGCTGAATGCCGAAGGCGTCAGCCACAAGGCGCAGGTGATCGAGCGGGCGCTGGCACTGCATGCGGCGCAACGTGGCGATGCGTTGCAGACGCTGTTCAATCTCGGCGGCTTCGAGATTGCGGCACTGGTTGGCGCCTATCTGGCGTGCGCTCAGGAAGGTGTGGCGGTGCTGGTGGATGGTTTCATCTGCACGGTCGCGGCGCTGGTGGCGGTGCGCCTGAATCCGGCCTGCCGTGAGTGGCTGCTGTTCGGTCACCGTGGTGCCGAGCCGGGCCATCGCCATGTACTGGAAACCCTCGGCGCTGAACCGCTGCTGGAACTGGGCCTGCGTCTGGGCGAGGGCAGTGGCGCGGCGCTGGCGGTGCCGTTGCTGCGTCTGGCCTGCGACCTGCACGGCCAGATGGCAACCTTCGCTGAAGCCGCGGTGGCGGACCGCCCGGCATGACCTTGCGTCTGGATCTGCTGCGCCACGGTGAAACCGAGCTCGGCGGCGGCCTGCGCGGCAGCCTCGACGATGCACTGACCGAAAAAGGCTGGGCGCAGATGCGCGAGGCGGTGAGCGGGCAGGCGCCGTGGGATCGGCTGGTCAGTTCGCCGTTGCAGCGTTGTGCGCGGTTTGCTGAAGAGTTGAGCGCGCAGTGGGAGCTGTCGGTTTCTCTGGACAAGAATCTGCAAGAACTGCATTTCGGTGCCTGGGAAGGGCAGAGCGCGGCGGCGCTGATGGAAACCGATGCCGAGGGCCTGGGCTTGTTCTGGGCGGATCCCTATGGGTTTACCCCGCCGCAGGGTGAGCCGGTCAGCGATTTTTCGGCGCGGGTGCTGGCGGCGGTGATGCGACTGCACGCGGCGCACGCGGGTGAGCGGGTGTTGCTGATCAGTCATGGTGGCGTCATGCGTCTGTTGCTGGCGCAGGCCCGTGGCTTGCCCCGTGAACAACTGCTCAATGTCGAAGTCGGCCACGGCGCGCTGTTTTCGCTGATCGTCGAGGCCGACGGTTCGCTCAGGGAAGTGCTCTGACATGCTGCCTCTGTGGATCGCCCTGCAATTTCTCAGCAGCCTGCCGATTCGTCTGCCGGGCATGCCGGCGCCTGAACAGCTCGGCCGGTCGCTGCTGTTTTATCCGCTGGTGGGACTGTTGTTCGGTGTCATTCTCTGGGCGCTGAACATTTCCTTGGTCGGCACGCCGTTGCTGTTGCATGCGGCGCTGTTGCTGGCGGTGTGGGTGCTGCTCAGCGGCGCGTTGCACCTTGATGGGCTGGCGGACAGCGCCGATGCGTGGCTCGGCGGGTTCGGTGATCGCGAGCGTACGCTGACGATCATGAAAGATCCACGCAGCGGGCCGATCGCGGTGGTGACGCTGGTGCTGGTGTTGCTGCTCAAGTTTGCCGCGTTGCTGGCGTTGATCGAACAACAGCAGGGCATGGCATTGATCATCGTGCCGCTGATCGGCCGAGCGGCGTTGCTCGGGCTGTTTCTCACCACGACTTATGTGCGGGCCGGCGGGTTGGGGCAGGCGCTGGCCGATCATCTGCCGCGTAAGGCGGGTTGGCAGGTGCTGGCAGGGAGTGCGGCGGCGTGTGTGGCGATCGCCGGGTTCGACGCTGTCGTGGCGTTGCTGCTGGCGGTTGTCGTGTTCATCTGGCTGCGGCATTTGATGGTGCGGCGACTGGGTGGAACCACCGGTGATACGGCCGGCGCGTTGCTGGAATTGCTAGAGATGTCAGTGCTGGTCGGGCTGGCCTTATCTTGATCTGTAACTTGATTTAACACAGTCGCGGGTATATACACGCATCATGCTTCCATCTCAGTGTTTGTGCACCAACCTGCGTCGCGCCGCGCGTGGCGTCAGCAGGCATTACGACGGCGCTCTCGACGGCTTCGGGATCAACGTTGCCCAGTATTCTCTGCTGTGCAATCTGCAGCGCCTGGATCAGCCGAGCATTTCCGAACTGGCCGAGGCCATGGGCCTGGATCGCAGCACCCTCGGGCGCAATCTGCGGGTGCTGGAAGGCGAGGGCCTGGTGGCGCTGGCCGAGGGCGAAGACATGCGCAACCGCATCGTCCGGCTCACTGAAACCGGTGCGCAACGCCTGGCAGCAGCCTTGCCGGCCTGGGAAGCGGCGCAACAGCGGTTGATCGACCGACTGGGTGCCGAGAAGCGTGAAACCTTGCTGCGGCTATTGGATGAACTGGCCTGAGGGCCGGTTTTTTCCGAATCTAAGCGGGTATATACCCGCGACTGGAGAATAATAATGAGTTCGATGTGGCGTACGTGCGGTTGGGTGTTGCTGGGGAGTGCGCTGATTCTGGCGTTGTCATTGGGCGTGCGGCACGGCTTCGGCTTGTTTCTGTCGCCGATGAGCGCCCAGTTCGGCTGGGGGCGCGAGGTGTTCGCCTTCGCCATCGCCTTGCAGAACCTGATCTGGGGGCTGGCGCAACCGTTCACTGGCGCGCTGGCCGACCGCTTCGGCGCGGCGAAAGTGGTGTTGATCGGCGGTGTGCTCTACGCCTTGGGCCTGGTGTTCATGGGCCTGTCGGAAACCGCTTTGGGCTTGTCCCTGAGCGCCGGTCTGTTGATCGGTATCGGACTGTCCGGGACCTCGTTCTCGGTGATTCTTGGCGTCGTCGGTCGCGCCGTGCCGCCGGAAAAACGCAGCATGGGCATGGGCATTGCCAGCGCCGCCGGATCCTTTGGCCAGTTCGCGATGTTGCCGGGCACCCTCGGGCTGATCGGCTGGCTCGGCTGGTCGGCGGCATTGCTGGTGCTGGGACTGCTGGTGGCGTTGATCGTGCCGCTGGTGAGCATGCTCAAGGACAAGCCGCTGCCGGTGCTCGGCCACGAACAAACCCTGTCCGAAGCCCTGCGCGAGGCCTGCTCGCATTCCGGGTTCTGGCTGCTGGCGTTCGGCTTTTTCGTCTGCGGATTTCAGGTGGTGTTCATCGGCGTGCACTTGCCGGCGTATCTGGTTGATCAGCATCTGCCGGCCACCGTCGGCACCACCGTGCTGGCGTTGATCGGCCTGTTCAACATCTTCGGTACCTACACCGCCGGTTGGCTCGGTGGGCGGATGTCCAAACCGCGTCTGCTGACCGGGCTCTATCTGCTGCGCGCGGTGGTGATCGTGCTGTTTCTGTGGCTGCCGGTGACGACGACCTCGGCCTATCTGTTCGGCATGGCCATGGGGTTCCTGTGGCTGTCGACGGTGCCGTTGACCAACGGTACGGTGGCGACCTTGTTTGGCGTGCGAAACCTGTCCATGCTCGGCGGCATCGTGTTTCTGTTCCATCAGTTGGGTTCGTTCCTCGGCGGCTGGCTGGGCGGGGTGGTGTATGACCGAACCGGGAGTTATGACTTGATCTGGCAAGTGGCGATTCTCCTGAGTCTGCTGGCGGCGGCGCTGAACTGGCCGGTGCGCGAGCGCCCGGTCGAGCGCCTGCAACCGCGTGCGAGCGCCGCATGAACCGTTTCTGGCCGCAGATCGTCGTCACCGCACTCGGCGCCGCGTTGCTGGCGCTGGTGTGGTGGGGCTGGCATCAGGGCGGGTTGGCGCTGATGCAGTTGGGCATGGGTGCTTGCTAGACCGGCGGGAGGGCGAGTAACGTCGAGGCCTGACGATTGCTCAAGGATGCCCGACATGCTCAAGCGCTGGTGTGCTGTTCCCGCGTTGCTGATGGCGTTGACCGGACTGGCCCAGGCCGCGGACTGTCCGGATCTGTTGCAAGGCTCGTTGCCCAAGTTGCGGGCCAAGGAATCCATCGACCTGTGTCAGCGCTACGCCGACAAACCGCTGGTAGTGATTAACACGGCCAGCTTCTGTGGTTTTGCACCGCAGTTCGAGGGGCTTGAAGCGCTGAATCAGCGCTACAAGGCCCAGGGCCTGGAAATGCTCGGCGTACCGTCCAATGACTTCAAGCAGGAGTCCAAGGACAGCGCCGAGACCGCCAAGGTCTGCTACGCCAACTACGGCGTGACGTTCACCATGACCGAGCCGCAGAAGGTGCGGGGTGACGATGCGACTCATCTGTTCCAGGTGCTGGCCAAACAGAGCAGCGCACCGAAGTGGAATTTCTACAAATACGTCATCGACCGCCAGGGCAAGGTGATCGCCAATTTCTCCAGCCTGACCAAACCGGATGATCCGGAATTTCTGGCGGCCATCGAGAAAGCCATTGCCTCCCAGCCGCTGAAACCCTGATCGACGTGTCTAGTCCTGAAATAGGTTTACACCTGTTTCACCCTAACGCCCGATGCACTGCATCGGGCGTTTTGTATTTCAAGGACAGGTGCGGGCGCTCCCGGTTGTAGATCAAGATCGCCTCCCGCACC
>NZ_BQID01000007.1 GCF_021602345.1 Pseudomonas pharyngis
CGAACTGACGCTGGTCGGCGGTGGCAGCTTCATCAAGATCGATGGCGGCGGCGTGACCATGAGCGGGCCGGCGATCAACATCAACTCCGGTGGTGGACCGGGCAGCGGCACCGGTGCCGCCCCACTGATGCCGGGCGTGCTGAAACAGGCGGATGCGGACAAGGCTGGCCAAGTCGTCAAACCCTCCCTCGGCTCCTTCAAGGCACAGTCAAAGGCAGGCGTGCTGTTGCCGACGCCGTCATGTCATCTCGACGCGACCGGGTGCTGTCCGGTTCACCAGACGGGAGCGTCAGCATGATTACCTCCATCCAGTCACCTTTCGAGCAGCCTACGACAACCGGGGCAATGTGCCTGATTCTGGATCGCAGTTTTGATCCGGACCTGCTGAGCCACCTGTTTCGAGGTGAAGAACAATCCAGGCCCAGCTGTATTCCATTGTTTACAAACACGCCTTACGCCGAGCTCCAGCCTGCTGGCCCCTACGTAGTCATGTACCCGGAAAAGCATTCGGCTGCGAGTTACGCCAGCAAACTGCTGGAGCAATCCGATGCAGGGTGTGTCGCCTGGTTGAGTGATCCGGCCTTGCTGGATCAGGGCATTGAACACTGGCGCAGTCTGCTGACCGTGAAAACCGATGAAGACCCTCAGCAAATGATGCGCTTCTATGAACCGCGCTGGCTGGAGCCTCTGCTATTCAGCCTCAGCGAAGCTGAAAAAGCCCAATTCATCGGCCCCTTCAGTGGCATAGCCTGGCGCAATGAGATCGGCTGGCGGTATTACGCCAAGTCGCCTCAAAGCGCTTCAACGGAAACTCAGGCTCCGGGCTGGCTGCATTTGAGCCCGGAGCGCCAGGCGCTGATCGAGCAGGGCAGGCTAAAGGTCATTGCGACCCGTTTTGCCGACGATTATCAGGAAGTCTTGCCCACGGAGGACGCCGTCGAATTCGTCCACCGCCAATTGCTGGCCGGACAGGACATGGGCTACGAGCAAATGGCCGACCAAGAGCGATGGCTTCGAGTCGCCATCCAGCGTGGCGACAGTTTCTGGGATCAGTCACCGGCCGCCGAATTACTGGCGCGTGACGACGTCGCGCTAGGCGACAAGTTGATGCAATTGGAAAGCCTGTGAATCACAAGGACGATGCGCAATGAGCGACACCTACACCGTTAAGAGCGGCGACACTCTTGGCAGCATTGCCGCCGCCAACAAATGCTCCGTGGCGGATCTTCGGGGACTGAACCCGATCATCACAGATCCCAATCACATCAAGGTCGGCTGGGTTCTGAAATTACCTGCAGCAAAAGCCCTGCCGCCACCCAAACACGCCGACAACCAAAGCACAACGGCTGTAAAAGGTGCCGTCGAGTGCAAGGACGAACTGGTCGATGTCGTACACATCACCGGAGATGAACACTTTTACGTGCTGACTGAAAAAGAGTCGAAAGACCTCAAGCAGCAGAGCGACCTCGTCAAAAAACTCATGGACGAGCTGCATCAGAATCTGGCCAAGGCGACCGAAGCCAGCAAATGCGCCAAGACCAAGGATCCGCAGGCTGGCTGCTCCTGCTCGCGTTGTGTCAAAGATGACTGGAACGCGAAGGCCGAGGAAGCAGGCCTGCTGCAACGTTCCCCTCCCCCGGTGGAAAAACCGAAAACTGTCATCGAGCGCAAGGAGGATCTGCAAGGCCAACTGGCGACCGTGCAAAAGGCCCGTGACTGGTATCAGCGCTACAAGCCGCAGCCCGCATTCGAAGGCAACTATCTGGAGACCAACTGGGAAGGCCTGCAAGCCAAAAAAGTTGCCGAGCTCAACGCGGAGATTCAGTCACTGCGCAACCGGATTGCCGCACAAGGCAAAGCCGAAGCCGGCGACAGCTCCACCAGTGCCAACGGTGCAGCACCAGACATCAAACATGGCAAAGGGAAAGCCTCGGACACCCAGAAAGGCAAGCAGGTCAAAACCGGGATTACGGTGGTCGAATACATTTCCTTCCGTGACCCGTCTCGCCGCCACTACATTCCGGTACGCACCCGAGAACAACTCACCTGGAGTGTCAAAGTCCCTACCAAGGTGATGCAAGGCAAACCACTGGACAAGAATCTGGCCAAGGATCTGATCAAGGACATCCGTACGGCGGTCAATGATGGTCGCAAAACCAGCCCTCTGGGGAGCCTGGAAGCCAAATTCACATCGTGGACGAGCAAGGACGACAACCTGCTCAACGCACTGCACAAAGAATGCTCCTGGACCTCCAACGAAGCGGACTCTGCGATGTACGCCGTGTCGGCCGAAGCCCACGCGTTCCGTTTTGCCGCCACGGCCAGTGCCGGTATCAACAGTTGGGAACCCGGCAAAGGCAACATCGAACTCGGCGTCAAAGGCAGCGCAGCAATCTCTCTGGCCGAAGGCTCCGTTGCACTCAAGAGCTACTTTCCCGACCAGGGTGGCTACGTGGTGCGCATGCCGTACCGCAATGCCGAAGGCAAGGAAGTGGTCAGCGACATTGGCATCTTCCGGCTCGACGGCAAGGTGGAATTGTCTTGCTTCCTTGGCGCCACCGCGCAAGGCCAGGCAGGTGCCAAAGCCCAATACAAACCCAAGGAAGTAGAAGCCTCCGGTGTGACCGCACTGTTGAGTACGCCCGACCTGGCCGTCGACAAGAAACGCGGTGGCAGCCTCGGCCTGAAGGGCAACGCATTCGCGGGCGTTCAAGGTGGCGGAACCGTAACCGGAACGTTGAAGTGGCTTGATTCCACCAAACAAGGTGTGGGCAAGATCACGCCCGGACAGGCGAATGACAGTGGCAGTACGGACTGGTCGAGTCTGGTGGAAATCAAGGCGGAGGGGAATGTCGCACTTGGAATCGGGGCGAGTTTTGATTTTGGGATTGAAATCCGCGCAGACCGGTTGGCAATTAATTGCAAGGCAAGCTTAGTTTTCGGACCGGGTGCAGGTGGTGGCTTTGGTACGTCGATAGACTTAGAAAAAATTGGTGATTTGATCTATGTCTTTTGCAACGCGCTATCAAAAGCAGACTTCCACTATCAGTTGGCGGTGAGCAAGGATGCCTTCAACTATATGGCAAGAGGAATGTTCAGAATAGCTACGCAGCCAGGCGAAGCATTTGATGAGGGTTTTCGAAAGATTGGACTTTGGTGGGACGATCGACAGGCAACCAAGGTAGAAGCCCAAAACCTCGCAAAATATCTAATCAACAACCAGGCCATTAAAATAAAAAACAAGAAAATACCACTTGAAATTTTACCACCTGAAACCATTGGCCCGATGCTTCATTTATTAACCGAAAGCTTTGTGGAAAGCTGGGCTGAAGACCAGGAAAAAGCTGCTGTATTATTACTTTCCCATCTACGCAGCTGGAGACACTTCATTGAGGTGTTAGAATGCTGCTCAAAAGATGGCAGCAAGGTTAATGCAATGAAAAGTCTGAATCGTCTAAACTCCTTACTTGATGGGAAGGAGCAGCAACAATTTAACCGTTTCATTGGGACGTTAGCAGTAAATATTGACAGCAAGGCGCAGGAATATGGAATGCTTGCGTGGAGCCCCGGCCAGCCTTGGCGTAAAGAAAAGACGTTGATAGCAGCAAGGCGGAGCAGCCACTTTGACAATTTGGCTTAATTAAAGGCGCTTTCAGCGCCTTAATTTCTATACTAATTTAATGATACTGACTGAACAGCACATCGAAAACCTGCATCACTCGTATGATATTTTTGTATTGGGCCCACAGCCCAGCGACGGACCATTGGAGCGGCAGATAATGGAGCTTCCAAGACCGTTGAGCCGCGCCTGATTTTTTGAGTACCAAATTCTGGTCCTTGCGGATTTTCAAGAGGAGAAACTTTGTAATAGTCTTTATCGTACCAGTCACTAACCCAATCAGTTGAGTTACCAGAAAAACCATATATCCCCAATGGATTAGGTGCGAAGCGATCCACTGGAAAATTATTCTCCTCGTCTTCGACTGGGAAATTTTTCCCAAAGTCCAGACTTCCACTGTCCGTAGGAAATAAAAGCTTTTTCCCACGACTGCGCGCAGCGTATTCCCACTGAGCTTCAGTCGGCAGCCCCACCGCATAGCCACTTAGATCCCCCAGCCACTGGCAATAATCTCTGGCATCCTGCCAAGTTTTAGTTGGCGCAGGCAAACTAGGCTGATATCTAAATTTTAGATCTTCACGCTCTCGGTACTCCTGATCGAATAGAGACTTTTTGTTTACAAAAAAATACAAATCAAAATCACCCAGAACCACTTGAAACTTAGAAATATAATACCCACTCAGCACTACCGAATGCACAAAATCATCATCACTATCAGGACTTATACTGCAAAGCTGATCCGAATCTTGCCCGCATGGCCAAGCACATACATTTCTTTCGTCATACTCACACGCCCAGCCAAAGTCACCCATATCAAACTGGCCTCCTTCGACAAAAATCATATTGTCAATCGACCGAACTACCATATTGAGTAATTTCCCGCGCAGCTCAGTGGAGAGATTCGGGTAATTAGTCTTTATAGTTGCCGCGATCGATGCGACCTTTTCCGAACTGAGGATCTTACTGACTGGCAGCGAATCATGTTCTGCTTTGCAGCCGAAAATTATAAAAAACACTGCAAAGACGAATACCCACCGACACAAAACTGACAACATCCTTATCATCCTAAAACATCTAAGAGCATCGCTACCGCCAGACCAAAATTGACATATTCACCAATGGAAAAAACGCTTGAGAGAAGCAGTCATTGCAGACGCCCCTCTGACTGAATAGCGCAGCGAAAACCAGTACCAGGATAATAGGCTTCCTGTTCTGGTTTATCCGGCCAGCGTCTAACTATAGATGCGGCGGACATTGGGCCTTCTGGATAGTAGGAGCCTCGCTTAACCTTATATGTACCTTTGTCCGGCCCTTGAGGATTTTCCACTGGTGACTGTCGGTAGTATTCCTCATCGTACCAATCATTAACCCAGTCAGTCGCGTTACCTGCAAGACTGTAAATACCCAGTGGACTGGGTGGAAATTTAGCAATTGAAAACGTTCTACCGCTTCCTTCCACAGGATAGTTTTTCCCAAAACTCAAACTACCTGTATCAGTAGGAAAAAGAATATGTTGCCCGCGATTACGGGCAGCAAATTCCCACTGCGCCTCGGTAGGCAAATCCACCGAATAACCACTAAGGCTGGCAATCCAGTGACAATAATCCTTGGACTCTTGCCAAGTTTTGGTAAATGCAGGCAAATCACGTTGATAGCGAAACTTCAAATCTTCACGTTCGCGCTTTTCAGCATCAAACAGAGGTTTTCCGTTTGCAATAAAGAACAAATCGAAATCACCCAGCGAGACTTGAAACTTTGAAAAATAATAGGAACTCAGTTTGACCGGATGAACAAAGTCATCATCGCCATTACTGCTGATATTACAAAGCTGGTCCGGATCCTGTCCGCAAGGCCAAGCACAAACATCCGTTTCGTCGTATTCGCAAGCCCAGCCAAAGTCGCCCATATCAAACTGGCCACCTTCGACAAACACCATATTGTCAATCGACTGCACTACGGTGTTGAGGACCTTTTCACGCAGATCAGTGGAGAGGTTGGGGTACTTGGTTTTGATGGTTGCCGCAATCGACGCGACCTTTTCCGGTGTCAGGCTTTTGCTGACTGGCAATGGGCCGGATTCGGCCTCGCAGCCGGCCAGAAAAAACAGGGCCGGGAGGGCAAGCACAAACTGACGTAGCACGGGCAATTTCCTTATAGGGTGCGTCAAAGGCCAAACCTTAACATCCCCTGCCGTGTCTCACAAAAACCTGAATACCTCCTCCTCCACAAAAGCCAACCTGACCGGCCTCTCCAACTCAGCCTTCAACCCCGGCCCCAGCTTCAAATGCCGAGCCAGCTCATCCAGATACCACCTCTCCATTCCTATCATCACGCTCGGCACATACACCTCCGTTGCTATCCGCGCAACGTCGGCAGGCTCAAGGAGCTATGGAGTTTGGTGTGAAGCCAGGACTTAAATTGCTGGTCGTTGTGGAGTTTGGTAATTCGTGGATCAATTGACGTTCGCGATCATCGATGTGGCTGTCGGCTTAGTCGATGGCTACAAGGGCTTCTACGACAAAAAAAGGTGACAGATTGACACTTTGAAAAACAAACCTGTCACCTCTTCGTTTGGGGTCTAAAAATGAAGGTGCAGAAGACGCCTTCAGCCTGAAATACTAAAGCGGCTTACTGGACTGAATTGCACACCTAAAACTTGTATCGCTTGAATGATATTTTTGCACTAACTCTTCAGGCCAACGGCGGATGAGAGGTGCCGCAGACAGTGGCGCGTCCAAAGTTGTAGATCCTCTCCTGATCTTCTTTTCGCCCGTTTCCGGCCCCTGAGGATTGTCTACAGGAGAAACTTTGTAATAATTTTCATCGTACCAGTCATTAACCCAATCGGTGGAATTACCAGCCATACCATAGAACCCCATAGGATTAGGTGCAAAACGATTCACTGGGAAATTTTCCTCTTCATTTTCGAAAGGAAAATTCTTACCGTAATCAAGACTCCCAGTATCAGTAGGAAACAGGATGTGCTGCCCACGGTTGCGGGCTGCAAACTCCCATTGCGCCTCTGTCGGCAGGTCTACTTCGTAACCACTTAAAGAACCAATCCAAGTGCAATAATCTTTTGCTTCCTGCCAGCTTTGAGTTGGTGCAGGAAGGTTAGGCAAATAAAGATTTTCCAAATCTTTGCGTTTTCGATCCTCTGCGTCATAGAGCGGCTTTCCATTAGCCACAAAAAAAAGATCGAAATCCGCCAACGTAGCCTGATATTTCGATAGATAGTAACTGCTCAACTTTACCGGATGGACGAAATCGTCATTGCCCTTCCTGCTGATATGACAAAGCTGCTCCGGCTCTTGCCCGCAAGGCCAAGTACAAACATCCGTTTCGTCGTATTCGCAAGCCCATCCAAAGTCGCCCATATCAAACTGGCCACCTTCGATAAACACCATGTTGTCAATCGACTGAACTACGGTGTTGAGGACCTTTTCGCGCATCTCGCTGGATAGGTTCGGATACTTGGTTTTAATAGTTTCCGCAATCGACGCGACTTTTTCCGGTGTCAGGTTCATGCTGACGGGCAATGAGCCGGACTCGGCCCCGCAACCGGCCAGAAAAAACATGGCCGGAAGGGCGAGTAAAAACTGACGTAACACGGGCAATATCCTTATAAGGTGCGTCAAAGGCCAAACCTTAACATCCCCTGCCCTGTCTCATAAAAACCTGAATACCTCCGCTTACACCAAAGCCACCCTCACCTGCCTCTCCAGCTCCACTTTCAACCCCGGCTCCAGCTTCAGTTGCCGCGCCAGTTCATCCAGATAGCTCTTCTCCATGAAGTTTTCCTCATCCACCAGCATCACGCTCGCCACGTACATCTCGGCAGCCATCTCCGGCGTGCTCGCCGCGCGGGCGACGTCGGTGGGGTCGAGGGGTTTGTTGAGTTCGGCGTGGAGCCAGTGTTTGAGTTCCTGATCGTTGTCGAGTTTGGTGAATTCACCTTCGATCAGTTGGCGTTCGCGGTCGTCGATGTGGCCGTCGGCCTTGGCGGCGGCGACCAAGGCTTTGAGGATGGCCTGGCTGTGTTGTTCGACTTGCGCCGGTGGCAGGCGATCGAGGGTTTGCGGTTCGCTTTGTGGGGCGATGCCTTTCTGGGCGTTCCAGTTGCCATAGGCTTTGTAGGCGATCACGCCCAGTGCGGCGAGGCCGCCGTAGAGGGCGACTTTACCGCCAACCTTACGGGCCTTTTTACTGCCCAGCAGCAGGCCCATGGCGCCGGCCGCCAGGGCACCGCCGCCTGCGCCTGACAGCAAGCCGCCGAGTGCGCCGTTACTGGAAGATCCGCCCAGCAAGCCGCCCAAACCACCGGCAGCCGGTTTGTTCTGCGCCCCGCCCGCCTTGTTCTGCAACAGATCCTGGCCGGACTTAAGGAGTTGATCGAGCAATCCACGGGTGTTCATGTTCCGTCTCCAAACTGGGGTTATCCGGATCAATAAGGCCCTCAGCCTAGTTCGAAAGTGCCCGTCACCTGGGTGCGAGTGTGCTTCCAGATGTTGCCTGGCCCACGGCAGCCCTTCGCGAAAATAGATATACACTCGAGGCAATCTATAAAAACCGCCCACCGGGTAAACCTTCCATGATGACCTTGCGTCAGATCCGCCATTTCATCGCCGTGGCCGAGACCGGCTCGATCTCCGCCGCTGCGCAAACCGCGTTCATTTCCCAATCGACCCTGACCCTGGCCATCCAGCAACTGGAGGAAGAAATCGGCGTCAGTCTGTTCAATCGCCACGCCAAGGGCATGACGCTGACCCATCAGGGCCACCAGTTCCTGCGCCAGGCGCACCTGATTCTGGCCACCGTGGACAATGCCAAACGCAGCCTGCAACAAAGCACCGATCAGGTCGCCGGGCAGTTGATCGTCGGGGTGACCAGTCTGGTGGCCGGTTATTACCTAGCGGATTTGCTCACCCGCTTCCAGCGTGCCTACCCCAATGTCGAGATTCGGGTGATGGAGGACGAGCGGCCGTACATCGAGCACCTGCTGGTCAGCGGCGAGATCGATGTCGGGGTGCTGATCCTCTCCAACCTCGAAGACCGCCACGCCTTGCAGACCGAAGTGCTGACCCACTCGCCGCACCGTTTGTGGCTGCCGGCCCAGCACCCGCTGCTGGAACACGACAGCATCAACCTTGCCGATGTCGCCCGGGAGCCGTTGATTCAACTGAACGTCGATGAAATGGATCGCAACGCCCAACGCCTGTGGCGCGGCGCCGGGCTGCAACCGAAGATCACCCTCAGAACCGCGTCCACCGAGGCCGTGCGAAGTCTCGTCGCGGCGGGTCTCGGCGTGTCGATCCAGCCAGACATGACCTACCGCCCATGGTCGCTCGAAGGCGACATCATCGAAGCCCGACCGATTGCCGACCTCAACCAGACACTCGACGTCGGTCTGGCCTGGCGTCGTGGCACCGCCCGCCCCGCGCTGGTCGATCCTTTCCTGACCGTGGCCCGCGAGCAGCCCCACGGCGGACGCAAGCCATCTATTTAATCGAATGCCACCTTCAGTATTTAGAATTTGTCGACCCCGGAGCCGCGCACTAGTCTTGCTGCATCGATAAGACGGTCGGCTCCCGGAACAGGGAGCAACATGGCCATACAAGAAAAGAGATCACGGAAAATGGCTGGCGCGCAGACCCACATGCACACCGCGTTGCTGATCGACGGCGAACTGGTCGCCGGCCAGGGTTTTGTCGAACCGATCCTCAACCCGGCCACCGGCGAAGTCCTGACCCAGATCGCCGAGGCCAGCACCGAGCAAGTCGAAGCCGCCATCCTCGCCGCCCACCGCGCCTTTGCCGAGTGGTCGCGCACCACCCCGCAACAACGCTCGAACCTGCTGCTGGAAATCGCCAACGCCGTCGAAAAGCACGCCGATCACCTCGCCCGCCTCGAAGCCTTGAACTGCGGCAAGCCTTTGCATCTGGCGCGGCAAGACGACTTGACCGCCACCGTCGATGTATTCCGCTTCTTCGCCGGCGCCGTGCGTTGCCAGACCGGCCAGCTCAGCGGTGAATACGTGCCGGGCTACACCAGCATGGTGCGCCGCGATCCGATTGGCGTCGTCGCCTCGATTGCGCCGTGGAACTACCCGATCATGATGGCCGCGTGGAAGATCGCCCCGGCTCTCGCCGCCGGCAATACGCTGGTGTTCAAGCCATCCGAGCACACGCCGCTGTCGATTCTGGCATTGGCCCCGGCACTGGCCGAGATTCTGCCGCGCGGGGTAATCAACATCGTCTGCGGTGGCGGCGAAGGCGTCGGCAGTCACTTGGTTGGCCACCCGAAAGTGCGGATGGTGTCGCTGACCGGCGATATCGTCACCGGCCAGAAAATCCTCCAGGCCGCCGCCAAGACCCTCAAACGCACGCACCTCGAACTCGGCGGCAAAGCCCCGGTGATCGTCTGCAACGATGCGGATCTCAAAGCGGTGGTCGAAGGCGTGCGCACTTATGGCTATTACAACGCCGGGCAGGATTGCACCGCCGCGTGCCGGATCTACGCCCAGGCCGGGATTCACGACAAGTTGGTGGCCGAACTTGGCGCGGCGGTCAGCAGCCTGCGCTTTGCTGGCAAACGCGATGCCGACAACGAAATCGGCCCGCTGATCAGCACCCGTCAGCGCGACCGCGTGGCCAGTTTCGTCGAGCGCGCCCTCGGTCAGCCACACATCGAGCGGGTAACCGGCGCGGCAGTGCATTCCGGCGCCGGGTTCTTCTATCAGCCAACCCTGCTGGCCGGTTGCAAACAGAGCGATGAAATCGTCCAGCGCGAAGTGTTCGGCCCGGTGGTGACCGTGACCCGCTTCGACGAACTCGCGCAAGCGGTGGACTGGGCCAACGACTCGGAATACGGCCTGGCCTCGTCGGTCTGGACCCAGAACCTGGACAAGGCGATGCAGGTTGCCGCACGGCTGCAATACGGCTGCACCTGGATCAACAGCCATTTCATGCTGGTCAGCGAAATGCCCCACGGCGGGTTGAAACGCTCCGGTTACGGCAAAGACTTATCCAGCGATTCGCTACAGGACTACAGCGTGGTGCGGCACATCATGGCCCGCCACGGCCAGCATCTCTGACTACGCTAATAACAAGCCGACCACGGCATGCTTCACCGCGTTCACAACTGCCCCGACCATAATTTGAAGAAGAGGGTTCACCATGTTCGTGCACAAGACCGCACTGCTCAGTGCAATCACCACGGCCCTGCTGGCCAGCGCCAGCCTGCAGGCCGCCGAGCCGCTGAAAGCCGTCGGCGCCGGCGAAGGCCAGCTGGACATCGTCGCTTGGCCCGGCTACATCGAACGCGGTGAAAGCGACAAGGCCTACGACTGGGTGACCGGTTTCGAGAAGGAAACCGGCTGCAAGGTCAATGTGAAGACCGCCGCCACCTCTGACGAAATGGTCAGCCTGATGGCCAAGGGCGGTTACGACCTGGTGACCGCGTCGGGCGATGCCTCGTTGCGCTTGATCGTCGGCAAGCGTGTGCAGCCGATCAACACCGCGTTGATCCCGAACTGGAAATCCCTCGACCCGCGCCTGAAAGACGCGCCATGGTACGTGGTCAACAGCCAGACCTACGGCACCCCGTACCAGTGGGGCCCGAACGTGCTGATGTACAACACCAACGTCTTCAAGACCGCGCCGACCAGCTGGAACGTGGTGTTCGATGCGCAGAATCTGCCCGACGGCAAGCCGAACAAGGGCCGCGTGCAGGCCTACGATGGTCCGATCTACATCGCCGACGCGGCGCTTTACCTGAAATCCACCAAGCCTGAGCTGGGGATCAAGGATCCGTACCAGCTCACCGAAGATCAGTACAAGGCTGTGCTGGAACTGTTGCGCGCTCAGCAGAAGCTGATCCACCGTTACTGGCACGACACCACGGTGCAGATGAGCGACTTCAAGAACGAAGGCGTAGTCGCATCCAGTGCATGGCCGTATCAGGTCAACGGCCTGATCAACGAGAAACAGCCGATCGCTTCGACCGTGCCGAAAGAAGGCGCCACCGGTTGGGCCGACACCACCATGCTGCACGCCGAGGCCAAGCACCCGAACTGCGCGTACAAGTGGATGGACTGGTCGCTGCAGCCGAAAGTCCAGGGTGATGTGGCGGCATGGTTCGGTTCGTTGCCGGCGGTTCCGGCGGCGTGTCAGGGCAGTGAGTTGCTCGGGGCTGAAGGCTGCAAGACCAACGGCTTTGATCAGTTCGACAAGATCGCCTTCTGGAAAACACCGCAGGCTGAGGGTGGGAAGTTTGTGCCGTATAGCCGGTGGACGCAGGACTACATTGCGATTATGGGCGGTAGATAGTTCTCGAAAATCACGCGATCGGCTCCCTTTCCCCTCGCCCCCCTGGGGGAGAGGCTGGGGTGAGGGGGTAGCTTTTGACTTTGCTTTTGAAATTGGAGCAATGGCTGAAATAGCTGCCCTCACCCCCCGCCCTCTCCCGGAGGGAGAGGGAGCTAAAAGCAGATCGCGGCGTATCGACCAGATGAGTTAGCCAAAAACCATCGCATACACCGCCAGACGATCCAGTTTTTTCAGAAGTCCAGGCAGGGCCGCTGCGACGGCCTTCGCCTTTTTGGAGCACCGCACCATGACGCTTGCAGTCCAGTTCACCAACGTTTCCCGGCAGTTCGGCGAGGTGAAGGCCGTTGACCGGGTGTCCATCGATATCCAGGACGGCGAGTTCTTTTCCATGCTCGGCCCTTCCGGTTCGGGCAAGACCACGTGCCTGCGCCTGATCGCCGGGTTCGAGCAACCGAGCGCTGGCTCGATCCGCATTCACGGCGCCGAAGCCGCCGGTCTGCCGCCCTATCAGCGCGACGTCAACACGGTGTTTCAGGATTACGCGCTGTTCCCGCACATGAACGTGCTGGACAACGTCGCTTACGGATTGAAAGTCAAAGGCGTGAGCAAGACCGAACGCCACAAGCGCGCCGAAGAAGCGTTGGACATGGTCGCCCTCGGCGGCTACGGCGCGCGTAAACCGGTGCAGTTGTCCGGCGGTCAGCGCCAGCGTGTCGCCCTCGCCCGCGCGCTGGTCAATCGCCCGCGCGTGCTGTTGCTCGACGAGCCGTTGGGCGCTCTCGACCTGAAGCTGCGCGAACAGATGCAGAGCGAACTGAAGAAGCTGCAACGCCAGCTCGGCATCACTTTCATATTCGTCACTCACGATCAGACCGAAGCGCTGTCGATGTCCGACCGCGTGGCCGTGTTCAACAAGGGCCGCATCGAGCAGGTCGATACCCCGCGCAATCTGTACATGAAACCGACCACGACGTTCGTCGCCGAATTCGTCGGCACTTCGAACGTGATTCGTGGCGATCTGGCGCGCCAGCTCAGCGGCCATCCGCAGCCGTTTTCGATCCGCCCGGAACACGTGCGCTTCGCAGAAGGCCCCTTGGCCAGCCACGAGATTGAGGTCAGCGGCCTGCTGCATGACATCCAGTATCAGGGCAGCGCCACGCGCTATGAACTGACCCTGGAAAACGGCCAGACCCTGAGCATCAGCCAGGCCAACAATCAGTGGATCGACAGCAGCGCGCAGCACCAGACCGGCCAGCGCATCAGCGCGCGCTGGGCGCGGGAAGCGATGATTGCGCTGCACGACACCGTTGCGAGCGGGGTGTGACATGACCGCCCTCGCCCTCCCGCAATCGGCGCCGTTGCGCAGGTTTTCCAACCTGCTCTATCGCAAGCCGAACCTGTATCTGTCGATGCTGCTGGTGCCGCCGCTGCTGTGGTTTGGCGCGATCTATCTGGGCTCGCTGCTGGTGCTGTTGTGGCAAGGCTTCTACACCTTCGACGACTTCACCATGGCGGTCACGCCCGACCTGACTCTGGCCAACTTCGCCGCGCTGTTCCAGCCATCGAATTTCGACATCATCCTGCGCACCCTGAGCATGGCCATCGTGGTGTCGATCGCCAGCGCCATCGTCGCGTTCCCGATTGCCTACTACATGGCGCGCTACACCACCGGCAAGACCAAGGCGTTTTTCTACATTGCGGTGATGATGCCGATGTGGGCCAGTTACATCGTCAAGGCTTACGCCTGGACGCTGCTGCTGGCCAAGGGCGGCGTCGCGCAGTGGTTCGTTCAGCACCTGGGGCTGGAGCCGGTGCTGCAGTTCATTCTGGGGATTCCCGGGGTCGGTGGCAGCACCTTGTCGACCTCGCATCTGGGCCGGTTCATGGTGTTCGTCTATATCTGGCTGCCGTTCATGATCCTGCCGATCCAGGCCTCGCTGGAGCGCCTGCCGCCGTCGTTGCTGCAAGCCTCCGCCGACCTCGGGGCCAAGCCGAGTCAGACCTTCATGCAGGTGATTCTGCCGCTGTCGGTGCCGGGCATCGCGGCCGGTTCGATCTTCACCTTTTCGCTGACCCTGGGCGACTTCATCGTGCCGCAACTGGTGGGCCCGCCGGGCTACTTCGTCGGCAGCATGGTCTACGCGCAGCAAGGCGCGATCGGCAACATGCCGATGGCTGCGGCGTTCACGCTGGTGCCGATCGTGCTGATCGCCATCTACCTGTCCATCGTCAAACGTCTGGGGGCCTTCGATGCGCTCTAATTCAGAAAAGCAGGGGGAAAAGGCCTCAATTGGCTTGCGCATTGCAGCCTGGGGCGGGCTGGTGTTTCTGCACTTCCCGATCCTGATCATCTTCCTCTACGCCTTCAACACCGAAGACGCGGCGTTCAGCTTTCCACCGAAAGGCTTCACGCTGCACTGGTTCAGCGTGGCGTTTTCCCGGCCGGACGTGCTGGAAGCGATCAAGTTGTCGCTGCAGATTGCGGCCATCGCCACGCTGATTGCGATGGTGCTCGGCACCCTCGCTTCGGCGGCGCTGTACCGCCGGGACTTCTTCGGCAAACAGGGCATTTCACTGATGCTCATCCTGCCGATTGCACTGCCGGGGATCATCACAGGGATCGCGCTGCTGGCGACCTTCAAGACGTTGGGCATCGAGCCGGGGATGTTCACCATCATCGTCGGCCACGCGACCTTCTGCGTGGTGATCGTCTACAACAACGTCATCGCCCGTCTGCGCCGCACCTCACACAGCCTGATCGAGGCGTCGATGGATCTCGGCGCCGACGGCTGGCAGACCTTCCGCTACATCATCCTGCCGAACCTCGGCTCGGCGCTGCTCGCCGGCGGCATGCTGGCGTTTGCGCTGTCGTTCGACGAAATCATCGTCACCACCTTCACCGCCGGCCATGAACGCACCTTGCCGCTGTGGTTGCTCAACCAGTTGAGCCGCCCACGGGACGTACCAGTGACCAACGTCGTGGCGATGCTGGTGATGCTGGTGACCATGCTGCCGATCCTCGGCGCCTACTACCTGACCCGGGGTGGCGAGAGCGTGGCCGGTAGCGGCGGCAAATGAATTCCCTGACCTTTCCCACCCTGAATTTGCAGTAGAAAGAGGACAACAACATGCAAACCAAACTCTTGATCAACGGCCAACTGGTCAACGGCGAAGGCCCGGCGCAACCGGTGCTCAACCCGGCACGCGGTGAAGTGCTGGTGGAAATCAACGAGGCCACCGAGGCCCAGGTCGATGCCGCCGTCCGCGCTGCGGACAGTGCCTTCGCCGAATGGTCGCAGACCACGCCGAAAGACCGTTCGCTGCTGCTGCTCAAACTCGCCGACGCCATCGAAGCCCACGGCGAAGAACTGGCCAAGCTGGAATCGGACAACTGCGGCAAACCCTACAGCGCCGCGCTGAATGACGAGATCCCGGCGATTGCCGACGTGTTCCGTTTCTTCGCCGGCGCCAGCCGTTGCATGAGCGGTTCGGCCGGCGGCGAATACCTGCCCGGCCACACCTCGATGATCCGCCGCGACCCGGTGGGCGTAATCGCCTCCATCGCGCCGTGGAACTACCCGCTGATGATGGTCGCCTGGAAAATCGCCCCGGCCCTCGCCGCCGGTAATACCGTGGTGCTCAAGCCGTCGGAACAAACCCCGCTGACCGCGTTGCGTCTGGCCGAACTGGCGTCGGATATTTTCCCGGCCGGTGTACTCAATCTGGTGTTCGGGCGTGGACCGAGCGTGGGCAGTCCGCTGGTGACCCATCCGAAAGTGCGCATGGTGTCGCTGACCGGCTCCATCGCCACCGGTTCGAACATCATTTCCAGCACCGCCGACAGCGTCAAACGCATGCACATGGAATTGGGCGGCAAGGCGCCGGTGATCATCTTCGACGACGCCGACATTGATGCGGCGGTCGAAGGCATTCGCACCTTCGGCTTCTACAACGCCGGCCAGGATTGCACCGCCGCGTGCCGGATCTACGCCCAGCAAGGTATTTACGACAAGTTCGTCGAGAAGCTTGGCGCAGCGGTGAGCAGCATCAAGTACGGTTTGCAGGATGATCCGTCGACCGAACTGGGACCGCTGATCACCGCCCAGCATCGCGACCGCGTGGCCGGGTTTGTCGAACGCGCCGTGGCGCAACCGCACATTCGCTTGATCACTGGCGGCAAGGCTGTCGAAGGCAGTGGTTTCTTCTTCGAGCCGACGGTGCTGGCCGACGCCCAGCAGGACGACGAAATCGTCCGTCGCGAAGTGTTCGGGCCGGTGGTGTCGGTGACCAAATTCACCGATGAGGCTCAGGCGTTGGAATGGGCCAACGATTCGGACTACGGCCTGGCGTCCTCGGTGTGGACGGCGGATGTCGGACGTGCGCATCGACTGTCTGCGCGGTTGCAGTACGGCTGCACTTGGGTGAATACGCACTTCATGCTCGTCAGCGAAATGCCCCACGGCGGTCAGAAACTGTCCGGCTACGGCAAGGACATGTCCATGTACGGGCTGGAGGACTACACCACGGTTCGGCATGTGATGTTCAAGCACTAAAGGCATCACCCCGGCTTCAAGGCAGAAACCGGTCATCCGCATCACCAGGCATTCAAAACAATAACTACCGATCCGGGCGGCGCCTTCAAGGCCCCGCCACGGTTTCGGCCATCCGAAATCTGCCGATTTCACGGAGCAAACACACATGAGTGCATCACCCGATCTCTCAGCCGCCGTTGCCGACAGCGATGCCGAACAACTGCGCCAACTGGGTTACACCTCCAACTTCAACCGCAGCATGAGCCTGTGGGAAAACTTCGCGTTGGGCTTCACCTATCTGTCGCCGGTCGTAGGGGTTTATACCCTGTTCGGCCTGTGCCTGGCCGCTGGCGGGCCGCCGATGTTCTGGGCCTATTTGCTGGTCGGTTGCGGTCAATTGCTGGTGTGCCTGATCTTCGGCGAAGTGGTGTCGCAGTTCCCGATTTCCGGTGGCGTTTATCCTTGGGCACGTCGCCTGGTCGGCAAGAAATGGGCATGGATGGTCGGCTGGATCTACTCCATCGCCCTGTGCGTGACCATCGCCGCCGTGGCAGTCGGTGCCGGCCCGTACCTCGCGGCCATGCTGGGTTTTGAACCGAGCAACAACACCAACATCGTCATCGCCCTGGTACTGACGCTGTTCGCCACCCTGGTGAACCTCAGCGGCACCAAAGTGCTGGCGCGGATCGCCATGTTCGGTTTCCTCTGCGAACTGGTCGGCGCGGTGATCGTCGGCGTGTACCTGCTGATTTTCGAGCGCCACCAGCCGATCAGCGTGCTGTTCAACACTTTCAACATCAGCGTCGACGGGTCCTATCTGCCGGCCTTCCTCACCGCGTCGCTGGCGGGGATGTTCCTCTACTACGGCTTCGAGGCCTGCGGTGATGTAGCCGAAGAAACCCCGAACCCGAGCAAGAAAATCCCGGTGGCCATGCGCATGACCATCTACATCGGCGGCATCGCGGCGATGTTCGCCTGCCTGGCGCTGATCCTCGCCGTGCCGGACATGCAGGCCGTGATCAACGGCACCGACAAGGACCCGGTCACCACCATCCTCAACAACGCCTTCGGCCCGGTCGGTTCGAAAGTGGTGATGGGCGTGGTAATGATTTCCTTCATCTCCTGCGTCATCAGCTTGCAAGCTGCGGCGAGTCGTCTGCTGTATTCCTACGCTCGCGATGAAATGGTCATCGGCAGCCGACTGCTGAAAAAGATTTCTCCTACGACCCAGGTGCCGGTTGCCGCGCTGTTCGTGTCCGGCGTCCTGCCCGGCCTGATCATCGCCCTCGGCTTCTTCCTGCAAGACGCCGTGGCCACCATCGTCAGCTTCGCCGCCATCGGCATCTACCTCGCATTCCAGATGATCGTCCTCGCCGCCCTGTACGCCCGTAGCAAAGGCTGGAAACCCAGCGGCAAGTTCACCCTCCGCGCCTGGGGCTGGCCGGTGAACATCGGCGCGCTGGTGTATGGCGTCGGCGCAATCATCAACATGGCCTGGCCACGTACCCCGGATGCCGCGTGGTACATCAACTACGCGATGGTGCTGAGCACGGCGATCGTTATTGGGCTGGGGCTGGTTTATATGTGGATTGGCAAGCCGTATGACCATGGGAAGGCGCCGGCTGGGGATGCCTGGAAGGTGGGCCGGTAACTCTCCTCCACCAAAATAAAGTCCCGGTTCTCAAATCACGGATCGGGACTTTTTTTGACTGCTATAGCAACTGAGGTTTAGAAAGGATTTCGAATTCATTCATTAGCAGGTGAATTTCAGTGCTGGGATTGGGTTCCCCACTGACAGCAACATCCTCAAGAACCTTCGGTGCTAAGGCTCGCGCTTTTTGAAATGGCTCACCAAGTAGCTGGGCAAAATAGCTTATATCTTTCCCCTTCTCGTATTTACCCATGTAAGGTTTCTCTCTAAGGCTTTTCGTCACGAGGTCTCCTGGAGAGTTTTTACCCACTGCAGTGAACGGCTTTCTGTTATAACCAAAATGCAACAACAACCAAAATTCGAAGCAAGGAAAGGACGCTATTATCTTTATTTTCTGATGTGGCTTAGCCAAATCAATTGCTCTATCAAAGCATAGATGAGTATCACGATCTAAAGCACAGAAGACCTTATCAAAACTCTTCTGTCGAGCAATCGCCCTTTCAACAATTCCACTTGGATGAGTTACCCCACAGTGAGCAATCTCTACTTGAGCATTAGCTCGAAAATGGTGAGCGGCGTCTTCAAGATAGCGTTTTCCAGACTTAGTATCCTCACACAGAATTAGAATCTTCGGCTGGGGTTTGAACTTCGAGCCTTTCCGATCAAAAGAATTTGCTGAGCGGCCCATGATTATTTCCTCCGGATCAGAGGTAGTCCACGATAGCGCCCTTCAAAATAACGCTTTTCTACATCCTCACCTTCTCGCCCCTCAAAATCATGGATTGAGAAAAGCTTAGTTGCACCATTTTCATCGCGCTCAGTTATCCAAAACTGATCACGCCTTAGCACCTTAGCATTCATCAAGTGCGTATCATGCGTGGTGAAAATCAACTGTGAGTCTATTTTCCTATCTAAGTGCTTCTCTATAAGATCGGCGACAATTTCCGGGTGCAAGCTACTATCAAGCTCGTCAACCGCCAATATACCGCCTTCACTATCCGACCTAAAGTTCATAGTTGTCCAAGGCAACCAAAAACCAATAAGGTTTTTTGTACCACCTGACTCCTCTGAAAAATCAAACTCCGCACTACCCAATAGAGTTGTGTGCGTTAGAGTCGTCTTATCGTTCTGATCTCCTCCAAACACATTTTCTGCCGATAAAGCTTCGGAGGCTTTCATCAGCGCCGTTTCAGCTACTGAATCTTCAAACTCAATATTGGAAACTGGAATATCTACATCCCGCAAAAACTGTTCCAAATGTTCAGTAAACCTAGGAACTTTTTTCAGAATCCTTATTGACGCGGTAGACCAACGCAACATCGAATCCTGTTCAATTGACCAAAGAGTAGTTTTAAACCACTCAAACGGTTCTCTAAGCTGCCTCAATTCCTCACTACTATTTGCTACTGACTGCGCAATAAAAAGTGCTTTAGGGCTTGTCAGTCTCCTCCAAGCCTCATGGACCTCTTTCCCGCCCTCCAGCCCTTCACCAAAGATATAACGCTCGCCCTTGCTCGTTAGTTCACGACTATATAGCAAAGACTCCTTTCCCTTTGGGTAAGATGTAAGCCTTTCCTCAACAATTCTCTTTTCTGTAACCCCTAAAATAAACTGATAGCGAAGTCCATTCTTTATAAAGTTGTATTCAAAATTACTAGGTAGATCCGCAAGTTCAGGATCAAATCTAAATGCCTTTACAGGCAAGCCCTTATTATCTGCTGTAGGTGTGATACTCAACAACTCTGTCACTACCCCCAAGGCCTGAATAAGCGAAGACTTTCCAGAGGCATTAGGTCCATAAATCGCCGCGACCTTCAGGAGATTTGGGAGTTTTTCTCCATCCACAAAAGGCTTAAACACGTTTCTTTTTTTACTAAGGCGTGGGGTTGCCACCATCGAAAGCGTCTGCTTCTCACGAAAGGAGCGATAGTTAGAAACTGAAAATTCAATCAACATGTAAAAAACCTGCACTTCGTGCGAAAAATTGAACTGAATATAGCTATTTCTGAGACGAAGTGCAGTTTTTTTACACATGATAAATTTTCAACGCCGAAAGGTCCTAGCGAACGAAGGACCTCCGCATTTCCTACAGATCACGTCGACTATGTGGACTTGGCGGTGAAACTCCTGCTAGGTAGGCTCTACTCCGGCTGTGATATCAACAGCCCGGTGTCGAAGCCGGAACAAAATCAAAATGGCGCAACCGCACTCATCCGAGTGGCGGCTCTATTCTCAATGTTGGAGTCGACAAATGCCCAATCAAACTCAAAATTCCTCTAAAGATCATCCTTACTTCATCCCCACCGTATTCACCCGCCACAACCGCTTCCTCCACGCCCTCCTGCTTGATCATCAAGCCTGGTTCTGCGCTCAAGATCTGGGCCGCATGATGGGCCATCCCTTGAACCCACGCGTCACGCTCAAACTTGACCCCGACCAACGCCGCACCGTCCGCCTGCGCAAGGACGGCGATGTTGTCGAGACCCCGATGGTCAGCGAATCCGGCACGTACGCGCTGCTCGTCCACCATTTCATCCCGGAAAACCGCAACCTTCGGCAATGGCTGAGCAATGAGGTGATTCCCATCCTGCGGGAAACCAGCTCAGCAACAGCGGAAAACTGCCCAAGCCTGAGCTCGGTGCATTGGGCAGGCGTCACCGTGCCGCTGTTGCACTGGCAACAACAGGCATGGGTGAAATGGCGTGATATGCCGGAGTTGGTGCTCGGTCAGCAGCCATATCAGGTATCGGGGACATGTAGCTGACGGCCTCACTTGGTCCAATGAAAAAGAGGCGGACTCCAGAGCCCGCCCCTTCAATATTCACCATCAACCTCGACCCATTTCTGACCGAGTTCCAAACTGATGTGCAACGCCATCCCTGTACTTCCGCCCATTCTCGAAATCATCCCGAGCGACGAGAATTTTGCTGAAGACTACCTGCAAAAATTCGTCAAACAATGTGCGGTTGCCGAGCATCTGCACGCAATCCATGTCGGCATCGCCGATGCTGACGCGGGTAAGTTGATTGATCTGGCCAACGTGAAAGCCAAATGGCTTTCACGGTGAACCTCCTGTTTCAAAACCGCGAAACACTCCTCATCGCATCCACCAGATACCGCATCGCAATCCGGTCGCTCTCCGACAACTCCCGGTAACGCTCCACCAGTTTCAGTTCGTCAGGACTGAGCCGGCGTCTTCGCCGGACGTTGGTGAGGCAGGGAAAGATGCCTAACATTTCGGTGATGCCTTGTCCTTTTGTCATGGACGATGTCCTTTTCCAGTACGTCAGAAATTTCTCGAAAACCGCATCGCCCTGCTCCTTTAAGCAGCGATTTGAGCCCTGCCGGTCGGATGGGTCGTGACCGGCGATGCCCATAGAATAGAAATTAAATCGGCGCTGAAAAGCTGTTTTTAGAGTAATTAGTCGAAAAAAGCAGATATGCCCTATAAATCAGAAAAGTCTGTGAGATAAATAACCGTAACGTCTTGTTTCATTGAGACGCTGTCGCCGTGCCATCAATGAATTTTGCAAAATCGGCGAACCGATTAAGCTAGCGGGCATCTGTTACTAGTCCGTAGCGTTTGGCCGAAGGCTTGTCCGAACCGTAATTTCTGATCCAGTACGTGCCAGGAACGGCGCGGGATTGTCCACGACAGGTTGTATTTATGCACCGCAGGAATTTGCTCAAAGCGTCCATGGCCATTGCGGCTTACACTGGCCTTTCCGCCTCCGGCCTGCTCGCCGCACGCGCCTGGGCCGCCTCTGGCGGTGCCGCCGACGTTGAAGCACAGGCCTTCGACTTCGAAACGCTGAAGCGCCAGGCCAAACAACTGGCCGGCAGCGCCTATCAGGACACCAAACAGGTGCTGCCGCCGACCCTGGCGACCATGACCCCGCAGAACTTCAATGCGATCCGCTATGACGGCGAGCATTCGCTGTGGAAGGAAAACAAGGGTCAGCTCGATGTGCAGTTCTTCCACGTCGGCATGGGTTTCCGTCAGCCGGTGCGCATGTACAGCGTCGATCCCAAGACCCGCACGGCCCGCGAGGTGCATTTCCGCCCTCAGCTGTTCAACTATGAAAACACTTCGGTCGACACCCAGCAGCTCAAGGGGGATCTGGGGTTTGCCGGCTTCAAGCTGTTCAAGGCGCCGGAACTGGACCGGCATGACGTGGTGTCGTTCCTCGGCGCCAGCTACTTCCGCGCGGTGGATGCCACTGGCCAATATGGCCTCTCCGCCCGTGGCCTAGCCGTCGACACCTACGCCAAGAAACGCGAAGAATTCCCTGACTTCACCAAGTTCTGGTTCGAAACCCCGGATCAGAACGCGACCCGCTTTGTGGTCTACGCCCTGCTCGACTCGCCGAGCGCGACCGGCGCCTATCGCTTCGACATCGATTGCCAGGCCGAGCGCGTGGTGATGGAAGTCGACGCCCACATCAATGCCCGCACCGCCATCGAACAACTGGGCATCGCGCCGATGACCAGCATGTTCAGCTGCGGCACCCACGAGCGCCGGATGTGCGACACCATTCACCCGCAAATCCATGACTCGGATCGTCTGGCCATGTGGCGCGGCAACGGCGAGTGGATCTGCCGCCCACTGAACAACCCGGCGACCCTGCAATTCAACGCCTTCGCCGACACCGATCCGAAAGGGTTCGGTCTGGTGCAGACCGACCACGAATTCGCCAACTATCAGGACACCGTCGACTGGTACAGCAAACGTCCGAGCCTGTGGGTAGAACCTACAACCGCGTGGGGCGAAGGCTCTATCGATCTGCTGGAAATTCCTACAACCGGCGAAACCCTGGACAACATCGTTGCGTTCTGGACGCCGAAGAAACCGGTAGCCGCCGGCGATTCGCTGAACTACGGCTACAAGCTCTACTGGAGCGCCCTGCCGCCGGTCGGCACGCCGCTGGCGCGGGTGCATGCGACCCGTTCGGGTATGGGAGGCTTCGTCGAAGGCTGGGCTCCGGGCGAGCATTACCCTCCGGTCTGGGCCCGTCGCTTTGCTGTGGACTTCACCGGTGGCGGCCTGGATCGCCTGCCGCAGGGCACCGGGATCGAACCGGTGGTGACTTGCTCCAACGGCAAGGTGCAGGACTTCAGCGTGCTGGTGCTGGATGACATCAAGGGTTACCGGATCCTGTTCGACTGGTACCCGACCAATGACAGCGTGGAGCCAGTTGAGCTGCGACTGTTCATACGCACCAATGACCGCACGCTGAGCGAAACCTGGTTGTACCAGTACTTCCCGCCGGCGCCGGACAAGCGCAAGTATCCTTGATGTTTTGAGGCGCCTGCCCGGGCCTATTCGCGAACAAGCCCGCTCCCACATTGGATCTGGTTCGATCACACAGCGTGTGACCGACACGGAGCCAGGGTGGGAGCGGGCTTGCTCGCGAAAGCGTCAGAATATTCAACATCGGATGGAAGGCACTGCGTCAGGTCAGTGGGCAATACAGATGAATGTCTTTGGGCTCTTGATCAAACAACTCAGGATCCGGGTGATCAACCAACCGGCAACCCTGACGCTGATAGAACTCCACGGTATTGCGCGACTCGGTCGCCGAGACATACAGCGCCTCGGCGCCGATCCTCCGACCATGGGCGCAGGCCAGGGCAAACAATCGCCCGCCAACTCCCTGCCCACGCCAGGCACGGCTGATGTGCAGAAACTTCAACTGCCGCATGTTCAGACCCTGATTGTGAATAACCCGGTTATCCACAACCACCGCTGCCACCAGTGTCTCCCCATCGAAAATCCCGTGTAGCCAACCGCCGCTGCGCCAGCATTTTTCCAATACCCGCGCATTCTCCTCCGCCTCCCCTTCGGGCCACCCGCGCATGTCGAAACGCGCCGGATACAGAACCAGCTCACCGTTTTCCACGCGATAACATTCCTCGACCAGTTCACTGCGGTCGATCAGCGCCAGCAGCGGCAAGTCGGATTCCGTCAACTCTCGTTCGATCAACATGCGATCCATTCCTTTGCATTCCAAACGATAGGCAAGAAAAAACCCGCCTTTTCAATGGCGGGTTTTATAGGCGCTGCGACAGGTCGGATCAATCCCGCAGATCAGACTCATGAATCGGCTGATCCCGATGGGTCGCACGTTGATACTGCGCCGGCCACACCGCTTTGCGGCCGCCCAGGTCATCGTCGGCGTGCAGCGGCCAGTACGGATCACGCAGCAGCTCACGGGCAAGGAAGATGATGTCGGCCTGACAGGTTCGCAGGATGTGCTCGGCCTGGGCCGGCTCGGTAATCATTCCCACGGTCCCGGTGGCGATGCCTGACTCCTTGCGCACCCGTTCGGCGAAGCGCGTCTGATATCCCGGACCCACGGGGATTTCGGCGTTGGCTGCCGTGCCGCCCGATGACACATCGATCAAATCAGCCCCCAAGGCTTTCAGGCGTCGCGCCAGCTCCACGGTTTCATCGGGATTCCAGCCGTCCTCGACCCAGTCGGTAGCCGACAGGCGCACAAACACCGGCAGTTCTTCCGGCCACACGGCGCGCACCGCTTCGGTCACTTGCAGCACCAGACGAATGCGGTTATCGAATGAACCGCCATATTGATCGCGGCGCTGATTACTCAGCGGCGACAGAAACTGGTGCAGCAGATAACCGTGCGCCGCATGCACCTCGACCACACTGAAACCGGCGGTCAGCGCACGTTTGGCTGCGGCCACGAAGTCCTGAATGACCTGGGCGATCTGCCCTTCATCCAGTTGTTTCGGCTGAGTGTGTTGCGGGTCGAAGGCAATCGGCGAAGGCCCGACCGGCGTCCAGCCACCGTCCTCCGGTTTGACGCTGCCGTGCTTGCCGATCCACGGCCGGTGGGTGCTGGCCTTGCGCCCGGCGTGGGCCAGTTGAATGCCGGCCACTGCGCCTTGGGCGGTGATGAAACGGGTGATGCGTTGCAACGGTGCGATCTGTTCGTCGTTCCACAGGCCCAAGTCTTCGGCGGTGATCCGCCCGTCGGCCGTGATTGCCGTGGCTTCGGTGAATACCAGGCCAGCGCCCCCCACCGCACGGCTGCCGAGGTGCACCAGATGCCAGTCGTTGGCCAGGCCATCGACGCTGGAGTACTGGCACATGGGCGACACGGCGATGCGGTTGGGCAGGGTCAGTTGGCGAAGGGTAAAGGGTTCAAGCAGCAGACTCATGGGGCACCTCTCAAATCAGTGGGCAGGCTCCAGGGTTCTGTTTGAAAAGTCGACGAGTGACAGGAAAAAGGTGCAGCACCCGCCCCCGCGGGCAAAAATTCGACAAGACGTCACAAGGCCAATCAAGCAGTGCTTAGAGCCTAGTCGACATCCGGGGATGAGGGAGGGTTCAGAGTAATTCTGTGTATGTAAGTCCGCCTGCGCGAGCTTGCTCGCGAAGGCGTCAACGCGGTTCGATGTGGGCAATCATCAGTTGCACGGTCTCATTGCCGCGAAACTCGTTCAGATCGAGCTTGTACGCCAGTTCGACCCATTTGATTGTCGGGTTCGGCCAGATATCACGATCAATGCCGAAGGCGATGCCATCAAGCTTCACCGAACCGCATTCGGTCTTCAGCACCACTTTCAGGTGCCGCTCGCCGACCACCCGCTGCTCGACCAACTGGAACACGCCGTGGAACAGCGGCTCCGGGAAATGCTGGCCCCAAGGCCCGGCGTGACGCAGGGCCCGAGCCAGTTCCAGATGAAACTCCTCGACCGCGAGCGTGCCGTCCGACAGCAGGCGCCCGGTCAGATCTTCTTCGCGAAGCTGCCTACGCACCTCGGCGTCAAATGCCTCGGCGAACAACGGAAAATTCTCCTGCGGCAAAGTCAGGCCAGCCGCCATCGCGTGACCGCCGTACTTGGCGATCAGATCCGGATGCTGCGCCGCGACCACGCTCAGCGCATCACGAATATGAAAGCCCTGCACCGAACGGCCCGAGCCCTTGAGCAGGCCGTCGCCGGCATCGGCGAAGGCAATGGTCGGGCGGAAATACCGCTCCTTCATCCGCGAAGCCAGGATACCGATGACCCCCTGGTGCCATTCCGGATCGAACAGGCACAATCCGAACGGCATCGACTCGACCGGCAAGTCCTTGAGCTGGGCCAGCGCTTCACGCTGCATGCCTTGCTCGATGGATTTGCGATCCTGATTCATGCCGTCCAGTTGTGCGGCCATTTCCCGGGCCAGCGCAGGGTCGTGGGTCAGCAGGCATTCGATGCCCAGGCTCATGTCATCCAGACGCCCCGCCGCGTTCAGACGCGGGCCGACGATAAAACCGAGGTCGGTAGAGGTAATGCGCGAAGCTTCACGCTTGGCCACTTCAAGGATCGCCTTGATCCCCGGCCGCGCACGTCCGGCGCGAATTCGCTCCAGCCCCTGGTGCACCAGAATCCGGTTGTTGGCATCCAGCGGCACCACGTCGGCAACGCTGCCCAGCGCCACCAGATCCAGCAGTTCACCGATGTTCGGTTGTGGCTTGCTCTCGTACCAGCCGAGGCTGCGCAGGCGCGCGCGCAAGGCCATCAACACGTAGAAAATCACCCCGACCCCGGCCAGCGCCTTGCTCGGGAACTCGCAGCCGGGCTGATTCGGATTGACCAGCGCATCAGCTTGCGGCAGTTCATCGCCAGGCAAGTGGTGGTCAGTAATCAAGACCTTCAGGCCATGGCGCTTCGCGGCCGCGACACCTTCAACGCTGGAAATGCCATTGTCGACGGTGATCAACAGTTGCGGCTCGCGGGTCATCGCGACTTCGACGATTTCCGGGGTCAGGCCGTAGCCGTATTCGAAGCGGTTCGGCACCAGATAATCGACGTGCGCCGCGCCCAGCAGGCGCAAACCGAGCACGCCGACGGTGCTGGCCGTCGCGCCGTCGGCGTCGAAGTCGCCGACGATCAGGATCCGCTGACGCTGCTCCAGCGCCGCCACCAGCAAGTCCACCGCCGCATCGATCCCTTTGAGCTGCTGGAACGGAATCAGCCGCGCCAGGCTCTTGTCCAGCTCCGCTTCGGACTGCACGCCCCGCGCCGCGTACAGGCGGGTCAGTAGCGGTGGCAGTTCACCGAGAAACGGCAGAGTGGCGGGCAACGGGCGAGGATCGATACGCATGGGGTGACAGAAGCTTCTCTTGAATACGTGGGATTTTTCGGGAGTAACGTGGAATTAACCGCGCTCGCCTTGCAGCCAGCTGAGCTGGACTTCGTGCTGGCCACGGTCGTCGGTGACGAAGATCGTGCCTTCGCTGATCATCACGTCCCACTTGATGACGCGGGGCATGTCCTTGGCCAGGGTTTCCAGCACTTCCTGCGGAACAGCGGCAATGTTGACGTTCTTCAGGTTTTTGATCGCCGGAATCACCTTGCCTTCCCAGACGCGCAGGCTGCCGTAGGCCAGCAGGCTGGTGCGTTCGGTGCGGCGCGAGCACCAGGTCAGGCGATCGGCATCCGGCTGGCCGACTTCGATCCAGTGCAGGACGCGGTCGTCCAGGCTCTTTTCCCACAGCGCAGGTTCATCCACGTCCGACAGACCACGCCCGAACGACAGTTGCTCGTTGTACCAGAGCGCGTAGGCCAACAGCCGCACGGTCATGCGTTCTTCGGTTTCCGAAGGATGGCGGGCGATGGTCTGCTTCACGTTCTCGTAGACGCTGCGGTCAAGGTCGGTGAGGTTCAGTTCGAATTTGTAGGTAGTGGACGGCTGGGCCATGAACGGGCTTCTTGATACGAGGAAAGTCGGCAAGTCTAACCGATGCTGTAGGCAATCCACGAATTGATGGCGATCAACCTTGCGCGACTGACAGCCGGCTATGTTAAAACGCTGTATCTGCTCAGCCTTGTCCTACAGGATCTCGCATGCCGTTCGCCAACAAACCGCTCAGCGGTCTGAAAGTCATTGAATTGGGTACTTTGATTGCCGGGCCGTTTGCTTCGCGCATCTGCGGCGAGTTCGGCGCCGAAGTGATCAAGATCGAGTCGCCGGACGGCGGGGATCCGTTGCGCAAATGGCGCAAGCTGTATGAGGGGACTTCGTTGTGGTGGTTCGTCCAGGCGCGCAACAAAAAGTCCCTGACACTGAACCTCAAACACCCCGATGGCCTGGCGATCCTGAAAAAACTGCTGGGTGAAGCCGACATCCTGATCGAGAACTTCCGCCCCGGCGTGCTGGAAAAACTCGGCCTGGGCTGGGAAACCCTGCACGCGCTGAACCCGAAACTGGTGATGGTGCGCCTGTCCGGTTTCGGCCAGACCGGGCCGATGAAGGATCAGCCAGGTTTCGGTGCGGTCGGCGAATCCATGGGCGGTCTGCGCTACATCACCGGTTTCGAAGACCGCCCGCCGGTGCGCACCGGAATTTCCATCGGCGACTCGATTGCCGCCCTGTGGGGCGTGATCGGCGCCTTGATGGCCTTGCGTCATCGCGAGGTCAACGGCGGCCTCGGCCAGGTGGTCGATGTGGCGCTGTACGAAGCGATCTTCGCCATGATGGAAAGCATGGTGCCGGAGTTCGATGTGTTCGGCTTCATTCGCGAGCGTACCGGCAACATCATGCCGGGCATCACCCCGTCCTCGATCCACACCAGCGCCGACGGCAAACACGTGCAGATCGGCGCCAACGGCGATGCAATCTTCAAGCGCTTCATGCTGATCATCGGCCGTGAAGATCTGGCAAACGACCCGGCGCTGGCCAGCAACGACGGGCGCGACAGCCGTCGTGACGAGTTGTATGGGGTGATCGATCGCTGGGTCAATTCGCTGCCGCTGCAAACCGTGCTGGATCTGCTGAATCAGGCCGAAGTACCGGCCAGCCGGATCTTCAGTGCCGAAGACATGTTCAACGATCCGCAATACCTGGCCCGGGAAATGTTCCTCCACGCCAAATTGCCGGACGGCAAACCTTTCAAGATGCCGGGCATCGTGCCGAAACTCTCTGAGACACCCGGCACGTCCGAATGGGTCGGACCGCAGCTCGGTGAGCACAATGCGCAGGTACTCCACGATCTTGGCTACGACGAGAAGCAGATCGCCCGGCTGCGCGAAGACGGAGCCATCTGAGCTGAAGCCCCTGATGCCCTCGGCCTCGAACCGCGCCCACCATTGGTGGACCTGGCGGTTGTTCGGCCTGCTGTTCCTGATGGTACTGCCAGCGTGGGCGCAGGCCAAACCGACGCTGATCTGGCTGTTGCGCGACCTGCCGCCACTGACGATCTTCGAGGGTCCGAAAAAGGGCCAGGGCGTTATCGATCAATTGATGCCAATGCTCATTGCCGGCATGCCGCAATACGAACACACCTTGCTGCGGGTCAATCGCGCCCGTGGCACTCAAATGCTGCATGAACATCCCTTCGCTTGCGATCCTTCGCTGATCTGGAACAGGGAGCGGGCACAATGGATCGCCTTCTCCATTCCCGCGTTTCGCGCTGTCAGCAATGGCCTGGTGGTGCGTCAGAGAGATCGCGAAGTGCTGAAGCCGTTTCTGGTCGACGATGAAGTCGACCTGTCGGCATTTCTGGCCAACGGCGAGCGAAAAGTCGGCGTGGTAGCCGAGCGCAGTTATGGCGAGTACATCGATACATTGCTGCATCAGGCACCGAGCGGCGCGCTGACGCCCCATTACGGCAACGATGCGCTCAGCAGCCTGCTGTCGATGCAGCGCCTGGGACGTTTGCAGGTGGTGCTGGGTTACTGGCCGGAAATCCGTTATCAGGCGCGCCAGGCCGAGATCACCGAGGACGAACTGCTGTTCTTCCCGATTCGCGGCACGGGCAAGTACCTGTCGGGCCATGTCGGCTGCACCGACACCACGGCGGGTCGCCAGGCGATCACCGAGATCAATCAGCTGTTGCGCACCCTGCCCCACGATCATCTCAACCAGCTCTACGCCGATTGGCTCGACCCCGAAAGGCGTCAGGATTATCTGGAACAGGCGCGGATTTTCTTCCAGCGACAAGCCGCGCAGTGAAATCCGGGCAAAAAGAAACCCCGAGAAGTGGGGAGACGACTCGGGGTTAAACGTGGCCTGTATCAAAGACCCGTAGCAGCAAGCGACAAGCACCGGAGCACAATGCTTGCTCCTGCTGTTAACGGGTCTGACCGACCTGGATGCAGGAAGGTTCCCACAAATGAAAAATCAGTTTCAGAGGGCCGGGTGCTTGTCGAGGGCTGCGTTTCGCAACGCGGCGATCACACAGGGTTCCAGCCGGCCTTCGGCAATCAGGATGTCACGGTGCAGACCGTCGACCACATCTGTCAGTTGACGCTTGTCGCTCAATTGCGCCTGATTGAATTCGCGCTCCACCACGATCGCGCCGCTGCCGTTCTTCAAGGTCACCAGGCATTCGCCATGGCGACCCCGAGGGGTCAACGTCACTTGATACGGGCTCAGAGCCTCACCGAGCAATAGACTGATACTTTCCATCTCGATCTCCACTCAATAGTCCGAAAACACAGTGCCTGGGGCGTGTTCACAGTAAATGACCACCGGCCCGAGAGGAAAGTTCTGCTTGTCGCCGGCCTCTCCCGGAGCGTCACCGGCCTATCGGAGCATGCAGGGTGAAGATGACAGGAAAATAACCATGGGGGTTCAAGCGTCCACGCAATGCCGGTGGCTTGTCATGTAGGTGTCCAGCAGACTCCTCATCAACACCGCCGACACTGGCGTGTGCAGGCGGCCCAGCAAGGTGATCCCGTGTTCGCCGAGCAAGGTTTCCAGCTCTTGCAGCAGGCTGGGTGCCACGGCCCCCAGCAGAATCATCGCCCGCGCGTCCTGCCGGTCGGCCAGATGCCGGATCAGCGCCACCCCGTCCCCGTTCTGTAATTGTGGATTGCACAGGGTAATGTCGACCGCTCCGCGACGTTCCAGTGACCGCTTTGCCGAACCCAGCGACGGCGCGGTCAGCACATCATAGATACCGATGGCGTTGAGCATCTGGTGCAACGCCATCAGCTGGAACGGATTGGGTTCTAGAATCAGGATCTTGAGCGAGCGCATGGGACGACCTCTGGAGCGGCAATCGCGGATTCACGCCGCAGTGGCCTGTCACTCTAGGGCAGTCGTCCTAAGCCTCCCATCAGAAAAGGAATCGCGGTTTATAGGACTTTTCCCATCTTTAATGCAGACATTGACACCCGCTCTCCTTCCTCCGCTCGGTGATGTCCGTCCAGCCACCCAGCAGGCCACGCAGTTTTCCATCCGCACTGTAAAACGGCACCGTCCATTGGTAGATCTGACGGGGGCCGCTCTTGAACACCAGCTGCCGTTTGCTGAAACGTGTTTTACGAGTGCCCAGCTGCGCCATGAATTCTTCGTGCAGCATCAGTGCCGTGGCCTGCGGAAGTGCATCGATCTCGAACAGCATCCGGCCCTGTACCTGTTCCAGCCGAACCGACAGCGCATCTTCATAACTGCGATTGCACATGATCAACCGCCCCTGCAAATCGCGAACGAATACGGGATCGGGCATCGCATCGATCAATGCATGTTGGAAAGCCAGTTGATCACTTAGATCCTTTTCAGCCGCCCGTCGCTGCTTTACCTCGGCCGCCAAACGGCGGTTCCACAGCAAGGGCAATAGCCCGAACACCCCAAGCGCCCCCATCGCCCAACACCCCCACTTGATCAGGAGCGAGCCGATCGAGGGAACCGGAGCGGGAGCAATGCCATCCAGCCATTTCAGGCGCATGGCACGCAGTTCGGCCGCCGAGAAAGCGCCCAATGCCTTGTTGAGGATGCTCACAAGCTCAGGCAGCCCTTTGCGTACCGCCAGATGATCCGCCTCCCATTTTCCCTCCACCAGACCGCCGACCTTGAGCAGGCCCGAGGGAAACAGCTGAGCCCCGATCTCGTTCTCGATGGTGGCGTAGGCCTCGCCACTCTCGACCAGCGCTCGCGCCTCGGCATACGTTTTCACCGAGCGGATCTGGATCGACGGGTAGTCACGTCGAATGCTGTCTTCCAGCGCATGCCGGGCCGGCAGGACCAATACCCGCTTTGCCAGCGCTTCGAACGACTGTATCGCCGGTTCGCCCGAATGACCGACGAATACCCAGCCGGCTCCGCCGAACGCGTGACTGAAGTCCAGGAATGCCTTGCGCTCGTCGTTCATCGCCAGGGTCGTGCTGATATCGGCCACGCCACTCTGAAGCCGTTCCAGCATGTGATCGGTGGAAAACGACTCCTGATGGACGAACTGCAATCCGGTCATGGCGCTGATATGCGTGAGCACATCGTTGTTCAAGCCGCTCCAATGACCATGTTCATCCTGAAACAGATACAACGGGTACTGTACCGAGGCGACCGTCACTCTGGGGTTATCTCGAATCCACTGTCGCTCATGCTCATCCAGCTCGATAGGCTGAACGGTTGTCACCCCATCGGAATGCCTCGCCAGATGGGCCGCTTCGGTCCACTGCGACACCCCGAACATCGCCCACACACACAACCAGCACAGCGCCGGTTTCAATCCTGAAAAAAACCGCATTGCCACATCCTTCGTCATCGACTCACCCGTCCTTCGTGGGTGAAACCCGGGCAGTGTGGCATGCATAAACAAGAAAGCCCGTCAGGAGACGGGCTTCAAAATGTGACAGCTTTGCGGGCTTAGAGGGGCTTGCCTCGGTTGCCATGCTGACTGACAAAGGCCTGCACGGCTTTCAGCTCATTCGGCAGGACGGTGCAGCGCTCTTCTCTCTCAAACAAATCAGAAAGATGTGCAGGTAGTTCGAGAGCTTTTCCTACACCGGCTTTCTCCACCGCGTCCGGGAACTTGACCGGATGCGCCGTGCCCAGAATCACCATCGGGATGTCCAGGCTGCGACGGCATTCGCGCGCGGCTTTCACGCCAATGGCGGTGTGCGGATCCAGCACTTCACCGGTCTGCTCGTAGACTTCGGCGATGGTTTCGCAGGTTTGCGCATCGTCCACGGCCAGCGAGTCGAACAGTTTGCGTGCTTCGGTCCAGCGTTCCTGTTCGACGCTGAAACCGCCGCCCTGCCTGAACGAATCCATCAGCCCGGCAATTGCCGCGCCGTTGCGACCGTGCAGGTCGAACAGCAGGCGTTCGAAGTTCGACGAGACCATGATGTCCATCGACGGCGACAGCGTGGCGTGCAGGGTTTCCTTGACGTACTGGTTGCCACTCATGAAGCGGTGCAGGATGTCGTTGCGGTTGGTGGCGACGATCAGCTGGTTGATCGGCAGGCCCATGTTGCGCGCCAGATAGCCGGCGAAGATGTCGCCAAAGTTGCCGGTCGGCACCGAGAACGACACCGAACGCGCCGGGCCGCCCAATTGCAGGGCCGCGTGGAAGTAGTAAACGATCTGGGCCATGATCCGCGCCCAGTTGATCGAGTTCACTGCAACCAGGCGGGTGCCCTTGAGGAAGCTCTGGTCGGCGAAGCTGGCCTTGACCATTTCCTGGCAGTCATCGAAGTTGCCTTCGATGGCGATGTTGTGGATGTTCTCACCGAGGATGGTGGTCATCTGCCGACGCTGCACTTCGGACACGCGGTTGTGCGGGTGCAGAATGAAGATGTCGACGTTTTCGCAGTGCTTGCAGCCTTCGATGGCGGCCGAACCGGTGTCACCGGAGGTGGCGCCGACGATCACCACGCGCTCGCCGCGCTTTTCCAGCACGTAGTCGAGCAAGCGACCGAGCAGTTGCAGGGCGAAGTCCTTGAACGCCAGGGTCGGGCCGTGGAACAGCTCCAGCACCCATTCGTTGCCGTTCAGCTGACGTAGCGGCGCAACGGCGTTGTGGGCGAACACACCGTAGGTTTCTTCAAGAATCTTTTTGAAATCGGCGTCCGGAATGCTGCCGGTGACGAACGGGCGCATGACGCGGAAGGCCAGCTCGTGATACGGCAGGCCGGCCCAGGAAGCGATTTCTTCCTGGGTGAAACGTGGCAGGTTTTCCGGGACGTACAGACCGCCGTCGGTGGCGAGACCGGCCAGCAGGACGTCTTCGAAATTCAGGGCCGGTGCCTGGCCGCGGGTACTGATGTAACGCATGACTGACTCCAATGGACAGTGTTCACGACACCGGCCCCGCTGGCGGGACCGGTGAAGGAGATCGGCTTAGTTCAAGTGCTCGACACGAATCCGCACGACCGGACCGACCACGCCCGCGAGCGCTTCGAGCGCGGCGATAGCGTCGTTGATGTGCTGTTCCAGCACGCGGTGGGTCAGCAGGATCATCGGCACCAGGCCGTCGTGTTCCTCGACTTCCTTCTGCATGATCGACTCGATGTTGATGCCGCGCTCCGAGAGGATGCTCGCCACCTGAGCGAGTACGCCCGGATGGTCCTTGGCCTGAATGCGCAGGTAGTAGGCGCTTTCGCAGGCTTCGATCGGCAGGATCGGATGGGCCGACAGCGAGTCCGGCTGGAAGGCCAGGTGCGGCACGCGGTTTTCCGGATCGGACGTCATGGCGCGAACCACGTCCACCAGATCCGCGATCACCGACGAAGCGGTCGGCTCCATGCCGGCGCCGGCGCCGTAGAACAGGGTCGAACCGGCAGCGTCACCGTTGACCATCACCGCGTTCATCACACCGTTGACGTTGGCGATCAGGCGATCGGCCGGGATCAGCGTCGGGTGTACGCGCAGCTCGATACCGGCGGCGGTGCTGCGTGCCACGCCCAGATGCTTGATGCGGTAGCCCAGCGCTTCGGCGTAATTCACGTCGGCGGTGGTCAGCTTGGTGATGCCTTCGGTGTAAGCCTTGTCGAACTGCAGCGGAACACCGAATGCGATCGACGCCAGGATCGTCAGCTTGTGCGCCGCGTCGATGCCTTCGACGTCGAAAGTCGGATCAGCTTCGGCGTAACCCAGCGCTTGCGCCTCGGCCAGCACGTCTTCGAAGGTGCGACCCTTCTCGCGCATTTCGGTGAGGATGAAGTTGCCGGTGCCGTTGATGATCCCGGCGACCCAGTTGATACGGTTGGCGGACAGGCCTTCACGGATCGCCTTGATCACCGGAATGCCGCCGGCTACCGCCGCTTCAAATGCCACGATCACGCCTTTCTCGCGTGCCTTGGCGAAAATTTCATTACCGTGAACGGCAATCAGAGCCTTGTTCGCGGTGACCACATGCTTGCCATTCTCGATGGCCTTGAGTACCAGCTCGCGGGCAACGGTGTAGCCGCCCATCAGCTCTATGACGATGTCGATCTCAGGGTTCGTGGCCACTTCGAAGACATCGTTGGTAATCGCAATACCGGTCGTCTGGAACTGAGGCTTTGGCGTGCGCATGGCAATTTGTGCCACTTCGATTCCACGCCCGGCACGACGAGCAATTTCCTCGGCGTTGCGCTGAAGTACGTTGAAGGTTCCGCCACCGACGGTCCCTAACCCACAGATGCCTACTTTGACCGGTTTCACTGTGAACTCCCCATAAAACGGCCGACGCGAGGCCGGCCGTGAAAACAACCGCAGGTTCGCGGCTCTCTGTTGATGGCCCGGCAATCCTGCCGCCGGACCACGCTCGTCAACGCCTGAGCGTGACGATGCGAATTACTTCGCGCCCAGCGCCAGTTTGGCGACTTGTGGCGCAGGCTGGTAGCCCGGAATGACTTGTCCGTCAGCCAAAACGATGGCCGGTGTGCCATTCACGCCGATCGACTGACCGAGGGCGAACTGTTTGGAAACCGGGTTATCGCACTTGGCGGCCTTGATTTCCTTGCCATCGACCATTTTGTCCATGGCCGCTTTCTTGTCTTTCGAGCACCACACCGCTTGCAGCTGTTCGTCACCCGGCGAATTCAGGCCCTGACGCGGGAACGCGACGTAACGCACTTCGATGCCACGCTTGTTCAGCTCGGGCACTTCAGCGTGCAGCTTGTGGCAGTACGGGCAGGTGGTGTCGGTGAAAACGGTGATGTGCGACTTGGTTTCACCCACGGCCGGGTAAACCACGGTCTCGGCTACCGGGATCGCATTGATCAGTTTGGAAATGCCCAGGCGCTCGGTCTTCTCGGTCAGGTTGACCGGTTTGCCGTCCTTGAGCTGGAACATGTAGCCCTGAACGATGTACTGGCCGTCGGCGCTGGCGTAGAGCACGCGACTGCCCTTGAGCTTGACTTCGTACAGGCCCGGCAGCGGACTGGCGGTAATGGTATCGACCGGCACGTCGAGCTGGAGGTTTTCCAGGCTTTGGCGAATCGCTTTGTCGGCCGCGTCATCGGCGACGGCAAAGGTGCTGACCAACGCAATGGCTGCGGCGGCGAAAATCTGGGTCAGACGCATGAGAACTCCTGAAGGCGGACAAATGGAACGATCAGAACGCCCGTGCCGGAACACCGGGTCATAACCGCCCATCGTGCAAACCGGCAAAGCCTACCACATAAGGCTCCCGTGGCCGAATGCGCCTGTCGCAAGACAAACGGCGCTCAGCCGCGCGGGTGATGTTTGGCATGCAGATCCTGCAAACGTGCCCGGGCGACGTGAGTGTAGATCTGCGTGGTCGACAGGTCGCTGTGGCCCAACAGCATCTGCACCACCCGCAAGTCGGCGCCATGGTTGAGCAGGTGGGTGGCAAACGCGTGACGCAAGGTGTGCGGCGACAGTGACTTGCCGATCCCGGCGACCTTGGCCTGATGCTTGATCCGATGCCAGAAGGTCTGGCGAGTCATCTGCTCGCCGCGCTGACTGGGAAACAGCACATCGCTCGGGCGACCGCCGAGCAGCTCGCCGCGACCGTCACGCAGGTAGCGCTCGACCCAGACAATCGCCTCCTCGCCCATCGGCACCAGCCGCTCCTTGCTGCCTTTGCCCATCACCCGCAACACGCCCTGACGCAGGTTGACCTGTTCCAGCGTCAGGCTGATCAGCTCGGTGACACGCAGGCCGCAGGCATACAAGACTTCGAGCATGGCGCGATCGCGCTGGCCGATGGCTTCGCTCAAGTCCGGCGCCTTCAGCAGCGCTTCGACGTCGGCTTCCGACAGGGATTTGGGCAGCGGCCGACCGAGTTGCGGCATATCCACGCGCAAAGTCGGATCAACCGAAATCAGTTTTTCCCGCAGCAGATAGCGATAAAAACCACGCACACCGGAGAGAAATCGCGCGGTGGAACGAGGTTTGTAGTTCTGTTCCAGACGCCAGGCCAGGTGATCGAGGATCAGTTCGCGACCGGCATTGACCAGTTCGAGACCTTTCTCCTGCAACCAGCCGTTGAACAGCGCGAGATCACTGCGGTAGGCGTCGCGAGTGTTGTCGGAGAGACCTTTTTCCAGCCAGAGGGCGTCGAGAAACTGGTCGATCAGTGGATGGTCGATGGCAGGCATGGGCGCTCAAGACACGCAGGTTTGGCACTGCGCGCAAATAAAGAGTGAACGGTTGAAATGGCCGCTAGTCTTTCATAGCCCGCTATTTCAAGGAACAGGGAGCTTCAATGAACGAGCAGCAAATTCTGTTGGCTTTCGGGGGTATCGGCGCCGCCGCACTGGGCTGCCAATGGCTCGCCTGGCGCCTGAAGCTGCCGGCGATTCTGTTTCTGCTGCTGACCGGCATTCTGGCGGGCCCCGTGCTGGGCTGGCTCGACCCGCAGGAAATGTTCGGCCCGTTGCTGATGCCATTGGTGTCGCTGGCGGTGGCACTGATTCTGTTTGAAGGCAGCCTGACCCTGCACCTGTCGGAATGGCGCGAGATCGGCAGCGTCGTGCATCGACTGGTCACAATCGGTGCGCTCTCGACATGGGTAGTGATTGCGGTCGCGACGCACTGGCTGCTGGGTTTCGACTGGCTGTTGGCGATCCTGTTCGGCAGCCTGACCCTGGTTACCGGGCCGACCGTGATCGTGCCGATGCTGCGCGTGGTGCGGCCGAAGGCTTCGATCGCCAACATCCTGCGCTGGGAAGGGATTGTGATCGACCCGATCGGCGCGCTGCTCGCGGTGGTGGTCTACAGCTTCATCATCGCCCGGGCCGAAGGCCACGGCCTGGAACAGAGTCTGCTGACCTTCGGTGGTGTGATTGTCTGCGGCAGTGCGTTCGGCGTTGCCGGTGGCTGGCTGCTCGGCACGATCATCCGGCGCCAATGGCTACCGGAGTATTTGCACAATCTGGCATCGCTCGCCGCGGTGCTGGGGATATTCATCGCTGCCAACCAGGCCATGCACGAATCCGGGCTGTTGGCGGTGACACTGATGGGCATGTGGCTGGCGAACATGAAGGGTGTGGATGTGCGGCACATCCTGCACTTCAAGGAAAACCTCAGCGTGTTGCTGATTTCCGGGCTGTTCATTCTGCTGGCGGCCCGACTGGATCTGAACGCGTTGATCGGTCTCGGGCCGCTGGTGTTGATCTTGTTGCTGGTGATTCAGCTGATCGCCCGACCGTTGAACGTGGTGCTGAGCACCGCCGGTTCGAGCCTGAGTTGGCGTGAACGTGCGCTGTTGTGCTGGATTGCCCCGCGCGGGATTGTCGCGGCGGCGGTCTCGGCGATCTTTGCGATTCGCCTGGATGAAGCGGGCCATGAAGGCGCGCTGTTGCTGGTGCCGCTGACGTTCGCCGTGATCATCGGCACCGTCGTGCTGCAAAGTGCGACAGCCCGGCCACTGGCCCGGCTGCTGAAAGTTGCGGAACCAGCGCCCAGCGGCTTCCTGATCGTCGGGGCGAACGGGCCTGCGCGCCTGCTCGGCAAGTCACTGCAACAGCTGGGCAGCCGGGTGCTGCTGACGGATTCAAGCTGGGAAAATATCCGCGCCGCGCGCATGGATGGCTTGCCGACCTACTTCGGCAATCCGGCCTCACAGCACGCCGATGCGCATCTGGACCTGGTCGGACTGGGGCATTTGCTGGCGCTGTCACCGTCGGGCGAACTCAATACGCTGGCGGCCATGCGCTTTCGTCATGACTTTGGCCATCAGCGGTTGTTCGGGCTGGCCAGCGGTCAGGAAAGCCGACGCAGCGACAAGCACCGCGCCAGCCTCGAACATCGCGGCAATCAACTGGGGAGCGAGGCGCTGACTTACGCCAGACTCGCCAGTCAACTGGGGCAAGGTGCCGATCTTTACAGCACGACGCTGACGGACGGGTTTGGCTGGGACAATTACCGTGCGCTGCATGGCAATCGCGCGACGCTACTGTTCATGCGCGATGACAGCGGCTGGGTACATGTCGTGACGCCGGAAACCGTGCTAAAGCCGGGACCGGGGTGGACGCTGGTGGCGCTGATTCAGCCGGAGAGCGTCAGCGTCTGACAGACCGAATCGCGGGTAAGCCCGCTCCCACAGTGTCCATGTCGAACACATCATCAGCGGACAACACAAAACGCGTGGGAGCGGGCTTGCCCGCGAATGCCGCGACTCGGTGCTGGATCAGGCCGCGAAACCCGGCAGCACCGGCACCGGACGCTTGTCATCATCAATCGCAACAAAGCTGAACTGCCCGTGAATGGCTTTCTCACGTCCGTCGCAGCTCATGCTTTCGACGAACACTTCCACCTCGACCTTGAGGCTGGTGTTGCCGACCTTGATCACCCGCCCAACCAGTTCGACGATGGAACCTGCCGGGATCGCGTGATTGAAGTCGATGCGATCGGTCGACACGGTCACCAGCGGCAAACGGCAAAACCGGGTGGCGGTGATGAAGGACACTTCGTCCATCCAGGCCAGCGCGGTGCCGCCGAACAGGGTGTTGTGGTGGTTGGTGGTCGGCGGGAAAACCGCCTTGGTCACGCGGGTCACCGAGAGTTCGGTGCGGCGTTCGATTTCTTGCTCGCGAGGGGTCATGGGTCAGGCCTGAAACAGAAATGCGGTGGATAAATTGCGGGCAACAAAAAAGCAGCCCGTAGGCTGCTTTTTTCTGCATCGGAAGCTGGACTTAAGCCAGTTTTTCCTTGATGCGAGCTGCTTTACCCGACAGGTCGCGCAGGTAGTACAGCTTGGCTTTACGTACGTCACCGCGACGCTTGACAGCCATGCTGTCGATTTGCGGGGAGTAGGTCTGGAAAGTACGTTCTACGCCAACACCGTTGGAGATTTTACGAACGGTGAACGCACTGTTCACGCCGCGGTTACGCTTGGCGATGACAACGCCTTCGAACGCTTGCAGACGGGAACGATCGCCTTCCTTCACTTTCACCTGAACGACGATGGTGTCGCCTGGGGCAAAGGTAGGGATTTCTTTGGTCATCTGCTCTGCTTCGAGTGCAAGGATGATTTTGTTGGTCATGCTGTGCTCCTAAGGTAAATCGTCTGATCTACCATCGATACGTTGTTAACTATCGTCCCGCTCGCGGATGTATTCCTCGAGCAGCTTCTTCTCTTCTCCAGAAAGCGAGCGGCTTTCCAGAAGATCGGCGCGTCGTTCATAGGTCCTACCAAGGGACTGCTGTAAACGCCAACGCCGGATATGCGCGTGATTGCCACTCAGCAACACGTCGGGAACACGCTGATCCGCATACACCTCAGGTCGGGTGTAGTGCGGGCAATCCAGCAGACCATCCGTAAAGGAATCTTCCTCAGCGGAATCCGCATGCCCTAAAGCTCCGGGCAGCAGTCGTGTAACCGCATCGATCATGACCATGGCCGGCAGCTCGCCGCCAGACAACACATAGTCACCAATCGACCACTCTTCATCGACATGAGCCTCAATAAAGCGCTCGTCAATGCCTTCATAGCGACCGGCAATCAGGATCAATGCATCCGATTTCGCCAGTTCGCGTACCGCCGACTGAGTCAGTTGACGGCCTTGGGGGGACAGGTAAATCACCTTCACCGCCTCCCCGGCTGCTGCCTTGGCCTGAACCAGAGCATCTTCCAGGGGCTTGATCTTCATCACCATGCCCGGACCACCGCCAAACGGGCGATCGTCCACAGTGTGATGTCGATCCGTCGTGTAATCCCGCGGATTCCAACAGGTCAGCTGCAAGAGCCCCTGTTTGACCGCACGACTGGTAATGCCGTACTCACTGATGGCCGAGAACATCTCGGGGAACAGCGTAATGACGTCTACGCGCAGGCTGGCCATTGCTTAGAAGTCCGCGTCCCATTCCACCCTCATCACGCCTGCTTCCAGGTCGATTGCCAGCACGCATTGCTCCGTATAGGGCAACAACCGCTCGCGATCATCCAGGCTGCCAACGCAGGGCTTGACCACCAATACATCGTTCGCGCCGGTCTCCAACAGGTGATCAACCTTGCCGAACAATTGTTCGTCCTGGTTGATGACGCTCAGACCTTCCAACTGGTACCAGTAGTACTCGTCGGCGGTCAGGTCGGGCAAAAGGCTTCGCGGGATGCAAATCTCGTAACCGCTCAGAAGACGGGCTTCATCGCGATCGTCGAGGCCTTTGAGCTTCACAACCAGATCCTTTTGAGTGGATCGGCCGCTGACCAGCTCGACCTGTTTCACCACGCCTTCGCGCCGAAGCGTCCAGTTGCGATAGCCCAACAGGTTTTCAATCGGATCGGTAAAGGAAAAGACCTTCACCTCGCCGCGAACGCCGTGAACCGAAAAAATCTTGCCGACAACGATCAGGTCATCAGCTTTTTCTGGCGTCGCGCTCATACTGCTCAGGCTGCAGCCTTGGCAGATTCCTTCAGCAACTGAGCAACACGCTCAGAAGGCTGTGCACCAACGCTCAGCCAGTAGGCAACGCGCTCTTGGTTCACGGACAGACGGATTTCCTGACCACGGGCAACAGGGTTGAAGAAGCCAACCTGTTCTTTGTGGGAACCGTCACGCGGGTTGCGGGAGTCGGTTACGGTCAGGTGGTAAAACGGGCGCTTTTTGGAGCCGCCAAGGGCAAGACGGATTGTTAGCATGTGAACATCGTTCCTGTAGTCGGTGCTGCAAATCTAAATGCACAGCGGGCATGGGTGCCCGAAAGGCCGCATATTCTAAGGAATATCCGGACTTTTGCAAATGACTTTTTCCGGCGCCTGTGGCATGCCGTGCAGATTTGCATATGGGGCCGTCGTTCAAAACGGCCAGTCAGCTCCCGCCGAGTGCGGGTTTGCTGTGGATCCCGCTTCCTTGCGGGACTGCGCCGGTGCGACGACCGGCGAGTTCTTTTACATCTTTGGCATGCCGCCGCCGGGCAACATTCCGCCCATGCCGCGCATCATTTTCGCCATTCCGCCCTTGGCGGAGAATTTCTTCATCATCTTCTGCATCTGCTTGTGCTGCTTGATCAAGCGACCGATGTCCTGCACCTGGGTGCCGGAACCCATGGCGATCCGACGCTTGCGCGAACCGCTGATCAGCTCAGGGTCGCGGCGCTCGGCCGGGGTCATGGAATTGATGATGGCTTCCATCTGTTTGAACTGCTTCTCTGCGGCGCTCTGGGCATTGCCCATTTGCGAGAGATTGACACCGCCGATGCTCGGCAGCTTGTCCATGAGCCCGCCGAGGCCGCCCATGTTCTTCATCTGTTGCAGCTGATCGCGGAAGTCTTCGAGGTCGAAGCCCTTGCCCTTCTTCAGCTTCTTGGCAAGCTTGTCGGCCTTGTCCTTGTCGAGGGTCGCTTCAGCCTGTTCGATCAGGCTGAGCACGTCGCCCATGCCGAGGATTCGCGAGGCGATACGCTCAGGGTGGAACGGATCGAGCGCTTCGCTCTTCTCGCCCATACCGATGAACTTGATCGGCTTGCCGGTGATCGCGCGAACGGACAGCGCGGCACCGCCACGGGCATCACCGTCGACCTTGGTCAGGATCACACCGGTCAGCGGCAGCGCATCACCGAAGGCCTTGGCCGTGTTGGCCGCGTCCTGACCGGTCATGGCGTCGACCACGAACAGGGTTTCAACCGGATTGATCGCGGCATGCAGCGCCTTGATCTCGCCCATCATTTCTTCATCGATGTGCAGACGACCGGCGGTGTCGACGATGACCACGTCGATGAATTTCAGTTTTGCTTCTTTAATAGCTGCGTTGGCGATGTCGACCGGTTTCTGGCTCAGGTCGGACGGGAAGAACGTCACGCCGATGTCGTTGGCCAGGGTTTCCAGCTGTTTAATAGCAGCAGGACGGTAGATGTCCGCCGACACGACCATGACCGACTTTTTCTTGCGCTCTTTAAGGAAGCGCGCCAGTTTGCCGGCGGTGGTGGTTTTACCCGCGCCCTGCAGACCGGCCATCAGAATGACGGCGGGCGGCACGGCGCTCAGGTTCAGGTCTTCGTTGGCCGCGCCCATCAGGCTTTCGAGTTCGGCCTGGACGATCTTCACAAACGCCTGGCCCGGCGTCAGGCTGCGCGACACCTCGGTGCCGACAGCGCGCTCCTTGACCGAATTGACGAAGTCCTTGACCACCGGCAGGGCGACGTCGGCCTCGAGCAACGCCATGCGCACTTCGCGCAGGGTGTCTTTGATATTGTCCTCGGTCAGCTTCGCCTTGCCGGTGACATGGCGCAGCGTCTGCGAGAGACGGTCGGTTAAGTTTTCAAACATTGCGCGATCCTTTCAGGCCCTGTGTAGACCGGGATAATGGCGGCCCAGACCGGAATCAACATGTGCTCGGCGAGCCTGCGGCGTGGGCAGGTCGCGGATTATAGCGAAGACTGCGGCTGGCGGACACCTCGCTGTCAGCTTGCCGGTCTTTCGTGCAACGGCGGTTCTATGCCAAACTCAGCCCCTTTCGGGCTTGCCTAACAGGATTTATGCTCCCCTTGTCACCGAGTTTGCTGACCACCCTCGCCGCCGCCCTTCTCTACGCCGCTGCGACCCTCTATCAGGGCACCCGCCTGGCCACCGGCGCCAAGGCCAACAAGCGCCTGCTGGTCTCGCTCGGCGTTCTCGCCGTGCTGGCCCACAGCGCCAGCCTGCTTACGCATTTATTGACGCCGATCGGTCTGGGCCTGGATTTCTTCAGCGCTTCGAGCCTGATCGCTGCGGCGGTCATTGCCCTGACCCTGCTCGCCTGCTCGCGGATTCCGGTGGAAAACCTGCTGGTGCTGCTGTTCCCGCTGGGTGCGATCACGGTGCTGCTGGCGCAGTTCGCGCCGGCCGGTACGGTGCAGATCATCGATGAAGAACCGGGCATCCTCGCGCACATCCTGTTGTCGATCCTCGCCTACGGCATGTTCACCATCGCGGTGTTCCAGGCCTTGTTGCTGCTGGTGCAGGATCATCAGCTCAAGCACAAGCACCCGTCCGGGCTGATCAAGAACTTCCCGCCACTACAAACCATGGAAAGCCTGCTGTTCGGCTTCCTCTGGGCTGGCTGGACGCTGCTGTCGCTGTCGTTGATCTCCGGCTGGCTGTTCGTCGAGAACCTGTTTGCCCAGCACCTGGTGCATAAAACCCTGCTGGCCTGCCTGGCCTGGATCGTGTTCAGCGTCCTGCTGTGGGGCCGTAACCGCCTCGGCTGGCGCGGACACAAGGCAATCCGCTGGACCCTCGCCGGTTTCTGCCTGCTGATGCTCGCGTATTTCGGCAGCAAACTGGTCCGTGAATACATCCTGCACATCTGACGGGCGGCATAAATGGACGGTTTGCCCATAGGGCCGATGCTCGCGGTATTTGTCCTGCTGATTCTCTGGTCAGGGCTGTTTACCGCCGTCGAAGCGGCGCAACAGCACCTGCTCGCGCAACGCACCGCATCCCGCGCCAGCGACAAGCCCTTGGCCAGGCTCAGCTTCCCGCTCGACAGCCTGATCCTCTGCAATACCCTGTGCCGCGCCCTCGCCGTCATTCTGGCCACGCTGCTGGCAATCTTTCTCTGTGAAGAAAACGGCCCCTGGGCGGCTTGCCTTGGCGCCGGCGCCCTGCTGCTGGTTTTTGCCGACTATTTCCCCCGCGCCCTTGCCCAGCGTTATCCGGATGCGGTGCTGTCGTTCGGCAATACGCTGCTGGCAGTACCGCTGAAGGTCATTTACCCGCTTGCCTGGCTGCTCAGCCGCGTCAGTGGTTTGCTGATGCGCCCGTTCATCCGCAAGGCCCAGGTGGTGCAACAAAGCGAAGACGATGTGCCGGCGGAGCGTCATGATGACCCCGATCATCCAGTGCGCCCGCACCCGGTTTCGGGCATCCATGCGCTGGATAACATCACGGTCAACGACATTCTGGTGCCGCGCAGCGATGTCGACGGCATCAACCTCGACGATCCGATCGAAGAAATCACCGAGCAACTGCGCCACAACCGTCGTACTCGTCTGCCGCTGTTTCACAGCGATATCAATCAGGTCGAGGCGGTGCTCAACACCCGGCAGGTCCGCCATTTGCTGGACAATGGCAACCTGACCCGCGAAGCCTTGCTGGCGGCCAGTTACGAGCCCTACTTCGTTCCCGAAAGCACCCCGCTGCAACTGCAGCTGCTGAACTTCCACAAGCAGCAGCGGCGGCTGGGCATGGTGGTGGACGAGTACGGCGAAGTGCTGGGGATTGTCACCCTGGAAGACATTCTCGAAGAGATCGTCGGCGAATTCGAAAGCGAGCACAGCCTCGACAACCCGCACATCCACCCACAAGCCGATGGCCGCATGGTGATCGACGGCGCCGCGTCGATCCGCGAACTGAACAAATGCCTGGGCTGGCACCTGCCCAGCGACGGCCCCCGGACCCTCAACGGCCTGGTGACCGAAGCGCTGGAAACCATCCCGGAAAGCGCGGTCTGCCTGAAGATCGGCCGCTACCGGCTGGAGATTCTCGAGACCGAAGAGAACCGGGTCAGCAAGGTCCTGATCTGGCACACCTCCTCGGCCCCTGCGCTCGCCCCTGTCCGCTAGGCAGCCCCTTGTTCAATCGTTAGCCACCTTCCTATAATCGCGGTGCTTACCCAAGCCCCGCCGAACCGCGTGCTTACCCCGCACCCGACTGGTTCCGGCCGGTTCATCGGCAATATCCGCATCACACCGACGACTGTTCCTACCTGAAGCAGCGATCGCGCCTCATCCCACATCCCTGGGTGTTCGACCATAATAATTCGCTCCAACGGAGCTCATGACTGTCAGGGATCACCGCATGACGACCAGTACCGCTTACAGCGACACCTCGCCCGCCCAACCGACCAACTCCGCCACCCGCGTGGCCACGGCGAGTTTCATCGGCACGGCCATCGAGTTCTACGATTTCTACGTCTACGCCACCGCTGCCGCGCTGGTGATCGGGCCGGTGTTCTTCCCGCAGACCTCCGGCACGGCGCAGATGCTCTCCGCCTTCCTGACCTTCGGCATCGCCTTCCTTGCACGACCGCTGGGCTCGGCGCTGTTCGGCCACTTCGGCGACCGCATTGGCCGTAAATCCACGCTGGTGGCCTCACTGCTGCTGATGGGTGTCTGCACCACGCTGATCGGCGTGCTGCCGGGTTATGACAGTATCGGCGCCTGGGCACCGATCCTGCTCTGCGTGCTGCGCTTCGGCCAGGGCCTGGGATTGGGGGGCGAGTGGGGTGGCGCGGCGCTGCTGGCGACCGAAAACGCCCCGAAAGGCAAACGGGCGTGGTTCGGCATGTTCCCGCAACTCGGCCCGTCGATTGGTTTTCTGGCCGCCAACGGCCTGTTCCTGACCCTGGCCATGAGCCTGAGCGACGATCAATTCCGCAGCTGGGGCTGGCGGATTCCGTTCCTGCTCAGCGCCGTGCTGGTGATGGTCGGGCTGTACGTGCGCCTCAAGCTTCACGAAACCCCGGTGTTCGCCAATGCCATTGCCCGCCAGGAACGAGTGAAAGTGCCGCTGGTCGAGCTGTTCAGCCAATACTGGGCACCGACGCTGCTGGGCGCCGCCGCCATGGTGGTGTGTTACGCGCTGTTCTACATCTCGACCGTGTTTTCCCTGAGCTATGGCGTATCCACATTGGGTTACAGCCGCGAGACTTTCCTCGGACTGCTGTGCTTCGCGGTGCTGTTCATGGCGGCCGCGACGCCGCTGTCGGCATGGGCCAGTGATCGTTACGGACGCAAACCGGTGCTGATCGTCGGCGGTGTGCTGGCGATTCTTTCCGGATTTCTGATGGAGCCGTTGCTGACTCAGGGATCGACCTGGGGCGTGGCCCTGTTCCTGTGCATCGAGCTGTTCCTGATGGGCGTGACATTCGCCCCGATGGGCGCTCTGCTGCCGGAACTGTTCCCGACGCACGTGCGGTATACCGGCGCATCGGCGGCCTACAACCTCGGCGGGATTGTCGGGGCCTCGGCGGCGCCGTTCTTCGCGCAGAAACTGGTGGCGATGGGCGGTTTGAGTTACGTCGGCGGGTATGTGTCGGCGGCCGCGGTGCTCAGCCTGATCGCTGTGCTGTGCCTGAAGGAGACGCGCAATAACGACCTGAATCAGGTGGTGTAAGCGCAAAGATCGCTCCCGCGCGGGCGGGAGCGATCAGATGGCGTGATTACAGCTCTACAACAACAGCCTGGGAAGCACGGGTCGCTTTGGCACGAGCAGCTTCAATCGACTCGTCGCGGGCCAGTGCAACACCCATGCGGCGCTGACCGTTGACTTCAGGCTTGCCAAACAGACGCAGCGCGGTATCCGGCTCGCTCAGTGCAGCACCGAGGTTGGCGAATGCGGTCTGGGTCGACTGACCTTCCACCAGAATCACCGCCGAGGCCGATGGACCGAACTGACGGATCAGCGGCACAGGCAGGCCGAGGATCGCCCGGGCGTGCAGGGCGAACTGCGACAGGTCCTGGGAAATCAGGGTCACCAGACCAGTGTCGTGCGGGCGCGGCGACACTTCGCTGAACCACACCTGATCGCCCTTGATGAACAGCTCGACGCCGAACAGGCCACGGCCGCCCAACGCTTCGGTCACGGCTTTGGCTACGCGCTCGGATTCAGCCAGCGCCACCGGGCTCATGGCCTGTGGCTGCCAGGATTCCTGATAGTCGCCCTTCTCCTGACGGTGGCCGACCGGAGCACAGAACGTCGTGCCGCCGACGTGACGCACGGTCAGCAGAGTGATTTCGTAGTCGAAATCGATGAAGCCTTCGATGATCACCCGACCTTTGCCGGCGCGACCACCCTCTTGCGCGTAATCCCAGGCTTTCTGCACGTCATCGGCGCTGCGCAGCAGGCTCTGGCCCTTGCCCGACGAACTCATCACCGGTTTTACGACGCACGGAAAGCCGAGGTCCTGAACGGCCTTGCTGTAATCCTCGAAGGTGTCGGCGAAGTGGTACGGCGAAGTCGGCAGGTCCAGCTCTTCGGCAGCCAGACGACGGATGCCTTCGCGGTTCATGGTCAGTTGCGCGGCGCGAGCGGTCGGGATCACGGTGAAGCCTTCGGCTTCCAGTTCGACCAGAGTGGCGGTGGCGATGGCTTCGATTTCCGGCACGATGAAGTGCGGCTTCTCGGCTTCGATCACTGCACGCAGGGCGGCGCCGTCGAGCATGTTGATCACGTGGCTGCGATGGGCAACCTGCATGGCCGGCGCATTGGCGTAACGGTCAACGGCGATCACTTCAACGCCCAGGCGTTGCAGCTCGATCACCACTTCCTTGCCCAACTCACCACAGCCACACAGCAATACGCGGGTCGCGGTCGGCGACAATGGAGTTCCGATACGGGTCATCTCAGGTCCTCAAAGAAGCGGATCATCGAGGAAAGCAACGCCAGACGTGCTTTCCATGGGGAGAAAGCGCGGCATTTTACATGAACCTGAGGGTTTGGCTTCAGCCGGCGACAGCCTGTTTGCGTTCGCGCCAGGCCATGATCAGCCAGACGGCGGTAACACCGGCAAACTTCGAGGCCAGCGCGGTGATGAGCACCGGCGGTGTCAGCAGGTCGATCATGCCAAAGAAGATGAAAGTATCGAGGGGAATGCTCAGCGCCGAACTGATCCACAAGCGGTCGCGCAACGGGCGCTTGGTGATGGTGAATACCAGCCAGTCGATGCACTCCGAGACCGCGAATGCCGTGGCGCTGGCCAGCGCAATCGATGGATCGGACGTGACATAAGACAGCACCAGTGCCGCCAGCATCGCCACGATCGCGCCATGACCGAAACGGGTCTGCACCATGTCGCGCAGCACGAACACCAGCCCGCCCCAGGCCGACCAGATGATGTCCAGGTGCGGCGCAGTGGAAAAGGCGAAGTTGATCAGCACGACGCTGCTGATGTAAGCGATGAGGAAAATCATGGGCGTGACCTGTCAATTTGGCGCACAGGTTACTTCAGCCCTTCGATGACGCCAATCAAATCGGTTATTGCCCTGGCGTTTTGCCGATCATCCAGACCAGGCCACTGGCCTTCGCCCGCTCATGGCAGAGCCCGAGTACAACCCGGCGTTCATCATTCGTCATCCGGCTCCAGCGAGTGATCTCCTCGACTGTGCGCTGGCAACCGGTGCAAATGTCGTCTTCGTCCAGCGCGCAAATGCTCACGCATGGCGAGGCGACAGGTTTTTCCTGGGTTGTCATTCTTCCTGCTCGACCAGATCGCGCGCGTAGCGCTGGGAGTTATGCACATAGTGCGCGGCACTGGCTTCGAGCATCTTCTTCTGCGGCTCGGTGAGTTCGCGCACCACCTTGCCCGGCGAGCCCATCACCAGCGAGCCGTCAGGAATCTCCTTGCCTTCGCCGATCAGCGAGTTGGCGCCGATGATGCAGTTCTTGCCGATCTTCGCGCCGTTGAGGATGACCGCGTTGATGCCAATCAGGCTGTAGTCGCCGACCGTGCAGCCGTGGAGCATGGCGTTGTGGCCGATGGTCACGCCGGTGCCGATGGTCAGCGGATAGCCCATGTCGGTGTGCATCACGGTGCCATCCTGGACGTTGCTGTTCTTGCCGATCAGGATCAGTTCGTTGTCGCCGCGCAACACGGCGTTGAACCAGACGTTGGCACCCTCTTCCAGTCTGACCTTGCCCACCAGCACGGCATTGGGGGCGACCCAGCTCTGCGGATGGGTGTCGACACGGGCGTCGCCCAGGCGGTATTTCATCTTGTTTTCCTCAGGGCTCACGGTGGCTGGCCATTCGAACGATGGCTTCAGGTATTGATGAAGCTTTTGGGCGGTTGATGCAGGCTGATTCTGGCGTCATAGAGCAGGTTGATCAACTCGACGATCATGATCGCCGTCAGCCCCCAGATCTTGTATTCGCCGTAACGGTAGCTCGGCACGTACCAACTGCGTCCCTGATAGTCGATGCGATGGGTGTGTTCGCGCGGATCCTTGCGGAAGAACTCCAGCGGCACACTGAACACCGCAGCGATCTCGGCATCATTGGCCTGGTATTCGACAAAATCGGGAATCACCCCGACATACGGAGTGACCTTGATGCCATGCAGGGAAATCAGCGGGCTGAGCGGACCGATCACTTCAACCAGTCCCGGCGGCAGGCCGATTTCCTCTTCGGCTTCACGCAGGGCGGTAAACACCAGGTCCGGGTCTTCGGGATCGCGTCGTCCACCGGGGAAGGCGACTTCGCCGCCGTGGGTCGAGAGACCGCTGGCCCGCAGGGTGAGGACAAGCTCGGGTTCGTCACTGCGAGTAATCGGCACCAGGACAGCGGCCTCGGGGAAACGCGTGTCGGTCTCCAGCGTGCGCGGCGTGTGATTGCTTACCCGGTGCAGTAGCTCGTCCAGCATAAGTGTTCTCGATCGGTGCCTTACCCTGCATCATGCACCAATCATTGCGACCGCCCAACCCCCGAACGGGGGTCATGTCGCGAAACGACAACTTGCCGACTGACACCGCTGCACGCCAAGATAGGCGCAGCATTCAGGAACCCCAGCATGAAATTTTGCAGCCAGTGCGGCAACCCGGTGACCCAGCGCATTCCCGAAGGCGACTCGCGGCTGCGATTCGTCTGCGACAGCTGTCAGACGATTCACTACCAGAACCCCAATATCGTGGCCGGTTGTGTACCGACCTGGGGCACCAAGGTCCTGCTGTGTCGCCGCGCCATCGAGCCACGCCTCGGTTACTGGACGCTGCCTGCCGGTTTCATGGAGAACGGCGAGACCATCGAACAGGCCGCCATCCGCGAAACCGCCGAGGAAGCCTGCGCCCGGGTGCGCAACCTGAGCATCTACACCCTGATCGACGTGCCGCACATCAGCCAGGTGCATGTGTTTTTCCGCGCCGAGCTGGCAGATCTGGACTTCGCCGCCGGCCCCGAAAGCCTGGAAGTACAACTGTTCGACGAAGCCGACATTCCCTGGGACGAACTGGCGTTCCGTACGGTGGGCCGGACCCTTGAATGCTTTTTCGCTGACCGGCGCGTCGAGGTCTATCCGGTGCGCTCCGAATCGATCCCGCCGCTCACTCAACCGGCCATCACTTGATTTCGACGATGGCCGGCCGATAACCGGCTTACGCAGCCCGCGACAGCGCCTGCACACTATCTATAAATAAAGTATCTGCTTCATTTCTGGGGAATCGTTTCAATGCGCTGGTTGCTTGCCCTGTTCTGCCTGTCGTTCGTCACCGTCTCCCAAGCGTCATTCGTGACCACTGTGACGCCATCGAACACCCCGCTCATCGAAAAAGTACTGGTGCTCAAATCGGCTCATCAACTGCAGTTGATCGCCGACGGCAAGCCCCTCAAGAGCTATCGCATTTCCTTGGGCAAAGGCGCGAAAAAAGGCCCGAAACTGATTGAAGGCGACAAACGCACGCCGGAAGGTTTCTATTGGATCGACTGGCGCAAGACCAGCGACAAATTCAACCTGTCGATGCACATCTCCTACCCGAACATCAGCGACTCCGCCCGCGCCCGCCGCGAAGGCGTCGAGCCTGGCGGAATGATCATGATCCACGGCACGCCGGACTCCGAGGACAATCCCGAACAACTGTTCCACACCCTGGACTGGACCGACGGCTGCATTGCCATGCGCAACGTCGACATGCGCGAAGTCTGGAACCTGGTGCCGGATGGCACGATGATCGAAATCCGCCCCTGATTCCGTAACCAGGGCACCTGTTCCCTCCGGGCCGCGAAGCGGCCCTTTCTCCTGACCATTGGTCGCCCGTAAAAAATAAATTCAAAAGATCGCAGCCTGCGGCCAGGCCTGAACGGTGATACCACTTTCACCCGCCAGAACGGCCGCAGACTGCGATCTTTTGCGTTTTACAGTCCACCTCTAATACCACTTGAAACCACCCACCTTGAAACCCTCGAAACCATAGGCCTACAGGCATTTCCGACGCGTTGACATGGTATGCAAGTGGTATTAGTTTTCGCCCGACAACCGAGCGACAACAATCCTATATCAGCGCCGGAAAAGCCTTACATGAACGACCTCCACGCCCTACGTCCCGACGACTCCCAGCCGACGCCGCTGTACCTGCAACTGGCGCGCAATCTGGAAGCGGCGATCCATGCCGGCCAGTGGAAAGCCGAACAGGCGATGCCGTCGGAGCGCAGTCTCAGCGAAATGCTGGGGATTTCCCGGGTCACCGCGCGCAAGGCGCTGGAAGTCCTGCTCGACCAAGGTTTGATCCGCCGCCTGCAAGGTTCCGGCACTTTCATCACCCCACGCCTTGAACAACCGCTGTCGCGTCTGTCGGGTTTCAGCGAAATGCTGCGCCTCAAGGGCTTCGTGCCCAGCTCGCAATGGCTGGAGCGGGAAATCACCCTGCCGACCCACGAAGAATTGATCCGCCTCGGCCTGTCGCCGAACGACAAGGTCGCGCGCATGAAACGCCTGCGCAAGGCCGACGACACCGTGATGGCCATCGAGATGAGCACCCTGCCCGCCTCGATCATGCCCAAGCCACAGGTGGTGGGCGATTCCCTCTACGAACACCTCGACAGCATCGGCAAGCCGATCGTGCGCGCCTTGCAGCACATCCAGGCCATCAATGCCTCGGACGAGTTCGCCGCACTGGTCGGCATCGCCCCCGGCACCGCGATGCTGCTGATGACCCGGGTCGGCTATCTGGAAGACAACACGCCGATCGAAGTCACCGACACCTATTGCCGCAACGACTACTACGACTTTGTTGCAGAGCTTCGCCGCTGATCAGCAGCCAGGCCAAACGAGAGAAGCGAAATGTCTGAAGACAACATCCTCACCGCTGACGGCTGGATTCGCGGCCGGCTGATCCACGAACACGGCAGAGTCGTGTCGATCGAAGGCGAGCCTTGCGATCCGGCGACCAATGACTTGCCGTATCTGCTGCCGGGTTTCATCGACCTGCACGTCCACGGCGGTGGCGGCAAGGACATCATGGAGGGCGCCAGCGCCTTCGAGACCATCACCAAGACCCACGTGCGCTTCGGCACCACCTCGCTGCTGGCCACCACGATGACCGCGCCGAGTGCCGAGATTTCCAGCGTGCTCAAGGAAGTCGGCGAGTTCTGTGAACAGCGCCCGAAAGGTGCCGCCCGGGTTCTCGGCGTTCACCTCGAAGGCCCCTACATCAATCCCGGCAAACTCGGCGCACAACCGAACTTTGCCCACACCGCGTTGATGGCCGAGGTCGAAGACTATCTGGCACTGGCGCCGATTCGGGTGATCACCATCGCCCCGGAAATCGCCGGTCATGACGGCTTGATTCGTGAATTGAGCAGCCGTGGCATCCGCATGCAGATCGGTCATACCCTCGGCAGTTACGAGGAAGGCGTCGCCGCCCTCGAAGCCGGCGCCACCAGTTTCACCCACTTGTACAACGCCATGAGCCCGCTGCATCACCGCGAGCCGGGCATCGTCGGCGCCGCCCTCGCCCACGCCACATTCGCCGAGCTGATTCCGGATTTGCTGCACGTGCACCCCGGCGCGATCCGCGTGGCCCTGCGTTCGATTCCGTGCCTGTACTGCGTCACCGATTCGACCGCCGCCGCCGGCATGCCCGACGGCGAATACAAGCTCGGCAGCCACACCGTCACCAAATGCCTGGGCGGCGTGCGCCTGCCCGATGGCACCCTGGCGGGCAGCACCCTGACCATGGATCAGGCCCTGCGCAATCTGGTGAAGATCGGTCTGCCGATCGCCGAGGCCTCGCAACGTCTTTCGCAATTCCCCGCCGACTACCTCGGCATCACCGAACGCGGGCGCCTTGCACCTGGCGCCTGGGCCGACTGCGTGCGGCTGGATCGCTCACTCACACTGACCGCCGTCATGGTCGAAGGAGAAGACATTGACTTCAAAAATGCTTGAGGAGGCGCTGTCCTCATTCGAGGCCGTGCAAGCCCAACTGCAACAGCTCGACTCGCCAATGATCGAGATCGCCGGGCGCCTGCGTCGTCAACCGCCGCAAGTGGCGATGACCGTTGCCCGTGGCAGCTCCGACCATGCGGCGAGCTACTTCGCCTACCTGACCATGCAGCAACTGGGGATTCCGGTGGCGTCGTTGCCGATGTCGGTGGTGACCATGCAACAGGCGCCTTTGAAGGTCAGCGGTCAGGTTGCGTTCGCGTTTTCCCAGTCGGGCCAGAGCCCGGATCTGGTCAACAGCCTGCGCCTGTTGCGCAAGCGTGGCGCGCTCAGTGTGTCGATGGTCAACGCCGCCGATTCGCCGCTGGAGGCTGCGTGCGAATTCAGCCTGCCATTGCTGGCCGGCACCGAAAGCAGTGTCGCCGCGACCAAGAGTTTCATCGCCACCCTCAGCGCCAGCGCCCGTCTGATCGCGCACTGGAAAGAAGACGCCGAATTGCTGGAGGCGCACAACGCCCTGCCCGAAGGCCTGCGCGAAGCCGCGCAACAGGACTGGAGCCTGGCCATCGACGCCCTGCGCGATTGCGAGCGGTTGATGGTGATCGGCCGTGGCGCCGGTTTCGCCATCGCCCAGGAAGCCGCACTGAAATTCAAGGAAACCTCGGCGATCCAGGCCGAAGCCTTCAGCAGCGCCGAAGTCCGCCACGGCCCGATGGCCCTGATCGACGAACACTACCCGTTGCTGGTGTTCGCCCCGCGCGGCGCCGAACAGGCCGGTCTGCTGAGCCTGGCAGCCGAGATGCGTCAGCGCGGCGCCCGCGTGCTGCTGGCCGCCCCGGATGACGTCAGCGAACGCGACCTGACCCTCAGCCGTGCCGAGCACCCGGCCCTCGATCCGATCCTCGCGATTCAGAGTTTCTACGTGATGGCGGCCGGTCTGGCCGTGGCCCGTGGCATGGACCCGGATCAGCCGCGACACCTGAGCAAAGTCACCCGTACGCACTGAGTCCGAACCGAACGTTTTCCTGATGAGACCGAGCCATGCACAACAACAATAAAGAGCTGACTTTAAGCGCCCCGCTCAGCGGCCCGGTGCTCACGCTCGCCAAAGTCCCGGACGCGGTGTTCGCCAGCGGCGCGATGGGCGACGGCATTGCCATCGATCCGCTGAACGACACCCTGTATTCGCCCTGCGCCGGGGTGGTGATCCACGTCGCCCGCACCGGCCATGCACTGACCGTGCGCGCCGACAACGGCGCCGAGCTGTTGCTGCACCTCGGTCTGGACACGGTGGAGTTGCAGGGTGAAGGCTTCTCGATGCTGGTCAAGGAAGGCGCGCGGGTCAGCAATGGCCAGCCGCTGCTGCGCTATGACCTGGACAAGGTCGGCCGCCAGTGCAAAAGCCTGGTCAGCCTGCTGATCCTGACCAACAGCCAGGATTTCCAGGCGCGCCCCATCACCCTGAAAACGGTGAAGGTCGGCGAGCCGCTGCTGCACATCATCGCTCGTCACAGCACAGCGGCGAATGCAGAAGAACTCGGCGGCCCGGAAGTTCTCGGTCACGTGCAGGTTGCCCATCGCGGCGGTCTGCATGCGCGCCCGGCGGCGTTGATCCGCCAGACCGCGCAAGGGTTCAAGAGCCAGTCCCAGCTGCATTTCGCCGGCAAGTCGGCATCGTGCAACAGCCTCATCGGCTTGATGGGCCTGGCGATTGGCGAGCAGGACGAAGTGCAGGTCAGTTGCCAGGGCCCGGACGCACAGGCTGCGCTGCAAGCCTTGCTCACCGCACTGGCCACCGCACTGCCCGAAGACCATCATGCCGCCGCACCGGTTGCCGCCGCTCCACGCAATCGCTCGGCCGAGGCTGGCGTGTTGCACGGTGTGTGCGCCGCGCCGGGACTGGTGGGCGGGCCGCTGTTTCGTCTGAACGCGATCAGCCTGCCGGCGGACACCGGCAATCATCAGCCCGAGCATCAACTACAGATTCTCGACACCGCGCTTAATCAGGTTCGCAGCGAAATCGACGGCACCCTCGTCCAGGCGAAAAAACAGCGCAATGCCGACGAGGAAGCGATCTTCGCCGCGCACCTGGCCTTGCTGGAAGACCCGGCCTTGCTCGACGCCGCCCAGCAATCGATTGAAACCGGCACGGCGGCGACCCACGCCTGGAGCCAGTCCATCGATGCGCAATGCGAAGTGCTGCAAAACACCGGCAGCCCACTGCTGGCCGAGCGCGCCAACGATCTGCGCGACCTCAGGCAACGAGTACTGCGCGCCCTGCTCGGCGAAGCCTGGCACTACGACGTGCCGGTCGGCGCCATCGTCGCCGCCCACGAACTGACGCCGTCGGACCTGCTGCAACTGAGCGCGCAAGGCGTCGCCGGTTTGTGCATGGCCGAAGGTGGCGCGACTTCCCACGTGGCCATTCTGGCTCGGGGCAAAGGCCTGCCGTGCGTGGTCGCACTGGGCTCGGCGCTGCTCGATCAAGCGCAAGGCCTGTCGGTGGTCCTCGACGCCGACGGCGGTCGCCTCGAGCTGACGCCGAATGCCGAGCGTCTGGCCGAAGTGCAGCAGGCGCAAATCGACCGTCAGCAACGGCGCGACGCCCAGCAGGCCCAGGCCCATCTGCCGGCCGAAACCCGCAACGGCGTATCCATCGAAGTGGTCGCCAACGTCGCCTCCAGCCATGAAGCGGCCGATGCGTTTGCCAATGGCGCCGATGGCGTCGGCCTGTTGCGCACCGAATTTCTGTTCGTCGACCGCCAGACTGCACCGGACGTCGAAGAGCAACGCGCTGCCTATCAAGCCGTGATCGATGCCATGGGCGACAAGTCAGTGATCATCCGCACCATCGACGTCGGCGGCGACAAGCAACTCGATTACCTGCCGCTGCCAGTAGAGGCCAACCCGGTGCTCGGCCTGCGTGGCATTCGCCTGGCCCAGGCCCGCCCGGAAATCCTCGATCAGCAACTGCGTGCGCTGCTACAAGTCAGCCCGTTGCAGCGTTGCCGGATCCTGCTGCCGATGGTCACCGAGGTCGACGAACTGCTGCACATCCGCCAACGGGTCGATGCGCTGCGTCTGGAACTGGGCATCAATCAACGTCCGGAAATCGGCGTGATGATCGAAGTCCCGGCCGCCGCGTTGCAGGCCGAGCAACTGGCCGAACACGCCGACTTCCTGTCCATCGGCACCAACGACCTGTCGCAATACACCCTGGCCATGGACCGCGACCACTCAGGCCTCGCCGCACGGGTCGATGCCTTGCACCCGGCGCTGCTACGCCTGATCGCCATGACCTGCGAAGGCGCGGCGGTGCATAAACGCTGGGTCGGCGTGTGCGGCGCCCTCGCCTCGGATCCGCTGGCGACGCCAGTGTTGATCGGCCTGGGCGTGACCGAACTGTCGGTGAGCCCGGTACAGATCGGCGAAATCAAGGACCGCGTGCGCCAGCTGCACGAAGCCGAATGCCAACGCCTCGCCCGGGACTTGCTCAAGCTGAGCAGCGCCGCCGCGGTGCGTCATGCCTGTCATCAACATTGGCCTCTGCGCTAACAAAAACAACAAGGACAAACGCCATGTACCAACTCTTCATCGAAGGCCTGCAACGCCTCGGCCGCGCGCTGATGCTGCCGATCGCGATCCTGCCGATCGCCGGCCTGCTGCTGCGCCTGGGCGACACCGACCTGCTGAACATCGCGATCATCCACGATGCCGGCCAGGTGATCTTCGCCAACCTGGCGATGATCTTCGCCATCGGCATCGCGGTCGGTTTCGCCCGGGACAACAACGGCACCGCTGGCCTCGCCGGGGTGATCGGTTATCTGGTGATGATCTCCACCCTCAAGGTGCTCGACGCCAGCATCAACATGGGCATGCTCGCCGGGATCGTCAGCGGCCTGATGGCCGGCGCGCTGTACAACCGCTTCAAGGACATCAAGCTGCCGGAGTACCTCGCCTTCTTCGGTGGCCGGCGTTTTGTGCCGATCGTCACCGGGTTCGCGGCGGTCGGTCTGGGCGTGGTGTTCGGCTACATCTGGCCGCCGATCCAGCACGGCATCAACAGCTTCGGCGCTTTGATGATGGAAAGCGGCAGCCTTGGCGCCTTCGTGTTTGGCGTTTTCAACCGCCTGCTGATCGTCACCGGCCTGCACCATATCCTCAACAACATGGCGTGGTTCGTGTTCGGCAATTTCACCGACCCGACCACCGGCGCTCTGGTCACTGGAGATCTGTCGCGCTACTTCGCCGGCGATCCCAAGGGCGGCCAGTTCATGACCGGCATGTTCCCGATGATGATCTTCGGCCTGCCGGCCGCGTGTCTGGCGATGTACCGCAACGCCCTGCCGGAACGCCGTAAGGTCATGGGCGGGATCTTCCTGTCGATGGCACTGACTTCTTTCCTGACCGGGGTGACCGAGCCCATCGAATTTGCCTTCATGTTTCTGGCGCCGCTGCTGTATCTGGTGCATGCGTTGCTGACCGGGTTGTCGATGGCGATCACCAATGCGCTGAACATTCATCTGGGCTTCACCTTCTCCGGTGGTTTCATCGACATGGTGCTGGGCTGGGGACGCTCCACCAACGGCTGGCTGGTGGTGCCGGTGGGACTGGTTTATGCCGTCATCTATTACGCGGTGTTCGACTTCTGTATCCGCCGTTTCAATCTGAAAACCCCGGGACGTGAAGACGTGGCCGCTGCCGAGAAATCCGTGCTGACAGAAAACGAGCGCGCCGCTGCGTACATCAAAGCCTTGGGAGGTGCCGAGAATTTGGTCACCGTCGGCGCGTGCACCACGCGGCTGCGACTGGAAATGGTCGATCGCAACAAAGCCTCCGATGCCGATTTGAAAGCACTGGGTGCAATGGCCGTGGTACGTCCGGGCAAGGGCGGCAGCCTGCAGGTGGTCGTTGGGCCGATGGCCGACAGCATCGCCGACGAAATCCGCCTGGCGATGCCCGCATTGGGCCGAGTCGTAGTGGCTGCTCCTGTCACAGTCGTCGAAACCAACGAGCCCGTTGCTATAGCCGCACCGCAAGCCCAGCAATGGCTGAGCGCCCTGGGCGGCAGCGACAACGTGCTGCAACTCGACTGCATCGCCATGAGCCGCATCCGCCTGCAACTGGCCGATGGCAAAGCGCTGTCGGAAAGCCGATTGAAAGAACTTGGATGTCTGGGTGTGAGCGCGCTGGAGGATGGCGTATGGCACTTGCTGGTAGGTGAGCGGGCGCAGAGTCTGAGTGCGGCGTTGGAGGGGTTGGTCAATCGGAGTGAGGTGAGTGCCAAGGTTTAGGGCGACCTCTGAAGCGATGGGTGGGGGGTGATTTGACGCATCTTTGTGCGGACTCAGAATCCCCCCTCACCCTAACCCTCTCCCGGAGGGAGAGGGGACTGACCGCGTTGTTTGGGAGAGGTACGCCGACGTGACATACCGAGGTGAACTCGGGTTATAAAATGCATGCAACTCGAATCGTGCTTCCTCTATTTCCTCTATTTCCTTTGCTTCCTTTGCTTCCTTTGCTTCCTTTGCTTCCTCCCCTTCTTCTGCTCCTGCTCCTGCTCCTGCTTCAGCTTTCGCTCCCCACCACTCAACACGATGAGCGTTAGCTCGAGTAAGGCTTTTGACGTACCGGCCCCATCGGAAGGCTGAGTGGAGGGATTTATCCGGGGGTGGGAGCGCAGCGACCGTGCGGCGCAGCCGCATGCATCGAGAGGAGGTGCAGCGAAGCAAACCGTAGGCGATGCCCCCGGATGAATCCCGGAACGAAGGAACACCGAGCCTAGGCGAGGTGCCGAACGCAGGGGACCAGACCTTTGGTTACTTTGGGGCGTTTGCCAAAGTGACCCGCCGTAAGGGCGGAACCATAAGCCGCCGCACCCGAAGAAACGGATATTCACCCAACCCAAACCCCAAACAACAAAAAACCCGCTGAAATCACTCTCAGCGGGTTTTCCATAACTGCGATCAGAAGATCAAAAATCCTCCAACCGCCAAACTTCATAAGCCGGTGTCTCGTAGGGATGGCTCAACTTAAGAGCCGCCACTACCGAGCGAATCAACTCATCGCAAACGACAAGCTCAACCTTCCACTCCTCGACCCGCTCAACCTGCCCAGCCTGACCAATGAACGGCTGACTCCCGTCCAGAGGCCGAAACTGACCAGAGCCAAGCACCTGCCAAGCACAGTGGTCATAGTCACCGATCCGCCCACCACCGGCAGCGAACACAGCGTCCTTGACCACCTCGACATGACTGTCAGGAACAAAAAAACCGAGCTTGTACACGACGCTTAGTTCACCCACACACGAGCATTACGGAACATACGCATCCAAGGTGCGTCTTCGTTCCAGTCTTCCGAACGCCACGAGTTCTGCACGGCACGGAACACACGCTCCGGGTGCGGCATCATGATCGTCACGCGACCGTCGCGGCTGGTGAGGCCGGTGATCCCGCGCGGCGAACCGTTCGGGTTGGCCGGGTAGGCTTCGGTGACCTTGCCGTGGTTGTCGACGAAACGCATCGCCACGCAACCCGACAGATCGGCTTCGAGCAGTGCCTCTTCGCTTTCGAATTCGGCATGGCCTTCACCGTGAGCGATGGCGATCGGCATGCGCGAACCGGCCATGCCCTGCAGGAAGATCGAGTTCGACTCCTGAACCTGAACCATCGCCACGCGCGCCTCGAACTGCTCGGAGCGGTTGCGCACGAAGTGCGGCCAGAACTCGCTGCCCGGGATCAGCTCGTGCAGGTTGGACATCATCTGGCAACCGTTGCACACGCCGAGGGTGAAGCTGTCGTTACGTTCGAAGAAGCCCTGGAACGCATCGCGGGCACGGCTGTTGAACAGTGCGGACTTGGCCCAGCCTTCACCGGCGCCGAGAACGTCGCCGTAGGAGAAACCACCGCAGGCCACCAGACCCTTGAACTCGTTCAGGTCGACGCGGCCGGCCAGAATGTCGCTCATGTGCACGTCGATCGCGTTGAAACCGGCGCGGTCGAACGCAGCCGCCATTTCCACCTGACCGTTGACGCCCTGCTCACGCAGTACCGCAACCTGTGGGCGGATGCCTTTCTTGATGTAAGGCGCGGCGATGTCCTGGTTGACGTCGTAGCTCAGCTTGACGCTCAGGCCCGGGTTGTCTTCTTCCAGCAGCGCATCGAACTCTTGCTCGGCGCAGTCGGCGTTGTCGCGCAGACGCTGGATCTGGTAGCTGGTCTCGGCCCACTGACGTTGCAGCAGACGACGCTGGCCTTCGAACACGGTGTCACCGTTGAAGGTGATGTTGATCTGGCCATTGTTGATCGGCTGACCGATCACCGACACGCAGTCGCCCAGACCAGCCGCGCTGAATTGGGCGAGGATGTCCGGGGTGGCGTCCTGGCGAACCTGGATCACGGCACCCAGTTCTTCGTTGAACAGGATGGCGGCGATTTCAGCGGAGCTTTCGGCAACGCTGTCCAGGTTCAGGCTCAGGCCGCAGTGACCGGCAAAGGCCATTTCCACCACGGAGGTCAGCAGACCGCCGTCGGAACGGTCGTGGTACGCCAGCAGGTGACCGTCGGCGTTGAGGCCCTGGATCACGGCGAAGAACGCTTTCAGGTCTTCGGCGTCGTCGACGTCCGGAGCCTGCTTGCCGAGCTTGCCGTGAACCTGGGCGAGGATCGAGGCGCCCATACGGTTCTGACCGCGACCGAGGTCGATCAGGATCAGGTCGGTGGTGCCCTTGTCCATGCGCAGTTCCGGAGTCAGGGTCTGACGGATGTCAGCCACTGGCGCGAAACCAGTCACGATCAGGGACATTGGCGAGGTGACGGTCTTGTCTTCGCCGTTGTCATTCCAGCGGGTGGCCATGGACATCGAGTCCTTGCCAACCGGAATGGTCAGGCCCAGCTCAGGGCACAGTTCCATGCCGACCGCTTTCACGGTGTCGTACAGACGCGCGTCTTCGCCCGGGTGGCCGGCAGCGGACATCCAGTTCGCCGACAGTTTGATGTCGGAGAGCTTGTTGATGCGCGAGGCGGCAATGTTGGTCAGGGTTTCGCCGATGGCCATGCGGCCCGACGCCGGAGCGTCCAGCAGCGCCAGCGGAGTGCGCTCGCCCATCGCCATCGCTTCACCGGTGTAAACGTCGAAACTGGTGGCGGTGACGGCAACATCGGCCACCGGAACCTGCCATGGGCCGACCATCTGGTCACGGGCCACGAGGCCGGTGATGGTGCGGTCGCCGATGGTGATCAGGAAGCTTTTGCTCGCCACGGCCGGGTGATGCAGAACGCGCTCGATGCTTTCGCCGATGTCGAGGTTCGACGGATCGAAGTCATCGCCCAGCTCGGCTTCGCGAACCACCGAACGGTGCATGCGCGGTGCCTTGCCCAGCAACACTTCCAGTGGCATGTCCACCGGGTTGTTGCCGAAGTGGCTGTCGGTCACGGTCAGTTGCGGCTCGGCGGTGGCTTCACCGACAACGGCAAACGGGCAACGCTCACGTTCGCAGATCGCCTTGAAGCGCTCGAAGTCGGCCGGGCCGACCGCCAGAACGTAACGTTCCTGGGATTCGTTGGACCAGATTTCGTGCGGGGCCATGCCCGGCTCGTCGTTTGGAATGTTGCGCAGTTCGAAACGGCCACCACGGTCGCCGTCGTTGACCAGTTCCGGGAAGGCGTTGGACAGACCGCCCGCACCCACGTCGTGGATGAAGCTGATCGGGTTCTTGTCGCCCAGCTGCCAGCAACGGTCGATGACTTCCTGGCAGCGACGTTCCATTTCAGGGTTTTCACGCTGAACCGAAGCGAAGTCCAGATCCGCCGAGCTGGTGCCGGTGGCCATGGAGGAAGCAGCGCCGCCGCCCAGGCCGATCAGCATCGCCGGGCCGCCGAGCACGATCAGCTTGGAGCCGACAACGATCTCGCCTTTCTTGACGTGTTCTTCACGGATGTTGCCCATGCCGCCAGCGAGCATGATCGGCTTGTGGTAACCGCGAACTTCATCACCGTGCGGGGTGGTGATCGATTGTTCGAAGGTACGGAAGTAGCCGGTCAGGGCCGGACGACCGAATTCGTTGTTGAACGCGGCGCCGCCCAGCGGGCCTTCGATCATGATGTCCAGCGCGTTGACGATGCGCTCGGGCTTGCCGTACGGCACTTCCCACGGCTGTTCGAAGCCCGGGATCTGCAGGTTCGACACGGTGAAACCGGTCAGGCCGGCCTTCGGCTTGGCGCCACGACCGGTTGCACCTTCGTCGCGGATCTCGCCACCGGAACCAGTGGACGCGCCCGGGAACGGAGCGATCGCAGTCGGGTGGTTGTGGGTTTCGACCTTCATCAGGATGTGCACCGGCTCCTGCACCGCGCCGTACTGGCGGGTTTCCGGATCCGGGAAGAAGCGGCCGGCGACGTTGCCGACGATCACCGAGGCGTTGTCCTTGTAAGCGGACAGCACGCCTTCGCTGTGCATCTGATAGGTGTTCTTGATCATGCCGAACAGGCTTTTTTCCTGGCTCTCGCCGTCAATATCCCAACTGGCATTGAAGATCTTGTGGCGGCAGTGCTCGGAGTTGGCCTGGGCGAACATCATCAGTTCGATGTCGTGCGGGTTGCGCTTGAGACCGTTGAAGGCGTTGACCAGGTAATCGATCTCGTCTTCGGCCAAGGCCAGGCCCAGTTCGACGTTGGCTTTTTCCAGCGCGGCGCGACCGCCGCCGAGGATGTCGATGGCGGTCAGCGGCTTCGGTTCGGCGTGGCTGAACAGACCGGCGGCCTGCTCGAGGTTGGCCAGAACGATCTGCGTCATGCGGTCATGCAGTACATCGGCAATCTGCTGTGCTTCGGCTTCGCTGAACTGACCGGCCACATAGAACGCGATACCGCGCTCCAGGCGCTGGATCTTGCTCAGGCCGCAGTTGCGGGCGATGTCGCTGGCCTTGCTCGACCATGGCGAGATGGTGCCGAAACGTGGCAACACCAGGAACAGACGACCGGTCGGCTCTTGAACCGGAACGCTTGGACCGTACTTCAGAAGGCGCGCAAGCACCTGCTGTTCGTCGCCGGTCAGGACGCCGGTGACTTCGGCGAAGTGAGCGAATTCAGCATACAGGCCACTGACAGCTGGAACCTTCTGGCTCAGTTGCTCAAGGAGTTTGCTGTGGCGAAAGGCAGAAAGGGCAGGAGCGCCGCGCAGGATCAACATCTTCGGGACAGCCTCGGGAAGGGGTGTGCTTTGAGGCCGTGCATTCTAGCCTAAACCGCCCTCAACATCACCCGAAACGCTACGCACGGTTGCACCCGGATGTCGAGTGGTGTTCCTGCCTTGAGGGTCAAATTTATGGAGTGTTGCAAGGCGGGTTATTTTTTCTGTCACAAAATGCCTTTCGGGCCCGTTTCTGCGGGGTTTCGCGCGGTTTTGTGATGCCTAGCAGACAACCCCTCGACTGTCGAGATATGGCGCCCGTTGTCCTTTGCGTATACTGCGCACATGTTTTCCCCAACGGCTTTGCGTCCGCGATACGCCAAATGGCTGATCGCTACCGGACTCTTCCTGATGCTCAGTGGCTGTGTTGATAAACCCAACACACTCGAGCGCGTAAAGGAGGATGGCGTGCTGCGGGTGGTCACCCGAAACAGCCCCGCCACCTACTTTCAGGATCGCAGCGGTGAAACCGGCTTCGAATACGAGCTGGTGAAGCGCTTTGCCGACGATTTGGGGGTCGAGCTGAAGATCGAAACCGCCGACAACCTCGACGACCTGTTCAATCAGGTCGGCAAACCGAACGGCCCGGTACTGGCGGCCGCCGGCCTGGTCAGCAGCGAACAGCGCAAGAAGCAGGTGCGCTTCTCCCGCTCCTACCTCGAAGTCACCCCGCAGATCATCTATCGCAACGGCCAGTCACGCCCCACCGACGCCGGCGATCTGGTGGGCAAGAAGATCATGGTGCTCAAGGGCAGCACCCACGCCGAACAACTGGCGGAGCTGAAACAGAAATATCCTGGCATTCAATACGAAGAGTCCGACGCCGTTGAAGTGGTCGACCTGCTGCGCATGGTCGATGAAGGTCAGATCGACCTGACCCTGGTCGATTCCAACGAAGTGGCGATGAACCAGGTGTACTTCACCAATATCCGCGTCGCCTTCGACCTCGGCGACGCGCGCAGCCAGAGCTGGGCCGTGGCGGCCGGCGAAGACAACAGCCTGCTCAACGAGATCAACAGTTATCTGGACAAGGTGCAGAAGAACGGCACCCTGCAACGTCTGAAAGACCGCTATTACGGCCACGTCGACGTCCTCGGCTACATGGGCGCCACCACCTTCGCCCAGCATTTGCAGCAGCGGCTGCCCAAGTACGAACAACACTTCAAGGCCTACGCCAAGAAAGAGAAAGTCGACTGGCGCCTGCTGGCGGCGATCGGTTATCAGGAATCGCTGTGGCAACCGGCGGTCACGTCGAAGACCGGCGTGCGCGGGCTGATGATGCTGACCCAGAACACCGCCCAGGCCATGGGCGTGTCCAACCGCCTCGATCCGAAGCAGAGCATCATGGGTGGCGCCAAGTACCTGGCCTACATGAAGGATCAGCTAGACGAATCGATCCAGGAACCGGATCGCACCTGGTTTGCTCTTGCGGCCTACAACGTCGGCAGCGGTCATCTGGATGACGCACGCAAACTGGCGGCCAAGGAAGGGTTGAACCCGGACAAGTGGCTGGATGTGAAAAAGATCCTGCCGCGCCTGTCGCAGAAGCAGTGGTACAGCAAGACCCGCTACGGCTACGCCCGAGGCGGCGAACCGGTGCATTTCGTGGCGAACATCCGTCGCTACTACGACATCCTCACCTGGGTGACCCAGCCGCAGCTTGAAGGCGATCAGGTGGCCGAGGGCAACCTGCATGTGCCGGGGATCGACAAATCGAAACCGGCTCAAGAGCCCGCCCCGTTGTAACAAACACCCCAAAAACAAATGTGGGAGCGAGCCTGCTCGCGAAGGCGTCGTGTCAGCCGACATCATCGTTGACTGATACAGCGCTTTCGCGAGCAGGCTCGCTCCCACAGCTTTTTTTGTTGAGGCTTAGTGCTTGGCGGCGGCCAGGATCAGCGCTTTCATTTCAGAGACAGCAGACTTGAAGCCTACGAACAACGCGTGCGCCACCAGCGCGTGACCGATGTTCAGCTCGTTGATGCCCTTGATTGCGGCAACCGCCTCGACGTTGTGATAGTGCAGGCCATGGCCGGCATTGACGATCAGGCCCTGGGCCAGACCGAAGGCCACGCCGTCCGCGACACGCTTGAGTTCTTCAGCCACTTCGGCAGGCGTTTCGGCATCGGCGTAACGTCCGGTGTGCAGCTCGATGGCCGGTGCGCCGACGCGCTTCGACGCAGCGATCTGCCGCTTGTCGGCGTCGATGAACAGCGATACCTCGCTGCCGATCTTCGACAGACGCTCGACCGCCGCCCGGATCCGCTCCTCCTGCCCCGCCACATCCAGACCGCCTTCGGTGGTCAATTCCTGACGGGTTTCCGGCACAAGACAGATGTGCGCCGGACGAATACGCTCGGCGAACGCCATCATTTCTTCGGTAACGCCCATTTCGAAGTTCATGCGGGTTTGCAGCACGTCCTTGAGCAGCAGCACGTCACGCTCCTGAATGTGCCGGCGATCTTCGCGCAGGTGCACGGTGATGCCGTCGGCGCCCGCCTCTTCCGCGTCCAGCGCTGCCTTGACCGGATCCGGATAGCGCGTGCCACGGGCCTGACGCAGGGTGGCGACGTGGTCGATGTTCACGCCAAGAAGAATGCGATTGCTGGTGGTCACGGATGCGCTCCTGAATGGAAAGATTCGGCGCACAGCATACGGCGAGATCAGGGCTTGCGAAACAGCTCGCGACTGACGAGGGGACGACCGCCCAGATGCACGGCCAATGCCTGGCGCATCAAGCGCTTGGCGGCGGACAGCGCGCCCGGTGCCGACCAGTCGGCTTCGGCCATGGCCAGCAGTTCGGTGCCGTTGAACAGACCGGGTTGCAGCAGATAGACCCGTTCGAGCCCGGCATCCACCTGCAAGCGGTATAGGCCATCCGCAGCGATGGGTTCGTCATTGATGTCGGTGTTCAGGGAAAAGCCATAACCGAGGTCGTCGAGCAGCCGCCATTCGAAGGAGCGCAACAGCGGTTCCAGCGGCCGCCCCTCGGCCAATGCCAGCAACGTGGCAGCGTAATGATCGAACACCGCAGGATGCGGATCTTCGGCGGGCAACAGGCGGATCAACAGCTCATTGAGATACAGACCGCTGAACAGCGCCTCGCCGACCATCCACGTTGCGTTGCCGACACTTTCCATGCGCCCGACGTTCTTCAATTCACCCTTGCCGCGAAACTCCACTTCCAGCGGCACGAATGGCCGCGCCAGCGTCCCGGCCTTGCCCCGCGCGCTGCGCAACACCGCCCGCAGCCGACCTTGCGGCGTGAGGAAGTCCACCAGGGCGCTGGTTTCGCGGTAGGCGCGCGAATGCAGGACGTAGGCGGGCTGGGCGGGAGGTGGGCTTTGCGACATTGAGTTCTCGATGACGAAACGCAGTTTTACACACAAACCCAAAACTAATGTGGGAGCGGGCTTGCTCGCGAAAGCGGTGAGTCAGTCAAAATATATGTCGACTGATACGGCGCATTCGCGAGCAAGCCCGCTCCCACAGGGGGTTCTCTGGTGCAGCAGAAAACCGGTGTTACAGGTCGCCGTAACCCAGCGAACGCAGCGCGCGCTCGTCATCAGACCAGCCGCCCTTCACCTTGACCCACAGGTTGAGCATGATCTTGGAGTCGAACAGCAGCTCCATGTCCTTGCGCGCCTCGGTGCCGATGCGCTTGATGCGCTCGCCCTTGTCGCCAATGATGATTTTCTTCTGGCCGTCGCGCTCGACGAGGATCAGCGCATGGATGTGCAGCGTCGCACCCTGCTGCTTGAACTCTTCGATTTCCACGGTGATCTGGTACGGCAGCTCGGCGCCGAGCTGGCGCATGATCTTCTCGCGCACCAGTTCGGCGGCGAGGAAGCGGCTGCTGCGGTCGGTGATCTGGTCTTCCGGGAAGAAGTGATCGTTCTCCGGCAGATGGTCGGCGATGACCTTTTCCAGGGCGTCGAGGTTGTGCCCGTGTTGCGCCGAGATCGGAATGATCTGCGCGTTCGGCAGCTGTTCCTGCAACCACGAAAGGTGCGGCATCAGCTCGGCCTTGTCTTCGATGCGGTCGGTCTTGTTCAGTGCGACGATCAACGGGCCGGTCACGTACTGCACGCGCTCAAGCACCATCTGGTCTTCTTCGGTCCACTTGGTGCGGTCGACCACGAAGATCACCACGTCGACGTCTTTCAACGCCGCCGAAGCGGTCTTGTTCATATAGCGGTTCAGGGCTTTTTCGCCACCCTTGTGCATGCCGGGGGTGTCGACGTAGATCGCCTGCACATCGCCCTCGGTCTTGATCCCGAGCATGTTGTGGCGAGTGGTCTGCGGCTTGCGCGAGGTGATCGCCAGCTTCTGGCCGAGGATGTGGTTCAGCAGCGTGGACTTGCCCACGTTGGGACGGCCGACGATGGCAACATAGCCACAGCGCGTTGCGTTTGTATCAGTCATTGCCATTCTCCACACCCAGGGCAATCAGTGCTGCGGCGGCCGCTACCTGTTCGGCAATGCGACGGCTCACACCCTGACCCCGGCTTTTTTCATTCAATAGGACAACTTCGCACTCGACGAAGAAGGTACGGCAGTGCGGCTCGCCCTGGATATCCACCACTTCATAACGCGGCAATTCGCAGCCGCGCGATTGCAGGAATTCCTGCAGGCGGGTCTTCGGATCCTTGTTGGTATCGACCAGCGTCAGGCCTTCGAACTCGCCGGCCAGCCAGGCCAGTACACGTTCGCGGGCGACTTCCATGCCGGCGTCGAGATAGATCGCACCGATCAATGCTTCAAGGGCGTCGGCCAGAATCGACTCGCGACGGAAACCGCCGCTCTTCAACTCGCCGGACCCCAGACGCAGGTAATCGCCCAGATCGAAACCGCGGGCCAGCACCGCCAGCGTCTCACCTTTTACCAGCCGTGCGCGCAAACGCGACAACTGGCCTTCGCGCGCCAGCGGGAAACGGTCGAACAAGGCTTCGCCGGCAACAAAATTGAGGATCGCATCGCCGAGGAATTCCAAACGCTCGTTATTGCGTCCGGCAAAGCTGCGGTGCGTAAGGGCCAGGACCATCAGTTCCTGGTCCTTGAAGGTGTAACCGAGCTGACGCTCGAGACGGCTTAGAGAAACGCTCACGGTTTACCCACGCTGAGTTCGTGGCTGGATTCCACTGCCATCGCCGGGATACGGCGCAGGCCTGGGACAATTAACGCTGTGTTCAAAAATGACGTCCTGAATATCGTGGCTTCATGCCCCGGAGCCGGTTGTGCCGACGCCAGAAATGCATTCGGCGCTGTGGTCAACAGCGCCGTGTTTGTTTACTTGATCAGGCCGACCCGCGAGAAGTTCGGCAGGTGGCTGAGTTTCGGTTCCGGCCAGCTCATCCAGACCGCGAAGGCCTTGCCGACGATGTTCTGGTCGGGAACCATGCCCAGCAGATCCTTGGGAATGTTCGGATCATCCCAGTAGCGACTGTCGTTCGAATTGTCGCGGTTGTCGCCCATCATGAAGTAGTGCCCGGCCGGCACGGTCCAGGTATGGTCCGGCGTGGCGCGGTAGCGGCTCATTTCCTTGCGGATCAGGTGCTCGGCGGCGCCGAGTTTTTCCTTGTAGAGTTCCGCGCTGCCCAGCGTACCCGGCTCGGAGCCGACCAGTTGCTCGGCAATCGACTCGCCGTTGACGAACAGGCGCTTGTCGGCGGTGTACCGCACGGTATCGCCCGGCAGACCGACTACACGCTTGATGTAGTTGACGTTGGGGTCGCTCGGGTAGCGGAACACCATCACATCGCCGCGCTGCGGGTCACCGACTTCGATGATCTTCTTGTCGATCACCGGCAAACGGATCCCGTAGGAAAACTTGTTCACCAGAATGAAGTCGCCGACGTCCAGGGTCGGTTTCATCGAGCCGGACGGAATCTGGAACGGTTCCACCAGGAACGAACGCAGCACCAGCACGATGAACAGCACCGGGAAGAACGACTTGCCGTACTCGACCAGCAGCGGTTCCTTGTTCAGCTTCTCGACCACCACCACGTCAGGCTGGCTGACGCTGCCCTGATAGGAGGCGATGGCGGCACGCCGACGCGGTGCCAGGATCAACAGATCGAGCAACGCCAACAGACCGCAGACGAACACGGCAATGACCAGCAACAGCGGGAAATTTAGTGACATAGGACCTGACTATTCCAACCTGAGCACGGCGAGGAAGGCTTCTTGTGGAATTTCCACGTTGCCGACCTGTTTCATGCGTTTCTTACCGGCCTTCTGCTTCTCAAGCAGTTTTTTCTTACGGCTGACGTCGCCGCCGTAGCACTTGGCCAATACGTTCTTTCTGAGTGCCTTGACGGTTGTCCGGGCGACGATCTGACCGCCAATGGCAGCCTGGATGGCCACGTCGAACATCTGACGAGGAATCAGTTCTTTCATCTTCTCGGTCAACTGGCGACCTTTGAAGTGCGAATTGTCACGGTGCACGATCAGCGCCAGAGCGTCGACCTTGTCGCCGTTGATCAGCACGTCCAGTTTCACCAGATTAGCCGATTGGTAACGATCGAAATGGTAGTCCAGCGAAGCATAGCCGCGGCTGGTGGATTTCAGACGATCGAAGAAGTCCAGCACCACTTCGTTCATCGGCAGGTCGTAGGTCACTTGCACCTGATTGCCGAGGAACAGCATGTCGACCTGCACACCGCGTTTCTCGATGCACAGAGTGATGACGTTGCCCAGATGCTCCTGCGGTACCAGGATGTTGGCGCGCACGATCGGCTCGCGCATGTCTTCGATCGACGAGACGTCCGGCAGCTTCGACGGGTTGTCGACGTAAATCGTTTCACCGGTTTTCAGCACCAGTTCGAAGATTACCGTCGGCGCCGTGGTGATCAGGTCCAGGTCGTATTCGCGCTCCAGGCGCTCCTGGATGATTTCCATGTGCAGCATGCCGAGGAAGCCGCAACGGAAGCCGAAGCCCAGCGCGTCGGAGCTTTCCGGCGTGTATTGCAGCGACGAGTCGTTCAGGGTCAGTTTCTGCAGCGCTTCGCGGAAGTCCTCGAAGTCGTCGGAACTGACCGGGAACAGACCGGCGTAAACCTGTGGCTGGATGCGCTTGAAGCCTGGCAGTACCGGAACGTCCGGAGTGGAGCTCAGGGTCAGGGTGTCACCGACCGGCGCACCGTGAATGTCCTTGATGCTCGCGATGATGAAGCCCACTTCGCCGGCCTTCAGGTCAGCGGTGGCGGTGTGTTTCGGGTTGAACACGCCAACGCTGTCGACCAGATGCACCTTGCCGGTGGACTTCACCAGAATCTTGTCGCCCTTCTTCACGCGGCCATGACGCACACGCACCAGGGAGACAACACCCAGGTAGTTGTCGAACCAGGAGTCGATGATCAACGCTTGCAGCGGATCTTCGATGTTGCCGGTCGGCGCAGGAATGGTAGCGACCAGACGCTCGAGCACTTCGTCGACACCCAGGCCGGTCTTGGCGCTGCAGGTGACGGCGTCGGTGGCGTCGATGCCGATGATCTTCTCGATCTCGTCCTTTACGCGGTCAGGCTCGGCCTGTGGAAGGTCGATCTTGTTCAGGACCGGCATGACCTCGAGGCCCTGCTCGATGGCGGTGTAGCAGTTGGCCACGGACTGGGCTTCAACGCCCTGCCCCGCATCGACCACCAGCAACGCACCTTCACAGGCCGCCAGGGAACGGCTGACTTCGTAGGTGAAGTCGACGTGGCCCGGGGTGTCAATGAAGTTCAGCTGGTAGGTGACGCCGTCTTTGGCCTTGTAATAGAGGGTAACGCTGTGGGCCTTGATGGTGATCCCGCGTTCGCGCTCCAGATCCATGGAATCCAGTACCTGGGCTTCCATTTCACGCTCGGCCAGGCCACCGCACATCTGGATGAAACGGTCAGCCAGCGTCGACTTGCCATGGTCAATGTGGGCGATGATGGAGAAATTGCGGATATGACTCAAATCACTCACGGATCAACACTCAAAAAGGCTGCAGGCTTGGCCCGCCGAAAAATAGCCGGGAATTGTACCTGATACACGGCGCAAGCGTCACGTTCGCCTGTCACCCGGATTGCATGCAAAAACGCCCCGGTCTGTCGACCGAGGCGTTTTCAAGGCTAAAGCGTGGGTGAAACCTTGTTCATCAACCGGCTCGGCGCAACAGCCAGACACCTGCCAGCGCACACACGCCAGCCGGCACCAGCACCGCGAACAGCGGCGAGAAGCCGAACACCAGACTGGATGGGCCCAGCAGATCCTGAACGATGCGGAAGGTGAAGCCCACCAACACACCGGTGAACACCCGCTGACCGAGGGTCACCGAACGCAGCGGACCAAAGATGAAGGAGATCGCCATCAGCACCAGCGCGGCGGTCACCAGCGGCTGCAACACCTTGACCCAAAATGCCAGCCAGTAACGACCGTTGCTCAGGCCCTGATCGGCCAGATAGTGAATGTAACCCCACAGGCCGGTGATCGACAGCGACTCCGGCGCCATCACCACGGTGCTCAGCAGTTGCGGGCTCAGGGAGACATCCCAGCGCTCGACCGGCGTATTGACCACTTCGGTGCTGCGCTCGTGGAATTTGGTGGTGGTCACGTCGGTGAGCTGCCAGTGATCGGTGTCGAACTCGGCGCGCTTGGCGAAGCTCGAGCTCAGCAGATGGCGCTCCTTGTCGAAGTGATAGCGGGTCACGCCGTACAGACGACCGTTGGGTTGCACGGAGTTGATGTGAATGAACTCCTCGCCCTGACGGTGCCACATGCCATGCTTGGCGCTCTGCGCGTCGCCGCTGCCTTGCGCCAGCGAGCGGTTGGCCTGAGCCATGCTTTCGGTGGCCGGTGCCACGTACTCGCCGATCAGCACGCCGGCCAGCATCAGCACCAGCATTGGCTTCATCACCGCCCAGACGATGCGCCCGATGGACACACCGGCGGCGCGCATCACGGTCAGCTCACTGCTGCTCGCCAGACTGCCGAGGCCGATCAGGCAGCCGATCAGCGCCGCCATCGGCAGCATGTCGTACATACGCCGCGGTGCGGTCAGGAGCACGAAGCTCAGGACATCGACCAGGGTATAGGTATCACTGACGTCGCCCATCTCGTCGATGAACGCAAACAAGGTGGCCAGGCCGAGAATGATTGCCAGCACTGCGATGATCGCCATGAACACGCTGCTGCCGATATAGCGGTCGAGTTTAACCACGGGCCACCTCCAGCGCTGCACTGCGACGGCTGGCCAGCTTCAGGCGCAGAGGTTCCCAGTACAGCAGGCCGAGACCGATGACCAGGAAGATCGCGTGCACCCACCACAAGCCGAGCGCAGGTGGAATCTTGCCTTTCTCGAGGGCGCCGCGGGCGGCAATCAGGATGGTCAGGTAAGCCATATAAAGAAGAATCGCCGGCAGCAGCTTGAGGAAACGCCCCTGACGCGGGTTGACCCGCGACAGCGGCACCGCCATCAGGGTCACGATGAATACCAGCAACGGCAGCGACAGACGCCATTGCAGTTCGGTTTTCGAGCGAATGTCGTCGCTGCCCAGCAGGGACGAAGTCGGCATGGCGTCACGGTCGGTGACTTCCTCGCTGACATCCGGCTTGGGCAGCAGTACGCCGTAGGTTTCGTAGTGGATGGCGCGGTAGTTGGCCTGACCCGGGCTGCCGTCGTAGCGGTAGCCATTGTCGAGGATCAAGTAGCGGTTGCCGTCGGGACGCACTTCCTGACGGCCCTTTTCCGCCACCAGCACGGAAATCCCGCGATCTTTCTGGTTGGCGCCGAGGTTCTTCTGCGAAATGAACACGCTGCCAAGGTTGACCCGATCGTCGCTCAGGGTTTCGGTGTAGGTCACCCGCGTACCGTCGCGCAGGGCCTGGAAGCGGCCGGGCTCGAGGGTGTCGAATTCGGTCAGGGCGTCCTGTTTGTTCAGCAGCAGCTGGAACTGGTTGGCGCCTTGCGGGGCCAGGCTCAGGCTCAGCCACGCCACCACCAGTGCCACCAGGGTGGCCGGGAACAGGGTCATGCGAAACAGACGCTGCTGGCTCATGCCGGTGGCCGAGAGCACGGTCATCTCGCTTTCCAGGTACAACCGGCCGTACGCCAGCAGGATCCCGAGAAACAGGCCCAGTGGCAGGATCAGTTGCAGGAAGCCCGGCAGACGGAAGCCCATGATCAGGAACAGTGATCCCGGATCGAGCTGGCCCGCAGCGGCCTGGGCAAGGTATTTGATGAAGCGACCGCTCATGATGATGACCAGCAGCACGGCGCTTACCGCACTCAGGGTCAACAGGACTTCGCGGGACAGATAACGGAAGACGATCAAACCAGACACTCCAGGGTTGTCAGGCTAAGGCGGCCAAACAAGCAAACGTATCGACGGGCCCGCAAGGCAGAGCCGTCGAAAAAAGATGCGGCATTATCCTGTGATTGAGGGCGCCTGTCACTGCGCACACTCACGCAAGCATGCAATCCGTTGAAGATCGTACAACCGAGGGTTGTCAGGCGCGGTGAGCGAGGTTCAAACTGCCGCCTCTGTCGCAGGCACTGGCCTGCGCCTCTTCTCTCTATAAGCAGGCGACGGCGGACACGTCGAACGCCTGCGTGTTGACCATTCATTCAGGGATCCGGACATGGAACTGGTTGTAAAAAGCGTTAGCCCAGAAACGTTGAAAACCGCCACCCTGGTGGTTGCCGTCGGCGAAGGCCGCAAACTCGGCGTTGCCGCCAAACAGGTCGACGAACTGAGCGGCGGCGCCATCAGCGCCGTGCTCAAGCGTGGCGACCTGGCCGGCAAGGTCGGCCAGAGCCTGTTGCTGCACAGCCTGCCGAACCTGAAAGCCGAACGCGTGCTGCTGGTCGGCGTGGGCAAGGATGAAGAACTGGGCGACCGTCCGTTCCGCAAGATCGTCGCCGGCATCCTCAACACGCTTAAAGGCCTGGGTGGCAGCGACGCCGTGCTGGCGCTCGATGAAATCATCGTCAAGAACCGCGACAGCTACGGCAAGACCCGTCTGCTGGCCGAAACCCTGGTCGATGGCGAATACACCTTCGACCAGTTCAAGAGCCAGAAAGCCGAACCGCGCGCCCTGAAGAAAATTACCCTGCTGACCATCAAGGCCGCTCAGGCCGAAGTGCAACGCGCCGTGAACCACGCCACCGCGATCGCCAACGGCATGGCATTCACCCGTAACCTGGGCAACCTGCCGCCGAACATCTGCCACCCGACCTTCCTCGGCGAACAGGCCAAAAACCTCGGTAAAGAGTTCAAGGATCTGAAAGTCGAAGTCCTCGACGAGAAGAAGATCAAATCCCTGGGCATGGGTTCGTTCTACGCCGTCGGCCAGGGCAGCGCCCAGCCGCCGCGCCTGATCGTCATGCAATACAACGGCGGCAAGAAATCCGAGAAGCCGTACGCGCTGGTCGGTAAAGGCATCACCTTCGACACCGGCGGCATCAGCCTGAAGCCGGGCGCCGGCATGGACGAGATGAAGTACGACATGGGTGGCGCCGCCAGCGTGTTCGGTACCCTGCGCGCCGTGCTGGAACTGAAGCTGCCGATCAATCTGGTGTGCATCCTGGCTTGCGCCGAGAACATGCCGAGCGGCACCGCTTCGCGTCCGGGCGACATCGTCACCACCATGAGTGGCCAGACCGTGGAAATCCTCAACACCGACGCCGAAGGCCGTCTGGTGCTGTGCGACGCCCTGACCTACTCCGAGCGCTTCAAGCCGCAGGCGGTGATCGACATCGCCACCCTGACCGGTGCCTGCGTCGTTGCGCTGGGCGCCCACACGTCGGGCCTGCTGGGCAACAACGACGAGTTGATCGAGCAACTGCTGAGCGCCGGCAAGGCTGCCGACGACCGCGCCTGGCAATTGCCGCTGTTCGACGAGTACCAGGAGCAACTGGACAGCCCGTTCGCCGACATCGCCAACATCGGCGGTCCGAAGGCCGGCACCATCACCGCCGCGTGCTTCCTGTCGCGCTTCACCAAGAACCTGAACTGGGCGCACCTGGACATCGCCGGCACCGCCTGGACCAGCGGCGGCAAGGACAAGGGCGCCACTGGCCGTCCGGTTCCGTTGCTGACTCAATACCTGCTGGATCGCGCCAAAGCCTGAAACCGATGAACCTGGGCGGCGCTGCCTTCGGGCGGCGCCGTTCAAGGCTCAGGAACCGCAATGACCAAAGTCGACTTTTATATCCTGCCCAGTGCCGATCCTTCGGCGCGTCTGGATTTTGCCTGCAAGCTCACTGACAAGGCTTGGCGCATGGGCCATCGCATCTACCTGCATTGCAGCGATGCCGCCCAGCGTGATGATCTCGATGCGCGACTGTGGGCGTTCAAGGGCGAAACCTTCGTGCCTCACGGCCCGGCTGAGAGCGAACCGGAAGGTTTGATCGTGTTGGGATTGGGCGAGGACTGTGGCCAACACACGGATCTGCTGGTCAACCTCGACCTGAAAGTCCCGGTTTTCGCCAACAAATTCGCCCGGGTGGCGGAGGTTGTGGTGGAAGATCCGGCGATCCGCACTGCGGCGCGGGAGAGTTTCCGTTTCTACCGCGAACAGGGCTATCCTCTGCAAGACCACCGTTTACAGCGACTCTGAGTACGCCGATGGACACTCCAAAACCGCTGCAAAAACCCGCGCATCTGCTGGATGACCTTGAGTCCATCCGCCAGTTGCTCGGCGATGACAACCTGCAACCGCCGCTCTTGACCGACACGGTCGATGATGGCGAACAGGAACAGATTCCGATGTTGTTCGATTCGGTCGACAACACACCGCAAGCCGTCGAGGCTGCACCCGCGCCGACGCCTGCCGCGCAGCCTGCCGCTGCGCCTGTGGATAAAGGTCCCGACGCTATCCTGCACCTGGACAGCGAACTGCGCGCTGCTGCGCAATTGATCATGCAGGACGTGATCGACGATTTCGCGCCGCACATCGAAACCGAAATCAAACGTCGCCTTGAGGCGCGGATGGAACGGCTTCTCGGCCAGTACGAATAATTCCCTGATCTCCTGTGGGAGCTGCCCTGCCAGCGATAGCATCACCGCGCCTTTCCTGAAAAACCGCGGCGCCTGCATCGCTGGCAAGCCAGCTCCCACATTTAAGCCTCCACCCGGCCCGCCCCGCTCGCCCTGCGCCCCTTGCCCCGCTATACTTCCCGGCTTTTCCTGAATAAATGCCAATAGGGTCCCGCCGCGCATGGATAAGACCTACCAGCCGCACGCCATTGAAACTTCCTGGTACAACACCTGGGAGTCCGAGAACTACTTCGCCCCGCAAGGCGCGGGCGACTCCTACACCATCATGATCCCGCCGCCGAACGTCACCGGCAGCCTGCACATGGGACACGGTTTCAACAACGCGATCATGGACGCCCTGATCCGTTTCCGCCGCATGCAGGGTCGCAATACCCTGTGGCAGCCGGGCACCGACCACGCTGGTATCGCCACGCAGATGCTGGTGGAGCGTCAACTCGAAGCCCAGGGCCAGAACCGCCACGATCTGGGCCGCGAAAAATTCCTCGAGAAAGTCTGGGAATGGAAGGATCAGTCCGGCGGCAACATCAGCCGTCAGATCCGCCGTCTCGGCTCGTCCGTGGACTGGAGCCGCGAGCGCTTCACCATGGACGACGGCCTCTCGGAAGCCGTTAAGGAAGCCTTCGTGCGCCTGCACGAAGACGGTCTGATCTATCGCGGCAAGCGTCTGGTCAACTGGGACACCAAACTGCACACGGCGATTTCCGACCTCGAAGTGGAAAACCACGACGAGAAAGGTTTCCTGTGGAATCTGAAATACCCGCTGGCCGACGGCGCGAAAACCGCTGAAGGCAACGATTTCCTGATCGTCGCGACCACCCGTCCGGAAACCATGCTCGGCGACTCCGCCGTCGCGGTGAACCCGAACGACGAGCGCTACAAAGCCCTGATCGGCAAATTTGTCGAGCTGCCGCTGGTCGGCCGCCGCATTCCGATCATCGCCGACGATTACTGCGATCCTGAATTCGGCACCGGCTGCGTGAAAATCACCCCGGCCCACGATTTCAACGACTACGAAGTCGGCAAGCGCCACAACCTGCCGCTGCTGAACATCTTCGACAAGAACGCCAACGTGCTGCCGGCAGCGCAGGTGTTCAACCTCGACGGCACGCTGAACGACAGCATCGACGGCAAGATTCCGGCCGAGTACGCCGGTCTCGAGCGTTTCGAAGCGCGCAAGCAGATCGTTGCCGCGTTCGACGCCGCCGGCCTGCTGGTCAGCGTCGACGACCACAACCTGAAAGTGCCGAAAGGCGACCGCTCCGGCACCGTCATCGAGCCGTGGCTGACCGACCAGTGGTACGTGTCCACCAAACCGCTGGCCGAGCCTGCGATTGCTGCCGTTGAAGATGGTCGCATCCAGTTCGTGCCGAAGCAGTACGAAAACATGTACTTCTCGTGGATGCGCGACATCCAGGACTGGTGCATCAGCCGTCAGCTGTGGTGGGGCCACCGGATTCCGGCCTGGTACGACGAGTCGGGCAAGGTCTACGTCGGTCGCGACGAAGCCGAAGTACGTGCCAAGCACAACCTCGGCCCGGACGTTGCGCTGCAACAGGACAACGACGTTCTCGACACCTGGTTCAGTTCGGGCCTGTGGACCTTCTCCACCCTGGGCTGGCCGGAAAAGACCGAGTTCCTGAAGAAATTCCACTCCACCGACGTGCTGGTCACCGGTTTCGACATCATTTTCTTCTGGGTTGCCCGGATGATCATGCTGACGATGCACCTGATCAAGAACGAGGACGGCACGCCGCAGGTTCCGTTCAAGACCGTTTACGTGCACGGTCTGGTGCGTGATGGCCAGGGCCAGAAGATGTCCAAGTCCAAGGGCAACGTCCTGGACCCGCTGGACATCATCGACGGTATCGAGCTCGAAACCCTGGTGCAGAAACGCACTTCCGGTCTGATGCAGCCGAAACTGGCGAAGAAGATCGAGAAGCAGACCCGCGACGAGTTCGCCGACGGCATCGCCAGCTACGGCACCGACGCCCTGCGCTTCACCTTCTGCTCGCTGGCCTCGACCGGTCGCGACATCAAGTTCGACATGGGCCGCGTCGAAGGCTATCGCAACTTCTGCAACAAAATCTGGAACGCCGCGCGTTATGTTCTGGACAAGGGCGAAGACTGCGGCCAGAACGGCGAAGCCTACGAGCTGTCGCTGGCGGATCGCTGGATCATCTCGCAACTGCAACGCACCGAAGCCGAAGTGACCCGTCAACTGGATCAGTTCCGTTTCGACCTGGCGGCGCAAGCCTTGTACGAGTTCATCTGGAACCAGTACTGCGACTGGTACCTGGAACTGTCCAAGCCAGTGCTGTGGGACGAAAACGCACCGATCGAGCGTCAGCGCGGCACCCGTCGCACACTGGTTCGAGTACTGGAAGTGGCGCTGCGTCTGGCGCATCCGTTCATGCCGTTCATCACTGAAGAAATCTGGCAGCGCATCGCGCCGCTGGCCGGCATTCAGGGCAAGACGATCATGCTGCAACCTTGGCCGGTGGCCAACGAAGAGCGCATCGATCCGGCGGCCGAAGACGACATCGAATGGCTCAAGGGCCTGATGCTCGGCACGCGTAACATCCGTGGCGAAATGAACATCGGCCCGGGCAAGCCACTGCCGATCTACCTGAAAAACGTCACCGCTGAAGACCAGCGCCGCCTGACCGAGAACGAAGCGCTGCTGAAGAAGCTGGCGCGTCTGGAATCGATCACCGTACTGGCCGCCGGCGAAGAAGCGCCGCTGTCCGCGACCGCGCTGGTTGGCGAGATGGAAGTGCTGGTGCCGATGGCCGGCCTGATCGACAAGAACGCCGAACTGGCGCGTCTGGACAAGGAAATCCTGCGTCTGCAAGGCGAAGTCCAGCGGGTTGGCGGCAAACTGTCCAACGCCGGTTTCGTTGACAAGGCCCCGGCCGAAGTCATCGAGAAGGAGCGCGCCAAACTGGCCGAGGCTGAACAGGCCTTGGGCAAACTGGCCGAGCAGCACGCGCGGATTGCCAGCCTGTAACGGCGTATCGCACTGAAAAGGGAGGCCCGCAACGGCCTCCCTTTTTTGTGCCCGGCACTTTTCCGGCCAACAACACGGCTCCCTGTGGGACAATGGCCGCCACTTTCAGCCCTACCCGAATCGACCACGCCCATGAACGCCCCACGTACACCGAAACCTGCGCGCAAGAAGCCTGACTCCGCCACCCCGGCCAAGCCCGTGGCGCCGCGTAAAGAGGCCAGCCTGCATCCGCGCAATCGCCATCAGGGTCGTTACGACTTCCCGGCGCTGATCAAGACCACGCCGGAACTGGCGAAGTTCGTGATCACCAACCCGTACGGCAAGGAAAGCATCGACTTCGCCAGTCCCGATGCAGTGCGTGTGTTCAACCGGGCGCTGCTCAAATCGTTCTACGGCATCCAGCATTGGGACATCCCGGCCGATTATCTGTGCCCACCGGTGCCGGGCCGTGCCGACTACATCCACTTCCTGGCTGACCTGCTGGCCAGCAACAACGACGGCGTGGTTCCGCGCGGCGCCATCGTCAATGTGCTGGATATCGGCATGGGCGCCAACTGCGTGTATCCGCTGATCGGTAACAGCGAATATCGCTGGCACTTCCTCGGCTCGGAGATCGATCCGACCGCCGTGGCCGCCGCCAAGGCTATCGTCCAGTCCAACGACCTGAACAAGGTCATCCAGCTGCGCCAGCAGGAGAACCGCAAGCACATCCTGATCGGCCTGCTGGAGCCAGGCGAGCGCTTTGACCTGACCATGTGCAACCCGCCGTTCCACGCCTCGATGGAAGAAGCCACCAAGGGCAGCGAGCGTAAGTGGCGAGCCCTGGGCAAGGCCGACCCGAAACGCAAACTGCCGGTACTGAACTTTGGCGGGCAGTCGGCCGAACTGTGGTGTGAAGGCGGCGAAGCGCGTTTCGTGACGCAACTGATCGCCGAAAGCGCGAACTTTGCGCACAAGGTGTTGTGGTTCAGCACCCTGGTATCGAAAGCTTCGAACCTGCCTGCCATCGAAACCGCGCTGAAGAAGGCCGGTGCGCTGGAAAGCCAGGTGGTGGAAATGTCCCAAGGGCAGAAACAGAGTCGCTTCGTCGCCTGGACCTTCCAGACCAAGTCCGAGCAGCAGATCTGGCGGCGCGAACGCTGGGTGCGCAAGAGCTGAATTCGTCCGCGCGATTCAGCAGTCACTGAATCGCAGACATAAAAAAACCGTGCCCGGATCGCTCCGGTGCACGGTTTTTTTTATCGCTGCGTCTTACTTGTTCACAGCGTCGGTCAGGCCTTTGGCCACAACCAGCTTGATTACTTTCTTGGCAGGGATTTCGATGGCAGCGCCAGTCGATGGGTTACGGCCAGTGCGGGCAGGACGCTCGGTCACTTTCAGCTTGCCGATACCTGGCAAAGTGATTTCGGCACCGTTTTCCAGCTGATCGGCAACGATTTGGCCCAGTTGGTCCAGAGCGGCACGCGCGGTGGTTTTCGGCGCGTCGATAGCTTCAGCGATGTCGGCGATCAGTTGGTCTTTAGTAAGAGCCATGTAGTGTTCCTTCCCTATCAAATTCATATGGATTGCAGAGTGCAGTGTCAGCCATCGAGCCCGATCTTCTGGATCTGGCACCCTCGGCGATAACCACGACGAGTCGGGGTTATAGATGCCGAAATCAAGGTTTGGTTCGACCTGACAAAAGCTGAATGCATGCTTGTCGCGGTGACTTCGCACAAGACCGGGCAAAACTAGCACAGAGACAAGGAAATATCCGCCTCTAGCTAGCCAAATGGTCAGGTTTATTGCGCTAAATCGGTAAATAAATGCATAAGGGCCGCCGGGTGACCCGGATTTGCCCTTCACCCCGCGCCAAATCCAGTGGTTGCGGTACACTGGGCGCTTTTTCGGGGGAGCCCGCCCTCCTCCCTTCCACCAGCCGAGAAGCCTATGCCGATCCGTCATTGCATCGTCCATTTGATCGACAAAAAACCCGACGGCACACCCGCAGTTCTGCACGCCCGTGACTCCGAACTGGCTGAGTCCGCAGCCATCGAGAACATGCTCGCCGATCTCAACGAGAGCTATAACGCCAAACAGGGCAAAGCCTGGGGGCTGTTCCATCCGGAGTCCGGTGCGTTTCCGTTCAGCGGCTGGCTGAAGGAATACATGGAAGGCGGCAAGGACTTCACCGCGTTCAGCAAGGTCGCGGTCGAGCACCTGCAAAAGCTGATGGAAGAATCGAACCTGTCGGTCGGCGGCCACGTGTTGTTCGCCCACTATCAGCAAGGCATGACCGATTACCTGGCCATCGCCCTGCTGCACCACAGCGAAGGCGTGGCGGTGACCGATGAACTGGATGTGACGCCTTCGCGCCACCTCGATCTCGGTCAACTGCATCTGGCGGCGCGGATCAACGTTTCCGAGTGGCAGAACAACAAGCAGTCCAAGCAATACATCTCGTTCATCAAGGGCAAGAACGGCAAGAAGGTTTCGGAGTACTTCCGCGACTTCATCGGCTGCCAGGAAGGGGTCGACGGCCCGGGCGAGACCCGCACCCTGCTCAAGGCCTTCAGCGACTTCGTCGAGAGCGAAGACCTGCCGGAAGATTCCGCCCGCGAGAAGACCAAGACCCTGGTCGACTATGCCAGCAGCCAGGCCAAGCTCGGCGAACCCATGGGGCTGGAAGAACTGTCTGAGCTGATCGACGAAGAACGCCCGAAGGCCTTCTACGATCACATCCGCAACAAGGATTACGGCCTGTCGCCGGAGATCCCGGCGGATAAGCGCACGCTCAATCAGTTCCGTCGCTTCACCGGTCGCGCCGAAGGCCTGTCGATCAGCTTTGAAGCGCACCTGCTGGGCTCGAAAATCGAGTACGACGAAGAAGCCGGGACCCTGGTCATCAAAGGCCTGCCGACCTCGCTCACCGATCAACTGAAGCGCCGCAACTGATGCTCGGCAATGTGCTGAAAAAGGTTCTGCTGGTTCTGCTGGTGGTCGTGGTCTATCAGAACTGGGGCAAGATCGAGCGGGTGTTCAACCCGTCGCAGATGGCGTCCGAGCAGGTTCGCGCCAACGCCAGGGTTGTGCTGTACGCCACAGACTGGTGCGGCTACTGCAAGCAGACCAAGCGCTTTCTCGATCAGAAAGGCATTGCGTTCAAGGAATTCGATATCGAGAAGGATACCGAGGCACGCAAGGCGTACGAAGCGCTGGGCGGGCGCGGGATCCCGCTGATCGACGTCAATGGCACGTTGATCCGCGGGTTTGATCCCGACGAGATTCTCGCTGCACTGAAATGAACGAGGGAGCCAATCGGCTCCCTCGGTTGTTTCAGCGTTTCTCGATCCGGAAACCGAAACGCGGGAAGTGCACATGCACCACTCCGCCGCGTTCGTCTTCACGGCGCAGGATCAGCTCCTCGCGACCGGCAAACACCAGCTCACCGGCCACCGGATCAACACCGTAGTCTGTCGCTGCGATCAGCACCTGTTGACCTGCCACGAACCCGTTCGGATCAGTGAACACCTCATCCGGCAACGCTACGGGCTTAGAGCTGCGCGCGATCTCCAGTGCTTCCTCCGAACTCATCTCGCTGGCCGCGCCATGGCCAAAACCGAGCACCCGACCCAGCCACGCCGACACTGCCGGATAAGCATCCACCAACGGCGCCGTCACGTGCGTGGCCTTGAGAAACCACAGTGGATGGGCCATGGCGAAGTCGGCAATCGAAGGCTCACCGAACAGGAAGTCACCGTCTTCACGCTGCAACTGTTGCTCCAGACGTGCCATGACAGTCGGCCAGTTGTGTTTGGCCTGCTCGGCCGACAGCCTGGTCGCGCTGCCACCACTGAACAGCCCGGCCCGATCGGCGAGGAACGCCTTGATCGCTTCCGGCGGCAACTTGCCGAAACGCACCGCCACCGATTCCGGCTGGAACACCAGGCTCACCGCATGCTGGAACACCACCGAATCGGCCCAGGCGGCGAAACTGGCGGCGATCATCTCCTGGCCTTCCGGGAAGAACGAAGGCTGGGCCTTTTCCTGCTCGAGGCGGCGGGCGATCAGCGCGGTGTCGCAGTAGATATCGGCGCCGATCTGCAGCACCGGGGTCTTGCGGTAGCCACCGGTCAGGGCAGTCAGGTCCGGTTTCGGCATCACCGGCGAGATGTGCACCGAGCGCCAGGACAAGCCCTTGAACCCCAACAGCAACCGGGCCTTTTCGGCGAATGGAGAGGTCGGGTAATGATGCAGAATCAACTCGGACATGCTCGGCTCCGCCGCACAGAAAGTGAGCCCGCAGCTTAGCGTGCAATTCGTTCGCAGCCTACGGATCCGGCTGATGGGAACTGATCAGTCAGGTTGATAAGGCACTAAAAAGCCGCCTCAGCCAAGGCTGAGACGGCTTTCCACATCAAGGACCTTACATCAGGTCATCGAAGTGATCTCGCAGGAACTCGTAAAAGCGAAACGCTTTGAACGACCTCCATACGAGGCTCAGAGTACGCAGCAAAAGCTTCATACGTTTTGGCCTCCGGTTGGGGGCCAAACCTCCAGCGTGCTTACCGGACCACGTACGCCTTCGGAATACACGCCAATGTACCCAATGAGGCGGCCGGTTGTGATCCCCCTGAAAAATCATTCCGGCACGGGAGCAACCCCATGTCAGAGGGCATGAAACCGTTACGTCGATCAGCCAGACCTCAAAGCTGCATTGGCATGCGAGCGGACGAATAGTAATCGGATTGCTATACCGTCATTTAAACAAATGAGCTCAAAATCGCATTCTCTGGAATGGGTGTTTCAAGGCTTGCCTGGTGACGTAAAGACGAATACTCTTGGCCTGCGCCAGTGTATCCAGTGAGATGCGGTAAACCCCGGCCGCAAACCGAGGTTTACAGAAAAAACCGCCTACAAGGGCGGTTTTTTCTTGCCTGTTGTTTATGCAACGTGCCGAATCTACGGAAGGGATATCTACAAGGTTCGAGGGCTTATTCAGTCAGGTCGATAAGACGCCACCAGACATTCCTTCGCACTCTTCCTGAGCTTCTTGATCAATCGCTCCTGGCGCAACGCATCACTTTTGTCGCGACAACGCTCGGTGTAGACCAGCGCCATCGCCGGGCTTGAGAGAAAGAACCGCGCGCCCTTGCCGCTCTGGTGCTTGGCAAAACGGCGCACGGGATCATCGCTGATCCCGCAGTACAGCGAGCCGTTGGCGGCGCGTACGAGGTAAACGAACCAGGACTTGCTCACTGGAACGTCGGCATCGAGAGGATTTTCGCTGAGGCTGGTCACGGGGCAATTCAGGCGTAAGGAAAACAGGCCGCGATCTTATCAGCGACTCGCCTGAAATGCCTTCAGCCCTTTCAGCGCCTGGGCGCGGACGGCGTTGCGCACCAGTGGCGTCCAGCCCAGCAGCAGGCCCTTGAAGCCCAGCGCCTGACGCGACCAGCGCCACAGATCGAAGTGGTCGTGGTGTTCGCAGATCTTGCCGTCGCGGAAGACGAAGCGTGCCTGGATGTCGTTGATCACAACGTTGCCGGTCTGGCTGAACAGGTAGGTCGCCACCCAGTGGGCGCCGCCGCTGCGTTCGTCGGCGCGGACGTTGTCGAAGGTCAGGGAGAAGTCCTTGGCGCGGGTGGTGAGCATGCGCCACATGTCGCCGGCATCGCGCCCGCGCAGCTCGCCGAAGGCCGGATCGCTGAACACTACGTCGTCGGTGTAGCAGGCGGCCATGGCCTCGGCGTCGAGGCGCTGGAAAGCCTGGTAGAAACGGGTGATCAGGGCGCTGTGGGCTTCTTCACTCATGGGCAATCTCCAGGAAATGTACAGATTGCCAGCACGATAATCCGCAAACGCCCGAAACACTATCGGCATTCGCATTCCGAATACCGACAATGTGTGCGCGTCAGACCTTTTCGCTTGTCACCTGCACGTACAGCGCGCGACCGGCACCGAGGCCGGCGAGGATCGCCCCGGCACCGATGATGCCGAAGATCCAGCCCACGGCGTTCCAGCCGCCGGTCCAGTCGTGCACCACGCCGACCGCGAATGGCCCCATCGACGCGAGGGTGTAGCCAAAGCCCTGGGACATGCTCGACAGGTTGGCCGCGACATGGGAATCCCGCGAGCGCAGCACGATCAGGGTCAGCGCCAGGCTGAACGTGCCGCCCTGCCCCAGGCCAAGGAGGATCGCCCAGCCCCAAAGGCCTTCGATCGGCGCGTACAGGCAACCGAACAGGCCGCCAAGGGTCAGCGCCATTACTACCACGATCGCCAGCCGCTGATCCTTGCCGCGGGTGGCCAGCCACGGTGCCGCCAGGGAGCTGGCGAGCTGGATGATCACCGAACCGGACAGCACCAGACCGGCCTGGGTTGGCGTCAGCCCGCGACCGATGAGGATCGACGGCAACCAGCCGAACACGATGTAGGCCAGCGACGATTGCAGGCCCATGTACAAGGTCACCTGCCAGGCCAGCGGATCCCGCAGCAGACCGCGTACCCGGTAGGCAACGTTGTGCGCACCGTGCTTCTGGCCGATTTGCGGCAGCCAGAACACTGCCGCGAGCAGTGCCGGAATCACCCAGAAGCCCAGGCCCATGGCCCAGCTATGGTTGAAGTGCTCACTCAGTGGCACGGTAGACCCCGCCGCCATCGCCGCACCCAGGCACAGGGCCATGGTGTAGACACCGGTCATGGTGCCGGCATGTTTGGCGAAGTCGCGTTTGACGATGCCCGGCAGCAACACGCCGATGATGCCGATGCTCGCGCCACCCAGCACGCTGCCGGCGAACAGACCGATCTCACCGAAATTGCTGCGCAGGATAATGCCGCCGGCCAGTGTCAGAAGAATCCCCAAGACCACCCGCTCGGCACCGAAACGCCGCGCGAGTATCGGGGCCAGCGGGGCGAACAGACCGAGGCAGAGCACCGGCAACGTCGTCAACAAACCCGCTTGAGCGGCGGACAAACCGAGGCTTTTCGACACCTCACTGAGCAGCGGCGCCATGCTCGACAGCGCCGGACGCAGGTTCAACGCCACCAGAATCAACCCCAGCAGCAACAGCCACGGACGCCGCACCAGCGGATGGCTTTGCTGCACTTGTTCGTCATCGGCTTCGGCATCGATCAACAACTCTTCGAGCTCGGCCTTGCGAACGGGTGCTGGGGAGACTTCTGGGCGGGACATGGTTTTCTCGGTTTCAAGGTTCATTGATCAACTGCCTCGACAGGGCTTTGGCCCGCTCCGGATCGCGCTGCTCGACGGCCTCAAGCAAGGCGACGTGCAAATCGAAGACTTCCTGTCGACGGGGGACGATGTTCAGGGTCTGGCGTAATTGCGCGCCGACGATGCTGGAAAAATAGCGATACAGCTCGCTGAGGGTCGGGTTGTGCGCGGCGTCCACCAGACGGCGGTGGAACACCAGATCGCAGGCGATGTAGCTGTCGAGGTCGCCATGGTAGTGACTGCCGGCGTGCCCCAGTGCCTCGCGCAGAGCCACAAGGTCGTCGTCGGTCCGGCGCATGGCCGCCAGGCCAATGGCCTCGACTTCAAGGATGTGCCGGGTTTCCCGAGCCTGATCCAGCGAGCATCTGGACAGCGCCTTGAGCGTATCCATCGGATCGACCACCGCCCGCAGGTAACTGCCGTCACCCTGACGGATTTCGATCAACCCGGAAAATGCCAGCACCCGCATCGCCTCGCGCACGGTGTTGCGGCTGATGCCGAGCTCGGCACACAGCTCGGGCTCGGTCGGCAAACGCTGACCGACCTGCCACGTGCCGTCGGTGATGCGTTGGCGCAACTGATCCAAGGCCTGATCGACCAGGGATCGCTTAATAAGTGGAGAAATGTCTGACATAGGATTCGCCCTTTCATCCAATCATGGGATGAATTTTCTGACATGTTAGTCAGCTCCGTGTAGGACAGCAACCACCTAGGGTCAGAGAGAGGCAAATGGAGCGGGATTTTCGATTAGTCAAAATTACCCTTTAAGGGTAATTTCAGGGACAGGGTTTTGGTTTCTTATGGAAAAGAACACACCCCATTACGACTTGGTGGTGATCAAGGCTGAGGTCAGGCGACGGGGAAGACAGGCATTCACCAAGAGCGCAGAAAAAACCGGACTGGATCTCGGCTTCAGCATCATAGAGATGCAAGAAATCGTTTTCGAACTGCAGAACAGGATGTTGTACAAGTCGATGACCACCTATGACGATCATCGAGTCTGGCAAGACGTTTATCACACGCACTCACACGATCTGGAGATTTACATCAAGGTGACATACCGCCCCGAAGGTGGCCCACCGGTAATCTCCTTCAAGGAGAAAAACCAATGAAGACCCGGCAATGTTTCAGCTGCGGTGCACGTGAGGGAATGACACATTTCGAGGGCCGCGGCGAAACCATCAGTGTCAAAGGCATGGAACGTCGTATCGATGACCTTGCTGGCTGGGAATGTCGCAAATGCGGTGAGGTCGAGTGGGACGCCGATACCGATAGTGCAGAACGCTACACGCAAGCCGGTGATGATCTGGTGATTGCTGCCCGACAAATGATCGGTAACGAGATGAAGCGCATCCGGCGCAAATTGCACCTGACGCAAAAAGAAACGGTGCAACTGCTTTCTGGTGGCGGACACAACGCATTTTCCCGCTATGAGCGCGGCGAAGTGCTTCCGCCGAAGGCGTTGATGCTGCTGATGCGCCTGCTCGATCGCTATCCGCACTTGCTCGCCGATGCGAAAGCCCTGGGTGAAGGGGCGGATCTGAGGAACGCCTTCAAGTTCACCGAGCACAAAGAACAAGAAGCTCTCACCGTTTCCTGACTCCCAAAAAACAAACCCGGCACAAGGCCGGGTTGGTTTTATTCATCAGATATCAATGCAGAATCTGACTCAGGAACAGCTTCGTCCGATCATTCTGCGGATTGTCGAAGAAGTCGTTCGGTGCCGCCTGCTCGACGATTTCGCCCTTGTCCATGAAGATCACGCGGTTGGCCACGGTGCGGGCGAAGCCCATTTCGTGGGTTACGCAGAGCATGGTCATACCGTCTTCGGCGAGGCCGATCATGGTGTCGAGTACTTCTTTCACCATCTCCGGGTCGAGTGCCGAGGTCGGTTCGTCGAACAGCATGATTTTCGGTTTCATGCACAGCGCGCGGGCGATCGCCACACGCTGCTGCTGACCGCCGGACAGTTGCCCCGGGTACTTGTGCGCCTGCTCCGGAATGCGTACGCGTTCCAGGTAATGCATGGCGATTTCCTCGGCCTTGCGCTTGGGCATCTTGCGTACCCACATCGGCGCCAGAGTGCAGTTCTGCAAAATGGTCAGGTGCGGGAACAGGTTGAAGTGCTGGAACACCATGCCGACTTCACGGCGGATCGCTTCGATCTGCTTGAGGTCGTTGGTCAGCTCCACGCCATCGACCACGATGCGGCCCTGCTGGTGCTCTTCCAGACGGTTGAGGCAGCGGATGGTGGTGGACTTGCCGGAACCCGACGGACCGCACAGCACGATACGCTCGCCCTGACGCACGTTGAGGTTGATGTCTTTCAGCACGTGGAACTGGCCGTACCACTTGTTCACGCCCTGCATCTGAATGATGCCTTCAGGGCCCACTGGCTTTTTGATTGCTTCGCTCATCGAAAAAACTCCTAACGCTTGTGGCCAGTGTCGAGCTTGCGTTCCAGATGCATGGAATAGCGCGACATACCAAAACAGAAAATCCAGAACACCAGGGCGGCGAACACGTAGCCTTCGGTGGCCATGCCCAGCCATTTCGGATCGGCAGCGGCTTGCTTGACGCTGTTGAGCAGGTCAAAGAGGCCGATGATGATCACCAGGCTGGTGTCCTTGAACAGCGCGATGAAGGTGTTGACGATGCCGGGAATCACCAGCTTCAGGGCTTGCGGCAGAATCACCAGGCCCATGGCGCGCCAGTAACCGAGGCCCATCGCGGCCGCGGCTTCGTACTGGCCCTTGGGGATCGCTTGCAGACCGCCGCGCACCACTTCGGCGACGTACGCCGACTGGAACAGGATCACGCCGATCAGCGCCCGCAGCAGCTTGTCGAAGTTCATGCCTTCGGGCAGGAACAGCGGCAGCATCACCGAGGACATGAACAGCACCGTGATCAACGGCACACCGCGCCAGAACTCGATGAAGGTCACGCAGACCACACGGATCGCCGGCATGTTCGAACGCCGGCCCAGCGCCAGGACAATCCCCAGCGGCAACGCACCGGCGATGCCGACAGTGGCGATCACCAGGGTCAGCATCAGACCGCCCCACTGGCTGGTCGCCACGGTGTCGAGGCCGAAGACGCCGCCATGCAGCAGGCACCAGGCAACGATCGGGTAGACCACCAGGAAGCTCAGGCCGTACACCGCCTTGTGCGCCACGCGCTTGATGAACAGCGGCGCCACGCCGATGACCGCCAGCCAGACCGTCAGGTCCACGCGCCAGCGCAGTTCCGGCGGGTAGTAGCCGTACATGAACTGGCCGAAACGCTGCTGGATGAAGACCCAGCAGGCGCCGTCCTTGGTGCAGTCGGCACGGGTGGTGCCGACCCAGTTGGCATCGATGATCGCCCAGCTGAGGATCGGCGGAATCACCAGATAGATCAGGTAGAACGCGAACAGGGTCAGCAGGGTGTTGAGCCAGCTGGAGAACATGTTCGCGCGGATCCACGCCATCGGGCCGAAGACCTTGGCCGGCGGTGGCATGTCGGGTTTGAAAGTATGAGTACTCATGCGCTATTCCTTACCGCTCGATCAGCGCGATGCGCTTGTTGTACCAGTTCATCAGCAGGGAAATGCTGATACTGATCGCCAGGTACACGCTCATGGTGATGGCAATGACTTCGATCGCCTGACCGGTCTGGTTCAACACGGTGCCGGCGAACAGCGAAACCATTTCCGGATAACCGATACCGGCCGCCAGCGAGGAGTTCTTCGCCAGGTTCAGGTATTGGCTGGTCAGCGGCGGGATGATGACCCGCAGCGCTTGCGGAATGATCACCTTGCGCAGGGTCGGGCCGTTGCGCAGGCCGAGCGAATGCGCCGCCTCGGTCTGGCCGTGGCTGACCGACTTGATGCCCGAACGCACGATCTCGGCGATGAACGCGGCGGTGTACACCGTCAGCGCCAGGGTCAAGGCCAGCAGTTCCGGAATCAGCACCCAGCCACCGACGAAATTGAAGCCCTGCAGTTTCGGCATTTCCCAGTGCACAGGTGCACCGAAGATCAGCGCGCACAGCGCCGGGATCACCAGGAACAGCGCCAGACCGGCCCAGAACTTGTGGAACGGCTCGCCGGTGGCTTCAAAGCGCTTGTTGGCCCAGCGGCTCATCAACACGATGGCGATGATGGCCACCACGATGCTGATCACGAACGCCCAGAAACCGTCGGCCATTTGCGCGGCCGGCATGTTCAGGCCACGGCTGCTGACGAAGAAGGTATCGCCGAAGTTGTGGCTGTTGCGCGGCCCCGGCATGGTCAGGAACACCGCGAAGTACCAGAACAGGATCTGCAGCAGTGGCGGGATGTTACGGAACACCTCCACGTACACCGTTGCCAGTTTGGCGATGATCCAGTTCTTCGACAGGCGCGCGACGCCGACGATGAAGCCGAGGATCGTGGCCAGGATCACGCCGATGAAGGTCACCAGCAGCGTGTTGAGCAGGCCGATGACAAACACCCGGGCATAACTGTCCGCTTCGGTGTAGGAGATCAGGTGTTGAGCGATGCCGAACCCGGCACTGCGCTCCAGAAAGTCGAACCCCGAAGTGATACCCCGGTGTTGCAGGTTGGTCTGGGTGTTATCGAACAGATACCAGCCCAGGGAGACCACCGCCACGATGGTGATGATCTGAAATACCCACGCACGCACTCGTGGATCGCTGAGGCTGAGCCTCTGCTTTGGTGCGCCGATTGAATTTTGCATGAAGTGCCCCGGAAATAATGGAACAGAACGTCACCCGGCAGTTGGCCTGCCGGGTGACAGAACCATCAGCGCACTGGTGGTGCGTATTGAATGCCGCCGTTGTTCCACAGCGCGTTCAGGCCGCGGTCGATTTCCAGCGGAGTGCTCTTGCCGAGGTTTTTCTCGAAGATTTCGCCGTAGTTGCCGACTTGCTTGACGATCTGAACGACCCAGTCCTTCGGCAGTTTCAGGTCTTTGCCGTATTCGCCGTCTGCGCCGAGCATACGAGCGACATCCGGGTTCTTGGTCGCTTTGGCTTCGGCTTCGACGTTCTTCGAAGAGATGCCCGCTTCTTCAGTGTTCAGCAGCGCGTAGCCAACCCAACGCACGATGGCCAGCCACTCGTCGTCGCCGTTACGCACGACCGGGCCCAGGGGTTCCTTGGAAATGGTTTCCGGCAGAACCACGTAGTCCTTCGGCGAAGCCAGCTTGCTGCGCTGGGCGAACAGCTGGGACTTGTCGGAGGTCAGCACGTCGCAACGACCGGATTCCAGCGACTTGGCGCTTTCATCGGAGGTGTCGAAAGTGATCGGGGTGTATTTCAGACCGTTGCCGCGGAAGTAGTCGGAAACGTTCAGCTCGGTGGTGGTACCGGCCTGGATGCAGATGGTTGCACCGTCCAGCTCTTTGGCACTCTTCACGCCCAGCTTGTTGTTTACCAGGAAGCCGATACCGTCGTAGTAGGTAATGAAGCCCGGGAATTTCAGGCCCATGCCCGCGTCACGGGAACTGGTCATGGTGGTGTTGCGCGACAGGATGTCGATCTCGCCCGACTGCAGCGCGGTGAAACGCTCCTTGGCGTTCAACTGACTGAACTTGACCTTGGTCGCATCGCCGAACACGGCAGCGGCCACGGCGCGGCAGACGTCAGCATCGATACCCACGATCTTGCCGGTGGAATCCGGAACCGAGAAACCTGGCAAGCCATCGCTGACGCCACATTGCACGAAACCTTTCTTCTTCACTGCATCCAGGGTTGCACCCGCCTGAGCGAACCCGCTGACACCCAGTACTGCAGCAGCAGTCACGATCGCCAGAGTGGATTTCAACATCTTCATTCAAACCTCCAGTTTTGCTCTTGTTGTGTCGGAGCTTGAGTCCAGTCGCACCCTTTTGAGGCGTTGTTGACCCGTGTTGGCTTTTTTTGGGGTCAACCGACGCAGGACCTTCGCTATGAGTCTAGTAGGAGACAATCCACATCATGGACAACTCACTTCTCACCAGTCGGCCGAACGGGCGGTAGCCCTTTCACGTTCGCTAAGCCCGTTGCGGCCATTGGCGAACATCCATCACCGGATTCGTTGCCATCCCGTCGCGGGTCATACACTGATAGTGTTACCGCCACGCGTAGGATGCTTCGTACAGAAACTTCCATAGCAAAGCCCGTACCACACCTGTCGCGGAATCGATTCGGCGACAGGTCAATAGCAAAACTTGTAACCTTGCGACATCTTCTTAACGGATCAACCGGACGCGCACTCGAACCACGCACTTAATGAGAGCGCCCGCACATTTTTGGAGCAGACATGACCGAGCCCTTGATTCTTCAGCCTGTTAAGCCCGCAGACGCCTGCGTGATCTGGCTGCACGGCCTCGGCGCCGACCGCTACGACTTTCTGCCGGTGGCCGAAGCGCTTCAGGAAAGCCTGCTGAGCACGCGTTTCGTCCTGCCCCAGGCGCCGACCCGTCCAGTGACGATAAATGGCGGATATGCCATGCCGAGCTGGTACGACATCAAGGCCATGAGCCCGGCCCGGGCGATCGACCGCGATGAGCTGGAAGCCTCCGCCGACCGCATCATCGAATTGATCGAAGAACAGCGAAGCAGCGGAATAGACGCCTCGCGAATTTTTCTTGCCGGTTTTTCCCAGGGTGGCGCCGTGGTCTATCACACCGCGTTTCTGAAATGGCAGGGGCCGTTGGGCGGGGTGCTGGCACTATCGACATACGCGCCGACGTTCAGCGATGAACTGGAGTTGTCCGCCAGCCAGCAGCGGATTCCGGTGCTGGCGCTGCACGGCCAGTTTGACAACGTGGTGCAGAACTCCATGGGACGCACGGCTTATGAGTATCTCAAGGCCCATGGTGTCACCGTGACATGGCAGGAATACCCAATGGAGCACGAAGTGTTACCCGAAGAAATTCGCGACATCGGCGCATGGTTGAGCGAACGCCTGCGCTGACAATTGCGACAGGGGTCGCCCTTTGATCATCCCACTACGCCGCGCCCGTTTCTTGCATTACACTGGCCGGCGTACATTCCTTAACCAATTGATGAGATGACCGTGCTCAAAGCACTCAAGAAAATGTTCGGTAAAAGCGAGGCTGAGCAGCTCGCGCCAGTCCCCACTGCGCCGTCGCACGCCCCCGGTCATCGCAACGATGCCAGCCAGGCCGACCGCCAGACGCCCAAACGCGAACCGAAACCCGCTCCAGCTGCCGCGCCCGCTACCGAGCCGGCCCGCAGCGAAACACCGAAACCGGCCAAACCACGTCGCGAACCCAAGCCCAAGGCGCCGGTGATTCCCTGGAAACTCGAAGACTTCGTCGTCGAGCCGCAGGAAGGCAAGACCCGCTTCCACGATTTCAAGCTCGCCCCGGAACTGATGCACGCCATCCACGACCTGGGTTTCCCGTATTGCACACCGATCCAGGCCCAGGTGCTGGGTTATACCCTCGCCGGCAAAGACGCCATCGGCCGCGCCCAGACCGGCACCGGCAAGACCGCCGCGTTCCTGATCTCGATCATCACCCAGCTGTTGCAGACCCCGCCGCCGAAAGAGCGCTACATGGGCGAGCCACGGGCGCTGATCATCGCGCCGACCCGCGAGCTGGTGGTGCAGATCGCCAAGGACGCCGCCGACCTGACCAAGTACACCGGCCTCAACGTCATGACGTTCGTCGGCGGGATGGACTTCGACAAGCAGCTCAAGCACCTCGAAGCGCGCCATTGCGACATCCTCGTCGCGACCCCGGGCCGCCTGCTTGACTTCAACCAGCGCGGTGACGTGCATCTGGACATGGTCGAAGTGATGGTGCTGGACGAAGCCGACCGCATGCTCGACATGGGCTTCATCCCGCAGGTCCGGCAGATCATTCGCCAGACCCCGCCGAAAAGCGAACGCCAGACTCTGCTGTTCTCCGCGACCTTCACCGATGACGTGATGAACCTCGCCAAGCAGTGGACCACCGATCCTGCGATCGTCGAAATCGAAGTCACCAACGTGGCCAACGAGAACGTCGAGCAGCACATCTACGCGGTGGCCGGTGCCGACAAATACAAACTGCTGTTCAACCTGGTCAACGACAACGGCTGGGAACGAGTGATCGTGTTCGCCAACCGCAAGGACGAAGTGCGCCGCATCGAGGAGCGCCTGGTGCGTGACGGCATCAACGCCGCGCAACTGTCCGGCGACGTGCCGCAGCACAAGCGGATCAAGACGCTCGAAGGCTTCCGCGAAGGCAAGATCCGGGTACTGGTTGCCACCGACGTGGCCGGTCGCGGCATCCACATCGACGGCATCAGCCACGTGATCAACTTCACCCTGCCGGAAGTCCCGGACGACTACGTGCACCGCATCGGCCGTACCGGTCGTGCTGGCGCCGACGGTGTGTCGATCAGCTTCGCCGGTGAAGACGACTCCTATCAGTTGCCGTCCATCGAAGAAAAACTCGGTCGCAAGATCAGCTGTGAAACGCCGCCGACCCATCTACTGCGGGCGGTTGAGCGCAAGCGTCCACAGTAAGCGACGCTATAAAGCGAAGCGCAGCCGGCAACGGACTGCGCTTTTTTTTCGCCCGGATATTGTTCAATAAAACCAAAAGTCCATAATGGACAAATTAGTTTATAAACTGCATCCGGAGTCCGACATGCCCAGTACGCCTAACGTGATCGACCAAACCCAGGCCCGCGAGCTGCTGGCCCGGATCGATGTGCCGCAGATCCTGCGCAAGCTGTTCCGCGATCTGGCGGCCGGGCATGCCGTGCAACCGGCGCAGCAACTGGTGGAATTTCCCCAGGGCGCCGGGGACTTCATCAACTATCTCGGCGTGCTGGCGGAAGACGGCGTGTACGGAGTCAAGACCTCGCCGTACATCGTTCGCGAACAAGGCCCGCTGGTGACGGCGTGGACATTGCTGATGTCGATGCACACCGGCCAGCCGCTGCTGCTCTGCGATGCCGGCGAACTGACCACCGCTCGAACCGCTGCGACCACCGCCGTGGCGGTCGATGCCCTCGCCTCGTTGAAGGCCGCGCGTCTGGCAATCATCGGCAGTGGCAAGGTCGCCCAGGCGCATCTGCATTACGTCAAAACCTTGCGCGACTGGCAGAGCATCAGTGTGTACTCGCCCACCTTAAGCGAAGACCCGGCAACCGCCCGCCAACTGCAAGCCCTCGATCCACGGGTGAACATCGCCGACAGCCGCGAAACCGCCATCGCCGGGGCCGACGTGATCATGCTCTGCACTTCGTCCGCAGGCCCGGTGATTGACCCGGCAACCTTGAGCAAACCGGCGCTGATCACCTCGATCAGCACCAACGCACCGCGCGCCCACGAAGTGCCGCCACAGAGCCTCAACGACATGCAGGTGTTCTGTGACTATCGTCTGACCACCCCGGGCTCGGCCGGCGAGATGCTGATCGCCAGCGAACAACATGGCTGGGACCACAGCGCGATCCTCGGTGACCTGGCGGATCTGCTCAGCGCAAAAGTGCAGCGTCCGGATTACAACCGTCACGTGTTTTTCCGCTCCATCGGTCTGGGCCTGGAAGACATCGCCCTGGCCAACGCCGTCTATCAACTGCAGCGCTGACACCGGAGATTTTCATGAGTCATGCAGATTTCATCATCATCGGCGGCGGGATTGCCGGCGCTTCCACCGGTTTCTGGCTGTCGCAGCACGGCAAGGTCGTGGTGCTGGAGCGCGAGTCGCACCCGGCCTATCACTCCACCGGGCGCTCGGCCGCATTGTTTACCGCCGCGTACGGCACGCCACAGGTTCGGGCGCTGACCCAGGCCAGCCGCGAATTCTTCGACCATCCGCCCAGCGGCTTCTGCGAGCACCCGCTGCTGACCCCGCGCGGCGAAATGACCGTGGATTTCACCGGCGACGCCGCCGAGCTGAACAATCAATACCTCAGCGCCAAGGCCACGGTGCCGCAGATGCAGTTGCTCAGCGCGGATGAAGCCTGCGCGCGGCTGCCGATCCTGCGCCGGGAGAAAGTCCATGGCGCGATCTACGACCCGACCGCCAGCGACATCGACACCGACGCCCTGCATCAGGGCTATCTGCGCGGTATCCGCCGCAACAACGGTCAGGTGCAGACCGATTGCGAAGTGCTCGGCCTGAGCCGCGATGCCAACGGTATCTGGCAAGTGCAGACCAACGGCCAGACCTTCAGCGCTCCCGTCGTGATCAACGCCGCCGGCGCCTGGGCCGACAAGATCGCTGCACTGGCCGGTGCCCGGCCGCTGGGCCTGCAACCGAAACGCCGGGCCGCGTTCATTTTCGCCGGCCCGGAGGGCGTCGACATCCATCATTGGCCGATGCTGGTCAGCCTCGACGAATCCTTCTATATGAAGCCCGACGCCGGCATGTTCCTCGGCTCGCCGGCCAACGCCGACCCGGTCGAACCCCACGACGTACAGCCCGAAGAACTGGACATTGCCATGGGCATTTACCAGATCGAGGAAGCGACGACCCTGACCATCCGCCGTCCGACCCGCACCTGGGCCGGCCTGCGCAGTTTCGTCGCTGACGGCGATTTGCTGTCCGGGTTCGATCCGCAGGTGCCGGGGCTGTTCTGGGTCGCGGCCCAGGGCGGTTACGGTATCCAGACTTCGCCGGCGATGGGCCAGGCCAGTGCGGCGCTGGTGCGTGGTGAATCGTTACCCGAACACCTTCAGCAATTCGGCCTGACCGCCGCCATGCTCGCCCCTGCCCGCCTGGCCTGACCGTCCACCCGGATGACGCGCCCGACGGATTGCGGCACACTCGCAACGCCCCCGGATCAAGGGGGCGTTGACGTTGCCTGGAGCTCCACAGTTATGACCGCCCCCGAACACACGCCCGAGCTGCATGACGCCGCGCTGGATAACTACCACGCCATCGCCGACGCCATTGCCACGCTGTTCTTTCCCCACGCCGAAGTGGTGTTGCACGACCTGCGCACGCAGAAGGTCGACTATATCGCCAACAATCTGTCGAAACGGGTGATCGGCGATGAGTCGTCGCTGGAAGACATGCTCAGCGAAGACGTCAGCGAACGGAACATCGGCCCGTACGAAAAGCTCAACTGGGATGGCCAGAAGATTCGCAGCCTGAGTACCGTGCTGCGCGACAGCGAAGGGCATCCGCTGGCGGTGCTGTGCATCAACCTGAATATTTCGCTGTTCGAAAATGCCAAAGCTGCGCTGGACCTGTTCCTCTCGCCGAGCAAACTGATCCCGCAACCGGACTCGCTGTTTCGCGATGACTGGCAGGAGCGGATCAACACCTTCCTGCACGCCTGGCTACGCGAGCGGCAACTGAGCCTGAACCTGCTGACCCGCGATCACAAACGCGAACTGGTGCTGGCGCTGCACGCCGAAGGGGCATTCAAGGGCAAGAGCGCCTCGAACTATGTGGCCAATGTGCTGAACATGGGGCGGGCGACGGTGTACAAGCATTTGAAGGAATTGAAGGGCTGAAGATTTTGCGGTGAATCTGACGGCCTCATCGCTGGCAAGCCAGCTCCCACAGGTTTTGTGTACACCGAAAATCTCTGTGGGAGCTGGCTTGCCAGCGATGGCGGACGATCAGTCGCCGTAGATGTCCGACTTGAAGTACTTCTCGGAAATCTTCTGGTATTCGCCACTGGCACGAATGCCGTCGATGGCACTGTTCAACTGGCTGACCAGTTCGGTATTGCCCTTGCGCACCGCAATCCCCGCGCCCTCGCCCACATACTTCGGATCCTTCAGCTCAGGCCCGACAAAGGCGTAACCCTTGCCGCGCGGCATCGACAGGAAGTCGTTCAGCGGGATGGTGTCGGCGAAGATTGCGTCGAGACGCCCCGCCGCCAGGTCCATGTAGATTTCTTCGTTGTTGCCATAGCGTTTGACGTTGATGCCCTTGGGCTCGAACACCTCGGTGGCGTAACGGTCGGTGGTGGTTGCACGCTGCACGCCGACGGTCTTGCCTTTGAGGCTGGCGTACTGGTCATCGACGCTCGCGCCTTCCTTCATCACCAGCCGCGACGAGGTGAAATAGTACTTGTGGGTGAAGTCCACCGACTTCTTGCGGTCTTCGTTGATGGTCATGGACGACAGCGCCATGTCGATTTTCTTCACTTTCAGGGAAGGAATCAGACCGTCGAACTCGCCCTCGACCCACACGCACTTGACCTGCATCTGCGCGCACAGGGCATTGCCGATGTCGTAGTCGAACCCGACGATCTCACCCTTGTCGGTTTTCGAAGCGAAGGGCGGATACGCCGCTTCGATACCGATGCGCAGGGTTTTCTCGGCGGCGAACGCGCTGCTGCAGGCCAACAGGCTCAATGCCAGACCGGTGATGAGGGGAAATTTCTTCATGTTCGTTCTCTCGCGGGTTGTTGTTGGTTTGGCAAGACAGAAGAAAGAGCTGAAACAGGGAAAATCTTTATTTGTACTTGTAAATCCATACTGGACTTCTACGTACAAACCGTCAATCAGGCAAACGGGATTGCATTCGGCCGGTGGTCGGGACGAAACATTTGGAGTAGCGGTGTAGCAGATGGCGCCATCGCGAGCAGGCTCGCTCCCACAGGGGAATGCATTCCGAAGTGGGAGCGAGCCTGCTGGCGATGACTGAATGAAGGGCGCTGCGGGGTTTACTGCTTCCAGCGATCCGCCGCCGCATGATCGCTGTCACGGCCTTCGACCCAGCGCGGGCCGTCGCTGGTGTTCTCTTTCTTCCAGAACGGTGCGCGGGTTTTCAGGTAATCCATGACGAAGGCGCAGGCGTCGAACGCCGCCTGGCGGTGGGCGCTGGCGGCGGCGACAAACACGATCGGCTCGCCCGGTTCCAGCGCGCCGATGCGGTGCAGCACTTCCAGCTTCAACAACGGCCAACGCTGCTCGGCCTCCAAGGCAATCTTGCCGAGGGCCTTTTCGGTCATGCCCGGATAGTGTTCGAGGAACATTCCGGCGACATCGAGGCCATCGTTGAAGTCGCGCACGTAGCCGACAAAACTCACCACCGCGCCGACGCCGACGTTGGCCGCGTGCATCGCGTTGACTTCGGCACCCGGATCGAACGGTTCGGACTGCACCCGAATGTGCATGGCTCAGCCTCCGGTCACGGTGGGAAAAAACGCCACTTCGTCGCCGTCCACCACCGGTTCGTCGAGCTGGCAGAGGTCTTCGTTGCGCGCGCACATCAGGTTCTGCTCGCTCAGCACCTCGGCGCCCTCTCGCTGCGCCAGCAACGCACGAACGTCATCGACAGTGGCGAAATCACCCTCGACCTCCACCGAATCCACGCCCAGCGCCTCGCGGTAACGGGCAAAAAACTTCACGGTCAGGTTCATGGCTGCTCCGCCTGGAAATGCCCGCTCTTGCCGCCGACCTTCTCCAGCAGACGCACGCTTTCGATGGTCATGCCACGGTCCACGGCCTTGCACATGTCGTAGATCGTCAGCGCGGCGACGCTGGCGGCGGTCAGTGCTTCCATCTCGACGCCGGTCTGCCCGGACAGTTTGCAGCGAGCCACGATGCGTACCGTGTCATCGCCTTCGGCGCTGAGTTCCACCTTGACGCCGGTCAGCATCAACGGATGGCACAGGGGAATCAGATCACTGGTTTTCTTCGCCGCCTGAATGCCGGCAATGCGCGCCACGGCGAACACGTCGCCCTTGGGATGGCCGCCGCTGACAATCATCTGCAGGGTATCGGGCAGCATGCGCACCAGCGCTTGGGCCGTCGCCTCACGGAACGTCACGGCTTTTTCGGTGACGTCGACCATGTTGGCGCGACCTTGGGAATCGAGATGAGTCAGCACGGGATTACTCCTGATCAGGAGCGCCGATTGTAAACCTGGGGGTCAGAATTGCGCACATAAAAAACCGGGCGACTTTTTGCAGTCGCCCGGTTCGGTTTGACGGTTACAGATGCGATTCGGCGTATTCGGCCAGGATCGAGCGAGGCACCCCTTGCAGGGTGATGTGCACACCGTTGGGGAAATCCTTGAAACGTTCGGTCAGGTAGGTCAGCCCGGAGCTGGTCGCGGACAGGTAAGGGGTGTCGATCTGTGCCAGGTTGCCCAGGCACACCACTTTGGAACCGGCGCCGGCCCGGGTGATGATGGTTTTCATCTGGTGCGGCGTGAGGTTCTGGCATTCGTCGATCAGGATCAGGCTCTGCTGGAAGCTGCGACCGCGAATGTAGTTGAGCGATTTGAACTGCAACGGCACTTTGCTGAGGATGTAGTCGACGCTGCCATGGGTGTTTTCGTCATCCATGTGCAAGGCTTCGAGGTTGTCGGTGATGGCGCCGAGCCAAGGCTCCATTTTTTCCGCCTCGGTGCCGGGCAGGAAGCCGATTTCCTGGTCCAGGCCCTGCACGCTGCGGGTGGCGATGATGCGGCGATAACGCTTGCTGACCATGGTCTGCTCGATCGCAGCGGCCAGCGCCAGAATGGTTTTACCCGAGCCGGCGGCGCCGGACAGGTTGACCAGGTGAATGTCCGGATCCAGCAGCGCGTACAGCGCCAGGCTCTGATAGATGTCCCGTGGCTTGAGGCCCCAGGCTTCCTGGTGCAGCAGCGGTTCCTGGTGCAGGTCGAGGATCAGCAGCTTGTCCTCTTCGATCTCCTTGATCCAGCCGACGAAGCCCTGCTCATCGATGATGAACTCGTTGATGTGCACGGCAGGCAGGTTGTCGATCAGCTGCACCTGATGCCAGGTGCGACCGTGGTCCTGACGGGTTTCGACCTTGCTCACGCGGTCCCAGAAAGAGCCGGTCATGTTGTGATAGCCGTTGGGCAGCAGGGACACGTCGTCGACCAGTTGGTCGGTGCTGTAGTCCTCGGCGTCGATCCCGCAGGCGCGCGCCTTGAGGCGCATGTTGATGTCTTTGGTGACCAGCACCACCGGTTTGCTCGGTTCGCGGGTGTGCAGGTCGATCAGCTGGTTGATGATTTTGTTGTCGTTCAGATGCTCGGGCAGAATCAAGTTCGATTCGGCCTGCTTGCTCATCAGAATCGACAGCAAGCCCTTCGGACCGCCCTTGCCGCGCTGGATCGGCACGCCCTGTTCGACGTCATCGGGTGAGGCATCGCCCAGGGTCTTGTCGATCAGCCGGATCGCCTGACGGCATTCGGCGGCCACGCTGTGATGCCCGCTCTTGAGCTTGTCCAGCTCTTCAAGCACGGTCATCGGGATCGCGACGTGGTGTTCTTCAAAATTCAGCAGGGCGTTCGGATCGTGAATCAGTACGTTGGTATCGAGTACATAAAGGATTGGCTGGTTGGAGGAAGGGCTACGTCCGTGATCATCCATACTCGGTCACCTTTGTGGGAGCCATTCGACGCAATACCTCGGCGGTGCTGCGCCTCGAAGTGACTGCCGAATCCACCTGCACAGCTTTTGTCGGGATAGCAGGTGAACCGCACACAAAATGGGTCTTGGAAGACGCCACCTGTGTTGCAGGTTTCGGCGGTCTGACTTCGTAATACTCCAAAACCCGTGACAGAAAAAAGCACTTTGACGCTTTTTTGAAGTTTATTTTGCAAAGTGACGAAAAGCCCTTGGCGGACTGCCCTGCCCCCGTTAGAGTCGGAAGTCCGCCTGCATCGAATTCTGCAAAAAATTCACCCCAAGCCCAATGTTTCCGGGCTCTTGCCGTTTTTCAGCGAAACGCGTCCTGACAGTCTTCCCAGCCGATGCCGCTTTGCGCGGTTTGCGTGATCAGCCACGGCAACGCAGTCTTCACTGCATCCTGCTTCATGTTGAAATTGATCACCCCGTGCCGCCACAACAGCATCAGGGTCAGGACCCGTTGCGCACTCTGGCTGCCCTTGAGCTTGCCGGCGCCGTCCTGGGCATCGATGTCCCACAGCGCCACTTGCAGACCCTGACTGTTGAAGAACCCCCGGGCATCGCTGCGACGCTGGCCTTCCGGTGGACGGAACAGCGGCACGTAGTTTTCCGGCAGTTTGTTGCGGACCAGGTCGGCACTGCGCCGCACCGAATCCTGCCAGTCCTGCCAGTGGCTGTGGGACCTGAATTCCCAGCCCTGCACGCCGACGCACTGCTGCGAAAATGCCGCTTGCAGGCTGCTGACGGAACGCTCGGCCAACCGCGCCTGAACATCCTTGCCCAACATGAAGAAGGTGCCGCTCAGGTTCGACTTGCGCAGGTACTCGGTGAGCCAGTCAGTGTTGTCCGGTTGCAGGTTGGCGGCGCTGTCGAAACTCAGCAGAAACAGGCGATCGTGCATGTCGTCGCCGTTGCGCTCGTAGTCACCGAAATGATCGATTTCGCTGCTGGTCTGCGGTGACAGCGCCGCCTTGCGCATCAGTTCATCGAGGTATTGCAGGTGGAAGATCCGGCTCGGCTCGGCCCATTTGGTGTAATAGCTTTCGTCGCTGACCACGAATTTGGCGGCCTGCTCGCGCAGGGTCGGCAGGTCTTCGACGAGGAAGCAGAAGGAGGCGTCCTGATCGCAGCTTTGCTGGGCGAAGTTGTAGTTGGCGAGCAGGCGCTGCCACAGGCGCTCGCGCAGACTGTTGATCGCATCCAGATTGACCGTGCGCAGCCCCAGACGCTGGGCCAGCGCCGCCTCGTCCAGCGCTTCGGTACCGAGCAGGCCCCGGGCGAACATCAGGATTTCCGCCCGCGAGGCGACATCGAACAGCGTCGGGTTGTCGAGCTTTTCCGGCCAGGTGCTGCGATCCAGCGTCGCGATATCGCCCGGCGCCGCAACGGCACCGACGCTCAACAGCCACGCGGTGAATAAAAGAACAATGCGCAAAGGGTGTCTCCATAACAAAACCCGCGCCGCACTATAGCCGATCCACAACCAAATCCCGCAGCCACACACTTGTGGGAGCGAGCCTGCTCGCGATGGCGGTGCATCTGACGACAATTGCGGTGACTGACACTCACCATCGCGAGCAGGCTCGCTCCCACAAAGGGTTGCAACACACCGCCGATCACCTATGGACCTGATAGCTGGAGTGATCCGTCCCAACCCCCTAGAATCGCCCCCACGATTAAAGGAGACAACTTCATGCTGATGGTGATTTCCCCCGCCAAGACACTCGATTACGAAACACCGCCGGCGACCCAGCGCTTCACTCAGCCGCAATACCTCGACCATTCCCAGGAACTGATCCAGCAACTGCGCGAACTGAGCCCGGCGCAGATCAGCGAACTGATGCTCGTGTCCGACAAGATCGGCGGCCTCAACGCCGCGCGCTTCGGCAGCTGGACACCAGCGTTCACGCCGGAAAACGCCAAGCAGGCGCTGCTCGCGTTCAAGGGTGACGTCTACACCGGTCTCGACGCCCAGTCGTTCAGCGAAGCCGATTTCGACTACGCGCAACAGCACCTGCGCATGCTTTCCGGCCTCTACGGCCTGCTGCGCCCGCTCGACCTGATGCAGCCGTATCGCCTGGAAATGGGCACCAAACTGGCCAACGCCCGAGGCAAGGACCTGTACGCCTTCTGGGGCACGCGCATCAGCGAATGGCTGAACGAAGCACTGGCCGATCAGGGCGACGACGTGCTGCTCAACCTCGCGTCCAACGAATACTTTTCGGCGGTGAAACGCACAGCCCTGAACGCGCGGATCATCAACACCGAGTTCAAGGACCTGAAGAACGGCCAGTACAAGATCATCAGCTTCTACGCGAAAAAGGCCCGAGGCCTGATGAGCCGTTTCGTGATCCAGGAAAAAATCAACGATCCGGCCCTGCTCAAACAGTTCGATGTGCAGGGTTATCGCTACAGCGCCGAGCAATCGAAACCGGATAATCTGGTGTTTCTACGCGATCACGCCCCCGAATAAAGCATGCCTAATGCACGACTCTTTATATGAAGAGTCGTGCAGCTCGCACGATGTCAAAAATCCCTCGCCCTATTTCGCCATTTTACTGGCGCCAGAAAAACCTCCCTGTCTTTTCTAAGATTAGTTTCACTCGACACTGATCATTTTTTTCAGTAGTGGCACCTAAATTTTCTCATCGTAGTGGCACAAAACTATCTAACGTGATTTTTCGCCTGTTATTAAAGGTCGAAAACGAAACTGCTATCAAATTGATACTGGTGCCATCTCTGACAATATTTCAAGAAATTTCAGATTTCGCGATGAGCGGACAGGAACTTCGTCCGAATGCATAGCTCATACCACCGGTAACGATTCTCGCCGAGTTTGTACGAGATAACTTACGCGGAGCAGATAGCCATGTAACCAAGTTGTCACAGCAACTTGCCTAGATGACTAACTAGTCTCAAAGCAGACGATGGACAGGAGATACGCACCATTAATATCCCCTACAAAGGCCATGGCCGCGCCCTTATAAACGTGCTCACCTGAGCACCCAACCGCTTGATTTACTGGACTTTCATCCTGACATCGAGCGCGCAAGACGATTGCACAAGAGTCTTCTCCAAAGAAGATCGGCTGCATAACAGGGCACGTCATAACAACAAGGCCTGGTTGCGCACATCTTGAGTGCACTTATTTAGACACTCGAAACTTAGTATGCCTGCACACGGCATTGTGGCGCCTGTATGCCGCACTTTCGAGTGCACTAATGAACGCTGAACACCATTAACTCCGGCCCTCTAAGGCCTGATATATACAGAGGTAATTGCGATGCGCATCAGCATATTTGGTTTGGGTTACGTTGGCGCAGTATGTGCCGGTTGCCTGTCTGCTCGGGGCCACGACGTAGTGGGCGTCGATGTTGCCAAAGACAAGATCGACATGATCAACGCTGGCAAATCTCCCATTGTCGAACCGGGCCTGGGCGAGTTGCTGGCACAAGGTATCCAGACCGGTCGTCTGCGCGGCACGACCAACTTCGCCGAAGCGATTCGCGACACCGACCTGTCGATGATCTGCGTCGGTACGCCGAGCAAAAAGAACGGCGACCTGGAACTGAACTACATCGAAGCGGTATGCCGCGAGATCGGTTTTGTCCTGCGTGAAAAGTCCACCCGCCACACCATCGTGGTGCGCAGCACCGTATTGCCGGGCACCGTGGCAAACGTTGTCATCCCGATTCTCGAAGACTGCTCCGGCAAGAAGGCCGGCGTCGATTTCGGCGTGGCGGTCAACCCTGAGTTCCTGCGTGAATCCACCGCAATCGCCGACTACGACCTGCCACCGATGACCGTCATCGGCGAGTTCGACAAGGCTTCGGGTGACGTTCTGCAATCGCTGTACGAAGAACTCGACGCACCGATCATCCGCAAGGACATCGCCGTCGCCGAGATGATCAAGTACACCTGCAACGTCTGGCACGCCACCAAAGTGACCTTCGCCAACGAGATCGGCAACATCGCCAAAGCGGTGGGCGTCGATGGTCGCGAAGTGATGGACGTGGTCTGCCAGGACAAGACCCTCAACCTGTCGCAGTACTACATGCGCCCGGGCTTCGCCTTCGGCGGCTCGTGCCTGCCGAAAGACGTGCGCGCCCTGACCTACCGCGCCGGCTCCCTGGACGTCGAAGCGCCGCTGCTCAACTCGCTGATGCGCAGCAACGAATCGCAAGTGCAGAACGCCTTTGACATCGTTGAAAGCCACGACAAACGCAAAGTCGCCCTGCTCGGCCTGAGCTTCAAGGCCGGCACCGACGACCTGCGCGAAAGTCCGCTGGTGGAACTGGCCGAGATGCTGATCGGCAAAGGCTACGACCTGAGCATCTACGACAGCAACGTCCAGTACGCCCGTGTCCACGGCGCGAACAAGGACTACATCGAGTCGAAGATCCCGCACGTATCGTCCCTGCTCAATTCGGACTTCGATTCGGTGATCGACAACTCCGACGTGATCATCCTCGGCAACCGCGACGAGAAGTTCCGCGCCCTCGCCGAAGAAGCGCCGCAGGGCAAGCAGGTGATCGACCTGGTGGGCTTCATGTCCAAGGCCACCAGCGCCGGTAGCCGCACCGAAGGGATCTGCTGGTAACGCAGCAGCAAGCCTCGAGCTTCAGGCCGCACGCCGTGAATCGGCGAGCGGCTTGAAGCCCCCATCACCTTCGGATGACGGTCATGTCCAAGCTCAAACATTTTTTTCTGCAATCCGCCGGCTGGCTTTTGTTTCTGAGCCTGCTGATGGGCCTGGCCCTGATGCTGCCCACGTCCACATTCGACTCCGAGTCGAAGGACTTCATTTTCCTGATTGGCGCCGTAGGTATCTGGCGCTACTCGATGGGTGCCACGCACTTTGTGCGCGGCATGATTTTTCTCTACATCGTCTACCCGCACCTGCGCCGCAAGGTTCGCAAGCTGGGTAAGGCGGCGGACCCGTCCCATGTGTTTCTGATGGTCACCAGTTTCCGCATCGACGCGTTGACCACCGCGCAGGTTTACAGCTCGGTGATCCGCGAAGCCATCGACTGCGAACTGCCGACCACCGTGGTCTGCTCCATCGTCGAAATGTCCGATGAGCTGCTGGTCAAGGCACTGTGGGCGCGGATGAATCCGCCAGACCGCGTGAAACTCGACTTCGTACGCATTCCCGGCACCGGCAAACGCGATGGCCTGGCCTATGGTTTCCGCGCGATCTCCCGTCACCTGCCGGACGACCGTGCCGTGGTAGCCGTGATCGATGGCGACACCGTGCTCGGCGAAGGCGTCGTGCGCAAAACCGTGCCGTGGTTCCAGATGTTCGGCAACGTCGGCGGCCTGACCACCAACGAGTTCTGCGAAGTGCGCGGCGGGTACATCATGAGCGAATGGCACAAGCTGCGTTTCGCCCAGCGCCACATCAACATGTGCTCGATGGCCCTGTCCAAACGCGTGCTGACCATGACCGGGCGCATGTCGGTGTTTCGCGCCACCGTGGTCACCAACCCGGAATTCATCGCCGACGTTGAAAGCGACTCGCTGCAACACTGGCGCCTGGGCCGTTTCAAATTCCTGACCGGCGACGACAAGTCGAGCTGGTTCAGCCTGATGCGTCTGGGCTACGACACCTTCTACGTGCCGGATGCGGCGATCAACACCGTTGAACACCCGCCGGAAAAGAGCTTCATCAAGGCCAGCCGCAAACTGATGTTCCGTTGGTACGGCAACAACCTGCGCCAGAACTCCCGAGCGCTGGGCCTGGGTGTAAAACGCCTCGGCGCCTTCACCTCGGTGGTGCTGTTCGACCAGCGCGTATCGATGTGGACATCCTTGCTCGGCCTGACCGTGGCAATCATCGCCAGCTTCAAGTACGGCACCGCGTTCATCCTGGTTTACCTGCTGTGGATCGGCATCACCCGTCTGATTCTGACGCTGCTGCTGTCCTGCTCCGGCCACCGGATCGGCCCGGCTTACCCGGCAATTCTCTATTACAACCAGATCGTCGGTGCGCTGGTGAAGATCTACGTGTTCTTCCGCCTCGACCAACAATCCTGGACTCGCCAACCCACTTCCCTGACCCGTGATCTCGCCAGCTTTCAACGTTGGTTCAACACCTGGTCGTCTCGGACCATGACCTTCTCCGCCGGCAGCATTTTCGTCGCCGTGCTGCTGATGATGGTCTGACCTGCCCCTATTGAATTAACAAGGAAATCGCCCCCATGAATACCGCCGTCAACGCCAACGTAGTGCATGAATCCGAAGCCCAGCGTCAGCACGCCCGTGTGAAAATCCCGGCCAAGCTGCGTTTCTTCGGCCCCGACCGGACTCCGGTTGAAGCGCGGGTCCTCGACCTGTCCGCCGGTGGTCTGGCGTTCAACGCCGGACAACTGCCGCTGACCGTCGGCGAGGTGTACAAGGCGCGTCTGCAGTTCGTCATCGACAACCTCGGCCTGGCCATGGACGTTGAACTGCAAGTGCGCTCCTACGACCGCCAGACGGGTCGTGCTGGCTGCCAGTTCCAGAACCTCGAGCCGCAGGACATTTCCACCCTGCGCCACCTGATCACTTCGCACCTGGCCGGCGACATCGTCAGCATCGGCGAAGTGCTGGCAACCCTGCAGCGCGACAACTTCACCAAGGCCCGCAAGGTCAAGGACGGCGACTCCGGCATGACCCCGTTCGGGCGTCTGAAAGCGGTGACGTTCAGCGCCGGTATCTTCGCGGTCGGGCTGGTGGCGGCGGGTTTCATTTTCAAATCGGTGTACAGCATGTACTTCGTCAGCCATGCGCAGGCCGGTCTGGTCAGCGTGCCGGGGATGAACATCACCATGCCGCGCGACGGCACCGTGCAGAGCCTGGTGAAGTCCGACGGCGTCGCCGCCAAGGGCGCACCGCTGGCGACGTTCAGCACCAGCATGCTCGACGTACTCAAAGGTCATCTGGAAGAAGATCAACTGTCCCCGGCCAAGGTTGAAGAACTGTTCGGCAAACAGATGACCGGCACCCTGACCTCGCCGTGCGATTGCACCGTGGCCCAGCAACTGGTGGCCGACGGTCAGTACGCGAGCAAGGGCGACGTGATCTTCCAGCTGGTGCCGCGCAACACCCAGGCCACCGTCGATGCGCGCTTCTCCTATCGCCAGTTCGGCGACGTGCGTCCGGGCACCCCGGTGAGCTTCCAGATCGCCGGCGAAGACAAGACCCGCACCGGCAAGATCGTCAGCAGCACCAGCCTGAAAAGTGCCGACCTGTCCTCCGACATCCGCGTGCAGATCCAGCCTGACGAGCCGCTGGACAGCCGCTTCGCCGGCCGCCCGGTGGAAGTCAACAGCGACCGTGGTCCGAACCTGAACTGGCTGATCGATAAAGCCATGGCTGCCGGTCTTTAAGTCGAGGACATGCCCGTGACGAGCCCTATCAGAATCCTGCCGGTCCCGCTGACGCTGGCCATGGCAATCGCCCTGGCCGGTTGCGCCGGCCTGCCCGACCAGCGCCTGGCCAACGAAGCGCTCAAGCGCGGTGACACCGCGACCGCCGCGCAGAACTACCGTGCGCTGGCCGATCTGGGGTACAGCGAAGCCCAGGTGGGCCTTGCCGACATCCAGGTCGACAGCCGCGATCCGGAACAAATGAAACAGGCCGAAGCCACCTACCGCGCCGCCGCCAGTGTTTCGCCGCGTGCCCAGGCCCGACTCGGTCGTTTGCTGGTGGCCAAGCCCGGCTCCACCGAAGCCGAGCATCAGGAAGCCGAAAGCCTGCTGAAAAAGGCCGCCGCCAGTGGCGAAGGCAACACGCTGATCCCGCTCGCGATGCTGTACCTGCAATACCCGCACAGTTTCCCGAACATCAACGCCCAGCAGCAGATCGACCAATGGCGCAAATCCGGTTACCCGGAAGCCGGTCTCGCACAAGTGCTGCTGTATCGCACCCAAGGCACGTACGACCAGCATCTGGATGACGTGGAAAAAATCTGCAAGGCCGCGCTCAACACCACCGACATCTGCTACGTCGAGCTGGCCACGGTCTATCAGAAACGTGGCGCGCCGGAGCAACAGGCCGAGCTGATCAAACAACTGCAGGCCGGTTACAGCCGCGGCACCGTCAGTGCTCAGCGGGTGGACTCCGTGGCCCGTGTGCTGGCCGATTCGACCCTGGGCAAGACCGACGAAAAAACCGCGCAGTCGCTGCTCGAGCCGATCGCGCCGGGTTACCCAGCGTCGTGGGTCACCCTCGCGCAACTGCTCTACGACTTCCCGGAACTGGGCGACGTCGACCAGATGATGAAGTACCTGGACAACGGCCGCGCCGCCGACCAGCCGCGCGCCGAGCTGTTGCTGGGCAAGCTCTACTACGAAGGCAAACTGGTCCCGGCCGACGCCAAAGTCGCCGAGGAACATTTCCAGAAAGCCGTCGGCCGCGAAGTCGCTGCCGATTACTACCTCGGCCAGATCTACCGCCGTGGCTACCTGGGCAAGGTCTATCCGCAGAAGGCCCTCGACCATCTGCTGACCGCTGCGCGCAACGGCCAGAACAGCGCCGACTTCGCCATCGCCCAACTGTTTTCCCAAGGCAAGGGCACCAAGCCCGACCCGCTCAATGCTTATGTGTTCAGCCAGTTGGCCAAGGCCCAAAACACTCCGCAAGCCGATGAGCTGGCGACCACCCTCGCCGCCCAACTGCCGCCCGAGCGCCTGGCCGAAGCCCAGCGCCTGCTGCAACAGGAACAGGCAACCCGTGGCGCCCTGAGCCAGAACACGCTGCAACTGCACGCCCTGCAAGAAGAAGACGGCGAGGAAAAACCATGAAATTGAATCCCTTTGTGAAGGCCGGCATTGGCCTCACGTTCGCGTTGATCTGGTCTTGCCCGACCCTGGCCGCGATGACTGAATCGAAGAACTTCGGCCTCGAAGTGAAAATCACCGGCCAGTCCGAAGACGACCGCGACCTCGGCACCGCCAGCGGCGGCGACGTCAACGGCCTCGGCCTCGATCTGCGTCCGTGGGTCTACGGCGAAAGCGGCGCGTGGAGCGCCTACGCCATGGGCCAGGCCGTGACCTCGACCGACATCATCGAGACCGACACCCTGCAGCAGTCCGACAGCGAGGGCACCCAGACCACCGACAACGGCGATCGCAAGACCAAGAAAAACTACCTGGCGATGCGCGAATTCTGGGTCGGCTACAGCGGCCTGACGCCCTACCCCGGCGAGATCCTCAAGTTCGGTCGCCAGCGCCTGCGCAATGACGACGGCCAGTGGCGCGACACCAACATCGAAGCCCTGAACTGGACCTTCGACACCACCCTGCTGCGCGCCAACGCCGGTGTCGCCGAACGCTTCAGCGAATACCGCACCGACTTGAAAGAGCTGGCACCCAAAGACAAGGATCGCCTGCACGCCTACGCCGATGCCGCTTACCAGTGGACACCGGGCAACTGGGTCGGGATTCGCGGTCACCACACCCACGACGACGGCAAGCTCGACTATCCGGAGCCAGGCGTGGCCGGCGATTCGCTGGACAAGAAAGAAAACGGCGATATCAGCTGGCTCGGCCTGACCGCAGACAGCGACGCCTACAACTGGCGCAACACCAACACCGTCAACTACTGGGGCAGCATCACCGGCATGAGCGGCGACCGCGACACGGTCAACGCCCTCAACGCCGACGGCACCCGCCCGGCCCAGGCCAAGCGCAGCGACAACGTCGACGGCTGGGCGACCGACATCGGTGTGCGTCTGCGCCTTGATCCGCAATGGCAGGTCGGTGCGGCGTATGCCCGTGCGAGCGCCGATTACGAACAGAACGGCCTGGAAAGCAACCGCTCGAACTACACCGGTACTCGCTCGCGGGTTCACCGTTTCGGCGAAGCCTTCCGTGGCGAAATGAACAACATGCAGACCGCCACCCTGTTCGGTTCGTGGATGCTCAACGACCAGTACGACGCCAGCCTGATCTACCACAAGTTCTGGCGTGTGGACGGCAACAAGCCGGTGGGCAGCAACGGCATCAACGCCGTGGAGAACAACACCGACGACGTCACCGGCGCGATCCTTTCCAGCACTTCCCTGCCACTGCAGGACGGCAACAAGGATCTGGGCCAGGAAATGGATCTGGTGGTCACCAAGTACTTCAAGCAAGGCTTGCTGCCGGCGGCGTTGAGCCAGTCGATCGACGAACCGTCGGCGCTGGTGCGTTTCCGTGGCGGCGTGTTCAAGCCGGGTGATGCCTATGGCAGCCAGGTCGATTCGTACATGCACCGCGCATTCATCGACGTGATCTGGCGCTTCTGATGCTGACCGCCAAGGGAGTGCCCGACATGAACAGTGCCCGCAAAGGCTCACTCAGCCTGCTGGCCGGCGCGATGCTGCTGGCCTCGGCCGGCGCCTTCGCCAGTGTGGAACCGGCCAAACCCGCGACCACCGCCAAGGAGCTGCAACAGGCCAAGACCTACACCGTCAGCAGCGCGCCGACCGAAGCGCTGGAACTGGCCAAGCCGAAATTGCCCGACCTCTCCGGCTACACCGCCGAAGCCGCCGCCGCGAAAATCGTGCGCAGCAAACCGGGCAAGATCAGCGTGCGCCGGATGATGCAGGAAGACGCCCTGAAGGACTTCATCGGCGGCGACAACAAGATGGCCGAATGGGTGGTGCGTCAGCACGGCATCCCGCAGGCGATCTTCGTCGACGACGGCTACATGAACCTGAAAGAGCTGGCGCAGAAACTGCCCAAGCAGTACTTCAGCGAAACCTCGCCGGGCGTCTACCTGGCCAAGTTGCCGATCGTGGTCGGCCGCAAAGGCATCCTCGAGATCGACGGCCAGACCCAGGAATTGCGCCTGTCCCAGGAGGCCGGTTCGTTCCTGGTCAACGACGGCCAGCTGTTCGTGCGTGACACCAGGGTCACCGGCTGGCGCGAGAAGGAAAACGGCCCGGCGACCTTCCGTTCGCCGAAGGAATTTCGCCCGTTCCTGCTGGCCTGGGGCGGCACCGAGACCTACATCGTCAACAGCAAGATGGCCAGCTTCGGCTACGCCAACAGTAAGTCCTACGGCGTGAGTATTTCCCAGTACACGCCGAACATGGCCAAGGTGCTCAAGCGTCCCGAGCCGACCGGCTGGATCGTCGGCTCCGAGTTCTCGGACATGTGGTACGGCTTCTACTGCTACGAGACCCGCGACTTCGTGGTCAAGGGCAACACTTACAAGGACAACATCGTCTACGGCATCGACCCGCACGACCGTTCCCACGGTCTGATCATTGCCGAGAACACGGTGTACGGCACGAAGAAGAAGCACGGGATCATCATTTCCCGTGAAGTGAACGACAGCTTCATCTTCAACAACAAAAGCTACGACAACCACCTCTCGGGGCTAGTGATCGACCGTAACAGCGTGAACAACCTGATCGCCTACAACGAGATCTACAAGAACCACACCGACGGCATCACCCTCTACGAGTCCGCCGACAACCTGCTGTGGGGCAACAAGGTCATCAGCAACAAGCGCCACGGCATCCGCATTCGTAACAGCGTGAACATCCGCCTCTACGAAAACGTCGCCATGGCCAACGGCCTGACCGGCGTCTACGGACACATCAAGGACCTGACCGACACCGACCGTGACATCAAGCTCGACCCGTTCGACGCCCAGGTCTCGCTGATCGTGGTCGGCGGTGAACTGGCGGCTAACGGCAGCGGCCCGCTGTCGATCGATTCGCCGTTGAGTGTCGAGCTGTATCGCGTGTCGATGCTGGCGCCGACCAAATCCAGCGGCATCAGCTTCAACGGCATCCTCGGCGAGCGCCAGGATGAAATTCTCGACCTGCTGGTGCGCCAGCAGAAAGCCGTGCTGATCGACCCTGTCGAACGCCAGACCGAATTGCAGGACTGAGGATAATTTTATGCACCCACACCTGATCAAATTACTCAGCCTGTCGGCCCTGACCGTGGGCATCCTGGCGGCCAGCAACGGCGCCCGCGCCGATGAAGTCCAGCCGCCGAAATTCACGGCCGAACCTTGCTGCAGTCTGTGCCCGGCCGCCCACGACGCGAAGAACTACACCACCCGCTATCAGCAGAACTTCACCACTCTGGTGCAAGCGCAGGGCGACTGGTTGTTCCGGACCCAGGAAGATTTGCGCACCGAGTTCAACACCACCCCGGCCGGCTACAAGCGCCTGCAACAACTGCACGATGCGTTCAAGGCCAAAGGCGTCGAACTGGTGATCGTCTACCAGCCGACCCGTGGTCTGGTGAACCGCAACAAGCTCAACCCGGCGGAAAAAGCCGCGTTCGATTACGAGAAAGCGCTGGGCAACTACAAGACCATGCTCGGCCGTTTCGCCAAGATGGGTTACGTGGTACCGGACCTGTCGCCGCTGACCAACGAATCGCTGCCGGAGACCCTGCCCGCCCACGATTTCTACTTCCGCGGCGACCAGCACTGGACCCCGTACGGCGCCCAGCGCACGGCAAAAATCGTCGCCGAGAAGGTCAAGCAGATTCCGGCCTTCGCCGACATTCCCAAGCGTGAATTCGAAACCAAACGCTCCGGGCGCATGGGCAAGACCGGCACCCTGCACAACATGGCCGGGCAACTGTGCGGCACCAGTTACGCGATCCAGTACATGGACCAGTTCACCACCGAGCCGAAAGGCGAAGCGGGTGACGGCGACCTGTTCGGTGATTCCGGCAATCCGCAGATCACCCTCGTGGGTACTTCGCACAGCGGCAAGAACTACAACTTCGCCGGTTTCCTTGAAGAAGCCATCGGCGCCGACATTCTCAACGTCGCCTTCCCCGGCGGCGGTCTGGAAGGTTCGATGCTGCAGTACCTGGGCAGCGACGAATTCCAGAAGACGCCGCCGAAAATCCTCATATGGGAATTCTCGCCGCTGTACCGCCTCGACCAGGAAACCATCTATCGCCAGATGATGGCGCTGCTCGACAACGGCTGCGAAGGCAAAGAGGCGCAAATGTCCGCCAGCACCACGCTCAAGCCGGGCGGCAAACAAGAACTGCTGGTCAACAGCAAGAACCTGAACCTGCAGAACAGCAGCCACCAGGTCGACATCCGCTTCGCCGACACCTCGGTGAAAACCCTGCAAGCCACCCTCTGGTACATGAACGGTCGCCACGAGGACATCAAGATCGAGAAACCGGAAACCTCCGATACCGACGGTCGTTTCGCCTTTGAGTTGCGCACGGACGAAGACTGGGCCTCGCAAAACCTGCTGGCGGTCGAAGTCCAGGGCCCGGAAGCGGGCACCGCGCCACAGAAAGTCGAAGCGAAAATCTGCAAACGCAACGTATTCCCGGGCGCTGGGCAACAAACCGCTCAGGTCGGGCAATGAGGTCTGCTATGCGAAATCCGAAACTGAAAACTCTTTTGGCGCCGACGCTGCTCGGGCTGGCGATCTTCGCCTGCACCGCGCAGGCCGCCGCACCACTGCGTCCGCCACAGGGCTATTTTGCGCCTGTGGATAAATTCAAGACCGGCGACAAGAGCGAAGGCTGCGATGCGATGCCGACGCCCTACACCGGCCCGCTGCAATTTCGCAGCAAGTACGAAGGCTCGGACAAGGCTCGCGCGACGCTGAACGTGCAGTCGGAAAAGGCCTTCCGCGACACCACCAAAGACATCACCACCCTGGAACGCGGCACTGCCAAACGGGTGATGCAATTCATGCGCGACGGTCGTCCGGAACAACTCGATTGCACACTCAACTGGCTCACCGCGTGGGCCAAGGCCGATGCGTTGATGTCCAAGGACTTCAACCACACCGGCAAGTCGATGCGCAAATGGGCGCTGGGCAGCATGGCGTCTTCGTACATTCGCCTGAAGTTCTCCGACTCCCATCCCCTGGCCCAGCACCAGCAGGAAGCCCAGGTGATCGAAGCCTGGTTCAGCAAAATGGCTGATCAGGTGGTCAGCGATTGGGACAACCTGCCGCTGGAAAAAACCAATAACCACTCGTACTGGGCCGCGTGGTCGGTGATGGCGACATCGGTCGCGACCAACCGCCGCGACCTGTTCGATTGGGCAGTCAAGGAATACAAGATCGGCGTCAATCAAGTCGATGCCGATGGTTTCCTGCCGAACGAACTCAAGCGCCAGCAACGCGCCCTCGCCTATCACAACTACGCCCTGCCGCCACTGGCGATGATCGCCAGTTTCGCCCAGGTCAACGGTGTGGATCTGCGACAGGAAAACAACGGCGCGCTGAAACGCCTGGGTGACCGGGTGCTGGCCGGAGTGAAAGACCCGGATCAGTTCGAGAAGAAGAACGGCAAAGAGCAGGACATGACCGATTTGAAAGAGGACATGAAATTCGCCTGGCTCGAACCGTTCTGCACCCTCTACACCTGCCCGCCGGATGTGATCGAGAAAAAACACGGCATGCAGCCGTTCAAGACCTTCCGCCTCGGCGGCGACCTGACCAAGGTCTACGACCCGTCCCACGAAAAGGGCAACAAGGGCAGTTAATCGCTGATCGTTTCACCCCTCCAACACCACGGGGGGTTTGGGGGGGCTTTGGCCCTTGACTGTTGGTTCAAACATGGAGAGATCGGGATGGTATTTTCATCCAACGTGTTCCTGTTTCTGTTCTTGCCGATCTTTCTCGGCTTGTACTACCTGAGCGGGCAACGCTATCGCAACCTGCTGCTGCTGATCGCCAGCTACGTGTTCTACGCGTGGTGGCGGGTGGACTTCCTGGCGCTGTTCGCCGGCGTCACCCTGTGGAACTACTGGATCGGCCTGAAAGTCGGCGCCGCCGGCGTGCGCACCAAACCGGCCCAGCGCTGGCTGCTGCTCGGCGTGGCGGTGGACCTGTGCATCCTTGGCTACTTCAAGTACGCCAACTTCGGGGTCGAGAGCATCAACGCGATCATGACCTCGATGGGCCTTGAGCCGTTCATCCTGACCCACGTGCTGCTGCCGATCGGTATCTCGTTCTACATCTTCGAGTCGATCAGCTACATCATCGACGTCTACCGCGGCGACACCCCGGCCACCCGCAACCTGATCGACTTCGCGGCGTTCGTGGCGATCTTCCCGCACCTGATTGCCGGTCCCGTGCTGCGTTTCCGTGACCTGGCCGACCAGTTCAACAACCGCACCCACACCCTCGACAAGTTCTCCGAGGGCTGCACGCGGTTCATGCAGGGTTTCATCAAGAAGGTGTTCATTGCCGACACCCTCGCCGTGGTGGCCGACCATTGCTTCGCCCTGCAAAACCCGACCACGGGCGATGCCTGGCTCGGCGCGCTGGCCTACACCGCGCAACTGTATTTCGACTTCTCCGGCTACAGCGACATGGCCATCGGCCTGGGCTTGATGATGGGTTTCCGCTTCATGGAAAACTTCAAGCAGCCGTACATCAGCCAGTCGATCACCGAGTTCTGGCGCCGCTGGCACATCAGCCTGTCGACCTGGCTGCGTGACTACCTCTACATCACCCTCGGCGGCAACCGCAAAGGCACGCTGATGACCTATCGCAACCTGTTCCTGACCATGCTGCTCGGTGGTCTGTGGCACGGCGCGAACATCACCTACATCGTCTGGGGTGCGTGGCACGGCATGTGGCTGGCGATCGAAAAAATGCTCGGCCTCAACACCGCGCCGCGCAGCCTCAACCCGATCCGCTGGGCGCTGACGTTCCTGCTGGTGGTCATGGGCTGGGTGATCTTCCGCGCCGAGAACCTGCACGTTGCCGGCCGCATGTACGGCGCGATGTTCAGCTTCGGCGACTGGTCGCTGTCGGAACTCAACCAGGCCAGCCTCACCGGCCTGCAAGTGGCGACCCTGGTGGTGGCTTACGTGACCCTGGCGTTCTTCGGCCTGCGCGATCTGTACACCAACCAGCCGCCAGCCAAGACCAAACCTGAGGTCAACGTCGAGGCCAACGGCCCGGCCACGGCGACTCCGGGAATGATCAAGGCAGCCCCGGGCGAAAACCCGGCGAGCATCCATGAGCCTGGCTACACCGTCGGCGTCGAAGCCCAGGTGCAACCGGCCTACTGGACCGCGGACTGGTCGCGCTACGTGATGCGCGGGCTGATCCTGCTGCTGTTCATCGCCTCGATTCTCAAACTCTCGGCGCAAAGCTTCTCGCCGTTCCTTTACTTCCAGTTCTGAGGGATCTGACATGACCCGCTCATTACGCATCTTCTACATCGCGCTGTTTCTGGTGACCCTGCTGGTGCTTGGTCTGTGGTCGGTGCGCAGCTTCTTCGGCTTCAGCACCAACGCCGATGCGACGGTGCTCAACGGCCGCTGGACCAAAGCCGTGGAAACCCACTACGACGATGAGTTCCCGATCAAGCGCCTGGGCACCAATCTTTGGGCCGCGCTGGATTTCAAACTGTTCAACGAAGGTCGTCCGGGCGTGGTGCTCGGTCGCGATCAGTGGTTGTACAGCGATGAGGAATTCAACCCGATCGTCAACGAAGAGCTGAACCTGCAAGGCAACTACGCGCTGGTCGAAGGCGTGCGCCAGACCCTGAAAGAGAAAGGCGTGAAACTGGTGATGGCGATCGTGCCGGCCAAGGCTCGCCTGTACCCGGAACACCTGGGTGAAGTGAAACCGGCAAGCATCCACGCCAACCTCTATCAGGACTTCCACGCCCGTGTCGCGGCGGACAAGATCCTCGCTCCCGACCTGCTCGGCCCGCTGCAAGCGGCCAAGCAGAACGGTCAACAAGTGTTCCTGCGCACCGACACCCACTGGACCCCTGAAGGCGCGGAAATCGCCGCCAACACCCTGGCCAAAACCATCGCCGACAAGTTCCCGCTCAGCGGCGAGCCACAGCGCTTCGTCACCACCCCGGCGGAGAAGGTCACGCACAAGGGCGACCTGCGTCTGTTCCTGCCGCTGGATCCGCTGTTCGAAAACCTGATGCCGGCCAAGGAACCGCTGCAAAAGCGCAACACCGTGGCCGTCGAACAACCTGCCGGGGACGACGCCCTGTTCGCCAACAGCGAAGTGCCGGTGGCCCTGATCGGCACCAGCTACAGCGCCAACCCGAACTGGAACTTTGTCGGTGCGCTCAAGCAAGCGCTGCACAGCGACGTGGTCAATTACGCCGAAGACGGCCACGGCCCGATCCTGCCGATGCTCAGCTACCTGAAAAGCGATGACTTCAAGAACAGCCCGCCACAGGTGCTGATCTGGGAGTTTCCTGAACGATATCTGCCTGTGAACAACGAAATCGGCGACGCCGACCCACAGTGGGTCGCAGAGCTCAAACAAGCCGGTGCTCGCCAACAAAACGTAGCCATCAACACTAAATCCGAGACGCCCGATCGGGCGCAAAACTGAAAGAGAGGTACACCATGACTTTCACTACAACTCCTCGTCGTCTCGCTAAACGCATTGCTCTGGTTGCGGGTCTGAGCGTGCTGTCGGTCCAGGCCTTCGCCGGTGGCGACGCTGCGCTGTACGGCCCGACTGCACCGAAAGGCTCGACCTTCGTGCGCGTCTACAACGCCAGCAACGCTGAAGTCAGCGCCACCGTCGGCAGCACCAATCTGAGCGACGTCGCGCCGCTGGCCAGCAGCGACTTCAGCTTCATGCCGGGCGGTGATTACAGCGCCAAGGTCGGCAGCCAGACCCTGCCGGTGAAACTCGCCGGTGACCACTACTACACCCTGGTCAACAACGCTTCCGGCGCGCCGCAACTGATCGAAGAACCGCCGTTCAAGAACAAGCAGAAATCCCTGGTGCGCGTGCAGAACCTCAGCGACAAGTCGCTGACCCTGAAGACCGCCGACGGCAAGACCGACGTGGTGCCGAACGTGGCCGCCAAGGGCCGTGGCGAGCGTGAAATCAACCCGGTGAAAGTCAGCCTGGCGCTGTACGAAGGTGACAAGAAAGTCGGCGACGTCAAACCAGTCGCCCTGGAGCGCGGTGAAGCAGCCGTGCTGTACGTCACCGGCAACGGCAGCAACCTGTCGCCAGTCTGGGTGAAACGCCCGGTGTCGACTCGCTAAGCACATGAAACCGGGCAGCCGTCGCTGCCCGGTACGGAACAACAACAAGAGTGAAACGACACAGCGTTCGTGCCTCTAACCAATCGATTTTATGGAGTAAACAATATGATTCCGGTGATCTTGTCAGGTGGTAGCGGCTCACGTCTTTGGCCGCTTTCGCGCAAGCAGTTTCCCAAGCAGTTCCTCGCCCTGACCGGCGAACACACACTGTTCCAGCAAACCCTCGAGCGTCTGGTGTTCGAAGGCATGGACACCCCGATCGTGGTCTGCAACAAGGATCACCGCTTCATCGTCAACGAGCAGTTGGCCAGCCGCAATCTGGAATGCCAGCGCATCCTGATGGAACCCTTCGGTCGCAACACCGCGCCGGCCGTGGCCCTGACCGCGATGATGCTGGTCAATGAAGGTCGCGACGAACTGATGCTGGTGCTGCCGGCCGACCACGTTCTGGAAGACCAGAAAGCCCTGCAACGTGCCCTCGCTCTGGCCACCGTTGCCGCCGAAAACGGCGAGATGGTGCTGTTCGGCGTGCCGGCCACCAAACCGGAAACCGGTTACGGCTACATCAAGTCCACCGGTGATTCGCTGCTGCCGGAAGGCGTCAGCCGCGTCTCGCACTTCGTGGAAAAACCCGACGTCAAACGCGCCACCGAGTACGTAGAGTCCGGCGGTTATTACTGGAACAGCGGCATGTTCCTGTTCCGCGCCAGCCGCTTCCTCGAAGAACTGAAAAAGCATGATCCGGACATCTATGACACCTGCCTGCTGACCCTCGAGCGCAGCCAGCAGGATGCCGACACCGTCACCCTGGACGAAGCCACCTTCGCCTGCTGCCCGGACAACTCCATCGACTATTCCGTGATGGAAAAGACCCAGCGCGCCTGCGTGGTGCCGCTGACCGCCGGCTGGAGCGATGTCGGCTGCTGGTCGTCGCTGTGGGAAGTCAACGAGAAGGACGCCAACGGCAACGTCAGCAAGGGCGACGTGGTGATCCAGGACAGCAGGAACTGCATGATCCACGGCAACGGCAAACTGGTGTCGGTGATCGGTCTGGAAAACATCGTGGTGGTCGAAACCAAGGACGCCATGATGATCGCCCACAAGGACAAGGTCCAGGGCGTCAAGCAGATGGTCAACACCCTCAACGCCCAGGGCCGCAGCGAAACCCAGAACCACTGCGAGGTGTACCGTCCGTGGGGCTCGTACGACTCGGTGGACATGGGTGGCCGCTTCCAGGTCAAGCACATCTCGGTCAAGCCGGGCGCGTGCCTGTCGCTGCAGATGCACCACCACCGCGCAGAACACTGGATCGTGGTCAGCGGAACCGCCGAAGTGACCTGCGACGAGAACGTGTTTCTGCTCACTGAAAACCAGTCGACCTACATCCCGATCGCCTCGGTGCATCGCCTGCGCAACCCGGGCAAGATCCCGCTGGAAATCATCGAAGTGCAGTCGGGCTCATACCTGGGCGAAGACGATATCGAGCGCTTCGAAGATATCTACGGTCGCTCCACCCCGGTCGAACGCGGCGTGTCGGTGAAAACCATCGCGCAGTAAGCGTTCCGTAACAAGAAGCCCCCGTCCAGCCCGCTGCGTCCCCTATCCGCAGCGGGTTGGGCGGGGGCTTTTTTACGCCACTTTTCTGGCTCCCAGTCTTTTGGCGATAGCCGCTGATCGCGGATTGACCGCGGCCGTCCTGACTTTCTGAACGTTGTGCGTGCTCACCATCCTGGCCAACGACTTGACGGTCAGGTAGGTCCCAATACCACGCAATTTGAAAGGTTGGATGGCCTCGGTGGTCTCGACCGATTCACCCAGGAACTTATCCACTCCCGGCTGCGTCAGTGGGTGCACAATTACGTTGCTCACATGAACCGTGCTTTCTCCGCCCTTTGTTGACGAGACACTCAACTCAGCGATGCCATAAATCACTTTATCCTGGCCCTTTTTTTCGACATCGTCGCGATTGATCAGTGCGAAGAAGTGCTTGGTGACCGTTTTTTCCTCCGATACCCGTGGTTCGCTTGAATACTTGAGGGACGAGGATGTGATCTCGGCGATCTCTTTTCCCAATTCAAAATTTTGTTCCGCGCTGACATTTGTGTTCTGCAGTTCTCGCCGCATAGAGTCGTGGTACATCTCACGGTACTGGCGCCGGTACATCCTCAGATGACTCAAGAGCTCGCGCTTGCTCACTGAAAAATCCGGGCCCTCGCCGACTTCAACCAGTTTGAAATCAGCAGACTTGCTGTATTCCACACCTCCCAGGTCAAGCCTGGACACATGTGCTTGGGAGGAAAGCAGCTTGAAGGCCAATCTCACTCGAATGCCCACGTCCGCTTCGTAGGTTCCGGTCTCGGCTTGCAGCCCCAGCGCGTCTCTCATCGTGAGCGGATTGTTGCGAACCATCCGGTAAATATTCAGCCCATCCGAATAGCCGGCAGGATCGGTGCTGGCCCAGCGTTGCAACCACGGGATGTAGTAACGGAAGCCATAATAGTAAAGCCCCGTCGCATCGTGCTCCTTGCCCGAGTAACGCACGTACTTATATTTGAGTTCACCGTTTTGCCAGGCCGTAGTACCGAACGGGTGAAATACTTCCTGACTGATAATTGCGCCACGGTCGTCCGACTCCAGGCTGACTGACCCCAGGTGATCCGAGCACGCATATCGATATCGATCGTTGGTCCCCGTGGGCGGAGGGATCTCCCAATGCAGTACTCGAATATTGTTCAGCCCGCCCTCGGCAGTGATGACCTGCAACCGTTCACCGTTCTCGTTATCGGTACGCAGTTCCAACCCGGGCAAATAGCGCACCTCGGCAACCACGGTGCGTGCACTGGCCTGTAACAGGCGGATCTTGCGCACCCGCTGGTGATCGCCATCGTAGAGATAGGTTTCGCTGTCATTGGCACCGGAAGCGCGCTCCACCGGGCTGACTGATTGCAGTTGGTTGCGCAGGTTCCAGCTCAGTATCCGCCCCGGCTCCAGCTGCAACACGTTGCCTCTGCGGTCGTAGGCGGCTTCGATTTGAGCGTCGTCGGGAGGTGCGTGCTCGTAAGGCAGAGCGCGGTTGCTGTAACTCGCCGGTTGCAGTTTGCGCCCATGACTTTGTGCGCCGACATGAGTCAGCCTGCGCAAGTTGCCGCCGGAATCATATTCATAAGTCTGCTGATAGTTGCTGACCGCCGCCGGATCGACGCGGCCCATCGATTGCGGGCCCTGACTGGTACGCCCGGCTTCCCACCCGAACGCCATGATCAATTGGTAAAGACTGTCGTAGACCAGGCAACTGACCGGCTCTATGCACTGGTTGGCGAAGTAACGGATCGGCATTGCCTTGTCTTCAATCCGCAGGACATTGCCCATCCTGTCGTATCCATAAATCAGGTGTTGCAGCACGAGACCGCGGGCGTCTTCGGTCCGCAGGCACAACAGACGATCGTCCTCGGGACGATAGGTCCGGGTGGTGTGCACACCGTTGCCGGCAGTTTGCTGCGTGACATTGCCTTGCGCGTTGTAACGAATGTCAGTGACCAGGATCTGCTCACGCTCCCCCTTCAACTGAAGGCGGCGTTCGCGCAAACGGCCATCAACGGTCAGCTCGAATGTATGCCGGTTGTCTCGGGCATCCGTCTGTTCCAGCACATCCCCCAATGCACCATGGCGCCACCGCGACAGCTCACCGGCGCCTGGCTCCAGCAGCCGCGCACGCTCCTCCTCCTGCTCCGGCCAGTCGGGTGTCAGCGGATCCAGCGTGAAGTGCCGGGTGTCCTCGGTGCATGCACCGCTGATTGCAAACGCGTTGAACAGTACGCTGCCGGCCGGATGGTCATGGCGGATCAGCTGACCGAACTGGTTGCGCGACGGGTCCCCGCTGCCGGGATGACCGTAGGTCAGGCGCTCGACACAACGCCGAGGCACGCCTGTTCCTTCTTCGAATATCGCGACGGGGCGCAGCAAATTGTCGTGCTCGATCTCGCGCCGCGTCTGACGGCTGTCCCAACTGAACATCGTTTGTGCAGCGAGTCCCTTCAGTTCGATTTGCGTACCTGCATCGACGCTGTCCGAGCGAATCACCGTGGCGTCCACAGCAAACACCTGCATCAGATTGGCCGGCGTCAGCGGGTCGTCGGCTTGCGACAGCCAAAGTCGCGGGTCCCACTGTTTCAGCGCACGCCCCGCAGCGTCATGCAGGGTGCGGTTGATCCGGGACTCGACCGGTCCGTCCTCGATGTCTCGGCAATAGTCGACCGTGCGCACCGGCAAGCCGCGCGGGTCGATCACAGACATCCTCGGCGTATTGACGTGCAAGCTCATGGAGCGCGCTTCCCTGCAATCGGCATTCGGTGTGCCTCTGGCATCAGAGCAAGCTCAGCGCTGTTTCGGCTACTGTCGGAAATGACAGTCCCGACCAACGGCACCTGCGCGCAATCCGCGAATGTCCATTCCCGCGCCCCTTCGGTAGGATGGCAGGCACAAGTTCAAGGAGTGTTCGAACATGTTCATCGGCGTTTTGCTGGTCATCACCTGGCTGATCCTGCTATTGCGCTACCCGGCCAAGGCCCTGCCGGTGTCGATGGCCGCCGCTGTGGGCCTGGGGCTGGTGGCGATGTGGGTGGTGTGGCTGGACAACCGCGAGGTCAAGCAACTGGCGCGCCTTGAACTGCGCATTGTCTATGCCCCCGAACACTGCCCCGCCGACCGTCCGCTGCTGCTCAAGTTGAACAATGGTAACAACGTGCCGCTGACCGAACTGCGCTGGCGCATTGCCGCGTATGCGCCGGGCGACACCGTGAACCTGGCCGACAATCAATACGCCGCCCCGCGCTATCGCGGCCCCGGCGAATTGCAGGCTGGCGGCAACTGGGAAGACTGTTTGCCGATGCCCCCGCTGCGTCCCGGTTATCGCCCGCAAACCCTGGAGTTTCGCGCCGAGCGATTGCAGGGTAGTTTCTCCGACTGATCCCCTCTCCCACTGTTTTGCACAAGGAATGCGCCATGCCCGTTGCGTTGATTACCGGTTGTTCCAGCGGCATCGGCCGCGCCCTCGCCGATGCATTCAAAGGCGCCGGCTACGAGGTCTGGGCCAGTGCACGCAAGGCGGAAGATGTCGCGGCGCTCAGCGCGGCCGGGTTCACGGCGGTGCAGCTCGACGTCAATGACAATGCAGCGCTGGAACAACTCGCCGAGCGGATCAACCAGCAACACGGCGGCCTCGACGTGCTGATCAACAATGCCGGTTACGGCGCCATGGGGCCGCTGCTCGACGGCGGTGTGGCGGCCATGCAGCGCCAGTTCGAGACCAACGTGTTTTCGATTGTCGGAGTGACCCGTGCGCTGTTCCCGGTGCTGCGCCGGGCCAAGGGTCTGGTGGTGAATATCGGCAGTGTGTCAGGGGTTTTGGTCACGCCGTTTGCCGGCGCCTATTGCGCGTCGAAAGCGGCGGTGCACGCGTTGAGCGATGCGTTGCGCATGGAGCTGGCGCCGTTCGGGATTCGCGTCATGGAAGTGCAGCCCGGAGCGATCCAGTCCAGTTTCGCCAAGAATGCCGGGCATGAGGCCGAACAACTGATCAACGAACAATCGCCGTGGTTTCCGTTGCGTGAAGGCATCCGGGCGCGGGCCAAGGCGTCCCAGGACAAACCGACCCCGGCCAGCGAATTTGCCGCCGAATTGCTCAAGGCTGTGCAGCAGAGCAAACCGCCACGCCTGATCCGCATCGGCAATGGCAGCCGGGCGTTGCCGTTGCTGGCGACGTTGCTGCCGAAAGGCTTGCTGGAATCGACGTTGATGAAGCGCTTTGGCTTGCGCGCAAAGCTCTGAGACCGAGTTGACGCTTTCGCGAGCAAGCCCGCTCCCACAGGGGAATGCATTCCAAATGTGGGAGCGGGCTTGCTCGCGAAGAGGCCAGGCCAGCCAACACTCAGCCCCAGCCTTTCATGAAATCAATGAACGCCCGCACCTTCAGTGGCAGGTGCCGGGTGTCCGGGTACAGCGCGTAGACGCCTTGCCGGGCGAAACGGTAATCCGGCAGCAAACGCTGTAATCGCCCGGCATCCAGGTCTTCCTGAATCAGCCACTGCGGCAGAATCGCCACGCCTTGCCCGGTCAGTGCAAAGGCACGGAGAGTCGCGGAGTTGTCCGCGACGATGGCGGTGGTTCCCGGTTTCGGCTGGTAGATATGCTCGGTGCCGGCGGGGTCGCTGACCGTCATTTCCGGCACTCGCCCATGCCCCAGCGTCGGCATCGACTCCAGCACCGCCAGCGTGTTGACCGGCGAAAATCGCTCAATCAGCCCCGGTGCCGCGACGGCAAACACCTCGAACGTCGACAACTGCACCGCCCGCAGATTGGAGTCGTGCATGCGGCCCAGGCGGATCGCCATGTCAAACCGTTCGGAGATCAGATCGGCGTGAGTTGAGGACGTGGACAGGTGAATATTCAGTTGCGGCTGCTGCTGTCGAAACACCTCCAGCGCCGGTACCACCTGAGCCAGCGCGAACTCCACGGTCGTGGTGATGCGCAGCGTGCCCTTGAGTTGCGAGTGTTCCGAACGTGCTTCTTCGATCGCCAGCCGCGCTTCGTCCAGCGTACGCAGGCAACGACGATAAAAACGTTCGCCGGCATCAGTCAGAGCCAATTGCCGGGTGTTGCGGGTGAGCAGGGTGACGCCCAACTCTTCTTCCAGCCGCTTGAGGTTGAAGCTCACCACCGCCCGCGTCTGCCCCAGCGTGTCAGCGGCAGCGGTCAGCGAGCCGGCCTCGACCACGGCCTTGAAAGTATCGAATCGATCCAGGCTGACCATATCCGCAGCGCTCCCTGTCAAAATAATTTTGACAAACTAGCAGCCAAACCAGCGTATTTCTATCGCAGTCAGCGCCCTACCCTGCACGCCTCATCACAGGGAAGCTGCCATGGCCTATCGCTCGAAAGTTGCGCTGGTGTATCTGTTGGGGTTCGCCCTCGACCTGCTGAACATGTTCGCCGCCAGCATCGCCTACCCGGACATCGCCGCGCAGTTGCACGCTTCGGTGACGCAACTGGCCTGGATCACCAACGCCTACATGCTCGGGCTGACGCTGATCATTCCGATGAGTGTGTGGCTGGCTGCACGGGTCGGCGAGCGACGGCTGATTCTCGGTTCGCTGCTGCTGTTCGGGATCGCCTCCGGGCTCATCGCTCAGGCCGGTTCGATTGAAAGCCTGATCGGTTGGCGACTGCTGCAAGGGCTGGGTGGTGGATTGCTGCTGCCGGTGGGCCAGGCGCTGGCCTATCGAGAGTTTTCGGCGACACAACGTGCGCACTTCACGGGGGTGGTTTTGCTCGTGGCGCTGATGGTGCCGGCCCTGTCGCCGGCGGCGGGTGGTCTGGTCGTCGAGGCGTTGTCGTGGCGCTGGATTTTCTACCTGAACCTGCCGGTGGCGCTTTTCGCTTTCGGTCTGGGCCTGCGCTGGTTGAAAGCGGATCAGGCAGCGAGTGAGCGCCCGAAACTGGACGCACGCGGCCTGCTGCTGGCGGCGTCCGCGCTGTGTCTGTTGCTGATCGCCGTCAGCCTGGCGAGCGCCCCGGCCACCCGCCATCTCGCGGGCGGTGTCCTGCTGCTCAGCGTCATGACGATGTGCATCTACCTGCGCGATGGCTGGAACAAACCGGGTGCGGTGCTTGATCTGCAACTGATCAAGAACCCGTCATTGCGTCTGGCGATGCTGATCTACCTGTGCGTGCCCGGCATCTTCACCGGCACTCACATGATCGCCGTGCTGTACCTGCACGACCTCGGCTTCAGTGCGGCGCAAATCGGGGCGCTGATGCTGGCCTGGGCGGCGGCCTCGGGTGTGGCGATCATGCTGGGCAAACGCTGTTTCAACCGGACCGGCCCCAAGCCGTTGCTGATCGCCGGCATGCTGCTGCAATCCCTGGGCATCGTCGTGCTGATGCAGATCGACCGACCTGCAAGCGGCCCGTTGATCCTCGCCTACGCCCTGATGGGATTGGGCGGCAGCCTGTGCAGCGTGACTGCGCAGACCCTGGCGTTCGTCGGCATCACGCCGGAGAAAATGGGCCACTCCAGCGCCCTGTGGAACATCAATCGGCAGCTTGGTTTCTGCCTCGGCGCGGCGCTGCTCAGTTCATTGCTGGGTGCCTTGGGCGTCAACGGATTCAAATACTGCTTTCTCGCCGCCGCGTTTCTGACACTGCTGCCGATGGCCGCCGTGCTGCGTTTCGACTCGACGACAGTGCTCAGCCTTCTGCGCGCACCTCACCTTCAGGAAAAATCCACATGACTGACTACACCGACTATTTTGACGAAGTGATCCAGGCCCATGAGGCCATCGAGCGATGGTTTGCGGTGGAAGAAGACGAGGCAGCGCTGGAGCGATTGCTGACGCGTTTTTCGCCACGGTTCTCCATGGTGACGCCACTGGGACGCGTGCTGGATTCCGAAGCCTTGCGTGCGTTGTTTCAAATGGCGGGCGGGAAGAAGAGCGGGTTCCGCATCGAACTCGGCGAACTTACGGGGATTGCCTTGCATGAAGGGGGTGCGACGGTGAGTTACCGCGAACAGCAGACCGATGCAGGCGGGTTGCACACGGATCGGCGCTCGACCGTGGTGTTTGAAAAAACCGAATCCGGACGGGTGATCTGGCGGCATCTGCACGAGACGTTTTGCAGCGAGTAGATGCTGAGTATTTGCTCGTGAAATTGAGTCGTCCCAATCGCGAGCAGGCTCGCTCCCACATGGGATCTTCAGTGCGGCACAGATCCAGTGTGGGAGCGAGCCTGCTCGCGATTTGCAGCGAATCGGTCTGTCAGTTATCCACAGCGTCCTGCTTCACCACCACGGTGCAAGTGATCCCCGCCGCCAGCAGCACACCCTCTGGCACTTCATCGATGTGAATCCGCACCGGCACCCGTTGCGCCAGGCGCACCCAGTTGAAGGTCGGGTTCACATCGGCGATCAGCTCGCGGCTTTCCGGGTTGTCGCGGTCGTAGATGCCACGGGAAATACTTTCCACGTGGCCCTTGAGGACTTCGCCGCTCATCAGCTGCATGTCGGCTTTGTCGCCAACGCGCACGTGAGGCAGTTTGGTTTCTTCGAAGAAGCCGTAGACCCAGAACGAGTTCATGTCGACCACGGCCATTTTCGCTTCGCCGATGCGCGCGTAATCGCCGCGATGGACGTTGAGGTTGGTCACGTAGCCGTCCACCGCCGCGCGCACTTCGGTGCGTTTGAGGTTGAGTTCGGCAGCTTCCAGTTGCGCCTGAGCCTGTTGGTAATCGGCCAGCGCCGAGTCGGCGATGTTGCTGGCGTCGTCGCGGTTTTCCTTGGAGATCACCAGGTTGTCGAGGTCGGCGCGGCGATGGGCGTTGACCTTGCGCATCTCCCACGTGGCCTTGCGCGAAGCGACCAGCGACTGCGCCTGTTTCACCGCCAGGCGATAGTGCTCGGGGTCGATCTGCATCAGCAGATCACCTTTCTTCACCAACTGGTTGTCGCGCACCGGCACGTCGACCACTTCACCGGTGACGTCGGCGGCGACGTTGATGATGTCGGCGCGCACTCGGCCGTCGCGGGTCCACGGGGTGTTCATGTAGTGCTCCCACAACGTGCGGCCGATCCACAGCGCCAGGGCCAGCACCAGCAGGGTCGCGAGCAGGCTGAAAAACTTTTTCATCAGAGCGTTCTCAACGGTAGACAGTCAGCGCCATCGCGCCGAACAGACAGGTAAACAGGCTCAGGCGCAGCAGCGCCGGGTGCCAGAAGAAGCGGTACAGATCGAACCCCGACAGAAACCGGTCCAGCGCCCAGGCCAGTGCCGCAGCGACGAAAAACATCAGGGTCATGGTCGGCATGTACACGCCGTGGAAGGCGATTTCACGAGGCATGGGCAAGTCCTTCGGGCTTGGCGATGGCGTAGGCAGCAAGGGGCGATTGCGGGTCGAGCAGCGAGGTGCGGATGAAGTGCAGGTAGCTTTTCACCCGCCGCAGTGCCGAGGTATCGAAGTGCGGGGCGAACGGCTCATCGGTGGCGGCGACCCGGCTGATCGCGTGATCGACCGCGACCAGTGCGCGCTCCAGATTGCTCGAATTCGGCTGCAGGAACAGCCGCACCAGCGAGCGCCCCATGACCCGGATTGCCTGGCGCCACGGCTGGGATTCGGCATACGCCGGGTGCACCGGCAGGATCGCCTGTTCCTTGCGCAACTCGATGATCGCGTGGCCGACTTCCAGCACCACGAACATCCAGCGCAGCAGGTTTTTCTGCACCAGCGGCTGACCGGCCGCCAGCCCATAAGCCTGATGCATCAGGTCGCGGGTACGGCTTTCGAAACTCGACGCCAGGCCTTTGAGCTTGCCGCTGATCGCGTACACCACTTGCCCGCGCAGATCCTGCTCCAGGCGCTGCCACAACCAGCGGCTGTTCGGCGGCAGAATGATCGCGCCCGCCGCTGCGCAGACCAGCATGCCCATGACCATGGCGATGTAGTCGTTGATGAAGGTGTAGGGGTTGTAGATCGTCAGGTTGTCCGGCACCGAACCGGTGCTGAAAAAAATCAGCAGCCCGAGGCCGACGCCGGCGTATTGCGGCCGCGATGCGAGGAACGAGCCGAGCACGATCACCGGCGCGAGCATCACGCACAGCAGCGGGAAGCCATCGATCCACGGGAAGATGAAAAACATCTCGACGAAGCCGATCAACGCCCCGAGGAACGTGCCGCAGGCCATCTGGAACGCCATGCGTTTCGGATTCGGTGTGGCGGCGGACAGACCCACGGTGGCCGCGGCGATCAGGGTCATGGTCGCGCCGCTCGGCCACGCAGTAGCGACCCAGTAACTGCCAAGCACGATCAGGATGAACGTGGCGCGAATCCCCGAAGCTGCTGCAGCCCACCAACTGGTTTGCGGGGTGAACGGCTCGTCCCAGCGCTCGCGTTCGTGGCGGTGATCGGCGAGCGAGGCGTGGGTCTGTGCATAACTGTGCAGGTCATCGACGAAGCGATAGAGCAACTCATATGCGGTGTGGAAATCCAGTTGCTCGGCTTCGCTCGGTTCACTCTCCTGGAAGATCGCCCGCAGGCTGCGCACCCGCGCCGGCAAGCCTTCCTTGTACGCCGCCAGCGCCAGCACCAGACGCGCCGCGTCCGGGCTGGTCAGGGCGCGGCCGCTGAAGCCGTCGAGCACTTCGGCCAGATCCTGCAGGCCCGGTTTGATCGCCGCTTCCACATGATCGGCACCGTTGTTGCGCAGGCGTTCGAGCAACTGGTGCAAGGCGTTGAAACGGGTGGTGATGCCCATGAACTCGCTGTTCAGGCGACTGAGCCGACCGTTGCGCCGACGCATGTGCGGGTCTTCGAACACGGTCACACTGCGCAGCCCTTCCAGCCCCACCGCTTCGGCGATGAAGCGCACGTTGCTGGCCTCGAACGCCTCCGGTTTGCTGCGCCCGCGCAGGCCGTCGGTGACGAACAGGGCGAACACACCGAAGCGCTGATACAAGGCGTTGCGCATCGCGGCACTGGCGGTCTGCGGCAGGATCGCGGCGCTGACCAGGGTCGAGCAGAGAATCCCCAGCGAGATTTCCAGCACTCGCCACACCGCCGCCATGAACGCGCCGTCAGGATGAGCGAGCGCCGGCAGGCCGACCATCGCCGCTGTGTACCCGGCCAGCACGAAACCGTAGGCGCGGAAGTTACGGCAACGGGCGGCCCCGGCCGAGCAGATGCCGACCCAGATCGCCAGCGAGCCGAGGAACAGTTCAGTGTTCTGGGCGAACAGTGAAATCAGCGTGACCATCATTGCCGACCCGGCCAGGGTGCCGAGAAAACGGTAGAAACTCTTGGCGAACACCTGGCCACTCTGCGGCTGCATGACGATGAACACGGTGATCATCGCCGTGCGCGGCTGCGGCAGTTCCAGACGCATCGCCAGCCACAGGGTCAGGAATGCGGCGATCAACACCTTGAAGATGTAGACCCAGGTCACGCCGTCGCTGCGCGCCCAGTCGAATAAGCCCCGGCGCCATTCCAGGGAGTAGAGCCAGCGTAAAGGTGCGGGCAAGGGAGTCATTTGGTCGTGCTCAAAAATTCAGTCGAAACGTAGAAACTGTGGGAGCGGGCTTGCTCGCGAATGCGCTGTGTCAGACAACACATGGGCTGCCTGACACTCCCTCTTCGCGAGCAAGCCCGCTCCCCCAGGGGTTGTGTGTTCAACGCAGGAGGGCCGGGGTTTTCGGTGCCTGGGTTTGTTGTGCCGTCGGCACGTCTTTACCCGCGCCAAGGCCACCGCCCAATGCCGTCACCAGTTCTGCGTGGGCACTCAATCGCGCCGCCTGCACTTGCTGCTGAACCTGCTGCTGTTTGAACAGCAAGGTCTGCGCATTGAGCACGTTGAGGTAATCGGTGAGCCCGCGCTGGTAGGCGATCATCGCGATGTCGTAAGTCTTCTGCGCCGTGGCCACGGATTCGGCGGCGAATGTCTGCTGCTTGTCCATCGACTCGCGGCGGATCAACTGGTCCGAGATGTTCTTCAGCGCATTGACCAGGGTCTGGTTGTAATGCGCGACGGCGATGTCATAACCCGCCGACGCTTCGCCAAGCTCCGCACGCAGTCGCCCGCCGTCAAAGATCGGCAGCGAGATCGCCGGGCCGACGTTGTAGTTGAGCTTCTTGCCGGTCAGGAACTCCAGCGCCCCGCCGCCGGTGGCCATGTAGCCGAGGCTGCCGACCAGATCGACGTTGGGGTAGAACCCGGCATGCGCGACATCGATTCCGCGCGCCTGCGCCGCCACTTGCCAGCGACTGGCGACCACGTCCGGACGCTGGCCGAGCAGTTCGGCGGGCAGTGCCGACGGCAGTTTGAGCGCCGCGCCAAGGGACAGGGTCGGCCGCTGCAATTGCGCGCCGGCGCCCGGCCCCTTGCCGGCCAGTGCGGCGATCTGGTTGCGGCTCAGGGCGATTTCTTCGTCCAGCGCATCCAGTTGCCGATGGGTTTCCGGCAGCGGGGTTTCGGCCTGGCTGACTTCGAAGTGGGTGCCGATCCCGCCGTCCAGGCGTTTCTGCGCCAGCTCGAGAATCTGCTGTTGCTGTTTGAGCGTCGCCGCGACGATGTCGCGCTGAGCGTAATGCAGCGACAGCTCGATGTAGGCGCGCACGATGTTGTTCTGCAATTCGAGCTGCGCCTGACGCGCCTCGGCCGCGCTCATGTGCGCCAGATCCACCGCACGCTCGGTGCTGTTGCTTTCACGCCCCCAGAGGTCGAGGGCGTAACTGAAACCCAGCGCGGCGTTGTTGTCCCAGGTGGTGCTGTTGGCCAGCTCACCGGGGCCGTAGAACTGGTCGGTCGGCCAGTTGTGGCGCTTGAGGGTCGACTCGCCATTGATCTGCAACGACTCGGCGGCCTCGGCGACACCGGCCATGGACCGGGCCTGACGCACGCGCGCGGCGGCCATGGCCAGGGTCGGGCTGCCCTGCAAGGCGAGGTCGATCCAATGGTTGAGTTGCGGGTCACCGTAGGCTTGCCACCATTGGGCGGTGGGCCAGTTTGCGTCACGGGCGGCGTGGGCGATGGCCTCGTCGGTGGCCAGTTCATTGGCCTCCAGAGCCTTGCCCTTCGGGGCAATCCCTCCGGTTCCGATGCAGCCGCCAAGACCTAACGAAAAAGCCAGAACACTGAGCGGCAAAAGCGCTCTGTTGATGCGACGCGGCACTGCTGCGAATTCCTGAGGTGGGGGGATGTTTCGAGGTGGGCGCAATTCTAGGGGGGCGCCATGACGGCGATAAGCTGGGAATCCTGTGAATCTTTGTTACCGTTAACGAGATAATCCCTTGGTCGGGGGTCTCAGACCCTGAAACTTCGTGTCACAATTTGCCATCTCCCTTGAGAGCACCCCATGGACACTTTGCAAAACATGCGCGCCTTCAGTTGTGTAGCGGAAGCCGGCAGCTTCACCGCCGCCGCCGTGCAGCTCGACACCACCACTGCCAACGTCTCGCGCGCGGTCTCCAACCTTGAGGCCCACCTGCAAACCCGCCTGCTTAACCGCACGACCCGCCGCATCGCGCTCACGGAAGCCGGCAAGCGCTACCTGCTGCGCTGCGAGCAGATCCTCGCCTACGTCGAAGAGGCCGAAGCCGAAGCCAGCGAAGCCCACGCCCGCCCGGCCGGACAATTGAAAGTGCACACCATGACCGGCATCGGCCAGCACTTCGTGATCGACGCCATCGCCCGCTATCGCAAGACCCACCCCGACGTGACCTTCGACCTGACCATGGCCAACCGCGTGCCGGACCTGCTCGACGAAGGCTACGACGTGTCCATCGTCCTGGCTCGCGAGCTGCCGGACTCGGGCTTCGTCTCGCAACGCCTGGGCATCACCTACAGCATCGTCTGCGCCTCCCCGGCCTACGTGAAAGCCAACGGCTGCGCACAAAAACCCAGCGACCTGCTGAACCACGCCTGCCTGCGCCTGGTGAGCCCGGTGATCCCCCTGGAAAAATGGGCCTTCGATGGTCCTGACGGTCAGGAAGTGGTCACTATCAACAGCTCGCCCTTCCTGGTGAACTCCGCCGACGCGATGAAAAGCGCGATCACCAGTGGGATGGGCGTCGGCGTGTTGCCGGTGTACGCCGCGATTGAAGGCTTGCGCAACGGCTCGTTGGTGCGGGTGATGCCGAACTACCGCTCGCAGGAACTGAACCTGTATGCGATCTACCCGTCGCGGCAGTACCTGGATGCGAAGATCAAGACCTGGGTCGAGTACCTGCGTGGGTCGTTGCCAGAAATATTGGCGGGGCATCAGGCGGAACTGGCGGCTTATGAGATGAGTGGGAGTCTGGGTGGAGCCAGGCTCGCGAACTGAGTTTACCGTCCTACAGACGGGGTGATTTGGGGGGACGTTTCCGACAAGTCGCGTCGGTTGTCCCTCGGAAACGAGGTGGATAGGCTTTTGGGGGTCGCTGACGCATCAGCGGCCGGGTCTGGAAAACCCGAAGTTCAGGATCACAGCCCATGACATAATGCGGCGTTTTTTCGCGACGTTATGGTAGCTGTACGTGGGAGACCTTCGGGTCTGCCGGGTTTGATCCTTTCCGGTTTTTCCAGTCCGCGTACAGCTGCCACCTCTTTCGCCTGGAAAACGAAAAATGGCAGCTCCTCCAAGACTTAAGGATCTATGCCATGAAAAAACTTACTCCGAATCCCCCCGAAACCAACGACACCTCGCCCTACGAATCCGCCGATTCAAACAAACTCCACGACGCCGCCGAACGCGCGCTCGACCACTACCTGAACCCTCCCCCAAAAAAATACCCCGGCCGCAAACCGAGCGAAATGTTCCAGATTTCACCGGACATGGACGACGAAAGCCTGCTGGCCCACGCCTGCGAATCCCTGGCCTCGGCCAGCGTCATGGCCAGTGACGTGGCAGCCTATGTCGACTCACCACAGCGACACCGGATTCTGGGCATTCAACAAGTCATCATGCTCGCCGAACTCGCCGTGAACCGCGTGCTGGATAACGTCGAAGTACAACGTCATCCCACACACAACTAAACCGCTCTGACCAACCGACCTGCCAGCGACAACCGCATTCGCTGGCAGCTAGGATGGGACGCAGAGCGTCCCGGGCTGCATTCCCACGCAGAGCGTGGGAACGATCAAACGATGAGCGTTAGCTCAAGTTCGCTGTTCGCTTCTCACCACTCAAAACGATGAGCGTTAGCTCGAGTAAGGCTTTTGACGTACCGGCCCCATCGGAAGGCTGAGTGGAGGGATTTATCCGGGGGTGGGAGCGCAGCGACCGTTTGGCGAAGCCAAACACATCGAGAGGAGGTGCAGCGAAGCAAACCGTAGGCGATGCCCCCGGATGAATCTCGGAACGAAGGAACACCGAGCCAAAGCGAGGTGCCGAACGCCGGGGCCCAGCGTTTTGGTTACTTTGGGCTGGGCCGGCATTCCGGCGTTTGCCAAAGTGACTCGCTGTAAAAGCGAAACCGCCAGCCGCAACCCCCGAAGCAACGGATATTCACCCAAAACCCCAAGAACCTGGTCGGCCCAGAGGCCGCCAAGGACAAGCCAAACCTGGCGAAGAATGTTAGCTTGCTTGGCAACCCAGAACAGCCGAGCCCAATGCCAATGAAAAAAACAGTCCTGGCCTTCAGCCGCATCACCCCCCCAATGATCGAACGCCTGCAACAAGAGTTCGACGTCATCGTCCCCAACCCGAAAAACGGCGACATCAACGCCCAGTTCAACGAAGCCCTGCCCCACGCCCACGGCCTGATCGGCGTCGGTCGCAAACTCGGCAAGGCCCAACTGGAAAACGCCGCCAAACTCGAGGTGGTCTCCAGCGTCTCCGTCGGCTACGACAACTACGACCTCGCCTATTTCAACGAACGCGGGATCATGCTCACCAACACCCCTGACGTGCTCACCGAAAGCACTGCGGACCTGGCCTTCGCGCTGATCATGAGCAGCGCCCGCCGCGTCGCCGAACTCGACGCCTGGACCAAGGCAGGCCAATGGCAGGCCAGCGTCGGCGCACCGCTGTTCGGTTGCGACGTGCACGGCAAGACCCTGGGCATCGTCGGCATGGGCAACATCGGCGCTGCCGTCGCCCGTCGCGGCCGCTTCGGCTTCAACATGCCGATCCTCTACAGCGGCAACAGCCGCAAGACCGAACTCGAACAGCAACTCGGTGCACAATTTCGCAGCCTTGACCAACTGCTGGCCGAGGCCGACTTCGTTTGTCTGGTGGTGCCGCTCAGCGACAAGACCCGCCACCTGATCAGCCACCGCGAACTGGCGCTGATGAAGCCGGATGCGATTCTGGTGAACATCTCCCGTGGCCCGGTCGTCGACGAGCCGGCACTGATCGAGGCATTGCAGAACAACCGGATTCGCGGTGCCGGTCTGGACGTTTACGAGAAGGAACCGCTGGCCGAATCACCGCTGTTTCAGCTGAAAAACGCCGTGACCCTGCCGCACATCGGCTCGGCCACTCACGAAACCCGCGAAGCTATGGCCAATCGTGCCCTGGCCAACCTGCGCAGTGCCCTGCTCGGCGAGCGTCCGCAGGATCTGGTGAACCCGCAGGTCTGGCGCGGATAAACAAATCGGGCAAGTACTGTAAAGTGCTTGCCCGTTCAACTTTCAGCCAATACATACTTTGCAAATCAACACGCCAACGAAATAAACCATCCCGCTATAAACTTTCCCGGCTTTATCCAATACAAAGATAAACACACCGGAGAATAGTAACCGTGAGAATTTCCAATACCGATCAATTAATCCGTTACAGCAAAGTCTGCCTGATGGCTTACATCAGCTTCTTTGGACTACTGGTGATGTACGGAAACGTGACCGACTACTCGGCAAACTATGAGTACGTCGGACACATCCTGAGCATGGATACGACACAGATCAACGAGAACATACGTTACAGGGCGATTGAATCGCCGATGATGCACCACCGGATCTATTGGTTCATCATCACCACGGAAGCGATCTACACCGCTTATTGCCTGCTCGGTACTTATTATCTCTACCGCAAAGTCAACGAGTCCGCGGCTGTCTTTCACGAGGCAAAAAGGTTCTCGATCATTGGCTTGCTGATTGCGATCTTCACCTATTATGTTTGCCTGCAAACCATCGGCGTTGAATGGTTCGACATGGACACTTCACAAGTATGGAATGCGAAAGACTGGGCACGGCACATTGTCGATTTCATGTTACCGGTACTGATTTTCATAACATTGAAAAACGAGCGTTGAATAATCAACGCTCAAGATTCAATCAATCTCAGGCCAACTTTCCATGCTTCGCCACAACCGCAACTTCGGGTTTACGAAACACCAGCACATTCCCCAGCATCACCAATACCAGCCCCGCCAATGCCGGTGCCGTCCATTGATAGCCTTCGGCGAAGGCCGAGACATTCAGCGCCACCACCGGGAACAGCACCGTGCAGTAGGCGGCGCGCTCCGGGCCCATGCGGCCGACCAACGTCAAGTAGGCGGTGAAGCCGATCACCGATCCCGGAATCACCAGATATAGAAGCGCGCCAATGTAGCGCGACGTCCACTCCATCTCGAATGGAATGCCCTTGACCAAGCACCACACCGAGAGCATCGCCGCACCGTAGGCCATGCCCCAGGCATTGGTGGTCAGTGGCTTGAGACCGGCCTTCTGTTGCAGGCTCGAGAGCATGTTGCCCGCCGAGAAGCACAAGGTGCCGCAGAGTGCCAGACCCAGGCCGAGCAGGGTTTGCGGACTGGCGTGATGCCCGGCCAGCTCCGGCCAGAACAACAGGCCCAGGCCAGACAGCCCCAGCGCCCCGCCCATCAGCACATTGCGCGCGATGCGTTGGCCGAAGAACACCCGCGCATTCAGCGCGTTCCACAACGTCGCCGTGGAAAACACCACCGCCACCAGACCGCTGGGGATCCATTGGCTGGCAGTCAGGAAACACATGAAGTTGACGCAGAACAGGCACAACCCCTGCGCCACACAGATCAGATGCCCGCGCCGGTTCATCGGTTGCAGCCGACGGCTGAGCAGCAACAGCGCAAACAACACCAGCGCCGCGAGACCGAAGCGATAGACGATCGACACCGGAATCGCCACCACGCCCAGTTGCCACTTCAAGGCTATCCAGGTGGTGCCCCAGATCAGCACGGTCAACAAATACAACGACAGGTTCATGGCAGACACTCCTCGATTGGGTTTCAGTGTCCGCCTGCGCCTTCATCCCTCGCTTGCATAAACTTGCGCTTTTGTCGGCGTGCAGGCTGGCAGCGCAACATCTACGGAGTAGGATGCAAGGCGTTGAAGAGAACCGACCATGGCCGCCATCGATACCCTGCAAGTCTTTCAAGCCTTGAACAGCTCGCCCAACGCATGCCTTGTGCGCAGCGCCGAGCTGGGGGACGGCCTGTCCGCAGCCCTGTGGACCAACCACCACGACGCCCGCGACTATGACGCGCCGAGCCATCACACGCTCTCCTGCTACATCGCTGGCGGCACCGGCACGTTCCGCCGTGGCGCCCCCGGAAACAAAGGCAGTCCGGACAAGTTGTGCATCCTGCCAGCCGACCACGAGTCGGGGTGGGTGATCAATGGCGACATTCGCCTGGCCCACCTGTATTTCAGCGCCGAACAATTTGCCTTGGGTTGCGTCACGCTGCTGGATCGCGAGCCCCGGGAAATGCAGCTGCGCGAACAGACTTTTCTGGAAGATCCACAACAGGCCCGACGGTTTCGCCAGTTACTCACTCTCAATTGGGACGAGCCTGGCGAGCGGCTGCTGACCAGCAGCCTGGCCCACGAACTGATCAGCCAAACCTTGTTGAGCCAGGTCGGCGTACGCCACGGCTTGCGCCTCAAGGGCGGGCTGGCGCCGCATCAGCGCCGGCAACTGGTGGAGTTCATCGACAGCCAACTGGCCGAGCCGATCAGTCTCGGGCAACTGGCGGGGTTGTGTGCGTTGTCGGAATACCACTTCGCGCGGATGTTCCGGGTGAGCTTCGGACTGCCGCCACATCAGTATGTGCTGGCGCGGCGTTTGAGCCGGGCGCGGGAGTTGTTGCGCGGGACAGCGTTGCCGTTGGGCGAGATTGCCCTGGCGTGTGGATTTGCCAGTGCCAGCCACTTCACCAACCGCTTTCGCCAGGTGCTGGGTGGAACGCCCGGCGAGTATCGCCAGGCGTTTTTGCGCTGATCAGAACTCCAGCGTGCTCGACAACGAAATCTGCCGCGAATCGCCCATCGACACGAAGAAACGGCTCGCCGCCGAGGTGTAGTAAGTGCGGTCGAACAGGTTCTTCACGTTGAGCTGGAACTTGACCTTCTGCCCTTCAACCTTGGTGTCGTAAGTAGCGAACGCATCGGCCACGGTGTAGCTCGGCAGGTCGAAATCATTCACCGCGTTACCCGCTCGTTCACCGACATAGCGCGCGCCGGCGCCGACCCGAAGTTGATCACCACCGATCACGCTGCCGAAGTCGTAGACCGCCGACAGCGAGCCGGTATTTTTCGCCACGTTCTGCAGCCTGTTGCCTTTGTAGTCCGGATCTTCCGTAACCTCGGCGTCGGTATAGGCGTAGCTGCCGATCATGCTCCAGCGGTCGCTGAGCTGGCCGGTCAGGTCCACTTCCAGGCCCCGGGACCGCACTTCGCCGGCGGCGCTGTAAATCGTCGTCGGGCCTTCGGAATTGGCCACCAGCACGTTGCGTTTCTTGATGTCGAACAGGGCGATATTGCCGGTGACACGCCCCGGAATGTCGAGGCGTGCGCCCAGCTCCCAGGACTTGGCTTCTTCCGGCGCGATGCTGCCATCGAGCACGGTGCTGCTGCCGCTCAGCGGCGCGATGGTCGAGTTGGGTTTGAACGATTCGGTGTAGCTGCCGTAGAACGACAACGCGTCGGTATAGCGATACACCAGACCCGCGCGCGGCACCCACTTCTGGCCGTTGCTGTCGGTGTTGGCCTTGAACGGCACGCCTTTGCCGGCGTACTGGTCGTATTCCTGGAAGCGCCCGCCGGCCACCAGAATCCACTGGTCGTTGAGGTGGATCGAGTCCTGCAGGAACACCGAATCACTGCGCAGCAAATCGGTTTGCGCACTGTCCGCCGGGCTGACGGTGGTGCCTTCGACTTCGCGGCCATACACCGGGTTGACGTAGCTGAAGGTGCTCAGGCTTTTCTGGCGGATCAGGTCGGCGCGGTAGATCTTGCGGTACTCGTCGTCGACGCCGAACACCAGATCATGCTGCATGCCCAGCACATTGACCTTGCCTTCGAGGCTGGCCGTGGTGAAGCGGTCGGTGCTGATCGCGCCTTGCGTGCCATCCATGCTGCGGGTCAGGGTGCCTTTTTTGGTGTCGATCGCGGTTACGCGGACCTGGCTGGCGTCGTAGGTTTCGCGATTCCAGCTGTAGCCGAAATGGGCTTTCCAGTCGTCGTTGAGTTCGTGATCGGCCTCAAAGTGATAGAGATCGGAACGCCCTTCCATGTCGTTGAATTTCTCGTCGAGCCGCTCGTTGCGCGAGATATCCAGCGGATGGTTGGTGCGTGGATCGATCAGGGTTCCACGATCAAACGGGGTCAGGAATTCACGGTGCTCGTAAGCGAACAACAGCTTGGTGCGCTCGCCGTACCAGGCCAGCGACGGTGCAACCAGGGTTTCGCGGTGGGTGCCGAAATTGCGCCAGTAATCTTCGTCTTCGTGGTCCAGCACCATGCGATACGCGAGGCCGGAATCCCCCAGCGCACCGGTGCTGTCGAACGAGCCGCCGCTGCCATTCTTGCCGTCGCCGTAGGTCGAGCCGCGCAGGGTCAGCGCGTTGTACTGGGTCAGCTCGGGCTTCTTGCTGACCATGTTGACCACGCCACCCGGGTCCTGAATCCCGTAGAGCAGCGAGGCCGGGCCCTTGAGCACCTCGACGCGATCCACGGTGGCGTTCATGCCACGGCCCTGCACCACCGGCATGCCGTCGCGCATGATCGAGCCGTTGCGGTTGTCACCGAAACCGCGGGTCATCACCGAATCCTGGGTGCTGCCCAAGGTGTTGCCCTGGGTGATGCCGCTGACGTTGGCCAGTGCATCATCGAGATTGCGCGGTGCCTGATCACGAATGACCTGAGCCGGAATCACGTTGACGGTCTGGGGGATTTCCTGAAGCGAAGCGGAAGAGCGCATCACCGAACTGGTTTCCGGTGGCTGGTAGCTCATCGGCTGGTCGACCACCGAGGTGATGTTCGTCGCGCCGAGGTTCAACGCGCCTGCGGTCGGTTGCGGTTCGAGCGCCAGGGTATGGCTGTCGGTGCGGCGGAAGGTCAGGCCGGAGCCGGTGAGCAGACGTTGCAGCGCCTGTTCGGCACTCATCTGGCCGTTGATCGCCGGAGCGGTCAGACCATATGGCGCTTCATCGGTATAGACCACGCTCTGCCCGGTGACACGACTGAAATCACTCAGGGCCTGAGGCAACGGCTTGGCAGCCAGGGAAAAACTGAATTGCTTTTGCGGCTGGCTGCTGACGGATTCAGCGGCCAGCGCCACGCTCAGCGGCAACAGGGCCAATGCCGAAAAACTCAAGGCTGAAACGCCCAACCACTGTTTGACCGAACCCGATTTTGCCCTGGACTTCATTGCTCATGACCTGTGTAGAACCGCAACGGATGCGAATGACTCGCAGTTTCAGTCACTACACGGATGGCGTCCGGGTTTACCTCACCACAAAGTTGAAAATATTTTCAGCGCAGGATGATCAGCTTGCCCAACACCTGATGCTGCTCGAATCCCAACACCCCTTGCAGCGAATTCAACACGGCTTGCGGATCCTTGCTCGGAAAGCTGCCGCTGACCTTGCGCGCACCCAGTTCGTCGTTGAGCAACACGATCCGTCCGGGGTAATAACGCCGCAGATCCTGCACCACATCGGCCAGTGTCGACTTGTAGTAAGTCAGCCAGCCCTGGCGCCACGCCAGTTGCGCTTCGCTGTCCACGGCGTGCAGTTTTTCCGCCGTGCCTGCGCCGTACGCCACTTGCTGCCCGGCAGTGAGAATCTGCTGTTGGCCGTCAGGGGATGCCGTCACGCCGACGCGTCCGGACAGCACCGTCACCTGGGCGCCTTGAGGTTGCAGGCGCACTTCGAACTGAGTGCCGAGCACCCGCGCCTGGCCCTTTTCGGCCTCGACCACAAAGGGATCACCCGTGTGAGTCACGCTGAAAAATCCAGCCCCTCGGCGCAATTGCACATGCCGCTCGCCATGACTGAAATCCACGGCGATGGCGCTGTCGGCATCCAGCGTCACTTGCGATTGATCGGCCAGGGTCACGGTGCGGATCTCGCCGGGTGCCGACACGTAATCGGCGCCCAGATCATCGATCCAGCGCTGCGGCTGCCAACCACTGCCGAGGCTGATCATCAACAGCAGGCAGGCCGCCATGGCCAGCGCGCCGGCCCAACGCCGGACCTGCGGACGACGCGGCCGGTCCATCGCATCGAGCAAACCCTGCAACGCCAGCGCGTCTTCATCGGCCAGAGTACGCGCCGGCCCTTCGCTCAATTCCCACACCACCTGCGCCTGGGCGTAGGCCTCGGCGTGAGCCGGATCGGCATGCAGCCATTGACTGAAGGTCAGTTGATCGCCGGTGCTGGGGCGGTCGTGCAACAGGCTCAACCAGGCAAAAGCGGCCTGTTCCTGCGCGGGCGTCGGGATGACTCGGTCGGAGTTGTTCACGGTGCTTTCCCTGGCGTGCGTGGCGCGGGTTCGCGCAGGCTGGCCTTGCAGGCATCGAGGGCGCGCATCATATGTTTTTCCACAGCGCTTTGGGACAGGCCCATGGCCTTGGCGATCTCGGCGTACTTGCGGCCATGGATGCGATTGAGCAAAAAGATCTGCCGCGTGCGCTCGGGCAAGGCGCGCAAGGCCGCTTCGACGTGGCGCAAATCGTTGCCCGCTTCGAGCGCCGCCTGCGGTTCGCTGGCGCTGCTGTCCGGCTCGTCCGGTTGCCAGCCTTCGTTGACCCGCACCCGAGCGCCTTCGCTGCGCAAATGATCGATGGCGATATTGCCGGCGCAGCGCAACAGATAAGTGCTGAGCTCTTCGACCTGCACCAGCGGCCGACGCCAGAAACGCAGAAACAGATCCTGCACCAGATCCGCTGCCGTCGCCCGGCAACCGACGCGCCGGCTCACCAGCGCTTCCATCTGCGAACGCTGGGACAGGAACACCTGAAGAAAATGCGCACGGGCGCCGTGGGGTTCGTCGTCGCGGTGCTCGGGAGGATGGCCGATCAGCATTTCAGTTCAAGGCCCATGCAGCGACCGGGCTGGCGAGCAGGCTCAGTCCGGCCATGGTCAAGGCCAGGCGTGGGCGATAGGGCAACAACAGCACCAACGTCAGCGCACTGAGCATCAACACTGCGCACCAGTCGACCAGACCAAAACTCCAGCCCTTTATGGCAACCGCCGCCCACAGCGACAGCCCCAGCAACAGCCAGCCTGCGAGTTTCAAACCTTGCCGACGGCGGGTCGAAGGTTTTTGACCCAGCAGCTCTTCGTGATGCCGAGGCATCGCCAGGCACAGCGCCGTGAAAGCGCAATAACAAAGCAACAGCGCCAGCAGCATTCAGTTCGCCCCTTGCTCAAGGGTGATCGGCCGGGCCGTTTCGCGGGCTGGCTTTTGCACGCTGACGATGTGTCCAGCGCGCTGCATTTTCCGCGCGGCCCAGGCGAGAAAGAGGCCACTGCCCAGACACGTCAGGTCGAAACCGGCCAAGGCCCAGTCGCCTTCAGGCACTGTCACGCCGAGGTGATAAGGGGAGGTCAAACCGTTAAGAAGCGGAACCGCGATAAACAGTGCAGCCCCCAGCGACAGCTGTTCGACCCAGGCCTTGCGCCCCGGACGCAACATCGCATGCACCACGCTTAAGCCCCAGGCGATGAAGAACGCATTCACTTCCCAGTCGGCACGCCCGGCCAGATTCACCGGCAGCAGACGATTGGCCCAGAAGAACACCGCGACCGCCGCCACCAGCCCGGCCATGCTGGCAATGTTCAGCACTTGCACCAGCCGCAACTCGAAGGGCATCACACCGCTTTTGATGTGTTTGAGCTGACGCTTGCCGAGCCAGATCACCAGCCCGGTGCCGATCATCGCCGTGCCCGCCAGACCACAGATGAAATACAGCCAACGTAACACCGGCCCGGCAAAGTGGCCCATGTGCAAACCGTAGAAACTGCCAGCAACCGCCATCGCCATCGGCTGATCGGGCGTTGTGCCGATGACTTGTCCGCTGACACCGCTGAAGGTCACGGCGCTGCCGGAATCATTCACCACTCGGTCGGAACCCGCGCGGGACATCACCACCGAGGCATTGGCATCGCCCGGATTGTTCACGCTGATACGCCCGACATGTCCACCCGACCATTGCTCGCTGGCCGCCAGCAACAGGGGCGCCAGCGGTGCCAGTGTCGCCGGTTGATTGGCCCGTTCAGGAATGCTGGATTCGGGAAAAACCTCGTCGTAAAACGCTCGAACGTTGTTGCCGTACGAAGCCAGGATGCTCGCCGGCATCACCATCGACATGAAGATCACCAGACTGCTGTAGGTGATCATCAGATGAAACGGCAACACCAGCACAGCCACCGCGTTGTGTCCGTCGAGCCACGAGCGCTGGCCCTTGCGCGGGCGGAAGGTGAAGAAGTCCTTGAAGATTTTCTTGTGGGTGATGATCCCGGTGATCAGCGCGACAAACATCACCATCGCGGCGATGGTCGAGAGCCAGCGGCCCCACGGATAAGGCATTTGCAGCTGGAAGTGGAAGCGGTAGAAAAACTCGCCGCCCATGCTTTCCCGCGCCTGCACTTCGACACCGGTCTGCGCGTCGAGCGTCTTGCGGGTGAATGCGCCGCGTTCGCCGGGCTTGGCTGGCGTCTGCTGCCAGCCCACGCTCAGACCGGGATCGCGGGCGTCGGGCAGGCCAATGATCCAGCGCGAAGCGTCGGGGGCGTTTTGTTGCAGATAGTGCTGGGCCAGCGTCAGGCTTTTTTCGGCATCCAATGGGTGCGCCTGGATTTCCGGCTGCATCCAGTGACTGGTTTCGTCCTTGAAATAGGCCAGGGTTCCGGTCAGAAAAATCGCAAACAACAGCCAGCCGAAAACCAGCCCGGTCCAGGTGTGCAGCCAGGCCATCGCCTGCCGGAAGCCCTCTTTCATGCCAGACCCAAACCGCGCGCTGCCCCGGAAACGGTCGCCAGGATCACGCTTGGCACCAGCAGACCAACCCACGCCGACCACGCCGTGCGACAGGCGAAACACCAGAGCACCGCCACCAGATAGACCAGGAACGAAACGGTCATGCCGGTCACCACTGCCTCGGCGCGGTTCTGCGGCAGCCACAACGTCAGCGTAACGCTGGCCAATGCCGCGACCAGATAGCCGCCGAACACCGCCGCGAGCACCCGCGAAGTGACGGCCAGACGATAGGACAGGGGAAGTGTGGCGAGTTTGGCTTTCATGTTTCGACCCTGAAACGATTAACGTCCGACCAAGACGCCGAACGACAGGCGAGCAATATTAATGATAAATATTCTCATACGCAAAAGAGTCTGATTGCCGGGCACCCTCCGCAGCCCTACAATGCGAACCATTCTTGTTCTCTAACGCATCCTGCATGCGCCCGGAGTGATGCCGTTGCCGTCCGCCCATCCTGTCGAATCGCTCTATCAGGCCCACCACAGTTGGCTCACCGGCTGGCTGCGGCGCAAACTCGGCTGCCCGGACAGCGCCGCCGATCTCGCTCAGGACACCTTCATCCGGGTGCTGACCGCCCGCGAGCCGCCAGTGATTATCGAACCGCGCGCATTCCTCACCACCCTGGCCAAGCGCGTGCTGTTCAACCATTACCGCCGCCAGGACCTGGAGCGCGCCTACCTCGACACGCTCGCGCAGATACCGGAAATGGTTGCGCCTTCGGAAGAAGAGAAAGCCATCATCCTGCAAACCCTGATGGAGCTGGATCAGTTGCTTGATGGCCTGCCGCGCGTCGTCAAACGCGCATTTCTGCTGGCGCAGGTCGATGGCCTGACTTATCCGCAGATCGCCGCCGAACTGGGCATTTCCGTGGCCACGGTCAAACGTCATCTGAACAAGGCAGCGATGCGCTGCTACTTCGCCCTGTGAACCCGTCGATGGATTTTTCCGCGCAGGTCGCCGAACAGGCGGTGCACTGGTTGCTGGAAATGCAGCAAGGCCCGTTGAACCCGCGCCAGCAACAAGCCTGGCAGCAATGGATCGATGCCCACAGCGAACACCGCCGCGCGTGGGAGCACATTCAGCGGGTCAATTCGCGGTTGCGCGGGTTGTCGTCGCCACTGGCCCACGCCGCACTGAATGCGCCGAAGTCCGGCAGCCGTCGTCAGGCGCTGAAGTTGTTGCTGATTCTCGGCGCCGGTTCGGCGGTCACCTGGGGCATGCGCGAGCACAATCCGTTGCCATCGCTGCTGGCCGATTACCGCAGCCCGATTGGTCAGCGGCGCAAGATCTCGCTCGGCGCCGACGGCCAGTTGCAACTCAACACCGCCAGCGCGGCGGATGTCCGGGGCGATGGTTTGATCCGTCTGCTCGAAGGCGAGATGCTGCTGACCGCCACGCAATCCTTCGACGTGCAAACCGCCCAAGGCGTGCTGAAAACCCAGGGCGCACGAATAAACGTACGGCAGTTTGCCGACCGCACGCAGATTGCACTGTTTGAAGGTCGGGTCGAATTGAACGCACAAGGTCGCGCGCCGATGCTGCTGCCGGTCGCCCGACAACTGAGTTTCAGCACCACCGGCGTCAGCGTGGCAAAACCGCTGGACGCCAACAGCGGCGCCTGGGCCGACGGCATGCTGGTGGCCGCGCACATGCGTCTGGGCGACTTCCTCGATGAACTCGGTCGCTACCGTCGCGGGCAGCTCCATTGCGATGCGAAAGTGGCTGACCTGCTGATTTCCGGGACTTATCCACTGGACGACAGCGAGCGGATTCTCGAACTGCTGGAAATAAGCCTGCCCGTGAAAGTGAAGCGTTTTACTCGCTATTGGGTGACGGTCGAAGCCAGAGCCTGATCGTTCCCACGCTCTGCGTGGGAACTCAACCCGGTCGCTCCGCGCCCCTGTAAAAAATAAATGAGCCGTTTTTCAGATCTGGCGTGACAGAGAAGGAAAGCCCCCTTGATTCAACCTTCTCAGGACCGTCCTCCATGCACCCCACCCGCCTCACGCCGCTGGCCCGAACCCTGCGCAATCTCGTCCTCGGCGCCAGCCTGAGCTTCAGCGCCCTACCCCATGCGCTGGCTGCCGACACCAAGGCTTATCACATCGCCCCGTCGTCGCTGGAAAATGCCCTCAACCAGTTCGGCCGTGAAGCCGGTGTGCTGATCTCGTTCGGCTCGCAAGTCACCAGCGGTGTGCAAAGCCGTGGTCTGGAAGGCAACTACACAGCGGAGCAAGGTCTGAACGCGCTGCTCGAAGGCACCGGCCTGCAAGCCCGCGCCGAGGGTGGCAATGCCTTCAGCCTGCAACCTTCGAACGACAGCGCCCTGGAGCTGGACACTTCGAAAGTGGTCGGCGACTGGCTGGGTGAGGCTGCGCAGGTCAACGTCTTCGAACATCCCGGTGCCCGTGACGTGATCCGCCGCGAAGAGTTCGAGCGCCAGGGCGCGACCCAGGCCCGCGATGTGCTCAACCGCATTCCCGGCGTCAACGCGCCGGAAAACAACGGCACCGGCAGCCACGACATGGCGCTGAACTTCGGCATTCGCGGTCTCAACCCGCGCCTGGCCGCACGTTCGACGGTGTTGATGGATGGCATCCCGGTGCCGTTCGCGCCTTACGGTCAGCCGCAGTTGTCGTTCGCGCCGATCAGCATGGGCAATATGGACGCCGTGGACGTGGTGCGTGGCGGCGGTGCCGTGCGTTACGGCCCGCAAAACGTCGGTGGCGTGGTCAACTTCGTGACCCGGGCGATTCCGGACGAGCCGACCGTGAAAGGCGGATTCCAGACCGAAACCAGTCCTTCGTCCAGCCATGACGGCTTCAAGACCAGCGCCAACCTGCTGGCCGGCGGCACCAATGCCAACGGTCTTGGCGGCGCGCTGTTGTACTCCGGCACTCGCGGTGGCGACTGGCGTGAGCACAGCGATACAGAAATCGACGACCTGATCCTCAAGGGCAAATACCAGCTCGACGAGGCCAACAGTTTCAACGCCATGGCCCAGTATTACGAAGGCAAGGCCGACATGCCCGGCGGTCTGAATGTCGCCGACTACGATGCCGATCCGTATCAGTCGACCCGGCCGAAGGACCAGTTCTGGGGCCGTCGCACGATGTTCAATGTCGGCTATCGCTATCAGGAAGATCGCCGCGAGTTCACCGCCAATACCTTCTTCACCAAGACCCTGCGCAGCGGTTACCTGGATCAGGGCACGTTCCTGTCGCTGTCGCCGCGCGAGTATTGGGTGCGCGGTCTGGAAACCCGCTTCGCTCAAGGCTTCGACCTCGGCGCCACCAGCCATGAAGTCGGCGTCGGTTATCGCTACATCAACGAAGCCGGCCACGAACTGCGCTATCGCACCCCGATTGCCAGCAACGAGTATCCGACCACCAACAGCCGCAATGACCGCGACACCCGTGGCGGCACGGAAGCTAATGCATTTTTCGTCGATGACCGGATCGACATCGGCAAGTGGACCATTACCCCGGGCGTGCGCTACGAGATGATCGAGTCGCAGCAGACAAACAATCTGACCAACGTCAAATACAAGGGTGACTACAACACCGCGCTGCCGGCGCTGAACGTGCTGTATCACCTGTCCGACAGCTGGAACCTGTACGCCAACACCGAAGGTTCGTTCGGTAGCGTGCAATACAGCCAGATGCCCAACCGCGTCAGCAGCGGCGAAGTGAAACCGGAGAAGGCCCGCACCTGGGAACTCGGCACCCGTTACGACAACGGTGCGCTGCGAGCGGAGATCGGCGCATTCCTGATCAACTTCGACAACCAGTACGAAAGCAACCAGACCAATGATTCGGTAATCGCCCGTGGCGAAACCCGGCATCAGGGCATCGAAACCAGCGTCAATTACGCTCTCGACGACTTGAGCCCGGCGCTGGCCGGCTTCGATGTCTATGCCACTTACGCCTATGTCGACGCAACCATCCGCGAAGATGGGCCAAACAAGGGCAATCGTGTGCCGTTCTCGTCGAAACACAAAGGCACGATCGGCGTCGGTTACACCGAAGGGCCGTGGAAACTGAACCTGGACAGCAGCTTCCAGAGCGACCAGTTCGCCGACAACGCCAACACCTCGAAAGAAAGCGCCGACGGCAGCACCGGCAAGATCCCGGGCTACATGCTGTTCAGCAGCCGCGCCGGTTATGACTTCGGCCCGCAGCTGTCGGACCTGAACGTGGCGGTGGGGGTGAAGAACATCTTCAATACCCAGTACTTCACCCGTTCGTTCGATGACAACAACAAGGGCAAGTATGTCGGTGAGCCGCGCACGGTGTACGTGCAGACCTCCGTTGCTTTCTGATCCCTGCTGAAAACAGAAAGGGCCTGCAATTGCAGGCCCTTTCTCATTGGGTGGCTTGGAAAATCAGCGCATCAACTGTTGATCGCTGCCTGTTCGTTCTCGTCAAACTCTTCCGCCAACAGCTTGTCATTGGCTTTGCTTGTGAATGGCACCACAGCGGCTCGCGGTTTGCCGCGCAGTTTGCCAAACAGGTGCTCCAGCGCGTGCTCCAGTTTTTCGGCTGCACCATCGATCGCCTGTTCCAGCGAATCGGCTTTGTGGGTGACGGAAATCGGTTGATGGCCTTTTGGCCGCGCTTCCAGTTGGCAGCGCAAATCATGAGGACCTGGTTTGTCACCGTTCTCGTCGCTCAGATGGACTTCGACACGGGTCAGGTCTTCCTCATAACGGTCGAGCGTGCTCTCAATTGTGGTTCGTACCCACTCCTCCAGTCGTTTGCTGCTTTGAATATGGTTGTCGCTGTTGACTTGGATTTGCATAGTTCATCCCTTATTTCAGCTAGCTCGCAAGAGGCCTGGAACAGGATTTCGTGACCTCTTGATTACAACAATCGGCCCGCCGGACGAACATTTCAACCCCTTAAAAAAGATAAATATTCATTCGCAAAAAAAGCCGGACAACCGAGTAAAGCGCTGGTAAGGTCGGGAGTTGGGTCGCCCCGCCCCTCCGAAAAATCTGCTCACAATTGGCCATCACCCAACGGGTGCAGGCTGCGAAAAATCCCCGCCTCTTCCACCAGCCAGTCATGCACCGCCCGCACGCCCGGATGGCTCAGGGCCCCCGGCGCATAAAGCAATACATAGCGCTTGTGATTGGGCACCGAAATCCCGAACGGCACGATCAACGTCCCCCGCTCCAGCTCGTCGTTGAGCAGCGTGCGCCGGGCAATCGCCACGCCCATGCCGGCAATCGCCGCTTCGATGGTCAGGTGGTTGCGATTGAACGTGTGCCCGCGCCGCACATCCGCGCCCTCGAAACCGATGGCATTGAGATAAAACTCCCACTCCGCGTATTCATAGCTGCCGCGCCAGGCGGTGATGTCGTGCAGCAGCGGAAAATGCACCAGATCCGCCGGCCCGTGCAGCGGCGGACGTCCGCGCAACAGGCCCGGTGCGCACACCGGAAAAATCTGCTCATCGAGCAAGGCTGTGGATAACAATCCCGGATAGCTGCCGTCGTTCAGGTCGATGGCCAGGTCGAAATCCCCTTCATGCAACGGCACGCTGCTGTCCTCGGCCACCAGCCGCAACTGGATGTCCGGGTAACGCTGTTGCAGGCGTGGCAAGCGCGGGGTCAGCCATTTGCTGAGGAACGATGGAATCGAGCGCAACCGCAGAATCCCGCTGATCATCCCCGCATCCAGCCGTCGCAATTCCGCGTCGATGCTGCCGTAAGCCTCGTTGACCGTGATCGCCAGTCGCTGCCCTTCCGCGCTCAGCTCCACACCCCTTGCACGACGGTGGAACAGGCGAAAGCCCAGACGCTCTTCCAGTTGTCGGATTTGTTGGCTGACCGCCCCCGGCGTGATGTGCAGTTCTTCGGCACAACGGGTGAATGACAGGTGCCGCGCGGCACAGGAAAACACCTGCAGCCAGACGTAAGTCTGGGCATGCAATTGACGACTCATGGTTTAGTCCTGCTAAAGGCTTACTTAGGAAATTTCGTTAGTCACGTTGAAGCGAGGTAGGCAGTATCGCCGACATTGCGCTTGTCCTACAAAAAATGGCAGCGATTCCTACTCCATTGCTTGTAAGGGTTTAGCATGGCTATCAGTGTTTTCGATCTATTCAAAGTCGGCATCGGCCCGTCCAGTTCCCACACCGTCGGCCCGATGCGCGCCGCCGCGACCTTCGCCCAGGCCCTGATCGACCAGCATTTGCTGAACGATGTGCAACGGGTGGAAATCCGCTTATATGGCTCGCTTTCGGCCACCGGCGTCGGCCATGCCACCGACCGCGCAACGGTCATGGGCTTGATGGGCGAATGGCCGGACAGCATTGATCCGTCGACCATAGAGCCGCGCATCCAGCAAGTGCGCGAGACCGGCCAACTCTCTCTGGCCGGTAAACGCTCGATCACCTTCAACTGGCAGCACGATCTCCTGCTGCTGGACGAGAGCCTGCCCTACCACCCCAACGCCATGTCGCTGACAGCCTTCGGTGCATCCGGCCAATTGTTCGAGCAAACGTACTACTCGGTCGGCGGCGGTTTCATCATCGAAGCGGCCGAAGCCGAATCCGGCGCAGCGCCGGCCGGCGACGTCGAGTTGCCTTACGAATTCTCCAGCGCCGTCGAACTGCTGGCGCTGTGCAAGCAGCACAACCTGCGGGTGTCCGAACTGATGATGGCCAACGAACGGGCCTGGCGCAGCGACGCCGAGATCCGCCAGGGCCTGCTGCACATCTGGTCGGTGATGCGCGAATGCGTCGAGCAAGGCTTGCGCCACGAGGGCATCCTGCCCGGCGGTCTGAATGTGCCGCGTCGTGCAGCGAAATTGCACCGCAGCCTGCTGGAAATCGGCAAGCCGAACGTCATCAGTTCGACCCTGTCGGCGATGGAGTGGGTCAACCTGTTCGCCCTCGCCGTCAACGAAGAGAACGCCGCCGGCGGGCGCATGGTGACCGCGCCGACCAACGGTGCCGCCGGGATCATCCCGGCCGTTCTGCACTACTACATGAAATTCAATCCGGATGCGTCGGACGACGACGTGGTTGCGTTTTTTCTGGGCGCGGCAGCGGTCGGCATCCTGTGCAAGAAAAACGCCTCGATTTCCGGCGCCGAAGTCGGCTGCCAGGGCGAAGTCGGCTCTGCCTGCGCCATGGCCGCTGCGGGTCTGGCCGATGTGCTCGGCGCCACCCCGGAGCAACTGGAAAACGCCGCCGAAATCGGCCTGGAACACAACCTCGGTCTGACCTGCGACCCGGTCGGCGGCCTCGTGCAAGTGCCGTGCATCGAGCGCAATGCCATCGCTGCGGTGAAGGCGATCAACGCTACACAAATGGCCCTGCGCGGCGACGGCAAACACTTCATTTCTCTCGACCGGGTGATCCGCACCATGCGCGATACCGGCGCCGACATGCATGACAAATATAAAGAGACTTCACGGGGCGGCCTGGCCGTGAGCTGGGTGGAGTGCTGAGGAGCACTCCCTGACCGCCCGTAACACGTGAGCCCGAGCAAGAATAATAACGAGGCAAAAACGATGACCGATGTACGCACACCCGCTGCCGAAAATCCCGCTGTAGACCGCACACGCAATACCGAAACCGCCCACAAGGGCTGGAGCAAATTCGACACCACCTGGATGCTCGGCCTGTACGGCACGGCCATCGGTGCCGGCACCTTGTTCCTGCCGATCAACGCTGGTGTCGGCGGCTTCTGGCCGTTGCTGATCCTGGCATTGTTGGCGTTCCCGATGACCTTCTTCGCGCACCGGGGCCTGACCCGCTTCGTGCTCTCGGGCCGCTCCGGTGACATCACTGAAGTGGTGGAAGAACACTTCGGCATCGGCGCCGGCAAACTGATCACGCTGCTGTATTTCTTCGCGATCTTCCCGATCCTGCTGGTGTACAGCGTGGCGCTGACCAACACCATCAGCAGCTTCCTCGAACATCAATTGCACATCGCCCCACCGCCACGCGCGGTGCTGTCGCTGGCGCTGATCCTCGGTCTGATGGCCATCGTCCGTTGCGGTCAGAGCGTGATCGTCAAAGCCATGAGCGTGCTGGTCTATCCGTTCGTCGCCGCGCTGCTGTTGCTCGGCATCAGCCTGATTCCGAACTGGAACGGCGCGTTCTTCGCCAGTGCTCAAGAACCGATGGAACTGTCGGTGTTCCTCAAGACCCTGTGGCTGGCGATCCCGGTGATGGTGTTCTCGTTCAACCATTCGCCGATCATTTCCGCGTTCGCCGTCGAGCAGAAACAGCGCTACGGCGAGCAGTCCGAGCGCAAGAGCAGCGGTATCCTCGCCATGGCCCACGGCATGATGGTGGTGACGGTGATGTTCTTCTGCTTCAGTTGCGTGCTGGCGCTGTCGCCGGCGGATCTGGCAGCGGCCAAGGCGCAGAACATCTCGATCCTGTCGTACCTGGCCAACCACTTCCAGACCCCGGTCATCGCTTACGCTGCGCCGCTGATTGCGTTGGTGGCGATCACCAAGTCCTTCCTCGGCCATTACATCGGCGCCAGCGAAGGCTTCCAGGGCATGATCGTCAAAAGCCTGCGCAGCCGTGGCCGGGTGATGTCGGCGAGCTGGCTGAACCGTGCGACCGCACTGTTCATGATCCTCAGTTGCTGGGCCGTGGCGACCTTCAACCCGAGCATCCTCGGCATGATCGAAACCCTGGGCGGGCCGGTGATTGCCTGCCTGTTGTTCCTGATGCCGATGTACGCCATCCGCCGTGTGCCAGCCTTGCGCCAGTATTCGGGCCAGGCATCCAACGTGTTCGTGGTGCTGATCGGCCTGATTGCACTGTCTGCGATCATCTACTCGGTTCTGCCCTGAAACGGGCCGCAAACGAAGAAGGCGAGCCAAGAGCTCGCCTTCTTTTTGGCCGGTTTCATTGTTCGACAATATTCCCGGCATGTCCCTTGCTACATCGCTGAAGGAGACAGGACCACGGAAAGGCCGATGGTCAGGTTTGGCGAACCAACCCGATCAAGGCCGGTCAACAACTGCACGTTCAATCAGGCGGTGACGCATCATGGACAATCCTTTTCAGATCATTACCGATGCTTTCGCGCCGGACTATCAGATCAACCTGAGCATTCAGGGGCTGGACGGCAGCATCATGCTGACCCTCTCGAAAAGCGGGCGGATCGTCGCCAAACGGATGATCAGCGCCGAACAGCGCAATGACCCCAAGCGCCTCAAACGCCTGGTGCAAAGCATTCAGTTCGGCATCGCCATCGAACAGGGCCACAGCGCCATGGCGATCCTTGATGCCATGACCCGCGGCGACGGAATCGCTCCGCCACCGCGTCAGGCCAAACATCAACCCCGGCCAGCCGCCGGCCTTTAAAGCTCGCCCTTCTCCACTTCCGGATGTTCACTGGAACCCGTGCCGATCTTGCGGTGCGGGTTCTCGATTTTCACCGAAGGGAATTGCGACGAAGCGTAACGCACCACCAGGATCGAGAATGCGAGCAGCAGAATCCCGCCGCACAGGTAGATGATGCCCATGTCCGGCGGATTGTGGTGCGAGACGTTGGAGATCAGCAGGCGCGTCAGTGCGGTGATCGCCACGTAGATCAGGAAGCGCACCGGCATGTGGTTGGTCTTGAAGTAAATCCCGACCATCGCCCCCAGTTCCAGATAGATGAACAGCAACAGAATGTCATCGATCTTGATGTGCCCTTCCTCGAGCATCCCGAGAAACTCCATCACCGCCGCCCATGCGGTTACCGCACCAATGGCGAACAGCGCCAGGTAGTGGAAAGTCTCGACGAACAGGTTGCCCAGGGACTCGGCCAGTTGATGCACGTTTTGCCGCAGTTTCTCGGCCCAGTTGATTTTCACGATGAAGGTTCCTTAGCCCGGTTCGAGCGGATGTTGCTTGCTGGACGTGACGGTTATTGCGCACGTACGCAGATGCATGCAGAAAAGAGGCCACGCCATCATGGCGAGCCGCCGCGAAACCTGCGCCGTGGCGTTTGGTCGCACCTGTGCGCAGACGTCGGGCTGACAAAATCCGAATCCGGTCTACATTGAAAAGCCACTACCCAAAGCGCAGGGATTCGCTTATCCTTTTCGCTGTATATAGATACAGTAGTCGCAAAGACAACTTAATGTGAAGGCATGTGAGGTGGTGAATGGCCGTCGAAGTGGTATACCGCAGCAGCCGAGATCTGGAGCGCTTGTTCATGGATAAAGCCGAAGCTGACCGTCATGACAAAATGCTCGAACTGGCCGAACTGTTGGCCGAAGTGTTGGAAAAAGCCGTTCCTTCGTTGAGCGAGCAGCAAGTGGAAGAAGTCGGGATCTTCATGGCGAAGAACCGCGATGTGTTCGCCCGGGCGTTCAAGAGCCAGCCTGATGCCCTGTCGGAGCTGATCAACGCACCGGCGGCACCGGTTGTGGCGACCGAAACGGCCGAAGTGGCCGAACCGGCAGAAGCGCCAGCCAAACCTGCAAAAGCGGCGAAGGCTGCGAAGTAATCGGCATCTGAATTGAAGCCTCTGAATTGAATAGCCCCTGAGTTGAAAGACTCAGGGGCTTTTTCATGTCCGGACAAACCTCAGCGGTACAACACCTTTTCCGCCAGCTCGTCTGCCACCCGCGCAGGTGAACGCTTTTCTGCCTGGGCGTGGGCGAAGACTTCGGTCAGGCGCGAACTGATCTTCGACAGGTGCGCGGTGATGGTTGTCAGTTCGTCGCCGCGGTGCTTGAGGGAAACGTAAATCAGCCCGCCGGCATTGATCACGTAATCCGGCGCATACAGGATGCCGCGCCGCTCCAGTTGATCGGCGACATCCAGGTGCGTCAGCTGATTGTTGGCCGAGCCCGCCACCGCCGAGCAGCGCAACTGGGTGACCGAGTGGCTGTTGAGCACCCCGCCGAGGCCGCACGGCGCGAGGATGTCGCACGGCGTGCTGAGCAAAGCGTCGTTGGCAATCGGATGGGCGTTGAGCTGCTCCATCGCCAGTTGCACCTTGCCGTGGTCGATGTCGCTGACCAGCAGTTCGGCCCCCGCTGCGTGCAGCTGCTCGGCGAGCGCAAACCCGACATTGCCCAGCCCCTGAATCGCCACGCGCAACCCTTCTAGGTTGTCGCTGCCCAGCCGCGCCATGGCCGTGGCGCGAATTCCGGTGAACACGCCCATCGCCGCATGCGGCGCCGGGTCGCCGGCGGAGGTGGTGCTGGTGACATGCTGGGTCTGCTGGGCAATGCAGTCCATGTCCGCCACCGAAGTGCCGCTGTCGATGGCGGTGATGTAGCGCCCGTCGAGCTGATCGATGCAACGACCGAACGCCTCGAACAGTGCGGCGCGGTTTTCCACATGGGCCGGCCGCACGATCACGGCCACCCCGCCACCCTGGGCGAGACCGGCCAGTGCAGCCTTGTAGCTCATGCCCTGGGCCAAGCGTATGGCGTCCTCGACTGCGGATTCGTCGTTCGGGTAGGCAAGATAACGACACCCGCCCAGGGCAGGCCCGAGGCGACTGTTATGAATGGCAATGACCGCCTTCAATCCGGACACCGGATCAACGCTAAGGTGCAGCGATTCCAGGCGAGTGCTTTGCATGAGAGCGAACATCGGCAGGCTCCCGAATCACTTCTGGTAGACGCCAGTATAGGCTTGCGCCTGAAAATTGCTGAAGCGCGCCGGAATAAGCGCCGCCACTGATCACCGGGTTGTGGCATAACCCGATGGCAGAGCGGCCCGGCACTGGACGAATGGCAAAGACGGGGCTAAAACGAGGCATGCCCCGGAGATTGAGATGAGTCCGCGCCAACGTTTTTTCGAATGTCTGCACCGTTCACCGCCCGCGCTGTTCGAAGCCGCGTTGTGGATGGCCGCCGAACACGACAAACAAGTCGATCCCGAAGCACTGCTGCAGGACTTCAAGGAGCTGCAACAGCGGGTCAGCTATGGATTGCCGTTGCTGCCGGTCAGCGAGCTGGCGCAACCGTTGTTGCGGCGGATGACCGATCTGGGCTTCGCGCAAGATGATTTCATACCGCTGCGCCCACAGGCCGCAATGGTGCACAAAGTCATGCAGACCCGACGCGGCCAGCCGCTGGCGCTGGCACTGATCGCTCTGGAACTGGCCCGTGGCCTGGAGATTCCGCTGGTCGGGGTGAACTTCCCCGGGCATTTCCTGCTCAAGGTGCCCGGGGCCGATCACCTGCTCGATCCGTGCGGCGGACGACGTCTGTATCCAAACGACTGCCGCGAACTGCTGCACCGCCAGTACGGCCACCAGATGAAACTCAGCGCTGACCATCTGCTGACTGCCGAACCGGTGCAGATGCTTCAGCGCCTGTCACGCAACCTGCGCCAGTTGCACCTGACCCACGACGACTTCATCGCCGCGTTGATCGATGCCGAGCGCGTGCTCGAACTGGGTAACGCCAGCGCCGCCGACTATCTGGCCCGGGCCAGTCTGTACCAGCGCCTCGATTGCCCGAACGCCGAGCGTTTCGATCTGGAGCACGCGCTATTGCTCAGTGACGACCCGATTCAGCGACTTCGCCTGACGGAACGGCTGGGGCATCTGCCGCCGAACTCAGTCGTCCACTGAGCAGGGCAGTGGCTGGCGAACTCACCTGAATGATCAGCAACGCCGCAATCACTGCAGGAATCGCGCAGAAGAAGAAAATCTGCTCCACCGGAATGTGCATTGCCAGCAACAGGCTGCCGAACAGCGGCCCGAGAATCGAGCCGAAGCGCCCTACCCCCAGCGCCCAACCGGTGCCGGTGGCGCGCACGTGGGCCGGATAGAAATTGCTGGCGAACGCATTGAGCGTCAGTTGCCCGCCGATGATGCAGAACCCTGCCGCGAACACACAGGCCACCAGATAGCGCGGGTTGTCGTGATTCAGGCCCAGCAGGATCGTGCACACCGCCGCGCCAGCCAGCACACCGGACAGTAGCCTCACCTTGCTTTTCAACCGGTCGGCGAACCACGCCATGCAAATTGCGCCGAGCGTGCCGGCGAACAGGAACATCGACGTCACCAGGTTCGCTTCGTTGAGCTTCAGGCCACTTTCCAGCAGTAGCGACGGCAGCCAGCTGATCATGAAATACAGCAGGATCAGGCTGACGAAAAACGTGGCCCAGATCAGCAAGGTCGGGCGGGCGTAACCGTTGCGGAACAACTCCACCACGGTCAGTTTGCTGCCCTGCTCGCGTTCGTTCTGCTCAACCGATGCGGCGGGCGGTTGCCAGTCCGGCAGCATCCGCGCGGTGACCTTGCGCAGGCGCGCATACGGTGGAGCGTCACGCAGCAGCCGAGGCAAGGATTCCGGCAGCATCCACCAGAGAAACGGAAACAACAGCAGCGGCGTGACACCACCGGCAAGGAACACCGCTTGCCAGCCGAAGCGGTCGATAAAACCCGCCGCGACAAAACCACCCGCCGCCCCGCCGAAGGAAAAACCGCAGGCCGCCAGCGTCACCATCAGCGTGCGCAGGCGTGGCGGCGAATATTCCGACATCAACGCCATGGCGCTGGGCATCGCACCGCCCATGCCGATGCCGCAGATGAAGCGCGCGATCATCAGGGTATTCAGGGAATCGGCGAACACCATCAGCACGGTGAGGCTGGCATAGATCAGCACACAGGCGAGCAGAATCCGTCGAACGCCGAAGCGGTCGGCCAGCGGCGTAACAGCAAGGGAGCCGAGTGTCAGCCCCAGCAGGTTGGCGCTGAACACCGGGCCGAATGCGGACTTTTCCAGGCCCCAGTCCTGCGCCAGCGCCGGCACCACGTAACCGAGCACCTGGGCGTCATAGCCGTCGGTAACCAGCAGCAAGGCGAGAAGCATCAGGAGCAACCACTGAAAGCGGGACACAGGACGGGCGTCGAGTGCCGCCCGGAAGCTGGCAATCTGGTTGTGCATCGCAAGGTACCTGTTTTGTTTTTATGATTTTTTGCGGGTAACCGGAATGGCTCCCGTGCGCTGCACGGGAGCCATCAAATGCTACTTCGGCGTGTCCGGCTGATTCGCCGGATGCGCTGCAATGAACGCCGGATGCTCAGCGGCCAATGCGGCCACCCGACGAATCCGTGGATACGCCTCCAGCGATACGTTGAACCGCTCGGCCGCGTACAACTGCGGAATCAGGTAAACGTCCGCCACGCACGGCCACTCGCCGAAACAGAAGCCGCTGTCGCCGATCAACTGCTCCACCGTCGCCAGCCCCTGACTGATCCAGTGGCCGATCCACTCGTTGACCTGCGGCTCGTCATGCCCCAGACCGCGCAGGCGATTGAGCACGCTGACGTTGTGCAACGGATGCACATCGCAGCCGATCACCGCCGCAACGCCGCGCACCTGGGCGCGGGCAACAAGGTCTTCGGGCAGCAACGGCACCTGTGGATAACGTTCCTCCAGATACTCGATGATCGCCGGTGACTGAATCAGCAACTTGCCTTCGTCAGTGCGCAGCGCCGGCACCCGGCCCTGGGGATTGATCGCCAGGTACACCGGTTGCCGATGCTCGCCACCGGGCGGTGCGATCAGGTTGACCGGCAACGCCTGGTAGTCGAGGCCCTTGAGTGCCAGCGCGATCCGCACCCGGTACGACGAGGTGGAACGGTAATAGGTGTAGAGATCCATGAGCCGCTCCTGTCAGCGCGCCGCCAGCACGGTGCCACGGCATTCGCCGAAGCCGATCGAGGCAAAACCTTCGCGGGCGCAGCGGGCGCGCAGGATGATTTCGTCACCGTCTTCAAGGAACTTGCGCACTTCACCGGACGCCAGCTCGATCGGCTTTTTACCGCCCTCGGTGATTTCCAGCAGGCTGCCGAACTGACCGTTTTCAGGGCCGGACAAGGTGCCCGAACCGAACAGGTCACCGGCCTGCAACTGGCAACCGTTGACGCTGTGGTGTGCAACCATTTGCGCGACGGTCCAGTACATGTAGCGGGTGTTGCTCAGGGTCAGGCGATGGGCCGGCAGATTCTGCTCGCGCATTTTTTCGGTGAGCAGCAGCACTTCCAACTCGATGTCGAAGGCACCGCCATCCTGATCGCGCTTGTCGAGCAGGTATGGCAGCGGCTGCGGGTCGCCTTGCGGACGCGCCGGTTGCGCAGTGCGGAATGGCGCCAGCGCTTCGGCAGTCACCACCCATGGCGAAACACTGGTGATGAAGCTCTTGGACAGAAACGGACCGAGCGGCTGGTATTCCCAGGCCTGGATGTCACGGGCCGACCAGTCGTTGAGCAGGCAGAAACCGGCGATGTGTTCAGCGGCGTCACCGATGGCGATCGGCTCGCCCATCTCGTTGCCCTGACCGATCCAGATCCCCAGTTCCAGCTCATAGTCCAGCCGTGCGCACGGGCCGAAGGTCGGCTCGGTCGCGCCGGCCGGCAGGGTCTGGCCTTTCGGACGGCGCACGTCGGCACCGGAGGCGCGCACGGTGGAGGCACGACCGTGGTAGCCGATCGGCACGTGTTTGTAGTTCGGCAGCAACGGGTTGTCCGGACGGAACAGTTTGCCGACGTTCTGCGCGTGTTCGATGCCGACGTAGAAGTCGGTGTAGTCGCTGATGCGCGCCGGCAGGTGCAGCTGGCAATCGGCAGCCAGCGGCAGCAGTTTCACGCCTTGGGCTTCAATGTTGCCGCGATGAGTGCTGCCCTCGCTGAACAGTTCCAGCAGACGTTCGCGCAAGGCAACGCGGGCGTCGCGGCCGAGTTCGAAGAACGCGTTCAACTGACCGCCGCGCATGGCTTCGACAGCACTGCGCGCGACGCCATCAAACAGACCGGCCTCCAGCGCCACTTGCAGATCGAAGATGTGTTCGCCAATCGCCACGCCCGCGCGCGGTGCCGAGCCGTCGATGCTGAACACGCCCAGCGGCAGGTTCTGCAGCGGGAATTCGGTGTGGTCGTTGGCCGAAGCGACCCAACTGCGGGTGATGGAATTCTGAGTCATGGGTTATCTCCGGGTCGGGTCGAACGTGGCGGGCAACGTGGCCCAGCAGGCGTCGTAAGTGGATTGCAGTTGCGGACAGTCGAGGGCGAAACGGCTTGGGCGCAGCACCTGGCTGGTCTCGAACATGAAGGCCATGGTGTTGTCGATCTTCGCCGGTTTGAGGTCCGCGTTGATGGCTTTGGTGCAAGTCTCGCCGTCCGGGCCGTGGGCGCTCATGCAGCTGTGCAGCGACGCGCCGCCGGGCAGGAAGCCCTCGGCCTTGGCGTCGTACTCGCCCTGGATCAGGCCCATGAATTCGTTCATCAGGTTGCGGTGAAACCACGGTGGACGGAAGGTGTTCTCGGCCACCATCCAGCGCGGCGGGAAGATCACGAAGTCGAGGTTGGCCAGACCGTGGACGCTGGTCGGCGACGTCAGCACGGTGAAGATCGACGGGTCCGGATGATCGAAACTGACGGTGCCGATGGTGTTGAAGCGGCGCAGGTCATATTTGTACGGCACGTTGTTGCCGTGCCAGGCGACCACGTTCAGCGGCGAGTGATTGAGTTCGGTGCCCCACAACTGGCCGAGGAATTTCTGCACCAGGGTGGTCGGTTGTTGCAGGTTTTCGTAGGCGGCGACCGGGGTCAGGAAGTCCCGCGGATTGGCCAGACCGTTGCTGCCGATCGGTCCCAGATCCGGCAGGCGCAGCGGCGCACCGTGGTTCTCGGCGACATAACCGCGCGCTTGCGGATCGAGCAGTTCGACACGGAATTTCAGGCCCCGTGGCAACACGGCGATTTCCAGCGGCGCCACTTCCAGCACACCCAGTTCGGTGGCGATGCGCAGGCGACCCAGTTGCGGCACCAGTAGCAACTCGCCGTCGGCGTTGAAGAACACGCGCTCCATCGAGCGGTTGGCGCAGTAGTGATAGATGCTGATGCCGGCCGGTTTTTCGGCAGCGGAGTTGGCTGCCATGCTCACCAGACCGTCGATAAAATCGGTCGGCTCGGTCGGGATGTCCAGTGGGTTCCAGCGCAGGCGATTGGGGGTGACTTCACCCAACGGGCCGCCCGCCAATTGCCGCTCCAGTTTAACGAATGCCGGGTGATTGGCCGACGGCTGGATCCGGTACATCCAGGTGCGCCGCGCTTCGCTGCGGGTCATGGTGAATGCGGTGCCGGAGAACAGTTCGGTGTACAGACCGTACGGGGCTTTCTGCGGGGAGTTCTGGCCGACGGGCAGCGCGCCGGGCAACGCTTCGGAGCTGAATTCGTTGCCGAAACCGGACTGGTAAGCCAGGGCTGAATCGAGGTTCATGGAGCCTCCTGAACAGGGAGTCGGCATGGCCGGACGCTCTGGATCGGAGGTCTTGGCACGCCGGGGTTATTTTTATCGTAATTCAATTACGCATAACGTAATTTGCTCGCTATCGAGCGTCAAGCTATAAAGACGCCCATTCGTTCCGGGACACGCAGCACCATGGAAAAAACCAGCGACAGCAACGGCAAACAGAAAGTCCGCTCCGCCGAAGTCGGCACCGACATCCTCAAGGCCCTGGCGGAGTTGTCACCGTCCACTTCGCTGTCGCGCCTGGCCGAACATGTGCAGATGCCGGCGAGCAAGGTTCACCGTTATCTGCAGGCCTTGATTGCCTCGGGCTTTGCCGAACAGAACACCGCCACCAACCACTACGGCCTCGGCCGCGAAGCGCTGCGCGTGGGCCTGGCCGCACTCAACAGTATGGACGTGCTGAAAGTCGCCGCCCTGCCGCTGGCCGAGCTGCGCGACGAACTCAACGAAACCTGTTTCCTGGCGGTGTGGGGTAATCAGGGCGCAACCGTGGTGCACATCGAACCGGCGGTGCGCGCGGTGACGGTGGTGACGCAATTGGGGTCGGTGCTGCCGCTGCTCAGTTCCTCCACCGGCCTGGTGTTCGGCGCTTACCTGCCGCACCGGGAAACCGGCGAATTGCGAGAGCAGGAAATCGCAGTCGGCGCTCATCCATTGGCAGACGAAAAAGCCTATGCGGCATTGTGCGAACAGATCCGTGAACGCGGTCTGCATCATGTCCACGGCTTGCTGATGCCCGGCGTCGATGCCCTGTCGGCTCCGGTGTTCAACGCCCTCGGGCAGGTCGCGGCGGTATTGACCATCGTCGGCCCGACATCGTTGTTCCACGCCGACGAAAACGGCCCGGCGGCGCAGCGGTTATTGGCTGCGACGCGGGCCGTGAGTTGGCGGATGGGTTATCAGCCAGATTGACGAGGCAAGGGGTCAGCCGATGATTCGGGTTTTACTGTCCGCGATCACGTAGGGAGAAGCCACGGCGGTGACATAACCAATCCCCACCGGCACCCCGGTCACGGTCGACACGATCTCGGAAATATCCTTGACTCGCGACAGCAGCCCCACCGCCGAAACAGATCCGCCAACGCCTGCCACAATTCCCACATACAAGAGAATGGAGCTTCTCCACGCCGAGGCGAGATGGTTCTTGCCGGCTTTCTCATCTCCCAGACTGTAGGCAACGATGCCCTGGACGATCGAACGTGTGATGCGCACGATGCTGCTCACCAATCCCACCGGCGGGACAAACAGCGAGACAATATCCACCGCAAGCTCGGTGATCACCATGACCGTGTTCCAGAATCGCTCGGCAGGTGTGGTGGTTTGATAGTCAACGTCGCTGAGCACACGGGAAATCATGCTGTCGAATTCGAACTTGAAATGGGTCACGGCATAACTGTTGTTCAACGCAGGGACAGGGAGAGTGCCTGAAGCTTTTTGGCAGCGAATGACAAAGTTCTGTACGACACCCCTATGTTCGAGCCTGGTCAGTGCAATGACGTGATTTCCCAGGTCGGCGTCCTTGAGCCCCAGTGTCAAGGATTCGAGCGGGCGGAAACTCAGCCCGTCCGGAGCCTTCGGAATATAGACCAGCAGCTGCAGCCTCCCTGCCACCCGCCGTCCAAACGTATAAGCGCCCTCGATGCGGCGCCCTTCAAGATTCAGCTCGTAGATACCCTCCTGCGGGGTAGTGCCCGACTTGAACGGTTCCAGTTGATGAGGACGGTCATGATCGAGCCCATCGACCAGTCCCGTCAGCCAGTTGAACTGCTCGGAGGACAGAGAGCCCTGCATCTTCTGGGTCAATGCGGCCCTGAGCATTTCGTTCTGCTTGAGCTTGCAGAACAGCTTCGCCTTGAGATCCAGCGACGGACCGTTGGCGAAACGGTCGACCAGATGCCACTCATACATCATGCCCGGCCGCAAACCGATCAACGATTTGACGACCGTCGCATTCAGATTTCCCAGTGAAGAACCATCCCTGGAGACGAATGCCACCTGATCATCACCAGGCCAAAGCTGCCATTGAATGAAGAGCTGGGTAAGCGTCATCCAGTCCTGCCCTTTCACCTTGACATTAACGCGATCAGGATCGATCAAGGGGTGGTTCGGGTCAGAACGACGCAGGTGACTGTTTAACCGTTCCATCACCTGGTCTCGCGAATAAGAAACCAGCGTGGGGATATTCAGCTCGTCTTTCGACAGTTCGTAGAGCGCCTTGAAATCCGTGTTCACTCGGGTAAGCATCTCGCGATCCCCCGACGCCGCATTCCTGTACCAAACGGGCGTGGCCACCTGTTCCTCAGCGATTTCCCAATCGATGATTTCATGGATAGCCCCCATCAGTGGCCCTTCACCGCGCCCCCGAGTCCACTCGACCAAGGTGACGCGCCCCCACCACCCCGGATGAAACACAGGGCGTGGCTCGACATAAGAGAGCTCGTCTTTCACGAAGGCAGCGCGATCCTTGCTGAAAGCCTGAGCGGTCAGGAACTCACGATCACGTGGCTCGAAACCCCAGGAGATGAACTGTCGTTTCAATCCGGTCAGATCGGAGAATTCGTACCATTGCTGCCCGGTCGGGGCACCCGGCGCATACAGCACATGTAACTGGAGGTCTGGCGCAGCACCCCTTGCACGAAACGCAATCATGTCCTTGAACGGCTTGTAGTCTTGACGAAACGCAACGCCAAACGCTTCGACTCCCGAATCGCCATGCAGATACCGCTGCACCAAATTCTGCCCTTGCGGGCCGATGTGTTTTTGCAGGACGGCGGCGAAGTGGCTGAGCGCAATTTCCTGCCCCAGGACTTCGCGCATGGCTTCGCGAATCCGCGCCTGTGCGAAACGCTGATTGCGCTGATTGGCATATTGCACACGCAGATCAAACTGGCGGATGGCGAGTTCGATATTCGAAGCTGTCAGTCGAGGATTGTTGTGAAAGGCTTCGAGCTTGATCGTGTAGGGAGCCGCCGTGTCATGCACGCCGTACATGAACAACTGAGTCAGGGTTTTACGCTCGACATGTTCAATACGCCGCGTGCCAATGCGCAAAGAATATTCCACTTTTACCCAGACAGTATCAGGGTCCACTCGCCGGGTATCGCCCGCGCTGATGTGGGTTTCGACGACTCCGCGCACGTAGTCCTGAAAAGAAGATACCCCTCCCAAGGCCTCATGCAGGTTCACCTGCCCTCTGAGCAGTTCCTTTTCCAGAGAAGCGAATACTTCCTGATGGTTGGCAGTGGCATCCTTCAACCATTGCGGCCGGGCGTTTCGTTTCATCAGGGCCAGTAGTCTGGCGACCCGTCCCCTGGCAGCGTCGATGACCGCCTGCTGCTGATGGGCGCTCTCGACCGAACGCACGAGAGCAGGCCGATCCCCGCCCGGCACCTGTAACCGGCGAAGAAAGTAAGCAACGTCACGCATTTGTTTATCAAGAAGCTGGGCGGTGAGGGTCTGGAAGATTTCGCCTTGAATGTTCAGGTAACGGATATCCGGAACGCTGCCGACCTGCTCGGCATCTTCCTGTGAAACGCTCCTGAGCAGTTGTGCCCGGGTTTCTGCATTGCCCAGGCGTTGCTGCAACGTTTGATGCATCAAGGCGGGTGTGCGGAATGTTTCCAGGCCGTTCACGCAAGTGTAGAGGACAACCCATTCGTCATCGTCCAGAACCAGTTCGGGGATAGAGCGCCCCGTGAGGTACGTGACAAAGCAGCCGGCCAGCGTTGCGAATCGACCGTTTTCCAGTTGCAGTGAAATACTGTAGGCCGGAGTCAGGGACGTGCCCCTGATGTAAATTGCATAGCTTTCCTCTACCTCCGGCCTGACGCCTTGCATCTGCACCGTTGCGCCAAATTCCTGCCAGAACAGCGCTACATAGACATCCTGCAGCTGAAGACTGCGCGAAGCCAGATCACGCCCCAAGCCGTCCTTCCCCGAAGAAGCCGCCCAGTATTGCGCCAGCAAAGGCGTGTACTTCTGCGCCAGCGATCCCAGCACATTACCGATCAACGAACCGACGGCTACTACATCCAGCCCGTGAATCCGGTCTTCTTCATCCGTGGAGTCAGGCCAATCGTAGACGCCGTACAGACTGGCGTCATAGACGGGCGCATTGCCGGACACCAGGCACTGCATGAACACGTCCATCAACAACCCGGTCGGTTGTGGATTCGCAATCTCTGGACGCCGGGCGGTAATGTACGTTTTGCTGATATAAATATTCGGTGATAACTGTTGAAGTTCTTTTAACACCAGATCCTGCAAAAGCGATTTGAACGACGGTAGTGCACCCAGCAAACCTTCCAGGCCGTACCTGAGTTTATTGATTTCACTCAGATGGTTTTCTGCCGAAAACCTTTCAACTGTATTCATGATAAAACTCCGTTATTACACAGGATAACCAGACGACAAAACATCGTCCAAGCAGTGCAAACAACTTAACCGGAGCAAAACCAATAAAAAACCCACTGTCCATTGCAAGACATTTAAAAGGACCAGACTTAAAAAAAAACAACATACTTATTAACTGACAATTAACAACACAAACCCAGAACTCTCGCGCGCGCCACGGCATGCGTCCGGCGTTCAACGCCCAACTTTGCATGAATTCGCCGGACATGAGTTTTAACGGTATGCAATGAGATGAACAACTTGTCCGCTATTTGTTGATTGGAACTTCCCGCCGCAATCAACCCCAACACTTGCGATTCTCTCAGGCTCAATGAACTTTCATTGTCACCGCCATCAAGAAACGGATGTTCGGGTGATGACCCGGGGCGAATATCCGAAGCGGCTTCGTCAAATTTCATGACCAGACGCTGCAAGTTGAACTGGCAGGCCAACTTGCGCCCCCTGTCGAAATACTGTCGGGCAGAATCCCGATCATTGAGGATCGATGCCACCTCGCTCATTGCCAGCCACTGCTCGGCTTCCAGAACGATCATCCGGCAAGACTGAGCCTGCTCGAGCAGGGACTGCAGCCGCGCCACCGGCTGGTGCGCCTGCTTCAAGCGGGTCTCTGCCAGAATCAGCAAATACTCGATACGCGGGATCAGCTCCAGCGTCGCCGGCGGCGCCTGCCGTCCACGCGGGCCACGATAGTGCCTGAGCACTCGACTCAACGCTTCACGAGCCAGTTCGGGTCGTCCCTGTTGCAACCAGAACTCACTGCTGACCTGCAACAGAACACCGCGATAAACCGTTTCTGGAATTTGCCGCTGCTGCATCAACCGTTCGGCATCGCGCAGGTGCATGAATGCTTGCGAATAATCACTCTGATCAGCGGCCAGTTGCGCCTGACCGAGAAAGCCGTACAGCACGCGCTTGTCAAAGCTGCGCAGGCAGTCGTCGAGCCCCTGCTGAAAGAGTTCGGCAGCCCGCATTGATTGACCCATGCTCAGCGCCAGTCGCCCCCGACGCAAGGCGATACGGCCCAACAGCGGCGTCGGTCGCTCGACGGAGGACGCGAGCATTGCACAAAGATTGGCCAGCAACTCTTCGGCGCGAGCCAACGCGCCCCGTTGCTCCAGCAGTTGGGCGTGATCGAGTTCCAGCAACGCTTCGAACAGCAATGAGCCTTCCGCCCGGGCCAGGCACAGCGCTTCACGATTTATCGAATGAGCCAGTTCCAGCTCACCACACAGCAACGCTTGCTGAGTGCGGCCCGACAGGCATAACAGACGCGCCGTCCAGGCCTGCGGTGACAAGTCGTTCAAGGCTTGCTCGAAATGTTCGCGCGCCTCGTCCATGCGCCCTTGCAAGTGCAACAACCACCCTTGCTGGGCCTGCCATCGGGCGATCAACTGGCGCTGCTCATCCGCCGACCGTGGCGGCAGGAAGCGGGACAGTTGCGCGATGCACTCACCGGCCTGTTCGAAACGCCCGGCGAACAGCAGCGCCGCCGTGATCAACCCGACCAGTTGCGCAGACCCCACTAACAGTTCCTCGCCGCGTTGCTCGTAAAGACGCAACAACAGCACGACCGTCTGCTCCTCGAACAGTTGCTCGAAACTGAAGTGCTGCAACAGGCTCACCGCGACTTCGTACTCTTCAGCCAGCAGCGCCTGTTCAAAGGCGCATTTCCAATGGCGTCCGGCGGTGAACCACTGACAGGCCCGGCGATGCCAGGAACGCCCGGCAGGCCACGGCTCGCTGCGCATCAGGCGCGACAGCGGGGAACAGACTTGCAACCATTCAGACGAGGCCCGCCAGGGTTCGATAAAGCATCCCAGCGTTTGCAGATCGCGCATCCATTGCGCCCCTTCGCCGGCGCCGAACAAGTGGTCGCACAGGCTGGCATTGAACCGCGGCAAATGCGCCAGCACTCTCCAGGCCTCGGCCAGTTCCGGACTCAGACCGCTGAACAGTTCGTGTTGCAGGTAGTCCAGCAAGGTGTCCATGCGTTGCTGCGGCAAAGTCTTTTGCGACCAGTCGCATTTTTGCATCAACAACATCCGCACCCCGGCGCACCAACCGCCGCTGCGCCGAAAGATGCGTCCGGCCACGCTATCGGCCTGGGCCGGGGACAAGTGGCGCAACACCTGTGCGATCTCGTCACGGGTCAGCGCCAACGCCGCGGCTTCACATTCGTACAACGCATCATCGAGCAGCAGGCGCGGCCAGTTGCAGGGCGGACGCCTCCGAGTACCGATCCACCACGTCAGGGCCGGGCTGCTGACCGCCAGCATTCGGTCGAGAAATGCATCCAGCGCAGGCTCCGGGTATCGGCAGTAATCGTCGAGCAATACCCAGGTCGACGAAGTCCGTCGCGACAGTTCATGCAGCAGTGACGTTTCGTCCGATGCGGCCAGCCCCATAGCGTGTGCAAGCCGCTCGCAAAACTCGCCAGTGCCAAGGGACGCGCCTGCCAGCGGCAACCAGCACACGGTGCAATTGACCGGCGCCTGCAGCAGGCATTCGGTGAGCAGCGCGGTCTTGCCGCTGCCGGCTGGCGCACAGATCAGTTTGACCCGCGCCGCTGACTCGAGCAGAGCCGCGCAAAGGCGAGGCCGCGCAAGGTGATGGGAAGACAGTCTCGGGAGAAAATCCGCTCGATCCGGAGCGTGGGTCATGGCGGTCATCGGATACGCCTTTTTATCGTTGTGCGCTCACCCTAGCCCTCTCCCTGCTGCTTGTTGACGAGTATTCAGTACGCTGATTGGCGCCCATAAAAAAGGCGACCGTGCGGTCGCCTTTTGCCTTGCCAATGTATCGAAACCGTTACCGTACGCCCTCGGCGCGCAAGGCCGACGGGGTATAGTCGGCAGCCTTGGCTTCGAAGCCGAATTCGAAGCTGTGCTTCTCTTCGTTCTTCATCCCCAGGGCAATGTAGCGGCCGGCGATGATGTCGTAGAGCGCTTCGAGGGTGTAGGCCTGGGCCTGGTGATCGTAGTAGTACTGAGCATGTCCCTCGGCCACTCGCCACAGCTGTCCGCGACCGTCGTAATGATCGGCCAGCGCCACTTGCCAGCTGTCCTCGTCGATGTACATGTGGCGTTTGGCGTAGATGTGCCGCTCGTTCGGTTTCACCGTACCGACCACTTCCCAGACCCGATGCAGCTCATAACGCGTCAGGTCCTGGTTGATGTGCCCGGCCTTGACGATGTCGTCGTACTTGAGGCTCGGCGAGTCGAGCTTGTAGCTGTTGTACGGAATGTACATTTCCTTCTTGCCGATCAGTTTCCAGTCGTAGCGGTCCGGCGCGCCGGAGAACATGTCGAAGTTGTCCGACGTGCGCAGGCCGTCGGCAGCGGTGCCCGGACCGTCATAGGCAACCTGCGGCGCACGGCGCACCCGGCGCTGACCGGCGTTGTAGATCCACGCCAGACGCGGTTCCTTCACCTGATCGAGAGTCTCGTGCACCAGCAGCACGTTACCGGCCAGACGCGCCGGAGCCGTCACCGACTGCTTGAAGAAAGTCAGGACGTTGGCGGCTTTTTCCGGATCGAGATCCTTCATCAGTTGCGGCACGGCGATCTCTTCGTCGAAGCGGATCGGCGTGTAGCTGCCGTTGGTTTGCGGCGTCACCTGCGTGATGATCCGCCGCAGGTTGCCGCCGTGATAACGGGTGATGTGGTTCCACAACACCTCGACGCCATTTTTGGGAATGGGGAACGCGTAGTAGCGGTTACCGGTGAAATTGGCCAGGCCGTTGCCGTCGTTGATGCTGGTGACGTTGAGCGCGCTGCGTTTGGCCGACTCGTAGATTTCCGGCGGTGCGGCCACGGTGCGATGGGTCGGGTAGACCGGGATCCTGTAGGTTTCGGGGTAGCGCTTGAACATCGCCACCTGGCCGTCGGACAGCTTGTCCTTGTACTTGTCGACGTTGGCGGCAGTAATCGTGAACAACGGTTTTTCGCTGGCAAACGGGTCAGCCAGAAAGCCCTTGCTGTCGACTGCTCCGGCGTTTTTCGGGATACCGCCGGTCCAGGCCGGAATCGAGCCGTCGGCGTTGCCGGCCTTCTCGGCGCCCAGCGGCGTCAGGCTGGTGCCGAGCTTGTTGGCTTCCTCCGGCGACACCGCCGCGATCACATTGGCGGCCAACAGGCTCAGGGCCAGGACACCGCATTGCAGAATCATCTTGCGCATTGCATTCATCCTTCTCGGGCAGATCAGAAGTTCACACCGAAGCTCAGGGCCACGAAGTCACGGTCTTCGAGGGTGTTGTAGTCACCACCGAAAAAGTCGGTGTAACTGAGGCTCGCGGTATAGGTGTTGCGGTAGTCGGCATCGACACCGACGCTGACAGCCTTGGCGCCTTCGTTGAACAGGCCGTTAGGGCCATAACCGGCGACGTCGTGGGACCAGGACAGGTTGGGCTTGAGGTTGATCCCGCCGATCACGTTGGCGTAATCGAGGATCGCCCGGGCGCGATAGCCCCAGGAGGTGGAGGTGACGAAACCGTCGGTGTCGCCGCCGAAACCATACTGGCCGTACACCGAGTCGCGGCCGTAACGCAGCTTGCTGCGCGACTCCAGTCCGCCGACCCGCACCACGGCGGCCTCGCCCACCAGGGTCAGGCGCTCAGCGCCCCAGACCTGATCGAAAAAGTGCGTCAGCGTGCTCTGGATCTGCGTCACTTCCTTGCGTCGGTAGCCCTTGTTGTCGGCCCCCGGCGAGGTAACCAGCGGCGACGCCGTACCGCCGGCAATCGGATTGACCAGCGCCAGGGTCAGGTCGTTGGTGTTGACCTGCACCGGCGCATTGGGCCGATAGCTGATCTCGCCGGTCCAGGCGGTGCCGGTCGGCAACGTGGTGGAGAAACTCGCGCCGTACAGGCGAATGTCTTCCGGGTATTCGAGGTAGTACTGGCCGCGCCCGAGCATCACGCTTTGCGCCAGTCCCGAACCGCTGCCGGGGGCCAGGCGGTTGGCGATCCCGACCATGCCCGGCAGCGCCGCGAGGGTCGACAGACCGGCGGTACTGGTGCCGACGGTCGGCGTGCGGCTGTGGTAGTTCATGAAGTAAAGGCCGTACTCGGTGTCGTCGCCGAGCCAGCGCAACGCCGTGCCCCATTGCCCGGAATCCCGCGCATCGCGATCGCCGCCACGGGGCACGATCACGCCTTCGCGGGTCACCTGAATCGGCTGGCCGAAGGCTGCCGCCAGCGGTGCCAACGGGGCGATCGCCGGGCTGCCGACGGTGTAGCCGTTGTTGCAACCGTCCGCCGCCACGTCGACACCGAAGAAGGTGCCGCAGTTGTCGAGGACGGTCTGATCCCATTCCAGTTGATAGAAGCCCTCGACCGTCAGTTGGTCGGTGAGCCCCTGAGAGGCGAACAGCATGTTCACCGGAATCAGCCCCTCCTTGATCTCCGCACCCGGCCGGCGGAACGCCGAGACGTCGATCGGGTTGATGCTGTTGATCGAGTTGCCGATGAAAGTACTTTCGCCCCAGCTCACCACCTGTTTGCCGGCGCGCACGGTGCCCGGCAGGTCGGCGATGGAATAGTTGTGATAGACGAAGGCGTCGAGGATCTGCGCGCCGGAAGACTTCGCGCCTTCCTTGCGTCCCTTGTCGCTGATCGGTTTGAACTCGCGGTCTTCGTCCTTGAGTTCGAAGTCGTACCAGTACTTGCCGCGCACGAACACACCGGTGTCGCCGTACTTCAGTTCGAGGTCATGGATGCCCTTGAAGATCTTGGAAAAGGTCTCGCCTTTCTTGAAGTTCAAACGCCCGTCATCACCGGTGGAAGACTGGCCGGTTCCGCCGTTGACCGTACCGACCAGCGACTTGTCGGCATCGCGCATGCCCCAGCTCGCACCGACCGACAGCGACGAATCGAAGGTGCCTTCGATTTCCCCGATATTGAAAGCGACCGCGTGCGCCTGGGCACAGCAACCCAAGGCCACCGCAGCGGCAAGCGCCTGCGGCGTGAAGATGGCGCGCATTGTTGTTTTTGTCATGCGTCTTCCCCGGTGAGTGACAGAAGGCCCCACCCTACTGCCGCGCCACGGCGAGGATAAGCGCACCAAGGAGGTATTCGCGCTGTCGCTCGAAAGGATGAATCCCAGCCTGCGACAAGGCTTTGCGCCCGCCATGAACAGGCTGGATGGACCACTATCAATGCAACGGATAATGACCAGGCCAGTGCGCGCCACTGTTACATGCCCCGTAACAGTGCATGTCCGGAATCGCTATTTTTCCCTGAAGCGCCAGCCCTTATTCTGTGCGGGCTTTCACGGCAGACCGCCAGCAAGCACAAAGTCCGCGACCGAGTCGTCGGCAATCGATTTCTGATGGACCGAAGCGTTTTTCGATCCCTCGCCCCGGTGTTCACTGACGTTGATTTGTAGCTCCTTGATCCAACGTCTTACCTTGGCCGCTGCGTTTGCAGCGGCCTTTTTTATGGGCGCTTTTTGACCCCGATAAATGATTGCGTGGCGCTCGCGCTGCTCTGAAGTGCCGTTTCCCTTTTCAGCGCAGGAAAGTTCTTTTAATACGTAAGAAGTTTCCTGAGTCTTTGTATAAGCAATGAAAGTTCACGCTTAAACGCAAGTTACAACCTACACCCTTCTCAGATACCTCTGCGCAAACTCTCCTGTAACTTCAATGGGCAAATACCCATTAGTGATTCGTACGTTTATGTTCTGAAAAACCAACGCACATTCAAAAGGATATGAATATGCAAAGACCACCTCCATTTGAATTGACAGAGCCTGTGTGGACAACCGCTGAAGCACCGTCGCATTTCAACCCCGGCATTTCCACTGTTGATCACAATCGTTATAACGGTCCGTTCGGCACGCCGCGCAGCCCTGCCCGTTATCAGCAGGTGTTGCAGAACTTCATTACCCCGCTGACTCAGGAATACCAGGCGAAGGCTGCACAAATCCCGCAAGCCATTGAAGTCGATCTGGCCGCGACCCGCCTGGAAGAGTCGACCCAGCCGCTGCCGCCCGCTGCCGCGATCAGCCGAGAGCTGGGCGTGCGCAACCGGCTGATCCAGCGCAAGAACGCGCAACTGCAACAGCAGGCACAACTGTCCCACGGCTTCTACGGCAGCGATCCCACCGACAAGACGGTCTACCAGTTCCTGTCCCGGGCCTACGCCGTGGACAAGGTGCTGAGTCCCAACGGACCGGGGATGAACCTGTGGAAGCAATCCTATCGCGCGGCAATGGAAGTCAGATTGCTGACCCAGACGCTGGCGACGCTGCATCAACAACACGTCAACGTGCACAACTGGCTGGCGGCGGTACAGGCCAATGACGCCGCGCAGGCCCAGGCCGCAGAAACTGCACGCCGCGCCGCCGAACAGGCGCGGATCGCCGCAGAACAGCAACGCCAGAAAGCCTTGGCGGAGACGGCGCGGCGCCAACAGGAACAGCAAGAAGTCCAGGCCCGCGAGCAAGCGCGGTTGGCGGCGCTGGCCGAGGCACAACGCAAAGCCGCGGAACAGGCGCGGATTGCCGCCGAAGCCGCTGCGCGCCAGCTGGCTGCTGAACAGGCGCACTTGGAAGCCCTCGCCAAGCAGCAGCGCCATACAGAGGCTGCACGCCAGGCCCGTGACCAGGCACGAGCGGATGCGGGCCAGCGGGTTTATCCAGCGTCTGCCGCGGCGGCCAGCGCCGGGCCGGTGATCGCATTCGCCTCGAACGCAGCGCGCCTGACCCCGTCGACAGCCACAGCGATCCTCACGGTCCTGCGCTCGGCGGTTGTCGGCATCAACGCCTTGGGCGCCTCGCTGCTGGCACCGGTTGCGGTCGGGTTCGCGGCTTTGCTGGCGCCTTCACGTCTGGGCAACGGTGAGCGTTTCAGCGTCAGCGTGCCGCTGGTCGAGTTGTCTTCTGCCACGCCGCAGGCATTACGCGAGATCGCGCAGCGCCAGGGCACATTGCAGATACCGATCGGACTGGGGACAAGAAGGATGGGCGCCGGCGCCGAAGTCTTCGTGGTCAGCGCTGACGACTTTCAGGTACGCAGCGATGTTCCGGTGCTGCGTGCGACCTTCGATTCGCTCAACGGGGTTTACGAGACCGTCCTGCCCGATTTGCCCAACGACATTCTGACCTGGACCCCGGTCATCAGCCCGGGCGACAGCTCCACGCTGCTCCCGAGTGCCGATACCGATCCGCCGACATACAGCGGCGCGCCGATCATGCCGATCGAGGGAAGGCTCGACCTCCACCCGAGCCTGGAGGAGGAATGGGAGCGCTTCGTCATTATCTTTCCGGAGGACTCGGGGGTTGCGCCGCTGTATGTGGTGATCAGCAGTCCGTATGAGGGGGCTTCTGTTAGAGGAATATATAGCGGGCGACTTTTCAATCCAGCTCAAGCAGGTGGACCGATACTTCATCTTGACTGGCGTCAGGCAGTCATCACGGGCACCGGCATTTCCTCGGTTAAACTACACATCGCACGATTTGATCAATCAGATGCGAACAACATCATGATTCATCGACTTGAAAAAATACTGAACGGTCAAATGGCAGCCACCGACACTGATTTACGCTATTACACTCATGAGATTAGGGAACTAGAGAGATTTCGAGCGCTAGGATTGAGTGATGACTTCAAGCCAGACAAAGAATCCCCGATGTGGAACAACGCGCACAGCGCAACATTGGAGGATTTCCAACTGGCGGATCATGAGTCTTTGCTTTACACGGAAGATGCCATAGCGGCAGCAGACAAACAGGACGAAGTGTTTTTCAAAAACCTTTTAAAAGGAGGGCAGCAATGAGCATCGTTGAACAAATTGTCAAAAATGAGCCAGTAGAAGATGTTTTGACTGTGTTCGGCCTCGGCTCAGCTATTCCCTCCCTGGACAGAATGTTTGGCCGATATCGACGTGAAGTCATAGAAAGCGGAGAGTTGCTGGAAACCTACACAAGGCTTTTTGAACTCGGGGTGTTGGCAGTCGGCGAAGGGTCTGTCGCGATTAAAGGCCCCAACTGGTCCCCTCCAAAATTCATGATCGAAAACAGATACACCTGATCGGCAAATCGGCCACCAGGCTCTCACCTGGTGGCCTCTTCGGGTTACAACGAATACTTCTGCAGATTCCCCATCATTTCCTTCAGCGCCTCGATGTTGTCCTTCGGATGTGCCGCGCCTTCGAAATCACAGATCTGCTGCCAGTGCGCCGCGACATCTTCCGGGGAAAACCCGACGCGAGGATCGAACCCGGCACCAAGGCTGCGTTCCCAGCGCACCTTGCCCATCCAGCCGCCGCCGACTTCGAACAGGCCGGAAGTTTCCTGGCACTGTTCGCTGGCCAGGTACACCACCAGCGGGCTGACCAGTTCCGGTTTGAGTTGTTCGAACACTTGCGGCGGGATCAGGCCTTCAGTCATGCGCGTACCGCCGGTGGGGGCGATGGCGTTGACCAGGATGTTGTTCTTGCGGCCTTCGATTGCCAGGGTGCGGGTCAGGCCGTAGAGACCGAGTTTGGCCATGCCGTAGTTGGACTGGCCGAAGTTGCCGTAGATGCCCGAGGTCGACGCGGTAAAGATCACCCGGCCGTAGTTTTGCTCGCGCAGGTGCGGCCACGCGGCGCGAGTCACCTTGTAGGCGCCTTCGACGTGGACGCGGTAGACCAGATCCCAGTCGGCGTCTTCCATTTTGTGGAAGGTCTTGTCGCGCAGGATCCCGGCGTTGTTGACCACCACATCGACTCGGCCGAACACATCGAGCGCGTTCTGCACCAGTTTGTCGCCGTCGGTGACCGAGTCATGGTTGGCTTCGGCGATACCGCCGGCCTCGCGGATTTCCGCTACCACGCGGTCGGCGGCCGAAGCGTTGGCGCCTTCGCCCTGGGTCGAACCGCCGAGGTCGTTGACCAGCACTTTGGCGCCCTGTTTGGCGAACAGCAAAGCGTGAGCGCGTCCCAGGCCGCCACCGGCTCCGGTGACGATCACGACTTTATCTTCGAAACGCACAGACTCATTCATCGGGGCAACTCCAGCAGACCTGAGGGACAGTGTCCCTGAGTGTCAGGCACAGGGCGTGCGGTCACAACGAATACGGCAGGGGCTGAATGGTGCGCGATAAGGCTGGGGGATGATGAAACGTGCCGAGGCGTCAGGCGCCTCGCGCACTAAATCAGGAGCACGCCACCTTGCGCGGCGGCAACACGAAGTGATCGCGAAATTCGAGGTAGTGTTTGAGCACCTGCACCGGCGCTTCGCTTTGCGGGTAATGGCCGATGCCCGGCAACAGCACGGTGTCGGCGTCGGGGATCAGCTCGCGATAACGCTCGACCATGTGCGCCCCGGAAATCGGATCGACTTCGCCATCGATCACCCGCAGCGGTACCTCGCCGCGCTGCATCGCCGCGACCCAGCGATCACGCTGAACCCGGCGCTCGGGAATGTAGTGAATCAGCTTGTGCATGACGCGTTGCCCGCGATTGCATTCGATCAGGCTCCAGAAATCATCCATTTCGCTTTCGCTGGGCCGGGTGTCCGGGCCGAAAATCTGCTGGAAGCTCTTCACCAGCGCATCGCGGGTGAATGCCCGACCGATCATCCAGCCCAGAGGGCTGAGCAGCAGTTTTTGCGCCAGCAGCGGTCGATGGGTTTCCGGGAACAGACCTCCGTTGAGGAACACGCAACTGGCGACCTCGATCAGATCTTCGTAATGCCGGGCCAGCAACTCCTGGGCAACACTGTCACCGTAGTCGTGGGCCAGAATGTGCACCGGTTGTTCGACCGACAGATGCGCCAGCAAGGCCTGTTGCAGATCGGCCTGCTCCAGCAGGCTGTAAATGTGATTCAGCGGCTTTGCCGAGTCGCCGAAGCCGAGCATGTCGCAGGCAATCACCCGGTAGCGCTGGGACAGCGGCTGCCACAGGTAATGCCAGTCCCAACTGGCCGTCGGAAAGCCATGGATCAACAGCAGCGGTTCGCCCTGCCCGGCTGTCCAGTAGCGGATCGGCTGACCACGGAAGACAAACGACTGGCTGCGCTTGCGCCAGGCACTCAGCGGAATCTCGGCGAGAGGCATTAGAGTCTATACCCCGGGTCTTGTTTATCGAGTTTGCGCAGCAGCGCCGGCCAAGCCAGCGCGCCACCCATGCCTTGAGCACTTTTGGTGACGCCGGCGATCATCGCCTTGGCGCCAGCCAGAATCTGCGGTTCGATGGCGATCAGTTCGGCACCGCCGGTCTGCGCCATGACCTGGATGTCGCAGGCGCGCTGGAAGGTGAACATCATCAGGAACGTGTCGGCGATGGTGCCGCCACAGGTCAGCAGACCGTGGTTGTGCAGCATCAGGAAATTGTTGTCGCCCAGATCCGCCTGCAACCGCGCTTTCTCTTCATGGTTGAGCGCCACACCTTCATAGGCGTGAAAGGCCAGGCTCGACAGCACGAACAGCGATTGCTGGCTGATCGGCAACACGCCCTGCTTCTGCGCCGACACCGCGACACCGGAAGCGGTGTGGGTGTGCAGCACGCAAGCCACATCGTGCCGCACTTCGTGCACGGCGCTGTGAATCGTGTAGCCGGCGGGATTAATTTCGTAGGGGCTGTCCATGAGCTTGTTACCGGCCTGGTCGACCTTCACCAGACTGGACGCGGTGATCTCATGGAACATCAGACCGAACGGGTTGATCAGGAAATCTTCGGTGCCGGGCACCTTGGCGGAAATGTGAGTGAAGATCAGATCGTCCCAGCCATGCAGCGCGACCAGACGATAACAGGCGGCCAGATCGACCCGGGTCTGCCATTCCGCGGCACTGACCTGATCTTTGACGTTCACGGACGAAGGGACGGGGGCTACGCTCACTGTATGCACCTCTGCGTTCTTATTGTTTTTGCGTGTGTCAGCAGTCTAGTCAGCCCCGGACGGTCGCGTAGTTGCATTGGCAGCCAGCTTGATGACTGAACGAGTCAGCGACGCAATCTGCTTGGATCCATGTCAAAGCAACGACGCCAACAAAGGCGCGGCGAACAGATTGAGCAGTCCCGTCAGCACCATCACCAGCCCCGCGACCGAGCCCTCTTCGCCGCCCACTTCATGGGCGCGGCTGACGCCCGCACCATGAGCACCCACGCCGAACAATGCACCGCGCGCCAATGGGCTGCGCAGTGGCAGCCACTTGAGCAGCACACCGCCGAGCATGGCGCCGAACACCCCGGTGAACATCACGAACACCGCTGTCAGCTCAGGCACGCCACCGAGGTCCTGCGCCAGCGGCATGGCGAACGGCGTGGTGATCGAGCGCGGCACCAGCGACAGCGTCACCGAACTGTCCAGCGCCAGCGCTTTCGCGAGGCCGAACGACGTGGCAATCGATGCCGCACTGCCGGCCAGCATGCCCAGCAGCAACGCCGACCAATGCCGCACCAGCAATCGCCGCTGTTGCCAGATCGGCACCGCAAACGCCACGGTGACCGGCCCGAGTACCAGCATCAGCCAATGGGTGTTGCTCGAATACTCGGCGTAAGCGGTGTGCAACGGCACGGCAAGCGCGAGCAGCAACGCGGGAACCAGAATCAGTGGCGACAGCACGTAACGTCCGGTCCGCCGATACAGCCAGCGACTGAACAAATAGGCCAGCAAGGTGAACGCCAGCCAAAACATCGGCATCAGCTCAAGCTTCATGGGACCGCCTCAGGCGCACGGCCAGCTCCACGGTGAACGCGGTCACCAGCATCACCATCAGCGTACTGGCTGCGATCACCAACAAGATCCGCCAGCCGTCATCGCGCAGCAACGCGCCGTAATCCAGCAGGCTCATCAGCGCCGGAATGAAGAACAGCAGCATCTCGGCCATCAACAGGCCGGCGCCCATTTGCAGCGCCGCCGGTTTAATCCAGCCGAACGCAAAGCCCAGCAGCAATAACGCCATGCCGATCACGCCGCCGGGAATCGGCCAGGCCAGCCACGCTGCGATCTGGCAGCCGAGCAGGTAAAGAGCGAGCAGCACGGCCAGTTCGGCCAGCAGGCGAGAGAGGTATTTGAGGGTCGAGGCTTTCATCGATGGGCTCCTTTCAGGTGGCTATCTTACGAACCCGGCTACCATCTCCGAAGCGAATTGTTAGACTCAAAGCCATTCCAATCTGGAATCAGGCCATGGAATTCAAACAACTCAGAAGTTTCGTCGAAGTCATGCATCAGGGCGGTTTCACTCAAGCTGCAAAAAACCTGCACATCAGTCAGTCCGCCGTGAGCAAGCAGATCGCCCAGCTCGAACAGAGCCTCGGCACACCGTTGCTCGAACGACTGGGTTCACAGATACGCCTGACTGCCGCCGGCAGCGTGGTGCTGCACCGGGCCGAAGGCATGCTGCGGTTGCGCAATGAATTGCTCAGCGAACTGGATGACCTCAGCCAATTGGCACGCGGCGAGTTACGTCTCGGGTTGCCCTTGCTGGGCAGCGATGCATTGTTTGCCGGGCTGTTTGCCGAATACCGACGGCGCTATCCGAACATCAGCGTGCAGTTGCTTGAGGGTGGCAGCCGCAATATCGAACAGGCGGTGCTCAGCGGCGAGCTGGAGTTGGGTGGCAGTCTGCTGCCGAAGGATCCGCAATTCGACTTTCAGCCATTCTGCGATGAACCGCTGGATGCGCTGTTACCGGTGGATCACCCACTGGCGGCAAAAGGTGAAATCGGTCTGGAGGAGTTGGCCGATACGCCGTTCCTTTTGTATCAGCGCAGTTTCGTGCTCAACGATCGCTTGCTCCAGGCGTGCCAGCAGATGGGCTTCACCCCGAGGGAAGGCGGACGCAGTGGGCAGGCGGATTTTCTTGCGGCGCTGGTCGCCGCCGGACAAGGCGTGGTGCTGCTGCCCAGCGTGGTGGCACGCGGTCTGGTGCGGCCAGGCGTGGTGCGCCTGACCCTGAATGCGCCGGACTACTTGCGCTGGGACATCGCTTTCATCTGGCGCCGGGGCGCCTATCTGTCGAAGGCTGCGCAGGCCTGGCTGGCGCTGTTGCGTGAACGCGGGATCAGCCCTTGAGCGTGGCGATCAACTGTTCCAGCCAAGGCTCGGCGTCGGTTTCCGGGGTGACGCTTTCGCTGGCGTCGATGCGCAGCATGTCCTGCACTTCGCGCACGCCCAGCTCGCCGAACAATTCGCGCAGTTGCTCGCCGCCGCCGCAGAAGGTGTCGCCGTAGCTGGCGTCACCCAGTGCGATCACCCCGCCGGGCAAACCACGCCAGGCTGCCGGCAGTTGATCACGAATGGCCGAATACAACGGTTGCAGGTTGTCCGGCAGTTCGCCCATGCCGGTGGTCGAGGTCACGCCGAGCAAGGCTTCAGGGCCAAACGCCTGGAGATCGGCGAGGCTGGCGCGCGAGTTGTAGAAGGTTTCAAAACCGGCGGCGTTCAACAGGCTCTGAGCGTGGCGAGCGACTTCTTCGGCCGTGCCGTACACCGAGCCGGAGAGGATGGCGACTTTCATCAATCTGATCCTGAAACTGAAAAAAAGAGCGGCGATAGTAACAGCCAGCGGCGCTCTGTTGCGATTGGCTCTCGATAAGGGCTGGTGGCCAGTAGACAGCGCCGGTCGATCTTCTAGAATGCCTGCCATCGAACTCCTTGTAAGGCTTCATAGATGATCAATGCCAGTCTCCTGCAAATGGTGATCAACGCGTCGAACGATGGAATCGTGGTGGCAGAAAAAGAAGGTGATCAGGACAACATCCTGATCTACGTGAATCCGGCTTTCGAAAAACTGACCGGCTACACCAGCGAAGAAATTCTCTATCAGGACTGCCGTTTTCTGCAGGCCGGGGATCGCGACCAGGCCGGTTTAGGGGTGATTCGCGAGGCGCTGAAGAACGGTGGTTCCTGCCGCGAAATCCTGCGCAACTACCGCAAGGACGGCACGCCGTTCTGGAACGAACTGTCTCTTTCGACGGTAAAAAATGCCGACGACGGGCAGACCTACTTCGTAGGTGTGCAAAAGGACGTTACGGTTCAGGTCAAGGCGCAGCAGCGGGTGGCGCAACTGGAAGCCCAGGTTGCGGCACTGGAAGCAGAAATTGCTGCCTTGAAAGCGACGAACGGCGAAAACAAAACAACGAACTAATTGTCATTAACTACAATCACCAATGACTTTGTAATTATTCATTTCGAGTTAGCCATGCAGCGTGACGCCCTCCTGACCCAGGATGAGCTGGATTTCATCCAGACCATGCAACACAACCCGCAACTCAATGTACGGGATGCGACGTCGAGCCTGCTGGTCAATGGTGGTTCACAGATCCGTGATTTGCTCACGCGTCTGGCGGCCCATGAGCAAGTCACCATCCAGGCTAACTTCGAAAATCAGCAGATGACTTTCCCGCTGCATCTGGTGGAAGACGAATTCCACGCCCTGCATCTGCGTCTTGGGGTGCCGAGCATTTATGAAGACGGGCCGATGGTGCGTCCATGGCGCCTGACCCTGGAAGAGCCGGTGGCACTGGAAAACGCCAAGGGCCAGCCAGGTACGCTGTGGGTTCACGAGGTTTCGCACAAGGGTGTGCTGCTGGAAGTGCGCAACAAGACCAAGCCGCCGAAGCACTTTGCCTTGTGGTTCAGCCCGTCGGGCTATGAGCGGATTGCCCTGCGCGGGACGTTCGAACGGGAAACCGAAAGCGGCTTTTATGCTTACGAGCTAAGCCAGAGCGATGCCGATGAAACCGAGCGTCTGCGCCAGTTCATCCTGCAACAGCATCGCCTGACCCACCCTGCCCTGCACACCTGATTCTCAGGTATCCAGCGTCCCTGCGAGGAACTGATTCATGCGCTGGCGCATGGTCGAACCTTCATTGCCCAGACAGCCGACCGATGATCCCGCCAGGCTGTCCTGTGCCAGATCGGCCGCATCCCCCGCCAGCATCAACTGACAATCAAGACTCAGCGCCAGACGATTCAGCCGACGCGGCAGCTCGGGTGCCGGGGCGTGATTGGAAAACAGCACCAGCGCCTCGGGCTTGATCTTCTCGCACACCAGCGTCAGCTCATCGAACGGTTGACCGGTGGTGAGCACACGAACCCCCGCGTCATTGCCGCTGAGAAACAGCGCTGCCACCAACAACTCAAGCTCGCGACACTGACCGGCCAGCGCGCTGACGATCACCTTGCGCGGTTGCGAGCCCCGCAGCACGACGATGCGCTGCAGCACTTTCGCTCGCAAAAAACCATCGAAGAACAGCCACTCGCTGGTTTGTCCGAACGCATCCTGACGCTGGAGCATTTGCAGCCACAGCGGCATCAGAATGTCTTGAAACACGACAGGCAAGGCATAGGTGGAGAAAATCTGACCGTAGACCCGATCAAGCAACTGATCGTCAAACGAACTGACTGCCTGCCGAACCTGTTCCTGCCACTGGAGATAGTCCGCCTGCACCAGATCATCGGGAATGAAGTGGGCCAGCACTTTCATTGGCTCGGTCTTGGCCAGGATCTTGCCGACCTTGCTCACCGAAACGCCCCGATCAATCCAGTCGACGATGCTGCGAACGCGCTCGATATCGGTCATCGAGTACAGGCGATGCCCACTCTCGGTGCGCGTTGGCTGGATCAATCCGTATCGTCGCTCCCATGCGCGCAACGTCACCGGGTTCACGCCGGTCAGGCGCGCCACTTCACGTATAGGAAAAAGCTCCTCGCGATCCAGCGCTACGGATGCCTGCGAAGCAGGACGAACGTCTGTAATGACAGGCATTTGTGCGGACACGTCCTTGTTGGAAGAGTTTGTGGGCGAAGTTGGATCCATTCTACTCCTGATGCCCCCGAACGGTTCAAGCGATCAAATGGAACGAAAGTATCGGGTTCGTCACGAAAATAAGGAATAATCCTTGCTTGTCAAAGAACGCAGCCCTCTACCCCGGCGCTGCGTCAGGCGAAACTCCTACCCGGAGCGACGCACCTGCAATACGGAGATACACAATGTCTACTTCCCCCGTCACGCTGATGGTCGCGCGTCGTGTCGCCAATGGTCGTTATCAGGACCTGATCGCCTGGTTGCGAGAAGGCGAACAACTGGCCACCGACTTCCCCGGTTATCTCGGCTCCGGCGTACTGGCCCCGCCTCCCGGCGACGATGAATTCCAGATCATTTTCCGCTTCGTCGACGAACAGACCCTGCACGCTTGGGAACATTCGGCTTCGCGCACCGCATGGCTGGCCCGTGGCAGCGATCTGTTTGCCCACCCGACGGAACATCGGGTCAGCGGGATCGAAGGCTGGTTCGGTGCTGCCGGTCATCGCCCGCCGCGCTGGAAACAGGCCGTGGCGATCTGGCTGGCGTTCTTCCCGGTGTCGCTGCTGTTCAACTTCGTGCTGGGTCCGCTGCTCGCTGAAATGAGCCTGTTGCCGAGGGTCTTCATCAGCACGCTGTGCCTGACCCCGTTGATGGTTTACTTTTTCATTCCGCTGTCGACCCGCCTGCTGGCCGGCTGGCTCAACCCGGCGCCTGCTCGCCCATTGCCTGCCACGCCGTCCACACAAAATCGCTGAAGCCGTCGCTCGCGTCGCTGTTATAGTTTTTGCTCTGACTTCGACGCGAGCCGTACATGACTTCCTCCACAGCTCCCTTCCTCATCACCGGCGCCGGCCAGCGGGTCGGCCTGCATTGTGCGCAGCGTCTGCTGGAAGATGGCCATCGGGTGATCTTCACCTACCGCAGCGAACGCCCGGGGGTGAAGACGTTGCGGGATCTGGGCGCCCTCGGGTTGCATGCGGATTTTTCCAGCGAAGCCTCGATCCTCGCGTTCATCACCGAACTGAAGTCCCGCACCGACAGCCTGCGCGCCATCGTGCACAACGCCTCGGAATGGCTGGCGGAAACCGACGACGGCGAAGCCGAAGCCTTCAGCCGGATGTTCAACATTCATATGCTGGCGCCCTACCTGATCAACCTGCATTGCGCCGAACTGCTGCAACGTTCGAGCCCTGCCGACATCATCCACATCAGCGATGACGTCACGCGCAAGGGCAGCAGCAAACACATCGGCTATTGCGCCAGCAAGGCCGGGCTCGACAGTCTCACGTTGTCCTTCGCTGCGCGCTACGCGCCGACAATCAAGGTCAACGGCATCGCGCCAGCCCTGCTATTGTTCAATCCCGACGACGACGCGGCGTACCGCGCCAAGGCGCTGGCAAAGTCCGCGCTGGGCATCGAACCCGGCAGCGAAGTGATCTATCAGAGCCTGCGTTACCTGCTCGACAACCCGTATGTCACCGGCACGACCCTGACCGTCAACGGCGGGCGGCACGTCAAGTAATACGCCCCCGCGAGGATGCTCCATGACCCGTTCCCTGCCCGAGCATTACCGCGAGATCCTGATCGGTCTCGGTGAAAACCCTGACCGCGAAGGACTGCTAGACACACCGGCGCGGGCGGCCAAGGCCATGCAGTATCTGTGTCACGGCTACGAACAGAGCGTTGAAGAGATCGTCAATGGCGCGCTGTTTGCCTCCGACACCGACGAGATGATCATCGTCGCCGACATCGAGCTCTATTCGTTGTGCGAACATCACCTGCTGCCCTTCATCGGCAAGGCCCATGTGGCTTATATTCCGACGGGCAGGGTGCTGGGGCTGTCGAAGATCGCGCGACTGGTGGACATGTTCGCCCGCCGCCTGCAGATCCAGGAAAACCTCACCCGCCAGATCGCCGAGGTGGTCCAGCAAGTCACCGATGCCGCCGGTGTCGCGGTGGTCATCGAAGCCCGGCACATGTGCATGATGATGCGCGGTGTCGAGAAACAGAATTCGACCATGAACACCTCGGTCATGCTCGGCGCCTTCCGCGAGTCGAGCAACACCCGCCAGGAGTTCCTGCAATTGATTGGACGGAGCAAATAAATGCCACAACTTCAACCGGGAATGGCGCGCATCCGGGTCAAGGATCTGCGCCTGCGCACCTTTATCGGGATCAACGAGGACGAAATCCTCAACAAGCAGGATGTGCTGATCAACCTGACCATCCTGTACGCCGCGCAGGAAGCGGTGCGTGACAACGACATCGACCACGCGCTGAACTACCGCACCATCACCAAGGCGATCATCGCCCACGTGGAAGGCAACCGCTTCGCGCTGCTCGAACGCCTGACTCAGGAGCTGCTGGATCTGGTGATGGCCAACGAATCGGTGCTGTACGCGGAAGTCGAAGTCGACAAACCGCATGCCTTGCGTTTTGCCGAGTCGGTGTCGATCACCCTCGCCGCCAGCCGCTGAACGTGTCTGGCGCTCCGGGCGTCAGACTTTTATCATCCGCGCCACGATTTGACTGCACAGAGCCCATCATGACCGAGCAACAACGCCTCGAACTCGAAGCCGCCGCCTTCCGCCGGCTGGTCGCCCACCTGGACAGCCGCAAGGACGTGCAGAACATCGACCTGATGAACCTCGCCGGGTTCTGCCGCAACTGCCTGTCCAAGTGGTACAAGGCCGAAGCCGACCAACGCCAGATCGAGATCAGCCTCGACGATGCCCGTGAAGTGGTTTACGGCATGCCGTACGCCGAGTGGAAAGCCCAATATCAGCAAGAAGCCAGCGCCGAACAGCAAGCGGCGTTCGCCAAAGGAAAACCCCATGAGTGATCTGAACACCCTGCGCGCCAGCCTCAAGAGCGGCGAACACGTTTTTGCCGACACCCTGTCGTTCATCGCCGCCGGTTACGACTACCAGCCGCAGGCGTTCAACAACGGCGGCGTGGAGAACGCCGCCGGGCAGAACGAAGGTTCGTGCAAGACCCTGGGTCTGGCGTTGCTGGAAGGCTTGAGCGATGAAGAAGCACTGCTGGCGTTCGGCGAACACTACCGTTCGGTCGTGGCAACGCCTGAAGGCAGCGATCACGGCAATATCCGTGCGCTGATCCAGCACGGTCTGGCGGGCGTGAAATTCGAAGCGCAACCGCTGACCCGCCGCTGATTCCCGAGCGAATCGCAGGCATGAAAAAACCGGCCAATTGGCCGGTTTTTTCGTTTCTGCGATCTTAGAACGAAGCGTTCTGCAGACCGTCCAGGTAACGCTCGGTGTCCAGTGCCGCCATGCAACCGGCGCCGGCCGAGGTGATGGCCTGACGGTAAACGTGGTCGGCCACGTCGCCGGCAGCGAAGATGCCTTCGACGCTGGTCGCGGTGGCGTTGCCTTCACGGCCGCCCTGAACGACGAGGTAACCGTCCTTCAGCTCCAGCTGACCTTCGAACAGCGAGGTGTTCGGGGTGTGGCCGATCGCGATGAACACGCCGTCGACCTTGATTTCGTCGAAGCTGCCGTCGTTGTTCTTCAGACGCGCACCGGTCACGCCCATGTTGTCACCCAGCACTTCGTCCAGGGTCGCGTTCAGCTTTAGCTCGATCTTGCCTTCGGCCACACGGGCGTTGAGCTTGTCGATCAGGATCTTCTCGGCGCGGAAGGTTTCGCGACGGTGAATCAGGGTGACCTTGCTGGCGATGTTCGCCAGGTAAAGCGCTTCTTCCACAGCAGTGTTGCCGCCACCGACCACGGCCACCGGCTTGTTGCGATAGAAGAAACCGTCGCAGGTCGCGCAGGCCGAAACGCCTTTACCCATGAACGCTTCTTCCGAAGGCAGGCCCAGGTAACGAGCGCTGGCGCCGGTGGCGATGATCAGTGCATCGCAGGTGTAGGTGCCGCTGTCGCCGGTCAGGCTGTATGGCTTGGAAGCGAAGTCCACAGCATTGATGTGATCGAAGACGATCTCGGTTTCAAAACGCTCGGCGTGCTCACGCATGCGCTCCATCAGCACCGGGCCGGTCAGACCATGGACGTCGCCCGGCCAGTTGTCGACTTCGGTGGTGGTGGTCAGTTGACCGCCGGCCTGCATGCCGGTGATCAGCAGCGGCTTGAGGTTGGCGCGGGCAGCGTAGACGGCAGCGCTGTAACCGGCAGGGCCGGAACCGAGGATGATCACTCGCGAATGACGGACTTCAGACATGAACCTGCTCCTGTTGACCGGCCAAGACACCTGGCCGGACGCCGGACTGCCGGCGGGAATAAAAAAGGACTGTGGATAACCTTGGGGAAGGCATGAGCTCGACAGTCCTGTAAAAAGTTGGGTGCAGCGTATCGAGGGGGGCAAGATTAAGGAAATACGGTTTAACAATCCAGCTCATAGGTGGTCTCTATGCCGACACACTGACGAGATGGACGTCTTTGTTACAGTGAATGTCGATCCCCCTGCCGCGCTTTCACAGGTTATGCAAAGTCGGTAAGGTCGGCGCGTTTTCCCTTGCTCGGAGCACCTTATGCCCGCCCCTGTTCTGTCCGGCCCGCAATACCTGCGTGAGGGCCTCAAACTGGTCTTGAGCCCGGGCCTGCGCCTGTTCGTGCTGCTGCCGCTGGCCATCAATCTGGTGCTGTTCGTCGGATTGATCTATCTGGCCGGTCACCAGTTCAGCCTGTGGGTCGACACGCTGATGCCGTCGCTGCCCGAATGGCTGAGTTTCCTCAGCTACATCCTGTGGCCGCTGTTCGTGGTGCTGGTGGCGCTGATGGTGTTCTTCACCTTCACCATGCTGGCCAACGTGATCGCCGCCCCATTCAACGGTTTCCTCGCGGAAAAGGTTGAAGTGGTGGTGCGCGGCACCGACGACTTCCCGGCCTTCAGTTGGGGCGAACTGATCGCCATGATCCCGCGCACCCTCGCCCGGGAAATGCGCAAACTCGGTTACTTCCTGCCCCGCGCCATCGGCCTGTTCATTCTCTCGTTCATCCCGGTGGTGAACATCGTCGCCGCGCCGCTGTGGCTGCTGTTCGGGGTGTGGATGATGGCAATCCAGTACATCGACTACCCGGCGGACAACCACAAACTCGGCTGGAACGAGATGCTCGCCTGGCTGCGCCAGAAGCGCTGGCAGAGCATGAGCTTCGGCGGGATCGTCTATCTGGTGCTGCTGATTCCGATGGTCAACATCCTGATGATGCCGGCGGCTGTGGCTGGCGCGACACTGTTCTGGGTGCGTGAGCGCGGGGCCGAGAATCTGGTGACGCAACGCTGAGGCCGCGTCACAAATCCATCATCCGAACGTCACAACCACGACATGGCCTCAGCCGACACTGAGGCCATGACGACAGCTCTACATATCACCCTCATCAGCGAAACTTTCCCACCGGAAATCAACGGCGTGGCCAATACCCTTGGCCGCTTGTGCGACGGTTTGCGCGCACGCGGGCATCGGGTGGAACTGGTGCGACCGCGTCAGGCTGACGATCCGCAGCGAAGTGAAGATGACTCGCTGCTGCTGTGCCGAGGCTGGCCGTTGCCGGGTTATCCGGGGCTGCAATGGGGGCAGTCGTCGATGCACAAACTGCTGCGACGCTGGACGCGCCAGCGCCCGGACGTACTCTATATCGCAACCGAAGGCCCGCTCGGGCTGTCGGCACTGCGCGCGGCACGCCGACTCGGTATTGCCGTGGTCAGCGGCTTTCACACCAATTTCCAGCAATACACCCACCAGTACGGGCTGGGTTTGCTGACCCGCGTGCTCACCCACTATCTGCGCTGGTTTCACAATCGTTCGGCCCTGACCCTGGTGCCGAGCGTCAGCCAGCGCCTGGAGCTGGAGCGTCGCCACTTCGAACGCCTCGCGCTACTGTCCCGGGGTGTCGACAGTCAGTTGTTTCACCCGGCCAAGCGCCTGAATACCTTGCGTGAGCAATGGGGTCTTGGCGAGCAGGACATTGCGGTCATTCACGTAGGACGCCTGGCGCCGGAGAAGAACCTCGGTCTGCTCAAGCGCAGTTTCGAAAAGCTCGCCGGCACTTACCCACAACGTAATCTGAAGCTGATCGTGATCGGCGACGGGCCGCAACGAATGGCATTGGAAAAGGAACTGCCCGAGGCGATTTTCTGCGGCTCGCAACGTGGCGAAGCACTGGCGGCGCACTACGCATCGGGGGATGTGTTTCTGTTTCCGAGCCTGACCGAAACCTTTGGCAACGTCGTGCTGGAAGCGCTGGCCTCAGGCCTGGGGGTGGTGGCTTACGACCAGGCCGCGGCGGCCCAGCATATTCGCCATGGCTACAACGGTGTGCTGGCGATGCCCGGGGATGAAGAGGCGTTCTGCGAGGCAGCAGCGTGGCTGCTGGAAGAAGACGAAAGGTTGCGCTGCGTGCGCCTGAATGCACGCCAACACGCCAGCCGCCAGGGTTGGGCGGCCATCGTCGAACAGTTTGAAAACCATTTGCTGGGGGCTTGCCGCGACCTGCGCGACAAGCCTCCCACAACGATCAAACCAGCGTCATCAACGCCTCACGGCTGAACGGCAGAATGTCCTGCTCGCGGCCTTCGCGCACTTTCTGCGCCCAGTCCGGATCCACCAGCAGCGCACGCCCCACCGCCACCAGATCGAACTCGTCGTTGTTCAGACGCTCCAGCAGTTTTTCCAGACTGGCCGGTTGCGCGACCTTGTCGGTGTTGACCATGAACTGGAGGAACTCGCCGTCGAGGCCGACGCTGCCGACGGTGATGGTTGGTTTGCCGGTCAGCTTGCGTGTCCAGCCGGCCAGGTTCAGGTCGGAACCGTCGAATTCCGGCTCCCAGAAACGGCGCGTCGAGCAGTGGAAAATGTCCACGCCAGCGTCGGACAACGGCTTGAGGAACTCGCCCAGCGCTTCGGCTGTTTGCACCAGACGCGCGGTGTAGTCCTGCTGTTTCCACTGCGAGAAACGGAAGATGATCGGGAAGCCTTCACCCACCGCCGCGCGTACGGCCTGGATCAGCTCGATGGCGAAACGCGAACGGTTGGCCAGGCTGCCACCGTATTCGTCAGTGCGCTGGTTGCTGCCTTCCCAGAAGAACTGGTCGATCAGGTAACCGTGGGCGCCGTGGATTTCCACGCCGTCCATGCCAATGCTCTGGGCATCTTTCGCCGCTTGGGCGAAGGCTGCGATCACGTCCTGAATGTCCTGCTTGGTCATGCCGTGCACCACGACCTGACCGTCCTTGAGTTTTTCCGACGGGCCGTAACCCGGCACGCTCGCGTCCGGTTCGGTACCCAGACGGCGCACATTGCCGACGTGCCACAGTTGCGGAACGATCTTGCCGCCTTCGGCGTGAACCGCGTCCACGACTTTTTTCCAACCGGCCAGCGCGGCTTCACCGTAGAAGTGCGGCACGTTCGGGTAACCGTTGGAAGCCTGATGGCCGACGGTGGTGCCTTCGGTGATGATCAGGCCGACACCGGCCGCCGCACGACGACGGTAGTACTCGATCACTTTGGAATTGGGCACACCGCCAGGAGAAAACGAGCGGGTCATGGGCGCCATGACCACGCGGGTCGGCAGTTCGAGGGCACCGAGCTGGAACGGTTTGAACAGGGCTTGCACGGGCATGGGAGGCTCCACGAAAAATTGATCGACGGTCATGCGAATCATATGACGGCGATAATATGCGCAGTTCCAACCAGCCGATAGCACTATTGATCTGAATGATTAAGGGTCAAAAGGCAGGCGAAAAAAATCGCAGCTCGATGGCTGCGATTTTTGTGTTTCAGCTCAGGGCTTTTTCAATCGCCGTGATCACCGAAGGATCATCCGGCGCCGTGCGCGGCGAGAACCGGGCCAGTACCCGGCCGTCCTTTCCAAGCAGGAATTTCTCGAAATTCCAGGTGATGTCACCGGGAAACTCCGCGCCCTCGCCCGCCAGCAGACGGTAGAGCTGATGGCGGTCGTGACCGTTGACTTCGAGCTTTTTCGACAATGGAAAACTCACGCCATAGTTGAGGCTGCAGAATTCCTGGATCTCCTGCTCACTGCCCGGTTCCTGGCCGGCAAACTGGTTGCACGGCAGGCCCAGCACACTGAAGCCTTTGCCTTTGTATTGCTGATAAAGGTTTTCCAGCGCCGCGTACTGTGGGGTCAAGCCGCATTTGGAGGCGACGTTGACCACCAGCACGACTTGGCCCTTGAAGGGTGCCAGCGGTAGCTCCTGGCCATCCAGGGCTGTCAACTTAAGGTCGTGAAAAGCACTCATGACGAACTCCAGATTCCCGTTTTCTACTCGAAACAGCCACTTGGCGAGACCACCAAGGACAGCCGCGGACTAAAAAGGCGCCCTCGGGCGCCTCTCCAGTACTCGAAAGCTTAGCGCAGAAAATCAGTGGTGATGGCCACCTTCGCCATGGACGTGACCATGAGCGATTTCTTCCTGGCTGGCGTCACGGATGGCAACGACCTTCACCTTGAAGTTCAGGCGCTGACCGGCCAGCGGGTGGTTGCCGTCGACAGTGACGTCGTCGCCGTCCAGGTCACGAATGGTGACGATCTGCATCTGGCCGTCCGGCGCCGAAGCGTGGAACTGCATGCCGACTTCCAGCTCGTCAACGCCTTCGAACATGCTGCGGCTCAGGGTGCTGACCAGTTCAGCGGCGTATTCGCCGTAGGCATCTTCCGGCTCGACGGAAACGTCCAGCTCGTTGCCGACTTCTTTACCTTCCAGGGCTTTTTCCAGGCCCGGGATGATGTTGCCTGCGCCATGCAGGTAGACCAGCGGAGCGCCGCCGGCGGAGCTGTCGATGACCTCACCAGCGTCGTTGGTCAGGGTATAGTCGATGGAGACAGCCTTATTGGCGGCGATCAGCATGGGGCGAGACCTTTTGCATAAGAATGAAGAACGGACAAGTCTAAACAAGGATTTGCCCGAAAGCGAACAGAACCCGGACAGACGGGACGGATTGGCGCCCGTGACCGTCAGCGGATTCCATCAGGACGAGGACGGCCACTGGGTCGCCGAGCTGTCCTGCGGCCACACCCAGCACCTGCGCCACCTCCCGCCCTGGCAGTCCCGGGCGTGGGTGCTGGACGCCGCGCAACGTATTGAAAAAATAGGCCAACCCTTTGCTTGCGGTTGGTGCGCACAAGGCTCGGTTAGCGATAACCTTGGCGACTGAATTGCGGCAGATCGGCACACAGAGACGATCGCCATTGCCATGCACCCTTAGAGAATCCGCATGCAAACTTTTTTTATCGCGCCCACCGACTTTGGTGTGGGTCTGACCTCCATCAGCCTCGGGCTGGTGCGTACGCTGGAGCGTGCCGGGCTGAAAGTCGGCTTCTTCAAACCGATTGCCCAGCCGCATCCGGGCGACACCGGCCCTGAGCGTTCGACTGAACTGGTAGCGCGCACCCACGGCCTGAAACCGCCGCAGCCACTGGGCCTGGCCCACGTCGAGCGGATGCTCGGCGACGGTCAGCTCGACGAGTTGCTCGAAGAAATCATCACCCTCTACCAGCAGGCCGCCATCGGCAAAGACGTGCTGGTCGTCGAAGGCATGGTGCCAACCCGCAGCGCCAGCTACGCCGCGCGGGTCAACCTGCACTTGGCCAAGAGCCTGGATGCCGAGGTGATTCTGGTCTCGGCCCCGGAAAACGAAGTGCTGACCGAGCTGTCAGGCCGCGTCGAGTTGCAGGCGCAGTTGTTCGGCGGGCCGAAAGACCCGAAAGTCCTCGGCGTGATCCTCAACAAGGTCAAGACCGACGAGAGCATGGACGCCTTCGCCGCGCGTCTGAAAGAGCACTCGCCGTTGCTGCGCACAGGTGATTTCCGTCTGCTCGGCTGCATTCCGTTCCAGCCGGAACTCAACGCCCCGCGCACCCGCGACGTCGCCGACCTGATGGGCGCCCAGGTGCTCAACGCCGGCGACTACGAAACCCGGCGCATGACCAAGACCATCATTTGCGCGCGCACCATGCGCAACACCGTTGATCTGCTCAAGCCCGGCGTGCTGGTGGTGACCCCCGGCGATCGCGACGACATCATCCTCGCCGTCAGCCTCGCGGCTATCAACGGCGTACCGCTGGCCGGCCTGCTGCTGACCAGCGACACCCTGCCCGACCCGCGCATCATGGACCTGTGCCGTGGCGCGTTGCAGGCTGGCTTGCCGGTGCTGTCGGTGAGCACCGGGTCCTACGACACCGCCAACCTGCTGAACGGCCTGAACAAGGAAATCCCCGTCGATGACCGCGAACGCGCAGAGATCATCACCGATTTCGTCGCCAGTCACCTCGATGCCAACTGGCTGCACCAGCGCTGTGGCACGCCACGGGAAATGCGCCTGTCGCCGGCGGTGTTCCGTTATCAATTGATTCAACGCGCGCAGGCCGCCAACAAACGTATCGTCCTGCCCGAAGGCAGCGAGCCGCTCACCGTACAGGCAGCGGCAATCTGTCAGGAACGCGGGATTGCCCGTTGCGTGCTGCTGGCCAAACCGGCTGACGTCGAAGCCGTGGCCCGGGCCCAGGGCATCGCGCTGCCGCCAGGGCTGGAAATCCTCGATCCGGACCTGATCCGCGAGCGCTACGTCGAGCCGATGGTCGCCCTGCGCAAGAGCAAAAGCCTCAACGCGCCGATGGCCGAGCAGCAACTGGAAGACACCGTGGTGATCGGCACCATGATGCTGGCACTGGATGAAGTCGACGGCCTGGTCTCCGGCATCATCAACACCACGGCCAACACCATCCGCCCGGCGCTGCAACTGATCAAGACCGCTCCGGGCTGCACACTGGTGTCGTCGGTGTTCTTCATGCTGTTCCCGGAAGAGGTGCTGGTCTACGGCGACTGCGTGATGAACCCGCATCCGAGCGCCAGCGAACTGGCGGAGATCGCCCTGCAAAGCGCCGACTCGGCCGCCGCATTCGGTATCACGCCACGAGTGGCGATGATCAGCTACTCCAGCGGCGAATCGGCCACTGGCGAGGAAGTCGAGAAAGTCCGCGAAGCCACCCTGCTCGCCCACGAACAACAGCACTCGCTGCTGATCGACGGGCCGTTGCAGTACGACGCCGCCGCCAACGAAACCGTGGCCCGGCAACTGGCGCCGAACAGCCAGGTGGCCGGTCGCGCCACGGTGTTCGTATTCCCCGACCTGAACACCGGCAACACCACCCACAAGGCCGTTCAACGCAGTGCCGATTGCGTGAGCCTCGGCCCGATGCTGCAAGGCCTGCGCAAACCGGTGAACGATCTGCCGCGCGGCGCGCAGGTCGACGACATCGTCTACACCATCGCCCTGACCGCGATTCAGGCTGCCAACCGACCTCTGGATATCTGACCCGATGCTGGCTTTTCTCCCTGCCCCCCTGCGCGGCGTGATCGCCGCGCTGCTGCTGGCGCTGAACACGATCCTGTTGTGCTCGTTCCTGTTTCTTGTGGCGCTGATCAAAGTGCTGCCGTTCGGCCTCGCACGCCGCGCTTCGCGTTGGCTGATGAGCCACACCCACGAGGCCTGGATCAGCAACAACAAGGGCTGGATGAACCTGGTCCGCCGCACCCGCTGGCACCTCAGCGGCCTGCAAGGCCTGGACTATCAACACTCGTACCTGATCACCAGCAACCACCAGAGCTGGGTCGACATCCTGGTGCTGCAATACGTGCTCAACCGGCGCATCCAGCCGCTGAAGTTCTTCCTCAAGCAGGAACTGATCTGGGTCCCGGTCATCGGTCTGGCGTGGTGGACACTGGGCTTCCCGTTCATGAAACGCTATTCGAAAGCCTATCTGGAAAAACACCCGGAAAAGAAAGGCAAAGACCTCGAAACCACCCGCAAGACCTGCGCGAAATTCCGCGACAACCCGGTAGGCATCTTCAACTTCGTCGAGGGCACACGCTTTACCGAAGGCAAGCATGCGCAGCAGCAATCACCGTTCAAATACCTGCTCAAGCCCAAGGCCGGCGGCATCGCGTTCGTGCTGGATGCGATGGGCGAACAACTGGAATCGATCGTCAACGTCACCATCCACTACCCGGGCGGACGCCCTGGCTTCTGGGATCTGCTGTGCGGCAACGTCCGAGACGTAGTGGTGCACTTCGAAGAACTGAAAATCCCACCGCAGTTCATCGGCAGGAACTACGACCAGGACGGCGAATACCGCCTGCAATTCCAGGGCTGGATCAACCAGCTGTGGCAAGACAAGGATGCACTGCTTGCGCAGATGCACCGCGAGTATCCGGATCGCCGCTAATCGATCGTTCGCACCTCGAGGCACTGATCGTTCCCACGCTCTGCGTGGGAACGATCTATAAAAAAACCCGCAGACAATCACTTGTCTGCGGGTTTTCTTTTTGCAGCGAACGCTTAAATCGCGCCACGCTTGCGCAACAGATCCAGCACCAGCTTGACGCTTTCATCCAGCGACAGCGACTGGGTGTCGATCACCAGATCAGCATCCAGCGGCACGTCATACGGGAAGGATTCACCCGGAATGTTGTCGCCACCGGCAGCATACAGACCTTGCGGATCACGTTCGGCGCACACAGTCGGCGAAGCCTGAACATAAACCGTCAGCAGACGCTCCTTGCCGATTAGATCCTTCGCCTGTTCACGACCTTCGGCACTCGGCGCCACAAACGCCGCAAGCGTCAGCAGACCCGCTTCGTTGAACTGACGCGCCACATGCGCGGCACGACGCCAGTTCTCGGTGCGTCCGGCGCGATCCTGCGGCAGACCCTTGTTGAGGTCATGACGCAGGTTCTGGCCATCCAGCACAAACACCGCACGACCCAGATCAAACAGCTTGCGCTCGACCGCGTATGCCAAGGTGCTCTTGCCAGCGCCGGACAGGCCGCTGAACAGCACGGTAGCCGGTTGCTGACCGAAACGCTGAGCGCGTTCTTCGGTCGCAACATGGGCCAGTTTGCCGTGATTCGTAGCCGTACCGTGGGTCACCGGCTGAGCGACGATCATGCCGGCGCCGACGGTGCCGTTGGTCAAACGGTCGATGACGATGAACGCGCCGGTGGTGCGGTTGCTGTCGTAACCATCGAGGGCGATCGGCGCGTCGAGCGCGATCTTCACCTTGCCGATTTCGTTGAGCTGCAACGCGCTCGCCGGGCCTTCTTCGAGGGTGTTGACGTCGACCTTGTTGACGATGCTGGCGATGGAGCCCGGCACGTAACTGGTGGCGCGCTTGATGTCGTATTTCTTGCCCGGCAGCATCGGCTCTTCAGCCATCCACACCAGCATCGCTTCGAAGCTGTCGGTGACCGGCGGAACGTTGTCGGCGTGAACCAGCAGGTCGCCACGGGAGATGTCGATTTCGTCTTCCATGGTCAGCGTTACCGCCTGGCCAGGACCTGCGTGTTCCAGCTCACCTTCGAAAGTGACGATGGATTTCACGCGGCTGCTCTTGCCCGACGGCAGGACCACGACTTCGTCGCCCTTCTTGACGATGCCGCTGGCCAGGGTGCCGGCGAAACCGCGGAAGTTCAGGTTCGGACGGTTGACGTACTGCACCGGGAAACGCAGATCGGTGAAGTTGCGATCGCCCGCCACTTCCACGGTCTCGAGGATTTCCATCAGCGACTGGCCGGTGTACCACGGTGAGCGCTCGGACTTGTTCACCACGTTGTCGCCCTTCAGAGCGGACATCGGCACGAAGTGCATGCTGGTCGGCTTCATCTTCAAGCCTTCGGCGAACTTCAGGTAGTCGGCCTTGATCGACTCGAACACGCCCTGATCGAAGCCCTTGAGGTCCATCTTGTTGATGGCGACAACGATGTGCTTGATGCCCAGCAACGAGGCGATGAAGCTGTGGCGGCGGGTCTGGGTCTGCACGCCGTAACGGGCATCGACCAGGATGATCGCCAGGTCACAGGTGGATGCACCGGTGGCCATGTTGCGGGTGTACTGCTCATGGCCGGGGGTGTCGGCGATGATGAATTTGCGCTTGGCGGTGGAGAAATAGCGGTAGGCGACATCAATGGTGATGCCCTGCTCGCGCTCGGCCTGCAGGCCGTCGACCAGCAACGCCAGGTCGATGTCGTCACCGGTGGTGCCGACTTTCTTCGAGTCGCGGGTGATGGCTTCGAGGTGATCCTCGTAGATCATCTTCGAGTCGTGCAGCAGGCGCCCGATCAGGGTGCTCTTGCCGTCATCGACGTTACCGCAGGTCAAAAAGCGCAGCAGCTCTTTACGTTCGTGCTGGCCCAGGTAGGCGAGGATGTCCTCGCTGATCAAATCAGAAACATGCGACATGACAGCCCCTTAGAAATAGCCTTGACGTTTTTTGTCTTCCATCGAGCCTGCGCCATCGTGGTCGATGACCCGGCCCTGGCGCTCGGAAGTTCGCGTCAGGAGCATTTCCTGAATGATGTCCGTCAGGCTTTCGGCCTCGGACTCCACCGCGCCCGTCAACGGGTAGCAGCCAAGGGTACGGAAACGCACTTTCTTTTTGACGATGCGCGCCTTGTCCTCGTCGGACAGGTGCTCGAGGATGCGCTCGTCGTCGATCATGATCAGCGTGCCGTTCTTCTCGATCACTTCGCGTTCGGCGGCGAAGTACAGCGGTACGATCGGGATGCCTTCGAGGTAGATGTACTGCCAGATGTCCAGTTCGGTCCAGTTCGACAGCGGGAACACACGAATGGATTCGCCCTTGTTGACCTTGCCGTTGTAGACGTTCCACAGCTCGGGACGCTGGTTCTTCGGGTCCCAGCGATGTTTGCTGTCACGGAACGAGTAGACGCGCTCCTTGGCGCGGGACTTCTCTTCATCGCGACGGGCACCGCCGAAGGCGGCGTCGAAACCATGCTTGTCGAGTGCCTGCTTCAGGCCCTCGGTCTTCATGATGTCGGTGTGCTTGGCGCTGCCGTGGGTGAACGGGTTGATGTTCTGCGCCACGCCATCGGGGTTGATATGAGTGATGAGGTCCAGGCCAAGCTCTTCGACCATCTTGTCGCGGAACTTGTACATTTCCTGGAATTTCCAGCGGGTGTCGACGTGCATCACCGGAAACGGCAGTTTGCCCGGGAAGAACGCCTTGCGTGCCAGATGCAGCATCACGGCGGAGTCTTTACCGATGGAGTACAGCATCACCGGGTTGTCGAACTCGGCGGCCACCTCGCGGATGATGTGGATGCTTTCCGCCTCCAGCTGTTTCAGATGCGTCAGTTTGTCGACCATGGCTACTCACGAAAGCTTTCTTATGAACGGCCAGCGGGCCGTGTTCGAGCGGGGAATCCTAGCACAGCGCCCCCTTCTAATCAGGACGCCAACTAGATCGAAAGGGTATATGAATATGCCTGCCCGTTCGGGCGCTCAGATCGGATTCGGGCAGTCGATAAAGATGTGCTCCAAGGCAAAACGCTTCGCCAGATAGTCGCCCAGCGCCTGCACGCCGTAGCGCTCGGTGGCGTGGTGGCCGGCGGCGATGAAGCTGATGTCGTTTTCCCGGGCGCTGTGGAACGTCTGCTCGGAGGCTTCGCCGCTGAGGAACAGATCGACGCCGGCAGCGATGGCGTTGTCGATGTAGCCCTGACCGCCGCCGGTGCACCAGCCAACACGGCGGATCATCGCACTGCCTTCGACCAGCAGCGGTTCGCGGCCCATGACTTCCTGCACTTTGCGAGCGAAGTCACGCGGGGTCATCGGCTCGCTCAGTGAACCGACCAGACCGACGATTTTCAGATTGTCCGGATCCAGTGGCCCTTCGACGGTGATGTCCAGCTGACGGGCCAGTTGCACGTTATTGCCGACGTCCGGGTGCAGATCCAGCGGCAGGTGATAACCGAGCAGGCTGATGTCGTGCTTGAGCAGCGTCTTCAAACGGCGCTGCTTCATGCCGGTGATGCACGGGTTCTCGCCCTTCCAGAAATAACCGTGATGCACCAGCACCAGGTCGGCTTCGGCTTCGACGGCGGCATCGAGCAACGCCTGGCTGGCAGTGACGCCGCTGACAATACGCATCACTTGCGGGCGGCCCTCGACCTGCAGGCCATTGGGGCAATAATCGGCAATTTTCGCACTGCCAAGGTAACGGTCGGCTTCTTCGACCAGGGTGCTCAGGGCGACGGCCATGAAAGACTCCTAAATATCCCGTTCAGAGGCGCGCGCGGCCTCGTATAATGCGCGACATTATGGGCGGTCTGACCCCGCCTGCAACTTTTCCAGGACGTGCTTAATGCTCAAGGCGCTGCGTTTTTTCGGCTGGCCGCTGTTGGCCGGCGTGCTTATCGCTCTGTTGATTATTCAGCGTTACCCGCAGTGGGTCGGGCTTCCGAGCCTCGACGTCAACCTGCAACAGGCCCCGCAGACCACCAGCGTGCAGCAGGGGCCGGTGTCCTATGCGGACGCGGTGACCATCGCCGCGCCTTCGGTGGTCAACCTCTACACCACCAAAGTCATCAACAAGCCGAGCCATCCGCTGTTCGAGGATCCGCAGTTCCGCCGCTTCTTCGGTGACAATTCGCCGAAGCAGAAGCGCATGGAATCAAGCCTCGGCTCCGGCGTGATCATGAGCCCGGAAGGCTACATCCTGACCAACAACCACGTCACCAGCGGCGCCGACCAGATCGTCGTGGCGCTCAAGGACGGTCGCGAAACCCTGGCCCGAGTGATCGGCAGCGACCCGGAAACCGATCTTGCAGTGCTGAAAATCGACCTGAAAACCCTGCCGTCGATCACCGTCGGCCGCTCCGACAACATCCGCATCGGCGACGTCGCACTGGCCATCGGCAACCCGTTCGGCGTAGGCCAGACCGTGACCATGGGCATCATCAGCGCCACCGGCCGTAATCAGTTGGGCCTGAACAACTACGAAGACTTCATTCAGACCGACGCGGCGATCAACCCCGGCAACTCCGGCGGCGCGTTGGTCGACGCCAACGGCAACCTGACTGGCATCAACACCGCGATCTTCTCCAAGTCCGGCGGCTCGCAAGGCATCGGTTTTGCGATCCCGGTGAAACTGGCGATGGAAGTGATGAAGTCGATCATCGAGCACGGTCAGGTGATTCGCGGCTGGCTGGGCATTGAAGTGCAACCGCTGACCCAGGAACTGGCCGAGTCGTTCGGCCTGTCCGGGCGTCCGGGGATCGTGGTGGCGGGGATTTTCCGCGACGGCCCGGCACAGAAGGCCGGCCTGCAACTGGGTGATGTGATCCTCAGCATCGACGGAGAACCGGCCGGCGATGGCCGCAAGTCGATGAACCAGGTGGCGCGGATCAAACCGACCGACAAGGTCACGATTCAGGTGATGCGCAATGGCAAGGAGTTGAAGCTGACCGCCGAGATCGGTCTGCGTCCGCCGCCTGCTCCGGTCAAGGAAAAGGAAGAAAACTGAAGCACAAAAAAAGGGAGCGAATTCGCTCCCTTTTTTACGGCGGCTGATCAGAGTTCGCCAAGACCGTCGATCAACGCCTGATTCTGCTCCGGCGTGCCGATCGAGATCCGCAGGAACTGGGCAATCCGCTCCTGCTTGAAGTGGCGCACGATCACGCCCTGCTCACGCAGTTTGGCCGCCAGCCCCGCCGCATCGTGTTGCGGATGCCGGGCGAAGATGAAGTTCGCCGCTGACGGCAGCACTTCAAAGCCCTTGGCCTGCAACTGCGCAACCACCCACTCGCGACTCTCGATGACTAATGCGCAGGTCTTGTCGAAGTACTCGCGATCTTCGAACGCTGCCGCCGCACCGACATTCGCCATGCGATCGATCGGGTAAGAGTTGAAGCTGTTCTTGATCCGCTCCAGCGCCTCGATCAGGTCTGGATGCCCGACCGCCAGACCGACCCGCAGGCCCGCCAGCGAACGGGACTTGGACAGGGTCTGGGTCACCAGCAGGTTCGAGTAACGGTCGACCAGACTGATCGCGGTTTCACCGCCAAAGTCGATGTAGGCCTCGTCGACCACCACCACGGAATCCGGGTTGGCCTTGAGAATCTGCTCGACCGCTTCCAGTGCCAGCAGGCAACCGGTTGGTGCGTTCGGATTGGGGAAGATGATCCCGCCGTTCGGCTTGGCGTAGTCCGCCGGGTTGATCTGGAACTGCGCATCCAGCGGCACCGCGTCGAACGTGATGCCGTAAAGGCCGCAGTAAACCGGATAGAAGCTGTAGCTGATGTCCGGGAACAGGATCGGCTGATCGTGTTGCAGCAGACCGTGGAAGATGTGCGCCAGCACTTCGTCCGAACCGTTGCCGAGGAACACTTGATTGCTTTGTACGCCGTAGTAGTTGGCGACGGCGTTTTTCAGCAGATCGCTGTTCGGGTCCGGGTACAGGCGCAGGTTGTCGTTGAGTTCGGTCTGCATCGCCGCCAGGGCTTTTGGTGACGGGCCGTACGGGTTTTCGTTGGTGTTGAGCTTGACCAGACGGGTCAGCTTCGGCTGCTCGCCCGGCACGTAAGGCACCAGATTCTTGACGAACGGGCTCCAGAATTTACTCATGTTCAGTTCCCCTTCACTTCGTCTTTGATGCGGTATTCGGCGCTGCGCGCGTGGGCGCTCAGCGATTCGCCGCGGGCCAGGATCGATGCAGTCTTGCCAAGCTCGGAAGCGCCGGCCTCGGAGCAGAAGATGATCGACGAGCGTTTCTGAAAGTCGTACACGCCCAGCGGCGAGGAAAAACGCGCAGTGCCGGAGGTCGGCAGCACGTGATTCGGACCCGCGCAGTAGTCGCCCAGCGCTTCGGAGGTGTGACGGCCCATGAAGATCGCGCCGGCGTGGCGAATCTGCGGCAGCCAGGCCTGCGGGTCGGCGACCGACAGCTCAAGGTGTTCCGGGGCGATGCGGTTGGCGACTTCGATGGCCTGGGTCATGTCACGCACGTGGATCAGGGCACCACGGCCGTTGATCGAGGTTTCGATGATGGTCGCGCGATCCATGGTCGGCAGCAGTTTGTCGATGCTCGCGGCGACCTTGTCGAGGAACTCGGCGTCCGGGCTGACCAGAATCGCCTGAGCATCTTCGTCGTGCTCGGCTTGGGAGAACAGGTCCATGGCGATCCAGTCCGGATCTGTCTGGCCGTCGCACACCACGAGGATTTCCGACGGGCCGGCGATCATGTCGATGCCGACCTGACCGAACACGTGACGCTTGGCGGTCGCCACGTAGATGTTGCCCGGACCGACAACCTTGTCCACCTGCGGCACGCTTTCAGTGCCATAGGCCAACGCGGCAACGGCTTGTGCGCCACCGATGGTGAACACCCGGTCGACACCGGCGATGCACGCGGCCGCCAGCACCAGTTCGTTGACTTCGCCGCGCGGGGTCGGCACCACCATGACCACTTCGGTCACGCCGGCGACCTTGGCCGGAATCGCGTTCATCAACACCGACGACGGGTATGACGCCTTGCCGCCCGGCACGTACAGACCGGCGCGATCCAGTGGCGTGACCTTCTGACCCAGCACGGTGCCGTCGGCTTCGGTGTAGCTCCAGGAGTCCTGCTTCTGTTTTTCGTGATAGCTGCGCACGCGGGCGGCGGCTTTTTCCAGCGCTTCGCGTTGCGGCACGGTGATGCGGGTCAGGGCCAGTTCCAGACGCTCGCGCGGCAGGATCAAGTCCGCCATCGAGGCGACTTCGAGGCCGTCGAATTTCTGGGTGAACTCGACCAGCGCCGCGTCACCGCGCTCGCGCACAGCCTTGATGATGTCCAGCACCCGCTGATTGACCGAGTCGTCAGACACACTTTCCCAGCTCAGCAGATGATCCAGATGATGCGCGAAATCCGGGTCAGCAGCGTTGAGTCGGCGAATTGCAGTCGGTGCGGTCATAGCGAGAGCCTCATAGGAATGGCAAAAAACTCAGGCGCCCGAAATTACCATTCGATCCGCTTGGGCACCTGAGATTCTGGCTATGAGGCGGATAGACGGGCGCGACTTAACGTCGCGCAGGTACATCAGCCGCGGTGTCGAGACTCCACTGCCTTGCGCAGGGTGTCGATCAACGCCTGGATTCGGGCGTGTTGCATTTTCATCGAAGCTTTATTGACGACCAGACGCGAGCTGATCGTGGCGATCAGTTCCTGGGGTTCCAGGCCGTTGGCGCGCAGGGTGTTGCCGGTGTCGACCACGTCGATGATCTTGTCGGCCAGACCGATCAGCGGTGCCAGCTCCATCGAGCCGTACAGCTTGATGATGTCGACCTGACGGCCCTGCTCGGCGTAGTAACGCTTGGCGACGTTGACGAATTTGGTGGCGACGCGCAGGCGGCCCTTGGGCTCGACCGCGCCGACCTTGCCGGCGGTCATCAGCTTGCACTGGGCAATCTGCAGATCCAGCGGCTCGTACAGGCCCTGGCCGGTGTATTCCATCAGCACGTCTTTACCGGCAACGCCGAGGTCGGCCGCGCCATGCTCGACATAGGTCGGCACGTCGGTGGCCCGCACGATCAACAGGCGAACGTCTTCCTGGGTCGTGGGGATGATCAGCTTGCGGCTCTTGTCCGGATTCTCGGTCGGCACGATGCCCGCTTCGGCCAGAAGCGGCAGGGTGTCGTCAAGGATGCGGCCCTTGGACAGTGCGATGGTCAACATGGGAAACGTCAGTCCTTATCAAGGTACTCATGTCCGGTCGCAATCGGCGCCGGACATACATCGAGGGCGTTGCCACCCCCGATCAAAAAGAATTCAACGGACACTTCCCTGTGTCCAGATGCAGCGACTAGCCCGGAACGCGACGGATCCTGGCGCCCAGCATCTGCAGTTTTTCCTCGATGCACTCGTAACCACGGTCGATGTGGTAGATGCGGTCGATCAGGGTATCGCCTTCAGCCATCAGGGCCGAGATCACGAGGCTGGCCGAAGCCCGCAGGTCGGTAGCCATGACTGGCGCGCCCTTGAGGATTTCAGTACCGGTCACGATGGCCGTGTTGCCCTCGACCTGGATCTTGGCGCCCATGCGATGCAGTTCGTAGACGTGCATGAAGCGGTTTTCGAAGATCGTCTCGATCACGGCACCGGTGCCTTCGGCAATGGCGTTGAGCGAGATGAACTGCGCCTGCATGTCGGTCGGGAACGCCGGGTACGGCGCGGTGCGCACGTTGACCGCTTTCGGGCGTTTGCCATGCATGTTCAGCTCGATCCAGTCTTCACCACAGGTGATTTCTGCGCCGGCTTCACGGAGTTTTTCCAGAACGGCTTCGAGGATGGTCGGATCAGTGTCCTTGACCTTCACACGGCCACCGGTAACCGCAGCGGCCACCAGGTAGGTGCCGGTTTCGATACGGTCAGGCATGACCTTGTAGAAAGCCGAACCCAGACGCTCGACGCCGTCGATGGTGATGGTGTCGGTGCCGGCACCGGACACCTTGGCGCCCATGGCGTTGAGGAAGTTCGCCAGGTCGACCACTTCCGGCTCACGGGCGGCGTTCTGCAACACGCTACGGCCCTTGGCCAGAGCGGCGGCCATCATGATGTTCTCGGTACCGGTCACGCTGACGGTATCAAAGAAGAAGTGAGCGCCACGCAGGCCGCCTTCAGGCGCCTTGGCCTTGATGTAGCCGCCTTCGACGTCGATGATCGCGCCCATGGCTTCCAGGCCACGGATGTGCAGGTCGACCGGACGCGAACCGATGGCGCAACCGCCAGGCAGTGCGACTTCGGCTTCACCGAAACGCGCAACCATCGGGCCCAGCACCAGGATCGACGCGCGCATGGTTTTCACCAGCTCGTACGGGGCGATCAGGGTCTTGATGGTGCGCGGGTCGATTTCGACGCTGAGCTTCTCGTCGATCACAGGCTCGATGCCCATGCGACCGAACAGCTCGATCATGGTGGTGATGTCGTGCAGGTGCGGCAGGTTGCCAACGGTAACCGGGCCATCGCACAGCAGGGTGGCGGCCAGGATCGGCAGGGCGGAGTTCTTCGCCCCGGAGATGCGGATCTCGCCATCAAGACGAGCGCCACCGGTAATAATCAATTTATCCATAAGAATCTCGACGCCCTAGGGCTCAGGTGCGCTCGGCCCAGGCCGCGCTGCTGAAAAATTTCATAGTGACCGCGTGGATGCTGCCATCGGCGATCCAAGGGTTCAAATGGGCATAGATGCTTTGCTGACGCTTGACCGGGCTCAACGCCGCCAGTTCATCACTAATCACGTTCAGCTGAAAGTTGCAGCCTTCGCCTTCAACTTCCACCAGCGTTCCTGGCAGCTTTCCTTCAAGGAAGCTCTTCACTTCTACGGCCTGCATGCTCAACCTCAATCGGCGCCCTGTGCGCACGGGTCGGACATCATACAAAAAAGCCCCGCGCCTGCGAACCCCGCTGCGCAGGACTCTGACGGGGGGCTTCTCTATTGATGCGGGTTCAGGGTTGCGCCAACAGCTCGGTCAGTTCGCTGACCTGAGCAATTTCGCGCATGTCTTCGGGCATCCCGCGGATGCTGACCGCCTTGCCGGCGGCCTTTGCATCGCGAATGAAGCACAGCAGCAGCGACAGACCGACGCTGCTGGACTTCTCCACCGCCGAGCAATCGATCACCAATGCCGGGGCGGTGCACGACTTGATCAGCGCCCGGCCCTGTTCCCGAAGATCCGGGCCGGTGCGGTAATCCAGCACGCCGCTGAGCTGCAGCTCACTGGCTTCGTCCAGACGAATGGCCGACTCGGTCATTGGGCTGGCTTCTCGTTCTGCTCGGCCGACTGCTTGGCCTTGGCGACTTCACCGGCCCAGCCGTTGATGGTCTTGTCCAGATCATTGCCATTGCGTTGCATCGCGTCGGCGAACTGGTCACGGAACAGCTTGCCGATGTTGATGCCGTTGATGATCACATTGCGCAGCTTCCACTCGCCGTTGATCTTCTCCAGGGTGTACTGCACAGGGTAGATCGCGCCATTGTTGCCTTTGACGGTCATGCCGACACTGGTGCGGTCGCCCGATTCATCCTTGGGCGCATCGACAGTGATGCCCTGGTTGTTGTACTCGAGCAAGGCGTTGCCGTAGAACTGGAACAGACCGCGCTTGAAGTTTTCCTCGAAGGTCTTCATCTGCGCCGGGGTTGCCTTGCGCGAATACTTGACCGTCATGATGCTCTTGGAAATACCTTCGGCATCGACCACAGGGCCGACGATGGTGTTCAGCGCCGTATAGAAATCCTGCGGATCCTGCTTGTACTTCTCTTTATTGGCCGCCAGGTCGGCGAGCATCCGGTTCGTGGTGTCCTGAACCAGATCGTGCGCCGATTGTGCCGCCACGGCGTTAGCCACCAGCGGCAGCGCCGCAAGCAACACCAACAGGCCACGTCGCAAGGTAGAGATCATTCAAAAGCTCCTCATTTGGCGTCTTTGCTAACGGTATTGAGCAGGAATTTACCGATCAGGTCTTCCAGTACCAGAGACGACTGCGTGTCGTGGATGGTTCCACCATCCTTGAGGCGGGTGTCTTCGCCGCCCACGCTGATACCGATGTATTTCTCGCCCAGCAAACCCGCTGTCAGGATAGATGCTGTGGAGTCGGTCGGCAGATTGTCGACGCTTTTGTCCACTTGCAGGGTTACCCGACCGGTGAAGCTGTCGCGATCCAGATCGATTGCGGTGACCTTGCCGATGGTCACGCCCGCCATGGTCACTTTGGCTCTGACCGTCAAACCGGCGATATTGTCGAAATACGCGTAAAGCTTGTAGGTATCGGTGGTCGAAGTCGGAGACAGGCCACTGACCCGCAGGGCCAGCAGCAACAAAGCCAGGATCCCTGCCAGCAGGAACAGGCCGACACCGATTTCCAGGGTGCGGTTTTGCATCAGAAATCTCCAAACATCAAAGCGGTCAGAATAAAGTCCAGGCCGAGTACTGCCAGCGAGGCGTAAACCACGGTCTTGGTGGTGGCACGGCTGATCCCCTCGGAAGTGGGTTCGCAGTCATAGCCTTGAAATACGGCGATCCAGGTGACGACAAAAGCGAACACTGCACTTTTGATGATGCCGTTGAGCACATCGTCACCGAAGCTCACGCTGTTCTGCATGTTCGACCAGTAGGAACCTTCGTAGACACCCAGCCAGTCGACGGCGACCCATGAACCGCCCCAGATGCCGACCACGCTGAAGATCATCGCCAGCACCGGCAGGGAAATGAAGCCTGCCCACAGACGCGGGGCAATGATGTACTTGAGCGGGTCGACCCCGATCATTTCCAGACTGGACAACTGTTCGGTGGATTTCATGTTGCCGATTTCCGCCGTCAGCGCCGAGCCGGCACGACCGGCAAACAACAGCGCGGTCACCACCGGTCCCAGCTCACGCAGCAGGGTCAGCGCCACCATCTGGCCGACGGCCTGTTCCGAGCCGTAACTGGACAGGATATTGAAGCCCTGCAGCGCCAGCACCATGCCGATGAAAATCCCGGACACCACGATGATCACCAGCGACATCACGCCGACGGAGTGCAGCTGCTTGACCAGCAGGCCAAACCCGCCACCGATGCCGCCTCGCCCGAGCAGGGCATGAAACAGGAACAGGGTCGAACGCCCGAACACTGCGACGCTGTCGATTCCGGCGAGGCCGAAACGACGCACACGCTCCATTAATGTAATTCTGCGCATCAGCGGCGCTTCCCCAGAAGATCTGCGCGGTAATCCGGCGCTGGAAAGTGATACGGCACCGGGCCGTCGGGTTCACCGGTCATGAACTGGCGGATACGCGGATCGTCCGAGCCCATCAGTTCGTCCGGCGTGCCCTGCCCCAATACCTGGCCATCACCGACCACATAGATGTAGTCAGCAATGCTCGCGGTTTCGGCGAGGTCGTGGGACACCACGATGCTGGTGATGCCCAAGGCATCGTTGAGCAGACGGATCAGGCGAACCAGCACACCCATGGCGATCGGATCCTGGCCGACGAACGGTTCGTCGTACATGAGGATCTGCGGATCGAGGGCAATGGCCCGGGCCAGGGCGACCCGGCGCTTCATGCCGCCGGACAGCTCGTCAGGCATCAGCTCGATCGCACCGCGCAACCCCACTGCCTGCAATTTGAGCAGGACGATGTCACGGATCATCTCCTCCGGCAGGTCGGTATGAACACGCAGCGGGAAGGCGACGTTCTCGAACACGTCGAGATCGGTGAACAGCGCACCGCTCTGAAACAGCACGCCCATGTGCTTGCGCGCATCGAACAGATCGCTGCGCGACAGCTTCGGCAGGTTCTGGCCGTTGACCCAGACCTCGCCCTTGGATGGCCGCAACTGGGCGCCCATCAGGCGCAACAGTGTGGTCTTGCCGCACCCGGAAGGCCCCATGATGCCGGTGACCTTGCCGCGCGGGATGCGGATATCGACGTTATTGAAAATGCTCCGCGCACCGCGCTTGAAGGAGACTCCCTTCAGCTCGACCGCGTAGGCGTTATCGGCACTCATCTAAACTCCTTGCGATGCAGCCTCTCACTCGGACGCCTGGCTTTCTGAGGAAAGCCCCTACATCCCGGGCAGGCCGAACTGGCGGCGAACTATATCACTGCAAAGGGCAAGCGCCCAAGGCCTGCACCGGCCCGGATCTGCGAGCTGAGGGGCTTGAAGGTATATTTGGAGCGTTTTGGTAACGAGGAATGACAAAGCACGACGAACTTGCGTGAGGCTTTTCAACATAACCGCTATAATCGCCGCCTTTTCATCGGGCTATACGATTTCTGACATGAGCCAAACCAGCGACCTGATTCAATCGGCACAACGCACCATTCGCCTCGAAGTGGAAGCCGTACAAGGCTTGTTGCCCCATATCGACGCCGATTTCGTACGCGCTTGCGAGATGATTCTGGCCAGCAAGGGCCGTGTTGTCGTGGTCGGCATGGGCAAGTCCGGGCACGTCGGCAACAAGATTGCCGCGACCCTGGCCAGCACCGGCACCCCGGCGTTTTTCGTGCACCCGGCCGAGGCCAGCCACGGCGACATGGGCATGATCACTCGCGATGACGTCATTCTGGCCCTGTCGAACTCCGGTTCCACCAACGAAATCGTCACTCTGCTGCCACTGATCAAGCGCCTGGGCATTCAGCTGATCAGCGTCACCGGCAACCCGCAATCGCCGCTGGCCAAGGCCGCCGAGGTCAACCTCAACGTTCACGTCGAGCACGAAGCCTGCCCGCTGAACCTGGCGCCGACCTCCTCGACCACCGCCGCACTGGTCATGGGCGACGCCCTGGCCGTGGCGCTGCTGGAAGCGCGCGGCTTCACTGCCGAAGACTTCGCCTTTTCCCACCCCGGCGGCGCACTGGGCCGACGCCTGCTGCTGAAAGTGGAAAACGTCATGCACGCCGGCCAGGAACTGCCGCAGGTACAGCGCGGCACCCTGCTCAAGGACGCGTTGATGGAAATGACCCGCAAGGGCCTGGGCATGACCGTCATCCTGGAAACCGACGGCAAGCTGGCCGGGATCTTCACTGACGGCGACCTGCGTCGCACCCTGGATCGCAGCATTGATATCCACAGCGCCACCATCGACCAGGTGATGACCGTGCACGGCAAGACCGCCCGCGCCGAGATGCTTGCCGCCGAAGCCCTGAAAATCATGGAAGACCACCGAATCAACGCGCTGGTTGTCGTGGATGAAGAGGATCGCCCGATCGGCGCCTTCAACCTCTCCGACCTGCTGCGCGCAGGAGTGATGTAAATGAGCACCGATCTGCTGCAACGCGGCAAGGCCATCAAACTGGCGGTTTTCGACGTCGACGGTGTCCTCACCGACGGGCGCCTGTACTTCCTTGAAGACGGCAGCGAGTTCAAGACTTTCAATACACTGGATGGCCAGGGCATCAAGATGCTGATGAACGCCGGCGTACAGACCGCCATCATCAGCGGTCGCAAGACTCCGGTGGTCGAGCGTCGGGCGAAGAACCTGGGGATCCCGCACCTGTTTCAGGGCCGTGAAGACAAACTGGTCGTTCTCGACAGTCTTCTGGAGCAACTGGGCCTAAGCTATGAACAAGTGGCTTACCTCGGCGACGACCTGCCGGATCTGCCGGTGATCCGCCGTGTAGGCCTGGGCATGGCCGTGGCCAACGCCGCACCTTTTGTTCGCGAACACGCTCATGGCGTCACCCAGGCTCGTGGCGGCGAAGGTGCCGCCCGCGAATTCTGCGAACTGATCCTGCGCGCCCAAGGCAGCCTCGACGCCGCCAACAATGCGTATCTGTGAGTCCAACCATGTTTAGCAAAAAGTTTCGCAACATCCTGCTGTTCGGTTGCATCGCGGCGATTTTCGGTGCGGTCGGCTACTGGAACATCAGCCCGGAACGCTTCCTCGACAAACCGCCGGTTTCGGCAGAGGAAAGCCCGATCGACTGGTACGCGACCAATACGCACACGATCCAGTACCTCGAAGACGGCAAAGTGCAGTACGAAATGACGTCCGACAAGGCCGAGCACGTCAAGGCGACCGACATTACACTGGTCACCAAGCCTGATCTGAACATGTTCCGTGGCACCGACTTCCCCTGGCACGTGACCAGCGAACGCGGTGAAGTGAATTCCGGTGGCACCGAGGTCGAGCTGATCGACTCGGTACGCGTCAAGCGCACCGACGAAAAGAACCGCGACACCCTGATTACCAGCACACGCATGACCGTGTTCCCTCAGCAGCAATATGCGCAGACCCAGCAACCCGTTAGAATCGACGGCGCTGGCGGTGTATCGACTGGCGTAGGAATGAAAGCGTATTTGAAGGAAAGCAGGATACACCTGCTATCGAACGTAAGAGGACAGTATGAGGCTCGTTAAAACCCTCCCTATTTTGCTCAGTCTGGGCGCAGCACTGGGAAGCGTGAGCGCCTGGGCTCTGCCGAACGATCAAGAGCAGCCAATCCGCATTCAGGCCGACGATGCCCAACTGGACGACAAGAACGGCGTTGCCACCTACAAAGGCGACGTGATCATCACCCAGGGTTCGATGATCGTCAAAGGCAACACCGTGACCATGACCCGTGCGCCTAACGGCGACATCGACGTCGTGACCTCGGTCGGCAACCTCGCCTACTTCGAACAGTTGCAGACTGCCGGTGATGCCAAACCCGTCCAGGGTTGGGGTGTGACCATTCAGTACCACGCCGCGCAGAATCGCGTCGTGCTGATCGACAAGGCAAAAGTCGTCGACAAGGACAACAACACCACTCAGGGCGAGAAAATCGTCTATGACACGGTGAAGAAACTGGCCAGCGCCGGTCGAGCCACTGGCAGCAAGGTCACCGAAGCGCGTCCGCGCATCGACATGGTGATCCAGCCGAAGAAGAAAACCGACGAGAAAACCCAGTAATGGCAACTCTGAAAGCTCAGCACCTGGCCAAGGCCTATAAAAGCCGCCAGGTCGTGCGCGACGTCAGCCTGTCGATCGACAGCGGCCAGATCGTCGGCCTGCTCGGCCCGAACGGCGCCGGCAAGACCACGTGCTTCTACATGATCGTCGGCCTGGTTCAGGCCGATCAGGGTCGCGTACTGATCGACGACCTGGACGTCAGCCACCAGCCGATGCATGGCCGTGCGAAGGCCGGTATCGGCTATCTGCCGCAAGAAGCGTCGATCTTCCGCAAACTGTCGGTGGCCGACAACATCATGGCCATCCTCGAGACCCGTCAGGAGCTCGACAAGGCAGGTCGTCGCAAGGAGCTGGAAAGCCTGCTGCAGGAATTCCACATCAGCCACATCCGCGACAACCTCGGCATGAGCCTGTCCGGTGGTGAGCGCCGCCGGGTAGAAATCGCCCGCGCACTGGCCACGGCACCGAAATTCATCCTGCTCGACGAACCGTTCGCCGGTGTCGACCCGATCTCGGTCGGCGACATCAAGCAGATCATCCATCACCTCAAGGCCAAGGGGATCGGCGTACTGATCACCGACCACAACGTCCGTGAGACGCTGGATATCTGCGAAACCGCCTATATCGTCAACGACGGCCAGTTGATCGCCGAAGGCGACTCCGCGACCATCCTCGCCAACGATCTGGTGAAGGAAGTCTATCTGGGTCACGAGTTCCGCCTGTAAGCGCGACAGCATCCGACCAGCCGTCCGGGTGCTGTAACGTTGAAACGCCTTTTTATACGCTTTTATTGTTACAGCGCTCTAGGCAAACACGACAGTTTCAGGCATATAATTTGCTTAAGTTTGGCGCTCCGGCGCCCTGTAGTGGATGGCGCATAGCGCCGGCGAATAAGGTGTTAAGCCCCTGCCATGAAACCATCGCTAGTCTTGAGAATGGGCCAGCAGCTGACGATGACACCGCAGCTGCAACAGGCCATCCGCCTGCTCCAATTGTCGACCCTGGATCTGCAACAGGAAATCCAGGAGGCTCTGGAATCCAATCCGATGCTCGAACGCCAGGAGGACGGAGACGACTTCGACAACTCCGACCCCATGGCCGACAACGCCGAACAGAAGCCCAACACCGAGATCCAGGAACCCTCCTATCAGGAGACCGCGCCGACAGTCGACAACCTCGAAGACGGCGAATGGAACGAGCGAATCCCCAACGAATTGCCGGTAGACACCGCCTGGGAAGACGTCTACCAGACCAGCGCCAGCAGCTTGCCGAGCAGCGACGATGACGAGTGGGACTTCACCACCCGCACCTCCGCCGGCGAGAGCCTGCAAAGCCACCTGCTGTGGCAGTTGAACCTGGCACCGATGTCCGACACCGATCGCCTGATCGCCGTCACCCTGATCGATTGCATCAACAATCAGGGCTACCTGGACGAAACCCTCGAAGAAATCCTCGACGCCTTTGATCCGGAACTCGACATCGAGCTGGACGAGATCGAAGCCGTCCTGCACCGCATCCAGCAGTTCGAACCGGCCGGCATCGGCGCACGTAACCTGGGCGAATGCCTGCTGCTGCAATTGCGCCAGCTGTCGGCCAAGACCCCTTGGCTGGCCGAAGCCAAGCGCCTGGTCACCGATTACATCGACTTGCTCGGCAGCCGCGACTACAGCCAGTTGATGCGGCGCATGAAGCTCAAGGAAGACGAGCTGCGGCAGGTCATCGAACTGGTGCAGAGCCTGAACCCGCGCCCCGGTTCGCAGATCGAATCCACCGAAGCCGAATACGTGGTGCCTGACGTCATCGTGCGCAAGGACAACGAGCGCTGGCTGGTCGAGCTGAATCAGGAATCGGTGCCACGCCTGCGGGTCAACGCCCAATACGCCGGTTTCGTGCGCCGCGCCGACACCAGCGCCGACAACACCTTCATGCGCAATCAGTTGCAGGAAGCCCGCTGGTTCATCAAGAGCCTGCAGAGCCGCAACGAAACTCTGATGAAAGTGGCCACCCAGATCGTCGAACACCAGCGCGGGTTTCTGGAGTACGGCGACGAAGCCATGAAGCCGCTGGTCCTGCACGACATTGCAGAAGCGGTTGGCATGCACGAGTCGACGATTTCCCGCGTAACCACGCAAAAATTCATGCATACCCCACGGGGCATATATGAACTGAAATACTTTTTCTCCAGTCACGTCAGTACCTCCGAAGGCGGCGAATGCTCGTCCACGGCGATCCGCGCGATCATCAAAAAACTGGTTGCCGCGGAAAATCAGAAAAAGCCGTTGAGTGACAGCAAGATCGCTGGTTTACTGGAGGCACAAGGCATTCAGGTGGCTCGCCGCACCGTCGCCAAGTACCGCGAATCCCTCGGAATCGCGCCTTCGAGCGAACGCAAGCGGTTGATGTAAGCCACGTTACAGCGTTCCAGTGGCAGGCTCTTCGGCCTGCCGCTTTATGCACTGGCAACGAAGGAGAAGCTGTATGCAAGTCAACATCAGTGGACACCAACTGGAAGTTACCCAGCCTCTGCGCGAGTACATCGAGCTCAAGCTCAAGAAGCTCGAAGGGCATTTCGACAAGATCACCAACGTGCAAGTTACGATGTGCGTCGAAAAACTGAAGCAGAAAATCGAAGCCACGCTGCATATTCCCGGCAATGAGGTCGTCGCAAACGCGGAACATACCGATATGTACGCTGCGATCGACGCGCTGACCGACAAGCTTGATAAACAACTCAAAAAGCATAAGGAAAAGACCCAGAGCCTGCTTCAGGGCGCTACCGGTCGATAACCCCCACCCCCATGATCCGACTTGAAAGTATCCTGACCCCCGGCCGTTCCCTGGTGAACGTGCCGGGCGGCAGTAAAAAGAAAGCCCTCGAACAAATTGCCAACCTGATCGCCCGGGAAGTCCCGGATCTGGAGATGCAAGATGTCTTCGAGGCATTGATTGCCCGTGAAAAACTGGGTTCCACCGGTTTTGGCAACGGCATCGCCATTCCCCACTGCCGCCTCAAGGGCTGCGAAGCGCCGATCAGTGCGCTGATGCACCTTGATGCCCCTATCGATTTCGACGCTATCGACGGCGCGCCCGTGGACTTGCTCTTCGTCCTGCTGGTGCCGGAAGCCGCCACCGATGCGCACCTGGAGCTGTTACGCCAGATCGCCAGCATGCTCGACCGCAAGGACGTGCGCGACAGACTGCGCAGCGCGCCAAGCAACGAAGCCTTGTACCAGGTTGTACTGGAAGAACAGAACAGGCCGTAACCATGCGCTTGATCATTGTCAGTGGCCGTTCCGGCTCGGGTAAAAGTACTGCCCTGGATGTCCTTGAGGACAACGGCTACTACTGCATCGATAACCTGCCGGCCGGTCTACTGCCGGAACTGGCCGAACGCGCCCTGATTCACACCGAGCTGGCGCAGCCACTGGTGGCGGTATCGATCGATGCACGCAATTTGCCGAGCCATCTGACCCGATTTCCGGAATTGCTCGAGGACGTACGCGCCAAGCACATTCAATGCGATGTCCTGTATCTGGATGCCGACGAAGAAACCCTGCTCAAGCGCTTCTCCGAAACTCGCCGCCGTCACCCGCTGAGCAACGCCAATCGTTCGCTGGCAGAAGCCATTCAGGATGAAAGCGCCCTGCTCGGCCCGATTGCCGATCTCGCCGACCTGAAAATCAACACCACCAACCTCAATCTCTACCAACTGCGCGACACCATCAAGCTGCGCCTGTTGAACCAGCCGGAGCCGGGTACCGCGTTTCTGGTGGAGTCGTTCGGTTTCAAACGCGGCATGCCGGTGGATGCGGATCTGGTGTTCGATGTACGCTGCCTGCCGAACCCGTACTGGAAACCGGAACTGCGCGCGCAATCCGGTCTCGATCAGCCGGTCGCCGAGTATCTGGCGGCGCAGCCTGAGGTCGAGGAGATGTACCAGGATATTTACACGTACCTGCACAAATGGTTGCCGCGCTTTGCCGCGAGTAACCGCGCTTACGTCACCATTGCCATCGGCTGCACCGGCGGGCATCACCGTTCCGTTTACCTGACCGAACGTCTTGGCCAGGCGCTGCAGAAGACCCTGAAGAACGTCCAGGTTCGCCACCGCGACCTCAGCTAAAGGATTCACACCGCGATGCCTGCTCGGGAAATCGAAATCATCAACAAGCTGGGCCTGCACGCCCGCGCATCGGCAAAATTCGTCGGAGTGGCGGGCCAGTTTCCCGATTGCACGATCAGAGTGGGCCGCACCCCGGACACCACGGTTGACGGTAAGAGCATCATGGCGATGATGATGCTCGCTGCGGGCAAGGGCACCAAAATCCACCTGAGTACCGAAGGCCACCAGGAACAGGAAGCCATGGACGCGCTGGTGACCCTGATCAACAACTACTTCGACGAAGGCGGTTGAAACGCCTGAGGCGAAAGTAGCCCGCTCCCTCCTCCCGGTTCAGCCCAACGCGGTATCCATCACCATCATCAGACAGAAGCCGATCAGCAATCCCAGACTGGCCAGCTTCTCGTGACCATTGCGTCGCGACTCGGGGATGACCTCGTGCGTCACCACCAGCAGCATGGCGCCAGCCGCCAGCGCCAACCCCAAGGGCAGCAACAGTTCGGCAAGACTCACCAGCCACGCACAGAGCAGCGCAAATACCGGTTCGACCAGACCTGATGATGCGCCAATCAAAAACGCCTTGACCCGCGACATCCCGGCGCCTGCCAGTACCAGTGCAATCACCAGCCCTTCCGGCACATCCTGTAAGGCGATGCCCATCGCCAGACTGTCTGCGTCCGGCATTCCACCGCCCGCCGAGACACCGACCGCCATGCCTTCCGGGATGTTATGGGCAATGATGGCGAACACGAACAACCAGATCCGTGGCGGAATCACCGGATGTTCGACGGTGCCGATGAGCATTTCCGGCGAGACCCCCGACACACGGCGATCAACCAGATACAGACCGAACGCCCCGAGCATGATGCCGAAGCAAATCAGGCCGCTGGCGCCCCATGGGCTCAGTCCCAGACTTTCGGCGGCGGCGATTCCCGGTACGATCAACGAAAACGCGGTTGCCGCCAGCATCACGCCAGCGCCAAAACCCAACAGCGTATCGCCCAGCGCCTGGGGCATGTTGCGGATCACCAGCACCGGAACTGCCCCGAGTGCGGTGCCGAGGGCGCAAATCGCGCCGCCTTGCAACGCCCGCAACAACCTCGGCTCCAGATTCAGCCATTCGAGTCCGTGGGCGACCAGCAAGGTCATGCCCGCCAACAGCAGCAGCGATCCGATTGCGTAACGAAACATGCGCCCACTTCCGATCGCCAGTGTCTCAGTGCCCATACTCCGCCTTGGAATTGTTTTTATAGAAGACTTAAACCAGCGCCGCCTGATAGCGTGCAGCGACTTCCGGCCAGTTGATCACGTTATAGAACGCGCTGATGTATTCCGGCCGACGGTTCTGATAACGCAGGTAGTAAGCGTGCTCCCACACGTCGAGCCCGAGAATCGGCGTGTTGCCGTTCATCAGCGGGCTGTCCTGGTTGCCGCTGCTTTCCACCACCAGTTTCTTTTCGGGCGTGACGCTGAGCCACGCCCAGCCACTGCCGAAACGGGTCAACGCGGCTTTGGTGAAGGCTTCCTTGAAGCTGTCGAGGCCACCCAGTTGCTCATCGATCGCCCTGGCCAGCGCACCGTCCGGTTTGCCACCGCCGTTAGGCACCATGACTTCCCAGAACAGCGAATGGTTGGCATGACCGCCCCCCTGGTTGATCACCGCCGCGCGCAGTTTTTCCGGCAGTAGCTGGACGCTGGCGACCAGTTTTTCCACCGGCCATTCCGCGAATTCGGTGCCCTCGACCGCAGCGTTCAGGTTGTTGATGTAGGTCTGATGATGCTTGGTGTAGTGGATCTCCATGGTTTGCGCATCGATGTGCGGCTCCAGTGCGTCGTAGGCGTAAGGCAAGGCTGGCAGGGTAAAAGCCATTTCAATGGACTCCATGGTGATGTGGGGCAGGCGCGCGGCGCGCGTTGCCGGTATCCGGGTGCAGCAAACGCTGTGTGCGCGGGTATTCGCCGTGTTCGCTGATGAAATTGAGCAGCTCGATATAGGTCTTGCTGCTCTGGCGCAGCGCCGCTTCACGCAGGGCCGGGCGCAGGCGCTCGTCCTGCATGGTCTGCAACAGCCGTTGATGAATCGCGCACAGGTACTCGGCGCTCTCCTCCGGCTGATTCAGGCGCAGATGCAGATCCGCCAGGTTGTGGTGGGAGATGACGCAGGCCGCCACCGCTTCGTCGGCATCGGCCCAGCGCTCGAACAACACCTGCGCCAAAGCCAGGGCTTGCAGGTAGGCCTCTCGGGCATCGATCAGCTCGCCCAGCATGAAGCAGCGATTGGCCCGTTCGATCGTGCGTTTCCAGTGCTCCATGGTGAACCTCCAAAGCGGTTGCGGTGCTTACACGCCGCCGGCGGTGAGTTTCTCGGGATTGAGCAACTCTTCCAGCTGGCTGCGCGACAGGTCGGTGTGCTCCAGCGCAACGTCGATCACCGGGCGACCCTGCTTGTAGGCCTGCTTGGCGATCTCGGCAGCTTTCTGGTAACCGATGATCGGGTTGAGCGCGGTCACCAGAATCGGGTTGCGCGACAGCGCTTCCTTGAGGCGCGACTCGTTGACCTTGAAGGTGGCGATGGCCTTGTCACCCAGCAAACGGCTGGAGTTGGTCAGCAACTCAATGCTGCTCAGCAGATTCTGGGCAATGATCGGCAGCATCACGTTCAGCTCGAAATTGCCTGATTGACCGGCGATGGTGATCACCGAGTCATTGCCGATCACTTGCGCAGCTACCATGGCGGTGGCTTCCGGGATCACCGGGTTGACCTTGCCTGGCATGATCGATGAGCCCGGCTGCAGGCCCTCAAGCTCGATTTCACCGAGCCCGGCGAGCGGGCCGGAGTTCATCCAGCGCAGGTCGTTGGCAATTTTCATCAGTGAAACGGCGGTGGCCTTGAGCTGGCCCGATACGGCCACAGCGGTGTCTTGCGAGCCGATCAGGGCGAACAGATCCTTGCCCGGCGTGAACTGGACGTTGGTCAACTGGCTCAATTGGCGGCTGAAACGCGCAGCAAATTCCGGATGCGCGTTGATTCCGGTGCCGACCGCCGTGCCGCCCTGGGCCAGGGATTGCAGGCTTGGGAGCAAATCCTGCAGGTGACCGATATTGGCCTTGAGCTGCTGCGCCCAGCCGTTGAGCACTTGGCTCAGGCGTACCGGCATGGCGTCCATCAAGTGGGTGCGACCGGTCTTGACGTGATGATGGACCTGTTCGGCCTTTCGCTCGATCACCTGCACCAGGTGCAGCAGCGCCGGCAGCAGTTGTTCGTGCAGGGCCAATGCGGCGCTGACGTGGATAGTGGTCGGAATGATGTCGTTGCTGCTCTGCCCACAGTTGACGTGGTCGTTGGCGTTCACCGGTTCGTCGAGCAAGCGGCTGGCCAGGGTGGCGATCACTTCATTGGCGTTCATGTTGGAGCTGGTGCCGGAACCGGTCTGGAAGATGTCCACCGGGAAATGCCGCATGAAGTCGCCTTCCAACAACCCTTGGGCGGCATCGCTGATGGCTTTGCCTTGCGCTGCGCTGAGCTGGTTGAGTTCAACGTTGGCGCGCGCGGCGGCCGCTTTGGCCAGAATCAGGGCGCGGATGAACTGGGTCGGCATCGGCTTGCCGCTGATCGGGAAGTTATCCACTGCGCGCTGGGTCTGCGCGCCGTAGAGAGCGTCCACTGGCACCTGCAGTTCGCCCATGCTGTCGCGCTCAATACGTGTCTTGGTCATCGGTAAATCCTTGGACTAATTCAATGAGAGGAATCGAGGGTTGCAACTCGCAGGTGGCGAGCTGCCAGGTGTAGCTTTGCCAGCGTTTGAGCCGGCACTTGCATAGCGACAGGCGCTCCATTTCACGCAAGGGGCGCCAGGCTTGATCGAGACACAGGCTGCGCCAGTGCCACGGCAACGCGATATCGGTGGCCGTGTCGAGCAGCAGACGGAAGGAGGTTTCAGCGATCATCCAGGGCGAGGTCGCCGTGCAGCAGGCCAGATACCGGCCTTCGGCCAGGTAATGTTCGATCAGTCGTGGTTCGTCGGGATCCATCGCGCAACGGATCTGGCGACTCATCCAGCGCCAACTTTCGAGGTACGGCTGCTCGTGCAAGGCAGAACTCATGATCCTGGGCTCATCCGATAATGAGATTTATTATTAGATGATAATGAGAACCAAAACAAGGGTGGCTTTTCAGCTGCCCTGAGCAGCCCAAAAAATTTGCAGACATGAAAAAGGCGCGCCACCCAATCGGGTGACGCGCCTTTTTGTGTACCGTGTCTGGGCTTAGCTGCCAGCGACAGTCATCTTTTCGATCAACACCGAACCGGTGCGAATGTTGCTGCGCAGTTCCAGATCGTTACCCACCGCGACGATCTGCTTGAACATGTCGCGCATGTTGCCGGCGATGGTCACTTCCTGCACTGCGAACTGGATTTCACCGTTCTCGACCCAGAAACCTGCCGCACCACGCGAGTAATCCCCGGTCACCATGTTCAGACCATGACCCATCAATTCGGTGACCAACAGGCCACGACCCATGCGTCGCAGCAAGGCGGCCTGGTCTTCATCGCCATGGGTGACGAACAGGTTATGCACACCGCCCGCGTTGGCGGTGCTCGGCATGCCGAGTTTGCGACCGGAATAGGTGCCGAGGATGTACGAGACCAGCTCGCCTTTCTCGACGAACGGTTTGGCATAGGTCGCCAGGCCGTCGCCGTCATACGACGCACTGCCCATGGCGCGCATCAGATGCGGACGCTCGTCGATGGTCAGCCATTCCGGGAACAGCCTCTGCCCCAAAGTGCCTTCGAGGAACGACGATTTGCGGTACAGGCTGCCGCCGGATATCGCCGACAGGAAGCTGCCGAACAACCCGCCCGCCAGTTCCGCCGAAAACAATACAGGCACTTCGCAGGTCGGCACCGGACGCGCGCCCAGACGGCTCGCCGCGCGCTGTGCCGCACGCTGGCCAATGCTCACCGGATCCGCCAGCAAACTGCCCTGGCGGTTCACGTCATACCAGTAGTCGCGTTGCATCTGGCCATCAGCCTCGGCGATCATCACGCAGCTCAGGCTGTGCCGGGTCGAGGCGTAACCGCCGATGAAACCATGGCTGTTGCCATACACGCGGCAGCCCTGATGAGTGCTCAACGTGGTGCCATCGGCATTCTTGATGCGCGCATCGGCGTCGAACGCGGCAGCTTCACAGAGCAATGCCTTCTCGATGGCCTGCTCCGGCGTGATGTCCCATTCGTGGAACAGGTCGAAATCCTGAATATCCCTGGCCATCAGCGCGGCATCGGCCAGCCCCGAGGCTTCGTCTTCCGAAGTGTGCTTGGCAATCGCCAGCGCGGCGGCGACTGTCTCACGAATCGCATCCGGTCCGGTGGCGGACGTGCTGGCCGAGCCCTTGCGCTGGCCGACATACAAGGTAATGCCAAAGCCCTGATCGCGGTTGAACTCGACCGTTTCGACCTCACGCTGACGCACCGACGTCGACAGGCCCTGCTCCAGCGACACCGCGACTTCGCAGGCACTGGCACCCTGACGCTTGGCTTCGGCGATGATCTGCTCGACCTGTTCCTGCAGTGCCGGCAATGCCTGTGGGCCGACGCTTTCAACTGCACTCATGCTCATCTCCACTCAAATTCTGCTTTCGGCTGGGGCCTTCGAGCGACCGGGCCGGACAAGCGGCCCCCGACTGGTTATCATGGCGGCGTTTCTTTGCGGACTGCCACCATGGTTGATTCTTACGACGACTCCCTCGATACGGGAGAAAAAAGCAAATCCCAGGTCAAACGCGAGCTGCATGCTCTGGTTGACCTTGGCGAGCGCCTTACAACGCTCAAGCCCGACTTGCAGGCAAAACTGCCATTGACCGACGCTTTGCGCCGGGCCCTGGCCGATGCGCCCAAGCACACCGCGAACATCGCGCGTAAACGGCACTTGCAGTTCATCGGCAAACTGATGCGCGATCAGGACACTGACGCGATTCTCACCCTGCTCGATCAACTCGATGCCTCTACCCGTCAGTACAACGAGCGTTTCCACAATCTCGAACGCTGGCGTGACCGCCTGATCGCCGGTGACGATGCCGTACTGGAGAAATTCGTCGTCGATTACCCGGACGCCGACCGCCAGCAACTGCGTTCCCTGATCCGTCAGGCCCAGCACGAGGTTGCGCAAAACAAACCTCCTGCGTCGAGCCGCAAGATCTTCAAGTACATCCGTGAGCTGGACGAGACTCAACGCGGTCTGCGCTGATATTCGCCACCGGGTGGCCGCACCGCGCGCCACCCGAAGCTCCATCCCTTCTTATGCGCCCGTGCCACCCACGGTGATCGCATCAATTTTCAGGGTCGGCTGACCCACACCCACCGGCACCGACTGCCCGTCCTTGCCACACGTGCCCACACCGCTGTCCAGCGCCAGATCGTTACCGACCATCGACACCCGGCTCATCGCTTCCGGACCGTTGCCGATCAACGTTGCGCCTTTGACCGGTGCGGTGATCTTGCCGTCCTCGATCAGATAAGCCTCGCTGGTGGAGAACACGAATTTGCCGCTGGTGATGTCGACCTGACCGCCGCCGAGGTTGGCGCAGTAGATGCCCTTTTTCACCGAGGCGATGATTTCCGCCGGATCGCTCTGGCCGCCGAGCATGTAAGTGTTGGTCATCCTTGGCATCGGCAGGTGCGCATAGGATTCGCGCCGACCGTTGCCGGTGCGGGCCACGCCCATCAGCCGCGCGTTGAGCTTGTCCTGCATGTAGCCTTTGAGCACGCCGTTTTCGATCAGCGTGGTGCACTCGGTCGGGGTGCCTTCGTCGTCGACGCTCAGGGAGCCGCGACGACCGCTCAGAGTGCCGTCATCGACGATGGTGCAAAGTTTCGAGGCAACCATTTCGCCCATGCGTCCGCTGTAGGCTGAACTGCCCTTGCGGTTGAAATCGCCTTCCAGGCCGTGGCCGACCGCTTCGTGCAGCAGCACGCCGGACCATCCCGAGCCCAGAACCACCGGCAAGGTCCCGGCCGGTGCCGGAATCGCTTCCAGATTCACCAGCGCCTGACGCAACGCCTCACGGGCATAACCCATGGCACGGTCTTCGGCGAGGAAATAACGGTAGTCGGTACGCCCGCCGCCGCCATGTCCGCCGCGCTCGCGACGGCCGTTCTGCTCGACGATCACACTGACATTGAAACGCACCAGCGGACGCACATCGGCCGCCAGGCCGCCGTCGGTCGAGGCCACCAGAATCCGCTCCCAGACCCCGGCCATGCTCACGCTGACCTGCTGGATTCGCGGATCGAGGGCGCGGGTCGCCACGTCGATACGCTTGAGCAGTTCGACTTTTTCAGCGCGGCTCAAGACTTCCAGCGGGTTATCCGGCGCGTACAACTGGGCGACGTCCTGGGTGCTGAACGCCTGCACCGTGCCGTTCTGCCCGGCGCGGGAAATCGAACGGGCCGCACGGGCTGCCGCGCCGAGGGCTTCGAGGGTGATCGCGTTGCTGTAGGCGAAACCGGTTTTCTCACCGGACTGCGCGCGCACGCCAACACCCTGGTCGAGGTTGAAACTGCCTTCCTTGACGATGCCGTCTTCCAGCGACCAGGACTCGGAAATCTGCCCCTGGAAATACAGGTCGGCCGCATCGATGCCTGGACCCGCCAGATCACCGAGCACGCCTTGCAGGCTCTCGATCGTCACGCCGCCGGGCGCCAACAGGTGATCACTGACTGAGGACAACAACTCGCTCATAGGTTTTACGCCTTAAATTCGTGTTCTGAAGCAGGTCGCTGTGCGCCCTGCGAAAAAAACCGCCGATGACCGGTCACCGGCATTCGCGCCCGGATGGACGCTTGTTCATTGCTGTCGCGCTCGGCCAGCAACACGGCTTCGCCTTGTTCCTGCTGCGCCAGCACGCGGCCCCACGGGTCGACAATCGCCCCGTGGCCAAAGGTTTCCCGCGGCCCCGGATGCGTTCCGCCCTGGGCTGCCGCCAGCACGTAGCACTGGGTTTCAATGGCCCGCGCGCGGATCAGTACATCCCAGTGCGCCGCCCCTGTCACTGCGGTGAAGGCCGACGGTGCGGTAATCAGTTCAGCCCCGGCAGCGCGCAGTTCGCTGTACAGCTCCGGGAAGCGCAGGTCGTAGCACACCGTCAGGCCCAATCGCCCGACCGGCGTGTCCGCGACCACCACGCCACTGCCATAAGCATAGTCATCGGATTCGCGGTAACGGCCGCGATTGTCCGCTACGTCGACATCGAACAGGTGCAACTTGTCATAGCGTGCAACGATTTCGCCCTGATCGTTCACCAGCAGCGAGCAGGCATGGGACTTGGCCTCAGGCTGACCCACCGGCGGCAACGGCAAGGTGCCGGCCACAATCCATAACCTGAGGTCGCGGGCGGTCTGTTTCAACCACGGCAGGATCGGGCCTTCGCCGATCGCTTCGGCGCGGCCGATGTCGGCGATGTCGCGACGGCCCATGGCCGCGAAGTTTTCCGGCAACACCGCCAGCTTCGCGCCGGCGCTGGCTGCCTGTTCGAGCAAACGTCGGGCATCGCGCAGATTGGCCAGCACATCGCTCTGGCTGACCATTTGAATCACCGCTAAAGACATGGCGCACTCCGCAAGAGGTATGCGGCCATGCTACTCCATCGGTTCAGGGGCTGGCTGTTCAAAAAGGCTTGTCGAAGGTGATTTTCGGCTCTTTCCACGGGCCTTTGACGGTGTATTTGACGCTGGCGAACCGCGCCACGCGATCGCCGATCAGCTTGTCGATCAGGAACAACGCACCGCCGACGGCCGGCGCGCCGACAATCAGCGCGGCAATCGGCAGGTTGTTGGTCACCGGCAAAGTCACCAGCAATTTGGCATCCACCTTGTCGCCCACCAGATCCAGCGTGCCGTCCAGTTCCAGGTTGCTCGAGGGGCCGGTCAACTTGATTGGCTCTTTCGTCACATAAACGCCATTGGTCGCCACCAGCAAACCCTTGACCCGGTCATAGCTCAAGCCTTTGCCGAACAGGTCGGAGAAGTCGAGACGCAAACGCCGGCCAATCGAGTTGAAGTTGAGCAGGCCGAACACCCGCAACGCCTGAGCGCCGCCCTCGACTTCGACGAACTGGCCTTTGTTAAGGGACGCGTCGAGTGTGCCGGAGAAGCGCTTGGTCGCCAGCCACGCCGGCGAGCCCGGCCAGCGGCCATCGACATCCATGTGGAATTCTTCGCTGGTCACGCTCGGCGCAAAACCCCAGCCCTTGAGCACATCGGCGAGGTTCTTGCCGCCGATCCGCCCCTTGTACCAACTGGTCGTGGCACCGGGCGCTCCCTCCCAGCCACCGCTGCCCTGCAAGAGGATGCCCTTGAGGCCCAGATCGAGGTTGTTCAGGGCAATGCCCTTGCCGGTCGGTCGAACCTTGAGCGACCAGCCACCGACCAGATCCTGGCCCTGGAACAATTGATTGATGGTGATATCCAGCGCCGGAATCTTGCTGGGATCGACCGAGGCCAGTGGATCCGGCGCGTTCTCGTCGGCCTGCACCGTCGGGTCCGGCGCTGGCAATCGCACGTATTGCAGGTTCACCGCAATCGGCGCGCCCTTGGCGTCAGGAATGCCCGCCGTGCCTTTGGCCTGCTGGCTGTCGAGGGCCAGCGCCCAGGCACCGGGCTTGCGATTCACCTGCACGGCTGCCTGATCCAGCGTGGTGCCGAAGGCCGTGAGTTTGCCGATCTTGAAGTCCGCGCTGCTGAGCAACTGCTTGGCGTTGCCGCCTGGATCCTGGCCGGCGTATTTGTCCAGCAGATCCTGCCACGGCTTTACGTCCAGCTCCGACAACACGCCACGCACCCGCAGGCCTTTGTTGCCCGGCAACACCGCTTCGCCAGCGCCGAGGAACAACTCGCCACGACCATCGGCGAAACTGCTCGGTGGCGCTGCGAAAGTGAAATTGGCCAGTTGATCGTAATTGACCCAGTAACGCCGTTCCTGCCCCTGCAATGTCATCCGGAACACCGTGTCACGCCCGACATCGGCGGCCATGCCGAACGGCGCCGGCAGATCCACCGCCACACCCTTCATGCTGGAACTGACCATGAATTGGCTGTCGGCGCCGGCCAGATTCACTTGTAACTGGTAAGGAATCGTCCCGGACACCGGCAACGGTTGAGTCACGCCCAGCCAGTCAGTGAGTTTCTTGACCTCGACCTGCCCTGACGCCGCGACCCGGGTCTTGAGCTGGCCGGGAGCACCGTCGGCGAAGATCTGCGCCGAGACCGGTTTATCGAAGGCCCTGGCGCTGATGTTCTGACCGCTCAGGCCCTTGTCGCTGTCGAAGCGGAAATCACCCTTGAGCTGGCTCAGTTCCAGCTTCGGCTCGGCCAGCTTCAATCGCGCATTGGCGGTTTTGAAGTCGACGAGGATTTTCGGCTGATCGCCCTTGGCCAACGGCACATCGAGCTTGAGCTTGCCCTGCAGATCACCCTCGCCTTCCCAGCCGGCAAAAGTATCGGCGGTGCCGATCGGCGCCTCCTGAAGAATCTTCAGGCCATCGCCCAGCCCGCCGGCAAAGCTGCCGTCGAGGAACATATGGCTGTGCTCGCCGCTCGGCACGTGGGGAATATTGACGAAGACATCGCTGACCTGGGTGTCGAGCAACTGGCCCTTGCTGGCCAGAATCCGCACGCCGCTGTCTTCGATGAACACATCACCGTTGACCTTGCTCACGTGCGGCCAGCCTGGCTGGAACGCCAGTTCGGCGTCGTGCACCTTGAAGAACAGACTGATGCTGCGATCCGCTTCCCCGGCGTTCTTGTTCAGCGAACCCTGATACTGGAAGAAACCCTGATCCACCGCGCCCTTGAGAATCGCCGTACGCAGCCATTCATCGAGGGCCGGGCTCAGGACTTGCGGCAGGTACTTGGCGGTGTAGCGACCGTCACCATCCACCAGACCGACCCGCAGATCCATGTAGTCTTCCTGGCTGTGGTCGAAGTGCAGGCGGATCAGGAAGTCGCCGGCGATCTTGCCTTCCTCGCCGAGCACCTTCAGGTACGGCGCGATCAGGGTGAAACCTTCTTTATCGAGCTTCCAGGTCAACCGGGCGTTGGCCTGAATGTATTGCCATGGCTTGGCGAAGATCGGATCGAGGTGCAGGACGAAGTCCTTGCTGTCCATGCGCAGCTCGCCGCCACCGAGATTGCCGGTAAGACTGCCGCTGACATTCCGTGCCGCCGGCGCGCCGTGGTAGGCGTCGAAGCCGACTTGATCGAGGTTGGCGGCGAAGCTGAATTTGCTGTCGTCGGTGGCGTTCGGCCGGAAATCCAGCAGCACGTTACGCAGACCGCCGGTTACTTTCAGGCGCTCGACCACGGTGGCGACGCCTTGGGGCAAAGGTCCGAGGGCATTGAGCAAAGGTGTGATCGGCGTCAGGTCGAGCCGGTCAGCCTGCAGATGCCAGAGTTCTTCGTTCTTGTCGGTGGCGGCAGTCTGTTTGATCTGGACATGGGATTCCCAACGGGTTTCGCCGAAATTCATCGCCAGCGAATCAAGTGTGACAATGGCTCCCTCGGAACCGCGCTGGAAATAGCCATTGAGCGCCAGATTGTTGATCTGGATCGGCTTGCGTTCAGCGTAGGCGCCGGTCAGTTGCGGCGCATTGAGACGGATCGCCGCGCTCTGCAAAGCCCCCTCTCGCCAGTTGACCCACAGCTCGCCACCGGCCTTGATCTCGGAGAAATTCCATTGTTGGGTCAGGCGCTCAGGCAGCCACTTCGACCAGTCGCTCTGCGGCAGGCTGGCATAACCGTCCACTTCGCTGTTCTGCCACTGATTCGGACGAAGTCGTGTGCGCAGGCTCAGCGCCACAGGCTGACCGTCGGGCAGGGTCAGGCGCGCATCGAGGCGTTGGCGGCTGGACCCGGTTTTCAGATTGAGACCGACATAAGTGAGGGTCAGCGGCGCCTGCTCCAGCGGCTGCAACGTCACCTGACTGTCGAGCACCGACAGTTGCTGAATCATTTGCATGCGGTTGAACAGTTGCTCGGGATCCATGGGCTGGTCCTGCTGCACCGGCAAGCCTTCCAGCGCCCACTTTCCGTCTTCGCCTTCCTTGAGGCTGATCTTCAGACCATTGAGTTCCAAATGGGCGATGCGCACTTCGCGGGCCAGCAGACTGGCCCAAAGATCCGGCACCGCACGCACCCGATCCAGGCGCAGGGCATTGGCGCCGCTGCCGACCATCACGTCGTGGGCCAGCAGGATCGGCGCGAATCCACTCCAGTTGCCTTCCAGCTCGCCGATCTGCAGCGGCATGCCCAGGGCGGCACTGGCCTTGTCTTCGATATCGGTGCGGTATTCGGCCACCAGTGGCGTGAGTTCCCGGCCGAGACTGACGTACAACGCCATCAATACCAGAACCAACGCGCACAGGCCCAGACCCCAGCGGGTCAGTGCGGCCAAAATGCGTGTCAGACGTTCCATGTCAGTTGGCTCCCATGGCAAAAATACTGCAAAAAGCTGAGGCCAGCCGTTTCAGGAAAAAGGTGATGCAGGGGTTCAGAGCAGCACCACGTCATATTGTTCCTGGGAATACATGGTTTCGACCTGGAAGCGTATGGTGCGCCCGATGAAACCTTCAAGTTCGGCCACGTTACCGGACTCTTCATCGAGCAGCCGGTCGACGACTTTCTGGTTCGCCAGCACCCGATAACCCTCGGCCTGATAGGCCCGGGCTTCGCGCAGGATCTCGCGGAAAATCTCGTAGCAAATGGTTTCCGGAGTTTTCAGCTTGCCCCGGCCCTGACAGCTGCTGCACGGTTCGCACAACACTTGCTCAAGGCTTTCACGGGTGCGCTTGCGCGTCATCTGCACCAGGCCCAACTCGGTAATGCCGATGATGTTGGTCTTGGCGTGATCGCGCTCCAGCTGTTTCTCCAGGGTACGCAGCACCTGACGTTGGTGTTCTTCGTCTTCCATGTCGATGAAGTCGATGATGATGATCCCGCCCAGGTTGCGCAGACGCATCTGCCGGGCAATCGCGGTCGCGGCTTCGAGGTTGGTCTTGAAAATGGTTTCTTCAAGATTGCGATGACCGACGAACGCCCCGGTGTTCACGTCAATGGTGGTCATCGCTTCCGCCGGATCGATCACCAGATAACCGCCGGACTTCAGCGGCACCTTCCGTTCCAGGGCTTTCTGGATTTCGTCTTCGACGCCGTACAGGTCGAAGATCGGCCGCTCACCCGGGTAGTGCTCCAGACGATCGGCGATTTCCGGCATCAGTTCGGCGACGAACTGCGTGGTTTTCTGAAAGGTTTCCCGGGAGTCGATGCGGATCTTCTCGATCTTCGGGCTGACCAGGTCGCGCAGGGTGCGCAGCGCCAGGCCGAGATCTTCGTAGATCACGCTCGGTGCGCCGATGGTCTTGATCTGCTCGTTGATCTGATCCCACAGGCGGCGCAGGTAGCGGATGTCCATCAGGATCTCATCGGCCCCGGCACCTTCGGCGGCGGTACGCAAAATGAAGCCGCCGGCCTCTTTGATGCCTTCTTTGGCCACGCAATCGCTGACCACCTGCTTGAGGCGTTCGCGCTCGGCTTCGTCTTCGATCTTCAGGGAAATGCCGACGTGGGCCGTGCGCGGCATGTACACCAGATAACGCGACGGGATCGACAGTTGCGTGGTCAGCCGCGCACCTTTGGAACCGATCGGATCCTTGGTGACTTGCACCACCAGGCTCTGGCCTTCGTGTACAAGCGCACTGATGCTTTCCACCGCAGGACCTTCGCGCAGGGAGATTTCCGAGGCGTGAATGAAGGCCGCGCGATCCAGGCCGATGTCGACGAAAGCCGCCTGCATGCCCGGCAGAACCCGCACCACCTTGCCTTTATAGATGTTGCCGACGATCCCGCGCTTTTGCGTACGCTCGACGTGCACTTCTTGCAGCACACCGTTTTCGACCACCGCCACGCGCGATTCCATCGGCGTGATGTTGATCAGAATCTCTTCACTCATGGCAGGGTCTCGTTCAGGCATGTTCACGATAATGGCCGCATCTGGTCCGTTCGACGCTTATTGCGCGTTCAGGGTTTGCCAACAGGGTATGCCGAAATGGCCAAGCAGTTCTGCGCTTTCGCACACCGGCAAGCCGACGACCGCCGAGTAACTGCCATTGAGGCCGGCGACGAACACCGCGCCAAGCCCCTGAATGCCGTAGCCACCCGCCTTGTCCCGGGGTTCGCCACTGGCCCAGTAGGCGGCGGCTTCTTCGCGACTGATCGAACGGAACCGCACCCGACTGCGCACCACCCGCGACTCGCAGTGCTCGCCATCGAGCACGGCAATTGCCGTCAGCACTTCATGCTCCTTGCCGGACAACATCATCAGCATGGCGCATGCGTCGGCTTCGTCCACCGGTTTGCCAAGAATTTTGCCGTCCAGCACCACGGCGGTGTCGGCGCCCAGTACGCAAAATGGTCCAGCGCAGACGACGGTGCGCCGTCCGGCCTCGGCCTTGCCGCGCGCCAGGCGCTCGACGTAGGCCGATGGGGATTCATTGGCGAGAGGGGTTTCATCGATGTCCGCGCTGATGGCGGTAAACGGGATGCCGATCTGCGTGAGCAACTCACGCCGACGCGGCGATCCTGAGGCGAGGTAAAGCTTTTTCATCAAGACATCTCCCTGTTTGGTGCCCTGCCTCACAAATGCTGTTCCCTTTGGTCGGCGTCTGTTGTTGCCATACTGCGTTGCCGTTCCTCGCCATAGCACGCTATGACTCGTCACGGCGCCTTGTCTGGCAACAACAGCCGCTCGCCCAAAAAGAACTTCATTTGCGAGGCAAGGCACTGGTACGGGCAAATGCCTGACCGAATCAGTTGATTTTGTAGCGCCGGCGCAATCCACGCAAAGCGAAGCTGACCCATGGCCAGAGCAAGGCACTGACCAGTGCCGGCAGGACCAGCGCAAGGGTCGGCTGACGGTTGCCGGTCAAGGCACTGAGCCAAAGCTGTACGAGCTGGGCGAGGCCGAAGATCACCAGGATCACCAGACTCTGCTGCCACATCGGGAACATCCGCAGGCGTTGCTGCAACGACAGCACCAGGAACGTGATCAGGGTCAGGATCAATGCATTCTGACCGAGCAGATCGCCTTGCAGCACGTCTTCGGCCAGCCCCAGGCAGAACGCCGTGACCATGCCGACCGTATGCGGCAGGTACAAAGCCCAGAAAGTCAGGAGCAAGGCCAGCCACAGCGGGCGCAGGATTTCCATGAAAATCGGCAATGGCGACACGCTGAGCAGTATGCCGACGATAAACGTAAGCCAGACGATCCAGCCGTTACGCGATGCGGTAGCTCCGACCATTATTCTTGCCTCCCGGTGGTCGCCGGCGCAGTGACAGGCGGCTTGGCCGCTGGTCGAGCAGCGGGCTGATTGGCCGGTGGCTTGCTGGCCGCTGGTGTGGCTGCAGGCGGTTTGCTTGCAGCGGGTTTGGCCGGCGCGGAGCTGGCGGCAGGCGCGGCAGGCGCAGCCGGCGCTGTCGTCGTGGCAGGAGTTGCTGCTGCGGCAGGCGGAGTGACGATTTTCGGCACCGTGGCCGGAATCACCGGACCGCCACCAAAGGCATCGAGGTTTTCCTGAGCCTGCGCGGCATCGTTGGCACGTTCTTCGGCGGTGCGGTTGTCACTGAATACCAGCAGCAGGTAGCGGCTGCGGTTCAATGCGGCGGTCGGCACGGCGCGAACAATGGCGAATGGCTGGCCGGAATCGTGGATCACTTCCTTGACCGTCGCCACCGGATAACCGGCCGGGAAACGCTGACCGAGGCCCGAACTGACCAGCAGATCACCTTCCTTGATATCGGCGGTGTCCGCCACGTGGCGCAACTCCAGACGCTCAGGGTTACCGGTGCCGCTGGCAATCGCCCGCAGACCGTTACGGTTCACTTGCACAGGAATGCTGTGGGTCGAGTCGGTCAGCAGCAGCACACGGGAGGTGTACGGCATCAGTTCGACCACCTGCCCCATCAGGCCGCGAGCATCGAGCACCGGCTGGCCAAGCACCACGCCATCACGCTCACCTTTGTTGATGATGATGCGATGGGTGAAGGGGTTGGGGTCCATGCCGATCAGCTCGGCCACTTCGACCTTCTCGTTGACCAGCGCGGAGGAATTTAGCAACTCGCGCAAACGGACGTTCTGCTCGGTGAGGGCGGCAAGCTTCTGCATGCGACCCTGCAACAGCAGGTTCTCCGACTTGAGTTTTTCATTTTCGGCGACGAGCTCGGTGCGACTGCCGAACTGGCTGGCGATACCTTCCCACAACCGTCCGGGCAGGTCAGTAATCCAGTAGGCGTCCATCAGCACCAGCGAGGCCTGGCTGCGTACGGGTTTAAGCAGACTGAAGCGCGCATCAACGACCATCAGCGCGACCGACAGTACGGCCAGCACCAACAAGCGCACGCCCAGTGAGGGGCCCTTGGCGAAAAGCGGTTTAATAAGCCGCTCCTCCCAGGCAAATGTTCTGTTTATTCATACGGCATCAAACCGGCCTGGATGAAGACTGACAGAAGATAAACGCCAACAGGCAGCACTGCAAAGTGCTGCCTGTGCGCTCACCCACGTATTGCACCCGGCGATTATTCGCTGGAGAGCAGGTCCATGGTGTGCTTGTCCATCATTTCCAGTGCACGGCCACCACCGCGAGCGACGCAGGTCAGTGGATCTTCGGCAACGATCACCGGCAGACCGGTTTCCTGGGCCAGCAGCTTGTCGAGGTCACGCAGCAGCGCGCCACCACCGGTCAGCACCAGGCCTCGCTCGGCGATGTCGGAAGCCAGTTCCGGCGGCGATTGCTCCAGGGCACTTTTCACGGCCTGAACGATGGTTGCCAGGGACTCTTGCAGAGCTTCCAGCACTTCGTTGGAGTTCAGGGTGAATGCGCGTGGAACGCCTTCGGCCAGGTTGCGACCGCGAACGTCGACTTCGCGAACTTCGCCGCCCGGGTAGGCCGTACCGATTTCCTGCTTGATGCGCTCGGCGGTGGATTCGCCGATCAGGCTGCCGTAGTTGCGGCGCACGTAGGTGATGATCGCTTCGTCGAAGCGGTCGCCGCCAACGCGTACGGATTCGGCATAGACCACACCGTTCAGGGAGATCAGCGCGATTTCGGTAGTACCACCACCGATATCCACGACCATCGAACCGCGAGCTTCTTCAACCGGCAGGCCGGCACCGATCGCAGCGGCCATCGGCTCTTCGATCAGGAACACTTCACGGGCACCGGCACCAAGGGCCGATTCACGGATGGCACGACGCTCAACCTGGGTGGACTTGCATGGAACGCAGATCAGCACACGAGGGCTGGGCTGCAGAAAGCTGTTTTCGTGAACCTTGTTGATAAAGTATTGCAGCATCTTTTCGCAGACGCTGAAGTCGGCGATCACGCCGTCCTTCATCGGACGAATGGCAGCAATATTGCCCGGCGTACGGCCGAGCATGCGCTTGGCCTCGGTGCCGACAGCGACGACACTTTTCTGGTTACCGTGTGTCCGAATGGCCACAACCGATGGCTCATTCAGGACGATACCGCGCTCGCGCACGTAAATAAGGGTGTTGGCAGTGCCCAGGTCAATGGAAAGATCGCTGGAAAACATGCCACGCAGTTTCTTGAACATGGGAAAGGGACCCTAGGCAACGCGTGGGTAAAAAAGTGCGGCAAACTCTAACAACGACAGGGATTTTGGGCAAGGCGCCAATATGTTAAATTGGCCGCTTTTCTGTGCACCAAGCCCCACAATCGCGGCCTTATGACCGTAGAAGTGCGGTAGTGTTCCGACAATCTAACACACGGACGCCGTCCGTCCTGTTTTCCACTGGAGAAACCCGATGGCGCTAGAACGCTCCGACGTGGAAAAAATCGCTCATCTGGCCAGCCTTGGCCTTAATGACGCCGATCTTCCACACATCACTTCGGCCCTCAACAGCATTCTCGGGCTGGTCGACGAAATGCAGGCGGTCGATACCGACGGTATCGAACCGCTGGCCCACCCGCTGGAAGCCAGTCAGCGCCTGCGCGCCGACGTCGTGACCGAAAGCAATAACCGCGAGGCTTATCAGTCCATCGCACCAGCGGTCGAAAACGGCCTGTACCTGGTTCCGAAAGTCATCGACTAAAGGGAAAGAGCCTGCAATGCATCAATTGACTCTGGCCGAGATCGCCCGCGGTCTCGCCGATAAAAAGTTTTCTTCCGAAGAGCTGACCAAAGTCCTGCTGGCACGCATTACCCAGCTCGATCCGCAGCTCAACAGTTTCATCAGCCTCACCGAAGAACTGGCCCTCGAGCAGGCGAAAGCCGCCGACGTGCGCCGGGCCAATGGTGAGAGCGGCGCCCTGCTCGGCGCGCCGATCGCCCATAAAGACCTGTTCTGCACCCAGGGCATCCGCACCAGCTGCGGCTCGAAGATGCTCGACAACTTCAAGGCCCCATACGACGCCACCGTGGTGTCGAAGCTGGCCGCCGCCGGCACCGTGACCCTTGGCAAGACCAACATGGACGAATTCGCCATGGGTTCGGCCAACGAGTCGAGCTGGTACGGCGCGGTGAAAAACCCGTGGAACCTGGAACACGTGCCGGGCGGTTCGTCCGGTGGTTCAGCGGCGGCGGTTGCCGCTCGTCTGTTGCCCGCCGCAACGGCCACCGACACTGGCGGTTCGATCCGTCAGCCAGCCGCGTTCACCAACCTCACCGGCCTGAAACCGACCTACGGTCGCGTTTCGCGCTGGGGCATGATCGCTTACGCCTCCAGCCTCGATCAGGGCGGCCCTCTGGCTCGCACCGCCGAAGACTGCGCGATTTTGTTGCAAGGTATGGCCGGCTTCGATCCGAACGACTCCACCAGCATCGATGAGCCAGTGCCAGACTACGCCGCTGGTCTTAACGGTTCGCTGCAAGGCCTGCGCATCGGTGTGCCGAAGGAATACTTCGGTGCAGGTCTCGACCCGCGCATCGCCGACCTGATCCAGAACAGCATCAAAGAGCTGCAGAAGCTCGGTGCCGTGATCAAGGAAATCAGCCTGCCGAACATGCAGCACGCGATTCCTGCGTACTACGTGATCGCCCCGGCAGAAGCCTCCTCCAACCTGTCGCGTTTCGACGGCGTGCGCTTCGGCCACCGCTGCGCAGACCCGAAGAACCTGGAAGACCTGTACAAGCGCTCCCGTGGCGAAGGTTTCGGGCCTGAAGTACAGCGCCGGATCATGGTCGGTGCCTACGCGCTGTCCGCCGGTTACTACGATGCCTACTACCTCAAAGCCCAGAAGATCCGTCGCCTGGTGAAGAACGACTTCATGACCGCATTTAATGAAGTCGACGTCATCCTCGGCCCGACCACGCCAAACCCGGCCTGGAAACTCGGCGCCAAGAACAGCGACCCGGTCGCTGCCTACCTGGAAGACGTCTACACCATCACCGCCAACCTCGCGGGCCTGCCGGGCCTGTCGATGCCGGCCGGTTTCGTCGACGGCCTGCCGGTCGGCGTACAGCTGCTCGCGCCGTATTTCCAGGAAGGCCGTTTGCTCAACGTTGCGCACCAGTATCAGTTGAACACTGACTGGCACACTCGCACCCCAACCGGCTTCTGAGGAGACACACATGCAATGGGAAGTCGTGATCGGGCTGGAGATTCACACCCAGCTCACCACCCGGTCGAAAATCTTTTCCGGTAGTTCCACCCAGTTCGGTTCCGAGCCGAACACCCAGGCCAGCCTGATCGACCTGGGCATGCCCGGCGTGCTGCCGGTGCTCAACCAGGAAGCGGTGCGCATGGCGGTGATGTTCGGTCTGGCGATTGACGCCGAGATCGGCCAGCACAACGTGTTCGCCCGTAAAAACTACTTCTACCCGGACCTGCCGAAGGGCTACCAGATCAGCCAGATGGAATTGCCGATCGTCGGCAAGGGCCACCTGGACATTGCCCTGGAAGACGGCACGGTCAAACGCGTCGGTATCACCCGTGCGCACCTGGAAGAAGACGCCGGCAAGAGCCTGCACGAAGAATTCAGCGGTGCCACCGGCATTGACCTGAACCGTGCCGGCACGCCGCTGCTGGAAATCGTGTCCGAGCCGGACATGCGTAGCGCCAAGGAAGCGGTGGCCTACGTCAAGGCGATCCACGCGCTGGTGCGTTACCTGGGCATCTGCGACGGCAACATGGCCGAGGGCTCGCTGCGTTGCGACTGCAACGTGTCGGTACGTCCGAAAGGCCAGGTCGAGTTCGGCACCCGCTGCGAGATCAAGAACGTCAACTCGTTCCGCTTCATCGAGAAGGCGATCAACTCCGAGATCCAGCGTCAGATCGACCTGATCGAAGACGGCGGCAAAGTGATCCAGCAGACCCGCCTGTACGATCCGAACAAGGACGAAACCCGTCCGATGCGCAGCAAAGAGGAAGCCAACGACTACCGTTACTTCCCCGATCCGGACCTGCTGCCGGTGGTCATCGAGGATTCGTTCCTCAACGACGTGCGCGCCACCCTGCCGGAGCTGCCACCGCAGAAACGCGAGCGCTTCCAGAGTGCCTTCGGTCTGTCGGCCTACGACGCCAACGTGTTGGCCACCAGCCGTGAGCAGGCGGACTACTTCGAGAAAGTCGCGAGCATCGGCGGCGACGCCAAACTGGCGGCGAACTGGGTGATGGTCGAGTTGGGCAGCCTGCTCAACAAGCAGAACCTGGACATCGAGGATTCGCCAGTTTCCGCCGAGCAACTGGGCGGCATGCTGCAGCGCATCAAGGACAACACCATCTCCGGCAAGATCGCCAAGGTGGTGTTCGAAGCGATGGCCAACGGCGAAGGCAGCGCAGACGAGATCATCGAAAAGCGCGGCCTGAAGCAGGTTACCGACACCGGCGCGATCTCGGCGGTGCTGGACGAAATGCTCGCGGCCAACGCCGAGCAGGTCGAACAATACCGCGCGGCAGACGAAGCAAAGCGCGGCAAGATGTTCGGCTTCTTCGTCGGTCAGGCCATGAAAGCCTCCAAGGGCAAGGCCAACCCGCAGCAAGTGAACGAACTGCTGAAAAGCAAGCTCGAAGGCTGACCACAATGGAGCCAGATCCAAAGCCTGGCTCCAATCCCTGTGGGAGCGAGCCCGCTCGCGATGGCGGTCTGTCAGTCACTTTTGCAGTGTCTGAAATTGCGCTATCGCGAGCAGGCTCGCTCCCACATTGTTATTTGGGAGCTTTCGAATGAAACGTCTGCTCGGCGCCTGCGCCCTGCTCTCCTTGCTGGCCGGTTGCGCCAGCACCGACACCATCGACCCGCACGGTTACGACCAGACCGGCGTCGCCTCCTATTACGGAACCAAACACCACGGTAAACGTACCGCCAGCGGCGAAGCGTTCAACCAGAATTCCCTGACCGCCGCCCACCGCCAGTTGCCGTTCGGCACTCGGGTGAAGGTCACCAACCTGAAAAACGATGAATCCGTCGTGGTCCGCATCAACGACCGTGGCCCGCACACCCGTGGCCGCCTGATCGATGTTTCACGTGCGGCGGCCGAACAGCTCGGTATGCTGCGCAGTGGAACCGCCCGGGTTCGGGTGCAGGCCCTCGACGACTGATGGAGCGTCCACCATTTTCGGACTGACCGACTTGCCGCTGATCAGCGTGATCGAATTACTCAGCGGGCTGTTCCTGCTGATCGCCGGCGCCGAGCTGATGGTGCGCGCCGCCGTGCGCCTGGCCGCGCGCCTGCATGTACGACCGCTGATCATCGGCCTGACCATCGTCGCCCTCGGCAGCAGCGCCCCGCAAATGGCCGTCAGCCTGCAAGCCGTGCAGGCGCACACGCCGGATATCGCGGTCAGCAGCGTGATCGGCAGCAGCATTTTCAACATTCTTGTCACCCTCGGCCTGTCGGCGCTGATCATTCCGCTGCGGGTGTCGCGGCAACTGGTACGCCTCGACATCCCGTTGATGATCGGCGCCAGCCTGCTGGTATTCGTGCTGGCGTGGAATGAAGAACTCGGGCGCCTCGACGGCATTCTGCTGCTGGGCGCCCTGGCCCTGTACCTCGGATTATTGCTGCGCCAGTCGCGGCACTCGACCCGCCCGCATTCCGATCAACCCCACGATCCGCAGGCCCCGTGGTTTACCAGCCTGCTGATGATTGTCGGCGGTCTGGGCATGCTGGTGTTCGCCGGGCACTTGCTGCTGGGTGCAGCCGTGGTCGTCGCCACTGACCTGGGATTCTCCGAGCGGGTGATTGGCCTGACCGTGGTCGCGGTCGGCACCTCGCTGCCGGAACTGGCTACATCGTTGATCGCCGCGCTGCGCGGTCAGCGGGACATTGCAGTCGGCAACGTGATCGGTGCCAACCTGTTCAACCTGCTTGGGGTGCTGGGTTTCACCGCTTTGATCGCGCCGATACCGCTGTCGGTCTCGCCCAATGCGCTGGATTTCGACCTGCCGGTAATGCTCGGCGTCGCGTTGCTGTGCCTGCCGGTGTTCTATTCCGGTTACCGTGTGACCCGGGCCGAAGGCCTGTTGCTGCTGGGTTTGTACCTGGCGTACGGGCTGCACGTGGTGTCGTTCACCACCGGCATGCCACTGGCCGGCAAGCTCGAGCGATTGATGCTGTTTTATGTGCTGCCGACGCTGCTGACGTTTCTGTTTTTCACGTCCGTGCGCGCCTGGCGCCGCCAACACCACAAGAGGGATGTGCCATGACCGAATCGAAGAAATCCGGGGTTGAAGTCCGCCGTCAGGTAATGGGCGACGCGTTTGTCGACCGCGCGTTGGGCAACGCCACCGAGTTCACCCAACCGCTGCAGGATTTCGTCAACGAACACGCCTGGGGCGGCGTGTGGAATCGCGAAGGTTTGCCGCTGAAAACCCGCAGCCTGATCACCCTTGCCGCGCTGACCGCATTGAAGTGCCCGCAGGAATTGAAGGGTCACGTGCGCGGCGCGTTGAACAATGGCTGCACGGTCGATGAAATCCGTGAAGCGCTGCTGCATTGCGCGGTGTACGCGGGCGTACCGGCGGCGATCGATGCGTTTCGCGCGGCGCAGGAAGTGATCGACAGTTACCAGAAGCCCGAGTAACCGCCGGCCTCAGATCCACCCGCCCCACTGCAAGAAGAAGATCCCGATGTTGGTGGTGATCGCCGCCATCAACGTGGTCAGCACAATGATCGCCGCCGCCAGTTCATGATTGCCCTGGGCCGCACGGGCCATGACAAAACTGGCAGCGGCAGTCGGGCTGCCGAAGTACAGAAACAGAATCCCAAGTTCCGCCCCGCGAAAGCCCCACAGCCATGCACCCAGCGTGGCGATCACCGGCAGGCCGGCCATCTTCACCAGACTCGAACTGAGCGCCATGTTGCCGCTCTTGCGCAGCGCCGCCAGCGACAGCGTGCCGCCAATACAGATCAGTGCCAGCGGCAGCGTGGTCTGTGCCAGGTACTGGCCGGAGGTTTCCAGCCACCCCGGCAGACCGATCTTGAAATAAGCGAACGGCGCCGCCGCGATCACGCTGATGATCAACGGATTGCTGACCACGCTTTTGCAGATGCTCCACGGGTCCGACTTGATCACCGGGCTGTAGACCGCCAGCACGATGGTCGACAGGGTGTTGTAGAACAGGATGACCAGCGCCGCGAGAATCGCGCCGAGGGAAATCCCGTAGTCACCGTACATGCTCGCCGCCAGCGCCAGGCCGATCACCCCGTTGTTGCCGCGAAACGCACCTTGCGTGTAGATGCCGCGATCTTCACGCGGGCAGCGGAAAATCGCCCAGCCCCAGGCCACGGCAAAACTGACCAGCGTGGCCAGTGCGAAATAGATCAGCAGCGCCGGTTGCAACGCGGCGTGCAGGTCGGCATGCAGGATGCCGAGAAACAGCAGCGCCGGCATGGTGACGTTGAACACCAGCGACGAAGCGGTGTGGATAAAGTTGTCGTTGATCCAGTCGATGCGCTTGAGCAGCACACCGAGAAACAGCATGGCAAACACCGGCGCGGTGATGTTCAGGGTTTCGAGGAAGATTGCCAGCATGCCGGGGAGCCTTGGAGGTGAGCGTCGTTAGGGGGCTAATGATAAGCCAAAACCTTCAAAAGCCCCTCATCGGAGCGGCGCCCGCCTAACCCTCTCCCGGAGGGAGAGGGGACTGATCCGGGGATGCTCCAGAAAATTATCGACCTGAAACTACGTCGCCGAATCCATAATCAATTCGATTTTTCAGGTCGATGTAAAACGAAAGACAACTCGGTCAGCCCCCTCTCCCCCCGGGAGAGGGTTGGGGTGAGGGCATGGCCAGTACAGGCACCACACCCCTCAAGCAGATCAAGTAATCGGCGCCGGATTGAACAACGTAATGTCGTTATGCAGCTTGTGCTTCTCCGCCCACGTCTGCTGCTTGCCGCTCGCCACATCCAGGTAGTAGTGGAACAACTCCCAGCCCAACTCCTCGATAGACGCGCGACCAGTAGCAATCCGCCCGGCATCGATATCGATCAGATCCGGCCAGCGCTGCGCCAGTTCGGTACGGGTCGAAACCTTCACCACCGGCGCCATGGCCAGACCATAAGGCGTACCACGACCGGTGGTGAACACGTGCAGGTTCATCCCCGCCGCCAGTTGCAACGTACCGCAGACAAAGTCACTTGCCGGCGTCGCACAGAAAATCAAACCCTTCTGCTTGAAGCGCTCCCCCGGGCCGAGCACACCGCTGATCGCGCTGCTGCCGGACTTCACGATCGAGCCCAACGACTTCTCGACGATATTCGACAACCCGCCCTTCTTGTTGCCCGGCGTGGTATTGGCGCTGCGATCCGCCTCGCCCTTGGCCAAGTAACGGTCGTACCAGTCCATCTCGCGCACCAGTTCTTCGGCAACGGTTTTGCTCTGCGCCCGTGAGGTCAGCAGGTAGATCGCATCGCGCACTTCGGTGACTTCGGAAAACATCACCGTCGCCCCCGCCCGCAGCAGCAAGTCTGAGGCGTAACCCAGCGCCGGGTTGGCGGTGATGCCGGAAAACGCATCGCTGCCGCCGCACTGCATACCGAGGATCAGCTCGGACGCCGGCACGGTTTCCCGGCGGCGCTGGTCGAGTTTCCTCAGGCGAACTTCGGCCAGTTCCATGATCTGCTCGATCATCTCGGTGAAACCGTGACTGGAATCCTGCAAGCGATACAGCCACGGCTCGCTCAGATCCACCGAGGCATCGTCCTCGTGCATCACCTGCCCGGCCTGCAATTTCTCGCAGCCCAGGCTGATCACCAACGCCTCGCCACCGAGGTTCGGGTTGCGCGCCAGATTGCGCACGGTGCGGATCGGGATGTAAGCGTCGGTCGCCGTGATGGCCACGCCGCAACCGTAACTGTGGGTCAGCGCCACCACGTCATCGACGTGCGGGTACTTGGGCAACAGTTCGTCCTTGATCCGTTTCACCGCGTGATCGAGCACCCCGGTGACGCATTGCACGGTGGTGGTGATCCCGAGGATGTTGCGCGTGCCGACGGTGCCGTCGGCGTTGCGATACCCCTCGAACGTGAAGCCTTCCAGGGGCGCCTGGGCGTCCGGCACTTCGGTGGACAGCGGCAGGCTGTCCAGCGGTGGCGCGGTCGGCATGCGCAGTTGATCTTCCCTGACCCAACTGCCACGGGGAATCGGCTGCAACGCGTAGCCAATGATCTGGCCGTAGCGAATCACCGTGCCGCCCTCGGGGATATCCACGAGGCTGACCTTGTGACTCTGCGGCACGAAATCCACCGTCACCAGGCCATCGGCAAATGCGGTGCCGGCCGGCACGCCCTGGTCGTTGACCACTACCACTACGTTGTCCCGCTCGTGCAGGCGGATGTAGCGCGGCGAGTCGGAATGTTCAATCAACTGCATGACGCCGCTCCTCAGGAATGCGCTTGAGACAATTTGCCGGTGGCTTCGGAACCGCCCTGGGTTGGCGGCTCTTTAAGGACCACACGTTTGATCGGGCCGACGATCACCAGGTAGCTGAACACCGCCACGAGCGCGTTGGCACCGACGAACACCAGCGCCCATTTGAACGAGCCGGTGGAGCTGATGATGTAGCCGATGACAATCGGGGTGGTGATCGAGGCGATGTTGCCGAAGGTGTTGAACAGGCCGCCACTCAGACCGGCGATCTGTTTCGGCGAGGTGTCGGACACCACCGCCCAGCCCAGCGCGCCCACGCCTTTGCCGAAGAACGCCAGGGCCATGAAGCCGACCACCATCCATTCAACGTCGACATAGTTGCACGCCACGATGCTGCTCGAAACCAGCAGGCCGGCAATGATCGGCGCCTTGCGGGCGAAGGTCAGCGAATGGCCCTTGCGCAGCAGGTAATCGGAAATCACCCCGCCGAGCACGCCGCCGATAAAGCCGCAGATCGCCGGCAACGAGGCGATGAAACCGGCCTTGAGGATGGTCATGCCGCGTTCCTGCACCAGGTACACCGGGAACCAGGTCAGGAAGAAATAGGTGATGCCGTTGATGCAGTACTGGCCCAGGTAAACGCCGAGCATCATGCGATTGGTCAGCAACTGGCGGATGTAATCCCACTTCGGACCGTCAGCCTTTTTGCCTTGTTTCTGGTCCATGTCGACCATGCCGCCGTTGTCGGCGATGAACTTCACTTCCGCTTCGTTGGCCATCGGGTGTTGGCGCGGGCTGTGGATAACCTTGAGCCAGACCAGCGAGAACACGATGCCGAGCAGGCCCATGACGATGAACACGTGCTCCCAGCCAAAGGAGAACACGATCCAGCCCATCAGCGGCGCGAACAACACGGTGGCGAAGTATTGCGCCGAGTTGAAGATCGCCGAAGCGGTGCCGCGCTCGGCGGTCGGGAACCAGGCCGCCACAATGCGTGCGTTGCCGGGGAACGATGGCGCCTCGGCCAGACCCACCAGGAAGCGCAGCATGAACAGCGCGACGATGGCCGTGGACATGCCGAATTCACCGACGAAGCCTTGCAGCACGGTGAACAGCGACCAGGTGAAAATGCTCAGGGCATAGACTTTTTTCGAGCCGAAGCGATCGAGCAGCCAGCCGCCGGGAATTTGCCCGGCCACGTAGGCCCAACCGAAAGCAGAGAAGATGTAGCCGAGGGTGACCGCGTCGATGCCGAGGTCTTTTTGCAAACTGGAACCGGCGATCGCGATGGTGGCGCGGTCGGCGTAGTTGATCGTGGTCACCAGAAACAGCATGAGCAGGATCAAATAGCGGACGTGAGTCGGCTTGGACGATTGCATGTAGATGTACTCCCACTGATTATTTTTATGCGGGTAAAACATTCTTTGGTCTTGTGCCGCGCAGGGCCTCAGGCGAAGGCCCGGCGCGGGTGCAGCGATTTACGAACCGATGTAGCTGGTCTTCACGACCGTGTAGAACTCTTGCGCATAGCGGCCTTGCTCACGTGAGCCATAGGATGAACCCTTACGGCCACCGAACGGAACGTGGTAATCGACACCGGCGGTCGGCAGGTTGACCATCACCATCCCGGCCTGGGAATGACGCTTGAAGTGGTTGGCGTACTTCAGCGACGTGGTGGCGATACCCGCCGACAGGCCGAATTCGGTGTCGTTGGCCATGGCCAGTGCAGCCTCGTAATCGGCCACGCGAACGATGTTGGCCACCGGGCCGAAGATCTCTTCGCGGCTGATGCGCATCGACGCTTCACTGTCGGCAAACAGGGTCGGCGCAAGGAAGTAACCCTCGGTGTCGCAGGTCACCAGACCACCGCCGCTGACCAGACGCGCACCTTCGGACTGACCGATGTCGATGTACTTCATGTCCTGTTCAAGCTGCGCTTGCGAAACCACCGGACCGATATCGGTGCCGGCCTTCAGCGCGTGACCGACCTTGATCGACTTCATGCGCTCGGCCATGGCTTCGACGAACTTGTCATGAATCCCGGCAGTGACGATCAGTCGGCTGGAGGCCGTGCAACGCTGGCCAGTGGAGTAGAACGCGCTCTGCACCGACAGCTCGACCGCCTGCTTGAGGTCGGCGTCGTCGAGAATGATCTGCGGGTTCTTGCCGCCCATCTCCAACTGAACCTTGGCCTGGCGCGACACGCAATTGACCGCGATCTGCCGACCCACACCGACAGAGCCGGTGAAGCTGATGCCGTCGACTTTCGGGCTGTTGACCAAAGCTTCGCCAACCACGCGGCCGCTGCCCATCACCAGGTTGAACACGCCGGCAGGGAAACCTGCGCGGGAGATGATTTCGGCCAGGGCCCAGGCGCAACCCGGCACCAGATCCGCTGGCTTCAACACCACGCAGTTGCCGTAGGCCAGGGCCGGGGCGATTTTCCACGACGGGATGGCAATCGGGAAGTTCCACGGGGTGATCAGGCCGACCACACCCAGGGCTTCGCGGGTGACTTCGACGTTGACGCCCGGACGCACCGACGGCACGTAGTCGCCGGACAGGCGCAGGCACTCGCCAGCGAAGAACTTGAAGATGTTGCCGGCGCGGGTCACTTCGCCGATGGCTTCGGGCAAGGTCTTGCCCTCTTCCCGGGCCAGCAGGGTGCCGAGCTCTTCGCGGCGGGCGAGGATTTCGGTGCCGACTTTGTCCAGCGAATCGTGACGGGCCTGAATGCCCGAGGTCGACCACGCCGGGAACGCGGCGCGCGCGGCGTCGATGGCGGCGTTGACCTGAGCCAGGTCAGCCTTGGCGTAATCGCCGATGGTGTCGCTCAGTTCGGACGGGTTGATGTTCGCCGAGTAATCGTTACCGGCGACCCATTCACCGTTGATGTAGTTGTCATAGCGCTTGGTCACGAATCATTCTCCTGACGCAAAAGGCCGCTGATTGCTCAGCGGCCTTGTTTATAGAGGTGTGTTACTGCGCACCTTGCTTGTCGATCAGCGCAGCGAGCATTTCGTACTCTTCGCCGGTCAGGTCGGTCAGCGGCGCCCGCACCGGGCCTGCGTCATAGCCGGCGATCTTGGCGCCTGCCTTGACGATGCTCACGGCGTAACCGGCCTTGCGGTTGCGGATGTCGAGGTACGGCAGGAAGAAGTCGTCGATGATCTTGCCGACGGTGGCGTGATCTTCGCGGGCAATCGCGTGGTAGAAGTCCATCGCGGTTTTCGGGATGAAGTTGAACACCGCCGACGAGTAGACCGGCACGCCCAGGGCCTTGTAGGCAGCAGCGTAGACTTCGGCGGTCGGCAGACCACCGAGGTAGCTGAAGCGATCGCCGAGACGACGACGGATCGACACCATCAGCTCGATATCACCCAGACCGTCCTTGTAACCGATCAGGTTCGGGCAGCGTTCGGCCAGACGTTCCAGCAGCGGCGCGGTCAGGCGGCAGACGTTGCGGTTGTACACCACCACACCGATGTTGACCGATTTGCACACCGCCTCAACGTGGGCGGCGACACCGTCCTGACTCGCTTCAGTCAGGTAGTGCGGCAGCAGCAACAGACCTTTGGCGCCCAGACGCTCGGCTTCCTGAGCGTATTCGATGGCCTGGCGGGTCGAACCACCGACACCGGCGAGGATCGGGACGCTGCTGGCGCAGGTGTCGACGGCAGTCTTGATGATTTCCGAGTATTCGCTGGCAGCCAGGGAGAAGAATTCACCGGTGCCACCGGCGGCGAACAGGGCTGAAGCACCGTACGGGGCCAGCCATTCCAGGCGTTTGATGTAGCCAGCGCGGTTGAAATCGCCCTGGGCATTGAAATCGGTCACCGGGAACGAGAGCAGGCCGGCGGAGAGGATGGACTTCAGTTCTTGTGGATTCATTATTCGAACACCCTGGTAGCAACGTTTTTTTGTGAGTGGACCGTTCAGCCTTCGCCGAAGTTGTAGGTCATCGTACAACTTAAAATATAACCGTCAACTGCATTTCATCGTTGGAGGGCATTTTTTGTCGGACAGGATTTCTTTTTGACGTAGGAAATTTCTCGACTAGGCTGAACTTAACTGTATATACGTACAGTTAAATACAACCTGCCGAAGACATATCAAGGAGAAAGAAATGTCCGGTCTACAAACAAAATGCTTCGAAAAACCTGCACCGGTCATCGCTCGTTTTGATGACTTGTTTACCCCTGGCGGCATCGCCTTCAATGCCGAAAACCCGCACTTGCTGTTGCACATCGCCGACGCGCACAGCGATGTCGAACCCGTGACCGCCCTGCCCGCTCAAGCCTTCAAAGGCAAGCCGCAACTGCGCTTCGAAGGTGCGGAACACACGGCTATCGGCGATAACACCCGACTGCGCTTCGTTGAAAATGCCGAGCCGCTACTCGCGCAAAACGTGCCCCTGCATCTGCCGAACGGGTTGGCGCTGACCTACGGCCAGGTGCTGGCACTGGGTGGTGATTTCTATGGAATCGTCGACCGCCCGATCAATGAAGGATCGACCCCGGCTGATCGCCTTCAGCGCTTCACGGCAGCCTTCGACAGCCTCGCAGCGCTGCCCGCTTCTAAAGTTGAAGCGACGCAAATTCTCGCGATCATGCAAAAGGAGATCGACGCGGTTAAACAGGCAATCAAGGACGGCAAGCAGCCTCATGAGGCCTACGACGCGTTAGGAGATACGTTGTCGGAAGAGTGGAACAAAATCACCGGCGGCGGCAGTTTCGTCTCGGCGCTGTTTCCGCTCGGTCGCTATCTGAAACTGGCGGCGAACAACGCCGACCATTTCGGCGAATGGGCCCGACAAGCCTACATCGCCGGGCACACCGTTGCCCTGCAAAACGCCGCTGCCGCCCACGCCAGCCAAGACGAACTGCAACTGGAACGGGCCTACGCGATGAACGCTTTTGCCGATCACTACCTCACCGACCTGTTCTCCTCCGGACATTTGCGAGTGCCGCGCAAGGCCATGGCCGCCGCGGTGACGCCGAGTGACCTGGGCTCGCTGATCACTCGCTTCATGCACGACGAAGACAGCAAGTTCGGCCTCAAGGTACGCAACGGCCATGGCGAGCAATGGCGGGCATTCGGTGACAAGCGCTACTTCGATGCCACGGACGCCGACAACCGCAATCAGGTGAATCAAGCCGTACAGGATTCGGCGGACGAGGTGTATGCCGCTTATTCAAGCGGCAACGTGCCGACCACCTTCAACGCGCTGCAACGGTTGCCGGATCTGACAGCCGTGCTGAATCCGGCCAACAACTTCTCGCCACTGTTCCGCGTCGAGGGCAACAAAGTCCTGCGGCGCAAGGACGTCAACAACCTCAACGACACCGCCACCGTCGACGACTGGTGGGGCTGGAGCACTTACCTGCTGCTCAAGGACTATCACCCAACCGGCAACACGAATTAAGGAGCGATTCGATGACCCTCAAATTGAAACTGGAACTGGCCTCGGGCCAATCATTGAAAGGTGCGCCGCTGCAATTGCTGCGCGATGGCGTGGCTATCGCCCGCGCGTCGGTGGATGCTCATGGCCAGGCGACGTTCGACGTCAGGCCCGGCCCGGGAAAACTGGCGGTCAGGGTGGATCGTTCGATTCTGCCCCACAGCTGAAATGCCCGGACAAGATTGCTCCGGCGCGCCTCACCGATTCGCCGGGTAAAGTGCGACGACTGCCGCGAAGGATCGCGGCAGATCTTTCAAGGAGAGCGAAACATGACGTTTGCCGCTGCACACCTTCCACAATTCCCCGATCACGCCAGCGACTCGATCATCCTGCGGTTATCTAGCCTGGATGACGACCTGATCGTTCGTGTACCCGATGGCCAGAACACACCGCCGAACTGGGATGTGTACCCGATCCTCGGTGACGACCCGGAAGAGCCCGAATGGCAAGGCTTGTCGGAGCAGACCGGCGTCTGGGATGACGCACTCGATGACATGGTCGGCCTGACCGGGATCGAACTGAGCATCCCGAGATTCGAGCTGGAAAAGTACCTGAACAGCACCGTTGAACTGCGCTACAAGTTTGCTGATGAGGCCAGTCTGGAGCCTTCCTCCGAACCGTTGACGCTACATATAGAGACCTGAAGCCAGCCGTTTTCCCGCAGACCAGGCATACCTTTCCGAAGGCATCGACCGTTCGTCGAAACTGTTATTTCTAACAGGTGCCGTGCACATCCATTCCCGGCTTCAATCGCTGAGGAGTTAACGAACCGGCTCCGTCAGCCCAACAAAATGGCTGCGTTCTGAACAGGGTTCAAATGGATGTGAAAAGGAGTTTGATCATGACTGCACAAGTCAAAGCCTTGGCGGCACCGGATCTCGAAGAAGCCGTGAATGGTGTGCTCCACGTTGGCAAACTGAAGGGAGACGCTCACAGTGTTGTGCCGCCTTTCTCCCAGGCCTCTGTTGGCGACGTGATTAACATGCACGTAAGGACCTCGACCGGTAACGAATGGCAAGGGACCCGTGTACTGACCGCAGCCGAGGTGGGAAGGCCAGTGATCTTCGCCATCCCCAAAGATGTCTTTGAGAAAAAACTTGTTCCCGGTGCCAAGGCCGAATTGCATTACACCGTCACCAGATTCAACGGTAATGCTGAGTCATCCCCATTGCTGACAGTTCAACTCGAACGATAAGCAACAATCACCCCTGCGCCTGCGCCTCTTCGTGCGCCTGACGCAGCCGTTCGCGGCTGTTGGTCAGGTGCAGGCGCATGGCCGCACCGGCGGCATCGAATCCTGACGGGCGATGGCGTCGTAGATTTCCTCGTGCTCGCGACTCAGGCGATTCATGTAGTGCTGCTGATCGTCATTAGCCAGTCGCGCCGAGTTATAGGTGACGCCCCGGAAGAGCCCGAATGGCAGGGTTTGTCGAAACTGACCGGCACTTGGGATGATGCCCTCGATGACATGGTCGGCCTGACCGGGATCGAACTGAGCATCCCCAGATTCGAACTGGAAAAGTACCTGAACAGCACCGTTGAACTGCGCTACAAGTTTGCTGATGAGGCCAGTCTGGAGCCTTCCTTCGAACCGTTGAAGCTCTACGTTGAAGCCTGAGACCAGCCAGCACCGCTCGTCGAAACTGTTAGTTTTTACAGGTGCGCCGACAGAATGACTGCTCCTAGGCTGAGACTCAATTCTCAGTCCAGGAGCTGCAATCATGAAAGTGACCTACACGCTTAAGAACCCCGTGGGCAATCGGCGGTATTTTATGTTCGAGGGGATTGTCAATTTGTCCGACATTCTGAAGTTCGCGGGTGTCGACCAGCAGTACATCGTCACCAAAAAAATCCTGTCTGTGCCCTTCGATATCGAAGAGCCCATCACCGATGTCATGCTCGAGACCGAGGTTTATAAACCTTGAAACAATCGACAACTCGAACGATAGGCAACAATCAACCCTGCGCCTGCGCCTCTTCATGAGCCTGACGCAGTCTTTCCCGGCTGTTGGTCAAATGCAGGCGCATGGCCGCGCGGGCGGCATCGGAATCCTGACGGGCGATGGCGTCGTAGATTTCCTCGTGCTCGCGACTCAGGCGATTCATGTAGTGCTGCTGATCGTCATGGGCCAGTCGCGCCGAGTTCAGGCGAGTGCGCGGAATGATGCTGGTGCCCAGGTGGGTCATGATGTCGGTGAAGTACCGGTTGCCGGTGGACAGCGCGATTTGCAGGTGAAACTGAAAGTCCGAGGCCACCGCATCGCTGGCGTGGGCCACGCTTTCATTCAACGCATCGAGGGCGGCGCGCATCGCGGCCAGTTGTTCGGCGCTGCGACGTTGCGCGGCGAGGCCGGCGGATTCGACTTCGAGGCTGATACGCAATTCGAGAATGGCCAGCACGTCACGCAGGGTGACCACTGTAGCCGGATCGATCCGGAAACCGCTCGGGCTCGGCGTATCGAGCACGAAGGTGCCGATGCCATGGCGGGTTTCCACCTGCCCTGCGGCCTGTAGCCGGGAAATCGCCTCGCGCACCACGGTGCGGCTGACGCCATGGGCCTCCATGATCGCCGACTCGGTGGGCAACTTGTCGCCGCGCTTGAGCAGACCGTCGCGGATCTGCTCGGTCAGCACCGTCACCAGTTCCTGAGCCAGGCTGCGGCGCTTGCGAGGGAGTCGCGGGGTGTCGATCAGGTTTTCCATGGTCTGCATCTTGTCTCGAAAATTCGGCTTGTGGGCATCATAGCTCAAGCGGGTTGTACGATCACTTTCCGTTTCCACACAAATACTGTGGGAGCTGGCTTGCCAGCGATGAGGCCATACCCGTCGATGAAGATGTCGACTGAACCGACGCCATCGCTGGCAAGCCAGCTCCCACATGGGCTGTGTATCGATCAGGCAGTCACGGTTTGCTCTACCAGATGACCGCTGTCGATCCGTACATGCCGTGGGTGGAAACGCTTCAGACTGCTGCGATGGCCGACGCTGACAATGCTCAGCCCCGGTATCTGATCGATCAGCGCCTGATACAGCGTCGCTTCGTCTTCCTCATCCATCGCTGAAGTCGCCTCATCCATGTACAACCACTGCGGTGCGTAAAGGAGCGCGCGGGCGAAAGCCAGTCGTTGCTGTTCACCCGGCGACAACATGCGCTGCCAGTGGTTGGCCTCGTCCAGTCGCGCGACAAGATGCGGCAAACGGCAAGTCTCCAACACCTGTGCATAACGCTCGGGCGCGTAGGTGTCGCCCGGTTGTGGATAACTCAAGGCATCGCGTAGCGTGCCAATTGGTAGATACGGCTTTTGCGGCAGGAACAGATAACGCGAAGCCGGCAGGCGAATGCTGCCGTGCCCGGCCGGCCACAAATGGCCCATCGCCCGCAGCAGCGTGGATTTACCACTGCCGGAACGACCGCTGAGCATCACCCGATCGCCCTGCTCCACAATCATGTCGGCGCTGGTCAGTAGATGACGACCGTCGGCCAGATCGAGGCCGAGGTTATGAACCTTCAGCTCATTGCCCTGATTCTGCACGTCGATGGCCGGTGCACGTTCTTCGTTGTCGGTCATGGCCTGGCGGAAGCTCAGCAGACGATCACAGGTGGCGCGCCACGCGGCGAGGTCCGCATAGGCATTGATGAACCAACTGAAGTTCTCCTGCACGTTGCCGAATGCCGAGTTGATCTGCATCAGCTCACCCAGCTCGATCTTGCCGGTCAGGTAACGCGGGGCCGCGACGATGAACGGGAAGATGATTGCGATCTGGCCGTAACCCGAGGTGAAGAACGTCAGGCGCTTGGACACCCGCATGATGTCCCAGAAGTTGTGCCAGACCAGACCGAAGCGGTTGCTCAGACGACGATTCTCGTTCGGCTCGCCGTTGTACAACGCAATGCTCTCGGCGTTCTCACGTACCCGCACCATGGAGAAACGCAAGTCGGCTTCGAAACGTTGTTGTTGGTTGTTCAGGCCGATCAGGCGGCGACCGATCAGGTGCGTCAGCCAGCTGCCGACCGCCGCATACAGCAGCGCACACCAGAACATGTAGCCGGGAATCTCGATGCCGAACACTTCGATGCTGCCGGAGACGCCCCACAGAATGATCGAAAACGACACCAGGCTGACCACCGTGCGGATCAGGCCCAACGCGAGATTCAAGGTGTTGGTGGTAAAGGTATTGAGATCTTCGGAAATCCGCTGGTCAGGGTTGTCGGTGTAGCCGCCCTGCTCCAACTGGTAGTAGTTCTTGTGCCCGAGCCAGCGTTTGAAATGGTTCTCGGTGAGCCATGCACGCCAGCGGATGGTCAGCATCTGCGTCAGGTACAGGCGATACACCGCGCCAAGAATCGCCACCGCCGCAATGCCGCAGAAATACAGGATCAACTGCCAGAACGCCGCCTCATCCTTCTTCTGCAGGGCGTTATAGAAATCCTTGTACCAACTGTTGATCCACACCGAGATCGCCACGCTGAACAACGTCAGCGCAATCACGGCGATCAGCAACGTCCAGGCCTTGCCCTTCTCTTCGCTGCGCCAGTAAGGCGTGATCATGGCCCACACCTTGCGAAAAAACTGCCCGCGCACAGTATCGTTGACCGCGGAATATTCAGCGTTCTGATTCATGGAAAAGGCTCGATAAAGAAAAGAACAGACACGCACCGATCATAGATGATCGGTGCGTTTTATCGCGAGGGCTGACGATGGTCGTTCAGCGCAGGTTCAGCGACGAACCGGGCGCTTCTGCAGTTTGCGCTGCAGGGTGCGGCGGTGCATGCCCAAGGCGCGGGCAGTGGCGGAAATGTTGCCTTCGTGCTCGGTCAGCACGCGCTGGATGTGCTCCCACTGCAGGCGATCCACCGACATCGGGTTTTCCGGCACCAGGCTGTCGAGGTCGGCGTGCTCGGACAGCAACGCTGCCAGCACATCGTCGGCGTCGGCCGGTTTGCACAGGTAATTGCAGGCGCCGCGCTTGATCGCCTCGACCGCAGTGGCAATGCTCGAGTAACCGGTGAGGATCACCACGCGCATTTCCGGGTCCAGCTCCAGCAGCTTCGGCAACAACACCAGGCCGGAGTCGCCGTCCATCTTCAGGTCCAGCGCGGCATAGTCCGGCAGATCGGCCTGGGCGATGGTCAGGCCTTCTTCGGCGGAACCGGCGGTGCTGACGCGGAAACCACGGCGGGCCATGGCACGGGCCATCACTCGGGTGAAGGTCGCGTCGTCATCGACCAGCAGCAAATGCGGCAGTTCTTCGCCTTCGACTTGGATTTCGTCACTCATGTTGCTCTCCTCGGGCGCCGTGGGGCAGGCGCAGCTCGGTGAGCGTGCCGCCTTCCTCATGACTATAGAGTTTCACTGAGCCGCCGGCGCGTGTCACGCTGGCCTTGCTCAAAAACAGGCCCAGGCCGAAACCTTTGCCCTTGGTGGTAAAAAACGGTTTGCCGATCTGCTCGGCGATGGCCAGCGGCACACCGGCGCCATGATCGCGGATGCTGATGGTCAGGTCTTCGGCGGTCCAGTCCAGGGTCACCTGAAGGTTTTCCGGGCAGGCATCGGCGGCGTTGTTCAACAGATTCAACAAGGCCTGGGTCAGATCCGGCGGCGGCGCCACACGCGGCAACGGGCCCTGGCCCAGACGCTGGAATCGATAACTGGCTTCCGGGCGCATCAGATGCCAGCGGTTGAGCGCCTCGTCAAGCCACTCGGTAACGTCCTGCATCTCCACCGCCATCCGGCGATTGGCTTCGGCAGCACGCACCAGTTGTTGCAGAGTCTCCTTGCAGAGCTTCACCTGATCCTTCAACACCTTCAGGTCTTCCTGAAGCATCGGGTCGTGATGATCCTGCTGCATTTCGTTGAGCAACACACTCATGGTCGCCAGCGGTGTGCCCAGTTCATGGGCGGCACCGGCGGCCTGAGTCGCGACGGCCAGCAATTGCTGGTCGCGCAGGCCTTCTTCACGGCGGATCGCGCGCAACTCTTCCTGGCGGCGCAGCTCTTCAGCCATGCGCGCGGCGAAGAACGTAATCACTGCCGCCGCCAGGGCAAAGCTCAGCCACATGCCGTAGATCTGCAGGTTTTCCCGCGCGACCGGCAGGGTTTCCAGCGGATAGAAGTGCGTCAGCATTAGGGTGTACAAGGCCAACGCAATGCCCGACAGCACTACCGAATAACGCCACGGCAGCGTCACCGCAGCGATGGTCAGCGGCACCAGATAATACGAAACGAACGGGTTGGTCGAACCACCGGAGAAATACAGCAAGGCACTGTGGATAACCAGATCGCAGGCCAGTTGCAGCGCGTATTCGAGCTCGGTCACCGGCCACGAAGTGCGCAAGCGCACGGCGGTGAACACACACAGCAGAATCGAACAGCCGAGGGTCATCACCAGTTGCACCCACGGCAACGGCAACAGATCCAGCCAGTAAGCCAGGCCCACGGAACCGGCCTGTGCGGCGAGCACCAGGGTGCGGATGAAAGTCAGCCGCCAGAGGTTCTGGCGAGTGGCGGAAGTCAATTGTACGGGGGCGAGCATGAGCTCTCCTGATGAGCGCTCCAGGCGGATCGCACGGAGTATAACCAAGGCGCGAGCTCGAGAGGCGAAAGTGCGGCAAACGACCACATGGCGCAAAGATTTTCTGCGGCTATAAGGGCGACTTCACCAAGGGTGGTCACCGGCATTGCACACGGCGACCTGATACTCAAAAAACCGGCGATCTGTTCCCGATTACCGGTTTTCAGGATCAGTCGATTTCACATCCCGTATGTTTGTTGATTGATCAGTCCCTGCACGCAATTCCACCCTTCACTCTCTGAGCCAAAGGGGCCACCCACCTGATTGCTATTGAAGTAAACCCAATACGACCAACTGCCGGGACCCCGTTCCTGGAGTTGAACTGAATAACCTCGATTTTTTGCATCGGCTTGTTCTTGTGCGTTCATCTCAGATTTCCTTATTCGCAATTGTCGTGTTTGAAGCCGAGTGCAATGACGGCTCACAAACATGCTCAATCTGCCGGCGAAATCCGTCTACTGTCAGAACTAACAGGTACACCGCTATATACGACGGACGGCGTGCGCACGTATCTGTATAGAAGTTGTAACTGGGCGAACCGGATCATAAAAGCTAGAGTCTGATGGTTTCACGCAGGCCCCCGAACCATCACCTGCGCCCTCATCAAGGAGCTTTCATGCACACATTTCGCCGCAGCGCCGCCCTTCTCGCCCTGACCGTCGGCAGCATCGCCAGCCTTCCGGCCCTGGCCGCCGATGAGCTGCACTACAACCAGATTTCCCTGCGCGCCGAAGTCAGCCAGGAAGTGGCCCGCGACCTGATGATCGTGACCCTCTACACCGAAGAACAGAACACTGACCCGGCCAAACTCGCCGCCGACGTCAGCACCACCATGAACAAGGCACTGGCCCAGGCCAAGCAGGTCAAAGACATCACCCTGCGCCAGGGCAGCCGCAACAGCTACCCGATCTACGACACCAAAGGCCAGAAAATCACCGGCTGGCGCGAACGCGCCGAACTGCGCCTGGAAAGCGCCGACTTCGCCGCCCTGTCCAAACTCACTGGCGAGTTGCTGACCGACCTGAAAATGGGCGGCATGGACTTCGCCATCGCCGACCCGACCCGCAAGGCCAGCGAAGACCAACTGCTGAAAGAAGCCGTCACCGCCTTCAAGGCCCGCGCCCAACTGGCCACCGACGCCCTGGGCGGCAAGGGCTACAAAATCGTCAACCTGAACCTCAACAGCAACGGCTTCCCGCAACCCTACATGCGCGCCCCGATGATGATGAAAGCCGCGGGCATGGATTCGGCGCCTGTAACGCCTGAAGTCGAAGCCGGCACCAGCCAGGTCAGCCTGACCGCTGATGGTTCGATTGAAGTGTTGATGCAGTGATTGAATGACAGCTGAATGAAAAACCGGCGATCAGTGATGATCGCCGGTTTTTTTTGTGCCCGGGATTTGTGTTGTCAGCTCTGCCGTCATCGCTGGCAAGCCAGCTCCCACCAGTTCTGCGCATTTATTGAAATCGCGCACGACCCTGTGGGAGCGGGCTTGCCCGCGATGAACGATGACGCGGTCTCAAGCACGCGGATCAACCCGGTCCAGCGCGCGGTTCACCGCCAGCTCGGCCAGCATGATGATCTGCTGGATCCCGAGCGCCGTACTGCGCTGCGAACCGCTGAGCTCATTGGCGAAATTGCTCGCGATGGTACTGGCCGACGCCAGGGACTCGCAGGCGTTGGCCAGCAGGCTTTCGGTGTCGACGTTGGGAGTGACCATGTACATCGTGCTCGGGCGCGGTTTGGAAGGATTGGGGCACAGGTAATAGTCGAGGGCGCGTTTGATGGCTTCGCGGTTGCGGGCGAGGTCTTCGGCGCGCATGGCTTCTTCGAGGGGTGTGGGTGATTCGAGGGGTGGGTCGGGGACAACCTTGTTCATTGATTAACTCCTTGCTGACTTGAAGCCACCCAATGCCGTTCTCACGCGGCGAAGAGGTGGCAGCTATGTGCGGGGTGAGAAACCGGGCAAGGAGATTCCGGCCAGACCAAAGTCTGCCCGCACACAGCCGCCATAAATCAATTACAGGCAGCAAAAGCTGGCGGCAATTATGGTCGGACTGACGTTTTAATAACACTCACTTGCCAGGGTTCTCACACCCAATCACAGAGTTTTCTGCGACAACCAAAGACTAGGGATCGTGCTTCCGACGGACAACCTGAAAACCTTGTGGGAAGGATCCTGGGTTGTTGTTGAAATTTAAACAGCTTCAAAAGCTGCCCTCACCCTAGCCCTCTCCCGGAGGGAGAGGGGACTGACCGCGTTGTTTAAATGGAATACGCAGACGTGAGATACCGAGGTGAACTCGGGGTTTTAAAACGCAAACAACTCCGCTCCGGCTTTGGCTTTGGCTTTGGCTTTGGCTTTGGCTTTGGCTTCCACCACTCAACACGATGAGCGTTAGCTCGAGTACCGCTTTTGATCTTCGGACGACGTCGGAAGGCTGAGTGGAGGGATTTATCCGGGGGTGGGAGCGCAGCGACCGTTTGGCGAAGCCAAACACATCGAGAGGAGGTGCAGCGAAGCAAACCGTAGGCGATGCCCCCGGATGAATCCCGGAACGAAGGAACCCCGAGCCCCAGCGAGGGGCCGAACGCAGGAGCAAAGCGTTTTTGGTTACTTTTTAGGCGTTTGTAAAAAGTGACCCGCCGTCAGGGCGGAACCATAAGCCGCAGCACCCGAAGAAACGGATATGTTCACGACCTCCCCAGATATACCGAGATAGACACCTCACCTAGAAAAACGATATTTCCGCGCCCACCGAAACCCCGGCTACCCTCCTCCCCACAACTACCTCCAGTGCACCCGGGGACTCCATGGATCGATTCACCTTCAAACCACTTCTAATAACCCTGGCCCTGACCGCCATAACCCCAATCGCCAACGCAGCAACAACCCTGGTCTACTGCTCCGAAGCCAGCCCCGCCGGCTTCGACCCCAGCCAATACACCAGCGGCACCGACTTCGACGCCTCCGCCGAAACCGTCTTCAACCGCCTCACCCAATTCAAACGCGGCGGCACCGAAGTCGAACCCGGTCTGGCGACCAACTGGGACGTAAGCCCGGACGGCCTCCAGTACACCTTCCACCTGCGCCAAAACGTAAAATTCCACACTACCGACTACTTCACCCCGACCCGGACCTTCAACGCTGACGACGTCCTGTTCACCTTCCAGCGCCTTCTCGACCCGGACAACGCCTTTCGCAAGGCCTACCCCGCCGAGTCCCCGTACTTCACCGACATGGGCCTGAACACCACGATCAAATCCGTGGAAAAACTCGACGACAACACCGTGCGCTTCAACCTGAACAACGTCGACGCCGCGTTCGTGCAAAACCTCGCCATGAGCTTCGCCTCGGTGCAATCGGCCGAATACGCCGCCCAATTGCTGAAGGAAGGCAAAGCAGCAGACCTCAACCAGAAACCGGTCGGCACCGGCCCGTTCGTGTTCAAGCGCTACCAGAAGGACGCGCAGATCCGCTACGCCGCGAACAAGGACTACTGGAAACCCGAGGACGTGAAGCTCGACAACCTGGTGTTCTCGATCACCCCGGACGCCGCCGTCCGCCTGCAAAAGCTCAAGACCGGCGAATGCCAGGTCAGCGGCTACCCGCGCCCCGCCGACATCGAAGTGATGGAAAAAGACCCGAATCTGCGGGTGTTGAAGCAGCCCGGTTTCAACCTCGGCTTCCTCGCCTACAACACCACTCATCCACCGCTGGATCAGCTCAAAGTGCGCCAGGCGCTGGACATGGCCATCGACAAACCGGCAATCATCAAAGCGGTTTACCAGAGTGCAGGGCAGTTGGCGCAGAACGCCTTGCCGCCAGCGCAATGGTCGTTCGATCCGAACATAAAAGACGCGCCGCACGACCCTGTGAAAGCCAAAGCGCTACTCAAGGAAGCCGGGGTTGCACCGGGTACAACCATCAACCTCTGGGCCATGACCGTGCAGCGCGCCTCGAACCCGAATGCGCGGATGTCGGCACAGATGATCCAGCAGGATTGGGAGAAGATCGGTATCAAGGCCAACATCGTCAGCTATGAATGGGGCGAGTACATCAAGCGCGCCAAGAATGGCGAACACGACGCGATGATCTACGGCTGGACCGGTGACAACGGCGACCCCGACAACTGGTTGGGCGTGCTTTACAGCTGCGCGGCGGTGAAGGGCAGCAACTACGCCAAATGGTGCGACCCGGCCTACGACAAGCTGGTGCAGCAGGCCAAGGTGTCCACCGATAAATCGCAGCGGGTAAAACTGTATCAACAGGCGCAACTGATCCTTAAACAGCAGGTGCCGATCACGCCGATCGCCAACTCCACGGTGTTCCAGCCACTGCGCAAGGAAGTCAGCGACTTCAAGATCAGCCCGTTCGGTCTAACCCCCTTCTATGGCGTGGGTATAAATAAGTAACACCCGGCCCCAATCCGGCGCGCACAGCGTGACCAACGCACCGTTTTGGGGCTCCATTTGCACCGTAAAAACCGGTCGCAAACGGTCAAATGCGTCAGAAGTTATACGGATGCGACATTAAGGTACGTTCGTGCCACGCTTTGAGGCCGCCGAGCGCTCTGGATCTTGCATTGGGTATGGGCCCTGCATAAGTATCCGCAGGCACGACTCACGAGGTCGTACCTCACTACTAAAAAATGACAACAAATCATGAGGCCAACATGCTTAAACACGCGGTCATTCCGTTTTTAGTCGGCGCAGGCTTGTTAGCCTCCGCACCTTTCGCCACCGCTGCGACTAACCTGGTGTTCTGCTCCGAAGGCAGCCCGGCCGGTTTCGATCCAGGCCAATACACCACCGGAACCGACTTCGACGCCTCAGCCGAAACCATGTTCAACCGTCTGACCCAGTTCGAGCGTGGCGGTACCGCCGTGATTCCTGGTCTGGCGACCAAGTGGGACATCTCGGATGACGGCCTGACTTACACCTTCCACCTGCGTGAAGGCGTCAAGTTCCACACCACCCCGTATTTCAAGCCGACTCGTGAGTTCAACGCCGACGACGTGCTGTTCACCTTCAATCGCATGATTAACAAGGATGACCCGTTCCGTAAGGCGTACCCGACCGAATTCCCGTACTTCACCGACATGGGGATGGACACCAACATCACCAAGATCGATAAAGTCGACGACCACACCGTCAAGTTCACTCTGAAAGAAGTCGACGCCGCGTTCATCCAGAACATGGCCATGAGCTTCGCGTCGATCCAGTCCGCCGAGTACGCAGCCCAGCTGCTGAAAGAAGGCAAGGCTGCCGACATCAACCAGAAGCCGATCGGCACTGGTCCTTTCGTGTTCAAGAGCTACCAGAAAGACTCCAACATCCGCTACACCGGCAACAAGGAGTACTGGAAGCCTGAAGACGTGAAGATCGACAACCTGATCTTCGCCATCACCACCGACCCGTCGGTGCGTATCCAGAAGCTGAAGAAGAACGAGTGCCAGGTCACCCTGTTCCCGCGTCCGGCCGACCTCGCGGCACTGAAAGCCGATCCTGCGCTGAAGATGCCTGACCAGGCCGGCTTCAACCTGGGCTACATCGCCTACAACGTGATGGACAAGGTCAAGGGCAGCAACGAGCCTAACCCGCTGGCCGACCTGCGCGTTCGCCAGGCGCTGGACATGTCGGTCAACAAGCCACAGATCATCGATTCGGTTTACCAGGGCGCCGGACAACTGGCCGTCAACGCCATGCCTCCGACCCAGTGGTCCTACGACACCACCATCAAGGACGCCAAGTACGATCCCGAGAAAGCCAAACAGCTGCTCAAGGAAGCCGGCGTCAAGGAAGGTACCGAGATCGTCCTGTGGGCGATGCCGGTTCAGCGTCCGTACAACCCGAACGCCAAGCTGATGGCCGAAATGCTCCAGTCCGACTGGAAGAAAATCGGTCTGAACGTGAAGATTCAGAGCTACGAGTGGGGCGAGTACATCAAGCGCTCCAAGGGTGGCGAGAACCAGGGCATGCTGATTGGCTGGAGCGGTGACAATGGTGATCCGGACAACTGGCTAAACGTGCTGTTTGGTTGCGACTCCCTGAGCGGCAACAACTTCTCCAAATGGTGCGACAAGAAATTCGACGGCCTCGTGAAAGAAGCCAAGCGCACCACTGACCAGGCCAAGCGCACCGAACTCTACAAAGAGGCGCAGCACGTCCTCAAAGATGCAGTCCCTATGACACCTATCGCTCACTCGACGGTGTATCAACCCATGCGCGCCAACGTGCAGGACTTCAAGATCAGCCCGTTCGGCTTGAACTCCTTCTACGGCGTCAGCGTCAGCAAATAAAAGAGGCAGCGGCGACGTTTTCAGCGTCGCCGCTGTTTTTTTTGCCGAGAAGTAAGGAATTTGCCTACAACCTTTTCCAGCCCGTCTGACCGGGATGGTTTAGGACGTGTCGCCTTTTCCTACGAGTCTTTAGGACTCAGCGCATTTACTGCCAGACCCACGGCCCCTACCGTCGGGTTCTGACCAGTGACTGCGTGGGCTTTCGGTTTTTGCTGTTCGTTTCGGTTTGAGCTCAATGCAGCTACAACGTCCCTGGACGGGATCGCGGCGCATTGAAAAACACTAAAAAAGAGGGAGCGTCATGCGCCATACCTTGGTTTTTTCCGCATTGCTGGGCGCCGGCCTGTTGGCCGCCACGTCCGCCAGTCATGCCGCCAGCGACAGCCTGGTGTTTTGCTCCGAAGGCAGTCCGGCCGGTTTCGATACCGCGCAGTACACAACGGCGACCGATAACGACGCCGCCGAACCGCTGTACAACCGACTGGCCGAGTTCGAAAAAGGCGCGACCGGTGTAGTACCGGGCCTCGCAACCAGCTGGGATATTTCCGAGGACGGCCTCAAGTACACCTTTCACCTGCGTGAAGGGGTGAAATTTCATACAACGCCGTACTTCAAACCTACACGCGATTTCAACGCCGACGACGTGCTGTTCACGTTTAACCGCATGCTCGATCCGCAACAGCCTTTCCGTAAGGCTTATCCGACCGAGTTCCCGTATTTCAACGGGATGAGCCTCAACAAGAACATCGCCAAGGTCGAGAAGACCGGGCCACTGACCGTGCAGTTCACGCTCAACAGCGTCGACGCCGCGTTCATCCAGAATATCGCCATGAGCTTCGCCGCCATCCTGTCCGCCGAGTACGCCGACAAACTGCTGGCCGAAGGCAAGCCGAGCGACATCAACCAGAAGCCAATCGGCACTGGCCCGTTCGTGTTCAAGAGCTACCAGAAAGACTCGAACATTCGCTACACCGGCAACCCGCACTACTGGGATCCGAGCCGGGTGAAGCTGAAGAACCTGATTTTCGCGATCAATACCGACGCCTCGGTACGTGTGCAAAAGCTCAAGGCCGGCGAATGCCAGGTCACCCTGCACCCGCGTCCGGCCGATGTGCCGGCACTGAAGAACGACCCGAAACTGCAATTGATCGAGAAGCCGGGCTTCAACCTCGGCTATATCGCCTACAACGTGCGCCACAAGCCGTTCGACCAGCTCGAAGTGCGTCAGGCGCTGGACATGGCGGTGAATAAACAGGGCATTCTCAACGCTGTTTATCAAGGCGCCGGTCAACTGGCCGTCAACGCCATGCCGCCGACCCAGTGGTCCTACGACGACACGATCAAGGACGCCGCCTATAACCCGGAGAAAGCCAAAGAGCTGCTCAAGGCTGCCGGCGTCAAGGAAGGCACCGAGATCACCCTGTGGGCGATGCCGGTACAACGTCCATACAACCCGAACGCCAAACTGATGGCTGAGATGCTCCAGGCGGACTGGGCCAAGATCGGTCTGAAAGTGAAGATCGTCAGCTACGAATGGGGCGAGTACATCAAGCGCACCAAGAATGGCGAGCACGACGTGAGCCTGATCGGCTGGACCGGTGACAACGGGGATCCGGACAACTGGCTCGGCACGCTCTACAGCTGCGATGCCATCGGCGGCAACAACTACTCCATGTGGTGCGATCCGGCTTACGACAAGCTGATCAAACAGGCCAAGGTCGTCACCGACCGTGACCAGCGCACCGTGCTCTACAAACAGGCCCAGCAACTGCTCAAGCAGCAAGTGCCGATCACGCCTGTCGCCCACTCGACGGTCAACCAGCCGCTGAGCGCCAAAGTCGAAGGGTTCAAGGTGAGCCCGTTCGGTCGCAACGTGTTTTCGGGTGTCAGCATCGATTAAACAAACAACCGATTAGCCGCAATGCTGAGGGGGCCGTCTACCTCCTCACGCAAGCGCTTTGCCGAAATTCGCCAATCAGGCCTTTTGCAAACGTTTGCGATGTGTGAATGAGTTCTAAACCAATAACCGGCCAACCCAAAAAAGCCGGCATAAAAAGAAAGTAAAGGAGCTTCACCCATGAAACTGAGCAATACCGCGATACTGGCCTTGGCCATCAGCAGCATCACCGCCACGGCTTATGCGGAAACCCAAAGCCAGGCGTTCACCCCGGTGACCGTCAACGAGAAGAGCGCCCAGGCTGAAGCCACCGGCTTTCTCGAAGGCTCCACAATCAGCGGCACGACCCGAAACTGGTACGCCAACGAACAACTGAAACGCGGCGGCAAGTTCACCTATCGCAAGGATGGTGTGGCCACCCCGACCGACCGCCGTATCAACTGGGTGCAAGGCACTATCGTCAAGTACAACTCGGGCTTCACCGAAGGCACCGTCGGTTTCAGCACCGAAGTGGCGGCGTACAACGCCATCGCGCTGGAGCGTGACCGCGAGAACCTGGCGGCCAACAACGGCGGCGCACCGGGAACCCGTCCAGGCGCGGGCAACAACCGTACCCTGACCCGTGAAGGCGGCGAAGCCCAGGGCCAGTGGAGCAAAGTCGGCCTGGCCAACGTCAAGGCGCGGATCTCCAACACCACCCTGACCGCCGGTCGCATGAACTTCAGCAGCCCGCAGGTCGATGTGATCGGCAACCGTCCACTGCCATCGAGCTTCGAAGGTCTCGCGATCCACAGCGAAGAACTGAACAACCTGTCCTTCGACCTGGCTTCGTTCGACCGCGTGTCGCCGCGTACCGAAGAAAGCCTGAGCAAATTCCGCTCCGAATACGGCGCGATCGATGCCGAAGCCGACCACGTTCACACCGGCGGTATCTCGTACCAGCCGTTCGCCAGCCTGACCACCAGCCTGTGGGGCACCCAGGCCGAAGACCTGTGGAACCAGTACTACTTCGGCGCCACTCACGTGCTGGGTGACAGCTCGGTTCTGGCCCTGACCACCGGTCTGAACTACTACAAGACCGTGGACGAAGGTAAGAAGAAACTCGGTGAAATCGACAACGACACCTACTCCCTGTCGTTCGGTCTGACCCACCAGGCGCATACCCTGACCTTCTCCTACCAGGAAGTGAACGGTAACGAGTACTTCGACTACCTGCACGAAACAAACGGCATCTACCTGGCCAACTCCCTGCTGTCGGACTTCAACGGCCCGAACGAGAAATCCTTCCAGGTGGCCTACGGTCTGAACATGGCCGAATACGGCGTGCCAGGCCTGAAGTTCAACATCTACCAGGCCCGCGGCTGGGGCATCGACGGCACTCACTACAAGGGTGGCGGCTACGATGGCGTGCAGTCGATGGACGGCGAGCATCACTATGAATATGGCATCGGTGCCGCTTATGCGGTACAGAGCGGTCCTCTGAAAGCCACCACCGTTCGCGCGACCTACACCGCGCACCGTGCGAGCGAAAACCAGGCTGACGGCAGCATCAACGAGTTCCGTCTGGTGACCACCGTTCCATTCAACATCCTGTAAAACCGCCAGCCGACGGCTGACTCAGTGACGAGTCGGCCGTTCGGCTTTTTGTCTTCAACCGATTGCAGAGGGTTCTTGATGAAAATGCTTCCCCTACGTGCGGCCATCGCGGCTGCGTTGCTGAGTGTCGCTGTCGGCGTCTCGGCCAAACCCTTGGTGGTCTGCACCGAAGCCAGTCCGGAAGGCTTCGATATGGTCCAGTACACGACTGCAGTCACTGCCGACGCGGTGGCCGAAACCATCTTCAACCGTCTGGCGGACTTTAAGCCCGGTACCACCGAAGTGATTCCGGCGCTGGCCGAGTCGTGGGACATCAGCGAAGACGGCCTGACCTACACGTTCCACCTGCACAAAGGCGTCAAGTTTCACACCACCGAATATTTCAAGCCGACCCGCGACATGAACGCCGACGACGTGGTCTGGAGTTTCCAGCGTCAGCTGGACCCGAATCACCCGTGGCACAAGCTGTCGAGCGTGGGCTTCCCGTACTTTGAAAGCATGGGCTTCAAGGAACTGCTCAAAAGCGTCGAGAAAGTCGACGACAACACCGTCAAGTTCACCCTGACCCGCCGCGAAGCGCCGTTCCTGGCCGACATCGCCATGGCGTTCTCCTCGATCTACCCGGCCGAATACGCCGACCAGTTGCTCAAGGCCAACAAGACCGGCGATCTGAACAACAAACCGGTCGGCACCGGGCCGTTCATCTTCCAGCGCTATAACAAGGACGCCCAGGTACGCTTCAAGGCCAACCCGGACTATTTCCGTGGCAAGCCGCCGGCTGACGCGCTGATCCTGGCGATCGCCACCGACAACAACGTGCGCTTGCAGAAACTCAAGGCCAACGAGTGCCAGATCGCGCTGTACCCGAAACCGGATGACATCCCGAGCATCAAGAAAGACAGCAACCTGAAAGTCGATGAAATGGACGCGATGACCGTCTCGTACATCGCCATGAACACCCAGCACAAGTACATCAGCGACGTGCGGGTGCGCAAAGCGATCGACATCGCCTTCGACAAGGAAGCCTACGTCAACGCCCTGTTCGGCAAAGGCAACGCCAGCGTGGCGGTCAACCCGTACCCGCCGACCCTGCTGGGCTACAACCACGAGCTGAAAAACCCGCCACGTGACCTCGACAAGGCTCGTGCCCTGCTCAAGGAAGCCGGTGTACCGGAAGGCACCACGTTCACCCTGTTCACCCGCAACGGTGGCGGCCCGACCAACCCGAACCCGATGCTCGGCGCGCAGATGATGCAGGCCGACCTGGCGAAAGTCGGGATCAAGATCGACATCCGCGTGATGGAATGGGGCGAGATGCTCAAACGCGCCAAGGCCGGCGAGCACGACATGGTCTCGGCCGGATGGGCGGGCGACAACGGCGACCCGGATAACTTCCTGACGCCTATGCTCAGTTGCGAAGCCGCCAAGAACGGCGAAAACTACGCGCGCTGGTGCAACGAGAAATTCCAGGCCCTGCTCGACGAAGCACGGGCTAAAGTAGATCCGGCCGAACGCGCCAGGCTGTATGAACAGGCTCAAGTGCTGTTCAATCAGGACCAACCGTGGATCAGCATGGCCCACACCCGCATGTTCACCGCAATGCGCAACAACGTAGAGGGTTATCACATCAGCCCTCTGACAACCAATAACTTCGCCACCACCCAGGTGAAGTAGATAAGAAAACTCCCGGTTTCCCTGACCCCAGGGAAACCGGGCACGCCTAACCGGCTGATGAGGTACCACACACGATGTTTAGTTTTATTGCCCGCCGACTGGGGTTATTGATCCCCACGTTTTTCGGCATCACCTTGCTGACTTTCGCGTTGATTCGCATGATTCCCGGCGACCCCGTGGAAGTGATGATGGGCGAACGTCGGGTCGACCCCGAAATGCACGCTCAGGCAATGGAACGCCTCGGTCTGAACAAACCGCTGTACGCCCAGTACCTGGACTACATCGGCAAACTGGCCCACGGCGACCTCGGCGAATCCCTGCGCACCCGTGAGAGCGTATGGACCGAGTTCACCTCCCTCTTCCCGGCGACCCTGGAACTGTCCATGGCCGCCCTGCTGTTCGCTGGCATCCTGGGCCTGTTGGCCGGGGTGATCGCGGCTCTCAAGCGAGGATCCCTGTTCGACCACGGGGTGATGGGCATCTCCCTCGCGGGTTACTCGATGCCGATCTTCTGGTGGGGCCTGATCCTCATCATGTTCTTCTCGGTGAGCCTGGGCTGGACCCCGGTGTCCGGGCGGATCGACCTGCTCTACGACATCGAGCCGCGCACCGGCTTCATGCTGATTGACACCCTGCTGGCCGATGACATGGGCGCGTTCCTCGATGCCCTGCACCACCTGATCCTGCCGGCCATCGTGCTGGGCACCATTCCGCTGGCGGTGATCGCGCGGATGACCCGTTCGTCGATGCTCGAAGTGCTGCGTGAAGACTACATCCGTACCGCCAGGGCCAAAGGCCTGTCGCCGTCGCGCGTGGTGTTCGTCCACGGCCTGCGCAACGCGCTGATTCCGGTGCTGACCGTGGTCGGCCTGCAGGTCGGCACTCTGCTGGCCGGTGCGGTCCTGACCGAAACCATCTTCTCCTGGCCCGGCATCGGTAAATGGCTGATCGAAGCCATCGGCGCCCGGGACTACCCGGTTGTGCAAAACGGCATCCTGTTAATCGCCTGCCTGGTGATTCTGGTCAACTTCGTGGTGGACATCCTCTACGGCTTTGCCAACCCACGCATCCGTCATCAGCGCTGAGGTCAATACCCATGAGCACTCCAACTTCCTCAGTAGTCACCGCCGCCACCGCCGTGGATCAAAGTCTGCTGTACCCGTCACCGTACAAAGAGTTCTGGCAGGCTTTCGCCAAGAACAAGGGCGCCGTCGCCGGCCTGCTGTTCATGCTGCTGGTGATTTTCTGCGCGATCTTCGCGCCGTGGGTCGCCCCGCATAACCCGAGCGAGCAATACCGTGACTTCCTGCTGACGCCGCCGGCGTGGCTCGAAGGCGGTCAGATGCAATTCCTGCTCGGCACCGATGAACTGGGTCGCGACCTGCTGTCGCGTCTGATCCAGGGTTCGCGCCTGTCGCTGCTGATCGGTCTGTCGTCGGTGGTGATGTCGCTGATCCCGGGGATCCTGCTGGGTCTGTTCGCCGGTTTCTTCCCGAAAGTGGTCGGCCCGACCATCATGCGTCTGATGGACATCATGCTGGCCCTGCCGTCGCTGCTGCTGGCCGTGGCCATCGTCGCCATCCTCGGCCCTGGCCTGATCAACACCGTGATCGCGATTGCCGTGGTGTCCTTGCCGTCCTACGTGCGTCTGACCCGTGCCGCCGTGATGGGTGAGCTGAACCGCGACTACGTGACCGCCGCGCGCCTGGCCGGTGCCGGTCTGCCACGCCTGATGTTCATCACCGTGCTGCCGAACTGCATGGCACCGCTGATCGTTCAGGCGACCCTGAGCTTCTCCTCGGCGATCCTCGATGCCGCCGCCCTGGGCTTCCTCGGCCTCGGCGTCCAGCCGCCAACCCCTGAGTGGGGCACCATGCTGGCTTCGGCCCGCGACTACATCGAACGCGCCTGGTGGGTGGTGAGTCTGCCTGGTTTGACCATTTTGCTCAGCGTGCTGGCAATCAACTTGATGGGCGACGGCCTGCGCGATGCGCTGGACCCGAAACTCAAGAACGCCGCCTGAGGAGATTCCCATGTCACTGTTAGAAATCAAGAATCTCAACGTTCGCTTCGGCGACAAGAACGCCACCCCGGTCGTCGACGGCCTCGACCTGAAAGTCGACAAGGGCGAAGTCCTGGCGATCGTGGGCGAGTCGGGTTCCGGCAAGTCCGTGACCATGATGGCGCTGATGGGCCTGATCGAGCACCCGGGGATCGTCACCGCCGATTCGCTGAGCTTCGACGGCAAGAACATGCTCAAGCTGAACAACCGCCAGCGTCGGCAGATCGTCGGCAAAGACCTGGCGATGGTGTTCCAGGACCCGATGACCGCGCTGAACCCGAGCTACACCGTCGGTTTCCAGATCGAAGAAGTGCTGCGCCTGCACCTGAAAATGTCCGGCAAGCAAGCGCGCAAGCGTGCGATCGAACTGCTGGAAAAAGTCGAAATCCCGGGTGCCGCCAGCCGTATGGATGCCTACCCGCATCAACTGTCCGGCGGCATGAGCCAGCGTGTGGCAATTGCCATGGCGATTGCCGGCGAGCCGAAACTGCTGATCGCCGACGAGCCGACCACCGCACTCGACGTAACGATTCAGGCGCAGATCATGGACCTGCTGCTGGCGTTGCAGAAAGAGCAGAACATGGGCCTGGTGCTGATCACCCACGACCTCGCCGTGGTGGCCGAAACCGCTCAGCGCGTGTGCGTGATGTACGCCGGCCAGGCCGTTGAAGTCGGGCAGGTGCCGCAACTGTTCGACATCCCGGCCCACCCGTACAGCGAAGCGCTGCTCAAGGCGATTCCGGAACACAGCCAGGGTGCCGAGCGTCTCGCGACGCTGCCGGGCATCGTTCCCGGCCGTTACGACCGCCCGCAAGGCTGCCTGCTGTCGCCGCGCTGCCCGTACGTGCAGGACAGCTGCCGCGCGCAGCGTCCGACCCTTGACCCGAAAAGCCACAGCCTCGCCCGCTGCTTCTATCCGCTGAACCAGGAGGTGGCGTAATGGCCGTCGTACTTACCGCCCGCGACCTGACCCGTCACTACGAAGTCTCCCGTGGCCTGTTCAAGGGCCACGCCACCGTGCGCGCCCTCAACGGCGTGTCGTTCGAGCTGGAAGCGGGCAAGACCCTCGCCGTCGTCGGTGAATCGGGCTGCGGCAAATCCACACTCGCCCGCGCCCTGACCCTGATCGAGGAGCCGTCATCCGGCTCCCTGAAAATCGCCGGGCAAGAAGTGGCCGGCGCCGACAAGGCTCAGCGCAAGCAACTGCGCAAAGACGTGCAGATGGTGTTCCAGAGCCCGTACGCATCGTTGAACCCACGGCAGAAAATCGGTGATCAGCTGGCCGAGCCGCTGCTGATCAACACCAACCTGTCGGCCGCCGAACGTCGCGAGAAAGTCCAGGCGATGATGAAGCAGGTCGGCTTGCGTCCCGAGCACTACCAGCGTTATCCGCACATGTTCTCCGGCGGTCAGCGTCAGCGTATCGCGCTGGCCCGCGCCATGATGCTGCAACCGAAAGTGCTGGTGGCGGACGAACCGACCTCGGCGCTGGACGTGTCGATCCAGGCGCAGGTGCTGAACCTGTTCATGGACATGCAGCAGGAGTTCAACACCGGCTACGTGTTCATCTCGCACAACCTGGCGGTGGTGCAGCACGTGGCCGATGACGTGATGGTGATGTACCTCGGTCGCCCGGTGGAAATCGGTCCGAAGCACGACATCTATGCCCGCCCTCTGCACCCGTACACCCAGGCGCTGTTGTCGGCGACCCCAACCATCCATCCGGATCCGGACAAGCCGAAAATCAAGATCGTCGGCGAGTTGCCCAACCCGCTGAACCCGCCGCCTGGCTGCGCGTTCCACAAGCGCTGCCCATACGCCACCGCGCGTTGCAGCAGCGAAGAGCCGGCCCTGCGCCAGCTCGACACGCGTCAGGTCGCGTGCCACTACGCCGAGCAGTTCCTCGACGGCGCGGCCTGAAAAAACCCGCCCCGTTTCCCGGGGCGGGTTGTTGATGAGTTGACCAAACCCCTTCTGCCTCGATTGCGCATCAGTCGAGAAAGAAGGGGTTTTCTTTTGTCCGGAATCTACGTCTGGCTGTCGCCCTCATCCGGATCATCGGAGTCCGGCTCGTCGGTGGTCGAGTCGTCATCGTCGGCGCTGCCACCCTGGCCCTGATCGCCCGGCTCGGACTCGGACTTGGCCAGCATCAGCGCGCTGTGCCCCACCTGACCGCTGGAGGCCTGGGTCTCGTGATCCTCGCACTCGGCCCAGGCCGTCGCGGTGCCGAGGGACAGCATCACCATCACTTTCAACAGCAGCAAAACCCGTAGCAACCTGTTTTTCATAGCCGAGTCCATCCTGTTCCAGGTGAGAAATTCATGCTGACCTGACGCTGATTGAAATCTAGTTCCGATCCGCCGGGTTCACCAGATAGGACGCTGACCCATGCCCGGAAATGCCATGCGTGGACAGACCGCTTTCGAATAACGCTCATAACCGGATCGGCTAAGCGTCTGCACCTTGCTTGGCTCGAATGCGCGTTGCCTGATAAATCAGCGGCACTGACAGCAAGGCCAGCACGGCACTCGCCAGCCAGACACTGTGACCGCCGAACTGGCCATAGAGCTGCCCACCCAGCACCGGCGACAGCAGCGAACTCGCACTCCAGGCCATGAAAAACAGACCAAAATAGCGACCGCTTTTTCCGGTTTGCGCATGCTGCATCACCAGCACGTTCAACGGTGGCATGAACAACGCCTCCCCCAGCGTCCAGATCACGGTCGAGAGGCAGGCATAAAACAACCCGGAACCCAGCGGCAACATGCCGAGTCCGACCGCCAGCAGCACACAACCGGCGATCAATGGCCGACGCGCGCCCCAGCGCTCCCCCCAGTGCGACATGGGAATCTGCAGCGCCACCACCAGAATCGCATTGATCGCGAACTGCCAGCCGATGGCCTCGGTGCTCAAACGGTAATAGTCGCGAAGATAGTTGCCCAAGGTGCTGTAGACCGTGTCGAACGCCATGCCAAGAAGGACGGTCGCCGCCAGCAGCCAGAGGAAGGGTTTGTCGCGATAGGGAAGGCCCGAACTCGATTGCGCCTGTGGCGCCTCGTCAGCGATCAGCACCGGCCGGCGCCAGGTCGTGCGGACAAACCAGAGCAACGCCAGCAGCGTGAGCCCGGCGCTGATGAAAAACACCCAGCGAAAATCCACCTGTGCCAGAACACCGCCCGCCACACCGGCAGCGGCCATCCCGAGGTTCCGGGCAATGCGACTCAAGGCCTGCGCCCGTGGGCGCTGCGCAACCTCGCAATACTCCATGATCAGTCGCTGATGCAGGGTGCGGATCGCCCCATCGAGAGTGCCGCTGAGCAACAGCAACCCGGCCAGGAATGGCACTTGCGTGACCAGCCCCAGCAAGACCAGAACCCAAGCAGAGACAAAGAACAGCGCCGCCGTCAGTCGCGCCGTGCGGACGTGGTCACTGAGCCATCCGCCGAGCATCGAGCCGATCAGCAGACCACCGCCATACGCCGACAGCAGCCAGCCGACCGTTTCGATCGCCAGCCCCAACTCTTGCCGCAAGTACAACGCCATGAACAGCTTGACCATGCTGCTCAGGCGATTGATGAAAAGCAGCGCCGCCAGCACCCAGGCCATCAGGCTGAAATAGCCGTTGGGCCGAAGCAGATGAGCGAGCCTCCCTGTCATTCGATTGCTCCCTTGGTGATCGGACCAGACGCCTGCGCCCGACTTGAATGAGTTCGCATACTTGATCAACACGCAAAAAAAAGCCCACTGTTTTATCAGTGGGCTTTCGGGTGTCGCCAATCAGCGCTTAGTGGTGTTCGCGCGTCGCACGGAATTTCACGTCCGGCCAGCGCTCTTCCATCAGGGCCAGGTTGACCCGCGTCGGCGCGAGGTAGGTCAGGTGACCGCCGCCGTCCAGTGCCAGGTTTTCCACCGCCTTGTTGGAGAATTCCTCGAGCTTCTTCTTGTCGCTGCATTCGATCCAGCGCGCGGAGTACACGGTGATCGGCTCGTAGGAGCACTCGACCTTGTATTCCTCTTTCAGGCGGCTGGCGACCACATCGAACTGCAGCACACCGACGGCGCCGAGGATGATGTCGTTGCTGCGCTCCGGGAAGAACACCTGGGTCGCGCCTTCTTCGGCCAGCTGCTGCAGGCCCTGGCGCAGTTGCTTGGATTTCAGCGGGTCGCGCAGGCGTACGCGACGGAACAGTTCCGGGGCGAAGTGCGGGATACCGGTGAAGCCCAGGGTTTCGCCTTCGCTGAAGGTGTCGCCGATCTGGATCGTGCCGTGGTTGTGCAGACCGATGATGTCGCCGGCATACGCTTCTTCCAGCTGTTCACGCTCGGAGGAGAAGAACGTCAGGGCGTCGCCGATGCGCACGTCCTTGCCGGTACGCACGTGGCGCATCTTCATGCCTTTCTCGTACTTGCCGGAGCAGATACGCATGAAGGCGATTCGGTCGCGGTGTTTCGGGTCCATGTTCGCCTGGATCTTGAAGATGAAGCCCGAGAACTTCTCTTCCACCGGCTCCACGGTGCGCTCATTGGCCACGCGCGGCAGCGGACGTGGGGCCCAGTCGACCACAGCGTCGAGCACATGGTCGACCCCGAAGTTGCCCAATGCAGTACCGAAGAACACCGGGGTCAGTTGACCGTCGAGGAACTCCTGCTGGTTGAACTCGTGGCAGGCGCCCTGCACCAGTTCCAGCTGTTCGAGGAAACGCTCGTACTCGTCGCCCAGATGCGCGCGTGCTTCGTCGGAATCGAGCTTCTCGATGATCTTGGTTTCGGTGCGTTCGTGACCGTGACCGGCGGTGTAGACAATGATGTAGTCGTCGGCCAGGTGGTACACGCCTTTGAAGTCGCGGTAGCAACCGATCGGCCAGGTGATCGGCGCGGCCTTGATCTTCAGGACGGCTTCGATTTCGTCGAGCAGTTCGATCGGGTCGCGGATGTCACGGTCGAGTTTGTTGATGAAGCTGACGATCGGCGTGTCACGCAGACGGCAGACGTCCATCAGCGCGATGGTACGTGGCTCTACACCTTTACCGCCGTCGAGAACCATCAATGCCGAGTCCACCGCAGTCAGGGTGCGGTAGGTGTCTTCGGAGAAGTCTTCGTGGCCCGGGGTGTCGAGCAGGTTGATCATGTGTTCGCGATACGGGAACTGCATGACCGACGTGGTGATCGAGATGCCCCGCTGCTTTTCCATCTCCATCCAGTCGGATGTCGCGTGGCGGTCGGATTTACGGGATTTCACCGTACCGGCCACGGCAATCGCCTTGCCCATCAGCAAGAGCTTTTCGGTGATGGTGGTTTTACCGGCATCGGGGTGGGAAATAATGGCGAAAGTGCGGCGTTTCGCGACTTCGGCGGCCTGTCTGGTCATGGGAAATCGCCTGGCGGTGATTCAAAAAAGGGCGGCGATTATAGCCCAACTCGATTCAATAACCGAACCGTTGAGCATATTAAGGGTGGCCAAATGCTGCCTCGGATGGGAACCTTTTAAAGCACGGAGACGTCCATCCCCTGTTACGACAATTCGTCAGGGGCTGAAAAATCAGCAAGTTAGCCTGACGAGGCTGCGCTCATGGCTCGCTTTCAGACCGCTTTTGCCGGGCTGAAAAAAAGCTGCTTCTCGCGAACGACTCTCCCGGCAGCCAAGGCTTGGCAGGTGGCCGGGGTGGTCAATTTTGTTGGCTCAAATTTGGATGCCAGCAGTTCATAGCCAAGGCGCTGTGACGAGTCATAGCTCGCTATGGCGAGGAACAGCAACGCAGGATATGAACTTCTGGCGCCGAAGTTGGGCTAACAAAATTGACCACCCCGGCCACTGAACACGGGACTGCGTTCGCCGACTAAAAAAAGGAGTCCGCCTGTGGCTATCCGCTATGGCAAAGGGCTGATGGGAGGTGCGGTGGTGATCGCGCTCCTGGCCCTGCTGGTCCACTGGATCGGCATCAACACGATCGAACACTACCGCGACGATTTGTTGTTTTACCTGCAAGCTCATCTGATTCTCGTCCTCGCCTCAATGCTGGCCGCCCTTGTCGTGGGCCTCCCCGCCGGTATCTTCCTGAGCCGCCCGACCATGGTCGGCCGCGCTGAACGCTTCATGCAGATCTTCAACATCGGCAACACCGTGCCGCCGCTGGCCGTGCTGGCGATTGCCCTGGGGATTCTCGGCATCGGCAGCGGTCCGGCGATCTTCGCCCTGTTCCTCGCCTCGCTGTTGCCGATTGTGCGCAACACCTATGAAGGCCTGAAAAACGTCCAGGGCTCGCTGAAAGAGGCCGCTGTCGGCATCGGCATGACCCCGCGCCAGGTGCTGTGGAAAGTCGAGTTGCCCAACGCCGTGCCGATCATCGTCGGCGGTGTGCGGGTGGCGCTGGCGATCAATGTCGGTACCGCGCCGCTGGCCTTCCTGATCGGCGCCAACAGCCTCGGCAGCCTGATCTTCCCCGGCATCGCCCTGAACAATCAGCCGCAACTGCTGCTCGGCGCCGCGTGCACTGCGCTGCTGGCCCTGCTGCTCGATGGCGTGGTCACCCTCGCCAGCCGTCTCTGGCTCGAACGCGGTTTGCGCCCGTCTTGAGGCTTTGCGAAGGAATATTTATGAAAAGACTTAGTTTGATTCTGGGCTGCGTGCTGCTCTTCGCAGGGATCGCCCAAGCCGCCGACAAACCGGTGATTCGCCTCGGCGCCCGAGTATTTACCGAGCAGACCCTGCTCGCGGAAATCACCGCGCAATACCTGCGCAGCAAAGGCTACGACGCGCAGATCACCGGTGGCCTGGGCAGTAACCTGGCCCGCAGCGCCCACGAAACCGGACAACTGGACATGCTCTGGGAGTACACCGGCGTGTCGCTGGTGGCCTACAACCATGTCACCGAGAAACTCGACAGCGCACAGTCCTACGCCCGGGTGAAAGAACTCGACGCGAAAAAAGGCCTGGTCTGGCTGACACCGTCGAAATTCAGCAACACCTACGCCCTCGCCCTGCCGAAGACCGTGGCCGAGGAATATCCGCAGATCCACACCATCAGCCAGTTGAACGAAGTGCTGCGCGCTGAAGCCAAAACTAATCATCTGGTGGCGCTGGACACCGAGTTCGCCAACCGCTCCGACGGTCTGGACGGCATGGTCAAGCTCTACGACATGAACCTGACCCGCAAGAACATCCGGCAGATGGACGCGGGGCTGGTCTACACCGCGCTGCGTAACGGTCAGGTGTTTGCCGGTCTGGTCTACACCACCGACGGTCGCCTCAACGCCTTCGGCCTGAAGCTTTTGGAAGACGACAAGCATTACTTCCCGGACTACACCGCCGCACCGGTCGTGCGTCAGGCCTACCTCGACGCACACCCGCAACTGGCGGAGCAACTCAAGCCGCTGGCCGAGCTGTTCGACGACGAAACCATGCGCCAGCTCAACGCGCGGGTCGATGTCGATCACGAGAGCCCGTCGAAAGTCGCTGCCGACTTCCTGCGCCAGCATCCACTGAACTAAAGGAGGAAAAGCCATGGAATTCCTGAACGCCTTTTCCCACCTCGACTGGCAGCAGGTGATGCACCTGACCTGGCAGCACATCACCCTGGTCGGCATTGCCGTCAGCCTGGCAATCCTCATCGGCGTGCCGCTGGGCATCCTGATGACGCGTTTCCCAAGCCTCGCCGGCCCCTTGCAGGCCAGCGCCACGGTGCTGCTGACCGTGCCGTCGATTGCCCTGTTCGGCCTGCTGCTGCCGTTCTACTCGAAATTCGGCCAGGGCCTCGGCCCCATGCCGGCGATCACCGCCGTGTTCCTTTATTCACTGCTGCCGATCATGCGCAACACCTACCTCGCCCTGACCGGCGTCGAGCCGGGCATTCGCGAAGCCGCGCGCGGCATCGGCATGACCTTCGGCCAGCGCCTGCGCATGGTCGAGTTGCCGATCGCCGTGCCGGTGATCCTCGCCGGCGTACGCACCGCCGTGGTGATGAACATCGGCGTGATGACCATCGCCGCGACTATCGGCGCCGGCGGCCTCGGTGTACTGATCCTCGCTTCCATCAGCCGCAGTGACATGTCGATGCTCATCGTCGGCGCGCTGCTGGTCAGTCTTCTGGCGATCTTCGCCGACCTCATTTTGCAGTGGCTGCAACGTTCGCTGACTCCAAAAGGACTCCTCAAATGATCGAACTTCAAAACCTCAGCAAGACCTTCCAAAGCAACGGCAAAGATGTGAAAGCCGTGGACTCGGTAAGCCTGACCGTCAATGAAGGCGAAATCTGTGTGTTCCTCGGGCCATCGGGCTGCGGCAAAAGCACCACGCTGAAAATGATCAACCGCCTGATCAAACCGACCTCGGGCAAGATCCTGATCAACGGCGAAGACACCACCGACCTCGACGAGGTGACGTTGCGCCGCAACATCGGCTACGTGATCCAGCAGATCGGTCTGTTCCCGAACATGACCATCGAAGAGAACATCGTCGTCGTGCCAAAACTGCTGGGCTGGGACAAACAGAAATGCCATGACCGCGCCCGCGAACTGATGAGCATGATCAAGCTTGAGCCCAAGCAGTATCTGCATCGTTACCCGCGTGAGCTGTCCGGCGGCCAGCAGCAACGGATCGGCGTGATCCGTGCGCTGGCGGCGGATGCACCGCTGCTGCTGATGGACGAACCGTTCGGCGCGGTCGACCCGATCAACCGCGAGATGATCCAGAACGAGTTCTTCGAGATGCAACGCGCACTGAACAAGACCGTGATCATGGTCAGCCATGACATCGACGAAGCGATCAAGCTCGGCGACAAGATCGCGATCTTCCGCGCCGGCAAGCTGTTGCAGATCGACCATCCGGACACCCTGCTCGCCCACCCGGCGGATGATTTCGTCAGCAACTTCGTCGGTCAGGACAGCACCCTCAAACGTCTGCTGCTGGTGAAAGCCGAAGACGCGGCGGACAACGCGCCGTCGGTGAGCCCGGAAACCCCGGTGGCCGATGCGCTGGAGTTGATGGACGAACATGACCGTCGCTATGTCGTCGTCACTGACGCTGAGAACAAGGCACTGGGGTATGTGCGCCGTCGTGACCTGCATCGTCAGACCGGCACCTGTGCGCAGTTCCTGCGCGAGTTCAACGCCACGGCTGCCTACGACGAGCATTTGCGCATCCTGTTGTCGCGCATGTACGAGTTCAATCGCTCATGGCTGCCGGTGATGGATGCCGAGCGTGTGTTCCTCGGCGAAGTTACGCAAGAGTCGATTGCGGCGTACCTGAGTTCCGGTCGATCGCGCGGAATGAAGACCAATATTGTGTCGCCAGCCGAGGCGGTGGCCTGATCAAACGCAAAAGGGCTGTTCGACAGCCCTTTTTTTCGACCACCGGAACCTGAGAGCCGTGATTTTTTGCCGACGATTAGCCGGCAAGAAATATCAACACGCCAGAGGGCTCAACCCGGCCGACGATGTCAGCGTTAACCCGCAACTTCCCCCTCACCTCCCCTTCTCGCCGCCAACGTCGCCGATGTTGAAGTGATCGTACTTATCTGAGACTTGGCACACATCACCGTCGAACGTGCAGGTATTTTTAACACCTGAAAATTATTGCGGAACATCTGCCCGTCATCTCGGTCGGGTACAAAGAGTGATATCCGCGACGTACGTCAGAAGCGTGCAAAAACGCGACATTTTTAGTTGATCTCAGGCCCCTCACGCCCTAAAGTTCGCGCCGAACGTCCATGCTGGAAACGATCCATCCGGCTCAAGTACTGACGACGAGACAGCAAGGCCAAGGGAAAGAAAGCTTCATTTCCCATGGCCTTTTTGCTTTCGGCGACATGCCTTGGGAAGTAGGCGAACCAAAGTGGGGATACGGAGGACGTTCAGGAGGGTGTGTCATCAATGAATTCACGAGTGCGCCGGGCATGCTTTTGCGCAGGGCAAGGCGCGAGGCCCGCAGTTTGGTTGTTCCAAATAAGGGACGAGCAACGCAGCCCTGCGCAAAAGCAGGCCCGGCCCTTCGGGTTGTGCCTGAGCGCGCGCCATGCTGCGTTGCAGGCCTTGCGAAGGGAGCAACCATTAGCTGCGGCCTGCGCCTTGCCTGGCACGCGCTCAGGCACAACGCACTCGCGAATTCATTGATGACACACCCTCGCACCCATTGATTAACTTTGTTTGCCAGTAGGAGAGTTCCCAGCATGTCGATCCAGGTCGAAGACTATTTCGCGCGCGAAACCTTTCAGAAAATGAAGGCGTTCGCCGACAAACAGGAAACCCCGTTCGTAGTGATCGACACCGCGATGATCGCCCAGGCCTACGATGACCTGCGCGCCGGTTTCGAATTCGCCAAGGTCTACTACGCGGTCAAGGCCAACCCGGCCGTCGAGATCATCGACCTGCTCAAAGAGAAAGGTTCGAGCTTCGACATCGCCTCGATCTATGAGCTGGACAAAGTGCTGAGCCGTGGCGTCAGCCCGGACCAGATCAGCTACGGCAACACCATCAAGAAGTCCAAGGACATTCGCTACTTCTATGAGAAGGGCGTGCGCCTGTTCGCCACCGACTCGGAAGCCGACCTGCGCAACATCGCCAAGGCCGCACCGGGCGCCAAAGTCTATGTGCGCATCCTGACCGAAGGCTCGACCACCGCCGACTGGCCTCTGTCGCGCAAATTCGGCTGCCAGACCGACATGGCCATGGACCTGCTGATCCTTGCTCGCGACCTGGGCCTGGTGCCATACGGCATCTCCTTCCACGTCGGTTCGCAACAGCGTGACATCAGCGTCTGGGACGCCGCCATCGCCAAGGTCAAAGTGATCTTCGAGCGCCTGAAAGAAGAAGACGGCATTCACCTGAAGCTGATCAACATGGGCGGTGGCTTCCCGGCCAACTACATCACCCGCACCAACAGTCTGGAAACCTATGCCGAAGAAATCATCCGCTTCCTCAAGGAAGACTTCGGTGATGACCTGCCGGAAATCATTCTGGAGCCGGGCCGTTCGCTGATCGCCAACGCCGGCATTCTGGTCAGCGAAGTAGTGCTGGTCGCGCGTAAATCCCGCACCGCCGTCGAGCGTTGGGTGTATACCGATGTGGGCAAGTTCTCCGGCCTGATCGAAACCATGGACGAAGCGATCAAGTTCCCGATCTGGACCGAGAAGAAAGGCGAGATGGAAGAAGTCGTGATCGCCGGCCCGACCTGCGACAGCGCCGACATCATGTACGAGAACTACAAGTACGGTCTGCCGCTGAACCTGGCGATCGGTGATCGCCTGTACTGGCTGTCGACCGGTGCGTACACCACCAGTTACAGCGCGGTAGAGTTCAACGGCTTCCCGCCGCTGAAATCGTTCTACGTGTAAATATTGCTGCGGTAAGCAAAAGCCCATGACGTGTCATGGGCTTTTTTGTAGCTGCGATTCAGGTGTCCTGTAACTCGGCGCAACGGTGAGTGTAGGCCTGCGCCAGCGCCTGGATTCTCGGATCGGTTGCGCTCGCCAGCGTCTGGCTGGCCACTCGCAGAAAATTCAGGTTGCCGCCGGCCAGCGCTTTCTCCAGCCAGACCAACGCCTCATCAACGCGCCCCTCAGCCGCCAACACCGCCGCGTAGCTGAACTGCCCACGAAAATCCCCGCCTTCGGCCGAACGTCGATACCAGTCACGGGCCGCTGCCGGATTCGCCGGGCACACTTGCCCCTCTTCCAGATAACGCCCGAGCAGGTTCATCGACTTGGCATGCCCGGACTCTGCCGCGCGCTGATACAGCGCCATGGCCTGAAGATGATCGACCGCAACACCGCGCCCGGTTGCCAGCAGGTTGGCCAGGTTATACATCGCCCAATCCAGCCCGGCATCCGCTGCAACGCGATATTGCTGGGCGGCAATCGCTGCGTCGGCCACACAACCCCATCCGTGCTCATGGCAGCGACCGAGCATGTTACGCGCCATCAGATGACCTTGCCCTGCGGCGATTTCAAACCAGCGCAAGGCCAGCGGCTGATCCTGAGCAATCCCGTGACCATCGAGCAGGATCTGCCCAAGCAGCGCCTGCGCTTCCAGCACGCCCTCACCCGCCGCCAGCAGAATCGCCTGAGCCGCGCGGGCCGGACTTTCTTCGAGCATGGCCGTGAGGCGTTCGCCGTCGAGGACTTCCTTGCGGCGCAACCGAAAGTCCGCCACTTACACCTCGACCCAGCGACGCAGCAGGTTGTGATAGGTGCCGGTGAGGCGGATCAGCGAAGGGTGATCGGGCATGTCCTGGGTAAGCTGCTGGATCGCACCGTCCATCTCGAACAGCAACGCGCGTTGGCTGTCTTCGCGCACCAGGCTTTGAGTCCAGAAGAACGAGGCATAGCGCGCACCGCGAGTCACCGCGTTGACCTTGTGCAGGCTGGTGCCGGGGTACAGCACCATATCGCCAGCGGGCAGTTTTACCCGCTGGGTGCCGAAGGTGTCCTGGATTTCCAGTTCGCCGCCGTCGTAGTCCTCGGGTTCGCTGAAGAACAGCGTGGCCGACAGATCAGTGCGTACCCGTTCGATGCTGCCCTTGGGCTGACGTACGGCATTGTCGATGTGAAAATCGAAACTGCCACCCGCCGTGTAGCAGTTGAGTAACGGCGGAAATACTTTGTGCGGCAGCGCGGCAGACATGAACAACGGATTTTTCCACAGCCGTTCAAGCATCGCGGCGCCGATTTCCTTGGCCAGCGGATGGCCTTCCGGAAGCTGCAGATTGTGCTTGGCCTTGGCCGATTGATAGCCGGCGGTGATCTTGCCATCGGCCCAGTCCGCCTGTTCCAGCGCCTCGCGAATGCGCTGCACTTCGTCTTTCTCGAACAGCGCGGGAATGTGCAGGAGCATGGCGACGTCACCAGATGGCAAAAGGATGCCAATGGTATTGATTCTTATTGACTGTGTAAAACCCGCTAGACGAATGAACTGGTAAAAACCGTAAGGTTAAATTGTAAAGAATGTAAATTTGTCGCGAATAGTAATGTTTCGCAATTGATACGAATACCTGTTTACCCTATATTCCGCCGCCTCAAATCCTTGGGGAGGGGAATAAAAATGGCACGTCAACCAGCACAAGTACCGGTCAGTTCACCACGTCTGCTCGCTTCCGCCATCGGCGTGGCGATCACCGCCGGCTCCGCAGGCCACATGGTGTTCGCCGCCGAAAAAACCGACAGCAAAGCCACCGGCAATGCCATCGCCCTGGACGCCACCGCCATCACCGGCGAAGCCCAGGACTCGACCTCCTACCAGGTCGAGAAAGCCTCCTCGCCCAAGTACACCGCGCCGCTGGTTGATACCCCGCGCTCGGTCACCGTTATCCCGCAACAAGTCCTGAAGGACACCGGCGCCCTGAACATGCAGGACGCGCTGCGCACCGTGCCGGGCATCACTTTCGGTGCCGGTGAAGGCGGCAACCCGCAGGGCGACCGTCCGTTCATCCGTGGTTTCGACGCCCAGGGCGACACCTACCTCGACGGCGTGCGCGATACCGGCTCCCAGAGCCGCGAAATCTTCGCCGTGGAAAACATTGAAGTCAGCAAGGGCCCGAACTCCGCCATCGGCGGTCGTGGCGCGGCGGGCGGCAGCATCAACCTGGTGAGCAAGAAAGCCCACTTGGGCAACTCGTTCGACGGTGGCTTCACCTGGGGCTCCGACCAGACTCAGCGCTACACGATGGATGGCAACTACCAGTTCAGCGACACCGCTGCCGGCCGTCTGAACCTGATGAGCCACGAGAGCAACGTCGCCGGTCGCGACAAGGTCGACTACGACCGCTGGGGCATCGCGCCATCCCTGGCCTTCGGCCTGGGCACCGACACCCGCGTCAACCTCGATTATTACCATCTCGAAAGCAACGACACGCCGGATTCGGGCATCCCTTACACCATTCCGGCAGGCGGCTCGGCGGCGCGCACCAAGTCCAACCCGGACAAGCCGTACGCCGGCGGCGATCACAGCAATTTCTACGGTCTGGACCGCGACTTCCGCAAGGGCCGCACCGACACCGCGACCTTCGCCATCGAGCATGACCTGAGCGACTCGCTGACGATCAAGAACACCCTGCGTCACGGCACCAGCATGCAGGATTACATCCTGACCCAGCCGGACGACAGCAAGGGCAACGTCAACAACGGCAGCGTCTGGCGTCGTGCGAACACTCGTGTGAGCAACACCGAGACCACCACCAACCAGACCGATCTGTTCGGCAACTTCTACGTTGCCGGCTTCAAGAACAGCTTCTCCACCGGTGTCGAGTACACCCGTGAGGAAAGCAGCAAATCCTCGTACAACGTCAACACCGACACCACGCCGCGCACCTCGGCCGTGACCACCAACTGCAACCCGGGCCTGATCGGCGCCGCCAGCGGCTACAACTGCACCTCGCTGTCGAACCCGACCCCGAACGATCCGTGGAACGGCGCAATCTCGCGCAACTACGCCGGCACCGACACCCAGTCCGATACCTACGCGCTGTATGCGTTCGACACCCTGGAGCTGTCCGAGCAATGGCTGGTGAACATGGGCCTGCGTTACGACCACTTCGAAACCGGCTACAAGACTTACAACAACGCTGGCCGCACCACCTCCAAGGGTGCTGACACCAGCGAGTTCGTCACCGGTCAGTTCGGCATCGTCTACAAACCGGCAGAGAACGGCAGCATCTACGCGTCCTACGCCACCTCCGCCACTCCGCCGGGCAACACCCTGGGTGAAGGTCAGGAAGGCAACCCGCTGGGCGGCACGCCGGATCGCAATGGCAACCTGCTCAAGAGCGACATGGAGCCGGAAACCACCAAGAACTACGAAATCGGTACCAAGTGGGATCTGCTGAACGATCGCCTGTCGCTGACCGCCGACATCTTCCGCACCGAGAAAGAAAACGCGCGTGTCCAGGTGGATACCACCTCGTACGAAAACGCCGGCAAGACCCGTGTACAAGGTATCGAGTTGTCCGCCAGCGGCAAGATCACCGACAAGTGGCAAGTGTTCGCCGGCTACGCCTACATGGACAGCGAACAGGTGGACGGTGGTGACCTGCCGGCCAACAAGCCCAACAACGGTAACGAGTTGCCCAACACGCCGAAGAACAGCGCCAGCCTGTGGACCACTTACCAGGTCACGCCGAAGCTGACCATCGGTGGCGGTGCGTTCTATGTGGATGACGTATTCGGCAACGTGGCCAACACCACCATGGTCGATTCCTACGTTCGCTACGACGCGATGGCGGCGTACAAGCTGAGCAAGAACGTCGACCTGCAACTGAACGTGCAGAACCTGACCAACGAGACCTACTACGACAAGGCCTTCTCGACCCACTTCGCCAACCAGGCGGCGGGCCGTACGGCATTGCTGAGTACCAACTTCCACTTCTGATCGAAGAGGGAAGTACCGAGCCCCGTTCATTCATTTGAGCGGGGCTTTTGTGCGTAATAAAGAACGTTTCTCGATAGGCCACGGCATAATGCACGCCGTGAACACAACCTCCGAACGGACAAGGCAAGCAACGTGTTGAAGAAAACCCTGTTCCAGTTGCACTGGTTTTTTGGCATCACTGCCGGGCTGGTGCTGGCCCTGATGGGCATCACCGGCGCTGCCTATTCGTTTCAGGACGAAATTCTCAAAGCCCTCAACCCTTCGGTGTTGCAGGTCGAGAAGCAGGTCGCCGGCGTGCTGCCGCCCGCCGATCTGGTGGCGCAGATCGAAGCGGCCTCGGGCAAGAAAGTCTCGATGCTGTCGGTCGAGACCGAAAGCGGCAGCGCCGGCCGCGTCTGGTTCACCCCGCCCAAAGGCGAGCGCCGGGGCGAGATGCGCTACTTCGATCCCTACACCGCCGAGTTCAAGGGCGAGGCCACCGGCCAGGATTTCTTCGGCCTGATGCTGCAATTGCACCGGTTCCTCGCCATGGGCGATACCGGTCGCAACATCACCGGCGCCTGCACCCTGATGTTGGTGTTCTTCTGCCTGTCCGGCCTGTACCTGCGCTGGCCACGACAGTGGAACAGCTGGCGTGTCTGGCTGACCCTCGACTGGAAGAAAAAGGGCCGCAGCTTCAACTGGGATCTGCACTCGGTGTTCGGCACCTGGTGCATGTTGGTGTATCTGCTGCTGGCACTGACCGGACTGTCCTGGTCCTACGAGTGGTACAACAAGGGCCTGACCCGACTGCTTTCCGATGCACCGCAAAACGAGCGCGTGCGCGGCGGTCGTGGCCCGGCCCCTGAAGGTCCGGCGCCGACTGCCGATTACGCCGCCATGTGGCTCAGCATCTACAGCACCGCCGGCCCGGGCCTCGCCGCCTACAACATCCGCATGCCGCCAGTGGCCGGTCAACCGGCGACCGTGTTCTACCTGCTCGACAGCTCGCCCCATGACCGCGCGCTGAACCAGATCACGCTCGACCCGGCCACCGGCGTGGTCAAGCGCGTCGACCGCTACGCCGACAAAAGCTTCAAGGCGCAATTGCTGACCAGCATTTACGCGCTGCACGTCGGCAGCTATTTCGGTCTGGTCGGGCGGATCATCGTCACCGTCGCGGCCGTCTTGATGCCGCTGTTCTTCATCACCGGCTGGCTGTTGTACCTGGATCGCCGGCGCAAGAAAAAACAGATCAAGGATGCCCGCAAAGGCCTCGACCAACCGGCCGGTGATACACCGGCGTGGCTGATCGGTTTCGCCAGCCAGAGCGGTTTTGCCGAGCAACTGGCATGGCAGACCGCCGGCCAGTTGCAGGCCGCCGGATTGCCGGTGAAAGTGCAGCCGCTGGCGAATGTCAGCGAGCAGGATCTGCGCGAATCGAACAACGCGCTGTTCGTGGTCAGTACCTTCGGCGACGGCGAAGCGCCGGACAGCGCGCGCGGTTTCGAACGCAAAGTGCTGAACAACGCCTCGACCCTCGACAGCCTCAACTACGCCGTACTCGGCCTCGGCGATCGGCAGTATCAACACTTCTGCGGTTTTGCCCGACGCTTGCATCATTGGCTCGGCGAACACGGCGGCAAGACCCTGTTCGCCCCGGTCGAAGTCGACAGCGGCGACCCTTACGCCCTGCGTCACTGGCAGACCCAGCTCGGCCTGCTCACCGGGCAAGCACCGGTCGACACCTGGCAGGCACCGAGCTACGAGAACTGGACACTGGTGCGCCGCGAGCTGATGAACCCGGACAGCGCCGGCGCACCGGTCTATCTGCTGGGTCTGACCGCACCGACCTCCCGCAGCTGGCTGGCCGGCGATCTGGTGGAAGTGCTGCCGCGCAATTGCCCGTGGGCAATCGAGCATTTCCTCGACGGCCTCGGCATCCGTGGCGAAACCAGCGTCAAGGTCAACGGCCTGCAAGAGTCGCTGGAAGTGGCCCTCGCCAGCCGCCAGTTGCCCGAGCACCGCGCCCATCTGGTGGGCCTGCACGCCCAGGCGCTGGTCGATGCGATGGTGCCGTTGGCAATGCGCGAATACTCGATCGCCTCGATTGCCGCCGACGGCGTACTGGAGCTGATCGTGCGGCAGGAACAGCATGCCGATGGCAGCCTCGGCATCGGCTCCGGCTGGCTGACCGAGCATGCGCAGATCGGCGGCAGCATCAGCCTGCGGGTCCGCCGCAACAGCGGTTTCCATCTGCCGAACGCTCCGGTGCCGATGATCCTGCTGGGCAACGGCACCGGCCTCGCCGGGCTACGCAGCTTGCTCAAGGCGCGGATCGCCGACAACCAACAGCGTCACTGGCTGCTGTTTGGCGAACGCAATCGCGAGCACGACTTCCTCTGCCGCGCAGAGCTGGAAGAGTGGTTGATCAACGGTGATCTGGAACGCCTCGATCTGGCGTTCTCGCGTGATCAGGCCGAGAAGATTTACGTGCAGGATCGCCTGCGCGAATCGGCCGGCGAGCTGAAGAAATGGCTGGCGGACGGTGCAGTGATCTACATCTGCGGCAGCCTTCAAGGCATGGCTTCGGGGGTGGATCAGGTGCTCAATGAAGTGCTGGGCGCCGCTGAAGTCGAACGTCTGATCGAACAGGGTCGTTATCGTCGCGACGTTTACTGATTCGCCTTGGGTAACTGTGGGAGCAACCGTGCTCCCACAGGTTCAGCACTGGATTCAGACTGGCTGCAGTTTCTGCTCAAACACCGCCACCCCCTCCAGATCCCGCAACACCACGCTCATCTCCCCGCTCTGCCCCTCGATGTTCACCTCGCCGAAAAACTGAAACCCGGCAAACGGTGAAGCGTTTTGCGTCGGGGGCGCTTTCTGAAACACCACTTGCGGGCCGAAGGTCTTGTCCAGCGGATTGGGGCCGAAACTGCCGGCGTTCAACGGCCCTGCGACAAACTCCCAGAACGGTTCGAAATCCTGGAACGCCGCGCGATCAGGGTGATAGTGATGCGCCGCGCAGTAATGCACGTCCGCCGTCAGGAACACGAAATTGCGCACCTGATGTGCCCGCAGGAACCCGAGCAATTCGGCCACTTCCAGTTCGCGCCCCTGGGCCGGACCGGGATCGCCGTTGGCCACCGCTTCCCAGCGCGCAACACCGGGACTGACTTCGCCGTCGGGCACGCCGAGACCGATCGGCATGTCGGCGGCAATCACTTTCCACTGGGCTTTCGAGGCCTTCAATCCACGCTTGAGCCAGTTCAGTTGCTCGCGCCCGAGGAACGGTTTTTCCGCCCCGAGATTGTCGTCGTTGGCGCCGCGATAACTGCGCATGTCGAGCACGAACACATCGAGCATCGGCCCATAACTGAGCTTGCGATAAATCCGCCCGCCGCCATCGGCCGCCTGCAAACGCATCGGCGCATATTCGAGCCAGGCCTGACGCGCACGGCCGACCAGGGTGTGGATATTTTTTTCCTGATAACGCTCGTCGAGCTGCTTGCCCGGCGACCAGTTGTTGACCACTTCATGGTCGTCCCACTGCCAGATCTGCGGCACTTCGGCGTTGAAGCGACGGACGTTTTCGTCCATCAGGTTGTAGCGGTAATTGCCGCGATAATCGTCGAGGGTCTGGGCGACCTTGCTCTTGGCTTCCGTGGTGAGGTTACGCCAGATCCGGCCACCCTCGGTGGTCAGCTGCGCCGGCACCGGGCCGTCGGCATAGATCGTGTCGCCGCTGTGGATAAAGAAGTCCGGCAGGCGCATGCGCATGGCTTCATAGATGCGCATGCCGCCGATATCGGGGTTGATGCCGAAGCCCTGGCCGACGGTGTCGCCGCTCCAGACGAAGCGGATATTGCGCCGCGCCGTCGGTGCACTGCGCAAGTGGCCGAGCCACGGCTCGCTGGCGACGCCGGTGCGGGCGTCCTTGAAATACACGCGGTAGAAAATCGCCTGATCAGCGGGCAACCCGGTGAGTTCGACGCGGGCGGTGAAATCGCTGCGGGCATCGGCCAGCGCCGAGACGACTCGGCGCGGATGACGGAACTGGCTGCGGGTGTCCCACTCCACCACCATCTGTGCCGGGCGGTCGGCGCGGCTCCAGATCATCGCGCGGTCACCCTGCAGGTCGCCGGATTGCACGCCGTCAGTGAGTAGCGGTCGATCCTTGACCGACGCGATCACGGCCGGCGCCAGCCCCGGCATCAGCAGTCCGGCGCCGACGGCTTGCATCACGCGCCGGCGACCGGGATTGAAATCGCTCATGGTGTTCTCCCTGAAAAAAGGAAAACTTAAGCACTGCTAGATGAAAAGGGTGTGACACGTCACGCCTTCGCGGGCTCCAGCGCCAGTTCCACGGCTTCCGGGCGCTTGACCAGCGCATACACCACCGCCGTCAGCAGACTGCCCGCGACAATCGCCAGCAGGTACAACAGCGCATGGTTGATCGCATTCGGAATCGCCAGCACGAACAGCCCACCGTGGGGCGCCATCAGTTTGCAGCCGAAGTACATCGACAGCGCACCGGTCAGCGCACCGCCGGCAATGCTCGCCGGGATCACCCGCAAAGGGTCTTTCGCGGCAAACGGAATCGCCCCTTCGGAGATGAAGCACAACCCGAGCACCAGCGCCGCTTTACCGGCCTCGCGTTCGGTCTGGGCAAACTTGCGTCGGGCGATGAAGGTGGCGATACCCAGACCGATCGGCGGCACCATGCCGGCGGCCATGGTCGCGGCCATCGGTGCATAACTCTGCGAGGCGAGCAGCCCCACCGAGAACGCATACGCGGCCTTGTTGATCGGCCCGCCGAGGTCGACGCACATCATGCCGCCCAGCAGCACACCGAGCAGGATCGCGTTGGTGGTGCCCATGCTGTCGAGGAAATGGGTCAGCGCCGCAAGCATCCCGGCCACCGGTTTGCCGACCACGTAAATCATCACCAGTCCGGTGAACAGACTGGCGAACAACGGGATGATCAGAATCGGTTTCAGCGCTTCGAGACTTTGCGGCAGCGCCACATAGCGACTGATTGCTTTGGCGGCATAGCCTGCGATAAACCCGGCAACGATCCCGCCGATGAATCCGGCCCCCAGGGTGCTCGCCAGCAAACCGCCGATCATCCCCGGCGCGAGTCCGGGACGGTCGGCAATCGACCAGGCGATGTAACCGGCCAGCAGCGGCACCATCAATTTGAACGCGGTCTCGCCACCGATCTGCATCAGCGCCGCCGCCAGCGTGCCTTCTTCCTTGAACGCGGTGATGCCGAACACGAACGACAAGGCGATCATCAGCCCGCCCGCTACCACCATCGGCAGCATGAACGACACACCGGTCAGCAGGTGTTTGTAGACGCCGCTTTTCTCTTGTTTGGCCGGGGCCTTGCCGTCGCCGGCAGCGTTTTCAACGACACCTTCGGCCAGGGCTTTTTTCAGCGTGGCTTCGGATTGCTTCAACGCAATGCCGGTGCCGCAGCGGTAGATTTTCTTGCCGGCGAAACGCTCGGTGGCGACTTCAATGTCGGCCGCCAGCAGCACCACGTCAGCCTCGGCAATCGCTGCCGCGCTCAGCGGATTTCGCGCGCCGACCGAGCCCTGGGTTTCGACTTGCAGGTCGTAGCCCAGACGCTTGGCGGCTTGCTGCAAGGCTTCGGCAGCCATGAATGTATGAGCGACGCCGGTCGGGCATGCAGTGACCGCGACCAGACGCGGCGCTTGCGCGCTGGCAACCACGGGCGGCGTTTCGTCAGCGACGTAAACCTGCGCCTCGACGGCGCCACGCCGCAGCACGTCTTCAACATCCTGCAGGGCTTGCGCCGGCGCAATCCGAAAGACTTTCTTGCCGATGAACCGGGTCATGTCCACCGGTCCCGTGGTCACCAGCAACACCCACTCGGCGGCTTCGATGGTGGCCGCTGACAACTCGCGTTCCGGGTGCGCCGCATCCACCACTTCGACGCTGGTGCTCCAGCCCTGACGCTGGGCCGCGGCATCCAGCAGCCGGGCGCACAGCACACTGGTGACCATGCCGTTAGGGCAGGCCGTGACAATGGCTAACTTCATGACAAACCCTCTTATTGTTCTGTCAGGGGGCGCACGCGCACACCCTGTTCGAGCTGCACCAGTTGCGCAGCATCGTGAATACCGAATCCGATCTGGGTCACTGCCTGCGCCGCAATCGCCGTGGCCGTGCGCAGGGTCTGTTCCGGCGTGTCGGCGCTGAGCAGACCGTGGAGCATGCCGGCCAGCAACGAATCGCCGGCACCGACCGTACTGGCGACGCTGACCTTCGGCGGCGTCGCATGCAACGCCGAGCCGACGCTGAACCAGTTCACACCTTCGGCACCGTGGGAAATCACCACGTGCTCGATGCCCTGAGCGTGCAGCCGATTGGCCGCTTCAGCCTGAGACGCGTGGGACACCACTTCACAACCCAGCGCATCGGCCAGCTCTTCGGTGTTCGGCTTGATCAGCCACGGGCCGGCCTTGAGCGCCGCGCGCAAGGCGTCGCCGCTGGTGTCCAGGGCGACTTTCAGGCCCAACGTTTTCAAGCGTTCGACCAGTTCGCGCAACCACTGTGCAGTGACTCCGCGCGGCAAGCTGCCCGCAACTACAACCGCGTCATGCCCCGGCGCGATCTGCACCAGTCGATCCAGCAACGCCTGTTGCGCCACCACGCCGACCACCGGCCCCGGGCCGTTGATGTCGGTAATGCGGCCATCCTGTTCCGCGACCTTGATGTTGCTGCGGGTCTCGCCGGGCACCCGGATAAACGCATCGGTGAAACCGCGCTTGGCGAACAGGGTTTCGAACGCTTGCAGATTGTCTTCGCCGAGAAAGCCGCTGACCGTCAGTTGATGACCGAGGTCGGCCAGCACTTGCGCAACGTTGACACCCTTGCCGGCGGCGTGGGTGTGCATCTCGTCGCTGCGGTTGACCTGACCGGCCTCAAGACGTGGCAACTGCACCGTAAGGTCCAGCGCCGGGTTGAGGGTCAGGGTGAGAATCTTGGCCATTACAGGGCCTCCACTAATGCGCGCACTTCGTTGGCGCTGCCCACGGCCAGGGCTTGTTGAGCAAGGGTTTGCGTTTGCGTCAGGCTGAGTTCGCGGATGCGTGCCTTGACCTCGGCGATGCTGCGCCCGGAGACGCTCAGTTCATCCACACCGAGGCCGACCAGCACCGGCACCGCCAGCGGATCCGCCGCCAGCTCGCCGCACACGCCGACCCATTTGCCATGGGCATGGGCCGCGCGCACGGTGATGTCGATCAGTTGCAGGACCGCCGGGTGCAGGCCGTCAGCCTGGGCGGACAGGGTCGGATGACCACGGTCGATCGCCAGCGTGTACTGGGTCAGGTCGTTGGTGCCGACGCTAAAGAAATCCACCTCTTTGGCCAGCACCGGCGCCAGCAAGGCGGCGGACGGCACTTCGATCATGATCCCCAGTTGCAGGTCGGCAACCGGGATTTCCAGACGCAGGCGTTCGGTCATGTCGCGGGCCTGACGCCACTCTTCGACGCTGCCGACCATCGGGAACATGATCCGCAAAGGACGGTTGTCCGCCGAACGCAGCAAGGCGCGCAACTGCGCTTCCATGATCTGCGGACGCTGCAAGGTCAGGCGAATCCCGCGCACGCCGAGGAACGGGTTTTCTTCCTTGGCGATCGGCCAATACGGCAGCGGTTTGTCGCCGCCGACATCGAGGGTGCGCACCACCAGCGGCCGACCGGCTAGGCCATCGAGGACGCGGCGGTATTCGGCTTCCTGAGTCGCTTCGTCCGGCGCTTGCGGATGGGCCATGAAAATCAACTCGGTGCGCAGCAGGCCGATGCCTTCGGCGCCCTGCTCCACCGCGCTGATCACACCGGCGCTTTCGCCGATGTTGGCGAACACTTCCACGGCGTGGCCATCGGTGGTGTGCGCCGGTTGATGACGTTGTTCGGCGGCGGCTTTCAAGCGTTGTTCGCGGGTGTCGCGCTCTTCGCTGGCGCGCTGCAGGGTCGCGGCATCCGCGTCCACATGCAGGCGACCGCGCTGACCATCGAGCAGCAATGGCGTACCCGGTTCCAGCAGTAACACGGCAGCGCCCGCACCGACCAGCGCCGGAATCCCCAGCGCGCGAGCCACGATGGCGCTGTGAGCGGTGGCGCCGCCACGGGCAGTGAGAATCCCCGCGACCCGCGCCGGATCCAGCCGCGCAACGTCGGACGGGCCGACCTCATCCATCACCAGAATGTACGGTTGCTCAGGCTCGGCGGGCGTCTGCACGCCACACAGTTGCGCCAGTACCCGGCGGCCAATGTCGCGCAGGTCTGCGGCACGTTCGGCGAGCAACGCGTCCTGCAACGCTTCCTGTTGTTTCGCGGCGGCCTCGATCACGGCCATCCACGCTGCTTCAGCGCTTTCGCCCTGCTTGAGGCGGGTGTCGACTTCGTCGGTGAGTTCCGGGTCGTCGAGCATTTCCTGGTGGGTGATGAAAATCTCGCGGATCGCCTTGGCCTTGCTGCGCTCGATCAGGCCCTGAATGTCCTGACGCACGTCGGCCAGCGCTTGCTTGAGACGTTCGCGCTCGATGGCGGCAGACTCGCCGCGCAACGGGTAATCGATGGTTTGCTGGACCTGAATGTGCGCCGGGCCGATAGCGATGCCAGGGGCGGCAGGGATCGCTTGCAGCAGACTGCCGGAGGCCGGGGCGGTCAGCACTTCTGCGATGTCCGTAATCACTTCGCGCTGTTGACTGACTGCGGGCAACGGTTCGACTTCTTCGCCGAGGCCTTCTTCGATGGCGGCGAGCAAGGCCGGCAAGGCATCGGCGGCAATGCTCGGCTCGGCGATGATTTCCAGCACCTGGCCACGACGGGCGCCGAGGCTCAGCAGTTTGCTCAGGCTTTTCACCGATACGGCGCTGTCCTGACTGTCGACGATGCGCACACGAATCTCGCCGTCAAAACTTTTCGCCAATTGCGCGAGGATTTTCGCCGGCCGCGCGTGCAGACCATGGGCGTTGGCCAGTGCGATACGTGCGCTCGGCCAGTCGGCCGGCAACTCACCGCCAAGCACTTCGAGGACTTTACGGCTGCTGGTGGCGCGGCCCAGTTCATGGCCGCGACCTTCGATCAGCAACGCGCACAAACGCTCGAGCAACGCCTGATGCGCTTCACCGAGGCTGGCCAGACAGAACAGACCGCTGAGCGGCTGGCCGAGGTAACGCATCGGTTTGTCCGGGGTGACGAAGGCCAGGCCCGGACGCTTCACGGTCTGCTCGCTGTGCAGCCACCACAGGCCATCGCCCAGCGGCAGCGCTTCGACTTGCTGCAGCACGCCGGCGAAACCGTTGCTCACGCAATCGGCCTGGCGCAGCAAACGCGCACCGCGCCAGACCAGTTCTTCGAAATCGTCGGCGGATACGCCGAGGCCGATCATCTGCGCATCCAGCGCCAGTTCCTGCGGCGCGCCTTGCAGCAGTTTCAGCAGCGCTTCCGGCGAACTTGAGCGGCGCAGGGCCTGGCCCAGATCGGTCTCGCCGAGGGCGCGGGTCAGCAGTTGCAGCAGGCGCAGGTGTTCGTCGGATTTGGCGGCGATGCCGATGGCCAGATAGACGATCTGGCCATCGCCCCAGTCCACGCCGTCGGGGAACTGCATCAGGCGCACGCCGGTGGCGAACACCTGATCACGGGTTTCAGGGGTGCCGTGGGGAATCGCAATACCTTGGCCGAGGAAGGTCGAGCCCTGAGCCTCCCGGGCCTGCAGGCCGGCGAGGTAGCCGTCGGCGACAAGTCCATCGGCGACCAGATGACTGGCCAGCAATTGCAAAGCGGCGGGTTTATCCACAGCCGACTGGCCCATGGATATCTGCTCTACAGTGAGCTCGAGCATGCGATCTCCTTTTTGGCGTCGTTTGACGCCAGGTATTGTTTTGAATGGTTGCAGCTTAGGCGCTGTAGGCCATCCTTTTCAGGAGGCAGTTTTGGCGGTTTCACGGCAGAACCGGCCAAAGGCGTCTAAAACGTAGAAAATACGCTTGCTGAAACGTTTAATCTAGATTGATCGGCACGTTACTCGATAATGTCCCATCCTTGAAGTCCAACTTGTCGGATGCGCTGAGACAATGGTCGCCTGCCTGAATCGGGTAGGATTGGCGAAAATGTCGCGGCAAGCTCGAAAAAACAAGGAAATCCCGGGTTGAAACTCAGTGATATCGCGCGGTTGGCCGGAGTGTCCGTGACCACCGCCAGCTACGTCATCAACGGCAAGGCCGAACAGCAACGCATCAGCAACGCCACCGTCGAGCGGGTGCGGGCGGTGGTCGAGCTGCACGGCTTTACCCCCAATCCACAGGCAGCCGGGCTGCGCAGTCGGCACACCCGGACCCTGGGTTTTATCCTGCCGGATCTGGAAAACCCCAGTTACGCGCGGATCGCCAAACTGCTGGAGCAAGGCGCCCGGGCGCAGGGTTATCAGCTGCTGATCGCCAGCTCCGACGACGCGCCGGACAGCGAGCGACAACTGCTGCAACTGTTCCGCGCCCGGCGCTGCGATGCATTGATCGTCGCCAGTTGCCTGCCGGCCGGTGACGACAGTTATCGTCAGTTGCAGGCCAAGGGCTTGCCGATCATCGCCATCGACCGGGTGATGGATGCCGAACATTTCTGTTCGGTGGTCAGCGATGACCGCGAAGCCAGCCTGCACCTGACCGAAAGCCTGCTCGACCCGCATCCGAAGCAGATCGTGCTGCTGGGCGCCCGCCCGGAACTGAGCATCAGCCAGGAACGTGCGGCCGGGTTCAAGCAAGCCCTGGCCGGGTTCAAGGGCGAAGTGCTGATCGAGCACGCCGAATCCTTCAGCCGCGAGTGCGGCAAGCAATTGATGGAAGAACTTCTGCAACGTCTCGGGCATTTGCCGGATGCGCTGGTGACCACGTCCTACGTGCTGCTGCAGGGCGTGTTCGACGCGCTGCATGACTTCCCGCTCAAATCGCGCCCACTGCGTCTCGGCACATTCGGTGACACCCAGTTGCTCGACTTCCTGCCTCTGCCGGTCAACGCCATGGCCCAGCAGCACCAGTTGATCGCCGACAAGGCGCTGGAACTGGCGCTGGCGGCGGTCGAACAATCGGACTACCAGCCCGGCGTGCAGGCCATCGCCCGTACCTTCAAGCAGCGTATTCACCGGGACTGAGCCGTGGAGCTGATCGACAGCCACACCCATCTGGACTTCCCTGACTTCGACGCCGACCGCGCGGCGCTGCTCACCGAAAGCCGCGCCCTCGGGGTGCGGCGAATGGTGGTGCTCGGGGTCTACGAGGGTAACTGGCAACGGGTGTGGGATCTGGTGCAAAGCGATGCCGATCTGTACGCGGCCTTCGGTTTGCACCCGGTCTATCTCGATCAGCATCGGCCGCAAGACTTGCTGGCACTGGGCGACTGGCTGACACGGCTAAAGGGTCATAGGCAGCTGTGCGCGGTCGGTGAAATCGGCCTGGATTACTTCATCGAAACCCTCGATCGCGAACGCCAGCAGGCGCTGTTCGAAGCGCAGCTGCAACTGGCGGCGGATTTCGAATTACCGGCGCTGATCCACGTACGGCGCAGCCATGCGGCGGTGATCGCCACGCTCAAGCGTTTCAAACTCAAACGCGCCGGCATCATCCACGCCTTTGCTGGCAGCCGTGAAGAGGCGCGGGAATACATCAAGCTTGGTTTCAAACTTGGCCTCGGGGGTGCACCGACCTGGCCGCAGGCGTTGCGCATGCACCGGGTGCTGGTCGACTTGCCGCTGGATTCGGTGGTGCTGGAAACCGACTCACCGGACATGGCGCCCGCCATGTACCCCGGCGTACGCAATACGCCGGCGCATCTGCCGGCGATCTGCGACTCACTGGCCACTTTGATGAACATCAGTGCGCAACAACTCGCCGCCGCCAGTACCGCCAACAGCTGCGACGTGTTCGGCTGGTAGTCAGTCGGCGTGAGCCTTGGCCGCGTCGAGAATCAGCGTCAGGTGCTGGCGCTGCCGGGCATAACGAATCACCGCGAAGTACACGAAAATCGCGATCAGCGATCCGTTCAGCTGCTCGGTGACGCTGAGCAGACCCACCCATTCCATCACCAGGGCCACCAGCAGCGCGGTGCACACCGTCACCAGCGCACTGGCGCGCAGCAGGCCAAGTGAATCGAGCGAACGAAAGCGTTTGATCTGCTTCGGGCAGCGCAGCTCCAGGCTTTTTTGGCAGTGGGCGCAGGTGAACGCTTCGTGGATCGAAATGGCATTCAGTTGCCAGGGCTTGAGCAGCAGCGTGGTCTGGCAGTGGGCGCAGCGGCCCTGGACGCCCAGGGTTGCGACGGACATGTGCGATCTCCTCCAAGTGGTCAATGAATTGATCTTGGTTCATTGAAGCCGAAAAACCAGCGCCTGGAGGAAAACAGGATTGGGCTTACAGATGTAGGCAAAAAAGTACTACAAGCCATTCCGAAAAAACCTGCCTCACAGGAGGCAGGTCGCTTCAAACCCGGAACGCGCTGATCAACTGCTTCAACTCGACCACCTGCGCCGACAACGCACGGCTGGCGTCTTCGGTCTGATGCGCACCTTCTGCGGTGCGCTCGCCGGCACGGTTGATCTCGACGATATTCTGGTCGATGTCGTGGGCCACGGCGGTCTGCTGCTCGACAGCGGCGGCGATCTGCTGGTTTTGATCGACGATCATGCCGACAGCACCGAGGATGTTTTCCAGCGCCTGCTGGACTTTCTCCGACTGCCCTACCGTGCCGTTGGCCATCTGATGGCTGACGCCCATGGCCTTCACCGCCGCGCCGACGCCGCCATGGAGCTTGGCGATCATCTGCTCGATTTCTTCGGTCGATTGCTGAGTGCGCTTGGCCAGCGTGCGGACTTCGTCCGCGACCACGGCAAAACCGCGCCCCTGCTCACCGGCCCGTGCGGCTTCAATCGCGGCGTTGAGCGCCAGCAGGTTGGTCTGTTCGGCGATGCTCTTGATCACTTCCAGAACGCGGCTGATCGCCTGGCTGTCGCTGGCCAACTGGTTGATCACCAGCACCGATTGATCGATCTCGCTCGCCAGTGCCGCGATGCTGCCCTGCTGCGATTCCACCAGTCCGCGCCCATTGATGGTTTCATCGTTCACGCTGTGGGCGCTGCTGACCGCTGCCGCCGCACTGCGTGCCACCTCCAGCGACGTTGCCGACATCTGGTTCATCGCCGTCGCCACTTGTTCGATCTGTGTGCGTTGCCCGGCGACCGCCTGATTGCTTCGCGCCGAGACGTTTTCCACCTGCCCCGCCTGCCGCTCGACCTCGCCAACGGTGTGGCCGACCCGTTCGATCAGGTCATGGATTTTCCTCACCGTACCGTTGAACACTTCGCCCAACTCGCCGAGTTCATCGCGGCTGTTGGCGTGGAAATTCACCGTCATGTCGCCCGCCGCGACTTTATCCATCATGGCGCCGAGGTTTTTCAGGGTGGCGCGGGTCGAGGCATAGAAGCCACCGTAGAGATAGAAAATCAGCACGAACACCAGCGACAACGCCACGGCTTGCAGCACCATGTGCGTACGGTTTTGCCCCAGGCGCTGTTGCAATTGGGTGTCGAGGAATTTCAGGGTGGCGTCGTTGAGCTGATAGGTCTGGTCCATCAGCCCGGTGAGCTGGTCATAAAAACCCTGCCATGGGGCGTCGAGGGTTTCGGCCATCACCACTTGTTCTTCGATCAGGGTGCCGGCCTGTTTCAGCGACGCCTTGCTGGCATCGGCCGGGGCGCTCAGGGAGTCACGGGCGGCTTTGCTCGAACCCAGCGCATCCTGCAATTTCAGGCCATATTCGGCCTGAAGCTTTTCGATCTGCACCAGCAACTCGTCGAAACGGGTGCTCGACGAACTGTTGAGAAAGCCCTGGCCCAATGAATACGAGCCCATCGCCCGACCTTCGCCCAAGGCCTGGGTGACGGCCGGCGTGATCGCGGTGATCAGCTCGCTGAGCTGGCGTATGTCGCTCTGGTTGTCGCGACTCAATCCGGCCTGACTGGCCACGATCTGGCTGAAAATCTGCGCATTGCCGAGCAATTTGCCAATCAGCGCACTTTTGCTTTGCAGAGAGTTTTCCGCCTGCTGGGCCTTGAAAGCGGCGATCATTTCATCGCGCTTGGCCTCGAAGAATTTGATCTGCTCCGGATCCTCGGTCATGGGCGTCAGCCCTTGCAGGCGCGCCAGAACGTTTTGCTCAAGACTGGTGATCTGCGCCTCGACATTGCCGGCCTTGCCGGACTGGCCGAGGGTGACGTTGATCTGCACCAGATTGTTGAGGGTTTCCAGATCCCGGCGCAGGGTCAGGCTGCTGCCCAGCAGGTCGAGGCTCTGCAGCTCGACCCGGGTGCCCTGGAATTCGCGGTAGGAATCGCGCACCAGATAGAAATTGGTCACCAGCATCGGCACCAGGAACAGCACGCTGATCAGGCTGAACTTCATGCCGAAGCTCAAGCGGTTCATCAGCGAGACGGCGGGATAGAGCAAGCTCTTCACTGGAAGTCTCCCTTGGTTTTTTCTTGTTTTTATTGGCAGGCGCGGGGCGACAGCAGATAGCCACTATCGGGCGCTATCTCTGTATAGCTCAAATCGAAGGGAGGTTTTGTAACTTAAGGTTAACGAGGGGGATTGCCCCCCTCATTACTCGAACGGCCTACGCCAGCACTGTCCACAGGGCAAATCCGGCATACCACAGCACCGCCGCCCGCAGCAGCAACTCCCACAGGCAGTCGAGGGTGTTGATGCCTTCGGGGCCGACAGCGGCCGGCGGGATTTCCCCGGCCGCGAGCCCGACCCTGTTGATCAGTTGCGCGGCGCTGATGTTCCAGTTCAGCAGCTCGTGCAGCATCACCCGACTGACCGCGACGAAATTGCCGACCAGGGCGAGGCTCGCCGCCAGCAGGCGCACCGGCACCCAGTCGAAGGCATGACGCAGTTGCCCTGCCCGTTCGGCCACTGCCGGGTTCTGGGCGTTTTCCTCCGCCAGCGCCAGCAAGCGGTAACTCAGTGCCGCCACCGGACCGAGCAGGAAGTACCAGAAAATCACCGCAAAAAAGCTCTGGTAGGCCTGCCACAACAGATGCCGCTGCACTTGCTCCAGCAATTGTTCTCCGCTTTCGGCGCAGATGTTCAGATCACGCTTGGCCACATGGGCGGCGGCCTGCAGGTCCTCACGGCGCCAGGCGTCGCGAAACGGCCCGAGTTCGCCGAGCAGGTCACCCCGCCCCAGGCTGTAAATCACCACCAGCAAATGCACCGGCAATGCCAGCAGACCATAGGCCACCGGCTCCAGCACCAGCAGCAACAAGCCCAGCAATGCCACCGGCAGCAGCACCAGAACAATCAGCACCAGCCACGGCTGTTTCGCCAGCCCACCGGTTTCAAGCTTGTGCAGTTCGCGGATCCATCCGCCATCGCGTTGCACCCGTTGGCGCAGAGCCGAGAACTTCTCGATCCATACCGCCAGCAGTAACACCAGAAAACTCATTGTCCTTCCTCTTGTGCCAGGGCGGCGCGGTAGCGTGCCCAGTCGAATGCGGGTCCGGGGTCGGTCTTGCGTCCGGGGGCGATGTCGCTGTGCCCGCAGATGCGCTCGACGGTGATCGCCGGGAACGCCGCCTGTATCTGCCGGGTCAGCACGGTCAACGCCTGGTACTGCGCGTCAGTGAACGGCAGATCATCGGTGCCTTCCAGCTCGATGCCTACGGAAAAATCGTTACAGGTTTCCCGTCCCTCGAACACCGAAACGCCGGCATGCCAGGCGCGCTCAAGACAGGAGACAAACTGGGTGACCTTGCCGTCACGTTCGATCAGAAAATGCGCCGACACGCGCAGGTCGGCGATCCCCGCAAAGTAGGGATGTTCCGTGACATCCAGACGATTCTGGAAAAATTCCTGGACCTTGCCGGTGGCGAACTGTGCCGGCGGCAGGCTGATGTTGTGGATGACCAACAGGGAGACTTCGCCCGCCGGGCGTTCATTGAAGTTGGGCGAAGGGCAGACCTGCACCCCGTGACACCACCCGCTTGCGGGATCCAACTGCATACCGATTCCTTCAACGCCGACTGTGTTGGCGACCAGTATGCCGTGATCGGCCCCCGGCGCGCGATCACTTGCCGCGATTGAGCCGCCGCAGATTGCCGAGCACCGACTCCAGCGCCCGGTCGAACAGCAAGGTGTCGTCCAGCGCCCGCACCGCGCCGCGACGAAACGCCAGGGCCAGTTCCGTGCGGTCGCGCTCCAGCACTTTCATGCCGGTGCGGTCGACGAACACGTACTTGCCGGTAGCCTCGATGATCGCCGCCAGCTTGCAGCGCAGAGTGTGTTCTTCGTCCTCCTCGAACGCCACCCAACTGCCCAGACGCAACTGTTCGACCTGGCGCAGACCGACATCGTCGGCTGGCAAACGCGCTGGCGTGCGTGGTTTGAGACCGTCGTCAGCCATCTGCAGGACAATCGTCTGCGACACTTCGATCATTTCCGGCAGCACGGACTGATCCGGTGCGCTGGACGGTTCGAGCAGCCGCACATGCAGCGCTTCCAGCTCACTGAAAAAACCGCTGGTGGCAAACGGATCGAAGGCCGAAGTGCTCAGGCCGTCGCGCAATGACTTGAGCAATCCCGGCACCAGCGCCAGCAGACGCAGACCGGCTTCGGCGTCGTCGTGACGCTGCACGCTCCAGATCAATTGCTCCATGGTCTGCACGTCGGCCTGCCATTCGGCGGACTGATCGCCGTGCTTGAGGCAGGTCAGCAGCAACACCTTGCTCCAGGCGTCCTGCACGAACGTCACCACCGACGGTGGCAGGACCTTGCCCAGCAAAGCCTGATTGAGCGCCTGCTCGACCCGCTGGCGAGCCAGTTCGGTTTTCGCCCGGCCCTCTTCGGCATCGCGCAAACGCTGTTCAAGCAATTCGCTGCGACGGCGCTCGTCACTGGTGAAGGCGAGGAAGTCCGCCAGCAACTCGGAAAAAATCGCCGGGTCATCGACGAAATCCGTCAGCAGGCGCTGCACCACTTGCTCGATGCGCAGGTACAGGCTGTCGCGCGCATTACCGTCGCACTCGCCCCAGCCCATCGCCGCCTCGGCGATTTCGTTGAGCAGGCGGCGCGCCGGATGGCTGCTGCGGCTGAAGAAGCTTTTGTCGATCACCGCGACCTTCAACATCGGGATCTGCAACCGGGCAATCAGCGCCTTGAGGGAATCCGGCAGGTTGCGATCATCGAGAATGCAGTCGAAGACCATGGCCACCAGATTGATCACGTCCTCGTCAGCCCCGCCGACAATTCGCGACTTGCCGCTGCGCACGCTGACCCGGGTCAGCAGTTGTTCAAGTTGATGACGCAGATCGAAGTCGTCCTGCACCGCCAGCGCCGGCACGTATTGCTGCAGGTGCGAGAGCAGGCGCAGCAGGTCGCGGGTGGAAATTGGTTGGGCGGGAGCGCTGGGTTCCAGGGTCGGCGCAACGGTACCGCGCACATGCAGCAGCAACTCCTGCAACGCGGCGAAGACGTCCTGCACGCCCGCATCCGTCTGAGGTTTGTCGACGCCCTTGAATTCACTCTGCACGCTGGCCACGGCCTGATCGATGGCACGACGGGCCGGTGCCGGCTTGAGTTCGGGCAACACGCCCGTGGCGATCAGCAGTTGGTTGGCTTCGGCGTAGAGTTGATCGGTATCGGCCAGCACATAGCGCTCGAACAATTTGAGCAGGATCAGCTTGACCTTGATCTCCACCCCCAGATTGCGCCCGGCCTGCAGGAAGTACTCGCAAAGCATCGCCGGGCCCAGCGGGTTGTAATGATCGCCCAGAGTCTTGCCCAACAACGCATTGAACCGCGCGGTCAGTTGATCGAGGGCGAACCCGTCGCGATTGAGTACGCGGCCGACCATGGTTTCGACCGCGACGCTGCGCTCCATGTCATCAGTGCGCGCCGAGGTGTCCCCATATTGCAAGGCGTGAGACAGGACGGTGGGGACGGGATCGAATTGAGTGAGGCCGACAAAGGCTTCGAAGAACTGCTCGAGAAAACCGCGCTCGATGTTCTTGCGCTTGAGGCGCAGGTCGCGCATGGCTTCGAAAAAGATGTTCTGTTCGACGTCGTTACGCGCCCGATCGGCCATTTCGAACAGGGTGTCGTCGGCGTTATCGAACAGCTCCTGCAAACCGTTGCGCAGGCGCTGGGCAGCCTTGTCGCGAACCTGAAGCAGAATCACAGGCAGGCGGGCGAGCGGCGAGTGAGGCGCCTGATCGGTAGTGGCCTTGTGCAGAGGCACTACATTCCCGTCGTTGTGCATCCAAGCCTCCTGAAACGGTGATTTGCCGACGTCAAACTCATGGCGTCAAATGCAAGGCGGATTATCTTGCAAAAGATGTCCCCGGCGCCAGAGCCGTCAGGGTTTCCCCTATGCGCCGGCACCTTGAAGTGACCACGACAGAATCGGGTTTGCTCAAAGAAAATCGACCGGATGCAGCGCTGCGTGGCTGTTCTCGCCTTGGGTTGGCCGACGCCATGCCCCTATAATCGGACCACTTAGTTTGTGGAGCCCGTTATGCCGAATCTACGTCTCGCCGATTTGACCGCCGAAATCGAAGCCAACGTGCGCCGTGCGTTGCTCGAAGACATCGGCAGCGGCGACATCACCGCGCAACTGATCCCGGCCGAACGCCTGGCCAAAGCCACCATCATCACCCGTGACGCCGCCGTCATCAGTGGCACGGCCTGGGTCGATGCGGTGTTCCGCCAGCTCGATCCGCGGGTGGCGGTGCATTGGCAGGTGCGCGATGGCGAACGGGTTTCGCCGAATCAGCCGTTGTTTCATCTGGAAGGCCCTGCCCGGTCGCTACTGACCGGCGAGCGCAGCGCCCTGAACTTCCTGCAATTGCTGTCGGGCGTGGCGACCCGCGCGCAGTACCTGGCGGACTTCGTCGCCGAGACCTCGGTAAAACTGCTCGACACCCGCAAGACCCTGCCGGGCCTGCGTCTGGCGCAGAAATACGCGGTCACCTGCGGCGGTTGCCATAACCATCGCATCGGTCTCTACGACGCGTTCCTGATCAAGGAAAACCACATCGCTGCCAGCGGCGGCATCCCGCAGGCCATTGCCGCTGCGCACAAGATCGCCCCGGGCAAGCCGGTGGAAATCGAAGTGGAAAGTCTGGAAGAGCTGAAGGAGGCGCTGGCCGCCGGTGCCGACATCATCATGCTCGATGAGCTGAGCCTCGACGACATGCGCGAAGCCGTGCGCCTGAACGGCGGCAAGGCAAAACTGGAAGCCAGTGGCGGCATCAACGAAAGCACGCTGCTGCCGATCGCACAGACCGGGGTGGATTACATCTCGATCGGCGCGATGACCAAGGACGTGAAGGCCGTGGATCTGTCGATGCGCCTGAGCATCTGAGTCGATCACGCAATAAAAAACGCCAGCCCTTTCGAGGCTGGCGTTTTTGTTTCAGACCACCAGATTGTTCATCTCGCAGTACTCTTCCCACTCGACGCCCAACACTTCGGCCGCTTCCTTGTGCAGCTCCAGGCGCTTGGCCTCGAACTCCTCAGGCGTGCTGGTGTACTTGAGGGTCAATTCCCACGGCTGCAGGCCCTGGGCTTCGGCTTCATCTTCGAACGCCCACTGGATCTGGTCTTTCTGATCATCGGGACTCAGGTCCTTGATCTCTTCCTTCAGATCCGGGACATCCAGAATGTATTTTCTAAGCGCTTCTTCGTGACGTTGCTCTTGAGTTAATTCGGTCATGGCGTTCTCGCTGATCATAGGAATGGAGGATGGATCTGGATCATCAAGGATCTCTCTGACGCGGACTGTCCGGCCTTCGGAACCATTCGGGATCATCTGAAAACTGCTGGGCGATGCTCATGCAGGCACCGAATATAGGACGTTTGCATGACGAATTACACGGCTCTTTACATCTCTCCCACAAAAAGTTGACCTGTGGAACATAAATGCCGGTTCAAAAGGATAAGGGAGAGGTGGTGCCCGAGACAGGAATCGAACCTGCGACCTTCGCGTTACGAGTGCGCTGCTCTACCGGCTGAGCTACACGGGCGGTGGGCTAAACCTAGCACCGGTCTTGCAGGTCGGCAACTTCGCCGAATGACTCGATATTTCACGGACAAAAAAATACCCCGCCGTTTTCACGGCGGGGCATTTTCATTGCGCTGGAGCTGCGGGGTGATTAAACGCCCGAAGCCTTCGCAGCGGCCACGTCTTTGATGGACAGCTTGATACGGCCGCGGTTGTCCACGTCCAGTACCAGCACTTCCACTTCCTGGCCTTCTTTCAGGATGTCGGTCACTTTCTCTACGCGAGCGTCGCTCAGCATCGAGATGTGAACCAGACCGTCCTTGCCCGGCAGGATGTTGACGAATGCGCCGAAGTCGACGATGCGCTCAACCTTGCCGACGTAGATCTTGCCGATCTCGGCCTCTGCGGTGATACCCAGAACGCGCTGACGTGCTGCTTCAGCCGCTTCCTTGGTTTCGCCGAAGATCTTGATCGAGCCGTCGTCTTCGATGTCGATCGAAGCCTTGGTTTCTTCGCAGATCGCACGGATGGTCGCGCCACCCTTACCGATAACGTCACGGATCTTGTCGGTGTCGATCTTCATCGCGATCATGGTCGGAGCGTTGGCCGACAGTTCGGTACGCGACTGGCCGATGATCTGGTTCATCTGGCCGAGGATGTTCAGGCGCGCTTCCAGGGCTTGGCCCAGAGCGATTTCCATGATCTCTTCGGTGATGCCCTTGATCTTGATGTCCATCTGCAGCGCGGTCACACCTTTGGCGGTACCGGCTACTTTGAAGTCCATGTCGCCCAGGTGGTCTTCGTCACCCAGGATGTCGGTCAGGACGGCGAACTTCTCGCCTTCTTTAACCAGACCCATGGCGATACCGGCAACCGGTGCCTTCATCGGAACACCAGCGTCCATCAGGGCCAGGGAAGCGCCGCAAACGGAAGCCATCGAGCTCGAACCGTTGGATTCGGTGATTTCCGATACCACACGGATGGTGTACGGGAACACGTCAGCGGCAGGCAGCATGGCCGAAACCGAACGACGGGCCAGACGGCCGTGACCGATTTCGCGACGACCGGCGCCACCCATGCGACCACACTCGCCCACCGAGAACGGAGGGAAGTTGTAGTGCAGCATGAACGGGTCTTTTTTCTCGCCTTCCAGGGTATCCAGCAGTTGCGCGTCACGGGCGGTGCCCAGCGTCGCGACAACCAGAGCCTGGGTTTCGCCACGGGTGAACAGTGCCGAACCGTGAGTCTTCGGCAGAACGCCGACTTCGATGTTCAGCGGACGTACGGTGCGGGTGTCGCGACCGTCGATACGTGGCTTGCCGTTAACGATGTTTTCGCGAACGGTGCGGTATTCGATTTCACCGAAAGCGGCTTTGACGTCGGCAGCCGAAGGCTGGCCTTCTTCACCGGAAAGCTTGGCCACAACCTGGTCACGCAGCTCGCCCAGACGCGCGTAACGGTCGGCCTTGATGGTGATGGTGTAAGCCTGGGAGATCGCTTCGCCGAACTCGGAACGGATAGCGGCCAGCAGCTCGGTGGCTTCTGGAGCAGGTGCCCAGGTCCAGGTTGGCTTGGCAGCTTCGGCAGCCAGTTCCTTAACGGCGTTGATCACGACCTGGAATTCGTCGTGAGCAAACAGTACTGCGCCCAGCATCTGGTCTTCGGTCAGCTCTTTGGCTTCCGATTCAACCATCAGTACGGCGTCCGAAGTACCGGCAACGACCATGTCCAGGCTCGAGGCAGCCTGCTGCTCGTAGGTCGGGTTCAGCAGGTAGCCGGTGCTTTCGTGGAAAGCAACGCGAGCGGCGCCGATCGGGCCGTCGAACGGAATGCCGGAGATCGCCAGGGCAGCCGAGGTACCGATCATCGCAGCGATGTCCGGATCGGTCTTCTTGCTGGTGGAAACGACGGTGCAGACAACCTGCACTTCGTTCATGAAACCTTCCGGGAACAGTGGACGGATCGGACGGTCGATCAGTCGGGAAGTCAGGGTTTCTTTCTCGGAAGGACGGCCTTCACGCTTGAAGAAACCGCCAGGGATCTTACCGGCAGCGTAAGTCTTTTCCTGGTAGTGAACGGACAGAGGGAAGAAGCCCTTGCCCGGATCGGCTTGTTTGGCACCGACTACGGTCACCAATACGCTGACGTCGTCGTCAACGGTGACCAATACTGCGCCGGAGGCCTGACGGGCGATACGGCCAGTCTCGAGGGTAACGGTCGACTGACCGAACTGGAATTTTTTGATTACCGGGTTCACGGTGTCCTACCTTCTTTGTGGCTCTTGGGGGAACTGGTTTCTTGCGAAATTCTTGGGCAATGCCGGGAATCGGCCCGACGCCTGTCCAGGGTAAAACGTGTATCCAGATAAAACTTGAGGCTGGGAGCCTGCCGGACGCCGGCGGAAACCCGCTGACGTCTGACAGACAACCAACCTCATAGCGCAATCGCTGATTAGCGACGCAGACCCAGGCGAGCGATCAGAGCGCTGTAACGGCTCACGTCCTTGCCTTTCAGGTAGTCCAGCAGCTTGCGACGCTGGTTAACCATGCGGATCAGACCACGACGGGAGTGGTGGTCTTTACCGTTGGCCTTGAAGTGACCTTGCAGTTTGTTGATGTTGGCGGTCAGCAGTGCAACTTGCACTTCTGGCGAACCAGTGTCACCAACAGCTTGCTGGTAGTCGGCAACGATTTGAGCTTTTTCTTGAACGTCGAGAGCCATGAGGCAATCCTTTTATCAGGAAACTGTTTCAAAAACAGTTTCAACAGGCCAGGGACAAATCCCTGTATCTATAAATGAGTAGTGACCGTGCCTGTTGACAGCCACACTCGCCGGCCTGCTGTTACACAGACCGGTTTCCGGTCATTCTGACCGAATCAGTCGACGCGGCGCGATGCGCCCGTCTTCGCTCACTTCACCGATACCGATGAAGCGACCGTTGTGATCCTGTACCCGCACCATGCCGAACTTCGGAGCATCCGGGGCACGTACCGGCTGGCCATTGAGCCAGTAGAACGCGCTCGCTTCCGAGAACTGCAGCAGCGGCCAATCCTGCAGACCGCTGTCCGATGGCATCAGGAAGCGGTCGACCGCTTCGTTGCCGCCTTCGGCATGTACCGCTTCCAGCTCTTCGAGGGTCACGGTCTGCGCCAGGGTGAAAGGCCCGGCCTGGGTACGACGCAATTCAGCGACGTACGCACCACAACCGAGTTGCTCACCGATATCCTCCACCAGGGTGCGAATATAGGTGCCCTTGCTGCAATCCACCGCGAGTCGCGCAGTATCGCCTTCGAAGGCCAGCAATTCCAAGCGCGCAATAGTAACAGAACGCGGTTCGCGCTCCACTACTTCGCCTGCACGGGCCAACTTGTACAGCGGCTGGCCATCACGCTTGAGAGCGGAGTACATCGGCGGTATCTGACTGATTTGGCCGCGAAATTTCGGCAGAACCGCTTCAATGTCGGCCTGACCAACGGTCACCGGGCGCTCCTGCAAAACCTCACCCTCGGCGTCCGCCGTGGTGGTGGTCTTGCCCAGTTGCGCCAGGGTTTCGTAACCCTTGTCGGAATCGAGCAGGTACTGCGAGAACTTGGTCGCCTCGCCAAAGCACAGCGGCAGAACGCCGGTGGCCAGAGGATCGAGACTGCCGGTATGACCGGCCTTCTCGGCGTTGAGCAGCCAGCGAACCTTCTGCAACGCGGCGTTGGAGGTGAACCCCAACGGCTTGTCGAGCAGGATGATGCCGCTGACGTTACGACGGATACGTTTGACCTGAGCCACCGAGTTACTCCTTGGTGTCTTCGGGTTCTGCCGCAGCCACGTGCTGATTGTCCTCAGCCACAGCGCGCTCGATCAGGGCCGACAGGTGCGCACCCCGCACGACGCTTTCGTCGTAGTGGAAGTGCAATTGCGGCACGCTGCGCAGCTTCATTTCGCGGGCCAGCTGCATGCGCAGGAAACCGGCGGCAGCGTTGAGCACCTTGATGCTTTGCGCGATGTCTTCGGCGTTGTCCTGCCCCATCACGGTAATGAAGATCTTCGCGTGACCGACGTCACGGCTGACTTCCACAGCGGTAATGGTGACCAGGCCGACGCGCGGGTCTTTGACTTCACGACGGATCAGCTGGGCCAGCTCACGCTGCATCTGATCGCCGATACGTTGGGTACGGCTGTATTCTTTTGCCATGATTTGTTACCTGTTACTGCCCTGCGGTGAAACCCGCAAGGTCTGAAAGCGGCAAACGCCCGGCCTGACAAAAGCCAGACCGGGCGTTGCGTTTAGAGTCCTGACGCCGTGCCGCGCACTTGCATGCGGCGGCCCGACGTGGCCCTTGAAGTGCGCGAGTCAGAGGCTGCGAGCAACCTGAACCTTCTCGAAGACTTCGATCTTGTCGCCGACTTTGACGTCGTTGTAGCTCTTCACGCCGATACCGCATTCCATGCCGGCACGTACTTCGGAAGCGTCATCCTTGAAGCGGCGCAGGGATTCCAGCTCGCCTTCGAAGATCACGATGTCTTCACGCAGTACACGGATCGGACGGTTACGGTGCACAACACCTTCAATCACCATGCAACCAGCGATCGCGCCAAACTTCGGCGAACGGAACACGTCACGGACTTCGGCCACACCGAGGATGTTCTCGCGAACGTCGCTGCCAAGCATACCGGTCAGGGCTTTCTTGACGTCTTCGATGATGTCGTAGATCACGTTGTAGTAACGCATGTCCAGACCTTCCTGCTCGACGATCTTCCGTGCGCCGGCATCGGCACGCACGTTGAAGCCGAACAGTACAGCGTTGGAAGCCAGTGCCAGGTTGGCGTCGGATTCTGTGATACCACCGACACCGCCACCGACCACGCGCACTTGCACTTCGTCGTTGCCCAGGCCGTTGAGAGCGCCCTGCAAGGCTTCCAGCGAACCACGGACGTCGGATTTGAGGACGATGTTGAGCGTCTTCTTCTCTTCCTGGCCCATGCTTTCGAAGATGTTTTCCAGCTTGCCGGCGTGAGCGCGAGCCAGTTTGACTTCGCGGAACTTGCCTTGACGGAACAGAGCCACTTCACGGGCTTTCTTCTCGTCGGCAACCACGCTCATTTCGTCGCCGGCGTCAGGCGTACCGTCCAGGCCGAGGATCTCGACCGGAATGGCCGGACCCGCTTCCTTGATCGGCTTGCCGTTCTCGTCGAGCATGGCGCGCACGCGGCCATAGTTCGAGCCGACCAGCACCATGTCGCCTTGACGCAGCGTACCGTCCTGAACCAGAACGGTCGCCACCGGGCCACGGCCCTTGTCGAGACGCGATTCAACCACGACACCGCGGCCAGGAGCCGAAGGAGTGGCGGTCAGCTCGAGAACTTCAGCCTGCAGCAATACAGCTTCAAGCAGCTCGTCGACGCCGGTACCCATCTTCGCGGAGACCGGAACGAATGGAGTGTCACCACCCCAGTCTTCAGAGGTCACGCCGTGAGCCGACAGTTCGCTGCGGATGCGATCGAGATCAGCACCCGGCTTGTCGATCTTGTTCACCGCAACCACCAACGGAACGCCAGCAGCAACAGCGTGCTGAACGGCTTCGATGGTTTGTGGCATCACGCCGTCGTCCGCCGCAACCACCAGGATCACGATGTCGGTCGCCTTGGCACCACGGGCACGCATGGCGGTAAACGCGGCGTGACCAGGGGTGTCGAGGAAGGTGACCATGCCGCGTTCGGTTTCAACGTGGTATGCACCGATGTGCTGGGTGATACCGCCGGCTTCGCCAGCAGCTACCTTGGCACGACGGATGTAGTCGAGCAGCGAGGTCTTACCGTGGTCAACGTGACCCATTACGGTCACGACCGGCGCACGAGGAACCGCTTCACCTTCGAACTTCAGGGACTCGGCCAGGGAATCTTCCAGGGCGGTGTCGCTGACCAGGGTCACTTTGTGGCCCAGTTCTTCTGCGACCAGCTGGGCAGTTTCCTGATCCAGTACCTGGTTGATGGTGGCCGGGGTGCCCAGCTTGAACATGAACTTGATGATTTCGGCAGCCTTGACCGACATCTGCTGGGCGAGATCGCCAACAGTGATGGTTTCGCCGATCTTCACTTCACGCACGACAGGGCCGGTCGGGCTCTGGAAACCGTGGGCGTTGCGTTTCTTCAGCTTGGCCTTGCCGCGACCGCCGCGACGGAAGCCATCGCTCTCTTCGTCGGTAGTGCGTGGCGCCACACGTGGAGCCGGAGCCTTTTCCTTGACCGATGCGCGATGCGGAGCGTTTTTGCGCTCGCCATCACCACCGCCACGACGGTTGTTGTCGTCAGCACGTGGTTTGTCCGGACGGCGCTGTTCGTCACGCTTGCGAGTGTCGGCAGCTGGCGCAGCAGCCACAACCGGCGCAGCTTCGCGCACTGGTTCGGCCACTGGCGCAGGGGCAGCGACGGCTTCGGCAGGAGCGGACGGCGCAGCAGGCTGGCGACGCGCTTCTTCTTCGGCGCGCACGCGGGCTTCTTCTTCAGCCTTCTGACGGGCAGCATTTTCTACTGCGCGACGTTCATCCAGTTCACGCTTGCGCTCGGCTTCGATTTCTTCCGGGCTACGCTGTACGAAAACTTTCTTCTTGCGGACTTCAACGCTGATGCTTTTGCTGCCAGCCACACGCAGGGTGCTGGTGGTTTTACGCTGCAGCGTGATCTTGCGTGGCTCTTCCACTTTCGCCTTGTGGCTGCTTTTCAAGTGGGTCAGCAGGGATTGCTTCTCACTGTCAGTCACATTTTCTTCGGCGGCGGTGTGCGGCAGACCTGCCTCACGCATCTGCTGCAACAGGCGCTCTACCGGTGTTTTGACCTCATCGGCCAGTTGTTTCACCGTGACTTGCGTCATGCACTTCTCTCCTCAGGCCGCGCCTAATTACTCGAACCAGTGGGCTCGGGCGGCCATGATCAACTTGCCGGCACGATCATCGTCAATGCCGTCGATGTCGAGCAGATCGTCAATAGACTGCTCGGCCAGGTCTTCGCGGGTAATTACGCCGCGCACCGCCAGTTCCATCGCCAAATCCTTGTCCATACCCTCAAGCGAGAGCAGGTCTTCGGCCGGATGGGCGTCTGCCAGCTTTTCCTCAGTAGCGATGGCTTTGGTCAACAAGCGATCCTTGGCACGAGCGCGAAGCTCGTTGACGATGTCCTCGTCAAAGCCGTCGATGTTGAGCATTTCTTCCAACGGTACGTAGGCAATCTCTTCCAGGCTGGTGAAGCCTTCGTCTACCAGCACCTGAGCCAGTTCTTCGTCGACTTCCAGCTCGTCGATGAAGTTGCGCAGGATGTCGCCGGTTTCCGCTTGTTGCTTAGCCTGGATGTCCGATTCAGTCATCACGTTCAGGGTCCAGCCAGTCAGCTGGCTCGCCAGACGCACGTTCTGACCACCACGACCGATGGCCTGAGCCAGATTGTCTGCGCCAACGGCGATGTCCATGGCATGGGCATCTTCGTCAACGATGATGGCCGCCACTTCTGCCGGCGACATGGCATTGATCACGAACTGTGCCGGGTTGTCGTCCCACAGGACGATATCGACACGCTCGCCACCCAACTCGCCCGACACGGCCTGGACGCGCGAACCGCGCATACCGATGCACGCGCCTTGCGGGTCGATGCGTTTGTCCTTGGAGCGGACAGCGATCTTGGCACGCGAACCCGGATCACGGGAGGCGGCCATGACTTCGATCAGACCTTCAGCGATTTCCGGCACTTCGATACGGAACAGCTCGATCAGCATTTCCGGCGCGGTACGCGACAGGATCAACTGAGGGCCGCGGTTCTCGGTGCGGATTTCCTTGAGCAGCGCACGCAGACGCACGCCAACACGGAAGGTTTCGCGAGAGATGATGTCTTCACGGGCCAGCAACGCTTCAGCGTTATTACCCAGGTCGACGATCACGTTGTCGCGGGTCACTTTCTTCACGGTGCCGGAGATGATTTCTCCCAGGCGCTCGCGATAAGCGTCAACCACTTGAGCGCGCTCGGCTTCGCGCACTTTCTGCACGATGACCTGTTTGGCGGTCTGCGCAGCGATGCGGCCGAACTCGATGGACTCGATCTTTTCTTCAACGACGTCGCCAACCTTGGCGCCAGGGTGCGTTTCAGCAACCTTGCTCGGCCAGGTTTCGATGGCCGGATCATCGAGATCATTCTCTTCGACGACCGTCCAGCGACGGAAAGTTTCGTAAGAACCGGTGTGGCGGTTGATTTCCACACGCAGATCAACTTCGTCTTCAAAACGCTTTTTGGTAGCAGTGGCCAGAGCCAGCTCCAGCGCTTCAAAAATTACGCTTGCCGGTACACCCTTTTCATTGGATACCGACTCAACAACCAGCAGTACTTCTTTGCTCATCGTACGCCTCGCCTTTCGCAAGCCATTGGATCCGCGGGATCCGCGTCTCAGTCAAAACTGGGAATAATGTTGGCCTTGTCGATCATATCGATCGGCAACAGGAACTCATGGTCATCTACCTGCACCACGACGTCCTGTTCTTCTACACCGCGCAGAAGGCCCTGAAAGTTGCGTCGACCTTCAAAAGGCGAGCGCAGCTTGATCTTCACTTGTTCACCGACATATTTGGCAAACTGCTCAAGAGTGAACAGTGGGCGTTCCATGCCTGGCGAGGAAACTTCAAGGGTGTATTCAACGGAGATCGGATCTTCAACATCCAGCACACCGCTGATCTGACGGCTGACGATGGCACAATCGTCCACCAGTACGCCGCCTTCCTTATCGATATAAACGCGCAACATTGAGTGGCGACCTTGAGCCGAAAACTCAATACCCCAGCATTCATAGCCTAGGGCCACGACCACCGGGGCCAGCAAGGCCTGCAACTCTTCTAGCTTGCTCGACACCTGAACCCCCTCGTGCATGTATGTGCATGCTATGCAAAATAAAAAAATGGGCGAAACGCCCATCCTTGAAACGCCGTCGAACAGCGGCGTTGAAAGTGTCCAGCTAACAAAAAGCCCCTTAAAAGGGGCTCCTTAAACTGGTTGCGGGGGCCGGATTTGAACCGACGACCTTCGGGTTATGAGCCCGACGAGCTACCAGACTGCTCCACCCCGCGACAAAGCTGGGGCGGAAGTATACGACCGATCCCTTTTAGGGTCAATGTAACCTTCCACCTGCAAGAAAGCCCGCAACAGCGGGCTCTCCTGACTAATTGGTACCGAGAAGGGGACTCGAACCCCTACACCCTATGGGCACAACCACCTCAAGGTTGCGTGTCTACCAATTCCACCACCTCGGCAATACTACGTTTGAAACCCTTCTTACTTCTGCTCTTGAGCTGGAGGTACGTCAGTCGCTGGAGTAGCCGACTTTTGCTCTTGAAGCACCGGGACATCATCAGAAGCCGGTTGTTGCTTTGGAACTTCCAACACTGCCGGGTTTGGCAAACCTGCTTGAGTCAGCTGATGAGCCTTCTCTTTAGCAAAGTATCCTAACCCCAAGCTGGTTATGAAGAAACCGGCGGCAAGTATAGCAGTAAACTTACTAAGAAAGGTAGAGGAACCTTGGCTTCCGAACACAGTATTTGAAGCACCTGCTCCGAAAGACGCGCCAGCGTCCGCACCTTTACCCTGCTGCAGCAAAACCAGAGCAACTACGCCCAATGCACCCAGCAGATGAAAAACGACTACGACTGTTTCCAGCATTTTTTCAGTTTCCCGCGGCGCGACAAATCGCACCGAACTCATCTGCATTCAGGGAAGCTCCACCAATGAGCCCCCCATCGATATCCGGCATGCCGAACAGTTCGACCGCATTGGCCGCCTTCACGCTGCCGCCGTATAGAAGCCGCACACCTCGTGCCACTTCAGAATTCTCTGCCGCCAACTGCTCGCGAATGGCTTTATGCACATCCTGAGCCTGTTGCGGCGTTGCAGTCAGCCCGGTACCAATCGCCCAGACCGGCTCGTAAGCGATCACTGCGTTGGCAAAAGCACCGACACCCAGCTCCTCGATGATACTGCCCAGCTGACGCCCGACAACCTCAAGAGTCTTTCCGGCTTCGCGCTGCTCCAGGGTCTCCCCTACACACAACACCGGAATCAAGCCACATGCCTGTGCCGCTGCGAACTTGCGATTCAGCATTCCGTCTCGCTCACCCATGATCTGGCGGCGTTCGGAGTGCCCGACAAGCACCAGGGAACAACCTGCATCCACCAACTGACTCGGCGCAATCTCGCCCGTCAATGCACCTTGCATGGATTCCACCGCAGAATTCTGCGCACCGACCGAAATCGATTTGCCTTTCAAGCCATCAATCACTTGATTGATATACAAGCAAGGCGGGAATACCGCGACATCAACACCGCTTGGCAAGGCCAGATGACGAAGGCCGTTGATCAGCTCAGCGACGCTGGCGCGGGTACCGTGCATCTTCCAGTTACCAGCTACCATAGGGCGACGCATGCTGTACCTCGTCGGTCAAAGTGGGCGCAGATGTTACCCAACACAATCATGGCTGGCAAGCCGAATCAGGCAGAAACTTCAGTTACCAGTTTTGCCAGTTCTTCGGCATAGCCACGAACCTGGATTTCGTCCTCGCCTTCGACCATCACACGTACCAGAGGCTCTGTCCCGGACTTGCGCAAAAGCACACGCCCGCGCCCCGCCATAGCCTGGGTTACGCGTGCGCTCGCCTCCTTGACAGCCGGGTGCTCCAGCGGGCTGTCGCCACCGCCGAAGCGCACGTTGATCAGCACTTGAGGACACTTACGCAGGGCCTGACGAGTTTGCGCCAGACCTTCGTTGCGTGTTTTCAATGCCATCAGCACCTGCAACGCCGCAATGATCGCATCGCCAGTCGTCGTGTGGTTGAAGCAAACGACATGTCCGGAGTTCTCGCCCCCGACCAGCCAATCGCGCTCCAGCAATTCAGCAATCACATAGCGGTCGCCGACATTTGCACGCACAAAAGGAATACCCAGATCCGCCAGAGCCAACTCCAGGCCCAGATTGCTCATCAGCGTACCGACCACACCGCCCTGCAATTTGCCTCGCTCATACAGATCGCGCGCGATGATGAAAATCAGCTCGTCACCATCGACTATCGCCCCGGTGTGGTCGACCATCAGCACCCGATCACCATCACCATCGAAGGCGATACCCAGATCCGCATGCTCGGACAACACCGCCGCCTGCAATTGCCCCATGTGCGTGGAGCCACAGTTGTCGTTGATATTCAGACCATTGGGCTGCGCGGACAGAACCACAACTTCGGCACCCAACTCACGGAATACGCTCGGCGCGACCTTGTAGGTAGCTCCGTGCGCGCAGTCGATGACAATCTTCAGTCCGGAAAAACTGGTGCCGGTCGGCACAGAGCTCTTGCAAAACTCGATATAGCGACCGGACGCATCATTGATTCGCGACACCTTGCCAATCTTGCTCGACTCCACAACAGTCATTGGCGTATCGAGCAATTCCTCGATCATCAGTTCCAACTCATCGGGCAGCTTGGTGCCCTTGCCGGAGAAAAACTTGATGCCGTTATCGTCATGCGGATTGTGCGATGCACTGATCACGATTCCGGCCTCAGCCTGGAATGTACGCGACAGGTAGGCGATGGCCGGAGTCGGCATCGGACCGAGCAGCATTACATCGGCGCCCGCCGATGTCAGGCCAGCCTCAAGTGCCGATTCGAACATGTAGCCGGAAATTCGCGTGTCCTTGCCGACCAGCACCTTGCAGGCACCCATCTTGCGAAAGGCCATACCGGCAGCCCAGCCGAGCTTGAGCATGAAGTCCGGAGTGATCGGGTATTCCCCGACGCGACCACGAATCCCGTCGGTACCAAAATATTTCTTGCTCATAAGTGCTCCATCATTCTTATTCGGCTGATTCCACGGCTGCGAGCATTCGCACCACGTCCACCGTTTCCGCCACATCATGGACGCGCAATATACGCGCGCCTTTCACCGATGCCAGTGCAGCCAGTGCCAAACCGCCATACAGACGCTCACCCACGGGGCGATTCAATGCATGGCCGATCATGCTTTTGCGCGAAACGCCCACCAATAGCGGCCGCCCCAACGCATGCAGGGCTTCCATATGCTTGAACAAGCTTAGATTGTGCTGCAGGGTTTTGGCGAAGCCGAAGCCCGGATCAAGAATGATCCGCTCGGCCGGAATGCCTGCCTCCTCGCACTGAACCATGCGTTCGGCAAGAAACTCACCCACTTCCCGGGTGACATCCTGATAACGCGGATCATCCTGCATATCGCCAGGCTCGCCGAGCATGTGCATCAGGCACACGGGCAATCCCGTGGCCGCCGCCGCATCAAGCGCGCCATCCCGCCGTAGCGAACGAACGTCGTTGATCAAGCCAGCACCCAAACGCGCTGTTTCGCGCATGACCGCCGGAGTGGACGTATCGACCGATATGACCACATCCAGTTCGCGATTGATAAGCTCGACGACGGGAGCGACACGTTCCAGCTCCTCCAACGGAGAAACCGCCCGCGCGCCCGGGCGGGTCGACTCGCCGCCCACATCGATCAGCGTTGCACCCGCCGCAACCATGGCTTCGGCATGACGCAAGGCCGCGTCGAGCTGGCTGTATCGGCCACCGTCGGAAAAAGAATCAGGAGTGACATTGAGAATGCCCATGACATGCGTCCGGGCCAAATCAAGAACCCGGTTGCCGCAAGGCAACCGGGTCAGGGACTGTACAGAAGTCATTTCAAACCTTAAACGTCGGCAGCCGGACCGCCAATCGGTGTTTCCGGACGCTCGCCCTGAATGACAGGCGGTGTGCCAGTACCGGTGCCGCCCGACCAATCGCGAGGCTCGCGAGGTGTACGACCAGCCATGATGTCGTCGATCTGCTCGGCATCGATCGTCTCGTACTTCATCAGTGCATCCGCCATGGCATCGAGCTTGTCGCGGTTGTCCGTGAGGATCTGTTTGGCCGTGCCGTAGCACTGATCGATGATGCTGCGTACTTCAGAGTCGATCAGCTTGGCTGTCTCACCGGAGAAGCTGGCATTCTGACCGCCACCGCCGCGACCGAGGAATACTTCCCCCTCTTCTTCGGCGTACATCAACGGACCGAGTTTTTCCGACAGACCCCACTTGGTCACCATGTTCCGCGCAATCTGACTCGCACGCATGATGTCGTTGGAAGCACCAGTCGTCACACCGTCAAAGCCCAAAGTCATCTCTTCAGCAATACGGCCGCCGTACAGCGAGCAGATCTGACTGATCAGCGCACGCTTGGACAGGCTGTAACGATCCTCTTCCGGCAGAAACATGGTCACACCCAACGCACGACCGCGAGGGATGATCGACACCTTGTAGACCGGATCATGCTCGGGCACGACGCGACCGACAATGGCGTGGCCTGCTTCGTGATAAGCGGTGTTCTGCTTTTCCTTCTCGGACATGACCATGGATTTGCGCTCGGCGCCCATCATGATCTTGTCTTTGGCCAGTTCGAATTCTTTCATTTCGACGATGCGCTTACCGGCACGGGCAGCGAACAGCGAAGCCTCGTTGACCAGGTTCGCCAGGTCGGCGCCGGAGAAACCCGGAGTACCACGTGCGATAACAGCCGGAGCAACATCATCACCCATTGGCACTTTACGCATGTGAACCTTGAGGATCTGCTCGCGACCACGGATGTCCGGCAAGCCGACCACCACCTGACGGTCGAAACGACCCGGACGCAGCAAAGCAGGGTCCAGCACGTCAGGACGGTTAGTCGCGGCGATGACGATGATGCCGTCGTTCATTTCGAAACCGTCCATCTCCACCAGTAACTGGTTGAGAGTCTGCTCGCGCTCGTCGTGACCGCCGCCCATACCGGCGCCACGATGGCGACCAACGGCGTCAATCTCGTCGATGAAGATGATGCATGGTGCGTGTTTCTTGGCCTGTTCGAACATGTCACGAACGCGGCTGGCACCGACACCGACGAACATTTCGACGAAGTCGGAACCGGAAATGGTGAAGAACGGAACCTTGGCTTCGCCGGCAATCGCCTTGGCCAGCAAGGTTTTACCGGTACCCGGAGGACCAACCATCAGCACGCCGCGAGGAATGCGGCCGCCCAGGCGCTGGAACTTGCCCGGATCACGGAGGAACTCGACCAGTTCGCCCACTTCTTCCTTGGCTTCGTCGCAACCGGCAACGTCAGCCAGTGTGGTTTTCACCTGATCTTCGGACAGCAGACGCGCCTTGCTCTTGCCGAAGCTCATCGGCCCGCCCTTGCCGCCAGCGCCGCCCTGCATCTGGCGCATGAAGAACATGAACACCGCGATGATCACCAGGATCGGGAAGCTGGCTACCAGAAGCTGGGTCCAGATACTTTGCTGCTCAGGCTGCTTGCCTTCGACCACAACGTGGTTGTCGACCAGGTCGCCGATCAAGCCATTGTCCTGGATTGCCGGACGAATGGTCTTGAAGCTGTCGCCATCGTTGCGCTTGCCGGTAATCACGTAGCCGTCGACGGCCACGCGCTCGACCTTGCCATCCTTGACCTGCTGGATGAAGTCGGAATAGTTGAGGGTCTGCGGCTCGTTAGGGCTGGAGAAGTTGTTCATCACCGTCACCAGGACTGCCGCGATGATCAACCACAGGATCAGATTCTTTGCCATATCGTTCAATTAACTACCCTCTGAAGCAAGCTCCGCTACTGGCGCGCGCTTCGCATGATATTCACCGGCCTAACTTACTACATTACCTACAGCTCTGGCAGGCGCCGTCTGTAACCCTTTGTGAAACACTTTCTACACAATATTCGCTTATGCGCGCGGGGCGAAATACGAAAAACCTATCACCCCGCCAAAAAACCTCGTTTTACTCGCTACGACCGCGGTAGCCCCATGCCAGCATATATTGCTCACGAGAGCTGCCACGAGAGGAGTCCGGCTTGATCATCTGGATCTTGTCGAACTTCTTGCGAGCATCCTTCAGGTAGACATCGAACCCTTCGCCCTGAAAAATCTTGATCACAAAATTGCCACCCGGCTTGAGTATCCGTTCCGCCAGATCAAGCGCCAGCTCGCAAAGGAACATGGCTTTTGGCATGTCCACTTCAGGCGTACCACTCATATTGGGGGCCATATCGGAAATCACAAGGTCCACCTGCGAATTACCCACAGCCTCAAGGATTTGAGCGAGCACTGCATCCTCGGTGAAGTCACCCTGGATGAAAGTCACGTCCGGGATGCTGTCCATTTCCAGGATGTCCGAGGCGATCAGTCGCCCCTGACCACCGATCAGCCGGCTGGTGACCTGCGACCAGCCGCCAGGCGCCGCGCCCAGGTCGACGACGTTCATGCCCGGACGGATCAGTTTGTATTTCTCCTGGATCTCCAGAAGCTTGTAACTCGCACGCGAGCGGTAGCCATCCTTCTGCGCTTGCTTCACATAGGGATCATTGACATGTCTTTTCAGCCAACCAAGGCTTGTCTTGGAACGCGCCATTGGGCACCTCGTTGATTAGGGTCGTGATTAATTGGGCGGATCCACGAGCCCTCGGGTAAAATGGCCGCCATTTTACAGAATCCAGACGAAAGGGTCAGATTATGCCGCTCACTCCAGAGCAGAAGAAACAGTACAAATCCATTGGTCACCACCTGAAACCAGTTCTGACTGTGGCTGACAACGGTTTGACTGAGGGTGTTTTAGCCGAACTCGAACGCGCATTGGCAGATCACGAGCTGATCAAGATCAAGCTCAACATCCTCGATCGCGAGGCGCGCCTGGCGTCCGTTGCAGAGCTGTGCAAGACCGGCAAGGCCGATCTGGTTCAAGTCATCGGCAAGATGGCACTGATTTACCGCAAGAACTTCAGCGTCAACAAGCAGCTGTCGAACGTCCATCGCTTCAAGTGATGGCAAGGGTCAAGGGTGTGCTTCGCGCACCCTGCCACTCCATCCCGGCACCGGCTGCAATACCAGCACCAACCCGGAAAAACCCAACACAAGAAAGCTGAACACCTGCCAGCGCTGCGCATCCGGCCAGCCGACACGCACTGCGACAAACATCGCACACGCATACAACGCCATCAGCAATACCTGCCCGCGAAAATCCCGCCATAGACTGGCAATGCCCTCGGCCTGTACCAGCACCAAAGCCTGAAATATCACGCACGCGACGGCAAAACCCACTACCGCCACTTCAAACGTACTTGCAACCTCATCGATCAGCAGCGGAGCCAGGCCAATCTGACCCAGCACCGGCCGCAGACCGAGGTGTACCAGCCACAGGCCACCGACCCACAACATCTGGGCCAGTTGCCAGAGCATCGCGCCCGCACGCAACGGGCGCCCACCCTCAGATGTGACGGACTTCGACAATCTCGTACTCGATATCGCCACCTGGCGTTTTCACGACGACCGTATCGCCCTCTTCCTTGGCAATCAAGGCGCGGGCGATTGGCGAACCTACCGAAATCTTGCCGAGCTTGATGTCCGCTTCGTCCTCACCCACGATCTGGTAAGTGACGCTTTCATCAGTCTCGACGTTGGCGATTTCGACGGTGGTGCCGAAAATCACTTTGCCGGTGTGCGGAATGGTCGTCACATCAATGATCACCGCGTTCTGCAGACGACCTTCGATATCACGGATCCGTGCCTCGACCATGCCTTGCTGTTCGCGGGCGGCATGGTATTCAGCGTTTTCCTTCAAGTCACCCAACTCGCGGGCCGTACCGATGTCCTGGCTGAGCTTCGGACGGACGACCTTGGTCAGGTGAGCATGCTCTTCTTCCAGGGCCTTGGAGCCCTGGACGGTCATTGGGTATTTATTCATGCCTTCAATCCTGCGTGTAGATCCTGCAAGCGGCGTACAGTCTTCTCGGGACCGAACTTCAGCGCTTCACAGATAGCTTCGCCAGCAGCAATGGTGGTGGTGCAGTAAATCTTGTGCTGCAAGGCGTTACGGCGAATGGAATAGGAATCGGCGATCGACTGGCGACCTTCGGTGGTGTTGATGATCAGAGTGACTTCGTCATTCTTGATCATGTCGACCACATGCGGACGACCCTCGGTCACCTTGTTCACGCGACGCACTTTCAGACCTGCGGCTTCGATCAGCTTGGCAGTGCCGGCAGTGGCGACGACTTCGAAGCCCAAGTTGATCAGATCACGAGCCACGCCTGCAACCAGCGGCTTGTCATCGTCACGCACGCTGATGAATGCGGTACCGCCGGTCGGCAGCACTTCGCTGGCGCCCATCTGGGCTTTGGCAAAGGCTTCGCCGAAGGTGTCGCCGACGCCCATCACTTCACCAGTGGACTTCATCTCAGGGCCGAGGATCGGGTCAACGCCAGGGAATTTGGCGAACGGGAACACCGCCTCTTTCACGCTGTAGAAGTTCGGAATGATTTCCTTGGTGAAGCCGATTTCCTTCAGGGTTTTACCGGCCATCACACGAGCCGCGACCATGGCCAGGGAAATCCCGATGCACTTGGACACGAAAGGCACGGTACGGGAAGCGCGCGGGTTGACTTCGATGACGTAGATGTCTTCGCCTTGCAGCGCCAACTGAACGTTCATCAGGCCGACTACACCCAGTTCCAGGGCCATTTTTTTGACCTGTTCGCGCATTTCGTCCTGGATGTGCGCCGGCAGCGAATACGGCGGCAGCGAGCACGCGGAGTCACCGGAGTGAACGCCCGCCTGTTCGATGTGCTGCATGATCGCGCCGATCACGACGTCCTTGCCGTCGCAGACCGCATCCACGTCCATCTCGATGGCGCAGTTGAGGAAGTGGTCGAGCAGCACCGGGCTGTCGTTCGACACTTGAACCGCGTCACGCAGGTAACGCTTGAGTTCTTCTTCCTTGTAGACGATTTCCATCGCCCGACCGCCCAGTACGTAGGACGGACGCACCACCAGCGGGTAACCGATCTTCGCGGCAGCGCGAACAGCTTCGTCTTCGCTGCGCACGGTGGCGTTTGGCGGCTGACGCAGGTTCAGGCGCTCGACCATTTGCTGGAAGCGCTCACGGTCTTCGGCGCGGTCGATGGCATCAGGGCTGGTGCCGATGATCGGCACGCCGGCTGCTTCCAGGGCGCGAGCCAGCTTCAGAGGCGTCTGGCCGCCGTACTGGACGATCACGCCTTTCGGCTTCTCGACGCGGCAGATTTCCAGGACGTCTTCCAGGGTCACCGGCTCGAAGTACAGACGGTCGGAAGTGTCGTAGTCAGTGGAAACGGTTTCCGGGTTGCAGTTGACCATGATGGTCTCGTAACCGTCATCGCGCAGCGCCAGTGCCGCGTGAACGCAGCAGTAGTCGAACTCGATGCCCTGACCGATACGGTTCGGGCCACCGCCGAGGATGATGATCTTGTCGCGACCGGACGGCGCGGCTTCACATTCTTCCTCGTAGGTCGAATACAGGTAGGCGGTGTCGGTGGCGAACTCGGCCGCGCAGGTGTCGACGCGCTTGTAGACCGGGAACACTTCCAACTTGTGGCGGTGAGTGCGCAGGTTCTTCTCGGTGACGCCCAGCAGCTTGGCCAGACGCTGGTCGGAGAAACCTTTGCGCTTGAGCTTATACATCAGATCGCGGTCGATAGCGGACAGACCGAGGGTCTTGACCTTCTCTTCGTCCTTGATCAGATCTTCGATCTGCACCAGGAACCACGGATCGATCATGTTCATGCCGAAGATTTCTTCGACGGTCATGCCGGCGCGGAAGGCGTCCGCCACGTACCAGATACGCTCGGCGCCCGGCACGGTCAGCTCGCGCTTGAGCACGCTCATGCTTTCCGGGTTGCTCAGGTCGACTTTCTCGTCCAGACCGCAAACACCCACTTCCAGACCGCGCAGGGCTTTCTGCAGGGATTCCTGGAACGTACGGCCGATGGCCATGACTTCACCGACCGACTTCATCTGAGTGGTCAGGCGCGCGTCAGCGTTGGCGAACTTCTCGAACGCGAAGCGCGGCAGCTTGGTCACGACGTAGTCGATGGACGGCTCGAAGGACGCCGGGGTACGGCCGCCGGTGATGTCGTTCTGCAGTTCGTCGAGGGTGTAACCGACGGCCAGCTTGGCCGCGATCTTGGCGATCGGGAAACCGGTGGCTTTCGAGGCCAGAGCCGACGAGCGGGATACACGCGGGTTCATCTCGATCACGACCATGCGGCCGGTGTCCGGGCAGATACCGAACTGAACGTTGGAACCACCGGTCTCGACGCCGATCTCGCGCAGTACCGCCAGCGAGGCGTTACGCAGGATCTGGTATTCCTTGTCGGTCAGGGTCTGAGCTGGAGCAACGGTGATCGAGTCACCGGTGTGCACGCCCATCGGGTCGAAGTTTTCGATCGAGCAGACGATGATGCAGTTGTCCTTTTTGTCGCGAACAACTTCCATTTCATATTCTTTCCAGCCGATCAGGGATTCGTCGATCAGCAGCTCTTTGGTTGGCGACAGGTCCAGACCACGGGCGCAGATTTCTTCGAACTCTTCACGGTTGTAAGCGATACCGCCACCAGTGCCGCCCATGGTGAAGGACGGACGGATGATGCACGGGAAGCCCAGGCGCTCGAGCACCGCGTTGGCTTCTTCCATGCTGTGGGCGATACCCGAACGCGGGCATTCCAGGCCGATGGCTTTCATCGCCTTGTCGAAACGCGAGCGGTCTTCAGCCTTGTCGATGGTGTCGGCGTTGGCACCGATCATCTCTACGCCGAACTTTTCCAGAACACCTTCGCGCTCCAGGTCCAGGGCGCAGTTCAGAGCAGTCTGGCCGCCCATGGTTGGCAGCACTGCATCCGGACGCTCTTTTTCGATGATCTTGGCAACGGTTTGCCATTTGATCGGCTCGATGTAGGTGGCGTCGGCCATGTCCGGGTCGGTCATGATGGTGGCCGGGTTGGAGTTCACCAGGATGACGCGGTAACCCTCTTCGCGCAGGGCTTTACAGGCCTGGGCGCCGGAGTAGTCGAATTCGCAGGCCTGGCCGATAACGATCGGGCCAGCGCCGAGAATCAGGATGCTTTTAATGTCTGTACGTTTTGGCATGGGTTTGTCACTCAAATCCGCAGGTCAGTCGGCAAGCCGTCTTGATCGATTTCTGAAGTCCCGAGGGGGCCGCCGGTTCCGGGGCCGCCCTCGAGGGGCTTCTCGCTACAGTCTCAAGGCGAGCGCTTAGCGTCGCTTGGCCATCTCGTTGATGAAGCGGTCAAACAGGGGGGCCACATCGTTCGGGCCCGGGCTCGCTTCAGGGTGACCCTGGAAGCTGAACGCGCTCTTGTCGGTACGCTCGATGCCTTGCAGGGTGCCGTCGAACAGCGATTTATGGATCGCGCGGACGTTGGCTGGCAGGGTCGCTTCGTCAACCGCGAAACCGTGGTTCTGGCTGGTGATCATCACGACGCCAGTGTCCAGATCCTGAACCGGGTGGTTGGCACCGTGGTGGCCGTGGCCCATTTTCAGGGTCTTGGCGCCAGAGGCCAGAGCCAGCAGCTGGTGACCGAGGCAGATGCCGAAGACCGGAATTTCGGTTTCCAGCACTTCCTTGATGGCCTTGATCGCGTAGTCGCAAGGCTCCGGGTCACCAGGGCCGTTGGACAGGAACACGCCGTCCGGCTTCAGTGCGAGCACGTCGGCAGCCGGGGTTTGCGCCGGAACCACGGTCACGCGGCAACCGCGCTCGACCAGCATGCGCAGGATGTTGACCTTGACGCCGTAGTCGTAGGCAACCACGTGATATGGCAGCTCGGAGGCTTCGATGGTCGCATGGCTGTCGGTTTTCAGATCCCAGACAGTGGAGCGCCATTCGTATTGGGTCTTGGTGCTGACGACTTTCGCCAGGTCCATGCCCTTCAGGCCCGGGAAGCCTTGCGCAGCGGCGATGGCCGCCTCTTCGGAAATGTTGTCGCCGGCCATGATGCAGCCGTTCTGTGCGCCTTTTTCACGCAGGATGCGGGTCAGGCGGCGGGTGTCGATACCGGCGATCGCCACAACATTATTGGCTTTCAGGTAATCGGACAGGGACATCGTGTTACGCCAGTTGCTCGCTACCAGCGGCAGGTCACGGATGACCAGACCAGCGGACCAGACGCGGTCGGACTCGGCGTCTTCCGGCGTCGTGCCGGTGTTGCCGATGTGCGGGTAAGTCAGGGTAACGATCTGTTGGGCGTAGGAAGGATCGGTAAGGATTTCCTGATAGCCGGTCATTGCGGTGTTGAACACCACCTCACCAACGGCCTGACCGTCGGCTCCAATGGCTTCGCCGCGAAAAATGCTGCCATCAGCAAGGGCGAGTATGGCTGGCTTAGTCAAGAAGACCTCCCGTAAATAACGCATGAAAGGGCAATCGCAGGTTGTAAAAAAGCGGAGTGACGTATGGACACGTCACCCCGCTTCTTCACTGAATTATTCTGCGCGCTTTTAGTGGACACACTAAAGCTGTAGCTTACAGAAAAAGGGATTTTTGGTCTACCGCCAATGAGGCCGAAAGGCCGGAGAATGCGACAGGGCGTCGCTCAGCGGATTGAAACCGGCACAAACAGGGCGTTTGCGCCGGATTCAGAACATCTCAATGCAGGTCGAGCACGTCCTGCATGTCGTACAAACCAGGCTCGCGAGCATCCAGCCACAACGCCGCACGCACCGCGCCCTTGGCAAACGTCATGCGGCTCGAAGCCTTGTGTGTGATCTCCAGGCGCTCACCTTCGCAGGCAAACAACACCGTGTGATCGCCCACTACATCACCACCGCGAACAGTGGCGAAGCCGATGGTCTCACGCTCACGGGCACCGGTGTGGCCTTCACGACCATAGACCGCAACCTTCTGCAGATCACGATCCAGCGCATTGGCGATCACTTCACCCATGCGCAGGGCCGTGCCCGATGGCGCATCGATCTTGTGGCGGTGATGGGCCTCAATGATTTCGATGTCCGCATCTTCCGCCAACACCCGTGCCGCCATGTCGAGCAGCTTCAGCGAAAGGTTGACGCCAACACTGAAGTTGGCGGCGAACACGATCGGAATATCCTTGCCCGCCTCGGCCAGCAACTGCTTCTGCGCAGCATCCAGCCCGGTCGTGCCGATCACCATCGCCTTGCCGGCCTTGCGGCAGAAGGCCAGGTTTTTCAGCATCACTTCCGGCAAGGTGAAGTCGATCAACACATCGAACTCTTCCGCCACCGACTCCAGATTCCCGGACAGCGGCACGCCGATTCGACCGAGCGAAGCCAACTCACCGGCATCCACACCGATCAGCGTACTGCCAGGGCGGACAATCGCAGCCGTCAAACCGGTCAGCGGCGCGCGCTGCTGCACCGCCTCGACCAGAATCTTGCCCATGCGCCCGGCAGCGCCCATCACAGCTATACGTCGCATGCCGACTCCTTACAGATCGCCGAAGAAGCGTTTCACACCGTCGAACCAACCGGTGGTTTTCGGGGAGTGGCTGTTGTCGTCCGCCAGGGAACTGCGGAACTCTTCCAGCAATTCACGCTGACGACGGTTCAGATTGACCGGCGTCTCGACGGCCACACGACACATCAGGTCGCCCGCACCACCGCCACGCACTGGCGCAACACCTTTACCGCGTACGCGGAACTGCTTGCCGGTCTGTGTCCCTTCCGGAATCTTCAATTTGACGCGACCGTCGAGGGTCGGAATTTCCAGCTCGCCACCCAGGGCCGCGTCGACAAAGCTGATCGGCACTTCGCAGAACAGGTGCTTGCCGTCACGCTGGAAGATGTCGTGTTCGCGGACGTTGATCACCACGTACAGGTCGCCGGTCGGACCACCCTGAGTGCCCGCTTCGCCTTCGCCGGACAGACGAATGCGGTCACCAGTGTCGACACCGGCCGGCACTTTGACGGAGAGGGTTTTGTACTCTTCGACGCGACCGTCGCCGTGGCAGGAATCGCACGGATCGGAAATGATCTTGCCCTGGCCATGGCAGCGCGGGCAGGTCTGCTGCACCGAGAAGAAGCCTTGCTGCATACGCACCTGACCGATGCCGCCGCAAGTCGGGCAAGTCGATGGCGACGAGCCTTTCTTGGCGCCCGAACCGTCGCATGGTTTGCAATTGACCAGCGTCGGAACGCGGATATTCACGGTCGTACCGCGTACCGCTTCTTCCAGGTTCAGCTCGAGGGTGTAACGCAAATCGCTGCCGCGCTGAGCGCCGCCACGGGAACCGCCGCGACCGCCACCGAAGAAGTCACTGAAGACATCACCGAAGATGTCGGAGAAGTTCTGACCGCCGAAGCCTGCACCGCCGCCGCCCATGCTCGGGTCGACGCCGGCATGACCGTACTGATCGTACGCTGCACGCTTGCTGGAATCGGACAGCACTTCGTAGGCTTCGTTGGCCTCCTTGAACAGATCTTCCGACGCCTTGTCACCGGGATTACGGTCCGGGTGGTGCTTCATCGCCAGACGGCGATAGGCCTTTTTCAGGTCTGCTTCGCTTGAGCCGCGCTCAACACCCAACACTTCGTAATAGTCACGCTTAGCCATAAGTTCTTCATACTCTTGAGGACGTTCGGCAAATCCCTCCTGAGCTTCGCCAAACTCGTTGAGCCCCAATACAGGCCCGGACCCAACTCACGTCAATTCAACGATCCTGGTCTTTGGTTCATGCGGTATTTGCGGCGCGAAAAGCAGGAGCATTCCCGGCCATACCGCCAGCACCCTGGGGCGGACTGAATGACTTGTTCGTTAGGCAATTTCGATGCCTGAGCACCATACCCTGCGTTGCTGCTCCCCCCCATAGCGCGCTATGAGTCGTCGCAGCGCCTTGGTTATGGAGCCCAGTCATCTGAACTTGCTCTAACGAACAAGTCACTCAATCCGCCGTTGTCGCATGCTGTAAAAATTCGCGTATTCCAGATACGCCAACGCGGGAGCAAGCTCCCGCGCGGCGACATCCTACCAGTCACCGCCGCAAGGCAGTCAACCGGGCGACCAACAACTTACTTGTGGTCTTTGACTTCTTCGAACTCGGCATCGACAACATCGTCAGCCTTTTCAGCTTTCTCGTCGTGCGGTGCCGCGCCTTCAGGCTGAGCCTGTTCGGCGTACATCTTCTGAGCAACCGGCGCAGAGACTTTCGACAGCTCTTCAACCTTGGCGTCGATGGCAGCCTTGTCGTCGCCTTTGACGGCAGCTTCCAGGGCAACCACGGCCGCTTCGATTGCAGTCTTCTCTTCTGCAGTCACTTTGTCGCCAGCGTCAGCGATCATCTTGCGAGTCGAGTGAACCAGTGCATCACCCTGGTTACGGGCAGCGGCCAGCTCTTCGAACTTGCGGTCTTCCTCGGCGTTCAGCTCGGCGTCGCGCACCATTTTCTGGATTTCTTCATCCGACAGACCAGAGTTGGCCTTGATGGTGATCTTCTGCTCTTTGCCGGTTGCCTTGTCCTTCGCACCTACGTGCAGGATGCCGTTGGCGTCGATGTCGAAGGTCACTTCGATCTGCGGAACGCCACGTGGAGCTGGTGGAATGTCGGCCAGATCGAACTTGCCCAGGGACTTGTTCTGTGCGGCTTGCTTGCGCTCGCCTTGCAGGACGTGAATGGTCACGGCGCCCTGGTTGTCGTCGGCGGTCGAGAACACTTGCGATTTCTTGGTAGGAATCGTGGTGTTTTTCTCGATCAGCGCGGTCATCACGCCACCCATGGTTTCGATACCCAGGGTCAGCGGGCTGACGTCAAGCAGCAGAACGTCTTTCACGTCACCGGCCAGAACGGCGCCCTGGATCGCAGCACCCATGGCAACAGCTTCGTCCGGGTTCACGTCTTTACGTGCTTCTTTACCGAAGAAATCGGTAACTGCCTTCTGCACCAGTGGCATACGAGTCTGACCACCAACCAGAATGACGTCGTCAATTTTGCTGACGTCGATACCGGCGTCCTTCAGAGCAATACGGCATGGCTCGATGGTACGGTTCACCAGATCTTCGACCAGCGACTCGAGCTTGGCACGAGAGATCTTCACGTTCAGGTGCTTAGGACCAGTCGCGTCTGCTGTGATGTACGGCAGGTTGACGTCGGTCGACTGCGAAGAAGACAGCTCGATCTTGGCTTTCTCAGCGGCTTCTTTCAGACGCTGCAAGGCCAGAGGATCGTTCTTCAGGTCCATGCCGGACTCTTTCTTGAACTCGTCGACGAGGTAGTCGATCAGGCGCATGTCGAAGTCTTCACCACCCAGGAAGGTGTCACCGTTGGTGGCCAGCACTTCGAACTGGTGCTCGCCGTCAACTTCAGCGATTTCAATCACGGAAACGTCGAAAGTACCACCACCCAGGTCGTAAACGATCACGGTGTGATCGCCCTTGGCCTTGTCCATGCCATAAGCCAGAGCGGCTGCGGTTGGTTCGTTGATGATACGTTTTACGTCCAGACCGGCGATGCGACCAGCATCTTTAGTCGCCTGACGCTGACTGTCGTTGAAGTAGGCCGGAACGGTGATCACCGCTTCGGTCACCGCTTCGCCGAGGTAGTCTTCGGCGGTCTTCTTCATCTTTTTCAGGACTTCGGCGCTGATTTGCGGCGGAGCCATCTGCTTGCCGGAAGCCTCGACCCAGGCGTCACCGTTGTTGGCCTTGACGATCTTGTAAGGCACCAGCTTGATGTCTTTCTGTACAACTTCTTCGTCGAAGCGGCGGCCAATCAGGCGCTTCACTGCGAACAGTGTGTTGTGCGGGTTGGTCACAGCCTGACGCTTGGCGGACTGACCTACCAGAATTTCACCATCATTGGCGTAAGCGATGATCGACGGCGTTGTACGCGCGCCTTCGGCGTTCTCAATAACTTTGGCCACGCCGTTTTCCAGCACGGAGACGCAGGAGTTGGTAGTCCCCAGGTCGATACCGATAATTTTGCCCATGTTCACTCTCCCGAAACTTTGGATTTTTTTGCCGCAGCAGTGGTGGCTAACTGCGGTAATACTTAAACGCTTGACTTCTAAATGGGGGCCTTGCGGCTAATTTCAAGCCTTCTCGTCAATCGAAGGCGAAACTGGCGCCGGCGCCTTGCTGACCACGACCATCGCCGGACGCAGCAGGCGACCGTTGAGCTGGTAGCCCTTCTGGAACACCTTCAGAATGCTGTTCGGCTCCAGGACATCACTTTCCTGCATGGCCATTGCCTGATGTTCCACGGCGTTGAACGGTTCGCCTTCCTGCGGGCTGACAGCTACAAGCTGATAACGCGTGAGGGTGTCGTGAAACATTTTCAGGGTCAGCTCGATGCCTTCGCGCATCGGACGGATGCTTTCGTCATCCGGGCTCGACAGCTCGAGGCCGCGCTCCAGGCTGTCGACGATCGGCAGCAGGTCGCCGGCGAATTTTTCCAGCGCAAACTTGTGCGCCTTTTCGACATCCTGCTCGGCACGGCGGCGGACGTTCTGCAGATCGGCAGCTACGCGCAGCGATTGATCCTGCGCGGCGGCCAATTGCTCTTCGAGCACTTGTACACGGGTCGCCAGGTCATCACCCGAAGTCTCGGGCGCCTGATTGGCTTCTGGGTTTTGCGTATCTACTGTCTGTTCGTCAGCCATAGAATTCTCCTTTCAATATCGTCCGCGAGTTCGATTCGCGCTTCTGCCCCGGTATATGGGGCCGCAAAATCAGGCTTCAAGGGCTGACAACGATTAACCCTACAAAAAAGTGCTGCATTGGCATTCCTGCGCGCGACAAGCATTTGATCGGATCTTCTCCATTGAGCTGAGCGAGGGCATTGTCAGCCCGAAACAAAACACTGTATAAATAACCAGACCTGAAGCCTGGGAGCGGCCTTTATGCTGGTGCACCTGTCCGTACACAACTACGCCATCGTTGAACATCTCGATCTCGAACTCGATCGCGGCATGAGCGTGATTACCGGGGAAACCGGCGCCGGCAAATCGATCATGCTCGACGCCCTGGGCCTGACGCTCGGTGATCGCGCCGACAGCGGCGTGGTGCGACCGGGCGCCGACAAGGCCGATATCCTGGCGACCTTCGATCTGGCGGATATTCCCGAGGCCAGTGCCTGGCTGGCGGAACGCGACCTGGAAACCGACGGTCCGTGCATCCTGCGCCGGGTCATCACGTCCGAAGGTCGCTCACGCGGCTATATAAATGGCACACCCTGCCCGCTCGGTGACCTCAAGGCACTCGGCGAGCTGCTGATCGATATCCACAGCCAGCACGAACACCAATCCCTGCTCAAGACCGACACCCACCGGCGCCTGCTCGACGAATACGCCGGAGCCACCGATCTGGCACGCCAGGTTCACCTGGCCGCCCAGCGCTGGCGCCAGACCCGTCAGGAGCTGGAACGCTTGTCCAACTCCGGCGACGAACAGCGTGCACGCCATCAATTGCTCAGCTACCAGCTCGAAGAACTGGAAAACCTCGGCCTCGGGGAAAACGAGCTGGAAGAACTGGAGCAGGAACACAAGAACCTGACCAACGCAGAAACCCTGCTCGGCATCTGCCGACAAGTGGTCGAGCAATGCAGCGAAAGCGATTCCGGCAACGTTTTGAATGCCCTTACGGCCAGCCTCAATAGACTGTCGAGCGTGAACAACTCCGTCGGCGCGCTAGGTGAAGCGAGCAGCCTGCTGACCAGTGCGCAGATTCAGGTTGAAGAAGCCGTCGGCGAGCTCAATCGCTTTCTCGACAACTTCGACGCCGACCCAGCGCGCCTGCAATATCTGGAAGAGCGTCTGGATTCCATTTACACACTGGCACGCAAACACCGCATTCAGCCGACAGAAGTGGCGGAGATGCAGCAGAAGCTGCTCGACGAAATCGAAGCCCTCGACGCCAACGATGAATCCATCGAGCGCCTCGCCGAAGAGCTCGCTTCCTATGCCCGCCACTATCAGGAAAAGGCCCGGGAGCTGAGCGAGCTGCGTCATCAGGCAGCCGGCAGCCTGGCGAGCGCGGTGGAGCAGGAGATTCAGCGCCTGGGCATGCCCGGCGGTCGCTTCACCATCGAATTGCGCGCCAACAGCAGCAGCGAGCTGCAACCCAACGGCCTCGAACAAGTCGAGCTGCTGGTGAGTGCCAACCCGGGCCAACCCTTGAAAGCCTTGGCCAAAGTGGCGTCCGGCGGTGAATTGTCACGGATCAGCCTTGCCATCCAGGTGATTACCGCCCAGACCTCTCGCGTACCGACATTGGTATTCGACGAAGTGGACGTGGGGATTGGCGGTCCAACGGCTGAAATCGTCGGTCAACTGTTGCGCCGCCTCGGGGATCGCGGACAGGTACTGACGGTTACGCACTTGCCGCAAGTCGCGGCTCAGGGGCATCAGCATCTGTTCGTGCACAAGGTGCGAGGCGAGCAGGCCACTCACACGGCTGTTTCGAAGCTGAGCAAGAATGACCGTATAGAAGAAGTCGCACGCATGCTTGGCGGCATCGATCTGACCAAAGAGTCTTTGGCGCACGCGAAAAAGATGGTCGTCACCGCAAAGGTTTAAGCACGCCAGAAAGCACGAAGGCGACCCTTGGGTCGCCTTCGCTCGTTTCGCGAACCTGAAATTCGCGCGACATGCTTACTTTTTGTTGCGTACGTACAGTACGAGATTGTGATCAACCATCTCGTAACCGTGCTTCTCGACGATCGCCTTCTGAAGCTTTTCGATTTCTTCGTCGAAGAATTCGATGACTTCGCCCGACTCCACGTTAACCATATGGTCGTGGTGGCCACCGTCGGCCAATTCGAATACCGCGTGGCCGCCGTCGAAGTTGTGACGGACCACGAGGCCAGCCGCTTCGAACTGGGTCAGAACACGGTAGACCGTGGCCAGACCGACGTCCTCGCCAGCTTCCATCAACGCCTTGTAGACGTCCTCGGCACTCATGTGACGCTGCTCTGTAGAGTCGAGCATTTGCAGGATCTTGACCCGTGGCAGGGTCACTTTGAGGCCGGCTTTGCGTAGTTCGCTATTTTCAACCATGGTCAGCTTTCTCGCGATGCTGCTTCGCAGCTTCTCTTAATGCGGGTATGATCGGCGTTTACGTTGTCCCAGCCAAGATAGTGGAAGTCGCCCACCGATGCAAAACACCAAGCTCTTGCTAACCAGTTTCACCTTTGTGGGACTGCTCGCACTCGCCGGTTGTTCATTCCCCGGGGTTTACAAAATCGACATCCAGCAGGGCAATGTCGTCACGCAGGACATGATAGACCAGTTACGCCCGGGAATGACCCGGCCGCAAGTACGGTTTATCATGGGCAACCCTCTGCTTGCCGACACGTTCCACGCCAACCGCTGGGATTATCTGTACAGCCTGCAACCTGGTGGCGGTGAACGCCAGCAGGAACGCATGAGTGTCATTTTCGACTCGAATGACCGCCTTGTCAGTCTGTCCGGTGACTTCATGCCGGGCGTGAGCCGTGACGAAGCCATTCTCGGCAAGGACAGCGGCACCAGCGTGACCGCTCCTGCTGAAAACACCGAGCAGCCGAAACCGGAAAAACCGGCCAAGCCTGGCTCCTTGCTGGATCAGATCCAGAAGGACGTCGATGGTGTGGAAACCGTTCCGGTTCCAACGCCAGAACCGCTGGACACCTCGCCGCAATAATTTGCGACGCAATAAAAAACCCGGAAATTCCGGGTTTTTTATTGCCTGGCGTTCGACCACCCTACTGGTTTCGCGCCTTGGCTTCGGCAGCCTTGGCGGCACGCAGACGGCGCACCTCTTTCGGATCAGCCAACAACGGTCGATAGATCTCGATGCGATCGCCTTCCTGAACCTGTCGAGTATCCGGATCAGCGATCACTTTGCCGAAAATCCCCAAGGGACAACTGCTCAGATCCAGCCCCGGAAATTCAGCATCAATCTCCGACGCCATCAGCGCCGCACGCACCGTCGTACCCTCAGCAACACTGATTACACGCAAAACCTGACGATCAACCGCCGCATACACCACTTCGACTTCGATCACCGGCTCAACCATGCATCTGCTTGGCGCGCTGGCAGAACGCGTCCACCAGCGTATTGGCCGCCTGATTGAACAAAGGACCGAGCGTCGCGCGGACCAGCGGCCCGGCGTAGTCGAAGGACAGATCCAGACTGATCTTGCAGGCCTTCTCGTTCAGCGCCTTGAACACCCAGACGCCGTGCAGCTGATTGAACGGCCCCTCCTCCAGATTCATCTCGATCGACTGCCCCGGCACCAGCGTATTGCGTGTCACGAAGTGCTGACTAAGCCCCCCCTTGGCCACGCCGACACTGGCGCGCATGTGCTCAGGCGAGCTTTCCAGGACTTCAGCAGACGAGCACCACGGCAGAAATTCCGGGTACCGTGCCACGTCATTGACGAGGTCGTAGAGAAATTGCGCCGGATAAGGCAGCAGCGCCGATCGTTGAATATGTGTCGTCATGTAAGGGTCACTTCCAGAGCTGGGCGGCAAACACTACAAGAATGCCGATGGGCGCCACATAGCGCATCAAAAACAGAGACAGGGCGAACAGCGCCGGGCTGCGAATCGACAATTCATCACGTACCGCCTCACGCCCCATCACCCAACCGGCAAACAGCACAAAGCACAGCCCACCGAGCGGCAACATGATGCGCGAGGTGAAGAAGTCGATCACGCCAAAGAAGTCCAGGCCACCGGCCGCACCCCACTGGTAGAGATGGAACACCCCACCATCGTTCACGAAAAATTTGGCTTCCTTCCAGATATTGAAGGAAAACACCGTGCCCAGGCCAACGAACCAGCAGGTGAACGCCAACCAGAATGTCACCCAGGCACGGCTGATTTTAGTCCGCTCGACCAGATAGGCGACCATTGGCTCCAGCAGGGAAATCGCCGAGCTCCAGGCCGCAATAGCCACCAGAACAAAGAACACCACGCCCATCAACTGGCCGAACAGCACGTTACCGAAAGCAAATGGCAGGCTGACGAACATCAGCCCCGGGCCTTCACTCGGGTTCAAACCACCGGCGAACACAATCGGAAACAAGGCCAGACCGGCCACCAGCGAAACAAAGGTATCGAGCAGCGCCACACCGACGACCGTGCCCGACAGCGAGGCTTCCTTGGTCATGTAGGCGCCGTAGATCATGATCGAGCCCACGCCCACGCTCAGGGAGAAGAACGCGTGGCCCATGGCCGGCAGCAAGCCGTCGAGGACTTTTTCCGGGTGGAAGTCGAACATGAAATGTACGCCTTCCATGAAATGCCCGGTGGTCATGCTGTAACCCAGCAGCACCAGCACCATCACGAACAGCAGCGGCATCATGATCCGCAGGCTGCGCTCGAGCCCGGCGACCACACCCTTGGCAATCACCACCGCCGACAACAGCATGAAAACCGTGTGCCACAGCGTGATACGCCACGGGTCGGCGATGACATTACCGAAGTAGGCTCCGACCTGATCAGCCGTCGCGCCCTGGAAGTCTCCGCGCCCCATATCAATGATGTAATCCAGCGACCAGCCGCCGACCACACTGTAGAAAGACAGGATCAGCAGCGCCGTGATCATCCCGGCGAACGCGCCCCACGACCACTTGCCCGAGTGCCCGGCTTCCCGCGCCAGCACCTTCAGGGCATTCGCCGGACTCTGGCGGGCACGGCGGCCGATCAGGGTTTCGGCGAGCATTACCGGGATGCCGATCAGCGCGATACACGCCAGAAACATCAGCACGAAGGCGCCGCCACCGTAGACCCCGACCATGTAGGGGAATTTCCAGATGCTGCCCAATCCCACGGCCGAACCGGTCGCGGCGAATATGAAAACCCAGCGGCTAGCCCAACTGCCGTGGACAGAAACCTTGTCTGTCGACATCGTTTATCACGCCCAAGCGTTAGAAAAAGAGGCCGCATTGTCCGGGATTCACTCAACCTGCTCAAGCACGCAGCATCACCGTAGCCGACAGCCGTTTATCTCCATATAATGCCGCCCCTATGGCTAAACAGAAGAAACACCCAACAGGGACCATCGCGCAAAACAAAAAGGCGCGACACGATTACTTCATCGAGCACAAGTTCGAGGCTGGCCTGGTCCTGGCCGGCTGGGAAGTAAAAAGTCTGCGGGCAAGCAAGCTGCAACTGGTCGACAGTTACGTGTTGCTCAAGGATGGCGAGGCCTGGTTGCTCGGCAGCCACATCACGCCTCTGATGACCGCCAGCACCCACGTCATTGCCGACCCGGTGCGTACCCGCAAGTTGCTGCTCAACCGCCGCGAGCTGGACAAGCTCGCCGCCGCCGTGCAGCAGAAGGGTTACGCCTGCGTGTGCCTGTCCTGGTACTGGAGCAAGCACATGGTCAAGTGCGAGATCGCGCTGGGCAAGGGCAAGAAGGAATACGACAAGCGTGATACCGAACGCGAACGCGACGCCGGTCGCGAGTTGCAGCGTGCGGTGCGCAACAAGGGCAAGGAAGACTGATTCTTCTGCCTGAATGACCGTTCCCGCGCCCGGCGCGGGAGCGGTCATGCCTACATCCCTTTGCGTCGCTCGGCGCGAGCCATGCGCTGCACTTCCTGCCGCACTTCTTCCAGCACTTCCTGCACATACAGAATGTGTCGGCTGGACACCTCACGCGCCTGTTCCGCGCGCCCCTCGATAATCGCCAGATACAGCTCCCGATGCTGGGTGATCAGCATGTCGCGAGTTTCCGTGCGCTGCTTGTACATGCCACCGATGTTGGTCACCACGTTGCGCTTGAGCAGATCGAACAGCCCGCGAATGGTGTGCAGCAACACCGCGTTATGACTGGCTTCGGCAATCGCCAGGTGGAATTTCGCATCCGCCGCGCCCTCTTCCGCCCGGCTCACTTCGTCATGACGCGAATAGCAGTCCTGTAACTCTTCAAACGCAGCCGTCAGCCGTTCACGATCCACATCCGTGGCGCGCAATGCTGCGTAATAGGCACACGATGCCTCCAGCGTGTGGCGAAATTCCAGCAGATCGCGCTGCGCCTCGGGATTGCTTTCCAGCAATTGCAGCAGCGGATCGCTGAACGTCGAACCGAGACTTTCCACGACATAATTGCCACCGCCCTGCTTGCTGACCAGCAAGCCCTTGGCCGCAAGCTTCTGAATCGCCTCGCGCAACGAGGGCCGGGAAACGCCGAACTGTTCCGCCAGTGTCCGCTCGGCTGGCAGGCGCTCGCCGGACTTCAGCGTGCCCTCGAGAATCATCCCTTCCAGTCGCTCGACAATGTCGTCAGACAAACGGCGCTGACGTATCTGATCAAACCCCATCACTCAACTCTCCACCATCCCGACCGCTCGCCGGGCTCTCTATTCTGGCCTATCGACGCTGCGCCGACACCTGCCAGATGACGCCAATTCAACCGGTGCAATCCGACTCGCCGTCCGGTTGTTCGACAAAAGTTTTAGGGCGGCAAATTGACACACCGACATCAAGGCTTTTACCCTAGCCGACAGCACTTGTAAATTGGTCTTACCAATTAACCAAGAACGCTGACAGTGCCTGACCAACAACAATTAGGGGCCACCCCATATGCAAACCTGGCAACAGCTCTACAGCCCGCTCGGCAGTCTCGGCGTGTCCGCACTCGCGGCCGTCATCCCCATCGTTTTCTTCTTCCTCGCCCTTGCGGTGTTCCGCCTCAAAGGTCATGTGGCCGGCAGCATCACGCTCGCCCTGGCCATCGCCGTGGCGATCTTTGCGTTCCAGATGCCGGTCGACATGGCGTTCGCCGCTGCCGGATATGGCTTCGCCTATGGTCTGTGGCCGATTGCCTGGATCATTGTGGCAGCGGTGTTCCTGTACAAACTGACGGTCAAGAGCGGTCAGTTCGAGGTCATCCGCAGCTCGGTGCTGTCGATCACTGACGACCAGCGTCTGCAGGTGCTGCTGATCGGTTTCTGCTTCGGTGCATTCCTGGAAGGCGCCGCCGGTTTCGGCGCGCCGGTGGCGATTACCGCTGCGCTGCTGGTTGGCCTGGGTTTCAACCCGCTGTACGCCGCCGGCCTGTGCCTGATTGCCAACACCGCACCGGTTGCGTTCGGCGCACTGGGGATTCCGATCATCGTGGCCGGGCAAGTCACCGGCATCGATGCGTTCAAGATCGGCGCCATGACTGGCCGCCAACTGCCGCTACTGTCGCTGTTCGTGCCGTTCTGGCTGGTGTTCATGATGGATGGCCTGCGCGGTGTACGTGAAACCTGGCCGGCGGCGCTGGTCGCAGGCTTGAGCTTTGCCGTCACCCAATACTTCACGTCGAACTTCATCGGCCCGGAACTGCCGGACATCACGTCAGCCCTGGCCAGCCTGATTTCCCTGACACTGTTCCTGAAGGTCTGGCAGCCGAAACGTGCCGCCGGCCAGCACATTGCCGGTGCTGTTTCCGCTTCGGTGGTGACTGCCAGCGTCGGCGGTTTCGGCCAGAAGCGCACCACCGTCGCTTCGCCTTACAGCCTTGGGGAAATTTTCAAAGCCTGGTCGCCGTTCCTGATCCTCACCGTGCTGGTGACCATCTGGACCCTCAAGCCCTTCAAGGCCATGTTCGCCGCCGGCGGTTCGATGTACGCCTGGGTGTTCAACTTCGCGATTCCGCACCTCGATCAACTGGTGATCAAGACTGCACCGATCGTGGCCGCCCCGACCGCGATCCCGGCCGTGTTCAAACTCGATCCGATTTCCGCGACCGGCACGGCGATTTTCTTCTCCGCGCTGATCTCGATGCTGGTGCTGAAGATCAACTTAAAAATTGGTCTGACCATTTTGAAAGAGACCTTCTACGAACTGCGCTGGCCGATCCTGTCGATCGGCATGGTGCTGGCGTTTGCCTTCGTCACCAACTATTCCGGCATGTCCTCGACCATGGCTCTGGTGCTTGCCGGAACTGGCGCAGCGTTCCCGTTTTTCTCGCCATTCCTCGGCTGGCTCGGCGTGTTCCTGACCGGTTCCGATACCTCGTCCAACGCCCTGTTCAGTTCGCTGCAAGCGACCACCGCGCACCAGATCGGGGTCAACGACACCTTGCTGGTGGCCGCCAATACCAGCGGCGGCGTGACCGGCAAAATGATCTCGCCACAATCGATCGCCGTGGCCTGCGCAGCAACCGGCCTGGTGGGCAAGGAATCCGATCTGTTCCGCTTCACCCTCAAGCACAGCCTATTCTTTGCAACGATTGTCGGTCTGATCACTTTGGCTCAGGCCTACTGGTTCACCGGCATGCTGGTGCATTAAGCCGACAAGCAACATGGAAAAAACCGACACCGGTTCGTGATTCCGGTGTCAGCAATTCACAACCCGGTCTGTAAGGCTGCTGAAAGCAACGCGCTCTATATTCGGCAGCCTCAACAGACGGATAACCGGGCCCACCCGGAGACACGCCTGATGAGCGAGCTTTTTTACAACGCTGTGCCCAACGCCACTCGCGTCGCACCGCCACTGCCCGAACCCCGGCAATACCCCGGCGAGAAACCATCGCGGGTCTACCTGTTCGGCACGTGCGTGGTCGACCTGTTCTACCCGGAAGCCGGGATGGACGCGATCCACTTGCTGGAACGCGAAGGCATCCGGGTCGATTACCCGCAAGGGCAGAGCTGCTGCGGACAACCGGCCTACACCTCGGGTTACACCGAGCAGGCACGGACGGTGGCGCGCTCGCAACTGGCGCTGTTTGCCGGGGACTATCCGGTGGTGGTGCCGTCGGGTTCGTGCGCCGGGATGATCCGCGAGCATTACGCCGACTTGTTCAAGGACGAGCCGGAAACGCTGAAACAGGTTCAGGCCCTCGCAGCCCGTACCTATGAGCTGGCCGAGTTTCTGCTGTTCGTCTGCAAGGTGCAGCTCAAGGACAGCGGCGAGCCGGTGAAAGTGGCGCTGCACACCTCGTGTTCGGCGCGACGGGAAATGAACACCCACCTGCACGGCCGCGAGTTGTTGGCGCAGTTGAGCAACGTGGAACGGGTCAACCACGATCACGAAAGCGAATGCTGTGGCTTCGGTGGGACATTCAGCGTCCGTATGCCAGACATTTCCGGCGCGATGGTGGCTGACAAGACCCGCGCGTTGAAGGAATCCGGCGCGCATCAGGTACTCAGTGCCGACTGCGGCTGCCTGATGAACATCAACGGCTCGCTGGAAAAACAGCAGGAAGCACTGCGCGGGCAACACCTGGCGAGCTTCCTCTGGCAACGAACCGGAGGTGCGCGATGAGCACTTCCACGATTATTCCTACGGTTGCCGTAGAAGAAGATTTCCGCACCCGGGCACACAATGCCCTGGGCGACTCGCAGTTACGGAACAACTTCCGCACCGCGATGGATTCATTGATGACCAAGCGGGCAGCGGCTTTCAGCGATGCCCACGAAAGAGAACACTTGCGTGCCCTGGGCAACTCGATCAGGGCGCGTGCGCTCTCCAAGTTGCCCGACCTACTCGAGCAACTGGAACAGAACCTGACCCGCAACGGTGTGACAGTGCACTGGGCGGAAACGGTGGACGAGGCCAATGGCATCGTCCTTTCGATCATCCGCGCTCACGAGGCGCGGCAAGTGATCAAGGGCAAATCGATGGTCAGCGAAGAGATGGAGATGAACCATTTCCTCGAGGCTCGGGACATTGAATGTCTGGAGTCCGACATGGGGGAGTACATCGTCCAGCTCGACCACGAGAAGCCTTCACACATAATCATGCCGGCAATCCACAAGAATGCCGGTCAGGTCGCGTCCTTGTTCCACGACAAACTTGGCGTGGAATACACCAAGGACGTTGACCAACTCATTCAGATCGGTCGCAGGGTTCTGCGGCAGAAATTCTTCGAAGCGGACATCGGCGTCTCCGGCGTCAACTTCGCCGTGGCCGAAACCGGCACCCTGCTGCTGGTGGAAAACGAAGGCAACGGCCGCATGACCACCACCGTGCCACCGGTGCACATCGCCGTCACCGGCATCGAAAAAGTCGTGGAAAACCTGCGCGACGTGGTGCCGCTGCTGTCATTGCTGACCCGCTCGGCGCTGGGCATTCCGATCACCACTTACGTCAACATGATCTCCGGCCCGCGCAAGGAACATGAACTCGACGGCCCGCAGGAAGTGCATCTGGTGCTGCTCGACAACGGTCGCAGCCAGGCCTTCGCCGACAGCGAACTGCGCCAGACGCTGAACTGCATCCGCTGCGGCGCCTGCATGAACCATTGCCCGGTTTACACCCGCGTCGGCGGCCACACCTACGGCGAGGTTTACCCCGGCCCGATCGGCAAAATCATTACTCCGCACATGGTCGGCCTGGCGAAAGTCCCGGATCACCCGAGCGCGTCTTCTTTGTGCGGCGCCTGCGGTGAAGTGTGTCCCGTGAAGATTCCCATCCCCGCACTGTTGCGCCGCCTACGCGAAGAGAACGTCAAAGCCCCCGACAGTCCTCATCAAGTGATGCGCGGCCAAGGCAGCAAGTATTCGCGCAAGGAACGCTTCATCTGGAACGCCTGGGCGAAGCTCAACAGCTCGCCGCCCCTGTATCGACTGTTTGCGTTTTTCGCCACACGCCTGCGCGCGCTGGCGCCGAACAACGTCGGCCCGTGGACGCAGAATCACAGCGCACCGAAACCCGCCGCCCGCTCATTGCATGACATGGCTCGCGAACACCTGGCCAAACAAGGAGACCGTTGATGAGCGCCAAGCAAAATATCCTCGGCAAGTTAAAGAAAAGTCTGACCGGCACCACGCCGATTGCCGACAACTTTGATGTCAATCTGGTGACCCAGCCCTACACCTACAGCGCCGAACAACGGATCCCGCAACTGCGCAAACTGATGGAAGCGGTGCACACCGAAATCCACCTGACTTCCGCTGATGGCTGGCCGGCGCTGCTGGCGCAATTGCTGCGCGACCGTCAGTTGCCGAGCCTGCTGATCGCACCGACTACGCCTCACGGGCAACGGATCACACAACACTGGGCGAACAATCCTGATCTGCCGGCGCTGAAATCCTACGACCGGCCGATGGAGGAATGGAAAGCCGAGTTGTTCAACGACACCCCGGCCAGCCTCACCGGCACCCTCGGCGCCATCGCCGCCACCGGCAGCCTGATTCTCTGGCCGACCCGCGAAGAACCGCGGCTGATGAGCCTGGTACCGCCAGTGCATTTCGCCCTGCTCAAGGCCAGCCAGATCCGCGACAACTTCTATCAGGTGCAGCAGGAATTCGAGTGGGCCCAAGGCATGCCGACCAACGCGCTGCTGGTGTCCGGCCCGTCGAAAACCGCCGACATCGAACAAGTCCTGGCTTACGGCGCCCACGGCCCGAAAGATCTGGTGGTGTTGATCCTGGAGGACCAATGACCTTACCGGCGACTTTCCTGCGCGATGCGCAGCAATTGATTCCTGCCGAACGGCGTTTCGACGATCCGCTGTCGACCCTGGCTTTCGGCACCGATGCCAGCTTCTACCGGTTGATTCCGCAACTGGTGATACGCGTCGAATCCGAAGATGAAGTGGTAGCGCTGCTGAAACTGGCCCAGCGCGATCAGGTCCCGGTGACCTTCCGCGCCGCCGGCACGAGCCTGTCCGGACAGGCGATCAGCGATTCGGTGCTGATCGTGCTTGGGGATAACTGGAACGCCCGGGAGATCCGAGGGCAAGGCACACAAATTCGCCTGCAACCGGGGGTAATCGGCGCCCAGGCCAACGCATGGCTCGCGCCATTCGGGCGCAAGATCGGCCCGGATCCGGCGTCGATCAACGCCTGCAAGATCGGCGGCATCGTCGCCAACAACGCCAGCGGGATGTGCTGCGGCACTGCGCAAAACACCTATCACACGCTGGCCGGGATTCGTCTGGTGCTGGCCGACGGCACGCGACTCGACACCGAAGATGCCGCCAACGTCGAGGCGTTTCGCGCCAGCCATGGTGAATTATTGGAACGTCTGGCGACCTTGGGCCGTGAGACCCGCGCCAATGCCGAACTGGCCGCGCGAATCCGCCACAAATACCGTCTGAAAAATACCACCGGCCTGTCGCTCAACGCCCTGGTGGATTTCGATGAGCCTGTGGATATCTTGAGCCACTTGCTGGTCGGTTCCGAAGGCACTCTCGGTTTCATCAGCGCCGTGACTTACGACACGGTGATCGACCATCCGAACAAGGCCTCGGCGCTGATCGTATTCCCGGATGTGGAAACCTGCTGCAACGCCGTCACCGTGCTGAAAAGCCAACCGGTGTCCGCCGTGGAACTGCTCGACCGCCGCAGCCTGCGCTCGGTGCAGGACAAACCCGGCATGCCGACTTTCGTACAGCAGCTGTCGAACAATGCCTGCGCGCTGTTGATCGAATCCCGCGCCGCCTCTTCCACTTTGCTGCAGGAACAACTGGCGCAGATCATGGCGTCGCTCAGCGGCTTCCCGGTGGAGAAACAGGTCGACTTCACCGAAGACCCGGTCGAAAACGCCCGCCTCTGGGCGATCCGCAAAGACACCTTCCCTGCCGTTGGCGCGGTGCGCAAGACCGGCACCACGGTGATCATCGAAGACGTCACCTTCCCGGTGGAACAACTGGCCATCGGCGTGAACCGTCTGATCGAGCTGTTCGACAAACATCACTACGACGAAGCGATCCTTTTCGGACACGCGCTGGAAGGTAATCTGCACTTCGTCTTCACCCAAGGCTTCAACAGCGCGGAAGAAGTCGCACGCTATCAGGCGTTCATGGACGACGTGGCGCAACTGGTGGCCGTGGAGTTCGGCGGCTCGCTGAAGGCGGAGCACGGCACCGGGCGCAACATGGCGCCCTTCGTCGAACTGGAATGGGGCAGTGACGCCTATCAATTGATGTGGCAGCTCAAACGCCTGCTCGACCCCAACGGCATTCTCAATCCGGACGTGGTGCTCAGCGAAGACCCGCAGATCCACCTCAAGCACCTAAAACCGCTGCCGGCGGCCGACGAGATTGTCGATAAATGCATCGAGTGCGGTTTCTGCGAGCCGGTCTGCCCTTCGAAAGGCCTGACCTTGAGCCCGCGCCAGCGCATCGTGATCTGGCGCGATATCCAGGCAAGAAAACGCGCCGGAATCGACACCACCGAACTGGAAAAAGCCTACGACTACCAAGGCATCGATACCTGCGCCGCGACCGGTTTGTGTGCGCAACGTTGCCCTGTAGGCATCAACACCGGCGAGCTGGTGAAAAAGCTGCGCGGCCGTCACGCCACACATACGAAAACCGCCAACCTGATCGAAGGAAATTTCGCCACCACCCTGCAAGGTGCGCGTTTCACCCTGCATGTGGCCAACGGTGCGCGGATGTTGCTGGGGGCACCGCGCCTGGCGAAGCTTTCGGCCACCCTGACGCGGCTGTCCAAAGGTCAGGTGCCGCTGTGGACCAGCGCGATGCCGCAACCGGAAAAAGCCATTCGCTTCAGCCCGGCCGTGTCGGACGAACGCCCGCGCGTTGTGTATCTGGCGGCCTGCGTCTCGCGGGTGATGGGGCCGGCGGCGGGCGACAAGGAGCAGATGTCTCTGTACGACAAAACCCGTGGCCTGCTGGAAAAGGCCGGGTATCAAGTGGTGTTTCCGGACAATCTGGACAACCTCTGCTGCGGTCAGCCCTTTGCGTCCAAGGGCTACGCCGAACAGGCCGAACACAAGCGTCAGGAGCTGATCGGCGCACTGCTCCAGGCTAGTCGCGGCGGGCTCGATCCGATCTATTGCGACACCAGCCCTTGCACCTTGCGGCTGGTGCAGGATGTGGGAAATGTTCGCCTGGATCTGTACGACCCTGTGCGATTCATCCGTACGCACCTGATGGATCGGCTCGACTTCACCCCGCAGGAAGCACCGATTGCCGTTCACGTGACCTGCAGCACTCAGCATCTGGGGGAAAGCCAGGCGCTGATCGACCTGGCACGCAAATGCAGCAAGACGGTAGTGATCCCGGAAGGCATTCACTGCTGCGGTTTCGCCGGCGACAAGGGTTTCACCACGCCGGAGCTCAACAGCCATTCCCTGCGAACGCTCAAGGATGCGGTGCAACAGTGCAGCGAGGGAATTTCCACCAGCCGCACCTGTGAGATCGGTCTGACGCAACACGGCGGCATCGACTACCACGGTCTGGTGTATCTGGTGGATCGGGTAACCCGGGCCAAAGCCCCCGCAACCGCCGTCTGAAGAAAAATAGAACCCTTGCGAGCGACCGCAGTCCACAGAACAGGCCCCGAACAATCGGGGCTTGTCCTCCATTCGGTTGCCCGTCCTGACGGCCAGCGAAGTCTGGATCCCTCAGTTCAAGGAGATTCATATGAAACGTTCTGTACTGTTAGGTCTGTTCGTTACTGCCTCGATGATGGCGTCGGCTTCGTTCGCTGCCGACAAGCCCGCTGACCTGTGTGATGCCAATCTGCAAACCATCAACAACGCCAAGGCGCAGGCAATGGCCTCACCCGACCTGAATCAACGGGTAGAAGCCAGTGTGCAAAAAGCCCAAGCACTCAAGGACCAGGGCAAGATTGACGAATGCGTGGCTGAAACCCAGCAAACCATTCTGGAAATCCGCAAAACCAGCGGAACCAACAACTGATCGAAGCTCAGGCCAACCTTCGGGTTGGCCTTGTGAGCCGTTTGGCGTACACTGCGCAGGCTTGTTGCTCATAAGCCACACAGAGCGCCAGGCTCGGGGCCGTTTAGGATTCGACGCCGGTTGCGAAACTCTAGGTGCATGCCGACTTGGTAACAGAAGTCGTAAATCCACTGTTGCAACTACTTATAGTTGCCAATGACGACCAATACGGTGCTGCTCTCGCTGCTTAATTGCAGCTGACATGCACTCCTGGTACCTTCGGGTCCAGCAATCATCAGGGGATGTCTGTAAACCCAAAATGATTGTCATATAGAACAGAATCGCCGTGCAGTACGTTGTGGACGAAGCGGCTAAAACTTACACAACTCGCCCAAAGCACCCTGCCCGTCGGGTCGCTGAGGGTTAACTTAATAGACACGGCTACGCATGTAGTACCGACAGCGGAGTACTGGCGGACGGGGGTTCAAATCCCCCCGGCTCCACCAACTCTCAACGACAAGGCCCGCCCAGTGCGGGCCTTGTCGCATCTGGAGATTCATCCCGGGAGACCTCATGCGCCAGGCACTGCTGATCATCGACGTCCAACCCTGCTTCTCCCCGCCGCAATGGCTGATCGACGGCATTCAATCGCTCATCGGGAAACTGCCGAGCGTCGCCACGGTCGAGCGCCATGACGAGAGCCGCACACCGTTCCAGCGTCAGCTCGGCTGGCATCCGGCGGCGGACGATGACAGCCTGATCGCAGCAGACCGCATCTTCATCAAATACGGCTACGCGCCCTCCCCGGACACAATCGAATACCTGAAAAGCCTGAACCTGGATCGCGTGCTGGTCTGCGGCCTGCAAACTGAAACCTGCTGCCTCGCTGCCGGGTTTGCGCTGTTCGATACCGGATTGCAGCCGACGTTGCTTACGGATCTGACGGCGAGCTCGTCGCTGGATCGTTCAGGTGGTCTGGGTGTGCGGATATGGGAACATCACTTCAAGCACACGCTGACGTCGAGTGAACTTCGCTCCTGTCTGCAGGCGTCCTAGGAAATTTCCCGCAGCACGCGTCGATTTTCACGTACTGGTTCAAGATGCTTCCGGGCGCTAGTCTTCGCGCTCCGCTGCAACCTGGCAGATGGGTTTACCAAAGGAATTCGCCGGGAGCCTGAAACCATAGAGCCTCGTCATGAAGAAAGACATCCGAAGCCAAATGAAAAAGGGGACAAATTGATTCCCTTCAAAATAAATCCATCCCCCTTTCCCCCGCACTCAACGACCCACGCGAAGAAGAGCTGATTGAGGTGAAGCCGCTGTCGGGTTGGACCTACTTGAGGAGAAAAGCGCCGCCGAATGAGAATGACATCGATCCGTTCAGTCCGTAGGAACAGCAGGCGGTGCTGGGCACCATTTCCGACCAAGCCCGCAACTTGGTGCATGACTGGCCTTCGCACCAGCGAGCTGGTCGTGCTTGATTGGGGCGACTTTGACTGGTTGCGTGAAGTGTTCGTGGTGACCCTGGGTATGACGCAGGCTGACAGAGGAAGGGCCGAGACAACGAAGACCGCGGCAGGTGGGCGCAGCGTGAAACTGCTTCGTCCGGCGATGGAAGCGTTGAAGGCGCACACGTTCCTCGCAAATACCGAGGTGTTTCAGAATCCGCGCACGCTTGAACGATGGGCGGGCGATGGGCCGATCAGCAACACGATGTAGGTCCCGGCGATGAAAAAAGCAGGGATGCGGTATCGCCGTCCTTGCCAAACCAGACACACTAAGCGCCGATGATGCTGTCCGCCGGCGAGCATCCGATGTGGGTTGCCAAGCAGATGGGACATACAGGCTAGACTATGATTGCAAGGGTCAATGGCAGATGAATACCTGCCCCCGAAGCGAGTTCTGTGAAAAAGGCTGAAGCGCCCTTTTCCGATCCTGTATCCCATAGGAAAAGCCAACGCGTCACGTAGCAGTTGGCCAGCACAAGATGGTAACGTGCTGCGCTCCGCACGTTTCAATGGGTGAAGCGATGACAGGAGTTACCATCAGAGGGATCGATAATGCTTCAAAGCGGTTATATGAATTTTTTTAATGTAAACAAATGCGGACTTTACAGATCTTTGGGTAAAGAACCCAAGGGGCTCTCTCTCGCCGAGACTTTCGAAAAGCTTTCGGAATGGAAAAAAGGCCGCAATTTTGAAGCAACAAACCCTTGGGATCCAAGGAGAAATCGTAACAAGACTCCGTGCTATTGGCACGAGGTCCATAAAGATTCCGATAATGGTGATTATCTATTGGTTTTATGGAAGGGGGACAGCGATAGACATGGCCCACTATTCGGCATAACCATTAACCCCGACGGCTCGACTGAGAAAGCGATAAAACAGACGGAAACCAACAGCAAAAAGCCCATGGTATGGGGTCGTCCTTGTTACTACTGGATTATCCCAGAGCTGAACATCGTTGCTTCTATCAAATTCGAAAACTCCAGAACTGACTCAAAAATGTTTCAGGAATGGATCGCGGGGTGCATTGACCTCCGTGTGGATCTACCTGGAATGAAGAAGGTCACCACCGAAAAAAACTTTGTAAAGATTGAGTTCCCGGAAGACGCAGAAGACAACTACCGTTATTCATTTCAATTTGATATGTCAATGAAATCATTAGCTACCTCTTCGGCAGAATTGCACGAACTTGCGGGAAAAATCACACACATCATCAAAAGAGAAACTGTTTCAATTAAATCTGTAGATAAGCGGCGCGGATTTGCAAAGTACTTCCAACGCTTTGAAGTCCCATATATTTCGGCAGAAGACAATTCCACTAGACAAGTTGAAATCAAGATCGCGGCCAAGCCCACAGCAGCAGAAATAAAAGAAATAATTGAAAACCACGCAGAAGAACACGAAGCAGGCACATGGGAAAATACTGGATTCACGGTGGAAGGTTCGAGCCGAATCGTATGGGCTAGTAAATATAGGTTATCAGAAAGTATATCTGTAGAAGATCGTGGCGAAGCAATTCTCACCGCTAGTAGCTTATATAATAGAATTCTAGCAGACAGGGACAGATATTTAGATCCTATCCGCAAAGACCTCATTGCGCAAAAGGAGGCGGCGAATGCCTAAATTAATTGCCATGGCCATTTTTTCAATAGCCATCGGCATCTTGAGCTTCAAATTTGAGCTAAATGTTTCATACGTCGACTATAAAAATTACTGCACAGTATTACTTGCAGTTTCCGGGATGGTTTTCACCATAATGGGTATATGGATTGCATTTGTATACCCAAACGCCATTAAACGGCTACAAGATCCCGACAAGATTAAAATCGCTGACTTTACGAGTACGCTGCAGGACACCCGAAGACTGGAAAGTATAGTTGGAAGCGTACTTGAGTCAGCAACTGTGGCGACCGGTATCACTCTCGTATTTTTTGCGAAACTCATAATTGGAGGAACGGCTTTATACAAAGGGAACCACCTCGTATTCGAGTCGACTGGCGTAGCTTTCATTGTCTTTCTGAGTCTGATACAAAGCTCCGCTATCTTTGGAGTAATTTGGTCAAACTACCTATTCATCGACGATCTTCACACCCGCCGCGAGACCCAAGAGCGACATAACGACTTTTGAAATGACAGCTTTACGCCATCCTCTTGGCTGAACACCGTGGAATGTCTGGCTAAGACGGGGGGTTCAAATCTCCCAGCTCCATCAAATAGACAAGAAGACGTCCAAGGGCGTCTTTTTTTGCGCCTGCGATTCGGTGCTGATTTGAAAGGGGCAATGGGCGATCAATGTGAGGGCCAGTTTATCTAGCGCCCACTAGTCAGATGAACATGGGCCTCTTTCCCTCGTAAAGCGCCTCTGAAATGAATGCGCCGGTGCCGACATACCGCCCGCGATCACCTTTGTGCTTGCTGAAATGGTCAATAACTTCCGGCGACTGCTCTCCTCATACGGCCAGCAAACTGGCGGCAAATAGACAGCGGCAACTGCCACTGAAAAGCGCTGTTGTTCGATGTGAAAACAACCGAGCATGGTTAAGACAAGTAAAGGACGTGAAGGTCGCCTCGAAAAAAGCTACGCCTCCCCCCCCCCG
>NZ_BQID01000008.1 GCF_021602345.1 Pseudomonas pharyngis
GCCCCATGAAACGCCCAAACCCCAGGGCCGCGCCGACGCGAGCGTGCCATTGGTGAAACTGGCCGTGGCGCGCTCCGGCGACAAGGGCAATCACAGCAACATCGGCGTCATGCCGCGCCGTCCCGAATACCTGCCGTGGATCGCCGAGGCGTTGACCCCGGCGGTGGTCGTCGACTGGATGAACCATGTCCTCGATCCGATTCACGGCCGGGTCGAACGCTGGTATCTGCCGGGCACCCACAGCCTCAACTTCCTGCTGGAAAACGCCCTCGGTGGCGGCGGCGTGGCGAGCCTGCGCATCGACCCGCAAGGCAAGGCCTTCGCCCAACAACTACTGGAAATCCAGATCCCGGTGCCGCAGAGCATCGCCGAACAGTTCGACTAGAGGATTGGCACCATGGCGTTCGAATCGATTTTCAGGGCTGATCTGTTCAGCGGTCAGACCGTCATCGTCACCGGCGGCGGCAGTGGCATCGGGCGTTGCACCGCCCATGAACTGGCGGCGCTCGGGGCTAACGTGGTGCTGGTCGGACGCAAGCCGGAAAAGCTGCAAACCGTCGCCGCCGAAATTGCCGAGGACGGCGGTCGGGCGAGCTGGAAGGCGTGCGATATCCGTGACGAAGAAGCGGTGAAGGCGCTGATCAGCGAACTGATCCGTGAACACGGGCCGATCCACGGGCTGGTCAACAATGCTGGCGGCCAATACCCGTCGCCCCTGGCCTCGATCAATCAGAAAGGTTTCGAAACCGTGCTGCGGACCAATCTGGTCGGCGGTTTCCTGATGGCCCGCGAGGTATTCAATCAGTCGATGAGCAAACACGGCGGCAACATCGTCAACATGCTCGCCGACATGTGGGGCGGCATGCCCGGCATGGGCCACTCCGGCGCCGCGCGTTCGGGCATGGATAATTTCACCAAAACCGCAGCCTTCGAATGGGGTTATGCCGGTGTTCGGGTGAATGCAGTGGCGCCGGGCTGGATCGCTTCCAGCGGCATGGACACCTATGAAGGCGCGTTCAAAGCGGTGATCCCGACCTTGCGCGAACACGTGCCGCTCAAGCGCATCGGCACCGAATCGGAAGTCAGCGCGGCGATCGTGTTTCTGCTCAGCCCGGCTGCCGCGTTCATCAGCGGCAGCACCTTGCGCATCGACGGTGCGGCCAGCCTGGGCAGTCGCGCCTGGCCGTTGCACAAGGCGACCCACAGCGAATCGTTCAACGGTTTTCACCGGGCCTATATGCCGGATGTCTTGAAGGACAAGGAGTAAGCCATGCCGGTCATTCAATCCCGACTCGACCCGCACAGCGAAGCCTTCGCCCGCAACCGCGCAGCGATGATCGCCGCCATCGAGCAAGTCCAGCAACTCGAACAGAACCTGCTGAACAAGGCTGCCGAGGCCAAACCGAAATTCGACAAACGCGGACAATTGCTGCCCCGTGAACGTCTGAATCTGTTGCTCGACCCCGGCGCGCCGTTCCTCGAACTGGCGAGCCTGGCCGGCTACAAACTGCACGACGACAAGGACGGCAGTTCGGCCGGTGGCGGCTTGATCGCCGGCATCGGTTACGTGTCCGGCGTGCGCGCCTTGATCGTGGCGAACAACAGCGCGATCAAGGGCGGAACGATTTCCCCGTCGGGCCTGAAAAAATCCCTGCGCCTGCAACAGATCGCCCAGGAAAACAAACTGCCGGTCATCACCCTCGCCGAAAGCGGCGGCGCCAACCTCAATTACGCGGCGGAAATTTTCGTCGAAGGCGCACGCAGCTTTGCCAATCAGGCGCGGATGTCGGCCATGGGTTTGCCGCAGATCACCGTGGTGCACGGCTCAGCCACCGCTGGCGGTGCCTATCAGCCGGGGCTGTCGGATTATGTGGTGGTGGTGCGCGGCAAGGCCAAGCTGTTTCTCGCCGGCCCCCCATTGCTTAAAGCGGCGACCGGTGAAGTCGCCACCGACGAAGAACTGGGCGGCGCCGAGATGCACGCGCAAGTCGCCGGCACCGCCGAATACCTGGCCGAAAACGATGCCGACGGCGTGCGTCAGGTGCGGGAAATCGTCAGCCTGCTGAACTGGAACGAGCAACTGCCGTGGCTGCCTGAGCCGCCATTCAAGGAGCCGTTGTACCCCATCGACGAACTGCTCGGCCTGATCCCGGACGACCCGAAAAAAACCTACGACGTGCGCGAAATCATTGCGCGGATCGCCGACGAATCGCGCTTCCTGGAGTTCAAGGGCGAGTTCGATCAGCAGACCATTTGTGGCCACCTGAAGATTCAGGGGCGCGCCTGCGGTTTCATCGGCAACAACGGCCCGATCACGCCCAACGGCGCGAGCAAGGCGGCGCAGTTCATTCAACTGTGTGACCAGAGCCAGACGCCGCTGCTGTTTTTCCACAACACCACCGGGTTCATGGTCGGCACCGAGTCAGAGCAGCACGGCGTGATCAAGCACGGCTCGAAACTGATCCAGGCTGTGGCCAATGCGCGGGTGCCGAAACTGACGATCGTGGTCGGCGGCTCCTACGGCGCAGGCAACTACGCGATGTGCGGACGCGGGCTCGATCCACGCTTCATCTTCGCCTGGCCCAACAGCCGCACCGCGGTGATGGGCGGCGCCCAGGCCGGCAAGGTGCTGCGCATCGTCACCGAAGCCAAACAGCTCAAGGACGGTCTGGTGCCCGATCCGAAAATGCTCGACATGCTGGAGCAGGTCACCGCGCAGAAACTCGACAGCCAGTCCACCGCCCTCTACGGCAGCGCCAACCTGTGGGACGACGGGCTGATCGATCCACGCGACACCCGCACCCTGCTCGGTTACCTGCTGGACATCTGCCACGAAGCCGATATCCGCACGTTGCAACCCAACAGCTTCGGCGTCAGCCGGTTCTGATCGCCACGGATTAAAGGAGAACAATAAAAATGATCTTCACCCCGGAACACGAAGCACTGCGCCGTACCGTCCGCCAGTTCGTCGAGCACGAGATCAACCCCCATGTCGATGAATGGGAAAAGGCCGGGCGCTTTCCGATCCACGAGATTTTCCGCAAGGCCGGCGACCTCGGTCTGCTGGGGATTTCCAAGCCGGAAAAATTCGGCGGCATGGGTCTGGATTACAGCTATTCGATCGTCGCCGCCGAAGAGTTCGGCACCATCCACTGCGGCGGCATTCCGATGTCGATCGGCGTGCAAACCGACATGTGCACTCCCGCCCTCGCCCGTTTCGGCTCCGATGAACTGCGCGAAGAATTCCTGCGTCCGGCGATCACCGGCGAGCAGGTCGGCTGCATCGGCGTCTCGGAAGTCGGCGCCGGCTCCGATGTCGCCGGGCTCAAGACTACCGCGCGCAAGGATGGCGACGACTACGTGATCAACGGCAGCAAAATGTGGATCACCAACTCGCCGAGCGCCGACTTCATCTGCCTGCTGGCCAACACCTCGGACGACAAACCGCACATCAACAAATCGCTGATCATGGTGCCGATGAACACGCCGGGCATCAGCCTCAGTTCGCACCTGGACAAGCTCGGCATGCGCAGCTCGGAAACCGCCCAGGTGTTTTTCGATAACGTGCGTGTGCCCCAGCGCAATCGCATCGGCCACGAAGGCGCCGGGTTCATGATGCAGATGCTGCAGTTCCAGGAAGAACGCCTGTTCGGCGCGGCCAACATGATCAAGGGCCTGGAATACTGCGTCGACAGCACCATCGAGTACTGCAAGGAACGTAAAACCTTTGGCAACGCGCTGATCGACAACCAGGTGATCCACTTCCGCCTCGCCGAATTGCAGACCGAAATCGAATGCCTGCGGGCGCTGGTCTATCAGGCCACCGAGCAATACGTCAAAGGCCAGGACGTCACCCGACTGGCCTCGATGGCCAAGCTCAAGGCCGGGCGCCTCGGTCGTGAAGTCAGCGACAGTTGCCTGCAATATTGGGGTGGCATGGGCTTCATGTGGGACAACCCGGTAGCCCGCGCCTACCGCGACGTGCGGCTGGTGTCGATTGGCGGCGGCGCCGACGAAATCATGCTGGGGATCATCTGCAAACTGATGGGCATCCTGCCGGGGAAAAAGAAATGAGCGCCCTGCCCGATTGCCAGACGCTGCTGCTGGAGCGGCACAACGGCGTGTTGCACATCACCCTCAATCGCCCGGACAGCCGCAACGCCATGAGCCTGCAAATGGTCGCCGAGTTGCGCGCCGTGCTGGCCAGCGTGTGCGATGACCGCAGCGTCCGCGCACTGGTGCTCAGCGGTGCCGGCGGGCATTTCTGCGCCGGCGGAGACATCAAGGACATGGCCAACGCCCGCGCTCAGGGCAGTGATGCCTATCGCGACCTGAACCGAGCGTTCGGATCGTTGCTGGAAGAAGCACAGCACGCACCGCAAGTGCTGATCACCGTGCTGCAAGGCGCAGTGCTCGGGGGTGGCTTCGGGCTGGCCTGTGTCAGCGATATCGCGATAGCCGATCACCAGGCGCAATTCGGTTTGCCGGAAACCAGCCTCGGCCTGCTGCCGGCGCAGATCGCGCCGTTTGTGGTGCAGCGCATCGGCCTGACCGAGACCCGACGCCTGGCCCTGACCGCCGCCCGTTTCGACGGCCATCAGGCCCGGCGTCTGGGGCTGGTGCATTTTGTCGAGCAGGACCCGCAGGCGCTCGCCGAGCGGCTGGATGAAGTACTCGATCATGTCTTGTGTTGCGCCCCGGAAGCGAATGCCGTGACGAAAAAACTGCTGCTGGCCAGCGCCGGCCAGCCGTCGAGTGAATTGCTGGACGAAGCCGCGCAGTGGTTCAGCGCCGCGGTGACCGGTGCCGAGGGCATCGAAGGCACGATGGCGTTTGTGCAAAAGCGCAAACCGAGGTGGGCCTCCTGAAAGCTTCGTCGGAACGCCGCCCGGAGCAAGCCCGCCCCCACAGTTTTTGTGAGCACCACTGCATCCTGTGGGAGCGGGCTTGCCCGCGATGAGGCCCTTCAATCCACCGCCAATATTCAGGAAAACCACCATGCCCGCCCTCCACAAAATCCTGATCGCCAACCGCGGTGAAATCGCCTGCCGCATCCAGCGCACCGCCCAGGCCCTCGGTTATCGCACCGTCGCCGTTTTCAGCGATGCCGACGCTGACGCACTGCATGTCCAAATGGCGGACGACGCCGTGAACATCGGTCCGGCACCCGTGCAACAGTCCTACCTGAACATCCCGGCCATTCTCGACGCCGCCCGGCGCAGCGGCGCCGACGCCATCCACCCAGGCTACGGCTTTCTCTCGGAAAATGCCGAGTTCGCCCGCGCCTGCAAACAGGCCGGCCTGACCTTCATCGGCCCCAGCGTCGAAGCCATCGAACTGATGGGCAGCAAACGCCAATCGAAAATCGCCATGCTCGCCGCCGGCGTCCCCTGCATCGCCGGCTATCAAGGCGCCGAGCAGGACGATGCGACCTTGGCCCGTGAAGGCGAGCGCATCGGTTATCCGTTGATGATCAAGGCCAGCGCCGGTGGTGGCGGGCGCGGCATGCGACTGGTGCACAGCGCCGAGGAACTGCCGGCGCAATTGCGCACCGCCCGCTCGGAAGCATTGAACGGTTTCGGCAGTGATGAACTGATCCTCGAACAGGCGTTGATCGAGCCGCGCCATGTCGAGGTGCAGCTGTTCGGCGACCATCACGGCAACCTGATCTACCTCGGCGAGCGCGACTGTTCGATACAGCGTCGCCACCAGAAAGTCATCGAAGAAGCGCCGTGCCCGGTGATGACCGAAGAACTGCGCCAGGCGATGGGCGAAGCGGCACTCAAGGCAGGGCGTGCGGTGAACTACGTGGGTGCCGGCACCGTGGAATTTCTCCTCGACGCCAGCGGCCAGTTCTACTTTCTGGAGATGAACACCCGGTTGCAGGTCGAGCATCCGGTGACTGAATTGATCACCGGGCTGGATCTGGTAGCGTGGCAACTGTCGGTCGCCGAGGGCCAACCGCTGCCGCTGACCCAGGCGCAGGTGAAACTCGATGGTCACGCGATGGAAGTGCGTCTCTACGCCGAAGATCCGGCCCAGGGTTTTCTGCCGCAGACCGGGCGTGTCGAAGCCTGGGCGCCGGCACTGGATCGCGGTGCGCGGATCGATCACGGCCTGATTGAAGGACAGTCGATTTCACCGTTCTACGACCCGATGCTCGGCAAACTGATCGCTTATGGTGCGACCCGCGAAGAGGCCCGGCGCAAACTGTTGTGTGCGGTGCAGGACAGCGTGTTGCTGGGCGTGCAGAGCAATCAGCGTTTGCTCGCCAGCCTGTTGCAGCATCCGCAGTTCATCAGCGGGGAGTTCGGCACTGGCTTCATCCCTCAACATTTCGCCGATCACGATTGCCTGCACGCCTATTCGCCCAGTGCCGAAGAGCTGGCCATCGCGGCGGTGCTGTTTTACCAATCCGCCGCGCAGCAACACCGCGCACCGCTGTCCGGATGGCGCAACAACGCCGGCGCACCGTTGCTCTATCGAATCGGCCTCGACGCCCGCGACTGGAATGTGCAACTGCGTACCAGTCCGGACAAGGCGTTTGAAGTGCAGGTCGCCGAACGTGTCATCAAACTCACGCTGGTCGAGCACACCGCCGGGGCCGTGACACTGGAAATCGATGGCCTGCGCCAGCGCCATGCCTATCGCCTGCACAACGACCAGCTCTGGCTGTTCACCCACCCCGGCAGCCTGCATCTGGTGGACCGAACTCATGCGGTGATCGACAGTCAGACCAGCGTCAGTTCCGGCACGTTGAAAGCGCCGATGGATGGCGCCATCATCGATGTGCTCGTCAGCGAAGGCAGCCCGGTCAGCAAGGGCCAGCTGCTGGTGGTGCTGGAAGCGATGAAAATGGAGCACCCGCTCAAGGCCGGCATCGACGGCGTGCTCAAGCGGGTGCAGGTCAAGGTCGGCGATCAGGTAAAAAATCGTCAGGTTCTGTTGCAGGTCGAGTAGTCGCCGCGCGCATCCGCAAGGTTTGACTACGCTCTGAATAATCAGGACGCGGAAATCAGGAACCCTGCGATGCCCCATTGGCTGGTCATAGATCTGGAAGCCACCACCGATGAGGGTGGCTGGCCGGTTACGGAAATGGAGATCATCGAGATCGGCGCGACCCTGGTGGATCGCGCGGGTCGCGAGCAGGATCACTTTCAGCGCTTCGTCAAACCGACGCGGCGCCCCTTGTTGACGCCCTTTTGCCGCGAACTCACGCACATCACCCAGGCCAACATCGACGTGGCGCAGCCGTTGAGCGAGGTCTGGCCGGCCTTCGAGCGCTGGCTCGGTCAGCACCAGACGCGCCTTGAAGGCTGGGCCAGCTGGGGCGATTACGACCGCAAGCAATTGCTTCAGGAATGGCAGCGTCTTCAACTCGACAGCGCCCTGAGCCGGGTGCCGCACATGAACCTCAAACAGCGCTTTGCCAAGGCCCGGCGCCTCGAACGGCCTCTGGGCCTCAATGGCGCGTTGCAACTGGCGGGGATGCAATTCAGCGGTCAGCAGCATCGGGCGCTGGAAGATGCGCGCAATACCGCACGCCTGCTGCCACTGGTATTGCCGCTCTAGCACAGGTGACGGCATCGGAAGCCTTGTGCATACTGGCCGCCCCTTTTTGACCCTTTTAAGCCCTTTTCGAGAGGAATCGCCCATGTTTAAAGTCAACGAGTACTTCGACGGCACCGTCAAGTCGATCGCTTTTGGCACTGCTGAAGGTCCTGCGACCATCGGCGTCATGGCCCCGGGCGAATACGAATTCGGCACCAGCCAGCGTGAAATCATGCACGTGGTTTCGGGCGCCTTGACCGTCAAACTGCCGGACAGCAGCGACTGGGAAACCTTCGCCGCCGGTAGCCAGTTCAACGTGCCCGCCAACAGCAAGTTCCAGCTGAAAGTCGCCGTCGACACCGCTTACCTGTGCGAATACCGCGGCTGAAACTCCGGTTTCCTGCGGTCATGAAAAATGCCCGTGTCCAGGGACACGGGCATTTTTCGTTTCTGGCGGGTTATTCGAGGATTTCTACCGGCATGCCGATTTCAAGCCGGCCGTTGCTGTCGTTGACCAGGTTCTGGCCGAACATCGCGCCGTCGGCCTGAGCACGGGTCTTCTGCAAGGTCGCCAGTGGTTCGCGGTCAGCGCTGCGCTCACCGGTCTGCGGATCGATCGTGGTGAGAATGCACCGCGAGCAGGACTTGACCACGCGGAACTCGACATCGCCGATACGAATCCGCTTCCAGCCATCCTCGGCGTATGCGTCACTGCCTTCGATCACCAGATTCGGCCGGAACCGCAGCATTTCCAGCGGACGCCCGACTTCCTGCGACAGGTGTTGCAGCGAGGCCTCACCAATCAGCAACAGCGGGAAACCATCGGCGAATGCCACTTGGTCATCGTCGTTGCCGTACCCGGCCTGGGTCGTCCGGGCGCGATCCAGCGGCACTTGCACCAGTCGGGTCGGCTTGCCGATGAAATCGCTGACCCAGCGGGCCGCCTCTTCACCGGCATCCGGCACACGCAGGGTGTCACGCCAGATGGTCACGCCACGCAGGTTGTCGTCGCTGCCGGGCAAGGCGACATCCATTGCCGAATGCCCCGGCGCGCTGAGCGTCAGCCCGCCGCTGGCATTCCACAACGCGGAGAGCTGGCTCATTTTCGCTTCGGCACGCTGGGTCAGGAACCGCCCGCTGGCCTCATCCACCAGCATCCAGCGTCGATCGCCCTCAAGCCCCAGTTTGTCCAGGCCGATCCCTTGCAGGACCTCACCCTTGGCGGATTTCAACGGGTAACGATAAAGCGCGCTCAGACGCAGCATGGCCAGCTCCCTGGTGGGTCAAAAACGCCACCCTATACGAGCTTTGTCAGCGAATCAAAGGCTGACGCAGGGTCAGCCTCGACCTGTGGATCAGGCCGGCACTTCGTCAAGCATCAGACGCTGGCGCACCACATCCACCAGTTTGTCCGGCTGGAACTTGGAGAGGAAATTGTCGCAGCCGACCTTTTTCACCATCGAGTCGTTGAAACTGCCGGACAGAGAAGTGTGCAACACCACGTACAGGCCACGCAGGCGCGGGTCGTTGCGAATTTCGGTGGTCAGGCGATAGCCGTCCATTTCCGGCATTTCGGCGTCGGTGAACACCATCAGCAGTTTGTCGGTCATGTTCACCCCGGTATCGGCCCAGGCCTTGAGCATGTTCAGGGCTTTCAGGCCATCGCTGGCGATGTGCATCTTCACGCCCAACTGGCCGAGGGTGTCGCGCAATTGCGAGAGCGCCACGTTGGAGTCGTCCACCAGCAACACTTCGCGGCCACGGGCACGCTCCAGCACCGGGTCGTCCAGTTTGTCCCGGGAGACCTTGGCGTTGTACGGCACGATTTCGGCGAGGACTTTCTCGACGTCGATGATTTCCACCAGTTGATCGTCGACCTTGCTGATGGCAGTCAGGTAGTGCTGGCGACCGGCACTGGTCGGCGGCGGCAGAATGGCTTCCCAATTCATGTTGACGATGCGGTCCACGCCACCGACGAGGAACGCCTGCACCGAGCGGTTGTACTCGGTGACAATGATCGTGCTGTTCGGGCCCGGCACCAACGGTCGCATGCCGATCGCCTGGGACAGGTCGATCACCGGCAGCGTCTGGCCGCGCAGGTTGACCACACCGCAGACAAACGGGTGACGCTGGGGCATCAAAGTCAGCTTCGGCAATTGCAGGACTTCCTGCACCTTGAACACGTTGATCGCGAACAATTGGCGCCCGGCCAGTCGAAACATGAGAATTTCCAGGCGATTCTCACCCACCAGTTGCGTGCGTTGGTCTACCGTGTCGAGAATGCCGGCCATCAATGACTCCTGGGCTTGTTCTGATGAATTCACTATTGGGGGTTATCGGCTGAATCTGGCGGATCTTGATCCCGTCCAAAATCACCAACAAAAATGCCATTGGCAGGCATTGATGTCACATTAACATCATGCTTTACTGGCCCGGTGAAATCATCTGCTACATTCTTCTCGGCGCGACCCCGATTTGCGCCACAGGTTCCCGTGCCTAAGGGAATCCCCTAGGAACAATCAGGCCCAACCTGATGTTCGCGATATCCAATAGCCATTAATGTGACGCCATTCTCATTGCATGAACGGAGTCAGGCTATTGTGTGCGATCGCAGTTCAGTGGAAACACATCCTCTTGAAACCCCAGGTCTGTGCCAATGCACACCGGGGCGCGGTCTCGCGACGGTTCATGATCGTCGACACACACGGCATTCCCTCATCAGACATGACGTGGTGGAGATAAGCATGCCGAACGACCGTAGTGACTGGGCGCAGCGCTTCCCCGAATTCCTTGTCGAGGCTGAAACGCTCCTGGCCAAGTCCGAAGAATGCCTCAGCCATCTGCAGCTGATCAGCAATGACAAGGACGCCATCGACTGCATGCTCAGCACCCTCCTCAAGCTGGCGAACAAGGCCGATGCCCTGGGGCTGGAGGCGGTATCCGAATTCTCCCTGCACCTGCATGGCTTGCTCAACCAGGTGCAGGGTCACGTGGATTTGCATGCACAGGCCCTGGAAGCACTGAAGGATTGCTTCACCCTGATGGCCTGGCAACTGGAACTGACCGACCCAAGCACCGGCCAATTGGGCCTGGATGAAAGCGAACAGGTGACGCTGATCGAAGCCTTTGCCTGCCAGGTGGGGCAGACTCACTTCCAATTGCCGCTCAATGGCAAGCCGATGTCCCTCGTAACCTGGTCGGAGCGCCAAGCGTAATCGGGCATACCGTGGGCTGTTCGGGCCCGTCATTTCTCACAGACGAAAGTCGCAATTGAATAGTTCATGCCTGCCTGCGACATCCTCCAATAAATAATTACGCTTGATGAATGCTGACTGCCTTCTGCTGATGTCAGGGTTTTCCTGTGCAAAAGTAACTTGCTGCTGCATCGATAATATCGAGTCGGATATTTCAACTTTTCCATTATGGAACTCTCGTCCAACATGGCCTGTTTCCTGACTCTTTGGACATATAGGCAAACGCGACCAACGGTATGTTAAGTGGTATTATGCAGCCCGTTAGTTGCTTCAATTAATGGCATTGTGACTTCAATGATGGGTTGCCACCGAAGTTGGCGCTCAATTATCGATCACTGAACCGTTTTGAAATCAACAACCTGAGCAAACGTTTTCCAGACAGAGACCGCCAGCCCTTCTGACGGTCTGCCCGCAGCGAACATCCATTGGCTCCATCCGCTATGTACGCCAGCCTCAAGTCGATCACCACATGGCCTCCCTCCCGAGAAAATGCCCGCAGGTTCACACTCATGCTGTGCACGGTTTCAGCCTTGGGCAGTCTGTTGAGCTATGGCGCCTCCGCGCCGCTGTCACTCGGCCTGTTGCTGATCAACGTGGCGGTTGCCGGCTGCGTCTGGACACAACATCGCCTGTCGCGCAAATCCATCAAATTCCAGCCTCAGGAACTGGCCGACCGTTTGCTGGAAGTCCAGGAAAACGAGCGCCATCGCCTGAGCCGCGAACTGCATGACGATATCGGCCAGTTGCTGACCGCCGCCAAGCTGCAAAGCGAATGGCTCAAGCGTCGCTTGCCCGCGGAGATGCAGGAACACTGTTCGGTACTTTGCGAGACGCTGGAAGAAACCCTCAACAAGGTGCGCGACGTTTCGGCCATTCTCAACCCGCGGCAACTGACCAGTCTGGGTCTGGAAGCGAGCCTGCGTGCGCACCTGGTCAAGGTATTGGCCAATAATTCGGTGCACTGGAGTCTGGACTGCCAGCAGCGCCTGAATGGAATCCCCGAAGAGATGGCCGTCGCAGCCTTTCGCATCACTCAGGAAGCCGTGACCAACATCCTTCGTCACGCACAGGCCAAAAACCTGCTGATTCGCGTGCAACGCCTGCCACAGGGCTTGACCCTGCTTATCAGCGATGATGGCCTGGGCTTTTCCCCGGCGGCGAATCCCGGCCGCGAAGGACAGCGGGGCATGGCCGGGATGGCCGAGCGCATTGAGCAACTGGGCGGCACACTCAATGTGACCAGCGAGCCGGGCAAAGGCACTCAAATCGAAGCACTATTCCCCTGGGCGCCCCGGGCACTCGAGCGGGCCAGTACGAATAAGGTTATGCGTTGACTTGTAACTTACTTCTGGTGGATGACCACTCGCTGATCAGGGCCGGCGTGCGTGCCCTGGTGCTGGATATTCCCGGCTATGCAGTCATCGGCGAGGCCAATGATGGCTCGCAGCTGCTCGAGATGGTCGAGCTGCTGTCCCCCGATATCGTATTGCTGGACATTTCCATGAAAGAAACCGGCGGCCTGGAAGCCCTGCAGCGACTCAAACGAGTGCGTCCGCACGCCAAAGTGCTGATTCTTTCGATGCACACCGACCCCGCGCTGATCATGCAGGCGCTGGAGTCCGGTGCTCACGGTTATCTGCTCAAGGACACCACGGCCACCGAACTCGAACATGCGCTCGAAGCTCTGCGCAACAACGAGCGCTACTTGAGCCCCGCCATCGCCCATACCGTGATCAATCAGGCGCTGACCCGCAATCTGAAACAGCAGCCGGAAGTCGCCGAGTCGCACAACCTGACCGCACGCCAGCTGGAAATCCTGCGCCTGATCGTGCGTGGCAAGTCCACACGGGAAATCGCCAACGGCCTGGGCCTGAGCATCAAAACAGTCGAAACCCACCGCTCGCAGATCATGAAGCGCCTGCAGATCTACGATGTGGCAGGCCTGGTGCTGTTTGCCGTGCGGGAACAGATCATCAGTCTGGACGACTGAGCCGACGAGTTGCACTCAACAGCGGCGAGCCCTTCGGCAAATGCACACGCAACGCCCCGGGGCGCGCCGCAAACCGCAAACTTTCGCCCTCCAGGGGCTCGCCGTCGAGATTGATGTAAAGCCCTTCGGCGACCTTGATTTCAACCCATGGCAAACGGGCGCGCACAAACATGTTGTCAATGCCGAAGCCGTCGCTGAGCAGATTTTTCAGGGTGCCAACCAACTCCTGCGGCGCCGGCAGGATGCTGATATCCAAGAGACCATCGTCCACCAGCGCTTCGGGGCACAACACGTGTCCGCCGCCGGCCTGACGGCCATTGCCGATCCCGAGGGCCAGCAACTCGCCCTGCCAATGGAAATCCGGCCCCTGCAACTCACCGTACGCGGCATGCAGTTCACTGAACCGCGTCAAACCGGTGAACAGATAAGCTGCGCCACCCAATACCTTTTTCAGATCTTCCGACGTGTTGGCCGTTACCTGGCTGCCGAATCCTCCGGTCGCCATGTTCAGGAAGATCTGCCCACCGACTTCACCCAGATCGATGTCGTGGGCGGGCGCTTCAAGCAACTCAAGCGCCTCGGTCGGCTCCAACGGGATACTCGCCGCGTGGGAAAAGTCGTTGGCAGTTCCCAGCGGTAAAAGCACCAGACTGGCTTTGCCCGGATGCGCCGCCAGCGCTTCGGCGATATCACGCAAGGTGCCATCCCCACCGCCGGCGATGATCTGGCGGTATCCCGCCGCCAGCGCCTCCTCCACCAACCGCTGCGCATCGCCGGCCTCCCAGGTCAGACGTACAGCCAGCTCCCAGCCTTGCTCTCGCTTGTTCTCGACAGCGGCACGAACCGCCTCGTTGAGCGCCTGCTTGCCATGCAGAATCAACAATGCCTTGCGTTCACTCATTGCGGTTACTCCCGGAATTAAATCGGTACGGAACATCTTGACCCTCAAGAGGGATAAAAAAGTCGCACTCTTTCTGATTAATTCCTGAAGCTCGCCCTCCTTGTCCTACATACCGGTACTTTTTCGTACAGAACGTAAGGAATCGGCTCAATTGACCCGGCCCGGCCATTGGTACAACGTGTGTCGGCGTTAGTGATCTTCAATTCAATTACACAAGGATGTGCATGTAATGAGTGGAAACAGGTTCAGGACTTTCGATATTTTGCATTTCGGCATTTGCCAAGAGACCCCCACTGCAGCAGGTGGACGTTTCCATGCAAAGCCATGAAGCAGGACTAGCCGTGAGTCCGGTTGCCTCTCTCTCCGAAAGTCGCGCCAGCCTCAAAGACGAATTCAAATGCAGCGCCAGAAATACCGGAGAAAACAATATGGAACCGCGTATCACCGAGCTGGAAACTCACCTCAAGTACATTCGACGCGACATGGACGAAGTCAGAGGAGACGTCAAAGCCATCAAGCACCGCCTTGCCTACTCGGCAGGTGCGACAGCGATGGTGCTCGGACTGGTGGGCTGGATTGCCAATAGCCGGTTTGACCAGCTCGTTGCACTGATCAGTCGTTGACTGGCAGAAAGGCAGGCATCGTGTAACCACTGTGCCTGCCTTTCAAATACCTGCGATCAACCGAGAAGCTCGCTGAGTGGAATGAATGGCACCAGGTCTCCTTCGGCCAGGACTCCTCCCTCCCGTACCTCCACCAGCCCCTCGGCCCAGGCAGCGCTGCGCAGAACGCCCGAACTCTGGTTACGGTAGATAATCGCTTGCCCCTGCTCCAGACGCCCTCGCAGAAATTCACGGCGGTTACCGGCATGGGGCCAGACAAATCCTGCGGGTACCGAAAACTTCAGCGGCTCGACATCCTGCACGCCCTGGCGACGTAACAGATAAGGTCGGGTCAACAAGGCGAAAGTCACCAGTGTCGAGGCAGGATTACCCGGCAATCCAATCACCGGGACACCGCGAAAATGCCCGACCGTCAATGGCTTGCCAGGTTTGATTGCCAGCTTCCAGAGTGTCAGCTCGCCTTCTTCCCTCAATGCGATTCCGAGGAAATCCGCCTCTCCGACCGATACCCCACCGGTCGACAGAATCAGGTCTACATCCTGGAGCTCCCCGAGTTTCGCACGGGTAGTGGGCAGGTCATCAGGCAGAATACCGGCATCAACCACTTCACATCCCAGGCGCTGCAACCAGCTGCACAACAGCACCCGGTTGCTGTTGTAGATCTGTCCCGGCCCCAACGTCGTGCCGGGCTCGACCAACTCGTCTCCGGTGGACAAAACCGCCACACGAACCTGTCGAACGACCTCAAGCCCTGCACAACCCAGCGATGCAGCCAGCCCCAGCTCGATCGGACCGAGCCGAGTTCCTGCGGACAAGACCAATTCACCGACGGTCGTTTCCTGGCCTTGTGGACGAATGTTCTGCCCGGCCACCATCGTTTCGATGAAACTCACGCGCTCATCGGCATGAATCTCGACGTTTTCCTGCATCTCGACACAGTCGGCCCCCGCAGGCACCGGCGCGCCGGTAAAGATCCGGGCACAGGTGCCCGGTTTCAAAGGTTCCGGTGCCTGACCGGCGAAAATCTTCTGACTGACCGGCAACGGCTCGCCGGTCCAGTCGACCAGATTCAAGGCATATCCGTCCATGGCGCTGTTCGGCCATGGCGGCAGATCCAGCGTCGAAATCAGATCCTGCGCCAGCACCCGCCCGTGAATCTGCGCCAGTGGCAAAGACTCGCACTCGACAATCCGCGAGGTTTCGGCCATTTCCAGCAAACGCGCCAATGCCTCTTCAACAGGCATGAGGCTGCCGGTCTTGCCCGGCTTACCCACGGGATTCACAAGGCGCTGCCTTTTTCAAATGAGTAACGAAATTGCATGGGCGGTGACGTGAGTCCAGTTGCTCGGCGAGGATGCCATCCCAACCGGTGCGCACTGCATTGGTCGAACCTGGCAGGCAGCAGACCAGCGTGCCATTGGCCAATCCCGCCAGAGCTCGGGATTGCACGGTGGAGGTGCCGATGTCGGCAACCGATATCTGGCGAAACAGCTCACCAAAACCATCGACCTGTTTGTCCAGCAGGCAGGCAACGGCTTCCGGTGTACTGTCGCGACCGGTAAAACCGGTGCCTCCGGTAATCAGCACGACTTGCACGACGTCTTCGGCAATCCAGTGGGCAACTTGCGCACGGATCTTGTACAGGTCATCTTTGAGCAGCACGCGCTGCGCCAGATGATGGCCGGCGGCCGTCAGACGGTCGACGAAGACCTGGCCGGAGGTATCGGTTTCCAGGGTTCGGGTGTCGCTGACCGTCAGCACTGCGATATTGAGCGGTGCGAAAGGTACATCAGCCTTGGCTTTCATAGGCTCGTCCAGTTGTAGGAGAAACAGCCCGGTGTTATATCACAGCGCCCCCTTTTTTCGCCGCCCCCGCGGAGAGTTGCCATGACCTCGAACACGCCATTACCACCTTGCTCCATTCTGTTACTGGCGGGTGGGCGCGGCCAGCGCATGGGCGGCAAGGACAAGGGGCTCGTGGAATGGCACGGTGAACCGTTGATCGCGCATCTTCATCGTAAAGTTCGGTCGTTGACCGATGATCTGATCATCTCCTGCAACCGCAATCGTGAACGCTATGCGCCATTTGCCGACCAGTTGGTAGGCGATGACGAGGAAGATTTTCCCGGTCCGTTGGCCGGCATTCGTGCCGGCTTGAAAGCCGCGCGCCACACCCACCTGCTGGTACTGCCCTGCGATGTCCCGCGCATCGACCTTGCGTTGCTGCAGAGCATGCGCGAGGCGGCCAGTCTGAATTCTGAAAAACCTTTAATGTTGCGCCATGACGATCACTGGGAACCGCTGCTTTGCGTAATCCCCGTGGCACTCCTGCCCGCCTTCGAAAACGCCTGGAACGCTGGAGAACGCAGCCCCGGCCGGCTGATGCGCACTCTTGATGCCCAAGCCCTGGTTTGCCCTGACAACGACCCACGCCTGGCCAATCTCAACACCCCTGAACTGTTGAGTTCGCACAACACTGTGTCAGACTGACAGCACTCAAGGAACTTGCACGCCTTGTATACGTCTCAAGCTCAGTAACCAAAAGAATTTCCCTTCGGAGACACACTCATGACTCAACGGACCCTCGCCACTTTCATGCTCGCACTGGGCCTCGCCACCCTCGCCGGTTGCGCCTCGCCAACAGTGATCACCTTGAATGACGGTCGCGAAATCCAGGCTGTCGACGCCCCTAAATATGATGAAGATTCGGGCTTCTACGAGTTCGAACAACTGGACGGCAAGCACACTCGCATCAACAAGGATCAGGTTCGTACTGTCAAAGAGCTTTAATTCTTCAGTTCGACACCCGATACAGAAAAGCCCGCAATATGCGGGCTTTTTCGTGTCTGACCGAAAACAATCGATAGCGGGATCACCAGTCCAGCGTGATGCGGCTCTCGAACTCGCGGGGCTGCCCCGTAACCGGATCGATGAATCGCAGGCCTTGCGCCAGAAGTTTCAGCGGATTGGCGTAGTCATCCTCAACGTCTTTGAGCACTTCGGGATAAAACGGATCATTGCAGATGCTCGCCCCCAGCGCCGTCATGTGTACTCGCAGCTGATGCTTCTTGCCGGTCACCGGATACAGGCCGTAGCGCCAGAGATCACCATTCCTTTCACGCACCTCCACCGCCGTTTCGGTGTTACTTGCACCCGCCCCCTCCTTCATGCGGAAGAAAGGTTCGCCATCGACGAGACGACTTTTGTGTACCAACGGAAAGTCCAGCCCAGGTAACGCGGCCGCAATGGCTTCATAGCGTTTTTCAATCTGCCGGGTGGGGAACAGCGACTGATATGCCGACCGCGTCTGTGGGTTGGCCGAGAAAATCACCAGCCCGGCCGTGTGCCGGTCAATCCGATGCAGCGGCACCAGATGGGGATTGTTCAGGCGCCGGATCAATCGGCGAAGCAGCGTCTGTTCGACGTACTCGCCTGCCGGGGTCACCGGAAGGAAATGCGGCTTGTCGGCCACCACCAGATGATCGTCCGCATACAGAATCGACTCAACTACCGGAATCGGTTTTTCATCCGGCACTTCACGAAAGTAGTGAATGCGCAGCCCTTCCCTGTAGGGCAAATCCAGCGCGATCGGCCGCCCCTGACCATCCAGCACCCGGCCCCGGGCAATCCGATCCAGCCATTGATCGCGCCCGATGGCACTGAAATGCTCACACAGGCAGTCGAGCACTGTCCGCCAGTTGCCGGGGGGCAGATACAGCGTGCTGGCCTGATTCAGTGCGGCGGAAAACGTGGGGGTGCTGGACATACAGAGAACTCGAACCTTCAAAGCAGAGCGGCATTATCCAACACCGGGCGCAGCAGACCTAGCGCAGAATCAGGCGGGGATCGATTTGAGCGCCGCCGCCTCGGTGAATTCCTTGAGCCAGCGCAGAACATCGACGGCCTCCCAGCGGCCTGGGTCGTACAAGGCGTACAACAGTCCCTGATAACCGACCACATCCAGTTGCTTGTGATAACCGGCGCGCTGAAACAAGGCCTCGATCTCGGCAAAGCACGTATTGAAATGCAGCTTGTTGAAGGGAGTCTTGCCTTCCGTGACCAGACCGTCCAGGCGCAATTCGTGGACGGCCTCGCGCACCACGTCAACCGACATCCCGTTCACGCTGCTTTTCAACTGTTCGACATTGACCACGGTGACTCCCTCTGACATCCGGCTTGCCCTGGCGAATGCCCGAAAACGGCATGGCAGGCCAACTCAATTACTGTATGCGCATACAGTAACCGAATAACCCGAAAAGTGCCAAGTCGTGATTGAGCGAAGGTGACGAGCGCCATCAACGCAGAAGGGAAAAGACCATTAAAGCAGGAATGCCACCACCTGATCGGCACTGAACGGCCACCCCAGTTCCGCGCCGGTATCGACCCTGCGCAAGACCGGGATCCGCAGGCTGTAAGCCTCGAACCACGACTCATCGTCAGCAATATCCACCAGTTCCACCAGCAGGCCATGCTCGACAAAAGGCATCAGTTCAGCCTCGGCGACTGCACACAAATGGCACCCCAGGGTGCCGAACAACTGGCATTCAGGAAGCATATGCGCTCAACCCCAGAAAACGAGTGCTCATTCTAGGCCTGCCCGCAAGGCCCGTCGACCTGCCCACCGGGCTCAAATCCGCTCTTCGCAAAACCCTGATGTAAATCAGCCCACAAAATTGCCGTTTACGCGATGCTCCGGTGTTTTTTACCTCTACGCTTGAAGAGCCTGACCTGTTCCGGAGTGTCTTGTGTTTGCCAATCTGCTGATCATTCTGGCGTCGTCCCTGGTGATGATTGCCCTGTTCCGTCGCCTGCGCCTGCCACCTGTGCTGGGTTACCTATGCGTGGGATTGATGGTCGGGCCGAAGGCGTTCGACTGGATCAATGAAAGCGAACACTTGCCGGATCTTGCCGAACTGGGGGTGGTGTTTCTGCTGTTTTCCCTGGGGCTGGAATTCTCCCTGTCGAAAATGATTGCCCTGCGCAAGGTGGTTTTCCGCCTGGGCAGCCAGCAGGTGCTGATCACCACACTGCTGCTGGGAAGCGTGCTGATGCTCCTGGGCATGCCCGCCACACCGGCCTTGCTGCTGGGCGCTGGCCTGTCGTTGTCATCCACGGCGATTGTGACCAAGGAACTGAGCAGCCTCGGCGAAATCTTCAGCAGCCACGGCCAGAACGCGGTAGGAGTCCTGTTGTTCCAGGACGTGGTGGCCGTATTGCTGCTGACGCTGGTGCCGGTGTTCGCCGGCAGCAGTGATCAGGCCTGGTACTGGGCGTTGCCCCTGACTTTGCTGAAGACCGTGTTGCTGTTTTTCGGTTTGTTGCTGGCCAGCCGCTGGCTGCTTCCCCGCCTGTTTCAGGAAGTCGCGGCGTCCCGCTCGGCGGAGCTGTTCGTACTGCTGGCACTGGTAATTGTGCTGCTGACGGCCTGGCTGACCCACCTGCTGGGCCTGTCACCGGCCCTCGGCGCGTTCCTCGCGGGCATGCTGCTGGGCGAGAGCCATTACCGACATCAGATCGAGGCCGATATCCGGCCGTTTCGCGACATTCTGCTGGGATTGTTTTTCGTCAGCATCGGCATGCTGATCGACCTGCAACTGTTCGCCAGCCACAGCCTGCTGATTATCGGGATGACCCTGGGTTTACTGGTGATCAAAGGCCTGGTGGTGGCGCTGCTGGTGAAATGGCGCGGCAGCGACAGTGAAACGGCCTGGCGCAGCGGCCTCGCCCTCGCCCAGGGCGGTGAATTCTGCTTCGCCCTGATGGCACAGATGCAGCAAACCCGGTTGCTCCCCGCCGAACTCGGTGCGCTGCTGCTCGCCGCCACCTTCTGCTCGATGCTGCTGACGCCCCTGCTGTTACGCGCCGCACCGCGCATCGCCGCCGCCCTGCACCGCAAACCCAACCAGGAAGCGCAGATCGAGGAAATCAGCGCCCTCAATGCGGAGTTCGACGGGCATGTGGTGATTTGTGGCTACGGCCGTGTCGGTCAGTCGATCGGGCGTTTCATGCGCAATGCCGGGCAAACCTACGTCGCGCTGGACAACGATCCGGTGCGGATCCAGGAAGCCGCCAACGCCGAGCGCGACGTCCACTACGGCGATTCAACCCGCGGCGATCTGTTGACCGCCGTCGGTTTGCTGCGCGCCAGGTTGCTGGTGATTGCTGTGGATCAAGCCGACGTGGCTCTGCGGGTTCTCAAGGAGGCAAGACGCCTCAACCCGACAGTGCCGATCCTGGTGCGCACCCGGGACGACAGCCAGTCGGCCGAGCTGAAAGCAGCCGGCGCCAGTGAAGTGGTGCCGGAACTGCTGGAGTCGAGCCTGATGCTCGGTTCCCATGCCCTGATCCTGCTGGGGTTCCCCGCGCACCGGGTGCAGGAGAAAGTCGATCAGGTGCGTATCGATCGTTATCGCCTGCTTCACGGTTTTTACCCCGGAGCCGACGATGAGGAGACCTAGTCCTGGCTCACCGCGCCGATCTTGTGCAGCGACAGGTCGGCGCCGTAGTACTCCTGTTCCTGGCTCAGGCGCAGACCATGCAGTGCCTTGATCGAACCATAGACGGCGAAACCGCCGATAAGCGCCACCGCCACACCAAGGGCGGTGCCGATCAACTGGCTGATCAGGCTGACGCCACCGAGCCCGCCCAACGCGGTCGACCCGAAGATCCCGCAGGCAATGCCGCCCCACACGCCACACAGACCGTGCAACGGCCAGACACCCAGCACGTCGTCGATGCGCCATTTGACCTGCGCCGCTGTGAAGCACCAGACAAACAGGGCACCGGCAATCGCGCCGGTTACCAGCGCACCGACCGGATGCATCAGGTCGGAACCGGCGCACACCGCCACCAACCCCGCCAACGGGCCGTTGTGCAGGAAGCCAGGGTCGTTGCGACCGACGATCAACGCCGCCACCGTTCCGCCCACCATGGCCATCAGCGAGTTGACCGCCACCAGCCCGCTGACCCCTTGCAGGGTTTGCGCGCTCATCACGTTGAAGCCAAACCAGCCGACGATCAGAATCCACGACCCCAATGCCAGAAACGGAATGCTCGACGGCGCGAACGCCACCAGCTTGCCATCGCGATAGCGTCCGTTGCGCGGCCCGAGCAGCAGCACTGCCGCCAACGCCAGCCAGCCGCCCATGGCATGCACCACCACCGAACCTGCAAAGTCATGGAAGGCTGCACCGAATTGCGCGGTCAGCCAGGCTTGCACACCGTAGTTGCCGTTCCAGATCATGCCTTCGAAAAACGGGTAGATGAACGCAACGATCAGCGCCGTGGCGCACAGTTGCGGCACAAACCGCGCTCGCTCGGCGATGCCGCCGGAAATGATCGCCGGGATCGCCGCCGCAAAGGTCAGCAGGAAGAAAAACTTCACCAGTCCATAACCATGATCAGCACTGAGTACCGCCGCCGGTTGCAGGAAGGTCACTCCGTACGAAAGCCAGTAGCCTATAAAGAAATAGGCCAGGGTCGACACCGCGAAGTCACTGAGAATCTTCGACAGGGCATTGACCTGGTTTTTCTGGCGAACCGTTCCGACCTCCAGAAACGCGAAACCGGCGTGCATGGCCAGCACCATGACCGCACCGATCAGAATGAACAACGTGTTGGAACTGTGGACCAGCGTGTCCACAGCGCTTTGCAGATTTTCCATGAGAAGGCAGACCCGAGGCTGAAAAAGGCACCAAAGCGGTTCATGCGCACATTTCATGCACCAAGTTGCGACCACGCAGTCACTGATCCGGCAGGTCGGTGAACCGCTTTGGCGCACAAGGTCGATGGGCTGACATGAACCTTCATCATCCGGGCCAAGATTTGCCCGGTTTCACGCCCGGCAACAGCGCACTGCCACCGATCGACGCACCACGACACAGCAAAGTTTGTACCAGTCATTTGTACTGAACCTTCACTCTTGGCTCATACTCGAACGCTTCAGAACACCGCTTCAGAACGCCACTTACGGAGATCCCCCATGGCCAGCATCAAGGCAAAGACTGCTCAAGAAATCCTGATGAACGACTTCCAGACCCTGGTCAGCGACACTGAACGCTTGCTGGAGCACACCGCCACGCTGGCCGGTGATCAGGCCGATGAGTTGCGCGAACAGATCCACGAAAGCCTGCTGCGCGCGCGGGAAACCCTGAAGCTGACCGAAGACACCCTGCGCGAGCGCGGTCAGGCGGCGGTCACCGCCACCGAGGAATATGTGTCGGCCAACCCGTGGCAATCGGTGGGCATCGCCGCCGGCGTCGGCTTTCTGATTGGCCTGCTGGCCACGCGGCGCTGATCATGTCGATCGGTGAATCCGGCCCGAACTCGGGCACCGCCTCCTCCACGCGTCGTCTGGGTGCTGCCGTTCTCGGCCTGCTGCACAGCCACGTCGAACTGTTCGGCATCGAACTGCAGGAACAGAAAGCACGCACCGTCAGCCTGTTGCTGTTCGCCGGCCTGGCGCTGGTGTTTGCGCTGCTGTTGCTGGTCGGCCTGTCGACCCTCGTACTGATCGTGTTCTGGGACACCTATCGCCTCGCCGCAATCATTGGTCTGTGCGTGTTTTACACCCTGGCGGCAATTTTTTGCGCGTTGCGTCTCAAAGCCGCGATCTTCGATGAATCCTCGCCCTTCCACGGCACGCTGGAAGAACTGGCCAATGATCGGGAGCGCCTGCTGCCATGAGCCTGCCTGAACTTCCGCACAACAGCTCACGCCGGGAAATGCGCAAGGCACTGATCCGCCTGCGCATGGAAATGCATCGTCAGGAAATCCGCCATGAAACCGGCCAGGTCCTGCAACCACTGCAACGCATGCGTGGCATGACGCAAAACCTGCAGGGTGGTTTCGGCATCAAGCACGCGCCGTTGTGGGGCGTGGCGGCTGTGACGCTACTGGGTTTCATCACGGGTAAAGGGGCCAAGAGCGGTGGCGTCGGCGGTTTGACCCGACTGATCCGCCTGGGCACCAGCCTCGCTCCGCTGATCAAGCTGGTCATGCAGAGTTCGAGCAAGCGCTGATCCCCACGCATCTGGCTGCATTCTTGCAACACCGGCGGGATTGAATCTCTTATCCGGAGGTTCAATCCCGCTTGCCTGTCCGGCCGGCAGAATTCGACCAGAACAAGAACGACAAGGAGGCCCCGTGATCGACGGGCAACCGCTCGCCTGCTTTCAACCTTTCATCGATACCGCCACCGGACGCATTGCCGGGGTCGAGGCACTGGGCCGTCTGCGCCAGGCCGATGGCCAACTGGCGTCCGTCGGACCGCTGTTCGCCGACCCGCGCACCCCGGCCATCGCGCTGCGCCGAATGGACCGGCAGATCCGCGACAACGCGCTGAGTCGACTGCACGAAGCCCCGCCGGACTGGTTTCTCAGCCTGAACATGTCACCGCGCTGGATCAGCCGCTTGCGTGCCGATCAGGCACTGCCCAGCCTGAAGCAACTCGCGCGGCACGGTATCGACCCGCAACGGATTGTTTTCGAGATCACTGAACTGGGCGGTAACAGCCAGCGCCTGACCGAAGTCGTGGCGCGCTACCGCGATGCCGGCGCCCGGATCGCTATCGACGATTTCGGCGCCGGTTATTCGCAGCTCGATCGTGTGCTGGCGCTGCAACCGGATATTCTCAAACTCGACATGCGTCTGTTCCAGGCCGCCGCACTGGGCGGGCCGAGCAGTGACGTGGTCAAGGCCCTCGCGCAAATGGCCGAAAAAACCGGCTGCTGGATCATTGCCGAAGGCGTGGAAACTGCGGCGCAACTGAATTTCGCGCTGGAATGCGGATCGCGCTACGTGCAGGGTTTTCTGTTCGCCCGGGCGCAGGAGGCGCTTTTCGGTACGAATGACTTCGTGGAGCGCTTTGCCGAGCTGCGCCAGTCTTACGTGCGTCAGAAGCTGGCCGAGCGCAGCAAGCTGATGTTCATGCGCCAGCAGCTCAGCGAACTCATGACCATTCTGCAAACCTGGGCCCAGGCCCGCGCTCCGCTCAGCGCCCTGCCACAGCTCGACGCCTTCCCCTGGCTGCTGCGTTTTTATCAATGTGACCGCCACGGCACCCAACTGACGCCAAACCTGGAGTGGCGCCCCAGCGGCTGGGTCGCCGACAATCGCTATCTGGGTCACAACTGGTCGTGGCGCCCCTACTTCTATCACCTGCTGGCCGAAGGCTGGGAGGAACGGCGCCTGACCCTTTCCAACACCTACCGCGACGCCACCAGCAACCAGTATTGCCTGACCGCCGGACAGTTTTTCGATAACGGCGAGCGCCTGCTGTTGATCGACATCGATGCGGCGGGGCTGTAGTTGCGCTTGCAGATGCCAGCCTGAACCGGGAAGCTAGGGAATCAGTCACCAGACGGAGAGAATCAGCCTTGGATTGGCATACCCTGCTCAACCGCGAACGTCTCGGCAAACCGTTGCACAGCCCGCAGGAACTTGGCCGCAGCCCGTTCCATAAAGACCATGACCGCATCATCTTCTCCGGCGCCTTCCGCCGTCTGGGGCGCAAGACCCAGGTGCATCCGGTGTCGAGCAACGACCACATTCACACCCGCCTGACCCACTCGCTGGAAGTCAGTTGCGTCGGCCGCTCTCTGGGCATGCGCGTCGGCGAAACCCTGCGTCGCGCCTTGCCTGAATGGTGCGATCCGAGCGATCTGGGCATGGTGGTTCAATCGGCCTGTCTGGCACACGACATTGGCAACCCGCCGTTCGGCCATTCCGGCGAAGACGCGATCCGTCACTGGTTCCAGCAGGCTGCGGGCCGCGGCTGGCTGGATGCGATGAGCGATGCCGAACGAGGGGATTTCCTGAACTTCGAAGGCAACGCCCAAGGCTTCCGGGTACTCACGCAACTGGAGTATCACCAGTTCGACGGCGGTACCCGGCTGACCTACGCCACACTCGGGACCTATCTGAAATACCCTTGGACAGCCCGTCACGCCGACTCCCTCGGTTACAAAAAGCACAAATTCGGCTGCTACCAGAGCGAACTGCCGTTGCTCGAACAGATCGCCCACAAACTGGGGCTGCCGCAACTCGAAGAACAGCGCTGGGCGCGCCATCCGCTGGTGTATCTGATGGAGGCGGCGGACGACATCTGTTACGCCTTGATCGATCTGGAAGATGGCCTGGAAATGGAGCTGCTTGATTACGCCGAAGTCGAGTCGCTGCTGCTCGGTCTGGTGGGCGATGATCTGCCGGAAACCTACCGCCAGCTCGGCCCGCAGGATTCGCGCCGGCGCAAACTGGCGATCCTCCGCGGCAAGGCCATCGAGCACCTGACCAACGCCGCCGCCCGGGCTTTCGTCGAACAACAGGACGCACTGCTGGCCGGTACGCTGCCGGGGGATCTGGTGGAACACATGCACGGTCCGGCCAAACGTTGCGTGTTGAACGCCAAGGACATCGCCCGCAAGAAAATTTTCCAGGACAAGCGCAAGACGTTGCATGAGATCGGCGCCTACACGACCCTGGAGATCCTGCTCAACGCCTTCTGCGGTGCCGCCCTGGAACAGCACAACGGCCGCACGCCGTCCTTCAAGAGCCGCCGGATCCTCGACCTGTTGGGCAACAATGCACCGGATCCGCGCGGTCCGCTGCACGCATCGTTCCTGCGCATGATCGACTTCATCGCCGGCATGACCGACAGCTACGCCAGTGACATGGCGCTGGAAATGACCGGACGTTCCAGCCATTGACGTCTGCTGCCCGACCGATCCGCAATGGATCGGTCGGGCGCCGACGACTGAACCTCTTCCAAAGTTTGTGCAGTCGGCAGGGCTGAAAATAAAACCTGAAATCAACTAACAACAATCATTGAAAGCCTTTACCCGATAAATTTTTCCGTGCGCCGTAAACTTCATCAAGTCCAGCCATCGAACATCTCACGCGTCTACCTACGCCAAACCTAGTTAACACGTAGTCTGATTCTTCTTTATTTGTAGGACTTATCCTAGATTGCTGCTAATACCCTGTCGGTTCATGCGAGTGTTCATGCAACTGAGCTAAGGTTCGCCCTTTATTTGCGCTCGTATGGGATTTGATTATGAACTCCGTTTTTATTGTCGACGATCACCCGGTCATCCGCCTCGCCGTTCGAATGCTGCTGGAGCATGAAGGTTATAAAGTCGTCGGAGAAACCGATAACGGTGTCGATGCCATGCAGATGATTCGCGAATGCATGCCCGACCTGATCGTTCTCGACATCAGCATTCCCAAGCTCGATGGCCTGGAAGTCCTGGCCCGCTTCAACGCCATGAGCTCACCATTCAAGACACTGGTACTGACTGCGCAATGCCCGACCCTGTTCGGCATTCGCTGTATGCAGTCGGGTGCATCGGGTTACGTGTGCAAGCAGGAAGACCTGAGTGAACTGGTCAGTGCGATCAAAGCGGTCCTTTCCGGTTACAACTACTTTCCCAGCCAGGCTTTGAACCCTGTTCGTCATGATGACGTGCGTTATGCCGAGCTGGAACTTTTCAAATCAGTCAATGATCGGGAACTCATGGTTTTGCAACTTTTCGCCCAAGGCCGCACAAACAAGGAAATTGCCAAAGGCATGTTTCTCAGCAACAAAACAGTAAGCACTTATAAAAAACGACTGATGCAAAAACTGAAGGCCAAGTCTCTCGTAGAACTTATCGAAATGGCCAAACGTAACGCACTCGTGTGAGAGCCAACATGCCCAGCCGTTTAGTGAGTCTCCTGATTGCATTGAGTGCATGCCTGGGTTTCTGCACCTCTGCAACAGCCGCATCACCCACCTCGCAAGATTTCACCCTGCTCGGTCGCTCGACCGAACCGACGGTGCAGGCCTTGTTCGATCCATCGCAAGTGGCGTGGCTGCACACTCGCAATGAGCTGGTTCTGGGGACTTCCGCGCCAGACTATCCTCCCTTCGACATGACGGCCAGCGGACAAGACTACGAAGGCTACACGGCGGATTACGCAGTACTGATTGGTCAGGCGACCGGTCTGCCGATCAGGGTCAAACGCTTCGCCACGCGGGAGGTCGCCATACGGGCATTGATCGACGGCCAGATCGACATGCTCGGCACTGCCAACGGATTCGAGGCAGGAAACGCCGAAATAGTACTGTCCAGGCCTTACGCCATCGATCAACCGGTCCTTGTGACACGTGAGGGCGAAACCCGCACGCTGACCGAAGGTCTGGCAGGCCTGCGACTCAGCATGCTGTATCACTACCTGCCGCTGGATGATGTCAAGGCCATGTATCCCAAGGCCCTCATCACCTCTTATCCGTCCTACCAGAACGCAATCAACGCAGTCGCGTTCGACCAGGCGGACGTGTTTCTCGGCGACACCATTTCCACCCACTACATGATCAACAAGGGTTACCTGAACAACATCCGCATGGCCAGTTTCGGCAAGCATGAGGCTCACGGTTTCAGCTTCGCCGTACATCGCAACAATCCACAGCTGCTCGCCATCATCAATACTGCGCTAAAGGCCGTGCCGGGCAGCGAGCGCGAAAATATCGCCAAACGGTGGAGCGTGGGCAGCGACGTACTTCTGACCGACCAGAGGCTGCAACTGACCAAACGTGAAGAGCAGTGGCTGAAAAAACATCCGGTGCTGAGCGTGGTCGTCAACGAGGCTTTCGCGCCCCTGACGTTTTTTGACAGTGACGGCAACTTTCGCGGCATCAGCGCCGACTTGCTGGAACTCATCCGTCTGCGCACCGGACTGCGCTTCGAAATCCGTCGCAGCCGCAGCGACGCCGAAATGGTCAAGCAGGTCGAACACCACCAGGCTGACCTGATCGCAGCCTTGCTCCCTACTGCCCAGCGCGAGGAAACCCTGAAGTTCAGTCGTCCCTACCTGGAAAATTCATACGTACTGCTGACCCGAAAAGCCGCCGACAGCCCTACTCACCTGGGTCAACTCAAACGCAAGCGCCTTGCGATTGCTCAGGGCAATCCGATGATCGAATACCTGCGCAGCGAGTTTCCACGCATCCATCTGATCGAAACGCCGGACACCTTCAGTGCAGTGGCGCTGCTCGACGAAGGTCAGGTCGAAGGCGCAGTGAATTCCCTCGTCATCGCAAACTACTTCATCGCCTCGCGAACCTTCGAACATCCCCTGCAGATCACCACCACCATCGGCACCCGGCAGGCAGCGTTCTCTCTGGCGACTGCCCGGGACAACACGGAACTGGGCTCGATCATCGACAAGACGCTGATGAGCATCACACCCGAAGAACTGGGCATCATCAATGGTCGCTGGCGGGGCTACTCAAACATTTCGCAAGGCACCTGGCATCAATACCAGCGTTTCTTCTTTCAGTTGATCGGCGGCGCCTGCCTGCTGTTGTTGCTGTCGTTGCTCTGGAATGCCTACATGCGGCGCCAGATCAAACAACGCAAATCGGCCGAACGGGCCTTGAACGACCAACTGGAGTTCATGGGTTCACTGGTCAACGGGACGCCCCACCCAATCTACGTGCGTGACCGACAGGGCCTGCTGCAAAGCTGCAATGACAGTTATCTTCAGGCCTTCAATGCCCGGCGCGAAGACGTCATCGGCAAAGATGTCATGCAGGGAGCACTGAACAACGCTTTCGAGGCACAGGCGTATCAGGCCGACTATCAACGGGTAGTGACCGAAGGCAAACCACTGGTGCTCGACCGGCCGTTGCATATAGGCAACCGACGACTGACGATCTATCACTGGATCCTGCCGTACCGGGACTCCAGCGGCGAAGTCCAGGGGATCATCGGCGGCTGGATCGACATCAGCGAACGCCGCGAACTGCTCGATGAACTTCGCGCGGCCAAGGAACGGGCAGACGAAGCCAACCGGGCCAAGAGTACGTTTCTGGCAACCATGAGTCACGAGATCCGCACGCCGATGAACGCAGTGATCGGCATGCTCGAGCTGACGCTCAAACGCATGGATCATACCCACCCGGACCGCTCCGGCATTGAAACGGCCTACCATTCGGCCAGGGATCTGCTGGGCCTGATCGGTGACATTCTGGACATTGCCCGCATCGAATCCGGGCGACTGAGCCTGAATCCCGAGCGAATCAACCTGATCGACACCGTGGGTTCGGTGGTGCGAATCTTCGAAGGGCTCGCCCGGCAGAAACAGCTGTCACTGACAGTGTCCGTCTCGCCTCCTGAACTGAATGTCGATGTGGAACTCGATCCTCTGCGCTTCAAACAGGTGCTGTCGAACCTGATCAGCAATGCGATCAAGTTCACCGAGGCAGGACAGGTCAGAATCACACTGGATGTTCTGCCCACGGATGATAGCGAAGGCTCGATGGTGCAGCTGACCGTACAGGACAGTGGCATCGGGATCACGACGCAGGATCAGTTGCGGTTGTTCGAACCTTTTGCCCAGGCCGGCCAGGATGGGCAACGAACCGTCAGCGGCGCAGGACTCGGGCTGGTCATCAGCCGCAACCTGTGCGAAATGATGGGTGGAAAACTGCGATTGAGCAGCCTGCCCGGAATTGGCACCCAGGTTCGGGTATCGCTACCGGTGACCATTCTGCCTGCACAAGTGGCGAGAGCTGAAGATGAACCACAGATTCAGACATCCCTGATTCCGTTGACGGTTCTGGTGGTCGATGACCATCCGGCCAATCGACTGCTGATGTGCCAGCAACTGGAATACCTCGGCCATCGATTCTGTATCGCCGAAGATGGCCAGCGCGGGCTGGAACAATGGAAGAACGGCGAATTCGATCTGGTCATCGCCGATTGCAACATGCCCGTCATGAACGGTTATGAGCTGACCCGGGCGATTCGTCAGCACGAAAAGCTTACCAGTCGCCCGGCCTGCACAGTGCTGGGATTCACCGCCAATGCCCAGCCGGAAGAGATCCTGCGCTGCAAACAGGCGGGCATGAACGAATGCCTGTTCAAACCCCTGAGCCTCAACAGCCTGAGCCAATGGGTCAACGGTGTTCAGCCGCTATTTCGTGCACCGGCGTTCAACTTGCAGGGGCTGGCGCAGCTGACCGGTGACAACCCCTCGCAAACCCACCGACTGCTGGCAGAACTGCTCAACAGCAGTCGCCTCGATCGGCAGGAGTTACAAGCACTGTCCCTCACCCGGGATCCCTCCGCGCTGGCCGTCATCGCACACAAGATCAAAGGTGCCGCACGCATTGCCCAGGCCTCGCGTCTGATCGACTGCTGCGATGCGCTTGAGCAGGCTTGTCTGCAAGCACTGCCGTGGGAAGAAATCGAGCGTCATTGCCAGGCCAGTCGCCTCGCTATCCTGGAACTGGAGCAGGCACTGGAACAGCAACTGGCGCGGATCGCCAAAAGCAAAATGGCCGGGGCTTAACTATGCTTGAAGGCTGAGCAGTGTGCTTAACCTACACGGAGAGTCTGCAATGCCCAGCCCACTGCGCCCGGAAAGACGCCGGTTTCCGCTGCATGTACACATCAGCGTCATGTTCACCTTTCTGCTGTTGCTCACCGGGGTGGTGCTGGGCTTGTTCAACTACCACCAGACCACACACATCATTCTGTCGAGCAGTGAAAAGCTGTTCAGCCGGATCGAACAGGATGTACGTCTCGACCTGCAGGCCACTTATGCACCGATCCGGCACCTGCTGAGCCTGCTGGCAGAGACCCCCGCCGCCGGATCTTTCAACCTCGAATCGCGCATGGCGCTGCTCAAGCCGTTCAGTCAATCCCTGACGAACAACCCGGATCTGGCCTCGCTGTATCTGGGTTATGGCAATGGCGATTTTTTCATGGTTCGTCCGTTGCGCACGTCAGCGCTGAAAACCCTGCTCAAGGCACCGGACGCAGCAGCGTTTCAAGTCTGGAGCATCGAACATGACGCCAGCGGTCAGACACATTCACAGTCACTGTTCTTCGACCAGGCACTGTCCCCGGTCGGCCGACAGGACCACCCCGATGATCCTTATGATCCTCGCAGCCGGGCGTGGTACATCAACGCACGGCAGCAGGCCGAACAGATCACCACCGAACCCTACGTCTTTTTCTCCACCCACAACGTTGGCACGACGCTGGCCCGACGCAGCGGCGAGTACGCCGTGATCGGCGCCGACCTGACCCTTGATGCACTCTCCGCGACCCTGATCAAACACGTGGTGACACCGGCCACGGAAATCGTCCTGTTCGACGCCGACGGCAACGCCGTGGCTTACCCCGACAGCCGCCGGCTGATCGTCGATGACCGCACGGCGCGCCTGGCCAAGGCTGCCGATTTGAGCCCCGCCTTGCACACCTTGTTGTCCGGGCACCAGGGCAATCGGCTCGAAGTAGACGGCCGACAATGGATCGTCGCCCGCAGCCAGCTGCAGGAAGGCGGACCGAAAGGTTTACAGATGGCTTTACTGGTGCCCGAAGACGAACTGCTGGTCGATGCCTATCGCCTGCGCTGGCAAGGAGCGCTCATCACGCTGGCTACCTTGCTGCTATGTCTGCCGCTCGGCTGGCTGATCTCGCGGGTACTGGTGACGCCCTTGCATGCCTTGGTCAAGGAAGCCGATGCAATTCGCAGCTTCGACTTCAATTTCCCGGTGACCCGCCGATCGCTGGTGCTGGAGATTGACCAGTTGAGCCTGTCGATGGCTCGCATGAAAGACACCCTGGCCAGCTTCTTTCGCATCACTGACAGCCTGACCGCCGAAACCCGCTTCGACCCGCTGCTGCAACGGGTACTGTTCGAGACAGTGCAGATCGCCCAGGCCCAGGCGGGGCTGATTTATCTGCGTGAAAACGATGGCAATCGCATGGAGCCCTACGGCCTGGTGGTCGCAGACTCGTCTCAACCGTTGGCGACATTCGATCTGCAAAGCCGCAGTCTAGAAGCCTCGCAAAGCCCCGAATGGTTCCGGCAACTGGCCAACGCCGACACGGTCGTGAGCAACCTGGGTTTCGAACAGGCCACCGACCTGCAGAAAGTGCTGCTGGCCATGGGTTCGCCGAGGGTGCATTTGATTGGAATCCGTCTGCATAACCGGCACAACGAAACCGTCGGCCTGCTGGTGCTGTTGATCAACGATGGCGGCACGCCGAGTGACCTGGAAAAACTCCGGCCAGATCGCATCGCCTTTCTGCAAGCGGTGTCCGGGGCGGCCGCGGTGAGTATCGAGAGTCAACGCCTGCAAGCCAGACAGAAACAACTGCTGGATGCTTTCATTCAACTGCTGGCCGGCGCCATTGATGCCAAGAGTCCTTATACCGGCGGGCATTGCCAGCGCGTGCCGGAACTGACCCTGATGCTCGCCCGTGCCGCTGCAGCCAGTCAGGCCCCGGCCTTCAGCGATTACCAGCCGAGCGAAGACGAATGGGAAGCCTTGCACATCGCTGCATGGCTGCACGACTGCGGCAAGGTCACGACCCCGGAATACGTGGTCGACAAAGCCACCAAGCTGGAGACCCTGAACGATCGCCTTCACGAAATCCGCACCCGCTTCGAAGTGCTCAAGCGCGACGCCTGGATCAACTATTGGCAAGCCCTGGCGTTGGGCGGTGAAGAACAGCAACTGGCCGGTCTACGCGAGGCCACCCTGAAAGCACTGGATGATGATTTTGCGTTCGTCGCCCGCTGCAATCTGGGCAGTGAAACCATGCTCGAGGTTGACCTGCAACGTCTGCAAGGCATCGCGCAACGCACCTGGACGCGCACGCTGGATGATCGCTTGGGCCTGTCATGGGAGGAGAACCGGCGTCAGGCACGCACCCCGGCACCGACCCTGCCGGTCACCGAACCGCTGCTGGCGGACAAGCCCGAACATCTGCTGGAGCGCGCCGAAAGCGAGCTGATCCCGGAAGACAATCCGTGGGGTTTCAAACTCGACGTGCCGCCCTACAAATACAATCGCGGCGAGCTGTACAACCTCTGCATCCCCCGGGGCACGCTGACCCGCGAAGAACGCTACATCATCAACCACCACATGGTGCAGACGATCCTGATGCTCAGCCACCTGCCCTTCCCCGGACACCTGAACAGCGTCGCGGAAATCGCTGGCGGGCATCACGAAAAGATGGATGGCACCGGTTATCCCAAGCGCCTGAAGCGCGAAGACATGAGCCTGCCGGCGCGCATGATGGCGATTGCCGATATTTTCGAAGCCCTGACCGCCGCCGATCGCCCGTACAAAAAGGCCAAGTCCCTGAGCGAAGCACTGGGGATCATGGCCACCATGTGCCGCGACGCGCACATCGATGCCGAGCTATTCGAGCTGTTCATTCGCGATGGCGTGTATCTGCAATACGCCACGCGTTTTCTCGATCCACGGCAGATCGATGCCGTGGACCCGGCGGCCGTCCTGCTCAAGGCAGGCCTGACGACGTGATCAGCAATCGGTCAGACGCAGGAAGATCGCCGCCAGTTGTTCGATACCGGCCTGATCGTCCGTACCAAAACGCGCGAGCTTCGGGCTGTCGAGGTCGAGCACACCGATCAGGCGACCGTCCTTGACCAACGGGACCACCAGTTCGCTGTTCGACGCGCTGTCGCAGGCGATATGGCCGGGGAACGCATGAACGTCTTCGACCCGCTGCGTCTGCAGGCTGGCAGCCGCCGCTCCGCAAACGCCCCGACCGAACGGAATGCGCACGCAGGCGATCTGGCCCTGGAACGGGCCGAGCACCAGCTCTTCATTGCGATTGAGGTAGAAACCGGCCCAGTTCAGGTCATCGAGCTGGTTGAACAGGAACGCCGAAAACTGCGCGGCGTTGGCGATGAAATCGCGCTCGTCCGCCAGCAGCGACTCCAGTTGCGCGGCCAACATGCCATAGCCTTCGAGGCCCTGGCCGCTCTGCTGCAAATCAATCATGCCTTGTGCTCCAACAATTTCAGTCCCACCCAATAACGGGCGAATTGGTAGGCGCAACGTCCGTTGCGGTTGCCGCGGCCGGTTGCCCAGCGCACGGCGAGGATGTCCAGTTGTTCGTCGCGTTCCCAGCTCAGGCCGGCCTTGGCGGCCAACTGGCCGATCCAGTGTTCGACGACGTTGAGGAAATGTTCCTGGGTAAACGGATAGAACGACAGCCACAGGCCGAAGCGATCCGACAGCGCGATCTTGTCTTCCACCGCTTCGCTCGGATGCAGTTCGCCATCGACGCGCTTCCAGTTTTCGTTGTCGCTTTCCTTCTCCGGCACCAGATGGCGGCGGTTGGAGGTGGCGTACAACAACACGTTGTCCGGCGCCTGTTCGAGCGAGCCGTCCAGCACACTTTTCAGCACGCGGTAGTCGCCTTCGCCGGACTCGAACGACAGGTCATCGCAGAACAGCACAAAACGTTGCGGCAGCTTGGCGATCTGCTCCACCACCCGTGGCAGGTCCGCCAGGTGATCACGCTCGATTTCGATCAGACGCAAACCGGCCTTGGCGTGTTCAGCCAGCAACGCACGCACCAGCGACGATTTACCGGTACCGCGCGACCCCCACAGCAGCGCATGGTTGGCCGGCATGCCGTCGAGAAATTGCTGAGTGTTGCGGCCCAGTTGCTCCAGCTGCCGGTCGACGCCGATCAGGTCCGACAGGCGCATGTCGAGGCTGACTTCCAGCGGCAGCAGATAACCGCTGCGACCGTCACGTTGCCAGCGAGCGGCAAGGCAGGTGCCCCAATCGATGACCGGGCGTGGCGCCGGCAGCAGTGGTTCGATCCGCGCCAGAACCGACTCGGCGCGCTCAAGAAAAGCATTCAATCGGGAATCCACGTCTTCTCCTCGGGCTCGTTCACAGTAATGATGGCGGTGCAGCGACGACAGACAGCGTTCGAAACCTGTCCCAGGCCTTGTTACAAGGCGCTTCGGGAACCCCGGAATCCGTGCATGATCGACTATGCTTGAGCAGCGAAGGGAAACGGAAGTGGTTCAACACCCCATGGATATCAAATTCACCCACCGGCTGTCGTACAAACAGGCCCGGCTTACCGTGCTGGTCGGGTTCATTCTGGGCACGCTGCTCAGCCTGCTGCAAATCGGCATCGATTATGCCAGTGAAGACGCGTCCATCAACCGTGAAATCCTGTCGTTGCTGGAAATCAGCCATAACCCGGCCTCGCGCATCGCCTACAACATCGACGCCGAACTGGCGCAAGAACTGACCCTGGGCCTGCTGCGCTCGCCAGCGATCATCTCGGCGCAACTGACCGACAACAATCAGACGGTGCTGGCCAACGTCAAACGGCCGGAGCTGCAAAGCGGCTACCGGATGATCAGCGACTTCCTGTTCGGCGCCAAACGTCAGTTTGAAGACCGCCTCTATCTCGATCACTTGCCCAACGAATCCCTAGGCACCCTGAAACTGGAAGTCGACACCTACGCGTTCGGCAGCCGCTTCCTGCGCCGTGCCGAGGTCACGTTGCTCAACGGCTTCGCCCGCAGCCTGATTCTCACCGGAATTCTGCTCGCGCTGTTCTACGTGATGCTGACCAAACCGCTGGTACGGGTAATCCGCGAACTCAGCGGTCGCGACCCGCGCAGCGCCGAGCCGACCACCCTGGAATGTCCAGCCGGGCATGCCAATGACGAGATCGGCGTGCTGGTCAAGGTCGCCAACCAGCAGTTCGAGAACATCGCCACGGAAATCCAGCAGCGACGCAATGCGGAAAACCGCCTCACTGAATACCTCGCACAACTCGAAGACATCGTGTCAGCGCGTACCGCAGAGCTCAAGGCGATCAATGCACGACTCAGCCAGTCCAACCAGGAGCTTGAAGTGGCTCGCAGTACGGCGCTGGACATGGCCGAGGCACGCTCGGCATTTCTCGCCAACATGAGCCACGAGATCCGCACTCCGCTCAACGGCCTGCTGGGGATGATCGCCCTCTCGCTCGACGGCCCGCTGAATGCCGAACAGCAGCAGCAACTGTCCATCGCCCACGACTCGGGCAAAGTGCTGGTGGAGCTGCTCAACGACATTCTCGACCTGTCCAAATTCGATGCAGGGCAACTTGAACTCGAACACATTCCCTTCGATCTCGGTTCACTGATCGAAGACACCGCCAACCTGCTGTCACAAAACGCGGCACCGAGCGTCGAGCTGACATGCCTGATCGATCCATACTTTCCGGCGCTGGTGCTCGGCGATCCGACCCGGGTCAGGCAGATCGTCAGCAACCTGCTGTCCAATGCGCTGAAATTCACCCGCTTCGGTCGGGTCGATGTGCGTCTGTCCACCTGGAAGGACGGCGTTCGAATCGAAGTCTGCGACACCGGCATCGGTATCGCCCAGGAAGCCCAGGTGAAGATTTTCCAGCCGTTCACCCAGGCGGGGGCCGGCATCACTCGTCAGTACGGCGGCACCGGGCTCGGTCTGGCGCTGACCTACAACCTGTGCGAAGCCATGCAGGGACGTCTGACGATCAGTTCCGAAGTGGGTTTCGGCAGCCAGTTCTGCGCCGAACTGCCACTGCCCTGCCACACCCGCGCGGTGATTCCGCCACCGTTGCACGGCAAGGTGCTGGCGATCACCAACGCGGTCAGCGGGCTGGCGGAACTGCTGGAAAGCCTGCTGCCGGTCTGGGGGCTGACCTACGAGCAGCGAACCCTCGACGATCCGCTGCTCGGTCTGTCCCCCGACGTCATCATCACCGATTGCCCCGAATGCCTGTTCGGCCTGCGCCCGGTGATGACGGCGCCGATTCTGCTGGTGACCGCCTACGGCAGCTTCTTGCCGGGTGAAGAAGCCGCGGCCCTCGCCCCGTTGCAGCAGCAGGCCCGACCGCTGGCTCGCAACGCGCTGTATCAGAATCTGCGTAGGACGCTGTTGCCGGACCTCACCACCATCGACCGTGCACGCCTTGAGAGCGTGCCGTCGCAGCGGCGCGGTCGGGTGCTGCTGGTGGAAGACAACCCGGTCAACCAGTTGGTGGCCAAGGGCATGCTGGGCAAACTGGGGTGCGATGTCGTGGTTGCCGCCCATGGAGTGGAGGCACTGGATCAGCTGGAACACGACGAGTTCGATCTGGTGCTGATGGACTGCAACATGCCAGTGATGGACGGCTACGAAGCCAGCCGCCAGATCCGCCAGAGCGGTCGCTGGCCGCACTTGCCGATTGTCGCCCTGACCGCCAACGCGATGTCCGAGGAACGGGAGCGCTGCCGGGCGGCGGGCATGAGCGACTACCTGGCCAAGCCGTTTCGCCGTGAAGAGCTGGCGGCGCTGCTGGATCAGTGGATACCAACTACGACAACGCTTTGATCTGGCCCAGCAGGTGATCGAGTCCCTCACGCAACTCGTTGAGCCGGTCCAGATCCAGCCCGCTCTCGCACAACAGCTGCGCCTTCAATGGCCCGACCTGTTCACGCAGCGCCTGCCCTTGTGGAGTAAGGCTCAGATGAACCTCGCGCTCGTCACGGGCCGAGCGTTGACGCTGAACCAGTTCAAGTTGCTCCAGACGCTTGAGCAGCGGCGTCAGCGTTCCTGAGTCCAGTGCCAACCGCTCACCCAGCGCCTTGACGGTCGGTTGCTCCGGCGCGGTTTGCTGCCATTCCCACAACACCAGCATCGCCAGGTATTGCGGGTAGGTCAGGCCAAGCCGATCAAGCATCGGCTTGTAGCCACGGATCACCGCCCGCGATGCGGCATACAACTTGAAGCACAGTTGGCTGTCGAGCCTCAGCGAATCGGCGGACAGGTTGTTCATTTGAGCAGGGCTTCGATCTCGCGGCTCAAATCCTGCGGCTTGGTGGCCGGGGCGAAACGCTTGACCAACTGGCCGTCCTTGCCGATCAGGAATTTGGTGAAGTTCCACTTGATGCCCTGGGAGCCCAGCACGCCCGGCGCGCGTTTCTTCAATTGCACAAACAGCGGGTGCGCACCGGTCCCATTGACTTCGATCTTCTTGAACAGCGGGAAGCTGACGCCGTAGTTCAGTTCGCAGAACTCGCTGATGGCGCCCTCGTTGCCCGGCTCCTGCTTGCCGAACTGGTTGCACGGGAAGCCCAGCACCACCAGGCCCTGATCCTTGTAGGTCTGCCACAGCTCCTCAAGGCCTTTGTACTGCGGCGTGAAACCGCATTTGCTGGCGGTATTGACCACCAGCACCGCCTTGCCGGCGAAATCGGCGAGGGTCTTCTGCTCGCCCTTGATGGTGGTGCACGGAATGTTCAGCAGGTTATCGCTCATGGTGCGCACTCTTGAGAAATGGGTAGACGGCAAAAATAGCGAGCAATTGAATTGTGTGCAATTTAATTATCCGAAAGGCGACCCGAGGATCGCTCGTATCGGTTATTCGCGCGGCACCAGGTCCAGGCACACCGAGTTGATGCAGTAACGCAGGCCGGTCGGCGGCGGACCGTCCGGGAACACGTGGCCAAGGTGTGCATCGCACTTGGCGCATTTCACTTCGGTGCGGATCATGCCGTGGCTGGTGTCACGGATTTCGGTCATCGCGTTGTCGCCGATCGGCGCGTAGAAGCTTGGCCAGCCGCAACCGGAGTCGAATTTGGTCCTAGAGTCGAACAGCGGCTCATTGCAGCAGATGCAGTGGTAGACGCCATCGGTCTTGGTGGCGTTGTACTTGCCGGAGAACGGCCGCTCGGTGGCGCTCAGGCGGCACACGTTGAACTGCTCGGGGTCGAGCATCGCCCGCCATTCTTCCAGGGTCTTTTCAATCTTTTCCATCATCACACCTCAGCGGCTGAAAAAGCCCGATCTGTACCTTTTCCACGGATCGGGCGGCACGTATGATTGCGCCTCGTCACACGCCAGTCTGGCAGCGGGTTCCTGCGCATTCAAACGGATTGTTGGAAACCGCCGCTTGAGACACTTGCCTGTGTGAAGACGCAGGATTCCCAGCACGGTTGTCCACCCGCCGCCTGGATCGTTCATTTTCGGGATCACATCGCCATGCAGTTCAGCAAATCGAACAAGCTCGCCAACGTCTGCTACGACATTCGCGGCCCGGTGCTCAAGCACGCCAAACGCCTGGAAGAGGAAGGCCATCGCATCCTCAAGCTGAACATCGGCAACCCGGCACCCTTTGGTTTCGAGGCGCCGGACGAAATTCTCCAGGATGTGATCCGCAACCTGCCGACCGCCCAGGGCTACAGCGATTCCAAAGGCCTGTTCAGCGCGCGCAAGGCGGTGATGCAGTACTACCAGCAGAAGCAGGTCGAAGGTGTCGGCATCGAAGACATCTACCTGGGCAACGGCGTGTCCGAGCTGATCGTAATGTCGCTGCAGGCGCTGCTCAACAACGGCGACGAAGTGCTGGTGCCGGCGCCGGACTACCCGCTGTGGACCGCTGCCGTGAGCCTGGCCGGCGGTAACGCGGTGCATTACCTGTGCGACGAGGGTGCCGACTGGTTCCCGGATCTGGCCGACATCAAGGCCAAGATCACCCCGAACACCAAGGCGATGGTGATCATCAACCCGAACAACCCGACTGGCGCGGTGTATTCGAAGGAGGTGCTGCTGGGCATGCTCGAGCTGGCCCGTCAGCACAACCTGGTGGTGTTCTCCGACGAGATCTACGACAAGATCCTCTACGACGACGCCGTGCACATCTGCACCGCATCCCTGGCCCCGGATCTGCTGTGCCTGACCTTCAACGGTCTGTCCAAATCATATCGCGTGGCCGGTTTCCGCTCCGGCTGGATCGCCATCTCCGGGCCGAAACACAACGCTCACAGCTACATCGAAGGCATCGACATGCTGGCCAATATGCGCCTGTGCGCCAACGTGCCAAGCCAGCATGCGATCCAGACCGCCTTGGGCGGCTATCAGAGCATCAACGATCTGGTACTGCCGCAAGGCCGTTTGCTGGAGCAACGTAACCGCACCTGGGAGTTGCTCAACGACATCCCCGGCGTGAGCTGCGTGAAGCCGATGGGCGCGCTGTACGCATTCCCGAAGATTGACCCAAAAGTCTGCCCGATCCATAACGACGAAAAATTCGTGCTCGATCTGCTGCTCTCCGAGAAGCTGCTGGTGGTGCAAGGTACGGCGTTCAATTGGCCGTGGCCTGACCACTTCCGTGTGGTGACCCTGCCGCGGGTCGATGACCTGGACATGGCCATCGGTCGCATCGGCAACTTCCTCAAGTCCTACCGCCAGTAACCGGCGCTCGGTGCGCAACGGCCCGAACGTTGCGCACTGTCTGATTCAGCAACACTTCTGCTGCGCCCCTCCTCCAGCACCTTCTACACTTGCGATTCATACCAATCATGCGTGCCTGACGCAATCAGGGCGGGTGGTGCGTGCCTGTCATCCATAGCGATTTCACCGGTGGGAAATGTCCCATGGCAGGGCGAATCCGGTGTAGGACACAGTTTGAAATAGTCACTCGGTTGAATCGCCAGGTGCCGCACCTTATATACCCCGCAGTACGCTACATCTTTAGCTTGAGGAGATTTCTACAACCATGATGCGCATTCTGCTGTTTTTGGCCACTAACCTGGCGGTCGTGCTGATAGCCAGCATCACCTTGAGCCTTTTCGGGTTCAACGGGTTCATGGCGGCCAACGGGGTTGATCTCAACCTCAATCAGCTGCTGGTTTTCTGTGCAGTCTTTGGTTTCGCCGGTTCCCTTTTCTCGCTGTTCATCTCCAAGTGGATGGCGAAGATGAGCACCAGCACCCAGATCATCACCCAGCCACGTACTCGCCACGAACAATGGCTGCTGCAAACCGTCGAGCAACTGTCCCGGGAAGCCGGGATCAAGATGCCCGAAGTCGGGATTTTCCCGGCCTATGAAGCCAACGCCTTCGCCACCGGCTGGAACAAGAACGACGCACTGGTCGCGGTCAGCCAGGGCTTGCTCGAGCGTTTCAAGGAAGATGAAGTGCGGGCCGTGCTGGCCCACGAGATCGGCCACGTGGCCAACGGCGACATGGTCACCCTGGCGCTGATCCAGGGCGTGGTAAACACCTTCGTGATGTTCTTCGCGCGGATCATCGGCAACTTCGTCGACAAGGTGATTTTCAAGAACGAAGAAGGCCAGGGCATGGCCTACTACATCGCGACCATCTTCGCCGAGCTGGTGCTGGGCATTCTGGCCAGCGCAATCGTGATGTGGTTCTCGCGCAAACGCGAGTTCCGTGCCGACGATGCCGGCGCCCGCCTGGCCGGTACGGGGGCGATGATCAACGCCTTGCAACGCTTGCGCGCCGAACAGGGCCTGCCGGTGCACATGCCTGACACCCTGAATGCCTTCGGCATCAACGGCGGTATCAAACAGGGGTTTGCTCGCATGTTCATGAGCCACCCGCCGCTGGAAGAGCGTATCGACGCCCTGCGTCGTCGCGGTTGATCAAACCGGCGCACCAACCAAAAGGCCCGCAGTGATGCGGGCCTTTTTTTGCCTGTCGATTACTCCCCGCAAATCCGGTAAACCCGCTCTTCCAGCCGAGTTACGCCGGCTTGTACGAACTTCCAGCTGTCACCGAGCACATCCTGCTCCTCCAGCATCTCGACACGCCAGGTACTGCCCAGCAAACGCTGCACTTCGGCATCGTCTACGGAAAATGGTGGCCCCGCCATCTGTGACTGATCGTAATCCAGCGTCACCAACAGCCCTCGGCATGTCGGCAAAAGACCCTGCAAGTGCGCTGCATAACGCTCGCGCATCGCTTGCGGCAAGGCAATCACTGCCGCACGGTCATACAGCGCGGTGCAACCCGCCACGTCAGCCGCAGTCAGCGAAAAAAAATCCCCGCACCACAACTCGATCGCGTCAGCGCGATAAACCTTGAAGTCGCCCTGCTCGCTCACCTGCGGCTGCAATTGCTGCTCACGGAAGAAGTCTTCCACGGCCTTCTCCGACAGCTCGACGCCGAGCACCCGATGCCCACGCCCGGCAAGCCACAGCAGATCCAGGCTTTTCCCACACAACGGCACCAACACACGCGCCTGCGCCGGGATGGCCAGATCGGGCCAGTGCCGCTGCAAATACGGGTTCACCTCCGGCTGGTGAAAGCCGATCTGGTTCGATTCCCACTTCTTGTGCCAAAACTCCGGCCGCATGCATCCTCCTAAGAATTCGATCAAAAGGCGTTAATACTTATATTGGAATTAGATCAATGAACTGACTGAAGATGAACCATCTTAACGCTCAGGAACCCTTCCATGTTTCCCAGCCTGTTTATCTCCCACGGTTCGCCCATGCTGGCACTGGAGCCCGGCGCCAGCGGCCCGGCCCTGGCCCGGTTGGCGGCCGAACTGCCACGCCCGAAAGCCATCGTGATCGTTTCCGCCCACTGGGAAAGCCATGAGCTGCTGGTCAGCAGCCATCCGCAACCGGAAACCTGGCACGACTTCGGCGGTTTCCCCCGCGCGCTGTTTGAAGTGCAGTATCCGGCCCCGGGCGATCCGCAACTGGCTCGTGAGGTTGCCGATCTGCTGACCGCCAACGACCTGCCGGCACGCCTCGACCCACAACGACCGCTCGATCACGGTGTGTGGGTGCCGCTGTCGCTGATGTACCCGCAAGCTGACATCCCAGTGGTGCAGGTTTCTCTACCGAGTCGTGGCGGTCCGGCGCTGCAGAACCGCGTCGGTCAGGCGCTGACCAGGCTGCGCGAACAGGGCATTCTGTTGATCGGCTCCGGCAGCATCACCCACAACCTGCGGGAACTGGACTGGCACGCCGGCCCGGAAAGCGTCGAGCCGTGGGCCCGGGACTTCCGCGACTGGATAGTCGACAAACTGGCCGCCAACGACGAAGCCGCCCTGCACGATTACCGCCAGCAGGCACCGAACGCAGCACGCAATCATCCAAGCGACGAGCACCTGTTGCCGCTGTACTTCGCCCGAGGTGCCGGCGGTGATTTCAGTATTGCCCATCAAGGTTTCACCATGGGCGCACTGGGCATGGACATCTACCGCTTCGGCTGATGCCCAAATCGCAGGCATAAAAAATCCCCGAACCAGTCGGGGATTTTTTATGTTCGATCAATCAGCCCAAGGGCGGATCAATCTTCGCGGTAGCGACGCAGCTTCAACTGCTTACCGGCAACGCGAGTGTCCTTCAGCTTGGTCAGGAGTTTGTCCAGACCATCTTCCGGCAGCTCGACGAGGCTGAAGCTGTCACGCACCTGAATGCGACCGATGGCTTCACGTGCCAGACCACCTTCGTTGAGGATGGCGCCGAGCAGGTTTTTCGCCGCGATACCGTCACGCGCGCCCAGCGCAGTACGGCAACGAGCACGGCCTTCGCCCAAAGGCATTGGCGCACGACGCTCACGATCACCACGGTCCGGACGATCACCGGAACGCTCAGGACGGTCGCCACGCGGCGCGCTGTTCGGCACCAGTGGACGTTCCTTCTCGATCGCTGCCAGGTTCAACGCCTGACCATTGGTAGCCTTGCGCAGCAGTGCGGCAGCCAGGGCACGCGGGGTGCAACCGATGTCGGCGGTCAGGCGATCCAGCAGATCACCGTGGGTCGATTCGGCGTCAGCCACCAGCGGCGACAGGCTGTTGGTCAGTTTCTTGATGCGGGCATCGAGAACGGCCTGAGCGTCCGGCAGACGCACTTCGGCAACTTTCTGACCGGTTACACGCTCGATTACCTGCAGCATGCGGCGCTCACGTGGCGTCACCAGCAGCAGCGCGCGGCCTTCGCGACCGGCACGGCCGGTACGGCCGATACGGTGTACGTAGGATTCCGGATCGTACGGCATGTCCACGTTGAACACGTGGGTGATGCGCGGTACGTCCAGGCCACGGGCGGCAACGTCGGTCGCCACAACGATGTCCAGACGGCCATCCTTGAGCGAGTCGATCACGCGCTCACGCTGGTTCTGGGCGATGTCGCCGTTCAACGCGGCGGCTTTGTAGCCTTTGGCGTCGAGGGCGCTGGCCAGATCCAGGGTCGCTTGCTTGGTGCGCACGAACATGATCAGAGCGTCGAAATCTTCCACTTCCAGCAAGCTGAGAACGGCAGAGGTCTTCTGGTCAGCGTGAACCAACAGGTGAGCCTGTTCGATCGCGGTAACGGTCTGGGTCTTGCTCTGGATCTTCACGTGCTTCGGATCGCGCAGGTGACGCTCGGCGATGGCACGGATCGATTGCGGCAGGGTCGCCGAGAACAATACGGTCTGACGGGTTTCCGGCATGGCCTTGAAGATGACTTCGAGGTCGTCCATGAAGCCCAGTTTGAGCATTTCGTCTGCTTCGTCGAGAACCAGGTGGTTCACGGTCTGCAGTACTTTTTCGTCGCGACGCAGGTGGTCGCACAGACGGCCCGGAGTGGCGACAACGATCTGTGCGCCATTACGGATTGCTTTCAATTGTGGGCCCATCGGCGCGCCGCCGTAGACAGCCACAACAGTCACGCCCGGCATTTGCTTGGCGTAGGTTTCGAAAGCGGTTGCAACTTGTAGCGCCAACTCACGAGTTGGGGCCAGGATCAGAGCTTGCGGCTCGCGCTTGGACGGATCAATGCGGTGCAGGATAGGCAGGGCAAAGGCAGCGGTTTTACCGGTACCGGTTTGCGCCTGACCAATCATATCGTGACCGGCGAGGATGATCGGGATCGACTGCTGCTGAATGGCCGAAGGCTCTTCATAGCCGGTAGCGACTACTGCAGCGACAATATTGGGATGAAGTTCAAGAGCGGCGAAGCCGCCGATTTCCTGGGTCATGGGTCTGCCTCTAAGTGCATCCGCAAAGACCCATGCTCCAAAGCTGCACATGCCGTGTTGAGACTCAAGAGTCGCCCTGGCAGCTTTGTCGGCGGGGATTTGCGAAAACGAATGAATGAAAAAGAATCGTCAAGGAAGAGCCCGCAGTGCGGACGTGCAGCCGAAGCTGACTTCGGGGAATTGCGCTACCTAAACGCGGCCCGGTTAAAGGCCGGCGCGCACTATACCGGAATTTGCCCAAAAAGGGAGCTTTTTTTATCGGCAAAATGCAGTTGTCACCGCTATGTAACGGGGTTTTGCGGATAATCGGGCAAAGGTCTATTTTTCAAAGACCCCGGCCCTGCGGGCGATGGCGCTTAAACGATTCACCGATGTGCGGCATCTGGTCGCTGGACCCTTTCTTCCCCTTCGAGGAAACACCCATGAATCAGCCCTGCCCCGGCCGCGTGAGCCGTGCGCGTCACGGTCACGTGCATTTGATTGGCCTGGACCGCGCCGCCAAGCGCAATGCCTTCGACCTCGACCTGCTCAACGACCTGGCCCTGGCCTACGGCGAATTCGAGGCCGACAGCGACGCACGGGTGGCGGTGGTGTTCGGGCATGGCGAGCATTTCACCGCCGGGCTCGATCTGGTCAACGCCAGTTCCGCCCTCGCCCAGGGCTGGCAGGTGCCGCCCGGTGGTTGCGATCCATGGGGCGTGTTCGTCGGGCCGCGGGTCAGCAAACCGGTGATCGTCGCTGCGCAGGGTTATTGCCTGACCATCGGCATCGAGCTGATGCTCGCTGCTGACATCAACCTGTGCGCCAGCAACACCCGCTTCGCCCAGATGGAAGTGCAGCGTGGGATCTTTCCGTTCGGCGGTGCGACGCTACGCTTTCATCAGATCGCCGGTTGGGGCAACGCGATGCGCTGGCTGCTGACCGGCGACGAATTCGATGCCCACGATGCGCTACGCCTGGGGCTGGTGCAGGAAATCATGGCCACTGAAGATTTGCTGCCACGCGCCATCGAACTGGCCGAGCGCATTGCCCGCCAGGCGCCGCTTGGCGTACAGGCGACGCTGATGTCAGCGCGGCAGGCACGCTATGAAGGTGAGACCGCAGCGGCGCAGAGCTTGCCGCCGCTGGTGAAGAAGTTGCTGGCCACTGAAGATGCCAAGGAAGGTGTGCGCTCGCTGGTGGAGCGCAGACCAGGGGTTTTCAAAGGCCTTTGAAGATCAGGTCGCCGGACGGATGCAGTTGATCAACGACTGCAACGAGTAGCCCAGCTTCGGCGCCAGCGCTTCAGCCCGTGCCGTCAGCGCCTGCATGTCCAGCACCTGATCCAGATCCGCCGGCACGATCAGAATCACGTTGCCCTCCTTCACCGGCAGTTCCCAGTAATGCCGGTGATAGAGCCCGCGCAACAGCGCCGCGCCCAACGGTTTGCCGTCGTCGGTGGCCCATTGGTTGATCACCAGCCAGCCACCGGGATTCAGACGTTTCTGACAGTCCCCGAGGAAATTCCACGCAAGGTGCCCGGCGCCGGGGCCGACATCGGTGTACAGGTCGACGAAGACCAGATCTGCAGGTTCAGCGGTCGGCAGCAGTTCGAGGGCATCACCGACGCGGATGTACAGCCGTGGATCGTCATCCAGCCCGAGGTATTCGATGGCCAGACGCGGCACGTCCGGGCGCAACTCGATGGCTTCGACATCTTCCAGCGGCAGGAACTTGAGGCAGGCCTGGGTCAGCGTGCCCGCGCCCAGCCCGAGGAACAGCGCGCTCTCCGGCTGCTCATGGCACAACGCGCCAATCAGCATCGCCCGGGTGTAGTCGTACTCCAGCCAGCTCGGGTCGGCGGTAAACACACAGCTTTGCTCAATCGCATCGCCGAACTCCAGAAAGCGGTAGTCGGCCACTTCCAGCACGCGAATCACGCCGAACTCATCCTGTACCTCGGCGAGCAACAGCTCGACGCGCTCCTCAGTCATTTCGTCTCCTGGTGGTCACCGGGCGCGGTGACGCGATGGCACCGCTGCGGTGCCGTGGCAAAGCGGCGATTGTCGGCGAAGCGGCGGGAGCAGGTCACGCACTAATTGCTGCTAACATGGCCGTCCGTGCGTAGAACCTTAGAGACCGTGATGAGCCAACCCTGGAGCCCTGACAGCTGGCGCGCCCTGCCGATCCAGCAACAACCCCAATACCCCGACGCCGCGCATCTGCGCCAGGTCGAGCAGACGCTGGCCAGCTATCCGCCGCTGGTGTTTGCCGGCGAAGCGCGCGAGCTGCGCCGTCAGTTTGCCGAAGTCACCCAGGGCCGGGCGTTCCTGCTGCAAGGCGGCGACTGCGCCGAAAGCTTCGCCGAGTTCTCCGCCGCGAAGATTCGCGACACCTTCAAAGTGCTGCTGCAAATGGCGATCGTCATGACCTTCGCCGCCGGCTGCCCGGTGGTCAAAGTCGGGCGCATGGCCGGCCAGTTCGCCAAGCCGCGCTCGGCCAACGACGAGACCATCGACGGCGTGACTCTGCCGGCCTACCGGGGCGACATCGTCAACGGCATCGGTTTCGACTCCGCCAGCCGCGTACCGGACCCGGAGCGTCTGCTGCAGTCCTATCACCAGTCCACCGCCACCCTCAACCTGCTGCGCGCCTTCGCCCAGGGCGGTTTTGCCGACCTGCATCAGGTGCACAAGTGGAACCTGGACTTCATCGCCAATTCGGCGCTGGCCGAAAAGTACAGCCACCTCGCCGACCGCATCGATGAAACCCTGGCATTCATGCGCGCCTGCGGCATGGACAGCTCGCCGCAACTGCGCGAAACCAGTTTCTTCACCGCCCACGAAGCGCTGCTGCTGAACTACGAAGAAGCCTTCGTGCGCCGCGACAGCCTGACCAACGATTACTACGATTGCTCGGCGCACATGCTGTGGATCGGCGACCGCACCCGTCAGCTCGACGGCGCCCACGTCGAATTCCTGCGCGGGGTGAACAACCCGATCGGTGTCAAAGTCGGCCCGAGCATGAACCCCGACGACCTGATCCGTCTGATCGACGTGCTCAATCCGGACAACGATCCGGGCCGTCTGAACCTGATCGCGCGGATGGGCGCGAACAAGGTCGGCGATCACCTGCCGGCGCTGATCCGTGCGGTGCAGCGTGAAGGCAAGCAGGTGCTGTGGAGCTCCGACCCGATGCACGGCAACACCATCAAGGCCAGCAGCGGTTACAAGACTCGCGACTTCGCGCAGATTCTTGGTGAGGTGAAGCAGTTCTTCCAGGTTCATGAAGCGGAAGGCAGCTACGCTGGCGGCATCCACATCGAGATGACCGGGCAGAACGTCACCGAGTGCATCGGTGGCGCGCGGCCAATCACTGAAGATGGCTTGTCGGATCGCTATCACACTCACTGCGACCCACGGATGAATGCCGATCAGTCGCTGGAACTGGCGTTCTTGATCGCAGAAACGCTGAAACAGGTCAAACGCTAAATCGCGAGGGCGCTGGCTCAGTCAATTTGAGCCAGCGCCATCCGCAACCGCCCTGCACTTTCCCGCTGACAATTGAGCTGCACCCGCTCAAGCCCCAACCAGTCCGCCATGCGCCGCAGGTTCAGCGCCAGCGCCAGCATCCCCGCATCATCCAGCCCCGTTTCTTCCTCGTGCACCGCATGCACAGCCAGGCGCCCCGCCGCCCGTTCGGCGCGCAGGTCAACTCGCGCAGCGATCCGTTCGTTGTGCAGGAACGGCAGCACGTAATAGCCGTAGACACGTTTGTCCTGCGGCGTATAAATCTCCAGCCGATAGCGGAAGTCGAACAGCCGCTCGGTCCGGCTGCGTTCCCAGATCAGTGAGTCGAACGGCGACAGCAATGCACTCGCCTCGACCTTGCGCGGGACTTTTGGCTCGGGCAGGCAATAAGCGATCTGCCGCCATCCGGCGACTTCGCAAGTCAGCAGCTGCCCGTCCTCGACCAGTTCGGCCAGACGCGGGCGGGCATCGGAAGGATTCAGTCGGAAGTAATCACGCAGGTCTTTTTCCGTGCCGACACCCAGCGCCTGCGCTGCATGCAGCAGCAAACCGCGCTGCGCCTCGGCTTCATCGGGCAATGGCTGTTGCAGCACGGAAGCCGGAATCACCCGCTCCGGCAAGTCATACAACCGCTCGAAGCCACGGCGTCCGGCGACGGTGACTTCGCCAGCAGCAAACAGCCATTCCAATGCATGTTTTTCCGCACTCCAGTCCCACCACGGCCCGGCCTTTTCCTCGCGGGTCGACAGGCTGCCGGCGCCCAGTGCGCCCTGCTCCTCAACCGACGCCAGCACCCGGCGAATGGTGTCCTGCTGCTCACGGCCGAACCGCGCCAGTTGCTGATAAATGTCTTCACCGCGTTTGGCCCGCTGCATGCGCCAGCCCATCAACGGGTACATCGACAGCGGCAGCAACGACGCCTCATGGCCCCAGTATTCGAACAGCGAACGACGTCGCCCCGAACTCCAGGCAGCCTGGTCGAGCAAGTCAGCAGAATAGGAACCGAGACGGGAGAACAGCGGCAGGTAGTGCGAGCGCACCACAGCGTTGACGGAGTCGATCTGCAACAGGCCAAGGCGTTCGATCAGCCGGTTGACGTGCATCGCCTTGACAGCCGGCGGCTGGCGCCCGTGAAACCCTTGGGCAGCCAGTGCCAGACGTCGAGCCTGTTTAAGGGAAAAGGACAGTGTCGCGGGCATGTGTACCTCCATGTCTGCTCGCAACCTACCTCACTGCAAGAGGGTTTGTGTAGCGATGGCCTCATCATTTATGCATCGGATCGTCCCAGAACGGCCGCACCGACTCGTGTTCGACATCGGCACGGCTGACCCCGATGTCCTTGAGCGCTTCGTCGCTCAGGCTGGCGAGCAGCTCGCGCTCACGGTGCAATTCGTACCAGCGGCTAAACTTGTGCAACAGATCGGAAACGATATGGCCGGAAAATTTTTCTTCGCCTGCGTACTCTCTTTGACCTTTCATCGTGTTGCCTCCTTTTTGGGATGGCTCAAGTCTCCCGCCAGAGCTACGATCAATCCAACGAATGTTTCTGATGGCATGCATCACGGAGATTCATCAATTGTCGGCATATCCCAGTATCGATACCGATGTCCTGCGCACCTTTGTCGCGATTGCCGATCAGGGCGGTTTTACCCGCGCCGGCGAAATGGTCAACCGCACCCAATCGGCGGTGAGCATGCAGATGAAGCGTCTGGAAGAGGACGTGCTGCAGCGCCAGTTGTTCGAGCGCGACGGGCGTCAGGTGCGCCTGACCGCTGAAGGCCAGGTGTTGCTCGGTTATGCGCGGCGCATCCTGAAATTGCACAGCGAAGTGTTCAACACCCTGCGCGAGCCACACATGGTCGGCACCGTGCGGATCGGCACCCCGGACGATTACGTGATGCGCTTTCTGCCGGGGATTCTGTCGCGTTTTGCGCAGTTCTATCCGCTGATCCAGATCGAAGTGCACTGCGAGTCAACCAAACAATTGCTGCAACGCACGGACCTCGATCTGTCGATCGTCACCCGCGAGCCGGGCAACGAAATTGGCCAGTTGCTGCGCAAGGAACGCTTCGTGTGGGCCGAGGCGCAGAATTTCAGCGCCCACGAGCAGACGCCGTTGCCGCTGGCGATGTTCAACAGTGATTGCTTCTGCCGCCTGTGGGCCTGCAATGCGCTGGACGCGATGGGCCGCGAATACCGGATTGCCTACAACAGCACCAGCCTATCGGCGCTGATGGCAGTGGTGAGCGCGGGTCTGGCGATCACCGCGCAACTGGAGAGCCTGATTACCCCCGACATGCGGATTCTTGGAGATGCCGAAAATCTGCCGCTGCTGCCCGAGGCCAGCATCATGCTGATCCGCAACCTCAACAATCCGTCGCCGATCACTGAATGCCTGGCCGAGCACATCGTCGAAGGCTTCAAACTTTAAAGGCGAGCATCACCGCGCACAGCACCAGAAACCCGCAGAACAGCCCGCGCAGGAGTTTTTCCGGCATCGCGTGGGCGACTTTCACGCCCCAACTGATGCTGGCCAGCCCGCCAATGGCCAGCGGCAGACCGATCATCCAGTCCACTTCGTGGTGCACCGCGTACGTCACCAGCGTGACGCCGGTGCTCGGCAATGCCAGCGCCAGCGAAAGACCCTGAGCGACCACTTGAGTAGTGCCGAACAGACTGGTCAGCACAGGCGTCGCCACCACCGCCCCGCCGACACCGAACAAGCCGCCCATGGTGCCCGACGCCGCGCCGAGCACCCCCAGCCACGGCCATGAATAACGCATCTCGGAAGTCGCTGCCGGACGCGCGCCAAACATGCGCACCAGGTTGTAGGCCGACAACGCCACGAGGAACGCGACAAAACCGATGCGCATGGTTTGCGCGTCGATGCCCACGGCCCAGATCGAGCCGATCCACGCGAAACAGAATCCCATCACCGCCAGCGGCAACGCATGGCGGAATTCGATGCGGTTGCGCTGGTGATAACGCCACAGCGCCAACATTACGTTCGGCACCACCATCACCAGCGCCGTGCCTTGGGCGATCTGCTGATCGAGCCCGAACCACACGCCCAGCAGCGGAATGGCGATCAGCCCGCCACCAATACCGAAAATCCCACCCAGGGTACCGAGGGCGGCGCCAAACAACAGGTACAGCAAAAACTCGATCACAGCAGAATTCCTCATACGTCAGGCGACTCATCCTACGCAGTCGGCGCTGGCACGGAAACGCACAGCAACGCACAATGGCTGTGCCAAATCCGCATAGGCACTGAGTCGACTCATGAATCCCAATCAATTGACCGAACAACTCGGGCTGTTTCTCGATGTGCTGGAGAGTGGCAGTTTTTCCGCTGCCTCGCGCCGACATCCTCTGACGCCATCCGCCGTTGCCCGGCGTATCGACAGTCTGGAAAGTGCTGTCGGCAGCCAGTTGTTTATCCGCAGTACTCACGCAGTGCGCGCCACGCCGGCGGGTCTGGCATTTGCCGAACGAGCGCGGCGGATTGTGGCGGAGTTGCAACTGGCCCGGGCTGAAGCGGTGTCCCTGAGCAGCGCCCCGGAAGGTCTGATTCGGGTGGATGCGCCGGCGGCCTTCGGGCGGCGGCATCTGGCGCCGGTGATTGCCGATTTTCTGGTGCTGTACCCGGGGCTGGATGTGCAACTGCATCTGATCGACAGCTTCGTCGACATGGACGGTTCGAACCTGGGCAAAGTCGATCTGGTGTTGCGCGCCGGGCAAATGGCTGACACCCGGCTGGTGGCCACCCCTCTGGCGAGCATGGTGCGCATCGCCTGCGCCAGCCCCGACTATCTCAAGCGCCGCGGCGTGCCGAGCGAACCCGCGCAATTGAGCGAGCATGACGGCCTGGATTGGGACGGCCTTGCCCCGCCCTTCGCCTGGCGCTTCGAACAGAACGGGCAGATGCAATTGCACCGCCCGGCGCGGGTGCGCATGAGCGCCAACAACGCCGAGGCGCTGGTGTGCGGCGCGCTGGCGGGACTCGGGATCGCGCATCTGCCAACCTGGTTGGCCAGCGAATACCTGTTGCGTGGCGAGTTGCTGCCGCTGTTTTGCGAACACGGCCTGCCAAAGCCGGAAAGCACCGGCATCTATGCACTGCGGCTGGAGCAACAGGCCAGCTCCCGCAGCCGTCTGCTGTTGGAATACCTGAAGACCCGGTTCAGCCCCGTGCCGCCTTGGGATCTGGCATTGCAACGGGAGCTGGGCCGGCACTGACCGATTCGCCACCGGGCACAATTGTCTGGCGCATTAAAGATTCGAGCGCTAGATTCATCTGCATCACCGTCCAAGGCACTGACATGACCACCGACCGCAACACCTCCGATCACTGCGAAGATTTGCTGCTCGACAATCAGGCCTGCTTCGCCCTGCATTCCACTTCGCTGATGATGACCAAGGTCTACAAGCCGCTGTTGCAAGCGCTTGGCCTGACGTATCCGCAATACCTGGCGATGATGGTGCTGTGGGAGAAGGATGGTTTGACCGTCGGAGAAATCAGCACGCGCCTGCTGACCGACCCGGGTTCACTGACCCCGTTGCTCAAGCGGCTGGAAGGTGAAGGTTTGCTCAGCCGTACGCGAAGCCGTGAGGATGAGCGTGTGGTGATCGTTGAACTGACTGCCCAGGGACGCGCCTTGAAAGACAAGGCCCGGACCGTTCCACAATGCATCCTGGGGGCCAGTGGCTTCACGCTGGAGCGCCTGCAAAACCTGCAAGCCGAATTGCAGGCCTTGCGTGGTCATTTGCAGGACAGCCTCACTTAAAACTCCCCCTTTTCCTGTGGGCGCAGCCTTGCGCCTGCAGGCGCATCGCCCCTTCCCCGCTTATCACAGAAAAATTTTTCATCTCGTTTTACATTCAAAAAATCCTTTAATATCAAAAGCTTGAGATCACGCCACTTCCCAACCCAAGCGCTAATTCCTGCTTTCTTCAAAAATTTATCTTGCGCGCTAAATATTAGCGAAGTACATTTACTCCGCACCTAGTTAGCGCGCAAACAATTAGCGCAACAAACCACACTTTATGAGGCTCACATCATGCAAACTCTCTACACCGCAATCGCAACTTCCACTGGCGGCCGTGACGGTCGTGCAATCTCCAGTGACAACATCCTCGACGTCAAGCTCGCCACCCCGAAAGAACTCGGCGGTGCCGGCGGCGCAGCCACCAACCCTGAGCAACTGTTCGCCGCCGGCTACTCGGCCTGCTTCATCGGCGCCCTGAAATTCGTCGCCAGCCAGACCAAACGCAAAATCCCGGACGACGCCTCGATCACCGCTCACGTCGGCATCGGCCAGATCCCTGGCGGTTTCGGTCTGGACATCGACCTGCACATCAGCCTGCCGGGCCTGGAACAGGCTGACGCACAAAGCCTGGTCGACGCTGCCCACCAGGTCTGCCCGTACTCCAACGCCACTCGCGGCAACGTCGATGTGCGTCTGCACGTCACCGTGTAATCACTGACACTCAGGCCCGTACAGGAAATGAACATGAACACTTTCAGCAAAGTCTTGACCGGTACTCTTCTCGCCCTGTCCATCCACAGCGCATTCGCCGGGGAGGTTGAACACAACACCCAGGCGTTCCTTGATGTGCTGAATGCCGGCACCGGCAAACCGATGGAACAGATGACGCCCAAGGATGCCCGCGCCGTGCTGACGGGCGCGCAGTCCGGGGTCAAACTGACGCTGCCCAAAGCGGACGTCAGCGAGAAAACCATCCAGGTCGATGGCCAACCGTTGAGCCTGACCATCGTCCGGCCGGCCGGGGTCAAGGGCGAGCTGCCGGTGTTCATGTTTTTCCACGGCGGCGGCTGGGTGCTGGGGGATTTCCCGACCCACGAACGTCTGGTGCGGGATCTGGTGGTCGGCTCGGGTGCGGCGGCGGTGTTCGTCAACTACACCCCTTCGCCGGAAGCGCATTACCCGGTGGCGATCAACCAGGCTTACGCCGCCACCAAGTGGGTGGCCGAACATGGTAAAGAGATCAACGTCGACGGCAAGCGTCTGGCGGTGGCGGGCAACAGCGTCGGCGGCAACATGGCGGCAGTCGTCGCCCTGATGGCCAAAGACAAAGGCACGCCAGCGATCAAATTCCAGGTGCTGCTGTGGCCGGTGACCGATGCCAATTTCGATACCGGTTCGTATAACCAGTACGCCGAGGGGCACTTCCTCACTCGCAACATGATGAAGTGGTTCTGGGACAACTACACCACCCACGCCAACCAGCGGAACGAGGTCTACGCCTCGCCGCTGCGGGCCACCACCGCGCAATTGAAAGGTCTGCCGCCTGCACTGGTCCAGACCGCCGGGGCCGATGTGCTGCGTGACGAAGGTGAAGCCTATGCCCGCAAACTTGACGAAGCCGGCGTGCCGGTGACCTCGGTGCGCTACAACGGCATGATCCACGACTACGGTTTGCTCAACGTGGTCAGCCAGGTACCGGCAGTGCGTTCGGCGATGCTGCAGGCCTCGGAAGAACTGAAGCAGCACCTGAAGAAGTAAACCTTATTCAGGACGAGACATCAGGCACAAAAAAGCCCGACTCAATGGTCGGGCTTTTTCTTTCCGCAAAAAGCAGTGCTTATTTGGCACGGCCTTTGTAGGAACCGCCTTCGCGGGTATCGATTTCGATCATGTCGCCGATTTCGATGAAGTCAGCAACCGACAGCTCGGTACCGTTCTTCAGTTTGGCAGGCTTCATCACCTTGCCGGAAGTGTCGCCGCGAGCGGAACCTTCGGTGTAGTCAACCTGACGCACGATGGTGGTCGGCAGCTCTACGGAAACCAGACGGCCTTCGAAGAATACGGCTTCGCAAACGTCGGTCATGCCTTCTTCCACGAATGGCAGAACGCTTTCGATGTCTTCGGCGTTCAGCTCGTACATGGTGTAGTCGGTGGTGTCCATGAACGTGTAGGAGTCACCGCTGATGAAGGACAGGGTCGCTTCTTTGCGGTCCAGGATCACATCGTCCAGCTTGTCGTCCGCACCGTAAACGGTTTCGGTCTTGTAACCGGTCAGCAGGTTCTTCAGCTTGGTCTTCATGATCGCGCTGTTACGGCCCGACTTGGTGAATTCAGCTTTCTGAACCAGCCAAGGATCGTTGTCGATACGGATCACGGTACCGGGTTTGAGTTCTTTACCAGTTTTCATTGCGAATATCCGAATTTGGATGGGATTTACAAAAATCTAGGCCGCGTATCATATCCAATTTCGGTAAAACTGTACCAGCGCCGTCGCAAGATCGGCCTGCAAGGCCTGTTCCAGACACCATGCTTCCGCGTTTTTCTGCAGTTCAGGCCAGTATTTACGAGCCTCAAGCCAGTGGTCGCCGATAGGCTGCCCGGCACTCCAGGCACGCCAGAGACCGTTCATCGCCTCGGCGGCAGCGGGCGAAAGGCGTTTTGTGTAAAGCGCAAGGAAGGCGTCCAGCTTGTCGAGGTGGATGTCTTCGTCCTGCTGATAGATGTGCCACAGCATCGGCCGCCCCGCCCATTGCGCCCGGACAAACGAGTCCTCGCCACGCACCGCGTTGAAATCACAGCACCAGAGCAATTGATCGTATTGATCCTGACGGACGAACGGCAGCACCTGCACGGTCAGCGACTGGCGAACGTGCATTGCACCGACCGGCAGCGACTCGACTCCAAGCCAACGGGCGACATCGCCGAGAATCCGTCCTTCCGGCACCAGCAGATGGGTAGGCGTAGCGTCCGCCGCGAGCAAATCCAGCCAACTGGCGAGTCCGGCATTCTCGTAGGCAAACAGCGAAATCAGCTGCGCACCGGGCGCAGGAGCGATCCCCAGAGCGTGCAGGAATTGTCGCTGCGCATCGGGGTCCTGTTGAAACTGCTGACGCCGCTCCAGTAAACCGCTCTCACGCAGCAAGCCACCGGTCCCCGGCTGAAATCCCGGAAAGAAAAAGTACTTCTGCACCGACTTGTACTTCACCGACGGCAGACCGTGGCAGCCAACCACCCAGTCTTCAGCGCTGAGATAGTCGAGGTTCATCCACAACGGCGGCTTTTCCCGTGCGGCCATGGCGTCCATGTAAATGCTCGGCAACTGGCAGGCAAAAGCCGCGATCACCACGTCGGCCGCTGCTGATTCCTGCCACTCAGCCGGCCAGTGCCGGACTTCGACGCCCTGCTGCCATTGCTGATCGAGGCCGATGTCGATTTCCGGGCAAATGCGTTCGAAAGCGCGCAGGTCATCGACCCACAATCGCACCGTCATTGCCTGCTCGCTGACCAGTTGCCGGGCCAGACGCCAGGTCACGCCGATGTCGCCGTAGTTATCGACGACCGTACAAAAAATGTCCCAGCGGGTTTTCAGTGGCGGCATTCAAGGCTCCCGTTGGCAAAAGCGCCGATTGTCCGCATAAATGTCTCCGTGCAGAAGAGCCGACGGCAATTAATCTTCGTGCGACAATCGCCGCTCGCCCGCATTCATCCGCCAGGAGGCAGCCATGCCCTATCGTCCCAACCCGCGTCGTCCGTTGCCTGTTCAGCTTAGCGCGCTGCAATTGACTGGCAGCATTGCCTTGGGTCTGTGGCTGGGCTTCCTGGCCATTGCACTGACTTGCTGGCTCGCCTCGCTGCTGTTCAGCCATCAATTGCAGCCGGTGGCGGAGGCGGTGCAACAACTGAGCAAACCTCCAGCGGCGGCCCAGCCGCAGCCAGAACCTGAGCCACAAAACCGCCTGTTCGAGCAGTACGAAGAAAACCTGCGCAAGAACGAGCAACAGGCACGCCTGGACCAGGCCCGTGGCAGCACACGTAATCTGTCGAACCCCAAATGCCAGTTCTGGCTGCAACAGGATCAGACGGCCCCCAGCGAAAAGAGCCGCGCCAATGTCATGCAATTCTGCGATTGATCATGAATAAACAGACGGTTCACCAACTGATTCTCGACAAGCTGCGCGTCGACCTCGACATCGCCGAACGCGCGGCGCAAACCGCTTACGAAACCGCGACCCACGAAGAGAACATCGCCGAAAACAAGTACGACACTCTGGGCCTCGAGGCGTCGTATCTGGCGGCGGGCCAGGCGAAACGGGTCGAGGAAATTCGTCAGTCACTGGCGCTGTGCCAGAACCTGACGCTGCGCGCGTATGACGATCAACGCGGGATTGAAATCGGCGCCCTGCTCGGCCTGGAAGACGAAAAGGGTCGCGAGCAATGGCTGTTTCTGGCGCCGGATGCGGCGGGTCTGAAAGTCGATGTGGTGGGTCAGCCGATTACCGTCATCACCCCGCGCTCGCCGCTGGGCAAAAGCCTGCTGGGCAAGTTCGCGGGTGACGAGGTGGGGATTCTGGTAGCAGGCACCCGGCAACAGTTTGCTGTCACCGAGGTGCTGTAGACAGGGGCTTAGTGGACCGGCAGTTCGACACCATCGAAAAGCTCTTCCAGTTCCTGCTTGTTGTGGCACTGAATGGCCTTGGCCATGACTTCGCGGGTCAGGTGCGGTGCGAACTTCTCGATGAAGTCGCACATGAAGCCACGCAGGAAAGTGCCGCGGCGGAAACCGATCTTGGTCACGCTGGACTCGAACAGTTCGCTGGCATCGAGCACCACCAGATCGTTATCCAGTTTGGTGTCGACCGCCATTTTCGCCACGATGCCAACACCCAGGCCCAGACGTACGTAGGTTTTGATGACGTCGGCGTCGGCAGCGGTGAACACCACTTTCGGCGTCAGGCCGCGATGGCTGAAGGCTTCGTCGAGTTTCGAACGGCCGGTGAAACCGAACACGTAAGTCACGATCGGGTATTCGGCCAGCGCTTCAAGGGTCAGCTTCGGCAGTTTGGTCAGCGGGTGGCCCTGGGGCACGACCACGCAACGGTTCCAGCGATAGCACGGCATCATTACCAGATCGCCGAACAGCTCCAGCGCTTCGGTGGCAATGGCGAAATCGACGGTGCCGTCAGCGGCCATCTCGGCGATCTGCATCGGCGAGCCCTGGTGCATGTGCAGCGCCACGTCCGGGTATTGCTTGATGAAATTGCTGATCACCGGCGGCAGCGCATAGCGTGCCTGGGTGTGAGTGGTGGCGATCGACAGGGTGCCCTTCTTCTCGTTGGAGAATTCCTGGGCGATCTGCTTGATGCTTTCGACCTTGCGCAGAATTTCACCGGCAGTGGTGATGATGCGCTCGCCGGCCGGCGTGACACGGGTCAGGTGCTTGCCGCTGCGGGCGAACACTTCGACGCCCAGTTCGTCTTCCAGCAGACGGATTTGTTTACTGATGCCCGGTTGCGAGGTGTAGAGGCTTTGGGCTGTAGCGGAAACGTTGAGGTCGTGGTGCGCCACTTCCCAGATGTAGCGCAGTTGTTGAAGCTTCATATGAATCCCTCAAAGCAGGTAGACGCCACGGGCATCAGCGACGGTATATAACTATATTAATGGTTTGAAGAATAAATCTAGAACTTTTTTATCAAAGTGCCATTATTCCTGCTTCAGCGATCCTCTCGACGCCGACGCTCCACCAGCGGCACCAGATAAACCGGCACCTTGGACAATTGCAGCAGCCGGGCCGCCGTTCGCCCCAAAGGTGTTTCCGCCCCGACCCCGTGGCTATGACTTCCTACGATCAGCAAATCGACAGAGAGTTTCTGCACCTGATCGAGAATCACCTGTGACGGATCGCCCTGCAGCACCCGTACCGCGCGTATCCGCTGCAGGTCCTGCTCGCCCTCGTCCCCCAGTTCTTCGCGAAAACTGTCGAGCACCCGCTGCTCGATATTGGCAATGACCGTTTTCAGACCCTGACTGTGAAATTCGTTCAATGCCTGTTCGTCGAGATAGCTCTGCAACACCGATTCGGCAAACAGCCCCATGGGCTCCACCGCGTGCACCACGTACAGATCGGCATTGAACGTTCGCGCCATCGCCAGGGCATGCTGCATCACTAACGGTGCGTACAGACCGAGGTCAGTGGCATACAGCATCGAACGAATCATATGACCTCCTCGCGTGCCAACATGGCGGAGATTTGATTCAGCTTAGCAGTGCCTTGGCGAGTACGACGTGCGACGCAACGTCTTGAACCACGAGGGCTTTAGACCGCCGGTTCGTTGCTGATGCCGTGGGGCACGTGACCGGTCGCCACCACTTCCCGGGCCAGCTCGCAGTGGCCGGCCTGATCGTCGAAAAACACGTCGGCGGCGAAGGCTTCGAGGAACGCCGATTTGGTCAGACCGCCGAGGAACAGCGACTCGTCCAGACGAATGTCCCACTCGCGCAAGGTACGGATCACCCGCTCGTGGGCCGGAGCCGAGCGCGCGGTGACCAGTGCGGTGCGGATCGGGCACTCCTCATCGGAGAACTCGCGCTGCAACAGATTGAGCGCCGCGAGAAAGCCCTTGAACGGCCCGCCGCGCAACGGTTCGCGAGCGGATTCACGCTCCTTGGCCTGGAAGGCTTCGAGGCCACCGGATTGATAGACGCGCTCCGACTCGTCGGAAAACAGCACCGCATCACCGTCGAAGGCGATGCGCAATTCGTCGCTGGCCGCACGACTGGCGCCGCCGGACAGAATGGTCGCCGCCGCGAAACCGGCATCCAGCGCGGCGCGTACGTCTTCGGCATGGGTGGAGAGAAACAGGTCGCAACCGAAAGCCTTCAGGTACGGATAAGGACTGCGCCCGCCAACGAACGCCGCACGGGAGATCGCCAGGCCGTAGTGACCAATGGAGTTGAAAACGCGCAGGCCGGTGTCGGCGCTGTTGCGCGACACCAGAATCACCTCGACCCGGGCGCGACCGAGGCGACTGTTGAGATTGAGCAGTTTTTCCACCAGCGGAAAGGCATCACCCGGCGCGAGGATTTCGTCTTCGTGTTCGATCTGATATTGCCGATAGGCTTCGACGCCGCTCGACAGGTAGACCTTGTGACTCTCACTGAGGTCGAACAGGGCACGGGACGAGATCGCCAGCACCAGTTTGTCATCGATGTTCTTGGCCATGCCTTTCCCCCAATGCGACCGGTTTAAACGTTGCGCCGGTCGATAAAGCTCAATGTGCGATACAACGATTCGATACGCGGCAACTCGCAGCCTGCCGCTTTTGCCGCCGCCAAAGGACGAGCGTAGATCGCCTCGAGCTCCAGCGGTCGTTTGTGCAGGAAGTCGTGATACATGCTCGGCCAATAGTCGGGCATTTTCTCGGTCATCATGAACAGGTATTCAGCGTAACCGGGCGGCATGTCGTGGCCGCAGGCCTTGGCGCCCTGCACCACTTCAGCCATCAGTGCCTGAATCAACGCGCGGCTGTCTGTGTCGGCCATCAACGGCGTGGTGCCGGCGCCGAGCAATACCGAAAGCCCGTTATAGGGAATATTCCACACCAGTTTCTGCCAGCGCGCCTGATGCAGATTCGGCATCTCCTGGGAATCGAGACCGGCGGCCCTAAACAGACCGGCGCCCTCCTCGACAATTGCCATGCGCGCCGCGTCATCCGCTGCCGGGCCGCTGTGATAGCCAACGTTCACCGCCCCCAGCGCCTGGTGGGTGACTTGGCCCGGCCCTTCGCGGTGGACGCAGATCAGGCACAAGCCGCCCAGCAAGTGCAGTGAATCGGGCAGCAACGCCCGCAAGCTGTCTTCGACGTCGAGGCCGTTTTGCAATACCAGCACTTTCGCGTCGGATTTCGCCGCCTGAATGATCGAAGGCGCCAACCCGGCATTGCTGGTGGTCTTGGCGCCGACCAGCAGCCAGTCGCAGGGCGGCATGTCTTCAGCCGACGAATAGGCCTGCACCGGGTTCAGCGTCAACGCACCATGCACGGCACTGTCTACCTGCAAGCCGCGCTCGGCGACTGCGGAAAATTCACTGCGCAACAGAAAGTGCACATCGAACCCGGCCCGGGCCAGCATCACCCCATAGAACCCGCCGATGGCGCCGGTGCCAATGATCCCCACCACCGGTTTGTTCACTGCTCCCATCACGGCAACTCCTCTGCAATTCGACCCAGCGCCTGCGCCACGGCTGCGTTCAGCTCATCGGCATTCAGGCGCGTGTGTACCGCCCCAAAGAACTCGCCGTCGCGCACCACAAACAGCGCCGGCAAATGAAAGACCTGATAACGCTCGACCAGTCCGCCATTGTCACCGGCATCGATCCAGCACACGCGATCGACAACCAGATCGAGCCCCGGCAACACTTCGCGGGCATAGCGGCAACTGGCGCAGCCGACGCTGGTGAAAATCACCAGCGAAACGCCGCTCATCGCCAGCAGCCGTTGGTCGGCGTCGAAATCGGTCAGCTGCGATTCGACCACTATACTGGGGGAAACAATGTCAAATGGCCGACACAGGGAGTCTGTGCTCATGGGACGGTTTATTCCTCATCCGGATGATGTGCCCGTTGAATTGACCTTGCTCACACCGGAGTGTATTTCGCGTCAACGGCTGCACACTATCAGCCTCGGCGGCATCGCTTGCAATTACCATCGTGCCTGGCGCCATGGCACCGCATTGCAGGTGCGCATGCCGACCCTCAACGCCGACATCTGTTATCCGGGCTACGTGGCCTGGTGCCTGCGACGCAAAAAAGGCTATCTGGTGGGCATCGCCTTCACCGACGAACAGACCCTGTTCAGCGCGCGAATGGGTGAGCAGGTGTGTCAGATCGAACGCTATTGCCGACTCAACGACGCCCACGACGACCTCCAGGATATTCAGGCCCTGGCCCTGCAATGGGTCGAACAACACGCCGACGAGTTCTCCCACGACACCGTTCGCAAGGCTTTCGCGCAGCCCGTGCTGGACTGAACAGTGACTTGCCCATTGTCTAGCAGGCGCCTAACGCGATAAGGTTCGGCTCCCCGACGCGCTTAAATCTGCTGTGCTCCGCCGCGCGGGGATCGCTGGCGGCCGGCACCCGTGACCTGACGAGTAAACGATGGCTGATTTACCGATCAACGACCTGAACGTCGCTTCCAACGAGACCCTGATCACTCCCGATCAGCTCAAGCGTGATATCCCTCTGAGCGACGCTGCCTTGCGCACTGTCACCAAGGGTCGCGAAGTCATCCGCAACATTCTCGATGGCATCGACCATCGTCTGTTCGTGGTGATCGGCCCCTGCTCGATCCACGACATCAAGGCTGCCCATGAATATGCCGATCGCCTGAAGGTGCTGGCGGCAGAAGTCTCGGACACCCTGTATCTGGTCATGCGCGTGTATTTCGAAAAGCCACGGACCACCGTCGGCTGGAAAGGCCTGATCAACGACCCGTACCTGGATGACTCGTTCAAGATCCAGGACGGTCTGCACATCGGTCGCCAGCTGCTGCTGGACCTGGCCGAGAAAGGCCTGCCGACCGCGACCGAAGCCCTCGACCCGATCTCCCCGCAGTATCTGCAGGACCTGATCAGCTGGTCGGCCATCGGCGCACGGACCACCGAATCCCAGACCCACCGCGAGATGGCTTCCGGCCTGTCCTCGGCGGTCGGTTTCAAGAACGGCACCGACGGCGGCCTGACCGTGGCGATCAACGCCTTGCAGTCGGTCTCCAGCCCGCACCGTTTCCTGGGCATCAACCAGGAGGGTGGCGTGTCGATCGTCACCACCAAGGGCAACGCCTACGGCCACGTGGTGCTGCGCGGCGGCAACGGCAAGCCGAACTACGATTCGGTCAGCGTCGCCCTGTGCGAGCAGGCGCTGAACAAGGCGAAGATCAAACCGAATATCATGGTCGACTGCAGCCACGCCAACTCCAACAAGGATCCGGCCCTGCAACCGCTGGTGATGGAGAACGTCGCCAACCAGATCCTCGAAGGCAATCAGTCGATCATCGGCCTGATGGTCGAGAGCCATCTGAACTGGGGCTGCCAGGCGATCCCGAAAGACCTCGCCGACCTGCAATATGGCGTGTCGATCACCGACGCCTGCATCGACTGGTCCGCTACCGAAAACACCTTGCGCAGCATGCACGCCAAGCTCAAGGATGTGCTGCCGAAACGTCAGCGCAGCTGACAGCCGTTTCGCAGGCATAAAAAAACGCCGGGCATTGCCCGGCGTTTTTGTGTATGCGGTGAGGTCAGTCAGATCTTGGCGGTGCGCCGCTGATGACGCTCCATGTAGCGCTCCACGTAGGAGCACGAAGGAATGACCGTGTAGCCCATTTCATCGGCGTATTGCAGCGCCCGCTCGGTCAGGGCTGCCGCAATGCCTCGGCCACGCAAAGCGTTGGGCACGAAGGTGCGGTAGATATCCAGGGTCTGTTTCCCCAGATCCATGTAGGTCAGGTAGGCACGATGACCGTCCACATTGGTCTCGAACTGATGACCAGCCTGGTCATGGTGGATGGACAACGCCTCGCTCATCACTACTCCTCGCGGGTCTCGAATTCTGACCCCTACCTTACCGATGTTTTCCCGGCGAAGGAACATCTACGCCACCCCGTGCCTGATGGGCATCGAGAAGAACTGCACCGATCTCGCGCAACCCGAGCACGTATCAAATAGTAGGCACCATTGGCGAAAATGCTCAAGGTACGCTCGTCATCGTGCGGATTGACGGGGCAGTTCCGGTGGACTCAGGGCCGGTTCGGGAGACGATCTTCCCGAGCCGAAAGGCTGAACATCGCCGGATGTTGAGACTTAAGACGAGCCGCCTGTTTTAAAGTCACCTCAACATGGACAAAGATATGCGAGGCGCTGCGCAAATTCGCAACAAAAGTGTGGACGAATCCATATAGACAGACTTTGGCCACTACCTGCAAAACAGCGCACGGCACCGGGAACTTTTTCTCATTAACTCGCTCATCTCGCGGCTTACAGCTGGATATTTTTTATACAGCGCAGTTAAAAGTTGCTCGAAAAAGAATCAACGCCTACAATTTTTTTTGCTTCTTGCCTTACGTCAGTTTACTTACTACAAGTAATGGGTAGTATGTACGCCGGCTATTTCCTCAATCGGAGGAGACAGCCACTTAATTGAAAGTCCTTGAAGGGGAACACGATGAACAACGTTCTGAAATTCTCTGCTCTGGCTCTGGCCGCAGTTCTGGCTACCGGTTGCAGCAGCGCATCGAAAGAAACCGAAGCACGTCTGACCGCTACTGAAGACGCAGCTGCTCGCGCCCAGGCTCGTGCAGACGAAGCTTACCGTAAAGCTGATGAAGCTCTGGCTGCTGCTCAAAAAGCACAACAGACTGCTGACGAAGCTAACGAGCGTGCTCTGCGCATGCTGGAAAAAGCTAGCCGCAAGTAATAGTCCTTCGGGATTGTTATCAAGCCGACCCATTTTTTGGGTCGGCTTTTTTGTGCCCGCCGTTTCTTGGGGCAACAAAAAACCCGCCGCTGCAATAGCCTCGGCGGGTTCTGTCTTGCAGCTTATTGCTGCAGGTCGATCGGTGCGCTGGAGACCATCGGCGCCGAAGTGTTCGGCGTGCCGATTTCGGTTGGCAGGCCATCTTCGGCCGCCACCACGTCACGCACCACATCCCAGTTCATGCGCAGGTTGTTGGTGATGTCTTCGCGCTTGAGCATCGCGTTGATCACGGCGGTGTGTTTGTCGACCACCGACGGGTTGCCCTTGTCATCGATCGGCGTGTGCGCCTCCAGGTAGATCTTGCCGCCACTGCGACCGAACTTGTACGCATCATTGAGGATACGTACCGAGGTACCGACCGGCACCATGCTGGCCATTTCCAGCACGTTGTTGTTGAACATGCGGAAGCAGCCGTGACTGGTGCGCATGCCGATGCCGAACTTCTTGTTCGAACCGTGGATCAGGTAACCCGGCGTACCCAGGGTGAACTTGAACGGACCCAGCGGGTTGTCCGGACCGGCCGGCACCACGTTCGGCAGCGGATCACCGTCGGCGGCGTGCTCGGCCTTGATCGAGGCAGGTGGCGTCCAGGTTGGATTCGGTGTCTTGGCGGTGATTGTGGTGTGCGCGATCGGCGAGCCCCAGCCTTCACGACCGATACCCAGCGGGAAGGTGTACACCACGTTCCGACCTTTCGGGTAGTAGTAGAGACGGTATTCGGCGAGGTTGATCACGATGCCTTCACGCGGCCCCGGCGGCAGGATGAAACGCGTCGGCAGGACCACTTCGGTGCCGGCGCCCGGCAGCCACGCATCGACGCCCGGGTTGGCCGCGACCATCTCCGAATAGCCCAGATCGTAGGTGGTGCCCAGATCGGCAAAAGTGTCTTCGTACTTGGCCTTGATCACCTGCACCTGGCCGATGATGTCCTCACCAGGAGGTGGCAGAGGAAACTCCAGTGCGGCAACGGGACCGGCCACACACAGGGCGGCAAGAGACAGGCAGCGGGTGACAGCAGGAAAACGCGGCAACATCCGGAGAATCCTTCGCAAGATCGACAAGGGTATAAGAGCGCGATTGTACACCGCGCCCAGGGAATTCGGGGAGATGCGCCGATAGACCGCGATATCGACGAAAAAGGACTCAGAGCTCGAAACGCAGCTCAGGCCAGATCGGCGAGGTGCCGCGCTTCTGCGATTCGAGGATTGCCCGGCACAGCGAGCACAGGCGCTGATCCTGGAACACCCGGCGATCCACGCTCGACCAGCGCGGTTGCGCCGGCAGCAGACTGCCGCACAGGGTGCGGTCCGCCGAACCACCGAGCTCCAGTTGACGGGTCACCAGATGCACCCGCACTTCCTGGCAGGCGAACAGATCCAGCTGTTCGTCAGGCTCGATCAGTTGGTAGGCGAACAGGGACCAGGCAGGACGCGGCATCGGGGGCTCCAAATAAGGGGGCGCCACATTAGCCGAAAGCCTGCCGCTAGAAAAGCCTCATAGTAGCGGTTTTAGCGTCGGCCAGACATTTTCCAGCAACTTGCCCTGAGCCCCGGCCGCCGGGTGCAGACCGTCGGCCTGCATCAGGTCCGGATGCCCGCCCACGCCGTCGAGGAAAAACGGCACCAGCGGGATTTTCTTCTCCTCAGCGAGTTTGCCGTAGACCTCGGCAAAGGCATCGGTATAGCGCTTGCCGTAGTTGGGTGGCAATTGCATGCCGAGCAACAGCACCTTGGCACCGCTTTGACGGGAGCTGTCGATCATCGACGCAAGATTTTGTTGCAATTGCGTCGGCGGCATTCCGCGCAAGCCATCGTTGCCGCCCAACTCGAGGATCACCAGTTCCGGTTTGTGCTCTGCAAGCAGCGCCGGCAGCCGTGCCTGGCCTCCGGCACTGGTGTCGCCACTGATGGACGCATTGACCACTTTGTCGTCAAAACCTTCGGTCTTGAGCCGCTGTTCGAGCAACGACACCCACCCAAGCCGGGTATCCAGTCCGAAACCGGCGCTGATACTATCGCCAACGATCAGGACTGTACCCGCCGCTGCGTTCTGGGCCATGCACATCAAGGCCAGGCCAGCACTCAAAAACCACACACGCATCGGATTCTCCATGGGCGCAAGCATTCTCACCGCGAAGAACCTTAGCAAAGTGGTTCCCAGCGCGGAAGGTGAACTGACCATCCTGCACGAACTCAGCCTGGAACTGAACAAGGGCGACAGCCTGGCCATCGTCGGCGCGTCCGGTTCCGGCAAATCCACCCTGCTCGGCCTGCTCGCCGGCCTTGATCTGCCAAGCAGCGGCGAAGTGACGCTCGCCGGGCAAGGCCTGAGCAATCTCGATGAAGACCAGCGCGCGCGCATTCGCGCCGAGCACGTGGGTTTCGTCTTTCAATCGTTCCAGTTGCTCGACAGCCTCAACGCGCTGGAAAACGTCATGCTGCCGCTGGAGCTCGACGGCCGCAAAGACGCTCGAAGCCGCGCCACCGAACTGCTGCAACGGGTCGGCCTCGGCCAGCGCCTGACTCACTCGCCGCGCCAGCTCTCCGGTGGTGAGCAGCAGCGCGTGGCAATTGCCCGGGCCTTCGCCGCCGAGCCGGACGTGCTGTTTGCTGACGAACCCACCGGTAATCTCGACAGCCACACCGGCGAGCGCATCAGCGACTTGCTGTTCGAATTGAACAAGGAACGCGGCACCACCCTGGTGCTGGTGACCCACGACGAACGCCTGGCCCATCGTTGCCGGCGTCTGATCCGTCTTGAAGCCGGCCTGTTGGTCGCCCCTCTGGAGCCTTGATGGCACGTCTGCCGCTGTTGCGTCTGTTCAGTCTTGCCCTGCGCCAACTGATGCGCGATGCCCGCGCCGGTGAACTGCGGGTGCTGTTTTTCGCCTTGGTGGTGGCGGTGGCGGCGAGTACCGCGATCGGCTATTTCGGCGCCCGCCTCAACGGCGCGATGATGCTGCGCGCCACCGAGTTTCTCGGGGCCGACCTGTCGCTCGAAGGCAGCTCGCCCGCCCGCCCGGAACAAATCAGGAGCGGCACCGAGTTGCGCCTGGATCATGCACAGGTGGTGGAGTTTTCCAGCGTCATCGCCACGGACAACGGTATTCAGCTCTCCAGTATCAAAGCCGTCGACCGCGCCTATCCGCTGCGCGGCGAACTGAAAAGCGCTCCCGCCCCTTACGCGACAGAAGAAGCCGGTGGCGAGCCGCAGCCCGGTGAAGCCTGGGTCGAAGCGCGCCTGCTGACAGCGCTGGACCTGAAGATCGGCGACAGCATCGACGTCGGCATGAAGACGCTGAAACTGACGCGAGTGCTGACCTACGAACCGGATCGCGCCGGTAACTTCTACAGCCTGACCCCACGAGTGCTGATCAACCTCGACGACCTCGCTGCGACCGGCGTGGTGCAACCCGGCAGCCGGGTGAGTTACCGCGAACTGTGGCGCGGAGAGCCGCAGGCGCTGGAAACCTATCGCCAACTGATCAAACCGGGCCTCGCCGCCAACCAGCGGATTCAGGATGCCCGCGATGGCAACCGGCAGATCGGCGGTGCACTGGGCAAGGCCGAACGCTATCTGAACATGGCCAGTCTGGTCGCTGTTCTACTGGCCGGGGTGGCGGTGGCGTTATCGGCCAACCGCTTCGCCAGCCGCCGCTTCGATGCCAGCGCCCTGCTGCGTTGCCTGGGTCTGTCGCGCCGGGAAACCTTGGTGCTGTTCAGTCTGCAACTGACGGTGCTCGGCCTGCTCGCCAGCCTCGGCGGCGCCCTGCTCGGCTGGCTCGCGCAATTGGGATTGTTTGCGCTGCTGCATGATCTGCTACCGACCGACGTACCGCCGGGTGGCTTGTTGCCGGCACTGGCCGGCATCGGCACCGGACTGGTGGCGCTGGCCGGTTTCGCCCTGCCACCGCTCGCCGCGCTGGGCCGCGTGCCGCCGCTGCGGGTATTGCGCCGGGACATGCTGCCGATTCCGTCGAGTACCTGGATGGTCTACGGCGCAGCACTCGGGGCACTCGGGCTGATCATGTGGCGCCTGAGCCTGGATCTGCTGCTGACGTTCGCCCTGCTCGGCGGTGGCGTGGTCGCCGCGCTGGTACTCGGCGGCTTGCTGCTTTTGCTGCTGCAGAGTCTGCGTCGCCTGCTCGCACGCGCGTCCCTGCCGTGGCGTCTCGGGCTGGGTCAGTTGTTGCGCCATCCTTTGGCGGCAGCCGGCCAGTCACTGGCCTTCGGGCTGATCCTGCTGTCCATGGCGCTGATCGCCTTGCTGCGCGGCGAATTGCTCGACACCTGGCAAAACCAGTTGCCGAAAAATGCACCCAACTACTTCGCCCTGAACATCCTGCCGGCCGACAAACAAGCCTTCACCGATCACCTGATCAATGTCTCGGCCCAGGCCGCGCCGTTGTACCCGGTGGTGCCGGGACGCTTGATCAGCATCAATGGCGAAGCGGTGCAGCAGATTGTCAACAAGGATTCGGCCGGCGACCGCGCGATCCAGCGCGACCTGAGCCTGACCTGGGCGGCCGATCTGCCGGCGGGCAACAAAATCACCGCCGGTTCGTGGTGGACCGGCCAACCTTCGGACGATGTTCCGGGCGTCTCGGTGGAAGGCAAGGTGGCCGAAAGCCTCAAGCTCAAACTGGGCGATCACATGGTATTCAGCGTCGGCGGGGTCAATCGTGAAGCGAAGGTCACCAGCCTGCGGGAGATCAACTGGGACAACTTCCAGCCGAACTTCTTCATGATCTTCCAGCCCGGCACCCTGAAGGATCTGCCGGCGACTTACCTGACCAGCTTCTATCTGGCGCCCGGTCACGATCAGCAGATTGTCGAGCTGTCGCGAGCATTCCCGGCAGTGACCATCCTGCAGGTCGAAGCCTTGCTCGAACAACTGCGCAGCATCCTCGCCCAGGTCACCCTGGCGGTGGAGTATGTGTTGTTGTTTGTGTTGGCGGCGGGGATGGCGGTGCTGTTTTCCGGGTTGCAGGCAACGCTGGACGAACGCATTCGCCAGGGCGCACTGCTGCGTGCGCTGGGTGCCGAGCGCCAGTTGCTGATCAAGGCGCGACGAATCGAGTTCGGCTTGCTCGGCGCGGTCAGTGGATTGCTCGCGGCCATCGGTTCGGAAGTGGTGAGTCTGGTGCTGTATCGTTTCGCCTTCGACCTGCCATGGCATCCCCATCCGTGGTTGCTGCTGTTGCCGTTGATCGGCGCGGCGCTGATCGGTGGCGCCGGGGTGTTCGGCACGCGGCGTGCGCTCAACGCCAGCCCGCTGACAGTGTTGCGCGAGGGTTGATAGACTCCAGCCGTCTTAATCAAAAGAAGTTGCCATGAGCCGTTATCGCCCTCCCCGCACCGCCGGCACCGCGCTGATCACCCCCGAGGGTGAAGCGCGGATGCGCGCCGAATTCCATGAGCTGTGGCATGTGCGCCGACCGCAGGTGACGCAGTCGGTCAGCGAAGCGGCGGCTCAGGGTGATCGTTCGGAAAATGCCGAGTACACCTACGGCAAGAAAATGCTGCGCGAGATCGACAGCCGCGTGCGCTTTCTCACCAAACGCCTTGAGGCGTTGAAAGTGGTCAGCGAAAAACCCAGTGATCCGAACAAGGTCTACTTCGGCGCGTGGGTGACCATCGAAGACGAAGACGGCAAACAGTCGCGCTATCGCATCGTCGGCCCGGACGAGCTGGACCTGAAACTCGGCCTGATCAGCATCGACTCACCGCTGGCCCGCGCCTTGATCGGCAAGGCGCTGGATGCCGAAGTTCGGGTACAGACGCCGACCGGCGAACAGTTCGTCTACATCGTGGCGATCGAATATCCCTGACGCTCAGCGCCGGGTGATCAGCCCCTGGCGTGCGACGCGGGTCAGTTGGCGAATCATTTCCGGCGCCTCTTCACGGCTCGGGGCCTGAATGACGGCCAGATCGAAACTGTCATCGGCAAAACGCGCCAGCGACTCACCGTCTTCAACGAACTGGATCAGGAATGCGGCAGGACCGCCGCTGCGACGTGGCCAGCCATCGAGATAACGCAACAGCGTCGGCTGATGTTTGCCGCCAAGCAGGATTTTCGGATTGCGCTGGGTGATATGTGCCGTGATCGGCGCGGGACGTGCTGGAGGGCGTAGTGCATTCATCGTATCGTGTCTCTGCCTCAAAAGTCTGCATGGCAGGTGAGAGGCAACACCGAACCAGCGCTTTAGCGGTATTTCGAAGCCCTGTTCCGGCTTCTGACGGCAACTGAAGAATAGTCACCTGGCGCCCCGCAAGTAGCTGTTTAAATCGGCGCATGGGCGGCATCCTAGAGAACGTGACCGGCCAGTGTCAAGAATCAGCCGCAACAAAAAAGGCCCGCAGAATGCGGGCCTTTTGCTTGAGCCAGAGCGGTCAACCGGCGATGGCGCGATCCACCGAGATCTTGCCGGCGCCTTCGATCAGTACTGCCAGACTGCCGCCAAGCAGTGCCAGGGCGAACTCGTAACCGTTGTTGGCCATGAACAGACCGTTGCTGATGTGTACGGTGAAGATCGCCACCAGCGACAGGAAGGTCAGACCCAGCGCCGCCGGGCGAACCAGCAGGCCGATGATCAGCGCCAGACCGGCGAAGAACTCGGTACCGCCGGCCAGGGTGGCCATCAGGTAACCCGGGGTCAGGCCGATGCTTTCCATGTATTGCGCGGTGCCTGCCAGACCGTAGCCACCGAACAGACCGAAGAGTTTCTGCGAGCCGTGGGCTGCGAAGATCACGCCGACGGCAATGCGCAGAATGGTCAGACCGTAGCCGGCGCGGGTGAACAGAACCTTGTTGATCAGAGAGCTCATGTTGCGTTTCCTTGTTGTCAGAAGTGCTTGTTGGTTGGCCGCTATATTAATCAGTTATTTTCATGTTAAAAGCGCAAATATTCCGCCATAACAATCAACTTATTTGATCATTTGCGTGAGGCAACTTTCTGCCCCCCGGGCTCCAACGACTCCCGCTCCCGGTCGAACGCCAAGTAATACTTGTTCACGCTATTAACATAGCTGACGGCGCCCATTCCCACCTGCTCCATGGCGATGCGCTCGACCTGAAAGAACCACTGGTTTGGATTCAGGCCGCGACGCCGCGCTTCGGCACGCATGCCTTGCACTCGCTCCGGACCAATGTTGTAGGCCGCCAGGGTGAACGCCATGCGCTCGCGTTCGTTGAGCTTGGGGCTGTTGAAGAACTTGCGGCGGATCATCGCCAGGTACTTGGCACCGGCCTGCACATTCGCATCGAGATTCTGGATGTTGTTGACGCCAACCCGCTGTGCCGCCGACGGGGTGATCTGCATCAGCCCGGTCGGCCCGCTGCCGCTGCGCGCATTGGGCTGTAGCGCCGACTCCTTGAAGGCCAGCGCCGCCAGGTTGAGCCAGTCCATGTTTTGCGCTTCGGCGTGCTTCTGCAGGGTCGGACGCAGTTTTTCCAGGCGCTGGCGATCGGCCTTGGCCAACGGATAGTGCACTTGATAGAGACGGCGGTAGATCCGCAGGAATGCCGCATCTTCGTTAGACGGTTTTTTGTAGCCGGTCAGGAAGCGGTCGATGCTGGCCCGCAACATCGAGGCATCACGGCGCACGAACCAGTATTCCTCGCCCGGTTCGCTGATCATCACCTGACGGTCGAAACGCAGCTTGGGCAGGATCTTGCCCCAACGCTCGGCAATCGGTTGTTCGACGATGGTCAGGTGGAAAATCCCGCCCTGAACCATTTCCAGCACATCCTCGACCGCCAGCGTCGGATCGACCCATTCGATCTTGATCGGCGCCAGTTTGTGCAGCGCCAGTTTCTGGTTGAGCTGGCTGACCGCCTCCCCCGCCGCACTGCCGGTGGGCAGCGCCAGGGTTTTGCCGGCCAGTTGTTCAACCTTGGTGTAGCGCTTTTCACCCTTGATGCCGACCAGCACCAGCGGCACGTTGCTGGCAATCGGCTCGCTGCTGGCGACTGCGTGGCCCGGTTGCAACTCGAGCAGTTCGCCCGGCGCCACCAGATCGCCTTCGCCACGCTGCAACGCGCCGAGCAATTGATCCTTGGCTTTGGGGATGATCTTGAGGGTGATTTCCTGGCCATCGCGGGCGTGGCCATTGAGGTATTGCTCGAAGGCGCGCAGCCGGTGGTATTCGATGCCGATCGCCTGGCCCTGGACTTCGCCGGAGCTGTTGCGACTCTGGTTGACCAGCACCCGCAAGACGCGGCTGCTGCGGATTTCGGTGAGGTCGCGAACCTTGGCGGCCGGCACGGCTTGCAGCGGCCCGGGCAGCCGCGCGACCGCCGTCATCGGCAACAGCAGCGAACCACACAGCAGGAGCAAAACCGAGGGACGAACCATCCACTCTCCGGAAAGAATACGGGGCGTTTTCACCGCTGAGCGGTCGTAAAACACCGACGAAAACAGAGCGCCTGGAGCGCTGATAAAGTGCGAGAGACTGGCACAGTGATGGCAATTCTGCCAACCCGGCCTGCTACGCGGCCTCAACAGACAGCCATAAGCCGTTGTAGTTCTTGGCTTTTCTTATAAATCTACAGCTCTGATATGCTTTCCGGCCTTCGGCCCGAGGTAGCACCATGCAACTCATCGATATCGGCGTCAACCTGACCAACCCCAGTTTCGCCGACAAACACCAGGCCGTGCTCGACCGCGCCTACGCGGCCGGGGTCTGCCAACTGGTGCTGACCGGCACCAGTGTCGAAGGCAGCGAACAGGCGCTGGAGCTCTGCCAGCAACTGGATCCGGACGGCCAGCGACTGTTCGCCACCGCCGGCATTCACCCGCATTCGGCCAGCGACTGGAATGCCGACAGCGCACGGCGTCTGCGCAGCCTGCTGCAGGAATCGAACGTAATGGCGGTGGGTGAATGCGGACTGGATTTCAACCGCGATTTCTCGCCGCGCCCACAGCAGGAAAAAGTCCTCGAAGAACATCTGGCCCTGGCTGCCGAACTGCAATTGCCGGTGTTTCTGCATGAGCGTGATGCGAGCCAGCGCCTGCTGGAAATCCTCCGTGACTTCCGCGACCGATTGCCTGCCGCCGTGGTGCATTGCTTCACCGGCGAGCAGAAAGCCTTGTTCAGCTACCTCGATCTGGACCTGCACATCGGCATCACCGGCTGGATCTGTGACGAGCGTCGCGGCACGCATTTGCATCCGCTTGTGAAGGAGATCAAGCGCGGTCGCCTGATGCTGGAAAGCGATGCGCCGTATCTGCTGCCACGCACACTGCGGCCAAAGCCGAAGAACGGGCGCAACGAGCCGGCGTACCTGACCGAAGTGTTACGTGAGGTCGCGTTGCATCGAGGCGAAACCGAAGCAGACCTGGCGGCCCACACCACCGCCTGCGCGCGGGCGTTCTACGGTTTACCTACCCTGCCCTGAAAGAGGCAGATGCATCGGTTGTTGATGCATATCAAGAACCGGGCACCTGGGTAGCGGCACAATAATGGCACCTTGCCAAAACTGTTTCCGCTATCAGAGAAGACCTCCATGGGTGCCTGGCTTAGCAATATCTCGCTGAAATACAAATTCTGGGCGGTCAACGCGGTCGCCTTTGTCACCACCCTGTTGCTGGTGCTGTACGCCGTGCAGCTCGAACAACAGGCCCGCAGCCACGCCGCGCAAACCTCGGCCCAGGCCCAGGCGCAATTGCTAAAGGCCTGGCCGACCGGGCAGGCGCTGCCCAAATCCGATCAGGTACTGACCTTCAAACGCGGTGAAGCGCCGCGCCTCAACGATCAACCGCTGCTGGAGATCACCGACAGCAGCGGCTGGATCGAGATCAGTCACTTGCCATTATTCGGCGAAAATCCGCTGCTCGGCGCCGAGGTCTTCAGCCGCGCCGATGGCCAGCAGGTCGCCGTGATCGCCTACGCCCCCAGCCTCAGCCAGGTGTTCAGCGAGCGTTTCGCCAACTACGCGGTGGCAGTGTTCATCCTGATGCTGGCGATGCTCGGCGCTTCACAGTTGCTGATCCGTTTCCTGCTCAGCCAGCTCAACACTCTCAAGGACGTGATGCTGCACGTGGAGAAAACCGGCGACCTCGCCGCCCGGGTGCCGCTGGCGTGCAAGGATGAAGTCGGGCAGATGGCCAATGCGTTCAATGCGATGCAGGCCGGTTACCAGCGAGTGGTGACCACCGTGGCCAACACCGCGCGGCAACTCGACGTCGGCGCCGCGCGGCTGGCATCAAGCATGAACGAGGTGCGTCACGGCATGCTCGGCCAGCAGAGCGAAACCGATCAGGCCGCCACGGCGATCAACGAAATGACCGCCACCGTCTACCACATCGCCCAGCATGCCGGCGCCACACGCGACCTGTCGCAGACCGCCGATGGCCTGGCCGGCAGCGGCCAGCAAGTGGTGACCCGCGTCCAGCATTCGATTGCCGGTCTGTCCAGCGGCGTGCAGCAGACTGCCGAGATGATCCAGCGCCTGGCCGAGGACAGCCAGAAGATCAACGGCGTGGTCAGCGTGATCCACAGCATCGCCGAACAGACCAATCTGCTCGCACTTAACGCCGCGATCGAAGCGGCGCGTGCCGGGGAAATGGGTCGCGGGTTCGCGGTGGTCGCCGACGAGGTGCGCAACCTCGCCAAGCGCGTACAGACCTCCACCGATGAAATCACCACCATGGTCTCGGCATTGCAGGCGGGCACCCGCGATGCGGTGGACTTCATGCAGGAGAGTTCGTACAAGGCCGACGACTGCGTGCAGCAGGCGCAAGAGGCGGGAGAAGCGCTCGCGGAAATTACCGGAGCGGTGGCGCAAATGCGCGAGAGCAACACGCAGATTGCGGTGGCGGCGGAACAGCAGAGTCAGGTGGCTGAAGAGATGAACCGCGCGGTGGTGAGCATTCGCGATGTGACCGAAAACACCGTGCAACAGACCGTGGATTCGGCGACCACCAGTAACGAGTTAGCGACGCTGGCCGGGGAACTGAACAAGGCGATCGGCCAATTGAAGCTCTAGGAGACAACATCGAGATTGGCCATTATCCCTATCACTTCAATAGCCAACCTTGATTCGCCGCCCTCGCTGCCCGGGCCTATTCTTCAACCATGTACTGAACATGGATCGAGGAGCAGCAACATGGGCAAACGTCACCCCAACCTTCCCGCGTGGCAATGGCGCGCGTACCCGAACAACCATCAGCACCCGACCAATCTGGTGCTGCATCTGATTGCCGTGCCGCTGTTCATCGTCGCGTTTCTGTTGATCGTCTCGGGTGTGTTCAGCCTGAGTCTGGCCAGCGTGGCGATCGGCGTGATCGGCGTCATCGCGGCGCTGGGTCTGCAGCGCCATGGTCACAGCCTGGAGGCGCAAGCCTCCGAGCCGTTCAGTGATCGCAAGGACGCCGTTTCGCGGCTGCTGGTCGAGCAGTTCCTGACGTTTCCGCGGTTCTTCCTCAGTGGCGGCTGGTTTCGCGCCTGGCGTGAACGCCATCGCCGCCATTGAGTCAGGCGAAGATCGTCACCGTCTGCCGACTCATGGCAATCAGTTCACCCTCCGCGCTCCACAGCTTGGCGGCGACATGGCCGTAACCATCGGCCGCATACTCGATGTCCGCCAGGTATTGGCAGAAATCCAGCGTACTCAAATCCCGTAACGGCTGAACGAATTCGATGGTCCAGGTCAGGGTGCTGCCCGGTGCCGGTTTCTTCAGGTACGGCAACAGCGCGGGTGGCCAGGCATCGACCAGCGCCAGCAGATGCGCCTCGTTGACCGGCTCTTCCTTCACATCCCCACGCAAACGCACCCAGCCGCCCATCAGCCGCGATTGAGTGCCGGTGAACGGCATGCCGCCGACACTCCAGCGCATCGCCAGATGACGCATGAACTCGGGGGTTACGCCTTTGATGTAAGGCAGTTCCTGGCAGTCGTCCCAGTGTTTCATCTCGGGTGCCGGATACGCTTCAACCGCCACTTCCGATGGCCGCGAAGCCCCGAAGCTGCCTTGCACCATCGTCACTACCTGACCGTTCTGCACGGCGCGCCCCAGCACCTGGCTGACTGCCTTGCCTTCGCGCAGCACCTCGACTTCAAAGCTCACCGGCACTTCGGGCTCAACCGGGCCGACAAAGGTGATCGCCAGCGAACGCACCGGTCGATCGGCCGACACTTTAGTGCGCATCACTTCAAATTGCAGCGCGGCCACCAAGCCGCCAAAGCTGGCCCGGCCCTGGCCCCACTCCGCCGGAATCGTGACCTCCGGTTGACGACGGACAGCATCGATCAGATCGCAAAAGCGCATGGAAACCTCGGACACGAAAAAGGGAATGACCGGATCTTAACCAGCACGGCAGAGCGGCGCAGCGTCCATTCCGGTCAAAGAGACTGACAGATAAGACAGCGGTGCTGCGCGCCAGCGGGTTTCAGGACCTGAAGCAGGCTGCGCTGAGCTTTTCCAGCACCCGGTCGGCCTTGATTTCGGCCTTGGCCATGGTCGCCTGCCAGGTGGCGACGCAGGGTTGCAGATCCAGCTCCAGCTCGGCGCGGGCCAGCCATTGCCAGCAATCGTGCCAGTCACCGAGTGCGCCTTGTGCGGATTTCAAACGGGACAATGCGGCTTCCGGCAGACGATCCAGTTCCGGGTAGGCCTCGATGCCGTAACGCACGCGCTTGATCAGCAGGCGCAGGCGATGACGGTCGTGGGCCGGGTCGTGCAGCGCCACGTCGAGGTTCTTCCATTGTTTGCCCAGACGTTTTTCAATGCGCTTGTCCAGGCGCTTGAGCAATCCCTGGCGCTGGGACGCGCGCAGGAAACGCGGAAAGGCATCGAGGATCATCAGCAGCGACGCCACTTCGGCGCTGGCCGCCAGCGTCGGGTACGCCTCGGCCATTTGCGCCATCCGGCGCTGTGCAGCTTCCGGCTGATCATGTTTGATCAGCCAGGCCGCCAGCACCTCGCGGTCGCGCCACGGCGTGGTCAGTTGCCCGACGCTGGCCGCCGCGCTTTCCAGCTGTTCGACACCGGGCAAGCCGCCCAACGGTCGCAACAGACTGCGCAAGCGCCGTACGGTGGTGCGCAGGTCGTGCAGCGCTTCAGGGTCGGTCCGCGCGGTCAGACGCGCCTGACAGGCCAGCAGCCGCACTTCGAGGCTCAGGACATGAGCCACCAGCCGATCAACCAACGCAGACATCGCTTGCTCCTGAATTCAATGACTTTGCACGAGTGTGCGCCGGCGCAAGCGACCTGCCCTTGCGCTACGTCAGCAGCTTAGCGCCCGGCGCGGGACTCGCGAATGTAGAAACGTGCTTTTTCGGCTTTCTTGGTGCAGCCTTCGAAGCCCTCGAATTGCTGCTGGGTTTTGGCGGCTGTCAGCAAAGACAACGCCTTGGAGTAACTGACCGTACCGGCGAAACCTTCGGCCTTGGCCAGATCCAGTTCATGCCACGCCGCGTCCAGCTGGCTGCCGCAGCTGTCGCGGTAAGCAGTCTTGCCGGCGCAACCGGCCAATGCCAGAGCCATCAACGGCACACAGATCCAGGCTTTCATCACTCACACCTCAAAGATAGGTCAACAGTCGTGCAGGTAAGACGGTGCGCCAGCGAAAAAGTGCCTTGTGTCCCGCATTTGCACCGCTCTGCAAAAGATAACGCCGACGGGTCATGAAGTATCGAAAAAACGACGCCATTGCCGCCCCGAGCGACCCCAGCGATTGAAGCCCGGCCCTCGATGGGTGCATTGTGCAACCTTGTCGGGAGGAAGTTTGATGAAAAAGCGTGTCGCACTGGTGCTGGGCTCCGGTGGCGCCCGGGGCTATGCCCATATCGGGGTCATTGAAGAGATCGAACGACGGGGCTATGACATCAGTTGTATTGCCGGCTGTTCCATGGGGGCCGTGGTCGGCGGAATCTACGCCGCCGGCAAGCTCGACGAGTACCGCAACTGGATCGAAAGCCTGGATTACCTCGACGTGCTGCGCCTGGTGGACGTCAGCTTCCGCCTCGGTGCGATCCGCGGCGAAAAAGTCTTCGGCCAGATCCGCAAGATCGTCGGCGAGATCAACATCGAAGACCTGCGCATCCCCTATACGGCGGTGGCCGCCGACCTCACCAACCAACAGGAAATCTGGTTTCAGGAAGGCTGTCTGCATCAGGCCATGCGCGCCTCGGCGGCGATTCCCAGCCTGTTCACTCCGGTGATGCAGGGCAACCGGATGCTGGTGGACGGCGGCATTCTCAACCCGTTGCCGATCGTGCCGGTGGTGTCGAGCCACTGCGACCTGATCATCGCGGTCAATCTCAACTCGACCAACCAGCGCCATTACAAACTGCCGGTGATCCAGCGCCCCGCCGCGTTCCGTACGCGCTTCGACAGCCTGATCAATTCGCTGGGCTCGAAGATGCCGTTCCGCCGCAAACAGGCCGAGCAATTGCTGATGCTGGAACAGGAAGCGCTGCGTGCCGAAGCGGCGGACATCAATCCTTGGGTCGAAGGCGCGGAGCCGGAAGCCCAGCAACCGGCCGCCGCGCCAGAGCGCGATGGCGCACCGAAATCCGCCACCGGTTCGTTCATCATCGATAACGTCGGGCCGGCGTCATTGCTGGACTTGATCAACCAGAGTTTCGAGGTGATGCAGACCTCGCTGGCGCAGTACAAGATCGCCGGGTATCCGCCGGACATCCTGATCAACGTGCCGAAGCGGGTATGCCGGTTCTTCGAGTTCTACAAGGCGCCCGAATTGATCGCGCTGGGCCGGGAGATTGCCCGGGATACGCTGGATCGCTACGAGAGCGAGCAGAACTAAAGACTGCTCTCGCTCAACAACCGATAACCGACACCCGCCTCGGTCACGATAAAGCGTGGCCGGGTCGGATCGTCTGCCAGCTTCTGCCGCAAATGCCCGACCACGATCCGCAGGTAGTGGCTGTCCTCGGTGTGAGTCGGGCCCCAGATGTCCTTGAGCAATTGCTGCTGGGTGATTACCCGCCCCGGATGCCGCGCCAGTTGCGCCAGCACCGCGTACTCCTTGCGGGTCAGGGCGACTTCGACGCCGTCGAGCAACACCCGGCGATACGCCAGGTCCACGGTCAGCGGGCCGAAATTCAACGCGGCCTGCTGCGCTTCCCCGGCCGGTGCCTGACGCAACAACGCGCGCACCCGGGCGAGAAACTCCTGAATGCCGAACGGCTTGGTCACGTAGTCATTGGCGCCGCCATCCAGCGCCTGGACCTTCTGCCCTTCGCTGGCGCGCACCGACAGCACCAGCACCGGCGCCGTGGCCCATTCGCGAAACTCGCGTAGTACCTGCTGGCCGTCCATGTCCGGCAGGCCGAGGTCGAGCACCAGCAAGTCCGGTTTATTCAGCGCCGCCTGGGCCAGGCCCTCGGCGCCGGTGCCTGCCTCCAGCACTTTGTAGCCCTGGGAAGCGAGGCTGATACGCAGGAACTTGCGGATCTGCGGTTCGTCATCGATGACCAAAATGGTCGCGGTCTGGCTCATGAGTTCACATCAACACGAAAGAGTGGCAAGAGAGTAGCGCAGCGCGGATCAGGCTTCACCGTCCATCCCCGGTTGCGTCTGCAACGGCAGGTGCAAGGTGATACAGGTACCGCGCCCGTCGATGCCGTCGCCGACACTGATCCGCCCGCCATGGGCGCCGACCATGCCCTGACAGATCGCCAACCCAAGGCCGGTGCCCTGACCACCACGATCACCCCGGGCAGCGGTGTAGAACATGTCGAAAATTTTCGCCCGCTCATCGACCGGAATCCCCGGCCCTTCATCGCTGACAGAGAAAAACACTTCGCTGTCATCCACCCCGGCGCGCAGTTGCAAACGACCGTGGGACGGCGAGAAGCGTGCGGCGTTTTCCAGCACGTTGACCAGCGCCTGCTCGATCAACGCGGCATGCACGTACAACAGCGGCAACTCGGCCGGTACATCGGTGCTCACTTGCAACGACGACAACACCGCCCGCAGACGATTGAGCGCACTGCCGACGATGTCCGCCGGCGACACCCAGTCCCGCGCCAGCTTCAGGGCGCCGTGGCCGAGACGGGTCATGTCCAGCAGGTTCTGGATGTAGCGGTCGAGACGTTCGGCTTCATCGCGGGTGCCTTCCAGCAGCTCGCGGCGATCCTCCAGCGGGATCGCTTCGCCGAGCGCCAGCAGGCTGTCGATGCTGCCACGCATCGAAGTCAGCGGCGTGCGCAGATCGTGGGACACCGAGGCCAGCAAGGCGCTGCGTAGTTGTTCGGTTTCGCCATGCAGGCGCGCGGCTTCCAGGTCATCGGCCAGTTGCGCCCGGGCCAATGCCTGAGCCAACGGCTGACTCAACGCGGTCAGCAAACGACGGCGTTGGCCGCTCAAGGTCTGGCCCTCTTTGGCACACACACCGAGCAGCGCCAGCGGTCCGTCTTCCACCGACAGCGGCCACCACCACCAGCGCCCGAACGGCAACGTACCGGTGCCCATGCCCGCCGGTTGATCGTGTTGCCAGGCCCAGTCGGCGGCGGCACGCTCGGACTCGGTGAATTGCAGCGGCCCGCCGGTCTCGACTTTCCAGCCGCCCTGCCCGTCGCGATTGAGCAGGCACAGCTGCAGATCGCTCCAGCCATTGAGGTGCTGGGCAGCGGCGCTGACCACGGCCTGACGGTCGGTGGCGGCGGTGAGTTTGCGCGACAGATCCAGCAGCTCGGTGGTCTCTTCCTGGGTATCGCGCAGCGCCTGCAATTGCCGCCGCTGACGCGCTGCGAGGTTACCGGTGAGCGCCGCCATCAGCAGGAAGAACAGCAAGGTCAGCACGTCTTCTTCGCGCTGGATGCTGAAGGAGAAATTCGGCGGAATGAACAGAAAGTCATAGGTCAGAAACGACAACGCCGCACAGGCCAGCGCCGGGCCGAGACTGCTGCGCACCGCCACCAGAAGCACTGCCGCAAGAAACACCAGCGAGATATTCGGCAACGGCAGCACGCTGGAGACCGCCCACGCCAGTGCACTGGCCAACAGCGTCGCGACCAGCGCCAGCGCGTAGTCGAACCACACCAGCGTCGGCGCGACACGCGGGCGCGGCTGATGCTGTTCCTGATCACTGTCCAGCACGTTGATTTCCAGACCATGGGCCTGACGCAGCAAACGCGCCGCCAGCCCACCACCGAACAGACGCCTGCGCAGGCGCGGCCGCGACTGACCAACCAGCACCAGACTCGCCCGCCGTTCCGCCGCATGCTGGATCAGGGTTTTCGCCACTTCGCCGGCCCGCAGCAGCACCACTTCGCCGCCGAGGCGTTCGGCCAGTTGCTGGGCACTTTGCAGACGCAGCCGCGATTGCTCGTCGCGCACGCTGCCGTTGTCGACGTGCACCAGACTCCACGGCAAATGCCGACGCTGGGCAACCCGACTGGCATGACGCACCAGCCGTTCGGCCTGGGCATCGCCATCGACGCCGACCAGCAAGCGCCCGCGCACCGCTGGCGCGGCCTGGCCAAGCTGACGATAGCCCTGAGCGAGATCGTTATCGACTTGCGCGGCAGCGGTCTGCATCGCCAGTTCGCGCAGCGCGGTGAGGTTGGTCTGGGTAAAAAATGCATCGATCGCGGCGCGTGCCTGCTCCGGCACGTAGACCTTGCCTTCGCGCAGGCGCTCGAGCAGTTCGCGGGGCGGCAGGTCGATCAGCAGCAGTTCGTAGGCCTCTTGCAGCACCCAGTCCGGCAGGGTTTCGCGTACCTGCACACCGGTGATGCCACGCACCTGATCGTTGAGACTTTCCAGGTGCTGGACGTTGACCGTGGTGTACACGTCGATGCCGGCGGCGAGCAGTTCCTGAATGTCCTGCCAGCGTTTGGCGTGGCGGCTGCCGGGGGCGTTGCTGTGGGCCAGCTCGTCGACGAGTACCAGTTTCGGTTTGGCGGCGAGCAGACCGTCGAGGTCCATTTCCTCCAGCGTCACGCCACGGTATTCCGAGCGCACCAGCGGCAGTTGCGGCAAGCCGCCAAGCAGCGCTTCGGTTTCGGCGCGGCCGTGGGTTTCGACCACCCCGGCGATGACTTTCACGCCCTGACGCAGTTGGCTGTGAGCTGCCTGCAACATCGCGTAGGTCTTGCCCACGCCCGGCGCAGCACCGAGGAAAACCTTGAGCCGGCCGCGTCCGTCGCGGGGCAAGTCTGCTAACAGCGCGTCGGCACGGCCGGAGTCACTCATGCTTGAAGCTCTCTTCCTGATGTTTGTGTATTGCCTGGACTGCCGTCATCGCTGGCAAGCCACCGATTCAGAGCTTTTCCAGCGCCATGTTCAGCGCCAGCACATTCACCACCGGCGGGCCCACCAGCGGCTGTTCGATGTGCGTGTCGAGCAGTTGCTGCAAGGTCGCCACCGGCACATTACGCGCTGCCGCAACACGCGCCAGTTGATAGGCAATCGCCGCCGGAGGCAAGTGCGGATCGAGGCCACTGCCGGAGGTGGTTAACAGTGCCAGCGGCACCGGACCCTGGCCGGGAACCTGCAACTTGTTGGCGTCATCGATCACCCGAGTGGCCAGTGCCGGATTGCTTGGTGACAGGTTGCTCGCACTGCTCGACACGGTGGCAAAGGCACCGGCCGATGGACGCGGATGGAACCAGGCATCGCCGACAAAATCCTGAGCAATCAGCGAGGAGCCGCGCACCTTGCCTTCGGCATCGCGCACCAGGCTGCCGTTGGCCTGCTCGGGGAAGGCGACCTGGGCAACGCCGGTCACCACCAGTGGATAGGCAACACCGGTGACCAGGGTCATCAGCACCAGCAGGCTCAGGGCCGGACGTAACATTGTGGACATTTCAAAATCCTCGAATTCATTGGGCAAACTTTGGTGGGGTGTCAGGAAGATCCCTCCCCCTCACCCCAGCCCTCCCGAAACGTCGGACCGCCCCCAAGGGGGCGAGGGGGAAAGGGAGCCGATCTTTGTGCTTTTCAAATCCTGAGTTCGGCTCGATATCTCAGGTCGATGTAGCTCTTACAAATACCTCGGTCAGTCCCCTCTCCCTCCGGGAGAGGGTTAGGCGGGCGGCGTTCCGATGAGGGCTGGATCTCAAGCCGTGTAGAGATCCAGCAAACACCGCTCACTCAAACCAGATGCAACGCCGTCAACAGCATGTCGATCGCCTTGATCCCCACGAACGGCACCAGAATCCCGCCCAGACCATAGATCAGCAAATTGCGCCGCAGCAGCGCCGCCGCACTCGCCGCCTGCACCCGCACACCGCGCAGGGCCAAGGGAATCAGCACAACGATGATCAGGGCGTTGAACACAATGGCCGACAGAATCGCGCTCTGCGGACTGCTCAAGTGCATGATGTTCAGCACGCCCAATTGCGGGTAGATCGCGGCAAACAGCGCCGGCAGGATCGCGAAGTACTTGGCCACGTCGTTGGCGATGGAAAAAGTCGTCAGCGCGCCGCGAGTCACCAGCAATTCCTTGCCGATCTGCACCACATCCAGCAGCTTGGTCGGGTCGCTGTCGAGGTCGACCATGTTGGCCGCTTCGCGCGCCGCTTGCGTGCCGTCGTTCATCGCCATGCCGACGTCAGCCTGGGCCAGCGCCGGTGCGTCGTTGGCGCCGTCGCCGCACATCGCGACCAGCCGACCGTCGTTCTGCTCGTGACGGATGCGCGCCAGTTTCTTCTCAGGTGTCGCTTCGGCCAGCACGTCGTCGACGCCTGCTTCAGCAGCAATCGCGGCAGCAGTCAGCGGGTTGTCGCCGGTGACCATCACCGTGCGAATTCCCAGCTTGCGCAGCTCGGCGAAACGCTCGCGGATACCCGGCTTGACCACGTCTTTCAGGTGGATCGCCCCGAGCAGTTTGCCGTCGGCGCAGACCAGCAACGGGGTACCGCCACTCTGGGCGATCTTGTCGATTTCCCGGGACAGCGCCGGGGCCAGATCCTTGCGCTGTTGACCGAGGAAGGCCAGCAGCGAATCCACCGCGCCCTTGCGGAATACACGGCCCTGGTAGTCAACACCGGACAAGCGGGTTTCCGCGCTGAACGGTACGGCGGTCAGGGTTTCCGGCGAAGGTTCCGGCTGTGGATTGGTGCCGCGCAGGTACTCGACGATGGACTTGCCTTCGGCAGTTTCGTCGGCCAGCGAGGCGAATAGCGCGCCTTCGGCCAGCTCACGGGCATTCACACCCGGCGCCGCATACACCGCGCTGCAACGACGGTTGCCGAAAGTGATGGTGCCGGTCTTGTCCAGCAGCAACACATGCACGTCACCCGCCGCTTCCACCGCACGACCGGATTTGGCAATCACGTTCAGGCGCACCAGACGATCCATCCCGGCGATACCGATGGCCGACAGCAGCCCGCCAATGGTGGTCGGAATCAGCGTGACCAATAACGCCACCAGGAACACCAGCGGCAGGCTGCCGTTGGCGAAGTGGGCGAACGGTTGCAGGGTCACGACCACCAGCAGAAAGATCAGGGTCAGGCCGATCAGCAGGATGTCCAGCGCCACTTCGTTCGGGGTCTTCTGGCGTTTGGCGCCTTCGACCAGCGCGATCATGCGGTCGAGGGTCGATTCACCGGGGTTGGCAGTGATCTTCACCAGCAGCCAGTCGGACACCAGCCGGGTGTTGCCGGTGACGGCGGAACGGTCGCCGCCGGACTCACGGATCACCGGAGCCGATTCACCGGTGATCGCGGCTTCGTTGACCGCCGCAATACCTTCGATGACCTCGCCGTCACCCGGGATCATTTCCCCGGCTTCGACGCGCACCACATCACCCTTGCGCAGGCTAGTGGCTGGCACGACCTGGAAGCTGCCGTTGGCCAGTTTGCGTCGGGCGCTGAGGCCTTCGCTGCCAGCCTTGAGGCTGTCGGCGCGGGCCTTGCCGCGACCTTCGGCGAGCGCTTCGGCGAAGTTGGCGAACAGCACGGTGAACCATAGCCACAGTGCGATTTGCGCAGCGACGAAGGTCGGCACGCTGCTGTCGGGAATGAAGCACAGCACGGTGGTCAGGATCGCCGTCAGTTCGACCACCAGCATCACCGGCGAGCGCTGCAACTGGCGCGGGTCGAGCTTGACGAACGCTTGCACCAGCGCCGGACGCCACAGGGCGCTGATCGCGGTTTTCGCTTGTTCCGGCGCCTTGACGGCGGCGGGTTTGATTGCGGGCATATTCATCATTGACTCCTTAGAAGCCCATGCTCAGATGTTCGGCGATTGGGCCCAGTGCGAGGGTCGGCAAGAAGGTCAGGCCGCCCACCAGCAAAATGGTCACGGTCAACAGGGTCACGAACAGCGGGCCGTGGGTCGGAAAGCTGTTCTGGCCGATCGGTGCGGTTTTCTTCATCGCCAGGCTGCCGGCCAGGGCCAGTACCGGGAGGATGTAACCGAAGCGGCCGATCAGCATGCCCAGGCCGAGCATCAGGTTGTGGAACGCAGTGTTGGCGCCGAAGCCGCCGAATGCCGAACCATTGTTGGCACTGGCCGAGGTGTAGGCGTAGAGCAACTGACTGAAACCGTGCGGGCCGGGGTTGCTCACCGCCGCCACCGGGCCCGGCAGGCTCGCGGCAATCGCGCCCAGCACCAGCACGCCGACCGGCATGACCAGCAGGGTGACGACCAGCAGTTGCACTTCACGGGCCTGGAGTTTCTTGCCGAGGTATTCCGGGGTGCGGCCGATCATCAGGCCGGCGAGGAACACCGCGATCAGCACGTTCAGCAACATGCCGTAGAGCCCCGCGCCGACGCCGCCGAAGATCACTTCGCCGACCATCATGTTCACCAGCGCGACCATGCCGCTGAGCGGGTTGAGGCTGTCATGCATGCCGTTGACCGAACCGTTCGACGCCGCGGTGGTGGTCACCGACCAAAGAACAGTGGCAGTGGTGCCGAAGCGCGCTTCCTTGCCTTCCAGCGGGGCGGCTTGTTCGACGGCGACGTTGTTCAGCGCCGGGTTCGGCTGATATTCGGCCCACAGCGAAGTGGCGCCGCCGATGATGAACAGCGCGAGCATGCAGCCGATGATGGCGCGGCTCTGACGCAGATCCTTCACGTAGTGGCCGAAGGTGAACACCAGCGCCACCGGGATCAGGATGATCGACGCAACTTCGAACAGGTTGCTCCAGGCGGTCGGGTTCTCGAACGGATGCGCCGAGTTGACGCCGAAGAAACCACCGCCGTTGGTGCCCAGTTGCTTGATCGCAATCTGGCTGGCAGCCGGGCCGAGCGGGATCACCTGATCAACGCCCTGCATCGTCACTGCATTCACATATTGGGCGAAGGTTTGCGGCACGCCCTGCCACACCAGGTACAGCGCCAGCAGCAGGCACAGCGGCAGCAAGCCGTAGAGGGTGGCGCGGGTCATGTCGACCCAGAAGTTGCCGAGAGTCTTGGTGGATTTGCGCCCAATGCCACGGCACAGCGCAACCAGTACAGCGAGGCCGGTGGCGGCGCTGACGAAATTCTGCACGGTGAGGCCGACCATCTGGCTCAGGTAGCTGAGCGACGCTTCGCCGCTGTAGGCCTGCCAGTTGGTGTTGGTCATGAAACTGACGGCGGTGTTGAACGCCAGGGTCCACTCCTGGCCCGGCAGGTTTTGCGGGTTCAGCGGCAGGTGATCCTGGAACAGCAGGATCGCGAACAGCAGCAGAAAACCGGCGAGGTTGAACGCCAGCAGCGCCAGCGTGTACTTCTGCCAGCTCTGTTCGTCCTGCGGATTGACCCCGGCGATGCGGTAACAGCCGCGCTCGACCGGCCCGAGAATCGGCGTCAGCCAGGTGCGCTGGCCCTCCATCACCTTGTAGTAGAAGCGCCCGAGGAACGGCGCCGGCAGCAAGACCACCGCGAAGAAAGCGAGGATCAGCCAATAGTCATAACTGTGCATAGCCGCTCCTAAGTCCGATCCGCGCGCAACAGCGCAACCAACAGATAAATGAACAGCCCCACTGCCAGCAGCAGTGACACCCCGTCCAGAACGCTCATGGAAGATCTCCGTGTTACGGCGTATTGCCGCGTGTGGAGGCATTGTCGGAAAGGAGGCTGTAAAGGAACGAGAGCGAGGGTGTGGGCGGGGCATAAAGAAAGCGTAAAGAGTGGGTTTACGCGGGCGTTACAGCAAAGTTTTGCGTCGTGTGGACGGGCCGCTTCCCGGGCAAGCCCACTCCCACAACTTGAAATGCGCGCGCCCAGACACCGCTGATACCTGTGGGAGCGGGCTTGCCCGCGAAGACGGCAGCACAGACAACATCGCACCCAACTGGCGCACAATTTTGTGGGCATTGCGCCGCGAACATCCCCGATACGACAGCTTTCATCCCATTACGACCCACCAATACAAAATGGCACGTCCACTGCACGCGCCCTTCCCCGAGCTTTCCAAACCGTTCAGGGAGCAAACGCATGAACACACAACTCAAACCCACGCTGGGCACCTTGCACCTGTGGGGCATTGCCGTAGGGCTGGTGATTTCCGGGGAATACTTCGGCTGGAGTTACGGCTGGGGCGTCGCGGGGACCCTGGGTTTCCTGGTGACTTCGTTCATGGTCGCGACCATGTACACCTGTTTCATCTTCAGCTTCACCGAATTGACCACGGCGATCCCCCACGCGGGCGGGCCGTTCGCCTACAGTCGCCGCGCCTTCGGTGAAAAAGGCGGATTGATCGCCGGGCTGGCGACGCTGATCGAATTCGTCTTTGCTCCGCCGGCAATCGCCTTGGCGATTGGCGCGTACCTGAACGTGCAGTTTCCGGCCCTCGATCCGAAACACGCGGCGGTCGGCGCGTACATCGTGTTCATGGGTCTGAACATTCTCGGGGTGAAACTGGCCGCGACCTTCGAACTGATCGTCTGCGTCCTGGCCGTCGCCGAGTTGCTGGTGTTCATGGGTGTGGTCGCTCCGGCCTTCAGTTTCAGCAACTTCGCGCTCAATGGGTGGGCCGGCTCGGACATTTTCGGCGCCCCGGCGATTGCCGGGATGTTCGCGGCGATTCCGTTTGCGATCTGGTTTTTCCTCGCCATCGAAGGCGCAGCCATGGCGGCCGAAGAAGCCAAGGACCCGAAACGCACGATTCCCAAGGCCTACATCAGCGGCATTCTGACCTTGGTGTTGCTGGCCATGGGCGTGATGTTCTTCGCCGGCGGCGTCGGCGACTGGCGCACCCTGTCGAACATCAACGACCCGCTGCCTCAGGCAATGAAAGCGGTGGTCGGCGACAACTCCGGCTGGCTGCACATGCTGGTGTGGATCGGTCTGTTCGGGCTGGTGGCGAGTTTCCACGGGATCATTCTTGGCTACTCGCGGCAGTTCTTCGCCCTCGCCCGCGCCGGTTACCTGCCCGCCTCGCTGGCGAAACTGTCGCGCTTCCAGACCCCGCACCGGGCGATCATCGCCGGCGGCGTGATCGGCATCGCGGCGATCTACAGCGACGGCCTGATCAATCTGGGCGGCATGACCCTCACTGCCGCGATGATCACCATGGCGGTGTTCGGCGCGATCGTGATGTACATCATGAGCATGCTCAGCCTATTCAAACTGCGTAAATCCGAACCCAATCTGGAGCGCACCTTCCGCGCGCCTTGCTATCCGCTGATTCCGCTGATTGCACTGGTGCTGGCTGTGGTGTGTCTGGTGGCGATGGCCTGGTTCAATGCGTTGATCGGACTGATCTTCCTCGGCTTCATGGCGGTCGGTTTCGGCTACTTCCTGTTGACCGGCCAGTTGCGCGCCAACGCCCCGGCAGATGCCATGCTCACCGGACTGTAAACCGCCAGGGACATAACCGGCCTAGAATGGAACCACTGCGAATGCACTTCGCTCAAAGTGGTATGCAGCGTTGCACGGCGAAACCCTCGCCCGTCGACCTGCCTTTAAGGAGAGCCGTTATGCCCTGGTATGCCTGGTTGATTCTGGTCGTTGCAATCGGCTCGATCGTCGGCGGTCTGATGATGTTGCGAGACACCGCCAACAAGGTCGAACTGACCGATGAACAACGCAAGCGCGTCGCTGAACGCAATGCCGAAGCGGACATCAAGGACGCGCAGGACCGCTGAACGAAAAACCCCGCCTGAATCGGCGGGGTTTGTTTTTTGTCGCGATTATTTTTCCCAGTCGGCCTTGGCAATGTGCAAGCCATGCAGGCCTTTGTACGCCGCACGTTCCGGCTGACTCCAGCCTTCGAGCAGCGCGTCGTCCAGACGATAGATCTCCACCCCGAGCGGGCGGCATACCGTCAGCGGATCCTGCGCGTCCGGCCCCCACATCGCCAGTGACAGATCACCACCGGGACAGGTCGACAACGCGCACAGCAAGTCGATTTCGGCGAAGAACTCCAGGTAATCGCCCTTCTGCGCCGGGCAGGCCTTCATGAAATACAGGTCATCGTGATTCAGACCGGTGCATTGGAAGATGTTCAGCACGTCATGCACATCGAATTCGGTCAGGCCATGGGGCAACACGGCGCGGGTCAGGTTGGAATGGCAGTGATGATGGAAGTCCTCGCCGGTGAGCATTTTGTTCACATAGGGATCGCAGCGCGTGCCGAGCAAATCGTGCAGGCGCCCGCCGTGCTCGTCGATGCCATAGTCGGCCAGGCTGTCATCGGTGATGGTCACCAGAGGTCGCAGGAAAGGCAGGTTCGACCAGAGGCGATCGTGGGTGCTGACATGCGCGCCCTGCAATTGCCGGGTGCGCGCCGCCCACATCCGTTCACGTGGATCGTGTGCGTTCCACACATTGAAATCGCCCACCTGGGGCCCGACCGGTGTGGTGACGCGAAACACATGCCCCGCCGGCACGTGCCAGGCGCGGCCGGTGCGGATCGGCACCTCGAATTGCTCGATCAGCGTGCGCCCGTCCTTGCGGTCGCGAATCCGTTCGTAGAAAGGTGTATCGACCTGCAACGCCGAGCCTTTGCTGACCTGATAGGCGGCCGGGTAGTCTTTGTACATGATTCTCCTGCTCCTCAAGTGATGGCAACTTTGCAAGCTGCAACCACTATCCGTGCCAACCGCGAGTGGCTGTTACGAACATGTCGGAGTCACCGGCCGTTTTTTTAGAAGTAGAAGTACAGTCACCATTCAATTTGCATTGGTTAAGATGGCGATCTTGTTGCGGAGAGTTTAAATGCGTTACTCGCAGGATCATAAAGCCCAGACCCATCAGCGCATTATCAAGGAAGCGTCCGAGCGGTTTCGCAAGGACGGCATTGGTGCGACCGGCCTGCAACCATTGATGAAGGCGCTGGGCCTGACCCATGGCGGCTTTTATTCGCATTTCAAATCGAAGGATGAGTTGGTTGAAAAAGCCCTGCAAGCGGCTGGCGATCAGGTTGCGGGCTTGTGCGAGGAGCTGTTCGCCCAGGAAAAACCACTGGAAGCCTTCATCGATACGTACCTCTCCGAATGGCACCAGACCTCACCTCATGAAGGCTGCCCGCTGTTGACCATTTCTTCGGAACTGGGGCTACGCGGCCAGCCGAGCCCGACCAGCGATGAAGTGCTCAAGGCTCGCCTGGACCAGATCGAAGGCACCCTTGAAGGCGAGAACGCCGCCGAGCGCAGCATCGTCATCATGGCGACACTGGCCGGGGCGCTCCTGCTGTCACGCAGTGTCGCGAATCCTGAATTTGCGCAGCAGATCCTCGATGTCACCCGCGAACACCTAAAACGCTCCGAAGACTAAGCCTGCCAGCGCTTGAACAGCACGCTGGCATTGACCCCACCGAAGCCGAACCCGTTGGACAGCGCATACTCGATCGGCATCGACCGCGCCTGACCGTGGACGATGTCCACGCCTTCGCTGGCCGGATCGGGATTTTCCAGGTTGAGGGTCGGCGGAACGATTTGATCGCGGATCGCCAACAGCGTGAAGATTGCTTCCAGACCTCCCGCCGCACCCAGCAAATGCCCCGTCGCGGATTTGGTCGAGGTCACGGCAATTGAGTTTTGTGCGCCAAAAACCGATTTGATCGCCGCCAGTTCACCGAGGTCGCCCACCGGTGTCGAGGTCGCATGCGCATTCAGATGCTGCACCTGATCCGGCGCTATACCGGCCTGGGCCAGCGCCACTGTCATCGCCCGCCGTGCACCGCTGCCGTCTTCCGGCCCGGCGGTCAGGTGATAGGCATCGGCGCTGGTGCCATATCCGACCAGTTCGACCAGCGGCTGTGCGCCGCGCGCCAGTGCGTGCTCCAGCGACTCGATCACCAGCAGCCCGGCGCCCTCGCCCATCACGAAACCGTCACGTCCGCTGTCGAACGGACGCGAGGCGCGCTCAGGCGTGTCGTTGTAGCCACTGGACAAAGCCCGCGCCGCCGCAAAACCGGCAAGACTGACGCGATCGATGCAGGCTTCCGCACCGCCGCACACCGCGATGTCGGCCTCACCGGCACGAATCAGCCGGGCCGCATCACCGATCGCCTGCACGCCGGCGGCACACGCGGTGACCGGCGCGCCGAGCGGGCCCTTGAGACCGTGCTGGATCGAGACATGCCCTGCGGCGAGATTGACCAGAAACGAGGGAATGGTGAACGGCGACAACCGTCGCGGACCACGACTGTCGGTGGTGCGCACCGCATCGGCAATCGCGCCGAAGCCGCCGACACCGGAGCCGATGATGGTCGCGGTGCGCTCCTGAGCGTGGGGCTCGGTCGGGTGCCAGCCGGCCTGTTCAAGCGCCTGCCGCGCAGCCTCCATCGCGAACAGAATGAACCGATCCATTTTCTTCTGTTCTTTGGGCGGCGTGGCGCGATCCGGATCGAAACCGGCTTCGGCGTCCTCCTCCATCGTCGGCACCACGCCGCCGACCTGGGTCGGCAGATCGGCAATCACCGCTTCCGGCAGGTTTCGCAATCCCGAACGCCCCGCCAGCAAGCGCTGCCAGACAACTTCGACGCCGCTTCCCAAGGGCGATACCAGGCCCATACCCGTGACAACTACTCGACGCTGATCCATATCGGGTTGACCTCTCTCGACTTGATTTACTTGTAACGGCTGGCGGCCGAGCTATGGGACAGATTGGGCGCCATCACATGACGGGCGGCGACGAACGCTTGCCACTCGCCCGCATCAGGCAGCGAAGGAATCGTGACCAGTTCGCCCTGATCCAGACCGGACAGCGCGGCATCGACCATCTCGCCCGCCTCCATGACCATTTCCGCCGGAATATTGGTGGCATCCAGACCCGAACGCTCCCAGATTTCGGTGCGCGTCACTCCAGGCAGAACCGCTTGCACCTTGACACCGGTGCCTTCGAGTTCCGCATTCAGCGTTTGGGAAAGGCTCAATACATAAGCCTTGCTGGCACTGTAAGTGGCATTGAAACGCTCAGGAAACAGGGCGACCACCGATGCAATGTTGATGATCGTGCCGCGCCCGGCGCTGGTGAAGGCAGCGGCGGCGGCCGAAGCCAGTCGAGTGAGCGTCGTCACGTTCAGCTGAATCAGTTTTTCCAGCTCGTCCGGGTCGGCATTGGCCAGCAATCCGTTGACCGCTACTCCCGCATTGTTGACCAGCAGGCTGATACTGGAATCGCTGCGCAGACGCTGCTCAAGCTTGATCACATCATCCTTTTTCGTCAGGTCGGCCTTGAGCACCTCAACCTGAACGCCGTGGACGTCTCGCAGTTTGCTCGCAGCCGATTCCAGACGCTCCTTGTCACGAGCGACCAGCAGCAGATCGAAACCACGTGCCGCCAACCGCTCGGCATACACCGCACCGATGCCGGAAGAAGCGCCAGTGACCAGCGCCGTGCCTTGGGATTTCGGGGAATTCATGACGATACTCCTGGAATGCGTGAGGAATGAACGACCGCTAAAAAGCAGAACGCTTCAGTGGCGACTGAAATTATTATAGGCATAATCTCAAGGCAATATGACAGCCATAATTTTCTATTTCCCGACGGAAAGGCTGACGCCCTCCTGTGTTGTGCTCCACCTGGAAGCAAAAAGGGCCGGTCAATGACCGGCCCCTTGGCGTTGAACAATCAGCTTAGTTCACTTCCAGCTTGTCGCGGTTGCGATCCAGGATCGCCTTGCCGATGCCTTTCACTTCCAGCAGCTCATCCACAGACGCAAATGGACCATTTGTTTCGCGATACGCAACAATGGCATTGGCCTTCGCCTCACCCACGCCTGCCAGCTCCTTTTGCAGCGTCGCCGCATCTGCCCCGTTGAGATCGACTTTCCCACCTTTGGAAACGGATGCAGCATCCATCACCTGTAAGGTTTTCGGTGGTTCAGCTGTGACCAAAGGCGCCGCAACCGCCGCGATCGAGGCGCTGGTGAGCAAGGCAAAAACCAGGGAGTAAAAGTAACTGCTACGCATAAGTGACGCTCCATCATCATTTGAGAAAGCAGCTTTTCCGAAGCTGCTCCCCAAACTTAGATCACGATCGCCACCTGTCAAAAACGTGTCCGTTACAGGATGTGAAACAATCAGGGTTCGAGACGGCGTTGCTGGTAGATCCAGTCAACGATTTCGCCGTCAGGGGTGTAACCGCTCACGGTTTCACGCAATAGCTGGCGAACGCGGGAGTAGTCGTCTTTCTCGACGGCAATCAGCAGCTCATGCAATCGCGCCTTCAGCACATCCCAAGACAGATGATCTTCGTTGGCCGTCATGATCATCGGATGCGAGGTAGCGGCGACATTATCGCCGATCAGCAACTCTTCGTAGAGCTTCTCGCCCGGGCGCAAACCGGTGAACTCTATAGAAATGTCACCGTGTGGATTACGCTCGGAACGGATACTCAAGCCTGACAAATGAATCATTTTTTCTGCCAGTTCGACGATTTTCACCGGTTCGCCCATATCGAGCACGAACACATCGCCGCCCTGCCCCATTGATCCCGCCTGGATAACCAGTTGCGCCGCCTCGGGGATGGTCATGAAATAGCGGGTGATTTTCGGATGGGTGACGGTCAGTGGGCCACCGGTTCTGATCTGGCTGTGAAACAGTGGAATCACTGAACCTGAAGAACCCAGCACGTTACCGAAACGAACCATGGTGAAACGGGTTTTATTCACCCGGGACACATTGGCTTTGTCGCCGAACAGAACCGGAGCCAACTCGCGGCTCAGGGCTTGAAGCGTCAATTCCGCGAGGCGCTTGGTGCTGCCCATGATGTTTGTTGGACGGACAGCTTTATCCGTGGAAATCAGCACAAAATTTGAAACACCGGACTGCAAGGCAGCCTGAGCGGTATTAAGCGTGCCAATTACATTGTTCAGCACACCTTCAGCAATGTTGTGCTCCACCATCGGCACATGCTTGTAGGCCGCAGCATGGTAAACCGTCTCGACCTTCCAGGTTTTCATGACGTCCAGCAATTTATCCTGGTGGCGAATTGATCCGAGGATCGGCAGCAACCTGACCGGCACCGATTGACGAGAAGCACGCTGTTCCAGTTCCGACAAGATGTTGTAAAGATTGAACTCACTGTGTTCGAACAAAATCAGGGTCGTTGGCCGAAGCGCGAAGATCTGCCGACAAAGTTCCGAACCAATCGACCCTCCCGCCCCAGTGACCATGACAGTTTTGCCGTTGATGCACCGGGCTAGCAGGTCGGGTTGCGCAGGCACGGAATCGCGGCCCAGCAAGTCGGCAATATCAACTTCCTGAATATCCTCAACTTTGACTCGACCGCTGGCAAGATCGGTGAAGTTGGGCACGCTTCGCACATGCAGTGGAAAACCTTCAAGAAGATTCAAGATCTCCCGGCGTCGCGCCCGGGTGGACGACGGCAGGGCCAAAAGGATTTCCTGAGCCCCGGTGACATCAATCATTTGTTGAATGTGTTTGGGCTTATACACTTGCAGCCCGGAAATCGAACGGTCGGATATACCGGAATCGTCATCGATAAATGCCACCGGACGCATGACTCGTCCCATGCGTAGCGCTGCAACCAGCTGATTACCAGCGACTCCGGCACCGTAAATGGCCACTTTGGTCAGCCCATCGTCACGGTTGGTGAAAGGCACATGCTGCGCGGCAGTGAACCAGTCGCCCATGAAATATTGCCTTAGGCACAGCCGCAGGCCACCGATGATGACCATGCTTAACCACCAATAGTTGAAGATGATCGAACGCGGTACTACGGACTCATGATTGCTGTACCAGAAAACGACCACGGCCAGTATCAATGAAGAAAGACTGACAGCCTTTACGATTGCAATAAGCGCATCGTTACCGAAGTAGCGCATGACAGCACGGTACATGCCAAAGCGTATAAAAAACGGGATCGCAATAACTGGCGCGCATGCGAACAGCCATATATGAGCAGCGATCGGGTTATACATATCATCGACGCCCAAACGCACGATGAAAGAGAGCCATAAAGCGACCCAAACCAACACCACGTCGGTAATCACCTGCAGCAAACGCTTTTGCTTGCGAGGCAGACCCAGTAAGACCGTCCGCACCTTATCCATTCACGCACTGGAGCACGTAGCTCCCTCCTTCAGCAGTCGAGGTTGGCATTCTACTCCCAATACCTGAAGGATCAGATGGATAGTTGATCCAACAGTTGCGTCGATGACACTGCGCCCGCCAAGTCCAACCGATTCTTCGCGAGCAATTTACCCAGCGCATGGCTACAATCCCCCAACTACCGAAAATGTGAAGTGCTCTCAGAATTGCGAACCCCTTCGCGGTCAATCCATTGCATCGACCGAGGCACTGGCAAGGAGAGCAGGAGACGGAAATCCCATTACTCGTGAAGGTCTTCCCATCCAGCGAACATCATTTTCCAATTTTCAGTGCTTAATGAGAAATCATGTCCGAAAATCTTGTAGCTCACACAACCGCCGTGGATGCCGAGCGTCGCAGCATTATCAAAAACCAGCAACCTACCGTTATTTGGCTTACTGGGCTTAGCGGAGCGGGTAAATCATCCATTGCCAACGCATTGGAGCTGGCGCTGTGCAATGAAGGCCGACACACCTATCTGCTCGACGGCGACAACGTCCGGTTGGGTCTTTGCCATGACCTCGGATTCAGCGACAAGGATCGCATCGAAAACATACGTCGCATCTCCGAAGTCTCCAAGCTTTTCATCGATGCCGGATTAATCGTTATCACCGCTTTCATATCTCCGTTCAAACGTGACCGCGCCTTGGCTCGAGAAGTCATCGGTGCGGAAAATTTCATCGAGGTGTTCATTGATACCCCACTCAATGAGTGCGAGCGCCGGGATCCAAAGGGTCTGTACAAAAAAGCTCGCCAGGGATTGATCGCCAACTTCACCGGCATCGACTCGGCCTATGAGCCGCCGGATAACCCGCAAATCAAAATCAACACTCTGGAAGATGATCTTCCGACTGCAGCCCGGCGCATCATCGACTTTATCAACAAGCAATCGAACCAATGAAAACCCTAGTCATTATTGGCGCAGGCTTCAGTGGAACGGTTGCCGCCATCGAGTTTCTGCGTTCCGCCCCCGAAGACACTCGACTGATCATCATCAATAGATCTGGCGCAGTTGCGCGGGGCTTGGCGTATGGCACCAGCAGTTCAAAACACCTGCTGAATGTCCCGGCAGGCAATATGAGCGCGCTCGTCGATGATCCAGACTCGTTTCTGAACTACTGCCAGGCTCTCATTCCCGATACGACCTCCAGTTCTTTTGTATCCAGAAAGCTGTATGGCGATTATCTTGCTTCGCTACTGGAAAGTGCCGAAAGAGATACCAAAAGCCATATTGCGGTGGAACGTATCTGCGCAGAAGTCGTGTCACTCAAACCCCACGAGCAAGGTGCTCAGATAAAACTGTCTGGGGGCAAGACTGTCTTGGCCGATCAGGTCATTTTGGCATTCGGCCACTTCCCGCCGCGTACGCCGGCAGCACTGACGAGCCTGCTCGAATCGCCGCACTACGTCGCCAATCCGTGGGCTGGATCAGTGACCGACTCGGACAAGCAAAGTGAATCGATTCTACTGATCGGAAGCGGTCTGACTGCACTTGACGTGGTCTCAAGTCTTGGAAAAGTCAGCGATGCAGGTCAGATATACCTGCTCTCGCGCCGCGGACTAATGCCACTGTCACACCGGGCACACAAGAACGGGCAGCAGCCACCGACGTCTTGGCGCGATGAAATGCTCAATGCTGAACCGACGGTCTTGAGTTACTTGCGAACCCTCAAGGCGCAAGTTGAAGCGGGGAAAGCGCTCGGACTCAACTGGCGCGATGTTATAGCTGCTATTCGCCCGATTACCTCTCGACTGTGGATGCGCCTGCAGACGAAGGAGCGCAGACGGTTTCTTCGCCACCTGCAACCCTATTGGGATGTTCACCGCCATCGCGTAGCACCGCAAACCCATGAGTTTTTTGCGGACGCAGTCAACCGCAAAAAAATCATTCCCATCGCCGGGCGTATCCGCTCGATTGAGACAGGCGATGGAAAAACGCTGATCACCTTACAGCGACGCGGTCGTCATGATGTAGAGAAACTGCAGATTGATCGCATCATCAATTGCACAGGACCGAACTCCAATCCGAACCTGATTGATGAATCGCTGATCCAGCAATTGATCAGCGACGGGCTGATAACTGTCGACGATCTTGGCTTGGGCTTGCGCGTCGATGAGCATCTCTGCGTACAAAGCAAAAACGGCAACCCATCCCCGTGGCTTAGTTATGTCGGGCCGATGCTCAAAGCCGAACTGTGGGAAGCCACCGCAGTTCCCGAACTGCGCGTGCACGCGAGCGCACTGGCCAGACGGATATCCGGTAAATTGAAACAACCTTGAGCCTGCCACGCCCCCAGGGAACGCCAGCACATTGACGCCCAAACGTTACGTGCGCGTACCCTGGATCGAGTCCCTCTCTAAGCCGGCTGCTTTAGGTTGATCTCTAAGAAACTCCATCAGGATCCAAACGGACAATGAACTCTGTACTCGTGCTCGGCGACTCTCACGCTTTGGTTTTCAGCTCCGAACAAATGAGAGGCTTGTTTCCCGAACATTCCTTCGAGGTCATATCCGTCGGCGGAGCTACGGTATCCGGATTGAAGAATCCGAATGCCGTCACTCAAGCCATGCCGCAATATCTCGCCGCACTGCAAGCCACCACCGCAAACACAGTCATCGTAATGCTGGGTGAGGTCGATACAGGGTTTGTAATTTGGTACCGGGCACAAAAACATGGCAGCTCGGTCGAGCAAATGTTGGCGCAAGCCGTTGGCAATTACCAAAACCTGCTGCGGGATATAGCGAAGAAATTTCAAGTGATCTGCATCAGCACTCCTCTTCCGACTATCCGTGACGACATGCAGTGGGGAGATGTTGCCAACTTGCGAAAAGAAGTAACCGCTTCCCTGTCCCAACGGACGCAACTGACTAAAGAGTTCAACTCGCTCATGGAAAATTTTTGCCTTAAAACAGGCATAAGCCACCTGAACTTTGATGAGCTTTCCACTGATGAGTTGGGTCAGCTTAAAGAAACCCTACGCAACCCGGACCCCAACGACCATCACTATGATCAGACAGCGCACGCGAAGATGATAGAACCCCTTCTAAAGCCTGTGCTGCTGCACAGCAAAACCGACAAACAACTTGCTGCTGAACCAGAAACTGCCATCGCGCCCCCTGATGAAAACAACTCATTAATTGGTAATCTAGTGAGAATATTTCTTCGCAGGAAATAAAAAACCCGTTGATCACTCAACGGGTTTGTTCGATTAGCTGACAGCAGCCGCGGATCGGCGCACGCCTCTCACGCAATTCTTGAGGATGGGCTCTCTTCCAGCCATTGTACAAACCGCTCGAGCCCCTGCTCGAAGCTGACGGCAGGCGTCCATCCTAACGAACGCTTGGCTCGCTCGATGCACAAAACACTCACAGGCACGTCAAACCCTCGGGCGGCCATGTACTGCCGATTCGCCTCACGCCCCGTAATCTTTTCAATCGCATCCAGCAACTCATTCAAACTGTGCCCAAGACCAGAGCCAATATTGAACACGTGTTCATCGGCAGAGCACTCAATAGACGCCAGCAAGGCTTGTACAACATCAGCGACATGAATGTAGTCACGAACCACCGACCCATCGCCCCAGATTTCAATGGGTTCACCGCGCAGGACTTTACCCAGAAAAACTGCGACAGCACCTTGGCTGGAATGGGTTCGCTGCCCTTCTCCATACGGATTGGCCAATCGCAAGACGGTGTAATCAAGGCCATGCAGGCGATGAAAAAGTGCCAGATATTTCTCGATTGCCAATTTCGCAATCCCGTACGAACACGCAGGATCAGTAGGATGCGTTTCGGGAATCGGCACCTGCAGGGGATCACCGTAAACGGTTCCTCCCGATGACACGAAAACGATCTTCTTGATACCGGCCTCGACGGCGAGGTTCAACAAGCGAACGGTTCCCACGAGATTACTCTCAATATCAAACACTGGATCTGCGTTCGATGATTTAGGCAACGTCGTCGACACAAGGTGGTAACAGACATCACAGTCTCTTAATGCTTCGGTTATATCGGCCTCACTGGTGAAATCGCCTTCATACAACTCGAAACGTGTATCCGCTGTGTGCGATTCACCAAGCGCCACAACGTTAGGCCGATCAAAGCAGCGCACAGCATGCCCCTGCTCCAGCAATGCCTCTATCAGGTGGGTACCGATGAAGCCGCGACCGCCCAATACCAACGTCCGCAATCCTGAGGAAGTCGAGGTGTTCTCGGATGTGTTCAATGTAGTCTCCAATGCTTTAGAGGCTTGATTTGCTTGGGGATGAGCAGTCGGCCAAGCACTGCGCAGATCAGCCCGTTCAAAGCGCTGCAAATAAAAAATGTAGCAGTGACAGCCCAGGCAGAACAAAGCAACTCGTTGGTGAGGTTGCGCATGAAGGGCCTGGGCCTGACCGCCCTTGGCCCAAGCCCCCGCATGCTGGCCTCAATTCTCCCAACGTCGTCTGAAAATCTGACGGCGAACCGGTACAGACTCGCAACCAGCCTGGTCACTCCTTTCGGGCTTTGATATCGCGCTCGAATAAACTAACGTACTGCGCCGCGACCGCATCGATTCGATAGCGATTGGAAACCTCTTTCACCCGCCCGAACGCCTCGCGGTACTTTGCGTTGTCGCTAGCAAAACCGGCGATCACTTTTGCAGTCTGCTCGATCGGTACTTCCCAATCTTCAAGGGCGATCACCTCACCGGCGATCTGATCTCCAATTGTCAGCATGTTTCGGATGTCGCCGACTTCGGACGCGATGTAGGGCTTACCCGCGAAGAGACAGTCAACGATCGTTAGAGGAAAACTCTCGGACTTGAATTTGGTCAGCATAATGCCCATGTCGGCCGCCGCGTAATGTCCGACCGAGTCCTTGCTGAATCCGGTCAGGCAGACAAAGTCAGGTACGCCAACGCGGCAATATTCGTCATACACAGGCCCGTTACCGACCAGTAACAAACGTATGTCCACTCCCGAAATCGCGCGCGCCAGGGTTACGGCCTCAATGGCTTCGTCCCAGCCTTTGTCAGGTATTGCCCGACTGACGCAGCAAAGTACGAAAGCGTCCTGCGCAATGCCCAACTGCTCACGCTCGACTGGCACGACGGTAGGAGGCTGAAGGCCATTAGGCACTTTGATGAAACGCCCGGAGTCTTCCTCATATAGCGAGAAATTCACGAACGGACCAATATTCTTCTCAGCTGTATAAACCCAGGTAGTCACCTCTCGATTTGCCGCTTTGAGCTGCTCCTCAGTCACCGCGAAAGCGTCGCCGTGCTCAATCATGCCGTGCAACGATGCAACATGAGAGCCTAACTGCGAAAACACTCCAGGCAGGCTTATCGGATACTTCTGAATATGCCATTGGTGACTATTCAAGGCTTCGATACCAAACTCGCTGATTAGCGACTTGACCTCATCAAGATCATTTGTTTCGACCAGCGGTACATCCGCGCGCAACATACGGCGAACCCCGTCCTCGCGCGCCGTCAGGCCGGCACTCAGCAGGATCACCGAGTATCCTTGACGCTTGAATTCGTTCGCCAGGCGTATTGGCAGAATTTCCGCGCCACCCGGGTAGAAACCAATGGTTGACACCATAATGTTCGGAGTTCGGTTGGCACGCGCCGCAAAAATAGCATCGCGACCATACCAGGCGTAGAACTCCTCTTGAGAGTTGTTGACGTTGATGTCGTAAAGTCGCCGACTACTTTCCTCACAAAGCTCGAGCACCGAAAGCGGTACGTTGTACAACGCCTGTACGGTGCGGCTGGCGATACCGAGTTCTCGATAAAAGACCTCTCGCTTATAGGTCTGCTGGGCAGCGCTGCCAACGTAACGACGGAAAAAGTTGGTACCGTCTACCGAATAGGCAACCTTGCCACCGCGAATTAGATGAAGGTAGAAGACCCAGTCGCCAGCCACTCGCATGGACAGCCACTCTTCATCATCGAGCAAAGGCAGATCTACAGGACGTTTGAATACAACACCGCTGGCATTAGGAATCGTATTTTTGATCCCCAATGCGTAGCGCACTTCACTGTGAGCAGTATCTACATACGATTCCGCCCACTTCTCTGCGCACTCCAGGTCACTCACGTACTTATGGAATTCGCCTTCCTGAACGACTTCATCGCTGGTGACAAACTCGCAGCGAGCGTAGGCGAGCATGACTGCTTCATCATCAAAACAACGCACAAGTGCCTGAAGAAAATTTTCATCGCAGTAATCGTCGCTCTCGGCAACCCACACGAGATCGCCGGTCGCCGCTTTGATACCTTTGGACCATTGTCTGAAAACACCACCGGAATTGGTGTCATTGAACAATGTGGTCGTTACGTCTGGGAACTTTTGCGCATACTCGTTCAATACCGAGCGGCTTTCGTCAGACGAACAGTCATCCATCAAGATGACTTCAAAATTCCGGTAGGTTTGGCCATAGATACTGTCCAGACGCTTACGCAGAAAACGCTCGTGGTTATAATTCGGCACAATCACCGAAACTTTAGGCATTAACGTCTTCGACTTGATTGCCAGCAAGCCGCGACTTGTCTCATTGACGCGACCAAAACCTGCAACTCTGTCAGGTTCCAGAAACAGCCCGTGACTCCAGTCGTTCCAGGCATTGACGAACACCAGCTGCCGATCCTTCGAGTGCCTGGTCTTGGCGCTGGTGATCGCAGCATCCAGCCAGCGACGGTACTCGCGAGCACAAAAGCGCGTGTACACCAGCGGCGATTTTGCAGCGTATGCAGACTCATCCCTGGCCAGAGTAATACCGTTGAAAACAGGGAACGAGTGCGATTGGGAATTTTCCGCTCGCGTGATGCCATTCGCCACTATGACCGAATAGGGAACAGCGGCAATCCCGTTCTTCTGTTGTGGCGAAAAAGTGCCGATTTCACCCTTGAGAGGCTCCACAGGCAGGTCCAGAACGGCATCGCATAGCTGAGACAGTTTTCCGTTCCAGATGCCATCGTCTACCTGTGCCGATTGAGCAATCAGGTAGGCCTTGATGTCTAGCTGGGAAAGTCGATCGCGTAAATCGCTGAGCGCCTCGAAATTGTTGGGTGTCGAGCATTCGACAACAACCACCGGACGCCCTTCGACACGCAGATATCGCCGATCACGAACAGCTTCTCGCAGACGAGCAGGCAAGTTTTCTTCTTGCGCTGAAATTCGGACGCAAAATTGGAAGTCAATGTTCTTGTGATCGAGAAATACGTCCACAGGCTGTTGTGGACAATCAGCACCAGCATGACTATCCCATTGGAAACAAAAGCCGTAAAGCCCGTGACTTTTGGCCAAACGGACTTGTTTTTCCAACACCTCGCTGTCGAGTGGATCATAAAATCCGAGATAGTCATTCGGCAGCAACTGAGCCCCACCCTTGGAAGAAGAACGCGCGTCGCGCAACTTGTCCCAATGCGGCAAAACATATAGAGCAAAAAGTTTAATGCTGCTCCCGGAAAAACCGAAACGGACGTCATCTTCATAACGAATGGCCGCGCCAGGCACCGTAATCCGCTGCTCCGAAGCACCCGAAACAACGTAGTGCCAGAACGGATTTATATTAGCTGCCTGGATATCCTTATACGTCTCAAGATAGCCAACAGTATCAAAATCATCGGAAGGGTTTTTTCCTTCATACCAGCCGAAACCGCAATAATGGCGAATCGGATCCAGGTTGAGTTTCTTCAGCTCTGGATACATCGCCAGATAATAATCGGCATCAAACATTCCAGAATTTCTAATGGCTTCAGCTTGTGCCGCAATGATTTCCGGAGAGACCTGTTGGAAAACAATAGGCCTGGCCTCTGCCTCTACACGTTTTTTCCGCGTCCAGGTACGGACATGGCCAGCGATAGAGCGCCCTTCCAACCGGCCGTTGCTCAGATAGTGAACCAGCGGATTTACAGCAGCAGCGGCAACATCCGGATAGTCTCGGAGGTATTTTTCGTTACTGAAAAAAGCGGAAGGGTTGCGCCCCTCCTTCCACCCATCATTAAGATAGTGCACGAGTGGATCGACGCCCTGATCTTTAACGTCAGGATTCTGTGTAAGGTAGTAGCTGTTATCAAACAGCTCACTGGCGCCCAACAGACTGATAGCGGACTCATCAACCCGCGCGCGACGCTCTCTCAGGACCTGGATTGCCTTGCCCAGTGACGTATTGCTCAACCGGCGCAATGTCCGACGAGCCAGCACACCGCTTCTGCGCAGTGGCAACGTTACCCGCCATGAGCGAGACTCATAGGCTTTCTGCAGCTCTTGTCGGGCGGCAGCCACTTCAGCATCTTTTTGCAGCTGAATCCTGGCAATCTCTTCCTCACCCACAACAAGCTGAGTCTTCAGGTTGTCGATCTGGCGGGTGAGCTTGTCGATTTCGGCCTCACGTTTTTCCGCAACAAGACGAAATTCGGTGATCTGCGTTGCACTTTCAGCAGCGTAAGCATCCAGCGAAGCGATTTTCGCCTCAAGCGTGGCCACAGTCTGACCCAGGGCAACAATACGTGCGCTGCGTTCGCCGAGGGATTGGTGGCGCCCTCTGATTAGCTTGATCGCTCGCAAAGCAAGCATCAATTCATCATGCGTAAACGTTTCCTTGGCTTTCGGCGGCTCGGTGTCGTAACCCAATACCGCAAAATCCTCGGCGTACAAAGTCCGGATCAAACTGGCACTGCGCTCTGTCACGAACTCGGGAAGATAGGGAATCAGACTTTCATTTGCGCGACGGTCGGCGAAGGGGTCGGGAATAAATTCACCCAAATGCTCGGCCAACGCTTTGCTAAGCCGAGGAGCCTCTTCAATTTTGGTCAGTACGCTGTAGCTGATCAGATCAGGGCGCAGCAACATGACCTGAGGCGTCCAATGCTGGTCCCAGTAGGTTGGCGCTTCCTGACTGGCAAGATGCTCAAGAAAGCCCTCAAATGCCAAGGCAATATCATTAGCGTCTCTGAGCGGCTGGTGATAAAAATCACGCTGAAGATAGGGCCCAACCTGCTGTGGTTCCTGCAACAGCAATTTCGACTGCCACGCCGAAAAAATTCGCTTGTAAGGGTTTCTCACCACAGCGAAGCGAAAATACGAGTCCGACGTCAGGGCTTCACGCAGCTCGGCGGGAGCAAGCCCTGTAACATGCGGCGCAACCCTGTGCATCTCGTGGACGATTTGATCCGGGTTGCTTTCAGCACTATCAGTGATCTCGCTAAGCGCCTTCGAGCAGCCTACCAGCGATGCAAACCACCATTTAAGGGACGTACATGCAACTTTCGGGGTGCTTACGTAAAAGAGCTTGTGCTGCTCCGAACGATAGCCACTCCAGCGGAGATAGTTAAATACTGCGGCTTCGTCACTTGGTGGCCAATCACTGATATTTAGCATTTACGTCATAAACCTTATGAATATGCTGCAGCGCAGCATCAAACTTCCAAGTCCATTATTCCATTACACAAGTCAACAACACCGCGTTTGACTCGTAACTTCGAATCGGGCGGACGGCTGGTTCCTTCAGCCGCCGGCCGATCATCAAATCGTAGCTTTTCCACCGACTTGCGCATGAGGTGCGCTCGTCATCAAATCCACATAACCAAAGGAATTGAGCTTGTCCTCGGATACAACTCTAAACATGATTGCATCCATAATCCTGTGAGCGCAGTTCGGTTCCTGATTTGACCAGACTCCGCCACCCACAAAATAAACACCCGGCAGTAAATTCATCTGGAAAGAGAATTTGACGTTAAAGTCGCTACCCGCAGCGACAGGCTCGAAATAGGTTCCATCCTCAGGGAAGCGCTGGCCGGTTACGACGGCACCCGAAACATTTCGTATATGAATGCCCCAGTAGGTCGCGTCAAGACTGTCGGTGAAATGACCGGCCACCTGGACCTGGTAGGGACTTCCCGCCTTTAACACGTTCACTTGATGTCCGTCGGCATCAAGGATGGAGAATGAGGTGATTTCCGCCCCTTGAGTCGGATAGACCGCAGTAGTCTCAGGCACCAGCCCGGAATCGAACGAGTCACTCGATAACTGCGTGGGGGAGACGGGACGCTTCTCGACCGTTTTCTGGAGATCGACATTTTCTCCAGTCTTGTCCGCTACCAAATAAGCCTCAACCAGCCGTTTGTACTCTGCCTGAGGAGCATAAATCAGCTTTTGGTATGCTCTGACCGCTTGCGGGGCTGCACCGTACATCAGCCTGACACCGTGGTCGAGCAACAGGGTTCGGTCGCACAACTCGATGATGCTCGATGCCGAGTGCGAAACAAACAATATGGACGTACCCCTGCTTTTCAGCTCTTCCATTCGCGCAAAGCACTTGCGCTGAAATTTTTCGTCGCCGACCGCGAGCGCCTCATCAACAATAAAGATATCCGGATCAATCATCGCTTGAACGGCAAACGCCAATCGCACGACCATACCGCTTGAATAACTTTTTACTGGCTGTTCGATAAACTCGCCGATATCCGCAAAGGCCGCAATTTCGTCGAACCGCTGATCGATCTCTTCCCGGGCAAGCCCAAGCACAGCAGCATTCATGTAAACGTTGTCACGCCCGGTAAACTCGGGATCGAATCCCGATCCAAGCTCAAGCAAGGCAGCAATGCGTCCGTGGGTCTGAACGGTGCCGGTCGTGGGGTTCAAGGTGCCACAAATCATCTGCAGCAGGGTGGACTTGCCACTGCCATTGCAACCGATGATCCCGACCGTTTCCCCCCTCTTCACTTCGAAGGAAACGTCGCGCAAAGCCCAGAACTCTCGGTAAAACCGACTTGGCTGCATGCGCGCCGTTGCCTGGAGACGAGGCACGATAAACTGCTTCAGCCGGTCACGCGGCTGATCATAAATTTCGTAGCACTTGCTCAGGTTCTCAACCTTAATCGCGACTTCAGAGGACATCAGCAAATCCTTTACGTGTTTTCTGGAACCAGGCAAAGCCTAGCCAGGCAATGCAGGTAGTGGCGATCCAATAGATTCCCAATATCTCGAAATTCGGCAGTTTCCCCCAGAACAAGACATCGCGTGTCATCTCGATCGCGGGGGTCAGCGGATTGAGGTAGAGCAAATGACGGTATGCCTCGGGAAGCGCGGTCGCAGGATAGAAGATAGGACTCAGGAACATTAGAACCGTCGTCAAGATACCGATGAATTGGGACACGTCGCGCAGATAAACTCCCAGCGACGCCAAGGCCCAACTGACCCCCATGATAAACATTACAAAAGGGATCACGATCAGTGGCAGGTACAACACAGTCGCATGCGGCATGCCGAAAAATATTGCATAGGCGATGAACCAGACGCCAAGGCTGATGGCCGCGTGAAACAACGCAGATCCCAAAACCACCACTGGCAGGATTTCAAGAGGATAAACCACCTTCTTGACGAAGTTGACCTTGCCGAGAATCAAACCCGGTGCCCGATTAATGCATTCGGAAAACAGATTGAAAATGATCAAGCCCGCAAACAAGATGAGAGCAAACTCAGTCTTCGAATCACTGTCCACACTCCAGCGGGCACGAAGCACTGCACTGAATACGAATGTGTAAACCGCAAGCATCAACAGCGGGTTAAAAAATGACCAGAGCAACCCCATCGCCGAGCCGCGGTACCTGCCCAGCACCTCCCGTATTGTCGACGCTTTAATCAGAGCGATATTGCGCCAGAGGCTGGCGAACATTTCCAATGGGTTGGCAGAAAACTGGCGCATCAATCAAAACCTCAGCAAAAAAATGCAGGTCGGCACGCATCACGAGCCGCGAGCGTTGGGATCATACCCAAGGAGGAAAAGCCAAAGCTTCTGTGAAAAAAACCGCGTTCCTCTGCGCAAGGCTTGAGGCAGGTCGGCGCATTGTCGAACATTTTCAGGGAGTTCCATTCATGAGAGGAAGCATTTCCTTTACAAAACCACGCAGATCTCGATGGGTCGCAAAAATCAGGACGGGTGATTTCCAGCGTACGAGGAGCCTCGTTGAAAAGAGAGCGTGGCAAAACGGGCGCTTCCTTCAAAACTGCATGACTGCACAACCGCAGCAAGTGAAGCCACGGCCACACATAAGTGAAGCATCCACCCCAGCCAACAGATGGCACCGATGACATGGCTGTGTCTCATGCCGAAGCGAGGCATGACTGGCACGCCCCGGAAGTGGGAATCACGCGATTGATCTGCGACACGGCGGTCAATATTTTGTCGGATGATATCATTCAATACGACGGAGAAACACGGGTTTTCCCTTGGAGCGCGTCCGTCAGACGCGAGCGCGGAGCCCATGGAAACGCAGAACATCTGCTAGACTTCCTGCCGCCTGCAGCTCACTTCATCGGAAAAAAAACCGCGCCCGGCATGACCCGAATAAGGGCCAGAACCCCATCGGCAGCGCGCTGGAAAACTTTAATTTCTTTCGTTTTCAGCGATCAATAAGTGAAACAAACCGCCTGAACAGGCGGCTTTTTTCAAGACAACTAAATTCAATGGAGCGATAAGATCAACGATAATTTTCGCAAGACTTCACCGCACGATTCTTGGCGAGAAAATATGCCTCATGAAGCTGCTTGTGACGAGCGACTCTCACATCCGACTGGGCAGGCGTCCTGAACAGCGAAGTAGTTTTTGGAACATAACTAAACTTGTTTTTATAACCATAACGGAGCCAAAGATTCCAGTCCTCAAGATTGCTCATATCAATCTCAAAACCGCCTCGAGACAAATACAACTCACGCATAAATAAAATTGATTGAATCGGTATGTAGTTATGATCAAGCAACGTCTCGTAATCGAACTCCTGCCTAAAGGAATCATGCGTTTCATGAGTGAGTTCCACATACCGACCACTGCTCTCAGTGACAGTACCCACCTCCATCGCCAGCGAATAAGCTGCAACAGCCTCTTGATCTTTTAATAGAGCGGCAACCAGCACTTCTACGTGATCAGAAAAAAGCAGGTCGTCATCGTCGAGAAACATGCAGTATTTGCCCGTGGCCATTTCCAGGCCGTAGTTACCCGTCACCGAGCGCCCTACCTTGTCCAGGCCGAAAAATCGAACGCTGCGTCCCGCCGAGATCGGCGTATTGTCCACAAGCGGCTTCATCGTTACCCCACCATCTTCCACCACAATCAACTCGATATTGCGGTAGGTTTGATTGAGTACCGACATGATCGACTGTCGTAGAAACTCGTCACGCTTCTGGTAAGTACGCGTGACGATCGTCACTAACGGCTGCTCGACGAGAGGCTCACCCACGCGCCAGAACGCCCCGTCCCTGATCATTTCATAATCAAATCCCCTGAAAGGAAAACTGACACCACTTTGTCGACCTTTTCCCCCAAGAAAATGTGGCGCTTTTCTTATCATGCGCAGGACACTGCCCATTACATCGCGCCGAGACCCCGGATACACCTCCGGCCTGAGGATCAATAAAAACTGCAGTGCAAGCCCGCCCACCTTATCGATCCAGTTGCCGTAACGCAGGCGCAGATAAGCATTGGCCAAAGTGCTACCAACGTATTGAATCGGCTTTACCTGATTTTCATGTTCATAGGTGTAGTGGTAAACCACGGCGCCAGGGCAGTATTTCAGCCGATAACCGTATGACCTGAAACGGTAGGATAATTCGACATCCTCTCCATACATGAATATCTGACTTTCATAACCCCCAACCTGCACATAAGCGGCTCGCCTGATCAGGATGCAGGCATGTGACGACCAGTTCGTTTCGAGGGTTACCGGATCGTAGTATTTTGGATGCTCGAAAGGAGCCTGCCTCATTTCCCACGATGCAACATCGTCCTGCCCTGACGCCAAAGCAGAGGTCACAACTTGTTCTAAGGCTTCCACCGAAAAATGAATATCGATGTTACTCACTAGAAAATAATCGGCAGTACCTATGGAGATTGCTCGATCATGCCCGGCGCCAAAGCCTATATTGTCGCCACGAATAATATTAAAACCGCCAAACAGGTTACCGTAACCGTTCTTCCAACGTTCAAGCTCTTCGACGGTATTATCCGAAGAACCGTTGTCTACGAAATAGAGATTCAGCTTCTCACAAGGATAACTTTGCGCTTTCAAAGAATCGAAGAAGCCGTCGACCCACTTGGAGCTATTGTAAGTAACGATAGATATATCTATCGCCGGACGTTCAACACAATCAGAAGAGGGCAATACATGGGAAAAGCGACGCTGCGCCAACGCCTGGAGGGCATTGACATTATTCTTGGAATCGATAAGTGAAAATAGCCACAATCGAACTTTTCGTGAAAACAGCCCTACTCGGACCCGCACACTCGCTAGAAAAGGAAATTTCTGATAAAGCGGCCGAAGAACCGCTTTTGGGTTCAAAAGTAATTCACGCGGGCTAGACAGGCAGCGGGTAATAAATGATTTCTTCGAAGACCTCATACCGAACAATTTATCCTATAAAAATATTTTTCAATTTTTTGAAAACTTAGACTTTACACCGTTTGACCGCAAGCCTGCCTGTAACTTTTACAACCTGATCGCTGAACAGCTTACCCTCAGCAACCGATACGATATTCGAACAAACGGCAAATCTGCAGCTATAGTCGATAAACTTTCAGATCGGGCTCATTGCTGGCCTTGCTGAACTTCCATCACGCCGGCGTTATATTTTTTGGCAGCAAACACCAGCGGCAGGTAAGCAATCAGCAGGGCTACGCCCCCCGGAATTAACCCGATTGCCGCCATAATCGCGAACGGCGTCAGCCATAACAGGTTAATCGCCAAGACACCGAAAACCACAGTCTTGTGGCTACCATATTGTCGAGAAGCATATTGATAGGCATGACTGCGATGCGCTTCGTAGACTTTATCGCCACGAAGCAATCGCCGTAGAAGTGTCCAGGTAGCATCAACGATGAACACCCCCAGCAGTATGAGCCAGCACCACAGTAAGTCGGGGGCCTTTGCGCAAGCGATTATTGCCAACAAACCGATGGTCAACCCGAGGAAGCCACTGCCGGCATCGCCCATGAAAATTCGGGCTGGAGGAAAATTCCAGCAAAGAAAACCCGAGACAGCAGCCACCAGCAGCAATGGAATCCAGGCCAGAATCTGATATCCGCTCAGCCAATACACAAGACAGGCTGCCAGGCAGACAGAGATAGCCTCGACGCTTGCCAGCCCATCAATGCCGTCCATAAAGTTATACAGATTGAGCAACCAGACCAGATAGATCGAAAAAAACACGCCGGTAAACCACTTCCAGTCGAGCAGCCAACCGAATAGCGATATCTGCGCTCCAGAACCGAGCCAATACAACGCCCAGCCTGCAGCCAAAAAATGCCCCAAGAGCCGCCATTTGGCCGCAATGTGTCCGTGGTCATCCGCAAAACCCAACACCGCAACCAAGGCTCCCGCTCCCGATAAGCCGAGCATCGTCGGCAAGTCGATCAGCAGCAAGTAGTAAGACACGGGCAGCATCAGCAGGAAAGACACGACTATTGCCACCCCGCCGCCTCGCGGCGTTGGCAGGGTGTGAGAGCTTCGAGCGTTTGGGATATCGATCAAACTGTTGGCCAGGGCATACCGACGCAAGGCATACGTCAGCAGTAGCGAAATGAAGAACACTGAAAGTAACAACACGCAAAAAATCATTTTATTTGAGTATCCAGATAGTGTCTGACCGTCTGCAGTATTGCGCGATCCACACTCACGGGAGGCGACCATCCGAGAACAGACTGCGTCCTGGCAATATCAACCTCGAGAGAATCGAAGAGTCGCTGGGCGATCAGATTTTTCCCGAGCAGCGTGAGCAAAGCTTTCAACGCCCACACCGGAACCGGTATCAACAATGCGGGGCGGCCAAGCGCTCTGTTTATAATTTGCAGCAACCGAGTGGTGGAAACGCTCACACCATCACTGACCAGAAAAGTATTATCTGGTGCGGCTGGATGATCGATACAAACGACAATCAAATCCACCAGGTTGCTTAGCGAAACCAGGCTTCTGCTGTTCTCGACACTTCCCAAAGGCAGTGGCACGCCCTTGTTCAGCCAGTCCATCATGCTTAAAAAATTGGCGCGCACCCCTGGACCATAGACCAGCGGCGGCCGGATGATCACCACCTCCATCCCCGTTTGCTGGCCGATTTCACGCAACCGCTGTTCCGCTTCGTGTTTGGAGCGCCCATAAGGATCATGAGGAGCAGGATCATCATCAAACTTGAAGGGTGATCCACCGACAGTACGCTCACCATTCACCTTTATCGAACTGATAAAAATGAAACGCGTAACACCTGCGGCAGCCGCCTTGAGGGCCAATGCCACAGTACCTTCCACATTGACTTTGCGAAACTCAGTCAATGCATCCTGCGCATCTTCGTTCATTACATGGACGCGCGCTGCACAATGAACCACCACCTGAATGCCTTTGAGGTCCGGCACCTGTGAGCGCTCTCCGAGCGGACAGTGCAATACCCGACAAAGCCCCGCCAACCGCGAGACACTGCGAACCGCAGCGACGGGTGTGAACTTGCGATCCAGGAGCAATCTGAGGATGACGGCCTCACCAACAAAACCAGAGGCCCCCGTCACCAATACATTCGGTGAATTCATCTAACCTTTTTCCCTACGATCGCCGTTGCCCAGCAAATCAGGAAAAAGAATACCTTGTCACGTACACGTCGCCGACAGTTCCAGGCGCTCAAAGAGAGTTTCATCAACTGCAAGCGCCCCAAACGGAACCAGGACCGAACGAAAGGATCCTGATGCTTATCAACTAGTGCAGCAATCAGTTGCACTTGAGAAAACCACCATCCGTCGTGAATGGTTTTATAGCGTACCGCTAGGGAATTGATTCCGATATTCGCGCCAACTTGATTGCTTTCATGCTGGCGGTACTGCATTGAAGGAACAGGATCCGTGAACCAGCGAAAACCATTGCTTCGGGCAAACGCATAACAGTACCAATCATGCAGACTGACGTCCTGCAATTGTTGCCACTGGGCAACCACTGCCGCCTTGAGATTGGCCGCAAGTCGATGACTGAAGACATAAGTGCAACCAGGCCCCGCCGCTTCGAACAGATAGTCCCAAGCAACCTGAGGCTGCGCCTTATCGATCAAATGAGTCTTACCGCAACCCCAAAATGCGACGACATTACTAGAATAACCATCCGCCTTCAGCTCACCGAGTTTCTCATGCGCTCGCCGCAGCTTGTTGCCACTCCAGATATCATCCTGATCAGCAAATGCAATTAAATCGAATCCATCAAAGTCCACGTCGCGAATCAGTCTGAAAAAGTTCCGCGAAGCACCACCGAAGCTGCCTGCAGGCGGCAACACCACGACATTCGAATGAACAGCGGCGTATTCAGCGCACCAGGCTTCAGTTCCGTCCGTTGACGGATCAATGCTGATAAACACTTTCACATCAACCGCGGACTGCTCAAGAATCGAGGTTATCTGTTCTTCGATCCATTGCATTCCGTTGAAGGCAGCCAGTAAAACTGCAACCTTGGGATGTTTAACTGGCATACCTGTCCTGTCAAAAGCTGTTCGAGCGTTGCCGCCGAAAAGGTCAAAAAACACCTTTAGTGAGAAGACGCATCCAGCAGTTTCTGCAAGTACTGACCATAACCGGTCTTCTTGAGCGCATCAGCCTGGCGCCCCAGTTGCTCGGCGGTGATCCAGCTGTTGTGATAAGCGATTTCTTCCAGACAGGCGACCTTCAGACCTTGGCGCTGTTCGATCGTATGCACGAAGTGACTGGCCTCAAGCAGCGAATCGTGAGTACCGGTATCCAGCCAAGCGAATCCGCGGCCGAGCATCTCGACGTTGAGCGACTTACGCTCTAGGTAAGCACGGTTCACGTCGGTAATTTCCAGCTCGCCACGTTCAGAGGGCTTGATGCTCTTCGCAATCCCGACAACGTCGTTATCGTAAAAGTACAGGCCGGTAACCGCGTAGTTGGACTTCGGTTTCAGCGGCTTCTCTTCAATGCTCAGCGCTCGACCGGTAGCATCAAACTCAACTACGCCGAAACGCTCGGGATCGGAAACGTGGTAGCCGAAAACTGTCGCGCCACTCTTTTGTTCGGTTGCAGAGCGCAAGTTGTCCGAGAAATGTTGTCCGTAGAAGATGTTGTCACCCAGGATCAGGCAGCAAGGATCTTCGCCAATAAACTCTTCACCGATAATGAACGCCTGAGCTAGACCGTCCGGACTAGGCTGCTCGGCGTAAGTCAATTCGATACCGTACTGGCTACCGTCACCCAGCAGCTTGCGGAAGCACGGCAAATCATCCGGCGTGGAGATGATCAGGATCTCGCGCATACCTGCCAGCATCAGTACCGACAACGGATAAAAAATCATCGGCTTGTCGTAGATCGGCAGCATCTGCTTCGATACGCCGAGAGTCAACGGATGCAGGCGCGTTCCCGAGCCACCGGCGAGGATGATGCCTTTACGATTTGTCGTGTTCATTTGTTCAGAACTTCCCTAAGCATTCGGGTAACACCACTTTGCCAATCCGGCAAGTGTAGAGAAAAATTGTCGCGCAGTTTTTGAGTATCCAGCCGAGAGTTCAGAGGACGTCGCGCCGGTGTCGGATAATCAACGGTGCTGATCGGATTGACGGCTGTAACCGCAAGCTCTTCACCATTCGCCTTGGCCCACTGAATGACATGGCTGGCATAACCGTGCCAAGACACTTGGCCGGCGGCTGCAAGATGATAAATGCCCACCAGCTCTGGGCGCTGCTGGATCTTGGCGATGGCCAGAGCAGTCACGTCAGCAATTAGATCAGCGCCCGTTGGAGCACCGATCTGATCGGCGATCACGCTCAGCGTTTCTCGATCCTTGGCAAGGCGCAGCATGGTTTTGGCGAAGTTGTTGCCGCGCGCGCCGTAGACCCAACTGGTCCGCAGAATCAGATACTTGCAGCCTGAGGACGTTATCGCCTGTTCGCCAGCTAGCTTGCTTGAACCGTAATAATTAACCGGTGCAACAGCGTCAGTCTCCTGCCAAGGCCGCACACCTTCACCACTGAAGACATAGTCAGTCGAGTAGTGAATCAGCCATGCGCCCAACGACGCTGCCTCTTTGGCCATGACACCACTCGCCTGAGCGTTCACACGATCCGCCAGCTCGGTCTCCGATTCTGCCTGGTCTACTGCCGTGTAGGCTGCAGCGTTGACGATTACGTCCGGCTTCACCTGACGGATCGTCGCACGCAGCACATCCAGATCGCAAAGGTCGCCACTCAGACCGTCCACCGGGTGACGGTCCAGGGCGATCAACTCGCCCAGAGGCGCCAGGGAGCGTTGAAGCTCCCAGCCGACTTGGCCGTTTTTCCCAAGCAGGAGAATTTTCATGCCTTGCCCGAGCGATCCGCGTAATTCTGATCAATCCATTGCTGATAGGCACCGCTCTTCACGTGCGCTACCCACTCAGTGTTGTTCAGATACCACTCAACGGTTTTACGGATACCGGTGTCGAAGGTTTCTTCCGGTGTCCAGCCTAGCTCGCGCTGAATTTTGCTGGCATCGATAGCGTAACGCTGATCATGACCAGGACGATCCTGCACATAGGTGATCAGGCCCGCGTGCGGACGGTGCGCCGAGTCCGGGCGCAACTCATCAAGCAGTGCACACAGGGTGTGAACGACTTCGATGTTTTGCTTTTCGTTATGACCACCGATGTTGTAAGTCTCACCAATGACACCTTCGGTCACGACTTTGTACAAGGCACGGGCGTGATCTTCGACATACAACCAATCACGAACCTGATTGCCTTTGCCATAGACAGGCAACGGCTTACCTTCCAGCGCGTTGAGAATGATCAACGGGATCAACTTCTCAGGAAAGTGGCAAGGTCCATAGTTATTCGAGCAGTTGGTGACCAGAGTCGGCAGGCCGTATGTACGGGCCCAGGCACGAACCAGGTGATCGGAGCTGGCTTTGCTGGCCGAGTACGGCGAGCTTGGCTGATACGGGGTGGTTTCCCTAAAGAGATCTTCCGGACCTTCCAGGTCACCGTAAACTTCATCCGTTGAAATATGGTGGAAGCGAAAAGCTGCCTTGCGGGCATCATCCAGCGCAGCCCAATAATGACGCGCAGCTTCCAGCAAAGTGTAAGTGCCGATGATGTTGGTCTGAACGAATTCGGAAGGACCGGAGATCGAGCGATCGACGTGGGACTCTGCGGCCAGGTGCATGATCGCATCCGGTTGGTGTTCACGCAGTACACGATCGATCTGCTCACGGTCGCAGATATCGACGCGCTCAAACGCATAACGCGAGCTTCCGCTGACTTCGGCCAACGACTCAAGGTTACCTGCATACGTCAACTTATCGACGTTGATCACTGCGTCGGTAGTATTGGAAATGATATGACGGATGACCGCCGAGCCGATAAACCCGGCGCCGCCGGTTACTAGAATTTTCACGCGAAACCATACCCTTGAGTTACTGACAGGGCCGCCAACCGAGCGCTGTCTAATCCATGAATGCAAAAGCCATCATTTCAGCCGTGGCTTCTGACGATGTCAGTCTGAACCGACGTGGGAATATGCCACTATCGGACGAGCGCAGCATTTTACAGCTTAATGAACGTTTTACTAATGGATATAGACAAGCTGTGGCTAAAGTTTAGTTCGCCTTTACTTCCATGTAGCAATCAGACCAGACGCTTGCGTGAAGCTCTGGACGAACGTCCCAGAAACCAGCCAAAAACCGGCCCTATCAGCATACCCGCGAGCAATGCACCCACAGTAATCACCGACACTGGAAGTTGCGGCCCCTCCCAACCAAGAAACAACAGGGAGACCGATTGCTGATTTTCGAGAACGAACGCAAGGATCGCCAACACAACCAATAGAATCAGAACGGAAAGCAGAATGCGCTTGAGATTATTCATGAGCAACTCCTTGCGTAACGGTGACCGTCAAACCCCCTCCTCCTCTTCTTCATTCACGCGATCGCGCAACTCCTTGCCAGGCTTGAAATGCGGAACGAATTTTCCATCAAGGCTGACGGACTGACCGGTCTTTGGATTACGACCGACACGCGGCGCACGATAGTGCAAGGAAAAGCTGCCAAAACCACGGATCTCGATACGATCCCCCGTGGCCAGACACTGGGACATTTGCTCAAGCATAGTCTTGATGGCCAACTCCACATCTTTGGATGAAAGCAGCCCTTGATGGGTGACAATTCGTTCGATCAACTCCGACTTCGTCATATTTTTCCCTTCTTTTTCAAGCAGCTAGGTCAGCGCTTGAAAGGTTTTAGCACGCCCGGAAGATTTTGAACAGCCCAGGGCTTGACATATCTTTCAACTCGCCAGAACGCCCATTTTCAGGGCATAGGATTGCAAGCCCATGAACGCTCACTCACCGACAAATCACCAGCATGGTTCGAGTGACGTAGCCAGCAGGATTGAAGCCGAAGGGAAACTCATCTTCATCCTGAGCATCATCAGAACGCGTGATCACCTTGTAACCTGCCCCCTTGCATTCCTTGGCAGCGCGTTTCTGACACCTTTCCCAGCCTGAACCCAAGCCGGAGCAGTCAACCTCGATGCCACTCACTCCACGCACCGCATGGGTCTTGGCGCTGGTAGCACAGCCTGCCAACACCAGCAAACCCAACAGAACTATAAGCTTGTTCATTCACTTCCTTATGCCAGGCGTCTGCCCGACTACTGCGATCTTCAGCCTAAGCCTAGACGCGAATAGGCGATTGATCCGATTAAAGAAACAGACCGCCCGGCGAAGGGAATGGTTTCACTGATTGACCGGAAAGCAGTTCCCCACCAAATCGCAGGCACAAAAAAGGGCGACCGAAGTCGCCCTTTTTTTATGATCAGACAGAACTCAGTTCTGTTTGGCCATTGCTTGACGCAGCAGTGCCGCCATGGTGGTGTCGGCTGCTTCGCCTTCCGGAGCTGCTTTCAGGCTCTGGATGGCTTCTTTCTCTTCAGCATCGTCTTTCGATTTGATCGACAGCTGAATTACGCGGCTCTTACGATCAACGCTGATGATCTTGGCTTCTACTTGCTGGCCTTCTTTCAGAACGTTGCGCGCGTCTTCAACGCGGTCACGGCTGATTTCGGAGGCTTTCAGAGTTGCTTCGATATCGTCGGCCAGAACGATGATGGCGCCTTTGGCGTCAACTTCTTTCACGGTACCAGTGACGATTGCGCCTTTGTCGTTAACCGAGACGTACTCGGAGAACGGATCGCTTTCCAGTTGCTTGATACCCAGGGAGATACGCTCACGCTCCGGGTCAACCGACAGGATAACGGTGTCCAGCTCATCGCCCTTCTTGAAACGACGTACGGCTTCTTCGCCCACTTCGTTCCAGGAGATGTCGGACAGGTGAACCAGACCATCGATGCCGCCGTCCAGACCAATGAAGATACCGAAATCGGTGATCGACTTGATGGTGCCGGAGATCTTGTCGCCCTTGTTGAACTGGCCAGAGAAGTCTTCCCATGGGTTCGACTTGCACTGCTTGATGCCCAGGGAGATACGACGACGCTCTTCGTCGATGTCCAGAACCATGACTTCCACTTCGTCGCCGACTTGTACGACTTTCGAAGGGTGGATGTTCTTGTTGGTCCAGTCCATTTCCGAAACGTGTACCAGACCTTCAACGCCTTCTTCCAGCTCAGCGAAGCAGCCGTAGTCGGTCAGGTTGGTTACACGAGCGGTAACGCGAGTGCCTTCTGGGTAACGGGCTTTGATAGCAACCCATGGATCTTCGCCCAGTTGCTTCAGGCCCAGGGAAACACGATTGCGCTCGCGATCGTATTTCAGAACCTTGACGTCGATCTCGTCGCCAACATTGACGATTTCGGAAGGGTGCTTGATACGCTTCCACGCCATGTCGGTGATGTGCAGCAGGCCGTCCACGCCACCCAGATCGACGAATGCGCCGTAATCGGTGAGGTTTTTGACGATACCTTTGACTTGTTGGCCTTCCTGCAGGGATTCCAGCAGAGCTTCACGCTCGGCGGAGTTCTCGGCTTCCAGGACGCTGCGACGGGAAACGACAACGTTGTTGCGCTTCTGGTCCAGCTTGATGACCTTGAATTCCAGCTCTTTGCCTTCCAGGTGCGTGGTGTCGCGCACTGGACGGACGTCAACCAGGGAACCTGGCAGGAACGCACGGATGCCGTTAACGTCGACAGTGAAGCCGCCTTTAACCTTACCGTTGATAACGCCCTTGACCACTTCCTCAGCTGCGAAGGCTGCTTCCAGAACGATCCAGCATTCAGCGCGCTTGGCTTTTTCACGGGACAGCTTGGTTTCACCGAAACCGTCTTCAACCGAGTCCAGAGCAACGTGAACTTCGTCACCGACGTTGATGTTCAGTTCGCCAGCGTCGTTGTAGAACTGCTCCAGAGGGATCAGTGCTTCAGACTTCAGGCCAGCGTGAACGGTTACCCAGCGAGCCTGGTAATCGATATCAACGATAACACCGGTGATGATGGAGCCTGCCTGAAGGTTCAGGGTCTTTAGGCTTTCTTCAAAGAGTTCCGCAAAGCTTTCGCTCATTTTAATTCCTGTTGATTAGGGCGAAAAATACGCCCATCTCCACATCCCAGACAATGTGGGTTAGTTTCATTTAAAAGAAGCGCCACAGGACTATGACTGGTCCCCTGCGGTCTTCTTGGTCACCCGGCGATATCGCGAATGGCGATCTCGCTCATGATGCGTTCAAGCACCTGATCGATGGACAGCTCCGTGGAATCCAGCTGTATGGCGTCGGCCGCCGGCTTGAGCGGGGCCACCGCTCGCTGGGTATCACGCTCGTCGCGCGCACGGATCTCATCTAGCAGACTCGACAGACTAACACCCTCGACCTTGCCCTTCAACTGCAAATATCGACGGCGCGCCCTCTCCTCGGCACTGGCGGTCAGGAAAATCTTCAAGGGTGCATTCGGAAAAACCACCGTACCCATGTCGCGACCATCGGCCACCAGACCCGGCGACTCCTGGAAAGCACGCTGGCGCTGCAGCAGCGCTTCGCGCACAGCCGGCAATGCGGCCACCTGAGAAGCGCCGGATCCGACGCTTTCAGTGCGGATGACATCGCTGACTTCGTCACCTTCCAGAATGATGCGTTGCAGCTGACCGTCGGTCGCCGCGATGAACTGCACATCCAGATGAGCCGCCAGTTTCTTCAGCAGCTCTTCATTGGTCAGGTCGACACCATGGTTGTGCGCAGCAAATGCCAGCAGGCGATACAGCGCACCGGAGTCCAGCAGGTTCCAGCCCAGACGCTTGGCCAGAATCCCGGCTACGGTGCCTTTGCCCGAGCCGCTTGGCCCATCGATGGTGATGACCGGTGCAATGTTGTTCACGACTGAGCCTCTTGCGCCACACGAATGCCGACCTGCGCGCAGAGCGCCAGGAAGTTCGGGAACGATGTCGCGACGTTGGCGCAGTCATGGATGCGGATCGGTGCCGTGGCGCGCAGTGAGGCCACGCTGAATGCCATCGCGATGCGGTGATCGCCATGACCATGCACTTCGCCGCCGCCGATCTGGCCGCCGTCGATGATGATGCCGTCCGGGGTCGGTTCGCACTTGACGCCCAGCGCCAGCAAACCGTCCGCCATGACCTGGATACGGTCCGATTCCTTGACCCGCAGCTCTTCGGCGCCGGTCAGCACGGTGCGCCCTTCGGCACAGGCCGCGGCCACGAACAGCACCGGGAATTCGTCGATGGCCAGCGGAACCAGCGCTTCCGGAATCTCGATACCCTTGAGTTTAGCCGCTCGCACGCGCAGGTCGGCAACCGGCTCGCCACCCACTTCACGCTGGTTTTCCAGAGTGATGTCGGCGCCCATCAGACGCAGGATGTCGATTACGCCGGTGCGGGTCGGGTTGATGCCTACGTGCTCGAGCACCAGCTCCGAGCCTTCAGCGATCGATGCGGCCACCAGGAAGAACGCCGACGACGAGATGTCGCCAGGCACTTCGATGTGGGTCGCGGTCAGCTTGCCACCAGACTCAACCGATGCCGTGGCACCGTTGACGCTCACCGGATAGCCAAAGCCGCGCAGCATACGCTCGGTGTGATCACGGGTCGGTGCCGGCTCGGTCACGGTGGTCTTGCCTTCGGCGTACAGACCCGCCAGCAGCAGGCAGGATTTAACCTGGGCACTGGCCATCGGCATGGTGTAGGTCAGGCCTTTAAGCTTGTGACCGCCACGAATGGTCATCGGTGGACGACCCTCGGCAGCGGTTTCGATCACGGCGCCCATTTCCCGCAGCGGGTTGGCGACGCGATTCATCGGGCGCTTGGACAACGAAGCGTCACCGGTCAGGGTGCTGTCGAAATCCTGCGCGGCCAGCAGGCCGGACAGCAGGCGCATCGAAGTGCCGGAGTTGCCCAGATAGATCGGGCCCGGCGCAGGCTTCAGGCCATGCAGGCCGACACCGTGGATGGTCACGCGGCCGTGATGCGGGCCTTCGATGACCACGCCCATGTCGCGGAACGCCTGCAAGGTCGCCAGGGCGTCTTCGCCCTCGAGGAAGCCTTCGACTTCGGTGACGCCTTCAGCCAGGGAACCGAGCATGATCGAACGGTGGGAAATCGATTTGTCACCCGGTACGCGAATCCGACCGGACAGGCGGCCACCAGGTTGAGCCAGGAAAATCAGATCGTTGGAATTCATAGCGTCCACATAGGCCCTGCGGGCCAGGATTTTACTGAAATGCTCGCGGGCAACCCGGGCGCGCGTGAAGACGCCCAACAATTGGTGCCCATCCCCTGCATCGACCGCGTCGCGCAAGGCGTCGAGGTCGCTGCGAAATGTATCGAGAGTGCGCAGGACAGCCTCGCGGTTGGCGAGAAAGATGTCATGCCACATGACCGGGTCGCTTCCGGCGATTCTTGTGAAATCACGGAAACCGCCCGCAGCGTAACGGAAGATCTCAAGGTTTTCATTGCGCTTGGCCAGCGAATCGACCAGACCGAAGGCCAGCAGGTGCGGCAGATGACTGGTTGCGGCCAGCACTTCATCGTGACGCTCGACCTGCATGTGCTCGACGTCGGCGCCCAGCTCGCGCCACAAACGATCAACCATCGCCAGGGCAGCCGGATCGGTCTGCTCCAGCGGGGTCAGAATCACTTTATGACGGCGGAACAGCTCTGAGTTGGAGGCTTCCACCCCGCTCTGCTCGGAGCCGGCAATCGGATGCCCCGGCACGAAACGCGCCGGCATGCCGCCGAACGCCTCGGTCGCCGCACGCACCACATTGCCCTTGGCGCTGCCGACATCCGTGAGAATCGCCTGCCCCAGGTCCATGCCGGCCAGACGGGCCAGCACTTTTTCCATGGCCAGGATCGGCACCGCCAACTGGATCACGTCCGCGCCCTGGCAAGCCTTGACCAGATCGTCTTCGCAGCGATCCACCACACCCAACTCGACCGCCAGCTTGCGCGATTGCGGGTCGAGGTCGACCCCGACCACTTCGCGGCACACGCCACTTTCACGCAAGCCTTTGGCAAACGAACCACCGATCAACCCCAGACCGACCACCACCAAGCGCCCGATCATAGGTGCAGCAGATTGCAGCGCAGTGACATCACCCACGAGCCAGAACCTTACGCAGCGCTTCGAGGAAGCGGCTGTTTTCCGCCGGCAGACCGATGGTCACCCGCAGATGATTCGGCATGCCGTAGTTGGCCACCGGACGCACGATCACGCCTTCGCGCAGCAGGCCCTGAAATACAGGAGCCGCCACCTGACCGAGGTCGACGCAGATAAAGTTGCCCTTGGATGGAATCCAGCTCAGACCCAGCTCACGAAAACCTGCTTCCAGCTGTTGCATGCCGGACTCGTTGAGCTGCCGGCTCTGCGCCAGATATTCCTCGTCCTTCAGCGCCGCACACGCCGCCGCCAAGGCCAGGCTGTTGACGTTGAATGGCTGACGTACCCGGTTCAGCACGTCCGCCACCACCGGGGTAGACAGACCATAGCCAACGCGCAGCGCCGCCAGACCGTAAGCCTTGGAGAACGTGCGCGAGACCAACAGATTCGGGTAAGCGGCGAGGAAATCCAGACCATCCGGCAGATCGCTGCCTTCGGCATATTCGATGTAGGCCTCGTCCAGCACCACCAGCACATGCTCCGGCACATCCTGCAGGAACTCGTCCAGCGCTTCGGCGCCGAACCAGGTACCGGTCGGGTTGTTCGGGTTGGCGATGAACACCACGCGAGTGTTGGCGTCGATCGCGGCCAGCATGGCCGGCAGATCATGCCCCCAATCCTTGGCCGGAACGACCTTGGCCTGAGCGCCGACTGCCTGGGTCGCAATCGGGTAGACCGCAAACGCGTGCTCGCTGAACACAGCATTCAGGCCCGGCGCCAGATAGGCGCGCGCCACCAGCTCGAGAATGTCGTTGGAGCCATTGCCCAAAGTCACCTGGTTCAGCTCGACACGGCACTGCTCGGCCAGCAGGGATTTCAAGACAAAACCGTTGCCGTCCGGATAACGGGTCAGCTCGTCCAGCGCTTCGCGGATTGCGGCCAGCGCTTTCGGACTCGCGCCCAACGGATTTTCGTTGCTCGCCAGTTTGACAATGCTCGCCGGATCCAGGTCCAGTTCGCGAGCCAGCTCGTCCACGGGTTTGCCCGGTACGTATGGCGAAAGTTGTTGCACGCCCGGCTGTGCCAGAGCGAGGAAGTTGCCACTCATTGCTACCACCCCTTAAAGAACTGCTTTCGGGTAGGAACCCAGCACCTTGAGTGCTACTGCTTCCTGACTGATCTTTTCCAGTACACCTTTGATCAGCGGATCACGGTGATGGCCGACGAAGTCGATGAAGAACACGTAGGTCCATTTACCACTGCGCGACGGACGGGTTTCGATCCGGGTCAGGTCGATCCCGTTGTCATGGAACGGCACCAGCAGCTCATGGAGCGCGCCGGGCTTGTTGCTCATGGACACGATGATCGAAGTTTTGTCGTCGCCGGTCGGCGGCACTTCCTGGTTGCCGATCATCAGGAAGCGCGTGGAGTTGTCCGGGCGATCTTCGATCTTCTCGGCCAGACGAGTCAGGCCGTACAACCCGGCCGCCATGTCACCGGCGATCGCTGCCGAATTCCACTCACCCTTGACCCGCTTGGCCGCTTCGGCGTTGCTGGACACCGCCACGCGCTCGACATTCGGGTAATGGGCGTCCAGCCACTTGCGGCACTGCGCCAACGACTGGGCATGGGAATAGATGCGGCTGATGCTGTCGGTCTTGGTGTTTTCACCGACCAGCAGGTGGTGGTGAATCCGCAGCTCGACTTCGCCGCAGATCACCATGTCGTGCTCGAGGAAGCTGTCGAGGGTGTGGTTGACCGCGCCTTCGGTGGAGTTTTCCACCGGCACCACGCCAAAATTCACCGCACCGGCCGCCACTTCACGGAACACTTCGTCGATCGCCGCCATCGGCTTGCTGATCACTGCGTGCCCAAAGTGCTTCATGGCCGCCGCTTGGGTGAAGGTGCCTTCCGGACCGAGATAAGCCACTTTCAGCGGATTCTCGAGGGCCAGGCACGAAGACATGATTTCGCGGAACAAGCGCGCCATCTCTTCGTTGCCCAGCGGGCCCTTGTTGCGCTCCATCACGCGTTTGAGGACCTGCGCCTCACGCTCGGGACGGTAGAACACCGGCTGCTCGCCTTCGGCCAGACTGGCCATCTTGACCCGGGCAACTTCTTCTGCGCAGCGCGCGCGATCACTGATCAGCTGGAGAATCTTCTCATCCAGATTATCGATGCGAACGCGCAGTGCCTTGAGCTCCTGCTCGGACATCAGGAATGCTCCTTCTCGAATTCAGCCATGTAGCCAACCAGCGCTTCGACGGCGTCCAGACCCAGGGCGTTGTAGATCGAGGCACGCATACCGCCAACCGAACGATGGCCCTTGAGGTTGAGCAGGCCACGGGCGTCGGCACCGGCCAGAAACGCCTTGTCCAGACGCTCGTCAGCCAGACGGAACGGCACGTTCATCCACGAGCGGGCGTTGACGCTGATCGGGTTGGTATAGAAATCGCTGTTGTCGATGAAGCCGTACAGGCGATCTTTCTTTGCCTTGTTGCGCTGCTCCATCGCGGCGACACCGCCCTGCTCCTTCAGCCATTCGAAGACCAGGCCCGAGAGGTACCAGGAATAGGTGGCCGGGGTGTTGTACATCGAGCCGTTATCGGCGGAGATCTTGTAGTCGAGCATGGTCGGGCATGAACTGCGAGCGCGGCCCAGCAGGTCTTCACGAACGATCACTACAACCAGACCGCTCGGGCCGATGTTCTTCTGGGCGCCGGCGTAGATCAGGCCGTACTGCGACACATCGATCGGACGCGAGAGGATATCGGAGGACATGTCGACCACCAGCGGAACGTCACCGGCCTCGGGAACCCAGTCGAACTGCAGGCCGCCAATGGTTTCGTTGGACGCATAGTGCAGATAGGCCGCACCCGGAGTCAGCTTCCACTCGTTCTGACCAGGGATGGCCAGGTAGTCATAAGGCTTGGCGCTGGCAGCAACGTTGATGTTGCCGAAGCGACGCGCTTCCTCGATGGCTTTCTTCGACCAGATGCCGGTTTCGACATAGTCGGCAGTACCGTTCTCGGGCAGCAGGTTCAGCGGAATCTCGGCGAACTGTTGGCTCGCACCGCCCTGCAGGAACAGCACTTTGTAATTGGAGGGGATGGACAGCAGGTCGCGCAGGTCTTGTTCGGCCTTCTCGGCGATGGCTACGTAGTCATCACTGCGATGGCTCATTTCCATGACCGACAGACCCTTGCCGTGCCAGTCGAGCATCTCGGACTGGGCACGCAACAGGACAGCTTCAGGCAGCGCAGCGGGACCTGCGCAGAAGTTATAGGCTCGTTTGCTCACATCCACTCTCGCTATGCAATCACGGTAGCGGACAGAGCAAACACTCTGCCCTGCTACGATTTGGTTAGTCTTGCGACTCTTCTTCGTCTGCGGCGTCCGCCTGCAGGTTGTCGACCGCATCGTCCGGTTCGGCGCCGATCACGCCTTCTTCCAGCTCGACACCTTCTTCGCCTTCCAGCTCGTCACCTTCCACTTCCGAAGGCTCCTGAACCCGCTCCAGACCGACCAGGGTTTCATCCTTGGCCAGCTTGATCAGGGTCACGCCCTGGGTGTTGCGACCCAGGCTGGAGACTTCGTCGACACGGGTACGCACCAGCGTGCCCTGGTCGGAAATCAGCATGATCTCCTCGCCGTCGAGCACCTGAACCGCACCGACCAGACGGCCGTTACGCTCGTTGCTGACCATGGCGATCACGCCCTGGCCGCCACGCTTGTACTCAGGGAACTCGGTGATCGCGGTGCGCTTGCCATAACCACGCTCGGAAGCGGTGAGGATCTGGCTGCCTTCTTCCGGGATCAGCATCGAAATCAGCTTCTGCCCTTCCGGCAGACGCATGCCGCGCACACCGCGGGCGGTACGGCCCATGGCACGAACGTCGGACTCCTTGAAGCGGGTCACCTTGCCGCCGTCGGAGAACAGCATCACTTCACGTTCGCCATCGGTGATGGCCGCGGAAATCAGCACGTCGCCTTCGTCCAGCTCCAGCGCGATCAGACCGACGCTGCGTTGACGGCTGAAGGATTCCAGCGGCGTCTTCTTCACGGTGCCGTTTGCGGTCGCCATGAAGATGTAGTGACCCTCGGTGTATTCCTCGACCGGCAGCATGGTGGTGATGTATTCACCGTCATCCAGCGGCAGCAGGTTGACCAGCGGACGACCACGGGCGGCGCGGGATGCTTCCGGAATTTCGTAGGTCTTCAGCCAGTACACCTTGCCCTTGCTGGAGAACAGCAGCAGCGTGGTGTGGCTGTTGGCGACCAGCAGGTGAGCGATGTAGTCCTCATCCTTCACGCCGGTCGCCGATTTGCCTTTACCACCACGACGCTGGGCCTGGTACGCAGCCAGCGGCTGGGTCTTGGCATAGCCACCGTGGGAGATGGTCACAACGCGCTCTTCTTCCGGGATCATGTCGCCCAGGGTCAGGTCGAGACGGGCATCGAGAATTTCGGTGCGGCGCACGTCGCCGTATTCGGCGCGGATCACTTCCAGCTCTTCGCGGATCACTTCCATCAGGCGCACGGCGCTGTTGAGGATGCGGATCAGCTCGCCGATCTGGTTGAGGATCTCTTGATACTCGGCCAGCAGCTTTTCGTGTTCCAGACCGGTCAGGCGGTGCAGACGCAGTTCCAGAATGGCTTGCGCCTGCTCTGGCGACAGGAAGTACTTGCCGTCGCGCAGACCGTATTGCGGATCGAGGTTTTCCGGACGGCACGAATCGGCACCGGCACGCTCAACCATCGCCACCACGGCAGTGGATTCCCACGGCGTGCTGACCAGCGCTTCCTTGGCTTCCGACGGGGTCGGCGAAGCCTTGATCAGGGCGATGACCGGGTCGATGTTCGACAAGGCAACGGCCTGACCTTCGAGGATGTGACCACGCTCGCGCGCCTTGCGCAGTTCGAACACGGTACGGCGGGTAACCACTTCGCGGCGGTGACGGACGAAGGCTTCCAGCAGGTCCTTGAGGTTGAGGATCCGTGGACGGCCGTCGATCAGGGCAACGATGTTGATGCCGAATACCGATTGCAGCTGGGTCTGGGCGTAGAGGTTGTTGAGGATCACCTCTGGCACTTCGCCGCGACGCAGTTCGATCACGACGCGCATACCGTCCTTGTCGGACTCGTCGCGCAGTTCAGTGATGCCTTCGAGTTTCTTCTCTTTTACCAGCTCGGCGATCTTCTCGATCAGACGTGCCTTGTTCAACTGGTAAGGGAGTTCGGTGATGACGATCTGCTGACGGCCGCCGACCTTGTCGATGTCTTCGATGATCGAACGGGCGCGCATGTAAATGCGGCCACGGCCGGTGCGGTAGGCTTCGATGATGCCGGCGCGACCGTTGATGATCGCAGCAGTCGGGAAGTCCGGACCGGGAATGTATTGCATCAGCTCATCGACGGTCAGTTCGGGGTTGTCGATGAGCGCCAGGCAACCGTCGATGACTTCACCGAGGTTGTGCGGCGGAATGTTGGTCGCCATGCCCACGGCGATGCCGCTGGAACCGTTGACCAGCAGGTTCGGCACGCGGGTCGGCATGACCGCCGGGATCAGTTCGGTGCCGTCGTAGTTCGGCACCCAGTCCACGGTTTCCTTGTGCAGGTCGGCCAGCAGCTCGTGCGCCAGCTTGGTCATGCGCACTTCGGTGTATCGCATGGCCGCGGCGTTGTCGCCGTCCACCGAACCGAAGTTGCCCTGGCCGTCGACCAGCAGGTAACGCAGGGAGAATGGCTGCGCCATGCGGACGATGGTGTCGTACACCGCGGTATCACCGTGCGGGTGATACTTACCGATCACGTCACCGACGACACGGGCAGATTTCTTGTACGGCTTGTTGAAGTCGTTGCCCAGCTCGCTCATCGCGAACAGCACGCGACGGTGCACGGGCTTCAAGCCATCGCGCGCATCCGGCAGTGCACGGCCGACGATCACGCTCATCGCGTAGTCGAGATAGGACTGTTTCAGCTCGTCTTCGATATTGACCGGGAGGATTTCTTTGGCCAGTTCGCCCATGAGAAGCCTGATTCCTTTTTCTGGTGAAACTTCGCCATATCCATAGGGGACGCACGAAGCTCGTCGATGCAGGCCGAGTGCCATGCACCGACTTACGACAAATCGACAAGTTGACCCTGGATTTGCGCAGTGAAGACAACCCCGTGGGGCCGCCTCGGAAAACGCCGGATGTTATCACAAGAGCCGCCACGCACCTATCCCCGCATAGCCTGCTAACACCATTAATCTGACACAAAATCGCCTCAGAGCGCCTTCAGCGCCCGTTTCGAGCGCCCAACGGGTCATCCCCCCCTCAAAACTCACCTCGCCGTCACACTTCCAAGCCTCCAGCGGGAGGAATAAACGCTGACCGACTCTCCCACGAGTGTCACAACGCCATAAAAAGGTGTGACGGTGAGGTCTTTTTTTGCTCAAATGCGCAGCTCGATTTTATGCGCCGAAGAATATACCGAACCGAAAAGCCCACGCTGACGGTGTCGGCCTATTCGCCATACGGCAAAAAAAGCGCATGGTTTATTTCTTAGGGACAAGCTTTCGTGACATTCAATGCCCCCCCACTTGTTGTAGACCTCGACGGCACACTCCTTCGTTCGGATCTTTTGCTTGAGACGGGCATTGCTTTTGTTAGAAGCAATCCGCTTCAACTATTCATGCCTCTCACTTGGCTGTTCAAAGGGAAAGCCTCGCTGAAAGAGGGTCTGGCGAACGGAAGCCATATCGATGTAACGGTGCTGCCATACGACCCGACCGTGATCAAGCTTATTGAGCTGGAGCGAGCGAACGGACGCCATATCGTGCTTGCTACCGCAAGTCATGTCAGCCTGGCGCAGAAAATTGCCGACCATCTGCAACTTTTCGACACGGTAGAAGCTACCAATGGCAGCCTGAACCTCTCGTCACACCGCAAGCGCGACCTGCTGGTCGAGCACTATGGAAACGAAGGGTTCGATTACGTCGGCAACTCTCAGGACGATATCGCCGTATGGGCCAGCGCGCGCAAAGCGTACGTGGTCAATCCAGAGCGCGGTGTAGAAAAGCGCGCAGCGGCTCATGGCAATGTCGAGGAGGTCATCCACTCCAACACCAGCTCTGCAAAGGACTGGGTAAAAGCCTTGCGCTTGCATCAATGGATGAAAAACATACTCATCTTCGTCCCCTTGCTGACCGCCCATCAACTGACAAACATGTCATTGGTGCTGCAGGGCCTGCTCGCGTTCTTGTTTTTTGGCTTGTGCGCTTCGAGTGTGTATCTGCTCAACGACTTGCTCGATCTCAATGACGATCGCCATCACAAGTCCAAACGCTTCCGACCGTTTGCGTCGGGCAGGCTCGGCATTCTGGCCGGATTGCTGGCGTTCCCGCTGTTATTGGGCATTGCCTTCGCAGGCTCGGCACTGCTTCTGCCCTGGGAGTTCACCGCTACCCTGGTTGGTTATTACATCTTGACCCTCGCTTATTCGCTCTCAATGAAGCGAAAAATGGTCGTGGATGTCATTTCCCTCGCACTGCTTTACACCATTCGCATCATTGCGGGTGCCTTCGCTCTGGGCCTGGATCTCACATTCTGGATTCTCGCATTCTCGATGTTCATGTTCCTGAGTCTGGCACTGGTCAAACGTTATGCCGAACTGCGCGAAGCCAAGCACAGCGGGCGCACGGAAAAAACCCGGGGCCGCGGCTACTATCCTGACGATCTGGAAATGATTTCATCGCTGGGAGCCTCTTCCGGCTATTTGGCTGTAATGGTGCTGGCAATGTACATTCACGACCCTGCCACTACCCGCCTCTATGCCCACCCACAAATCATCTGGCTCGCCTGCCCGATTCTGCTGTTCTGGATTTCTCGAATCTGGATGCTGACCCATCGCGGGAAAATGCACGACGATCCGGTCATGTTCGCCGTCTCTGACCGCACCAGCATCGTCGCCGGGGCTCTGATGGGCGTTGTTTTCTGGGTGGCCGCGTGACTGCCAACCTGTTGTCTTGGGGACGATATCCCAATCTGCCGCAAACCGGACACAGCGCCAACTGGCGAACGGATTTGCCTGCCCTCGTGGAAAGCCTCAGCCAGACACATGGCAGCACACTTGCGTACGGCAACGGACGCAGCTACGGCGACAGCTGTCTGGCCGCCAGTGATCAAGTGCTGAACATGCGCGGGCTTGATCGCTTCATCGAAGTCGACTGGCAAAACGGCAGGATCACTGCCGAAGCAGGCGTGACACTGGCAGAAATCCTCGAGTTGTCCATTCCTAACGGCTGGTTCCTCGCAGTGACGCCAGGCACGCAATTCGTGACGCTGGGAGGCGCGATAGGCAACGATGTTCATGGCAAAAACCACCATGTACGCGGCACTTTCGGCAACCACGTTACCCAATTCGGTCTATTGCACAGAAACGAGCTGCTTATCTGCAGCCCTACACAAAACCAGGCACTGTTTCGTGCCACGATCGGCGGCCTGGGTCTCACCGGCGTAGTCAGCTGGGCGCAGATACAACTAATCCCGATTCAGTCGAGCCAGATCGATAGCACTCTCGTGCGCTTCAACAATCTTGGGGAGTTCTTCGAACTTTCCAGCCAGTTGGATGAACTGCACGAATACAGCGTGGCCTGGATCGATTGCCTTGCCAAAGGCGAGCAACTGGGACGCGGGATCTACATAGTCGGCGACCATGCGCCCTATGGCTCATTATCCCTGAACAAGCGAAACAAGCTTGTGGTGCCGCTGACACCTCCGGTTTCGCTCATCAACAATGTGTCTTTGCGCGGGTTCAACGAACTCTACTGGCGCAAGGGCCCGATCAAGCGAACTCGCGTTCGCAGCGAGTACGAGCCCTTCTTCTATCCACTGGACAGGGTGCTGTACTGGAATCGCATTTACGGCAACGCCGGCTTTCAGCAATTTCAATGCGTCATTCCCGACGCCAATGCTCAGGCTGCAATGGCGCAATTGCTCAAGACCATTGCCGACTCAGGGAACGGCTCCTTTTTGGCCGTACTCAAACGCTGCGGCGACTGTAACTCACCCGGCCTTCTTTCTTTTCCGCTGCCTGGCGCCTCTCTCGCACTAGATTTCCCGCAGTCAACAAGCCTGCATCAGCTGTTCTCGCGCCTGGACGTGATTGTTAGAGAGGCCGGCGGCAGGATCTACCCGGCCAAGGATGCACACATGAGCGGCAGCGACTTCCGTGCCGCGTATCCGGAGTGGGAGCAGGTTGAAGCCTTGCGTGACCCGTCTTTGAATTCCCGCTTTTGGAAAAGGGTAACTGAATGAAACGAGTTTTGATCATTGGCGCAACTTCGGCGATTGCCACGGCTTGCGCACGGCGCTGGGCTACGCAGGGTAGTGAGTTTTTCCTGGTGGGTCGAAACCTCGAAAAACTTCAGCAAACCGCTGCCGACCTGGAAGGACGCGGAGCCAAGGCAACAACCTTGCACGCCATGGATGCTACCGACACCGGCGCCCATGCCGCAATGCTCGAAAGCTGCGTTGGCGCCATGCGCCAGGTCGATATCGCCTTGATTGCACACGGCACACTGCCCGACCAACAGCAATGCGAACAAGACCCGGCAGTAGCACTCCAGGAGTTCAGCAACAACGGAACATCCGTGATTGCGTTGCTGACACTGTTGTCTAACCACTTCGAAACCCAGCGCTGTGGCACCCTTGCGGTGATCTCTTCAGTGGCCGGGGATCGCGGTCGCCCTTCAAACTACCTTTACGGTGCTGCCAAGGCGGCTGTTTCGACATTCTGCGAAGGATTGCGCGCCCGCATGTTCAAAGTCGGCGTCCATGTGATCACCATCAAACCTGGCTTTGTCGATACGCCGATGACTCAGGGTCTGAAATTGCCAAAAGCACTGGTCGCCCAACCCGAGCAGGTCGCGAAGAGAATTGCAGAGGGCATAGATCGCAAAAAAGACGTGCTCTACGCTCCCGGTTTCTGGTCGCTGATCATGTTGATCATCCGCTCCATACCAAGATCTGTATTCAAAAGAATAAATCTCTAAATTCAGTAAATATTTTTCGAATGGGGTGAACCTTGAAGTTTAATAAACTTTCAAGTCAGTACTTATCGCCGATGCGCGGCATACAAATAATTAGCCTGCTGACGCTTGTCTATGCATTTTACATAGCCCTGCATTACGCAGGCCAGCCGTTGATTGAGTTGTTCGGATTTCGCCAAACACAAACTGCACTGACCTCTTTCTGGTTTATCCAGGAAGGTTACAAACTTGCATATGAAACTCCGGTTTCCGGAGCGCCCTGGTCGATCCCTTTCGAATTCCCGCTGTACCAGGCGATCGTCGCGTTCATTTCTCAGCTTTTCCACAGCGACCTGGGTAAAACCGGAAGAATTGTATCTTTCGCATTCCTGGTGTTCTGCCTGTACCCCGCGAATGAAATCTGCAAGTCGCTCAAGCTGAGCCGAAGCAGTTTCTACCTCTTTGCAGGCCTGCTGTTTTCCAGCCCGGTGTACCTGTTCTGGGGCAGAACATTCATGATCGAAACAATGGCGCTATTCTTTGCCATTCTCGCGATCAAGTTCTTCCTGGACTTCCTGAATAACAAAGGTAAATGGGCTGCCGCAGGCTTTTTCGCGTCCATTTCGCTGGCCATTCTTCAGAAAGCAACAACCGGTCTTCCCGTGCTGGCAATATTGGCCGTCGTCTTCTTGTTTCACGAAATCAACAGAAACAAGAGCATCGTCGGCGCAATCTCCATCAAAAACATCTTTTGGGCCATGACGCTGTTCGCACTGCCGATCGTCATCGGCTACGGCTGGACGCTATATACCGACATCATCAAATCCAAAAATGAATTCGGCATGAGCATCACGTCCCAGAGTCTGTCAGCCTGGAATTGGGGAACCCTGACCCAGCGACTGTCGCTGCCACTCTACACCGACGTTATCTGGTCGCGAATCATCAAGGGCAATCTGTCGGGTATCTTCGGCGTTGCAATCATCCTTGGCGCGATGCTGCTGACCAAAAGCAATAAACTGCGACTCATTATTGCTGCTGCCTGCGCATTGGGCATTTTGCCGCTGTTCATCTTCACCAATCTTCACCTGGTCCATACCTACTACCAGTCGGCCAATGTCATCTTCCTGATCTTCGCTCTGGCAGTCGCCGTCGGGGAAAGTCTGGACGGTGCCCGCCGGACAGCGATCTCGGTGATCGTTTTCCTAGCCCTGGTACTGAATAACTACGGCGCGTTTGCCAGTGACTACTTCCTCAAGGTGCGCGAAGACCTCAATATCGGTAACTCGCGGGACCTGATGGTTGGCGATGCGCTTAATATGAACATGTCCCGTGGCGAAGCGGTTGTGGTGTATGGCAATGACTGGAGTTCCTCTATCGCCTACTACGCCGAACATAAATCGTTCACCGTACCTGATCGATTCCGCAACCTGGACAAAGTCATCAACACCCCGGAGGCCTACCTCGGTGGTCTGCCTCTAGGCGCAATTGCCGCGTGCCCGGAGTCTCCAGTACCGACCGTACGCCAATTGGTTGACTGGAAGCACAATGGCAACCCATGGAAAGCTGCCGAAGTCTGGAACTGCATTGTCGCCTTCCCCGATAAATCCATCGGCCTGGATTTGCCGAAGGTGAAGACCGACTGCCAAGGCAATCTGGACTATGTAGGCGACACGACGAGCAAGACGCCCGGCACTGTCCAGTTCAAGGGCTGGACAACGGTTGATGGTGCGCAGAACACAATCCCGTCGCAAGTCTACATAACCCTGACCGACGCGACTGGCGCGGTGAGATATTACGGCGCTGTTCAATCCTACTATTACGGCGTGGGCGACTTGTTCAAACGGCCAGACATGGCCAGCGCAGGCTTTGGAAGAATCATCGACACGTCGACCCTTTCTGGAAAATACACCGTAGGTGTCGAACGGGTCGTCGGGCAAAGCATGCAGGTTTGCCAATTCAGCAAAGAACTACAGGTTAATAAATAATGGCCAGCATCAATCTCAAAGACCGCATAGTCCTTCCGGGCGGCGCCGGCCTCGTCGGCCAAAACCTGGTCGCACGCCTCAAGGCTAAAGGCTACGAAAACATCGTGGTCATCGACAAGCATTCCAAGAACCTGGAAATCCTCAAGCAGGTTCAACCTGATGTCACGACGGTGCTTGCCGACCTCTCCAAGCCAGGAGAGTGGCAACAGCATTTCGTTGGGGCAGACGTCGTAGTAATGCTCCAGGCGCAGATCGGCGGCAATGACTACAGCGAATTCGTCCACAACAACGTGGACGCCACGCGGCTGATCCTTGACGCGATCAAGCTCAATAATATTCAGTACCTGGTTCATATCAGTTCGTCGGTCGTCGAGTCGGTTGCTGATGATTTTTATACCAATACAAAGAAAGACCAAGAACAAATGGTCTTGGCCAGCGGCATTCCGTGTCCGATTCTGCGACCGACCCTGATGTTTGGCTGGTTTGACCGCAAGCACCTGGGCTGGCTGTCTCGCTTCATGAAAAAAGTGCCGGTATTTCCGATCCCGGGTCACGGCCGTTACATGCGTCAGCCGCTGTATGTAGGTGACTTCTGTAATGTAATCATCAGCTGCATAGAGCAGCGTATTCATGACGGTATCTTCAATATTTCCGGACATGAAAAAATTGACTACATCGACATCATTCGCGAAATAAAACGCACCACACACGCCAGGACCATCATCGCCAAAGTGCCTTACAGCATTTTCTATGGCCTGATCTGGACCTGGAGCCTGTTTGACAAAAACCCGCCATTCACCACTCAACAGCTGGCCTCCCTGAGTGCCAAGGACGAGTTCGAGGTCAATGATTGGCCCGGCACATTCAACGTTCCATATACGTCTTTCGCGGCAGCGGTGAACGAAACGTTCAACGACCCGAAATACAGCAAAGTTGTTTTGGAGTTTTAAGCATGACACAACGAATTGCTGTCTTAGGGGCCGGCCCGATGGGGCTGGCTGTGGCCTATCAACTGGCACGTGACGGACACACTCCGGTGATCTTCGAGGCCGATGATCGCGTGGGGGGCATGACTGCACCCTTCGATTTCTCGGGGTTGAGCATCGAGCGCTATTACCACTTCCACTGCATCTCCGACCATGCATTTCTGAAGATGCTGGACGAACTTGGCCTGGCTGAAGAAATGCGCTGGGTCGAGACCAAGATGGGTTACTGGTATCAGAACCGACTCCAGGCCTGGGGCAATCCGTTCGCGCTTCTAAAGTTCAAGGGACTGAGCCTGACCGCCAAATTCCGCTATGGCCTTCACGCCTTTCTTTCGACCAAGCGCAATGACTGGAAGCCGCTGGACAATGTCGAGGCGACTGGCTGGATCAAGCGCTGGGTAGGCGATGAAGCGTGGGAAGTGCTCTGGCGTCGCCTGTTTGACTACAAGTTCTACGACCACACCGGCAATCTGTCCGCCGCCTGGATCTGGAGCCGTATTCGGCGTATCGGCAGATCTCGGTACAACCTGTTCAAAGAAAAGCTGGGCTACCTGGAAGGTGGCTCGGAAACGCTGCTCAATGCGATGGCAGGGAGTATTCGTGAGCACGGTGGCGAGATCCGGTTGAAGGCTCCGGTTACTCGAGTATTGATTGAAGGCGGCGAGGTAAAAGGCGTGGAAGTTGATGGCAAGGTCGAGCAATTCGACAAAGTCATCAGCACCATTCCGCTACCTTACGTGCCAAAAGTGATGCCCGACCTTCCTGACGAGATCCTGCAGCGTTTCAAAGCGCTGAAGAACATCGCCGTCGTGTGTGTCATTGTAAAGTTGCGCAAGGCACTGACAGAGAACTTCTGGCTCAACACCAATGACCCGGAAATGGACATTCCAGGCCTGGTTGAATACAGCAACTTACGCCCAATGAAAGAGCACATTGTCTACGTGCCTTTCTATGTACCGGGCGAGCATCCAAAGTTTCAGGAGCCTAACGAGGTATTCCTCAACAAAGTTCGTCATTACCTGAAGAAAATCAACCCGGAACTGACGGATGACGACTTCATTGATATTTACGCCAGTCGTTATCGTTATGCCCAACCAATTTGCGATCCAGGCTATCTTGACCGGTTGCCACCTGTATCGCTGCCAGTCAAAGGCCTTTGGGTGGCCGACACTTCCTATTACTACCCCGAAGATCGAGGCATCTCTGAAAGCATCGATTTCGGACGAAAGATGGCGAAGGATGCTGCTGAGTGAAGGACACGATGATGAGCCGGCAGTTTTTGGCATTTCTACTGACCGGCGGCACAGCTGCCGCCGTCAACTTTTGCTCGAGACTGCTCTATAGCATTTGGTTCGACTTTTCCACGGCAGTCATTCTGGCTTACATCACCGGTATGGTAACGGCGTTTATACTGGCCAAGCTTTTTGTATTCACAGAAAGCAGCCAGTCAACGCACCGATCCGCATTTTTTTTCATACTGGTGAATCTGGTCGCGGTGGCTCAGACCTGGCTGATCAGCCTGGGGCTTGCACACTATGTGTTTCCGGCGATCGGCATCACGCTGTTTGCCAACGAGATGGCTCATGCCGTCGGCATCGTTGTCCCAGTGTTTACCAGTTATCTGGGGCACAAGCGCTGGTCGTTCAAATAGTCCGTTGACGGTTGCCACTACTGTCAGAGCCCACACCATCCAGCCTCGTTCGTGACTGTGCAGACTTCTACAGCGAAGTCCGCACTGTCATGACCGGGCTGCTACGCCCTGTCATCCAGCGCTTCTTGCGACTGTCAATGCAAGCGCTTGCGGCACATCAACTGCGCCATTTTCGCGGTGTCCGGGCGCTCGACGATGCCTTTTTCGGTGACGATCGCATCGATCAGGTCTGCCGGGGTGACGTCAAACACCGGGTTGAACGCCTCAACGTCAGCCCCGACACGTTTGCCGCCAACCTCCAGCAACTCGGCGCCGTCGCGTTCTTCGATCGGAATGTCATCACCGCTGGCCAGATTCATGTCGATGGTCGAGCTCGGCGCCACCACCATGAAACGCACGCCGTGGTGCATGGCGTTGACCGCCAGTTGATAGGTGCCGATCTTGTTCGCCACGTCGCCGTTGGCGGTGATCCGGTCAGCGCCGACGATCACCCAGGTCACGCCTTTGGTTTTCATGATGTGCGCAGCGGCGGAGTCGGCGTTCAGGGTCACCGGAATGCCTTCGTTGGCCAGTTCCCACGCGGTCAGGCGCGAGCCTTGCAGCCACGGCCGGGTCTCGTCGGCGTAGACGCGCTCGACCATGCCCTCGATGAATGCGGCACGAATCACCCCGAGCGCCGTGCCGAAACCGCCGGTAGCCAGGGCGCCGGTGTTGCAGTGCGTCAGAATCGCCTGGGCATTGCCCTGATGCTTGCGGATCAGGTCGACGCCGAGCTGAGCCATGGTCAGGTTGGCCTCGCGATCGCTTTCATGAATGGCGATGGCCTCGGCTTCCAGCGCCACCAGTGGATCGGCGTTTTCCTTCAAACGGTCCAGCCGGTCATGCATGCGATTCAACGCCCAGAACAGGTTGACCGCTGTCGGCCGGGAATCGGCCAGCAGCATGAAATCCTCTTCCAGCGCCGCGTACCAGTCGCCCCCCTCGGCAATCCGGGCACGGGCCGCCAGCACGATGCCGTAGGCGGCACTGATGCCGATGGCCGGCGCACCGCGCACCACCATCGAGCGAATCGCCTCGGCCACGCCGGCGGCGCTGGTGTAGGCAATCCAGTTTTCCTCGAACGGCAAAACGCGCTGATCCAGCAGGTGGAGCGCGCCATCACGCCAATCGATGGCCTTTACTTTCTCCGCAGCCAACAGTCGATCGCGCATCCCTCACCCCGCACTCATGAACAAAAGCCGCCGATTATAGCGATCCCCCCGCGAAGACGCTCGGGTATACTTCGCCATCCTTTACAAAAGCACTGGAACCGACCCTCGATGCCGAAACCTGCCATTGCGCTCGACTTATTATTGCTGCCGACCTGGCTGGTACCCGTCGAACCCGCAGGCGTTGTGCTCAAGGAGCACGGCCTGGGCATCCGCGACGGCCGCATCGTGTTCATCGGCCCGCGTGCCGAAGCGCTGAAGTGTAACGCCGCCGAAGTCCGCGATCTGCCGGACGTGCTGCTCAGCCCCGGCCTGATCAACGCCCACGGCCACGCCGCGATGACGCTGTTCCGTGGTCTGGCCGACGATTTGCCGCTGATGACCTGGCTGGAAAACCACATCTGGCCGGCCGAGGGCAAATGGGTCGATGAAGATTTTGTGCGTGACGGCACCGATCTGGCCATCGCCGAGCAGATAAAAGGTGGCATCACCTGTTTCTCGGACATGTACTTCTTCCCCAAGGTTGCCAGCGAGCGCGTGCACAACAGCGGAATCCGTGCGCAGATCGCGATTCCGATCCTCGACTTCCCGATTCCGGGTGCCGCCAGCGCCGATGAAGCCATTCGTCAGGGCGTCGAACTGTTCGGCGACCTGAAGCATCACGAGCGCATCAAGATCACCTTCGGCCCTCATGCACCCTACACCGTGGGCGACGAGAACCTGGAAAAAATCCGCGTGATCGCCGAAGAACTGGACGCCTCGATCCACATGCACGTCCACGAAACCGCTTTCGAAGTGCAGCAAGCGCTCGAACAGCACGGCGAACGCCCGCTGGCCCGCCTCGGTCGTCTCGGCCTGCTCGGCCCGCGCTTCCAGGCCGTGCACATGACCCAGATCAGCGATGACGACCTGGCGTTGCTGGTAGAAAGCAACACCAGCGTGATCCACTGCCCGGAGTCGAACCTGAAACTGGCCAGCGGCTTCTGCCCGGTGGAGCGTCTGTGGCAGGCCGGGGTCAACGTCGCGGTCGGCACCGATGGCGCGGCGAGCAACAATGACCTGGACCTGCTGGGTGAAACCCGCACCGCCGCGCTGCTGGCCAAAGCCGTCGCCGGCTCGGCCACCGCGCTGGACGCCCACCGGGCCCTGCGCATGGCCACGTTGAACGGCGCGCGAGCCCTGGGAATCGAAGCCGTGACCGGCTCGCTGGAGCTCGGCAAGGCCGCAGACATCGTCGCTTTCGATCTGTCCGGCCTGGCGCAACAACCGGTCTATGACCCGGTCTCGCAACTGATATATGCCACCGGTCGCGACTGCGTGAAACACCTGTGGGTCGCCGGCAAGCAGTTGCTTGACGACCGGCGTCTGACCCGACTGGACGAACAACAGCTCGGCGAAACCGCCCGGGCCTGGGGCCGACGCATCAGCGGCCACACCGAATCGTAAACACCTCGGGGCACACTCCGGGGCTACAGCCTTTTTCAAGTTTTAGAGGATTGAATCATGAGCAACGTCGACCACGCCGAAATCGCCAAATTCGAAGCCCTGGCCCATCGCTGGTGGGACCGCGAAAGCGAGTTCAAACCGCTGCACGACATCAACCCGCTGCGGGTCAACTGGATTGACGAGCGCGTCAACCTGGCCGGCAAGAAGGTCCTCGACGTCGGTTGCGGTGGCGGCATTCTCAGCGAAGCCATGGCCCAGCGCGGCGCGACCGTTACCGGCATCGACATGGGCGAAGCGCCGCTGGCAGTCGCGCAACTGCATCAGCTGGAATCCGGCGTGAACGTCGAATACCGCCAGATCACCGCCGAAGCCCTGGCCGAAGAAATGCCCGAGCAGTTCGACGTCGTCACCTGCCTGGAAATGCTCGAGCACGTACCGGATCCGTCCTCGGTGATCCGCGCCTGCTTCCGCATGGTCAAGCCCGGCGGCCAGGTGTTCTTCTCCACCATCAACCGCAACCCGAAGGCCTACCTGTTCGCCATCATCGGTGCCGAATACATCATGAAGCTGCTGCCGCGCGGCACTCACGATTTCAAGAAATTCATTCGCCCGTCCGAGCTCGGCGCCTGGAGCCGCATGGCCGGCCTGACCGTCAAGGACATCATCGGTCTGACGTACAACCCGCTGACCAAACACTACAAGCTGGCGGCGGACGTTGACGTCAACTACATGATCCAGACCCTGCGCGAGGAATAAGCCGATGGCCATCAGAGCAGTCCTTTTCGACATGGACGGCACGCTGCTCGACACCGCGCCGGACTTCATCGCCATTTGCCAGGCGATGCGTGCGGATCGCGGTTTGCCGCCTATGAACGACAAACACATCCGCGACGAAATTTCCGGCGGCGCCAAGGCCATGGTCGCGGTGACGTTCTCGATGGATCCGGAGTCGCCGAGCTTCGAGGAGTTGCGCCTGGAGTTCCTCGAGCGCTATCTGGTGGGCTGCGCCGTGCACAGCAAGCTGTTCGACGGCATGGGCGAATTGCTGGCCGACATCGAGAAAGCCAATCTGGTCTGGGGCGTGGTCACCAACAAGCCGCTGCGCTTCGCCGAGCCGATCATGCAGCAGCTGGGGCTGGCCGAGCGCTCGGCCCTGCTGATCTGCCCGGATCACGTGAAGAACAGCAAGCCGGATCCCGAGATGCTGACCCTGGCCTGCAAGATGCTTGATCTGGATCCGTCGACCGTCCTGTTCATCGGCGATGATTTGCGCGATATCGAATCCGGCCGTGACGCCGGCACCAAAACCGCTGCCGTGACCTACGGCTATATTCACCCCGACGACAACCCTCGTCACTGGGGCGCGGACGTGGTGGTGGATCATCCGCTGGAATTGCGCAAGGTGCTGGATAACGCACTCTGCAGCTGCTGAGACCTGACGCGGAGCGTCATTGGCTGCATTCCTTTGCTGCGCAGGGGAACGATCTGACTCTTGATGAGGTTTTTTATGTTTGATTACACCGCTCGCCCCGAATTGCTCAAGGATCGGGTCATTCTGGTCACCGGTGCCGGTCGTGGCATCGGTGCGGCGGCCGCCAGGACATACGCCGCCCACGGCGCGACCGTGCTGCTGCTGGGCAAGACCGAAGCCAATCTGACCCAGGTCTATGACGAGATCGAAGCAGCCGGCCATCCACAGCCCGCCGTGATCCCGTTCAACCTCGAAACCGCCCTGCCCCATCAATACGATGAGCTGGCGGCGATGATCGAGACCGAGTTCGGCCACCTCGACGGCCTGCTGCACAACGCCTCGATCATTGGCCCGCGCACGCCGATCGAGCAGTTGTCCGGTGAAAACTTCATGCGTGTCATGCAGGTCAACGTCAACGCGATGTTCATGCTGACCAGCACCCTGCTGCCGCTGCTCAAGCTTTCACAGGATGCTTCGGTGGTGTTCACCTCCAGCAGCGTCGGGCGCAAGGGCCGTGCTTACTGGGGCGCCTATGGCGTGTCGAAGTTCGCCACTGAAGGGCTGATGCAGACTCTGGCCGATGAAATCGACGGCGTGGCGCCGGTACGCTCAAACAGCATCAATCCGGGCGGCACCCGCACGAGCATGCGCGCACAGGCGTACCCCGGTGAGAACCCGCTGAACAACCCGACACCGGAAGAGATCATGCCGGTCTATTTGTACCTGATGGGCCCGGATAGCACGGGTATCAATGGCCAGGCCTTCAACGCCCAGTAATGCCATACGTCGCAATTGTTGCCGTGGCGGAATCCCGTCGCGGCATGCAATTGCCGCTTTGAGTAGCGCCAACTCAGTCAAATAACCACCACCCCGCTTTACTGAAAAATCTCAAGCTATTGATTCCTAACAGTTTTCAAAAAATATGAACCGTGTGGCACGACTTTCGCTCTACATGTCCTCAAAGCACGCCGTGTGAAAGCAGTCGGGCAAGGCCTGATTCGATGGCTGACTAATCGTCATCGGGCAGACTAGACTTACGCCAAATGTCCTACGGGACTGATGGACCAGTATGACGCGCAGCCCATAGCCGCTCTCACCCAGCCTGTAAGACAGACTTACTGCTTAGGGGCTCACGCCATATGAAATCACCCTCCCAGACCACTGCAATTGACTTCGACAGTGCCAAATTGCAACGCCTGGGCTTTGGTCAGCAGCCTCCCCTGCTGGCGCGACCTGTCAGCCTGGCGCAATTGCGCCAGCACATGAGCCTGCAACTGCAAACCAGCCTTGAGCCTCAACGCATCCTCGGTCTGTTTTTCCGCGAAGTTCAGCGCCTGGTGCCGCTGGACGCCCTGACCTACGTGCACGACGGCAGCGACTTGCGCCTGGAGTTCGGTGCTCGCGGGCACCATTCGGCGAGCTATAGCCTCAGCCACGAAGGCGAGCATATGGGTGAGTTGGTGTTCCGCCGCAACCAGCGCTTCAACGAACAGGAACTGGGTTATCTCGAGTCACTGCTGTCGGCCCTGCTGTACCCGATGCGCAATGCATTGCTTTACCGCGCCGCCACTCAGAGCGCCCTGCGTGATCCGTTGACCGGAGCCGGTAACCGCATTGCGATGGAGCAGACGTTGCTGCGAGAAATCGAAATGTCGCGCCGGCACCTGCAACCACTGTCGGTGCTGATGCTGGATATCGACCACTTCAAACAGGTCAACGACCTTCATGGTCACAGCGCCGGCGATGACGTCCTCAAAGCCGTGGCCGCGTCAATCAAGGGCCAGTTGCGCAATGTCGACATGGTGTTCCGTTATGGCGGGGAAGAATTTCTGATCCTGCTGTCCAACACCGGTCGCGATGCGGCCGCCATGGTCGGCGAGCGCCTGCGTCAGGCGGCGCAGACCCAGGATTACTACGCCAATAATCAATTGATCGAACTGACCGTGAGCCTCGGCTGCTCGACCCTGTTGCCGGGCGAATCCGCCGACAGCCTGTTGCGTCGCGCCGACAGCGCGCTCTATGTCGCCAAGCGCGAAGGCCGCAATCGCCTGACCATGGCAGGCTAGATTTTCTCCGCCAACAAAAAACGGGAGCCAAGGCTCCCGTTTTTTTATGGGTGTCGCCCAAATCAGCTCTCGACCAGCGCCCGACGCTCACGCCCGACCAACACCCGCTCCGACAGCTCAAGCTGCATGCAGCGCTCAAGGAACAGGTACATGTAGTCGTAACTCTTGCAGATGGCCTGTCGCAGTTCCGCCTGCAAGGCTTTGCTCGGGTTTAGCCCGGCGAGAGTGCAGATGATCTCCAGCGCTTCCCACGGGTGGGCGTCATCGTACTGAGCGTGCATCTTCAGCCACTTCATGGCCCGTTTGCGATCTTCTTCAGGGAAAGCGGCGGCATAGACCCCCGTCGAACACACCAGCGCCGACCACTCCCCAGTCGCGCCTTCGATGGCGTAGTTGGTGGCCGCGATGGCCACGATCAGCGAATCCGCCGAACTGGTGTGCCAGCACCAGTGGCTCAGGGCATGCAATTCCGGTGGCACTTGCTGTGCCTGCAGATCTTCCAGGCTCACCCCATGGGCCCGGCTCCAGTGCAGCCAGTAATCGGCATGATTGAGTTCGACGCGAATGTTGCGCATCAGCCAGCGCCGCGCCATGTCCTCGCCCGGGTGGCGGGCGAATTTGGTTTTGGTCAGGTTCTGCGCCATGTACAACGCGAATTGCTCAACGACGGGCCAGCCCCCGATCAGGTACTGGCGCATGGTTCTGGCGCTGAGCTTGTTATCACGCATGCGCAGATAAAGTTCATGTTCGACAACCCGGCGTTTGCTCTCGCTGCAATCCTGGATCAACTGTTGCGCCCAGGCGGGATAACTTGCAGCTTCCATGAGTGGTCCGGTTCGGTTGAATGTGTCGATCACTGTTCGGCTCCTTTTGATTTGTGATTGTAAGGATCGGCAAGAGACTTCAACGGAATGTGCCAGGCGCCTTGAACAACAACGGCTGCGGTCTGGCGGGCCGACTTTGCAAACTGTCACAGGTAAACAACTGCGGGCGTTCAATAACATAACCCTGAGCGTAATCCACGCCGATTTCAAGCAATGCCTGCTCGATCTGCGCTGTCTCGACAAACTCGGCAATTGTCTGCTTACCCATGACATGCCCGATGTGATTGATCACTTCGACCATAGCGCGGTTAATCGGGTCGTCCAGCATATCCTTTACGAAACTCCCGTCGATCTTCAGGAAGTCTACAGGCAAATGTTTCAGATAAGCGAATGAAGACATTCCGGCGCAAAAATCATCCAGGGAAAAGTAACAACCCAAGCCTTTGAGTTCATTGATAAATCTGATTGCACTACCCAGATTTGCAATGGCACTGGTTTCTGTAATTTCAAAACAAATCATTTCAGGCGGTATGCCGTAGTTATCAAACTGTTCCCGCAGAAAGTGCAAGAACGCGTCATCTCCGATAGTAATGCCTGAAAGATTAATCGCACACATTGCCAGAGGACCCTGACACTTATCGTTAATACATTGGGCAATAACCTTAAATACATTCTGCACAACCCAGCGATCCAGCGATGTCATCAATCCGTAACGTTCCGCCGCCGGTATGAAACTGTCCGGCAGGATCATCCGGCCTGCCTCATCGTGCAGTCGCAGCAGAATCTCGATGTGTCCGCCCGTACCACCGGCAATCGAACTCAGCGGAGCAATCTCCTGGGCGTAAAGACAGAAGCGGTTTTCTTCCAAGGCCATGTGCAGTCGCTGTACCCAGGCCATCTCGCCAAACCGCAGGGACAGCTCCGAGTCGTCGGCATGGTAGACCTGCACCCGGTTGCGGCCCTTTTCCTTGGCCATGTAGCAGGCCATGTCGGCAGCCCGCAGCGAGGCCTCGAGGGTGGTCGGCGTCTGCGCCACATGCACCAGGCCAATGCTCACCGTGGTCAGGAACGGTCGCCCCTTCCAGACGAAATGCAGGTTCTGTACGGTCTGGCGCAAACTCTCTGCGATCTTCTCGGCGGCCTCCGGGGGACAGTTCTCCAGCAGGATGCCGAACTCGTCCCCCCCCAGCCGCGCCAGGGTGTCGCCCTCGCGCAAGCCGGATTGCAGCAACGCGCAGATATGCCGCAGCAATTCATCGCCGGCCGCGTGCCCGCAGGTGTCATTGACCAGTTTGAACTGGTCGAGGTCGAGGAACATCAGCGCATGGCGTCCAGCTTGCCGGGTCAGGTTATGCAGGGCCTGTTCGAGGCGGTATTCGAACTCGCGGCGGTTGGCCAGGCCGGTCAGTGCATCGTGGGTCGCCTGCCACGACAGATTGGCGATGTATTGCCGCTCCTGGGTCATGTCATGCAGCACCAGCACGGTGCCGCTGACCTTGTCGGAATTGCGGATCGGTGCCCCGACCAGGGTCACCGACACCGTACTGCCATCGAGCCGCTGGATCAGCTTGGAATGTTCACTGCCTCCGCTGAGCTGGCCGCTGAGAATATGCTCGATCAGGGTCAGTCCTTCGGTCTGGGCGTTGTCGTCCAGCAGATTGAACAGTGCCGCGAGTGGCAACCCGGCCGCCTGCTCGGCTTTCCAGTGGGTCAGGGCTTCGGCGGCCGGGTTCATGTATTCGATGGCCCCGCTCACGTCAGTGGTGATCACCCCGTCGCCAATCGATTGCAACGTGATATGAGCCCGATCCTTTTCCAGCTGCAAGGCCTCGGCGAAGGCATGTCGCTGCTTGAGCAGTTTGCGGGTACGCAGCAATGCCAGCACGATCAGGCCCAGCGCCGTGGCGAGGTTGGTGAACAGCAACAGACGCAGGATCACCCGCGACCCTTCACCCAAGGCATCACTGAAAGCCTTGGCGGCGGGCGTCACGCCGTCGTTGATCGCAAAGATCCGGTCCTTCCAGCGCCGGATATCCGCCTCGGTGGCAGCATTGGCAATGATGGACCGATGCATCTCCCGGGCGACATCATCGAGTTCCACCAGATAGGCGTCACCCAGCGTCCAGCGGTCGATGGCGATTTCCAGATAACTGAAGTGACGAAAATTCAGGTACAGCCAGATCAGGCTGGAAACATCGTCCGGGTGGTTGCCGCCCTTGAGGATGCCCTCGCGCGCCGATTGCAGATCGGGCGGTTGTCTGTCCAGTGCCAGACGCAACTGATGACCGCCCTGAGGCACGGCGATTGCGTTCTGATATTTGAGGTAAATCGCCTCGTCACGACTATCGGCATACAAATTGAGGTAATAGATGGCGTCTTTCTGGCCCTTGGACCAGAGACTCTCGCCCGCCACATAACCACGAACGGCCGACAGGACATAGAGGCTCACGCCCCCCAGCAAGGCTTGAAACAATACGACGGCGATAAATGGCCAGACGATGCCCAGCAACCGAGGCGTTCCGAGAGTCCGCTTTTGCTTCATGGGATTCCTTGCGTGGTCACTGCCTGATTGTCCGTCTCTATCAGACCAACCTCCAAAGACTAGGAGGCGAACCCGTTTCCGGCAAGCGGCGGATCAGCCTCAGTGCAGTACAGGCTTGCTCTGTATATATATGTATAGCCAGCACGGTTTCAGGACTCGATTTAATGGCCACTTCAGGTTTCACGCTTTGAGCGTGGAAACTTACACAAGGAGTGCGATATGACATCGACATTTTTAGCTGCACCCGAAACTGAAGAACTGCGCGCCTGGCAAGCCCTGGGACTGGGAGAAAGCCCGGACATCGAAGCGTTGACTTCCCTACCGACCGCCCGGGATCGAAGACGGTTCAACTCACTTCTGCGCGCCAAGCCCGAACTTGCCCAATCCATGACCATCGACATGTACAAGGCAACGCGTGTCAACGATCGTATTTACGGCACCGTAAAGGACTTCTTGGGTGCCAGCTCAATGCTGATCCGTCGCCTGGCTGGCGACGTATTGCATGAGCCCACCATCGAGGAAGTACGCGCGACACCCTCAGTGTTTCTTCAACGAATACTCAATTCTGTCAACTCACAGGATCTGACAGTCCGCTTGCTGAAAAAGCTCAAGTGGTATGGCGCGCAGCCTGGCGAACAGACACCGGACAGCGTCCGACATCAACTGATGTGCAAAGCCATCTGTCTATACCTGAATGCTGCGCCTTCATCCGAAGCACCGGAAGAACTGGCCGGTTTCAGTTGGCGGGCTCCTGCCCTCTGGGGCAAAAGCTACCAGGCCCTGCGCCATGATTTTGAACAGCACTTGCTGGACACTCGCCGGGTGGGCAGTACCAAAGAGGCGATAATACTGGCGCAAATCTTCCAGACCCGACTCTCGAAAGATTTCTCTGTGCCCGACATCCCTCCCGAGTTGCGTTACAAGAGCTCGGCCGTATGGGTCAATTTCATGCATGGTGTGCTACTGGCCGAAGCGCTTGACTTGAACCGGTCGCAATTGCTGTCTTTTCAACAGCTCGTCGACCTGCCTCTGGTACGGAGTGCCAGCGCCACTCCCGAGCAACTTGAGCAAATAACAAAACTGAGGATGGGTCCCGCGCTGGAGTGGGCGGTTTGCATGGGCATTGTCCAATCGCGAACGGAGTCCGACTACGACGAAGAGGACATCAAACGGGCAATGGCAGCGTTGGACAGCCAGAACGAGAGCCTGAACAAAGCGGTGATGAATCTGAACATCCCGCTTCCCGAACGGCTGAAAATGACCCGAGAGTTCAAAAACATCGTACTTGGCAGTCATTTTTTCGAGCAGGACGGACGCAAGCTGCTGCCAGAGGACACACGTTATATAGGATCCCGATCCACACCGACATTGAAGCTGCCGGGACACGATTTCCTCGACCTCTATGCGGATGGTCAGATCAAAGAAGGAAAAAGATGGGTCGTCACCCAGTCCGATGGCAAGACACGAAGCGTTATAACGCTCAGGATTGACGATCGGCGAGTGCTCTATTCCGAACGCATGAATTCAGAAGGCGATTATCAACGGACCTCACACCACGCTCCCGAATGGGCGGGCGGGACACTACCCGACATCAACGCCAAATTCGAAACGGCCTTCAAGGACTACCTGACGATCATCAGGCAGGCTTTCGAAACCCTGATTGCCAGCATGCTGGCCTCTCTGACACTTCCTGAACGCCGGATTCTGGCCCAGGGTGACATTGACGTGCTGAGGTTACGCCAGCGCATCAAGCAAGGCGAAGAGTGGGCAGACCTCAAGGCTCGCAAGGGTTACGTTCTGAAGGTGACCCACGGCGATGACATCGTCTATTACGAACTCATCCCGAGCGCCGGCATCATTCGCCCCAGAACCACTCTGAGATTTTCGACGATCAACGGCGTTCGCGAAGAATACCCGCTACATGCCTCGATCCCCGGACAAACCTATTCACCCGAACGCGACATCAGTACCTCGTTGCTTCTCGACAGTACCGCCCATGTCCACGGCAGGGCACCCGCTGACAAGCAGTCCTGCATAGGAATCCTCGATACAGTGGGTCGGGTGAAAGCTGCGGTACTCCCCGACTCAACGCCCGCCAGTGAAGCGACAGACCTTGCAAGCAGACTGAAAGAAGTGGCTCACCTCATCGCAACCAATCATTTGTACGTCGATGAAAAAGAACTGCGCCTCCAGGCCCGGGGTATGACCGCGTTCGACAAAATCAGGGCCAAAATAGAGAAACGACTGGAGGTGCTTGAAAATATCGTCAAAGGATTCGTGCCTTTCTGGGGCAGCATCGACGATCTCATGTCGGGTGATATCACGAAAAAAATCATGGGCGGCGTAGGGCTCCTGGTGGATCTGGCATCCTTTCTCTTCCCTATGGGTAAATTTCTGTCCGGCTCGGTACGACTGGCCAGAGCCGCGAGCGGCGCTTCGAATATAGTCGTCAAGGCCAGCCTGCCTTCTTTCTCGGCACTGACCGGCAAGCTCCTGACCTCCTCAATAAAAAACCTGAACCCACTGGATGGCATACCGACGCTACTCAAAGGACTGTTGAGCGGCGCAGGAAGAGGATTGCTCGCCGGTGGTCGGGCAACGCTTGGAGGTATCAAAAAGTTGACGGGAAAGGCCGACGGCTATCAACTAGCCGACCAGTTGCCACAGGCTATCGACCCCGGGCGCTGGAAGCCGCTGACAAGTACTGACGAGCTGGCAACGGTCAACGGCATCGATGACGTACTCGTTCGCCCTGCAAGTCCTTCGGATCCGAAACGACTGCATCTGGTCGACCCGGTGACCTCGCTGCCCTATGGCCCGCGCCTGCGCAATGACAGCAGAAACCTCATCCAGGGCAGATCCAGTTACCAGTTGCTGCCGCCAACCGAATCCCATGCCCTGACGCAAGTGCCGGAGAACGCCCGTATCCATGAAATGCTAGAAGTCGATGGACGAACCACGCTGCTGATTGATGACATCCCTTATCGCCTGGACGGCGGTCATCTGCGACGCGCTGACCTGATCGATGATCAATCGATGTTCAAAACCATACCTTGCCGAGTGCGGCGCATGCCGGGTTCAGATGCATGCAAAACGAGCTATGTCACCCGCGATCCGGCGTCCACGCCAGCCAGCGGGACTTACGACACCGATAAAGACTGGGCACCCTGGTTCGGGGACTGCATTTATACCCCGGCCGTTCCGGATCGAGCGATGCTGCTCAAGACCCTGAAAAAGAAAAGCAGACTCCCGGCGACGATAGCGTTTCAAAAAGGGATTTACGGAAGAATCAGAGTGGATATTCCCGTCGGCACCCGGAATCGGTTCGACACCTTCGAGGCCGGCGCAATCATCGTCCCCGCCATCGACGACTCAAGGCACTATGTGTTCACCCGACTGGGCGCCGGAGCCTTCTACATTGCGGAATTACCCAAGGGACAAGGCATCTCCAGCTCTTTGACGCTGCGCAAGGCCACCAGCCTGCCTGCCGATCTGAAGGCTGAACTGATGAAGGTCTACACCGGATCGCTCCATGCCAACAACATGGCGAGAATCTACGGTATTCCAACCGTAGAACGCGCCCTCGCAACCATGGAGAATATTGCCATTCGCATTGGCGGCCATAAGAACCCGCCCGACACGCTCAAACTGCTTAAAGTCGACACCTCTCCCGGAGAGGCGGTGTTGTTCGATCATTCCACGCGCATGATCGTCAGCCGGCTTCCGGATGGTGCTGCATCCTGGTCACGCAGCCGAGACGCTTCGGATACGTTTCGCCAACGAGCCGCCGACATCTTCGATACGCTGTTTACCGAGAAAACCATCAATGTCCAACAAAGCGCCGACCTGAAAATCAATCGGACAATGGACAAGCTTCAAGCGATGCTCCCGCCTCATTTCCAGGGCCAGAACCCACGTAACATCGCCTACGCCGACATCGTGACATCGACCGGCAAGCGGGAGGTGTATGTCAGCGTTTCCGGCGCGCAAGGACTGACTGGTGAACTGCCGCTGTTCAAGCCTCCATTCGCTCCGGATAAAGTGATTGTCGGCGACACCACCTACTTCAACATCGATTTCGGCCAGACCTTCAACAGAACCTCGCTGGAAGTCTCAAGCGAAGGGCGATTGGTGGCGATCCCCCCTACAATAAAAGACATCGACACCTACACACCTGCACTGACCCGCCGGCCGACCTCTCTGGACAGCGAGGCCAAACTGATCAACGTGCTTCGCCAGAAATATCCCGAAAACCACATGATCGCTTCGGTCGATGTGGCCACGACCATGCCCCCATGCACCAGTTGCTCGGTGATCGTCAAAGAGTTTGGCTACGACGGCACGGCCAACGCACTGGAAGTGCTATGGAATTGACCTACAGTCGCTGCAAATGCCCATACAGCTTGGCGTACAAACCACCATCGGCAATCAGTTGCTGATGGTCGCCATCCTCGGCCACTTGCCCGCCGTCGAACACCAGCACCCGGTCCGCCTGCTTCACCGCTGACAGGCGGTGGGCGATGATCAGTGTGGTGCGGCCATGGAGGAAGCGCGCCATGGCCTGGTGCAGGTTGTATTCGGTGGCGGCGTCGAGGGCTGACGTCGCCTCGTCGAGGATCACCACTTTCGGCTCGGCGAGGATCATCCGCGCGATGGCCAGCCGTTGCCGCTGACCACCGGACAGGCGCACGCCGGAGCGGCCGACGATGCTGTCCAGGCCGTCCGACAAGGCGCGGATGGTGGGTTCAAGCTGAGCGATTTCCAGTGCCTGCCAGCAGGCTTCGTCGCTGCGTGTGCGGCCCATGGTCAAATTGGCGCGTACGGTGTCGTTGAACAGCGCCGGATGCTGCAGCACCACCGCGACGTTCTCCCGAACCGTTTCCAGGCCGATTTCCTGTTGGGTCGATCCACCAAAACGAATGGTGCCGGCCAGCGGTGTGTACAGACCCAGGAGCAATTGCACGAGGGTGCTTTTGCCACCGCCGCTGGCGCCGACAATCGCTACTTTCTCGCCCGGCGCGATAGACAGGTTCAACTGATCCAGCACCAGTTCGTCACCGTAACCGAAGCTCAAACCCTGCACCTGAATCCCTACGGTATCGCGGCCCTTGAACGGGTCGACGCCGCCGGGGTATTGCGGCTCGTCGGCGCGGGCCAGCAGTTCGTTGATCCGCGACAGCGCACCGCCTGCCGCGTAGTAGGCGTATTGCAGGTTCAGCAGTTGTTCGACCGGGCCGATCATGAACCACAGGTAGCTGAACACCGCGAGCATCTGACCGATCGACAAGTCGGAGAACAACACCGTCAACATGGCCGCTGCGCGGAAGATGTCGATACCGAACTGGAACAGCAGGCCACTGGCGCGGTTCGAAGCGTCAGTCTTCCACTGCGAATTGACCGCGTAGTTGCGCACTTCCTGCGCGCGCAATCCAAGGCGCCCAAGGAAGAAGCCCTGCCGGTTGCCAGCGCGCACTTCCTGGATTGCATCGAGGGTTTCGCTCAGCGCCTGAGTGAAGCGCGAGGTGCTGTCGTTCTCCAGTTTCTTCAGATGCTTGACCCGTTTGCCCAACTGCACCGTGGCGTAGATCACCAGCGGGTTGAACAGCAGGATCAGCAGCGCCAGTTTCCAGTGCATCCACATCAGAATGCTGGCGGTACCGACCAGGGTCAGCATCGCCACCAGAAAACGGCTGAGGGTTTCGCCGACAAACTTGTCGAGGGTGTCGAGGTCGGTGACCAGGTGCGTGGTGACCGTGCCGCTGCCCAGGCTTTCGTATTCGCCGAGGGAAATCCGTTTGAGTCGTTCAATCAAACGCACGCGAATGCGATAAACGATGTCCTTGGCCAGCCGCGCAAACAATCGCGCCTGCAACACGCCAAAACACAGGGCGCTGCAGCGCAGGGTCAGCGTCACCACCAGCATCAGGCCGATGTAGCCCGCCGCTTGCTGCCACATTGAGGGCAGCACGTGGTTCATGACTTTCAGCGCAGCATCGCCATGGCCGAGCAGGACTTCGTCCACCAGCAACGGCAGCAGCAACGGAATCGGCACGCTGCACAGCGTCGCCAGTACGGCCACGCCGTTGGCAATCCACAGGGATTTTTTGTGATGAAGTGCCAATCGCCGGACTTCAGCCCAGCTCAGCCGGTCGACACGCTTGACGGCTGGCGTGTCATCGGCCGGGTCAGACACAGGCCGCGCGCTCCAGCCATCGACCGAGCAACGGTGACAGTTCACTGAGCGGCTGGTAGCCGTTGGTCAGCAACGCCAGTTGGCCGTTGCGCTCGGCGAGCAGGGTCGGGAATCCGGCGATGCCCAGATCCTGAACCCAACTGAAATCGGCCTGGGTCGCCTTGTGCTGATCGGCATGATCAAACAGGGCAGCAAATTCAATGCGCGGGACACCGGCCTTCTCGGCCAGCTCCACCAGAACGCTGGCCTGAGTGACATCGCGACCTTCGGCGTAAAACGCGTGCTGGATCAACCCGACCAGTTTCCACGCGCAATCCGGCGCCAGGCTGCGCGCGGTGACGATGGCCCGGCAGGCAGGCTCGGTATCGTAGACAAAACCGTCCGGCAATGCGCCTTCAAATTTGAACGGCTGGCCGGTGGCCTCGGTGACCGCCTGCCAGTGTTCGAGAATGTAGCGCCGGGTGGTCGGTTCCAGCGCCGCTCCACTGCCGGTGCGCAACCCGCCGACCATCAGGTGCAGTTCCACCCCGGCTGCCTGCGCCTGCTCCACCAATGCCTTGGCGACCGGGGCAAATCCCCAGCACCACGAACACATCGGATCCATCACATAGAGCAGGCGTGCAGACATGATTAAGCCTCGGTGGATGCTTGCTTATAGTTGTAGCCGATCGGGTGCGGCATGTTGCGCGCTTTTGCCAGTTCGATCTGTTTCTGGCGGTCGATGGCGCTGCGACGGGTCTTCTCGCTCAGGCTGTCCCAGCAGTGCGGGCAACTGATGCCGGCCACGTAATGCTCGGAGGCGCGATCTTCAACGCTGACCGGGGTGCGGCAGGCGTGGCACTGATCGTAGTCGCCTTCGCTCAGGTCATGGCGCACGGTCACACGGTTGTCGAAGACGAAGCAGTCGCCCTGCCATTTGGTTTCTTCCTGCGGCACCTCTTCGAGGTACTTCAGGATCCCGCCCTTGAGGTGGTAAACCTCTTCGAAACCTTCGCCGAGCATGTAGCTCGAGGCTTTTTCGCAGCGAATGCCGCCGGTGCAGAACATCGCGACCTTCTTGTGCACGGCCGGATCGAAGTGTTCTTTGATGTAGTCGGGGAATTCGCGAAAACTGGTGGTTTTCGGATCGATGGCGCCTTCGAAGGTGCCGATCGAGACTTCGTAATCGTTGCGGGTGTCGATCAGCAGCACTTCCGGGTCGCTGATCAGCGCATTCCAGTCCTTGGGCTCGACGTAGGTGCCGACCTTCTTGTTTGGGTCGACGCCTTCGACACCCAGGGTCACGATCTCTTTCTTGAGCTTGACCTTGGTGCGATAGAACGGCTGCTCGTCGCAGTACGATTCCTTGTGATCGATATCGACCATGCGCGGATCGTTGCGCAGCCAGGCCAGCAGGCCGTCGATGCCTTCACGGCTGCCGGAAACCGTGCCGTTGATGCCTTCTTCGGCGATCAGCAGGGTGCCTTTGATGCCGTTGTCGACCATCGCTTGCAGCAGGGGCTCGCGCAGGTTGACGTAATCTTCAAGGGTGACGAACTTGTACAGTGCCGCCACGACAATCGGTTGTGTCATGGGTATTTCTCCAGGTGGCTACCCTCGTAAAGGGTGAACCGGATGCGAAAAAAAACGCGCCGGGTCAGCGGCGCGTTGCGGATTCTAGCAAAAAACCTCAGTTCATTGCTGCAAGGCTCAATGCTTGCTGCCGCCGGCACAGGTCGGCGACGCCGGAGCGACGCCTGTCTCTGCCCATTCCTGCGGGGTGTAGGTGTGCAGCGCCAACGCATGGAACTCGCCCATCAGCTCGCCGAGCGTGCCGTAGACTTTCTGGTGGCGCTTGACCCGGTTCAGGCCTTCGAACTGCGCACTGACCACCACTGCCTTGAAGTGGGTCTGCAACCCGCGACTGTGCATGTGGCTTTCGTCCAGCACTTGCAGATGCTCAGGCTGAAGCAGCGCCAGCGTCGATTCGATGCGTTGTTGCATGGTCATCACGAACTCCGCTTACTTCTTCTTGGCCGGAGCCGCGCCTTTCGGAGCCAGCTCGTTGGTCATGTCGTCCAGCAGCTTGTTGACCACCGGTACGGCGCTTTCCAGTTTGGCCTGGGTCATCTGGGCCGATTGCTGGGTCAATTGCGGCATTTTTTCCAGGACTTTCTTGCCCAGTGGCGACTGGTAGAACGCAACCAGGTCTTTCAGCTCGGATTCGCTGAAGTTGCTGGTGTAGAGCTTGACCATGTCCGGCTTCAGCTTGTTCCAGCCAATGGCCTGGTCCAGAGCGGCGTTGGCCTTGGCCTGGTAGGTATCCAGTACGGCTTTCTTGGATTCCGGCGCCTTGGTCTGTTCAAAACGCTGGGCGAACATCTGCTGAACCTGCATGTACACCGGAGTGCCCAGCTTGTCAGCGTGTGCCAGGGTCAGGAAAGCTTCGGCACTGGCGTTGTGGCTGGCGGTATCGGCAAGCACCTGGCCGCTGGCGCAGACCAGGGCAACCGCGGTACAGATGGCACGAAGACGAGTCATCGAGTTTCCTTTTCAGCTAGGCGAGGTAAAACCCCAAGGGCGACCATTCTGCGCCTGAATAACGCTGCGGCTCAACCCCCGGCCCTTGCCGCGCTTGATTGGCGGGGATTTGCCGGTCAACAATCGACCGGATGGAACCACCCGGGCCGACACCGGCCTAAACTGCGCAAACAGACCAACAGGAGTGTGCACGATGAGCCGTATCGAAACCGACAGCCTGGGCCAGATCGAGGTCCCGGACGACGCTTACTGGGGCGCTCAGACGCAACGCTCGCTGATCAACTTCGCCATCGGTCAGGAACGCATGCCATTGCCGGTACTGCACGCCCTGGCCCTGATCAAGAAAGCCGCGGCCCGGGTCAACGACCGCAACGGCGACCTGCCTGCCGACATCGCCCGCCTGATCGAACAGGCTGCCGACGAAGTGCTCGACGGCCAGCACGACGACCAGTTTCCGCTGGTGGTCTGGCAGACCGGCAGCGGCACGCAAAGCAACATGAACGCCAACGAAGTGATCGCCGGCCGCGCCAACGAACTGGCCGGCAACCCACGCGGCGGCAAGACGCCGGTGCACCCCAACGATCACGTCAACCGCTCGCAGAGCTCCAACGACTGCTTCCCCACGGCCATGAGCATCGCCACCGCGCAAGCGGTGCAGGGCCAACTGCTGCCGGCCATCGCCGAGCTCTCAGGTGGCCTGGCCGAGCTGTCGGCGCGGCACATGAAACTGGTCAAGACCGGCCGCACCCACATGATGGACGCCACGCCAATCACCTTCGGCCAGGAGCTCTCCGGCTTCATAGCGCAGCTGGATTACGCCGAACGGGCGATTCGCGCGGCGTTGCCGGCGGTCTGCGAACTGGCGCAGGGCGGCACTGCCGTCGGCACCGGACTCAACTCGCCCCACGGCTTCGGCGAAGCGATTGCCGCTGAACTGGCGGCGTTGTCCGGCCTGCCGTTCGTCACCGCGCCGAACAAGTTTGCCGCCCTCGCCGGCCATGAGCCACTGACCACGCTGTCCGGTGCCCTGAAAACCCTCGCCGTGGCGCTGATGAAAATCGCCAACGACCTGCGCCTGCTGGGTTCCGGCCCACGCGCAGGTTTTGCCGAAGTGCGCCTGCCGGCCAACGAACCGGGTAGCTCGATCATGCCCGGCAAGGTCAACCCGACCCAGTGCGAGGCGTTGTCGATGCTCGCCTGTCAGGTGCTTGGCAACGACGTGGCGATCGGCATCGCCGCCAGCCAGGGTCACCTGCAACTGAACGTGTTCAAACCGGTGATCATTCACAACCTGCTGCAATCGATCCGCCTGCTGGCCGATGGCTGCAGCAACTTCCAGCAGCACTGCATTGCCGGCCTTGAGCCGGACGCCGAAGTCATGGCGAACCATCTGGAACGTGGCCTGATGCTGGTGACGGCGCTGAACCCGCACATCGGCTACGACAAGTCGGCGGAAATCGCCAAGAAGGCTTACAGCGAAGGCAAGACCCTGCGCGAAGCGGCGCTGGAGCTGGGTTACCTGACTGATGAGGAGTTCGATGCCTGGGTGCGGCCGGAGAACATGATCGAGGCCGGTGCCAAGGGCTGAGATCTTCAGCGTCTGTAAGTCAATCTTCGCGAGCAAGCCCGCTCCCACATTTGAGCCGCGATCCCCTGTGAGGAATGCGTTTAAAAGTGGGAGCGGGCTTGCTCGCGAAGAACGATGACTCGGTTAACCTGCTGCCATGCGCATCCGCCGCGCCTTGAGTCCGGCAATCAGCGAAGGCCCCAGCGCCACCAGCGCCGAACCCAGTACCACCAGCACCGCCCCGCCATACCCCAGCAGATTGATGTGCTCGGCATGCACATACTCGGGCCACACCCCCGCCGCCACGGCCACCGCACCGAACGTCACCAACGGCGTGATCGCCAGCGTCGCGCTGACCCGCGAAGCTTCCCAATGCGCCAGCGCCTCGGCAAATGCGCCGTAGGCGATCAGCGTGTTCATGCAGCACGCCAGCAGCAGCCAGCCCTGCAACGGGTTCAGCGACAGTGCCTCAAGCGGATGCACCCACGGCGTCAGCAACAAGGCGCAGAACAGGTAGATCACCATCATCACCTGTAAAGAATTCCACACCGTCAGCAATTGCTTCTGGCCCAGCGCATAGAAAGTCCAGACAGTCGAGGCCAGCAGCACCAGCAACACGCCGGCGGTGTAATCAGACAAAGACGTGAGCAATTCAGCCAGACGCTGATTGAAGAACAACGCAAAACCGATCAACAACACCGCCAGGCCAATGCCCTGACCGATGCTGAAGCGTTCCTTGAACACGAACAGACTGGCGATCAGCAACATGATCGGCCCCATCTGCACCACCAGTTGCGCAGTACCGGGGCTGAGCAGGTTCAGGCCCATGAGGTACAGCACGTAATTGCCCACCAGCCCGAGCACCGCCATCAGCACCAGCCAGCCGCCCTTCGGCCCAAGCACCTTGCGACTGGGCAACCGTTTGGTCGCCGCCAGATAAATGAACAGACACCCGCCGGACACCAGCAGGCGAAACCAGGTCACCGTGACCGGGTCCATTACCACTAGCACCTGCTTGAGCTTGATCGGCAGGATTCCCCACAGAAACGCCGTCAATAACGCCAGGAACATGCCGTACACCCAACGACCCGATGAAACGTGCATGAGAACCCCAAGCGCCAGAGACAGGAGCGCTCATTCTAGGCGCACGGACCAGCCCTACACAGGGACAGTTGCGTTTCAGCCGCAAATGAAACTGTGCAGGTCGCAGCAGAAAATTGACGCTGGGCCGTTGATCGGCTGGCCGGGCGGGATAAGTGGTTCAGGCATAAGCTCATTGGATCCAGCCCGGGACATCATTCACCAAGGAGACCCCGACATGTTAGGCATGCGCGCCCAGGACACCGCCCCCGCCACGCACTTTCGCAGCGACCGCGTGTGCCGGGTCAACGGTGAACTGTATTTCAGCACCCGGGAAAACACCCTCGAAGGGCCGTTCGACAGCCACGAGAAAGCCGAGCAGCAGATAAAGGCCTACATCGCGCGGATGCAGTTGCTGGATTCCGGCAGATAAGCCGTGCTGAACCCAACCGCGGGCAAGCCCTCTCCCCCAGGTTCCGGGTTGGCCACTGAATTGTGAGCACACTCGAACACTGTGGGAGCGGGCTTGCCCGCGATTACGATTTGCCGGTCAACGCATCGTTCAAGGCCTAGCGCACAGCCTCAAACAACCCGGTCGCCCCCATCCCCCCGCCCACGCACATGGTCACGATTCCGTAACGCAGATTGCGCCGCTGCAACTCGCGCACCAGATGCCCGACCTGCCGTGACCCGGTCATGCCGAACGGGTGGCCGATGGAAATCGAGCCGCCGTTGACGTTGTACTTCTCGTTGTCGATTTCCAGACGATCACGGGCGTACAGGCACTGCGAGGCAAACGCTTCGTTCAATTCCCACAGATCGATATCCGCCACCTGCAGGCCTTTGGCCTTGAGCAGCTTTGGCACCGAAAACACCGGGCCGATGCCCATTTCGTCAGGCTCGCACCCAGCGACGGTAAACCCGCGGAAAAACGCTTTCGGCTTGAGCCCCAGTTGCAGGGCTTTTTCCAGGCTCATCACCAGCGTCATCGAGGCGCCATCGGACAACTGCGACGAGTTGCCGGCGGTCACCGAACCGTCCTCGGCGAACACCGGTTTCAACCCGGCAAGGCTTTCATAGGTGGTGTCCGGACGATTGCAGTCATCGCGGTCGACGATGCCATCGAGGATCTGCACTTCACCGCTGTTTTTGTCTTCAACCCGGTACTTCACCGGCATCGGCACGATTTCATCGTTGAACAGCCCTGCTGCCTGCGCCTGAGCGGTGCGGATCTGACTTTGCAGCGAGTAGCGATCCTGCGCCTCGCGGCTGACGCCATAACGGCGCGCCACCACTTCCGCGGTCTGGCCCATGGTGTAGTAGATGCCCGGCGTCTGCTGCTTGAGCAACGGATTGATCAGGTGATCGGTGTTGACACTCTTCAGGGTCAGGCTGATCGACTCGACGCCGCCGGCGACGATGATGTCGCTGCAACCCGACGCGATCTGGTTGGCGGCAATCGCAATCGCCTGCAACCCCGAAGAACAGAAACGGTTGAGGGTCATGCCGGCGGTGCCGGTGCCCAATTGCGAGAGCACCGCCACGTTGCGGCCGATGTTGTAGCCCTGGGCGCCCTCGTTGGAGCCGGCGCCGACGATGCAATCCTCGACGCTGGCCGGGTCGATGTCGTTGCGCGAGAGCAACGCATTGACGCAATGGGCCGCCATGTCATCGGGACGGGTCTGGTTGAACTTGCCACGAAAGGACTTGGCCAGGCCGGTCCGTACGCTGTCGACGATCACCACTTCACGCATGGCATACCTCATTGTTGCAGTCGGTTGAGAGTGGACCGAGCATAAGTCCCCCCCATCGCCGACCGCGACAATCATTCACCTCGCGTATGCGGGCCCATCGGTTCAGTCCTTGTGCTTTTTGGCTCGCTTGTCGGACTTCTCGAAAGCGTCTTCCAGCGCCCGGTTGATCGTGCGCAACACCTTGACCCGGGCCCAGCGCTTGTCATTGGCCTCGACCAGGGTCCACGGCGCGATTTCGGTGCTGGTGCGGTCGACCATGTCGCCCACGGCGGCACGGTAGGCGTCCCACTTGTCACGGTTGCGCCAGTCGTCTTCGGTGATCTTGAAGCGCTTGAACGGGATTTCTTCGCGCTCCTGGAAGCGCTCCATCTGCGTGTCCTTGTCGATCGCCAGCCAGAACTTGACCACGATCACCCCGGCGTCGGCCAGTTGCTCCTCAAAATCATTGATCTCGCCATAAGCGCGCATCCAGTCGGCAGTGCTGCAAAAGCCCTCGACCCGCTCCACCAGCACCCGGCCGTACCACGAGCGGTCGAACACGGTGAACTTGCCCCGCGCCGGAATATGTCGCCAAAACCGCCACAGATACGGCTGCGCCCGTTCCTCTTCGGTCGGCGCGGCAATCGGCACGATGCTGTATTGGCGCGGATCGAGCGCCGCCGCCACTCGACGAATCGAACCGCCCTTGCCCGCGGCATCGTTGCCTTCGAACACGGCCACCAGCGCATGCCGGCGCATGCGTTTGTCACGCATCAGCCCCGACAGCCTTGCCTGCTCGGTAATCAATTGTTCTTCGTAGTCTTTCTTGTCCAGACGCTGGGTCAGATCGAGGCTGTCGAGCAGGTTCAACTGGTCGACGGAAGTCCCCAGCGGTGCAGCGTTGACCTCATGGGGATGCACATCGGGACGCTTCAAGGCATTTTGCAGGCCTTCGAGCAGGATCTTGCCGACCGTCAGGCTGCGGTAGTGCGGGTCGACACCCTCGATGACATGCCACGGCGCGTAATCGCGACTGGTGCGGCGCAACACGCGTTCGCCGTATTTGACGAACTTGTCGTAGGTCTGCGATTGCTGCCAGTCCAGCGGGCTGATGCGCCAGCTGTGCAGCGGGTCGTCGGCCAACGCCTTGAGCCGCGCCTTCATCTGTTTCTTGGACAGGTGGAACCAGAACTTGAAGATCAGCGCGCCTTCATCACAGAACATCTTTTCCATGCGCTCGGCGCCGGCAATCGCCTGATCCAGTCGCGGATCCTTGAACAAACCATGCACCCGGCCCTGCAGCATCTGGCTGTACCAGTTGCCGAAGAAAATCCCCATCCGCCCCTTGGCCGGCAGCATCCGCCAGTAGCGCCAGGCCGGTGGCCGCGCCAGCTCTTCATCGGTCTGCTGATCGAAGGTACGCACTTCGATCAGGCGCGGATCCATCCACTCGTTGAGCAACTTGACCGTCTCGCCCTTGCCGGCGCCTTCGATGCCATTGATCAAAATGATCACCGGGAAACGCTTCTGCTGCTGCAACTCGAACTGGGCTTCGAGCAAGGCTTCACGCAGGGCGGGCACGGCGGCTTCGTAGGTGTCTTTGTCGATGGCGTGACCGATTTCAGCGGATTCGAACATGGGACGGCTCCTTCCAGGATTCAGCAAGACTAGCGGATTGGGCTCTGACGCGGCACAGAAATTCCCGCCGGCGGCGGATTGTCCTTGAGTGATCGTCGGCAAGGCTTGCCATGGATCAAGCGCCGCCTGCGTGATCGGCTAGAATGGCCGCCTTGCCGTTGCCGAGCCTGCCATGAAACCTGTATTGCCCCACGCCCAACTCGACTGGGATGACCAGGGACGCCCGCGTTCGCGAGTGTTCGACGATGTGTATTTTTCCGACCAGTCGGGGCTGGATGAAACCCGCTACGTGTTCCTCGAACAGAACCGTCTGGCCGAGCGCTTCGCCGCACTGCCGGCGGGTGGGCGACTGGTGATCGGTGAAACCGGCTTCGGCACCGGGCTAAATTTTCTCTGTGCCTGGCAGTTGTTCGAACAGCACGCGGTGCCCGGTGCGCGGCTGCATTTCGTCAGTGTCGAGAAATTTCCGTTGAGCCCTGCCGACCTGCAGCGGGCGCTGGCGTTGTGGCCCGACTTGAAGCAGTTCGCCGATCAGTTGCTCAAGCATTACGTGGCAGTCCATCAGGGTTTCCAGCGCATTGTTCTGGATAACGGTCGCGTGACCCTGACCCTGTTGATCGGTGATGCGCTGGAGCAGTTGCCGCAACTGGACGGCCAGATCGACGCGTGGTTTCTCGACGGTTTCGCCCCCGCGAAAAACCCGGAGATGTGGACCGCCGAACTGTTCGCCGAACTAGCGCGGCTGGCGGCGCCCGGCTCGACCATCAGCACCTTTACCAGTACCGGTTGGGTGCGCCGACTGCTCAACGCCGCCGGTTTCAAGATGAAGCGCACGCCGGGCATCGGCCACAAATGGGAAATCCTGCGCGGCGATTTTCTCGGCTGGCCACAAGATGTCCCATTGCCCGCAGCTGAAAAACCGTGGTTCGCCCGCCCGGCGCCTTTCAATGGAGAGCGTCGTGCGCTGGTGATCGGTGCCGGCCTGGCCGGCTGTGCCACGGCGGCCAGCCTCGCGGCAAGGGGCTGGCAGGTCAGTCTGCTGGAACGACATGACGCGGTGGCGCAGGAAGCCTCGGGCAATCCGCAAGGCGTGCTGTATCTGAAACTGTCCGCCCACGGCACCGCACTGTCGCAGTTGATCGTCAGCGGTTTCGGCTACACCCGACGTTTGCTGGAAACCCTGCAACGCGGCACCGATTGGGACGACTGCGGCGTGCTGCAACTGGCATTCAACGAAAAGGAACGCGAACGTCAGGCGCAACTGGCGGCCGCGTTTCCCGAAGACCTGCTGCAATGGCTCGATCAACCCGAGGCACAGGCCCGCGCCGGGATCGGTCTGGCTCATGGCGGTTTGTATTACCCCGAGGGCGGCTGGGTGCATCCGCCGGCGTTGTGTCAGGCGCAATCGACACAACCGGGCGTCACGCTGCTGCCCCATCAGGAAGCCGTGGAGTTGCGCAAGGTCGACGGTCAGTGGCAAGCCTTCGACGGTGAACGATTGATCGCAACAGCACCGGTCGTGGTGCTGGCCGGCGCCGCCGACATCAAGCGTTTCCCCCAGAGCGCCGACCTGCCCCTCAAGCGCATTCGCGGGCAGATCACCCGCCTCGCGCAGACCACGCAAAGCCAGGCGCTGACCAGCGTCGTGTGCGCCGAAGGTTACGTCGCACCGGCACGCCTGGGGGAACACACCCTCGGCGCCAGTTTCGATTTCAACAGCGACGACCTGACCCCGACCACCGCCGAACATCTGGGCAATCTGGCGATGCTCGAAGAGATCTCCACCGATCTGGTCGCGCGCCTGCACGTCAGCGAGCTCGACGCCGAAAGTCTTCAGGGCCGGGCAGCCTTCCGTTGCACCAGCCCCGATTACCTGCCGATCGTCGGCCCGCTCGCCGATCGCGAAGCCTTCACCGAGGCCTATCGCGCCTTGAGCAAGGATGCCCGGCAAGTGCCGGACATTGCCTGCCCATGGCTGGACGGTCTGTACGTCAACAGTGGCCACGGTTCCCGGGGGCTGATCACCGCGCCACTGTCCGGTGAACTGCTGGCAGCCTGGCTGGACAACGAACCGCTGCCCCTGCCCAGAGGTGTCGCAGAGGCGTGTCATCCGAACCGGTTTGCCTTGCGGTGGCTGATCCGGGGCAAATGAGCGAATCCGGGATTGGAATCAACCACCGGGCAACAGGCAAATATTGCCCTCGACCAGTCGTAGCACTTGCTCGGTCAACCGCTCGAGCAAGGCGCTTTCCGTCTGTTCCTGCCGGGCGGCACACAGGTTCATTTCGCTGAGATAGTCGGCCGAGCTGAGTTCTTCGGCTTTCTCGAACAACGCCAGGGCTTCATCCTGGTGATGCGCGCGCGCATCGTCGAACTGTTGGGCAAAACTGCTTTTCATGTATTCGTTCCACCAAGGCTGGCGAACCAGAAACGCCAGCCACTCGGGAGACAATTCGGCAGTCTGGATTCGATTGATAGCCTCCACCAGATCCGCCCCTGTCACCTCCGCGAGTGAGGCGTAATGCATGTGCGAAGGTTGCCCGGGCAATTCGAGTGCCTGCGCCAGACCGGAGCGGTAGGCAAGGGTCACTTCCAGCGGGTCAGGTGCCGCATGGACCTGCGCGTGTTCCGCGGCGATCCGGTCAATCTGCTCCAGCCGAAACAGTCCTCTCGCCAGCCTCATCAGCGCCTTCGTCGAAGGGCGTTGCCCCCTGGGACCACGGGTCACATGGTGGACGTGCACTGCAACTTCCAGGTGGCTGAAGTTCAACGCCGCGTTGTCCGTGCAATTGATCGGGTTGGCCGCCAGATCGAAAATCTGCTCCCGCAATTCGGCATCGGCCTGCGTAGCATCCAGAACCGTCCAGACCCGCCGGTGCATATCCTCGCGCACATTGGCTGACTCGGCGGAATTGCCCAGCTCCGCCAGCAGTGCGAACAGGCCTTCGGCCCTTGGGTCATCCTTGAGTGCGTTCCACATCTGCAGATGCCGGGAGCCTTCTTCTCCTCCCGTCTCGGTCAGCCAGATCGAACGTGCCTGGTTTTCGTCCAGTCGCGCGATATCGTTATCCAGGTAACCCATGCCGACGCCGACCGTCGTGCGGTAGTTTTCAAGGTAAGTTCTGCTGACATCGGAAATCGGGTTACGCCGCAAATTGATCGCTTCACTGAAGCGCCTGGACGTTTCAAAAAGCCAGGCAGGCAGATCACGGATTTCGTTATCCCGCAGATCCACCCGATCCAGATTGGGTAGAAACTGCAGGCCTTTTGGCAGCTCCGTGGCGCGGGTATTGCGCAAGGAGAGGTAAGTCAGATCGAACAGGTTGCGGACATCCACCGTGGCGCCGAGGGGGTTCCCGCTCAGATTCAGACTTTGCAAGGTGCGCAACCCGGCCAGCTTCGCCAGGGCGTGCTCGGTCAGTTGAAGCCGATTGCCGGCCAGGCTCAGCCGCCTGAGGTTCGGCATATGCGAAATGATCTCGGGCAACCGGGTGATCTGATTGCGATCCAGTTCAAGGGACTCGACGTTCGTGAACGCTTTGAGGAAATAAGCGGCATCGTCGTCCAGCAACATGTCTTGCAGAGACAATTGCCTGACATGATCAAACGTCAAACCGACCGGCAAGGTCGGAAACTTGCCGAAGCGCATGCCATCGAGCTTCAAACCATAGACGAGACGCCCGGCGTCATCGGGCAGGGAGATCAAACGGCGAAAACAGTCTTCGATTTCGAACGCAACGATTTGCCGGCATTCGCGAATTTCGTTCAGATCACCGCCCAGGACCTTCATGGCTGCTTCATCTCGGACCCAGGTGTCCATCACATCCCGCAGTCGGCCCAGATCCTTTCGCAACTGTCGGACCCTGACCGCCCTGGTCAGATGGTCGCTGCCCAGCTGGTCAAGGAACTCATTGGCTTGAACGTCAGAAAACAAGGGATAGAGCTTTTTCACCTGCCGCAATAAACGACGCGAATGAGTGTTCGACCCAGCGGGAGAGTCGGCAGGCGTGCACACGGGCTCGGCGGTCGCCGCTTGCCACTGACCGCCTGCCAACACCCGGGCGCATGCCTCACGTTCATCCAGAGCACTCTCCAACAGTTTGCCGCGCAGGCGCCCGCCATTTTCCGGCGTCGGTTGCACAAATCCGATGGCCTTGCGCTGCTGCGCTGAAAGACCTTTGAGAATCGCCTGATAGAGATCTTCCGGCCCGGCCGCGATCCTGCCGAGTGACTTCCTGTCGCTGCCAAACACCTCGTAACCATTGTCGAGTCTGACCAGCGTGCATGAACTCGACGTAACCAGCGGTTTTTCGCCCAGCGTTTCCAGGAGCTGACCGCTCAAGGATTTCGCCCGCAGTTCAAGATAGAACTCGGGATCCCAGCCTGCGAGACGGGGTAGCAACCGGATCGCCAGTTTCCTTGTATCGGCATTGGCGATGTCGGCCAGGTAAAAACCTGCCAATGCCCGATCCACTCGCCCATCGCTCAAAGCCTGACGCGCCCGTTGTGCCAACCCCATGGGCACCCGCCCGGTGCTGCGCAGGCGCATCCGTTCAATGCTCGGCGTCCGTTTGAGCAGCTCCCGGGCGGAGCGCACCGGCAAATCGGGAAAGGCCCTGCGCAACTTGAGCAATTCTCCGGCAACGTCTTGATCGTATCGGCTGTAGAGATGGTCGAAAGTCGACCTTCGATCGGCCTTGATCGCCGCCCCGATCACTTTCGCCAACTGCTGACTCGCATCGGCCGGGGCTACGTCAGCCCCCACCAAGACCTCCACTTCTTTGGGACGCAGAACATCGACGACCGCTTGCAGCAACTCGCCCTTCCCCAGTTGCGCATGCTTCACAATGACGCTCACGGTATCGTCGTCGATCGATCCGGGCGGGTAGGTCGCGGTGATCCGCCCTTGTTCATCCACGACTTTGATGTAGCGATCGGCCGGCCAGTTCGCAAGCCGGGGTAAAGCATGCAGCTGTTCGTTGACGTAACGCGGATCACTCGCCTCGCCACGCTCCATGGCAGCGATGTATTCGCGCACTCTGCGCTCGATTCCAAAACGCTTGATCATGTCTTGCAAGCGAGGCGGTAGCGGCCGGTTGTCATCGCTCAGGCGATGCAGCTCATCGATCCGAGTGTCGGTCAACCGACGGGCCATCTCCAGTCGACTGTCTTCCCAACCCTCAAGACCAGGATCAGTGCGTTTGAGCGTGTACGCTCCGCTCCATCGCTCGGTCTGTTCGAAGTCATGACGCCAGCCTCCGCGATCATTGCGCTTCAATACCGGCTGATAAGCCTGTGCACGCACAGGGTGTTGGACTTCCCAGGTATTGGATGCAGGCTCCAGCGCTACCTCGTAAGCCCGATTGTCGAAATGGGCAAACTGCTTGCCGTTCGCCCGGAACAAGCCTGCAGTATCGGGTTCTGGTTCGGCACCTGTCGGAAGCGGCTGTTCATAACCGAGTAGCTGCGGTTTCCACAATCGAGGCTGACCGTCACGGTCCAATATGGCCGTGAACGGCTGGAAGAAATCCGGATGCTTGCGCACCGTCTTGATTGCCAGTGTTTTCAGGCCCTTGATACCGGCCCCCACGCTGACCATCAGCACAATGTTTTCAGCAACGCTGAGCAGGTGCGAAAACGCCTCCTCACGATCTCCCCGCGACCAGTCCTCAACGCCCTCATAAACTTCCGCAAGCATTTGCCCCACGGCAACCCCCATCATCAGTTGCCCTACGACCGGCACGAAAATCCCGGCCACATTGGCGACCGTCAGACCAATTTCCAGATATTCGAGCAGGCGCTTCTTGCGCGCCTCTTCATCCACATCGGCAGTCGGTACGGCGAGCGCGCGGGCATCGATCTGCAGTTTGCCGATATGGCTCTGGTGCATGAAGTCGAGCAACGACACGGTTATCGGCAAATATTTGGCACGACCCAGGCTGCGAGCGTCCGCGAAGTTTTTGAAAAAATCCGCCTTGTCCACCTCGCCGATGCAATGAGTGAAGTAGCTCCTGTAACTGGCCGTCCCCAATTGGTATTCCAGGTATACGAGGAACGCCGAGAAACTCGCATACTCGTACAACGGTTGAGAGGGCGAGCCGGGCATGTAAACCAGGCACCATTGATCCGGCTCCGAATCGACCGAGCGCTCGGAAAACACCACGATGCCCCAGATGCAACAATCGAACAGTTCGATGCCTTGCATGAGCAGCGGCCGGCCCTGGTAATTCAGGCTTTTGGCATCAGCGATACCACCGGCCTCGAGCAGGCGCTCCAGGCTTTCGTATGCGCCCTGGCTGATGTGTGCATTCAACAGTGCCAGATGCAGATCCAGTCGCATCAACTGTTTTTTCAGGTCGATGATGTTGCGGATCATGGAACCGGTGGCAACCGGTTTGCCATCAACCTGGGTGATACCGAATACCTCTTGAAAATGCTGTTGGTATTTCTGCCCCAGATCGAGCTCGCGACAGAGTCCGGCGAACGCGGTGGGTGTCAGGCCCGCAATCCCTGCAGGATGGCCAGAGATGCGCACGACACTGCCTGCGGGGAAAAAATCGTCCTGTGCCTCCCGCTCCGTGAAGTTCTGCATCGCCGCTTCCAGAAGCGTCGGCGTTGCCGGCGGCGTGACCGGCGATCCTCCGCCGGGCGGGGTGACGGGCTCGCAACCACAGTACTCCCCAGGCAGCTCCAGATAGTCTTTTTCGACATCGAACTGCACTGGCCAGCGAGCTTTCAGGGCGCTGGTCAACAGCGCGGCGCAAAAGCTGTTCAAGGGTTGCAAGCGGCCAAGATCGGCTTCGACCTTCGCCTGAGCGGCGTGTAACTCACGCGCGGTCTGGTCCAGCGCGGCGAGTGCAGAGCTGGAACCTTTCAGAAGGCTGGGGGGCAGGATTTTCTGCAAGGCCTGGGCAGTATCCAGATCGCCGGTGGCTTCCAGCAAAAAAACCAGTATCTGTTCCTGGGTCAGCGGTGTCGCAGTATCCGACTGCGTATTCGACATGGGCAATATTCCTTTATCGCACTTTGGAACCATTACCTTAACGATCCTGCCTGCGTAAAAAAAACACGAAAAACTACGTGATCAGGCCGGCAAACAAGCAGACATCCGCATGTTTTCACTATTTATCTACTACCCATAAACCCAAGCGGAAAGCTAAAGGCCCATCGGTCAGGCCAATGCACTTATAACTGATCGTTCTAAAACTCCCACATCCCAGCCGGGTCAGTTTCTGAGTACCGGCCATTTCGGCGCGGTGCAGTGACACCTTCCCCAACGGAAAAACCGGTAAGGACCTTATGTGCGGATTAGCTGGCGAGTTACGTTTTGATCAACAACCTGCAGACCTTGCAGCCATCGAGCGAATCACCCATCACCTGGCGCCTCGCGGCCCCGACGCGTGGGGCTTCCATGCCCAGGGACCGATTGCCCTGGGCCATCGACGCCTGAAAATCATGGACCTGTCGGACGGCTCGGCGCAGCCGATGATCGACAGCCAATTGGGCCTGTCCCTGGCCTTCAACGGCGCGATCTACAACTTCCCTGAATTGCGTACCGAACTCGAAGCGCTCGGTTATGCGTTCTACTCCGGCGGCGACACCGAAGTGCTGCTCAAGGGTTATCACGCCTGGGGCGAAGCGCTGCTGCCGAAACTCAATGGCATGTTCGCCTTCGCCATCTGGGAGCGTGATGCCCAACGCCTGTTCATCGCCCGCGACCGTCTCGGCGTCAAGCCGCTGTACCTGTCGCGCACCGGCCAGCGCCTGCGTTTTGCCTCGGCCCTGCCGGCCTTGCTCAAGGGCGGCGACATCAACCCGATCCTCGATCCGGTGGCGCTCAACCATTACCTGAATTTCCACGCCGTGGTACCTGCGCCGCGCACCTTGCTGGCCGGTATCGAAAAGCTGCCGCCAGCCAGCTGGATGCGCATTGAAGCAGACGGCACCACCGAGCAGAAAATCTGGTGGACCCTGCCCTACGGACCACACGACGACGAAAAAAACCTGACCCTGGAAGACTGGCGTGACCGCGTGCTCGACAGCACCCGCGAAGCCGTGGCGATCCGCCAACGGGCAGCGGTGGATGTCGGCGTGCTGCTTTCCGGCGGTGTCGATTCGAGCATGCTGCTGGGCCTGTTGCGCGAAGTCGGCGTTGAGAACCTGTCGACCTTTTCCATCGGTTTTCAGGATGCCGGGGGCGAGCGCGGTGACGAGTTTCAGTACTCAGACCTGATCGCCAAGCACTACGGCACCCAGCACCATCAACTGCGCATCGACGAAAAAGAAATCATCGAGCAATTGCCCGCCGCGTTCCGCGCCATGAGCGAGCCGATGGTCAGCCACGATTGCATCGCCTTCTATCTGCTGTCCCGCGAAGTGGCCAAGCACTGCAAGGTTGTGCAAAGCGGCCAGGGAGCCGACGAGTTGTTCGCCGGTTATCACTGGTATCCGCAAGTCGACGGCGCGGCCGATCCATATGCGGCCTATCGCCAGGCGTTCTTCGACCGCAGCTACGACGATTACGCCGCGACCGTGCAGCCGAAATGGCTGACTGCCAATGACGCCGCCGGCGACTTCGTGAAGGAACATTTCGCACAGCCTGGCGCCGATGCGGCGGTCGACAAGGCTCTGCGCCTGGACAGCACGGTGATGCTGGTGGACGACCCGGTCAAACGCGTCGACAACATGACCATGGCCTGGGGCCTGGAGGCGCGCACGCCGTTTCTCGACTATCGACTGGTGGAATTGTCGGCTCGCATTCCGGGCCAGTTCAAACTGCCGGACGGCGGCAAGCAGGTGCTGAAGGAAGCCGCGCGACTGGTCATCCCGAGTGAAGTGATTGACCGCAAGAAAGGTTACTTCCCGGTGCCGGGACTCAAGCATTTGCAGGGCGACACCCTGAACTGGGTGCGCGAACTGCTGCTCGATCCGAGTCAGGATCGCGGCCTGTTCAACCCGGCGATGCTCGACAAATTACTCACTGATCCACAAGGTCAACTCACGCCTCTGCGCGGTTCCAAACTGTGGCAACTGGCAGCCCTGAACCTGTGGCTCAGCGAACAAGGAATCTGATCGATGAAACCTCACGCCACGGCTTACAGCCAACGCCTGCTGCGCGGTCAGACGCCGTCCTACGAACGCTTGCAGGCACGCCTGGCCGAAGATGGCAGCGAGCCTGCCGCCGAACCGATCGCGGTGCATTGCGGCTGGGGCCGATTGCTCATCGGTCACACCTTCCCCGATCCGGCAAGCCTTGCCCGGGAACTGCTCAACGAGCAGACGGGCGAGCGCGACATTGCTTTGTACGTTGCCGCGCCGCAGCAGATTCTCGGGCTGGAACCGACCCAATTGTTTCTCGACCCGTCCGATACCCTGCGCTTGTGGTTCAGCGATTATCGTCAGGCCACCCGCGTGTTTCGCGGCTTCCGCATTCGCCGTGCGCAAAGTGACGCGGACTGGCAGGGGATCAATCAGCTGTATCAGGCGCGCGGCATGCTGCCGATCGACGCCACCCTGCTCACCCCGCACCATCAGGGCGGCCCGGTGTACTGGCTGGCGGAAGACGACGACAGCGGCGTGGTGATCGGCAGCGTCATGGGCCTCAATCACCAGAAGGCTTACAACGACCCGGAAAACGGCAGCAGCCTGTGGTGCCTGGCGGTCGATCCGCAGTGTTCGCGCCCCGGGGTCGGCGAAGTGCTGGTGCGTCATCTGATCGAACACTTTATGAGCCGGGGTTTGAGCTATCTCGATCTGTCGGTGCTGCACGATAACCGCCAGGCGAAAAACCTCTACGCCAAACTCGGTTTTCGCAACCTGCCGACGTTCGCCATCAAGCGCAAGAACGGCATCAATCAGCCGCTGTTTCTCGGCCCTGGGCCAGAGGCGCAGTTCAACCCTTACGCGCGGATCATCGTCGAGGAAGCCCATCGACGCGGCATCGACGTGCAAGTGGATGACGCCGATGCCGGGCTGTTCACCCTCAGTCATGGCGGGCGCCGGGTGCGTTGCCGCGAATCACTGAGCGACCTGACCAGCGCCATCAGCATGAACCTGTGCCAGGACAAGAGCCTGACCCACAAAGTGTTGAAAGCCGCCGGGTTGAATGTGCCGTCGCAGCAGCTGGCAGGAAACGCGGACGACAATCTGGCGTTCCTCGATGAACACCAGCGAGTGGTGGTCAAACCGCTGGATGGCGAACAGGGCCAGGGCGTGGCGGTGGATCTGCAGACCATCGAGGAAGTGCAGCAGGCCATCGAAGCGGCCAGACAGTTCGACACTCGCGTATTGCTCGAAAGCTTCCATGAAGGCTTCGACCTGCGGATTCTGGTGATCGGTTTCGAGGTGGTTGCAGCGGCGATCCGCCGGCCGGCGGAAGTGGTCGGCGACGGCCATCATTCCATCGGCGCCCTGATCGAAGCCCAGAGTCGGCGCCGGCAGGCGGCGACCAGCGGGGAAAGCAAGATTCCGCTGGATCACGAAACCCAGCGCACCCTGCACGCGGCGGGTTACGACTACAGCAGCATCCTGCCGGCCGGTGAGCATCTGTTCGTGCGGCGCACGGCGAATCTGCACACTGGCGGCACGCTGGAAGACGTCACGGCGATTCTGCATCCAACCCTGGCCGAGGCCGCCGTGCGTGCGGCCCGCGCCCTGGAAATACCCATGGTCGGACTCGACCTGATGGTGCCGGCGGCGGATCAACCACAGTACGTGTTCATCGAAGCCAACGAGCGGGCAGGTCTTGCCAACCATGAGCCGCAACCGACGGCCGAGCGGTTTGTCGATCTGTTGTTTCCGCACAGTCAACCGGCCGTTTGATCTCTCTTCAGCGTCATTCCCGCGTTCAACGCGCGAATGACGCCCCGCAACAGGAGTTTCCATGACCACCCAAATTCCCGAACCGGATCTGAACTACCTGCAGAAAGTCCTGCTGGAAATGCTCGCGATTCCCAGTCCCACCGGGTTTACCGACACCATCGTGCGGTACGTCGCCGAGCGTCTGGAAGAACTTGGCATCCCCTTCGAGATGACCCGTCGCGGCACGATCCGCGCCACCCTCAAGGGCAAGAAAAACAGCCCCGACCGTGCGGTCTCGGCGCACCTGGACACCATCGGCGCCGCCGTGCGCGCGGTGAAAGACAACGGGCGTCTGACCCTGGCGCCGGTGGGCTGCTGGTCGAGCCGGTTCGCCGAGGGCAGTCGCGTCAGCCTGTTTACCGACAACGGCGTGATTCGCGGCAGCGTGTTGCCGTTGATGGCGTCCGGGCATGCCTTCAACACTGCCGTGGACGAGATGCCGATCAGTTGGGATCACGTCGAGCTGCGTCTGGACGCCTACTGCGCGACCCGCGCCGATTGTGATTCGCTGGGCATCAGCGTTGGCGATGTGGTGGCCTTCGATCCTTTGCCCGAGTTCACCGAAAGCGGCCACATCAGCGCCCGCCATCTGGACGACAAGGCCGGTGTCGCCGCGCTGCTGGCAGCGTTGAAAGCCATCGTCGACAGCGGTCAGGAGCTGATGATCGACTGTCATCCGCTGTTCACCATCACCGAGGAAACCGGCAGCGGCGCGGCGGCAGCCTTGCCGTGGGACGTCAGCGAATTCGTCGGCATCGACATCGCCCCGGTCGCGCCGGGCCAGCACTCCAGTGAACATGCGGTGAGCGTAGCGATGCAGGATTCCGGCGGGCCGTACGACTATCACCTGTCGCGGCACCTGTTGCGTCTTGCCGGCGAGCACGAACTGCCGGTGCGCCGCGACCTGTTCCGCTATTACTTCAGCGATGCCCATTCGGCAGTGACTGCCGGCCACGACATCCGCACCGCCCTGCTTGCCTTCGGCTGCGACGCAACCCACGGCTACGAGCGCACGCACATCGACAGCCTCGCGGCGCTCAGTCGCTTGCTGGGGGCGTACATTCTGAGTCCGCCGGTGTTCGCCAGCGATGCGCAACCGGCCAGCGGGTCACTGGATCGCTTCAGTCATCAGATCGAGCACGAAACGCAGATGGAGAGCGACACCCGTGTGCCGTCGGTGGACAGCCTGGTGGGGCAGCGTTCGGACAGTTGAGTCTGGCCCTCGGCGATCATTCGCCGTAGCATCCCGACATTGATTTAGCCGAGGTGCCCATGCTGATTCCCTACGACGCGCTCGAAGTCGACACCCTCACCCGCCTGATCGAGGATTTCGTCACCCGTGACGGTACCGACAACGGTGACGACACGCCGCTGGAAACCCGCGTACTGCGGGTTCGCCAGGCGCTGACCAAAGGCCATGCGCTGATCGTTTTCGATCCGGAAAGCGAGCAATGCCAGTTGATGCTCAAGCACGACGTGCCCAAGCACCTGTTCGACTGAAAACGGTCAGCGGCCCTTGCCGCTGGCCTGTTTGCGCTGGATCCGTTCGTAGACCTCGGCGCGATGCACGCCGATCTGCTCCGGCGCTTCGACGCCGAACCGCACGCTGGAGCCGTTGACCGCCAGAACGCGCAAAGTGATGTTGTCGCCGATGGAAATCAGTTCCCCGACAACACGGCTGAGTACAAGCATGGGAGGTGTCCTTCAAGGTTTGCGAGCCTTGAAGATGCGCGGCTTTCGAGCGCCCTACAATGCATGCCGGGCAATTCAGTCATTCCCTACGCGCCAAGGCGCGCAAGCCTTCAGACGTTTCCTTCAGGCCTGCAAGATTCAGCTCGCGGAAAACCGCGGCCCGAACAGAATCACACTGGCCCCGATCACACACAGCGCCACACCGATCCAGTCCGATCCCAACGGGCGGATGCGCTCGACCACCGCCAGCCAGCCAATCGAAGCAATGATGTAGATGCCGCCATAAGCGGCGTAGGCGCGACCGGCGTAGGTCGCTTCGACGCGCGTCAACAGCAGCGCAAAGAGAGTCAGACTGATCAGTGCCGGGATCACCCACAAGGTGCTCTTGCCCTGGCGCAACCACATCCAGAACGCGAAACAGCCGGCGATTTCGAACAGCGCGGCGAGAAAAAACCACAGATAGTTGAGCATGCAAGACATCTCGTCAGGGTGACTGTTGCGGCCACCCTAACGATGCGACGAACCCCGGGCAAGTTCAGCCGTTGTTCTGTTTGGCCTTGGCGCGCATCTTCTCGGCCATCGCGGTCATTTCGTTGTACAGCAATTGCGGGTTTTTCTGTTTGAGCGCCCAGGCCATGCGCCCTTGTTCGTGGGGCAGGATCATGAACTCGCCGGCCGCGACTTGCTGGTAGATGTAGTCCGCAATGTCGCTGGCGGTGATCGGCGAACTTTCCAGCAACTTGCCGACTTGGGCTTTCATCGCCGGCGTCGGGCCCCGGAAAGAGTCCAGCAGGTTGGTCTGGAAGAACGACGGACAGACCACATGCACACCGATTTCCTGCTGGGCCAGTTCGATCAACAGGCTTTCCGACAGGGCCACCACTCCGGCCTTGGCCACGTTGTAGTTGCTCATCGCCGGGCCCTGCATCAGCGCGGCCATCGAGGCGATGTTGATGATCTTGCCCTTGCTCTGCTCCAGCAGCGGCAGGAATGCCTTGCAGCCCTTGACCACGCCCATCAGGTTGATCGCGATCTGCCAGTCCCAGTCCTCCAGCGACAACTCGCTGAAGAACCCGCCCGACGCCACACCGGCGTTGTTGACGATGATGTCGATGCCGCCAAGTTTCACTTCGCAGGCCTGGGCGAACGCCGTCAGCTGGCTGTAATCGCGCACGTCGCAGCGCTGGATGAAGCCGTCGCCGCCGGCCTCGCGGACCAGTTTCAGGGTCTCTTGCAAACCGGGCTCGCTGACGTCGGACAAGGCCAGTTGCCAGCCTTCACGCGCCCAGCGCAGCGCGATTTCGCGACCCAGGCCAGAGCCCGCGCCAGTGATCATCATGCGATTTTGCATAGCAGACAGCCTTGTTGTTCCGGGGAAGATGCGCGGAGTGTAGCGAAGGATACGCAGCGACCCACGCTCCATCAGATTGCTGAATGGCGAGGGCAAACCGCGACAACAAACGAAATAAGCGAGCGAGCCAAATACCTTAAAAAAACATTGAATTTTCTTTCATGCGCACCAGTCGGAATTTGTAAGCCGGCTGGATTTAGTTCAACTTCCAGCTGCCCTTGAACACCAAGACTTCACAGACACTATCAACAAGGAAATAGACATGGGCACAATTCTAATCATCATCCTGATCCTGTTGCTGATCGGTGGTCTGCCGGTCTTCCCGCACTCCAGAAGTTGGGGTTATGGCCCTTCGGGCATTATCGGCGTAGTGCTGGTAGTCCTGTTGGTGCTGTTGTTACTCGGTCGGATATGACTGTTTGACCGACAAAAAAAAGAGGCCCTGTGAAGGGCCTCTTTTTTATTGTGCCGACTGATCAGTCCGGCTTGCCGTTAACCACACCGGCGGTGTTGTCGATCAGGCTCTTGGTGGCCGTTTGCAGGAACGCTTCGAGCTTGAGTTTCAGCTCGGCAGTGCGCGGTGCATCCGGAATGATTTCAGCAGAAGGATTCGCGCCCAGTTGGTACTGGTAGATCTTCGGCGCCATTTCCTTCTCTTTCGGCAGCACCAGGATCTGGTCAGCGGTGACGATGGCAGTGGTCTGCTCGCTGCCCGACGGCTTGATCACACCGAAACCGGTGTCACCCTGCGGCAGGTTCAGCAGATCGCGGCCCCAGCACTGATGGCGCACTTCGCCACCGAGGCGACCCATGATGGTCGGCACGATGTCGATCTGGGTGCCCACGGTGTGGTCACGGGTACCGAATTTTTCCTGGATGCCCGGTGCGATCATCAGCATCGGCACGTTGAAGCGACCCAGGTCCATTTCGGTGATCTGACGCTCGTTGCCGAAACCGTGGTCGCCGACGATGACGAACAGGGTTTCCTTGAAGTACGGCTCCTTGCGGGCCTTCTCGAAGAACTGGCCCAGCGCCCAGTCTGCGTAACGCATGGCGGTCAGGTGCTCGTTGAGCGGGCCACGGTCGGTGACGCGTTCGACCGGCAATGGCGTCGGCAAGGCGTACGGCGTGTGGTTGGACAGGGTCTGCAGCAGCGCGTAGAACGGCTTGCCGTTTTCCCGCGCCTTGAGCTCCACCAGACCACGGTCGAACATGTCCTGGTCGGACACGCCCCAGGTCGGATCGGAGAACACCGGGTTCACGAAGTCGTTACGGCCGACGAAGTTGGTCATGCCCTGGTTGCTGAAGAAACCGGACTGGTTGTCCCAGGCAAAGTCACCGTTGTAGACGTAGACATCGTCATAGTCACGCGCACTGAGCAACTGCGGCAGGCCGGACAGTTTGTGGCTGCCTTCCGGGGTCTGCATCAGGTATTCGAAACCCGGCAGGTTCGGGAAGCACGCCATGGTGGCGAACATGCCCTGGTGGGTGTGGGTGCCGTTGGAGAAGAAACGGTCGAACAGCAGGCCTTCCTTCGACAGCTTGTCGAGGTACGGCGTGATGTTGCCTGGCGCGCCCAGAGCGCCCACCGAGTGACCGGCCATGCTTTCCATCAGGATCACGACGACGTTCTTGATCGGCAGGGTCTTGTCGGCAGGCGGCGTGTATTCACGACGCACGGCGGCAATATCGGCATCCACCAGTTTGTCGTCCGGCATCACCAGCATCTCGCGCACCACTTTCTGCGCCTGATCCTGCGGCAGCGTGGCTTTCCAGATGTTGTCGCGATCCTCGCCCATCCGATCCTTGGCCGCCGCGATCAGCGACAGCGTGCCGTTGAGGCCGAGCTGGTTGGCGAAGTTCGAATCGGTGGTGTACACGTCACCCCAGCGCAGCGGCGGGCCTTGACGCAGGGTGCCGCGAGCGGCGACCACGCAGATCAGCAGGCACACCACGAATACCGCCAGACGCGCATACCATGGCGCCACTTGACGGGTGCCGACGTTACCGCCGCTGAACGGGCCACGCGGACGGGTCAGACGATCGGCGCCCTTGAACGCCAGGGTCAGGATCAGCGTGCCCACGGCCCAGGCCAACAGGTAGCGCACCACCGGGAAACCGTACCAGAGCATGCTCATCACGGTTTTCGGGTCTTCTTTCACGTACTGGAACACCAGGCCGTTGAGGCGCTGGTGGAACTCGCGATAGAAGTCCATCTCCATCAGGCCGAGGAACAGCGCGATGCTCGAAGCGACGGTCAGCCACAGACGGAAGAACCCGCGCGCTGCCATGGCCCGGGCACTGAACAGCGCCAGCACCAGCGGAATGCAGACATACACCACCAGGCGAATATCGAAGCGCAGGCCGTTGGCGAAGGCTTCGAGAAAAGTCGAGGCCGGGGTGTCGAGGATCATCTCGCGGTTGTAGACCAGCAGCGCGAGGCGCAGCACGGAAAACATCACCATCATGACCAGCGCGCACAGAAGCGTGTAGGCCAGATGCGATTTGACGGTCGGTTGCAGCAGGCGACTGGAAGATCGCTGCTGACTCAGGGCGTCCGGGTTTGCCATGTCGTTTTAGGACCCATTGGAAGTTGAAGTTGCAAAAATTCAGCTGCGCCCTGCCCTCTGTTGGCCATTCCAGGCCCCGGGGCTTGCGCGGAGCGCAAATGTTGCACGATCACCGGCGGCATTGCCATTGATTAGTACCCGCTGCCGGACACTTTCATTCAAGGCACAGCGCGGCGGGACAGGTACAAACAGCGCGGGCGAATTGTCTTGGAGACTTTGTGAAAATTTCGTTCAACGCATATTCGGAAACACAATAAACCTGCAAAACAAAACGCCCCGAGTTCTTCGGGGCGTTTACAGATGAACGCGATGTTTACTTCTCGGCGCGTTCTTTCAAGGCTTTCAGGGTATTGAACGGTGCGTCGACCACAAACTTGTTGGCGATCATGGAAGGCACGCTGCCGCCCGGCTCGGTGTGAACCTGATAGGTCACTTCAACCTGATCGCCTTTTGGCACGAACTTCCAGAAGCCTTTGACCTGAGCGACCCGCACAAAGCCCTTTTCTTCAGGCAGGTATTTCGGCACGCCTTCCAGATTACGGGTCAGGCTGCCATCGGCACCTTCAACGGTGGTGACATGCAGGATGGAGTCGCGCGGGGTAACCGGCCATGGCGTATTGAACTGGGTGTAGGTCCAGCTCTGGTCGCCTTCGTGCTTGAGCAGTTTCTGGGTCTTGCACTCGTGAATCCATGCGCAGGCCCCGGAGACGTCTTCCTGCAAGGCGCGCAGTTTGGCGATGGTGGTCTTCATCACGGTCACACCCTGATAAGACTTGTAGTCCGAACCCGGGACTTCGCTCAGGGAGACCTTGATGCCGTCCTCGTTCTTGGCGACTTTCCAGTCTTCAGCCTGGGCGGCCGAGGTGGCCAGCACGGCCGTCAAACCACACAACACAGCGATACGATGCAGCGAACCCATAGTCTTATTCCTTATTGTTGAAGTTCCGTTCGTTTGACACATCACGCCGCCGTCATCTGCTCCCACCAGCCGAGCAGTCTGATCGCGTCTTCCTGGCTGCTGCCGCAGACTTCGGGATCGGCCTTGAATCCTGAACAGACCGCCGGACGTTCCGGTCGGCCGAAAATGTTGCACAGGTTATCGACCGACAACTGAACGCAGCGTTCACCGGCAGGTTTTCCATCGGGCATGCCTGGAATCGGCGAACTGATGGAAGGGGCAATGCAGCAGGCGCCACAGCCTTCACGGCATTTCATGACGACGCGTTCCTCGCAGCGGGCAATGTGTTAAAGGGACGCGGAACAGGGTAACCGCTTAAACGGCTGTTTTAAATTGCCTGAACCGGGGTTTTTACGCAGAAACGAAAGTGACTGACCAGTCTCCGACAAAGCGTCTGGTCTGCGGGTCACCGATGGGGACGATTTATTGCTTGAACTCGAAATCCAGCGCCGCTCCCTCGACTTCGCGGCGCTCTTCGTTACGCAGCTGCAACTGCATTTCGTTGCTGAGCAAACGGCCGTTGAGCTGGAACCCGCTGTTCTTGTCGCCGAACATCTGCGGCAGGATCGGCTCACGCTTGGGCAGCGTCACGGAACCGGGAGGCTTCAATTCCTGAACCATGTCTTTCGGCAGGCTCAAATCGAGCTTCGCAGGCGGCAGCGGCGTCTTGGCCACCTCCTTCGCCGATTTCGACTTGGAGGCTACCGGGGCGCGCTTCTTGGCGGGAGCAGCCTTTTTCTGCGGTGTTTTTTTCGCTGGAACGGTTTTCTTGGCCGTGACCGGTTTTTTCGCGGTGGCAGTCGCCGGCGTCTTTTCCTGAGCCGCCGCCATGGCGCCAGGGACCTGACCCATCATCAACAGGCAGAGCACAACCCAGGCGGCAGAAAATTTCGCTTTCATGAACCCAACGAAGCTAACGGCAGAGGGCCATATGCTCGCCTGTTGGGCGCCACATGACAAGCTCCGCCATTGTTTCAAAATCCGCCGGCCATCTCCTGGCAGAGCTGGGTGGCCAACATGCCGAGGGTCATCAGCGCCCGTTCCGCCTCGCGATTCCACGGGATGCCGCAGTTCAACCGGATGCAGTGGTTGAACTGCTCGGTATTACTGAAGATCAACCCCGGCGCAATGCTGATGCCCTGTTGCAGCGCCCGCACGTGCAATTCCTGAGTATTGACCCGCCCCGGCAGGCTGACCCACAGAATGAATCCGCCGGTCGGCCGGGTCATCTGTGTGCCTTCGGGAAAGTACTGCTGGACTGCCAACTGGAACGCGCTGAGATTTTTTCGGTATTCCTGGCGGATGTACCGTAAATGCCGGTCATAGCCGCCGTTTTCCAGGTAGGCCGCGATAGCCATTTGGGTGACGCTGCACGCGGAATGGGTGCTGAAAGTCTGCAAGCGCTGGATTTCCTGCTGGTACTTGCCGGCGATCATCCAGCCGATGCGCACCCCGGGCGATAACGTCTTGGAAAAACTCGAGCAATAGATCACCCGGTCGAGCCGGTCGTAGGCCTTGAGCGACTTGGTGCGGCCCTGCTCGAACATCAATTCGCCATAGATGTCGTCTTCGACGATCTGGATATCGAAATCCGAGGCCAGTCGCAGCAGTTGTTTCTGGCGCTCTTCGGGCATGGTTCCGCCGAGCGGATTACTCAGGCGCGTGGTCAGCACCAGCGCCTTGATCGACCATTGGTTCGCTGCCAGTTGCAGGGCTTCGAGGCTCATGCCGGTGGCGGGATCGCTGGGGATCTCGATGACTTTCAGGCCCAGCAGATCCGCCAATTGCAACAGTCCGTAATAGGTTGGCGATTCAGCGGCGATCAGGTCGCCGGGGCGCGTCAGCACTCGCAACGACATCTGCAACGCATCGACGCAGCCGTGGGTGATCACCACTTCCGAAGGGTCAACGACCACGCCTGCATCACGCATGCGAATCGCCACCTGCCGGCGCAGCGGCTCGAAACCGGGGCTGAACATGTAGCTGAACGCCCGAGGGCTGTGAAAGCGGGTGACCTTGGCCAATTGCTGATGCAGGGCCCGCACCGGCAAATAATCGACACTCGGCACCGCCGCCCCCAGCGGGAACACGCCTTCACGACGGGACTCCACCAGCACTTGCTGAATGATGCTGCTGCGGGTGACCAGGCCTGGCCGTTCGACCCGGGCAATGTCCGGCGTGGGCGCCGTCAGTGCGGGAGTCTGGTGCACGTAGTAACCGGACTGCGGCCGCGCGCGGATCAGGCCCTGATCCTCGAGGTTGGCGTAAGCCTGCAACACGGTGGCATGGCTGACGTTGAGCTGCGAACTCATCTTGCGCACCGAAGGCACGCGCTCGCCCGGTTGATAGACGCCACGGCGGATATCTTCGGCCAGCTGTTGAGCAATACGTTGGTAGAGCAAGAGATTGGTCATGACGCAGCACTCGATTTCACGGGCGTTTTATTCTTGTGTGAAACAATACCGGAACAGTTTGGAAGTGTACTGGGACAGTTGCCATATTAGTCAACCATACAGTGCTGTGTCGGTTAAATCTGTACTGCTTTGTGAGGTAATCGACAGACGTAAAAAAGCCCGGCGCTGCCTGACAGCCCGGGCTTTCCAGTAACGCCACCCTCAGCGGGCGGCGCCGAGCTGGCCTTTTTCGTCGGAGAACACGATTTCCACTCGACGGTTCTGCGCACGCCCACGCTCGGAAGCGTTGGCGTCCACGGGATATTCATCACCGTAGCCTTCGACCTGAATGCGTTTTTCGTCGATGCCCAGGTCCGTCAGCACGTCAGCTACCGACTGCGCACGGTCACGGGACAGCTTGAGGTTTTCCTGCTTGCCGCCAGTGCTGTCGGTGTAACCCTCGATCCGCACGATGCGTTTCGGGTTGAGTTGCAGAAACTGCACGATCTTCAGCACCACGCGGTTGGCAGAGTTTTTCAGTTCGGCCTCACCGGTGTCGAACAGCACGTCACCCAGGGTCATCACCAGACCACGGTCGGTTTGGGTAGTGGCCAGTGCAACGATCTGTTCTTCCAGCCACTTGCCCTGCTGTTGCACGCTCAGCAGTTTCGACTCTCGCAGGGCCAGTTGCAGGCGCTGGCGTTCAAGTTCCAGTTTCGCCACACGCTCTTCGTTGAGCACCTGATTGGTGTGCTCACGAGCGATTTCGCTGTAGCGCTGACTCAGATAGGCGTAATGCACCACGTCCGAGCCACTGCCCCAGTACGTCGACAGACGATCGGCACGGGCCAGGGACTCACCGGCGCGGATCACGTCTTTCGGCGCGATACGCAGCACGTTGGAATCTTCCTTGACCTTCTGGAAGTCGGTGCTGGCCTGCTGCAATGCGGATTCGCTGTGCTGACCGGCGCAGCCATAAAGGCTGGCGCAACCGGCGAGGATCAGAGCACCGAGAGTTTTGGACTTCAGGCTCATTGGGCATCCCCCAGTTGCTTGCGCAGTCGGACGATACGGGTGTTGAGCACGTTCACTTGTTCTTCGCTCTTGCGGGTCAGGACTTTGGCTTCCGCCAGACGTGCGTCGAGTTCGGCCTGTTCGAAGCGCATCCGCGCATTCTTGTAAGACTCACCCGCCATGCTGCCTTTGGCCCGGTTGAACTTGTCCTCGGCCAGTTTCATCTCCGGCACGTCTTCGGCGGTGGCGCCCACGGCTTTGGCTTGCTCAAGGGCCTGCTCGGTCAGACGCATTTGTTCGTTGGGTGCCGGATCGCTGGCGCAACCGGCCAGGGCCAGAACGGCCATGGCCGCGAAAAGAAGTCGATTACTCACTAAGAATCCCTACTGTTTTGGGGCGCTGACAGGTGGTTGCGGCGGCTGTTGCTGCTGCGCCTTCCAGCGCTCGATGTTGCGTTGCAGCGCGGCTTCCGTCAGGCCGGACGCGGGCAATTCTGTCATCTTTTTGGCCAGCTGTCCGCGCAACCACGGATCGTTGCAGGCCGAGTTGTGCGAAACCGCGAGGAACAGACCGGGACGGTCGATGGGTTGTTCAAAAGCCAGCAGATCATTGGCCATGCCCAGTGCCTGCGCGGCCGCCATGCCCGAGTAGCGACCGGCGAGTACATATTCCACCTCGCCCAGCAGAAGTTTCTGAAACGCCTGGGTCAGGTTTGCCGTACGGGTCAGGGTCAATTGCTGCTCGGCGATAGCGCCAAATGCCGGGGTCATTCGAGACTTTTCCGACAAGCCGCCGGTATGCCCGTGCAGGTCCTTGGCTTCGCTGTAGACCAGGGTCGACCCCTTGCGCGTCCACACCAGGTAATCGTTTTCCAGTAACGGCGGGTGTATGTAGTCGAGGTTTTCCAGCTCATTAAAGGTCAGCGGTGCGTCGGCCAGCATGTCCATGCGCCCGCTGCGCACTTCATCGAGGGCCTGGGAGCGCTTGCCGGCGTACAAAAGATCGACCTTGATCCCCAACTCCTTGGCCACCTGTTGCAACAGATCGGCACTTGCACCGATCAGTTGTTTGGGGTTCTGCGGATCCTGCCAGAGGTACGGCGGTGCATCCGGGCTGCCGGTGACGACCAGCCGCTCGCACTTGCCCGCCGCCACCGACAGGCCCGGCAACAATGCCAGCCCCAGCAACCACGAGCAGCCCAACCGACGATGCAAATCCATGGCGAAACGCTCCCGCTCAAATCCCAGACAAAAAAAAGCCCGACCAACAGGCCGGGCTCTTTATAAGTGAAGCGGCCGGATTAGACCAGCTTCTCCAGCTCAGGTACGGCTTCGAACAGATCCGCCACCAGGCCGTAATCGGCCACTTGGAAGATCGGTGCTTCTTCGTCCTTGTTGATCGCAACGATCACTTTGGAGTCTTTCATGCCGGCCAGGTGCTGGATCGCGCCGGAGATACCGACGGCGATGTACAGCTGTGGCGCAACGATCTTGCCGGTCTGGCCGACCTGCATGTCGTTCGGTACGAAACCTGCGTCGACCGCTGCACGGGAAGCACCGACGGCAGCGCCCAGCTTGTCGGCCAGGGCGTACAGGTGTTTGAAGTTGTCGCCGTTCTGCATGCCGCGGCCGCCGGAAACGACGATCTTGGCAGCGGTCAGCTCAGGACGATCGGACTTGGCCAGCTCTTCGCTGACGAAGCTGGAAGTGCCGGCGTTGTGAGCAGCAGCAACGGATTCAACGGCAGCCGAACCACCTTCAGCGGCAACCGGGTCGAAACCGGTAGCACGTACGGTGATCACCTTGATCGCAGCGGTCGATTGCACAGTAGCGATGGCGTTACCGGCGTAGATCGGACGCTTGAAAGTGTCTGCGCTTTCAACCGAGATGATCTCGGAAATCTGGTCAACGTCCAGCTGGGCGGCAACGCGCGGCAGGATGTTTTTGCCGTTGGAAGTGGCGGCAGCCAGGATGTGGCTGTAACCAGCGCCCAGTTCGGCTACCAGCGGAGCAACGTTTTCCGGCAGCTGATGCGCGTAGGCAGCATTGTCAGCGTTCAGGACTTTGCTCACGCCTGCGATTTTCGCGGCGGCTTCAGCCACGGCGCCAGCACCCTGGCCGGCAACCAGAACGTGGATGTCGCCGCCGATTTTGGCAGCGGCAGCCACGGTGTTCAGGGTGGCCGGAGCCAGCACTTTGTTGTCGTGTTCAGCAATAACCAAGATAGTCATTTAGATTACCTTCGCTTCGTTTTTCAGTTTCTCGACCAGTTCAGCCACCGACTTGACCTTGATGCCCGCGCTGCGTGCAGCCGGCGCTTCGACTTTCAGGGTCTTGTTGGTGGAGGCGGTGGAAACGCCCAAAGCGTCCGGAGTCAGCATCTCGAGAGGCTTCTTCTTGGCTTTCATGATGTTTGGCAGGGACGCATAGCGCGGCTCGTTCAAACGAAGGTCGGTGGTGACGATCGCTGGCAACTTCAGGGAGACAGTCTGCGCGCCTCCATCGATTTCGCGGGTCACGGCAACGCTGTCGCCGGAGACTTCGACTTTCGAGGCGAAAGTGCCCTGACCGTAGCCGCTCAGTGCAGCGAGCATCTGGCCGGTCTGGTTGTTGTCGCTGTCGATGGCCTGTTTGCCCAAGATCACCAGCTGAGGCTGTTCCTTGTCGACCACGGCCTTGAGCAGCTTGGCCACGGCCAGGGAAGTCAGGTCTTCAGCGGATTCGACGAGGATGGCGCGGTCGGCACCCAGAGCCAGTGCGGTACGCAGCTGTTCCTGAGCGGTGGACGGGCCGATGGAGACGACGACGATTTCAGTCGCAACGCCTTTTTCTTTCAGGCGTACGGCTTCTTCCACTGCGATTTCGCAGAACGGGTTCATCGACATCTTGACGTTGGCGAGGTCTACGCCGGAATTGTCCGCCTTGACGCGAACCTTGACGTTGTAATCCACAACGCGTTTGACAGCTACAAGAACCTTCATGGATTCCTCGTTACTCTCCGGTGAAAAGAAAGTCGCCTAGGCGAACCTGGCGGTTGATGCTCATCGGGCACAAGGGCACCTCTAAAAACGTCGGCTGAGCGGGATGACCGTTCGTCGGTCGTGACCGACGAGTCATGCCGCCTCGCGGTGTGTAAACTGCGCGCCAAACTTGCGCTGCGCATCACCGGTTACCGCCTACGCCCTGTCTTTAGAGGTGCTCTTGAAACCACCATTCAGCCTACGGCGAGCGCAAAACCGCCCGTATCTTGACCGGAACGCCCATTCTGGTCAATACGCCAAAATGCCCTGTCATAAGCCGCGCTTCTTTGATTTCTCTGGGCTGGAGCCAATTCAAACAAACGTTTGTATTGGACGCTAAGAGTGGTGTAGATATAATGCGCCGCCTAGAGAGAAAGGTGGTTTGCCCATTATTACCCTTGACGTTAACGTAAAGGCAATAACGGATACGACACCGAACCTCCAAATTAGAAAAAAAACTGTTGAGCCTTGAGTAGGAGATAGCCTGTGGAACGCGAATACATGGAATTCGACGTGGTCATCGTCGGTGCCGGCCCCGCTGGCCTGTCCGCCGCCTGCCGTCTGAAGCAGAAGGCCGCCGAAGCCGGTAAGGAAATCAGCGTCTGCGTGGTCGAAAAAGGCTCCGAAGTCGGCGCACACATCCTGTCCGGTGCCGTATTCGAACCACGGGCCCTGAACGAACTGTTCCCGGACTGGAAAGAACTCGGCGCCCCGCTGAACACGCCAGTCACCCGCGATGACATCTTCGTGCTGAAAAACGCCGAAAGCGCGCAAAAAATCCCTGACTTCTTTGTGCCCAAGACCATGCACAACGAAGGCAACTACATTATCTCCCTCGGCAACCTGTGCCGCTGGCTCGCTCAGCAGGCGGAAAATCTGGGCGTGGAAATCTACCCGGGCTTCGCCGCTCAGGAAGCGCTGATCGATGAAAACGGCGTGGTACGCGGGATCATCACCGGCGACCTCGGCGTCGACCGCGAAGGTCATCCGAAAGAAGGCCTGTACACCCCGGGCATGGAACTGCGTGGCAAGTACACGCTGTTCGCCGAAGGCTGCCGTGGCCACATCGGCAAGCAGTTGATCAAGCGCTACAACCTCGACAGCGACGCCGACGCCCAGCACTACGGCATCGGCCTGAAGGAAATCTGGGAAATCGACCCGGCCAAACACCAGCCAGGCCTGGTGGTGCACACCGCCGGTTGGCCGATGGACATCATGGGCACCGAGAACACCGGCGGCTCCTTCCTCTATCACCTGGAAAACAACCAGGTGGTGGTCGGTCTGATCGTCGATCTTTCCTACAGCAACACCTACCTGTCGCCGTTCGACGAATTCCAGCGCCTCAAGCATCACCCGGTACTGAAGCAGTATCTGGAAGGCGGCAAGCGCATCAGTTACGGCGCTCGCGCAATCTGCAAGGGTGGCCTGAACTCGTTGCCGAAGATGGTGTTCAAGGGCGGCGCGCTGATCGGTTGCGACCTCGGCACCCTTAACTTCGCCAAGATCAAGGGCAGCCACACCGCGATGAAGTCCGGCATGCTCGCCGCTGAATCCGTGGCCGACGCACTGTTCGCTGACAAGGACGGCACTGAAGAGCTGACCACTTACGTCGACGCCTTCAAGCAGAGCTGGCTCTACGAAGAACTGTTCGCCAGCCGCAACTTCGGCCCGGCGATCCACAAGTTCGGCGCCATCGTCGGCGGCGGTTTCAACTGGCTGGATCAGAACATCTTCGGCGGCAAACTGCCGTTCACCCTGCACGACACCAAGCCGGACTACGCCTGCCTCAAGCTCGCGGCCGACTGCAAGAAGATCGACTACCCGAAACCCGACGGCAAGATCAGCTTCGACAAGCTGAGCTCGGTGTTCATCTCCGGTACCAACCATGAAGAAGAACAGCCGTGCCACCTGAAGCTGACCGACCCGAGCATTCCGCTGGCGAAGAACCTGCCGCTGTACGACGAACCGGCGCAGCGCTATTGCCCGGCCGGCGTGTATGAAGTGATCACCAAGGAAGACGGCGAGAAACGCTTCCAGATCAACGCCCAGAACTGCGTGCACTGCAAGACCTGTGATATCAAGGACCCTTCGCAGAACATCACCTGGGTTGCGCCGGAAGGCGCCGGCGGTCCGACCTACCCGAATATGTAAGTCGAATCGCTGAACATCAAGGCTCCCGAAACGGGGGCCTTTTTGTTGCCTGCGTTTTGTAAAAGATCAAGCCGCGCGTTCATCCCCTGGACTGCGCTCGAAATAGCGTTTGTACTCGCGACTGAACTGCGACGTGCTCTGATACCCCACCCGATGCGCCACCTGCGCCACGCCCAGTCCTTCGGCGATCAACAACGTCTGCGCCTTCAACAAGCGTAAACGCTTCAAGTACTGTACCGGTGACAGCAACGTGCTGCGCTTGAAGTGCTCGTGAAAGGTCGACACGCTCATGTTCGCGCAACTGGCCAGCGTCTCGACGTTCAACGGTTCGGTGTAATGCGCATGCAGATGACTGATCGAAGCCGCCACTCGCGCAAACTGCCCCTGCTGCTCCACCAGTGCCCGCAGCACATCAGCCTGGGGACCGCGCAACGCGACGAACAATAACTCCCGCACCCGCGCCGGGCCGAGAATCTGGCATTCCAGCGGATCGTGCAGACAACGCAGCAAGCGTTCGACACAACCACGCATGTCATTGTCGAGCACCACCGACGTCATCAACTCCGGGGTCTGCGCCGGAATATGCCGCCCCGGCGCCAGCCCCATGGCCAGCACCAGTTCGCCGAGCAGCACCCGGTCGATCGCCACCGATACGCCGAGCAACGGCGCATCCGGCAACGCATAGGTCTCGCACTCGAACGGCACCGGCAAGGCCTGGATCAGGTAATGACCGGCGCCGTATTCCATGGTGCGCGGGCCGAGATACGCCAGTTTGCTGCCCTGAGCGATGATCATCAGGCTCGGCTCATAAATGTGCGGGCCACGGGCGACGTCGCAACTGGCGCGCAACACCTGCACGCCCGGCAGCCCGGTCTGGCTGTAACCATCGCGCAGCGCCAGCGGTTCGATCAGCGAAACCAGGGTGGCGTTGGCATCAAGGTGACGGGTCAATTGCATCGGGTGGCTCTTCAGAAAAAATCATGGAAAAAGGGATAAAAGCATCATCGCAGATCCTTTTGCCAATGCGACCGATCAACCCCGCATGCCGGAGGATTAGGCATGACACCCGGAGGAATCGCCATGGCCGGACAAGCGGACGGCGCCCAGAATGCGCCGCCTCACTTGTCACTGCTTTTGCGAGGTTTCACATGTACACCGCCATCGGCTATGCCGCTCAAACGGCCACCACGCCCCTCGCCCCGATGAAGTTCGAACGCCGCAGCCCTCGGGCCGACGACGTCGCCATCGAAATCCTGTACTGCGGCGTCTGCCACTCCGACATCCACCAGGCGCGCAACGAATGGGGCATCGCCGTTTACCCGTTGATGCCCGGCCACGAGATCGTCGGAAAAGTCACCGCCGTCGGTGCGAATGTCACTAAACACAAGGTAGGCGATCTGGTTGGCGTCGGGTGCATGGTCGACTCCTGCCGCACCTGCGAAGCCTGCCAGTCGAACCTCGAGCAATACTGCCTCGAAGGCCCGACCATGACCTATGCCACCCCGGACCGGGTCGACGGCAGCAACACAATGGGCGGTTATTCGGACAGCATCGTGGTCAGCGAACACTTCGTGGTGCGCATTCCCGAGAAGCTGGACCTGGCGGCCGCTGCACCGATTCTCTGCGCCGGCATCACCACCTACTCGCCACTCAAGCACTATGGCGTGAAGGCCGGCGACAAGGTCGGGATTCTCGGCATGGGCGGCCTCGGCCACATGGGCATCAAGTTCGCCAAGGCCATGGGCGCTGAAGTCACGCTGTTCACCCGTTCGGCGAGCAAGGCCGAGGAAGGTCGTCGTCAGGGCGCCGATCACGTCATCGTGTCCACCGACGAAGAGCAAATGAAAGCTGCAGCCGGTCGCTTCGATTTCCTGCTGGATACCATTCCGGTCCAGCACGACCTCAACCCGTACCTCGACACCCTGCGCTTCGATGGCGTGCACATTCTGGTGGGCCTGATCGAACCGATCGATCCGCCGGTCCACGCCGCGAAACTGGTGCTGGGTCGTCGCGTACTGGCCGGTTCGTTGATCGGCGGCGTCGCCGAAACCCAGGAAGTGCTGGATTTCTGCGCCGAGCACAACATCAGCTGCGACATCGAAATGCTCGACATCCGCCAGATCAACGAAGCCTACACGCGGATGATCGCCGGCGACGTGAAGTATCGTTTCGTCATCGACATGGCGACTCTGAAGCTCTGACTCCTCAGACCTTCAAGCCAAGCTCCGCCGAAAGCCGGGCCGTGACCCCTTTGATCAGGGGAATCAGCTCGGCCATTTTTTCCAGCGGCATGTACGGCACGGTGCTGGCGATGCTGATCGCTGCGACGATGCGCTTGCTCGCGTCGCGGATCGGCGCCGCCACGCAGCGGATCGACGGCTCGTTGTCTTCCAGATCGAACGCGTAGCCGCCGGCCACGTACTCGGTCATCCGTTGCTCCAGCTGCTCCCACGACTGCTGGGGATGCTGCGGCCAGAACTGACTTTTCCCACCCGCCGGCAGGCTGATGTCGTACAGGCGCTGCCAGTCCTGCGGCGCGTCATCCAGCATCAGCGCCTTGCCGATCCCGGTCCGCGCCAACGGCATGCGATGGCCGACCCGCGAGCGCATTTCCGGGCCGTTGCGCCCCGGATTCTTCAACAGGTACAGCACCTCGTCGCCTTCACGAATGCCCAGGTGAACGGTGTCGCCGGTCAGCGCCGACAACTCGTCCAGATACGGCCCGGCCAACGTCACCAGCGGCAATTCTTCACGCGCCTGAAAACCCAGTTCGATCAACTTCGGCCCCAGCAGATAACCGACTTGCGGCACGACGCGCAGGTAGCGCTCGTCCACCAGACAACTGGCCAGACGATGGGTGGTGCTGCGCGTGGTGCCGATCAGGCGGGCAATCTCTTTGAGATCGCGGGCGCCATTGGCGACGGCCTGCACTACACCCAACCCGCGAAGCAGAGTCTGGGTGCCGGTCGGCGCGGCGTCCTTGGCGGTTTTTGGGGCGTCTTCCTGCATATCCAGCCTTTAGCGTTGAGCGAGGGAACGGGCGGCATTATGGTCGCCCGACATAGCCGACTACAACTCGATGCGCTCGACCTTGCCCACCAGCAGCACGTAGGACAAAGCACCGATCAATGCCAGAACCGCGATGTAGGTGATCGCCGGCGCGAACGAGTCACCGCTGGCCAGGAAGCCGATGACAATCGGCGTGGCAATCGCCGACAGATTGCCGATGAAGTTGAACACCCCGCCGGTCAAGCCCAGCAATCGCGCCGGCGCCAGTGTCGAGACCAGCGACCAGGTAATCGACGCCAATCCGTTGCCGAAGAACGCCAGCGCCAGGAAGGCAATCACCAACGGCGTCGACTCGACGAAGTTGGCGCCGATGATCGAGGTGGAAATCAGTAGCCCGCCAATGATCGGCAGCTTGCGCGCAAACCCGACGGTGCAGCCGCGACGGATCAGGAAGTCGGAAAAGAACCCGGAGCACAGCACGCCGATGAACGCGGCGAGAAACGGCAGCGACGCCAGCAGGCCGGACTTGATGAAGTCCATGCCGCGGTATTTCACCAGGTAGGTCGGGAACCACGTCAGGAAAAACCACAGCGTCGAGTTCAGGCAGAACTGGCCGAGGTAGATCCCCCACAACTTGCGTTTACTGAGGACGATGCCGAGATCGGTCCAGCTGAATTTTGCCTTCACCTTGGCAGTTTCGGCCGCGATATCCACCAGTCCGCCGCCCTCGCGGATCAGGTCGATTTCGCCTTGGTTGGCGCCTTTGAAATCACGCGGTTCGCGATACACCGCGTACCAGATCGCCGCCCAGATGATGCCCACCGCGCCGGTCGCGACAAATACCATGTGCCAGCCAAATTCATGTTGCAGCCACGCCAGCACCGGGGTCAGGAACGCCAGCCCGACAAACTGCCCGGAGGTGTAGAACCCGATGGCCGTGGCCCGCTCACGCTCGGGGAACCAGGTCGTCACCACGCGGCTGTTGATCGGGTACGCCGGCGCTTCCAGCGCACCGACCGCCATGCGCAGCACGAACAGCGCGATGAAACTGGCGGCGAAACCGAGCATCACCGTGGCCAGCGACCACAGCAACAGTGCGACGCTATAAAGGATGCGAGGCGGCACCCGGTCCACCAGCCAGCCGCCGGGGATCTGCATGGCGGCGTAGGTCCAGCCGAACGCCGAGAAGATCAGCCCGACGTGCACCGGATCGATGCCCAGATCCGTCGTCAGTGCAGGGGCGGCAATCGACAGGTTGCTGCGGTCGAGGTAGTTGATGACCACGGTGATGAACAGCAACACCATGATGAAAAATCGCTTGCGGCTGGGCGTGACTAACGTCGCTTGCCCGGTGAGGGTTTGCGGTTGCATGGGGAGCGCCTCTTCTTATGTTTATTGAGGTCGAGGGTATGCAGATCTCCGCTCCCTGGAGATCTGACTTACTGGATGCGGCAGAGAGTCAGCGACTCACCACTCGGCAAAACTGCCATCGGCATGCCGCCAGATCGGGTTACGCCAGCGGTGGCCGACCGCCGCGCGTTCGATCACGTATTCCTCGTTGATCTCGATCCCCAGGCCCGGGCCGTTGGGGATTTTCACGAAGCCCTTGTCGTAGTCGAACACCCGTGGATCCTTCACATAGTCGAGCAGGTCATTGCTCTCGTTGTAATGGATGCCCAGGCTCTGCTCCTGGATAAACGCGTTGTAACAAGCGGCGTCCAGTTGCAGACACGCCGCCAGTGCAATCGGCCCCAGCGGGCAGTGCAGTGCCAGCGCCACGTCGTAGGCTTCGGCCATGTTGGCGATTTTGCGGGTCTCGGTGATGCCGCCGGCGTGGGACGCATCCGGCTGGATGATGTCGACGTAACCTTCGCTCAACACCCGTTTAAAGTCCCAGCGTGAAAACAGCCGCTCGCCGAGGGCAATCGGCGTGCTGGTCAGCGGTGCCAGCTCCTTCAGCGCTTCATAGTTTTCGCTGAGCACCGGCTCTTCGATGAACATCAGTTTGTACGGGTCGAGTTCCTTCATCAGGACCTTGGCCATCGGTTTGTGCACCCGGCCATGGAAGTCGACACCGATGCCGACGTTCGGCCCTACCGCATCGCGCACGGCGGCAACGTTGGCCAGCGCCAGATCGACTTTTTCGAAGGTATCGAGAAATTGCAGCTCCTCGGTGCCGTTCATTTTCACCGCTGTAAAACCACGGCCCACCGCCTCTTTCGCAGCCCGCGCGGTGTCCGCCGGACGGTCGCCGCCGATCCACGAATACACGCGGATCTTGTCCCGCACCTGACCGCCGAGCAGGTCGCTGACCGACACACCGAGGGCCTTGCCCTTGATATCCCACAACGCCTGATCGATACCGGCGAGCGCGCTCATGTGGATCGCGCCGCCCCGGTAGAAGCCGCCGCGATACAGCACGGTCCAGATGTCTTCAATGTTGCGTGGGTCTTTGCCGATCAGGTAGTCGGACAATTCCTCGACTGCAGCCGCGACGGTGTGGGCGCGGCCCTCGACCACGGGCTCGCCCCAACCGGTCACACCTTCGTCGGTTTCGACTTTCAGGAAGCACCAGCGCGGCGGGACGATGAAGGTGGTGAGTTTGGTGATTTTCATCTGCTTGTCTCTCTTGTTAGATGCAGCGCACGCAGCGCCGGAAAAGTCTTAGTGAAGGGCTTTCCAGGCCGCCACGTAGGCCTTGGCATTGGCCGCCACTTGCTCAGTCGTCATGCCCGGCTTGAACAGCCCGGACCCGAGGCCGAAGCCTTTGACGCCAGCGTCGATGAACGCCTGCATGTTGTCCGGCGTGATGCCGCCGACCGGCGCCAGAATCGTCCCGACCGGCAACACCGCCAGCCAGGCTTTCACCACTGCCGGCCCCATCTGTTCGGCCGGGAACAGCTTGAGAATGTCCGCCCCCTCCTCCAGCGCCGCAAAGGCTTCGGTCGGCGTGGCGACGCCCGGCGACAGGTACAGCCCCGCCGCTTTCGCGGCCCGCAACACCTTGGCATCGCTGTGGGGCATGACGATGACCTGACCGCCGGCCTCCTTCACCAATTCCACTTGTTCCGGGGTCAGCACCGTGCCGGCACCGATCAGGCAATCGGCGGGCAGGGTCTTACGCAGGATGCGAATGCTTTCGTACGGCGCGGGGGAATTGAGCGGTACTTCGATGACGCGAAATCCGGCCGCATACAGGACTTCTCCGACAGCGGCGGCTTCCTGCGGATGCAGGCCGCGCAGGATCGCGATCAGACCGTTTTGCGCCAGTGCTTGCTTGAGCATGTCAGGCCTCCAGTCAGGGTTAACGGGATGAGGAATCGATCAGTCCGGCGGCGAGCGCCAGTTGCCACAGACCACGCTCGGTGGCTTGCTCGGCCAGGGTCACCCGGGCGAAACCGCAGGCGTCGAGGGCCCGGCTGTAACGGGCGCACAACTGCGCGTTGCCGATGAGGATGATCGAAGGAAGATGTTTGCTGTTGCGCCGGCGTCGTTGTACGGCGGCCAATGCTGTCAGCTCATGGCCGATCAGCAGGCCGGACAGATAGTCCGGTTGCGCGGTGGCACTGAGTTCGCCGGTCAGGCCCAGGCTGCGGGCGCTGAACAGGGTCGACAGCACGCCGATCTCGCCCTCCGCCGATAACGCCACCTGCACGCCGCGATCGAAGGCGTCGGCGTCGAACGTCGCGCTGTGCTGTTGGGTACGGCCGAGAATGCTGTGGTCACTGAGCACGGCAAACACTTCGCCGGTCATGAAGGTGTCGAAACGGGTGATGCAGCCGTCGGCCACTTCCACCCATTTCGAATGACTGCCGGGCAGGCCGATCAGCAGATCATTGCCCGCCTCGACCGGCAGGTTCTGCAGGACGCCGAGGACCTGGGTTTCCTCGCCGCGCATCACGTTCGGCAGCGTAGAACGCTGAATCACGCCCGGCACGATGTGCACGTCGACACCGCGAAGACTGCGTACGGTTTGCAGGGATTTTCCGAGATCGGCGACGTTGGCCGGCGTATCGCGGTAGGACGCTTCGCGCCAGCCCTGAGCGCTGCCAACCATGCCGCAGGCAATCACCGGCAAGCCGGGTTGCCCGTCGAGCCAGTCGCCGCACGCCTCGTCGAACGCCAGTTCAAAACCCTCGGCGCATTCGCGACCGTTGATGACCCGTGGCGTCTTCGGCAACTGCATGATCCCGAACGACAGCGAACGCTGCGCCAGCACCTGTCCGCCCGCCGCGAGTTTGTAAGCACGTAGTGAGGTCGTCCCCCAATCGAGCGCGATCAATTGCGCCAGCATCGCTTCACCTGTTTTGTTATTGGCAGTGAGTGAGCTGGACTATAAACCTGAGCGCGGATAAATCTCAATATATAAATATCACTCCCATATTGTGGGACGAAGGCAAAAAAAGATCGCAGCCTTCGACAGCTCCTGCAGGGGTATCGACTTTCTCTGCAGTAGCTGCCGAAGGCTGCGATCTTTTACGTCGGCTCAGTTGCCCTCGGCAAACTCCCGCAATACCTTGCCATCCATGCGGTAACGCACCCACTCTTCCTGCGGCTGGGCACCAAGGGATTTGTAGAATTCGATGGCCGGGGTGTTCCAGTCCAGCACGCTCCATTCGAAGCGGCCGCAGTCGTTGGCGCAGGCGATTTTCGCGAGGTGGCGCAGCAGGGTTTTACCGGCGCCACCGCCCCGTTGTTCCGGGGTGATGTAGAGGTCTTCGAGGTACAGGCAGTTGCTGCCCAGCCAGGTCGAATAGCTGAAGAAGAACACCGCAAAACCGATTGGCAAGCCGTCGCGCAGGCAGATCAGGCCATGGGCCGTGGCGCCTTCGCTGAACAGGCTGCGTTCGATGTCGGCAACACTGGCGATGACTTCGTGACGGGCCTTTTCGAAGTCTGCAAGTTCAGTGATGAACGCGAGGATTTGCGGTGCATCGCTGGGGGTCGCCGGGCGGATTTCGATCGTCATGGACGGGCCTTGTCGGAAAAAGGAAAACGCCATACTAAGGCGGCGCGCGGCGCTCGTCACATGGCAAAGCAAACACTACCCTCCCACAGGGATTTTTGACTGGTCTGAAGGATTTTCATGAACGCATTCGAACCACTGGCCTCACTCGCCGCCGAACTGCTGCCCCACGCGCTGGAACCGTCGGAAGACGGCGCTCATGATCTGTCGCATCTGCAACGGGTCTGGCACAACGCGCGCACCTTGCAGGCCGACGAAGGCGGCGACCTTGAAGTGCTGCTCGCGGCCGTGCTGCTGCACGATTGTGTGGCGGTGGAAAAGAACTCGCCGCTGCGCTCACAGGCATCGCGTCTGGCCGCGGAAAAAGCCTCGAAGGTGCTGGCGAACATGCATTGGTCCGAAGCCAATATCGACGCTGTCACCCACGCCATCGAGGCCCACAGCTTTTCCGCCAACATCGCCCCGCTCACCCTCGAAGCGCGACTGGTGCAGGACGCCGACCGTCTCGACTCCCTCGGCATGCTCGGCGTCGCCCGCACCTTTTACACCGCCGGACGCATGGGCAGCGCGCTGTACGACCCGCACGATCCCGAGGCCCGGGAAAGGGACTACGACGACAAGCGATTCTGCCTCGACCATTTCCAGACCAAACTGCTGCACCTCGCCGACGGATTCCAGACCGTTGCCGGCCAACGTCTGGCACAGCTCCGTCATCAACGCCTGAAAGGTTTCATGGACCAATTCAAGGAAGAGATCGGCCTCGAAAGCGCTCAGCCCTTCTGAACCGTTCGTCGATCATCAGGCACCAATCTTTCACTAGGGCAGACCAAAAGGAGGTAAGGATTTCAATCACTGGAGACACCCTATGATCTCGTCAAGGTTGACTGCGCTCGTATTCGCTACCCTCCTCAGCCCGGCGGTATTCGCCGCCTCGACTACCGCCGCCGGTACCGGGCCGACCGATCCGGTTACCCAGCCAAGAGCACCCGCCATCAACAGTGCCCCCGGTATGAATACCGACGGTTCGGGTGTACCGCTGATCAATCAGCCACCCGCCACCGGAACCGATCCTCGCACTCAAGGCAGCGATCCCGGGCGCCAGGGCGGCATGAACACCCCCGACTCTCCGGCTGCCCCCGACAACGCCGGTCCCGGCGTCGGCTCGAAAACCACCACGGGTGGTTCGGGCTCTGAAGGCGCAGGACAGTGATCCGTGCTTCATCCACGCAACGTGTCTTATCCACTTCCCTGAAGAGGTAACCATGAACGTCGATAAAAACCTGGAAAAAGAAGTCCTCACCCGCCTGTTGCATGCCCACCCAAGCGGCCTCGGCAAAGAGGTTCTGGACAATTATCGCGGCGAGAAAGTCGTGGCCAGTGCCCTCGCCGCATTGCAGGAGCGTGGACTGATTCACCACGGACACATCACTTGCAATGAAGCGGGAGAGCATTCGCTGAATCTGCCGATCAAGCTCAGCGCTGCGGGTGTGGAAGCGGCGCGTAAACTCGATACCTGACGCTTGCGGTCACTGGCGCAGGCAGTGTTCGAATGCATTGCCTGCGCCGGTTCATACCGAGATTCATCCAACCACCAGGAGACTCGCCATGCCTCGTGGAAGCAAAGCCAAATACACTGAAGAACAGAAGCGCAAAGCCGAACACATCGAAGACAGCTATCAGAACAAAGGGATGTCCAAGGACGAAGCCGAGGCCCGCGCTTGGGCGACAGTGAACAAACAGTCCGGCGGCGGCGAGAAGGCCGGAGGTTCCGGGCGTCGGAAACCGGCCAGTGCCAAGGCCGAGGATCGCAAGGAATCAGCGCGGCGCGCGGCGGTGAGTCGTGAGGGACATTCGCGCGACAGCAAGGCTTCACGCGAAGTGCAGACGGTCGACAGCCTGCGCAAGGAGGCCCGGGAGCGGAAGATTCCCGGGCGTTCGTCGATGCGTAAAGATGAGTTGATTGCGGCATTGCGCAGAGCCGGCTAGGTCCAGACTGGATATAACGGCTGAAGGCCTTATCGCTGGCAAGCCAGCGATTGCGATCGTTCAGTCAGTGCATTTTTTGCTGATCAGCACATCAACCTCGGCAGTGCCAGGAGCGGTCGCCGGGCCCCACCGAGTGACCGCTAACGCAGCCGCAGCGTTGGCGCGCCTTGCGGCTTCGTGAGCGGCCAGTCCTTGCGCCAGTCCAGCGACGAACACGCCGGCATGCGCATCGCCCGCGCCGTTGCTGTCCACTGCCTGCACCTTGAAACCTGGCACATGCTGACGTTCACCGCGCTGGTGAATCCAGCAACCCTGCGGACCGTCGCGCACGACCATCAGCACCTCCGGCGGCAGGTGCACGGCCAAGCGGTCCAGCGCGGTTTCGATGTCCGCCACGCCAGTGAAACGCAGCGCCTCGACGCTGTTGCTGGTCCACACATCGATGCGCGGCAGCAACGCCTGCATCATCGGTGAGTCCGGCGATTCCACCAGCGGGCCCGGATCGAACACCACATTGATCGTCTTCGGCAGCGCCAGCGTCCAGTCCAGCAACGCCTGGGCCTTGCCGCTGTGCAGCAGGCTGTAGCCGCTGACGTAGACATAGTCCCCCGCTTCGGCGGCAACGCTGTTCAGCTCCGTCTCCGTCACTTCACCTTCAGCGCCGATGTAGGAAATGAAACTGCGCTCGGCCGACGCATCGGTCAGCGCCACGCAGATGCCGGTGTCGCGTTCTGCAGGCTGGTCGATGCCAATGCGGATGCCTTCGGCATTCATCGCCTGCCGCGCCAGATCACCGAAACGCCCGTTACCGTGGCGACCCAGGTAGACCACCGGCAAGCCGTTACGCGCGGCGGCAGCCATCACATTGAAGCCGCCGCCGGCTTCGAAACTGGCGGACTGCGCCAGCACGTCGCCGCCGATCTGCGGCAGCGCATCCACGGCCATGACCAGGTCGATGATGACCTGGCCGGTGTGCAACATCTTAGGCATGAGCATTCTCGGATTGCGCAGCGCGGCGATCTCTCGCCCCGCCGAGTACGAAGTAAATGCCGCCGGCGACCACGAACGTCACGATCCAGCCGAGGCCGTTATGGCCCAGCCAGGAGTCGGACAGGAAGCCCTTGAACCAGACATTTTCAGCCGTGGTGCCGATGGTGGTGAAACTGAAGCCCAGCACGATGGCGATCGCCCACGCGCCGAATGCGCGCCACTCGATGCCGCCGCTGTACCAATAGGCGCTGCTCGGGCTGACGTCGAGCAGATCCTTCGGGCTGTAGTAGTGACGGTGAATCAGGTCGACCACGAAGATCCCGACCCACGCGGTGATCGGCACCGCCAGCAGGGAAATGAAGGTAATGAACGGGCCGTAGAAACTGTCGGCGATCAGCATGAAATAGATCGAACCGGCGAAGATCGCCACGATGTCGACCACCACCGCGTACACGCGCTTGACCTTCAGGCCGAGGGTCAGCGTGGTCAGGCCGGCGGAGTACACCGACAGGTTGTTCGACAGCAGCAGGCCACCGAATGCGGTGATCAGGTACGGCACGGCCATCCAGGTCGGCAGCATGTCGCGGATCGCCACGATCGGATCAGTCGCCGATGCCAGGTCGTTGTTGCCCACCGAGAGCAGGCCGCCGAGGGTGATCAGCAGCACCAGCGGAATCCCCGCGCCGAACGCCGCCGAAGCCACCAGACGCACGGCTTTGACGCTGCGATGCTGATAGCGCGACATGTCGGCGCCAGCATTCGCCCAGCCGATCCCGGTGCCGGCGGCCATGGTGCCGATGCCGATGATCATCGCGCTCATCGGCGCCGGCGTGGCGTTGAACACCGCGCTCCAGTCGATGGTCGCGCAGAGGAAGCCGCCGACCAGAATGTTCAGCGCACCGAACACGTAGGTGGCCCACTTCTGGATCACCAGCAACGTGGCGTGGCCGAGGCCGGATACCGACAGGGTCAGCAGCACGAAAATCGCGATGAAGATCAGGGTCAGCACCGGCGCGCTTTTGGCTTCCACCGGCGACCCGAACAGGATAGAGCACAACGACAGCAGCACGAACGCGGCGGTGGTGGTGTTGACGGTTTCCCAGCCCAGGCGCGACATCAGCGACACCAGCGTCGGACCGATATTACCGCGCACACCGAAGATCGCTCGCGACAGGGTCAGGCTCGGCGCACGACCGCGACGGCCGGCAATCGAGATGATCCCCACCACCGCGAACGAACCGGCAGCGCCGAGGATCGCGACGATGATCGCCTGCCAGATCGCCAGGCCGCGAAACGCAACCAGCGTGGCGCCCAGCGGCAGGCCGAGGATGGAAATGTTGGCCGCGAACCAGACCCAGAACAGTTGCAGTGGATGGCCGTTGCACTCGCCTTCCGGCACCGGTTCGATGCCCCGGGTTTCCAGTTGCCCGGCGCTTTGTCCGGCGTTCGATGAACTCATGAAAAATGCTCCTGTTTGCCTTTATTGTGGTTGTGGCAATGACGCAGAACGACAAGAAATCCCGGCCTTCCTGGGCCTGTCTGCGCGATCCATTGCGGGTGAATATTCAGGGTTTGTGGTGCGTCCATCGCGAGCAGGCTCGCTCCCACAGGGATAACGCCGTACTTGTGGGAGCGAGCTTGCTCCGGGCGGCGATCCGACGATGGCGTCAGTTCAATCAGCGCAAGGCCAACAGCCCTGTCACCAACGGTTCCAGCTCCAGACCATTGACGGCCTTCACCGTCTCGATCATCGGCGCCGGCCAGCTCTGCAGGCCCAGGCAGGCCCCGAGCATGGCGCCGAGAATCGCGGCGATGGTGTCAGTGTCGCCACCGAGGCTCGCGGCCATGCACAGCGCATCGAACGGCGTCATTTCACCGACCGCGACTTGCTGCGCGAGGGCGAATGACACCACTACCGACTCCTGCGAAGCCACCGAAGTGCCGATCACGTCGTACAGCAGATCCGCGAGCAACACCGGGTCGCTCTCGACACTGATGCTGCGCGCCCAACTGATCCGCGAGGCGATGCGCCCGCCCGCCACCCAGTGTCCGTGCGATTCTGCTTGCTGGGCGATCTGCTGGCCGAGGTTCAGCGCCTCACCCAGATCCAGACCGTTGATGCCGGCCGAGACCACCGCCGCCACCGCCGCCGCGCTGGAAATCCCCAGCGTGGTGTTGTGAGTGACCTGACAGGCCTGCACCACCGCCGCGATAAAGCGCTCGGGGTCGGCGACATCCGCCGCGATGCCCACCGGGGTGATACGCATCGCGGCGCCATTGGTGGTGCCGTAGCGCCCGGCCTCTTCCGGCGAGTGGCCGGCGAGGATCATTTCAATCGCACGCTTGGTCGACGGGCCGAGCAAGTCCTGCGAGCCCTTGGCCTGCATCTCGGCTTCCCATTCGATCAACCGTTGCGCGAGCACCGCCGGTTCGATCCGGCCCTTGCCTGCGACCAGCAACTCGCCGACCAGAATCGCCTGTTCGGTGTCATCGGTGATCGAGCCCTTGGGCATGTTCGCGGCAATCGGCTGCAAGGGCCCGGCGTCCTGTAGATCGGTGATCTGGCCGAAGCGCTGCTTGATGGTTTCGCGGTTCAGGGATTGGGTCGGCATGCCCAGCGCGTCGCCCAGGGCAAGGCCATAAAACGCGCCCAAGGCACGGTCGAGGGCGGTCATTTCGATTCTCCAAATTGCAGGTGCAGACGGAAATGGACCGGGTCGAGCAGGCTTTCGACCTGTTCCATGAAACGGTTCTGCCGGTCGTAGGTGGTTCGCAGCGCCTTGAGGAACACCGTGCCTTCGGGGCGGCCGAGCAGTTCGGCGTCCACGGCGTTGAGCGGTTCGGCGCCGATCCACTGATCGCCGCGCTCGCCGATGTAACCGTAGGCGGCCAGGGTGATGGTCAGGGAGTTATCGATCAGGCCCACTCGCGGCAGGCTTTCCAGGCCTCCGCTGGCGGGCATCAGAGAGCGTTCAAGGGACACCGCCGTGCCGTCGTTGGAACGGCGGCGACGTTCGAGAAGAATGAATTGATCGGAGCCGAAACGCGCAAGCAGATCCGCACGGGTCACGGCTTCCAGGCGCAGCACGTCGGTATTGATCATCGCCCCGCTGTCAGCCAGGGCCTGGGCCCAGCCGCTGCGCTGGTCGAGCACTACCCCGTCAAACGTGACGATGGAGCCGACCCCGCTTTGCGTGGCGATGTATTTGCGCCGTTTCAGTTCGGCCAGCGCTTCGCGCAACGTGCCACGGCTGACGTTGAATTCCTGAGCCAACTGATGCTCGCCGGGCAACAGAAAGCCGTCCTCCATGAGGCCGCTTTCGATGCGTCGGACGAGCTCGTCGACCACCCGTTGTTTTTTGTCAAATCGTACCTGTCTAATCATGTACAAAGTGATAACCGAAACGGGTTGGGGCGGGCAAGGGATATTTTGGGTGGGGTGACGGAAGGCGGGAAGATCAAAAGCGCCCTCACCCTAGCCCTCTCCCGGAGGGAGAGGGAACTGAATGGGGGATATTCGGGAGGTACGTCGACGTGAAAAGGCTTTGCCGAATCCATAATCGACTGGTTATTTCAGGTCGATATATAGCGCAAGACACCTCGGTCAGCTCCCTCTCCCTCCGGGAGAGGGCTGGGCGGGCGGCGTTCCGATGAGGGAGCTTTTGATTTCAGCGCTGTTTCAGACGGTCAATCACCACAGCCAACAGCAGAATCGACCCACGAATCACATACTGATAAAACGTGTCGATATTCTTCAGGTTCATCGCATTCTCGATAATCGCCAGAATCAACACCCCGGCAATCACATGCCGGATCATCCCGATCCCGCCACTCAGCGACACCCCGCCCAGCACGCAAGCCGAAATCACCGTCAGCTCAAACCCTTGGCCAATCATCGGCTGACCCGACGTCATCCGCGATGCCAGAATCACCCCCGCCAACGCACCAATCACGCCATGCACCGCGAAGATGATGATCTTGGTGCGATCAACATTCACCCCCGCCAGCAACGCCGCCTCCTGGTTGCCGCCGATGGCCATGGTGTTGCGCCCGTAGGTCGTGTAGTTCAGCAGCCAACCGAAAAACAGGAAGCAGACGATGGTGATCAGGATCGGCACCGGCACACCGAACAACTGACCATTACCAAAGACGAAGAACGACTCCTGCGAGACGCCCACCGCTTTGCCGTTGGCAAAGATGTAAGCCAGGCCACGGACGATCTGCATGGTCGCCAGCGTCGTGATCAACGCGTTGACCCGCAACTTGGCGATCACGATGCCGTTGATCAGGCCGACAATCAGGCCCATCACCAGCGCCGCGCTGACGCCGAGAAACACGCTGTTGGTGTCGCGCATCACCACCGCCGCCACCACCCCGGCGCAGGCGATTACCGAGCCCACCGACAAGTCGAAATGTCCCGACGCCAGGCAATACAACATGGTGCACGCGGCAATCCCGGTGGTGGAAATCGCCAGGCCCAGGCCACGCATGTTCAGCGGCGAGAGGAAGTTGTCGATCAGCAAGGTGCAGGCGACAAAAATGCCCACCGCCGCCAGCAGCATCACCCAGTCATCGAGGAAGCGCCGCATATCCAGAGGTTTGCGCTCGGTCGGCAGGGTTTCGTTTTGGGTTGTCATCATAGTCACCTCTCAGTTCGCCACGCCGTCAGCGCGGTGGCGCGGCAAAGCCAGTTGCAGCAGGTTGGATTCGTTGGCCTGGTCGCGGCTGACTTCGCCACGCAGGGCGCCCTCGCACAGCACCAGAATGCGGTCGGAAATACCCATGACTTCCATCAGATCGCTGGACACCACGATCACCGAAATACCGTCGGCGGCCAGGTTATGGATGATCTGGTAGATCTCGGCCTTGGCACCGATGTCGATGCCCCGGGTCGGCTCGTCGAGCAGCAGCACTTTCATCGGCATCGACAGCCAGCGGCCGAGAATGGCTTTCTGCTGATTGCCGCCGGACAGGAACTTAATCTGTTGCCCGGCGTGGGGAGTTTTCACCTTCAGGGCCTTGATCTGTTTCTCGGCGTTGCCCTTCTCCCAGATTCCGCGCAGCAGGCAGCCGAGCCCGGAATGCGCACCGCGCGCACTGATGTTGATGTTCTCGGCGACGCTGGCGAGCGGGATGATGCCTTCCTTCTTGCGGTCTTCCGGGCACAGCAGAATCCCGGCAGCAATCGCATCGCGGGGCGAACGCAGTTTTAGTTCATGGCCGCGCAACTCAAGGCGCCCGGCGGTGTTGCGCTCAAGACCGCTGAGCAGCCGGAACAGCTCGGTGCGCCCGGCCCCGACCAGTCCGAACAGGCCCAGAATCTCGCCTTTGTGCGCATCGAAACTGATCGGCTCGCGCAGGCCCGGGCCGAGCAAGCCATCGACTCTCAGCGCCACGGCGCCGCGCGGGCGACCGCGATAATCGTAGATGTCCTGAATGTCGCGCCCGACCATGCAGGTCACCAGTTGATCGTGGGTCAGCTGGCTCATGTCCTCGAAGGTGCGCACGTAGCGACCATCCTTGAACACCGTCACCGCGTCGCAGATGCGGAATACTTCTTCCATGCGATGGGAGACGTAGAGCACCACTTTGCCCTCGTCGCGCAGCCGGCCGATGATCGCCATCAAGCGGTCGATTTCCCGCGCCGACAAGCTACTGGTCGGTTCGTCAAAAGCAATCACATGCGCGCCACGGGACAGTGCCTTGGCGATTTCCACCAATTGCCGCTGGCCGAGGGACAAGCGTCCGACCTTGGTCTGTGGATCGATTTCATCGGCCAGGCCTTTGAGGCATGCCAATGCCTGCTGGCGCAACGCGCCGCGATTGATCAGGCCGAAGCTGGCCGGCAGGTGACCGAGGAACAGGTTCTCGGCCACGGTCATTTCCGGCACCAGATGCAGCTCCTGGTGAATCACCGCCACGCCGTTGCCGATGCTGTCGGCGGTGGACTTGAACGCCATCGTCCGCTCGCCGATCTGCAGCTCGCCGCTGCTCGGGATATAGGCGCCGCCGAGGATTTTCAGCAGGGTCGATTTGCCGGCGCCGTTCTCGCCCATCAAGGCGTGAACCTGCCCGGGGTGAGCGACGAAACTGATGCCGTCCAGCGCCTTCACGCCCGGGAAGGTCTTGGCGATCCCGTTGAAACGCAGGCTACCGCTGGCACTGTGTTCTTGTGTCTGTACTTGCGCGTGCATTTAAGCCACCTCATCACACCGTTCAAGCGGCCCGGCTGCCCGGGCCGCCGCTGCCGTCAGTTCCACAGGCCGATCTTCTCCAGCTCCTGCTTGAAGTTGTCGCGGGTGATCAGGGTGACGTCGTCCATCGCGGTGTACTTCGGCGGTTCCTTGCCGGTGGTGACCCACTCGTACATCATCTCGGCAGTCTTGTAGCCTTCGATGTGCGGGCTCGGCAGCATCGAACCGTAGAAGCCGCTGTTAGGCTTTTTCAATTCGCCGATAGCGTCGGTGCCGTTGATGCCGATGCCGATCACATTGGCCGCGGCAAACCCGGCGGCTTCGGTGGCGCGTACGCCGCCGAGCACGGTGTTGTCGTTCATGCCGCCGATGATCAGGTTCTTCGCCGCACTCGGCAGCTTGACCAGCGCCGAGTTGGTGGCGTCCATGCTGCCCGGCACGTCGAGGGTTTTCAGGGCGGCAGTCAAAATGTGATCTTTCGGCATGCCGGCATCTTCGAGGGCCTTCATCGAGCCGTCGGTGCGCTTCTTGCCGGTATCGAGTTCGTTGTAGGTGTTGACCACCGCGTAGGTGTCTTTCCAGTCCCAGTTACGCTTTTTCGCCTCGGCGGCCATGGCGGCGCCCTGCTTCTGGCCGACTTCGAAGGCAGCCATGCCGAGGTACGGCACGTCCTCCATGAACTTGCCATTGGCGTCGACGAAACGGTCGTCGACGGCGATCACTTTCAGGTCATTGAGCTTGGCCTTGGCCATGATCGCAGGGCCGAGGGACACGTCCGGCGGGCAGATGACGAAGCCCTTGGCGCCGTTGGCCGCGAGGCTGTCGATGGCGGAGAGGGTTTTCTCGCCGTCTGGCACGGCGATCTTGATCAGCTCGAAGCCTTTGTCCTTGGCAGCTTTCTCGGCGAAGGCCCATTCAGTCTGGAACCACGGCTCTTCGGCCTGCTTGACCAGGAAACCGATCTTCACCGGATCGGCGGCCAGCAGCGTACTGCTCAGGCTGAACGCAGTAACCGCCAGCGCGGTACTGCACAGGGTACGAATCCCGAAACGACGTTTCATAAGCAGACTCCTTGTTATTTTTCTTGAGCGTTATTTGAAAAACGTTAAAGCGGTCGAAGCGTTTCCTGCGAATCATGACGACAATGGTCATATCGTATGATGATTGAATTTCAGGCGGACCTTTCCGCCTGAAATCCGCTTTTCTCAGTCGTGGTACATCACCGAGCGACCACCATCGATGGTGATGCAAGAGGCATTGATGAACGGCGCTTCATCGCTGGCCAGAAACACGGCGGTCATCGCCACTTCAATCGGCTGGCCGATGCGTTTCGGTGGATGCAGATCGAAAGCGCGCTGGCGTTCGGCGTGCGGGTCGGCAAAGCCGTTCCAGTAATCGACGTTGAGTTGGGTTTCGATGTAGCCCGGTGCAATCGCATTGACCCGAATACCCTTCGGCGCGTACTCGATGCCCAGCGCTCGGGTCAGCCCGAGCAAGCCGTGCTTGGCCACCGGGTACGGAAAGCAGCCGGGAATTATGTTCGTGGAATGGGTCGACGCAATGTTGATGATGCTGCCGATGCCTTGCTCGATCATCTGCGGCAATACGGCCTTGCAGCCATACCAGGCGCCGTCGAGGTCGATGGCGAAGCAGCGTTTCCAGTCTTCTTCGGTCATTTCCAACGGATCGCGGAACACATTGACCCCGGCGCAATTCACCAGCACGTCGATGCGGCCGTGCAACTCGATGGCCAGTTTGGCCATGGCGTGCAGATCCTGCTGACGCGAGACGTCGGCCTTGATCGCCTGCACATCGGCGCCCTGCTCGCGCCAGTGCGCGGCGACTTTCTCGACCTTTTCAGCCTGGATATCGCTGATCACCAGTTTGGCCTGCTGCGAGGCGAAGGTCGCGACGATTGCTTCGCCGATGCCTTGGGCGGCGCCGGTCAGCAGCACGACCTTGTTTTTCAGGCGCTCACCTTTCGGTGGCTCGGGCACCGGTGGCAAGGATAGTGGTTCAGCCATGAATCAGGACTCCTGTTCGAAAGCATAAAAAAACCGGGCATCTGACGATGTCCGGTCTGGAAGGCTTGTGGAACAAGACAGGCGAGCGCACGCCGCGGCACCGAGACGGCCCGAAGCGCTGACTCCGCTATGGAGTGCGGTGGAAATTCGCTGCATCACTTCACCTGTTTTGTTCTTTTTAAGTGTGAGTGCGTGTTACTGCTGGGACCGACTATAAACCCGACCGCCAAATAATCTCAATATATAATTTTGCATCCCATATTTTGGGATTTAACTGGCAAATCGCGTGCAGAGCTTTCCGGCGACATCCACTTGCAGCGACAGTACGGCGCCGTCCAGCGGATGATTCAGCGGACTTTTGGCGCTGGTGATGTACAGGGTTTTCAGGTCAGCGCCGCCGAACACGCAACTGGTGGGGCGACTGATCGGCAGGTCGATCTTGCGATCAATCTGGCCATCCGGCGTCAGGCGCAGCAGGCAGCTGCCGTCCCAGCGGGCGTTCCACACGTAGCCTTCGGCGTCCATCGCCGAACCGTCCGGGCCGCCGTGCTGATCGGCGCTGTACCAGGGCTGGGCGGTGTCGAGGTTGCCGTCGGTGTGGATGAAGTAGCGATACAAGGTGCTGTCGAGGCTGTCGCCGAACAGCAGCGTGGTGCCGTCGTCGCTCCAGAGCAGCGTGTTGGGAATGCCCAGGCCGCGCAGCAATGGCGTGACCCTTTTATCCGGATCAACGCGGAACAGCCCGCCGGAACGACGGGTGATCGGCAGATCCTCGCCCTGCTCGCCGATGTTGTTTTGCATCGTCCCGAGCCACAAGCGGCCCTGGCCGTCGCAACGTGCCTCGTTGGCGCGGTTGCCCGGTTGCGGGTCGGCGACGCAGAACAGCGTCAGTCGCGGCTCAAGTCCGGGTGAATCGAGATCGAGCCGGTAGACGCCGCTGCTCAGGGTCACCAGCGCGTCGCCGCTGGCGCAGGGAATGAACGCCGAGACGTGCTCCGGCATCTGCCAGATCTGCACGTTCTGCCCGATCAGCCGCAGCGCCTGCCTGCCGGCGATGTCCACCCAGTACAGCGCCTGGGTCGGCGCGTCCCAGAACGGACCTTCACCCAGTTGCGCCCGATGCTCTGTCACCGCAGTCCACGTCATGCAACCTCCTGTCTTGTTGTTTTTGTCAGCTGGCTTTCTTGTCGGCCATCACCTGCGGGTAGAACCGCTTGATGGCCAGGTCGGCATTGTCGATCAGGGTCATGCAGGCCCACACCCCGCGCGCGGCATCCCGGGCGGCAATGGCGTCGGCCATGTCCTTGTGGATGGGCAGTGTGCGGCGCAATTCGTCAGGGTCGGCCGCCGAGACTTCGAAAGACACGGCAAGCAGTGCACCGAGGGCCGGCACCATTTGTTCGATGAATTGATTGTGGCTGGCGGCGAGAATGCATTCGTGGAAGAACTGGTCGGCGCGGTTGTAATCGATGCCGCTGTCGACCGCCCGTTCCAGCGCGTTGTAAGCCTGCTGCACGGCTTGCACCTGTTCGACGGTCGCCCGCTCACAGGCCCAGCGCACCGCCATCGGTTCGATGGTACGGCGCAGGTCGAGCAGGTCATCGACGAAATTTTCCGGCAAGCCGCTGCGTGACAGCCAGCCCACCACTTGCGGATCGAACAGGTTCCAGCGCTTGATCGGCAGCACCCGCGTGCCGACCTTCGGCCCGACTTCGAGCATGCCTTTGGCGACCAGGGTCTTGATGGCTTCGCGGATCACGGTGCGACTGACGCCGAGCTGCTCGCCCAGATCGGCCTCGACCTTGATCGCCTGCCCCGGTTTCACTTGGCCGGCAGCAATCCAGGCGCCCAGCCAGTCAACCGTTGATGCGTGAAAACTGCTCGACATGGACACCCCGAAGCCGTTCGCTGTGGGTGCCTACGCTAATCATCATATGATTGAGAGTCAACGACAAAAAAACGCAGCCTGCTTTCGCAGACTGCGGTTTTTTTAAGGTTCGAGGCCGATGCGGAAGAACTCGCCACCGCTCCAGACGCCGAGCCAGCGCTGGCCATCGATTTCACGGCTCACTGCCAGCTCCACCAACTGGTAGAACACGTTGCGGTGGATCAGCGCTTCGAGATTGGTGCGGACATGCACGTAAGGCGCAGGTTCTTGCGTCGCTGGATCGATCTCGACCCGGATCGGATGCTCCGGGCCGGCTTCCGTTGTTTCATCGACGTTGGTAGTAAAGCGCAGCAGTTGCCCCTCACCCTCGCCTTCCACCTCGACGGCAATCGCCACGAATGGCGCGTCATCGACCTTGATCCCGACCTTCTCGACCGGAGTGATCAGGAAATAGTCATCGCCATCGCGGCGGATGATGGTGGAGAACAGTTTGACCATCGGCTTGCGCCCGATCGGCGTACCCAGGTAATACCAGGTGCCGTCACGGGCGATGCGCATGTCGATATCGCCGCAGAAATCCGGGTTCCACAAGTGCACCGGCGGCAAGCCTTTGGTTTTGGGGATTTGCCCCAGCAGGTCATTGGCTTTTTGCGGGCCACTCATGGCGTACTCCTTGAATTACTGGTCCCCGACGCCCAGCAGGCTGCGCGCGTACTGCGCAAGCGGTGGGCCGATCAGGTCTTCGGGCTTGTTGTCGTGGAACGTCAGTAAACCGCCACGACTCTTGATCCGTGCAGTATCAATCAAATACTGGGTGCTGGTCTCGATCAACATGATCTGAATCACCCCGCCGTCGATACCGAGGCGGTCCACGGCTTCCTCATCCAGCCATTCATCGGAGTTGCCGATGCGGTCGTCGGCCTTGGCGAAACGGGTGTACAGCAAGTAGTGGGCACCGGCGTCGCGGGCTTCGCCCATCGCCTGGTCGAGGCCTTCCGGCGCACGGGCGCGGCGGACCATCGGGAAGTATTCGACGAAGCCTTTGAAGGCCTCTTCGGCCACTACGTTGGGGCGTGGGTAAGAACCACCCGGCGGCGCGAACGAGCCTTGCGCGATGTAGATAAACGAATCCGGCTGAATGCGGAAATTGTTCACGCGACGGCTGTCGCTGTGGTCCAGCAGACCCGCGTCGCTCATCTGGTAGCGAGTCCCTTCGGCCATGTCACTGACAGTCATACAGCCGCCCAGCGCCAAAACGGCCAGCAGCAAAACCAGGCTACGCATCCTAATCCTCCAGAAGCCGGTGACGGAAAACCGGCGAATGGCCGTAGGATGCAGCTTTTGCGCCACCTCCAGATCTTCGTCGTTTTTTCGATCGTAATCGCGAGCAGGCTCGCTCCCACAGGAAATAGCATTTACCTGTGGGAACGAGCCTGCTCGCGATGAGGATTTTCAGCCGCCGATGATCTTCATGACGGTCGCGCCGCCGGAAAACGCGACTTCCTGCTTGTCGCCCAACGCCTTGACCAGCAATCGTTGCAACGCCGGCAGCGCCTCATGGCGCGGCTTGTCGAGCAGGTCACCGACATAGTGGCGGTTGCTCGACGACAGGCAGCCATGCAGCCATCCGGTGGACGACAGGCGCAGGCGCGAACAGGTTCGGCAGAACGGCACGCTTTCGTTGGCGATCACGCCGAAATTGCCCAAACCGGGAATCGCATAGCGAACTGCCGTGGCGTCCACCGGCGCGTCGGTTTGCGCGTACTCGTAATGTTCGCCGATCAGGCTCAGCAGCTGTTGCAGGCTGACGAACTGCTGCAGGAAGGCGTTGGAATCAGTGGCCAGGTGGCCCATGCGCATCAGCTCGATGAAGCGCAGTTCAAAGCCGCGTTCAAGGCAGTAATCGAGCAACGGCATCACCTGGTCGAGGTTCTGCCCGCGCAACGGCACCATGTTGACCTTGATCTTCATCCCCGCCGCTGCGGCCTGATCCATGCCATCCAGCACGGTGGCCAGATCGCCGCCACGGGCGATACTGCGGAACGCGCCGGCGTCCAGAGTATCGAGGGAAACGTTGAGGCGTCGCAGGCCGGCATCGACCAGCAACGGGAGTTTTTTCGCCAGGAGCTGGCCGTTGGTGGTCAGGCTGATGTCTTCCAGGCCCATCCTGCCGACGGCGCTCATGAAAGATTCGAGCTTGGGACTGACCAGCGGCTCGCCGCCGGTGATGCGCAGGCGCTCGATGCCCGCGGCTTCGATCAGATAGGCTACGCCACGCGCCATGGCCTCGGCCGACAGTTCATCCTGCGCAGCCACCAGCCGCTTGCCGTTGGGCACGCAGTAGGTACAGGCGTAATTGCAGGCTGAAGTCAGACTGATCCGCAAATTGCGAAAACGCCTGCCTTGACGGTCAACGATCATGAAGCACTCCGGCGATGGAAAATCGAGCGGCTAAAACTTGACTCACAATTCAAGTTTTAGCAAGCCCTATGCCTGAGTATATTCCTGCGGTACTGCGCCATGTAGCGAAAAACATGGCGCATAAGGCAACTGAATGATTCAGCTGCTTGGCGTTTCAGGGTCGCGCTTGCGCTTGTTGCCCATGCGCACGCCGATATCCATCAGGAACTGGAAGAAACCTTCCTGATCTTCCAGCACATTGCTCCAGAACGGCGAGTGATACAGCGCCACCGCGCCGTGCACCAGCGCCCAGGATGCGCAGTAATGGAAGTATGGCGGCACGTCTTCGAGCTTGCCTTCGCTGATGCGGCCCTTGATGAGCAGCGTCAGGCGTTCGAAGTTCGAGGCACGGATCTTGTGCAGCTCCTCGACCATCTCAGGGACCTGATTGCCCTTGACCACCTTCTCTTCCAGGCGATCGAACAGGCGATAGCGCTGCGGGTCGCGCATGCGGAATTCAAAGTAGGCACGGGACAGCGCTTCCTTGTCCTTGTCGACATCGGCCGAGTGCAACAGCTCGTTCAAGTCGCGCTCGTAATCGAGCATCAGGCGCAGGTAGATCTCGGCCTTGGACTTGAAGTGCTTGTAGATCGTGCCTTTGCCGATACCCACGGCATCAGCAATCATCTCGACGGTGACACTGTCTTCACCTTGTTCGAGGAACAGCTTGAGCGCGGTATCGAGAATTTCTTGCTCGCGGCGACGAAACTCACGGACCTTACGAGGTTCTTTGTGCATAAGAAAAGGTCTGTAGGGGTCAAAATTCGAAGCCGCGTATTATGCCTAACTTGCGCAAAAATGCACGGATCATCCGACCATATCTGTGTTTCTTGTTCATTTCACGAACGTTTCGAGGGGAATGAGAACATAACCGAAGCGAACGTATTCCAAATTTGTTTAAAAACCCCGGCCAGCCAACTGGACTCGGCGCCAGACTGATCAATACTTGAACTGTCGGGCGACATCTCCCCCAAGTGTCGCGCCGGTAAAGGTACCAAGGGACCGCGTGCCTTTGTTTTACTCCTAATGGTCTTAACCCGGATTCACCCCCCAGAACCCGGGTTTTTTTTGCCTGCGATTCAGGCTTTTACATGCGCCAGCGGAAACAGTCGCTTGAAGTTCTCGGTGGTCTGCTCGGCAAAACGCTCGTAGTTCTCGCCGCGCAGCATCGCCAGAAACTCTGCCACTTCCCGCACGTATTGCGGCAGGTTCGGTTTGCCGCGATAAGGGATCGGCGCCAGGTACGGCGAGTCGGTTTCCACCAGCAGGCGATCCGCCGGGACTTTGCTCGCGACATCACGCAGCGCATCGGCATTGCGGAAGGTGACGATGCCCGACAGGGAAATGTAATAACCCATGTCCAGCGCCGCCTTGGCCATGTCCCAGTCTTCGGTGAAGCAATGCAACACGCCGGCCTGGGGCAACGCGGCTTCGCGCAACAACTCGAGCGTGTCGGCGCGGGCGCCGCGGGTGTGGATGATCACCGGCTTGCCGGTCTGCTGCGCGGCTTGCAGGTGCAGACGGAACGACTCCTGCTGAAGCTCGGCGGCTTCCGGCTCGTAGTGATAGTCCAGACCGGTTTCACCGATCGCCACCACTTTCGTGTGATTGAGCTCATGCAGCAGCCAGTCCAGCGCCGGCGCCGCGCCCGGCTGCACATCCAGCGGATGCACGCCGACCGAGCAATCGACGTCGTCGTAACGCTCGGCCAGGGCTTTGACGTCGGCTGCGTTGTCGGCGCTGACGCCGATGCACAGGAAATGCCCGACGCCGCGTTCGCGGGCCGCATCCAGCGCGGCATCCAGGGAACCGTCGTGAGCGGCGAGGTCGAGGCGATCAAGGTGACAATGGGAATCTACGAGCATAAAAAGGACTGCAACTTACATCGTATGAGTGGGACGGTCGGACTTCAGGGCTCCGGCCAGATGAGTTTCGATGCGACTGCGCGCGGTGTTGTCGCCATCATTGAATTGCACGCCGACGCCGGCCGCGCGGTTGCCCTGCGCGCCTTTGGGGGTGATCCAGGCGACTTTGCCGGCCACCGGAATCTTCTCCGCCTCGTCCATCAGGTTCAGCAGCATGAACACCTCGTCGCCCAACTTGTAGTTCTTGTTGGTCGGGATGAACAGGCCGCCGTTCTTGATGAACGGCATGTAGGCGGCGTAGAGGACCGACTTGTCCTTGATGGTCAGGGACAAGATGCCGTTGCGCGGCCCCGGACTGACGGGTTCATTCATGTTGACCTCCACTGCTGATGCTCAGAGTCTAGGTACACATTCTTATCTTTGGCCAGGCAAGCTCGCCCATTGCACCAGCAACGCTTCCAGCAGCAACGCCGCGTTGAGGTTGGCCTTGCTCAGGACTTTCTGGCGCTGGGCGAGAATCCAGTCCTGAATATCCAGCACTTTAGCCTGGGCACTTTTCTGCGCCAGATATTGCACGACCTTGCGCATGTCGGTCAGGCCGAGACCCGATTCATCTTGGGTCAATTGATAGCGCAAGATCAGGCTCGACCAGTCGCAGAACCAGTCGAACAGACGCAGCATCGGAATGTTTTTCCACTCCTCGGCCAGTTGCGTCGGCGATTGCTGCTGCTTGAGCAGCTTCTTCACGCCTTCCACCACCTGCGCGCGCTGTTCACGTACGCCCTGCCCCTGCAACGTGACGGCGGCCAACGGCGAGCCGGCGGCCAGGGTCAACAGTTCGCCCCGTTCGTCTTCGGAACATTCCGGCAGCGCCTGAGCCAGCCACTGCAGACTCATGGATTCGCTCGGCAGCGGGCAGGCCTGCTGCACGCAGCGGCTCTTGATGGTCGGCAACAACCGGCTCGGCTGGTGGCTGACCAGCAACAGCACGGTATCGCCGGACGGCTCTTCAAGGCTCTTGAGCAAGGCGTTGGCGGCGTTGATGTTCATCGACTCCACCGGCTCGATCAGCACCACCTTGCGCCCGCCCAGTTGCGCGGTCTGCACCACGAAACTGACCAGATCGCGCACCTGGTCGACCTTGATCGCCTTGTCCGCTTCTTCCGGTTCGAGAATGTAATTGTCCGGGTGGCTGCCGGCCTTGAGCAGCAGGCAGGATTTGCACTCACCGCAGGCTTCAGGCGTCGGACGCTGGCACAGCAGACTGGCCATCAGTCGTTCGGCCAGCGCGCGCTTGCCGATCCCGGCCGGCCCGTGCAGCAGATACGCGTGGGCGTGCTGAGTGCGCCCGGCCAGTTGCTGCCAGAGGCTGTCCTGCCACGGATAGGCCTCAGCCACGGGCCAGCTCCAGCAAGTTCGGAATCAGGGTATCCAGCGATTGTTGAACCTTGGCCAACGGCTGACCGGCATCGATCCGCACGTAACGCGCCGGATCGGCTTCCGCACGCTTGAGGAACGCGCTGCGTACGGCTTCAAAAAACTCACGGCCTTCCAGCTCGAAACGATCCAGACGACCTCGGGCGCTGGCCCGGGCCAGGCCGATTTCCACCGGCAGATCGAATATCAGCGTCAGGTCGGGACGCAGATCGCCCTGCACGAAAGTCTCCAGCGCCGCGATGCGCTCCAGCGACAAGCCGCGGCCGCCACCCTGATAGGCGTAAGTCGAATCGGTGAAACGATCACACAGCACCACCGCACCACGGGCCAGTGCCGGTCGAATGACTTCAGCCAGATGCTGGGCACGGGCGGCGAACACCAGCAACAGCTCGGTGTCCGGGTTCATCACTTCGTCGACCGGGGCCAGCAACACCTCACGAATGCGCTCGGCCAGCGGCGTACCGCCGGGCTCGCGGGTCAGCACCACTTCGATACCGGCGGCGCGCAGGCGCTCGGCGAGGTATTCGCGGTTGGTGCTTTTGCCGGCGCCTTCCGGGCCTTCCAGGGTAATAAACAAGCCAGTCACAGGCAGTCCTTAATCAAAGTCATTGCGTGTTTTGGGGAGCGGACGCTTCCGGTTCCGGCGTCGGTGCAGGCGCTTGAGCAGGCGGCTGCGGCAACGATTCCGGTGCAGTATCGGGTGAGGCGGCAGGAATCGCCTCCTCGGCTGCCGGAGCGGTCTCGGGCGCTGTCGTCGGCGCCGGACTGGAGCGGTAATCCGCGCGCCGCTTGAGCTGATACTCGCGCACCGCGTTGTTGTGCGCGTCCAGATCATCGGAGAACACGTGGCTGCCATCGCCACGGGCAACGAAGTAGAGGCTGGTGCCATCCACCGGGTTGAGAGCCGCGTGAATGGCATCACGTCCGACCATGGCGATCGGCGTCGGCGGCAGGCCGGGAATCATGTACGTGTTGTACGGCGTGGCTTCCTTGAGGTGGGTGCGGGTCAGTTTGCCGTTGTAGCGATCGCCCAGGCCGTAGATCACCGTCGGATCGGTCTGCAACTGCATGCCCAGCGCCATACGCCGCACGAAGACGCCGGCAATCTGGCCACGCTCCTGAGGCACGCCGGTTTCCTTCTCCACCAGCGATGCCATGATCAGCGCCTGATAAGGCTCGGTGTAAGGCACGTCGGCGGAGCGTTTTTCCCACTCCTTGGCCAGCACTTCGTCGAGGCGGTCAAAAGCCTTTTTCAGCAGTTCGGTATCGGTCACACCGCGCACGAAGCGGTAGGTGTCGGGGAAGAAGCGGCCTTCAGGGAACAGACCCTTGTGACCGATTTTGGCCATGACCTCGCTGTCACTCAGACCATTGAGGGTCTGTTCGATCTTTTCATCCTTGGCCAGCGCGGCGCGCACTTGATGAAAATTCCACCCTTCGACCAGGGTCAGGCTGTACTGAACCACATCGCCACGCTTCCACAGGTCGATCAGGCCGTTGACGGTCATGCCCGGTTGCATACGGTACTCGCCCGTATGAATCGGCGTGCCAGCGAGATTGAACCGCCAATAGACCCGCAGCCAGAACGCGTCCTTGATGACGCCATCGGCTTCGAGTCCAAGAAAAGTACGGGTCGGGGTGGATCCCTTGGGCACATCCAGCAGTTCTTCCTGCGTGATGTTCAGGGGCTGTTCCAGTGCCGAATGAATCTTCCAGGCGCTGGCGCCCAACAGCAGCCCTGCCAGAACCAGTCCGGTTTCCAGCAGCAGCAAAAGTTTACGTCTCACGAATCAGGCATCCAGTAGCGCGCGGGCAATGGTTTGCAGTTTACGGGTGAGCGGGCCAACCGGCCAGCTCAGAGCAGCACAGGCGCGTACCGGCCAGACGCCATACACGCTGTTGCAGACAAAGACTTCATCAGCCCATTGCAGCTGTTCGAGGGGGATGTCGGTGATTTGCACGGGAATGCCCAGGGACTCGGCCTGAAACAATATTTCTGCGCGCATCACGCCGGCCACGCCGCAACGTTTCAGGTCCGCCGTGATCAGCACACCGTCACGCACCAGGAACAGGTTGCTGAAGACTCCCTCGATCACGCGACCCGCCTGATCGAGCATCAAACCTTCGGCGTGCTCACTGTCCCGCCATTCGGCGCGGGCAATGACCTGCTCCAGTCGATTGAGGTGTTTGAGCCCGGCGAGCAACGGCTGCCTGGACAAACGCGTGCTGCAAGGAAACAGGCGAACGCCCTGTTCGGCGTGGGCCGCTGGATAAATGGCGGGAGGATTGCCTTGCAGAATGCGTCGGCCCTGCGCCGAAGGATCCGGCGCATAACCGCGCAATCCGTCGCCACGGGTGAGGATGAGCTTGAGCACGCCCTCGCCCATCGCGGCGGCATAGGATTGCAGCTCATGGCGAATCAGCTCGACGTCCGTCGCAATGGCCAGACGTGTACAGCCGTCGGCCAGACGCGTCAGATGCCGATCCAGCAGCAACGGCTGGCCGCCTCGCACGGCGATGGTCTCGAACAGACCGTCGCCGTAAGCCAGGCCGCGATCTTTCAGCGACAGAGCGTCAGCCGGCAGACCGTCGACCCAGCAGTCCATCAGCCGGCGAACCGACGGAACGCCAACGTGCCGTTGGTGCCGCCAAATCCGAACGAGTTGGACAGCACGACATCGATGTCCATGTTGCGCGCGGTGTGCGGCACGAAATCGAGATCGCAGCCTTCATCCGGCTCATCGAGGTTGATGGTCGGCGGCGCCACCTGGCTGTTGATCGCCAGCACGCTGAAGATCGCCTCGACCGCGCCCGCCGCACCGAGCAGGTGACCGGTCATGGACTTGGTGGAGCTGACCGCCAGCTTGTAGGCGTGATCACCGAACACCGACTTGATCGCGTTGGCTTCAGCGAGGTCACCGGCCGGCGTCGAAGTGCCGTGGGCGTTGATGTATTGCACTTGATCGACGTTGATCTTCGCATCGCGCAGCGCGTTGGTGATGCAACGTGCCGCACCGGCGCCGTCGGCGGGTGGCGAAGTCATGTGGAAGGCGTCGCCACTGGTGCCGAAACCGATCAGCTCGGCGTAGATGGTCGCGCCACGGGCCTTGGCGTGTTCGAGCTCTTCGAGCACCAGGGCACCGGCGCCGTCGGACAGCACGAAGCCGTCACGGCCCTTGTCCCACGGACGGCTGGCGCGGGTCGGCTCGTCGTTGCGGGTCGACAGCGCACGGGAAGCACCGAAGCCGCCCATGCCCAGACCGCACGCAGCCATCTCGGCACCGCCGGCAATCATCACGTCGGCTTCGTCGTACATGATGTTGCGTGCCGCCATGCCGATGCAGTGCGTACCGGTGGTACACGCCGTGGCGATGGCGTAGTTAGGCCCCTGCGCACCCAGATGGATGGACAGGAAACCGGAAATCATATTGATGATCGAGCCAGGCACAAAGAACGGAGAAATCCGGCGCGGGCCAGTCTCGTGCAGGGTGCGGCTGGTTTCTTCGATGTTGGTCAGACCGCCGATACCCGAACCCATGGCCACGCCAATGCGTTCACGGTTGGCATCAGTGACTTCCAGACCGGCATTGCGTACGGCTTGAAAGCCGGCCGCCAGACCGTACTGAATGAACAGGTCGAGCTTGCGCGCTTCCTTGACCGACAGGTATTCCTCGACATTGAAGCCCTTTACCGAGCCGCCAAAGCGGGTGGAATAGGCAGAAAGGTCGGTGTGTTCGATCAGACCAATGCCACTGCGGCCAGCCAGAATGCCCTGCCAACTGCTCGGCACATCCGTGCCCAGTGGCGACAACATACCCATACCGGTGACTACGACGCGTCTACGCGACACAGCACTCTCCTTTTTCAAATGACGACTTTGCATCAGGCCTAAAGAAAAAACCGCACGCCATGATGGCAGTGCGGTTTTTCCATGACAGCAAGCAACGATTACAAACTATTACGCCTGGTGGCTAGTAACGTAGTCGATTGCAGCTTGTACAGTAGTGATCTTCTCAGCTTCTTCGTCAGGGATTTCGGTCTCGAATTCCTCTTCCAGAGCCATCACCAGCTCAACGGTGTCAAGGGAGTCGGCACCCAGGTCTTCTACGAAGGAAGCGGTGTTGACCACTTCTTCTTCTTTAACACCCAGTTGCTCGGCAACGATTTTCTTGACGCGCTCTTCGATGGTGCTCATACCTTGTTTTCACTCCTAATGGACAAATTCAGGCAGCTGGCCAGTGGGTAAGTGTATAGAAAGACTTTTCAGCTTTTCAACTGAAAGCTTTACTCCTCAAACCCTGCGGCCCTCTGCCTATAAATAGATTGCAGCTTTATAACGGATTTTAGACAGCTCGTATGACATTTTTTTGAAGCAATCCGTCACATTTGAATTACATGTACATCCCGCCGTTAACCGGGATTGTAGCCCCGGTCACGTATGCCGCACCGTCGGATGCAAGAAAAGCGACCACGGACGCGATCTCTTGAGCTTGTCCCAGACGGCCCAGCGGAATCTGCGTCTGCAAGGCTTCACGCTGTGCTTCAGGCAGCTCGCGCGTCATATCGGTGTCGATAAACCCTGGGGTTACCGAGTTGACCGTAATCGAACGCGAACCGACTTCACGCGCCATGGCACGGCTGAAACCTTCCAGCCCGGCCTTGGCGGCTGCATAGTTTACTTGGCCAGCGTTGCCCATGGCACCCACCACCGAGCCAATACTGATAATTCGGCCCCAACGCGCCTTGGTCATGCCGCGCAGAACGCCCTTGGACAGGCGATACAGACTGTTCAGGTTGGTATCGATCACGTCGTACCACTCGTCGTCTTTCATGCGCATCATCAGGTTGTCGCGGGTGATGCCGGCATTGTTGACCAGAATCGCCACCGGCGCACCGAACTGCTCCTGGATACTCGCCAGTACCTTGGTAACCGATTCGTCGCTGGTGACGTTCAGTTCGAAACCTGCGCCCTGAATGCCGTTTTCCTTCAGGGTCGCAGCAATACGCTCGGCGCCCGAAGCGGAAGTCGCGGTGCCAACAACGATGGCGCCCTGACGACCCAGTTCCAGTGCGATAGCCTGGCCGATGCCACGGCTTGCGCCGGTGACCAGTGCAACTTTACCTTGCAGACTCATGCAAGCTTCTCCTGATTCAGACAGCCGCTGCGCGAGCAGCAGCGAAAGCGTCTGGGGTATTGAGGTTGGAAGTCGAAACGCCTTCGGCGCAACGTTTGTTCAGACCGGCCAGCACTTTGCCAGGGCCACATTCGACCAGGCTGGTCGCGCCTTTGGCGGCCAGGGTCTGGACCGATTCAACCCAGCGAACCGGTTTGTAGAGCTGCTCCAGCAGATCGCGCTTGAGGGTTTCCAGATCCGCCGGCACCTGAGCGCTGACGTTCTGTACCACAGGGATTTGCGGCGCCTGCCAGTCGATGGCAGCAATGGACTCGGCGAAGCGCTCGGCAGCCGGGCGCATCAGTTCGCAGTGCGACGGCACGCTGACCGGCAGCGGCATGGCACGCTTGGCGCCACGGGCCTTGCAGCCTTCGATGGCACGCTCAACGGCAGCCTTGGCACCGGCGATCACCACCTGGCCCGGGGAGTTGAAGTTCACTGCGCTGACCACTTCGCCTTGCGCCGCTTCGGCACAGGCAGCGAGAACATCAGCATCTTCCAGACCGAGGATGGCAGCCATGCCGCCCTGCCCGGCCGGTACGGCTTCCTGCATCAATTGGCCACGGCGCTCGACGAGCTTTACCGCGTCGGCCAGGCTCAAGCTGCCAGCAGCGACCAGCGCGCTGTATTCACCCAGGCTGTGACCGGCAACAAAGGCCGGACGCGCGCCACCTTCAGCCAGCCACAGACGCCACAGGGCGATCGAAGCGGTCAGAATGGCCGGCTGGGTTTTGTCGGTTTGATTGAGCAGCTCTTCCGGGCCCTGCTGGGTCAGCGCCCACAGGTCGTAGCCCAGAGCATCGGATGCTTCTTTGAAGGTTTCGAGGATCAGCGGATGTTGCGCGCCCAGCTCGGCCAGCATGCCGAGGGACTGCGAACCCTGTCCTGGAAAGACGAATGCGAGGGAAGCAGACATGTAACAAGCCCCTAATGATCTTGTCGTCGGAAAAATGGCATCCCGCTAGAGGGACGCAAGAAACTGACAGTTGGATGGCCCTTTGAACCGGGCGGTCACATTTAAGCATTGTCCGACGAAAACGCCTAAGACAACAAATCCTCCAGACGGCCGTGCAGGCGCTCGGGAAGATTCTCCTGAATCTCGATCAACGCTCGCTGAATGGCACTCTGAAACCCCTGAACCCCGGCCGAACCGTGACTCTTCACGACAATGCCCTGCAAACCGAGGAAGCTCGCGCCGTTGTGTCGCGCTGGCGCCAGATCAGCCTGCAGACGCTTCATCAATGGCAGCGCCAGAGCGCCAACAGCACGGGAAGCGAAGTTTTTCTTGAACAAGGCCTCGATACGCGCAGCGATCATCGTCGCCAGGCCTTCGCTGGACTTGAGCAGTATATTGCCGACAAAACCGTCGCAAACCACCACATCCGCCTCGCCGCGATACAAGCCGTCACCTTCGATGAAACCGATGTAGTTAATGCCCCGTGCAGCCTGCAGCAACGTCGCAGCCAGTTTGACCTGCTGATTGCCCTTGATGTCTTCGGTGCCGATATTCAGCAGCGCAACACGCGGACGGGCAATGCCAAGGGTTTGCGCGGCCACGGACCCCATCACCGCGAACTGCAACAAGTGCTCGGCACTGCAATCGACGTTGGCGCCGAGATCAAGCAACTGACAGTAGCCCTTCTGGGTGGGGATGGCGGCGACCATGGCCGGACGATCAATCCCCGGCAGGGTCTTGAGCACGAATCGCGACAGGGCCATCAGTGCCCCGGTATTGCCGGCACTGACACAGGCCTGGACCTTGCCATCACGCAGCAACTCGAGGGCGACACGCATCGACGAGTCCGGCTTGCCACGCAAAGCCTGGGCAGGTTTTTCGTCCATGGTGATGACTTCGGACGCCGGAACAATTGTCAGGCGCGCACGATCGGCAGCCGATTGGCCAGTGATCAGTTCTTCAAGAAGGGAGGGTTGACCGACGAGGGTCAGGTGCAGCGAGGGTGTAGCAGAAAGGCAAGCGAGGCTGGCCTGAACAATGCTGCGGGGACCGAAGTCCCCGCCCATTGCGTCAATCGCGATGACTTGAGCGGACAAGTGATTACTCGTCAGCGCCCTTGTCGATCACTTTACGGCCACGGTATACGCCTTCTGGCGATACGTGGTGACGCAGGTGAACTTCACCAGTGGTTTTTTCTACAGACAGGGTGCTAGCCTCGAGAGCGTCGTGCGAACGGCGCATGTCACGGGCAGAGCGGGATTTTTTGTTCTGCTGAACAGCCATAATTGATTAACTCCTAAACGTTTGGGTCACGCTTTAACTGCGCCAATACACTGAACGGGTTGGACCGCGTTACCTCGTCCTCGCTCGGTTCGGGCTCATCTGCTCCCGCCGGCTGCTGGCATTCTTCCGGATGATGAGCAGGCACAATGGGCAAGGCGAGCAGAAGCTCCTCCTCGATCAGTGACTGCAGATCCAATGGATCTTCGCCCAGTTCCAGCACGTCATAACCTTTCGGCAACGACTGGGTATTCGCACCCTCCTTCACAACAGCGTAACTGCATTCGCTGTGGATCGGCAGGGTGACCAGCTCAAGACAACGCTGGCAAACCATTTTGACTTCGGTGTCGATAAAGCTGTGGATCACCACAGATTTACGTTCATCTCGTTCAAAAACGAATTTTGCCTGCACCGTACCGACATCGTCGGAAAGCGGGTCGCAGAGTCTCTTCAAATCGGCCAGCAGCAGTTCACCTTGAAGGGTGGTGCCACGGTCAGCCAATTTGCGCGGGTCAACGTGAGGTGGAATCGGGTCATTCAACATAGGCGCAGCATTATAGGGATGCACCCACCCATGTCAAAGGAAATTGTGCCCTGTCCGTCACTTGCGCGGCTCCGCTAGAATCTGTCGCCTGCCTCTGGAGATGCGAATGCTGCCTTTATTACTCGCTTCAAGCTCGACCTATCGTCGAGAATTGCTCAGCCGCCTGCGCCTGCCGTTCGTCTGCAGCTCACCGAATATCGATGAAAGCCATCGCCCGGACGAGTCGGCAATCGAGCTGGTCAAGCGCCTCGCCGAACAAAAGGCCCGAGCCTTGGCCGACAGCCACCCCGCTCACTTGATCATCGGCTCCGATCAGGTTGCGGTACTCGGCGAGCGCATCATCGGCAAGCCGCACACCTTCGAAAACGCCCGCGAACAACTGATGGCCGCCAGCGGCGCCAGCGTGACCTTCCTCACCGGCCTGGCCCTGCTCAACAGCCAGACCGGCCACTGCCAGGTCGACTGCGTGCCTTTCACCGTGCACATGCGCGTACTGGACCAGGCCCGCGTCGAGCGCTATCTGCGCGCCGAGCAGCCCTACGACTGCGCCGGCAGCTTCAAGGCCGAAGGACTGGGTGTGAGCCTGTTTCAGTCCACCGAAGGCCCGGACGCCACGAGCCTGATCGGCCTGCCGCTGATTTGCCTGATCGACATGCTGCTGGTCGAAGGCGTACAGATTCCCTGACCCCAAAAAAAACCGGCCCTCAGGCCGGTCTTTCTTGCAGCATTCGATCAACGCAACGACGGCCCGCTGAAACCCATCCACATTGCCAGCTTCTCGGCAACGCTGGCACCGAGCTTCTTCGAGAAGCGGTCGAACGGCGATTCCTGAACGGTGAAGTCCACCAACTCTTTTTCGCCAATCACGTCACGCGCCACCGAACTGGCATTGCCCAGCCCATCGATCAGCCCCAATGGCAGCGCCTGCTCGCCAGACCAGACCAGCCCGGAGAACAGCTCCGGATGCTCCTTGTCCTTCAGGCGATCGCCACGCCCCTGCTTGACGCTGTTGATGAACTGCTTGTGCGTGGTATCCAGCACACTCTGCCAGAACGCCGTTTCTTCCGGCTTCTGCGGCTGGAACGGATCGAGGAACGCCTTGTGCTCGCCGGAGGTGTAAGTGCGACGCTCGACACCGAGCTTTTCCATGGTGCCGACAAACCCGTAACCGGCCGCCGTCACACCAATGGAACCGACCAGACTGGCCTTGTCGGCATAAATCTGATCCGCCGCACTGGCAATGTAATAGGCACCGGAAGCGCCCAGGTCGGAAATCACCGCGTACAGCTTGGTGTCGGGATGCAGGCCGCGCAGGCGCTTGATCTCGTCATAGACATAACCCGACTGCACCGGACTGCCGCCCGGACTGTTGATGCGCAGGATTACGCCCTTGACCTTCTTGTCCTCGAACGCCGCGCGCAGGCTGCCGACGATATTGTCGGCGCTGGCCGGCTCCTTGTCGGCAATCATGCCGGTGACGTCGATCAGCGCGGTGTAGTTGCCGCTGCGGGTGGCGCTTTTTTCCATGTCCATCAACGGCGTGAACAGGATCAGCGCAACAAACAGATAAACAAAGGTCAGCAACTTGAAGAAGATGCCCCAGCGCCGCGAACGACGCTGCTCCTGCACGCCGGCTAGCAGAGTCTTTTCCAGCAGCTTCCAGCTTTTCGCATCACCGTTGTCGGCAGTTGCCTTGGCCGGTGCTTTCCATTCGTCGGTCATGCCATCCACCCCAGCAAAAACGTATTAAGCCTGCTGCCCCAGCCAGGCGTGCAATTCGGAAAAATGGTCGATCGACAGTCGCGGCTCGAACTGCTGCAGTGATTCGATCGATTGCGCGCCATAACTGACCGCCACCGAATCCATCCCCGCATTGCGCGCCATCAGCAGATCGAAGGACGAATCACCGACCATCAGCGCTTGCTCGGCACGCACACCGCAATGCGCAAGGATCTGCTCCAGCATCAGAGGGTGCGGCTTGCTTGCAGTTTCATCGGCTGCGCGGGTGATATCGAAATAATCTTCCCAGCCATTGGCCTTGAGCACCCGATCCAGCCCGCGACGATTCTTGCCGGTCGCGACAGCCAAGTGATAGCCCTGCTCGCGAAAGGACGCCATCGACTCGACTACGCCTTCGAACAACGGCGAAGGCACGGCTTCTGCAGCGATGTAGTGATCGGCGTAATACTCGCGAAACAAGGTCATTTCGGTATCGCTGATTTCCGGATACAAGGTGCGGATCGCCTCGGGCAAGCCCAGACCGATGATGCCTTTGACGGCAAAATCATCACGCAACTCGAAACCTGAACGCCCGGACGCCGAGTGCATCGCCTCGACAATCCGATGAATGGAATCGGCGAGCGTGCCGTCCCAATCAAAAATCAGCAGTTTGTAATCAGATGGGCGCACTCAATCGCTCCACAGTCTTGGCCCACATTTCATCGACCGGTGCCTGCAACTTGAGTTCACCGCCATCGGGCAGCGGCACGGTCAGCATGTAGGCGTGCAGGAACAAGCGCTTGCCGCCCAGATCACGGATTTCCTTACTGAAACCGTCATCGCCGTATTTGGTGTCGCCGGCAATGCAGTGCCCGGCGTGCAACGTGTGGACGCGGATCTGGTGCGTGCGACCGGTGATCGGCTTGGCCTCGATCAAAGTGGCAAAATCGCCGAAGCGACGCAGGACCTTGAACACGGTCACAGACTCCTTGCCCTCCTCCTCGTCGACCTCGACCATGCGCTCACCGGAGCGCAGATTGCTCTTGCCGAGCGCCGCACGGACCTGCTTGATCGAGGTCGCCCAGTTGCCGCGAACCAGTGCCATGTAGCGCTTGTCGACACCGTCACCGCGCAACGCGGCATGCAAGTGACGCAACATGCTGCGTTTCTTGGCGATCATCAGCAGGCCGGAGGTGTCGCGATCGAGACGGTGAACCAGCTCGAGCTCCTTGGCATCGGGGCGCAACTGACGAAAGGCTTCGATAACGCCGTAGTTCAAGCCGCTGCCACCGTGAACCGCAATGCCGGCGGGCTTGTTGATCACGATCAGGGCTTTGTCTTCGTAGACAATCGAGGCTTCCAGGCGCTGCAACAGGCCTTGGGCCAAAGGGACCGGCTCGTCACGCTCAGGCACGCGCACCGGCGGCACGCGCACAATGTCGCCGGCCTGCAGCTTGTATTCGGGCTTGATCCGACCTTTGTTCACGCGCACTTCGCCTTTGCGCAAAATGCGGTAAATCAAGGTCTTGGGCACGCCTTTGAGCCGGGCGAGGAGGAAATTGTCGATTCGTTGGCCGGCATATTCCGGCGAGACCTCAAGCAGTTGAACGCCTGGAGTCGTAGGGGCAGTAGTCGTCATGGCGCGGATAATAACAATTTTTTATGGAATTGAAGCACTTAATCATTGCTGCTATAGTCGCGAACGCCGCCAAAAGCGGCCTGGACAGCGGAACCACGGTCAAAAACCGGCCCTGACCAACGCAATTCACCAGGACGCGAGGCCGTCCTACGGGGCTTTTGCTACGTAACGGTGGAGTTTGCAGCTGTAACAAGCGCAGGTGACATGAGGCCTGAATCACGCCGCAAAGCAGAGTTTTGACTCGCCACGCGAGCCATATTCACGGCCAGTTCACAAAGTGCAGTCAGCCGCGGATGACCCCGAGCGAAGACTCCGGAAACACCGCCTGAATTAGCCATGATGCGTGACCTCCCCTTTCGGAGCTCACGGTAAATGCCAACCCGCTGCGGATTCTGCGCGCGGCAGCACCCGAATTATCAGGGATACGTGTAGGGTGGAGATGCACAACCGCTGGACTGTGTAGCAACAGGTTTTATCAAGACGCTTCATCTCGTCCACAGCCACCGGTTGATTCCTCCTCCTGACTGAGTGCTTAAGTAGCCACAGCAAGCAGGACGCGTACGTCGCGATAACGGCCCAATTGGCCGGACATCGCTGGACACGGGAATGGCCAACCACTCCCGACGCACCTGACACCGACCGTGAGAAGTCGTGTGTGCCGAACGCCGTTTCCGGCAGCCCGGAAACCGACGGTACTACATGAAAAGAATGCTGATTAACGCAACTCAACCCGAAGAGTTGCGTGTTGCACTGGTAGATGGCCAGCGCCTCTACGACCTGGACATCGAATCCGGTGCACGCGAGCAGAAGAAGGCCAACATCTATAAAGGCCGCATCACTCGCATCGAACCAAGCCTTGAGGCTGCCTTTGTCGATTTCGGCTCCGAGCGCCACGGCTTCCTGCCCCTCAAAGAAATCTCCCGCGAATACTTCAAGAAAGCCCCTGAAGGCCGCGTCAACATCAAGGACGTCCTGAGCGAAGGCCAGGAAGTCATCGTTCAGGTCGAAAAAGAAGAACGTGGCAACAAGGGCGCAGCCCTGACCACCTTCATCAGCCTGGCCGGTCGTTACCTCGTTCTGATGCCGAACAACCCGCGTGCCGGCGGCATCTCCCGTCGCATCGAAGGCGAAGAGCGCAACGAACTGCGTGAAGCGCTGAACGGTCTGGTCGCTCCGGCCGACATGGGTCTGATCGTGCGCACTGCCGGCCTGGGCCGCAGCAGCGAAGAAATGCAGTGGGACCTCGATTACCTGCTGCAACTCTGGACCGCCATCAAAGAAGCCTCGCTGGATCGTTCCGCGCCGTTCCTGATCTACCAGGAAAGCAACGTGATCATCCGCGCCATCCGCGATTACCTGCGCCAGGACATCGGCGAAGTGCTGATCGACAGCGTTGAAGCCCAGGACGAAGCCCTGACCTTCATCCGCCAGGTGATGCCGCAGTACGCCAGCAAGATCAAGCTGTACGAAGACAGCGTTCCGCTGTTCAACCGTTTCCAGATCGAAAGCCAGATCGAGACCGCTTTCCAGCGCGTTGTCGAACTGCCGTCCGGCGGCTCCATCGTCATCGATCCAACCGAAGCCCTGGTGTCCATCGACATCAACTCGGCGCGCGCCACCAAAGGCAGCGACATCGAAGAAACCGCCCTGCAGACCAACCTTGAAGCCGCCGAAGAAATCGCCCGTCAGTTGCGCCTGCGCGACATCGGCGGCCTGATCGTCATCGACTTCATCGACATGACCCCTGCCAAGAACCAGCGCGCCGTGGAAGAGAAAGTCCGCGAATGCCTGGAAGCCGACCGCGCCCGCGTGCAGATCGGCCGCATCTCGCGCTTCGGCCTGCTGGAAATGTCCCGTCAGCGCCTGCGTCCTTCGCTGGGCGAAAGCAGCGGCATCGTCTGCCCGCGCTGCAGCGGCACCGGCATCATCCGTGACGTCGAATCGCTTTCCCTGGCGATCCTGCGCCTGATCGAAGAAGAAGCCCTGAAAGACCGCACCGCCGAAGTTCGCGCTCAAGTGCCGATCCCGGTGGCCGCATTCCTGCTCAACGAAAAACGCAACTCGATCACCAAGATCGAACTGCGCACTCGCGCCCGCATCGTCATCCTGCCGAACGATCACCTCGAAACCCCTCATTTCGAAGTTCAGCGCCTGCGTGACGACAGCCCGGAAGCCGCGACCAACCAGTCCAGCTACGAAATCGCTGCCGCTGCCGCCGATGTCGAAGACGTCCAGCCAGCCGCCGCGACCCGCACCCTGGTTCGCCAGGAAGCCGCGGTCAAGACCGCTCCGGCCCGCGCCAACGCTCCGGTTCCGACCGAAGTCGCCGCTCCGGCCCCGGCACCTGCTCCGGTTGCCGCGCCAGAGCCAAGCCTGTTCAAAGGCCTGGTGAAGTCGCTGGTCAGCCTGTTCGCCACCAAGGAAGAGCCGGTTGCTCCGGTCGTGGTTGAAAAACCAGCCACCGAGCGTCCGGCCCGCAACGAAGAGCGTCGCAACGGTCGTCAGCAGAGCCGCAACCGTAATGGTCGCCGCGATGAAGAGCGCAAGCCGCGCGAAGAGCGTGCACCGCGTGAAGAGCGCGCCCCACGTGAGCCGCGTGAAGAGCGTCAACCGCGCGAACCACGTGAAGTCCGCGAGCCACGCGAATCCCGTGACGAAGCACCGGTAGCCCGCGAAGAACGCGCACCACGCGCGCCTCGTGAAGAACGTGCACCACGTGCTCCGCGTGAAGATCGCAAGCCACGTGGCGAGCGTGAAGAACGCGTACGTGAACTGCGCGAGCCTCTGGATGCCGCTCCGGCCGTTGCTGCCGCCGCCACCGCTGAAGAGCGTCCGGCCCGTCAGCCACGTGAAGAACGTGCGCCACGTCCTCCGCGTGAAGAGCGTCAACCGCGTGCCGAACAGGCCGCTGCTGCCGTCGCTGAAGAAGAGATCACCACCAACGAAGAGCAACTGCCGGAAGACGGTTCGGAGAACGCCGAAGGCGATCGTCCACGCCGCCGCTCCCGTGGTCAGCGTCGTCGCAGCAACCGTCGCGAGCGTCAGCGTGATGCCAATGGCAACGTGATCGAAGGTTCGGAAGAGTCCGAGTCCGGCGAAAACGCCCAGGCGCCAAGCACTGCCGATCTGGCTGCTGGTCTGGCTGTTACCGCTGCTGTTGCCAGCACCGTGATCAGCGCTCCGGCTGAAGCTCAGGCCCACGAGCAAGCTGAACGCGCTACCGCTGCAACACTGGAAACTGCTCCAGTAGAAGCGCCCGTTGTTGAAGCCACCACTCCGGTCGTAGCGCCTGCTGCTCCGGAAGTCGAAGTAGCTCCGGCTCGCGAAGCTCAGCCTCAGGTTGAAGTCGCTGCCGAACCAGCTGTGTCCTTTGAAGCGCCAGCCGTCGCTGAACAGTCGGTTGTCGAAACCGTCGCTGAAACCGTGACCGAAACCGTGCGTGAAGTTCGCGAAGAACAGACCGCGTTCAACTGGGTCGCCGAGCCGGCTGTCACTGAAACACCAGCGCCAGTGGTTGAAGCGCCTGTTGTTGAAGAAGCCAAGGCTGCCGAGCCAGTAGTTGTTGCTGAACCGGCACCGGTCGTTGAAGCCCCTGTGGTTGAAGCGCCAGTTGTAGCCGAAGCACCAGCGCCAGTGGTTGAAGCAGCTCCGGTCAGCGCCCTGACCCCAAGCGGCCGCGCACCGAACGATCCGCGTGAAGTGCGTCGTCGCAAGCGTGAAGAAGAGCGTCTGCAGAAGGAAGCCGAACTGGCTGCCGCTGCTGCTCCAGTCGCTGCCCAGCCAGTAGTTGCCGAAGTGATCGAGGCAGCTCCTGCCCCGGTCGCTGAAGAAGCTGCCGTTGAAGCCGTGATTGCCGAAGCACCACGCTCCGTTCAGGAAGCGGTCGAGCAACACGAAGAGGCCCAGGAAAAAGAACACGAGCCTAAACCCCTCGTCTGATTCCAAAAGCCACTAAAAAGCCCCGCCTGGTGATCCAGGCGGGGCTTTTTTATATCTCAAGGTTTTATCAGGAGGGCGGGAACACCAGCGCATCCGGCACATCGATATCCCACAACACCCCCGGGTCATCCACCGCGACTTCAATCACCCGACCTTGGGCAAACAGCGGTCTGGCGCCCCGGTCACCGGACAAAGCCATCAACCCTGCGGCGAACGAGCGGCCAAACCCGACCGGATGCCCATAGTCACCATTCAACGTCGGTACGCTGACCGCATCCTCGGCAATCGCCGCCACGACCCGCTCAATGCTCGACGGCAGGATGAACGGCATGTCGCCCAGCACAATCAGCCAGCCGTCGGCCTCCGGGCATGCCGCCACACCCGCCGCAATGCTGTCGCCCATTCCTGTGGACTCGATCGAGACAATGTCACACCCATAAGCCTGCGCCATGCGCATCGCCTGCGGCCGCGCCTCGGTCGTCACCAGCACTCGCTTGTCGAGGCTCGCCGGCAGGTTCACCAGCACCTGCTCGATCACCGAACGCACCGCGCCATCACGCCCGGTGCAATCGGCCAGCAGCTTGTCCTTGTCGGCACCCGCCACTTCGCGAAAGCGGCTGCCCTCGCCCGCCGCCAGCACAATCACTCCGATGGATCGGCTCATACACTCTCCACTGTTTTCTTCTGCTTGAGCTCGACACCATTCTTGATCGCGACGATTTCCGCCAACAGCGACAGGGCGATTTCCGCCGGTGAATGGCTGCCGATGTGCAAACCGATCGGCCCGTGCAAACGGGCGATGGCCGCTTCCGACAAGCCTAGCTCAGCCAGATTTTCCCGACGCTTGCGGCTGTTGACCCGTGAACCGAGTGCGCCGACGTAGAACGCCTTGGAGTCGAGCGCCGTGAGCAGCGCCATGTCATCCAGCCGTGGGTCGTGAGTCAGCGCGACAATCGCCGTGCGTTCATCGGTCTGGATATTCAGCACTGCTTCGTCCGGCATGCCGGGGACAAAACGCCCATGCTGCTCTTCCCAGCCATAGACGAACTCGGTGCGCGGATCACAGATCAGCACTTCGAAATCCAGCAATCGCGCCATCTCGGCCACATACCGCGATAACTGCCCGGCGCCGATCAACAGCAGGCGCCAGCGCGGGCCATAGATGGCGCGCAGGGTCTGGCCGTCGAAGCTCAAGGTGTCAGCCTTGCCGGCCGGTCGCAACACCACCTCGCCAGTGCCGATGTTCAGCTCACGAGCGACGATTTCGTGAGCCTCGCAGCGATCCAGCAACTCGGCAACCCACGCCGGATCACCGACCCGTTCCTCGGTCAGGCGCAGGGTGCCGCCGCAAGGCAGGCCGAAGCGCGCCGCTTCTTCCTGCGTCACGCCGTAGGTGATCAACTGCACCGGCGGCCCGTTGGCGGGAATCCGCCCATCGTGCAGCCGGGCGATCAGATCATCCTCGACGCACCCGCCGGACACCGAACCGATCACCACGCCATCTTCGCGCAACGCCAGCATTGCGCCGGGCGCCCGGGGCGCGGTGCCCCAGGTCTGCACCACGCTGAACAACATTACCCGCTGTCCGGCGCGGCGCCATTCGAGCACACTACGCAGGACATTCAGATCGGCGCTGTCCATTACGCTTGCGCCTTCTGCCAGCCCTGCAACTGGTAACGCACCGGCAGGTTACGGATGCGCTGACCGGTGGCGGCGAAGATCGCATTGCACAGCGCCGGCGCAATCGGTGGCACACCCGGTTCGCCGACGCCACCCAGTGGCACCTCGCCCGGCGGCGTCACCAGATGCACCGCGACTTCCTTCGGCGCCAGCGACATGCGCGCGACTTCATACATATGGAAGTTGTCCTGCTGCACCTTGCCGTCCTTGAAGCTGATTTCGCCCCACACCGCGTTGCCCAGGCCCATCACGCAGGCGCCTTCGAACTGCGAACGGATGCGCTCGGGGTTGATCTGCGGGCCGCAATCCACGGCGATATCGGCCTTGTGCACGATCAGCGTGCCGTCGTCCTTGACCTCGACTTCGATCACCGCCGCCACATAGGTGACGAAGCTGTAATGCACCGCCAATCCGAGACCACGACCCTTGGGCAATTGACGCCCCCAACCCGCCGCCTTGGCCGCCGTTTCCAGCACGGTGCGCATGCGCCCGGTGTCGATCGGATAACGCTCGGGGGATTCGCCGTAGTTCCATTCTTCACTGAGCGTTCGCGGGTCGATCTGCCGATCCGGGCCGAGCAACTTGATCTGGTACTTGAGCGGATCCTCCTTGGCTTTGTGCGCCAGTTCATCGACGAAGCTCTGGATCGCGAAGCCATGGGGAATGTTCGACACCGAGCGATACCAGCCGACCCGCGTGTGCACCGTGGCTTCAGGGTTTTCCAGCCGCACGTTGGGAATCGCGTAGGCCATGTTGGTGAATCCCATGCCCAGCTCGAAGGCGGCTTCGTGGTTCATGCCCGGTGCGAACAGCGCGGTGATGCTCGGAGCGACCGTGCGGTGCAACCAGGCGGACGGCAAACCGTCCTTGCCCACGCCGGCCTTGAGGTACTCGGCGGACACGGTGTGAAAATACGAATTGTGGATGTCGTCTTCCCGGGTCCACTGCACACGCACCGCTTTGCCGGGGAATTCCTTGGCGAGAACGGCAGCTTCAACGACAAAGTCCGGTTTGGACTTGCGCCCGAACCCACCGCCCAACAGCGTGACATTGAAGGTGACGTTATCGAATGGCAGCCCCAGGCGTTCGGCGATCCGCTCGCGGGTGACCTGCGGCGCCTGGCTCGGTGCCCAGGCTTCGCAAGTGCCATCCTTGTAACGGGCGATGGCCACCATCGGTTCCATCGGCGCCTGTGCCAGATGCGGCAAGTAATAAGAGGCTTCCAGCGTGCTGGCGGCACCAGCGATGGCTTTGTCGATGTCGCCGGTATTGCGTACCACTTTGCCCGGCTTCAGCGAAGCGGCTTCGATCTCCTTGCGATAGGCGACCGAGTCATAAGTGGCGTTCGGGCCGTCGTCCCACTCGATTTTCAGCGCTTCACGGCCCTTCAATGCCGCCCAGGTATTGCTGGCCACCACAGCCACGCCACCCAACGGCTGAAATTCCGAAGGCAATGGCCGGGGTTCGATCTGGATGACTTTCAGCACGCCCGGCACTTTCAGCGCGGCGCTGTCGTCCACCGACTTGACCTTGCCGCCGTACACCGCCGGACGCGCAATGACCGCGAACAGCATGCCGTCGAAATGCACGTCGGCCCCGTACACCGCGCGGCCATTGACGATGTCGGCACCGTCGATGGCCTTGGTGCCTTCCTTGCCGATGTAGCGGAATTCCGACGGCTGCTTGAGCCGCAGGCTGTCACGGGCCGGCACCGTCAGGGCACTGGCCGCAGCGGCCAGCTCACCGTAACCCAGCTCACGCCCGGACGGTGTGTGAACGACTTTATGCAGTTGCGCACGGCATTCGCCGACCGGCACCTTCCACTGGGCTGCGGCCGCTTGTTCCAGCATGGTCCGGGCGGCGGCGCCGCAACGGCGCATCGGTTCGTACCAGTGCCGCATGCTGCGCGAGCCGTCGGTGTCCTGGTTGCCGAAGCGCACCTCATCACCCGGCGCCTGCTGGACCTTGACGTGCGCCCAGTCGGCTTCCAGTTCATCGGCGACCACCATGGTCAGGCTGGTGCGCACACCCTGGCCCATCTCCGAACGGTTGCAGACCACGGTTACCGTGCCGTCGGCGGCAATGCTGACGTAGACCTTCGGATCGTCGATCCAGCCGTTGGGCATGCCATCGGCGCCGAACTGCTTGGGCTTGTCTTCGGCCAGCGCATCCTGCCAGCCCCAGCTCGCCGCCAGCACCAGCGCACCCGTGGCGCCGACGCCCTTGAGGAAGCCCCGGCGACTCAGGTTGCTCAGGGCGAAATCGTTCGGTAGACGGCTCATGCCTTGGCCTCCTTCAGGTGAGTGGATGCCTGGCGGATTGCGGTCTTGATCCGGTTGTAGGTGCCGCAGCGGCAGATGTTGCCGACCATCGCTTCTTCGATCTGCTCGTCGCTCGGGTTCGGGTTGGTCTTGAGCAACGCGGTGGCGGACATGATCTGGCCGCCCTGGCAGTAACCGCATTGGGCCACAGCGGTGTCGAGCCAGGCTTGCTGGACGATCTGACCGACCGGGTCGGCATGCAGGTTGTCGATGGTGGTCACGTTCTGCCCGACCACCGAACCGATCGGGGTGATGCAACTGCGCGCCGGCGCGCCGTCGATATGAATGGTGCACGCACCGCACAGGCCCATGCCGCAGCCGAACTTGGTGCCGTTGTAACCGGCGACGTCGCGGATCGCCCACAACAGCGGCATGTCCTCGGTGACATCGAGTGGATGATCTTGACCATTGAGTTTCAGGGTAATCATGGGCACGCCCGCATATTCTTGGAGGTTATGGGGTCGAGCCATCTGCCACCGCAGGGACGGTAGTGGTTCGCGCAGATCGGCTCAGGCTAATCAGGCTCTCTTGTGCCGACGGGAATGTCTGCACCGGGCCTTTGGTGGAGCAAATGGTTGGTATCGTTAGCTGGCTACGTTAACCCGCGATTAACAAAAAAGCCCTGCACTTTTTAAATAAGTGCAGGGCTTTGGGTTCAGCCTTGAAAGCGTAGCCTCAATACCTGTTGGGCTCCATTTCCAGCTCGACATTGAAACGTTCTGAAATGTCTTTCTGGATGCGCTGCGCCAGATCGAGCAATTGCAGCCCGGTCGCCGCACCGTAGTTGACCAGCACCAGCGCCTGCAATTTATGCACGCCGGCATCGGCCTCACGGAAACCTTTCCAGCCGGCACGCTCGATCAACCAGCCGGCCGCCAGCTTCATCTGCCCGTCCGGTTGCGCGTAGGCCACCAGATCCGGATGCTGCGCCTTGATCTGTGCAACCACGGCCGCGGGCACCAGCGGGTTCTTGAAGAAGCTGCCGGCATTGCCGAGCACCGCCGGGTCCGGCAGTTTTTCGCTGCGGATGCTGCAGATCGCGCGGCTGACATCCGTCGGCGTCGGTTGCTCGATGCCCTGCTCGGTCAGGCGCTGACGCACCGGACCGTATTCCAGATGCAAATGCGCGACTCGATCCAGCGCGAAGCGGACCCGCAGGATCAGCCAACGCCCCGGCTGCTGCTTGAACACACTATCGCGGTAGGCAAAGTTGCACTCTTCCAGGCTGAAGTCGCGCAGCTCGCCGGTCTGGCGATCCAGCGCCGTCAGGCCGGCGAACACATCCTTGATCTCGACGCCGTAGGCACCGATGTTCTGCATCGGCGCAGCGCCGACAGTGCCGGGGATCAGGCTGAGATTCTCCAGCCCGGAAAAACCCTGCGCCAGCGTGTGCTGCACGAACGGGTGCCACGGCTCACCGGCTTCGGCTTCAATCACCACACGATTGCCGTCGTCGCTGATGACACGAATGCCACGGCTGGCCATGCGCAGCACCAGTGCCGGGATATCCGCCGTGAGCAACAGGTTGCTGCCGCCGCCGATCACCAGCAACGGCAGGTTGTGAGAAGTCGCGTAAGCCAGGGCTTCGCGCACATCGGCGTCACTGTGGGCTTCGGCAAACAGCTGTGCGCGCACATCAACGCCGAAGGTATTGAAGGGTTTCAGGGAAACCTGCGGTTGTATCTGCAAACTCATAACCGCCCCTTCACTTCAATCAACAGCTGATCGCAGGCACGCTCGATCAGATCCAGCACCTGCTCGAAGCCCTGATCGCCGTCGTAATACGGATCCGGCACCTCGTCGACTTCACCTTCGTAGCGGCGCAGGAACAAGTCCAGCTCGGCCTTGCCGGTGGACGGCTGCAAGGCCTTGAGGTTGCGCAGGTTGCTGTTGTCCATGGCGAGGATCAGGTCGTAGCTGGCGAAATCGGCGCGGCTGACCTGCTGCGCGCGTTGCGCCGACAGGTCATAACCGCGCAGCTTGGCCGCCGCCTGGCTGCGCTTGTCCGGCGGATTGCCAACGTGCCAGTCGCCAGTGCCGGCGGAGGCCACTTCGACCTGATCCGCCAGCCCCGCTTCACGCAACTTGTGGCGCAACACGCCTTCGGCGGTGGGCGAACGGCAGATGTTACCCAGGCACACGAACAGAACGCGCATCAGGCCTCCAGCAGGCGACGGACACGCTCGAGGTCTTCGGCGGTGTCGACCCCGGTCGGCGGCGCGATCAACGCGTCAGCCACATGAATCCGCACGCCGTGCCACAGGGCACGCAGTTGCTCGAGGGATTCGGTGTTTTCCAGCCAGCACGGACCCCAGCTCACGAAGTCCTGAAGGAAGCCTGCGCGGTAGGCATAAATGCCGATGTGACGACGATACGGCACGCCTTCCGGCAGCACGTCGCGGCTCTTGGCAAACGAATCGCGGGCCCATGGCAGGGTTGCGCGACTGAAGGTCAGCGCCAGACCGTTGAGGTCGCTGACAACCTTGACCACGTTCGGGTTGAACAGGGTTTCCACGTCTTCGATCGGCTCGGCCAGGGTGGCCATGCGCGCTTCGGTGTGGGCCGCAAGATTCGCGGCGACCTGATCGATTACGCTCGGCGGGATCAGCGGTTCGTCGCCTTGCACGTTGACCACGATGGCATCCGGTTCCAGACCCAGCTTCGCCGCCACCTCGGCCAGACGATCGGTGCCGGAATTATGATCTTCACGGGTCAGCACTACTTCGGCGCCAAAAGCCTTGCAGGCCTCGACGATACGCGCATCGTCGGTCGCCACGACCACACGGCTGGCGCTGCTTTTGCTGGCCTGTTCCCAGACGTGCTGGATCATCGGCTTGCCGGCGATGTCCAGCAGCGGCTTGCCCGGCAGGCGGGTCGAGGCGTAGCGCGACGGGATGACAACGGTGAAGGCGGTGGTCATTTATCCAGGCGCTCGTCGGTGGTCAGGGTGCGGGCTTCGCTTTCCAGCATGACCGGGATGCCGTCGCGGATCGGGTACGCCAGACCGGCGCCCTTGCTGATCAGTTCGGTCTTGTCGGCGCTGAGCTTGAGCGGGCCTTTGCAGACCGGGCAGGCGAGGATGTCGAGCAATTTGGTGTCCATGAACATTCCCTGGATAAAAACGGATTAAGGCAAAAGACGATCCGGCAACAGGCGCATCAACTGCGTGTCGAACCAGGCCACGAAGGCCGGCGACGGCACTGCATCGACCGCCAGGTACCACCAGTCGGCGGCGGCGAAGGCACGGCACTTCACCGCGTCCTTTTCAGTCATCACCACTGGCAATGACGGCGTAAAACTCAAGGCCTGCACGCTGTATTCGGCGTGGTCGGCGAAGGCGTGGGGCACAGGCCGCCAGTCTAGCGCTTCGAGGGTATTGAAGAAACGTTGCGGGTTGCCGATCCCGGCCACCGCGTGCACGGCCTGGCCGGGCGGAAAATGATCGAGCGGCCGGCGTTCACCGCTGCGCAGATTGACCAGCGCCGAGGGCTTGAGACGGAAGGCGAAACCGCCGTCGCGATCCTCAAGGGCGCCGTTGAACAGCACCCCGTCAACGCTTTGCAGGCGCTCGACCGGTTCGCGCAGGGGGCCGGCGGGCAGGCAGCGTTGGTTGCCAAGGCCTCGGGCGGCGTCGATCAGCACCAGTTCCAGATCCCGCGCGAGGCGGTAATGTTGCATACCGTCATCGGACAGGATCAGGTCCAGCGGCTCGCTGTCCAGCAGGGCTCTGACGGCGGCGCTGCGATCGGGATCGATCATCAGCGGTACGCCGGTGCGCTGCACGATCAGCAACGGCTCGTCGCCGGCGATGTCGGCAGTCTGGTCAGCGTCGACCCGCCACGGCAGTTGCGCCGGTTTGGCGCCGTAACCACGGCTGACCACGCCGACCCGCAGCCCGTGGCGTCGGCAGTGCTCGATCAGCCACAGGATCATCGGTGTCTTGCCGGTGCCGCCGACCGTGATGTTGCCGACCACGATCACCGGCACCGGCGCCTGGTAGATCTCACCTTCGCCATCGAGAAAACGCTGACGTTTGCCCGCCACCACGCGGCGGTACAGCCACTCCAGCGGCCGCAACAGCGTCAGGGCCGGGTGCCCCTGATACCACGCGGCGAGCAGACGATCGGACATGGCCATCAGGATTTGGGCGCCGCCTCGACCGTGGTCATGCGCAGATGGCTGAAACCGAGCTTGCCGGCCGCATCCATGGCGGTGATCACGGATTGATGCTGAGCCTTGCCGTCAGCACTGATCGACAGCGGCATATTGGTGTCGCCGTTGGCTTCTTTCTGCATGGCTTCCATCAACGTCGCCAGATCGTTTTTCGGCAGAATCCTGTTGTTCACCGAGAACACGCCTTCGGCGCTGATGGCCACGTCCAGTTGCTTGACCTGCTGATCCTCGGCCGGCGAGCCGCTGACCGCTTCCGGCAGGTCGACACGCAGTTGGGTTTCGCGGGTGAAGGTGGTGGTCACGACGAAAAACAGCAACAGGATGAACACCACATCGATCAGCGACGCGAGGTTGATGTCGATGGTTTCCCGGGGCTTGCGACGGAATTTCACGCTTTGCCCCCGGCCAGATCGACGTCACGGTCGCCCTGCACCACTTCCACCAGTTTGATCGCTTCCTGTTCCATGCCCACCACCAGTTCATCGATGCGTCGTTGCAGGAAACGGTGGAAGAACACCGCCGGAATACCGACCATCAGGCCCGCAGCGGTAGTGATCAAAGCCTTGGAAATACCGCCGGCCAGCACCGCAGCATTGGTGGTCATGCCGGAGCCGGTGAAGGCACTGAAAATGTCGATCATGCCCAGCACCGTACCCAGCAGACCGAGCAGCGGCGACATGGCGGCGATGGTGCCCAGCGCGTTGACGTAGCGTTCCAGTTCGTGGATGACCCGGGCGGCGGCCTCTTCGATGCACTCCTTCATGATCTCGCGACCATGCTTGGAGTTGGCCAAGCCCGCGGCGAGGATTTCCCCCAGCGGCGAGTTGGCGCGCAATTCCTTGAGTTTTTCCTTGTTGAGCTGCTTGTCCTTGATCCAGACCCAGACCTGACCCAGCAGATGCTCAGGGGTGACGCGACTGGCGCGCAGGGTCCACAGGCGCTCGGCGACGATCGCCATGGCGGCGATGGAACTCAGAATGATCGGCAACATCATCCAGCCGCCGGATTTGACCAATTCCCACACAGTGACAGCCCCCTCGAAAAAGTGCGCCACTTTACCATACCGGTTCGCGATAAAGACCCGTCGCCCCGACGACCGTGCTCAACGGTACTCCGCCCCCGGCAACGGCGAGTCGCGCCAGAAGCGGCGTTGTTGACGCATCGACCGGGCCGGCTCAAACCGCCCCAGTTGCAGATGAATGGCGCCCTGCTCGGCGCTGTCGTGGATGTGTATTCCCTGTTTGCGGTAGCGGGCGATGACCGTGGGGTGTGGATGGCCGAACGAGTTGCCCTGCCCTCGGGAAATCAGCACGGCCTGGGGCTGCAAAACCTTGAGCAAGGCCATCGATGAGGAACTGCGGCTGCCGTGATGCGGGGCTTGCAGCCACTGGGTCGGAACCGCCAGCGCGCTGTTGAGCAAATCCCGCTCGGCATTGGTGTCGATGTCACCGGTCAGCAGCAGCCGCTCGCCGTTGGCTTCGATCTGCAACACGCAGGAACGCTGGTTGCTGTCATGGGCTTCTGCCCATTGCCATAGATGAAAGGCAACGCCGTCCCACTGCCATTGTCGACCGCTTTCACAGGCTTCGGCGTTCAGCGCTTCGGCCAATCCATGCGGATCGCCGCTGATGACCCGGCTGACCGGCAATCCTTTCGCTACGGCGAGTGCGCCACCTGCGTGATCGGCATCAGCATGGCTGAGCAGCATCAGGTCGAATCGCTCGACGCCCAGCTTGTGCAGGGCTGGCAACACCACCCGCTCGCCGACATCGAAATCGCCGAAGCGCGGGCCGCTGTCGTACAGCAAGGCGTGATGGCGCGTGCGGATCAGAATCGCCAGCCCTTGGCCGACGTCGAGTTGCCAGACATCGGCGATACCTTCGTCCAGTCGTTCCCGCGGCGGGAATGCCAGCACCAGCAGCAACGGCCAGCCCAGCGGGCGCAAAGGAACGCCTCGGGGCAGCAATAACAGCACTGCACCGATGCAACCCAGCGCCACGATCCAGCCCGGCATCGATTCTGCAACCCACGCCGGCCAGCGCCCGGCAATCAGGGCCAGTGCCCGGAACAATCCATCGATCAGTCCACCGGCCAGCCACAGCAGCCCTTCACCGACATAAGGAATTGGCAGCAACAAAGTCCCGAGCAACGCCGGCGGCAGCACCGCAAAACTGACCCACGGCACCGCCAGCAGATTGGCCAGCGGCCCGCTGAGACTGATCGGCAGACTCAACGCCAGCAGCACCGGGCACAATCCGATTGCGATCAGCCACTGCGCGCGCGTCCAGGTTTGCCACCAGCGCCACGGCCCCAGACGGCCGCCGAAGGTGAAGATCAACACAGCCACCGCCGCGAAAGACAGCCACAACCCCGGACGCAAGCTGGCCAGCGGATCCATCAACAACACGCCATTGAAGGCCAGCAGCAACGGCCACCATGCGCCGAGATGACGAAAGCGCAAACGCCACAACAGCACCAGCGCAACCATCACGCAGGCCCGCCGGACCGGCACATCGAATCCGGCCAGCAAGCCGTAACCCAGCGCCGCCGTGAATGCCAGACCGCACGCCCAAGGCAGCCAGGGCCAACGCAGCGGCCAAAATCCGAATCGGGCCAACCCGGCGACCAGCGCGTACATCAACGCTGCCAACAGCCCGATGTGCTGGCCGGAAATCACCAGCAGATGCACGGTGCCGGTGTCCTGCAAGATCTGCCAGTCTTCGCGACTGAGGCCGGAACCATCGCCGAGCACCAACGCGGCCAAGGCGCTGTTACGACCCTGGGCGTCAACGGCAAGCAGGCGCTGGCGAATACTGTCGCGCCAGGCCCACTGCGCCGGCGCCAGACGCTGGCCATCCTTCACCGTCCCGGTAGCACCAATGCGTTGCGCCAGCAGCCAGGCCTCGTAATCGAACGCATCCGGATTGAGCAAGCCACCGGGGCGCTTGAGCTTGACCGCCAATCGCCAGCGTTCGCCGCTTTTGACCTCAGGCCCGGCGTACCAGGCCAGGCGCATCAGCGACGGCAGCTTTTCGTGACGCGAGCGCGCATCGGCCAGCTCAAACCGCACGACGCCCTCGGCACTCTGCGGCAAGCCGACGACCCGGCCCTCCACCCAGCGCGTTTCGCCATCCAGCCGGGACGGCAGTCGATCATTCAACGCCAGTTGCGCGTTGAATCCCGCCCATGCGAATCCAAGCAGTAAAAACGCCAGTGGATAGCTGCGAAACGGCAGCAGCATCAGCGCCACCCACGGCAACACCAGCAATAACCCGACCGGCGGCAAGGCCGGTAAAAAAACCGCTGCCAGCAGACCGACCGCCAGCGCCATCATCCCTGTGCGCATAAGCCCGTCCTTGAGAGTCCCACCTTCAGGCATAGCGGTTGCGGGGCACGGGCGTCGTTATCAATTGTCACAAAGTCTGAATGGGCGGTTCGTAGAATCCAGACATACTTGCCGCCTTAACCGACCGAGAAGCCTTATGCCCCGGCGCTTATTCAAACGTTACATGCCCGATCCGACGAGCATCAGGGAACACAAATCCTTACGCTTTCTCGGCACGTTGCTGCATGACCCGAACCTCTGGCACCTAAACCGACACTCGGTGGCCCGCGCCATGGCCGTTGGTCTGTTCGCCGCGTTCCTGCCGATTCCCGCACAAATGCTGGTGGCCGCCGTACTTGCGATCATGGTGCGCGGCAACATGCCGATTGCCGTCAGCCTGGTCTGGCTGACCAATCCGATCACCATGCCGGCGGTGTTCTTCTGCACCTATCAGGCCGGGGCCTGGCTGATGGATGTTCCCGCCCGCACACTTCCAGACGAATTGACCTGGGAATGGATCAGCGGCGAGCTTTCGACCCTGTGGCAACCGTTCCTGCTGGGTTCGGTGGTGGTCGGGCTGGCACTGGGCGCCCTCGCCTACTGTCTGGTGATGCTGTACTGGCGCTGGTGGGTGGCCCGGCAATGGGCGCGGCGCAAGAAAAGTCGCATGCGCTGAATGCAAAACGGCCTCCACTGTGGGAGGCCGTTTTGCATTCAGCATTGAAGAAATCAGGTACGCATTCCGCGCCCGCTCACCAGCAGCCGTGCGCAACCGAAATACAGCGCCACGGTCGCCACCAGCATGAAAGTGATCGCGATACCGATGCGGATGTCCGACACACCGAGGATGCCGTAACGGAAGGCGTTGACCATGTGCAGCACCGGGTTGGCCAGCGACACGGTCTGCCAGAACGGCGGCAGCAAGGTGATCGAATAGAACACACCGCCAAGGTAGGTCAACGGGGTCAGCACGAAGGTCGGGATGATCGAGATGTCATCGAAGTTGCGCGCGAACACCGCGTTGATGAAGCCCAGCAGCGAGAAGATCGTCGCCGTCAGCACCACCACCAGAACGGTCACGCCCAGGTGATGCACCTGCAGACTGGTAAAGAACAACGACAGAATCGTCACGATGACGCCCACCATCAAGCCACGCAGTACGCCGCCAAGGGTGTAGCCGATCAGGATCGTATGCGGTGAAACCGGCGACACCATCAACTCTTCGATGGAGCGCTGGAACTTGCTGCCGAAGAAGCTCGACACCACGTTGCCGTAAGAGTTGGTGATCACCGACATCATGATCAGCCCCGGCACGATGTACTCCATGTAGGTGAAACCGCCCATGTCGCCGATCTGCCGACCGATCAGGTTACCGAAGATCACGAAATACAGAACCATGGTGATCGCCGGCGGCAGCAGGGTCTGCGGCCAGATCCGGGTGAAGCGTCTGACTTCGCGGTAAACGATGGTGTTAAGGGCAACGAGGTTGGGGCGCAGCTCGGAACTCATACCGCCACCTTCGACAGATTCTTCTCCACCAGGGACACGAACAGCTCCTCAAGGCGATTGGTTTTATTGCGCAGGCTCAGCACTTCGATGTTCTGCAGGGCCAGTTGGCCGAACAACGCGGTGATGCCCATGGACTTGTCGACCTGAACCTCCAGGGTATGGCCGTCCACCAGGCGCGCCGGATAGCCCGCCAGTTGCGGCGCAGCACTCAGGCCGTTTTTCAGATCCAGCAGGAAGGTTTCCACATGCAGCTGGCCGAGCAGCTGACGCATGCTGGTGTTCTCGACGATGGTGCCGTGGTCGATGATGCCGATGTTGCGGCACAACTGCTCAGCCTCTTCCAGGTAGTGGGTGGTGAGGATGATGGTGATGCCTTTCTGGTTCAGTTCGGTGAGGAACGTCCACATCGAACGACGCAGTTCGATGTCGACGCCGGCAGTCGGTTCGTCGAGGATCAGCAGACGCGGTTCATGCACCAGCGCACGGGCGATCATCAGACGCCGCTTCATGCCGCCGGACAGCGAACGCGACGGCACATCGCGCTTGTCCCAAAGGCCGAGCTGGGTCAGGTACTGCTCGGCGCGTTCCTTGGCGACCTTCGCCGGAATGCCGTAGTAACCGGCCTGGGTCACGACGATGTCGAACGTCTTTTCGAACTGGTTGAAGTTGAACTCCTGGGGCACCACGCCGATCGAGCGCTTGAGCGCCGCCGGGTTCTTGTCCAGGTCGTGGCCGAAGATATTCACGGTGCCGCTGGTCTTGTTGACCAGGGTCGAGAGGATGCCGATCGTCGTGGATTTGCCGGCGCCGTTGGGGCCGAGCAAGGCGAAGAAGTCACCTTCGGCGACGTCCAGATCGATACCACTCAAGGCCTGGAACCCGTTGCCGTAGGTTTTGGTTAGCTGCCGGATGGACAGAGCGGAACTCATATCGGATTTACGCACCCAGTAAGGAAAAAAGGACTGATAAAAGGCCGGCGGCGAGGAAGACAACCGCAGCGCTCGAGCGCAATGGTGCTTGCCGTCGCCGCACAAGTACAGTCAAGTGTGTCGATAGTAGGTATTAAGTCAACGCGGTCATGACAGCTTTCTGATACGCCGGACGCTGTTTCAACCGCGCATACCAGGCCTCAAGGTTCGGCTGTGGCGCGCGCTCGATCGGCATCTCGAACCAGGCATAAATGAAACTGCCGAGCGGGATATCGCCCATGCCGATTTCACTCCCGGACAGATACGGCTGGTGCTTCAGTGCCTGATCGGCCATCGCCAGCAAGCCGTCACATTCCTTGATCGCCGCGTGGATGGCCGGCCAGTCCTGCTTGTCTGCCGGGGTACGCAGAACGCCCCAGAACACTGTGCGAAACGGTCCGGCAAAACTGGAAGTCGTCCAGTCCATCCACTTGTCAGCGGTAGCGCGGGTCTGCGGATCCGCCGGATACCACGAAGTATCGGCCGCATGTTTTGCCAGCAGGTAACGCACGATGGCATTCGATTCCCACAGCACAAAACCGTCGTCCTGAATCACCGGCACTCGCCCGTTCGGGTTCATCGCCCGGTACTCCGGTGTGTCGACCACACCAAACGCGCCACCGGCATCGATGGCCTCGTAGGCCAGTCCGAGCTCTTCGGCAGCCCACAACGGCTTTCTGACATTCGACGAATTCTTGCGACCCCAGATCTTCAGCATGACCGCCTCTTTTCCAGTAAATGGGCAGGCAGCATACGCCGGATCAGAGGCTGCCGACATCACCGCGCATGTCACTGGACAGTGGCTTCTGCTGATCGTTGAACAGGTGCGGATAACATTTCTGCAGATGTTCGAAGAAAAAAGATTCCGGTACATCGGCGAACTGGCCGTGATCGACCAGGTACTCCATCAGCAGCGCGCCATCGCTGTTGTACGGGTGAAAAACGCTGTCGTTCATGCCGTCGAATTCCAGCGGCGCAACGTTGAACATTTCGCAGAGCTTCTGGTTGAACGCGGGCGTGGCTTTCACCCAGCGATCATTGAGAAACAGCTCGGTATAACCATGCATGGCGAACACTTCGCTTCTCAGCAGTTCAAGCAGACGCGGCGTCGACAGATGATTTTTCACATCCGCCAGTCCGATGCGTGCGGGGATCCCGCAATGGCGCGCGCAACCGGCGAGCAACGTGGCCTTGGGCACGCAATAACTCTCACCTGCCGCCAGCGCGTAGCTGCCGCGCAAGGTCTGCGGGTCGCGGCTGAAGGTGTACATGTTGTAACGCACCGCCTCGCGCACGGCGTAATAAAGACTGATCGCCTGCGCGAGCGGATCGCGACTGGCACCACGGTGCTGCTCGGCGAACTCCACCACCGAGGGGTGGTCACTATCGATGAAGCGGCCGGGGCTCAGATACTCGTGCATGACGACATTCTCCTGATTGAGCCCCGAGTCTAGCGAGAGGTTCAGCACAGAGATAACGACGTTTCGGCCAAACATGCACGCAAAGACGCGGAAGCGGCGAACGATTTCCCACGCGTGTTGCCCACCGAACCTACAAAAGACATCCGGGGTTTCCCACGATTTCAATCACCTTGCTCTGACCGCCCCGTTTTGCAGATGCCGTCTAAGCTCTGGAGGGTCGGTTCGCCCTGGTTCACGGAGGATTAAATATGCTGTTGTTGTGGATACTGGTTCTGATCGTCGGCGTGGCGTATCTGGCCCACCGGCGCATCGCCCCGCTGCCCGCGCTGGGCATCGTTGCCGCTTACCTGTTGGCGATGGGAATTTTCAGCCACGCACCGGGCTGGTTGCTGCTGATTTTCTGGGTGGTGCTGGCCCTGGTGGCCGCCCCGTTGCTGTTGCCTGACCTGCGCCGTAAACACTTCACCGCGCCGCTGTTCAGTTGGTTCCAGAAAACCCTGCCACCGATGTCGCAGACCGAGCGCGACGCGATCGACGCCGGCACGGTGTGGTGGGACGGCGAACTGTTCAGCGGCCGTCCGGACTGGGACAAGCTGCTGTCCTATCCCAAAGTGCAACTGAGTGAAGAAGAACAGGCATTCATCGACGGCCCGACCGAAGAGCTCTGCGCCATGGTCACCGACTGGCAGATCGGCCAGTCGATGGACCTGCCGCCGGAAGCCTGGACTCACATCAAGGAACACGGTTTCTTCGCCCTGATCATTCCCAAGGAATTCGGCGGCAAGGGTTTCTCCGCCTACGCCCACTCCCAGGTGGCGATGAAACTGGCGACCCGCAGCGGCGACCTCGCCTCCACTGTGATGGTGCCAAACTCCCTCGGCCCGGCCGAACTGCTGCTGCATTACGGCACCGACGAACAACGCAATCATTACCTGCCACGGCTGGCCCGGGGCGACGACATTCCGTGCTTTGCTTTGACCGGCCCGCTTGCCGGCTCCGACGCCGGCGCCATGCCCGACACCGGGATCATCTGCAAGGGTGAATGGGAAGGCCAGGAAACCCTCGGCCTGCGCTTGAACTGGGAAAAACGCTACATCACCCTCGGCCCGGTCGCGACCTTGCTCGGCCTGGCCTTCAAGGCCTATGACCCGGATCACCTGCTCGGCGACAAGGAAGACCTCGGCATCAGCCTCGCGCTGATCCCGACCGACACCCCCGGCGTGGAAATCGGTCGTCGCCACCTGCCGCTGGGCGCTGCGTTCATGAACGGCCCGAACTCCGGCAAGGACGTATTCATCCCGCTGGACTTCCTCATCGGCGGCCAGGACATGCTCGGCAAAGGCTGGATGATGCTGATGAACTGCCTGTCGGTCGGGCGTTCTATCTCGCTGCCGGCAGTGGGTACCGGCGCGGCCAAGTTCACCAGTCTGGTAACCGGGCAGTACGCGCAGATTCGCGAGCAGTTCAACGTGCCACTCTCAGCATTCGAAGGCATCCAGGAAGCCATGGCGCGGATCGGCGGCAACGCCTGGATGATGGACGCCGCACGGATGCTGACCGCCAACGCGGTGGATCTGGGCGAGAAGCCTTCCGTGCTGTCGGCGATCCTCAAGTACCACCTCACCGAACGCGGTCGCGAGTGCATCAGCCACGCCATGGACGTACACGGCGGCAAGGCGATCATCATGGGCCCGAACAACTACCTGGGTCGCAGCTGGAACGGCGCGCCGATCTTCATCACCGTGGAAGGCGCGAACATTCTTTCGCGCAACCTGATGATCTTCGGCCAGGGCGCCATCCGCTGCCATCCGTTCGTACTCAAGGAAATGGCCCTCGCCGGACGCGAGGACAAGGACCAGGCACTCAAGGAATTCGATGGCCTGCTGCTCAAGCACATCGGCTTTGCCGTGAGCAACGCCGCCAGCACCCTGGTGTTGAACCTTGGCTTCGGCCATTTCGAACATGCGCCGGGAGACAAGCTCAGCCAGGGCTATTTCCGTGCGCTGAACCGTCAGGCTGCCGCGTTTGCCATGCTTGCCGACCTGAGCATGATGTTGCTGGGTGGCGAACTGAAACGCCGCGAGCGTCTGTCGGCACGATTGGGCGATGTGCTGAGCAACCTGTATCTGGCGTCGGCGGCGCTCAAGCGTTATCACGACCTCGATTCCCCGGCGTACATGGAACCGCTGTTCAGATGGGCCATGGAAGAAAGCCTCGGCCAGTCGGAAAAGGCGCTGGATGAACTGCTGACCAACTTCCCGAACCGAGTCTTTGGCTGCCTGTTGCGCGTGATCGTGTTCCCGTTCGGCCGCCGTCACAAAGGGCCTTCGGACAAACTCGGTGCCGAGGTGGCTGCGGTCATCGGCCGGGCCAAGGGCGATCCAGCGCTGGAAGAACTGCTTGCCGGCTGCTATCGCCCGCAATCGACCGATGATGCAGTCGGTGCGCTGCAACACGCCTGCGATCAACTGAACGCTGCGCAACCGCTGCACAAGAAATTGCACTCGTCGCTCAAGAGCGGTCAGGTCAAACCGGTAGCTGGTGAACACGCCATCGATGCGGCACTGGAAGCCGGGGTGTTGCAGGCCGTGGAAGCCCAGACCCTGCGTGATGCCGAAGCGGCGCGGCGCAAGGTGATCGATGTCGATGATTTCGACAAGGAGCAACTCAAACCCGCGGAAGGCAAAATCCGCTGATCCCTTCAATCAGTGAAAAACGGGCGCGGGCGCTTTATACTCCCGCGCCCGTTTTGCTCTTGAGGACTTATCTCGTGTCCAACGTCGTTGCCGATCATCTGGTTTTGCTCGACCATCTGCGCAGTATCCTGGTCGCCGTAGGTGAGGCCGATCAGGTTCCCGAAGAAAGCCATGCCCTGTTCCTGGAGCGTTTCGACGAACTGCTGGCGTCACTGCCGATCGAGCCAATCGAAAGCCAATACCTGGGCCAGGACATCCTGACTCAAGTGATTACCCGTTACCCGCAAATTGCCCACCTGATCCCGCGGGATCTGCTGTGGTTCTTCGCCGGCGACTGCCTGCATTACCTGTCCGACGAAGAAATCGACATGTATCAGGCGCTGGAAGAACGCCGCTACGAAGCCGAACAGAACGACGAACCGTTCGACTGGAACCAGGAAAAACAGCTGCTGGCGATGTCCGCCCAGGACAGCAAGCACTGATATTCCCCGGTAATGAAAAGGCCCGCATGGTGATCCATGCGGGCCTTTTTCATGGGGTCAGAGCAACCCTTCGCTCTCGGGCAATTCGTACTCGGCCAACGGTTTTGAACCGCCAGACTTCCCCGGCTTGCTCAGGGTCGGCTCTTTCTCCAGGCACTCCACCAGATAGTCGATGAACACCCGCAGCTTCGGCGGCAGATAGCGCGTCGGCGAATGCAGCAACCACAATCCGCCGTGGTACGACGCCAGGAATGTCCAGTCCGGCAGCACCTGCACGATCAGCCCTTGCTCCAGTGCATAACGCGCAGTGAAATACGGCAGGCTGCCAATACCGATGTGCTGCAACACCGCGCCCAGACGCACGCCGGTGTGATTGGCGGCATACCGGCCGCGCACGCCGACGGTGACGGCTTTGGTGCCTTTCTTGAATTTCCAGCGCGCATCACTCGGGGTTTCGCCCAGGTAAATGCAACTGTGATTGAGCAAGTCGTGGGGATGGGTCGGCGTCCCGTGTTCGGCCAGGTATTGCGGTGTGGCGCAGAGCAAATGGTCGATGGTCAGCAGTTGTCGGCCGACCAGTCCGGCCGGTGGACGATCCGTGATGCGAATAGCCAGGTCGACATGGTCATCGATCAGATCAACCTGGCGGTCTTCCAGCAACAACTCCACATCGACCTTCGGGTAGCGCCGCAGAAACTCCGGCATGTGCGGGTGAATCACGAAGCGCCCCACCGCTTTCGGCACGCTGACCCGCACCAGACCTTCGGCTTCGTGGGTGAACTGGCCGCTGATCTCCATCACCGACTTGGCGGCGCTGACCATTTCCTGGCAGCGCTTGAACACCTCTTCCCCGCCATCGCTCAAGCGCAGTTTGCGCGTGGTGCGTTGCAGCAGCCGCGTGGCCAGCGCTTTCTCCAGCCGGGAAATACTGCGACTGACTGCCGAGGGCGATGAGCCCAACTGGCGAGCGGCTTCGGAGAAACTGCCGGTCTCGACGACCTTGACGAAAATCGCCATCTCACCAAGCAGCGGCAGGGGAAGATTTATGCTCACAGCGCAACAGTCCTTTGATGTTTGAACGGATTATCACGTTATTGCACGATTCATATAATTAAAAAAGAAACTTTAATAAGGGCATGGAATATGACGCTTCGCCTCTTTTTCCATAGTGATGACCTCAAGGCCAATGTGGAAGTCCTCGACTGCACGCCCCACGAGAACGAATTCGCCGTTGTGTTGCGCGCTACGCTTTTCCATCCCCAGGGCGGTGGCCAACCCTGCGATACCGGTTGGATTGGCGAAAGCAAGGTTCTGCGCGTCGTCCAGGAACCGGACCGGATCATTCATTTTGTCGATCAGCCGGTGCCACTGGGCATGACCCAGATTCGCGTCGACGAAGAACGCCGCCGCTTCAACACCCGCATGCACTCTGCCGGACATTTGATCGGCCACTTCGTCCAGGCCATGGGCTGGATGCCGATCAAGGCGCACCACTGGCCGGACGAGGGCCGGGTTCAATTCAAACCCGGAGATTCGGCCCAGGAAGTCGATGCGCAAACCGTTCAATACGGCATCGAGCAATGGATCGAACACGACCTGCCACGCCTGACTTCCCTGCGCGAAGGCGCGCGGGAAATCGGTTTCGGTGAACTGCCAGCCTATGGCTGCGGTGGCACCCATGTACGCAGCCTGAAGGATTTGGGCACAGTCACGATCGCGTCCCTTTCGCAGAAGAAAGGCACGTTGTCCGTCCACTACAACGTGGATTGAGGATTTCGGACGCTGCCAGATGCAGCGTCCGACGCCGGGGGAACCGCGTTCGCCGGTTCCGTTGACTATTCGATAGATGGACCTGAAACCATGATGCTTGACGTCGAGCGTCTCGATGAGACGTGCATAAAAAAACTGGCCAACGAAGAAGTCCTCGCCATCCGCTTCAAAGGCTTTCTGCCCCAGGCGCAGGCAATCCAGATTGGCGACAAGATCCTCGCCCCCGGCTTCGAGGGCTACATCAACGCGCCGAGCATCGGCCGCATCGGCATGGCGTTCTACGAGGCGGAAAACCAGCCGCTGCTGATCGAAGATTATTTCGAGCGCGCCACCAGCAACATCGCCGAACTACGTAACCGTTGCGCACCCTACTCGTCGCCGGTCGATACCTTGCGCTGCATGCTCGACGAATCCTGGCCGGCGGGTGCCCACCTGGAAAACCTCTACGGTCGCAAGATGTACGTCGGCCTGTCCCGCGTGGTGAAACCGGGCGTGTGCTTCCTGGCCCACCACGACATCTTCGCCAAGGACGCCCCGGACAGTTTTCAGGCCCGCAGCCTGGAGGCGCAGTTTGCCTGCAACGTCTACCTCAACATGCCGACCGAAGGCGGCGCGTTGCAGATGTGGGAAGACGACATTTCCCCGGACCGCTTCGACGAAATGCGCGGCGACAGCTACGGCATCGACCCGGCACTGCTCGGCCCGCCCGCCCTCGAAGTTCGCCCGGAACCGGGGGATTTCATCATGTTCAATTCGCGTCGCATGCACTCGGTAACGCCGGGCGTGGCCGATCCGCGCTTGAGCCTTTCGTTTTTTGTCGGCTATCGCGGCAATGCCTCACCCCTGACTTTCTGGAGCTGAAATGACATCGAATTATCTGGGCGAGTTTCTGGCGCTGGCCACCATCCACTTTCTGGCCGTGGTCGCACCCGGCCCGGACTTCGCCGTGACCATCCGCCAGAGTGTGCGTTTCGGTCGTTTGGTCGGCATCTGCACGGCATTGGGCATCGGCGCGGGGATTTCCGTGCACGTGCTGTACACCCTGCTGGGCGTCGGCGCCTTGATGCACACCACGCCGTGGTTGCTGACCGTCGCCAAAGTGGTCGGCGGTGCTTACATTCTTTATCTGGGCGTCAGCCTGATCCGCAGCAAGCCCAAGACGACAATGGAAGGCGAAAAGACCAGTGACGAACCACTGGTCGAGCAATCGCTGTTCAAGGCGTTTTCCACCGGTTTCCTGACCAACGCCACCAACCCCAAGGCCACGCTGTTTTTCCTGGCGATCTTCACCACGATCATCAGCGCCAGCACGCCGCTGCAAATCCAGGCCCTGTACGGGTTGTGGATGTGCGGGGTGAATGCGTTGTGGTTCGTGATCGTCGCGCTGTTCTTTTCCAGCAGCAAAGTGCGCGTGCTGTTCATGCGCATGGGCCACTGGTTCGAGCGCAGCATGGGGGTGATTCTGATCCTGTTTGCCGGGCGTCTGGTGCTGTCGATGTAAGCATGCTGAGCGGAGAAGCCCGATCCAGACAGATTGGACGGGCTTTTTCGATTCTGCGCCGCTTTTGCATTTCTGTGCGACGCGTCCCACTTCGGGGGCTCCCGGGCACGCTCGTGTGGTGGTAGTTTGCGAGACCGTCTGACGCATCGGTCAGACAACTCCTTCTCACCGCCTGCAAAGGAATGCCCTTAGCAATGGATTTTTCACTCAAGCAACTGGCCGCGTCGACACTGATCCTGGCCAGCCTTTCATCCGTCACACTGCCAGCCCATGCCAACCTTACCGAGCAGCAGAGCGCGACCATTCTCAAGAACTTCAATGAGGCAAAGGTCAGTGACTTCAGAGCATTTCTCGGTGATCTGGCCAAGAACGACCTGAGCAAGACCGACGATCTGCGCCCTGCCATCAGTGCCTTCCTCGACAACAAGACGCTGACCGCCGAACAGCAAAACGAAATCCATCGCCTGCTCGGTCTCTACACCCGCGTGAAGTACGGCAAGGCCGCCCTGGAAACCCTGCGCGAACTGGTGGAAATCCCGACCTTCCGCAAGGATGGCGTCGATCAGCATGACAACCCCGAATTCATCAAGATCGCCGACAAGATCAAGGATCTGGCTGAGTCTTTCGGCCTGAAGTATCGCAACGTCGACAACCGCGTCTACGAAATCTCCCTGGACGGCAGCGGCAAGGACGTCGTCGGCATTCATGCTCACGCCGACGTGGTGCCGGTAACGCCGGAAAACTGGGTGCTGAAGGACGGCACCAAACTCGACCCGTTCAAGGTCACGCTGATCGGCGACCGCATGTACGGCCGCGGCACCGAGGACGATAAAAACGGCATCGTCGTGACGCTGTATGCCATGAAGGTGATCAAGGAAGAGAAGCTGCCGCTGGCACGCAATTTCAAACTGCTGGTGGACACCACCGAAGAAACTACCGGTGACGCGATTCCCTACTACTTCGAACGCAACCCGACGCCCGAGTACAACTTGGCACTGGATGGCGGCTATCCCGTAGTGATTGCGGAAAAAGGCTACGGCACCGTCATGGCCAAGTTCGCCAAGCGCAAGGCCGAGGGTAAAGGCGCGGAAATCGCCTCGATGACCGGCGGCCTGGCGACCAACCAGATTCCATCGGTTTCGGTCGTCACGCTGGTGACAGACAAACCCGCCGAGCTTGCGGCCAGCCTGCAAAAGGCCGGCGCTGAATACGCCAAGCGCAATGGCGGCGATTTCGAAGTGAACGCCAAGGTCGATGGCAAAGACGTCAAACTCACCGTGACCGGTGTTTCCGCGCACTCGTCCGAGCCAGAATCCGGCGTTAATCCGGTCGCGCGCATGCTCGACTTCATCCACAGCGTGGACGGCAAGATCGCCTTCAAGCACAACCACATCACCGACGCTGCCCACTACGCCGCCGACAACTGGGGCCTGGATTACAAGGGTGGCAAGTTGGGCGTCGGTTTCGCCGATGATTTCATGGGCCCGCTGACCACGTCCCCGACCTACGTCGGCATGGACGACAAAACCTTCAAACTCGCGGTCAACCTGCGCGTGCCGAAGGGCAAGTCGCCGGAAGTGCTCAAGACCGAAATCGCCGACAAGCTGGCGGCGTGGAGCAAGAAAAACCATGTCGCGGTGAAATTCGACTATTCGATCGCCGAACCGATGTACCGCAACCCAGAAGGCGAATGGGTCAAGGCGCTGCTGGCCGTGGCCACCGAAAACCTGGGCATGAAACACGAATTCGGCACGTCGGCCGGCGCCACTTCGGTGCATGAACTGCCGAACGGCGTGCAGTTCGGCCTGGCGCGACCTGAGGTCAAGTACACCGGTCACACCGATGGCGAGTTCAAGACCGTTGACCAGTTCCTGCTGGACCTGCAGATCGTCACCGAAATGATGGGACGCATCGGGCAGTTGCCGAAGCTCTGATCACGTACCGGGCTCGCCACATTGGCGGGCCCACAAAAAAAGGACCGTGAGGTCCTTTTCTATTGCCTGACAAAAACAGCACAAACAAAAACGCCGCTCATCACTGAGCGGCGTTTTTGTGAATTTGGAGCGGGAAACGAGACTCGAACTCGCGACCCCGACCTTGGCAAGGTCGTGCTCTACCAACTGAGCTATTCCCGCAATGGCGTCCCCTAGGGGACTCGAACCCCTGTTACCGCCGTGAAAGGGCGGTGTCCTAGGCCACTAGACGAAGGGGACACAGGCTACAACTTTCACTAATAAAAACGCCGCTCTTTGCAAAGCGGCGCTTTTTGAATTTGGAGCGGGAAACGAGACTCGAACTCGCGACCCCGACCTTGGCAAGGTCGTGCTCTACCAACTGAGCTATTCCCGCAAATGGCGTCCCCTAGGGGACTCGAACCCCTGTTACCGCCGTGAAAGGGCGGTGTCCTAGGCCACTAGACGAAGGGGACACGCTACCCGGAACACATGGTGTGTGTTTCGGTGTCCAGATCCGCCTCCGAAGAGTTGGCTCTGGTTTCACTCAGCACCGCCCTGAAGCGTTGCTGTTTAAAATTGGAGCGGGAAACGAGACTCGAACTCGCGACCCCGACCTTGGCAAGGTCGTGCTCTACCAACTGAGCTATTCCCGCATTGGCGTCCCCTAGGGGACTCGAACCCCTGTTACCGCCGTGAAAGGGCGGTGTCCTAGGCCACTAGACGAAGGGGACACACTACAACATTCACTCCCTGCCGCGTTTCGCTGTGTGCTTTACGCTGCAAGTGGCGCGCATTCTATGGATGGATTGAAAGGTCGTCAACCCCCAGATATAAATTTATTTAAATCAATGACTTCGACCTGCTTTACGCACCGTTTCCGGCTTTTGCGTCGCCCGACGATTGACGCCTATATTCCGACACTCGCCAAGGCGTTATAGTCCACGGCACAGGTGATGGCAATCTGCACCCCAAGGGCCAGCATTTATATAAGCCGGTTCCTGGCCGATACAGATTCAGCTTCGCCGATCCAAACCCGTCGAGCGGCGCTAGGCTCCTGTATGCCAAGCCACTACACTCGCACGCGAACCCTATAAAGAGGTCTTACCGGTGACACCACTCATGATCACCCTGCTAGTCATAGCCGGGATCGCAATCTTGATCGCCATTGGCTACATGAACCATGTGGTGGAAAACACCAAACTGGAGAAGGCCCGCACCAAGGTCGAACTCAACGACCGCCTGCGCCGTTGCGGCGAACTGACCGAAACCTTCCCCGGCCAGTTCATGACCCCGGCCCTCAAGCTGCTGCTGACTCGCCTCGAGCTGAACGTCTGCCAGCGCCTGCTGAACCTGGAAAAGACCAGCGCCACCACCAAGGCCCGCATCACAGAACTCAGCGCCCTGGTCGCCCAGGGCGAATCGATCCCGGTCAACAACCCGCCGGCACCGATCCAGACCGAAGCCAAGGCCAAAGACGTCCGCTTCCTCCTCGAAGCCCTCCACGGCCAAATCACCCGCGCCGCGCAGGACGGCTTCCTGCCACCGAACGAAGCCAAACACTGGATCCGCGAAGTCCGCCACATCCTCGTATTGCTGCACATCGAGTTCTTCAACAACCTCGGCCAACACGCCCTCCAGCAAAACCAGCCAGGCCAGGCCCGCCTCGCCTTCGAACGCGGCGTGCAATACCTGCGCAAACAGCAGGACCCGCAAATCTACGCCGAACAACTCCAATACCTGGAAAAACTCCTGGCCCGCGCCAACGCCCAGGTCATGGACAAGATCGCCCCGGTCGAAGGCGAAGAAAACCAACTGACTGCCGGCCTCAAAGATGTCGAGGCTGACGCGGACTGGAAGAAGAAAGTGATTTACGACTGAGTGCAGTCGGAGAGAGAAGCCACCGGGAGGTGGCTTTTTTATTGCCCGCGAGAAAGATAAAAATCAAAAGCGCCCTCACCCTAACCCTCTCCCGGGGGGAGAGGGGACTGACCGCATTGCTTGGGGGAGGTACGCCGACGTGAAAAACCGAGTCGCACTCAGTTTTTGAAACACATGCAACTCAACTCACACTGCCGCACCTTCTGCCTCTTCTACTCTTGCTTCTGCTTTGGCTTCGGATTCCCACCACTCAAAACGATGAGCGTTAGCTCGAGTACCGCTTTTGACGTACCGGCCCCTTCGGAAGGCTGAGTGGAGGGATTTATCCGGGGGTGGGAGCGCAGCGACCGTGCGGCGCAGCCGCATGCATCGAGAGGAGGTGCAGCGAAGCAAACCGTAGGCGATGCCCCCGGATGAATCCCGGAACGAAGGAACACCGAGCCACAGCGAGGTGCCGAACGCAGGGGCCCAGCCTTTTGGTTCCTTTTTGGCGTCTGAAAAAGGGACTCGCCGTAAGGGCGAAACCGCCAGCGGCAGCACCCGAAGCAACGGATATTCACCCCAAACAACCAACAACCTGGTCGGCCCAAAGGCCGCCAAGGTCAAAGCCGGAAATGCCCCACCATCCCCCGAAGCTCACTCCCCAACTGCGCCAGCTCAACACTCGAAGCCGCATTCCCGCGCATGGCAATCGAAGACTGATCCGCACTCGCCCGAATACTCGTCACACTGCGATTGATCTCCTCGGCCACCGAACTCTGCTCCTCGGCCGCCGCCGCAATCTGCTGGTTCATCTGCTGAATCAACGAAACCGCCGCCGCAATACTCCCCAGGGCGCTTTCGGTCTGCAACGCATCGCTCACCGCCAGTTTCACCAGTTCGCCACTGCTCTGAATCTGCTGCACCGACGAATGCGCCGCCGAACGCAAGGCACTGACCAGCCGCTCGATCTCCTCGGTCGACTGCTGCGTGCGCCGGGCCAGCGCCCGCACTTCATCGGCGACCACCGCAAAACCCCTGCCCTGCTCGCCCGCCCTCGCCGCTTCGATCGCCGCGTTGAGCGCCAGCAGATTGGTCTGCTCGGCGACACTCTTGATCACTTCCAGCACCGTGCCGATGTTCTGGATTTCCGCACTGAGGCTTTCGATGCTCGAACTGGCCGACGTCGCCGAATCCGCCAGTTGCTCGATCCGCGCCATGCTCTGGCGCACCACCTGCTGACCGCTTTCGACCTTGCCATCAGCGGTCTGCGCTGCGAGCGCCGCTTCTTCGGCGTTGCGCGCCACATCATGAACGGTGGCGGTCATCTGGTTCATCGCCGTCGCCACCTGTTCGGTTTCCTCTTTTTGGCTGCTGACCTCAAGGTTGGTCTGCTCGGTCACCGCCGACAGCGATTGCGCCGAACTGGCCAACTGTTCGATACCCGCCTGCAACCCGCTGACAATCGTGCTCAAGCCCGCGCCCATCTGCTGCATGGCCAGCATCAATTGACCGATTTCATCACGGCGCGATACCTCGATCGTTCCACTCAAATCACCGGCCGCAATCTGTTGCGCCACGTGAATCACGCTGCGCAACGGTGCAACGATCAACCGGGTAATCACCCACGCCGCAATCAGCCCGACGAGCAACGCCAGCGCCGATGAGCCAATGATCAGCACCGAATTCTTTTTCAGTTCGCTCTGCATGGCGCCGTCTTGCGCAACATAGGCCTGTTGGACCCGCGCCACGACTTCGTCGGCCCGTTGGTGCAGCTGTTGATAGACAGTCTTTTCCTGGGCCAGCAACCCGGTGTACTCGGCCAGCTTGTCGCTGAAACCGGCAATGTGCCCGGACACTTCATTGAGCACCGTCAGATAGCCTTCGTCCTTGACCGTGGACTTAAGCTGCTCGGCTTGCGCCTGGGCTTGCGCAGCCTGCTCGATATTGCCCTGACCTGCGCTGTCATCACCCTTGCGGCTTTGATCCAGGCGTACCCGCGCCTCGTTCATCGCCTGCAGCATCAAGCGTGAGACCTGACTGACCTGGCCGGCCTGCTCGATGAATTGCGCCCCGTCCTTGCCCTCGCTGTCTTTCAGAGTGTACGCGCCGTCGTCGGCCAGACCGGCCTGCAACACATCGAGATTGTTGGCGACGCTGGACACCGACCAACTGGCCATCTCCAGCGCCAGATCCTTGGCCTGGGACAACGAGACGAATTCATCGAACGCCTTGCGGTACGCGCCCAATGACTGTTGGACGTCGTTCATGACCGGCTCATTGCCCGGCGACAAAATCTTGAGTTGGTCGGCCATGGCGATCAGACCGTCGACACCTTCGTGCAAGGCCTCGACGGTTTTCGGGTTGCCGTGCAAGGCGTAGTCCTGCTCCAGCAGCCGCACCTTGAGCAGGCCACTGTTGAGCGATGACATCTGCTTGAGGCCATCGAAGCGCTGGCTGATGGTTTGCAGGGACCAGACGCCAATGGCAGCTACCAGTGCGGTCAGCAGCAACACCAGCACAAACCCGATACCCAGTTTTTTTGCCATACCGAGGTTGGCAAAACGTCCTTGCACGGCCGAAATCATTGCGCGTAGTCCCCTGCCATAGTCTGTTGTCGAAGATTCGCAACGGCCTTGAACCAGCACAAGTCTCTGGCGTCGGAATAATGGCAAAAAGCTACGCACGCGTCGTTTTCAGAACGTTCGAGGTCGATCCATGGCTGTATCGCGAAAAAACTGCCGTGCCCGGGGATCGCAGGCGTAAGCCACGTTGATCCGCTGCCAGTCGCAGGCTTCGCCACTGGGACTGAACGACGTTGCGCAGGACAACTGCACACCGCATCGCAGAGCATGCCTGCGCAGGCGCGCCTCATCGGCCACTGGCGAACGTGCCCAGATGAACAGGCCGCCCGTGGGCTTGCCGAACACCTCCCAGTCAGCGTCTTCCAGCGCCTGAAGAGCAGCCGCACGATCAGTGGAAAGCCGCTGACGCTGACGCTGTACCAGTTTTCGATAGGCACCACTGGCAAGCATCCCGGCCAGCACCGCCTCGCAGAACCTTGGGGTCCCCATGCAACTGATCATCTTGACCCGCGCCATCCGCTCGATCAGCTCGCCATCGGCCAGCACGAAACCAACCCGTAGCGAGCTGCTCAGGGTCTTGGAAAAACTGCCGACGTAAATGACCCGCCCCTCGTCATCCAGCGCTGCCAGGCGAGTGCCGCTGCCGTTGTGCAGGTCGGCATAGACATCATCTTCTATCAGCCGCAGGTCGTAGATCCTGCTCAGCTGCAGGATGCGTCGGGCGACCGCCGGCACCAGGCAACTGCCCGTGGGATTGTGATGATGACTGTTGATGAACAGCGCCGAGGGTCGGAACTGCTGCAGCAACGCCTCGAGGGCCTCGACATCCGGCCCGCCCGCCATGCGGCGAACCTCCAGCATGCGCACGCCGTGCAAGCGCAGGAGATCGAACAACGGCGCATAACCGGGGGTTTCTACCACGACGCAATCACCGGCCTTGAACAAGGTCCGCACGATCAGGTCGAGTGCGTGGCTGGCGCCGGCGGTAGTCATCACCTGCTCGTCAGCAGCCTTGATATTCAGCAATCCGAGGCGCCTGACAATCTGTTCGCGCAACGCCGGCAGCCCAAGAGGCGTGCTGTAGTTGAACAGGCTGGCCATGTCGGCGCGTGTCACCTCGCGGATCGCATAGCCGAGATCATCGGGCTCGCGCCAACTCTCTGGCAGGACGCCACTCCCCAGCGTCAAACCGCCGCGCCATCGGAGGGCCGGATCGCCCCCGGTGCGCTCCCCTTCACACCCGGAGCCATCGATCGCCTTGCAACAATCGGGCGACGAAGCCGCCACCATGAATCCCGAGCCCTGACGCGAGGCCAGAACTCCTTGCGCCACCAGGCGCTCGCAAGCCTCCATGACGCAGGACTGGCTGAGCAGATTGCACCGTGCGATCTCGCGCACGGAGGGCAGACGTGTCGTCGGCGGCACCTGCCCCTGCATGATCCACTCGGTCAACCCGTCAACAATCTGCTGTACGACCGGCACCATTGCCTGTCGGTCAATTCTCAATTCCATGAGCACGCAAACTCCTGTCCGTTTTTGCTGGCGGCAGTAAATCACAGCCACGCCCTTGAGGCTGTGCGACAAAACCGCCAAAAGGCTCCGTTCTCACCATTTGAAACACATTGTTTAGCGGACTAACGGAACCGCTCCCGAGGCGAAAAAAAACCCGCCAGTGGGCGGGTCGTTTATTGACTCGGTCGACGCCACCTTAGAAGGCGGTCACGCCGCCATCCACGGCCAGCGAATGGCCGATGGTAAAGGCCGCACCGTCGCTGCACAGATACAGCACGGCACTGGCAATTTCCTCGACCTTGCCAATGCGCCCGACCGGGTGCATGGCGTTGGCGAATTCACCTTTTTTCGGGTCCGCTTCATAGGCGCGACGGAACATGTCAGTGTCGATCACCGCCGGGCAGACGGCGTTGACGCGGATTTTCTTCTTGGCGTATTCGATCGCAGCCGACTTGGTCAGACCGATCACCGCATGTTTGGAAGCCGCGTAGATACTCATCTTCGGCGCGGCGCCCAATCCAGCCACCGACGCGGTGTTGACGATAGCCCCGCCACCCTGAGCCAGCAGCAACGGCAGCTGATACTTCATGCACAGCCAGACGCCCTTGACGTTGACGCCCATGATCGCGTCGAACTCGTCCATCGAGCCTTCGGCCAGTTTGCCCTTCTCGATTTCGATCCCGGCATTGTTGAAGGCGTAGTCGAGACGGCCGTAGGTATTGATCACCTCGTCCATCAGATTTTTCACTTCGCTTTCGACGGTCACGTTGCAGCGCACGAAGGTCGCTTCGCCACCGGCTGTACGAATCAGCGCCACGGTGCCCTCGCCCCCGGCCGCATCCAGATCGGCCACCACCACTTTCAGACCTTCGGCGGCGAATGCCTGGGCCGTCGCGCGGCCGATGCCGTTGGCCGCGCCAGTGACGACGGCTACCTGACCGGAAAACGTCATGCTCATTGTTATGTCCTCGAATGCGGGGGAATGGATGAAGGCAGCATAGCCACAGGGGCCTGAGTGACGTCAGCACTATCAGAAGGCCGGTTAGGCTTGCATGAATCGCAGTGATGAAACCCAGGCCTGCACTATCACCGTACTGGATCAGCCTGCATTCGCCCCGTGAGCCAACCTTGCGGCATCGCTCATGAAGGTCTATCAACAAGGCTTCATTCAATTCGAGTGCCTGTCATGACCAACCAGACCAATCGCCAGTTCCTGCTCGCCAAACGCCCAGTGGGCGCCGCCACCCGCGAGACCTTCACCTATCAGGAAGTACCGGTCGGCGAGCCGGCGGCAGGGCAGATTCTGGTCAAGAACGAATACCTGTCCCTCGACCCGGCCATGCGCGGCTGGATGAACGAAGGCAAGTCCTACATTCCGCCGGTGGGTCTGGGCGAAGTCATGCGCGCGTTGGGCGTAGGTAAAGTCGTCGCGTCGAACAATCCGGGGTTTGCCGTCGGCGACTACGTCAACGGTGCCATTGGCGTGCAGGATTATTTCCTCGGCGAGCCAAGAGGTTTCTACAAGGTCGATCCGAAACTGGCACCGCTGCCGGTTTATCTGTCCGCACTGGGCATGACCGGCATGACCGCCTACTTTGCCCTGCTCGATGTCGGCGCGCCGAAGGCCGGGGACACCGTGGTGCTGTCCGGTGCCGCGGGCGCGGTCGGCAGCATCGCCGGGCAGATCGCCAAAATCAAAGGCTGCCGGGTGGTCGGCATCGCCGGCGGCGCGGACAAGTGCAAATTCCTGGTCGATGAACTGGGCTTCGACGGTGCCATCGACTACAAGAGCGAAGACGTGCTCGCCGGTCTCAAACGCGAATGCCCGAAAGGCGTGGACGTGTATTTCGACAACGTCGGCGGCGACATCCTCGACGCCGTACTCAGCCGTATCAACCTGAAAGCACGCGTGGTGATCTGCGGCGCGATCAGCCAGTACAACAACAAGGAAGCGGTCAAAGGCCCGGCCAACTACCTGTCGCTGCTGGTCAACCGAGCGCGGATGGAAGGCTTCGTGGTGATGGATTACGCCGCGCAGTACGCCAGTGCCGCCCAGGAAATGGCCGGGTGGATGGCCAAGGGTCAGCTCAAGAGCAAGGAAGACATCGTTGAAGGCCTGGAAACATTCCCCGAGACCCTGGGCAAACTGTTCAGCGGCGAGAACTTCGGCAAGCTGGTGTTGAAGGTCTGAAATCAATGAAGGGAGCCATCGGGCTCCCTTCATTGTTTCTTCAGCTATTCGCTCAGGCCAGTTCGGCAACCACCGAGGCCAGTGCCTTGGCCGGATCCGCCGCCTGGCTGATCGGACGGCCGATCACCAGATAGTCGGAACCGGCATCCAGCGCCTGCCGCGGGGTCAGGATGCGACGCTGGTCGTCCTGGGCGCTGCCCGCCGGACGAATCCCCGGGGTCACCAGTTGCAGCGATGGATGCGCGGTTTTCAGCGCAGTGGCTTCCAGCGCCGAGCACACCAGACCGTCCATCCCGGCCTTCTCGGCCAGCGCCGCCAGACGCAGCACCTGCTCCTGCGGCTCGATGTCCAGACCGATACCCGCCAGATCCTCACGCTCCATGCTGGTCAGCACGGTCACGCCGATCAGCAACGGCTGCGGACCGCTGCGCTTGTCCAGCTCTTCACGGCAGGCCGCCATCATGCGCAGGCCGCCGGAACAGTGAACGTTGACCATCCACACGCCCATCTCTGCCGCGGCTTTTACCGCCATCGCCGTGGTGTTGGGAATGTCGTGGAATTTAAGATCCAGGAATACTTCAAAACCCTTGTCACGCAGGGTGCCGACGATTTCCGCGGCGCAACTGGTGAACAGTTCCTTGCCCACTTTGACCCGGCACAGTTTCGGGTCCAACTGGTCAGCCAGCTTCAGTGCGGCGTCACGGGTAGGGAAATCCAGGGCGACGATGATAGGAGTCTGGCAGGCGGACATGGATGGGCTCTCAGGCAAGTCGAAATCGGCGCGCATTGTAGCGGAACCGGCGGCGGCGCGGCACCCGATGATCGGTAAATCGTCGCGCCAACCGTGATCAGCATAGCCTTGCAGGGTATTGTGTCGAACCCGATACACAACCGACACGCCGGCAACATGCGCCCGCGCTAGCCTCGCCAGCCGCAACAAGTCCTTACAGCAGCCCTTCCCGCCTCACGGCCGGACGCCTATGCTGAAACCACAACCTCGCAGCCTATCTTTGTGGTTGGCGGCCTACTGGCAGATGAACAGCCTCATGCACAACTCCCAAGCCTCCGTGAACGACGAGCAGAAAGACGACAAGCGCTGGAACATCCGCGCGCTGATCGTCGACGATGACGTGCCGATCCGTGAATTGATGATCGACTACCTGGCCCGCTTCAACATTCACGCCAGCGGTGTCACCGACGGCGCGGCGATGCGCCAGGCGATGCAGGCCGAACATTTCGACGTGGTGGTGCTCGACCTGATGCTGCCCGGCGAAGACGGTCTGTCGCTGTGCCGCTGGCTGCGCGCTGAATCCGATATCCCGATCCTGATGCTCACCGCCCGCTGCGAACCTACCGACCGGATCATCGGCCTGGAACTGGGCGCCGATGATTACATGGCCAAGCCGTTCGAACCCCGGGAACTGGTGGCGCGGATCCAGACGATTCTGCGTCGGGTGCGCGACGACCGCAGCGAACAGCGTGCGAACATTCGCTTCGACAACTGGCGCCTGAACAGCGTCCTGCGCCAGCTCATCGCCGACGATGGTCTGGTGGTGCCGCTGTCCAACGCTGAATTCCGCCTGCTCTGGGTGTTCATCGAACGCCCGCGCCGGGTGCTCAGCCGCGAACAGTTGCTGGACGCCGCCCGTGGCCGCTCGATCGAAGCCTTCGACCGCAGCATCGACCTGCTGGTCTCGCGCCTGCGGCAAAAACTCGGCGACGACCCGAAAGCCCCGCAACTGATCAAGACCGTGCGCGGTGAAGGCTACCTGTTCGACGCCCGGGACATCGGCTGATGCGGGCGCGCTTCGACACGCTGTTCGGCCGCCTGTTTGGCATGCTGTTGGTGGCGATCGTCCTGGCGCACCTGCTGGCCTTTGCCTGGTTCCGCCTCTACGGCCCACCGCCCCCGCCACCGCCACCGGAGTTCTCGCAAAACCTCGACGGTCAACAGCCGGCTCAGGATCCACGCTACCCGCCCCGTCCGCCGCGACCCTGGTTCGGCGGGCCGGTCGTGCCGCTGACCTTCCAGTTCATCTCGCTGATCATCGCCGCCTGGTACGGCGCCAAGCTGCTGACCCGACCGATCCAGCGTCTGAGCGATGCGGCCGAGCGCCTGAGCGAAGACCTCGACAGCCCACCACTGGACGAAACCGGCCCGCGGGAAGCACGGCAGGCTGCGTACACCTTCAACCTGATGCAGCAGCGCATCCGCGAACAGGTGCAGCAACGGGCGCGGATGCTCGGCGCCGTCTCCCACGACCTGCGCACCCCGCTGTCGCGACTGAAACTGCGTCTGGAAAATATCAGCGACGACAAACTGCAGGGCCAGATGCGCCAGGACCTGGACGACATGATCGGCATGCTCGACGCCACCCTCACCTACCTGCACGAACAGCGCACCAGCGAAGCCTTGCAATTGATGGACGTGCAGGCGCTGGTCGAATCACTGTGCGAAAACGCCCAGGATCAAGGCGCCGACGTTCAGGTCAGCGGCCACTGCGCCCCGCTGCAGGTACAACCGATGGCCCTGCGCTCGTGCATCAACAACCTGATGGACAACGCCCTGCGCTACGCCGGACAAGCGCACATCGAACTGCAAGACCAGCGCGAACAACTGCTGATCCGCGTCATCGACCACGGCCCGGGCATCGCGGCGGACAAGCGTGAAGCGGTATTCGAGCCGTTCTTCCGCCTCGAAGGCTCACGTAACCGCAACTCCGGCGGCGTCGGCCTGGGCATGACCATCGCCCGGGAAGCGGCGCAACGCCAGGGCGGACAACTGACCCTGGCAGAAACCCCCGGCGGCGGCCTGACCGCCGTGATCCAACTGCCTCGCCACTGATCCCGACTGTGTACCGGCCGGTACAAACCTCACATACCCACGACACCTTGCACCATAAGGCTGCATAAGCCGGTACACCCACCGGTTTTCCAGTCCAAGGAGCGAGCCCGATGATCGGTAGCGTCAGCAACTACACGAGCTATACCAGCACCAGCAGCACCTCCACACAAAACGCCCGCAGCCAGCAACTGCAAAAGGAACTGTTCGCCAAACTCGACAGCAACGGCGACGGCGCGGTGGATCAGGACGAACTCGGCAGCGCCCTGTCGCAGAAGTCCAACGACGGCCTGCTGGTCAGCCTGAGCAAACAATTCGGCGATCTGGACAGCGACGCCAGCGGCAGCCTCAGCGCCGAAGAAATGACCGCCATGGCCCCACCGCCACCGCCCCAAGGCGACCAGGCCCCCAACACCGAACTGGCCGACGCCCTGATCAGCGCCCTCGACGCCGACGGCGACGGCGCCATCAGCAGCGACGAACTGAGCAACGGCCTGACCAGCGCCGGCAGCACCGCCGACAGCAGCAAAATCTTCTCGGCCCTGGACAAAAACGAAGACGGCGTCGTCAGCCAGGACGAACTCGCCGCCAGCCTCACCCCACCGCCACCCCCGCCCCCACAAGCCTCCCGTGACGAACTCTTCAGCCAACTCGATGCAGACGGCGACGGCAGCGTCACCGCCACCGAGTTGAGCAGTGCGTTGCAAGCCAGCGACAGCAACTCATCGAACAACACCGACACCGCCGCCGCTCTGCTCAAGGTGCTGGACAGCGACAGCAGCGGCGGTGTCAGCAGCGACGAACTGAAAGCTGCACTGCATGCAGGTCGCGAACGCCCGGATGACGAACAAACCGCCAGCAATACTCAAACCACCACCGAAGCGCTGAACCGGATGATTGCCAATCTGAGCAAGCAGTACTCGCTCGAAAGCACTGCGTCGGTGGGCAAGTATTTGAATGTGGCGACGTGAGATTGGGTGAGGATTTGAGGGACGACTGAGGTTGGCTGGGTGAGTGGTTTGCTTTGGCTCTGCGGTGTGTCATCAAAGCTGCCCTCACCCTAGCCCTCTCCCAGAGGGAGAGGGGACCGACCGAGGTGTTTAAGCGAACTACACCGACGTGAAATACCGAAGTGAACTCAGGTTTTCAAAAACATATACAACCCCACTCCTGATTTGGCTTTGGCTTCCCACCACTCAACACAATGAGCGTTAGCTCGAGTACCGCTTTTGACGTACCGGCCCCTTCGGAAGGCTGAGTGGAGGGATTTATCCGGGGGTGGGAGCGCAGCGACCGTGCGGCGCAGCCGCATGCATCGAGAGGAGGTGCAGCGAAGCAAACCGTAGGCGATGCCCCCGGATGAATCCCGGAACGAAGGAATCCCGAGCCACAGCGAGGGGCCGAACGTCGGGGCCAAGCCTTTTGGTTCCTTTTTGGCGTTTGAAAAAGGGACTCGCCGTAAGGGCGAAACCGCCAGCGGCAACACCCGAAGAAACGGATATTCACCCAATCCCAAAGAACCTGGTCGGCCCAGAGGCCGCCAAGGCAAAAGCCTCAAACCCGAGCCTGACTCTTACTCCAATCCGTCAACAAACTATAAGCCACAGCCAAAAGCGTAGGCCCAATAAACAACCCGATAAACCCAAACGCAATCAACCCGCCAAACACCCCAAGCAACACAATCACCAACGGCAGATTCCCACCCCGGCTGATCAGATACGGCTTGAGCACGTTATCCACGCCACTGATGATGAACGTCCCCCAGATCCCGAGAAACACCGCCATCCCGTACTCGCCCTTCCAGGCCAGCCATGCCGTGGCCGGAATCCACACCAGCGGTGGCCCCATCGGAATCAGACTGAGCAGGAACGTCACGATCCCCAGCACCAGCGCCCCCGGCACCCCGGCAATCAGGAACCCGATCAGCGCCAGCACCGCTTGCGCCGCCGCCGTACCGATCACCCCGTTGACCACCCGTTGCACGGTACCGGCCACCAGATCGATGTAGTACCCGGCCCGGTCACCGATCAGGCGTTCCAGCAGACTGTGCACGAATGCCGCCAGCCGCGGCCCGTCGCGGTAGAAAAAGAACACGAAGACAATGCTCAGGGTCAGCTCGAGAATCCCGCTGCCGATCTGCGCACTGCGCGCCAGCAGCCAGTTGCCGACCTGCCCCAGATAGGGTTTGACCGTCACCATCAGCGCCGCGCCCTGCTGATCGATGCTGTTCCAGATCCCCACCAGCCGTTCGCCCACCAAAGGCACGCCACCCAGCCAGCTCGGTGCCTCGGGCAGCCCGTCGACCTGCACATCCTTGATGAACGCCGTAGCGTCACGCACGTGATCGGCCAGGTTGAAACCCAGCCACACCAACGGCCCCGCCACCAGCAACATCCAACCCATGGTCAAGACCAGGGCCGCGAGGGATTCCCGTCCATTGAGCCAGCGGGTCAGCAAGCGCATCAGCGGCCAGCTGGCAAACGCCAGCACCGCGCCCCAGAACAGCGCCGACCAGAACGGCGCCATCACCCAGAAACTGGCACCAAACAGCACCAGCAACAGGATCTGCACCAACAGACGATCATTATTGGGCATGTGAAATCTCGAAAAAAATCAGTCAGGCAAAGAGTAGGCGAACACGTCGAGCGTGTCCGCCAAAGACACCTTATCGCAACAGATCGATGCGCAGACCTTCGCCGTCGACACTGCCGGTTTCCATTCGCGCGGCGCGCACGCCCTGCCCGATCAGCGCCTGCCGCCAGGCCTCGGCTTTCGGCCCGGACACTGTCACCCGCAAGGTGGTGTCGAGGTTCAGTCCACGGGACAGCAAGCGCAGCCAGGTGTCATCCGGATCGCCGGCGAGCTTTGGAAAGTCCAGCTCACCGGTGCTTTTGAGTTCCCGCAGCAGCGTGGCCGAGGTCGGCAGCAGGTCACCGAGCGGTGCCAGCGCCTCGAACTGTTCGACGTGCAGATAGGCTTTGCGATTGCCCCGGGTGATGCTGTACAGCGCCACCAGCGTGTTGTCGCGCGGGGCCGCGAGCCTCAACAGCAAATAGGCCTGTTGCTCGTCGGCACCGTACAGCTTGGCGTTGCCAAACACCTCGTTGGCCCACAGGCTGCTCTCGCCGCAATCCCGGGCCTGGCACCAGAACAACAGCTGGGCCTCCTGCTTTTGCAGGGCTTCGCGGGCAAGGGTAAAGGCTTCGGTGGCGGAATGCTCCGGCGGCAATTCATAGGTCACCGAGGTGGTTTGCCCCCGGGCGCTGACCTGGCCGTCGAAACGCAATTGACCGCTGATCTTGCGGATCGAGCCGAGCGGGTAGATCCGCTCCAGCTCCACGGCGGGGCGATAGTCGACGATCTGCGCATCGGCCACACGCGGCACAATCGGCAGATCCTGACTGCCCGGCAGATCGGCAGCGATTAGAAAGGGACTGAAACAGCACAGCACCAGCAGACTGATAGATCGCATGGACAGGCTCATCGCAGGGACATGGCCTGGATGCCTTGGGGGCAGTTCGAAGTCGCAGCGGTGTAGAAATCCATCTTGGTTGTCTCCCATTTCAACCCGCCCAGCCTCGACAGTTGCCGGGAGCAAGTCAAGGAATGGCGAAGAACCGATTGAAACAGTCTGCGACAAGCTCGGCCCCGGCCTCATCGTTCAGGTGCAGATGATGCCCGCCCGGCAGCTGTTCCCGGGCAAAGGGTAGACGTTCCAGCAGCTCGGGATGTTTGGCCAGCATGCCATCGGCGGCGACCACCAATTGTGCGGGGCAGGCAATGCGCTGCACGAACGCCATCGCCTGTTCCTGGGTCAGACGCAGCGGCGAAGGCAAAGTCAGGCGGTTGTCGGTGCGCCAGGTGTACCCACCGGGCACCGGCATCAGTCCGCGTTGCGCCAGCAGTTCGGCGGCTTCGCGACTGACCGCCACCAGCCCTTTCATCCGCGCTTCGATCGCCCGGTCGAGGGTGTTGTAGACCGGTTTGCGCTTTTCCCGAAGATCGAGCTGCGCCTGTAAGGCCATGCCCATGCGCTCGGCGGCATTTTCGCCTTTGTCGGTAGGAGGAATAACCCCGTCGATCAACGCCAGATGGGTGATGCGTTCGGGCAACGACCCGGCCAGCACCAGCGAAACAATGGCGCCCATGGAGTGCCCGAGCAGGCCGAAACGCTTCCAGCCCAGTTGTTCGGCGACCTGCAGCACGTCATGGGCGTAATCCCACAGTGCGTAACCGGCGCCGTTCGGCCGGTGCCCGGAATGCCCGTGGCCGGCCATGTCTAGCGCGACGATGCGCAAGCCTTTGAGCTTCGGCGCCAGTCGGGCGAAGCTGTTGGCGTTGTCCAGCCAGCCGTGCAGGGCGATCACCGGCAACCCGTCGTCCGGGCCGAACAGGTGGGCCGCCAGTTCGATATGCGGCAGGCTCAGGCGCACTTCTTCGACGGCCGGGTTCATGCGCAGTCCTTGTCTTGCCGGCGTTCCCAGCGATTGAACAAGTTTTTCAGTAATTGTGCGGTGTCCTGCGGACGCTCAAGCGGAAACATGTGCCCGCCGGGCACGGTCAGCGACTCGCCCTGAGGCAGGCGTCCGACAAATCGGGTGTGGTGGTTCATCACCACGCGGCTCTTGTGTCCACGTACCACCGCCAGCGGCACTTTCAATTGCCGGGTATGCGCAGGACTGGTGTGCGGCACGCCGCGATAGATGCTGATCTCGGTCGCAGGATCGAAGCGCAGACGCAGCTTGTCGCCGACCTTGTGCAGACCGTGCTGCAGGTAGGCATCGAAACATTCCGGATCAAAGCTGCGGAACAGGGTCTTGCCAGCGAAATAACCACGGGCACTGTCCAGATCGGCAAATTCTTCGCGCCGTCCCAGCGTGCGGCCGGCCGGGGTCAGTTTGTCGATGAAACCAAAACGCTTGGCGGCCCGGATCACCCATTGATCGGTGCGGGTCAGCACCGGCGAGTCGAGCATCACCACGCCCCGATACAGTTCAGGGCAACGCAGCGCGGCGTGCAAATGCAGCATGCCGCCGAAGGAATGGCCCACGCCCCACACCGGCTCGTCTTGCTGTTGAAGATGATGGATGAGTTCATCGACCAGGTGATACCAGTTATCACCTGCCGGGAAACGCGGGTCATGGGCATGTTGTTCCAGATGCGCGACCCGGTACTCGGGCGCCAGCGCCGCGAACAGTTTGCCGTAGGTACCCGAAGGGAAACCGTTGGCGTGGGCGAAGAAGATCGGTTGCGACATACCGGCAAATCCAAGAGCGGAAAACAGGCGTTGATTGTCCGCAAGACCGCGTCCTACAGCAATGACCGTAACTGCCAGGAATGATGACAGTCCGGTCAGGGCTATGACGCTGCGGCCATTAACGCGCCGGCGGTTGTTCTCCCAGCGGCACCACCGCCATGGTCAGGCGCGACACACAACTGGCCTTGCCTTCATCGCTGGTCAGGCGGATATCCCAAACGTGGGTGGTGCGGCCGATGTGGATCGGTTTGGCCACCGCCGTCACTCGTCCGCTGCGCAGGCCGCGCAAGTGGTTGGCGTTGATTTCCAGGCCCACGCAATAGAACTTGCTGGCGTCGATGCACAGGTAGCTGGCCATCGAGCCGACCGTTTCCGCCAGCACCACCGAGGCGCCGCCGTGCAGCAGGCCGTAAGGCTGATGGGTGCGATGGTCGATGACCATGCTGGCCGTCAGCGATTCCTCGTCGAAGGACTCGAAGCGAATGTCCAGCACTTCGCCGATGGTGTTTTTCTGGATTGCGTTCAACTGCTCGATGTTCGGAGTGGTGCGCCACAAGGTCATCGCAGGCTTCCTTTGTTGTTTTGATCGACGCTCAATCCTGCCACAGCACCGCCTCGCTGCGCTCGCTCCATTCTTCGAAACGTGCTCCGTAGGTGTCTTCGATGATGTTGCGTTTGATCTTCAAGGTCGGCGTGAGGAAGCCGTTCTCCACTGCCCAACTGTCCTTGACCACCACCAGCCGACGCAGGCGCTCGTGCTTGTCGAGTACGGCGTTGACCTCCTCCAGCAGTTTTTCCAGGCTCGAATGCAGCGGTGCGCGGGGCTCTTCCCGGCCCACCGCCGAGAGCACGCACAACCCCAGCGGCGCACTCAGGCCATCGCCGACCACGCAGACCTGCTCGATCCGCGAATGCACCGCCAGACGGTTTTCGATCGGCGCCGGGGCGACGTATTTGCCCTTGCTGGTCTTGAAGATTTCCTTGAGCCGCCCGGTCAGGCGCAAACGCCCTTCGGCGTCCTGTTCGCCCTTGTCGCCGGTGCGCAAGAAGCCGTCTTCGGTGAGGGTCTCGGCGGTTTTCTGCGGTTCCTTGAAATAGCCGAGCATGTTCGCCTGGCTGCGCACCTGCACTTCGCCGGACTCGTCGATCCGCACTTCCACGTCAGGACACGGCCGGCCGATCCAGCCTTCCTTGTATTGCCCCGGCAGGCAGATGTGCGAATAACCGCAGCTTTCGGTCATGCCGTAGACCTCCAGCACGTCGAGCCCGAGTTTCTGATACCAGCGCAACAGGGTCAGCGGCACCGGCGCCGCACCGGACAGCGCCACGCGCAAGGCATCCAGACCCAATCCGGCCAGGACCTTGTGGCCGATCCGTCGGCCGATAAAAGGCAGACCGAGCAGCAAGTCCAGGCGTTTCGCCGGGATCTTGCTGTAGACACCCATCTGGAACTTGGTCCAGATCCGCGGCACACCGAACATCGCCGTCGGCCGCGCCCGCTTGAGATCGGCAAGAAAGGTGTCGAGGCTTTCAGCAAAAAACACCGTCTGCCCGGTATAGATCGACGCCAGCTCGACGAACATCCGCTCGGCGACATGACACAGCGGCAGATACGACAGCAGCCGGTCGTTCTCATTGAGGCCGAACAGCTGCGTGCCGCGCGTCGTCGCAAACCCGAGATTGGCGAAGCTGTGCATCACGCCCTTGGGCTGGCCGGTGGTGCCGGAGGTGTAAATGATCGTCGCCAGTTGCTCGGCGGCGGGACGCGGATCGTCCTGGATCGGCGAGCTGCGTTGCACATCGTCCCAGTTGAAATCGAACGTACCCAGTGGATGCAGCGGCAGGCTGACCGTCGTCAGACCGGCCGGCACGCCTGGCGACATACCCTGCCAGTCATCAAGTTTGCCGATAAACGCCAGCACGCTTTCCGAGTGGGTCAGCACCTGATTCACCGATTCGGCGGTGAGGTTCGGATAGAGCGGCACCGAAACGTGCCCGGCCATCCAGATCGCCAGGTCGGCGATGATCCAGTGCGCGCAATTTTTCGAGATCAGGGCGATGTGGCTGCCTGGCGGCCACTCCCGGGAGCGCAGCCAGTGCGCCGCGCAGCGAGCCTGATGGCCGACGTCGGCCCAGGTCAGTGTCTCGACCTGCCCGCCGCCGATCGGCTGCACCAGAAAACGCTGACGCGGGTGCCGGGCCTCGCGTTCGTAAAACACGTCCAGCGGCAAACGGAAGGCGGAAGACATTCGACTCGCTCCTGTTTTTTGGTCTGGAGCAAGCGTAGTCAACCAAGCAAGTGCTTGGTTGACTATTTCATACAAAAAATTTCAGGGATGTTTAAGGCTGTTGAGCGTCATCGAGCCGATCAGCAACTCGCTGTGTTCGAGCTCGGCCAGCCCGGCGGTGCTGACTTTTTCCGGTGGGTAGCCCGCACCGTGTTGCAGGTAGCTGAGCAGATTGCCCACCAGCGGATTGTGGCTGACCAGCAGCACGTTGCTCACCGACACCAGTTGCTCGGCCACGCGGTCCGGGTCAACTTCCGGGGTCAACCACTCGACTGTACGGATTTCCGGCTCGAAGCCGAGCGCTTCGCGTACCAGTTGCGCCGTCTGCTGCGCCCGCAGGTACGGGCTGGCGTAGATCGCCGTCAGCGGCTGGCCCATCAAACGGGCCGCGCTGCTCAACACTTCCTTGCGACCGTGGTCGGTCAGTTCCCGCTCGGAGTCGGGGCGCGAGCCATAGGGCTCGGCCTCACCGTGACGCAATACCCAGAGTTTCATAGCTTGGGTTCCTCATCCCGGGCCGGATGCGGTGCCGGCGCAACAACGTGTGGCGCTTCACCTTCCGGCGTACGCGGCGCCGGCCAGTCGGCGAACGGCCAGGGTTTCTGGTCGCTGTGGAAGCTGCCGAAACGGCCGATCTGCGCCAGAAACTGGCTCAGGCTGTCGCCGAAATTCATCAGGCTGGCGCTTGGGGCGCCATAGAACAAACGATAGATCAACTGCACCAGCACCACCGCGCCGAGGATGAACTGCGCTACCTGCCAGACCAGGATGTAAACAATCATCCACAACACCCGCAGGAGGATGGATTCATATTTGGCTTCGGTTTTCGGATCGTTCATGGCCTGCTCCCTGCTGAATCAGTTGAAACCACTGGTGGAAATAAAGTCGACATCGGTTTTCGGTTCGGCACGCATCAGCAGACCGATCACCTGCTCAAGCGTGCGCCCTTCGAACAGAATTGCATGCAATCCGGCGACCAGCGGCATGTACACGCCAACCTCCTGAGCCTTGGCCTTAAGCACTTTCAGGGTGTTGACGCCTTCGGCCACTTCACCCAGGCGCGACACCGCTTCGTCGAGGCTCAAACCCTGACCGAGGGCGAAACCGACCTGGTAGTTGCGGCTTTTCGGCGACGAGCAAGTGACGATCAGGTCGCCGACACCGGCCAGACCGAGGAAGGTCATAGGGTTGGCGCCCTGATTCACCGCAAACCGGGTCATTTCGGCCAGCGCCCGGGTAATCAGCATGCTCTTGGTGTTCTCGCCCATTTCCAGCGCCACCGCCATGCCGGCGATGATCGCGTAGACGTTTTTCAGTGCGCCGCCCAACTCCACGCCGAAACGGTCGGCGCTGGCGTAGACGCGGAAAGTGCGGCCATGCAACGCGGCCTGCACGGCTTTGCAGAGTTCTTCGTCTTCGCTGGCGACCACGGTGGCGGTCAGTGCGTGCTCGGCGATTTCCCGCGCCAGGTTTGGCCCGGACAGCACGCCGATACGCGCCTGCGGGGCGATCTCTTCGAGGATCTGGCTCATCAGTTTGAAGGTGTGGGCTTCGATGCCCTTGGTCAGGCTGACCAGCATCTTGCCGCTCAGGCGTTTGGCGTGCGCTGCCAACACCGTGCGCAGCGCGCTGGACGGCAACGCGACGAAACACAAATCGCAGGCGTCGAGGGTTTCCTGCAGGTCGGTGACCGCGGTCACGCCGGGCAGAATCCTGATGCCTTTGAGGTACCGCGGGTTCTCGCGATTGACCCGGATGGCCTCGGCCTGCTCGGGGTCACGCATCCACTGCCGGACTTGATGGCCGTTCTCGGCCAACAGATTGGCCACGGCGGTACCGAAACTTCCGCCTCCCAGGACCGCAATCGGGCGCTGTTCAGTCATATTTAATCCGTTAATCCATACCAGTGGCGATGCCGGCATTATACGGAGCGTCCCCTTCTCGGACAGCCCCGGCGTCAATTACCCGCACTTGTAGGAAGAAGACCAATAAAACCGAGGAAAATGCCTGCAACGTGACTGGAAAAGTCGTCGACCTCGGTTAACATGCGCGCCAATTCTTTGCTATCAAGGCTGCGTCGTGTTTTCTGGCCCCCCTTCCCCGCGTTCGTCCCTGCTGCTGGCGCTGCTGTTCAGCCCGGTGCTGCTGGCGGACGACCTGTTTGTCGACAGTGAGGCCTTGCCGCAGATCCTGACCGCCACGCGCCTGAAACAGTCGCCGGCGGAAGTCCCGGGCAGCATGACCGTGCTCGACAGCGAACTGATCAGCGCCAGCGGTGCCCGGGACATCAGTGAACTGCTGCGCCTGGTGCCGGGGATGATGGTCGGCAACATCAGCGGCAATCAGGCGGCGGTGAACTATCACGGGACCAACGCCAGCGAAGCCCGGCGCATGCAGGTATTGATCGACGGCCGCTCGGTGTACCGCGCCGGTCTGGCGACCGTGGACTGGAGCGATATCCCGGTGGCCATGGAAGACATCGAGCGCATCGAAGTCTTTCGCGGCCCGAACACCGTCAGCTACGGCGCCAACGCGCTGATGGCGGTGATCAACATCATCACCCGCAACCCGGCGGACAGCCACGGCACACGACTGAAGCTGACCCGCGGCCAACGCGGCATCAATGATTTCTATGCCAGCCAGAGCACCGGCTGGAATGGCGGCGACCTGCGTCTGTCGCTGTCCGGCCAGGAGGACGACGGTTTCGACAGCGACCGCACCGGCGCCGACTACCGCGACAACCGCCGCTTGAACCGCTTCAGTCTCGCGGTCAGCCAGACCCTGAGCGACAACCAGAGCCTGGACTGGCAGGTCAACGCCAAGGACGGGACCAATCAACGGCCCTACACCTACCGACCGGTGTTCTCCGGGATTACCGCTGCCGGGAACAATTCCGACGTGGTTGCCAAGGACTACGCCGGCTCGGTGCGCTGGAACCTGGACCTCAATCCCGATCACAGCCTTTACGTGCAAGGCTCGGCACAACACTGGGATCGCCAGCAGACCTGGCGCGCCTGTGACGCCGAAGTGTCGTTCAGCCCGCAGTTGACGGAGCTGTGGCAGCTCAACCCGAACTACACCGAACGCCTGGCCCGTAACATGACGCTGTTCACCGGCCCCGGCGCACCCGCCGGCACGCCGCAGGAAATGACCCTGGCCAATCAGGTGCTGGACCAGTGGCGCAACGGTGCGCGCCAGACCCTGTGTGGCGACATCGACCAGAGTGCCCGGGAATCGCGCTACGACCTGGAGTTGCAGGACACCCTCAGCCTGTCCGATAGCCTGCGTCTGGTCAGCGGCCTGAACTATCGTTACGACCGTGCCGACTCCGAGACCTATTTCAACGGCACGCTGGACGACACCACTTGGCGCGCCTTCGGCCAACTGGAATGGCGCGCCAGCGAACACTGGCTGTTGCAGGGCGGCGCCATGTTCGAAGACACGCAATTGATCGGCAGCTCGCTGACGCCCCGGTTTGCGGTCAACTACCTGATCAATCCGCGGCACAGCCTGCGCGCGGTGTATTCGGAAGCCATCCGTTCACCGGACATGTTCGAGAACAACGTCAACTGGAGTTATCAGGTGACCAACCTGCGGCCCGCCGCCTATGGCCAGTCTTCGGCCCGCTACTTCGTCAAGACCCGGGGTCCCGGCGACCTGGACCAGGAGCACATGCGCTCGCGGGAACTGGGCTACAACGGCTTTTTCCCGGAATGGGGCCTGGCGCTGGACGTGAAGCTGTTCTACGACGAAATCACCGGGATGATCAGCGAACCGCTGCGCAACAATCAGTACATCGCCAGCAACGCCAACGATTCGCGCTTTCGCGGCACCGAGACGCAAATGGACTGGCGCCTGAGTGCGGCTGACCGCTTGCGCCTGACCTACGCCTTCGTCGACGCCGAGGCGAGCAACCCGCTGGACCAGCAATTCACCGCGCGCAACAGCGGCTCGGCCGGCTGGCTGCGCGATTGGGGCCACGGCTGGAACAGCGCCCTCTTCTATTACGGTGACAACGCGCTCAACGGTTACCGCTTCGAGCGGGTCGACACGCGCATCGCCAAACGCATCGCCCTGGGCAAGGCCCAGCTGCAACTGGCCGGCGTGCTGCAACAACGCCTCGACCATGAGCCGACCACCTTCGTCGACAACAATTACGACGAACGCCGCGTGGTGTATTTCAGCGCCGAGCTGGAGTTCTAGATGCGTTACGCCCTGTCACGGAAGATGCCAACGCTCGGCCAATGGCTGGCCGGGCTTTGTCTGTTCCTGACAGCATGGCTGCATGGCGTGGCCGTGCAGGCGGCCGATATTCTGCTGACCGGCGCCGAGGAAAGCCCCGGTGTGCAGTCCTTCGTTCAGGCCCTGAGCGAACTGCGCCCCACCGACCGCGTGCATTTCCAGCCACTGGCCAGTCTGCCAGCACCGGGCAAACTGCCGTCGAGCCTGCGCCTGATCCTGCTGGATCTGCCGAGCCTCGATTGGCGCATGCAGGAAAGCCAGGGCCCAGCGACTTTGGTCCTGCGCATCAGCCGCTTGCAAGCCCGCCAACGCTTCGGCGACGCGCAGCCACCCCACTTGAGCCTGCTGTGGGCCGATCCGCCGCTGAGTCGTCAGTTGCAACTGATCCGCCGGATTCTGCCCCAGGCCGGGCGCGTCGGCGTGCTGTTCGATCAGCACAGCGAGTTCCTGCTCAAGGAGCTGCAATCGGCCGCCCAGCCGCTGAATCTGCAAATCGTCCCGCAGCGCTGGGATAACACCCACGACAGCCGACCCTTGCAGACCGTGCTGAAAAACAGCGACGTGCTGCTGGGCCTCGACGACCCTGACCTGTACAACCCGAAAACCGCGAAGAACCTGTTGCTCAGCAGTTACTCTCGGCAACTGGCACTGGTCGGGCCGAATGTCTCGTTCGTTCGCGCCGGCAGCCTGGCCAGTACCTACAGCGATCAGAACGACTGGCTGGCCGTCCTCGACGAATTGCTGGACCGGCCACCGGCCACCTGGCCGCGCACGCTCTACCCCGGGCGTTTTAAAGTCTCAAGTAATGCGCAGGTGGCTCGTTCCCTAGGGATAGAACCGATCAATGAAGCGTCTGTCGCCGCAGAGCTGGCCGAAGGAGAGCGCCGCCCATGATTTTCCGCCGTTGGGACATCAACACCCGCACTCAGTTGATCAGTCTGGGCCCTGCGCTGTTGCTGACCTTGCTGCTGATCAGCTTTTTCACCTTCGTGCGCATTCAGGATTTGCGTCAGGAGTTGAACCACACCGGCCAGTTGATCGCCAACCAGCTCGCACCGGCCACCGAGTACGGGGTGATTTCCGGCAACAACGAAGTGCTGGAAAGCCTGCTCAAGGCCACGCTGGCCACGCCGAACGTGCGGTTTCTAGAAGTGCAGGACAGCGCCAACCGGATTCTGGCCTACGTCGAACAGCCGGCGGATGCGCACAATCGTCCGCATCAGGTCGAAGTGTTCCAGGCACCGGTGCGGCTGCAACGCATTGCCCTGCACAACGATTTCTTTCAGGACGGCAAGAGCAATCCCGGCGTGGCCAGCGAGGATTATCTGGGGCGGGTGATCGTCGGGCTGTCGAATGACGCCTTCAGTCAGCGCCAGCAGGAGATCCTGCTCAAGGCCGGGATTTTGGCGTTGTTCGCCCTGCTCTTCACCTTTGTGCTGGCGCGGCGACTGGCCGGCAGCCTGTCGCAGCCGATCCGCGACATCGGCAATGCGGTCAAGGCGATTCAGGAGGGCGACTACAAGACCCCGCTGCCGATCGTCGATGACACCGAGCTGGGCGCACTGTCCCAGCACATCAACAACCTGGCCCAGGCACTGGAGCAGGCCAGCCGCGAACAGCATCAGGCGATGGCGCAACTGATCCAGACCCGCGAAGAGGCGGAAAAGGCCAACAACGCCAAATCGGATTTCCTGGCAATGATGAGCCATGAGCTGCGCACCCCGATGAACGGTGTGCTGGGCATGCTGCAATTGCTGGAAACCACCGACATGACCGAGGAGCAGGTCGAGTACGCGGCGCTGGCTTCCGAGTCCACCGAGCACTTGCTCAAGGTGATCAACGACATTCTGGATTTCTCGCGCATCGAACGTTCGGAGCTGGAGCTGGAGCACATTCCGTTCAACCTCGCCGACCTGATCGGCGCCTGCGCCCATTCCTTCCAGCACAGCGCGGCGCAACGCGGGCTGGCCCTGCAGCTGCGGATCCCCGATGACATGCACGACTTGCAGGTACAGGGCGATCCGACGCGGATCCGGCAGATTCTGGTCAACCTGGTCGGCAATGCACTGAAGTTCACCGAGCAGGGGCGCGTCAGCATCGAGGCGCAATGGCAATCGCTGGATCACGAATTGCTGTGGTTCACCTGCGCGGTACGTGACAGTGGCATCGGCATTTCGCCGGAAAGCCTGGAGCTGATGTTCAACGCGTTCCAGCAGGCCGACAGCTCGATTTCCCGTCGATATGGCGGCACCGGTCTGGGCCTGCCGATTGCCCGCACCCTCGCCGAGCGGATGGGCGGCACCTTGCGTGCCCAGAGTGAAGAAGGTCGCGGCTCGGTGTTCACCCTGGAAATACCACTAGCCCTATATAAGCAGGCACTGCCCGCGCTGGCGGCACCGCGCGCATTGAACGGCAACGGTCACGGCGAAGGACGCCATGTGTTGCTGGTCGAGGACAACCCGGTCAACCAGACCGTGATCGAAGCGATGCTGCGCAGCCTGGGCTTTACCGTCAGCGTCGCCACCGATGGCGTGCAGGCGGTGCGCAGTGCCGGGGACAGCCGTTTCGAAGCGATCCTGATGGATTGCCGCTTGCCACTCATCGATGGATACGAGGCGACCCGACAGATCCGCCGCCTGCCCGGCTGCGGCCAGGTGCCGATCATCGCCCTGACCGCCAACGCGTTGCAGGGTGATCGCGAAAACTGCCTGTCGGCGGGGATGAACGATTACCTGGCCAAGCCATTCAAACGCAATGACCTGCAGCAGATTCTGCAGCGCTGGGTGCAGTAGAGAGGCCCTTTCGAGCATCTGCGACTGGCGTGAAAAGCGAAAGTGCGGCAGTCTTAGGCACCCGAACGGGCCTCAAAAGGGGCTTGATTAAAAATTTCAGTGCACAAGTGTACATTCATGTCCTTGGTGCTGTGACTTTCACCACAACGCAATAGTCTATGAGTAGGCTGCCGGTTCGAGGCATGAACGCGTCGATCGGCCGGGAAGATTTGCCCCACCTGCCGCATGGGATTATTGAGGAGCTCGCATGACCAAACAAAACGCCTTTACTCGGGAAGACCTGCTGCGCTGCAGTCGCGGTGAGCTGTTCGGCCCAGGTAACGCGCAACTGCCCGCCCCGAACATGCTGATGGTGGATCGCATCACCCTGATCAGCGAAGAAGGCGGCAAGTACGGCAAAGGTGAATTGGTCGCCGAGCTGGATATCAACCCTGACCTGTGGTTCTTCGCGTGCCACTTCGAAGGCGATCCGGTGATGCCGGGCTGCCTGGGTCTGGACGCCATGTGGCAACTGGTCGGCTTCTTCCTGGGCTGGCAAGGCCTGCCGGGCCGCGGCCGTGCGCTGGGTTCGGGCGAAGTGAAATTCTTCGGCCAGGTCCTGCCGACCGCCAAGAAAGTCACCTACAACATTCATATCAAGCGCGTCCTCAAGGGCAAGCTGAACCTGGCCATCGCCGACGGTTCGGTGACTGTCGACGGTCGCGAAATCTACACCGCCGAAGGCCTTCGCGTCGGCGTGTTCACCTCCACTGACAACTTCTAAGGGTTATTCGCATGCGCCGCGTCGTTATCACTGGTCTGGGCATCGTTTCGTGCCTGGGCAATGACAAAGAGACCGTCTCCGCTAACCTGCGTGCAAGCCGCCCTGGCATCCGGTTCAACCCGGAATACGCCGAAATGGGTCTGCGTAGCCAGGTTTCCGGCTCCATCGACCTCAACCTTGAAGAGCTGATCGATCGCAAGATCTATCGCTTCGTCGGCCACGCAGCGGCTTACGCCTACCTGGCCATGAAAGACGCCATCGCTGACTCCGGTCTGACCGAAGAGCAGGTGTCCAACCCGCGTACCGGCCTGATCGCAGGTTCCGGCGGCGCGTCGACCCTGAACCAGATGGAAGCGCTGGACATCCTGCGCGAGAAAGGCGTCAAGCGCGTCGGCCCATACCGTGTAACGCGGACCATGAGCAGCACCGTTTCGGCTTGCCTGGCCACCCCGTTCAAGATCAAGGGCCTGAACTACTCCATCGCTTCTGCCTGCGCTACCAGTGCCCACTGCATCGGTACCGCCATGGAACAGATCCAGATGGGCAAGCAGGACATCGTGTTCGCCGGCGGCGGTGAAGAAGAGCACTGGAGCCAGTCGTTCCTGTTCGACGCGATGGGCGCCCTGTCCAGCAAGCGTAACGACACCCCTGAGCAAGCTTCCCGCGCCTACGACGCCGACCGTGACGGTTTCGTCATCGCTGGCGGTGGCGGCATGGTGGTGGTCGAGGAGCTGGAACACGCTCTGGCCCGTGGCGCGAAGATCTACGCGGAAATCGTTGGCTACGGCGCGACTTCCGACGGCTACGACATGGTGGCCCCGAGCGGCGAAGGCGCGATCCGCTGCATGCAGCAGGCGCTGTCCACCGTCGACACCCCGATCGACTACCTGAACACCCACGGCACTTCGACTCCGGTCGGCGACGTCGCGGAAATGAAAGGTGTGCGCGAAGTGTTCGGCGACAAGGCCCCGGCCATCAGCTCCACCAAGAGCCTGTCGGGTCACTCCCTGGGCGCCGCCGGCGTTCACGAAGCGATCTACTGCATGCTGATGATGGAAGGCAACTTCATCGCCGGTTCGGCCAACATCGACGAACTGGACCCTGAAGTGGCCGATCTGCCGGTGCTGACCAAGACCCGCGAGAACGCCACCATCAACACCGTGATGAGCAACAGCTTCGGCTTCGGCGGCACCAACGCCACCCTCGTGCTGAAGCGCTGGGAAGGCAAGTAATTCCCTCCCGCTGAGCCGCACATGAAAACGCCCCGACTGGTTCGGGGCGTTTTTTTTCGCCAGCCATAAACACAACCTCCTGTGGGAGCGGGCTTGCTCGCGAAAGCGGTGGGTCAGTCGACAAAAATGTTGAATGTTAAATCGCATTCGCGAGCAAGCCCGCTCCCACAGGGTCGGTGTATTGCTTGAAAATCGCCGTCAGGAACATGAAGCTTTTGTCATGGAACTCAATACCCTGCGACTGAATGTCGCGGTTTCCGCGGGCTCCAGCGCTGTTGCAGATTTCGCAAGAATACATTGCACGAATCGGGCGTTTACTTAGCAGGCTAACAAAATCTATAACGGAGTCCTGCACACGCCTTGCTGCAGATAACTTGAGATTTGGAGCTAGCAGATGACTGTAAAAGTAACTGAACGCGACGATTCACACATGTCCCATGAAGGCGTAGCCGCCGGCGTACGGATCTGGGATGTGCATCAACAAGACTTGCTGGTCGGCATGTTCCACAACGAGATCGACGCCCACAACTACAAGGCCGAACTGGAACTGCAGGAACAGCAGCGGGATCGGAAATCCGCCTGAAACAAAACCACAGCATTGAAAACGACAAACCCCGCCATGAGCGGGGTTTGTCGTTTTGGGGATTTCAGGGCCGCTTCGCAGCCCGGCGGAACCCGCTTACCACATCAGATCATCAGGGATCACATAGGCCGCGTACGGATCGTCCTCGGCATTGACCTCTTCGACCTTCTCGTTGAGCTGGACGATGCGCTGTGGATCGCGCTCCTGAATCTTCAGGGCGGCCTCACGAGGAATCACTTCGTAGCCGCCGGCGTGGTGCACGATCGCCAGCGAGCCGCTGCTGAGCTTGTTGCGCATCAGCGTGTTGACCGAGATGCGCTTGACCTTCTTGTCGTCGACGAAGTTGTAGTAGTCCTCGGTCGTCAGCTTCGGCAGACGCGAGACCTCGATCAACTGCTTGACCTGCGCGGCCCGGGCCTTGGCTTCCGCCTTCTCCTGCTGCTGGCGGTTCAGCTCCTGGTCGCGCTTGACCTTCTCGGCCTGGGCTTCCTGGGCAGCACGCTGCTGGGAGTCGTCCAGTTCGATCTGACCTTTGTGGGCCAGGCGCTGTTGTTTCTGTTTGTCTTTGCTGACCTGCTTGGCCTGCTTTTGGTTGACCAGTCCTGCCTTGAGCAACTGGTCGCGAAGGGAAAGGCTCATTGATGCTTACTCACTTGGGCAACGGCTCAGCCACAGCTGGGCGAATTCTTTTCCTGACGTTTGGCTTCGCCCCACAGGGCGTCCAACTCTTCGAGGGTGCAATCTTCCATGGGTCGGTGGGTGTCGCGCAATGCCTGTTCGATAAAACGGAAACGTCGCTCGAACTTGGCGTTGGCGCCACGCAATGCGGTTTCCGGATCGACCTTCAGGTGCCGGGCCAGATTGACCACGGAAAACAGCAGGTCACCGATCTCGTCGGCCACCGCTTGCGGGTCATTTTCGGACATGGCTTCGAGCACTTCATCGAGCTCTTCACGGACCTTGTCCAGCACCGGCAAGGCATCCGGCCAGTCGAAACCGACCTGACCGGCGCGCTTCTGCAACTTGGCCGAGCGGGATAATGCCGGCAACGCAGCAGGCACATCGTCAAGCAGTGACAGTTGCTGCGGCTCGGTGGATTTCTCGGCGCGCTCCTCGGCCTTGATTTCCTCCCAGCGCTGCTTGACCTGCTCTTCACTCAGACGCGGCACGTCCAGCGACGCATACAGATCGCCAGTGGGGAACACATGCGGATGACGACGGATCAGTTTGCGGGTGATGCCGTCGACCACGCCGGCGAATTCGAATCGCCCTTCTTCCCGGGCCAACTGGCTGTAATACACCACCTGAAACAGCAGATCGCCCAACTCCCCCTGCAAGTGATCGAAGTCGCCGCGCTCGATGGCGTCGGCGACTTCGTAGGCCTCTTCAAGGGTGTGTGGAACGATGGTCGCGTAAGTCTGCCTGATATCCCACGGGCAACCATACTGCGGGTCACGCAGACGGTTCATCAGGTGCAGCAGGTCGTCAAGGCTATAGGTCGGTTTCATGGAGTCCGGTTACGCCGCGTTTCGATGATGTTCGGCAACTGGGAAATCCGCCCCAGCAACCGCCCCAGCGCGTCCAGACCCGGAATCTCGATGGTCAGGGACATCAGCGCGGTGTTGTCCTCCTTGTTCGAGCGGGTGTTGACCGCCAGCACGTTGATCCGCTCGTTGAGCAGCACCTGCGAGACGTCACGCAGCAGACCGGAACGATCGTAGGCGCGGATGACGATGTCCACCGGATAGGTGAGCACCGGCACCGGGCCCCAGCTGACCTGGATGATCCGCTCCGGCTCGCGCCCGGCCAGTTGCAACACCGAGGCGCAGTCCTGGCGGTGAATGCTCACGCCACGGCCCTGGGTGATGTAACCGACGATCGCATCGCCCGGCAACGGCTGGCAGCAGCCGGCCATCTGGGTCATCAGGTTGCCGACGCCCTGGATCTGAATGTCGCCGCGCTTGCCCGGTTTGTAGCCGGTGGCCTTGCGCGGAATCAGTTCCAGCTGTTCGTTGCCGCGTTCCGGCTCGACCAGTTGTTGCGCCAGATTCACCAGTTGCGCCAGACGCAGGTCGCCGGCACCGAGGGCGGCGAACATGTCTTCGGCGGTTTTCATGTTGGCCTTGTCGGCCAGCTTGTCGAAATCCACCGCCGGCAGGCCGAGGCGATTGAGCTCGCGCTCGAGCAGGGTCTTGCCCGCCGCGACGTTCTGGTCGCGCGCCTGCAACTTGAACCAGTGCACGATCTTCGCCCGCGCCCGGGACGTGGTGACGTAGCCCAGGTTCGGGTTCAGCCAGTCGCGGCTCGGAGTGCCGTGCTTGCTGGTGATGATCTCGACCTGTTCACCGGTCTGCAGGCTGTAGTTGAGCGGAACGATGCGCCCGTTGATCTTCGCGCCACGGCAGTTGTGGCCGATTTCGGTGTGTACGCGGTAGGCGAAGTCCAGCGGTGTCGCGCCCTTCGGCAAGTCGATGGCATGACCGTCCGGGGTGAAGATGTAGACCCGGTCCGGCTCGATATCGACCCGCAGCTGTTCGGCCAGACCACCGATGTCGCCCAGCTCTTCGTGCCACTCGAGGACCTGACGCAGCCAGGAAATTTTCTCTTCGTAGTGATTGGAGCCGGACTTGACGTCGGTGCCCTTGTAGCGCCAGTGCGCGCAGACGCCGAGCTCGGCCTCTTCGTGCATCGAGTGGGTCCGGATCTGGACTTCCAGCACCTTGCCTTCCGGGCCGATTACCGCCGTGTGCAGCGAGCGGTAGCCGTTCTCTTTCGGGTTGGCGATGTAGTCGTCGAACTCTTTCGGGATGTGCCGCCACAGGGTGTGGACGATACCGAGCGCGGTGTAGCAGTCGCGCATTTCCGGCACCAGCACGCGCACCGCACGCACGTCGTAGATCTGGCTGAACTCCAGACCCTTGCGCTGCATTTTGCGCCAGATCGAATAGATGTGTTTGGCCCGGCCGCTGATGTCGGCTTCGACGCCGGTGGCCTGCAGTTCGTCCTTGAGCTGGGTCATCACGTCGGCGATGAAACGCTCACGGTCGAGCCGCCGCTCATGCAGCAGCTTGGCAATCTGTTTGTATTGATCGGGTTCCAGGTAACGGAAGGACAGGTCCTCCAGTTCCCATTTGATATGACCGATGCCGAGTCGATGCGCGAGCGGCGCATAGATGTCGAACACTTCCCGAGCGACCCGGTTACGTTTTTCGTCGTCGGCGGTTTTCACCGCGCGGATCGCACAGGTGCGTTCGGCGAGTTTGATCAGCGCGACACGCACGTCGTCGACCATCGCCACCAGCATCTTGCGCAGGTTTTCCACCTGGCCCTGGGTGCCAAGCACCATCGACTGGCGCGGGCTGAGGCTGGCACTGATCGCGGCCATGCGCAGCACGCCGTCGATCAGCTTGGCGACCACCGGGCCGAAGCGCTGGCTGACCGCTGCGAGTTCAATCTGACCTTCGCGTACGCCGCGATACAGAACCGCGGCAACCAGCGAATCCTGATCGAGCTTGAGGTCGGCGAGGATCTCGGCGATCTCGAGACCGGTACTGAAACTGCCGCTGCCTTCGGACCAGAGATTCTTCGCCGCATTGGACTGTTGCTCGGCCTGGCGAGCGTACTCGCAGGCCTCTTTCAAGGCTTCGCGATCCAGTGCCAGATCGACACTGACCGCATGATCGAGCCAAGCCTCGAGATTGATACTGCCGTCAGTGTTGATCGGCTGGTGTGCTCTCACCTGTACCATCTTGCTTTACCTTCCCTACGACGCAGATTCAATGCGTCAAATCACTGACCGTCAATGCCCGTTCGCGCTCGCGGGGCCAAGGCGAGCGCTACGGACGACCAGTCGGATCAGACGAGCCATCCTGGCTCGCTTCAAATAACGCCATGGCCTCGACATGTGCCGTCTGAGGAAACATATCGAGAATCCCGGCACGTTTTAACCGGTAGCCCTGCTTGATCAATTCGACCGTATCGCGCGCCAGAGTTGCAGGGTTGCACGACACGTACACCAACCGTTTGGCGCCCAAGGCCGCCAGCTTGCGCACCACCTCGAAAGCACCGTCGCGCGGTGGGTCCAAGAGTACCGCAGAAAAGCCGTTTCCGATCCACTCGGCATCGGTCAAAGGCTGGGATAAATCGGCCTGAAAAAACTTTGTGTTATGCAAATTGTTGCTAGCGGCATTGGCCGCCGCGCGATCGACCATGGTCTGCACGCCTTCGACCGCCACCACTTCACGCGCGGCTTTTGCCAGCGGCAAGGCAAAGTTGCCCAGACCGCAAAACAGGTCGAGCACGCGCTCATCGCTCGTCGGTTTCAACCAGTCCAGCGCCTGGGCGACCATGGCCTCGTTGACCCCGGCGTTGACCTGGATGAAATCTCCCGGCCGATAGGCCAGTTGCAGGTCCCATTGTTCCAGGCGATAACCGAGCGACTGTGCATCATCCACCGGCTGCGGTTCGCCTTCGCCATGCAGCCAGAGCTGCGCTTCATGGAACGCGCAGAAATCCTTGAGGATCGTCAGGTCGGCCTCGGACAGCGGCGCCATGTGACGCAGCAGGACGGCGAGTGACGAGCCGCTGAACAATTCGACATGCCCCAGCGCCTGAGGTTTGCTCAGGCGGCGAAGCATCTCCGGCAAACGGGTCATGATCGGCTGCAAGGGCTGTACCAGCACCGGGCATTCGCTGATCGCGACGATGTCCTGACTGCCGGCGGCACGGAAACCGACTTCAAGCTGTTTGGCCTTGCTGTCCCAGCGCACGGCGATCCGGGCGCGGCGACGGTAGCCGAATTCGGGACCGGTCAACGGCGCCGCCCACTCCTCGGGCTCGGCACCGGCGACTCGCGACAACTGCTCGGCGAGCATGCGCTGTTTCAGGGCAAGCTGTTCGTTGTGGGGCAAATGCTGGACGCTGCAACCGCCGCAACGTCCGGCATGCTGGCAAGGTGCGGGACGACGCAATTGACTGGCGCTGAACACGCGCTCGGTACGCGCCTCGACCACTTTGCCGTGGGCGCCGAGCACTCGGGCTTCGACTTCTTCACCGGCGAGGGCGCCGAGGACGAACCAGGTCTTGCCTTCAAAAAACGCGATGCCGCGACCGTCATTGGCCAAGCGCTCGATGCTCAGACGCTGCTTTTTGCCGGTCGGGATTTGCGCGGCCTTACTGCCGCCGGTGGGCTGGAAGCGCAGGCCTCTCTCATGCTTGGCCATCAGTTGGGCGCGTCGAAAATGCCGGTCGACAGGTAACGGTCGCCACGGTCGCAGATGATCGCGACGATCACCGCGTTTTCAACTTCTTTGGACAGGCGCAGCATCGCTGCCACCGCACCGCCCGAGGACACGCCACAGAAGATGCCTTCTTCGCGGGCCAGACGCCGGGTGACGTCCTCGGCTTCGCTTTGCGCCATGTCGACGATGCGGTCAACGCGGTCGGCCTGGTAGATCTTCGGCAGGTATTCCTGCGGCCAGCGGCGGATGCCGGGAATGGCCGAGCCTTCCATCGGTTGCAGGCCGACGATCTGCACCTTGTCGTTCTGCTCCTTGAGGTAGCGCGACACGCCCATGATGGTGCCGGTGGTACCCATGGAGCTGACGAAATGGGTGATGGAGCCCTCGGTCTGACGCCAGATTTCCGGGCCGGTGGTGGTGTAGTGCGCTTCAGGGTTGTCGCCGTTGGCGAACTGATCCAGCACCTTGCCACGGCCTTCGGCTTCCATCCGCTGGGCGAGATCGCGAGCGCCTTCCATGCCCTCTTCCTGGCTGACCAGAATCAGCTGCGCGCCGTAAGCGGTCATCGCCGCCTTACGCTCGGCACTGGAGTTGTCCGGCATGATCAGGATCATCTTGTAACCCTTGATCGCGGCGGCCATCGCCAGGGCGATCCCGGTGTTGCCCGAAGTCGCTTCGATCAGCGTATCGCCTTCGTGGATCTGCCCGCGCAACTCGGCACGGGTGATCATCGACAACGCCGGACGATCCTTGACCGAACCCGCCGGGTTGTTCCCTTCGAGCTTGAGCAAAAGGGTGTTGCTGGTGACACCGGGCAGGCGCTGCAAACGCACCAGCGGCGTGTTGCCGACGCAATCGGCGATGGTTGAGTACTGCAAGGTCATGGCGTTTTTTCGCAATCCGGACTGCGGGGGCGCCTATCATACCGGCAAACCTGCGCAGGCCATATCACGCAAAGTGTGGTGCTTATGGTTTCTTGGAATAAGCAATAAAAGTCGCGCCAGTGGTGCGACTTTTAAATAGCGTCAGCAGCGCTGACACTTTCTTGTGCAGCTCAAACGATCTGCGGGCGGCTCATGTCCACTGTGGCAGCTGGCTTGCCAGCGAAGACGTCGGGACTGACAGCACTGTCATCCGCCACCAACCGCAGATTCAAGCGCAATCCCGACGGGCCGTTCTCGGCCCACAGGGTTCCGCCCTGGCGTTGCACCGCGTTCCTCGCGATGCTCAGGCCCAGACCAAATCCACCGTCCCCCGGCCGCGAGCCGTCGAGTCGGATGAAGGGCGAGAAGATCCGCTCCAGATCCGCCTCGGCCACGCCGCCACCCTCGTCCTCCAGCCACAGGTGCCAGTAATCGCCATCCCGTCGACCATCGAGCCGCACGATGCCGCCCGGTGGCGAATGTCGAATCGCATTACGCAGAATGTTTTCCAGTGCCTGGGCCAGGGTGTTGAGATTGCCGCGCACCCAGCATGAGGCCTCCACCCCGCACTGCAACTGCCCCATCGGACAGCAGCTTTCGTAGCAGGCGTTTTCCGTGAGCATTTCCCACAGTGCCTGAATCTGGATCGCTTCGTCCGGCAACGGCGCGCGTTCGGTGTCGAGCCAGGCCAATTGCAGGGTGTCCTCCACCAATCGCTGCATCACGTCGACTTCGCGACCGATACGTTCGCGCAGCGGTTGCAGCTGCTGCTCGCTTTCGCTGGCGACCCGCAACCGGCTCAGGGGCGTGCGCAGTTCGTGGGACAAATCGCGCAGCAGCTGCTGTTGCAGGGCCACGGTGGATTGCAGGCGTTCGGACATCGAGTCGAAGGCGCGGGCCAGTTCGCCGAGTTCATCGGGGCGCTGGGTGATGCCGCTCGACAACCGCACATTCAATTGATCGGCGCGCCAGGCGTTAGCTTGCTCGCGCAGATTGTTCAGCGGCACCACCAGCAGGCGATACAGGCCGACGCACAGCAGCAAGGTGAACAGACCTGGAATCACGCCGTTGGTGATGACGCGCCAGAACACCCGGTATTTGCCCGGCAGAAATCGCTCGGGTAACTCGATCACCAGACTGCCGGCGGTCGGGTCAGTGGGAAATGGAACCCGCAGCCACGGCCGGCCCTTTTTGTGAATCGGCCAGTCAAGGCCGCGCAGGAAGGTCAGGCGCTGAAGCTCTTGAGCGTTCAACGGCTGGCTGCCCAGCGACTGCAGGTTGCCGCCGATCACGCCGACCCAGCCGGCTTCGCGCAACTCCATGCTCTGTAACCAGCTATCGATGCCATCGCGCCCGCCCTGCTGCCAGGCGCGCTCGGCCTCGGCGGCATAACGGCTCAGCGTGCGACGGGCGTCGTCGGAGAGGAACTGGTTGCGCTGCTCCATGTACCGGCCCCAGGACCAGCTCAGCCAGATCATCAACAGACAGAACGCCACCAACAGGCAGGCGAGTTTCCAGAACAGCGAGTGCCGGCCCGGCAGGTCAGACACTTTCATCGACGGCACTCAGGACGTAACCCTTGCCCCACACCGTGCGTACTTCCCGCTCGGTGTAACCGACCGACTTGAGTTTGCGGCGGATCTGGCTGATGTGCATGTCGAGGCTGCGGTCGTGGGCCGCATAGCCGCGTTGCAGAACGTGCTGGTAAAGGAAGGCCTTGCTCAGCACTTCCTCGTCGTTGCGATTGAGGGTTTCCAGCAGACGGTATTCGCTGCGGGTCAGGCCGGCCGGTTGATTACGGTAGAACACATCGCACTGCTCGTCGTCGAAACGCAGCCCGCTGGCCGGCATCACCGGGGCGATGGCCGCCGGACGACGGTCGAGGGCGACCCGGCGCAGGATCGCTTCGATCCGTACATGCAACTCGGCCATGCTGAAAGGTTTGGGCAGGTAGTCATCGGCGCCGAGGCGGAAACCGCTGATACGGTCGGCCTCGGCACCCAGCGCCGACATCAGCAGCACCGGGGTGGAATGGCTCTCGCGCAGTTGGGTGAGGACATTCAATCCATCCAGCCCCGGCAACAGAATGTCCATCAACACCACATCGAACGGCTGGCGCCGGGCAATGCTCAGGCCTTCGCTGCCGTTCTGGCACCAGGTCACCTGGAAGCCACTGCGGCCCAGTTGTTCATGGACATAGGCACCGAGGACGGGATCGTCTTCGATGGAAAGAATGCGGGGTTGGCCAATAGAGACAGGAGTCATGACTATCTGCAAATAATTCTCAGTTGGGCGATTATTCAAGATTGCCCGGCGCCCGGCAACCCAAGCTTGACCTGTCGGACAGATGACCGGCCTGAGAGTGAACAACCACGACATCATTTTTCCCAAGATTGCCCGCAAGCAAATCGCTACACTGCGCCGATACCGCGTGCCGGACGCACGTGTGAGTCAACGATCAGCGGGATGCAGGAGAAAGGCGTGCTCAAGAAACTGGGAATCAAAGGTCGCGTATTGTTGCTGACCCTGTTGCCGACCAGCCTGATGGCACTGGTGCTGGGCGGGTACTTCACCTGGACGCAGCAATCCGACCTGCAAGCTCAACTGATGCAGCGCGGCGAAATGATCGCCGAGCAACTGGCTCCGCTGGTGGCACCGGCCATGGGCCACGGCGATGCCGAACTGCTCGAGCGCATCGCCACCCAGTCCCTCGAACAACCAGACGTGCGCGCCGTGACCTTCCTCGCGCCCGACCGCTCTCCCCTCGCTCACGCCGGCCCGACCATGCTCAATCAGGCGCCGAGCGGTGACAGCGCGCACCTGCTGCGACGCAGCGGCAACGATGCCACCCGCTATCTGCTGCCGGTCTTCGGCAAACACCGCAACCTCGCCGGCGAGCTGATCCCGCAAGAATCCGACCGCCTGCTCGGCTGGGTTGAACTGGAGCTGTCGCACAACGGCATGTTGTTGCGCGGCTACCGAAGCCTGTTCGCCAGTCTGTTGCTGATTGGTGCGGGGCTGGCCGGCGCCGCGCTGCTGGCCTTGCGCATGGGCCGCACGATCAACCGCCCGCTGAGCCAGATCAAACAGGCCGTCGCCCAGCTCAAGGACGGTCATCTGGAAACCCGCCTGCCACCGCTGGGCAGTCAGGAACTGGATGAACTGGCGTCCGGCATCAACCGCATGGCCGGCACCCTGCAGAACGCCCGGGAAGAATTGCAGCACAGCGTCGATCAGGCCACTGAAGACGTGCGCCAGAACCTGGAAACCATCGAGATCCAGAACATCGAGCTGGACCTGGCCCGTAAAGAAGCGCTGGAAGCGAGCCGGATCAAATCCGAATTCCTCGCCAACATGAGCCACGAGATCCGCACGCCGCTCAACGGCATTCTGGGGTTCACCCACCTGTTGCAGAAAAGTGAACTGACCCCGCGCCAGCTCGACTACCTGGGCACCATCGAAAAATCCGCCGACAGCCTGCTGGGGATCATCAACGAGATCCTCGATTTCTCGAAGATCGAGGCCGGCAAACTGGTGCTCGACCATATTCCGTTCAACCTGCGCGACCTGTTACAGGACACCCTGACCATCCTCGCCCCCGCCGCGCACGCCAAGCAGCTGGAACTGGTGAGTCTGGTGTACCGCGACACGCCTTTGTCGCTGGTCGGCGACCCGCTGCGCCTCAAGCAGATCCTGACCAATCTGGTGAGCAACGCGATCAAGTTCACCCGCGAAGGCACCATCGTCGCCCGCGCCATGCTCGAAGAAGAAAACGACGACAGCGTGCAGTTGCGCATCAGCATTCAGGACACTGGCATCGGCCTGTCGAACCAGGATGTGCGCGCGTTGTTCCAGGCTTTCAGCCAGGCCGACAATTCGCTGTCGCGCCAACCCGGTGGCACCGGCCTGGGGCTGGTGATTTCCAAGCGCCTGATCGAACAGATGGGCGGCGAAATCGGCGTCGACAGCACCCCGGGTGAAGGTTCGGAATTCTGGATCAGCCTGAACCTGCCCAAGACCCGCGACGATGCCGAAGACCTGCCCGCCGCGCCGTTGCTCGGGCGCCGGGTGGCGGTGCTGGAAAATCACGAACTGGCGCGTCAGGCCCTGCAGCATCAACTGGAAGACTGCGGCCTCGACGTCACGCCGTTCAACACGTTGGAAAGCCTGACCAATGGCGTTACCGGCGCCCATCAGACCGATCAGGCCATCGATCTGGCGGTGCTCGGCATCACCAGCAACGACATGCCGCCGGAGCGCCTCAACCAGCACATCTGGGACCTTGAGCACCTCGGTTGCCGGGTGCTGGTGTTGTGCCCGACCACCGAGCTGACGCTCTATCACCTTTCGGTGCCCAACCCTCACAGTCAGTTGCAATCGAAACCGGCCTGCACCCGCAAACTGCGCCGGGCCTTGTCGGACATGGTCAACCCGCGCCAGCAGCGCAGCGAACCGGGCGAACCGTTGTCGAGCCGCGCGCCGAAAGTGCTGTGCGTCGACGACAACCCGGCCAACCTGTTGCTGGTGCAGACGCTGCTCGAAGACATGGGCGCCAAGGTGCTGGCCGTGGAAAGCGGTTATGCCGCAGTCAAGGCGGTGCAGAACGAAACCTTCGATCTGGTGCTGATGGACGTGCAGATGCCCGGCATGGACGGACGCCAGAGCACCGAAACGATTCGCCAGTGGGAAAGCGAGCGGCACTGCACGCCGCTGCCGATCGTCGCCCTCACCGCCCACGCCATGGCCAATGAAAAACGCGCGCTGCTGCAAAGCGGCATGGACGACTACCTGACCAAGCCGATCAGCGAGCGGCAACTGGCGCAGGTGGTGCTGAAGTGGACCGGCCTGGCGCTTCGCAATCAGGCGCCGGACCGGGGCGGTGAAAGCCTGCTGGGCAATCAGGAACTGCCGATTCTCGATCACGAAGAAGGTTTGCGCCTGGCCGCCGGCAAGGCGGATCTGGCGGCAGACATGCTGGCGATGCTGCTGGCCTCGCTCGAGGCCGATCGCGAAGCCATCCGCACCGCCCGCGACCATCAGGATCAAAACGGTCTGCTCGAACGGGTGCACCGCCTGCATGGCGCCACTCGCTACTGCGGTGTGCCGCAATTGCGCGCCGCCTGCCAGCGCAGCGAAACCCTGCTCAAGCAGCAGGACCCCAAGGCCTCGACCGCGCTGGACGAGCTGGAACGGGCGATCAATCGTCTGGCGGCCCAGGCGAAGATCAGCGCCTGATCCACGGCAATGCCGGTCAACGCCGACGCGGCTACAGTTGTCGCGGGTGAATTGCGCCCGCGTCGATGCTCCAGGAGGATTTCATGCGCACGATCGTTTTCAGCAGCCAGACCTACGACCGCGACAGTTTCCTCGCCGCCGACTGCCCGGACGGGATCGAACTGCACTTCCAGCCGGCCCGGCTCAGTCTCGACACGGCGGCGCTGGCCGAACATCACGAGGTAGTCTGCGCCTTCATCAACGATGACCTCAGCGCTCCGGTGCTGGAACGTCTGGCCGCCGGCGGCACTCGCCTTATCGCCTTGCGTTCGGCCGGCTACAACCACGTGGATCTGACCGTCGCCAAACGTCTGGGGCTGGCCGTCGTGCGTGTACCAGCCTACTCGCCCCACGCGGTGGCCGAGCATGCGGTGGCGTTGATCCTCGCCCTCAACCGGCGCCTGCATCGCGCCTACAACCGCACCCGCGAAGGCGATTTCAGCCTGCACGGTCTTACCGGTTTCGATCTGGTGGGCAAGACGGTCGGCATCGTCGGCACCGGACAGATCGGCGCGACCTTCGCCAAAATCATGCACGGCTTTGGCTGCGAACTGCTGGCCTACGACCCTTATCCGAACCCTGCCGTCGAAGCGTTAGGCGCGCGCTACCTGAGCCTGCCGGATCTGCTGGCACAGTCGCGGATCATCAGCCTGCACTGCCCGCTCAACGAACAGAGCAGACACCTGATCAACCGCAATTCGCTGGCACACATGCAACCGGGGGCGATGCTGATCAACACCGGGCGCGGCGGTCTGGTGGACACGCCAGCGCTGATCGACGCCTTGAAGGACGGCCAGCTCGGTTATCTGGGACTGGATGTGTATGAAGAGGAAGCGCAGCTGTTTTTCGAGGACCGTTCCGACCTGCCGCTACAGGACGACGTGCTGGCGCGGCTGCTGACGTTCCCCAATGTGATCGTCACCGCCCATCAGGCGTTTCTGACCCATGAGGCGCTGGGCGCGATTGCCGCGACCACCCTGCACAACATCGCGACCTGGGCGGCGGGTACGCCGCAGAACCAGGTCGAGGGCTGAACGATCGGGCTCAGACCGGAGGCGGCGTCGGGGTAATCGCCACGCACAGGATCAACAGCGCCAGCCAGCCGAACCCCAGTAAACGCTGCTTAAGGGAGTGCCCGCTGCGCAGCAGGAACCAGACAAACACCAGCGGCATCAGAAACGCCATGATCTTCAGCCAGCCTTCCACCGGGCGCGAGCCGTCCGGGTTCAGCACCGGCTCGACCGGCTGCGAACGACGGCGTCGCCCCGCAGCGGCCGGCATGATCTTCGGCCGCTCGGGTGCCGGCGGCGGAACATAAGCCTCGGGCACGGCCTTGTTGCGCGGCAGGCTGCCAAAGGAAATTGTCGACGTGCCCGTCTGGGCGTGCGAAGCAGGCGCCTCTGCCAGCGGGGCCCCGCAATGAATGCACGCCGTGGCTTCGGAGCTGATGCTCCGCTTGCATTCATAACATTCGATCAGCGCCATGTTCCGTTCCTTGAAAATGAAGGCGGCAGTTTGCCACGACTGCGGTGTCGATTTGAACCGGATCGAAGGTCGCACGCGCGCATCATTCTGCAATCAAGCCCGTGCTAGCATGTCGCGCATATTTGGAGGACCCATGGTCGAACACGATTTCCGCTACACCCTGATGAACCCGCAACACACCCTCACCGAATGCCGCGCCCTGGTTCCGGGCCGTTATCAGGTCACCGGCAACGGTGGCTCGATCCGCATCGGCGACGTGCTGGTCGTAACCCTCAAAGGCAGCAAGGACTTGTCCATGCGTCTGACCGTCGACACCGTCCGCCACCTGATCAACCCGCCGGGTCAATGGACTGCCATGACCACCGGCCCGGTGTTTGGTGAGCTGGCGATCCACACCTGGCAGGTCAATTGCGACAGCTGCGCCAGGGAGCTGAGCTTCGAATTCGCCGTGGACGCCAAGTTGGGCAAGCCTGCGGAAAAACCGGCCGCCACCGCACGCATCGCCGAGCTCGGCTGGAAAGCCGTTGGCGACAAGCACCTGTGCCCGAAATGCCAGGAGACGGCGTGATGAAACACCTGGCCCTGACCGCTGTTGTCGGCGCCGGCCTGATGGGGTGCGCCGCGGAGCCTGTGCAACTGCAACAGAACCGCAGCTACATTCTGGAATGGATCGGCGAGCGTCCGCTGATGGACTACAGCCACCTGACCGTGACCCTTGGCGATGATGGCCGGGCGTATGGCAATGGCGGCTGCAACCACTGGTTCGCGCCGTACACCCTGGAAGGCGACAAGCTGAGCTTCGGCAAGATCGGCAAGACCCGCAAACTCTGCGCACCGGCGCTGATGGAGCAGGAGCAACGCTTCCTCCAGGCCCTGGAGCATGTTGAGCGCTGGGACATCTCGCCGATCGAGCAGATGCGCTTCTGGCCCGCCGAAGGCAAGCCGCTGCGCTGGTGGCTGGAAGAGGGTTGATCCTTTAGATCGCCAAGCCCCTCACCCTAACCCTCCCGAAACGTCGGACCGCCCAAAGGGAGAGGGGACTGATTGGGGGATATTGGAGAGATACGCCGACCTGAAAGACCTTCACCGAATCCATAACCAACCGGATTCCGCTCTGACGAATCTTCAGTCGACCTGATCCTCCAGGTCGATGCAAATCGCCAGACACCTCGGTCGGCCCCCTCTCCCTCCGGGCGGTCCGACGTTTCGGGAGAGGGCTGGGGTGAGGGATGCTTTTTAGCGGCAACTCAATTTGTAGCCTGCAACGCCTCAAGCTTCGCCATCACCCCCGCCGCTGTCTGCTCGCCCAGCAACTGTTCCCGCACCTTGCCCTTGTTGTCGATGATGTAGGTCACCGGCAAGGCCTCACTGCGCGGCAGCTCGAACAGTTCCGACGGATCCTGCGCCAGCACCGTGAATTTGATGCCCAGTTTTTCGCTGGCGCTCTTCAGCTCTTCACCCTGCACATTGTCGAAGTTGACCCCGAACACGCCGATCTTCTTGCCCTTGAGCTCTTCGGCCAAATGATTGAGTTCCGGGATTTCCGTGCGGCACGGGCCGCACCATTCGGCCCAGTAGTTGAGCACGACCCATTGTTTGTCGAGGCGCTCGGACGCCACTTTCTGCCCGTTCTGGTCGATGCCATAGTCGTTACCGCAGCCCCCCAGCATCAACGCCCCGATGATCGTCAATGCCGCTGCCAGTGCCCGTGTCATGTCGTGTTCCTTGTGAAAAATTGAATGCGCCTGCGACCCATCGCCTCCCAAGGTTCTGGATTGCGCGCTGCACAGTTAGAATAGCCGCCACTCTACGCAAGAAGCGACCCGCCCATGACCGATCTGACGCTTTATCACAACCCGCGCTGCTCGAAATCCCGCGGTGCGCTCGAACTCCTCGAAGCCCGTGGCCTGACGCCAAACGTGGTGCGCTACCTCGAAACGCCGCTGGACGCCGCGCAGATCAAGGCTTTGCTCGGCAAGCTCGGAATCAGCGCACGGCAACTGCTGCGCACCGGCGAAGACGAGTACAAGACCCTGAACCTGGCCGACGCCAGTCTCACCGAAAAACAATTGATCGAAGCCATCGCGGCACATCCGAAGCTGATGGAGCGACCGATTCTCGAAGCCGGCGACAAAGCCATTATCGGCCGTCCACCGGAGCAGATCCTGGAGCTGCTGCCGTGAGTGCGCCGTACATTCTGGTTCTGTATTACAGCCGCAGCGGCTCGACCAACGAGATGGCCCGGCAGATCGCCCGTGGCGTCGAGCAGGCGGGCCTCGAAGCACGCCTGCGCACCGTGCCGGCGATCTCCACCGAGTGTGAAGCCGTGGCACCGGACATTCCGGATCAAGGCGCGCTGTACGCCACGCTGGATGACCTGAAGAACTGCGCCGGCCTGGCCCTCGGCAGCCCGACCCGTTTCGGCAACATGGCCGCGCCGCTCAAGTATTTCCTCGATGGCACGAGCAATTTGTGGCTGACCGGCGCGCTGGTCGGCAAGCCGGCCGGAGTGTTCACCTCCACCGCCAGCCTGCACGGTGGTCAGGAAACCACCCTGCTGTCGATGATGCTGCCGCTGCTGCACCACGGCATGCTGATCACCGGCCTGCCTTACAGCGAATCGGCGCTGCTGGAAACCCAGGGCGGCGGCACGCCTTACGGCGCCAGCCATCACGCTGGGGCCGACGGTAAAAGTGGTCTCGATCAGCACGAAGTGGCGCTGTGCCGCGCCCTCGGTGCACGTCTGGCCAAGACCGCCCAGAAACTGGGGAACTGAGATGGCCAGAAAGCCGAAAGTCCTGCCCGCCGTCGAGTGGCTGGAGCCACGGGTGCGGGCGATGCGGGTGATCAGTCTGCTGTGCTTTTTCGGCCTGGCCGGACTGCTCGCCGCGTATTACCTGGTGTTCGCCGACCTGCACGGCGCGCGGCCGTGGGTGATTCTGCTGATCGAGCTGATCCCGTGGATCGTGCTCGCACCGGGCATGATCATGGGCAGCGCGCGCGGGCATTCGTGGATGTGCTTTGTGGTGAACCTGTATTTCATCAAGGGCGCGCTGGCCGCATACGACCCGAGCCGGCAGCTGTTTGGCGTGCTGGAGATGATCGCCAGTCTGGCGGTGTTCTGCTCGGCGTTGCTGTATGTGCGCTGGCGGTATCAGCTGAACCGCAAACTGGCGGGCGAAGGCGAAGTCTCCGTCGCCTGACAGATCGCTATCGCTGGCAAGCCAGCTCCCACCGGTTTCGGGATCGTTCCCACGCTCCGCGTGGGAACGATCACTCTGAGCTCAATGGTTGACGGTGTAAGCCAGCATCATCGAGATCTGGCTCATCGGCCGTCCACCACTCTCTTCATGCCACTGGTTGAACGCGTTCTGCACTGTCGCCAGATCCCGCAGGCTGGTGGGTGCCTTGTCGACGATCTTCTGTGCATTCAACGCCGCGACCACGTCGTAGCTCGGCACAAACGTATCCTTGCCGACCATCCGCAAAAACCGAGGCGCCGACAGCCCGCCCAATTGATGGCCGTGCTTTTTCAGGTAGGTCCACAAACCGACGATGTCGGTCACCGGCCAGTCGGCCAGTAACGCACCGAAACTGCCCTTCTCTTTCTCGACGTCCAGAATGAACTGCGCATTGCGCGGCACGCTTTTCAGCTTGCCCAGGTGACGGATGATCCGCGCATCCTGCATCAGCCGCTCAAGGTGTTCGGCACTCATCAGCACGACCTTTTCCGGGTCGAACTTGAAGAACACTTCTTCGAAGGCTGGCCACTTGGCGTCCACCAGACTGTGCTTGAGCCCGGCGCGAAATACCCGCAGGGCCATGGTCGAGAGATAACGGTCGTCGCTGATCTTGCGCAGTTGCGCCGGGGTCTTGGGAACGGGCAGATGGGCTTCCAGTTCAGCCGCCGAACCGAAGCGGTTCAGACAGTATTCGTGCAGCCACTTGTAGTCGCGCATGCCCTCTCCTTTTGAATGAAACGAAAAACCAATGTGGGAGCCAGCCTGCTGGCGATAGCGCAGTGTCAGTCACCCATGTAGGGCTGGCACACCGCAATCGCCAGCAGGCTGGCTCCCACAATGGGTACGGCTTACAGGTTTACGACGTTGACGAAACGCGAAGCGGCGGTCTCGTCGATCTTCAGGCTGGTGAAGTCAAACAGGTTACGGTCGGCCAGTTGCGACGGGATCACGTTCTGCAAGCTGCGGAAAATGCTCTCGGTACGGCCCGGGGTCTTGCGTTCCCAGTCCACCAGCATTTCCTTGACCACCTGACGCTGCAGGTTTTCCTGGGAACCGCAGAGATTGCACGGGATGATCGGGAATTGCTTGAAGTCCGAGTAGGCCTGGATGTCTTTCTCGTTGCAGTAGGCCAGCGGACGGATCACCACATTGCGACCATCGTCGGCGCGCAGCTTCGGCGGCATGGCCTTGAGGCTGCCGTTGAAGAACATGTTGAGGAAGAACGTCTCGACGATGTCGTCGCGGTGATGACCAAGGGCCATTTTGGTCGCGCCGATTTCATCGGCAAAGGTGTACAGCGTGCCGCGACGCAGGCGCGAGCACAGCGAGCAAGTGGTCTTGCCTTCCGGGATCAGTTCCTTGACCACCGAGTACGTGTCCTTCTCGACGATGTGGTACTCGATGCCCAGCTCTTTCAGGTAGGCCGGCAGCACGTGTTCGGGGAAACCCGGCTGCTTCTGGTCCATGTTCACGGCGACAATCTCGAACTTGATCGGTGCAACCTTCTGCAGGTGCATCAGCACGTCGAGCATGGTGTAGCTGTCCTTGCCCCCGGACAGGCAGACCATGACCTTGTCGCCGTCTTCGATCATGTTGAAGTCGGTGACGGCTTCGCCCGCCAGGCGGCGCAGGCGCTTTTGCAGTTTGTTCTGGTTGACCGTAAGAGTGCCCATGACGCGAAATCCGTGAGGTGTGACGAAAGGCGGGCATTTTACGCAAAAACACTGGGCTTGTGGCCACAGGTTGTCGCCGCTCGCAGCGCCCTTCTACACAGACCTCGACGCGATTACCCCGAGGTTTTACAGCGCGATTTGCTCTAAGCCCCTATCACCTGTGCGGTTAAGACCTTTCTATACTGCGACATAAGGTCGCACACAATCTGAAGACCTGTATTTGCTCGGCCGCATTGGCCCGTAGGCGCTCCGCTGGGGGGCGATGGCAATAACGAGAGGAGTGACTGGCATGATCCATCACGTAGTGGGACTTTTTACCCACCCCGATCAGGAATGGAAGGAAATCCGTGGCGACCAGGAAGAAAGCATCAGCCACATGTACCTGACGCACACGCTGATTCTGGCGGCGATCCCCGCTGTTTCGGCATTTATCGGCACCACCCAGGTCGGCTGGGTGATCGGCAACCGCGCACCGGTGATGCTCACCGTCGAAAGCGCGTTGTGGATGACGATCATGTCTTATCTGGCAATGCTCGGCGGGGTCGCGGTCATGGGTGCCTTCGTGCACTGGATGGCCCGCACCTATGACGCCAACCCGAGCCTGGCCCGTTGCGTGGCATTTGCCACCTACACCGCGACACCACTGTTCGTCGGCGGACTGGCGGCGCTCTACCCGCACATGTGGCTGGGGATGATCGTCGGCACGGCGGCCATCTGCTACACGGTGTATCTGTTGTATGTGGGGCTGCCGACCTTCATGAATATTCCGTCCGACGAGGGTTTCCTGTTTTCCAGCTCGGTACTGGCGGTGGGTCTGGTGGTGCTGGTGGCCATCATGGCGTTCACCGTGATTGTCTGGGGACTGGGCGTGGGGCCCGTCTACACCAATTAGCAATCGGTTCATCCCGAGAAAAACAAGATCCGCCAACACAGGCCGCCGCAAGGCGGCCTTCTCGTGCCGGTTGAAAAGGAGCGACGACCATTCGGCAGTTCGACGATTCGCAACGCCCCGGGGTTGCGGCATACTCGACGCCTCTGGAGATCCATCAAGCATGCCCGAGCAACTCAATACCCGCGTCGAAGACTGTTTCCAACTCGCTGAATCCTTTTTCAAACGTCCCTTCAAACGCCCCGTGGTGAGCCTCAAGCTGCGCGGGCAAAAAGCCGGGGTCGCGCATCTGCACGAGAACCTGCTGCGCTTCAATCCGCAGCTGTACCGGGAAAACACCGAGCACTTCCTTAAGCAGACCGTGGCCCACGAAGTCGCACACCTGATCGCCCACCAGCTGTTCGGCGACCGCATCCAGCCCCACGGCGAGGAGTGGCAACTGATCATGCGCGGCGTCTACGAATTGCCGCCGGACCGCTGCCATACCTATGAAGTCAAACGCCGCAGCGTGACCCGCTACATCTATAAATGCCCGTGTGCGGACAGCGATTTTCCGTTTTCGGCGCAGCGCCATAGCCTGGTCCGGCAAGGTCGGCGCTATTTGTGCCGGCGCTGTCGCAACACGCTGGTGTTCAGTGGCGAGATGCGGGTCGAATAACCTGGATTTTGTGTTGTCTGGTCGGGCCTCTTCGTCGGATCGCCGCCCGGACCAAGCCCGCTCCCACAGTGTCCGGTGTGTTCACAGCCTCTGTGTACGACACGTAACCTGTGGGAGCGGGCTTGGTCCGGGCGGCGATCCGACGAAGAGGCCGCAACAGGCACTAGAGAACTACCTTTGCCCGCCGCAGCTCGGCAATCCGCTCCGGGCTCAACCCCAACTCCGCCAACACCTGATCCGTATGCTGCCCCAGCGCCGCCCCGACATGTCGCGGCGCCGGCAATGCCTCGGAGAACTTCAGCGGGCAAGCGATCTGCGCCTGCGCCGAGCCATCGCCACGGGGCACCTGCGTCACCAGTTCCCGCGCCTGCAATTGCGGATGCCGCACCGCCTCGCCCAGATTCAGCACCGGTTCGACACAGGCATCGATTCCGGCGAACAGCTCGCACAGTTCGGCAAAGTCGTGCTTCTCGAACTCGACCTTCAAGGCGTCCTTGAGCGCCCGCTGCTGTTCGGGTTTGGGTGACAAGCCCTGCGCCGCCAGTTCCGGCCGGCCCAGCGCCGCACACAGTTGCTGCATGAAGGCCGGTTCCAGACTGCCCACCGACATCCAGCGCCCGTCGCGAGAGCGGTAGTAATCGTAGAAACTGCCGCCATTGAGCATCTGATCCTCCCAGCCCGGCTCTTCGCCGCAGGCCAGATACCCGGCACCGGCCATGGCGTTCAGGCTGAACGCGCAGTCGGTCATGCTCACGTCCAGATGGGTGCCCTGCCCGGTCTGCTGACGGGAAATCACCGCTGCCAGCAGACCGATCACCCCGTGCAGCGAGCCGCCCGCCACATCCGCCACCTGCATGCCCAGCGGCAAGGGCCCGCTGTCGGCGCGCCCGGTGTAACTGGAGAGCCCCGCCAGCGCCAGATAGTTGATGTCGTGGCCGGCACGATCCTTGTATGGCCCGGTCTGGCCGTAACCAGTGATCGACACATAAATCAGCTTCGGATTGATCGCCTTCAGCGCCTCGTAACCCAGCCCCAGCCGCTCCATCACTCCGGGTCGGAATTGCTCCAGCACGATGTCGTAATCCACCAGCAGCTGCTTCACCAGCTCCAGCGCCTCGGGCTGCTTGAGGTCCAGGGCCAGGCTGCGCTTGTTGCGATTGAGATAAGCGTGACTGGCCGAGACACCGTGATCGTGGGGCGGCAACACCCGCACCAGGTCGAGGCGGGTCGGCGATTCGATGCGAAGCACCTCGGCGCCCATGTCCGCCAGCAGCAGCGAGGCGAACGGCCCCGGCAACAGGGTCGAGAAATCCAGAATCTTCAGTGAGGCCAGCGGTGCAGACATGGGCATTCTCCATCAACGATGCATGCAGCCTAGGCAGCCATCGGCGATGGGGCAATTACCGGATGCATCAGTTGCGCTGACCGTTGCGCTCAAACAGCAGACAAGAAAAAACCCGCCGAAGCGGGTTTTTCCATTCGAGCGATGCTTACTTCACATTGCTCGGGGTCGGGCCTTCGGCCACGCCCAGGTCGTCTTCTTGACGCTCATCAGAGATACCGCGACCGCCCGAGGCCAGCTCGGATTGCAGCACGTCGGTGTCCAGCTCCTTGACCCACTTGGCCACGACGATGGTGGCTACGGCGTTGCCGACCAGATTGGTCAGGGCGCGGGCTTCGGACATGAAGCGGTCGATACCGAGGATCAGCGCCAGACCGGCCACCGGCAGGTGACCTACGGCCGACAGGGTTGCGGCCAGCACGATGAAGCCCGAACCGGTCACACCCGCCGCACCTTTGGAGGACAGCAGCAGTACCAGCAGCAGGGTGATCTGGTGGGTGATGTCCATGTGGGTGTCGGTCGCCTGAGCGATGAACACGGCCGCCATGGTCAGGTAGATCGAGGTACCGTCGAGGTTGAACGAGTAGCCGGTCGGGATGACCAGACCCACCACCGATTTCTTCGCGCCCAGACGTTCCATCTTGATCAGCATGCGTGGCAGCGCCGATTCCGACGAGGACGTACCCAGTACGATCAACAGCTCTTCACGGATGTAGCGCACCAGTTTGAACACGCTGAAACCGTGAGCCCGGCAGATCGCACCCAGCACCAGCACGACGAACAGTACGCAGGTGATGTAGAAGCAGATCATCAGCTGACCCAGCTGCACCAGCGAGCCGACACCGTAGGCACCGATGGTGAACGCCATGGCGCCCAGCGCACCGAGTGGCGCCAGTTTCATGATCATGTTGATGATGTTGAACATCACGTGGGCGAAGCGATCGATCATGTCCAGCAGCGGACGACCGTATGAACCCAGGCGATGCAGCGCATAGCCAAAGATCACCGAGAACATCAACACTTGCAGGATGTCACCGGTGGCGAATGCGCCGACGATGGTGTTCGGGATCACGTTGAGGAGGAAGCCAACGATGCTCTGGTCTTTACTGGCCGTCACATAAGTGGCGATTTTCGAGGCGTCCAGGGTGGTGACGTCGATGTGCATGCCGGCGCCCGGTTGCACAACGTTGACCACGACCAGACCGATCAGCAGGGCAATGGTGGAAACGATTTCGAAGTACAGCAGCGCGTAGCCGCCGGTCTTGCCCACGGATTTCATGTTCTGCATGCCGGCGATGCCGCTGACAACGGTACAGAAGATGATCGGCGCAATGACCATTTTGATCAGTTTGATGAACCCGTCACCCAGTGGCTTGAGCGCCACACCGGTCTGTGGGTAGAAGTGACCGAGCAGGATGCCGATGGCGATGGCAACGATCACCTGGAAATACAGGGATTTGTACAGTGGCTGACGAGTCGTCATTGCAAAGTTCCTCAAGAGTCCCGCGTGGCAACATCCATCTGTTGAACGCGAAACCTGAATTGCGAACCCTCCTGCACTGGAGGGATTTGTTGTGTCGAACGGCGCTTTTCCGGACCGGCTCGGCGCACGCTTCTGTGGCTCTTATCGCAAACGTCGTGCCACTTTGGTGCAAATCGCTGCAAGCCTTTTGATATCAGGGGATACGGGTTTTTCTGTGTCACCGTTCGGTGACTCAAGTGTGGCGGATTTCCGCCAACTCGCCCGACCTCGTCCTACAATTTGGCGGAAATCCGCCTTGTTACCGATCAAAGGCAGCCGCTACCATCGGTCGCCAGAGGAAGGACCTGCCGCTCATGCGCGAACGCACCATCGCCAGTCACTTTGCCCGCGCCGCCCTCGGTGGCGCGCGGCGCTCGGGTTACGACTATTCGGACCTGCTGCAGCAACTGGGCATCAGCCCCGAACTGCTCGACGAGCCGCGCGCGCGGATCGCCCCGGAGCAATTCACCCAGCTGATCCAGAACCTGTGGCTGGCCCTGGACGACGAATACCTGGGCTTCGGCAACGCACCGAGCAAACCCGGCAGCTTCGCCATGATGTGCCACGCGATTATTCATTGCCGCAGCCTGGAAAAGGCTCTGCAACGCGGCTTATTGTTTTATAGCCTATTCCCCGAAGCCCCGCGCCTGACCCTGACCCATGAAGACGAATGGGTGCGCCTGAGTCTCGACGATGCGCAATTGTGGGACCCGGATCACTTTCTCAGCGAGAGCCTGCTGGTGATCTGGCATCGCCTCGGCAGCTGGCTGATCGGCCAGCGGATTCGCCTCGAACAGGCGAGCTTCAGCTACCCGAAACCGGCGCACGGGGCGGAATACGATTTGCTGTTTTCCTGCCCGCTGGAATTTTCGGCAACGCAAAGCAGCCTGGTATTTCACAGCCGCTATCTGCACATGCCGCTGTTGCAGGACGAACGCACCCTCAAGCATTTTCTCGAACGCTCCCCCGCCGACCTGCTGTCCCGCCCGGACGACGGCAACAGCCTGAGCAGCCGGCTGCGCCGCTTGCTCAGCCACGACAGCACGCGCTGGCCGGATCTGGAAGCCGTGGCCGCGCACCTGCACATCAGCCCGCAAACCCTGCGCCGGCATCTGCGGGAGGAAGGCACCAGTTTTCAGGAATTGAAGGATCAGTTGCGGCGGGACATCGCGATTTATCACCTGGGGCGGGCGGATCTGTCGTTGCAACAGATCGCCGAACAGCTCGGGTTTTCCGAGCCGTCGGCGTTTCACCGGGCGTTCAAGAAATGGACGGGACTGACGCCGGGTGCTTATCGAGCGCAAGAACACTAGCACTTAAGGCGTGAACCAAGTTTCGAAATTGCGCAATGTCGACCCTAAAGTTTCCCCGGTTATACGCTCGACAATAGTCATCACCTTACCTCCATACCCCAATTGCGAATGCATAAATGGCACATTGATTTTCAGGTCCCGACCGACCTGATGAGGCGCCAATGTTTGGCGCAAGATAAATGAGGTACCGAGTACGTTGCCAGCAAAGATAAAAGTCAGCGTGTCACCCTCAACCATCCCGTCAGTGCTTTGGATAAAGGGAATACGTCCGTCCTCGTCTATATGGTTAATATAATCCGGATAGACTCGCCCTTCAGTCATGTAAACAGGTTCAGGACTCTTGAGGTCACCTTCGACTTTCAGCTCGATAACAGGCGTGATCCATCTGCGACCTGCTCTCTCCACCGTATAAATGAATCTGACAGTGCCATATTTATTCGGCTGCAAATAGCGCGGTTCGATCCTCAACACCACATCCTTGCTGTCGTCATACCCCTCAAGCTGAAAATGTCTGACCAGACAAGCGTCACAGTCACTTCCGTGCATATATACCGATACCAGCGCCCCGCTCGAAAGAGAGGCTGAAGCTTTCAGGCGAAGATTGATGCCGCCATTGACCGCGAGCAGAGGGATGACACCTTGCACTGCCTCGTCCACTACCGGATTGTAAATCTCGTCTTCCGCAAAATACTCAGCATCGGGCGCGTAGTGCTGAAGGTCGTAAAGGTAGTCGAGTATCAAGTTTTGCCCCCTGAATCTAATGGTTTCACCGGCGGGCATCAGGACAAGCGTGTCTGTGTCATCACTTTCAAAGTTCAGGCGTTTTGTCCACCAAGTTCCGCGAAAATCGCCTTCAACGGTCACAATCAGATCTGCCCCGACCCGCTGTCCTTCAAAGCGAGGAATACGAATGGTTAATCCCTCGCCCAACTGATCAAAACTGATGCGCTCTCCCACTACTCCATCAAAGGACGCGGACGGCAAATCCATTTGCGCATCCAGGGTCATATCAGCAATCTGCTGCCTTTCATTTGCCGTAAGAAATTTAAGCATTTCCAACTCCTTGTTCCTGTGAGTGGTATCCGTTCGTAATGCAGGCAAGCCAAAAGGTCGGCTCGCTAATCTCATGGATACCCCAAGATAGTCAGGAACAAGAAATACAACGACTGTCAGATCTGACAGTCGCGACCAACGGTCACACCGCCGGAAAATGAATCCTGAACGCCGCCCCGCCCATCGGCGAATCACCCAGGGTCAGTTTCGCGCTGTAGCTCTCGATGATGTCCTTGACCACTGCCAGCCCGATCCCCTGCCCCGGATGCTGACGGTCGAGGCGTTCGCCGCGTTCGAGAATCCGTGCGCGCTGATCCGGTGGTACGCCGGGGCCGTCGTCTTCGATGCACAGTTCGATTCCGGAATGGCTTTCGCGCACGCTGATGCGCACTTCGCTCAAACACAGGCGATAGGCGTTTTCCAGCAGGTTGCCCATCATCTCCAGCAAGGCGCCCTGCTCGATCGGCACGTAACAGTGCTCCGGCAGATCGAAGGCGACGCGCACGTGTTTGTCGCGGTAGACCTTGTCCAGCGTGTCGCACAGGCTTTGCAGCACCGGGCGCAGGCGCACCTGATGGCGTACCAGACCGCTTTTGCGCAGGCTGGCGCGTTGCAACTGGTAGCCGATCTGCTGGCTCATGCGTTCGATCTGGGTTTGCAGCACCCACGCCTGATCGCGGTCTTCGGGACGCTGGGCCATGTCTTCGCTGACGCCTTGCAATACCGCCAGCGGGGTTTTCAGGCTGTGGGCCAGGTCGTCGAGGGAGTCGCGGTAACGGCTGCGCTGCTGGCGTTCGCTGTGCAACAGGCGGTTGAGGGAGCCGGTCAGGCGCAGCAGTTCGCGCGGGTGTTGTTCACTGAGGCTTTCGAGGGTTCCGCCTTCGATTTCGTCAAGTTCCTGACTGAGCCGGCGCAAGGCTTTCAGACCCCAGGTCAGGCCGATCCACAGCAGCGCCAGCAGCACCAGTAATGCCGCGCCAAAACCGAGGTAGAGATTTTCCCGCAGGCCTTCGAGGGTGGTTTCGTATTCGCGCACCGGTTGCAGGGCCACGATACTGAAGGCCGCGCTTTTGCCGCCGAGCAGTTTGACTTCGACGTCGTAGACGAAGAATTCCTGACCGTTGGCCTCGCGGATCCGTGCGAACTCGTTGCCGAGGCCATCGTAGCGCGGCGTGTAGTTGATCTTCTCTTCCTGGGTGCCCTTCGAGCGCCAGACCAGATGCCCTTCGCGGTCATAGATGTAGCCGAGCAGGCGATTGTCCGTGAGGTTGAAGCGCTCGTCGGGCAACTGTGCCGGCATCATCAGGTGGTTGTTTTCAACCCGCGCGGCGGAGATCAGCGTGGTGACGTCGGACGCCAGTCGCTGCTCGATCGAGTCCTGCAGCGCCAGGCTGAACGCGCCCTGCATCGCCGGGAGCAACGCGAGCATGAACAGCACCGCCAGGGTGGTGGCGGCGAGCATCAGCCGGACGCGAAGGGAACGGATCAAGTGCAGCGCTCATTGAACAGGTAGCCGAGGCCACGCACGGTGTCGATCGGCTTGAACCCGGCCGGGCCTTCGAGCTTGCGACGCAGACGGCCGACCAGCACTTCGATCACGTTCGGATCGCGCTCGTCGTCATCCGGGTACAACTGCTCCATCAGCCGATCCTTGGGCACCACTTGCTGATGATGGCGCATGAGGTATTCGAGGATCCGGTATTCGTAGGCGGTCAGCGCCAGCGGTTGCTCGTCGAGACTCGCCTGCTTGCGATTCAGATCCAGCAACAGCGGGCCGGCGACGATGGTCGACTGGGTGAAACCGCTGGAGCGGCGCAGCAACGCATTGAGCCGCGCTTCAAGCTCTTCGAACTGGAACGGCTTGACCACGTAATCGTCAGCGCCGGCGGCCAGGCCTTCGACCTTGTCCTGCCAGTTGCCGCGCGCGGTGAGGATCAGGATCGGAAAGGTCTTGCCGCCCGAGCGCAACTGGCGGATCAGGTCGAGCCCACCCATGCCCGGCAGGCCGAGGTCGATCACTGCCAGGTCAAAGTTGAATTGCCCAGTCTGGTACAACGCCTCTTCGGCGTTGGCCACGGACTCGACCACGTGACCGCTCTCCGTCAGGCGGGTTTGCAGGTGATGGCGCAACAGCGCTTCATCTTCGACGACCAACAGTTTCATAACCTTCTCCCGGGTAAAACGAAATCTCCAGACAACCAATTGTGGGAGCTAGCCTGCTAGCGATTGCGATTTGACAGCCGACCATGATGTCGACTGTCAGGACGCTATCGCTAGCAGGCTAGCTCCCACAGGGGCCAGGGCAAGCCGCGCTTTAGAAAGCGTAGTTGGCCGACAGGTAAGTCTGGGCGCTGCTGGTCAAGTCCAGCGAGCCTTGCTTGCTGCCGCCGCTCTCTTTCATCTCGGTGCTGGCGTTGCTGCGCAGGTAACGGTAACCGAGTTCGACCGAGGTGTTCTGCGAGACTTGCTGCAGCACACCGAACTGACCGCCGACGGCGTAACCGATGTCGCTGTCACGGCTGTAGCCTGGCGAATCCTGGGTCAGCTTGGTCAGACCCGCCGTGGCACCGCCGAACAGCTTGGTGCTGCCGCCCACCGGGTAGAACAGATCGTAGCTGCCCAGCAGGTTTTCCTGGCGCAGTTTAATGCCATTGTGCGAGCCCGACACGTTGTCGTAGGTGGCGTAGTAGCGACCCTGGCTGTTTTGCTGACCCAGACGCAGGCCGTAGGTGTTGTTGCCGTCGATGGCCGCGGTGGCGTCCGGGTGGCCGAGGTTGTCGTTCAGGGCGTTGGATTTCTTGATCTTGTCGCTGGTCTGGCCAAAGGTCAGGCCGGCGAAGTTGCTGGTGGTGTCGGCGTGGGCCGCGATACTGGCGCTCATTACGGTAAAAGCCAGCAGCAGTTTATTTAAACGAGTCATGGAGTTTCCTCTTTCACAGTGCTGTTTGGGTATGGCGCAAGGTTACTGAGCCTCCCCTGTACCGCCCCTGAACACTCTCTGAACCTCGCCTGAATGAAATGAACTAGGCTGTTTTGACCCCTTATTGTCCGGAGACCCGATCATGCGCCTGCTATTGACCCTCGCCCTTCTCGCCTTAAGCAGCCTCAGCCAGGCTGCGATCAAGACCGAGGAAATCCCCTATCAGAGCGCCGACGGCACGAAGCTGATCGGTTACTACGCCTACGACGACGCGATCAAGGGCCCGCGCCCCGGCGTGGTGGTGGTGCATGAATGGTGGGGCCTGAACGACTACGCCAAGCGCCGCGCCCGGGACCTCTCCGGGCTTGGCTACAGCGCGCTGGCCATCGACATGTACGGTGAAGGCAAGAACACCGAGCACCCGAAAGACGCGATGGCGTTCATGCAAGCCGCCACGCAAAACGCCGATGCGGCCAGCAAGCGCTTTCAGGCCGGGCTGGATCTGTTGAAGAAACAGCCGCAGACCGACAAGGATAAAATCGCCGCCATCGGTTACTGCTTCGGCGGTGGCGTGGTGCTGAATGCGGCGCGTCAGGGTGTGCCGCTGGCCGGCGTGGTGAGTTTCCACGGCGCGTTGGCCACCAAGACCCCGGCTGCGCATGGCACTGTGAAGGCGAAAATCCTCGTCGAACATGGCGCGCTGGACAGTATGGTCACCCCGGACAACGTCACGGCGTTCAAGTCGGAAATGGACAAGGCCGGCGCCGACTATCAATTCGTCAGCCTCGACGGCGCCAAGCACGGTTTCAGCAATCCCGACGCGGATCGCCTGAGCCACGGCGATCACGGTGGCCCGGATATCGGCTACAACAAGGCTGCAGATGAAAAATCCTGGGCGGACATGCAGGCGTTTTTCAAGAAGATCTTTGGTTAGGCAGAGACATCGCGGCGCGGCCATCGCCAGCAGGCTGGCTCCCACATATGCGTGGCGAACGTTTGTGGGAGCCAGCCTGCTGGCGATGATCGCGCCGCCGATTTAAACCTTGCCACTACCCAGCCCTGACGCTTACCGGCAAAATGCCCGCCATGAATGCCAGCCCTTTCCTCCCCGCCTGCTGCACTCCGCTCGATGCCCATTGGCCGCTGCCGAAGGTATTGCCTGACACCGTGCTGTTGACCACCCATTTCGACCCGTCGCAACTGCTCGGCGATGACTTTCGTCGTAGCGCCATCGAGCCGCCGCCGAGCATTCAGCGTTCGGTGGCCAAGCGGCAGGCGGAATTCCTCGCCGGGCGGATTTGCGCCCGGGCCGCGTTGCAGCAATTGGAAGGCTCAAGCACTGTTCCGCCGATCGGCGAGGACCGTGCACCGGTGTGGCCGGCGCACATCTGCGGCTCGATCACCCACAGCACCGGCCGTGCGGCGGCGATTGTCGCCAACAAACAGCACTGGCGCGGGCTGGGCATGGACCTGGAAAACCTGCTCAACGCCGAACGCGCCGAACGACTGGCCGGAGAGATCCTGACCCCGCCGGAAATGCAGCGCATGGCCGCCGGCTCCCGAGATCAGATTGCGTTATGGGTGACCCTGACCTTCTCGGTGAAAGAAAGCCTGTTCAAGGCGCTGTACCCGATCGTGCAGCAGCGCTTCTACTTCGAACACGCCGAAGTGCTGGAGTGGAATGAACAGGGTCAGGTGCGGCTGCGGCTGCTGACGGACCTGTCCGGCGAATGGCGCAGCGGCACGGAGCTTGATGCGCAATTCGGCGTGCAGGACGGCCAGTTGCTGAGTCTGGTCAGCATCCAGGCGTAGGCGGCTTCAGCGCCGCTCCTGATTCCTCGGCCAGCTCAGACTGAAACAAGCCCCGCCCAGGCTCTTGCTCTTGCCAATCAACGCCCGCCCGTCGTGCCAGTGGATGATCCGCCGCACGATCGACAGGCCCAGCCCGTGTCCGCCGGACGCCCGGGTGCGGCTGTCGTCCAGGCGCAGGAACGGCGTGAAGATTTTCTCCCAGGCGGTTTCCGGCACACCGGGGCCGTCGTCCTCGACATCCACCCGGCAGCGCATTTGCCCGACCTGATAACTGACCGTGACCTTCGAGCGTGCATGGCGCATGGCGTTGCTCACCAGGTTCTGTAAGGCGCGGTGCAGGTAACGCGGCTCGGCCTCGACCCAGGCGTCATCGCAATCCGCTGCTGACAGGCACAGACCGCGCTGCACCGTGACCTCGGCGCGCAGAGGCGCCAGCTCTTCGATCACCTGATTGACCAGCGCATCCAGGTCAATGCGCTGGAAGGTCAGCGCCGGCGAGCCCTGCTCCAGCCGGGCGTACGTGAGCATTTCGTCGACCAGCTTGTCGAGGTCCTCGATGTCGTGGTCCATGCCCTCGCGGTATTTTTCCAGCGCCTGCGGGGTGGTGGCCGAGCCGATCATCTCCAGACCGAAACGCAGGCGCGCCACCGGCGTGCGCAATTCGTGAGACACCGCGCGCACCAGTTCACGCTGAATGGCGAGCAACTGCTGCAAGTGCTCGGCCATGCCGTTGAACGCCGCCGCCAGTTTGCCCACCGAGTCGGCACCCCGGGCCGGCACCCGGGTTTCCAGACTGCCCTTGGCGATGCGCGTGGCGGCAGCCTCGAGCCCGCGCAAACGCCGTTCAAGCTGACGCACCAATAAATAGACGATCAGGCCGATCAGAGTCAGGCCAAGGGCGGCGATCAAAACCAGCCATTCCGGCGGGTACGGGTTCATCTGATACAGCGGCCCGATTTCCAGCACCCACGGCGTGCCGACCATACCGGCGAACACCCGGATCGAATCGCCACCCTTGCCCAGCGCCATCACCGTATCGCCTTCGGACACCCGACGGCTCTGGTCTTCGTCCATGTCCGCGTCGCTGACCGTGACCAGCCGCAAATCAAAGCCAAAGCCTTTTTCTTCCTTCAATTGCGCCAGTCGTTTGGGTTGCTCGCCCACCGGCACCCGCACCAGCTCATCGGCCAACAGGTAAATGGTCGCCCGGGCCAGTTGCTCGCTGATCTGCTGCACCTCGCCCACCAGCACCAGTTGATCCTTGTCGCTGACCAGCCGATAGACCTTGGCCGCGTGCGGGCCGGTCTGTTCGACCAGCGCCTGGCCGCGCTGCACCCGGGTGCGCTGAGTCAGGTCGAGGTCGGTCTGGGCAAAGGTTTTCAGCGCCAGCGGAATCCCGAGCAGCCGCTCCCACACCAGCAAGGCGCGATGGCGCTCGGTTTCGTTCATCGGTTGCAGGTTGTCGGCCATCAGCGAAAACGTACCGTGGGCCAGACGCTCGCGATACTGCTCGCTGCGCACCTGATTGAGCAGGTGCAGCGCCAGCACGCCAAGCACCGCCACCAGAATCAGTGCCGCGCACATGCCGCCATAGATGCGCAGGAAGATCGAATTCACAGCGGCAGGTCTGCGCAGGCTTCCGGCACGAACAGATAGCCTTTGCTGCGGATGGTCTTGATCAGGCGCGGATGGTCGGGGTCGTCGCCGATCTTCGGGCGGATGCGCGAAATGCGCACATCGATCGAACGGTCCTGGCCGTCGTAGCCGATACCGCGCAACGCGGTGAAAATTTCTTCTCGGGACAGGATGCGTCCGGCGTTGGACACCAGCAGCCAGAGCAGATCGAATTCGGCGCTGGTCAGTTCGATGCCACTGTCGCTGAGCCAGGCTTCGCGCAACGCGTTGTCCACCACCAGCGGACCGAATTGCAACCGACGCGGATTGCCTGCCGCCGGCTCCGGTGTGTCACTGCGTCGCAACAATGCCTGGATGCGTGCCAGCAACAGCCGCGGGCGCGCCGGTTTGCAGACGTAGTCGTCGGCGCCGAGGTCGAGGCCTAGGATCTGGTCGGCGTCATCGGTGCGCGCGGTGAGCATCAGGATCGGCCCGTCGTAGCGGTCACGGACCTTGCGGCAGATGCTCAGGCCGTCTTCGCCGGGGAGCATCAGGTCGAGGATTACCAGATCCGGTTGCTCCTTGATGATCCGCGCCGCCGCCAGTGCGCCGTTGCCTTCGATCTCCACGCGCAATCCGTTGGCTTGCAGGTATTCACGGGTCAGTTCGGCCAGACGCTGGTCATCCTCGACGATCAATACCTGCCAGGCTTCTTGCTCCACGAGTGACCTCTGCTTGCCGATGCTGCTTATAAAGGAAGGATCCTCCCGTCTTTTTGTCATCTTTAAGGAGGATAAGAATGCGTGCGCATGGGCCGATTGTATAAACGGCGAACAACCAGAACACAAGTCGGTAAATGCGTTCGGACAAGGCGGATTTTTGTGATAGGGTTCGCGCCCTCAAAATTCCGCCGCGGCATTTTTTTGCGGTGAAAAACAGTGACAGACGGTCTAGCTCAGCAGGTTCGCGGCCTACACGGGAATTCCTGGTTTCTTACACAATTTACGCACAGGTTTATCCACAGCTCGTACGTTGCAAGCCCCCTCGAAACGCATTATCTTGTAGCACGGCGCGAGGACAGACCCTACATATAGGGTTTTTTCATTCCAGAGCCCAACCACATTTCGGACCTGAAACTCAAGTGCTTTATTGCCAGTTTCCGGTTGAACCAAGCAAGTTTTTCAAAGCCCAAACCGCACTTGCGGATGGCACCGTTTTTCAGGTTGGCAACGACCGGAACGGTACGGGTGTTGCAGTCATTACTGTCACCCTGGAAGTAATCCGGCTCGAGCCTTGGCTCGTGGCCGAAAACTTCGGCAAGGATGCGGCGTCATTAGCCTTTTTCCTACTGGTCCGAAGTTGTTATGCCCGACGCCCGTCGGTTGTAGTGCTTCGGACCAGAACGGTGAGCACCATGATGGTGCCCAAACAAACATAGAGAATGTGGAGATCACCCCCCATGCAAACCGACACAACTCGCGAGAACCCGCAGGGCACCTTGCCGCAGGCCGCCGATTCGAATTCGGATCTGGCTGCCACCGCGCCTGGTCAACTGCGCGTGATCAAGCGTAATGGCACTGTCGTTCCTTACACCGATGACAAGATCACCGTCGCTATCACCAAAGCGTTCCTCGCAGTTGAGGGCGGCACCGCTGCCGCTTCGTCGCGAATCCACGACACCGTTGCCCGCCTGACCGAACAGGTCACCGCGACCTTCAAGCGTCGCATGCCGTCGGGCGGCACCATCCACATCGAAGAAATCCAGGACCAGGTCGAACTGGCCCTGATGCGTGCCGGCGAGCAGAAAGTGGCTCGCGACTACGTGATCTACCGTGACGCCCGTTCCAAGGAACGCGCCACCCGCACCACCGCCGAAGCACCGGTACAGGCGCACCCGTCGATCCGCATCACCCGCGCCGACGGCAGCCTCGCGCCGCTGGACATGGGCCGCCTGAACACCATCGTCACCGAAGCCTGCGAAGGCCTGGCCGAAGTCGACGGCGACCTGATCCAGCGCGAAACCCTGAAGAACCTGTACGACGGCGTGGCCCTGAACGACGTCAACACCGCGCTGGTGATGACCGCGCGTACCCTGGTCGAGCGCGAGCCGAACTACTCGTTCGTGACCGCCCGCCTGCTGATGGACACCCTGCGTGCCGAAGGTCTGGGCTTCCTGGGCGTGGCCGAGAGCGCCACTCACCACGAAATGGCCGACCTGTACGCCAAGGCACTGCCGGCCTACGTTGCCAAAGGTATCGAGTTCGAACTGCTGAACCCTGTGCTGGCCTCCTTCGACCTGGAAAAACTGGGCAAGGCGATCAACCACGAGCGCGACCAGCAATTCACCTACCTGGGCCTGCAGACCCTGTACGACCGTTACTTCATCCACAAGGATGGCGTGCGTTTCGAACTGCCGCAGATCTTCTTCATGCGCGTGGCCATGGGCCTGGCGATCGAAGAGAAGCAGAAAGAAGACCGTGCGATCGAGTTCTACAACCTGCTGTCCTCGTTCGACTACATGGCTTCGACCCCGACCCTGTTCAACGCCGGTACCCTGCGTCCACAGCTGTCGAGCTGCTACCTGACCACCGTGCCGGATGACCTGTCGGGCATCTACCACGCGATCCACGACAACGCCATGCTGTCGAAATTCGCCGGCGGCCTGGGCAACGACTGGACCCCGGTTCGTGCGCTGGGCTCGTACATCAAGGGCACCAACGGCAAGTCGCAGGGCGTGGTTCCGTTCCTGAAAGTGGTGAACGACACCGCCGTCGCCGTTAACCAGGGTGGCAAGCGCAAAGGCGCTGTCTGTGCCTACCTGGAAACCTGGCACATGGACATCGAAGAGTTCATCGAGCTGCGCAAGAACACCGGTGATGACCGTCGTCGTACCCACGACATGAACACCGCCAACTGGATCCCTGACCTGTTCATGAAGCGCGTCTTCGATGACGGCAAGTGGACCCTGTTCTCGCCGTCCGAAGTACCGGACCTGCACGACCTGACCGGCAAGGCCTTCGAAGAGCGCTACGAGTACTACGAAGCCCTGACCGAATACCCGGGCAAGATCAAGCTGTTCAAGACCATCCAGGCCAAAGACCTGTGGCGCAAGATGCTGTCGATGCTGTTCGAAACCGGCCACCCATGGCTGACTTTCAAGGACCCGTGCAACCTGCGCAGCCCGCAGCAGCACGTCGGCGTGGTTCACAGCTCGAACCTGTGCACCGAGATCACCCTGAACACCAACAAGGACGAGATCGCGGTCTGCAACCTGGGCTCGATCAACCTGCCGAACCACATCGTCGACGGCAAGCTGGACACCGCCAAGCTCAAGCGCACCATCGACGTCGCCGTGCGCATGCTCGACAACGTGATCGACATCAACTACTACTCGGTACCGCAGGCGAAGAACTCCAACTTCCGCCACCGTCCGGTCGGCCTGGGCATCATGGGCTTCCAGGACGCGCTGTACCTGCAGCACATCCCTTACGGTTCCGACGCTGCCGTCGAGTTCGCCGACAAGTCGATGGAAGCGGTCAGCTACTACGCGATCCAGGCTTCGTGCGATCTGGCCGACGAGCGCGGCTCGTACGAGACGTTCCAGGGTTCGCTGTGGTCCAAAGGCGTACTGCCGCTGGATTCGCAACAGATCCTGATCGAAGCACGTGGCCAGAAGTACATCGACGTCGACCTGACCGAGTCCCTGGACTGGGCACCGGTTCGCGCCCGTGTGCAGAAAGGCATCCGTAACTCGAACATCATGGCCATCGCACCGACCGCAACCATCGCCAACATCACCGGCGTCTCGCAGTCGATCGAACCGACCTACCAGAACCTGTATGTGAAATCGAACCTCTCGGGCGAATTCACCGTGATCAACCCGTACCTGGTTCGCGACCTGAAGGCTCGCGGCCTGTGGGACTCGGTCATGATTAACGACCTGAAGTACTACGACGGTTCGGTTCAGCAGATCGAGCGCATCCCGCAAGAACTCAAAGAGCTCTACGCGACCGCGTTCGAAGTGGACACCAAGTGGATCGTTGACGCCGCCAGCCGTCGTCAGAAGTGGATCGATCAGGCCCAGTCGCTGAACCTGTACATCGCCGGCGCATCGGGCAAGAAGCTGGACGTGACCTACCGCATGGCCTGGTACCGTGGTCTGAAAACCACCTACTACCTCCGTGCCCTGGCCGCGACCAGCACCGAGAAGTCGACCATCAACACCGGCAAGCTGAACGCTGTTTCCAGCGGCGGCAACCACGGCGACGACTCGGTCCTGGCAGCCCCTGCCGGCCCGGCTCCAGTACCGAAGGCTTGCGCCATCGACGAGCCGGATTGCGAAGCTTGCCAATAAGCTGAGCTGAATCGGGCGTTGCGAAACGCCTGATCCGAGAAACCCCCGACAGACTTCTGGTTTGTCGGGGGTTTTCTTTTGCCCGCGCAAAAAGCAAAAGCAAAAGCCCCCCTCACCCTAACCCTCTCCCGGAGGGAGAGGGGACTGACCGAGGTGTTTTATAGAGATACGCCGACGTGAAATACCGAGGTGAACTTGGGTTTTGAAACGCATACAACTCAACCCCTGCTTTCTCTGTTCCTGCTTTCTCTGTTCCTGCTTTCTCTGCTCCTGCTTTCTCTGCTCCTGCTTTCTCTGCTCCTGCTCCTGCTCCTGCTCCTGCTTCCACTTCCGCTGCTGCTTCTGCTTCCGCTCTCCACCACTCAACACGATGAGCGTTAGCTCGAGTACCGCTCTTGACGTGCCGGCCCCATCGGAAGGCTGAGTGGAGGGATTTATCCGGGGGTGGGAGCGCAGCGACCGTGCGGCGCAGCCGCATGCATCGAGAGGAGGTGCAGCGAAGCAAACCGTAGGCGATGCCCCCGGATGAATCCCGTAACGAAGGAACACCGAGCCAAAGCGAGGTGCCGAACGCCGGGGCCCAGCGTTTTGGTTACTTTTGGGCGTCTGCAAAAGTGACTCGCCGTAAGGGCGAAACCGCCAGCGGCAGCACCCGAAGCAACGGATAAACACCCCAACCCCCAGCCAAAAAAAAGCCCCTCAAAAAGAGGGGCTCCTTAACCAGCCAAAACCCAGAAATCAGGTCATCTGAATAATGGTCTGCATGATAGTGCTCTGAGTCGAAATGGTCTTGGCATTCGCCTGATAGTTACTCTGACCCTTGATCAGATCAACCAGCTCATTGGTCAGGTTAACGTTCGACTCTTCCAGCGAGTTCGAAACCACCGAACCCAGCGTACCGGTCTCCGGCGCATCGTAGCCCGGAATACCCGAAGCGAAAGTCTCTTTCCAGCTGGTACCACCGATCGGCTGCAGGCCCTGCTCGTTGGTGAAGCTCGCCAGCGCAACCTGGCCGATGGCCTTGCTCTGGTTGTTGCTGAAGTTGGCGAACAGCGTACCGGTACCGTCGATGGTCAGGTTGGTGATCTGGCCAGTGGCGTAACCATCCTGAGTCGGGATCGAACGCGCGGTGTCAGCGTTGTATTGAGTGGTCTTGGCCATCGAAATGGTAATGCCGGCCGGGTTAGCCGAAGCACCGTTGGCCGTCCACACACCGTTGGTGACAGTGCCCGGTACCCAGCCAGTGAGTTTCAGGTCGCTGCTGATCACGGCAGGCGGAGTACTGACCTGAGTCAGCTTGCCAGTGGAGTCAAAGGTCATGGTCGATGCGACAGGCGCAGTGACTTTCGGGTCGCTGCCGGTAGCATCCGGGTTGCGACCGTCCACCAGGGTGTAGACCTTCCAGGTGTTGGCGCCGGTCTTCACCATGTACTGATCCATGACATGGGAGTTGCCCTGGCTGTCATAGATCGGAGTGCTGAACGACTTGGTGTAGGTCGCGAGGTTGGTCGGGTCGAACTTGCCGGCCGCTACTGTGTCGTCGATCACCGGAGCCGTCGAGTTCAGGTTGATGGTCGAGGTCACCAGCGAGGTGGACTTCGGCGCCAGGTTCGAGGTGTCGATCTTCAGATCGGTCAACACGCCGTTGATGATCTTGCCGTTGGAGTCCACACCGTAACCTTGCAGACGCGAGGTGTAGTCGGTGTTGGTGATGAAGCCGTCCTTGTCGACCTTGAACGTACCGGCACGGGTGTAGGAGATCGAACCGTTGTTGCTCAGGGTGAAGAAGCCCGAACCATTGATCCCCATATCCAGCACGTTGCCGGTGTTGTTGATGTCGCCTTGGGTGAACTGCTGGGAAACGTTGGCCAGACGCACGCCGTTACCAATGACCTTGCTGCCGCTGCCCAGGCGAGTCGCCGAGTAGACGTCTTCGAATTCTGCGCGGGACGATTTGAAACCGGCGGTCGCGACGTTGGCGATGTTGTTGCCGGTCACGTCCAGTTGCTTGTTGGCTGCATAGAGACCGCTAAGGCCGATATTGAAAGACATATTCCACTCCTTTGTGCCGGTTAGTCGGCTCTATATACCAATGGTTTGTACTTTGGACAGGGCGACGGTGCCTTTGCCGGACAGGTTGAGCATCAGCTCGCCGCCGGTCTGGCTGATCGTCACGCTGGTGACCGTGGCTGGCAGATAGGTCGCCAGGTCGGTCGCGGTGCCGTTGATCGAGGCGTTGGCCTTGACGGTGTAGGTACCGGTTTTCACCAGGTTGCCGTCCTTGTCCTTGCCGTCCCAGGTGAAGCTTGCATCGCCTGCGGCGCGACTGCCCAGATCGATGGTGCGAACGGTGGCGCCGCTGCTGTCGGTGATGGTGACGGTACCGCCGGCAATCGACGACGGAACGGTGACCGAACCGGTCATGCCTTTGCTCGGATCGTCCAACTGAACCGTGTTGGTCTGCACAATCACATTGCGACCCACCAGCGACGACGCCTGCAGGGCTTGCGACGAGTTGTAGTTGCCGGCCAGCGAACTGACGGTGCTGTTGAGGGTGGTGATCCCCTCGAGGCTGCTGAACTGCGCCAGCTGGGCAACGAATGCGCTGTTGTCCTGCGGGTCGAGCGGGTTCTGGTTCTTCAGCTGAGTCACCAGCAGTTGCAGGAACGCGTCCTTGCCCAGGGCCTGGCCGCCGGTCGAGCTGTTGGTGGCCGAAGCGATGCCGCCGGTGGTGGTGCTACTGGTCTTCTTCGAAGAGTTGGCCAGTATGTCGTTCATCGTCAGGCTGCTGGTGGTATCGGTAACACTCATGGCAGTCGCCCCTTATTACTGACCGAGGGTCAGTACCTTCTGCATCATGGTTTTGGCGGTGTTCATCATTTCGGCGTTGGTCTGGAACGACCGGCTCGCGGAAATCATGTCAGCCATTTCTTCCACCACGTTGACGTTCGGGTAGTAGACGTAGCCTTTGGCGTCGGCCGCCGGATGGTTCGGCTCATAGCGCGCTTCGAGGTTGCTCTGGTCTTCGACCACGCCCATGACCTGCACGCCCTGGCCCGCAGCATCCTGGTTCTGGAACAGCGAATTGCTGCCGCCGCTCTGGCCGCCCTGGAACATGGTGGCGAACACTGGGTGACGGGCGCGATAAGTCTGGTCGATGCTCGACGAGACGGTCTCGGCGTTGGCGATGTTCGAAGCCACGGTATTGAGACGGGTGGTCTGGGCGCTCATGCCGCTGCCGGCAATGTTGAAAACGCTGGACAGGGACATGGATTACTCTCCGCGCAGGGCTGAGACCAGCCCTTTGAATTTGCTGTTGAGCAGGGTGAAGCTGGCCTGGAAGCCGACGGCGTTTTCCGCGTAGTTCGACTGTTCCAGTTGGGCGTCCACGGTGTTCTGGTCGATCGACGGCTGCATCGGCGTGCGATACATCAGCGACTCGTCGCCATTGCCCAGGCCTTCAGCTTCGATGTGACGGCTGTTGGTCATGTTCAGGGCGATGGTGCCGTTGGCGTTCTTCTGGCTCTGTGCTTCAAGCACTTTGGAGAACTCCAGATCCCGCGCCTTGTAGTTCGGGGTGTCGGCGTTGGCGATGTTGTTGGCCAGCACTTCGGCACGCTGGGCGCGGAAGCCCAGAGCCTTTTCGTGAATGCCGAGCGCTTTATCGAAGCTGATGCTCATGTCGGGAACCTTCAGGTGACCGGATTTTTCGTAACTGGGTTATAGCAAGCGGCGTGCCAGTTTGAGAAAGCCCCGGATTACGGGGCTTTGCATGCAATCGGCAACACGGCAATGCCAGAAAAGCGGCAACCGGTTTCCGCCGGATGCCGCTTTTCTGCCGCCTGCCACCGGCAAAACCTTCAGGCATAAAAAAACGGGAGCCCCTGAGGACTCCCGTTTTTTGTGTCGCCAGTGTTTCACTTCGCCTGGTAGATGATCCCCGGGCTGCACTGAACCATCTGGTAATGATCCGGCAGACCGTTCAGCGCTTCGGAAGCGCCAAGGAACAGATAACCGCCCGGCTTCAGCGTGCTGTGGATGCGCAACAGGATGTCCTTCTTCACCTCGGCGGAGAAGTAGATCAGCACGTTGCGGCAGAACACGATGTCGAACTTGCCAAGACTTGCGTAGCTGTCGAGCAGGTTGAACGAGCGGAATTCCACCCGGTTCTTGATCGGCGCCTTGATCACCCAGCGCCCCGGCCCTTTCGGGTCGAAGTAACGCTGCAGACGATCGGCGGACAAGCCGCGGCCAATCGCCAGGCTGTCGTACTCGCCGGTCTTGCAGTTGGTCAGCATGCTGCCGGACAGATCCGTGGCAACGATCTGCACGCCCATCTTCAACTGACCGATGTTCGTCCGCTCGAACTCGTCGATCGACATCGACAGCGAATAGGGTTCCTGACCCGACGAGCAGGCCGCCGACCAGATCCGCAGACGCTGGTTGGGAGCGGCCTTGATCGCCTCGGGCAGCACCTTGTTCTTCAAGACTTCAAACGGATAGGTGTCGCGAAACCACAGGGTTTCGTTGGTCGTCATGGCATCGACCACCTGCTCGCGCAAACCGCTGCGCGGCTGGGTCTGGATGCGCTGAACCAGCTCACCCAGGGACTTGATGCCTTGCTGCTCCATCAGTTTGTTGAGACGGCTCGACACCAGGTACTGCTTGTTTTCACCGAGCAAAATGCCACAGGCTTTTTCCAGGAAGACCCGGAACTGTTCGAAATCCAAATTACCCGTAGACAAATGATGCCGCCTCTTAAATCGTGTTGAACGCCAGGGGCAAAAGGCCCTTAGCTGATATCTGCTGCTTTGATCCGGTCGACTACCCGGGATGCCAGGTCATCAGGGCGGAATTTGGCCAGGAAGTCATCGGCACCGACTTTCTTGACCATCGCCTGATTGAACACACCCGACAACGAAGTATGCAGGATGATATGAAGCTTTTGCATGCGAGGGTCGCTGCGGATCTCGGCCGTCAGGGTGTACCCGTCCATCTCCGGCATTTCGATGTCGGAGATCATCATTAGGAACTCTTCTTCCGGCTTCTTGCCCTCGTCGACCAGCTTGCGCAGGTAATCCAGCGCCTGCCTGCCGTCGTTCAATGCCACCACTTCGACACCGACTGTCTGCAGGCAACGCGTCACCTGCTTGCGCGCCACCGACGAGTCATCGACCGTCAGCACCCGCAGCGACAACGCCTTGCTCTGGGTCTCGACATCCACCACACCGACCGAAATCGCTTCCGGGGTCGGCGCAACTTCCGCCAGCACCTTCTCGACGTCGATGATTTCGACTAACTGATTGTCGACCCGAGTCACAGCGGTCAGGTAGTGATCGCGTCCGGTGCCCTTGGGCGGTGGATGAATCTCTTCCCAGTTCATGTTCACGATACGTTCCACCGAGCGCACCAGGAAACCCTGGGTCTTGGTGTTGTATTCCGTGATGATCACAAACGGACTGTTCTTGTCTTTCAACGCACCGGAGCCGGTCGCCATCGCCAGATCAAGGATCGGAATGGTCGCCCCCCGGATATTCGCCACCCCGCACACGACAGGACTGGACTTGGGCATCAGCGTCAGTTGCGGGCACTGCAGCACTTCCCGAACCTTGAACACGTTGATCCCGTAGAGCTGCTGACCGTCGAGACGGAACAACAACAGCTCCAGGCGATTCTGCCCCACCAGTTGCGTGCGCTGGTTCACCGAATCCATTACACCAGCCATGCCCAGACTCCTACACCAACGCCAAGTGTTGTTGCGACGCACATTCATTGCTAAACGGCACGGCGCTTGCTTTTTAACTCGTATGAACGCTCAAACGACATTTTTCCGACGCCTGACATCTCCCCTCCGCAGAGGGCTTTGCGCGATGTCCGCCGTTTGCCTGTCTTTCGCTGGCAGCCCTGCCGTTGCTGATGCGGTTACCATGCCTGACATGCTTATCGGCGTCACTCAGGGCTTTCTTGAATTCACCGTAGAAGACTATCTGGCCACCAGTCAAACGGAAGGCCGATATGAAATCGAGGTCAACCAGCTCGATCCACGCATGCGCATGCCTATGTGCGACAAGGAATTGACAGCGACACTGGAGAGTCCGGCACGTCCTCTGGGCCGTGTCACGGTCAAGGTCCGCTGCGAAGGCGCCTCCCCCTGGACGGTGTTCGTGCCCGCTCAAGTCCGCCTGTTTCGCGAGATTGTCACCACTACGCGGCCACTCAAGCGCGCTGGCATCATCGAGCCGCAGGACGTGACCTTGCGCGAGCGCGACGTCAGCACGATCAATCAGGGTTTCCTGACGTCGGTGGATGAAGCCATCGGCCAGAAATTGACCCGACCAACGGTAGCCGATCAAGTCATTACCCTGGTGCATCTGGAACAGGCGGAAGTCGTTCGCAAGGGCGATCAAGTGGTGATCACCGCCCGCAGCGGCACCCTCGCCGTGCGGATGCCGGGCGAAGCGCTGGCCAACGGCGGCCTGAAGGAACAGATTCGAGTGAAGAACCTCAACTCCCAGCGGGTCATCAAGGCGCAGGTTGTGGCGCCCGGCCAGGTGGAAGTAGCGATGTAAGCGGCGAGTGAGCGGCAGGATGAGTGGATATTTGAAAAGCCCCTGAGCGTTTGGCAGAAAACTGGCGCTGACCAGAGCTGTTCCCTAAACTGTGCCGCAGCAGGATCTGCAACGGCGCATGCAAGCTCATTGCTAAATGGGCCTAAAGTTTTCCAGGGGATGGCCGAGAACATGGCAAGCGTCCAAATTCCCAGAGGTTTTTAACATGGTCATCGATTTCAGCCGTTTGAACAGCTCCTCGTCACTTACGGGCAGTACACGTACCAGCAACGCCAAGGAAACCGCCGAAACCGGCACCTCCGCGCCGCTGAATACCCCGGCCGAACAGGCCAGTACCGCAAAAAGCGGGGAATCGGTACACCTCAGCAATGAGGCTCAACAGTTGCAGAAGGTCACTGACAAGCTGCGTGATCAGCCTGCCGTCGACAAGGCCCGCGTGGCCGAGTTGAAAGCAGCGATTGCCGATGGCAGCTACAAGGTCGACAGCAACCGTGTAGCCAGCAAACTGCTCAATTTCGAAGCCCAGCGCTAGGCCTCGGTCAGCGCCAGGCTTTTGGACGCTTAAAACCCAAGGCCAGCCATGCACGACACTAATTTATTGCAACTGATCATCGACGACTTTGCTCCAGCTCAACAATTGCTGGAGTTACTGCAAACCGAGTCCCTCGCCTTGCACGGTCGCGACATGCCTCTGCTGGAAGAAATTCTGGCGAACAAGCAGGCATTGATCATTCTGCTCGAACAGCATGGCCGCAAGCGCAGCGAAATCCTCGCCAGTCTCAATCTGTCGCTCGACCGCGCCGGCCTGGAACAACTGGCCAGCCAGTCGAGCATCGGCGAACAGTTGCTCAGCCAGAGCGATGTCCTGACCGATCTGATCGCCCAGTGCCAGGCAGCCAATGCCAGGAATGGCCAGTCGATCATCATGCAACAGGCCGCCACGGCCAATCAGCTGAAAATCCTCACCGGCGGCGAGCCACCCGCGCTCTACGATGCCAGTGGCACCTTCTCCAAACTGCAGAAACCGCGCGCGCTCAGCCAGGCGTGATGCTTTCTTCTATGCTTGCGCCCTATCAACGTGCGAAACATGCTGGCAAAATACTGGCCAGCCGTAGTCAAATTTTGTCTGGAGATTGATTCAACGTGTCCAACGTCCTCAGCGCGGATGATGCTCCGCAGCCCCCAAAGGTGCTCACTACACCTCTGGAAATCTCCAGCAACCTGCGCCAGCTGCAAGAAAGCCATGATCCTCTGATCATCACCTTCCACGAGCGCAGCCAGCGCTTCCAGAGCTACCTGATCAAGGTTGACCGGGAAACCGCCACGATTGCCCTGGACGAAATGATCCCGCGCGATGGCGAACGCTTCCTGCTCGCCGGTGAGCCGTTCAAGGTCGAAGGTTTTCATGACGGCGTGCGCATTGCCTGGGAATGCAACGGCACGCTGAACATCGAAGAATCCAGTGGCGATCGTTTCTACACTGGCGACCTGCCCACCGAAGTGGTCTATCACCAGCGCCGCAATGCGTTCCGCGCCGCTTTGAAGCTGACCGACCTGGTCAGCGTCGAACTGGGTGGCGAAAAGCTCAAGTCGCCTATCGGCGGCAAACTGCTGGATATCTCCGCCACCGGCTGCAAACTGCGCTTCGAAGGCGACATCACCGACCGCCTGCAACTGGGCCAGGTTTATGATCGCCTGATCGCCGCGCCGCTGTTCGGCAACCAGCCGACTTCGGTCGAGCTGCGTTACCTGCACTTCGAAGAAAAACTCAACATCACCTTCGCCGGCCTGCGCTTTCACAACATCAGCGGCCCGGCGGCGCGCAACGTCGAGCGCTTCGTTTATCAACTGCAACGCGAAGCGCGTCGGTTCGATAAAGACGACCTCTGATCGGCAGGCATGAAAAAACGGGCAGTCACTGCGGTGACTGCCCGTTTTTTTATGCCTGAATCACGGCCTGGCGGGGCTGATGTCCGGCCCTTCGCCTTCGATTGTCGAGTCGGTTGGCGCGACAGGTTCTGGCTCGGGTTCAAGTTCAGGCTCCGGAGCGACCGTATTCTGCATCTGCTCCTGCACCACCTGCTCGTCAACCCGCGGGTCCAGCGCTGCCACCAACGGCGAACTGGACATGCTGTCCGGCATCGCCACGTGATGCAGCGGTGCATCGTCGACCTGGTGCAGATTGGTCACGGCTTTCGGCCGGATCCGCCACACCAGCACCAGCGCGAAAAAGGTGAAGAACGCGTACAGGCTCTGCGGCCCGAACAGCTTCATCAGCACCCCGGCCGCCAGCGGCCCGATACTGGCGCCCACGCCGTAGGTCACCAGCAGCATCGCCGTCAGCGATACCCGACGCTCGCCTTCGACGTGGTCGTTGGAGAACGCCACCGCCAACGGGTACAGGCAGAACTGCACCAGCGAACAGAGGAAGCCGACCACGAACAGCACCTCCAGCGGCACCTGCGGCAGGATCGCCAGTGGCAACGAAGCAACCGCGAGGAACAGCGCGAAACAGCGGATCAACAGCGCCCGGTCATAGCGGTCGGACAACCAGCCCAGCGGCCACTGCACCACCAGCCCGGCAAAAATGCAGCTACCCATGAACAGACCGACCTGTTCGGTGGACAGCCCCTGCTGCGAGGCATACAGCGGCGCCAGACCGTAGAACGAACCGATGATCAGCCCGGCCCCGAGCACCGTGCTCAGCGACTGCGGCACGCGCTTGATAAAGAAGCGCGGCTCCATCGGCGCCGGGTGCAACGGCGCCGGGTGAATCCGTCGAGTCAGCGCCACCGGCACCAGACACAGGGCGAAGCACAGCGCGACCAGCATCAGCAGTTCCAGGCCAAGGCCCGGGTGCATGACCAGAATCAGCTGACCGAGCACCAGCCCCAGGTACGACGCGATCATGTAGCCGCTGAACACCAGACCGCGCTGGTTGGCGTCGGCCTGCTCGTTCAGCCAGCTCTCGATGACCATGTATTGGCACATCATGCCGAGGCCGACGATGGTCCGTAGCACCAGCCAGGCCGGCAGCCAGTCCACCAGCCCATGACCGAGCACCGCCGCGCCAACAATCCCGGCACACGCCGAGTAGGCGCGGATATGCCCGACCCGGGCAATCAGGCGGTGACCGATCTTGCCGCCCAGCACCAGACCGAAATAGTTGGCCGCCATCAACGCACCGACCCACAACCCGTCGACATGGTCGGCAGCCAGACGCAAAGCCAGATAAGTAGATAGAAGGCCCGAGCCGATCAACATCATCAGCGAGGCGAAATACAGCGCTCGAAAGGATTTCCAGATTTGGCGCATCGGCGTTCCGAGCGGCTCCTTGCAGTAAGTATCGGGCTATCAAACGATAGCCCGACGGCGACATTTCGTCAGGCCTGGGCTGCTAGAACACGGCGTTCCCAGGGAGTGATTTCATCAAAGAAACTGGTCAACTCCATGGTCTTCGAAGCGATGTAGCCTTCGATGAACTCCGTGCCGAACAGTTCCGTTGCAAGCTGGCTGCGTTTCAGACGTTCGAGCGCCGCATGCAAGGTACACGGCAGCGAAAGATTGTCCGGCACGTCGAACTCGCCCTGAATCGCTTCGCTTGGTTCGAGTTCATGCTCGATGCCGTACAAGCCGGCGGCCAGGCTCGCGGCAATCGCCAGGTACGGGTTGGCATCGGCCCCCGGCAAACGGTTCTCGACCCGACGCGCGACCGGCGAACTGGCCGGAATGCGCAGGCCGGCAGCGCGGTTGTCGTGGGACCAGCAGGCGTTGTTCGGCGAGGCAAACGGATGGCACAGCCGTTGATACGAATTGACGTTCGGCGCAAACAGCGCGGTGAAATCAGCCATGCCCGCCTGCTGCCCGCCAATGAAGTGGCGGAACATTGCAGTCGGCTGACCGTCCGCGTCACTGAACACGTTCTTGCCGCTGCCGATTTCGACGATGCTCTGGTGAATGTGCATCGAACTGCCCGGCGTGTGCGCCAGCGGCTTGGCCATGCACACCACGGTCAGGCCGTGCTTGAGCGCGACTTCCTTGAGCAGATGCTTGAACAGAAAGGTCTGGTCGGCCAGCAGCAGCGGATCGCCGTGCAGCAGGTTGATCTCGAACTGGCTGACGCCCATTTCGTGCATGAAGGTGTCGCGTGGCAGGCCCAGAGCGGCCATGCATTTATAGACTTCACTGAAGAACGGTCGCAGACCGTTGTTGGAGCTGACGCTGAACGCCGAATGACCGTCCTCGCGACGACCGTCGAGACCGACTGGCGGCTGGAACGGTTGGGTCGGGTCGGTGTTCGGGGCGAACACAAAAAATTCGAGTTCGGTCGCCACCACTGGCGCCAGACCGAGGGCTGCGTAGCGGGCAATGACCTTCTTGAGCTGACCACGGGTCGACAGGTTGGAGCTTTCGCCGGTCAGTTCGTCGGCATCACAGATGGCCAGCGCGCGCGGTTCCTGGCTCCATGGCAATGGGTGAATCTGCGCAGGATCGGCCACCAGCGCCAGATCGCCGTCATCGCTGCCATAGAATTTGGCGGCGGGATAGCCGCCCATGATGCATTGCAGCAGCACCCCTCGGGCCAACTGCAAACGCCGCCCTTCGAGGAAGCCCTCGGCGGTCATTACCTTGCCCCGTGGCACACCGTTCAAATCCGGCGTGACACATTCAATCTCATCAATGCCCGTCAATCGCTGCGCGAGAGAACGCTGGCCATCGGTTGTCATGACGCAATCCTTGTTATTGTGCGAGCCGCGAACGGCGACCCGGACAAAATAGGCTTCGGCTGTTCGGAATATCAAGCAGCAGCCAACAAAAAGAATTCCGGTCGATGAATCGGTGATTCAGGGCAGGTAAATACTGAACACGCCGCCGCCCAACGGGCCGCCATTGCGGATCTCGGTCCGGCCGCCAACACCGTTGCGCTGATGCAGCGCGGCGATGCGTCCGGCGAAGTACAGACCCAGGCCGGTACTGCCACTGCTGTGGTTGATGCCCTGCACATAATCGGCCTGACGCTCAAGCATTTCGGCCGGGTAACCGTCGCCGTCATCGTTGATGCTCAGCACCAGTTGCCCGGCTTCGTCGCTGACGGTGATCAGCAGCGATTCGCGGGCGTAACGGATCGCATTGTTGATGCAGTTGCCCAGCACCGAGGCGATCAGCTCACGATCGAAGAAGCCCAGGGGACTGAGCGGATCGACTTCGTAAGTGGCGAGGATTCCACGACTGGCGAACACTTCCTGATGCGCCGCCAGTTGCGCCTCGATGAAGTCGTCCAGCTCGTGATAAGCCGGCTGCAACGGCATCTGATTGACCCCGAGCTTGTACAGCCCGAGCAACTGCACCAGCATGCCGTTGAGGTGGGCGAACTCGAAGTCGATCACGCCCTGCTCCGGCCCCTGGCGCTGCGCTTCAGGCAAGCGTGCCAGCCATTGGCTGTGGGCCTGCATCAGCATCGCCAGAGAGTTTTTCATGTCGTGCACGGTGGAGGCGATCACCGTGGAAAAATCCAGTGCCTGCTCGTCTTGGTTCATTCGCCAAACGCCTTGCTTTTCAGCTTCTGATAACGCGGATAACGCGCGTCGGTATCGGGCATCATGCCCACCAGTTTCAGGCAGGCCCGACATTCTTCCAGCTCCGCCGACGGCACATTGGTGTCGGTGCCGTGCAGCAGCGACTGGGCCATGTTCAGCGCAATACTGATGTTCTTCGGTTGCATCTTCAGCGCCTTGCGGAACACCTCGCGGGCCTCCACCAGGTTGCCGGTCTTGTACACGCGCACGCCCTGCCGGTTGAGGTCGGCGGCCGCGTTGCTGGAGCTGAGAATAGTCGGATCGTCAGTGAGCTTGGCGATGTCTTTCATCACCGTCGGGTCATCGCCGTAGATTTCCGCGCAGCTCTTGAGCATCGAGGTGCCCGCCTCGGTCTGGCCGAGCATCTGCAATTGCTTGGCCACCAGCAACGCGGCCTCGGGGCTCATGAACTGCTCCATGCCGTCGAGGCGCATCAGCGCTTGTTCGGTGAGTTTTTCGGCGGTCTCGGCATCGTTGAGCAACAGGCTCGTGGCCTTCATCAGCCGCGCACGAATCTGCAGGCCCGGATCGGTCGGGTTTTCCTTGGCCACGGCGCTGAGGGTGGTGTTGATCTCCAGACGCGTACGGGTGTCGAGCCCGCGCTCGCTGCCCTTGCTGATCAAAGCATGGGCCAGGCCCAGATTGCTTTCCGGATCCTTGAACCGCGATTGCGCGCCCTGATTCACCGCCTGGCGATAAGCCCGGGAAGCGGTGTCGAAATCTTCGTTGGCCATCGCCAGCTTGCCCAGCAACGCCTGACGGCGCACCGCCAGCGGCGACAGGCGAATCGCCTCCTCCAGCACTTGCTGCGCGCCTTTGGTATCGCCTTCGGCGACCAGCACGTCAGCCATGCCGTCATACAGCGCCGGCATCATCGGGAAGACCTTCAGGGCTTTTTCATAAACGCCCTTGGCCTGACTGACCTGCCCACGCTTGAACAGCAACTTGCCTAACCCGGCAAACGCCCACGGCAACGGACGGTCAGCGATGATGCCGTCGTAAAGGCGCTCGAGCGCTTCGTTCTGGTTCATGTCGCGCAACGCATCGGCGCGATAGCGCAGGCACAGCGGCGAATAGCGGATGTCCTGTTTGCACAGGGCGATGCAGGCGTTGAGCACTTCCATCGGTTTGCCACGGTCGAGGGCTTGCAGAATCGGCTTGAGCAGGGTCTTGCGCTGCTCCAGACGCTCCAGGCGCTGAGCCAGGCCGGAACGGTTGAACGGCTTGGTCAGGTACGCGTCCGGCTCGTGCTCCAGGGCACTGAGTACCATCGCCTGACTGGTCTCGGCCGTGACCATCACGAACACCGCTTCGTGGCTGATCAGCTTCTCCATCATCAGGTCTTCCAGCACCTGCTGACCGTTCTTTTTGCCGTCACCGAGGTGGAAGTCCTGGAGGATGAAATCGTAGGACTTCTGCGCACACATTTTCAGCGCCTGCTCACCGGTGTCGGCGGTGTCCACGTCCTTGACGCCCAACTCGCGCAACATCGAACGCACGGAACTGCGGAAATCCGAGAAATCATCGACGATCAGAAAACTCTTTTGGTGATACGACAGCATCGAGGATTTCCAGGCAATTGAAGAAGATGGGACCATTTCCAGGCGCGCAGATGATAGCTGCCGGCCAAATGCTATCAAGCGATTTCGCGCGACTCTGTAGTCACCGAACGGGTTATCGGCCGGATCAGTGGTTCTCTTGAAGCGGGGGTTCAAGATTCGTTGCGCAAGGATTACCCTGCGCGGCGGTTCTCACCTTCCAATGGCAAAGGATTCATCGTGTACATCAAGGGACGCTACATCGTATCGGCCTGTGCGCTGCTGTTTTTTCAGCAGGTACTGGCGAGCGGAATGGACTGCACAAAGGCTGCGAGTGTTGTGGAGAAGGCGATTTGCACGGACAAGCCGCTATATGAGTTGGATGTGCAGATGGGGGCGGCTTACCGGAAGTTGATGAAAGCTGCCCCGGAGCAGGCCGAAGTGAAAAAGGCTCAGCGTCAGTGGCTGAAAGAGCGTGATCGATGTGGCGAGGAGTTCGGTTGTCTGAACCAGCGTTATCAGGATCGTTTGCAGGTCTTGCACGCGCAGTGGATCGACGCGGTGGCCTACAAACCGGACGAGATCGATAAACAGGTCATGGAGGATCTGCAGCAGCGGGTTCGGGAGATGAGCAAGGAGAGTCCGGAGTTTGCGCTGGAGCGGGCGCTGGATTCTCTCTCGACCGACAACGGCGAAACTTCATTCTCCGGCGATCCCAGTGACGACAACACTTACGATCAGACCTTGTTTCCCAAAAGCATTCCCAAGGGTGTAACCCATAATGAATGGAAGGCGCTTAATGCTTCCGGCCTTGACGCTGATGCCGAGCAGGGCCAGGCGAATTACTCATTGATAGACCTGGACGGCGACGGTCAACGGGATCTGATCGTTTCAACCTACACCGGTGGTACAGGCCTCTTCAGCTTCTATGAAACCTTCCATCGCGATGGAGAACGGTTCACCAGAAGGCTGGCTCCCTATGATCCGGACGCCAGCGCCGGGAGCTCGTTGTTCTCCACCAGTGATCGAGGCGCCAACCAATCGGCAGCCTGGATCAAATCTCATGGAAGGATGTATCTCGCCTATCGCAACGGGTCATACGGTGTCGATCAGGTCTACCTGCTCAATCCCCTGAAGATCAACAGCCAAATACCAACAGTAACGGTTCGGTATGACTACAAGTTGATCGTGCCGAGTAATCAATACTCCGAGCAAAGCAGTACCAGCTACGTACTGGACCCAGTCTTGCGAAAGACTCTAATGAAAGCCCTGACCCAATCGGGTGCAGGTAAACCTCAACAACCCAGCCAACACAAAGGCCCCCTCTGCCCCATTCCTGCATCGGGCTCGGGAGACGATGACTATTACAGTTACGGCGCAGGTTACTACGCAGTAGAAACCGTCATGGACTTGCCAGTCTTCATCGACGACGAGTGCTTCATCGCAAGGCTGAACAATTGGTTTGGTAGTTACAGCGAGAAAGACGGATTGCCCGCCTTGCTGACTTTGCGCAAGCCCGGGTCTCAAGATCCCGAACGGGGCTTCTCAGTCAACGGCCGCCGACATTTCACGAACGTCACAACCTCGATTGGAAAAGCAGAGGGTGGAGCTGAAACTTTCTAGCCCTTCCTCCTGCAAGATTGAAAGACACAAAAAAGCCCCACCAGACACCTCTGCGTGGGGCTTTGTACTTCAGGGCGCTTCTCAGACCTCCGCCACCAACACATCGGCAATCCGAATACTCAACGCCGCACCTGTCAGCGTCGGGTTCACGCAGGAGGACGATGGCATGACGCTCGTGCCTGCGATGAACAGGTTGGAATGGTCGTGACTGCGGCAATCGCGGTCCACCACCGAGTCTTTCGGGTCATCGCCCATGATGGTGGTGCCCATGATGTGCTGACGGTTCTGGAAGCCCGTGTCGGTGCTGAGGATGTCGGCGTCGAGCAGTTTTGCAAACTGCTTGAAGTCTTCCAGCGCCTTCTCTTTACCGGCGTGCCAGTAGTCGGGAACGCTGTAGTAGATCTCGGGAACCGGCAGGCCGATGGCGTCGAACTTGGTCTTGCTCGGGGTGACCCGGTTTTCCGGCAGCGGCAAGGTTTCGAAGTCGACGGCCCAGTTCAGGGAGCGCGCCGATTGCAGGCGGATCTGCTCATCGAGCTTCGAGCCCAGCACGCCTTTGGCAATCAGGTTCGAAGTGATTTGCGACGTCGGCACGGTGTTGCGCACCTTGATCTTGTAGCTCGGGTAATCGTTGCGAAACGCGCCATCGCGACTGTTCAGATAGACCAGCAATTGCGTCGGCCCTTCGCCCGGCCACATGTCTTCCTTGGTCATGACGTTCATGCTGATGCCGGTGTGGTCCATCAGGTTGCGCCCGACCTGATCCGAGGAGTTGGCAATCCCGTTCGGGTACTTTTCCGAGGTCGACATCAACAGCAGCTTCGGCGACTCGATACCGTATGCCGCCAGTACAAAGGCCCGGGCGGTCAGTTTGTGTTTGGACTTGTCGGGGCGCATGTACCAGATCGCGGTGATCTTGCCGTCGTCGCCCGCCTCGATCTTGTAGACGACAGAGTTGTCCAGCACCTTGGCGCCATGGCGCTCGGCTTCATCGATGTGCATCGAACCATCGTACTTGGCGGCAATCGGGCACACCGGGTTGCAGTTGTTGTTGCCGGCACAGGGAGGCCGTTTGCCATAGGGACGGGTCGCCCGGCCATTCGGCTCGAGGATCGGGTTATACCCGCCCTTGCTGAGCAATTCGGAAAGGCGTTTGAACATGTAGCTCGGCTTCAGGCCCTCCATCGGATAGGGAATCGAGCGCGGCGGATAGGCGTCTCCGCCCTGCCCGCTTTCGTCCTGGCCGTCGACACCGGAAACGCCCAGTTCGATTTCAGCCCGAGCGTAATACGGTTCGAGTTCGTCATAACTGATCGGCCAGTCACGACCACGGCCATACAGCGACTTGAGACGAAAATCATTGGGCAGCATGCGCCACAGCGAGGAACCGAAATGCCAGGTGGTGCCACCCACCACACGCAGATAAGAGGTGTTGTATTTCACCGGCCCTACCTGCTGCAGATAGTCGCCATAGGTAGAGGGCGCGTGGGGCAGGCTCGGATAAGGCGACCCGGCGCCCTGCAACTTGGCGTTGGCCAGCGAGAGTTTCACCGGGGCATTGCGGAATGTTTCCACCACATCACGGCGATTCACCCGGGGACCGGCCTCGAGCACGATCACCGACTTGTTCGCTTTGGCCAGGCCCGTGGCGATCAGACCGCCCATGACACCGGAACCGATGATCACTACATCGGCATCGAATTGATCGCTGCTCATACTGTCGAGTCCTGATTGACTGCTGGCTTGGGACCCCATGAATCCGGGCCGCCACCGTAGGTTGGAATGATGAGAATGCCGTGAGTGGGCTGATACATCATGGCGAGGGAATAGCTGATCAACTCGGCATCCGCCGGCTCACCGACGATGCCCAGATACCAGGCGGAAATGATGCTGGTGGCCGTGGCCCGCAGCGACGGATCCGGATTCGGCTGCGCCAGGTATTCATCGACATGCTTGTAACCCTGTGCGCCGATCAATTGCTTCAAGGCAATCACGTTGGTCGAAAAATTCGGCGCGCGCTTGTCCAGCGCAGCGTAATAACGACCGGCCAGAACCGGATTGACCGCACGGCTGACCAGAAACTGCGACAGCGCAATGAAATCGTCGCTCGATACCTGGGCTGCCAGCACCGACTGCCAGGGCAGCGCACTGCCGATCATCGCGGCCAGCCCCAGCGTCACGGAACCGCGCAACAGATTGCGGCGAGTGAGCCCAGTCGAGCTTTCGATTTGCGTTTTTTCGTGTTTGTGCGTCATTGAAGTGTCCATTGCTCAAGCCTCCTTGCGCCGACGTGCAATCAAGGCCCATGCGCCCAGGCCGATCAACACGCACACGAGAATGATGACCGGGGTCGTAAACTTCGCCATCACTGCCAGTGGCGCCTGGGGCCCACCGTTGCGTACCTGTGCCACATCGGCGGCGGTGACAACCGTGTCGGCATTGCCGTAGCGCGACAGCACGTAGTTGCTGACGTCGGCAATCTGCTGGTCGTTCAGGCGATCGGTGAACAACGCGTCCGGGCCGAAACCCGGCATGTCGATGGCCACACCGTCGACTTCACGATGCACGCCGTACACGATGGCCGCGATCAGGTTGTCGCTGCGACTGGTGGCGGTGTTGTGAAACAGCGATGGGTATTCCCGCGTGCCTTGACCGTTCGGCTGATGGCAGTTGGCGCAAGTGCCACTGAATATGTGCCAACCCGGGTTATCCCCCGGTTTGCCTCCGCGCAGCGTCAATTCATCGACCGAGGCCTGACCGTACTCGTGGCGGGCTTTGGTTTCCCCACTGTTGATCGGCGCCGTCTGCAGCAGATAGGCCGCAATGGCTTTGAGATCCACATCGCTCAAATGCTGCAGACTATTCTCCACCGCCTCGGCCATCGGCCCCGCCGCCTGGGCCTTGCCCTCGACGTGACCGGTACGCAGATAGGCCACGATCTCGTCGCTCGACCAGGCACCGATGCCGCTGACTTTGTCGGAAGTGATATTGGGGGCATACCAACTGCCCAGTGATCCGCCGGCCAACGGTTTTGCGCTGTCGGCCGCCATCAGGATATTGCGCGGTGTGTGGCAGGTATCGCAGTGAGCCAGGCCGTTGACCAGATAGTCGCCACGGTTGACCTCGGCGGACTTGGCCGGATCCGGCGTAAAGCGCGCCGTGCTGTGGAACAGCGCGTTCCAGCCAATCATCGATGCGCGGATATTGAACGGGAAATCCAGAGCGGTTTTCTGGTTCGGCGTATCGACCGGCGCCACTTCATGCATGAAGTAGTCGTAGAGCGCAGCAATGTCGCTGTCGGTCATCTTCGAATAGGAGGTGTAGGGCATCGCCGGGTAAAGCCGAGTGCCATCGGCCGCCACCCCGTCACGCACCGCACGGGCGAATTGCTCAGACGTGTAATTGCCGATACCCGCCGTTTTCGAAGGCGTGATGTTGGTCGAGTAGATCGTGCCCATCGGTGAGCCGAGCGGATAGCCGCCCGCAAAAGCCTTGCCGCCTGGCGCCGTATGGCAAGCCACACAGTCAGCCGCTACCGCCAGACGCTTGCCCTCCGAGGCCGTGCTGTCGAGCGTCTCGCCGTACGCAGTGCCAGCTATGGCGATCAGCAGCGTAACCAATCCGGCAGAGGCGTACCCCCTGCGTTTCCCTTTATCAATGCGACGCGACATGAGTCCTACCCTAGGCTGCTTCGTTCTTTTTTTTCACGGTTCTGGAAATCACGAACACAGCGTCCTCGTCATCTTGAGCGAAAAGGACGAAGAGGTACGATGTCGTACGTATTTATTGGAATATTCCACACAATGTAACACTTGGCAACAAATAGAAAAGGCCAAGTGCCATCTTTTGTATGTATGTGCTGAATGCTCTAAAACGCTGGTTACAAGGGGGTTTAATGCGGAATATATTTAGATAAGAAACAACTGGTAACCCTACAGTTGTGGACTCCGCAGCCGAAAGATGTACGACGACGAACCATTTTCGTACGAGCTGCGCTCGATATTGCTCCGCCCCCACATGTCAGCAGGATGCCCCTTATGAGTTGGTTGAATGACGCAAGACTTTCCACGAAATTGATCACGGCCTTCGCGGCGTGCGCCTTCATCACCCTGGGGGTGGGCCTGCTGGGAAGCCGGGGAGTGACCGAACTCTCGACAAGCCTCAGATCGGTGTTCGGCAACAACCTCGTCGCCGTCGCCAACATCGCGCAGACCAAAATCAAGGCTGTCGGACAGACCCGTGACATGTATCGGCTTTACGTCGCCACTGCCGCCAACCTGCCCCAGAGCACCAAAGACGAATTTCTCGCCTCGATGAGCGCCAACCAGTTGGCGAGTGAAAAAGCCTTTGCCGAATACCGGAAAACCGAGCTTGCCGACGACGAACGTGCAGCCGGTGACCGGATGGAGAAGGCCTGGCCCGTTTACCAAGCGATCGTGCAAAGGTATCTGGGCCTGATGAAGGCCGGCGACCTGGAAAATGGCCGCGAACTGCTGCTCGGCGACCTGCAGAAAAACTATCGCGTCGTCATGGACGAATTGACCATCATGACCAACTCCAACGACATGCAGGTCAGCGAAGCCGCAAAGCGATCGGTTCTGACGGAGTCCTCCGCCAAGACCTCGCTGTACATCGGCATCGTGCTGGCCTTTATCGCGGCGATTTTGCTCGGCCTGTTCATCAGCCGACTGATCAGCCGCCCCATCTCCAAAGCCGTTGAAAGCGCCCGAAGCATCGCTGGGGGCGACTTGACTCAAAACATCGTCAGCACCGGTCGCGACGAGGCCGGCCAGCTGCTCACAGCCCTGGCCGAGATGCAGGGCAGTCTGAAAAGCACTATTCAGCAGATCGCCAGCGCGGCGGATCAACTGGCTTCCGCCGCCGAAGAACTCACCGCCGTCACAGACAATGGAAGCCGCGGACTGATTCGTCAGAACGACGAGATCCAGCAGGCAGCGACGGCTGTCACGGAAATGACCTCCGCCGTGGAAGAAGTTGCGCGCAATGCGGTATCCACCTCCGAGGCCTCCCAGACCACCAGCCGGGAAGCCAGCAATGGACGCGATCAAGCGCGAAACGCCGTTGCCGCGATCAACCATGCAACCACGGAAATCGCCACCTCCACCACCATGGTCAAGGACCTGGCGGAGAAAGTTCGAGACATCGGCAAGGTTCTGGATGTGATCCGGGGGATTGCCGAGCAAACCAATCTGCTGGCGCTTAACGCCGCCATCGAGGCTGCGCGCGCGGGTGAGCAAGGTCGAGGTTTTGCCGTGGTCGCCGACGAGGTACGAGCCCTGGCGGCAAGAACCCAGGCTTCGACGGGGGAAATCGAAGGCATGATCAACGACGTTCGCAACAGTGCAGACGAAGCCGTCGGCGCCATGGGGAAAAGCCAGGCGCTGGTCAGCGAAACCCAGTCACTGGCGCAAGCGACCGGCCAGGCATTGGAGCTGATTGCCGACGGCATCTCGCAGATCAATGATCGCAACCTCGTCATCGCCACAGCCTCGGAAGAACAGGCACACGTAGCTCGGGAAGTGGACCGAAATCTGGTCAACATCCAGGATCTCTCCACCCAGACGGCGGCAGGCGCGCATCAGACCAGCGCCTCGACCCAGGAACTGTCCAACCTGGCGGCGTCGTTCAACACTCTGGTCAGTCGCTTCCGCTTGTAAACTCGCGTGTCTAGTCCTGAAATAGGTTTACACCTGTTTCACCCTAACGCCCGATGCACTGCATCGGGCGTTTTGTATTTCAAGGACAGGTGCGGGCGCTCCCGGTTGTAGATCAAGATCGCCTCCCGCACCATTTGCTCCGCTTGCGCCAAGTCTGTCGGCCGGTGGAGCAAGAGCTCTGTCTTCAAGATGCCGTTGACCCGCTCTGCCAAGGCGTTTTGGTAGCAGTCATAGCCATCAGTCATTGAGCACGTGATGCCATGCTTGGCATGGAGCTTTTGGTAAAGCGCCGAGCAGTACTGCACACCTCGATCTGAGTGATGAACCAGTTTCTGGCATGTTCGACGCGTCTTCAAAGCCATGCGTAAAGCTTGAGCCACCGAGTCGGCATGTAAGCTGCCATGCACGTGATAGCCGACTATTTTTCTCGAGAAGGCGTCCGTCACCAGACTCAAATAGACCGGATCGTCACGCTTGGTGGACAGATAAGTGATATCGGCCACCCAAACCTGTTCCGGACCGGTAGCGACAACTTGCGACGGGCCTGGTTTGAGCAGATTGGGAT
>NZ_BQID01000009.1 GCF_021602345.1 Pseudomonas pharyngis
CTGTCAAGTGATTATTTTCAGAAGTTTTCGAAGATTTCTTCAACAACTTCAACCACTTGCGCTTCCGATCTCTCGTTAGCGGGAGGCGAATTCTACAGCGTTACACGCTGCTGTCAACACCTCTTTTCTCCGCTTTCGACCGAGAAGATCGAACCGTTGAAAGCACCAGAAAAACCGGCATTTCCAACTCTTTCCAGGCTTCGATGAACTGAAGCGACCCGCTCTCGAAACCTACTTAACTCATTGAATCTCAAGGAGTTTTCCGTTTCGACTGCGCCGGAAGTGGGGCGAATTATAGACCTCTGGAATTCGCCGTCAACACTTAATTTCGCTTTTCTTGAAAAACCTGCTTCTTACCCATCAAACGCGGGATCCGACGGGTCAAGGGAGGAATGCGCAGCGCTAGAAGGAAAACACCTATAAAGGCATAGATCGCCCACTCTTTGAGATCGGCACGTACGATCCATAACATATGCAGCAATCCCAACCCGAGAATCACATACACCAACCGGTGCAGCTTCTTCCAGCGGGTACCTAAACGGCGCTGGCTGTATCGGTTGGAGGTAACCGCCAATGCCAACAATCCCAGAAAACCCAAAGCACCCACAATAATGTAAGGACGCTTGCGCAGTTCGACGCCCAGTTGCGACCAGTCAAAACCGAGAATGAACGCCATATAGCTGCAAAGATGCAGAACCACATAGGCAAAACACCAAAGCCCCAGCTGCCTGCGCACAGCAATCCACCCGGCCCACCCCGTAAGCTTCTGCAACGGCGTCATACTCAAGGTGATCAACAGCAACACCAATGTCCCGAGGCCCAGTCGATCAACCAGGACTTTCCCGGGATCAGGCCCAAGCAGATCCGCAAAGGCCTGATAGAACCAGAACAGCGGCCATATTGCCGCAGCCAGGAAAACACCTACGCGCCAGATCGGATATCGCATCAGTAGTTCTTCCGCAGATCGAGCCCTGTATATAAAGAAGCGACCTCGTCCGCATAGCCGTTGAACATCTGCGTATCACGCACATTCGGCTTGAACAGGCTGTTGGGCAACCGCCTCTCCCGCGCCTGGGTCCAACGTGGATGGTCGACCGTAGGGTTCACATTCGCATAAAACCCGTACTCATCCGCCGCAATGCTCTGCCAGGTCGTCTTTGGCTGCTCGCTGACCAGACTGATCCGCACGATGGATTTGACGCTCTTGAATCCGTACTTCCAGGGCACCACCAGACGCAAAGGCGCACCGTTCTGATTGGGCAATTCGCGGCCATACATACCTACCGCAAGAATCGCCAAGGGATTCATCGCCTCATCCAGGCGCAAACCTTCAACATAGGGCCAGTCGATCAGGGCAAATCCCGAACGCTGTCCGGGCATGCTCTTCGGATCCTGCAAGGTTTCGAAGCGAATGTATTTGGCATTGGAAGTAGGTTCTACCTGCTTCAACAGCGCCGAGATGGGGAAACCAATCCAGGGAATCACCATCGACCACGCCTCAACACAACGAAGGCGATAGATGCGCTCTTCCAACTGGTAAGGCTTCATAAGGTCTTCCAGAGCATAACGCCCCGGCTTGCCCACCTCCCCGTCCACGACAACACTCCACGGTTCGGTTTTCAACGAACCCGCATTGGCCGCCGGGTCGCCCTTGTCGGTACCGAATTCATAGAAGTTGTTGTAATGGGTCGCGTCTTTGAAAGGTGTGATCGCCTCATCCTTGACGCTCACCGCCCCCCATTTGACAGAGGACAGTTTCTCGGCAAACCAGGCGGGCGCCTTTCCGGCTTCGACATCGGCATAGCGGGCAGCCTCTTCGGCACTGGCCCAGCGCGGCAAAGTGCTCATGGCCAAACCGGCCGCGGTTGCTCCGAGCAATTGACGGCGAGAGAGATAAATGGATTCAGGCGTGACGTCCGACTCATGGCAGTCGGACGCTTTGGGGACTTTGATCAGCATGGCAACTCCGCAGCTTTGGAGGACAGATGCACCATAGACTGCGGAGTATGAGGGAAATTACATCACTCGGCGTGTTTGTGACGACGAAGATGCAACAGATACTGCACCGGGCCCGACGCGGCATAGGCGAGGAACACCAGCAGCAGAATGCGAGGCGGATCACTGAACACCACGGCAAACACCAGCACCACCGCCAGAATCGCCACGAAAGGCACGCGCCCCTTCAGATCCAGCTCCTTGAAGCTGTTGTATTTGATATTGCTGACCATCAGCATGCCGGCGGCCGCAACCATCAGCGCGACCAGGAACGACATCTTCGAACCCTGAATCCCGTAATCGCTGAACGCCCAGACAATCCCCGCAACAACGCCGGCAGCAGCCGGGCTGGCAAGACCGATGAAGTAGCGCTTGTCGGCGGTCCCCACCTGAGTGTTGAAACGCGCCAGACGCAACGCCGCACCCGCCACATAGATGAAGGCAACCATCCAGCCGACCTTGCCCATGTCACCCAGTGCCCAGCCGAAAGCCAGAAGCGCCGGCGCGACACCGAAGGCAACCATGTCCGACAACGAGTCGTACTCGGCACCGAACGCACTTTGGGTATTGGTCATGCGTGCCACGCGACCATCAAGGCCGTCGAGCACCATGGCGACGAAAATCGCGATGGCGGCAAAGGCGAAATACTTGCTCGCATTCGCCGCGTCCCCGGCACTCAAGGCAGCCTGGGCACTCATCGAGTTGATGATGGAATAGAACCCCGCGAACAGATTCGCAGTGGTGAACAGATTCGGCAGAAGATAGATACCACGATGCCGGACTTTACGGCCTTCTGCGTCATGCCCTTCTTCGATGTGCTCATCGATGGGCAGAAGGCTTTCGGCGTCTGAAGCCTGGTTCGGCTCTTCGGGACGTTCGCTCATGGACAGTACCTTGCAACGGATTGGACATTTTCGACAGGTGTCTGGGACGACGGTTCGGCCACAAACGATGCAGCTTTATACCAGAACCGCCGGCCCATACGAAAAAACGCGGCCGAGGCCGCGTTTTTTCATACAAGGTTCGACGACTTAGTTTTTGGCTTTGTCGACGATCTTGTTGGCACCGATCCACGGCATCATGGAGCGCAGTTGCTCGCCGATGATTTCGATACCGTGAGCGGCGTTGTTACGACGCTTGGCGGTCATCGAAGGGTAGCCGGTTGCGCCTTCGCTGATGAACATTTTGGCGTATTCGCCGTCCTGAATACGTTTCAGGGCGTTGCGCATGGCCTGACGGGATTCGGCGTTGATCACTTCCGGACCGGTCACGTACTCGCCGTACTCAGCGTTGTTGGAGATCGAGTAGTTCATGTTGGCGATACCGCCTTCGTACATGAGGTCAACGATCAGCTTCAGTTCGTGCAGGCACTCGAAGTAGGCCATTTCCGGCGCGTAGCCAGCTTCAACCAGAGTTTCGAAACCGGCTTTTACCAGTTCAACGGTACCGCCGCACAGAACAGCTTGTTCGCCGAACAGGTCGGTTTCGGTCTCGTCCTTGAAGGTAGTTTCGATGATGCCGGTACGACCGCCACCAACGCCGGCAGCGTAGGACAGTGCAACGTTCTTGGCGTTGCCCGAGGCGTCCTGGTAGATCGCGATCAGGTCAGGGATACCGCCGCCTTTCACGAACTCGGAACGTACGGTGTGGCCCGGTGCTTTCGGCGCGATCATGATCACGTCGAGGTCGGCACGCGGAACAACCTGGTTGTAGTGAATCGCGAAGCCGTGGGAGAAGGCCAGGGTGGCGCCTTTCTTGATGTTCGGCTCGATTTCGTTCTTGTACAGCTGGGACTGGAACTCGTCCGGGGTCAGGATCATGACCAGGTCGGCACCGGCAACAGCGGCAGCCACGTCGGTCACTTTCAGGCCGTGGGCTTCAGCCTTGGCAACGGTAGCCGAACCTTTACGCAGACCGACGGTAACGTCGACACCGGAATCTTTCAGGTTGCACGCCTGGGCGTGGCCCTGGGAGCCGTAACCGATGATGGCAACTTTCTTGCCCTGGATGATCGACAGGTCGCAGTCTTTATCGTAGAAAACTTTCATGAATTTCCCCTTTATATCCAGGCCGTTCAGGCCATTCGCTAATTTGGTTTAGATGCTGAGTACTTTGTCGCCGCGGGCAATACCGGTGACGCCACTGCGGACGGTCTCCAGAATCGATGCGGTGCCGATGGACTGAATGAAGCTGTCGAGCTTGTCGCTGGTACCGGTCAGTTGAACGGTATACACGCTGGCGCTGACGTCGACGATCTGTCCACGGTAAATATCGGTGGTGCGTTTGATCTCGGCGCGCTGGGCGCCAGTGGCCTTGACCTTGACCAGCATCAGTTCGCGCTCGATGTGAGCGCTTTCCGACAGGTCCACCAGCTTGACCACTTCGATCAGCTTGTTCAGGTTTTTGGTGATCTGCTCGATGATTTCATCGTGACCGACGGTGGTCAGCGTCAGACGCGACAGGGTCGGGTCTTCGGTTGGCGCCACGGTCAGGCTTTCGATGTTGTAGTTGCGCTGCGAGAACAGGCCGACTACGCGAGACAAAGCACCGGGTTCGTTTTCCAGAAGCAAGGAAATAATGTGCCGCATGATTAGGTACGCTCCGTCTTGCTCAGCCACATATCGCGCATCGAGCCGTCTTTGATCTGCATCGGATAGACGTGCTCGCTGGTGTCGACCGAAATATCGATCACGACCAGGCGATCCTTCAGGGCGAACGCTTCTTCCATCTTCGACTTCAAATCTTTCGATTCGGTGATGCGCACGCCGACGTGGCCATAGGCTTCAGCCAGCTTGACGAAGTCAGGCAAGGATTCCATGTAGGAGTGCGAGTGACGGCTGCCGTAACTCATGTCCTGCCACTGACGAACCATGCCCAGAACACCGTTGTTCAAGATGACGATCTTGACCGGCAAACCATATTGCAGGCAGGTCGACAGCTCCTGGATGTTCATCTGGATGCTGCCTTCACCGGTGACGCACGCAACATCGGTATCTGGGAAGCTCAAAGCGATACCCATCGCGGCCGGCAGACCGAAGCCCATCGTGCCCAGACCACCGGAGTTGATCCAGCGGTTCGGCTTGTTGAACTTGTAGTACTGCGCAGCAAACATCTGGTGCTGGCCCACGTCGGAGGTCACAAAGGCATCGCCCTTGGTCACTTCGCACAGGGTTTCGATCACGGTCTGTGGCTTGATCTTGCTGCCGTCGCCCTTGTCGTAAGGGAACAGGCCACGATCACCGCGCCACTCGTCAACCTGCTTCCACCAGCTGGCGACCGCTTCCTTGTTCGGGGTTTCGCCGATTTCCTTGAGGATCGCGACCATTTCGGTCAGGACGCTCTCCACCGGACCAACGATTGGCACGTCGGCCTTGATGGTCTTGGAAATCGAAGCCGGGTCGATGTCGATGTGAATGATCTTGGCGTTCGGGCAGAACTTCGGCGCGCCGTTGATCACGCGATCGTCGAAACGCGCACCGACCGCCAGGATCACGTCGGCATGGTGCATCGCAAGGTTCGCGGTGTAGCTGCCGTGCATGCCGAGCATGCCGATGAACTGACGGTCAGTGCCAGGATAGGCACCCAGGCCCATCAAGGTATTGGTAACCGGCAGGTTGAGCATTTGCGCCAGTTCGGTCAGCGGCGCGGAGCCGTTGCCGAGAATCACGCCACCGCCGGAGTACAGCACGGGACGCTTGGCCGCCAGGAGCATTTCTGCCGCCTTGCGGATTTGCCCGGAGTGACCGCGAACGGCCGGGCTGTAGGAACGCAGTTTGGCTTTCTTCGGGAAGATGTATTCGAACTTCTCGGCCGGGTTGGTCATGTCTTTCGGGATATCGACCACGACCGGGCCCGGACGACCGGATTGCGCCAGGTAGAAGGCCTTCTTCATGACTTCCGGGATTTCCGAGGCGTGCTTGATCATGAAGCTGTGCTTCACGATCGGCCGGGAGATACCGATCATGTCGGTTTCCTGGAACGCGTCGGTACCGACCATGGTGCTTGGCACCTGACCGGAAATGATCACCATTGGAATCGAATCCATATAGGCAGTGGCGATACCGGTGATGGCGTTTGTGGCGCCTGGACCGGAAGTCACCAATACCACGCCGGCTTTACCGGTGGCACGGGCGTAGCCGTCAGCCATATGGGTAGCCGCTTGTTCGTGACGAACCAGGATGTGGGTCACTTCCGGTTCTTTGAACAGGGCATCGTAAACATGAAGGAGAGCACCACCCGGGTACCCGTAGATATATTTGACGCCTTCGTCACGCAAAAAGCGGACGAGCATCTCACCGCCAGATAAAAGCTCCACGTTGTTCACCTCTAAAACGCCAGAATACCGTCCACAAAAAGGCGAACGGGTCTTAATAGGTTTACTTCTCGGCAGAGCATGAGCGACGGTGGTCGCCGACTACGTCAGCACTGACTGAGCAAGTATTGGGATCGTCCCAAGTGTTGCGGGCCTTTCCCACCCAGCGCGAGGTAACGCGTTGCGGGTGTAACAGGTCGACGCGGATATGCGCCTCATGATCTGCCGAGAGGGTCTGCTTCTGGCAGTCCCTGTACAGCGGACTTTGGATTCTTCTGTTTCGCCCTCTGCAAGTCAAGCCGTCTATGTGCTTAATTGTGGGTAAGCACATGAGAACGCAAGAAAAAACCTGGAAACCGCTACTCTGTTAGCTTCAATTGCGCAGTTTTGCCAAGGAATCAGCATGCGAACGCTTCTCCTAATTCTGTTAATCAGCGCCAGCCCATGGTGCATGGCCGCTCAGATCTACAAATGGGTCGACGCCCAAGGCGTCACCCATTTCGATCAACAGCCACCACAAGGGCAGTCGTCCACCGCCGTTAAGACGCCCTCCTCTCCCGCACCAATACCTGCCGCATTACCTGGCAGCGGTGCGCTGGGCGATCAGAAAGCCATCGATGACAAGGTCAAGAAGCAAGTGGCCGAACAACAGAATCAACTCAAGGCATTTTGCGAACAGGCGCGCACGAATCTCGCGCAACTGCAGAACAATCCGCGCTTGAGGGAGGAGGTGGAGGGAGAACTGCGGCGGCTGAGCGACGACCAGCGACAGCAACGTACTGACGAGGCAAAGAAACAGATAGCGGAAAACTGCCAGTGACGACTGGCAGCTCCCGGCTCAGCGTGAAGCGGTGATCAGCAGGTCGAACTCTTTGAGCAACACCTGAAGCTGCCGATCCTTGCCCTGCAGGTTGCGTTGGGCAAAAACCATCTCGGCCATTTCCTGAATGCCCGAAGCATTGGGCAACGGCAGATCCTGTTCGAGGATCATCTTCATCCGCGGCAGGAAGATCCATTGCAGCCACTGCTCGAAATCAAGCGTGTCGACCGAAAACGGCTCGACGCTGCTCAGGGCTTCGACCGAGGGCTGGACGTCATCCCACCAGCCCTGGGCGCGCAGTTCGCGCTCGATCAACAGCAGTTGATCGGCGACTTTGGAGAAACGACTGTCCATCACAGCGAAACCTTGGCCTTCTGACGGGCCAGAGTGGCGCCGGCGGAATCACCTTGTTTCTCACGCGCCTGAGCGATCAATTCCCACAGACTGGCCTGCAAGTCCGGACGACCATTGGCCATGGTCAGTGCGCGACGAGCGGTCTGCTCGGCTTGCGGCGCATCGCCCTGGGCCATGCGCACCTGCGCCAGACGGTAAAGTACTTGCGGCTCGCGCGGTGCTACACGCTGCGCACGCTCCAGGCTGGAGGACGCGCCGTTGAGGTCGCCACCGGCCTGCTGCTGTTGCGCAGTAGTCAACAGGGCGAGAACCGGGCCATCCAGTTGTTCATCGGCAGACAGACCACCGCCGCTGCTGGCCGAAGGAATGCCGCTCGGCGTCGAAGGCATGCTGTAGCTGCCGGAGCTGATCGGCGCCGACTCGACCGCCGACGGGTTGTACGGCCCCGGCGTGATGCCGCCGGACGCCGGGCCCGGAACGATCGGCGAAGTGCTGATCGGCGCCGAAGCCGCTGCGCCGCCCGGCACCATCACTACCACACCGGTATCGCCTTGCGGGATCGCCTGGGTCTGGGCCTGTGCAGGACGTTTCACCGTCGTTTGACGGAAACCGCCATTGGCCGAAATGCGCTCGCTGTTGGACACGGCGGTGCCGGAATCCACGACCGGGATCGAACCACGCTGTACGGTGGAGCAGCCGCTGAGCAAAGCCACGGCGGTCACCGCTGGAATCAACCACTTGTTCACTTGAAACCCTCTTTGCTTAATTCATCCAGCCCTTGACCCAATCCATCACCGACTCGCCCGATGCCGGGCTTTCGCCCGCACAGGAGGCGCCGGGTGGCGGTTCGCTGCCGCGAATATACGGCATCTGCACGGCGCCCGGACAGTTGGCATCGGAGCCTTGGCCGGTACGCGAATCGACCCAGGCCTGCACCACGTTATCCGGCTGCGGCATGTCCAGCGGCAGCGGATCGGCCTTGCGCATGAAACTGGTCCAGACCTGCAACGCACCGGTGGCCCCGGTGAACGGCGTCTTGCCGTTGTCGTCGCGGCCGAGCCAGACCACCGCCAGCAGATCCTGGCTGAAGCCGGCAAACCAGCTGTCGCGCGAATCGTTACTGGTGCCGGTCTTGCCCGCCAGTGTCAGGGTTCTTGGCAACACGTTATAAACCGAACTGCCGGTGCCTTCACGCATGACCCGCTGCATGGCGTTCTGGATCAGGTAGATCGAGGCCGGATCGAAACGCTGCTCGATCTGGAACGGATAACGCTTGAGCGGTTCGCCGTCGGCAGTCAGCACGCTGCGAATCCCGCGCATCGGCGTATTGAAACCACCGTTGGCCAGCGTCTGATACATGGTCGCGACTTCAATCGGGGTCATGCCGCCCGCACCGAGCAGCATCGAAGGGAACGCCGGAAACTCGCGGGTCACGCCCAGGCGACCCAGCGTCTTGAGGACATTCGGAACGCCAACCGCCAGACCGAGGCGCGAGGTCGACAGGTTGTAGGAATGTGCCAGCCCCTGATACAGGAACACCGTACCGTGGGAGCGACGGTCATAGTTCTGCGGTTTCCAGACCTGACCATCCGCACCCTTGATTGAAAGCGGCTCGTCCGACAGCCAACTGGTCAACGTGTACTGGCTCGGCTTCTCCAGCGCCGTCAGGTAAACCGCCGGCTTGATCAGCGAGCCGATCGGCCGCACCGCGTCCAGTGCGCGGTTGAAACCGGCAAAACTCGCCTGACGGCTGCCGATCATGGCCTGGACTTCACCGGTTTCCGGATTGGTGACGACCATCGCCGCTTCCACGTCGTCGGAACCCTTGCGACCGGACAGACGCTTGAAGGTGTCGTTGACCGACGCTTCGGCTTTCATCTGCAGGATCGGATCGAAGCTGGTGAAAATCCGCAGGCCTTCTTCGGTCAAGTCTTCGTCGCGGTAGTCTTCACGCAACTGGCGTTTGACCAGATCGATGAAGCCCGGAAACGAACTGTCGGCCAGCTTGCCGCGCGTGGTTACGCCCAGCGGCATTTTCTTCGCGGCAGCCACCTGCTCGGCGGAGGCGACCCCCTGCTGCTCAAGCACATCGAGCACCAGATTGCGTCGCTCCAGCGCCCGCTCCGGATTGCGGCGCGGGTTGTAATAGGACGGACCTTTGACCATCCCGACCAACAGCGCGACCTGGTGCAGCTTCAGCTCAGACAAAGGCTGGGCAAAGAAAAACTGGCTGGCCAGACCGAAACCGTGCACCGCTCGCTGACCGTCCTGACCGACAAAGACTTCGTTGAGGTAAGCCTCGAGGATTTCCTTTTTGTCGTAATGCAGCTCGAGCAGCATCGCCATCATCGCTTCGGTGAGCTTGCGGGTCAGGCTGCGTTCGTTGGTGAGGTAGAAGTTCTTGACCAGTTGCTGGGTCAGCGTACTGCCGCCCTGAGTCATCTTGCCGCCCGAGGTGTTGACCCAGACTGCGCGGGCAATCGATTTCGGCGATACGCCCCAGTGGCTGTAGAAATCCCGGTCTTCCACGGCGACCAGGGTTTCCAGCAGGTACGGCGGCACCTGATCGAGTTTGATCAGAATCCGGTCTTCAAGGTTTTTCGGGTAGATACCGCCGATCATCAACGGCTCCAGGCGTACCACGGAGAGCTTCGAACCGTTGGTCGCCGAGAGTTCGGCCACGTAATCGCCGGAGAACCGCACGCGCACTGGCTGCGGTTTCTCGAGGCCTTCATAGAATTGGAAGCCACGGGTATTCAGATCAACCGTGTTGCCATTGACCGCCGCCGCGCCGGGACCGTTGCTCACGGCTTCGCGGCGATAGCCCAGGGCATCGAGTTCGGTGAGGAAATCGTCCTTGCTCAGCTTTTGTCCGACGAACAGCTCAAGCGGGCGCGCATACACCTTGGCCGGGATGGTCCAGCGCTTGCCGGAGAACTTCTCCTGCACCACGGCATCGAGGTAAACGGCGAAGCCGGCCAGCACCACAAGGCCGACCAGACTGAGTTTAAGGGCCCAGCCCAACCATGGGCGCAGGCCCCGGGAAGCTGGTTTTTTAGGGGTACGGGGGGATCGAGTACGAGTCATGGCGGCGGATTATACGCACTTTATTCATACTCAACAGGAGCGCTCCGAGGTTTGCGTCGGGCTGGCGAGCGGCCATAATGAGCGCCTTGAATTTCCCCCAGTCTCTGAAGGATCGTCCGTGAGCCAGTCCCTGATCGCTGCCCTGCAAAACCCGGCCCTCTACCCGCATCCCGTCGAAGGGTTCCAGGTCATCGAAACCCATATCTCGTGGGTGCTGCTCACCGGTCCCTACGCTTATAAAGTGAAGAAACCGGTGAATTTCGGATTCCTCGACTTCACCAGCCTCGACTCCCGCGAGCACTTCTGCGGTGAAGAGCTGCGCCTTAACCAGCGCCTCACCGAAGATTTGTATTTGGAAGTGATTCCAGTGACCGGCAGCGCCGAAGCCCCGCAACTGGGTGGCGAAGGCCCGGCCATCGAATACGTGCTGAAAATGCGCCAGTTCCCGCAGACCGGCCTGCTCAGCACCCTGCAAGCCAACGGCGAGCTGACCACCGCGCACATCGACGCGATGGCCGAGCAGATCGCCCGCTTCCACCTCAACGCGCCGAAAGTCCCGACCGAGCACGATGCCGGCACGCCTGACAGCGTGATGGCGCCGGTGCGTCAGAACTTCGAACAGATCCTGCCTTTCCTCAGCGACAAGAATGACCTGCTGCAACTCGACGCCCTGCAAGCGTGGGCTGAAAGCAGCTTCGATCGCCTCAAGCCGCTGTTCGCCCAGCGCAAGGCCGACGGCTTCACTCGCGAGTGCCACGGTGACATTCACCTGGGCAACGCCACGCTGATCGACGGCAAAGTCGTGATCTTCGACTGCATCGAATTCAACGAACCGTTCCGCTTCACCGACGTCTGGGCCGACACCGGTTTCCTGGCAATGGACCTGGAAGACCGTGGCCTGAAATCCCTCGCCCGTCGCTTCATCAGCCAGTACCTGGAACTGACCGGCGACTATCAAGGCCTGGAAGTGCTGAACTTCTACAAGGCTTACCGCGCATTAGTACGTGCGAAAGTCGCACTGTTCAGCATGCCGGCCGATGCCACTCCGGTGCAGCGCGCCACCACCCTGCGCCAGTACCGCAACTACGCCAACCTGGCGGAAAGCTACAGCACCATTCCTTCGCGCTTCATGGCGATCACCCATGGCGTTTCCGCGGTCGGTAAAAGCCACGTGGCCATGCGTCTGGTCGAAGCGCTGGGCGCGATCCGCCTGCGCTCCGATGTCGAGCGCAAACGCCTGTTCGGCGAGCAAACCGTTGCCAATGATGTTCAGGCCGGGATCTACAGCGCCGATGCCAGCACCGCGACTTATGCTCGCCTGCATGAAATCGCCGAAGTGATCCTGCACGCCGGTTTCCCGGTGGTGATCGACGCCACTTACCTCAAGCGCGAACAACGCGACAACGCCGCCAAGGTTGCCGAAGCCACCGGCGCGCCATTCCTGATCCTCGACTGCAATGCTCCGCAGGCAGTGATCGAGAGCTGGCTGGCGATTCGTCAGGCAGACAAAAAGGATCCGTCCGACGCGACCCTTGCCGTGATCGAAGCGCAACAAGCCAACCGCGAAGCCCTGACCCCGGAAGAAATCCTGCGCAGCAAACGCGTGCAGACCAATGAATCCGGCACCCTGGACACCGTCGTGGCGCAAATCCGCCAGCGCCTGCCAGGCCTGTAAGAAACTATTTCGGCCGTGAAGCCCTCGCTCGCTTCACGGCCGTCAAATAGCGGCACTATACTGGCGTCATAAAACCAACAGGTGATTTGACATGAGCCAGCCGAAACTTCTCGACACCCCGCTTTATGCCTTGCTGCACAAAGACGACATCACAGGTTTCAACAATGAACGGCCGAAAGACGGCCCGATCGACATGGTCGGCGGTGATTTTCGTGGTCTCGACCTGCGTGAACTGAACGCCGATGGCGTGGACTTCAGGGACGCCTACTTCCGTTCCGCCGACCTGCGCGGCATCGACTTTCGCAACGCTTCGCTGGAGGGCGCAAGCCTGGCCCACGCGCAGATTTCCGGGGCCTACTTCCCGCCGGAGCTGAGTGCCGACGAAATCCTGATGTCGATGAATTTCGGTACGCGCCTGCGTTATCGCACTCGCTGAAGCTTTTAAAAACCTGAACCGTCCAGCGCCCCCGCTTTGCGCTGGACTGCGTGCTATTGGTAATTCTCCCTCGCCCTGCTCAGTGCTGATTCATCAGCGAAAAACTGACGTTTCTTAGAAGCGTTTGCGTCGAAGCCGACCAAACAACCACGCTTTTCCTACTGATGGCTACACTCCTGAGAAGCTCGCCCACGCACCATTCGGCCGTCGCAAGGAGGCTTGATGAATGATGAACTGCAACACCTGAAGAATCTTGGCAAGACGTCGGCGCAATGGCTGCATGCCGTGGGCATCCATAGCGCCTCCGACTTGCGTCGCCTGGGCGCGGTGGATGCCTACCGGGCCGTGCGTACCCGCGGGTTCCGGGCGTCGAAGGTGTTGTTGTACGCGATCGAAGGAGCACTGATGGATGTGCACTGGAACGACATTCCCGCCGAACGCAAGGATGCGCTGAACAAGCAACTGGAAGCCATTTCCTCTCGCCACAAGAACTGACGGGCACTGACCGCCATGTACCTGCTCGGGGAACAATCGGCCAAGGCCGATGCATTGATCAACCACTTGCAGAGCTTGCCTGCGCAATGGCTCGAAGGCCTGGCGCCGTGCGGGCCGGCGCTGGAACTGGAAGCCACGGATGATTTGCTGACACGCTTGCCGGACGACCAATTGTTCTTGCTCACGCAAGGTGTCATCACCGGCAGAGTGAGCGGTCGCGGTCTGTTCTATTGGCATGAGGGGGACCTCATCGGCCTGCAGCAGGGGCCGGAATGGGCTGATTGCGCCTTGGGCACGGATAACCCGCTGACGTTGCTGCCCTATCGACGAAGTGATTTGTTTCAGCATGTGTATAGCGATTCATCTCGCTCGGAGCAGTTTCTGCGCTACCTGCTGGGGCAAATGGCGCTGCTGGCCCACGCCGTTGCCGAGTTCAAGCCACGTGAGTTTCGCAGCACCAATGGGTTCAAGCGTGTCGAGGCCGGAGACGTTCTGATACGCCAGGGCGATGTCGCTGACCATGTATTCGTGATTATCGAAGGACACGCCGAAGCCTTTGTTAATGGGCACAAGGTAGGCGATGTGCCCAAGGATGAGATCTTCGGCGCAATGGCTGTATTCACTGGCGAACCGCGCAACGCAACGGTCATTGCCCGGGAAGCGAGCACGGTGATGCTGATTCCCGGCGATCAGTTTCTGAGCATGACCCGCACCAATCCGAAAATCGCCCACAGCCTGATCGAAAGCATGGCGCGGCGTATCGACCAGCTCAACAAGCAGCTCACGGGATTTAACAGCCAGAACTGAAGCCCTGTTCACGGGGCGTTTACGCCATTGCCGGGACAAAACGACAAAAATGAAAAAACAGCAGTTGACTCGCTAATGAGAATCGCTATGATTATCACAACTGATCGCGAGATCAGTCGATATTCTGAAAAGCCCTTGGTTCGGACTCTCAGATTATCTCCTCATCAGGCTAATCACGGTTATTTGACCCGGTTTTTACCGGGTCTTTTTTTGCCTGTGGAAAAGTCATTCCTTGCCGAACTGCTTACGCATCTGCGCGCAATAATCCGGTTTCGGCGTGGCTGGGGTGAGCCAGACATAATCAGCCATCGCCGCCGTAACCCCACTGCCCTGCTCCGCCAGCATCAACACCGTCGGCGCTTGCGGCGCGCCCAGATCCAGCACATGCAGCGGCACCCCGACATCTTTGCGCGCGTGATACGCACCCGCCAGTAACAAGGCAGGCGCAGGCGCTGCCAGCAAACGCGAGGCCATGCGCCGATCCCGCTGTTGCTGAACGGCCAGCATCGCCGGCATTTGTGATGACGGCAGCAAGCCGCAGTGAGAATCGCCGATCTGCTCCAACAGCGTCTCTTTCACAGATTTGGCATTGCTGCGCTCACCGCTCAGAACCGGAGGATCGCGATAGAACGCGCGGATTTCGATGTTATAGAGGTTCGCCGCCAGCAACTGCCAGGATTGCGTCAGGGCGAACCGCACAATCGGTCCGTAGAGATTCCAGTCCCAACCCTCCTGCCAGGCCAATGCAGCAGGAAGATCAGCCGGTGGCGTTGACGCATGTCGTACGTCATCAACCCGCGACTGTTGATCGGGTGTCAGCATTTCCAACAGGAGACTGCCCTGGGGCCGCGCCTTTTCCAGGTTCTGTAACAGCCACAATTGAAGGGCATGGTGATCAGCGTTGTCATGCTGCTCACCAACAATCACCTGCGATGGACTGCTCAACCGAGCCAGTAATTGCTGCGCCGTCAGATGCTCGCCGCTGCGCAAATCACGGATCTCGCCCACGACCGGGGGCGCCGCAACATGCTGGCAACCTGCAAGCCACAACACCGCCAACAGCAAAATCCCGCGCATACACTCACCTCGATGACGAAATCAGCGGGCGATGATCAGCGGATGCCCGCGCTCCGGGTGCGGCTGCACCAGCACTTCCAGACCGAACACCGCCTTCAGCGATTCCGGACGCAATACCTGCTGCGGCGTGCCCAGCGCAACCGGGCGCCCGCCTTCCAGCAGCAGGATGCGATCACAATAGCGCGCCGCCAGATTCAGATCATGCAGGATCACCAGCACCGCCGCGCCGCGATCGGCAAATTCGCGCACCGCTTGCAGCGTCGTGTGTTGATGCAACGGATCAAGCATCGAGGTCGGCTCATCAAGCAGCAGAGTCTGCCCCGCCTGCCCCGGCCAGAGTTGCGCCAGCACCCGCGCCAGATGCACCCGTTGACGCTCGCCGCCGGACAGCGCCAGATAACTGCGGCCACTCAGGTGCCCGGCATCGGCCGCCCGTAATGCGGCAGCGACGATCTCGTCGTCGCGCACCCGCCCGCTCTGATAAGGCAGACGCCCCATGCCAACCACTTCCTCAACACGAAAGGCGAAATCCAGGGTCGACACCTGCGGCAACACCGCCAGCCGCTGGGCGCGCTGAGTGCCGCTCCAATGACTCAAGGCCTCACCGTCCAGCAGCACTTCCCCCTCGTGCGCGCTCAACTCGCCGCACAACGCGCCGAGCAAGGTACTTTTACCAGCGCCATTCGGCCCCAGCACGCCAAGCACTTCGCCCGGTTCGAGTTGCAGGCTGACGTCGGCCAGAACGGTCTTGCGGCCACGGCGGATGTGCAGATTGTGCGCACGCAGCATCAGGCACGCCCTCGCAGCAACAGATAAAGGAAGAACGGCGCGCCGATGAATGCGGTGACGATACCGATCGGCAGCTCCGCCGGCGCCAGCGCCAGCCGCGCAACCAGATCCGCCAGCAGCAACAGACTGGCGCCGGCCAGCACCGATGCCGGCAACAACACCCGGTGATCCGGCCCGGCGAGCAAGCGCACCAGATGCGGCACCACCAGCCCGACGAAACCGATCATCCCTGCCGCCGCCACCGCCGCGCCGACGCCGAGCGCCGTGCAGAACACCAGTTCGCGCTTGAGCCGTTCGACATCGATCCCCAGATGCCCGGCTTCCGACTCGCCGAGCAACAATGCATTGAGTGCCGTCGCCCGACGTGGAAGCCAAAGTGCAACACCGGCAGTGATGATCAGCAGCGGCCACAACCGCGCATAGCTCGCGCCGTTAAGGCTGCCCAGGTTCCAGAACGTCAACGTGCGCAATGTCGCGTCGTCGGCCAGATAGGTAAACAGCCCCACCGCCGAACTGGCCAGCGCGGTCAGGGCAATCCCCGCCAGCAACATGGTCGCCACATTGGTCTGCCCGTTGCGGCGGCCGAGTCGATAGACCAGCGCAGTTACGCCAAGGCCACCGAGAAACGCGCAAACCGACAGCAGATAAGGCCCGAACCACTCTGGCAGTCCGCCAAAAAACGAGCCGCCGACGATCGCCACCGCCGCGCCCAGCGCCGCGCCGCTCGAGACGCCAACCAACCCTGGATCGGCCAGCGGATTGCGAAACAGCCCCTGCATCGCCACACCGGACAGGGCAAGCACGCCGCCGACTGCCAGCCCGAGCAACGTACGCGGCAGACGAATCTGCCCGAGAATCAGTTCAGCCTGCTCCAGCCCGTCCGGCGCCAACGGCACACCGATCATGCGCAGCGCAGCGCGCAAGGTATCGAACAACGGCAGGCTGACCGGCCCCAATGCCAGCGACAGCCAGATCGCCAGCAGACACAGCAGGATCAGGCCGATGAACAAGCCACGGGGTTTGACCAGCGAGGTCATTGGCCGCTCGAGGCCGGATAGAAACCGTCAGACAGAGTCTTCAGCGCGGCCGGCAAACGCGGCCCGAGTCCGCCCACCAGCAGCGTCGGATCCAGCTCCAGCACACGGCCGGTCTTGGCGGCACGGCTGGAATTGAGGATCGGGTTTTCCTTGAACAACGCCGCTTTCGCCGCCTCGCCGGTCAGCGCACGGTCAGCGAACACCAGCACTTCAGGATCAAGACTGGCCAGTGACTCCACGGAAAACGGCTTGTAACCGGTGTGGGTCGCGAGGTTATGCCCGCCCGCCTGTTGCAGCAGCCAATCGGCGGCGGTGTCCTTGCCGGCGATCAGCGGTTTGCCGCCGGCATGCCCGAGCAGCAACAGCACGCCCGGTGCTTTGTGCTTTGATTGCACCGCAACCACACGTGCCTTCTGAGCATCGAGTTGCTGTTGATAACTGTGCAGCAATTGCGCGGCCTGGCTTTCGGCCCCCAGCAACTGCCCCAGATGAGTAACGTTTTTCTCCAGTGTCGGCAGATCCGGCTGAGCCGAGAACAATTCCACCTGCACCTTGGCGCTGCGAACCTGGGAGATCACTGGCGGCGGGCCCATTTCTTCAGTGCCGATCAGGATGTCCGGGCGCAGGCTGAGAATGCCTTCGGCCGACAGGCTGCGCTGGTAGCCGATGCTCGGCAGGGACTTGAGGGATTGCGGATGCTGGCTGGTGGTGTCGACGCCCACCAGTTTGGCCTCGCCGCCCAGCGCACTGACCCACTCCGACAACGCACCGCCGGCGCTGACCCAACGTTGCGGCAACTCGGCCGCTGCAGCCTGGTGGCTGACCCAAAGTCCGACACACAGCACGGCAACGCGGGTACTCAGGCGCATAGACAGCTTCCTTGAAAGGTTTTCCCGGGCATCGGAACGGCAGGCCAAGTATCCTCGGCAGCGATCACCTCGCCACGGGCGAAGGCGGCCATTTGATAATTGTTTGCATTTGAACGTCAAGCTCGGACATATCCGGACACGAGCCGACACTTGAGGATAGGCATGAAGTTTCTTTGCGCGGGTGCCGATCTGGCTGAGGGCGGCAGCCGCGGTTTCGATATCGACGGGAAAAAACTGTTTGCCGTGCGCCGCGCGGGGCAGGCTTACGTCTACCTCAATCGCTGCCCGCATCGGGGCGTCGGTCTGGAATGGCATCCCGACCAGTTTCTCGACCCAAGCAACAGCCTGATCCAGTGCGCCACCCACGGCGCACTGTTTCTGATCGAAGACGGAGAATGCGTCGCCGGCCCCTGCGCCGGACAATCGCTGACGGCCATCCCTTGCCATGAAGACGCGCAAGGGCTGTGGATCGACGTTTAACCGTTGAGCAGCACGTCCAGGCGCCTGTCGATCACCATCTCTTCATGGCTCAACCGCACGCCGTACGCCAGGACCTCGACCCCGCACGCCACCGCCTCACGTAGCGCAGCGGCGTAGGCCGAGTCGATTTCCTCGGCCGGGCGCACCGCTTCGACACCCGTGAGATTGACGCAGTACAACTGCACCGCGCGAATCCCGTCCCGGGCCAGATGCGCCAGCTCACGCAAATGCTTGGCGCCGCGCTGGGTCACTGCATCGGGAAATGCCGCAATCGCCGTGCCATCGAAACCCAGAGTGACGCTTTTCACTTCAACGTAAGCCGAGCCCGTCGGGTAGTCGAGGCGAAAATCGATCCGGCTCTTTTCCTGCCCGTACGCCACTTCACGCTTGAGCCCGGTAAAACCGTTCAGCTCACTGATGACGCCGGCCTGCAAGGCTTCTTCGACCAGAGCGTTGGCGCGCCCGGTGTTGACGCAAAACAACCGGCCCTGCGGGGTTTCACCGACTTCCCAGGTGCCGGGCAGTTTGCGTTTCGGATCTGTGGAGCGGCTGAACCAGACCTGCCCGCCCTCGACCTGGCAATTGAGCATTGAACCGGTGTTCGGGCAGTGAATGGTCAGCAATTCGCCGCCAACGGTTTCGATATCGGCGAGAAAACGCTTGTAACGGCGGATCAATCGGCCTTCTTCGAGCGGAGGATGAAAACGCATCAGCCTTGCCAGCTCTTCAAGCCACGGGCGATACGCTCTACCGCTTCCTGTAGGCGTGGGAGGTTTTGCGTGTAGGCAAAGCGCACGTGATGACCGGCCTGATAGCGGCCGAAATCCAGCCCCGGCGTGAATGCCACGTGTTCGGTTTCGAGGAAATGCCGGCAGAACGCGAAGGCATCGCCGCCGAACTGGCTGATATCGGCATACAAATAGAACGCGCCTTCCGGCTCCACGGCAATGTTGAAGCCCAGCTCCCGCAATGCCGGCAGCAGGAAGTCGCGACGACGGCCGAATTCGGCGCGACGCTCTTCGAGAATCGCGATGGTGTCCGGTTCAAAACAGGCCAGCGCTGCGTGTTGTGCCATGCTTGGCGCGCTGATGTAGAGGTTCTGCGCGAGTTTTTCCAGCTCACTGACGGCGGCATCCGGCGCCACCAGCCAGCCGAGGCGCCACCCGGTCATGCCGAAATATTTGGAGAAGCTGTTGAGGACAAAGGCGCTGTCGTCCACTTCCAGCACACTGGCGGCGTCGGTGCCGTAAGTCAGGCCGTGATAAATCTCGTCCACCACCAGATGCCCGTGACGCGCCTTGATGGCTGCGGATAACCCGGCCAGTTCATCGCGGGTCAGAATCGTACCGGTCGGGTTGGCTGGCGAGGCAACCAGCGCACCGACGCTGTCGTGATCCCAGTGGCGTGCCACCAGGTCCGGCGTCAGTTGATAGCGAACGTCCGGGCCCACCGGTACAAGCTGTGCCGCGCCTTCGACCAACCGCAGAAAGTGTCGGTTGCAAGGATAGCCGGGGTCGGCCAGCAGCCAGTGTTTGCCCGGATCCACCAGCAACGCACTGGCCAGCAGCAGCGCGCCGGAACCGCCGGGCGTAATGAGAATCCGTCGTGGATCGATGTTCAGGCCGTAGCGCGTTTGATAGAAACCGGAAATCGCCTCGCGCAGCTCGGGAATACCACGGGCCGCGGTGTAGCGGGTTTTCCCCGCCGTCAGGGCTTGCTGGCCGGCGCGAATGATCGGCTCGGCGGTGGTGAAGTCCGGTTCGCCGATTTCCAGGTGGATCACGTCGTGGCCGGCGGCCTGCAATTCATTGGCCCGCGCCAGCAACGCCATGACATGGAACGGTTCGATCGCACGACTGCGCGCACTGTAGGGCTGAGCCATTGGCCTTCCTTCAACGAGGGAAAAGAAACGATTCTACCCATCTGCCGGAACGAGCGAGAACCCGCAGCGGTCACAGCCTCAAGAACACTGGACTGTAACGACCCGCGCGTACGCTCCAGGATTGACTAAAATCAGTGATTGAGCAGGTTTGCAGCACCGCCGGACATGGCTTGGCAAACATTTGCAAGTCCCATCGGCCACGCGCTCGACATCCGGGAGTAGCGCGGGTCGAATTGATCTGGTAAGTTCGCCCGCTTGCAGCCGCAGGGCCGGCAGGTGTCGGTGATGGAGCAATCCTGCGCAATGGATTACAAGAGTAGAGGCGGTCCATTTCATGCCCACCCAAGCAAAGCAACAGGCAAGTCAGACACTCAGCGGTTTCGAACCTTACGTCCCTAAAGAGGGCGAAGAGTACATGGGCGCGCCTATGCGTGCGCACTTCACCAAGATCCTGACCAAGTGGAAACTCGACTTGATGCAGGAAGTCGACCGCACTGTTGATCACATGAAAGACGAAGCGGCCAACTTTCCTGATCCGGCCGACCGTGCCAGCCAGGAAGAAGAGTTCGCCCTCGAGCTGCGCGCCCGCGACCGCGAGCGCAAACTGATCAAGAAGATCGACAAGACCCTGCAACTGATCGAAGACGAAGAGTACGGCTGGTGCGACTCTTGCGGCATCGAGATCGGCGTCAAGCGCCTCGAGGCCCGTCCGACTGCCGACATGTGCGTCGACTGCAAGAACCTGGCGGAAATCAAGGAAAAGCAGGTCGGCAAGTAATCCCGGCCTGAACGAAAAACGGAGCGTGCGAACGCTCCGTTTTTGTTTCTGGCGTTTTTTGACTCTCAAGTAACATCGCCCTCATGACTGCCAACACCTCCCCCGCCTACATTGGCCGCTTCGCCCCGACACCCAGCGGGCACCTGCATTTCGGTTCGCTGGTCGCCGCCCTGGCCTCTTATCTGGACGCGCGCTCGGTGGGCGGCCGCTGGCTGGTGCGCATGGAAGACCTCGATCCGCCCCGTGAAGAGCCGGGCGCGCAAGCGGCGATTCTCAAGGCGCTGGAAAGCTATGGCTTCGAATGGGACGGCGAAATGGTCCGCCAGAGCGATCGGCACGAAGCCTACGCCCAAGTGCTCGACAGCCTGTTCAATCACGGCCTGGCCTACGCCTGCACCTGTTCGCGCAAACAGCTCGAGCCGTACCATGGCATTTATCCGGGACTGTGCCGCAATGCCGGCCATGGTCAGGAAGACGCGGCGATTCGCCTGCGCGTGCCGGAGCTCGAATACCACTTCATCGACCGGGTGCAGGGCCAATACCGCCAGCATCTGGGCCGTGACGTGGGAGATTTCGTAATCCGCCGCCGCGACGGTCTCTACGCCTACCAACTGGCAGTGGTGCTGGACGATGCGTGGCAGGGCATCACCGACATCGTGCGCGGTGCCGATCTGCTCGACTCCACACCGCGTCAGCTCTATCTGCAGGAATTGCTGGGCCTGCGCCAACCGCGCTATCTGCATTTGCCACTGATTACCCAGCCGGACGGCAACAAGCTCGGCAAGTCCTATCGCTCGCCACCGCTGGAAGCCGATCAGGCCGCGCCATTGTTGCTGCGGGCCCTGCGTGCACTGGGGCAAAACCCGGGGCCCGAACTGGCCCACGCCTCGCCGCATGAACTGTTGAACTGGGGCAGCGCCCACTGGGATGCCTTGAAAATCCCGCGCACACTGACCCTGCCCGAAGCGCAACTGCTGTGACGACACTTGCAGTGGCGCGCCCATCCGTTACCATCGCCGCACGTTTTCGGGCACGCGCATAAAAAAGAGAGGCCGGGATGTACATCTATCGCTTGGTCCTGCTTCTGGTCGTGGGGATCTACCTGTTTTCTCCCGCCATCATGGATTGGTGGATCGACGCGACGGGCGCCTGGTATCGCCCTTATCTGCTCTGGCTGATCCTGATTGTCGTGACCTTCATCCTGCAGAGCCAAAAAGATGCCGATGAGCTTTAGCCTGACCCAGATGCTGCTGATCAGCGCCGCCTACCTGGCCGCGCTGTTCGGCGTGGCCTGGATCAGTGAACGGGGCATGATCCCGCGGGCGATCATTCGCCACCCGTTGACCTACACACTGTCGCTGGGGGTCTACGCCAGCGCGTGGGCGTTTTATGGCACGGTGGGTCTGGCCTATCAGTACGGCTATGGCTTTCTGTCCAGTTATCTCGGGGTGTCCGGCGCGTTTCTGCTGGCGCCAGTGCTGCTGTATCCGATCCTCAAGATCACCCGCACTTATCAACTGTCGTCGCTGGCGGACCTGTTCGCCTTCCGCTTTCGCAGCACCTGGGCCGGTGCGCTGACCACGATTTTCATGCTGATCGGCGTCTTGCCGTTGCTGGCGTTGCAGATTCAGGCGGTGGCCGACTCCATTGGCATCCTCACCGGCGAACCGGTGCAGAATCGCGTGGCCCTGGCGTTCTGTGCGCTGATCATTCTGTTCACGATCTTCTTCGGCTCCCGTCACATCGCCACCCGTGAAAAGCACGAAGGACTGGTATTCGCGATTGCCTTCGAATCGGTGATCAAACTGGTGGCCCTTGGCGGCGTTGGCCTCTACGCGCTATACGGCGTATTCGACGGCCCGCAGCAACTTGAACTGTGGCTGTTGCAGAACCAGACCGCCCTCGCCGCCCTGCACACGCCGTTGCAGGAAGGCCCGTGGCGCACGTTGCTGCTGGTGTTTTTCGCCTCGGCGATCGTGATGCCGCACATGTATCACATGACCTTCACTGAAAACCTCAACCCGCGCTCGCTGGTCAGCGCAAGCTGGGGCCTGCCGCTGTTCCTACTGTTGATGAGCCTGGCCGTGCCGCTGATTCTCTGGGCCGGCCTGAAACTCGGCGCCACCACCAATCCGGAATACTTCACCCTCGGCATCGGTATCGCCGCCAACAGCAAGTCGCTGGCGTTGCTGGCCTATGTCGGCGGATTGTCGGCGGCCAGCGGCCTGATCATCGTCACCACGCTGGCGCTGTCGGGCATGGCCCTGAACCATCTGGTGCTGCCGCTCTACCAGCCACCGGCCGAGGGCAATATCTATCGCTGGTTGAAATGGACCCGCCGGGCACTGATCGTCGCGATCATCATGGCCGGCTTCTGCTTCTATCTGATGCTGGGCGCCGAGCAGGATCTGGCCAACCTCGGCATCGTTGCCTTCGTTGCGACCCTGCAATTCCTGCCGGGTGTGCTCTCGGTGCTGTACTGGCCGACCGCCAATCGCCGCGGTTTTATCGCCGGTCTGCTGGCGGGGATTGTGGTGTGGGTCGTGACCATGCTGTTGCCGCTGGTCGGCAACCTGCAAGGTTTCTACATTCCGCTGCTGAACATGATTTACGTATTGGACGACACCAGTTGGCACATGGCGGCCATCGCCTCGCTGGCGGCCAACGTCCTGATGTTCACGCTGATTTCGCTGTTCACCAATGCCAGCCCTGAAGAGGCCAGCGCCGCCGAAGCCTGCGCGGTGGACAACGTACGTCGCCCGCAACGCCGCGAATTGCACGCCGCCTCGCCGCAAGAATTCGCCACGCAACTGGCCAAGCCGCTGGGCGCCAAGGCTGCGCAGAAAGAAGTCGAACAGGCCCTGCGCGACCTTTATCTGCCATTCGACGAACGCCGCCCTTATGCCTTGCGCCGCCTGCGTGACCGGATCGAAGCCAACCTCTCCGGCCTGATGGGCCCGAGCGTCGCCCAGGACATGGTGGAAACCTTTCTGCCGTACAAGGCTGGCGGTGAAAACTACGTCACCGAAGACATCCACTTCATCGAAAGCCGCCTCGAGGATTATCACTCGCGCCTCACCGGTCTGGCTGCCGAACTCGATGCCCTGCGCCGCTACCACCGCCAGACCCTGCAGGAACTGCCGATGGGCGTCTGCTCGCTGGCCAAGGATCAGGAGATCCTGATGTGGAACAAGGCCATGGAAGAACTGACCGGAATTGCCGCGCAACGGGTCGTCGGCTCGCGCCTGAGCACCATCGCCAATCCGTGGAAAGACCTGCTGCAAGGCTTCATCCATCTGCCGGATGAACATTTGCACAAACAGCATTTGGCCCTCGACGGCCAGACCCGTTGGCTGAACCTGCACAAAGCGGCGATCGACGAGCCGCTGGCACCGGGCAACAGCGGCCTGGTGTTGCTGGTGGAAGATCTGACCGAAACCCAAATGCTCGAAGACAAACTGGTGCACTCCGAGCGCCTGGCCAGCATCGGCCGACTCGCGGCGGGTGTGGCCCACGAAATCGGCAACCCGATCACCGGCATCGCGTGCCTGGCGCAAAACCTGCGGGAAGAGCGCGAAGAAGATGGTGAGCTGACGGAAATCAGCGGCCAGATCCTCGAGCAGACCAAACGCGTGTCGCGCATCGTCCAGTCGCTGATGAGCTTCGCCCACGCCGGCAGCCATCAGCACAGTGACGAGCCCGTTTGTCTGGCGGAAGTCGCCCAGGACGCCATCGGTTTGCTGGCGCTCAACCGGCGCAATTTCGAAGTCCAGTTCTACAACCTGTGCGATCCCGATCACTGGGTCGAAGGCGATCCGCAGCGGCTCGCCCAGGTGCTGATCAATCTGCTCTCCAACGCCCGTGACGCCTCGCCTGCCGGCAGTGCGGTGCGGGTCAAGAGCGAAGCCGGCGAACACACGGTCGATCTGATCGTCGAAGACGAAGGCAGCGGTATTCCGTCGAGCATCATGGACCGATTGTTCGAACCCTTCTTCACCACCAAGGATCCTGGCGAAGGCACCGGTCTGGGCCTTGCACTGGTCTATTCCATCGTTGAAGAGCATTATGGACAAATCACCATCGACAGCCCGGCTGATGTTCAGAGCCAGCGCGGCACCCGTATCCGGGTGACATTGCCGCGTCATGTCGAAGCGACGTCCGCTGTGAACTGAGACCGTCGAGAGTATCGAATCAATGCCGCACATTTTGATCGTCGAAGACGAAACCATTATCCGCTCCGCCTTGCGCCGCCTGCTGGAACGCAACCAGTACCAGGTCAGCGAAGCCGGTTCAGTGCAGGAAGCACAAGAACGCTTCAGTATTCCCACATTCGATCTGATCGTCAGCGACCTGCGACTACCGGGCGCTCCCGGCACCGAGCTGATCAAGCTCGGCCAGGGCACGCCTGTGCTGATCATGACCAGCTACGCCAGCCTGCGCTCGGCGGTCGACTCGATGAAGATGGGCGCGGTGGATTACATTGCCAAGCCTTTCGACCACGATGAAATGCTTCAGGCTGTCGCGCGGATCCTGCGTGATCGCCAATCGGCGCCTGCCGCCGGCGAGGCAGCTGCTGCCAGACCGGCCAATGGCAGCGGCAAATCCGCCATCGACAACAGCAACGGCGAAATCGGCATCATCGGCTCGTGTCCGCCGATGCAGGATCTTTACGGCAAGATCCGTAAAGTCGCGCCGACCGATTCCAACGTGCTGATCCAGGGTGAGTCCGGCACCGGTAAAGAACTGGTGGCCCGCGCCCTGCACAACCTGTCGAAACGCGCCAAGGCGCCGATGATCTCGGTTAACTGCGCCGCCATTCCGGAAAGCCTGATCGAGTCCGAACTGTTCGGCCACGAGAAAGGTGCGTTCACCGGTGCCAGCGCCGGTCGCGCCGGTCTGGTGGAAGCGGCGGACGGCGGCACGCTGTTCCTCGACGAAATCGGCGAATTGCCACTCGAAGCTCAGGCTCGCCTGCTGCGCGTGTTGCAGGAAGGCGAAATTCGCCGGGTGGGCTCGGTCCAGTCACAAAAAGTCGATGTCCGCTTGATCGCGGCGACCCACCGTGACCTCAAGAGCCTGGCGAAAATCGGCCAGTTCCGTGAAGACTTGTACTACCGCCTCCACGTGATCGCGTTGAAACTGCCGGCCCTGCGCGAGCGTGGCGCCGACGTCAACGAAATCGCCAATGCGTTCCTCGCTCGTCAGAGCGCGCGCATCAACCGCACCGACCTGAAATTTGCCGCCGATGCCGAACAGGCGATCCGGCACTATTCCTGGCCGGGTAACGTGCGGGAGTTGGAAAACGCCGTCGAGCGCGCGGTTATTCTGAGCGAAAGCCCGGAAATTTCTGCCGACCTGCTGGGCATCGACATCGAACTGGGTGATCTGGAGGACGACGAATTCATCGGCCTGCCGGCTCAACAGTCCGGTAACGCCAGCAACAGCAGCCACGAACCGACGGAAGACCTGTCACTGGAAGACTATTTCCAGCATTTCGTGCTCGAGCATCAGGACCACATGACCGAGACCGAACTGGCGCGCAAACTGGGCGTCAGCCGCAAATGCCTGTGGGAACGCCGTCAGCGTTTGGGCATTCCGCGGCGCAAGACCGGGGTCGCCAGCGAGAGCTGAACGTTACCTGTCGAGTGTGCGGGTAACCGCTAAAGAAGTGAAAAAACTGTTACCTCAGTCTTTTCACGTAACAGAAGCCGGGGTTATCGGTAACGAAATCCCGGCTTTTTTTCGCCCTGCGAAAACGGTTATATCGACCTAACCCCTTGTTTTATTGGGGTTCGCAAAAGTTGGCACGGCACCTGCTATATGTTTGGTACAAGAACAATAACAAGCAATGCACAAGACAATAAAAATAAGACGAATCGACTCACGCACAATAAAAACAAGACGGCGAGAGGCGCAGCTAACTGATTCTTTTGGAGAGGCGTTGTATTTGGGGCTAGCCCCACGACCAGGCCGAGAACAACAAAAACTGTCTTAAGACAGAGCCTGTACTGGTTGGATCGCAAGATCACTGCAACACAGCGACCAAAGCAATCCGTTTGCTCTTGGCTCCCGATTGGGAGGGTCATGAAGGAAAAGCTTCATGACGAGGGCACTCAACAAAAACAAGAAGCCCGAATCAATAATAAAAAGAGCACGCAACTACTTCTTGGGGAGCTTCGGCTCCCCTTGTAGTTTCTCCCTTACGGCAAATCTCTCCTTCACACGCCCCCTACACCCCTCTAGCCTGCGGCTTGCAGCGCAAAACGGCAGCGTCCTACACCATCCCTCGACTAAATGCTAGAATCCCGGCCCATCATGCGGTCATTCTCTGGTATGGCCGAACATTCCTTCAAACAGTGCATCCCATGCTGAAGAAGCTGTTCCAGTCATTCCGAACTCCCCTGCGTCGTACGCAACACATCCGTAGCACGCCTGAAGTCCTCAACAGCGGCCAACATTCGCTGCAAAAGGCCCAATTCAGCCGGTACGCGGTCAACATCGTCGAACGTCTGCAGGGCGCCGGCTACCAGGCCTACCTGGTTGGCGGTTGCGTGCGAGACATGCTGCTGGGCATCACGCCCAAAGACTTCGACGTCGCCACCAGCGCCACCCCCGAGCAGGTTCGTGCCGAATTCCGCAATGCGCGGATCATCGGCCGCCGCTTCAAGCTGGTACACATCCATTTCGGCCGCGAAATCATTGAAGTCGCGACCTTCCGCGCCAATCACCCGCAAAACGAAGACGATGAAGACAGCAATCAGTCTTCGCGCAACGAGAGCGGGCGTATTCTGCGCGACAACGTCTACGGCACCCTGGAAGAAGACGCGCAACGCCGCGACTTCACCATCAACGCCCTGTATTACGATCCGGTCAGCGAGCGCATCCTCGACTACGCCAACGGCGTACACGACATCCGCAACCACCTGATCCGCCTGATCGGCGACCCAAAGAAACGTTACCAGGAAGACCCGGTGCGGATGCTGCGGGCCGTGCGTTTCGCTGCCAAGCTCAATTTCGGTATCGAGAAGCACACCGTCCAGCCGATCCGCGAACTGGCGCCGATGCTGCGCGAGATCCCGTCGGCCCGTCTGTTCGAGGAAGTGCTCAAGCTGTTCCTCTCCGGTCATGGCGCCATCACCTTCGAGATGCTGGTCGACCTGCAACTGTTCGCGCCGCTGTTCCCGGCCAGTGCCGATGCGCTGGAACACAACCCGGAATACACCCACACGTTGATCAGCGAAGCACTGACCAACACCGACCTGCGGATCAAGCAGAACAAACCGGTGACCCCGGCGTTCCTGTTCGCCGCCCTGCTGTGGCCTGCCCTGCCGGCCCGCGTGTTGCGTCTGCAAGAGCGCGGCATGCCGCCGATTCCGGCGATGCAGGAAGGCGCTCACGAACTGATAGCCGAACAGTGCCAGCGCATTGCAATTCCAAAACGCTTCACCATGCCGATCCGCGAGATCTGGGACATGCAGGAACGCCTGCCACGCCGCAGCGGCAAACGCGCCGACCTGCTGCTGGACAATCCGCGCTTCCGCGCCGGCTACGACTTCCTGCTGTTGCGTGAAAGCGCCGGCGAGCAGACCGATGGCCTGGGCGAATGGTGGACCGATTATCAGGACGCCAACGACAGTGAACGTCGTGACATGATCCGTGACCTCAGCGGTAAGGGTGATGACGCCAGTGGTGCACCGCGCAAGCGTCGCCGCAGCAGCGGTTCCAAGCGCAAACGCGCCGGCGCACCGAGCGCCACGGGCGAATAAGGCATGGAACGTATCTACATCGGCATGGGCAGCAACCTGGCTGACCCGGCCGAACAACTGCGCAGCGCGGTCGACGCGCTGGGGCAATTGCCCGATACCGAACTGGTCGGCGTGTCTGCCTTCTACCAAAGCGACTCCCTGCTGCCGGGGCAACCGCGTTATACCAACGCGGTTGCCGCGCTCGACAGCGCGCTCGCCCCGCTGGATCTGCTCGATGCTTTGCAAGCCATCGAAAACGATCAGGGCCGCGAACGCCTGGAGCGCTGGGGCCCGCGCACGCTGGATCTGGACATTCTGCTGTTCGGTGATCGCCTGATCGATGAACCGCGCCTGAAAGTCCCGCACTACCACATGCAGGAACGCGCGTTCGTTCTCTATCCCCTGGCCGAACTGGCTCCCGATGATCTGCGTCTGGCCGATGGCCGCACCCTTGCCGATCTTCTCGCAGCCTGCCCGTTCGTCGGCCTCGAACGCCTTCCCCTCCCCTGACATCTATCCCCTGTGGGAGCGGGCTTGCTCGCGAATGCGGTGTATCAGCTCAATAAGATGCTGACTGACACGACGCCTTCGCGAGCAAGCCCGCTCCCACATCGACTTGTCCAAATCCCGGTTTTTGTCGGACAAAAAAACCGCAGATCAGGCCCGCCGGCCCGCTGAATCGCATCAGTAACGCCGGTAACACTCCCCTCGTAACAATGCGGTAACACATGCAATTGACTTCCTGAGGCCTCATCACGACTATAGGCGTCCCGCTGCCGCCAACCCGGCATACAAGGGCGCAATCCAGGCCTTATAAGCACGACAAAAGAGCGTGCGCCTGAATAGATGACGAATCACGCGCGTTACTCGCAGTAGTTTCCAAAGCGCCTGAACGAGGATTTCTTACATGCCAGCCATCACCCTGACCACGCTCCAGAGCCTCAAGCAGAAAGGTGAAAAGATCACCATGCTGACCTGCTATGACGCGACCTTCGCCCACGCCTGCAACGAGGCCGGTGTCGAAGTGCTGCTGGTGGGCGACTCCCTCGGCATGGTCCTGCAGGGTCACGACAGCACCCTGCCGGTGACCACCGCAGAAATGGCCTACCACGTTGCCAGCGTCAAACGCGGCAACTCTGATGCCCTGATCCTGGCCGACCTGCCGTTCATGGCCAACGCCACCCTCGAACAAACCATGACCAACAGCGCCCTGCTGATGCAGGCCGGCGCGCACATGGTCAAGGTCGAAGGCGCCTTGTGGCTGGCGGACTCGATCCGCCTGCTGGCCGAGCGCGGTGTGCCGGTCTGCGCCCACATGGGCCTGACCCCGCAAGCCGTGAACATTCTCGGTGGCTATAAAGTGCAGGGTCGCAACGAAAACCAGGCTCGCCAGATGCGCGCCGACGCGATCTCGCTGGAGCAGGCCGGTGCAGCCATGCTGCTGCTCGAATGCGTGCCGAGCGAACTGGCAGCTGAAATCAGCCAGGCCGTGAAGATTCCGGTGATCGGCATTGGCGCCGGCAGCGACACCGACGGTCAGGTGCTGGTACTGCACGACATGCTCGGCCTGTCGATCAGCGGCCGCGTGCCGAAGTTCGTGAAGAACTTCATGCAGGGTCAGGACAGCATCCAGTCCGCGCTGAAGGCTTACGTCAGTGAAGTCAAAGCCACCACTTTCCCCGGGATCGAACACGGATTCTCTGCATGAACACCGTCAAAACCGTACGTGAACTGCGCGCCGCCGTGGCGCGCGCCCGCAGTGAAGGCAAGCGCATCGGCTTCGTGCCGACCATGGGCAACCTGCACAGCGGCCACATCGCGCTGATCACCAAGGCCACCCAGCGCGAGGACTTCGTGGTTGCGAGCATTTTCGTCAACCCGCTGCAGTTCGGCGCCGGCGAAGACCTCGACAAGTACCCGCGCACCCTGGCGGCGGATCAGGAAAAACTGCTGGAAGCCGGATGCGATCTGCTGTTCGCCCCGACCGTCGAAGAAATGTATCCCGACGGCATGGCCGGTCAGACCCGGGTCAGCGTGCCGCAACTCTCCGAAGGCCTGTGCGGCGCCAGCCGTCCGGGGCACTTCGAAGGCGTGGCGACGGTGGTCAGCAAGCTGTTCAACATGGTCCAGCCGGACCTGGCGATCTTCGGCCAGAAAGATTTCCAGCAACTGGCGGTGATCCGCGCGCTGGTGCACGACCTGAACATGCCGATCCAGATCATCGGTGAGCCGACCGTACGCGCCGCCGACGGTCTGGCGCTGTCCTCGCGCAACGGTTTCCTCAATGAAGAACAGCGCGCCGTGGCGCCGGTGGTCTATCGCACCCTGGGCAGCATTGCCGAGTCGATCAAGCAGGGCGAGCGCGACTTCCCTGCCCTGATCCAGGCGCAACGCCAGCAACTGGAAGCCGCCGGCCTGCGTCCGGATTACCTGGAAATTCGCCACGCCCTGACCCTGCGTCCGGCAACGGCGGAAGATCGTGATCTGGTGATTCTGGTCGCGGCCTTCCTCGGCACCACCCGGTTGATAGACAACCTGCATCTGAATCTCGATACCCCCGCCTGAATACCGGCAGACGCTGTGGAGGCAACCCCGCTCCCACAGCGTCTGTACCCACTTCCAGACTGTATTGCTGAGCACCTGACCATCGGGCAAACTGCCCGCCGTTCCACTGCGCGCAAAAGCAGGGACTTGCTCGCATTACTCGCCGTCTGTCGGCCCCGTCTGTTATCAATGTTAAAAAAGTACCGAAAACAGGTCAGACAAAGCCAAGACAGATCGCGGCGCTGGGTTTACTGTATTCGCCCTGCGCCAAAGTAATCGTGTCGACGCAGTTGCCCCCTCGCCCAAACATGGCGGGGAGGTCTTTTCAGAGTTCAAAAGGCCGTTCAAGTAAAAAGGAAAACCGCAGCGATGGCGTACTACCGCACTCCTCATGACGTTACCGCTCTGCCTGCCTGGCAAGCGTTGAAAGATCACCGCCAAGCCATGCAGGATTTCAGCATGCGCGAAGCCTTCAACGCCGATCCGCAGCGCTTCAATCAGTTCACTCTCAGCAGCTGCGGACTGTTTCTCGACTATTCGAAGAATCTGATCAACGCCGAGACCCGCAACCTGCTGGTGGGTCTGGCCAATGAAGTCGATCTCAAGGGCGCGATCAAGGCGCTGTTCGACGGCGAAATCGTCAACTCCTCCGAAGGCCGCCCGGCGCTGCACACCGCCCTGCGTCGCCCGGTCGGCGACAAGCTGTCGGTCAACGGCGTCAACGTGATGCCTGAAGTACACAAGGTGCTGAACCAGATCACCGATCTCGTGGGCCGCATCCACGACGGTCTGTGGCGCGGTTACACCGAGAAGCCGATCACTGACGTGGTGAACATCGGCATCGGCGGCTCGTTCCTCGGCCCCGAGCTGGTTTCCGAAGCCCTGCTGTCCTACGCCCAGAAAGGCGTGCGTTGCCATTACCTGGCGAACATCGACGGCAGCGAGTTCCACGAGCTGACGCAAAAACTGCGCGCCGAGACCACGCTGTTCATCGTTTCGTCGAAATCGTTCAACACCCTCGAAACCCTGAAAAACGCCCAGGCCGCACGCGCCTGGTACCTGGCTCAGGGTGGTTCGGAAGCCGAGCTGTATCGCCACTTCATCGCCGTATCGAGCAACAACGCGGCAGCCGTGGCCTTCGGTATCCGCGAAGAAAACATCTTCCCGATGTGGGACTGGGTCGGCGGTCGTTACTCGCTGTGGTCGGCCATCGGTCTGCCAATCGCGCTGGCCATCGGCATGTCCAACTTCAAGGAACTGCTGTCCGGTGCCTACACCATGGACCAGCATTTCCAGAGCGCGCCGTTCGAACAGAACATGCCGGTGCTGCTGGCCCTGCTCGGCGTGTGGTACGGCAACTTCTGGGGCGCGCAAAGCCACGCGATCCTGCCGTACGACCACTACCTGCGTAACATCACCAAGCACTTGCAACAGCTGGACATGGAATCGAACGGCAAGAGCGTGCGTCAGGACGGCACCGCGGTGTCGACCGACACTGGCCCGGTGATCTGGGGCGGCGTCGGCTGCAACGGTCAGCACGCCTACCACCAGCTGCTGCACCAGGGCACCCAACTGATCCCGGCCGACTTCATCGTGCCGATCGTCAGCTTCAACCCGGTCTCCGACCACCATCAGTGGCTGTACGCCAACTGCCTGTCGCAGAGCCAGGCGCTGATGCTCGGCAAGACCCTGCCGGAAGCCGAAGCGGAATTGCGCGACAAGGGCATGAGCGAAGACCAGGTGCAGAAACTCGCACCGCACAAGGTGATCCCGGGCAACCGTCCGAGCAACACCATCGTGGTCGAGCGCATCAGCCCGCGTCGTCTCGGCGCACTGGTGGCGATGTACGAACACAAAGTCTTCGTGCAAAGCGTGGTCTGGGGCATCAACGCCTTCGACCAGTGGGGCGTGGAACTGGGCAAGGAACTGGGCAAGGGCGTGTATAACCGTCTGGTCGGGAGCGAGGAAACCGCCGCCGAAGACGCGTCCACCCAAGGCCTGATCAACTACTTCCGCGGCCGTCACCGCGGCTGATCCAGCCCCGAACACACCCCCTCGCCATGAGGGGGTGTTTGTTTACAGGTATTGAACCCTCCCCGCTCTCGGCGCATCTTTATCCTTGTCGCACAACAAGAATAAGGAACCGTCATGTTCGATATCAGCACGTTCCCCAAAGCCGATGCCGTCCGCCGGGCTGCACAGTTGAGTCAGGACGACTACCAGCGCCTGTACCGCGAATCGATTGAACACCCCGGCACCTTCTGGGCCGAACAGGCCACCCGCTTCCTCGACTGGAGCACGCCGTGGCAAACCGTCCAGCGCTATGACCTGAAGACCGGCGAAGCCGCCTGGTTTGCCGGTGGCAAGCTGAACGTCAGCTACAACTGCATTGACCGCCATCTGGAAAAGCGCGGCGATCAGACCGCCATCCTCTGGGAAGGCGACGACCCTGCCGAATCGACACAAATCACTTACAGCAAACTTCATCACCACGTCTGCCGCCTGGCCAACGTGCTGAAAAGCCGTGGCGTGAAGAAAGGCGACCGGGTGTGCATCTACATGCCGATGATCCCCGAAGCCGCTTACGCGATGCTTGCCTGCGCGCGGATCGGTGCGATTCATTCGGTGGTGTTTGGCGGTTTCTCCCCGGACTCATTGCGTGACCGCATTCTCGACGCCGACTGCCGCACCGTGATCACCGCCGACGAGGGCGTGCGCGGTGGCAAATTCGTGCCACTGAAACAGAATGTCGACAAGGCCCTGCAGAGTTGCCCGAATGTCAGCACCGTCGTGGTGGTCGAGCGCACCCAGAACAACGTCGACTGGGTCGAAGGCCGCGACCTCTGGTATCACCAGGCCGTGCGCGACGTCAGCGACGATTGCCCGCCGGAACCGATGGACGCCGAGGATCCGCTGTTCATCCTCTACACCTCCGGCAGCACCGGCAAGCCCAAGGGCGTGCTGCACACCACCGGCGGGTACCTGCTGCAAGCGGCAATGACCTTCAAGTACGTGCTCGATTACCGCGACGGCGAAGTGTTCTGGTGCACCGCCGACGTCGGCTGGGTCACCGGCCACAGCTATATCGTGTACGGGCCGCTGGCCAACGGCGCCACCACCCTGATCTTCGAAGGCGTGCCGAGCTACCCGAGCACTTCGCGGTTCTGGCAGGTGATCGACAAACACAAGGTCAACATCTTCTACACCGCCCCCACTGCCCTGCGCGCGTTGATGCGTGAAGGCGCCGGGCCGTTGCAGGAAACGTCGCGGCAAAGCCTCAGGTTGCTCGGCAGTGTCGGTGAGCCGATCAACCCGGAAGCGTGGGAATGGTATTTCAACGTAGTCGGCGAACAGCGCTGCCCGATCGTCGATACCTGGTGGCAGACCGAAACTGGCGGCATCATGCTCAGCCCGCTGGTCAGCGCCCAGCGGATCAAACCGGGCTGCGCCACCCAACCGATGTTCGGCGTACAACCGGTGCTGCTCGATGAACACGGCAAGGAAATCCAGGGCGCCGGCAGTGGCGTGCTGGCGATCAAGTCGAGCTGGCCGGCGCAGATCCGCAGCGTTTACGGCGACCCGCAGCGCATGGTCGACACCTACTTCAAGCCCTACCCCGGTTACTACTTCACCGGCGACGGCGCCCGCCGTGACGAGGACGGCGATTACTGGATCACCGGGCGCATCGACGACGTGATCAATGTCTCCGGCCATCGCATCGGCACCGCCGAGGTAGAGAGCGCGCTGGTGCTGCACGACAGCATCGCCGAGGCCGCTGTGGTCGGCTATCCACACGACGTCAAAGGCCAGGGGATTTATGCCTTCGTCACTCCGATGAACGGGACCGAGCCCAGCGATGAACTGAAGAAAGAACTGCTGGCCCACGTCAGCAAGGAAATCGGCAGCTTCGCCAAACCGGACCTTATCCAGTGGGCCCCGGCCCTGCCGAAGACCCGCTCGGGCAAGATCATGCGGCGGATCCTGCGCAAGATCGCCTGCAACGAGCTCGACAGCCTCGGCGACACCTCGACGCTGGCGGATCCGAGCGTGGTGCAGGGCTTGATCGATAAACGCTTGAACCAATAGGAGCAGCGGAAAGCGGCGAGCCTCAAGTTTGAAGCTCGCCGCTTGCCGCCAAGTTGCTGCTAAACTCCCGCGCCCCGATTCCCTCCAGCAAGGCGCCCGCATGTCTTCCTTGAACCTGGCGCTGCGCGCCGCCCTCGATCAACGCCAGGATCTGCTAGCCGAGCTGCACAGTCAGGGCACCGACTGCTATCGGCTGTTCCACGGAAGCCAAGAAGGCGCCGGCGGCCTGACCATTGACCGCTACGGCCCGCAACTGATGGTGCAAAGCTTCCACCAGACCCTGGCGCGTGAAGACCTGCTGCAACTGCACGCCATGGTCAACCAGACTCTTGGCCTGGAAACCCTGCTGGTCTACAACGACCGCTCCCGTGGCAACTCACGGATCGATCGTGAAGACAGCGTCTACCGCGCCGACGACGCCGCGCTGGCCGATCTGGTCGGCCACGAATGGGGCTTGAACTATCGCGTGCGCGGACGTCACGCAGGGCAGGATCCGCTGCTGTTCCTCGACCTGCGCAACACCCGCGGCTGGGTCAAGGATCACGCCAAGGGCAAAAGTGTGCTCAACCTGTTCGCCTATACCTGCGGGGTCGGTCTCAGCGCGGCGGCCGGCGGTGCGCACGAGGTGTGCAACCTGGATTTCGCCGAGGGCAATCTGGCAGTCGGCCGCGAGAACGGTCAGCTCAACCCGCACCTGCCGACCATGGAATTCATCCAGTCCGACTACTTCCCGGCCATCCGCCAACTGGCCGGCCTGCCGATCAACCAGCGTCGCGGGCAGAAACTGCCGAGCTATCAACGCCTCGAGGAGCGTCAGTACGATCTGGTGCTGCTCGACCCGCCCGCATGGGCCAAGAGCGCGTTCGGCACCGTCGACCTGCTGCGCGATTATCAAAGCCTGCTCAAACCCGCCCTGCTGACCACCGCCGAAAATGGCGTGCTGATCTGCTGCAACAATCTGGCGAAAGTCAGCATGGACGATTGGCGCGAACAGGTGCTGCGCTGCGCGGAAAAAGCCGGGCGGCCGGTGCGTGAGTGGAGCGTGATGACCCCGGGCCGCGACTTCCCGTCGCTGGATCAGCAGCCACCGCTGAAGACCCTGATCCTTCAGCTCTAAGCGTTGCCAAGGAAATTTCCCACGGAAATATCTGAACAATCCTGAGCATGGGCAATTGCTTCGGAACCGGAATCGCGTGCCATACTCCAAGGCACTCCGATTCAGACAGATGAAGCCGCACATGCCCAAAGGATTGATTCGCGCGATTGGCGCCCTGTTGACTGCCCTGGCCCTCTACAGCCTGCTGGGGTTCCTGATTTTGCCGGGCATTGCGCTCAGGGTGGTGAATCAGCAACTGGCCAACTACGCCACGGTGCCGGCGCATCTGCAACGTATCGAACTCAACCCGTTCAGCCTTGAACTCACGCTGTGGGGCCTGGTGATCGGCGAGCCGGGCAAGGAACAGGTCGGCTTCGAACGTCTGTACGCCAACCTGCAACTCGACAGCCTGTGGACCAAAGCCCTGCATCTGTCCGACATCGAACTGGAAAAATCCAGGACCGAGATCCTGTTCGCCAAGGACGGTCAGCTCAACCTCCTCGGTCTGTTCAAGCTACCCGCCAGCGAGCCCACCCCGGCCGATCCCGACGCCAAACCGTTTCCGCTGCGCATCGACCGGATCCAGCTCGTCGGCGGCAATCTGCATTTCGTGGATGCGCGGCCCAGCGAGCCGATCGAATTTCTGTACGACAAGCTCGACTTCGAGCTGAAAAACCTCAGCACCCTGCCCGAAGACAACGCCGACATGACCCTCGTCGCGATCGGCCCGGCCGGTGGGCAGATCGACTGGAAAGGCAACTTCAGCCTGATCCCGATCGCCTCCGAAGGCACGCTCAAGATCACCGACGGCCAGATGAAAGCCTTCTGGCCCTACGTGCGTGATGCCGTGCCACTGGTGCTGGAAAACGGGGTCGTCAGCCTGAGCACCGACTACAAGCTCAACCTGTCCAAGGAAACCGAACTGCTGCTGAGCAACGTGGCGGTCAATATCGCGCCGTTCGCCATCAAGGCGCCGGACGGACGCCCGCTGGCGAAACTCGAGCGTCTCGACGTCAGCGACACCACGGTGGACCTGGCCAAGCAGCAAGTGGTGGTCGGCAAGATCCGCAGTCAGAAACTGGAAACCTGGGCAGCCCTGGAAGCGGACGGCCAACTGGATTGGCAAAAACTGTTCGCCAGCCAGCCGTCGAAACCCGCCGCAAAAGCGGTTGCCGAACCTGCGAACACACCGGCGGCAGCCGACTCGCCGAAACCCGAATCGACTGCGCCGAGCAAACCGTGGCAAGTGTTGATCAAGGACGTGCAACTGCGTGACTACAAAGTGCATCTGGCCGACCGTTCGGCGAAGCCGGAAGTCACGCTGGATGTCACGCCGCTGAACGTCGATCTGCAGAATTTCGACAGCCTCAACGGCTCGCCCTTCAACCTCAGGCTCGACACCGGGCTGGGCAAGCAAGGCAAGATCAGCGCCGATGGCGTGGTCAACTTGGCGCCGGTCACCGCACAGCTCAACGTGAAAACCCAGGACATCGACCTGCGGGTCGCGCAGTCCTACATCAACCCGTTCATTCGCCTCGAACTGCGCAGCGGCATGCTCGGCAGCGACCTGAAAGTGAACCTGAAAAGCACTGACCCGCTGGCCCTCAGCGTCACCGGTCGTGCTCAGATCGATCAGTTGCACACCCTCGACACCCTGAAAACCCGCGACTTCCTGAAGTGGCAGCAAGTGGTGGTCGAAGGCCTGAACTATCAGCACGGCGACAGCCTGTCGATCGACAGGGTCAACCTGTTCCAGCCGTATGCGCGGTTCATGATCAATGATGATCGCACCACCAACATCGACGACCTGCTCATTCCGCAGCCGGCCGATTCCGGGGCGAAGACCGCCGCGGCGAAACCGGCGAGCAATGACAAACCGCTGGGTATTCACATCGGCGGCATCGCGATCAACGACGGCTCGGCCAACTTCGCCGACTTCAGCCTGACCCCGAACTTCGCCACCGCCGTGCAGCAGCTCAACGGGCAGATCGGCACCATCGACAGCCGTCAGGCGAAACCGGCCAGCGTCGACATCAAGGGCAAGGTCGACCGCTATGCGCCGGTGACCATCAAAGGCGCGGTCAACCCGTTCGACCCGATGGCCAGCCTCGACATCGCCACCAGTTTCAAACGGGTCGAATTGACCACCCTGACGCCCTACTCCGGCAAGTTCGCCGGCTACCGCATCCGCAAGGGCCGGCTCAACCTCGACCTGCATTACCTGATCACCAAAGGCCAGCTCAAGGCCGAGAACAAAGTGGTGGTCGAGCAACTGCAACTGGGTGAGAAAGTCGACAGCCCGGATGCCGTGAGCCTGCCGCTGAAACTGGCGATCGCCCTGCTCAAGGACGTCGACGGCAAGATTTCCATCGAACTGCCGGTCACCGGCGACCTGAACAACCCGCAATTCAGCGTGATGCCGATTGTCTGGCAGACCCTGCGCAACCTGATCGTCAAGGCTGCCGCCGCACCGTTCAAGCTGATTGGCGGTCTGGTCAGCGGTGGCGGGTCGGAAGACCTCGGCACCGTGTCCTTTGCACCGGGCTCCAGCGACCTGAGCAAAGACGCCGAAGCGGCGCTGGTGAAGCTGTCGCAAGCGCTGAAGGAACGTCCGGCCCTGCGCCTGGAAATCGAAGGCACTGCGGCAAAAAGCAGCGACGGTCCATTGCTCGCCGAACAGCGCCTGGAACGTGAATACCAGTACAACTACTACAAGATGCTCCAGCGCCGTGGCGACAAAGTGCCGGCGCAGGCTTCGCTGATCCAGGTCCCGGATAACGAAAAAGGCCCACTGCTCGAGGGCATCTATCGCACCCGCCTGAAAACCCAGCCACCGGCCGAGTGGAAGGACTTGGGCAAGGAAGAACGCACCGCGAAAATGCGCGCCGACGTGATCAAGTTCTGGAGCTCCAGCGACGTGCTGCTGCGCCAGCTCGGTCAGGACCGTGCCAGCAGCATCAAGGATTACCTGGTAGACAAGGGCCAACTGGCCGACGATCGTGTGTACTTCATCGACGCCAACCTCGGCGAAGCGGAAAGCGACGGCCGGGTAGTGACACAAATGCATCTGGATGCCGAGTGATGAACCGCAAGTGGCTGGCTGCACTGGGGTTGGTGTTTCTCGCCAGTCAGGCTGCGGCGTCCGATACCCTGCGCTGCGGCAGCCAATTGGTGAGCCTTGGCGACCGCGCCAGCGAGGTGCTGCAAAAATGTGGCGAGCCGGTCGGTCGCGATCTGCTCGGTTACAAACGCAGCGCCAACCGTCGCGAGGAGTTTCAGGTCGAGGAATGGACCTACGGCCCGAGCAACGGCATGTATCAATACCTGCGCTTTGAAGGCAATCGCCTGAAGCAGATCAACAGCAAACGCGGCAATTGACCTTCCCCGCCTTTTCCGGCCCCTGAATAGAACAGGCCCCGACATGAATGCCGGGGCCTGTAATGGCCACATTCCGTGTGGCCGGTCGCATGAACTCTAAAGTGCGGCAGACGTATTGCTCGGCCCGCCTGTCGCGTCTTCTCCCGGTCCAGGCGAGAAGTCTTGCCTTACTGGGCTTTCAGGCCGTCAGCGGAGACCGCTTGCACGCCTTTGATTTTCTTGGTGATGTTCACAGCGGTGGTTTTCTGAGCTTCGGTGATTGCGACGTCAGAAGACAGGGAAACCACGCCTTTGTTGGTTTCAACTTTGATGTCGGTACCAGGAATGCCTTTTTCGGTTACCAAGTCGCTTTTGACTTTGGTGGTGATCCAGGTATCGGAAGTAGCTTCTTTAGCCTTGGTGACTTCACCGGCAGCCAGGGTCATTGGAGCCTGAGTGGTCTGGGTCGATTGAGCAAATGCACCCGAAGCCATGGTCAGGGTCAGCGCGGTAGCAGCAGCGGCAGTGATAGCGAACTTCTTCATACGAGTAACTCCTGTTTTTCTGGAAAGTCTGCTGGTTGTCTTGTCAGCAGGGTTACTGGAGATATTGCGAACGCTGTGCCAACTTTCAAGATTGCATTAAAACCTTATAAATCAATAACTTATAAATGTTGCATTTTTTCAGAATCATGCAAATTGCATGAGTCGAGAAATATCTACATGCAAGTTGCGGCTTTCCGGAAAGTTCCTAACAGCCTGAAATTATTGAAGCTTTTGTGAAGTGTCGCGCAATGAAAAATGCCCCGCATTGCGGGGCATTCCTGCTGTCAGCTTATGTATCAAGCGCCACTGCCAGGGCAACCTCTCGGCGCGTATTCATTGTTGACCGTCGAGGCACATGTCCAGACACCCGACGTGGCACCCGTTGCCGCGCCAGAGCGGGTGAGCGTAATGGTTTTACCCAGCACCGGACCTGGTGCATTAACCAGCGTACATGTAATTGTGCCAGCGCCAGTCGCCGCGGTGCCTGTAACCGTCAACGTACAGTTGGAGGTGGCGGTTGTACCGCCATTCACATTGGTTATATCCGGAGCGGTACCTTGGTTGATGGTGTCCTCGAACGGCACCTTCATCGCACTGATCTCCGCCAACCCCGCCGTCACCTTCGACCGCGCCTGATATTTGGAGTACTGCGGCAGCGCCACAGTCGCGAGAATACCGATGATCGCCACAACGATCAGCAGCTCGATCAGAGTGAAACCCTGTTGTTTATTCATAGACACGCTCCATGCATGAGTCGAAATCTCATGATCTGTTCAAGACTCAGCACAGCCCGTGCCAAACGCTGGCAACCCATACCCGCTGGGCGCCATCCGGCTGACATGCCGATTCCTACAACCCGTAACCGCACTATCTGACACTTTTTGTCACCCGCACTCCACGTGTATGGCGCTGTCACTTGACTAGGCTATAAGTCATGAACGGCAAGCACGTGGAAACCCCATGAATGACATCGCTCTGAGCGGTCTGGCCAAGCAACTGGTCCAGGCCGAATTGCTCACGGAAAAGAGTGCCCAGCAAGCCTGGCAACAGGCGCAGCGCAATCGCCTGTCGCTGGTCAGTTACCTGGTGCAGAACAAACTGGTGAAGAGCTGGCAGGTCGCGGAAATTGCCTCGGAGCATTTCGGCATGGCATTTCTCGACCTCAACTGCCTCGACAAGGAAACCCAGCCCAAAGGCCTGGTCAGCGAAAAACTGGTGCGCCAGCACCACGCCCTGCCCCTCTGGCGACGCGGCAACAAACTGTTCGTGGGGATTTCCGACCCGAGCAATCATCAGGCGATCAACGACATTCAGTTCAGCACCGGGCTGAGCACCGAAGCCATTCTGGTCGAGGACGACAAGCTCACCGACGCGATCGAAAAATTCTTCGACACCCACGCCACCGGCCTGGAGGAGATGGCCGATGTCGACCTCGACGGTCTGGATATCGAATCGGTCGACGACAGCAAGCAGGACACCCTCGGCGGAATCGACGCCGACGATGCCCCGGTGGTGCGCTTCGTTCACAAGATGCTCCTGGACGCGATCAAGAGCGGCTCGTCCGACCTGCACTTCGAGCCTTACGAAAAGAACTACCGGGTGCGGGTGCGCACCGACGGCATTCTGCGTGAGGTAGCCAAGCCGCCGATTCAACTGGCCGGGCGCATCGCCGCGCGCCTCAAGGTGATGGCCAGCCTCGACATTTCGGAGCGACGCAAACCCCAGGACGGGCGGATCAAGATGCGTCTGTCGAAAAGCAAGTCGATCGATTTCCGGGTCAACACCCTGCCCACCCTCTGGGGGGAGAAAGTGGTGATTCGGATCCTCGACCCGTCCAGCGCCCAGATCGGCATCGATGCCCTTGGCTACGAGCCGGAGCAGAAAGACCTGTACATGGCCGCCCTCAAACAGCCGCAAGGCATGATTCTGGTGACCGGCCCAACCGGCTCGGGCAAGACCGTGTCGCTGTACACCGGGCTGAACATCCTCAATACCGTCGACATCAATATCTCCACGGCCGAAGACCCGGTGGAAATCAACATGGAAGGCATCAACCAGGTCAACGTCAATCCCCGTCAGGGGCTGGACTTTGCCCAGGCCCTGCGCTCGTTCCTGCGTCAGGACCCGGACGTGATCATGGTCGGCGAAATCCGCGACCTCGAAACCGCCGAAATCGCGATCAAGGCCGCCCAGACCGGTCACCTCGTGCTGTCCACCCTGCACACCAACAGCGCAGCAGAGACCCTCACCCGCCTGCACAACATGGGCATCCCCGGCTTCAACATCGCGACCTCGGTGAGCCTGATCATTGCCCAGCGTCTGGCGCGAAAACTCTGCAGCCACTGCAAGAAACCCATCGAGATCCCACGCGAGACCCTGATCAAGGAAGGCTTCCCCGAGGAACGCATCGGCCATTTCACGATCTATGAGCCCGCCGGTTGCGATCACTGCAACGGCGGGTACAAGGGTCGCGTGGGGATTTATGAAGTGGTAAAGAACACCCCCGATCTGCAACGGCTGATCATGGCCGAGGGCAACTCACTGGAAATCGATACCCAGATGCGCCGGGACGGCTTCAATGACCTGCGTACCTCGGGCCTGATCAAGGCCATGCAAGGCATTACCAGCCTTGAAGAAATCAACCGGGTCACCAAGGACTGAACATGGCGGTCAAGGCAGCAAAAGTCAGCGTCTACGCCTGGGAAGGCACGGACCGTAAAGGCAGCAAGGTAACCGGCGAGCTGAGCGGCCAGAACCCCGCGCTGGTCAAGGCCCAGTTGCGCAAGCAGGGCATCAACCCCGGCAAGGTGCGCAAGAAATCCGCCTCGTTGCTGAGCTTCGGCAAGCGCATCAAGGCCCAGGACATTGCCCTGTTCACCCGGCAGATGGCGACCATGATGAAGGCCGGCGTACCGCTGTTGCAGTCGTTCGACATCATTGGCGAAGGCTTCGAAAACCCGGCCATGCGCAAGCTGGTGGACGAGGTGAAACAGGAGGTCGCCGCCGGTAACAGCTTCGCCGCCGCGCTGCGCAAGAAGCCGCAATATTTCGACGAGTTGTACTGCAACCTGGTGGATGCCGGCGAGCAGTCCGGCGCCCTCGACACCCTGCTGGAACGGGTCGCGACCTACAAGGAAAAGAGCGAAAGCCTCAAGGCCAAGATCAAGAAGGCCATGACCTACCCGTCGGCCGTAGTGCTGGTGGCGGCGGTGGTCACCGGGATTCTGCTGGTCAAGGTGGTGCCGCAGTTTCAGTCGGTGTTCTCCGGCTTCGGTGCCGAACTGCCGGCCTTCACGCTGATGGTGATCAGCCTGTCCGAATTCATGCAGCAATGGTGGTGGGCGATTCTCGGTGCGCTGGTGGCCGCGTTTTTCGGCACCCGCCATGCCCTGAAAAAATCCCAGGCCCTGCGCGATCGACGCGACGCCTGGTTTCTCAAGCTGCCGCTGGTGGGCACTTTGATGTACAAGTCCGCCGTGGCGCGGTTTGCCCGGACCCTGTCGACTACCTTCGCCGCCGGTGTGCCGCTGGTGGAAGCGCTGGACTCGGTTGCCGGTGCCACCGGCAACGTGGTGTTCAAGCGTGCCGTGCTGCGCATCCGCCAGGACGTCTCTACCGGCATGCAGCTGAATTTCTCGATGCGTTCCACCGGCATCTTTCCGAACATGGCGGTGCAGATGACCGCCATCGGCGAAGAGTCCGGCGCACTGGACGAGATGCTCGACAAGGTCGCAGGTTTCTATGAGGACGAAGTGGACAACATGGTCGACAACCTCACCAGCCTGATGGAGCCGTTCATCATGGTGGTGCTGGGGGTGATCGTGGGCGGTCTGGTGGTGGCGATGTACCTGCCGATCTTCCAACTCGGCTCAGCGATCTGACATGCCTATCGACGAACTCCTCAGCCTGTATCCGCTGGCCTTTGTCGTCGCCGCCCTGCTGCTTGGGCTGGTGGTGGGCAGTTTCCTCAACGTGTTGATCTGGCGCCTGCCGAAAATGCTCGAGCGCGAATGGCGCCAGCAGGCTCACGATGTACTGGGCCTGCCCGGTGAATCGCCATTGCCCACCTACAACCTGATGCTGCCGCACTCGCAATGCCCGCACTGTGGCCACCGGATCCGTGCGTGGGAAAACATTCCCCTGTTGAGTTACGTGTGCCTGCGCGGGCGCTGTTCAAGTTGCAGCGCACCGATCAGCAAGCGTTACCCGCTGACCGAACTGGCCTGCGGCCTGCTCTCGGCGTTCATCGCCTGGCACCTGGGTTTCGGCTGGCCGGCGTGCCTGTTGATCGTGCTGACCTGGGGCCTGTTGGCCATGAGCCTGATCGACACCGAACATCAATTGCTGCCCGACGTGCTGGTGCTGCCGCTGCTGTGGCTGGGGCTGATCGTCAACAGCTTCGAGCTGTTCGTGCCGCTGCACGACGCCCTGTGGGGCGCGGTGCTGGGCTATATGGCCCTGTGGTCGGTGTTCTGGCTGTTCAAACTGCTCACCGGCAAGGACGGCATCGGTCACGGCGATTTCAAGCTGCTGGCGCTGCTCGGGGCCTGGGGCGGCTGGCAGATTCTGCCGCTGACCATCCTCTTGTCCTCGCTGGTGGGCGCCGTGCTCGGGGTGATTTTGCTCAAGCTGCGCGACCAGAAAACCTCGACGCCGATCCCCTTCGGCCCCTATCTGGCAATTGCCGGCTGGATTGCCTTGCTCTGGGGTGGTCAAATGACCGGCTTCTATTGGCAGTTTGTCGGTTTGAAATGAATACCCCTGCGGAAAAACCCTGGATTCTCGGCCTGACCGGCGGCATCGGCAGCGGCAAAAGCGCCGCCGCCCAGCACTTCATTGATCTTGGTATCCACGTGGTGGACGCCGATCACGCGGCGCGCTGGGTGGTCGAACCGGGCCGCCCGGCGCTGGCGAAGATCGCTGAACACTTCGGCCCCGATGTGTTGCAGGCCGACGGCACGCTGGATCGTGCGGCTCTGCGCAAACTGATTTTTGAGGTGCCGGAACAACGGCGCTGGCTCGAAGCGCTGCTGCATCCGCTGATCGCCGAAGAAATCGCCCATCACCTGGCGCTGGCAAAATCGCCTTATGCGATTCTGGTTTCGCCGCTGCTGATCGAATCCGGGCAATACGCGATGACCCAGCGAATCCTGGTGATCGACGCCCCGCAACAACTGCAGATCGAACGCACCTTGCAGCGTGACCAGACCAGCGAAGAGCAGGTCCAGGCGATCCTCAAGGCCCAGTCCAGCCGCGAAGACCGCGTCAGCCGTGCCGACGACGTGGTGGTCAACGACCGCGACCTCGCCTGGCTGCACAGCGAGGTCGAGCGCCTGCATCACTTTTACCTGACTTTATCCGGAGGCCAATCATGAGCCAGACCCCAACCGTCAACTGCCCGACTTGCGGCGTGCCCGTGGAATTCACCACGGAGAACAAATACCGTCCGTTCTGCTCGGACCGCTGCAAACTCATCGACCTCGGCGCCTGGGCGTCGGAAGAGCACAAAATTCCGGTGGCCCCGGATGCCGAGGACGAACTGTTTTCCGGCGATTTCGACCCGCGTCACTGATCCCGTTCAGGGCCGCATGAAGCCGTAGTCCTGATCGTCGTCGAGGTTTTCCGCCAGAAAGCGCAACTCGTCGGCCAGGTCTTCGGCGTTGCGCACCGCCTTGCTCTGCTGCACCACCGCACTGAGCAAGGCGCGCAGGCTCAGGCCCGGATCGAACCCCACCTCCTGCGCCATCTCCAGACTCTGCCGGGTTTCCTGCCTCGCCCACTCGTACACGCTCATGCCGCTGCTCCTGAAGGAATTTGGCCGAGCATGAAGTGCCGCGCGCAGAGTGGATTTGATGTGGATCAAGACTTGGGATCGTCGTCTTTCCACGGCGCCGAAAGGTAGCGGGTGCGGTTGAAGGTCTCCAGCCATTCCGGGCAGAACACCACCAACGCGCTGACCACCATGCCGTTGATGAAGGCTTCAGGAAATATCAGCAGCCACAGGTAACCGATGAAATCCTCCAGCCATTCCGGCATGGCAAAGAGGCCGTCGTACCAGAGCAAGGTCAGGCTCAGCGTCAGGCAGAACAACGCCGACAGCGCCGCGGCGAAAAAACCGGAACAGAAGATGTACACGAACGGATTGCGCGGCTGGGCACGCTCGACCAGGATCGCCACGCATTCGGTGATCAGCACTGGCAACAGGATCAGCAAGGTGCCATTGACCCCGACGGCCACCAGATCCTGTCGCCCCAGCAGCACCAGCCCCAGTTGGGCCACCAGTGCGCCGACGATCGCCAGTGGCCAGTCCAGCAGCAGCGTCACCGCTGTCATGCCGATGAAGTGGTAAGACACCCCGGTGTCGAAATCCCTGCGCACCAGCCACAGCAGAAACAACGCGAACACCGTACCGAACAGCAAATGCTGACGGCGGTTGTCGCTGAACAGCTCGACCCACGGTGCGCGGACAATCGCCCAGAGCAGCGCCGGCAGGTAAATCAGCCAGCCGAGGGTCAGACTGCTCGATGACAGCAGTTCTGCACCGATCATGATCCCATCACCTTCATTCGCACCGCAGACTCCTTTGATTGGCGCTCCTGCGGCGAAGTCTACACCTGCACGGCGGCACATCTGCCGATGCAAAGCTTTCTGCTTGTCGCAATTGAACGCTAAGCTTGGGCCTATGGATGACTCAGATTATTTACGCCTGCTGACCATCGCGGCCGAGCAAGCCAACGCCTTTCTGTCCAATGCCCGCAAATGGGAGCGTGAGCGTTGGGTCTGCCAGCGTCTGCTGCAAGGCCTGAATATTCCTTATCGCGCCGACGAGTTCGCCCCTGCCGGTGAGCCGCCGGACGTGCTGTTTCGCGACGCCAACTTCGAGGTGTTCTTCGTCCTTGACGAGGGTCGTCGGCTTAACGACGAATGGCGTGATGAGCTGCAACGTCGGCGCAGTGCGTTTTCCCTCAGCCAACTGGTGCGGCGTGAAGCCAAGCCGCGGCGAATTCCGGCCAATGAATTTCTGCTGAGACTGGCGCCGACCTTGCGCAAGAAAGCGCACAACTACAAAGAACGCGGCATGGACCTGGGTGAGCTGGACATCATTGCCTTCGCCAGCCTCAAACGCGAAGTGCTCGACCTCAACAGCCACTTTCCGCCGCCCACCGAATACCTGCGTCAGGGCTGGCGTTCGCTGTCGCTGGTCGGACCTACGTTCGCCCGGGTGCTGTTCGCCCATCCCGATGCACCGGATTTTCTGCGCGGCAACCTGGGGCGCAGCATCGTGTTCGATGTAGGGATCAGCCTGTGACGCCGCTTCAACAATTGATCGCCGAGGTCCCGCAGAGCGGCCGCGTACGCTGGATTGGCGTGCGTCCTGAATCTCGTGGGCCGATGATCGAGCTCGACGCCGTAGAGGCACGCCTTGAAGCGGGACTGACCGGGGATCATGCCCGCCCCGGAGTACGTAACGCCCGACAGGTCACGCTGATTCAGTTCGAACACCTGGCCGTGATCAGTGCATTGATGGGCCGTCCCCACGAGCAACCGGTCAGGCCTGAAGATCTGCGGCGCAATCTCGTCATAAGCGGGATCAATCTGTTCAGCCTCAAGGGGCGGCGCTTTCGCATTGGTCAGGCGATTTTCGAAACCACGGGCTGGTGCCAGCCGTGTGCGCGCCTGCAAAACAACCTTGGCCCGGGCACGTTCCAGGCTGTGCGCGGGCATGGCGGAATCACTGCGCGAGTGTTACAAAGCGGGATCATTCGCCTCGACGATGGCGTGTCGGTCGAACCGGTCCCGGACAGTGGCTATGCTCCTTTCAATCCCGGTTGAAAACCGCTGTAGCGTGTTCTCATTCAGTAACGTCTACCTGACGAGGCCTTTATGACCAGCCGCCTGAAACCCGAAGACCAGAAGCATGTCGAAGAGTACCTGCAGTTGTCCCAACACCGTGTCGAGCGCCGGCCTTTCCGGCCGTGGATGCTCCTGGTGCTGGTGCTGGCAGTGACCATTGGTCTGGGCCTGTTGAGCCGATTTATCAGTTACCTGACGCTATGAGCTGCATCGCGCTCGCTTGGGTAACCGTACCGATTTCCTTTAAAAACCTTGCGAGCTATCCCTATGTCCCATCGTATTGTCATTGTCGGCGGCGGCGCCGGCGGTCTGGAGTTGGCTACCCGTCTGGGTAAGACTCTGGGCAAACGCGGCACCGCCAGCATCATGCTGGTCGACGCGAACCTCACGCACATCTGGAAACCGCTGCTGCACGAAGTGGCCGCCGGATCGCTGAACTCCTCCGAAGACGAACTCAACTATGTCGCCCAGGCCAAATGGAACCACTTCGAGTTCCAGCTGGGACGCATGAGCGGGCTCGATCGTGAGCAGAAGAAGATCCAGCTGGCCGCCACCTACGACGAAAACGGCGTTGAACTGGTCCCGGCGCGGGAAGTGCCCTATGACTCGCTGGTGATCGCGGTCGGCAGCACCACCAACGATTTCGGCACCCAGGGCGCCGCGCAGCACTGCCTGTTCCTCGACACCCGCAAGCAGGCCGAGCGTTTCCACCAGCAACTGCTCAATCACTACCTGCGCGCCCACGCCGGGCAGACCGATGTGGTTCAGCAGATCAGCGTGGCCATCGTCGGTGCGGGCGCCACGGGCGTCGAACTGGCGGCCGAGCTGCACAACGCGGCCCATGAACTGGCGGCTTACGGTCTGGACCGGATCAAACCGGAAAACATGCACATCACCCTGATCGAAGCCGGGCCACGGGTGCTGCCAGCCCTGCCTGAGCGGATCAGTGGGCCGGTGCACAAGACCCTGGAGAAACTCGGGGTCAACGTGATGACCAACGCCTCGGTCAGCCAGGTCACCGCTGACAGCCTGATCACCGCCGATGGCAACGAGATCAAGGCCAGTCTGAAAGTCTGGGCCGCCGGGATCCGCGCACCGGGTTTCCTCAAGGACATCGATGGCCTGGAAACCAACCGCATCAATCAGCTGCAAGTGCTGCCGACGCTGCAAACCACTCGCGACGAGAACATCTTCGCCTTCGGTGACTGCGCCGCCTGCCCGCAACCGGGCTCGGATCGCAACGTTCCACCACGGGCCCAGGCTGCGCACCAGCAGGCGTCGCTGCTGGCCAAATCGCTGAAGCTGCGCATCGAAGGCAAAACCCTGCCGGAGTACAAGTACACCGACTACGGCTCGCTGATTTCGCTGTCGCGTTTCTCGGCGGTGGGTAACCTGATGGGCAACCTGACCGGCAGCGTGATGCTCGAGGGCTGGCTGGCGCGGATGTTCTACGTGTCGCTGTACCGCATGCACCAGATGGCGCTTTATGGGCCGTTCCGCACGGCGATGCTGATGCTCGGCAGCAAGATCGGACGCGGCACCGAGCCACGCCTGAAGCTGCACTGATGTAAAAACACCGTGGGGGCGGGCTCGCCCTCACGGTGTTTTGTTTTCTACTGTATCTGCCCTCGCTTTCCCCACCTTCGCTTACAAACGCCCCGCTCCTCGACACAGACGCGATACACCGCCACCGCTTAATGGCCACACCCGAGCACACCTGCTCCGGCTTGATCGCCCTTAACGTGTGGTTGCGCTGTGCAACCGAAGGAGAATGCAATGTCCCGTACTTCGAAAATCGGCAAAAACTCCCTTGGCCTGGTCGGTGCCGTACTGGCCGGCGGCATGATGCTGTCCGGCTCGGTGTTTGCCGCGCAACCGCTGGCCCAGGGCTACATGGTCGCTTCGGCCGAGACCTCGGTGAAAACCCCGGAAGGCAAATGCGGTGAAGGCAAATGCGGCGATGCGTCGATGGCCAAGACCGACACCGATGGCGACGGCAAGGTCTCCCGCGCCGAGTTTCTGAAAGTTGCACCGAAGTCCGACTTCGACAAGATCGACACCAACCACGACGGCTTCATCGACGAGCAAGAGGCGTACAACAACGTCAAAGCCAATTTCGAAGCCAACGGCAAGAAAATGCCGAAAGGTCTGTTCGAACACCTGAAAGACCAGGACGGTGCCTGATTTTTTCAGCCTCCCCGACAAAACAAAGCCGCGCTTTTTCTGACAAGAAGCGCGGCTTTTTCACGCCTGCATGATTACAGCTGGAAGCGTCGCACCATGCCTTGCAGGGCGTTGGCCAGTTGCGACAGTTCATGGCTCGACGCATTGGTTTGATCGGCACCCGCCGCCGAGCGCACCGACAGGTCGCGAATGTTCACCAGGTTGCGATCCACTTCCCGCGCCACTTGCGCCTGCTCTTCGGCGGCGCTGGCGATCACCAGATTGCGCTCGTGGATTTCGTGTACCGACGCCGTGATCGTCTGCAACGCTTCACCGGCCCGCTCGGCCAGCACCAACGTGGTGGCGGCGCGTGAGGCACTGGCCTGCATCGACTCCAGCGCCAGGCTCGAACCGTTGCGCATGCCCTGCACCATTTGCTCGATTTCCTGGGTCGATTGCTGCGTGCGATAAGCCAGCGCGCGAACCTCATCGGCAACCACCGCAAACCCGCGCCCGCTCTCCCCGGCTCGCGCTGCTTCGATGGCGGCGTTGAGCGCCAGCAGATTGGTCTGCTCGGCGATCGCTCGAATCACGTCCAGCACTTTGCCGATGTCCTGCGACTGGTTGGCCAGCGATTGCACCAGTTCGCCGGTGTGCTCGACTTCGCTGGCCAGGGCGTTGATGGCCCCAGCAGTTTCGCTGACCCGTTCCTGACCCAACTGCGCCGATTCGCTGGACTGGCGGGTGGCGTCGGACGTCGACACCGCATTGCGGGCGACTTCCTCAACCGCCGTAGTCATCTCGTTGACGGCGGTGGCGGCCTGTTCGATTTCGTTGTTCTGCTGTTGCAGTCCTCGCGTGCTGTCGTGGGTGACCGCGCTCAGTTCGTCGGAAGCGGTCGCCAGTTGCGTGGCCGAGCCGCTGATGCCCTGCAGGGTTTCGCGCAGATTCTGCTGCATGGTTGCCAACGCCTTGAGCAACCGGCTGACCTCATCGTTGCCGTGAGTTTCGATCGGGCGGGTCAGATCGCCTCTGGCGACGTGCTCGGCCGCATCGACAGCGACGCTCAGGGGGCGGACGATGCTACGGGTGAGCAACATGGCCAGGGCCACCGTCGCCAGCGCCGCCAGAGCGATGAACAAGGTCACGATGGTGCGCGAGGTTTCGTAGTGGGCCGCAGAGTTCTGGCTTTCGGCGGCGACCTGGCGGGCGAACAGATCCGCCAGGTCGTTGAGTTGTTTGCCGGAGCCGTCGACCACGGTTTTCATGTCCACCAGCAGCAGTTTGGTCAGCTCGTCGCGCTTGCCCTGCTCGGCGAGGGTGAACGACTGGGCGATCCCGGTGCGGTAGGCGGCAAAGGTTTTCTTGAACTGTTCATACAACTGCTGACCTTCCGGGGTGGTCACCAGTCGATCATAGGCGGCGATTTTTTCGCTCAACTCTTTGTCCCGGGTGTCCATCTGGCTGCGGTACGTGGCGATGTTGGCCGGATCCTGATCCAGAGCCATGCGTAGGGAGATGGTGCGGATGCGCAGCATGATCTCGCGAATTTCGTCGCCGCCACGAATGCTCGGCAACCACTGCGTTTCCACCGCCACTTCACTGTCGCGGATGCTCGACATCTGCCCCAGCGCGAACACCCCGAGCAACGCCACCAGTAACGCGATCAGGGCAAAGCCCAGAGCGGCGCGGGGAGCAATATTCAACTGACGAAGCAACATGACGAACGCCCTTTTTCTTGTATTGGCAGAATTCAGGGGCGTTTGATTCGGCAGGCCCCTTTCGTTAGCGGGCTATCGGCAAGTTGTATGACGACTTGAATGAAACATTTCCGGAGGGCAAAAAAAATCCCCGTATCTTTCGATACGAGGATTTTTAATATGGTCGGGGTAAGGGGATTCGAACTCCTGACATCCTGCTCCCAAAGCAGGCGCGCTACCGGACTGCGCTATACCCCGGTAAAAAAAAGGCGATCTTTCAAAGATCGCCTTCTTCGATCAGCGCTTTTGGCCTCTGATCTTAAGATTCGATCCCAGTGTTACCTGGTTTCAAAAATGGTGGGTCGTGTGGGATTCGAACCTACGACCAATTGGTTAAAAGCCAACTGCTCTACCAACTGAGCTAACGACCCAAAAATGGTCGGGGTAAGGGGATTCGAACTCCTGACATCCTGCTCCCAAAGCAGGCGCGCTACCGGACTGCGCTATACCCCGGTTTGAAATTGGCTCCGTGACCAGGACTCGAACCTGGGACCCAATGATTAACAGTCATTTGCTCTACCGACTGAGCTATCACGGAACTACATATTTCAATTTACTACGGTGAAACTTGCAGCTTCTCGACATCGTTTTCGCATCGCTGCGTTCGTGTGTCTGAGGCGCGCTATTCTACAACCTAGAACACCTCTGTCAACCCCCTAAATTGCTTTCAAGTTAATGATTTGCAACTTATTTCAGATTTCTGCCCAGTGAGCTGAAACCCTGTTGGTGACTGACTGCGGGGCGCACTTTACAAGCCTTTTCCTTTGAGTTCAACAGCCTGGCGAAAAAAAAGGCCTCGCATTGCGAGGCCTTGATGACGACACCACCGTCGGGCGTCAGTTGAACGTGATCTCGTCGTTCTCCACGACGCCGGTCGCGGTCTCGCCTGGCAGGAAACGCCCCGACAGGATCAACTGTGCCAGCGGGTTCTCGATCCAGCGCTGGATCGCCCGCTTCAGCGGCCGTGCGCCATAGACCGGGTCGTAGCCGACGGCAATCAGCTTGTCCATCGCTTCCGGGCTCAGTTCCAGCTTCAGCTCGCGCTCGGCCAGACGGCTGCGCAGACGGCCCAGCTGGATCTCGGTGATGCCCGCGATCTGATCCCGCGCCAATGGCTCGAAAATCACCACTTCGTCGACCCGGTTGATGAACTCCGGACGGAAATGGGTGGAAATCGCATCCATCACCGCTGCCCTTTGCGCTTCACGATCACCGACCAGTTCCTGGATCTGCATCGAGCCGAGGTTGGAGGTCATGACGATCACGGTATTGCGGAAGTCCACCGTGCGGCCATGGCTGTCGGTCAGACGGCCATCCTCCAGCACTTGCAGCAAGATGTTGAACACATCCGGGTGCGCCTTCTCGACTTCGTCCAGCAGGATCACCGAGTAAGGCTTGCGCCGTACCGCTTCGGTCAGGTAACCGCCCTCTTCATAGCCGACGTAGCCCGGTGGTGCACCGATCAGCCGCGCCACGGAATGTTTCTCCATGAACTCGGACATGTCGATCCGCACCATCGCCTCTTCAGTGTCGAAGAGGAATTCGGCCAGCGCCTTGCACAGCTCGGTTTTACCGACACCGGTCGGGCCGAGGAACATGAACGAGCCGCTCGGACGATTCGGGTCGGACAACCCGGCCCGGGAACGCCGCACTGCATTGGCTACCGCCACCACCGCTTCGTCCTGACCGATCACGCGCTGATGCAACAGGCTTTCCATCTTCATCAGCTTGTCGCGCTCGCCTTCGAGCATTTTCGACACCGGAATGCCGGTCCATTTCGAAACGACTTCGGCGATTTCCTCTTCGGTCACCTTGCTGCGCAGCAACTGGTTTTCGCTTTTGCCGTGCTGGTCGACCATTTGCAGACTGCGCTCCAGATCCGGGATCACCCCGTACTGCAACTCGGCCATGCGGTTCAGGTCGCCTTTACGGCGCGCAGCTTCCAGCTCCTGACGGGACTGTTCGATCTTCTGCTGAATCTGCGCAGAGCCCTGCACCTCGGCTTTTTCCGAGTTCCAGATTTCTTCCAGATCGGAGTACTCACGCTCGTGGCGATCGATTTCTTCCTGGAGTTTCTCCAGACGTTTCTTCGCCGCGTCGTCGCTTTCTTTCTTCAGTGCCTGGGATTCCACCTTCAGTTGAATCAGGCGCCGCTCAAGACGATCCAACACTTCCGGCTTGGAGTCGATCTCCATGCGGATGCGGCTGGCCGCTTCGTCGATCAGGTCGATCGCCTTGTCCGGCAGCTGTCGGTCAGTGATGTAACGATGGCTGAGCTTGGCTGCCGCGATGATCGCGCCGTCGGTGATCGCCACCTTGTGGTGAACCTCGTAACGCTCTTTGAGGCCACGCAGGATCGCAATGGTGTCTTCTTCGCTCGGTTCGTCCACCAGCACTTTCTGGAAGCGCCGCTCGAGGGCCGCGTCCTTCTCTATATATTGGCGGTACTCGTTGAGCGTGGTCGCGCCGACGCAATGCAGTTCACCACGGGCTAGCGCCGGTTTGAGCATGTTGCCGGCGTCCATCGAGCCTTCGCCCTTGCCGGCGCCGACCATGGTGTGCAGTTCGTCGATGAACAGAATGATCTGCCCTTCCTGCTTCGACAGCTCGTTGAGCAGCGCTTTCAGGCGCTCTTCGAACTCACCGCGATACTTGGCGCCGGCAATCAGCGCACCCATATCGAGGGACAGCAGGCGTTTGCCACGCAGGCCGTCCGGCACTTCGCCGTTGATGATGCGCTGGGCCAACCCTTCGGCAATCGCGGTTTTACCCACGCCAGGTTCGCCGATCAGTACCGGGTTGTTCTTGGTGCGGCGTTGCAGGACCTGAATGGTGCGACGGATTTCATCGTCACGGCCAATCACCGGGTCAAGCTTGCCTTCTTCGGCGCGCTTGGTCAGGTCGACGGTGTATTTATCCAGCGCCTGACGCGATTCTTCGTGGTTGGCGTCGTTGACTGCCTCACCACCGCGCAGGTTGTTGATCGCATTTTCCAGCGCTTTTTTGCTCACGCCCTGGCCGAGCAGCAACTTGCCGAGTTTGCTGTTCTCGTCCATCGCGGCGAGCAGCACCAGCTCGCTGGAAATGAACTGGTCGCCCTTCTGCTGGGCCAGACGGTCGGCCTGGTTGAGCAGACGCGCCAGATCCTGCGACATGTTGACGTCGCCGGTCGGGTTCTGGATTTTCGGTAATTGATCGAGCTCTTTGGTCAGCTCTTTACGCAAGCTGTTGACGTCGAAGCCCACCTGCATCAACAGGGGTTTGATCGAACCACCCTGTTGTTCAAGCATGGCTTGCATCAAATGCGCCGGCTCGATGGCTGGATGATCGTGGCCGACGGCCAAAGATTGGGCATCGGACAACGCCAACTGCAATTTGCTGGTTAAACGGTCTATACGCATGGGTCACCTTCCTTTTGAGCAGGCCGGACCTAAAAAACCATCCTGAATAAAGAAACCTGCCAGATACCGCTATAGATGCGGTCGATTCTGGAAGATTCAAGCGTCAGGGAGTTGATGCAGATCAGAGAGTTTAGCGGGTAAGCCAGACTAAAGAGGCGAAGCGACCAGTGCGAGGCGCACGGCGATAGGAAAAGAAGCGCGGATCGGTCACGGTACAGAAACCACCACCATAAACAGCGGTGACACCGCGGACCGCCAGACGCAGCCGCGCCAGCTTATAGATGTCAGCCATGAACTTGCCGGCGTTGTGGCTCGGGACAAAGGCTGTCTCGGCTTCGGGCAATTGATTGATGAAGACTTCCCGGACTTCCGGGCCGACTTCAAAGGCTTGCGGGCCGATGGCCGGGCCGAGCCAGACCAGAATGTCTTCGGCAGGCACATCCAGACTGTCGAGGGTAGCCTCCAGCACGCCGGCCGCCAATCCACGCCAACCGGCGTGAGCGGCAGCAACGCGAGTGCCGGCACGGTCGCAGAACAGCGCCGGCAGGCAATCGGCAGTCATCGCCGCACAAGCGATACCGGGCGTTGCCGTCCAGCTGGCATCCGCCGTGGCCACCACGGACGGATCCGCATGCGCCACGGCAATCCCGTGCACTTGCTGCAGCCAGGCAGGTTTTATAGAAAAGTGTTCGGTCAGACGCCGACGGTTTTCGGCAACAGCCTCCGGGCGGTCATCGACATGATCGCCCAGATTGAGGCTGTCGAACGGCGCCTCGCTGACGCCGCCCTCGCGGGTGGTGACACAGGCTTTGACGCTGGCCGGCGCGGGCCAGTCCGGCGTCAGCCAGTTCATCCGACGAATGCCTCGCGATCCTGCTTGAGCAGGGTCAGCAGCCACACCAGATCTTCCGGCAGCGGCGATTCCCAGCTCATGCGCTCACCGGTGGTCGGATGATCCAGCTCGAGGAACCGCGCGTGCAGGGCCTGACGCGGGAAGTGCTTGAGGGATTCGACCATGGTTTGGCTCGCGGCCGGCGGAATGCGGAAACGACCGCCGTACGCCGGGTCGCCGACCAACGGGAAGTTGATGTGCGCCATGTGCACGCGGATCTGGTGAGTACGACCGGTTTCCAGCTTCACCCGTACGTGGGTGTGGGAACGGAAGCGCTCCAGCACGCGGTAGTGGCTGACGGCCGGCTTGCCGCCTTCCATCACCGCCATGCGCTGGCGCTGCTGGCCGTGACGGCCGATCGGGGCGTTGATCTTGCCGCCGGCGGTCACCACGCCGATCACAATGCACTCGTAGATCCGGCTGACGCTGCGGCTTTGCAGCTGCGCGACCAGTTTGGTCTGCGCCTGAATGGTCTTGGCCACCACCATCAGACCGGTGGTGTCCTTGTCCAGACGATGCACGATACCGGCGCGCGGGACATTGATGATGTCCGGCACGTGGTGCAGCAAGGCGTTGAGCAAGGTGCCATCAGCGTGACCGGCAGCCGGGTGCACCACCAGGCCCGCAGGCTTGTTGATCACCAGAATGTCATCGTCTTCATAGACGATGTCGAGTTCGATGTCCTGAGCGACCCATTCACCCTGGGCCTCCTGCTCGGCAGTGAGCTCAAGGATGGCACCGCCATGAACAATGTCGCGCGGGCGGATGACCGCCCCGTCCACAGTCAGGCGACCTTCTTTGATCCAGGCGGAAAGGCGCGAGCGCGAGTGCTCGGCGAAGAGTTGGGCGGCGACTTGATCGAGGCGTTGGCCGCCCAATTCGGACGGCACCTCTGCGCGAAGTTCAATTTTATCGGACATGCTCGGACTGGGCGTCGGCTACAGCCTTTGGTTTCGGCTGCGCGCTTGTGGTTAAATACGGCGTCTTTTGCCCCGGGGCTTTTCAACGGGGCGCTCATCATAACAGGACGGCCCCGCCCAAGACAGCGGCCGTCATAGGGACGCAAGCCGCCATGCAAGTGAAACACCTGCTGCTGATCGCCATCCTCGCATTGACCGCTGCTTGCTCATCGAAGGAAGTCGTAGACGAAAACCTGAGTGAAGCCGAGCTGTACCAGCAGGCTCAACAGGACCTGGACAACAACAGCTACACCAGCGCCACAGCCAAGCTGAAGGCTCTGGAGTCGCGTTATCCGTTCGGTCGCTATGCCGATCAGGCGCAGCTGGAACTGATCTATGCCAACTACAAGAACGCCGAGCCGGAAGCTGCAAAATCCGCTGCCGAGCGTTTCATTCGTCTGCACCCGCAGCACCCGAACGTGGATTACGCCTACTACCTGAAAGGTCTGACTTCGTTCGACCAGGACGTCGGCCTGCTGGCGCGCTTCCTGCCGCTGGACATGACCAAGCGTGACCCGGGTGCCGCCCGCGACTCCTACAATGAGTTCGCCCAGCTGACCAGTCGCTACCCGAACAGCCGCTACGCGCCGGACGCCAAGCAGCGCATGATCTACCTGCGCAACCTGCTGGCTGCCTACGAAATCCACGTGGCCGACTACTACCTGACCCGTCAGGCCTATGTCGCCGCTGCCAACCGTGGTCGTTATGTAGTGGAAAACTTCCAGGAAACCCCATCGGTCGGTGACGGCCTGGCGGTGATGACCGAAGCCTACCAGCGCCTGCATCTGGACGAACTGGCGGCCACCAGTCTGGAAACCCTGAAGCTCAACTACCCGAACCACCCGAGCCTGCAGGACGGTCAGTTCGTGCCTCGCGTTGCCGAAGCCGACAACCGTTCGTTCCTGAGCAAGGCCACCCTGGGTCTGATCGAATCCCGTCCGCCGCTGCCGCCGGGAGAGACCCGCGCCAACCAGGACGTGCAGAAGCAGTTCCAGGACGCGAAAGACGCGATCCCGAACGAGCTCAAGCCGAAAGACGAAAACGGCGACGTGATCGAAGAGCCGGAACCGGAGTCGAGCGACAGCGACCGTTCCATCTTCAGCTACATGACCTTCGGTCTGTTCGACTGATCACTGCGGTGATGCCAAAAAGGGAGATCTTCGGATCTCCCTTTTTATTGCGGCGTGTGATTGGGCTGTGCGCCTGTCGGGTCCTTGGCTAAACTGCCGAATCATTAGCCGAAAAGCCGCCCATCATGCTTCGTTTACTGTTCTGGATTGCCTTGATCGCCGCTGCTGTGTGGTTGTGGCGCAAATTCAAGGCCCCCGCCTCGTCCACCCGATCGCCTCGCGAACAGGATGCCGCGCCGATGGTGCGCTGCGCCCATTGCGGCGTGCACCTGCCCCGCGACCGCGCGCTGAACCTTCAACAACAGTGGTATTGCAGCCAGGCTCACCTTGAGCAAGGCCCCGGTTCCAGTGATCGCTGAGGCTGACAACGCCGACAGCAAACAGGCCCAGCGACTGCTGCGTCTCTATCATCTGTACCGTTTAAGTGTCGGCATCACCCTGGTGTTGCTGATCTCCAGCAACATGGACAACCGCCTGCTGACCTCGGCCAACGACGAGTGGCTGCGCAATGGCAGCTGGTTGTACCTGGTGCTGAACATCCTGCTGGTGGTGTTCCTCGAGAACATCCGCCGCCCGGCCCAGCTGTTCGGCCTGGCACTGGTCGACATCCTGCTGCTGTGCGGCGTGTTCTACGCGGCGGGCGGTGTGGCCAGTGCGATTGGCAACTTGCTGATCGTTTCGGTGGCCATCAGCAACACCTTGCTGCGACGACGTATCGGCTTGCTGATCGCCGCCATCGCCACCCTCGGCATCGTCGGGCTCAGCTTTCTGCTGAGTTTCAGCCATTCCCTGAGCGCCAACGACTATCTGCAGGCCGGCACCCTCGGCGCCCTATGCTTCGCGGCGTCATTGCTGGTGCAAGGATTGATGCGCCGTCTCGAAGTCAGTGAGAACCTGGCCGAGCTGCGCGCCAGCGAAGTGGTGGGGCTCGAAGCCCTCAACGCGCTGATCCTGCAACGCATGCGCACCGGCATTCTGGTGCTCGACGAACAGCGCCGGGTGCAACTGGCCAATCACAGCGCGAGGACCTTGCTGGGCCAAACGCACCTTGAAGGCGACTTGATCGACGAGCACTCGAGCGCATTGGTCGAACGCCTGCAACTGTGGCTGAACAACCCGACTCTGCGCCCGCAAAGCCTGAAAATCGCCGGCAATGGCCTGGAGCTGCAGCCGAGCTTCATCGCCCTGGAACAGAGCCCGAACCGCCAGACCCTGGTGTTTCTCGAAGACCTCGCCCAGATCGCCCAGCAGGCCCAGCAATTGAAACTGGCCGCGCTGGGCCGCCTGACTGCCGGTATCGCCCATGAAATCCGCAATCCGCTGGGAGCCATCAGTCATGCCGCGCAGCTGTTGCAGGAATCCGAGGAACTCGACGGCGCGGATCGGCGTCTGACGCAGATCATTCAAGACCACTCCCAGCGCATGAACCGAGTCATCGAAAACGTCCTGCAACTGTCCCGCCGTCAGCAGAGCGCGCCGCAACGGCTGGATCTCAAGCCGTGGCTGGAGCAGTTCGTCAGCGAGAGCCGCGAACAGGCCGGCGAGCGCCAGCACATTCATCTGCACATCGGCCCGGGGGATTTCCGCACGTTGATGGATCCCGGCCAGCTCACGCAGATTCTCGACAATCTGTTACGCAACGGCTGGCGCCACAGCGCCCTGCTGCACGATCCGGCCGAGGTCTGGCTGACGCTATCCATCGACCCCGAGAGCACGCTGGCCGTGCTCGAAGTGCAAGACAACGGCCCCGGCGTGCCGCTCGATCAACAGGCTCACCTGTTCGAACCGTTCTTTACCACCAGCAGCCAAGGCACCGGCCTTGGGCTTTATCTGTCCCGTGAGCTGTGCGAAAGCAATCAAGCGCGCCTAGACTTCAAATCACGCCAAGGCGGCGGCTGCTTTCGCATCACCTTTGCTCACGGACGGAAACAAAGTTGAACACGAGCCCACGGCAAAAAATCCTCATCGTCGACGACGAGCCGGATATCCGCGAACTCCTGGAAATCACCCTGGGACGGATGAAACTCGACACCTTCAGCGCACGCAATCTCGCAGAAGCCCAAGCGCTGCTGCACCGCGAGACCTTCGATCTGTGCCTGACCGACATGCGCCTGCCCGACGGCACCGGCCTGGAACTGGTGCAGCACATTCAGCAACGTTATCCCCAACTGCCGGTGGCGATGATCACCGCCTATGGCAGCCTGGAAACGGCGATCAACGCCCTCAAGGCCGGGGCTTTCGACTTCCTGACCAAACCGGTGGACCTGACGCGCCTGCGCGAGCTGGTCGGCTCGGCGTTGCGTATGCCGGCGCCGGGCAATGTCTGCACTTCGATCGACCGGCGGCTGCTCGGCGATTCACCGCCGATGCGCAACCTGCGCAAACAGATCGACAAACTGGCCCGCAGCCAGGCACCGGTCTACATCAGCGGCGAGTCTGGCAGTGGCAAGGAGCTGGTGGCCCGATTGATTCATGAACAAGGCCCCCGCGCCAATCAGCCGTTCGTGCCGGTGAACTGCGGGGCGATTCCTTCAGAGTTGATGGAGAGCGAGTTCTTCGGCCACCGCAAAGGCAGTTTCAGCGGCGCGGTGGAGGATAAACCAGGACTGTTTCAGGCGGCCCATGGCGGCACACTGTTTCTCGATGAAGTGGCGGATCTGCCGCTGCCGATGCAGGTCAAGCTGCTACGGGCGATCCAGGAAAAAGCCGTGCGCAGCGTCGGCGGGCAACAGGAAACCGTGGTCGATGTGCGCATACTCTGCGCGACGCACAAGGACCTCGACGCGGAAGTGGCTGCCGAGCGCTTTCGTCAGGATCTGTATTACCGGTTGAACGTGATCGAACTGCGTGTGCCGTCCCTGCGCGAACGTCGCGAGGACATCGAAGCGTTGGCCGGCCATGTGCTCAAGCGCCTGGTCAATGGCACCGGGCAGCCGGCGGCACGCCTTCATCCCCATGCCCTCGAGGCACTGAAAAACTACCGCTTCCCGGGCAACGTGCGGGAGCTGGAGAACGTGCTCGAGCGGGCACACACCCTGTGTGAAAACCGCACGATCGAGGCCGAGGATTTACGCCTGAGTGAAGGTAATGGCACCGCTGAAGGCGGCATTGCCGATCTCACACAGATCGACAATTTGGAAGACTATCTGGAAAGCGTCGAACGCAAACTGATTTTGCAGGCGCTGGAAGAAACCCGCTGGAATCGCACGGCGGCGGCGCAGCGGTTGAGCCTGTCGTTTCGGTCGATGCGCTACAGGCTCAAGAAACTGGGCCTGGATTGAGGGCCCCTTAGCGGGCAAGCCCGCGAAAGCGATTTATCAGGCACCGCTAAAAAACTGACTAGATCCGTCCGGCCGGTGCATACGGCGCCGGATCAATGATCGGCGCGCGCCCCAGCATCACATCGGCAAACAACTGACAGGACGCCGGCGCCAGCACCAGCCCGTTGCGGTAATGCCCGCAGTTCAGCCATAGACCGTCAAAACCCGGAACCCGGCCAATGTAAGGAATGCCCTCGGGCGAACCCGGTCGCAGCCCGGCCCAGTGCCCCACCACTTCGGCATCGGCCAGCGCCGGCAGCAACTCGACTGCCGAGGCCTTGAGGCTTTCCAGTGCGTTGTCCGTCGGGGTCTTGTCGAAGCCTTCGTGTTCCAGCGTACTGCCGATCAGAATGTGCCCGTCACGGCGCGGAATCGCGTAGCGCCCCTTGGCCAGCACCATGCTCGGCAGGAAATCCGCCGCGCACTTGTAGAGAATCATCTGGCCCTTGACCGGTTCCACCGGCAGCGACAGGTCCAGGGTCTTGAGCAATTCTCCGCTCCACGCGCCCGCCGTCAGCACGATCTGATCGCCAGCGATCACACCGGTTGAAGTCTGCACGCCCACCACCCGTTCGCCTTCACGGACAAACCCGCTGACTTCACACTGCTCATGGATCGTCACGTTCGGCAGCGCCTGCAACGCCGCTTTCAAAGACTTCACCAGCCGCGGATTGCGCACGTTGGCCACATCGGCCATGTAGATCGCCCGGGAAAAGCCGCCACCGAGCACTGGCACCGCATCATGCGCCGCCGAGATATCCACAGCCCGTAGCGGACGGTCCTCCCGCGCGGCCCAGGCCAGCGCTTCGGCTTCGTCATCCAGATCCAGCCAGTACAGGCCGGTGGTGTGCACTTCGGGATCGACCCCGGTATCGGCAAACAGGCGCTCGCCCAGCTGTGGATAAAAATCCTGCGACCAATGCGCCAGCGCGGTGACGGCCGGGCTGTAGCGCCACGGGTACAGCGGAGAGACGATACCGCCGCCGGCCCAGGACGATTCCTGGCCGACGTTCGAACGATCCAGCAGCACCACGCTGCCGACCTCGGAGGCGAGGTTGTACGCAGTGAGCAGGCCAATCACCCCGCCACCGACAATCACCACTTGCTGTTGCCTGGTCATGTTTGATCCAACCGTAAAAAAGACAGTGGGCGCAGAAGGCGCCCGAAATAATGCGGCTCAGCGGCCCCAGCAATCCTTGGTGGTCAGCCCGGTGGTCGCGTTGTTCATGCTTCTGACACCGGTGTTGGTGAGGGTGAAATCCCCGCACTTGTCAGTGGCCATGGCCGTGCCGGTCTTGCGGGTCGCGGTCAGCAGGAAGGTCTGATCGGTGAGCGTCGGCGTGATGGTGTAGAAATCGTTGCCGGTGCTCAACCCGGTGACACCGGTGTAGACGTTGTTCTTCGAATAGAAGCGCTCGAGGATCTGTGCCTGTTCCGACAAAGTGCTGACCACGTCGGCACGACGGCCCTTCTTCACGTATTCGGTGAGGCTCGGATAGCCGATGGTGATGACGATACCGATGATCGCAATCACGATCATGATTTCGATCAGGGTGAAACCTCGGTTGGATCTGCGCATGCCTCGAACTCTCGCTTACTGAATTTGCCGCCACATGATACGACGGCTGCCGCCGCCGGATTTTTCCACCAGGGTGGTGATACCGCCACTGGAATCGTTCACGACCTTGCGTGATGCACCGTTGACGATGGCGTTCAGGGTCGGGATACCGCCGGTGAACACCACGCCGCTGGAAATCGTGTCGTTGCTGTCGACCACGCCATCGGCATTGGTGTCGAGCACCGCGTAGTTGAGCATCTTACCGCTGAACGCATCGAGTTCGATCAGTTTGCCGGTACCGAAACTGGAACACGGGTCGGTGGTATCGACACTGGCCGTGGTGAACACGATGCGTCCCAGCACCAGACTGGCCTGATTGATCACCCGTTCGCCAGTCAAGGCGTTGTTGTACACCAGCGGCAGATACCAGCCCTTCTCCGCCGGATAAGTCGTGTCGTTCTGGCTGGTGGTGACGAACTGCCCGGTACTGCCGGAGAACACCCCGGTAATCGCCTGCGCCTGCAAACTGCTGACCGTGATCTGGCCCGACCCGCCATCGGCATCCCACACCGAATAGAACGCCTGCAAATCCTTGTTGGTCTTGTCGGCGGTTTCGTTGAACTTGCCGGTGCCAACGAAAATCTGTTTGCCGCCCAGAGCGTTGTCCGCCAGTAACGGCTGCGCGGTGATCGGCTGAGTCGTCCCGCCGGCCGTGGTGAACAACGGCTTGCCGGAAAAAGCTACGCCCCAGCTGTCGGAGGACGTGGCGCTCAGGTCGAACTTCCACAACCGCCCCTTCAAGTCACCGCCATACGCCGCCTGCACCACGTTCTGCGAATTGACCCGCAGCTTCACCGAGGACAAACCGTTGGTGGTTTCCGTACTGTCGATGACGATTTTCTTGATCAGCGAGCCGTCACGCACATCCAGCACATACAGCGCCGCCACCCCGGAGTTGCTGCCGTAACCATTGGCAATGAACGCCGCCCAGCGACCATCAGCCAAGCGTGCCACTTCCGGACGGGCATAGGCGTAACCCAGATCATTGAAAGCGTTGGAAGTGCTGGCAGTGGCCGGCGCGCTGACTTCCCACAAGGCACGAATGACGTTGCCCGCCGAGGCGTCGAACAGCTGGAGCCCATAGAAAGTCTTGCCGCCGGCACCCGTACCGCCGATGGCCAGGGTTTTCCAGGCCGTGCCGAATTGCGCATCGAATACACCGATCTGACCATCCACCAGAAACTTGTGGCTGACGCCATTGACGTAGTTCGGATCGGCAATCAGGCGCAGTGAGGGCAATACGCTGGACGGCATGTAGGCATAGCGTCGGGTACCGTTGGCCGAGTTGATGACGCTGACAAATCCGTCGTTGGCGTTCACCACCAGGCTGGCATTCATGTTCGAAGCCTTGGTGGTCAGGTAGGTGCTGTAGGTGGTGTCACCGGCCAGATCGGAAGCGGTTTTTTCCGTGGGCGAAGCCAATACGAGCGGCGAGTTGATGATGTCTCCGAGCAACACGCTGCGCACTTTGAGCCCGGTCTTGTTGGTGCCCTTGCTCCATTCGACCAGGTCGATGCCGCTGATGCCGGTGGGCAAACCCTGGCTGAGAACGGTCTGCTGGGCCGGTGAGAAATTACCGTAGGCCAGCGTAACCACCGCGTTGTTCAGGGAATTCCAGGACTGGTAGGTCGGCGCAGTGGCACCGGGCACGATGGCCGTGTCGGTGGTCCACAGCACGGTCGACGTATTGACTGCCCCGGCCGAGTTGAACCCAAAGGACTTGATCGTGCCGCGCCAGTCCTTGGGGTCATAACTGGTCTGGAAATAGCTGGTGCCGCTCGCCAGCGTGGTGCCACTGGCCACGCCGCTACCGCCGGAACCGGCCTTCGAGGTGATATCGCTCAACGCCGAAGACAATGCGGCATTCAGGCCGGCGCTGTCGGTCGCCTGGTAGTAGCGGCCCTGTCCGTAATCGGCGGCGTCCGAGAGCATGTCGTTGGAAGCGGTGAAACCCACGGTGTAGGTGTTCATGTTCTGCCTGGGGAAATCCACCGCGTTCCAGCTCTTGCCCGCTGCATCGGTGCCGGTGGAACGCATGTCGATGTCGAAGGCGAACTTGGCGATATCGTCCAGATACAGCGTATCGCCCTCCCCGTCCCCGTTGAGGTTGTTCCCGTCATTGTTGATGCCGTCCCAGTTCGGCAAGCGGCTGCCACCCAGCGGGTCGTTGCTGGGAAAGGTGCGGTCATAGGTCGGCAAACCATCAGTGATCACCACCCCGTAGTTTTTCTGGCAGCGGTACTGGATCGGGCTGGTGTAAGTGCTCGGCGTGCTGTTGTAGTACGGCGCCATCCCGCGCATGTAGCGGGTGATTTCGTAATAGGTCTCGGCCAGCGGCGTGTTGGCCACCGCGCTCAGGCCATTGATCGAGGAAATCAGTGCGTTGTAGTTGGTGTCGGCCTGGGCCTGGGTCACGCTGCCGCTGACCGGTGACAGGTCGCTGACGGAGCGGGCAATGAAACCGCCGTTGCCGGGGTTGTTGCTGGTGGCCGGATTGAAGGTGGCCAGGCCCATGCGCAGGTTGCGGTTGCTGGTGACCAGTGCGGTGGAGACGTTGCGCGCCACGTTGATCCGGTAATCGTTGGGAATCGCCCCGGTGGTGAAGTCGCGTGTGCCGTTGTTGATCGCCAGACTCACCACGTAGGAAATGTAATCCGCCGAATAACGGGTATTGCCGCTGCCCACCGGATCCGGCAGCTTCAGGCAGAGCGGTGTCAGGCTGTTGTTGTAGAACGCATAGGCGCCGCCGGAGCAGCCGGAGGTCGGCAGGCTCGACAGAAAGATCGTATCGCCGGTAATGGCGGTCGAGCTCAGACACAGGCCGATGACCGCGTTGCACTGACGGGCCGGCGTGCGATCCACGGTCGGATCGAACCCTGCTGCATAGATGATGCTGTTCATGCTGCCCGAGTCGTCGATCATCAACATGACGTTCGGTGGCACGGCGGCCGCGCTCAACAGTGGCGAGTCGGACGGCGTGAAAGCATACGCCGGTGCCGCCAGATAGAGCCCGGTCAACATGCCGAGCAGCAGCGACAACCATTTGAAGCGTCGCTCAGTACTTCGCATAGACACTCTCCACCACACTGCGCGAAGTGCCGGCGATGCCGACGGCCGTGACCCGGTACAACGTCGCCGAGGTGTTGCTCGGTACGTTCACCGCCGTCAGGGTCGTGCCGATATTCTGCACCCCGTAGAACCCGCTGCCGGCGGCGATCCAGGTGACCCCCGACGTGGAGTTGAACCCGGCCGCGCTGACCACCGAGGACTCCGCCGGCGGCGCGCATTGGGTAGGACTGGCGCACACCGCCAGCGCGTAGCCGTCCAGTTGCACCGCACTTTCGCCGATGCGCAGCGCCGCCTCGGCCGTCTGGAACGATTGATTGCGCAGACTCACGCTGCCGGCCATTTTTTCTTGCAGGTTGGCGCTCTGCATCGATGACAGGCCGATCACCGTCAGAAGTAGCAGAAACACCAGACTGACCAGCAGCACCATGCCGTCCTGGGACCGCCGCCGATGGAGAGAAACGTTCATCGTTCGCCCCTCACTGCAAGCGGTTGCGCAAGGCGGCAACCACGTTGAAGGTTTGATTGCTGACCCGGTTGTTCGGGTCAGTGAGGGTCAGGCTCAGGCGCACGCTGCGAATCCGCGCCGGATCACCGGGGTTGGCGCTGTAGGTGGACGCCGCGACATCGGTCGCGGAACTCGCCAGACCGAACGTCACGGTAAATGCACTGACGTTGTTCACAAGCACCTGTTGGGCCGGATTGCCGCTGCCAGTGCCCATCAGAATCTGGTTGTTGCTGAAGCTGTAGACCAGCCGACGGATCGGGAACGCGATCTGCCCCGTCGCTGCCGCCCGTGCGCCGGTATAAGCAATGGCGCTGTTGCGGCAATCGGAGACCACCGTCCAGGTCGGGGTCCCGCCCGCACTGCCGACATCAGCGGTGACCAGGGTCAGCTTGAGGTTGGCGTTGTCCCAACTGATAGGCATGATCTGGGCCGCCGTGAAATCCCCCGCCGAGCTGGAATCGGTAATCGTGCCCAGGCAGCCGAACATGCCCACCATGCGCAGCTCCTGAATCATCTTGCTCAGCACAAACCGCGCGTCCTCCTGCATGGCGGCCGCACTGTTCTGACTGACGTAAGTGTTCTTCGCCGCCAGGAAGATCTGCACCACGCCGAGCACCACGATCAGCCCCAGCGCCAGAGCGACCAGCATTTCGATCAGACCGAAACCCAGGTTATGGCGCTTCATGGTGTGGTCACCGGATCGACCGCGGCGCGACTGGTCAGGACGAAGCTGCGGGTTGCACCGGCCGTATTGGCGGCGCGCGCGTCACTCCAGGTGATGGTGATGGTGTACACGCGCTGATTGAGGGTGATGCTGCCGGTGGCGGTCGGGCCGCCGAAATTGACGATGTTGGTGCTGAAATCGTAGAGATCCTGATCCCGGGCGACACTCAGATTGCCCGTGGTCGGTGGCGTCACGGTGTAGTCGGCGCCGGAGTTGGCGCGGATCCGGTCCATCATGTCGTAGGCGATGAAACTCGCCTGGCTGGTCATCCGCGAGCTGTCGGTGTACTTCAGCGCATTGAGCTGAACCGCCGCCGCGCCCAGCAACCCGACCGTCAGAATCAACAACGCGACCAGCACTTCGATCAGCGTCATGCCCTCCTGTGCGTGCTTGCTCCCTGCCCTCATCCGCAACTTCCACCCAATTGAATTCGTCCGTTCAGACACACGTTCAGCGTCCTGCTTTGCGTGCCCAGCGTGTAACTGATGACCACCGCCGTGGACGGCGCCGCCAGCCCGCCCAGATTATTGAAATCCAGCGCGGTCACCCCAGAGGGTAGCGTCAGAGTCGCACCGCTGCTCATTGCTGGAACAACCCGCAATACATTGGCCGGAGTGCCAGTACTGTCGTAGACCGACAACTCGCCGGTCCAGACACTGCCGCCGGTGCTCGGCCGCAGGCGGGTGGTGATGCCCCGGTTGATCGCCTCGAGCCTGGCGTAGTTGAGGGCCCGTTGCAGGTCGCCGACCTCGGTGTCGGCCTTGCTGCCCTGCACCGAACGGGTGAATGCCGGCACCGCCATCGTGATCAGGATCACAAACACCGCGACCGCCACCAACAGCTCGATCAGCGTGAAACCTTTTGTACGATGATCCATCGATGCCCTCCGTTGCCGTCGGCTATACCTGTACAAACCTAGAACATTCGACCGGCATGCGCCGGTTGATTTACCGCGTGCGGCGCACGGATTGCGCCGCCGTGCACAATCCAGGGAGGAGGCGCACATGCCGCAACAGGGTTTCAGTCTGGTCGAACTGCTTATGGGACTGGCGATCGGCGCAATTGTTCTGTCGCTGGTCAGTCCGGCGCTGGCGGACTTCACCGAATCAAACCGGCGGCAGCAGGCCGCGCAGTCTTTGCTCGACGGGATTCGTAATGCCCGGAGCATGGCCATCACGCGCAACCAGAGTGTGGTGATTCATGGCATCAACGGTGACTGGGGTCAGGGCTGGCGGATCATCCTGGATCTCAATGGAAAGGGGGCGGCGGATGCGGGTAATCCATTGCTGATCGAGCAGGCGAGTGACGGAAAGATACCGATTGTCGGCAACTGGCTGGTGAGCCGGTACATACGGTTCAGCAGCCTGGGCCAGCCACTGGTGCCGGACCGCAAGTTTCAGGCGGGGACGATACATCTATGTTCGGCTCGTGAACCGGTCAGCCAGCTTCAGGTGGTGCTGGCGGCGACCGGTCGCGTACGCCTGGCCAGCCAAAAGGCTGAACAGGCGTTGTGCCGAAAGGATAAAGCGATCAGATCGAACGGACGCGCAGCTCTTTAGGCATCGAGAACGTGATGTTCTCCTCACGCCCGGCCAGTTCGTCGGCGCCGGTGGCGCCCCAGGCCTGCAACTGCTGGATCACGCCACGTACCAGAACTTCCGGGGCGGAGGCGCCGGCGGTGATGCCGATACGCTCGACACCGTCGAACCAGCTCTTCTGCAGGTCTTCGGCGCCATCGATCAGGTAGGCCGGCGTGGCCATGCGCTCGGCCAGCTCACGCAGGCGGTTGGAGTTGGAGCTGTTCGGACTGCCTACCACCAACACCACGTCGCATTCGTCGGCCAGTTGCTTGACCGCGTCCTGACGGTTTTGTGTGGCGTAGCAGATATCGTCCTTGCGCGGCCCGCCAATGGCCGGGAAACGCGTACGCAGCGCATCGATGACACGGCTGGTGTCATCCATGGACAACGTGGTCTGGGTGACAAAGGCGAGCTTGTCGGGGTTGCGCACCTGCAACTCGGCGACATCCTTCTCGTCTTCGACGAGGTAGATCGCGCCGCCATTGCTGGCGTCGTACTGGCCCATGGTGCCTTCGACTTCCGGGTGACCGGCGTGGCCGATCAGGATGCATTCACGGCCGTCGCGGCTGTATTTCGCGACTTCGATGTGCACCTTGGTCACCAGCGGGCAGGTGGCGTCGAACACTTTCAGGCCACGGCCGGCGGCTTCGCTACGCACAGCTTGCGAGACGCCGTGGGCACTGAAGATCACGATGACATCGTCCGGCACCTGATCCAGCTCTTCGACGAAGATCGCGCCACGATTGCGCAGGTCTTCGACCACGAACTTGTTGTGCACCACTTCATGACGCACATAGATCGGCGGGCCGAAGACTTCCAGGGCGCGGTTGACGATTTCGATCGCCCGGTCCACGCCGGCGCAGAAGCCACGGGGGTTGGCGAGTTTGATTTGCATGCTGTGCCTCGTGTCTTGCGCGCAAGAAAATGGATCATTGCAATCCCTGTGGGAGCGGGCTTGCTCGCGAAAGCGGTGTGCCAGACAACTTTTATGTTGAATGTCAGTCAGCATTCGCGAGCGAGCCCGCTCCCACAGGGGTTCTGCTGTGTTACTCAGAGCGCTTTGACGGAGAAGATTTCCACGTCAAAGGTCAGCGTCTTGCCAGCCAGCGGGTGGTTGAAGTCAACGGTCACTTGCGCGTCGTCGAACTCTTTCACCACACCCGGCAGCTCAGTATTGGCCGCATCGTTGAAGATCACCAGCAGCCCCGGCGACAGTTCCATGTCCGCAAACTGCGAACGCGGGATGATCTGTACGTTTTGCGGGTTCGGCTGGCCGAAGGCGTTTTCCGGCTCGACGGTCAGGGTACGCTTGTCGCCAGCCTTGAAGCCGAACAGCGCAGCCTCGAAACCCGGCAGCAGGTTGCCGTCGCCGACCTTGAAGGTCGCAGGGGCTTTGTCGAAAGTGCTGTCGACCGTGTCGCCGTTCTCCAGGCGCAATGCAAAGTGCAAGGTGACTTCCGTGTTCTGGCCGATGCGTTGCTCAGCCAATACCTGTTCAGTCATGAACGGCTTCTCCGGTTTTTTTACTTTTGAACATGTCCAGTGCCAGCATCACCGCGCCAACGGTGATGGCGCTGTCGGCGAAGTTGAACGCCGGGAAGTACCAGCGGTTCTGCCAGTGCACCAGAATGAAGTCGATCACATGGCCCAGGGCAATGCGGTCATAAAGGTTGCCCAATGCGCCGCCCAGCACCAGCGCCAGCGCGATGGCCAGCCAGGTTTCGTTGCGGCCCAGGCGCTTGAGCCAGACCACCAGCACCGCACTGACCACAATCGCGATCAGGGCGAACAGCCAGCGCTGCCAGCCGGAGCTGTCCGCGAGGAAGCTGAAGGCAGCGCCGGTGTTGTAGGCCAGGGTCCAGCTGAAGTAATCAGGGATGATCACGATCTGCTGGAACATCTCGAGCTTGCCTTCGAAGTAGAACTTGCTGGCCTGGTCGATGACCAGAACCAGCAAGCTCAACCAGAGCCAGCTCAGCCGTCCGAAACGGCCAACGGCATTAGGCATAGTGACGAACCTCGCCGGCGCCATCGATGTTGTCCACGCAACGACCGCAGATTTCCGGATGCTCCGGGTTCACGCCGACGTCTTCGCGGCAGTGCCAGCAACGGGCACATTTCGGGAAGGCGGATTTGACGATCTTCAGCTTCAGGCCGCTGACTTCGGTGGCCACAGCGTCGGCCGGAGCCTGCACGAACGGCGCAACAGTGGCAGTCGAGGTGATCAGGACAAAGCGCAGCTCGTTGCTCAGTTTGGCCAGGTCGGCAGTCAGCGCGTCTTCGGCAAACAGCGTCACTTCGGCTTGCAGGTTGCCACCGACGGCCTTGGCCGCGCGCTGGATTTCCATCTCTTTGTTGACCGCCACCTTCACTTCCATGATGCGATCCCAGTACTCGCGACCCAGCTCGAAGCCTTCCGGCAACTCGGTCAGGCCTTCGTACCAGGTGTTGAGCATTACCGATTCGTTGCGCTCGCCCGGCAGGTATTGCCACAGCTCGTCGGCGGTGAACGCCAGGATCGGCGCGATCCAGCGCACCAGCGCTTCGGAGATGTGGAACAGCGCGGTCTGGCACGAACGACGGGCCTTGCTGTCGGCGCCGGTGGTGTACTGGCGGTCCTTGATGATGTCCAGGTAGAAACCACCCAGCTCCTGCACGCAGAAGTTGTGGATCTTCGAGTAGACGTTCCAGAAACGGTATTCGCCGTAGTGCTCTTGCAGCTCGCGTTGCAGCAGCAGGGTGCGATCCACCGCCCAGCGATCCAGCGCCAGCATCTCTTCGGCCGGCAGCAGGTCGGTGGCCGGGTTGAAACCGGTCAGGTTGGAAAGCAGGAAACGCGCGGTGTTACGAATACGACGATAGGCGTCCGCGCTGCGCTGCAGGATCTGCTCGGACACGGCCATTTCGCCGGAGTAGTCGGTCGACGCGACCCACAGACGCATGATGTCGGCGCCCAGGGTGTCGTTGACTTTCTGCGGCGCGATCACGTTGCCCAGGGACTTGGACATCTTGCGGCCGGACTCGTCCACGGTGAAGCCGTGGGTCAGCAGCTCGCGGTACGGCGCGTGGTTGTCGATGGCGCAACCGGTCAGCAGAGACGAATGGAACCAGCCACGGTGCTGGTCCGAACCTTCCAGGTACAGGTCGGCACGCGGACCGGTCTCGTGGCCCATCGGGTGCGAACCGCGCAGGACGTGCCAGTGGGTGGTGCCCGAGTCGAACCAGACATCGAGGGTGTCGCTGATCTTGTCGTACTGCGGCGCTTCATCGCCCAGCAGTTCGGCCGCGTCGAGTTTGAACCAGGCTTCGATGCCTTCGACTTCGACACGCTTGGCGACTTCTTCCATCAGCTCGACGGTGCGTGGGTGCAGCTCGCCGCTTTCCTTGTTCAGGAAGAACGGGATCGGCACGCCCCAGTTGCGCTGACGGGAGATGCACCAGTCCGGACGGTTGGCGATCATCGAGTGCAGGCGCGCCTGGCCCCAGGCCGGGACGAACTTGGTGTCTTCGATGGCTTTGAGCGAGCGTACGCGCAGGGTGTCGCCGCTGACCGGCTCTTTGTCCATGCCGATGAACCACTGCGCGGTGGCGCGGTAGATCAGCGGGGTCTTGTGGCGCCAGCAGTGCATGTAGCTGTGTTCGATCACGGTGGTGTGCAGCAGCGCACCGACTTCGGTCAGTTTTTCGACGATGGCCGGGTTGGCCTTCCAGATGAACTGGCCGCCGAAGAACTCCAGCGACGGCACGTAGACGCCATTGCTTTGTACCGGGTTGAGGATGTCGTCGTTGACCATGCCGTATTTCTTGCAGGTCACGAAGTCGTCCACGCCGTAGGCCGGCGCGGAGTGAACCACGCCGGTGCCGGCGCCCAGTTCCACGTAGTCGGCCAGATACACTGGCGACAGACGGTCATAGAACGGGTGACGGAAATTGATCAGTTCCAGCGCCGAACCCGGTGCGGTGGCCAATACGGTGCCTTCGACGCCGTAACGGGTCAGGCAGGATTCGACCAGTTCTTCAGCCAGCACCAGCAGCTTGTCGCCGATGTCGACCAGGGCGTAGGTGAATTCCGGATGAACGTTGAGCGCCTGGTTGGCCGGGATGGTCCACGGGGTGGTGGTCCAGATCACGATCGAGGCCGGTTTGCCCAGCGACGGCAGACCGAATGCGGCGGCCAGTTTGGCCTCGTCAGCGATCGGGAACGCTACGTCGATGGTCGAGGACTTCTTGTTCTCGTACTCGACTTCCGCTTCGGCCAGGGCCGAACCGCAATCGAAGCACCAGTTCACCGGTTTCAAGCCCTTGAACACGAAACCGCCCTTGACGATTTCGGCGAGGGCGCGGATTTCACCGGCCTCGTTCTTGAAGTTCATGGTCTTGTACGGATTGGCGAAGTCGCCCAGGACGCCGAGGCGGATGAACTCGGTCTTCTGCCCTTCGATCTGCTCGGTGGCGTAGGCACGGCACAGTTCGCGGGTCTTGTCCGCGCCCAGGTTCTTGCCGTGGGTCACTTCGACCTTGTGCTCGATCGGCAGGCCGTGGCAGTCCCAGCCCGGGACATACGGCGCGTCGAAGCCCGACAGGGTCTTCGAGCGGATGATCATGTCCTTGAGAATCTTGTTCAGTGCGTGACCGATGTGAATCGTACCGTTGGCGTACGGAGGGCCGTCGTGCAGGACGAACTTCGGACGATCCTTGCCAATCTCGCGCAACTTTCCGTACAGGCCAATACTGTCCCAGCGCTGCAGGATCTGCGGTTCGCGCTGTGGCAGGCCGGCCTTCATTGGGAAGGCGGTGTCCGGAAGGTTTAGCGTGGCTTTATAGTCGGTCATTTAAGGCTCTTCATTAGCGATGGGCGCTAGGTGCGGCTAGTGCACGGGCGGCGGCGACATCCGCGCTGATCGCCGTTTTCAATGCCTCCAGGGAGGCGAAACGCTGCTCTTCACGCAGCTTCTGGTGGAAAACCACCGTCAAACGCCGGTCATACAGATCGCCGGCAAAATCTAAAAGATGGACTTCAAGGTGGGCCTTGCCATCACCTTGGACCGTGGGCCGAACGCCGATATTGGCGACGCCGGGCCAGGTCTTGCCGTCGATGTCGACGTCGACCAGGTAAACCCCGGTGAACGGCACGCGACGGCGTTTCAGTTGAATGTTCGCCGTGGGCGTACCCAGTTGGCGGGCCAGTTTCTGGCCATGCAGCACGCGACCGGCAATCCGGTACGGGCGGCCGAGCAGACGCTCAGCCAAAGCAAAATCGGCGGCGGCCAACGCGTTGCGCACCTGAGTGCTGCTGACACGAATGCCGTCCAGCTCGACGGTTTGCGCGGCTTCGACGGTAAAACCGTGAACCTGGCCGGCCTGCAACAGGAAATCGAAATCGCCGAGGCGGTCGCAACCGAAGCGGAAATCATCACCGACCTCCAGATGCTGCACGCCGAGGCCATCGACCAGGATGGTATCGACGAACTCGCTGGCGCTGAGCTTGCTCAAGCGCTGGTTGAAGGCCAGACACAAGACCCGGTCGACACCTTCAGCGGCCAGCAGTTGCAGCTTGTCGCGCAACCGGGCCAGACGCGCCGGCGCGGTCTCCGGGGCAAAGAACTCCCGTGGCTGTGGCTCGAAAATCACCACGCAGCTGGGTACGCCCAACTCGAGCGCACGCTCACGCAGTCGGGCCAGGATGGCCTGATGACCACGGTGAACACCGTCAAAGTTGCCAATAGTGGCGACGCAGCCCCGATGCTGGGGGCGCAGATTGTGGAGGCCTCGAACCAGCTGCATAACGCGCTTCTTGCTCATAAAGTGGCCGATTATAACCACACCCGACGGCCGACGACAGGCAACACCGTAACCCAAAGTGATCGAGCCGACAAAACTGCCGGCTCGCGCCCGTCTTTCAGGGGTGAAACCTCAGCTCAACGCCTTGCGATTGAAGTCGCGCAGGCGGAAACCGAGCAGCAGCAACATGCCGAAATAGGCGACCACGCCAGCAATCACCAACGCGCCCAGGCGCAGGAAGCGCTCCAGCATGTGACCCTGATCCCACGCGGGCATGAAATGCATGCCGATCAACAGCACCGCCGACATCACCGCCACCGCGACCAACAGCTTGAAACCGAACTTCAGCCAGCCCGGCTGCGGTTGATACATCTGCTGCTTGCGCAGTTGATAGAACAGCAGTCCGGCGTTCAGGCAGGCACCGGCGCTGATCGCCAACGCCAGACCGGCGTGGGCCAGCGGACCGATCAACACCAGGTTGAACAGCTGCGTCACCACCAGGGTGAAGATTGCGATTTTTACCGGTGTCCGGATGTTCTGTTGCGCATAAAAGCCAGGCGCCAAAACTTTGATCACGATAATGCCGAGCAGACCGACAGAATAGGCAATCAATGCCCGCTGCGTCATGGCCGCGTCAAAGCCGCTGAACTGGCCGTACTGGAACAGCGAAACGGTTAACGGTTCTGCCAGGATACCCAGCGCCAGCGCACACGGCAGTACCAGCACGAAGCACAGCCGCAGGCCCCAGTCGAGAATCCGCGAATATTCGTGGCGATCCTTGCTCGCATAGGTCTTGGCCAATGTCGGCAGCAGGATCGTGCCCAGCGCCACACCGAGCACACCGGACGGCAGCTCCATCAGACGGTCGGCGTAATACATCCACGACACAGAGCCCGCCACCAGGAACGAGGCGAAAATAGTGTTGATGATCAGGGAAATCTGGCTGACCGAGACGCCGATGATGGCCGGCAACATCTGCTTCATGACCCGCCAGACACCGGTATCGCGCAGATTCAGACGCGGCAGCACCAGCATGCCGATCTTTCTCAGGTGCGGCAGTTGATAGAGCAGCTGCGCGAGGCCACCGACCAGCACCGCCCAGCCAAGGGCCATGACCGGCGGATCGAAATACGGCGTCAGGAACAGCGAAAACACGATCATGCTGACGTTGAGCAGGGTCGGCACGAATGCCGGCACCGAGAAACGGTTCCAGGTATTGAGGATCGCACCTGCCAGGGAAGACAGGGAGATCAGCAATATATAAGGGAAGGTCACTCGCAGCAGGTCGGAAGTCAGTTGGAATTTTTCCGGGGTATCGGTGAAACCCGGCGCCGTGGCCCAGATCACCCAGGGCGCGGCAATCATGCCCAGCGCGGTGACCAGCGCCAGCACCAGCGTCAGCAGACCGGAAACGTAGGCAATAAAGGTGCGCGTCGCCTCTTCGCCCTTCTGGCTTTTATATTCGGCCAGGATCGGCACAAAAGCCTGGGAAAATGCGCCCTCGGCGAAAATCCTGCGCAGCAGGTTGGGCAGTTTGAAGGCGATGAAGAAGGCGTCGGTCGCCATTCCGGCGCCGAAGGTGCGGGCGATGAGCGTGTCGCGAACAAACCCGAGAATCCGGGAAAGCATCGTGATAGAGCTGACGGCGGCCAACGATTTGAGCAGATTCATTGAAGGAATGTGTGCCTGTCGATAAACAGCAGGCGAATAACGCGCCCACTTGTGCGATACTCCGCGCCGCAACAGCACAGAGCCAAAGCTCGCGAGTTTACAGGTCACACGCCGGAAAGAAATATCCCGTCGCACCACGCCTACCACTTAGCGGAACGTTTCAAGCGCCCTTGACAAGACTTCAACTCATCGGCATGATTCGCGGCCTATTTTGTTTGCTATTTCCTAAAAAGTCTTTCGAGGAGCTCGACGGTGGCCAACTCACCTTCCGCCAAAAAACGTGCAAAACAGGCTGAGAAGCGTCGCAGCCACAACGCCAGCCTGCGTTCCATGGTTCGTACCTACATCAAGAATGTAGTTAAGGCCATCGACGCAAAAGACGCTGAAAAAGCTCAAGCTGCATACGTTCTGGCTGTGCCAGTTATCGACCGCATGGCCGATAAAGGCATCATCCACAAGAACAAGGCTGCTCGTCATAAGAGCCGTCTGAATGGCCACGTCAAGGCACTGAAAGAAGCTGCCTAAGCGACGTAGTCATTAAAAAACCGACCTCAGGGTCGGTTTTTTATTGCCTGCGATTTGCTGAAATCAAGACCCAAAAAAGAGGAGCCAATCGGCTTGCCAATCGACTCCTCTTTTTTTACGCGTAATTAATGAGCTGACGCCCACGGCAGAATCGGGATCGCCGTCACCGCATTCTGCGGGCTACCCTCAATCAGACGATCACTGTAGACCAGATAGACCAGCGTATTGCGCTTCTTGTCGAGGAAGCGCACCACCTGCATGGTCTTGAACACCAGCGAAGTGCGCTCCTTGAAAACCTCTTCACCATCCTTCAACTCGCCCCTGAAGTTGATCGGCCCGACCTGGCGGCAAGCAATGGACGCCTCGGCACGATCCTCGGCCAGACCCAACCCACCCTTCACACCACCGGTCTTGGCGCGCGACAGGTAGCAGGTCACACCCTCAACCTTCGGGTCATCGAATGCCTCGACCACAATCCGGTCGTTCGGCCCGACAAACTTGAACACCGCCGACACCTGGCCGATTTCCTCGGCCGAGGCCAGCAATGGCAACACCACCAGCAAGCCCAACAATCCTTTTGCCATACGCATCGCGTTTTTCCTTACACCAGAATCAGGTTGTCACGGTGAACCAGTTCCGGCTCAGCCATGTAACCCAGCAAACCGACAATCGCATCCGACGACTGACCGATGATTTTTTGTGCTTCCAGCGCGCTGTAGTTGGCCAGGCCACGGGCAATCTCTCGACCGTCCGGCGCCACGCACACCACCATTTCGCCGCGACGGAAACTGCCCTGAACCAGTTTGACGCCGACCGGCAGCAGGCTTTTATTGCCCTGAGACAGAGCGGAAACCGCACCATCATCCAGCACCAGCGTGCCACGGGTTTGCAGATGACCGGCCAGCCACTGCTTGCGCGCCGCGAGCATGCCGCGCTCAGGCGACAGCAGCGTACCGATGCGCTCACCCGCCTTCAGACGATCGAGCACGCGCTCCAGACGCCCGCCGACAATGATGGTGTGCGCCCCGGAACGCGCCGCCAGACGCGCCGCGCGCAGCTTGGTCTGCATGCCGCCACGCCCCAGCGCACCACCGGTACCGCCCGCCACCGCATCCAGCGTCGAATCATCGGCGCGCGCTTCGTAAATCAGCTGGGCATCAGGGTTATTGCGCGGATCGGCGTCGAACATACCGTCGCGATCCGTCAGGATCACCAGCAGATCGGCCTCGACCAGGTTGGCCACCAACGCCGCGAGCGTGTCGTTGTCGCCGAAGCGGATTTCGTCGGTAACCACGGTGTCGTTCTCGTTGATCACTGGGATGACTTTCAGCTCGACCAACGCACGCAAGGTGCTGCGGGCATTCAGGTAGCGCTTGCGATCGGACAGGTCGTCGTGGGTCAGGAGAATCTGCGCGGTGTGCCGGCCATGCTCGGCAAAGCTCGATTCCCAGGCTTGCACCAGGCCCATCTGACCGATTGCAGCGGCAGCCTGGAGCTCGTGCATCGCACTGGGTCGCGCAGTCCAGCCGAGGCGACTCATGCCCGCCGCCACTGCCCCGGAGGACACCAGCACCAGCTCGACGCCGGCCTCGTGCAAAGCCACCATCTGCTCGACCCAGACACTCATTGCCGCGCGATCCAGCCCTTTGCCATCCGCCGTCAGCAAAGCGCTGCCGATCTTCACGACCCAACGCTGCGCACCTGTCACCTTGCTCCGCATCATCTTCAACCTTAGCTTGAGGGCAGCGCGACCTGGCACTGCCCGTGACGTTATTCGTGGTTCTTCGTGACCAACAATCGATTTCCAGATACTAAAACGCCGCTCGATTGAGCGGCGCTTAAGTTTACTGCAACGAATCAGTCACGCACGTAAATGATTTCCGGACCGTCTTCGTCATCCACATCTTCTTCGTCCCAGTCATCGTCGCCGATGTCGTGGACCGACTTCACGCCGCTGCGACGCAGGGCACGCTTGTCATCCAGCGCCTGCAACTGCGCACGGGCTTCGTCTTCGATGCGCTGATCGAGATCGGCCAGCTCTTCCTTGTAGGCCGGGTCATTGGCCAAGCGATCGGCACGATCTTCCAGATAACGCATGATGTCGCGCGTCAGGCGCTCGGTGCCTTCTTTGGCGATGGCCGAGATCACGTAGACCGGACCGGTCCACTCCAGACGATCGACGATTTCCTTGACCCGCGCTTCGTGCTCTTCTTCGAGGATCTGGTCGCACTTGTTCAGCACCAGCCAGCGATCACGCTCGGCCAGCGACGGGCTGAACTTGATCAGCTCGTTGACGATCACTTCAGCGGCGTCCGGCGCGCTGCTTTCATCCAGTGGCGCCATGTCGACGAGGTGCAGCAACAGACGGGTACGCGCCAGGTGCTTGAGGAAACGAATACCCAGGCCAGCACCATCGGAAGCGCCTTCGATCAGACCCGGAATGTCGGCGATGACGAAGCTTTTCCAGCGATCGACGCTGACCACACCGAGGTTCGGCACCAGGGTGGTAAACGGGTAATCGGCAACTTTCGGCTTGGCAGCCGACACCGAGCGGATAAAGGTACTTTTACCGGCGTTCGGCAGACCGAGCAGACCGACGTCGGCCAGCACTTTCATTTCCAGTTTCAGGTCGCGCTGCTCGCCCGGCTTGCCCGGCGTGGTCTGGCGCGGCGCACGGTTGGTACTGGATTTGAAACGGGTGTTACCCAGACCGTGCCAGCCGCCCTGCACCACCATCAGTTTCTGACCGGCTTTGGTCAGGTCGCCGATGACTTCCTGGGTGGCGGAGTCGATCACGGTGGTGCCGACCGGCACGCGCAGGATCAGGTCTTCACCCTTCTTGCCGGTGCAGTCGGTGCTGCCGCCGTTGGAGCCACGCTCGGCATCGAAGTGCCGGGTGTAACGGTAGTCCACCAGGGTGTTCAGGTTTTCGTCGGCCATCATGTAGATGGAACCGCCGTCACCGCCATCACCACCGTTCGGGCCGCCGTTTTCAATGAATTTTTCCCGACGGAAACTCATGCAGCCATTGCCGCCGTCGCCAGCCTTTACGCGGATCGATACTTCATCAACAAACTTCATAACCAACGCCTCTCGCCGTACGGACGAGCCGAAAAACAATCAAGACATAAGACTCTTGCAAAAATGAGCGCAGCGACCCCAATCCACGACCTGCATCGCACGCCGGCAGCCCATACAAACAGCTTTGCAAGAGACTCACCCCACAAACGAAAAAGCCCCGTCGCAAGACAGGGCTTCTCCAGCACTCTCGCAGTTAGGCTGCGACAACGCTCACGTAACGACGACCGAAGGCGCCTTTTACTTCAAACTTGATCACGCCTTCGATTTTCGCGAAGAGGGTGTGATCCTTACCCATGCCAACGCCGTAGCCAGCGTGGAATTGGGTGCCGCGCTGACGCACGATGATGTTGCCGGCCTTGATGACCTGGCCGCCATACATCTTCACGCCAAGGCGTTTGGCTTCTGAGTCGCGACCGTTACGGGTACTACCACCAGCTTTTTTGTGTGCCATGAGTTCAATTCTCCTAGTGAGGAATTAGGCTGTAATTAAGCCTGAATACCGGTGATTTTGATCTCGGTGAACCACTGGCGGTGGCCCATACGCTTCATGTGGTGCTTACGGCGACGGAACTTGATGATGCGGACTTTATCGTGACGACCTTGGGAGATCACTTCAGCCTTGACGGTTGCGCCAGCAACAACAGGTGCGCCGATGTTCACGTCGTCGCCGTTGGCGACCAACAGAACGCGGTCAAAAGTCACGGATTCGCCAGTGGCGACTTCCAGTTTTTCGATCTTCAGGTATTCACCTTCAGCGACCTTGTATTGCTTACCGCCGGTAACGATTACTGCGTACATGGTATTTCTCCGATAATCCTGCTCACCCAGCTCTTTATAAGAAGAGGTATTGGCTGGCATGGCTGCATGGGGCTGGAACGGCCCAAGTGCAATTGCGTAAGGCAGGTGCTGCCCAGGAAGTTCAGGGTGCGCGATTGTACGCAAGCCTTCGAAGTCATGCAAGGGGCCGCCCATCGCGCCTTGACAGGCCCGGACGTGGGTCCTAGCATGCCGCGCAACCCTTCTGGAGCACCTGTCGCTGATGCAACCCCAAGCTTTCTACCGCGCGGTGGCGGACGATTTTAGCGCCGTCGACGGCATCATCAAGAAGCAGCTGACTTCCCGAGTGCCGCTGGTATCGAAAATCGGCGATTACATCACGTCGGCCGGCGGCAAACGCCTGCGTCCTTTATTGGTGCTGCTGTGTGGCAAGGCCCTGGGTCGCGAAGGCGACGACATGCGCCTGCTGGCCGCCACCATCGAATTCCTGCACACCGCCACCCTGCTGCATGACGACGTGGTCGACATGTCCGGCATGCGCCGTGGCCGCTCCACCGCCAACGCCATGTGGGGCAACGCCCCGAGCGTACTGGTGGGCGACTTCCTGTACTCGCGTTCGTTCGAGATGATGGTCGAACTGGGCTCGATGCCGGTGATGAAGATCCTGTCCCAGGCCACGCGCATCATCGCCGAAGGCGAAGTGCTGCAACTGTCCAAGGTCCGCGACGCCAGCACCACCGAGGAAACCTACATGGAAGTCATCCGCGGCAAGACCGCGATGCTCTTCGAGGCTTCGACCCACAGTGCCGCGGCGCTGGCCGGTGCCACCGCCGAGCAGAGCGAAGCCCTGCGCACCTTCGGCGATCACCTGGGCGTGGCGTTCCAACTGGTCGACGACCTGCTCGACTACAAGGGCGACGCCGAAACCCTGGGCAAGAACGTCGGTGACGATCTGGCCGAAGGCAAGCCGACCCTGCCGCTGATCTACACCATGCGCGAAGGCACGCCAGAGCAAGCCGCACTGGTACGCCAGGCGATCCAGAAAGGCGGGATCGAAGACCTGGAAAGCATCCGCATCGCCGTGGAAGCCTCCGGTTCGCTGGAATACACCGCGCAACTGGCCCGTGATTACGTGGCCCGTGCGATCAAGTGCCTCGACGCGCTGCCGGCCAGCGAATACCGCGATGCGCTGGTTGAGCTGAGCGAGTTCGCGGTCGCCCGCACGCACTGATCAGCATCGCGTCATCTAAAAACCGCAGCCTCCGTTGGAGCCTGCGGTTTTTTGTTGCCTGCCATCGGCGGCTAAAACCCTATACAATGTGCGACTTTTAGCGATCCCTCTCCAAGGAGCCTTAGTGAGCACGTTGCCACCCTGCCCGAAATGCAATTCCGAATACACCTACGAAGACGGCACCCAACTGGTGTGCCCGGAGTGCGCCCACGAGTGGTCTGTCGGCGGTGAAGCCGAAGTGGCGTCCGATGACGCCGTGAAGAAAGATTCGGTCGGTAACGTCCTGCAGGACGGCGACACCATCACCGTGATCAAGGACCTGAAGGTCAAGGGCACCTCGCTGGTGGTCAAGGTCGGCACCAAGGTCAAGAACATCCGCCTGTGCGATGGCGATCATGACATCGACTGCAAGATCGACGGCATCGGCCCGATGAAACTCAAATCCGAGTTCGTCAGAAAAGTCTGAGTCTGCTGTCTTCCATCCCGCGCCCGCCGTGGGATGGAGCTTCGCCCTCCCCCGCAATCCCCAGCAAATCCTCGCGATAGCCAAACGCCAGCCGTTTTGACCTTACGCAATCTTTACCCGCAAAAAATCACAAACCGCCAATAGGCGCTTGCTATTTGACGAATAAGAATTATTCTCATTGAAACCTTTCAATGGAGATGAGACCCATGACTTATTTGATCGACGCCTGGCTGGATCGCCCGCATCCGTACCTCAGGATCCTGCATCGGGAAACCGGTGAAGTCTGTGCCGTACTGGAAGAAGAAGCCCTGCATGAACTGCAGGATCAAGGGGATCTGGATGTCAGCGGCCTGAGTTCCAGCGAGCCATTGGTGCTCAAGGAGCTGGTGCGCAATCTGTTCCTGTTCTGCTATGCCCGGGCCTTGCGCCCGACCAGTGAACTGCACAACAAGATCGAAGTATGAGAACGGCGGAGAAACCCTGCACAAGCCACGCTTGTGCAGGGTAACGGGATTACAGAACGTCGAGCAGCTCGACGTCGAACACCAGAACGCTGTGCGGCGGGATGCTGCCAACGCCTTGAGCGCCGTAAGCCAGTTCGCTCGGCACGTACAGACGCCATTTGCTGCCGGCATTCATCAGTTGCAGGGCTTCGGTCCAGCCAGCGATAACGCCGCCCACCGGGAATTCAGCCGGCTGGCCACGCTCGTAGGAGCTGTCGAACACAGTGCCGTCGATCAGCGTGCCGTGGTAGTGAGTACGCACGGTGTCTTCACGGGATGGCTTGGCGCCTTCACCTTGAGTCAGCACTTCGAACTGCAGGCCGGAAGCCAGGGTGGTGATGCCTTCTTTCTTGGCGTTTTCAGCCAGGAATGCCAGGCCTTCGCCGGCGGCGGCTTCAGCTTTGGCAGCGGCTTCGGCTTGCATGATCTCGCGGATCACCTTGAAGCTGGCGGACATGGCTTCCTGGCTTACACGGCTTTCCTTACCGGCGAATGCGTCGGTCAGACCGGCCAGGATGGCGTCCAGGCTGACACCCGGTGGCGGGTTGTCGCGCAGCTGGTCACCCAGCTGACGGCCGATACCGTAGCTGACGCGGGTTTCGTCGGTGGACAGATTTACTTCGGACATGACACTGCTCCGCTGTGCGGACGGCCTCAGGACCTGCCGTGCGTACACAGCGCGTCCCGGCGCGCCCGGAACCAAAAGGGCGAGCAGACTAGCACAGATGTTCCGGCATTGATCAGGCCCCAGGGCCTACAGCGCGGATCGCCAGGCCAGCGGCACCTTCAGGCTTTCTTCGGCACTGGCGCCAAGACCGCACATTTCATCGTGCACCGAGGTATGCACCAGGTTGAACGGCAGCACCGGAAAGTTATGCAGCACATCCCGGGCATGCTCGACCGAACGCAGCGTCAGCATATTCCCCTGCGGATCGCTCAGCGGATACGCCGCGCCATGCATCCGGGCCTCAAGCAGATAGATCCCGCCTTCCATGGAGATCAGGTTCAGTTCGTCGACCTTTCTGGCGACGGCAAACGCATTCAACTCTTGCAGGTTCATGAACGCACCTCACGCGGTGACGAGCCTTGAGACCTACAGGGATATGCCTCGGCGGATCAAAGCACAAGCCACAAACGACACCGCCCGTCTGTTTCGCAACAGACGGGCGGTTTTGTTACAGCAATCGTCAGCTCATCAGTGCTTGGTGAGCTTGTCCAGATAACCCATGGCAAACGCCGAGATCACGAAGGTCATGTGGATGATCACGTACCACATCAGGTGCTCGGGATCGACGTTCTTGGCATCCATGAAGATCCGCAGCAGATGGATCGAAGAGATTGCAACGATCGACGCCGCCACTTTCATCTTCAGCGACGAGGAGTCCATGGTGCCCAGCCAGCTGAGCTTTTCCTTGCCTTCATCGATATTCAGCTCGGACACGAAGTTCTCGTAGCCGGAAATCATCACCATCACCAGCAAGCCACCGACCAGCGCCATGTCGATCAGCGACAGCAGCACCAGAATCAGCTCGGACTCGGCCATGGAGAAAACGTTGGGAATGACATGAAACACTTCCTGGAAGAATTTCAATGCCAGCGCCAGCAGCCCCAGGGACAGCCCGATGTAGATCGGCGCCAGCAGCCAGCGCGTGGCGTACATTGCATTTTCGATAAAGCGTTCCATTGACTCTCACACAAGAAGGGTTGAAATCGGCGGCGAGTATACCAGCCGCCCATGACAGCCAGAAACCGCCCGGAAATCCGCCACCTGCGTGTGTGTGTCAAAGTTTTTCTGCTAGTGTCCAAACCATTGACAGCCCAGCGACAGTGCACAGGACGACTGGAAATGGATGTGCGATTGCCGATAACGACTGCCGGAATTTGCTTTGCCCTGTTGCTTGGCGGGTGTTCGCCCGGCGATGAAAAGCCTGCCGTCAGCCTCGAGGAAAAGACCGCGCAGTTCGAGCAGTCGCTGGACGCCATCACCGACCCCAAACTCAAGGACGCCGTGACCGAACTCGGCGGTTCGCTGCTGTTGCTCGAACGCGCGCAACAGAAGCTCGACAACAAACCGTCCATTACCGAATACGGCGAAGACGCCCTCGGCGTGCTCAGGCACTACCCCACGCCGCAGACGCTGGTCGATACCTTCATCAACGGCCTGTTCGTGCTGCACAAGGATTCCAGTTCCGATTACCTCACCGATCTGCAACCGGTGTTCCCCTTCAATCTCAACATCCCCGGCGGCTTTCTGTTCCCCCATGGCGTGGAGTGGCACTCGGTGACCCTGAGCAACAAACGGGTGATTGCCTATCAACCGGAATGGTCGGAAACCGATCCGGGCATTCAGCTCAGTCCTTCCAGCTCCAACGTCACCAACCCCGATGACCTGACTGTCACTTACCCGTTCATCGAAGGGCTGAATGTCGACAAGAAGAACCTGCCGCGCCCGGTCAGCCTGCAAGGCCAGGTGGAAGTCATCGTCCCGAAACGCCTGCACAGTTTCAATCTGGATAAAAAGGACGTCGGCCAGACCCGCTCCGATGGCAACCTCAGCGTGACCTTGCTGAAACTGGACACACACTACGCCGAACTCGAGTTCAGCAACCAACTGCCGCTCGCCCCGGAAGTCGCCAATACCCGGCTCAATCCGTTGATCGTCCAGGCCCGCGATTCGACGGGCCAGTTTCTGGTGCGCGCCGGCGCCATCAATGAAAACCCCGAGCAGGTGGCGTTCTATCAAAAGCAGCTGGCCTACCTGCAACAGCAAAAAGCCTGGAGCGAGACGCTGGAAAAAAAGCTGGACGATGAACAACAGGCCTTTGAACAGCAGCATCCGCGCCACTACAACAAGGTGTACTTCAACGGCCCGATCGACACCCTCGAAGTCAGCCTGCTGGATTTTTCCGAAGCAACCGTCACCCGCAAGGCGCTGGATTTGCCCGTGCGCGAATTCGATCCGCACACCACGGAAAAAACCGTGCAGCCGCTCGACCTGCCGATCACCGTCTACGATGACCTCGCGCCCGACTGGCTCAAGGGCGCGTCCCTGACTGAAGAACAGCTGAAAAGCGGCGTTCATATCCGTCAGTCGGTTGAAGAGCCGAGCGCCGCGCGCATCGAATTCGACCACCGCAAAACCTTCAACGATGAAATGCTCGGCGACGACTTCAGCCCCGGCGAAAGCCCGGTGACGTTCTTCACTGAAAAACACAATGGCAAACTCGACGAGCCGATCGAACTGCCGCCCGAGGCGTATCAGGTCGACCCGCTGCAGGCGACCATCACCTACGACCTGAACCTGTTCCCGGAAACCCCGGCGATTGCCGTCGGCTCGATGCCGTTGTTCCTGGCCACGGTGGACAAACAGGCTTATGAAGCCAAGGCCCTGCCTAAAGGTCTGGAAATCAGGAACAACGCGTTGGTGGTGGATTTGAAGCGATTCCCCGCCAACGAATGGCGATTCTTCGTCAAGGACGACAGCGGTCATTACCTGAAGCGGATTCTGTCGGTCAGCCACGACGCGAGCACGGAAGGGCCGGCGTTATTCGGCGTGCATTATTTCTACGGCCGTCCGACGCACGTTGAAACCTACCAGCGAACCGACCTCGCCACCGTGCAATACGGCTTTGAGGTCAAACTCGACAAGGCGCAGACCCAGGGCGCTGCGCCCTGATCGGCGCTGATGATCGGCACTCTAGTGATCGAAAGTGCCGATGCTGCGTCCGCGTCCACCGTTGATCTGCCGTAACTGCGCCTGCAGATGCAACGACCAGATCTGTGGATCATTGGCCAGTTGATAGCCGTGCATCGTCAGGCTTTCAACGATGGTGTCGAGAATCGACTCGGCGGCGATCGGTCCGTGGAACGGGCCCTGGGCCTTGATGGCGGAAGGTTGTTCACCGGCCATGCCGGCGGCGAAGAGCAACGTCCACATGCCGTTATCGCCGGCCAAAGGCTTGATGGCGCATTCGATACGGGTCACGAGACCCAGGCACTGACGGGTGAGGCAGAGGTTGCGCGACATGGCGGCGACCCTCGGTAAAGCCGGTGTTCAGCCCTTGCTGAAGAGCTGTTTCGATCCAGTGATACTGTCGATGTCCTTGAGCAGAGAATAGAAGAAAAGTCCGCCGCGCAAGCCGCACAGAACCAGAAGGCGCCGAATGGTCATTGTGTGAATATTGACGCCAGACTGATGGCACTTTTGCCGACGTTCGCGACAAAACAAAAACGGGAGCAAAGGCTCCCGTTTTTTTGACTGCCGCCTGACTTAAGCCGGCTTGGCCTCCGCCAGCGCCTCCTGCGCCAGTTCCTTCTCGGCCTCTTTCAGATCCTCTTCGCTGATCATCTCGGCAATCACTCGCAGACGCTCCACCACCCGCGCGTTGACGCTGCCTTCCGGGAATTCGCCCTCTTCGTTCGGCTCACCGGCCGGCTCGCCCACCAGCAGGCTCAACGCTTCGTCGGCCTGACGCACCGCGTAAACGTGGAACTGCCCGGCACGCACCGCCGCCAGCACCTTTTCATCAAGCATCAGCGTGGCAACGTTGGCCTGGGGAATGATCGCGCCCTGCTCGCCCGTCAGCCCGCGTGCTTCGCAGAGACGGAAGAAGCCTTCGATCTTCTCGTTGACCCCGCCCACCGCCTGCACTTCACCGAACTGGTTGATCGAACCGGTAATCGCGAAGCACTGCTTGAGCGGGGTTTTCGACAACGCCGAAATCAGTGTGCACGCCTCGCCCAGCGACGCACTGTCGCCATCGACGTAGCCGTAGGATTGCTCCAGCGCGATGCTCGCGGAAATCGCCAGCGGGAATTCCTGGGCGTAACGGCTGCCCAGATACCCGGTGAGAATCATCACGCCCTTGGAATGGATCGGCTGACCGAGATTGACCTCGCGCTCGATGTCGACGATGCCGCTGCCGCCCGGGTACACCGTGGCGGAAATCCGCGCCGGCACGCCGAACGCCGAGTCGCCGACTTCGAGCACGGTCAGGCCGTTGCACTTGCCGACTGCGGCGCCGTCGGTGTCGATCAGAATGATCCCCGCCAGCATGTCGTCGAGAATCCGCGCCGACACCCGGCCGGTGCGGGTGGCCTTGGCCTTCAGGGCACGCTCGATGTGGCCGGCGTCGGTCATTTCATCGTTGGCCAGGTGCCGGATGAAATCCGCCTCGCTGACCAGTTGGAACAGATCGCCGATCCGTGCCGACAAGCGCCCCTGGTGTTCGGCCAAACGCGCGCTGTAAGTTGCCAGACGCGCCACCGCGTCGGCGGTCAACGGTGCCATGCCTTCTTCGGAAGTGCGGGTTTTAAGCAACTGGGCGAACTGCTCCAGGCTTTCGTCGACCATCGGGATGTCTTCGTCGAAGTCCACCAGAACACGGAACATCTCCTGGAAGTCCGGATCAAGGTCCTGCAGCGTGTAATACAGCTGACGCGCGCCGATGATGATCACTTTGACCTGCAACGGAATGTGCTGCGGGTTGAGCGTCATGGTGGCGAAACGGCCCATCTCGCCCAGCGGCGATTCCATCTTCAGCTTGCGCGATTGCAGGGCGCGCTTGAGCGCATCCCAGACAAACGGCTCGCCGAGCATTTTTTCCGCTTCAAGAATCAGGAAACCACCGTTGGCGCGGTGCAACGCCCCCGGACGCAACTGGCGATAGGTGGTGTAGAGCGCGCCCTGATCGGTGGTGTACTCGATGCGGCCGAACAGGTTTTCGTAGGTCGGATGCGGCTCGAAGACCACCGGCGCACCGCCGCTGGCCGGATGGCCGACCACCAGGCTCGGGGCGTATTGCTCTTCCAGCAGCTTGCGTGCGACGGCGTCGGTCTTGCTGTCATCGACCAGTTGCTCGACCACGGTTTTCAGCAGATAGACCTGCATCGCTTGCAGGTAACCGCAGACGGCCGCATTTTCCGCGTACTTTTCCGACAGCGGTGCGAGCAAGGGCTGCAAGGCCAGGGTGATGGTTTCTTCGTTGAGCTGACGCAGCTGGTTGCTCGACTCGCGCTTCCATTGCGGCAGGCTCGCCAATTCTTCGTTCAGGCGTTCTTCGAGACCGGAGATGTCATCATGAAAACGCTCGCGTTCGGTTTCCGGCAATTGGGCGAACTCGGCTTCATCCAGCGCCTTGCCTTCAAGCATCGGGGTGAAGGCGATGTTGCTGCTGTCGCGGTACAGGGCGACGTCTTTTTCCAGGGCCAGACGTTCGATGACATCCAGCGCCTTGTCGTAGCGCTGGTTGAAGGCGCGGTCGATGGCGCTTTTCTTCTGCTGGTAGGACGGGTGCTCGAACACCGCAGGAAAGGTCGCCAGCAGGTTGTCGATGAGGCCGTTGATGTCGCCGATGAAAGCAGCGGCGCTGCCCGATGGCAGCTCCAAAGCGCGGGGTTCGCGCGGCTCATCGAAATTGTTGACGTAGACCCAGTCCGCCGGGGTCTGCAGGCGTTTGCCTTCGGCCTTCAGGTAGCGTTTGACGAACGAGAAACGGCCGGTGCCGGGCTCGCCCATGACAAATACGTTGTAACCGGGGCGTGGCATGGCCACACCGAACTGCAAGGCTTCGACCGCACGTTCCTGGCCGAGCACACCGCGAAAGGGCTCCAGATCATTGGTGGTAGTGAAGCTGAACTGTTCAGCGGAAAACGGACGGGTCAGCGCTTCGGGCGCTAGACGCAAGCTGGCAGCAACAGGATCAGGCATCGGGCTTCCTTAACAATCAGGCGGGGCAGATAGCGGCATTCTGGCGCTGCCCGAGCCCCACTGGCAAGGCGCGCCACACGACAAAGCATAGACAACCGCCCTGCACGCGGCGCCGCCCCGTGAAACCGGGGTTTATTCCAAATATTGTGCAAAAACTCACGGAACCCTCGGAACGTGCCTAAACTCCAAACTGCGCGGCTGGAACTAATACCGGCCCACTGGCTTCGTCTGGATCTGTTTCGTACAGAGCTTGGGGGCCAGAACCCTGTCCATTGGTATGCACACAAAGAGAACAAAGCTATGAAACGGATTCTTCTCGGTACTCTCTTCACCGCTGTATCCATCAACGCCATGGCGCAAGCTCCAGGCGGCCCGGATTGCGGTTGGGGCAACATGCTGTTCGAAGGTCAGCGTGGCACCCCGGCACACTTCCTGGCATCCACCACCAACGGCACCTCCGGCAACGCGACGTTCGGCATGACGTCCGGCACCAACGGCTGCTCCACCAACGCTTCGCTGACCTATGGCGGCAAATCCTGGTTTGCCATGAATGGCATGATGAATGAGCTGTCCGAAGACATGGCAAAAGGCAACGGCGAAGCGCTGACGACCTATGCCGTGGTACTGGGCGTGGCGCCGGAAGACCGTGCGCACTTCGCCGCCGTCACTCACGAGCACTTCCAGCAGATCTTCAGCAAGGCTGACGTGACCGCTGAAGACGTGCATACCAACACCCTGGCCGTTCTGAAGGCAGACCCACGTCTGGCCAAGTACGCGACTCAGGCTTAAGCTCGACCCACCCGCTTCCTTCGGGAAGCGGGTTTTATTTTTTCGGCCCGCCCTTCCTGGGCTTTGTTTCTTTTCGACTTAAGTTGCCATTTATGCTCAAACGCCTTGCCTGGCTGGCGCTGTGTGTCTGCGCCCCGCTGTCCGCCGCGCCTCACATCGACCCTCAACGTTTGCAGCAACTGGCCAACGACCGCTTCTGGATTTCTCTCGGTCATTACGAAACCGCCAAACTCGGTGGCTGGCGCAGCTACGTCAGTGACAAAAAATTCTTCCTCGCCCCCGACGGCAACGAACACCCCGACCATGAGCTCGCCGCCACCGTGCAAGCGCTGTACGCCCCCGCCAGTCTCGGTGAGCGACACGCACAGTGCGTTTACCCGGCACGCACCCGCTGGTTGAAAGATCAACTCAACCTGACCGACCTGCCGACGCCGGACTGCGCCGAATTCAAGAAATGGTTCAAGGACGTCTCACCCCACAGCGCGGTGATGATTTTCCCGGCGGCCTACCTCAACAGCCCGTCGTCGATGTTCGGCCACACCCTGCTGCGCATCGACCAGGCTGACGTACAAAGCGACAAGACTTCGCTGCTCAGCTACGCGATCAACTTCGGCGCCTATATCGAAGGCTCGGACAACAGCATTCTTTACGCCTGGAAAGGCCTGATGGGTGGTTATCCGGGACTGTTCGCACTCGTGCCTTATCAGGAAAAACTCTCGGAATACCGCAGCCTGGAAAACCGCGACCTGTGGGAGTACCGGCTCAATCTGACGCAAGCCGAAACCGCGCGCATGGTCGAGCATGTATGGGAGCTGAAGCAGATCCAGTTCGACTACTTCTTTTTCGACGAAAACTGCTCCTATCGCCTGCTGGAACTGTTGCAGGTCGCGCGTCCGAGCCTGCGCCTGACCGAGCAATTCCCGTTGACGGCGATCCCCACCGACACCGTCAAAGCAGTGAAGGAGGCCGGACTGGTCGAGCACATCGAATACCGTCCGTCCCGCGAGCGCGAATTGCTCAGCCGTGCCGAGCCTCTGAGCGGCGAGGAACAGGACTGGGTGCTGAAGGTCAGCGCCGATCAGCAGCAACTTCAGGCTCCGGCCTTCAAGGCCCTGCCCCGGGATCGCCAGGCGCTGATTGTTGACGCGGCTTATCGGCTGGAGCGCTACCGCGCCAACGGCCAGGAGCGTGATCCACAGCGAGCGCAACGCAGTTTCGAATTGCTGCGAGCGATCAACAAGAACCCGGCGCCAGAGCTGCAAATTCCTCAACCGGGCCTGCCCGAGGACGGCCATGAATCGCGCACCTGGCAGGCCGGTCTCGGCACTCGGGGTGACCGCGCGTTTGGCGAGTACGGCTTGCGCATGGCCTATCACGACCTCAACGACAACGCCGAGAGTTTCCCCCTCGGTGCCCAGATCGAAATCCTGCAGATGAAGCTGCGCCAGTACGAAGGCAATCACTGGCAATTCCAGCAGCTGGATCTGGCGACCATCCGCTCACTGACGCCGCGCAACGCGCTGTTGCAGCCGCTGTCGTGGCAAGTCACCGGTGGTCTTGAACGCGTACCGGGCAAGCACGATGACGAGACGTTGGTCAGCCACGTCAACGGTGGCGGTGGCGGCACGTGGGCGCTGGGTGACGATGTGCTGGGTTTTGCCCTCGGCACCGTGCGCGTTGAACACAACAATGATTTCGCCGAGTTCGTTTCCCCCGCAGGCGGTTTCAATACCGGCGTTTTGTGGAAAAACCCGTTGGGCAATCTCAGCCTGGAGGCCAAAGGCGATTACTTCTTCAATGGTGAAGTGCGCCGTAGCCTGAGCCTGAATCAGCAGTGGGAACTGTCGCGCAACCTCGGCCTGCGCCTGAGCGCCCAGCGTGAGTTCAGCCATCTGGCCACGCCGGAGACCGAAGTGATGCTGGAAGTGAAGTGGTATCACTACTGAGGTTTTGATCTTTCTTTCACGCCCCATCGACGAATCCGCTTCTAGACTTTCCCTATCAGCCGTTTAACGGCCCGGGAGAGTGTGATGTGGCGGTGTGCGGTTTTTGCGGGTGTGTTGCTGGTGCTGGGTGGCTGTCAGAGCACCCACGAAGATCTGATTGCCAAGGGTTATCCACCGGCGTTCGCCGACGGTTTCGATGACGGTTGCATCAGCGGTCGTCAGGCGGCCGGTTCGATCAGCGGCGAGTTTCGCAAGAACGTGCCGCGCTATCTCAAGGACAAGCAATACGCCGAGGGCTGGAGCGACGGCTTCCGTCAGTGTCAGGCGATGCTGGAAAACAAGGATCGCGAACAGTATCGCAACGAGCACTGGGACGAACGCGAGCGCGCCTGGCAGCAGGAGAAGGATCAGGGCGCCGCGCGGGCATATCGTTCGCCGTAGGTCGCATCCAGACATCCAGCGAAACCTTTTGCCTGCGACCATGGCCCAACGGCTATAACAGGAGCCCACCATGAGTCGCGCTTTCGTCAACGAAGACAATGCCGCTGCGCAAGCCGATCAGCCGGTCGAACGGCAGGTCAGCACACAGCCCAATTACGTCACGCCGCAAGGGCTTGCCCAATTGCAGGCAAAAGTAGCCGAGCTGCAAAGCCTGCACGCCGAGCAGTCGGCCAAGGGCGAACAGGCTGACAAACAGCGGCTGGCCGATCTCGAACGGGATTTGCGTTATTTCAATCAACGGGTCGGCAGCGCTCAGGTCGCACCGGCCCCGACATCTACCGACAAGGTGCAGATCGGCAGCTGGGTGACCTACGCCGACGAACACGACACCGAGCACCGGGTGCAATTGGTCGGTGAAGACCAGGCCGATGCGGCCAACGGCCTGATCAACTGGGCCTCACCGCTGGGCCGTGCGCTGCTTGGCGCACGGCTCAACGACGAAGTGCTGTGGCAGCGCCCGGCAGGCGATCAACTGATCGAAGTGATCCGCATCGAGCGCTCTTGAACCCGGTTGCTTAAACCACGCCTTGGGCGAGCATCGCGTCGGCGACTTTGACGAAGCCGGCGATGTTCGCGCCTTTGACGTAGTTGATCCGGCCGTTTTCCTCGCCGTAGTGCACACAGGCGTGGTGGATCGACTGCATGATCCCGTGCAACTTGCTGTCCACTTCGCCCCCGGTCCACAGCAGGCGCATGGCGTTCTGCGACATCTCCAGCCCACTGACCGCCACGCCGCCGGCATTCGAGGCCTTGCCCGGCGCAAACAGAATCCCGGCCTCGATAAAGATATCCACAGCCTCAAGGGTGGTCGGCATGTTCGCGCCTTCGGCCACACAGAAGCAGCCGTTGCGCAGCAAGGTGCGGGCGGATTCCGCGTCGAGCTCGTTCTGGGTCGCGCATGGCAGCGCGATGTCGCACGGCAACGACCATGGCAGTTGACCGGCGCGGAACTCCAGGCCGAAGGCGGAAGCCAATTCGCTGATCCGCCCGCGCTTGACGTTCTTCAGCTCCAGCAACGCCAGCCACTGTTCTTCGCTCAGGCCCGCCTCGCAATACAGCGTGCCTTCGGAGTCGGACAGGGAAATCACATTGCCGCCCAGGTCCATCACCTTGCGGGCTGCGTATTGCGCGACGTTGCCGGAACCGGAGATCGCCACACGCTTGCCTTCGACGCTCTGCTCGCGGCGCTTGAGCATTTCCTCGGCGAAGTACACGCAACCGAAACCGGTGGCTTCCGGACGGATCAGACTGCCGCCGTAGGTCATGCCCTTGCCGGTCAGCACGCTGGTGAACTGGTTGCTCAGGCGCTTGTACTGGCCGAACAGGAACCCGATTTCCCGGGCGCCGACACCGATATCACCGGCCGGCACGTCCACGTCGGCACCGATGTGCCGGTACAGCTCGCTCATGAATGCCTGGCAGAAACGCATGACTTCGGCGTCGCTCTTGCCCTTCGGATCGAAGTCCGAGCCACCCTTGCCGCCGCCCATGGGCAATGAGGTCAGGGAGTTCTTGAAAGTCTGTTCGAAGGCGAGGAATTTCAGCACGCCCATATTCACCGAAGGATGGAAGCGCAAGCCGCCCTTGTACGGGCCGATGGCGCTGTTCATCTGGATGCGGAAACCGCGATTGACCTGCACCTTGCCCTGATCGTCGACCCACGACACCCGGAACACCACCGCCCGCTCCGGCTCGCAGATGCGCTCCAGAATCCCCGAGGTCAGATAGTGCGGATTGGCTTCGAGAAACGGCCACAGGCTGCGCAGGACTTCTTCGACGGCCTGGTGGAATTCGGGTTGATCCGGATCGCGTTTTTTCAGACGGGCGAGGAAGGATTCGACGGATTCGATCATGGGAAAAGTCTCGGCAGATTTGTTGTCGTTGGAAGCGATTGAGCCGGACTGTAACAAACGACATGTACACAGCAACAGACAAAAATGTCGCATTTATGAAAACAAATAGTACACACGCTATAAAACAGTCTGCATTGCAGGCAAAAAAAAGCGGAGCCCGAAGGCTCCGCTTTTTCATGCAACCAACCCGTAATCAGGCCAGTTTCTTGTGGCGTACCCGGTGTGGCTGGGCCGCTGCTTCGCCGAGGCGCTTTTTGCGATCGGCTTCGTACTCGGTGTAGTTGCCTTCGAAGAACACCGCTTGCGAGTCGTCTTCGTACGCCAGGATGTGAGTTGCGACGCGGTCAAGGAACCACCGATCGTGAGAGATCACAATGGCGGCGCCCGGGAAGTCCAGCAGGGCTTCTTCCAGGGAACGCAGGGTTTCAACGTCGAGGTCGTTGGACGGTTCGTCGAGCAGCAGGACGTTGCCGCCCTCCTTCAGGGTCAACGCCAGGTGCAGACGACCGCGCTCACCACCGGACAGGTCCTTGACGAACTTCTGCTGATCGCCGCCCTTGAAGTTGAAGCGACCGACGTAGGTACGCGACGGGATCTCGTAGTTGCCGATGCGGATCTGGTCGGAACCGTCGGAGATCTGCTGGAACACGGTCTTGCTGCCGTCCAGGTCTTCGCGGCTCTGATCCACGCAGGCCAGTTGCACGGTTTCGCCGATCTCGATGCTGCCGGAGTCCGGGGTTTCCTTGCCCATCAGCATGCGGAACAGGGTCGACTTACCGGCACCGTTACCGCCGATCACGCCGACGATGGCGCCTTTGGGCATCGAGAACGACAGGTTGTCGATCAGGACGCGATCGCCATAGCCCTTGGTGACGTTCTTGAATTCGATGACCTTGTCGCCCAGGCGCGGACCGGCCGGGATGTAGATCTCGTTGGTTTCCGAACGCTTCTGGAATTCCTGCGACTGCATTTCTTCGAAGCGTTGCAGACGAGCCTTGGATTTCGACTGGCGGGCCTTGGCGCCTTTGCGCACCCACTCCAGTTCTTCCTTCATGGCTTTTTCGTGGGCCGATTGCTGCTTGGATTCCTGGGCCAGACGATCGGACTTGGCTTCCAGCCAACCCGAGTAGTTGCCTTCGTAAGGAATGCCCGCGCCGCGGTCGAGTTCCAGAATCCAGCCGGCAACGTTGTCCAGGAAGTAACGGTCGTGCGTGATCGCGACCACAGTGCCCGGGAAGTCGTGCAGGAAGTGTTCGAGCCAGGCAACGGAGTCGGCGTCCAGGTGGTTGGTCGGTTCGTCGAGCAGCAGCATGTCCGGGGCGGACAGCAGCAGACGGCACAGGGCCACACGACGTTTTTCACCACCGGACAGGTGTTCGACCTTGGCGTCCCAGGCCGGCAGACGCAGCGCATCGGCGGCGACTTCCAGCTGGCGCTCCAGGTTGTGACCGTCGCTGGCCTGCAGGATCGCTTCGAGCTTGGCCTGTTCGGCGGCCAGCTTGTCAAAGTCGGCGTCCGGGTCGGCGTAGGCGGCGTAGACCTCGTCCAGACGCGCTTGCGCATCCTTGATCACGCTGACCGCTTCCTCGACCACTTCACGCACGGTCTTGGTCGGATCCAGTTGCGGTTCTTGCGGCAGGTAACCGATGTTCAGTTCCGGCATCGGGCGCGCTTCGCCTTCGAACTCGGTGTCGACGCCGGCCATGATTTTCAGCAGCGTGGATTTACCCGAACCGTTGAGGCCGAGTACGCCGATCTTGGCGCCGGGGAAGAAAGACAGCGAAATGTTTTTCAGGATTTCCCGCTTCGGCGGAACAACTTTGCCCAGCCGATGCATGGTGAAGACGTATTGAGCCATGGAGAACCTTGGGTCAGTGACAGATGAATGATTGGAGCGCAGGCGATGCCCGGCCAGACCGATGCGCGTCGTTCACTTGATGGTCATCAATGCGTGCGCGCTGAAAAAGTCTGAGTCTAGGAGCTGGAACGCTCCCGCGTAACCGGCAAAGCTACCTGAATGACGGAAGGCAGTCCAGCCGAGTGGGGCTGGCACTTCGCCACAACTCAAGGCATGCTAGCCGCCCCTTGGGCGTCCGGCTTATAGTGCACGTCGCGCCAGTCCAGCCAGACCGCAGGATTACAGCTTGTCCAACGTCACTCCGCCAGCCTCTGTGAGCAGCACCCAACCGGCGCCCGGCTCGTCCCTGCGCGGAACCTTGAAAGGCGCGCTGGCGACGCTGGTGCTGTTGCTGCTCGCGTTGCTGTTCTGGCAACTGCTCGATCAACTGCGCGAAACCCAGAAAAACCAGCGTCAGTACACCATCGACTACACCGCCGACCTCGCCGCTCAGGTCAGCCTGAACATGGCGTTGAACGCGCAGATCGCCCTCAACCTGCTACCGATCGTCGAACAACCGCAGTCGGCCGACGAACAGCAGGCACTCCTGCGCAAACTTCAGAAATCACTGCCCGACCTGCGCAGCCTGGCCCTGCTCAGCCCGTCCGGAAAGATCCTCAGCGACAGCGCCGCCGACAGCCATGACGCCGATTACCTCAGCGATCTGGTGCGCCGCAGTCGCGCTCAGGCGCATTACTTCAGCAACGACGAAGACGGTTCGGTGGTGCATCTGCTGCTGCATCAGGCCAGTGGCAGCACTCGCGGTTACTGGGCGCTGCGGCTGACACCCACCTTCTTTAAAGCACTGACCAAACAAGGCGAAACAGGCATCCGTCCTCTGTGGCTGGTGGAAAACCGCATCAACCATCAGATCATCAGCCGCGACGAAGCGATGCCCGTCGGCAGCACCAGCGTCCTGACCCCGGACGATCTCGCCAACAGTGTGCTGACCGTGCCGCTGAGCAGCAGCGACTGGCAACTGCGTGGCCTGTTCGACCGCCAGCATGTGCTCGAACAACTGCTGCCGGCGTTCATCGGCAAATGCCTGTTGGGCCTGGCGCTGTCGCTGCTGCCGTTTATCGCCCTGCTCAACATGCGTCGCCGTCAGCGTCAGGTGCATGAGGGGCGTCGGCGTTATCAGGATATTTTCGAAGGCACCGGCGTGGCGTTGTGCGTGCTGGATCTTTCGGGGCTCAAACAGGTTTTCGAAAGGGCCCAGATCCAGACCAGCGACCAGCTCAAGGCCTGGCTCGACCAGCCGGCACAGCGCCAGCAATTGCTCCACGAACTGCGGGTGACCGAGGTCAACCAGGTCGCGCTGCAACTGCTCAACGTCAATTCCTGCGACCACGCCTGGCAACTGTTGATCGACGGTCAGCCGCACAGTCAGTGCGCCATCGGCAATCAAGTGCTGGACGCCGTGCTCCAGCAGCAAAAGCAGCTGGAACTGGAAATCAAGCTCCCGGACATCAATGGCCGCGACCAGCACCTGTGGCTGGTGCTGCGCCTGCCGCAGGAACAGCACGACTACAAGGCCGTGATCCTGAGCATCAACGACATCACCAGCCGCAAGCTGATCGAACTGTCGCTGCTGGAGCGCGAAGGTTTCTGGTCGGATGTGGTGCGTACCGTGCCGGATCATCTGTATGTGCAGGACGTGATCAGCCAGCGGATGATTTTCAGCAACCACCACCTCGGCCAGACCCTGGGCTACAACCGCACCGAACTGCATCAGATGGGCGAGTACTTCTGGGAAATCCTTCTGCACCCGGAAGACGCCGACTATTACCATCGCTCGCGGCAGATGCAACGTCACGCCGGTTACAGCCAGTTGTTGCAATGCCAGCTGCGTTTCCGCCATCGCGACGGCAAGTGGCGGCGCTTCGACATTCGCGAACAAGCGCTGGCCCGGGACAAGCACGACCAGGTCACGCGGATCATCGGCGTGGCCAAGGACATCACCGAGCAGATCGAAGCCAGCGAATCCCTGCGCGACAGCGAACAGCGCTACCGGATGCTCGCCGAAAGCATCAGCGACGTAATCTTCTCCACCGACAGCAAGCTCTCGCTGAACTACGTCAGCCCGTCGGTGCAGGCAGTGCTGGGCTATGACGCCGAATGGATTTTCCAGAACGGCTGGCAATCGACCATCGCCAACCCGCAGCAACTGAGCGGCATCTATCACCTGATGGATCGCGTCAGCAAAGCCCTGGGCAAACCCGAGCAACTGGTAATTTTGCGCAGCCAGGTGCAGACCCAGCTGTTCCTGTTCGACTGCCTGCGCGCCGACGGTCGCAAGATCCCGATCGAACTGCGCCTGGTGCTGGTGTGGGACGAGCATGGCGCCTTCGAAGGCGTACTCGGGGTCGGTCGCGACATCAGCCAGCAACGCCGCGCCGAGAAAGACCTGCGGATGGCGGCCACGGTATTCGAGCACTCGACCTCGGCAATCCTGATCACCGACCCGGCCGGTTATATCGTCCAGGCCAACGAGGCGTTCAGCCGGGTCAGCGGTTACGCGGTGGGTGAGGTGCTCGACCAGTTGCCGAACATGCTGACCGTCGACGAACAGCAGGACGCGCACCTGCGCTACGTACTCAAGCAGTTGCATCAGCACAGCACCTGGGAAGGTGAAGTCTGGCTCAAGCGCCGCAACGGCGAGCACTACCCGGCGTGGGTCGGCATCACCGCCGTGCTCGATGACGAGGGCGACCTGGCCAGTTACGTGTGCTTCTTCAGTGACATCAGCGAGCGCAAGGCCAGCGAGCAGCGGATTCACCGCCTCGCCTACTACGACGCCCTGACCCACCTGCCAAACCGCACGCTGTTCCAGGATCGCCTGCACACCGCGCTGCAATCGGCCGAACGGCAGAAGTCGTGGGTGGTGCTGATGTTCCTCGACCTCGATCGTTTCAAACCGATCAACGACTCCCTCGGCCACGCCGCCGGCGACCGCATGCTCAAGGACATGGCCACGCGTTTGCTGGCGTGCGTCGATGATGACGACACCGTGGCGCGAATGGGCGGCGACGAATTCACCCTGCTGCTGCAACACCGCTCCAGCCGTGAAATGGCGCTGAACCGTGCGATCCACGTGGCCGAACAGATCCTTGGCAGTCTGGTACGACCGTTCGTACTTGAGGGACGCGAGTTCTTCGTCACCGCCAGTATCGGCATCGCCCTGAGCCCGCAGGACGGCAACGAACTCAGCCAGTTGATGAAGAACGCCGACACCGCGATGTACCACGCCAAGGAACGCGGCAAGAACAACTTCCAGTTCTATCAGGCCGACATGAACGCCAGTGCGCTGGAGCGTCTGGAACTGGAAAGCGATCTGCGCCACGCCCTGGAGCAGAACGAATTCGTGCTGTATTACCAGCCGCAGTTCAGCGGCGACGGCAAACGCCTGACCGGCGCCGAAGCCCTGCTGCGCTGGCGTCATCCGCGTCGCGGGCTGGTGCCGCCGGGGGATTTCATCCCGGTGCTCGAAGAACTCGGGCTGGTGGTGGACGTCGGCGACTGGGTGATCAGCGAAGCCTGTCGCCAGCTCAAGACCTGGCACCAGAGCCGCGTGCGCGTGCCGAAAGTCTCGGTGAACATCTCGGCGCGGCAGTTCTCCGACGGCCAGCTCGGCACGCGGATCGCCACCATCCTCAAGGAAACCGGCCTGCCGCCGGCGTGCCTGGAACTGGAGCTGACCGAAAGTATCCTGATGCGCGAAGTCAGCGAGGCGATGCAGATACTTGCCGGCTTGAAGAACCTCGGTCTGAGCATCGCGGTCGACGACTTCGGCACCGGTTACTCGTCGCTGAACTATCTCAAGCAATTCCCGATCGACGTGCTGAAGATTGACCGCACCTTCGTCGATGGCCTGCCGTCCGGCGAGCAGGACGCGCAGATCGCCCGGGCAATCATTGCCATGGCCCACAGCCTGAATCTGGCGGTGATCGCCGAGGGCGTGGAAACCCATGAGCAACTGGACTTTCTGCGCGAGCATGGCTGCGACGAGGTTCAGGGTTATCTGTTCGGGCGGCCGATGCCGGCGGGACGGTTCGAGGCGCAGTTCAGCAATGATGCGCTGTTCATGTTCGACTGAAGATCGGCGGCGCGATCTTCGCGAGCAAGCTCGTTTCCACAGGGATTGATGTCGATCACAAAATCGCGGGGCGGCCTCGGTTATTGTGCGAACCGGCTGGTCAGCGAAGGCCGGCACGGACGCCACATATCTGGTCATGAACGCCACTTGTCTGCGACATGATGTCGTTTCATATGCCATCCAAAACCCGTTGGGTTAGAATGCCCCCCTTTTCTGCCCCCGATCCTTGAGGACCGCCATGTTCAGCCGTGATTTGACTATTGCCAAGTACGACGCCGATCTTTTTGCCGCCATGGAGCAAGAAGCCCAGCGCCAGGAAGAACACATCGAGCTGATCGCTTCGGAGAACTACACCAGCCCAGCGGTGATGGAAGCTCAAGGCTCGGTACTGACCAACAAGTACGCCGAAGGCTACCCGGGCAAGCGCTACTACGGTGGTTGCGAGTACGTCGACGTTGTTGAGCAACTGGCCATCGACCGCGCCAAGGAACTGTTCGGCGCCGACTACGCCAACGTTCAGCCGCACGCCGGTTCCCAGGCCAACGCCGCTGTCTACCTGGCCCTGCTGTCGGCCGGCGACACCATCCTGGGCATGAGCCTGGCTCACGGCGGTCACCTGACCCACGGCGCCAGCGTGTCCTCCTCCGGCAAGCTGTACAACGCCATCCAATACGGCATCGACGCCAACGGTCTGATCGACTACGACGAAGTCGAGCGCCTGGCTGTTGAACACAAGCCGAAAATGATCGTGGCCGGTTTCTCTGCCTACTCGCAGATCCTCGACTTCCCACGCTTCCGTGCCATCGCTGACAAGGTGGGCGCGTACCTGTTCGTCGACATGGCTCACGTGGCCGGTTTGGTCGCCGCTGGCGTCTACCCGAACCCGGTTCCGTTTGCTGACGTGGTGACCACCACCACCCACAAGACCCTGCGCGGTCCACGGGGTGGCCTGATCCTGGCTCGCGCCAACGCCGACATCGAGAAGAAGCTGAACTCCGCCGTATTCCCGGGCGCCCAGGGTGGCCCGCTGGAGCACGTGATCGCCGCCAAAGCGATCTGCTTCAAGGAAGCCCTGCAGCCTGAGTTCAAGGCTTACCAGCAACAAGTGGTGAAAAACGCCCAGGCCATGGCCAGCGTGTTCATCGAGCGCGGTTTCGACGTGGTTTCCGGCGGTACTGAAAACCACCTGTTCCTGCTGTCGCTGATCAAGCAGGAAATCTCCGGTAAAGACGCCGACGCCGCTCTGGGCAAAGCGTTCATCACCGTGAACAAGAACTCCGTGCCAAACGACCCACGCTCCCCGTTCGTTACCTCCGGCCTGCGCTTCGGTACTCCGGCCGTGACCACTCGCGGCTTCAAAGAGGCTGAGTGCAAAGAGCTGGCCGGCTGGATCTGCGACATCCTGGCAGACCTGAACAACGAAGCGGTGATCGACGCCGTTCGTGAGAAAGTCAAAGCCATCTGCAAGAAACTGCCGGTGTACGGCGCTTGATTGCGACGTAAAACCGCAGCATGAAAAACCGGCCAAGTGATTGGCCGGTTTTTTTTTCGCCCGGATTTTTTCAAACGCTTGAATCGCTCAAGAATGGGACTTGCCGCCCAGCTGGTCAGACCGGTCATGCCAATTCGTCATTTTTCACTTGCGATCCGTAAAAAACAGCGCCTAGACTGCACCCGCACTGGACATACCGGTAAGACCACAATAATTAAGTCCTGAATCTGATGCGCTTCGCGCACGGCAGCCAGGACACCGACCAGGATTCCTCCCATGCTCAGATGGTGCTCGCGTTCAATCTTCCTCCAAGTGGTTCTCGGACTGATGCTCGGCATCGTCTGCGGGCTGACCCTTCCTGAATACTCGGCCCAGCTCAAACCGCTCGGCGACGGTTTCATCAAACTGATCAAGATGCTCATCGGCCTGATCGTGTTCTGCGTGGTGGTCAGCGGCATCAGCGGCGCGGGCGATCTGAAGAAGGTCGGGCGTATCGGCCTCAAGTCGGTGATCTACTTCGAAGTGCTGACCACCATCGCCCTGGTGATCGGTCTGGTGTTCGCCTTCACCACCGGGATCGGCAGCGGCGCCAACATCCATCTGGAGCAACTGTCCGCCGCCGACATGGGCGACATCGCCGAACGCGGCCAGCACATGCACACCACCACTCAGTTCCTGATGGACCTGATTCCGACTTCGGTACTCGGCGCCTTTGCCGACAACAACATCCTGCAAGTGCTGTTGTTCTCGGTGCTGTTCGGCAGCGCGTTGAATCTGGTGGGCGAAGCAGCTTCCGGAATCTCGCGGCTGATCAACGAACTGAGCCATGTGATCTTCCGCATCATGGGCATGATCGTGCGTCTGGCACCGATCGGCGTGTTCGGCGCCATCGCCTTCACCACCAGCAAATATGGCCTTGATTCCCTGCAACACCTGGGCAGCCTCGTCGGCTTGTTCTACCTGACCTGCATCGCCTTCGTCGCGCTGATTCTCGGTCTGGTGATGCGCCTCTCGGGCCTGCGCATGTGGCCGCTGCTCAGGTACCTGCGTGAAGAACTGCTGATCGTCATGGGCACTGCGTCCTCCGATGCCGTGCTGCCGCAGATCATGCGCAAGCTGGAACATCTGGGCATCGGCAGCTCGACCGTCGGGCTGGTGATTCCCACCGGTTACTCGTTCAACCTCGACGGTTTTTCGATCTACCTGACGCTGGCCATTGTGTTCATTGCCAACGCCACCGGTACACCGCTGGCCATGACCGATCTGCTGACGATTTTGCTGGTATCGCTGATTACCTCCAAAGGTGCCCACGGCATTCCAGGTTCGGCGCTGGTGATTCTCGCGGCCACGCTGACGGCCATCCCGGCGATCCCGGTGGTCGGTCTGGTGTTGGTGCTTGCGGTGGACTGGTTCATGGGCATCGGCCGGGCGCTGACCAACCTGATCGGCAACTGCGTTGCCACCGTGGCCATCGCCCGTTGGGAAAAGGACATCGATGTGCAACGGGCGAACAAGGTGCTCAACGGCGAGCAGGGCTATAACTTTCAGCCGAGAAAAACCGTCGCTCAAGCGGCAGCCAAAGAATTCTGAATGACCGCCGTGCCTGCGCCAATGCAGGCACGGCACATGGAGCGAACCCGTGATTACTTCATCAACCGTCGTCAACTCAGTGGTAGAAAAACTTCGGGCGGCGCTGGCCCGTGGTCAGTGGCGCTCCGGCGAGATGCTGCCGGGCCAGCGCGAACTGGCCGAACAACTGGGCATCAGCCGCCCGAGCCTGCGTGAAGCGGTGATCGTGCTGGAAACCCTCGGTCTGGTGCGCTCGATGCCAGGCAAAGGCGTGGTGGTGCTCGACGCACAGGCCAGTGACAGCCAAAGCCACGACAACGCGGTAGCCGGCGCCAGTCTCGAAGACGTGCTGCAACTGCGCTACACCCTCGAGCCGTTCATCGTCGGGCTGGTGGCGCAGTCAATCAGCAGCAAGGAAGTCGGGCAACTGCGCCTGACCCTGATGGACATGCGCGAAGCCCTCGAAGCCGGCGACAGCGAAGCCGGCGTCAGCGCTTATATCGCGTTTCACGAAGAACTGTTCACCCTGACCTCGAACCCGATTTTCCAGAGCGTGGTGCAACAGACCAGCAACGCTCTCAAGCAAAGCGCCGAAGTGCTGCGCAATTCGCCGGAGCACCTGGCCGAACGCCTTGAAGAAAACGAAGCCGTGGTGCGCGCGATCCGCAGCAAGAACAGCGCCCAGGCCAGTGCTGAAATGCGCCGGCACATTTTGCGTGAAGGCCAGCGGATGGGCATCGAGCTGAATATTCCGGATGACAACCTGAGCCACTGAAACGCCTTACACAGGAGACCGGCCATGAACAGTCTTGCCACGCCGTCGCACCCTCGCCCGACCTCGGCGGCCCTGCCCTTCTCCCGCCTGCACGCGCCGGTGGACGGTCTGTATCCGCGCCTGTTCGACGCAATCCTCGAACAGCGCATCGATGCTGCCAGCCGTTTCACCGAAGAAAGTCTCAAGCAGATGTTTGGCGTCAGCCGCGCCGACGTGCGCCGGGCGCTGACCCAGCTGTCCCACGAACAGATCATCGTGCTGCGGACCAACCATCGGCCGCGTGTTGCTGCGCCGGACGCCGAGCAGACACGTCAGGCACTGCACGCCCGGCGACTGGCCGAGAACACGCTGGTGCGGTTGGCTTGTCAGCATGCGCAGGCTGAAGATCTGAAGCGCCTGCGCGCCTTGATCGAAGGTGAGCGCCAGGCTGTGGATAAAGATCGACGCGGGGCGGCGATTCGCCTGTCCGGGGAGTTTCATGTGCAGCTGGCGAAAATGGCGCGGAATGCACCGTTGACGCATTTTCTCGGCACGCTGGTGCCGCTGACCTCACTGGCGATTGCGCGATGCAGTAAGCAGACGCACAGCTGTTGCGCGTGGGAGGAACACTTGGCAATTGTCGAGGCGGTGGAGCGGGGAGATATTTCAAAAGCCGGCATGCTGATGAATCGGCATCTGGATCATCTTGAGCAGACGTTGCTGGGTTCAGAATCTGAATATTGTGTTGCTGGTTAGAACGCCTTCGCGAGCAAGCCCGCTCCCACAATGAACTGCATTCTTCCTGACAGAATGCGATCTACTGTGGGAGCGGGCTTGCTCGCGAAGAGGCCCTTCGAGCCTCCACAAATTCAGTTTTGCTGTGCAGCCACCCTGGCAAACCCCGCCCGAATTTTCTCTTCCGGCAAATCGTCGGCGATAAACACGATCACGCTTTCCCGAGCCTCGCCCTCGGCCCACTCGGTGTCCCAGTCGAAGCCGTAGAGTTTCAGCACACCCTGGAACACCAGCCGCCGATCTTCACCGGCAATGTTCAACACGCCCTTGTAACGCAGCAACTGCTTGCCGTGCGCATCCAGCAGTTCATTCATGAATTCGCTGAGCTGATCGATATCCAGCGGCTGGTCGGTACGCAGCACCAGACTGGAAATCCGGTCGATGGACGGCGCCTTGCTGACCGGTCGCAGACTCACCCCGCCGCCGAGATCGGCGTTCAGGTTGAAACCGCGCACATCGAGCAGCTCGGCCAGATCGATGTTGCCGTGCTCTACCACGCGGATCGGCGCACGGCGGTTGATGCGGGTCAGGCGCTCGCTGAGCGCCGTGAACGCGGCCTCGTCCACCAGATCGGTCTTGCTCACCAGCAAGCGGTCGGCAAAACCGATCTGCGCCTGGGCGATGGTCTGGGTCAGGTGCAGCTCGGCATGGGCCGCATCCACAAGGGTGATGATGCCGTCGAGCAAATAGCGTTCGCGCAGCTCTTCGTCGATGAAAAAGGTCTGCGCCACCGGGGCCGGGTCGGCCAGGCCGGTGCATTCGATGACCAGCCGATCAAAGGCGATTTCGCCGCTGTCCAGCCGTTCGAGCAGCAGGTACAGAGCCTTGGTCAGGTCGGTGTGGATGGTGCAGCAGACGCAGCCGTTGGCCAGGGTCATGACTTGCACCGGCTCGTCGCCCAGCAATTGGGTGTCGATGCCGGCGTCGCTGAATTCGTTTTCGATCACGGCGATTTTCAGGCCGTGCTCGGCTTTCAACAGATGGCGCAGCAAAGTGGTCTTGCCGGCGCCGAGGAAACCGCTGAGTACCGTTACAGGTATTGGAGAAGACAACATCGATCCCCTTCACGAAATTGATGAGCAACACAAAACAAATGTGGGAGCGGGCTTGCTCGCGAGGGGGTCGTGTCAGTCGACATCATTGCTCAATGACACACCACTTTCGCGAGCAAGCCCGCTCCCACAGGGGGATTGCATCAACCGAAGGCTGTCAGATCAACAGCACTTCGGCCCACCCTTGCCACCGTAACGGGCTTCCTGACGTTCACGAAAGAACATCTCGTAGCTCATCACCGGTTTGTCCGGGTGTTTGGTCTGCATATGCTCGACGTAGGTGTCGTAGTCGGGCATGCCGACCATCAGGCGCGCGGCCTGACCGAGGTATTTACCGAGGCGACTCAGGTCATTGAACATGCTGCAATCCTCTGGTTACGCGTCCGGCAGGGCCTGGAATGGCGATTCTTTGTCCGTACGCTCTTTTTTGCCCCAGGCGGCGATGCCGACCTTGAGCGCATAGAACAGGATGCTGAATACCACGAACAGGAACAGCGCGGTCAATGTGGCGTTGGTGTAGGCGTTGAAGATCACGTGCTGCATCTGCTCGACGTTCTTGGCCGGAGCGAGCACCTGACCCGCGGCCAGTGCGTCGTTGTATTTCTTGGCCAGCGACAGGAAGCCGATCGCCGGGTTGGCGTCGAACAGCTTGATGAAGCCAGCAGTCGTGGTGCAGATCAGCAGCCAGGTGGCCGGCAACAGGGTGACCCAGATGTAGCGCTGGCGCTTCATCTTGATCAGGACCACGGTGCCGAGCATCAGCGCGATACCGGCGAGCATCTGGTTGGAGATGCCGAACAGCGGCCACAGGGTGTTGATACCACCCAGCGGATCGATCACGCCCTGATACAGCAACCAGCCCCACATCGCCACACAACCGGCGGTGGCGATCAGGTTGGCGGTCCAGGATTCGGTACGTTTCAGTGCCGGTACGAAGGAGCCGAGCAGGTCCTGCAGCATGAAGCGCCCGGCACGGGTGCCGGCGTCCACAGCGGTCAGGATGAACAGCGCTTCGAACAGGATCGCGAAGTGGTACCAGAACGCCATGGTGTTTTCACCCGGCAGGACACTGTGCAGGATCTGCGCGATACCGACCGCCAGGGTCGGCGCACCACCGGCACGGGCCAGGATGGTGGTTTCGCCGATGTCATGCGCCACGGCTTGCAAGGCTTCCGGGGTAATTGCAAAGCCCCAGTTGCTGACTGCGGTTGCCACGGACACCACGTCACCGCCGACCACGGCGGCCGGACTGTTCATGGCGAAGTACACGCCCGGCTCAATTACCGAGGCAGCGACCATGGCCATGATGGCCACGAACGATTCCATCAGCATGCCGCCGTAACCGATGTAGCGGGCGTTGGTTTCGTTATCCAACAGCTTCGGCGTGGTCCCGGAAGAGATCAGCGCGTGGAAGCCCGATACCGCACCGCAGGCAATGGTGATGAACAGGAACGGGAACAGACCGCCCTTCCACACCGGACCGGTGCCGTCGACGAACTGGGTCAGCGCCGGCATTTTCAGCTCGGGCATGGTCACCAGGATGCCGATCGCCAGAGCGACGATGGTACCGATCTTGAGGAAGGTGGAGAGGTAGTCACGCGGTGCAAGGATCAACCACACCGGGAGCACGGCGGCGACAAAGCCATAACCGATCAACATCCAGGTAATTTGCACACCGGTGAAGCTGAAGGCTTTGGCCCAGACCGGATCGGCGGCAATCTGCCCACCGAGCCAGATCGAACCCAGCAGCAGCAACACGCCGACTACCGAGATCTCGCCGATGCGGCCCGGACGGATGTAGCGCATGTAGATGCCCATGAACATCGCGATCGGGATGGTCGCCATCACGGTGAAGATGCCCCACGGGCTTTCAGCCAGGGCTTTGACCACGATCAGCGCCAGCACCGCGAGGATGATGATCATGATCAGGAAGCAGCCGAACAGGGCAATGGTGCCGGGGATGCGGCCCATTTCTTCACGCACCATGTCGCCCAGGGAACGGCCGTTGCGACGGGTCGACATGAACAGAACCATGAAGTCCTGCACCGCGCCCGCCAGCACCACGCCGGCGATCAGCCACAGCGTGCCGGGCAGATAGCCCATCTGCGCCGCCAGTACCGGGCCGACCAGCGGCCCCGCGCCGGCGATGGCTGCGAAGTGGTGACCGAAAAGAATGTGTTTGTTGGTTGGAACGTAGTCCAGACCGTCGTTGTTGAGCACGGCGGGGGTGGCCCGACGCGGATCGAGTTGCATCACATTGTTAGCGATGAACAGACTGTAGTAACGGTACGCAACCAGATAAATGGCCACGGCGGCGACCACAATCCACAAGGCGTTGATCGCCTCGCCTCGGCGCAATGCCACTACGCCCAGGGCGCACGCTCCTACGATTGCCAGCAGCAGCCAGGGTAAGTGGCGTAGCAGGCTATTATTATTTTTCATTTTATTATTCCAGCCAGGGTGGACAAGAAAGACAGCCACCCCGAGTTTAGCGCTGTTGGCGGCAAAGGCCATACCCCGACATTGGTCTAGACAGTCCATTCGTTGGCAACACCCCGCCGGTCGGGTCTATAGTCAGCTGACCTTCCTGAGGATTGCGCCATGAGCGAGCACCCGTCCGAGCGTCGCCGCTTCAAACGTATCGCTTTCGATGCCCGAACCGAATTGAGCCAGGGCGAGTACATCTGGCCGGTGAAGCTGATCGATCTGTCGCTCAAGGGGCTGTTGATCGAGCGGCCCGAGCCCTGGCTGGGCAATCCCGAGCAGGATTTTTTCGTCGACATTCATTTGAGCGAGGACGTACACATCGAGATGGATGTGCAACTGGCGCATGAAGATCACGGCCAGCTCGGTTTCGTGTGTCGGCATATCAGTCTGGAGTCGATTCAGCGCCTGCGTCGCCTGATCGAACTCAATCTGGCCGACGAAACCGAACTGGAACGCGAGCTCGGGGCGCTGATAGACGTCTGATCACTCGAACAACGAGTCCAGCGCCTGCTCCAGGCGCGTCACCGCAATGATCTGCAAGCCTGGCGGCGCTTCCTTCGGCGCATTGCCCTTGGGCACAATCGCGCGCTTGAAGCCGTGCTTGGCGGCTTCCTTCAAACGCTCCTGGCCGCTTGGCACCGGGCGCACTTCGCCGGACAGGCCGACTTCGCCGAACACCAGCAAGTCATGGGGCAAAGGACGGTTGCGCAGGCTCGACATGACGGCGGCCATCAAGGCCAGGTCAGACGCGGTTTCCAGCACCTTCACCCCGCCGACCACGTTGAGGAACACGTCCTGATCGTGAGTCGGAATGCCGCCATGCCGGTGCAACACCGCCAACAGCATCGCCAGACGATTCTGGTCCAGACCCAGCGTGACCCGACGCGGGTTGGCCAGATGACTGTCATCCACCAGCGCCTGGACTTCCACCAGCATCGGCCGAGTACCTTCCCACGTCGCCATCACCACACTGCCCGGAACTTCTTCCTGAGCACGGGTGAGAAAAATCGCCGAAGGGTTGGAGACTTCTTTCAGGCCCTTGTCAGTCATGCCGAACACGCCCAGCTCGTTGACCGCGCCGAAACGGTTTTTCACCGCTCGCAGCAAACGCAACCGACCGTCGGACTCACCTTCGAAATACAGCACGGTATCGACCATGTGCTCCAGAACCCGCGGCCCTGCGAGCGCGCCTTCCTTGGTCACGTGGCCGACCAGGAAAATCGCCGTGCCGCTTTGCTTGGCGTAACGCACCAGCAACGCCGCACTTTCGCGCACCTGGGATACGCCGCCCGGCGCCGATTGCAATTGTTCGGTGAAAATCGTCTGGATCGAGTCGATCACCATCACCTTGGGTTTTTCCTGGCGGGCGGTGGCGATGATGGTTTCGATACAGGTTTCGGTCATGACCCGCAGTTGATCCTGCGGCAGACCCAGACGACGTGCACGCATGGCGACCTGTTGCTGGGATTCCTCACCGGTAACGTAAAGCGCCGGCATGGTCTTGGCGAGGTTGCACAGGGTCTGCAGCAGAATCGTCGACTTGCCAATGCCCGGGTCGCCGCCGATCAGCACCACCGAACCGTCCACCAGACCACCGCCGAGCACGCGGTCGAGCTCGCCGGAGGCTGTGGAAAAACGTGGAATCTCTTCGATGCTGACTTCGGCCAGGGTCTTGATCTGGGCTTGCTGCCCGGCCCAGCCGGTGCGCCCGCTCGGGGCGGCGGCAGCGCCGCTCTCGACCATGGTTTCGGTCAGGGTGTTCCAGGCGCCGCATTCGCCGCATTGCCCGGCCCATTTGGGAAAGGTTGCGCCGCACTCGGTGCAGCCGTACATGCGCTTGGCCTTGGCCATCTGAACCCCCGACAAAAACCGCGATGATAACGCAGCCATCGTCGATCAGCGCGGCGCAGCGGGATGGATTTCTCCGCTGGCCAGACGCGCGGCGCTGCTGTCGGTCAATCCCCGACAATTGCCGGGGCTTGAAAGGGTCGCTGTCAGTCGACCAGTTTGGCGGCCAGGGCCTTGACCCGCTCCAGGTCACCCTTGGCCACTTTGGTCACACCGGCGCCGTATTCCGGATCCGCCTTATAAAGGAAGGACAGCATGATGTGCTTGCTCTCGTCGTCGGTACCCGCCAGCGAACCGCCGAAGCTCTCGATCAGGTCCTGACGTTCCTTCTTGCTGAACGAGCGATACAGATCGCCAGCCTGCTTGAAGTTCTGCTCACGCTGGATCTTCACCTGTTGCGTGCTGCCCTGCAGCGCGGTCTGGCTGTAGCGCGCACCTGGCGTCTCTTCACGTGGTTGCAGACGGCTTGGCTGATAGTTGACGCCCGAGGTGCTCGCACCGGCATTCATCGCGCCATCCTGATTGCCATTGTTGACTGCAGTTTTGGCAGCATTGATCGGCAATTGCAGGGCATTGGCGCCGAGGCGATACATTTGCGTATCGGCATAGGCAAATATCCGACCCTGAAGTAAACGGTCTTCCGAGGGCTCGATGCCCGGCACCACATTCGATGGCGCCATGGCCACTTGTTCGGTTTCCTGGAAGACATTAGAAGGATTGCGGTTCAAGACCATTTGTCCAACTTTTCGCTCTGGAATACCTGGCCAGATCTTGGTTGCATCAAGAGGATCGAAATCAAACTTGGACAAATCTTGCGGATTCAAGACCTGGATGTACAAGTCCCACTTAGGAAAGTTGCCGCTGTTAATATTTGTTACTAAATCGTGAGTCATGTGACTGTAATCACGGCCCTGAACTTGCACAACTTGTTGCGGATCGAGATTCTTGATGCCCTGCAAACTTCTCCAATGGAACTTCACATAGTGCACATCGCCCTTGGCATTGACCAACTTGTAAGCGTGCACACTGTTACCGTCCATCTCCCGATAACTGGCCGGAGTTCCCGAGTTGGAATACAACTCGGTCAATGTGCGGGTGGCTTCCGGTACATGGGAGAAGAAGTCGAAGCGGCGTGAATCATCGTCAAGGTTGTTACGTGGATCGGGCTTGAAGGCATGCACCATGTCCGGGAACTTGATCGCATCGCGGATGAAAAACGTCGGGAAGTTGTTGCCCACCAGATCCCAGTTGCCGTCAGCGGTGTAGAACTTGGTGGCGAAGCCCCGTGGGTCCCGCAGGGTTTCCGGTGAATGGTTGCCATGCACCACCGCGGAGAAACGCACGAACACCGGCGTGACCTGGCCGACAGCGAACACCTTGGCCTTGCTCAGATCACTCAGGTCATTGGTCGCGGTGAACGTGCCATGAGCCCCGGTGCCACGAGCATGCACGACGCGTTCGGGAATGCGTTCGCGGTCGAAGCGTTGCAGCTTCTGGATCAGTTGCACGTCCTGCAACAGTACCGGGCCGGTTGCGCCGGCAGTTTGTGAGTTCTGGTTGTCGCCGACCGCCGCACCGTTATCCCGGGTCAACGGCGCCGCACTCGCGGAAAGGGTCAGTAGGCCGGCAGTCAATAAACCGAAGGTATGACGAAGGGAAAAGGCCCTCAGGCCATGCATGGAATTCATTTCAGACTCCTCTGTTATTTTGAGGCGCATCCAGGTGCGCCTGCCAGAGGCTAGAAGCTCAGCTTGCCAAACATAAATAGAAAGTTCGTAACGCGACGATTGAGCATTTTTTCTTGAAGATCAGCACGTTGCAGCGTATTTCGCGCGCGATTAGTGGCACTTTGCAAACTAATTGCGAAATGGTGTGTCGATAAAAGCGGGCTTTGTAAGAAGGTGTTTCGCGCAGGACGCGTTATGCTGATTTACACTGCGTACACCAAACTCATCTGTAACAAGGAAATAACTATGGGCGTGCTCAGCGAGTTCAAGGCCTTCGCGGTCAAAGGCAATGTGGTCGACATGGCCGTCGGTATCATCATCGGCGCGGCCTTCGGCAAGATTGTTTCGTCATTTGTCGGCGACGTGATCATGCCGCCAATCGGCCTGCTGATCGGTGGGGTGGATTTCAGTGACCTGGCGATCACCCTCAAGGCTGCCCAGGGCGATGCCCCCGCCGTGATGCTGGCGTATGGCAAGTTCATCCAGAGTGTTCTGGACTTCGTGATCGTCGCCTTTGCGATCTTCATGGGTGTCAAAGCCATCAATCGCCTGAAGCGTGAAGAAGCCGTGGCTCCTTCCTTGCCACCGGTGCCGACCAAGGAAGAAGAACTGCTGGGCGAGATTCGCGATCTGCTCAAGGCCCGGAACAACCAGCCTTGAAGACTGAAACGGCGCCTTAGGGCGCCGTTTCCTTACCAGTAGTTTTCCACTGCCACCTGCCCCGGTCGCCGGGTCAGGCTCAAGGCCATACCGCGTTGCTTGAGCAAGGCCCGGGTGTCATCGATCATCTGCGGATTGCCGCAGAGCATCACCCGGGAATGCGCCGGCGTCAGCTCCACACCGGCCATCTTTTCCAGTTCGCCATTTTCGATCAGCGTAGTGATGCGTCCGTTGAGGGCGCCGGCATACGGCTCACGCGTGACCACCGGAATAAACTGGAACTTGTGGGCGTATTCCGCGAGGTAGTCGCGCTGTGTCAGTTCCGCGATCAGCTGTTGATAAGCCAGCTCCCGAGACTCTCGCACGCTGTAGACCAGGATGATTCGCTCAAACTTCTCCCAGACCTCGAAGTCCTGCAGGATCGAAAGAAAGGGCGCCACACCCGTGCCTGTGGATAACAGCCAGAGATCACGACCATCAATGAATCGATCCAGCGTCAGATAGCCAAAGGCCTGGCGCTCGATCAGCAAGCTGTCCCCCACCTTCAGGCGGCTCAGTTCGCTGGTGAACTCGCCCCCCGGCACCACAATGGAAAAGAACTCGAGAAATTCGTCGAACGGCGAAGACACCATCGAGTAGGCGCGCCACACCGTGCTGCCATCCTCACGGGTCACGCCAATCCGGGCGAATTGTCCGGCTCGGAAGCGAAAACCGGCATCCCGTGTGGTACGCAGGGTGAACAGACTGGGGGTCAGCGACTGTACATCGAGCAATGTCTGGCGGCTGAATTTTTCGCTGCTGGCGGTCATTGGGTCACTCCATCAACAAATGAATGAATTGTTACGCATTAATCCTCATTGGAACACCGACGGTTTGTAATGCTATTTCAATGTGCCATCACCCTGAGAAGGAGTAGTAGATAACATTCAAGCGATGCAATTCTTTAAATGATCCTCCGCATATAAATCGTCATCTGATATTCCCGTTTCAAGCATCGCTCAAGAGCAAAACAATCCAACAGATTTGTGGGAATCCTCCTACACTTCCATCCGTGTCGGCGCCTTGGATCCAATCCAGCATTCTCACGAAATAGGAAGAGATGGAGAACTCTCGAAATGGAAAGGTGGAAGGAGTATCAAATAGAACAGCTTACGCGCGCGAAGAATATTGAAAACGCATTCCCGATCTTGAGAAATTTTGCCAACAACATCGGTTTTCAATTCTGCGGCATTACAATTTCGCGACCTGACTCCCAGTCATTCAAACCGTTTTATATCAATAACTTCACAGAGGCGTGGAACGACGAATACGAAAAACAGTGCTGTGAAAGCGACCCGATTGCGGCTTTTTGCCATCAATCAATGTTGCCGTTTCTCTGGACCAGGAAAGCATTTTCCAAGACACCGAAAATGTGGAGTGCACTTCAGAACCACGGGATGGAACATGGCTGGTCACAGTCGTATCTCGACGAAGAGAACGACCTGTGCTGCACAATCAGTCTGGCGCGAACCTACTGCGAAATCTCTGCATTGGAGCTCTACGAACAATACGGTGTGATGCACTTCATCACGCAGCATTTGAGTGAAATGATCGTTCGCGCCCTCCCGCCAGCACAGGCCAAATCACCGCCCGTACGATTGTCTACCCGAGAGCTCGAAATCGTGAGGCTGTGCGCCTTGGGCAAGACCGCCTGGGAAATCGGTCAGATTCTGAATGTGGCCGAACGGACCGTGCACTATCACATCAAAAACCTGATTGTTAAGTTCAACGCCTGCAACAAGATGTCAGCCGTCATCGCCGCCACCAGGGCCGGGTTCATTCCCAATCACCCTTGCTGAAATCAGACGAGTATTGCCAATAAAAAAAACGTACCATTTGCAACCTTCCTGAGTGATGACGCGATCTTTTGCGCCGCTGTCCACTCGGACGGTTCCGCCGCACTACTCCTGGGCCGCGGGACACCCGTCGATTACCCAGAGTCCCCGCCCCATGCCTTTGCTCGATACGCCCTTCGCCCAGCTCGATCTGATCCGCCAGCCCGAACAGCAGAAGGAACCGCTGCAAGCCTTCGACGCAGCCGATGAATACCTGCTCAATCATCTGGCCGAACAGAATCTGCCGGCGGATACCCGAGTATTGGTGCTCAACGACAGTTTCGGCGCGCTGGCCATCAGCCTCTCGGGCAAACTGCAGGTCAGCACCAGCGGTGATTCATTCCTGGCGTTTCAGGGGCTGGAAAAAAACCTGCTGCGCAACAGCAAGGCGTTCGATGCTGTGCGCGGTATTCCCGCCAGCGCGCCATTGGTCGGGCCGTTCGACCGGGTGCTGATTCGCGTCCCGAAAACTCTGGCGCTGCTGGAAGAACAACTGATTCGCCTGCAAGGCCAATTGGCACCGGGCGCTCAGGTAGTGGCAGCGGCGATGGTCAAGCATTTGCCGCGTGCCGCCGGTGATCTGCTGGAACGCTACATCGGGCCGGTTCAGGCTTCGCTGGCAGTGAAGAAGGCCCGACTGCTGATCGCCACGCCCGAGCCCAAGACACCGGCCGTCTCGCCCTACCCGACCCGCTATCACCTCGACGAGCCGGCCATCGAACTGCTCAACCACGCCAACGTGTTCTGCCGCGAAGGGCTGGACATCGGCACCCGTGCCTTCCTTGCGCACCTGCCGAAAAACCTCGGCTCGGCACGAGTCGCCGACCTCGGCTGCGGTAACGGCGTACTGGCCATCGCCAGCGCCCTGCAAAATCCTGAAGCGCATTACACGCTGGTGGACGAATCGTTCATGGCCGTGCAATCGGCAGCCGAGAACTGGCGCGCGGCGTTCGGTGAACGTGACGTGATCGTACGCGCCGGCGACGGTCTGGCCGGTCAGGAAGCGCAATCGCTGGACGTAGTCCTGTGCAACCCGCCGTTCCACCAGCAACAGGTGGTCGGCGATTTCCTCGCCTGGCGCATGTTCCAGCAGGCCCGCGAAGCGCTGGTGGTCGGTGGCGCGCTGTACATCGTCGGCAACCGTCACCTGGGTTATCACAGCAAACTGGCGCGACTGTTCCGGGGTGTCGAGCAAGTCGCCGCGACTCCGAAATTCGTGATCCTCAAGGCGCGCAAATAATCCGGGCAAAAAAAACCCTCCGGTCGGAGGGTCAAAAATCCGTGCCGCAAGGCAGCGGGATGGGAAGTCTCAGTGCGTGGTCAGACCTGCGGCGTTCATGAACATGCGCATCAGGCTGGCGACGATGAACAGAGCACCGACGCTGCCGACCCAGATCATGGCCAACCAGCCGAGCCGCTGCCACAGCGGCTTTTTTTCGGCTTCTTCAATATCGTGCAGGGAATGTTTGCCGGTCATGCTTGCATCCTCCGGTTGCGGGAGATGGCGCCGCGCTCGGCGCCATCGTGATCACCATTAGTGATAACCGTCTTCGTGGGTGACCTTGCCGCGGAACACGTAATAGCTCCAGAAGGTGTAACCCAGGATGAACGGGATGATGAACAGCGTGCCCACCAGCATGAAGCCCTGGCTTTGCGGCGGCGCGGCGGCGTCCCAGATCGAGATCGACGGCGGCACGATGTTCGGCCACAGGCTGATGCCCAGACCGCTGTAGCCGAGGAAGATCAGCACCAGGGTTAGCAGGAACGGCATGTAGTTGGCGTTTCGCGCCACCGCACGGATCAGTGCGTACAGCGTCACCAACACCAGAATCGGCACCGGCAGGAACCAGAACAGATTGGGCAGGCTGAACCAGCGCTCGGCGATTTCCGGGTGAGAGAGCGGCGTCCACAGGCTGACGATGCCGATCACCGCCAGCAACACGAAGGCCAGCGGGCGCGCCAGGTCATGCATCTGCTCCTGAAGCTTGCCTTCGGTCTTCATGATCAGCCAGGTGCAACCGAGCAGCGCATACGCCACAACAAGCGCGGCGCCGCAGAACAGCGTGAACGGCGTCAGCCAGTCCAGTGAACCGCCGGCATATTGCCGGTTGACCACGGGCAAGCCGTCGATGAACGCACCGAGCGCCACGCCCTGGAAGAATGTCGCCGCTACCGAACCACCGATGAACGCCTTGTCCCACAGGTGACGCTTGTCGTCCTTGGCCTTGAAGCGGAACTCGAACGCCACGCCGCGAAAAATCAGCCCGATCAGCATGAAGATCAGCGGCAGGTACAGCGCCGACAGCACGACCGAATAAGCCAGCGGGAACGCGCCGAACAACGCCGCGCCGCCCAGTACAAGCCAGGTTTCATTGCCGTCCCACACGGGGGCAACGGTGTTCATCATCACGTCGCGGTCGGTCTTGCCGGGGATGAACGGAAAGAGAATCCCGATCCCAAGGTCGAAACCGTCCATGACCACGTACATCATGATGCCGAAGATGATGATCACGGCCCAGATCAGCGGAAGATCAATACCCATGATTCAAATCTCCTTGGTCAGGCTGCGGTCGTGTTCGGCGCCATCGTCGTCGGCAGCGGACAACGGACGGGCCGGCGTACGTTTCTGGCCAGGACCACCTTCGTTGGTTTCCTTGCCTTCGTCGGTCTTCGGTCCTTTGCGCACCAGGCGCATCATGTAGCCCAGCCCCGCACCGAACAGCGCGAAATACACCACCACGAACATGATCAGCGTGATGCTCATCTGCATGAAACTGTGGTTGGAAGACGCATCGGCCGTGCGCATCAGCCCGTAGACCACCCATGGCTGACGACCGATTTCAGTGGTGAACCAGCCCGCCAGGATCGCGATCAGGCCGGACGGCCCCATCCACAGCGCCAGGTACAGAAACGGCCGCGAGGTGTAGAGCGAGTCACGCTTGCGCAGCCACAAACTCCACAGACCGGTGAAGATCATCAGGAAGCCGAGACCGACCATGATCCGGAACGACCAGAACACGATGGTCGAGTTCGGCCGGTCTTCTGGCGGGAACTCCTTGAGCGCCGGGACTTGCTTGTCCAGCGAGTGGGTCAGGATCAGGCTGCCGAGGTATGGAATCTCGACAGCAAACTTGGTCTTTTCTTCCTTCATGTCCGGCCAGCCGAACAGGATCAGCGGTGTCGCTTCGTCGCCGACGTTTTCCCAGTGACCTTCGATCGCGGCGATCTTCGCCGGTTGGTGCTCAAGGGTATTGAGGCCATGGAAGTCGCCGATGACTGCCTGGATCGGCGCAACGATCAGCGCCATCCACATCGCCATCGACAGCATGGTGCGGATCGCCGGATTGTCCTTGCCGCGCAGCAAGTGCCAGGCTGCCGACGAGCCGACGAAGAAAGCCGTCGCGACGAACGCCGCCGTCGCCATGTGCATCAGGCGATAGGGGAATGACGGGTTGAAGATGATTGCCAGCCAGTCGGTTGGAATGACCTGACCGTTGACGATCTCGAAGCCCTGCGGGGTCTGCATCCAACTGTTGGAGGCGAGAATCCAGAACGTGGAAATCAGCGTGCCGATGGCCACCATCACCGTGGAGAAAAAGTGCAGGCCGCGCCCGACCTTGTTCCAGCCGAACAGCATCACCCCGAGGAAACCGGCTTCGAGGAAGAACGCCGTGAGCACTTCATACGTCAGCAACGGGCCGGTGACTGAACCGGCGAAGTCCGAGAAGCGGCTCCAGTTGGTGCCGAACTGGTAGGCCATGACCAGCCCCGAGACCACGCCCATGCCGAAGTTCACGGCAAAGATCTTCGACCAGAAATGGTAGAGGTCACGGTAGGTGTCATTGCCGGTTTTCAGCCACAGGCCTTCCAGCACCGCGAGATAGCTCGCAAGACCGATGGTGATCGCCGGGAACAGGATGTGGAATGAGATGGTGAACGCGAACTGAATTCGGGCGAGATCCAGGGCCTCTAAACCGAACATAAGCTTTCCTCTATCAGATAACGGTTCCAGGACTGGCGGCCTTGAACCACTGCCCCCACGGGTATGGAGTGCGGCGAACTCGAATTCGTTCTTCTTTTTACAGGCATCGCGACGCAGGGAGTCTGCCGACGGGTCCCGGATCAGTTCCGCGATGGGTCTTGATCTGGATCAATCAACGTTAAAAGAGTAGTCCCATTTCCGACGGAGAACCGCGTGGTCTTTTGCCGCGTGACAAGTTGCCTCACAGACCTGACAACGCTCTGAAATACATCCGTGGCCGGAGCTCGCGCCACGACGGGGAAAAATCGATGTCTGGCTAACTAAATTTTCTGTCATAGCAACTTCCTGTTACAGACTGGTGATAATCTCGCGGTTCCCCTCGATCAAGACCGGCCCGCAAATGCCCAGCCAAGAGCCCTTGCTGTTACGTCACCACCGTCCCTTTGTTGCGTTCTGGTTGGCCCGGATCTTCACCGCCAGCGGTTTTCAGATGCTCACCGTGGCGATCGGCTGGAACCTCTATCAACTGACCGGCAATGTGCTCGACCTGGGTCTGGTCGGGTTGGTGGAATTCGCGCCACGCGTATTGTTCATGTTGCACACCGGCCACGTTGCCGATCGCTACGACCGGCGCAAGGTCGCGGCGATCTGCCAGTCGCTGCAGGCCCTGATCGCCCTGGCACTGGCCATCGGCAGCGCCACTGACCATGTCACCCGGGAAATGATCTTTATCCTGGCGTTCCTGCTGGGCGCCGCACGCTCCTTCGAAATGCCGACCACCCAGGCGCTGCTGCCGAGCATCGTGCCCAGCGCGCTGTTTCCACGGGCGGTTGCCGCTGCGCAATCGGCGCAGCAATCGGCCACCATCGTCGCCCCGGCGCTCGGCGGTCTTCTTTATGCCTTCGGCAGCGTGTGGGTCTATGGCCCGACGGTCATTCTGTATGTCATCGCCTGCACGCTGATGCTCAACCTGCCGGCCCGGCAAACCCCGCTGAACAAAGGCAAGGCGACGCTGGACTCGTTGCTGGCGGGGATTCGCTTTATCCGCAGCCGCCCGGACATTCTCGGGGCGATTTCGCTGGATCTGTTCGCCGTGTTGCTGGGTGGCGCCACGGCGCTGTTGCCGGTGTTTGCCAAGGACATCCTGCTGACCGGGCCGTGGGGCCTCGGACTGCTGCGTTCGGCGCCGGCGGTCGGGGCGTTGATGATGTCGCTGTTCCTGGCGCGGTTTGCCGTTGAGCGAAACGTCGGTCGGGTGATGTTTACTGCCGTCGGCGTGTTCGGCGTGGCCACAATCGCCTTCGGTCTGTCGACCTCGTTCTGGTTCTCGCTGGCGGTGCTGGTGGTGCTCGGCGCGGCAGACATGATCAGCATGGTGATCCGTGCCTCGTTCGTGCAGCTGGAAACCCCGGACGAAATGCGCGGCCGGGTCAGCGCGGTGAACGGCCTGTTCATCGGTGCCTCCAACCAGCTGGGCGAATTCGAATCCGGCCTCACCGCCCACTGGTTCGGCACCGTGCCGGCGGTGGTGATGGGCGGCATCGGCACGCTTGTGGTGACCGGAACCTGGATCAAACTGTTCCCGACCCTGGCCAACCGCGACCGGATGCATGTGCCGGTGGAAGAGGTGAAGGCCTAGCTACACCGCTGCCACCTACGCAGCTAACCCGCCAAACACAATCAGCTCGAAAAGATGCGGTACATAGATACCGCATTGAGTGTAATGTATCGCCTTACACTCGCCGCATGATCAAATCCTATGCCCATGCACAACCCGCCACACCCCGGTGAAACACTGCTGATGGACGTATTGCCGGAACTTGGCATCAGCGTTACCGAATTGGCTCGGCATCTGGGATTCGCTCGTCCTCATCTATCTCGCGTTTTGCACGGACATGCGCCGATCAGCCCGGATCTGGCCGTACGACTGGAACGCGCGGGGATTGGCAAGGCTCGCATGTGGCTAGGCGTTCAAACCGATTACGACCTTTGGCAAGCCGAGCACCGTGAGCAGCCAGCCATTCAACCAATCGCTGCTCACGCCTGACCTTCTCAGGCCAGCAACTCCCCCGCTACCTTCAATCTGACGGCCTTGCCCGCCAGTTGCTCGACCAGTGTCAGCGCAAATGCCAGCGCGGCGCCGGAGCCTTGGGCGGTGATGCAATTACCGTCGACCACTACGGGTTGATCAACAAAGGTGCAACCGGAAAGGTTATGACTGCTGAGGGGCAGGCAGGTCATCCGGCGTTGACGTAATACACCGAAGCTTTGCAGGGCGACCGCCGGGGCTTCGGCGATGGCGGCGAACAGGCGTCCGGCGCTGGCTTGGTCCTTGAGTAATTGTTGCAAGGGCTGATGAGCCGCCAGGTGTTGCGCGCCGACAGCGCCGCCGGGCAGGACAATCAGGTCGAAGGTCTGGGCCAGCACATCAATGAGCATGCCGTCGGCGGTCAATCGCGTGCCTCGGGCGCAGGTCAGCATGCGCCGGCCCTCGATGCTGGCCGCCACTACTTCGATGCCGGCGCGGCGCAGCACGTCGATCAGGGTCACGCATTGCAGATCATCGATGCCCTCGGCGAGGGTAATCAGGGCTCTAAAGGTCATGGGCGCCATCCGCTGGGTGATCCTTAAAGCGTAGTCAGCTTTGTCCTGCCCTGTTCGGCGACAGCCGTTACTTGATGTAAAGCTGGGTCGACAACGTGTTGCGCGGGGCGTTGATCGAGGTGTTGCTGAAGGTAAAGGTGCCTTCCTGACGAGTCGCCAGATCGAAGGTGTACAGCGAACCGACGGTCTTCGCGCCTGGCGTGCACTCGGTCAGGTTGCCGTTATCGAAAGCACAGACCGGGCTCCGGGTGCCATTCACTTCGAAACCGTCCAGCGCTGCCTGAGGCTGACTCTGGCCGTAACCGATTTCCAGCACATAGACCTTGATGCCCGGCGCGTTGTGATCGCAACGGGTCTGCACCTGGCCATCGGTAATGTCTTCAAGCCCGCAGGACGCCGACTGAACCTTGATGACTTTCACCTCGCTCAATCGCGGTGCCGACGCCGCGAGTGCCGTCGGTACACCGGCCAGCAGCAAGGCCATCAGTCCAGCGGTCTTCATCCAACCCTTGTTCATGCGATCCATCCCCGAAAAAACAGCGCGCAGTATGGCGTAGTTAGTCGTGGTGCAAAACTTCGCCGACGATCGACACCAACATCCGCCATCTTCCTCACGCTGCTGGTATGATGCGCGGCTTTTTCCGACCCACCACAATTTTCCAGGCGCTTGCGACGGTCTGTGCTTTGCTGTTGAGGTCGATACATTCACGGCGCCACGCGCGCCACGGGGAGCAGACATGCTGGAAAGGCTGTTTCAACTCAAGGCACACAACACCAACGTGCGGACCGAGATTCTCGCGGGCGTCACGACCTTCCTGGCCATGGCCTACATTCTGTTCGTCAACCCGAGCATCCTCGGCGAGACCGGCATGGACAAAGGTGCGGTGTTCGTCGCCACGTGTCTGGCAGCCGCCATCGGCTCCACGGTCATGGGCCTGATCGCCAACTACCCGATCGCCCTCGCGCCGGGCATGGGGCTGAACGCCTTCTTTACCTACACCGTCGTGCTGCACATGGGCCACACCTGGCAAGTGGCGCTGGGCGCGGTGTTCATTTCGGCCGTGTGCTTCTTCCTGCTGTCGATCTTCCGCATCCGTGAATGGATCATCAACAGCATCCCGCTGCCACTGCGCTCGGCGATTGCCGCCGGTATCGGCCTGTTCCTGGCGCTGATCGCCCTGCACAACGCCGGCATTGTGGTCAGCAACCCGGCAACCATGGTCGGCCTCGGCGACCTGAAGCAACCGGCCCCGATTCTCGCCACCCTCGGTTTCGCCCTGATCGTCGCCCTTGAAGCCCTGAAAGTGCGCGGCGCGGTGCTGATCGGCATCCTGGCGGTGACCATCGTTTCGATCGTGATGGGCTTCACCCCGTTCGGCGGCGTGACCTCGATGCCACCTTCGCTGGCCCCGACCTTCCTGCAACTGGACATCAAGGGCGCGCTGGACATCGGTCTGGTCAGCGTGATCTTCGCTTTCCTGTTCGTCGACCTGTTCGACAACTCCGGCACCCTGATCGGCGTCGCCAAGCGCGCCGGCCTGATGGGCAAGGACGGCCACATGCCGAAAATGGGCCGTGCACTGATCGCTGACAGCACCGCGGCCATGGCCGGTTCGCTGCTGGGCACCTCGACCACCACCAGCTACATCGAATCCGCTGCGGGCGTGAGTGCCGGCGGCCGCACCGGCCTGACCGCCATCGTCGTCGCGATCCTGTTCCTGCTGGCGCTGTTCTTCTCGCCACTGGCTGCCAGCGTACCGGCGTTCGCCACCGCACCAGCGCTGCTGTTCGTCGCCGTGCTGATGACTTCGGGCCTGGCGGAAATAGACTGGGAAGACATCACCGTCGCCGCGCCGGTCGTGGTCACCGCCCTGGCGATGCCTTTCACCTATTCCATCGCCAACGGCATCGCCTTCGGCTTCATCGCCTGGACTGCGATCAAACTGCTGTCCGGCCGCGCCCGTGAGCTGAACCCGGCGCTGGTGATCCTGTCGATTCTGTTCGTGATCAAGCTGGGTTGGTTCAACGCATGACTTTTGATTCCCAGGCTTACGCCGCACAACTCGAAGACAAGGTCACGCGCCTGCGTGACCTGCTGGCCCCGTTCGATGCACCGGAGCCAACGGTGTTCGACTCGCCTTTGCAGAACTTCCGCCTGCGCGCCGAATTCCGCCTGTGGCGCGAGGCCGGCGAGCGGCATTACGCGATGTTTTCCCAGGACGACAAACGCACGCCGATCCTGATCGAAGAGTTCCCGATCGCCAGCCTGCGCATCAACCAGTTGATGCCGCAATTGAAAGCGGCCTGGCAGGCCAGCGCGGCGCTGAGCCACAAGCTGTTCCAGGTCGAGTTTCTGACCACCCTGGCCGGCGACGCGATGATCACCCTGTGCTATCACCGTCCGCTGGACGAACACTGGCACGCGGCGGCGACCCAACTGGCGGCGGATCTGGGCGTCAGCATCATCGGTCGTTCCAAGGGCAAGCGCGAAGTGCTCGGCCTCGATTACGTGGTCGAGAAACTTGACGTCGGTGGTCGCACGTTCAGCTATCGCCAGCCGGAAGGCGCGTTCACCCAGCCCAACGGCACCGTGAACCAGAAGATGCTCAACTGGGCATACGAAGCACTGGGTGATCGCAGCGACGATCTGCTGGAGCTGTACTGCGGCAACGGCAACTTCACCCTGCCGCTGGCGACTCGCGTGCGCAAAGTGCTGGCCACCGAAATCAGCAAGACCTCGGTCAACGCCGCGTTGAGCAACCTGGCCGAAAACGCTGTGGATAACGTCACGCTGGTGCGCCTGTCCGCCGAAGAGCTGACTGAAGCACTGAACGAAGTTCGCCCGTTCCGTCGCCTGCACGGTATCGACCTGAAAAGCTACGAGTTCGGCAGCGTGTTCGTCGACCCGCCACGGGCCGGCATGGACCCGGACACCTGCGAGCTGACCCGTCGCTTCGACAACATCCTGTACATCTCCTGCAACCCGGAAACGCTGGCGGCAAACATCGCCCAACTGCACGACACGCACCGCATCACCCGCTGCGCGCTGTTCGACCAGTTTCCGTGGACCCACCACATGGAATCCGGCGTGCTGCTGACCCGACGTTGATCGCAAGTGCCAGAAACAAGAAAGCCGTCCTCATCGACGGCTTTTTTGTGCCTTTCATGGCACGGGATCGATCTTGCGCGGACGCCCGCCCTTCCTGCCGTTGGCCCGTGCAGCTTCAGCTTTCGCAGTGCTGCTCTGGCGGCCATTGCGCGAAGCGATCACCGAGGCAGCCATGGCCATCAGTGGCTGACTGGCGGAGATCATCCCGGCGATGGAAACCTGCAGGTCCTTGCCGTCGTGGCACAGCGCGGTGCCAGCGAAGCCGACGTGCAATCCGCTGAAGTCTTCCGGTTCGAAGTCATCGAATTCGCGGTAGAGATTCACTGGCAGCAGCACGCCGCTGTCGTCCTCGAAGTGAATCACCAGGCAGGGTTTCTGAAAGGCCACCGACACGGCTTGAAGGCTGCTGCGTCGGCGCAGCCCTCCCCGCTCAACAGCTTCATCGAGACGCTTTTCTGTTACCGGTCGATCAGCATGCAAACCGGCTTTTACTGTTTTCATAGTTCGATCTCCACACCTTCCTGAGCACCAACCAGGGCCAGCAGGGTTTTGTTTTCTTCTGGTTCGTAATACGCCGATCCGATTCTGAAGGTTGCTCCGGTGACTTCGCGCATGACGGCCACTTCGTTCGAGTCCCCGTCCCACCATTGATTATCGAGACACGCCGTCTGCAATCGAGTCCACCAGATTCGACGGGCCCGCCGCAGATGAACAGTTTCACGCAGCGATTGACGCAGCCCCTCGAGCACTGCAATCGGTGGCCGACGTGACAGGGGCACCACATCCCATAACTCCACGCCGTTGTGCCAGAAGCTGAATTTGAAACGGGCACTCCATGCACCTGAATCAACGTGCGCATGGGGCGGACAATGTTCGTCTCGCAGCATGATCACCACCGACAATCCCTTGTAACTGCACACTTTCATGCTAACCCATCCGTTAGGTTAAAGAGTTTCGAAAACTGCCATTCCCTGACAATTCCGACCATCGGCATTGCTGTCTCAAATGGTCATTACGTTTTCGAGCCTAGTGCGGGATTCAGGAAAGCCCCGCGCAAAATGGTAAGCAGTTCTTTCGCAGCGGCCGCGCATTTGCTACATACGAAGACTCATTCCCCGGTGTAATCAATCATGCAGCGACACTTCGACGATCTTCAGCTGGGCAGCATCGAGCTGTTTTGCCTGGCCGCCGAGTGCGGCAGTTTCACCGGCGCGGCGCAGGCGGCTTCGGTGACGCCGGCAGCGGTGAGCCGCTCGGTATCCCGCATGGAGGAACGCCTGGGCGTGCGGCTGTTCGCGCGTACCACCCGCAGCGTGAAACTGACCGACAGCGGCCGGCGCTACTACGAAGAGTGCAGGCAGGCGCTGGCGCAACTGGTCGAGGCGCAACGGGAAGTCATGGGCCAGCAGCAGGAACCGTCCGGCACCCTGCGTATCAGTATTCCTACAACCTACGCCCATCACCGGATCCTGCCGCTGTTGCCCGCGTTTCGTGCGCGCTTCCCGCAGGTGAAGGTCGACATGCACATCAGCAACCGCAACATCGACTTCGTCGGCGAGGGTTACGACATGGCGATCCGCGTGCGGGCAATCCCCGACTCCGGCCTGATCGCCCGCCATCTGGAGGACGCAGCGCTGGTGATGGTCGCCAGCCCCGACTACCTCAAACGCGCCGGCACGCCGCAGACCCTCGAAGACCTCGAACAACACGAGTGTATTCAGTACGAATTGCCCAGCAGCGGGCGGCGGATCACTTGGCTGTTCTATGAGGAAGACGCGCCACGGGAAATCCTCGCCGAGGGCAACTTCTGCTGCTCCGATGACGTGCTCGGTGGCGTGACCCTGGCCAAACATGGCGCCGGGTTGTTCCAGACGTATCGCTTCATTGTCGAAAAAGAACTGGCCGACGGCTCGTTGGTGGAAGTGCTCCAGCCCTACAGCGGACGCTCGCGGCCGTTCACTTTGCTGTACCCGCAGAATCGCCACATGCCGCTGCGCGTCAGGGCTTTCATTGATTTTCTGGTCGAGCAGTTGCCGCATTGATTTCACCTGTGTGCGATCACCGCACACAAAACCGGACTGTCGATGCAGAGCAATTGATTAAAGTAACCATCTAGTACAATTTAACTCCACAGGTCGAAACCCTCGGCCCAAGCCAAAAACAATAAGTGGAGTTTGCCCCCATGCCCCCTATCGTTCTGGTGCTCAACGGCCCGAACCTGAACCTGCTCGGTACCCGTGAACCGGCAACCTACGGTCACGAAACCCTGGCCGACATCTCTGCCCTGTGCGGGCGCGCCGCCGAAGAGTTCGGCCTGGCCGTGGAGTTTCGCCAGACCAACCACGAAGGCGAACTGCTCGACTGGATTCACGGCGCCCGCCAGCGCTGCGCCGGCATCGTCATCAACCCGGCCGCCTGGACCCACACTTCGGTAGCGATCCGCGACGCCCTCGTTGCCAGCGAATTGCCGGTGATCGAAGTACACCTGTCCAACGTCCATGCCCGCGAGCCGTTCCGTCATCACTCGTTCGTCTCGGCCATCGCCACCGCCGTAATGTGCGGCTTCGGCAGCCACGGCTATCGCCTGGCCCTGGAACATTTCAGCCAACGGCTGAAGGGGCGAACCGCATGAATCGTAACAACGTGATACTCGCCGGGCTGATCGGCGCCGGCATCCAGGCCTCCCGCACCCCGGCGCTGCACGAACACGAAGGCGACGAACAGGGCCTGCGCTACCTGTACCGGCTGATCGACCTCGATCAACTGCAACTGGACAGCAACGCCCTGCCCGACCTGCTGCTGGCCGCCGAGCGAATGAACTACACCGGCCTGAACATCACCTTCCCGTGCAAGCAGGCAATCATTCCGCTGCTCGATGAACTATCCCCGGAAGCCCGAGGCATCGGCGCCGTGAACACGGTGGTGCTGAAGGACGGCAAACGCGTCGGCCACAACACCGATTGCCTGGGTTTTGCCGAAGGTTTTCGTCGCGGCCTGCCAGACGTTGCCCGCGAACGTGTGGTCCAGATGGGCGCTGGTGGCGCCGGTGCGGCAGTGGCCCACGCCTTGTTGAGCGAAGGCGTACGGCAACTGAGCATTTTTGATGTGGACGTGGAGCGCGCCGAAAGCCTGGCCAACAACCTCAATCAGCATTTCGGTGCCGGTCGGGCCGTGGCCGGACATGATCTGGGGAGCACGCTGAGTCAGGCCGATGGTCTGGTAAACACTACGCCGATGGGTATGGCCAAATTGCCCGGCATGCCCGTGCCGGCGGCGCTGCTGCGGCCCGAGTTGTGGGTGGCGGAGATTGTGTATTTCCCGCTGGAAACCGAACTGCTGCGCAACGCCCGCGCCCTGGGTTGCCGAACCCTGGATGGCGGCAACATGGCGGTGTTTCAGGCAGTGAAGGCGTTTGAGCTGTTCAGCGGCACGGTGCCGGATGCGCAGCGAATGCTCGCGCATTTTCAAAGCATGAATGGCTAAAACCGTGAGGGGGCCCGGCCCCCTCGACTTCGGTCACGCCTTCAAGTAGCGCAGTACCGACTCACAAATCATCTCGCGATGACGTTGCTTGATGCTTTCGTCCGGCAGGTCGATCTGGAAGATCTCACCGAAGGTATGGCGGTTCGATACGCGATAGAAGCAGAACGAACTGATCAACAGATGCACGTCCAGCGCGTCGAGCCCGGCGCGGAACACGCCTTCTTCAGCACCGCGACGCAGAATCTCGCCCAGAGAATCGAGGATGGTGTTGTTCATCGCCTTGATCGCATCGGAACGCTTCACGTACTCGGCGTTGTGGATGTTTTCGATGCTGACGATCCGCACGAAATCGACGTTGCGATCGTGGTGATCGAAGGTGAATTCCACCAGACGCCGGATCGCTTCCACCGGCGGCAATTCAGCCAGGTGCAGGCGGTTTTCGGTGCTGCGGATATCGCCGTAGAGCTTCTCCAGCACCTCGACGTACAACTGCTCCTTGCTGCCGAAGTAGTAATAGATCATGCGTTTGGAGGTGTGGATACGCTCGGCGATCGCATCGACGCGAGCGCCGGACAGCCCCTGCTGGACGAACTCGACGATCGCCTCCTGCAGGATATTCTCGCGGGTCTTTTCCGGGTTGTTCTTGCGACTCTTGCGCGGCTCTACCGCGGGTAGAACGGGAGCTGCGGGAAGTTCTGAAGTCATTGTCATTGCGGGCTCACGGCCATCACTGCACAGGCTGGCGATTATGGGCCGCGCGACCCAGTGAAGGAAGCCGCGCGACCGGTGTTTAATCCCGCGTTTACGAATTTCCTACAACTTCGCCTGGCGAACCGCGCCACTGCGTGATTTGGCCATCGCCGCCAGCCGCACCGCGACGTTGGCGGCGCCATAACCGGCGTAACCGTTCTTGCGCTGGATGATCTCGAAGAAGAAGCGCCCCTCGAACGGCTCGGTATAGACGTGAAACAACTCGCCGCCCTGCGCATCGCGGTCGTACAGCACGTTGTAGTACGCCAGTTCGCTGAGGAATTCGTCATCGAAATCGAAACGCGCCGCGAGGTCATCGTAATAGTTCAGCGGGATGTCCAGCAGCGGCACGCCTGCCTCTTTCGCCCGGCTGACTTCGGCGAAGATATCGTCGCAATCGAAGGCGATGTGATGCACCCCGGAACCGCGATAACTCGACAGCGCGTGTGAGATCGCGGTGTTGCGGTTCTCGGAAATGTTCAGCGGCAGACGGATCGAACTGTCGCGGCTACGCAGGGCGCGGCTCTTCACCAGCCCGTACGGATCGGGCAGCACCACTTCATCGTCAGCCTCGAAATCCAGCAGGCTCTTGTAGAACAACACCCAGCTGTCGAGGCTGTCTGCCGGCAGCGCCATGGCCATGTGGTCGATGCGCTTGAGACCGCCGCGCGCCACCGCGTCCGGCAGCAGATTGAAGTCGGTGCCGTAGACATCCGCCTCCTGATCCACCAGATAAATCAGGCTGCCGTCCGGTGCACGCACCGCCGCCAGTTCCAGTTCATTGGGGCCGACCAATCCGCGATACGGCTGACCTTTATAGGCGACGGCGCGGGCCAGCGCGCTGGCGCTGTCCTTGACCCGCACGGCGGTGGCGCACAGCGACGGGCCGTGGGCCTCGAAAAAACTGTGGCCGAACGAATAGGGTTCAGAGTTGAGGATCAGGTTGATATCACCCTGACGCAACAGGCTGACGCTCTTGGAGCGATGCTGTCCGGCCTTGACGAAACCCAGCCGTTCCAGCCAGTTCGACAGCTTGGCGCCCAGGCTTTCATCCACGGCGAACTCAAGAAACTCGATGCCGTTGTATTCGCTGGCCTTCGGCGTTTCGAAGAGGATGTCGCGGTTATCCACAGGACGGATTTCCTGCTCCAGACGCTGGCGGGTTTTCTCCTCCAGGTACAGCAGCGAACGCAGACCGTCAGCGGCATTGGCCCGAGGCGGCGCGGCGCGGAAGCCGTCGTTGAAGATTTCCAGCGACAGCGGCCCGGTGTAGCCGCTCTGGATGATCGGCGCTAGGAAGCCCGGAAGATCGAATTCACCCTGCCCCGGGAAGCAGCGGAAATGCCGGCTCCACTCCAGCACGTCCATCGCCAGGATCGGCGCGTCGGCCATCTGTACGAAGAAAATCTTGTCGCCGGGAATCTCGGCAATCGCCCGTGGATCGCCCTTGAGCGACAAGGTGTGGAAGCTGTCGAGCAACACGCCGAGGGCCGGGTGATCGGCCTGACGCACGATGTCCCAGACCTGTTGATAAGTATTGACGTGACGGCCCCAGGCCAGCGCTTCATAACCGATGCGCAGGCCACGGGCACCAGCGCGCTCGGCCAGCAGGCGCAGGTCGTCGATGAGGATCTGCTGCTCGCCGAGACTGTCGGGGGAGGCATTGCTGCAGACCAGCACCAGGTCGGTGCCCAGTTCCTGCATCAGGTCGAACTTGCGCTCGGCCCGCTCCAGATTGCGCTCCAGACGATCACGGCGGCAGCCTTCGAAATCGCGGAACGGCTGAAACAGGGTGATTGCAATCCCGAGGTCGGCGCACATCTGCCGGATTTCCCGGGGGCTGCCGTCGTAATACAGAAGATCGTTCTCGAAAATCTCCACCCCGTCGAACCCGGCGGCGGCAATGGCTTCGAGTTTTTCCGGCAGGGTTCCGCTCAAGGAGACGGTGGCAATGGATCGCTGCATGTTTCAACTCCCGGTGGAGACGTCGGCTACGGAAATTGCGCCGCTTTTATAGGGTGAGCGAATTATTGGTCCCGGTTTTTCATTGAGCAATTTAAACTGTACTACCCGGTTAGTTTTGCGTGCGATTATCGAACAGAATGCCGGTTTGGCGAATTGACGATTTTTCGTCCACTGCCCAACATCCGTCTCACCTTGAGTCCGGAACTGAACCACCGGTCGCAGCGTGCACAAGAAAAGCACACCAAATAACAAATCCAAAAACGGGTGGAACACATGATTCCTTCACAGACTTCCCGCATGGCTCCGGCCATGAGCACTGCCACGGGTGGCATCGGCGACAAGATCCGCGGCGCCATGGCCGTCGGCAAGACCCGCTGGGGCATGCTGGCGCTGGTGTTTTTCGCCACCACCCTCAATTACATCGACCGCGCCGCCCTCGGCGTCATGCAGCCGATCCTCGCCAAGGAAATGAGCTGGACGGCGATGGACTACGCCAACATCAACTTCTGGTTTCAGGTCGGCTACGCGATCGGTTTCGTGCTGCAAGGACGGCTGATCGATCGGGTCGGCGTCAAGCGCGTGTTCTTCTGCGCGGTCCTGCTCTGGAGCCTGGCCACCGGCGCCCACGGTCTGGCGACCTCGGCGGTGGGCTTCATGGTCTGCCGATTCATCCTCGGTCTGACTGAAGCGGCCAACTACCCGGCCTGCGTGAAGACCACACGCCTGTGGTTCCCGGCCGGCGAGCGCGCCGTGGCCACCGGCATCTTCAACGCCGGTACCAACGTCGGTGCGATGTTCACCCCGATGCTGCTGCCGCTGATCCTTCACGTGTGGGGCTGGCAGGCTGCGTTCCTGTGCATGTCGGCACTGGGCGGGATCTGGCTGCTGTTCTGGGGCCTGAAGTATTTCAACCCGGAAGATCACCCAAACGTTAAGCAGTCAGAGCTGGAATACATCCAGAAAGAAGTCGAACCGGAACAGGCCCGCGTGCCGTTCTCGAAAATCCTGCGCATGCGCGGCACCTGGGCCTTCGCCCTCGCCTACTCGCTGACCGCGCCGGTGTTCTGGTTCTACCTGTACTGGCTGCCGCCGTTTCTCAATCAGCAATACAACCTGGGCATCAACGTCACCCAGATGGGCATTCCGCTGATCATCATCTACGTCACCGCTGACTTCGGCAGCGTGGGCGGCGGGATTCTGTCTTCGTTCCTGATCGGTCGCGGCATGAACTCAATCAAGGCGCGGCTGCTGTCGATGTTCCTGTTCGCCTGCTGCATCATCGGCGTGGTCATGGCCGCCGGTTCCGCCAACCTGTGGATTGCCGTCGCTGCCATCTCCCTGGCCATCGGCGCGCACCAGGCCTGGACCGCCAACATCTGGAGCCTGGTGATGGACTACACGCCCAAGCACATGATGAGCACGGTGTTCGGTTTCGGCGGCATGTGCGCAGCGATTGGCGGGATGTTCATGACCCAGATCGTCGGCCACATCCTGACCGTCACCAACAACAACTACACCGTGCTGTTCACCCTGATCCCGGCGATGTACTTCATCGCGCTGACCTGGATGTACTTCATGGCACCGCGCAAGATACCTACCGTCACTGAGTAACCTTTCAATACTGAATAACCTTCCTGCACCGACCGGCCTGATTTCAGGCCGGTTTGCTTTCAGCGCCGGCTCTGCTGCCACGCTGCCGCCAGCCCGCTGCAACAGATCACTGCGATCCCGATCACCGTCATCAGGGTCGGCGTGTGCGCAAACAGCAACCAGCCCAATAACCCCGCGAACACGATCTGGCAATAACCGAACGGCGCCAGCAATGCTGGTGCGGCATGGCGGAAAGCCTGGGTCAGAAACAGGTGCGCGGTCATTCCGCAACTGCCCAGCGCCAGCATCAACAACGCATGCCCCAGGCTCGGCACCTGCCAGAAGAACGGCACCAGCGCACTCATCACCAGCGTGTTGCACAGCCCGGCGAAAAAGTTGCTGGTGGTCGGGCTGTCGACTTCAGCGAGCTTGCGGGTGAGCAATTGATAGAAGCAGAAAAACAGCGCCGAGCAGAACGGCAACAAAATCGCCGGGGTGAACAAATCACCGCCCGGATGGACGATGATCAGCACCCCGATGAACCCGCACACCACCGCGATCCACTGACCGCGCGTCACCCGTTCCTTGAGCAACGGCACCGACAGCGCCGTCACCAGCACCGGCGCAAGAAAGTTGACCGCCGTGGCTTCGGCCAACGGGATGTACAGCAACGCCGTGGTGAAAAACAGGCTGGTCCCCAACAGGCACAACGCCCGCGCCAATTGCCACAACGGGCGTTTGGTGCGCAGCACACGCAGCCCGGACTGCGGCAGGAAAATCCCCGCCATCAGCAGCGTGTGCACCAGATACCGCGCCCACACCACCATGACGATCGGATAAAAACCCGAAAGGTATTTCGACAGCGCGTCGTGGCTGGAGAACAGGAACGTCGCCACGACAATCAGCAAGATCCCCTTGAAGGGTTGGTTGACGCCGGAAAGCGGAGTGCTGACGGTCATGGGCTCTCTCTGAATGAAAAATAAACGGTGACGAGGTCGCGTGCGCCCTCGCCCCTTGAAGCAGACTTAAAGCCGGGCCAACAATTCCCGTGTCCGGTCGATCGCCATTTGCGCCCGCTGCAATCCACTCACGCCTTGCTCCAGCAATTTGACCGTGGGAATTTCCAGACTCAGGGGAAGGTTAGCCGGAAGACTGCGCAACAAGCCGCTCAAGTCACAATCGCCCTCGCCGGGAAACCGTCGTTCATTGCGGGCCTGACGCAAGATCTCGGCCATGTCCGTCGGCCTCGGCCCGGCAACATCGCACAACTGTGCATAGCGCAGCCGTGAGGGCGGCACGCCATCCAGATCTTCCAGCCGCGATCCGGAACGGTCGAAGTGAAACGCATCGACCAGCACCGCACCGTTTTCGCGCCCGGCCTTGGCGACGATGCGCAACGCCTGCTCAAGATTGCGTGCATCGGTCCAGGGCATGAACTCCAGATGCGGGTGCAAACCGTAGCGCGCCGCCAGATCGCAGAGTGCCGCAAAATTATCGGTGAGCCGCTGTTCGTCGGGATCGTTACCGGCGACCAGCAATTCACTGGCACCGAACTCCGCGCCAACGCTGAGCAGTGGCTCGAAATCCGCCACCACTGTCTGCGGCTTCAATCGAAGGATTTCCACGTCGAGCACGCCGATTCCGGTGTCACGCAAACGCGCCAGTGTCTGACGCCGCAAATCGCCATCGGCTACCAGCGGAAAGTGATATTCCTCGGGCGTCGCCGGCTCCAGACGCAGGCCGACATGGCTGTAACCGGCACGGGCCGCGACCTCGACCATCTCGGGTGGCGACAACTCCAGCACGGTCAGGCTGGCCAGGGACAGAATTCGTTCGTTCATGTTCAGGCCTCGATCTGCGCGGGTTCGGTGGCGCGACCGCTGGCCGCCGCTTCACGGATGGCCTCGACCAGCGCCAGCGTGCGGGCGGCGTCGGCGGCACTCACCAATGGTTCGACTTCCCGCCGTACCACGCGGACGAAATGCTGCAACTGCAACCGGAGGGCTTCGTCCGGTGTGAACGGTTCATCAACGGACAGCAACGGCTCATGCCAACCGGCGTCCACCTGCTCGGCGCGGTAATGCCAGCGCTTGAGTTGCGGAATGCTCAAGGCCCCGGCCGTTCCCGCCAGTAAATAGCACGGCTGATCCGCCTGACGTGGATAGACCGGGTTCTCACCGGAGTTCAACTCCCAGCTCCATGGAGCCGCCACCGCATCGGAACCGGTCAGGGTGCCGAGCGCTCCGCCATCGAATTGCAGCAGAATCGCCGCGCTGTCTTCATTGGCAAAACCGCGCACCGAATGGTCGGTGATCGCCTGCACCGAACGCACTTCACCACACAGGTGACGCAGCAGATCGAGGTCGTGAATCAGATTGGTCAACAGCATTCCGGCACCTGCCTCGCGCCGCCACACCGTTTCGAAATACTGGTCGGGCTTGCGCAGCTGGAACAACGCAGTCACCAGCGTCAGCCGTCCCAACGCCCCACCCTTGACCAGCTCATGAGCACGCACGATCAACGGATTGTGCCGCCGATGATGGCCGACCAGCACCGGTACGCCACTGCGCTTCACCGCCGCCACCAATTCCCGCGCTTCATCCAGGTTTACGCCCACCGGCTTTTCCAGCAACACCGGAACGCCAGCGGCCAAGCAATCCAGCGCGGTGCTGACGTGCTGATTATTGGGATTGGCAACGATCACTGCGTCTGGCCGGTTCTGCTCCAGCATCTGACGGTGATCGGCGAAATGCGCCACACCCCACTCCGCCGCCAGGGCCGGTGCCTGAGGGCCGGGGTCGCCCACGGCGCATAACGTGGCCTCAGTGAGATTCTTCAAGTGCCGGTAATGTTGCTGGCCCATGTTGCCGGCGCCGATCAGGGCGATTCGAAGGGGCGGGTTCAAGGTGCGATCCTCTTGTGATTGTTGTAGGAAAACTCACTCCATCAACAATTTAGAACCCGGTTCCAGATTCTCACACCCACTCGGTTGAAAAGTGGGCGAACAGCGCACAGCTTTGCTTAAACGAACAACTCCGAGGCCAGGCTGGCCGCCGACAACTCCTCGGTGAACGTCAGCAGCAACGGAGCCAGTTCATGCAATCGCGCCGCCGACATCCGTGCGCTTGGCCCAGCAATGCTGAGCACGCCAATCACCCGACCATCGGCGGGATGTTTCACCACGGCAGCAATCGCCGAAGTGCCGACCGCCGAGCTTTCTTCCACACAGGCATAGCCCTGTTCCCGGGCCACGCGCAGGCGTTCGAGCAGTTCAATATTGGAGCGCGGCGCATTGGGCCCGATATCCGCCGGCACCTCCGCGCCCTGGCGCTCGACCAGCGACAACGCCTCGGCGTCGCTCATGCACGCCAGCCACGCATGGCCCGACGCGGTGTAGAACAGCGGCGCATCGCGGCCCATGTCCGGGTCGTAACGCAGACCGCTACGAGCGCCCTGGGCCTTGGCGATCCAGGTCTGACGCTCGCCGTCGATCACCCCGAGGCGTACCAACTCACCGGTTTCCTGGGCCAGGCGATCAAGCACCGGCTGCACGATGTCGGCACCGCTGCTCGACAGGTATTGAAAGCCCATCGCCACCAGTTTGGTCGACAGGTGATAACGCAACGTCTCCGGGTTCTGCCGCACATAACCCAAGCGGATCAGCTCGGCGAGCAGGCGGTGCGTCGCGCTCTTCGGAATGTCCAGTTGCTCGGCCAGGGTCTGCATCGGCAGCCCGCGCGGATCACTGGTGAGGCTTTCCAGCACGCTGAAAACCCGTTCGATTTGACTGCCGGCCATGGTGCGCTCTCGGTGAAATTTCGCCGATTCTAGAAGACATCCCGAGGAATGCGAAATCTGGAACCTGGCGTCCGATAACCGCCCACTTTGCGCGTCAGTCGGTTGATCTGCTTCGCCAGCACTGGTTATTTTCTGGAACCTGATTCTAAAAATAATTGATTGCTGGAGCGTTTCCTGATGCCTGCCCTTCCCGATATCCACTGCGACGTTCTGGTGGTCGGCTCCGGCGCCGCCGGTTTGTCGGCCGCCGTCACCGCCGCCTGGCATGGCTTGAAGGTCATCGTGGTGGAAAAGGATCCGGTGTTCGGCGGCGCCACCGCGTGGTCCGGTGGCTGGGCGTGGGTGCCGTGCAATCCGCTGGCCCGGCGCGCCGGGATCGTGGAAGACGTGGAATTGCCGCGCACCTATCTGCGCCACGAACTCGGCGAGCACTACGACCCGGCCATGATCGACGCCTTCCTTGAAGCCGGCCCGCGCATGGTGGCGTTCTTCGAACAACACACCGCCTTGCAATTCGCCGACGGCAACGCCATCGCCGACATCCACGGCGAAACACCGGGCGCCGGCACCGGCGGACGCTCGGTGATTGCCGCTCCCTACGACGGACGAAAGGTCGGGCGCCTGCTCAAGCGTCTTCGCACAACGATGCGGGAAACATCGTTCATGGGCATGCCGATCATGGCCGGCGCGGACCTGTCGGCGTTTCTCAATCTGACTCGCTCGTTGTCGGCGGCCTGGCACGTGACCCGGCGTTTCACTCGCCACCTGCTGGACCTGGCGCTGCACGGCCGAGCGATGCAACTGGTCAACGGCGTGGCGCTGGTGGCGCGGCTGGCGAAATCCGCCGAAGACCTCGGCGTGCTGCTGTGGGAATCGGCGCCAGTGACGGAACTGCTGCGCGACGAATCACGCATCACCGGCGCTCGCGTGAACACCACAAAAGGCCCGATCACTGTCCATGCCCGCAAAGCCGTGGTGCTCGCCGCTGGCGGATTTGCCAACGACATCGAGCGACGCAAAGCCTTGTTCCCTCGCACGCCCAGCGGTCATGAACATTGGGCACTGCCTCCGCTGGCAGTCAATGGCGACGGTCTGCGACTGGGCGAAACCGCTGGGGGCCGGGTCAACACCGATGTGGCCTCGCCCGTGGCGTGGGCACCGGTCTCGCAGGTGCCACATTCCGACGGCAGCATCGGCCATTTCCCACACATCATCGAGCGCGGTAAACCGGGCGTCATTGGCGTGCTGCGCAACGGCCAGCGCTTCGTCAACGAAGCCAACGGCTATTACGACTACGTCAGCGCCATGGTCGCCGCCGCCCCCGAGGGCGAAGAGGTCGCGTCCTGGCTGATCTGCACCCGCGCGTTCCAGCGCCGTTACGGGCTAGGCATGTCTCGGCCGTTTCCGGTGCCGGTGTCAGGTTTTATCCGCAGCGGCTATCTGAAAACCGGCGATACCCTGGAGGAATTGGCCGGCGCATGCGGCATCGACGCGAAGGGTTTACGCGCCACCGTCGATGATTACAACCACCATGCCCGGCACGGCGAAGACCCGCTGTTCGGTCGCGGCTCGACCCCGTACAACCGCAAACAGGGCGATCCCGCGCAACAGCCCAACCCGTGCGTGGCGCCCATCGAACAAGGCCCGTTCTACGCGGTGAAGGTGCAGCCGGGCTGCTTCGGCACCTTCGCCGGGCTCAAGGTCAACCCGCATGCGCAAGTGCTCGACGCCGAAGACAGGCCCATCGCCGGGCTCTACGCCGCCGGTGGCGACATGGCCAGCATCATGGGCGGGCATTATCCGGCGGGCGGGATCAACCTCGGCCCGGCCCTGACTTTCGGTTACATCGCAGCCCGGCACATGGCGGGCGTCACGGCTTTCGAACAGGAGATCGACCATGCAGCACATCGTTAACAGACAAGGACTGAACCTGCCAAAACTCGGCCTCGGCACCTGGCCGATGCTCGGCGACGAATGCACCCGCGCCGTGGAGCAAGCCCTGGAACTCGGTTACCGCCACATCGACACGGCAGCGGCCTACAACAACGAAGACGCAGTCGGACAGGCGCTGGCAAATACGCCGACACCCCGCGAGCAGATCCACGTCACCACCAAGGTCTGGTGGGATCAGTTGCAACCGGACGCCATGCGTCACTCGCTGGATCGCAGCCTCAAGGCCTTGCGCAGCGAGTACGTTGATCTGTTCATGATCCATTGGCCGAGCACTGACTGGGACCTGCCGCGCACCCTTGAAACCCTCGCATCCTTCAAGGAACAGGGGCTGGCTCGCAACATCGGCGTGGCGAATTTTCCGCTGCCGCTGCTGCGCAAAGTCGTCGAGGAATACGGCATTCCTCTGTCAGCCATTCAGGTCGAGTACCACGTCCTGCTCGGACAAAACGCCTTGCTCGACTACGCCCGTCAACACGATCTGGCGCTGACGGCCTACACGCCACTGGCGCGTAACAAGGTCTCGGAGATTCCACAGATTCAGCAGATCGCCGAAAAACACGGCGTGCTGCCGACTCAGGTGGCGCTGAAATGGCTGCTGGATCAGGACAACGTGGCGGCGATTCCCAAGGCCAGCAGCAAGACCAATCAACTGGCCAACCTGACCTCGCTGAATGTCGAACTGGATGACGACGACCGAGCGTTGATCGCCGCGTTGTCCAAGCGCGAACGTCAGGTCAGCCCGGACTTCGCGCCGGTGTGGGATGCCTTCGACCGCTGACACCCGACCCGGCGAAAGAAAACCGCCGGCGGATTGAATTCCCGGCGCTCGCGCTCGTCAATAACAGGCCCGACCTCGTCACCCCGAGGCCGGGCCTTTGTGTGTGTGTGCGAATAGACGGACGACCGGACTGGCGCCACACTCACACACCAGCAACACTCATCACCACCTACAGATAGAGGATTCCCACATGCTATGGAAAAAAGGCCGACGCAGTGACAACGTCGTCGATGCCCGTGGCGATGACATGGGTGGTGGCGGCGGCATGCGCTTCGGCGGTGGCAAGGGCCTGAGTCTTGGGGCGATCCTGCTGATCGTCGGCATCGGCTGGATCACCGGCCAGGACCCGCTACAGATCCTCGGCCAGCTCACCGGGCAGATGACCGAACAATCGGCCCCGACTTCGCAAACCCGTCAGGCACCGCCGGCCAACGATGAACAGGCCGAGTTCGTGCGCTCGATTCTCGGCGACACCGAAGACACCTGGGGCGCGATCTTCCAGCAGGCCGGCCGGCAATATAAGGATCCGACCCTGGTGCTGTTCAGCAACCGGGTCAATTCCGCCTGCGGTCTGGCGACCTCGGCCACCGGCCCGTTCTATTGCCCGGCGGACCAGAAAGTCTATCTGGACATGGCGTTCTTCCAGGAAATGGCCCAACGCTTCAAGGCTGCCGGCGACTTCGCCCAAGCCTACGTGATCGCTCATGAAGTCGGACACCATGTGCAGACGCTTCTCGGCGTCTCGGCGAAAATTCAGACAGCCCGCCAGCAAGGCCGGCAGATGGAAGGCGACGGCGGCCTGCTGGTGCGTCAGGAACTGCAAGCCGATTGTCTGGCCGGGGTCTGGGCCTACAACGCGCAGAAGCGTCTGAACTGGCTGGAACCGGGCGATATCGAAGAAGCCTTGAACGCGGCGAACGCCATCGGTGATGATCGCCTGCAACAACAGGGTCAGGGCCGTGTGGTGCCGGACTCGTTTACCCACGGTACGTCGGCGCAAAGGGTGCGCTGGTTCAAAACCGGATTCGCCCAGGGCCAGGTCGGCCAGTGCGATACCTTTGCGGCGAAAAACCTGTAAATGCATAAATGGCTGTTGGCTTTACTGTTCATCGGCGGCACCGCCCAAGCGGCCGGCGTCGACGCAATCAGTCCCGGGCGCCTGCAATTGCAGGCCGGCGAAATGGCGGTAGGCATCGGCCCGGCGCCGGCGAAAATCGAGCGCGTGCTGATCGTCATTCATGGCCGTCTGCGCAACGCCGAGACCTATCGCAAAAGCGGCGAAGTCGCGGCGGAACTGGCCGGGCAAACCGCCAACACCCTGGTGATCGCCCCGCAGTTTCTCAACGAAAGCGATGTGGCGCTCTACTCGTTACCCGCCAGCGTACTGCGCTGGCAAGGCAACGACTGGATGGGCGGCGGGTTATCCACAGGGCCGAACCCGCTGAGTTCCTACGCCGCACTGGACGAAATCGTCGGGCGGCTGAGCGATCGCAAGCAGTTTCCGGACGTGAAGCAGATCGTGATCTTCGGCCACTCCGGCGGCGCGCAGGTGGTGCAGCGTTACGCGCTGCTGGCCCAGGAACAACCGGCGCTCAAGACCGAGGGCATTCGCTTGCGTTATGTGGTGGCCAACCCGTCGTCGTACGCCTACTTCAATGAGCAACGCCCGGTAGCTTTCGATCATGCGAAGTGCCCGGGTTTCAACCGCTGGAAGTACGGTCTGGTGGACCCGCCGATCTACGCGGGTGGGCAAACGCCCGCGCAGCTTGAAGGCCGTTACGTCAAACGCGAGGTGATTTATCTGCTGGGCCAGCAGGACACCGACCCGCAACACCCGGCGCTGGACAAGAGCTGCGCCGCCAAAGCCCAGGGGGCTTATCGACTGGAGCGCGGGAAGCTGTTTTTCGGTTACTTGCTGCGTCGTCACCCTGAAGGGGTGAATCAGCGCCTGATCGAAGTACCCGGCGTCGGGCATAACGGCGACGGCATGCTGACCTCGCCGGAAGGCCAGAAAGCGATATTCGAATAAGTCTTGTGTTAAGTGGGCCGACGCCATCGCCAGCAGGCTGGCTCCCACATTTGAAATGCATTCCCCGGTGGGAGCGAGCCTGCTCGCGATGGGGCCCGCTCCGACAACCGATAAATCAGGCGAACAACATCCGCCGCAACTCGACACAATCCTTCGCATGCCAGTCGGTCAACTCCGGCCATGGATTGTCCGGCAGGTTCACCAGCACCGTGCGTGCGCCCGCCGCCCGGCCGCAATCAAGATCAAACCGGTAATCACCGACCATCACCATCTCGTTCGCCGGCACTTGCCAGGCCTCGGCCAGTTTCAGCAAACCGCCCGGATGCGGTTTTGGCTGTGCTTCATCGCGGCCCAGCACATCCTCCACCGCGAAGCAGTCGGCCAGGCCGATGGCTTCCAGCGTCACATGGGCAAGCTCCCGCGCATTGCGGGTCAGGATGCCGAGGCGATAGCCTCGGGCGTGCAGGTCGCGCACCAGCTCCACCGCGCCGACCGCCGGGGTCGAGCCGAGCGCCAGATCGCGCTCATGCTCCAGCAGCCACGCATGTTTCGCCGCCGCTTCCTCGGCGGGCAATGCCGCGAGGTGGGTGAGGATGTCGTCCTCCGGCGGGATCGACAGCGCCACGCGAATCGCCGCGAAATCATGCACCGCGACGGTCAGGGTGCCGTCCATGTCGAACACCCAGTGCCGCACATCCGCCAGACTCATGCCCAGTCCTTGCGATGACGGATCAGGCCTTCCTGGGTCACCGACGCCACCAGTTGCCCGGCGCGGTTGAACACGCTGCCACGGGAGAAACCGCGAGAGTTACCGGCCCACGGACTGTCCATGGCGTAAAGCAACCAGTCATCGGCGCGCAAGTCATTGTGGAACCACAACGCGTGGTCGAGGCTGGCGACCTGCATGTCTTTCTGCCAGACCGATTTGCCGTGCGGCAACATCGAGGTGGTCAGCAGACCGAAGTCCGAAGCGTAGGCCAGCAGGTATTTGTGCAGCGCCGGGATGTCGGCCAACGCGCCGTCGGCGCGAAACCACACGTACTTGATCGGATCCGCCGGTTGCGGGTTGTACGGGTCTTTTTCAGTGACCGGGCGCACTTCGATCGGCTTCGGGCACAGCAGCTTTTCGCGCATGTGTTCCGGGATCAGGTGCGCGCGTTGCTGGGTCAGTTCCAGCTCCGACGGCAGGTTTTCCGGGCCGACCACCTGGGGCATCTGGCTCTGGTGCTCGAAACCTTCTTCGTCGTACTGGAACGAAGCGCTGCAAGTGAAAATCGGGTGGCCCTTCTGGATCGCGGTCACGCGGCGGGTGCTGAAACTGCCGCCGTCGCGCACGCGGTCAACCGAATACACCACCGGCAACTTGGCATCGCCCGGACGCAGAAAATAACCGTGCATCGAATGCACATGGCGCGCTTCTTCAACGGTCTGACTGGCCGCCGACAGCGACTGGCCGAGCACCTGGCCGCCGAACAACTGGCGAAAGCCCAGATCCTGACTGCGACCACGGAACAGGTTTTCCTCGATCGGTTCGAGGGTCAGCAGATCCACCAGATCTTCCAACACTTGGCTCATTCAGACTCTCCTCACACAACGCTATGCCGCGCAGCCCTGGCTGCGGCGGCCAATTCAGATTCTGGCGCGAGCCACTGATCGCGCCATTGTAAACGTCCGTGTCGGCTTAGCCATGCAAGGTCTGCAGCCATTGCTCCCGGGTGATGCGGTACAACACATGTCGACTTAACGGATGGTCGACAGCCAGTTTCGGGTGATCGAAATCGTCGGCTGGATCGTGATGCATGCCGATCGCCTGCATGACTTTTTCCGACGGCAGATTGCTCTGCGCGGTGAAGGACACGATCTCCTTCAGGGACAAACGGTCAAAGCCGCAACGCAGCGCGGTCCACGCCGCTTCGCTGGCATAACCCAGGCCCCAATGTTCCTTGGCCAGCCGCCAGCCGATTTCCACCGCCGGGGTGAACGGCGCATCGAAGCCGACCACGCCGAGCCCGGTAAAACCGATGAATTCGCCAGTGTCCTTGCGCTCCAGCGCCCACAGGCCGTAACCGTGTTCGGCAAAATGCCCACGCACCCGGCCGATCAACGCGGCGCTTTCCAGCCGACTCAAAGGCGCGGGGAAGTAGCGCATCACCTGCGGGTCGGCGCACATGGCCGCGAACGCCGGCAAATCCTCGTCCTGCCATTGGCGCATCAGCAGCCTTGCGCTTTGCAGCTCCAGTATCGGTTCCATCCCGCCCCTCCGCTTGATGCCGTCAGTCTACATCGCTGTTAGGCTTTGCACTCTTTCCTGCAGCCTTTATGAATAGTCCACCATGCCGTTGCCGCTGATCTACCACGAAGACTACAGCCCGGAATTTCCGGCGGATCACCGCTTCCCCATGGACAAGTTCCGCCTGCTGCGCGATCACCTGGTGGACAGCGGCCTGACCCGCGACGAAGACCTGCTGCGCCCCGAGCTGTGCCCTGCCGACATTCTCGCCCTGGCCCATGACCGCAGTTATATCGAACGCTACATGAGCGGCGAGTTGTCCCGCGAAGACCAGCGGCGCCTCGGTCTGCCGTGGAATGAAGCGCTGGCGCGACGCACGGTGCGGGCGGTCGGCGGTTCGATTCTGGCAGCGGAAAAAGCCCTGGAACATGGCCTGGCCTGTCACCTCGCCGGCGGCACCCATCACGCCCACTACGACTACCCCGCCGGGTTCTGCATCTTCAATGACCTGGCAATCATCAGTCACTATTTGCTGCAAAGCGGTCGGGTGAACCGGGTGCTGATCTTCGACTGCGACGTGCATCAGGGCGACGGCACTGCGCGGATTCTGCACAACACCCCGGAAGCGATCACCGTTTCCCTGCACTGTGAAAAGAACTTTCCTGCACGCAAGGCCGAAAGCGACTGGGACATTCCGCTGCCCAACGGCATGGGCGACGCCGACTACTTGAAGGTTGTCGACGACGCGCTCAACTATCTGCTGCCGCTGTATCAGCCGGATCTGGTGCTCTACGACGCCGGCGTCGACGTGCACAAGGACGACGCCCTCGGTTATCTGCAATTGACCGACGAAGGCGTCGCCGCCCGCGACGAAAGCGTGATGCGCCACTGCCTGGGCCGCGACATCCCGGTGGTCGGGGTGATCGGCGGCGGTTACAGCAAGGATCGCCACGCCCTCGCCCGCCGCCACGGCATCCTGCATCACAGTGCGCAGCGCGTCTGGCAGTCATCCGGTTGTCATTGAGTTGTGCTGCGTTACCCACAATGGCTGTGGAACGGCCTGTGGATAACCTGAGCGAAAGGGACTACAGCCCACGCTGAACATGGCTTGCAGCGCGCTGATTGTTTTTTGATCAGGCCTGAAGATGGTCGCTGCTGCTAGAATGCGCGGCTTATTCCGCCACGCTATTGCCGCTGCCATGACCCAGACCTCTGCCGCCCTTCCCGCTCACGTCGCCATCATCGGCGGTGGCCCCGCCGGCCTGATGGCCGCCGAAGTGCTGAGCCAGGCCGGAGTCCGCGTCGATCTGTACGACGGCATGCCCTCGGTGGGCCGCAAGTTCCTGCTGGCCGGGGTCGGCGGCATGAACATCACCCATTCCGAAGCCTACCCGGCGTTCCTCTCGCGCTACGCCGAACGCGCCGCGAACATCGCCCCGCTGCTGCGCGCGTTCGACGCCGATGCACTGTGCCGCTGGATTCACGAACTGGGGATCGAAACCTTCGTCGGCAGCTCCGGCCGGGTGTTCCCCACCGACATGAAAGCCGCGCCATTGCTGCGCGCCTGGCTCAAGCGCCTGCGCGACAGCGGCTTGGTTATCCACACCCGCCACCGCTGGCTCGGCTGGGACGAAAACGGCGCACTGCGCATCGACAGCCCGGAAGGCGAGAAAACCCTCACCCCCGACGCCACCCTGCTCGCCCTCGGCGGCGGCAGTTGGTCGCGACTGGGCTCCGACGGCGCGTGGATGCTGCCGCTGGAGCAACGCGGTGTAGGACTGGCGCCGTTGCAGCCGAGCAATTGCGGCTTCGAGGTGCAGGCCTGGAGCGAAGTGATGGTCAGCAAATTCGCCGGCGCGCCGCTGAAAAATATCGCCATCGGTTTGAACGACGATGTTCCGCGTCTGGGTGAATGCGTGATCACCGCGACCGGCATCGAGGGCAGTCTGATCTACGCGCTGTCAGCGCCGATTCGTGAGGCGATCAATGTGCACGGTGCGGCGACCATTCACATCGACCTGCTGCCCGGCAGACCTGTGGATAAATTGCAGGCGGCGTTGAGCAAACCACGGGGATCGCGCTCGATGGCCAAGCACCTGCACAGTCAGGTCGGGATTGATGGGGTGAAAGCGGCGCTGCTCCGAGAGCTCACTGACGCCGCGACGTTTGCCGATCCGGCGTTGTTGGCCCGGGCGATCAAGACCTTGCCGCTGACACTGGTGAAAACCCGTCCGCTGGATGAGGCAATCAGCAGCGCGGGCGGAGTGACGTTCGAGGCGATGGATGAGCGCTTGATGCTCAAGGCGTTGCCGGGGGTGTTTTGTGCGGGGGAAATGCTGGATTGGGAAGCGCCGACGGGCGGGTATCTGCTGACAGCGTGTTTTGCCAGTGGCCGGGCGGCAGGGTTGGGGATGTTGGACTGGTTACGACGCGAGATTTGAGTCGTCCCCCTTCACCCTCACCCCAGCCCTCTCCCCCAGGAGAGGGAGCCGACCGAGGTGTCTGGCGTCATACATCGACCTGAAAGACCGAGTCGATTATGGATTCATCGATCAGGTGCTTTTCATAACCTGAGTTCGACTCGATATTTCAGGTCGGCGTAACTCGCAAAAACAACCCCGTCAGTCCCCTCTCCCTCCGGGCGGTCCGACGTTTCGGGAGGGTTAGGGTGAGGGGCTTTTGATCTTCAAGGCAATCTTTAAGGCTTACGCTTGCGCGGCCCGGTATTGAACACCGGCACCTTTCGCACAGGCTTGATCGCCACCTCAGGCGCCGGGGTATCCCCGCTGTCCACCCACTTGCCCAGATTGCGCTTGCCACCGCCACCACCGGAAGCTTTCGGCTTCTTCGGTTTCTTCGGCTTCTTGATCACCTGCCCACTGGCATCGGTGTCCGGCACGCGGTGCTCGGGCACGAAATCCGGCTCAACCTCACGCTTCAACGTGCTGCGGGTCAGCATTTCAATCGCCGACAACATGTTCACTTCATCGGCGCACACCAGCGAAATCGCCTCACCGGTCGAACCCGCGCGGCCAGTCCGGCCGATACGGTGAATGTAATCCTCGGCCACGATCGGCAGATCAAAGTTGACCACCAGCGGCAGGTCTTCGATATCCAGACCACGGGCCGCCACGTCGGTGGCCACCAGAATCTGCACTTCGCTCAGTTTGAAGCGGTCCAGCGCCCGCTGCCGGGTCGCCTGCGGCTTGTCGCCGTGGATTCCGTCGGCGTTCACGCCCAGGCCCTGAAGTTTCTCGACCAACGCGTCCACACCATTACGGGTCTTGGCGAACACCAGCACCTGCTTCCACTTGTTCTTGCGCAGCAGGTGCACGAACAGTTCCGGCTTGCGCTTCTTGTCCACCGTCACCACCCACTGCTTGACGGTGTTGGCGGCGACGTTGCGCGGGCTGACTTCGATGCTCTGCGGATCGTTGAGCATCTGCCCGGCCAGCAGGCGGATGTCATCGGAGAAAGTCGCGGAGAACAGCAGCGTCTGCCGCTTCTTCGGCAGCGCGCGATAAATGTTCGCCAGCTCTTCGGAAAAGCCCAGGTCGAGCATGCGGTCGGCTTCGTCCAGTACCAGGGTTTGCAGCTGGTTGAATTTCAGCGCGTTCTGGCGGAACAGGTCGAGCAGACGGCCCGGGGTCGCGACCAACAGATCGACACCGCCGCGCAGCTTCATCATCTGCGGGTTGATGCTGACGCCGCCGTACACCGCATAAGTGCGCAATGGCAGGTTTTCGGCGTACTGGCGCACGGCTTCGTGGACTTGCTCGGCCAGCTCGCGGGTCGGCACCAGAATCAGCGCGCGCACCGAGTTGGCGGTGACTTTCGGCCCTTCCATCGCCAGCAGTTGCAGCAGCGGCAAAGCGAAACCGGCGGTCTTGCCGGTGCCGGTCTGGGCCGCAGCCATCAGGTCGCGACCGGCCAGCACGGCCGGAATGGCTTGCGCCTGCACCGGCGTCGGGGTCTGGTAGCCGAGCTTCTCGAGGGAGCGCAGCAAGGGTTCGATCAGGCCAAGGGTGGCGAAAGTCATGGGAGTACCGTAGGAAAAATCAGAGCAAGTGTGCGATGGCGCGCAGTTTACCCTAATTCGCACGCTGCTCCGTCGCTATGACCTTCGCTGCGGCAGCCGGCTCGCTGACCACCGGCGACCGCGCCGGACGCCGCCACTGCGGCAGACTGATCAGCACCACCGCGCCGATGATCACCAGCATTGCCAGCGCTTCTTCGATGCCGATGGTCTCGCCGACAAACACGATCCCCAGCAACACCGCCACCGCCGGGTTGACGTAGGCATAACTGGTGGCTGCCGCCGGACGAACGTTTTTCAACAGATACATGTAAGCGTTGAACGCGATGATCGAGCCGAAGAAGATCAGGTACGCCAGCGCCAGCCAGCCTTCCAGCGGCGGCATGGCCTGCAGGTGTTCACCGCTGGCCGCGCTGCCGATCAACAGCACCACGCCGCCGACCAGCATTTCCACGGCACTGGCCATTGCGCCCTGAGGCAGCGGCAGGTGCTTGCTCCACACCGAACCGAACGCCCAGCTCGCCGCCGCGAAAATCAGCAACGCCGCGCCCAGCGGGCTCGATTGCAGGTTGGAGCCCATGTTGAGCATCGCGATACCGATAATCCCCATCACCACCCCGGCCCACTCCAGGCGAGTGTTGCGCGCGCCCCAGAAATAACCGCAGAGCAAGGTAAACAGCGGCACCGTCGCTACCGCCAGCGCAGCAACACCCGACGCCACGCCGCTGTGCTCGGCCAAAGTCACCGCGCCGTTGCCAAAGCTGAGCAACAGAATCCCGATGATCCCCGCCGCCTTCCACTGCGCCCAGGTCGGCGCCGGTGCACCGCGCCAGCGCAGGAACGCGTACATCAGAGTGCCGGCAATCACGAAGCGCACGCCACCGAGCATCAGCGGCGGCCAGTACTCGACGCCGATGCGGATCACCAGATAGGTCGATCCCCAAATCACGTACAACGCAAAAAACGCAGCGATCAAGGGCAGGGAAAAACGGCGCAAGGCAGACATGGGCAGCTCGAAAGTCAGACTCAGGGGATGGGTTATTCTAGAAAGGCCAACCGCTAAAAATAAGTTACAAAACCTGTTTATAGCGCCGGTACACTTTTGATAACACGGAGATCGACGGCCAAAACCGCGATTTCGAAAGTCTGGCATTTTCAGGAGTCCGACCTTGGACAAATACGACCGCATGCTGCTCAGCGCCCTGCTCGAAAACGGTCGCGCGTCCTACGCCGACCTCGCCCGCAAAGTGAACCTCTCAGCCCCCGCCGTCGCCGAACGCGTGGCCAAACTCGAGGCAGCCGGAGTAATCACCGGGTATCAGGCGAACATCGACCTGTCGAAAATCGGCTTGCCGATCCAGTGCGTGATCGAATTGCGCCTCCACCAGAACGGCAGTCAAAAGGTCTACGACGAACTGGTGAAAATTCCGCAACTGACCGAGTGCTTTCGAGTGACGGGCGATCCGTGCGTGATCATGAAGGCCGCGGTGGGTTCGATGCCGGAGCTGGAAGATTTGATCAACCGGGTGGCGAAATTCGGGTTCAGCAAGACGTCGATCGTGTTGTCGAGTGCGATAGAGAAGCGGGTGCCGCTGGGGCATATCGAGGGCAACGGCAAGTAAATACAGGTGTGCCCGAATCTGCTGTGGGAGCGAGTCGGCTCGCTCCCGCAGACAACTGACCAGATCAGCAATCAATCTCTGATCGCTGAATCAGTGGAAAGCCCTCAACAGTAGCCCCGCCCTTCCTGTGTCACCAGATACGGCATATCTCGCATGCGCACCCACGGCTCGTTTCGCCAGTGGAGGAGCTTCAACGTTTCGCCCGCAAAACTCATCAAACGTACATGAGGGCCAGAAACTGACTTCGATTCCTGATGAAGCATTGGCACTACCTGATGCGTCAGCCAACGACGCAGATGACGGTTTTCCGGGCAGTAGTGATAGACCAGCATTGCGTAAACCCCGGACTCGCTCAGCATCAACGTCTCTTGAGCACCGTCGTCTCCGGACAGATACATCATCTGCCGCTGGTCCTCATCCAGCTTGAGCACTTGTCGCGCGTTGATTTCCATCCCCATTAGACGACCAACGTCTCGGGCGCAGAACCAGGCTTCCGCATGCTGCAGAGTGGCCCTCAATTGAATGTGATGGCGAATGAACGACTGGGGGTGAATTGGCGTTTCACGGGTGATTGCTGAACCGAAACCTTCAGCGTGCGTGGGGACAACCTTGACCATGACAAATCTCCTTTTGAATATCGGAGCTGCCAGCATCACTTGCAGATGATGGGTGGCAGCTGTGCACGGGTCTGCAAGACCGAGTAGGAGACCTCGGCAGACCCGAAGGTCTCCCGCACACAGCTACCATTAATCGTGGTCGCTAATTGAAGCGACGCGATTATAGGTTTGCCAGTGGTCTCCTAACAAACTATCGGCGGGCTTGCAGTCCCGGTCGCTGAATTGGCAGCGACGAACAGAGGTTATCGGTGGGCTTGTTGGAGCTCAAGACAGATTATCCCTAACATTCGGTAGGACACTTCGACAAACGCTACACACGGCTAAACAGCCTATGTACACGAGATTTCCGTGGTCTATGGACACCGCCAGATGCGACCGATAATGTCCTGCAAAAGGTCGATCTTCGGCGCTCGAAAAAACAGAATTCAATAAAAAAAAGAGAGGAACTCAGCGATGACTTGGAAGGGAACCCTACGCTCGATGCAAGCGTCAGCGCGAAGAGCCGAACGAAATTCGAAACGACGCCAACGTGAACTGGAAGTACGACAGAAAGAGTTCGCGAGAATGGAGGCTCGCGAGCAGGCTGCGCATGAAGTTGAAGTCTACGAAAACCACATTGAACTGTTGCTTTCAGTGCACAAGGACTGTGGTGAACAGATCAACTGGGGTGAGTTCGTTAGCCAACCGGCACCGATCAAACCCGTAGAGCTCAATACGCATGAAATCCATGCCAGAGAGAAACACTCCAGCTACAAACCGGGCTTCATTGCTCGCACATTGAAACTGGAAGCCAGAAAGCGCAGAAAACTTGAGGAAGCCATTCCCGTAGCAGTCGCCAAAGACAGGCAGAAACTGGCTGAAGAATTAAAAGAGTGGGAAGCGCAGCACCGCGAATGGCAGGAAGACTACGATCTTGCGACGGGAGTGCTCGCCGGTAACGGCCAATCCAAGATTGATGCCGTCATGCAAGTGAACCCTTTCACGGATATCTCACACCTCGGCACCTCCATCACTTTCTCGGTTGGAGAAACCGGCATCTTTGAATGCACGCTTTCGGTTCATGGTGAGAAAGTGATTCCCCAAGAGATCAAGTCACTGCTGCAGAGTGGGAAACTCTCCGTTAAAAAGATGCCGATCAGCAAGTTCAATGAACTGCTGCAAGACTATGTGTGTAGCTGCGTTCTGCGAGTAGGCCAGGAATTGCTCAGTATCCTTCCAGAGCGCATGGTCATCGTGACTGCCGTTGACTCACTTCTTAACTCCGCAACTGGCCATCTGGAAGATCAACCTATCCTCAGTGTCGCTATTTCTCGCGACACGCTGTTCAAGCTCAACATGCAAAGCATCGACCCTTCAGACTCGATGAAGAACTTTGTGCACACCATGAACTTCAAGAAAACAACGGGCTTCATGCCGGTGAGCAAAGTCGACAGTCAACAATTTGCCAGTCTGGCCTGACGCAGAAAATTCGCAGCCTTTCGACAGCTCTTACGTGATAGTCGTCAAACCAGGATCTGTCTCAGGCTGCGGTCCCTGAGACCTGAAGTCAGCGATAGCGCTGGAGGTGCTCGCCGACTTTAGCGGCCGGGACTTTCTGCAATTTGCACAGCAGGTCGTGCGATAGCTCCCGCACCCCATGCTTGCGCCGCAACTCTTCAGCCAAATGCGCCATCAGGTTCGCCGCCATCTCCGCATCCGCCATCGCCCGGTGCGCCTGGCCGGTATGCGGCAGTTGAGCGAAGGTGGTGAGCGTACCGAGCTTGTGGTTCGGCGCCGCCGGCATCAGACGTCGGGCCAGCAGCAGCGAGCAGGCAAAGTTCTGCAAACGGGTGCGTTTGATCCGCCCCAGTTCAAAGTCCCAGAACTTCTGGTCGAACGCGGCGTTGTGCGCCAGCAGCGGCGTGCAGCCGACGAATTCGTTGACTTCGTTCATCACTCGTTCCGCCGACGGCGCGGTGCGCAGCATGGCGTTGCTGATGCCGGTGAGTTGTTCGATGAAGGCCGGGACACGGACGCCGGCGTTCATCAGGCTCTGGTAACGCTCGACGATGCGGCCGTTTTCCAGCATGACCACGGCGATTTCCGTGGCCCGGCAGCTGCTGCTGGGCGAGATGCCGGTGGTTTCAAAGTCGATGACTGCAATGCGTTCCAAACCGGGTGGTACTCCGTCCAAATCAAGTCTTGAGCTTGCGCTCAATTTTTCAACAGCAGCGCGCCTTCGATCGGCACATAACGGCTGGCGGCGCGGATCAGCGAGTTGGCGGTCAGGCCGGGAACGCCGTAGGCCACCGCTTGCACGCCGTGTTTGTTGATGATGCGTTCCAGCAGCATGTCGAAATCGCCATCACCTGAGGCCAGGACGATTTCGTCGACGTGGTCGGCGGCGTCCATGATGTCGAGGGTGATGCCCACGTCCCAGTCGCCCTTGGCCGAGCCGTCGCTGCGCTGGATGTAGGGTTTGAGTTTCACGGTGAAACCGAGGTTGCGCAGGATCTGCTGGAACTGCTGCTGTTTGCTGTCACCCCGGTCGATCGCATAGGCGTAGGCCTCGACGATCTGCCCGTGCTGGCTGACATCCGCCCACAGCGCCGCGTAGTTGAAGTGGCAACCATAGGCCTGACGCACGGTGTAGTAGAGGTTCTGCACATCGGCGAACACTGCGATTTTTTTCACCGGAGTTCCTGTGAGCGCTGACGCGCATGAGCCGGATCAGGCACCAGGCCCGAAAAAGGCGCTCAGTATGCCAGTCCGAAGGAAGGTTCCGCGAATAATCGGCCCGGGGCGATCATGCGCCCCGGACGAATGGTGAATCAGACGAAGGAATCGTCGTCATCGAAGAACGATGAGTTGTCGTCGCTGTAGTCGGTGTCGGCAAAGCCGCCCTGGTCATTACCGTAGGAATCGTTGTTGGCCATGCGCTGGTCATCGCCCCAGCCGTTGTTGCTCTGGTCGTTGACCTGGGCCGGCTCTTCCTTGATGACTTCGACGATTTCTTCCGGCTGCTGGTTGTGATGGAACAGGCTGCTGATGCCTTGTGCCAGCATCACGCCACCCGCCACACCGGCGGCGGTTTTCAGGGCGCCGCCAAGGAAGCTGCTGCCGGCCGCCGGGGCCGCTTGTTGCTGGCCATAACCCGGTGGTGGCGCGCCGAAGTTCTGTTGCGGCGCGGGTGCACCAAAATTCTGCTGCGGTGCCGGTTCACGCCAACCGCCGGTGGAGGCCGGGGCGCTTTGGGGCGGTGCCGGGCGCGAGCTGCTGCCACCGAAGATGCTCGACAGGAAGCCACCGCCGCTGGAGGCCGGCGGCGCGCTCTGCGCCTTGGCCGATTGCAGTTCGGCCTGCAATTGCTTGACCTGCTGAGTCAGTTGTTTGTTCTGTTCGTCGAGGCTCTTGAGGGCAGCCTCCTGCACCAGAATCGCCTGGGTCATGAAATAACCTGCGGCCGGCTGGCGCGTCAGGTGTTCCTTGATCCGCGCCTCGGCCTGGGCGTCGCGCGGGGCTGCCTCCGTTTCGGCCTGTTGCAGCCGGGAAAACAGTCCATCGATCAGGGTTTGTTCTTCGCTGTTCATGGCGACCTCGTAGATTGCCGGGGATAACGTTGCCCTCCTCCACGTCGGAGAAGGCGCACCTCTGTAATGGAGGCAGCAACAGAATGTTTCAATGACCTTTACCGAACGTTTACGTTTGCGCAGCGAAACGGATCATCGGTTAAAGTGGGCCACTGTTTTTGACCTGCGATACCGACTGATGAATGCCTTCGATGTGCTGCGCGACTCCCTGTATTTTTTCAAACGCAATCTGGGCCGGATCGTCCAGTTGTGCCTGCCGCTGGTGATTGTCGAAGCCGTGCTGCAACAGGTGGTCGACCATGCCAGCGATCCGGACGGCTACTCGGCCATCAGCGTGATCGTCGGCCTGCTGGTGTATCCGCTGTACACCGCCGCGCTGATTCTTTTCCTCGATGCCCGCACCCGCGGCGAATCCCCGCAAACCCGCGATCTGCTGGCGATGGCCGCTCGTCTTTGGCCGCGCTTTGCCCTGCTGACTGCGCTGAACACGCTGTTGATCCTGCTCGGGCTGTCGCTGTATTTCCTGCCAGGCCTGTGGCTGATGGTCACCCTGGCCTTCGGCGAATACCTGCTGGTGCTGCGCGGTTACGGCCCGTTGCAGGCGATGAAGGAAAGCCTGCGCCTGAGCCGCGGGCATTTTCTGCGGATTCTGGTGTGCATCCTGTGTGTAATGGGGCCGCTGTGGCTGCTCAAGGGCCTGACCCTGCAGGTCTATCCCGATCCGCAGAATCCGTTGATTGCGGTGCTGATCGACAGCGGTCACAGCTTCCTGCAACTGTTCACCAGCGTGGTGCTGTTCCGCCTGTTCATGCTGATCAGCGAATTGCCCGACAAACGTGACGGATTAGTCTGACTGCACCGAGCTTGGGCTGATCGATGGGTCTCGGGTATGCTCGGGACCACTTCCGTATCGCTATAAGCCGAGCCATGACCCGTCTACTGCGCTACATCCTGTTGCCCGTACTGCTCGCCCTCGCCCTGATCGGCACGCTGATCTACAGCCTGACCTGGCGCCCCGACGCCCGGGAAACCCTGTCGGTCAGCTGCTCCGGGCAACCGCCAACGCTGGTGCCCGGCCAGGCCCTGAAGGTCATGACCTGGAACGTGCAATACCTGGCCGGCAAGCGCTACGTGTTCTGGAATGACCTGGCGCAAGGCGACGACGAAGCCCCGACCCCGGAAGACATGGCGTTCAGCCTCGATGAAGTGGCGCGGGTGATCCGCGACGAACAGCCCGACGTGGTGCTGTTGCAGGAACTGGATGACGGCGCCAAGGCCAGCGACTATCAGAACCAGCTCAAACTGTTGCAGGAACGCCTGACCGACCTCTACCCGTGCAGCGCCCACGCCTTTGACTGGAAGGCCGATTTCGTCCCGGAACCGCACATCTTCGGCAGCGTCGGCCGGCAACTCGCGACCCTCAGCCGCTACCGCATCGAACACGCCGAGCGCCTGCAATTGCCGGTGCAGCCGGCGAACCTCATCAGCCGTCAGTTCCAGCCGAAAGATGCGCTGCTCGCCACCACTTTGCCGCTCAGCGATGGCGGGCAACTGGTGGTGTTCAACACCCATCTGGATCGCGCCGTACAGCCGGACGACACCTTGCAGGCGCAGGTGACCGCGGTGGCCAAGGTTCTCGACAAACACGAAAGCCACGGCACGCCGTGGCTGATCGGCGGTGACTTCAACCTGTTGCCGCTCGGCCAGTACCGGCGCCTGCCCACCGAGCAGCGCACGCCGTACTCCGCCGACAGTGCGCTGCATGTGCTGTGGGACAAGTACCCGATGATCCCGACCAACAACGAAGCCAGCGGCATCGACCGCGCCAAGTGGCTGACCCATTACCCCAACGACCCCGGCCTCAACGGCCCGGACCGCACGGTCGATTACCTGTTCTACAGCCCGAAGATCAAACGGGTCGAAGCCACGGTGCGGCAGGACGATACCTTGCGCATTTCCGATCATTTGCCGGTGATTGCCAAGTTCCTCCTGCCGCCCAACTGACCTCAATGAGTCTCTTCGAGATCATCGTGCAACAGCCCGAAGATCTGCCGTTTCATGTCGATGAACGAGCGCTCCATCACCATGTCCAGAGTGCGTGGGCGCTCGATCGGCACATCGAGAATCTGCTTGATCCGCCCCGGTCTGGCGCCCATCACATACACCCGGTCGCCGAGCAGAATTGCTTCGTCGATGTCGTGAGTGACGAACAGCACGGTTTTCTTGCTGTTGCCCCACACCCGCAATAACAGCTGCTGCATTTGCAGGCGGGTCTGGCTGTCGAGGGCGCCGAAGGGTTCGTCCATCAGCAGGATCTGCGGATCGTTGGCCAATGCCCGGGCAATCGCCACCCGTTGCATCATGCCGCCGGACAACTGCTTGGCGTAGTTGTCGGCGAATCCTGACAAGCCGACTTCATGCACATAGTGATCGACGATTTCCTTGCGCCGCGCCGCCGGCATGCCCCGTCGCTTGAGGCCGAACTCGACGTTCTGCCGCACCGTCAGCCACGGAAACAGCGTGTAGCTCTGGAACACCATCCCGCGATCCGCGCCGGGGCCCTGCACTTGCTGGCCGCCGACGTAGATTTCGCCGGAGGTCGGCTCGGCCAGGCCGGCGGTTAGGTACAGCAGGCTCGACTTGCCGCAGCCCGACGGCCCGACCAGTACCGCGAACTGCTGATCCGGCACCTCGAACGACACTTCTTCCAACGCGGTGAATGTACCGCCGCCGGGTTTGCTGTAACGCAGGCTGACATTGTCCACCTGCAACCTTGGCGCGGCGTGGGCCGGTGCAGCGACCGGCTCGATGAAACGACGGTTGGCAGCGGTTACTGAGCCCATGCGGCAATCCTCAAACGCAAGAAGCGGAACAGTTGATCGGTGACCAGGCCGAGCAGGCCGATGATCGCGATGGCGAGAAAAATCACATCGACCTGAAAGCCGCGCATGGCCTTGAGGCTCAAGTAACCGAGACCGCTGGAAGCGGCGACCAGTTCGGCGACCACCAGATAGGTCCAGGCCCAGCCCATGGTCACCCGCAAGGTGTCGAGCACGCCGGGCAACGACGCCGGGGCGATCACATGCAGCACCGCGTCACGCCGGTTCGAGCCGAGGGTGTAGGAGGCGTTGATCAAGTCCTTGGAAATGCCTTTGGACACGTCGGCGATCATCACCAGTTGCTGGAAGAACACACCGAAAATGATCACCGACACCCGCTGCTCCAGACCGATGCCGATCCACAGGATGAACAGCGGCACGAACGAGGTCACCGGCAGGTAGCGGATGAAATTCACCAGCGGTTCGAGGAACGCCTGGACGATGCGGAAGCTGCCCATCAACAAACCCAGCGGCACCGCCACCAGCGACGACACGATGAAACCGACCATCACCACTTCGACACTGGCCCAGACATGCTGGCCCAAGGTGCCGTCACGGCTCAGGCGCACGGCGGCTTCCACCACCGCGCCGGGCGTCGGCAGGAACATCCCCGGCACGATGCCGCCGTAGGACAACCCGGCCCACAGGCCGACCAGCAACACCCAGGCCAGCCCGCTGGCGCTCCACACCACCGGCACCGGCAAGCCGGTCTTCGGCGTAATGCAACGGCTCAGCCATGAATTGCGCTTGAACATGAGCAGTCTCCTAGAGCGGGCTGACGAAACGGTTATCCACCAGATCGTCGTTGCTGACGTTGTAGGGCTTGCCCTGCAATTCGCTGGCGGTTTCGTTGGCCAGCTTGATCAGCGGTGCGCTGTCACCCGGCTTGCCCGGCGAGCCGAGCAGTTTTTCGCTCATGGCCTGATCGTAGAAGCGCACGCCTTGCGCAGCGGCGGCCAGTTCCTTTGGATCGGACAGGTAACCGCCGACACCCTTGGCCATGATTTCGTAGGCTTTCTGTGGATGGTCCTTGGTGAACTGCACCGCTTTGTAGAGACCGGCGACCAGCGCCTTGACGTCTTCCGGCTGCTTCTCGATCACCGTGCAATTGAGCGCCACCACATCGACGATCACCCCCGGCGTACTGCTACTGTCGATCAGCACCTTGCCCTGCTGCTTGTCGCGCACCATCGACAGGTGCGGCTCCCAGGTCACGGCGGCCGGCACGCGACCGGCGATGAACGCGGTGGCGGCATCATCGGCGGTCATGTTCTGCACGGTGATGTCGCTCATGCTCATGCCGTTCTTTTTCAGCAGGTACGACAGCCAGAACTGCGAGGTCGACCCTTCGTTGACGGCCACGGCCTGGCCCTTGAGTTCTTGCAGGCTCTTCACGTTTTTACCGACCAGCACACCATCGCCGCCATGGCTGTCATCCAGCGCGGCCACGGCCTTGAAGCAGAACTGCGGGCGGTACTTCAGCACTTCGTCGATGGTCGACGCCGAGCCGGACAATTGCCCGGACGCCTGGGCGGCCATGTACATCGAAGCCTCTTCGACCACCGGCAATTCGACGGTCAGGCCGTTCTCCTTGAAGTAGCCCAGATCCTGGGCCAGGTACAGGGTGCCGTAACCGACCCACGTGGTGTGGCCGATCGACAAGGTGCCAGCCTGAGCGGCGGTGACGGAAAGGGCGGAAAACGCCAGAGGACCTGCAAGACGGGTAAACAAGGACTTGTTCATGGAGCACTCCCAACGCTGTTGATTTAGTTGTCATGGGCAGTACGGCCAGCCTCGTCGGCGCGGATGCACGCTGCGGTCTCTGCTGGACTCTGGCGGGCAATGCCTTGGCTGGCGAAATCGATGTTGACCCAGGCTTGGCCTCAGGAAAACGAGGAAATAGTTAGACGCGAACGATGAAAAAACTGGGTAGTGCGCACCGCGAAAGGGCGCGTCGGACGGGGGTGCACGGAGGGGGTGCAAGACAGCTAAAACAGTGGTGAGTCGACTGACGCAATCGCGAGCAGGCTCGCTCCCACGGGGACGGTATCGCTCACAAATTTTGTGTACGACGCTGGTCCACTGTGGGAGCGAGGCTGCTCGCGATGGGGCCCTTGAGCCCTACGAATACCTCAGAGCCGACCGTACTCCTGCGCCGTACGATCCAGCGCTTTCAGGGTCTTGCCCACCAGCTCATCGATCTCTTCACGACTGGCAATCAACGCCGGCGCCATGATCATCCGCCCCAGTGTCGAGCGAATGATCACCCCCTCCTCAAAACCAATCGTGCGGCAGCGCCAGGCGATGTCGTTCTCATTGGCAAAGCGCTTGCGCGTGGCCTTGTCTTCGGCCAGTTGCAACGCCGCGACCATGCCGGTGCCCTGGATATCGCCCACCAACGGGTGATTGCCGAACACCTCGCGCAGGCACTGTTGCAGGTACGGGCCGATGTCATCCTTGACCCGCGTCACCACGCCTTCATCGCGCAGGGCCTTGAGGTTGGCAATCGCCACCGCCGCCGCCACCGGGTGCCCGGAATAGGTCAGGCCGTGGGCGAACACACCGCCCTGTTCCACCAGCACGTCGGCCATTTTTTTCGACAGGATCAGGCCTCCCATCGGGATGTAACCGGAGGTCAAACCCTTGGCGATGGACAGGGTGTCCGGCTCGAAACCGAAGTATTCGTGGGCGAACCATTCGCCGGTGCGACCAAAGCCGCCGATCACTTCATCGGCGCACAACAGCACGTCGTATTGGCGGCAGATGCGCTGGATTTCCGGCCAGTAGCTTTCCGGCGGAAAGATCATCCCGCCCGCGCCCTGGAACGGTTCGGCGATGAACCCGGCGACCTTGTCGGCGCCCAGTTCGAGGATCTTCGCTTCCAGTTGCTGCGCCGCCCGCAGGCCGAATTCCGCCGGGGTCAGGTTGCCTTCGTGGGCGAAGAAGTACGGCTCGTCGATGTGTGCGATGTCGGGAATCATGCCGCCCATTTCGTGCATGAACTTCATGCCGCCGAGGGCCGTCGCCGCCAGGGTCGAACCGTGATAGCCGTTCCAGCGGCCGATCATGATTTTCTTCTCGGGCTTGCCCAGCACCTGCCAGTAACGGCGCACGGTGCGGATCAGCACCTCGTTGGCCTCGGAGCCGGAGTTGGTGTAGATCGCGTGGCTGTAGTGCCCCGGCAGCAGGCTGAACAGCAGCTCGGAGAGCTCGATCACCTGCGGGTGGGTGGTGTGGAAAAACATGTTGTAGTACGGCAACTGCTCCAGTTGCCGGCTCGCGGCGGCGTTCAGATCCTTGCGCCCGTAACCGAGGTTGGTGCACCACAGCCCGGACATGCCGTCGAGGTAGCGCCGACCGTCGTTGTCCCACAGGTGCAGGCGTTCCCCGCGCACCATCACCCGTGGGCCTTCGTCGTTGAGGGCCTTCTGGTCGACGAACGCATGAATGTGGTGCGCTGCATCGGCGGCCTGGTAGTCGCGGGTTTCACGTGAGGTGGTCATCGCCGGATCTCCTTTCTTGTTGTGAGCGGCTGTCATGAGCGCAGTTGAAACCAGGTGGTTTTCAACTGGGTGTATTTGTCGAACGAGTGCAGCGACAGATCGCGGCCGAAACCCGATTGCCTGCCGCCGCCGAACGGCACGGTCACGTCCAGCGCATCGACGCTGTTGACCGACACCGTACCGGCTCGCAATTGCCGCGCCACCCGGTGCGCGCGGTGCAGATCATCGGTCCACAGCGACGCCGCCAGACCGTAGACGCTGTCGTTGGCCAGTTGCACGGCATGGGCCTCGTCATCGAACGGAATCACCGCCAGCACCGGGCCGAACACTTCTTCACGAAACAGGGTCATGTGCGGCTGCACGCCGGTGAAAATCGTCGGCTGAATGAAGTTGTCCGAACCGTTGAAACTCAGCTGCCGCCCGCCGCAGACGCGGGTCGCGCCTTCGCGTTCGGCCTGGTTGATGAAGCGCAGAATGCTTTCGGTCTGACGAGTATCGACGATTGCCCCGGCCGCACTCGCCGGGTCCAGCGGATCGCCCGGTTGCCAGCGCTCGGCCTGAGCCTTCAGCCGCTCGACGAACTCGTCATGAATCGAGCGCTCTACCAGCAATCGCGAGTTGGCCGAGCAGACTTCGCCCTGATTGAAGAAGATCCCGAACGCGGCTTTCTGCGCTGCCAGATCCAGATCCTTGCAGTCGGCGAACACCAGATTGGCGCTCTTGCCGCCACACTCCAGCCACACTTGTTTGAGGTTCGACTGCGCGGAGTACTGCATGAAATATTTGCCGACCTGGGTCGAGCCGGTGAACACCAGGCAATCGACATCCGGGTGCAAGCCCAAGGCTTTGCCGGCCTGTTCGCCGAGCCCCGGCAGCACGTTCAGCACACCGGCCGGCAGCCCGGCTTCCAGCGCCAGCTCGGCCAGACGCAACGCGGAGAACGGCGATTGTTCGGCGGGTTTGAGAATCACCGAGTTGCCCGCCGCCAGCGCCGGGGCGAGCTTCCACGCGGCCATGTCCAGCGGGAAGTTCCACGGCACCACAGCCGCGACCACGCCCAGCGCTTCGCGGGTGATGGTCGCCAGTACGTTCGATGCGCTTGGCGCGACCTGATCGTAGAGCTTGTCGAGACTTTCGGCGTACCAGCGGAACACCCCGGCGGCGCCCGGCACGTCGATGTTGTAAGCGTCCATCACCGGTTTGCCCATGTTCAGCGAATCGAGCAGCGCCAGTTCTTCGCGATTGGCCAGAATCAGATCCGCCAGCCGCAGTAGCACTTGCTTGCGCTCGGTCGGTGAACGCCCGGCCCAGGTGCCTGCTTCGAATACCTGCCGCGCATTCTGCACCGCCGCGTCGACATCCTCTTCACCACACGCGGCGACGTTTGCCAGCAGCTGGCCAGTGGCCGGGTTGATCGCGGCAAAGGTCTGCCCCGACTGCGCCGCACGCAATTTGCCGTCGATCACGGCCTGGTACGGATAGCTCAATTCAGCGGCCTTGCGCTGCCAGTCTGCAAGCTCGAACACGGTGGTTGCTCCTTGGACTTTTATTCTTTTGCGAACACTGCGCAGTCGATAGTCGCTCAGGCCCGTGCGAGCTAAAACCAGTAAAAATGTCTTCGCAGACAATAAAAAAGGTAACCAGCCGATGGCCCCTTCGCGCGCGTATGGGGCTATTGTTCAGGGACAAAAAAACCGCCGACAGAACGGAGGCCGGCGGCGTACAAATTGCTTGGATGTGGAATCCGTTCGCTTTGAGGTTCACCGTGGCCGCTTACAACCTGCGTCAGTTGAAATACTTCATCACCACCGTCGAATGCGGCAGCGTCGCCGAGGCTTCGCGCAAGCTGTACATCGCGCAACCGGCGATTTCCACGGCGATCAAGGGGCTGGAAGACAGCTTCGGCGTGCAACTGCTGATCCGCCATCACGCCCAGGGCGTGTCCCTGACACCCAGCGGTGCGCGGTTCTTCCGCAAGGCTCAGGAACTGCTGCGCATGGCCAAGGAGTTCGAACAGAATGCCCTCGCCGACAACGACGTGGTGGCCGGGCAGATCGATATCGGCTGTTTCGAAACCGTCGCGCCGCTGTACTTGCCACAACTGATTGCCGGCTTCTCGGCGCTGTATCCCGGGGTGAAGATCCGCATCCGCGACGGCGAACAACAGGAACTGGTGCAAGGCCTGACCTCGGGCACCTTCGACCTGGCAATCCTGTACAAGCACGACCTCGACGCCACCATCGAAACCGAACCGCTGATGCCGGCCCAGCGGCCTTACGCCTTGCTGCCGGCGGATCACCGCTTCGCCCAGCTCAAACAGGTTTCGCTGCGAGACCTGTGCCTGGAGCCGATGATCCTGCTCGACGTGCAACCGAGCCGCACCTACTTCGTCAGCCTGTTCGAAGAACTCGGCCTGTCGCCGCGCATCGAGTTCAGCTCGCCGTCGATCGAAATGGTGCGCGGCATGGTCGGCCAGGGTTTCGGCTTCTCGATCCTGGTCACCCGCCCGCATTCGGAATGCACCTACGATGGCAAGAAAGTCGTGTGTGTCGACATCGTCGAAGACGTCACCGGGTCAGGTCTGGTGGCCGCGTGGCTCAAACGCGGACAGTTGACCAAACCGGCGCAGTTGTTTGCCGATTATTGTCGGGAGCAGCTGACCGCGAAGGCCAGCCGATGAAAACCAAAAGATCGCAGACTGCGATCTTTTGGTACCCAGTTTTTTATAGGCCTCAGGCTGTCGCCAGAAGGCTTACACCAGTCCCCAAAAAACCTATTGATCGTTTTCCGTACCGAGTTGAGGGTCAATTTCAACGAAGTTCCGACGCAAGTAACCTTCCATGGCAATGTCTTCAATCGCCCACTCACCATGCCCGAGGTTGCCGACCAGGTCGCGGCGTTGCAGGCGCTTCAAGGCAGTCTGAACCGTCGCCGCGCTGGGCACGTGGCCACCAGGCATCTCGCTGCCAATCCACTCGCGTCCTTCGGTAGAAAAAATGGGAAGGCCCCTCACCAGCCCGATAAGTACTGTGAAATCCAAAGGTGCCATCTCCAGGATCAGGTTCTCGAAGTTGCCTTCGTCCGTCATGGTGCTCCAGGCTCGATGGTCTGCATCTCGCACGCTGAGTCCCTCAGTGAGGCACAGCAGGAATACGTCGCGAATGTACTTGGGCATATATCCCCGGGCAGCGAAACGCTCGAAAGCGGCGTTTACCTCCCACTCCCTTCCGGTGATTTCCTGGAACCGCTGGCCCAGATGCTGGACAAATTCCAGGCCAAGGTTAGGAAACTGGATCTCGTGGCTGAACTGATAGAACGGAGCTTTGGTACGTCGAAACATTCGATGCAGGCCATCCTGGGAGGACCCTGTAAATACTGCAAAGACTTCACCGTGCGCCTGCTGCAATAGCGAACGGAGCGTAGCAGTCAAGTCTTCGAATTCTTTCCGGCTCGCCAGATGCTGGACCTCGTCGATGATCAGCAGCGCCTTGCCGTTACCGAGTATCCGGAAGCGCTCGAAGAGCTCGATCAGGTTCAGTCCGCCTTCCTTCGCCAGCTCGGCCTTCACTGTTACGCCGTCGGTACTGGCACCGGCCTCCACCGACTGGACCAGAGACCCCGGTCGCATGAGCTTCAGCCAGTTGCGTCGCAAAAAACCTGCGCCGTGGATGGCCTCATACAACGCACCCGCGATCACCCGCTCAGGATGCGCCTTGTCAAACCACAGGTCTGCTGTTGCAACAATAAAGCCGTGTGCCTTGGCAATCGGTATCAGATCGTTGATCAGAAAGGTGGTTTTGCCCTTGCGCCGAGGTGCGAATATCGTCGCGGCGTTCTGCAGGCGTGACTCGAAAGTGACCAGGATTCCTTCAGCCAGGTTGGTGCGAGGGAAGAGCAGCGAGTCCTTGGTTTCCGGGGTCATTATGAGCCTTTATGTCAAAATACATAATTTATGAATAAAGAAATAATTACGCATAATTGAGGAAGATGGAAGGCCTACCTGAATGCCGTCTGTTACGTGCCCCGTGGTTTTGCCCGAGCAGTGGCTTCAGCCACCAGGGGATCATCCGGCCAGTAATGCTTCGGATACCGTCCCTTCAAATCCTTCTTAACCTCGGCATAAGTGCTGCGCCAGAAGTTGGCCAGATCCTGCGTCACCTGCACCGGGCGCCGTGCGGGCGACAGCAGGTGCAACTTGACCACTTGCCGGCCGCCGGCGATGCGCGGTGTGTCGGCGAGGCCGAACAACTCCTGCAAGCGCACGGCGAGAATCGGTGGCTGCTCGCTGTAGTCGAGGCGAATCGACGAGCCCGAAGGCACGCTCAGGTGATGCGGCGCCTGCTCGTCGAGCTGTTGCGGCAGCGGCCACGGCAGCAGATTACGGACGATGCTCGACAGGTCGAGGTTGGCGAAATGGCTGAGGCGCGAAACCTTGCCCAGGTAAGGCATCAGCCAGTCTTCGAGGGTTTTCAGCAGTGTGGCGTCGCTGACATCCGGCCATTGGCTGTCGCCCTTGGCGTCCAGATCGAGCTGGCGCAGCAACGCGACTCGCGCCTGCCACTGGCGCAGTTCCGGAGTCCACGGCAGCAGCTCCAGACCTTTGCGCCGCACCAGATTGACCAGTGCCTGACTGCGGGCGTTTTCGTCGAGACCGGTCAGTGGTTCGCGGCTGAGGATCAGTTCGCCCACCTTGCGCTGACGCTCGGCGCGCAATACGCCTTCGCGTTCGTCCCAGTCCAGTTGATCGACGTTGTGCACCTGTTCGGCGAGCACCGAATCGAACAGCGCCGGATCAAAATCCGCCGCCAGATAAATCCGCTCTTCACGCTGGCCTTGGCGGCTGCCGAGGTCGGCGATGACGATCCACGGTTCCTTCATCAGGCTGTCGGCTTCGGCGAACAGCGCCGCGCGACCGTTGGCCAGACGATATTCGGCACCACCGGCCCGTCGCTGCTGGGCGACGCGATCCGGGTAGGCCAGCGCCAGCAAGGCGCCGAGCCAGCGTGGGTGATCCGGGTCGGCGACCGGTTCGCTCGCCTTGTCGCGCAGGTAACCGCGATATTGCCGCGCCAGTTGCCGGGCACGCTGCACGCCGCCCTGGGCACCACGAGCCGCGCGCTCTTCGCCGGACAGCAGCGCCAGACGACTGTGCAGATCGGCCCCGGCGCCACGCAAAATGTCGCGCTCGCCGAGCAACGCGGCGACGTCGCACGCCATGTTTGCCAATCCCAGTGCCTGACCGCGCAACAGCAAATGGGCGATGCGCGGATGTGCCGGCAATTCAGCCATGGCCTGACCGTGGCGGTTGAGGCTTTCGCCGTCCAGCGCACCGAGGCGCTGCAACAGGTCTTGAGCCTGTGCATAAGCGGCGGCCGGCGGCACGTCCAGCCAGATCAGATCACTCGGCGCCACACCCCAGCGCCCGAGTTGCAAGGCGAGGCCCGCAAGATCCGCCGAGAGGATTTCCGCGCTGCCATAAGCCGCCAGTTGTTCATGCTGATCCTGCGACCACAGGCGATAACACACGCCCGGTTCCAGACGCCCGGCCCGGCCGGCACGCTGGGTGGCACTGGCCTTCGAGATGCGCTGAGTGTCGAGGCGGGTCATGCCGCTGCCCGGATCGAAACGCGGCACCCGCGCCAGCCCGGCGTCGATCACCACGCGCACACCGTTAATGGTCAGGCTGGTCTCGGCGATGTTGGTGGCCAGCACCACTTTGCGCTGGCCCGGCGGGGCCGGGTCGATGGCGGCACGTTGCGCGTTCAGGTCGAGTTCGCCGTGCAACGGGCAGAGCAACACATCGCTGCGCTCACCGATGGCGTCCGCCAACTGCTGATGAACCCGGCGGATTTCCGCCTGCCCCGGCAGAAACACCAACAGGCTGCCGGTTTCATCATGCAGGGCTTCGAGCACCGTTTGCGTGACGCGTTGATCGATGTATTCGCCGGGCTGGAACGGCCGGCCCCAGCGCATCGTCACCGGGAACATCCGGCCTTCGCTGCGCAGGATCGGTGCGTCGTCGAGCAGCCCGGCCAGACGTTCACCTTCAAGGGTGGCGGACATCAGCAGAATCTTCAGCGGTTGTTCAGCTCGAAACAGCTCGCGACCGTTCAGACTGAGCGCCAGCGCCAGATCGGCGTCGAGGCTGCGTTCGTGAAATTCGTCGAAGATCAGCAGACCCACGCCTTCCAGCGCCGGGTCGTCCTGCAAGCGCCGGGTGAGAATGCCTTCGGTGACCACCTCGATGCGGGTGTTGGGGCCGACCTTGCTGTCGAGGCGGATGCGATAACCGACGGTTTCACCGACCTTCTCGCCCAGCTCGCTCGCCAGCCGTTCCGCCGCTGCGCGGGCGGCCAGCCGACGCGGTTCGAGCATCAGAATGGTCTGCCCGTTCAGCCACGCTTCATTGAGCAGGGCCAAGGGCACGCGGGTGGTTTTACCGGCGCCGGGCGGTGCTTCGAGCACGGCTTCGTGGCGTGTCGCGAGGGCTTCACGCAGGGCGGGTAAAACGTCATCGATCGGCAACGAATTCATGCTGGCTCCAAAACAGAGGGCCGAGTATAACGGCGAACTGCCAGGCGTTCGTCAGGGTCTTAACTTCACACGATGACGCTTCGTTAACAGATGACTCAGGAGATTCCCATGCGCTTACCTTTTCGCCTGATCGGCGGTGTACTGGTTGCCACCCTGCTCACTCAGATCACCGCGTGCGGTTCGATTTTCTACCCAGACCGGCGCGGCCAGATCGACGGCAAGATCGACCCGGCGATCGCCGTGCTCGATGCCGTGGGCCTGCTGTTCTATATCCTTCCTGGCGTAATCGCGTTTGCCGTGGACTTCGCCACTGGCGCGATCTACTTCGAACCGGGCCACACGGCGCAAGTCGATCCGGCCAAGCTCAAGCAAGCCATCGGCCCGGACGGCCAGGTCGATAACCTGAAGTTGCAGGCTATTCTCGAAACGGAACTGGGCCGCAACCTGCCGCTGGACGACCCGCGCCTGATCCAGCACAAGGGCAGCACCCAGCAACTGGCGATGTTCGGCCTGCAACCTGCCGCATAAGGAATTGACGCACCCATGACCACAAGCACCGAACACGCCCGCCTGCTGCGGCTGGCGACCCGCGCCTCGGTGGCGGTGGCCTGTACGCTGATCATCGCCAAAGCCATCGCCTGGTGGCTGAGCGGTTCGGTGAGCATGCTCGCCGGCCTCACCGACTCGGCCCTCGATGGCGTCACCTCGCTGCTCAATCTGCTGGCGGTGCATTACGCACTGCGCCCGGCGGATGACGATCATCGTTATGGGCACGGCAAGGCCGAATCCCTGGCGGGCATGGCGCAGGCGCTGTTCATTGGCGGCAGTGCGGTGCTGATCGCGTTTCAGGCTTATGAGCGCCTGAAACATCCCGAGCCACTCGGCGCGCCGTGGCTGAGCATTGGTGTGATCGTATTTTCCCTGCTGCTGACTGTCGCACTGTTGATGCTGCAGCATCGGGTCATCAAGCAGACCGGCTCCAACGCCGTGCGGGCGGACTCGCTGCATTACCGTTCGGACCTGTTGCTTAACGGCAGCATTCTGATTGCGCTGGTGTTGGCCGGTTTGGGTTTCGATCAGCTGGATGCGTGGTTCGGTCTGGGGATCGCGGCCTACATTCTGTGGAGCGCGATCCAGATCGCCCGGGAAAGTTTTTCGGTGCTGATGGATGAAGAGCTGCCGGCGGATGTCAGTCAGCACATGCTCGAACTGGCCTGCAGCGTACCGGGCGTGTTGGGCGCGCATGATTTACGCACACGGATTTCCGGCAATCACTGGTTCGTGCAGTTGCACTTGGAACTGCCGGGGGAACTGACGCTGTCAGTGGCTCACGGCATCAGCGATCAGGCAGCAGATGCCATTCACAAAGCCTACCCACGGGCCGAAGTGCTGGTGCACGCCGACCCGCAGGAAGTGGTCAAAGCCGCTCGGGCTCAGTAGTTGACCTGATAACCGCGACTGCTCAGGCAATTGCCCTGGGCCTGACGGTAGGCCTGCACCACTTCGGGCGCCGGCTGGTAAGTCGCGGTGCGCGGATTGAAGCCGCTCTGCTGCACCGCGTACTGATAACACTCGTAGCCGTCGCGCTGAACCTGCTCCGGTGACTGGCCGTTGGCCGGATAGGCCTCCACGTCATAGCCATTGCCGGTCGGCTGCGGTGGCTGCTGCACCGGCGGTTCGACCACCACGTAATCCTGCGTCGCTTCCTGATAGGCGTAGTACGAACCGGCGGCGAGGAACAGCAACGAACCGCCGATCCACACCTCACGAGCGTAATCCGGCAAGTACTGGATGCGAATCCCGCGCGGCGGCTGAACCACGATGTAGCGCGGGCCTTGCGGGCGATACCAATAGCCGCCGGAGTAGAAATAGTCCTGGCCGCGATACGGCACACGGTAGTCGCGATCCGGGAAACGATCGATTACATGACCCGGCCGGTATTGCGGACCGGGGCCCCAGCCGTTGCCATGCCCGTCGGGGCGACCCGGCCAGCGGTTGTCGTTGGGGCGGTTGCCGGTCTGCCAGTTCTGGTGATAACCGTTCTGCGGGCGCTCGTCGCGGTAGTAACCCTGACGAGGTTCCTGGGTCTGGCGCACGGTGTCGGGGCGCGGCTGGATCGGCAGGTCATTGGCCGGCAGTTGCGGCGGCGGTGGCGGCTGGCGCACCGGGTTGGGGTTGTAGGCCGGACGTGACTGGTTCTGGTTCTGCCACTGGCCATTGTTCGGTTGGCCGCGGTTCTGCTGGCCGTTGTGCTCGAACTGGCGGCTGTTGTCGCCACGGATGATGTCGTTGTTCTGCCGCTGCGGATTGTCTTGGCCGCGCTGCTGATTGCCGCCGCCATGGCCCTGATTGTTACCCTGATGCTCCGGCCCGCGTCCGCCGCCGTCGGGGCCGCGATTCTGCGGCTCATCCGCCAGCGCTTGCGCACCGACACTCACACACAGCAAACCAACACTGGCCAGACGCCAGATGCGCGACTTCATGGAATTCCTCACTGCGGACCAGGGCCTGAAATTAAGAGGGCGTGTAGTTAAGACCGGGAATAGACACACCGGGTTCTGCTACAGGTTATCAGTCACGTCATTTATTTATTGAGCGAGATGGGCCAAATCGCGGGCAAGAAAAAAGGGAGACCCGTCGGCCTCCCTTCTAGAGAACTTCGTCCTGGCTCGACGCTTTTGACGTCGGCTCACCTCACGCCGTCTTCTGGACAGTGTGCAGCTCGGGGGCCGGCACAACCCCTGTGGGGGTGGCGGCCGCGGCGGGCCGGATTGGGCGGGCCGCAGTGGACTGTGTTACCGAGCAGTGATTCTGGTGATAAGAATAGGCCCGGAGCCGCGACAGATGATTGCGAAGATTGCTCAAATAAACATCACTTGCGCAATTTTTAACCCTGGATAGATAATCCGCCGCAATAGTTAAGACAAGGGACCGTTTGATGAGCAAACTCGACCGTTACGACCTGAGTATTTTGGCGGAATTGCAGCGCGACGCCCGCATCTCCAACCAGGAACTGGCCGAGCGCATCGGTCTGTCGCCCTCCCCGTGCTCGCGCCGGGTCAAGCAACTGGAGGATGACGGCTACATCTCCCGTCAGGTTGCCCTGCTCGATCGCAAGATGCTCGGCCTGAGCCTGACCGCCTACGTGCTGATCGGCATGGACCGGCACACGCCGGAGCGTTTCGAGAACTTCGAAGCCGCAATCCGCACTTTGCCGCAAGTGCTGGAATGCAGCCTGGTGACCGGGGTGGATGCCGACTATCAGCTGAAAGTGGTGGTGCCGGACATGGATCACTATCAGAAGCTGCTGCTGGGGCATCTGACCCGCATCGAAGGCGTGACCAGCGTGCGCTCGAGTTTTGTGCTGAATCAGGTGCTCAATAGCACCGAATTGCCTCTCACGCATCTGCGTAGCTGATCAAGAGCTGCCCTCATCGGAACGCCGCCCGCCCAGCCCTCTCCCGTAGGGAGAGGGGGCCGACGGTGGGTTGCTCGAGAAGTACGCCGACCTGAACGCCCTGCTGTGAATCCATAATCGACTGGAAATTTCAGGTCGATGTATGACGCCAGACACCTCGGTCAGTCCCCTCTCCCCCCGGGAGAGGGTTAGGGTGAGGGCCAGTCGTCGGATCAGACCCAGATCAATGCCACCCCGCCCCCCTTGGCGTATACTCGCCGCGCCCTTTTAGCCCCGTGCGTGCCGGAGAACCCGATGGATCCAGCAGTATTTGAAGAGTGGATGATGACTGGCCTTGTCAGCATCCTGATCATTTTCATGGGTTTCATCGTCTGGGATCTGGCGAAGAAGTCCAAGGCCGGGCGCTTCGGCTCGTTCATTCTGTTCTTCGTGCTGGGCCTGGGCGTGGCCGCGTTCATCATCAAGAGCGTGGTGATCGGCCTGATCGAGTCCGGCGCCTTATAAGCGCGCCGGCACTTCTTTCCACTGGCCCTGATCGAGCCCTTCGATCGTCCAGTCACCAATCCTGACCCGCACCAGCCGCAACGTCGGCAGCCCCACCGCCGCCGTCATCCGCCGCACCTGGCGGTTGCGCCCTTCGCGAATCACCAGCTCCAGCCAGGTTGTCGGAATCGTTGCGCGAAAGCGTACCGGCGGATTGCGCGGCCACAGTTCGGGCTCATCCAGTTGTCGCGCTTGCGCGGGCAAGGTCATGCCGTCATTCAGCTCGACGCCGTCACGCAGGCGCTGCAACTGCTCGGCCGTCGGCACGCCTTCGACCTGCACCCAATAGGTTTTCGCCAGCTTGTGCTTGGGGTCGGCGATCCGCGCCTGCAACTGGCCGTCGTTGGTCAGCAGCAGCAAACCCTCGCTGTCGCGGTCCAGCCGTCCGGCCGGGTAGATGCCCGGAATGTCGATGTAATCCTTGAGCGTCGCCCGCCCTTCACCGTCACTGAATTGCGTCAGCACATCGAACGGTTTGTTGAACAGGATCAGCTTCGGCTCAGCGGGCGGTGCCTTGGCGACACGGCGCGGGGCTGAAGAAGCTGGCTTCGCGCCGGGGCGGCGGGAAGGCGGACGTTGGGGACGGGACATAAGTGCACAGGCATTTGGCGATCAGGGCTGACAATGCTAGTGCCCCGACCGCCAAATGACCACGACTAACCGTTAGCGGAACGGCGGTTCGTCGAAACTGCGCAGTTTGCGCGAGTGCAGCGAGTTGAGTTCGGTGCGCAGCAGATCCACCGCTTCAATGCCGATCTTCAAGTGCTGACTGACCGCACGTTCGTAAAACGCGTTGGCCGAACCCGGCAGCTTGATCTCACTGTGCAGCGGCTTGTCCGAAACGCACAGCAACGTGCCGTACGGCACTCGCAGGCGATAACCCTGGGCGGCGATGGTGCCGCTTTCCATGTCCACCGCCACGGCGCGGGACAGGTTGATCAGCGGTCGCTCCTGGGCCCAGCGCAACTCCCAGTTACGGTCGTCGTAGGTCAGCACGGTGCCGGTGCGCAGGCGCTTCTTCAGCTCTTCACCCTTCTCGCCGGTGATGTTGGCTGCCGCTTGCTGCAACGCCAGCTGCACTTCGGCCAGCGCCGGAATCGGAATGTTCGGCGGCACCACGCGGTCGAGGATCCCGTCGCGACGCATATAAGCGTGGGCCAGCACGTAGTCGCCGATGGTCTGCGACTGACGCAGGCCGCCGCAGTGACCGATCATCAGCCAGCAATGCGGACGCAGCACGGCCAGGTGGTCGGTGATGTTCTTGGCGTTGGACGGGCCGACGCCGATGTTCACCAAGGTCACGCCGTGGCCATCGCTGGCGATCAGGTGATAGGCCGGCATCTGGTAGCGGTGCCAGACCACGCCGGCCGCAATCGCCGAGGCTTCGCCGTGGTCCATGCCTTTTTCGATGATCACGTTGCCCGGCAACACCATGCGTACGAAACGCGGGTCGCGGCGCAGTTGCTCCAGGCCATGAACGATGAACTGGTCGACATAACGATGGTAGTTGGTCAGCAGGATCCACGGCTGCACATGGCGCCAGTCGCTGCCGGTGTAGTGCACCAGACGACGCAGCGAGAAATCAACGCGGGCTGCATCGAACAGCGCCAGCGGCAGCGGATCGGTGTTTTCCCAGTCGTAGAGGCCATCGGCGATGCCATCGGTGGCGGCGGACAGGTCGGTACTCGGGAACACTCGCGCCAGCACGGCGGCAGTGACACCGGAGCCGGCCAGTTCATCGCCCTGCTCGACCACGTACGGGTACGGAATGTTCTGCCCGCTGACTCCGACTTCGACAGTCACGGTGAAGTCGTGCATCAGCGGCGTGAGTTGCTCGAGCAGGTATTTGCGAAACGCCTTCGGATGGGTAACGGTCACGCTGTAGGTGCCCGGCAACTGCACCTTGGCGTAGGCGCGGGTGGTCTGCGGGACTTCACCCTGGCAGTGGTAGGTCAGACGCAGTTCGGGATAACGGAACAGGGCACGTTGCTCGGCGTCGGGCTCGACGCGATCCTTGAGATAACGCTTGAGCGCCGAGTTCAGCGCCGTGGTGGCCCGCTCATGCAGCTCGGCCAGACGATCCACGGCCTGTTCGGCGGTTTGAACGACAATAAACGCTTCGGTCACGATCAGCTTCCTGTGTTCTGACTTGCAGAGCTTCATCTTGCCTGCATCGTGGCGTCACGGAAACAGTGGCGTTGTGGGTTCACCCTAATCTTTCAAACAATGAAGATCCCTGTGGGAGCGGGCTTGCCCGCGATGAGGCCATCACATTCAACATCGATTTTGACTGACAGGCCGTCATCGCTGGCAAGCCAGCTCCCACAGAGTTTTGCAGTGTGTGGGAGATTTGCTTCAGAAACCCTGCGGTGTCGAGCGAGCGACGATGGCCTCGACATCCAGCCCACGCGGCAACGCGCCGTAGGCCCGACCGCCACCGCTCAGGCGACTGGCGATAAAAGCATCGCTGACCGCCGAATTCCCGGCCTCCAGCAGCAGCTTGGCTTGCAGTCCCAAAGCGATGTCTTCGGTCAATTGCCGAGCGCGGTACTGAATGTCACTGGTGTCCTTGAACTGCGCCTGCAATTGCTGGATGTGCGCGGCCAGTCGCTTGTCGCCATGGCCATCGCCCAACTCACTGAACAACACATCGAGCACGCCCGGCTCTTTCGACAAGGCGCGCAGCACGTCGAGGCATTGCACGTTCCCGGAGCCTTCCCACGTCGAGTTCACCGGCGCTTCGCGGTACAGACGCGGCAGAATGCTGTCTTCGACATACCCGGCGCCGCCCATACACTCGGCGGCTTCGTTGATCATCCCCGGCGCACGTTTGCAGATCCAGTACTTGCCCACCGCAGTCACCAGTCGGGCAAACTGCGCTTCATGGCCGTCGTCCAGATGATCCAGCGCCTTGCCCATGCGCAGGCTCAGAGCCAGCGCGGCTTCGCTTTCCAGCGCCAGATCGGCCAGCACGTTCTGCATCAGCGGTTGTTCGCTGAGCAGTTTGCCGCCGACCTTGCGATGGGCGCAGTGATGACTGGCCTGGGTCATCGCCTGACGCATCAGCGAACTGGAGCCGACCATGCAGTCGAAACGGGTCATGGCCACCATCTCGATGATGGTCGGCACCCCGCGTCCTTCCTCGCCGACCATCCACGCCAGCGCACCACGGAACTCCACTTCGCTGGAAGCGTTGGACTGGTTGCCGAGTTTGTTTTTCAGGCGCTGGATGTAGAACTGGTTGCGCGTGTCGTCCGGACGATGGCGCGGCAGCAGGAAACAGCTCAGGCCCTTGTCGGTCTGCGCCAGCGTCAGGAACGCATCACACATCGGCGCCGAACAGAACCACTTGTGCCCCACCAGTTCATAAGCCTGGCCCGGGCCACTGGCGCCGACTGGATAAGCCTTGGTGGTGTTGGCACGGACGTCGGTGCCGCCCTGCTTCTCGGTCATCGCCATGCCGATGGTCACGCCAGCCTTGTGGGCCATGCCGACATTGCGCGGGTCGTATTCGGTGGCAAGGATTTTCGGCAGCCACTGTTCGGCCAGATTCGGCTGCAAACGCATCGCCGGCACACTGGCGAAGGTCATGGTCAGCGGGCAGCCACTGCCGGCTTCGGCCTGGCTGTGCAGGTAGGTCATGGAGGCGCGGGCGACATGGGCGCCATCCTGTGGATGAGCCCAGGGCAGCGAGGTCAAGCCATGTTCGATAGCGGTGCGCATCAGCTCGTGATAGGCCGGGTGAAATTCCACCAGATCGATGCGATGACCGTAGCGGTCATGGCTGGCGAACACCGGTTTGTTTTGATTGGCGAGGAACCCGGCCTCCATCAATGGGCCGCCGGCCAAGGCGCCGTAAGCGTCGATCCGCGACTCGGCCCAACCGGCGCCGAACCGCCGCGACCACTCCTGCAATGGCAGGTCGATGCGGTACAGGTTGGTGCCGTCCAGCGACGGTGGCTGGTTGGTGACTTCGTGGGTTTCGGCGAACTGATGCAGGTTCATGACGGGGCTCCTTGATCGGCCAGAGCTTCAGTTAAGCACCGCCCCGGAACCGATCAAAGTGTCATATCGGCCTAAATGCCGGCGCTTTCACCCTATCAGCAACTCAACACCCGCCGCTGCATCGCAACCTGCAGATCCTCGAATTTCACCGGTTTGCTCAGGTAATCGATCGAACCACCCGACGCGCAATGCTCGCGATCCGCCCCCAGCGCGATCATGAACACCGGTAGATGAGCGCATCCCGGCAGGTCACGAATCTGGCAACACAGCGATGCTCCATCCAGCGGCGGCAACTGGCAATCGATCAGCACGGCATCGAAACGCTCGCGCTGCAAGCAGTCGAGCGCCGCCGCGCCGTGGTCGGCGGTGCGTACGCGGAAACCGAGCTTGAGCAACATGCCTCGCATCACCAGTTGGTTGACGCTGTTGTCGTCCACCAGCAGCACGGTGCAATCCTGCGGCGCACGCACGGTGTCGCGGCTGAACGCGGGCACAGCTTCCACTTCCGGCAACTCAAACTCGACATCCAGTTGAAAGCGGCTGCCACTCCCCGGTTCGGAGCGGTGTGTGAGCTTGCCACCGAGCAATTCCACCAATTGACGGCAGATCGCCAGACCGACGCCCAGCCCGCCATATTCGCGGGTCATCGAACCGTCGAGCTGGAAGAACCGCTGATACATCGTCGCCTCGCCCAGATCGGTAAAACCGATGCCGGTGTCGATCACCGCGAAGGACAGTGCCAGGCGATTGTCCGTCGACGGTTTGCCGGTGACCCGCAAGGCGAGGCCGCCGACGCGGGTGAACTTGATCGCGTTGTCCAGCAGGCATTCCAGGCATTGCGCGAGTTTGGCGCTGTCGCCATGCAGGCGATCCGGCAGGGTCGGCAGCACATCGACCTTGAAGTCCAGCGACTTGCTCGAGGCGTTGCCATCGAACTGAATCCGCAACGCCTCGACCACCCCGCGCAGGCTGAAACTGCCCGGCGTGGCCTTGAGCTTGCCGGCCTGCAATTCGGTCAGGGTCAGGATGCCGTTGACCATGCGCATCATGTCCCGCGCCGAACCGGCGGCGGTCTGCTGGTATTGCTCCAGTTCCGGATCGAGCTCGACGGTCTGCATCAGCTCCAGCGAACCGATCACCCCGTTCATCGGCGTGCGCAGTTCGTGGGTCAGGGTCGCGAGGAATTCGTCCTTGAGCTTGTTGCTGTGGGCCAATTGCTGGTTCAGCACTTCAAGTTTCTGGCCGGCGTCGAACAGGGTCTGCGCCTGTTGTTCGCGCATGGCGTTGATGCGGTCGGCCAGCGCCAGTGACAGCAGCGCCACTTCGATGGCCGAACCGATCTGGCTGGCGTACATGGTCAGGAACACATTCGGCAGCAGGCCCAGCACCATCATGGTGTTGACGATGCCGCCGATCAGGAACGCCGACCAGGCAATGATGAAATAGCGCGCCACCCGCAGACCGCGCCACCAGGCGAGGATCCCGGCGGCGAAGATCACCACGGTGAAGGTCAGTGCCAGGGTCGTCGCCAGACGCAGGGCCAGGCCATAACTGGTCATCAACGACAGACCGATCACCACGGCACCAAAAACAATCAAGGCGATCAGCAGACGATCGAGCCAACGGCTGTGGTTCTTCGTCTGCAGGAAACTGCGGGCGAACTGGCTGCCGAACAACCCCGCACATCCGATGAAGAACGGCGTGGCGGCGTTGGCCCACCATGGGTTGTCCGGCCAGAAATACTCGACCGCCGCGCCGTTGACCGACAGCTGATAAAGGCCGAACGAGGCGATATAGAAGATGTAATAGAGGTAACTGGTGTCGCGCACGCTGAGGTAGATGAACAGGTTGTAGACCAGCATCCCCAGCAGCACGCCATAAATGATCCCCAGCACGTACAGGCGCACCGGCTGGTCTTCGAGGTACGCAGTGCTCGACCACAACGTCACCGGCGCCTGAATCGAGCCTTCGCTGGACAACCGCAGGTAAACGGTTCGTTGCTGATCCGGCTTGAACGCCAGGTCGAACAGGTAATTGTTCTGGCGGATCTCTCGACTGGCGAACGGCAAGGCGTCCCCGGTCTGCCGCACCAGACGGTAGTCGCCGGCCGCATCGGGCAGATACAGGTCGAGATGGTCGAGCGGTGGATACGCCAGTTCCAGCAGCCAACTGCGTTGTGCCGACGGGTTGGTCGGGCGGTAATGCAGGTCGATCTTCAGCCAGAACGCCGAGCGCGAATAACCGGCATTGAGCGTGGCTTTGTCATGGGGTTTGAAGTTTCCGGCGGCGGCTTGCGCGCGGACGTCGGCAATGCTCGCCTGACCGCTCGGGTCTTCGAACACTTGCAGGGATCGACCCAGCGGGAGGCTCTGGGTGAACTCGTCGAACTCGACGGCGCTTGCCAGGAGGGGCAAGCAGAACAGCAACATCAACAAATAGCGCATTGAAGCCCCAGCGTGGCTTGGCCGGTTGTGTCAGGAAGCCCCCCATTCCCTTTGAGATGACGTAAAACCGGTATTACCTGTTATTGGTTTGGATCCACTCTAGCATAGCCGTTGATGGCCATTGAGCACCATGGAAATTTTTCCCACAAAGGCTCTAGAACGGGCGTTCCAGAGCAAAACACCGGGCTAGAGCTGTTGACTCGGTCAGATTGTGGCAAGCGCTGTGGATCTCGCTACCCGTGTTATCGGCCGCGCACTGCGCCACAACACCCGCAAAACAGGTTTGGTGGTAAGCTCGCGCACCATGAATATCTACAGCTCACGCCCCGTTGTCCTCTGTCTCTCCGGCCACGACCCCAGTGGTGGCGCCGGCCTGCAGGCAGATATCGAAGCCCTGCTCGCTCAGGGTTGCCATGCGGCTCCGGCCGTCACCGCCCTGACCGTGCAAGACACCGTCAACGTCACCGACTTTCGCGTCCTCGACCGTGAGTGGGTACTGGCCCAGGCCAATGCCGTGCTCAACGACTCCGAAGTCGCGGCGGTGAAACTGGGCATGCTCGGTTCCCTGGAAATGGTCGACACCGTCGTCGAACTGCTTCAGGCGCACCCGCACTTGCCAGTGGTCTGCGACCCGGTGCTGCGTGCCGGCGGCGGCGGACGCCTGGGCAAGGACGAAGTCGGCTACGCCATGCGCGAACGCCTGCTGCCGCTGTCGATCATCGCCACCCCCAACCTTCCCGAAGCCCGGATTCTTGCCGAACTGCCGGAAGGCACCGCAGACGAGTGCGCTGAAAAACTTCTGCCGTTCATCAAGAACCTGCTGATCACCGGCGGTCACGGCGACGAAACTGAAATCCACAACCGCCTGTACAGCCGTGATGGGCTGCGCGAAACCTTCAAGTGCCAGCGCCTGCCCGGCAGCTATCACGGTTCCGGCTGCACCCTGGCCAGCACCCTCGCCGGCCGCCTGGCACTGGGCGAAAACCTTGCCAGCGCCGTGCGTACTGCGCTGGATTACACCTGGCGCACCCTGCGCGATGCCGAACAGCTGGGCAAAGGCCAGTTCGTGCCGCGTCGTCTGCCGCTGGATTTCTGTTCCTGATGTTCCGAGCCTGAGGTCTGCGCGATGAAACTACGTGGCCTGTATGCCATCACCGACAGCCAGTTGCTGGCCGGCAAGTTTCTGTCCTACGTGGAGGCGGCGCTGGAAGGCGGCGTCACCCTGCTGCAATACCGCGACAAGAGCAGCGACGAGGCCCGCCGTCTGCGTGAGGCCCAAGCCCTGCGCGATCTGTGCGAGCGCTACAAGACGCAATTGATCATCAACGATGACGCCGAACTGGCCGCGCGCCTGAACGTCGGCGTGCACCTGGGCCAGACCGACGGCCCGCTGTCGCCGACCCGCGCCCTGCTCGGCTCCAAGGCGATCATCGGTTCGACCTGCCACGCACAGCTGGAACTGGCCGAACAGGCCGCCAGGGAAGGCGCGAGTTATGTCGCCTTCGGTCGGTTCTTCAATTCCAACACCAAACCCGGTGCACCGAGTTGCAGCCTCGATCTGCTCGACGAAGCCAAGCGCACCCTGCACCTGCCGATCTGCGCGATCGGCGGCATCACCCTCGACAACGCTGCGCCATTGGTGGCCCACGGTGTCGATCTGCTGGCCGTGGTCCATGGCCTGTTCGGCGCCGACAGCAGCGCCGAAGTGACCCGCCGCGCCCGCGCCTTCAATGAATTATTAAAAGTCTGAGAGCCCGATCATGTCTCGTTCCGAAACCCTGTTTGCCAACGCCCAGAAACACATTCCCGGTGGCGTGAACTCGCCGGTGCGCGCGTTCAAGAGCGTTGGCGGCACGCCGCTGTTCTTCAAGCACGCCGAAGGCGCCTACGTCACTGACGAAGACGACAAGCGTTATGTGGATTACGTCGGCTCCTGGGGCCCGATGATCCTCGGCCACAGCCACCCGGACGTGCTGGACGCAGTGCGTAACCAGTTGCAGCACGGCCTGTCCTACGGCGCGCCGACCGCGATGGAAACCGAGATGGCCGACCTGGTCTGCTCGCTGGTGCCGTCGATGGAGATGGTGCGCATGGTCAGCTCCGGCACCGAAGCGACCATGAGCGCGATCCGTCTGGCCCGTGGCTTCACCGGCCGCGACAGCATCATCAAGTTCGAAGGCTGCTACCACGGTCACTCCGACAGCCTGCTGGTCAAGGCCGGCTCTGGCGCACTGACCCAAGGCGTACCAAGCTCGGCCGGAGTGCCGGCGGCGTTCGCCAAACACACCCTGACCCTGCCGTTCAACGACATCGACGCGGTTGAAAAAATGCTCGCCGAAGTCGGTAAGGACGTGGCGTGCATCATCGTCGAGCCAGTGGCCGGCAACATGAACTGCGTACCGCCGGCGCCGGGTTTCCTCGAAGGCCTGCGCAGCCTGTGCGATAAGCACGGCGTGGTGCTGATTTTCGACGAAGTGATGACCGGTTTCCGCGTCGCCCTCGGCGGTGCCCAGGCCTACTACGGCGTAACCCCGGACCTGACCACCTTCGGCAAAATCATCGGTGGCGGCATGCCGGTCGGCTGTTTCGGCGGCAAACGCTCGATCATGGAACGCATCGCACCGCTGGGCCCGGTCTATCAGGCGGGCACCCTGTCGGGTAACCCGCTGGCGATGGCCGCCGGCCTGACCACCCTGCGCCTGATCAGCCGTCCGGGCTTCCACGCCGAACTGACCGACTACACCACGCGCCTGCTCGACGGCCTGCAACAGCGCGCCGATGCCGCCGGCATTCCGTTCGTGACCACCCAGGCGGGCGGCATGTTCGGTCTGTACTTCAGCGGTGCCGACGACATTGTTACGTTTGAAGACGTGATGGCCAGCGATGCAGCGCTGTTCGGCCGCTTCTTCCACCTGATGCTGGAAGGTGGCGTGTACCTGGCACCGAGCGCCTTCGAAGCCGGTTTCACCTCGATCGCCCATGGCGAAGCCGAGCTGAAACTGACCCTTGACGCCGCCGAACGCGCCTTCGCCAAGTTGAAGTAAAACGCCCCGCCGCTGACGTTGGCCATTGCCAGCGTCAGCGTTCTCCTACATCTGCACGCCTTTTCCGACACGCCTGCCAAAAATCTCCCATAAAGTGGGCGATATATTTCCCGCGCAGCAGAAAATCGAGTAAAGACTTTGTAAGGATGGCCCTGCTTATTTCATAATGCGCGCTTATTGGATCCCTCGACGGGTCCGCGCGCCCTTCAGAGGTAAGTCGATTCCCATGAACCGCACCGGCCGCACCCTTGCCTTGGGCTGCCTGTTGCTCCTTCAGCCGCTGCTCGCACATGCACAAGCAGGCGGCAACTCGTTGTTGATCCCGGCGATGGGTCGCTGCACCCTCAATACTCAGCCGCAAGATGTCACGCAGGCCCTCGCCGCCTGCCAAAAGGCAGCGGATGAAGGGGATGCGCAAGCGCAATACGAGTTGGGTGAGTTCTACTACGACGGCAAGAATGCGCCGCGCGACCTCAATCAAGCCCTGAGCTATTTCGAAAAGGCCTCGCTGCAGGGCCATGCCCAGGCGCAGTTCAAGCTCGGCACCATGTTCTTCCACGGCGAAGGCGTGCAGGCCAACAACATTCAGGCGTACATTGTGCTGAAGATGGCGGCGGTCAACGGCGCAGAAGATGCACTGGACACCGCCGACGAAGTCTCCGAAAAAATGTCCCGCGAAGATCTCGAAACCGCGACCCAGGTGCTCGGGCAAATTTTCCGTAAATACCTGATGGAACTGCAAAGCGCCGACGGGCGTACGCCGTTCTCGCCCCTTCCCTGATTTCTCTATAGATTTTTCTGGCCTCTTCGCGAGCAAGCCCGCTCCCACATTGGATTGCATTCCCCTGTGGGAGCGGGCTTGCTCGCGAATGAGGCGACTCGGTCTTACGGTTTACTTCTCAGGCATCGGCATCGGAAACGGCATCACGTTACCAACGCCGCCACGGGCTTCGCTGATCTTCGGCGTTCCCAGTCGCTCGACCTCGTCAATACGCACGATCGAGTGCATCGGCACAAAGCTGCGCACCACACCTTCGAACTGCGCCTTGAGCTTTTCTTCGCTCGGGTCGACGACCACTTGCGTGCGCTCGCCAAAGACGAACTCTTCCACTTCCAGGAAGCCCCACAGATCACTTTGATAGATCTGCTTGGCGTACATTTCGAACACCTGGCCCTGGTTGAGGAAAATCACCTTGTAGATTGGAGCTTCGCGTTTGGTCATGGCGGGCAGACAGCATCGGGGTAAAAAATGAGGGCGCGAACTATAGCATAGCCACCGGACGCGCAGCGGTAGGAACCTGGGGACATGTTCCCTATAATGCGCGGTTCTTTGAACCACGTGACGACCCTATTCCATGGCCAAGAAGCTTTACATCGAAACCCACGGTTGCCAGATGAACGAGTACGACAGCTCGCGCATGGTCGATCTGCTGGGCGAACACCAGGCCCTGGAAGTCACGGCGCGCGCCGAAGATGCCGACGTGATTCTGCTCAACACCTGCTCGATCCGCGAACGCGCCCAGGACCGGGTGTACTCCCAGCTCGGCCGCTGGCGCGAACTGAAACTGGCGAACCCGGACATGGTGATCGCCGTCGGCGGTTGCGTGGCCAGCCAGGAGGGCGCGGCGATCCGTGATCGCGCCCCGTACGTCGACGTGGTGTTCGGCCCGCAGACCCTGCACCGCCTGCCGGAAATGATCGACGCCGCGCGCATCAGCAAGCTGCCGCAAGTCGACGTCTCGTTCCCGGAAATCGAAAAATTCGACCACCTGCCCGAGCCGCGCATCGACGGCCCCAGCGCCTACGTGTCGGTGATGGAAGGCTGCAGCAAGTACTGCACGTTCTGCGTGGTGCCTTACACCCGCGGCGAAGAAGTCAGCCGCCCGTTCGACGACGTGATCGCCGAGATCATCCACCTGGCCGAAAACGGCGTGCGTGAAGTGACCCTGCTGGGGCAGAACGTCAACGGCTATCGCGGGCTGACCCACGACGGTCGCCTGGCGGATCTGGCGGAATTGATCCGTGTGGTCGCGGCGGTCGACGGCATCGACCGCATACGCTACACCACTTCGCACCCGCTGGAGTTCTCCGACAGCCTGATCCAGGCCCACGCCGAAGTGCCGGAACTGGTCAAGCACCTGCACTTGCCGGTGCAGTCGGGTTCGGACCGGATCCTGGCCGCGATGAAGCGCAACCACACGGCGCTGGAGTACAAATCCAAGCTGCGCAAATTGCGCGCCGCCGTACCGGGGATCTGCATCAGCTCGGACTTCATCGTCGGCTTCCCGGGGGAAACCGAGAAAGACTTCGAACAGACCATGAAGCTGATTGCCGACGTCGGTTTCGACTTTTCCTACTCGTTCGTCTACAGCCAGCGCCCGGGCACCCCGGCCGCCGATCTGGCCGACGACACCCCGGAAGAACTGAAGAAAGAACGCCTGAACGCCTTGCAGCAGCGTTTGAATCAGCAAGGGTTCGAGATCAGCCGACAAATGGTCGGTTCGATCCAGCGGATCCTGGTGACCGATTATTCGAAGAAAGACCCGGGCGAACTGCAAGGGCGCACCGAGAATAACCGTATCGTCAACTTCCGCTGCGATAATCCGACCCTGATCGGCCAATTCGCCGACGTGCACATCGACGCGGCGCAACCGCACTCGCTGCGCGGCTCGCTGATCCAGTAACACCCTTTGTTCAACTGTGGGAGCGAGCCTGCTCGCGATGAACGATGACGCGGTTTACCAAGTCAACCGTGGCGTGGCCATCGCGAGCAGGCTCGCTCCCACAATGGACCGGCCTGGATCTTGAGAACAGGCTCATCCATTTAAGAGCTTTCGCACCCACGCCGCTGGCGTTATCCTTCAATTCATCCTAATTGCCCCAGGGCGGCTAAATACGACCTTGAACGCACCCATCGAACCACATCGTTTCATTCTCGAGCCCTTTGAGGCTCGCCGCTTCGCCAATCTGTGCGGGCAGTTCGACGAGCACCTGCGGCTGATCGAACAGCGCCTGGCCATCGAGATCCGCAACCGCGGTAATCAGTTCGAGCTGATCGGCGAGCCCAAGCACACCACTTCCGCGGAAAACCTGATTCGCCGCCTGTACCGGGAAACCAAGGGTTCAGAGCTGTCGCCGGATACGGTTCACCTGTTCCTCCAGGAATCGGCCGTCGAGCAACTGGACAACCCCGCCCCCGCCGAAGCCTCCGTCGCCCTGCGCACCAAGAAAGGCATGATTCGCCCACGCGGCTTGAATCAGCTGCGCTACGTGAAGGAAATCCTCGGCAACGACATCAACTTCGGCATCGGCCCGGCCGGTACCGGCAAGACCTATCTGGCTGTCGCCTGCGCGGTGGATGCGCTGGAGCGTGAACAGATCCGTCGCATCCTGCTGGTGCGTCCGGCGGTCGAAGCGGGTGAAAAACTCGGTTTCCTGCCCGGCGACCTGTCGCAAAAGATCGACCCGTACCTGCGCCCGCTCTACGACGCGCTGTACGAGATGCTCGGCTTCGAATACGTGGCCAAGCTGATCGAGCGTCAGGTGATCGAAGTCGCGCCACTGGCCTACATGCGCGGTCGCACGCTGAACAACAGCTTCATCATTCTCGATGAGAGCCAGAACACCACCGTCGAGCAGATGAAGATGTTCCTGACCCGGATCGGTTTCGGCTCCACTGCCGTGATTACCGGCGACATCACCCAGGTCGACCTGCCACGCGGCACCAAATCCGGACTTCATCACGTCATCGAAGTTCTGAAAGATGTGCCGGGTATCAGCTTCACGCACTTCCAGCCCAAAGACGTGGTGCGCCACCCGTTGGTGCAACGCATCGTCGAAGCCTACGAGCGCTTCGAGACGCGCTTGGCCGACGAAGCGCCAAAGGACACTCGCCACGATGCTTGAGCTTGACCTGCAAATCGCGACCGAAGCGTCTGCGCCGACTGAAGCCGAGTTCCGCCAATGGTGCGAACTGGCCTTGCGTCAGCGCACCGCCGACTCGGAAATGACCATTCGTCTGGTCGACGAGGAAGAAGGCCGCGAACTGAACCACACCTGGCGGCACAAGGATTACGCGACCAACGTGCTGTCCTTTCCCGCCGAAGTGCCCGACGAGTTTCTCGACATCCCGCTGCTGGGCGATCTGGTGATCTGCGTGGCCGTGGTCGAGCGCGAAGCCGCCGAACAGGGCAAGGAACTAAAGGCCCACTGGGCACATCTGGTCATTCACGGCTGCTTGCATCTGCTGGGTTACGACCATATAGATGACGAGGAAGCCGAGGAAATGGAAGCACTGGAACGCGAGTTGCTTGCCGAATTGGGTTATCCCGATCCGTACGCGGACGACGAAACCGAAACATCCCCTACTGTTACAACAAAGGATTCAGAGTAATCGCTATGAGCGAAGATCGATCGAGCAACGGGCAAAAGTCATGGCTGGGTAAACTGACCCAGGCTTTTGCCCACGAGCCGAAGAACCGCCAGGAGCTGCTGGAGCTGCTGCGCGATGCACATCAGAACAAACTGCTGGACAGCGAAGCGCTGGCCATCGTCGAAGGCGCCATCCAGGTGGCTGACCTGCAGGTTCGCGACATCATGGTGCCGCGCTCGCAGATGATCAGCATCAAGGCGACCCAGACACCCCGCGAATTCCTCCCCGCCGTGGTCGACTCGGCCCACTCGCGCTACCCGGTCATCGGCGAAAGCCATGACGACGTGATGGGCGTGCTGCTGGCCAAGGATCTGCTGCCACTGATCCTCAAGGAGAACGGCGACAGCTTCAACATCAAGGACCTGCTGCGCCCGGCCACCTTCGTGCCGGAGTCCAAGCGCCTGAACGTGTTGCTGCGCGAATTCCGCGCCAACCACAACCACATGGCCATCGTGATCGACGAATACGGCGGTGTGGCCGGTCTGGTGACCATCGAAGACGTGCTCGAGCAGATCGTCGGCGACATCGAAGACGAACACGACGTCGAAGAAGACAGCTACATCAAGCCGCTGCCCAGCGGTGATTTCCTGATCAAGGCCCTGACGCCGATCGAAAACTTCAACGAGTTCTTCGACAGCGAATTCTCCGACGACGAGTTCGACACCGTCGGCGGGCTGGTGATGAGCGCGTTCGGGCACTTGCCAAAACGCAACGAAATCACTGAAATCGGCGCCTATCGCTTCCGCATCCTGAACGCCGACAGCCGTCGGATTCACTTGCTGCGACTCACGCCAATCGCCCGGTAAATTTAAGGACTGAAATGCGCTGGACAACCCGCCCCGGCTGGCCCGGTAACCTGCTGGCCGTGGCGGCCGGTGCAATCACCACCTTCGCTCTGGCACCGTTCGATCTCTGGCCGCTGGCCTTGCTGGCGGTCGGCCTGTTCTACGCCGGCCTGCGCGAGCTGAGCCCGCGTCAGGCACTGGGTCGTGGCTGGTGCTTCGGTTTCGGCCTGTTCGGCGCCGGCACCAGCTGGATCTATTACAGCATCCACCACTTCGGCGGAGCCTCGGTGCTGCTGGCCGGTTTCCTGATGCTGATCTTCACGGCGGCCATTGCCTGGTTCTTCGCCCTGCCCGCCTGGCTCTGGGCGCGCTGGTTGCGGCGTAACGAAGCGCCGGTGGCCGACGCCCTTGCATTTGCGGCGCTATGGGTAGGCCAGGAAGCTTTCCGCGGCTGGTTCCTCACCGGTTTTCCGTGGCTGTATTCCGGTTACAGCCAGCTCGATGGCCCGTTGGCCGGACTCGCGCCGGTGGGCGGCATGTGGCTGGTGTCGTTCGTCCTCGCACTGACCGCTGCACTGATCTACAACGCACCGCGCCTGCTGCAAACCCGCCGCAAAGCCTTCATCGCTGCCGGCCTGGTATTGCTGATCGGGCCGTGGGCGGCGGGCATTGCGCTCAAGGGCCATGCCTGGACCAGCCCGGCCGGCGCGCCGCTGACCGTTGCCGCCATCCAGGGGAACGTCGCGCAAAGCATGAAATGGGACCCGGCCGAACTCAATGCGCAACTGGCGCTGTACCGCGATCTGAGTTTCCGCTCCAAACCGGTGGATCTTTTGATCTGGCCGGAAACCGCCGTGCCGGTGCTCAAGGAGTCCGCCGAGGGCTACCTGACCATGATGGGCAACTTCGCCGCCGAGCGTAAATCGGCGCTGATCACCGGCGTGCCTATCCGCGAAATGGTCCGTCACGAAAAACGCTTCTTCAACGGCATCACCGTAGTCGGCGAAGGCGATGGCACTTATCTGAAGCAGAAACTGGTGCCGTTCGGCGAATACGTACCGTTGCAGGACATCCTGCGCGGGCTGATCGCGTTCTTCGACCTGCCGATGTCCGACTTCGCCCGCGGCCCTGCCGATCAGGCGCTGTTGCAAGCGAAGGGCTACCAGATCGCGCCGTTCATCTGCTACGAAGTGGTGTATCCGGAATTCGCCGCAGGCCTGGCGGCACGCAGCGATCTGCTGCTGACGATCAGCAACGACACCTGGTTCGGTACGTCGATCGGCCCGCTGCAACACCTGCAAATGGCGCAGATGCGCGCGCTTGAAGCCGGACGCTGGATGATTCGCGCGACCAACAACGGCGTGACCGGGCTGATCAACCCGTTTGGCCAGATCACCGAGCGAATTCCGCAGTTCGAGCAGGGCGTGCTCTACGGCGAAGTGGTGCCGATGCACAACCTGACGCCGTATCTGCAATGGCGCTCGTGGCCGCTGATCATCCTGTGTGTGGTGCTGTTCGGCTGGGCGCTGATGACCAACCGGATGTCCAAGACGCTCTGAGAAATCGCCCGCTCCCACAGGTGACCACTGTGGGAGCGGGCTTGCTCGCGAAGGCACCATCAACGACAACGCATCAATCGGTGCCGCCATTCCCTCGGTAGAACAGCGAATAGCCGATCTGCCCCACCGCCTCGTTCATCAACTGCCCGCTCTGCCAGATCGACTTGAACTCCGGCAGCCAGCCGCCGAACGGTCGCGCATTGTCCGTGCCGAGGAAACCAACCGGCGCCGGCACGACCTCGAACCCGGCCTGTTGATAACTCCACACCGCTCGCGGCATATGCCAGGCCTGGGTGACCAGCACGATGCGTTTGACGCCTTCCGGCAACAGCATTTTGGCGCTGAATTCGGCGTTCTCCCACGTAGTGCGGCTCTCTCCCTCCTGCCAGCGCACGGTCACGCCGAAGTCATCGCGCAGCGAATCCGCCATCAGCTTCGCCTCGGTCGGCGGCGTACCGTAATGCAGGCCGCCGCTGGTCAGAATCGGCAGCCCGGACGCCTTGGCCAGTCGCGCCGCATAACGTTGGCGCTCCAGCCCGACACCGGTCGGTTGATCTTCACCCCAGGCCAGATCGCCGCGCTCGCGGCCGGAGCCCAGCACCACAATCGCATCGGCGCGCTGCGCCAGGCTTTTCCATGCTTCCCGGGCCAGCGGCGGCTCGCGCTCCAGGGCTTTGGCGCCCCATTGCACGACCACCGGCAGACTCATCAGCAAGAAGCCACCAAAACCCAGGGCGAAACACAGCCCGGCCAGTCGCGGCCGCGAACGTCGCAACCACCAGGCGACGAGTAGCAGCAACAAGAGAAGGCCTGGCGGCAATAGAAGTTGTTTAATGAAATAACGAAAAGGCATCGAGCATCTCCAGAGATGCCCGAAGCCTAAGTGGGTTGATACAGCGCGACAACCAGTAGGGTCGGATCCCGTTGAAAAAGATCCGCTTTTTGACCTGCCATGCGTTTACTTGGCCTGCAGAGTCCGCACTTTGACGGCGTCTCTGCCGGGTGCCTTGTCCTTGAGCCAGATGACCTTGGCCGAATGGGCAGCATCGAGCTGTTTCACTGCTTGTGACAGGTATCCGTGGGTTTCACGCTCACTGCGATCCAGATAGGCCTTGACCAGTTTGAACTCGGCGGGACTCAAGCCACGCAATTCCAGCTCCAGGGGGCGCTCGTCGCGCAGCCTTCCAGCGGTTTTTGCCGCGTCCAGGGCCATCCCCAGACGATCGATCAACCGCTCGTACAACTCGGGTTTGGTAACGTTTTTTTGCTGTGACTCCACCATCCCTCACCTCATTGAAGATAAGACTCACTCCCCAGTTAGAGCTTAGCTTCGCTGCACAAACCGGCTGCGTGCCGCGACCAACGGCCCTCGCCGCGATTTCGGCCGGTCAAACGGCTGCAATCAGGGTTTCCCTAGGCCAAGCGCGGTCATGTATGCTACGGCGCTTCCTGTAACTCCACTTCCAGCTCGTCCGACATGCCCGGGACGTCGCATTGAAGAGGATTAGGCCACCCCTATCCAGTACAAAAGTAGCCATGCACGAACAATATCAGCCCCGTGAAATCGAAGCCGCCGCCCAATCGTTCTGGGACGAGCAAAAGTCCTTTGAAGTCAGTGAACAGCCAGGCAAGGAAACCTACTACTGCCTGTCGATGTTCCCTTACCCCAGCGGCAAGCTACACATGGGGCACGTGCGCAACTACACCATCGGCGACGTGATCTCCCGCTACCAGCGCATGCTCGGCAAGAACGTTCTGCAACCGATGGGTTGGGACGCCTTCGGCATGCCGGCGGAAAACGCCGCGATGAAGAACAACGTGGCCCCGGCCAAGTGGACCTACGAAAACATCGCCTACATGAAATCCCAGCTGCGCAGCCTGGGCCTGGCGGTCGACTGGTCGCGGGAAGTCACCACCTGCAAACCGGATTACTACCGCTGGGAACAATGGCTGTTCACTCGCCTGTTCGAAAAAGGCGTGATCTACCGCAAGAATGGCACCGTGAACTGGGACCCGATCGACCAGACCGTTCTGGCCAACGAACAGGTGATCGACGGTCGCGGCTGGCGTTCCGGCGCGCTGATCGAAAAGCGCGAAATCCCGATGTACTACTTCAAGATCACCGCCTACGCGGATGAGCTGCTGGAGAGCCTCGACGAACTGACCGGCTGGCCTGAGCAGGTCAAGACCATGCAGCGCAACTGGATCGGCAAGTCGCGCGGGATGGAAGTGCAGTTCCCGTACAACGTCGACTCGATCGGCGAAACCGGCACCCTGAAAGTCTTCACCACCCGTCCGGACACCCTGATGGGCGCAACTTATGTTGCCGTGGCCGCCGAGCACCACCTGGCCGCTCTCGCCGCGAAGAACAACCCTGAGCTGCAAGCGTTCATCGCCGAATGCAAGGGCGGCAGCGTCGCCGAAGCCGACGTCGCCACTCAAGAGAAGAAAGGCCTGCCGACCGGTCTGTTCGTCGAGCACCCGCTGACCGGCGAAAAACTGCCGGTGTGGGTCGCCAACTATGTACTAATGCACTACGGCGACGGCGCGGTCATGGCTGTGCCGGCGCACGACGAGCGCGATTTCGAATTCGCCCACAAGTACAACCTGCCGGTCAAATCCGTGGTGCGCACCAGCTCCGGTGAAACCAACCCGGCGCCATGGCAAGACGCCTACGGCGAGCACGGCACGCTGATCAACTCCGGCGAATTCGACGGTCTGGACTTCGCTGGCGCGTTCGACGCCATGGAAGTCGCCCTGATCAAGAAAAACCTCGGCGCCTCGCGCACCCAGTTCCGCCTGCGCGACTGGGGCATCAGCCGTCAGCGCTACTGGGGCTGCCCGATCCCGATCATCCACTGCGATGCCTGCGGCGACGTGCCGGTGCCGGAAGATCAACTGCCGGTCGTCCTGCCGGAAGACGTGGTGCCGGACGGCGCCGGTTCGCCGCTGGCACGCATGCCCGAGTTCTACGAGTGCACCTGCCCGAAATGCGGTCAGCCTGCCAAGCGTGAAACCGACACCATGGACACCTTCGTCGAGTCGTCCTGGTACTACGCCCGTTACGCCTCGCCGCACTTCGAAGGCGGTCTGGTGGAAAAATCCGCGGCCGACCACTGGTTGCCGGTGGATCAGTACATCGGTGGTATTGAACACGCCATTCTTCACCTGCTGTACGCGCGTTTCTTCCACAAGCTGATGCGCGACGAAGGCCTGGTGAGCTCCAACGAGCCGTTCAAGAACCTGCTGACTCAAGGCATGGTGATTGCCGAGACTTACTATCGCCGCGAAGCCAACGGCGCCTACACCTGGTTCAACCCGGCGGACGTCGATCTCGAACGCGACGGCAAGGGCAACGTCACCAGCGCCAGACTGAAAACCGACGGTCTGCCGGTGGAAATCGGCGGCACCGAGAAAATGGCCAAGTCGAAGAACAACGGCGTCGACCCTCAATCGATGATCGACCAGTTCGGCGCGGACACCTGCCGCCTGTTCATGATGTTTGCCTCGCCGCCCGACATGAGCGCCGCGTGGTCCGACTCCGGCGTTGAAGGTTCGCACCGCTTCCTCAAGCGCGTCTGGCGTCTGGCTCAGGCCCACGTCACTCAGGGCCTGCCGGGCAAACTGGACATCGCCGGCCTGAACGACGAGCAGAAAGCCGTTCGTCGCGCGATCCACCAGGCGATCAAGCAGGCCAGCCATGACGTCGGCCAGAATCACAAATTCAACACCGCCATCGCCCAGGTGATGACGCTGATGAACGTGCTGGAAAAAGCAGCACAATCCACCGAACAGGATCGCGCACTGGTTCAGGAAGGTCTGGAAGCCGTTACGCTGTTGCTGGCTCCGATCACCCCGCACATTTGCCACGAACTGTGGAATCAACTGGGCCACGCCGACCCTGTGATCGACGCCGGCTGGCCAGTGGTGGATGAAAGCGCACTCGTTCAGGACAGCCTGACCCTGGTGATCCAGGTCAACGGCAAGCTGCGTGGCCAGATCGAAATGCCGGCCGCCGCGACCCGTGAAGAAGTCGAAGCGGCAGCCCGTGCCAACGAGAACGTACTGCGTTTCGTTGACGGCCTGACGATTCGCAAAGTGATCGTAGTGCCCGGGAAACTGGTCAATATCGTCGCCAGCTAATTGGATCGGGCGTCAGGTGTGCCTGACGCCCAGTAAAACCTTTCGGGCCACAGAGTCGGCCCACATGGTTTCAAGGGGAGCAACACAATGATCAAACGCAATCTGCTGGTGATGGGCCTCGCCGTCCTGTTGAGCGCCTGCGGTTTCCAGCTGCGTGGTACCGGCACCAACGAACTTTCGATCAAGGAGCTTGATCTGAGCGCCCGAAACGCCTACGGCGAAACCGTGACGCAACTGCGTCAGGTGCTGGAGGCCAGCGGCGTCAAGGTCGTTTCCGGTGCGCCGTACAAGCTTTACCTGTCCGATGAGCAGGAAAGCCAGCGCATCCTCAGCTACGCGGGCGCCGGTCGTACTGGCGAATATCAGGTGAGCACCGTGCTGACCTACGATATCCGCGGCGAAAAGGATCTGTTGCTCAAGAGCGACAAGCTTGAAGTGCAGAAAGTGTTCATCCACGACGGCAACAACCTCGTGGGTTCCGACCAGGAAGCCAACGATGCCCGCCGTGAAACACAACGCGAACTGGTACAGCGCATGATGCTGCGTCTGCAACAGCTGACACCGGCACAGCTGGACGCTCTGCAGCAAACCGCCAACGCACGGGCCAAGGCAGAAGCCGACGCCCTCGAAGCGGCACAGAAGGCTGAAGCGGAAACCCCGCGCCAGTCGCCGCTCGAACTGCCGCAGCAGTAAGACGTTCGGGGCGCTCAGGCGCCCCGTTCGCCCTCTCTTATGAAGCTCGCTCCCGCCCAACTCGGCAAACACCTGCAAGGCGCTCTTGCGCCGGTCTACATCATCAGCGGCGATGACCCGCTGCTGTGTCAGGAAGCCGCCGACGCCATCCGCTCCGCTGCCCGCCAGCAAGGATTCGATGAACGCCAGGTCTTTGCCGCCGACGCCAATTTCGATTGGGGGACATTGCTCCAGGCCGGCGCCAGCATGTCGCTGTTCGCCGAAAAACGCCTGCTGGAACTGCGCCTGCCTTCGGGCAAGCCCGGTGACAAGGGCGCCGCCGCGCTGATCGAATATTGCTCGCGCCCGGCTGAAGACACGGTGCTGCTGATCAGCCTGCCGAAGCTCGACGGCAGCGCGCAGAAGACCAAGTGGGGCAAGGCGCTGGTCGAGGGTCAGCAGACCCAGTTCGTGCAGATCTGGCCGGTGGACGCCAACCAGCTGCCGAGCTGGATTCGTCAGCGCCTGTCCCAGGCCGGCTTGTCGGCCAGCCAGGACGCGGTCGAGCTGATTGCAGCGCGGGTCGAAGGCAACCTGCTGGCCGCTGCGCAAGAGATCGAAAAGCTCAAGCTGATGGCCGAGGGCGGACAGATCACCATCGAAACCGTACAGGCGGCCGTGGCCGACAGTGCGCGTTTCGACGTGTTCGGCCTGACCGATGCAGTGCTCAACGGCGAACCGGCCCACGCCCTGCGCATGCTCGAAGGGCTGCGCGGTGAAGGGGTCGAGCCGCCGGTGATCCTCTGGGCCCTGGCTCGGGAGTTACGGCTGCTGGCCAACATCTCGTTGCAATACAGCCAGGGCACGCCGCTGGACAAGTGCTTCAGTCAGGCCAAGCCGCCGGTCTGGGACAAGCGAAAACCGCTGATGAGCAAGGCCCTGCAACGCTACTCGGCGCAACGCTGGGCACAGTTGCTGCTCGAAGCCCAGCGCATCGATGCACAAATCAAGGGCCAGGCGGCCGGCTCGCCGTGGATGAGCCTGAGCCGGTTGGCGCTGCTGATGGCCGGTCAGCGCCTGACATTGCCTGCCGAATGAATTCCGGGATCGCGCGCTGCGATCCCGTTTTTTACCGAGTCCATTTCCTACAGAACATCCCGCCGTCGGTCCTATAGACAGACGCTCTAGATCGGCAGATTATCTGCCGCGCAAAACCTCACTCAATCGAGAGAATCATCATGAGCAAAAAGCCATCGAAACATGGCCACAACAAGGCCAAATCCATCGTCGCCCAACCCCTGTTCCGCAGCCGTCAGGAACGACCAACCAAGGGTAAAGGCAGCTACCGCCGCGAAGCCTTCCAGTCTGACAGCTGGGAGGCTTCTTACTTTCTGGCCGCTTGAAGCGCAGCACCCCTTCCTCATGTTAAGGTCTGCACCTGATTCGTATTCCCTGGACCCGTGCATGCCCCTCAGTCTTTCCCGTCGTTGGCCCTTTCGCCAACTGATCGCTGCCTCCAGCTTCGTATTGCTCGTCGCCTGCGCGGAAAAACCCACCGCCGCTGACGCTCAACCGCTTCAGACCGTCCCCGTTGCCACAGCCCCAGCGGTCATCCCGCCGGTAGTGCCGTCCGGTGACAACCTCGACCTGCAACCGACCCAGACCTTTGCCGAATGGCAGGCAGGTTTCCGCAAGGAAGCCCTGGCCGCCGGCATTCGTGCCGACCTGTTCGACCGTGCCTTCGCCAATGTCAGCTTCGATGCCAGCGTGATTCGCGCCGACCGCAGCCAGCCGGAATTCGCCCGGCCGGTCTGGGAATACCTGGATGGCGCACTGTCGCCGTTGCGCGTGCGCAAAGGCCAGGCACTGATCAGCCAGTACGCCGATATTCTGCAAAGCATCGAGCAGCGTTATGGCGTTGACCGTCAGGCGTTGGTCTCGGTGTGGGGCATGGAAAGCAACTTCGGCCAGTTCCAGGGCAGCAAGTCGGTGATCAACTCGCTGGCGACCCTGGCCTATGAAGGTCGCCGTCCGGGCTTTGCCCATGCGCAGCTGATTGCGGCGCTGCAGATCCTGCAACAGGGCGACATCACGCCGGAGAAAATGCTCGGCTCCTGGGCCGGTGCAATGGGCCAGACCCAGTTCATCCCGACCACCTACAACACCCACGCCGTGGACTTCGACGGTGACGGTCGCCGCGACATCTGGGGCAGCCCGGCTGACGCATTGGCCTCCACCGCGCACTACCTGCAAAGCTCCGGCTGGCAGCGTGGCCAGCCGTGGGGCTTCGAAGTGCAACTGCCAAGCGGTTTCAACTACACCTTGGCTGACGGCGCTATTCGAAAAAGCGTCGCCGAATGGCGGCAATTGGGCGTAACCCTGCCGAACGGCGGCCAGGTGCCGGCCGGCTCCGAGCAACTGTCTGCTGCTCTGCTGCTGCCGGCTGGCTACCGTGGCCCGGCGTTCCTGATCCTCGATAACTTCCGGGCGATCCTCAAGTACAACAACTCGTCGTCCTACGCACTGGCCGTCAGCCTGTTGTCCGAGCGCTTCAACGGCGCCGGCCTGATCAATGGCACCTGGCCAAAAGACGACCTGCCGTTGAGCCGCACCGAGCGGATCGAACTGCAAAACCTGCTGACCGCGCGCAACTACGACGCAGGCACCGCCGACGGGATCATCGGTGCCAATACGCGCAAGGCGATTCGCGCTGCGCAGCAGTCATTTGGCTGGCCGGCGGATGGTTATCCGACGCACAAGCTGCTGGAAAGCCTGCGTAACCAGTAAAAACAAAAAGACCGCCGCCTCTTCAGGCGGCGGTCTTTTTTTGCGGCTCGATCAGCGAATCACCACATCCTGTTCCAGCATCAACTCCTTCTTGCCCGCATCCAGTCGAACCAACGCCCCCAGCGGCAACGTCAGGTTCGGATCGCAGTGCCCGCTGCGCCAGCCGGACAGCACCGGAATCCGCAGGGGTTCAAAGGTCTGCTTGAGCAAGCGGTTCAAGGCCTCGACATCCACACCCGCCACGTCCCCGACCAACACGCCGCGCAATCTGGCCAACTTGCCCGCCAGACGCATCTGGGTCAGCAAGCGGTCGATCCGGTACAGCGGCTCGTTGATGTCCTCGATGAGCAGAATCACCCCTTCGACATCGATTTCGTAAGGCGTGCCAAGAGTCGAGGCGATCATTGCCAGATTACCGCCCTGCAAACGCCCGTGGGCAATGCCGGGCTCCACGGTGGTCAACGGATAAGCCGCCGGATGACTCAGTACACTGCCGGCCTTCAACTGACCGCGCAGCATGGCGAAGAACGAGGTCACCGTCGGCGGCTCCTTGTCACCCAGCAGATCGGCATTCAACAACGGCCCGTGAAAGGTCACGAACCCGGCGTAGCGACTGATGGCCAGGTGCAGTGCGGTGATGTCGCTGTAACCGACGAAGGGCTTGGCATGGCGGCTCAGCAGATCGTAATCGATCCGATCCAGCAACCTTGGCGTGCCGTAACCACCGCGCAGGCAAATGATCGCATCGACCTCTTCGTCAGCGAACGCCGCGTGCAGATCGTTGAGCCGCACCTCGTCGCTGCCGGCCAGATAACCGTCCTTTTCATAGACGCCCGGGAACACCCGTAAACCGTAACCCCGGGCGCGCATCCACTGAACGGCCTTTTCGGTATCCAGCGTGCCGGGGCCGGCGGGCGCAATGACGCCGATCAGCCCTTCCGACGGCAGTGCGGGCACAGACTTGTGCGGAAAAAGGGTGTGGGTCGGTCGAACGGTCATCCATGGATCTCCCTGTGTGAAGTCATGCTCACACAGTAGTCAGGAACGGCGACAAACAGAAGAGGCTCGGCTGCGCCGCAGATTGCAGGAGAAGTCAGTAACGAGTGTAGGCCGGGCAAAAAAATGCCCGCCGGGCGATAAACCCCGGCGGGCATTCTTTCATTCAGCGCTGAATCAGGAACCGAGCAGCTCGGCCTTGACCAGTTTCGCTTGCTCGTCAGCGTGGTACGAAGAACGCACCAACGGGCCGGACGCGACGTTCTTGAAGCCCATCTTGTAACCTTCCTCGGCGAACCAGGCGAAGGTGTCCGGGTGCACGAAACGCTGCACCGGCAAGTGGCTGCGGGACGGTTGCAGATACTGGCCCAGGGTCAGCATGTCGATGTCGTGTTCGCGCATGCGCTTCATGACTTCGATGACTTCGTCGTCGGTCTCGCCCAAGCCGAGCATCAGGCCGGATTTGGTCGGGATGTGCGGCATCATCTGCTTGAAGCGTTGCAGCAGGGTCAGCGACCACTGGTAGTCCGAACCCGGACGCGCAGCCTTGTACAGGCGCGGTACGGTTTCCAGGTTGTGGTTGAACACATCCGGCGGCTCGGCCGCGGTGATTTCCAGGGCGATGTCCATGCGGCCACGGTAGTCCGGGACCAGGGTCTCGAGCTGCACGTTCGGCGACAGTTTGCGGATTTCGCGGATGCAGTCCGCGAAGTGCTGGGCACCGCCGTCACGCAGGTCGTCGCGGTCAACCGAGGTGATTACCACGTACTTGAGCTTCAGATCGGCGATGGCGATGGCCAGGCTTTCCGGCTCGTTGACGTCCAGTGGCTTCGGACGACCGTGGCCAACGTCGCAGAACGGGCAACGACGGGTGCAGATGTCACCCATGATCATGAAGGTCGCGGTGCCGCCGGAGAAGCACTCGCCCAGGTTCGGGCAGGAGGCCTCTTCGCAGACGCTGTGCAGCTTGTGTTTGCGCAGCAGGCTCTTGATGCGGTCGACTTCCGGCGAAACCGGGATGCGCACGCGGATCCAGTCGGGTTTCTTCGGCAGTTCGGTGGTCGGAATGATCTTCACCGGGATGCGTGCAACCTTCTCGGCGCCGCGCAGCTTGACGCCGGCTTCAACCTTGGGACGCGGGGCCGGGCGCTCGGTCACGTCGAGCGTCGGGATCATGGTTTGCACTGCATCAGTAGTCATATCAGTCGATTCCGCCCGTCAGGGTCGTCTGCTCAGCATAGTCGAGGTGTTTGACGAGCTGCGCGCGCAGCCGGGCACTTACCTCGGCAAATTCAATCGATCCTGCGTGCTCGCTCAGCTGGGTCATCGCCAGCCCGGCATAGCCGCAGGGATTAATCCGTCGAAACGGTTCCAGGTTCATGTCCACGTTCAGGGCCAGGCCATGAAAGGAACAACCGTGGCGAATCCGCAAACCCAGAGAAGCGATCTTCGCTCCGTCGACGTAGACGCCGGGAGCATCCGGCTTGGCCACGGCGGTCACGCCGTAGCTGGCCAGCAGTTCGATCAGGCAGCGCTCCATGCGGCTGACCAGATCGCGCACGCCGAAACCGAGTCGGCGCACATCCAGCAGCAGATAGGCTACCAACTGGCCTGGGCCATGGTAGGTCACCTGACCGCCGCGGTCGACCTGCACCACCGGAATGTCTCCCGGCAGCAACAGGTGCTCGGCCTTGCCGGCCTGGCCCTGGGTGAACACCGGCGGGTGCTCCACCAGCCAGATTTCGTCCGGGGCCGTGGTGCCACGCTCGTTGGTAAAACGCTGCATGGCCTGCCAGACCGGCTCGTAAGCCATCTGGCCAAGCTCGCGAAAGCCCAGCGTGCCCGGCATCACAGCACCATGTGCACGAAACCGGTAGCCCGCAGTTCGCTGTTGATGTTGTACAGCTGATCCTGGTCGGTCGCGACGATGTGCAACTGGATGGTGGTGTACTTGCCGTTGCTGCTTTGACGCTCGTCGACACGCTCATCGTTGATCCTGGCGTGTTTCTTGACGATGTCGATGATCTTGTCTTTGTTGCCGACGCCCGTATCGCTGATCACCTTAACCGGATAATCAACCTGGGGAAATTCGATCTTTGGCGCCTTTACTTCGGTATCGGTCATGGCGTAACGGCCTCGTAAGCGTAAGCCCGGTAACGAACAAGGCCCCGCTCCGGATCGGAACGGGGCCATGCAGGTCAACTCAAATCAGTTGAACAAGCCGTAGAAGAATAGACGGATGCTATCCCACATGCGGCGGAAGATACCACCCTCCTCGACAGCGTCCAGGGCGATCAGGTCGGCGCTGTGCACCACCTTGTCGTCCAGTTTCACTTCGACTTTACCGATCACGTCGCCCTTGGCGATTGGCGCGGTCAGTTGCGGGTTCATGGTCATGCTGGCAGCGAGCTTCTTCAGCTGGCCTTTCGGCAGGGTCATGGTCAGGTCTTGTGCCAGGCCGGCCTTGACTTGACTGGTAGTGCCTTTCCACACCGGGGCCTGAGCCAGTTCGGTGCCCTTCTGGTAGAAGGTCTGGGTTTCGAAGAAGCGGAAACCGTAGGTCAGCAGCTTCTGGGTCTCGGCGGCGCGAGCCACTTCGCTGTTGGTGCCGAACACCACGGCGATCAGGCGCATGCCATCACGTACGGCCGAGGACACCATGCAGTAGCCGGCTTCGTCGGTGTGACCGGTTTTCAGACCGTCGACGGTCTTGTCGCGCCACAGCAGCAGGTTGCGGTTAGGCTGTTTGATGCCGTTCCAGAAGAACTCTTTCTGCGAGTAGATCGCGTAGTGAGCCGGATCTTCGTGGATGATCGCGCGCGCCAGGATCGCCATGTCGTGAGCCGACGAGTAGTGCTCGGGGTTCGGCAGACCGGTCGGGTTCATGAAGTGGGTATTGGTCATGCCCAGATCGGCGACGGTCTTGTTCATCAGGTCGGCGAAGGCGTCTTCGCTGCCCGCGATGTGTTCAGCCACCGCGACGCTGGCGTCGTTGCCGGACTGGATGATGATGCCGTGCAGCAGGTCGCTGACAGTGACCTGCGAGCCGACCTTGATGAACATCCGCGAACCGCCGGTGCGCCAGGCGTTTTCGCTGACGGTCACCGGGTCGTTTTCACCGATCTGGCCGCGACGGATTTCCAGCGTGGCGATGTACGCGGTCATCAGTTTGGTCAGGCTGGCCGGCGGCAGACGCTGGTCACCGTTGTTTTCCACCAGCACGTTGCCGCTGTTGGCATCCATGAGCACGTAGGATTTGGCGGCCAGTTGTGGTGGCGACGGCATCATCTCGGCCGCGAAGGCGGCTGGCGAGAGGAGCAGCGGGACTAGCAGACACAGGCGTTTGGCAAAGGTGGTGATGTTCATCCGTCTCTCGAAATCGCTAATGGAAACTGTCCTGGCGGACAAAATTTAATCAGATGTCTTTCAGGCTTTGCCCGAAACCTGCCTGCGCGACGATCATGCTGCGTTAAAAACAGATTCGGAATGCTCATGTAGGTCCCCTACACTCCGCTTCCTCACCTGTTTTTGCCTTGCCTGATCGCCGCTCGGCGAGCTTTCGAGCAAACCCTACGAGCATCGCGTGTTCAGTTGCTCACTCCAGTCACCCTTGCCGGGCTTTTGTTCTTCGACGAGCCAACAACCTGGTTCACCCCCCAATCGCTGGTGAACCGTCAATCAAGTCCTACGTTTACTCGGTGACCACACTTGGCGAACCGAGGTTGGCCAGGCGCACGCTGTTCTGCACCTGGGCAATTTCACCCGGCGAACCGATCGGTCCCAGGCGAACCCGGTGCAGGGTCTGCTGATTGCGCACGATCGAGCTGATGAACACCGGAGCGCTCACCATCCCGCTGAGCTTCGACCTCAGGAGTTCTGCAGCGTCCGGGTTGGCGAACGCGCCCACCTGCAGATACTGGCCAGACGCTGGTGCAGAAGCGTTTTTTTTTGCATCGAGCTGGACTGGCACGACGGCCGCGGCGTGCTGCTGCGGCGGCGGAGTCCATTGCTCGACGGTGCCGGCCGAGGCCGTGATCACCGGGGCGCTATTCTGCGCGACTTGCGGCTCGTTGAGCATCAAAGGCGCCGGACGGCCCTTGGCGGCCCACCATTGTTGCGGGTCGATGCCTTCGACCTTGACCCGCGCGGTGCCGATTTCGGCATAACCGAGTTTTTTCGCGGCGGCGTAGGACAGGTCGATGATCCGGTCCGAGTAGAACGGCCCGCGGTCGTTGACCCGCAGGATCACGCTCTTGTTGTTGTCCAGGTTGGTCACCCGAACGTAACTCGGCAGCGGTAATGTCTTGTGGGCGGCACTCATGCCGTACAGGTCGTAGACCTCGCCGTTGGCGGTGTTCTGACCGTGGAACTTGGTGCCGTACCAGGACGCAGTGCCGGAGGCCACGTAAGTCTTGGATTCCTGCAACGGGAAGTAGGTCTTGCCCAGCACGGTGTACGGGTTGGCCTTGTATGGGCCGGTGTGCAGGGTTGGCGTTGCATCGGGGATGCGCGACACATCGACGTCCCACCACGGCGCGCCGTCCTTGTGGGCCCGGTTGATGTCCAGGCCCGGCTGCGAACGTACGGCGGTGGTCGGCTTCTGGCTCGGCGAACGGCTGGTCGAACAACTGGCGACCAGTACCGCCAATGCAGCAAAGGCCACCAGCTTCAGGGGTTTATTGATAGGCAATGCCCGCATTACTTGACGCCCCGTGCTTGTACCAGCTGTTCAGACAGTTGATGTACGGCCATGGCGTACATCACGCTGCGGTTATAACGCGTGATCGCGTAGAAATTCGTCAGGCCCATCCAGTATTCCGGGCCGTTGTCGCCTTCGAGGCGGAATGCGGTGACCGGCATGTCATCGCGCAGCGCATCATGACTCGACCAGCCCAGCGCTCGCAACTCCCCAACGGTTTTCGTCGGCTCGATGCCAGTGGTCAGGCCTTCATCCACCTGCTCGCCACGGACATCCGCGCGGCTGACTACCGGTTCACCGGCGACCCAGCCGTGACGCTTGAAATAGCTGGCGACGCTGCCGATCGCATCATCCGGGTTGTTCCAGATATTGATGTGGCCGTCGCCGTCGAAATCCACCGCGTAGGCGCGAAAACTGCTCGGCATGAACTGCGGCAAACCCATCGCCCCGGCATAGGAACCCTTGAGGGTCAGCGGGTCGACCTGCTCTTCCCGGGCCAGCAGCAGGAACTCACGCAGCTCCTTGCGGAAAAATTCGGCACGGGGAGGATAGTCGAAACCCAGCGTGGACAAGGCATCGATCACCCGGTAATTGCCGGTATTACGTCCGAAAAAGGTCTCAACGCCGATGATCGACACGATCACCTGGGCTGGAACACCGTATTCCTGCTCGGCGCGGGCCAGGGTGGCCTCGTGCTGGCGCCAGAAGTCCACACCGCGGGCGATGCGCGCGTCGGTGATGAACATCGGCCGGTATTCTTTCCACTGCTTGACCCGTTCGGCGGGTTTGGAAATGGCGTCGAGAATCGCCTGCTTGCGCTGGGCTTCGCGGAACACGGCCATCAGCTGTTCACCGGCGAAACCGTAGTCGCGGGTCATTTCACCGACGAATTCGGCCACCTGGGGCGAGCCTTCGTAATCGCCGGCCAACGCTTCCTGCGCGCTGCCAAGGATGCCTACCAGGCCGAGCCACGGTGCGTATCGTGTCGCCCAGTCACGCATTACTTGCATTGAACTCTTCACCTTATTCAAACCTGTGCGATCCACTTGCGATGGGTATGGATCGACATCAAAACCCCAAACGCTGACAGCAGCGTCACCAGCGAAGTTCCGCCATAGCTAATGAACGGCAACGGCACCCCCACCACCGGCAACAGGCCACTGACCATACCGATGTTGACGAAAACGTAAACAAAAAACGTCATGGTCAGAGCACCGGCGAGCAATTTGCCGAACAGCGTCTGCGCCTGAGCGGTAATCACCAGGCCGCGACCGATCAGCAACAGATAGATGAGCAACAGTGCGCAGATGCCCACCAGGCCGAACTCTTCGCCGAGCACCGCGATGATGAAGTCGGTGTGGCTTTCCGGCAGGAAGTCCAGGTGCGACTGGGTGCCCAGCAGCCAGCCCTTGCCGAATACGCCACCGGAGCCGATGGCAGCTTTCGACTGGATGATGTTCCAACCGGTGCCCAACGGATCGCTTTCAGGATCGAGGAACGTCAGGATTCGCTGCTTCTGGTAGTCGTGCATGATGAAGAACCACATCGCCACCGACACCGGAATCGCCGCCGCCAGCACGCTGAGAATCCAACGCCAGCGCAAACCGCCCATGAACAGTACGAAGGCACCACCGGCCAGAATCAGCAGCGAAGTGCCCAGATCCGGCTGACGCACGATCAGGGCGAATGGCACGCCGATCAGCAGCAGACTGATGCCGACATGCTTGAGCTGCGGCGGCAACGTGCGTTTGGACAAGTACCAGGCGATGGTCGCCGGCATCAGGATCTTCATGAATTCCGAGGGCTGGAAGCGGATCACCCCGGGAATGTTGATCCAGCGGGTCGCGCCCATGGCGTTGTGGCCCATGATGTCCACCACCATCAGCAGTACCACCCCGATCACGTAGCCGAGCGGCACCCAGCGCGCCATGAACCTTGGCTCGAACTGGGCGATGACGATCATCGACACCAGACCGATGCCGAACGACGTGGCCTGTTTGGCCAACAGGTCCCAGCTCTTGCCGCTGGCCGAATACAGCACGAACAGGCTGCCGGCGGCCAGGATCAACAACAGCACCAGCAACGGGCCGTCGATATGCAAACGTTGCAACAGCGTCGCCCGGCGACGCATCACATCCTCGCTGGAGAGCATGCGATCGAAATTATTCATCACGGGCCGTAGCCTCCGCACTGATAGGGCTGGCGTATTCGGCCTTCAACCGTCCGTCCTGATCCAGCAGCCAGGCATCCATGACCTGACGCACCACCGGTGCCGCGACGCCGGAACCGGACTCACCGTTCTCGACCATCACCGACACCACGATTTTCGGGTCATCCGCCGGCGCGAAACCGACGAACAGGGCGTGGTCACGGTGGCGCTCCTGAACCTTGGAGCGGTCGTACTTCTCGCCTTGCTTGATCGCCACGACCTGTGCCGTACCCGACTTGCCGGCGATCCGGTATTGCGCGCCGATCGAGGCCTTGCGCGCGGTGCCACGGGCACCGTGCATCACCTGCTGCATGCCGTGGTTGACCTTGTTCCAGTCCGAAGGATCGCGAAGGATGATGTCCGGCATCGGATTTTCATCCTTGGGCTTCTCGCCTTCGATCGTCCTGGCCAGGTGCGGGCGATTCCACACGCCCTTGTTGGCCACCAGCGCCGTGGCCTGGGCCAGTTGCAGCGGGGTCGATTGCATGTAGCCCTGGCCGATCCCGAGAATCAGGGTTTCGCCGGGGAACCACGCCTGACGCCGGGTCGCGCGTTTCCACTCGCGGGACGGCATCAGGCCGGGGGATTCTTCGAACATGTCCAGCGAGACCTTCTGGCCGATGCCGAACTTGTTCATATAGGCCGACAACCGGTCGATGCCCAGCTTGTGCGCCAGATCATAGAAGTAGGTGTCGTTGGACCGCATGATCGCCGTGTCGAGGTCGACGAAGCCGTCCCCGGTGCGGTTCCAGTTGCGGTACTTGTGATCGTAGTTGGGCAGCATGTAGTAACCGGGGTCGAACACCCGGCTCGACGCCGTCACCACACCCGCATCGAGGCCGGCAATCGCCACCGCCGGCTTGATCGTCGAGCCCGGCGGGTACAGACCGCGCAGCACGCGGTTGAACAGCGGCCGGTCGATCGAATCGCGCAGCTCGGCGTAAGCCTTGAAGCTGATGCCGGTGACGAACAGGTTCGGGTCGAAACTCGGCTGACTGACCATCGCCAGCACTTCGCCGGTTTTCGGATCGAGCGCCACCACCGCGCCACGCCGGCCGCCCAGCGCAGCCTCGGCGGCTTCCTGCAATTTGATGTCCAGGCTCAGGACAATGTCCTTGCCCGGCACCGGATCGGTCCGCTTGAGCACGCGCAGGACGCGGCCACGGGCGTTGGTCTCGACCTCTTCGTAACCCACCTGACCGTGCAGCTCGGCTTCGTAAAAGCGCTCGATGCCGGTCTTGCCGATGTGGTGGGTGCCGCTGTAGTTGACCGGATCGAGGGTCTTCAGCTCTTTCTCGTTGATCCGCCCCATGTAACCCACCGAGTGCGCGAAATGCGCGCCCTGCGGGTAATGACGCACCAACTGCGCGACCACCTCGACACCCGGCAGACGGAACTGGTTCACCGCGATCCGGGCGATCTGCTCTTCGGTCAGTTCGAACAGGATCGGCACCGGCTCGAACGGCCGGCGGCCCTGACGCATGCGCTTCTCGAAGATCACCCGGTCTTCCGGCGTCAGCTCCAGCACCTCGACGATCACGTCGAGCACCTGCTGCCAGTCGCCGGAGCGCTCGCGGGTCATGCTCAGGCTGAAGCTCGGACGGTTGTCCGCCACCACCACGCCGTTGCGGTCGAAAATCAGGCCACGGGTCGGCGGAATCGGCTGAACGTGAACCCGATTGTTTTCCGACAGGGTCGAATGATATTCGTACTGAATCACCTGCAGGTAATACAGGCGCGCGATCAGCACGCAAATCAGCGCCACCACCGCAATTGCGCCGAACACGACGCGACCACGCACCAGACGGGCGTCTTTTTCGTGGTCCTTGATGCGGATCGGCTGAGACATGAGGGCGGATTACTTGTGGTAAGGGTGGCCGGACAGCACGGTCCAGGCACGATACAACTGCTCGCCGATGAGGATGCGCACCAGCGGGTGCGGCAGCGTCAGCGGCGACAACGACCAGCGCTGATCCGCGCGGGCACAGACTTCCGGCGCCAACCCTTCCGGGCCACCGACCATGAAGTTGACCGTGCGCGAGTCCAGGCGCCAGCGATCGAGTTCGACCGCCAGTTGCTCGGTGCTCCACGGCTTGCCATGAACCTCGAGGGTGACGATCCGCTCGTTCTGCCCGACCTTGGCCAGCATGGCTTCGCCTTCCTGACGGATGAAGCGGGCCACGTCGGCGTTCTTGCCACGGGTATTGAGCGGAATTTCCACCAGTTCCAGCGCCAGCTCGGACGGAAGACGCTTGGCATACTCATGCCAGCCTTCTTCCACCCACTTGGGCATGCGTGAACCGACGGCGATCAGTCGCAGTCGCACAGCAATCCCTTACAGCTGGTCTTTGTTGAGCTTGGTGAAATGCTCGTGGGTGTTTTCCGGGCTGTGGTGCTTGGCGTCCGCCGCACGGCTCTGCTCGGCACCGGCCCACAGGCGTTCCAGGTCGTAGAACTGACGTGCCGAGGCAGTCATCATGTGCACGATCACCAGGTCCAGGTCCAGCAGCACCCAGTCGCTGTCGCCCTTGCCTTCTTCGCCCAGCGGCCTGGCGCCCTGCTTTTTCACTTCTTCGCGAACCTTGTCCAGCATCGCGTTGATCTGGCGGTTGGAGGTACCGGTGGCGATGATCATGTAGTCGGTGATGCTCTGCTTGTCGCGCACATCAATGATCTGGATGTCCTGGGCCTTCACGTCTTCCAGGGCTGCAACGGCCACCTTGACCAGTTCGTCGCCCTTCAGCGGTTCGTTGGTGTTGACCGGTTCTGGCAGCGGGGCGCTCTTGAATGTGCCTTTGCGCTTTACTTTGGTTTGGTCTTTGTCAGTCATATAAAACTCGTTTTGCTCATATTTTCGGCGGCTTGGCGACACGTGGATTCGTATCAGTGAAGCACGCCTTGTTCAGTTCGACGCACGGTACAGACCGTGCGCATCGATGTAGGCCAGGACCGCGTCGGGCACCAGGAAACGTACCGACTTACCGCTGGCCAGCAGTTGACGGATCTGGGTGGCGGAAACCGCGAGCGGTGTCTGCCAGACGAATGCAATCTGTCCGCTCGGCCCCTTCAGGGCCAGCGGGTCGCTCACCGAACGCGCTGCCAGCAGGTTGCGCAAGGCATCCGGCGGTTCGCTGTCGGCGTCCGGGCGCTGTAGCACCAGGATGTGGCAATGCTGGAGCAACTCTTCCCAGCGGTGCCAAGTGGGCAGGCCGCAAAATGCGTCCCAGCCCAGAAGCAGAAAAACCTGGGTCTCGGCGGCCATTTCGGCACGCAGCGACTCCAGGGTATCGATGGTCCAGGACGGCTTGTCCCGCTGCAATTCGCGGGCGTCCACCACCAGCGGCGGCACACCGGCCACCGCACACTCAACCATCGCCAGCCGGTCCTGCGCCGACACCTGCGGCGTATCGCGGTGTGGCGGCCGGGCGCTGGGCATCATGCGCAGCTCATCGAGCCCCAGCGCTTCGGCGACTTCCAGCGCGCCACGCAAATGGCCGATGTGCACCGGGTCGAACGTCCCGCCCAGGACGCCAATGCGCCGGGGACGGGACTTCTTGCCGGGTTTCGGCGCTTTCAGGTCGAGGTCGGACAAGTCAGACCGTCGCCTGGCCGCGCAACTGGCCATCACCGACCACGATGTACTTCTCGCAGGTCAGTCCTTCCAGGCCCACCGGGCCACGGGCGTGCAGCTTATCAGTAGAAATGCCGATCTCGGCACCCAATCCGTATTCGAATCCGTCGGCGAAGCAGGTCGGGGTGTTGATCATCACCGAAGCCGAGTCGACCTGAGCCACGAACTGGCGGGTGTCGGCGAGGTTTTCGCTGACGATCGAGTCGGTGTGATGGGAGCCGAAATGGTTGATGTGTTCGATGGCCTGATCCAGGCCATCCACCACGCGGATCGACAGGATCGGCGCCAGGTACTCGGTGCTCCAGTCTTCTTCGGTCGCCGCTACGGCCTCGATGATCGCCCGGGTGCGTTCGCAACCACGCAGTTCGACGCCTTTTTCGCGGAACTGCTTCGCCATCGACGGCAGGAAATCCTTCGCAACACTTTGATCGACCAGCAAGGTCTCCATCGCACCGCAGATGCCATAGCGATAGGTCTTGGCGTTGAAGGCGATGCGCTGGGCTTTCGCCAGGTCGGCATGTTCGCTGACATAGACGTGGCAGATGCCGTCCAGGTGCTTGATTACCGGCACCCGGGCGTCACGGCTGATGCGCTCGATCAGGCCACGGCCACCGCGCGGTACGATCACGTCGACGTATTCGGGCATGGTGATCAGCGCGCCAACGGCGGCGCGGTCGGTGGTTTCCACCACTTGCACCACGGCGGCCGGCAGTTCGGCTTCGGCCAGACCGCGCTGGATGCAGGCGGCAATCGCGCGGTTGGAATGAATCGCTTCGGAACCGCCGCGCAGGATCGTCGCGTTGCCGGACTTAAGGCACAGGCTCGCCGCATCGATGGTCACGTTGGGACGGGATTCGTAGATGATCCCGATCACGCCCAGCGGTACGCGCATCTTGCCGACCTGAATGCCCGACGGACGGAAGCTCATGTCGCGGATCGCACCGACCGGATCCGGCAGCGCTGCGACCTGACGCAGGCCGACGATCATGCCGTCGATGCGTGCCGGGGTCAGTTCCAGACGTTCCAGCAGTGCCGGCTCCAGACCGTTGGCGCGACCGGCGGCCAGATCCTGTTCATTGGCTGCCGCAAGCTCGGCGCGGGCGGCGTCCAGAGCATTGGCGGCGGCCAGCAGGGCGCGGTTTTTCTGCGCGGTGCTGGCACGGCCGATGACGCGGGAGGCTTCGCGGGCGGCGCGACCCAATCGGGTCATGTAGTCAAGAACGGACTCAGTCATGGTCAGCTGGGGTCTTGGCAAAGAGGAAAGCGGCAGATTATAGCTGCCGCGTCCCGGGACTAACAGCGGTGACGGGCGGATGGTCGAAATGGACGGCGATTTGCCGACGTTCAGCCGGGATTAAGCCGCGAATTGTTATCATCACGACCTCCTCCGCCTGGATAAACAGTGTTTGCCATGTCCAACCTGACCGTTCGCGCCACCTCCGCGCGCCAGCCTGTCGGCCTTGCGGACGCCTTTTTCGACCGTGACGCCCAGACACTGGCCCGCGACCTGCTCGGCAAAGTCATCCGCCACCGCGTCGGCGATTTATGGCTCAGCGCCCGGATCATCGAAACCGAAGCGTATTACTGCGAAGAAAAAGGCAGCCACGCATCCCTCGGCTACACAGAAAAGCGTAAGGCTTTGTTTCTGGACGGCGGCCACATCTATATGTATTACGCCCGGGGTGGCGATTCGCTGAACTTCAGCGCCCAAGGTCCCGGTAATGCGGTGCTGATCAAATCGGCCTATCCGTGGGTCGACGAGATCAGCGGCCCGGCCAGCCTGGCGCAGATGCTGCTGAACAATCCCGATGCTCAGGGTCGCCCGCGTCCCACGCAGAAGCTCTGTGCCGGACAGACCTTATTGTGCAAGGCGCTGGGGCTGAAAGTGCCGGCGTGGGATGCCAAGCGCTTCGACCATGAAATTCTGCTGGTGGAAGACACCGGCCCCGCGCCGACCCACGTGATTCAGACCACCCGCCTGGGCATTCCTCATGGCCGCGACGAACACTTGATGTATCGCTTCGTCGATGCCGCCTATGCCCAGTGGTGCACGCGGAACCCGCTGCGCCGGGGTCAGGTCGAAGGTCGCGATTATTTTCTGCTGTGAATGCACACCCTGCGGCTCGCCGTTCAGGGACATCAATGAAATGGAGTGGTTTGTATGGGCCCATGGCTCGATAGCGTGACCGGGTGGCTGGCCGCCAATCCGCAGTGGCTGGCCGCCGCCGTGTTCATCGTGGCCTGCGTGGAATGCCTGGCGATTGCCGGGTTGATCGTGCCCGGCACGGTATTGCTGTTTGCCGTGGCGGTGCTGGCCGGCAGCGGTGCACTGTCGTTAAGCGAAACCCTGTTGCTGGGTTTCCTCGGCGGGATTCTCGGCGATGTGATTTCGTATTTCCTCGGCCGCCACTTCCACCAGAACATCCGGCGCTTACCGGGGTTGCGCCATCACCCGGAATGGATGGCCGGCGCCGAAACCTACTTCCAGCGCTACGGTATCGCCAGCCTGCTGGTCGGACGCTTCATCGGCCCGTTGCGACCGATGTTGCCGATGGTCGCGGGCATGTGCGACATGCCCTTCCCGCGCTTCGCCGCCGTGAGTCTGCTGGCAGCCGCCGGCTGGAGCCTCGCCTACTTGCTGCCGGGCTGGGCCACCGGGGCGGCAATTCGCCTGCCGCTGCCGGAAGGTTTCTGGCTGCAGGCCGGGATCGTCGCCGGCAGCATCGCGGTGATGGTCGGCCTGAGCGCCAACAGCAGCCTGCGCCGCCATCGTCGGGCGACGCTCTGGATCAGCAGCATGAGCCTGTTGATCCTGATCGGCCTGTTCATCGGCTACCCGTACCTGACCGCCCTCGATCAGGGCGTCATGACCCTGGTGCAGGAACACCGCCGCCCGGCGCTGGATGAAGTCGCGGTGGTTTTCACCCTGATCGGTGAATTCCGCAACATGCTGCTGTTCAGCGCCCTGCTGACTGCGTTGCTGTTGCTGTGCCGACAGTGGCGCCACGCGATCTTCGTGGGCGGCACCCTGCTCGTCACGGCCCTGGCCAACACCGGCACCAAAATGTTCTTCGCCCGGGTGCGCCCGGAAGTACTGACTGATCCGCTTACCAGCTACAGCATGCCCAGTGGTCACGCTTCGGGGTCGTTCGCGCTGTTCCTGGCGCTCGCCGTGCTGGCCGGACGCGGGCAGCCGCCACGGCTACGCCTCACCTGGCTGTTGCTCGGCTGCATACCGGCGCTGGCCATTGCCCTGTCACGGGTGTATCTGGGCGCGCACTGGCCAACGGATGTCCTGGCCGGGGCCATGCTCGCCGCCTGTGTCTGCGCAGCGGGGCTATGGCTGAGCCAGCGCCGTTCGCCACTCGGTGCGATGCCGCAGAAAGTCTGGTGGCTGGTGCTGCCAGCCTTGGTCGCCTTGTTCGGTTTTTTTGTATTGCGCCATTTGCCGCATACGTTGTTGCGATATTCATACTAGGCCGGGAGGCCCATCACGAATCCGTCTACCGGACAAATCATGCAGATACGCAATTGAACACAGTGTGTCTTATATTTTCGAGGCTCTCGCACACAAAGTGTTTGAGCCTTTTTATTGCACAGCCAAAAAAAAGCACACGCTCTTTGAATAGCAACTTTGTTTAAAACATCAAACAACCAGATCCAGCCAGGCACTGTTCAAACTAACGTCTTCCTGTTTAAAGCCTCTCTCTAAAGCGGACCAGACCATAACACCCAATCAAACAGACGCACTCTTGCAACCACACAAACAGAAAAACAAAAACCAAGTTAACCGACAACAATTCATGCCAGCTTAATCACTCAGATAATCATCACGGAGTATGAGCCTTGGCAAAACCCTTTCAACTCGACACGGAAACTATTCCTACCGAGTTAATTAAAATATCCGACATTAACGATGCTGTGACACTTCCCGGTGTGGCAGAACATAACCGGTCCTCACCCACCCTGAGTCAGGTGGACGAACTGTTCGGTCCCTTGAGATTTGGTGAACTGACCGTGAGCCGTCAAGAACTCCAGGCCCTGGGCGCCCGACTCGACGGGCAAGCCATCACGGCCGCCGGCACCTACTTTTCCGAACCCGATCAAGCTTTCGTCAATGCGCTGGAATTCGACCCGGCACAGGTCGAACAACGGATCAAGTCGGTCAATGCACAGGAAGGCCGGCTGATCCCGCCACTGCTGTACGAGATCGTCACACTGCGCTCACCGAATGCTTCACCGCTGATGCGTGAGGTGCCGACGGGCGAATCCGCCGCTGCGATGAACAAAATCATCGAGACGCTGAACGCCTCGCAGCGTCTGGACATTCGCAAGGATCCGCTGGCCGGGCCGTTGCCGGACTGGGTCGACAAAGCCAAAAGTCGCGGCATGACCAGCATGGGCGTCGGACTGCAAGCGTACGGCCTTTACAGCGCTTACATCGGCGCCATCGATGCGATGAAAAAGGGCCAGACCGCCGAGCTGCTTATCAACGTGGGAGGCGGACTCGCGGAGATCACCTCGCTGGGACTGGAATACGCCCTGAACAAGACCGGCGATCAGATGATTCGCCAAGGGGCCATGGTTTTCGAGCAGTTCGGCAAAACCACCATGGGGAAGTGGCTGTGTCGCGGATCGGGACTGATCGCCAGTGTTCTCACGTTGCCCTTTGATATCTATACCGCCATCAAGTCCTTCAGTGAAGCCGCCGAGGCCCAAGGCAAACAGGCGCAGGATCTGTACGTCACCGGCGGGCTCAGCGTGTTCAGCGGCGTACTGTCCCTGACCCTCGGCTGCGCAGCATTGATGGGTTTCCAGGCGGCCGGTCCGGTGGGCATTGCCGCTGCCGCCATCATGATTATCGGCGCCCGCGTCTATTGCGCGGTACGGATGGTCGACGATATCGACGACTACATCGAGCTGAGCGTGAACGAGCGCTGGCGTTCCGGCTGGTTTGCGTTCACCGGGCAGGAGCAGGACAAGGCGCTGATGGAGCGTTTCACCGTCGCCAAGACCCATGCCGACTACGCGAAGGCCTTGAAGACCAAGAGCGTTGCCTGGCTGGATCATGAACTGAAGGACAGTGTCGACACCGTGGTCAATGGCCGCTTCGACGTCAAACTGCAGCCCACCCGACTGTACAAGTACCAATGGAGCGAGGGCGAATCCACCTACACCACAAAAAATCTGCCGGTCATCGAAGAGACCGATGACACCTGGGATGCGAGTGCAGGTCTGCCGGCGGATGATGCGCTCATCAGCAAGGGCATCAATGACCCCGCCAAAGGCGTGCTGTGGAATCTGGGTGGCGGCGCCGATACGGTCAAAGGCGTAAGCGACAAACCGAACCTGTTCAGCTACGGCGCCGGTACAAAAAATCTGAGCGGTGGAATCAAGGACGACTCCTTTCTTTTTCAGTCGGCCGCCGACGGACTCGACACCACCCCCGAGCAAGTCAGCCTGTTACAAGGGGGAGAAGGTGTCGACCTGCTGTGGCTGCAGGGCAGAGAAAAGCCTGCGAGTCATGGATCTGCCGCAGCGCCCTATGTCGGGTATGACGTGAACCTGCAAGACGGCACGCTCGGATTACGTTCAGCGGACCCCGAGAAGGCCCCGGTGCTCCATACGCGTTTCGAAGCCATTGAAAAAATCGAAACACTGGCCGGGGCTTCCAACCGGGTCACGGGCTCTGCTCTGGCGGACACCATCGCTGCCAATGGCAACGACCGGGTCGAGGCTGGCGCGGGAGACGATCATATTACTGTTCGGGGCCGGCATGGCATCGTCGAGGGAGGTCTCGGCAGCGACACCTACATTCTCGATGCAACGAGTCTCAATGTTTCCATCACCGAAGACGGCCAGGAGCCGAGCAAGGTGTACCTGGGCGTAGCGCTCGAGGCCATCCAGCGCTGGCAACTGCGTGACGACGCCGTGGTGATCGAGACCTTGCGCGATGACGATCCTCGCTCACGGAGGCGCCAACTGGTGCTCGAGGCGGTGTACCGGACAGTCGATAACAAACGCCTGCTGCAAAATGACCAATGGACGTTCATCACACAAGACGGCTACCACCTGCAACCTGCGTGGCCAGCCGAAACCCCGGACCTGAGCGACATGCCCCTGAGCGTCGTCGTGGTCACCGCGGGTGTGTCCAGGATCTCCCCGGTTCAGCTCAACGACGCGCCTCATAAAATCTCACCCAAGCCGCACTCGTTCTATTTCGTGTCCCGCAAAAGCCATCACACCATTCTTGTAGCTCCAAAAAATGAAACGCAACGGCGCAGCACCTTGTATGTCGAATACGACAGTTCGGAAATCAACGAAGTCAGAGCCATTTATGATGTCCGCGTCTCGAATACGGGAGCCTTCACCTGGCTCGGTTACCGCAATATCCACTTCACCCTGACATTCCTGCGGGGCGGCCTGCTGTCGCTGCACGACTGCGTATTTGAAAACCCGGGCCGGAAAACCGACGTGGGTAACGGCCTTCATGCTCCCGGCTGGACAATGAATCACGCTGTCACACTGGTGATGCGCGATGGCATTTCCTACCACCTCGACTTCCCCCGCCCCGCTTACCTAGAGGACGCCAGGAACCCGGGATATCGACTGGTGCAAAGCCGCGAATCGCTGCGTCAGCGCGCGGGCCAATACCTGTTCGTCAGGCCCTCCATCGACAAACGCACCTTGAAGACGACCCCTCAGCGGGTGGATTTCCGAAACACTGAACATTACAGCAACCACTGGCTGGAGGGCCGATCCTCGACCTACGAGCTGTATCCCGTCCGCAACACATCCATTCGACTGTCCACCGCGACCTCAGACGCCAGTCTCACAGGCTCATCCACCTGGAACATTCATACAGCACACCTGCAGGAAGTCATCACCGACCATCAACTGACCATCAAGGACGACCTGCTCAAGGTCGGCAGCGTTCACGTGCATCTGCCCGACAGCAGCGACCCGGGATTACCGCTGGAAACCGTCAACGTCATCCTCGCCTCCGGCAACCGCTACAGCATCAACACCTTGTTTGAAACGATCGGTCTGTATGCGGTCAACGTGGCGGGCAGCGCCTCGATCCAGTCAGTCGTAGCGTTGATACAAGAACACAAGAGCCGTGAGTTGCTGGAATGGGATGAAGTTCATGTCCTGAACGTCCGATTGCCCGGCGCGCCGGCGGCCCGGATCTTTTACAACGCGTCGACCGGACACTGGACCCGGCATGACGATGCATCGAACCCCATCGACCCCGAACAGCTGACCATTGGAGAAACACCGCTTACCACCCCCTCGCCGAACTGACTCAACGCTGCACCCATCCATAATTCAATCGTCAAGGAATGACACCATGCGCCCCAAAAACCCATCATCCCCCACAACCAGAACCGACTCGACGACGCACGCCCCGAGCATCAGCCGGCCACGGCCGGACGCGGACCTGCCATTGCTGCACCGGCCACCATCGGAATTGCCCGACCCTGCAGCCCCCGTTCCAAGCTCCGGCAGACTCCCTGATGCGGCCAACGTCCCTCCCAAAGTCGAGACTTCGGACCTGCCGGCCATTCAGACCGAATCCCGTGCCGGCCTGACCCCTTACCTCTTGAGCCCTGCGCTGTTGCGCAACATGCAGGCAGCCGATGACAACGGCTTTCGTTTTGTCGTCGGGCGCCGGTTCGTCGATATCAAGGATGTCGGCACGGTACATGTGGAATTCGACACGGCGCTGAACGCCTATCGAATAACGGATCTATACAAGAAACTGCCACCGGGCCCGCAGATCTTGCGCACCCCGGGTGAAACAACCTGGACTCCGGTGCAACAGGCGCAGACACCATCGCGGCACAAACATACCTCTACAGATGATGCTGCTCGCGACGCGGCCACGGCGGCCAAACGCCCGACCCTTTCCCCGCCGCCCACTCAACCGGCCAAGCCATTGCCGGCGCTGAGCCTGGGTCATTTCAATCCGGCCCACTACCCGCAAGTGCAGGTCGATGCCCAGGGTTATTATCGAAGGGAGGAAGTCGCCTTTGATCCGCAGAGGGTCACCTATCATTACGGTTTCAGGGACACCAAGGATTATTGGGTAGCGGTTGACGAGCCGCCCGCCGGCTTCAATGGCACGCCGACCCACCTGACAAACTGGACGGATCATGAAATCTGGCAGACCTACGGTCTTCACGGCCAGGCCATCTCGCGCTTTCGGCTCGACGCCCAAACTCACGGCACTCGTCCCGGTTGGGCGCGACCGCTGGAAACCGACAACCCGCGCAAGGATCTGCTCGGCGATGCCCTGAAATGGCTGCATCCACAGATGACGCCTGACGAACGAGTAGCCCATCTGCGCGCCTACAATCTGTCGCCGGGGCAGCACGCACAGTTGCGCAAGGACTTGCTCGACAATCCGCAACAAATGCCCCAATGGGCCGAGCAACACAAGTTGCGCTCTGTCGACGAGAACGACCCGACGCGTTTCGAGCCACTGCGTCAGGAAATCGAACCGCTGCTCCTGCCATTGCGCAATGGCACGATCCGACAAAAAAGCATGTTCGATCTTGATGAAAGCATAAGCCCGACTTTTTTCGCCGCCTTCTTGACCTCGTTGGGCTACAAGCGCAACGCCAGCGACTGCCTGTACCGAACAGACATTCCCGGCCTGTTCAGGGCCGATGAGCGCACACCGTTCGAGTTCAACAACGATGGCCGAATGCTGCCACGCATGCTCCATAAACGCGGTGCGACGAGCGAAAAACCGATCAGCGCCACGGTCAGCCTGAAGTTGGTTCACGAGTACGCAGGACAGGGTTCGAACGCTCCTGATAAGGAATACTTGCGGTACAACAATCAGAAGAACAAGTACCCCGGAAAAAAACCCGGCGAGTCCGACAACGACTCAGGAGAGTCCGACAATGAATGGTCCGATACGTCCGATGTCGAGCTGGACGCCGAGCGGAACTATGAGACGATCCGGCACGACCAGAGTTTCATTTTCAAATACGTCATCGATACCCGAAACATGGAGGTGGTCCTGAGGGAGGAGAACCTGTTTCTGAATGGCGGCGCCGAAGAACGCGGGGCGTGGTTCCCTGAAGACGAAAACGAAGCCTTGATATCCGCCTCCAGGAGGGGCATCCCTACAGAACGGATCTGGCTGCTCGACTCAACCGGCACCCGCGCGGTGAAGGTCGACGATGTCGTTGATCAGGCGCCGTATCTCAACAGCATGGAGGAAGACACACACTCCGGCAGCGCCAACCAGCATGAATATGACGCGCTCATCGACGCAGCGACCGAGGCAGGCAAACCCGTGCTGTATCTGGACGAGGGCAAGGAGTGGTTCGCCAACGATATCGTCTGGCCTGAGTGACCGAGGCGGTCCTAGGCGAACAGTTCACCCTGCAACTCGTCGAGCAACGCCTGGATCGCATCCAGGCGTTGCTGCGGATCGTCGAGTTGCAACAGGTCGATCTTGTCTTCCTCGGCAAACGGCAGCAGGTAGGCCAACTGGTTCGCCAGCGCCTGCTGCCCCGCCGCTTCGATGCCCATGTTCAGCGCTTCGACCATCGGATGCTCGGCCAGGGCCCTGAGCAGCGCCACCAGATCAGCGTCTTCGTCCTGCAGAGGCTGCTCGGGCTCTTCATCCAGCCACTCGACCTCCGCGACGATCAGCTGATCGCGCTGCACCTCGGTGCGCAGAACATGAAAGCGCCGCCCGCCCTGCACACGAATCCCCAGCAGGCCGTTGTCCTGCTGCTGGAAATCGGTGATCCGCGCTTCGCACCCGACCATCGCAAATCCTTCGGGCGCCACTCCGACTTCGTGGCCTTCGAGGATGCATACCACACCAAACCCGCCGCCCTGTTTCATGCAGCGGCCGATCATGTCCAGATAGCGCGCCTCGAAGATCTGCAGATCCAGATTGCAGCCGGGAAACAGCACCGTGTTCAGCGGAAAAAGCGGCAGACTCATAGACATTTCCTTACACCACCATCGACACCGCCAACGGCAGGAACACCGCCGTGGCCACGCCCATCAGACTCATCGCCAGCGCCGCGAAGGCGCCGCATTCATCGCTTTCCTGCAACGCCACCGACGTACCGACCGCGTGCGCTGTCATGCCCAGCGCCATGCCGCGCGCCTCGGGGCTGTGTACGCCCAGGCGAGTCAGCAGCGCCGGGCCGAAGATCGCACCGATCACCCCGGTAATCAGCACGAACACCGCCGCCAGCGCCGCGACACCGCCGATCTGCTCGGCCACCAGCATGGCAATCGGCGAGGTCACCGACTTGGGCGCCATGGTCATCAGAATCATGTGATCGGCCCCGAACCACCAGCCCAGTGCCACGCCCATCCCCGTGGCGACCACGCCGCCTATCACCAGCGTAGTAAAAATCGGCCAGAACAATTGGCGGATGCGCCGCAGATTCAAATACAGCGGCACGGCCAGCGCCACGGTTGCCGGCCCCAGCAGAATGCTGAGGATTTCCGTGCTCTTGCGGTACTCGGCGTAGGTCACGCCGCAGCCGACCAGCACGCCGATCACCAGCAGCATCGAGACCAGCACCGGTTGCAGGAAGATCCAGCGGGTTTTCTCGAACGCCGCCAGCACCAGTTGATAGGCCCCCAAGGTAATGCCGATGCCGAACAGGGGATGGTGAATCACCGAGGCCCAGGCGCCTTGCCAGTCGAACAGCATCAGGACTCCTCCGAATGCGGCGCGTGACGCTTGACCAGACGCTGCATCAGCACCCCGGCGAAAGCCATCGACAGAATCAGCGACACCACCAGCGCACCGACGATGGCCCAGAAATCCGCGGCAATCGCTGTGGCATACACCATCACGCCCACCGCCGGCGGCACCAGCAGCAACGGCAGATAGCGCAACAGGCTGCCGGCTGCGAGGTTCAGCGGCTCCCCGACTTCACCACGCACGATCAGGAACACCAGCAACAGCAAAAGGCCGATGATCGGCCCCGGCAGCACCGGCAACAGCAAATGATTGAGGGCCGTGCCGAGCAATTGAAACAGCACCAGCATGGTCAGGCCACGTAGCAACATCGGACATCTCCGTCTTACTTTCCAACCCGCAAGTCGTCGGCATTATAAGCACGCCTGCGCTATGGATCGGCATTCGCCAAAAGCATGGTCGGTTGACCTGAGCAAATCGCCATGATGATCTACAGTGGTTCGCAGGGCGGTCAAATCCCCCACCTGAAAAACTATAAAACCGATGAACCCAAGGAGAGTCTCAATGCCCTATGTTCCAGTTGCAGAGCTCAAAGATTATGTCGGCAAGGAACTCGGACGTTCCGAATGGCTCACCATCGATCAGGAGCGCATCAACCTGTTCGCCGAAGCCACCGGGGATTATCAGTTCATCCACGTCGATCCGGTCAAAGCCGCGCAAACGCCATTTGGCAGCACCATCGCCCACGGATTCCTGTCGCTGTCGCTGATCCCCAAACTGATGGAAGACATTCTGGTTCTGCCGCAAGGCGTGAAGATGGTGGTCAACTACGGCCTGGACAGCGTGCGCTTCATCCAGCCGGTCAAGGTCGACTCCAAAGTCCGGCTCAAGGTCGATCTGGGTGAAGTGACCGAGAAAAAACCTGGCCAGTGGCTGCTCAAGGCCACCGCCATCCTGGAGATCGAAGGCTCGGACAAACCGGCCTACATCGCCGAACCGCTGTCGCTCTGCTTCGTTTAAGCGCGTGGATGCGAAGCGGCTCACGCTGTTTCGCATCCGCTCCTCCCCGCCGGCTGTATAAGGTCACATAGCTGCGGCATACTCGGTCGCCTAATTGCCCGGATCCCGCTATGCGCTCATTCGCCCCTCTTGCTCCCCTTGCCTTGACCCTTTTGCTGGCCGCGTGTGGCGACGGCGAATCGCTGTTGCCGCCGGATGCGCGCCTGCCCGACGGCGGCCGCTATCGTGGTGAACTGGTCGATGGCTTGCTGCAAGGCCAGGGCCGGGTCGACTACCCCAACGGCAGCTGGTACGCCGGGGCGTTCGACAAGGGGCAATGGCATGGCCAGGGCGAATGGCACGGCAGCAATGGCGAGGTCTATCGCGGCAACTTCCAGCAAGGGCTGTTCGACGGCCAGGGCACGTTGACCACCACCGCCGGCAGCTACACAGGCGGTTTCAAGCTGGGCCGACGCGACGGCGAAGGCACCCTCAAGGAAAACGCGATGACCTATCGCGGCGAATTCAAGGCCGACCAGTACTCCGGGCTCGGTCGCCTGGAGCTGGACGACGGCAGCTCCTATCAGGGCCAGTTCGCCCACGGCAAACCCAATGGCGAAGGCCAGCGCGGCGATGCCAGCGGCAATCAGTTCACCGGCCACTTCGTCAATGGCCAGCTCAAAGGCAACGGCACCTTCAACAGCGCCGACGGCGACATTTACGTCGGCGGTTTCAAGAACAATCAACTGCACGGTAAGGGCCGCTACGAAAACGCCGACGGCGACGTCTGGCTCGGGCAGTTCAAGGAAGGCGCGCTGACCGGGAAGGGTGAATTGATCGGCGCCGACGGCAGCCACTACATCGGTTACTTCAATGATTGGCGCTTCAGCGGTCAGGGCCGCCTGAACCTGTCCGATGGCAGTTTCTACGTCGGCGGATTCGACAGCGACAGTTATTCCGGACGCGGCACCCTGGTGCTCACCGATGGCAGCGTGCTCAGCGGCACCTGGATCAACGGCCAGCGGGTACGCGATGCCGACGGCAAATTGCTGCCGGACACCCTCGAACTCGGCCTGCTGGCCCAGGGTCGCCTGCTTGACGAGGCGCTGGCCAACGTACCGGCCTCAACCACGGCCGTTGAGCTGTACACCCTGACCCTCGGCGGCGATGGCAAGCAGAGCGTGTTCCTGCGTGAATCCGACTACGTCGCGAACATGCTCACCAGCCGTTTCGGTGCCTTTGGCCAGATTCGCCTGGTCAACCACCGCGACCACCTCGGCGACCGGCCGATGGCCACCCGCGAAAATCTGCGGCGCGCCGCTCAAACCCTGGCCGAACGCAGCGGCCCGGAAGATCTGGTCTTCATCTACCTGACCAGCCACGGCACCGCCGAGCACGAGCTGGTGCTCGATCAGCCGCGAATGGAACTGGCCGACCTGCCCGCCGACGAACTCGCCGCCGTGCTCGCACCGCTGAAGAACCGCGACAAGATCATCGTCATCTCCTCGTGCTATTCCGGCGGTTTCATACCGGCGCTGAAGGACGAACGCACGCTGATCATGACCGCCTCACGCGCCGACCGCGTGTCGTTCGGTTGCTCCGAGGAGGCCAACTTCACCTACTTCGGCGACGCCCTGTTTGCCCAGGCATTGAACCAGACCGACGACCTGGAGCAAGCCTTCAAACTGGCCAAGGCCACCGTTGCCGAGCGCGAACTGGCGGACAATTTCGAAGCCTCCGAACCGCAGATCTGGGCGCCGAAAACCGTGCTGGCGCACTGGCAACTGCTGCGTAAACAACAAGCGAGAAAAGCATTGCAAAGTGCTGCGTTGAACGACGGAGCGACAAAGAGCAACTAAGCTGAACAGTATCAAGGGAGAGACACTATGTACTTGACGCCTCAGCATGTCTTGCTTGCCGGAGCCACCGGTCTGACCGGTGAACATCTGCTCGACCGTCTGCTCAACGAGCCGACGATCAGCCGTGTTCTGGCCCCCTCACGCCGGCCACTGGCCGAACATCCGCATCTGGAAAACCCGGTCGGCGACCCACAGACCTTCCTGCCGCAGTTGGCGGGTCGCGTCGACATCGCCTATTGCTGCCTCGGCACCACCATCAAGCAGGCCGGCTCCGAAGAAGCGTTCCGCGCCGTGGATCTGGACATGGTCGTAGCCTTCGCCAAGCGCGCCCGGGAAATGGGCGCACGGCACCTGATTGTGATCAGTGCCCTGGGCGCCGATCGCCGATCCTCGATTTTCTACAACCGGGTCAAAGGCGAGATGGAATACGCGTTGCGCGCGCAGGACTGGCCGCAACTGACCATTTGTCGGCCATCGCTGTTGCTCGGCGAACGCAGCGAGCCCCGCCTGGGCGAGCAGCTTGCCGCGCCATTCTCCAAATTGATTCCTGGCAAATACCGCGGCATCGAAGCCTGCCAACTGGCCCGGGCCATGTGGCGGCTGGCGTTGGAGGAGCAGGACGGGGTACGGATCGTCGAATCGGATGAGTTGAGAAAACTCGGCAAGTAAAAACAAAAGATCGCAGCCATTGGCTGCGATCTTTTTAGAGTCCGCCAGTCGCCTGGAACCCCACGCCGATCACCGTCAGCAACGACAACGGCAACAGCAGCGTGTCGAGCAGTGCGCTGGCCGGCAGATCCACACCGGGGTAACTCGGCGCCTCGGCGCCGAATCGATCCATCGCGCAACATCCGCCATTCATCGCATACAGATCCAGCCGGGTGCCGGAATACACCACCGGCGCGCCGGGCTTGGCGGCATCGAGCGTGCGCGCCGTGGCGCAGCCGGTCAGTTGCAGCACCAGCGCCATCAGCAGCACAGCAGCCAGCAACTTATTCATCGCTGCTCAGATGGTGTTCGCCCCAGCGCGGCAGCATGTCTTGAGGGATGCCCAGCAGGTTGAGAATCCGCGCCACCACGAAATCGATCAGGTCATCGATGGTCTGCGGCTGGTGATAGAAGCCCGGCGAGGCTGGCAGGATGGTCACGCCCATGTTCGACAACTTGAGCATGTGTTCCAGGTGAATGCTCGAATACGGCGCTTCGCGCGGCACCAGAATCAACTGGCGCCGTTCCTTCAACGTCACGTCCGCCGCCCGTTCGATCAGGTTGTTGCAGGCGCCGGTGGCAATGGCCGACAAGGTGCCGGTCGAGCACGGCACCACCACCATGGCCGCCGGAGCGCCGGAGCCCGAGGCCACCGGCGACATCCAGTCTTCCTTGCCGTACACGCGGATCTGCCCGGCGGCCGCGCCGGTGTATTCGGTGAGGAACGCCTGCATCATTTGCGGCTTGGCCGGCAACGACACGTCGGTCTCGGTGGCCATCACCAGTTGCGCGGCCTTGGAGATCAGAAAGTGCACCTCGCGATCCTCGCGCACCAGACAATCCAGCAGGCGCAAACCGTACTGGGCGCCGGACGCGCCGGTCATCGCCAGCGTGATGCGTTCGGGGCCGTTGCTCTCGAAACGACTGTTCATTTCAGCGCCTCGGCGAGTTTGCCGTGCAGGCCACCGAAGCCGCCGTTGCTCATGATCACCACGTGAGTGCCGGGCTGAGCCTGGCTCTTCACGCGCTCAATGATGCCTTCCAGCGAATCGCTGACGATCGACGGCACGGTGCACAACGCGGCGGTACCGGCCAGATCCCAGCCGAGGTTGGCTGGGGCGTACCAGATCACCTGATCGGCATCGACCACGCTGTCCGGCAGACCGTCACGGTGGGCGCCGAGCTTCATCGAGTTGGAGCGCGGCTCGATGATCGCGATCAGCGGCGCATCGCCAATACGTTTGCGCAGACCATCAAGGGTAGTGGCAATCGCGGTCGGGTGGTGGGCGAAGTCATCGTAGATGGTGATGCCGCGCACTTCCGCGACTTTCTCCATCCGGCGTTTCACGCTCTTGAACGCGCTCAACCCGGCGATGCCCATCGACGGTACAACGCCGACGTGACGCGCGGCAGCCAGAGTGGCCAAGGCGTTGGCAACGTTGTGCTGACCGGTCAATTCCCACTCGACCACGCCTTGGGATACGCCTTCGAACATCACTTCGAACGCCGAGCCGTCGTCTTTCAGCAACTTGACCTGCCACTGACCGCCAGCACCGGTGGTTTGCACCGGAGTCCAGCAGCCCATTTCGATCACGCGCTGCAAGGCCGGTTCGGTGGTCGGGTGAATCACCAGCCCTTCGCTCGGGATGGTGCGCACCAAGTGGTGGAATTGCCGTTCGATAGCCGGTAGATCAGGGAAGATGTCAGCGTGGTCGAACTCAAGGTTATTGAGGATCGCGGTGCGCGGACGGTAGTGGACGAACTTCGAGCGCTTGTCGAAGAACGCGCTGTCGTACTCGTCGGCTTCGATCACGAAGAACGGCGTGCCGCCCAGACGCGCCGACACCGAGAAATTCTGCGGCACGCCGCCGATCAGGAAACCCGGGCTCATGCCGGCATGTTCCAGCACCCAGGCGAGCATGCTGCTGGTGGTGGTCTTGCCGTGCGTACCTGCAACCGCCAGCACCCAGCGACCTTGCAGTACATGGTCGGCCAGCCACTGCGGGCCGGAAACGTACGGCAGGCCTTTGTTCAGCACATATTCCACCGCCGGGTTGCCGCGGGACATGGCGTTGCCGATCACCACCAGATCCGGCGCCGGATCAAGCTGCGCCGGGTCGTAACCCTGGGTCAGCTGAATACCCTGAGCTTCGAGCTGGGTGCTCATCGGCGGATAGACGTTGGCATCGGAGCCGGTCACATGATGGCCCAGCTCTTTGGCCAGAACCGCCATCGAGCCCATGAAAGTCCCGCAGATACCCAGAATATGAATGTGCATAGTCGACCTCGTAAAACATGGCCGCAGGTTAGCGCAGGGAGGGGGAAATCGCATCCTTTAGCTGATGGAGCCGGGCGAGTGGATCACGACATCTCGGTCCGACTGGAGACTGTTGCCCTCACCCCAGCCCTCTCCCGGAGGGAGAGGGGGCTGATTTGTATGGCTTTCAGAATCTGAGTTCGACCGGATATCTATGTCGACGCAACTTGAGAGAAAACACCGGTCGGTTCCCTCTCCCTTGGGAGAGGGTTAGGGTGAGGGGGCTCTAACTGATACGCCGCTCGATCCCGTGCTTGCGCAGCTTTCTATAAAGCGTATTGCGGCTCACGCCGAGCTGCTGCGCCGTGTGGGTCATGTGCCAGCGTGTGTGTTCCAGCGCATTGAGCAACGCCAGCCGCTCGGCATCTTCCAATGGATGTTCGGACGACGATTCATCGACTTTGACCAACAGCGGCTGCACCTGCCGAAACATCGCCGGCAGATCCTCCAACCCGATCCGCCCTTCATCGCACAATGCCGCCAGCGTGCGCAGCACATTGCGCATCTGCCGCACATTGCCCGGCCAGTTGAAGCCCAGCAACGCCTGGCGCGCCGGTTCTTCGATCAGGATCTTTTCCCCGCCCGCCTCTTCGGCCAGCAGGAAATCCAGCAGCTGCGATTTGTCACTGCGCTCGCGCAACGGCGGCAACGCGACTTCCAGTCCGTTGAGCCGGTAATACAGGTCTTCACGGAAACTGCCGTCGTCGACCCGCTCCAGCAGATTGCGGTGAGTGGCGCTGATGATCCGCACGTTGACCGCTTCCGGCTCGCCGCCAATAGGCACCACTTGCCGGTCCTCCAACACCCGCAGCAAACGGGTCTGCAAGGCCAACGGCATGTCGCCGATTTCATCGAGGAACAGCGTGCCGCCATCGGCCTGCTGCAACTTGCCGCGCATGCCGTCCTTGCGCGCACCGGTGAAACTGCCGCCGCGATAGCCGAACAGTTCGCTCTCGATCAGGCTTTCGGGAATCGCCGCGCAGTTGAGAGCGACGAACGCTTTGCCGGCGCGCTGGCTGGCGTTATGCACAGCCTTGGCGAATGCCTCCTTGCCGGAGCCGGTTTCGCCGTTGATCAGCAGCGGCACGTCACGCTCGAATACCCGCAGCGACTTGCGAAAATCCGCCTGCAACGCCGCATCCCCCAGGCAAATCCCGGCAAGACGCGGCGCATCAACCGGCGCGAGAACCGGCGCTACCGGCAGCGGCCGACGGGTTTCGCCGCGCAGCACCGCAAACAGATGCCGCCCGTCACGAGTGCGCAGCGGCCAACTGGCGCTGGCATTGGCGCTGGCGCGCCCGAGCAACTCATCCAGCGAACAATCGAAAAACGCCTCAACCGGTTTACTGAGCAAGCCGCCACGAATGTGCCCGAGCAAATTCAATGCGCTCTGATTGACCGCGCTGATCCGCCCTTCCCCGTCAAACGCCAGCAGCCCTTCGCTGAACAGCCCGACGGACTCGGCCTGGAGATGGAAGCGCAACAACCATTGATTATCGAAACAGCGCAGGAAATAGCAGCTCTCGATCATCTTCGCCGACAGATTGACCAGCGTCATGGTGTGGAACTGGCTCTGGCGCGATACGTCATGCCGCGCCGAGGAAACGTCGAGCACCGCCAGCAGTTCGCCGTGCGGGTCAAACACCGGGCTCGCCGAGCAGGTCAGGCCGGTGTGACGGCCGCGAAAGTGTTCGTCCTGATGAATCGTCAGGGCCTGACGTTCAACGAGGCAAGTGCCGATACCGTTGGTGCCTTCGCAGGCTTCGCTCCAGTCGGAACCCAGCCACAGACCGGCGCGTTCGAAAATCTTGCGTTCAGCGGGAGCGGTGACGCAGTTCAGGATCACCCCGCGCGCGTCGGTCAGCAGCACCGCGTGGCCGGCGCCGGAGAGTTGTTGATGCAGACTGCTCATTTCATTGCCGGCAATCTGCAACACCTGTTGCAGCCGTTCGCGGCTTTCGAGAACGCGACCATGTTCGAGCACGGTCGGCGCCATGGTCAGGGCCGGGTCGAGGTGATAGTCCTCAAGACAACGCAGCCACGAGCGGGCAATCGAGGGGTCGGCACCGGGGCCATGCAGGTGCGGCTTGCCCTGGGTGACGGTGAGAACCTGTTGGGCATGGCGACTCAAATGGTTGTCGTGCATTTCTTATTATTCTCCCCGAGGCTCATCGGCCCATGCGTGAAGTGGTGCCCAGCATCCTCCAGCCCACCGGTCTTTGCAATGCTGGCAAGACCGCCCGGTCACGGGCTGTGCCAGAAGCGGTACAAACTGTCACCCAAGCTGTACCGATACCGTCACAGGCGCTTGCCACTTGTCCGACAGAAATCACGCAAGGCCTTGATTTGCCTGACCTGCACGGCAGTGGCCCGGCCTTTGCTCTACGCTTATAGCAAGCGCTCATGCGCGTCTCTCTGATAAGTACAACAGCCAAGGAGAACATCATGCGTTACGCTCACCCCGGTACTGAAGGCGCCAAAGTCTCGTTCAAGAGCAAGTACGGTAACTACATCGGCGGCGAGTTCGTCGCGCCTGTCAAAGGTCAGTACTTCACCAATACCTCGCCGGTTAATGGCCAGCCGATTGCCGAATTCCCGCGCTCCACGGCCGAAGACATCGACAAGGCACTGGACGCCGCCCACGCCGCTGCCGATGCCTGGGGTTCCACTTCCGCCCAGGCCCGCTCGCTGATCCTGCTGAAAATCGCCGACCGCATCGAACAGAACCTCGAAACCCTGGCGATCACCGAAACCTGGGACAACGGCAAAGCCATTCGCGAAACCCTCAACGCCGACATCCCGCTGGCTGCCGACCATTTCCGCTACTTCGCCGGGTGCCTGCGCGCCCAGGAAGGCAGCGCCGCCGAGATCGATGGCAACACCGTGGCCTATCACATCCATGAACCACTGGGTGTGGTCGGCCAGATCATCCCGTGGAACTTCCCGATCCTGATGGCCGCATGGAAACTCGCCCCGGCCCTGGCCGCCGGCAACTGCGTGGTGCTCAAACCTGCCGAGCAAACCCCGCTGGGCATCAGCGTGCTGCTGGAACTGATCGGCGACCTGCTGCCGCCGGGCGTGCTCAACGTGGTGCAAGGGTTCGGCAAAGAAGCCGGCGAAGCCCTGGCCACCAGCAAACGCATCGCCAAGATCGCCTTCACCGGCTCGACCCCGGTCGGCTCGCACATCATGAAATGCGCTGCCGAAAACATCATTCCGTCCACCGTAGAGCTGGGCGGCAAGTCGCCGAACATCTTCTTCGAAGACATCATGCAGGCCGAGCCAAGCTTCATTGAAAAAGCCGCCGAAGGCCTGGTGCTGGCGTTTTTCAATCAGGGCGAAGTCTGCACCTGCCCTTCCCGCGCACTGGTTCAGGAGTCGATCTATCCGCAGTTCATGGAAGCGGTGATGAAGAAAGTCAGCCAGATCAAACGTGGCGACCCACTCGATACCGACACCATGGTCGGCGCCCAGGCGTCCGAGCAGCAATTCGACAAGATCCTGTCGTACCTGGAAATCGCCAAGGGCGAAGGTGCCGAACTGCTGACCGGCGGCAAAGTGGAAAAACTCGAGGGCAGCCTGGCGACCGGGTATTACATCCAGCCGACGCTGCTCAAGGGCACCAACAAGATGCGTGTGTTCCAGGAAGAAATCTTCGGCCCGGTGGTGAGCATCACCACCTTCAAGGACGAAGCCGAAGCCCTGGCGATTGCCAACGACACCGAGTTCGGCCTCGGCGCCGGCCTCTGGACCCGCGACATCAACCGCGCCTATCGCATGGGCCGCGCCATCAAGGCCGGTCGTGTGTGGACCAACTGCTACCACCTGTACCCGGCGCACGCCGCGTTCGGCGGGTACAAGAAGTCCGGCGTCGGCCGTGAAACCCACAAGATGATGCTCGACCACTACCAGCAGACCAAAAACCTGTTGGTGAGCTACGACATCAATCCGTTGGGCTTCTTCTAAACCTCGGGGCAACACAGATAATTTGATTCTGTGTTGCCTGTTCAATCGCCTTCGCGAGCAAGCCCGCTCCCACAGGGGACTTGCGTCGGCCCACATTATTGGATTCTGCACAAATCCAATGTGGGAGCGGACTTGCTCGCGAAGGCGTCCTAAGTGACACAACACAAAGCCTGGCCGCTCTGGCACGGGCCTTGCGTACCCGTCATTCAGGATTTGTGTGAACACTGCCGCTGCGTGAACAGCCTCCACCCACCCAACCGCTACTCCTGAAAGTCCAACAGATCGAACAATAAAAAAGACAGAGAGGACTTATGACTTCCACCACACAGCTCAAACCCACACTCGGCACCCTGCACCTCTGGGGCATTGCCGTCGGCCTGGTGATTTCCGGCGAATACTTCGGCTGGAGTTACGGCTGGGGCACCGCGGGAACCCTGGGTTTCCTGGTCACGGCCCTGATGGTCGCGACCATGTACACCTGCTTCATCTTCAGTTTCACCGAACTGACCACCGCGATTCCTCACGCGGGCGGGCCGTTTGCCTACAGCCGTCGGGCGTTCGGCGAAAAAGGTGGATTGATCGCCGGCATCGCCACCCTGATCGAATTCGTGTTCGCCCCGCCGGCCATCGCCATGGCCATCGGCGCCTATCTGAACGTGCAATATCCGGGGCTCGATCCAAAACTCGCGGCGGTCGGCGCGTATTTTGTGTTCATGACCCTGAACATCCTCGGCGTCAGCATCGCCGCGACCTTCGAGCTGGTGGTGACCGTGCTCGCTGTCGCCGAATTGCTGGTGTTCATGGGCGTGGTCGCACCGGGCTTCAGCTTCAGCAACTTTGTGCTGAACGGCTGGTCAGGCGCCAATGAGTTCACGATGGGCGCGATTCCTGGCATTTTCGCCGCTATTCCCTTCGCGATCTGGTTCTTCCTCGCCATCGAAGGCGCCGCCATGGCGGCCGAGGAAGCCAAGGACCCGAAACGCACGATTCCACGAGCCTACGTCAGCGGCATCCTGACCCTGGTGTTCCTGGCCATTGGCGTGATGGTGATGGCTGGCGGCGTCGGCGACTGGCGTCAACTGTCGAACATCAACGATCCGCTGCCGCAGGCAATGAAAGCGGTAGTCGGCAACAATTCGACCTGGATGCACATGCTGGTGTGGATCGGCCTGTTCGGGCTGGTGGCGAGTTTCCACGGGATCATCCTCGGCTACTCGCGACAGTTCTTTGCCCTGGCCCGGGCCGGTTATCTGCCCAAAGGTCTGGCCAAACTCTCGCGCTTCCAGACGCCGCACCGGGCGATCCTGGCGGGCGGCGTGGTCGGCATCGCGGCAATCTACAGCGACGGTCTGGTCAATCTGCAAGGCATGACCCTGACGGCGGCGATGATCACCATGTCGGTGTTCGGCGCCATCGTGATGTACATCATCAGCATGCTCAGCCTGTTCAAACTGCGCAAAACCGAGCCGAATCTGGAACGCACCTTCCGCGCGCCCGGTTACCCGGTGGTGCCGGCCATCGCGCTGTTTCTGGCGCTGGTGTGCCTGGTGGCGATGGCCTGGTTCAACACGCTGATCGGTTGTGTGTTCCTCGGGTTCATGGCCGCCGGTTACCTGTATTTCCAGCTGACCGCCAAGCAACGCTCCGAAGCACCGGCAGACGCTATGCTCGAAGGTATATGAATTGCACCGGCACCGCGCCTTTCGCCCGGTGCCCGCTATACAGAAGTGCATAAAGATCCAATGTGGGAGCGGGCTTGCTCGCGAATGCGGTGCGTCATTTAACAATGATGTCGCCTGACACGACGCCTTCGCGAGCAAGCCCGCTCCCACAGGGGATCGAGTTATCCACAGAATCAGGAGGAACGCGCCCAATGACCGCATTTGCCCATACCGTCGGCGCCCAGACCTATCGTTTCGACAGCCTCAAGGACGTGATGGCCAAGGCCAGCCCGGCACGCTCCGGGGATTTCCTGGCCGGCGTCGCCGCGCTCAACGATGGCGAGCGGGTAGCCGCGCAAATGGCACTGGCCGACATCCCGCTCACGCATTTCCTGCAGGAAGCGCTGATTCCCTACGAAACCGATGAAGTCACCCGACTGATCATCGACACCCACGATAAACAGGCTTTCGCCGTGGTCAGCCATCTCACCGTCGGCGGTTTTCGCGACTGGCTGCTCAGTGACGCCGCCGATGAAACCAGCCTGCGCGCCCTCGCTCCCGGCCTGACGCCGGAAATGGTCGCTGCCGTGTCGAAGATCATGCGCGTGCAGGATCTGGTGCTGGTGGCGCAGAAAATCCGCGTGGTCACGAAATTTCGTGGCACCCTCGGCCTGCGTGGACGGTTATCCACAAGGCTGCAACCCAATCACCCGACCGACGAACCGTCCGGCATCGCCGCGAGCATTCTCGACGGTCTGCTGTACGGCAACGGCGACGCGATGATCGGCATCAACCCGGCCACCGACAGCATCGCCTCGATCTGCGCGATGCTGGAAATGCTCGACGCGATCATCCAGCGCTACGACATTCCGACCCAGGCCTGCGTGCTGACCCACGTCACCACCTCTATAGAAGCGATCAACCGTGGGGTGCCGCTGGATCTGGTGTTCCAGTCGATTGCCGGCACCGAAGCGGCCAACGCCAGTTTCGGTATCAACCTGAACATCTTGCAGGAAGGTTATGAAGCGGGCCTGAGCCTCAATCGCGGCACGCTCGGGCAGAACCTGATGTATTTCGAAACCGGTCAGGGCAGTGCACTGTCAGCCAACGCCCACCACGGCGTCGATCAACAGACCTGCGAGACCCGGGCCTACGCCGTGGCGCGCCATTTCAAGCCGTTTCTGGTGAACACCGTCGTGGGATTCATCGGCCCGGAATACCTCTACAACGGCAAACAGATTATCCGCGCCGGCCTCGAAGACCACTTCTGCGGCAAGTTGCTCGGCGTGCCGATGGGCTGCGATATCTGCTACACCAACCACGCCGAAGCCGACCAGGACGACATGGACACCCTGCTGACCCTGCTCGGCGTGGCCGGGATCAACTTCATCATGGGCATCCCCGGCTCCGACGACATCATGCTCAACTACCAGACCACTTCGTTCCATGACGCGCTCTACGCGCGCCAGACCCTGGGCCTGAAACCGGCGCCGGAGTTCGAGCAGTGGCTGGCGAACATGGGCATCTTCACCCAGGCGGACGGCAAGGTCCGCTTCGGCAACAACCTGCCGCCGGCCTTTCGCCAGGCCTTGGCGCAATTGGGATGAGTCAGATGGAAAAACCGCCCGTCGATCCGCAAAACCCGTGGCTGGAGCTGCGTCGTCTGACCCCGGCGCGCATTGCCCTCGGTCGTACTGGCACCAGCCTGCCGACCCGCGAACAACTGGATTTCCAGTACGCCCACGCCCAGGCTCGGGACGCGGTGCATCTGCCGTTCGATCACGCCGGGCTCAGCGCCCAGCTGACTGAACGCCAACGTGAAAGTCTTGTGCTGCACAGCGCGGCGGTGGATCGCAACAGCTACCTGCAACGCCCGGATCTGGGGCGCAAGCTGAGCGATCAATCGGCGCAAGCCCTGCGCGAATACGCCCAGGCGCATCCGGGCGGCGTGGATCTGGTGATGGTGGTGGCGGACGGCCTCTCGGCACTGGCGGTGCATCGGCATACGCTGCCGTTTCTCACCCGCCTGGATGAACAGATGAGCGCCGACCAATGGTCGTTAGCGCCGGTGGTTTTAGTGGAACAGGGCCGAGTGGCGATTGGCGATGAAATCGGCCAGTTGCTGGGCGCCAGAATGGTTGTGATGCTGATTGGAGAGCGTCCGGGCCTCAGTTCGCCGGACAGCCTGGGTTTATATTTCACCTACAATCCCAAGGTCGGCCTCACGGATGCTTATCGCAATTGCATCTCCAATGTGCGGCTGGAAGGGCTCAGCTATGGCATGGCGGCGCATCGCTTGCTGTATCTGATGCGCGAAGCCTGTCGGCGCCAGCTGTCGGGCGTCAATCTGAAGGACGAGGCGCAGGTTCAGACGCTGGAATCGGAAGCCGGTGCAGACATGAAGAGTAATTTCCTACTCGATCCGCCCCCAGCCTGAACCGTTTCCGCATTGCCTTTCTGCGCCGGTTTCAGGCAGGATCGATGCACGGCCGCCCGGGTTTCCCATCGCCGTCAGAGCACGTGAAGACAGCCACTTGAAGGACGAGACCTACCATGCGGATTATCCAAGCGACCCTCGAACACCTGGATTTGCTGACCCCGTTGTTCGTTAAGTACCGCGAGTTCTACGGCTCCCTGCCCTATCCGGACTCGTCCCGGGCCTTTCTCGAAAAGCGCCTGCGACGCAAGGAGTCGGTGATCTACCTGGCCCTGGCCGATGACGACGACAGAAAACTCATGGGCTTCTGCCAGCTCTACCCGAGCTTTTCCTCGCTGTCGCTCAAGCGCGTGTGGATTCTCAACGACATCTATGTCGCCGAAGACGCCCGCCGCCAGCTAGTGGCCGACAACCTGATCCGCACCGCGAAGAAAATGGCCAAGGAAACACAGGCCGTGCGCATGCGCGTCTCCACCAGTGCCGACAATGAAGTGGCGCAGAAAACCTACGAATCCATCGGGTTCAAGGAAGACACCGAGTTCAAGAACTACGTGCTGCCGATCAGCGAAGAACTCTGATCGCGAGGTTTCCTGCGGGGAGGGAGCAGACTTCCTCCCCAAAATGAATCCCAACCCGACATTTCTTCACACCGACATCCCCCGCTACAAAACCAACGCGCTTTTCACCCCTCAGCCCGTATAATCCCGATCTTTCCGGCTTGTAAGAAAAACTACACCCGCTTGTAGGCTTACACGAAGTCATCCGCACAGGTCTGCCGAGTCAGACCGTCACCACAGGTGCCTCCATGGATTTCAACCCGCTCGACCTTATCCTGCATCTCGATGTTTACCTCGACCTGCTGGTGAATAATTACGGGCCATGGATCTACGCCATCCTGTTTCTGGTGATCTTCTGCGAGACCGGTCTGGTGGTGATGCCATTCCTGCCGGGTGATTCCCTGCTGTTCATCGCCGGCGCAGTGGCTGCGGGCGGCGGTATGGACCCGGTATTGCTGGCGGGCTTGCTGATGCTCGCGGCGATTCTCGGCGACAGTACCAACTACGTGATCGGGCGAACCGCGGGTGAAAAGCTGTTCAGCAATCCGAACTCGAAAATCTTCCGCCGCGACTACCTGCAACAGACCCACGATTTCTACGACAAGCACGGCGGAAAAACCGTGACCCTGGCGCGCTTCCTGCCGATCATCCGCACCTTTGCACCGTTCGTCGCCGGTGTCGCGAAGATGCCTTACCCGCGGTTCTTCGGCTTCAGCGTGTTCGGCACGGTTTTGTGGGTTGGCGGTCTGGTGACGCTGGGTTATTTCTTCGGCAACGTGCCGTTCATCAAGAAGAACCTGTCGCTGCTGGTGGTCGGCATCATTCTGCTGTCGCTGGTACCGATGATCATCGGTGTGGTTCGCAGCCGCTTCGGCGGCACCAAAGCCCAATCGCACTAAGCCGATGTGGTCGCTGAGCGCCTGGCGCCGCCGGCGCATTCTGGCCAGGCACCCGATTGCCGACGAACTGTGGCAGCGGGTGCGCCATCACCTGAGTTTTCTCGATGGCATCACGCCCGCTGAAGACCAGTGGCTGCGTGAAGCCAGCGTGCTGTTCCTCGAAGACAAACACCTGACCGCCCTGCCCGGCGTCGAACTGCACCAGGAACAACGCCTACTGCTCGCCGCCCAGGCCCAATTGCCGCTTTTGCATCTCGGCGATCTGAACTGGTATCAGGGTTTCCACGAAATCGTCCTCTACCCCGACGACTTCCTCAGCCCCCAGCGCCATCGCGATGCCAGCGGCGTCGAGCATGAGTGGGACGGCGAACACAGCGGCGAAGCGTGGCAACAAGGGCCGATCATCCTCGCCTGGCCCGGCGTAATGGCCAGCGGTGGCTGGGAAGGCTACAACCTGGTGATCCACGAACTGGCGCACAAGCTCGACATGCTCAACGGTGACGCCAACGGCCTGCCCCCGCTGCATGCCGACATGCGGGTGAAAGACTGGGCCGAAGTGATGCAGGCAGCGTACGACGACCTCAATCGCCAGCTCGACCGCCATCCTGACGCCGAAACCGCCATCGACCCCTATGCCGCCGAGAACCCGGCCGAATTCTTCGCCGTCACCAGCGAGTACTTCTTCAGCGCTCCGGATCTGCTGCACGAGGCTTACCCACAGGTGTATGCGCAGTTGCAGCTTTTCTATCGCCAGGATCCGTTGGCGCGCCTGAAGCAACTTCAGGCCAGCGACCCGGTCTATCAGGCTCACGAGTAAAGGTCTGCACGACTTCCGGTACATGGCGTCCACGGCAGAATATGCCTATAATCGCCGCCACTTTTTGGTCAATCCGGCCAAGTGTTTTTGGTCAACTAACGGGGGCAAAGCCCAATGAGCTACAGCAAGATTCCGGCTGGCAAAGACCTGCCGAACGACATCTACGTCGCGATCGAGATCCCGGCCAACCACGCGCCGATCAAATACGAAATCGACAAAGACAGCGATTGCCTGTTCGTTGACCGTTTCATGGCCACCCCGATGTTCTACCCGGCCAACTACGGTTACATCCCGAACACCCTGGCTGACGACGGTGATCCCCTCGATGTGCTGGTCGTGACCCCTTACCCGGTTGCTCCAGGTTCGGTGATCCGCGCGCGTCCGGTCGGCATCCTGAACATGACCGACGACGGCGGCGGCGATGCCAAAGTCATCGCCGTTCCACACGACAAGCTGTCCCAGCTGTACGTGGACGTGAAGGAATACACCGACCTGCCAGCCCTGCTGATCCAGCAGATCGAGCACTTCTTCGCGAACTACAAAGATCTCGAAAAAGGCAAATGGGTGAAAATCGAAGGCTGGGACGGCGCTGACGCTGCCCGCGCCGCGATCACCAAGTCGGTTGCTGCCTACAAAGGCTAAGCCTCGCGACCTGCGACACGCTTGAAGAAAACCCCGGTTGATCCGGGGTTTTTTGTGCCTGCCTGATAAGTGCTTAAACGACTTGTTTATAGCGACCTACAGAAAAGTTTTAGTGTGTGTAATTTCCCACAAGGGCGTCTTACATCCCGTCGCAAAATTTGCCCTGATTTTGAACGCAAGGTTTATTCAAACCGCTCTAGGCCGGTCGTAGACTCGTGTTTATGAGAAAGAACACTAGCGGTCCAAGATTCAAGGCACTCCTGGAAGCTGCGAACATCACCACCACGGGATTCGCAAAGTTCTGGGGCACGGAAGCCCAAAACGTTCATAACTGGTACACCCGGGGCGTACCCGCGTACCGCATGGAAGAAGTTGCGCGCCTGCTGTCCGTCAACAGCCAATGGCTGAAGACCGGCGAAGGCCCGAAAGACGCCCCGCACCTGCATACGGAGTCGGGCGACATCCTCGATGCCCATGCCATTCGCGGCGTCTACACGGTGCTCGAAACCAACGACATCGAACTGCCGCTCTACAAGGAAGCCCCGACTGCCCCTGGTTCCGACAAGACCCACGTCATCAAGGACCCGGACCAAACCATCCGTCTGCCCCGCAGCCACCTCGAAGCCCTGGAAATTCGTCACACCGATGCCATCTGCACCCACATGATCGGCAACAGCATGGCCGAGAAAATCGAAGACGGCTCAACCCTCGCCATCGACCGCGGCCTCACCCAGGTGGTGGACGGCGAAATCTACGCCATCGAACACGACGGCATGCTGCGCATCAAATACCTGCACCGCATGCCCGGCAACGCCCTGCGCCTGCGCAGCCACAACAGCGCCGAATACCCGGACGAGATTTTCCGGGCGGCGCAGATTGAGGAGCAGCGGATTCATGTGCTGGGGTGGGTGTTCTGGTGGTCGACGCTGGGCAAGCGGCGGCCGGTGGTGCCGTTTCTCTGAGCCAGCTTCTGTCGTGAGGGGCAACCGGCCCGGATAGTCGGTACAAATACGGGATTTTTCCTGGATAGAACGCTCTATCCCGCACTTCGCACTGGGAATCCCCAACAAAACTCAGTATCCTGCGCCCCACATTCGCGCATCGACCCGCCAAGCGGCCCAGATGACGCCTGACGCGGCAGACCACTGTCTGACCAAGTCCCACAGCCGGACGCAAGATCCGGATGTACGTTTTGAAGGCTGGCGCGGTTTACCAAAAATAAACCAAGCCAGTCCCCGAGAAGCCGGCCACAAGCCGGCTTTTTAATGCCTATTGGAAAAGTGGTTTTCGAGAGCCGCTCAGCCAATGGCTGATCAGTACGCAAATCGTGCAGGCGCTACTTGCACAATTGTTCAGCAAAAAAGCTCTTGGCAATTTCGATGCTTAAAGCACTACAAGGACGTTCTAGATTGCTCCCATCTGCCCTGAACTCACGCCTGAAATACGTCGGACTGGTTTCGACCATATGCCTCAGCCTGCCAGCTTGCGTGGGAGTAGGCATTTCCTTCCCTGAAAAAACCACACTCAAAACCGACGCATACAAAACACAAAGTTACCGCTCGCTTCCCCCACAGATCACCAGAACATCAAAATCGACACCCGTCCGAGAATGGTGCGGAGTTACTGTCTGGGCGTTGGTGGTTCCGGTGCCGTTGCAGCTGCCGGTTTGCACGTCGTACTTTGAGCAATCCTTCGGCAAAGACGAGTTCGGAAACGAAGCCGTTCTGCTCAACACACAGCAAAAAGTGCCATCTTCGCTATACGCTTGTGGCCCATTCATGATGTTGGGACCGATCGTCCACGGTTACCAAGGCAACGCGCTTTGCGGTGTTTTCCCGGATTGATGGCGACCATGACAAAGCGGTTTACTCTTTCCCCTCCCAACACTTTCATTTGATTATTCAACCATCGCAATAAGCCATTAGCACATCCGCCCTAATTGCCGCTCACCCAACCTCGCCACTAAATTTCCATTCTGTTTTTGTGCATTGCAAAAGCACCAAGGAATGGAGCAACACTATGTTGTCGTTTTTCAAACTCAATCAATCCCTTGTTCTAGCAACCGCACTTCTGACCGCCACTACTTGCGCGCAGGCAGAAGAACCGAACCCCGTCGGTGACTGGTGGATCATTTACGGCAACGGCATTCCCAACAAGAACATCATGTATGTGGCCGACAGCACTTCAGTCGTGCCGTCGAACCATACCAAGGGTGCGAAATTGGTGGCCGTGACGCTGGTGTATGAAGAACCCGGCAAACCGATGATCGATGCCTACAACCTCGAAGTGCAGTGCTCCACGAACAAGGTCCGCTTTCTTAATGGGCAATCCATAGATCGCATTGCCTACATGATGCGGCACCTGAAAGTTAACAACCAATGGCAGCAGCCGAAGGAGTTCTGGGTACAACGCGCCGCCGAGTTTGTTTGCTCCCCCGCTAAAAAGGACATGATCGCGCTGGGCAAGATGGAGCCCTTGCAGATGATTCAGGGCATGCAACAGATGTTCTTCAAGCTGGCACCGATTCAGGAGAAGGGGCAGATGATGGACAACCTGGATTCGATCCTCGGTAACAAGTAAGCGGCGGAACGCATGATGAATCAATGGACTAAAACGTTACTGGCGGTGCTGCTGACACCCACACTATTGCTGCTGCATGGCTGCCACCTGATTGCTCAGTCTCGCTGGGAAGGACGCGATGTCCAGGAAGCACTCGACCTGTTCGGCAAACCCGACTCGATGAAAAAACAGACCGGTGCCAACGGTGAGAATCTGGCGGTTCTCACTTGGTTCAAATCCTCCAGCTGGACCACTACAGAAGCGGCCGGGACTTCAATGAACCATACCGGCAACGGCATGGTTTACACCGAGTACTATGAGACGGTCGGTCACAGTTCGGATTGCAAACTGGAGGCCACCGTCAATAAGGCCAAGAAGATCGTGCTGTTCAGGATTGAAGACGGGAAGATCATTCACGGGAAGTGCATCAACGTTCCGTTCGTGCCCGGCTACATTCCACCCGGCTTCTAATGCAACCCTGAGCAGGCTCCTGCTCAGGGATAACTAAACGACTTCACCAACGTCAACTCCCCCACCGCCCGCATCGGCACGATGAAAGTCTCCATCTTCTCGCTAGGCGTCCCCTCTTCCGTAATCACCGTCACCTGCGCCGTAGTCAGCGGCTGCACCGCCTCTTCCCCACCTTCGTCATCCCCGCGATACCCACCACCAAAATAATTCACATACACCAGATACTGCCCCTTGATCGGCGCCGGCACGGCGAAGATTTCCGGGCCGTAGCCGGTGGTCACGTCGACGTCCAAAGCCGCGCCGTTGGGCGCGACCCTGTCGCCGTACCAGATGTGTGCGCCGTCGGGTGTGATGAGGTGCAGGTCGAGGTCGGTGCCATCGCTGTCCCACGCCAGCAATACTCGGAGTTTTGCCGGAGTCGCGCCGCCACTGGTATTAAGGAACTGCGTGCGATGCCGTTGCTGGCCGTCGGGGCTGCGGACTTCGACGCTGTTGCTGCCGTTGGGAAACGAGAACGGGCGGTCGAAGCGGCCGCTTTCGTCGATTTTCAGCGGCATGCTGACGCCGTTGACGATCAGTCGGCCGGGCTCTTTGTTTTTCGGTGTGGCTTTGATTTCACCGCTGATGCGCGCGGTGTTGGCCTGGCCGAGCGGTGTGTTCACCGAGGAGGCAGGATAGTTGACGGTCTGGCGGAAGCTCTCGCCCTCGCCTTCGGGCGCGCCGTTGCGCCAACCGCCGACGGGGGTGTCGAGTTTGACGCCGTCAGCAGCGATCACCGGCGAAACCGCGGCAAATACGCAGAGCAACAGCAAGACCTGTGGATAACGGAGTGTCATGGTCTATTCCAGCAAAAGGTGACGGGCGAGCCCTTCGATATAGGTTTCATCCTGGCCATTGGGGTGAGCTTCAAAGGCCAGGTGCAGGTATTCGTGAGTCAGGTCGAGGCGGTCCTGCAGGGACAGCACGCCGCGCACGTAGATGCGCTGGCGTTCGCGGTCGACGAAGGGGCGGCCGAAGGCGAGTTTGCAGACGGCGAAAGTGCTGACTTCGTTGTAACCGGTTTCGCTTTCAAGCGTCGGACGCCAGCCGCGACGTTGCTTTTGCAGCCAGTCTTGCGCGGCGGGCAGCGCTTCACAGGACGCCACCGGATTGTCCCAGCGACTGAGGCTCGCGCGCGGATAGGCGTGCAGCAAAATAGCGTCGTAACGCTGGCCGGCATTGGCTTGCTCGACGGCTTGCTGCCAGGCGAGTTTGTCGGGGCCGGGTTGATCGGAGTGATAGGTGACGGTGCTGCCGGCCAATACCAGGTCCGCCGTCCAAGCGGCGATGCTGCGAGATTCGGCGGAGGCCGGACGCGGTGCAACACGCTGGCGAATGCTGCTGTCGTCGATGCTCAAACATTCGCCATTGCGCGTGGCGTTTTGCAGCAGATACGTGCGGATCGCCACGGCTAACGCTTTCGCGGCTTCGGCCGGTTCAGGTTTGGCTTCACGCTCCAGCACACGGGCGACGTACTCTTCGCGATCCAGCCGAGCCACAAGCTTGTCGTTGAGCAGAAACAGCTCGCCGTCGCTGTGGATATCCAGCGCATTACCATTGGCGAATTCGACGCGGTAATCGCCCTGCAACGGGCCGGAGCTCACCACTCGATCACCGGCCAGAACCCGCGAAACCGGATAACGCGAGAACAGCCCGACCTCAACACAACGCCCAGCTTCCGCCGGCCATGATGCGGGCAACACCGTCGCTAACGCCGAACCATAATGCCGCAAAACCATCTGACTGGTGCCCCGGCCACCGGCCCAGATCGGCGAGCCATCCGCCGTCCACCCAGCGAATCCACCCTGACGTGATTGCGGGTCCTGATCGCCGAGCCAGCTCCAGGTTTTCACCCGCAAGCGCCCACCGAGTTCGCCGACGACATTGCCGTCCGCCGCGTTCAGCACCACGTCGAGCAGCACCCGACGCATCTGATCCTGAGCCGGCAGCAAAACCAGAACCTTCAGCAAGTCCGCCACGGAAACCCGAGTAGCCGGTTGCACCGATGGCAAATCCAGCAACCACGACGGCGCCTGTCGGGCTTGCCAATAGGTTCTCCAATCACCAGCGGTTATGCCCAACCGCGCCGGCTCGAAATACAGCCCGCAGGATTTCACCAGCGCCTGATCACGCTCGATCTTCCCGCCCGCCGTGCAGCAATAAACCTCTTCCTTCGACTGCCCACGACATTCATAAGCCGGTTCCCGCGCACCGGTATCCACCAGCCACGCATAAACGAACACCTTCCACAGACTGCCCAGCGGTGTCTCCAGCGAAGAAGGCAACGGCTCGCGAGCAGTCAGTTGCGTGGTGTTCAGCGACAGCAACTCACCCTTGTAGGCCACGCGCAACGGCTCATCCTGCGCCGTCGCCAGCGCAGGAATCACACACATCAGCAGCCAGACCAGCAGCCGGGTCATGTCAGTTGACCGTGACCTGACCGAGGGCCGCTTTCGCTTCGCGGGCTTGATGCTGCGGCGCGTAGACCTGAGTGAAGCGCACCGGCGGCAGGTTGAACTGGCCCTTCTGCGAGAAGCGCACCAGATGCCGCAGGCGCAATTCACCGCTCAGCGTATCCACCGGCACCGCGTAGGCCAGTTGGCCCGGTTCGAAACGCGCCTTCTCCAGCGCGGTCGGCTCGGTGCCGTCCTTGCCCTGCAACTTGATGCCCCACGTGGTGCGCTCAACATCGGCGCCCGGCGGCAACGGCACTTCGAGCATGCCGTAGCGCAACGGTTTTGGTGCTTTGCTGGTGAGGATCACCTCGTCCAGATACAGGCTGTCGCTGGACAGCGGTTTAGTGCCGACCGGCTCCAGTTTGAAGGTGAACGCTTCATCACCCGGCACCAGACGCGACAGGCGACGAGTGATGGTCACCGCCATCGGATCGACCGCCGGTTGCTGGGTCTGGTAACTCAGCGCGGCACGCAACGGACGCTCCTGAGTGCCCGATACCGACAACACGCTCGGCACCGGCGCAACACCCTGCCACGTCCAGTACATCTCGCCGGTCGCGCCGTAGTTTTTCTTCCAGCCTTCGCCCGGTGCCAGCGCGATGGTCGGCGAAGCCTGGGCGATGCTGCGTTGCAGCCAGGTCAGCGCCAGCGCACGTTCAAGGGTCGACTGCTGTGGCAACAGGCGTTGCAACAACGCTGTCGCGCGAGCCTGATCGAACGGTTGCAGCGACAGGTTCAGCGCTTCGGCAAACGGCTGCGAACTGACCGACAAGCGCTGTTGCGCAGCACCCAGCTGACGATTGAACGCGTCCGGCAAAGCAACTTTCGACTGGGTTGCCAACGATGCGGTCAAGACCCGCGCCGCCGCCAGACCGAGCGCCGAATCCGGATCGCCCATCACCAGACTGTCTTCGCCGTCGTCCATCAGGGTTTCGGCATTGCCTTCCCCGGCCTTGGCCAGATCCTCCAGCAAACCGCTGAGCAGCGTGTTGACCGGCAGATGCATCTGCTTGGCGAACGACAGAATCAGCGCCCGTTGCAGCAACGGCGTGTTCGGCGCCTGCTTTGCGTAGACCTCCAGCACCCGCTGCCAATGCTCCGGCGGCAAGGTCAGATCGAGCACCTGGCTGGCGTTCCAGTCGGCGTAATAGGCGTAAGCGGTGAGGAACGCATCCGGTTCGCCGTCAAAGCCCCACCAGGTGAAGCTCGCCGACGGCCCGGCCATCTGCACCAGGCGCAGACGGCTGTTCTGCATGATCAGGCGCAAGCGATCGCGGATCTGCGGGCTCGACGCCAGCGACGGATAGGCGATGCTCAGCGGCAGCAAACGGCTGGCGGTCTGCTCGACGCCGCCGTACGGATAGCTGAGCAGGTCATCGAGGGCCGAACGGAACAGCGCTTGCGGGCTGTCATCCAGACGCAGGCGAATGTCGGTGGCGTCCGCCGGCAGGCTCAGCGGCGTGTCGCCGCTGGCCACGACGAGGCTCTGGGTCTGCGTCACCTGCCAGCCTTCGCCGGTCGCGGTCAGGCGCACCGCAAGGGCGTCGGCGGTCTTGCCGTCCTGCACCAGTTCGGCGGTCCATTCGCCGGTGGCCAATGCGAAGGACGGTAGCGGCAGGTAGTTGATGCCGTTGTTGAGGGTTACCGGAAGGCGCTGTTCGGCGCCGGCGTAGTGCGTCACCAGCTCAGCCTTGACCGGTTTCTCGGCCTGGCTGAAGGCGAATACGCCGAGTTGCGGTTGATCGCCCTTGCGGAATTTGCTCGGCCCGCTCCACTTCAGGTACAGCGGTTTTTCCGAGCGTACAAACTGCTTCTTCTGCCCGACCTGACCGTCATCGGCAATCGCCCGCGCAGTGATGCGCCAGCGGGTCAGCGAGTCCGGCATCTTGAACGTGAATCGGGTTTTACCGTCGGCATCGGTCAGCAGCTCCGGTTGCCATGCAGCGGTATCGACGTCTTCGCGGCGCGGCCGCTCCAGCACTTTCACCCCGCGTTCGCTGCGGTTGGCCTTGCCCGGTGCGCCCGGGCTGCCCGGCAGCGCCACGTCGTAGCTGATGAACGACAGGCTGGCGCTGGTGCGCACGTTGTTGCGACGCGGGTGGTAGAAGAACTGGTCGATGGTCGGCGCGACTTCCGGTTGCAGCGCATAGACCATTTCGTCGACCACGCTGACCGTCAGGTGCGCCGGCACAGCCTTGCCGGCGAACTGCGTGGTCAGGTCGACGGTCACGGTATCGCCCGGCTGATAGGTCTCTTTGTCAGTCTTGATCGCCACGTCGATCTGCGGCGCAACAACCTTGATCCCGGCGTTCTGGAAGCTGTACTGACCGCCCTTGGTGTACAGCACGGAGAACGTCAGGTTCGGCGCAAAGTTGTCCTTCACCGGGATGCGTGCGCGGTATTGGGTGTCGCTGAGTTTTTCCAGTTTCAGCCAGTCGCCGCCCTTGGCCAGCAGCGCGGTGGCTTCGACCTTGTCACGCTCCAGCGACAGCAGTGCATCGCTGACCGGTTCCGGGAAAGTGATCAGCGCCAGCGCTTCGTCGCCGGCCTTGTACTCGGGTTTGTCGAGGACGATTTCCACGGTGCCCGGCACAGCCTTGACGCCATCGCCGGTGACCGAATGACCGGTCGCACCGAGCACTCGGCCATGCTGATCTTTCAGCGACAGGTTGTAGGTGCCCGGACGCTCGAAGGCCACGCTGAAGCCTTTGTCTTTCGCTGCCAGCTTGCCTTCGCCGGTGGTCTGGTCTTCGAGGCGAACCCAGCTGTAGCTGCTCGGCACAACGGCCTGTGCCTGTTGGCTGCCGCCCTCGTTGGCGTAGCTGAACGCGACCTTGTCACCGACTGCACTGAAGCGCTGCGGCGCGGTCAGGCGGAAGCTGGCGGCGCCGCGGTCGATGAGGATTTCTTTGGTGGTCTTGACCCGATACGCCGCGCCATCGCTGGCAAACACGGTGAGCATGTAGCGGCTCGGTTTGTCGGCGGCCGGAAGGTCGAGGGTCGCGTTGCCCTTGCTGTCGGTGGTCAGTTCGGTGCTGGTCAGTTCTACCGGGAATTGCCCGAGGTATTGCAGCTCGTTGTCGACCATCGACAGTTGCTGGGCGCGCAGGCTCAAGGTCAGCTTGGCGTTGGCCACCGGTTTGCCGTCCGGGTACAGCAGCACCAGGCTGCCCTTCACCGGTTCGCCGGTGCGGTAATCCTGCTTGGCCAGATTCAGCGAAATTTCAAAGTGCGGCTTGATGTACTCGGCCACACGGAACGCGCTGCTGTAGGCCTGATCCTTGTAGTTGAAACGCAGCTCGTAACCACCGGCCACCGCGTTGTCCGGCAACTGGAAACGGCCCTGAGTACCGGCCTTGGAATCGAGTTTCAGATCGAGGCGCTGCAGCTCGGTGCCGGTCGCATCGAGCACGCTGACATTGACGTCCGCTGCACCCGGCAGCACCGAGTCCCGCGCATTCTTGAATTCGCGACCGACGATTTTCAGCGACACCCAATCACCCGGGCGATACAGCGGCCGGTCGGTGAAGGCGTAGAGTTTGGTGTCGTAGATTTCGCTGTCGTAATAGAAGTTTTCCGAAACGAATACGCCGCCCTCCTCGTCCTCGCCGATCACGAACGAACGCTCCGGGCTGACGTGTTTCAGGCGCAGCAGACCATCGGTATCGGTGGCACCGCTGCTCATCACGCCAAGGCCGTCGGTCCACAATACATTGACCTTCGGCACCGAGCTGCCTTCGTGTTTGCGCGCGGCCCACACCAGCAATTCATCACCGGCAATCTTGCTCACCGCAACGGTGTTGGAAACGAACACCATGGTGGTCGCGCGGTACTTTCCGATCAGCGCTTCGACCAGATACAGACCCGGTTTCAGGTTGCCCAACGGGATGTAGACGTTACCCGGCGCAACGCTGACGAACTCGCTGGAAGACCCGGCCAGATTGACGCCGGTCGGCGGCTGGATCGGCTTCGCTTGCCACAGCGGATAACGGAACTGGCTGACCACCGGCAGACCCGGAATCAGGGCGAACTGCGGTTGCGCGTCGTACGGCGTCGGCGCGGCGATGGCATTGCCCATCTTCAGCTCTGGCACTTCCTCGGTGACTTGCTGGCGCGACTCGTAAGAGAACGCACGCTGCATCACCCGACGGGATTTGCGGTACCAGTTGTCCCACAGGTACGCCAGGGTGTTGGACAGGCCTTCGCCCTTGAACTGGCCGTCGCTGACCACGCGGTGCAGGTTCTTCTGGCGCTTGAGGAAGTCCAGCGGCTTGTCGATCTTGTACACGCGGATATCGGCGCCGCCGTACGGCTCCATACGGAAGCGACGATAGTCACGGCCCGGCGCTTCGAGGCGTACCACCGCCTGTTCGTCGGCGGCGAAACTGCTGTCGGCCAGCAGGAAAAAGCTCTCACCGGAGACCGGCGTGTAGCCGCTCGGCTCCACGGTGTCTTCGGCATTCACGGCCGAAAACGGCAGGGTCAACAGCAACAGAAAAGGCAGTAAACGCAGCATGCGGGCACCGGTCATTGGGAGAGAAAATTCAGTCGATAGACGCCGATGAAGTTGGGGTTGGCTGCGTCGGGTATCCATCGGGTGTCCTTCCATGTCATGAGTTGCTGCAGGCTTGCCGAACGCATGCCGTTGTCGGTTGGGGTGGTCGTACCGGTGTGATAGGCGATGTAGCGGCCCATCCAGATCATCAGGTGCTGGTCGTCGCCCTGATCGAAAAACATCAGATCGCCGGGCCGTGCCTGGGACACGTCGCGGCCAATCAGATGGCTGTTGAACTGAATCAGTTTGATCGCGTTGACGTAGGGCCCGACCTTGCCGCCGCCCTGCTGCCATTGCTGGGCGAGCTTGCGCTGGTCGGCGCTCAGGTCCAGCTCCGGCGGCAGGTAGCGATTGGACACGCCATTGCTGCGCAGCCATTTGTCGTCGTGGACTTTCAGCGCTTCGTTGGCGGCAAACCGCACCAGGCCGGCGCAATCCTGCTGATACCAGCGCGGGCTCGGGCCTTTGCTCAATTGTTCCTGGGCGATGCGCACGAACCAGGCACGAAACACCTGCGACTGCTGCGGATCGAGGGGCGGCGCCTCAACGGCTCGGGCACCGGCACTGAGCAACAACGCCAGCAGGCCAAGGCTGCGAATCAATCCAGTCACAGCGCTTTCCACTCCAGCGGCAGCCATTGCCAGTGACCGTCAGGCTCGCTGCCTTCCGGCAACGTCAGGGCGTATTTGCCCATGCCGCCGAGGGTGCGCAGTTTCGGGATCAGGTAGGTTTGCGCAGCGTTGTAGAACACCGGCTCCATATCCTGCGGCAGGCTGTCGAGGGTTTCCTGCTGGATCAGTTGCGCCATTGAATCCGGGCCGAAGTAGATCGGCATCAGCACGTCTTTGGGCAGTACGTCGGCCATCGGCGGGAAGCGCTTGTCGAGGGTGCCGAGGGCCTTGTCGACCAGTTTGTCGTCGAGGGAAAACAGCAGCGTCGAACCGTGGCGCGCCAGGCTGACTTTCATGAACGCACGGCCGGTGATCGCGTCCGGATTCTCGGCATCCTTTGCCGCATACGGGCCGAAGTTGGAGCTGACCTGACGCTGCCAGAGGTGGCTCTGGCCTTCCTGTTTCTCGACCACCGGGAACGCGTGTTCTTCGACCTTGCCTTCGTAGGCGCCGACCATCGAATCGAACAGCGTGCCGATATCTGCGTCGAGTTTGCCGTTGTCTTCGTCGTTCAGACTGGCCACCAGCAACGGCGTGTACAGCCGCGAATCGGCGTACCAGCACAGGCCCGCGGCGCCGGCCACGTGTTCGGTGAGTTTTTGCGCCACCGCTTCTTCGGCGCCGAGTTTCACCAGCAACGGTTTCTGCGGCTCGGCCGCCACCGGCAAGGTCACGCAGGCGCTGGCGCCCAGTGGCATGGCTTGCCAGACCGGTTTGAAATCGAAGTCCGGCTGGTTCTCCAGTTCGTCCATCGCGAGATAGCTGTGCCAGCCCTTGTCGTCCATGTCGAAACGCAGGCCGGCGAAATTCGGGATGAAGCGCTGGTAACCCATGGCCAGGACGCTGGAATTGACCGACAGACGCTGTTTGGTTTCAGGCGTTTTGGCCGCGAGCCCGAACGCTTCGGGGAACAGTTTTTCGCCGTTGAGCAAAGCCGCCAGCGCTTGCGGCGAGACGTGGCCGGACTCCTCGGAAGCACCACTTTCCGGGTCGTAGAATTTGGTCGGGTTCGACAGCACCACCAGTTTGTCGCCACGGGAGGCGAACAACAGGGATTTGCCGGCGTTGTAGGTCAGCTGATACAGCGGCACTTCGTCACCGCCGACTTTCAGGGTGCTGAACACGCTCAGTTGCGAATCATCCAGCGCGACTTTCGCCAGCGGCTCCAGCACCTTGGCCAGGCCGCCGCGATCCATCACCAGCAGGAAATCTTTCAGCCGACCATCGGCGCCGCGCCACAACGCTACGTCTGCCGGTTGATCGAAGAGCTGCTCGATCAGGCTGTCCTGCAACTTCAGGTCATGCTCGTAAATGATCCGCCGCAGACTGCCGATCAACCCGAGACGGTCGGCGTGGGTTTCGTAATAGAAGACGAAATCCTCGGTGAGCGTGGCCTTGAGGAACGGCACCGTCAGCAGGTCCTTGGGCAACTGGCTCAGGGAGCGGGTTTCCAGCAGCGCGTCCGGGCGGCTCAGGCCAAGCTTGTCGCTGGCCAGCTCCGCCGGTGGCGCCTTGGGTTTGTGCATCAGCCAGCCGAGCCCGCCCGCCACGCCGGCGACAAGGCACAGCCCGACCGCCAGTAACGGCCAGCGCCGGGAAGGTTTGCCGGCAGGTGTTACGGCGGCCGGTGCAGCAGTGTTATCGCTCATCTTTCCAGAACCCGAGTTCATCCGTGGCGGGATGCTTAATAGTTGAAAGTCTTGACCAGCAGCAGATCACCGATGGCCCGCAGGGGCACGATGAACGTTTCGCGTTTTTCGTCGACGGTGTTTTCGTTGAGCACCAGCGTGATTTGCGAGGTGATGACCTCGTTCTGGTTGCTGGTCTCCTCGAAGTTATAGCCGCCGTTGCCGAAGTTGCCCCAATAGTTGACGTAAACCAGATAGGTGCCGTGCAGCGGCGCAGTCATGGTGAACATTTCCGGGCCGGGGCCATCGACGCCGTCCGGATCGAGGCCACCGCCGTTGCTCATCGCCGGACGCGCCCAGAAGGCGTGCTGGCCGTCAGGCGTAATGACGTGCAGGTCGAGTTCGGCTTTAGGGTCGTCCCAACCGAGCACCACGCGGATCCGCGCCGGTGTGCGCAGGTTGTTGGCTTCGTAGAATTGAACACGCTTGAGCGACTGGCCGTCCGCGCTGATCACCTCGACGCTGTTGGAACCGGCGCCGAACGCGTACGGCCGGGCGAAACGCCCATCGTCGTCGGTGTACAGATTCAGTGGATTGCCATTCACTGCCAGGCTGTGGGGCGGACGCAGATGCCCGATCGCCTTGAGCTGGCCCTGGATCATTGTGCGATTGCGCTGGATGCCGCGATCGATGGGCGGCGTGGGATAGGCGACCTGCGGGTTTTCCGTGCGATCGAGCAGCCCGTGATAGCGCCAGCCGCCAACAGGCTCCGACAGCTCCGCGCTCGGCGCCGCCAGCAGCGCGGGCGCGCAGGCCAACCCGATCAGCAGCAAAAGAAGTGAACGCATGTGATGCCTCCTGCCATGCCTGACGAAACCTTGCACCCGATCCTCGGTACTTCACAGCGGTGAAAACTGCGTTTCGTCTGAAAGACCCGTGACTGTCGGGTCGTAGAAGGCGCGAAGGTTAGCGATTCGGCAGTTTTTTAACAATCGGATACATCTTGAAATGCGGTAGGAATCACGCCCTCGGGTGGACGATGAGCCGAATAGGCGTCATATTCGGCTCACGAAATGAGCCGAATAGCGTTTCTATTCGGCTCACGCACTCAGGAACGGCATTTCATGGCAACTCACTGGATCTGGCAGCAGCCCGATTGGCCCGACTTCAACTGGCAGGCAGAGCGTCTCACTGCGCTGTTGCGCGAATGCGTTCAGGCGCAGGGACAATTGATGGGCATGGCGCGATCAGTGGGCAATTCACTGAGCGCTCAGACTGAGCTGGACGCGTTGCTGCAGAACATCGTGACCTCCTCGGCCATCGAGGGGGAGCAGTTGAATGTCGAATCCGTGCGTTCTTCATTGGCTCGACGCCTGGGGCTGGAATCACCGGATGGCGACAAAGTCAGCAAGCGCAGCGAGGGGCTTGCGCAACTGATGCTCGATGCCACTCAACGTTTTGCCGAACCGCTGACGCTGGAACGATTGCTGGAATGGCACTCATGGCTGTTTCCAGAACAGGAGAGTGGTTTCCTTTCGCGAGCAATCAATGTCGGTGCATTACGCGGCGATGAGCCGATGCAGGTGGTTTCCGGGCGAATCGACCGCCCGACCGTGCACTTCGAGGCGCCGCCGCGACAAGGCCTCGAGCGACAACTCGACAGTTTTCTCAAATGGTTCGACGCCAGTCAGCATCAGGCAGGCCTCGATCCTTTGCTGCGAGCAGGCATCGCGCATTTCTGGTTCGTCACCTTGCACCCGTTCGACGACGGCAACGGCCGTCTTACCCGCACCCTCACCGATCTGGCACTGGCCCAGGGCGAAGCGCAGGCGATTCGCTTTTATGCGATGTCCGCCAGCATTCTCGATGATCGTGCAGGCTATTACCGGATTCTGGAATCCAGCCAGAAAGCCACGATGGACATCACCGCCTGGCTCGCATGGTTCCTGCAAACCCTGCTGCGCAGCCTGCAACAGGCCATCGCGCGGATTGAAGGCGTTCTGGGCAAGTCACGTTTCTGGCAAACGCACCGGGAATCCGAGCTGTCGGTGGAGCAGATCAAAGTGCTCAACCGCCTGCTCGACGGTGATGAACGCGGTTTCGAGCACGGTATCAGTGCGGCGCAGTATCAGGCCGTGGCAAAAGTCTCCAAGGCCACGGCGACCCGACATCTGGCGGAGCTGCTGGAAAAAGGTTGTCTCGAACGCCTGCCCGGTGGTGGGCGCAGCACGCGCTATCAGATAAGTTTTCCTGGCAAATCCGCGGAGTGATCCACGCCCCTCTCATTTGCCCATACCCCCCCTATCTGCTAGTGTCGCGCCGGTTTAACGTCAACCGGAATTAGCCGCCATGGCCCGCAAAAAAGCTGCACTGGATTTCGAACAGTCCCTCGCCGACCTGCAAACGCTGGTGGAGCGTCTGGAGAACGGTGAATTGTCGCTGGAAGACTCGCTGACCGCTTTCGAGCAGGGCATCGGCCTGACCCGTGACTGCCAGGCGGCGCTGGCCCAGGCCGAGCAGAAGGTCCAGGTGTTGCTGGAGCGCGATGGCGAACTCGCCGAGGAACCCTTCGACGCGGATCAGCCAGAATGATTGCAGCGTATTCGGCCACCAGCCAGGCGCGGGTCAACGCGGCACTGGAAACCCTGTTCAACGCCCCGCTGCCGGAACTGGCGCGCCTTTATGAAGCCATGCGCTACAGCGTGATGAACGGCGGCAAACGCGTGCGTCCGCTGCTGGCCTACGCGGCGTGCGAAGCCCTTGGCGGCAAGGCCGAACAGGCCAACGGCGCGGCGTGTGCGGTTGAGCTGATCCACGCGTATTCGCTGGTGCACGACGATTTGCCGGCGATGGACGACGACGATCTGCGTCGCGGCCAGCCAACCACCCACAAGAAATTCGACGAAGCTTGCGCGATCCTGGCCGGCGACGGCTTGCAGAGCCTGGCGTTCAGCGCCCTGCTCGACCCGCGTCTGAGCGACCTGAGCGCGGACATCCGCCTGCAACAGGTCACAGCGCTGGCGCACGCGGCGGGCCCGGCCGGCATGGTCGGCGGTCAGGCCATCGACCTCGGTTCGGTCGGCCTCAAGCTTGATCAGAAAGCCCTGGAACAGATGCACCGGCACAAGACCGGCGCGCTGATCGAAGTCAGCGTCAAGCTCGGCGCCCTGGCCAGCGGCCGTGCCGAGAAGGATGAACTCAAGTCCCTGCAGACTTATGCACAGGCCATCGGCCTGGCGTTCCAGGTGCAGGACGACATTCTCGACGTCGAAAGCGATACCGAAACCCTCGGCAAACGCCAGGGCGCCGACATTGCCCGTGACAAGCCGACCTACCCGGCCCTGCTCGGCCTCGACGCGGCCAAGGCTTACGCACTGGAACTGCGCGATCAGGCCCTGCACGCGCTGCGACCGTTTGACGCGGCTGCCGAGCCGTTGCGCGATCTGGCCCGGTATATCGTCGACCGGCGCAACTGAAGGCTTATCTGCCAAAAAAGACCAACGCGTGGGCAGGGGGCGATGCATCAGGTAAACTGCCGCATCTTTTATACCTATAACGATTCGCCTGATGCCCACGACGTTTCATGAGATTCCCCGCAAGCGCCCGACCACGCCCCTGCTCGACCGCGCTAATACGCCGGACGGCCTGCGCCGGTTAGGCGAAGCCGAGCTGGAAACCCTGGCTGATGAGTTGCGCCTGGAATTGCTCTACACGGTCGGCCAGACCGGTGGGCATTTCGGTGCCGGCCTGGGCGTCATCGAGCTGACCATCGCGTTGCATTACGTCTTCGACACCCCGGACGACCGGCTGGTGTGGGACGTCGGTCATCAGGCCTATCCGCACAAGATCCTCACCGGTCGTCGCGAGCGCATGGAATCCTTGCGCCAGAAGGACGGCATCGCCGCCTTCCCGCGCCGCTCCGAGAGCGAGTACGACACCTTTGGTGTCGGCCACTCCAGCACCTCGATCAGTGCCGCGCTGGGCATGGCCATCGCCGCCCGCCTGCAGAACAGTGATCGCAAGGCCATCGCGGTGATCGGCGACGGTGCACTGACCGCCGGCATGGCGTTCGAGGCGCTGAACCATGCGCCGGAAGTCGACGCCAACATGCTGGTGATCCTCAACGACAACGATATGTCGATCTCGCGCAACGTCGGCGGGCTGTCGAACTATCTGGCGAAAATCCTTTCCAGCCGCACTTACGCGAGCATGCGTGAAGGCAGCAAGAAAGTGCTGTCGCGCCTGCCCGGCGCCTGGGAAATCGCCCGTCGCACCGAAGAATACGCAAAAGGCATGCTGGTCCCCGGCACCCTGTTCGAAGAATTGGGCTGGAACTACATTGGCCCGATCGACGGCCACGATCTGCCGACCCTGATCGCCACCCTGCGCAACATGCGCGATCTGAAAGGCCCGCAGTTCCTGCACATCGTCACCAAGAAAGGCAAAGGCTTCGCCCCGGCGGAAGTCGACCCGATCGGTTACCACGCCATCACCAAACTCGAACCGCTGGACGCCCCGGCCGCTGCGCCGAAGAAGGCCGGCGGGCCGAAGTATTCCGGCGTGTTCGGTGAATGGCTGTGCGACATGGCCGCTGCCGACCCGCGCTTGGTGGGCATCACCCCGGCGATGAAGGAAGGCTCGGACCTGGTGGCGTTCAGCGAGCGTTTCCCGCTGCGCTACTTCGACGTGGCGATCGCCGAGCAACACGCCGTGACCCTCGCCGCCGGCATGGCTTGCGAAGGCGCGAAACCGGTGGTGGCGATCTACTCGACGTTCCTGCAACGCGGTTACGACCAGTTGGTGCATGACGTCGCGGTGCAGAACCTCGACGTGCTGTTCGCCATCGACCGCGCCGGTCTGGTGGGCGAAGACGGCCCGACCCACGCCGGCAGCTTCGACCTGTCATTCCTGCGCTGCATCCCGGGCATGGTCATCATGACCCCGAGCGACGAAAACGAATTGCGCAAAATGCTCACCACCGGCCACCTCTACAACGGCCCGGCGGCGGTGCGTTACCCACGCGGCACCGGCCCGAACGCAACCATCGAGAAAGACCTCGAACCGATCGAGATCGGCAAGGGTGTGGTGCGTCGCCAGGGCAACAAGGTCGCCCTGCTGGTGTTCGGCGTGCAAATGGCCGAAGCCCTGAAAGTCGCCGAGACGCTGGACGCGACCGTGGTCGACATGCGTTTCGTCAAGCCGATGGACGAAGCGCTGGTACGCGAGATCGCCGACAGCCACGAGCTGCTGGTGACTCTCGAAGAGAACGCGATCATGGGCGGCGCCGGTGGCGCGGTCAGCGAATTCCTCGCCCGCGAGAACATCCTCAAGTCGGTGCTGCACCTGGGCTTGCCGGACGTTTACGTCGAGCACGCCAAGCCGGCGCAGATGCTGGCCGAGTGCGGGCTGGACGAGGCCGGGATTGAAGCGGCGGTGCGTGAGCGCCTGGAACTGCTTAACCGCTAACTCGCTGGATACACGCAAAACCCCATGTGGGAGCGGGCTTGCTCGCGAAAGCGTCGGATCAGTCGATGATGAGTTGACTGACAAACCGCCTTCGCGAGCAAGCCCGCTCCCACATTTGATTTGTGTACACCTGAAAGACCTACGGAATACCGATGAACCTCTCGCGCGTCGCCCTGCCCCTCCTGCTGCTGCCAACCGCCAACGCCCTCGCCGACACCTTCGAACGCGATCAGGCCCTGAAGCTGCCGGACGTGCTGATCAGCGCCAACCGCCAGGTCGAAGCGCGCAACGACAGCAGCGCCGCCAACACCGTGTTCACCCGCGAAGACATCGAGCGCCTGCAACCGCGCAGCGTCACCGATCTGCTGCAGCGGGTGCCGGGCGTGCAAGTGGCGCAAACCGGCGGGCGCGGCAGTCTGCCGGGGATCTACATTCGTGGCACGCAATCGGCGCAAAGCCTGGTGCTGGTCGACGGCCAACGCATCGGCAATTCGACGTCCGGCGACAGCAACCTGCAACACCTGAACATCGAACAGATCGAGCGCGTGGAAGTGCTGCGCGGTTCGCGTTCGGTGATTTACGGTAGCGATGCAATTGGCGGGGTGATTCAGATCTTCACCCGACGCGGCGGCGAACAGGGCTTGCAGCCGCGGATGCATGTGGGCTTCGGCAGCCACCAGACCTGGGAGCGCAGTGTCGGTCTGTCCGGAGGTGATGAGAAAACCCGTTTCAACCTCGGCGCCAGCCTCGATGAAACCGCCGGCCTTGATCGCACCCACGAATCCTATCCCAGCGACAGCGACCACGACGCCTACCGCAATAAGTCCATCAGCCTGAGCCTCAGCCATGCGCTGACCGATGACATCGAAGTCGGCGCCAACCTGCTGGATAACCGTGGCAAAAGCGAGTTCGACAACCCGTTCGGCCGCTTCGACCCGGAGACCTTCGACTCCCTCCAGCAGCAGCCTTACAGCGATTTCACCGTCAGCAGTTTCAGCAGCTACATCGACGCTCGGCTCAACGAGCGCTGGAAGTCGCGCCTGGAACTCGGCCACAGCGAAAACCGCGAGAAGTCCTTCGACAAACTCAGCGTCGAACGCTCGGTGTTCAACACCTACCGCGACTCGGTGACCTGGCAGAACGACCTGACCCTCGATGCGCGCAACAGCCTGATCCTTGGCGGCGACTGGTACGAAGACCGGGTCAACAGCAGCACCGCGTTCGACGAAGACAGCCGCTGGAACCGCGCAGCCTTCATCCAGCATCGCTTCCAGGCCGACAGCTTCTCCACCGAACTAGGCCTGCGCCGTGACGACAACCAGCAATTCGGTGGGCAGAACAGCTGGAGCGGCACGCTGACCTTGCCGGTCAACCCGGACAACGATCTGCTGCTCAGCTACAGCGAAGGCTTCCGCGCACCGACCTTCAACGATCTGTATTACCCGGACTTCAGCAACCCCGACCTGAAACCGGAAACCTCGAAAAGCTACGAGCTGCAATGGCGCAGCCAGTTGAGCGACAGCACTCGCCTCGAAGCCTCGCTGTATCGGACCGATCTGGAAGACGCGATCATCTTCGGCAGCAACTCACGCCCGGAAAACGTCGCCTCGGCGCGGATCAATGGCTTCGAAGCGACCCTGAAACAGGAACTGCTGGGCTGGCAGAGCAACCTCGGCGTAGCGATCATCGATCCCCGCGACCGCGACACCGGCCACACCCTGGCACGTCGTGCCCGTCGCACCTTGAGCTGGGATCTGGATCGGCAATTTGATCGCCTCGGTCTCGGCGCCAGTTGGCAGGCCGTCAGCAGTAGCTACGACGACCTGAACAATCAGCAACCACTGGGCGGTTATGCACTGCTAGGACTGCGCAGCAGCTGGGCGCTGAACCGCGAGATCAAGCTGGATTTCAAGGTCGACAACCTGCTGGACAAGGGTTACAGCCGAGCGCTGTACAGCCATGACGGCAGTCAGTATGGCTATCGCGAGGAGGGGCGGGCGTTCATGTTCGGGGTAACCTGGACACCGCAGCTCTAACGATCTGGCGCGATCAGCTGGCAGAGCTTGGCGGTCGCTTCGATCATCTGCCCGCTCGGGCGTTCAAGGCCTTTGTCGGTGACCAGCAGCAATTGCCCGTGTTTGACCGCTGTCACCTGTGGCCAGGCGTTCCACGCATTCAGTTGCGGCTGATCGCCAGCCAGAATCACTTCGGGATCACGCTGTAAAACGGCCTCGATGCTCACCTGCGGCGCCGGCAGACTCAAGTCGGCAAACACATTGCGTGCGCCGCACACTTCAAGCGCATCGCTGATGATTTGCCCGCCACCGACGGTGTATAGCGGCTTGTCCCAGACTTGATAGAACACCCGCAGCGGCGCTTCCCGCCGGTAGCGCTGGCGCAGCTCATCAAGGTTGCGCCGTAGCTCGGCGGCCCGTTCAACTCCACGCTCCGGGCGACCCAGCTGTGTCGCGATGGCTTCAATCTGCGCAGTCAGCTGTTCGAGACTGTGAGGCTCGGCAACGAACGTCGGGATGTTCAGGCGCTTGAGCTGATCACGCTGGGCCGGGCCGACACTGCCGGGCCATAGCAGCAACAAGTCAGGTTTGAGGCTGAGCAGCCGTTCCATGTCGAGCTGGCCATAACGGCCCACCGAAGGCACGTCCTTGATAGCAGACGGACGCTCACCGGCATCCAGCACGCCGACCAGCAGATCGGCCGAATCCAGTTCAACCACGATTTCAGACAGGGATGGCGCGAGGCTGACCACCCGTAGGGCGGCCAGCGTTTCACCGCTGACGGCCAGCAGCAGAACCGCCAGCCAGAGACGACGCATCAGGCGAGTTGACGCGGGATACGGTAGAGGTAGAACAGCACCGCCGTGGACAGCGCCAGCAACATCAGCGGCACCGCTTCAAGACCGACAAACACCGCCAGCGCGCCAATCCATGCCGGCAGCGCCGCGACCACGAATGCACTGCGAAGGCAGGCCGCCAGGGCGATCCAGGCGGCGGGCTCGTCAGGGGTATCGAGGGCTTTTTGCGTGGCGATCAGCGCATGCTTGTAGCGGCCGAAAAACTTCAGGCTGACAAACATGGAGGCCACGCCCGCGATAAAGAAAGGCATCGCCAGCACCGGCAGAATTGCCTCGCCCTGACCGAATACAGCGTTGATCACGAACAGCGGCAACAGCGCCAGCGCCAGGTATTTCCACCAGGCGATCGACAGACGGCGCCGCACTTGCCCGCGGGTCACGCCCGGTCTACCTCGCCCTGATGCTCGTTACCCATCATGTGGTCGAGCTTGCTGGCCTTGGTCGCCAGATAGAGTTTGTTGTGCGGGTTGTGGCCGGTGTGCAGCGGCACGCGCTCGGCGACGACAATGCCCATGTCGGTCAAGGCTTTGACCTTGCGCGGGTTATTGGTCATCAGGCGCAGGGATTTGACGCCCAGATGCTCGAGCATCGGCAGGCACATGGCATAGTCACGCTGGTCGGCGGCAAAGCCCAGACGCTCGTTGGCTTCAACGGTGTCGGCGCCGCCGTCCTGCAATTCGTAGGCACGGATCTTGTTCAAAAGACCGATGCCGCGCCCTTCCTGACGCAGGTACAGCAACACACCACGGCCTTCCCGAGCGATGGCCTTGAGGGCGCCTTCCAGTTGCGAGCCGCAGTCGCAACGCTGGCTGAACAAGGCATCGCCGGTCAGGCATTCGGAGTGCAGACGGCCGAGTACCGGGGCACCGTCGGCAATCTCGCCAAGGCTCAGCACGACGTGCTCGCGGCCGGTGGCTTCGTCGAGAAAACCGTGCATGGTGAATTGCGCAAAAGGCGTTGGCAGCTTGGAAGCGGCGACAAAAACGACAGGCACCGGTGTGCTCCTGATCTGAAAAGTCCGAGATTCGCTGGGCGGCATTGTAACAGCAGGTTCCCGCAGGCGCTTAGGCTGAATTATCGGGGATAACTATCAAAAAGTTTGATGACAGGCTCGGCCTTATCGCGCTCATTCGAAGGGATACGGCTGCTTCCAGCGCTCGAAGATCGGCTTCAACTCGCCGCTTTTCACCAGTTGCTCCATGCGCTGGTCGTAGATCGACATCAGCGCCCGGCCTTGCGGGGTGTCGGCGAAGCCGAGGTACAGCGGCAACTCTGCCAGATGCGAATAACGGTACGGCGAAGGATCGGCGGCGTTTCGCAGCACCGCTTCGATTTCCGTCAGCGCATCGATGTAGTAATCCGCCCGCCCCTGCTTGAGCATTGACAGGATCCCGGTGCGGCGCTCGATCTGGTTGAAGCGTTTGACGTTCGGCAGATAGGTTTCGTAGCGATAGCCGCGCACCCAGGCCAGTCGGTACTTGCCCAGGGTCGCCTGGGTCGGCGAAGGATTGCTGGCCAGGCCGAGCGCGTAGATGTGGTCGGAATCGAAATTCCATTTCGGGTACAGCACCTGCTCGGCTTCGCCGCGATAGGAACCGACCAGTGCATCGACTTCCTTCAGTTGTACCAGCCCCACCGAACGAGTGTAGGGCACGGTGCGAATATCCAGGGTCACGCCGGCCGGCTCGAACACTTTGCGCAACACATCCCAGGCCAGGCCATGGCCGTCGGCGGCGGTGTAGTCTTCCCAGTCTTCGCTGGCCAGGTGAATGACCGACGGCGATGCGTCCTGTGCCTGGGCCACGGCACCAAGCAAGGTCAAAACCACTATCGCCAACCAGCGTCGAGTCATCCCTGCGTCCCTCCTCCACGCCCGGAAATCAGGCGAAAATCCACACCAGTCCCTGCATCGCCAGCCAGGCAAACACGCCGGCCAGCACGTCGTCGAGCATGATGCCGACGCCGCCGTGAACATGCCGGTCGATCCAGCGGATCGGCCACGGTTTGAGAATGTCGAAGAAGCGGAACACCAGGAACCCGGCGAGCAACCAGTACCAGCCTTCCGGCACCAGCCAGAGGGTGATCCACATCCCGACCATTTCGTCCCAGACGATGCCCTCGTGGTCGTGCACCCGCAGATCGTCGGCCACTTTGCCGCACAGCCAGAAGCCGAACAACATAGTGATCCCGAGCATCAGCCAGTAACCCCAGTCCGGCAGCATCTGCCACAACGGGATAAAGGGTAGCGCAACTAACGAGCCCCAAGTGCCCGGCGCCTTGGGCAAGGTGCCCGAGCCAAAGCCGAACGCGAGGAAATGCCAGGGATTGCGCCAGACCGACGGCGGAACGAATTCGGCCGGAACCTGTTTCGGGTGATCTGTCACGGTGACTCCTGAAAATGTTGATAACCCCGGATTTGCGGGGTGATGTCGTGCCCGTCGCGATCCAGCAACACTACGCCCTGCCCTTGCGTCACGCGGCCGATCACATGGATCGACCAGCCATCGGCGAGCAGCGCCGGCAACTCGACGGCCGGCAGGGTGAAGGCCAGCACGTAGTCATCGCCACCGCTCAACGCCGCACGTTCGGCGCCGCGCTGACCGAGAAACGCCACCAGCGCCTCCGACAACGGAACGCGCTCGCGCTCGACTTCGAGGCGGACCTTCGAGGCCAATGCGATGTGACCGCAATCGGCGAGCAGCCCATCGGAGATGTCCAGCGCCGAAGTGGCCTTGCCACGCAGGGCCTGACCGAGAGCGAGTTGCGGTTGCGGCGACCAGTAATGATCAAGCAGCGGCTGGGCAATGTGAGGCTCGGCGCCACGCTGACCCAGCACCAGCGGCAAGGCCCCGGCGCCATTGCCCAACTCACCGCCGACACACAGCAGATCGCCCGGCCGGGCTCCGCTGCGGGTCAGCGCTTTGCCGGCCGGGACGCGGCCGAACACGGTAACGGTCAGGCTCAACGGCCCGCGGGTCGTGTCGCCGCCGACCAGTACCACACCGCAACCCTGTGCCATGCGGTTCAAACCGCGGGCATAGGCTTGCAGCCAATCGGCGGTCACCGTCGGCAAGGTCAGGGCAAGGGTAAAGGCGACGGGCGTGGCGCCCATGGCAGCGAGGTCGCTGACCGCCACGGCCAGCGAGCGCTGACCGAGCAGAAACGGATCGCAGGGGTCGGCGAAATGCACACCGGCCACCAGCGTATCGGTGGAAACCGCCAGCTGTTCCCCGGAAGGGACCGCCAGCAAGGCGCAGTCGTCACCGATCCCCAGTGCAACGCCTTCGCCGCCCTGCGCACAAGGCGCGGCGGCGAAGAAATTGCGGATCAGCTCAAACTCGCCCATGGCTGAGAAAAAGTATTCAAGCGCCGATCAGCGCTTGAACGCCTTCACTTCAGCTTCACGCAGGCGCGGAGCCAGCTTGTCGAGCACGCCGTTGACGAACTTGTGGCCGTCGGTCGAACCGAACACCTTGGCCAGCTCGATACCTTCGTTGATCACAACGCGGTACGGCACGTCGACGCGCTTGAGCAGTTCCCAGGTGGACAGGCGCAGAACTGCCAGTTCAACCGGGTCCAGCTCTTCGATCGCCAGGTCCAGGCAAGGCGTGAGCGCGGTGTCGATTTCAGTCTTGAATTGCGGAACCCCGTGGAGGATTTCGCGGAAGTAAGCCCCGTCGACATCGGTGAAATCGTTATCGACCCGGAACTGCGCTTCGATCTCGTTCAACGATTGCCGAGCCATGTGCCATTGATACAGGGCCTGGGTCGCGAGCTGACGGGCTTCGCGGCGCTTGGCGCTCTTCGATGGCTTGCCGGCATCCGCAGGTTTCGGATCGCGCGGGTTGAAACGATCGCTTTCGTCGCTAATCACTTGGCCTCCAACTGCGCCAGCAGGCTGACCATTTCCAGAGCGGACAGGGCAGCTTCAGCACCTTTGTTGCCGGCCTTGGTGCCGGAACGTTCGATGGCTTGCTCGATGGAATCAACGGTCAGGACGCCGAAAGCGACCGGTACGCCGAATTCCATGGACACCTGGGCCAGGCCCTTGGTGCACTCGCCCGCCACGTATTCGAAGTGCGGAGTACCGCCACGAATGACCGCGCCCAGGGCGATGATTGCTGCGAACTCGCCTTTCTGGGCGACTTTCTGCGCAACCAGCGGGATTTCGAAGGCGCCAGGTGCGCGGATGATGGTGATGTCGCTTTCGCTCACGCCGTGGCGAACCAGGGCATCAACTGCACCGCTGACCAGGCTTTCAACCACGAAGCTGTTGAAGCGGCCCACTACCAAAGCGTAGCGGCCTTTAGGGGCGATGAAGGTACCTTCGATGGTCTTCAGGGTCATTCGTCAGATCTCTTAAAGAGCCGGGACGCGTCTGTTTCGCGTCCCTCAGTGATTTATTTGCCGCGAATACAGGGCCGGAAACAACCGGTCATTATTCGGAGGGCACGTATTCTACAACTTCCAGATCGAAACCGGATATCGCATTAAATTTCATTGGCGCGCTCATCAAACGCATTTTGCGCACACCGAGGTCACGCAGGATCTGCGAACCGGCACCGACGATGCTGTAGGTGGTCGGTTTTTTCGGTGCGGCCTGATCGCCGGTTTCGCGGATGTGCGCCAGCAACACGTCGCCATCCAGTGGGTGACCGAGCAACAGCACCACACCGCTGCCGGCCTCGGCAACCGCAGCCATGGCGGCGCGCAGGCTCCAGCGGCCCGGTTGCTTGACCATCAGCAGATCGCGCAGCGGGTCCATGTTGTGCACGCGAACCAGGGTCGGTTCTTCGGCGCAAACGGTGCCCAGGGTCAGTGCCATGTGCACGTCGCCTTCCACCGAATCACGATAGGTCACCAGGTTGAATTGGCCCAGTTCGCTGTCCAGCGGCTGCTCGGCAATCCGCTGAACGGTACGTTCGTGGATCATCCGGTAGTGAATCAGGTCGGCGATGGTGCCGATCTTGATGTTGTGTTCAGCGGCGAAGGCTTCCAGCTCGGCGCGACGGGACATGGTGCCGTCATCGTTCATCACTTCGCAGATCACGCCGCTCGGTTCGAAACCGGCCATGCGCGCCAGGTCGCAGGCGGCTTCGGTGTGGCCGGCGCGCGCCAGGGTGCCACCGGCCTGGGCCATCAGCGGAAAAATGTGGCCCGGGCTGACGATGTCTTCGGCCTTGGCGTCTTTCGCGGCGGCCGCTTGCACGGTGCGCGCACGGTCAGCGGCGGAAATGCCGGTGGTCACGCCTTCGGCGGCTTCGATCGAAACGGTGAACTTGGTGCCGAAACCGGAACCGTTGCGCGGAGCCATCAGCGGCAGCTTCAGGGTTTCGCAGCGCTCGCGGCTCATCGGCATGCAGATCAGGCCACGGGCGTATTTGGCCATGAAGTTGATGTGCTCGGCCTTGCAGCATTCGGCGGCCATGATCAGGTCGCCTTCGTTCTCGCGGTCTTCGTCATCCATGAGGATGACCATCTTGCCTTGGCGGATGTCTTCAACCAGTTCTTCGATGCTATTGAGCGCCACAAGGCACCCCCTTCAGTCAGGATTTGAGGTAGCCGTTGGCGGCCAGAAAGCTTTCAGTGATGCCACCGCCAGGCTTTTGTGAAGAGTCAGGCTCAGCGGCCCTGTCGCCCAGAAGCAGACGCTCCAGATAACGCGCCAGCAGGTCGACTTCCAGGTTCACCCGGCGACCTGGCTTGTAGGACGCCATGATGGTTTCGCTCAGGGTGTGCGGGATGATCGTCAGCAGGAACTCGGCGCCATCGACCGCGTTCACGGTCAGGCTGGTGCCATCAACGGTGATCGAGCCTTTATGGGCGATGTACTTGGCCAGCTCCTTCGGCGCGCGGATGCGAAATTCCACGGCGCGGGCATTGTCGCTGCGCGAAACCACTTCGCCGACACCGTCGACATGACCGCTGACCAGATGACCGCCGAGACGGGTGGTCGGGGTCAGGGCTTTTTCCAGGTTGACCGGGCTGCCGCTTTTCAGGTCATTCATGGCGGTGCAGTCGAGGGTTTCGCGACTGACGTCGGCGGCGAAGCCGTTGCCCGGCAGTTCAACCGCGGTCAGGCACACGCCGTTGACCGCGATGCTGTCGCCGAGTTTGACGTCGCTCAGGTCGAGCTTGCCGGTTTCGACATGCACCCGCACATCACCGCCCTTTGGGGTCAGTGCGCGGATACTGCCGATGGATTCGATGATGCCGGTAAACATGGGGTTCTCCTTGAGAACGAAGCCAGCGCTAACGCGATGGCCGGGAATTATACGCTCGCCGATGGGACAGGGATGGCAGTGACTCGCCAGTCATCGCCAACCGCGCGAATTTCAGTGATTTTCAGCTCCGGCGCATCCTTCATACAGGCCAGCGGCCAGTCCAGAAGCGGACGCGCCGTGGAGCCGAGGAACTTGCCGGCGATGAAGATCACGAACTCGTCGACCAGTCCGAGCTGGGCAAACGCGCCGGCCAGTCGCGGGCCGGCCTCGACCAGCACTTCGTTGACGCCACGGTTGGCCAGTTCGATCAGCAATTGATGCAGATCGACCTGACCGTCATCGCCCGGCACGATCAGGCATTCCGGGCCGTGGGCGTACTGTTCTTCGATGGCCACGCAGGTGGCGACCAGCGCCGGGCCGGCCTTGAAGAACGGCGCATCCAGCGGCACCCGCAGACGTCCGTCGATCAATACCCGCAGCGGCGGACGGCTCAGGGCCAGCGCGGTTTGTTCGGCATCCAGCCCCAGCTCGTCACCGCGAACGGTCAGGCGTGCGCCATCGGCCAGCACCGTGTCGGCGCCGGTCAGCACCACGCTGGCCTGAGCGCGCAGACGCTGCACCGCCGAACGCGCGGCAGGGCCGGTGATCCATTGGCTCTCACCGCTTTCCATCGCTGTACGGCCATCGAGGCTCATGGCCAACTTGACCCGCACGAACGGCAAGCCGTGTTCCATGCGCTTCAGAAAACCTTGATTGAGCTTGCGCGCCTCAGCTTCCAGCACGCCGCTTTCGGTGGCGATGCCGGCATCGGTCAAGCGCTGCAGACCGCGTCCGGCGACTTGAGGATTCGGATCACGCATCGCCGCAACCACCCGGCCAATACCGGCATTAACCAGCGCATCGGCGCACGGCGGCGTACGGCCGTGGTGGCTGCAAGGTTCGAGGGTCACGTAAGCCGTGGCGCCACGGGCCCGTTCACCGGCGGCGCGCAGGGCGTGGACTTCGGCGTGGGGTTCGCCGGCGCGTTCATGCCAGCCTTCGCCGACAATCTGCCCGTCGCGCACGATCACGCAGCCAACCCGTGGATTGGGGTGCGTCGTGTAATGCCCCTTGCGCGCCAGCTCCAGGGCCCGGGCCATGAAGTGAGCGTCGAGGATGGCCTGCTCGGCGGCGGTGGTCATTCTTTCACCGGTTCGCGGGCGAGGCGGTCGATCTCTTCGCGGAATTCGTTGAGGTCCTGGAAGCGGCGGTACACGGAGGCGAAACGGATGTAGGCGACTTCATCGAGCTTTTGCAGCTCGGCCATCACCAGTTCGCCGACCACGAGGGATTTGACCTCACGCTCGCCGGTAGCGCGCAGCTTGTGTTTGATATGGACCAGCGAGGATTCGAGGCGCTCGACGCTCACCGGACGTTTCTCCAGGGCGCGTTGCATGCCGGCGCGGAGTTTTTCTTCGTCGAACGGTTGGCGGCTGCCGTCGGTTTTGATCAGGCGCGGTAACACCAGTTCGGCCGTCTCGAACGTCGTGAAACGTTCGCCGCAGGCCAGGCATTCACGCCGGCGGCGCACCTGTTCGCCCTCGGCGACCAGACGCGAGTCGATGACCTTGGTGTCGTTGGCACCGCAGAAGGGACAGTGCATGGTGGCTGGCAACAAAAAAAGGGAGGGCCATGGTAGCGCATCCCGGTGGCAAGACAAGCCATAGGCTTTGCGGTATACAGACTGCCATGATCGATTGATCCATGGATTTCATTTTGCTGGAGCCACTAATGTCCCTACGACCGCTCGTTTTGCTCAGTGTTTTCAGCCTGCTGGTGGCCTGTGGCAGCGACGCGCCCAAGCCTCAGCCGCCTACGCCGGGCCCGGCGCCGCAACAGGCGCAGAAAAAAGCCCGGGAAGCCGCCGACCTCGGCCCGCTACCGGCGTATCAGCGCGAACTGAGCGGCACCCTGCAAGGCGTGCCGGCCGGTGCCGAAGTCGAACTGGCGCTGCTGGTGATCGACGAGAAGGATCGCCCGCAACAATTGCTCGCCAGTTCCAGCCTGATCGGCAACAACCAGATTCTGCCGTTTCACCTGCGCTTCAACCCCGAATCCTTCCCGGTTGGCGCCCGGGTTGAATTGCGCGGCCGCGCCAGCCAGTCCGGCCAGTTGATCCTGCACCTGCCGTCGCAGACCATCACTCAGCCGACCACCCAGGCGCTGGGCCAGCTGCAATTTGTCAAAGCACCATGAATGCCCCGTCAGACCTGCAACAGTCGCTGGGCGAGTTGCTCGGCGACGCTCGACTGAAAGCCTGTACGTTGCCGGACACCGATTTGCAGCTGTGGCTGATCGATGGCGACAACATGGCCCGCGAATTCAGCCAGGAAGAAACCCAACGCATCCTGCATGAACCGCCGTACTGGAGTTTCTGCTGGGCCAGCGGTCTGGCGGTGGCGCGCTATCTGGCAGAGTTTCCCGAGTGGGTGCGGGGCAAACGGGTGCTGGATTTCGGCGCCGGTTCCGGGATCGCCGGCATCGCGGCGGTGAAGGCCGGCGCGCTGGAAGTGGTGGCCTGCGACCTTGACCCGCTGGCGATTGCCGCCTGTCGGGCGAATGCCGAGCTCAATGATGTGCAGATGAGTTATTCCACGGATTTCTTCGCCGAGGCGGATCGCTTCGATCTGATCCTGGTGGCCGACGTTCTCTACGACCGGGAAAATCTGCCGCTGCTCGACGCCTTCCTGAGCCGTGGCCGCGAAGCGCTGGTGGCAGATTCGCGGGTCCGGGATTTCCGTCATCCGTTGTACCGGCGCATCGAAATGCTCGAAGCCATGACCCTGCCGGATCTGGCCGAGCCGGAAGAGTTTCGCCATGTCAGCCTCTACCATGCGGCCCGCGCCTGACCGTATAGTTGCCCCATTCACGCTTTTACGAGATACCCCATGAGTCAGCAAACGCCGTACATCTTCGACGCCACGACGGCCGACTTCGACCAGTCGGTGATCGAGGCTTCCTTTCAAAAACCGGTGCTGGTGGATTTCTGGGCCGAATGGTGTGCGCCGTGCAAGGCGCTGATGCCGATGCTGCAAGGCATCGCCGAGAGCTATCAGGGCGAGTTGCTGCTGGCCAAGGTCAATTGCGATATCGAGCAGGACATCGTCGCCCGCTTCGGCATCCGCAGCCTGCCGACCGTGGTGCTGTTCAAGGACGGTCAACCGGTGGACGGCTTTGCCGGTGCGCAACCGGAATCCGCCGTGCGCGCCCTGCTCGAACCCCATGTACAGATGCCCGCGCCGTCGGCTGCCGATCCATTCGAACAGGCTCAGGCACTGTTTGACGAGGGCCGTTACGCCGACGCGGAAGCGACGCTGGTTACGCTGTTAGGTGAAGACAACACCAACGCCAAGGCGCTGATTCTCTACGCTCGCTGCCTGACCGAACGCGGTGAACTGGGCGAAGCGCAAACCGTGCTCGACGCGGTCAAGAGCGATGAGCACAAAGCCGCGCTGGCTGGCGCCAAGGCGCAGATCAAGTTCCTCGGCCTGGCCCGTGACCTGCCAGATGCTGCCGATCTGAAAAGCCGTCTGGCGCAGAACCCGCAGGACGATGAAGCGGTGTATCAACTGGCAATCCAGCAACTGGCCCGCCAGCAATACGAAGCGGCGCTGGACGCACTGCTCAAGCTGTTCATCCGCAACCGCAGCTACGGCGAAGGCCTGCCGCACAAGACCTTGCTGCAAGTGTTCGAACTGCTGGGCAACGATCACCCGCTGGTGACCGCTTACCGGCGCAAGGTGTTTGCCGCGCTGTACTAACCCCCTTACTCGATCCAGCTGTAGAGCGGCGTATCCCCGCCGCTCGCCACCTTCACATCTGCCGAATGACGCAGACGCACCAGCAAGCGCTTGCCCGCCGCTGCGCTGCCGGTCAGCCCTTCGAGCTGATCCAGCAGATCCGGGCCGCTGAGCTGCCCGGCCTTGCGCAGCAAATCCCTGGCGACCTGCCACAACGCATCGTCCTGATTCACAGGTTTCGCCACTGGCGCCGCTGCGGTCTGTGGCTGAGCGGCCTGCACCTGCACGCCAAACTGCGAACCGAGCCGCGCCCAGTCGCTTTCATCCAGTTCCAGGGTCAAATCCACCGGCAAGTCGCCGACGGTTCCGCGTATCCGCAACATAAGCTTTCTCCCGCACATTTCTGACCTGCATGCTCCCATGGGACTTGTGTAACGCCAAGCGGGCGGGCAAACTCTGCGCACTTTCGTTATAAGATTACATAACAAACTCTTCACTTTACTTCCCGGAGACCGCCATGCGTCGTCTGCTGCTCGCTTTGCCGTTTGCCCTGTTGCCGCTGGCCATCGCCCAGGCTGCCGATGAGCATGATCACGACCATGAGCACGGCAGCCTCGCTGCCCACGAACATGGCGTTGGACGCCTGAACGCCGCGCTCGACGGCCAGACCCTGGAGCTGGAGCTGGAAAGCCCGGCGATGAACCTTGTGGGTTTTGAACACGTCGCCACCAGCGATGCCGACAAGGCCAAGGTCGCCGCCGCCCGCGCGCAACTGGAAAAACCGCAGGCTCTGTTCAGTCTGCCGGCCGCCGCCGGTTGCAAAGTCACCAGCCAGGAGCTGGAAAGCCCGCTGTTCGGCGACAAGCCGGATGCCGACGACCACGACGAAGAGGAAGCCGGCAAGGACGGTCACGAGCATCATCACGACCACAGCGAAATCCACGCCCACTACCAGTTCAGCTGTGCGGCACCGGGTGCGTTGAAAACCCTGGATCTGGCGAACCTGTTCACTACCTTCCCGGCCACCCAGAAAATTCAGGTACAACTGATCGGCCCGAGCGGCCAGCAAGGCACGGAAGTGACGGCCAAGGCCGCCGCCCTGAAGTTCTGACACGAAACGGCGCCATGACCCAAGCACTCATCGAACTGTCCGACCTGGGCTTCAACTGGCCCGGTCACCCGCCGCTGCTGGACATCCCGGCGTTTCGCCTGGAAGCCGGCGAAACCCTGTTCCTCAAGGGCCCCAGCGGCAGCGGCAAGACCACCCTGCTCGGCCTGCTTGGCGGGGTGCAGAAACCCGGTCGCGGCAGCATTCGCCTGCTCGGCCAGGAACTGACCGAACTGGGTGCCGGCGCCCGTGATCGCTTTCGCGTCGATCACACCGGCTACATTTTCCAGCAGTTCAACCTGCTGCCGTTTCTCTCGGTGCGCGAGAACGTCGAGCTGCCGTGCCACTTTTCGAAGCTGCGCGCCGAGCGTGCGAAACAGCGTCACGGCAGCGTTGATCAGGCCGCCGCCACCCTGCTCGCCCACCTGGGTTTGAAGGACGAAAGCCTCCTGAGTCGCCGCGCCGATTCGCTGTCGATCGGTCAGCAGCAACGGGTCGCCGCTGCCCGTGCATTGATCGGGCAACCGGAACTGGTGATCGCCGACGAACCGACCTCGGCACTGGATTACGACGCCCGGGAAAACTTCATTCGCCTGCTGTTCGCCGAGTGCCGCGAAGCCGGCTCGAGCCTGTTGTTCGTCAGCCACGACCAGAGCCTCGCGCCGCTGTTCGACCGTCACCTGTCCCTGGCCGAACTCAATCGCGCCGCCACGTCTGCCGAGGTCTGAGATGTATCTGTTCCGTCTGGCCATGGCCAGCCTCGCCAACCGGCGTTTCACCGCCCTGCTCACTGCTTTCGCCATCGCGCTTTCTGTCTGCCTGCTGCTGGCAGTCGAGCGGGTGCGAACTGAAGCCAAAGCCAGTTTTGCCAGCACTATCAGCGGCACTGACCTGATCGTCGGTGCCCGCTCGGGCTCGGTGAACCTGTTGCTGTACTCGGTATTTCGCATCGGCAACGCCACCAACAACATCCGCTGGGACAGCTTCGAACACTTCGCCAGCAACCCGAAGGTGAAGTGGGCGATCCCGATGTCCCTCGGCGATTCCCATCGCGGCTACCGGGTGATGGGCACCACCGAAGCCTATTTCGAGCATTACCAGTACGGGCGTCAGCAGCATCTGCAACTGGCGGATGGCCGCGCCTTCGCCACCGATCCGTTCGAAGTGGTGCTCGGTGCCGAAGTGGTCGAAGCGCTGCATTACAAGCTCGGCGACAAACTGGTACTGGCCCACGGTGTGGCGGCGATCAGTCTGGTCAAGCACGACGACAAACCGTTCACCGTGGTCGGGATTCTCAAGCGTACCGGCACCCCGGTGGACCGCACGCTGCACATCAGCCTCGGCGGCATGGAGGCGATCCACATCGACTGGCACAACGGCGTCCCGGCCCGTGGCAACGGCCGGATCAGCGCCGATCAAGCGCGCAACATGGACCTGACGCCGCAAGCCATCACCGCGTTCATGCTCGGCCTCAACAGCAAGATCTCGACCTTCGCCCTGCAACGGGAGATCAACGAGTTCCGTGGCGAGCCGATGCTGGCGATTCTGCCGGGTGTGGCCTTGCAGGAGTTGTGGAGCCTGATGAGCACCGCTGAAAAAGCGCTGTTCGTGGTCTCGCTGTTTGTGGTGCTGACCGGGTTGATCGGCATGCTTACGGCAATTCTCACCAGCCTCAACGAACGCCGCCGCGAGATGGCGATCCTGCGTTCGGTGGGCGCGCGGCCGTGGCATATCGCAAGTCTTTTGGTGCTGGAAGCCTTTGCTCTGGCGCTGACCGGGGTGATCGCCGGGCTGGCGTTGCTGTACCTCGGCATCGCCGCCGCTCAGGGTTATGTGCAGGCCAATTACGGGCTGTATCTGCCGCTGGCCTGGCCAAGCGAGTATGAATGGACGCTGCTCGGTGGCATTCTGGCGGCCGCGCTGCTGATGGGCAGCGTGCCGGCCTGGCGCGCGTATCGCCAATCTCTGGCCGACGGCCTGTCGATCCGTTTATGAGGATGTTCACCATGCCCCGCGCCGTGCTTGCGCTGCTGTTGCTGGTCGCCCTGCCCGTGTGGGCGGCGGCGCCAAAAGACCTGACCTGGTCGGAAATGATCCCGCCGGACGCCGCGCCCGAAGTGCCGAAAATGACGCCGCTGCACGACCTGTCGAAGATGGGCGACGCGCTGTCCGCCGAGTCCGCGCCAGCGGCCAAGCAGGACATGCCCAACGCCCCCGTGGTGCAAAGCCTCGATGGCCAGAACATCCGCCTGCCGGGCTACATCGTGCCGCTGGAAGTGAGCGAAGAAGGTCGCACCACGGATTTCCTGCTGGTGCCATATTTCGGCGCCTGCATCCACGTGCCGCCACCGCCGTCGAACCAGATCGTGCACGTAAAAAGCGAACTCGGCGTGAAGCTCGACGAGCTGTACCAGCCGTACTGGGTGGAAGGGCCGTTGCAGGTCAAGCAGTCCACCAGCGAACTGGCCGATGCCGGGTATCAGATGGAAGCGGACAAGATTTATGTGTACGAACTGCCGGAGTAAATCCGTTGCTCTGTGTTGATTGATCGATTGCCATCGCCAGCAGGCTGGCGATGAGGCCATGAAAGTTCCACAAAAATCCGGGGCATCACTGTTTCATTGAGCTGAGTCAAAAGACCGTATCAGACGGATTCGTACCATAGGACATCAAACATTTTTAACGTCCTTTGGGAGCTTCCATGAACAAGTCCTTGCTCAGCGCCTCGCTGTTTGCCCTCGCGCTCGCAGCCCCGCTCGCCCACGCCCACGAAGCCGGCGACATCATCGTTCGTGCCGGTGCGATCACCGTCAACCCGAAGGCCGACAGCTCCAGCGTCAAGGTCGATCAGGGTCCGCTGAGCGGCGCCAACCTGGGCGGCAAGGCGACCATGAGCAGCGACACCCAACTGGGCCTGAACTTCGCCTACATGCTGACCAACAACATCGGTATCGAGCTGTTGGCCGCCTCGCCGTTCGAACATGACGTGAAGCTCAAGGGCACCGCCCTGCCAGCCGCCAACGGCAAACTCGGCACCCTCAAACACCTGCCGCCGACCCTGAGCGTCGTCTACTACCCGCTGGACGCGAAATCGCCGTTCCAGCCGTACATCGGCGGCGGCATCAACTACACCTGGATCTACGACGAGCACGTCGGCAGCGAAGCCCAGTCCAACGGCTTCAGCAACTTCAAGGCGAAAAACTCCTGGGGCCTGGCCTGGCAGGTCGGCGCCGACTACATGCTGACCGACAACATCATGCTCAACGCCCAGGTGCGCTACATCGACATCGATACCCGCGCCACCGTCGAGAACAACGCCGTAGCCCCGGGCACCCGTGCACGGGTGAATGTGGACGTTGATCCCTTCATCTACATGGTTGGTCTAGGCTACAAGTTCTAAAGAACGTTCACGTGGTGGTGAATGAGGCTTGGTGGCGGGCAGCTCAGAACTGACGGCGATGTTACGCAATCGACCGGGGAGCAAGCTCCCTCGCTACAGGAAACAGGTTTGAAACCCGATTTCCGGCCGTGAAAAAGGCGCCTGTCAAAAGGCGCCTTTTTCATGTCTGCGAAAAGCTCAGCGGCCGAGCAGACGGGCCAGGCCGACGTTCATCGGCGTTGGCGTCGGGCACTTGAATCGCTCCAGCAACCGGCTGTTGTTCGCCCGCGAGTGGCGGATGTCACCGGAGCGCGCCGGGCCATAGCTGACGGGCGGCAACTCGCCGACCACCGCTTCGAGCGCGGCCAGCATCTGCTTGAGGTTGGTCGCCTGATTCCAGCCGACGTTCACCGCACCGACGTCCACTTGCGGCTTCTCGATCGCCTGCACCAGGACGTCGACCAGGTCTTCGACGTACATGAAATCCCGGGTCTGCTCGCCATCGCCGAACACGGTGATCGGCAGGCCTTTCTGCGCGCGTTCGCTGAAGATGCTGATCACCCCGGAGTACGGCGAGGACGGATCCTGGCGCGGGCCGAAGATGTTGAAGAAGCGGAAGATCGCCGGTTCCAGACCGTGCTGGCGGCGGTAGAAATCGAAGTACTGCTCGCCGGCCAGTTTGTCCGACGCATAAGGCGTCAGCGGCGCCTTGGGCGTGTCTTCGTCAATCGACTCGCCTTCGCCATTGTTGCCGTAGACGGCCGCGCTTGAGGCGTACAGCACGCGTTTGACGCCGGCCTCGCGCATGGCTTCGCAGACGTTCAGCGTGCCGATGAAATTGCTCTGATGGGTTTTCACCGGATCGTCCACCGATGCCTGCACCGAAGCGACGGCGGCGAGGTGTGCGACCGCGCTGCAACCCTGCATTGCCTGTGCGACCAATGCGGCATCGGCCACATCGCCGACGATCAGTTCGACCCTGGGATTGTCCAGCGGCAGATTGCTGCGCTTGCCGGTCGACAGGTCATCGAGGATCCGCACCGAATGGCCCTTGGCAAGCAGCGCGTCAGTCAGGTGCGAGCCGATGAAACCGGCACCGCCGGTGATGAGAACAGGGCCTTCAGCCATGACGATAAAACCTATCCAGTAAGCCCGGGAGTGCGGCACGCCAGGCGCGCGGCTTGATCCCGAAAGTGTGCAGAATTTTCTTGCAGGCGAGTACCGCGTGTTGCGGTTCTTCAGCGGCATCCGGCCGCGCGGCGTGGGCCTGGGCGGTCGGCGCTTCGATGGCCAGCGGGTGCAGGCTGCGCGCTTCGGAGAGAATCGCCTGGCCCAGCGCCAGCGGCGTGGTCGCCTCGTGGCCGGCGTAGTGGTAAGTGCCCCACAGCGGCGCGGCGCAATCGAGTTGCTTGAGCACCGAAATGATCACCCGCGCGGCATCGTCGACCGGCGTCGGATTGCCACGGCGGTCATCGGCCAGCAGCAACTCTTCCGGCTGTTCGGCACGGGCCAGGAAGCGTCCGAGGATCCCTTCCGGGCTGTCGTCGAGCAGCCAGCCGAAGCGCAGCAGCACATGTTGCGGGCAAGTGGCGCGTACGCTCTGTTCGATCCGCCACAACGCCTGACCGCGCAGGCCCAATGGCACCGGTTCGTCCTTTTCGCTGTAGGCGGTGGCGCGGGAGCCGTCGAACACTCGATAACTGGAAGGCTGCACCAGCACGATGTTGTGGTGCTGGCACAGTTCAGCCAGGCGTTCGATGGCGCGTTCCTGCCCGGCCAGACGGCTTTCACTGACGACCTCGGCCTGGAACCAGTCGAAATAGTAGGCAAGGTTGATCAATGCATCGGGACGGGTGTCGTCGAGCAATTGGGTCAGGCTCGCGGCATCCCAGCCGTCTTCGGGCGGGCGGGGGGCGAGGAAACCGATGTCTTCCTCCGCACCGAGGCGAATCAGCGCCTGCCCAAGGGCATTTCCGCCGCCCAGTAACATAAGGCGCATTCGCATAGAGTCAGCAGGCCCAGTCTGATTGGAACGATGGCTTTGGCGACGATGCTTTGTGACACCGTCGTCGATAATTGCCGGAATCGTTGCATTTTGCGGGTTTAGTGCGCAACCGTCACCCGTAAAGTGTAGATCCCGAGCGGTACTTGCAACTTCGCCCACCCACCCGCATAACTGGAGCCATGAATCTGCCCCTTCCCACGGACGCGGCGCTGGCAGGCTTTCACCCCGCCGTCAGCGCCTGGTTCAGCAGCACCTTCCCGACGGTAACCGCCGCCCAGGCCCGCGCATGGCCGTTGATCCGCCAGCGCCGTTCGACGCTGATCGCCGCGCCCACCGGTTCCGGCAAGACCCTCACCGCGTTCCTCGCCGTGCTCGACGAACTGGTCCACCGCGGCCTGGAAACCCCGGAAGGTCTGCCGGACGAAACCCTGGTGGTCTACGTTTCGCCGCTCAAGGCGCTGTCCAACGACATCCGCATCAATCTGCAGAACCCGCTGGCCGGGATTACTGAGCAGCTACCCCAAATGGATCTGCCGGCGCTGGAAATCACCACCGCCGTGCGCACCGGCGACACCCCGCAGAAGGACCGCGCGGCCATGCGCAAGAGCGCGCCGCACATACTGGTGACCACCCCGGAATCGCTCTACGTGCTGCTCGGCTCCGAGTCCGGGCGAAAAATGCTCGGCACCACGCGCACCGTAATCGTCGACGAGATCCACTCCATTGCCGCCGGCAAACGCGGCAGTCACCTGGCCCTGAGCCTTGAACGCTTGCAGGCGCTGTGTCCTGAACCCCTGACCCGCATCGGCCTGTCGGCCACGCAAAAACCGATCGATGCGGTGGCGCGGTTTCTGGTCGGCCATGAGCGCCCCTGCGACATCATCGACATCGGCCACGCGCGCCCACGGGATCTGGGCATCGAAGTGCCGCCGGTGCCGCTGACGGCGGTGATGGCCAACGACGTCTGGGAACTGGTCTACGACCGCCTCGCAGCACTGGCCCGTGAACACCGCACCACGCTGATTTTCGTCAACACCCGACGTCTGGCCGAGCGCCTGAGTCGACACCTCAGCGAACGCCTCGGCAAACACGCGGTGGCGGCGCACCACGGCAGTCTGGCCAAGGAGTTTCGCCTCGACGCCGAACAACGGCTCAAGCGTGGCGAGCTGCAAGTGCTGATCGCCACCGCCTCGCTGGAGCTGGGCATCGATATCGGCGAAGTCGACCTCGTCTGCCAGATCGCTTCACCGCGCTCAATTGCCGGTTTTCTGCAAAGAGTCGGCCGCTCCGGGCACCAGGTCGGCGGCACGCCCAAGGGGCGCCTGTTCGCCACCACCCGCGACGACCTGATCGAATGCGCTGCCCTGCTCGACTGCGTGCGCCGGGGTGAACTCGATACGCTGCACATCCCCGAAGCGCCGCTGGATGTGCTGGCGCAGCAGATCATCGCCGAGGTCAGTTGCCAGGAATGGGCCGAAGACGATTTGCTCGCGCTGTTCCGCCGGGCCGAGCCCTACGCCCGCCTTGACGAAAAACATTATCAGGCGCTGCTGGGCATGCTCGCCGAAGGCTACAACGGCCGTCAGGGCATCCGCAGCGCTTATCTGCACCGCGACGCCATCAGCCGAACCCTGCGCGGACGGCGCGGTGCAAGGCTGACGGCAGTCACCAGCGGCGGCACCATCCCCGACAATGCCGACTACAGCGTCTTTCTCGAACCCCAGAGCCTGAACATCGGCAGCGTCAACGAAGACTTCGCCGTGGAAAGCATCGCCGGCGACGTGTTCCAGCTCGGCAACGCCTCTTACCGGATCCTGCGGGTGGAAGCCGGCAAGGTGCGGGTCGAAGACGCCCGGGGCCTGCCGCCGACCATTCCGTTCTGGCTCGGCGAGGCGCCGGGACGCAGCGATGAACTGTCGGCGGCCGTGGCGCGCCTGCACGCGCAGCTCGATCAACTGCTCAGCGCCAGCCCCGGCAACCTGCAACCGGCCCTCGACTGGCTGACCGACACCCTCGGTCTGAACCTGGACAGCGCCGAACAACTGGTGGATTACCTGGCCCGCGCCCGCCTCGCCCTCGGTGCCTTGCCGTCGCGAGACACGCTGCTGATGGAGCGGTTTTTCGACGAGTCCGGCGGCACCCAGTTGATCATCCATTCGCCATTCGGCAGCCGAATCAACCGCGCCTGGGGCCTGGCCCTGCGCAAGCGTTTCTGCCGCACCTTCAACTTCGAATTACAGGCCGCCGCCAGCGAAGACGCGATCGTGCTGTCGCTGTCCACCAGCCACAGTTTCGAACTCGATGAGGTCTGGCGTTACCTGCACAGCAACAGCGCCGAGCACATCCTGATTCAAGCGGTGCTGGATGCGCCGCTGTTCGGTGTGCGCTGGCGCTGGAATGCCGGGGTGGCGCTGGCCCTGCCGCGCTTCACCGGCGGGCGCAAGGTCGCGCCGCAATTGCAGCGGATGAAAAGCGAAGACCTGATCGCCAGTGTGTTTCCCGATCAGATCGCCTGCCTGGAAAACCTCGCCGGTGAACGGGAAATTCCCGAGCATCCGCTGGTGGAACAAACCCTCGACGATTGCCTGCACGAAGCGATGGACAGCGAAGGCTGGCTCGAACTGCTGCGGCGCATGGAGCGCGGCGAAGTGCGCCTGATCGCCCGCGACCTGCCGGCGCCCTCGCCGTTGGCGGCGGAAATCCTCAGCGCCCGCCCTTACACCTTTCTCGACGACGCGCCGCTGGAAGAGCGTCGCACCCAGGCCGTGCTCAACCGCCGCTGGAGTGATCCGCAATCCACCGACGACCTCGGCGCGCTGGACGCCGACGCGATCAACGCCGTGCGCGAAGAAGCCTGGCCGACGCCGAACAGCGCCGATGAAATGCATGAAGCGCTGATGAGCCTGGCCTGCATCAGCGACCGCGAAGTCGAGGCCAATCCGCATTGGCGCGATTGGCTGAATGCTTTGGCCGAAACCGGGCGAGCCTGCCGATTGCAGATCGATCCCGAGCACTCACTGTGGCTGGCGAGAGAACGCCTGACCTGTCTGCAAGCGCTTTATCCACAGGCGCATTCTGAACTGGCCGCGTTGCCCGGTTTCGACGAACCATGGGCAGCCGATGACGCACTGATCGAAGTGATCCGCGCGCGGCTCGGCGCATTCGGCCCGCTACCGCTGGCAGCGATTGCCGAGCCGCTGGCCCTGATGCCGGCCGCTGTTCATCAAGCTCTCGCTCATCTGGAGCGTGAAGGTTATGTACTGCGCGGCCAGTTCACGCCGGGATCGACCGTTGAAGAATGGTGCGAACGCCATCTGCTGGCGCGCATTCACCGCTACACGGTCAAGCGTCTGCGCCGGGAAATCGAGCCGGTGGCGTTGCAGGATTTCATGCGGTTTCTGTTCGACTGGCAGCATGTGTCCCCGTCCACCCGTGGTCAGGGCAACGCCGTGTTGCCGGCGATTGTCGGCCAGTTCGAAGGCTACCCGGCCGCCGCTTCGGCCTGGGACAGCGACCTCCTTCCGGCGCGGCTCAAGGATTATTCACCGAGCTGGCTGGATGATCTGTGCCGCAGCGGCAAACTGGTATGGACGCGCCTCAGCGCCCGGCAAAACAGCAGTGGCACGGCATTGCGCAGCACCCCCATCGTGTTGCTGCCGCGCAGTCAAGTCGGCTTGTGGAGCGCGCTGGCCGAGCAGACGCCGGTCAGCGAACTGTCGCCCAAAACCCGCAAGGTGTTCGACGCGCTGAGCCAGCACGGTGCGTTGTTTTTCGATGAGCTGATTCATGAAGCACACCTGCTGCGCACCGAGCTGGAAATCGCCTTGCAGGAACTGGTCGGCGCCGGGCTGGTGAATGCCGACAGCTTTGCCGGATTGCGGGCGCTGATCACCCCGGCGAGCAAGCGCCAGCAGCGCAGCAGTCGACGCGGGCGCGGGGCGTTTGTCGGTGGCATGGACGATGCGGGGCGCTGGGCGCTTTTGCGTCGCGGGCCGGTGGTGGAAAACCGTCAAACGGCGTCGCCTGAAACCCTCGAACACATCGCCATGACTCTGTTACGCCGCTATGGCGTGGTGTTCTGGCGCCTGCTGGAACGCGAGGCCGATTGGCTGCCGAGCTGGCGCGAACTCCTGCGCACGTTCCATCGACTGGAAGCGCGGGGCGAGATTCGCGGCGGGCGCTTTGTCAGCGGTCTGGCCGGCGAGCAATTCGCCCTGCCCGAGGCGATTCCGCTGCTGCGCGAAGTCCGCCGTCGCCCCCATGACGGCAGCCTGATCGCGGTGTGCGGCGTCGATCCGCTGAATCTCGCCGGCACCTTGTTGCCGGGGGCGAAAGTGCCGGCGCTGGCGAGCAATCGGCTGGTGTATCGCGATGGGTTGCCGGTCGCTGCCGAGGTCGCGGGCAAGCCGCAATTCTGGGTGGAGCTGGACTCCGCCGCCATGAGCGAAATCCGCAACAAGCTCACCCATCACTGAGTGCGCGCCTGCTCCGGCAACACCACCGACGAATGCACCGGCGCCACCTCTTCTTCATGTCGCTTGGGCAGCAAAACCTGCTGTGGATAAGTCTGCGCGAAATGCACCCACGGGCTGTTATCCACAAGCTTTTTCAGGCGCTGGTTGAACGCGCGGCTCACCGCGTATTGCCCGCCCGAGACCGTGCGGAACTGCGCGGTCAGCACCACGCCGTTCAGGTCCATCCTGTCCACGCCGAACACATCCAGCGGACCCTGCAGGTTGTACTTGAGGAACGGGTCTTCGCGAATCGAATCCCCCGCCTCGCGGATCAGCTCGATGGCCTTGTCGACATCAGTGTCATAGGTGAACTGCACCGAGAAAAACGCGAACGCAAACTGTCGCGATTGATTGGTCACGGCCTTGATCTGGCCGAACGGCACCGAGTGCACGAAGCCCTTGCCGTCGCGCAGGCGCAGAGTGCGAATGGTCAGTCCTTCGACCGTGCCGGCGTGCCCGGAATCGAGCACCACCCAGTCGCCGATCGACAGGGTGTCTTCGATGATGATGAACAGCCCGGTGATCACGTCCTGCACAAGTTGCTGCGAGCCGAAACCGATGGCCAGGCCGACTACCCCGGCACCGGCCAGCAGCGGCGCGACGTTGATCCCGAGATTGGCCATGGTGGTGATCGCGCAGATCACCACCAGGATGATTTTGATCGCATTGCGCAGCAGCGGCAGGATGGTTTTCACCCGGGTGCTGGGCTGGCGCGCCGAGCGTTTGCTGACCGGTGGTTTGAGTGCTTCCTGAATCGCCGTGTCGAGCACCACCCACAACAGCCACGTCACGAGGAAGATCAGACCGATGCTGCTCAGGGCATTGCTGATCGCCCGACCGACCGTGCTGCTCTGCGCAAAATCGAGCAGCGACACCCCCCAGATCCGCCCGAGAATATCGATGAACGCAATCGCAATGACGATCCGCAGCAAGGCGTGCAACAGGCTGAGAAAGCGTTCCTTGTAGGCACTGCTGCGCTGGATCGCCTCGGCTCTGCGCGACTTGAAAAGATGCTGAAGAATCGTGCTGAGAAACACCGTGCCGATCAGCAGCACCGTGGTGAACAACGCGCAGCGCAGGGCTTTCTGGTTGTCCTCGCCGATGCCGATCAGGTTGACCGCCGAGACCAGCACCATCAGCACGATCGGCCAGTACCAGAGCCCGGAAAAAATCCTCAGGGACTCCTGCAGCGACGGCTGTTTCAGGCGCTGGGCCAGCGGGCGATTGCGGATCAGGTGCGCCACCGGCCGACGCAGGCGAATCACCAGCAGGCCGAAGATGATCGACGCCAGCAGACCGGTGAACACCGCAATGCTGCTGGTGATGTTGCCGCCCAGTTGCCGGGCGATCTGCGGGCTGGTCAGGGCGTCACTCAACGCGGCGAGAAAGCCGATCAGGAACAGCGGTTTCGGGCAGTAGTCGCGGATGATCTGCACGGCGCGGCGCTTGTGGCCGACGTTGAACATCACCACCACGCACAACAGCATCGACGTGGAAAATATCCCGCTGCTGGTGGCGTAGGCAAAACACAGCGCCAGCGCTCGCCCCACCGAGGCCGACAGAAAATGGCTGACGTACAGGGTCAGCGGCAGGCAGATCAGCGCGGGCAGCGTGTAGGGCAACAGGTAACCGAGCAGGTCCTGACTGCGCTGGCGGGTGCGTAGCCAGCGCCCTTCCCGCAGACGATTGCCCAGCACGCTGCCGAGCACCGTCAACACGGCAAACGTGCCCAGCCACACGCCGGACAGCATCATGAAATCCCCCGCCACGCTCCAGCCTGAGCGGTTCGAAGGTTGATTGACCAGCCTGTCGACTTCATCCGCCGCCCGATCGGCGCGCAGGCGCCAGGCGTCGACCAGATGTTCGTTGAGGTCGAGCTTGTCCTGCACGTCGTCAATGCTGGAACTGATGGCGCCGAGCAGTCCGCCCTGCACGATCGGTTCCGGTTTGGCCGGCTCTTCACTGGCCGCCGGAACGCCCGGCAGGCTGGCGGCTTGCACTGCATGGCCGCCGAACAACAGCAATGCCCCCAATAGAATCGCGATCCTGAACCTGGTCAAAACGCAGAGCTCCCTTGGTTGAACCTGTAAGGAACTGATCGACATTTGACCGACAAAGTTCAAGAGCCCCCTCACCCCAGCCCTCCCGAAACGTCGGACCGCCCGGAGGGAGAGGGAGCCGACCGAGGTGTTTTCACGAGTTACATCGACCTGCAAAGTTCGTTTTGTTCTCAAGTCCGAGAGCCGGCCTATGCTGCGTCGAAACCTGAGTATGGCTCGGTGTATCACGTCGGCGTAACTCAAAAGGACACATCGATCAGTCCCCTCTCCCCCCGGGAGAGGGTTAGGGTCACTGGGTGCTTTTGATCTTTGCGCCCAGATCAAATATCAAATGCCCATCCCTGTATTTTTCCACCCCCACCAAACCCCGACACTGCGCTCCATTCAATCCCCAACCGGAGTGCCGTCATGCCCATTGCCCTGCTCGCGCTGACCCTCAGCGCTTTCGCCATCGGGACGACCGAGTTCGTCATCGTTGGCCTGCTTCCCACCATCGGCGCCGATCTCGGCGTCAGCTTGCCGTCCGCCGGTCTGCTGGTCAGTCTCTACGCCCTCGGCGTAGCCGTCGGTGCGCCGGTCTTGACCGCCCTCACCGGCAAAGTCCCGCGCAAACTGTTGCTGCTGTCGCTGATGGTGCTGTTCACCCTCGGCAACCTGCTGGCCTGGCTGGCGCCGAGTTATGAATCGCTGGTATTGGCGCGGATCGTCACGGGTCTGGCCCATGGCGTGTTCTTTTCGATCGGCTCGACCATCGCCACCAGCCTGGTGCCCAAGGAGAAAGCCGCCAGTGCGATTGCGATCATGTTCACCGGCCTGACCGTGGCGCTGGTCACCGGCGTGCCGCTGGGCACGTTCATCGGTCAGCATTTCGGCTGGCGTGAAACCTTCCTCGCCGTGTCAGCACTGGGCGTGATCGCGTTTATCGGCAGCCTGCTGTATGTGCCGAACAACATTGCCCACAGCAAACCGGCGTCGCTGTTGCAGCAATTGCAGGTGCTCAAGCAACCACGCCTGTTGCTGGTGTACGCCATGACCGCCATTGGCTACGGCGGCTCGTTCATCGCCTTCACGTTCCTGGCGCCGATCCTTCAGGACATCTCCGGTTTCAGCGCCGGCACCGTCAGCCTGGTGCTGCTGGTGTACGGCGTGTCGGTCGCGGTGGGCAACCTCTGGGGCGGCAAACTGGCGGACAAACGCGGGCCGATCAGCGCGCTGAAAATCATCTTCGCCCTGCTCGCCGCCGTGCTGTTCGTGCTCACCTTAACCGCCGCCAACCCGTGGCTGGCACTGGCCACCGTGCTGGTCTGGGGCGCGGTCGCCTTCGGCAACGTGCCGGGCTTGCAGGTGTACGTAGTGCGGCAGGCTGAACATCACACACCGCACGCCGTGGACGTGGCCTCGGGGCTGAACATTGCCGCATTCAACCTCGGTATTGCCGGTGGCGCGTGGGGTGGTGGTCTGATCGTCGAGCACATCGGCCTGATTCACACCGCGTGGATCGGCGGCCTGGTGGTGCTGGTGGCACTGGCCCTGACCGCCTGGAGCGGTCGCCTTGATCGCCTGGGCCCGGTGTACGCCGAACCCGCCGAAGGCTCGGCCCGGATCGTCACCGGGCACTGATCCGGAAAATGCCCCTGTGGGAGCGAGCCTGCTCGCGATTGCGGCAGCACATTCAAAATTGATGTGCCTGACAATCCGCTATCGCGAGCAGGCTCGCTCCCACATTTCCAGGGTGCTGCCGCACAAATACCGTCCGTAATCCCGTCGAAACTTTCCGCGACCGCCCGCAGTCATCCACAGACAGAGGCCGTATGGGGACTTTCGACGGGAGGCGGCATGGCTACGATTCATATCGGCATTTCAGGCTGGCGTTACGCCCCGTGGCGCGGGGACTTTTACCCGAAGGGGCTGGCGCAGAAACGCGAATTGCAGTTCGCCTCTCGGGCGGTCAACAGCATCGAAATCAACGGATCGTTCTACGCCTTGCAGCGGCCTGAACGTTATGCCCAGTGGTACGCCGAAACGCCGGACGATTTCGTGTTCAGCATCAAGGCGCCCCGTTTCATCACCCACATCCGCCGTCTGCGCGATATCGAAAAACCCCTGGCCAATTTTTTCGCCTCCGGGGTGCTGGAACTGAAGGAAAAACTCGGGCCGGTCCTTTGGCAATTCCCGCCCAACTTCACTTTCGACCCCGTGCGTTTCGAAGCCTTTCTCGACCAGTTGCCCCACGACACCCAGGCCGCTGCCGCCCTCGCCCGTCAGCACGACTCACACCTGCACGGCCACGCGAGCCTGAAGGCCTACGGCAAAAAACCGCTGCGCCATGCCGTGGAAATCCGCAACGACAGTTTCATCGATCCCGACTTCGTGCGCCTGCTCAAGCGCTACAACACTGCGCTGGTGATCGCCGACACCGCCGGGAAATGGCCGTACCGCGAAGACCTCACCAGTGACTTCGTCTACCTGCGCCTGCACGGTGCCGAAGAACTTTACGCCAGCGGCTACACCCCAGCTGCGCTGCGACGCTGGGCCGAGCGGATTGATGACTGGCACCATGGCCGGCAACCGGGCGACGCCCATTTGATCGCCCCGCGCCTGAAGCCTCGGGCGCGTAAATCCCGTGAGGTTTTCTGCTACTTCGACAACGACATCAAGGTCCGCGCGCCGTTCGATGCCCGCAGCCTGCTGCAGCGCTTCGATCTGGATAAAACACTCGAAACCGTGCCCGGCGAACCGGCTGCCGAGGGGGTACTCGCATGAGCATTCCCGAGCCGCTCGGCTTCACCGACGAGCAGTCCACGGTCATCACCACCGAGCGCCGTTTCACTGTGCTGACGGTGAACACCCACAAGGGTTTCACCGCCCTGAACCGGCGCTTCATCCTGCCGGAATTGCGCGAAGCGGTGCGCAGCGTGTCCGCCGACGTGGTGTTTCTTCAGGAAGTGCACGGCACCCACGAACATCATCCCAAGCGCTACAACAATTGGCCGACGATGCCGCAGTACGAATTTCTTGCCGACAGTCTCTGGCCGCAGTTCGCCTACGGCCGCAACGCCGTGTACCCGGAGGGTGATCATGGCAATGCGGTGCTGTCGAAATTCCAGATCGTGCGCCATGACAACCTCGACGTGTCGATCAGCGGCCACGAAAACCGCGGGCTGTTGCATTGCGTGCTGCGCCTGCCGGGAGACGACCGTGAAGTGCACGCGATCTGCGTCCATCTGGGTCTGCGCGAAAGCCATCGCAACGATCAGTTGGCTCTGCTGAAAAAGCGCCTGGCCGAACTGCCTGAGGATGCACCGGTGATCGTCGCCGGCGATTTCAATGACTGGCGCCAGCGCGCCGATGCCTTGCTTGAACCCTGTGGCCTGCGTGAAGTGTTTGCGGCGCATCACGGCAAACCGGCGCGCAGTTTTCCCGCGCGCCTGCCGCTGCTGCGCCTGGACCGCATCTACGTACGCAACCTCAAGACCAGTCAGCCCAAAGTGCTGGCGAACCGTCCCTGGTCACACCTTTCCGACCATGCACCGCTATCGGTGGAGATTGAACTATGAGCAGTGCACCGCTGGAGAAATCCGCCGTAGAGCCGGTCAGCATCAACCCACCCGTGCGCCAGCCCGGCACCGTCGATGTCGAGTATCGCTGGCAGGGTAACAACCGCGTCGAGTTGCTGGAAAACGGCGAAGAGTATTTTCCCCGGGTGTTCGAAGCGATGCGCGCAGCGAAAAGCGAAATCCTGCTGGAGACCTTCATCGTCTTCGAAGACAAGGTCGGGAAAGAGTTGCAGGAAATTCTGATCGATGCCGCCCGGCGTGGCGTGCGCACCACCGTCAGCCTCGACGGCTTCGGTTGCGGCGAATTGAGCACCGGCTATCTCGCCGCGCTGAGTGAAGCCGGCGTGCATTTGCAAATCTTCGATCCGGCCCCCAAGCATCTGGGTATTCGCACCAACTGGTTCCGCCGTTTGCACCGCAAGATTGTGGTGGTCGACGGGCTGGTTGCGTTCATTGGCGGGATCAATTTTTCCGGCGATCATCTGGCCGATTTCGGTCCCGAAGCGAAGCAGGATTACTCGGTGGAAATTCAGGGCCCGGCGGTGGCCGACATCCATCATTTCGCCCTGCTGCAAAGCGGCCGGCCGGGACGCGCAAGGTTCTGGTGGCAACGCCGTCGACAGCGGCGCGCCGAGATGGCATTTGATGATCACGACGGTCAGGTGCGTCTGGTGTTCCGCGACAACGATCGCCACCCCACCGATATCGAAGACGTCTATCTGCAGGTGCTGCGCCGCGCCCAACGGCGGGTGGTGATCGCCAACGCCTACTTCTTTCCTGGCTACCGCCTGCTGCGCGAGCTCCGCAACGCCGCCCGGCGCGGAGTCGAGGTGCGGCTGATTCTGCAGGGGCAGCCGGACATGCTGGTGGCCAAACTCGCCGCGCGCATGACCTACGACTACCTGCTCAAGGCCGGGGTGCAGATTCACGAATATTGCGAGCGGCCGCTGCACGGCAAAGTGGCACTGGTGGACGAGGAATGGAGCACCGTCGGCTCGAGCAATCTCGATCCACTGAGCCTGTCGCTGAACCTGGAAGCCAACGTGCTGATCCGCGACCGCGCCTTCAATCGCCACCTGTTCGAACGCCTCGAAGACCTCAGCCACAACCACTGCAAGGCGATGGACGCCACGAAATCGCCACGCGGACGGATCTGGCACATGACCGTGGGCTTTCTGGTGTTTCACTTCCTGCGGCATTTTCCGGCCATGGCCGGTTGGCTGCCGGCGCACAAGCCACGACTCAAACCCTTTTCCCATGCCGCCGGGAGCGATCCTTCATGAGCCAATCCGAAGCCCACGCGGCGGTGCATCCGGCACCGGCGAGCAAGTCCCGCTGGAGTCGCTGGAAACGTCCGCTGACCCTGCTGTTTTTTCTGGCGCTGATCGTCCTGCTGACAATGTTCGCCAGTCGCATCGAATGGGCCGAAGTGCTGCAAACCCTCGCCGACTTCAAGGTGCGCACGCTGATCATCGCCTCCAGCCTGACCTTGCTGAGCTTTCTGGTGTACGCCAGTTTCGACCTGATCGGCCGCACTTATATTCGTCAGGACCTGACGTGGAAACAGATCCTGCCGGTGGGCGTCATCAGCTATGCATTCAACCTCAACCTCAGCGCATGGGTCGGCGGGATCGCCATGCGTTATCGGTTGTACTCGCGGCTCGGGGTGAGCAAAAGCAACATCGCCAAGATCCTCGGTCTGAGCCTGGCGACCAACTGGTTCGGCTACATGACCATCGCCGGCGTGGTGTTCGCCAGCGGGCTGGTGCGCATGCCACCGGGCTGGAAAGTCAGCAGCGGCGCGTTGCAGGGCATTGGCGTGTTGCTGCTGTTGGTCAGTGTCGGTTATCTGGTTGCCTGCCAGTTTTCCCGGCGTCGCGAGTGGTCGATTCGTGGGGTGGAAATCAACCTGCCGTCGCTGCGCATGGCGGTTCTGCAATTGCTGCTCGGGGCATTGAACTGGTCGCTCATGGCAGCCGTGATTTTCACCTTGCTGCCGAGCAAACTCGACTATCCGCTGGTGCTCGGAGTGCTGTTGATCAGCGCGATTGCCGGGGTCATCACCCACATTCCCGCTGGGCTCGGCGTGCTGGAAGCGGTGTTCGTGGCGCTGCTGCAACACGAGGCTTCGCGCGGCAGTCTGGTGGCGGGGCTGCTGGCGTATCGGGCGATCTATTTTCTGCTGCCGCTGCTGATCACCGTGGTCATGTATCTGGTGGTAGAAGCCAAGGCCAAGGCGTTGCGGATCGAGAAGAAGCCGTCCTGATTTTTTTGTTATGGCTGGTGGCCCCTTCGCGAGCAAGCCCGCTCCCACAGGCAGAACGCATTCCAAACGTGGGAGCGGGCTTGCTCGCGAAGGCGTCCGAAGAGACAGCACAAATCATGTGGACTGAATGATGCTCAACCGCTCACCCACCACCATCTCGGTGATCCAGTCGACCAGGATCGAGGTGTAGGCCTGCTGCGAGGTCGGATCGCTCAGGGCATGGTCGGCGCCATCGATGATGCGGTGGGTCAGCGAATGGGTCTGCTGGCACGCGGCGCGGTAACTCATGATGGTCGCGTGGGGCACGTACTCATCGGTTTCCGACTGCACCAGCAGCACGTCGCCAGTAAATTGCGAGCAGGCGTGCAAGGCGCGGTTACTGTCGGCGCGGATCAGCGTGCTGCGATAATCGCGCAGGTCGGCCTTGTCCAGCTCGCGCTTGGGCGTGTGCCATTGCTCGTCGCGGTACAGCGCCGGCACCCGCAGCGCCAGCCAGCGCACCGGGCGCAGCGAGGTGAGGATCGAGGCGAGGTAACCGCCATAGCTGGTGCCCACCACCGCGATGGCCGAAGTATCCAGCGCCGGGTGGGCGAGCAGCCGGTCGTAGGCCGCCAGCAAGTCACGCAGATTGTCTTCACGGGTGACCCGGCTCAGCGGAATGCCGGTACCGCCGGTGTGCCCGCGCAGGTCGAACGTCAGACACACACAGCCCAGACCGGCGATGCCTTTGGCCCGTTCCAGATCCCGCTCCTGGCTGCCACCCCAGCCGTGTACGAATAACACGCCGGGGACTTTCGATTTGGGACTGAGGAAGGTCCCGCTCATCTTTTCATCATCAATGTCGATTTGAATGCTTTCGCTTCTAGCCGTCATAGGATTTGACCATCACGTATTTGAGAAGAAAGTCGCTGTTTTCGGCCGGCCCGCGATACACCTCAATGGCATCCGCCGGCAGGGCTTGATCGGTATAGGTTTCCACCGATGACACGCGGATCGCGCGCATCGAAGGATCGTTGACGAAACTTTGCAACGCCGCCACTTCCGCGCTGCTGGCGCCGCCCATGCGCCAGGACTGCTCGAGCACGCCACTGCGCGGCCGGCCTTCGCTGTCCAGGCCCTGGGCGATGTCGTAATTGCGGCGCGAGGCATAGAAGCGCGGATAGGCCTCGTCCGCCGCCCGGTCGAACACCTGCGCCTGCCGGATCGCCAGACGCACGTCGTCGGGCAGATCCAGCGCCAACAGATCCTCATAACCGCCCTGCACCACCAGCAGGTTCGAGCCGCCGTACACCTCTTCGCCGTGGGCGTCCTTGGTCAAGTATTGATCACCGCAGTAACTCAGCACCCTGCCGCCGATGAACGACTGGCCGACGCTGTGGGTAACCACCTGACTCAAATCCTGCTCCAGCACCACGCCATCGCTGAACAGTTCTCCAGCCTCGGGTCGGGCGAGGATTTCGTCGAACGCATCGAGACTCTTGATCACGTCCTGCCCACGCCCGGCACAGGCATGGATCGGCTTGATCCGGATCGGGCCGCTGTACAACAGATGTTCGGCGGCGGGCCGTGCATCCTCAAGCGCAAAAACACTGAGCCCGTCCAGCACCACGGTGCGCACCCGTTCGGAAAACAATGGCGACCAGCCTTGCGGCGCATGAGCCTGATGGCTGCGCAAACCGTGGCTGATGGCTTTGGTGCAGATGAAATCGTGCTCGACAAAACCGCCCCACAAATCGTCCGGGCCGCTCACGCCCAGTTCGCGGGCCGCAGCGCCAACGAGAGTCTGGGTCGGCAGCAGATAAATATCCCGGCCGCGATGTTTTTCAGCGTCGTAACTGCCGCCAAACTTGAGGCCGAGGATCTGCGCCAGCCATCGCGCGAGGGCCTTGTTGGTCTGCAGTTCATGTTGTGGTGCGCCGGGCCGGACCGAATGGGCGACGACCACTTTCCTGCGGGATGTCGGGGTCATGCGTCCCCCTCCAACGGCGGGTTGAATGTAGGTCAGAGGGTGCAGAGATCAGGCCAACCGGGGCTCGCCTGAAACACTCTGAAAATCAGCCACTTGAAAAACCCGTACTGGCACCGCGCCCGTTTCAATCTGCACGACCGCGCTGCAGGGTCCGGCATTTTGCACGACAGATGCGTATTACTTCGCCACGGTCGCCTGCGGACTCACGCCGAATCGCGCTCGGTATTCACTCGGCGCCAGCCCGGTGATTTTCTTGAACGTCGCGCGAAAGGCGCCCGGATCCTGATAGCCCACCGTCCACGCGATGTGATCGATGGTGCCATTGGTGAATTCCAGCATCTCTCGCGCCTTGCCGACTCGCAGGTGCTGGCAGTATTCGGTGGGTTTCAGGCCGGTCGCCGCACGGAACCGGCGCAGGAATGTTCGCTCCTCCAGACCCGCACGTTCGGCCATTGCCGTCAGCGAGACATCGGTCGCGCCGGTGCCCTGCAGCCAATGCTGAACCTGAAGAATCGGCCCGTCGCCATGATTGAGAATCGGCGCAAAATTGCTGCCGCACGCACTGGCGCTGTCGCTGTGCTCCACCACCAGAAACCGCGCGGTGCTGCTGGCGATGCTCGGCCCGAGCAATCGGTCCACCAGACGCAAACCAAGCTCTGACCAGGCCATCAGCCCCGCCGTCGTTATCAGGTCACCGTCGTCGACAATCGGCGTGTCGGCCTTGAGCCTGATCTTCGGGTAACACTCGGCAAAGGCCTTGGCCGAAGTCCAGTGCGTGGTAGCGCTGCGACCATCGAGCAACCCGCTCTCCGCCAGCAGCCACGAGCCGACACAAACCCCGCCAAGCGTCGCGCCACGAGCATGTTGTTCACGCAGCCAGGGCAGCAGCCCGGCCGGCATCTGTGCCGCGGAAAAACCGGCAATGGACGGCGGGATCAACACCGCCAGCAAACCGTTGTCGGCTCCGGGATGACTGTCGTAAACCCGCACGGGCGGGTGGTCGTCATCGACCTGCCAGTGGCTGATCCGCAGCAGCGGCAGCTGTGTGGACTGGTGTTCGGCGGCGATCCGGTTGGCGACCCCGAACAGGTCGGTCAGGCCATGCACCGCCGCCATTTGCGCCCCGGGATACATCAGCACGCCCAGTTCCGCGACGGTCCTTTCTGCACCCATTGTCAGTTTTCCCCTGTGTATTGTCGGTGCGGCCAATCCTCGAAACCGTGGCCAGCGCCAATACTGAACCCACGCCAACCCACACTTCGAGGACACATCCATGGCCAAGCAAGCGCTCATCGTAGTCGATATCCAGAACGACTACTTCCCCCAAGGCAAGTGGCCGCTGGCCGGTGCCGACGCCGCCGCCGACAACGCCGCCCGGCTGATCGCGGCCTTCCGTGAAGCCGGTGATTCGGTGGTGCATATCCGCCACGAATTCACCTCGCCCGAGGCACCGTTTTTCACCCCGGGCTCCGAAGGCGCGAAACTGCATCCGAAAGTGCTCAACCGCACCGACGAGCCGGTGGTGCTCAAGCACTTCGTCAACTCGTTCCGCGAAACCGAGCTGCAATCGATCCTCGACGAACAAGGCATCAAGGAGCTCGTGGTGGTCGGCAGCATGAGCCACATGTGCGTCGACGGCATCACCCGTGCGGCGGCGGATCTGGGTTACACCGTTACGGTGATCCACGATGCCTGCGCCAGCCGTGACCTGGAATTCAACGGTCTGACCGTGCCCGCCGCCCACGTGCATGCGGCGTTCATGTCGGCGCTGGGCTTTGCCTACGCCAGCGTGGTGTCCACCGACGAGTTCCTCGCCGCCAGCCGCTGAGCCCGCTCTGATACAACTGGAAATACCTGCGCCCGCCTCGTTGCGGGCGTTTTTCCGTGGGTCATGAAAATCTCACGCGTGAGCCATTGATGGCATTTTGATTTGGTTGTAGTGTGGCTCACGCGTGAGATGTTCATAACGGAGTCATCGCCATGAAAAGCCGCTCCCCTGCCACCAAGTCAGAGAGCCCAAAGGGAGTGCGCTCGACACCGTCCGCGAAAAAACCGTCGAGCTTCTACATGAAGCAGATGCGCGCGGGCCTGGCTGCCGCCGGTTATGTGAAACACGAAACTTGGGTGCTTCCGGAAAACCGAAGCTTGCTCAAGCAAATGGAGCAACAGCTACGCCAACCGATTCTGGCTGGCTCTTTCATGTCGGAGAATTACATGAGCGCAGGCAACAACTGGAACATCGATAGCCTCTACAACGCTTTCAAGGCGCTGGACGAGGTGGCTTCGCAAGAGATCACGCTGTCTCTGATCCAGAGCTCCGAACCCAGCCTCAAGCTGGAAATGAACGAATTCGGCGGTCTGCCGATTCACATCGCCCTCGCCGGTCAGCAGATCATCGTCGACACCGTGCTGGTGGACATCGATTCGATCACCGACGTGCGCGCCTTCAACGACGCCGTGCTGCGCAGCCGGGAAATGTTCCCGCTGTCGTCGATCGGCATCGAGACCATGCCCAACGGCCAGACCGTCTACAACATGTTCGGTGCACTGAGTGCCGACTCGAGCCTGACCAACGTAGTCACCGAGGTGAAAACCCTGGTCGACAACGTGCAGCGCGCCAGCGAAGCCTTCGAACACTTCTTCAAGTAATCAACAGGGAATATCCAATGACTCAGTCCATCTGGAGCAAGTTGTTCACCGCGCTGCGCGGCGGCGCCAACGAAGTCGGCGAAGCGATCGCCGATCAACAGGCCCTGCGCATCCTCGATCAGGAAATCCGTGACGCCGACAGCGCACTGTCCAACGCCCGTCGCGAACTGGTCACCATCATGGCCAAGCACAAACTCTCCGCCGACCGCGTGAGCGAATACGAAGCCAAGATCAGGGACCTGGAAGCCAAGGCCGTTTCCGCCCTGAACGCCGGCCGCGAAGACCTGGCGTTGGAAGTGGCCGAAGCGATCTCGACCCTGACCAACGACCTGGGCGTCGAGAAGAAACAAAGCGACGAGTTCGGCACCTACGCCGACAACATGCGCAAGGACATCAACAAGGCCGAAGCGCGGATCAAGAGCCTGCGCCAGCAAGTGGACATGGCCAAGGCCCGTGACAGCGTGCAGAAGGCTCAGGTCAGCGCCTCGATCGCCAGCGGCGGCGCCAACGGCAAGCTGGAAACCGCCGTCGGCACCCTGAACCGTCTGCAAGCCAAGCAGCAGCAACGCGCTGCCGAGCTGAGCGCTGCCGACGAGCTGGCCGATGCGTCGACCGGCAACGACCTGGATCGCAAGCTGCGCGAAGCCGGCATCACGCCGAACGAAGGCAGCGCCAACGCCATCCTCGAGCGTCTGAAGCAGAAGTCCGCCCAGTAACGGCGGCGGGAGTAAAGAAGGGCACCGGGTGCCCTTCTTTTTTGCCTGCTCGTTCGCCGCGCGCCCGGTACACTAGCGGCGTTTTTGCAAACGAATACCTCCACCCGCTTCAAGGAATGTACCCATGGGATGGTTCAAAGATTTGCTCGGCACCAGCAACTGGCAGTCGGCCGCGCCGGCGTCCGGGTCTGCCGGCGGCCCCCTCGGACTGGCGCAGGGCAAGGCGATCCGCTTCGACACGACCCTCGGCCTGTTGCTCGACGGCAGCACTTCAGTGCGGGTTCCCGACGCCCAGGCCATCTGGAGCGCCGGCTGGATCGACCTCGGTCAGTCGAACAAACTGCATCGCTACTACCTGAACGATGAAGAATTCTGGGTACAGATCCATGTCACGGGCGACGATCAGATCGAATCGGTGACGCTGTTCAATTACGTCAGCTATGTGACGGTCAACAGTGACGCCGAATTGCAGCGCCTGGCCGGGCCGAACAGCCTGATCGGCCTGCCGACCTACCGCCACGAAGGTGTCGAATACACCCGTGAATGGGGCACCGAACGCGGCCAGACCGAACTGGTGCCGCTCACCGAACAGGTGGTCAACCCGGACGAGTCCTACACCATCAACCATCACTCAATGCTGTACGCCCGGGAGACCGGCCTGACCGATCGCCGCGAGCTCTTGCTGTTCTCCGTCGAGCAGGACGAAGAAGGCACCGTCAGCCTGAGCACTTCGCTGGGCATCTCGCTGTACACCACCGATTTGAGCACCATCTAAAAGGAAGTTTTCCATGCTGGAAGCGTTGTCCATCTCCCTGAACAAAGCCGCACTGGTCGGTTTCGTCGCCTACCTGATCGGCGCCGTGCTGCTGTTCATGCTGTTTCAGTTCGTCTACACCCGCATCACGCCGCACAAGGAATTCGAGCTGATCCGTGCTGGCAACAGCGCCGCCGCGATCGCACTGTCCGGCGCAATCATCGGCTTCGCGATTCCGGCCAGCAACGTGATCGCTCATTCGATCAACGTCCTCGACTTCGTTCTCTGGGCGGTGATCGCGGCCGCGGTGCAATTGCTGGCTTTCCTGGCGACCGGGCTGGTGCTCAAAGGCACGTCCCAGCGCATCGTTAACGGTGAAATCGCCGCCGGCATCTATGTGGCGGCGGTGGCGATCAGCGTCGGCATGCTCAACGCCGCGTGCATGACCCCGTCCTACTGATCGGCAGGAAGCCTGAGATGAAACGAAGCAAGTACGTTCAACTGTCGCTGGCCGCTTCGGTAGCCCTGGCGATTTCCGCTGAAGTGGCCGCCCAGGAGCAGCAACGCAACTTCCAGAGCGTCGAACAATGCGTCGACGCCGAAGTGGCGCCGGATGTCTGCTCGAACGCCTACGTCGCAGCCCTGGCCGAACACCGGCGGATCTCCCCGGCCTACGACGACAAGGCTGCCTGCGACGCGGACTTCGCCGCCGACTGGTGTCAGAAAAATTCCGCCGGCCGTTTCGTACCGAAACTCGGTGGCTTCAAAGTGCCGCAGGACGGTGAGCCGGCGCAGAACCTCGATGCGATCGCCAATGCCCAGATGCCCGCCGGCGACGCGGCCGCCGTGCAGAGCAATCAGACCAGCACTTCGCACTCGTCCAGCGGTGCAGGCAACGGCTGGCTCACCGGATGGCTGATCGGCAATGCCATGAGCAACAACCGCGCGATCGACTCGCGGCCGGTTTATCGTGAGCGCAATACCCGCCAGACCTACGACACCTCGACGCTGAACCGTCGCATCGAATCGGCGCCGAGCCGCAGCCAGCGGGACTACGACAGCGATTACCGCAAACCGGTCAACGTCGCTGCGTCCACCTCCCGTGGCGGCTTCGGCAGCCAGTCCAGCGCACGCAGCGGTTGGGGCGGCTGGGGCCGTTCGAGCAGCTGACCATGAAGAAGATCCACTGCGTCGAGCGCCACGACTGGAAACAGACCGCCGAGAGCCTCGGCTTTCTGTTTCACACCATCGACGACGAGCCGTACTGGGACGAGCGCGCCTACTACCAGTTCACGCTCGCACAGATCGAAAACGATCTGGAGGATCCGACCACTGAACTGCACGAGATGTGCATGGACCTGGTCGACCGCGTCGTGCACAGCGAAGAACTGCTGGATCGCCTGAGCATTCCGGCGTCGTACTACGACATGATCCGAACGTCCTGGCTGGAAGGTCATCCGCATCTGTACGGGCGTATGGACTTCTCCTACAGCGGCAAGGGCCCGGCGAAGCTGCTCGAACTCAACTACGACACGCCCACCAGCCTTTATGAAGCGGCGGCGTTTCAGTGGGGCTGGCTGGAGGAATGTATCGAGCGCGGGATGCTGCCGCGCCATGCGGACCAGTTCAACAGCATCGACACCCGGCTGCACGAGGCCTTCGCCGAACTGAAACTCACGCGGCCGTTTTACTTCGCCTCGATGAAAGACTCGGTCGAAGACAAGGGCACCACGGATTATCTGCGGCTGATCGCAGAGAAGGTCGGCATCGAATCGCGGCACATCGACATCGAAGACATCGGCCTGAGCGCTGACGGTCGTTTCGTGGATCTCGAAGATCGCTGGATCCCGCACCTGTTCAAGCTGCACGCCTGGGAGTTCATCTTCCACGAACCGTTCGGCGCGGCGATCGCCGAATGCGACACCCAGTTTTTCGAACCGGCGTGGAAGTCGATTCTTTCCAACAAGGGTGCCCTGCCCCTTCTATGGGAGTTGCACAAGGGCCACCCGAATCTGCTCGCCGCGCACCTCGACCCGAATCCGGGCAGCGCGGTGCCCAAGGGCTGGGTGCGTAAACCGTACTTCTCGCGGGAAGGCGCCAACATCGAGTTGCAGACCGCTGAAGGCCTGATCGTCAAAGAGGATGGGCCCTACACCGATGCGCCCTTCATCCTGCAGGAATTTGCCCCTTTGCCGAAGTTCGACGACAGCTACACGCTGATTGGCTCGTGGGTGATCGGCGACCAGGCGGCCGGGATTGGCGTGCGCGAAGATAACAGCCTGATCACCAAGGATTCGAGCCGGTTTTTGCCGCATTTGATTCTTGACTGAAAAACCTGCGGGCATGAAAAAGGCCCGTCGTGTTCAGCGACGGGCCTTTTTTATTCAGCGTGAATTCAGCAGCGACTCAGAACGGAATGTCGTCATCGAAGCTGTCGAAATCCGGGGCCGGTTGCGGTGCGGCCTGCTGTGGAGCCGGGGCCGAACGCTGCTGAGGTGCCGACTGCTGCGGACGCGGAGCCTGCTGACGCGGCGCCTGCTGCTGGTAGTTGTTGCCACCGCCTTGTTGGTCGCCCTGTTGTGGACGGCCGCCCAGCAGTTGCATGGTGCCCTGCATGTCGACCACGATCTCGGTGGTGTAACGCTTGATACCGTCTTTTTCCCACTCACGGGTCTGCAGCTTGCCTTCGATGTAGACCTGCGAACCCTTGCGCAGGTATTCGCCGGCGATTTCGGCAACCTTGCCGAACATCGATACGCGGTGCCACTCGGTCTTCTCGACCTTCTGACCGGTCTGCTTGTCGGTCCACTGCTCGCTGGTCGCCAGACTCAGGTTGGTCACGGCGTTACCGTTGGGCAGGTAGCGTACTTCGGGATCCTGGCCGCAAGTACCGACCAGAATGACTTTGTTAACCCCACGGGCCATAACGTTCTCCTAGGCTTCGCACGCAGTCTGCGCCGGGTTGTTCACCAGGCGTTCGAGAGTGGTGCGATCCATTAATTCGGTGTCCAGTTTGATGTAGATCGCCGCTTCATCAGCGACTATCACTGCATCAGTTACCCCTACGAGGGCCTTGAGACGCTCGACCAGACCCGCTTCGCGGATCGCTTCGGGCGACAACGGCAGGCGCAGGCTCGTCACGTAGGGAGGTTCGCGCATGGTAACAGCAAAGGCCAGCCAAAGTGCAGCCAGCCCGGCACATCCGAGGAACACAACCGACAGACCGCCATGCTGGAACATCCAGCCGCCGAGAATACCGCCGAGTGCCGAACCGAGGAACTGACTGGTGGAGTACACGCCCATGGCCGTGCCCTTGCCACCTGCCGGTGAAACCTTGCTGATCAGCGACGGCAGCGAAGCCTCCAGCAGATTGAACGCGGTGAAGAACACCACCGTCCCGATCACCAGAGCCCGCAGGCTGTCGCCGAACTGCCAGAAGAATAGCTCAGTCAGCATCAGCGTCATCACGGCGCCGAGCAGAACTCGTTTCATTTTGCGTCTCTTCTCGCCGTAGATGATGAACGGAATCATGGCGAAGAAGGAAATCAGCAGTGCGGTGAGGTACACCCACCAGTGCTGCTCCTTGGGCAGACCGGCCTTTTCGACCAGCGCCAGGGGCAGTGCGACGAAGCTCGACATCAACATCGCATGTAACACAAAAATGCCCAGGTCCAGCCGCAGCAGGTCCGGGTGCTTGAGCGTCGGCATCAACGCCTGGCGTGCAACGCCGGACTCGCGATGACTCAGCGGCCCGGTGGACTTCGGCACCATGAACATCACGATCACGATCCCGACCAGGGCCATGCCGCCGGTGGCGAGAAACAGGCCGGACAGGCCGAACGCACGGGTCAGCAGCGGGCCGACCACCATGGCCACGGCGAACGACAGGCCGATGGTCATGCCGATCATGGCCATGGCTTTGGTGCGGTGCTGTTCGCGGGTCAGGTCGGAGAGCAAGGCCATGACTGCCGCCGAAATCGCCCCGGCGCCCTGCAGGATCCGCCCGGCAATCACGCCCCAGATCGAATCGGCCTGAGCCGCCAGCACGCTGCCGAGAGCGAAAACGATCAGCCCCAGGTAAATCACCGGACGCCGGCCAATGCGGTCGGAAATGATCCCGAACGGAATCTGGAAAATCGCCTGGGTCAGGCCGTAAGCGCCGATCGCCAGCCCGATCAGGGCCGGGGTCGCTCCCGCCAGATCCATGCCGTAGGTCGCCAGTACCGGCAACACCATGAACATGCCAAGCATACGGAAGGCGAACACCAGGGCCAGACCGCTCGCCGCGCGGGTCTCGCTGCCACTCATGCGTTCGCTGTGGGGATCGTGCATGGAAAAACCTCGTGTGAACCGGCGGCGATTCTACCAGTCCCATCGAGAGACGGGGTATATCGCGACGCTTTGACGCGTACAGATGAAACTCTCTTCATGTAAGGCAAAAAACCCTTCACTTGATAGTGTGCATCCATCCAGTATTTGGCCGTATACTCCTGTGTTTTCGACGCCCGCCGAGCGAGGCCATTTTGGACAAGATCCTGATTCGTGGGGCCCGCACCCACAACCTGAAGAACATCGACCTGACCCTGCCACGGGACAAACTGATCGTCATCACCGGCCTGTCCGGATCCGGCAAGTCTTCCCTGGCTTTCGACACGCTGTACGCCGAAGGTCAGCGCCGCTATGTCGAATCCCTGTCGGCCTATGCCCGGCAGTTCCTGTCGATGATGGAAAAACCCGACGTCGACACCATCGAAGGCCTGTCGCCGGCGATCTCCATCGAACAGAAGTCGACCTCGCACAACCCGCGTTCCACGGTCGGCACCATCACCGAAATCTACGACTATCTGCGTCTGCTTTATGCGCGCGTCGGTACGCCGCGCTGCCCGGATCACGACATTCCGCTGGAAGCGCAGACCGTCAGCCAGATGGTCGACCTGGTGCTGGCTCAGCCGGAAGGCAGCAAGCTGATGCTGCTGGCGCCGGTGATCCGCGAGCGCAAGGGCGAGCACCTGTCGGTGTTCGAAGAACTGCGTGCCCAGGGCTTCGTCCGGGCCCGGGTCAACGGCCGGCTCTGCGAGCTGGACGAACTGCCGAAACTGGATAAACAGAAGAAGCACACGATTGAAGTGGTGGTCGACCGCTTCAAGGTTCGCGCCGACCTGCAGCAGCGTCTGGCCGAATCCTTCGAAACCGCGCTGAAGCTGGCCGACGGCATCGCTTTGGTTGCCCCGATGGACGACGAGCCGGGCGAAGAGATGATCTTCTCCGCGCGCTTCGCCTGCCCGGTCTGCGGCCACGCGATCAGCGAGCTGGAACCCAAGCTGTTTTCCTTCAACAACCCGGCCGGCGCCTGCCCGACCTGCGACGGTCTGGGGGTGAAGCAGTTTTTCGACATCAAGCGACTGGTCAACGGTGATTTGACCCTGGCCGAAGGCGCGATCCGTGGCTGGGACAGGCGCAACGTCTATTACTTCCAGATGCTCGGCTCGCTGGCCGCGCATTACGGCTTCAGTCTGGAGCAGCCGTTCAACGAGCTGCCGGCCGATCAGCAGAAGTTCATCCTACACGGCAGCGGTTCACAGAACGTCGATTTCAAATACCTCAACGACCGGGGCGACATCGTCAAACGCTCGCACCCGTTCGAAGGTATCGTGCCGAACCTTGAGCGCCGCTACCGCGAAACCGAATCGGCCAGCGTGCGTGAAGAACTGGCGAAGTTCCTCAGCACCCAGTCGTGCCCGGATTGCCGTGGCACCCGTCTGCGTCGCGAAGCGCGGCATGTGTGGGTCGGAGAGAAAACCCTGCCGGCGGTGACCAACCTGCCGATAGGCGATGCCTGCGATTACTTCGGCGCGCTGAAGATGACCGGCCGCCGTGGCGAGATCGCCGACAAGATTCTCAAGGAAATCCGCGAGCGCCTGCAGTTTCTGGTTAACGTCGGTCTCGACTACCTGTCGCTGGATCGCAGTGCCGACACTCTGTCTGGCGGTGAAGCGCAGCGGATTCGTCTGGCCAGCCAGATCGGCGCGGGCCTTGTGGGTGTTCTGTACATCCTCGATGAGCCGTCGATTGGTCTGCACCAGCGCGACAACGATCGGCTGCTCGGCACCCTCAAGCACCTGCGCGACATCGGCAACACGGTGATTGTGGTCGAACACGACGAAGACGCGATTCGACTGGCCGACTACGTAGTGGATATCGGCCCGGGCGCCGGTGTTCATGGTGGGCAGATCGTCGCTGAAGGCACGCCGGACGAGGTCATGGCGCACCCGGATTCGTTGACCGGTAAATACCTGTCGGGCCGGGTCAAGATCGAGGTGCCGGCCAAGCGCACGCCGCGCAACAAGAAACAGGTGCTGTCGCTCAAGGGCGCGCGGGGCAACAACCTGCGCAACGTCGACCTTGAAATCCCGATCGGCCTGCTGACCTGCGTGACCGGCGTCTCCGGCTCCGGCAAATCGACGCTGATCAACAACACGCTATTCCCGCTGAGTGCCACGGCACTCAATGGCGCGACTACCCTGGAAGCGGCAGCCCACGACAGCATCAAGGGCCTGGAACATCTGGACAAGGTCGTCGACATTGACCAGAGCCCGATCGGCCGCACGCCGCGCTCCAACCCGGCGACCTACACCGGCCTGTTCACGCCGATTCGCGAACTCTTCGCCGGCGTGCCCGAGTCCCGCTCCCGTGGTTACGGGCCGGGGCGTTTCTCGTTCAACGTCAAGGGCGGGCGTTGCGAGGCCTGCCAGGGCGACGGTCTGATCAAGGTGGAAATGCACTTCCTGCCGGACATCTACGTCCCGTGTGACGTGTGCAAGAGCAAGCGCTACAACCGCGAAACCCTGGAGATCAAATACAAGGGCAAGAGCATCCACGAAACCCTCGAGATGACTATCGAGGAAGCGCGGGAGTTCTTCGACGCGGTGCCGGCGCTGGCGCGCAAGCTGCAAACGCTGATGGATGTGGGCCTGTCGTACATCAAGCTCGGGCAGTCGGCCACGACGCTGTCTGGTGGTGAGGCCCAACGGGTCAAGTTGTCCCGCGAACTGTCCAAGCGCGATACCGGCAAAACCCTGTACATCCTCGATGAGCCGACCACCGGTCTGCACTTCGCGGATATCCAGCAACTGCTCGACGTACTGCATCGCCTGCGCGACCACGGCAACACCGTGGTGGTGATCGAGCACAACCTCGACGTGATCAAGACGGCCGACTGGCTGGTGGATCTTGGCCCCGAGGGTGGTTCGAAAGGTGGACAGATCATCGCCACCGGTACGCCGGAGGAAGTGGCCGAGATGAAGCAATCTCACACCGGTCACTATCTCAAGCCGCTGTTGATTCGCGATCGGGCCTGATTGCCGGGCATGAAAAAGCCCCTGTCACTTCGTCAGTGACAGGGGCTTTTTTTGTATCAATTGCAATCAGGACGCGTGGGACTGCAGGTAGTTCTGGATACCGATCAGCTTGATCAGGCCGAGCTGCTTTTCCAGCCAGTAGGTGTGATCTTCCTCGGTGTCATTGAGCTGAACCCGCAGGATCTCGCGGCTGACATAGTCGCCGTGCTGTTCGCACAGTTCGATGCCCTTGCACAGCGCGGCGCGCACCTTGTACTCCAGGCGCAGATCCGCTTCGAGCATGGTTTGCACCGTAGTGCCGACATCCAGATCATCCGGGCGCATGCGCGGGGTGCCTTCAAGCATCAGAATCCGGCGCATCAGCGCATCGGCATGACCGGCCTCTTCTTCCATCTCGTGGTTGATTCGTTCGTAGAGCTTGGTGAATCCCCAGTCCTCATACATCCGCGAGTGAACGAAATATTGGTCACGCGCGGCCAGTTCGCCGGTCAGCAACGTGTTGAGGTAATCGATAACGTCTGGGTGGCCTTGCATCGCCCTACATCTCCCTGCTTGAAAGTCTGTAGTTTGAACCAACCTGACTGGAAGGTCACTCACTTAACGCAATAAAAGCGAAGATATTCCGAGAAAAGCAGCCTAAATAACGCAAAAACCGCCCAAATGAGGGCGGTTCTGCTTCTCGTTTAGACTTCGTTAAGCTGTACGTTGAGCAGCTTTGCGATTGCTTCTCCGTACGCCGGATCGGCCCTGTAGAAATGCTGCAGCTGACGATCGACGACGTCACTCGACACCCCCGCCATCGCCCCGGCGATGTTGCTGACCAGCAGCGCTTTCTGTTCGTCACTCATCAAGCGGAACAGCGCACCGGCGTGACTGTAGTAGTCAGTGTCTTCACGGTGATCGTAACGATCAGCCGCGCCGCTCAGGGCCAGTGCAGGCTCGGCGTAGTGCGGCGCTTGTTTCGGCGACTCCACGTAGCTGTTCGGCTCGTAGTTAGGCGCTGCGCCACCATTGCTCCCAAAAGCCATCGAACCATCACGCTGGTAAGTATTCACCGGGCTACGCGGAGCGTTCACTGGCAGTTGCTGGTGATTGGTACCTACGCGGTAGCGGTGGGCATCGGCGTACGCGAATACCCGACCTTGCAGCATGCGATCTGGCGACAGACCTACGCCAGGCACCATGTTGCTCGGGCCGAACGCGGCTTGCTCGACTTCGGCAAAGTAGTTGAGCGGGTTACGGTTCAGTTCCAGTTCACCCACTTCGATCAGTGGAAACTCCTTTTGCGACCAGGTCTTGGTCACGTCGAACGGGTTCTCATAGTGCGCAGCGGCTTGGGCTTCGGTCATGATCTGGATGCATACGCTCCATTTCGGGAAGTCACCACGCTCGATGGCTTCGAACAGGTCACGCTGTGCGTAATCCGGATCAGTGCCCGCCAGGCGTGCAGCGTCTGCCGGCGCAAGGTTCTTGATCCCTTGCTTGGTCTTGTAGTGCCACTTCACCCAGTGACGCTCGCCCTGAGCACTGATCAGGCTGTAGGTGTGACTGCCGAAACCGTGCATATGGCGATATCCGTCCGGAATACCGCGATCAGAGAACAGAATCGTGACCTGGTGCAGCGCTTCAGGCGAATGCGACCAGAAGTCCCACATCATCTGCGCGCTTTTCAGGTTGCTTTGCGGCAGGCGTTTCTGGGTGTGGATAAAGTCAGGGAATTTCAGTGGATCACGAATGAAGAACACGGGCGTATTGTTGCCAACGATGTCCCAGTTGCCTTCTTCGGTATAGAACTTGAGAGCGAAGCCACGTGGATCGCGCTCGGTGTCAGCCGAGCCACGCTCGCCACCTACAGTGGAGAAGCGCAGGAATGTCGGGGTTTGCTTGCCGACGGCAGAAAACAGTTTGGCGCTGGTGTACTGAGTAATGTCACGGGTGACGGTAAAAGTGCCGTAGGCACCCGACCCCTTGGCGTGTACACGACGCTCAGGAATGTTTTCCCGGTTGAAGTGGGCGAGCTTCTCGATCAAGTGGAAGTCATCGAGCAGCAACGGGCCACGAGGGCCAGCGGAGCGAGAGTTCTGGTTGTCGGCGACAGGTGCGCCACTGGCGGTCGTAAGCGTCTTGTTCTGGCTCATGCGATCTTCATCCTCTATCGGTCTTGAACTGCCGGCTAATCGGCTTGCTGGGGAGTATCGATCATCAATATGACAGCCACAAATTCATTAACTTATGGTCATCAATAGATAAAAACTAACGATCAATCCGCACACATAGTGCAGACCCAAACAGGGTAGAAGCTTGTACGAACAGCGCATTTCTTACAGGCACAAAAAACCGGGCACTAGGCCCGGTTCTTTGTTTCAGACTGACGTCTTACTCAGCGGATACAGCTTCACCGCCGACAGCACGATCAACCAGTTCGACGTACGCCATAGGCGCGTTGTCGCCAGCGCGGAAACCGCACTTGAGGATGCGCAGGTAGCCACCCTCACGGGTAGCGTAACGCTTGCCCAGGTCGTTGAAGAGCTTACCAACGATAGCTTTCGAACGAGTACGGTCGAAAGCCAGACGACGGTTAGCAACGCTGTCTGTCTTGGCCAGAGTGATCAGCGGCTCGGCAACGCGGCGCAGTTCTTTGGCTTTTGGCAGAGTAGTTTTGATCAGCTCGTGCTCGAACAGCGACACCGCCATGTTTTGGAACATGGCCTTGCGGTGCGAGCTGGTGCGGCTCAGGTGACGCCCACTTTTACGATGACGCATGGTTCATTCCTTACCAAACACTACGTTCGGTGATTACGACGATCAGGCAGTCGCCTTGTCGTCCTTCTTAAGACTTGCAGGCGGCCAGTTGTCGAGGCGCATGCCGAGGGACAGACCGCGGGAGGCCAGAACGTCCTTGATTTCAGTCAAGGATTTCTTGCCCAGGTTCGGAGTCTTCAACAGCTCTACTTCGGTACGCTGAATCAGGTCGCCGATGTAGTAGATGTTTTCCGCCTTAAGGCAGTTAGCCGAACGTACAGTCAGTTCCAGATCGTCAACCGGGCGAAGCAGGATCGGATCGATCTCGTCTTCCTGCTCGACAACCACTGGCTCACTGTCACCTTTGAGGTCGACGAACGCAGCCAACTGCTGTTGCAGGATGGTTGCAGCGCGGCGGATAGCCTCTTCAGGATCCAGGGTACCGTTGGTTTCCAGATCAATAACCAGCTTGTCCAGGTTGGTACGCTGCTCGACACGGGCGTTTTCCACCACGTATGCGATACGGCGAACCGGGCTGAACGAAGAGTCAAGCTGCAAGCGACCGATGCTGCGGCTTTCGTCTTCATCGCTCTGACGCGAGTCGGCTGGTTCATAACCACGACCACGAGCTACAGTGAGCTTCATGTTCAGGGCGCCGTTAGACGCCAGGTTAGCGATTACGTGATCGGGATTAACGATCTCGACATCATGATCCAGCTGAATATCGGCAGCGGTAACCACCCCCGAACCCTTCTTCGACAAGGTCAGCGTAACTTCGTCACGACCGTGCAGCTTGATGGCCAGACCTTTAAGGTTCAACAGGATTTCAATTACGTCTTCCTGTACACCTTCGATGGCGCTGTACTCGTGGAGCACACCGTCAATCTCGGCCTCGACTACTGCGCAGCCGGGCATTGAGGACAACAGGATGCGGCGCAGCGCGTTGCCCAGGGTGTGGCCAAAACCACGCTCGAGAGGCTCGAGAGTGATCTTGGCGCGGGTTGGACTGACAACCTGCACATCAATGTGGCGGGGTGTCAGGAACTCATTTACCGAAATCTGCATGGATGCACCTATTTTCTAGCCCTTACTTACTTGGAGTAGAGCTCGACAATCAGGCTTTCGTTGATGTCGGCGGACAGATCACTGCGAGCAGGAACGTTCTTGAAAACGCCCGACTTCTTCTCAGCATCTACCTCTACCCATTCTACGCGACCACGTTGGGCGCACAGCTCGAGAGCTTGGACAATGCGAAGTTGGTTCTTTGCCTTCTCGCGAACAGCAACCACGTCACCAGCACGAACCTGGTAGGACGGAACGTTTACGGTCTGGCCGTTAACGCTGATCGACTTGTGCGATACCAGCTGACGGGATTCGGCACGAGTCGAACCGAAGCCCATACGGTATACAACGTTGTCCAGACGGCATTCGAGCAGTTGCAGCAGGTTTTCACCAGTTGCACCTTTCTTGCTGGCAGCAGCTTTGTAGTAGCCGCTGAACTGACGCTCGAGAACGCCGTAGATACGACGGACCTTCTGCTTTTCGCGCAGTTGGGTGCCGTAATCGGACTGGCGACCGCGGCGTTGGCCGTGGATACCAGGTGCTGCTTCAATGTTGCACTTCGATTCGATCGCGCGCACGCCGCTCTTCAGGAAGAGATCGGTGCCTTCGCGACGAGCGAGTTTGCATTTTGGACCAATGTAACGAGCCATTCTTTACAATCTCCTGGATTACACGCGGCGCTTCTTCGGCGGACGGCACCCGTTGTGCGGGATTGGCGTCACGTCGGTGATGCTGGCGATCTTGTAGCCACAGCCGTTCAAAGCGCGGACTGCGGATTCACGACCTGGACCTGGGCCCTTGACGTTCACGTCGAGGTTTTTCAGGCCGTATTCCAGCGCAGCTTGACCAGCACGCTCAGCAGCTACTTGAGCAGCGAACGGGGTGGACTTGCGGGAACCGCGGAAACCCGAACCACCGGAGGTAGCCCAGGAAAGAGCGTTACCTTGACGGTCGGTGATGGTCACGATGGTGTTGTTAAAAGAGGCATGGATGTGGGCGATGCCATCAACCACTGTCTTTTTAACTTTTTTACGAGGACGAGCAGCAGGTTTTGCCATGATTAAATTCCTGTCGATTCGCTGGGGCGATTACTTGCGGATCGGCTTACGCGGACCTTTACGGGTACGCGCGTTGGTCTTGGTACGCTGACCGCGTACTGGCAGACCACGACGATGACGCAGACCGCGATAGCAACCGAGGTCCATCAAGCGCTTGATTTTCATGTTGATTTCGCGACGCAGGTCACCTTCAGTGGTGAACTTCGCCACTTCGCCACGCAGCTGTTCAATCTGCTCGTCGCTCAGATCCTTGATCTTTGCGGCTGGGTTTACCCCAGTCTCTGCACAGATCTTCTGTGCAGTAGTGCGACCAACACCATAGATGTAGGTCAGCGAGATAACAGTATGCTTGTTATCTGGAATGTTAACGCCTGCAATACGGGCCATTCAGTGGGACTCCAATTGACAGCTACCTACGCCCCGGAAGCCAAGAAATAGGGCGCGAGATAATATCGCTGTAATAACAAATAATCAACCCGGTAGCGCACTAGCTACCGGGCTTGAAGCACAATCACACTCAGCCTTGGCGCTGTTTGTGACGCGGTTCCGCGCTGCAAATTACTCGAACAACACCTTCGCGGCGAATAATCTTGCAGTTACGGCACAGCTTTTTCACCGATGCACGAACTTTCATCACCAACTCCTCGAACCTTATGGGTACTCAGCGCAACATGCCGCTGCCGTAACCCTTCAGGTTGGCTTTCTTCATCAGGGATTCGTACTGGTGCGAAACGAGGTGCGATTGTACTTGGGACATGAAGTCCATCACAACCACGACCACGATCAGCAACGAGGTCCCGCCAAGGTAGAACGGAACGTTTGCTGCAACCACCAGGAACTGGGGCAACAAGCACACGGCCGTCATGTAAAGAGCACCGAACATGGTCAAGCGAGTCAGAACGCCATCAATATAGCGTGCGGACTGCTCACCTGGACGGATGCCCGGAATAAAGGCACCGGACTTCTTCAGGTTTTCCGCTACGTCTTTCGGATTGAACATCAACGCCGTATAGAAGAAGCAGAAGAAAATAATCCCTGCACTAAACAGCAGAATATTCAACGGCTGACCAGGAGCGATCGACTGCGAGATGTCCTGCAACCAGCCCATACCTTCAGACTGACCGAACCAGGCACCCAACGAAGCCGGGAACAGCAAAATGCTGCTCGCGAAAATAGCCGGAATAACACCGGCCATGTTCACCTTCAGCGGCAAGTGGCTTGTCTGCGCAGCAAAAACCTTGCGGCCCTGCTGACGCTTGGCGTAGTGAACAGCGATACGACGCTGACCACGCTCAATGAACACCACGAAACCGATAATCGCTACTGCCAGCAAACCGATGGCAACCAAGGCGAAGATATTGATATCGCCCTGACGCGCAGACTCGAAAGACTGCCCGATTGCTCTCGGAAGACCGGCGACGATACCCGAAAAAATCAACATCGAGATACCGTTGCCTACACCACGCTCAGTAATCTGCTCACCCAGCCACATCATGAACATCGCGCCAGCCACAAACGTGGAGACCGCGACGAAATGGAAGCCAAAGTCACCAGTGAACGCAACGCCCTGTCCCGCCAGACCAATGGACATGCCAATGGCCTGAACGAGAGCGAGGACGACGGTGCCGTAGCGGGTGTACTGGCTGATCTTGCGACGGCCAGCTTCACCTTCCTTCTTCAACTGCTCCAGCTGCGGACTGACGGCGGTCATCAGTTGCATGATGATCGATGCCGAAATGTACGGCATGATCCCCAGTGCAAAGATGCTCATCCGCTCCAGCGCGCCGCCGGAAAACATGTTGAACAAGCTAAGAATGGTCCCCTCATTCTGTCGAAACAGGTCTGCGAGTCGGTCCGGGTTGATACCTGGAACCGGGATGTGTGCGCCTATTCGGTAGACGATAATCGCCAGGAACAGAAAACGCAGACGAGCCCAAAGTTCAGACATACCGCCTTTGCCGAGCGCAGAGAGAGCACCTTGCTTAGCCATTTATTCCTCGAACTTGCCGCCAGCTGCTTCGATAGCCGCACGCGCACCTTTGGTGGCGCCGATTCCCTTGCCGATAGTGACAGCGCGAGCCACTTCACCGGACAGCATGATTTTCACACGCTGCACGTTGACGTTGATCACGTTGGCATCTTTCAGGGACTGCACGGTGACGATGTCGCCTTCCACTTTAGCCAGCTCGGACAGACGCACTTCTGCGCGATCCATGGCTTTCAGGGAAACGAAACCGAACTTCGGCAGGCGACGATGCAGCGGCTGTTGACCGCCTTCAAAGCCTGGAGCAATGGTGCCACCGGAGCGGGAAGTCTGACCTTTGTGACCACGGCCACCAGTCTTACCCAAACCACTACCGATACCACGGCCCGGACGATGCTTTTCGCGACGGGAACCCGGCGCTGGACTCAGATCATTGAGTTTCATCGATTAACCCTCGACACGCAGCATGTAGTAAGCCTTGTTGATCATCCCGCGATTCTCGGGAGTATCCTGGACTTCTACAGTGTGACCGATGCGACGCAGACCCAGACCCTTAACGCACAGTTTGTGGTTAGGGATGCGGCCGGTCATGCTTTTGATCAGCGTTACTTTAACGGTAGCCATGATCAGAAGATCTCCTTGACAGTCAGGCCGCGCTTGGCAGCGATGGACTCAGGAGATTGCATAGCTTTCAGACCCTTGAAAGTGGCGTGAACCACGTTTACCGGGTTAGTCGAGCCGTAGCACTTGGCCAGAACGTTCTGAACGCCAGCAACTTCGAGGACAGCACGCATAGCGCCGCCAGCGATGATACCGGTACCTTCAGAAGCAGGCTGCATGTACACCTTCGAAGCGCCGTGAGCGGACTTCATTGCATACTGCAGAGTGGTGCCGTTCAGATCAACCTGGATCATGTTGCGGCGAGCAGCTTCCATTGCCTTCTGGATCGCAGCAGGCACTTCACGCGACTTGCCACGGCCGAAGCCAACACGCCCTTTACCATCACCAACCACGGTCAACGCGGTGAAAGTGAAGATACGGCCGCCTTTAACGGTTTTGGCTACGCGGTTAACTTGAACCAGCTTCTCGATGTAGCCTTCGTCGCGCTTTTGGTCGTTATTTGACATAACTTAGAACTCCAGCCCAGCTTCACGAGCAGCATCAGCCAGCGCTTTAACGCGGCCGTGGTACTTGAAGCCAGAGCGGTCGAAAGCCACCTGCGAGACGCCAGCGGCCTTAGCACGCGTAGCGACCAGCTGGCCAACCTTAGTGGCCGCGTCGATGTTGCCAGTGGCGCCATCACGCAGTTCTTTATCCAAAGTCGAGGCGCTTGCCAGGACTTTGTTGCCGTCGGCCGAAATGACCTGGGCGTAGATGTGCTGCGAAGAGCGGAACACGCAGAGACGCACGACTTCGAGTTCGTGCATTTTCAGGCGTGCTTTGCGAGCGCGACGCAGTCGAGTAACTTTTTTGTCGGTCATTTGCTATGCCCTACTTCTTCTTGGCTTCTTTACGACGGACGACTTCGTCCGCGTAGCGCACACCTTTGCCTTTGTACGGCTCTGGTGGACGGAAGTCGCGGATCTCGGCGGCCACTTGACCTACCAGCTGCTTGTCGATGCCCTTGATCAGGATATCGGTCTGGCTAGGAGTCTCAGCGGTGATGCCTTCCGGCAGTTCGTAATCCACTGGGTGCGAGAAGCCAAGAGCCAGGTTCAGCACCTGACCTTTTGCTTGCGCTTTGTAACCAACACCGACCAGCTGGAGCTTGCGCTCGAAGCCTTGGCTTACGCCCTGGACCATGTTGTTTACCAACGCACGAGTGGTACCGGCCATTGCGCGAGTCTGTTGATCGCCATTGCGAGCAGCAAAACGCAGCTCACCGGCTTCTTCAACGACTTCAACGGACGAATGGACGTTCAGTTCAAGAGTACCCTTGGCACCCTTCACCGAAAGCTGTTGGCCTGCGAATTTTACTTCGACACCGGCTGGCAGCTTAACGGGGTTCTTAGCGACGCGAGACATGCTTATCCCCCCTTAGAACACAGTGCAAAGAACTTCGCCGCCGACACCGGCAGCGCGCGCAGCACGATCAGTCATCACACCTTTGTTGGTGGAGACGATAGACACACCGAGGCCGCCACGTACTTTTGGCAGATCTTCGACGGACTTGTACTGACGCAGGCCTGGACGGCTAACGCGCTTCACTTCCTCGATGACCGGACGGCCTTCGAAGTATTTCAGCTCGATGGACAGCAGCGGCTTGGTTTCGCTGCTGATCTGATAACCCGCGATGTAACCTTCGTCCTTCAGGACTTTTGCTACAGCCACCTTCAACGTGGAAGACGGCATGCTTACGACGGACTTTTCAGCCATCTGGGCATTACGGATTCGAGTTAGCATGTCCGCTAACGGGTCCTGCATACTCATGGGCTAGACGCTCCTAATACAGAAAAATTAGCCTTGCGGCTACTACTTGTCGCCGAGAAACTCCGGGCGTAAAAAACACGGGCTCAGGCGAGCCGGTCATTCTAGACACACCCCAGAAATGAATCAAGCCCCAAAAGGGGCTTGATTCAACTTCAAGGCCACCGATGGTCAGGTTCTTGCGACCCCGACCATCAAGGCTTTGACAGTCATTACCAGCTGGCTTTAACCAGACCCGGAACGTCACCACGCATTGCCGCTTCACGCAGTTTGTTACGGCCGAGGCCGAACTTGCGGTAAACGCCGTGCGGACGACCGGTCAGACGGCAACGGTTACGCATGCGCGAAGCGCTTGCGTCACGTGGCTGCTTCTGCAGAGCTACGGTAGCTTCCCAACGCGCTTCTGGACTTGCGTTCAGATCGACGATGATAGCTTTCAGCGCTGCACGCTTGACGGCGTACTTGGCAACGGTGAGCTGACGCTTCAGCTCACGGTTTTTCATGCTCTTCTTGGCCATTTTCCTACTCCAATCAGTTGCGGAACGGGAATTTGAAAGCACGCAGCAGAGCGCGGCCTTCATCATCGTTCTTGGCAGTGGTGGTCAGGGTAATGTCCAGACCGCGGAGAGCATCGATCTTGTCGTAGTCGATTTCCGGGAAAATGATCTGCTCTTTCACGCCCATGCTGTAGTTGCCACGACCATCGAAGGACTTGGCATTCAGGCCGCGGAAGTCGCGAACCCGAGGCAGGGAGATCGACAGCAGACGATCCAGGAACTCGTACATACGCTCACGGCGCAGGGTCACTTTGACGCCGATCGGCCAACCTTCACGGACTTTAAAGCCAGCGATGGATTTGCGAGCGTAGGTCACAACGACTTTCTGGCCGGTGATCTTTTCCAGGTCAGCAACAGCGTGCTCGATGACTTTTTTGTCGCCGATCGCTTCGCCCAGACCCATGTTCAGGGTGATCTTGGTAACGCGCGGAACTTCCATCACGTTCGAAAGCTTAAGTTCTTCCTTAAGTTTCGGAGCGATTTCCTTCCGGTAAATCTCTTTTAGTCGTGCCATGGTCTTCTACCTAGCAGTGTTCAAGCATCAACCGCTTTTTGGGTCGACTTGAAGACACGAATTTTCTTACCGTCTTCTACTTTGAAACCAACGCGGTCAGCCTTGTTGGTTTCGCCGTTGAAGATGGCGACGTTGGAAGCGTGCAGTGGCGCTTCTTTCTCGACGATACCGCCCTGTACGCCCGACATCGGGTTAGGCTTGGTATGACGCTTGACCAGGTTCAGACCACCAACAACCAGACGGTTGTCAGCAAGAACCTTCAGCACCTTACCGCGCTTACCTTTGTCTTTGCCGGCGATCACGATGATCTCGTCGTCACGACGAATCTTTTGCATGTCGGATCTCCTTACAGCACTTCTGGGGCGAGCGAGACGATCTTCATGAACTTCTCAGTACGAAGTTCACGGGTCACTGGCCCAAAGATACGGGTGCCGATCGGCTCTTGCTTGTTGTTCAGAAGAACAGCAGCGTTGCCATCAAAGCGGATAATGGAGCCATCAGCACGACGTACGCCGTGACGAGTGCGGACTACAACAGCAGTCATCACTTGGCCTTTTTTCACCTTACCGCGAGGAATTGCTTCCTTCACGGTAACTTTGATGATGTCACCGATACCAGCGTAACGACGATGGGAGCCACCCAGCACCTTGATGCACATAACACGGCGAGCGCCGCTGTTATCGGCCACATCGAGCATGGATTGAGTCTGAATCATATAATTTCTCCGACCCCTAGCCCTTAGACTTCCACAGCGCGTTCGAGAACATCAACCAGCGCCCAAGACTTGGTCTTGGCCATCGGACGAGTTTCACGAATAGTGACTTTGTCGCCGATGTGGCACTGATTGGTTTCGTCGTGCGCGTGCAGCTTAGTCGAACGCTTAACGTATTTACCGTAGATCGGGTGCTTAACGCGACGCTCGATCAGAACGGTGATGGTTTTGTCCATCTTGTCGCTGACAACACGGCCAGTCAGCGTACGGACAGTTTTTTCGGCTTCAGCCATGATCACTTACCTGCCTGCTGGTTGAGCACAGTCTTCACGCGAGCAATGTCACGCTTAACTTGCGAGAGCAGATGAGACTGCCCCAACTGGCCAGTTGCTTTCTGCATGCGCAGATTGAACTGGTCGCGCAGCAAGCCGAGCAGTTGCTCGTTCAGCTGCTGTGCGGATTTTTCACGAAGTTCATTCGCTTTCATCACATCACCGTCCGTTTAACAAAGGAGGTGGCGAGCGGCAGCTTTGCAGCAGCCAGGGCGAAAGCCTCACGCGCCAGCTCTTCAGAAACACCCTCGATTTCATACAGGACTTTGCCTGGCTGAATCTGGGCAACCCAGTACTCCACGTTACCCTTACCTTTACCCATACGAACCTCGAGAGGCTTCTTGGAGATCGGCTTGTCCGGGAATACACGGATCCAGATCTTGCCGCCACGTTTTACGTGACGGGTCAGTGCACGACGCGCTGACTCGATCTGACGAGCGGTGAGACGACCACGAGCTACAGACTTCAGCGCGAACTCGCCGAAGCTGACTTTGCTACCGCGCAGTGCCAGACCACGGTTGTGGCCGGTCATCTGCTTGCGGAACTTCGTACGCTTAGGTTGCAACATTTGGCGTACCCCTTACTTAGCAGCTTTTTTACGAGGCGCTGGTGCTTGTGGCTTCAGCTCTTCTTGGCGACCACCAATTACTTCGCCTTTGAAGATCCAAACCTTTACACCGATCACACCGTAAGTGGTGTGAGCTTCGTAGTTGGCATAGTCGATGTCGGCACGCAGGGTGTGCAGTGGCACACGACCTTCGCGATACCATTCAGTACGTGCAATTTCAGCACCGCCGAGACGACCGCTCACTTGGATTTTGATGCCTTTGGCACCAATGCGCATGGCGTTCTGTACAGCGCGCTTCATGGCGCGACGGAACATTACACGACGCTCCAGCTGCTGAGCTACGCTCTGCGCAACCAGCATACCGTCGAGCTCCGGCTTGCGGATCTCTTCGATATTGATGTGCACAGGCACACCCATTTGCTTGGTCAGGTCCTGACGCAGTTTCTCAACATCTTCACCTTTCTTCCCGATAACAATACCTGGACGAGCGGTATGGATGGTGATGCGTGCAGTTTGGGCCGGACGATGGATATCGATACGGCTTACGGACGCGCTTTTTAGTTTGTCTTGGAGGTATTCACGCACCTTCAGATCAGCGAACAAGTAGTCCGCATAAGTCCGACCGTCTGCGTACCAGACGGAGGTGTGCTCCTTGACGATTCCCAGGCGAATGCCAATGGGATGTACTTTCTGACCCATCTCTTCGACTCCGTTACTTGTCAGCAACCTTGACAGTGATATGGCAAGACCGCTTGACGATGCGATCAGCACGGCCTTTGGCACGTGGCATGATGCGCTTCAGCGAACGCCCTTCGTTGACGAAAACGGTGCTGACCTTCAGGTCATCAACGTCTGCGCCTTCGTTATGCTCGGCGTTGGCTACGGCCGACTCCAGCACTTTTTTCATGATCTCGGCGGCTTTCTTACTGCTGAAAGCCAACAGGTTGAGCGCTTCGCCCACCTTCTTCCCGCGGATCTGGTCGGCGACCAAGCGGGCTTTCTGGGCGGAGATTCGAGCGCCCGACAACTTAGCGGCTACTTCCATTTCCTTACCCCTTAACGCTTGGCTTTCTTGTCTGCCACGTGCCCGCGATAGTTGCGGGTACCGGCGAACTCGCCCAGTTTGTGGCCGACCATGTCTTCGTTAACGAGAACTGGGACGTGCTGACGACCGTTGTGTACTGCGATGGTCAGACCGACCATTTGTGGCAGGATCATCGAACGACGCGACCAAGTCTTAATTGGTTTGCGATCGTTCTTTTCCGCCGCCACTTCGATCTTCTTCAGTAGGTGAAGATCAATAAAAGGACCTTTTTTCAGAGAACGTGGCACTGTCGTATCCCTCTAATTACTTGCGACGACGGACGATCATTTTGTCGGTACGCTTATTACCACGAGTCTTCGCGCCCTTAGTCGGGAAGCCCCATGGCGATACCGGATGACGACCACCAGAGGTACGACCTTCACCACCACCATGTGGGTGGTCAACCGGGTTCATGGCAACACCACGAACGGTTGGGCGAACGCCACGCCAGCGCTTGGCACCAGCTTTACCCAGCGAACGCAGGCTGTGCTCGGAGTTCGAGACTTCGCCCAGGGTCGCACGGCACTCAGCCAGTACTTTACGCATTTCACCGGAACGCAGACGCAGGGTCACGTAAACGCCTTCACGAGCGATCAGCTGAGCCGAAGCGCCAGCGGAACGAGCGATTTGCGCGCCTTTACCTGGCTTCAGTTCGATGCCGTGTACGGTGCTACCAACTGGAATGTTGCGCAGTTGCAGAGCGTTGCCCGGCTTGATCGGTGCCAGAGCACCTGCGATCAGCTGGTCGCCAGCGCTCACGCCTTTAGGGGCGATGATGTAGCGACGCTCGCCATCTGCGTACAGCAGCAGAGCGATGTGAGCAGTACGGTTTGGATCGTATTCGATACGCTCGACAGTGGCAGCGATGCCATCCTTGTCGTTGCGACGGAAGTCGACCAGACGATAATGCTGCTTATGACCACCACCGATGTGACGAGTGGTAATACGGCCATTGTTGTTACGACCACCAGACTTCGATTTTTTCTCGAGCAGCGGTGCGTGAGGAGCGCCTTTATGCAGCTCCTGGTTGACCACCTTGACCACAAAACGGCGGCCAGGGGAAGTCGGTTTGCATTTAACGATTGCCATGATGCACCCCTTCCTTACTCAGCACTGCTGCTGAAATCGAGATCTTGGCCTGGCTGAAGGGAGATAACTGCCTTCTTCCAGTCATTACGCTTGCCCAGACCGCGAGCGGTGCGCTTGCTCTTACCCAGAACATTCAGGGTAGTAACACGCTCAACTTTCACGCTGAACAGGCTTTCGACGGCCTTCTTGATTTCCAGCTTGGTTGCATCAGTAGCAACCTTGAAAACGAACTGGCCTTTCTTGTCTGCCAGAACCGTAGCCTTCTCGGAAACGTGCGGGCCAAGCAGAACTTTAAATACGCGTTCCTGGTTCATCCCAGCAGCTCCTCGAATTTCTTCACGGCCGACACGGTGATCAACACCTTGTCGTATGCGATCAGACTAACTGGATCGGAACCTTGCACGTCACGTACATCAACGTGTGGCAGGTTGCGAGCAGCCAGGTACAGGTTCTGATCAACAGCGTCCGACACGATCAGAACATCGGTCAGGCTCATGTTGTTCAGTTTGCCCAGCAGGTCTTTGGTTTTCGGAGTTTCAACTGCGAAATCCTGAACCACGACCAGACGATCAGTACGCACCAGCTCAGCAAGGATGGAACGCATTGCTGCGCGATACATCTTCTTGTTCAGCTTCTGGGAGTGATCCTGTGGACGAGCTGCAAAGGTGGTGCCGCCGCCGCGCCAGATTGGGCTGCGGATAGTACCGGCACGAGCACGGCCAGTACCTTTCTGACGCCATGGGCGCTTGCCGCCACCACGAACGTCGGAACGGGTCTTCTGCTGCTTGCTACCCTGACGGCCGCCAGCCATGTAGGCCACGACTGCTTGGTGAACCAGCGTCTCGTTGAACTCGCCGCCAAATGTCAGTTCGGAAACTTCGATCGCTTGAGCGTCATTTACATTTAATTGCATGTCAGCTTCCCCTTAACCGCGAGCCTTGGCTGCCGGACGTACAACCAGGTTGCCGCCAGTAGCGCCAGGTACAGCGCCCTTGACCAACAACAGATTGCGTTCAGCGTCCACGCGCACTACTTCCAGGGACTGCACGGTCACGCGCTCAGCGCCCATATGACCGGACATTTTTTTGCCCTTGAATACACGACCAGGAGTCTGGCACTGGCCGATAGAGCCTGGGACGCGGTGGGATACGGAGTTACCGTGGGTGTTATCTTGCCCGCGGAAGTTCCAACGCTTGATCGTACCCTGGAAGCCTTTACCTTTGGACTGACCGGTTACATCAACCAGTTGACCAGCAGCGAAGATTTCAGCGTTGATCAGATCGCCGGCCTGGTACTCGCCTTCTTCAAGACGGAATTCCATTACGGTACGACCAGCGGCAACGTTCGCCTTGGCGAAGTGGCCAGCTTGAGCAGCTGTAACACGGGAAGCACGACGCTCGCCGACAGTGACTTGCACTGCACGATAGCCATCGGTTTCTTCAGTTTTGAACTGGGTGACGCGATTCGGCTCGATCTCAATGACCGTGACCGGAATGGAGACACCTTCTTCGGTGAAAATACGGGTCATACCCGCTTTACGACCGACTACACCAATAGTCATGTTGTAAACCTCATGAGTGTACGGGGCTTTCACCCGCTATGGCCGCCCATTTCAGAGCGTTACACGACCAAGACCGAGTCTTAGCCGAGGCTGATCTGCACTTCCACACCGGCCGCAAGATCAAGCTTCATAAGTGCATCAACGGTTTTATCCGTTGGCTGGACGATGTCCAGAACGCGCTTATGAGTGCGGATCTCGTACTGGTCACGCGCGTCTTTGTTGACGTGCGGAGAAACCAGAACGGTGAACCGCTCTTTACGGGTAGGCAGTGGAATTGGACCACGCACTTGAGCACCAGTACGTTTCGCGGTTTCCACGATTTCCTGGGTTGATTGGTCGATCAGGCGATGGTCAAAAGCCTTCAACCTGATACGGATTTGCTGATTTTGCATTGGATTTCAGACTCCGGCTGCTATTCCCACCGGGCGCAATACGCCCGTTAAAAGGAGGCGCAATTCTATAGACGCCCCAGATAGGTGTCAACCCAATAAAAAAGCCCCCGCTAAGCGGGGGCTTTTTCAACTCATCAAAGCTGACTCAATAAAGAGATCACTCGATGATTTTAGCTACGACGCCAGCACCAACGGTACGGCCGCCTTCACGGATTGCGAAACGCAGACCGTCTTCCATCGCGATGGTTTTGATCAGGGTAACAGTCATCTGAATGTTGTCACCTGGCATTACCATTTCAACGCCTTCTGGCAGCTCGCAGTTACCAGTCACGTCAGTAGTACGGAAGTAGAACTGTGGACGGTAGCCTTTGAAGAACGGAGTGTGACGACCGCCTTCTTCCTTGCTCAGAACGTAAACCTCTGCGGTGAACTTGGTGTGCGGCTTAACCGAACCCGGCTTAACCAGAACCTGACCACGCTCAACGTCGTCACGCTTGGTACCACGCAGCAGAACGCCGCAGTTCTCGCCAGCACGACCTTCGTCCAGCAGCTTGCGGAACATCTCAACACCGGTGCAGGTGGTGGTGGTGGTGTCACGCAGACCAACGATTTCCAGGGCGTCTTGAACGCGAACGATACCGCGCTCGATACGACCGGTCACAACAGTACCGCGACCCGAGATCGAGAACACGTCTTCGATTGGCATCAGGAACGGCTTGTCGATAGCACGCTCTGGCTCTGGGATGTAGCTGTCCAGAGTTTCCACCAGCTTCTTAACAGCGGTGGTGCCCATTTCGTTGTCGTCTTTGCCTTCCAGCGCCATACGAGCAGAACCGATGATGATCGGAGTGTCGTCGCCTGGGAAGTCATAGGTGGACAGCAGGTCGCGAACTTCCATCTCAACCAGTTCCAGCAGCTCAGCGTCGTCTACCAGGTCAGCCTTGTTCAGGAAAACCACGATGTACGGAACGCCTACCTGACGGGACAGCAGGATGTGCTCACGGGTTTGCGGCATCGGACCATCAGCGGCCGAGCAAACCAGGATCGCGCCGTCCATCTGCGCAGCACCAGTGATCATGTTCTTCACGTAGTCAGCGTGACCTGGGCAGTCAACGTGAGCGTAGTGACGAATGTTCGAGTTGTACTCAACGTGCGCGGTGTTGATGGTGATACCGCGAGCTTTTTCTTCTGGTGCGCTGTCGATCTTGTCGAATTCAACTACGGCCGAACCGAAAACTTCGGAGCAGACGCGAGTCAGAGCAGCGGTCAGAGTGGTTTTACCGTGGTCAACGTGGCCGATGGTGCCAACGTTTACGTGCGGTAGGGAACGATCAAATTTTTCTTTAGCCACGACAATTAACTCCTAGCCTAAAGGGGCTGAATCAGCCTTGTTTTTTGGTAACGGATTCGACGATGTGCGACGGAGCCGTATCGTATTTTTTGAATTCCATAGAGTAGCTTGCGCGACCCTGGGACATGGAACGAACGTCGGTCGCATAACCGAACATCTCACCCAGTGGAACCTCGGCACGGATAACCTTGCCGGACACTGTGTCTTCCATACCCTGGATCATGCCGCGACGACGGTTAAGGTCGCCCATCACATCACCCATATAGTCTTCAGGCGTAACAACCTCTACCGCCATGATCGGCTCGAGCAACTCACCACCGCCCTTCTGGGCCAGTTGCTTGGTCGCCATGGAAGCAGCCACTTTAAACGCCATCTCGTTGGAGTCGACGTCGTGGTAAGAACCATCGAACACGGTAGCCTTCAGGCCGATCAGCGGATAGCCGGCAACAACGCCGTTCTTCATCTGCTCTTCGATGCCCTTCTGGATAGCCGGGATGTATTCCTTAGGAACCACACCACCCACTACTTCGTTCAGGAATTGCAGACCTTCCTGACCTTCGTCAGCAGGAGCAAAGCGAATCCAGCAGTGACCGAACTGGCCACGACCGCCGGACTGACGAACGAACTTGCCTTCGATTTCGCAGTTCTTCGTGATGCGCTCACGGTACGAAACCTGCGGCTTGCCGATGTTGGCTTCGACGTTGAACTCACGGCGCATCCGGTCAACCAGGATGTCCAGATGCAGCTCGCCCATGCCGGAGATGATCGTTTGACCAGTCTCTTCATCAGTCTTAACGCGGAAAGACGGGTCTTCCTGAGCGAGCTTGCCCAGAGCGATACCCATTTTTTCCTGGTCATCCTTGGTCTTAGGCTCTACGGCAACCGAAATAACCGGCTCCGGGAAGTCCATGCGAACCAGGATGATTGGCTTCTCAGCGTTGCAGAGGGTTTCACCAGTGGTGACGTCCTTCATGCCGATCAGGGCCGCGATGTCGCCAGCGCGCACTTCCTTGATCTCTTCACGGGCGTTTGCGTGCATTTGCACCATACGACCCACGCGCTCTTTCTTGCCTTTAACCGAGTTGATCACGCCGTCGCCGGAGTTCAACACGCCCGAGTAAACGCGGACGAAGGTCAAGGTACCCACGAATGGGTCGGTAGCGATCTTGAACGCCAGGGCCGCGAACGGCTCGTCGTCGCTTGCATGACGCTCCATCTCTTCTTCCTCGTTATCAGGGTTGGAACCCTTGATAGCAGGAATGTCGGTCGGAGCAGGCAGGAAGTCGATAACGGCGTCGAGAACCAGGGGAACGCCCTTGTTCTTGAACGAAGAACCGCAAACAGCCAGAACGATTTCGCCGGCGATAGTACGTGCACGCAAAGCAGCCTTGATCTCAGCGATCGACAGCTCTTCACCTTCCAGGTACTTGTTCATCAGGTCTTCGTTGGCTTCGGCGGCGGCTTCAACCATGTTGTTGCGCCATTCTTCAGCCAGTTCAAGCATGTCCGCAGGGATTTCCTTGCGAACCGGAACCATACCCTTGTCAGAGTCGTTCCAGTAGACAGCTTGCATGTTGATCAGGTCGATCTGGCCCTGGAAGTTATCTTCCGAACCGATAGCCAGCTGGATCGGCACCGGAGTGTGACCCAGACGCTGTTTGATCTGACCGATCACGCGCAGGAAGTTGGCACCAGCACGGTCCATCTTGTTTACGTAAACAAGACGTGGAACGCCGTATTTGTTGGCCTGACGCCATACGGTTTCCGACTGAGGCTCAACACCCGAAGTACCGCAGAACACAACGACAGCGCCGTCGAGCACACGCAGGGAACGCTCTACTTCAATAGTGAAGTCTACGTGGCCCGGGGTATCGATTACGTTGAAGCGATGCTCGTGTGGGTACTGCTTCTCGGAACCTTTCCAGAAGGCGGTAATGGCAGCAGAAGTAATGGTAATACCACGCTCCTGCTCCTGAACCATCCAGTCTGTGGTCGCGGCGCCATCATGCACCTCGCCCATTTTGTGACTTTTGCCAGTGTAAAAAAGGACGCGCTCGGTGGTGGTGGTTTTACCAGCATCCACGTGAGCGACGATACCGATGTTACGGTAGCGACTAATCGGAGTAGTACGAGCCATAAAGCCCTCGCAAAATTAGTGAAGCTAAAATTAGAAGCGGTAGTGCGAGAAAGCTTTGTTAGCTTCGGCCATACGGTGCACGTCTTCACGCTTCTTAACAGCAGCACCTTTACCTTCAGCAGCATCCAGCAGCTCGCCAGCCAAGCGCAGAGCCATAGACTTCTCGCCACGCTTGCGGGCGAAGTCTACCAACCAGCGCATTGCCAGAGCGTTACGACGGGACGGACGAACCTCGACCGGAACCTGGTAAGTAGCACCACCAACGCGGCGCGACTTCACTTCGACCAGCGGAGCGATGGCGTCGAGTGCTTTTTCGAAGAGTTCCAGGGGATCGGTGCCGGTCTTGCGAGCCGCAACGGTTTCCAGGGCACCATAAACGATACGCTCGGCAACGGCTTTCTTGCCGCTTTCCATAACGTGGTTCATGAATTTGGCGAGGATTTGGCTTCCGTATTTCGGATCGTCCAGAATCTCACGCTTTGCTGCTACGCGACGTCTTGGCATTGATAAGCCCTCAAACGGTCTTCAGGTTAGCTCGGGACAGATCCAGTGGATGCGCGCCCGACCTTACTCTTATCGACTCAATAAAATGAAAATCTGCAAAACGGCCGATTACTTCGGACGCTTGGTACCGTACTTCGAACGACCCTGGTTACGGCCTTTAACGCCGGAAGTATCCAAGGAGCCGCGAACGGTGTGGTAACGAACACCTGGCAAGTCTTTTACACGACCGCCGCGGATCAATACCACGCTGTGCTCTTGCAGGTTGTGGCCTTCACCACCGATGTACGAGGAAACCTCGAAACCGTTGGTCAGACGCACACGGCATACTTTACGCAGTGCCGAGTTAGGTTTTTTCGGCGTAGTGGTGTACACACGGGTGCACACGCCACGACGTTGCGGGCAGTTCTGCAGCGCAGGCACGTCGGATTTCTCGACGATACGCTTACGCGGCTGACGTACCAGCTGGTTGATAGTTGCCATCTACTAGCTCCACTGTTGTCTTGCGACGCTATTGTCTTGCAAGAAAAGCAAAATGGCAGGAACGAATTCCCGCCAAATTTAGGGGATCAAGAGTCTAAAGAGGATCTTGTCCCCAGTCAAGGCAAGGCCCCGACCTCCCCGCTCGTCGAACCTCGACAAATTGTCTTGATTCGATGAACGGCTTGATCAGGGCCTCAGCTCATTTTTTCGCAGAACTCAGTTACCGCTCGAGTTCAGCGCTTCGGTCAGTGCAGCTTCCACTTCACTGGCGCTTACGCGCAACGGCTTGTCTGCATCACGACGACGCTTGCGCTCGCTGTGATAAGCCAGACCGGTACCGGCCGGGATCAGACGACCCACGACCACGTTTTCTTTCAGGCCGCGCAGGTAATCGCGCTTGCCAGTTACCGCTGCTTCGGTCAGTACGCGAGTGGTCTCCTGGAAGGAGGCCGCCGAGATGAACGATTCAGTCGACAACGACGCCTTGGTGATACCCAGCAGCACGCGAGTGAACTTGGACACGAATTTATCTTCGGTCGCCAAGCGCTCGTTTTCAACCAGTACGTGAGTCAGTTCCATCTGGTCGCCCTTGATGAAGCTGGAGTCGCCGGACTCGGAGATCTCAACTTTACGCAGCATCTGACGCAGGATGGTCTCGATGTGCTTGTCGTTGATCTTCACGCCTTGCAGGCGGTAAACGTCCTGGATCTCGTTGACGATGTACTTGGCCAACGCGCTTACACCCAGCAGACGCAGGATGTCGTGCGGATCGCTCGGACCGTCGGAGATAACTTCGCCGCGGTTTACCTGTTCGCCTTCGAACACGTTCAGGTGACGCCACTTCGGAATCAGCTCTTCGTACGGATCGCTACCGTCGTTCGGGGTAATGACCAGACGGCGCTTGCCCTTGGTCTCTTTACCGAACGCGATGGTGCCGCTGACTTCAGCCAGAATCGACGCCTCTTTCGGACGACGGGCTTCGAACAGGTCGGCAACACGCGGCAGACCACCGGTGATGTCACGGGTTTTCGAAGTTTCTTGCGGGATACGAGCGATAACGTCACCGATCGCGATCTTCGCACCGTCCGCAACACCGACCAGGGCGTTGGCTGGCAGGAAGTACTGAGCGATAACGTCAGTGCCTGGCAGCAACAGATCCTTGCCGTTGTCATCGACCATCTTCACCGCAGGACGGATGTCCTTGCCGGCGGCCGGACGGTCTTTGGCATCGAGTACTTCAATGTTGGTCATACCGGTCAATTCGTCAGTCTGACGCTTGATCGTGATGCCTTCTTCCATGCCCACGTAGGTCACGGTACCTTTCATTTCGGTAACGATCGGGTGAGTGTGCGGATCCCACTTGGCCACGATTGCGCCAGCGTCGACCTTGTCACCTTCTTTAACCGAAATCACGGCACCGTACGGCAGCTTGTAACGCTCGCGCTCACGACCGAAGTCGTCAGCGATTGCCAGCTCACCGGAACGAGACACGGCAACCAGGTTGCCATCCACACGCTCAACGTGTTTCAGGTTGTGCAGACGGACGGTACCGCCATTCTTCACCTGAACGCTGTCGGCTGCGGAAGTACGGCTTGCCGCACCACCGATGTGGAACGTACGCATCGTCAGCTGGGTACCCGGCTCACCGATGGACTGGGCAGCGATAACGCCGACCGCTTCACCGATGTTCACCTGGTGACCACGAGCCAGGTCACGGCCGTAGCACTTGGCGCAAATGCCATAGCGGGTTTCGCAGCTGATCGGCGAACGCACGATTACTTCGTCGATGCTGTTCAGCTCGATGAACTCAACCCACTTCTCGTCTACCAGAGTGCCTGCAGGAACGATAACGTCCTCGGTACCCGGCTTGAATACGTCACGGGCGATGACACGACCCAATACGCGCTCACCCAACGGTTCTACAACGTCACCGCCTTCAATGTGCGGAGTCATCAGCAGACCGTGTTCGGTGCCGCAATCGATCTCGGTCACGACCAGATCCTGCGCCACGTCTACCAGACGACGAGTCAGGTAACCGGAGTTCGCAGTTTTCAACGCGGTATCCGCCAGACCTTTACGAGCACCGTGAGTCGAGATGAAGTACTGGAGTACGCTCAGACCTTCACGGAAGTTCGCAGTAATCGGCGTTTCAATGATGGAACCGTCCGGCTTGGCCATCAGACCACGCATACCGGCCAGCTGACGAATCTGTGCTGCGGAACCCCGCGCACCCGAGTCGGCCATCATGTACATCGAGTTGAACGATTCTTGCTCGACTTCGTCGCCGTGACGGTCGATGACTTTCTCTTTCGAGAGGTTGGCCATCATCGCCTTGGAGACTTCGTCGTTCGCTTTCGACCAAAGGTCGATCACTTTGTTGTACTTCTCGCCCTGGGTTACCAGGCCGGAGGCGTACTGGCTCTCGATTTCTTTCACTTCGTCGGTGGCAGCACCGATGATGCGGGCTTTTTCGTCCGGGATAACGAAGTCGTTAACACCGATGGAAACGCCGGAAATGGTCGAGTAGGCAAAACCGGTGTACATCAACTGGTCAGCGAAGATCACGGTCTCTTTCAGACCAACCACGCGGTAGCACTGGTTGATCAGCTTGGAGATCGCCTTTTTCTTCATCGGCAGGTTGACGACGTCGAACGACAGACCTTTTGGCACAACCTGGAACAGCAGCGCACGGCCGACAGTGGTGTCGACGATACGGGTGTTGTTCACGCTGTTGCCGTCACGATCGTTCACGGTTTCGTTGATACGAACCTTGATCTTGGCGTGCAGTGCGGCTTCGCCGGCACGGAACACACGGTCAACTTCCTGCAGATCCGCGAACACACGACCTTCGCCCTTGGCGTTGATCGCTTCACGAGTCATGTAGTAGAGACCCAATACAACGTCCTGCGACGGAACGATGATTGGCTCACCGTTGGCTGGCGACAGAATGTTGTTGGTCGACATCATCAACGCACGCGCTTCGAGCTGGGCTTCCAGCGTCAGCGGTACGTGCACGGCCATTTGGTCGCCGTCGAAGTCGGCGTTGTACGCGGCGCAGACCAGAGGGTGCAGCTGGATAGCCTTACCTTCGATCAGTACCGGTTCAAACGCCTGGATACCCAGACGGTGAAGGGTCGGTGCACGGTTGAGAAGAACCGGGTGTTCGCGAATCACTTCAGCGAGAACGTCCCAAACCTCTGGCAGTTCGCGCTCGACCATTTTCTTGGCCGCTTTGATGGTGGTCGCCAGACCACGCATTTCCAGCTTGCCGAAAATGAACGGCTTGAACAGCTCGAGAGCCATCTTCTTCGGCAGACCGCACTGGTGCAGACGCAGGGTCGGACCAACGGTAATTACCGAACGACCGGAGTAGTCAACACGCTTACCGAGCAAGTTCTGACGGAAACGACCTTGCTTACCCTTGATCATGTCAGCCAGGGATTTCAGAGGACGCTTGTTGGAACCTGTGATAGCGCGGCCACGACGACCGTTGTCGAGCAGTGCATCGACAGCTTCCTGCAACATACGCTTTTCGTTGCGCACGATGATGTCCGGAGCGGACAGATCCAGCAGGCGCTTCAAACGGTTGTTACGGTTGATCACTCGACGATACAGATCGTTGAGGTCGGAAGTCGCGAAACGACCGCCATCCAGTGGAACCAGTGGACGCAGATCTGGCGGCAGAACCGGCAGAACGGTCAGCACCATCCACTCTGGCAGGTTGCCGGAGCCTTGGAAGGCTTCCATCAACTTCAGACGCTTGGACAGCTTCTTGATCTTGGTTTCGGAGTTGGTTTGCGGAATTTCTTCACGCAGCCGGCCGATCTCGTGTTCCAGGTCGATAGCGTGCAGCAGTTCGCGGACAGCTTCGGCACCCATGCGGGCGTCGAAATCGTCACCGAACTCTTCCAGCGCTTCGAAGTACTGCTCGTCGTTCAGCAGCTGACCTTTTTCAAGAGTGGTCATGCCCGGATCGATAACGACATAGCTCTCGAAGTAGAGAACGCGTTCGATATCACGCAGGGTCATGTCCATCAGCAGGCCGATACGGGACGGCAGCGATTTCAGGAACCAGATGTGGGCAACCGGCGAAGCCAGTTCGATGTGCGCCATGCGCTCACGACGAACCTTGGCCAGTGCAACTTCAACGCCGCACTTCTCGCAGATCACACCACGGTGCTTCAAGCGCTTGTACTTACCGCACAGGCACTCGTAATCCTTTACCGGGCCAAAGATCTTGGCGCAGAACAGACCGTCACGCTCAGGTTTGAACGTACGGTAGTTGATGGTTTCCGGCTTTTTAACTTCACCGAACGACCACGAGCGGATCATCTCAGGCGAGGCCAATCCGATACGGATGGCGTCGAACTCTTCGACTTGACCCTGGTTTTTCAGCAAATTCAGTAGGTCTTTCAAGGCCTTTCCTCCTGGCGGAGCAGAGAGCGGGCAATCCTGCCCCGCTCTCGATCGCGTCACGTGTTATTCGGTTTCCAGATCGATATCGATGCCGAGGGAACGAATTTCCTTGATCAACACGTTGAAGGACTCGGGCATGCCCGGCTCCATACGGTGATCGCCGTCCACGATGTTTTTGTACATCTTGGTCCGGCCGTTCACATCGTCCGACTTCACTGTGAGCATTTCTTGCAGAGTGTAAGCAGCACCGTATGCTTCCAGTGCCCAGACCTCCATCTCCCCGAAACGCTGACCACCGAACTGCGCCTTACCACCCAGCGGCTGCTGGGTAACCAGGCTGTACGAACCGGTAGAACGCGCGTGCATCTTGTCGTCTACCAAGTGGTTCAGCTTCAGCATGTACATGTAGCCAACGGTAACTGGACGCTCGAACTTGTTGCCGGTACGGCCGTCGGTCAACTGCATCTGGCCGCTTTCTGGCAGGTCTGCCAGTTTCAGCATGGCCTTGATTTCGCTTTCCTTGGCACCGTCGAACACTGGAGTGGCCATTGGAACACCGCCACGCAGGTTCTTAGCCAGATCCAGGATTTCCTGATCGGAGAAGCTGTCCAGATCTTCGTTACGACCGCCGATCTGGTTGTAGATCTCGTCCAGGAAGGTGCGCAGTTCAGCGACTTTACGCTGCTCTTCGACCATCCGGTTGATCTTCTCGCCCAGACCTTTGGCCGCGAGGCCGAGGTGGGTTTCAAGGATCTGACCAACGTTCATACGCGAAGGTACGCCCAGTGGGTTGAGGACGACGTCGACCGGTGTGCCATTGGCATCGTGCGGCATGTCTTCAACCGGCATGATCACGGAGACCACACCTTTGTTACCGTGACGACCGGCCATCTTGTCGCCCGGCTGGATGCGACGACGGATTGCCAGGTAAACCTTGACGATTTTCAGCACACCTGGAGCCAGGTCATCGCCCTGCTGCAGTTTGCGCTTCTTGTCTTCGAACTTGTCGTCCAGCAGACGGCGACGATCAACGATGTAGGCCTGGGCCTTCTCGAGCTGCTCGTTCAGAGCATCTTCAGCCATGCGCAGTTTGAACCACTGACCATGCTCAAGACCGTCGAGTACTTCGTCGGTGATGTCCTGACCTTTCTTCAGGCCCGCGCCACCTTCAGCCTTGTGGCCTACCAGAGCGGAACGCAGACGCTCGAAGGTCGCGCCTTCAACGATGCGGAACTCTTCGTTCAGATCCTTGCGGATCTCGTCCAGCTGGGACTTCTCGATCGACAGGGCACGAGCATCACGCTCAACGCCGTCACGAGTGAAGACCTGTACGTCGATGACAGTACCTTTGGTGCCGGTTGGCACACGCAGGGAAGTGTCTTTAACGTCGCTGGCTTTCTCACCGAAGATTGCGCGCAGCAGTTTTTCTTCCGGAGTGAGTTGGGTCTCGCCTTTCGGAGTGACCTTACCTACCAGGATGTCGCCTGCGCCGACTTCAGCACCTACGTAAACGATACCGGCTTCGTCCAGCTTGTTCAGCGCAGCTTCACCCACGTTAGGGATGTCCGCAGTGATTTCCTCTGGGCCAAGCTTGGTGTCACGAGCCACACAGGTCAGTTCCTGAATGTGGATCGTGGTGAAACGGTCTTCCTGAACCACACGCTCGGACAGGCAGATGGAGTCTTCGAAGTTGAAGCCGTTCCATGCCATGAACGCGATGCGCATGTTCTGACCCAGAGCCAGTTCACCCATGTCGGTGGACGGACCGTCGGCCATGATGTCGCCACGCTGAACACGATCACCCTTGCTCACCAGCGGACGCTGGTTGATGCAGGTGTTCTGGTTCGAGCGGGTGTATTTGGTCAGGTTGTAGATGTCGACACCAGCTTCGCCGGTTTCAACTTCGTCATCGGCAACGCGAACCACGATACGGCTGGCATCAACAGAGTCGATCACGCCGCCACGACGAGCCACGACGCAAACGCCGGAGTCGCGAGCCACGTTACGCTCCATGCCGGTACCGACCAGCGGCTTGTCAGCGCGCAGGGTTGGTACAGCTTGACGCTGCATGTTCGAACCCATCAACGCACGGTTGGCGTCGTCGTGCTCGAGGAACGGAATCAGCGACGCTGCAACCGAAACTACCTGCTTCGGCGAAACGTCCATCAAGGTGACGTCTTCCGGCGCCTTGACGGTGAATTCGTTCAGGTGACGTACGGCTACCAGTTCGTCGATCAGGACTTTCTGCTCGTTCATGGTCGCCGAAGCCTGCGCGATCACGTGATCGGCTTCTTCAATGGCGGACAGGAACACGATGTCGTCGGTGACCACACCCTCTTTCACCACGCGGTACGGGCTCTCGAGGAAGCCGTACTGGTTGGTGCGAGCGTAAGCAGCCAGGGAGTTGATCAGACCGATGTTCGGACCTTCCGGCGTTTCAATCGGGCAGACACGACCGTAATGAGTCGGGTGTACGTCACGGACTTCGAAGCCCGCGCGCTCACGAGTCAGACCGCCAGGGCCGAGTGCAGAGACACGACGCTTGTGGGTGATCTCGGACAGCGGGTTGTTCTGGTCCATGAACTGCGACAGCTGGCTGGAACCGAAGAACTCTTTCACCGCCGCAGCCACTGGCTTGGCGTTGATCAGGTCTTGCGGCATCAGGCCTTCGCTTTCAGCCATCGACAGACGCTCTTTGACCGCACGCTCAACACGTACCAGGCCAACGCGGAACTGGTTCTCTGCCATCTCGCCTACACAGCGAACACGACGGTTACCCAGGTGGTCGATGTCGTCGACGATGCCTTTACCGTTACGGATGTCGACCAGAGTCTTCAGTACCGCGACGATGTCTTCCTTGCACAGCACGCCCGAACCTTCGATCTCGGTACGACCGATACGACGGTTGAACTTCATCCGGCCGACCGCAGACAGGTCATAGCGCTCAGGGCTGAAGAACAGGTTGTTGAACAGGGTCTCGGCAGCGTCCTTGGTTGGCGGCTCGCCTGGACGCATCATGCGATAGATCTCGACCAGCGCTTCCAATTGGTTGCTGGTGGAGTCGATCTTCAGCGTGTCGGAGACGAACGGACCGCAGTCGATGTCGTTGGTGTACAGAGTTTCGATGCGTACGACGCCGGCCTTGGCGATTTTCGCCAGGATCTCGGTCGACAGCTCGGTGTTGCACTCTGCCAGGATCTCACCGGTAGCCGGGTGCACGATGGCCTTGGCGGTGGTACGACCCAGAACGTAATCCAGAGGCACGTCCAGCTCTTTGATCCCGGCTTTTTCCAGCTGGTTGATGTGGCGGGCAGTAATACGACGGCCCTGCTCAACGATCACCTTGCCTTTGTCATCCTGGATGTCGAGAACAGCAACTTCACCACGCAGGCGCTGAGGCACCAGCTCCAGGCTCAGGCCTTCGCCTTTCACGTGGAATACGTTGGTGGTGTAGAACGCGTCCAGCACTTCCTCGGTGGTATAACCGAGCGCGCGCAGCAGTACCGAGGCCGGCAGCTTGCGACGACGGTCGATACGCACGAATACGCAGTCTTTCGGGTCGAACTCGAAGTCCAGCCACGAACCGCGGTAAGGAATGATGCGCGCGGAGTACAGCAGCTTGCCGGAGCTGTGCGTCTTGCCACGGTCGTGGTCGAAGAACACGCCCGGGGAACGGTGCAGCTGGGAAACGATAACACGCTCGGTACCGTTGATTACGAAGGTACCGTTCTCAGTCATCAATGGGATTTCACCCATGTAGACTTCTTGCTCTTTGATGTCCTTGATCGCTTTGTTCGACGATTCTTTGTCGAAAATGATCAGGCGCACTTTTACCCGCAAAGGTACGGCGAAAGTTACACCGCGCAATACGCATTCTTTGACATCAAATGCCGGTTCGCCCAAGCGATAACCGACGTACTCCAGCGCAGCATTGCCGGAGTAGCTGATGATCGGGAAAACGGATTTGAAGGCCGCATGCAGGCCCACGTCGCGGAACTGATCTTTAGTCGCTCCCGCTTGCAAGAATTCACGATACGAATCCAGCTGGATGGCCAGGAGGTAAGGCACATCCATGACGTCCGGCAACTTGCTAAAGTCCTTGCGGATACGTTTTTTCTCAGTATATGAGTAAGCCATCAGCGTTCCCCAGCTTGGTCACCTGCTTGTTTGGCCCCTCCCGACGGGAGCAGCCAGAAAATCGTGCAAACCCCATGGTTTGCGCCACCGCATCGGGTGGTTACAGCTCGTTATCGACACCGACCCAGTCGGCTGCCAATAACGGAAAAAGGCCGGTGGCAAGAGCCACCAGCCATCAGCCTGTCGCTTGACGCTCGGGCTGGAGGTGCAAAGTCGATGCTTACTTCAGCTCGACTTTAGCGCCTGCTTCTTCCAGCTTCTTCTTAGCGTCTTCAGCCGCTTCTTTCGAAACGCCTTCAGCTACAACCTGAGGAGCGCCGTCGACTTTCTCTTTGGCTTCTTTCAGGCCCAGACCGGTCAGTTCACGAACTGCCTTGATCACGTTTACTTTCTTCTCGCCGGCTTCAACCAGAACAACGTTGAACTCGGTTTGCTCTTCAACAACAGCGGCAGCAGCAGCTGGACCAGCAGCAGCAACAGCAGCGGTCACGCCGAAGGTTTCTTCCATTGCTTTGATCAGCTCAACAACTTCCAGAACGGTTTTCTGGCCGATTGCTTCGATGATTTGTTCGTTAGTCAGAGACATGACTCAATTCCTGATTTGGTGGACAGCCTGTACGGCCGTCGAAATAAACAAAAATACGCGAGAGTGGAAACGCTCAGCCTCAGGCTGCAGCTGCTTCTTTCTGATCGCGAATTGCCGCCAGAGTACGAGCCAGCTTGCTGGTAGCGCCTTGAATCACGCTCATCAGTTTCGCAATAGCTTCGTCGCGAGTTGGCAGGCTTGCCAGCACGTCGATCTCATTCGCTGCGAGGAACTTGCCCTCAAACGATGCTGCCTTGATCTCGAACTTATCCTGACCCTTGGCAAATTCCTTGAACAGACGAGCAGCAGCGCCCGGGTGTTCGTTGGAGAATGCGATCAGGGTCGGGCCAGTGAACGCGTCGTTCAGCACTTCATACGAAGTGCCAGCAACAGCGCGCTTGAGCAGGGTGTTACGTACAACACGTACGTAAACGCCAGCTTCACGAGCCTCTTTACGGAGTCCGGTCATTGCGCCTACTGTTACGCCACGGGCATCAACCACGACAGCGGACAGAGCGACTTTGGCAGCCTCGTTGACTTCAGCGACGATGGCCTTCTTGTCTTCGAGATTAATTGCCACGGGTTTAACTCCTGCTTGTTACCGTTTCATTCGATCGAAACCGAATGTCGTTTTGGTGTCTGATTCGGTAAGGAACCGGGAGCACCATCTGCGTAGGCTTGAGGTTTAAGACTTGCGTCGCCTACGGTCTTGGATAGCCCCCGCCAGGCAGGGACCCCAATCTTTCAATTGGCGCAGTCAACTGCGCCAATTTTTGTCTTACGCGTCCAGCGAGCTCTGGTCGATAACCAGACCTGGGCCCATAGTGGTGCTCAGGGTAACGCGCTTGACGTAGATACCTTTCGAAGAAGCTGGCTTGATACGCTTCAGATCAGCGATCAGGGCTTCAACGTTTTCCTTCAGCTTGACGGCATCGAAGCCGATCTTGCCAACGGAAGTGTGGATGATGCCGTTTTTGTCGGTGCGATAACGAACCTGACCAGCCTTGGCATTTTTAACCGCGGTAGCGACGTCTGGGGTAACAGTGCCGACTTTCGGGTTAGGCATCAGACCACGTGGACCGAGGATCTGACCCAGTTGACCTACAACGCGCATGGCATCCGGGGATGCGATCACTACGTCATAGTTCAGGTCGCCGCCTTTCATTTCGGCAGCCAGGTCGTCCATACCTACACGGTCAGCGCCGGCAGCCAGAGCGGCCTCAGCAGCTGGACCCTGGGTGAACACAGCAACGCGAACAGTCTTGCCAGTGCCGTGTGGCAGCACAGTAGCGCTACGAACAACCTGGTCGGATTTACGCGGGTCTACGCCCAGGTTTACAGCTACGTCGAACGACTCGCTGAACTTGACAGTCGACAGCTCGGCCAGCAGTGCAGCGGCGTCTACAATGTTGTAGGCCTTGCCTGCTTCGATTTTGCCGGCGATAGCCTTTTGACGCTTGGTCAGCTTAGCCATTACACACCCTCCACGTTAAGGCCCATGCTACGAGCAGAACCGGCGATAGTACGCACGGCTGCATCCATATCAGCTGCAGTCAGATCCGCGTTTTTGGTTTTCGCGATTTCTTCCAGCTGAGCACGGGTAACAGTGCCAACCTTAACGGTGTTCGGACGAGCGGAACCGCTGGTCAGACCGGCCGCCTTCTTCAGCAGAACCGAAGCAGGGGTGGATTTGGTTTCGAAAGTGAAGCTACGGTCGCTGTAGACAGTGATGATCACTGGAGTCGGCAGACCAGCTTCCAGACCCTGGGTACGGGCGTTGAAAGCTTTGCAGAATTCCATGATGTTCACGCCGTGCTGACCCAGAGCAGGACCAACAGGTGGGCTTGGGTTAGCCTGAGCGGCCTTCACTTGCAGCTTGATGTAAGCGGTAATCTTCTTGGCCATGAGGCACTCCAATTACGGGTTCGAACGCCTCGAAAGGCTCCCCGGTTACTTGCGCGTTTATCCCAGTGACGACAAAACCCCACAGCCTAGGGCTGCGGGGTTGGGATGCTTGCTCAGCTAGACCTTTTCGACCTGACTGAACTCCAACTCTACCGGAGTAGAGCGTCCGAAAATGAGCACTGCCACTTGGATCCGGCTCTTTTCGTAGTTAACTTCTTCAACAACGCCGTTAAAGTCAGCGAACGGCCCGTCATTGACTCGAACGGTTTCGCCTGGCTCGAACAACGTCTTCGGCTTCGGCTTGTCGCTACCATCGGCAACGCGACGCAAAATCGCCTCAGCTTCTTTATCGGTGATTGGTGCCGGCTTATCAGCAGTACCGCCGATAAAACCCATCACCCGAGGAGTATCCTTGACCAAGTGCCAAGTACCCTCGTTCATATCCATCTGAACCAGCACATAACCTGGGAAGAATTTGCGCTCGCTTTTGCGTTTCTGGCCATTACGCATTTCAACCACTTCTTCAGTGGGAACCAGAATTTCGCCGAAGCCATCTTCCATGCCAGCCAGCTTTACACGCTCGATCAACGAACGCATGACATGCTTCTCGTAACCCGAGTAAGCATGCACAACGTACCAACGCTTAGCCACGGGACACCCTTAGCCGACAATCAAGGAAACAAGCCAACCGAGCAGGGAATCAAGCCCCCACAACAGCAACGCCATAACCAGGACAACAGCCACAACAATCAGTGTGGTCTGCGTGGTTTCTTGGCGAGTTGGCCATACGACTTTACGAATCTCGGTGCGAGCTTCCTTAACCAGTACAAAGAAAGACTTGCCCTTGGCAGTCTGCAGGCCTACAAAGGCAGCTACAGCAGCAATGACAAGCAATACGAGTACACGGTACAGGATCGGCGAAGCAGCGTAATACTGATTACCGACAACGCCAACAATTACCAAAGCGACTACTACAAGCCACTTGAGCAAATCGAAGCGAGAGCCTTGAGCTTCAGCTTTAGGAGTCATCTATGAAGATCCTGTGAAAAGAAAGCCAGACACACCAAGTGAATCTGGCAGGTCAGGAGGGAATCGAACCCCCAACCTACGGTTTTGGAGACCGTCGCTCTGCCAATTGAGCTACTGACCTAAAACAAAATCAGGCCGACCATTATGCCGGCCTGAAAAAGACATTACAACTGTTTACTCGATGATCTTGGCCACTACGCCAGCACCAACGGTACGACCGCCTTCACGGATTGCGAAACGCAGACCGTCTTCCATCGCGATGGTTTTGATCAGGGTAACAGTCATCTGAATGTTGTCACCTGGCATTACCATTTCAACGCCTTCTGGCAGCTCGCAGTTACCAGTCACGTCAGTAGTACGGAAGTAGAACTGCGGACGGTAGCCCTTGAAGAACGGAGTGTGACGACCGCCTTCTTCCTTGCTCAGAACGTAAACTTCTGCGGTGAACTTGGTGTGTGGCTTAACCGAACCCGGCTTAACCAGAACCTGACCACGCTCAACGTCGTCACGCTTGGTGCCACGCAGCAGAACGCCGCAGTTCTCGCCAGCACGACCTTCGTCCAGCAGCTTGCGGAACATCTCAACACCAGTGCAGGTGGTGGTGGTGGTGTCACGCAGACCAACGATTTCCAGGGCGTCTTGAACGCGAACGATACCGCGTTCGATACGACCGGTCACAACAGTACCGCGACCCGAGATCGAGAACACGTCTTCGATTGGCATCAGGAACGGCTTGTCGATAGCACGCTCTGGCTCTGGGATGTAGCTGTCCAGAGTTTCCACCAGCTTCTTAACAGCGGTGGTGCCCATTTCGTTGTCGTCTTTGCCTTCCAGCGCCATACGAGCAGAACCGATGATGATCGGAGTGTCGTCGCCTGGGAAGTCATAGGTGGACAGCAGGTCGCGAACTTCCATCTCAACCAGTTCCAGCAGCTCAGCGTCGTCTACCAGGTCAGCCTTGTTCAGGAAAACCACGATGTACGGAACACCTACCTGACGGGACAGCAGGATGTGCTCACGGGTTTGCGGCATCGGACCATCAGCGGCCGAGCAAACCAGGATCGCGCCGTCCATCTGCGCAGCACCAGTGATCATGTTCTTCACGTAGTCAGCGTGACCTGGGCAGTCAACGTGAGCGTAGTGACGAATGTTCGAGTTGTACTCAACGTGCGCGGTGTTGATGGTAATACCGCGAGCCTTTTCTTCTGGAGCGCTGTCGATCTTGTCGAATTCAACTACGGCCGAACCGAAAACTTCGGAGCAGACGCGAGTCAGAGCAGCGGTCAGCGTGGTTTTACCGTGGTCTACGTGACCGATGGTGCCAACGTTGACGTGCGGCAGGGAACGATCAAATTTTTCCTTAGCCATCGATATCACCCCTAACAGAAGAAATTGAGCAAACAACACAAGCCATTAAAACAAAGGCAGATATTTTCATATCTGCCTTGTTATATGGAGCTCTTGAGCGGATTTGAACCGCTGACCTCACCCTTACCAAGGGTGTGCTCTACCAACTGAGCTACAAGAGCGTAACACTTTGCACAACCTGCAAACTTGGAGCGGGTAGCGGGAATCGAACCCGCATCATCAGCTTGGAAGGCTGAGGTTCTACCACTAAACTATACCCGCGGAGCCTGCAGCTCACGCTAAAATCTGGTGGAGGGAGAAGGATTCGAACCTTCGAAGTCGTAGACGTCAGATTTACAGTCTGATCCCTTTGGCCGCTCGGGAACCCCTCCTAATCAGGCCGGCATTCTATACTATGCCAAACCCCTGTCAAGCATTTTCTCATTTAAAAACCTGAGGTTAGCTGCATTGACACCACCCCGCTGCTGCTACCTTTTCAGGTCTTCGCTGTGGAGCGGGCGCCATTCTATGCAAACTATTCAGTAGGTGCAACCCCCTCGCACAGCATTATTTTATGTTTTAACTCATTGAATTCCTTGGAAAGGTTTTGCAGCTGAGCATCACCCAACAAACGCTGGGTTTCGGGCGTAACCTGGAACCAATATGAGCCGCCGGAAGACTCTTTTGACGAAGGAAGAACTTTTGCACCAAGCTCCGCCAAACGCTGCTCCAACGCCTGAGCGGACTCGGGGCGCGCCAAACCACCCACATAAAGGCACTGCCCATCAGGCTTTCCTCCAGTCCTTTTTTCACGGGAAGCATCACCACCAGCCTCACTCAGCAAGCGAATATCCTGTTGCGATCCACGATAAAGACTGAGCGGCGTGACATCCTTTGCGCGTAGCGGGGCCTCCTGCTGATGCCAGACGTAATAAAAAACATTGAGTACCAGAAGCAGAAGGAACAACCAACGCATACAAACCTCAGGACAAAGGACACGCCATAGCCAAACCCACGAACACCAGATCGGAAACAACCCGAGCGTCAGGCGCAACATCCGAGACCAGTTCGGCATCACCACCCGTAATGAAGACACTGTAGTCATCACCCCAATAGGAATGCGCCATCTCCAGCTGCGTCAATACGAACCCCCTGAGCATCAACGAACAGCCACGCTCTACAGCCTCAGCCGTGTTGCGCCCAGGAGCCTGACTCGCCAATGCCCGCTCCGCCGCCAGATCCCCATAGCGAATTTTCCGAGTATGCGTACGCAACTGATTACGCATCAGCGGCATGCCAGGACAAATGAAGCCTCCCAGATGTTCACCGTCCGCGGAGACAAAGTCCGCGGTCACCGCCGTCCCGAAATCAAGAACCAGACAAGCACCTTTAGCCAGGTGAAAACCACCAAGCATCGCCAGCCAGCGATCGAGACCGAGGCGCTCATAGTCGTCGTAACCGTTCGTTACGCCAGACATCTCACGAGCGGGCGACGCACAGACAACGGAAATGCCGAACTCGCGCCTGAGCAAGCCAATAAGCAAATTGGTCTCATCTTCAGTTCTTACGCTGACAAGGCGACATTTACCGAGAGATATCTTCTCAAGCGACCGAAGACTATCGACCAAGGCGCCATCAGAGTCGACCACACCTTCTGCGACCAAGGCGCCCAACTCTGCACTCAGCACCCGCCATTTGATAAAACTGTTTCCACAATCGAGCTCAAGAATCATGACGCAACCTCAAGCTGAGCTCACCACCACTAAAGACCTTTTCCACACCATCTACCTTTAGCCGCAGCGCGCCTTGATTATCGATTCCCAGCACCACACCCTCTACCTGATTGACACCGGCAGTGAGAGAAACCTGCTGCCCCTGCCACAAATGGCTCGCCTCCCACTCCGCCTGAAGCGCAGAGAAGCCGTCTGACTGGTGACGTCGCAGATAGAGTTGCAGCTGCTTACTCAGCTCAACCGCCAGAATATTGCGATCACAAGATTTACCCGACTCTAGACGCAGTGAAGTCCATTGCTGATCGACTTCGTCTGTAGCCTGCATGTTCACATTAATGCCCACGCCCAACACTACATGACAAACGTCCGCTGGATCTCCGACGAGCTCCAGCAGGATGCCTGCAATTTTTTTTCGCCCGACCAAAACATCATTGGGCCATTTCAGTCCCGCACCTGGCACCCCAAACGCGCGCAGGGTCTGCATGACCGCGAGACCGACAACGAGACTTAACCCCTCGAGCTGACGCATCCCTCCATCGATACGCAACACGAGGCTGTAATAAAGGTTTTCAGCAAACGGGCTTACCCATTTACGCCCCCTGCGCCCGCGCCCGGAACTCTGACGCTCAGCCAGTATTAGAAAAGGCGCAACCCGCCCTCGATCTACCGCTCGCAACGATTCAGCATTAGTTGAGTCGATGGAATCGAAGACACTGACAGACCAGCCGGCAAGACCTTCCTCTATTGCGAGCGAGTCAAGCAACGCCAGCGGCGAAGCCAATTGATAGCCCCGCCCTCGAACTTTATGTATGGATAACCCAAGCTCCGTCTCCAGATGCTGAAGCTGCTTCCACACCGCACTTCGACTAATTCCCAGAGCAACGCCCAGGGCCTGACCGGAATGGAATCGACCATCCTTCAGAAGGTTCAACAACGTCAGCATGCAGGTCTCGCCTCAGAATGAGGCCCGAATAATAGCCATGCACCGGGCCGCTGCATAGAATTCAAACAACCCATTTTCTTGCGGACAAAACAAAACCCCAACTGCTTTCGCAATTGGGGTTTCGGAATTTAATCTTGACGATGACCTACTCTCACATGGGGAAACCCCACACTACCATCGGCGATGCATCGTTTCACTTCTGAGTTCGGGATG
>NZ_BQID01000010.1 GCF_021602345.1 Pseudomonas pharyngis
ACATAGCTCGCATGCACAACGACCTTGGTACTGTTATTTTCGCACCCTCAAACTAAACAAAAAGAGAAACCGTCATGAATGACACAACAAACAACACCGCTTCAAAAGACGAAAACAATCATGAAGAAACTCAAATCAAAACATTCGAAAACACTACTCTAAACTCCATTTTATCAAGCTCAACCTATTTAATTAATCCAGTCGCCGCTGGTATTTTAGGTACTGTGCTTTCCAGCGTCACCGACGACGAACCCACCAAGACCACTAACCACTCAAAACCCGAAGATGAATTTAAAACCGTTATCAAAAAAGCTCAACAACACGAAGAAAAAACCTGGAATACGATTAAACACGAAGGCAATAACAGTATTCTGATCAATATCTACAACGGAACCTCGGAAAAATTTTCACTCACCCAATGCAGCTGGGATACCAGTGGATTCCAAGGAGAGGATCTGGTCATCCACCCGTGGAAATACATGCAGTTCATACTACGCAGCACGCCTCCAGCGATTTCTGGTGGGGCGAAACGGCGCAGATCCACCCCCGTCGGACATGCGTTTACTTACTCCGGTGAAAAACAGGCCTTTCATTTCACAACCTCAGTAAAGTTAACGGCCCCCTATGAACCGTTCGCCTTTGACACGAAAATAATCCCCAAACGCGAACATAACGTTCGTTCTATTGGCAAAAAACCACTGACCTGCGAATCTCATATAACCCGGCAACAGCCCGCTCGCCCTTATAGCTATGCCATAGTGATCAACTTAGGTTAAGTACGACCGCCGCCCGTATAACCAATTATTGGGCTGTCGGGAACTGAGATTACATAGTTCGCAACCATTCAAGTAAAAAGATTCCTTTGTTCGTAAAGCGGTATGCACTCAAGGATGCTCCACGGTCGGCCACATCGACTACCCGACAGTATTCGTCAATTACAGAAACACGAAAAAAGCCCTGGACTCGAAAGAGTCGGGGCTTTTTGTTTATCGTAGGTCTGACGCAGCTCCAATAGGGGATCACGTCAGGATTGATTGTCTGGCACTTACCCTCTCTCACATTCCAGACACAAAATTCCTACAAAATACTGAGCTAGCAATCTGTCAATCAAGTGAACGTGCGTATATAAAAGCAGCCCATCACCGCAGCGTGCGTGAAGCACCGTTCATTTTCAACATCACGGTTGACACCCACGGACCAATAACGAATTTTGTTTCATTTGCGCAGGCTGGGGCTCCAGCGCAGCATGTCCAGCCCCGTATCGACCCAACGCTCCGCCTCGGCGTACAGATCGAAGGCGTCCGGCGCCAGGAGCCATCCATAAAGGAGGCCGTCGATATAGGCGTGAATGCTGATGGCTGCCCGGGCGGTGTCGAGGTCCGCCGGCAACTGCCCACGATTGACCGCGTTACTCAGTGTCAGCGCGATCCGCACATTGCAATCGAGGCTGGCGGTCCGGCGCTGCTGACGCAGATCGCACATTTCATCGGTGAACTCGCACTTATGAAACAAAATTTCGTTGATACGCCGGGTCTTCGGATCCAGTGCAACTTTATGAAACAAATGAATCAGCAATTGGCGCATGCAGCCCAGTGGATCGGGTTCGTCCTCGCTTTCGCTGGCCTTGGCCAGTTCGTCCAACGGCTCATGCAGAGTATCGAGCATGGCTTGCAACAGATCGGCCTTGTTGCTGAAGTGCCAGTAGATGGCTCCGCGCGTCACCCCGGCCAGGGTCGCGATATCCGACAATGTCGTGCGCGCCACGCCCCGCTCATAGAAGGCTTTCTCGGCCGCTTCGAGAATCTGGCTGCGCGTTTCCTGAGCTTCCTCTTTGGTACGACGGACCATGGCAGTAAAACCTCAAACAGGATGTTTCAGGGATGGCTGAATATCCGCTGAATAAAAAAGGGTCGATCTCTCGCGGATCGGCTCCCCGGCCTACAATTTCAGACCTTGCGACGACTTTTGTAACAGGATGGATACGACGCCAAGGTGTTTACAAACAACCATGAACGTAAGTATATTCATTAGCAAGCTACTTATCCACCCGATAACCCTTTTTTACCCTTCCACACTTCTTGTGCGCTTTTCGCGCGCCTGACCCGAGGATCTTCATGCAATTCAAGCCAGCTGTTACCGCTCTGGTCACTGCCGTCGCCCTGGCATCGCTGCTCAGCGGATGTAAAAAGGAAGAGGCGGCTCCCGCCGCACCACCTCCTCAGGTCGGCGTCGTCACCCTGCAACCACAAGCCTTTACTCTGACTTCCGAACTGCCGGGCCGCACCAGTGCATTCCGCATCGCCGAAGTTCGTCCGCAGGTCAACGGCATCATTCTCAAGCGTCTGTTCAAGGAAGGCGGCGATGTCAAAGCCGGCCAGCAGCTGTATCAGATCGATCCGTCGGTTTATGAAGCGACCCTGAAAAGCGCCGAAGCCAACCTGCGTTCGACCAAGTCGATCTCCGACCGCTACAAGCAACTGGTCGACGAGCAGGCCGTCAGCCGTCAGGAATACGACACCGCCGTGGCCAACCGCCTGCAATCGGAAGCGTCGTTGCAAAGCGCGCAGATCAACGTGCGTTACACCAAGGTCTACGCACCGATCTCCGGTCGCATCGGCCGTTCTTCGGTGACCGAAGGCGCGCTGGTCAGCAGCGGCCAGACCGACGCGATGGCCGTGATCCAGCAACTGGACCCGATCTACGTCGACGTTACCCAGTCCTCGGTCGAGTTGCTGGAATTGCGTCGCGAACTGGAAAGCGGTCGTCTGCAGAAGGCCGGCGACAACGCCGCTGCCGTCAAGCTGACCCTCGAAGACGGCAGCCAGTACAAGCTCGACGGTAAGCTGGAATTCTCCGAAGTGTCGGTCGACCAGACCACCGGTTCCGTGACCCTGCGCGCCGTGTTCCCGAACCCGGACCACACTCTGTTGCCGGGCATGTTCGTCCACGCGCAGTTGCAGGCCGGTGTGAACAGCGCCGCGATCCTCGCGCCGCAGCAAGGCGTGACCCGCGACCTCAAGGGCACCCCGACTGCGCTGGTCGTCGGTCCGGACAACAAGGTCGAGCTGCGTCAGCTCAAGGCCAGCCGCACCGTCGGCAGCCAGTGGCTGATCGAAGACGGCCTGAAGGCCGGCGATCGTCTGATCACCGAAGGGCTGCAATTCGTCAAACCGGGTGTTGAGGTCAAACCGACCGAAGCGACCAACGTCGGCAACAAGAACCCGGCCCCCGCTCAGGCAGCTGACAAAGCCGCCGGCGGCAAAGGGGAGTAATCCATGTCAAAATTTTTCATCGACCGTCCGATTTTCGCCTGGGTAATTGCCCTGGTGATCATGCTGGTCGGGGCACTTTCGATCCTGAAACTGCCAATCAACCAGTACCCGAGCATTGCGCCACCGGCCATTGCAATCTCGGTGACCTACCCGGGTGCTTCGGCACAGACGGTTCAGGACACCGTGGTGCAAGTGATCGAGCAGCAGCTCAACGGTATCGACAACCTGCGTTATGTGTCCTCGGAAAGTAACTCCGACGGCAGCATGACCATCACCGCGACCTTCGAGCAAGGCACCAACTCCGACACCGCGCAGGTCCAGGTCCAGAACAAGCTGAACCTGGCCACCCCGCTGCTGCCGCAGGAAGTGCAGCAACAGGGTATCCGCGTGACCAAGGCAGTGAAGAACTTCCTGCTGGTGATCGGCGTGGTGTCGCGTGACGGCAGCATGACCAAGGACGACCTGTCCAACTACATCGTGTCGAACATGCAGGACCCGATCTCCCGGACCGCCGGTGTCGGTGACTTCCAGGTCTTCGGTGCCCAGTACGCGATGCGCATCTGGCTCGACCCGGCCAAGTTGAACAACTTCAACCTGACCCCGGTCGACGTGAAAACCGCGATTGCGGCGCAGAACGTCCAGGTTTCGTCCGGTCAGCTCGGCGGCTTGCCTGCCGTGCAGGGCCAGCAGCTGAACGCCACGATCATCGGCAAGACCCGTCTGCAGACCGCCGAGCAGTTCAAAGAGATTCTGCTCAAGGTCAACAAGGACGGCTCGCAGGTTCGCCTCAAAGACGTCGCCGACGTCGGCCTGGGTGGCGAGAACTATGCGATCAGCGCCCAGTTCAACGGCAGCCCGGCGTCCGGTCTGGCGGTGAAACTGGCCAACGGCGCCAACGCCCTCGACACCGCCAAGGCACTGCGCAAGACGATTGACGACCTCAAGCCGTTCTTCCCGCAAGGCATGGAAGTGGTGTTCCCGTACGACACCACCCCGGTGGTGACCGAGTCGATCAAAGGCGTGGTTCACACCCTGGTCGAAGCGATTGCGCTGGTGTTCCTGGTGATGTTCCTGTTCCTGCAGAACTTCCGCGCCACCGTCATCACCACGATGACCGTGCCGGTGGTATTGCTCGGTACTTTCGGCATCCTCGCAGCGGCCGGTTTCAGCATCAACACCCTGACCATGTTCGGCATGGTGCTGGCCATCGGCTTGCTGGTGGACGACGCCATTGTCGTGGTGGAAAACGTCGAGCGGGTGATGAGCGAAGAAGGCTTGTCACCGAAGGAAGCGACCAAGAAATCCATGGGCCAGATCCAGGGCGCCCTGGTCGGTATCGCCCTGGTGCTGTCGGCGGTGTTGCTGCCGATGGCATTCTTCAGCGGCTCCACCGGTGTGATCTACAAGCAGTTCTCGATCACCATCGTGTCGGCCATGGCGCTGTCGGTACTGGTCGCGCTGATCTTCACCCCGGCGCTGTGCGCCACCATGCTCAAAGCGATTCCGCACGGTGAGCACGGCACGCCGAAAAAGGGTTTCTTCGGCTGGTTCAACCGCAACTTCGACCGTGGCGTCAACAGCTACGAGCGCGGTGTCGGCAACATGTTGTCGCGCAAGGCGCCGTATCTGCTGGCGTACCTGCTGATCGTGGTCGGCATGATCTGGCTGTTCACCCGCATCCCGACCGCGTTCCTGCCGGAAGAAGACCAGGGCGTTCTGTTCGCCCAGGTGCAGACACCCGCCGGTTCCAGTGCCCAGCGCACTCAGGTGGTGGTGGATGAAATGCGTGAATTCCTGCTGCGTCCGACCAAGGACGGCGGTGAAGGCGACGCAGTAGCCTCGGTGTTCACCGTGACCGGCTTCAACTTCGCCGGCCGTGGCCAGAGCTCGGGTATGGCGTTCATCATGCTCAAGCCGTGGGACGAACGTAACGCCGACAACAGCGTGTTCAAACTCGCCGCCCGCGCCCAGCAGCACTTCTTCAGCTTCCGCGATGCGATGGTGTTCGCCTTCGCCCCGCCGGCCGTACTGGAGCTGGGTAATGCCACCGGTTTCGACGTGTTCCTGCAGGACCGCGCCGGTATCGGTCACGAACAACTGATGGCCGCGCGCAACCAGTTCCTCGGCATGGCCGCGCAGAGCAAGGTGCTCACGCAGGTCCGTCCGAACGGTCTGAACGATGAACCGCAGTTCCAGCTGGAAATCGATGACGAGAAGGCCAGTGCCCTGGGCATCACCATCTCCGACATCAACAACACCCTGTCGATTGCGCTGGGCAGTAGCTACGTCAACGACTTCATCGACCGTGGTCGGGTGAAGAAGGTGTACGTGCAGGGCCGGCCAGACTCGCGCATGAGCCCGGAAGACCTGAAAAAGTGGTACGTGCGCAACGCCGCCGGCACCATGGTTCCGTTCTCCGCGTTCGCCAAGGGCGAGTGGATCTACGGTTCGCCGAAGCTGGCGCGTTACAACGGCGTTGAAGCGGTTGAGATCCTCGGTGCCCCGGCGCCGGGTTATTCCACCGGTGAAGCGATGGCCGAAGTCGAGGCGATTGCCAAGAAACTGCCGGCCGGTGTGGGTATCTCGTGGACCGGTCTGTCGTACGAAGAACGTCTGTCCGGCTCACAGGCTCCGGCGCTGTACGCCCTGTCGCTGCTGATGGTGTTCCTGTGTCTGGCGGCGCTGTATGAAAGCTGGTCGATTCCGATCGCGGTCATGCTCGTGGTACCGCTGGGGATCATCGGTGCACTGATGGCCACCAGTCTGCGCGGTCTGTCGAACGACGTGTACTTCCAGGTGGGTCTGTTGACGACTATCGGTCTGGCGGCTAAAAACGCCATTCTGATCGTCGAGTTCGCCAAGGAATTGCACGAGCAGGGACGCAGTCTGCGCGATGCGGCCATTGAAGCCTGCCGCATGCGTCTGCGACCGATCATCATGACGTCGCTGGCCTTCGTCCTCGGTGTTGTACCGTTGGCTATCTCCACCGGCGCAGGCTCGGGCAGTCAACACGCGATCGGTACCGGCGTGATTGGCGGTATGCTCACCGCGACGATCCTGGCGATATTCTGGGTTCCACTGTTCTTCGTCACTGTGTCGTCCATGGGTCAGCGCAAAAACGCCGGCAAGGATGACGCCATAGAAACTCCTAAAGAGGCTGGCCAATGAGCAAGTCGCTACTCTCCATCGCAGTCGCCGCCTTCGTGCTGAGCGGTTGCTCGCTGATACCGGATTATCAGCAGCCGCAAGCACCGGTGGCGGGCCAATACCCGCAGGGCCCGGCGTACTCGCCGGCCCAGGCACCGGCGCAGGCCGCTGCTGAGCAGGGCTGGAAGCAGTTTTTCCATGACCCGGCCCTGCAGCAGCTGATCCAGGTGGCCCTGGAAAACAACCGCGACCTGCGTGTCGCGGCGCTGAACATCGACGCCTACGCGGCTCAATACCGCATCCAGCGCGCCGATCTGTTCCCGGCCGTGTCGGCCAATGCCAGCGGCAGCCGCCAGCGGGTTCCGGCCCGTGCGTCGCAGACCGGTGAAGCGGCCATCAGCAGTTCCTACTCCGCTACCGTCGGCATCAGCGCCTACGAACTCGACCTTTTCGGTCGGGTTCGCAGCCTGAGCGAACAAGCGCTGCAACAATACTTCGCCACCGAAGAAGCGCGCCGCAGCACCCAGATCAGCCTGGTGGCCAGCGTGGCCAACGCCTACCTGACCTGGCAGGCCGACAAGGAACTGCTCAAGCTGACCCAGGACACCCTCGGTGCCTTCGAGGAAAGCTACAAACTGACCAGCCGCAGCAACGAAGTCGGTGTGGCCTCGGCGCTGGACCTGGCGCAGTCGCGTACCTCGGTCGAGAACGCCCGGGCACAACTGGCGCGTTACACCCGCCAGGTGGCCCAGGACGAAAACAGCCTGACCCTGCTGCTCGGCACCGGCATCCCGGCCAACCTGCAAGCGGCCAAACCGCTGTCGGATGACCTGCTGGCCGACGTACCGGCCGGTCTGCCGTCGGATCTGCTGCAACGTCGTCCGGACATCCTTCAGGCCGAGTACAACCTGAAGGCCGCCAACGCCAACATCGGCGCGGCCCGTGCAGCGTTCTTCCCGAGCATCAGCCTGACCGCCAACGCGGGCAGCCTGAGCCCGGACCTGTCCGGCCTGTTCAAGGGCGGTTCGGGCACGTGGCTGTTCCAGCCGCAGATCAACCTGCCGATCTTCAACGCCGGCAGCCTGCGCGCCAGCCTCGACTACGCCAAGATCCAGAAGGACATTGGCGTGGCGAACTACGAGAAGTCCATTCAAACGGCCTTCCAGGAAGTCGCCGACGGCCTGGCCGCGCGCCAGACCTACACCGAGCAGTTGCAGGCCCAGCGTGATTTCGTTCAGGCCAACCAGGATTACTACCGCCTGGCCGAGCGTCGCTATCGCATTGGCGTCGACAGCAACCTGACCTTCCTCGATGCCCAGCGTCAGCTGTTCAGCGCACAACAATCGCTGATCACCGACCGCCTCGCGCAGCTGACCAGTGCGGTCAACCTGTACAAGGCCCTGGGCGGTGGCTGGAATGCGCAGACCGCGCAGAACGAGCCGCTCAAAGAAGAAGCGCCGAAGATGAAGTTGTTCTGATCATCTGCTGAATACAAGAAGCCCACCGTTTGGTGGGCTTTTTGTTGCCCGCAAATCTTGCGTTCGATAATCGCCCAAATTCCACTTTCACCGATTGAATCGCCTCGCCCGCGCCCCGCACCATTCGAGCCACAAAACCAATAACAACAGGTTCGACACCATGCTCCCGCGCCCTGCTCCTCCCGGCTGATCACCGCCGCTTCGCCTCTGAATCCATCGAATGTCTGCGCCTTGAAAAACGGTCGCAGCGCCCCCGTTTGCCCAAAAAAACAAGAGAGACCCGAGCCCATGACAACCTCCCCTGCGCCCTACGCACTTCCCGGTCTGATCGCCCTCGCCCTGGCCGGCATCGCGATGCCCGCTGCGGCAGAAGAAACCGGTTTTATCGACGGGGCCAAGGTCAACCTGAACCTGCGCAACTTCTACATCAACCGCAACTTCACCAACCCGACCAAGGCTCAGGGCAAGGCTGAAGAGTGGACGCAGAACTTCATCCTCGACGCCAAATCCGGTTTCACCCAAGGCACCGTCGGGTTCGGTCTGGATGTGCTGGGGTTGTACTCGGTGAAGCTCGATGGCGGCAAAGGCACCGGCGGCACGCAATTGTTGCCGCTGGATCATGACGGACGCCCGGCGGACAACTTCGGCCGCACCAACGTCGCCTTCAAGGCGAAGCTGTCGCAAACCGAAGTGAAGGTCGGCGAGTGGATGCCGGTGTTGCCGATCCTGCGCTCGGACGACGGCCGCTCGCTGCCGCAGACCTTTCGCGGTGGCCAGATCACCTCGAAGGAAATCGATGGCCTGACCCTTTATGGCGGCCAGTTCCGCGCCAACAGCCCGCGTGACGACAGCAGCATGAGCGACATGTCGATGACCGGCAAAGCCGCGTTCACCTCCGACCGCTTCAACTTTCAGGGTGGCGAATACGTGTTCAACGACAAGCGCACCCAGATCGGCCTGTGGAACGCTGAACTCAAGGACATTTACAGCCAGCAATACGTCAACCTGATCCACAGCCAGCCGCTCGGCGACTGGACGTTGGGCGCCAACCTCGGTTTCTTCTACGGCAAGGACGACGGCAGCGCCCGCGCCGGCGAGCTCGACAACAAGACCTGGTCGGGGATGTTCTCGGCAAAATACGGTGGCCACACCTTCTACGTCGGCCTGCAGAAACTCACCGGCGACAGCGCCTGGATGCGCGTCAACGGCACCAGCGGCGGCACCCTGGCCAACGACAGCTACAACGCCAGCTATGACAACGCGCAGGAACGCTCCTGGCAGGTCCGCCACGACTACAACTTCGTTGCCCTGGGCATCCCTGGCCTGACCCTGATGAACCGTTACATCAGCGGCGACAACGTGCACACCGGCACCATCACCGACGGCAAGGAATGGGGCCGCGAATCGGAACTGGGCTACACCGTGCAGAGCGGCACGCTGAAAAACCTGAACGTCAGATGGCGCAACTCGACCATGCGCCGCGACTTCAGCAACAACGAGTTCGACGAGAACCGCCTGATTGTCAGCTATCCGATCAGTTTGCTGTAGGTATCAATCCCCCTTAGGTGCCACCCGTCAGGATGTGTGGCACTTCGGCGGGCGTCGATTAGAGTGGAATCACCTGAAGGACTCAGGTGCCTCACCCTTCCCGCTTCCGTTATCTGTTGATGTTGGTCCCCAAGACTCGAGCCAGGCTGTCATCGGAAGACACTGCTGATCACCGGAGGATCACCTCATGATCACTCGCCTCAACACGCCACCCGACTGGGACGCCAAGGCGTACCAGCAGTTTTCCCGTCTCAGGCAACAACCGGTCGTTGAATTGCTCGGCCGCGTCGAACTGAACGATCCGAAACTCATTTATGACCTCGGTTGCGGCACCGGCATTGCCACGCAACTGTTGGCCGAACGCTGGCCGCGTGCGCAGTTGCGGGGCATCGACAGTTCGGCACAGATGCTCGATCAGGCCCGCAGCCTGCCGATCAAGGCGTCGTGGCAGCACTGCAATCTGCTCGACTGGCAACCCGAGCAATCGGCCGACCTGCTGCTGGCCGCAGCCGTGCTGCACTTTATCGACGACCATGAGCAACTGCTGCCCCGTCTGCTCGGCCACATAAACCCCGGCGGCTGCCTGGCCGCGCATATGCCGGACTGGCGTGATGCGCTGTGGTATCAGCTGATGCTCGACACCCTCAACCATGCCGGACCCTGCGGCCGCCCCATCGGCACTGCGCAATTGCGCCAGCGCATGGCCGCGCGGACGTTGTTGTCGCTGGAGGATTACTACCGGCTGCTGGCCCCGCTGACCCAATCACTGGATATCTGGGAAACCGAGCAGTTGCAGGTGGTCGACGGCAAGTCGCCGGTTTATGACTGGGTGAAGGTGTCGGCGCTGCGGCCGGTGATGCAGGGGCTGACGTCGGAGGAACAAGCGCGCTTCATTTATCACTACCTGAGGCGGGTGCATGCGCATTATCCGCAGGAGGAAAATGGCCATACGTTGTTTGCGTTCAAGCGGACTTTCATTGTTGCCAAGGTATGAAGTTCAAAGGATCGCAGCCTTCAACAGGCTGCGCCCCCTCGAATTCGGCGATTACTCGCGAGATTCGATACCCAGCTCATCCCACACCGATTCAGCCAGATGAAACGTCGCATTCGCCGCCGGAATCCCGCAGTAGATCGCGCTCTGCATGATCACTTCCTTGATCTCGCCGCGACTCACGCCATTGTTGGCCGCCGCCCGCAGGTGCAACTTCAGTTCACCTTCGCGGTTCATGCCGATCAGCATGGCGATGGTGATCAGGCTGCGGGTGTGGCGTGGCAGGCCCGGTCGGGTCCAGATGTCGCCCCAGGCGTGACGGGTAATCATCTCCTGGAATTCCGAGTTGAACTCGGTCAGCGTGGTCAGGCTGCGATCGACGTGGGCGTCGCCGAGCACCGCGCGGCGCACTTGCATGCCGTCGTCGTAACGTTGTTTCTCGTCCACGGAAATCCCCTCAATCGGCCAGCAAAAAGGTCAGCACGCGGTCGCTGAACGCGTCGCCGGCCTGAACGTTGGAAAGGTGCGCCGCATAAAACTCGGCGTACTCGGCGCCGCGCACATGCTCCTGAATGAAATGCCCGCCGGACGGTGGCGTCACCGCATCTTCGGTACCGGCGATCACCAGCAGCGGCACCGTGATCGACGCCAACTGCTCGCGGAAATCCGCATCGCGCACCGCTGCGCAGTTGGCGGCGTAACCTTCAGGATGGGTCGCGGCCAGCATGTCGGTAATCTGCTTCGCTGCTGCCGGATGGGCGGCAGAAAAGTCCGGAGTGAACCAGCGGGCAATCGATGCATCACGCAACGCGACCATCGCCGCCGGGCCGTCACGCAGCACGGTTTCGATGCGCGGGTTCCACACCGACGGATCGCCGATTTTCGCCGCCGTGTTGCAGACGATCAGTTTGTTCAGCCGCTGGCCGGCGTTGATCCCCAGCCACTGGCCGATCAGGCCGCCCATCGACAGACCGCAAAAATGCGCGCGTTCAATGTGCAGCGCATCCAGCAGCGCCAGCACGTCGCGGCCCAGTTGCTCGATGCTGTAAGGGGCCGGCGTCACCAGCGACTGGCCGTGCCCGCGAGTATCGAAACGCAGCACGCGAAAATGTTCGGTGAAGGCCGGCATCTGCACGTCCCACATGTGCAGGTCGGTGCCCAGCGAGTTCGACAGCACCAGCACCGGTGCATCGACCGGGCCTTCCAATGAGTAATGCAGTTCGCCATCGGCGAGTTGAACGAAAGCCACAGCCCTCTCCTTTCAGTCAGACAATGCGTTGTGTTCGGCCACTGCCCGCTCGACCCAGACTTGCGCCTGACCGAGGTAATGGGCGGGATCGAGCAGATGATCCAGTTCGGTTGCGCTCAGTTCGGCGATCACCTGCGGTTCGTCACCGAGGACCGCTCGCAGATGACGCTGTTCGGCCACCGCCCGTTTGCAGCATTGCTCGAGCAGATGATGCGCGGTGTCGCGGCCGACCCGTTGCGCGAGGACGATGCTCACCGCTTCGGCCAGCACCAGACCTTGGGTCAATTCCAGGTTGCGGGCCATGCGCGCGGCATCGACCTCCAGACCGTCGGCCAGCAGCCGCGCCTGTTGCAGTGCGCCCGACACCAGGCAGCAGATGTCCGGCAGGGTTTCCCATTCGGCGTGCCACAGACCGAGGCTGCGTTCGTGTTCCTGCGGCATGGCGCTGAACAGCGTCGACACCAGCCCCGGCACGCGGGCGGCGGCGCCGATCAGCACCGCCGCGCCCACCGGGTTGCGTTTGTGCGGCATGGTCGAGGAACCGCCCTTGCCCGGCGCCGACGGCTCAAACACTTCCGCCGCTTCGGTCTGCATCAACAGGCTGATGTCGCGGCCGAACTTGCCGAGGCTGCCGGCGATCAGACCGAGCACCGCGCCGAACTCGACGATGCGATCACGCTGGGTGTGCCACGGTTGTTCCGGCAGGGTCAGGTGCAGTTCTTCGGCCAGCGCCTGGGCAATCGGCAATGCCTGTTCGCCGAGCGCCGCGAGGGTGCCCGAGGCGCCGCCGAATTGCAGCACCAGCAGCCGTGGCTTGAGCTCGCGCAGACGCTGACGGCTGCGCGTGATCGCACCGAGCCAACCGGCGATCTTCATGCCGAGCGTCACCGGCGTCGCGTGTTGCAGCCAGGTGCGCCCGGCCAGCGGCGTCGCGGCGTGGCGCTGCGCCTGAATGGCGAGAGCGTCGGCCAGTTGCGCCAGTTCCCCTTCAATCAATTCCAGCGCCTGACGCAATTGCAGCACCAGACCGGAATCCATCACGTCCTGACTGGTGGCGCCCAGATGTACATAGCGCTCGGCTTCGGCATCGGTCGCGGCGATCTGTTTGCCCAATGCCTTGACCAGCGGAATCGCCGAATTGCCGGCCGTGGCAATCGCCTCGCCCAGCGCTGCGAAATCGAACAGTCCGGCGTGGCAGGCGTTTTCGATCGACTCGACTGCGCCCGCTGGAATCAACCCGACACGCGCTTCGGCCCGGGCCAGCGCCGCTTCGAAGTCGAGCATCGCCTGTACCCGGCCCTGATCGCAGAACACGTCGCGCATATCGCGGGCAGTAAAGTAGGCATCGAACAATTGATTGCCCGGTCGCTGAGTCATAAACAGTCCTTGCCGGCGCGGGCCGGTGTGGCCCGCGCGCATCGGTTTAAAGATCGTGGTGCAAATACTTCGCTTCTTTGGGCAGGCGCAGGCTGAACAGGAACGCCACGGCCATCATGATCGTGACATACCAGTAGAACGCGTTTTCCATGCCGCCAGCCTTGAGGCTCAGGGCCACGTATTCTGCCGAACCGCCGAAAATCGCGTTGGCCACCGCATAGGCCAGGCCGACGCCGAGGGCGCGGACTTCCGGCGGGAACATCTCGGCTTTCACCAGACCGCTGATCGAGGTGTAGAAACTGACGATAGCCAGCGCCACGGTGATCAGCACGAAAGCCAGGAACGGGCTGCCGACACTTTTCAGGCTGAGCAGGATCGGCACTGTGAACAACGTGCCGAGGCCACCGAACCAGAGCATCGAGTTACGCCGGCCGATCTTGTCGGCGAGCATGCCGAACAGCGGCTGCATGCACATGTACAGGAACAGCGCGCCGGTCATGATGTAGCTGGCGGTCTTGGCGTGCATGCCGGCGGTGTTCACCAGGTACTTCTGCATGTACGTGGTGAAGGTGTAGAAAATCAGCGAGCCGCCGGCGGTATAGCCGAGCACGGTGATGAACGCAGCCTTGTGATCGCGGAACAGTGCGCGGATGCTGCCGGCGTCCTTGTTCTCGCGCATTTCCTTGCTGGTGGTTTCTTTCAGCGAACGGCGCAGGAACAGCGAAATCAGCGCGGCGGCCGCACCGACCACGAACGGAATCCGCCAGCCGTAGGCACGCAATTCTTCTTCAGAGAGGAACTGTTGCAGGATCACCACCAGCAGCACCGCCAGCAGTTGCCCGCCGATCAGGGTCACGTACTGGAACGAGGCGAAGAACCCGCGCTGGCCCTTGAGCGCGACTTCGCTCATGTAGGTCGCGGTGGTGCCGTATTCACCGCCCACCGACAGGCCTTGCAGCAGACGCGCGAACAACAGCAGTAGCGGCGCCCAGACGCCGATGTCCTTGTAGGTCGGCAGGCAGGCGATCAGCAACGAGCCGAAGCACATCATCAGGATCGAGATCAGCATCGAGTTCTTGCGCCCGTGCTTGTCCGCGACCCGGCCGAAAATCCAGCCGCCGATCGGTCGCATCAGGAACCCGGCGGCGAACACGCCTGCCGTGTTGACCAACTGCACCGTGGGGTTGTCGGAGGGGAAAAACGCCGGGGCGAAATAGATCGCGCAGAAGGCGTAGACATAGAAGTCGAACCATTCGACGAGGTTGCCGGACGACGCGCCGACAATGGCAAAGATGCGCTTGCTGCGCTCTTCACCGGTGTAATGGGAGGTGAGGGTTGTCATTGTTTTTCACTCGATAGGGACAGTGAGAGTCTAGACACACTTTGCAACAGCCCCGTTCCACAGACACTCTGCGCCGCAAATCTCTGTGGGAGCGGGCTTGCTCGCGAAGGCGTTGGATCAGCCAACATCACTGTCGACTGACACACCCTCTTCGCGAGCAAGCCCGCTCCCACAGGGGATGTGTAATGACTTTAGTAATCGAAGAACACGGTCTCCGCATCAGTGCCCTGCAGGATCACATTCCACTGATAGACACCCGCCGCGTCCGGCTTCGCCAGCAACGTGGTGCGGCGCTCCGCCGGTACGCACTCGAGCAGCGGATCATTGACGTTCGCCGGATCGCCTTCGAAGTAAATCCGCGTCAGCAAGTGCTTCACCAACCCGCGCGCAAACACCAGCACCACCAGGTGCGGCGCCTGGGTCGAGCCCTTCAGGCCTTCAACCGTGCCCGGCTTGATGGTGGTGAAACGAAAGCGCCCTTCCGCATCCACCGGCACCCGGCCGAAGCCTTCGAAATTCGGATCGAGCGGCTTGGCCTGCTCGTCTTCCGGGTGGTCATATTTGCCGGCGGCGTTGGCCTGCCAGACTTCGAGCATGGCGTCGTTGACGACATCGCCGTTGCCGTCCACCACTTGCCCGGTGATCGCCACGCGCTGGCCGAGGGTCAGTTCGTTGGCGAGGTTTTCACGGTTCAGCCAGGTCAGGCCGATGTGGTAATACGGCCCGACGGTGTGGGACGTGGTCGCAGTCAGGGTCATCTCATTTCTCCATCGGCGTGGCTTCGCGGCCGCGCAGCACAATGTCCCAGCGATAAGCGAGGGCGTAGGACGGAATGGTTTTTTCCAGATCGAAAGCGGCGATCAGGCGTTCCTTGGCCGAGGTGTCCGGCACGCAGTTGTAGATCGGGTCGTAGGCCAGCAGCGGGTCGCCCGGGAAATACATTTGCGTGACCAGGCGCGTCAGGATGCTCGGCCCGAACAGCGAGAAATGCACGTGGGCCGGGCGCCAGGCGTTGTGGTGGTTGCCCCACGGATAGGCGCCGGGCTTGATGGTCTGGAACTGATACCAGCCGTCGGCGTCGGTCACGGTGCGGCCGGTGCCGGTGAAATTCGGGTCCAGCGGCGCGTCGTGCAGGTCACGGGCATGGTTGTAGCGACCGGCGGCGTTGGCCTGCCAGATCTCCACCAGAATTCCCGGGACCGGCAGACCGTCTTCGTCGAGCACACGCCCGTGAATGATGATCCGCTCACCGAGGGGTTCACCCTGATGCTGGGCGGTCAAATCGTTGTCGGTATCGGCCACACGCTCGGCACCGATGGTCGGCCCGGTGATTTCCGACAGCGAATGCGGCAGAAACACCAACGGCTTGGACGGCGAGCGCAGATTGGTGGATTGATAGGTCGGGTGCAGGTACGGCGGCTGGGTGCCTTCCTGCGGGCGGCGGTAACCAGGCTTGTCAGTCATTTCGCTTTCCTCTGTTCTTTTTCGTCACGGCTTGCGTCAGACGCGTTCGATGGCCAGGGCCAGACCCTGGCCGACACCGACGCACATGGTCGCCAGACCTTTCTTGCCACCAGTCTTTTCCAGCTGATGCAGCGCAGTCAGCACCAGCCGCGCGCCGCTCATGCCCAACGGGTGGCCCAAGGCAATCGCGCCACCGTTCGGGTTGACCTGGGCCGCGTCGTCTGCCAGTCCCAGTTCACGCAGCACCGCCAGACCCTGGCTGGCGAAGGCTTCGTTGAGTTCGATCACATCGAAATCGCTGACCGCAACGCCGAGGCGTTCGGTGAGTTTGCGCACCGCCGGCACCGGGCCGATGCCCATCACCCGTGGCGCGACCCCGGCACTGGCCATGCCGAGCACTTTGGCGCGAGCGGTCAGGCCGTGTTTTTTCACCGCTTCCGCCGAGGCCAGAATCAGCGCGGCGGCACCGTCGTTGACGCCCGAAGCGTTGCCGGCGGTGACGGTCTTGTCCGGGCCATTGACCGGTTTCAGTTTGCTCAGCGCTTCAAGCGTGGTGTCGGCGCGGGGGTGTTCGTCCTGGCTGACCACGGTTTCGCCCTTTTTGTGGGCGATCCGCACTTCGACGATTTCCTCGGCGAAGTAGCCGGCAGCCTGGGCAGCGGCCGTACGTTGCTGACTGCGCAAAGCGAAAGCGTCCTGATCCTCGCGGGAAACTTCGTAGTCGTCGGCGACGTTGTCGGCGGTCTGCGGCATCGCGTCAACGCCATACTGGGCCTTCATCAGCGGGTTGATGAAACGCCAGCCGATGGTGGTGTCCTCCAGCTTCATGTTGCGCGAGAACGCCGCATCAGCCTTGCCCATCACGAACGGTGCGCGGGACATCGACTCGACGCCGCCGGCAATCGCCAGCTCCATTTCACCGCTGGCAATGGCGCGGAACGCCGTACCGATGGCATCCATGCCCGAAGCGCAGAGGCGATTGAGGGTGACGCCCGGAACGCTCTCCGGCAGACCGGCCAGCAACAGCGCCATGCGCGCGACGTTGCGGTTGTCTTCACCGGCCTGGTTGGCGCAGCCGAGGAATACTTCGTCGATGGCGCTCCAATCCACCGACGGGTTGCGCTCCATCAGGGCCTTGATCGGCACGGCGGCCAGGTCGTCGGCGCGAACAGCCGCCAGACCACCACCGAAACGACCGATGGGGGTACGAATCGCATCGCAGATATAAACGTCGCGCATCATGCTTCTCCCGGTGCCTGGCCGTGGGCCGCTGCGGTGCGGGCTTCGAGATCGCGCAGGGCGGTCAGCTCGACTTCGGTCGGTTCGGCGGTGGTGTCAACGTTGTCGGCAAAACGGATTGCCCAACCGGTGGCAGCGATCACTTGCTCGCGGGTCACGCCCGGGTGCAGTGCGGTAACCACGAATTCGTGGGTGCCCTCTTCCGGCTCCATGATGCACAGGTCGGTGATGATCCCGACCGGGCCGGCGCCCGGCAGGCCCAGACGTTTGCGCGAATCACCACCCTCACCATGGCCGACCGAGGTGATGAAATCGAGCTTGTCGACAAACGAACGCGCCGACTGTTTAAGGATGATCAGCACGCTTTTCGCGGAGCCGGCGATCTCCGGCGCACCACCGGCACCCGGCAGGCGTACTTTCGGCTGGTGATAGTCGCCGACCACGGTGGTGTTGATGTTGCCGAAACGGTCGACCTGGGCTGCGCCGAGGAAACCGACGTCGATGCGCCCGCCCTGCAGCCAGTAGCGAAAAATCTCACCGGTCGGCACGACAGTGTCAGCGGTTTCTGCCAGTTCGCCGTCACCGATCGACAGTGGCAATACGCTGGGTTTGGCGCCAATCGGACCGGATTCGTAGATCAACACCACGTCCGGCGACGAGGTCAGGCGCGCCAGGTTGGCGGCTTTCGACGGCAGGCCGATGCCGACGAAGCACACCGAGCCGTTCTTCAGGCGACGGGCTGCGGCGACGGTCATCATTTCATTGGTGGTGTAAGTCATTACTTGGCCTCCGAAGCAGCGGCCAACTTGGCCTGGAACTCGCTGAAGTCAGCGCAGCCATGGATGTATTCGTTGATCCACGCGGTAAACGTCTCACGGTCGCGGGCGATCGGATCCCACGCCTGATAGAAGCGGTTGTCACGCTCGGTGTAACCGTGGGCGTAGGACGGATGCGCGCCACCGGGTACATGGCAGACCGCGCTCAAGGCCCAGGTCGGCAGCACGCAGGCGTTCATCGGGGCGTTGAGGTTGTCGACGATTTCTTCGACGGTGACGATGCAACGCTTGGCGGCCAGTGCGGCTTCTTTCTGCACACCGAGAATGCCCCACAGCAGCACGTTGCCCTGACGGTCGGCTTTCTGGGCGTGGATCACGGTCACGTCCGGACGCACCGACGGCACCGCCGCCAGCACTTCGCCGGTGAACGGGCAAGTCACGGATTTGATCAGCGGGTTGACCTTCGGCAGGTCGGAACCGGCGTAGGCCCGCAACACCGCGAACGGCAGGCCGGAGGCGCCGGCGACGTAGGCATTGGCCAGGTCGGCGTGGCTGTGTTCTTCGATTTCCAGCGCGTGCGGCCATTGCTTCTCGACCGCGTCGCGCAGACGGTGCAGCGAACCCACGCCAGGGTTGCCGCCCCAGGAGAAGATCAGCTTGCGTGCACAGCCGGCGCCGATCAGTTGGTCGTAGATCAGGTCAGGCGTCATCCGCACCAGGGTCAGATCTTTCTTGCCCTGACGAATGATTTCGTGACCCGCCGCCGTAGGGATCAGGTGAGTGAAGCCTTCGAGCGCGACGGTATCGCCGTCGTTGACGAATTGCTTCACCGCGTCGTGCAGCGAAAGGATCTCAGCCATGGAGCGGGCTCCCGTTTTTGTAATGAATCGCCAGTGAATAAAAAGGCGCGAGGTTCTGCGCCGGAGTCACTGAAGATTAAGCCGCTGATTTTCACCAAACAATCCGATAATCGACTGAGTGTTCGTTTATCGAACAGATTGTTATCTGCCTAATGATCACTCCCGCACCGCGTGCGGGAGTGGCACTGATCGTTCCCACGCTCTGCGTGGGAACGCAGCCCGGGACGCTCCGCGTCCCTTCCGAAGCCGAACGCGGAGCAACCTCTGCGGCCAGTTCGACGCGGGAACGATCCTGCAATGAAACTCAGGTCGCGTCCGCGTGACTGACCAGACCCTTGATCACCACCGCTGCCGTGGCCAGGCCCGCCGGAACCACCAGCGCCGTCAGCACTTGCTCGAAATTCCAGCCCAGGCCCAGCAGGGTCGCGCCCATCCACGCTCCGAGAATCGCGCCGAAGCGGCCGATCCCGAGCATCCACGACACACCGGTCGCCCGGCCCTGCGTCGGATAAAACCGCGCTGCCAGGGACGGCATCGCCGACTGCGCGCCGTTGACGCACATGCCCGCCACCAGCACCAGGGTCGCCAGCAGCGTGATGTTGCCCAGACTCTGCCCGACCGCGTAGGCAAACACCCCGGCCAGCAGGTAGAAAATGCCGATGACCTTGTGCGGATTGAAGCGGTCCATCGCCCAGCCTACGCCCACCGCACTCAGCACCCCACCGAACTGGAACAACGCACCGATGAAGGCCGCCTGCTCCATGCTCGCGCCGCTGTCGCGCATCAGGGTCGGCAGCCAGCTGGTCAGCAGGTACACGATCACCAGACCCATGAAGTAGGTCAGCCACAGCAGCAACGTGCCGACGCTGTAGGTGCCGGAAAAAATCACCGCAAACACGTTGCGCGCTTTCACGGTTTTCTGTTCCGGCACGCTGAAACTCGCGGCCTGAGCGACGATGGCAGGATCAATGGGTGCGAGGGTCTTGCGCACCTTGTCGGTGCCGCGATTGCGCACCACCAGATAACGCGCCGATTCCGGCAGCCAGAGCAGCAGCACCACGGTGAGGATCAGCGGCAGGATCCCGCCGATCAGCAACAGACTGTGCCAGCCGAATGCCGGGATCAACTTGGCCGAAATAAACCCGCCACCGGCCATGCCCAGGTTGAAGCCGCAGAACATGCTGGTCACCAACAGGGACTTCTTGCGCTCCGGGGTGTATTCCGACAGCAGCGTGGTGGCGTTCGGCATCCCGGCGCCCAGTCCCAGACCAGTGAGGAAACGCAGCACCAGCAACTGATCGACATTGGTGGCGTAGGCCGACGCCAGGCTGAAAGCGCCGAACAGAAAAACCGCGCCGACCAGTACGACTTTTCGCCCGAAGCGGTCAGCCAGCGGCCCGGAGCCCAGCGCACCGAAGACCATTCCGATCAGCGCGGCACTCATCACCGGGCCGAGGCTGGCGCGGTCGATGCCCCAGTCCTGGGACAGGGCCGGCGCGATAAAACCCATGGCCGCGGTGTCGAGGCCATCGAGGAACACAATCAGGAAACACAGGATCACGACGCGCCACTGATAGCGCGAGATCGGTTGGGCATTGATGAAGGACTGCACGTCGAGGCAGTGACCTACAGCGGACTGAGGCTGGTTCATTATTTTTATTCCACGCAAGAAAACGCAGTCGAACGGCGGCCGGCCAGAGAGCGGCACGGTCACAACTATATAAGGAAGAAATCAGGCGTTGCGCTAATACCGGCAACAGGAACGGGAGCGGCGACAGTCGGGGAACGTGCGCATGGGAAGTTGCCTCTTGTCATTATTATGGGAGTCGACGATCCGGCGGGCTCATTCACATTCGTGCCGGATGACGCTGCCGCGACATTAATGATCCGGGGGTTTTAGCGTCAATTCGATAAACGCAACTCTGTGCGTTTATCGAACAGCTTAATCAGGCGAACAACTGCGCACTGAGGTCGCGACTGGCGCTCAACAGGCCCGGCAGAAAGCGCTGCTCGAGCTCGGTACGACTGACCCGACCGGCGTGGGTGCTGACATTGAGCGCGGCCACCACCTGGCCGGACGCGTCATACACCGGCACGGCAATCGAACGCAGACCTTGTTCCAGTTCCTGATCGACGATGCACCAGCCCTGCTGCCGGACTTCCTGCAGACATTCGAGCAAGGCGTCGGGGGTGTGAATCGTGCGGCTGGTCTTGGCCACCAGTTCGGCGTGGTCGAGATATTCGCGCAGCGAGGTGTCGTCCAGCGCCGCCAGCAGGATTCGCCCCATAGACGTGCAGTACGCCGGCAAGCGCCCGCCCACCGACAGGTCCACCGAAATCAGACGCTGGGTGGTGGCCGAACGGGCAATGTAGAGAATGTCGTCGCCTTCCAGCGTGGCCATGTTGCAGGCCTCGTGCAGTTGCTCGCTCATGCGGTCGAGGTACGGCTGGGCCGAGACCGCCAGCGGCGTCGACGACAGATAGGCGTGACCGAGGGTCAGCACTTTCGGCAGAAGCGAATAAGTGCGCCCATCGGTGGTGGCGTAGCCGAGCTTGATCAGTGTGTGCAGGCAACGGCGCACAGCGGCGCGGGGAATTTCCGTGCGGTGGCTGATCTGGGCGATGGTCAGGTGGCGCTTGCGCTCCTGAAACGCCTGCACCACCGCCAGGCCACGGGCCAGGGAGGTCATGAAATCCGGATCACCGGTCAGGGCCTGGATACGCTTGGCCGGCGAAGCGACGATCGGCGGCGCTACCGAGGTGAAGGAATTGCGCATTTGATCGTTCATGTCAGGTCCTTTTTTTCTTGTTCGGATCAACGGCTATACAAGCGGCTCGTCGGCAGATACACAAGCGACACACCGCCAACACCGGGCGATTATCGAACCGTCGACCGATAATCGCAATCGCCCTCACCTCCTCGTTTGGGTTGTGCGCAACAGATTTGAACTTGGAACGCCGGTGCGGTTTAAGCGCCTTAGTTGTCCGACTAAATGGCGCCAGAAATCAAACACTGCGCAACGGCGATGCAACTATTGATGAAAGTTGCACGTCACAAAACAATCACACATCCGGAACCGTTTTTAACTTGGCAAAGATAGTCAATCCCGATTCGGCCGCTATAATGCACCTCAGTGACACCGCGCTTTTATTTGCCGACGGTGCCACCCGCTGGCGCGATGTCCATCGCCGCCGGCCCCGGCCAGCGCCTGACGCTCATTACTCATGCACCGCCAGCGCGCTCGCTGAAACAGGAAACTGATGCTGCGTCAGTTTTAATCTGGTGCCGTAGCCGCCTGCAACATGGAAGTCTTGACCGTCTTCCCGACAACACCGCTGCCTTTACAGGCAAGTCCTTGTTGGCGATTCGGTTAAATGATTCGTGCAGTGCGTTCACCAGACATTTTTCTCAACTCATACAGGTAGCACTGTGACGAAAGACGAACTGCGCGCGGAACTTGAGCGCCAGGAACAACGTTACAAGGAAGTTTACGGCGGGGAAGTCACCACCTACGCCGCCCAGCCCGAACCGGAACGCAAAGCCTGGCGTAAACGCCCTACCGTTCAGGATCAGGTCTTCCAGCAAGAACTGAAAAAAATGGAAGAGGAACTCAAAGCCGAAGAGCCTTGACGACGTCCTTTGCATCTTTCGAGGGTAAGCGTACTCACCGGGTTACAAGCACGGTGGGCTGACGATGCCTTGCGCGCCCGCTACCCGCGGGCAGCGGCCAAGTCCCCCTGTATTGCACAGGCTGGGAGCATGTCAGACGCGTTTCTCAGATATTTCATACAAGTTTCAGCCCCCTCCCGACAACCGGCCAATCCGCCGACTCCTCGCATTTTTCCCAATAGAATCAAAGGCTTGAAAATCCCTGCAAAAAGCTTGGGTAATGCCCCCTGATACAAATTAATTCGTTGAAGAATGTTACCGATGAGCAGGTAGGGGATCGATTTCCAGTCTTTTCTGGCATAATCGCGCCCCCTTATGACCGGGTCAGAAAACCTTCATGATCGATTTATTCAGCGGACTGGATGCCTGGGTGCTTGTGAGCCTCCTGCTCGCCCTGACATTTGTCCTCGCCTTCGAGTTCATCAATGGATTTCATGACACCGCTAACGCGGTAGCCACTGTTATCTACACCAAAGCGATGCCGCCTCACTTGGCGGTGTTCTTCTCGGGCGTGTTCAACTTCCTCGGCGTACTGCTGGGCGGCGTTGGCGTGGCGTATGCCATCGTGCACCTGCTGCCGGTAGAACTGTTGATCAACGTGAACACCGGCCATGGTCTGGCAATGGTGTTCTCGCTGCTCGCCGCCGCGATCGCCTGGAACCTGGGCACCTGGTACTTCGGTATCCCGGCCTCCAGTTCGCACACCCTGATCGGTTCGATCCTCGGTGTCGGCCTGGCCAACGCCCTGATCAACGAAATTCCACTGGCTGACGGCGTCAACTGGCAGAAAGCGATCGATATCGGTGCCTCGCTGGTGTTCTCGCCAATGGCAGGCTTCCTGATCGCCGCGCTGGTGCTGATCGGCTTGAAGTGGTGGCGTCCGCTGTCGAAGATGCACAAGACGCCGGAACAGCGCCGCAAGATCGACGACAAGAAGCACCCACCGTTCTGGAACCGCCTGGTCCTGGTAATCTCGGCCATGGCCGTAAGCTTCGTGCACGGCTCCAACGACGGCCAGAAAGGCATCGGCCTGATCATGCTGGTACTGATCGGTATCGTGCCTGCGCAGTTCGTACTCGACCTGAATAGCACCACCTACCAGATCGAACGTACCCGCGACGCGACCCTGCACCTGAGCCAGTTCTACAAGCGCAACGCCGACACCCTGGGTGAATTCCTGGCCCTGGGCAAAAGCGTGGAAGGCGACCTGCCGGAGAAATTCCGTTGCAACCCGCAACAGACCGAACCGACCATCGCCGCCCTGCTCGACACCCTCAAAGGTGTAGCCGACTACCACTCGCTGTCCGCGGAAAGCCGCATCGAAGTGCGTCGTTACCTGCTCTGCCTGGACGACACTGCGAAGAAAGTCAGCAAACTGCCAGGCCTCGCCGCTCGTGAAAAAGCCGACCTGGACAAACTGCGCAAAGACCTGACCACCACCACCGAATACGCCCCGTTCTGGGTCATTCTGGCGGTAGCGCTGGCCCTGGGCCTGGGCACCATGGTCGGCTGGAAACGCGTGGTACTGACCATCGGCGAGAAGATCGGCAAGCAAGGCATGACCTACTCGCAAGGCATGTCGGCCCAGATCACCACCGCCAGCCTGATCGGCATGGCCAACATCTTCAGCCTGCCGGTGTCCACCACCCACGTCCTCTCCTCGGGCGTGGCCGGCACCATGGTCGCCAACAAAAGCGGCCTGCAAGGCGGCACGGTGAAAACCATCCTGCTGGCCTGGGTCCTGACCCTACCGGCCACCGTGGCCCTGTCGGCCGGCCTGTTCTGGCTGGCGTCGAAGGCGCTGGGTAGCTGATAGATTGATGTAGTGAAGAAGGCGTGATTCGAAAGGATCACGCCTTTTTTGTTGCCTTCAGAAATGGGACACAGAGCGTGGGAACAATCAACATCAAAAGCGCCCTCACCCTAACCCTCCCGAAACGTCGGACCGCCCAGAGGGAGAGGGGACTGACCGAGTTGTTTGGGAGAGGTACGCCGACGTGACATACCGAGTTGTACTCAGACCTTAAAAAGCAAACATCTCAAGCCTGCCTTTGCCTTTGCCTTTGCCTTTGCCTTTGCCTTTGCTTCCACCACTCAACACGATGAGCGTTAGCTCGAGAACCGCTTTTGACGTGCTGGCCCCATCGGAAGGCTGAGTGGAGGGATTTATCCGGGGGTGGGAGCGCAGCGACCGTGCGGCGCAGCCGCATGCATCGAGAGGAGGTGCAGCGAAGCAAACCGTAGGCGATGCCCCCGGATGAATCCCGGAACGAAGGAACGCCGAGCCTCAGCGAGGCGCCGAACGCAGGGGCCAAGCCTTTTGCTTACTTTTTGGCGTTTGAAAAAGTGAGCCGCCGTAAGGGCGGAACCATAGGAAGCCGTTACCAAAAAAACGGATATTCACCCAAAACGGACCACAACTTGGTCGGCCCAACGGCCGCCAATACACAAAAAAAAGGGCAACCGAAGTTGCCCAAAATGCCTTGCGTGCTCATCAAATCCAGAAGAATCAAGGCTTCTTGCGCTTGTTCGCATCCTTCCAGATAAAAAATCCAAACCCTGCAAAAAACAGAACCATCAGCCCCACAGTCAGGACCCCGGCAAACACCACGTTATCGAAAAACATGACTGGCCTCCTGGCCCCTGCTTTGCTGCGATGGAACTAAGTTAACCAATCAGGCAGGCGCAGGAATTGACCGGGATCAATGCCGGTCACAGAGAGGAGGAAAGGAAGGGAAATAACTGACCTGCATCAACAGATGCAGGGGAGATCAACGCTTTTTCGGTTTGTTTTTCGGCTTTTTCTTCGGTTTACCCAACGGCATGGCCTGCTCGAAAGCCTGGCGCACTTCATTCAGGCGCTTCTCGTTGAGGTCATGAACCCGCTTGGCGCGTTCGGTGTTGAGGTCGATCAGCTTGTCGTCTTGGCTCATGGCGTTCGGTGCATCGCTTGGACTGAATCACAACTGCCGCTTCAACGGCAGGACTGCGCCAATAATGCGGCCTGGCGCGAACGCTGACCAGCCACTCGCCTGAACCCTCTACAACATTTCATGTACCGCCCACCGGATTTGCTTGCACAATCGGCGCCTCGCCCTGAACCCGAAGGATCTGCGCCGTGCCCCTGCATCAGGACCTGCCACCGCTGATGGCCTTGCGTGCCTTTGAGGCCGTGGCCCGTCATTTGAGTTTCATCAAGGCTGCCGATGAGCTGTCGGTGACCCAAAGCGCGATCAGCCATCAGGTGCACAAACTCGAAGAATTCCTCGATCAGCGACTGTTCGTGCGCCGCACCCGGGCGATCGATCTGACGGTCGCCGGCGAACATTACTACCGGCAGATCGAACCGGCCCTCGCCGCGATTGCCGCCGCCACCCACGACCTGCGCGGCGAGCGCTCCACCACCCTGCGCATCGGTCTGCTCGCCTCCTTCGCCACCTTGTGGCTGGCGCCGCGTCTGGCGGATTTCAACGCAACATACCCGAACATCCACGTCGAACTGCTGCCCGCCGTACAACTGGCGGATGTCGACGCCGGCGAGGTGGATCTGGCGATCCGCTACGGCAAGGGCGGCTGGCCGAAAGTCCAGGCCCGCCGGTTCATGGGCGAGACCCTGACGCCGGTGTGCAGCCCGGCATTCAAGGCCAGGGGCGTGACCAACGGACCGTTGCTGATGGCCAAGTCGCACCAGCCATTCGAATGGATCGACTGGCAGCAACACAGCGGCATCGATCTGGCTCATGTGCCCAGCGTCATGCTGCACGACTACAACATCGTCGTCGAAGCGGCCGTCGCCGGCCAGGGCATTGCCATGGGCCGCCAGCGAATGATCGAACGGCGAATCAAGGAAGGCGCGCTGGTGCCAGCCTTCGACACGCCGCCGATGCTCGGCGAGATCGGTTATTGGCTGGTCACGCCGCAACGCCCGCCCACGCCGGCGGCGCAGAGTTTCTGCGAGTGGCTGGAGGAAACCGCGAACGCATGAGTTTTTTGGATGCGTCAGATTAAATCTATCCGTTTGTCGCCCTTCGCTCGCACCAACATGCTGAAGCCCTCACTCAGGAGGACTTCCCATGACCGATTCCCTCAGCCAACGCGTTCAACAACTCGGCCTGCGCCTGCCCGAGCCGAGCCAGCCGATCGCCAATTACGTCAACCATGTGGTCAGCCAGAACCAGTTGTTCATCTCCGGGCAGATTCCATTGCTCGACGGCAAACCTGCGTTCATCGGGCGACTGGGCGAAGCAATTTCCGACGAAGAAGGGGTTAACGCCGCTGAACTGGCTGCCTTGGGCCTGCTCGCCCAGTTGAGCCATGCGCTGGGCGATGACCTGTCGAAACTGGTGCGCATCCTGCGCCTCGGGGTTTTCGTGGCCGCCACGTCGGACTTCAAGGCTCAGGGCGTCGTCGCCAACGGGGCGTCGAACCTGCTGGTCAACGCCCTCGGCGACAAGGGCCGACACGTGCGCACCGCGGTCGGCGTGGCGAGCCTGCCGGCCGGCGTCGCGGTGGAAATCGACGCGATCTTCGAGCTCAAGCCGTGAACATCGACGACATCTTGCGTCTGCGCGCCGCCACGCCCGGCTGCGCCCAGGTGATCCACTTCAACCACGCCGGCGCTTCGCTGCCGAGTCAGGCGACCCTCGACGCGGTAATCGAACAGTTGCAACGCGAAGCGCTCGGCGGGCCGATGGAGGCGGCGGACAACCGGGTACAGGAACGCGCGCGCAACGCGGCCGCCGCCCTGCTCAACGCCCAGCCCGAAGACATCGCCTTCGCCAGCAGCGGCTCGGCAGCCTGGAGCCAGGCGTTCAACGCGCTGGGGCCGTGGCAGCCCGGCGAACGGATTCTAGTGGGTCGCCATGAATGGGCCGGCAACCTGGCGTGCATGGCCGAAGCGGTGAAGGCCGGCGCGCGGCTCGAAGTGATTCCTTGCGATGCCAAAGGTGCGGTCGATCCGCAAGCCCTGGCGCAGATGATCGACGGCCAGGTACGTCTGATCGCCCTGACCTGGCTGCCGGCCAACGGCGGTCTGATCAACCCCGCCGCGCAGATCGGCAATGTCGCGCGGCGCCACGGCATCCCTTATTTCATCGACGCCGGCCAGGCACTGGGACAGTTGCCCTGCGATGTTCAGGCCTTGCAGTGCGACGTGCTCAAGGGTGCCGGACGCAAGTTTCTGCGCGGGCCGCGCGGCACGGCGTTGATGTACATCCGGCCGCAATTCCTGCAACGGCTGCTCCCCGTGCAACGCGATGTACTGTCGGCGCCGTGGGACGGCAAGCGCTTTACCCTGCGTGACGACGCCCGCCGCTTTGAAACCAGCGAGGTATCGCTGGCCCTGCTGGCCGGTCTGGCCAATGCGCTGGAGGAGTACAACCGCCTCGGCTCGATCCCCGTCCGCCAGCGCATCGAACAACTGAGCAGCGGATTGCGCCAACGCCTGAAGGCGATTCCCGGTCTGACACTGCGGAATCTCGGCGCGGCCAATCAACAATCCGGGCTGATCGCCTTCACGCTTGAGGGCTGGGACAGCGTGGCGCTGAAGCAGACGTTGGCCGGACGACGAATCAACATCGGCGCCAATGGCGTGGCCTACACGCCGCTGGACATGCAGGCGCGCGGGCTGACAAATATTGCGCGGGTGGCGGTGAGCTACTTGAACACACAAGAAGAAATCGACGTGTTGCTGGAAAACCTGACACAGCTGGCCGCCCGGCCTCAGATTTCGATGTCGACCCAAAGCCCCTGACGCGGCTGATCGTCCATCAGCGGCGCCACCGGCACAGTGTTGTCGGCATTGAGTTCGGTGCCGGGCACGGCGAGGTGCGCTTCAGGGTCGTCGTCGGCTTCGCGGCGCCGGCGATCACGTTCCTGCTGGCGGCGCTGCTCTTCACGCAGCAGATAGCCGTCTTCTTCCGGGTCGCGCTTTTGCAGGTCGATGGTGCTTTCGTTTGAGCTTTCCTGCACCGGCACCACAGGGGGAATATCCGGTCGCTGGCGGATCGGATCCTGCTGGGAGGTGATCGGCACGGCGCTCAGGGGGAGCATCGGTGGCAGCATATGAAGGGTCTCCTGTCAGCAAGCTATCGGCTGGGGCGAGGTTGCCTTGAACCATCTGTCGCAAACTTGTGACCGGGTTGGCACTCACAGGTGCCCCGGCCCTGCGTAAAACTGACAGATGACCACATCTGCCTTACTTGCAGCGTGCAGCCAAAAGCTCGTCACCGCTCCTTATCCTTTGGCCTCGGGCCCTCATTCCGTTAAGATAGCCCGCTTTTTCAAGGTGGGAGTCAGGCAGCATGGCGCAGCAGTATCAACCGGGGCAACGCTGGATCAGTGACAGCGAAGCAGAGCTTGGTTTAGGCACCGTTCTGGCACAGGACGGCCGCTTGTTGACCGTGCTTTACCCGGCCACTGGCGAGACTCGCCAGTACGCGCTACGGAATGCGCCCCTCACCCGCGTGCGGTTCTCGCCGGGCGATTCGATCACTCACTTCGAAGGCTGGAAAATGACCGTCCAGCAAGTCGACGACGTCGACGGCCTGATGGTCTACCACGGCCTCAACGCGCAGAACGAAGCGGTCACCCTGCCGGAAACCCAGCTGTCGAACTTCATTCAGTTCCGTCTGGCCAGCGACCGTCTGTTCGCCGGCCAGATCGACCCGCTGGCGTGGTTCTCCCTGCGTTACCACACCCTGGAACACACCAGCCGCCAGTTGCAGTCTTCGCTCTGGGGCCTGGGCGGCGTGCGCGCACAACCGATCGCCCACCAACTGCACATTGCCCGTGAAGTCGCCGACCGCATCGCGCCGCGGGTATTGCTGGCGGACGAAGTGGGTCTGGGCAAGACCATCGAAGCCGGTCTGGTGATCCATCGTCAGTTGCTGTCGGGCCGCGCCAACCGCGTACTGATCCTGGTGCCTGAAAACCTCCAGCACCAATGGCTGGTGGAAATGCGCCGCCGCTTCAACCTGCAGGTCGCGCTATTCGACGAAGAACGTTTCATCGAAAGCGATGCCACCAACCCGTTCGAAGACACCCAACTGGCCCTGGTGGCGCTGGAGTGGCTGGTCGACGATGAGAAGGCTCAGGACGCACTGTTCGCTGCCGGCTGGGACCTGATGGTGGTCGATGAAGCCCACCATCTGGTGTGGCACGAAGACAAAGTCAGCCCGGAATACTCGCTGGTGGAACAGCTGGCCGAGGTCATTCCCGGCGTGCTGCTGCTCACCGCCACCCCTGAACAACTCGGCCAGGACAGCCACTTCGCCCGTCTGCGCCTGCTTGACCCGAACCGTTTCCATGACCTGGCCGCCTTCCGTGCCGAGAGCGAAAACTATCGCCCGGTGGCCGAAGCCGTTCAGGAACTGCTGGACAAGGGTCGCCTGTCGCCGGCCGCGCACAAGACCATCCACGGTTTCCTCGGCAACGAAGGTGAAGCCCTGCTCACCGCCGTCAACGATGGCGACACCGAAGCCAGCGCCCGCCTCGTGCGTGAACTGCTCGACCGCCACGGCACCGGCCGCGTGCTGTTCCGTAATACCCGCGCCGCCGTGCAGGGCTTCCCGGAGCGCAAGCTGCACCCGTACCCGCTGCCGTGCCCGGACGAATACCTCGAACTGCCCCTGGGCGAACACGCCGAGCTGTACCCGGAAGTCAGCTTCCAGGCCCAGCCGGACGCCAGCGAAGAAGAACGCTGGTGGAAATTCGACCCGCGCGTCGAATGGCTGATCGACCAGCTGAAAATGCTCAAGCGCACCAAAGTGCTGGTGATCTGCGCCCACGCCGAAACCGCGATGGACCTGGAAGACGCCCTGCGCGTGCGCTCCGGCATCCCGGCCACGGTGTTCCACGAAGGCATGAACATCCTCGAGCGTGACCGCGCCGCCGCCTACTTCGCCGACGAAGAGTTCGGCGCGCAGGTGTTGATCTGCTCGGAAATCGGCAGTGAAGGTCGCAACTTCCAGTTCGCCCACCACCTGGTGCTGTTCGACCTGCCGTCGCACCCGGACCTGCTGGAGCAGCGGATCGGTCGTCTCGACCGGATCGGCCAGAAGCACATCATCGAACTGCACGTGCCGTACCTGGAAACCAGCCCGCAAGAGCGCTTGTTCCAGTGGTACCACGAAGCCCTGAACGCGTTCCTCAACACCTGCCCGACCGGCAACGCCTTGCAGCATCAGTTCGGCCCGCGCCTGCTGCCGCTGCTCGAAGAGGCCGACGACGGCGAATGGCAAGCGCTGATCGACGAGGCGCGCACCGAGCGCGAACGTCTGGAAGCCGAGCTGCACACCGGTCGCGACCGTCTGCTGGAGCTCAACTCCGGCGGCGCCGGCGAAGGTGAGGCGCTGGTCGAGGCCATCCTCGAGCAGGACGATCAGTTCGCCCTGCCGATCTACATGGAAACCCTGTTCGACGCCTTCGGCATCGACAGCGAAGACCATTCGGAAAACGCCCTGATCCTCAAGCCGAGCGAGAAGATGCTCGACGCCAGCTTCCCGCTGGGCGACGACGAAGGCGTGACCATCACCTACGACCGCAACCAGGCGCTGTCGCGCGAAGACATGCAGTTCATCACCTGGGAACACCCGATGGTGCAGGGCGGCATGGATCTGGTGCTGTCCGGTTCGATGGGCAACACCGCCGTTGCGCTGATCAAGAACAAGGCGCTCAAGCCAGGCACTGTTTTGCTGGAATTGCTCTACGTCAGCGAAGTGGTTGCCCCGCGTTCGCTGCAATTGGGCCGCTACCTGCCGCCGGCCGCCCTGCGCTGCCTGCTCGACGCCAACGGCAACGACCTGTCGTCGCGCGTGGCGTTCGAAACCCTCAACGATCAACTGGAAAGCGTGCCGCGCGCCAGCGCCAACAAGTTCATCCAGGCCCAGCGCGATCAGCTGACGCCACGGATCAACGCCGGTGAAGACAAGGTCACCCCGCGCCACGCCGAGCGCGTCGCCGAGGCCCGCCGCCGTCTGGCAGCCGACACCGACGAAGAACTGGCACGCCTGACCGCGTTGCAGGCGGTCAACCCGACCGTGCGCGACAGCGAACTGGATGCCCTGCGCAAGCAGCGTGAACAAGGTTTGGCGATGCTCGACAAAGCGGCGCTGCGACTGGAAGCGATCCGGGTGCTGGTGGCGGGCTAAACCGCCCTGCTCCATCGCCAAAAAAAGAAAAGGCCCGCAGCGATGCGGGCCTTTTTGTTTGCCTGATATTTATCCTGCGCGGCTGATTGCCTCTTCGCGAGCAAGCCCGCTCCCACAGTTGGCCGGTTTCCTTCAGGAGGAAATGCGGTCGAATGTGGGAGCGGGCTTGCTCGCGAAGGCGATTACGCAGTCACCGCTGCACCCTCTGGCTCAACCACCGCCACCAGCCCTTCCTTCATCCGCTTGGCATCCCGCACAAAACAGCGCGAGGCGAGGAACAGGAACACCATGGTCAGGAACAGCGCCACCGGAATCAGGTACATCGCATCATGCAGACCGACGGCCTTGAACGCTTCGGTCATCTGCTCGGCGCCCGCCGAGGCCATCGCCGACTTGGCGAAGTGATCCGACAAACCGCCGACCACCACCGGACCCAGACCACCACCGAGCAAATACAACCCGGCAAAGAACAGCGCCATCGCCGTAGCCCGCAGGCGTGGCTCGACCACGTCCTGAATCGCCGTGTACACGCAGGTGTAGAAGTTGTAGGCGAACAGCCAGCCCACACTGAACACCGCGACAAACACCCCGATCTCAATACGCCCGGCATGCAGCGCCCACGCCGTACACAGGGTCGAGATGATCAGGCTGAACGCAGCAAACAGCAGTCGGCCGTTGGCCACCCGCTGGTGGATCTTGTCAGCGATCCAGCCGCCGAGGGTCAGGCCGATCAGCCCGGTCACACCGACGATTACCCCGGTCGCCACCGCCGCTTCCTGCAACGGCATCAGGAAATAACGCTGGAGCATCGGCACCAGGAACGAGTTGCAGGCGTAGGTCGCAAAGTTGAAGCACAACCCGGCCATCACCAGCCACAGGAAGGTCGGAATGGCGAGAACCCGACGAATCGGCCTGTCGACTTTTTCCTGAGACACCTGCACGGTTTCCGCCGCGCCGCGCTTGGGTTCCTTGATGAAGAACATGAACACCGCCAGCACCAGCCCCGGCACGGCGGCGATGAAGAACGGCGCGCGCCAGCTGTCGAAAGCCTTGACCATCCAGCCGATGGTGAAGAAGGCCAGCAGCAGCCCCAGCGGCAGGCCGAGCATGAAAATGCCCATGGCCCGGGCCCGGCGATGGGCCGGGAACAGGTCGCCGATCAGCGAGTTGGCGGCGGGCGCGTAACTGGCTTCACCGATGCCGATGCCCATGCGCACCAGCAGGAAACTCCAGAAACTGCCGACCAGACCGTTGACCGCCGTCAGCGCGCTCCAGGCCGCCAGGCCCCAGCCCATCAGTTTGCTGCGCGAACCGGTATCGGCCATGCGCCCCAGTGGTAAGCCGGCGATCGCATAGACCAGGGTGAACGCGGTGCCGACGATCCCCAGCTGAAAGTCGCTGAGGTGCCACTCCATGCGGATCGGCTCGATGATGATCGCCGGGATGGTGCGGTCGAAGAAGTTGAACAGGTTGGCAAGGAACAGCAGGAACAGAATGCGCCAGGCATTCGCCGCTTGGGTCGAGTTCTGCATGGGTCCGTCTCTTTATTGTTATGAGGGCTTCACTGCCAACGCATCCGAGCCCGGAACCTGCAATCTAGTCACGCTCGTCGGGGCTGTCTGTGATCATTCGCAAGCCTGATGACGGGCCATGGCCGTGTAACGAAACGTAAGCCCTTGAAATGCTTCGAATCCCCCGAAAACCGGGGGTTTTGCGGAAAAATCCGGCAATGAAAAAATACTTTCACGCCCCCCTTCCCAACGCCGTGGCGAAGCCTAGAATGGCCGCCGGATCCGTCCGGATCCTGCCGATCAACCCCTTTGATATCCCGCCCATGTCCGAAGTCAGTCCGTGTCTGAATTGCGGTGCCTGCTGTTCCCATTTTCGTGTGTCATTTTTCTGGGGTGAATGCGCATCCTCCGGCGGGACCGTACCCGATGAACTGGTCACCCAGATCACGCCCAGCCGGGTCGCGATGATCGGTACCGACCGCAAGGCGCCGCGCTGTACCGCGCTGGAGGGCGAAGTCGGAAAAGCCGTGAGCTGCACGATCTACGACAAGCGTTCCAGCCCCTGCCGCGAATTCGAAGCATCGTGGGAAAACGGCGAACAGAACACCGACTGCGACAAGGCGCGGGCCCGTTTCGGCCTGCCACCGCTGCAACCGCACTGGAACGAAGTCGCCTGAGTTCAGGCCTGTGCACGCTTAGCGCCATTCGCTATGAGGCTAATGCCGAAATCATTAGCACCAATGTGCCACTACCGCGTGCACGGCAAAAACCGCCTCTATACTGCAACCATTCGCCTGCGTTGATGACGCAGTAAGGACGCACTCAGAGACGGGGCATGCTATGGAGTGGCTTGGGTTGCAGTTTGTTGCCGAGCAGCCGGAGAGCGGGCAGGTCATCCTCAATTGCACACACAATCCCCTGCTGGTGCTGGTGGCCTACCTGGTCGCCTGCGCCGCGAGTTTCGCCACCCTCGACATGGCCGAACGGGTCGCCCACGCCGAAGAGCCCGGTTCGCAACGCCTGTGGCGCTGGATCGGCGCAACCTGCCTGGCCGGCGGCATCTGGGCGATGCACTTCATCAGCATGCTGGCGTTCCAGGCGCCGATCGACATCCAGTACGACCTGCCCGTGACCCTGTTTTCCCTGGTGATCGCGTTACTGGCGTCCTGGCTGGCGATGCACACCCTGAGCACGCCCCAACCGAACCTGCTGCAGTACCTCAAGACCGCCATCGTCATCGGCCTCGGCATCGCCGGCATGCATTACGTCGGCATGGCCGCCATCGAATCCGCCGCCACGGCCTACTACGAGCCCACCCTGTTCCTGTCGTCGATCGTGATCGCCATCGGCGCCAGCTTCGCGGCGTTGTGGGTCGCCGGCAACTTGCGCGAAGGCAGTGGCCTGCACATCCAGATGCTCAAATACCTGGCCGCGCTGATTCTCGGCGCCGGCATCCTCAGCATGCATTTCACCGGCATGGCGGCGCTGCAACTGGTGCTGCCCGAGGGGCAATTGCCGATCCTGGCGTCGCAATCCAGTCACCTGCAACTGGGCCTCACCGTCGCACTGATCACGTTGCTGATCCTGGGCAGCGCGATCAGCGCCGCGCTGGCCGACAAGAAGCTGCAGAACAAGGAACACGATCTGCGCCGGGTCAACGCCCTGCTCAGCCAGCTTGATCAGGCGCGCATGTCGCTGCAGCACGTGGCCAACTACGACGCCCTGACCAACCTGATCAACCGACGCGGTTTCAATCAGATCTTCGCCGAAAAACTCAGTCAGAAATCCAGCGAAGGCGGGATGCTGGCGGTGATGTTCCTCGACATCGACCACTTCAAACGCATCAACGACAGCCTCGGCCATGACGCCGGCGACGAACTGCTCAAAGTCATCGCCCAGCACATCAAGGGCTCGGTGCGCAGCCACGAAGATGTGGTGGCGCGATTCGGCGGCGACGAGTTCTGCATCCTGATCGGTCTGCGCGACCGCGAAGAGGCACGCAATCTGGCCCAGCGCATCATGCTCAAGATGAAAGAGCCGATCGAACTCGCCGGTCGGCGCATGGTGATGACCACCAGTATCGGCATCAGTCTGTTCCCCGAGGACGGCTCCACCTGCGATGAACTGCTCAAGCACGCGGATCTGGCGCTGTACCAGTCCAAAGGCGCCGGGCGCAACGGCGTGCATTTCTTCGATTCCAATCTGAAAAACCGCGCCAGCCTTGAGCTGCAACTGGAAGAGGAACTGCGCCACGCCCTGCGTGAAGAGAACGGCCTGCGGTTGTATTACCAGCCGATCTTCGAACTCAAGACCGGCAAGGTCACCAAGCTCGAAGCGCTGATCCGCTGGCAGCATCCGGTGCACGGCCTGCTCACCCCGGACCGATTCATCGCCATCGCCGAAAACAACGGCCTGATTGCCGAGCTCGACAACTGGGTCCTGCGCAAGGCCTGTGAGGACCTTGGCGAACTGTCGCGCCATGGCTGTTCAGAACTGAAGATCGCCTGGAACTGCTCACCGCTGAATCTGGCCCGGGAAGAACTGGCCAATGAAATCGAGCACGCCTTGCGCAGCGCCGGGGTCGCCCCGGAACGGCTGGAACTGGAAGTCACCGAAAACGCCTTGATGGGCAACATCGCCAACACGCTGGTGTTGTTGCGACAGATCCGCGCCCTCGGCGTGTCACTGTCGATCGACGACTTCGGGACCGGCTATTCGTCGCTGGCCTACCTCAAGCGCCTGCCGCTCAACACTCTGAAGGTCGACCGCTCGTTCATCCTCGACATTCCCAAGGCCACCGCCGACATGGAGATCGTCCAGGCGATCATCGTCATGGCGCACACCCTGCATTTGCAGGTGGTCACCGAAGGCGTCGAAAGCCTGGAGCAGTACGAATTCCTCGAGCGCTCGGGCTGCGACTTCATTCAGGGTTACCTGCTCAGCCGCCCGGTGCCACTGGCCGAACTGCGCCCGGTGCTGGAGGAAATCAATCAGCGCAAACACGCGCACGCGGTCAATCCGTTGAGTCTGGCGCGCGGTACATTTGCACCAGTGTCGCTGGATCCTTCTGCAAAAAACCCTGCGCCCCATGCAGGCGCATCAGTTGTGCGGCCAATCCGCTGATCGGCGTGGCCGAGCCGGTTTCCCGGGAAAACTTCACGGCGGTATCCAGATCTTTCAGCAGCGTGCGCACGTGCCACTTCACCGGTTCGAAACGACTTTCGGCCATTTGCGGGGCAAGAATCTGCAACGGTCTGGAATCGGCAAAACCACCGGCCAGCGCCTCGGCGATCAGGCTGGCATCAACCCCGGCCTGCTCGGCCAGCGCCACCACTTCGGCGATCACCAGGGCATTGCAGGCGACGATCATCTGATTGCAGGCCTTGGTCACCTGACCGGCGCCGACGCCGCCCATGTGCGTGACGCGCTGCCCGAGTTCGAGCAATACCGGGCGTACGCGATCAAGATCTGCTGCATCACCGCCGACCATGATCGCCAGGCTGCCGGCCTCGGCCCCGACCACCCCGCCGGACACCGGCGAATCGAGCCAGGCCATGCCTGTCTTGTCGGCCAGTTCAGCCGCCATTTCACGGGTGGCCGTCGGTTCGAGGCTGGAAAAATCCACCAGCAACTGACCGGGTTTCGCCCCTTCGGCCACGCCGGCCGGGCCGAACACCACCTCGTGCACCACCGCGGTGTCGGCCAGGCACAGCATCACCACGTCAGCCTGTTCACAGAGTTCAGCGGGGGTCACCACCTGCCGGGCGCCGGCCTCGACCAGCGGCGCGCACTTGGCCGGGTTGCGGTTCCACACGGTCAGCGGGTAACCGGCGGCCAGCAGGCGGCGGCACATCGGCAGGCCCATCAGGCCGATTCCGGCAAAACCCAACGAAGGTCGCGTTGACATCATTTAGCCTCCTTTTGATTAAAGATCGCCGAATAATGGCCGATCCATCATCAATCAGGAAAGGATTCCCCCGCGCGGCACTCAGGTCATACCCCCTGACGCACGGGCCAAACACGCGCAAGAAAAAGACGCGAGATTCCCATTCCGTGAGGTTCGACGACAGCGGTCGTTGAACCAACCAGTCCAGGTAGATGGCGCTCAATGACTTCTAAAAACAATCCGGCCACTGCGGTATCCGATCTGACTCTGAGCCCGGCGGCGAACAGCCCTGCCCCGATGAAGCCATTGCCCCCCTCGCGCCCGCTGGGCACCCAGCAATACCTGTACTTCACCGAAACCAATACCGACCGCATCCTCGACAACCTCGATGGCCTGCGTGACCTGGTGTTCCCGCGCCCGCCGCACCTGGAAGGCGACAACGAACAGCACAACGATCAGGAATTCCCGTCGGTGTGCCTGATCGGCCTCGGTCGCTGCGGCTCCAACATCGCCCTCGACGTGGCGGAGCTTGTGTACAACGCGCGCAAGTTCTACCTCAACGAATTCAACAGCGAAGATCGCGCGGCTGACCGTCGCCTGGCCTCCGACAAAGGCTACAGCCCGGCCCAGTGGATCAAGCAGAATCTGCGGATCGGCCCGAGCAAGTCGACCAAACCGGTGTTCCTGGTGGAACCGCTGGTGATGCTCGGCGACCTCGACAAGGACATTGCCGGGCGTATCCGTTTCTCGCGCAAGGGCGAAAAAAGCGGTTTCCTGCGCGACTACAGCAAGATGAAGATCATGGACTTGTCCGAAGTCCACGCCGGTGGCGCCGGTAACGCGCCGATCCTCGGCCAGTACCTGGCGAAGATCATCCTCAACAAGGACACCCAGCGTTTCTCCAGCCCTGACTGGAAAATGATCCACTCGTACCTGATCGACAGCTGCGGCATCAAGGCCAACCAGTCGCGCCTGTATTTCTCGATCTTCAGTGCCGGCGGTGGTACCGGTTCGGGCATGGCCTCGGAATTCGGCCTGGCCCAGCAGCACTCGTACATGAACAAGACGTTCGACACCAAGCCGATGGATGAGCATGACGGCAAGAGCGGTCATTCCTTCGTGTTCGAACCGATCTTCACCAGCGGCATCTGCGTGCTGCCGAACATTTCCGACCACCGCAGCGAAATGTCCGAGGCGCTGCACATCAACGCCGGTCGTCTGCTGTGCAAATACCTCTCGGAAGAATGGGATTTCTCGTACAACTTCGCCAACGAAGACAGCAGCGAAGCCAGCGTCATGGGCCGTATCCGCCCATGGAACGCGATGATGCTGATTTCCAACGACATCATGCGTTACGCCGAAGAGAGCGATGACGGCAACATCCAGAACATTGATGTCAATGCGATGGAGAAGCACGCCAACCAATACATCTCGCAGCAGATCTTCAACATTCTGACGGCCCAGGCGGTCACGACCGACTACGACCAGAACTATTTCCGTCGCGCCGGCATCGACATCGGCGAGACCATTCGCCTGGACGCCAACGACCTGTTCATGAGTCTGGCCGGCCCGGTGGCGATTGCCTACGCCGAATCCGTGGTGCCGGAAACCCCGCCTCCGAGCAGCGACAAGTTCAAGGTGTTCGACAAAGAGCCGCAGCGCCTGAACATCGACGACCTGTTTTTCCGCTCGATCGACCTGCCGCACTTCAATAAAGTGACCCAGGCCATCGAAGGCATCAGCCTGCTGCCGATCGAGTCCAAGCGTTATCGCGCCTCGCTTGAGCAATACAAGAACTCCGGCTACGACGCGGCTGCGCTGCACGACCTGCACTTCTTCAAGAACTGCTCGTCGGTGGTCTCGATCGTTTCGCTGCCGAAAGACTACAAGCTGTCGTACATGGACCTGAACCGGTTGAAGACCCACCTCAACAGCCTGTTCCCCAACACCACGCTCAAGCGCTACGCGCTGGTGATCGGCGCCTCGGCCAACCTGTCGCTGACCACCCTGATCGCCAAGAGCCCGTGCCTGTCGGACGACTTCCTGACGCTGATCGTGGCATTCATCAAGCGTTGCTTTGCCAAGACGCCGTACCGTTTCGACGAGACCCTGGACAACTCGATCCTCGATTTCATCATTCAGGAAGAGTTCGACGAGGACCGCATCGACGACCTGCTCAACGAATTCGAGAACCCGGCGAAGATCCTCGATACCAACTGGTACGCGATCAAGCCGATGTACGAGAAGAAGTACCGCGAGTTGATCAACGACAAAGAGAAGTTCGTCTCGATCAATGACATTCGCCTGTCGCGCGATTGCGTGAAGAAGTCGATCAAGTACCTGCGCGAGATCTACCGTCACCGGATCGGCAAGACCAAGGTTATTTCCCTCAATAACCATACGGGCAAGACTTACACGGTCTGATCCAGACCCGAGTCGCCCCATTCGCGAGCAAGTCGAATCGTCGCACCGCCGCTCCCACATTTGGAATGCATTTCCCCGTGGGAGCGGGCTTGCTCGCGAAGAGGCCCGCTAATTCACTGAAGATTTCAGCCTTTCCAATATCCCGAAACAATTAAGCAGCCGTCAGGCTGCTCAATAAACTGTGCCCGTTACGTTTACGTCACCGTTATGCCACCCACGCTTGTGGCATTTCTCTACGGCAACGTGCCATCACGCTACTCCGCTACACACTTTTTGCCGGTCAGTGCCCGCACCAACAAGGTGCAACCCGTCAGGTCGCTGCCCTTTCCTGGATCAGGATCCACGGCCGGACTACCACCGCCCACATCTCGGGATCACGCTCGAAGATATCCAGCGCCCGCGTTTCAGACAGCTTGGCGACCTTGTCTTCGGCCAGCCAGGCAGCGACTTTCTCGCCCTGATCCGACGCCACGGCCTCGGCGACCGCGATCAAATCCAGGCCGGCGTCGACCCACAATAGGGCACCCTGGGCATAGAAGCGCTCCAACTCTTTCCAGGTAATAGATGCGGTTTCACCAAGCAGCTTGGCATAGAGGGTGCTAGGTTCTTGATTCATGGGACTGTCCGGAAAAGAAATCGGCGCGAATGATAACGTCGGTGGTCCGGCAGAAAAACCCGGTTGCAAAAGGCCGTACCGAACGAAAAGAGCAGGAACGCCAAGGAATGCTGATGATTGGGGCATAAGCCCTCTGAACGTCCCGCCGCAATTCTGTCTTTTTCTTTCATTAAAGCGACACCCTCAGGTTTTGCCCCCTGGCGCCAGCTTCCCAGGCCAACAACCGGCGCTCTACACTGTACCGGTACAGTTGCCGGGGGCTTTTCCGGAGGGTATCGCCCAGATATCTGTCCCGGTTCTGCTGCTACGGCGTCAGGACTCTAAAAAAATACAACAGTAAGAGTGGAGCACTATGACTAAGGCTACTAAGCAGATTTCCAAACTGTTTGCCGCTATGGTTCTGGCCGGGGTTGCCAGCCATTCGTTCGCAGCTGACACCATCAAGATCGGTATCGCCGGCCCTAAAACCGGTCCAGTAGCCCAGTACGGCGACATGCAGTTCAGTGGCGCGAAAATGGCCATCGAACAGATCAACGCCAAGGGCGGCGTCGACGGCAAGAAGCTCGAAGCCGTTGAATACGATGACGCCTGCGATCCCAAACAAGCGGTAGCGGTTGCGAACAAGGTCGTCAACGACGGCGTCAAGTTCGTGGTCGGTCACCTGTGCTCCAGCTCCACCCAGCCTGCTTCGGACATCTACGAAGATGAAGGCGTGATCATGATCACCCCGGCTGCCACCAGCCCGGACATCACCAACCGTGGTTACAAAATGGTGTTCCGCACCATCGGTCTGGACAGCGCCCAAGGCCCTGCCGCCGGTAACTACATCGCCGATCACGTGAAGCCGAAAATCGTCGGCGTGCTGCACGACAAGCAGCAGTACGGTGAAGGCATCGCCACCGCCGTCAAATCCACCCTCGAGAAGAAAGGCACCAAGGTTGCCGTGTTCGAAGGCGTCAACGCCGGCGACAAGGACTTCTCCGCGATCATCGCCAAGCTCAAGCAAGCCAACGTCGACTTCGTCTACTACGGCGGCTACCACCCGGAGCTGGGTCTGATCCTGCGTCAAGCCCAGGAAAAAGGCCTGAAGGCCAAGTTCATGGGTCCGGAAGGCGTGGGTAACGACTCGATCACCCAGATCGCCAAGGACGCGTCCGAAGGCCTGCTGGTGACCCTGCCGAAGTCCTTCGACCAGGATCCGGCCAACGTGGCCCTGGCCGATGCATTCAAGGCCAAGAAAGAAGACCCGAGCGGTCCGTTCGTGTTCCCGTCCTACTCGGCCGTTGAAGTGATTGCCGAAGGTATCAAGGCTGCCAAGTCCGAAGATGCTGCCAAAGTGGCTGAAGCCATCCACAAAGGCACGTTCAAGACACCTACCGGCGACCTGAGCTTCGACGACAAGGGCGACCTGAAGGACTTCAAATTCGTGGTTTACGAGTGGCACAACGGCAAACCTAAAACCGAAGTGTCGCCTCAGTAAGGCGCTGCCTGACTGACTGCCAATAAAGCCCACGGCGTGCCGTGGGCTTTGTTTTACGAATGTATTGGGCCGCGCTGGCGTGATCCGCCAGTCTCCCCACCTGAAAATCTCAAAACCGTCATCAGCGGTTCGCTGGCAAAACCCGGATTCGAAGTGGATATAGATCCACGGGACCGGGCGGGAAAATGACTCCACCAGTGAAATGCGTATCAGGTTTTTAGGAGCGCTGTAATGCCTGACATCTATCACTTCTTCCAACAGCTGGTTAACGGCTTGAACGTTGGCAGCATGTATGCCCTGATCGCCATCGGCTACACGATGGTCTACGGCATCATTGGAATGATCAACTTCGCCCACGGCGAGGTGTACATGATCGGTTCCTACGTGGCGTTCATCGCCATCGCCGGGCTGACCATGATGGGACTCGAAAGCGTCCCGCTGCTGATGACCGTGGCGTTCATCGCCAGCATCGTCGTCACCAGTTCCTACGGTTACAGCATCGAACGCATTGCCTACCGCCCGTTGCGCGGCAGCAACCGTCTGATCCCGCTGATTTCCGCGATCGGTATGTCGATCTTCCTGCAGAACACGGTTCTGCTGGCGCAAGACTCCAAGGACAAAGCAATCCCCAACCTGATTCCGGGCAACTTCGCCTTCGGCCCGGGTGGCGCACATGAAGTGCTGATTTCCTACATGCAAATCGTGGTGTTCGTGGTGACGCTGATCGCCATGCTCGGCCTCACGCTGTTCATCTCCCGCTCTCGCCTGGGCCGCGCGTGCCGCGCCTGTGCCGAAGACATCAAGATGGCCAACCTGCTGGGCATCAACACCAACAACATCATCGCCCTGACCTTCGTCATCGGTGCTGCGCTGGCGGCCGTCGCGGCCGTGCTGCTGAGCATGCAATACGGCGTGATCAACCCGAACGCCGGTTTCCTCGTCGGCCTCAAGGCCTTCACCGCCGCGGTACTGGGCGGGATCGGCAGCATCCCCGGCGCCATGCTCGGCGGGCTGGTGCTCGGGGTGGCGGAAGCCTTTGGCGCCGATATCTTCGGCGACCAGTACAAGGACGTCGTGGCTTTCGGCTTGTTGGTTCTGGTGCTGTTGTTCCGTCCGACCGGCATTCTGGGCCGTCCGGAGGTTGAGAAAGTATGACTAGGAATCTTAAACAGGCGCTGTTCAGCGCCTTGCTGGTCTGGGCCGTGGCCTATCCGGTACTGGGTCTGAAACTGACCATCGTCGGCATCAACCTGGAAGTGCACAACACCAGCCCGGCCATTCTGGCGACCATCGCCATCTGCTCGGTGCTGATGTTCCTGCGAGTGCTGTTCAACCAGCAGATCAGCAAGGCGTGGCGTTCGTCGCCGGGCATGCCGCTGATCCCGGCCAAGGCCAGCAACTTCCTGACCCTGCCTTCCACCCAGCGCTACTTCATCATCGCGCTGATCATCGGTGCGCTGGTGTGGCCGTTCTTCGGCTCCCGTGGCGCGGTGGACATCGCGACGCTGATCCTGATCTACGTGATGCTCGGCCTGGGCCTGAACATCGTGGTCGGTCTGGCCGGTCTGCTCGACCTGGGTTACGTCGGTTTCTACGCCGTCGGCGCCTACAGCTACGCGCTGCTGTCGCACTACTACGGCCTGAGCTTCTGGATCTGCCTGCCGATTGCCGGCCTGATGGCGGCGACGTTCGGCTTCCTGCTCGGCTTCCCGGTGTTGCGTCTGCGCGGCGACTACCTGGCGATCGTGACCCTCGGCTTCGGGGAAATCATCCGCCTGTTCCTGCGTAACCTGACCGACATCACCGGCGGCCCGAACGGCATCAGCAACATCGAGAAACCGACGTTCTTCGGCCTGACCTTCGAACGCAAGGCTGCGGAAGGCCTGCAAACCTTCCACGAGTATTTCGGCCTGCAATACAACTCGATCAACAAGGTGATCTTCCTCTACCTGGTCGCCCTGCTGCTGGCGCTGGCGGCGCTGTTCATCATCAACCGCCTGCTGCGCATGCCGATCGGCCGTGCGTGGGAAGCGCTGCGTGAAGATGAAATCGCCTGCCGTGCGCTGGGTCTCAACCCGACCGTGATCAAGCTGTCGGCGTTCACCCTGGGCGCGAGCTTCGCCGGTTTCGCCGGCAGCTTCTTCGCCGCCCGTCAGGGTCTGGTGACGCCGGAATCGTTCACCTTCATCGAGTCCGCCATCATCCTCGCCATCGTGGTGCTGGGTGGCATGGGCTCGCAGTTGGGCGTGATTCTCGCGGCCGTGGTGATGATCCTGCTGCCGGAAATGATGCGTGAGTTCAGTGAGTACCGCATGTTGATGTTCGGCGCCCTGATGGTGCTGATGATGATCTGGCGACCTCAAGGTCTGCTGCCCATGCAACGTCCTCACATGGAGCTGCGCAAATGAGCCGCGAGATCCTGAAAGTCGAAAATCTGAGCATGCGCTTCGGCGGCCTGCTGGCGGTCAACGGCGTGGCCCTGACCGTCAAAGAGAAACAGGTGGTTGCACTGATCGGGCCGAACGGCGCGGGCAAGACCACCGTGTTCAACTGCCTGACCGGTTTCTACCAGCCATCGGGCGGCAGCATCCTGCTGGACGGCGAGCCGATCCACGGCCTGCCGGGCCACAAGATCGCCCTCAAAGGCGTGGTGCGCACCTTCCAGAACGTGCGCCTGTTCAAGGACATGACGGCGGTCGAGAACCTGTTGATCGCCCAGCACCGTCACCTGAACACCAACTTCCTGTCCGGCCTGTTCAAGACCCCGGCGTTTCGCAAGAGCGAGCGCGAGGCCATGGAGTTCGCCGAGTACTGGCTGGAAAAGGTCAACCTCAAAGAGTTCGCCAACCGCCCTGCCGGCACCCTGGCTTACGGTCAACAGCGTCGCCTGGAAATCGCCCGCTGCATGATGACCCGTCCGCGGATCCTCATGCTCGACGAACCGGCCGCCGGTCTGAACCCGAAGGAAACCGAAGACCTCAAGGCGCTGATCAGCGTGCTGCGTGAAGAGCACAACGTGACCGTGCTGCTGATCGAACACGACATGAAACTGGTCATGAGCATTTCCGATCACATCGTCGTGATCAACCAGGGCACGCCCCTGGCCGACGGCACGCCGGAGCAGATCCGCGACAATCCTGAAGTGATCAAAGCCTACCTGGGGGAAGCGTAAATGCTGCAGTTCGAAAACGTTTCCACCTTCTACGGCAAGATCCAGGCGCTGCACAGCGTCAACGTCGAAGTCCGCCAGGGCGAGATCGTGACCCTGATCGGCGCCAACGGTGCCGGCAAGTCCACGCTGCTGATGACGCTGTGCGGTTCGCCGCAGGCCCACAGCGGCAGCATCCGTTACATGGGTGAGGAACTGGTCGGCCAGGATTCGTCGCAGATCATGCGCAAGAGCATCGCCGTAGTGCCGGAAGGTCGTCGGGTGTTTGCCCGTCTGACCGTCGAAGAAAACCTGTCCATGGGCGGATTCTTCACCGACAAGGGCGACTATCAGGAACAGATGGACAAGGTTCTCGGACTTTTCCCACGCCTGAAAGAACGCTTCAACCAGCGCGGCGGCACCATGTCCGGCGGCGAACAGCAAATGCTCGCCATCGGCCGTGCGCTGATGAGCAAGCCGAAACTGCTGCTGCTCGACGAGCCGTCGCTGGGCCTGGCACCGATCATCATCCAGCAGATCTTCGACATCATCGAACAGCTGCGCAAGGACGGTGTGACGGTGTTCCTGGTCGAGCAAAACGCCAACCAGGCGCTGAAAATCGCTGACCGTGCCTACGTTCTGGAGAACGGCCGGGTGGTGATGCAAGGCACCGGCGAAGCGCTGCTGACCGACCCGAAAGTGCGCGAGGCGTACCTCGGCGGTTGATCGATCGCTTCAAAAAAAACGGCCTTCGGGCCGTTTTTTTTGTGCCCGGCAAAAAAACTTTTACTGATCGCTGTAACGCATCGCCGAGTCGTTTCTCTAGTGGGGCAAGCAAGCGCAATCGCTTGTTCAAACCCAAGTTCAAACCGGAGAAACATCATGACTGCTACCACCCGCACCCTGTCCGCCACCGCCCTGGTTCTGGCCCTCGGTTCCGCCCTGAGCATCGCTGCCGTCTCCACCGCCCACGCCGCTGACGACAACATGGAAAAATGCTTCGGCGTGGCCATGAAAGGCAAGAACGATTGCGCCGCAGGCGCGGGCACCACCTGTGCCGGCACCGCGAAAATGGATCATCAGGCCAACGCCTGGAAACTGGTCCCGAAAGGCACCTGCACCACCACTGAAAGCAAAACCTCGCCGACCGGTTTCGGTCAGCTCGAAGCGTTCAAAGCCAAGTCCTGATCCGGGAGCCGCCCGAGTGTCGATCATGATCACATCCTGCGACCATGCCTTGCGCCGCACTCGGGCAGCCCTCACCGGGCTCCCGCCCCGTGCCGGGCTGGGGCTCAAGAGCGAGCACTTCAGCGAAGTGCTCGACTCAAGTCCTGACATCGGCTTCTTCGAAGTCCACGCCGAAAACTACATGGTGGCCGGCGGACCGTTTCACCACTTTCTGGGTTTGATCCGCGAGGCGTATCCGCTGTCGCTGCATGGGGTCGGGCTGTCCATCGGTGCCGAAGGCCCGCTGGATGTCCAGCACCTCAAACGCCTGGCCGCGCTGATCGAGCGCTATCAACCCCACTCCTTTTCCGAACACCTGGCCTGGTCGAGCCATGGACCGGTGTTTCTCAATGACTTGTTGCCCCTGGCCTACGACATGCCGACGCTGAACCGCGTCTGCGACCACATCGACCAGGTACAAAGCACCCTCAAACGTCCGATGCTGCTCGAAAACCCGGCGACCTACCTGGCATTCGAGCGCTCGACCATCGACGAAGCGGACTTCATCCGCGAAGTCATCCAGCGCACTGGCTGCGGTCTGTTGCTGGACGTGAACAATGTCTACGTCTCATGCATCAACCATCAGCGCGATCCCCTGACTTACCTCGATGCCCTGCCGCTGCATGCAGTGAGCGAAATTCATCTGGCGGGGTTCGCCGAAGATGCCGACAGCCTCGGTGATCGCTTGCTGATCGACGATCACGGCGCACCGATCGATCAAGCGGTCTGGTCGTTGTATCGGCAAGCGCTGGAACGTGTCGGCCCGGTGGCGACGCTGATCGAACGGGACAATCAGGTGCCGGCCTTCAAGGTGCTGTTGGCGGAAGCGCAGCAGGCCGACGAGCTGTTGCTGTTCGCGGGAGGTCGGCCATGAGCACTCAAGCCGCATTCAGCGCAGCGTTGCTCGATATCGTTCTGCCCTGCCCCGACGGTTTGTACAGCGCCAACGGTGCCGACCCGGCCAGCCGTTTCGCGGTGTACCGCAACAATGTTCAGAGCTCGTTGATCAACGCACTGGCCGACGGTTATCCCGTGGTGATGCAGCTGGTGGGGGACGAATTCTTCCGGGCCATGGCCGGAGTTTTTGTGCAAAGCCATCCGCCCCACAATCCGATGATGAGCTATTACGGCGGTGAGCTGGCGGACTTCATCAGCGGCTTCGAACCTGCCGCGAGCGTTCCCTATCTGGCTGACGTCGCAAGGCTGGAACGCCTGCGCACGCTGGCCTATCACGCGGCCGATGCGTTGCCTCTGAGTCAGGAGCGGATCGCCACTGTATTTGCAGACGCCGATGCGCTGAATGAACTGCGCATCGGCCTGCACCCTTCGCTGTATCTGCTCGATTCAAACTTCGCCGTGGTGGACATCTGGGCCGCGCATCAGCACGACGCGACCCTGGGCGGGATCGATCTGCATCACGCCCAACACGCGCTGATCCTGCGTAATGAACTGGAGGTCGAGGTGTTCGCCGTGGATCGCGGCGCCAGCCAGTTCATTCGCCAGCTCAAGGCCGGCCTGTCACTCACGCAGGCTCTGGAATCCGCCGAGGCCTTCGACCTCAGCCAGACCCTCGCCCTGCTGATCAGTCGCCAAGTCATCACTCATTTCCATCCAAAGGTGTCGTCATGAACAGCCTCATTGTCCGCGCCATCGCGCTGCTGGAAAAAATCCCCCAGAGTCTGATCGCTTTCATCGCGCGTTTTTCCATCGCAGCGGTGTTCTGGAAATCCGGGCAGACCAAGGTCGAAGGGCTGGCCGTCGACCTGATCGATGGCACCTTCGAGTTCGGCTGGCCGCGTCTGGGCGACTCGACGATTCCACTGTTCAAGAGCGAATACCATGTGCCGCTGCTTTCGCCGGAAATCGCCGCGCATCTGGCCGCGTTTGCCGAGCACTTTTTCCCGGTCCTGATCCTGATTGGCTTCGCCACGCGCTTTTCTGCGCTGGCGTTGCTGGGCATGACCCTGACCATTCAGTTGTTCGTGTACCCGGATGCCTACCCGACCCACGGCACCTGGATGGCGGTGTTGCTGTACCTGATGGCCACCGGGCCGGGAAAAGTGTCGATCGATCACCTGATCGCCCGGCACTACAACCGGTCCAGCGCTTCGCCGCTGAGTTTGAACCAGCCGATCAGGTAATCCGCCAGTACCTGAGTGCGTTTCGGTAGCCCGCCCTGATACGGATGCACCAGATACATCGGCATGCGGCGGGTCTGAAAATCGCGCAGGAGCCAGCGCAATCGACCGTCAGCCAATTCCGTCTGCAACAGATAGGACGGCAAGCGAGCGATCCCGGCGCCGGCCAGTGCGGCTTTCTTCAACAGGTTGTAGTGATTGCTGGCGAACGGTCCCGACACCCGCACCCGCAGCAGTTCGTGCTGTTGGTGATAGAGCCATTCCTCGCGACCGCTGTAATGACTGTTGAGCAGACAACGGTGCTCGGCCAGCGCCTGCGGCGTCAGCGGTTCGCCAAAGCGCTCCAGATAGTCAGGGCTGGCGCAGGTCATTTCCTGCCAGGCCAGCAGCGGCTTGGCCACCAGTCGCTCATCATTGGCGACTTCAGTGCGGATCGCCAGATCGAAGCCTTCGCGGGACAGGTCGCGGTAGCTGTTGTTCAGCTCCAGTTCGATCTGCACCTCGGGGTATTTCTGCGAGAAATCCAGCAACAGGCCATCGAAGAAGGTTTCTCCCAGCGACACCGGAACGGTCATACGCACCGGGCCGGCCATGTCGTCCTTCAATCGCGCCAATGCCTGACGCGCTCTTTCAACCTGGACGACAAGCGCCTGAGCCTGTGGCAACAATGCCGCACCGGCCGCCGTCAGGCTTAGACGACGCGTGGTGCGTTGCAGCAACACCACGGAAAACCGCGCCTCCAGCTGACTGATGCGCTTGGACAACTGTCCCTTGCTGCACCCCAGTTGCTGCGCCGCCAGGGTAAAGCTGCCGGCCTCGATCAACACCGCGAACGCCGCCAGATCATCCATCTCGCTCATGGATTGTTTCCAATTGAAAACCAAAGGTTGCCCATTAGTGCGCTTATCCGCAGAAAAAACCACTCTAGACTGAAACCTCGTTCAATCACTTGAGGCAATCACGATGAAAATTCTGTTGATCGGCGCGGGCGGCACCATCGGTTCGGCCGTGGACAAAGAGCTGTCGCAGCGTCATGAAGTCATTCGTATCGGTCGCAGCAGCGGCGATTATCAGGTGGATATCAGCGACAGCGCATCGATTCGCAAGCTGTTCGAACAGACCGGCAAGTTCGACGCGCTGGTCTGCGCCGCCGGCAACGTGACCTTCGCTCCACTGGGTGAAATGACCGAAGACAGCTTCGCCCTCGGCCTGAAAGACAAGTTGATGGGCCAGGTCAATCTGCTGCTGATCGGCCGCGAATTCGCCAACGACGGCGCATCGTTCACTTTCACCACCGGCGTGCTCAGCCACGATCCAATCCGCAGCGGCGCGTCGGCTGCACTGGTCAACGGCGCGCTGGACAGCTTCGTGCGGGCCGCCGCCATCGAACTGCCACGCGGTCTGCGCGTGAACTCGATCAGCCCGACCGTGCTGGTCGAAGCCATGGGCAGCTACGCCCCGTACTTCCGTGGCTACAAGCCGGTTCCTGCGGCGGATGTGGCATTGGCCTACGCCAAAAGTGTCGAAGGCTTGCAGACAGGTCAGACGTTTCACGTGGGCTAAACCCTTGTGATGAACGGTCAGCCTGCGTAACGTGGCGGCACTTGTCTGGAGAGCCGAAGATGCGTGTTGCCCGTTCCCTGATCGTTGTTGCCCTGCTCCCGTTGTTTGCCGCGTGCCAGTTGTTCGATGGCGCGCGGGAAAGCGCCTCCCACGTCGGCCAGACGCGGATGCAGGGGCAACTGACCGCTGCCGACGGCAAACTGGTGTTCCAGGCCTGCGGCGAGCAGCGCCAATACGTAGTCAATGACATCGGCGGCACCAGCGTCCTGCAAGAGGCCGCCACCCTGGCCGATGAGCAAGGCAAGCTGTTCGCCGACGTGCGCGGGAAGATCGCCGGCGACCGCCTCGACCTGACCCAGCTCTATCGCGTCGAACGCTCCGGCACTGCCTGCGACGATCCCAACTTCAAACAGTTGATCCTGCGCGCCGCCGGTCATGGCCCGGAATGGAACGTCAAGGTCAGCGGCAAGGGCCTGGTCATCGACCGCGAAGGCCAGCCGCCGCTCGCCGTGCCTTACGTCGAAGAACAACTGGGCGATGGCCGCTTCAACCTCAGCAGCGAAGCCAACAACCAGCGCATCGAATTGTGGGTGGCGCCGCAGCGCTGTGTCGACAGCAGCACCGGCAGCGTGCAGCACATGAGCGCCGAGTTGCGTATCGACGGCCAGGTACAGCGCGGTTGCGGGTATTTCGGCGGTTCGCGTAACGACTGATCGTTTTACCCTCACGGGATCCGGCGGATGCGGCTTATAATCGCCGCCTTCAAACGCCCTGGCGCAGTTGTGCGCCCCGCGAACCGGATCCTGTCATGTTACGAATCACCGAACTCAAGCTGCCGATCGACCATCCCGACGAAGACCTGCGCGCTGCCATCGTGCAACGCCTGGGCATTGCCAGCGATGACCTGCTCGATTTCACCTTGTTCAAGCGCAGCTACGATGCGCGCAAAAAGTCCTCCGAACTTTGCTTCATCTACACCATCGACCTCGAAGTGCGCGACGAGGCCAAAGTGTTGGGCAAGTTCGCCGACGACCGTAACGTCAACGTGGCGCCGGATGTCAGCTACAAATTCGTCGGCCAGGCGCCAAGCGACCTGAGCCAGCGCCCGATCGTGGTCGGTTTCGGCCCGTGCGGGATCTTCGCCGGCCTGCTGCTGGCGCAGATGGGCTTCAAGCCGATCATCCTCGAACGCGGCACCGAAGTGCGCCAGCGCACCAAGGACACCTGGGGCCTGTGGCGCAAAAGCGTGCTCAACCCCGAGTCCAACGTGCAGTTTGGCGAAGGCGGCGCGGGCACGTTCTCCGACGGCAAGCTGTACAGCCAGATCAAGGATCCGAAATTCCTCGGCCGCAAGGTTCTGCACGAATTCGTCAAGGCCGGCGCGCCGGAAGAAATCCTCTACGTCAGCAAACCGCACATCGGTACGTTCCGCCTGACCGGCATGGTCGAGACCATGCGCGAAGAAATCCGCGCCCTCGGCGGTGAAGTACGCTTCCAGGAACGCGTCACCGACGTGCTGATCGAGGACGGCCAACTGGTCGGCGTCGAGCTGGCCAGCGGCGAAACCCTGCACTCCAGACACGTGATCCTGGCGCTGGGCCACAGTGCCCGCGACACCTTCCGCATGCTCCACAGCCGTGGCGTGTTCATGGAAGCCAAGCCGTTCTCGGTGGGTTTCCGCATCGAGCACCCGCAATCGTTGATCGACCGTGCGCGACTGGGCAAATACGCCGGCCACCCCAAGTTGGGCGCCGCCGACTACAAACTGGTGCACCACGCCAAGAACGGCCGTTCGGTCTACAGCTTCTGCATGTGCCCGGGCGGTACCGTGGTGGCGGCGACTTCCGAGCCGAACCGCGTGGTCACCAACGGCATGAGCCAGTACTCGCGTAACGAGCGCAATGCCAACTCCGGCATCGTCGTCGGCATCACCCCGGAAGTCGATTATCCGGGCGGCCCGCTGGCCGGGATCGAGTTGCAGGAACGTCTGGAATCCCACGCCTTCATCCTCGGCGGCAGCGACTACAAGGCGCCGGCGCAACTGGTCGGCGACTTCATCAACGACATTCCTTCGACCGAACTGGGCGAAGTCGAACCCTCGTACAAACCGGGCGTGGCCCTGGGCGATCTGGCCTTGGCCCTGCCGGACTTCGCCATCGAAGCGATCCGCGAAGCACTGCCGGCGTTCGAGAAGCAGATTCGCGGTTATTCGCTGCACGATGCGGTGCTGACCGGGATCGAGACCCGCACCTCTTCGCCGCTGCGCATCACGCGTAACGAGGCGCTGCAGAGCATGAACGTCAAAGGACTGTTCCCGGCCGGTGAAGGCGCGGGTTATGCGGGCGGGATTCTGTCGGCGGGTGTGGACGGGATTCGCATCGCGGAAGCCGTGGCGCGTGACATTCTCGGTCTCGAGGCCTGACACCGGAAAATTGTGGGAGCGGGCTTGCTCGCGAATGCGTTGGATCAGTCAACATAATGGTTGAATGTAAGACCGCATTCGTCGGATCGCCGCCCGGAGCAAGCCCGCTCCCACATCAGGTTCCGGGTGTATCAAATATTGGCGCGTAGAACCGAGGTCGGCAGCGCCTCACCCTGCTCGGCACTCGCCGCCACGGCCGCCATCAATCCCTCCAGCTCATAGCCCTGCGCCTTGAGCCACGCCTGATCGTAATAGGTGTCCGCGTAGCGCTCGCCGCCATCGCACAGAATCGCCACGATCGAGCCCGACTCCCCCGCCGCTTTCATCTGCTGGGCCGCCATCAGCGCGCCGATCAGGTTGGTCCCGCTCGACCCGCCCACATGCCGGCCCAGACGCTGCGCCAGGTAATGCATGGCCGCCAGCGACAACGCATCCGGCACCTTGACCATCGCATCGATCACCTTCGGCAGGAACGACGCTTCTACCCGTGGCCGGCCGATGCCTTCGATGCGCGAACCGTGGTCCAGACGCAGGCTGGCGTCGCCAGTCTGGTAGTAGTCGAAAAACACCGAACGCTCGGCATCAGCGCACAGCACGCGGGTGCAGTGCTGGCGATAACGCACGTAACGACCGAGGGTCGCGGTGGTACCGCCAGTGCCGGGGCTGGAAATCAGCCAGGCCGGGCATGGGTGCTGTTCGTAGCGCATTTGCTGGAAGATCGACTCGGCGATGTTGTTGTTCGCCCGCCAGTCAGTGGCGCGTTCGGCGTAGGTGAACTGGTCGATGAAGTGCCCGTCGTGTTCGCGGGCCAGGCGTTCGGATTCGGCGTAGATCTGGGTCGGATCATCCACCAGATGACTCTGGCCACCGTAGAAGGCGATCTGCGCAATCTTTTCCTTGGAAGTGGTCGCCGGCATCACCGCAATGAACGGCAGGCCGAGCATCCGCGCGAAGTACGCTTCGGAAATCGCCGTCGAACCGCTGGACGCCTCGATCACCGGTGCGCCGGGCTTGAGCCAGCCGTTACACAAGGCGTAGAGAAACAGCGAACGGGCCAGCCGGTGCTTGAGGCTGCCGGTCGGGTGGCTGGATTCATCCTTGAAATACAACTCGATGCCCGGAAACCCCGGCAGCGGCAAGGGGATCAGGTGGGTGTCGGCGCTGCGCTGGAAGTCCGCTTCGATAATCCGGATGGCTTCGCGGGCCCACTGTCGGTTGTCGCTCATGGCTGTCGTTCTCGTTGAATCGGGCAGAAGTGCCTTTACAGGCTCAGCCCCCAAGCTTAGGAAAAAACCTACGGCACCGACAGATACAGCTGAACTTCAATCCCTTGGGCAACTGCTAGGCTCTCCTGCACGTGGGGGCCGATGCCTGTAACCATATATAACAAAAAAGAATATAACTTTTGTTTTAACAACTAACGGTACGGGTTAGGGTGTGCCACCTTTTGACTTTATCGATGGAGAGCGACCTTGCCTCTGCGTAGCACTTTCACGCGTTTCTTTCAGTTGGAAGCTGCCAGCGGTCTGTTATTGATCGCCGCGGCCATCCTGGCTCTGATCATCAACAACTCGCCGCTGTCGTGGTTGTACAACGGCCTGCTCGACACCCCGGTGGTGGCGCAGATCGGCGCATTGAAAATCGCCAAGCCTCTGCTGCTGTGGATCAACGACGGCCTGATGGCGCTGTTCTTCCTGCTGATCGGCCTGGAAGTGAAGCGCGAAGTCCTCGACGGTCAGTTGTCCAAGCCGTCGCAGATCGTCCTGCCCGGTGCGGCGGCGATCGGCGGCATGCTGGTGCCGGCACTGATCTACTGGTTCCTCAACCGCGACAACCCGGCCGCCCTCGATGGCTGGGCGATTCCGACCGCCACCGACATCGCCTTCGCCCTCGGCGTACTGGCCTTGCTCGGCAAGCGCGTGCCGGTGTCGCTGAAGCTGTTCCTGATGACCCTGGCGATCATCGATGACCTCGGTGCCATCGTGATCATTGCGATCTTCTACTCCGGTGAGTTGTCGACCCTGTCGCTGGGCCTGGCGGCGGCGTGCATCGCGGCGCTGGTGGCGATGAACCGGCTCGGGGTGGTCAAGCTCGGGCCGTACATGATCATTGGTTTGATTCTCTGGGTCTGCGTGCTCAAGAGCGGTGTCCACGCCACGCTGGCCGGCGTAACCCTGGCGTTCTGCATCCCGCTGCGCACCAAGAATGCCGAGCCTTCGCCGCTATTGGCCCTCGAACACGCGCTGCACCCGTGGGTCGCCTACGGCATTCTGCCGCTGTTCGCCTTCGCCAACGCCGGCCTGTCCCTGACCGGCGTGACCGCCGAAAGCTTCACCCACCACGTCCCGATGGGCATCGCCGTCGGCCTGCTGCTGGGCAAGACTCTCGGCGTGTTCGGCCTGACCTGGCTCGCCGTAAAAATCGGCATCGCCGCCCTGCCCCACGGCGCCAACTGGGGTCAGGTGCTGGGCGTGGCGATCCTCTGCGGGATCGGCTTCACCATGAGCCTGTTTGTCGGCTCCCTCGCCTTCGTGCCGGGCGCCAGTGAATACGCCGGGATGGACCGAATGGGCATTCTCACCGGCTCGGTGTTTGCGGCATTGATCGGTTATGCGGTGACGGCGGCTGCGAGCAGAAAGAACACCGCGTTGCCTTCCTGATACTCCGTGGATCGCTGTAGCGAACAATCCTCACGTCTTTAGAGACGCGTCCTACAGCCACGATTTTCCTGCTTCGTTAATGGCGCAACCCAACAAAAAACCCCGACCAGTCAGCAAAAATCTGCAAAATTATGCTGAAAAATCGGAGAAAAATCTGCAAAAGGGAGTATGCGGGGCGCGCTCCGAGCGCTGCGGAAACTGTTCATTCCCTAGAACCAGATGAATGTGCATTCATTGGACATTGGCGTCTTGGCGACATCACCTCGACCTGTGCAAGCCAAGGTAATCTTGTCGCCCGGTTTCAGTGTTACGGCGAACTTCTCGTTGCTTTCCGCCAGAGCGAACTGGGGCTCCATGAACTGATTCACGCCACCTTTCATCGTGATGTATGGCTTGCCTCTGAAATTGGTGTTGATGCTGACCACAGTGCCGGTCACTTTGAACGGCTTTCCCTTGAAGGTCTGGTCTGCCGCGTAGGTGTTGCGGCTGTAAGCCTCAGCTATGTCCGCTGCGGTGAAAGACTCCAAGGCGGCAACCCGCTCTGCTTCTTTTTGTCGTTGTGCCATTTCATCCACCCCTTTGGATGCGGATGTCTTGGGTTGCGACGTGTCATTGGCTACACCCTTGATAACGATGTACGCCAGGCCGACCGCAAGCACGATACCGAAAGTCCTTTTCGCTGACACAGCTCTTTCCTTGAAAGTGACGGAGGGCCCTTATGGTGGCAGGATGGCATGGTGAACGTCCAGTACAGGGGCGTAAGCTCAGATGAGTTCATCCAACCCCAACACTCACGCGAAGAGACGCGCTCATGGCAAAAGACGATTCGAAGCCGCCCTTGACTTGCTTTAAGTATCGTAGCGGCGCGAGTGCCCTGAGATGTCTCGAAGAAGGAACGCTTTACTTCGCCAAACCGGGCGAACTGAACGATATCCTCGAAACCAAGTTCGATCATGCGGAGCCCGAAGCATTCACCAAGATCTATCTAGACACGATCTCCTATGTGAGTGAGAAACGGGGTGGCCCCCGTCTATCACCCGGTTACCCATGCCCTCCTGAGTTTGTGGCGGTAAACTCAGAAGAAAACGAGCGGTTCAGAAATGCTTGCGACAACGTAGGCATCTTCTCTGCTGCACGTCGCCCCAACGATCAGGCTATGTGGGCCTATTACGCCGAAGACGGCAAAGGGGTATGTTTTGAACTTGAATGGTCTGCGTCGATCCTTGATGAGAAGGCTTTGATTCCAGTGGACGTGACGTACAGTCGTGTAGCTCGCAAACATAATCGTGCGGAAGACTGGCGTACCATTTTTCTCGATCTGGCAGAGAAGAACCCTGACGCTAGCTTTCAAGAACTCTATGAGCTTTCACTTGAAGAAAACTCCCGCCGTAGAGTTGGAATACTTTCAACGGCACGGGCCACGTCCGTAAAACACACAGATTGGGCACATGAACGGGAGATAAGGATTCTGTCAGGTAAATCAGGCGCCCGTCAGATACTTTCATCCGTACTGAAGCGAGTTCACTTCATGCGTACCGATGGAGATGAATGGGGGCCGATCCTTCAGGAACTACATCTGAATTACCCTCATGTGGAACTGGCTCAATGGACTTTCCACCACGGAGAAATTACAGCCGCTGTTCGCGGTATGAAAACCAAGTCTATCCCCATAGTGGATTGATGAAAAAAAACCTTCGAACGTCATCCCACTCCAGCACACCAAGCAATTCACATACGAAGATCAGTTTCGAAATTGGCGTGGTCTGCACATAGCGCGTTCCGCTCTTGATCTACGCCGTTGGAAGTGGCCCGTAGCCACCATTCAAAGTCTCTATCCAACCATTTCTCCTCCGCACCTCCAGCAATTGACATGGAACATAGGGAGTATTCAGTACGGCTTTTGGGATTTGTCCTACAGCCATTACATGAGCTTCCCACTAACGTCGATGCTGCCCAGCTAAAGGCTGGAATTCCCCAAGGACGAAAGGAAGCTGCATGTCTGGTTATGTACCCAACCCACCAAGGGCTACCGCAATAGCGGTGTTGAGCCTGTCGATATCAATGCCCAGCGTTGGGCCGAATACAAAGACCTACCCTCCAAAGAAGACGCCAAGCCAAACGCTGCTGGCTGTGTGTTCGCCAAGGCATCAAACGGCGATTGGCATTCCGCTATCAACCTAAGCTTGGGCTAAACGCTCTTGATCTGCCGCTGTATAACTTGGCTTAGCCATTGGAAATCCTCAAATTGACGATGAATAAACACATAATAGACCGAATGTGACAAGCCTAGCACTTGTCAATTTTCCACACGTCAAATACAGGCATCTCCAAAACTTTGCATACGTTCCTGCCCCTCAGACATCTCGTAATATGAGGCTTCAAGTTCTACGCCTTTCAGCATGTTTGAATCGACGGGGTGAAATTCGTGCTGCTTGCTATCTCCTAACAAGGCTGGCGGCAGATGCATTTCGGCCAGTTTCAACACGCCAAATCCACCGATCATGGCATTCAGGTTTTCAAATCCTGCGGAGGCAACACGAGCAATTGTGTCGAAGGAGCTTTCTTTAATCTCAGCAAAAATACCTTGAGCTTCCTGTAGCGCTGTCCTCTCATAATCCTTCTCGTAGTGCACACCCAGCCTGGCCATTGCTATCACCATTGACGCACCAAAGCTTACAGGAGTTTTTAGCGCATCCCTGTCCATTATCAGGCAGATCACATAAAACAATGCGCCTACATCATAGTTACCCAATGCTCGGCGAATAGCCTTAGCTTCAACATCAGAATATCGCAACCCTACTTCATCGAAGAACACCCGGATATTCTTTAAGACAATATTGAACACATCGAGGCTAGCATTGAGAGCTATTTTGGCAACAATTGATGCCGCCCAAAAAGCTAAGGTTGCTTCACTTTGATTAAAACGGTTCGCCACAAGATGAGCGCATACTGAATACTCAGTTAGCTTCGGATTGTAGAGATATTCAAAGGTTTCTTTTTCATAAAGACTAGTTGCGACTATTCGTTGATCTTCATCCTCAATGCGACGAAGCAGAGACATTGCCGCATCCATTTCCGCCGCCATCGCTCCGGTTTCAAGCAAGGAAATAGTCGAGATCGGCGACCTCACTATCGGCTCCCACCGCTCATTGAAAAAACGGACGAACAAAATCGGTCGCTCACCCGGCTTACCATCTGGGCGAAACTCTCTACCAGATGTGAGACGTGACCGCCAAGGTCGTTTGGTGTCAAACTGCTCGGCGACGGTGGTGTAATATTCAGGAAGTTTGAGCCGTCTTAGATGCGTGTAATAAGCTCGCATAACGTGGAACTTGCTCTCATCATTACCAACACAAACATAGGCTCTATGCATCATCCTTAGATGACGTAGCCCCCAGACGGTAGATGTAGAGTCCACAAAGTGAGTATATTCATGTACGGCCAAAACCAAAGCCTTCATCATCCGCTCACAAGTGGCGAGATCGATTTTTTCTACAGAGTTAAGATCAGAAAGAGCTATACCTTTAACAGCGTGGCTTTCTAAAGAATCAAGCATTACGATGCAGGTATTGAAGTCGAATCGGCCCAAAATATCTACTTGGCGAAGAGGATTCCAACGTGCACTACTATCCTTAATCTTCTCGACCAAAGTTTTGTTTGAGTCTGACATTATTTGCGTCCTAGCATTTATTGAAGAGTAGATGAGCCACAAGATTGGCTATGCTGCCATAGCTAAACGCCACTTCACAGAGGTGACGAGGGTTGCACAGGCTCGAAAATGACAAATGTGGCCCGCTGAACGCTATTTTCCATGCATCCCATGCGACTCAACAGATCGTTGCTCGCCGACAGTCTGAAGCTCTGCCTGCGGTTGATGCTCATCCAAGCGGACTGGCAGTCAATGGGTGAGTAACCCACTGTTTGCCGCATGATGGCTGACAATATTAGCCCTATGATTGAGCGCTGGAGCTGTTTATGATGAGGGTTGCCAACAGCGTTCAGCATTATAAATCGGGAAAGACTATGGGCCTGGAAGTTGCAACCACGGTGACAAAGGAAGACATCACCTTTTACCTGAGCGTCGCAACGACCATACTGGGTATTGCGACGTTATTTGTAGGCTTTTCGCAAATGAAGATTGCGAGCGCCAAGGTTAGATTAGACTTATACAACAAAAGATTTAACATCTATGTTGCCGCACTCGAATACTATCAAGCAATGTGGAACCACCCTATCAACCTTCTGAATCTTAACCAAAAAGCTGAAACATTCATCAAGCACTACAGAGAGTCTTCATTCCTCTTCTCAAACAGAGACGGTATCTACGAGACACTTACCAAAATTAAAGACAATGGTGCAGTAGTCAAAACCTATGAAGAATGGAAACAAGATAGCAGCGGCGTGCATTCAGTTGATGGCTTGAATGCACTACACACAAAGAGTGTGACGGCTAGGGAAAGAATAGCCGCCGACTTACAAACGTTGGAGAAGCAGATTGCTGATTACATTGATTTCAGAGTTGTAGAAGGCTGGGCGTTGCTGGGAATACCTCGTTGGCTTAAATGGTTTTCCAGCGTAACAAATACAAGGCACTGAACTCCGCCCGCCGCCGCCCAGAAGACCTTACACCTTTCGAAAAGTCTCAAATCAGATTGGGAAAAATAATGACCGGGCGGTGGTCGGTCTGAACAACACCTCAAGGATGCGCGGTATGAGAGCACTATTAATAGCGGTGGCATTGATTGGGATGTTGTGTAGCGGGTCGGTCATCGCTGACTTCACCGGCGGGAATGCCCTACTTGCTCAGTGCCAGGGTGTGATTCCTTATGTGACTGGCGACGAAATCAAGGGCGGGCCAACTGTCGCTGAAGGGATGTGCGTAGGACTTGTTGAGGGGGTTCTGAGAACAATGCAGAGCTTGAATAGTCACCTTCCGAGCGAGTTTAAAACATGCTTCCCTGAAAGGTCTGTAAAAATAGGCGAGGCAGTACAGGCAGTAGTCGATTACTTGCGGACTACCGAACTCCGGGACACTGATGACGCTACATTAGCGATGTTTGCTATTCAAGAAGCTTACGCCTGCAAGTGACATGGCATTCTCCTAACGAAAACGCGAATCCCGCGCAGCGAGAGTCATACACTTGAGGGTGTTCTACGTCTCGGTTCAGGGAAAAATAATCTGGGGTTCTATCCCACCCACTTAGCCTGACACGGGTGGCCCATTTGAAAGCTGTCCATTTCTCAAAATAAGTTGAAGTGCCCATCTCCAGGTCATAGATGTGACGAAGCCCTGCGTTGGCGAGGCTCTGGGGCGTCGTGTAAACCCTTCTGGGGAGGCGTGGAAGATCGTACAGGGGCTCACAGAGCCGCTTCACTCGAAGGAAAGTGAAGGGCCAGGTTCTTCATCACTCGACTCACTTGAATAGACGACCATTGGCCTCCCCGACTTGTGGTGATGCCCTTGCCGTTCAGGCAATCAGCAACCTGTTGGAGTGTACGACCACCTTTGTGGATGCACAGGTCTATGGGATCACGTACCGACTCTTGCCATGTATTCACGCGCTGTTGAACTGCCTCACTGGCCTTAGCACGGTTGGCCTCTGTACGGCCTTTATCCAGTGCTTCGGAGCGACGAGAAATCTTTTGAACAGACTGCACGTCACCAGCGTCAGCACGCTTCTTGAGGGCTGCCAGAGCTTCTTTGGTACGGTTGGCGATGAACTCTCGCTCCTGTTGGGCAAGGGCTGCAAACAGATGGAGCTGGAAAGAGTTGGCGGTGGGCATGGTTGCAACTTTGAACTCTGTTTCCTCCATCAGACGGGCGATGTGGTGAACCGAACGGGATAGACGATCCAGCTTGGCTACAACGAGTTGTGCACCCAGCTCTTTACACGCTGTCAGTGCCTTCTTGCCTTCGGGACGATCCTCGATAGCCAGCTTACCCGACACAACATCCACGAACTCACCAACGATGTTCCAACCATTCTGTTGGGCTGCACGAGCGATGTACTCGCGTTGAGCTTCCAAACCCAAGCCACTTTCACCTTGTCCCTGACTAGACACACGGCAGTAGCTCACTACGTCAATTGTGTTGGTGATGATGTTGGTGTCGGTGGTCATGTCCCCGCCCTCTGAATTTCGTCTGAGAGCAACTATAACATTTCTCGAATGGTCGTTCTAGAATTGTTATGGCAAATATCCTACTAAACCTTTATTACCTGATTTTGAAAATCCCAGCGGTTATGGCGGATGCGTTCGCATCGAGAGTCTGCAATGCGGTGACAGCGTTCTCATGTATTTCACTTGATCCATTGGCCCTGACCCACAGGGCTACCTCCTCAATTGCTGCTGCAAGCGCGTGCTGGTTATGCAGCAAGAGGGTTAGCACGTCAGCGGTGGCAACGTTTGCATCTGTGTTGTTTGGCATGCCAGTCGTCCTTGATGGGGGTGGCTACTATCGTAGCTCAGCAACTTGATGAACGAGTTGGATGCAGAATCCGCATGGCCCAGGTCGAGTGTGTGATGGAAACGCGGGTGATGCGCTGCTATACGAAGCGGAGCGACCTTAGCACGTCGAAACTCTCCAGATTTTGCGTGCAGGCGGGGAAAAACGGCTTTTGCTTGGTGTTAGGGAAGGCAGGTGGCTCTAGAATCAATGTTTCCGGGCATCGCACCATACCAACGCCCTCGAATAACCACACTCGATGGCCCAATTCCGTCCGTTAAAACAGGGTTTATCGAGGGTTTTTCCATACTTCTTTTTATATAAATCCGGTGAAATTAGTGTGCGGGGTACGCATACACGCAGAATACCCGATCAACAGGATTAGTCTTCTAGGCCGCCCAAGCTGACACTGACGGTTTCACAGGCAGCGCCACAACACTTTGCAATATCCATCGCACATCCAGTTGGTCAATACACCTGATTCGCATGGAGGAAACATCTGCACTTAGAACCATCCGCACCGATGAAGCCAGCAAGACAGAGGGCGATGACACAACGAAGTTATAGAGGAATACCCGTTAACCGAAGGTAAAGAGGAATTACACAGCAGCGTTGCTGCAACAGAACACTCTTTCAATGGGCAATAAATTTCATTTATTTTATTGCCTAATTACGGATGCCAGACAACCATCGGAGATGGGATAGCATTCCACTTGCGAACTTACTCAATAAATACAATCAATGTGCAAACCACTTTAATGTGATCAGACCACACGCCAAGCGTGTCATGGGATAACAGCTTCACCTTCGGTTAAAGGATTACAATTCCAGAGGTATCCAGCTCAGAGAGCCCAAAGCTTTTGAGCTTCTTTATACATGCGTCTGGAATTGTGTACCCCCTCGATGGAGGTTTATGCCGCTTGCAACTGGCCTTCATCCCGCCATTTGCGGATAGTCGACAAGGACACACCTGTACACCGACCAATGCTTTTCAGACTCTCGCCCTGCGACAGCATATCCATCACTTCGGCTTTCTTGGCGTGTTGCTTTCGGGCTGGGAACGTCAACACGGTGGGAATGAACACTCCTTCCACAGCGACTCCATACTCTGCTTCGGTTTTAAACTCGGTGAGGGTGCGCATGTCATGATGCAACTGTGCAAGCTCTGCGTCACTTGGCTTACGCAATTCATCCAAGTCTTCCCACATCAACGCGCCGCCAGGAGGCGGTAGTACACCTTCCATTTCCCAACGTAGCGCGTTAGGACGACTATCCATCATGCGGGGTATCGCCAGCTTTACAGCCTTCACGTAACGGCTTGCGTGACGCTCTCCAAGGTCGAGGAAGCGCTCTACAGCCTCCGTGGTGACTTCGGGTAGCCATTCGAGAATAGAGAGAATCTTGCGCACGCTCAGGGGCTTCGAAACACCACCTTGACTGATGCCCCGGCCATGCCAATCAAGTCGAGCAATACCTTCGATGATATCCATTGCGAACAAAGGGTATGGACGCTTGTAGTCGTCGGGCTTCATCAGATAGCCAGCAAACGGATTCACGATAACTCGAGGTTTGCGACGGATCAGTTTTAGAAGCTCTGGACGCTTGGTCTTGAGCTTCCCAGCTAACCAACGATCTGCGTTGGCACCTATACGGGCGCTCATGGCTTCAAGTTCGACGGGCGATAGTAGGACGGTGGACATTTCGCTTCTCCTTGCGTGGTGGTCTATAGGCGTTCCCCCCCTTGGGGATGTGGTTGGATGACGGGCACATTACAGCTTCATCGGAAAAAAGTCAATATAATCATTGACATACAAGTAGTTATATGGTTGCGACTATCTTCCTCCTAGGCTGATGGGTGTGCCGAGCTGCTTAGAGCAGCCCAATCGATTTCATTAGGTGAGCGGTGTTGAAACGCCATCAGGAAGCCCCCAGATATGGTTCACACCGCACTCTCGCGGCTAGTTGAATAATACAAAGAAAGGACGCGATTAATGATTAGGGTGTTACTGTCTCTCGACTTGATTGACTCTGAAGACCAGCGTGACGAACTGTATGAGATTCTGAAGAAAAAGAATTGGCAAAAAACCAAAGATGTCGATACCGTTTGGACTCTTGGATACACCAAGCTAGACCCCAGCAAAGAAAGTGACTTCGTAAAGATAAAAAACAATATTACCTCAACTCTTATAACAGCATCCAAAAATCTAAAACTCAAGAAAATTTACTACGTAGCCCAATTGGGCAATAACGAAGTAATTGCCCGTGTAATCAAGAAGGTGGATGGGGAATACAAAGCTTTCAAGCGAGACCTTTACGAAAAGTAGGAAACTTAAAATCCGAAGATTTCGATCTTCGGATTCACTCGCGGCGTGCAAAAAAACCTCTCTACCCGGAGCGGCACCAGCGTACTTTTACATTGAAGATGGTACGGCATCGCAATAACGGTGCAACTTATAAATCAAGAACATGCGACCGAAATAGTTGTAGGCACGAGTCTTGTTCATTGGCAGCTCTCTTAGAAAATGTCGGTTACCACTCGATGGCAGGTTAATTAGTAGGCGTAATGTGGAAGTGCCCAAGCGGGGCGCTCTTCCTTCACTTCTTGTTTTTGCCATGCCTTTCGTCCAGTTGGTACAGGTTGTGGAGATTGGCGTGTTCCTATCGCTTCGATTAGCTCTTCGACCAATTGAATTCGTAGGGCGATAGGATATTCAGCGGCATATTCTTGCAGCACGCTCAAAACTCCTTGCAGTAATGCAGGCTGATTCATTCAGGCTCTCCTAATCGGGGAATTGCTGGGTTATTGGATGTTGCACGCATAACCTCAACGGAAACGATTTTCCGTATCTGCTCTTCGTATATGGTTCTGTCTTGCGAGCGCTCTAACTGGAGCCGATTGTATGTTTGCCGACTCAGGTCATTTGCGTGCTGGTTGACGGATTCAATTTCTGCCCCTTGGCTAAAGTGCAGTATCACAATCAGTGCCCACGTCATACAGAAGGCGAGCGGTATCTTGCCGATGTACATTGGCACTATCCTTATGTGGGAATATGGGGAATGGCCCGAAGGCCATCCGGGGTTTAGCCTCTAAGACCTATCACTTCGTAAGTTCTGCACGAATGCGAGTTTCGATGGCATCACGTTGAGCCTGACGCTCCGTTGCCAACTCTTTTTCAACTTGGCGATCTATGCTCGCCTGCTCTAGTTCTACTTGACGCAGCACAATAGCGCTATTGTGCTCTTCGATGTCTCGCTTGTACTTCGCCTCCACTTCCAGGAGCAGAGCTTTGATGTCAACTCGCTGCTGTGCTTCCGGTTTGTAGAAATAGATGTAGTGCGAAGTTCCAACATGTTGCATTGTCCCGAATTCATGCAGCGTGTAGCCTTCTGCGATCTTCGCCAGATATGTTGGAATGATTTGATCGGGAGTCAGAACCAATTCAGGGGTGTATGCACCAGTCACCATCTTGGCAATAGGGCGCCCTGTTTTCGGGTCAGTGTCGGCGTAGGCATCATAGCCATGCTGACGGCCTTTATAGGAGGCTGTGGCTGCATCCTTCAGAGCTTGCAGTTCTTGCTTTGTTTCTTTTCGTAGAATCGACATTAGTGGTTTTCCTTGTAGTGGGTAATGTGGGTTGGCCGTTCGAATTGGCGTGTTGCTTCATTTTGTTTCATTTGATTCCTGAGTCGGTGGTTGTTCGTGTTGTTTTTCTCGGTATAGCTGCATGTAACAGCGATGCGAGCATGTTTTTTTTGAAGAGCGTTGCGTTTTCATGGGATTTCCACAGATCACGCAGGGACGTACTAGGATCAAAGCCATATGGCCTCCTTATTTTGTGGTTTTGTGAGAATAACGAGAGAGAGACAAAGAGAATGGCCACTGAGGCCATTCCGATTTTAACACCGATTGAATTAGTTGCTGTTTTCCATCACCTTACAGCGAAAGGCTCTTTGAACAAACGGAGACGAACCCGTCTGCCCTGATGTACCAGTTTGCCAAATGTCACTGGATAGGACACGAGGTAGCGGAGGAAACAGTCCGCCATTGGCACTCTCAAGGTCACAAAAGGGATTTTGAGGAAGATAAAAGAACCACGTTGAACGCGGTTCGCTCTTCGTCATTGGAAGGAATAGACAATGGCGATGAGACAGGAAATAGAGGTGGCAACGGACGCTACCACCAGACAACAACAGCAAACCCATTCAGACATGGTTGATTAAAAAACTGTTGGTGCGAAAGGAGAAAAATTTCTTCTCTACCTTTGTGTAATTCTCGCATGGAAGTGCTGTTTTGTCAAGATATTAGCTGCAAGTCTAGTTTGATTAATATACCCACCCCTTTATCCAGCCATCATATCTTCCAGACTTTTATGTTTACCCTGACGATCCATCAAGAGCCTTCAAAAACCTCCACCGTAGCACCAGTGGCAGTATCGATAAACTCTGCACCATTCCATTGTAGTACCTGACGGGTCGGAGTATTTTCAAACTCAACTATAGCCGCAGCGACACGCTTCGAGTTTGGCATATCGAGGTGATACTCAGTGTGATTATTCGCGATCACCCTATACGTCTCGGTAGCACGATCTGAGCCCATGTATTCGTATATCTGATGATCACCTCCGATATCAATGTGCGGCTCGTCTACAGTAATTGTGGTGCCATTACATACGATGATGTAACCCGTTCCTTGCAACAAAGCATTCAACCTCATTTGATCGTCATCAAGCAGTATATGTTGTAAATCAATCATGTCGTCCATAGACACGGGAGCCGGTGCAACCTTGAGTAACGCCCTCTCCTGCTCAAGCTGTTGGACTTGTTCCGTCAGCCTGTCGAGGACTGTTGTGATTGCAGGAACCATCCCATACTTTGCCAACCCTTCCGCCGCGTTATCCGACTGTCGACGTAGCTCGCTTAATTCGCCCTCGATTTCAAGCAATCTTTTCTCGCCTGATGTGAGGTTCCTGCTTTGAGCAGCACGTTGCATAGCGGCATACATAGTCTGACTGCGGACAAAATCCAGTACGTGCATAGGTATCGAACTTCCGTTCGAACACCCCTCAGCACCCTGACGATGGCGCCGATAGCAACGCATGACCGCAGGAGAGCGCTTCGTGTCCACGACACAGTGATTTGTGCCACACCGCCCGCAACGAACTAAACCAGACAACAGATATTTGGAAGGCGCGGATCGTGGTACATAGCCCTCTTCCAAACGCTTCTGCACCCTGTACCAGAGCTCTTTACTGACGACAGGAGGGTAAACGTCCTCGATGTCATTCCAACGGCCAATCGCAGTGGGATTCCGTAACCAACGTTTCAACGTTGTCGGATTTGTTTTCTCAACAGATGGGTGCTTACCACGAATTCGGGAGAGGATTCGACGCTCGCCAAGTCCGTCAGCGTAGTCCTCGAACACTTGAACAATGATCGGTGCGAGACCTTCAATAAGCTCGCCTTCGGAGGTGAGCCAGACTGGCGTGTGACGTTTGACGCCATCACCGGCAGCGGCCTTCTCTCTTTTCCGTGTGTAGGCGTCCTTGACTCGGCGACTCAACGCGTCACTGTACTGATGCGCCTGTTGTACCTTGGCAACCAAAAGAAAGAGATTGTTCGAATTGTTGGGATCATTGCTGTAGGTGATTCCATCGTCCAGCGTTATCAGCTTTACACCCGCATTCACAATGCCAGTGAGCAGGTGGAGCATCACGGATGGCTCAAGCCTCCCTGCCCTGTCGATAGCTTCGATGAGCACAACATCAGTGGGCTTGATAACGCCGCTCTCAACAGCGGCGAGCAACTTGCCGAAACCGTTTTCAAGATGCTTACCGGAGTAACCACTGATGCCAAGGTCTTGGAAGCTCGCGCTACTCAAACTGTATTCGGGGTGAGCCAACAACCATTTGGCGACGTACTCTTGCTGGCGCGTAAGGCTGTCGCCATGAGCCTGTTCTGCACTGCTGAAACGGATATATGAGAATGCAACGGGCATGAAAAACCCCGACCAGTTGGACGAAAGCAGCGATCATAACATCGCCGATTCCTTCCACCTGATCGGGGTTTTCTTTTACCGCTCGTTTGCGCTTAGTGCGAAACGCGGCTGGTCCCGCCAACGGTCGAAATCCGTACCCGCTCACCCACGCGGAACACTTCATTCTCCTGCACTTGCTGCACATAGGCGCGCATGCTGCCGTCGTCTTCACGTACGGTGATTTCAACACCTTGGGTGCGGGTCAGGCCTTCTTCGGTGGCCGAACCTATCAGGCCGCCGGCCACGGCACCGATAACGGCTGCAACGATGCTGCCTTTGCCGCCGCCGATGGCACTGCCGCCAACACCGCCAACCACTGCACCGGCAGCGCCGCCGATCGGGGTCTTGGTGCCTTCGATTTTCACCGGACGCAGGGATTCGATGGTGCCCATGCGAATCGTCTGCACGCGACGCGCTTCGTCACGGGAGTAGGAGTCACCGGTCAGGCTCGACTGGCAGCCGGTCAGCAACATCGCCATCGTGGAAAAGGAAGCAACCAGCAGAACAGACTTACGCATAGCATCAACTCCAAAGGACAGGTATTCATTAAACTCCGCAGCTTGACGCCTGTCACGGCGTCGCCCGGATAAAGTTGCTTTCATTCAGGCCCGGTACAGGCACCCGCGAACTCACCCAACAGTAGCGCCAAATTCCATTTCCTGCGCCGCCGACCCAAGGATTTCCATGGATTACTTCATCATTGTCGTCACCACCGCCGCCGGTCTGTACTTCCATTGGTGGCTGTATGTACGGATCAAACGCTGGATGGATCGCGATCTGGCATTGTCACTGGCCGGCAAGGATGAAGGCAAACGCGCGTTCATGCTCGAACGGCTGGAGCAGGCTCAGGCGCAGAAGATCAAGCGCCGGGACCTGCCGAAGTGGCTCCAAGCCGCTGCGGCAGACTATCCCGCTCGGTAGACTGCTCAGGGTGCCAGACGTTCAAGAATCCAGTCGGCGCCCTGCACACGGTAGTTGAGGCGATCGTGCAGGCGGCTCGCGCGGCCCTGCCAGAATTCCACGCGTTCGGGGAGCAGGCGGTAGCCACCCCAGTGTTCCGGGCAGTGAGGCTGAGTGTCGGTGAAGCGTTGCTCAGTCGCCTTGAGCAAATCTTCCAGCTCACCCCGGCCGTTGATCACCCGGCTCTGCGGTGAAGCCCAGGCGCCGAGTCGGCTCCCCAGCGGTCGCACCTGATAGTACGCATCCGACTCTTCAGGCGTGACCTTCACCACCCGCCCTTCGATCCGCACCTGGCGCTCCAAAGTCGGCCAGAAGAATGTCATGGCAGCAAACGGGTTCGCCGCCAGATGCTGGCCCTTGGCGCTTTCGTAGTTGGTGAAGAAGGTGAAGCCCTGCTCGTCCAGCCCCTTGAGCAGCAGAATGCGGCAATGCGGACGGCCATCCGCATCCACCGTGGCCAGGGTCATGGCGTTGGCTTCCACTGGCGCCTGTTCGGTTTTCACCGCTTCGGCAAACCACTGGTGAAACAACGCAAAGGGCTCCGCCGGGGCTTGCGCCTCGGTCAGGCCATCCCGAGTGTAATCACGACGCATATCTGCCAGAGACTGGGTCACGGCGCATTCCTTTTCGTTAGCGGATCACTTTTTAGTGGTATCGGTCGCAGCGACGTTCTTGTCGGTTGCGGCGGCTTTGGCGGGCGCGGTCTTTTTCGCCGGAGCCTTGGCCGGGGCCTTCTTCGCTGGAGCCTTGGCAGCAGCCTTCTTGGCCGGAGCCTTTTTGGTGGCCGGTACAGCCGCTTTCTTCGCAGTTGGCGCCGGGGTCACCGGTTTGGCGACAGGCTTGACGTCCTGGGCAGCGACCATGGTCACTGGCTTAGGTGCCGGCATGTTGTACTTGCTCAGCAGCGCGACCATGGTGTTCTGAGGGGTCACCAGCAGTTCGACACGGCGGTTCAGGGCACGGCCTTCAACGCTGTCGTTGGCAGCACGCGGTGCTTCGGAGCCCATGCCGCGCAGCATCAGGCGGTCACGCTGCAGACCGCTGAGGCGGAAGATGGCCGCCACGGCCTGGGCGCGTTCCTGACTCAGCTTGATGTTGGCCGGAGCGGCACCGGTGGTGTCACTGTGACCGAGCACCAGTACGGCGGTTTTCGGGTCGGCTTCGAGGATTTTCGCCACGCGGGTGAACGGGCCGAGGGTCACTGGCAGCAGCATCGCCGGACGATCCGGGTTGAACGAGCCTTCCACCGGCGCGGTCACGACCAGCACGTTTTCACGGCGTTCGAGTTGCAGGTTGCTGTCCTTGATTGCGGTGCGCAGGCGCGGTTCGTAGTCATCCAGCCACGCTTGGGTCACTTTCGGATCGGGCATCGGCACGACTTTGGCCGTGTCCTGCTCCTTGCCACCAAACGGCCACCACCATTTGCCACCCTTGTCGGCCTCGGCCTTGGCGACTTCAACCGGTTTTGCCTCGGGTTTGGCTTCAGCTTTCACTTCTGGTTTGGCCACCGAGTCGTCCGAGCCAAACGGCCAGTACCACGGACTGCTGCTCTCGGCCTTGGCCACAGGCGCGGTGGCGGCCGGTTTCAACGGGGCAGGTGCCGGAGCGGGTTCCTTGGCTGCGACTTTGTCGGAAGAACCGAACGGCCACCAGCTGCCGCCATCGGCGTCGTTCTTTGGAGTCTGTGCACAACCGGTGATTGCGAAACACAGGGCCAGGGCGAGAGTTTGTTTGGACGACATTGGAAACCCACAAAAATAATTAGTGAACAATCAGAGGACTTTCGCCCGGATAAACAGACGCTTTGAAACGAAATTCGCCATGAGGTTCCGGCCCTGGAACCTCGGACGACGCTTTACAGACAAGTGGCAAGTACCCGCGCCAGCTTCTGCGCGCGCGGATCCATCAAGACGTACGGCCCCAGTGTATTTGTCACAAATCCGAAGGCAACATCGTGCTCCGGATCAGCAAAACCGATGGAACCGCCAGCACCCGGATGGCCGAATGCACGCGGGCCGAGGCCGTAGGTGGCGTTCGGCACGTCGGGTTGATCGAGCATGCAACCGAGACCGAAACGGGTGCGGGTCAGCAAGGTCTTGTCCTCGCCGAGGCTGTGTTCGCGGGTCAGTTCGTCGAGCATTTCGCTTTCCAGCAGGCTGCCGTCGAGCAGACCGGCGTAGAACCCGGCCAGACTGCGGGCATTGCCGTGGCCGTTGGCCGCCGGTTGCTGCATGCGCCGCCATTCCGGTTTATTGGTGCTGGTGAGCACCGACGGCGGATTGGTGAAGGCCCGGGTGGTCATCGCCGTCGGCTCGCGCATGGTCACTTGCAGCAGGCGCTGGGCGGCGGCGTCGCCGGTGTTGCCCTTGCCACGGGCAATGTGCGCCACGCGATGGAATTCTGCGTCGGCCAGACCGACATGAAAATCCAGCCCCAGCGGTTTCGCGACCCGCGCCACGATCGATTCCCCCGGCCCGCGACCGTCGGCGCGCCGCAGCAATTCGCCGATCAACCAGCCGTAAGTGATCGCGGCATAACCGTGACCGGTGCCCGGCGTCCACCACGGTGCTTCGGCGGCGAGGGCGTCGACCATGGTTTGCCAGTCGTACAGCGCTTCCGGCGCCAGCAATTCGCGCAGGGCCGGCAGACCGGCCTGATGGCAAAGCAGTTGGCGCAGGGTGACGGACTCCTTGCCGGCAGCGGCGAATTCCGGCCAGTAACGGGCGACCGGCGCATCGAGCTGCAACTTGCCTTCGGCGACCAGTTGCAGCGCGGTGACGGCGGTGAAGGTCTTGGTGCAGGAGAACAGGTTGGCGATGGTGTCGCTGTGCCAGGCCTCGGCGCCGTCCTTGTCGGCGGTACCGGACCAGAGGTCGAGGACGGTTTCCCCGCCGACCCGGATGCACAACGCGGCGCCGCGTTCCTGGGGATCGTCGAACAGTGCGGCGAAGGCTTCGCGCACCGCTTCGAATTGAAGCTCGTAATGGCCCTGAATCTGCACCCGCAACTCCCCCGCGAAAACGCTCTACAAAGTGGCCCGCATTGTTCCAGCCCGTGAGGCTTTTGGGAACCGCTGCGGGCCGGGCGGTCTTCAGGTTTCGTAACGATCAGTGACCGTTGCCGGAATGCCCGCCTGTATGGCCTGCGCCCTGCCCCGGGCCTTTGCCGGCGTCAGCCTTGCGGCCGCCTTCGGTTTCGTGGCCGGCCTTGTCCGCTGCGGCAGCCGCTTTCTGCGCCTCTTTGCTCAACTGATCGACGGTCGCCAGGTTGCTTTTGCGCACCGTTTCGACAAAGCCCTGAAACGGCAGATCAGTGACCCCGACCAGACCAAAGTGACCGTTCTCGCCATCGAGCAGGCGCCCGGTCACCGGTTGGTCCAGATACTGGAACCAGTGCACACCGACAATCGACGGTTCGCTCAGCGCCTGCTTGAGGAAGTTGGCGTAGGCCGGGCCGCGGTCTTCTTCCTTGCTCAACGGGGTCACCCCACCCCAGAACGGGCCACGGTCGGTGGAGCCGAAGTTGAATTCGGTGATCAGCACCGGTTTGTCGAGGTTGCGCAATGCGGCGAAGTCATAGCCGTCCTGAGGTTGCAGGGTGTACATGTTGAAGCTCAGCACGTCGCAGTACTGGGCACAGGACGCCACGGCTTCCGGGGTGCTGGTGGCAAAACGGCCGCCGAGCAGCAACTGGTTCGGCGCGTGCCATTTCAGAGAGTCGGAAATGGTCTTGAAGTAAGTGTCGGCAAAGACCTTCTGGAAGTATTTGAAGTCGGCCTCGATTTCCGGATGCTCCGGGTTCGGCAGCGGCGCTTCGAAACCCGGGTCTTCCATCAATTCCCATGCCGGCAGATCAATGCCCCAGGCCTTCGACAGCCCCGCCTGATTGCGGTACTTGTCGCGCAACTGCTTGAGGAACGCGCGTTTGGCCGGAACGTCGGTGGTCATTTTCAAGGTGCCGTAGGCCAGCGCGTAACGGGATTTCGGGTCATCGCCGGGGCCGGCCCAGGCCAGTTCGTTGTCGGCGAAGTAGCCGATCAGCCACGGATCATCGCGATGATCACGCGCGGCAATCGCCACGGCGCGTTCGGTGGCCATGGCGAAACGTGGATCGAACGGGTCTGGCATGCCGCCCCACCAGTCGGTGCCGGTGCTGATGCTGGTGTAATCGCCGACGATCGACAGCGGCAAGGTGTACGGCATGCGCTCGGCGTCGCCAAGGACAGGGGCGCTCCAGTTACCGACGGTGTTGAAGCCCCAGGCTTGCAGACGATCAAGCGTGTGGCTGGCCCACTTTTGTTCGTCGACCGTGTTTTTGCACGGTGTCGCGACACTTTGCCCGGTTGTCGCGGCCGACTCGGCAACCCCGGATTTCGGCTGTTCGGAGGCGGCTACCGGCGCACTGGCGTTGGTCGCCGCTTCTTCAGCGGCCCCGGCCTTGGCGGCTTCGGCCACTCCGGCCTTGTTGCCGCTGTCCGAAGTGCACGGCTCGCCATACAGGCGCTGAAGGTTGGCACCGTAGAAGTCGTACCAACGCCCGAAGTTGTAGCCACGGCCCTGATCAGCGCCGTTGCCGCCACGGTTATCACCTTCGCCGAAGTGGCTGGCCAGCGGCTCTCCCGGTTTTGGCAGGGATTCGAACATGTACTCGCGGCCGGCCACGTAGGTCTGGTTGACCTCCGGGCTGACGGTGTTCACGCCCAGGGAATAGAACGGATGGCCTTCTGGTGTCACCAGATACCAGCGGCCGTCACGCTTTTCGGTGCGGAAGAAACCGCTGGCCTTGAACGCCGGGCCTTTGCTCCAGCCGCCGAACTTGTCCAGCGACGACTTTTCGCGCTCGGCCAGCCAGGTGTTCAGTTGTTGCTGTTCTTTGGCGGCGGCGGATTTCAGTTGTTCGTCATTGGCGACTTTCTCCGGCCACTTGCCGCGAGTGGATTGGCCATAGGCATCCACCAGATTGCCGTAGGCGGATTTGATCACCTCGCCTTCGTCCTGCACGCCAAAGCGCTCGAGCAACAGACTTTGCGCGGCTTTCGGCTGGTCCATCGACAGGCTGACCGATACCACCTGGCTGCGATCCAGCTCACCGCTGCTGCTCGCCAGCAGGATGCGCTGCCCGTCGATCGTCATCGGCATCACCGGCCCGGCCTTCATGCCCTGGCTCAGTGGCGAGGTCGCGGTCAACGGCACGAGCAAGGTCTGCGCTGGACCGGCCGGCAGGTCCACGCGGCTGACCAGGGTCTTGCCGTCGTTGCTCTGGATTTGCACGTAGACGGTCACCGCCCAGTTCATCGCGCTCTGGATGCGCAGGCTCATCATGCCGGACTGCGACCAGTCCCAGGCACCGGTCTGCGGGGACAGACGCAAGGTCGGGCGAGCCGTCGGGTTGAACGTCACCCGGCGCAGCACTTCACCCTCGGGAGTCTGCTCGGCGTTGGCTTGCGGCAGGTCGGCGTTTTCGGTCGCCACTTTCACCACATCGGCGGGGCGAACAAAGTTGAACAGGGTCTGCTGGCCGGCAGGTGCCGCGAATAAAGGCGCAGCGAAAACCAGGGCAAAAACGGCAGGCAACGAACGACGAATCATGAGAACGGAATTCTCCCTAACGACCCGCAAGGGCCAATGGAAAAGCAGTGACAGAGAGATAGACAGCGCGGCGGGCAAAACTGCCCACCGATGTCTCAGGATATTTCACGACGGAAAGGAGGCAACGCATTGAGGATCGCCTTGCCGTAGCGCTGGGTGACCAGCCGCCGATCCAGCAAGGTGATGGTGCCGCGGTCTTCTTCGGTACGCAGCAGACGGCCGCAGGCCTGGACCAGCTTCAGCGAGGCGTCAGGCACCGAGATCTCCATGAACGGATTGCCGCCCCGGGCTTCGATCCATTCCGACAGTGCGGCTTCGACCGGATCGTCCGGCACCGAGAACGGGATCTTGGCGATCACCACGTGTTCGCAGTAGGCCCCCGGCAAGTCCACGCCTTCGGCAAAACTGGCGAGGCCGAACAGCACGCTGGAATCGCCGCCATCGACCCGCGCCTTGTGCTTGTTCAGGGTTTCCTGTTTCGACAGGTTGCCTTGAATGAATACTTGCTTGCGCCAGTCACGGTCGAGGCCGTCGAACACGTCCTGCATCTGTTTGCGCGACGAGAACAGCACCAGACTGCCGCGCGAGCCTTCGACCAGTTCCGGCAGATCACGGATGATCGCGGCGGTGTGGGCAGCGGCATCCCGCGGGTCGGCCTTCAGGTCCGGCACCCGCAACACACCGGCATCGGCGTGATGGAACGGGCTCGGCACCACGGCGGTGACGGCTTTTTTCGGCAGGCCGGCACGCATGCGGAAGCGGTCGAAGGTGCCGAGGGCGGTCAAGGTCGCCGAGGTCACCAGACAGCCGTAGGCCACGTTCCACAGGCTGCGGCGCAGGGTTTCGGCGGCAAGGATCGGGCTGGCGTTGACCTCGATGTCGAATAGCGAACCGCTTTCGGCCAGGGTCAGCCAGCGGGCCATCGGCGGGTTGTCTTCCGGGTCTTCGGCGGTGAACGCGGTCCACAGCTCCCAGTTGCCGGAAGCACGGGACAACAGGCTACCGAACAGCGGATACCACTCTTCAGCCTGATTGCTGGCGATGCCGATGTTGACTTCGCCGTCCATGCCTTCCTTGAGCAGATCTGTCAGGCGGGTGAACAGGTCGTTGAGGCGGGCGAAGCCTTTTTTCAGCTCGATGCCCATCTCGCGCATGTGCTCGGGAATCACCCCGCCGATGAAGCGGTGACGCGGACGTTCGCGGCCTTCGACATCTTCACCGGGCTTGAAGTCGGCGATCTGTTCGCAGGCGGTGAACATGAACTGCTGCTGGGTCTTGATCTCCCGCGCCAGCTCCGGCACCTGCTCGATCAGCTTGCCGAGATCGCCCGGCAACGGGTGCTGGGCCAGCAGCTTGGTGAGGTTCTTGGCGGTGGTTTCCAGCCAGTCAGCGGTGGAACGCAGGCGCGTGTAGTGAGCGAAGTGGCCGATGGCCTTGTCCGGCAGGTGGTGGCCTTCGTCGAATACATAAATGGTGTCGCGCGGATCGGGCAACACGGCCCCGCCACCCAGTGCGAGGTCAGCCAGCACCATATCGTGGTTGGTGACGATCACGTCGACCTTGCCCATGCCCTCGCGCGCCTTGTAAAAGGCGCACTGGCCGAAGTTCGGGCAATGGCGGTTGGTGCACTGGCTGTGATCGGTGGTCAGGCGCGCCCAGTCGGCGTCTTCCAGCGCGTTGGGCCAGCTGTCGCGGTCGCCGTCCCATTTATTGCCGGCGAGCTTCTCGATCATGCTGGTGAACAGCTTCTGGCTGGCCTCATCGACCTCGATCTTGAAGCCTTCTTCCTCGAACAGCTGGGCAGTGGCGGTCTGTGCGTGGCCTTCCTGCAACAGCATGTCGAGCTTGGACAGGCACATGTAGCGGCCACGGCCCTTGGCCAGGGCGAAGCTGAAGTTCAGCCCGCTGTTGCGCATCAGGTCGGGCAAATCCTTGTAGACGATCTGCTCTTGCAGGGCGACGGTCGCGGTGGCGATCACCAGGCGTTTGCCGGCCAGTTTCGCCGTCGGGATCGCGGCCAGGCTGTAGGCCACGGTCTTGCCGGTACCGGTGCCGGCTTCCACCGCGACAATCGCGGGGTCGCCACTGCGCCGGCCTTCGTCGTCGGTGTCGATATCCCCGAGGACCTTGGCGACTTCAGCGATCATCAGGCGCTGGCCGTAACGCGGCTTGAGGCTCTTGGCCTCTAGAAAACGCGAGTAGGCGCCCTGGATCGTGGTTTTGAGTTCAGTGCTGATCATTGAGTGTCGGGCGCAAAAAACGCTGGATAAATTTTCAGTGGTTCGGATGGGGGGCTATCATACCCCGCGAATCAATCCTGCGCAGATCGGAGTACCCCAATGACACCTTTTAGCCTCGTTTACCCCATCCATGTACTGGCCGCGCTGGTGTGGGTCGGCGGCATGTTTTTCGCCTGGATGGTGCTGCGCCCTGCGGCGATGAAGGCCCTGGACGGTCCCGGGCGCCTGACGCTCTGGGTGGAAGTGTTTCAAGGTTTTTTTCGCTGGGTGTGGGGCGCGGTGATTCTGCTGCCGGTTACCGGGGTGGGCATGTTGCATCTGCAACACATCGCCTTCGATAACGCGCCGCGTTATGTGCAGGTGATGATGGGGTTGTACGTGGTGATGACCGCGCTGTTCATCCGGATTCAGGCCTTGATGCTGCCCGAACTGCGCACGGCGGTGCAGGCGAAGGACTGGCCGGCGGGCGCGGCGGTGCTGGGGCGGATTCGCAAGGTGGTGGGGTTCAATCTGCTGGTCGGGGTGGTGCTGGTGGCCGTGGCTGCTGCGCGGCCGATGATTTAAGCGTGTTCGCTCCCGCGCACGGCGCGGGAGCGAACAGGTGACAGGTTACAAGCGCTGTACAGTGACTGACCCCGCCGCACCCGCAGGCCCCGGCTGCCCGTCAGCCCCCGGCTTGCCGCTCTTGCCGCCGTCGGCGCGATACACCAGGCAGCCCTTGGATTTGCCACCCGCCCCCGGTTTACCGCCAGGACCGGCCGGGCCACCGGCACCGCCGGCGACTTCGACCTTGATCAGCTCGGCCGGAAACTCGCGCGGTACTTCAAGTCGCACCAGCGCGCCCGGTGCACCCGGCTGACCATCGCTGCCGTTGCTGCCATCAAAACCGTGTCCCGCCTGACCCCAGGTGCAACCCGGCTCCTGACCGTTGGCGCCATCAAGCCCGACAAATCCCGGCGCACCGGTGCCGCCACGGGCATCGACCACCAGTTTCGGCGCGTTCAACGCCTTGAACTGCAGATTCAGGTTGCGCCCGGCGCGGGCAGCTTTTTCGTAGGTGCCCGGTGCGCCACGGGCGGTGATCTGGCTGCCTTCGGCGAGTTCGGCGCGGCTGACTTTCATCTCCAGCGCCTGTTCGCTCGGCACGATGGCGATACGCGCTTCGTGGCCCAGTTGCAGTTCACCGACACTCAGCTCGGTCACGTTCGAGGGGATCAGCAAAGTGCCGTAATCGGCGACCACCAGTTTTTCCAGCTGCAAAGTGCTGGCGGTGTTCGGCAGACGCATCAGCGAGTTGGTTTCGACGCTGACCACCTGGGCGCAGGCCAATGGACTGATGAATGCAGCGAGCAGGCAGAGTTTACGCATGGGAAGCCTCCGGAGCGGCCGGGGCCGGGATGGTTTGCAGGTGGAATACGCCGAACAGCAGGATGCGGCCACGATCACGCCAGGGGTGCGGACGACCCTTCAGGCTGCGATTGCACAGCAGCACTTCGAGCACGTGGATCGCCAGCAGCAGAGCGCCGGCCAGATTGACCAGCAGGTGCAGCGGATGAACAAACGGCACCAGCTGATTGGCCAGCACCACGCAGCAGAACAGCAGGGTCAACAATCGCCCCAGCCCACAGAACACCTTCATACGCTCCCCCGTGTTGCGAATTATTCTTTGGGCGCACAGTAACGGCTTCTGCAGGGGATAAGCCAGAGGGAAAAATGAAAAAAACCGATCCACCGCCGGATGGCTGCCGGTTCGACGATGATCATCGACCGACAGCTCTAGCCCGCGGACTACAGACTCATCCTAACGATTGATGTGCAGTTCCACCCGACGGTTCTGCGCACGCCCCTCGTCCGTGTTGTTATCGGCGACCGGTTCACTCTCGCCGCGCCCTTCACTGGTGAGTTTGTTCGGCGCCAGGCCCTCACTCAGCAAATACTCCGCCACGCTGCTGGCGCGACGTTCCGAAAGCGCCTGGTTGTAGGCATCCGAACCCTTGCTGTCGGTGTGGCCGATGACCTTGATGCTCACCACGTCGGCATTGCGCAGTTTGTCCATCAACGTGTCGAGCTGGCTTTTTGCGGCCGGTTTCAAATCCGACTTGTCGAAGTCGAACAGCACGTTGCCGGCATCGTTGAGGGTGATGACTTCGGTTTGCGGGGCAGGTTCGGCCGGTTTCTCGGTGACCGGATATTGCGGCAGCGGACAGCCACGGTGGTCAACCGGTGTGTTGGCCGGGGTATCGGGGCAACGGTCGCGGCGATCAAACACGCCGTCGTCGTCTTCATCGCCATCCTGGGCATAGCAGATCAATCCGCCGGTGAGGATCCCCAGCGCAGCGCCACCGCCGGCCCAACCGCTGCTTTCGAGCGCGCCGAGACCGCCGCCGACCAGTCCGCCAATAAGGCTGCAGATCGGCCAGGTACGTTGATTGAGGGGAGCGGTGCCATCGCTGTGGGTGGCGCAACCGGTCAACAGGCTGCCCAGCAGCAGAACCGGCAAGACGGACCTTGTAAGAACACTCATCGTTAAAGCTCCTGTGTCACCGGCCCATACCGGTTACACAGGAGTAAAGACCCGCATCCGCGACTGCACAAGCCGCGGATGCGAGGGGGCTAGCGGTTGATTTTGATTTCGGTACGACGGTTCAGCGCGCGACCGTCCGCAGTTTTGTTGTCTGCCACCGGCTGGCTTTCACCGGCACCGGTCACCGACACGAAGCTGCTTTGCGGTACGCCGCTTTCAACCAGGTACTTGACCACCGAGTGCGCGCGGCGATCCGACAGTTTCTGGTTGTAGGCATCGCTGCCGACGCTGTCGGTGTGGCCGGTCACGGTCAGTTGCGCGGTGCTGGATTCCTGTTTCAGGCGCGAAGCGACCTTATCCAGGACCAGTTTGTCGGACGGGGTCAGCGTGGCCTTGTCGAACTGGAAGTGCACATCGCGGATGACAATGGTTTCTTCCTTGACCACTACAGCTTCTTCGACCACTGGTGCAGGGGCTGGTGGAGGGCAGCCGTCGGCATCGACCTGAACGCCTTTAGGCGTGCCCGGGCACTTGTCGCGACTGTCCGGCACACCATCGCCGTCTTCATCGCCGTCACCGTGAACCCAGCAATAGGCCGCTGCCGTACCGCCGACGAGTAACGCGCCATACCCCGCCCATGCGGAGCTTTCGGTCGCACCGAGCCCCGCACCGACGACACCACCGACTGCCGCACAGGTCGGCCAGTCGGTTTTCTGCAAACCTGCGCAACCAGTCAACACACTGGTTAGCAGAACCAAGGGTAATGCTGTCCGAACTATGCTCATCTAGTTTTCTCCTGAGGGATCGGCTTAGAACCGATTCAGGGAGTAAAGACCGGAGTTTTAATCTCCGCCAGCAATAGGCCATTGCTGTTTGTGCGCCTGTTCACGGGACTTCGACGAATTTGCCGCAAACCCGCGGGACAGAGATCTAGGCCTCGGCGTCCGGGCAGGCTAGTCTTGGCGCTCTGATTGAGGAGCTTCGATGAACGTCGCCATTTCTTCCCGCACGCCGCAGCAGGCATTGGCCGCCCTGCTCGACCGCTACGCCCCGGCACGTCTGCTGCTGATCGGCGCCAGCGAGTTCCCGGCGCTGGCTGCCTTCAAGGAAGCACACCCGGACACCTGCGTCGCGCACGCCGCGCCCGGTGCGTTGCCTGCGGAACTGGCGGCCCGCCGTTTCGACCTGGCGCTGGTGGTCGATTGCCTGGAACATTTGCCCAAGCGCGACGGCCTGAATCTGTTGGGCGGGATCCGCAACCTCAACGCCAGCCGCATCGCCGTGCTGGCGGATCTGCCGGCCAGTGGCTGGCAGGAGACCGATTTTTACTCACTGGCCCTGCAGGCCAGCGAACGCTTCGCCCGCGACGAGCAGGTACTGACACTCTTCACCTACGATCTGCTTGACTACAAACAAGTCCCCGACTGGCTCAACTCGCGGTTCTGGGCCAATCCGGAAAACTTCGGGAAATACTGGTGGTAATGCAATGAGTACAGCCATTTGCCCTTGCGGCAGCGGCAATCTACTGGATGCCTGCTGCGGTCACTATCACGCCGGCCACCCGGCCCCGTGCGCCGAAGCCCTGATGCGCTCGCGCTACAGCGCCTACGTGCTGGGCCTGATCGATTATCTGGTGGCCACCACCCTGCCCGCCCAGCAAGCGGGGCTGGATCGCCAGTCGATCAGCAACTGGAGCGCCCAGAGCACCTGGCTCGGTCTGGACGTGGAAAGCTCGGAAGTGCTCGGTGGCCAGCCGGAACACGCGTTCGTCACCTTCACCGCGCGCTGGCATGACGGTCAGGGCGAGCACAGCCACCGCGAGCGCTCGTCGTTCGTGCAGAACAGCGGACGCTGGTACTTCATCGACCCGACCGTGCAACTGAAGCTGGGCCGCAACGACGCCTGCCCGTGCGCCAGCGGCCAGAAGTTCAAGAAATGCTGTGCGGGGTATTTCGGCAGCTGAGGCTAGACTGGGCAGCAAAGGGAGTTAAACCATGCTCGGTCATTGGCGCACATTCCAGGCTTTCTCACTGCTCTTGTTTCTGGGGCTCGGCGGCTGCGCGTCCTGGTTCACCGACGACGCCCGCGACCCCGCCGTGCACCTGGTGAAAGTCGAAGTGGTGCGCGCCAAGTTGCTGGAACAGAAATTCATCCTGCACTTTCGCATCGACAACCCCAATGACAGCGACCTGACCGTGCGCGGCCTGGAATACCGCATACACCTGGCCGACATGCTGCTGGCCGAAGGCGAGCACGAACACTGGATCACGGTGAACCCCAAAAGCAGCGCGTTTTACAAGGTGCCGATCCGTACCAACCTGTGGCCAAAGGTGAAAGAGGTGGTGAAAATGCTGAAAAACCCGAACCAGCAGATTCCCTATCGCCTGGAGGGCGAGATGGAAACCGGTTTATTCATCGCTCACTACGTGCACCTGGCGCGCAATGGCGTGATAATCCCCGCCGATTTGATTACGGAGTGACCCCGATGACCCAGCAACCTCATGTCCATGGCCCAGACTGCAACCACGATCATGACCATCACCACCATGATCACGACCATGGCCATGTCCACGGCCCGAACTGCGGCCACGCCCACCAGGAACCGGTGCGCAACGCCCTGAAAGACGTTGGCCGCAATGACCCTTGCCCCTGCGGCAATGGCAAGAAATTCAAGAAGTGCCACGGCGCTTGATGTTTCGGGCGAAGACCTACTTCGCCTGAGATACCGACTTCGCGAGCAAGCCCGCTCCCACATTTGATTGCATTCCGTCAGAAGGAATACGGTCGAATGTGGGAGCGGGCTTGCTCGCGAAGGGGCCGGCCCATTCACCGGAAGCTTTTCAGCCTGCCGCCAGAATGTGCCCGGTGCCGACCACCGTCGCATACTCCCCGTGCAAATTCCCCAGCGACATCGCATGCACCTCTTGCGCCGAACGCAAAGTGCCGAAATAGTCGGCCTTGTCGAAGGTAAAGCACGCATCCTCCGCCACCCACGCGTCAAACCCCAGATTGCCCGCCGTGCGCGCCGTGGATTCCACCGAGTTGTTCGTCGCCACGCCGACAATGATCAACTGCTCGACCCCCGCCTCACGCAACTTCGCCTCAAGCCCCGTCGCACAAAACGCATCCGGCACCTGCTTCTGGATCAGCCATTCGCCGTCCTGCGGCAGAAACCTTTCCTGAAAATCCACCCCTTCCTGCTCGGGCCAGAACACCGAATCCGGCGAGCGCGACAGGTGCTGCACGTGGATCACCGGCCGTCCACTGCGCCGCCAAAAACTCAGCAGCTCAAGAATCCGCTCCTCGGCCGACGGATTATTCCGCCGCCCCAGACGCGGCTGCAGAATGCCTTTTTGCTGGTCGATGATGATCAGTGCAGCGTTGGCCTTGAGCGCCATGGCGATTTTTCTCACGCGGGGTCATTGAATTTCCCGTACTTGAGCATCACCTCCTGGGATTAAGCAAGCTATCGAACGCACACAGGACAACCTGAAGCCGGCGTTTGCTGTCCGCACGTAAGCCATTTTCCTGATTTGGAGTTTTCCATGATCGACCTGTATTACTGGACCACGCCCAACGGCCACAAGATTTCCCTGTTCCTCGAAGAAGCGGGCCTGCGCTACAACGTGCACCCGATCAACATCAGCCAGGGCGAGCAGTTCCAGCCGCACTTTCTGAAAATCGCCCCGAACAACCGCATCCCGGCGATCGTCGATCATGAGCCGGCCGACGGTGGCGAGCCGTTGTCGCTGTTCGAATCCGGGGCGATCCTGCTGTACCTCGCGGAAAAGACCGGCAAGTTCCTGCCCAAGGACCTGCGTGGCCGCCAGGTGGCCCTGCAATGGCTGTTCTGGCAAATGGGCGGGCTGGGGCCGATGGCCGGGCAGAACCATCATTTCAGCCAGTTCGCCCCGGAAAAAATCCCCTATGCGATCAAGCGCTACGTCGATGAAACCGCCCGTTTGTACGGGGTGCTGGACAAGCAACTGGCCAACAATGAGTTCGTGGCCGGCAGCGAATACAGCATCGCCGACATGGCGATCTACCCGTGGATCGTCTCGCACAAGTGGCAGAGCCAGAACCTCGAAGACTTTCCGAACGTGCAGCGCTGGTTCAACCACATCAAGGATCGCCCGGCGACCGTGAAGGCCTACGCGCTGGTGCAGAAGATCAATCCGCCGAAGGCTTGAGTCACCCGGCCTGATCGTTCCCGCGCGCGGGAACGATCAACGGGAAGAAATAACCGCTCGCCCCGCTTGCGCGGCCCCCTCCTGCTCACTAACGTAGCGGCTTTATTGCGCCCCCAGCCTCTACACCCCCGCAGGAGCTTTGCCATGGCCTCGCCAGCCCTTTCACATTTTCTTCCCCGGTTCGGCGTTGCCGCAGCAGTGGCCGGTGTTCTGAGCCTGACCGGTTGTCAGACCTGGAACGCCCAGGACACCCTCCCGCCGACCTCCGGTGTGCAGCCGCTCAAGGGCCTGGCGCAGAACGTTTCGGTACGCCGCAATGCCATGGGCATGCCGCTGATCGAAAGCAACAGCTTCCACGACGCACTGTTCGCCCTCGGCTACGTTCACGCCAGCGACCGGATCAATCAGATGGTCACCCTGCGCCTGCTGGCTCAGGGTCGTCTGGCGGAGATGTCCGGCGCCTCGATGCTCGACGCCGACCGCTACATGCGCGCCGTCAACCTGAAGAAAAGCGCCGGCGAGCTGTACAAGGCTTCGTCGCCACGGCTCAAGCGCTTCTTCGAAGTCTATGCCCGGGGCGTCAACGCCTACCTGTTCCGCTACGCCGACAAGTTGCCGGGGGATCTGGCTTCCAGCGGCTACAAGCCTGAATACTGGAAACCCGAAGATTCGGCACTGATCTTCTGCCTGCTGAACTTCAGCCAGTCGGCCAACCTGCCGGAAGAAATCGCTTCGCTGGTGCTGGCGCAGACCGTGACCAACGACAAACTGGCGTGGCTGACCCCGTCCGCCCCCGACGAAAACCTGCCGCTGGCCGAAGCCGACAAGCTGCAAGGCATCAAGCTCAACGGGCAGATTTCGGGGCTGACGGAGCTGAGCAACGCCAGCGAACAACTGGCCGCCCTCAACCTGCTGGGCACTCAGTCGTCGAACAACTGGGCCATCGCCCCGCAACGCAGCCGCAGCGGCAAGAGCCTGTTGGCCAGCGACAGCCATGGCCCGCTGGCCGCGCCGTCGCTGTGGAGTTTCGTGCAGATCCGCGCGCCGAAATACCAGGCCGCCGGCGTGACCGTGGCCGGTCTGCCGATGGTGCTCGGCGGTTTCAACGGCAAGGTGGCGTGGAGCCTGACCAGCGTGCTCGGCGATAACCAGGACCTGTTCCTGGAAAAAATCCGTCGTCAGGGCAGCACGTTGTCCTACGAGGTCAACGGCAAGTGGCAACCGGTCGCCGTGCGCAACGAAACCTATTTCGTCAAAGGCCAGCGGCCGATTCGTGAAGCGGTGTACGAAACCCGCCATGGCGCGCTGCTCAACAGCACCCAGGCCGCTGCTCAGGGCGCAGGCTTTGGCCTGGCCTTGCAGACGCCGAGCTTCACCGATGACAAATCCCTCGATGCGTTTTTCGATCTGAGCCGCGCCCAGAACGTGGAACGCGCTTCGGACGCCAGCCGGGAAATCCGCGCCATCGCGCTGAACCTGGTGTTTGCCGATGCCAGCAACATTGGCTGGCAAGTCACCGGGCGCTTCCCGAACCGCCGTGAAGGTGAAGGCTTGCTGCCGTCGCCGGGCTGGGATGGTCGCTACGACTGGGACGGTTACGCCGACCCGATGCTCCACCCCTACGATCAGGACCCGGCCCAGGGCTGGCTCGGCACCGCCAACCAGCGGGTCATTCCCCATGGCTACGGCATGCAACTGTCGAATTCCTGGGCGGCGCCGGAACGTGGCGAGCGCCTGGCCGAACTGGCCGGCAGCGGCAAGCATGACGGTCGCAGCGTGATCGCCATGCAGTACGACCAGACCACCACCTTCGCCGCCAAACTGAAGAAAATGTTCGAGGCACCGGGCATGGCGCAGCCGCTGAAACAGGCGATCGACGCACTGCCGGAAGCCGAGCGCAGCAAGGCGCGCGAGGCCTATACCCACCTGATGGCTTTCGACGGCAAGCTCAGCCCGACTTCCGCCGACGCGGCGATCTACGAGCTGTTCCTGCAGGAAAGCATGAAGCTGATCTTCCTCGACGAACTCGGCCCGCAGAGCAGCCCGGCGTGGAAAGCCTTTGTCGCCAATGGCGATCTGTCCTACGCCGCCCAGGCCGATCACTTGCTGGGCCGCGAAGACAGTCCGTTCTGGGACGACGCCCGCACCCCGCAAAAAGAAGACAAACCGGCGATCCTCGCCCGCAGCCTGGCGGCAGCGATCAGCGCCGGCGACAGCCAACTGGGCGGCGACCGCCGGGCCTGGCAGTGGGGCAAACTGCACCGCTACGAGTGGAAGAATGCCAGCGGCCAGACCGTTCGCGGCCCAATTGCGGCGGGCGGCGACCACACCACCCTCAACACGGCGGCGTTTGCCTGGGGCCAGGATTTCAACACCACGCGTGCGCCATCGATGCGTTTCATCGTCGACTTCGGTCAGAGCGAGCCGTTGATGGGGCAGAACGGGACGGGGCAATCCGGGAATCCGGTCAGCCCGAACTACTTGAACGGAATCGATCCGTGGCTCAAAGGCCAGTACATTGGCTTGCCGATGCAGCCGCAGAACTTTGACCGGGTGTATGGCAAGACGCGGTTGACCCTGACTCCCGGGAAATAGGTGTCGCCCTTCTCGATCGTTCCCACGCTCTGCGTGGGAATGCAGCCCGTGACGCTCCGCGTCACTGGACGCAGAGCGTCCCTTGAGGCATTCCCATGCAGAGCGTGGGAACGATCATGCGGCAGTTCAGAAAATCAATAGAACTTCTGACTTCGCGCCAACCTCATAGCTAACAAGTCCCTCCATTCCGGTAATGCCATGGACCTTGTTATCGCCCGCCCCGAAGGCCTCTACTGCCCTGCCGGGGACTTCTACATTGACCCGTGGCGGCCCGTCGAGCGTTCGGTGATCACCCATGCCCACGGCGACCACGCCCGTGGCGGCAATCAGCATTACCTGGCCGCCAGCGCCGGCGAAGGGATTTTGCGTGCGCGTCTGGGCGCGGACATCAACCTGCAAACCCTCGACTACGGCCAGCGCCTGACCCACCACGGCGTCACCCTGAGCTTTCATCCCGCCGGTCATGTGCTCGGCTCGGCCCAGGTGCGGCTGGAATACGGCGGCGAAGTCTGGGTCGCGTCCGGCGACTACAAGATCGAACCCGACGGCACCTGCGCGCCGTTCGAACCGGTGCGCTGCCACACCTTCATCACCGAATCGACCTTCGGCCTGCCGATCTACCGCTGGCAACCGCAGGCGCAGGTGTTCGCCGAAATCAATCAGTGGTGGCAGGCCAACATCGAGGCCGGCAAGGCCAGCGTGCTGTTCTGCTATTCGTTCGGCAAGGCCCAGCGGATTCTCCACGGCATCGACGAAACCCTCGGGCCTATCCTCAGCCACGGGGCGGTGGAGCCGCTGAACCGCGTGTACCGCGAGGCCGGCGTCTACCTGCCGCCGACGATCTACGCCGGCGAGGTGAAAAAGAACGACCCGATGATGCGCCAGGCGCTGGTCATCGCCCCGCCCTCTGCCGGCGGCAGCAGCTGGATGCGCCGGTTCGGCGATTACAGCGACAGCTTCGCCAGCGGCTGGATGCGCCTGCGCGGCACCCGTCGGCGGCGCGGCGTGGATCGCGGTTTCGTGCTTTCGGATCACGCCGACTGGCCCGGCCTGTTGTGGGCCATCGAACAGACCGGCGCCGAGCGGGTGATGGTCACCCACGGCTCGATTGGCGTACTGGTGCGCCATCTGCGCGAAAAAGGGCTCGACGCACAAGGTTTCAACACCGAATACGGTGACGATGAAGAAGAGCTTTCCAGCGCCACGCCTGCGATGGCCGAGGTGCAACCATGAAAGACTTCGCCGGGTTATACGCCGAACTCGACGCCACCACCTCGAGCAACGCCAAACTGGCAGCGATGCAAACCTACTTCGCCCAGGCGCAACCGCAAGATGCCGCCTGGGCCGTGTACTTTTTGTCCGGCGGGCGGCCACGGCAACTGGTTCCGGTGAGAGTTCTGCGCGAACTCGCTGTTGAAACGTCCGGACTTGAGCCATGGCTGTTCGAGGAGAGCTATCAAGCGGTCGGCGATCTGGCGGAAACCATTTCGCTGGTGCTGCCGGAACACCCGCACACGTCGCAGGCCGGGCTCGCCGAATGGATCGAAGACAAACTGCTGCCCCTGCGCGGTGAAACCCCGGAATACCTCGCCCACCAATTGCCCGCTCTGTGGGCGCAACTGGATCGGCCGAGCCTGATGCTGTGCATCAAACTGATCACCGGCAGCTTCCGGGTCGGCGTGTCCAAATTGCTGGTGACCCGCGCTCTGGCTTCCATGGCCGGGCTCGACAGCAAACGCGTGGCGCAACGGCTGGTGGGTTACACCGACCTGTCCAACCGGCCGAACGCCGCCGCTTACCTGAAACTGATCGCCCCCGAATCCAGCGACGAGCACGCCCAGCGCGGCGGCCAGCCCTACCCGTTCTTCCTCGCCCATGCGCTGGCGCAACCGGTTGAAACATTCGAGGCCCTGCTCGGGCCGCCGAGCAACTGGCAGGTGGAATGGAAGTGGGACGGCATTCGCGCACAGGTGGTCAAGCGTGACGGGAAACTGTGGGTCTGGTCGCGCGGCGAGGAATTGGTCACCGAGCGTTTTCCCGAATTCGACACGCTGCTGCACGGTTTACCCGACGGCACGGTGATCGACGGCGAGATCGTGGTCTGGAAGAACAACCGCCCGGTCACCGAAGACGCGTTCGATCCGCAGTCGACAGAAGCCCCGGCGGTGCAACCCTTCGCACTGTTGCAACAACGGATCGGCCGCAAGTCACTGGACCGCAAAATCCTCGAAGACGCGCCGGTGGTGATACTCGCCTACGACCTGCTCGAATGGCAGGGCGAAGACTGGCGCAACCAGCCCCAGGCCAGGCGTCGCGAGCAACTGGAGCAGGTCATCGCCCGCTGCAACAACCCGGTGCTGCTGCCGTCGCCGACCCTGACCGGTGACGACTGGTTCGATCTCGCCCGCCAGCGCGAAGCCTCCAGACGACTGGGGGTAGAAGGCATGATGCTCAAGGCCAGGGATGCGATGTATGGCGTCGGTCGCACCAAGGACATGGGCGTGTGGTGGAAATGGAAGGTCGACCCGTTCAGCGTCGACGCGGTGTTGATCTACGCCCAGCGCGGACACGGTCGCCGCGCCAGCCTTTACAGTGATTACACCTTTGCGGTGTGGGACGGCCCGCCCGGTGCCAGTGCCCGGGCGCTGGTGCCCTTCGCCAAGGCCTATTCCGGGCTGACCGATGCGGAAATGCGCGAGGTCGACAGCATCGTGCGCAAGACCACCGTGGAAAAATTCGGCCCGGTCAGCAGTGTGAAGCCGAGCCTGGTGTTCGAACTCGGTTTCGAAGGCATCGCCCTCTCCCGCCGACACAAGAGCGGCATCGCCGTGCGCTTCCCGCGCATGCTGCGCTGGCGCCAGGACAAAACCGTCGAAGAAGCGGACAGCCTGGCAACCTTGCAGAACCTGTTGGCCTGACCCCTTCCCCCACGCCTGCCCGATCGTTCCCACGCTCCGCGTGGGAATGCAGCCCGGGACGCTCCGCGTCCCATACAGCCGGACGCAGAGCGTCCATTGAGGCATTCCCACGCGGAGCGTGGGAACGATCCTCCGAACCATCCTGGTGCAGCTTTTCCGGCGTGCCCGTTTTCGTGCACTGACCGGCCCCAGCATGCACTTGCTACACCTTTTAAAACACTTGTTCGGGACTCTGGTTCGGAAATTGCTACTTTCTATAAGTCGTAAGCGCTCCAGTAACAATCATTCCGCGCCACAAGCGCTCATATTGGTTCTTAGGGATTGAATAATGAAAAAAGCATTGCTGACCCTTTCTGCACTGGCGTTGTGCATGGCCGCCGGCTCCGCGCTGGCCAAGGAATACAAAGAACTGCGGTTTGGCGTTGACCCTTCCTACGCACCGTTCGAGTCGAAAGCAGCAGACGGCAGCCTGGTTGGCTTCGACATCGATCTGGGCAACGCGATCTGCGCCGAGCTGAAGGTCAAGTGCAAATGGGTCGAAAGCGACTTCGACGGCATGATTCCGGGCCTCAAGGCCAATAAATTCGACGGCGTGATCTCGTCGATGACCGTTACCGAAGCCCGCGAAAAAGTCATCGACTTCTCCAGCGAGCTGTTCTCCGGCCCGACGGCCTACGTGTCGAAAAAAGGTTCGGGCATCACCGACGACGTCGCTTCCCTGAAAGGCAAAACCGTCGGCTACGAGCAAGGCACCATCCAGGAAGCCTATGCCAAAGCCGTGCTGGACAAGGCGGGCGTGAAAACCCAGGCCTATCAGAACCAGGACCAGGTGTATTCCGACCTGACCTCCGGCCGTCTCGATGCGGGCATTCAGGACATGTTGCAGGCCGAACTGGGCTTTCTGAAGTCGCCGCAGGGCGCCGATTATGAAGTCAGCAAGCCGGTCGACAACCACTTGCTGCCAGCCAAGACCGCTGTCGGTATTAAGAAAGGTAACACCGAGCTGAAAGCGCTTTTGGATAAAGGTATCAAAGCGTTACACGATGATGGCAAATACGCAGAGATTCAAAAGAAACACTTTGGCGATCTGAATCTGTACAGCGGCAAATAATGCCCCGGCGCCCATCCTCGATGGGCGCCTTTTTCATTCAGTCAGGTTGCTGATTTATGTTCGAAAACCTCTTACAAAATCTGGGGCTCTCCGCCTTCAGCCTCAAGGGTTTTGGCCCTTTGCTGTTGGAGGGCACCTGGATGACCATCAAATTGTCGGCGTTGTCGCTGCTGGTGGCCGTGTTGCTCGGCCTGCTCGGCGCCAGCGCCAAGCTGTCAAAAGTCAAACTGCTGCGCCTGCCCGCCCAGCTCTACACCACGCTGATTCGCGGGGTGCCGGACCTGGTGCTGATGCTGCTGATCTTCTACAGCCTGCAAACCTGGCTGACGACGCTCACCGATTACCTGGAATGGGAATACATCGAGATCGACCCGTTCAGCGCCGGGGTCCTGACCCTGGGCTTCATTTATGGCGCGTACTTCACTGAAACCTTTCGCGGGGCGATTCTCGCCGTGCCGCGCGGGCAGGTCGAAGCCGCCACCGCCTATGGCCTCAAGCGCGGTCAGCGCTTTCGCTTCGTGGTGTTCCCGCAAATGATGCGCTTCGCCCTGCCGGGCATCGGCAACAACTGGATGGTGATGCTCAAGGCCACCGCGCTGGTTTCGATCATCGGCCTGGCCGATCTGGTCAAGGCCGCGCAGGATGCCGGCAAGAGCACCTATCAACTGTTTTACTTCCTGGTCCTCGCCGCGTTGATCTACCTGCTGATCACCAGTGCCTCGAACATCATCCTGCGCTGGCTCGAACGCCGTTACGCCGCCGGTGCCCGGGAGGCCGTACGATGATCGAACTCCTGCAGGAATACTGGAAAGCCTTCCTTTATACCGACGGTCAGAACATCACTGGCCTGGCGATGACGATGTGGCTGCTCAGCGCCTCGATCTTCTTCGGTTTCCTCGTGTCGATTCCGCTGTCGATCGCCCGGGTCTCGCCGCACTTCTACATTCGCTGGCCGGTGCAGTTCTACACCTACCTGTTCCGTGGCACGCCGCTCTATATCCAGTTGCTGATCTGCTACACCGGGATCTACAGCCTGGCCGCCGTGCGCGCGCAGCCGCTGCTCGACAGTTTCTTCCGCGATGCGATGAACTGCACGATCCTGGCCTTCGCCCTCAACACCTGCGCCTACACCACGGAGATTTTCGCCGGGGCGATCCGCAGCATGAACCACGGCGAAGTCGAAGCGGCTAAGGCCTACGGCCTGACCGGCTGGAAGCTGTATGCCTACGTGATCATGCCGTCGGCGCTGCGCCGTTCGTTGCCGTACTACAGCAACGAAGTGATCCTGATGCTGCATTCGACCACCGTGGCCTTCACCGCGACCATCCCCGACATCCTGAAAGTCGCGCGGGACGCCAACTCGGCGACCTTCCTGACCTTCCAGTCGTTCGGCATCGCCGCGCTGATCTACCTGACCATCACCTTTGCGCTGGTCGGCCTGTTCCGCCTTGCCGAACGCCGATGGCTGGCGTTCCTCGGCCCGACCCACTAGGACCCTTTAGAGATGCGTCATCAGATACACGACCTGCTGGCCCCGCTGCCGGGGACCGCTCGACAGATCCACAGCTTTCATTTCGGCCCGGACAAGGCCCAGGGCAAGATCTACATCCAGTCATCGCTGCACGCCGACGAACTGCCCGGCATGCTCGTGGCCTGGCACCTCAAGCAGCGTCTGGCGGAGCTGGAAGCCGCCGGCCGCCTGCGCAGCGAAATCGTGCTGGTGCCGGTAGCCAACCCGGTCGGCCTCGAACAGGTGCTGATGGACGTGCCGCTGGGCCGCTACGAACTGGAGAGCGGACAGAATTTCAACCGCTGGTTCGTCGACCTCAGCGAGGAAATCGGCAACGAGATCGAAACACAGCTGTGCGACGACCCGCAGCGCAACCTCGAGCTGATCCGCGCCAGCCTGCGCAATGCCCTCGCCCGCCACACCGCCACGACTCAGCTGCAATCCCAGCGTCTGACCCTGCAACGGCTGGCCTGCGATGCGGACATGGTGCTCGACCTGCATTGCGATTTCGAATCCGTGGTTCACCTCTACACCACGCCCGAGGCCTGGTCGCAGGTCGAGCCGCTGGCGCGCTATATCGAATCCCAGGCGAGCCTGTTGGCCACCGACTCCGGCGGCCAGTCGTTCGATGAGTGCTTCACCCTGCTGTGGTGGCAATTGAAGGAGCGCTTCGGCGACCACTTCGAGATTCCACTGGGCAGTTTCTCGGTCACCGTCGAGTTGCGCGGTCAGGGGGATGTCACCCATCCGCTGGCCAGTCGCGATTGCCAGGCGCTGATCGATTACCTGATCCATTTCGGCGCCATCGTCGGCGACCCAAAAGCCTTGCCCGCCCTGCCACACCCCGCCACACCGCTGGCCGGCGTGGAACCGGTGGCCACCCCCGTCGGTGGCCTGCTGGTCTATACCGCCACGCCCGGCCAGTTTCTGGAAGCCGGGCAGAAAATCGCCGAAATCATCGACCCGATCAACGACCGGGTTACGCCAGTCCATTGCACCGCTTCCGGTCTGCTCTATGCCCGCTCGCTGCGGCGCATGGCCACCGCCGGGATGGTGATCGCCCACGTCGCGGGCGCCGAAGCCTATCGCAGCGGCTATCTACTTTCGCCTTGAGGATGCCTGTCCCATGTACAAATTGACCGTTGAAGGCTTGCACAAAAGCTATGGCGACCATCAGGTGCTCAAAGGCGTGTCGCTCAAGGCCAGGACCGGCGACGTGATCAGCCTGATCGGCGCCAGCGGCTCGGGCAAAAGCACCTTTTTGCGCTGCATCAACTTTCTCGAACAACCCAACGACGGCGCGATGAGCCTCGATGGCCAGGCGATCCGCATGGTCACCGACCGCCACGGCATGCACGTCGCCGACGCCGATGAACTGCAACGCCTGCGCACCCGCCTGGCCATGGTGTTCCAGCATTTCAATCTGTGGAGCCACATGACCGTGCTGGAAAACATCACCATGGCCCCGCGCCGGGTGCTGGGCTGCAGCAAGCAGGAAGCCGACGACCGCGCCCGCCGTTATCTGGAAAAGGTCGGTTTGCCGGCGCGGGTGGCGGATCAGTACCCGGCGTTCCTCTCCGGCGGCCAGCAGCAACGGGTGGCGATTGCCCGGGCTTTGGCGATGGAGCCGGAAGTCATGCTGTTCGACGAACCGACCTCGGCGCTCGATCCGGAGCTGGTCGGCGAAGTGCTCAAGGTGATTCAGGGCCTGGCCGAGGAAGGCCGGACCATGATCATGGTCACCCACGAAATGAGCTTTGCCCGCAAGGTCTCGAGCCAGGTGCTGTTCCTGCATCAAGGGCTGGTGGAGGAAGAAGGCGCGCCGGAAGAGGTGCTGGGCAATCCGAAGAGCGAACGCCTGAAGCAATTTCTCAGCGGCAATCTCAAGTAAAACTATTGCCCGGTCGGCGCGGTCATTGAAGGAACATCTTCAGAGCACACGTCGCCGGCATGGGCACTTCCACCGACTTCGCCAAACACTGGTTCAGCGCCCGCGACTGGAAGCCGTTCGCCTTTCAGAAACAGGTATGGGCCGCAGTCAAACGTGGCGAATCAGGCCTGCTGCATGCCAGCACCGGCGCAGGTAAAACCTACGCGGTTTGGTTTGCCGCGCTCAATCGCTTTGCCCGCTCCCGGCCTGTTGCTGAAACCACCCGTAAACGCAAACCACCCGCCGAACCGCTGACTGTCTTGTGGATCACCCCAATGCGGGCGCTGGCCGCCGACACCGCGCGCGCCCTGCAAGCGCCGCTGGACGATCTGCAGATCCCCTGGAGCGTCGGCCTGCGCACCGGCGACACCGGCAGCAGCGAACGCGCCCGGCAGAACCGGCGCCTGCCCACCACGTTGATCACCACCCCGGAGAGCCTGACCCTGATGCTCGCCCGTGCCGACGCGCAAACGGCGCTGTCGACGCTGCGCATGGTCGTGGTGGACGAGTGGCACGAATTGCTCGGCAACAAGCGCGGCGTGCAATTGCAACTGGCCCTCGCCCGACTGCGCCGCTGGCACCCGGGGCTGATCGTCTGGGGCGTTTCCGCAACGCTCGGCAATCAGTCCCACGCCGAACAGGTGCTGATCCCACAGGGCGGTGGCGTCAGTATTCAGGGGCAAAGCGAAAAGTCGCTCAAGGTCGACACGCTGCTCCCACCGGCGATCGAACGCTTTCCCTGGGCCGGGCACATCGGTCTGAAGATGTTGCCGCAGGTGGTCGCCGAACTGGACGTTTGCGCCAGCAGCCTGGTGTTCACCAACACCCGGGCGCAATCGGAAATCTGGTATCAGGCCTTGCTGGAAGCGCGGCCGGACTGGGCCGGATTGATCGCCCTGCACCACAGCTCGCTGTCCCGTGACACTCGCGACTGGGTGGAACAGGCGCTGAAGAACGGCCAACTCAAAGCCGTGGTCTGCACTTCCAGTCTGGATCTGGGGGTGGATTTCCTGCCCGTGGAGCGGGTGCTGCAGATTGGCTCCGCCAAAGGCGTGGCGCGGCTGATGCAGCGTGCCGGACGTTCGGGGCATGCGCCCGGCAGAACGTCGCGGGTCACCCTGGTGCCGACCCACAGCCTGGAGCTGATCGAAGCCGCAGCCGCTAGCGATGCTGTGGCACAGCGGCGGATCGAGCCGCGACTGTCACCGCACAAACCGCTGGATGTGCTGGTGCAACATCTGGTCAGCATGGCCCTGGGCGGTGGCTTTGTTCCCGATGAGCTGTACGAAGAAGTCCGTGGTGCCTGGGCCTATCGTGACCTGACGCTCGCGGACTGGGCCTGGGCGCTGGCGTTCGTACGCCACGGCGGGATGTCGCTGACGGCGTATCCGGATTACCGCCGGGTCGAGCCGGATGAACACGGGATCTGGCGCGTCCCCGATGCCCGCCTGGCGCGCCGCCATCGCATGAGCATCGGCACCATCGTCAGCGATGCCAGCATTCATCTGAAGTTCTGGAGCAAGGGTGGTGGCGGCAAACAACTGGGCAGTGTTGAAGAAGGCTTTATCGCACGCCTCAAACCCGGCGATGGTTTTCTGTTCGCCGGGCGCTTGCTGGAACTGGTGCGGGTGGAAAACATGACCGCCTACGTCAAACGCAGCACGGCGAAAAAAGCTGCCGTACCGCGCTGGAATGGCGGGCGCATGCCGCTGTCCAGCGAACTGGCTGAAGCGGTGGTCAGCCGTTTCAGCGCGGCGGCGCACGGTGAGTTTGCCGGACCGGAAATGCAGGCCTTGCGACCGCTGCTGGAAACCCAGATGCGCTGGTCAGGCCTGCCGACCGTCAACAATCTGCTGGCCGAAGTGCTGAAATCCCGCGAAGGCTGGCACCTTTTCCTCTATCCGTTTGCCGGACGTCAGGTGCATCTGGGGCTGGCCAGCCTGCTGGCGTGGCGGGTCAGTCAGCGCCTGCCTGTGACCTTCTCGATTGCGGTCAACGATTACGGACTGGAATTGCTCAGCGCCACGCCCGTTGACTGGTCTGTGCAACTGGATGGCGCCCTGCTCGGTCCCGAGGGTTTGTTGAGGGATGTGCTGGCCAGCCTCAACGCGGGCGAACTGGCGCTGCGCAGATTTCGGGAAATTGCGCGGATTGCCGGACTGGTGTTCGCCGGTTACCCCGGCGCGCCGAAAAGTACCCGTCAGGTCCAGGCTTCCAGCGGGCTGTTCTTCGAAGTGTTCAAACAATACGACGCCGGCAACCTGCTGCTGGCCCAGGCTGGGGAAGAAGTCCTGCGGGAAGAACTGGATATTCGTCGGCTGGAGCAGACACTGGAGCGAATCAACCGGATGAAACTCGATATGCACTTGATCAAACGTCCGACACCGCTCGGCTTTCCATTGCTGGTGGAACGCATGCGCGAAAGCATGAGCTCGGAAAAACTCGCTGACCGCATCCGGCGTATGGTCGGCGATCTGGAGAACACCGCCGACAAGGGCCAATCCTGATGAACGCGCCTTACCCCGTGCGTCTGGCAGGCGAAGACCTCTGGTTGCTGCCGGAAAAGGCGCTGTACTGGCCGGCGCAGCAGACGCTGCTGATTGCCGATGTGCATTTCGGCAAAGCGGCCGCTTATCGTCGCCTGGGGCAGCCGGTGCCGCAGGGCACTACGACGAGCAATATCGCTGTGATCGAGCAGTTGCTGGCAAAGCTGCCATGTCGGCAATTGATCTTTCTTGGGGACTTTCTGCACGGGCCCGGCTCCCACGCCACGGGCACCTTGAACGAATTGGCTCGGTGGCGCGAACGGCATAAGGATCTGCCCATCACGCTGATTCGCGGCAATCATGACAAGCGGGCGGGCGATCCACCGCAGTCGCTGAATATCAGGGTGGTGCCGGAGCCCATGCTGCTGGGCCCCTTCTCGCTGCAGCACGAGCCGGATCCGCACCCTGAACGGCATGTCCTCGCAGGGCACGTACACCCGGTTTATCGATTGATCGGCAAGGGGCGCCAGCGTTTGCGGCTGGCGTGTTTCAGGCTGGGGGAACGCATCAGCCTGTTGCCGGCCTTTGGCGCCTTCACCGGCGGTTATCCGGTAGAGAAGGAAGACAGCTGTCGGATCTTTGTCATTGGCGACAACGAAATATGGCCCGTCGGCTGACGTCCTGTTCAGGATTCAGCCGACGGGCCATACGTTCAATCAGGCGACGGGCGCGGGTGGCGGTTTGTCCGGCAACGTAGGTTCGCCGGGCTCGGTCGGTTCTTCGTTGGGGGTATCGGGATCGGGCTGGTGAGGAATTCCGCCGGCCGTCGCGATGGGTGGGTGTGCCAACAACGACCAGGCCATTACGCCAACCTGATTGGGCTCGAGCCTTGCCAGTTCGGCAGTGATTTGCGGATCGATCTTCATGGAGCACTCCTCGGCGAAGGCCCGTCCCGCTGTTCGCGAAACGGGCAGTACACCTCATAGAGTGTCTACCCGCCGAAGAATTCCCGGTAACTGCCGGATGGACGGATCAGGTACGCGGCAGCGTCACGCCACGCTGGCCCTGATACTTGCCGGCACGGTCCTTGTAGGAGACTTCACATTCCTCATCGGATTCGAGGAACAGCATCTGCGCCACACCTTCGTTGGCGTAGATCTTCGCCGGCAGGTTGGTGGTGTTCGAGAACTCCAGGGTCACCTGGCCTTCCCACTCGGGCTCAAGCGGGGTGACGTTGACGATGATGCCGCAGCGGGCGTAGGTGCTCTTGCCCAGGCAGATGGTCAGTACGTTGCGTGGAATACGGAAGTACTCAACGGTCGTGGCCAGGGCGAAGGAGTTTGGCGGGATGATGCAGACGTCGCTGTGGACGTCGACGAAGCTGCCGGCATCGAAATTCTTCGGATCGACGATGGCCGAATTGATGTTGGTGAACACCTTGAAATGATTGGTGCAGCGCACATCGTAGCCGTAGCTCGACACACCGTAGGAGATCACACGGCTGTCGTCGCTGCCGCGTACCTGGCGCTCGACGAACGGCTCGATCATGCCGTGTTCCTGCGCCATGCGGCGAATCCACTTGTCCGATTTGATGCTCATGGCGGGTGTCCTGAATAGCGAGGTGGAAAAAATCTGTCCGGCATCTTACCGGGCGCGCCGCCGGGTTCAAAGTGCGGGGTGCAATTCTCGCCGAACGTGCGGGATTTACGCGGCTTCGCGACGAACCGTCACACCGTCGATCCCTAAAACAGAGAAACCTTCGCAAGAAGCATTGGCACGTTCCGGAAAAAGGGTTAAGGTGGCGCCACTGTGCTGCTTGTGTCACTGAGAATCTCTACACGATATGTTGAATTTCGATCCAACCATCTACAAGAATTTTTCCTGCTCTTTGCACTCAGTCTCGGCCAGGGTTCTTCCTGAGTCGCAGTTATCTTTGTTCAAGGAGTTACACCATGTCTAATCGCCAAACCGGTACCGTTAAGTGGTTCAACGATGAAAAAGGCTTCGGCTTCATCACTCCACAATCCGGTGACGACCTGTTCGTTCACTTCAAAGCTATCCAATCCGACGGCTTCAAAAGCCTGAAAGAAGGCCAACAGGTTTCTTTCATCGCTACCCGCGGTCAGAAAGGCATGCAAGCTGAAGAAGTACAAGTTATCTAACTTGTAGCTTCTTTAGAAAAAGGCCCCGCCCTCAAAAGCGGGGCTTTTTTGTGGGCGTCTGTTTCTCCGGGCGCAAAAAAAGATCGCAGCCCGTGAAGGCTGCGATCTTTTGCGTTGCTTACCAAGCCACGCCGAAACCGGCGGTGTAGCGGGTCTTGCTCAGGTCCGCATCCTCGGTGCCGCTGATGATATCGCGTTCGGCCTTGAGGTTGAGCGAGGCCCACTCGGTGACTTTGTAGCGCAGGCCCATTTCCGCATCCAGCGCGTAATCGGCTACGCCGGACAGTGGCTTGCCGACTTCGCCATTGGTGAAGAACTCGACCTTCTTGCCGATCAGGTAGCGGTTGTAGTCCCACTTCATGGCGACCGAATAGAAGTTGTCCTTGCTGCCATCGCGGTACTCGTAATCGGTTCGGTTGAGCAGCGAACCCAGGGAGAACGCTCCCAGCTCGTCATCCCAGAACTGGTAACCCGGGCCGGTACCCACCACGCGCTGGCGCGCCAGCTCTTCGATGTGATCGCGCTTGTAGTTCAACCGCCCCTGCCAGAACCATTGATCAGTGAGGAAGCGGTCGAGCGAGTACTCGGCGCGCCAGTTGTCGGTGGTGGTCACGTCGTCCTGCACTTCGCGGTTGTATTCGCCCTCGGCGATATGGCGCCAGCGGCCGTGACGAGCAGTGGTCTTGAAGCCGACATCGTAGTCGTCGGTATCTTTCTCGGCGCGCTGGTAGTCGAGCGCCAGATCGACGTTGCCCTTCCACACCAGATCCTCGACCACCGGCTTGGGCTTGAGAATCTGCTGAATGCTCGCCAGCTCCACGGTTTTCGGCGCCTCGCCGTTGGCCAATGTGACCTTGCCCTCTTCGGCAGCACTCAGGGACTTGGCCTTCTCGCCGTTGTAGGCGTCCTGCTTGACCAGCAATTCCTGATCGCTCTCCAGGGTCTTGACCTGCTTCCAGTCGATGGTGACGGCCCCGGCGTACTGGGTCTGGACCAGCAACTTGCCGCCGTCGAACAGCGTGATTTTACCGCTCAGCTTGTCACCGTTCTTCAACCAGACGGTGTCGGCAAGCAAAGGTGTGGACGCACTGAAGACAGCAAGGCACAGCAGGGTTCTGGACAACATAAGCGAATCGAAGACTCAAGTTTGCGAAAAAAGGGTCGGCATTATCCGTAGGAATAATTCCCTGACAAGGAGTGACCCGGCTAATTCTGTTGAGTTCATTTCTCAATTGCCCATCCACCGATTACGCTTAAGCACATAACGCGATCAAGTTCAGGAACCGCGCACGTGACAGACCCGATGCATGCCTGCGAAAACGATCCGCAAATCCGACGCACGGCACTCTATTCCACCCTCGCCCAAGTGCCTGAGGGCAAAGTCGTCAGCTATGGTCAGTTGGCCGAACTGGCGGGGTTGGGGCGCGCCGCCCGCTGGGTCGGCCGGACCCTGAGCCAATTGCCCGGCGACACCAAACTGCCCTGGCACCGCGTGCTCGGCGCCGGCGGTCGGATCAGCCTGCCGGCGGGCAGCCCGTCCGGGGACGAACAGCGGGCGCGATTGCGTATGGAAGGCATCACCGTCCTGAACAATCGTGTGGATATTCGGCGCCATGGCTGGCGTCCGGTAGAGCACAGCGGTTAGAGTGCGCGCTTTGTTTTCGCAATCTTGAGGCAGACTTCAGCCCATGCCCCGTAAAACCTGGCGCGCCGCGCTCGCCGCCTATGCCAGTCCTTCGACGCTCGTGCTGTTGTTGCTGGGTTTCGCCGCCGGCCTGCCGTACATGCTGGTGTTCTCGACACTTTCGGTCTGGCTGCGTGAAGCCGGTGTAGCCCGCGAGACGATCGGCTACGCCAGCCTGATCGGTCTTGCCTACGCCTTCAAATGGGTCTGGTCGCCCCTGCTCGACCAATGGCGCCTGCCGTTGCTGGGCAAGCTGGGTCGCCGCCGTTCGTGGCTGGTGCTCTCACAGACGCTGGTAATCCTCGGCCTGATCGGTATGGGTTTTTGCGACCCGCAGAAACACCTGTCCTGGCTGATAGCCATCGCCGTGGTCGTGGCGTTCGCTTCCGCCACCCAGGATATCGCGGTCGACGCCTATCGCCTGGAAATCGCCGAAGACAGCCGTCAGGCCGCGCTGGCCGCCAGCTATATGTCCGGCTATCGGATCGCCGCCCTGCTCGCGACCGCGGGTGCGCTGTTCTTCGCCGAGGGTTTCGGCTCTACAGGCTTCAAGTACCAGCATTCGGCCTGGACCGGCACCTACGTGCTGTTCGGTGCCCTGATGGTGCCTGCCCTGCTCACCACCCTGCTGATGCGCGAGCCGCCGGTGCCGTTGCGCACCCAGTTGCAGGCCGGGCGTTACACCTTCATGCATCAGTTGATGTCGGTGTTCGTGCTGATCATTTTGCTGGTCTCTGTGCCGGCCATGTTCACCCAGCTCTACAACACCGATTTCGCCAGCGTGCTGTTTGGCGACATGAGCCCGCTGGACCTGCTGCTGGAAGACCGGGCGTTCCTGCGCGCGATTCTCTACACCACGCTGACCTGCCTGTGCCTCTCGGCCATGGGGCGCCGTGGTCTGGCGCCAGTGCTGACGCCGGTCAACGACTTTATCCTGCGCTACCGCTGGCAGGCGTTGCTGCTGCTCGGCCTGATCGCCACCTATCGGATGTCCGACACGGTGATGGGCGTGATGGCCAATGTGTTCTACATCGACCAGGGTTTCACCAAGGACCAGATCGCCAGCGTCAGCAAGATCTTCGGTCTGATCATGACCCTCGTCGGCGCCGGCATGGGCGGTCTGCTGATCGTGCGCTTCGGCATCCTGCCGATCCTGTTCATCGGCGGTGCCGCGTCGGCGGGCACCAATCTGCTGTTCCTGATGCTGGCCGACATGGGCCCGAACCTGCAGATGCTGGTGGTGACGATCTCTCTCGACAACTTCAGCTCCGGCCTGGCCACCTCAGCGTTCGTCGCCTACCTGTCGAGCTTGACCAACCTGAAGTTCTCCGCCACCCAGTACGCGCTGCTCAGCTCGATCATGCTCTTGCTGCCACGCCTGATCGGCGGCTACTCCGGGGTGATGGTGGAGAAGTTCGGTTATCACAACTTCTTCCTGATCACCGCGCTGCTCGGCGTTCCGACCCTGGTGCTGATCGCCCTGCACTGGTTCCAGGAAAGCCGCCGCGAAGGCCCGACGCCGACCCCGGAACCCGCACCGACCTCCGTCGTGGAAGAATCGTAAGACATCTCGCACCCGGCGAGAGGGTTTGCGCCGGGGCTGCACTTCTGTACGTCGGCGGATCTCGCCGTTACACTGCTCCGTCATTTCCAGTCATAGCAACCGACAACGGCCAACCATGCGCACCAGTCAATTTTTGCTCGCCACACAGAAAGAAACGCCTTCCGACGCGGTCGTGATCAGCCATCAGCTGATGCTGCGCGCCGGCATGATCCGCAAACTCGCCTCGGGCCTGTACACCTGGCTGCCGATGGGCTTGCGAGTGATGCGCAAGGTGGAAGCCATCGTTCGTGAAGAAATGGACGCCGCCGGCTCTCTGGAAGTGTTGATGCCGAGCACCCAACCGGCCGAGTTGTGGCAGGAATCGGGGCGCTGGGAAGAATACGGCCCTGAGCTGCTGCGCATCAAAGACCGCCACGGTCGTGATTTCTGCGCGGGCCCGACCCACGAAGAAGTGATCACCGATCTGATGCGCAACGAGTTGAGCAGCTACAAACAGCTGCCTATCAACCTGTACCAGATCCAGACCAAATTCCGTGACGAAATCCGTCCACGCTTCGGCCTGATGCGCGGTCGGGAATTCATCATGAAGGACTCCTACTCGTTCCATGCGGATCAGGCGTCGCTGCAGATCACTTATGACCGCATGCACGAAGCGTACTGCAACATCTTCACCCGCCTGGGCCTGAAATTCCGTCCGGTGGAAGCCGACAACGGTTCGATCGGTGGCGCCGGTTCCCACGAGTTCCACGTGCTGGCCGAGTCCGGCGAAGACGATATCGTCTTCAGCAACGGTTCCGACTACGCAGCGAACATCGAGAAAGCCGAAGCCGTGCCGCGTGAAACCTCGCGCGCCGCGCCAAGCGAAGAGCTGCGTCTGGTCGATACGCCAGACACCAAGACCATCGCGGCCCTGGTGGAAAAATTCAATCTGCCAATTGAAAAGACCATCAAGACCCTGATCGTGCACGCCGAAGAAGAAGGCAAGCTGATCGCCCTGATCATTCGCGGCGACCACGAGCTGAACGAAATCAAGGCTGCCAACCAGCCAGGCGTTGCCAGCCCGCTGGTCATGGCCTCCGATGCCGAACTGCGTGACGCCATCGGCGCCGGCGCCGGCTCCCTCGGCCCGCTGAACCTGCCGCTGCCGATCATCATCGACCGTTCGGTGGAGCTGATGAGCGACTTCGCCATCGGTGCCAACATCGACGACAAGCACTACTTCGGCGTGAACTGGGAGCGTGATCTGCCGGTTCCGACCGTGGCCGACCTGCGCAACGTCGTGGCCGGCGACCCGAGCCCGGACGGCAAGGGCACCCTGGAAATCAAGCGCGGCATCGAAGTCGGGCACATCTTCCAGCTGGGCAACAAGTACAGCAAGGCGATGAAGTGCGAAGTGCTGGGCGAGAACGGCAAGCCGGTGACCCTGGAAATGGGTTGCTACGGTATCGGTGTGTCCCGCGTGGTGGCTGCCGCCATCGAGCAGAACAACGACGAAAACGGCATCATCTGGAGCGACGCCCTGGCACCGTTCCAGATCGCTCTGGTGCCACTGCGCTATGAAACCGAGCTGGTGCGCGAAGCCACCGACAAGCTGTACGCGGAACTGACTGCGGCCGGCTTCGAAGTGCTGCTGGACGACCGCGACAAGAAAACCAGCCCGGGCATCAAGTTCGCGGACATGGAGCTGATCGGCATTCCGCACCGGATCGTGGTCAGCGACCGCAGCCTCGCCGAAGGCAACCTGGAATACAAGAGCCGTACCGAAGGCCAGGCGCAAGCGCTGCCGGTTGCCGACGTGCTGTCCTTCCTTCAGGCCCGTATCCGCCGCTGAAACCAGATAGAGACGTCATGTTCAAGCGAAACACCTTAGGCCTCGGTGGTGCCGCCCTGTGCGGCACCCTGCTGGTCAGCGGCTGTGCCAATCACATGTCACAACGCAGCGAGCACGAGGAACGTGTCGAGCGCAAACTGCTCGATCACAGCCTGCAGATCGATGTCGGCGAGCCCAAGGTGCTTGAGCTGCCGCAACGGCGCGTGAAGATCAACGAACAGAAGACTTTCGAAGTCACCGAGTTCGAGGTCACCCGCCATTACGACCGTTACACGCCTTACCAGCCATGGCGGGAGATCTACGAGATTCCGCTGGGCGCAGTGGCGGTGGTCGGCGGCGTCGGCGCGAACGTGGTCAACGTGTTTGCCCTCGGCAATCTGCCCGACAGCGTGACACGGGACTGGCTCAGCTACGGTTTCGCCGGGCTCAACCCGTTCATGAACGTGCAATCCAACGGTCGCGCGCAACAGAACCTGGCCGGTATCGACGAAGTCCAGCGCGACAAGCGCACGGAATATTCAAGCCTGCCATGGAGCGAGCGCCCGGTTCAGGTCAAGGCCGGCAAGCAGACCTTCGACATGACCACCGATCGCAACGGCGTGCTGCGCCTGAACCTGCTGGACAGCCCGTTCGCCGAAAACGACCTCAATCATGTAGGGAAACTGCAGATCAGCGTCGAAGACGGCAAGGATGACGTGCATTCCGACTCGTCTCTGGCGATCAGCAGTCACCTGCGCGGCAAGCTGCTGGAAGCTCACGGGCTGATCTACGACGATCTGGAAGACGACGAAGTGAGCCAATGGGTGCACCGGGTCAAGCGTCTGTCGGAACTGGGTCTGGAAGAAGAAGCCAGTGAACTGGAACAAAGCCTGATTGAACTGACCCGCAACGATCCTGAGTTGCAGGCCGAATTCCTCAAGTCCCTGACCCGGGATGCGGGGCGTCTGGTGGCGGATCCGGGGCCGAACTGAACCCCTGAAAAAATGCCCGAACCTGCTTCGGGCATTTTTTTGTCCGCTTATCGCTCAAACAACTCCATCTGCTCAAAACCGCCGCGCAAATCCTCGAGCCGCACACCCACCCCCAACAACCGCACCGGCTTACCACCGCGATTGAAGGCCTGGGTCAGCATCAACTGGTAACTGCCCAGATCCCGCCCTGCCCCGGCCTGCTCCAGTGTGGTCTGGGTGAAATCGTGAAACTTCACTTTGACGAACGGCTTGCCCGGCCGGTAGCTGCTGTCGATCCGCGCCATACGGGTTTTCAGGGTTTCCAACAGTTCCGGAAGCTTGTCGAGGCAACTGCGCAGATCCGGCAGATCGACGTCGTAGGTGTTTTCCACACTGATTGACTGACGACGACTGTCGTTGTGCACCAGCCGCTCATCGATCCCACGGGCCAGACTCCACAAACGCTCGCCGAAACTGCCGAATTCCCGCACCAGCGCCAGCTTGTCCCACTCGCGCAATTGCAGACAGTCACTGATACCGAGCCTGCTCAGCTTGTCGGCCGTGACCTTGCCCACCCCGTGCAGCTTGCTCACCGGCAGGCCACTGACGAAGTCTTCGACCTGGTCCGGGGTGATCACGAACAAGCCGTTGGGCTTTTTCCAGTCGCTGGCGATCTTGGCCAGAAACTTGTTCGGCGCCACGCCGGCGGAGACGGTGATGTGCAATTGATTGGAAACCCGGCGGCGAATGTCCTGGGCGATCCGCGTGGCGCTGCCGCCGAAGTGCGCGCTGTCCGAGACGTCGAGATAGGCTTCGTCCAGGGAAAGCGGCTCGATAAGGTCGGTGTAATCGCTGAAGATCGTATGAATTTCCTTCGACGCCTCGCGATAGGCATCCATGCGTGGCTTGACGATGGTCAGGTCCGGGCACAGCTTCAAGGCATGTCCGGACGACATCGCCGAGCGAACCCCATAAGCCCGCGCCTCATAGTTGCAGGTGGCGATCACTCCGCGCCGGTCTGCCGAGCCACCCACCGCCAACGGCTTGCCGGCGAGGCTCGGGTCATCCCGCATCTCGATGGCGGCGTAGAAACAGTCACAGTCGACGTGGATGATTTTTCGCTGAGTCATGACAGAAAAGGAAACATGGCGAGCCGGACCGGCAGTATCTCACTGACACCTGTATATAGCACCAGTGGTATGAATGTTCTTTTCAAGTTGTAGGAAACCACCTTTGAATTTATTTTCTCAATCGAAAAGCAACCTCCAATAGAGCTGAAACCCTTGTGCTGCCTGACCTGCAGCCGGGAAAAAGACCGTCCGTCAGCGCTAACCGATTGAAGCTGAACAGGTTTTATCCGAATTGAAGGTTGACACTCCGGCGTTCCTCTGTAGAATGCCGCCACACAGACGCGGGATGGAGCAGTCTGGTAGCTCGTCGGGCTCATAACCCGAAGGTCGTCGGTTCAAATCCGGCTCCCGCAACCAAACATCAAAAAAGGCCAATCGAAAGATTGGCCTTTTTTGTGCGCGTCGGTTTTTCGGATCCAGTCGCGCCAAGCGGAAATCGTTCCGATTCCGAAACTTAGCGCTCCCCCTGCGACCGTTTGCCGCGATTGCACACTTATTTGACCCATCACGGGATTATCGGTTGACACCTCGCCGTTCGCCTGTAGAATGCCGCCACACAGACGCGGGATGGAGCAGTCTGGTAGCTCGTCGGGCTCATAACCCGAAGGTCGTCGGTTCAAATCCGGCTCCCGCAACCAAACATCAAAAAAGGCTACTCGAAAGAGTGGCCTTTTTTGTATCTGTGGAAAAAGTCCTTTCGCAACAATGATCTGTCACTGTGCAGTGAACCGTTCAGGATCTTCAGACCCGCCGAGTTGCGACTATGCTTGAGTCGCGGACAAGGCATCTGCAATCCAAGACCTGCCCTCGCCGATACCCGGTGAGAGGCGTAGTATTTTGTGATTATTTTTTTCTACAGGGATTGGTAACTTGGCTGGATACCTCCATCCTGTCGCGCACAATCCAAGAGGTGATTGATGCGCGCCAACTCGTCTGATTCACAAGACACCGTCACAGCGACCCCACCGATCAAGCCTGAGCGTCTGCGCCTGCTGGATCGGATCAGCAAATACCGCCAGCCGATCGGTCTGGCGGTCACACTGCTGTTGTTCGCCATTGCACTGATTGCCTGTCGCCATTTGCTCAGCGAACTCGATCTCGACGCACTGCACGACTCGATTCTGGAGGTGCCGAAACCGGCCCTTCTCGGTGCCCTCGGTGCGACATTCGTCGGCTTCATCATTCTGCTCGGCTATGAATGGTCGGCCAGTCGTTACGCCCGCGTGACGCTGGCACCGAAAGTTCTGGCCCTTGGCGGCTTCACCGCGTTTGCCATCGGCAACGCCATCGGCCTGTCGATGCTGTCCGGCGGTTCGGTGCGTTACCGTTTATATGCACGGCATGGCCTGGGCGCGTCCGAAGTCGCGCACATGACGCTGTTCGCCAGCCTGTCGCTGGGCTGCGCCCTGCCGCCGCTGGCTGCCCTTGCGACACTGAGCAACCTGCCTGCTGCATCGCAGGCACTGGGGTTGTCCGAGACCTTGTTGGGGACGATTGCCGGCGTGGTGCTGCTGCTCGGCGCGATCCTGGCTATCGGCATCTATCGCCGTCGCCTGCCGGAACAACCTTATCCGGACAACCTGCTGGTTCGAGCCGGCCGTCGCACCCTGCGCCTGCCGGGTCGTCGCCTGACGTTCCTGCAACTGGTCATCACCGCCCTCGACGTCGCCGCCGCTGCGACCGTCCTTTATCTGCTGCTGCCGGAAGCGCCGCCCTTCGGTGCGTTCCTGCTGGTTTATCTGCTGGCGCTGGCGGCGGGCGTACTCAGTCACGTGCCGGGTGGCGTGGGGGTCTTCGAAGCTATTCTGCTCGCGGCGTTCGCCGACAAGCTTGGCGCCGCGCCACTGGCCGCTGCCCTGCTCCTGTATCGCCTGATCTATGTGGTGCTGCCGTTGCTGGTGGCCTGCGTGCTGTTGCTGCTCAACGAAGGCCAGCGTCTGTTTCAGTCGCAGACGATGCGTGCAGCCTCCGGTCTGGCGGCACCGATTCTCGCGGTGCTGGTGTTCCTGTCCGGCGTGGTGCTGCTGTTTTCCGGCGCGACGCCAGAGATCGACACCCGTCTGGAACACATCGGCTTTCTGATTCCTCACCGCCTGGTCGACGCCTCGCACTTTGGCGCCAGCCTGATCGGCGTGCTGTGCCTGATGCTCGCCCAGGGCTTGCGTCGCCGGTTGTCGGCGGCGTGGATGCTGACCACCATTCTGTTGCTGGTGGGCGCCCTGCTCTCGCTGCTCAAGGGTTTCGACTGGGAAGAAGCGACCCTGATGACCCTCACCGCCGCGCTGCTGGGGGTGTTCCGTCGCTCGTTCTACCGCCCGAGCCGTCTGACCGAACTGCCGTTCTCGCCGCTGTATCTGGTGGCCAGCCTGTGCGTACTCGGTGCTTCGACCTGGCTGTTGCTGTTCGCTTATCAGGACGTTCCGTACAGCCATCAACTGTGGTGGCAGTTCACCCTCGACGCCGACGCTCCGCGCGGCCTGCGCTCGCTGCTCGGCGCCGCCGTGTTGCTGCTGGTGATCGCCCTGACCTGGCTGCTGCGCACCGCTCGCCCGGTGATCCACTTGCCGACACCCGATGAGCTGGAACGCGCCTCGAAGATCCTGATGGCCTCCTCGCAACCGGACGGCGGCCTGGCCCTGACCGGTGACAAGGCGCTGCTGTTTCATCCCAACGACGAAGCCTTCCTGATGTACGCCCGTCGCGGCCGCAGTCTGGTGGCCCTGTACGACCCGATCGGCCCTGGCCAGCAACGGGCCGAGATGATCTGGCAGTTCCGCGACCTGTGCGACATCCATCACGCCCGTCCGGTGTTCTATCAGGTGCGCGCCGAAAACCTGCCGTACTACATGGACATCGGTCTGACCGCGATCAAGCTGGGCGAGGAAGCCCGGGTCGATCTGCATCGCTTTGACCTGGAAGCCAAGGGCAAGGAGATGAAGGACCTGCGCTACACCTGGAATCGTGGGAGCCGCGACGGTCTGTCGCTGGAAATCCACGAGCCGGGCCAGGCGCCAATGGACGAGCTCAAGGTGATTTCCGATGCCTGGCTGACCGGCAAGAACGTGCGCGAGAAAGGCTTCTCCCTCGGCCGTTTCAGCGACGATTACCTGAAGCATTTCCGCATCGCGGTGATTCGCTTCGAAGGGCGCCCGGTGGCATTCGCCAACCTGCTCGAGACCTACAGCCACGACCTGGCCAGTCTCGACCTGATGCGCGCGCACCCGGACGCCCCCAAGCTGACCATGGAATTCATGATGGTCGGTCTGATTCAACACTATAAGAGTCACGGATACGCGCGCTTCAGCCTGGGCATGGTGCCGCTGTCGGGGTTGCAACCCCGGCGCGGGGCACCGCTGACCCAGCGTCTGGGCTCGATGGTTTTCCGCCGTGGTGAGCAGCTGTACAACTTCCAAGGCTTGCGCCGCTTCAAAGACAAGTTCCAGCCTGACTGGGAACCCCGTTATATGGCCGTGCCCGCCGGACTGGATCCGCTGGTGGCGCTGGCCGACACTGCTGCCCTGATCGCGGGCGGCTTGACTGGATTGGTGAAACGCTGATGATTCAACGCTCCCTGAAGTACATCCTGGTCGCACTGCTGGTGCTGGCCGCGATTGCCGGTGGCGGTTTCTGGTACCTCAAACGCCCGGCACCGGAACCGACCCTCGAACAGCTCACCCCGGCCGATGGCGCCGCCATGACCCGGGTCATCCCCGGTACCAAGCCCAAGGCTCAGGTGCTGGTGGCGGTCAACGACGACCAGAAGCTCAGTGACAAGCAACTGAGCACCCTGAGCCGCAGCGCCTCGGCGCAGATCGTCCAAGTGATCCTGCCCAAGGACTGCCTGCTGCAAAGCCGCGCCCTGCAAGCCGGCCTGCGTGAACTGAACGGCCCGGCGACCCTGGTCAGCGGCATCGGCCCCGGCGCCGTCCTGGCGTGGCGCTGGCTGTCCGAGCAGAAAGACGACAAGGCCCAGGCCGTATCGGTCGACCTGGCCCTGGAAAAACCCGGCTGCACCCACCTGCTGCCGAAAGCCGCCGCCCACGGCCACTGGCTGGTGGCGTGGAACGACAACCCGGACGACACCAGCGCCGGTTTCGTGCGCGACCAACCGAACGCCGAAACCAGCATCAGCGATTACGACATCAACCTGCCGCAAGTGCTGAACAACGAACTGCGCAAGATCCTCGTCGGCGGCGACAAGGCCAACGGCGGCCTGCAGATCCCGGTGGTGGAAGTCCCGGCCGGCCAGGCCAAGGACACTGTCACCCTGTTCCTGTCCGGTGACGGCGGCTGGCGAGATCTGGACCGCGACGTGGCCGGTGAAATGGCCAAGATCGGTTACCCGGTCGTCGGCATCGACACTCTTCGCTACTACTGGCAGCACAAGAGCCCGGAACAGAGCGCGCTGGACCTGACCGAACTGATGCAGCACTACCGCCAGAAATGGGGCACCAAACGCTTCATCCTGACCGGTTACTCGTTCGGCGCCGACGTCCTCCCGGCGATCTACAACCGCCTGCCGGAAACCGAGCAGCAACGTGTCGACGCAATCATCCTGCTGGCCTTCGCCCGCACCGGCAGCTTCGAAATCGAAGTCGAAGGCTGGCTCGGCAACGCCGGCAAAGAAGCCGCCACCGGCCCGGAAATGGCCAAGCTGCCACCGGCCAAGGTCGTGTGCATCTACGGTGAAGAAGAAACTGACGAAAGCGGCTGCACCGACAAAACGGCGGTGGGCGAAGCAGTGAAACTGCCTGGTGGCCACCACTTCGACGAGAACTACCCGGCGCTGGCCAAGCGACTGGTGGACTTGATCGAGAAGCGCCAGAAGACGGCGCAGGTGGCGGAAGAGTGATCTGAAGCGCACCAACGAAAAGCCCCCGCAACTTCACAGTTGCGGGGGCTTTTTCGTTTTGGCAAACGCCCGAGATCCTTGTGGGAGCCGGGCTTGCCCGCGATGGCGATGGGTCAGGCAGCTGATTTGTAAACTGATACACCGCATTCGCGGGCAAGCCCGCTCCCACAGGGATCTCCACTGGATTCTGATAAGTCCACAAACACAAAAAAGCCCCCGCCAGCCGCAAAGCTGACGGGGGCTATTCAATCGAGACGCAACCTACATCTCCACCTGCGTCCCCAGCTCAATCACCCGGTTCAGCGGCAGATTGAAGAAGCGCAGGTTGCCGTTGGCATTCTTCAACATGAACGCAAACAGCGCTTCACGCCAACGGGCCATGCCTTCGAGTTTCGAGGCGATGACCGTTTCGCGGCTGAGGAAGTAGGTGGTACGCATCGGGCTGAAGTCCAGATCATCCAGATGGCACAGCTTCAGTGCCTGCGGCACGTCCGGTTCGTCGGTGAAGCCGAAGTGCAGGATCACCCGGAAGAAGCCTTCGCCGTGGGCTTCGACTTCGAAGCGGCGAGATGGCGGGACGCGCGGGATGTCTTCGTAGACGACGGTCAGCAACACCACTTGCTCATGCAGTACCTGGTTGTGCAGCAGGTTGTGCAACAGCGCGTGCGGCACCGCGTCGGAACGGGCGGTGAGGAACACGGCGGTGCCCTGGACGCGGTGCGGTGGTTGCACGCGGATGCTGCTGATGAAGATCGGCAGTGGCAGTGCGCCTTCGTCGAGGCGCTCGACCAGCAGTTGCTTGCCGCGTTTCCAGGTGGTCATCAGCACGAACAGCGCGATACCGGCGATCACCGGGAAGGCACCGCCCTGGACGATTTTCGGCACGTTGGCAGCGAAGTACAGACCGTCCACCAGCAGGAAGCCGAGCAGCACCGGCACCGCCAGAATCGGTGGCCATTTCCACAGCAGCAACATGACTGCCGACACCAGAATCGTGGTCATCAGCATCGTGCCGGTCACCGCCACGCCGTAGGCCGAGGCCAGGGCGCCGGAGGATTCGAAGCCGATCACCAGCAACACGACGCCGACCATCAGCGACCAGTTCACGGCACCGATGTAGATCTGGCCCTGCTCGTCGCTGGAGGTGTGCTGGATGTACATGCGCGGGATGTAACCGAGCTGGATCGCCTGACGGGTCAGGGAGAACGCGCCGGAAATCACGGCCTGGGAGGCAATCACCGTGGCCAGGGTCGACAGACCGACCAGCGGAATCAGCGCCCAGCTCGGGGCCAGCAGGTAGAACGGGTTGCGCGCGGCGTCCGGGTTCTCCAGCAGCAAGGCGCCCTGACCGAAGTAATTGAGCACCAGCGCCGGCAGCACCAGCAGGAACCACGCACGAGCAATCGGCTTGCGACCGAAGTGGCCCATGTCGGCGTAAAGCGCTTCGGCACCGGTCAGCGCCAGCACCACGGCGCCGAGGATCGCCACGCCCATGCCCGGATGGACGGTGAAGAACCGCACCGCCCACACAGGATTCATCGCGTGCAGCACTTCCGGGGTGTGGCTGATGCCGTACACGCCGAGGGCGCCGAGCACCAGGAACCAGGTGACCATGATCGGCCCGAACAGAATGCCGATCCGCGCCGTGCCGTGTTTCTGGATCAGAAACAGCGCCACCAGTACCACCAGCGACAGCGGCACCACCCAGTGGTCGATGCCGTCGAAGGCCAGGCCCAGACCTTCAATGGCCGAGAGCACGGAAATCGCCGGGGTGATCATGCTGTCGCCATAGAAAAGCGCCGCGCCGATCAGCCCGCAGACCACCAGCAGCGTGCGCAACCGCTTGCGCCCCGCCGCTGCCCGCCGCGCCAGCGCGGTGAGCGCCATGATCCCGCCCTCGCCCTGGTTGTCGGCGCGCAGGACGAACATCATGTACTTGATTGAAACGACCCAGATCAGCGACCAGAAAATCAGCGACAGAATGCCGAGCACTCCGTCGTGATTGACGGGCACACCGTAAGCGCCGGAAAACACTTCTTTGAGGGTGTACAACGGGCTCGTGCCGATGTCGCCGTAAACTACCCCGACCGCCGCGACCAGCATGCTCAGCGGCTTGGTGGCCGAACCTTCGGCGCCCGCCGCGTGACTACTTGCCTGACCCATCCAACACTCCTGATTCCCAGACCGGCTTCTTATATGAAGCACTATGCTTTGTGTGCAGCATGCGCGTTTTTACGCCCTGTAACAGACGTTTTCTTGACTGTAAAAATTCAGTAAAGCGCAACGGCGCGAAGCATAGCGCAGCACTCGTCGTATTTCCCTGCATAAAGCTGGTCAAGTGCGCTGCTCGTCGCTAGAATTGCGCACTTTTTGATCAGAGGCGCAGTTCAAGCGCCCGTCCGTCGGCTTCTGCCATCAGGCAAGCGACGTCACAAAACACCGAGGTTAGACATGTCCACCACTCCTGCGCCGGCCAATCCAAAGGTTGGCTTCGTTTCTCTGGGTTGCCCGAAAGCACTGGTCGACTCCGAGCGCATCCTGACCCAGCTGCGCATGGAAGGCTATGACGTGGTGTCCACCTATCAGGACGCCGACGTGGTCGTGGTCAACACCTGCGGCTTCATTGACTCGGCCAAGGCCGAATCGCTGGAAGTCATCGGCGAAGCGATCAAGGAAAACGGCAAGGTCATCGTGACCGGCTGCATGGGCGTGGAAGAAGGCAACATCCGTGACGTGCACCCGAGCGTGCTGGCCGTCACCGGTCCGCAGCAGTACGAGCAAGTGGTCAACGCCGTGCACGAAGTCGTGCCGCCGAAGCAGGATCACAACCCGCTGATCGACCTGGTGCCGCCGCAAGGCATCAAGCTGACCCCGCGTCACTACGCATACCTGAAGATTTCCGAAGGCTGCAACCACAGCTGCAGCTTCTGCATCATCCCGTCGATGCGCGGCAAACTGGTCAGCCGTCCGGTGGGCGACGTGCTCGACGAAGCCCAGCGCCTGGTCAAATCCGGCGTGAAGGAACTGCTGGTGATTTCCCAGGACACCAGCGCCTACGGCGTTGACGTCAAATACCGCACCGGTTTCTGGAACGGCGCGCCGGTGAAAACCCGCATGACCGAACTGTGCGAAGCGCTGAGCACCCTCGGCGTCTGGGTCCGTCTGCACTACGTTTACCCGTACCCGCACGTCGACGAACTGATCCCGCTGATGGCCGCCGGCAAGATCCTGCCGTACCTGGACATCCCGTTCCAGCACGCCAGCCCGAAAGTCCTGAAGTCGATGAAGCGCCCGGCGTTCGAAGACAAGACCCTGGCACGAATCAAGAACTGGCGCGAAATCTGCCCGGACCTGATCATCCGTTCGACCTTCATCGTCGGCTTCCCGGGCGAAACCGAAGAAGACTTCCAATACCTGCTGAACTGGCTGACCGAAGCCCAGCTCGACCGCGTCGGCTGCTTCCAGTACTCGCCGGTCGAAGGCGCGCCGGCCAATGACCTGAACCTCGACATCGTTCCGGACGACGTCAAGCAGGATCGCTGGGAGCGCTTCATGGCGCACCAGCAGGCCATCAGCTCGGCGCGCCTGCAAATGCGCATCGGCCGCGAAATCGAAGTGCTGGTGGACGAAGTCGACGAGCAAGGCGCGGTCGGCCGCTGCTTCTTCGATGCCCCGGAAATCGACGGCAACGTGTTCATCGACAACGGCAGCAACCTCAAGCCGGGCGACAAGGTCTGGTGCAAGGTGACCGACGCCGACGAATACGACCTCTGGGCCGAACAGATCTAAGCGCGAAAAATACAGAAAGCCCCGCTCTCTTTTACGAGATGCGGGGCTTTTTTACGGCTAGAGTTTGTGAGGGGAAGGACTCCCTCATCCATGACAAAGAGGCTATCGGGCATGCGTCAGCATTCGGTCATCCACACGCCGAAACTCAGCGATTATCAGGAACTGACCCGGGTCTGGGAGGCCTCGGTCCGTGCGACTCATGATTTCCTGCCGGAATCCTACATCGAGCTGCTGAAGAATCTGGTGCTGACCCGCTACCTCGATGCGGTGATGTTGATCTGCACCCGGGACAGCCACCAGCGCATCACCGGGTTTGCCGGTGTCGCGGCGGGCAAGATCGAAATGCTGTTCATCGACCCGGCTCATCGCGGCCAGGGCCTTGGCAAGAAACTGTTGAAGTACGCGATGGAACACCTGAACGCCGACGAACTGGACGTCAACGAGCAGAATCCGCAGGCCCTGGGCTTTTACTTCAAGCAAGGGTTCGAGGTGATTGGCCGCTCGGAGGTCGATGGCATGGGCCAGCCGTATCCACTGCTGCATATGCGTCTGCGGCAGAATCAGCAGCGCTCGCAACACGGCTGACAAGACAGAAATCAACTGTGGGAGCGAGCCTGCTCGCGATGGCGATCTGACAGTCGACATTGATATCGAGACTAAAGGCCTCATCGCGAGCAGGCTCGCTCTCACAAAAAGCCAAGCGGTAAAATCGTTCCGGGCTTAACCGGCCCCAGGCAGGTACAATGCCCACCCCTTTTTTGTTACGGCCCCTGTCATGACTGACCCGATTCGCCTCTCCAAACGCCTCATCGAGCTGGTCGGTTGCTCCCGCCGGGAGGCCGAGCTGTTCATCGAGGGCGGCTGGGTCACCGTGGACGGCGAAGTCATCGACGAGCCGCAGTTCAAGGTCGGCGACCAGAAAGTCGAGCTCGACAAGGACGCCAAGGCCACCGCGCCAGAGCCGGTGACTATCCTGCTCAACGTGCCGGCGGGCATGGATGTCGATAGCGCCATGCAGTCGCTGAACGCCGAGACCCTCAGCGAAGAACACCGCTACGGCAAGCGTCCGCTGCGCGGGCATTTCCTGCGCCTGACCGCCAGCGCCGACCTGCAACCCAAGGCCAGCGGCCTGCTGGTGTTCACCCAGGACTGGAAGGTGTTGCGCAAGCTCACCGCCGACGCGGCCAAGATCGAGCAGGAATACGTGGTCGAAGTCGAAGGCGACATGGTTGCCCACGGTCTCAATCGCCTGCAGCACGGCCTCACCCACAAGGGCAAGGAGCTGCCGCCGGTCAAGGCCAGCTGGCAGAACGAAAACCGTCTGCGCTTCGCCATGAAGAACCCGCTGCCGGGGATCATCGCCCAGTTCTGCGAAGCGGTCGGCCTGAAGGTCATCGGCATCCGCCGCATCCGCATCGGCGGCGTGTCCATCGGCAAGGTGCCGGTCGGCCAATGGCGCTACCTGTCCGGCAAAGAGAAATTCTAAGGCTCGCAAGCCACCCTACATTTCCGGCATCGCGCCCGTGTGATGCCCACAGCGAAAAGATCAGGATTGCACACATGGTTCACAACGACGTTCTGCGCAGCGTGCGCTACATGCTCGACATCAGCGACAAGAAAGTTGTCGAGATCATCAAACTGGGCGGCCTGGACGTCACGCTGGCTGATGTCGTGAAGTACCTCGACAAGAAAGAAGAAGACGAAGAAGGTTTTGTACGCTGCCCGGACGAAGTCATCGCGCACTTCCTCGACGGTCTGGTGATTTTTAAGCGCGGCAAGGACGAAAGCCGTCCGCCGCTGCCGATCGAACTGCCGGTGACCAACAACATCATCCTGAAAAAGCTGCGTGTGGCCTTCGAACTGAAGGAAGACGACATGCACGCGATCCTCAAGGCCGCCGAGTTCCCGGTGTCCAAGCCTGAGCTGAGCGCGCTGTTCCGCAAGGTCGGCCACACCAACTACCGCCCGTGTGGCGATCAGTTGCTGCGCAATTTCCTCAAGGGCCTGACCCTGCGCGTTCGCGGTTGACCCATTCGATCACGGCGACTTCGGTCGCCGTTTTCATGCATGCCCCTCCATTCCCTCGAAAAATAGTGGCTCCGCTTTTTGCGGGCGGCGACTAGGGTGTACTGAACCCTAGCCCTCAGGATTCGCCATGCACCCGTATTTCTCCCTGCAAGGCCGCACCGCCCTGGTGACCGGCGGCACCCGCGGTATCGGCAAAATGATCGCCAAGGCCTTTGTCGAAGCCGGCGCCCGCGTGTACGTCTGTTCCCGTGACGCGGAAGCCTGTCATCAAACCGCTGAAGAACTCAGTGCTCTGGGCACTTGTCAGGGCATGGCGGCGAATCTGGCGACCGAAGAAGGCGTGAAAGAGCTGGTTGCGCGAATGGGCGAGCAGATCACTCATCTGGACATTCTGGTGAACAACGCCGGCACCACCTGGGGCGCGCCGCTGGAGAGCTACCCGGTCAAGGGCTGGGAGAAAGTCATGCAGCTCAACGTGACCTCGGTGTTCAGTTGCATCCAGCAATTTCTGCCATTGCTGCGCAAATCCGGATCGGCGGCCAATCCGGCGCGGATCATCAACATCGGTTCGGTGGCGGGGATTTCTTCCTTCGGTGAACAGGCCTATGCCTACGGGCCGAGCAAGGCTGCCCTGCATCAACTGTCGCGGATTCTCGCCCGGGAACTGGTGAGCCAGCACATCAACGTCAACGTCATCGCACCGGGGCGTTTCCCGAGCAAGATGACCCAGCACATCGGCAGCGACCAGCAGGCGCTTGCCGAAGACACCGCGCTGATCCCGATGAAACGCTGGGGCCGCGAGGAAGAGATGGCGGCGCTGGCGATCAGCCTGGCGAGTACAGCCGGGGCCTACATGACCGGGAATATCATTCCGCTGGATGGAGGGTTCAGCCTCTGATATCGGCGGTGCGGCTATCGCGAGCAGGCTCGCTCCCACATTTGGAATGCGCTCCCCTGTGGGAGCGAGCCTGCTCGCGAAGAGGCCACAACTGTCGGCACCAGACTTGAAGCCTGCCGGGTTATCATGCCCGCCCTGCTCCGCTTCGAATGCACACCATGACTTACAGCGTCTCCCCCATCGGCTTCGTCCGCTCCTGCTTCAAGGAGAAGTTCGCCATCCCGCGCCAGCCGCAACTGGCCCCCGCCGCCCGTGGCGTGCTGGAACTGGTGGCGCCGTTCGATCAGGGCGACGCTGTGCAGGGGCTCGAGCAGGTCAGTCATGTCTGGCTGCTGTTCCTGTTCCATCAGGCGCTGGAAGAAAAACCACGCCTCAAGGTCCGCCCTCCGCGCCTGGGTGGCAACAAGTCCATGGGCGTGTTCGCCACCCGCGCCACGCACCGGCCGAATGGCATCGGCCAGTCGGTGGTGAAGCTGGACAAGGTCGAGGCAAATCGCCTGTTCATCTCCGGCATCGACCTGCTGGACGGCACGCCGATTCTCGACATCAAACCCTACGTGCCGTACGCCGACATCATTACTGACGCCTCCAACAGCATCGCCAGTGCCGCGCCGCACCTGATCGACGTGCAGTGGATGGACGCGGCGCTGCAACAGGCGCACACGCACGCTCAGCGCCTGGCCGAGCCCCTGGTCGAGCTGATCGAGCAATGCCTGGCCCAGGATCCGCGCCCGGCGTATCAGACGCCCGTGCCAGAGCGCGAATACGGCGCGCAGTTCTGGGATCTGGACGTGCGCTGGCACTATCCGACGCCCGAACAGATCCGCGTCCTGGAAGTTATTCCCGCCGCTGACTGAATCGCGAAAACGAAAAAGCCCGCGCTGCCTTCTCAGGCAACGCGGGCTTTTCTGTCGGCATCGTCGGGATTACTTCTCGACGAATGCCCGCTCGATCAGGTAGTCACCCGGCTCGCGCATCCGCGCCGAGATCTTCAGGCCGAAGCTGTCGAGCACTTCGCTGGTCTCGTCGAGCATGCTCGGGCTGCCGCAGATCATCGCGCGGTCGTCCTGCGGGTTGATCGGTGGCAGGCCGATGTCGCTGAACAGCTTGCCGCTGCGCATCAGGTCAGTCAGACGGCCCTGATTTTCGAACGGCTCGCGGGTCACGGTCGGGTAGTAGATCAGCTTGTCACGCAGCGCTTCGCCGAAGAACTCGTTCTGCGGCAGGTGCTCGGTGATGAATTCGCGGTAGGCGACTTCGTTGACGTAACGAACACCGTGAACCAGGATCACTTTCTCGAAGCGCTCGTAGGTTTCCGGGTCCTGGATCACGCTCATGAACGGCGCCAGACCGGTGCCGGTGCTCAGCAGGTACAGGTGCTTGCCCGGGTTCAGGTCGTCCAGCACCAGGGTGCCGGTCGGTTTTTTCGAGATGATGATCTCATCGCCTTCCTTCAGGTGCTGCAGCTGGGAGGTCAGCGGACCGTCCTGCACCTTGATGCTGAAGAACTCGAGATGCTCTTCCCAGTTCGGGCTGGCGATCGAGTAAGCGCGCATAAGCGGGCGGCCGTTTGGCTGTTGCAGGCCGATCATCACGAACTGACCGTTCTCGAAGCGCAGGCCCGGATCGCGGGTGCACTTGAAGCTGAACAGAGTGTCGTTCCAGTGATGAACACTGAGGACACGCTCGTGGTTCATGTTGCTCATGTACGTGGGACTCCTGGAGATTGATCTGCGCCTGCCCGGCTGGTGTTGAAGAATGCCGACGGTGCGCAATTGCATCGCATTCTAATAGCGCCGACAATATCTGTTAACTGGATTATTAAGATAAGGGTTATCGGTTATATCGATATGCGATTTACTCTTCGTCAACTGCAAGTCTTCGTCGCTGTCGCCCAGCAGGAGAGCGTGTCCCGTGCTGCGGGTCTGCTCAACCTGTCGCAATCGGCCGCCAGCACGTCCATCACCGAATTGGAGCGACAGTCCAGCTGCCAGCTGTTCGATCGCGCCGGCAAACGCCTGAGCCTCAACGCCCTCGGCAAACAGTTGTTGCCGCAAGCGGTGGCCCTGCTCGATCAGGCCAAGGAAATCGAAGACCTGCTCAACGGCAAATCCGGTTTCGGCTCACTGTCGGTGGGCGCGACCCTGACCATCGGCAATTACCTGGCGACGCTGCTGATCGGCGGTTTCATGCAGCGCCACCCGGAAAGTCAGGTAAAGCTGCATGTGCAGAACACTGCCAATATCGTGCAACAAGTGGCGCATTACGAAATTGATCTGGGTCTAATCGAGGGCGATTGCAGCCACCCGGACATCGAAGTGCAGAGCTGGGTCGAGGATGAATTGGTGGTGTTCTGCGCCCCACAACATCCGTTGGCCAAACGCGGCAGCGCGACCATGGAGGAACTGACCCATGAAGCGTGGATTTTGCGGGAACAGGGTTCGGGGACGCGCCTGACGTTCGATCAGGCGATGCGGCATCACCGCAGCGCGCTGAACATCCGGCTGGAGCTGGAACACACCGAAGCGATCAAACGCGCGGTGGAGTCAGGTCTGGGGATTGGCTGTATTTCGCGTCTGGCGCTGCGTGACGCCTTCCGGCGCGGCAGCCTGGTGCCGGTGGAGACGCCGGATCTGGATCTGGCGCGGCAGTTCTATTTCATCTGGCACAAACAGAAGTACCAAACCTCCGCCATGCGCGAATTCCTCGATCTGTGCCGCGCCTTCACCGCCGGGGTGCAGCGCAGCGACGAGATCGTTCTGCCGAGCATCGCTTAAAGCAGAATCACCGCCCACACCAGCGCGATCATGCTCAGTGCCACGAATTGTGCGGCACTGCCCATGTCCTTGGCGTTCTTGGACAGCGGGTGCAACTCCAGCGAGATGCGGTCGATAGCCGCCTCCACCGCCGAATTCAACAGCTCGACGATCAGCGCCAGCAGGCACACCGCGATCAGCAGCGCCCGCTCGACCCGGCTGACATTGAGGAAAAACGTCAGCGGAATCAGCACTACGTTGAGCAGCACCAGTTGGCGGAAAGCCGCTTCGCCGGTGAAGGCGGCGCGCAAGCCGTCCAGCGAATAACCGGAAGCGTTGAGGATGCGTTTCAGGCCCGTCTGGCCCTTGAAAGGTGACATAAAGTAGATAACCGACCGAAAGGAAGTGGGGAAGCTAGATCAACGAAAGTCAAAAAAGCGTGAAGACGCCAGTGCTTACTGGCTCGGAATTGACTCAAGTTGTTGCAGCAGTAAAGCTGCCTGGGTCCGGGTCCGCACGTTCAACTTGCGGAAAATCGCCGTGACGTGGGCCTTGATGGTCGCTTCCGACACACTCAGCTCGTAGGCGATCTGCTTGTTCAGCAAGCCTTCGCAGACCATGGTCAACACCCGGAACTGCTGCGGTGTCAGGCTCGCAAGGCCATCGCTGGCGGCCTTGGCTTCATCCGAAACGCTGACCGCCTCGAATGCCTGGGGCGGCCAGAACACGTCGCCATCCAGCACTTTGCGCACCGCTTCCTGAATCACGCTCAGGTCGCTGGATTTGGGAATGAAGCCACTGGCGCCGAATTCCCGGGACTTGACCATCACCGAGGCTTCTTCCTGGGCCGAAACCATCACCACCGGAATCTGCGGGTATTGGCCGCGCAGCATCACCAGCCCGGAAAACCCGAAAGCACCCGGCATGTTCAGGTCCAGCAGCACCAGATCCCAGTCAGCCTTTTCGGTCAGGCGGGTTTCCAGCTCCGCGATGCTCGCCACCTCCACCATGCGCACGTCCGGGCCAAGGCCCATCGTCACCGCTTGGTGCAGTGCGCTACGAAAAAGAGGGTGATCATCGGCAATCAGGATGTCGTATGTGGCCATTTTTCAAATGATCCTGTTTTTGATGGCAGGCCCGCGCATTCGGGCCGTGCCAAAGCAAATCCAGATACCGCCCGGCAGCGGCATCCACAGGGGCACGTTCAACGCCAATCACGAACAAAAGCGGCGTTTCAAACCTTGGCCGCACCCCAATCGGCGCCAAGCATGACCAGCGAAGCCGGGGTGGTCAAGCCGCACGGCCACTGCTTTAGCAGTATGGGCCAGGATCAGGCCGGTACTGGCGCCGCGTTTCGGATATAGGGCAGCAATTCGGCGTGGGCCGGCGTCGACACATCGACGTCCAGTTGCTGCTTGGCCCCCAGGTAATGCTGGCTGAACACATCGAAATAGGCATCCAGCGCCGACGCCGCGTCCGAATCGCCGGCCAGCTCCAGGCACAGCGCCGCCACTTCGGCGGTGCACAGGTGCTCGCTGCGGGTCGAGCGGCGCAGGCGATAGCGCGACAGTTTGTCGGGCAACAGGCTGAGGATCGGCAAACGGTCGAAATACGGGCTCTTGCGGAAAATCTTCCGGGCTTCGGTCCAGGTCGCGTCCAGCAGAATGAACAGCGGGCGCTTGCTGCTATCGAGATCCACGGTGTTGGTCACCCGCGAAGGTTCGACGTACTCGCCGGGAAACACCAGATACGGCTGCCATTGCGGGTCGTTCAGCAGCGCCAGCAGTTGCTCGTCGGGCTCGGTCCGCGACCAGATAAAGGCATGGTTGTCGCGCACGATGTCGGCGATCAACCAGCCGGTGTTGCTGGGTTTGAACACTTCCTTGCCGGTCATGATCAGGCAAACGCCCGAGCGCGCATCGACCGTGGGCCGCCAGGCACACAGGCAATGGCTGATGATCACCCGGCAATCGCGGCAGCGCGGGGAGCGAAAGCCACGGGCCTGGATCGGCTTGATGCCTTCATCCTCGCGCTGGTCGCGCAGGCGGGCCACGGCGTTGGGGGCATGATTCATCGCAGGCGGCACCGGCAGACAGGAAAACTCGACACGAACGACACTCGGCAGGGCAATAAAGGGCGGCAGTTTACCAGAGCGACGGGCACAAGCCTGTACCCTCCCGACCGGCTCCCCTATAATTCGCCGCCACTGAACGCACAGTCACGTGGCTGGTCGAACCACCAGTCACTGAACCAGGAGAGTTTCATGCTGCGCCTTATCGTTCCCACCGCTGCCATTCTGCTGGCTTCGTCCTTCAGCGCTCAGGCTGCATCCCTGAGTGAGCAGAATCTGAACCGAGAGCTGCGCAATGTCGCCGCACAAAGCAGCGTCGGCACGCCACGGGCGATCAACGAAGACATTCTTGATCAGGGCTACACCGTCGAAGGCACCACGCTGGTCAATCACCTGAGCGTGCAAAAGAGCCACGCCGACAAAATGCGCGCCGATCCCAAAGCCGTGTATTTCCAGTTGGGCGCCTCGGTCTGCAACAATCCGTCGTACCGTAAGCTGATGGCCAAGGGCGCGATCATGCGTTACGACTTCACCGAAGTGAAAAGCAACAAGGCGATCGGCTCCGCCAGCTACCAGGAATCGGATTGCCCGAAAGCGGCTCCAGCGAAGAAGAAGTAATCATCTCGACGTGGCGCGCCGCTGTTCATCCTCGGCGCGCAGTTCGGCCAGCAAGGCCTGCAAGTAACGCGAGCGGCGCTCCCCTCCCGCCAGGCGTCGGCAGCACTCCTCTTCGAGACTCACATGGTTGGTCTCGGCTGATGCTTTCAACAATCGATACAGCTGCGCATCGATCTCCAGAATGACTCTGGTCATGTGTCCCGCCTCCTTGCCAACCGCAAATCCTTGAATAGCGTGCACCTTGCGTACGCTCGTTGACGCAAAGTTGTCGTACGGCGCCTTTAACTTAGTAAATCAGAGCATTCAGCCCTCGACGCTGCATCGGACGAGCGGTGAAAACACTTCGCAAAGCGGCAATAAGCAGTTGCCAGCAAAGACTTTGCGGCGCGATGCTCAATGAGCGAAAAATGCATTGAGGGTCTAGATTCAACGTATTCCCGATCTTTTATTAACGGCAGGAAAGGAGCTGCCGGCTGATTGTTTTCTTGCAGCGCGGCACTGACGTCGCACGTCAGGGCCGGAAGCTCTGTGCAGAAGGAGAAGTTGCATGCCTTACCAACCGAATGACCTGCTCAGCCGTCATTTTCAGGAAAGCGGCCACGACCTCATCAGCAAGGTCGAAGAACAACTCAACCTGGTGTCACCCAACAGCCCGAATTCCCCCATCTACCGCGACATGATCCTGACCGTGCTGCGCATGGCCCAGGAAGATCACAACCGCTGGAATGCCAAGATCACCCTGCAAGCCCTGCGCGAACTGGAGCAGGCCTTTCGCACGCTCGAACAGTTCAAGGGACGACGCAAGGTCACGGTGTTCGGCTCGGCTCGTACACCGGTCGAACATCCCCTTTACGCCATGGCTCGGGAACTCGGGGCATCGCTGGCTCGCTCGAACATGATGGTCATCACCGGTGCCGGCGGCGGAATCATGGCCGCCGCCCATGAAGGGGCCGGCCGCGATCACAGCCTGGGCTTCAACATCACCCTGCCCTTCGAACAACATGCCAACCCCACCGTGGACGGCACCAACAACCTGCTGCCGTTCCATTTCTTCTTCACCCGCAAGCTGTTCTTCGTCAAGGAAGCCGATGCGCTGGTGTTGTGCCCGGGCGGGTTCGGCACCCTGGACGAAGCTTTGGAAGTGCTCACGCTGATCCAGACCGGCAAAAGCCCTCTGGTGCCGGTGGTGCTGCTGGACGCACCGGGCGGAACGTTCTGGCAAGGCGCACTGGATTTCATCCGTCAGCAATTGGAGGAAAACCGCTACATCCTGCCGACCGACCTGAAGCTGATGCGCCTGGTCTACAACGTTGAGGAGGCGGTGGAGCAGATCAACCAGTTCTACGGCAACTTCCACTCCAGCCGCTGGCTCAAGCGCCAGTTTGTCATTCGCATGAATCACAAACTTAGCGATCAGGCCCTCGACCATATGCAGGAGGCTTTTGCCGATCTGTGCCTGAGTGATCAGTTCCATCAACACGCCTACGCCGGCGAAGAGCACGACGAAGCTCAATTCAGCCACCTGACGCGCCTGGCATTCGCGTTCAATGCCCGAAACCACGGGCGTCTGCGGGAGCTGGTGGACTACATCAACCAGCCGGAAAACTGGGCCCAGTCAAAACCCCAGACCGCGCAACGCACCCGCGAACCGTCGAAGGTAACGTGAAGGCAAAAAAAAACGGCCCGCTATCGAAATAGCGGGCCATTTTTACTTTTTAGATGAAGCTGAGCTGAAGCTGGAGCGATTTAATCGTCCATCCCTCTTCCGCTGAACAAACGGTTGATCATCTCCATCGAGAATCCCCGGTACGCCAGGAATCGACCTTGTCTGGCGCGTTCCTTGGCATCACCGGGAAGCTGTCCGGAGAACTTCCGTTGCCACGTGTCCGTTAGCTGCTCCTGCCAGTTGATACCGCTCTCACGCAAGGCGAGTTCGATATCGGCGCGTTGCAAACCGCGCTGGCTCAGTTCTTCGCGAATCCGCAGTGGGCCGTAACCGGAGCGGGCGCGATAGGAAACAAAGCTTTCAAGATAGCGGGCTTCGGAAAGCAGCCCTTCCTCCGTCAAACGGTCGAGGGCGGTTTCGATCATCTCGGGGGGAGCGCCACGCTGACGCAGTTTGCGCGTCAGCTCGACTCGACCATGCTCGCGGCGTGCGAGCAGGTCCATGGCGGTTCGCCGCACCGCGACGAGGGTATCGAGTACGGCGGTTGTCATCGGTGCAATCAGATGTCGGCGTCAGCCAGGTCGTCTTCGGTCTCTTTGACCGCAGAAGCCTTGGAATCAGCAATCACAGCTGGCGACAGCAGTTTGTCACGCAGTTGCTTCTCGAGCTTGGCCGCGACTTCCGGGTTGTCCGCCAGGAACTTGGCCGAGTTGGCCTTGCCCTGACCGATCTTGGTGCCTTCGTAGGCATACCAAGCGCCGGACTTCTCGACGAAACCGTGCAGTACGCCCAGGTCGATCATCTCGCCGTTCAGGTAAATACCCTTGCCGTAGAGAATCTGGAACTCGGCCTGACGGAACGGCGAAGCAACCTTGTTCTTCACAACCTTGACGCGGGTTTCGCTGCCGACCACTTCGTCGCCTTCCTTCACCGCGCCAGTACGGCGGATGTCGAGACGAACCGAAGCATAGAACTTCAGCGCGTTACCACCGGTGGTGGTTTCCGGGCTGCCGAACATCACGCCGATCTTCATGCGGATCTGGTTGATGAAGATCACCAGGCAGTTGGCGTTCTTGATGTTGCCGGTGATCTTACGCAGCGCCTGGGACATCAGACGGGCTTGCAGGCCCACGTGCATGTCACCCATTTCGCCTTCGATTTCAGCCTTCGGTACCAGCGCGGCCACGGAGTCGACGATGATCACGTCAACGGCGTTGGAGCGCACCAGCATGTCGGTGATTTCCAGGGCCTGTTCGCCGGTGTCCGGCTGGGAAACCAGCAGGTCGTCGACGTTGACGCCCAGCTTGCCGGCGTACTCAGGGTCGAGGGCGTGTTCGGCGTCGACGAAGGCGCAGGTCGCACCGGCTTTTTGAGCCTGGGCGATCACGGACAGCGTCAGCGTGGTTTTACCGGAAGATTCAGGACCGTAGATTTCAACGATACGGCCTTTTGGCAGGCCGCCGATGCCGAGTGCGATGTCCAGACCCAGAGAGCCGGTGGAAATGGCCGGGATCGCCTGACGGTCCTGATCGCCCATACGCATTACGGCACCCTTGCCGAATTGACGTTCGATCTGACCCAGGGCCGCAGCCAAGGCTTTCTTCTTGTTGTCGTCCATTAAAGTCCTCACGTAATCAATAAGGCCTGACGGCCAACACCTGTATAAGTAGCCAGTATTATTCCACAGCGTTCACGGATCGCCTACCCCTGATTTTCGATTTCTCGTGCCGCTAGTCGCAGCAAGCCCTCTAGCGCGGCCTTCACCGTTTGTCGGCGGACTTCGTCGCGGTTACCGGGGAAGTGCTGGACCTCGCTGGAAACCTGGTCGCCCACGCCCCACGCCAGCCAGACGGTACCCACCGGTTTGTTCGGCGAACCACCGTCCGGCCCGGCCACGCCGCTGACCGCCACGGCAAACCGCGCCAGGCTTTTTTCCTGGGCGCCGCGCACCATGGCCTCGACCACTTCGCGACTGACTGCACCCACGGTGCCGAACAGCTCCGTCGGTACATTCAGTTGCTGGGTTTTCTGGCGGTTGGAGTAGGTCACGTAGCCCGCCTCGAACCACGCCGAACTCCCAGGAATGCGGGTGATGGCTTCGGCAATCCCGCCACCGGTACAGGACTCGGCCGTAGTGACGTGGGCATTGAGCAATTGCAGACGTCGGCCAAGTTCGGCCGCCAGTTGAGTGATTTCTTTCACGGCGCGCTCCGGATCGGATGGAATGGGTACCACCGTACACGAGCCGGTTGCGCTTTCAATACACAAGCTTATTCAAAATGTGCAGGCGCCAGCGCTCTGATATAGGCCTGACAAGCCTGCAAGGCGATCAGTCCGCGGTCGCCTTCGCCGGTGATGGCGACAATTCGTCGAGCATGCGCCGGGTCAAGTCGGGCGCGTACGGTTGCATGATCCACGCCGCCGGTGCCGGAGGCGGCTGGCACACCACAGCCTTGGGCAGCGTCGCCTGCGTCGATGAGGACTGACAGGCGCAGATCAGCAGTGGCAAGACGATCGCGCAGGCGATCCTGATCACGTTGGGCATCGTTCAGTGCTCGATAATGGGTTTGTTCACTGGCCGTGAGCCGTTGCTCCAGGGCCAGACGCTTGTCCTGTTCGGCCTGTTGCGCGGTGGCGGCCGTCAGGGTCAGTTGATTGAGGATTTCGGTGTGCAACCGCGCCTGTTCGGCCAATTGGCGACCGTAGCGCCAGTCCTGAAACTGCCAGGCCAGCGCCGCCGACCCTGCGGCCAGCAGCATCAGGCCGATCAGCCGCCAGACGCTCAGACCGAAGGCAGGCATAGCACCGCCCTCGCCCGCCCCCAGAGTTCCAGGCGATCCTGCAAACCGTTCAACCCGCCGTTGATCCGCCGGGTGATGCTGTTGAACTGATCCTGATCCGCCAGCTCGTTCAGGCCGTTCTGCGCCCAGAACCACGCGGCGGACTCGGCCGCCCATTGCGGTTGCTCCAGCAGTTCCGGCAGCGCCAGCAGACGTTCATCGCCGAACAGCCCGAGACTGCACTGGCGGTAATTGCTGCGACCGGTGATCTGGATCAGTCCACGACCGCGATACTTCTGCCCGTCGCCATCGGCCTCGGGCGTGTTGCCCAGACGCAACGCCAGCGTACCGGTGTCATATTTGCTCAGGTATTGGTTGTTGCCCAGTTCACGCACGTACTGCAATTGCCCCGACTCGTGGCCGATTTGCGCCAGAAACGCAGCAACTCGCTTGGGCGTGTCGATGCGATGGCGCGCCATGGCGTCGTTGAGCGCAGAAACAAAAACGCCCGCTTGGCGGCGGGCGTTGGGCATGATGGTGAGTAGATTGTCTTCAGTGATTTGCATAATGCTCGGTCCTCCCTGGATGCGCCGATTGAATCACGGTTGGCGACCAAAGCTGATCAGCCATTGTTTACCTCAGTTTTCAGCGTGCTGTCCGGGGAAACCTGGATCATTCGCTTGAACAACCCCAGCATGCCCTGGCTGGCCGTCGCACTCTCGAGCGGCAGATCCAGAGGCAGTACCTGTCCCCCGGAAACCAGCCACTCCTGGTACTCGAGCCAGTCACGGTTGGTCGGATCCTGTGGAATGAACGCTGAATCACCCAGGCGCAGAACGCCAGACGATGTGAGCTGATAGCTCATGGACTTGCCTCCTAGATTTCCGCGTCCGCGGTCCATTCGATCTGCAAAATCTGCCCGGGAACACTGCCGACAGGAGTCACAGTGGCAATGGCAAAGCTTCTCTCGGTCACGCTTTGCAAAACGGTTCCCGTACACGCCTTCATCAGGCCCTGATGCCAGACTTGATTGCTCGCATCTCCCGGGCAATACAGCACGATGGTAGGTTGTACGCGCTTGAGCACCTGCATATCGATGCTCATACCGTACTGACCGGTATTGGCTACCGCAGCCTGGGTGAAGTTACCAATGCAGGTTGCGGCACCATTGTTCGAACGGATCTGCAGACGGTTAGCAAAAGACTTCTCAAAATAACGCTGGCAAAGGCTCAGCTCTTCCGCCGCCGGACGGTATTCAAACGCTGTCGCAACCGGCCCCTCCTCCAATTGCATCTGTGCCAGATCGACGGTCTGCAACACGTTGAGCGGCAGATCGAACGACAAGGTCAGGCAGTCATTCACGCCAAGCATTTTCCCGGCGATGGTTGGCACCTGAAACGTTGCGCTGTATTTCTTCCACGACGTACTCAGTTGAAAGACGTCGACAACCTTAACCACACCCTCCGAACCACCCGTCCCGAACTGCTGGGCAATCGTGACGCGCAAAGGACGCGTCGCATCGGATCGCGCCCAGAAGCTGACCGTAGCCGTTCGCCCGGCCAGAGTCCTGACCGATTCAATGCTCTGGGCGACTTTATGCACCGTTGCTCCCGTGCCTGCGGTGGCCTGCTGCCAGCGCAAGAAATAAGCGGGTTCACCCACGACTTCCGTTTGACCGAGGGCAAATTCCTGGCGCGAAATGCTGACACCCGCGTTGCCGTTCCAGTCGCATCGAAAACGATCCGCCACATAGCCACCGATGTTCGGCCCTTGATTGGTCGTGCCGCGTTGCCAGATATTGAATCCACCATTGATCAACAGATTCTTGCGATACACCTGCACAGGAAACTGCTGCAGCGGATCGGGCTTGGCCAGTTGCCGAATGGCCTGTGCCAGTTGATCGGTCTGCTCCTCATCCGGCGTCAGGCCGGCGGCCGTGATCGCGTTGAGAATTTCCTGGGTCACACTGTTGCCCCAACTGGCCGGGATCAACGATCCCGGTTTTCCAGCGATGGGGTCCTCATCGACGAACCGGCCATTCTCCAGGCCTGAGCCGGGAATGCGTTTCGGATAATCCATATTGATTCCTCATTGAATGAGTCAACGGCTCAGCCGTTCGACCGCAGCAAGCCTTCAAGCCAGTCGGGCTCTACAGGGCGAGCCTGGGCATCCGGAAATTCCGGATCATTGGGCCAGTCGCGCATTGCCTGCCGATAGGCAAGAAGCTGTTTGAATTCTTCGGTACGCAGCGTCGTGCCCTCGCCGACTTCCAGCTCTTCAGCGTCACGCCACACCAGCCATTGAGTGTCTTGCAGGACGTTGTCGCGCCACGCGCGCTCCCGGGAAGCCAGTGCCTGCGGGGAGATGACCGGGTCGTTCAATACGGGCTGACCGCTGGCACTGGCGCTGATGACCTTGCCGCTTGCCTGCCCGGCAAACAGTTCGGCGTATTGGGCGCGGGTGATTTCCACGGCGCCTTCAGGTGGTTCCGGATAGGGGCTGTCGACCAGTTCAAAGCCGCGTGTCTGTGCATGAAAATAAATAGCCATGGTTATCGTCCCCAAACCAATATGCGCCCCGAAATTCCAGGTTCAGCCTTCACACTCGACGCCAGGACATTGCGAACCCTGGCAACAACCGTCGATGTCGTGGAGTTGGCCCCGTCGAATGCCCAGACAGTGACGTTGGAACTGCCCCAGCCTGCCGGATAACCCTCATTGGCGATCCCGCCGAGGACAGCATTGGGAAACATCATCGGCAACGACACCGTCATGACTCCATTCGCATCGGAGCCCCCGGTCACCCACTGCACGATCAAGCCGCTGGGAAGTTTCTGATATCCGGCCGTGGCGAACTGCGACGCATAGAGCGCCGAATACTTCAACGCTGCGGTGCCGTAAACGACCCAGACACCCGACTCCCGGACGAAGGTTGCGCTCTCGCCCGCGTTCATCGTGATCGAACCCAGATAGGCCCCCTGGGGGCTGATCTGCGTACCGGTTTTACTGGCAACCGTGACCGCTGCGCTGTTTCGGCAATGCAGGCTGATCGTCGCGCCGCTGGGCACTGCAGTGGCGTCCGGCAAGGTCACGGTGTACGCAGCGTTACCGCCCATCCCGATCGAGCAGCCGATATCGGCCAGGGTCAGTTGGGTCGAGCCGGAGATGCCGCGAGCGCTGGCGTAGTTGCCCAGCGCCCGCTGGACAAACTCGGCCGTTGCAGCCGATCGGCTGACATCGAATTGCGCAGCCGTCGTGAACAACCCCGGACTGCGCAGTGCGTCGAGCAGTTGATGAGTGTTCGCCTCGTTGGGCGTCATGCCGGCGGCCTGTACGACACTGAGAATTTCCTGCGTGACGCCGTTGCCCCAAGCGGCAGGAATCAGCGAGCCGGGTTTTCCGGCGACGGGATCCTCATCGACAAATTGCCCGTTCACCAGCCCGACGCTGGGTACGCTTTTGGGATAGTCCAAGATTCATCTCCTTATCAATCTGCTGTGCGGGTGCCAGGCACTGAAGGCCAGGTGATTTGCTCCGGGAAACCGGCCTGTTTTTCGATACGGTTCAGCTCCACGCTGTAGAGCTTCCACTCGAGCAATTGCAGTTGCTCTTCGTGGCTGGCGTCGCCGATGTCCTCGGCGTATTGCAGGGGAGCGATGCGCAGGATGGCGTCGCGCAGCAGCGTGTCGCGCTTGTCGACAAGGACAGACTTGATCGCGGACAAGTGTGCCGCTTCATCGAGCTTCCATGCCTGACCGTTCCAGATATACCCCTCCCCAGGCCAGAGCTCGGCAGTGAGGTAATCCGGTAATTCACCTGGTTCACCCCACATCTGTTTCGCCCCACTGTCCGTTCTGTAAACCACTCCTCGGTGATCGCTTACCTCACGAGGAATGTTGTTCACCAGAGCCCAGACACGACCACTTCCAGCCGATGGCAATTCAAAAGGCAGTTGCACCGAATTACTGGGCAACTGGACGCCAAGACCAGGAGTTTCGACAAACTCAACGGGACCAGACAGACAGCCCACGTGATCAAACAAGTAATTAAACATGAGCACCTCAGATAAGTTTGATCCGACCCGGATAGGCGATGTTTCGAGGACGCGTGATGCCGCCATGATTCAACAGGTCTGCGTCCGAAATCGGCGAAACAGTCTCAGAAGGGGTGATGTATTTGACGGTGGAGCCCGAGTAATCGGTGTAATTCCCCATATCGAACCCCAACTGGGCCTTTTGGGTACTGATGTGCGTAGCAAACAAGATATTGTCGCCAATGCCATTGTCGCCCTGGACCAACGAGCCTTTTTGCCAAGAGCCCGGCATACGTCCCGGATCAATCAGGCCACCCTCAGCCAGTACCCTTAGAAACTCGCCACGGGCTTCTGGTAATCGGAAGTTTGTAGCTCCATCCCCCAAGGACCATGCACCGGCACGATCAGCTTCGGAACGCAACATGCCGGACTGTTGCGCGTGGTCCCAAAGCCAAGGCCAGTCCGAGCGGCTGAGTAACGAGCCATTCAAAGCGGCATAGCCACCCGGTAAGACCGAGAGAGTTGTCTCAAAGGCAATGTGGCCCAGTGACGAACCGTCCAAACGTCCGACCGGCCACCAGCTACCCGCGCCGTCGCTGCGCAAATGCCACCAGTCACCGCCACCCATCAGCACCAGAAACGGGTATCCGCTAGCAGACAAATGCGTGTGAAAACGGATCCGGTCGGTTCCGGATGCCTGCACCACCATTCGATTGCCGCTGTTGTCGACACGACGAACAATCACGTCGCGCACACCCAACCCGACATTAGCGCCGGGCAAGGTGATCGTCGTGGCACCGGGGCTGCCATCGATCAATACCAGACCCAGCTCCTGGTCGCTCAGAGCCTTCGAAGCGACAAGCCGCGTTACCACCGAGCGCATTGGGCTGGTAGCACCGATGATCGATTGAATGGCTTTGAACAACTGACCGGTATCCGCCTCGGCAGCCGTCATTCCGGCCCCCGTGATCACGTTCAGGATTTCCTGGGTTACGCTGTTGCCCCACACCGCCGGTATCAATGAACCCGGCGTTCCCGCCACCGGATTTTCATCGACGAACCGGCCATCGACCAAGCCGACGCTGGGGACGCTTTTTGGATAGTCCATTGGTGTTCGTTCCTCTGTAATGACAAATCAAACGCAGCAGCGGGCAAGCCTTCGCGACGGTGCCGACGTTTCTGTTCCTGAAAATAAAAAGCCCACAATGAAGTGGGCCTGGATAACGCTGACTGCGGTTACGAGGTCGGATTGGCGATCAGTTCACGAATGGCCTGCAGCGCCTCATCGGCAGCAGCGCGGGCCTGATCCATCTGACTGTTGGTTGCTAAGGTGCGGATCCGGGTCTTGGCTTTCAGGCGCAAGGTGCGCAGGGTCAGCAGGCTGTTGCTGAGCCGGGTCGCCTTGTCGAGAATCTGATCGGCTGCCTGCCTGGCACTGCGCCCTCTGGCGACCCAGGCTGCGACGGACAGTGGCACATCGTTTCTCGGGTAGCCCGCGTCCTGAAAGGACTGCGCGTCGACAGCCGCTTGAGCGTACTCCAGCGCCTTGAGCGGATCGCCGGCCAGCACCGCACGGGCGCTGTCGGCGGCCGCATCGACCCGAACGCAAAGCCCTTCGCCTTCCTGCTGATCCAGCTGACTGCCTCGTGCGCTGTCCATTACCCAGGTTTTTCCATCCCAGTCATGGGCAGCGGACGGCTGAAGTGGACGCAACCCCTCTTCGAATTGATGCAGTTCCTGAATGATGTTCATCGGATCAATTCCCATGAAAAATTGACGTTGACCGCAGAGCTGAAATTGATGGCGATCCCATTGGAGTAGTCGCCGGGTGACAGGTTTTTCAGACCCATGCTGAACAGCAGTTCATCGCTGGAAGCATTACTGGCGCCCAAAGTGTGCTCGGCCTGATAGACCTGCCAGAGAGAGCGCAATTCGTTGTGGTCGAAGCTCGCTGTCAGGGTCGATACGGTTGTGTCGTTGAGCACGTTGCTGGTGAAGATGCACGCCATCGCACCTGCAGTGGACCAACCGTCCCAGTTGCCCGAAGTCCCCACGGTCGGATTCAGGTAGCAATAGTTGCCGCCCAACCAACCGCCCGGTGCAAAGGACACGCCGGTAATGCCTGTAGGATGCGGTGTCGGGTTGCCCACCACCAGTCGAGCCGCTCGGGTGTGGGGATCGACAGGCAAATAGACCACGCCATTGCCGTTGACGGTCTGGCTCCATGCCAGATGCTTGCGGTTGTAGACCGGTCTGACGATCGGTACCGAGCCGGGCCCGGCAGTCACCACCCAGGCCAGGCACATATCCAGCGGCGTGGATTGAAAACCACCCCCTGCTGCACTGTTGACGGTGCCCTTCAATCCTTCAGGTGCCGGGTCATAGATCGTTCCGCGCTGCATGTAGAACGTCAGTGCACCGCTAATGACCTGTGCCCTCAGGAAGTAGCCGGTGGCCGGCAACAGATCCGCACTGCTCCAGGCCTGAGTGGTGAACGTGCGAGACCTGCCCAACTGGCCTGAAACCACCTCCTGGCCAATGCTCACAAACACGCCCGCAGGAATCGACACACGTCCGCCGCTGGTCAACACCGCCGTTGGCGTGATCGGCAAGCGCCCATCAGGCGTCGCGACGGTCGGCAACGGCAATGAGCCGACGGGCAATGCTGAATCCAGACTCCAGCCCTTGGCCGAAACGCTCTGAATCGCTTGCAGCAGTTGATCGTATTTCTTCTCGTCCGGGTTCAGATCCCCGGCCTTGATCACGTTGAGAATTTCCTGCGTGACGCTGTTCCCCCAATCCGCCGGAATCAACGATCCCGGCGTCCCGGTCAGCCGGTTCTCATCAACAAATTTCCCATTCACCAGACCGGCGCTGGGGACACTCTTTGGGTAGTCCACTGTTCAATTCCTGTAGGTATTCGCTGTGGCTCCAGCGATCGGCTGTCAGCTTGCGCACCGATGAAAAACGCCCGCACAGGGCGGGCGTCGGGCCAGAGGTGGAGCGCTTGTTCACTGTGCCCGAAGGGGCAACCGCGCCAGCCACTTGGGCGGTTCGGGGCGCGACGGGTTATCCGGCGTGTCGCTGGAGGCCGGCCAGTTGCGCAGCGCCTGACGCCAGGCCTGCAATTTCGAGAACTGTTTGTTGCTCAGGGACGGTTGCGCCCCGACGTCCAGCTCGTCGCGATGACGGGTCACCAGCCAGTCAGTGGCCATGAGCTCAGCCATGCGCCATTGACGCTCTGCCTCGATTTGCGCATCCGGCGAAACATCGACTTGCGGCGGCGCACTGAAGCGCTCGTTGTCGAACAGCCATCCGGTGGAAACCGGGAGGCCGACCGGCACCGGAATGCCGCAATCGACGTCCCCCGTCATCAGCGCCGTCACCACTCCATTTTCGATAATGGCCTTCATCCTCATACCTCCCATCTGACGCGAGCGTTGATTCGGCCTGAAGTGCTCAGGTTCTGTGACCACGCAGCGATCGCTACACGCGCCGTATAACGGTCAGTAAAACCACCCTCTGGCATGAACTGAGTACCGACAAAGTTGACCCCGATCTCCTCACTGATCACGCCATAGTCGGTTTTGACGTTGTCATCAAAATCATAAATCCCTGCAATGTACGCGCGAGGTTTGCGCGCCCAGTTCAACGGGACCGAGTAATTGCCATTGGCACCGGACCAGACACCGACCGCTTCCATGCGGGCCTTGTTCGCCAACAGCGTGAGCTTGGGTAAAGTCCCGGCTCCTGCGGTCACCACTCTGGCCACCAGCATGTCGATGCAGGTGGAGTCGAAACCACCGCCACTGCTCCCGGTTCCCGCCTTCATCCCTGCCGGGATCACATCGGTATCGAGACCTTTTTGCGTGTAGCAGACCAGTGCCCCGTTGCGGATCTGCATCCGTAGAAAATAGGTGCTGTTGATATCCAGTCCGGCGGAGGTCCACGCAGAGGTCAGCAACGTACGCGGGCGGGCCGTCATGCCAGCGCCAATTTCTTCGCCGAGGCAGACCAGCACACCGCCCGGCACTGACACGGTGCCGCCAGCGGCAGCACTCGCAGCACTGACCGGAATGCGCCCGTCGGCAGTGGCCACTGTTGGAAAAGCCAATGCGGCGAACGGCATCGCATCCTGAGACAAGACATTCTTCAGTGCCTTGAGCAACTGATCCGACTCGCTTTCGGAGGGGACCATCCCCGCCGCACGGATCACGTTCAGCAGCTCTTCCGTTACACCATTACCCCAAGTTGCGGGAATCAACGAGCCCGGTGTTCCGGTCAGCGGGTTTTCATCGACAAACCGTCCATCCACCAGCCCGGAGCTGGGCACACTCTTCGGATAATCCATCCCGTCACTCCTTCCTAGTCATAGTTGATATGCACCTTGGTGTGCGCCGGTGCCGCCCGATGAATCAGGCACTCCAGCGCCGAGCCCGGATTCACGCCGAAGCGTTCGCCCCAGTAACTCGCGCCATAACGCCGGCCGAGCAGCAAGCGGCCGCCGGTGTTGAGCGTCCACATGAACTGCGCTTCCCAGGTGCCCCAATGCGCTGCGCCGAAACGCGAACGGCCCATGCGCGGGGCTTCGAGTTCGGTGATGGTGGCGTTGGGGTAACCCTGGCTTTTGGCGATTTCCAGGTAGTAGCCGACGGCCTGGCTGCCGACCGCCAGCAAGCGGCGGCGCACGGCGAGGCGACGGTCGTCGAACAGCGGCGTGGCGCCGAGGCACGGGTCGGGCAGGTTCATCACCTGTTCCCAGTCCGGCACCAGTTCGCTGACGCCGGCCGGGTCCATCTCGTTGAGCAGGTCGGCGGCGCGGGCGTCGAGGCGCGCCAGTTCGACGGCGACGCCTTGCAGCACTTCCTCGAGTTCCGGCACGCGCTCCGGATCCCACGCCGGACCGCTCGGCAGCAAGGCGCGCAGTTGCGCCTGGTATTGCGCGGCGGTTCTTATGGCAGCCATACGCAACCCCCGAAGGTGAGCAGTTCGCTGTCACCCGCGGCTACGTTCGCCAGCGGCGCCGACAGCACGTGATCGGTTTCACCCGCCGCGCTGCTGATCGCTTCGCGGATGTGGCTGATCAAAAGATCTTCGCCCAGGTCGGCTTCACGGTTATGCAGGTCGCGCAACTGGGTTTCGACGGCGGCGCGCACGGCGGTGGTGTCGGGGGTCAGCTTCAGTTGATAGGTCACCGGTTTCTGCACCGGCGGACGTACATGCACTTCGGCGGTCACCGGGCGCAGCGGCTCAATGTAGGCCTGCACTTCGGCCAGTTGATCGGCATTCGGCACCGGTTGCGGATCATCGTCGCGCATGATGTAGACGCCGACGGTGCCCGGCCCGAGGAAGCCGCCACGGCACCACGCGCGGGTCACACCCGGCACTTCCAGCGCCCAGGTCTCGTAGTCGCTGGCCGAACCGCCGTGAGGGATCACGCGATAAGAACGGATCACCCGCGAGCGCAACGACTCCAGGCTTTCCCGCGCCACACCACCGTTCAGTCCCGGCGCCAGCACCACAAAACTGTTGCCGACCACGCCGGTGATCGGCTGCACCGGCGTCAACGCCAGCCCGGCCTCGGCATTGCCCAGGCTGCCGGCCTCCAGCGCGGCGATGCTGGTGCTGTTGACGCCATTGACGGTGGTGCGGGTGGCGGTGACTTTGAAGGTGCGACCGTCACTCGACTGCAGCAACGTATCGGCGTCCAGCACCGCGCCCGCCGTCGCGTTGAAGCTGACGTTGCCGGTGGCGACCTGCGCCGGTTTGCGCGGCTGGTTCAGGCGCAGTGCGGCGATGCGTTCCAGGGTCGATTCATCGGCGGTGTCGGGCAGGATCTGCTCGGCAATCCAGTCGAGGTAGCCGTACAGGCCATAAGCGGCGCCGCCGAGTGTGCGGGCCAGGACTTGCGCATCGGACTGGCGCAGCGAATCGCCGGCCAGGTCGCTTTGGGTGCGCTTGATCAGCACCGGCAGCGAAGGGGTTTCAAACGGCATAGATCACCTGCCAACTGTTATCGGGGTTGATGTCCAGGCGTTCGCCGTCGGCCAGAGTCAGGACCGTGCGCAGGTTCAGGCGCTGGGCGTCGAGGCGTTCGCTGATGATGTCGATGGCGCTGCAATGGCCGTCGTCGATCAGCCATTGCAAGGCTTCGCGGGCATAGAACTCGGCGTCCATCTGGGTCTGGCGGGTCAGCTTGACCCGGCGCAACAGCCACAGCCGCGAGCCGATGCGATCGTCGGCCACGGTGGGAAAGGTGTCGCCCCACCAGCCGAAACGCTCCTCGTCATCGAGGGCATCGTCGTCGGCGGCACGACGCCAGGTGAACAGGCTGATCAGCACCGCACGGGTCAGCGCGGCGTGGAGGTTCTGACTGAACAGCATCACTGACCTCCCGCCGGCGCGCCGGTCTGGCCACTGCCCGCCTGCACGCCAACGTGCACGTGTTTGATCTGGCTGATGCCGCCGGCCAGCTGATCGCCGGTGGAGACGATCTTGCCGGTCTGGTTGATCACCGGCGTGTCGAAGTTCACGGCGGTGCTGGCGCGGATGTTGAGCGTGGCGGTTTCGATGTCGATGATCCGCCCGCGCTTGAAGTGAATTTTGTCACCCTCGTCGGTGTAGATCGCCACCTCGCCGGCCGCCAGCGATTGCAGGCGGTAACGGCGATCGGCGACCACCAGGGCGATGGCGTGGGAACGGTCGCCGCCGAGAAACGTGACGACGCCTTCGGCACCGGCCAGCGGATGGCTGGTGAAGCCGTAGGGTTCGAAGTGCTCCATGTCGTCGTTCACTTCACCGGCGGTGAGGCGCATTTGCAGCGATTGCAGCTTGGATGCCGAATTGGCGAGCACGATAGTGCCGCGCGCCAGCAGGCGTGTCAGTAGGCTCATGAATTGTCCTCAGGACTTTGCCAACACAAAACCTGTGGGAGCGGGCTTGCCCGCGATGGCGGTGTGTCAGGCAAAGTAGTGTTTGCGGTAACCACCGCTATCGCGGGCAAGCCCGCTCCCACAGGGCCAGGTGATGCCAGTCAGGTTCGGCGTCAGGCTCAGGTTTTTTTCGGGGGCGTCGGGTCAGGATCGAAGGTATGCGGCGGCGCCACTTGCAGCGTGGTCACCGAGCCTTGTGCCGACAGCGAATACGTCACCTTGGAGATCAGCATGTCGCCATCGAAACCGAGTACTGGATCCTTGACCTTCACCAGCGTGTTGTGGCGCCACAGATCGCCGTTGGACTGGCGCCAGCCCTGCACCTGATAAGTGGTGGTCAGCGCCCGGCCCATGCGCGTGGCGCTTTCCCACTGGGCCCGCTGCTGGGCCAGTTCGAACGTCAGTTGCGAACCTTCGTTGATGATCGTGGTGCGCCGACGCTTGAAGCTCAGGTCGGTGGCGCTGGATTCAACCTCGCTGACCGCCGCCCCGCTCTTCTTGTCGTTGCCCTTTTGCTGGCCGATCACCTTGTATTCGGAGAACACCTGGCTGTGATCCATCGGCGCATTGGCCGAGAGAATGTTCTTGCCCAACTCCAGCGCATCACTGGCGCGGCCGCCGCTGCCCGGTTTGGCCAGCACCAGCCGGCCCTCGGCGTCATCGGTGGAAAACACCCGGTACAGCGAGAGCAGACGGTCGATCGACTGAAACACGGTTTCACCCGGAACGATGGTGTGTTTGCTCAGGCGTGCGGTCTCGGGAATCTCGTTGACCACAAACTGCGAGTATTCCCCGGCCAGGGCCTGGACGATGTTCAACAACGGCTGCTCCTGCCATTGGCCGGGAATGTTTCGCGCCGCACAGTCGACCAGATCCTGGGTCTTGGAACTGCCTTCGATGCTCAGGCTGATCTGCCGCCCGTCATAGCTGATCGGGGCCTTGAACACATAACCGGTGAGCACCAGATCCTGGCCGATCCGCACTTCGCACGGGTCGCCGGCCTTGATCCGCTGATCCACGGTCTGCCCCGGCCATTGCCAGGTGATGTCGAGTTTGAAGGTGCGGAACTGACGCTCCAGGTCCGCGGTGATCTGCACGCTTTTCCAGCCGCCGTATTCCATGTTGTCGACGGTCAGCGTGACGCGGTTGTCCATCTCGCTCATGGCTCACTCCCTGGAAACTTTGACTTCGTTGGGTGGGAAGCTCGGATGAGACAGACCGTTGCGCTGAATGACCTCGGTCACACGGGTGGCGTCGCCAAACTGTTTGTAGGCCACGACCACTGCCGGAAAGGTTTCCTGAAAGGTTTTGCTGACCAGTCGCACTCCGGACGAAGCCACGGCCTTGAGGTGCGCGATCAGCGCTTCCTTCACATCGGCGATGGCCTGGTAGTGCGCGGGGTCGGCCTTGTCCTGAGCCTTTTGCAGCGCTTCGTTCAACTCTTTCTGCAGCGTTTGCAGATCGTCGGTGACCGGCACTTCCTGACGCGTGACCGGCTGCTTCGATTGCTGGTCCAGCGAGGGTGTCGAGGTCAGTTTCACCGGCGTCGACGCCACCGGCATCGAGGCCACCCACTGCGCCACTTTGACGATCAGCGTGTCCTGCACCAGGTTGGCCATCGCTTGCGCGGCGGCGTTGGTGTCCTTGCCGGTGGTGATTTTCGGCGCATCGGCCTTGCGGATGGCTTCGATCTGTTGGGACACGTCGGCAATCACGCCACGGTAGCCCTCCTTCGCGAATGCCTTCAGCTCCTTGATATCGCCGAGCAACCCCTTGAACTCCGCCGCCACTTCCTTGGGCAGCTCCTTCACGGCCCTGACCAGCTCGGTGATCTGCTTGTACTGCGCGATCAGCGGCTTGAGCTGCTCCTTGATCACGTCGTACACGCCGGTGAGGCTGTTGCGCAGATTGGCGATGCCGATACGCGCGGCCTTGATCAGGGTCATCGCCTGTTCGAAACGCGCCACCGCCGAGCCGAGTAAACCTTCGGCCTTGATCAGCAGGACTTTTTGCGTGCTGACCGTCGCAGTCGGAAACGGCAGCGGCCGGTCGGGGTAGAACTTCAGGCTGAACGTCACCATCCCGCCGTCCTGGCGGGTGTGGGTCATGTCGCACTCGCCGACCTTGACCTGCAAGCGTCCCAGCCACGGATGCACCAGTTCGCCGCTGCCCTGCTCCAGGGCCTGGAGCAGCTTGTCGCGCTGCTCCAGGCAATCGGCACCGATGATGAACGCCGTCAGATCGTGGGTCTTGGCCTGCTGGCCGAGGTCCTCAAAAAACGGCAGGTCGCGTTGCGGATATTCGTGCAGCTGCCCCTTGCGACCGACCGGGGTTTTCGCCTGGTCGATCCAGAAACCGACACCGCGAAAGGATGCCGGCAACAAACGGTCACGCCAGTTCATTGGAACCTCCCATGGAGAGCGAGCGATAGCCGATGCGCGAACTGAGCGCCAGCCCCGGTTGATTGGTTTGCGGTTGATCGGTGCGTAGCCCCGCCGGCGCGTTTTCGAAGCGTACTGTCAGGCCGCCTTCGAGTTGCGTGCGGTTGTTGGCGGCGCTTTGCTGGATCAGGGCGCCTGAGGATTGCGGCAACGAACTGGTCATTGCCGACGAGCCGGAAGCAGCCGCCGGGGACTGTCCGGTAATCGTCGCCACAACGCCGGAAAGATTGCCATTGAGCAATTCCCGGATGGGTGCGACGACACTTTGCAGTTTTGCCCACAGTTCGCTGAACCAGCCGAGAACCGGCTCCCAGGCTTGCTTGATCGACTCCATCGGCGATTGGCTGAACAGCGTGCCGAAGGCGTTCGCGACCGATAGTGCCTCTGTGGTCAACGATGCCCACAAACCGGAAAAGTAGCCTTTCAAACCGTCCCACTGCGCGATCGCCGATTCCATCGGCGAGAAGTTGAACAGGTTCTGGAACTCGCTTTTCAGCGTCAGCGCACTCGCCCGCAGCACATCCCAGAGCGCAGAAAACACCTCGCCCAGCGGTTGCCAGTTACTTTGAATCAGGCTGAACGGCGACCAGGAGAACGTTGACTTCAGTTGTTCCCAACCGGCTGAAGCCGTTGCTCTCATGTTGTCCAGCACACCGGAGAACATCCCCAGAGCCGAACCCCACACGCCGGAAAATCTGTCGGCCAGCGAGCCGTCGAACGTTGCCTTGAGCGTGGCCCAACCGGTGGTCGCGCTGGTAGCTGCACGGTTCCAGAACCCGCTGAACACCGTTTGCGTGGAATCCCAGACTTCGGCCAGTTTCGCCTTCGGCGAGGTGTACAGATTGGCCCTTAGCGCTTCCATGCCGGTCGCGGCTTTTGCTGCCGCGCTGTCCCAGAACTCACCGAATACCGTTGCCGTCGCACCCCAGACCTCGGCCAGTTTCGCCTTGGGCGAGGTGTACAGATTGGCCTTCAGCGCTTCCAGGCCGGCGACGCTACCGGCGACGGCGTCGTTCCAGTAATCCTTGACGACAGCGCCAGCCGAATCCCACAGCTCGCCCATCATCGCCCCGAACGCATTCAGGCGCGCGGTCGCGCCCTCTGCAAGACGACTGGCACCGGCAACGGCGTCAGCCTTCATTTCTTCCCACTTCTGTTTGGCCGAGGCTTGCATCGAGTCGAATTTCAGCTTCGCGCCCGTGGCCATCTCGTTCCAGCCTTTTTGAACCTTGTCGATACCGCGATGGGTCGCATCGCTGACCGATTGCCAGGTCTTGCTGAAGAATCCGCTGATCGACGCCCAGTTATCGGTAATCAGGCGCGCGCCAATCACGATCAACGCCACCGCCGCAGCGATAGCCGCAGCAATCAGGCCGATCGGTGACGTCAGGATCCCCAACACCGCGACCAGCCCCATCGCACCAACCGTCACCACCGTGAACGCCACCGCCGCTGCCGCCAGTCCTTCGACGAGGTAAGGGTTGTTCGCGACGAACTGGCCGATCGAGGTGATCACCGGCGTCAGCGCCGTGACGATGCCGTTGACAGCCGGCAGTAATGCCTGACCGATATTCAGCGAAATCTTGTCCAGCGCCTCGTTGAACTTCTCGAGGTTGGCCGAGGTTTCGCCGTGGACCACCTTGGGGACTTTCAGGTGTTTGTTCGCCAGGGCTTTTTTCGCCAGCGCGTCCTGCGCCTCGATGGCTTTCTTGATGCCGTCCTGAAACGGCTTGAGCAAGCCACCTTCGGAGATGAATCCGGCGACGTCCAGCGGCTCGAGGCCGCTGTCTTCCATGCTTTTCTTGAATGCTGCGACCTTGCCGCGCAGCCCCTTCATCTCGGCCTCCATTTTCTCGGCGCCCTTGAGCACCACGAGCATGTTGACCGTGACGGGGAAGTTCTGCGGGATCAGGCTCAATTGTGTATTAGCCATCACTGCACCTGCTGCATCGCATTGATCCGTTGCGCGTGCTCCAGCGATTCGCGAAGCACATCCAGTGGCCTGGCCATCATCTGTTCGGGGTCAACCTTCCAGAACCAGGCCAGGTCATAGGCGACCGAAATCAGGTCGGTGATGGCTCCGACGCCGCACTCATGAAAAAACTCGCAACGGCCCAGCTCAGCGCATTGAGGTCAGCCAGGTCCAGCTGGTTGACCGACGACGGCGGAATGCCGGCGCACACGGCGATGTATTTGGCCGCCACGTCCATGTCGAGGCTGACCTCTTCGCTCTTGTCGATCTTGTACGGCAGCGCCTTGATCGCTCGCACTTCCTGCACCGTCGGGCGGCGCAGGACGAGTTCGGTCAGGGGCTCGCCGTGAGCTTCGATCGCAACCTGAAGCTTCACGGCGCCGCTCATTGCCAGGTCCCCTTGATGCCTTCGAATTTCAGTTCGATGGTGGCATCATCGCCTTTGGAGACTGGCTCTTCGACCAGGTAGGCACCGGCCAGTACGTAGACTTTGCCGTTGCTGAATTCGCAGGTGACGGTGATGTCGGTGCCTTCGATCAGCTTCTTCAACGGGAAGTCGGCGGTGTGCAGCGCGGTCACCTTGAACGACGGCGCGACGTCGGTTTCCTTGTAGAAACCCGGCACGACGGTTTCGCGTTTGACGGCCATCAGCGGGGCTTCGCAGCCGCCATTGATAGTCAGTTGTGCACCGTCGACCTTGACGTAGCAGGTGCCTGCAATCAGTTGACCCATGGTGTTACTCCCTTCAAATAAAAAGCCCACGCAAGGTGGGCTGAAATCACAGTGTCAAACGCGCCGATCAGGCGACGTCGTCGTACTGCAGACGGAACTGGTTGAGCAGTGCGAACACGCGCAGACCGTTGATGTAATCCGGCGGGAACAGCACGTTCACGCGGCTCGGGTCCTGCACGTCGCGCTCGACGATCAGGTGCTCGGCGAACAGCTCGGCGTTTTCCACGTGGCCTTCGAGTTCGAGCTTGGCGTACTGGGCGATCAGCTCACCGCGAATGGTCGCCGGGGTGACGATCGGCTGGCCGGCGCCAAAACGGGTGCCGTCGGAAGCCAGTTTGTGGCGACCGTACTTGCTGGTGATCACGCTTTGCAGACGACGCACGATGAACGCCGACTGGTGCATGGTTTCGCTGTCCAGGTACGAGTTGTCGGCCTGGCCGTAAGCGTTCTTCTGGTAGGTGGTGATCGAGCGCTGGATGCGCACGTAGCCGCCTTCGTAGTACGCGGTGGCGATGCCGTAGTTGAGCAGCGACTGACGCTCGGTCAGGGTGAAGCGCTCGCTCGCCGGCGCCGGATCGACACCCGGCAGGCTGCCGCTCTGGGTCGGACGGCTGGCGTCGGCGGAGATGAACACCGAAGTACGCGCAGCCAGTGCAGCGGCCTGCACCCACACAGGTTGCGGAACGCCCGGCTCCAGCGCCTGAATGGTCATGTGCTGGTCGTTGCGAGCCTGACCGGCTGCCACCAGCGTGCCGACGGTGCCGCGCTTGGCGCTGTAGACGTGACCGAACAGTTGCTTGGCCCACGACCAGCGACCGGTGCTGTCGTCCATCACCGCTTGCCAGGTGTTGAGGGTGGCCAGGTCGGACCATGGCAGTGCGATGAATTCGAACGGCTCATCACCCAGTGCGGCAACCGCTTCAACCTGGTCAGGCACACCGACGCCGCCGGTCATGGCGGTGATCGCGGTGGTCAGGCCGGCCGGGGTTTCTTCGCCGTTGCTCTTGCCCAGGCGATTGAATTGCAGGCTGATGTCGTTGCCGCTCTCGCCGGTCCATTTGGCGTTCAGAGTGACGACGCCTTCGGCCGCTGCTGCGCTCACCGGCAGATCGGCGGTGGCATTGATTTTCTGTGCCAGGGCGGTGGCCGCCTGGGCAGCGGTGGCACCGTTGACCACGGTGGCCTGGACGCGGACGCCGCCGACATACAGGTTGAGCACGCCCGCCTGAGTCGCGGTGCCGGTCAGAGTCAGCACGCCTTTGGCGATGGCGCCGGTGGCGTTGTGCAGCGGCAGGCACCAGATCTCACCGATCGGGTCAGCCTTGCGGAAGGTCTCGTACATCGAGGCGAGCATCGAGCCCTGGCCGCCAATGCTCTTGGCCAGCGCCACGCTGGAGACCAGCACCAGTTTGCCGACTTCGCTCGGGGCGATGTTGTCGTTGACCTGCGCCACGATCAGGCGACGCATGGACGAGGACGCGCTATTGGCGGCCGAGTTGTCCATTTCGGCATAGAACAGCGGTACACGAATGTCCGCAGGGATGTTGCTGAATCCGATCGCCATTATTTGGCTCCCTTTTGTTTGGCTGTTGCGGTTTTGAGGGTGATATCGCCGTCGGCCAGACGCCGGCGCCACCAGGCGCTGTCCAGCACTTCACGGCCTTCCAGTGGCAGCAGGTCGCCGGCTTCCGGGTCCGGCACGGCACGGCCAGGGGCCGGCACTACGGTGATGCGGTTGCTCATGGGGTTACGTCTCCAGAGAAAGTCATTTCCACGCGCCCGTCAGGGCCCGGGCGTTTCAGGTTGGGGTCGGCCGGGTCGATCGCATCGACCCGCACGGTGGCCCCGGTAAAGGACGACAAACCGTCCAGTTCGCGTTCGTGCCAACTCTCCGCAGGCTGACTTGGCAGATTGCGGCCCAGCTGGAACTCGGCAAAAAAGCGCAGCCGGTAGAACGCGCGGCTGCTGTTGATCGAGACCGTTTCGCCGCCGTCGTAAACGATGGCGCTGTAGTTGGAATCGGGTTTGAAACCCACCAGCGCACGCCACAGTTCGGCGCGCAGGTCGTGCAACAGATCCAGCGCTTTTGTGGCGTCCGTGGCATCGAGTGCCAGGATGATTTCGAAGCGGTCACGGATCGGTTGGCTGTAGGAGTTCTGTGCGGTGCTGGCGCTGGCTACGTCGGCCAGCGGTGAAACATGGGCCGAGGGCATCGGCAGATTCGGGTCGCCTTGCAATAGCGCCAGGTCGACACCTGTCGCGATATGGCCGGCAAGGCTTGGGCATTGCGCACGCAGCTGCGTGAGGATCGGGGAGATCTTCATGGGGAGCGTTCCAGGTTTTGTGAATGACCACAGAGAGGTGTGGCGGTGAGACCGGGGGATCAGTCCTTGGCTTTTGCCTCGGGATCCCGGCCGGTCGCTTCGATCAGGCAGCGATAGCTTTCCTCGCGCTTGCCGCTGGCCGTGACCTTTTCAATCGACCAGCGACCGCGCATGAAGTCCGGCCAGGTATCGTCGAGTACCAGCAGACCTTCGGCTGCCAGCAGTGGATCGCCCGGGCAGGTGACCTTCAGCTTGTATTTCTCGCGCAGCATCTTGCGCACTTCGGCCTCGCCGATGGCTTTGGCTTCTTCTTCGCTGGCCAGTTTCTGGCGGATGACCTTGTAGGGTTCGGAACCGGTGATCACCTCCCGCAGCTTGCCGAGAGCACCGTCCCAGAATGAGGTTTTGCAACCCTGATTCTGGGTGCGGGCGGTCTCTTCCAGCGTGGCGCTGATGAAGGCGTGATCGCCCGGCCGGTTGTTGTGGGTCACCGACAGCCTGACGTCCGGTATCACCTGGCCCGACAGGTTTTTGAGCTGCGCCGGTTTTGCCAGTACGTAAAGGTCGTTGAACGGTTTGGCCACCGCGTCGTACTTTTTCGCCAGGCGTGTGATGAAGCTCATGTCAGTTTCGTTCGACTGGTCGACATGCGCGATCCTGATCAGCGCCAGTTCGGGATCGACCCGTGGCGAGAATCCGTGTCTCGAGACCAGCTCGCGAAACAGTCCGCCAAGGGTTATAGGGCCATGACTGGCCGTGCGCCGCTCCTTGAATCCGGTTTCGTCCTTGCCGCTGAAGGGGGCTGCGGTTGCGACCAGTGTCAGACGCAGCGGGAACAGCGTCGGTGTCAGTCGAGTGACCTTGAACTGGCCTTTTTCCACCAGCCCGGTCTCCAGATAGCCCACCCGCAGGCCGATGGTGCCGCCAAGGGTCGGCAAGCCTTCAAGGCCTTCCAGGTCGAGCACCAGCGTCAGTTGATCGGACTCCATTCCAGCGGCATCGATGTGTTCCCAACTGATCAGGCGCTGGTTCAGCAGGTCCTTGTTGGCGCCGTAGATTTCAATCGCCGGCGTAAATCCCTGTGCCATGCAGCCTCCTTAATCCCAGGCCAGAACCGGTTTGATTGCGGCCGGTCTGCTGTCGAGTTCCGGCAGCGTCACCCAGACACCTGCCGGCAGGATCGGGCCGTGCTCGGCCAGGGTCGGGTTGAGTGTCCACAGGGCTTCTTCGGCGCTGTCATCGCTGCGACCGGTTTCGCGGTACAGCAACAGATTCACCGAGTCACCGGCCATGCTTCGTACCTTACGCATTGTTGAACTCCGACAATCCGATGACCCACTTGATTACCATCGCGGTCCCGTCATCAATGACCTCGCTCTGGTTTTCGTCGATGCTGTTGATCCGCCACAAACCCCAGTTGCGGCCAATGCCGTCAATCAACGGCAACGGTGCACGCAGTGCTTGCAGCGCACGCAGTTCATCGAGCCGTTCCATCCCCACGGCGTACATCGAGGTGCCGGAGATGGTCAGGGTTTCAGGCTTCTGCCCTGTCTGATGGGATCTGGGTTTGCTGTTGAGGATCTGCAACTCGGTCCAGCCACCCTCGGATTTTCGCGACAGCGTGCTGTACGCAAAATCCCGGGACAGACCGAAGATGAAACTGCCCAGTGCCATTTGTTGTTTCATCGGGCGACTCCATCGGTCAGGGCTGCGTCGCGGCGTATGGAGAGGGCATTGCCGGCCACACCTGGGACAAATTGGGACGTAAAGTGCGACTCAAGCACCTGCGAAAGCATCGCGCCGACTTTCTCGGAACTGAGCATTTCGCTGCCGCTGACATGAACTGAAGGTGCGTAGGTGAATTGCGGAAGTGGCGTTGGTGTTTGCATTTGCGCCGCGGACAGGTCCTTGGCGACTTCCGCTGGCGGGGAGAGCTTGTCTTCAGGCGGCGTCGCCTGATGCTCCCCCACATAAGACCCGATTATTCCACCCAGTGTGCCACCAATGAAGGTTCCGATGCCGGGCGCAATGAAAGTACCGATCGTAGCGCCAATCGCCGTTCCGGCCAGTTCACCGGCCGCGCCCTTTACCGCTTTGTCATCACCTTCGCGCCAGCCTTTCAACCCTTTATAGGCAGCGTGAGCAATGGCCAGAGGTGCACCAAGCTTGATGGCAGGCAATGCCTTGACAACCGACGGCATGAGCTTGCCCCCCAAACCCTCTGCCAATGACATGACTTTCGCGCCAGCCCCGCTCAGCCGGCTCGGCATGGCGCTTTTGACAACATCGCCAACCATTCTGAATCGGGTGAGCGCATCGTCGAACATGGGTGCGATTCTGGCCGTCACACCACTCAAACGACCGCCCCCACGAGCCCTGGAAGCGGTGCTGCGCTGTCGTGCAGCAGAAGATGCGCGCCGGCCAGATCCACGCCCCGCCTTTCCTTTTTTGCGGCCGTCGCCAACGTTGTCATCACCGGCTATTACGTCGGCAATATCCGAAGGCATTCGCGCGGTAGCCAAGCGTAATAGCTTCGTGGAAACCACGTCGAGTACCGAAGCCACACCGGACTTCAACGCGCCTCCCACAAACGGCATCGCTGCTACGCCGAGCAAGGCCAGCCCTGCCGTGAGGGCCGGGAACGTTTCTGCCGCTGTGCTCACACCGTTGACCAGTGCGGTGAGCACTACGGCGGCACCGTCAGCCAAGGGCGCAAGCGCCGTGCCGAATGCAGTGGTCAACCGGGTCAGACTTGCGTCCAGCGCATTCCAGCGACCCTGCGAAGTATTGCCGAACGCCTCTGCAGACTTCGCCGCAGCACCTTCGCCCGCGCCAAGCTCCGTTGTTGCGTACTTGTGCTTGTCGGCTACCAGCGAGAACGCGTTTTTTACATCGTCCGGCTTCTTCAGCAGTTCGAGAACTCGGGTGTCGTTTTCGCCGAACAGCGTCTTCGTCAGTGCTGCCCGCTCTTGCACAGGCTGCTCGTTAAGTGCAGCAAGAACCGAGTTGATTACAGCAGGTGCATCCTTCCTCATACCCTCGGACAGCGATTGAGGATCAAGCCCTAACTGAGTCAAGGCTCTTCGCTGCTCAGTCGATACCGCCCCGCCTTTGGCCAGCATCGAGGTGATGCCCTTGAGCGCGGCGCTGGCGCCCTCCTTGTCCGCACCACTATTGAGTAGAGCCGCCGCCAATGCGGCGACCTGTTCGGGCGTCAATCCGGCGGCAATCGCACTCTCGCCGGAACGTTGCACCACCGAACCGATGTCGGCGGCCTTGGCATCCAGACCGCTATTGCCGAGGTAGGTCGTTGCATCCGCAAGATCCTGGCTTTGATACTGATCCAGCTTCAGCGAGGAACGCCACGCGGCGAGCATTTCGCCAGCCGTCTTGACGTCCATCCTGAATGCCGATGCGTTGATTGCGGCATCATGGGAGAACCACTTCAGTTCGTTCGCCCGCTGGTCACCTTTGGCACCATCGGCAATGCCGGATCTGGCTCCGGCAAGCTGCACTTGCAACAGATCCGCGTTGGTCGCACCACTGGCGGATATCTGTTTCTCGCTGGCGAGTTCCAGAGTGCTCTGCGAGTGCGCTTGAAGCTGATCACTGCTCAGTTTGAGCAACTGATTGAGTTCGACAAGCGCCGTCTCGTTGGCCATGGCTGATTGCATGAGCTTAGGAGGTGGACGCTGCTCGATCTCGGCCTTGAGTTTTGACTTTGGTTCGGCGCTTGCAGCCGGGGATGCAGCACTCACCTTGAACAGCGATTGCTGATTGGCCAACAGCTCTCGAAGCTTGATCTGCTCCTGGGTCAGTAAACGAATATCCGCACTGGCCATAGCCAGTGCCAAACTCAAATCCACCAGCGGTGTGCCGAGGCTGTCGGGCGCTATCGATCCGCCCGCCAGTCTGGCGTTGCCGAACGCCATGCTTCCAGTCTCGCTGGCGAGCATCGGCGCGTACTTCGTGTCTGCCATGCCGCTCTACTCCTGTTTCACGCCAAGGCGAGTGATCGCTATGTCGTAGCGGCGCAACGCCTTTTCGGCGTCCCACTCCAGAATTTCCGCCTCACTTACCGGGTAAATGAGCGGCACGATATCGAGGATTACTTCGATGTCGCGTTCTGAAAGAAGGCCGCCGGCTGGTTTAAAAAATCGTCGATGCGCACCTGCAATTGCGTCCAGTCCGGCACGCTCAACAGGGCCAGATCGGGGATCATCAGACCGGTGCAATGGGCGGTGATGAACTCGGCGCGTTCCTTGGCCGTTTTCAGTTTCTTCATCACTTTGGTGGCCCGCAGCGCCGGCATTTCCAGGCTCAGCGAGGTCACGGTGCGACCGGTGACGGCGAGCGGTTGCAGCAGTTGCACCTGGTCGGGATCGTCGGATTTTTCCGCGTCTTCGACCTGTTCGAGAAAGAACGATGCCGGACGGGTCGAGAATTCGTGCACGTACTGCGCGATGGTCACGTAGTCCGGGCGCTTGAGCTGGTCGAGTTCCTTGACCGACAAGCCGGTGGCCAGCAGCGCCAGTTCGAAGAACTGGTCGTCTTCATCGTCGCCTGCGCGTTCCAGCGCTTCTTTCTGGGCGGCGTAGAACAACGGCTTGAGCTGGATCGATTCGATCTGCGAGCCGTCGTCGCCGGTAATCGGCGACAACAGGTCATGCTTGGGTGGCATCCACGACATGTATGAATTCCTTGGTAATTCTTGAGGGGGTGTTGCAGTCCCTTGTGGGAGCGGGGTTTGCCCACTCCCGCAGGGTTTTGTGATTGCCTTTGGCCGAGGCTTACGGCATCAGCACCGCACGACGGGCATCACCGAGGATGTCGACGCCGTTGAGCACGAACTTCTGGGTGCGCACGTCGATGTCGATCACCGGCACGCCGTTTTCCAGGCGGTTGTAGGTGCGGCAGGAGAGCTCCAGGTTGGTCTTGGGTTTTTCACCCATCTTCACCGCGGTTTCCTCCAGGGATTTCAGCTTGCCGCCGACGGTGTGGTAGGTGAACCAGGTGTTGCCATCCTGATCCTGACCGCCTTCACGCACGTTCAGCAGGATGTCGTCGCCCAGCTTCACACCCAGTGCGAGCATGACTTCGGTGCCCATGCCTTGCAGGGTCAACTTGGCATTGAGCGCTTTGCCGCCCTTGGCCATTTCTTCGACGATGAAACGGCCGCCACGCATCTCTTCCACATCGAATTCGATCTTCGGCGGAGTGAATTCCTCAACGGTCGCCGACAACGGCAGGCCTTGCAGGGTGGCCGCGATGGCCTGTCTTACGCGGTTGGTAAACATTAGAGAACGTCCTCCAGGAACTGCTCGATGATTTCATCGCGGGCGTTGAGTTGATAAACCATGTGTTCGTTCGGCGCGTAGCGACCGTAGTCGATGACCACGTACCAGGTGCCGTTCTTATACTTCTCGACGCTGTTCAGTTCCGGGTGCAGGTACACGCTGCCGCCGGGAATGGTTTCGTCGGCGACCAGGGTTTGCAGCCAGTCGTTGATGCGTTTGACTTCCTGATCCATGAACGACTTGGTCAGGTTCTTCGCCATGGCTTTCTGGCCGGCCTTCACCAGCTTGCGGCTGATGGCGTCTTCCAGACCGACGTAGCTGATGAACTTGCCGGTGATCGAGCGGTTGCCCAGCAGCGAGAAGCCGCCAAGGATGGTGCGGGCGTAGTAGCTGACGCCGTAGCGGTTGAGCAGATCGCCTTCGGTGGAGGTGTCGAGGATGTTGTACTCAACGACCCGCGACACGTCTTCGGCGTAGGTCACCTGGTTGCCCGGGCTTTCCCATTGCTTGACCTTGGCCAGCGCGGCGATCGCCAGGCTGGATGGCGCGAGGAATACGTTTTTCTTCGCGGCTTTCGAGTACACGGCCGGCATGTTGTGCACCACCAGGCAACGGTCGAAACCGAGGTCGGCACCGCCCAGTTCCTGGCTGTACAGCACCTGATCGGCGACCGAGGCGTCCTTGCCGTCCAGCACCACACGGGCCTTGATGCGCTTGCCGAACGAGGCGAACTCGCTGGCCACCGCCTTGGTGCCGGTGAAGCCCGGCGCGCCGATGATGGTCAGGTCTTCCGGGACGCTGCCCAGTGCCGCCAGACCAAGCTTGCGGCCGGTGGCCGGTTCAACGCCGCCGATTACCGCGTTGACGGTATCGGCCGGGGTCGCGCCCGCTTCGACGATCACCACGTACACCGGCACCTTGACCACTTTGAGGATCTGGTAAACGGCGTGGTACAGGGTGCCCTCTTCCGAACCTGTCGGATCGAGCAGCGCGTGGGTGGTGAAGCTGTTGATGCGAAACGGTGCGTTGCGCGGAATCAGCGGATCGGCTTTCGGCGCGGTGCCGACCAGACCGATAACGTTGTCACCCAGGCCACCCATGGCCTCGGGGGATTCGGTGGCATTGACGGTAATGCCGTTGTGCTCGAAGTTCAGAACCTCAGCCATAGTCAGTCAGCCTTCTTGGCAGCGGCCTTCACGGCCTTGGTGGTAGTTGTTTTCAGCTCCAGTCGACCGGCGCTGTGCAGCGCACTGGCCTCGACATCGAGCAGATCGAGTTCCTGGCCGACGCTTGACCAGTGCCCACCGCCGGTGGGGAATGGAACGAGCACGGTGTAGGTTTGGCGGGTTGCCATTTTTCGTTTCTCCATAAACGGGAAAGCCCCTCGTTGGGAGGGGCTTGGCGGGTGTTGAATGTGTTGGGCGGACAAGAAAATGCCCCGGGGTGCGGGGCGTTTTATTGAGGCTCGGAGGTCGGTGAAACTGGCATGGAATCGGGCCAGCCTTCCTTGAGCATTTCATCGGAGTACGTGCCATCCTCGATTGCCTGAAGCAATTCCAGTTCGCGGTCGAAACAAGCCTGCACGTGTGCCCTGACAGCTTTGGCAATCGCGAGAATCTGCTGCGCGCCGATCTCGACGAAACCCTCGAGCGTTTTGAAGTTGCAGCGGTAATCAGGATCGAGGATCGCCGAGATGCCAGCGCCATAGATCATCCCCGCGCTGTCACGGGAGGTTGCAACAGTTAGACCTTCCACAGAAACGACCGCGTCCTCCCGCTCATAGCGCTCATCGGCGACCCGTTGCGCATAATCAGGAGTTACTTGTGGGAAAGGCGTTTTGACAATTTCATCGCCTACTCGACGCCAGATGCCGTCGGCTTCCTGGGTCAACCTGATAAACAACTTGTCATCGACTTTGACTGCCGACGCGGGGATCGGGTGAACCCCTTCAATCAGGCAGGTTTGCAAGTTCGAATTCTCGTCAAACAGTGCGTATTTCATGATCTCTCCTTAACTGCCCACCGCGACCCAATGAAAGACCGTGACCCCGGGAAAGGTATGTTTTCCATAAAACGAAGTGAGATTTGACACACCGACATCCACATACCCGTTCACTGCCGACCCTGGTGTGTAGTTCAACGTCGCGTTCAGGCTGTACATGCCATTTGGAAAAGCAATCGGGAAGGCAGTGGCGATGTCCGTACCACCATTTCCGGAGACCCTGCCCCACTGAATGATCAGGCCACCGAGCCAGGACGGGAAAATGATGTACCCGTTGATTTCCTTGAGAATCTGAAATCCCCAGCGGAGTTTTTTGGGTGTCACGATTGTGGTGTCGTCAGCCCCGGCATCGGTCAGCGCCTGAGTGGCGAGTTTGGCTGTGCCTTGTTTGATTTCGGTCGCTTGCTGGGCCAGAGGAGCCAGCGCTGCGACATCAATGCTTCCCTGATTGACCGGTGCGTTCCAGGCTTTGATGCACCACATGACGGCGAGGTTGCGCGGACGGGTGCCAACTAGGTGCCCATCAGTAAACAGCGCCGCCTGATTCAGCGATACAGGGGAGGTGATTTCGCCAGAAGAGAAAAATGCGGAAGGATAGTCGGCCGCAGAGGCAACGTCGCCTCCAAGTACCGGGTGAGACTTCCCACTATTGTCTGGATTGAGTTTCCAAGATGAGGCGGCAGCTTGGATAGCCTGCGCTGTCGAGGTCACCGCATCGTGCGCAACCAACGTCGCTTTTTGCCAGCTACCGATTGTCCGACCAGCGTCAACACCGCGACCATGATCCCAACCACGCAGAAACTCACCGCGAGATTCCGGCAACCGGAAGTTGCCCGCACCTTCGTCCCCCTTGTTGAACTTTGTGCCGAGATAACCCGCCAGATCCGGATAGGTCGCAATGCTTTGCACACTGCCGTCCAGCTCCAGATAACCGGCAGGAACGACGCCCGTTGGAAACGACAGGACAGCACCGACCGGAACGGAAGATTTGAGCTGTGCGACTTCATTGGCCAGTGCGGCGACGTCGATGTTTCCCTGATTGATCGGCGCGTTCCAGGCCTTGATGCACCACATGACTGCAATGCTGCGCGGACGGGTTTCCGAACCGCCAGTGGCAGTCGTCTGTGGTGTTCCGTTGCTGTCGGAGCGGTTGCCACGAGCGACCTTGTCCTGGCCAAATCCGCTCGGATTGGCAGGCGCGTCAACTTGGTGAACGTGAGACTTCAGCTCATCAGGTGCCCAACTGCCAATCGCCCGACCCGGGTCTACACCACGACCATGATCCCAGCCTCGCAGGAACTCACCACGCGATTCCGGCAACCTGAAGTTTCCGGCACCCTCATCACCTTTGTTGTAAGTGGTGCCGAGATATGCCGCCAAATCCGGATAAGTCGAAGTGCTCTGCACACTGCCATTGAGTTCAAGAAAGCCGGGCGGCACGATACCTGTCGGGAACGCCATGACGGCACCCACCGGAACGGCAGATCCCAACCGGGAAACTTCCTTGACCAGTGCCGCTACGTCGATGTTTCCTTGATTGACCGGGGCGTTCCAGGCCTTGATGCACCACATGACGGCGATGTTGCGGGGGCGGGTTTCTGTAGCGGCGCCGAAGTTATAGGTTCTTACACGACCGATACTCAGCTCAGCATTGTCACCTTCCGTACGCAATACCCAGTCAGCAGCCGTATCCTTCAACACTACTGTCGGAATCTCTCCGTTCGGGTCAACGGCCTGTCCACCTCCCGAGCCTGTCGGAAGAAAATGGTAGTGAGCCTTGAGACTGTCTGACTGACTACTGCCAGATGCACGCCCCGCATCCACCCCACGCCCATGATCCCAACCACGCAAGAATTCCCCACGCGCCTCCGGCAACCGGAAATTCCCGACACCCTCATCCCCCTTGTTGAACTTGCCACCCAGATAGGCGCTCAAGTCCGGGTAAGTCGCGCTGCTCTTGACGCTGTTGTCCAGCTCGAGAAAACCCGGTGGCGGCGTATCGACAGGGAACGCCACAATCGAACCCACCGGCAAAGCGGACGCCTTGGCAATCAGCGCTTCGACTTCAGCCTTGGTGTATGAGTCCTTGATGCCAAAACCGGCCAGCGTGTCGGGATTCGAGCCGGCCGTTGCGCGGCCATATTCGTCGACGCTCAGACTCTTGTAAGTCCCGGCAGCAATCCCGGTGCGCCCTGCCAGCATCTTGAATGTCAGCGCAGTAGTGCCGAGGGTGATCGGCGCATTGGTGGTCAGGTGCCACAGCGAATCGCCGTTGAGCGCTCCCTCCTCCACCATCACCGTCAGGCCCGGGGTGACCTTGGCGCTGACGTTAGCATCGTTGGCCCGAACCCAGTCACCGTTGGCGACGATCCACAGGCCGTTGTCCTTGGCCAGGGTCTGGTTCGGCAGCAGCACGCGATCACCGGCGATCACCGCCACGCCGTCGATCTGCTGCGCGCCGTTCAACACCACGTTGGCGGTGGCGGCGACTCGTACCGATTGTTTGCCGTCGAGTTTGCCGAGTTCTTCGGCGAGGTAGCTCATGACCCAGGCGCGAGTGGCCTTGACCACCGTGTCGTCGATCAGCAGCGTCACCAGCGAGGCATTGCTGGTCTCGAAAATCGAGCGGATGTAGAACTCTTTGCCCGAGCCGGATGTGGCCAATACCGGTTTGAACGATTCCGGATATTTGACGATGGCATAGAGAATGCCGGTGTCGGTCCACAGACCCGCTTCACGCACATACCAGCCGCCGACGTCCGGCGGGATGGTGACTTCAGCGAGCAGCCAGCTCGGATTCTTCTCGTCCTGGAACAGCGCATTGAGCGGACCGCGCCAGACTTCGCGTTTCAGCGCGGTAGCCGTCGCGGCCGGGTTGTAGACCGAGCCACCGCCGTCGCCGACAGAAATCTGCGTCAGCTTGATCGGTACGCCCGCCGCCTTGCAGGCGGTTTCGTAGGCAATCCCTGCGTTGGTGAGCAGGGTGTAATAGTCAGCCATTCAGGCCCCCTGAGGATAAATAGTGGATGTTTCGACGGTGTACATGCCTGCGCCCATGAACGCCTCTCCCGAGGTTTCGAGCCCTTCGAGGAACACCGGATAAACCGTGGTCAGCTCACCGCAGAAGGTCGCGGCGCCGATGACGTGATTGCCGAAGGCGCTGAGGCCGACCGACACCGACAGCACGTCCCGCTCGCTCTTGGCATCAGCCAGGCGTCGGTCGAGACGGGTGTCGATTTCTTCGCTGTAGGGTTGTTCGCTGAAGGCTCGCACGGAAAAGCTGTAGGGCTCGCCGGGCGGTGTCTGCTCGTACCAGGCGCGGATTTCCGGCCTGAGCTGCAAACCCTTGGCGGCGTTCTCCAGCGCCTTGCGAGTGCCGGCCTGGCGCGCGGTGGGCCAGGCCAGTTCGACGGTCAGGCGTTTTTCCGCTTCCGGTGCGTCGGTGCTCCATTCGGCAACGCCACGATCTGCCGCGAGATACGGCAGGAACGCGACGGGTGTGGAGGCCGGGTTCATCAGCTCGGGAAACGGCGGCGCGACGCGATCAAGCAATGCGCCGAAGCCGATGTCGAGTGCCCGTTCCAGCGCCGAGCTGTTGGCTGGCAGCAGGGTCGGACGCGGTGTCTGATCGGTCATAGCGTCTGTACCTCGACCTCGACCGCCGTGCAGTACGGCGCTTGAAATGCGCTGCAGACGATGGGCGTCAGCGGTTCAAGAATCTGCAATTGCACGGCACCGGCGCTGTGCAGCGTGTAGTCGATCCAGCTCGGATCGACCCGGCCTTCCAAACGATGGCAGCTGTCGGCGTAGGCCTGCAGGTGTTGCTGCGCAGCGACCTTGGTCAGGCCCGAATCCGGGCCGGAATTGATCTTGGCCACGACGCGGATTTTGTAGCGCTGAATCTCGGCGGCCTGCACCGTCACCCTGTCCGTCTCGGGACACACATCAGGCCGAGCAAAGTGTCGGCGCACGCCGTCGAGCAACGTCGGGGACGGTGTACCGTCGCCCTCGCGGGCAAGCACGGTAACTTGCACTTCGCCAGGCGCGGTGCGGCGACCATTGCCGTCCTTGACCTGTGCGGCGAGGCCGTCCGGGTCGAAGGTGTAGGTGACGTTCACGACACCCGCATCGGTGGATTCGACTTTCACCGTCGGCCGTTCGCCCAGGGTGAACACCTCGCGGCGATACTGCATCCGCGACCCCGCCGCCGGCGCATGGGGCGCCAGGTAATAGCGCAGCCGGGCGTCGTCATCGCTCTCGTAGATCGCCGGCACCGGCGGGAATGCCGCCGGGTCGCCCGGATCGAGCAACTGTCGCTCCAGGCCCATGTCCGCCAACCGCGCATCTAGATTGCTGCCGGTGGCCCACCACGCCAGCATCTGCTTGATGCGGGCGTTGTATTTGCGTTCGTGGGTTTGCAGGCGAACGCAAAAGGCCTCCAGAGCCAGGGTCAGCAATTCGCTTTCGTTTTCCAGGCTGGTCTTGAGTTTTTCCGCGCTCTGCGGCGAGCGCGCGCCGACGTACTCGACCACGAAGGTCTTGAACTCGGCGAGCAGATCCTCGAAGGCATCGACCTTGATCAAGGAGGGTTCGGCCAACTGATTCTGGCCGGGGATCAACATGCTCATGTCACGACCTCGAAAGTCTGTTGGCGGTTTTTCCAGGTGCCGGCGAAACGCAGCAGCAAACCGGCGCCCTGTCGGGTGGCGACGATCACGCCGGGCTGGAAATCGCCGATGCCGTTTTGCGGGTTATAGAACGCCTGGGCCGCGTGGCTCTGGGCGAGTAACAGGATGTCGTCGCCCAGGTTCTGCCCCAGCAGCGTGGGGATCAGCGAACCGTACAAGGGCCGTTTTTGCCGGGTGCCCAGCGGCGTGGTCAGGGCCCGGGTCGCGCGCTGCACGAATTGCAGCCAGTCGTCGACCGTGGCCCCGCTGTCTCTATCGATTCCGATCATGGGAAGCTCTTGATTCAGGGGCTGATGACGCGGCCCTGGTGATCCACCAACGGGCCGCTGAAGTGCACGCCTGAGGCGTCGATGGTCAGGCCGACCGCGCCCAGTTGCAGGTTGATCGCTTGCGGGGTCATCGCCAGACGTGCCGGCCCGATGCTCAGCTCAAGCGACTCGCGAGAACCGTTGAAGGCCGCTGGACCGTTTTGCCAGTGCAGCGTGTGCGTGGCGTCGTCGTAGCCGCTTTCACTGCCGTCCTGATGGACGCGACGAGTCAACGTCGGCACCGTCGAGGTCGGTGGAAAACGGTCACTGTTGAGGCCGAACAACGCCACGCTCTGCGCGCCGCTTTCACCACTGCCGTAGTTGAACAGCAGACACTGTTCGCCCACCGTCGGGATCCGCGACTCGCTCTGCGCGCCGGCACTCGGGTTGAAGAACTTGATGGCCGGGGTGAGCAATCCACCGTGGCTGACCCTGCAGGTGTTACTGGCGGCGTCGACGTCCTGACAGATACCGATGCGGCAATAACTCTCGGCGCGCCGGTGCAGGTCTTCGATCTCCGCTTCCATCTCCGCCAGGCGCTCGATGATCGGACCCAGCTGCATTCGAAGTAATGCGTCGAACATCGATCAGGCCTCCAGCGAGGTGTATTGGTCGGGATCGTCGATGTCGCTGACCTCCCAGGTACGGGCGAATTTCGGTGTGCCGAGCGGGTCGTCCAGCAGGGTCGGACCGAGGTAGAGGGTCTGGTTGAAAGTCAGCGTCCAGGCTTTGCTCGGCTGATCGGCGCGGATGAGCACTGACGGCAATCCATCAATGTTCATCGGCAGATCGCATTGATCGCCGGACAGGCCCCAGCGGTTGTCGGTGACCAGATTCTTCAGGGCGGCGATCAGGTCACAGGCGGCAAACGCCGTGGCCGACAGCGCCGGAATGACTTGCAGCGACAGCGTCAGCACATGGGCAATCCGCCCGTTGGCGGCGCGCTCTCCCGGTGCATTTCGCTCGATGTCGATCAGCACCCAGGCCTTGTCGCCGGGTGCGGTGAAGTCATCGTGATTGCCGACCTGCACGTTCAGCTCGGAGCTGTTGCGCAAGGCTGTCGCCATCGCCGTGAACAGCTGCGAAGGCTGCTGGATCGGTGTGGGCATGCTTGACCTCCTTTTCTGATGTCCACGCGAAGTCCCGCCGCACGGCGTGCAGCGAGACAGGAAAGTGAAGGGGTTACTGTGAGTCGCGGGGCGGGATTTCGCAGACGCCAATGCGCTTGGCAGCCCAGCGTTCATAAAGACCGATGGCCACGTCGGCGCCGGCCATGGCCGTCAGGCAACCGATCGCGCACGCGGCCCAGATGGACATACCGGCGGCATACAGCAGCATGATCGCCGATACCCCGCAGATAACGCAGGCCCCGGAACGCAAAGCCAGACGCCGGATCAACGCCCAGCCGCGGGCGCCCTCCTTGTCAGCGCGCCACATTTCGCCGGATACGCCGCCCACCAAGGCGAGCAGAATGACCAGCCAGATCGGCATGTCCGCCAACGCTTGTTGCTCGTTTGTCATGTCACGCCTCCTGGTGTGATGGATGAATAGTGTGTGTTGGGTTCAATCGGTTTCTCTTGAGGTAGGCATTCCAAAAAGCCCGGCAGCTCGCCGGGCTTTTCAGTAATGCGCTCCTTCGCCTTCCTTCAATTCTGTGTACGTGAAGGAAGCTGACTTTTCGGCGCTACTGGCGCGGTACGAGTCCATTCAAATTGTTTTTCCGACCGCGGTCCCTGCCCGCCGGATAACTGCTTCTGGTGCTTTACGCTGCACACCCGGGTCAGTTGCCAACCCTCTGAACCGTTGAGGCCGGTTCATCGCTGCCTGTTCTTGTGGAACTAAAGAGCTGTTGTTGCCAGCCGCTTTGTCGAGCGGCTTGGTGGCAAGAATATGCATGGATGCATATACAGTCAATGCGTAAATGCATTTATTTATGCACAAGAAATGCGCGAATGCATGAAAGCCCCGCCGCTCAAGGGTTGGCCGGTTTTCTACAGGCGAAAAAAAACCCGCCGAGGCGGGTTTTGTCAGAAAGGAATCAGGTTACCGGGCGTACATGCCCCACCAGAAGACGTGACCGAGGATGACGATCTGCTCTTCCTGCATATCCTGGAAGCTGTAGTCCTCGTCCGGGTGTTCATCGCGGTTGAAGCTGCGCAGACGGATACCGGTAGGCAGGCGATAGAGCTGCTTCACCCGCAATTGACCGTTGTGGTTGATCGCATAAAGGTCGCCATCGATGATGTCGCCAATCCCGCACTTGCCGGCGTTGACCCCGACCGTGGCGCCGTCGCGCAGCACCGGCAACATGCTGTTGCCCCGTACTGTCACGCATTTGGCCTGATCGAACTGCACACCGTTATGGCGCAGGCTGCGCTTGCCGAAGCGCAGGCTGGAGCGTTCGCTCTCTTCGATGACGAATCTTCCTGATCCAGCAGCCAATTCAACCTCGCGAAGAAAGGGCACCGACACCTCGTCGTCATCGACTGGCGTGTCGTCGTCCCACAGGCTTATGTCCTTGAGTTCGGAATGTAACTCGTCGCGTCCGGCGTTGGCGGCGGGCGCAACATCCGCGCGCCCGCGCAACTGATCGGTGCTCACGGCGAAGTATTCGGCGATCTTCGAGATGTGTTTGTCCGAAGGATCGACGATCTTCCCGCTGAGAATCCGCGAGAGCGTGGATTGAGGCACGCCGGTGCGACGGTGAAGCTCCGTGGGGGAGATCCCGTGCTGGTCGAGCAGTGCTCTTAAGACGGTAGATACGTTGCGTTTTTGCATAACGCGCATAGTGCTTGAAGTTTTTCGCGAAGACAAATGCTGATTTGCATAAATCGTGCATAGTCGACCTTTTTAAGCCAGATCGCTGTCACCCGGCCGCGATGCCTGCGTCCGACAGACCGCCCATGGTAACCTTGCGCCCATCGCGGAAAAGCCCGGCCACTGCCGCGCTTTTGCCCCACACCTTCCAACGAGTTACCTGACAATCCGATGAATAAAGCCGTCTCCGACCTGTCCTCCCACACCCCGATGATGCAGCAGTACTGGCGCCTGAAGAATCAGCACCCGGACCAGCTGATGTTCTACCGCATGGGCGACTTCTACGAGATCTTCTACGAAGACGCGAAGAAGGCGGCCAAGTTGCTGGACATCACCCTGACCGCGCGCGGGCAGTCGGCGGGTCAGGCGATTCCGATGTGCGGGATTCCGTATCACGCGGCGGAAGGCTACCTGGCGAAACTGGTCAAGCTCGGCGAGTCGGTGGTGATCTGCGAACAGGTCGGCGACCCGGCCACCAGTAAAGGCCCGGTGGAACGTCAGGTGGTGCGGATCATCACCCCGGGTACGGTCAGTGACGAGGCGTTGCTGGATGAGCGTCGCGATAACCTGATCGCGGCGGTGCTGGGCGACGAGCGCCTGTTCGGCCTGGCGGTGCTGGACATCACCAGCGGCAACTTCACCGTGCTGGAGATCAAGGGCTGGGAAAACCTGCTGGCGGAGCTGGAGCGGGTCAACCCGGTCGAGTTGCTGATCCCGGATGACTGGCCGAAGGATCTGCCGGCGGAAAAACGCCGTGGCGTTCGTCGCCGCGCGCCGTGGGATTTCGAGCGTGATTCGGCGCTGAAAAGTCTCTGCCAGCAATTCTCCACCCAGGACCTGAAAGGTTTTGGCTGCGAAACCCTGACTCTGGCGATCGGTGCCGCCGGTTGCCTGCTGGCGTATGCCAAGGAAACCCAGCGCACCGCCCTGCCCCATCTGCGTAGCCTGCGTCATGAACGGCTGGACGACACCGTGGTGCTGGACGGCGCCAGCCGCCGTAACCTGGAACTCGACACCAACCTGGCCGGTGGCCGCGACAACACCCTGCAATCGGTGGTCGACCGTTGCCAGACCGCCATGGGCAGCCGCTTGCTGACCCGCTGGCTCAACCGTCCGCTGCGCGACCTGACCGTGCTGCTGGCTCGCCAGACCTCGATCACTTGTCTGCTCGACCGCTATCGCTTTGAAGACCTGCAGCCGCAGCTCAAGGAAATCGGCGACATCGAGCGGATTCTGGCGCGGATCGGCCTGCGCAATGCCCGCCCTCGCGACCTTGCACGCCTGCGTGATGCGCTCGGTGCGTTGCCTGAACTGCAAGTGGCAATGGCTGACCTGGAAGCGCCGCACCTGCAACGCCTGGCGACCACCACCAGCACTTACCCGGAACTGGCCGCGCTGCTGGAAAAAGCCATCATCGACAACCCGCCGGCGGTGATCCGCGACGGCGGCGTGCTGAAAACCGGTTACGACAGCGAGCTCGACGAGCTGCAGTCGCTGAGCGAAAACGCCGGCCAGTTCCTGATTGATCTGGAAGCCCGGGAAAAGGCCCGCACCGGCCTCGCCAACCTGAAAGTCGGCTACAACCGCATCCACGGTTACTTCATCGAACTGCCGAGCAAGCAGGCCGAGTCGGCGCCCGCAGATTACATTCGCCGTCAGACCCTCAAAGGTGCCGAGCGCTTCATCACACCAGAGCTGAAAGAGTTCGAAGACAAGGCACTGTCGGCCAAGAGCCGTGCCCTGGCCCGCGAGAAGATGCTTTATGAAGCATTGCTGGAAGATCTGATCAGCCAGTTGCCCCCATTGCAGGACACCGCTTCGGCTCTCGCCGAACTGGACGTGCTGAGCAACCTCGCCGAGCGTGCACTGAATCTCGACCTGAATTGCCCGACGTTCGTCAGCGAACCGTGCATGCGTATCACCCAGGGCCGTCACCCGGTGGTCGAGCAAGTGCTGACCACGCCGTTCGTGGCCAACGACCTGAGCCTGGACGACAACACCCGCATGCTGGTGATCACTGGTCCGAACATGGGCGGTAAATCCACCTATATGCGCCAGACTGCACTGATCGTGCTGCTGGCACACATCGGCAGCTTCGTGCCGGCGGCCAGCTGCGAACTGTCGCTGGTGGACCGGATCTTTACCCGGATCGGTTCCAGCGACGACCTCGCCGGCGGGCGCTCGACCTTCATGGTGGAAATGAGCGAGACCGCGAATATCCTGCACAACGCCACCGAGCGCAGTCTGGTGCTGATGGACGAAGTCGGTCGCGGCACCAGCACCTTCGACGGTCTGTCCCTGGCGTGGGCGGCGGCGGAGCGTCTGGCGCAGCTGCGCGCCTATACTCTGTTTGCGACGCACTATTTCGAACTGACCGTGTTGCCGGAAGCCGAACCGCTGGTGGCCAACGTGCACCTTAATGCGACCGAACACAATGAACGCATCGTGTTCCTGCACCATGTGTTGCCAGGCCCGGCAAGCCAGAGTTACGGCCTCGCGGTCGCACAGTTGGCCGGTGTGCCAAGCGAAGTGATCGTACGTGCTCGTGAGCACTTGAGCCGCCTGGAAGATACCGCGCTGCCGCATGAGGCGCCAAAACCGGCCGTCAAGGGCAAACCGGCGACGCCGCAGCAGAGCGACATGTTCGCCAGCCTGCCGCACCCGGTGCTGGATGAGTTGGCCAAGCTGGATCTGGATGACGTCACACCGCGTCGTGCACTCGAAATGCTCTATGCACTAAAGAACCGGATCTAAGCACCGACGAACCGGATATAACGCAAACGGCTTCAAGCTGTTAGAATCTCGCGCGGTTTGGGATGCTGCTGGCTAATAGCCTGGCTGGCAGACATCGCTCCCGAACCTGGCGACCCCAACCGTGAAGGGGCAACGCTGCCGCCGCCTGAGGAGAAAATTAGAAATGACCTTCGTCGTCACCGACAACTGCATCAAGTGCAAGTACACCGACTGCGTAGAAGTCTGTCCGGTGGACTGCTTTTACGAAGGCCCGAACTTCCTGGTGATTCACCCGGATGAGTGCATCGACTGCGCCCTGTGCGAACCGGAATGCCCGGCCGTGGCCATTTTCTCCGAGGACGAAGTTCCGGAAGAAATGCAGGAATTCATTCAGCTGAACGTTGAGCTGGCCGAAATCTGGCCGAACATCACCGAGAAGAAAGAATCGCTGCCGGATGCCGAAGAGTGGGATGGCGTCAAAGGCAAGATCAAAGACCTCGAACGCTGATCTGTCCCGCGTTCGAATGAAAAGGCCCCTCGCGGGCCTTTTTGTTTTTGCGGGTTTGGCTTTTCTTCAGGCAAAAAAAGGGGCGGTTTGACCCGCCCACATTTTTTCCCTATTCCCTGTGTTCCTTTTCATCGTCCTGATGAATCGCGTCCTGCGATGTCCATTCCCCTCTTCCTTGAAGGGCGTGTCTATCCGTCGACACAACCCAGATACTAGCGAGTTCCCCGCAGGGGGCAACCGGCTCTCAGCGCATGAGCCTGTTGTCATAAGCCCTTAACATTCAAAAATAACCATATAAATCAATATCTTATTGATCATCGATGAGCGCAATCGCCTTCGGCAGCAGTGTAAAAATAACGAACACTTACGATACAGTCAGCAAAGGCTTACAGCGCAAACCTACAAGGTGGGAATGCCTCCCGCTTTCAGCACACAAACAAAAAGCCCCGAACCAGTCGGGGCTTTCTGCATAGCGGTCAGGCGGGCGGCTTATTGAAACAGCGACTCGCTCGACAGGCCGTTTTTCTCGAGAATTTCCCGAAGGCGTTTGAGGCCTTCCACCTGGATCTGTCTCACCCGTTCCCGTGTCAGGCCGATCTCCAGGCCTACATCCTCCAGCGTGCTGCTCTCGTGACCGCGCAGGCCGAAGCGGCGTACCACCACTTCGCGTTGCTTGTCGGTCAGCTCCGAGAGCCATTGATCGATGCTCTGCGACAGGTCGTCATCCTGCAGCAGTTCGCACGGATCGGTCGGACGGTCATCCGTCAGGGTGTCGAGCAGGGTTTTATCCGAATCCGGACCCAGCGAGACGTCGACCGAAGAAACCCGCTCGTTCAGGCCCAGCATGCGCTTGACCTCGCCCACCGGTTTTTCCAGCAGGTTGGCAATTTCTTCGGGTGAAGGTTCGTGATCGAGCTTTTGCGTCAGCTCCCGTGCAGCCCGCAGGTACACGTTGAGCTCCTTGACTACATGGATCGGCAACCGGATGGTCCGGGTCTGATTCATGATTGCGCGTTCGATGGTCTGACGGATCCACCAGGTCGCGTAGGTCGAGAAGCGGAAGCCGCGCTCGGGATCGAACTTTTCCACCGCGCGGATCAATCCGAGGTTGCCCTCTTCGATCAGATCCAGCAGCGACAGCCCCCGATTGACGTAACGCCGAGCGATTTTGACCACCAGCCGCAGGTTACTTTCGATCATGCGCTTGCGCCCGGCAGGATCGCCACTTTGCGACAAGCGCGCAAAATGAACTTCTTCTTCCGGGGAGAGCAGAGGGGAAAAGCCGATTTCGTTGAGGTAGAGCTGCGTGGCATCAAGTGCCCGAGTGTAATCGATGTACTTATGTTGTTTAAGTGAAGCGGAGTGTTTGGATTTGGCACGAACGGAAGGTGGAGCAGCCCCTTCATCATTCGACATCGAATCCGAATCGATGCCGGTCTCCATCAGGAGAACCTCATCGTCGATGTCAAACTCCGGCACTTCTTTACTGAGAGCCATTGTTATAGTCCTTTGGTGAGTTCGACCCCAAGCTCAAGCGACGCCTTTATCCTTGGCAACGCTGGAGCCTGTCCCCTCTACGTGACGGAACAGGCTGGTCTGCAAATCAACGTCTTGGCAGGAACTGCAGCGGATCTACAGGTTTACCTTGTCGGCGAATCTCAAAATGCAGTTTCACCCGGTCTGTACCCGTTGACCCCATTTCGGCAATTGTCTGTCCGACCTTGACCTGCTGCCCCTCCCGTACCAACAGCCGACGGTTGTGTCCGTAAGCACTGACGTAGGTTTCGCTGTGTTTGATGATGACCAATTCGCCGTAGCCCCTTAAGCCACTCCCGGCGTATACCACCGTCCCATCAGACGCAGCTAAAACAGGCTGTCCCAAATCTCCGGCGATATCAATTCCTTTATTCAAACTACCGTTTGAAGAGAATTTTCCAATGAGAATGCCATTAGATGGCCATCCCCAGCCGGTCGGGGCCGGGCCCGGTGGAGGCAGTGGAGCGGGTGTTGACTTGTTGGCGACGGACGGTACAACCGTCGTCGAAGCCGCACCGGAACCCGTGGTTGTGGTGGTTGTCGTGCCATTTGCCTGGCGCCGGATAACCGTGGTTTTGCTGGACGAAGACGCTGAAGAACCGGAGTTGCTGACGACCGCCGTCGACGTTGAACCGGTACGGCCGTCGAAGCGAATCGTCTGACCCGGATGTATCGTGTATGGCGTAGGAATATTGTTCCGGGCGGCGAGGGCTTTGTAGTCCCAGCCGTAGCGAAAAGCGATGGAAAACAGGGTATCGCCCGGACGGACTACATACTGCCCGGTCGTCACGACCGGACGCTGGGCCACCGTATTGTTGCGATCGACGACCCGAACGTTGCTCGATTTTGTGCTGGAGCAACCGACCAGCAAGGTGCTCAAGACAAGGCCAGTCACCAGGCGCTGAAAGCTCGTGTTACCCATACGCTGCGCAATGACTGTGAGACTCACCCGCCGCTCCCTTTGTGGTGGCTGAAAAATGTGGAATACCGATTCCGGTATGAAACTTCGCAAGTATAACGGGCGCAACCGGCTTTAACTTTATAGAAGCGCTATCGCTCGGCGCACACGTTTGCTTGTAGACGATCCGTCCTGTTTAAACACTCGCTGCCGCTGTAAGACAGGCACGCGCGAAAGGAATTCAGCGGCTTCGAACAAATGCTCAGGCCAGCGGGCCATTAAGCAATGGCACGAAACGCACCGCCCCCAGAACGTGTCGGGAGAAGCCGTTTTCTTCACGCACGATCAGCATCAATTGCTGCACTTCACCAGAGCCGACCGGGATCACCATCCGCCCGCCCGGTGCCAGTTGGTCGAGCAACGCCTGAGGCACGTCGGTGGCGACTGCCGTGACGATGATGCCGTTGTACGGCGCCAGCGCCGGCCAGCCTTCCCAGCCATCGCCCCAGCGAAACACCACGTTGCGCAAGTTGAGCTCGACCAGGCGTTCCTTGGCCCGATCCTGCAGCACCTTGATGCGCTCGACCGAGAACACCCGCTCGACCAGTTGCGATAGCACCGCTGTCTGGTAACCGGAACCAGTGCCGATCTCCAGCACTTTATCCAGCGGCCCGGCCTCCAGCAGCAGCTCGCTCATGCGCGCCACCATATAAGGCTGGGAAATGGTCTGGTTGTTGCCGATCGGCAGCGCGGTGTCCTCATAGGCCCGGTGCGCCAGCGCTTCATCGACGAACAGGTGCCGCGGGGTGCGACGGATCACTTCCAGCACGCTGGCGTTGGAAACGCCCTCTTCATACAGACGCTGGATCAGGCGCTCACGGGTTCGCTGGGACGTCATCCCGATGCCGCTGCGCAGCCTGTCGTCTTGTTCACGAGCCATTAATTGAGCCCCTCCAGCCAGCCGTCGAGACCTCTGAAGGCATCATTGAAGGTGCGATCGAGCAACAACGGAGTGATGGATACGTAACCCTGCATCACCGCGTGGAAATCGGTGCCCGGCCCGCCGTCTTCCGCATCACCTGCCGCTGCAATCCAGTAACCGGCCTTGCCGCGCGGGTCCACGACTTTCATCGGCGCCGCCGCACGGGCGCGATGGCCGAGACGGGTCAGTTGAATGCCGCGAATGTGATCGATCGGCAGATTCGGAATATTCACGTTCAATACCGTGCGCGGAGGCAGATCGAGCCCGGCATGGGCTTCGACCAGTTTGTGCGCAAAGTAGGCGGCCGTGGGCAAGTTGTCGACCTGCCGCGAAGCCAGCGAGAAGGCAAACGACGGGCGCTCGAGAAAGCGGCCCTCGAGGGCGGCTGCCACGGTCCCGGAATACAGCACGTCATCACCCAGGTTGGCGCCCAGGTTGATCCCCGACACCACCATGTCCGGCTCACGTTCAAGCAAACCGTTGAGGCCCAGATGAACGCAGTCGGTCGGCGTACCATTGAGGCTGATAAAGCCGTTGGCCAGGTATTGCGGGTGCAACGGACGATCGAGTGTCAGCGAACTGCTGGCACCGCTCTTGTCCTGTTCCGGGGCGATAACCACGCACTCGGTGTAATCCGCCAGCGCAGCATAAAGCGCGGCAAGACCGGGCGCAGTCACCCCATCGTCGTTAGAAATCAGAATACGCATGGGCTGTCCGTCTGCCCCACCGGCACCAGATCAACGAGTTCGCGCACCAATACGGTGGCGAAGCATCCGGCCGGGAGGACGAATTCCAGTTGCAGAATGTCAGGCTCGGGATAATGCCACGTCAACCCGCCAATGGGCAGCCGCAGGATGCGACGTTCGTGGCTCATACCGGCATTAATCAACCAATCGCGCAGATCCGCCTCGCGTGCGGCAATCCCCTGCTCCAGATCATGGACAACCCCGGCCGCCGGCGAGTCACCTTCGCCCCACTGCGGACCGGTCGGGTGCAGGTCGAGAATCGCCAGACGCGGATCACTGCACTCGGCTTCACCGGCCGGGAAAAAGCTGCGGCTATCGGTGAACGCCAGCAGATCGCCGACCTGGGCACGCTGCCAGGTGCCATCGGCGACCCGTGCTGCGAGCACCTGATTGAACAGAAAACTGCGCGCGGTCGACAGCAGGCGCGAGCGCACATTGCGCTGCTCCGGCAGTGCCTTGCGCGCGGCCCAAGAGCGGGCATCGACAACGTTGCCACCGTCATGGCCGAAACGCTGGGCGCCGAAGTAATTCGGGATGCCCTGTTTGGCAATCAGTTGCAGACGCTCGTCGATGGCGGCCTTGTCGCCATTGAACTGAGTCAGACGCAGCGTGAAACCGTTGGCCGAATGCGCACCGCGTTGCAGCTTGCGCTTGTGGCGAGTGGTCTTGAGGATTTTCAGCGTGTCGTTTTCCGCCGCCGACAGATCCGGATCGGCCTTGCCCGGCAATTGCACGCTGAACCACTGCCGGGTCAGCGCCTGACGGTCTTTCAGACCGGCGTAACTCACCGTGCGTAGCGGCACGCCGGCGGCCTTGGCGATACGGCGTGCGGCCTCTTCCGTATTCAAGCCGCGCTTCTCGACCCAGATCCACAGGTGCTCGCCGTCACCGCTGAACGGAATGTCGAGGACTTCATCGACCTGGAAATCTTCGGCGATGGCTTTCAGGACCGCGGTGCCGAGGGCATCGCCATAGGCCCGCGGGCCGAGCAGTTGCAGTTCGTTCATGCGCGCAGCAACAAGGCAACGGAATGCACGGCGATGCCTTCTTCGCGACCGACGAAGCCGAGCTTCTCGGTGGTGGTGGCTTTCACGTTCACTTGATCCAGTTCTACTTGCAGATCCGCGGCAATCAGCGCGCGCATCGATTCGATATGAGGGGCCATTTTCGGCGCCTGGGCAACGATGGTGTTGTCGACGTTGCCGACCTTCCAGCCTTTGGCGTGGATCAGACTGACCACGTGACGCAGCAGCACTCGGCTGTCGGCGCCCTTGAATTGCGGGTCGGTATCCGGGAAATGCTTGCCGATATCACCCAGCGCAGCCGCGCCGAGCAAGGCGTCGCTCAAGGCATGCAGCAGGACGTCACCGTCGGAGTGAGCGAGCAGCCCGAAGCCGTGTGCGATTCGCACGCCGCCCAGAGTAATGAAATCGCCTTCAGCGAAACGGTGCACATCATAGCCGTGGCCAATACGCATAAAAAAACGCCCCGAATTTTGTCAGGGCGTGATTCTACCTGCATTAACCCTTCAGGGCGCGTGCGTGATGCTGCAAGTGGTCGTCAATGAAGCTGGCGATGAAGAAATAGCTGTGGTCGTAGCCCGGTTGCAGACGCAACGTCAACGGATGACCCGCTTGTTTTGCCGCTTGTTGCAGGGCTTCGGGTTTTAGTTGGGTGGCGAGGAAGTCGTCGCGGTCACCCTGATCGACCAGCAGTGGCAGTTTCTCGTCCGCTTCGGCGATCAGTGCACAGGCATCCCACTCGCGCCACTTCGAACGGTCTTCGCCCAGATAGCGGGAGAACGCTTTCTGGCCCCACGGACAATCAATCGGATTATTGATCGGCGAGAACGCTGACACTGACTGATAACGCCCCGGATTGCGCAACGCACAGACCAGCGCACCGTGACCACCCATGGAATGGCCGCTGATGCTGCGTTTGTCCGACGCCGGGAAATGCGCTTCAACCAGTGACGGCAATTCCTGCACAACGTAGTCATGCATCCGATAGTGCCGCGACCAGGGTTCCTGCGTGGCATTCAGATAAAACCCGGCACCGAGGCCGAAATCCCAGGCCCCGTCGGGATCACCCGGTACATCCGGGCCGCGCGGACTGGTGTCAGGTGCCACGATGATCAGCCCCAGTTCAGCCGCCATGCGCATGGCACCGGCCTTCTGCATGAAGTTCTCGTCCGTGCAGGTCAGGCCCGACAGCCAGTACAGCACCGGCAACTTGCCGCCCTGCTCTGCCTGCGGCGGCAGATACACGGCAAACACCATGTCGCAGCCCAGCACTTCGGAGCGATGGCGATAGCGCTTGTGCCAACCGCCGAAACTTTTCTGACAGGAGATGTTTTCCAGACTCATGTAAGACTCCTACGCAGCCACGGCTGCACATCGGCAGCCGTCGTATCGCGATTGATCAGAAATGAATGACGGTGCGGATGCTCTTGCCTTCGTGCATCAGGTCGAAGGCTTTGTTGATGTCTTCCAGGCCCATGGTGTGGGTGATAAAGGTATCCAGCGGGATTTCGCCGCTTTGCGCCATGTCGACATAGCTTGGCAGTTCGGTCCGGCCACGCACGCCACCGAACGCCGAACCGCGCCAGACGCGACCGGTCACCAGTTGGAACGGACGGGTGGCGATTTCCTGGCCGGCGCCGGCAACACCGATGATCACCGACTCACCCCAACCTTTATGGCAGCACTCGAGGGCCGCGCGCATCAGTTGCACGTTGCCGATGCATTCGAAGGAGAAGTCGACGCCACCGTCGGTCATGTCGACGATCACTTCCTGGATCGGACGATCGAAATCTTTCGGGTTCACGCAGTCGGTAGCGCCCAGTTGTTTGGCGATTTCGAACTTGGCCGGGTTGATGTCGATAGCGATGATCCGTGAGGCCTTGGCCTTCACTGCACCGATCACGGCCGACAGGCCAATGCCGCCGAGACCGAAGATGGCCACGGTGTCACCCGGCTTCACCTTGGCGGTGTTGATCACCGCACCGATACCGGTGGTCACGCCGCAACCGAGCAGGCAGACCTTTTCCAGCGGTGCATCCTTGGAGATCTTGGCCACGGAGATTTCCGGCAGCACGGTGTATTCGGAAAAGGTCGAAGTACCCATGTAGTGGAAAATCGTTTGGCCCTTGTAGGAAAAGCGCGAAGTGCCGTCCGGCATCAGGCCCTTGCCCTGGGTGGCCCGAATGGCCTGACACAGGTTGGTCTTGCCCGACTTACAGAATTTGCACTGGCCACATTCCGGGGTGTACAGCGGAATCACATGGTCGCCGACGGCCACCGAGGTCACGCCTTCGCCGATCGCTTCAACGATGGCGCCGCCTTCGTGGCCGAGGATCGACGGGAAGATACCTTCCGGGTCCGCGCCGGACAGGGTGTAAGCGTCAGTGTGGCAAACCCCGGAAGCCACCACGCGCAGCAATACTTCACCGGCCTTGGGCATGGCGACATCGACTTCTACGATTTCCAGCGGCTTCTTGGCCTCGAAGGCAACGGCGGCGCGCGACTTGATCATGCTGACTCTCCTGTGAATCCATTGAATAAAAAAGCAGACAAGGAGTGTAGTCCAGCGCTGCTTGATGAATAATCCGGGCAAAAGCAAAACATTATTGCCATACAGGGATAATCCCCATGTCCGAAAACCGCTGGGAAGGTATCGACGAGTTTGTCGCCGTTGCCGAATGCAGCCAATTCACCGCCGCTGCGGAACGCCTGGGCGTTTCTTCCTCGCACATCAGTCGACAAATCGTACGGCTGGAGGAGCGTTTGCAGACGCGACTGCTGTATCGCAGTACTCGGCGCGTCACCCTGACCGAGGCGGGTCAGACTTTCCTGCAACATTGCCAGCGTCTGCAAGACGGTCGTGAAGAAGCGTTGCGTGCAGTCGGCGATCTGACCAGCGAACCCAAAGGCATGCTGCGCATGACCTGCGCCGTGGCCTATGGCGAACGCTTCATCGTGCCGCTGGTGACCCGGTTCATGGGGCACTACCCGCAACTGCGCATCGACATTGAATTGACCAACCGCCAGCTCGATCTTGTGCATGAAGGCCTGGATCTGGCGATCCGTCTTGGTCGACTTCAGGATTCCCGGCTTGTAGCGACCCGACTGGCACCGCGGCGCATGTATCTGTGTGCGTCGCCTTCCTACCTGGAACGGTACGGGCGCCCACACAGTTTGTCGGAACTGGGACGGCACAATTGCCTGATCGGCAGCTCGGACATCTGGCAGCTAGAACAAAACGGGCGGGAATTTTCCCAGCGGGTGCAGGGAAACTGGCGCTGCAACAGTGGGCAAGCGGTGCTGGATGCGGCGCTACAAGGCGTCGGACTGTGTCAGTTGCCGGACTATTACGTGCTGGAGCATCTGCACAGCGGCGCGTTGATTTCTTTACTGGAGGCGCATCAACCGCCGAATACAGCGGTGTGGGCGTTGTATCCGCAGCAGCGGCACTTGTCGCCGAAGGTGCGCAAACTGGTGGACTTTCTCAAGGAAGGTTTGGCCGAACGGCCTGAGTATCGGATTTAACGACGGTTGGTCCAGCGCTGGCGCAGCCATTCCAGATCTTCAGGCCGAGTGACCTTGAGATTGTCCGCACGACCTTCGATCAGACGCGGCGCCATGCCGGCCCACTCCATTGCCGAGGCTTCATCGGTGATCACAGCATCAGCCACCAGACTGTCGGCCAGTGCACGGTGCAAGGCACCGAGGCGGAACATCTGCGGCGTGTAGGCCTGCCAGATCACGCTGCGATCCACGGTTTCCACCACACGACCGTGCTTGTCGACCCGTTTCAGGGTGTCGCGCGCCGGCACGGCCAGCAAGCCGCCGACCGGATCGTTCGCCAGTTCAGTAAGCAATTTGTCGAGATCGTCACGGCTCAGGTTCGGTCGTGCCGCATCGTGCACCAGCACCCAGTCCTCGTCGTCGGCACCTTGCGCATGCAGATGCAGCAAGGCGTTGAGCACCGAGCCGGAACGCTCGGCACCACCGTCAACCCGTTGAATGCGCGGATCGCTGGCGCTGGCCAGATTCGGCCAATAAGGATCATCAACGGCAAGACTGACCACCAGGCCCTTGAGGCTCGGGTGATCGAGGAAACAGCCGAGGCTGTGTTCGAGAATTGTGCGCCCGCCCAGTTGCAGGTATTGCTTGGGACGGTCCGCAGCCATTCGGGCACCGACGCCCGCGGCAGGAATCACGGCCCAGAAGGCCGGCAGGGAGTCGATCATTGGGCCAACTGGTAAAGGGTTTCGCCGTCCTTGACCATGCCCAGTTCGTGACGAGCCCGCTCTTCAACGGTCTCCATGCCCTTCTTCAACTCGCTGACTTCAGCGTCCATCACCCGGTTGCGCTCCAACAAGGCTTCGTTCTCGGCGTGTTGATCAGCAATCTGCTGATTCAGTTCGGCGACTTGCGCCAGACTGCCATTGCCCACCCACAGGCGGTACTGCAGACCGGCCAGCAGCAAGAGCAAAACGAGAAACAACCAGTAAGGACTGCGCATCGAATATCAGGTATCCAGTGAAAAAAGACAGCCACGCCAAAACTTTGAAGCATCTGATAGCACGAAGCCTGGAATATCCAGGCTTGTGCATATAAGGCATCAGATTAGTGGCAAATCCATCGCTGTCACGACTTTTCCGACACAATCCGGTGTCTTTCTATCATTTACTGCTCAGCCGCGAAACTCGCTGCGACCGTTGTACTTGGCCTTGCCATTCAACTGCTCTTCGATACGCAGCAGTTGGTTGTACTTGGAAACACGGTCGGAACGGCACAGCGAACCGGTCTTGATCTGGCCAGCCGAAGTACCCACGGCCAGGTCGGCAATGGTCGAGTCTTCGGTTTCGCCGGAGCGGTGCGAGATCACGGCGGTGTAACCGGCAGCCTTGGCCATCTGGATGGCTTCCAGGGTTTCGGTCAGGGTGCCGATCTGGTTGAACTTGATCAGGATCGAGTTGGCGATCTTTTTATCGATGCCTTCTTTCAGGATCTTGGTGTTGGTCACGAACAGGTCGTCGCCGACCAGTTGGGTCTTCTCGCCGATCTTGTCGGTGAGGATCTTCCAGCCAGCCCAGTCGGACTCGTCCAGACCGTCTTCGATCGAGATGATCGGGTAACGCTCGGTCAGACCTTTGAGGTAGTCCGCGAAACCTTCAGCGGTGAACACCTGGCCTTCGCCGGACAGGTTGTACTTGCCGTCTTCGAAGAATTCGCTGGCTGCGCAGTCCAGAGCCAGGGTCACGTCGGTGCCCAACTTGTAACCGGCGTTGGCAACAGCTTCGGAGATCACTTTCAGTGCGTCTTCGTTGGACGCCAGGTTCGGCGCGAAACCACCTTCGTCACCGACGGCGGTGCTCAGGCCACGGGCCTTCAGCACAGCTTTCAGGTGATGGAAAATCTCGGTGCCCATGCGCAGACCTTCCGAGAAGGACTTGGCGCCAACCGGCTGAACCATGAATTCCTGGATGTCGACGTTGTTGTCGGCGTGTTCGCCACCGTTGATGATGTTCATCATCGGAACCGGCATCGAGTACACACCCGGAGTGCCGTTCAGATTGGCGATGTGAGCGTACAGCGGCAGGTCCTGATCCTGTGCAGCCGCCTTGGCCGCGGCCAGGGATACGGCGAGGATGGCGTTGGCGCCCAGGGTCGCTTTGTTTTCAGTACCGTCCAGCTTGATCATCGCGTGATCCAGGGCTTTCTGGTCGCTTGGGTCGGTGCCCAGCAGCAGATCGCGGATCGGACCGTTGATGTTGGCTACCGCCTTGAGCACGCCCTTGCCCAGGTAACGGCTCTTGTCGCCATCACGCAGCTCGAGCGCTTCACGCGAGCCAGTGGATGCACCGGACGGCGCACAGGCGCTGCCGATGATGCCGTTGTCGAGAAGCACGTCCGCTTCCACGGTGGGATTGCCACGGGAGTCGAGAACTTCACGACCTTTGATGTCGACGATTTTTGCCATTGTTGTAAACACTCCAAAGTTGACGAAAACGACGCAGCTAGAGGAAATCTTTTTACCGTCGGCAAGTGGTGTGCAGCGGGCAGCTTGCAGACGACAACGCTCATACCCGAGGGCATGAGCGACAAATCGTGCGGTACTTTACCGGAGAATTGAGGTTTACGCGGTTTCTACCGTCGGAAAACTCTTCACCAGTTCGTCCAGGGCTTTGAGCTGGGCCAGGAATGGCTCCAGTTTGTCCAGACGCAAGGCGCAAGGGCCGTCGCATTTGGCGTTGTCGGGATCCGGGTGCGCTTCGAGGAACAGGCCCGCCAGCGACTGGCTCATGCCAGCCTTGGCCAGGTCGGTGACCTGGGCGCGGCGACCGCCGGCGGAATCGGAACGACCGCCAGGCATCTGCAGCGAATGGGTCACGTCGAAGAATACCGGGTACTCGAACTGCTTCATGATGCCGAAGCCGAGCATGTCGACCACGAGGTTGTTGTAGCCGAAGCTCGAACCGCGCTCGCAGAGGATCAACTGATCGTTACCCGCTTCCACGCACTTGTTCAGGATGTGTTTCATTTCCTGAGGCGCGAGGAACTGGGCTTTCTTGATGTTGATGACGGCATTGGTCTTGGCCATCGCGACGACCAGATCGGTCTGGCGCGACAGGAAGGCCGGCAGCTGGATGATGTCGCAGACCTCGGCGACGACCGCGGCCTGGTCAGGCTCGTGGACGTCGGTGATGATCGGTACGCCGAAGGCTTGTTTGATGTCCTGGAAGATGCGCATGCCTTCTTCCAGGCCAGGACCGCGATAGGAGGTCACAGAAGAACGGTTGGCCTTGTCGAAGCTGGCCTTGAAAACGTAAGGGATACCGAGTTTTTCGGTGACCTTCACGTACTCTTCGCAAACCTGCATGGCCATGTCACGACTTTCCAGCACGTTCATGCCGCCGAACAGCACCATGGGTTTGTCGTTGGCAATCTCGATGTCGCCGACGCGGATGATCTTCTGTGCCATCGGGGTTACGCCTTCTTCTGGTGTTGAGCCAATGCCGCTTTGACGAAGCCGCTGAACAGCGGATGGCCATCGCGTGGCGTCGAGGTGAACTCAGGGTGGAACTGGCAAGCGACGAACCATGGATGATCCGGCGCTTCGACCACTTCAACCAGCGCGGCATCGGAAGAACGACCGGAAATCTTCAGGCCGGCTTCAATGATTTGCGGCAGCAGGTTGTTGTTCACTTCGTAACGGTGACGGTGACGCTCGACAATCACATCCTTGCCGTAGCAGTCGTGCACCTTGGAGCCGGCTTCGAGCAGGCATTCCTGAGCGCCGAGACGCATGGTGCCACCCAGATCGGACGCTTCGGTACGCACTTCAACGGCACCGGTAGCGTCTTCCCACTCGGTAATCAGGCCGACAACCGGATGGCCGCTGGCACGATCGAACTCGGTGGAGTTGGCGTCTTTCCAGCCCAGCACGTTACGGGCGAACTCGATGACCGCCACTTGCATGCCCAGGCAGATACCCAGGTACGGAACCTTGTTTTCGCGAGCGTACTGAACGGCAGTGATCTTGCCTTCCACGCCGCGCAGACCGAAGCCGCCCGGTACGAGGATCGCGTCGACGCCTTCCAGCAGCGCGGTGCCCTGGTTCTCGATGTCTTCGGAATCGATGTAGCGCAGGTTGACCTTGGTGCGGTTGGTGATGCCGGCATGACTCATCGCTTCGATCAGCGACTTGTAGGCATCCAGCAGTTCCATGTACTTGCCGACCATCGCGATGGTGACTTCGTGCTCTGGGTTCAGCTTGGCATCGACAACTTTTTCCCACTCGGACAGGTCGGCGCCATTGCATTGCAGGCCGAAACGCTCGACGACGAAATCGTCCAGACCCTGGGCGTGCAGTACGGCCGGGATCTTGTAGATGGTGTCGACGTCTTCCAGGGAGATCACCGCACGCTCTTCAACGTTGGTGAACAGCGCGATCTTGCGACGCGACGACACATCCACCGGATGGTCGGAGCGGCAGATCAGCACGTCTGGCTGCAGGCCGATCGAACGCAGTTCCTTCACGGAGTGCTGGGTCGGCTTGGTCTTGGTCTCGCCAGCGGTGGCGATGTACGGAACCAGGGTCAGGTGCATCAGCATCGCGCGCTTGGAGCCGACTTCCACACGCAGCTGGCGGATGGCTTCGAGGAACGGTTGCGATTCGATGTCACCCACGGTACCGCCGATTTCCACCAGGGCCACGTCGGCATCGCCGGCGCCCTTGATGATGCGACGCTTGATTTCGTCGGTGATGTGCGGAATCACCTGGATGGTTGCACCCAGGTAGTCACCACGACGCTCTTTGCGCAGCACGTGCTCGTAGACACGGCCGGTGGTGAAGTTGTTGTTCTGGGTCATGGTCGTGCGGATGAACCGCTCGTAGTGGCCCAGGTCCAGGTCGGTCTCGGCGCCGTCGTGGGTGACGAACACTTCACCGTGCTGGAACGGGCTCATGGTGCCCGGGTCGACGTTGATGTACGGATCCAGCTTCAGCATGGTGACCTTAAGCCCCCGCGCCTCCAGGATGGCCGCCAATGAAGCCGATGCAATGCCTTTCCCCAAAGAAGAAACAACACCGCCCGTGACGAATATGTAGCGCGTCATGAAAAACCCTAGAAGTCTGCGTTAAAGCGGTCCGAGCCGCCGGGGAAAGCGAAGGAAGGCCGAAGCCCCCGATCACCTGCATTAATCACAGTGCACCTTTCAAAAAAACCGCCGCGTTGGGACAGACCGGAAGTGAAAACACCGGTACGTTGCTCGCTACACATTTTTTGGAATCGCCCAGCAAAGACTGCTTGGTAATCGGCAACTCCTGCAATTCAGGCGAATCCACAGAAGTTGTATCAAGAAGGGAGCGTAGTCTACCGGAATGCCCCCTTCATCTCAAACCTTGATCTTCGTCCGAAGGCTGCCAATGCAATCGCCAGCCTTCCAGCACATGGCCGTCGAGCCCCGGCAGGTTCGCCACGGCGAGCAATTCTTCACCGCGAAACAGCAGCGGCAATCTGCCACGCACGAAGCCCGGCACCGCGCGCTCATTAAGCAGGCGCTTGAGATCACGATGACCGCGATCCGCCAGATGCATCACCTCGCCGCCCTGCCGATAGCGGACTTGCAGCGGCCCGGCGGGAGTCTGACCGCTGAACATGACACGTCCGTTATCGGGCAAGCGTAGCGCCAGCGACGGCTCGTGCCAGTCGCCGCTGACCACCGGTGTACGCAACCATTGTCCGCTGAGCCACCACAGGCGACCGGCGCTTCGGTGCAGCTCGCCATCCGCCAGACGCCAGATCGGCGAGGCATCCTTGCCGGCGTCACGCACATCGACCCAACCCGACCAATGGTCGGTATCCGGCAGTCGGGTCAAAGGTCCAAGCCAGTGGCTGAGTGCATTTCGCTGACGGGCATCGGACAATTTCGCGATGGCCGCAAACTCCAGCGATGGCAATCCCGACCACTCGAACTCAGCGGGCAATTTCGCAGTAGCCAGATCGATTTGCGCCAGCTCATCGAGCAAACCTTGCGCCTCACGCAGATGCGCCGCGCTGCGGGCCATGCTGGCGTGCGCCTGAGGCCAGCGACCGCTCAGCAACGGCAGAACCTGATGCCGTATGTAGTTGCGCGAAAACTGTCGATCCTGATTCGAAGGGTCCTCGACCCAGCGCAAGCCGTGGTCCTGCGCATAGGCTTCCAGCTCGGCACGTGTGACGTCGAGCAACGGCCGCACCAGACTGCCCTGCCCCAGCGCTCGCGTGGCCGGCATTCCGGACAACCCACGCACGCCGGCGCCACGCAGCAGACGAAACAACAGCGTTTCAGCCTGATCGTCGCGATGCTGCCCGGTCAGCAGCACATCATTGGCCTGAGTCGCCGCACTGAACGCCGCATAGCGAGCATCCCGTGCCGCGCGCTCTACACTCGCCCCCGGCTGCACCTGCACACGCTGCACTTGCAACGGCACCGACAGTTCGTCGCAGACATCCTGACAATGCGCCGGCCACGCATCGGCCGCAGCCTGAAGGCCGTGATGAACATGAATGGCGCTTAGCGCCGGAAGGGATTCGGTTTTGGCGAGATTGGCCAGGAGGTGCACCAGAACGGTGGAGTCGAGGCCGCCGGAGAAGGCGATGCGCCAATGGGAAGCACCGAGCCAGGGCTTGAGATTGCGCAGAAGCCTGGAAGGCAAATCAATCGAGGGCTGACCCATTTTTCTACCTTTTCACAAACCAAATGTGGGAGCGGGCTTGCTCGCGAAAGCGGTGAAACAGCCAACACAATTGTTGAATGTTACATCGCATTCGCGGGCAAGCCCGCTCCCACAGTGTTTTGCATCGTTGGCCAAAACGGCTCGACTTAGAGACCGTAGCTCATCAGACGATCATAACGACGCTTGAGCAGCGCTTCGTTGTCGAACTTCTTCAGCATCGCCAGTTGCGAGCTCAGCTCGGCGCGGATCGATGCTGCGGCAGCGGCCGGATCACGGTGGGCGCCACCCAGAGGCTCGCTGATCACCTTGTCGACGATGCCCAGACCTTTCAGACGCTCGGCGGTGATGCCCATCGCTTCAGCAGCATCCGGCGCCTTCTCTGCGGTTTTCCACAGAATCGAAGCACAGCCTTCCGGCGAGATCACCGCGTAAGTCGAGTACTGCAGCATGTTCAGCTGGTCGCACACGCCGATCGCCAGTGCACCGCCGGAACCACCTTCACCAATCACGGTGGCGATGATCGGGGTTTTCAGGCGGGCCATGACGCGCAGGTTCCAGGCGATCGCTTCGCTCTGGTTGCGCTCTTCAGCATCGATGCCAGGGTAGGCGCCCGGGGTGTCGATGAAGGTCAGGATCGGCATCTTGAAACGCTCGGCCATTTCCATCAGGCGGCAGGCCTTGCGGTAGCCTTCCGGACGCGGCATGCCGAAGTTGCGGCGTACCTTTTCACGCACTTCACGGCCCTTCTGGTGACCGATCACCATCACTGGCTGGTCTTCCAGGCGTGCCACGCCGCCCACAATGGCCGCGTCGTCGGAGAAGTGACGATCACCGTGCAGTTCGTCGAACTCGGTGAAGATGTGCTCGATGTAGTCCAGGGTGTAAGGACGTTTCGGGTGACGCGCCAGACGTGCGATCTGCCAGCTGGTCAGCTTGCCGAAGATGTCTTCGGTGAGCGTCTTGCTCTTGTCCTGCAGGCGGGAGATCTCATCGCCGATATTCAGCGAATTGTCATTACCGACCAAGCGCAACTCTTCGATCTTGGCTTGCAGGTCGGCGATCGGCTGTTCGAAATCTAGAAAATTCGGGTTCATAGGCGTCCGTCTTGGGTCGTGTCCCAAATGAGCTTGGGCCGGCCGGTTGTCTATTCGCGCCCTACCTTAAGGGAGAGGCGCGCTGAGGTCGAGATTAAAAATTCAGGTTGTGGGCAGGCGCTTTGATGGCACCTGCCGGTCAACGGTATTGGAGGAAGACGTTGTCTCGCCCGAACTGGTCACGCAGGGCTTGAATCAAGGCATCCGCCGGGTCAATCCGCCAGGTCTCGCCAAACTGCAGCAAGGTCTTCGCATCGGGACTGGTGTATTCCATGGTGATCGGGCACGCACCGCGATGACGCTTGAGCAAATCACCCAACCAGCGTAGCTGATCGCCTTTCAGATCCTGTGTCTGCAACTTCAGGCGCAGGCTCTCGGCAAGATTGGTGCGTGCATCTTCCATGCTCATCACCCGCTTGACCCGCAGGCGCAGGCCGCCGGAGAAATCGTCGTTGCTGACCTCGCCTTCGACCACCACCATTGCGTCGGTCTGCAGCAGCGATTGCGCGGAGTGGAACGCATCGGCGAACAGCGATGCCTCGATCCGCCCGGAGCGGTCGTCGAGGGTGATGAAGCCCATCTTGTCGCCCTTTTTGTTCTTCATCACCCGCAGGGCGATGATCATCCCCGCCACGGTCTGGGTGTCCCGGGCCGGTTTCAGGTCGATGATGCGCTGGCGGGCGAAACGGCGGATTTCGCCTTCGTATTCGTCGATCGGGTGGCCGGTCAGGTACAGGCCCAAGGTGTCTTTTTCACCTTTGAGCCGTTCCTTGAGGGTCAGCTCTTTCGCCTTGCGGTGGACCGCGTAAACGTCCGCGTCTTCCTCGACGAACAACCCGCCGAACAGGTCGGCGTGACCACTGTCGCGGGTGCGCGCGGTCTGCTCGGCCGACTTGATCGCCTCTTCCATCGCCGCCAGCAGCACGGCGCGGTTGCGGTCGATATTGGCCTGGTAAGCCTTTTGCTCGTCATGGAAGTACGGGCCGAGGCGATCCAGCGCGCCGCTGCGGATCAGACCGTCCAGCGTGCGTTTGTTGATGCGTTTGAGGTCGACCCGGGCGCAGAAGTCGAACAGATCCTTGAACGGACCGGCCTGACGGGCCTCGGTGATCGCTTCCACCGGGCCTTCACCGACACCTTTGATCGCGCCCAGGCCATACACGATGCGGCCTTCGTCGTTCACCGTGAACTTGAACTCCGAGGTGTTCACGTCCGGCGCGTCGAGGCGCAGCTTCATCGTGCGCACTTCTTCGATCAAGGTCACAACCTTGTCGGTGTTGTGCATATCCGCCGACAGTACCGCGGCCATGAACGGCGCCGGGTAGTGGGCTTTCAGCCAGGCGGTCTGGTACGAGACCAGGCCGTAGGCGGCGGAGTGGGATTTGTTGAAGCCGTAACCGGCGAATTTTTCCACCAGATCGAAAATGTTACCGGCCAGATCCGCGTCGATATTGTTCGACGCACAACCCTCAATGAAACCGCCGCGCTGCTTGGCCATTTCCTCGGGTTTCTTCTTGCCCATCGCCCGACGCAGCATGTCCGCACCACCGAGGGTGTAACCGGCCATGACTTGGGCGATCTGCATCACCTGTTCCTGATACAGGATGATGCCGTACGTCGGCGCCAGTACCGGTTGCAAACCTTCGTACTGGTAATCCGGGTGCGGATACGCAAGTTCAGCGCGACCGTGTTTACGGTTGATGAAGTCATCCACCATGCCCGACTGCAGCGGGCCCGGACGGAACAGGGCCACCAGTGCGATCAGGTCTTCGAGGCAGTCGGGCTTGAGTTTTTTGATCAGCTCTTTCATGCCGCGGGATTCGAGCTGGAACACCGCGGTGGTTTCAGCTTTTTGCAGCAGCTGATAAGTCGGCTTGTCATCCAGCGGGATGAACGCGATGTCCAGCGGCGGTTCGTTGACCTTGGCGCGGTCGCGGTTGATGGTCTTCAGCGCCCAGTCGATGATCGTCAGGGTCCGCAGGCCGAGGAAGTCGAACTTCACCAGACCGGCCGCCTCGACGTCGTCCTTGTCGAACTGGGTCACCAGACCGTCGCCGGCCTCGTCGCAATAGATCGGCGAGAAGTCGGTCAGCTTGGTCGGCGCGATTACCACACCACCGGCGTGTTTACCGACGTTCCGCACCACGCCTTCGAGCTTGCGCGCCATCTCCCAGATTTCCGCCGCTTCTTCATCGACCTTGATGAAGTCGCGCAGGATTTCTTCCTGCTCGTAGGCTTTTTCCAGGGTCATGCCGACTTCGAACGGAATCATCTTCGACAGGCGATCCGCCAGGCCGAACGACTTGCCCTGGGCCCGCGCCACGTCGCGGACCACAGCCTTCGCCGCCATGGAACCGAAGGTGATGATCTGGCTCACCGCGTTGCGGCCGTACTTTTCGGCCACGTAGTCGATCACCCGGTCGCGACCATCCATGCAGAAGTCGACGTCGAAGTCGGGCATCGATACCCGTTCCGGGTTGAGGAAACGTTCGAACAGCAGGTCATATTCCAGCGGGTCGAGGTCGGTGATCTTCTGCACATAGGCCACCAGCGATCCGGCACCCGACCCCCGGCCCGGGCCCACCGGCACACCGTTGTTCTTGGCCCACTGGATAAAGTCCATCACGATCAGGAAGTAACCGGGGAACCCCATCTGGATGATGATATCCAGTTCGAAATTCAGCCGGTCAACGTAGACCTGACGCTTGGCCTCGTAGTCCTCGGTGGTGTCCTTGGGCAGCAGCACGCTGAGGCGCTCCTCCAGGCCATCGAAAGAGACCTTGCGGAAATACTCGTCGATGGTCATGCCATCGGGAATCGGGTAATCCGGCAGGAAGTGCTTGCCCAGCTTCACATCAATGTTGCAACGCTTGGCGATCTCGACGGTGTTCTCGATCGCATCCGGCAGGTCGCTGAACAGCTCGGCCATTTCCTCGGCGCTTTTCAGATACTGCTGGTCGCTGTAGTTCTTCGAACGCCGCGGATCGTCGAGGGCCCGGCCCTCACCGATGCAGACGCGGGTTTCGTGAGCGGCGAAGTCTTCCTGCTTGATGAAGCGCACGTCGTTGGTGGCTACCAGCGGCGCACCAAGCTTGTCGGCCAGGGCCACGGCACCGTGCAACTGTTCTTCGTCGTTCGGACGATTGGTACGCTGAATTTCCAGATAGAAGCGATCCGGGAACACCGCCATCCATTCGCGGGCAAGCGCCTCGGCTTCGGCGGGGTTGCCGCCGATCATGGCCATGCCGATCTCGCCTTCCTTCGCGGCGGACAGCATGATCAGGCCTTCGTTGGCCTCGGCGACCCACTCGCGCTCGATGATGACCATGCCGTTGCGCTGACCGTCGATGAAACCACGGGAAATCAATTCGGTCAGGTTGCGATAGCCCTGGGCATTCATGACCAGCAGGCTGATGCGGCTCAGCGGACCATCCGGGTCCTTGTTCGACAGCCACAGGTCGGCGCCGCAGATCGGCTTGATCCCGGCACCCATGGTGTTTTTATAGAATTTGACCAGCGAACACATGTTGTTCTGGTCGGTCACCGCAACGGCCGGCATGCCCATGCCGGTCAGGGCCTTGACCAGCGGCTTGATCCGCACGAGCCCATCGACCAGGGAGTATTCAGTGTGCAGGCGTAGATGAACGAATGAAGCCGGCATAGTGATCCTGTCCAGTTACATAGAGACAACAAGGCCCGGATTGTACCGGGCCCCGAAAAAAACATCAGCCTTGCCGCTAAACCTGCGTCAGGCCTTGCAGCGCTTCGTAAGCCTGACGCACCGGGGCAAACGAACGCCGGTGAATCGGCGTCGGCCCGAGGCGTGACAGCGCTTCCAGATGAACGGGGGTCGGATAGCCTTTATGGCCGCCGATGCCGTAACCCGGGTAGATCAATTCAAACGCCGCCATCTCGCGGTCGCGGCTGACCTTGGCCAGAATCGATGCCGCTGCAATCGCCGGCACCTTGCCGTCGCCCTGCACCACCGCTTCGGAACGCATCGGCAGTTTCGGGCAGCGGTTGCCGTCGATCATCGCCAGTTTCGGCTGGATGTGCAGGCCAGCGACTGCGCGTTGCATCGCCAGCATGGTGGCGTGAAGGATGTTCAGCTCGTCGATTTCTTCGACCTCGGCGCGGGCGATGCACCAGCTGAGCGCCTTCTCGCAGATTTCGTCGTAGAGCTTTTCGCGCTTGGCTTCGGTGAGTTTCTTCGAGTCGTTGAGACCGAGAATCGGCCGGTTCGGATCGAGGATCACCGCTGCGGTGACGACCGCGCCGCACAACGGGCCGCGACCGACTTCATCCACGCCGGCCACCAGTTCTTCGACTTCGGCGACCAGGGTGAAATCCAGGCCCATCTGCATGCTTGTCTTGCTCATCGTGTTTGCCCGATCAGGTTCAGAACGGCGTCAGCCGCCTGATTGGAAGCGTCCAGGCGCAGGGTGCGATGGATCTCGTCGAAGCCACGGGTCTGCTCTTCGCCACCGTCGATCAATGGCGACAGGGTCTGGGCAAGCGCCTCGACCGTCGCATCATCCTGCAACAATTCCGGCACCAGCAGTCGCTGGGCCAGCAGGTTCGGCAGTGAGACGTACGGACTCTTGACCATACGTTTGAGAATCCAGAACGTCAGCGGCGCAAGACGGTACGCCACGACCATCGGGCGCTTGTACAGCAGCGCTTCGAGGGTCGCTGTACCCGACGCGATCAGGACCGCATTGCACGCCGCCAGGGCCAGGTGGGATTTGCCATCGAGCAGGGTCACTGGCAGATCGCGGCCAGCCAGCAATTCTTCAAGCTGGGCACGACGCTCGGGGCTGGCGCACGGGATGACGAAACGCACACCCGGGCGCATGGCCCGCAAGCGCTCGGCGGTATCAAGGAACAACGCACCCAGACGGCTGACTTCGCCGCCCCGGCTGCCAGGCATCAATGCCACCAGCGGACCGTCCGGCAGACCGAGTTCGGCCCGCGCAGCAGAGCGATCGGCCTCCAGTGGAATGGTGTCGGCCAGTGTATGGCCGACGAACCGCACCGGTACGCCCTTCTCTTCGTAGAATCTGGCTTCGAACGGCAGCAGCGTGAGCATCAGGTCGCAGCCTTCGCGGATCTTCAGCACCCGCTTCTGCCGCCACGCCCACACCGACGGGCTGACGTAGTGCACGGTCTTGATTCCGGCCTGACGCAGCTTGAGTTCGATATTGAGGTTGAAATCCGGTGCGTCGATGCCGATGAACACATCCGGTTTTTCAGCGATAAGCGTGGCGATCAGGTCTTTGCGGCGCTTGAGCAGTTCACGCAAGCGTCCCAGGACCTCCACCAGGCCCATGACCGACAGACGCTCCATCGGAAAATAGGAAGTCAGGCCTTCGGCCTGCATCAGCGGGCCACCGACACCGATGAACTCCACCGCAGGGTGCTGTGCCTTGAGGGCCCGCATGAGGCCTGCGCCCAGAATGTCACCGGAAGCCTCCCCCGCCACCAGCGCAATACGCAGATTGGCCATGGTCAGCGGGTGATGCCGCGGGTCGACGACTGGATGGAGTCACGAAACATCGCGACCTCCGGGAACTGGGCGGACGGCTCGGCCAGTTCGGCCAGCGCCTGCTCGACGGTCAGGCCCTGGCGATACACCGTTTTGTACGCACGTCGCAGCGCGTGAATGGCGTCTTCGCTGAAACCGCGACGACGCATGCCCTCGAAGTTCATGCTGCGCGCTTCGGCCGGGTTGCCGAATACGGTGACGAACGCCGGGACGTCCTTGCCGATCGCCGTACCCATGCCGGAAAAGCTGTGGGCACCAATGTGGCAGTACTGATGAACCAGGGTGAAACCGGACAGGATCGCCCAGTCATCAACGTGCACATGGCCGGCCAGCGCGGTGTTGTTGACCAGAATGCAGTGGTTGCCGATGACGCTGTCATGTCCAATGTGGGCATAGGCCATGATCAGGTTGTGATCACCCAGAGTCGTTTCGGAACGATCCTGAACGGTACCACGGTGGATTGTCACACCTTCACGGATGACGTTGTGGTCACCGATCACCAGACGGGTTTCTTCGCCCTTGTATTTCAGGTCCGGCGTGTCTTCGCCTACCGAGGAAAACTGGTAGATGCGGTTGTGCTTGCCAATACGGGTCGGACCTTTGAGGATCACGTGTGGCCCGATGACCGTACCCTCGCCGATTTCCACACCTGCACCGATGATCGACCACGGGCCGACCTCGACGCCTTCAGCCAGGACGGCCGACGGATCGATGATTGCGCGAGGGTCAATCAAACTCATAGCTTGCGTTCCGCACAGATGATTTCAGCAGAGCAGACCGGCTTGCCGTCGACCGAAGCCTGGCATTCGAACTTCCAGATCTGACGCTTGCAGCTGATGAACTTGGCTTCGAGGATCAACTGATCCCCCGGCAGCACTGGCTGGCGGAAACGCAGTTTGTCGGAGCCGACAAAGTAATAAAGGGTGCCGTCGGCCGGTTTCACGTCAAGCATCTTGAAACCGAGGATCCCGGCAGCCTGAGCCATGGCTTCGATAATCAGCACGCCCGGCATGATCGGGTGCGCTGGGAAGTGACCGTTGAAGAACGGTTCGTTGATGCTGACATTCTTGTAGGCGCGAATGCGCTTGCCTTCCGTATCCAGCTCCACTACCCGGTCCACCAGCAGGAACGGGTAACGGTGAGGCAGGTATTCGCGAATCTCGTTGATGTCCATCATTTCGGGGGGAAGCCTATGTAAAGATTGGGAGCGCGACTGACGCGCACTCCTCTAGCAAATCAAGGAGGCAGTCCAGAGGCTGTGCACACTTGATATGGAAATGGTATCAGCCTTCAGATGAAGCATTACCGCCAGGGGTCACTTCCCCGGAGCGCTTTTCCAGCTGTTTCAAACGTCGCGCGATGTCATCGAGCTGACGAATACGGGCCGCGCTTTTGCGCCATTCGGCCGCCGGTTGCATGGCTGTGCCGGAAGAATAGGCACCCGGCTCGGTAATCGAGTGGGTCACCATGGTCATCCCGGTCAGGAATACGTTGTCGCAAATATCGATGTGCCCTACCAGGCCAACACCCCCGGCGAGCATGCAGTGCTTGCCGATTTTGGTGCTGCCGGAAATCCCCACGCACGCGGCCATGGCGGTGTGGTCACCGACCTGCACGTTGTGGGCGATCTGAATCTGGTTGTCGAGCTTCACGCCATTGCCGATCACGGTATCGGCCAGCGCACCGCGGTCGATGGCGGTATTCACGCCAATCTCCACATCGTCACCGATGGTCACGCCACCGATCTGGGCAATTTTCTGCCAGATGCCCTTCTCGTTGGCGAAGCCGAAGCCTTCACCGCCAAGTACGGCACCAGACTGGATCACCACCCGCTTGCCGATCCGCACATCGTGATACAGCGTGACTCGCGGGGCCAGCCAGCCGCCCTCGCCGATTTCACTGCGCGCACCGACAACGCAATGCGCGCCGAGTGTCACATCCGCGCCAATTCGAGCACCGGCTTCGATCACCACGAAGGGACCGACACTGGCGCTCGGATCGACCACGGCATCCTCGGCAATCACTGCCGTCGGATGAATGCCGGCAGCGGCCTTGGGCTTCGGATCGAACAGATGGGAAATGCGTGCGTAAGCCAGGTACGGATCCGGCACCACCAACGCATTACCGGCATAACCTTCCGCGTCGGCAGCCTTGAGCAACAGGGCTGCGGCCTGCGAGCCAGCCAGGTATTTACGGTATTGGGGGTTTGCCAGAAAGCTCAACTGAGCTGGGCCAGCCTCCTGCAAGGTGGCTAGCCCAGTGATTTGCTTCTCGGGGTCGCCACTCAGGGTGGCGCCGAGGAACTCGGCCAACTGGCCGAGCTTGATAGTCACGGTCATGGGTTACTTCAGCTGATTCATGCGCTCGATAACCTGGCGCGTGATGTCGTACTGAGGTTTGACATCGATCACTGCGCCACGCTCGAACACCAGGTCAAAACCACCTTTCTTGATGACTTCTTCCACTGCGCTATCCAGTTTCGGCTTCAGTTGCTTGAGCATTTCGCGGTCGGCAACAGCCTTGGCTTCGTTCAGCTCCTTGGACTGGAACTGGAAGTCACGAGCCTTTTGCTTGAACTCAAGCTCCAGACGCTCGCGCTCGCCTTGCTGCATCTTGTCGCCACCGGCCATCAGACGATCCTGAATGCCCTTGGCACTGCTTTCCAGGGTCTTGAGCTTGGTCAGTTGCGGGCCAAACTTCTTCTCGGCATCCACGGCGTACTTCTTCGCCGCGTCGGATTCCAGCAGAGCCATCTGATAGTTCAGGACGGCGATTTTCATGTCGGCAAATGCCGGGCCTGCCACCAGTACGGAGGCCAGGAGAACCAATTGAGTCAACTTACGCACGATGCACTCCTACAAAATCCATTGTCGTTGTCTTGGGTCAGACGCTTAGAACGTCTGGCCCAGGGAGAATTGGAACACTTGAGTTTCAGCTTCATCCGGTTTCTTGATCGGCATCGCCAGTGCAAAGCTCAGCGGGCCCAGTGCGGTGACCCAGGTCACGCCGACACCGACGGAACTGGCCATGTTGCTCAGACTGATGTCGTTGCACTGAGTGGCAGAAGTCGAGCCGACAGTCGCGTTGGTAGTCTTCTCGCACTTGGAGTCAAATACGTTACCCACGTCCCAGAATACCGAAGTACGCAGCGAACGCTGATCCTTGACGAATGGCAGCGGGAACAACACCTCGACACCACCCTGGATCAACACGTTGCCACCGAACGGCAGCGGATCCTGATCCGGGTCACGCAACGTACCGGCGTTACCGGTCACACCGGCGCCACGACTAGGGGTACTGCGTGGACCCAGCGTGCTGTCTTTAAAGCCGCGGACCGAGTTGAAACCACCAGCATAGTAGTTTTCATAGAACGGCAAGCCGTCGGTCGAACCGTAACCATCGCCATAGCCCAGCTCGGTGTGCAGGCGCATGGTGTAGTTCTCGCTCAAAGGCTGGAACAACTGGCCACGGTAATCGAGCTTGAAGAACGACAGATCGCTGCCTGGAATGGTGGTTTCCAGGGTCAGGCTCTGGGAACGACCACGGGTTGGCAGCACACCCTTGTTCAGGGTCGACTCGGACCAGCCGGCCGAAGCCTTGAAGTTCAGGTAGTTGTCGCCTTCACGCTTAACGAAGTCGAAAATCTCGTCAACGGTGTACTGGCCGGTCTTGATCTTGTCCTGCTGAGCGGACAGGCCGAAGGTCAGACGCGAAGTCTCGCTGATCGGGTAGCCCACGTTCACGCCGGCACCCAGGCTGTCTACCGCATAGCTCGCTACGTCGACATCGAGGTCTTTGTAGTCGGTGGTGCGATAGAAAGCGTTGTAACCCAGGCTCACGCCATCGGCGGTCCAGTACGGGTCAACGTAGCCGAAGTTGTAGCGGCTCTGGTATTCGCTGCGGGTCAGGCCGACGCTGACGCGGTTACCGGTACCGAGGAAGTTGTTCTGGGTGATCGAACCACCGAGGATCAGACCGGCACTCTGGGCGAAACCGACGCTGGCGGTGATCGAACCGGAAGCCTGCTCTTCAACGCTGTAGTTCACGTCAACCTGGTCATCGACACCTGGCACAGCCGGGGTCTCGACGTTGACTTCTTTAAAGAAGCCCAGACGCTCCAGACGGGTCTTGGACTGGTCGATCAGGTAGGTCGAAGCCCAGCCACCTTCCATCTGACGCATTTCACGACGCAGCACTTCGTCCTCGGACTTGGTGTTACCACGGAAGTTGATGCGGTTGACGTAGGCACGCTTGCCCGGATCGACAGCGAACAGGATATCGACGGTGTGATCTTCATCGTGCGGTTGTGGCACGCCGTTGACGTTGGCGAAGGTGTAACCCTCGTTACCCAGACGACGGGTGATCAGTTCGGAAGTGGTGGTCATCAGCTTGCGCGAGAACACCTGACCCTTCTGCACCAGCAACAGCGACTTGACCTGGTCCTCAGGGACTTTCAGGTCACCGCTGAGCTTGACGTCACGAACGGTGTACTTCTCGCCTTCATTGACGTTGACGGTGATGTAGACGTGCTTCTTGTCCGGGGTGATGGACACCTGGGTCGAAGCGATATCCATGTTGATATAGCCACGGTCCAGGTAGTAGGAACGCAGACGCTCCAGGTCACCGGACAGTTTTTCACGGGCATACTTGTCGTCGTTCTTGAAGAACGACAGCCAGTTGGTGGTTTTCAGTTCGAACAGGTCGGTCAGGTCTTCCTCGGGGAAAACCGTGTTGCCCACCACGTTGATGTGCTGAATGGCGGCGACGGTGCCTTCGTTGATCTTCACTTTCAGGCCGACGCGGTTGCGCGGCTGCGAGACCACTTCGGTATCGACGGTAGCCGAGTAACGACCTTGTGCAACGTATTGACGTTGCAGCTCGTTACGCACGCCTTCGAGGGTCGCGCGCTGGAAGATCTCGCCTTCGGCCAGACCGGATTGCTTGAGGCCTTTCATCAGGTCTTCGGTGGAGATCGCCTTGTTGCCTTCGATCTCGATGCTGGCGACCGAGGGACGCTCGACGACCGTGATCACCAGAACGTTGCCTTCGCGGCCCAGCTGGATATCTTGAAAGAAACCGGTTTTGAACAGCGCACGAGTGGATTCCACCAGGCGACGATCATCCGCCTGCTCGCCGACGTTCAACGGCAAGGCACCAAAGACGCTACCCGCGGAGACCCGCTGGAGGCCATTGACGCGAATATCAGAGATAGTGAAGGACTCGGCGTGAACTTCGGCGATCATCAATACGGTGAGAACCGCAGTTAGCAGCAGACGTTTCATGAAGTCCTTTCTTATTCCAACTGGCAATAAACAAACTGCCGCAAAATGCGGCAGATTCGCAATTCAGCGAAGCGTTACAGACGACCCAGATCGTTGACCAGAGCAAGCAACATCACCCCGACCACCAAGCTGATACCGATCTGTATCCCCCAACCTTGCACCCGATCCGACAAGGGACGACCACGCGCCCACTCGATCAGATAAAACAACAAATGCCCCCCATCCAGTACAGGAATGGGCAGCAAATTCAGAACCCCCAGGCTAATACTCAGATAAGCAAGGAAATTCAGGAAATCAGCGACGCCCGACTGGGCAGAAGCGCCCGCCACTTTAGCAATGGTTATCGGTCCACTCAAGTTTTTTACCGAGAGCTCGCCGAAGAGCATTTTCTTCAGTGAATCCAGCGTCAGTACGCTCATGGTCCAGGTACGACGGGCACCCTCGCCAATCGCCGCCAAAGGCCCGTAACTGACCTCGCGAATCATTTCCGGCGGCCAGTCGACAGCCTTCACGCCCGCCCCAAGGTAACCGCTTGGCGACTTTTTATCGCCACGCGCAGCCAATGTCACAGGGACGTCGATTTGAACACCGTCGCGCTCGACGCGCAGCACGATTTTGGTATCAGGACGCGTACGAACGGTATCGACCACCTGCTGCCAGTCATCCAGCGCCTTGCCATCCAGTTTCAGCAGACGATCGCCGGTTTTCAGCCCGGCTGTCTGGGCCGGGCCTTTCGGATCAAGTTCAGCCAGCACCGGCGGCAATGCCGGGCGCCAAGGACGAATACCGAGGGAGCGAATCGGGTCCGGCTCGTCAGCCCCTTTGAGCCATTTATCAAGCGCCAGCTCACGAGGCGAGTCAGCCGTGGAGCCCGGCTCGCGCACCATCAATTGCAGTGAGCCACTTTCCCCCAGGCGTCGCACCAACTGCAGGTTGACCGCAGCCCAGCCCGAGGTCGGCTCTCCGTCGATGGCGACGATCTCCTGACCGGCGCTCAGCCCAGCCGTTGCGGCGATGCTGCCGGACTCCACCGAACCGATGACCGGACGAATCTGCTCGCTACCGAGCATGGCCAACACCCAGAAGAACACCAGCGCGAGCAGGAAGTTGGCCACAGGGCCGGCCGCGACGATGGCGATGCGCTGACGCACGGACTTGCGATTGAATGACTGATGAAGCTGATCGGCCGGCACTTCGCCTTCGCGCTCGTCGAGCATCTTGACGTAGCCACCCAGCGGAATCGCGGCGACTACAAACTCCGTACCCTGCTTGTCGTGCCAGCGCAGCAGCGGCATGCCGAAGCCAACGGAGAAACGCAGAACCTTGACGCCACAGCGACGCGCGACCCAGAAGTGGCCGAATTCGTGAAAGGTGACCAGCACACCCAGAGCGATCAGGGTGCCGGCAATCATATAGAGCGCGCTCATCTACTTTCTCCGCAATCCTGTCCAGTGCCGCGTGAAGCCATGTATTGCAAGACCTATCGGCCGTGACGACTCAACCACTGCCCGGCCAATGTCCGGGCGGTTGCATCAGCGGCGAACACCGCATCGAGATCATCCAGCGCCACCACAGGCTCGAGATTCAAGACTTCCTCGATGATACTCGCGATTTCCAGGTAGCGAACCCGTCCGTCGAGAAACGCGGCAACCGCCACTTCATTCGCCGCGTTGAGCATGGCCGGGGCACTGTTTCCCGCCTCGGCGGCCTGCCGCGCCAGGCGCAGGCACGGGAAACGCTCCTCGTCGGGAGCTTCGAAATCCAGGCGCGCCACAGCGAACAGATCCAGCGGCGCCACGCCCGAATCAATGCGCTCTGGCCAAGCCAGGGCGTTGGCAATCGGCGTGCGCATATCGGGATTGCCCAACTGCGCCAGCACCGAGCCGTCCACATAATCGACCAGCGAGTGAATCACGCTTTGCGGGTGAATCACCACTTCGACTTGCGATGGCTTGGCATCGAACAACCAGCAGGCCTCGATCAGTTCGAGCCCCTTGTTCATCATGCTGGCCGAATCTACCGAAATCTTGCGCCCCATGGACCAGTTCGGGTGCGCACAGGCCTGATCCGGTGAAACATGCGCCAGTTCGGCCATCGGCGTTTGACGAAACGGACCACCGGAAGCCGTCAGCAAAATCCGACGGACCCCAACGTTACTCAGCCCGCGAGCAAAGTCCTGCGGCATGCACTGAAAAATCGCGTTGTGTTCGCTGTCGATCGGCAACAGGACCGAACCGCTCTTGCGCACGGCCTGCATGAACAAGGCGCCGGACATGACCAGCGCTTCCTTGTTGGCCAGAAGAATCTTCTTGCCCGCCTCGACTGCCGCAAGAGTCGGGCGCAGGCCGGCAGCGCCGACGATGGCGGCCATGACGGCATCCACCTCGGGTGCCGCAGCGACCTGACACAATCCTTCCTCGCCGACCAGCACCTGCGTCGGCAGGCCCGCGGCTCGTAAATCATCCTGCAGGTTGCGAGCGGCGCCGACCTCCGGCACTACTGCATATTTAGGAAGATGACGGACACACAGGGCAAACAGTTCGCTCAGGCGGGTAAAACCGCTCAGGGCGAAGGCCTGATAACGCTCCGGATGCCGGGCGATGACATCCAGGGTGCTCAGACCGATCGAACCGGTCGCGCCCAGGACGGTAATCTGCTGTGGGCGACTCACGACGCCGCCATCCACAACAGCACCGCGAATACCGGGATCGCCGCCGTCAGGCTGTCGATGCGATCCAGTACACCACCATGGCCGGGCAGCAGATTACTGCTGTCCTTGATGCCGGACTGGCGCTTGAACATGCTTTCGGTCAGATCGCCCACCACCGAGATGAAGACAATCACCGCCGCACCGATCAAACCCTTGAACAGTTGTGCCACCGTCCAGTCACGGAACAGCGCGACCAACGTGGTGATGACCAGACTTAACGCCAGACCGCCATACACGCCCTCCCAGCTTTTGCCGGGACTGACTTGCGGAGCCAGCTTGCGCTTGCCGAACGCACGACCGGAGAAGTACGCCCCGATATCAGCCCCCCAGACCAGCACCATCACCGCCATGATCAACCAGTTACCGAGCGGGTATTGCTTGATCAGCATCAGCCCTTGCCAGGCAGGCAACAGAATCAGCAAACCGATTACCAGCTTGGCGGCGGCGCTGGACCAATGCTCGCTGGAGCGCGGGTACGTCAGCACCAGCCAGGTCGCCAGCCCCCACCAGATCACCGACGCGCCCAGCACCCATGGTGCCAGCCCCGGCAGGATGTACATGACGAACAGCATCAGCGCGACCACCGCCGCGTAGCCGACACGGAATGCCTGCGCGGTGAAGCCGGCCAGGCGTGCCCACTCCCAGGCACCCAGACTCACGACCAGCCCGATGAACAGGGCAAAACCGGACCCTTCGAGCAGGAAAAAACCACCCAGGGCGATCGGCAATAGAATCAGTGCAGTGATGATGCGTTGTTTAAGCATTAAACCCGGGCTCCAGCTTCGACCTGCTCGCTCGTTTTACCGAAGCGACGCTGGCGCAAAGCGAAATCGGCCAGCGCATTGCGCATGGCTTCGTGTTTGAAGTCCGGCCAGAACAGGTCGGAGAAGTACAACTCGGCGTAGGCCAACTGCCACAAGAGGAAGTTGCTGATCCGATGCTCGCCGCCGGTGCGGATGCACAAATCAGGCAACGGCAGATCACCAGTGACCAGACAGGTCTGCAGCAGATCCGGGGTGATGTCTTCCGGCCGCAAATGCCCGGCCTGAACCTCACGCGCCAGACGCTGTGCCGCTTGCGCAATGTCCCACTGACCGCCGTAGTTGGCAGCGATTTGCAGGATGAAACGGTTGGCACCGGCGGTCATCGCTTCGGCTTCACGCATGGCTGCCTGAAGCTCGGGATGAAACCGCGTACGATCACCAATGATGCGCAGACTGATGTTGTTGTCGTTCAGGCGCTTGGCCTCACGACGCAACGCCTTGAAGAACAGATCCATCAAGGCGCTCACCTCATCGGCCGGGCGCTGCCAGTTTTCACTGGAAAAAGCGAACAGGGTGAGCACCTCGACCTTGGCCTCGGCACACACCTCGATCACCGCCCGTACAGCGTCCACGCCCGCTTTATGCCCGGCGACACCCGGCATGAAGCGTTTTTTCGCCCAGCGATTATTGCCATCCATGATGATCGCGACATGGCGCGGCACCGCGGACGGCGCAGTCTGCTTGGTCTTGTCCATTTAAAACTCGACCCTTATACGGCCATCAGGTCTTTTTCTTTCTCGGCCAGCTTGGCGTCGATTTCAGCCACGAACTTCTTGGTCAGATCGTCGATCTCGCCGGCTGCGCGACGCTCTTCGTCTTCACTGATTTCCTTTTCCTTGACCAGATCCTTCAGGGAGCTGTTGGCATCGCGACGGATGTTGCGCACGGCAACACGAGCGTCTTCAGCCACATCACGCGCCTGCTTGGTGAAACCGCGACGGGTTTCTTCAGTCAGGGCCGGCATGCTGATCAGCAGCAACTCACCCAGGTTAGTAGGGTTCAGGTTCAGACCTGCACTGCCGATGGCCTTGTCCACGGCACCCAGCATGTTGCGCTCGAACGCAACGACTTGCAGGGTACGGGCATCCTTGACGGTGATGTTGGCCACTTGTTTGATCGGGGTATCAGCGCCGTAGTAAGGCACCATCACGCCTTCCAGGATGCTCGGGTGCGCCTGACCGGTGCGGATACGGCCGAAGTTGTGAGCCAGGGACTCAACGGACTTCGTCATGCGCTCTTTAGCGTCTTTCTTGATTTCGTTGATCATTGTTGGACTTCCTCGATCAGAGTGCCTTCAGCGCCACCATGCACGATGTTCAGCAGGGCGCCCGGCTTGTTCATGTTAAATACGCGCAGCGGCATCTTGTGATCGCGGCACAGGCAGATAGCCGTCAGATCCATTACACCCAGCTTGCGATCCAGTACTTCATCGTATGTCAGATGATCGAACTTCTCGGCATGCGGGTCTTTGAACGGGTCAGCGGTGTAGACGCCATCGACCTTGGTCGCCTTGAGCACGACATCAGCGTCGATTTCAATAGCGCGCAGGCAGGCTGCCGAATCCGTGGTAAAGAACGGATTGCCGGTACCGGCCGCGAAGATCACCACGTCCTTGGAGTTCAGGTGGCGCATGGCCTTGCGACGGTCATAGTGATCGGTTACACCGACCATGGAGATGGCCGACATCACGATGGCGGAGATATTGGCACGTTCCAGCGCGTCGCGCATGGCCAGGGCGTTCATCACAGTGGCCAGCATGCCCATGTGGTCGCCCGTGACCCGATCCATGCCGGCCTTGCTCAGCGCTTCACCGCGGAACAGGTTGCCACCGCCGATCACCAGACCGACCTGAACGCCGATGCCGACCAGTTGGCCGACTTCCAGCGCCATGCGATCGAGCACTTTCGGATCGATCCCGAACTCTTCCGAGCCCATCAGGGCCTCGCCGCTAAGCTTGAGTAGAATGCGTTTATAGCGAGCCTGATAACCACTGCCCTGCTGAGCCATTGCGAATCTCTCCTGCGGCGTATTTTAAAAATTCTTTGCGAGCTGTTTACAGCTGGCGTTCACTCTAGCTTGGCGCTGCTTCAGCGCCATCGGAACATGGCTTTGTAAGTCAGTTCCAAGGGGAAACCAATTAAAAATTGGTAACCCTATCTGAAAAGAGGCTGCGCGCGTGAGCGGGCAGCCTCTTTCGGGCGACAGTTGAAAAACCGTCTTATTGCTTGGCGGCAGCCAGCTGGGCAGCAACTTCTTCAGCGAAGTTGTCGACCGGCTTCTCGATGCCTTCGCCTACTTTGAAGTAGGTGAAGGAAACGATTTCAGCGCCGCCTTTCTTGGCCAGCTCGCCAACCTTGATTTCAGGGTTCTTGACGAACGCCTGCTCAACCAGGCTCGCTTCTGCCAGGAACTTGCTGATACGGCCTTTGACCATGTTCTCAACAATGTTTTCTGGCTTGCCTTTGATTTTTTCTTCGTTCAGCTGCAGGAACACAGCCTTTTCACGCTCGATCGCTTCGTCGGAGACTTGCGAAGGCAGCAGGAACTCAGGGTTGCTTGCAGCAACGTGCATTGCGATGTCTTTGGCCAGCTCGACGTCGCCGCCTTTCAGGACAACAGCAACACCGATCTTGTTGCCGTGCAGGTAGGTGCCGACTACGTCGCCTTCTACGCGCACCAGGCGACGGATGTTGACGTTCTCGCCTACTTTGGCAACCAGTGCTTCGCGAGCGGCTTCTTGAGAAGCGATCAGCGGAGCTGCATCGGTCAGCTTGTCAGCGAATGCTTTGTCAACGCTGGCAGCAACGAAGTTTTTGAAGTCGTCCTGCAGAGCCAGGAAGTCGGTCTGCGAGTTGACTTCGATCAGAACGGCAGCCTTGCCGTCGTCCTTGATGGCGATAGCGCCTTCAGCGGCAACGTTGCCAGCTTTCTTGGCAGCCTTGATGGCGCCCGAAGCGCGCATGTCATCAATGGCTTTTTCGATGTCGCCGCCAGCCTTTTCCAGGGCTTTCTTGCAATCCATCATGCCTTCGCCGGTACGCTCGCGCAGTTCTTTGACCAATGCTGCAGTAATTGCTGCCATTTTCAAATTCCTCTTGGATAGGTTTTCAACCATTCCACCCGATCGAACGGGCGTTCAATTCTTCCCGAACCTGTTTGTAGCCGCTGCACGTTACAGATGCTGTAGCTGCGCTGCCGACAGATGGTTTTCGAGGTGGCAAAAAGGGGGCCAAGCCCCCTTTTTGCTTACTGAGTCAACGCCAGGGCGTCAATTACTCAGCTGCAGCCTGAGTTTCTTCAGCTGCGAATTCTACAGTACCGCCAGCAACGTTGTTGCGACCGCGGATGACTGCGTCAGCCATCGAACCCATGTACAGCTGGATAGCGCGGATTGCGTCATCGTTGCCTGGGATGATGTAGTCAACGCCTTCCGGGCTGCTGTTGGTATCGACAACGCCGATGACCGGGATGCCCAGCTTGTTGGCTTCGGTGATCGCGATGCGCTCGTGGTCAACGTCGATCACGAACAGTGCGTCTGGCAGACCGCCCATGTCCTTGATGCCGCCCAGGGAGCGATCCAGCTTCTCAAGATCGCGAGTGCGCATCAGCGCTTCTTTCTTGGTCAGCTTGGCGAAAGTACCGTCTTCGGCTTGTACTTCAAGGTCACGCAGACGCTTGATGGAAGCACGAATGGTCTTGAAGTTGGTCAGCATGCCGCCCAACCAGCGGTGATCGACGTACGGCGAACCGCAACGTGCTGCTTCTTCAGCAACGATCTTGCCAGCGGAACGCTTGGTGCCGACGAACAGAATCTTGTTTTTGCCCTGGGCCAGACGCTCTACGAAAGTCAGAGCTTCGTTGAACATTGGCAGGGTTTTTTCAAGGTTGATGATGTGAATCTTGTTACGCGCGCCGAAAATGTATTTACCCATTTTCGGATTCCAGTAACGGGTTTGGTGACCGAAGTGCACACCGGCCTTCAGCATATCGCGCATGTTGACTTGGGACATGATAGTTCCTTGATAAGTCGGGTTGGGCCTCCACGTATCCCAATGACCAACCATTGATCCGAGGATCAAAGGCACCCAGGCCATCGTGTCGACACGTGTGTGGGTTAATGCTCCCGGAGCTATCCCCGGAAAGCGGCGCATTTTATACCACAGGGGCGACGCAAACGGAACCCGGAATCTGCAATCGCGTCAGGGACATGCGCGCCAGCCCCTTGGAATCGGGACAATGCGCCGCATTGTATAGAGAGAAGCGATACACGCAGGCGCGGATTTGCGCCTTTGGTCTGTTAGAATCGCGTTTTTCGGGGCCGCCAAATCAACAGCCGCGCCCCTGTTCGTATCAGCAAGCGCCGTCGAGCGCAGAGAGAGCCTGTATGACCGTCACCCTCAAAACCCCCGAGGACATCGCTGGCATGCGTGTCGCCGGCAAACTGGCCGCCGATGTGCTGGAAATGATTGCCGAGCACGTCAAGCCTGGCGTGACCACCGATGAGCTGAACCAGATCTGCCACGACTATATCGTCAACGTGCAGCAGGCCATCCCTGCCCCGCTCAACTACAAGGGCTACCCGAAGTCGATCTGCACCTCGATCAACCACGTGGTCTGCCACGGCATCCCGAACGACAAGCCGCTGAAAAACGGCGACACCCTGAACATCGACGTCACCGTGATCAAGGACGGTTACCACGGCGACACCAGCCGCATGTTCCACGTCGGCACCGTGCCGGTCTGGGCCGAGCGCCTGTCGCAGGTCACCCAGGAATGCATGTACAAGGCGATCGAGATCGTCAAACCCGGCTGCCGCCTCGGCGACATCGGCGAAATCATCCAGAAACACGCGGAAAAGAACGGCTTCTCGGTGGTACGTGAATTCTGCGGCCACGGCATCGGCAAGGTGTTCCACGAAGAACCGCAGATCCTGCACTACGGCCGTGCAGGCACCGGCATGGAACTGAAGGCCGGCATGACCTTCACCATCGAGCCGATGATCAACCAGGGCAAGGCCGACACCAAAGTACTGGGCGACGGCTGGACCGCTATCACCAAGGATCGCAAGCTGTCGGCACAGTGGGAACACACTTTGCTTGTCACCGACACCGGCTACGAGATCTTCACCCTGCGCAGCGACGACACGATCCCGCGCATCTCGGCCTGACCCAGACACCGTTCCCAGCCTATAGAAGGAAAGCCAATCGATGCCGCAGGTTGATCCCGAACTCTTCGACCGCGGCCAGTTCCAGGCTGAACTGGCCCTGAAAGCGAGTCCCATCGCGGCGTTCAAGAAGGCGATCCGCCAGGCCCGCGAGGTGCTCGATGCACGTTTTCGGGCCGGTCGCGACATCCGGCGACTGATCGAAGATCGGGCGTGGTTCGTCGATAACATCCTGCAAAAGGCCTGGGACCAGTTCGACTGGAGCGAAGACGCCGACATCGCGCTGGTCGCGGTCGGCGGCTACGGTCGCGGTGAATTGCACCCCTACTCCGACATCGACCTGCTGATCCTGCTGGACAGCGCCGACCACGAAATCTTCCGCGATTCCATCGAGCGTTTTCTCACCCTGCTGTGGGACATCGGCCTGGAAGTCGGTCAGAGCGTTCGTTCGGTGGACGAATGCGCCGAAGAGGCGCGCGCCGACCTGACGGTGGTCACCAACCTGATGGAAAGCCGCACCATCTGCGGCCCCGAGCGCCTGCGCCAGCGCATGCTCGACGTCACCAGCACTGCACACATGTGGCCGAGCAAGGAGTTCTTCCTGGCCAAGCGCGCCGAGCAGAAGGCTCGCCACCACAAGTACAACGACACCGAATACAACCTCGAACCCAACGTCAAAGGCTCGCCCGGCGGACTACGGGATATTCAGACCATTCTGTGGGTAGCCCGTCGTCAGTACGGCACCCTGAACCTGCGTGCCCTGGCCGGCGAAGGCTTTCTGGTCGAGAGTGAAAACGCCCTGCTGGCGTCCTCTCAGGAATTCCTCTGGAAAGTGCGTTACGCCCTGCACATGCTGGCCGGTCGCTCCGAAGACCGCCTGCTGTTCGATCACCAGCGCACCATTGCCGGGCTGCTGGGTTTTGAAGGCGACGACGCCAAACAGGCCGTCGAAAACTTCATGCAGCAGTATTTCCGGGTGGTGATGAGCATTGCCCAGCTCAGCGACCTGATCATCCAGCACTTCGAAGAAGTCATCCTCGCCCCGGAAGACGAAGCGCCGCCACAGCCAATCAACTCGCGCTTCCAGCTGCACGACGGCTACATCGAGGCACGCAACGACAATGTGTTCCGCCGTACGCCGTTCGCCATGCTCGAGATCTTCGTGCTGATGGCCCAGCAGCCGGAAATCAAAGGCGTACGCGCCGACACCATTCGTCTGCTGCGGGAAAACCGTCACCTGATCGACGACAACTTTCGCAACGACATCCGCAACACCAGCCTGTTCATCGAGCTGTTCAAGTGCAAGATCGGCATCCACCGCAACCTGCGGCGGATGAACCGTTACGGCATTCTCGGGCGCTATCTGCCGGAGTTCGGCTTCATCGTCGGGCAGATGCAGCACGACCTGTTCCACATCTATACGGTCGATGCGCACACGCTGAACCTGATCAAACATCTGCGAAAATTGCAGTACACCCAGGTGTCGGAGAAATTCCCGCTGGCCGCCAAGCTGATGGCGAAACTGCCCAAGCCTGAACTCATTTATATGGCCGGCCTGTACCACGACATCGGCAAGGGCCGGCATGGTGATCACTCGGAAATTGGTGCCGTGGACGCTGAAGCGTTCTGTCAGCGCCATCAATTGCCGGTGTGGGACAGCCGCCTGATCGTGTGGCTGGTGCAGAACCACCTGGTGATGTCGACCACCGCCCAGCGCAAGGACCTGTCCGACCCGCAGGTAATCCACGACTTCGCGCTGGCGGTCGGTGACGAAACCCGTCTCGACTACCTGTACGTGCTGACCGTGGCCGACATCAACGCGACCAACCCGACGCTGTGGAACTCGTGGCGCGCCAGTCTGCTGCGCCAGCTCTACACCGAGACCAAGCGCGCCCTGCGCCGCGGCCTTGAGAACCCGGTGGATCGCGAAGAACAGATCCGCCAGACCCAGAGCGCAGCACTGGACATTCTGGTGCGCGGCGGCACCGACCCAGATGACGTCGAGCAGTTGTGGGCGCAGCTGGGCGACGACTACTTCCTGCGCCACACCGCCGGCGATGTGGCCTGGCACACCGACGCCATTCTCCAGCAACCGGCTGACGGCGGCCCGCTGGTGCTGATCAAGGAAACCACCCAGCGCGAATTCGAGGGCGGCACGCAGATCTTCATCTATGCGCCGGACCAGCACGACTTCTTCGCCGTGACCGTGGCTGCGATGGATCAGCTCAACCTGAACATTCACGACGCCCGGGTCATCACGTCCAGCAGCCAGTTCACCCTGGACACCTACATCGTGCTCGATACCGATGGCGACTCGATCGGCGACAATCCGGTCCGGGTCAAGCAGATTCGCGAGGGACTGACCGAAGCCCTGCGCAACCCGGCCGACTACCCGACGATCATCCAGCGTCGGGTGCCGCGCCAGCTCAAGCATTTTGCGTTCGCCCCGCAGGTGACGATCCACAACGACGCCCAGCGTCCGGTAACCGTACTGGAACTCACTGCGCCGGATCGTCCAGGCCTGCTGGCACGGGTCGGCGGGATTTTCCTCGAGTTCGACCTGTCGCTGCAGAACGCCAAAATCGCCACCCTGGGCGAGCGGGTGGAAGACGTGTTCTTCATCACCGACGCCCACAATCAACCGCTGTCCGACCCGCTGCTGTGCAGCCGTTTGCAGGATGCCATCGTCGAACAGTTGAGCGTCAATCAGGAACCCGATATCAACCTGTCGCGCATCAGCATTTGATTGCGCGCCCGGATTCAACCGCTTTGCACGAGATCCCGCACCGATGAACAACGCTCTGTCCCAGCTTCAGCCCTACCCGTTCGAAAAGCTCCGCGCCCTGCTCGGCAGCGTTACGCCAAACCCGGACAAGCGCCCGATCGCGCTGTCCATCGGCGAACCGAAGCATCGCTCGCCAAGCTTCGTCGCCGAGGCGCTGGCCAACAATCTGGATCAGATGGCGGTGTACCCGACCACCCTCGGCATTCCGGCCCTGCGCGAAGCCATCGCGGCCTGGTGCGAACGTCGTTTCAACGTGCCGAGCGGCTGGATCGACCCGGCGCGCAACGTGCTGCCGGTCAACGGCACCCGTGAAGCGCTGTTCGCCTTCACCCAGACCGTGGTCAACAGTGGCGACGACGCGCTGGTGGTCAGCCCGAACCCGTTCTATCAGATCTACGAAGGCGCAGCGTTCCTCGCCGGGGCCAAGCCGCATTACCTGCCGTGCCTGGACGAGAACGGCTTCAATCCGGATTTCGACGCCGTATCGCCGGAGATCTGGAAGCGCTGCCAGATCCTATTCCTGTGCTCGCCAGGCAACCCAACCGGTGCGCTGATTCCGGTCAATGTGCTGAAAAAACTGATCGCCCTGGCCGACGAATACGACTTCGTGATCGCCGCCGACGAGTGCTACAGCGAACTGTACTTCGACGAACAAACCCCGCCGCCGGGCCTGCTCAGTGCCTGCGCAGAACTGGGCCGCCAAGACTTCAAGCGCTGCGTGGTGTTCCACAGCCTGTCCAAGCGCTCGAACCTGCCGGGGCTGCGTTCCGGTTTCGTCGCCGGCGACGCCGACATCCTCAAGGGCTTCCTGCTGTACCGCACTTACCACGGCTGCGCGATGCCGGTTCAGACCCAACTCGCCAGCGTCGCAGCGTGGAATGACGAAGTGCATGTACGCGCCAACCGTGCGCTGTATCGCGAGAAATTCGATGCCGTGCTGGCGATCCTCAGCCCGGTGATGGACGTGCAGCGCCCTGATGGTAGCTTCTATCTGTGGCCGAATGTGCAAGGCGACGATGCCGCGTTCTGCCGTGATCTGTTTGCCGAAGAACACGTGACCGTGGTGCCGGGCTCGTACCTGTCGCGCGACGTCGATGGCGTCAATCCGGGCGCCGGACGCGTGCGGATGGCACTGGTTGCGCCGCTGGCGGAGTGCGTCGAGGCTGCCGAGCGTATTCGCGACTTCGTCCTGCGCCACAAGTAATGTCTGAATGCCCGTGCCGGCCAATCCGGCACGGGTGGTCAAATATCACGTAACACTTCCCCTGTTTTTTGTACCCCATTCCTGTGCCGGCCAGACGTTAGTCTTGAGTCGCGCTATTCGCTGCGCGTGAACCAACGCCAACTCTAACTTCATGGAAGAAGTGAACAATGAAAGAACTTCTGGATTGCCAACTGATTCAATGGCCTGACGATCAGGCCGCTTACACAGCCGCCATCAACGAGAATCCGGCAAATGCCGGTACCCACAGCGCACCCGGCTCACGCCGCAAACGCTCCGTGATCAATTACTCGAAACTCTGGGCAAATGGCCGCACGTTAAAAATCGCATTCATGGATGCACCCGACGCAGACCTTAAGGCCGCGATTATCAAGGCGGCCTGTAAATGGCTGCCCTATATCAACCTCAAGTTTGAATTCGTCGACGATCTGAAAGGTGATATCCGCATCGCCACTCGGAACAATAACAACAGTTCGGTGCTCGGCACTGATGCGCTATTGATTCATCCCGACCATCCGACGATGAATCTGGGCGTCAAACCGGAACATGCCGATTTCGAAACCATCGTGGTTCACGAGTTCGGCCATGTGCTGGGGGCCCTGCACGAACATCAGCACCCTCAAGCCAATATTCCGTGGGACAAACCCAAGGTGTACGCGTTTTACCGAAATCGGGAAATGAATCCGCTGACCCGCGAACAGGTCGACCGCAATCTGTTCGCCTCCTTCGATACGCTGGACGCGCTTTATACGAATTACGACAGGCGATCGATCATGCACCATCCCGTATCGAACGATTTGACCATCGGCAACTGGCAAGTCCCGATCAACCGCAAGATCAGTAAAAAAGACAAACAATTGATGAAACTGCTTTATCCGAAATAAATGCCTGCCTCAAAATAACAATATTCGTCAGGTGCAACGCCTGACGAACCTGGATTGAACACACACCTACTTACATCAAACAACTTTCATACTTTCACGATCAACAATAACTTCACCACCCGAACTCATCGAGTTGCTGGACACGTTAATTATTTCCTGCAAGTAAGGACACTTGAACATGATTCAAACAATCACCCAGTCCCGCCGAAAAAAACGCGCAGCCGGCAAACCGGCTCACTTCTGGACGCCTGGCCAGACATTGCGAATTGCCTTTCTGAATGGCGACCAGGCGTTCAAAGAGGCTGTCAAAACCGCAGCGAGCAACTGGCTGCCTCACATCAACCTGAAGTTCGATTTTGTCGAGGGCGACTCAGGGGATATTCGTATCAAAAGCGAGCCCGGTATTTACTGGTCTGTCATCGGTAACAACGCCCTATTGGTCGAAGCGCCAGACCCGACCATGAGGCTGTCACCGGACCTGCGAGCACCAGCGTTCTTCGCCGCCAATGTCATGCATGAGTTCGGGCACGCATTGGGAGCCGAACATGAGCACCTGCACCCGGAGTCAAACATTCCCTGGAACAAACCTGCGGTTTACGCCTCACACGGCGTGGCCGAAGACGCCGATGAAGACGATTACGCGCGCCAGTCTGTCGATGAACGCTACTTCAACCTGCTCGATGCAGGCTCGTTCGACTATTCGCCTTACGATCCGAAATCGATCATGCATTACCCCGTTCGCCAGGACTGGACCCACGGCGATTTCAAGATTTATTTGAATCGAGTGCTCAGTGAAAAAGACAAGGCCTTCATGGCGAAGGTCTATCCGTACCCTGCTGCACAAACGGCGTAATCGGTGGACCGGGCCTCCTGGATTATTTGACCTGCCCCAGATTGGCCTCACTCAAATCCAGTTCTCCCAACACTTCCCGTAAAACGTCATCACCAATCTGATGCTGACGACTGAGGCTGTACAACTCAAGGCGCTGCGCCCGCAATGCCTTGAGGCGCAAGCGGCGTTCAAGCAGATCCATCTGGAACGCCAATGCCTGGGCTTCGGCGGAATCGTTGAACACCTCCAGCTGATGGCGGTACTCGGACATGATCCGCGCCTTGAGTTCCGCCGCCAGCGCGGCTTGCGCGGCGTCCTGCGGGTTGACCTCTTCGATTTCCAGCGCGTGAATCGCCGCTTCCGCCGTCTTGCGCCAGGCGTCACGGACTTCCTGACGACGCTTGTCGTCCGGGCTCTTTTCGATACCACGCAACAGCAATGGCAGCGCAATACACGCCGCCACCAGCGACAACAGAATTACCCCGGCGGCGATGAAGATCAGCAGGTCGCGCTCGGGAAACACCTCGCTGCCCATCAGCATCGGCACCGACATCACACCCGCCAGGGTCACCGCACCGCGCACACCGCCAACGGTCAGCAACCAGCAGGAACGGGCGGTCGGCACTTGCGTCAGATCACCCTTGCCGCGCAAGCGACGCAGCAGCACCGACAGCCGCCAGATGCTTTGCACCCAGATGAAGCGCAACAGCACCAGCGCCAGAAAGATCGCCACCACATCGAGACAGCGATAGAACAGGGTCGGCCATAACGAGGTCTCGTGGCTGACCACCGCTTTAATGATGTCCGGCAGTTGCAGACCGAGCAGCAGGAAGATCAGGCCGTTGAAGGCGAACTCCAGCAACGACCACACGCTGCGATTGAGCAACCGGGTGCTGGTCTGGCGCGGCAGCAGATCAAGCCAGCTCTGCATCATCCCCGCCGCCACTGCCGAAAGAATGCCCGACGCGCCGAGCCGTTCGGCCAGCACGTAAGCGGCGAATGGCAGCAGCAACATGAACACCACGTGGGTCGCCGGATCGTCCCAGCCCCGGGCGATCATCCAGGCGCGCAACCGGCCGACCAGCCAGCTCAGCGCCACCCCCACTGCCAGCCCGCCGACCGCGACCAGTACGAAGGTCAGGCTGGCGTTGGTCAGGGAAAACGCACCGGTGACCGCCGCGGCCAGGGCGAACTTGAACGTCACCAGGCCCGAAGCGTCATTCATCAGCGCCTCGCCCTGCAACATGTGCATCAATGGTGTGGGCAAGCGGTTCTGCGAAATGGCCGAGACGGCCACGGCATCCGTTGGCGACAGCACCGCCGCCAGCGCAAAGGCCACCGGTAAGGGAATCGTCGGCAGCAGCCAATGAATGAAGTAGCCCGCCCCGACCACGGTAAACAGCACCAACCCGACCGCCAGTGTCAGCACCGGCCCGCGCAGACGCCACAATTCCCGCTTGGGCATGCGCCAGCCATCGGAAAACAGCAGCGGTGGCAGGAACAGAAACAGGAACAGTTCCGGATCAAGGGCCACGTGCAGGCCGAGGGTCGGCCAGGCCAGCAAGGCACCGGCGGCGATCTGCACCAGTGGCAGCGGCAGCGGAATCACCCGTCCAATCAGGCGCGAGACACTGACCAGCATCAGCAGAATCAGGACGGTATAAGCGGTTTGCATAAAGCGGAAATCCCGGACAATCGACAGCGTTGAACTGCCATATTAGCCGCTTAGGCTGTGCGTGGCCGTTGCACCTATGTCGCAGCCCCCTCAGCAAAAGCAACCTCGGCGCCGCGAAACCGTCTGGTCATGGCATAATCCGACACCATTTTTTTCCAGCACCTGTAAAGGGGGCAATTCCTTGACCGTTTCAAGCAAAACGTTGCACCTTTTCGGCATCAAAGCCTGCGACACCATGAAAAAGGCGCGCACCTGGCTCGATGAACACGCTGTCAGCTATGACTTCCACGATTACAAGACCGCCGGCATTGACCGCGAGCACCTGACCCAATGGTGCGACGAGCATGGCTGGCAAACGGTGTTGAACCGCGCAGGCACGACCTTTCGCAAACTCGACGACGAACGCAAAGCCGATCTCGACCAGTCGAAAGCCATCGAACTGATGCTCGCTCAACCCTCGATGATCAAGCGCCCGGTGCTCGATCTCGGTGACCGAACCCTGATTGGCTTCAAGCCAGACATCTACGCGGCCGCGCTCAAGTAAGCAGCCCGTCACTTTTTGTAGAGGTATTCACATGTCCAACTCCCTGTTCAGTATTGCCTTCGGCGTCGGCACCCAGAACCGTCAAGGCGCGTGGCTGGAAGTGTTCTACGCCCAGCCGCTGTTGAACCCTTCGGCCGAACTGGTTGCCGCAGTTGCACCGATCCTCGGCTACACCGAAGGCAACCAGGCCATCACCTTCACCACCGCACAGGCTGCGCAACTGGCTGAAGCCGTGAAAGGCATCGACGCGGTACAAGGCAAGCTGCTGACCCGCCTGGCCGAAAGCCACAAGCCGCTGGTCGCGACCCTGCTGGCCGAAGACGCGCAACTGACTTCGACTCCTGAGGCTTACCTCAAGCTGCACCTGCTGTCCCATCGCCTGGTCAAGCCGCACGGCGTGAGCCTGGCCGGGATCTTCCCGCTGCTGCCGAACGTGGCCTGGACCAGCCAGGGCGCGATCGACCTGAGCGAACTGGCCGAGCTGCAACTCGAAGCCCGTCTGCGCGGCGAGCTGCTGGAAGTGTTCTCGGTGGACAAGTTCCCGAAAATGACCGACTACGTGGTACCGGCCGGCGTGCGTATCGCTGACGCCGCACGTCTGCGTCTGGGCGCCTACGTGGGCGAAGGCACCACCGTGATGCACGAAGGTTTCATCAACTTCAACGCCGGCACCGAAGGCCCGGGCATGATCGAAGGCCGCGTCTCCGCTGGCGTCTTCGTCGGCAAGGGTTCGGACCTGGGCGGCGGCTGCTCGACCATGGGCACCCTGTCGGGCGGCGGCAACATCGTGATCAAGGTCGGCGAAGGCTGCCTGATCGGCGCCAACGCCGGTATCGGTATCCCCCTGGGCGACCGCAACACCGTCGAGTCGGGCCTGTACGTGACCGCCGGCACCAAGGTCGCGCTGCTGGACGAGCACAACAACCTGGTCAAAGTGGTCAAGGCCCGTGAACTGGCCGGTCAGACCGATCTGCTGTTCCGTCGCAATTCGGAAACCGGTGCCGTGGAATGCAAAACCCACAAATCGGCGATCGAACTGAACGAAGCACTGCACGCTCACAACTAAGCGCCGCTGTGACCTCCTGTGGGAGCGGGCTTGCTCGCGAAGACGGTGTGTCAGTCACCCTTCATTTTGACTGACACGACGCATTCGCGGGCAAGCCCGCTCCCACAGGGTTCGGCGTTAACCCGCCCATCTTCACCAGGGCTTGAAACCGTGATGATTCCCTCCCCCTGGCGCGCCGATTTCCCGGCCATCGCCGCCCTGCAACGACAAGACCAGACCTATCTGGACAACGCCGCCACCACGCAAAAACCCCAGGCCCTGCTCGACGCGCTGGCGCATTACTACGCCAATGGCGCGGCCAACGTGCATCGTGCCCAGCATCTGCCCGGCGCCCACGCCACGCAGGCGTTCGAGGACAGCCGCCTGAAGGTCGCCCAGTGGCTGAATGCCGGTGACAGCGGGCGGATCATCTTCACCCACGGCGCCACCAGCGCGCTGAATCTCCTGGCTTACGGCCTGGAACATCTTTTCCTTCCAGGCGATGAAATTGTCATCAGCGCCCTGGAGCATCACGCCAATCTGCTGCCGTGGCAGCAACTGGCACAACGTCGCGACCTGAAACTGGTGATCCTGCCGCTGGACGATGACGGGGTCATCGACCTCGCTGCTGCCGTTCACCTGATCGGTCCGCGCACTCGCTTGCTGGCGGTCAGCCAGTTGTCCAACGTACTGGGCGCCTGGCAACCGTTGCCGGCGTTGCTGGCGATGGCCAAGGCGCACAACGCGCTGACCGTGGTCGATGGCGCTCAAGGCGTGGTTCACGGCCGGCATGACGTGCAGGCGCTCGGTTGCGACTTTTACGTGTTTTCCAGCCACAAGTTGTACGGTCCCGATGGCCTTGGCGTGCTGTTCGGGCGCAACGCCGCGCTCGAACAACTGCGCCCGTGGCAGTTCGGTGGCGAAATGGTGCTGGAAGCCAATTATCACGAGGCGCGTTTCCGCCCGGCGCCACTGGGCTTCGAAGCGGGAACGCCGCCGATTGCCAGCGTGATCGGCCTCGGCGCGACCCTCGATTATCTGGCCGGCCTGGATCAGGACGCCGTGCCCGCCCACGAAGCCGCGCTGCACGATTACCTGTTACGCGGTCTCGCCGCCCGCAATGGCATTCGTCTGCTGGGCAAGCCGCAACTGGCGCTGGCCAGTTTTGTCGTCGAAGGCGTGCACAACGCCGATCTGGCGCACTTGCTGACCGAACAGGGCATCGCCGTGCGTGCCGGGCATCACTGCGCGATGCCGTTGCTCAAGCGTTTCGAACTGGCCGGGGCGATTCGCGTGTCGCTGGCGCTGTACAACGATTCCGAAGATCTGGAGCGGTTCTTTGAAGCGCTGGATCAGGCGCTGGAGCTGTTGCGATGAGCCTGCCGGTCGAGGCCGCCGAGGCGCTGCAAACATTTCAGAACGCCGCCGGCTGGGAACAGCGGGCGCGGCTGTTGATGCAATTTGGTGACCGCCTGCCGCCGTTGGGCGATGCGGACAAGTGCGAGGCCAACCGCGTGCACGGCTGTGAAAGTCAGGTGTGGCTGGTTGGCGAATTGCGCGGCGGCCGCTGGCAGTTCGCAGCCAGTAGCGATGCGCGGATGATTCGCGGGTTGGTGGCGTTGTTGCTGTTACGGGTCAACGGTTTGGCCGCGGACGAGTTGCAGCAGGTGGATCTGCCGGACTGGTTCAATCAGTTGGGACTGTCGCGGCAGTTGTCGCCTTCGCGCAGCAATGGCTTGAATGCCGTGCTGCAGCGGATGAACGAGCTGGCGCAGTAAAAGGGCTGCTGGGCAGCCCTATGCTTCAGGCCTGAGACTTGACCCGATCCGCCGGGCGCCGAACGCCCGCCACAATCTTGTCCACAGCCTTGGTCGCCGCGACCATGCCGAACGTCGCCGTCACCATCATCACCGCGCCAAATCCGCCGGCGCAGTCCAGCTTCACGCCGTCGCCGACAAAACTCTTCTGCAGGCAAATGCTGCCGTCCGGTTTCGGATAGCGCAGCTGTTCGGTGGAGAACACGCACGGCACGCTGTAATGGCGGGTCACTGTGCGCGAGAAGCCGTAGTCACGACGCAGCGTCGAGCGCACTTTCGAGGCCAGCGGGTCGTTGAAGGTGCGGTTGAGGTCGCAGACCTGAATCAACGTTGGATCGATCTGTCCGCCAGCTCCACCGGTGGTGATGATCTGAATCTTGCGGCGCTTGCACCAGGCGATCAGCGCAGCCTTGGCGTTGACGGCGTCGATGCAGTCGATCACGCAGTCGATATTCGGCGTGATGTATTCGGCCATGGTGTCGCGGGTAACGAAGTCCGCCACGGCGTGCACCTTGCAGTCCGGGTTGATCCCGCGCAGACGCTCGGCCATCACCTCGACCTTGGGTTTGCCGACGGTGCTGTCGAGCGCGTGCAACTGGCGGTTGGCGTTGCTGACGCAGACGTCGTCGAGGTCGAAAAGGGAAATCTCGCCCACCCCGCAACGGGCCATGGCTTCCGCCGCCCAGGAACCGACGCCGCCGACGCCGACAATCGCCACATGGGCTGCACGCAGGCGATCGAGGCCCTCGATGCCATACAAACGGGCGATGCCTGCAAACCGCGGATCTTCTGTACTCATGACCATTACCCTGAAAACCGGCGCGCATTATAGGGCCGTCGGCGGCCAAGAGCATCTTTGCGCTATGAACGGCGAACGCGCCTGCTTTAATTGAAGCTGTACGTAACAAAGATTTGTCTTACACGCTGAAACGAAAGAACTTAAGTCAGGTTGGATTGCCCAACATCCGGCATTTCCCTGTCTCTTGTAGGACTCGGCGAACTGCCGGTGTAGGATGCGCGCCCTCCTGGCGTCAACCAGCCGACCCTTCGTTCCACAGCCTTTGGAACCCGACACAGCTATGTCATCGCGTAAATTTGGACTCAACCTGGTGGTGGTTCTGGCAATCGCCGCCCTGTTCACCGGTTTCTGGGCGCTGATCAACCGCCCCGTCTCCGCGCCGAACTGGCCGGAGCAGATCTCCGGTTTCTCCTATTCACCGTTCCAGCAGGGACAGTTCCCACAGAAGGATCAGTATCCGACCGACGATGAAATGCGCCGCGACCTGGAGATCATGAGCAAGCTGACGGACAACATCCGCATCTACTCGGTCGACGGTTCCCTGCAGGACATCCCGAAACTGGCGGAAGAATTCGGTCTGCGCGTGACCCTGGGGATCTGGATCAGCCCCGACCAGGAGCGCAACGAGCGGGAGATCGCTAAAGCTATCGAGTTGGCCAACTCTTCGCGCAGTGTGGTTCGCGTGGTGGTCGGCAACGAAGCACTGTTCCGGGAGGAAATCACGCCTGAGGCCCTGATCGTCCTGCTGGATCGTGTCCGTGCAGCGGTGAAGGTACCGGTCACCACCTCCGAACAATGGCATATCTGGGAGAAATACCCGCAACTGGCCAAACACGTCGACCTGATTGCCGCCCACGTTCTGCCCTACTGGGAATTCATTCCGGTGGACAAGGCCGGGCAGTTCGTTTTCGACCGCGCCCGCGACCTGAAAAAGATGTTCCCGAAAAAGCCGCTGCTGCTGTCCGAAGTGGGCTGGCCGAGCAACGGCCGCATGCGCGGTGGCGCCGATGCGTCGCCGGCGGATCAGGCGATCTACCTGCGCACACTGGTCAACAAGCTCAACCGCCAGGGCTTCAACTACTTCGTGATCGAAGCGTTTGACCAGCCGTGGAAGGCCAGCGACGAAGGTTCGGTTGGCGCCTACTGGGGCGTGTTCAACGCCGCGCGCCAGCAGAAATTCAACTTCGAAGGCCCGGTGGTGGCGATCCCGCAATGGCGCGTGCTGGCCATCGGTTCGGTGGTGCTGGCGCTGTTGTCGCTGACCCTGCTGATGATCGACGGCTCGGCCCTGCGTCAGCGCGGCCGTACCTTCCTGACCTTTATCGCGTTCCTCTGCGGTTCGGTGCTGGTGTGGATCGGCTACGACTACAGCCAGCAATACAGCACGTGGTTCAGCCTGACGGTGGGCTTCCTGCTGGCGCTCGGTGCGCTCGGGGTGTTCATCGTGTTGCTGACCGAGGCCCACGAACTGGCCGAAGCGGTGTGGATTCACAAACGCCGGCGTGAATTCCTGCCGGTGGTCGGCGATTCTGATTACCGCCCGAAAGTTTCGATCCACGTGCCCTGCTACAACGAGCCGCCGGAGATGGTCAAACAGACCCTCAACGCCCTGGCCAACCTCGACTATCCGGACTTCGAAGTCCTGATCATCGACAACAACACCAAGGACCCGGCGGTCTGGGAACCGGTGCGCGACTACTGCGAAACCCTCGGCCCGCGCTTCAAGTTCTTCCACGTCTCGCCCCTGGCCGGTTTCAAGGGCGGCGCGCTGAACTACCTGATCCCGCACACCGCCAAGGACGCCGAAGTGATCGCGGTGATCGACTCCGACTACTGCGTGCACCCGAACTGGCTCAAGCACATGGTGCCGCACTTCGCCGACCCGAAAATCGCCGTGGTGCAGTCGCCGCAGGATTATCGCGACCAGAACGAAAGCACCTTCAAAAAGCTCTGCTACGCCGAATACAAAGGCTTCTTCCACATCGGTATGGTCACCCGCAACGACCGCGACGCGATCATCCAGCACGGCACCATGACCATGACCCGTCGTTCGGTTCTGGAAGAACTGGGCTGGGCCGACTGGTGCATCTGTGAAGACGCCGAACTCGGTCTGCGGGTATTCGAGAAAGGCCTGTCGGCGGCGTATTACCACGACAGTTACGGCAAGGGTCTGATGCCGGACACCTTCATCGACTTCAAGAAACAGCGTTTCCGCTGGGCCTACGGTGCGATCCAGATCATCAAGCGTCACACCCGCAGCCTGCTGCGCGGCAAAGACACCGAGCTGACTCGCGGCCAGCGTTACCACTTCCTCGCAGGCTGGCTGCCTTGGGTGGCGGACGGCATGAACATCTTCTTCACCGTCGGCGCGCTGTTGTGGTCGGCGGCGATGATTATCGTGCCGCAGCGGGTCGACCCACCGCTGCTGATCTTCGCGATCCCGCCGTTGGCGCTGTTCGTGTTCAAGGTCGGCAAGATCATCTTCCTCTACCGTCGCGCCGTGGGCGTGAACCTCAAGGATGCATTCTGCGCGGCACTGGCCGGTCTGGCGTTGTCGCACACCATCGCCAAAGCGGTGCTGTACGGCTTCTTCACCAGCAGCATTCCGTTCTTCCGCACCCCGAAAAACGCCGACAACCATGGCTTCTGGGTGGCGATTTCCGAAGCCCGGGAAGAGCTGTTCATCATGCTGCTGTTGTGGGGCGCGGCGCTGGGGATCTTCCTGGTGCAGGGCATTCCGAGCAACGACATGCGCTTCTGGGTGGCCATGTTGCTGGTGCAGTCGCTGCCGTACGTGGCGGCGCTGATCATGGCGTTCCTGTCGTCGCTGCCAAAACCTGCGGCTGCGCCTGAACCGGCACCGGTGGTCTAAATCCTCACCGATGCACTAAACGGCGGCCAATGGTCGCCGTTTTGCTTTAAGATAACCGCCATTTTGCGCGCCTTGCCCCCCAGCTTTCGGAGTTTTCCATGACGGCCCACGCCGACCTTTCGCCGACCCTTCAACTCGCCATCGACCTGATCCGCCGTCCGTCCGTGACGCCGGTCGACGCCGATTGCCAGAAGCAGATGATGCAGCGCCTGGGCGATGCCGGTTTCCAGCTGGAACCGATGCGCATCGAAGATGTGGATAACTTCTGGGCGACTCACGGCAAAGACGAAGGCCCGGTGCTGTGCTTCGCTGGCCACACCGACGTGGTACCAACCGGCCCGGTGACGGCCTGGCAGATCGACCCGTTCAACGCAGTGATCGACGAGCACGGCATGCTCTGCGGCCGTGGCGCGGCGGACATGAAAGGCAGCCTGGCTTCGATGACAGTCGCCGCCGAGCGCTTCGTCGCCGACTACCCGGATCACAAGGGCAAGGTCGCGTTCCTGATCACCAGCGACGAAGAAGGCCCGGCGCATCACGGCACCAAGGCTGTGGTCGAGCGTCTGGCAGCCCGTAACGAGCGTCTGGACTGGTGCATCGTCGGCGAACCGTCGAGCACCACGCTGGTGGGCGACGTGGTGAAGAACGGTCGTCGCGGCTCCCTCGGCGCCAAACTGACCGTGCGCGGTGTCCAGGGCCACGTCGCCTATCCGCATCTGGCGAAGAACCCGATCCACCTCGCTGCCCCGGCTCTGGCCGAGCTGGCAGCCGAGCATTGGGATCACGGCAACGACTTCTTCCCGCCGACCAGTTTCCAGATTTCCAACGTCAACTCCGGCACCGGCGCGACCAACGTGATTCCGGGCGATCTGGTGGCGGTGTTCAACTTCCGCTTCTCCACCGAGTCGACCGTTGAAGGGCTGCAGAAACGCGTCGCCGACATCCTCGACAAGCACGGCCTGGACTGGCACATCGACTGGGCGCTGTCCGGTCTGCCATTCCTCACCGAGCCGGGTGCGCTGCTCGACGCGGTGTCGTCGAGCATCAAGGACATCACTGGCCGCGAGACCAAGGCGTCCACCAGCGGCGGCACCTCCGACGGTCGTTTCATCGCGACCATGGGTACGCAGGTTGTTGAGCTGGGTCCGGTCAACGCAACCATCCACCAGGTCAACGAGCGCGTGCTGGCGGCCGATCTCGACGTGCTGACCGAGATCTACTACCAGACCCTGATCAAGTTGCTCGTCTGATGCTCGCGTGCCCGATCTGCAGTGAACCGCTAAACGCGGTGGACAACGGCGTGGTCTGCCCCGCCGGCCACCGCTTTGACCGTGCGCGCCAGGGTTACCTCAACCTGCTGCCGGTGCAGCACAAGAACAGCCGCGATCCCGGTGACAATCAGGCGATGGTCGAGGCCCGCCGCGACTTTCTGAACGCCGGGCATTACGCGCCGGTGGCCAAGCGTCTGGCGGAGCTGGCGGCGAGTTATGCGCCGGCGCGCTGGGTCGATATCGGTTGTGGCGAGGGTTACTACACCGCGCAGATCGCCGAGGCTTTGCCCGACGCCGACGGTTACGCGCTGGACATCTCGAAGGAAGCGGTCAAACGCGCCTGCAAACGCAATCCGGCACTGACCTGGTTGATCGCCAGCATGGCCCGGGTGCCACTGGCCTCCGGCAGTTGCCAGTTTCTGGCCAGTGTATTCAGTCCGTTGGACTGGGAAGAAGCCAAGCGCCTGCTCAGCGTCGGCGGCGGTCTGATGAAAGTCGGCCCGACCAGCGGCCATCTGATGGAACTGCGCGAACGCCTGTACGACGAAGTGCGCGAATACACCGACGACAAGCACTTGGCCCTGGTGCCGCAAGGCATGGCGCTGGCGCACAGTGAAACCCTGGAATTCAAACTGACGCTGGACAAGCCCGAGGATCGCGCCAACCTGCTGGCGATGACGCCCCACGGCTGGCGCGCCAGTGCCGAGCGCCGCGCGGCGGTCATCGAACAGACCGAGCCGTTCGTGACCACGGTCTCGATGCGCTACGATTATTTCGTTCTTCAATAACTTTTGGTCTCGGGCAACGACCCGGGGCCGGCTAAATCCGCGAATGGATTTTTCAGACCCGCAGTGAGGATATCCATGCGCCAACCGGACATCGAGATTTACCTGAAAGACGCCGACGTCGACCACAAGGCCATTTCCGCCTGGCTGGGCGCCGCCCTCGGCCCGTGCAGCGACTGGGTACAGAAAGGTCAGACGTACAAGTGCAAGGCCGGCAACATCCCGGTGACCTGGCTGCCGAAAGCCGTGGGCAAGTGGAACAGCCTTTACCTGGAAAGCGATGCGACCCCTTGGGACGACGACATCGCCTGCGCCCGGGCAGCCTTTGCCGCGCTGAACGTCGAAGTGCGCTGCGCGCCGGGGACGTGGGTCGAGGATGAAGGTGAAGAGACGGCGGATCGCTGGATTCGGATCAGCGTCGATGGTGAAGAAGAAATCACCTGGAAAACTGCATAACAAAGCCGTACACAAAACCTGTGGGAGCGGCGGTTCGACGCTTCGACTTGCCCGCTCCCACAGTGTTTTTTCGGGGATCCGAAGAGTGCGGTTTACAACCCGACCACGTCTTCAGCCTGCAACCCCTTCTGCCCTTCCACCACCGCGTATTCAACCTGCTGACCCTCGGTCAGCGAACGGTGGCCTTCGCCACGGATCGCGCGATAGTGCACGAACACGTCCACCCCGTCTTCGCGCTGAATGAAGCCGTAGCCCTTGGCGTCGTTGAACCACTTCACGTTGCCGGTTTCACGTGTTGCCATCTGTTCATACTCCTTTTTTATTATTGAACAGGCTTTTCGCAGGAAAGCCTTTGAGGAACGTCAGCCTGCGTCCGACGTCCATAAAAGGGCCCCGGCGACAGATCGCCGAGTATATGACAGGCGGCAAAACTCTCAACAGGAGATTACTTCGCCGCTTTTTTGCCGATTTTCGAGTAATCCGGCAAACTGTCGACCGCCCGAGCAAACGCTCGGTTTATCCACTCACGCAGAAGCCGTATGACCCGTTCCCCGTTCCGCCGTCTTGTGTTTGGCACCTTGCGCCGACTGTTGTATCTCTGGGTTCGCTCCGAGACGATCAACCAGTCGTCGTTCACCCTCAACCTCGACCGCAGTCGTCCGGTGTTCTACGTCCTGCAAAATCCATCGCTGACTGATCTGGCGGTGGTCGACACCGAGTGCACCAAGGCCGGCCTGCCGCGCCCGGTGCTGCCGGTGTCCGTGGGTTCGCTGATCGAACCGGCGGCGTTTTTCTACCTGACGCCGGACCCGGACTGGCTCGGTCGCCAGGACAAGCGCGGTGCACCGCCGACCCTGACCCGACTGGTCAGCGCCCTCAGCCAGAACGCTGCCGAAGACGCGCAGATCATTCCGGTCAGCGTGTTCTGGGGCCAGTCGCCGGACAGCGAAAACAGCCCGTGGAAACTGCTGTTCGCCGACAGCTGGGCCGTCACCGGGCGTCTGCGTCGCCTGCTGAGCATCATGATTCTGGGGCGCAAGACCCGCGTGCAATTCTCCGCACCGATCCACCTGCGCGAACTGATCGAACACAACAAGGGCCACGAGCGCACGGTGCGCATGGCCCAGCGGATCCTGCGGGTGCACTTCCGCAACCTCAAGGCTGCAGTGATCGGTCCGGACATTTCCCACCGCCGCAACCTGGTCAAAGGCCTGCTCAACCAGCCGCTGGTCAAGCAAGCGATCCTCGACGAAGCCGAGCGCGAAAACATCTCCCCGGAAAAAGCCAAGGCCCAGGCCCTGCGCTACGGTAACGAGATCGCCTCGGACTACACCTACACCGCGATCCGTTTTCTGGAAGTGGTGCTGAGCTGGTTCTGGAACAAGATCTACGACGGGATCAAGGTCAACCACATCGAAGGCGTGCAGAAGGTCGCCCAGGGTCACGAAGTGATCTACGTGCCGTGCCACCGCAGCCACATCGACTATCTGCTGCTGTCGTACTTGCTGTTCCGCAATGGCCTGACCCCGCCGCACATCGCCGCCGGGATCAACCTCAACATGCCGGTGATCGGCAGCCTGCTGCGCCGTGGCGGCGCGTTCTTCATGCGCCGCACGTTCAAGGGCAATCCACTGTACACCTCGGTGTTCAACGAATACCTGCACACCCTGTTCACCAAAGGTTTCCCGGTCGAGTACTTCGTCGAGGGCGGTCGCTCGCGTACCGGGCGCATGCTGCAACCGAAAACCGGGATGCTCGCAATCACCATGCGCAGCTTCCTGCGTTCGTCGCGGATGCCGATCGTGTTTGTGCCGGTGTACATCGGTTATGAGCGCGTGCTCGAAGGCCGAACCTACCTCGGCGAGCTGCGTGGCGCGAGCAAGAAGAAAGAATCGATCTTCGACATCTTCAAAGTCATCGGCGCGCTAAAGCAGCGCTTCGGCCAAGTGGCGGTGAACTTTGGCGAGCCGATCAAACTGGCGGAATTCCTCGACAGCGAACAGCCCGACTGGCGCCAGCAGGAACTCGGCCCGCAGTACAAGCCGGCGTGGCTCAACGAAACCACCAATCGCCTCGGCGAAAAAGTCGCGCAGCACCTGAACGAAGCGGCGGCGATCAACCCGGTCAACCTGGTGGCGCTGGCGCTGCTGTCGACCACCCGCCTGGCGCTGGATGATCGGGCCATGGCGCGGGTGCTGGATCTGTATCTGGCGCTGCTGCGCAAGGTGCCATACTCACCGCACACCACGTTGCCGGAAGGCGATGGCCGCGCGCTGATCGAGCACGTGAAGGACATGGATCTGCTGTCCGAGCAGAACGATGCGCTGGGCAAGATCCTTTATCTGGACGAGCAGAACGCCGTCCTGATGACGTACTACCGCAACAACGTGCTGCACATCTTCGCCCTGCCGGCGCTGCTGGCGAGCTTCTTCCAGAGCACCTCGCGCATGAGCCGCGAACAGATACTGCGCTACACCCGCGCGCTGTATCCGTACCTGCAATCAGAGCTGTTCATTCGCTGGACCCTGGACGAACTGGATGCGGTGATCGATCAGTGGCTGGAAGCGTTCGTTGAACAAGGCCTGCTGCGTTTCGAGAAAGACGTGTACCTGCGCCCGGCACCGAGCTCGCGGCATTTCGTGCTGCTGACCCTGCTGTCGAAGAGCATCGCCCAAACCTTGCAACGCTTCTACATGACGGTTTCCCTGCTGCTCAACAGCGGCCAGAACAGCATCAGCGCCGAAGAGCTGGAAGACCTGTGCACGGTCATGGCCCAGCGCCTGTCGATCCTGCATGGCCTGAACGCACCGGAGTTCTTCGACAAGAGCCTGTTCCGCCACTTCATCCAGACCCTGCTCGACCTCGACGTACTGCGTCGCGACGAAGCCGGCAAGTTGAGCTACCACGAACTGCTCGGCGAACTGGCCGAAGGCGCGGCCAAACGGGTGTTGCCGGCGGAGATTCGCTTGTCGATCCGTCAGGTGGCACTGCACCGCAGTGAAGATGCGGCCGATCAGCCCGCCGCCCCTGTGCAAAGCGACTAAATTCCTACAGGCGCCAGGCTTCTTCTGGCGCCGTCGATACGGAGATCTCCGATGAAAAAACTTTCCCTTCTTGCCGCCGCCACGCTGCTCAGCGCCTGCCAGTCGACCTCTCCGGCCGGCAAGGTCAGCCTCGACGGCGAAGTGTTCTACCTGCAACGCATCGCCCTGCCGCCCAGTGCGACCTTGAGCGTGAGCCTGCAGGACGTTTCGCTGGCCGACGCTCCGGCCGTGGTACTCGACGAACAGAAAGGCCCGGTCAAAGGCCAGGTGCCGCTGCCGTTCCACTTGAGCTACGATCCGGCCCAGGTCAAACCCGGCCACCGCTACTCGGTCAGCGCGCGCATTGAAGTCAACGGCGAGCTGATGTTCATCACCACCGAAAACCATGCCGTGCAGCTTGATGGCAAGGATCCGCAGCCACTGAAGATCCGCGTCGACTCGGCCCGTTAACGCCCTTTTCAAACAAGGAAGCTTTCATGCTCCGTCCTACCCTTCGCTTCGCCGGCCTGTGCGCGGGCCTGATGATCTCCGCCAACGCACTGGCCCTGTCCCTCAGCGACCTGTCGCAAGGCGACGCCACCGGTGGCCTCAAGGATGCCCTGACCCAGGGCGCGCAACTGGCCGTCAAACAACTCGGCACCCCGGGCGGTTTCAGCAACAACCCGGACGTGAAGATCGAACTGCCGGGCAAACTCGGGAAAGTCGCCGGCAAGATGAAAGCCTTCGGCATGGGCGCTCAAGTTGAAGAACTGGAAACCGCCATGAACAAGGCCGCGGAAACCGCCGTCACCCAGGCCCAGCCGATCCTCGTCGACGCCGTGAAGAAAATGAGCGTGGAAGACGCCAAAGGCATCCTCAGCGGCGGCAACGACTCCGCTACTCAATACCTGGACAAATCCAGCCGCGAACAGATCCGCACCAAGTTCCTGCCGATCGTCAAACAGGCGACCGACAAGGTCGGCGTAGCCCAGAAATACAACGCCTTCGCCGGCCAGGCCGCAACCTTCGGCGTAGTGGATGCGAAGAGCGCCAACATCGAAAGCTACGTGACCGAACAAGCGCTCAACGGCCTGTTCGAAATGATCGGCAAACAGGAAGAAACCATCCGCAAGAACCCGGCCGCTGCGGCGACGAGTCTGGCGAAAAAAGTGTTCGGTACGCTCTAAACCGGCACCACACGGGAGTGAATTTTCTCACTCCCGTTGTTCAATCCGTCGCCTGCAGACACACGTAAAAAGTACACCCACTCGCGTCCCATTTTCTTCTTCTCGAAAACCTGCAGCTCAACCAACCCGCTCAACGCCGACACCGCTGTGTTGTAGGCACAACCAAGATGCTCCTTGACGTTCCCCGCCGTGAACTCCTTCGCCACCCCGCTCCTGGCCACCTGATAAATGGCCCGCTGCCGCTCTGTCAGCCGATCAAAAAAGCCCGAACAGGTCAACCAGCGCTCGAAGCCTTCGCTGTACGCCACACTCTTGCGGTACACATCGGTAAAACCCTCCACCGCCCGCAAAATCACGGAACACTGAAACTCGATGAAGTACGTCAGGTCGAGCTCATCAGCCTCGCTGTGCAAATACGACCGCCCGTACTTTACCGGCGCGTTGCGCAGCAAAAGACTGATCGCGATATAGCGGAACGCCGAAAACTCATGCTTGAACATGAACCAGTAAAACAGCGCCCTGGCGACCCGCCCGTTGCCATCGCGAAAGGGATGTTCATAGCCCAGGGCAAAGTGCAGCGTGATCGCCTTGATCAGCGGATGCAGGTAGTTTTTTTGCCGAGGTGAACCCTGTGGTTGATTGATCCACTGCGAGAGCAAATCCAGTCGCCTCACCAATCCGACCGCAGGCGGTGGCGAGTGCACGGTATTTCCTTCGCCGTCCTGCACCACCACTTCATCGTTCGTCCTGAAAAGTCCGGGGTCGTACTGCTCGTCATCAATACCCTCGACACCGACTCGATGGATTGACGCAATCAACTCCACGCTCAAAGGCTCGAAACGTTTTTCCCAGGCGAAATTCATCATCCGGAAATTACCCATCACCATCCGCTCATCCGGCGTCCGGGGCTGACGCCATTGCTTGAGCATGTCCTTGGCAACGCGGGTAGTGGTCGCGGCGCCTTCCAGCTGACTGCTGCTGATCGCCTCATCCTCGATCAGATCGTTAAGCAAATAACTGAAATGCGCCCGCTCGCCTATCTGGCTGGTCATGTACTCCAGCGACGCCGTCGTGGTTTGCCGATCAACCACTGAAAGGGCCTTCTGCGCGGTTGGCGTCGGCACAAACTTTCCCCACTGCGCCGGCTCCCCCAAAGGCAGAAGATGAATGTACTGAGCGGCCCGCGCCTTCTTGACCAACGCCCAACACAAACGCGAATCCAGCCCGCTGGCCCAGCGATACCGCAAATCCTCAAAAGGCAGATACCGCCCCCGATCATCCAGCGGCTTGAGCAACGCAAGATAGTCCGCCAGACGCTGCTTGTGAGGCGCGCGCATCAACAACTCAAAGACCGGATCGGCCCGACCTTTCAATACCGGCGGTTTCTTCATCAACGCTGCTCAACCAAGGCTGAAAAACAGCCTCGAGTACAGCACCGCCAACACAGCGACTCAATATCGGAGGCGTCTGAAAAAAACGTAGGAGACGGCGCAAGGTCCTACAAAGCTGCTTGCTCCCAAAAGAAAAGATCGGCCCACAGACCGCCATCGCTAGCAGGCTAGCTCCCACAGTTGACACGGGTTTCCTCAAAAATATGGCGTAGCCAAACCACTCAACACGATGAGCGTTAGCTCGAGTACCGCTTTTGACGTGCCGGCCCCTTCGGCCGGCTGAGTGGAGGGATTTATCCGGGGGTGGGAGCGCAGCGACCGTTTGGCGAAGCCAAACACATCGAGAGGAGGTGCAGCGAAGCAAACCGTAGGCGATGCCCCCGGATGAATCCCGGAGCGAAGGAACCCCGAGCCCCCGCGAGGGGCCGAACGCCGGGGCCCAGCCTTTTGGTTCCTTTTTGGCGTTTGAAAAAGGGACTCGCCGTAAGGGCGAAACCGCCAGCCGCAACACCCGCAGAAACGGATATTCACCCAAAACCCCAAGAGCATGGTCGGCCCAAAGGCCGCCACGCTCAAACAGCCTCAAGCCTCCTTGCGAACCCTGAACCAAGCCGCATACAACGCCGGCAAAAACAAAAGCGTCAAAGCAGTAGCAACAATCAACCCCCCCATAATCGCCACCGCCATCGGCCCAAAAAACACACTGCGAGAAAGCGGAATCATCGCCAGCACCGCCGCCAGCGCCGTCAACACAATCGGCCGGAACCGCCGCACGGTCGCCTCGATAATCGCCTGCCACGGCTTGAGCCCGGCGGCGATGTCCTGCTCGATCTGATCCACCAGAATCACCGAGTTACGCATGATCATCCCCGACAGCGCGATCGTCCCGAGCATCGCCACAAACCCGAACGGCTGACGGAACACCAGCAGAAACAGCGTCACCCCGATCAACCCCAGCGGCGCCGTCAGAAACACCATCGCCGTGCGCGAAAAACTGCGCAACTGCACCATCAGCAACGTCAGCACCACGACAATGAACATCGGCACCCCGGCGTTCACCGACTTCTGTCCACGCTCCGAATCCTCCACCGTACCGCCGACATCCAGCAGATAGCCGTCCGGCAATTCGGCGCGGATCGGATCAAGCGTCGGCATGATCTGCTTCACCAGCGTTGCCGGTTGTTCCTTGCCATAGATGTCCGCCCGCACGGTCACGTTCGGCAGACGATTGCGGTGCCAGATGATGCCTTCCTCGAAGCCATATTCCAGCGTGGCAATCTGCGACAGCGCGACGCTGCGACCGTTGTCGGTCGGCACCGCCAGACTCGGCAGCAACGACAATTCGGTGCGCTCGTGCACGGTGCCGCGCAGGAGGATTTCGATCAGTTCGTTGTCCTCGCGGTACTGGCTGACGCTGGAGCCGGTCAGCGAACTCTGGAGGAATTTCGCCAGATTCGCCGTGCTCACACCCAGTGCCCGGGCGCGATCCTGATCGATGTTCAGGTACACAACCTTGCTCGGCTCTTCCCAGTCCAGATGCACGTTGACCACATGCGGGTTCTCGCGCACCTTGGCCGCGACTTTCCGGGCCAGTGCACGGACTTCCTCGATGTGCTCGCCGGTGACGCGGAACTGCACCGGATAGCCAACCGGAGGACCGTTTTCCAGGCGCGTGACCCGCGAGCGCAAGGCCGGGAACTGCTCGTTCAACGTGTCGATCAGCCAGGTGCGCAGGGCTTCGCGCTCCTCGATGGTTTTCGCCAGAACGACAAACTGGGCGAAGCTCGCCGCCGGCAGTTGTTGATCCAGCGGCAGGTAGAAACGTGGCGAACCGGTGCCGACGTAAGCGACATAGTTGTCGATGCCGGCGTGATCCTTGAGCATCGCTTCCAGCCGTTTGACTTCGGCCGTGGTATTGGCCAGCGAGGCGCCCTCGGCAAGCTTCAGATCGACCATCAGCTCCAGTCGCCCGGAAGCCGGGAAGAACTGCTGCGGCACGAACCGGAACAACGCCAGCGACGCAACAAATAGCAGCACGGTGAGCACGATCACGGTTTTGCGCCGACGTACGCACCACTCCACCAGACGCCGCACCCGTTGGTAGAACGGCGTGCCATAGGGATCGGTTTGGCCGTCAGCCGCACCGTGTTTGGCCGCATGAATTTTCGCCAGATCCGGCAGGAGTTTTTCCCCCAGATACGGCACGAACACCACCGCCGCTACCCAGGATGCGAGCAAGGCGATGGTCACCACCTGGAAGATCGAGCGAGTGTATTCGCCGGTGCCGGACTGCGCCGTGGCAATCGGCAGGAAGCCTGCGGCCGTAATCAGCGTACCGGTGAGCATCGGGAACGCGGTGCTGGTCCAGGCATAACTGGCAGCCTTGATCCGGTCGAAACCCTGCTCCATTTTGATCGCCATCATTTCCACGGCGATGATCGCGTCGTCCACCAGCAAGCCCAGCGCCAGTACCAGCGCACCGAGGGAAATCTTGTGCAGGCCGATGCCGAGGTAATACATGCAGGCGAACGTCATCGCCAGCACCAGCGGAATGGTCAGCGCCACCACCATGCCGGTGCGCACGCCGAGGGAAAAGAAGCTCACCAGCAACACGATGGCCAGCGCTTCGACCAGCACCTGGACGAACTCGCCGACGCCGGTTTTCACAGCTGCGGGCTGATCGGAGACCTTGCGCAATTGCATGCCGGCCGGGAGGTTTTTCTGGATGCGGGCGAACTCGATTTCCAGAGCCTTGCCCAGCACCAGAATGTCGCCGCCGTCCTTCATCGCCACCGCAAGGCCGATGGCGTCTTCGCCCATGAAGCGCATGCGCGGTGCCGGAGGATCGTTGAAACCACGCCGCACGTCAGCGACATCGGAGATGCGGAACGTACGATCCCCGACCCGGATCGGGAAGTTCTTGATCTCGTCGACTGTCTGAAAATTCCCCGACACCCGCAGCTGCAAACGCTCGCTGCCGGTTTCGAAAAACCCTGCGGTGGACACCGCGTTCTGTTCCTCCAGCGCCTGCTGCACGGCTGCCAGCGGCAAGCCGAGGGTGGCGAGTTTGACGTTGGACAATTCGACCCAGACCTTCTCGTCCTGCAAACCGAGCAGATCGACCTTGCCCACGTCCTTGACCCGTTGCAGCTGGATCTGGATGCGGTCGGCGTAATCCTTGAGCACCGCGTAGTCGAAACCGTCGCCGGTCAGCGCATAGATATTGCCGAAGGTGGTGCCGAACTCATCGTTGAAAAACGGCCCCTGAATGCCCGGCGGCAGGGTCTGGCGAATGTCGCTGACTTTCTTGCGCACCTGATACCAGAGATCCGGAATCTCCACCGAATGCATCGAGTCGCGGGCAATGAACGTGACCTGGGATTCACCGGGGCGCGAGAACGAAACGATCCGCTCGTACTCGCCGGTTTCCATCAGTTTCTTTTCGATGCGTTCGGTAACCTGGCGCGAGACTTCCTGAGCCGTTGCGCCGGGCCAGCGGGTCTGGATGACCATCGCCTTGAAGGTGAACGGCGGGTCTTCGCTCTGGCCGAGCTTGGTGTAGGACAAGGCACCGACAATCGCCAGCAAAAGCATCAGGAACAGTACGATCTGGCGATTGCGCAGCGCCCAGGCGGAAAGATTGAAACCCATCGGGGATTACTCCTTGTCCGCCAGATTGACCACGCGGTTGGAGCGATCCACCGGACGCACCTGCTGCCCTTCCAGCAATACGTGAACGCCAGCGGCGACCACCCAGTCGCTGGCGTTCAGGCCTTCGAGCACCGGCACGGTTTTCTCACCGAATGGGCCGACGCGCACCGGGGTCTTTTTCAGGGTGTTGTTGGCGCTGACGACCCAGACGTAGGTCGCGCCGTTTTCGGCCGTCAGTGCCGAGAGCGGCACCGACAGCGGGATGACATCGGCGGTCTGCACGAAGACCCGGGCGCTCTGGCCCAGTTCTGCCGGGACCTTGCCGGCGGTGAATGAAATGCGTGCGGCGAAGGTGCGGGATTTCGGATCGGCCGCCGGCGACAGCTCGCGGATCTGCCCGGCGAAGCGCTGGTTCTGTTGCGTCCACAACTCCACCGAGACCGGCTGGCCGACCTTGAAGCGGCCGAAGCTCTGCTCCGGCAGGCTGATCAGCACTTCCCGTTCGCCGTCAGTGGCGAGAGTGAAAACGGTCTGCCCGGCGGCGACCACTTGCCCGACTTCCACCGAACGCTTGGCCACCACGCCATCCTGGGGCGCGCGCAGCACGGCGTAACTGGCCTGATTGGTCGAGACGTTGAATTCGGCTTTGATCTGTTTGAGGCGGGCCTCGCCGGAGCGATAGAGATTTTCGGCATTGTCGTAGGCCGAGCGGCTGACCATCTGCCGTTCCATCAGGGTCTTGTAGCGGTCACGCTCGGCACGCACCAGGTTCAGGTTGGCTTCGGCCGCCGCGACTTGGGCTCGGGTGGCTTCCAGTTGCAGGCGTACATCCTGCGGATCGAGCTCGGCGAGTGGCTGATCGGCCTTCACGCGCTGGCCTTCCTCGACCAGTCGTCGGCTGACTTTGCCGCCGATGCGGAACGCCAGATCGGGTTCGTAGCGGGCGCGAACCTCGCCCGGATAACTTTCCATCGCCTGCGCCGAAGGCTCTGGCTGCACTACCATGGCCGGTCGCACGCTGACTTGCGTTACCTCTTCCTTGCCACACGCCGACAATAAAAAAGCCAGACTGACTGGCACCGCAAAGGACAACGCATGGCGGAACATGGTGAAGGACCTTTCGCTAAGGAGGCTTGGAATAATTATACTGGCCGGTATGTTATTAATAGCAAACTCACCAGTCCAGTATTAAAAGCGAAGAATGTCGAACAATCTTTCCACTCCAAACGGCCCGGGCCGACCGAAGGATCCGGCCAAGCGCCAGGCGATCCTCGAGGCGGCAAAAATCCTGTTCCTGAGTCATGGCTATGCCAACACCAGCATGGACGCGGTGGCCGCCGAGGCTGGCGTGTCGAAGCTGACGGTCTACAGCCATTTCAACGACAAGGAGACGCTGTTCTCTGCCGCCGTGGTGGCCAAATGCGAGGAGCAATTGCCACCGCTGTTTTTCGAATTGCCGGACGGCATCGCGGTGGAAAATGTGTTGCTGAACATTGCGCGAGGTTTTCATCACCTGATCAACAGCGATGAATCGGTGAACCTGCATCGTCTGATCATGGCCTTGGGCAGTCAGGATCCCAACCTGTCACTGATCTTCTTCGAGGCCGGCCCTCAGCGCATGGTGCAGGGCATGGAACGTTTGCTGCGGCGGATCCACGAAACCGGCGTGCTGAGCATCGACAACCCGCACAACGCCGCCGAACACTTCTTTTGCCTGATCAAGGGCGCCGGGAATTTCCGTCTGTTGTACGGCTGCGGTGAGCCGCTGACCGACGAGGCGGCGGAAAATCATGTGCAGGAAGTGGTCGAGCTGTTCATGCGGGCCTTTCGACCCTGAAAACAAAAATCCCACGCCATGCGTGGGATTTTCTTATGCGACGGCTCAGGCCTTGAGCGCTTTCTTCGGGTAGATGTCATAGCGGCTGGATTTGCCATCCAGCGCATGGCTCGGCTTCGGCCCTTCGATGCACGGCGCCTTGCGCGGGCGCTTGACCACCACCCGGTGCGTGGCCAGCGCCAACGCCGCTTCCAGCAAGGCCGGTGCATCCGGGTCATCGCCTACCAACGGGCGGAACAGGCGCATTTCCTTCTTCACCAGCGCGGTTTTCTCACGGTGCGGGAACATCGGGTCGAGGTAGATCACCTGCGGCGGCTCGCTCTCCCAATTGCGCATCACGTCGATGGAGTTGCCCTTGAGCAGCTTCATCCGCGCCACGATCGGCGCCACCTCGAAGTCTTCAGCCGCGCGGGCCAGACCATCTTCCAGCAACGCGCCGATCAATGGCTGGCGCTCGATCAGGCTCATCTCGCAACCAAGACTGGCCAGCACGAACGCATCCTTGCCCAGCCCTGCCGTGGCATCCAGCACCCGTGGACGCACGCCTTGGGCGATGCCGACCGCCTTGGCGATCATCTGCCCGCTGCCACCGCCGTACAACCGGCGATGGGCCGCGCCACCCTCGACAAAGTCCACCCGCACCGGCCCCGGCGCATCCGGCCCCAGCTGTTGCAGCTGCAAACCCTGCTCGCCGACCTGCAAGGCGAACTCGCCGTCAGCCACCTGCAACGGCAGATCCAGGCGCTGCGCCCACTGCTCGGCCTGCGCTTCGAACGTCGGGCCGAGGGCCTCGACATGGATGCGGCAGGCCGCGGGTTGCTCAATCATGGAAAACACGCTCAAAAAAGTTAAGGATCGGCAAAAACCGCCGATAACCCAATCAACGCGCATTTTGCCAGAGCTGAGCGTCAACCGAAAAAAATGTCAGGCATTCTTCCCACATCGATTGGCTACCTTTCGCCCACAGGCGATTTCAGCCGTCATAACACTCAAGCATTGGGCGGCGTCAGCCACCTGTGGCAGGATTTTTTTGCCCAGGCACTGGCCGAGCAATCGAGTGATGTGGTGCCGGCCTGCGGCACGTTCCCACCGGTTGACCTGGAAAGCCCTGAAGAACCGACTGTCGGCAGCGAACTGCACGCGCACATCGTCAGCCAGCGCGAATGCGATGTGGTTGAAACCGAGGTGCGTCCGCCGGAGCCGCTGTTCCTGCCGATCGCCGAAATCGACATGACACTGGCCGAGCCGTACCCTCCGTTCCCGCCAGAAGAAATCAAGACTCAGCAAAAGCAGCAGGATTTCGACAGCAGCTGGGTTCGTCCGGTCGTGATCAACAACGGCCAGCCGATTCCGGAGCCGGGCCCTGCCCCGCAGAAAAAACCGCTGTACCTGCCGATTGCCGAGTTCGATCTGGATCTGCTGCAGCCATACCCGCCGTTCCCGCCGGAAGCCATCGTCGAGCAGCAGAAAGCCCTGGACTTCGATAACGGCTGGGTGCGCCCAATCGTTCAGCAGAACCTGCGCATCGCCGCCTGATCCCTCAGCGACACACGCTCCAGCGCCCGACATCGACATGAAAGTGATTGCGATGGGCGGCGTTGTAATCCGGACTCAACACCACACTGAACGCCTCGCAGGCACCGTCGCGCACCTGCCGTAGAAACTGCGCGTCCCGGTTTTGCTTCGGCCAGTCCTTGAGCACGCTGATCGCACGACCATCCGCCAGCCGGAAGCCGGCGATGTCCAGCGCATCGGCACTGGCATGGCGGCTGAGCGCGCCGCTATCGCGGTTGTAGACGTTGCGGCAGGCGAAGCTGCCGAGGTGATCGACCCGCGCCACAGGCTGACCGTAGGCCTGCTGCGCCGCCGGTTGCAACGTGTGGCGCTCGAACATCGCAAACGCCACGGCCAACGGGCAACTGGCGAGAAAGCTGCTGCTGAGCCCCACCCCGCCGCCCTGCACGCGCAAAGCGCTGATCAACGGACATTTGGCATCCGGACTGTCGGCCTGTGGCGAAACCCGCAGGCCGGAGCTGCCCAATGCCTGCTGGCACAACAGCGGATCGCTGCGCAGGCGCATCAACTTGTAACCCGTGAGCCAGTTGGGCGTCGCCTGCACGTCCAGTGGCGCCCACGGGTTCCACTGCGGCGGCACATTGAGCCAGCCGCGCCAGACGCCGATCAGCCCGCCACCAATGATCAGCAGCCCTGCCAACAGCAGCCAGCGCCCCATGCTCATCCCTTGAAGAATTGATTGGCCTTGGCGTACGGCATCGAACGGGAGGTGAAGGTGAACGTGCCGGACTGCTGGATTTCTTCCGCCGCGCGGAGAAACTCACCCAATGCCGCCAGTGCCAGCGCCGAGCCGGTGCTGATCCGCTTCACGCCCATTTCTTCCAGCTCCTGCACGGTCAGTTTCAAGCCGCCGGACATCAACACATTGACCGGTTTCGGCGCCACTGCGCGCACTACCGCGAGGACTTCTTCGGCGGTGCGCAGGCCCGGCGCGTACAACACATCGGCGCCAGCTTCGGCAAAGGCCTGCAAGCGGCGGATGGTGTCGTTGAGATCGGGATTGCCGTGCAGGTAGTTTTCCGCTCGAGCGGTCAGGGTGAAGGGAAACGGCAAGGTGCGCACGGCAGCGACGGCGGCTTCGATCCGTGCCACCGCGTGTTCGAAGCAGTAGATCGGCGAGTCTTCCCGGCCGGTGGCATCTTCGATCGAGCCACCCACAGCGCCCGCCTCGGCGGCGCGGATCAGACTTTGTGCCGATTCGGCCGGGGCATCGGCGAAGCCGTTTTCCAGATCCACCGCCACCGGCAGATCGGTGGCCGCGACAATCGCCCGGACATTGGCCAGGGTATCGTCGAGACTCAGGCCGCCATCGGGTTTGCCTTGGGAAAACGCATAGCCGGCGCTGGTGGTCGCCAGCGCCTGATAGCCGAGATTGGCGAGCATCCTGGCGGAACCGGCATCCCACGGATTGGGAATCACGAAAATCCCGGGGCGTTCGTGCAGGGCTTTGAAGGCTTCGGCTTTACGGGCTTGTTGTTGACGGGCTTGGGCGTCCATCGGCAGGCTCCTGGGCAGCAAAGAAATCCGCCTCAGAGCAGGCCAAGTTGCTCGGCGGCGGGTTCTCTGTATAGCTCAGGCAAGGGTCGCAGGCCAGGCAAACGTTGCATCAGTTGTGCGTGAAAACGTTGCGCCAGCTTCGCCGCAAGAATGTTGTCGGCGGTGTGCAGGAAGATGTACGGCGTGCGGCCCTCTTCGATCCACTCGGCGATTTTAGCCACCCACGGCACCAGAAACGGATCGTTGGCCTCAAGCTCCGGATGGCCGATGAAGCGCACCTGCGGGAACTGGGTGAACGCCGCCGGACGCGTCGGAACGCGGGGCTTTTTCGATTGAGCGTGGATCACCGACGACTCGGTCGACAGGCAACTGAACAAGGCGCGCGGATCAAGGCAGATGCGCTCCACGCCGCGATCCAGCAGCAGCCGGTTGAGCAGTCGCTCACTCTCACCCTTGGCGAAGAACTGTTCGTGGCGCACTTCCACCGCCAGCGGGCAATCCAGCGCATCGATGAACGCGGCGAGCTCCGGCAAGCGGTGCGGGGTGAAGCTTTTCGACAGTTGCAGCCACATTGGCGAGACGCGCTCACCGAGCGGCTTGAGCAACTGGAGGAAGGTTTCGGCGGCAGTCAGTTGATCGCGCAGGTCGCCGCTGTGGCTGATGTCACCGGGAAACTTGGCGGTGAAGCGAAAGTGCTCCGGCATCACCTCGGCCCAACGCTGCACGGTGGCCGGCGACGGGCTGGCGTAGAAGGTCGTGTTGCCTTCCACGGCGTTGAACACTTGTGAATAGAGTCCGAGGAAATCGGAGGTCTTGGCGTCTACCGGATACAGATACTCGCGCCAGGCGTTTTCGCTCCAGGACGGGCAACCGAGGTAGTAAGGCAAATCCATCAGATGTACAGATCGAGGCCCAGCACGTCTGCATCCCAATCGACAAAACCGGCGGTGCTCAGGTAGCTGGCCAGGGCCATGGCCACGCTTTTCTTCATCGCGCGGTGATAAATCATGTCTTGTTGGCGGGCGGGCAGATTGCTCAGGCGTTGCGCGGTGGCTTTGGCGGCACGGGCAGCCAGTTGCTCTTCGGTCGGGAATTCCAGCTCGCCGTCGATATCGTCGACGGACTCATCCAGCGCCGGATTGCCTTTGCGAGGCTTGCGCTTGATGGGGTAGGAATGAGTGGAAACGCCGTCTATACGCATAAAGTCATGCTCGGTATCGATGATGGCAATTTAGCGGCACCTGACCGACTTAGCAAATCGCCGAGTGATAACTAGAACACATAAAAGGCAAAAGGTTTAAAGCGCGGGGTTAGAAACGGACGATTGGCGTTTGCCGACGAGCGCATCGCGAGCAGGCTCGCTCCCACAAGGCTTGCAATACTCATGTGGGAGCGAGCCTGCTCGCGATTGGGAAAACTTGATTTCGAGGATCAACGAGCCTTGGGGGTGGCCACTTTGTCGCGCAGGTAAACCGGCTGGGCGTCGTCTGCCGGAATCGCTTCACCGCGCTCCCAGGCAAATCGCGCCAGGGTCAGCAGGTCTTCGGCATGGGGCAGCATGCCGGCATCGGATCCGCTCAGGTTTACAGCGATGCGTTCGCCATAACCCCAGCCCGTGCCGGCACCGAACCAGTCACCCGAAGCATCGTCCGGCAGCGCAGCGACTTCCGGCGGCAGCACCGCCTCGGCGCCGACCAGACGCATCTCCCCGGCCGTCTCGCGGTAGCAGCCCCAATACACCTCATCCATCCGCGCATCGATGGCAGCCGCGACCTGGCTCACGCCGTGCTCGCGATAAGCCCGTTGCGCCAGCACGGCCAGGTTCGACACCGGCAACACCGGGCGATCCAGCGCAAAGGCCAGGCCTTGCACCACGCCAATGGCAATCCGCACACCGGTGAATGCGCCCGGGCCACGTCCGAAGGCGACGGCGTCCACCGCTTGCAGGGTGGTGCCGGCGTCGGCCAGCAGTTGCTGGATCATCGGCAGCAGTTTCTGCGCGTGCAGGCGCGGGATCACCTCGTAATGGCTCGTGACCTTGCCGTCATGCAGCAAGGCAACGGAGCAAGCTTCAGTCGCGGTGTCCAGGGCCAGCAAGGTGCTCATCGATGTGTCCGTAAATCAGGTGGGGAAAAGTGCGCCAGTATAAACAACTACGGCCCGCAAGCGGGCCGTGGATGATGCAGCGGATCAGGTTTTTCAGCTCAGGGCTTCAAGCACCTTGGCAGTGATCGCTTCAACCGAACCGACGCCAGGGATATGGCTGTACTTCGGCTTGCCACCGTTTTTGGCGGACAGGTTCTGGTAGAACTCCACCAGCGGCTTGGTCTGCGAATGGTAGACCGACAGGCGATGACGCACGGTTTCTTCGGTGTCGTCCTTGCGCTGTACCAGCTCTTCGCCGGTGATGTCGTCTTTACCGGCCAGTTTCGGCGGGTTGTAGACGATGTGGTAAACGCGGCCGCTGGCCTCGTGAACGCGACGACCGGCGATACGCTGAACGATTTCTTCGTCTTCAACGGCGATTTCGACCACGGCGTCCAGCTCGACACCGGCAGTCACCAGCGCTTCAGCCTGAGGAATGGTGCGCGGGAAGCCATCGAACAGGAAACCCTTGGCACAATCGGCTTGAGCGATACGGTCCTTGACCAGCGCGATGATCAGGTCATCCGACACCAGGCCGCCGGCATCCATGATGCTCTTGGCCTTGATGCCCAGCTCGGTGCCGGCCTTGACCGCAGCACGCAGCATGTCGCCGGTGGAGATTTGCGGAATGCCGAATTTCTCGGTGATGAACTTAGCCTGAGTACCTTTACCGGCCCCGGGAGCTCCCAGCAGAATGACGCGCATCGATGTGCTCCTCAATTTTTTATATAAAAAACAATGGATTCGCCTCGTGGGGCCAATCTCATAAAACGGGTCGTGGCCGCCCAAACGGCCAAAGGCTGATCAAGATACACAGCAGGCTGCGCCCACACAAGACGCCAAAAGTCGGAGAAACCGGCGCCCGCCGCGACCTTGCGACGCGGTTCCCCAAGTCGCAACCCCATCATTAACTGTCGCCTGACCGCATTTTTCCTACAGTCAATAAACGGCACCCGAGGTTCGCCCCGGGTGCCCCGCCCCACGCAGAAAACCTTAGCCGGTATTTCGCAAACCGGCGGCAATCCCCGCCACAGACACCAGCAACGCCTGTTCCACCGGGCTGCCCTGCTCGACATTCTGCTGCCGCGAACGCGCCAGCAACTCGGCCTGCAATAGATGCAGCGGGTCGAGGTAGGTGTTGCGCAGACGGATGAATTCCAGGGTGTCTGGGCTATGTGCCAGTAGCTGCGACTGACCGGTCAGGCCGAGGACAACGGAACAGGCCTGCGACAATAGGTCGCGTAAGTGCGCACCCAACGGCAGCAACTCCGGCTCCACCAGACGCTCGTCGTAGGACAGCGCGATATCGGCGTCGGCCTTGGCCAGCACCATTTCCAGCATGTCGATGCGGGTGCGGAAGAACGGCCACTGCTCGCGCATCTGCCCCAGCAACTCGCCTTCGCCGCGCTCCAGCGCATTGTTCAGTGCGGTTTCCCAGCCGAGCCAGGCCGGCAGCATCAGGCGGGTCTGGGTCCAACCGAAGATCCACGGAATCGCCCGCAGGCTTTCGATGCCACCAGCACGGCGCTTGGCCGGACGGCTGCCCAATGGCAAGCGGCCCAACTCCTGCTCCGGTGTGGACTGGCGGAAATACTCGACGAATTGCGGATTCTCCCGCACCACCGCACGGTAAGCAGCGACGCCGTCGGCGGCCAGTTCGTCCATCAGATGCCGCCATTCGGGAGTCGGTGGCGGCGGAGGCAACAGGGTCGCTTCGAGCACCGCCGCCAGATACAGATTGAGGTTTTGCTCGGCGATGTCCGGCAGGCCGAATTTGAATCGAATCATTTCCCCCTGCTCGGTGGTGCGGAAACGTCCGGCCACCGACCCCGGCGGCTGCGACAGAATCGCCGCGTGCGCCGGACCGCCACCCCGGCCCACGGTGCCACCGCGACCGTGGAACAGCAGCAGTTCGACTTGCTGCTCACGGCAGATTTCCACCAGCCGCTCCTGCGCCCGGTACTGCGCCCAGGCCGCGGCGGTAGTGCCGGCGTCCTTGGCCGAGTCGGAATAGCCGATCATCACTTCCTGCGGGCCTTGCAGGCGCGCGCGGTAACCCGGCAGCAGCAACAGGCGTTCGATCACCGGGCCGGCGTTGTCGAGGTCGGCGAGGGTTTCGAACAGCGGCACCACGCGCATCGGCCGCAGTACGCCGGATTCCTTGAGCAGCAACTGCACCGCGAGCACATCGGAAGCGGCACCGGCCATGGAGATCACGTAGGAGCCCAGCGAAGCGCCCGGCGCGGCGGCGATTTCCTTGCAGGTGGCGAGCACTTCGGCGGTGTCGGCCGAGGGTTTGAAATGCGCCGGCAGCAACGGCCGACGGTTTTGCAGTTCGCGGGTCAGGAAGCTGATGCGCTGTTCTTCGTCCCACTCCTCGTATTTGCCGAGGCCGAGGTAATCGGTGATTTCGCTCATGGCCGCGCTATGGCGGGACGAGTCCTGACGCACATCGAGTCGCACCAGGAACAGACCGAAGGTCACGGCCCGGCGCAGGCAATCGAGCAACGGCCCATCGGCGATCACGCCCATGCCGCATTCGTGCAGCGAGTTGAAACACAGCTCCAGCGGATCGAGCAGGTCGCGGTTGTTGTGCAGCACATCGGCCGGTGCCGGGGTGGTTGCGGTCAGCGATGCATGGGCCCAGTTACGCGTGGCGCGCAGCCGTTCACGCAATTGTTTGAGCACTGCCCGATACGGCTCGGCACTGTCGCCGGCCCGGGCCTTGAGCGCTTCGCTGGCCTGCTGCATCGACAGTTCGGCGGCCAGGTGATCGACGTCACGCAGGTACAGATCCGCCGCCATCCAGCGTGCCAGCAACAGCACTTCGCGGGTCACGGCAGCGGTCACGTTCGGGTTGCCGTCACGGTCGCCGCCCATCCACGAAGCGAAGCGGATCGGCGCAGCTTCCAGCGGCAAGCGCAAACCGGTAGCGGCGAACAGCGCCTGATCGGCCTTGCGCATATGGTGGGGAATCGCCTGCCACAGCGAATGTTCGATCACCGCAAACCCCCACTTGGCTTCGTCCACCGGGGTCGGTCGGGTGCGGCGGATTTCTTCGGTGTGCCAGGCTTCGGCGATCAGGCGTTGCAGGGTGTTGTGGATCTGCTCGCGTTCGGTCGTGGTCAAGTCACGATGATCTTGGGCTGCCAGTTGCGCGGCAATCGCGTCGTACTTCTGGATCAGCGTGCGCCGGGCCACTTCGGTCGGGTGCGCGGTGAGCACCAGTTCGATTTCCAGCCGCGCCAGTTGCCGAGCCAGGGATTCGGCGCTGTGCCCTTCGTTGCGCAGGCGGGCGAGCAGTTCCGGCAGCACGCGGGACTCGAACGGCGCGGCCTGGGTCTCTTCCCGGCGATGAATGAGCTGGTACTGCTCGGCGATGTTCGCCAGGTTGAGAAACTGGTTGAACGCGCGCGCCACCGGCAGCAGTTCGTCTTCGCTCAATTGATTGAGGCTGGCGCTGAGTTCGGCGTCCATCGAGCCGCGCCGGTCGGCCTTGGCGCCCTTGCGAATCTGCTCGATCTTGTCGAGAAACGCCTCGCCGTACTGGTCACGAATGGTGTTGCCCAACAGCTCACCGAGCAGGTGAACGTCTTCGCGCAAGCGTGCATCAATATCGGTCATCAGCATCTCTCCAGCAGTAATCGGTGACGGATCGCAAGTGAGTGGATGAACAGAGAGTGCCGCTCTGGAACGCTTCTTACAAGCAGACGACGAAGGGACTTTAAACCTTGAGGGTTGCAGCTAGTCTCAACAGTAAGCCGCACAACGGCTTGCCGCCGGCAGACGCCGGACACTCACCAAGACCTGCCATGAGCAGGTGCGACATGAGGTTTTTATGAAAATCCGTGAACTCGCCCAGCATTGGGAAGAAACCGCCAAGGGTCGCCTGACCGATACCGGCTACACGATTCATCTGGACGTGGAAGCCGCCGCACGGCTGGCGGCGATTGCCGAGATGTACCCTAAACGCCATGCCGAAGAACTGCTCGGCGAGCTGATCGGCGCCGCCCTCGAGGAGTTCGAAGCGAGCCTGCCGTATGTGAAAGGCTCGACCGTGGTCGCCACCGACGAAGAAGGCGATCCGCTGTATGAGGATGTCGGCCCGACCCCGCGTTTTCTCGCGTTGTCACGGCGTCATCTGCATGACTTGTCGGCTGCTGCCGGGAAACAGAAACACTGATTCCTGCCCCTTCAGAACGGTGGGAATGGTTTGCCCTCGATGGCGTCAGTTCAGCAGCACATGTGCTGTATTTGATGGCCTCATCGCTGGCAAGCCAGCTCCCACAGGGACTGTGTCCCCCCTCTGCTTTTGCGCCGTTTCTCGCCCGCGCGTACCTCTGCCCACCGCCAAAGTTCCCGGTTTAGAGCCCTGTCCGTTCGGTCAAAGTTTTTTTTGGCGATGGGCCATCTTTTCTGAACTTTTGAAAAATGCCTTCGGTCGGAACAGGTAACCACGCCTGGAACGAGCGTTTCAAAACGCGCTGACACACGACGGTTGTCACTCCTCGACCAGGATGGATTTCGAAGCTTCCAAGGAGTTAACCAATGGAGTTGAAGACCATGAAGACCCAAACCTCGTTCTCCCACCTGCGCGGTCTGAAACTGGCTGCTCTGGCCATCGGCACCAGCTTCGTGCTGGCCGGTTGTGCCGGCAATCCACCGACCGAGCAATACGCAGTCACTCAATCGGCAGTCAACAGCGCGGTCAGCGCCGGCGGTACCGAGTTCGCCGCAGTGGAGATGAAGCAGGCTCAGGACAAGCTGAAGCAAGCCGAAATCGCCATGCACGACAAGAAGTATGACGAAGCCCGTCGCTTGTCCGAGCAGGCCGAGTGGGATGCCCGCGTCGCCGAACGCAAGGCTCAGGCAGCCAAGGCCGAACTGGCTGTGAAGGACTCCCAGAAAGGTGTTCAGGAACTGCGTCAGGAAAGTCAGCGCCCAGTGCAGTAAGCGCGCATCCCGACCGCAAGGCTGAAACTCTTATCGATATAAAGGACGAACGATTATGCGTAAACAACTGATGATCCCCGCTCTCCTGGCTGCAAGCGTTGCCCTGGCTGCCTGCTCCACGCCGCCCAACCCGAACCTGGAACAGGCACGCACCAACTACGCCGGCCTGCAGGCCAACCCGCAGGCAAGCAAGGTCGCAGCGCTGGAAACCAAGGACGCCAGCGACTATCTGGACAAGGCCGACAAGGCTTATCTGGATAAAGAGGACGCCGCCAAGGTCGATCAACTGGCTTATCTGACCAACCAGCGCGTAGAAGTGGCCAAGCAGACCATCGCTCTGCGCACCGCTGAAAACAACCTGAAGAACGCCGCCGCCCAACGTGCCCAGGCCCGTCTGGATGCCCGCGATCAGCAGATCAAACAGCTGCAGGACAGCCTCAACGCCAAGCAGACCGATCGCGGCACGCTGGTGACTTTCGGTGACGTGCTGTTCGCCACCAACAAGGCCGACCTGAAATCCAGCGGTCTGGTGAACATCAACAAACTGGCGCAGTTCCTCCAGGAAAACCCTGATCGCAAAGTGATCGTCGAGGGCTACACCGACAGCACCGGTACCGCGAGCTACAACCAGTCGCTGTCCGAGCGTCGCGCGACTTCGGTGCAGGTTGCGCTGATCAAGATGGGTGTAGACCCTTCGCGTATCGTCGTACAGGGTTATGGCAAGGAATACCCGGTGGCGGATAACACCTCGGTCTCGGGCCGTGCGATGAACCGTCGCGTGGAAGTGACCATTTCCAACGACAACCAGCCAGTGATGCCGCGTTCGGCCGTGAGCTCGACCGCGCACTGATTCGCTGAGCGGTAAATGAAAAGCCCCGCCTGATTTGATCAGGCGGGGCTTTTTTGTCCGTCGCAGATTTACTCTTCGAGCTTCTGCGGGGTTTCCTGGCCCATGCAGCGCACAGCCTTTTTCTGACTGTTGACCAGCACCCCGGTCAGGCCTTTCTGTTCGGTGTCGAACAGCACCAGCACGCCATCGATGCATTGCGCCACTTGCGGCGCCGGGGTCAGGGAGACCTTGTAGTCTTCGCCGGGAACGGTCTTGAGCATGGTGAAGTCGTTGAGCAGCAACGCATCCTCGGGTTTGGCGAAGTGCAGGTAGCCGTAGTACCACAGGGCGCCGACGGTGCCGAGGATACTGCAGATGCCGGTGATGATCAGCGGGATGGCGTTACGTTCTTCACTCATTGCGGACTCTCTGGTGGTTCGTCTTCAGAATTCGGGGGTGTTGGATAATTCGGGATCTCGCCGAGGCGGCGCAGGCCGTTGAAGTGTTCGGGATCGTCGAGGTAGCGCAGCATCACCTGACGCCAGACCGGGTCGCCGAAGGTCTGCACATGCCCGCCCCGGGTCAGCTGCAGCACACGCGGTGGCGGCGCAGCTTGATACAGACGGATGCCGTTGGAAAGGGGCACCAGCGGATCGTCGAGGCTGTGGAAGATCAGTTTCGGCACGCCGTTGAGCTGCGGCATGGCGTTGATCGCACTGTCGCTGTCCGGCACCAGCCATGACAGCGGCACCTGAAACGGCCAGGTCAACCATGAAGTGCTGAGGGCGTATTGGCCGACGCTGCGGTAACTGGCGGGCACGCCGTCGAGTACCAGGGCCTTGAGCTGTTTTTGCCTTTGCGGATGTTGCACCAGCCAATGCACCGCCATCGCCCCGCCGAGACTCTGGCCCAGCAGCACCAGCGGCTTGCCTTTGACCTCCGGCGCCTTGTCCAGCCAGGCGAAGGCGGCATCGATGTCCTGATAGATCGCCGGCAGGCTCGGTTCGCCCTCGGACAAACCGTAACCGCGATAGTCCACCAGTAGCACTTGATAGCCGTTCTTCGGCAACCACCAGCTCCCGCCCAGGTGCATCGGCAAATTGCCGCCGTTGCCGTGCAGGTGCAGCACCGTGCCCTTGACCTCAACCCCGGGTTTGGCCGGCAGCCACCAGGCATTCAGCTTGAGGCCGTCGGCGGTGGTCAGGGTGACGGTGCGGTATTCGAGCTTGGCCTTTTCCGGGGTGAAGATCTGCCCCGGTTCAGGGTAGAACAGCAAGGAACTGCAACCGCCGAGGGTCAGGAGCAGGCAAAGGATGCCGAGGATTCTCATCCGGTGAAACCTCGCGAAGAGAGTTGAAACACAACCCTGAGGAAAACAAATGACCTTGTGGGAGTTACAGGATGTTGGAGTAATCCGCCTCGATCCGGTCCAGGCTCAAGTGATTGAGGAAGTTGGAGAAGCACATCCACGCCGACAACGCGTTCATGTCGCGGAACTGGTCCGGCAGGTACTTCGGCGGCACCACCAATCCTTCGTCCACCAACTGACGCAGGGTTCGCATGTCTTCCAACGTGGTCTTGCCACAGAACAACAGCGGGATCTGCTCGAGCTTGCCCTTACGCACGGCCAACTGAATGTAGTTGTAAACCATGATGAAGCCCTTGAGGTAGGACAAGTCTTTGGTAAACGGCAGACCGGTCGGCGTCGATCCACGGAAAACCCGACTGGCGTTGCCGTAGCTTTCCGCCATCTCGAAGCCCTGCTCGCGGAAGAACTCGAAAATCTGCAGGAAGTCCGCGCCCTCCTCGACCATGTGAATGGCGCGGGTGCGGTTGGTCAGTTTACGCAGGCGGCTCGGGTAGGAGGCGAAGGTGATGATTTCCATCAGGATCGCCAGGCCTTCCTGAGTCACCGTCGACGAAGGCGGCCCCTTGGACAGGAAGGTGCAGATCGGCTGGTTCAGACCGTTGAGCGTGGTGCCGACGTGCACCAGGCCTTCGTGGACTTCCAGCGCGCGCACGTCGCGGTCGTTGAACATCGCATCGGTGCGGATCTTGATGTAGTCGGCACCCGCCGCCGCGTCGGCGACGATACCGTCGGACTCGAACACGCGGATGGTTTCCTCGGCCTCGCCGAACACCTTGTTCAGGCGGGTTTGCAACAGGTGCACGGCGTCCTTGGCGGTGAGGATCTTCGGTTCGTCCTTCAGGTCGCCACGGCCGTCGATGTTGTTCAGGTAATCCGACATCATCAGGCCGAGGTCGGCCAGGGTCGGGTCACCGGCGTGGAACGCGTCGGACGCGGCGCCGTACAGCTCCTGGGAAATCAGGCCGAAATCTTCGGTGCCACGCGCTTCGAGCATGCGCACCACCATCCGGTATTCCTTGCACATGCGGCGCATGATCTGGCCGACCGGGTTGAACTGGCCGAGCTGGCGGGTGATGTCGCGCTCGATGTTCTGGAATTCCAGCTTGACCTTGCTCGAATCGAAGGACAGCGGCCGGTTGAGGTAGTAGTCACGATCCACCGCCGGCAATTCCTTGCCCTTGGCCTTGAGGAAGCCCTTGCGGATGTTCTCGTCCCACTTGACCGCGTCGAGCACGCGGATCGGCGTCTGCGCCAGCACTATGCGATCGGACAGAATGCGTATCGTCTGCTGGTAATCGTCCACCCGAAACTCCTGTAGAAAACGTGACGAACTGAATTATTTGGCTTTGGCCTGATGCTGATAGCGCGCCGCTTCGACGAAAACGTCGGAATTGGCCGGGTCGTCGAGGTAAGCAAAGACCTTTTCAAGCGGGCTGTCGACCTGCACGCCCTCGCCGTCATCGGTCTGGAAGCCCTGGCCGTCGAGGGCTTTCTGGGCGATGGCCTGGTTGATCTGTTCGAGGTCGAGGTTGTAGATCACCAGTTCGCGCTTGTCGGTGATCTCGAAGCCGGCGATGGTGAAGTGCCCGCCGTATTGCGCCGGCACCTTCGCCGACAGGTACCAGCGGTTGCCGTGGCGCGACACCGTGAACGGATAGGCTTCACGCTCGCGGGGTTTGGCTTTGAAATAAGCAACCGCCTGATAGCGGTCGTTGCCCAGGCGCGTCAGCTCCAGATTCATCGGTTCGCCCCAGGCATTGGTGCTCGACCATTGGCCGAGCAGGCCCTTGGGCGCCGGTTCACTGGCGGGCAGCGGCTCCTTGAAGGTCACCAGACATCCGCTGAGCAGCAGGAACGACAAGGCGATCAGCACGCCACGCCAGGCTTTCATTCGACACTCCCTAGAACCTGAAACACCTTCCCCTGTGGGAGCGGGCGTGCTCGCGAATACGGTTTCACATTCAACACTTCAGTTGACTGACCCACCGTATTCGCGAGCAAGCCCGCTCCCACAAGGGACCTCCATCGGCTATCAGACCGACGCGAGTACCAGGTGCATATAGCGCGTCAGAATGCCGAGCATGTCCTCTTCGGCCAAAGGCTCGGCGTCGTTGAGCAGGCCCTGATATTCCATCCGTCCGATAATCGCCGTCAACACCTTGGCATCCTGCTGTGGCTCGCGCGAGCCCAATACCTGGAACAACTGGCAGGTGCCCTGCAACAGAATCTGCTGATGGGAACGCACCAGTTCCGCCAGCCGCGGGTTTAAAAGTGCTTCCTGACGGAACGCCTGCTCGGCCATCAAATGCTCGCGACGGTTGACCAGTTGCCGATGCACGTAATCAGCCATCAAACGCGCGATATCGTCGGCCAGTTGCGAACGCGACTCCGGGCTGCCGTCGCCGCTGACCACCATTTCACGCAACAGGCCTTCGTTGTTGATCCACAGCTTGGCCATGTAGGCCGCGCTGCGCTCGACGTACTGGGCGAAGGTATCGGTGAGCAGGTCATCGATGTCCTTGAAGTAATACGTGGTGGCCGACAGCGGCACACCGGCCTCGGCCGCCACCGCCCGGTGACGCACGGCGCGTACGCCGTCGCGCACGACAATGCGCATCGCCGCATCGAGAATGTCCTGTCGACGCTGTTCACTGCCCTGCCGGCTGGCCTTGCGGCCCTGGTACTGAACACTTTCAGCGACCGCAGTGGCGATTCCCGCTGCACCCTCTTGAGCCATTGCACCGATCACGACAGGCATACCTCTGTTGTTTTCTTCAAAATTAACCATTTGATACGTTTGTACCAGACAGGCAATAAAAAGCCGCCCATTTCAGGCGGCTTTTTTATTGAAACACTTACGCTTGTGGCCGCATGTGCGGGAACAGGATCACGTCGCGGATCGACGGGGAGTTGGTCAGCAGCATCACCAGACGGTCGATGCCGATACCTTCACCGGCCGTCGGCGGCATGCCGTACTCCAGCGCGCGAACGAAGTCGGCGTCGTAGTGCATGGCTTCGTCGTCGCCGGCGTCCTTGTCGGCCACCTGCGCCATGAAGCGCTCGGCCTGGTCTTCCGCGTCGTTCAGCTCGGAGTAGGCGTTGGCGATTTCACGGCCGCCGATGAACAGCTCAAAGCGGTCGGTGACGTTCGGGTTGTCATCGTTGCGACGGGCCAGCGGCGACACTTCGAACGGGTACTGGGTGATGAAGTGCGGCTGTTCCAGCTTGTGCTCGACCAGCTCTTCGAAAATCATCACCTGCAGTTTGCCCAGACCTTCGAAGCCCAGCACCTTGGCGCCGGCCTTCTTGGCGATGGCGCGAGCCTTGTCGATGTCGTTCAGGTCATCGGCGGTCAGCTCAGGGTTGTACTTGAGGATCGAGTCGAACACCGACAGGCGCACGAACGGCTCGCCGAAGTGGAACACCTTGTCGCCGTACGGCACGTCGGTGCTGCCCAGAACCAGCTGCGCCAACTCGCGGAACAGTTCTTCGGTCAGGTCCATGTTGTCTTCGTAGTCGGCGTAAGCCTGGTAGAACTCCAACATGGTGAATTCAGGGTTGTGACGAGTCGAAACGCCTTCGTTACGGAAGTTGCGGTTGATCTCGAACACTTTTTCGAAGCCGCCAACCACCAGGCGCTTGAGGTACAGCTCCGGCGCGATACGCAGGAACATTTCCATGTCCAGCGCGTTGTGATGGGTTTCGAACGGCTTGGCCGCGGCACCGCCAGGAATGGTCTGCAGCATCGGCGTTTCGACTTCGAGGAAGTCGCGCTTCATCAGGAAGCTGCGGATATGCGCGATCACTTGCGAGCGAACGCGGAAGGTCTGGCGCACGTCTTCGTTGACGATCAGGTCAACGTAGCGCTGACGGTAGCGCTGTTCGGTGTCGGTCAGGCCGTGGTGCTTGTCCGGCAGCGGGCGCAGGGATTTGGTCAGCAGGCGCACGCTGGTCATTTCGACGTACAGATCACCCTTGCCGGAGCGGGCCAGGGTGCCTTCGGCGGCGATGATGTCGCCCATGTCCCAGGTTTTCACCGCGGCCAGGGTTTCTTCGGACAGAGTCTTGCGGTTGACGTAGACCTGGATGCGACCGGTCATGTCCTGGATCACCATGAACGAGCCACGGTTGAGCATGATGCGACCTGCAACCTTGACCGGGATCGCAGCCTCTGCCAGCTCTTCCTTGGTCTTGTCCGCGTACTGTTTCTGCAACGCATCGCAGTAGTTGTCGCGGCGGAAGTCGTTCGGGAAGGCATTGCCCTTGGCGCGCTCGGCAGCAAGCTTTTCCTTGCGCAGAGCGATCAGGGAGTTTTCTTCCTGTTGCAGGGCTTGCGGATCGAGTTGTAGGTCGCTCATGTCTTTAAATTTTCCATCACAGGTTCGTTGCCCCCGCCGGCGACGGGGGACTTGAGGTCGGTTGAAAGCTTACAGCCCCGATTTCAGGCTGGCTTCCAGGTATTCGTCGATGTCGCCGTCGAGTACCTTGTCGCAGTCGCTGCGTTCGATGTTGGTGCGCAGATCCTTGATCCGCGACGCATCGAGCACGTACGAACGGATCTGGTGCCCCCAGCCGATGTCCGACTTGGTGTCTTCCAGCGCCTGGGACGCCGCGTTGCGCTTCTGCATTTCCTGCTCGTACAACTTGGCCCGCAGCATTTTCATGGCGGTGTCCTTGTTGGCATGCTGGGAACGTTCGTTCTGGCAGCTCACCACGGTGTTGGTCGGTACGTGGGTGATACGTACGGCCGAGTCGGTGGTGTTTACGTGCTGACCACCGGCACCGGAGGAACGATAGGTGTCGATCCGCAGGTCTGCCGGGTTGATTTCGATTTCCACCTTGTCGTCGATCTCTGGCGAGACGAAAACCGCGGAGAACGAGGTGTGGCGACGGTTGCCGGAGTCGAACGGGCTCTTACGCACCAGACGGTGCACGCCGATCTCGGTACGCAGCCAGCCAAAGGCGTATTCGCCCTTGATGTGCACGGTCGCACCCTTGATCCCGGCGACTTCACCGGCCGACAGCTCCATGATGGTCGCGTCGAAACCGCGCTTGTCGGCCCAGCGCAGGTACATGCGCAGCAGGATGTTGGCCCAGTCCTGGGCTTCGGTGCCGCCGGAACCGGCCTGGATGTCCAGGTAGGCGTTGTTCGGGTCCATCTCGTGGCTGAACATACGGCGGAATTCGAGCTTGGACAGGGACTCCTCGAGACCTTGAAGGACTTCGACGACGTCGTTGACCGCGCCCTCGTCGTTCTCTTCAACGGCCATGTCCAGCAGCTCGCGGCAATCGGCCAGGCCACCGTTCAGTTCGTCGAGGGTATCGACGATCTGCGCCAGCGCAGCGCGCTCGCGGCCCAGTTCCTGGGCGTATTCAGGTTTGTTCCAGACGGCAGGATCTTCAAGCTCGCGATTGACTTCGATCAGACGCTCATGCTTTTGATCGTAGTCAAAGATACCCCCGAATAGTTTCGGAGCGCTCGGACAGGTCCTTGATGGTGTTCAGGATCGGGTTGATTTCCATGACGGGCAGCACTCGTTGGCGAACTTTTGAAAGCCGGCGAGTATAACGTAATCAAGCTGTCACGGCAGCCCGTCCGGCGGCTCTTGTGGCGAATGAACCCAATGGTTCATTCGATCCCCACCTGATTGCGCCCGTTGTTCTTGGCCAGGTACAGGCCACGGTCCGCCGCCGAGATCAGCAACCGGCAGTCGCTGCCCGACTCCGGCACCATGGTCGCCAGACCGATGCTGATGGTCAGGCTCGACCCTTCGGCCGGCGCATTGTGCGGAATCTTCAGCGCCGCGACCGTCTGGCGCAGCTTCTCCGCCACCAGTCGGGCCCCGCCCGGCGAGGTGTTGGGCAGCACCAGCGCAAATTCTTCGCCGCCATAACGCGCCGGCAGATCGGACGGCCGGGCACTGGCCTCGCGGATTGCCGTAGCGACCTTGCGCAAGGCCTCGTCGCCTTCAACGTGGCCGAAGGTGTCGTTGTAGGACTTGAAGTAATCGACGTCGATCATCAGCAGCGACAACTGGCTCTGGTCGCGCAACGAGCGGCGCCATTCCAGCTCCAGGTATTCGTCGAAGTGCCGGCGGTTGGACAGCCCGGTCAGGCCGTCGGAGTTCATCAGCCGTTGCAGGACGAGGTTGGTGTCGAGCAATTGCTGCTGGCTGACCCGCAACGCGCGGTAGGCCGCGTCCCGTTGCAGCAACGTCATGTAGGAGCGCGAGTGATAGCGGATCCGCGCCACCAGCTCGATGTTGTCCGGCAGTTTCACCAGGTAATCGTTGGCCCCGGCGGAGAACGCCGCGCTCTTGATCAGCGGGTCTTCCTTGGTCGACAGGACGATGATCGGAATGTCCTTGGTCGCTGGGTGATTGCGGTATTCGCGCACCAGGCTCAGACCGTCGAGGCCCGGCATCACCAGATCCTGCAGGATCACGGTCGGCTTGATCCGCACCGCATGGGCCACGGCAAGATGCGGGTCGGAGCAGAAGTGGAAGTCGATGTTCTCTTCATTCGACAGCCCACGGCGCACGGCTTCGCCGATCATCGCCTGATCGTCCACCAACAACACCATGGCGGCGTTCTCGTCGGTTTTGATGTCATCGATCTGTAAGTCATTCATGGGCGGTCACCTGAGTGCTGCGGGGGCCAGGATTGCCGATGGACGTATTCATTTGGGGAATATCTCCAGCAATCGTGGCGCTATCTTTTCCAGTGGACGGATTTCTACGGCCGCGTCGATGGCCGCTGCGGCCTTGGGCATGCCGTACACCGCACTGCTTTGCTGATCCTGCGCGATGGTCAGGTAACCCTGTTGGCGCATGAGCTTAAGCCCTTGCGCCCCGTCGCGTCCCATCCCTGTCAATAAAACCCCTACTGCGTCACCGTTCCAGTAATTGGCGACGCTTTCGAAAAACACGTCGATCGAGGGGCGGTAGATCTCGTTGACCGGCTCGGCGGTGTAGGCCAGCGTGCCGTTCTTGAGCAAACGAATATGGTGGTTGGTGCCGGCCAGCAGCACCGCGCCGGCCTGCGGCGGTTCGCCTTCGCGGGCCAGACGCACGTCCAGGCCGCTGGCGCTGGCCAGCCATTCGGCCATGCCGGCGGCGAATACCTGATCAACATGCTGCACCAGCACGATGGCCGCCGAAAAGTGGCGCGGCAGGCCCTTGAGCAAGACTTCCAGCGCCGCCGGGCCACCGGCCGAAGAGCCGATCGCCACCAGTCGCTGGCGCGAGGCGGCACTGCGCGGTGTCGCAGGTGCCGGACGTGAGCGGGCGGTTTTCTCGCCGATCAGCCAGCCGATGTTGAGGATCTTGCGCAGCAGCGGCGCCGCCGCTTCCTGAGGATTGCCACCGCCGATGGCCGGGGTGTCGACCACGTCCAGCGCGCCATGGCCCATGGCTTCGAACACCCGGTGCACGTTCTGCTGGCGGTCCACGGTGACGATGACGATCGCGCACGGGCTCTCGGCCATGATCCGCCGGGTGGCCTCGACGCCATCCATCACCGGCATGATCAGGTCCATCAGGATCAGGTCCGGGGTGTTTTCCGCGCACAGACGCACCGCTTCGGCGCCGTTGTTGGCGACCCACAGCACCTGATGCGCCGGCTCGAAGGCCAGCGCGCGACGCAGGGCCTCCACTGCCAAAGGCATGTCGTTGACGATTGCGATCTTCATGCCCGCGCTCCTCCGATGAGCTCAACCACTGCGTCGAGCAGGGCGTCGTCATGAAAACTGGCCTTGGCCAGATAATAGTCGGCCCCGGCGTCCAGTCCACGGCGGCGGTCTTCCTCGCGATCCTTGTAGGACACCACCATCACCGGCAGCGATTGCAGACGGTTGTCGCGGCGCAGCAGCGAGACCAGCTCGATGCCGTCCATACGCGGCATGTCGATGTCGGTGATCAGCAGATCGAAATCCTCGGAGCGCAGGGCGTTCCAGCCGTCCATGCCGTCCACCGCAACGGCGACGTCGTAGCCGCGATTGAGCAGCAGCTTGCGTTGCAGCTCGCGCACGGTCAGCGAGTCGTCGACCACCAGAATCCGCTTGCGCGCGGCTTCCGTCGCCTGATTGCCGTGGCGGGCAATACGCTCCAGACGCCCGGTATTGAGCAGTTTGTCCACCGAACGCAGCATGTCTTCGACGTCGACGATCAGCACCACCGAACCATCGTCGAGCAAGGCCCCGGCGGAAATGTCCTGCACCTTGCCCAGCCGCTCGTCCAGCGGCAGCACCACCAGCGTGCGCTCGCCAATGAAGCGCTCGACCGCCACGCCGTAGATCGCATCGCGCTCGCGGATGACCACGACTTTCAGCGTATCGCCGCTGTTCTGACTGGCCGGACGTTGCAATAACTGACTGGCCGCGACGAGCCCGACATGTCGGCCCTCGTGCCAGAAATGCTGGCGCCCTTCGACCTGCACGATGTCCTCCGGCGCCAGGTCGCACATACGCTCGATGTGCGCCAGCGGGAAAGCGTAGGCCTCGTCGCCGACTTCCACCACCAGGCTGCGCACCACCGACAGGGTCAGCGGCACCTCCAGATGGAAACGGCTGCCCTCGCCCGCCGTCTGCTCCAGCACCACCGCGCCGCGCAACTGGCGGACCATGTGCTGCACGGCATCGAGGCCGACGCCGCGACCGGACACCTCGGTGACCTTGTCGCGCAGGCTGAAACCCGGCAGAAACAGGAAGGTCAGCAGTTCTTCTTCACTCAACTGGGCGGCGGTTTCCGCGGGCGACAACTGGCGTTCGACGATGCTGCGCCGGACCTTTTCCAGATCCACGCCGTTGCCGTCGTCGCTCAGTTCGAGCACCAGCAGACCGGCCTGATGCGAGGCGCGCAGACGGATCAGGCCTTCCTCGGACTTGCCCTTGAGCAGGCGTTCCTGTGGGGTTTCGATGCCGTGATCGACCGCATTGCGCAGCAGGTGCGTCAGCGGAGCTTCGAGTTTTTCCAGCACATCGCGGTCGACCTGGGTCTTCTCGCCCTCGATCTCCAGCCGCACCTGTTTGCCGAGGCTGCGACCGAGGTCGCGCACCATCCGCACCTGCCCCGACAGCACATCAGCGAACGGCCGCATGCGGCAGGCCAGTGCGGTGTCGTAAAGCACTTGCGCGCGCTGGCTGGCCTGCCAGGCAAACTCGTCGAGTTCGGCGTTTTTTTCTGCCAGCAGTTGCTGGGATTCGGCGAGCAAACGCCGCGCATCCTCCAGCGCTTCCTGAGCTTCAAGGCTCAGGGCATGTTCCTTGAGGTGCACATTGAGACTCTCCAGTGCCCGCAGACCGTTGCTCTGCATGCGCTTGAGGCGCTGCATCGTGGCCAGGTGCGGCTTGAGACGCTGGGTTTCCACCAGGGATTTGCTCGACAGGTCGAGCAGGCTGTTCAGACGTTCGGCGGTGACCCGCAGCACCCGCTCGCCACCTTCGGTGGCGCGTTTGCTCTTGCGCGGCGCGGGTTCCGGTTCGGCAACCTCGACCGGGATTTCAACCGGCGCAGGCTCCGCCACCGACGGTGGCTGAAGCTGCAACTCGGCCATCAGCGGCGCACTCGCAGCGGCGGGCACTAGTGGCGGCGCCGTCGGATCGAGCAATCCGCCCATCAACGCCACGTAAGCCTCGATGTCCGCCGGTTGGGGGGCGTTGGCCGGGGTGGCGATGCGCATCAGCAAGTCGGTGCCCTGCAACAGCGCGTCGATATGTTCCGGGCGCAGGAACAACCGTCCTTCCTGAGCGCTGACCAGACAATCTTCCATCACGTGGGCGACGCTGACGCCGCTGTCGATACCGACGATCCGCGCCGCCCCTTTCAAGGAGTGCGCCGCACGCATACACGACTCGAGCTGATCGGCCTGGGTCGGGTTGCGCTCCAACGCCAGCAGCCCGGCGCTGAGCACCTGAGTCTGGGCTTCGGCTTCGAGGCTGAACAGCTCGAGCAAGGAGGCGTCGCGCATTTGCTCGGGGGTCATGTGAGGCTCCGGGACACGGCGGACAGCAACTGTTCTTCATCCAGCCAACGCAGGCTGCGACCTTTGAAAGGCAACACGCCTCGGGTGTATTTGGCGCTGGCTTGCGCACCGGAGCGTGAGGCGGCATCGAGGATTCGCTCGTCGATGGCGTGAATCCCGTCGACTTCGTCCACCGGCACCACCACCGGCCCGCCCTGGGCCGAGATGATCAGCATGCGCGGCATGATCCGCGCGCCGGTCGCCGGGGCCGCGTTGCTGTCGAGGTCGAGCAGTTCAACCAGCGACAGGCACGCCACCAGCGCACCGCGCACGTTCGCCACGCCGAGCAAGGCCCGGGAGCGCTGGTGCGGCAGCGAGTGAATCGCCTGCAACGGCGCGACCTCCACCAGACTGCGGGTGGCCAGGCCGAGCCATTCTTCGCCGAGGCGGAACATCAGCAGCGAACGGGTCTTCAGCTCGGTTTCGACCTGGGTCGCCACCGGATCGCGCTCGTCCTGCTGCAACGCATAGCGGTCGAGCAGGCGCGTGGCGGCGGCGGAATACACCGAGCAATTGCGGCAATGGATGTGCTCGTCCAGCAGCGGGCAGGACTTGTCGCCATGGATGCCGATGCGGTTCCAGCAATCGTCGATGGCCCGGGCGTCTTCGTGGGTGACGTTCAAGGTGTCGGACGGGATCATCGTTTACGCTCACTGTCGGCGGTGCGGTCGCTGCGGGCGGCGCGCTCCTGCAATCGTCTGGCGCCGGCCGTGTCGCCCTGGGCTTGCAGCAAGGCGGCCAGGTGCATCAGGGCTTCGGGGTGTTGCGGCTCGAGGTACAACGCTTTGCGGTAAAAGCCCTGGGCTTCTAAGGCGCTGCCGGCGACATCGCTGAGCAGGCCGAGCCAGTAAAACACCTGGGCCACCGGCTCATGGCTGCGCAAATACTGTTCGCACGCGGACCGGGCTTCGGCGCTTTTGCCTTCGTTGGCCAGGGCGGCGATGTTGGCCAGCAAGGTCGCCGCTTCGGGGTTGGTGCTCTTAGCCGTCGCCGGCAAAGGCGTCACGCCAGCAAACGGACGGTTGCGCACCGGCGGCGGTGGCGTGCTGCGCAGCGGTTGGCGCGCAGGCAACGGCAGCGCAATCGCGGTCGGCATCGGTAACGGTTCGGGTTGTGGATCGCTGTGACGGCTGAAGGCGAAAGACTGTGGAATCCCGATCGAACGCATGCCGAGCCGCCCAAGCAGACTGCCCTCGGCCGGGCCGATAAACAGCACGCCATCGACATGGGTCAGGCGCTTGAGCACGGCGAACACCTGCTGCTGGGTCGGCTGATCGAAATAGATCAGCAGGTTGCGGCAGAACACGAAATCGAACGGCGGCTCGTTGACCAGCAATGACGGATCGAGCACGTTGCCGACCTGCAGGCGCACCTGCTCGCGGACGATTTCATTCACCCGAAAGCCCTCGTTCTCGGCGAAAAAATGCCGCTCGCGAAAGTCCAGTTCCTGGCCGCGAAACGAGTTTTTGCCGTACAGCGCCCGCCGCGCCTTGTCCACTGACAAGGGGCTGACGTCCATGCCATCGACCTTGAACTGATGGGGCTTGAGGCCGGCATCGAGCAAGGCCATCGCAATCGAATAGGGTTCTTCACCGGTGGAACACGGCAAGCTGAGGATGCGCAGCGCGCGCATATTGTTCAATTCGCCCAGGCGTTTGCGCGCCAGTTTGCCCAGAGTGGCGAAGGATTCCGGGTAACGGAAAAACCAGGTCTCGGGGACGATCACCGCTTCGATCAGCGCCTGCTGTTCATCCCGCGAGCCTTGCAGGGTCTGCCAGTACTCATCGGCATTCACCGTTTGCGACAGGGTGATGCGCTGGCGCACGGCCCGTTCGATGATCGCCGGCCCGACCGAAGCGACGTCGAGGCCGATGCGTTCCTTGAGGAAATCGAAGAAGCGCTGGTCGCTGCTCATGGCTGCTCCTCAAGCCGCGCCGGATCCAGCGGCGGTGTCGGGAACAGCAACGCGCGCACCGACTCGTCCAGCAAGTCGTTGACCCGCACCCACTGCACCAGCCCCTGCGCATCCTCACGCACCGGGCCCAGGTACGGCGCCTGACGATTGTCGAGGCCGTACGGCTGGAAATCAGCCGGGTTGCAGCGCAGGGTATCGGTGGCCTGTTCGAGGATCAGGCCCAGCCATTGCGAGGGTTGCGAGTCATCCGCTCGGTAATGCACCAGCACCAGTCGTGTGCTGGTACGCGCTTGCGCAGGATGGCCGAAGGTCAGGGCACTGAGGTCGATCACCGGCACCACTGTGCCACGGTAGGCGAACACCCCCGCCACCCAGTGCGGCGCCCGGGCAATCGGCTTCAACGGCAGGCGCGGCAGCACTTCGGCCACTTCCATGGCACGCAAGGCGTAGCGTTCGCTGCCGATGCGAAACAGCAGGAACAACGCCTGCTTCGCCACCGGCGCAGCGCTGCGTTTGGCGGTGATTTCGCTCATCAGACTTTGAATCGCGAAACGCCGCTGCGCAGGCCCACGGCCACCTGGCTCAGTTCGTCGATGGCGAAACTGGCCTGACGCAACGATTCGACGGTCTGGCTGCTGGCATCACCCAGCTGCACCAGCGCGTGGTTGATCTGCTCGGCGCCGGTGGCCTGGGCCTGCATGCCTTCGTTGACCATCAACACCCGCGGCGCCAGCGCCTGCACCTGATGGATGATCTGCGACAGCTGCTCGCCCACTTGCTGCACCTCAGCCATGCCGCGACGCACTTCCTCGGAGAACTTGTCCATGCCCATCACCCCGGCGGACACCGCCGACTGGATCTCGCGGACCATCTGTTCGATGTCATAGGTGGCGACAGCAGTCTGATCCGCCAGACGCCGCACTTCAGTGGCGACCACCGCGAAACCACGGCCATATTCACCAGCCTTCTCCGCTTCGATCGCGGCGTTCAGGGACAGCAGGTTGGTCTGGTCGGCGACCTTGACGATGGTCACCACCACCTGATTGATGTTGCCGGCCTTCTCGTTGAGGATCGCCAGTTTGGCGTTCACCAGATCCGCCGCGCCCATCACCGAGTGCATGGTGTCTTCCATCCGCGCCAGGCCTTGTTGCCCGGAACCGGCCAGTACCGAGGCCTGATCGGCGGCGGTGGAGACTTCAGTCATGGTGCGTACAAGGTCGCGAGAGGTTGCCGCGATTTCGCGGGATGTCGCGCCAATTTCAGTGGTGGTCGCAGCGGTTTCGGTGGCGGTCGCCTGTTGCTGCTTGGAGGTGGCGGCGATCTCGGTCACCGAGGTGGTGACCTGTACCGACGAGCGCTGGGCCTGGGACACCAGCGAGGTGAGCTCGGTCATCATGTCGTTGAAGCCGGTTTCCACGGCACCGAACTCGTCCTTGCGGTCGAGGTTCAAGCGGCTGCTCAGATCGCCGGTGCGCATGATGTCGAGGATCTGCACGATGCGGTTCATCGGCGCCATGATCGCGCGCATCAGCAGCAGACCGCAGAAACCGGCGGCCAGCACGGCCACCAGCAGTGAGACGAACATGCTGACCTTGGCCGCCGCCACGGCCTCATCAATGTTGGCCATGGCCTTGTCGGCGACTTTCTTGTTCTCGCCAATGATGTCGTTGAGCTTCATCCGGCCCGAGTACCAGGTCGGAGTCAATTGCTCGTGGAACAGCTTGACGGCGTCGGCTTCCAGATTGCGTTTGTGCAGATCGAGCACCGCATCCTGAATTTTCAGGTAGGCGTCGTGATATTTCTCGAACGCCGCGAATTCGAGCTTGTCCTCGTCCGTCACCACCGTGCCACGATAATTGGCCATCTGTTCCTGAAGCCGAGATTCGAAAGCCTTGTAATCGGCCGCATCTTCACTGCTGATGCCCTGCCCTTCCTTGAGCCCCAGCAGTTCCTGTGTTTGCAGATAACTGTCGACCCACGCGCCACGAATCATCGAGCTGTAATAGACGCCGGGAATCGCGTCGTCACGGACGCTGTTTTCACTGGCTTCGATCTTCAGCAGCCGCGAATACGAGACGACCACCATCAACAGCATGATGGCGATAATCACCGCAAAGCTCGCCAAAATGCGTTGGCGCAACGTCCAGTTCTTCACAGTCAGTCCTCGGGGCGGGTCGAAATGCGGGGGAGTATAGCTGAGGGCGGTGTTTCATTTATAAGACGGTTTGCCGCGCCCAGGCCTTCCGGTCATAAAACACGACGGGCTCTGGACTGGGACTTTCAAGGAATCGGAGGGTGGCGTGCCAGTGACGCAATGGCAAAAAGGGGCGATGGATTGGTCATTTCAGTTTTAGATGATCCGAAGAGGCAGTAGCCATGTGCCATGGTGCGCAACTTCTTGCGCACTTGATTCGCGAAATCGCCGCCTTATTTCGCTACAGCCCCCGGTTACCGTCGCCTGTAGCCGAGTGCGCAACTTCTTGCGCAGTACTGCGCAAGAAGTTGCGCACTTTTGCTTTCATCGCTGTTCAAAAAACGCTCAAACACGCGAGCCAGAGCGGTCAAGTCCCCGGCTCCCGGGGACGTGGCAAAAGCTGGCACGCTCCTTGATAACAGTCAGGCACCCACCGGGCGATTTCGCCTCCCGGGCACCCTAACTTTATCCGCAAGGAGAGCATCCCATGGCAACA
>NZ_BQID01000011.1 GCF_021602345.1 Pseudomonas pharyngis
GATAGACGCGACAAATCGTCCGACGCCTGCCGCTGGCCGGCGTAATTTGAGTACCCGCAGGCTTTGCTGTTAAATAGGCAGTGTGTCGCTACGCCCCGTTTTCCGGGCCTGCGCATAGGCTGATGCCGGGTACGTGTCCAACGCCTCTTTATTGTTCCGAAGCGAACCGTGCGCCTTCAGCTCTTCCTTGTGAGCCGTCATAACGTGAGTCAATAAAAATGTTGAAAATCGTCCACCTGCTAATGGGCGCAGCAGCCTTGCTGCTGTCCTTCATACCTAGCCTGAAGTCCGAAGCGGTACCTTACCTGCAACAACCCGATGCACTTTACCTGGCCTTTTTCGGCCTGCTGAACCTGATCCTTGCGCCAGTCATCCCTTACTGGAACAAAGGTCCGCGCCAGCATCTGCAAAACCTGGTCAGCGCCTTGCTGGTCCTGACCGTCGTCCTGCAAACCCTGACCCTGATCGCGCCGATGCCTGTCATCGCCGGCCAGCCAGCCGTACTGTTCAGCCTGGTGATTGCACTGATTGCCGTGGTCCTGCACCTGGCCGTCAGCTTTTATAAATCCTCACCGGCCGCCGCTACGCAAAGCTACGACATGAGCAACCGCGATACCGGCACCGTCAAGTGGTTCAACACCTCCAAGGGCTTCGGCTTTATCTCCCGGGATTCCGGCGATGATATTTTCGTGCACTTTCGCGCCATCCGTGGCGAAGGCCACCGCGTTCTGGTCGAAGGCCAGCGCGTGGAGTTCTCGGTGATGAACCGTGACAAGGGCCTGCAGGCCGAAGACGTGATCGCCGCCCTGCCGCGTCGCTGATTCACGCCTCCCGGCAATAAAAAACCGCGAACAGCCTGGCTGTTCGCGGTTTTTTAATGCGCGTTTTTTTTCACGGGAGCATGCCCGCACGCCTCTCAATAGTGTGGCGGCGGCGCGTCTTCCTCAAAGGATCCGATCTGGCCGACCATCTCTTCCTGACGCTTGAGTACAGCTGCCATCTGCAATTGCAGACGCTCAACCACCCGCTGCTGCTCCACCAGCACATCGTTCAATGCCTGAATGGTGTCGTCCTGAAACGCCAGGCGGCTTTCCAGCTCGGTAACACGTTGTTCGAGGCTCATGACTCAGCCCTCCAGAAAGGTGAAATCGTCGTCCAGCACCAGACGCAGGCGCTCGCGGATCGCGGCCACTTGCTCGGCATTGTAAGGCTTGGCGGGGTGCTTACCCCAGACCGGCGCCGGCCAGGCGGCATCGTCCCGTTTACGCACGATGACATGCATATGCAGTTGGCTGACAACATTACCCAGGGTCGCGACATTCATCTTGTCGGCGTCGAAGGAGTCCTTGAGTACCTCGGCCAGGGCTGTGGTTTCCTGCCACAAGCGCTGCTGGTCGGCGACATCCAACTGAAACAACTCGCTGATATCGTCGCGGCGTGGCACCAGGATGAACCACGGGTAGTTGGCATCGTTGGACAACAGCAGTCGGCAGAGCGGGAAATCGCCGATGGTCAGGGTGTCCTGTTGAAGTCGTGAATCTAAAGCAAACACTGCGCGCACTCCCGGCGGTTGACCTGTTTTCAGCTTAGCGCCCCACTGCGAAAGCAGCGCGCCAAACGACTGGACGGCAGCATACCTGCGATTGTGGAGTCCTTCACGGCGAATGCGCTACTGCAAGGATTTCCAGCGCCCCGGAATGAGCCATTTGCAGCTCGAGCGCACCAGTACGGAACCTGCCAATGAACACGGCGCAAGGACCGGGTCATATCGTGGCGTTTACGGCCCTTCAACCGCTCAACTGTATGAATTCAGTACAGCCATTGAAATTTTTTGCACCAAAACCGCACAGCACGTCTACGCTCAGTGCGTCGGGCATCCGCCGAATACTCACTGACGGGGTGAACCGGTAACGTTTTTGGTTGTCGCGCTGCGACTTTCAGGGAGCAACACCATGCGAAGGATGGCGTCAAGCCTGTTCGAAAGGCCCTCGAAGCCCCCGGTTTTATGAGGTTTTTACAGCATCAGACGAGCACCTTGAAAAAAACCGGAACAATTCAGCGATTTGTGCACGCTTGTTGCATTCATACCCATATGGACTATAAGCGCACCACAAGAAGTGGATGCCTTGAGCCCCATAAAAACAGTGGCAGGGTTGCCCGATGGAGATTCAAGCGTTTTGCCAAGGGACTCTTTTTTACCGATGCTCAAGCTCTGTAAAACAGCGCTGAAGTTGTCAGTCCCATTGCATTTGGACTGTAAATTTGCGACATCTACCAAGCCGTTTGCGACACGCTCGTAAAGAAGCTGAAAGGTTGGATTCGCAAGTATCGCCAACATGGTCGGCGTGATATAAGTTTGCGCCGACACAAAAAGAAAGAGCCGCCCAGATAATAAAACAGGTGGGACGGCAGTACTCTTCTAAAACCAAAGGAGCAAATCACGATGCGCGTGATGAAGTGGAGCATGATCGCACTGGCAGTTGCTGCAGCAGCCAGTACTCAAATGGCTACGGCCGCCCCGTTTGTAAGTGACCAGGCTGAAGCGAAAGGCTTCGTTGAAGACGCGAAAGCTGACTTGCTGATTCGCAACTATTACTTCAACCGTGACAACAAAGACGGTGCCCGTGACGTTAAAGACTGGACCCAGGGTATCTGGGGCAACTTCAGCTCCGGTTACACCCAAGGTACTGTTGGCGTCGGCGTTGATGCGTTCGGCTACCTGGCCATCAAACTGGACGGCGGCGCCGGCACCAGCGGCTCCGGCAACATGAGCCGCAGCAACGAATTCAATGCAAACGGTTCCCGCGACCCTGACGACAGCCAAGGCAAAGCCGGCGCTGCCATCAAGTTCCGCGTATCGAAAACCGAGCTGAAAATCGGTGACATGCAGCCTAGCACCGCTCCGGTGTTCGCTGTCGGCGGCTCCCGTATCCTTCCGCAAACTGCCAGCGGTTTCCAACTGCAGAGCAGCGAGATCAAAGACCTTGACCTCGAAGCCGGTCACTTCTACTCGGCAACCAGCCAGGACCGCAACTCCCGTGAAGGCGGTCTGTACGCGACCTACGCCGGCGTTGAAGCCAACACCATCGACTACTTCGGTGGCAAGTACGGCATCACCGAAAACCTGAGCGCATCGCTCTACGGCGCCAAACTGGAAGACATCTGGAACCAGTACTACGCCAACGTGAACCTCACCACTCCGTTCGGTGGTGACACCTCGCTGAACACCGACTTCAACATCTATCGCACCACCGACACCGGTAGCGCGAAAGCCGGTGACATCAGCAACACCGCGTTCTCCCTGGCCACCGCTCTCTCGTTCCTGAAAGCGCACACCATCACCCTGGCCTTCCAGAAGGTCAACGGCGACACTCCGTTCGACTACATCGGCGTGGGCAAGAACAACCGTGGCGGCGACTCGATCTTCCTCGCCAACTCCATCCAGTACTCTGACTTCAACGGTCCTGGCGAGAAATCTGCCCAGATCCGTTACGACATCAAGATGGCCGAGTACGGCGTTCCAGGTCTGAGCTTCATGACCCGCTACGTTAAAGGCTGGGACATCGACGGCACCCACACTCCAGCAGGCAGCGCCTACGCTGGTCTGTATGGCGAAGATGGCAAACACAACGAAACCAACTTCGAAGCCAAATACGTAGTTCAGTCTGGCCCGGCCAAAGACCTGTCCTTCCGTATTCGTCAAGCCTGGCACTTCGCTAACGCCGACGAAGGCGAAGGCGATACCAAAGAGTTCCGTCTGATCGTCGACTACCCGCTGTCGATTTTGTAATCGCACCGAGTTAGTTGCGGTAACAAAACAAAAAGGCCCATCTTCGGATGGGCCTTTTTTATTGCCTGTCACTTGTAATAGATGCCTGACCGATAAGTCAGGCAATTAATTAGCAACCTATCATTACACTGCCGATTCCTGCACCACACGAATCACTCGTTGTGGAAAAGGAATATCAATGCCTGCAGTCTTTAAACGATCACGCGACTGTTCGTTAAACATGAACATCACATCCCAGTAATCCGCCGTTTTAACCCAGACGCGCAGAGAAACAGTGATCGAACTGTCACCCAGTGTCGAAATAACGGCCTGAGGTGCCGGATCCTGCAGAACGCGCTCATCCTTGGCCAGATCCAGCAGCACCTGACGGGCCTTTTGCAGATCGGCTTCGTAATCCACACCTACGTCGAACACAACCTTGCGGGTCGGCTGACGGTTGGTGTTGGTGATGATGCCGTTCGACAGGTTGCCGTTCGGGACGATGATGGTCTTGTTGTCGCCAGTGCGCAGCACGGTGTGGAAGATCTGGATGCTGTCGACGGTACCCGCCACACCCTGAGCTTCGATCCAGTCACCGATGCGGAACGGACGGAACAGCAGAATCAGCACGCCGCCGGCGAAGTTCGCCAGGCTGCCCTGCAACGCCAGACCGATGGCCAGGCCGGCCGCACCGATTGCCGCGACGAACGAGGTAGTCTCGACGCCGATCATCGACGCCACGCTGACGATCAGCAGCACCTTGAGAATGATGTTGGCCAGGCTGCTGATGAAACCTTGCAGCGCGAGGTCGGCATTGCGCAGGGCCAGCAGGCCGCCGAGCTTTTGCGTAACCTTGTTGATCAGCCACCAGCCGATGGCCAGGGTGATCACCGCCAGCAGCACACGGCTGCCGTATTCCATGATCATCGGAATCCACGCCTGGGACGCCTTGACCAGGTTGTCCACCTCAGCATTCAAATCCATCTTTTATCTCCTGATTGCCGGCTTCCCGGGCTGTAAAAAACCAGCGGCAGAAAGACCGAACCGGACAGGGCTCAATCGTTTCTGCCGTTGCTTGGGCCTCGGACGCATTTAACGCCGAGAGGTTCCCGACCGAAAAGCTTAGTCGCGGAAGTTGTTGAACTGCAGTGGCATGCCGAATTCCTTGGCACGCAGGGCCGCGATGGCTTCCTGCAGGTCGTCACGCTTCTTGCCGGTCACACGTACCTGCTCGCCCTGAATGGCAGCCTGCACCTTGAGCTTGGCTTCCTTGATGTGGCCGACGATTTTCTTCGCCAGTTCCTTGTCGATGCCTTCCTTGAGGACGGCGTCCTGCTTCATCAGCTTGCCCGAGGCGAAGGAGTCTTTGACTTCCAGGCACTGCACGTCGATCTTGCGCTTGACCAGGGCCAGCTTGAGGATCTCGATCATCGCTTCCAGCTGGAAATCGGCTTCAGCGGTCAGGTGGACGGTCAGGTCCTTTTCCTTGTATTCGAAGCTGCCCTTGCCTTTCAGGTCATAACGACGATCGAGTTCCTTCACGGCGTTCTCGACCGCGTTGGTGAGTTCGTGTTTGTCCAGTTCGGATACCACGTCGAACGACGGCATGTAAGTTCTCCAATAAAAAGGCGCGCTCGTACGGGACGCGGCGCGCTTGGCTTGCGGTTAAAATCGGGCTCATTATAACGGGTCTTTTCCCACCGACACGGCGAGCCTTGCATGCCAGTACCTTACCGAGTGAAAAACTGATGTCCACCCCCTGGCACGTCCTCGGCGCCGGAAGTCTCGGCACGCTCTGGGCCACACGCCTGGCCCGGGCCGGCCTGCCGGTTCGGTTGATCCTGCGCGACATTGACCGCTTGCACGACTATGCGACGGCGGGCGGCCTGACCCTCGTCGAGCAAGGCGTGGCCAGCAGCTACGCCATCCCTGGCGAAACCCCGGACAGCCCCGAACCGATCCGCCGCCTGCTGGTGGCCTGCAAGGCCTACGACGCCGAAAAGGCCGTAGCCGGGCTTGCCCATCGCCTGGCACCGGACGCCGAACTGATCCTCTTGCAGAACGGCCTCGGCAGCCAGGAAGCCGTGGCCGCGCGAGTCCCGCAGGCCCGCTGTATCAGCGCCTCCAGCACCGAAGGCGCTTTTCGCGACGGCGACTGGCGCGTGGTGTTCGCAGGCCATGGCTACACCTGGCTAGGGGACGCCGGTCATCCGGTAGCACCGATCTGGCTGGACGATCTCGAGGCGGCGAAAATCCCCCATGAATGGAGCGCCGACATCCTCACCCGTCTGTGGCGCAAGCTGGCACTCAACTGTGCAATCAATCCGCTGACGGTGCTGCACGATTGCCGCAACGGCGGCTTGCAGCAACATCACTGCGAGGTCGCCACCCTGTGCGGCGAACTGACCGAACTGCTCGAACGCTGCGGGCAACCGACCGCGGCGGACAACCTGCAACAGGAAGTCGAACGGGTGATCCAGGCCACGGCGGCGAATTTCTCGTCCATGTATCAGGACGTGGCCAGTAAACGCCGCACCGAGATCAGTTATCTGCTCGGCCACGCCTGCAAGGTTGCAGAGCGTCATCAGTTGAACCTGCCGCATCTCAAGCAATTGCAAGAGCGCCTGAGCGCTCATCTGCACAGTCTCGGATTGCCCGTCGACTGAGCAGCGGCTACGCTGGCCACTTGTTCCTTTGCTGCGATAAACCTGATGCCATTGCGCCAGCGTCTTGAAAACCTGCCGGTCGGCCAGAAACTGCTGGCCGCTCTGCTGGTGCTGTTGACCACTGTGTTGCTGGTCGCCAACCTGACCTTTATCAGCGCCGCCTATTACATTTCCCAGGAAAGCATGGCGCCCCAGGCGTTGCAGACCATCGGCCGGCTGGTGTCGAACCCGAGCCTGGTGGCCGACGCCTTGCAGTCGCCACAAAGCGCCGAGCGTTTGCTCAAGGAGCTCGACAGCTATTCCCCGCTGCGTGCCGCGGCTCTGTACGACGGCAAAGGTGAACGCCTGGCGCAGTTGCAGCACGGCGACAAACTCAACCTGCCGGAACGCTACCGGCACATCGAAGCCTGGCAACTGACCGAGTTCCGCAGCAACCAACTCATCACCCTGCCCCGCCCCGGCACTGCGCCAGGCCATCTGTTACTGGTGGCCAGCAGCGAGCTGCCGGTGGCGTTCTACACCGGCACGCTTACGGCGAGTCTGGGGATTCTGATTTTCAGTGTGCTGCTGTGGCTGGTTATCGCCCGGCAAATCAAACGCCTGATCACCCGGCCGATCCATCAGCTCGAAGAACTGTCCCGCCAGGTCACCCGCGAAGAGAACTACGCCCTGCGTGCCTCCCGGGGCAACCATGACGAAATCGGCAGTCTGGCCGAAGCGTTCAACACCATGCTCTCGCGCATCGAGGCCCGGGAGCAGCAACTCAAGCGCGCCCGCGATGACTCGCAAGCAGCTTACGATCAGGCCCAGGGTCTGGCTGAAGAAACCCGCCACACCAACCGCAAGCTGGAACTGGAAGTCCAGGTGCGCAGCAAGATCGAGAAAAAACTCACCGGGTTCCAGAACTACCTCAACAGCATCATCGACTCCATGCCCTCGGCGCTGATCGCCCTCGACGAACAGCTCTACGTCACCCAATGGAACCAGGAGGCCAGCGCCCTTTCCGGTACCCGGCTGGACGAAGCGCTGAACCAGCCGATCTTCCTCGCGTTCGAGCCGCTCAAGCCGTTCCTCCCGCAACTCAAGCAGACCGTCGAACAGCACACGGTGGCGAAAATCGAGCGGGTGACGTGGTTCAAGGACGACGAGCCCAAGCACTACGCCCTGACCTTCTATCCGTTGATGGGCGGCGCCGGGCGCGGCGTGGTGATCCGCATCGACGACATCACCCAGCGCCTGTCGCTGGAAGAAATGATGGTGCAGTCGGAGAAAATGCTGTCGGTCGGCGGCCTCGCCGCCGGCATGGCCCACGAAATCAACAACCCGCTGGGGGCGATCCTGCACAACGTGCAGAACATCCGCCGACGCCTGTCGCCAGACCTGCCGAAGAACCTCGAGCAGGCCGAGCAACTGGGCATCGAACTCGATACCGTGAACCGCTACCTGCAAGGCCGGGAAGTCCCGCAACTGCTCGACGGCATCCAGCAGGCCGGCGCGCGGGCGGCGAAAATTGTCACGCACATGCTCAGTTTCAGTCGCCGCAGCAACCGCCAGATGGCGCCGTGCGACCTGCCGGCGCTGATCGATCAAGCCGTGGAAATCGCCGGTAACGACTTTGACCTGGCCATCGGCTTCGACTTCAAGGGTCAGGCGATCATTCGCCAGTTCGACCCGGCGCTGGGCCCGGTGCCCGGCACGGCCAACGAACTCGAACAGGTGCTGCTGAACCTGCTGAAAAACGCCGCGCAGGCGATCCACCAGCGCGAAGATGACAGCGAGCCAGGGCGAATCACCCTGCGCACCCGGCTCAATCCGCCATGGGCCGAGATTCAGGTCGAGGACAACGGCATCGGCATGAGCGAGAACGTGCGCAAGCGCACCTTCGAGCCGTTCTTCACCACCAAGGAAATCGGCCAGGGCACGGGCCTCGGGCTGTCGGTGTCGTACTTCATCATCACCAACAACCACAAAGGGCAAATGGAAGTGCAGTCGGCGCCAGGGCAAGGCACCTGCTTCACCCTGCGTCTGCCGCTGGCGCAACCGGCGCCCATCGCCGCCGAAACCAATCAACTACCGAGGTAAACCATGGGCTTTCGCTTGTCGAAAATCTACACCCGCACTGGCGACAAGGGCGAAACCGGACTGGGCGACGGCCGCCGGGTACCCAAGGATCACCCGCGCATCGAGGCCATTGGCGAGGTCGATACGCTGAACAGTCAGGTCGGCGTGCTGCTGGCCGGATTGATCGCCGAGCGCGAAACCTGCCCAGGGCTGAATGAGTTGATCGATGTGTTGGTGCCCTGCCAGCACCGTTTGTTCGACCTTGGCGGTGAACTGGCGATGCCGGAGTATCAGGCATTGAACACAGCAGAAATCGAACGGCTGGAAGCCGCTATTGATGTCTGGAATGAAGAATTGGGGCCGCTGGAGAATTTCATTCTGCCGGGCGGTTCGATGCTGATTGCCCAGGCCCATGTCTGTCGCAGCCTGGCGCGCAGTGCCGAGCGGCGTTGCCAGCATTTGAATGCGATCGAACCGTTGGCCGGGGTTGGCCTGGCGTTTATCAATCGCTTGTCAGATCTGTTATTTGTGGCGGCGAGGTTGATTGCGCGGCGCCAGGGTGTTGCAGAAATCCTGTGGCAGCCGGCGGCGAAACCTTCAGAGGTGTAGCGCCGAACAGGACGCCTTCGTCGGAACGCCGCCCGGAGCAAGCCCGCTCCCACAGTTGATCGAGTTCCTCCTGCGGCAATGCAATCAACCGTGGGAGCGGGCTTGCTCGCGAAGGGACATCAGCCTCAATAAAGAATCAGGCCTCAGGCCAGAACGCTCGAATCCCCGCCACACCCTGAGCCCCGGCATTCCACGCTTTTTCACGCTCCGCCGGTCCGACTCCGCCCAGCAGAAACACCGGCTTGCTGAAACCTTCGATCAGCGTCGATGCCTGCTCCCAGCCCAACGGCTGCGCATCCGGGTGAGTCAGGGTCGGTTGCACCGGCGACAGGGTCACGAAATCCACACCCATCTGCTCGGCCAGCGCCAGCTCTTCCGCGTTGTGGCAGGACGCCGCCAGCCAGCGCTCCGCCGGCAGCGGACGCCCTGCCGCCGCGTACTTGCGCAGCTGCGCCGAGGTGATGTGCCAACCAGCGGCCGGGAAATCGCCCAGCCACTCGAACGGGCCCTTGATCATCAACTGCGCCTTGCCGGCGCACAGGCCGACCGCATCCACCGCCAGATCGCGGTACTTCGGGTCATAACCATTGGGCGCACGCAGCTGGATCAGCTTGATACCGCCGGCAATCGCCTTCTGAATACCGCGCAGCAAGGCCGGGGTTTCCAGGTCTTCCGGGGTGATCAGGTATTCAGCGGGCAGACGCGCAGCCGCGACGATCGGCTGGTTGGCCGCCGGGAATTCGTAATCCGTCAGCGCTCTGGCGGAAACCCAGGCCAAAGGCTGGCCTTCGGCGCCATGGGGGTCGCCGGTGAAGCTCGACACTTCCCAGACATCCAGCAACACCTGCTTGTCGGGGTAATCGTGGCGCACTTTGATCAGCGGCCGGGCAGCGCCGACAACGATGCCCAACTCTTCGTGCAGCTCGCGGGCCAGTGCGGTTTGCACCGACTCGTCGGCTTCGACCTTGCCACCGGGAAACTCCCACAGGCCACCCTGATGCTGGGTATCGGCACGCCGGGCGATCAGAATTTTGCCGCTGCCATCACGAATGACGGCGGCGGCGACGTGTACACGTTTCACGACTGCAATTCCTCCAGTCCGGCCTTTTGCCAGGCCTTGAAGGCTGGCCATTGGTAGACGGTTTCAACATAGGCTTGATCATCGGCCGGCAGCTTGACCTGATAGGTGCGCAGACGCACGGCAATCGGGACGAAGAACGCATCGGCCAGCGACACCCGACCAAACAGGTAAGGCCCCGGTTCATTCGCGGCGGCGCGGCATTCGGCCCACAGCGCGAGCATGCGTTCGATGTCGACCTTCACTTCCGGCGGCACCGGGTTGAGCGGCGCGTCATGGCTCAGATTGAACGGCATGTGGTTGCGCATGGCGAAAAAGCCGCTGTGCATCTGCGCGCAGGCGGATCGCGCCTGGGCTCGGGCGAAGATATCGGTCGGCCAGAGTTGCTCGGAAGGAAACTGTTCGGCCAGGTATTCGGCAATCGCCAGCGAATCGGCAATGGTGCCGCGGGCGGTTTTCAGCAGCGGCACCTTGGCGGTCGGCGAATGGGTAAGCAACCGCTCGCGGGTGTCGGGCTTGCCGAGTTTGACCAGTTCTTCGGTGTAGGGCGCGCCGGTCAGTTCAAGCGCCAGTGCCGCGCGCAGGGACCAGGAGGAAAGCAGTTTGTCGCCGATGATCAGGTGAAGGCTCATGTTCGGGTCCTTTCATGGGACAGAAGAAAAGGAGGTCCGCAGACCTCCTTCTTCGGCAGGGATCAGGTGCGGTATTCGGCGTTGATCTTCACGTACTCGTGGGACAGGTCGGTGGTCCAGATGGTTTCGCTGCAATCGCCGCGACCCAGTTCGATACGGATGGTGATTTCTTCCTGTTGCATCACCGCCGAGCCCTGGGCTTCGGTGTAAGTCGCGGCGCGGGCGCCACGGCTGGCGATGCACACCTCGCCAAGGAATACGTCGATCTTGCTTACGTCCAGGTCCGGCACGCCGGCCCGACCAACGGCAGCGAGGATTCGGCCCCAGTTCGGGTCGGACGCAAACAGTGCCGTCTTGATCAGCGGCGAGTGGGCCACGGTGTAGCCGACGTCCAGGCATTCCTGGTGATTGCCGCCGCCGTTGACTTCAACGGTCACGAACTTGGTCGCGCCTTCGCCGTCACGCACGATGGCCTGGGCCACGTCCATGCACACCTCGAACACGGCTTGTTTCAGCTTGGTGAACAGCTCGCCTTCGGCACGGGTGATTTCCGGCAGCGCAGCCTTGCCGGTGGCGATCAGCATGCAGCAGTCGTTGGTCGAGGTGTCGCCGTCGATGGTGATGCGGTTGAACGACTTGTTGGCGCCGTCCAGGATCAGGTTGTGCAGCACGTCGCGGGAGACTTTGGCGTCGGTGGCGATGTAACCGAGCATGGTCGCCATGTTCGGACGGATCATGCCCGCGCCCTTGCTGATGCCGGTGACGGTGATGGTCACGCCATCATGCTGGAACTGGCGGCTGGCGCCTTTTGGCAGCGTGTCGGTGGTCATGATGCCGGTGGCGGCGGCTTCCCAGTTGTTTTCCGACAGGTCGTCCAGCGCGGCCTGCAGGGCGCCTTCGATCTTCTCGACCGGCAGCGGCTCGCCGATCACGCCAGTGGAATACGGCAGGATCTGGCTGGCATCCACGCCGGTCAGTTCAGCCAGTTTGGCGGTGGTGCGCTCGGCGGCGGCCAGGCCCGGTTCGCCGGTGCCGGCGTTGGCATTGCCGGTGTTGGTCAACAGGTAGCGCACAGCGTTCTGCACGCGTTTCTTGGCCAGGATCACCGGCGCTGCACAGAAAGCGTTCAACGTAAACACGCCCGCCACGGTGGAACCTTCGGCGCAACGCATCACGACGACATCCTTGCGCCCCGGGCGCTTGATGCCGGCCGAAGCGATACCGAGTTCAAAACCGGCAACCGGGTGCAACGTTGGCAAAGGACCAAGACCAACAGCCATGAATGCGCTCCTTACTCAATGATGTCAGCACCGCCAAGCGTAGTGACGGTGGTGTAAATGGCAAAACGCCGCGACGGCTGGTGCCGGTCGCGGCGCGGGTATTTCAGCGATTGAAACGGGTTTTACTGGATCTGCCCGTGGCAATGCTTGAATTTCTTGCCCGAACCGCAGTAGCACAGTTCGTTGCGGCCCAGCTTCTGCTCGTTGCGCACCGGGGCGGTGGCGAGGGCCACATCGACCTCTTCACCGACCAGTGCTTCCGGTTGATCCAGACCTGGCGCTTCAGCGTGTTCGAACTGCATGCGGGCGGCCAGTGCTTCGGCTTCCTGACGCAGGCGTTGCTCTTCCTCGGCCGGATCTTCGCGGCGAACCTGAACGTGCGACAACACACGGATCGAGTCGCGCTTGATCGAATCCAGCAGCTCGGAGAACAGCGTGAAGGACTCGCGCTTGTATTCCTGTTTCGGGTTTTTCTGCGCATAACCACGCAGGTGGATACCGTGACGCAGGTGATCCATGGTCGACAGGTGGTCTTTCCACAGGTCGTCCAGAACGCGCAGCACGATCTGCTTCTCGAACGAGCGCAGGGCTTCGGCGCCAGCCTGGTCTTCTTTTTCGTTGTACGCGGCGATCAGCTCGTTCATCAGCTTTTCGCGCAGGGTTTCTTCGTACAGGTGATCGTCTTCGTCGAGCCATTGCTGGATCGGCAGCTTCACGCCGAAGTCGCTGGCGATCGACGCTTCCAGACCGGCCACGTCCCACTGCTCTGGCAGCGATTGCGGCGGAATGTGCGCGCTGACGGTGGCGTTCAGCACGTCCTGCCGGAAGTCAGCGATGGTTTCGCCGATGTTGTCCGCAGCCAGCAACGTGTTACGCATGTGATAGATCACTTTACGCTGTTCGTTGTTGACGTCGTCGAACTCGAGCAGTTGCTTGCGAATGTCGAAGTTGCGGCCTTCAACCTTGCGCTGTGCCTTCTCGATGGCGTTGGTCACCATGCGGTGTTCGATCGCTTCGCCAGGCTGCATGCCCAGGGCTTTCATGAAGTTCTTCACCCGGTCGGAGGCGAAGATACGCATCAGGCTGTCTTCCAGCGACAGGTAGAAGCGGCTGGAACCGGCGTCACCCTGACGGCCGGCACGGCCACGCAGCTGGTTGTCGATACGACGGGATTCGTGACGCTCGGACGCGATCACCTGCAGACCGCCGGACTCCAGCACTTGCTGGTGACGCTTCTGCCAGTCGGCCTTGATCTGGGCAATCTGCTCAGGGGTCGGGTTTTCCAGCGACGCGACTTCAACTTCCCAGTTGCCGCCCAACAGGATGTCGGTACCACGACCGGCCATGTTGGTAGCGATGGTCAGTGCGCCCGGACGACCGGCCTGCGCGATGATTTCAGCTTCTTTTTCGTGGAACTTGGCGTTCAGAACCTTGTGTTCGATGCCTTCCTTCACGAGCAATGCGGACATGTGCTCGGAGGTTTCGATGGTCGCAGTACCCACCAGCACCGGACGACCGGCAGCCATGCTTTCCTTGATGTCGTTGACGATCGCCGCATATTTCTCTTCGGCGGTCAGGAACACCAGGTCGTTGTAGTCCTTACGGGCCAACGGTTTGTTCGGCGGAATGACCATAACGTCCAGACCATAGATCTGGTGGAATTCGAATGCTTCGGTATCAGCGGTACCGGTCATGCCGGACAGCTTGGTGTATAGACGGAAGTAGTTCTGGAACGTGGTCGATGCCAGAGTCTGGCTTTCGGCCTGGATATTCAGGTTTTCCTTGGCTTCGATGGCCTGGTGCAAGCCTTCGGACAGACGACGACCCGGCATGGTGCGACCGGTGTGCTCGTCAACCAGCACGACCTGGCCGTCTTGCACGATGTATTCGACATTGCGGTTGAACAGCTTGTGCGCACGCAGGCCGGCGTAAACGTGAGTCAGCAGACCCAGATTATGCGCCGAGTACAGGCTCTCGCCTTCAGCCAGCAGGCCAACACTGGCGAGTTGCTCTTCGATGAACTGGTGACCGGCTTCGTTGAGTTCGACCTGACGGGTCTTCTCGTCGACGGTGAAATGGCCTTCCTGGGTGACTTCGCCTTCGACTTCTTCGACGTGCAGCTTGAGTTTCGGGATCAGCTTGTTGATCTCGATGTACAGCTTGGAGCTGTCCTCGGCCTGACCGGAAATGATCAGCGGGGTGCGCGCTTCGTCAATGAGGATGGAGTCGACTTCGTCGATCACGGCAAAGTTGAGTTCGCGCTGGAATTTCTCTTCCATGCTGAACGCCATGTTGTCGCGCAGGTAGTCGAACCCGAATTCGTTGTTGGTGCCGTAGGTGATGTCGGCGGCGTAGGCGGCGCGCTTCTCTTCCGGCGGCTGGAACGGCGTCACGATGCCGACGCTCAGACCGAGGAATTCATACAGCGGACGCATCCAGTTGGCGTCGCGGCGGGCCAGGTAATCGTTCACGGTCACAACGTGCACGCCCTTGCCGGACAGCGCGTTGAGGTAAACGCCCAGAGTACCCACCAGCGTCTTGCCCTCACCGGTGCGCATTTCGGCGATCTTGCCTTCGTGCAGGGTCATGCCACCGATCAGCTGGACGTCAAAGTGGCGCATGCCCATGACACGCTTGCCGGCTTCACGGGCGACCGCGAAGGCTTCGGGCAACAGCTTGTCGAGGGTCTCCCCCTTGGCAATGCGGTCCTTGAACTCTGCGGTCTTGGCGCGCAGTTGATCGTCCGAGAGGGCGACCATCTTCTCTTCGAAGGCATTGACGAGCTGCACCGTCTTGAGCATGCGTTTGATTTCACGCTCGTTCTTGCTTCCAAAAAGTTTCTTTAACAAAGGCGCAAACATATCGGCAGGATCTTCCACACTAAAGGGATGGAGGGCGGCCCCGTGAGTCGCCCGTGCAGCCCTCATGGCCGCATGCGAACGAGCATTCTACCCGGAAACGGTGGTGAGGAAAGTGGGGATATTCCACGATGCTGGCACTGCGCTTTGACGGGGCTCACTTAAAATAGGGGCGTTTTGCTCAACTTCAAGCCGTACAGGGAAGAAGTTAGTCGTTGATTTAATGGGCAAAGCAGGGACAAAAGCAATGGGCGAGTGAAATGGCTGCCATCTGCTACCATGGCGCCTCTGTCACTTCAGGTCCTAGATCATGGCATTTCGCCCTCTCACAGCCAGAGCGCCCGCCGTTCTGCTACGCGAAGCCAGGCCGTTGAAAGCCATCCTCGGTCATGCCCAGCGTCTGGCCCATCTGCAACGTCTGCTCGAAAGCCAGCTGCAACCTGCCGCCCGCGCGCACTGCCACGTAGCCAAGTGGCGCGAAGGCGAACTGTTGCTGATCGTCACCGACGGCCATTGGGCCACGCGCCTGCGCTATCAGCAGAAACGCCTGCAACGGCAACTGCAGATGTTCGATGAGTTCGCCAATCTGACACGGATAAAATTCGCCGTGCGGCCACCGACCCTCCAGCGCGAGGCGAACGGGCCGACGATCGACCTGTCGACGGATGCGGCGGCGACCATCCAGGCTACCGCCGACGGGATCAGCGATCCGAATCTGCGAGCGGCACTGGAACGACTGGCCGCCCACGCCAAACCTAAACCCTGAGCCTTGGTTGATCAGCGGCGTTTGCTGCCCCCGAGCAATGACCCCATCAGACCGCGCACCAACTGTTTACCCAGCGAATTCGCTGCCTGGCGCATCGCAGACTTGAGCGCCTGCCCCGCCGCCGTCCCGAGGAACTCTCCGGCCTTGTCCGCCAGGCTCGGCTCCTCAATCGCCGGTTTGCCCGGCGCCGCTTCCGCCTCCGGTCCCAGCCCCTTGCGGCCCATCAGAATTTCATAGGCCGACTCCCGGTCGATCGGCTTGTCATAACGGCCCTTGAACGGCGAACCGGCGATCAGCATCGTGCGTTCGGTCTCGGTCAACGGCCCGATCCGCGATTGCGGCGGTGCCACCAGCACCCGCTGCACCATTTCCGGCGTGCCCTTCTCTTGCAGCGTGCCGACCAAAGCCTCGCCGATCCCGAGTTCGGTGAGCACCGATAACGTGTCGAACGCCGGATTCGGCCGGAAGCCGTCCGCCACCGCCCGCAGGGATTTCTGCTCCTTGGCGGTGAACGCGCGCAGGCCGTGCTGGATCCGCAGCCCCAGTTGCGCCAGCACATCGTCCGGCAGATCGCCCGGCGACTGGGTGACGAAATACACGCCCACACCTTTGGAACGGATCAGCCGCACCACTTGCTCCAGCCGCTCCTGCAACGCCTTCGGCGTATCGCCAAACAACAAATGCGCCTCATCGAAGAACAGCGCCAGCAACGGTTTATCGGCATCGCCGCGTTCCGGTAATTGCTCGAACAGCTCGGCCAGCAGCCACAGCAGGAAGGTCGCGTAGACCTTCGGCGCTTCATGCACCAGACGACTGGCGTCGAGCAAATGGATGCGCCCGCGACCGTCAGCGGTCGGTTGCAGAATATCTTCCAGTTGCAGCGCCGGTTCGCCGAACAACGCCTCGGCGCCCTGCTGCTCCAGCGTGGCCAGACGCCGCAACAGCGCCTGGCTGGAGCCGGTGGTGAACAGCGCCGCGTCTTCGCCCAACAGCTGCGGATTGTCCTTCAGGTGATTGAGCAACGCTTTGAGGTCTTTGAGGTCCAGCAGCAACAGGCCTTCGCGATCCGCCACCTTGAAAGCGGCGTACAACGCCGATTGCTGGCTGTCGGTCAGTTCCAGCAAGGCGCCGATCAGCAGCGGGCCCATTTCGCTCAGCGTGGTGCGCAACGGATGACCGGACTGACCGTGAATGTCCCACAAGGTCACGGGATACGCCTGAGGCTTGTGATTGAGCCACGGCATGCCGGCGATGCGCTCGGCAATCTTGCCCTGGGGATTGCCGGCAGCACCGAGGCCGCACAGGTCGCCCTTGACGTCGGCGGCGAACACCGCGACGCCGGCGTCGCTGAACGCCTCGGCCAGACGCTGCAAGGTGACGGTCTTGCCGGTACCGGTGGCCCCGGCCACCAGCCCGTGACGGTTGGCCAGGCGCATGGCCTGGGCGATCGGTTGCCCGGCGAGGTCGGCGCCGATTACGAGTTGCAAGGAGTCAGGCATTTGGTCACCCAATGGTTAATCTTTGTCGAGCATGGCCGATAGCTAAAGGTGACAGATGCGACTGACATCCGCATCGGAGATTTCCCTAAGGAGAAGCGGAAATACCTGCTTGTACTCATCAAGCCCACCTAGCGAGCATCTATAGAAGCACGCCCTGAATAATAAGACCTTAGCGGAACCCCAAGCCATGAACAAAAATCTGCGTTTCAGCCATAAAATTTTGCTTGCCGCCGCCCTCATCGTTATTGCCGCCTTCGCCTCGTTCACGCTGTACAACGACTGGTTGCAACGCAATGCGATCCGCGAGGACCTGGACAATTACCTCAACGAGATGGGCGAGGTCACAGCCGACAACATTCAGACCTGGCTCAGCGGGCGCATCCTGCTGATCGAGAACGCTGCCCAGAACATTGCGATCAACCCCGAGCCTGCCGCCGTCGCCAGCCTGCTGGAACAGAAAGCCCTGACTTCGACTTTCATGGCGTCCTACCTGGGCGATGCCACCGGGCACTTCACCATCCGCCCGGATGCGAAGATGCCGGACGGTTTCGATCCGCGCGTTCGCCCTTGGTATAAAGGTGCGGAAAGCAGCAGCACCTCGACCCTGACCGAACCGTACATCGACGCCGCCACCGGCCAGACCATCATTTCCATCGCCACCGCCGCGAAAAAGGCCGGCCAGAGCGTGGGCGTGGTGGGCGGCGATCTGAGCCTGCAAACCCTGATCAACACCCTCAGCGCCCGGGATTTCTCTGGCATGGGTTACGCGTTCCTGGTCAGCGCCGACGGCAAGATTCTGGTGCACCCGGACAAGGCCCTGGTGATGAAGTCCTTGAAGGAAGCCTATCCGCAGGACACCCCGCGCATCAGCAGCGACTTCACTGAAGTCACCGTCGACGGCAAGACCCGCATCGTCAACTTCACCCCGATCAAAGGCCTGCCGTCGGTGAACTGGTACATCGGCCTGTCGGTGGACAAAGACAAAGCCTTCTCGATGCTCAGCGAATTCCGCACCTCGGCGGTGATCGCCACCGTGATTGCGGTGGCGATCATCATCGCCCTGCTCGGCATGCTGATCCGCATTCTGATCCAGCCGCTGCACGTGATGACCCGCGCCATGGAAGACATCGCCGACGGCGAAGGCGACCTGACCAAGCGCCTGACCATCCAGAACCAGGACGAATTCGGCGTGCTCGGCACGGCGTTCAACCGTTTCGTCGAACGTATCCACGGCTCGATCCGCGAAGTGTCGTCGGCCACCGGCCAGGTCAACGAAGTCGCCCTGCGGGTAGTCGCGGCCTCGAACTCGTCGATGTACAACTCCGACCAGCAAGCCTCGCGCACCAACAGCGTGGCGGCGGCGATCAACCAGCTCGGCGCCGCCGCCCAGGAAATCGCTCGCAACGCCGCACAAGCCTCGACCCAGGCCAGCGACGCCCGTGGCCTGGCTGAAGACGGCCAGCAAGTGGTGGAGCGCAGCATCAAGGCGATGAATCAACTGTCGAGCATGCTCAGCGCATCCAGCAGCAATATCGAATCGCTGAACAGCAAGACCGTGAACATCGGCCAGATCCTGGAAGTGATCACCAGCATTTCCCAGCAAACCAATCTGCTGGCGCTCAACGCGGCCATCGAGGCAGCGCGGGCCGGTGAAGCCGGGCGCGGTTTTGCGGTGGTGGCGGACGAGGTGCGCAACCTCGCCCACCGCACCCAGGAATCGGCGCAACAGGTGCAGACCATGATCGAGGAGCTGCAAGTCGGCGCCCGCGAATCCGTCAGCACCATGAGCGACAGCCAGCGACACAGCCAGGACAGCGTGGACATCGCCAACCTCGCCGGCGAGCGCCTGAACAGCGTGACCCAGCGCATTGGTGAAATCGACGGGATGAACCAGTCGGTGGCGACCGCGACCGAGGAACAGACTGCCGTGGTCGAGTCGATCAACGTGGATATTACCGAGATCAATACGCTGAACCAGGAAGGTGTCGAGAACTTGCAGGCGACGTTGCGTGCCTGCTCGGATCTGGAGCAGCAGGCTTCGAGACTGAAGCAGTTGGTGGGTAGTTTCCGGATCTAAGATCAAGATCAAAAGCCTACCCCCTCACCCCCAACCCTCTCCCCCAAGGGGGCGAGGGGGAAAGGGAGCAGATCTTCAGGGTTTTCAGGTCCTGAGCTCGGCGCGAAACTTTCAGGTCGATGTATCACGACCAAACACCTCGGTCAGTCCCCTCTCCCCCTGGGAGAGGGTTAGGGTGAGGGCCTGACGCCCTCAACCCCAGCACAAATCCCCCTGCCGCCCCCCACCGCGAAACCCCGACCGAACATCTATTCTTGATAAAGGTCAACCAAGGGAGATCACTGCGGAGGGACGTTCACCGTGCATATCGCTGACATCACCATGTTCTACGCCCCGGCCAGCGGCGGCGTGCGCACCTATCTGGATGCCAAGCACCGTCGGCTGGGGGGCAAGCCCGGCATCCGCCACAGCCTGCTGATCCCCGGGGCGGATTTTGGTGAGTCTGACGGCGTTTATACGGTTCCCGCCCCTGCCCTGCCCTTCGGCAAGGGCTATCGTTTTCCCCTGCGCCTGGCCCCTTGGCGAAACGTCCTGCAGGATCTGCAACCCGATCTGATCGAAGTCGGCGACCCGTACCTCACCGCCTGGGCCGCGCTCGATGCACGGCGACAACTGGATGTGCCGGTGATCGGTTTCTACCACTCGGACCTGCCGCTGCTGGTGGGCAACCGCATGGGCCATTGGGTCACGCCAAATGTCGATGCGTATGTGCGCAAGTTGTACGGCAATTTCGACCGGGTGCTGGCACCCAGCCAGGTCATGGCCGACAAGCTCAGCAGACTGGGGGTACGTAACGTATATGTGCAGCCCCTGGGCGTTGACCTTCAGACCTTCCACCCGGATGCCCGCGACGCTGGATTACGCGCCGAGCTGGGGATCGCCGAGGACACGCGCCTGCTGATCTTTGCCGGTCGCGGTTCCAAGGAGAAAAACCTGCCGGTGCTGCTCGACTGCATGAAACGCCTGGGGCTGCGTTATCACTTGTTGCTGGTCGGCTCGTCGATGCCGGCGTCCGTCCCGGACAACGTCAGCGTGATCGACCGGTTCTGCCCTGCCGTACAGGTCGCGCGGTTGATGGCCAGTGCCGACGCGCTGATCCATGCCGGCGATCAGGAAACCTTCGGCCTGGTGATCCTGGAGGCCATGGCTTGTGGCATTCCGGTGGTGGCGGTGGCGGCCGGGGCGTTCGAAGAAATCGTCAGCGAATCCTGCGGCCTGCTCTGCGCGCCGAACAATGCGCAAGCCATGGCCAATGCCGTGCGCGAACTGTTCAGTCGCGGGACTGACGTAATCGGTCGACAGGCACGCCAACATGTCGAACGGCATTACGCCTGGGACACGGTGGTCGACAGCCTGCTGAGCCATTACCACGCGGTTCTCGGCGATTCGGTTCCTCGGGTGGCCAATGGCTGAATCTCACGAGCGTCCGGCGGTAATGCTGGTGCTGCATGACGTGGCACCCTCCACGTGGGCCGATTATCGAGGGTTCGTCGAAGCCGTTGACCGGTTGGGCAACATCCCGATGACGTGGCTGGTGGTCCCGGACTTCCATCGCCACGACGCCCTTGAGGCCCACCCGGAGTTCTGTCGCATGCTCGACGAGCGCGTCGCCCGCGGCGATGAACTGGCGCTGCACGGCCACTTTCATGAGGACACCGAGCCCGGCCCGCGTACTGCTCGCGACTGGTTCATGCGCCGGGTCTACACCCATGAAGGCGAGTTCTATCAGTTGTCCCGTGAAGCCGCCCTCGCCCGCCTGCGCCCGGGCATCGATCTGTTTCGACGCCACGACTGGCCGCTGCACGGTTTCGTGGCCCCGGCCTGGTTGATGAGCGCCGGCACGCGCGAAGCACTGCGCGAATTGCCGCTGCGCTACACCAGCGATCCGCAGCATCTTTATCACTTGCCGGATTTCGCGGCGGTCGAGGCCCCCGGACTGGTGTGGAGCGCGCGCAGTGCCTGGCGTCGCGGTGTGTCAAAGATCGTCAGCGAACAGCGAGAGCAGCGCTGGCGTCAGGCGCCGGTAATTCGTCTAGGCTTGCACCCGGTGGACATGCGTCACCGCTTTTCCCGGGATTACTGGTGGCGCACCCTTGAACGACTGCTGGCGGACGGACGCGTGCCCATGACCAAAATCGACTGGCTGACACGCCAGCGCACTCAAGCCGAGCGTGCCGCTTGAGTCGCGGCATTCTGCTGCTGATCGGCCTGCTGGTGGCCGTGGCGGTTCCTGTCCTGCTCGGCGGCGGCGAGACCTGGGAGCGCCTGCAGGCTTTCCCGCTGAATTGGCTGTTGATCATGTTCGCCATGGTGCTGCTGTGCTGGGGCATCAACACCCTGCGCCTGCGGCTGCTGCTCGGCGATCAGCGAGACCGGGTCACGCCCGTGAAAAGCCTCGGGGTGGTGATGGCGGCCGAATTCGCCTGGTGCGCCACGCCCGGCGGCAGCGGAGGGCCGTTGACGATCATGGCGCTACTGGCGCGCAGCGGCGTGCGCCCGGCCCGGGGCAGCGCCGTGTTTGCGATGGATCAGTTGAGCGATCTGCTGTTTTTTCTCTGCGCCCTGAGCGGAATTCTGATCTACGCGCTGTTCCAGCATCTGAGCGATCGTATGGAATGGCTGCTGATTGTCAGCGCCGTGTCATTGTCCGGGGGCTTGCTGAGCTGCATATTGGTCGCGCGCTATCACCGCCGTTTGATCCGCTTGAGCGGACGACTGCTGGCCGGGATGAACATCGAACCGCGAACTCGACGGCGCTGGGCGCGGCAGTTACTGCACTTTCTGGCAGCTTTCACCGATGCGCTGAAGTTGCCCTGGGCGACATTGATCAAGGTGTTCGTCCTGACCTGCGTGCATTGGTCGCTGCGATACAGCGTGCTGTATCTGGCGTTGCGCGGGCTGGGGACGGATGTGCAGTGGGCCTGGACCTTTCTGATCCAGATGCTTTCGCTGGGAGCGGGGCAATTCAGCCTGTTGCCGGGCGGTGCCGGTGCAGCGGAATTGACCTCGGCGGCGCTGCTGGCGCCGATGGTCGGCAAGTCCACCGCGGCGGCGGCGATCCTGATCTGGCGGGTGGTGACGTATTACTTCTATCTGCTGGTGGGTGGCCCGGTGTTTCTATTGATGCTGGGCCGGCCGTTGCTGAAAAAGCTGCTGAGCGTCAGACAGGCTTCTTGAGGTCATCCTCTTCGTCCTTGAGCTGTTCCCACAGTTCGGCAGCACCGGGAAACTCCGTACCGTCCTCCGGGCTCAGGTCATCCGGGTCATAACGACTCAGGCAGCCTTCGCCCAGGGTGGCGGGTGCCTTGGAAGTGGCTTTGTCCAGTGGATCGCTCATCGGTCATTCCTCACGGTCCATGGATCGCTCCCACGCTCTGCGTGGGAGCGATCCTGAATCAGAACACCACGGTCTTGTTGCCGTGCACCAGCACGCGGTCTTCCAGGTGATAACGCAGGCCACGGGCCAGCACCATCTTCTCGACGTCACGGCCAAAACGCACCATGTCTTCGATACTGTCGCTGTGGCTGACACGCACCACGTCCTGCTCGATGATCGGGCCGGCATCCAGCTCTTCGGTCACGTAGTGGCAGGTCGCACCGATCAGCTTCACGCCGCGCATCGAAGCCTGATGGTACGGCTTGGCACCGACGAACGACGGCAGGAAGCTGTGGTGAATGTTGATGACCTTGTGCGCGTATTCGCGGCACATGTCCGGCGGCAGGATCTGCATGTAGCGCGCCAGCACCACCACTTCGGCGTCGTGCTGCTTGACCAGACGCGACACTTCATCGAAGGCCGGTTGCTTGTCCTGCGGATTGACCGGCACGTGGTAATAAGGAATGCCATGCCACTCGACCATGCTGCGCAGGTCGTCGTGGTTGGAAATCACGCAGGAGATCTCGCAATCCAGCTCGTCGCTGTGCCAGCGGTGCAGCAGATCAGCCAGGCAGTGGGATTCGCGGCTGGCCATCAGCACCACGCGTTTTTTCTGCTCGGTGTCGGTGATGCGCCAGTCCATCGAGAACTCTTCGGCGATCGGTGCAAACTTCTCGCGCAACACCTCGATACCGAAAGGCAGGGAATCGGCACGGATTTCGTGACGCATGAAGAACCAGCCGACCTGGTTATCCGAGTGGTGGCTCGCTTCGGTGATCCAGCCATTGTGGGCCGCCAGAAAGTTACTGACTTTGGCAACGATGCCAACGCGGTCCGGGCAAGAAATCACCAACCGAAAAGTGCGCATGAGGGGGAAACTCCAGAACTTCGCAAAGGCCGCCATTCTAGCGACTGCGCGGGAAAACTGCAGTATTGATGACCCAAGGAGCCTCACCGCAGCCCGTCGCAGCTTTTTTGACGCGCGTAAACGCCAGAATGATGGCGTTGCAATAGCCATGCTTGAACAGAGCTGTGTGAATATCTGTGAAGACTCCATCACAATATTTAACTGAACATTCAATTCAGGGCTTTTCAACGTAACTAATTCAAATAAAAACCCCGGTTAAATGTTTACTTGATGAAACAGCCTGACTATTATTGCCGCACTGTCCCCTGCCATCGCGCACTCCCACATAAGGTAGTAATCATGTCCTTGATCAACGAATATCGTGCCACCGAAGAAGCTATCAAAGAGCTGCAAGCCCGTTTGAAGAACCTGTCGCAAGACGACAAACTGCAAGCCGAGCTGGAATTCGAAGGCAAACTGCGCACACTGATGGGCGAATATTCCAAATCCCTGCGCGACATCATCGCGCTGCTGGATCCAGAGTCCAAAACCAAGGCTCCACGTGGCGGCGCAGCCAAAACTACCGGCACCAAGCGTGCTCGCAAAGTTAAGCAATACAAGAACCCGCACAACGGCGAAGTCATCGAAACCAAAGGTGGCAACCACAAAACTCTGAAAGAGTGGAAAGCCAAGTGGGGCGGTGACGTGGTTGAAGGCTGGGCTACCCTGCTGGGCTAAGCCGCAACCCTTGTCGCAGAGCGCTTCTGTGATACAAAAAACGCCAGCGAACGCTGGCGTTTTTTTATGCCCGACATTCAAGCGCCGGACATGTTCGATTTCAAAGATTCAAACGTTTGCGCAATGCCTGGACATAGTTCTGCCATTCAACCAGCACCTCGGCCTGCATCGGCGCAGCACTAACCCGCCATTGCTCCATGGCCTCGGCAAAAGATTGCAAGGTATTAGGCGCCCCCCACTCCGGCTCGGACAGGCGTTGCCGACAAAAGATTTTCCAGCGCTCTTGCTCTTCGAAATTCAACGTATCGGGAAAGTTACGTGCTCGATATCGAAACAACAATTCAGGCAAACGTTCGTCATCGAACGGCCATTGCTCTCGCGCCAATTGAGCAGGATCGGTCGCCCTCACTTGCTCACATAAACGACGATCGCGATCACCGATAAATCCGTTGTACAACTGTTGTTCGGGATCTTCACTCGAGGTGAAATCTTCGCTGGCATAAATCGCCGAGACTTTATCTTTCCAAACTTGTTGTGCGTCACTTAGTCGCAAGGCACGTGCCTGATACAACGCCATGTCCAGACCCAGACGCTGTTGATCTTCAGCACGCAGCACCGCCAACGGCGCCACCACCGGGCACTTGTTGATGTGAATGAGTTTGAGCGGCACCGGCAACTCGCCTTCGGCCAGGTCGTCACGCCGGGTATACAGGCGCTGACGCAAAGTTTCGGCATCCAGGTCGAGCAGCCCCTGCGGATCCAGGTGCAGATCACAAACGATCAACGCGTTCTTGTTGCGTGGGTGCCAGGCCAGCGGCAGCACCACGCCGATATAACTGCGCGCGGCCGAGAAGCGGCCGGAAATGTGCACTATCGGCTGCAACAGACGAATCTGGTCCATGACCTTCTGTTTGCTGCGCAACTGGAACAGCCAGTCATACAGCCTCGGCTGCTTCTGGCGGATCAACCGGGCCAGGGCAATCGTGGCGCGAACATCCGACAAGGCTTCGTGAGCATTGCCGTGATCGATGCCATTGGCGGCGGTCAGGCGTTCGAGCTTGAGCGTCACCCGGCCTTCATCATCGGTCGGCCAGACCAGGCCATCGGGGCGCAATGCGTAGGCGGCGCGCACCACATCGATCAAGTCCCAGCGACTGTTGCCGCCCTGCCATTCACGGGCGTAGGGATCGAAAAAGTTGCGGTACAGGCTGTAGCGGGTCATTTCGTCGTCGAAGCGCAGGGTGTTGTACCCGGCGCCGCAAGTGCCGGGAGCCGCGAGTTGGGCGTGGACCCGGGTCATGAAGTCGGCTTCGCTCAAGCCTTGCTCGGCGAGGCGGCTCGGCGTGATCCCGGTGATCGCACACGCCGCCGGGTGCGGCAAGATGTCTTCGCTGGGCTGGCAGTAGAGATTGACCGGCGCATCGATTTCGTTGAGTTCATGGTCGGTGCGGATCCCGGCCACCTGCAACGGGCGGTCGCATCGGGGATTGATGCCGGTGGTTTCGTAGTCGTACCAGAAGATGGAAGTCACGGGCGGTTCCTGAACTGAAGATCGGCAAAGTCTAGGCGTTCGACCGCGGTCGCGGCCAGCACCGCATCATTCAGTCACCTTTGGTTGAAGGATGTGTATGACATAGTTATGTCGTTTCCCCCCGAGAGGCTGCTAGCATCGGACGCACTTGCATCCCGATCCGGCAACATCAGGTAGCCCATGCTCGAGACCACAGCACCGCCAAGGAAAGCACCGCTGGCCCCGCCACTGGACACACGGCATCAGGTCGAAACGCCGGAAGGCATCGACCTGCCGCTGCGTCCCGCCGGCCTGATGGTGCGCGCCGTGGCGTTCACCATTGATCTGGGGTTGCGCGGGCTGATCCTGGGCTTGCTGCTCATGGTGCTGGCGCTGCTCGGCAAACTCGGTATCGGCCTGGGCTCACTGCTGCTGTTCGTGGTGAGCTGGTGGTACATGGTGTTGTTCGAAGTACTGCGTCAAGGCCGTTCGCCGGGCAAGCAATGGATGGGCTTGCGAGTGGTGCACGACGATGGCACGCCGGTCGGCTGGTCGGCTTCCCTGCTGCGCAACCTGCTGCGATTTGTCGACCTGATGCCGTTCGGCTATTTCCTCGGTGCGATCAGTTGCCTGCAACACCCGACCTTCAAACGCCTCGGCGACATCGCGGCCGGCACGCTGGTGATCTACAGCGAACGCTCGCTCATGCGTCCACAGTTGCCCGAGGCCGAACCCCGTCGTTCGCCGATCCCGCTGACCCTGACTGAACAACGCGCCCTGCTCGCCTTCGCCGAGCGCCAGGGCGAACTGTCGACGGCGCGGGTCAACGAACTCGCTGCCTTGCTGGCCCAGCCGCTGCACATCAGTGCGCCGAAAGCAGTCGGTGAACTCAACGGCATCGCTCGCGGCCTGTTGGGGCCGACATGAAGCAAAGCCTTTTCGAATCCTGCCACAAGGCCGAATGGGAGCGTTTCAGCCTCGCCCTCGAACGTCTGGAACGGGGCAAGGACACTTCGCAGGTGGCGGAATTTCCCAAGGCTTATCGGCGACTCTGCCAGCATCTGGCCCTGGCGCAGGACCGTGGCTACAGCAGTTTTCTGGTCGACTCCTTGCAACAGTTGGTGCTGCGCGGTCATCAACAACTTTACCGTCATCGCAGCCAGCTCGGCGCTAACGTGCTGGGTTTCATCCTGGCCGGTTTTCCACAATTGGTGCGCGCCGAATGGCGCTTCGTACTCGCCGCCGCCGTGCTGTTCTTCGGCAGCCTGGCCGGTTTCGGTTTGCTGGTGTTCCTGTTTCCGGAGCTGGTCTACAACCTGATCCCCGCCGATCAGGTGCGCGAGATGCAGAGCATGTACGACCCCGCCGCCGGCCATCTCGAGCGTTCGGCCGAACGCGCGGCGAGCGAAGACTGGGTGATGTTCGGCTACTACATCATGCACAACATCGGCATCGCCTTTCAGACCTTCGCCAGCGGTTTGCTGCTGGGAGTGGGCAGTGCGTTTTTCCTGTTCTACAACGGGTTGATCATCGGCGCGGTGGCCGGACACTTGAGCGAGATTGGCTTCGGCCAGACCTTCTGGTCGTTCGTGATCGGACACGGTGCGTTCGAACTCAGCGCCATCGCCCTGGCCGGTGCGGCAGGACTGAAACTGGGTTGGGCGTTGATCGCGCCGGGACGCCTGACACGAATCGAAGCCCTGCAGATTGCGGCGCGCCAGAGCATCCTGCTGATCTGCGGCGTGATGCTGTTTCTGTTGATCGCGGCGTTTATCGAAGCCTACTGGTCGTCGCGCACCGGGGTTTCGCCGCAGACCAAATACCTGGTCGGCGCCGGGCTCTGGCTCGGCGTGGCGATCTATCTGCTGTTCGCCGGAAGGACCCGTCATGCGCCTGAGTGACGCCACCGTGGCGATCCGTCCGCGCACCACCTGGGAAGCCATGGACCTGGGCGTGCTCATGAGCCAGCAGCACCGGCGCCTGCTGATGACCAGTTGGGCCCTCGTCACCCTGCCGCTGTTCGCAATACTCAGCCTGTTGCTGTGGGATTCACCGTCACTCGCCGTGTTCATCTTCTGGTGGCTGAAACCGGCTTACGAGCGCCTGCCGCTGTACATCCTGTCCAAGGCACTGTTCGGCGAAACACCCACCTTGAAACAGGCCTTGCGCCAATGGCCGCGCCTGCTCAAGCCGCAACTGCTCGCCAGCCTGACCTGGCGTCGCTTCAGCCTGAGCCGCAGCTTCCTGCTGCCCGTGCTGCAACTCGAAGGCCTCGACGGCACCGCTCGCCAACAGCGTTTACAGGTGCTGCTGCGACGCAATGCCGGCGCCGCGCAATGGCTGACGATCATCGGTGTGCATCTGGAAACGGCGCTGTGGATCGGCCTGATGGTGTTGTTCTATCTGCTACTGCCGCAACGGGTCGAAACCGATTGGGACTGGCAAAGCCTGATCTTCGCGGCCGACTACGAATGGCGCTGGCTGGAGCATCTGACCAATGCGTTCTATGCGTTGATCCTGGTGATCTGGGGGCCGGTGTATGTCGCCTGCGGATTCAGCTTGTATCTGAACCGCCGCACCGTCCTCGAAGCGTGGGACATCGAACTGGTGTTCCGCCGCTTGCGCCAGCGTTTGAACAGCAGCGCAATCGGCTTGCTGCTGGCGGTGTGTCTGCTGTTGCCGGGGTTGCCCTCAGCCTGGGCTGCCGAGCCTGCCACAGCTCCGGATGCACCGCGGCTGTTGAACCAGCCACTGACCAGCGAGGCATCACGCGACAGCATCAAGGCCTTGCTCGAACAACCGCCGTTCAAGAACAAGGAAACCGTCACCCGTTATCGCTTCGGCGAAGATCCCGCTGCTGCCGAAAAAACCAGGGAAGGCGAGGCACCGCAATGGTTGAAAACCCTGCTTGGCTGGCTGGACGGCCGACACCTCGACGGCCTGGCCAAGGCGATCGAAGTCGTGCTGTGGGGCGCGGTGATCGCCGGACTCAGTTGGCTGCTCTGGCGCTACCGGGATTTTCTGCAAACGTTCGTCAGCCGCCGTCCGCACCTGCCCGAACAGATAAAAAGGCCCTTGCCGCAACAGGCCTTTGGTCTGGACCTGCAAAAGGAAAGCCTGCCAGATGACATCGCCAGCCACGCGGAACAGCTCTGGCAAACCGAGCCGCGCGCGGCATTGGGCTTGCTGTATCGGGCGTTGCTCAGTCATCTGCTTCACGAATTCAACCTGACCTTGAAACCCGCCGACACCGAAAACGAAGTGCTGGCCCGGATCGAACAGTTGCAGCGCCCGGATCTGCTCACTTATAGCCGTCACCTCACCGGTCACTGGCAGAACATGGCCTACGGGCACCGCGTGCCGGCGGCGCATCTGCAACAGGAATTGTGTGATGGCTGGCGGTCCCTGTTCGGCCACGGAGTTGCCCGTTGAACCGGCGCGCACTCTGGCTTTTGGGCGGCGCGTTAATCGTCGCCCTGCTCGGTGCGCTGGGCATTTATCTGTACCTCAAGGCCACGCCGTACCAGGCCGAAGTCGATCACGGCCCGTCCCCCGCTGCGCAAGCCAATCCTTATTTGGCAGCGGAGATGTTTCTGCGCGAGCGCGGGATCGACGTCAGTCATGCCGAAAGCCTCGCCGTGTTGCCCGACATTGATCCGCGCCAGCACACGCTGCTGATGTTCAACGACCGCTCGAAAATGACCCCGCGTCAGGTCGATCAGGTTTTGAACTGGGCCCGGGCCGGCGGACGGCTGGTGTTCGTCGCCGAATCGATCTGGGATGAAAAGACCGGCCAGAGCAACGACCTGCTGCTCGACCGCGTGCAACTGCATCAACTCTTCAGCAAGGATCTCAAGGATCCGCCACCGGATGACGCCGAAGACCCCTACCCGAATCTGACCAAACTCTATCTGGAAGACGAGGACGCACCCGCCTACGCCGGATTCGACACCGCCTTCCATCTCGAGGACCCGAAAAACCTCGCCCAGGCCTGGGCCAATAGCGCGAAAGCCACGCACATGATGCAACTGGCTTTCGGCCTCGGCACGATCACCGTGGTCACCGATGCCGATCTGTGGAAAACCCCGGCCATTGCGCAACACGACAATGCCTGGCTGCTCTGGTATTTGAGCGCCGATACCGCTGTGACCCTGCTGTTCAACACCGAGCACGACAGTCTGCCGGCCCTGCTCTGGCGGTATTTTCCGCAAGCCATCGTGGCCCTGATTGCCTTGATCGGTCTGTGGCTGTGGCATGTCGGCGTGCGTCACGGCCCGGTGCAGGCGCCGGCACCGAGTGGTCGTCGACAGTTGATGGAACACCTGCGCGCCAGTGCCGATTTCATCCTGCGTCACAACGGCCAGCAGACCTTGCTGCAAACGTTGCAGCAGGACGTTCTGCGCCGCGCCCGTCATCGACATCCCGGTTTCGACCAACTGAATGTCGCCGAACAATGGCTGGTGCTGTCGCGCCTGACCCGCCAACCGACCCGTGCCATCAGCCAGGCCCTGAGCCCGGCACCGAAGCGGCGCCTGTCCAGCGCCGAATTCTGCCGTCAGGTCGCCCACCTGCAAGCCTTGAGGAACACGCTATGACCGAACACATCGAACCCGGCTCGCCCAGCCATGTGGCCCAGCAACGCCAACGCGCCAGCCAGTTGGCCCAGGCCGTACGCGGCGAATTGCAAAAAGCGCTGATCGGCCAGAACCCGGTGATCGAAGATGTGCTGACCGCGCTGATCGCCGGCGGCCACGTGCTGCTCGAAGGCGTTCCCGGCCTCGGCAAGACCCTGTTGGTACGCGCCCTGGCGAAGTGCTTCGGCGGCGAGTTCGCGCGCATTCAGTTCACCCCGGACCTGATGCCCAGCGACGTCACCGGCCACGCGGTCTACGACCTGCAAACCGAGCAGTTCAAACTGCGCAAGGGCCCGCTGTTCACCAACCTGCTGCTGGCCGACGAGATCAACCGCGCCCCGGCCAAGACCCAAGCCGCCCTGCTCGAAGCGATGCAGGAACGTCAGGTGACCCTCGAAGGCCGGGCCCTGCCGATTGCCCAGCCATTCATGGTGCTCGCCACGCAGAACCCGATCGAACAGGAAGGCACCTATCCGCTGCCCGAAGCCGAGCTCGATCGCTTCATGCTCAAGGTGCGCATGGATTACCCCGACGCCGATCAGGAGCTGGACATGGTGCGGCAGGTCAGCCGCTCGACCCGTGCCGACATGCTCGACGTGCAACCGCTGCGCACGGTGTTGCAGGCCAAGGACGTGCAAGCCCTGCAACGCATCGCCAGCGATTTGCCGCTGGACGATCAGGTGCTCGATTACGCCGTGCGTCTGGCGCGCAGCACCCGCACCTGGCCGGGGCTGAGCCTAGGCGCCGGGCCACGCGCCTCCATTGCACTGGTCCGTTGCGCCCGCGCCCGGGCCTTGCTGCGCGGTGGTGAATTCGTGATTCCCGACGACATCAAGGCTTGCGCACTGGCGGTGTTGCGCCACCGCGTACGCCTTGCACCGGAGCTGGATATCGAAGGCCTGCAAGTCGATCAGGTGCTCCAGCAATTGCTCGACCAGATCCCGGCGCCGCGCCTGTGAAACCCTCGCGCCTGCTGTTGATCTGGCTGGCGATCCTGCTGGCCATCGGCATTGTGCTGGGCACGTTGCAGGCGCTGGATGTGGAAGTGCCATCGAGCCTGTTGTCGATCAACTGGGGTTTGTTGCTGGCGCTGTTTGCGCTGAGCCTGCTGGACGCGCTGCGTCTCAAGCGTCTGCCCTCGCCCCGCGTGCAACGACAGGTGCCCGGCAGCCTGGCCCTCGGTCGCTGGAGCGATATCCGGCTGGAAGTCGAACACGAGCTCGACCAGCCACTGGCCATTCAAATCTTCGACCACGTACCCGACAGCCTCGGCTACGAAAACCTGCCGCTCTCCACCGAGCTGCAACCCGGCCAGCGCAGCCTGATCGGCTATCGCCTGCGCCCGCTCAAACGCGGCCACTACACCTTCGAAACCTGCGAACTCAACCTGCCGAGCCCCTTCGGCCTGTGGTCCGGCAAACGCCTGCTGACCATCACCGACCACACCCGCGTCTACCCCGACTTCGCCCGCCTCTACGGCGGCCAGTTGCTGGCGGTCGACAACTGGCTCAGCCAGCTCGGCGTGCGTCAGCGCCAGCGTCGTGGCCTGGGAATGGAATTCCATCAGCTCAGGGAATTTCGCGAAGGCGACAGCCTGCGTCAGATCGACTGGAAAGCCACCGCCCGCCACCGCACACCGATTGCCCGGGAGTACGAAGACGAGCGCGATCAACAGATTATTTTCATGCTCGATTGCGGGCGACAGATGCGCAGTCAGGATGGGGAGCTGTCGCACTTCGACCATGCACTGAATGCCTGCCTGCTGCTGAGTTACGTGGCGTTGCGCCAGGGCGATGCGGTGGGGTTGTGTACGTTTGCCTGCGACACGCCGCGTTACCTTGCGCCCGTCAAAGGCGCCGGGCAGCTGAATGTGCTGCTCAATGGAGTTTACGACCTCGACAGCACGCAACGACCTGCTGATTATCCGGCGGCAGTGAATCAGGTGCTGGCCCGACAAAAACGCCGGGCATTGGTGGTGCTGGTGACCAATCTGCGGGATGAGGACGATAGTGAATTGCTCAATGCCGTCAGACACCTTGGCCAGCACCATCAAGTGCTGGTGGTCAGTCTGCAGGAAGCAGCTCTTGAACCCTCGCACCTGCAGGCGGTGAACACCTTGCAGGACGCGCTCACTTACTGTGCAACCGTGGACTACCTGAACACCAGAGCCAACATTCAACAGCGCTTGAACACTCATGGATTAGCTGTGCTCGACACACCTCCAGAGCATTTGAGTACAACACTCGTGTCCCGATACCTTGGCTGGAAAAAAGCAGGTGTACTGTAAGCGAGGAGCAATTTTCCTGGTCTGGCGCCGTCTGCTTACAGAACATTCAAATCAACCGAGCCCACCTCGGTATTGTTCTGGTTATACACATAAGCCCAAATCTTTACCGCTCCGGATCTTGTAGCAACCCAGTTCGTTTCCGCCTTACCCGATGAATTCGTATAGCTCATATCGAACTCTTGATCGTCTGCCTTCCAATGCACTTTTCTCCCCTCCGAAGGCTGTAGAGTCAGCACATCTCGTACAGTCGCCGTAATACTGGAAGACTCTCCAATACGCAGAGTGAGTGGATAGGCAGACACGCCATAGACTCTTGCAGGTTGCAATGCCTGGACCACTATTTTCTGAGTCTTTGAATCGGGAGAGGCTGTCAACGACGTGACAACCAAATCATGCTCGCCAATTTCTGTTACCGCGAAAGTGAATGATGCAATGCCTTTTTCATCAGTGATTGCATACGGCAGGGGCCGCTCCGCATAGGTACAGCTGAGTGCAACTCCCGAAACGGGTTGACCACTCGGAGAAGTCAGTACCAGGGCCTGAGCCTTAACTTCATATCCGGTGTAAGTGACTGGACGATCACACGTCAGGGAATCGACGACCACGCTTTCAATCTGTCCTGAAATAGAAGGTGAATCAGGCATGCCATGGTAACCAGGCATTGAGAAATAAAGATGGAATGGACCGGGATGCGCCTGTTCCGTCGAAATAGTCCATGTCACGCTACTGAAATGGTGCGGATCCCATGCAAGGTCAACCAGTTGTTGCTCTGGAGGAGAGAATTCAATTCCACTTGCCAGGGGTCCCGGTCTGCAATGTAAGGAGATAGGCGATTCAGGATCCTCCGTCAAATAACTTTCATCATATTCCATTGTCAGCGTGTAACGCTTACCCACTACCAGGTTCAATACCAGATCGCCCCATCTGTATCGTATGCCTTCGAAATGAGGCCTGAAGTTTGCGCCCCAGGTTGAAGACAATGGAAGTCTGGACATTTGCAATACGCCTCTTTTACAAAATGCACACTGGGTAATGTGTATGATCAGAAGCAAACTTCAAGCAGTGCTGCCGTCATATTTATTGATAATCGAGTACCTGACATAAACGTCCGCCTCCACATTGATCTGGTGCTCTCCCTTAGCGTCAGTCCTCGGACGAGATGTATCGTTCCCTTTAACAAGAATAACCTCCACATCACTTGCCGGAGTGTTCAAAAATGAAGAGATCGCACGAATGCCAACCAGTTTTCTCGGATAGTCCGGGAATCCTTCGACTGGCCCCCCAAAATGTTCGGCAGTCACCAGGTTATGCGCCAATGAAATCCTCAAGGGTAAAGAGGCCAGGCTCGTTTTTTGTGGAACCAGTTTTAAATCGAACTCCCCGTTCCGGGAAGTATTGAGACAGTTCAGCGTCCATGTCGCCCCCTCCTGAGTCACCAACTGGCTATCCGACAATGAAGGTTCGAACGCCATATCAGGGTTTATTCCAACGATCAGAAGGTACGCATGCGTATTCAAAAACTGACTGGAAGGTTTAGACCGCACGGTTAATGTGTGTTGTGCGCCATGACAAGGAAAGGCCGTACCCGCTCCGAACGTAACCGGAAAGCTGTCGAAGAATACGTCAAACTCTTGCTCATAATTGATGATCGTCCCGGGGATCGGCGGTGATTGCGGCATGCCTTGATAAAGGGGCATCTCGAAATGTAACTCAAACGGTCCACTGGATTCCCGCTCGGCACAAATATGCCAAGTCAGCTCAATAAGCCCTTCCGCCATCTCGACCAGCTGTCCAAAAGGTGGATCACACGCCAGCCCCAACGACTCCGCGTCCGGCTCACAACACAACTTCAGAGGGGACTCCGGATCACCAATCAAATAGCTGTATTCAAACTCCAGCGTCAGGTCGACGCACTCTCCCGCCACCAGATTCAAATACAAGTCAGGCCACCTTACTTTTACGCCATTTACGTATGGCCTGAAGTTCTGCAGCCAGGTCTGAGAAGTAACCAACGAACTATTCATTTGGTATCACTCTGAATTCGAGATGTGTTCCTTCCCAACCCGCAAGCCCACCCACAACGGTCGCTTCGAGAAGCGCACGGTTCATGTTGGGCAGTCTGAATTCCACCGTCGCCTTACCCGCACCGTCCGTCGTCGACGGTGGAAGGACTTGGTCCAAAAATGCCCATTTGACTTCGACATTCTGCAGTGGCTGGCCATTGCGCGCCGACACCACCAGGATCTCTGCTGAAACTCTTGTCCCGACAGGACCTGAGGTATTCGGACTGGTGAGCGACGCTATTTCCCGTGGTTCCAACAACTCATAGGGGAGCGTAACCGACTGCGAAGACGCCCCCGTCCCCACGGAGCAAATCACAGCTGACGGACCAGGAGTTTTCGGGACGAACTGCACTTTCGCATTCCCGTAATAGTCCGTGACCATGGTAAAAATCTCTCCGTTTTCTCCTGAGTAATTGACCTCCACACCGACCATCGCCTTCCCGCTTATCGACGAGCGAACGCTCACGACTCCAACAAACGCCTCTCCCCAATAAAGGGTCGGGGCGGCACGACTGGCGGCACTGATCGTCAGCACCTGATCGCCTTTCCCCACCGACATATGCATCGGCGGCGACAGTCGCGCCAGCCGCTCGGCGGCGAGGCGCAGCGCGCAGCTGCCGTCCTTCAGATCTTTTACAGAGAACGGAAACTGCAAAGTACCGTTGAATACTCGTGCCAATCCAAGCGTGTTGGCCGGGATGAAAGCGAACCCCAGCGCGGCAGGCCCCTCGCCGCTCATCCCCAGTGTCAGCGTGCGTCCGATCAAGGCATTGCCGACGGGTGCCGAAACCTCAAGCGCATGCTCCGCGCTGCGGCGCGGGAAGTAGGTTTTTGTACCGAGCCGATGCTGGGGCAATCCGTCGAAAGCGGACAACATCTGCTCCCAGGGATCGACGCCCAAAGCGTTAACCTCTGTCGAGCGCGACTCTTGAAAGTTGTCAAAACGGCTGGTGATCGAACCAGTGACCGGATGCACTCCGGAGGATTTCGGTTCATACGCAAAACCGCTTTTACCCTCGTCATCGGTCTTGACTTCAACCGTTGTGTCTCCGGCCTCCCATGTCACCGTTGCACCTGCAACCGGTTCACCGGAAAAATGAGAAACCAACCAGGCCCAAATCCACGCCTTGTCCATCCCGACGACAGGGTCTATCGCAGGACCTCGCAGCACCGTCAGCCTGAGCTTGTTGTGATCCAGCACCATAGGGGTGGCAGTAAAGGCAAAACCAAGCTGAGGTAAAGACAAGGTCAGCATGAATTGACCGGCTACCGCACGGATAAAGTCCAGCGCCCATATCGCCCCGCCGGCGTCCAGGCGCTGCGGCCGGTCCAGCGCAGGGGTGACCGTTGCACCCAACTCGTCGGCAGACGTTCCCGTCCACTCCAGAAGCAGCTCCAGTCCCAGTAATGGGCTGAGCGCATTGGGTAACCCATTGAACTGATGAAGCGCACCCAGGCAGGGGTGGAACGGTTGACCAGTCAGTGGTGCGAAAACCTGATCGAGCAGCAGGCTCAGCTCTACCGTAAGATCCGGGTGCATCAAACGCCCGGACAATTCGCGGACACTGGCATCGCCTTCAATATGCAACTCGACTTCGAACGGCCGGCTTTGACTGGTGCCTGCCTGAGAGGAAAACCTCCATTCAACACCCTCGGAGCGCAGCGTTTTGGGTGACCCCAACTCACTGATGGTCAATCCGATCACAGGATCCGCCTTGCGCCAGTGCAGGCTGATATTTTTCCCGATCCACGGGCTGGCGGTGTTCGGCAAGACTTTCAGGGTATGGGTCTGTCCACGGCGGCAGAGCAACCCAAGCGTATTGCGCTCAACTTCAACGTCATCAAGGAAAAACCTGACGTGGCTTTTCCATGGGCTGGTCGCATCTGCAGGGATAACAAAAGTCCGCTCGACCGGTATGGCGTCCGGGTGCGCCTGGATCTGTACAACAACCGAATGGTTTCCGGCGCTGGGCGGCTGCCAGTTGAAGCTGGTCCAGCCACCTGCGCCGGTGGTCGAATCAACAGCACTCCCGCCCGGCAACAGCCACTTGACCAACGCTCCCTGAACCGGGTCACCCTTGCCAGCCGCCACCAGATGCAATACCTCGACCTGAACGGTAGCACTTTCGTTCTCATCCACGACGCAGGTTTTATCCGCCTCGCGCACCCTGCCTATCTCAATCTCGTTGCGTGCCAGGCGCATGTTTTTATGCGGCGATGGCTTGAGTAGCTTCGAGCAAATCAACTGCAACCTGAAGCGGCCGTCCAGCTTATCCCCATTGATCATCGTCCAAAGCATTTGAAGAGTGGACGTTATCGGCACCTCTTCTTTGATCGCCGGACTGACGCCGACATCAAGTTGCTCCTGGGAATCCCCATCCCATCCAAGCGACAGGGTCGTTCCCACCAAAACATCTGGCACCGTGACCAACAGCTGATAAGGAGAACCCCGATTTGGCCATCCGGTCTTTAACGCCCAAGGATCTGCCTTGTCAGCGACTACGGCCATGACCTCCGGCCAGGGGCTCTTCGCCAATACCTGCACTTCCAGACTCTGCGTCACAACACCCGAAGCATAAAAAAGGCTCGCGACCGAGGCGACGACAGTGAAAATCCCCGCAACATCCGGCTCGAAAGGAAAGTAAACCCAACCACCCGCATCGGTGACGGTCACAACCTGAATGGATGCCCCGACCACGGTCCAGGCAACGGTTAGCCCTTCAAGGGTTTGGCCCGTGTAAAACGATCCCACCTGCACACCCAGCTCGACGCTTTCGTTGTACTCAAGCACCGGAAAATAAGCCGCCTCCTGCACTTGCAGAAATTTCAACCGGTGATGCCACAGCGAAGCCACCAACCGATAGGGTTCGGCGGTGTACTGATTGAACAGCGTAAGTGTCATCGAATGTGGCGCAGTCAGGTCGAGCGGCGGGCAACGCAGCGAACGACGCCCGTCCAGCGGATGATCAACCGACCAGTCAGGATCGGCGACGATCGCCCCCAGCGGATTGTCGTCTACCTCCAGGGAGTAATCGGTACCCCGCCAGGTATTCCCGTCTGCGACATCGAATTCCAGCCGATGGATCCCAAGATCCTGCGCCCCCAGGCACAGAGGCACCAGTGCGGTCGGCGGGTGTGACTCCTCGTCGAGGCTGAAGGCCTGCAACACCAACGGCTGCAGGTGTAATTCGATGGTGATGTCAGTGAGGTACAGCAACAAATGATAGTCATCAGGCTCACTTGGCGCGCTGGTCACACTGAAAGTCAGAGTGGCACCCTTGCTGAACGTCGAATCCAGCACAACCTCGTACGGGACCGGCTCAAACGCGAGCGGCTGTCCTGCGTTGCGTTGACGACCAGGAGGAATCTGAATCTCCAGTGGCGGCATCCCCTCGCTGCTGATGCGTACCAAACCAGTGCCGGTATGACGCGACTCACACAGAAACTTCAGGACATAGACCGCGTTAACGCCTGGATCCATGGGTGCGACGATTTCCTGGCTGACTGAGGCCGCATACCCGACGGACAATGTATTGACTGGCAGGCCGTTGTAATCCTGTCCCACAACCCGAACCCAGGTACTGCCTCTCGGGTACACCGTCCAATCGGTCAAGGTCTGACGGAATGACCCATTTTTCACCAGGCTCTGGTTGGCGAGCACATTCTGTTTACGCATGTCTGCCCGCTCCTTTGCGTTTTTTGTTTTTGTCGGGTGACTCGGCCAAGGTCACCATGTCCTCGACCTGACGCACGAAGGTCGGCTCGCCCGCCCTGGCGGTAAAACAGATCTCCAGAATGATGTCCGTCAGGGAATTCAGGATGGCGGCCTGTGGTTCTTTTAGCGGCCAGGGGAACTTCAACTGCCAGCAGGAGACCGCTCCGGTGTTTTCGAACGGATTGAGCAAGCCTTCGTCGGGTTTCTGACTGGTCAGGCCGTTATCGGCCAGTCCCGTCGATACGACAATCGACTGGCCGGCAAGCAGGTTGATCAACACATCGGAAGGCGCTGCGGAACCCGCAGGATCATGTAGATGCGCGACCGATTGCGCTGTTGCCTTGGTCGCGATCTTGCTGCTGATCTGCACCAACGTTGCATGCACATCCTGATAAGCGCCTTTCACGACGGGCAGATGGACCGCGACCGAACTGATCTGCCGGCAGTAATGCCCCGGATGATCGCGATCGAACAGCAATTGGGTCAGGCAGAAATCCAGCGATCCCTTCTTCAATTGCCCCAGTGCTTCCGACCAGCTGTAAAGAGCGAACTGAGGATCAATGGTGTCATCGAACAATTGGCGCAGGGATATCGTCTTGCGCAGCTCCAGCCGTCGCTGATAACGCTGCATGTAGTCATGCTCCATACTCAGCAGCCACATTCGCAGATGCTCACCCGACGTCAGGCCGTGGCGAGCGTCCAGCCAGACCTGAGGTAACGGGCGCAGCGAATCGTAATCGCCGGTCTCGGCGTTCATCGATGCCTGCGCACTGCGGCACAGGCTGGCAACCGCATCGTGAGCCTGATAGTGCAACGCCTTGAGCTGTCCCAGCATCCATCTGAACAGCTCGGCCCTGGTCGCGCGCTTTTTGAGGAAGTTGAAGAGCGTCAATGCATGGGCATTGGCTCGCAGGGTCTGCTCCAGATTGGTCTGAGCCGCCAGCACCGATTGTCTCTGCGCGCTGATCTGTGCATCCAGCGCGCGGACTTCCGCAAGTGCCAAATTGCGCTGCAGGTCCCAATCATTGCGGCGGCGCCGGTAGGCTTCGGTCGTCGCTTGTTTGTCGGCCTCCATTTGCTTGACCGAGGCGGCAATGTTCAGCCCGAACACCACGGCATCGATGGTTTGGTCAAGCCTGTGTCCGCCGTTCGCCAATCCAAAAATGTTGGGTAGCGAGGCAATGACTGCGGCTGCCGGCTTGAGGCTGGAAGCGCTGAGTGAAAGCGTTTTCGAAAGCTGAATCTTGTCCATCACCTCGTATTCGACCGCCGAAACGTCTTCCACATAGAGTCGCTCGTAAGCGTCGGCACGCTCTTGTGCCACGGCTTTGCTCTGCTCCAGTGCAGTGACCTGCAGGCGTAACTGTTCGAGGGTCTGTTCCTGCATTTTGTGAGCAAAGTCGCCCAGCTCCACCAATTGCTGTTGCTGGGTTTCCTGCAGCTCAGCCTGGTCCGCTCGTTCCATCAGGTTCAGGACCTGCGCACCAAACTCCGACAACAGCTGCGCAGCGCGCAACCCGACCTCGAACGAGACACGCCAGCGGAAAGCGATGACTTTCAATCGACCACCCATCGGCCTTGGCGCACCACTGCTCCCGGCAGCCAGATCGAGCATCAGTTGTCTGGCATCTGCGGGCGCAGAGTACAAATCAATGAGCAGTGGCGTACCGTCGATGCTGCGATTGCTGCGCAAGTTATCCAGCCGTTCGCCAGGCAACGCGTAAAGTCGAAGCAGCTGCTCATTGAGAGGGGCTATGAAAATGTCCGAGCCGAGCAATCCTGAACGGGCGTCGGCATCGGTGGCCAGAGGAAAATCCCCAAGGCTGAACGCCAGTGTTTTTTCAAAAGCCTCAAGCCTGGGTCGCGACTCGCTGGCGGACAAAAGAGCGCCGAGCTTGATCGATTGCCAGCGGTTCACTGCGCGAACCGACGGTGCCTTGCCCATCAGAAACTGGGCATGGACGTAACACAGTCTGGCCGCCGTCAGGCTGTCTCGGGTCAGTTGGCGATAGTACCAATCCCCTTTTGCAATCAATGTCTGAACGTACTCGCAGAACACCAGAATCCGGTAGTGCCTCGGCTTCCCATAGGAAATGGCATCGGGGTCCATCGGGTTCCAGGCTTCATGTCCCGGATTGCCGTCACTGTTCAGCGGCCGGCATCGCCAATACTGCGGTCTCGGGTAGCCCTCGGGCGGATCCTCCGGATCAGCCGGATCCTCCGGATCAGCCGGCGCCTGGGGAGCGAACAGGTAATTGAGCCAGTCGAGCGCATCCTGAAAACGCTCCTCATCGCGCAGACGCGTGGCGACCAGATGCGCCATGTGAAAGAACAGCTCCCAGAAATGACGGCCGTTGGCACTGTCGAACGCACCGTTTGGCTCTTTGAACGGCGCACTCGAAGGCCCTGGCTCCTTCAGGAACTGAGTGAACCAGTCCAGCACGGCATCGACGGAAATGCTGGCAAGCGACACCAGTTCGGGGCCGAACAGCGTATTGAGTCGGGTGAACTTGAGCGCAAGATGCGCCTGGTTGAACGATAGAAACTGCGCCGCATTCTGAGTGTTCTTGTGCAAGGTCGGAACAACGAAATCCGTCAGATCCTTGACCCGCACCTCGAAGCGTTTGGTCCCCTGGACGCTACCGCCGAATGTGAAGACAACCGGTTGTGTCCAGGAACCCTTGGGGCGAGTAAAAACCTGCGAAGTGGTGTTCCAGCCGCCTGCCCGTTTATAGTTTGCGGTCAGCGGATCGGGGTCGCCAGGAAGCTTGTCTACCAAGGTCAACGTCAGGGAAACATCGTCTCCGGAAAGCCCTGTCAACCAGCAGTAACCCTGAACCACCAGCACATCATCCGCGCCGACGCGATGAGCCGTGGCGTGCAGTCCCAGAAACCCCGTCAGAGCGCCTGCCGGCGAATCACTGGCTACCACCCCCGGCTGATTCATCAGCGGATGTTGAATCATCTCACCGCCAGTGAAGCGCTTGCTCGCCACATGCTCGAGCCAGGCGCCATTGTCATGAGGGACTGGGCGCAAGAACACATCATGCACCATGCTCTCCTGGATGGCGCCGGTGCTTGTGGTCAGCAATACCCCGAGTTTGCTCTTGTGATCCTGATAATCAAACCGGACGGTGGCGATCAGCCGGGCGCCATCCGGAGAAGTTCGTTCCGGAAATTCCCGGGTGAGCAACGTCGTCGGCGGCGACCACTGATCGTTCTGGCGCTTGAAGGCCACGTAAACGTCCAGTCTGTCGTATAGAAACTGATCCTGTCGCTCGATCCTGTCGCGCCAGGTGGCCCATACGACACACAGACGCCCGTTCCAGACCACTGGCCGCGTATCCAGCACCCGTACGTCAACAGGAATATCCACAGGCAACTGCTCACTCCAGGCTGCCGGGTTCAACGCAGTTTCTTCGGATCCGAGTTCAACCTCGGCCTTTCGCCAATAGTATTGGCGCGGATCACTGCGTGTACGACTGATGAAATAATAATCCGCCCGTTCCGGAGACGTTCCGTCCATATAGGCACTGACCATTTCCAGATCGCAAATTTTCACGAATTCTTCGAGATACGCCTGCATCGCTGCTTGAACGCTGTCAGTCGTAAGACGTGCCTGGTTCAAGTCGTTTTCAAACGTTTTGAACAGGCTGGTCTTGCCAATACGCACAGACGAGTGAACGACGTTTTCCGGATAGGTCTGGATCATCTTCACCGCCGCCCAGGTCGAGTAGTCGCCGGAATAATTCCACGCTTCCAGATCCTTCCTCTCGAATTCTACTTTCTCAAAGCCAGGCTCGAGCTTGTGATACACCGCGTGAATGTACTGCTGCACACAACTCACCGCTTCGGCGACCTTGGCGCTTTGCACCAGATGGCTATCCAGAGGATCCAGCCGAAGAAGTTCCAGCAGATCATCCGGCGTTCTCACAAAGGGGTACTTTTTGACGTTGTCTTTGCGGATTTGCCCGATGGCGTACGCGAGCAACGCCTGACGACGCTTTTCCTGCAACCCGCCAATGTTGCCAATCGATGCCATGGTCTTTGCTCCTCAAGCAATCATCGTAATTTCACGCCCCGCGAACGACCCGACTCAAGCCGGCGGCAGGAAAGGGATCGGTTCGAAAAAAGCGCTTTTATTACTGCTTTGGCTGCGGACCTCAAATGTGAACGTTCCACCTTCAGGCGCATGGACAAATACTTTTGTCAGCCCTTGCTGATCGGTGAAGGATTGCCCCGATGGCCGAATGACGGCCGACTTGCCTTCATCCCCTTCGGCAGGTAAGGCGAGCCACTCTACGAGCTGGTTTGGCCCACGGTTTTTGAAGTCGTCCCGCAGCTCGGCGTACAACTGCACATCCTCGCCCGCAGGTACGCTCGCCAGCGGAATTGGGGACATCAAGGGACCTGGGAAGAACAATGTCGTGGCGTCGGGAACAACCCGAATTTCGGTCACGTTGACCGGCCTGAACAGATCCATCCAGAAGCTTGGCGTATCGCTACCCAGCACCTCGCCTGGAATGAACTCGGCCTGGAGTACTCCCTTATCATCGGTGACCTTTGTCGCGATGGTGCCGAGGCTGGCCTGCCAGTACACCCTGATGCCCTTCAGTGGCGCTCCTTCGGCATCCTTCAGTGTCACGGTGAAGGTGATTTTCGCTCCCGGTTTGTTGGCCACGACCTCGGTGTAGTCCACCTCGTATGTCCTGTCGACCAGTGACTCCGCATCAAGAGCAAGCTGCGGATCAAGCGTTCGCGTTTCCGACTGGCTCAACAGGGCGTGCTCGGCCGCTTCAGCGTAGGCCGTCTTGTCAATGGCCTCCGGCAAGTTGCCAAGCTTGAAAATCGTCCGGGCATCCATACCGCTGTGCTCCGCCAGCGTGCGGATGCGCATCAACAGATCCAGTTGATGCAGGGTTTTCAGAATCTTGAGCGATGGATCGATGTGAAAAACACACTCGCGCACCTCCTCGACGCTCCAGCGAAAGAACCTCGCCAACTTGATATAGCCGGCTTCCTGGGCAAGCCTCAGTGAATCTCCGGCGATGTTGCCTGGCAGATCGTCAACGGCACGCAGATAATCCAGCAGTTCCTGCGCTGGCTGCTCGCTCATCTCGAACGCACGGGTGAGCGCCGCCAGGTAATAGAGCGTGCTCATCGAGAATTCGTGTTTGCTCGACTGGCCGAGCCACGCCCGATGACCATAATCCAGATATTCCTGTAGCACGGTGGCACTCAGCCCCAGTGCTGTTACGACCGCACTCAAGCGTTGCACATTGGCCAAAGCCTTGAGCAGCGGATCCACTTCGACGAAGCGCTCGCTTCGGACATTTTGCGGGTTCTGCGCGACTCGCCCGGAGGCCTCGTGCAGCAGTCGATAGACCGTGGTGCCGGCCCAAGTGAGAGCTCCTATTGCCAGCTCGGAATCAAGGCTGGTCAGGACGGCCAAAGCTTCCTTGGCCAACGAGACTTGCGCCTCCCTGGTCTGCAACAGAACAACCAGCATTTTTTCGACGATGTCGGCGCGCAGCTTGGGAGCCATGACCGGGAGACCATCCTGCACTGCAAGGTCCAGCTGCTGGCGAGCTTTGATCAGGTATTGCGACTCGCTCCCGGCGAAAGCAAGCACCAGGCCATCGGCGTCGGCCAGCGAATCCAGGAATTTGAGCCAGTTTCCCGCAGGCACAGGCGGAACGTCGGCCATCAGGAATCCGGCATTGGTCAACAGGGTTGCTGGCAGAAGATTTGCTACTTGTTCAAAAAATTGCAGCTGCGCTTCGGTGGCCGTGCCACTGGCTTGGGGTTCCGCCACCATCTGCAACATCCCGAGTACCGGCAGGTTGCGATCCTTGCACCAGCCTACGCACGAATGCAGCGCATAGATGAGATTCAAGACATCCGGCGTTTCACCCGGTTTTGCATTGATTCTTGGCAAACCCGCCAGACCGTTGAGCCAGCTGTTCCCCTCTCCCATCAAGGTCAACATCAGCACAATTTCGACCGGTGTGACACCCAGCAACCGCGCCAGCTTCACCAACCGGTAAAAGGCTGAAACGACCGCTGCCGTACGTTTCAGGTTCTTACCAAGTCCCTGAGCATCGGCTATCGCAAGTGCCAGGTAACCGTAGGTCAACAGATCGATCTGTAGACCACTGCACAATTGAATGACCGTCGGGTCGCTGCTACCTGTTGCGGGTATCGCCGGAAAATCCTTGCCATCGAGCATGAAGGGCTGGCGATAGTCGCCCTGCCCGTTGAACACCTGATCGAACAGCGAGGGTTCTTCGCCGATTCCGTATACCGCTATCTCATCCAGGAAGGCGGCAAAGTCCAGCGCTTCACATCCATACCTTTCACGCAGCAGCTGGAACAGCCCCAGTGCATGCACCACGTTATCGGTTATCCACCAATCACCGGCCTTCGCTCCACCGCGCACGTCTGCGCGCATGGCGGCCACCAGCATTGCGTCCACCTCGAAACTGCGCAGGTCCAGCCATTTGTCCAGACGTACCTTGCGGTTCAGTCGATCGTAGTATTCGAAATCAGCCTGCGTATCCGGACCAATCGTCAGTGTTTGACGCAGGCTGGCGTCCTCAACAACGATAGGCGGGTCTGTTGCGGCGTTTACGTAGACTGAGCCGAAACGTGCGCTTTGCGGGCCTGGTGACGGCTCATCCGCGAATGCCACATTCGCGGAACGCACCGGTGCAAACGCGCCGAACGATAGAAGAGATTCAACGCCGGGGACATCGAGTGAAGTCCGCTCGCCGAAAAATTTCAACTGATTGAGATTCTGATACTTATCGTAATTATCCGAACCGTAGTTGTCGTTGAAGAAGGTTTCCCGGTCTTCGAAGTCTGCTCGCGCCTCAGTCAACAACGTTCGCTGGTAAGGCCCCAGACGCGATGCATGGGCCAGCGCACGGCCGGCATCTTCGTCCCAGCCGGCCGCTCGCAGAAAGTAAGGAAACTGCAGGTCAACCATGTGGGCGAAATTCCCCACCGACATGCCCAACTGCCGGGTTATCGAGTCGATGGTGACCCAATGCTGGAAGTAAGGCAGCTCATTGGGGTAACGCGCCTTGAGCAAGGCATCTACCAGATCGGTCACTGCCCCGTGTGTCTTGATGAACGTTTCCAGCACATGGTTGATGATGTCGACCGCAGAGATCGACTGATAAACCGCGTTGAAATCAACATCCAACTGTTTCAGGTCGGTGCGACGGTTGTGCAGAAGGTAATCAGACTCGGTGTCCCCGACACTCTCGATACGCTCGCTGACCCATTGCAACAGCTCGACCAGATAAGCCACAGGTGACCACCTGCTTTCCAGCGCATTCGGTGGGCAGGAACCGTCAAAGTCCGGGTTGAACAATGTCTCGAAAGTGGGTCCCGGAACCATTGACAGCAGCCCGCTTGATGAGGCTTTTTTCAGCGCTTTCCCGGTTTTTTCCTGCTGGCCGCCCGTCAAGGAATGCTCGATGAACCGACGCCTGATGTAGATGGCCATACTGCTGGCCTGGCGCAGGAACGCTTGCGCATCTTCGCGACTCATCCGGTAATCCTTCACCAGACCCTCAATACCCTTTTCCACCAAGGGAAAAATCGAGCCACCCTGGCTCAGATAGGCTTGCAGGTCAGGATATTCTTGGCGGCGCGCACCGGTAGGGAACAATTGTTCATACATTTGCTCGGCGGGACGTTTGCGGGTCTTGGCCATAGTGAATTTCCTTGCGGTAAAAGCCATCCCGACGACCCGCACGTGTTGGCAGGTCATCTGTTCGGTTGATTCGATTTGGCGCCAGTCGGCGGCTCATGACAACTGTCAGAAATGACAGTCATGCACGCCGTTTATCGGAATGATCAGGTGGATTTTTGCCTGGCGACGTCGGGTCGACCTCAAAGCGCGAGCTCATTACATGGTCGGAAATCGTCGCGCCGCCAGCATCGTCGGTGATGGTTTGGTGGATCCAGCACCATTGGCCGCCGGAGGGTAACGGTCCCGTCGCATCGCCTTGCCAGCTGCCGCCGGAAACCGTGGCCTGCGCCCACTCTCGCTCAGGGTTGAACCAGCTTCGGACCTGCAAGACGCCCGCTCGGCCCAAACCTGCAAAACGAACCGGATCACTGACCGGTTGCCCCTCGGCGGGTTTCTCGATGACGGGTTGGTAGGTGCCCAGAATCACTCTCCGCGCAGCGGAACCGTCGGACTGGAAATCGTCCGACGTGGCCGTCACCACCAAGTGGTTTTCTCGAGAGGGCTGCGTGACGTTCATGGCGACTGACCAGGTACCATCGGCCTGCACCGTGGTTTCTCCTGCCTTCACCGCCCCGACACGGATCATCCAGACGATGATCCTGTCCCCCGGCACGCCGAAACCTGACGCGACCGAGCCTTGGCCCACATGCGCTTCCGGCACAGGAGTTTCCAACACCGGAGGGGCTGGAACCACGCTGTAGTTCACCGGCACGCTGTCTCTGGAGGTCTGGTCTTCGAAATATTGCCTGGCCCGAATGACTTTCTGTCCCACGGGCAATGTCACTTCGTCTTTCCATTTGCCGTCGAGGCCTATTGGCACCTGTTTGAGTATCGGCTCGGTAGTACCTTCCAGGAAAACATCGACCGTCCCCAGCGGTTCCCCCTGACCTTCGATCATCGAAGTTCGTGTCAGTCTGCCGCCCTCTTGCGGTGATGTGAACTCCGGGGCAAGCAACACGACATCAAAGGGATGCGACTCACTGTCCGCCGACTCCCGCCCATCGATCTCCTGTTTTGCCCGAACCACCCAAGGGCCAAATTTCAGCTTCTCAACAAGGATTTCCCATGGCCCGTCGGCAGTCAGCTTTTTATCGCCCAAAGGATCGCCGCTCACGTAGTCCCACAAATACACCGTGGCACCGTTCATACCGTCGCTTCCTTGAAAAATCACGTCACGACCGACTTCGGAATCCTTTACAGGTTGAGTGATGACCGGCGGAATCATGGGCTTGAAGAGCCGGAACGTTTCGGTGGCCGCAGGCGAAGTCTGCTGGGCGGCAATCTGGGTCGCTGTGACGGTATGGTCGATCTCCGGGGCAAAAGGTGCCGCACGCTGATAGCTCCAGGTTCTGCCGGTCACCGTGGCGGGGTACGAGGTGCCGCTACCGCTGAACACGAGATTGACCCGGGCGTTCAGTTCGCAGATACCGGTGAAGGTGGGCGACAGCCCCTCAGGTGGAACCCTGTCAATGCCGGGCGCAATCGGAGGAATGCGGACTTTGTGCTCGACGAATTCGGATTGCTGGGCATTCAGGGATTGTCGGATGCGAACGATTCGATCATACGTAGGCCCCCATTCGACATAGGCTCTACTGGACCATTGGCCGGAATTGACCTGGGCATCCGGAGCGATTTTGGTGGTTCCGTCAGAGTCATAAAGCGACACCGTAGCGCCTGAAACACCTTTGCCGGAGAGCGTCGTCGTGTAGTCCGGTGTGGAGACCACATCGGAGGGAGGTGGAAACTTGAACAGGTGTTCGAACGAATATGGCGCAGATTCGATCCAGCCCCCCGCGTTGTTGGAAACCTTCTGGATCGCACTCATCTTGTAGAGGCCATCGGGCCAGTTCGTTGCGCTGGTTTCCCACTTGCCGCTTACGACTTTTGCTTCCCCCGGCGCCGCTCCACCCGGGCCACTGACCACCGTTATCACGACCGTGGCACCTTCATGACCATCACCGTCAAACTTCACGGTGGTTGCGACTGGAACAGTGACGTTGACCTTGGTCAATGCGGGTGGGCGGATGTCGAAGTATCGAGGGTCGCTGACGTCGGATGGGACATTTTTTTTGGTTTGCCGGGCGACCAGTGAGTGCCGCCCCGGGTCGACATTCACCTGCACAGTCCATCTGTCGCCGACGACTGGAGCTTCACCGAGTTTGATTGAATGGTTGCCATCCTGGAGTATCTCCATGACAGCTCCAGCAACGCCCCCTGTGCCGCCCATGGGGAATGTACTGTTCTGAACTGAACCGGGCGCAGGGTTATCGATAACCGGACGCTCGGGCGTAATCTGTACCGTGACAGAGACGAGATTGGACCTTTTCGTAGTTCCGTTGTGACTTTGCCGGGCTTGAAAGGTGATGACCCTCTCTGGTAATTGGGTTGCGGACACGCTCCAGCTATTGCCCATGACCGTAGTCGAACCGTAACTTACAGTTTCATTTCCGGCTTCAAAGAGATTAATAGTTGCGGAGTTCTCTCCCGTTCCGGAAAACGTGGTTGCGTGGTCGGTTAACACATCACCGTTTTTTGGCTGATTTATTATGGGCTCCCTTGCGTCATCCAGAACGTTCACCAACAGCTGGGGCGAAGCCGGCGTGGTTACGCCATTCAGTGTCTGAGTGGCCACGATTTTTATTGCCGTGCCTATCGGGAGGTTACTGGCCTGAACACTCCAGCTGGAGGAGGTCGCGGACCCAGACCCATATTCGTCCTCACCCACCAAAATCTTTATTGTTGCGCCTGAATAAGCCCCCGTGCCCGAAATGGTTACCGTCCTTTGTACATTGGAATTTTGTGCGGGTGCGGTAATTCGCACCGGGAGGATTACCGTAAAAAAACCCGAAAATCCCCACTCCGAAGATCCACCATCAACAATCTTGTACTGGACGTGAAGCTGACAGCGACCCTGACGTAAACCGTGTGTGTCGTTAATCGTTACGCCGATGCTGGGATAAGGTGTCTGACCATACGAAAGCGTCCTCTCGAAAGTTGATTCGTTATAGAGATCAACCTGCCAGGTCCGTTGATGGGTGAAGTCCCCCCCCGGAACTTGTAGATTTCTGGAAAAAGGAAGCGTCTGAGTCGTGCCATCCAGTGTTGGCACAATGTGCGGGGCTACAGGGCCGGTAACAGAGTCATCGGTTTCGTCAGCCATCTGAACACTCCTTTTGATCTGCACTATGCAGGTATCTGTTCCGCTCTTTTAATCCTTGGGTAGAAAAAAAAGACCTGTCAGAGTTGACAGTCCCGACAAACGGTAACTCTTCCCACAACCCAGTCAGACAGCGTCCTGCAAGTCGTAACAACGGGCTACGATGCCTTGTGCCATTGCCTACAAATCCCTCAGAATCCGCCGGCTTGTGCGCCTTGGCGTTGCCCCGTAACTTGATCCCCGTCGCTGCCAATCAGCGGCCGGGTTTAGTCGCCCGAGAGGTATCGCGAAGGTGCATAAGCGTCATCAAGTCGGGTATTCCCTATCCCCGCACTCGATGGTGGCTGTGTGCAGGGCGCTCTCGGGCGCACCGGTTTTCGCGATTCCTCCGGTCGACTAACCTGCTCACAGCCACCACCCTTTTGCTTAGTCGCGATCGGGTGGTGGCTCTAAAACAGGAATTGCGAAATGAAAAAACCGACACCAAATCCACCGCTGAACACCGATCCAACGGACCCGACCGATCAACCCGATCCGGTCTCCCCCTACGCTTCAGTCGATTCAAAGAAACTCCACGACGCGGCCCACAAGGCCCTCGACTTCTACCTCAACCCCAAACCTGAAAAGTCGCGCAATTCCGTGGATCGCGGCATGCAGATGTTCAAGGTCGACCCGGATATCAACCCCGAGGCGATTGCCATCCAGACCTACGAGACCTTTTCCTCGGTGAGCATTCTGTTGCTGGACCTGGCCGACAGCCTGGACGACAAGCCGCGGCATCTGGCGATGGCGATCTATCAGTTGAGTGAGATGGGGTTGTTGCTGGCGGAGAGGACGCTGGATAACGAGCGGGCGATTGCTATCGGCTAGCCAGCCGTCAAATAGACGGTGTCAGTACTGGCGCCTTCGCGGGCAAGCCCGCTCCCACAGGGATCAGCGCTGTCCTTGTGGGAGCGGGCTTGCTCCGGGCGGCGTTCCGACGATGCTTTTGAAGGTTTTGAGTCAGGCAGAAGCCGGCAACGGCTGAAAGCTGAAGTATTGCTTCAACGCCTCGATCAATTGCCCGTATTCCGGCGGTGTCCGAAACAGGCTGAAGCCGGCGTCGTAATGTTGAGGGGTCGCGTCTTCGTGGCACCAAAGGCAGCACGCCGTCAGGTCGATGACCTGCTGGCTGCCTTGCCCCAGGGGAATTTTCAGGCGCAGATTGAACTGCGCACCGATCATCATCGGCAACTGGCTGATAAGCATCAAACCGTCTTCAGAGACGTTGCCCAGAAAACCGACGGGTTTATCGGTGACGCTGTTGAACACTCGCAGAAAATACGGCAACTGGTGCCGTTCGATTCGACGGTCGGTAAACATGAACGTATCGCCATGCAGGGCCCGATGCCCGGGCCGCACTGTGCTTCGGAACGAACCCGTCCTTCAGGCCCGCTCTCCCCGCTCCCGGTGTGGCGCTTGCCACGTACTTCACATGCCAGTCGCAGGTGTTGCGCCGGTACAGATATCGATTTGTACCGGTGTCATTCGACTATAGCTCACCCTATACAAGCAGCCAGCTTTTGTATGACAACCGCCATCAGAAGCGGGTTGGACGTACCACGGCGGCGGCGCTGCGAGTCGGGTAGTGACCCAGGCTCTGCAGGGTTTCCAGACGCGCGCGGGCGCGGTAGGCGTATTCGCTGTTGGGGTACGAGGCGATGATGAACTGATAGGTCTGCGCCGCATCGACGAACATTTTCTGCCGTTCGAGGCACTGGCCGCGCATCATCGACACTTCCGGCCACACATAAGGGCGGGCGCGGCTGGCGCGTTCGACCTTGGACAGTTCAAGCATCACCTGCTCGCAATTGCCCCGGTCATAGGCGCTGTAGGCGTTGTTCAAATGATGGTTCATCGACCAACGGGTGCAGCCCGAAGCGGCGAGGACGCTGAGGGCAAGGGCGGCAATGGGCAACAATCGCATGGGAGGTTCTCCTGTCTTGTGCACTGTATCGACCTAACGCCGAAAATCTTCAATGCACGCTGTTGTGTCGAGGCCCCTTTTCCTCCCAATCGAGCTGCCGTCTCATTCCAAATTGATGTTCACAACCTCCGAGCGTGGGGAAACAACAGTGCCATCCCTGGTCTTTTCGACCATATAGAAACCAAATTTACGAAGGTCAATGTGGTTTTGCCACTGGCCAGTGTCGCTAATTGACTGCCCAAAAATCGGATTCATTGGGTCTTTCGTGCTGTAGCAAACCGCCACATTCCCTGGTGTACCAGTTCCTCGCACGATAAAAAACACTCCGGGAGCAGACCCGTCCAATGGCTCCAGAACACGGGGAGGCTCATTTTGAATCTGAGTATCGTTTTCACTGGTCATATCATTTGCCTCGGAGGCTCGCCAACCATTGGCGAGGTTCAGCTTTTTATATCGCGCCGTAAAAACCACGCCACCTGATAGAAATAACAGTCTCGACGAGCGGTAGGCCTACGCCGGCCGAATGTTCAAAAATGTTCGTTTCAATAAAGAAACCAATAAGTAGTGCAAACGAACAATGACTACACCCTTCGAGCATAGTAGCCTTCGCTGGCGCTTGAACCTGAGGAGTCTTTGCATGTCCGTCCGTCGTACCAAAATCGTCGCTACCCTTGGCCCGGCCAGTAACTCGCCGGAAGTTCTCGAACAGCTGATTCTGGCTGGCCTGGACGTCGCCCGTCTGAACTTCTCCCACGGCACCCCCGACGAGCACAAGGCTCGCGCGAAGCTGGTGCGTGACCTCGCGGCCAAGCACGGTCGCTTCGTCGCCCTGCTGGGTGACCTGCAAGGCCCGAAAATCCGTATCGCCAAATTCGCCAACAAGCGCATCGAGCTGAAGATCGGTGACAAGTTCACCTTCTCCACCAGCCATCCGCTGACCGAAGGCAACCAGCAAGTGGTCGGCATCGACTACCCGGACCTGGTCAAGGACTGCGGCGTGGGCGACGAGCTGCTGCTCGATGACGGCCGCGTGGTCATGCGCGTTGAAACCGCCACCGCCACCGAGCTGAACTGCGTCGTGACCATCGGCGGTCCGCTGTCCGACCACAAAGGCATCAACCGTCGCGGTGGCGGCCTGACCGCGCCGGCCCTGACTGAAAAAGACAAGGCCGACATCAAGCTCGCCGCTGAAATGGAAGTCGACTACCTCGCCGTGTCCTTCCCGCGTGACGCCGCCGACATGAACTACGCCCGTCAACTGCGCGACGAAGCCGGCGGCACCGCCTGGCTGGTGGCGAAGATCGAACGCGCCGAAGCCGTGGCCGACGACGAAACCCTCGACGGTCTGATCAAGGCTTCCGACGCGGTGATGGTTGCCCGTGGTGACCTCGGTGTGGAAATCGGCGACGCCGAGCTGGTGGGCATCCAGAAGAAAATCATTCTGCACGCACGCCGCCACAACAAGGCGGTGATCGTGGCGACCCAGATGATGGAGTCGATGATCCAGAACCCGATGCCGACCCGCGCCGAAGTGTCCGACGTGGCCAACGCCGTGCTCGACTACACCGACGCCGTGATGCTGTCTGCCGAGTCCGCTGCCGGCGCTTACCCGCTGGAAGCCGTGCAGGCGATGGCGCGCATCTGTGTCGGCGCTGAAAAGCACCCGACCAGCAAGACCTCCAGCCACCGTATCGGCAAGGAATTCGAGCGCTGCGACGAAAGCATCGCGCTGGCGACCATGTACACCGCCAACCACTTCCCGGGCGTCAAGGCGATCATCGCACTGACCGAAAGCGGCTACACCCCGCTGATCATGTCGCGTATCCGTTCGTCGGTGCCGATCTACTGCTTCACCCCGCACCGCGAAGCCCAGGCCCGCGCGGCGATGTTCCGTGGCGTGTACACCGTACCGTTCGACCCGGCTTCGCTGGCCCCGAACGAAGTCAGCCAGAAAGCCATCGACGAACTGGTCAAGCGCGGCGTAGTGGAGAAAGGCGACTGGGTCATCCTGACCAAGGGCGACAGCTACCACACCACCGGCGGCACCAACGGCATGAAGATCCTGCACGTAGGCGATCCGCAGGTCTGAATGACCGGTCGCTGAAAACGAAAAGCCCCGCCATTTGAATGGCGGGGCTTTTTCATTTCAGGAGTGTTGATCGTTACTACGTTGATCGTTCCCACGCTCTGCGTGGGAATGCCTCAATGGGCGCTCCGCGTCCGCTTCGGCATGGGACGCGGAGCGTCCCGGGCTGCATTCCCACGCGGAGCGTGGGAACGATCGGTGCGCGGAGTGCGGCGGCGGTCCGTGCGCGCAGTGTGGCCGCGGTCGATGCGCGGAGTGCGGGGGCGATCGATGCGCGGAGCGGTCGGCGGATATCTCAATGCCGTTTGATGAACCCCGTCAACGCCGCCAGCGCCTCCGGCGAGCGCAGCCGCTGGGTGAACAGCGCGCCCTCCTCCTCGATCACTTTGCGAATCAACTCGCGATCCGGCGCGCGCATCAATTGCTTGCTGATGCGCACCGCCTCGGCCGGCAACTCGTCAAACCGCAGCGCCATCTCCCGCGCCTTGGTCAATGCGGCTTCGCCGCTGCCCAGCGCCTCGGTGGCGATCCCCCATTGCGCGGCTTGCTCACCCGTGAAGCCTTCACCGAGCAGCAGCAACTCCGAGGCTTTGGCCTGCCCGAGCAAGCGCGGCAGGATCAGGCTGGAGCCAAACTCGGGGCACAACCCTAGATTGACGAACGGCATGCGTAACCGTGCATCCCGCGCCACGTACACCAGATCGCAATGCAACAGCAGCGTCGTGCCGATCCCCACCGCCGCCCCGGCCACGGCGGCGATCACCGGTTTACAGCATTCAAGCAAGTTGAGCATGAAGTGAAACACCGGGCTGTCGAGGTCGCTCGGCGGTTGTTGGATGAAGTCGGCGATGTCGTTGCCGGCGGTGAAGCACTCGGCGCTGCCGGTGATCAGCACGGCGTTGATTTCGGGATCGTGATTGGCTTGCTTGAGCGCTTCGGCCAACTGGCTGTACATGGCGCGGGTCAGGGCGTTTTTCTTGTCCGGGCGGTTGAGGCGCAGGGTCAGCAAACCGCGTTCGCGGTGCAGCAGGATGGCATCGGTCATGGTGTGTCTCGCGTCTGAAGAATCAGCGCTCAACCACGGCTCAGGAAGACATCGGCCAGCAGTTGGTTGCGCGGCAGTCCGGCCAGGAACAGACGCTTGGCAAACGCGTCGACGCTGGCCGTCGAGCCGCAGACTAAGGCCAGGGTTTGCCGGGAAACAAGGCGCAGTTGCGCCAAAGCGCCCGGCAACTCGGCCGCCGTCCACAGCTCGACGCTGAGGTTTTCCCGCTGCGCAGCGAGTGCTTCAAGGGGTTTGGCCAGGTAATGCCCGGCGGCATCATGGGCCAGGTGAATGACGCGGATGGCGCCCCGATGATCGTGACGCAAGGCCTCACGCAACACGCCGAACAACGGGCCGAGCCCGGTGCCGGCGGCCAGCAGCCACAGCGGCCGGTCGTGCCAGTCCGGGTCGTAATGCAGCGCGCCGCCGCGCAGTTCGCCGAGGCGGATCGGATCGCCGATCTGCAAGCGTCGCGCCGCATCGCTGAATTCGCCGGGCTGGCGGCAATCGAGGTGGAATTCAAGAAAGCGGTCTTCTTCCGGCAGACTCGCCAGCGAATACGGCCGCGCAATGTGGCCGGCCCACAGCACCAGATGCTGACCGGCGCTGTAGCGCAACGGCCGCTGGGGTGTCAGGCGCAGACGCAACACGCTGTCGCCGAGCCAGTCCAGCGCCTCGACCGTGGCCGGGCGACCATCGGTGACGGGATCGAAGGTGTGCACCTGCAAATCGTCGATCACCTGACACTGGCATGCCAGCCGCCAGCCCTGATCACGCTGTTCGGCGCTCAGGGCATCGGGGCGACTGTCGGCGGGCAAACCCTGCACGCATTGCACCAGACACGCATGGCAACTGCCGGCGCGACAGCTATAAGGCACCGCCACGCCGTTCTGATTGAGGGCATCGAGCAGGTTGCTGCCCGACGCCACCGACCACTGTCGTTCACCCACTCGCAGTTCAGGCATCGACGTTCTCCCATGCCGCCGCGCAACGGTTACGCCCGTCACGCTTGGCCCGGTACAGCGCCTGATCGGCACGCTGCAAGGCGTCGTCCAGATCGTCGCCCAGTTCCAGCAAGGTCATGCCGGCGGACAGGCTCAGGTTTTTCACATTCAGGCCCACCAGTTCAACGTCGGTGAAGGCGATGCGCAGGCGTTCGCAACAGGCGGTCAGGCTTTCAGCGTTGCAATCGGGCAGCAGCACCACGAATTCTTCACCACCATAACGCGCCAGCACATCGCCGTCGCGCAGGCAGGCCCCGGCTACCCCGGCGAACGCCTGCAACACCTGGTCGCCGGCAGCGTGGCCATGGATATCGTTGATGCGCTTGAAGTGGTCGAGGTCGATCAGCGCCAGACCGTGCACCACGTCGGGCTCCATCGCATTCAACTCGCGGGTGGCCAGGCGCAGGAAATGCCGGCGGTTGAACAGCCCGGTCAGCTCGTCGGTGGCAACAAGGTCTTCGAGTTGGCGCATCATCCCGCGCAGGGTGTCCTGATGCGCCTGCAGGGCGAACCGGCGCTGACGCATGCGTTGGCGCGAGGTCTGGACGAAACGCGCATAGATCACCAGCCAGGCCAGCACGATCAGCAGGATGCAGGCCTGCAACGCGGAAAGCGCCGGATCGTGCAGACGGAAGTGGTAACCGTCCCACAGCGTGATGGCGCAGAAGCTGAAGAACACCAGCATCGCGCAGCGTACGAACGCCCGCTGTGACAGATGGAACAGGCCGAACAGCAGGACCAGCACATAGAAAACCAGAAACTCGCCCCGAGCCTCCTCCAGATGAGCAATCAGCCACGTCTGCCAGCCAAGGCCCAGCAGCACTTGGGCTTCGGTCAGGCTCGGGTCGGAGAAGCGCAGGTTGCAGCCGGAAAAGAACAGGGCGAACAGGATCGCCTGGCTGATCACCACCAGCGCACTGCCGATGGCGACGCCGGCCAGCGAATCGTTGTAGTGACCGGTGAAATACGCCAGCCACAGCAGCAGCAAAGCCAATCCGTAGGTGGCTGCAGCGAGGGCGAAGCGTTTGAGCAAAAGACGTTGAATGGCGTTATGGGTCAATCGTTGACTCACCGTGCGATAAGAGGCTGACCGAGTGTCCTACCCTACAGACCGGCTGCCACTTTAGTGGCGCAGGCGATAAATGACCATTGATTTTCGGGCCGGGTATTTGGCGTCAAAAACCTGCAGCCATGCGACCAACGAATGACTCCCGGCAGATGTGCCCGCCACCGAGGCGCGGTATACTGCCGCGCCTTTTTAGCGTCGCGCCAGCAGCCCCGGCGTGCCTTGAAAGGTGCTTGCGACCGACCGATGCACCCAAGCCGCAGGCACCTTATTGAATGTTCCCGTCTTTTAGAGGAGCGCGACTCATGACCGTGATCAAGCAAGACGACCTGATTCAGAGCGTTGCCGACGCCCTGCAGTTCATTTCCTATTACCACCCCGTGGATTTCATCCAGGCGATGCACGAAGCCTACCTGCGCGAAGAATCGCCAGCGGCGCGTGACTCGATGGCGCAGATCCTGATCAACTCGCGCATGTGCGCCACCGGCCACCGCCCGATCTGCCAGGACACCGGTATCGTTACCGTGTTCGTGCGTGTCGGCATGGACGTGCGCTGGGATGGCGCCACCATGGGCCTGGACGACATGATCAACGAAGGCGTGCGTCGCGCCTACAACCTGCCGGAAAACGTCCTGCGTGCCTCGATCCTCGCCGACCCGGCGGGCGCTCGCAAAAACACCAAGGACAACACCCCTGCCGTGATTCACTACTCCATCGTCCCGGGCAACACCGTGGAAGTGGACGTGGCGGCCAAGGGCGGCGGTTCCGAGAACAAGTCGAAAATGGCCATGCTCAACCCGTCCGACTCGATCGTCGACTGGGTACTCAAGACCGTTCCGACCATGGGCGCCGGCTGGTGCCCGCCGGGCATGCTGGGCATCGGCATCGGCGGCACTGCCGAGAAAGCCGCTGTCATGGCCAAGGAAGTGTTGATGGAATCCATCGACATTCACGAGCTGAAAGCCCGTGGCCCGCAGAACCGCATCGAAGAAATGCGTCTGGAGCTGTTCGAGAAGGTCAACCAGCTGGGCATCGGCGCCCAGGGCCTCGGTGGCCTGACCACCGTGCTCGACGTGAAGATCATGGACTACCCGACCCACGCCGCCTCGCTGCCGGTGTGCATGATCCCGAACTGCGCCGCCACCCGTCACGCGCACTTCGTGCTCGACGGTTCCGGCCCGGCCTCGCTGGAAGCGCCACCGCTGGACGCCTATCCGGAAATCGTCTGGGAAGCCGGCCCGTCGGCCCGCCGCGTCAACCTTGACACCCTGACCCCGGAAGACGTGCAGAGCTGGAAGCCGGGCGAAACCGTCCTGCTCAACGGCAAGATGCTCACCGGTCGCGACGCCGCGCACAAGCGCATGGTCGAGATGCTGAACAAGGGCGAAACCCTGCCGGTGGACCTCAAGGGTCGCTTCATCTACTACGTCGGCCCGGTTGATCCGGTCGGTGACGAAGTGGTGGGCCCTGCCGGCCCAACCACCGCCACGCGGATGGACAAGTTCACCCGTCAGATCCTTGAGCAAACCGGTCTGCTGGGCATGATCGGCAAGTCCGAGCGCGGCCCGACCGCGATCGACGCGATCAAGGACAACAAGGCCGTGTACCTGATGGCCGTCGGCGGTGCCGCTTACCTGGTGGCGCAAGCGATCAAGAAGTCCAGGGTTCTGGCGTTCGCCGAGCTGGGCATGGAAGCGATCTACGAGTTCGAGGTCAAGGACATGCCGGTCACCGTTGCGGTGGACAGCAAAGGTGAGTCGGTACACATCACCGGTCCTGCGATCTGGCAGCAGAAGATCAGCGAAAGCCTGGCGGTTGAAGTGCAGTAAGCGCTTCATCGGCTTCGGAAAAAACGGGCGGTCAGCAATGACCGCCCGTTTTTTTTGCCTGCCGTCAGTCGGCACCTGTCAGATCTGACAGGTGTCACGCCCGATGCCCTCTGTTAGCGTGGAACCTCGACGTTTACAGGTTGCGCTGCCATGGTCCCTGATGCAGATGCGCTCGTCACTCCTCCCTCCATCGCCAGGACTGCGTCCATTGCCACCAACGGACGCAGTTGGGGGGAGATCGGTGTCACGGGGCAACGGTCTTACACGCTGCCGTTGCCGACCCTGGACGCGCGCAGCCTCAATCCCGAGTTGCAACTGGTCTACGACGGCAATGCGGGCAACGGGACGTGCGGCCTCGGCTGGGATCTGCCGCTGGCGGCCATCTCGCGCAAGACCAGCAAAGGCGTACCGAAATATGAAGACGCCGACATCATGCAGGCCGACGGCACGGATCTGCGACCCGAACTGACGGCTGACGACAAGATCCTGTCGACCCGACGCACCCTCGGTATTGGGAGGAGGGCCAGAGAGTTTTCGGTGGTTCGCTACATTCCTCGCCTGGAAAGTACGTTCGACCGCTACGAACTCTGGACACCTGACGATGGCAACCCCTTCTGGATAATCGCGCGTGCCGACGGCTCGCAACAGTGCTATGGCATCACGCCGGATTCGTGCATCTGCGATCCTGAAATCCCGGGCCACATCGCCGCGTGGCTGCTGGTGGAAATCCGCAATGCAGTGGGAGAAAACATCTTTTTCGAGTACAAGCGCGACGACAACGAAATTGACCCACGCTTTGATTATCGGGCCCAGCGTTACCTGCGGCAGGTCTGCTACTGCAACAAGACCGCCAGTGCCGACCTGCTGTGCCTGGACCACGCGCAACCGCAGGATCTGGAGTGGCTGTTCCGGCTGATCGTGGACTACGGAGAACGTGACACCGGGCTCGATGCGGTTCCGCCGTTCAAGGCACCGGACGAAAACGCCTGGCCACTGCGCTCAGACCCTTATCGCATGCATCGCTATGGCTTCGAGGTCGGTAGCCGACGGTTGTGCAGGCAGTTCCTGTTGTTCAACAACACGGGCCCGGAGAAGGTGCTGGTCAATCGCCTGTTGCTGGAGCACCAGGCCACGGCGCTGCTCTATAACCACCTGAGCGCCGCGCACTACATGAATTACGACGCGCAGGGGCATATCAAACACTTTCCCCCGCTGGAGTACTTCTATGAACTGTTCAAGCCCAATCCATTTCCCCAGGCCTTTCTGGCACTCGACACGATGCCAGGCCTCAATGACGGTCAGCCTTACCATTGCGTCGATCTTTACGGCGAAGGCCTGCCCGGTTTTCTCTGCCGGTACGACGGTGGCTGGTACTACCGCGACCCCTTGCGCGGCATGCCAGGCACAGACGAAATCGTCTACGGCCCCTGGACCCTGCTGCCGCTGATCCCGAATGCCGACAGCAGCAAACAGGTGGTGCAGATTCTTACCGATCTCACCGGTGACGGCCGTCTGGACTGGATCGTTGCCCAGCCCGGTGGCAGTGGGTATTACACGCTCGACCCGGATGGCAGCTGGTCATTGTTCAAACCGTTCAGCCAGTTCCCCGTGGAATATTTCCATCAACTGGCCCAGATGGGCGACTTGAGCGGCGCCGGTCTGGACGACATTGCGCTGATCGGCCCGAACAGCGTACGGGTGTACGCCAATGTGCGGGAAAAAGGATTCGCGCCCGGCAAGGATGTACCGCATACCCCGACCCCGGATTGCTTGCCGCTGTTCGGCCCAGCCCTCACCGAACTGGTGATGTTCGCCAACCTGCACGCCAGCGACCGCTCGGGACTGTGCAGGGTTCGCCACGACAAGATCGAAGCGTGGGCCAATCTGGGTCATGGCAGATTCGGCAAGGGTGTCGAAATCAGCGCTCTGCCTTTCGAATACAAGCACTTCAATGCCGATCACATTCGTTTCGCCGATCTCGACGGTTCCGGCGCGCCTGCGTTGATCAAGCTCTGTTCCGATCACTTCGAGATCTACTGGAATTACGGTGGCAACGCCTTTGCGCAAGTCCCGGAAGTCGTCCAGTGGCCCAGGGGCGTGCGCTACGACAACCTCTGCCAGGTGACCTTCGCCGATCTGCAAGGCATTGGCTGCGCCAGCCTGCTGTTTACCAAGCCGCACATGAAACCGCAGCACTGGGTGTATCACTTCGTCAATGCAAGGCCATACCTGCTCACCGGTTGCAACAACAACATTGGCTACAGCGCTACGCTGCAACATCGCAGCAGTGCGCAATTCTGGCTGGACGAGAAACGCCTGGAGTTGATGGCGCGCAGACGTCCGGTGTGCCGGTTGCCGTTTCCGCAGACGGTGCTCCGCTGCTTGCAACAACTGGACGAAATCACCGGCAATCAGCTGAGTCAGCAATTCGAGTATTTCGAGGGTTACTACGACGGTAGGGAACGTGAATTTCGCGGCTTCGGCCGGGTCTGTCAGATCGACAGCGAACTGGAACCGGGCAAGGCCGAGAGCGGCCACACGGCGCCGATGCGCGTGACGCACTGGTTTCATACCGGCCAATGCATTGACATGTCCCTCAAGAACATCTGCGAGCTGGATCCGGACGCCCTCCCCTTGGGCGCCACCGTGTATTCGCGTTTCGACGCCGTCGAAGGCACTGAGGTGACCCGCAAGCCCTACCCGGTCGACGAAAATGAAGTTGCCTATGCCCTCAGCGGCCGACTACTGCGCAGCGAAGTGTCCCAGGCTGACGACCCCGAGCCCACGCGGTTGTTTTCCCTGACCGAACATCGCTATCGGGTCCGGCAAGTCCTGGACAAACCTTCGAGCCTGCTGGTGCTTGAACAGGAAACCCGTAGCCATCAATACGAGCGCGTCATGGACGACCCGCTCTGCCAGCATGTGGTCAATATGGAGTGGGACGAGTACGGCCTGTTGACTCACGGTTTCACTGTTGCCTGCGCGCGTCGCCGCACCGAGACCGACGAACCGCCCTTCGACCAGGAGGATCAACGGCAAGCCTGGATGGATAGCCACGATGAGCAACAGCAGTGTTTCTATCTGACGGAAAGCCGTGCCGGGTTCAAGCATTTGACTGAAGACGGCCATTGGCTGCTCGGCTTGCCCTGGCGCCAGCGCAGCAACGCGCTGAAGCTGCCCAAGGGTACGCTGCCGGGCGGACTGCGCCCGGAGGACATCAGTTTTGAAAGCTTCACGCGACATATGGACAGCGCCCAGTGGACAGCCGCCCGTGAACTGACTTCGCTCTCGCAGCAAACGTATCTGGAGGCCGGCGGCAAGCTCCATTTCCCGCCGCTGGCCGGGCCGACGGAACAGGCCGTATTCGACAAGAAGGCATTGTCGGCATACGACAACATCCCGCCGCCATTTGCCATTCGCACAGAATTGCAGACGATCGGATACAGGCCCATGAATGTGTTTTTCCCCGATGACCCGGTAGAGGACGACCTGGAAAACCTGTGGTCAGCCGACAGCGGATTTTTCACCTACACCGGCGCCAACGGTTTTTACCACGTCACCGATGTGCAACAGACCGCCAGCCATGGCGTGACGCACATCACCCGGGACGAAAACCACCTGCTGACCATTGCCATTACCCTGCCGGATGGCTGCACGACGACAATCAGTCATGACCTTCACACGCTCCAGCCCCTGAGCATCACGGACGCCAACGACAACATCCATGAAGTGCTTTACGAGCCAGGCGGCCAGCCCATGGCGCACAGTTTTCATGGTACGGAAGACGGCAAACCGGCCGGCTTCCAACCATTGGCGGAGTACCCCGAGCAGACAGATCTGAGCGTCGAGTACGCCCTCGCCCATCCAAAAGAAGTGCTGGCATCCGCCGCCAGTGTGGTGCGTACGGAACTGCACAGCTGGATGCCATTGCTACCGCCCGGAACGCTGCCGCTCAAAAGAAACGAATGGATCGCCAAAGGGCTGATCCTGCCTGACGGCCACATTCGCGCCTCGGCCCTGCGCTGGCTGAACCAGCGGGAAAAGTGCACAGCCAGCGAACAGACACTGTTCGAGATCATCCGCACGGCCAAGCGGCAACCGGTGCACAGTCTCAATCTGGTTGCCGACCGCTACCACACCGACCCGCTGCAATTGATTCAGATGGTCATCGCTTACATCGACGGCTTCGGCCGCGAATTGCAAAGCAAACAACTCGTCCCGCCGGGCGATGCCTTCGTGGCCACGCATGAGGACAACCTCGAGACGGGCGCCGATGGCAGGCCGCTCGAAATGCCGGCCGTTCAACGCTGGCGCGTACAAGGTCGTGTGGAATACAACCACAAAGGCGAAACCATCCGCGTTTACCGCCCCTATTTCCTCAACACCCATCGCTACATCAATGACAGCGCGATGCGTGAGCACGGCTACCACGACCGGATGTTCTACGACGCCCTAGGGCGGCCGATCAAGACCATCAATGCCCTCGGCTATCTGGCGTTCGATATCCTGCACCCATGGTTCAAGCTCAGCTATGACTTCAACGACACCGACGACACACCGGCGAAGAAGGTCAAGCCATGAACGCCAGTGTGCATTGGCACACGCCATCGCTGGCCGTCATCGGCCCGCGCGGCGAGGCCATCAGACAGGTCGACTACCTGCGCAGGGTGGCCGGCGAGGATGTGCAGGCGCTCATTGCCCGACAGCACTATGACGTTGCCGGCCGACTGGTTGCGCTGCGCGATCCGCGTCTGCCCACGCCCAATAGCACCATGGTTCACAGGCTGGACGGCATGGCGGTCAAAACTCATAACGTCGACGCTGGCAACGACACTGTGCTGCCAGGTCCCGGCGGTCAACTTCTGCACCATTGGGATGCCAACGACAATCACCGGGAAATGACCTACGACCCACTACTGCGTCTGCTGGCCGTCACAGAAAACGGTGCAGCGAACTTTGAAACCTTTCGCTACCTCGACGCATCGGCCGACCCGACGCTCAATCTGCGCGGGCAAACGACAGCACTGAGCGATCCATCGGGCACGCTCGACCTCGACAGCTTCGGCGTGCACGGGCAGACGCTGGAAGAAACCCGCACCTTCAAGGACGGCAAAACCTGCACCAGCCGTCGGGTCTTCAGCGCCGTCGGCGCACTGTTGCAAACCACTGACGCCGGCGGGCACCTACAACAGTCGACCTACGACATCGCCGGGCAACTCGTCCAGGTACAACTGCAACTCAACGGACAAGCCTTCAAGCCGGTTTTGAAAGGTGCGGATTACAACGCCGCCGGCCAGATCACCAGACAACAGCTCGGCAACGACGTGACCAACCGCTGGTGTTACCGGGACGCCGACGGACGCCTGCTGCGACAGTACGCGCAAAAGGCTTCAGAGCCGGCGATTCAGGATTTCGGGTATGAATACGACCGGGTGGGCAACACCACCCGCATTGTTGACCACACCTATACACCGACGTTTTTCCGCAACCAGCGGGTCGACGGCCAGCGCACGTTTGACTATGACACGACTTATCAGCTGATCCGCGCCACCGGGTACAGCGACGCCCCGCCCAGGGACAACCCGGGCCGGCCTCAGCCAACCGACCCACGGGACCGGCGCAACTATGTCGAGACCTTCGAATACGACAAAGGCAAAAACCTCACCCTGCTCACCCATGTCCGCGACGGCAGTACCCATACCTTCGAGATGTTCATCGACCCGGACAGCAACCGCGGTGTGCGCTGGAAAACGGGCGATCCGGAACCGATCTTTCCCGAATGGTTCGACCCCGCCGGCAATCTGCTCGCCCTGCAGCGGGGTCAGCCCATGCAGTGGAACAGCCGCAATCAACTGGCGTCACTGACCCTGGCGGAACATGCCAGCGGTCCGCCTGACCAGGAAATGTATCAATACAGCCAGGGCACCAGGGTCTACAAACGATACGAGACCCACACCCGCAAGGTCAGCCATGTCGAGGAGGTGCACTATGTGGACAATCTGGAAATCCGAAGCAAGAGTTCGGGTGAAGAACTGCACCGGATTTCTGTAAGCACGGGCGTCGGCGAAGTGACCTGCCTGCATTGGGTCGCTGGCAAACCGCCCGGCATCGATGCGGATCAGATGCGTTATTCCCTGACGGATCATCTGGGTTCAAGCGTGACCAAGCTCGATCAACAGGCGCGGCTAATCAACCAGGAAGGCTATTTTGCATTGGGCGGAACCGCGTGGATGGTCGCAGACAAACTCGTGGAGGCGGATTACAAGTTCATCCGCTACTCGGGCAAGGAGATGGATTGCAGCGGGCTTTATTATTATGGAGCGCGGTATTACGCGCCTTGGCTGGGACGCTGGGCCAGCTCTGACCCGGTGGGTGATGAGGACGGGCTGAACCGGTATGCGTTTGTCGGGAACAACCCGATGACGTACGTCGACACTGGCGGACAGACCAGGACGCGGGCAGAGCTGAAAGCTCAAGCTGCCTACTCGATGAAATTCCTGAGTGTTGCCAACAGTGAAATGGATATCCTCGAACGACAGATTGACAACCTTTCGAGTCGGAGACGGTTGCGTACCGTCATAGTTGCAAAATTTCTCGTACAAGTCGCCAAAGTCGTTGCCAGTTGGTTCTCCACAAACGATCTTTTTAGTGCAGTGGAAAAATTAGCAGGAGGAGATCCTTTTTCGTCAATGGTGAGTGAAGTCAAGGGGCTGACCATTGGCAACTTCACTGCTGAACACTCCGCTAAAGTGGTCGATTTGGCTTTTTCAGCCTTCCAGGACGTTTCCAACCCTTTGATACCCCGCAAAACCGATATATCCGCTGATGCAATCTCGAACCAGGCGAGAGGATTAGAAAGTGGTCCCCTCGATGCGTTCATGGACATCAGATCCTTTGAGCCAAAGGACGCCATCGAAGCCTCGGTCAATGCCATCTCCGCCACCGGGGGATCACAACTCTACGGATTAGGAGAACTTATAGAGCTTGGTAAAGTGGCAGAACAGGGGAGCAGGGCCGAAGAAGGCATGTTTTCACAGGAAATCGAAGCCGAGCTGAATGCGCTCGACGCATTGCGTGAAAACATTCTCGGCGTATCCAACGCCGGCCAGACAGCCTTCAGCGAGCTTGGGGTCAACGAGTTCTACAACTCGGATCTCGATTTTGTACTCGACCTGGCACAAAGGAGAGTCGGCACTCAAAAAGCCAGGTCTGTCCGACGCGAGAATCTGCACGCACTCACTGAAAGAGCCTTGTACGTTATCGATGACAGAAAACAAATGCTCAGGACCTATGGAAGGCAAACTGCACACAAACAGCAGAACAAATAACAACCGGCAGGTGACCAGACCGGGCACGCAAGGGTAAACCTATGGGCAAGTGGCGATGAAGGACACCCAAGCCCATCGACACACCCCTTCGGTGATAGCGACTGACAGCAGAGGCTTGCCCGTTCGCCAGGTTGCTTATCTGCGCGCTATCGCCGATGCCCCTGTGGAAACACTCATCACCCGCCTGCGCCACGACACAGCCGGGCATCTGCTCGAGAAGCAGGATCCGCGCCTGTCCATTGCCAGTCAGGTGACCGTTTTTGCGTTGAGTAGCCAGCCACTCAAAGTCAAGAGTGTCGATGCCGGCATGAGCGTGGTACTGCCGGGTCAATCGGGAGAGGAACTTCAGCGCTGGAATGCACGGGGCAATCACTGGCTCACGACCTACGACAATCATTTGCGCCCGTTGACCGTTGAACAGAACGGGGCACCGGATATCGAGACCCGGAAAGGACATTGGGTGGGCCTTGGGGGGCAAGGTCCCGTATGTAGGGCCGGGCATAAAGGCGATTCCAGGGACACAAGATATTCTTAAAGAGGTCAAAGCCATTGGCCAAAACCTTACGCAAGAACAAGAAGATGCTCTGGATTCAGACATCACTGGACTGATGGATTTGCTGCAGGTTAGCTCACAACGATTGATCGAACGAGCAACTCTGGCAGGAGAAACACAGTTGCTGGGACGCTCGCTGGAGCGCATCAGACAGAAGACTGAAAAACGCATTGGTGAACTCAAGGATCTGCGGGCGGTGCTGCACTCCAGATCCGCGAGGATTACCGCGGTGTAGGACACAGTGGAACGACGCCTCGTGGTATGGTGCCAACCCCATTTCACCCTCAGTTTTCTCAGCATGCTGCCGACTTCCCGTACCTTGCGTCTGTCGTTGTACACCCTGCTGATCATCGCCGGTGCCGCCCTTGCTGCAACGCTTGCGATCCGCCACGCCGAGCGTCAGGCGCTTGAAGAAGACGCGGCCCGGGCCAATCAGCAACTGGCGCTGTATGCCAACTCGCTGCACACCCTGATCGACCGCTATCGCGCCCTGCCCGCCGTGCTTGCACTGGACCCGCAGCTGCGCGCGGCGCTGGCCGGTCCCGTGAGCGCCGAACAGCAAACGGCGCTCAATCTGAAGCTGGAAAAGATCAACGGCGCCGCACAGTCCTCGACCCTTGAACTGCTCGACCGCACCGGCCTCGCGGTGGCCGCCAGCAACTGGCGCCTGCCCAGCAGTTACGTCGGTCACAACTATGGCTTTCGCCCCTATTTCAGCCAGACCCGCACCCAGGGCACCGGGCGTTTCTACGCGGTCGGCGTGACCAGCGGGATTCCCGGTTACTTCCTGTCCAGCGCAGTGCTCGGCGATAACGACGAGTTCCTCGGGGCGATGGTGGTCAAGCTCGAATTCCCCGAACTCGAACGCGAATGGAGCCAGGGTAGTGACACCCTGCTGGTCAGCGATGCGCGCGGGATCATCTTCATCGCCAACCAGCCCGGCTGGCGCTATCGCCTGCTGCACCCGCTGAGCCCGGCCGATTACCGCGAGATCAAGGCCACCCGCCAATACGACAAACAGTCGCTGGTGCCACTGACTCACCTGGCGCTGCGCAGTTTCGACGACAACAGTGACCTGCGCCGCGTCGAAGGCCCGCAGGGCACGGCGGATTACCTGTGGGAATCACTGCCGCTGACCGCCGAAGGCTGGACCTTGCATCTGCTGCGCCGCCCGCAACTGTCCTTTGAAGACCAGCGCAATGCCGGGCTCGCCGCTGCCGGGGTATGGCTGGCGCTGGTGTTCCTGTTGCTGTTCCTCAACCAGCGCTGGCGTCTGGCGAAGATGCGCCAGCGCAGCCGCGAGGAGCTTGAGCAACTGGTCGAGGAGCGCACCCGCGACTTGCGCACCGCCCAGGACGGTCTGGTGCAGTCGGCAAAACTCGCGGCACTGGGGCAGATGTCCGCCGCGCTGGCCCACGAAATCAATCAGCCGCTGACCGCCCAGCGCATGCAGCTTGCAACTCTGAGGCTGCTGCTCGATCACGGTCGCGTCGACGACGCCTACAAGGCGCTCAAACCGGTGGATGAAATGCTCACGCGCATGGCCGCCCTCACCGGCCACCTGAAAACCTTCGCCCGCAAGAGCCCCAGCGGCTTGCGCGAACGGCTGGACTTGGCGACGGTGGTCGATCAGGCCCTGCAATTGCTCGATGCGCGCCTGCGCGATGAACAGGTCAGTCTGGTGCTGCACCTGACGCGCCCGGCTTGGGTGCGCGGCGATGCGATCCGTCTGGAGCAGGTGCTGATCAACCTGTTGCGCAATGCCCTCGATGCCATGCAGGGCAAGCCCTGCAAGCGTCTGGAAATCCGCCTGGAAACCGACGAGCAACTGTGGCGCCTTAGCGTTATCGACAATGGCGGCGGCATCGCCGAAGAACATCTGGGTCAGGTGTTCGATCCGTTCTTCACCACTAAACCTGTGGGTGACGGGCTGGGTCTGGGGCTGGCAGTATCGTTCGCCATCGTCCATGAATCCGGCGGGCGCCTGTGCGCCGAGAATGGCGACAACGGCGCGGTGTTCAGCCTGACCTTGCCGATCGATCTGGAGGCGCACATCTGATGCTCAACGCGGTGATGGTGGTCGATGACGAAAGCAGCATTCGCAATGCCGTCGAACAATGGTTGAGCCTGTCCGGGTTCGAGGTGCAGCTGTTCAGCCGTGCCGAGGAATGCCTGGCGGCGCTGCCCAGGCACTTTGCCGGGGTGATCCTCAGCGATGTGCGCATGCCGGGCCTCAGCGGTCTTGAACTGCTGGCCGAAGTGCAGCGCCGGGATCCCGATTTGCCGGTGATTCTGCTGACTGGCCACGGCGATGTGCCGATGGCGGTCGAAGCGATGCGCGACGGCGCTTACGATTTTCTGGAAAAACCCTTCAGCCCCGAGACCCTGCTCGGCAGCCTGCGCCGGGCGCTGGACAAGCGCCGGCTGGTGCTGGAAAACCGCGCACTGCACGAGCAGGCCGACAACCGCGCCAAACTCGACGCGACGCTGCTCGGCGTGTCCCGTGGTTTGCAGACCTTGCGCCGACAGGTACTCGATCTGGCGACGCTGCCGGTCAATGTGCTGATCCGTGGCGAAACCGGCAGCGGCAAGGAGCTGGTCGCCCGCTGCCTGCACGACTTCGGCCCGCGTGCCGACAAGCCGTTTGTGGCCCTGAACTGCGCGGCGATCCCCGAGCAACTGTTCGAAGCCGAGTTGTTCGGGCACGAGAGCGGCGCGTTCACCGGGGCGTCCGGCAAGCGCATCGGCAAGCTGGAATACGCCGATGGCGGCACGCTGTTTCTTGATGAAATCGAAAGCATGCCGCTGGCCCAGCAGGTGAAACTGCTGCGGGTGTTGCAGGAACAGAAACTGGAACGGCTGGGGTCAAACCAGAGCATTCGCGTGGACTTGCGGATCGTCGCGGCGACCAAACCCGATTTGCTGGATGAAGCGCGGGCCGGGCGTTTTCGCGAGGATCTGGCGTATCGCCTGAACGTCGCCGAATTGCGCCTGCCGCCATTACGTGATCGTCGTGAAGACATCCCGCTGTTGTTCGAATCCTTCGCCCAGAGCGCCGCCCAGCGTTTGGGCCGGACGTTCCCGCCGCTCAGTGGTGCGCAGTTGAGCCACCTGCTCAGCCATGACTGGCCGGGTAATGTTCGCGAGTTGACGAACGTGGCCGAACGGCAGGTGTTGGGGCTGGATGAACCGGTGCAGGGCATAGATCCCGGTCAATCGCTGGCGGCGCAGCAAGAGGCATTTGAAGCGCAGTGCCTGCGGGCTGCAATGACCCGGCACAAGGGGGATGTGAAAGCCGTACTGGAAGAACTGCAACTGCCGCGTCGCACCTTCAATGAAAAGATGCAGCGCCATGGGCTGACCCGCGAGATGTTTGTACCGTAATGAAACACAAAGTCTAAAGGGCGCTCCACTGTCAGATCTGTCAGGTTACGCGGTACTGCGTAACGCCTAAACTGAGGCCTCTACGTCCTGCCGTGCGGGAGAGGCACAAGGGCATGAATACTTCCCCCCATTGGTGCACACCCTCGCTGTCAGTCCACGACAGCCGTGGCCTTGTGATTCGTCAGGTCGCGTACCTGCGTACGGTTGCCGATGAATCTGTAACGCCCCTGATCACGCGACAGCAACATAACGCGGCCGGCCAGAGGGTGCAGCAGCGTGACCCGCGTCTTGCCCTTGCCAATATCTCAAGTGTTCTCAATCTGGCCGCAGAGCCGTTGAAAGTCGACAGTGTGGACGCCGGTTGGCGACTGAGTCTGCCAGGTCCGGGGGGTGAACCCTTGCAGCAGTGGGACGAGCGCGGCAGTCACTGGCAAAGTACCTATGACGATCAACTTCGCCTGGTGGCCGTGGCGCATAACACCCAACCCGATATTGAGACCTGCGTCTACGCAGACGCATCGGCCGACACAGGTTTCAACCTGCGTGGCCAGTTGATCCAACGGAAGGATTCGTCAGGGCATTTGATTTTCGACAGTTACTCGACGCTGGGTACATCACTGCGCGAAACCCGCACTTACTTTGATGGCAAGGTGTTCACCAGCAGCCGTCTCCACAGTCCAGACGGCAGCGTGCTGGAGCAGACCGACGGCGGCGGACACTGCCAACTGTTCAATTACGACATCGCTGGACAGATCAATCACGTACAGCTGCAGATCAAAGGACAGACTCGCTGGCAGGCAGTCCTGCAGGATGCGAAATATGACGCGGCCGGGCACATCATTGAACAATTGGCGGGCAACGGCGTGACTCGACGCTGGTTTTATGATCCGGCCAGCCTGCGTCTGCTGCGTCAATCGGCTCGGGTGAATGCGCTGCCGCCACTGCAGGATTTCGGATATGAATATGACCGGGTGGGTAACATCACCCGGATTCTCGATCATGTGTTCACGCCACATTACTTCGCCAATCAACGAGTCGATGGTCAGCGCGAATTCAAGTACGACTCTCTGAACAGACTGCGCAGCGCCAGCGGTTACGATGACGCGGCGCCTCAAGACAACCCGGGGCGACCGCACCCCACCGATCCCAAAGACCGGCGTAACTACATTCAAACCTATTCCTATGACTCCGGTGACAATCTGTACCGGATCCGGCATGTGCGTGATGGCCACAACCATACCCGCGAAATGTCCATCGATCCCGGCAGCAACCGGGGAGTACGCCGGGCCTGCGGCGACCCTGCCCCCGATTTCGGCACTCTCTTCGACCGTCATGGCAATCTCTTGGCCCTGCAACCTGGTAATCCCCTTCAATGGGATTCCTTCGACCAACTGGAGTGCGTCACTCTGGTACATCGCGATTCGGCTCCCGACGACACTGAGTTCTATCGCTACAGTCAGGGTTCGCGAGTTTACAAACGCCACGCGACCTACTCGGCCTCGAACAGCCACTACCACGATGTTTACTACCTGCCGGGGCTGGAAGTCCGGTGCAAAGACAATGGCGAAGAACTCAATGTCATCACCCTGAACATCGGTGTCGGCACTGTACGTTGCCTGCACTGGGTCGCGCGTGCACCCGCCGGTGTCGATCCGGATCAATTGCGCTTCACGCTGGATGATCACCTGGGTTCGTGCCTGATGGAGCTCGATCACCTGGCGCAATTGATCAGCAACGAAGGCTTTTACTCGTTTGGCGAAACGGCATGGATGGCCACACGCTCGGTAATCGAACTGGCCTACAAGTTCGTTCGCTATTCAGGCAAGGAAATGGATGAAAGCGGCCTGTATTACTATGGCGCGCGGTACTACGCGCCTTGGCTGCAACGCTGGATAAGCAGCGATCCGGCGGGGGTGGTCGACGGGCCGAATCTTTACGGATTCACAGGCAACAATCCCATCCGTTTTATCGATAACGATGGACAGGGACGTTCCCTGTTCCACGAAACGCCGCAAGAACGCGATGCAAGGAAAGCGCAAAGCGCTGCGGCTCAACAGGCCCTCTCAGCCAACAAGGCGCTTTCACACGCGGTTGTCCGGCATATGAAAATTCTCGAGGTCACCGACCTGCGGATCCGCGCCGTTGAATCACAACTCGACAATCTCCAGTCGCAAAATGCGCTGACCGGTAACGCCGTCAAGCGCACCGGCACCTTCGTCGTAAAACAAGTGACCAGTTACGTGGTCGGGATCGGCGTAGGCGCAGTGGCAGGTGCATTGGGCGCGGTCGCGGGCCCCGTCGGTACCGCGTTCGCCATCGTTCTTGGGATGTTAGCCAAGACGACGACCGGTCTGGCATTCGACTATGTTGCGGAACAGCAGGGCCTATCGACGTCAGTCATACTCAAATCCAGAAAACTGAATCCGGAAAGCATTGTGCGCAAAGGCGAATACAAAACCGTCTCGCTGTCAGGCTACGCTCACATGAAATACAAGAAAACGTTTGAGGGCGTCATGGCTCCCACCGAACTCAACGCGCTCAAGGCAACCAAGGAAGTCTCGTCTCCGCTCATATCCATTGCAATGAAGGCCCATGAGTCTCCGCTATCCGGGGAGATCGGTGCCGTTATGAGCACCCTGGTCGGCGCCGTCGAAATCATGTACGAGATCGAAAGAGCCAAGGACGGAATGACTCCTGCGCTGCAAGAGAAAATCGAACTGCTTAATCAGTACATACCCGCTTTGATTGATGTATTGGAAAGAGGATTGGCTGAAGTGAACACGGCGTTCGATACCGCCAACCGCGACTCGATTCATACCTATCGAATGCTCAGCAAATTCTTCGGGAACGCACCGGGGGATACTTACCAAAGCGTGGCAAATGCGACAAACGCAACCATTTCAAACTTGAGGAATCTTCACGCCCGGACTCAACGCGGTTTCAACTGAGCCATGTTCATCATGCGAGGAGTTGCCGAAGCCAGCAATCTCGGCAACTTTCTGCTCAGTCGCCACCGACAATGAGCGGATTTCCGCTCAAAAAATCCACCTCCCCCCTCTAAACCGGCCCTCTCCCCGTTGGCACAGCTCCTGCTATAGCCCTCGCAGGCTGCGTTTCAACGCGCTCCACAACAACAATTAAATGAAGGATCCTTCAATGGATAACTCCAACACCCTGCCCCTTGGGTCGGCTGCCGTGCCGGCCAAAGAACGAACCACCGCCAGTCGCATCAAGTCGATCTTCAGCGGTTCCGTCGGCAACATGGTCGAGTGGTACGACTGGTACGTCTATGCCGCCTTCTCGCTGTACTTCGCCAAAGCCTTCTTCCCCAAAGGCGACACCACCGCCCAACTGCTCAACACCGCCGCGATCTTCGCCGTGGGCTTCCTGATGCGCCCGATCGGTGGCTGGCTGATGGGCCTGTACGCCGACAAGGTCGGACGCAAAAAAGCCCTGATGGCCTCGGTTTACCTGATGTGCTTCGGCTCGCTGATCATCGCCCTGAGCCCGGGTTATGAAACCATCGGTGTCGGCGCGCCGATCCTGCTGGTGTTCGCCCGTCTGCTGCAAGGCCTGTCGGTCGGCGGCGAATACGGCACCTCGGCGACCTACCTGTCGGAGATGGCGACCAGGGATCGCCGCGGCTTCTTCTCCAGCTTCCAGTACGTGACTTTGATTTCCGGCCAGCTCATCGCGCTGGGCGTGCTGATCGTGCTGCAACAGTTCCTGACCACCGAAGAGCTGTACGCGTGGGGCTGGCGTATTCCGTTCGCCATCGGCGCGCTGTGCGCAATCGTCGCGCTGTACCTGCGTCGTGGCATGGAAGAAACCGAGTCGTTCACCAAGAAGGAAAAGTCCAAGGAAAGCGCCATGCGCACCTTGCTGCGTCATCCGAAGGAACTGCTCACCGTGGTCGGCCTGACCATGGGCGGTACGCTGGCGTTCTACACCTACACCACCTACATGCAGAAATACCTGGTGAATACCGTCGGCATGAGCATCTCCGACTCCACCACCATTTCGGCGGCCACGCTGTTCCTGTTCATGTGCCTGCAACCGATCATCGGCGGCCTGTCCGATAAAATCGGTCGTCGCCCGATCCTGATCGCCTTCGGCGTGCTCGGGACGATCTTCACCGTGCCGATCCTGATGACCCTGCACACCATCCAGACCTGGTGGGGCGCGTTCTTCCTGATCATGGCGGCGCTGATCATCGTCAGCGGCTACACCTCGATCAACGCCGTGGTGAAGGCCGAGCTGTTCCCGACCGAAATCCGCGCCCTGGGCGTCGGCCTGCCGTACGCGCTGACCGTGTCGATCTTCGGCGGCACCGCCGAATACATCGCGCTGTGGTTCAAGAGCATCGGCATGGAAACCGGTTATTACTGGTACGTGACCGCGTGCATCGCGGTGTCCCTGCTGGTGTACATCACCATGAAAGACACCCAGAAACACTCGCGCATCGTCACTGACTGATCGGGTTTATGCAGCCACTGCAATGGTGGCTGTTCTGGCCTCATCGCGAGCAGGCTCGCTCCCACAGGATCAGATTTACGCCGATCCGATGTGGGAGCGAGCCTGCTCGCGATTGGAGTCACCTCGGTCTCATGCCGACTCGGCAATCGCCGGTTTTCCATAACGTTTCTGCGCAAAAGACGCGCCGACAATCATCACCAGCAGTATCCCCCCCAGCACCGCCGACGAACCGATGGTGCCAAAGTCCAGCCCACCCTTCTCATGGGACTTGGTCATCAGGTCGCCCAAGGTCGCGCCGAAGGGCCGGGTCAGCACGAACGCCACCCAGAACAGCGCCACCGTCGAAATCTTCGTGAAGTACTTGAGCAGCACGACTACGCCAATCGCCGAGCCGATCAACAGCGCGCCACCGGCAAAGCCCAGGCCCGAGTCGTCCGCCAGGTAATCGCCGAGCGCGGTGCCCAGGGTGTTGGAGAACAGAATCGCCATCCAGTAGAACATCTCGCCGCGAAAGCTCTGCACCTTGGTGACGTTGAGCGAGTCGCCACTCAGGCGCCACGCCGCGAAAATCGCCAGCAGGATCGCGATCAGGATCATGGAACCTGTGGCGTAACCCAGTTCCAGCGTACGGTCCATGAAGTCCGACATGGTGGTGCCGGCGGTGCTGGTCGACAGGATCACGATCCAGTACAGCAGCGGTTTGTAAGTCTTGGACATCAGTTGCGCGATCAGCGTCAGGACAAACACGCTGATCAGGATCAGCGAGCTGATGGCGTAACCGACATTGAGGGTCATCGACAGCAAATCCCCCGCGGTTTCCCCCAGGGTCGTCGCGCAGATTTTCATGACCCAGAAGGCCAGGGTGATTTGAGGCAGTTTGTTCATCGCAGGCAACGCTCCAGTGTGTGACGGCCGGTTTTTGGCTTTATGGCCGTGGGCAGACTGGCGTTGCGCGGGTGAAAAACCGGTCGGGAATCCATGAAAAATCTGTCACACAAACGAAAAGCGGCGATTAATCACCGGTTAATGCCCCTGCCGCATCCTGCACCTACCTGATCGATTAACTGCGCGACGCTCGCTGCGACGACGAAAGCGAATTGAATGCGTCGCCCTTAATATCAATTTAATCGATTGTTTTTAGCATTATTTTGCGCTTTTTAATCAATTTAGTTGGCGTAGCATGAACCCCATGCGAAACACATCGCCAACGAACCCGGAGACAACGACCATGAAAACCAAACTGATCCTCGCCCTGACCCTGTCCGTACTGGCCGCCAACACCTTCGCCGCCGATGGCTCGGACAAAACCAAATCCGCCGACTTCATTTCCGGCGCCAGCGCCGCCATCGAAACCAGCCACACCGGCACCTACGCTGCTGACGGCTTCGACAAGACCAACGTCGGCAAAGCCGTTGCTGCGGATGGTTTCGACAAGACCGGCACTGCCAACGCTATCGCCGCAGATGGTTTCGATAAAACCGGTACTGCCAACGCCATCGCTGCCGACGGTTTCGATAAAACCGGCACTGCCGCAGCCATCAGCTGATCATCAAATACACACACCACAGCCCGGCTTCGGCCGGGCTTAGTCATGTCTGGAGGGCTGGAAATCAGCCGCCCGTCCTTGCACTATGGCCGCTCTCTGACAGCCGTTTCCAGGAACACCCGCCATGCCCGATGACATCCATTTCTACGAACCGGCCAACGGCCACGGCCTGCCCCACGACCCGTTCAACGCCATCGTCGGCCCGCGTCCCATCGGCTGGATTTCTTCGCAGGATGCCGAGGGTCGGCTGAACCTGGCGCCCTACAGCTTTTTCAACGCGTTCAACTACATTCCGCCGATCATCGGGTTCTCCAGCGTCGGGCGCAAAGACAGCCTTAACAACATCGAGCAGACCGGCGAATTCGTCTGGAACCTCGCCACCCGCCCGCTGGCCGAGCAAATGAACCAGAGCTGCGCGATGGTCGGGCCGCAGGTCAATGAGTTCGAACTGGCGGGGCTGACGCCGGTGGCGTCGAAGGTGATTGCCGTGCCGCGCGTGGCCGAAAGCCCGGTGTCCTTCGAGTGCAAGGTCACCCAGATCATTCAGTTGCAGCGCGCCGACGGCGAGACCGTGCCGAGCTGGCTGGTGCTCGGCGAAGTGGTCGCCGTGCACATTGCCAAGTGGCTGTTGAAGGACGGGATCTACGACACCGCCGCCGCCGAACCGATTCTGCGGGGCGGCGGGCCGGCGGACTACTTCCAGCTGGGGCCGGAGGCGTTGTTCAAGATGTGGCGCCCGGGGGCGACGAAGTAAGCGCTTACCAGATCAGCTCGGCGTCGTCGGTGACGCCCTTGAGCTTGTCCAGCTCATTGATCGCGGCTTCATCGGCCGCGATGGCGCCGGGGAAAACCTGATCATTCAGAAGCTTGTGAAAGCGCGGCGCACCGCCGTCGACCAGGGCCTTGACGGCGATTGCCGCGTGATAACCCTTGTTGCCGCCCAACTCGACGGGGACTACAGCGGAAACCGCTTCGAAGTGTTCGAACTCTTTACGTGCCATATCGCAGGTCCTGGCTCAGTCGGATAAGCCGGACATTAAACATTCAACCGGCAAGTTTGTGTACCGGCGCAGTGCATTGCCCTACGGCCTGTGCGGCCGAGACTTCCTTGAACGTGTGGAAATCCAGGCTGTTGACCACCAGGTCCTGCACCAGCTCGGCAAAGACTTCCATCGACGGGCTGCTGAAGTACGCGGTCATCGACTGCTGGTTGCTCCAGAAACCGGAGACCAGCCACAACTCGGGATCACACTGCGAATGCTGCAAGGCAAAGCTCAGGCAGCCGGGGGCGGCGCGGGACGGTTCGATCAGGGCGCTCAGGCGCATGCCGAGTTCCGCCGAACGTCCGGCACGCGCTCGAACGAAGGCCATATGACTGACGGGAATCTGCTTGGACATGTTCAACCCTCCCAGGGAGTCGCGTGGCAGCCGGGGACGGGCTGCGACAGGATTCAAGGTTAAGGGCCGCTCCCCGTTCGCCGTTAGTCGATTCCTGCCGTCGCGTTGCACAATCCTGCGAGACTGTCTTGCAGACCTGTAACAAGTCGTAAATTCCTGTCACCGTCCTGTCACACCGATTTCGGGCAACTCTGACCACCTGCGTCCTGCTATGGCTGGACGGGCCAACAACCCAATGCAGGATCAGGCAAGCATTTCGCAGGATGTGTCTACCGCCCTGGCTTGCACAAACTTATGCTCTGCTCCACTCCACCGACTTTGCCGAGGATGCCGCACGTGACGTCATTCGATCGTTTTCAAGCGCCACCCGATGCCGACATGGAAAAGCAGCGCGCGGAACTGGCGGCGATCATCCGCCGCAACACGTCCGAAGATGGCAGTTATGCCACTGCCGTCGGTTCGCTGTTCATGTCGCGCCACACCCAGTCCCATGACTTCGCCCCGGTGCTTGCGCAACCGGCGCTGTGCATCATGGCCCAGGGGCGCAAAGAGGTACGGCTGGCGGATGAGTTCTTCAATTACGACCCGCTCAATTATCTGGTGGTGTCGGTCTCGATGCCGTTGAGTGGACGGGTGGTGAATGTCTCGCCGGAGGAGCCGATCCTCGCCGTGCGCCTGGACATTGATCCTGCGGAAATCACCGCGCTGATCGCCGACGCCGGTCCGATGGGCGTACCGACCCGGCCGACCGGGCGTGGTCTGTATGTGGAGAAAATCGACAGCGCCATGCTCGATGCGGTGCTGCGTCTGGCCCGCCTGCTCGACGCACCTAAAGACATCGCCATGCTCGCGCCGCTGATCCGCCGGGAGATTCTCTATCGCTTGCTGCGCAGCCCGCAGGGGCATCGGCTGTACGAAATCGCTATCGCCAACAGCCAGAGCCACCGCATCAGCCAGGCGATCAAATGGCTCAACGGCAACTTCGAACAGCCGCTGCGCATTGATGACCTGGCGAAGGAAGTGAACCTCAGCGTCTCGACCTTGCATCACCGCTTCAAGGCGATGACGGCGATGAGTCCATTGCAGTATCAGAAGCAACTGCGCCTGCAAGAGGCGCGGCGTTTGATGCTGGCTGAGGGGCTGGAGGCGTCGGCGGCCGGGTATCGGGTGGGGTATGAAAGCCCTTCGCAGTTCAGTCGCGAGTACAGCCGGCTGTTTGGGGCGCCGCCGTTGAGGGATCTGGCGCGGTTGCGGCTGACCGTCTGACTCTCAAAAGCCCCTCACCCTAGCCCTCCCGAAACGTCGGACCGCCCGGAGGGAGAGGGAACTGATTGGGGGATATTGACGAAATACACCGACCTGAAATTGCTTTACCGAATCCATAATCGACTCGATCTCACAGGTCGACGGATAACGCCAGACACCTCGGTCGGCTCCCTCTCCCTCCGGGAGAGGGCTGGGGTGAGGGAGCGATTTCGAGCAGAAGCGTAATCAAGCGCCGAGCACCCGACACGCCTCACTGGGCAACGTCACCGACACCGGATGCCCGATCCCCAACCCAATCCCCTGACACGGCGTACTCAGCGCCGTGAAGGTCACCCCGGAACACTCCACCGTAGTCTCGATCGTCGCGCCGATATCCCGCACAAACGTCACCTTGCCCAGCAGACGATTGCCCGCCGTGGCCTGCGGCGCCGACAGTTGCAGGTCTTCGGGGCGGATCAGCATTTTCACTTTCTGCCCGACCACGATGCTGCTGCAGATCGGCACTTGCAGGGCATCGCCGCCCGGCAGCACGACCTTGCCATCGCCCAGCGCGGTGGCCGGGAAAATATTCCCCGAGCCGATAAAGTCCGCGACGAATTCGTTGGCCGGGTGCCGATAGATTTCAATCGGCGTACCCACCTGCTGCACCCGATGCTCGCCCAGCACCACCACGATATCGGCCATGGTCATGGCCTCGCGTTGATCGTGAGTGACCATGATCGTGGTGATGTTCAGGCGTTGTTGCAGCTGGCGGATTTCCACCTGCATCGACTCGCGCAACTTGGCGTCGAGCGCCGACAGAGGTTCGTCGAGCAACAGGATTTTCGGGTGCGAGGCAATCGCCCGGGCAATCGCCACTCGCTGACGCTGGCCGCCGGAGAGCTTGGCCACCGGGCGATCGATCATCGGTTGCAGCTGGATCAACTCCAGCAACTCCACCACTCGCGCCTGTTGATCGGCCTTGCTGACGCCGCGCAGTTTCAGCGGATAGGCGATGTTTTCGCCCACGGTCATGTGCGGGAACAGCGCCAGCGACTGAAACACCATGCCGAAGTTGCGCAGGTGCGCCGGGGTGTGGCCGATGTCCTCGCCGTCCAGGCGGATCTCGCCGCCGGTGAGGGTTTCCAGCCCGGCGATCGTCCGCAGCAACGTGGTCTTGCCGCAGCCCGACGGGCCGAGGAAGCACACCAGTTTGCCCTCGGGCAAATGCAGGTTGACGTCTTTTACCGCGCAGGCTGAGCCGTAGTGTTTCTCGACGTTTTCCAGAATCAGACCAGACATAAAATCACCTCAAGAAATCAAAAGGACACGCCGCCTTCACCGACCAGCTTCTCCAGCGCCCAGATCAGGACGAAGTCGATCAGCACGATCAGCACGGCAAACGAGAACACGGTAGGGTCGAGCGATGACACGGTGCGGCTGTACATCCAGATCGGCACGGTCATGACGTCGATGGTGTAGAGGAAATAGGTCACGGTGAATTCGTTGAACGAGACGATGAACGCCAGCAGCATCCCCGCCAGAATCCCCGACTTCATCAACGGCACCACCACATCGACGATGGCCCTCAATGGCGACGCGCCAAGCATCTGCGCGGCTTCTTCGACTTCGCTGCCGATGGAGAGCATGGCCGCCGTGCAGTTCTTCACCACGAACGGCAGCGCCAGAATCACGTGGGCAATCACCAGCCGCGAGGTGGTCATGTGGAACGGCAGGCTGTCGAATACCAGCAGCAAGGCCAACCCCAGCACCACCATCGGGAACACCAGCGGCAGCGACATCAATTGCAGCGCCACACCCTTGCCACGGAACTCGCAACGGGTCAGCGCGTAGGCCGCCGGCACCGCGATCAGCGTGGCGAAAATCATCGTCAGGCACGCCACCAGCAAACTGGTGCCCATGGCCTGGCCGAGGCTCAAAACATCGCTGGCATCGGGCGAGACGAAGGTGTGCCACGCCGCCTTGTACCACTGCAGGCTGTAGCTGCTCGGCGGGAAGTCGAGGTTCGACGCACCGCTGAACGACATCACGATCATGGTCAGGATCGGCAACACGGCCAGCAGCAGAATGATCCCGGAGAGGATGCCGGCAAACTTGCCGGTGTCGCCCGGCAACAGCGACTGACGCTTCTTGAACAGGGCACTCATTGCGAAGCCTCCAGCAGACGGCGACGGCGGCCGGTGATGTATTCGGACAAGGTCATGATGGCGAGCGTGGTGACGATCAGCACCACCCCGGCGGCGGACGCGGCAGGCCAGTTCATCAGCGGGGCGATCTGGTCATGCACCATCACCGCGAGCATTGGCACTCGCCGACCGCCGAGCAACAGCGGCACCACGAAGCTGCTGGCGTTGTAGGCGAACACCAGGGTCGCGCCGGTGATGATCCCCGGCAGGCTCATCGGCAGCACCACCTGACGGAACACCTGAAAACGACTGGCGCCCAGCGTCGCGGCAGCCTCTTCGTAGCTGCGGGCGACGCCGCGCATGGCGCTGGCAATCGGCAGCACGGCCAGCGGAAACGCGGTCTGCACCAGGCCCATCAACACGCCGTTCTGGTTGTACAGCAACATGATCGGGCGCTTGATCAGACCGAGGCCCATCAAGGTCTGGTTGAGCATGCCGCCGGGGCCGAGGATCACCAGCCAGCCGTAGCTTTGCAGCAATAGGTTGACCAGCAGCGGCAACAGCACCGCCGCCAGAAAGATCCGCCGCACGAACGGCGAGGTCAGACGCGACATGGTGTACGCCACCGGGATCGCCAGCACCACCGCGATCACCGCGCTGATCAGCGCCAGACGCAAGGTCAGCAGCAACGATTTGAGGTAGTAGGGTTCGAGCAACTGCGCGTAACTGGCCAGGCTGAAGCCCGACCACTCCGCGCCCTTGGTGCCGACGCTCATGCGCAGCACCAGCAGGCTGGCGGCAATCAGCACGCCGAGAAACAGCATCGACGGCGTGAGGAAAAACCACGCCCGCGCGGTCGGCGAAACACCGCGCGCCGGGCGCACGTCACCCGTGCCGACCGGTTGGGTCAGGGATTGATGTTCCATAGCAATGATCTCGTCAATGGAAAAACAACGGCTTCAAGCTCACCTGGCCCTCTGTGGGAGCAAGCCTGCTCGCGATGCGGACTGACATTCACCAACAACGTCGGCTGACAGATTGCTATCGCGAGCAGGCTCGCTCCCACAAGAACTTTCGGTGCTTGAGAGCCTGAGTACGTCACTCGATCAGGAAGAAAAGATTTCCGTGTAGCGACGAATCCACTGGTCATGCACGGTCGCCAGGAAGGCGTTGTCGTGCATGATCGCCTTCTCCGCGATCTGCTCCGGCGTGAGGATGAACGGGCTCTTGCGCGCTTCGGCGGAGATGATCGCCTTGGCGTTGACCGGGCCGTTGAAGATGTCTTCGGCCATCTTGCCCTGCACCAGCGGGTCGAGGGAGTGGTCGATGAAGGCGTAGGCCAGGTCGGTGTCGCCCGGACGGTTCTTCGGCATCACCGAAAGCATCAGGTCGGTGTAGAAACCTTCCTTCATGCCGAACGTGGCACCGAGGCCATAGTTCGGATCACGGATCTGCTTGGGGAAAAACGCCGGGGCATATAGGCCGCCCATGTCCAGGGAACCGGTGCGAAACAGCTCGGCAATCTGGTTGGGGTTTTCGCCAAGGGTCACCACGCGGTCTTTCAGCTCGGCGAGTTTCTTGAACCCTGGCTCGATGTTGTGCTCGTCACCACCGGCCAGTTTGGCGGCGATGATGATCAGGTCCATGGCCTCGGTCCAGTTCGGCGGCGGCAGGAAAATGTTCGGCGCCAGATCGGCGTCCCACAGCGCGGCGTAGCTGTCCGGCGCGGTGCTCTGGGTACGAGTGCTGTAGACCAGACTGTTGCACCACAGCAGGTAACCGATGCCGTGACCGTTGGCGCCGGTGCGGTATTTTTCCGGGACGTCGACCAGGTTGGGAATGCGGTTGAGATCGGGTTTTTCCAGCAGCCCGGCAGCGGCCAGACCTTCGGCGCCAACGCCAGCCAGAGTGATGATGTCGTACTGCGGACGGTCACCGCCGGCCTTGAGTTTGGCGACCATTTCCGAGGTGCTGCCGGTGCGGTCGGCAATCACTTTGGCGCCAGTCTTGGCTTCGAACGTTGCAGCGATGTTGCGCAGTGCAGCCAGGCCCGTGTCATCGGACCAGGTCAGCAGCCGCAGGGTCTTGCCGGCGAAGCGGGTGTCGCTGGCACTGGCCCGGATGAAGGGCATGCTCATGGCCGCCGCAGCCACCGAAGCCACGCCGACGGTTTTGATGAATTGACGCCTGTTCAGATCGTGCTCGCCCATTTGGGACTCCCATTATTCTTGTAAGTATGAGATTGATCGCAACCCTTGCATCTGCTTGACCGAGATTGCTCAAGCGCCCGGTTTCAAAGGGCTTGAGCATGGTCTGCGGGTTCATCCTGAGGTCGTGCAAAACACCTGACTATCGATAAAAACTCATTGGAGCCATGACGCCGGCGCATGCCTCGTTGCGAGGCATGCGCTGACCTTTTTCGGGCATTCAGAGGGCGCGGATCACGTGCTTGATTTCCTGAAATGCCGCCAGGCCCCACGGCCCCAATTCGCGGCCGAGGCTGCTCTGTTTGTAGCCGCCCCACGCGGTCTGCGGGAAGATCACCTGCGGCGCGTTGAGCCACACCAGCCCCGCCTGCAAGGCGTTGGCGACCCGATCCGCGGTCTCGGCATTGCGCGTGACCACGCTGGCCACCAGACCGAACTGGCTGTCGTTGGCCAAGGCAATCGCCTCGGCTTCCGTAGCGAAACTGCGCACGCAGATCACCGGGCCGAAAATCTCTTCACACCACAGCGCACTGTCGAGGGGCACTTCGGTGAAGATTGTCGGCTGCAAGAAATAGCCGCGCGGCAGATCGGCGGGACGATTGCCGCCACAGATCAGCTTTGCCCCGGCACTCAAACCACGGTCGATGTGACCGAGCACCCGTTGGTACTGCACCTGATTGACCAGTGCGCCCATCTCGACGTCAGGATCGAACGGATCGGCGACACGGATTTTTTCCGCGCGGGCCTTCAGAAGAATCAGGAATTCGTCGGCCAGTTCATCGGCGACCAGCACCCGGCTGGTGGCCGAGCACATCTGCCCGGCATTGAAGAAGCCGCCACCGCAGGCAAGCTCCACCGCCAGATCCAGGTCGGCATCCTCAAGAATCAGCAGCGAGGACTTGCCGCCCAGTTCCAGGCTCACGCCCTTCACGGTTTCAGCGGCGCGCTGCATCACCTGCACACCGACGGCGTTGCTGCCGGTGAAGGAAATCTTGGCGATGCGCGGGTCTGCCGACAGCGGCGCACCGACTGCCAGACCGGTGCCGCACACCAGGTTGAACACGCCTTTTGGCAAACCGGATTCGGCGATGATGGTCGCCAGTTCCAACTCCGGCAGCGGCGTGACTTCAGACGGTTTGAGCACCACGCAGCAACCGGCGGCCAGGGCCGGGGCGAGTTTCCACGCGGTGGTGACCATCGGGAAATTCCACGGCACGATCAGCCCGACGACACCGCACGGCTCGCGGCGCAGACGTGCGCTGAAGTCGTCGCTGGGCAGCGGCACGTTGCTGTCCTGTTTCGCATCGAGGCCTTCGGCGAGTTCGGCGTAGTACTCGAAGGTGGCGATCACGTCATCGACATCGATGCCCGCTTCGAACTGCGGTTTGCCGTTGTTGCTCGACTGCAACTTCATCAGATGTTCGCGACCGTTGCGCACGCCATTGGCGATGTTGCGCAGGATCGCGCCGCGCTCGGCGCCGGTGGTTTTCGACCAGCTTTTGAAGGCTTCGGTCGCCGCCGTTACCGCTTGATTGACGGCGCTTTCGTCACCGCCGTTGACCGTGGTCAGCAGTGCTTCGGTGGCCGGGTTGATCACACGCAGGTGTTCGCGCCCGGCGGACCATTGGCCGTTGATGTACAGGCCGTCGAGTGTGGTCGGGAAATTCATCATTGGGCCACCGCCTTCATCCATTGGGTCTGGTCGATCTCGATCAGGGTCGGGCCCTGACGATCGGTGGCGGCGCGCAATGCACTGCGCAGGTGTTCGGCGGAGCTGATCGCCTCGGCCGCGCAACCCAGGGCCTTGGCCACACCGATGAAGTCCGGGGTGTAGATGTCCACGCCCACCGGCTCGATGGCACGGTTGACCATGTATTTCTTGATCTCTTCGTAACCCTGGTTATTCCACAGCAGGATGATCACCGGCGTGCGCGCTTCCACGGCGCTGGCCAGTTCCGGCAGGGTGAATTGCAGACCGCCATCGCCGATCAGGCACACCACCGGCGGACGCGCGCCATGTTCCAGAGAGCCGCCGAGCCATGCGCCAATCGCCGCCGGCAAGGCGTAACCGAGAGTGCCGTAACCGGTGGACGAGTTGAACCAGCGGCGCGGGCGCTCCGGGTTGAAGGTCAGGTTGCCGGTGTACACCGGTTGCGTGGAGTCGCCGACGAACACCGCGTTCGGCAATTCGTGCAGCACGGTTTCGAGGAAACGGGTCTGGGCCAGCATCGGGGCATCCCAGGTTGCGGCCAGGTCTTCACGCAGACGGGCGGCGCGTACCTGGCCCCAATCGTTGCGGCGCTCGGCCAGCGGTTTGTGCGACAGCGCACTGAGCAGCGCTTGTGCCGCGTTGCGCGAGTCGGCCACCAGCGCCACGTGCGGCGGGTAATTGCGCACGGTCTGGTCCGGATCGATATCGACGCGCAGCAACTTGCCGGGGATTTCGAAACCGCCGGCGAAGGTCACGTCGTAGTCGGTTTCCGCCAGTTCGGTGCCAATCGCCAGGACCACGTCGGCATCGGCCACCAAGGCGCGCGTCGCCACGAGGCTCTGAGTCGATCCGATCAACAGCGGGTGGCTGGACGGCAGCATGCCTTTGGCGTTGATGGTCAGGGCCACCGGTGCGTCGAGCAGTTCGGCCAGTTCGGTGAGTTCGGCAGCGGCGTCGATGGCGCCGCCACCGGCGAGGATCAGCGGACGCTGGGCGCCGGCCAGCAGTTCAGTCATGCGGCTCACGGCGGCCGGCGCAGCACCGGCGCGGTCGATGTTGACCGGCACGCTGGTCAGCAGTTCGTCGGCTTCTTCGACCAGCACGTCCAGTGGAATCTCAATGTGCACCGGACGCGGACGCCCGGCCTGGAACAGCGCGAAAGCACGGGCCAGCACGCCCGGCAATTCGGACGCCGACATCAGGGTGTGGGAGAACGCCGCCACGCCGCCGACCAGTGCGCTCTGGTTCGGCAGCTCATGCAGCTTGCCGCGTCCGCCGCCCAGTTGACTGCGCGACTGCACGCTGGAGATCACCAGCATCGGGATCGAATCGGCGTAAGCCTGGCCCATCGCGGTGGTGATGTTGGTCATGCCTGGACCTGTGATGATGAAGCACACACCTGGTTTGCCACTGGTGCGGGCGTAGCCGTCGGCCATGAAGCCGGCGCCCTGTTCATGGCGCGGGGTGACGTGGTTGATGCTCGAACGGGCCAGCCCGCGATACAGCTCCACGGTATGCACACCGGGAATGCCGAACACCTGCTCGACCCCATAATCTTCGAGTAACTTGACCAGTACTTCGCCACACGTCGCCATGTCTTTGCCCTTCTTGTTCGTTGAGGCACCGGGCTTTAAAGGAACCGGTGATTGGCCTCATTGAAACGGGCGACCCGTAGCCGCAACAATCGATAAAAGCTCATACTAGCCATGTCCTCACGTCATACCTTGGATCCACATGAAACGACTGCCTCCCCTGCCCGCCCTGCACACGTTTCTGATCACCGCGCAGTGCTGCAACTTCACCCGGGCCGCCGAGCAGTTGCACATCACCCAGGGTGCGGTGAGCCGACAGATCGCCGGGCTGGAGGAACATCTGGGTTATGAGCTGTTCATTCGCCTGGCCCGGGGCCTGGAGCTGACGGCCGAAGGTCGCGAATGGCTGCCACGGGTGCAGCAAGTGTTCAGCCTGATCGGCGATTCGGTGGAGCAGATCGGCGCCAAACGCGAAACCCTGCAACTCAAGGCGCCGAGCTGCGTGATGCGCTGGTTGTTGCCGCGCCTGCTGCACTGGCAGCGCGAGCGTCCGGACGTGCCGGTGAAGCTCACGGCGTCGCTGCAACACGGGGTGGATTTTCATCGCGAGCAGTTCGACGCGGCGGTGATCTACGGCACCGCGCCACACGACTCTCCTGCGACCCTGCATCTGTTCGATGAACAACTGACGCCGGTCTGCTCACCGACGCTGCTCAACGGCGGACCGGCCCTGCACACACCGGCAGATCTGCAACAGCATCTGCTGCTGCACCCGACTCACACCGATGACGACTGGACACTCTGGCTCAACGCCGCCGAACTGCACCTGAGCAATATCGCCAGCGGTCAGCATTTCGAGACGCTGGATCAGGCGATGTCGATGGCGTCCCATGGGACGGGTGTGGCGATCGGCGACTGGTCACTGATCGGCGACGACTTGAACGCCGGGCGACTGGTGATGCCGTTCGATCTGAAGGTGAAGACGGGACTGGGCTATTACATCGTCGCGCCGGCGTCGGAGCCGTCGGCGAAGTTGCAGGAATTGATGGGGTGGTTGGTTGAGCAGGCTCATACGCGGTGAGGCCCCCCCCCCTCACCCCAGCCCTCTCCCGGAGGGAGAGGGGTCCGATCGTGGGATGCTCGAAAATTACGCCGACCTGAACGTGCTGTACCGAATCCATAATCGACTCGAACTTTCAGGTCGATGAATCACGTCAGACAACTCGGTCGGCTCCCTCTCCCTCCGGGAGAGTGCTGGGCGGGCGGCGTTCCGATGAGGGCCAATTTTCGGATCAGACACAAACCCCGAAAACCACCCAAAACCCTCAATAACCGACGGTAAACCGCTGACGCGAATGCTTCGGTGTTTCCACTTCGTCGATCAGCGCAATCGCGTAGTCGGCAAAGCTGATCGAACTCTGACCGTCATCACTCACCAGCAAGTCATCCTTGCCGACCCGGAACTTACCGGTGCGCTCGCCTTCGACAAACAGCGCCGACGGCGACAGGAATGTCCAGTCCAGTTCCTTCTCCTGACGCAGTGCATCAAGGAACGCCGCACCAGCGCTGGCCTCAGCCTTGTACTCGGCCGGGAAACCGGCGCTGTCGATCACGCGGGTGCCGTCCGGCAGCAACAGCGAACCGGCACCGCCGACCACCAGCAGACGTTTCACCCCGGCCTGTTTCACCGGACCGATCAGCGCGCTGGCCGGCACCGTGGCGAAATGCGCGGCGCTGATCACCACATCCTGACCGGCGACGGCGTCCTGCAACGCCGCAGCGTCCAGCACGTCGACATTCTTGCTGACCACACCGGCACGAGCGCCGATCTTCGAGGTATCCCGAGCGATGGCGGTGACGCTGTGGCCGCGACGCAGGGCTTCTTCCAGCAGTTGGCTGCCGGCACGGCCGGTGGCACCAATGATTGCGATCTTGCTCATGACATTCTCCAGTTGGCTTGAGAGTGCTGCGTTTTTCAGAATCGGATTACCACTGCATTTCGCCCTTGGCGACTTTGGCGCTCAGCTCCAGCGAGCTTTCTTCGCCCAGTGTCGGGTAGCGTTTTTTCATCGCGGCGATCAGCGCGGCAGAGTCCTTGGCCTTGACAGTTTCGGCATCGAACGCCTTGATGTAGTCGGCGGTGAATTTCACGGCCGCCAGCGAACGGGCGCTGTCACCCAGGTAGTGACCGGGCACCACGGTTTTCGGTTTCAGGGTTTCGATCGAGTGCAGGGTTTGCAGCCAGTCGGCATGGGATTGCGCGGTCTGGGTGTCGGCCATCCACACGTGGATGTTCTCGGCGACGACCACACCGCCGACCACCGCTTTCAACGAAGGAATCCACACGAAGCTGCGATCCGGCTGTTTGCCGTCAAGGCCGATCACCTGCAGTTTCTGCCCTTCGAGCATCAGGCTGTCGCCTTTGAGCACGCCCGGTACGATGGTTTTGGCCGGCACGTCGGCGCCCATTTTCGGGCCCCAGAAGGCGAGTTTGCCGTCGACGGTTTGCTTGATGTGATCAACGGTCGGTTGCGAGGCCAGCACCTTGGCATTCGGGAATGCCTTGATCAGGGTGTCGAGACCGAAGTAGTAATCCGGGTCACCGTGGCTGATGTAGATGGTGGTCAATTGCTTGCCGCTGGCGCGGATTTTTTCCACCACTTGCTCGGCCTGGGATTTGCCGAACTGGGCGTCCACCAGAATCGCGTCCTTCTCGCCGCTGACCAGCACCGAAGTCACCGGGAAGATCGCGTGGGTGCCCGGGTTGTAGACATCGAGGGTCAGATTCGCGGCCGCTGCGTGGGCAGCAAAGCCGAGGGTGGCGGTGGCCAGTAAAACGCGCTTGAGGGTGGTGAAGCCGATCATGGGTTGCTCCGCTGTTCGAATGCCGTGCTTGGCGATGGGGACAGAGCTTAGTTGCCAGACTCGTTACAAAAAATGCGATGCTTGGACATAGTTTGTTTCTGAAAGCGGGCAAATCATGGATCGTCTCCAAGCAATGCGGGTGTTTGTCACGGTGGTGGATCTGGGCAGCCAGTCGGCGGCGGCCGATCACCTGGACCTGTCGCGGCCGGTGGTGTCGCGGTATCTGGCGGAACTGGAAGACTGGGTCGGGGCGCGTCTGATGCACCGCACCACGCGCAAGTTGAGCCTGACCGCCGCCGGCAACGAAATCCTGCCGCGCTGCCGGCAGATGCTGGAGCTGTCCGGTGACATGCAGGCCGCCGTCAGCGAACCCGCCGATGCACCAAGGGGGTTGCTGCGGATCAGCGTCAGCACCTCGTTCGGTCAGGCGCAACTGGCCGATGCCATGGCGGTGTTCGTCAAAGCGTATCCGGGAGTGAGCATCGACCTGCAAATGCTCGATCGCACGGTGAACCTGGTGGACGAACGCATCGACCTGGCGATCCGCACCAGCAATGACCTCGACCCCAACCTGATCGCCCGGCGTCTGACGGTCTGCCGTTCGGTGGTCTGCGCCGCACCCGCCTATCTGCGGGAACATCCGCAGCCGCAGCGGGTTGAAGATCTGAGCCGGCACAACTGCCTGACCCATTCCTATTTCGGCAAGAGCCTGTGGCATTTCGAGGAGGATGGCGAACCGGTCTCGGTGCCGGTGCAGGGCAACATCAGCGCCAACGAGGCCAGCACCCTGCTGCGCGCGACCCTGGCCGGCGCCGGCGTGGCGATGCTGCCGACCTATCTGGCCGGGGCACATATTCACAGCGGCGAACTGGTGCGCCTGCTGCCCCACGCCGAGCCCCGGCAGATGAGCATCTATGCCGTGTATGCCTCGCGCAAGCACATGCCGGCAGCGTTGCGCTGCATGCTGGACTTTCTGGTGCAGCGTTTTCCCGAAAACCCGCAGTGGGATATCGGACTGTAAAGCCGTTCACAGAGCCGCTGGCAACTCCACGGCGCTGACCTATGCTGAAAGTAGTACCCAAGGGTATTCGTTCAGAGGTCAACGCCATGAACACCAGAACAAGAAGATACCTCGCGATTTTCATCACCTGCGCGGCCACGCTGGCGCTGTACGGCACCGCGGCATGGCGCGTGGAGCAGTTGCGGCAACTGCCCCGTGAATACGCGAGCTGCAACTTCGAGCGCTGCATCCCTCACAACGCCACCCTCAACGCCCTGCGCTGATAAAGGGCTCAGGCGTCGTCGTTCTGCTCGGCCTTCAAGCGGTCGCGGAACGCCTTTGGCGAGATCCCCACCCGGCGCCGGAACAAGCGCGTGAAGTTGGTCGGATCGGAAAACCCCAACACCTCGGACATCTCGTAAATGGTCATGCTGGTGTACGTCAGCAGACGCTTGGCTTCCAGCAACTGACGCTCGTGCATGATCTGCAACGCCGGCTGCCCCGCCAGTTCACGGCAGGTGCCGTTGAGGTGCGAGACGGAAATCCCCAGCCGATGGGCCAGGTCTTCGACCTTGACGTGCTGGCGGTAGGTTTCTTCCACCAGCTGAATGAACCCGTTGAGGTATTCGCGCTGACGCTGCGGGCGTTGCGTGGCGTTGTGACGGCGGATCGCCTGACGGCTGACCCAGACCATGATCACACTGACCAGCGAATGCATGAGCATTTCACGTGCCGGTTGATGGCCGTTGTACTCGGCCTGCAACGCGGCAAACAGACTGTTGAGGTAATCCGCGTCCTTGCCCGCCGGATAGCTTTCGGCCTGGGCCAGGGCCTGCACCGCGCTGCCCAGTTGCGCCTGCAAATGGTTGATCAACGGAGTGGCGAGGGTGACGACGAATCCTTCGACGTCCTCGGAAAAACGGAATCCATGCACCGATAACGGCGGCAGGATCTGGATCGCGGTTTCGTTCAGTTGCGTGCGTTGGCCTTCGATTTCAAGCTCTGCCTGACCTTTGAATACGAAGAGCAACTGGCACAAATCGGCGTGGCGGTGGGGTTTGATTTCCCATTGGTGTTCGCGGCTGCGTTTGGAAATGGTTTCACAGTGCAGCAAGTCAGGGGTCGGCCAGTCCAGGCTTTCACCGTAGAGCTTGAACACCGGAATCGAAGGCAGGTCAGGCTTGTTCATCACTTCAATCCAGGCCTCGAGGTTTGCGGGCGATAATCGCACCGATTGGCAGAATGTACAGGTATCGGCTCAGTTTTCACCTTCAATTGACAGACCCGCAAGGGAAAAATGCAAGCACTCGAATCCTGAAACTCATTCACCGGCCGTTGTCGCGTGAAGCTTGCGAGTCATAAAAACAATGAAAACGCTGAAAACCCAAGTCGCCATCATCGGCGCCGGTCCGTCCGGATTACTGCTCGGCCAACTGCTGCACAACGCCGGCATCGACACCCTGATTCTGGAGCGCCAGACACCTGACTACGTGCTCGGCCGAATCCGCGCCGGCGTGCTTGAACAAGGCATGGTAGAGCTGTTGCGCGAGGCTGGCGTGGGTCAGCGGATGGACGCCGAAGGGCTGGTGCACGGCGGGTTCGAACTGGCCCTCGACGGGCGCCGGATCCACATCGACCTGCAAGCCCTGACCGGTGGAAAAACCGTGATGGTCTATGGCCAGACCGAGGTCACTCGCGACCTGATGGCCGCTCGTCGGGAGACCGGAGGGCAGACCATCTACGAAGCCCGCCATGTCGTTCCCTGTGACATGAAAAGCGACGAAGCTTATGTCACCTTCGAAAAGGACGGCGAAACCTGGCGCGTCGATTGTGACTACATCGCCGGTTGCGACGGTTTCCACGGCGTGGCCCGGCAGTCGATTCCCGAGGATTGCCTGAAAGTCTTCGAACGGGTTTATCCGTTTGGCTGGCTGGGGATTCTCGCCGACACGCCACCGATTCACGAGGAACTGGTCTACGCCCGCCACGAGCGCGGCTTCGCCCTGTGCAGCATGCGCTCGGCGACCCGCACCCGTTATTACCTGCAAGTGCCCGCCGAAGAAAACGTCGACGACTGGTCGGATCAGCGTTTCTGGGATGAACTGCGCAAGCGTCTGCCGGAGGATCTGGCGCAGAAACTGGTGACCGGTCCGTCGATTGAAAAGAGCATCGCGCCGCTGCGCAGCTTTGTGGTCGAGCCGATGCAATACGGGCGGATGTTTCTCGTTGGGGACGCGGCGCACATCGTTCCGCCGACCGGCGCCAAGGGGCTGAATCTGGCGGCCAGCGATGTCAGCACGCTGTTCAGGATTTTGCTGAAGGTTTACCGCGAAGGTCGCACTGACTTGCTGGAGAAATACTCGGAAATCTGCCTGCGCCGGGTGTGGAAAGCCGAGCGGTTTTCCTGGTGGATGACTTCGATGCTGCACCGCTTCGACGAGCACGATGATTTCAGCCAGCGGATCTGCGCTTCGGAACTGGACTACTTTGTCAGCTCGGAGGCCGGTCAAAAAACCATTGCAGAAAATTACGTCGGGCTTCCTTATGAGGCTATCGAATAGCTTCCTACCGACTTACACTGGCGAGCACTCACCCGCTCGCCCTGGCACTGCGGGTCAATCACTGCCCGCAGGTTCGCCCGTGACCAATCTCAACCATCCCGAAACGCCCAAACCGGCCATTCGCAGCGTACTGGTCGCGCTGATGATGGCGATCTTTCTCGGCGCGCTCGACCAGACCATCGTCGCCGTTTCCATGCCGGCCATTTCCGCACAGTTCAAGGACGTCAGCCTGCTGGCCTGGGTGATTTCCGGCTACATGGTGGCGATGACCGTGGCGGTGCCGATCTACGGCAAGCTCGGCGATCTGTACGGGCGGCGCAAACTGATGCTGTTCGGCATGGGCCTGTTCACCCTCGCCTCGCTGTTCTGCGGCATGGCCCAGAGCATGGAGCAACTGGTGCTGGCGCGGATTTTCCAGGGCATCGGCGCTGGCGGGATGATTTCGGTGAGTCAGGCGATCATCGGCGACATCGTGCCGCCTCGCGAACGCGGGCGTTATCAGGGCTATTTCTCCAGCATGTATGCGGTGGCCAGCGTTGCCGGCCCGGTGCTCGGCGGCTACATGACCGAGTACCTGTCGTGGCGCTGGGTGTTCCTGATCAACCTGCCGCTGGGCCTCGGCGCGTACTGGGTGGCGCGACGCAACCTGATCGGCCTGCCGATTCCCCAGCGCAAACCGGTCATCGATTATCTCGGCACACTGTTGATGATCATCGGCCTGACCGCTCTGTTGCTGGCGATCACTCAGGTCGGCCAGGGCCATGCGTGGCGCAGCAGCGAAGTGCTCGGTCTCTTCGCTTGCGCGGTGGCGGTACTGGCGGTGTTCGTCTGGCACGAGCGGCGCGCCCGGGAGCCGTTGTTGCCGATGCACCTGTTCACCAACCGCAGCGCCCTGCTGTGCTGGTGCACGATTTTCTTTTGCAGCTTCCAGGCGATTTCCCTGATCGTGCTGATGCCGCTGCGCTTCCAGAGCGTGACCGGTGCTGGGGCGGACAGCGCTGCATTGCACTTGCTGCCGCTGGCGATGGGATTACCGATCGGCGCGTATTTCGCCGGACGCCGCACTTCGATCACCGGACGCTATAAACCGCAGATTCTGAGCGGCGCGCTGCTGATGCCGATCTCGATCCTTGGCATGGCCTTCAGCCCGCCCGATGCCACGCTGCTCAGCAGCCTGTTCATGCTGCTCAGCGGGATCGCCGGTGGCATGCAGTTTCCGACTTCGCTGGTCGGTACGCAGAACTCGGTGGAGCAAAAGGATATTGGCGTCGCCACCAGCACCACCAACCTGTTCCGCTCACTGGGCGGCGCGGTGGGCGTGGCGTTGATGTCGGCGCTGTTGCTGGCGTTGTTGCAGGACTCCAGTTTCGCCCACCTGGCCGGCAGCTCGCTGATGAGCGAAGGGCATTCCGGCAACGTGCTGCTCGACGGCCTGAACGCGGCGCCCGGCGATGCGCAGAATGCCTTGCGTGCCGAACTGCTGGTGACGTTCCGCCATTTGCTGATGGTCAGCGCGGCGGTGTCGCTGCTCGGGCTGGCGGCGGCGATTGCGATGCCGAACCGGTTGCTGCGGGGCCGTGAGCACGGCGCCCGCTGATTGATGCCGATCGCTCCCACGCGCGGCATGGGAGCTTTCAGCAATCAAGCACTGTAATAACCGACCGCCACCAGCATGTTCCCGACCTTTTTCAGGTAGGCATGCTTGTTCTCGACCTTGCCGGTCACCGGATTTTTCCAGCGGTACTCGTACTCGCCCTCATCTTGCTTGCCGATCAGCGCCAGAATCGGTTCGCCCACCGGTTTGCCCTCCGGGTCGTCGACCTTGGCGAAATCGGTGTTGATCAGCCGCAGGTTGGTGCCATGGGCGACGTAGCGGTGGTTGTCGAGATTGACCACGAACACATACAGGTCGTCCTGCAGGTAACCGCCCTTGAGTGAGTTGATCGCGGACAGCGTGCCCTTCTCGTCTTTAGTCAGGTCAGTGGCGGCCTTGTCGAGCAACGCTTTCGCCTGCTCCGCCGACGCGCGCGGCAGGTAATAACCCACCGCCAGAATCCGCTGACCGACGCGTTGATAGTAAACGTGCTTGCGCTCGACCTTGCCGTCGGACCAGTTCTGCCAGCGGTATTCGGCCTGCTGGATGCCGTTGCCTTCCGGCACTTTCAAGGCGTCCTTGAAGGACTTCTGCAAGTCCGGCCCGAGGACTTCGCTGACGTCGCGCCCGATCAACGCCGATGACGGCCCACCGCTGGCGAGCATCACGCCCTTGGTATCGACCACGAACACATAGCGATCCTTGTCGACGAATTCGCCCTGACGGCTGAACGCCGCAAACGCCTTGTCGCCGTTGTCGTGGTAATAGGCCAGAGCCTTTTCCAGCAAGGCGATGGCAGCCTTGCTGTCGACTTTTTCAGTGGTGGCCGCGTTGGCCTGACCGAAACTCAACAGCAGTACCGCACCGAGCCAGGCCAGCTTGTGCACAAACCCCATGACGCATCCCTCGTTCTTGTTGGTGTTTCAAGAGCGTAGACGGCCTGAAGGCATGTATGGATATTCAGAACGCTTCTGAATGTTGCTGTGGCGAGGGCGCGCGCCCTCGCCACACAAGAGGCTTACGGACGCGCGTTGAGTTGCTGTTGCAGGTTCTGGATCTGCGCTTGCAGGGTGTTGATGTTGCGGGTCATCTGCGCTCGGAACGCGTCGAACTCGGCGGTGTTGGTGCCACCCTGCGCAGCGGCCGGGCGGTTGTCCTGCTCGCTCTTGAGGATGACGATTTCCTGCTCCAGACGATCGATAGCGGCGCTCGGATTGCCTTGTTTTTTCAGAGCCGTGATGTCGGCACCGAGGCTCTTGAACTGCGCATCGAAGCCCTTCACCTGGGCATCGAAGCTCTTGAGCTGGGCGTCGACCTTGCTGGTATCGGCCGGGGTGCTTTTCAGCGTTGCCAGTTCGGCGCTCAGGGCTTTGACCTGGGCTTGCAACTGGGTGTTGGCGTTCTGCTGTTCGGTGGTCTGGGCGGTCATCTGCGCCAGGCGCTTGTCCAGATCCGTCGCCTGCCCGGCCACGCCTTGTTGCTGTTTGCTCTGATCCTGAAGCGCACTTTGCAGCTGTTTGATCTGCAGCTTCAGGGCTTCGCTGTCGGTGGTGACGTTGGTCTGGCTGGCCACGACCTTGCCGGAAATGTCCTGCAGGCGCCCCGCCGCTTCCTCACTGATGCGCGCGAAACTTTCCTGGGTCGCCACCAGTTGCTGCTCCATCAGCGAAATCTGCTGGAAGCTCCACCAGGCCAGACCAATGAATGCGAAGAACAGCGCGCCAACCAGTGCCCATAACGGCCCGGTGCTGGCAGTCTTGACCTTGACCACGGGTGGCGTGCGCGAATGCACGGTGGTGCGGGCGGTGACCGGAAAATCGTCGTCATCGAGGGTATCGGCGCGCAGGCTCGGTACATCGTCGAAATCGTCGTGGGCATCGTTACGCATGGACATTGAGGCAACCTTTGTGAAACGCGGTGATGACAGATTGGCGCGAAGTATAAACCCCGCGGCCGCTGGGGTTGACCCTCAAGCCGTGACGCGGTTCAGTGCCGGCCGGCAGATTCGTATCAACGAATGTCCTGAGCCTTCCACCAGCCACAGAACTCATCGAGGGCCGTCCACAGACTGACTTTCGGATCGTAGTCCAGATAATGCCGGGCGCGACTGATGTCGAGGGTGAAATTTTTGTTCATCACCTGCATGCCCAGACGCGACAGGGTCGGCTCGGGACGCCCGGGCCAGAGCTTGCACACACCTTCGTTGAGCGCCGCCACGCTGTAGGCCAGACCGTAGGAACGGTACTTGGTGACCTGTGGGACTTCCATCTTGCGCATCACGTAATTGACCACATCCCACAGCGGCACCGGGGCGCCGTTGCTGATGTTGTAGGCCTTGCCCAGCGCGGAAGCGTCGGCCAGCAGACTGCTGAGCAACGCCTCGTTGAGGTTGTGCACGCTGGTGAAATCGACCTTGTTCAGACCGTTGCCGATGATTGCCAGACGCCCCTTGCGCTGCATGTTCAGCAAGCGCGGGAAGATGCTCATGTCACCGGCGCCAGTGACGAAACGCGGGCGCAGGGCGAGGGTTTCGAGGCCGAATTCCTGGGCGCCGAAGACCTTTTGCTCGGCCAGGTATTTGGTCGCCGCATAGTGATGCTTGAAGCGCTTGGGCACTTGCTCTTCGGTCAGGCCGAGATGATCGCGACCGTCAAAGTAGATCGAGGGCGACGACAGATGCACCAGCCGCCGAACCCGTTGCTTCAGGCAGGCCTCGACCACGTTTTCGGTGACCTGCACATTGCCCTGATGGAAGTCCTGATAACGGCCCCACAGGCCGACCGCGCCGGCGCAATGCACCACGGCTTCGACGTCATTGCACAGTTCACGCACCAGATCCGGATCACTCAAATCGCCTTGAACGAACTCGGCACCGCGACGCACCAGATGCTCGACACCCTCGGCCCGGCGACCGTTGACCCGCACGTCCAGGCCCTGCTCCAGGGCGAAACGCGCAAAGCGTCCGCCAATGAAGCCGCTTGCGCCGGTGACCAGAATTTTCATGTAGAGCTCCGCTGTCTTTCGTTTTGCCTGATTCGTGAGTCTTGACGCTGGCCGTCAGTCCAACGGCACCAGCCATTGCGCCGACGAGCGCACCAATTGTTCGGTCAACAGCCCGAGCAACTGACCGCCATTGCGCCAATGATGCCAGTACAAGGGCACGTCGATCGGTTTATCTGGCAACAGTTCGCGCAGCACGCCGCGCTCCAACTGCTCGCGGACCTGTAATTCCGGCACCAGGCCCCAGCCGAGCCCGGCTTCGGTCAAGCGGAGGAAACCTTCGGACGACGGGCACAGGTGATGTTCGAAACCGCCATCGACGCCGAGGGACGCGAGGTATCGATGCTGGAGAAAATCGTCAGGGCCGAACACCAGCGCCGGGGTGCGCGGTAATTGTTCTGCCCGTACGCCGTCGGGGAAATGCCGCTCGATGAACGCCGGGCTGGCCAGCGCTCGATAGCGCATCGCCCCGAGCAACACGCTGCGTGCCCCCGCCACCGGCCGCTCGCTGGCGCACAGGCAACCGGCCACTTCACCGGCGCGCATGCGTTTGAGGCCGACAGTCTGATCTTCGACAATCAGATCCAGCAATAGATGTTGTTCGGCGCAGAAGTCGCCCACCGCCTCGGCCCACCAGGTGGCGAGACTGTCGGCATTCAGGGCGATACGCAGGCGCTCCGGCAGGCCCTCTTCGTCCAGCGCAGGCACCAGCGTCTGCAAATCCCGTTCGAGCAGGCGCACCTGCTGCACATGGTTGAGCAGGCGCCGGCCAATTTCGGTAGGCGACGGCGGCGTGCCACGCACCAGAACCGGCTGGCCGACCCGCGCTTCCAGCAGTTTGATCCGCTGGGAGATCGCCGATTGCGAAAGACCCAGCACCTGCGCCGCCCGTTCGAATCCGGCCTGCTCGACCACGGCGGCCAGAGCGGAAAGCAATTTGTAGTCGAACATCAGTTTTCCTAATGAGCGATCAGCACTATTGGTTTTTCTTATACCGCGTCAACCGGGAGAATAGCCAGCAAGCACTCTTTATCAAGGATCACCCCCATGGCTGGCGAAACCTCGTTGACCACCCTGCTGCGCAGCATGAGCCCGCAGCTCAATGCCGGCGAATTCGTGTTCTGCACCTTGTCCGACGGCGAGTTGCCGAGCGGCCTGGAAGTCGTAGGCAGTTTCCGTGAACAGGAAGGCCTGACGGTGATTCTCGAACGCTCCCACGCCGAGCGCGCCGGTTTCCACTTCGACTACGTCGCGGCCTGGATCACGCTGAACGTGCATTCGGCACTGGAAGCCGTCGGCCTGACCGCCGCCTTCGCCACCGCACTCGGCAAGGCCGGGATCAGCTGCAACGTGATTGCCGGCTACTACCACGACCATTTGTTCGTCGGTCAGGCCGAAGCCGAACGTGCCATGCAAGTGCTGCGCGATCTCGCAGCCAACGCGGAGTAATCGTCATGTGGCAAAGCTATACCAACGGTTTGCTGGTGGCGTTCGGGCTGATCATGGCGATCGGCACGCAAAATGCCTTTGTCCTGGCCCAGAGCCTGCGGCGTGAACATCACCTGCCGGTCGCTGCATTGTGCGTCGCCTGCGATGCGTTGCTGGTGGCGGCGGGTGTGTTCGGCCTGGCCACGGTGCTGGCGCAGAACCCGACATTGCTGGCGGTCGCCCGCTGGGGCGGCGCGGTGTTCCTGATCTGGTACGGCAGCCAGGCGTTGCGCAGGGTGTTTTCGAAACAGAGCCTGCAACAGGGTGAAAACCAGACCGTGCGTTCGCTGCGGGCGGTGATGCTCAGCGCACTGGCGGTGACCCTGCTCAACCCGCACGTCTATCTCGACACCGTCTTGCTGATCGGTTCTCTCGGCGCACAACAGTCGGTGCCCGGCGCCTATGTCGTGGGCGCGGCGAGCGCTTCGCTGCTGTGGTTCTTCACCCTGGCGTTCGGCGCGGCATGGCTCGCCCCGTGGCTGGCACGGCCGAGTACGTGGCGGATTCTCGATCTGTTGGTGGCGGTGATGATGTTCACCGTGGCAGGGCAATTGATATTGGCTTCCTGAATTATTCCAAAAGGCTAAGGGGATGCCCTCGCTAAATGACGGTCGCGCCGCCCCCCGTAAAGCGCAAGACTAGGCGTGAGGAGCGCGGTTTGGTGGTCCAAATGAGCGACGAACAACGACGGATTGCGCTTTACGGGGGGCCGGCCCTTCGGGTTGGAGCTGTGATCGTGCCAAGCGGCGTTGCGGGACTCGAAGAGGCAAAAAGCATCCTCTTCGTCCCGCGCCTTGCTTGGCACGATCACAGTTCCAACGCGATCCGTCATTTAACGAGGGCATCCCCTTGAACCTCTATCCCACACAGTTGTTGCGTGGTTAAGCCGCACCCCCGGTGCTATGATCCGAACCCTGCGCCGCAAAGAGTAAAAACTCGCCGGTGCATTTCTGGCCGCCCGTGATCGGCCTTGCGCTCACCGCAACAGACCTGATTAGGAGAATCATCATGGCTTTCGAATTGCCGCCGCTGCCTTACGCACACGATGCCCTGCAGCCGCACATTTCCAAGGAAACCCTGGAATTCCACCACGACAAGCACCACAACACCTACGTCGTGAACCTGAACAACCTGGTGCCAGGCACCGAGTTCGAAGGCAAGACCCTGGAAGAGATCGTCAAGACTTCCTCGGGCGGCATCTTCAACAACGCCGCTCAGGTCTGGAACCACACCTTCTACTGGAACTGCCTGGCGCCAAACGCCGGCGGTCAACCAACCGGCGCACTGGCTGAAGCCATCAACGCGGCTTTCGGTTCGTTCGACAAGTTCAAGGAAGAGTTCAGCAAAACCTCGATCGGCACCTTCGGTTCCGGCTGGGGCTGGCTGGTGAAAAAGGCTGACGGTTCCCTGGCCCTGGCCAGCACCATCGGCGCCGGCAACCCGCTGACCAGCGGCGACACCCCGCTGCTGACCTGCGACGTCTGGGAACACGCTTACTACATCGACTACCGTAACCTGCGTCCTAAGTACGTCGAGGCGTTCTGGAACCTGGTCAACTGGAAGTTCGTGGCCGAGCAGTTCGAAGGCAAGACCTTCACCGCTTAAGCTGCACGCCAGACAAAAACCCGGCTTTGCCGGGTTTTTTTATACCTGCGGAAATAATCGTGAGTGCGTTGCATCACAAACAAGGCTTTTTCCCACACCTGAAGCAGCCCTTCTCGCCTTGCTCCCAAGCCACGGCGAACTAACATCAAAAGAGGAAAAATTGTCCGACGTCCCTCAAGTTGGAGACCGAAACTACCGACACAGTACAACCAGGGCAAATACTCCAGACAGCAGCATTTCGGCCAAGGCCACGGACAAATTTTCCGCGGCTCGATTGTCCCTTTGACTGCCAACACGGGATTGCCAATACTCATGGCAACTTGACGCTACCCGCACGGAACAAGGAATAACCCTTTGAAGCTGGAACTCAAGAACAGCTTGTCGGTGAAGTTGCTCCGGGTCGTGCTCCTGTCGGCATTGATCGTCGGCGTGGTCTTGAGCTGCGCGCAGATCGTGTTCGATGCCTATAAAACACGCCAGGCCGTCGCCGGCGATGCCGAGCGCATCCTCGACATGTTCCGCGATCCCTCCACCCAGGCGGTCTACAGCCTGGACCGGGAGATGGGCATGCAGGTGATCGAAGGCCTGTTCCAGGACGACGCTGTGCGTCAGGCGTCCATCGGCCATCCCAACGAAGCGATGCTCGCGCAAAAGTCGCGTGAGCTGCAGCAATCCAACAGCCGCTGGCTGACCGACCTGATCCTCGGCCAGGAACGCACGTTCACCACCCAGCTGGTGGGGCGCGGGCCGTACAGCGAATATTACGGCGACCTGAGCATCACCCTCGACACCGCCACCTACGGTCAGGGTTTCATCGTCAGCTCGGTGATCATCTTCATTTCCGGTGTGTTGCGCGCCCTGGCCATGGGCCTGGTGCTGTATCTGGTCTATCACTGGCTGCTGACCAAACCGCTGTCGCGGATCATCGAGCACCTCACCGAGATCAACCCGGACCGCCCCAGCGAACACAAGATCCCGCAGCTCAAGGGTCACGAAAAAAACGAACTGGGGATCTGGATCAACACCGCCAACCAGCTACTCGAATCCATCGAACGCAATACCCACCTGCGCCATGAAGCGGAAAACAGCCTGCTGCGCATGGCCCAGTACGATTTCCTCACCGGCCTGCCGAATCGCCAGCAATTGCAGCAGCAGCTGGACAAGATTCTGGTGGATGCCGGCAAGCTGCAACGGCGGGTCGCCGTCCTTTGCGTAGGTCTGGACGATTTCAAAGGCATCAACGAACAATTCAGCTACCAGACCGGTGACCAGTTGCTGCTGGCCCTGGCTGACCGGCTTCGTGCCCACAGCGGTCGCCTCGGCGCCCTCGCCCGTCTCGGTGGCGACCAGTTCGCGCTGGTGCAGGCCGATATCGAACAGCCTTACGAAGCGGCGGAGCTGGCGCAAAGCATCCTCGATGACCTGGAAGCCCCGTTCGCCCTTGATCATCAGGAGATCCGCCTGCGCGCGACCATCGGCATCACCTTGTTCCCGGAAGACGGCGACAGCACCGAGAAGCTGCTGCAGAAAGCCGAGCAGACCATGACCCTGGCCAAGACCCGCTCGCGCAACCGCTATCAGTTCTACATCGCCAGCGTCGACAGTGAGATGCGCCGCCGTCGCGAGCTGGAAAAAGACCTGCGCGACGCCTTGCTGCGCGACCAGTTCTACCTCGTCTATCAGCCGCAGATCAGCTACCGCGATCATCGCGTAGTCGGGGTCGAGGCCCTGATCCGCTGGCAGCATCCGGAACACGGCCTGGTGCCGCCGGACCTGTTCATCCCGCTGGCGGAACAGAACGGCACCATCATCGCCATCGGCGAATGGGTGCTGGATCAGGCCTGCAAGCAACTGCGCGACTGGCACGATCAGGGCTTCGTCGACCTGCGCATGGCAGTCAACCTGTCCACCGTGCAACTGCACCACGCCGAGCTGCCACGGGTGGTCAACAACCTGTTGCAGATGTACCGCCTGCCGCCACGCAGCCTGGAGCTGGAAGTCACCGAAACCGGCCTGATGGAAGACATCAGCACCGCCGCCCAGCACCTGCTGAGCCTGCGCCGCTCCGGCGCACTGATCGCTATCGACGATTTCGGCACCGGCTATTCCTCGCTGAGTTATCTCAAGAGTCTGCCGCTGGACAAGATCAAGATTGACAAGAGCTTCGTCCAGGACCTGCTGGATGACGACGATGATGCGACCATCGTTCGCGCCATCATCCAACTGGGCAAGAGCCTGGGCATGCAGGTGATCGCCGAGGGCGTGGAAACCGCCGAACAGGAAACCTACATCATTTCCGAAGGCTGCCACGAAGGTCAGGGCTACCACTACAGCAAACCGCTGCCGGCGCGCGAGTTGGGCATTTATCTCAAGCAGGCCCAGCGCAGCAACGCGGCCATCCTCTGAAACGTGCCTGCCAGGCCCGACGCAACCCGGGTTCTGCCGGGCATCAACCTGGCTGTTGACCCAGCGCATACCCCGCGCAAATAAGAAATATTTCCAGCTACAACCCTTTACACATAATGCGAAAGATTTGCATTATGTCGCAGTTTTGCGCACCCCCGCGCCTGTCCACTCAATCACCGAAGCAGGATGTTCGCCATGATTCGTATGCCTCTGGCTACCGCCAGTCTGCTGGCCATCGCTATTTCCCTCGCCGGTTGCGGCGAAGGTAAAGACAAAGAAAAGGCCGCCGCTCCTGCGCCGACTCCGGCTGCGAGCACCGCTGCACCGGCTGCGCCTGCTGCTGCCGGTAAAGTCGACGAGGCCGCCGGCAAAGCCGTTGTCTCGCACTATGCCGACATGGTCTTCGCCGTTTACAGCGATGCCGAATCCACCGCGAAAACCCTGCAAACCGCCATCGACGCGTTCCTCGCCAAGCCGAACGCCGACACCCTGAAAGCCGCCAAGGCTGCCTGGGTCGCCGCCCGCGTTCCTTACCTGCAGAGCGAAGTGTTCCGCTTCGGCAACACCATCATCGACGACTGGGAAGGTCAGGTGAACGCCTGGCCTCTGGACGAAGGCCTGATCGACTACGTCGACAAGTCCTACGAGCACGCACTGGGCAACCCGGGTGCCACCGCCAACATCATCGCCAACACCGAAGTACAGGTCGGCGAAGACAAGGTCGACGTCAAGGACATCACCCCGGAAAAACTCGCCAGCCTGAACGAGCTGGGCGGTTCCGAAGCCAACGTTGCCACCGGCTACCACGCCATCGAATTCCTGCTCTGGGGCCAGGACCTGAACGGCACCGGCCCTGGCGCTGGCAACCGTCCACCGTCGGACTACCTGGAAGGCAAAGGCGCAACAGGCGGTCACAACGACCGTCGTCGTGCCTACCTGAAAGCCGTGACCCAGCTGCTGGTCAGCGACCTGGAAGAAATGGTCGGCAACTGGAAGCCGAACGTGGCCGACAACTACCGCGCCACCCTGGAAGCCGAACCGGCTGAAAGCGGCCTGCGCAAGATGCTGTTCGGCATGGGCAGCCTGTCCCTGGGCGAGCTGGCCGGCGAGCGCATGAAGGTGTCCCTGGAAGCGAACTCCCCGGAAGACGAACAGGATTGCTTCAGCGACAACACCCACAACTCGCATTTCTACGATGCCAAGGGCATTCGCAACGTTTACCTGGGCGAGTACACCCGCGTCGACGGCACCAAACTGACCGGCGCCAGCCTGTCGTCGCTGGTGGCCAAGGTCGACCCGGCTGCCGACACCGCGCTGAAAGCCGATCTGGCTGCCACCGAAGCCAAGATTCAGGTCATGGTCGATCACGCCAACAAGGGTGAGCACTACGATCAGTTGATCGCGGCCGGCAACACCGCCGGCAACCAGATCGTGCGCGACGCCATCGCTTCGCTGGTCAAGCAGACCGGTTCGATCGAAGCCGCAGCCGGCAAGCTCGGCATCAGCGACCTGAACCCGGACAACGCTGATCACGAGTTCTGATCAACGCTGTCTGACTGAAAAAGGCGACCTTCGGGTCGCCTTTTTTATTCCTGCCATACACAAAACCCGTGGGAGCGAGCCTGCTCGCGAAAGCATTTTCTGCTTCAACACTTTCAGAAAGGCGAATGCCACAATCGCTAGCAGGCTAGCTCCCACAAGGGTTTCAGCGATCCTTCACAATTGCCGCAAATCAAGCAAACGATAATTCCTCTTATTCAAACCCCCTCGCCCTGTTAGACTTTGCGCCTTTAAATTCGCCCCTCTTGCAGGAAGTCTGATGCCCTCGCTGCCTCTTCGCTTGTCCGCACTGTTTCTGGCCCTGGGCCTGAGTGCCTGCGATGACGCCCCGCGTTTCACCAAGGCCGAGCCGGGTGAAGCCCGTTCCGGCGGCGCGGCGACCGTGCGCAAGAGCGATCAGAACGCGTTTTCCCTGCCGTCGGCCAATCTGCCGCCGTCGCGCCGGGTGGACTTCAGCGTCGGCAACAGTTTCTTTCGCAGCCCGTGGGTGATCGCGCCGTCGACCACCACCGCCCGCGATGGCCTCGGCCCGCTGTTCAACACCAACGCCTGCCAGAACTGCCACATCAAGGACGGCCGCGGCCATCCGCCGACGCCGGATGCGGCCAACGCGGTGTCGATGCTGGTACGCCTGTCGATTCCCGATGCGCCGCAGTACGCCAAATTGATCGAGCAGGTCGGAGTGGTGCCCGAGCCAGTCTACGGCGGCCAGTTCCAGGACATGGCCGTGCCGGGCGTCGCGCCGGAGGGCAAGGTGCGGGTCGATTACACGCCGGTGCCGGTACGCTTCAAGGACGGCACCGAAGTCGAGTTGCGCAAACCGGTCCTGCAGATCACCCAGCTCGGCTATGGCCCGATGCACCCGGACACACGTTTCTCGGCCCGTGTCGCGCCGCCGATGATCGGCCTGGGCCTGCTCGAAGCGATCCCGGAAGAAGCGATCCTCGCCAACGCCGCCGCGCAGGCCAAAGAGAACAACGGCATCAACGGCCGGCCAAACCGGGTCTGGGATGACGCGCAGCAAAAGACCGTCATGGGGCGATTTGGCTGGAAAGCCGGCCAACCAAACCTCAATCAACAAAATGTTCACGCGTTCTCTGGTGATATGGGCCTGACCACCAGCCTGAGACCGTTTGATGACTGCACCGACGCGCAAACCGCCTGCAAACAGGCGCCGAACGGCAACGGCCCGGACGGCGAACCGGAAGTCAGCGACAACATCCTGCGTCTGGTGCTGTTCTACAGCCGCAACCTCGCCGTTCCCGCCCGCCGTGGCGTCAACGATGAGCAGGTGCTGGCCGGCAAGAGCCTGTTCTTCCAGGCAGGCTGCCAGTCCTGTCACACGCCGAAATACACCACCGCCGCCAATGCCGCCGAACCTGAACTGGCCCATCAAGTGATTCGCCCGTACAGCGATCTGCTGCTGCACGACATGGGCGAAGGCCTCGCGGACAACCGTACTGAATTCCAGGCCTCCGGCCGCGACTGGCGCACCCCGCCGCTGTGGGGCATCGGCCTGACGCAAACGGTCAGCGGCCACACCCAGTTTCTGCATGACGGCCGCGCCCGCAATCTGCTCGAAGCCGTGCTCTGGCATGGCGGCGAAGCGAAAGCGGCGCAGCAACAGGTTTTGTCTTTCAACGCCGAGCAGCGTGCCGCGCTGCTGGCGTTCTTGAACTCACTTTAAACACTTGAACGAATCGGGAGCCCGACATGTTCCGTCCCAAGCTGTTGTTCACCAGCCTTGCCGCACTGGCCCTCGGCGCGTGCTCGCCGCAGGATCCGCAAGCCGTCACCTCGGCGGCCATCGCCAAATCGGTGATCCTGCCGACCTACACCCGCTGGGTCGAAGCCGACAAGCAACTGGCCGTCAGCGCCCTCGCCTACTGCCAGGGCAAAGAGTCGCTGGACACCGCCCGTGCCGACTTCCTGCATGCGCAGAAAGCCTGGGCCGAGTTGCAACCGCTGCTGATCGGCCCGCTGGCCGAGGGCAACCGCTCGTGGCAGGTGCAATTCTGGCCGGACAAGAAAAACCTGGTCGGCCGTCAGGTCGAGCAACTGGTCACCGCGCAGCCGCAGATCGACGCCGCCGCACTGGCCAAGTCCAGCGTTGTGGTGCAAGGCCTGTCCGCTTACGAGTACATCCTGTTCGACGCCAAGCCTGACGTCGCCAACGTCGCGCAGAAAGCCAAATACTGCCCACTGCTGGTGGCCATCGGCGAGCGTCAGAAACAACTGGCCGAAGAGATCCTCAGCAGCTGGAACAACACCGACGGCATGCTCGCGCAGATGAGCAAGTTCCCGAACCAGCGCTACGCCGACTCCCACGAAGCGATCGCCGATCTGCTGCGGGTTCAGGTCACCGCCCTCGACACCCTGAAGAAAAAACTCGGCACGCCGATGGGCCGCCAGAGCAAGGGCGTGCCTCAGCCGTTCCAGGCCGATGCATGGCGCAGCCAGTCGTCCATGGAGGCGCTGGAAGCCAGCCTCGCAGCGGCCAAAACCGTCTGGGAAGGCGTCGACAACAAAGGCCTGCGCGGCCTGCTGCCGGCGGAGCAGAAACCGTTGGCGGACAAGATCGATGCAGCCTACGCGGCGTCGCTCAAACTGTTCGGCAGCACTCAGCGCTCGCTGACCGAAATGCTCAACGATGACGCCGGTCGCCAGCAGCTCAACGATATCTACGACAGCCTCAACGTCGTCCACCGCCTGCACGAAGGCGAGCTGGCCAAGGCGCTGGGCATTCAACTGGGCTTCAACGCCAACGACGGTGACTGATGAGGGCACGTGCCATGCTGCGACGCCAGGCTCTGACTTTAGGTAGTTTGCTGCTGGGAGCAGTGACACTGGGCGGCTGGACGCTGTTCAAACGCAAGGACCAAAGCCCGCTGCTGTTGTCGGCGCGGGACGACACCGACGGCAAGCATTACGCCGTCGGTTATCGACTGGACGGCACCCAGGTGTTCGCCACCGAAGTCGGCCAGCGTTGCCACGACATCATCAATCACCCGACGCTGTCGATCGCGCTGTTCGTCGCCCGCCGGCCGGGCACCGAGAGCTACCTGATCGACCTGCGCAACGGTGGATTGCTGCAAACCGTGACGTCGCAGCCGAACCGGCATTTCTACGGCCACGCGGTGATCCACCACAGCGGTGACTACCTGTACGCCACCGAAAACGACACCACCGATCCGGGCCGTGGCCTGCTCGGGGTGTACAAGTTCGAAGGCGAACGGCTGGTGCACAGCGGCGAGATCTCCACCCACGGTCTCGGCCCGCATCAGGTGTCGTGGATGCCCGACGGTGAAACCCTGGTGGTGGCCAACGGCGGGATCCGCACCGAGGCCGAAAGCCGGGTCGACATGAACCTCGACGCCATGGAGCCGAGCCTGGTGCTGATGCAACGGGACGGCACCCTGCTGAGCAAGGAAACCCTCGCCCAGCAGATGAACAGCGTGCGCCACCTGGGGATCGCCAGCGACGGTACCATCGTTGCCGGCCAGCAATTCATGGGGCCTTCCCACGAGCGTTCGGAGCTGCTGGCGATCAAACGTCCCGGCCAGCCATTCGTGGCGTTCCCGGTGCCGGAGCATCAGTTGCAGTCGATGGGGCATTACACCGCCAGCGTCGCCGTGCACAGCGACCTGCGTCTGGTGGCATTGACCGCACCGCGCGGCAACCGCTTCTTCATCTGGGATCTGGACAGCGGCGAAGTGCGCCTCGACGCCCCGTTGCCCGACTGCGCCGGCGTCGGTGCGGTGAAGGACGGGTTTGTCGTGACCTCCGGTCAGGGACGTTGCCGCTACTACGATTGCCGCCAGGATGATCTGCTGGCCAAACCGCTGGATTTGCCCGCAGGGCTCTGGGACAACCATCTTCATCTGATGGCCTGAAATTCGCCGCCGACCGCTCGGTCGGCGGCCCCGCTTTTCTCCACCGTCCTCCCTTACACCCGGTAAAACTGGCAGTTGGAATCCCTGCCGGACTCGGGGTAATGTGCCCGCCTGTCTCGCCTGATTTTCTCCAAGGAACTGGAAATATGCTGCGTCGCCGCATGCTGATCATGTTAGGTGTTGTACTGCTGATCGTTCTGCTTCTCGCCGGTTACAAAGCCTTCTCGATCTATACGATGATCCAGGGCTTTTCCAAACCGAAGCCGCCGATCAGCGTCGCCGTGGCCACGGCCGTCGAGCGCCCGTGGCAGATGCGTCTGCCCACTGTCGGCACGCTGAAGGCCTTGCAAGGCGTCGACCTGAGTCTGGAGAACGCCGGCACCGTCACCGAGCTGAAGTTCGAATCGGGGCAGAAGGTCAAGGCCGGCCAACCCTTGCTGCAACTGGACAGCGCCGTCGAAGCCGCCTTCCTCGAAACCGCCAAGGCCGATCTCGGCCTCGCGCAGCTGGATTACGGTCGCGGCAGCCAGCTCGTCGGCAGCAGCGCCATCTCCAAAGGCGAATTCGACCGGCTCTCGGCGCAGCTGCAAAAGAACAAGGCCACGGTCAATCAACTCAATGCGGCACTGGCCAAAAAACGCATCGTCGCGCCCTTCAGCGGCACCATCGGCATCCGCCTCGTCGACATCGGCGACTACCTCGCCAGCGGCACCAAGATCGCCACTCTGCAGGATCTGAGCAGTCTCTACGCCGACTTCTACGTGCCCGAACAATCGGTGCCGAAACTGGCCCTCGGTCAGCCGGTGCAGATCACGGTCGCGGCGTATCCCGGCCAGCATTTCACCGGTGCCATCAGCGCCATCAACCCGATCGTCGAAAGCACCACCCGTAACATCCTCGTGCGCGCCACCCTGGCCAACCCCGATGGCAAGTTGCTGCCGGGCATGTTCACCAGCATCGAGGTGCTGCTGCCGGATCCGCAGAAACACATCGTGGTCCCGGAAAGCGCGATCACTTACACCCTCTACGGCAACTCGACGTACGTGGTTACCCAGAAAAAAGCCGAAGACGGCACCGTCGAGAAAGACGACAAGGGCCAACCCGTGCTGATCGCCGAGCGCAGGTTCGTCGAGACCGGCGAACGCCGCGATGGCCAGGTGATGATCAACAAGGGCGTGCAGAGTGGCGAACAGGTGGTGACGGCCGGCCAGATCAAACTGGACAACGGCGCCCACATTGCCATCAGCGATGACAAGACCCTCGGCGAGCAGAACAGTCCGCCCCGCGCCGACTGATCAAGGAAACCCCATGGCCTTTACCGATCCGTTCATCCGCCGCCCGGTGCTCGCCACCGTGGTCAGCCTGCTGATTGTGCTGTTGGGCTTCCAGGCCTGGAGCAAATTGCCGTTGCGCCAGTACCCACAAATGGAAAACGCCCTGATCACGGTGACCACCGCGTACCCCGGGGCCAACGCCGAAACCATCCAGGGCTACATCACCCAGCCGATGCAACAGAGCCTGGCCAGCGCCGAAGGCATCGACTACATGACCTCGGTCAGTCGCCAAAACTTCTCGGTGATTTCGATCTACGCACGCATCGGCTCCAACAGCGACCGTTTGTTCACCGAATTGCTGGCCAAGGCCAACGAGGTGAAGAACAAACTGCCCCAGGACGCCGAAGATCCGGTGCTGAGCAAGGAAGCCGCCGACGCCTCGGCACTGATGTACATCAGCTTCTTCAGCAAGGAGCTGAACAACCCGCAGATCACCGACTACCTGTCGCGGGTGATCCAGCCGAAACTGGCGACCCTGCCGGGCATGGCCGAAGCGGAGATTCTCGGCAACCAGGTGTTCGCCATGCGCCTGTGGATCGACCCGGTGAAACTCGCCGGCTTCGGGCTCAGTGCCAGCGACGTGACCAATGCGGTGCGCCAGTACAACTTCCTCTCCGCCGCCGGCGAAGTGAAAGGCGAGTACGTGGTCACCAGCATCAACGCCAACACCGAACTGAAGTCCGCCGAAGCCTTCGGCAAGATTCCGCTCAAGGTCAGCGGCGACAGCCGGGTGCTGCTCAGCGATGTGGCGCGGGTCGAGATGGGCGCGGAGAACTACAACTCGATCAGTTCATTCGGCGGTACGCCCTCGGTATACATCGGGATCAAGGCTACGCCCGGGGCCAACCCGCTGGAAGTGATCAAGGAAGTGCGCAAGATCATGCCGGAGCTGGAAGCCCAGCTGCCGCCCAACCTCAAGAGCGAGATTGCCTACGACGCCACGCTGTTCATCCAGGCGTCCATCGACGAAGTGGTGAAAACCCTGTTCGAGGCGATGCTGATCGTGATCGTGGTGGTGTTCCTGTTCCTCGGCGCCCTGCGTTCGGTAGTGATTCCGGTGGTGACCATTCCGCTGTCGATGATCGGCGTGATGTTCTTCATGCAGATGATGGGCTACTCGATCAACCTGCTGACCCTGCTGGCGATGGTGCTGGCCATCGGGCTGGTGGTCGACGACGCGATTGTGGTGGTGGAAAACATCCACCGGCACATCGAGGAAGGCAAGACACCACTGGAAGCCGCGCTCGAAGGCGCCCGGGAAATCGCCATGCCGGTGGTGTCGATGACCATCACCCTCGCGGCGGTGTACGCACCGATCGGTTTCCTGACCGGGCTGACCGGGGCGCTGTTCAAGGAGTTTGCGTTGACCCTGGCCGGGGCGGTAGTAATCTCCGGCGTCGTCGCGCTGACCCTGTCGCCGATGATGTGCGCCATGCTGCTGCGCCATGATGAAAACCCCACGGGCCTGGCCCATCGACTGGACCGGATTTTCGACAGCCTCAAGCGGCGCTATCAGAGCATGCTGCACGGCACGCTCAATACCCGGCCGGTGGTACTGGTGTTTGCGGTGATCGTGCTGTGCCTGATTCCGGTGCTTCTCAAGTTCACCAAGTCGGAACTGGCGCCGGACGAGGATCAGGGCATCATTTTCATGATGGCCAACGCCCCGCAGCCGACCAACCTCGATTACCTGAACACCTACACCGACGAGTTCATCAAGATCTTCAAGGAGTTCCCGGAGTACTACTCATCGTTCCAGATCAACGGCTATAACGGCGTGCAGAGCGGCATCGGCGGCTTCCTGCTCAAGCCCTGGAACGAGCGCAGCCGCACGCAAATGGAAATCCTCCCCGAGGTGCAGGGCAGACTCGAGGGCATTCCGGGCCTGCAGATCTTCGGTTTCAACCTGCCATCCCTCCCCGGTACCGGTGAAGGTCTGCCGTTCGAATTCGTGATCAACACCGCCAACGACTACGAGCTGTTGCTGCAAGTGGCCGACCGGATCAAGAAGCGCGCCATGGAGTCGGGCAAGTTCGCCTTCGTCGACCTTGATCTGGCTTTCGACAAACCCGAAGTCGTGGTCGACATCGACCGCGCCAAGGCTGCGCAGATGGGCGTGTCGATGCAGGATCTGGGCGGCACCCTCGCGACCTTGCTCGGCGAAGCCGAGATCAACCGGTTCACCATCGAAGGCCGCAGCTACAAGGTCATCGCCCAGGTCGAACGGGCCTACCGCGACAACCCGGACTGGCTGAACAACTACTACGTGAAAAACACCCAGGGCGAACTGCTGCCGCTGTCGACCCTGATCACCGTCACTGACCGCGCGCGACCGCGACAGCTCAACCAGTTCCAGCAACTCAACGCGGCCAAGCTGTCCGGGTTCCCGCTGGTGAGCATGGGCGAAGCCATCGACAGCGTGTTGCAGATCGCCCGGGAAGAAGCCCCGGCCGGTTTTGCTTTCGATTACGGCGGCGCCTCCCGGCAGTTCGTCCAGGAAGGCAGCGCGCTGTGGGTGACCTTCGCGTTAGCGCTGGCGATCATCTTCCTGGTGCTGGCGGCGCAGTTCGAAAGCTTCCGCGATCCATTGGTGATTCTGGTGACCGTGCCGCTGTCGATCTGCGGGGCGCTGATTCCGCTGTTCCTCGGCTGGTCGAGCATGAACATCTACACTCAGGTCGGGCTGGTGACGCTGATCGGGCTGATCAGCAAGCACGGGATCCTGATCGTCGAGTTCGCCAACCAGCTGCGCAAGGAGAAGGGCCTGACACCCCGCGAGGCGGTGGAGGAAGCAGCGGCTATTCGTCTGCGCCCGGTGTTGATGACCACGGCGGCGATGGTGTTCGGCATGGTGCCGCTGATCGTGGCCACCGGCGCCGGTGCGGTCAGCCGCTTCGACATCGGGACGGTGATTGCCACAGGGATGTCGATCGGGACGCTGTTTACGCTGTTTGTCCTGCCATGCGTTTACACCCTGCTGGCGAAACCCGATCCCAAACCATGACGCAATAAAAAAGGCCTCGCATCAGCGAGGCCTTTGGCTCTTGTAGAAAGAGATTTCAATCGATTCAACTCTGCGGCCTCATCCCTTGAGAAAGTCCGAACATGAACAGCAATAGATCATGATCGGGTTGTGTGGCCACGGCGGCTTTCGCCACCCGTGGCATCGGGCAATGCGGATCACTGGCCGATGCGCCAATGACCTGCATGCGTGGCTGTTCCCAGGCCGCCACCGCCAATGATGCAACTGCCAAGGCTCCTACCAGAAACAAACCTCGTGCAATTTCTAGTTTCATCGCTATAAACCTTTGATAGCGCTGCCAAACGCCGTCTCATAAAAGTAGACGAGTTTTTTCCAGTCCGTAGCGCTGAACGACGAGTGGCGGCGCAGTTGCTTCATGTCATGGGCGGCCGCGCGATGAGCGGTCAGACGCTGACGGCACTTTTCCAGATCGATCAGGGCGACTTCGACCTTCGCCGATTCACCTTCGCCCGTCACCCGCACAAACACGTGTTTGATGTAGATGCAGCTGTGCTGCCAACGGCCCTTGTGCATGCGTGCCAGGTTTTCGGCGAGGTCCTTGAGCACGCGTTCATAGACGGCTTCGCCATATTGCTCACGACCGCCGGCGGCCTTCCATTGCTCAAACTCCTGAAAGCCGTCGAGGGATTTGGTCACCAACAGCGCGCGCCAATTGAATTTCGGATCGGGCTGCGCACCACAGAACACGATTTCAGGAACACGAACCCCGAGACGGGAAACCCCGGTCAGCGCATCCAGTTCACGCAACACGGTAGGCCGCCCGAACGGGTGCCGCCAGCTGCGATAGATATGTCCGGTCTGGCGCTTGGCATACAGCAGTTGACCATCGCGCCCCACCACCCGCTGCACACCACTTTCGCCACCACGACGCACATTGGGTTCTTCCACCCACTCACCGCGCTGGTTCCAGTAGTAGTCGAAGCGATCCTCGGGAGCGACTTCCGCTTCTGCTGCAAATTGCACTGCCATCCTCTTACCTCTTGCGTAATACGTAGACTCGCCACATGGCATAGAGCGGAATAAAGTCCAGTTGTTCCTGGATCCGGAATCCTGCTTCTTCGAATTCCTTTTCAACCGTTGCGGCCGGTAACACAAATCGATTCTGGTAACCTTCCTGCCCACGCTTGCGCTCGGCGCGCTTGCGTTTCCAGGCCTTGAAATTGCCGTCCACCCACAGCGAAATGATTACGCTGTCCCGGGTGACACGCTCGAACTCGCGCAGAATCGCCCGGCGGTGCTCGGCTTCGCCGATGTGATGCAGCAGTCGCATGCAAAAAATGCTGTCGACGGCGTTATCAGGCAAGGCAATGTCGAACGCAGATGTGTGCAAGGGTTGTACCCGTTTCACCACATCCGCCGGTTGTGCCTGCATGGCGGTCTTGATCATCGACTCGGAGTTGTCCGCCCCGATGATCACCCGATTGGGTTTTTCCGCCAGCAGTGGCCAGAAACGTCCAGCACCGCATGGCAGGTCCAGCACCAGGCCCGGCTCGCCAACAAGGGTCAACGCCTTGCGGGCCAACTGCTGATCTCGCCAATTGGACAAACGACGCCCCAGACCGTCCTGATGTTTACGCAGGTACTTCTGCGCATGGTTGTCGTCGTATTTTTCGGAAAAATCGAGCTTGATCGGGCCGGCCATCACCAGGACTCCTGAAATTACTGATGACGTCACCTTAAGCAGCGGCGTGTCAGCGTCAGGTCATCCCTTTGTGAAAAAAACGTCATGTAAACCGGCAAACTATTTCAAGGTTATACAGGATTTAGACAGGTTGGAGGCACTCTCGTGTCAGATGCACCGCTTTCAGCGCTTGCCCAGATCCACCTCGAAACGGCAGCCATTAGGCTCCATCGTGCTCAAAGTGACACTCCAGCCCTGGTTCTCGCAGATGCGTTGAACCAGTGACAGACCCAATCCCAGCCCTTCTCCGCGTTTTTCGTTGCCGCGCACAAAAGGCTGGAACATCGCCTCGCGCTTTTCCTCGGGAATGCCGACGCCCGAATCCTCGACCACGAATCCGTTGGCATTGAGGGTCAAGCGAATGAATCCCTGTTCGGTGTAGTGCAAGGCGTTACGCAACAAGTTGCCCATCACGGCATTGAGCAGTGTCGCGTTGTAACGGGTATCGGGCGGATTGCCCGGTTCGAAAATCAGCTGCAAGCCCTTGGATTCGATGGGCTCTCGCCAGAGGCACAGCAAACTGTCAGCCACTTGCGAGAGGCTTTGCTGGGGTGCCGCGCCGGCGTCTTCACGTTGGGCGCGAGCGAGCATCAGGAAGGTCTGTACCAGCTCACGCATCTCTTCACTGGCCCGCGCAATGCGCTGAACCTGAGCCTTGCCGCGCTGATCGATGCCCGGATTTTCCAGCAGCAGCTCACAAGAGCTGGCCAGCACCATCAACGGCGTACGCAATTCGTGACTGACGTCGCTGGTAAACAAGCGCTCCCGCGTCAGTGCCTGACGCAATCGCCCAAGTGTCGCGTCGAACGCCACCGCAAGCTCGCCCACCTCGTCCGCCGCGTAGTCGGGCGCCAGCGGAGGTGCCAGTCCGAGCAACTGATCGCGATGGCGCACCTGACGCGCCAGCCGCACCACCGGGGCCATCACCTTGCGGGCCAGCACCCAGCCGAGGAACACCGCCAGTGCCAGACTGAGCACGAAGCCCACCAGCACCACGGCGAACAATACGCGCTCGCGCTCTTCGAAATCGCTTTGATCCTGCAGGAGCACATAACGCCGACCATCAACGATCTCGACCATTGCGTGATACGACAGCTGCTCGCGAAAGACTTCATGGAAACCTGAATCCAGGTGTCGCAGGTCCTTGGGCAGCTCGAAATCCCCCGGCCCGCCACTGAAATAAAACAACTGATCCGGTTCTGGTCGATGGCTCCAGTCCGAGACGTTGTCCATCAACAGCAGGCGTTGCAGGTCGCCGCCCAGCCCGGCGGAAATCAGTTTTTCCTCGACCAGGTGCACGGTCGCGACGATGCCCATGGCAAACGCCCCAGCTACCAGCGCGCTCATCAGCGCAAAGGCGATGATGATCCGCTGGGCAAGGCTTTGCTTAAACTCCATCGCGGCCCTCGGCCAAGCGGTAACCCACGCCATGCACGGTGTGCAGCAATGGCTTGGCGAATGGTTTGTCGATCACCTGGCGCAATTGGTGAACATGGCTGCGCAGGCTGTCGCTGTCCGGGCAGTCATCGCCCCACAGCGCTTCTTCGAGAATTTCCCGACGCAGGACATGCGGGCTCTTTTGCATCAGCACCGCCAGCAGTTTGAGGCCGACCGGGTTGAGCTTGAGCAATTTGCCTTCGCGGGTCACTTCGAGGGTATCGAGGTCATAGCTCAGATCTCCGACCTGCAGGGCACGACGGCCGCCGCCTTGGGTGCGGCGCATCACAGCTTCGACCCGGGCCGCCAGTTCCGACAGCGCAAACGGCTTGACCAGATAATCGTCGGCACCGGACTTGAAGCCCTGCAAGCGGTCATCGAGCTGATCGCGGGCGGTGAGCATGATCACCGGCGTATCACGACGGGCGTCTTCGCGCAGGCGCTTGCACAGGGTGTAGCCGTCGATCCCCGGCAGCATGATGTCGAGCACGATCAGGTCGTAATGCTCGGTGGCGGCCAGATGCAGCCCCGACAGACCGTCCTGGGCGCAATCGACGGTGTAGCCTTTGAGCCCCAGGTAATCGGCCAGATTGGCCAGGATATCGCGGTTGTCTTCGACCAATAGAATTCGCATGGGCACCTCCTCCGTACACGGTAGCGGCCGTCTTGGCCCGCGCAGCTTACGGCCATCGCCGACTCACGGCTAGGGCGGCAAGCAGCACAAATCCAGTCTTTCAACCAAATTCATTCGTTAACAAGTTTTTCACTATCGGTTCACAACCTGACTACAGTGACAACGCGAGACTCTCGCGCCATTAGATATAAGGAATGTAGACAATGGACTTCTTCAAGACGGCGCCTGTGCGCTTTCTGCTGCTGGTCACCGGCGCCTGGCTGGTGGTGTTTCTCCTGACCCGAACCGTGCTGTTGCTGACTCATCTGGATGAGGCCGGCGGCGTCGCGCTTTCCATGTTCGGCATCGGCTTGCTGTATGACCTGGGCTTTCTCGCCTATGCCGCGCTGCCGATGGGCCTGTATTTACTGCTGTGTCCGCCGGCCTTGTGGCGCCGGCGCGGTCATCGCTGGTTCCTTCAGGGACTGTTGACCGTCAGTCTGTTCGCCATGCTGTTCACCTCCGTGGCCGAATGGCTGTTCTGGGACGAGTTCGGTGTGCGCTTCAACTTCATCGCCGTCGACTATCTGGTGTACTCCGATGAAGTCTTGAATAACGTGCTGGAGTCCTACCCGATCGGCACGTTGCTGAGCATTCTTGCGCTGCTCGCCGTGGCATTGAGTTTCGTGTTGCGCAAACCTTTCAACGCGGCGCTGGACGCCCCGTTGCCGCCACTGCGCGGTCGCCTGCTCAATGCCCTCGGTCTGTTGGTGGTGGCGGGACTGAGCCTGCAACTGCTCAGTCAGGACGCGCCGCGCGCTCAGGGCGGCAACGCCTATCAGAATGAACTGGCGAGCAATGGCCCGTATCAGTTCTTCGCCGCGTTCCGTAACAACGAACTGGACTATGGCCAGTTCTACAGCAGTCTGTCGCCGGAAAAAGTCGCCGGCCAGATACGTGCTGAATTGAGCGAACCCAACGCGCGCTTCATCGGCCAGGATCCACAGGACATCCGCCGGGTGATCGACAACCCGGGCACTGTGCGAAAACCGAACATCGTGCTGGTCACCATCGAAAGCCTGAGTGCCAAGTACCTGGGCAGCAACGGCGATGAGCGCAACCTGACACCGAATCTGGATGCCTTGCGCAAGCAGAGCCTGTACTTCAACAATTTCTACGCCACCGGCACCCGCACTGATCGGGGCCTGGAAGCCATCACGCTGGCCATTCCGCCGACGCCCGGCCGTTCGATCGTCAAGCGCATCGGCCGCGAAAGCGGCTTCGCCAGCCTCGGCCAGCAGCTCAGCGCCGTCGGCTACGACAGCGTGTTCGTCTACGGCGGACGCGGTTATTTCGACAACATGAACGCGTTCTTCAGCGGCAACGGCTACCGCGTCGTCGATCAGAGCAGCGTCGATGAATCGGAAATTCACTTCAAGAATGCCTGGGGCATGGCCGACGAGGATCTGTACAAGCAGACCCTGAAGCTGGCCGATGCCGATTACGCCAGGCAGCAGCCTTTCCTGTTGCAACTGATGACCACCTCCAACCACCGCCCTTACACCTATCCGGACAATCGGATCGACATCAAGTCCGGCAACGGTCGCGATGGCGCGGTGAAATACACCGACTACGCCATCGGCCAGTTCCTGGAGCAGGCGCGACAGAAACCGTGGTTCGACAATACGATCTTCATCTTTGTAGCCGATCACACCGCCGGCAGCGCGGGCAAGGAAGACTTGCCGATCAGCAACTACCAGATCCCGCTGTTCATCTATGCACCGAAGCTGATCGAACCACGGGAAAACGCGCAACTGGCCAGCCAGATCGATCTAGCGCCAACCCTGCTGGGGTTGCTGAACCTGGATTACCAATCGACGTTCTTCGGTCGCAACCTGCTGCAGGACAACCCGCTGCCACCGCGAGTCGTGGTCGGCAACTATCAACATCTGGGACTGTTCGACGGGAAGGATCTGGCGATTCTCAGCCCGCGCCAGGGCCTGCGCCGGCATGACGATGCGCTGACCGAAAGTCGCGAGTCCAGGGCCGGCAGCGACGACCCGCTGATCAGCCGCGCCATCACCTATTACCAAACGGCCAGTTATGGCTTCAAGCAACAGCTGCTTGGCTGGAAAGCGCCCAGGGAGGGCGCCGAGCAAGTCAGCGAACGTTAATCGAAGCGCCCCGGGCTGATGCCCCGGGGCGTTTCCCGCTCTGGATATGTCATGTCATCAAGCGTTGTACGCCCTGCCCCTCGCCCACTGAATTTCTGGTTGTGCCTGGGGATTCCCGCCGTGGCGGCCGTCATTCTGGTGTTGCTGGAGCTGACCGATCTGGACATGGATCTGGCCCGGCTTTTCTATGACCCGGCTGCCGGTGACTTCATTGGCCGTCACAGCTACTTCCTGGAAAACATCCTCCACGACCGCGCCAAACAAGTGGTGATCGCCTTTTCGGTGTTTGCTATCCTCGGGTTCATCGGCGCGTTTTTTATCGAGCGGCTCAAACCGTTCAAGCGTGAGCTGGGCTGCCTGGTGTTGTCGCTGGGTCTGGCCACCTCTTTCGTCACGCCGGTGAAAGCGGTGACAGCGGTGCAATGCCCCTGGAGTCTCGAACAATTCGGCGGCCACGAAACCTACAGCAAACTGCTGGAGCATCGCCCGCCTACCGACAAGCCCGGTCGTTGCTGGCCGGGTGGTCATGCGGCTACAGGTTTTACCTTGTTTGCGCTGTTCTTCGTGCTGCGTGACCGTCGCCCGCGGCTGGCCCGTCAGGCGTTCATCTTTGCCTTTGCACTGGGGTCGGTGTTTTCGATCAGCCGGATGATGCAGGGCGCGCACTTCTTTTCTCATAACGTTTGGACGGCGATCTTCTGCTGGCTGATCTGTCTGGGCTCGTATTACTGGATTCTGTATCGCCCGGCAGCCAAGACCCCGGCCACGACTCTGGTACAACCGGCCAACGCCTGAACCCTGAAACGCGGGCAATAAAAAACCCCGTCTGCTCTCGCAGACGGGGTTTTTCGTTACAGGAGTAAGGCTGGCTTACATCATGCCGCCCATGCCACCCATGCCGCCCATGTCTGGCATACCGCCGCCAGCTGCACCTTCTTTCTTCGGTGCGTCAGCAACGGCAGCTTCGGTGGTCAGGATCAGACCGCCAATAGAGGCTGCAGCTTGCAGAGCCGAACGGGTCACCTTGGTTGGGTCCAGGATGCCCATTTCGATCATGTCGCCGTACTCGCCGGAAGCAGCGTTGTAACCGAAGTTACCTTTGCCGTTCTTCACTTCGTTGACGACTACGCTTGGCTCGTCACCGGAGTTGGCAGCGATCTGACGCAGCGGCGCTTCGACAGCGCGACGCAGCACAGCGATACCGACGTTCTGGTCAGCGTTGTCGCCGGTCAGTTCGGTCAGGGCTTCCAGAGCACGGATCAGCGCAACGCCACCGCCAGGTACCACGCCTTCTTCAACGGCTGCGCGGGTTGCGTGCAGGGCGTCTTCAACGCGGGCTTTCTTCTCTTTCATTTCAACTTCGGAACCAGCGCCAACCTTGATCACTGCAACGCCGCCGGACAGCTTGGCCAGACGCTCTTGCAGTTTTTCACGGTCGTAGTCCGAGGAAGTCTCGGCAACCTGGGCACGGATCTGAGCGATGCGGGCTTCGATGTCGCCTTGAACGCCAGCACCGTCGACGATGATGGTGTTTTCCTTGGACAGGGTGACGCGCTTGGCGTTGCCCAGGTGTTCCAGGGTGGTGCTTTCCAGGCTCAGGCCGATCTCTTCGGAGATCACGGTACCGCCCGTCAGAACGGCGATGTCCTGCAGCATGGCCTTGCGACGGTCGCCGAAGCCTGGAGCCTTGACGGCTGCGACTTTAACGATGCCACGCATGTTGTTCACAACCAGAGTCGCCAAGGCTTCGCCTTCAACGTCTTCGGCCACGATCAGCAGTGGACGGCCGGCTTTGGCAACGGCTTCCAGCACTGGCAGCATTTCGCGGATGTTCGAGATCTTCTTGTCGACCAGCAGGATCAGCGGGCCGTCGAGCTCGGCGACCATGGTGTCCGGCTTGTTGACGAAGTACGGGGACAGGTAGCCACGGTCGAACTGCATGCCTTCTACAACCGACAGTTCGTTTTCCAGGCCCGAGCCTTCCTCAACGGTGATCACGCCTTCTTTACCGACTTTTTCCATGGCTTCGGCAATGATGTCGCCGATGGAGTTGTCGGAGTTGGCGGAGATGGTGCCGACCTGAGCGATGGCCTTGGTGTCAGCGCATGGCTTGGACAGGGCTTTCAGTTCTTTGACGATCGCGATGGTCGCTTTGTCGATACCGCGCTTCAGGTCCATCGGGTTCATGCCGGCAGCGACGGCTTTCAGGCCTTCGTTGACGATCGACTGAGCCAGAACGGTAGCGGTAGTAGTACCGTCACCGGCGTCATCGTTGGCACGGGAGGCAACGTCTTTGACCAGCTGCGCGCCCATGTTTTCGAAGCGATCTTCGAGTTCGATTTCCTTGGCGACGGAAACGCCGTCCTTGGTGATGGTCGGAGCGCCGAAGCTCTTCTCGAGGATCACGTTACGGCCTTTCGGGCCCAGGGTCGCTTTTACCGCGTCAGCCAGAACGTTGACGCCTTTGAGCATCTTGGAGCGAGCGGCATCGCCGAACTTAACTTCTTTAGCAGCCATGATCGATATTCCTTAAATACTTTGTAGTAGCGGGAAAATGAGCGGGGTATCAGCCTTCCAGTACAGCGAGAATCTCGTTCTCAGCCATTACCAGCAGGTCTTCGCCGTCGACTTTCACAGTGTTGCTGCCGGAGTAAGGACCGAACACAACCTTGTCGCCGACTTTAACGGCCAGCGCACGCACTTCACCGTTTTCCAGAGTCTTGCCTGGACCTGCAGCGACGATCACACCGTGGTTGGCCTTTTCAGCAGCCGAACCTGGCAGGACGATACCGCCAGCGGTTTTCTTTTCTTCTTCGCTGCGACGGATGACGACGCGGTCATGCAGAGGACGAAGCTTCATTGTCGATCTCTCCTAATTGTGGTTTTCATCGGCCGGTGTAGTCCCGGCGGGTTTAACGAATCCGGCCTGCGCCGGTTGCGGCTCGTCGAGCGAACCGCGGAAGTCTGTCCGACTCAAAATGTCGGAAACCTTTCGGTGACCGATACATAAGGGCGCATAAGCTTATTACAAGGGCTGGGGACAAAAAATTTTCATGCGGCTGCATGAATTCGTGCCATAAACGAACACGGCACCCGAAGGTGCCGTGTCGATGCAGAATTTACTTGCTGTCGCGGTGTTCGAACTCGCCTTCGATCACATCGCCTTCACGGCCAAGAGGCTGGCGCGGCGCGGGACCGCCGCGAGGTTGCAGGTCATCGGCGAAAGCTCGCTGGCGCATGGCCTGCTCTTCAGCGCGCTGGCGCATTTTGTTGGCGACCAGCCGACGACTGAACGGCAACAGCAGCACCAGACCGACCACGTCGCTGATGAAGCCTGGCAGGATCAACAGGCCACCGGCCAGGGCCAGCATCAGGCCTTCGAGCATGGTTTGCGCAGGCAGTTCGCCGCGGTTCAGGCTTTCACGGGCACGCAGTGCAGTAGCCAGCCCGGCGACGCGCAGCACGAACACGCCGAACATCGAGCCGAGAATGATCAGCAGCAGGGCCGGGAAAAATCCGATCGAACCTGCCACTTTGACGAATACGAACAGCTCCAACACCGGGAACAGCAGAAAGAGCAACAAAAAAGGGCGCATCAAAGTTTCCTCAACGCAAGAAATGCCTTGCAGTAAGCCTTAGATGACGTCGCCCTTTCGTGAATTCAAGCGTCGGCCAGCGCATTTTTTGGCCAGACCTCGGCGCGAGCCAGAGAAACCAAGGCCTCGCGCACTTGTATCGGCGTATGACAGGGCGCTTGAAACGGCAGCCAGTACAGCGCTTGACCGATGCGCAGGTGCATGCCTTCGGAGTCGATCCCGGCCATTTGTGCGGGAACGGTTTTCGGCAGCCCGGCGAGGTCCACGTAATGGGCGATGGCCTTGGCGTGGTCGCTGTTCATGTGCTCGACCATGCTGATTTCGGCCTTGCCGGCGAACGGGTTGGCCAGTGTCAGTTGGTCGACCCAATGGATCGCACCAAAGCCGCCTATATAGCGGTGGCGTACCGGCTTGAGCACCCAGAAATCGAAGTCGTGGGCCTTGTGGTAATTCTGCGAATCGGGAAAGTAGCGGTAGTAACGCTCGGCGGCGGCTTCGATGGCGGCCGCGTCTTCGAGTTTTTCCGCCTCGGCCAGATAGGTCAGGCGACCAACGGCTTGCACATCGTCAGCCTCGCGCTCGCCCACCAGCAGCGAACATTTCGGATCTTTCTGCAGATTGTGAGTGTGCTGGGCGATGCGGCTGATCAGGATCAGCGGCCGGCCCTGGTCGTCCAGGCAGTAGGGAACCACAGAGCCGAACGGAAAACCGGGCATCGATCTGGAGTGGGTCGACAGCACGCCACGGTATTCCTTGAGAAGCAATTCTCGGGCATTCTTAGCCGCTTCAACGCTCAATTTATGACTCCTTAAATAGAATCCGTCGACAAAACGGACAGGCGCATGGGTTTTGTCCCACTCGCCATCGGGCAGTTCTCATGTGCAACAGGCTGCTGGCCGGTGCAGATCGAGAGGCTACCTGTAAGGACCACTCTGACCTGCTCTCGGGGGCATGCGAATGCAACTCAACGACAAAGTAATCATTATCACTGGCGGTTGCCAAGGCTTGGGCCGCTCGATGGCCGAGTATTTCGCGGGCAAGGGCGCGAAGCTGGCGCTGGTCGACTTGAACCAGGAAAAACTCGACGACGCGGTCGCGGCCTGCAAGGCCAAGGGTGTCGAGGCGCGCAGCTATCTGTGCAACGTCGCCAACGAAGAGCAGGTGACGCACATGGTTGCCCAGGTCGCCGAAGACTTCGGCGCGATCCACGGCCTGATCAACAACGCCGGGATCCTGCGCGACGGCCTGCTGCTCAAGGTCAAGGACGGCGAGATGACCAAGATGAGCCTGGCCCAATGGCAGGCGGTGATCGACGTCAACCTGACCGGCGTGTTCCTCTGCACCCGTGAAGTGGCGGCGAAAATGGTCGAGCTGAAGAACAGCGGCGCGATCATCAACATCTCGTCGATCTCCCGCGCGGGCAACGTTGGCCAGACCAACTACTCCGCCGCCAAGGCCGGCGTCGCTGCGGCAACCGTGACCTGGGCCAAGGAACTGGCGCGCTACGGCATTCGCGTGGCCGGTATCGCGCCGGGCTTCATCGAAACCGAGATGACCCTGGGCATGAAACCCGAAGCGCTGGAGAAAATGACCTCGGGCATTCCGCTCAAGCGCATGGGCAAACCGGAAGAGATCGCCCATTCGGCGGCGTACATCTTCGAGAACGACTACTACACCGGCCGGATTCTGGAGATGGACGGCGGGTTGCGCATCTGACCTCTGTCGCGCAATGAAAAACGCCCCGGTGCACAGGCACCGGGGCGTTTTTGTTTAAACCACAGCCATCAATCGTCGCTGATGGTGATGTTCGGCATTGCCGGCGACGCCGCTTCCTGCAGCACGATCCGCGCGCCGACGTGGCGGGCCAGTTCCTGATAGACCATGGCGATCTGGCTGTCCGGCTCGGAGATCACCGTCGGCTTGCCGCCGTCGGCCTGCTCGCGGATCAGCATCGACAGCGGCAACGAGGCCAGCAGCTCGACGCCGAACTGGGTCGCCAGCTTCTCGCCACCGCCCTCACCGAACAGATGCTCGGCATGCCCGCAGTTCGAGCAGATGTGCACGGCCATGTTTTCCACCACGCCCAGCACCGGAATGTTGACCTTGCGGAACATCTCCACGCCTTTGCGTGCGTCGAGCAGCGCCAGATCCTGCGGCGTGGTGACGATCACGGCGCCAGCCACCGGGACTTTCTGCGCCAGGGTCAGCTGGATATCGCCGGTGCCTGGCGGCATGTCGATCACCAGATAATCCAGGTCGCCCCACGCGGTTTGCGTGACCAGTTGCAGCAGCGCGCCGGAGACCATCGGCCCGCGCCAGACCATCGGCGTGTTGTCATCGGTCAGGAAGGCCATCGACATGACTTCCACGCCATGGGCCTGCAGCGGCACGAACCACTTCTGATCCTTGACCTGCGGGCGGGTGCCCTCGGGAATGCCGAACATGATGCCCTGGCTCGGGCCGTAGATATCAGCGTCGAGAATCCCGACCTTCGCGCCCTCACGGGCCAGCGCCAGTGCCAGGTTGGCGGCGGTGGTGGATTTGCCCACCCCGCCCTTGCCCGACGCAACGGCGACCACGTTCTTGACATTGGCCAGCCCGGGAATCTGCGCCTGGGCCTTGTGCGCGGCGATCACGCTGTTGACCTCGACCTTCGCAGTCACCACGCCGTCGAGGTTTTCGATGGCCAGTTGCAGCAATTGCGCCCAGCCGCTCTTGAACAGACCGGCGGCATAGCCGATTTCCAGCTGCACGCTGACGCGATCGCCGGTGATTTCGATGTTGCGCACGCAACCGGCGCTGACCGGATCCTGGTTCAGGTAAGGGTCGGTGTATTGGCTGAGGACGGCTTCCACCGCTGCGCGAGTGACGGCACTCATGGGCAACTCCGATAACAAGACTGGGAAAAGATGGCGGGTATCCTACCCCTTCTGTCCTCCGGACGGCATGCCCGGCAACGATTTGCAGAGGTGAAATATCTTTCCCGGCGCTTTATAGTGGCCGACCTCCGTTTCATCAAGTAGCGAAGCCCCACATGTCCGAACCACGCAAGATTCTCGTCACCAGCGCCCTGCCCTACGCCAACGGTTCGATCCACCTTGGCCACATGCTGGAATACATCCAGACCGATATGTGGGTGCGCTTCCAGAAGCATCGCGGCAATCAGTGCATTTATGTCTGCGCCGACGACGCCCACGGTTCGGCGATCATGCTGCGCGCGGAAAAGGAAGGCATCACCCCGGAACAACTGATCGCCAACGTCCAGGCCGAACACAGCGCCGACTTTGCCGAGTTCCTGGTGGACTTCGACAACTTCCACTCCACTCACGCCGAAGAAAACCGTGAGCTGTCGAGCCAGATCTACCTGAAGCTGCGTGACGCCGGGCACATCGCCCAACGTTCGATCACCCAGTATTTCGACCCGGAAAAGAAAATGTTCCTGGCCGACCGCTTCATCAAGGGCACCTGCCCGAAGTGCGGCACTGAGGACCAGTACGGCGACAACTGCGAAAAGTGCGGCGCGACCTACGCGCCGACCGATCTGAAGGATCCGAAGTCGGCCATCTCCGGCGCCACTCCGGTGCTCAAGGATTCCCAGCACTTCTTCTTCAAACTGCCGGATTTCCAGGAAATGCTCCAGGCCTGGACCCGCAGCGGCACCCTGCAGGACGCCGTGGCCAACAAGATCGCCGAATGGCTGGACGCCGGCCTGCAACAGTGGGACATCTCCCGCGATGCGCCGTACTTCGGTTTCGAGATCCCGGGCGAGCCGGGCAAGTACTTCTACGTGTGGCTGGACGCGCCGATCGGCTACATGGCCAGCTTCAAGAACCTCTGCAACCGCACGCCGGAGCTGGACTTCGACGCGTTCTGGGGCAAGGACTCCACCGCCGAGCTGTACCACTTCATCGGCAAGGACATCGTCAACTTCCACGCCCTGTTCTGGCCGGCGATGCTCGAAGGCGCGGGTTTGCGCAAGCCGACCGGGATCAACGTGCACGGCTACCTGACCGTCAACGGTCAGAAGATGTCCAAGTCCCGCGGCACCTTCATCAAGGCCCGTACCTACCTGGATCACCTGTCGCCGGAATACCTGCGCTACTACTACGCGGCCAAACTCGGCCGTGGCGTGGACGACCTCGACCTGAACCTCGAAGACTTCGTGCAGAAGGTCAACTCCGATCTGGTCGGCAAAGTCGTCAACATCGCCAGCCGTTGCGCCGGTTTCATCCAGAAGGGCAACGCCGGTCTGCTGGTGGACACCAACGCCGCACCGGAACTGACCGAAGCCTTCCTGGCTGCCGCGCCGAGCATCGCCGACGCCTATGAGGCCCGCGACTTCGCCCGTGCCATGCGCGAAACCATGGCGTTGGCCGACCGCGCCAACGCCTGGATCGCCGACAAGGCGCCATGGTCGCTGAACAAGCAGGAAGGCAAGCAGGATGAAGTCCAGGCAGTCTGCGCCACGGCGATCAACCTGTTCCGTCAGCTGGTGATCTTCCTCAAACCGGTGCTGCCAGTGCTGGCCGCCGATGCCGAGGCGTTCCTCAACGTCGCGCCGCTGACCTGGAACGACCACACCACCCTGCTGGCCAACCACCAGTTGAACGAATTCAAACCGTTGATGACCCGCATCGACCCGGTAAAAGTGCAAGCCATGACCGACGCCTCGAAAGAAGACCTGACCGCCAGCCAGACCGACACCGGCGCCGCCGCGCCTGCCGGCAATGGCGAACTGGCCAAGGATCCGCTGTCGCCGGAAATCGACTTCGACACCTTCGCCGCCGTCGACCTGCGCGTGGCGCTGATCGTCAAGGCTGAACACGTTGAAGGTGCGGACAAGCTGCTGCGTCTGACCCTCGACATCGGTGACGAGCAACGCAACGTGTTCTCCGGGATCAAGAGCGCTTACCCGGATCCGTCGAAGCTCGACGGCCGCCTGACCATGATGATCGCCAACCTCAAGCCGCGGAAAATGAAGTTCGGCATCTCCGAAGGCATGGTGATGGCAGCCGGCCCTGGTGGTGAAGAAATCTACCTGCTGAGCCCGGACAGCGGCGCCAAGCCGGGTCAGCGCATCAAGTAAGATTCTGCCCTGACAGATCCCACAGGCGTGCTCCGTGCGCCTGTGGGATTTTTCATATCTGGCCCGCCCTCCACGGCTGCCGGATAATGCCTAACCTTAAGTGACACACGCCCGCTTCCACCGGCAGACCCATGACCGAACTCGTGCTTACGCTCTTCAGTGCTGCGCTGATCAACAACTTCGTGTTGCACTGGCCGCTGGGCGTCGATCCGCTGCTGGGCAGTGAGCGTCGACAAGTGCATGCGCTGGGGCTGGCGACGTTGTGTCTGATGCTGCTTGTCGGTGTGGCGGGTTACGTGCTCTGGCATTGGCTGCTAGTGCCGTTGCAACTGGAATTCCTGCGCCTGTTTGTGTTTATGCCGTTGAGCATCTTGCTGATCACGCCGTTGCTGAAGCTGTTGGCGTATTGGCTCCCCGCTCTGCCATTCGATGGTTTGTGGCCGCTGCTGCTGGGCAATGCCGGTGTGCTGGGGCTGACGCTGCTCAACGCGCAAGCGGACAAAGGCCTGTTGCATGCGACAGCGCTGAGCCTTGGCGCCGGCTTGGGTTTCTGGCTGGTGTTGAGCCTGTTCAACGATTTGCGCGAACGCACAGCCGACAACGATATTCCCCTGCCCTTTCGTGGCCTGCCGATCCTGTTGATCGGCGCCGGACTGATGGCCGTGGCTTTTCTCGGATTCAGTGGACTGATCAAAACATGAGTCTGATTCAACGCATCGATGCCCTGCTGCCGCAGACCCAATGCGGCAAGTGCGGCCATCCCGGATGCAAACCCTACGCTGAAGGCATTGCCGACGGCGAGCCGATCAACAAGTGCCCGCCGGGTGGCGACGAAACCATCGCGGCGCTGGCCGAACTGTTGAAAATCCCTGTGCTCGAGCTGGACATCAGTCGTGGTTCGGCGCCCCCGCAAGTGGCCTACATCCGCGAGGCCGAATGCATCGGCTGCACCAAATGCATTCAGGCCTGCCCGATCGACGCCATTGTCGGCGCGGCAAAGCTGATGCACACCGTCATCATCGACGAATGCACCGGTTGCGATCTGTGCGTGGCGCCCTGCCCGGTCGACTGCATCGAAATGCACCCGTTGCCGCCGGGCACGCTGCCGGTGGTCGGCGGCCTGGCCGCCAGCCTTGCAGAACAGCAGGCCCGCACGGCCAAACGCGATCACGCCCGCCAGCGCTTCGAACGGCGCAACGCTCGTCTGCAACGCGAAGAACAACAGAAGCAGGCTGAACGCGACGCCCGCGCGCAGCGCGCGGCTCAGGTCGAAGTCGCTGCCACTGCGCTCGATCCGGTGCAGGCGGCACTGGAGCGGGTCCGCGCGCAAAAAGCCGCGACCGCCGATGCCGCGCTGAAAAAAGCCAAGATCGACGTGGCCATGAGTCGGGCGCAATTGAACAAGTCGCTCAAGGCATTCGGTCATCCGCCGACCTTCGATCAGCAATCGCAACTGATCGTCCTGCAACAGCAATTCGAAGCGGCCGAACAGGCACTTGCGAAGCTGGAAAGCAACGCGGCACCTGCGCCAGTAGCAGCCGCCCCGGCGAAGGACGCCGATCTGAAACGGGCAAAAATCCAACTGGCGATGCGCCGTGCCGAACTGAAAAAAGCGCAAACCGCAGAGGCCCCGCCAGCCGAGATCGCCGCGCTGGAGCAAGCGCTGCGTGACGCCGAACAGGCGCTGCACAACGCCGAAGCCGCCAGCGATCAACCGGCGCCGGAGCTTGTGCGTGTCGAGAAACGCCCGATCGACGATCAGCTGCGTCAGCTGAAAACCGAACTGGCCTACGCTCGCGCCGATCTGAACAAACTGCAACGGCGCGACGGCACGCCCGCCGACATCCTCGAAAAGGCCCGCGCCCGCCTGCAAGAAGCAGAGCGGCAGGTACAAGCCCATGTCATCCATTGAAACCAGAGACGAGCGCCTGCAACAGGCAATGAAGCTGGTTTTGCTGGCGACATTGCCGGGATTACTGGCGTTGTTCTGGTTTTACGGATGGGGCGTGTTGATCAACCTGATCCTGTCCGTCGTCACGGCCTTGGGGGTTGAAGCTGCCGTGACTTATCTGCGCCGGCAACCGCTGCAGTCCACCTTGAGCGATGGCAGCGCGGTAGTCAGCGCCACGCTGCTGGCGATCGCGCTGCCGCCCTATTGCCTGTGGTGGCTGACGGTCACTGCGATCGCCTCGGGCCTGCTGCTGGGCAAACATCTGTACGGTGGCGTGGGCCGAAACCCTTTCAACCCGGCCATGCTCGGCTTTGCCTTGGCCATGGTGATGTTCCCTCAGCCGATGACCCACTGGCCGGCCCACGGCATGGAGCTGACGGCGGCTTTTGGCCAGGTGTTCAATCTGGGCGCGCAACCGGACGCCTGGGTTCAGGCCACCGCGCTGGACAGTCTGCGCATCAATAAAAGCCTGACCATGGATGAACTGTTTGCCGGCGATCCGGCGTTCGGTCGCGTTGGCGGGCACGGCGTCGAATGGGTGAACCTGGCGTTCCTCGGCGGTGGGTTGTTGCTGTTGCAGCGTCGAGTGTTTGGCTGGCACGCGCCGGTCGGCATGCTCGCCAGCCTGTTCATGATCAGCCTGTTGTGCTGGAACGGCTCGGGATCCGACTCCCACGGCTCGCCGCTGTTTCACCTGCTGAGCGGCGCGACCATGCTCGGGGCGTTTTTCATCGTCACTGAACCGGTGTCGGGGGCAAAAAGCCCGCTCGCCCGTCTGTTGTTCGGCGCGGGCGTGGGGTTGCTGACTTATGTGATTCGCACCTGGGGTGGTTACCCCGACGGCGTGGCGTTTGCAGTGCTGCTGATGAACCTGTGCGTGCCGGCGATTGAGCGTTTCGCCATGGCCCGTCAGGCGCAGGTGGCACCATGAACCGCACGAGCAGCCTGATCACACTGGTGTTGATCAGCGCGCTGGGCATCGGCGTGACATGGTTGGTGCAACGCAGCAATGCGTCGCAGATCGCCGCCGAACAGCGTCTGCTTGAAAGTCGCAAGCTGCTGGACGTGCTGCCGGCCGACAGTTACGACAATCAGCCGCTTGAACAACCTCTGGCGCTGACCGACATCCACCTGAGCCACAGTCAGTTGCTGGGCACTTATCGGGCGAGCAAAAGCGGCCAACCCGTGGCAGTGCTGTTACGCAGCCAGGCCCAAGGTTATGCCGGCAATATCGAGTTGCTGATTGCCATCGACGCCAACGGCCGATTGCTCGGCGTGAAAACCCTTGAGCAAAACGAAACACCTTCGCTGGGTGGGCATATCGGTGACTGGCCAAACGGCTGGCTTCAGCGCTTTAGCGGAAAATCGAGCAGCCAGCCGACGGACAGCGGATGGGCTCTGAAAAAGGATCAGGGACAGTTCGACCAGATCGCGGGCGCCACCATTACGTCTCGTGCGGCGATCAATGCCATCCACGATGCCCTGCGTTACTTCGACGAACACCGGACGGCCCTGCTCGGGAGCGCGCCATGAATACGTCAGCGACTCTGTCCAATTCAATGATGCTGGTTCTGTTGATCGGTGCCACCGACTCCGTGGCGGGTGCGCTGGCGACGCTGTTGATGTTTACGGTTGTCGTGGGCGTTTACGGTTTGTGCATGGCACCGCTGCGCTCGCGCCTGAGCAGCGAGAGCCTGTTGCCGGTCAGCCTGGTGCTGGCCGCAACCCTGGCGGGCTGCGCCGATATTGTTCTGCAACGCGGTGCGATGCAGTGGCATCAACTGATCAGTCTTTATGCAGGGCTGATTGGCTTGCAATGCGTCGTACTGGAGCACAATGGATTTTTTCGCCAACCCGTGCGCACACGGCTGAAGCTGTGCGGCCTGTTTGCCGCGCTGATGATTGCGCTTGCGATGTTGCGTGAGCTGATCGGTCAGGGCAGCATCGGCCATCACCTGTCGGATCACTGGCAAGGTTTGATTCTGTTCGGCGACGGTCTTCATCTCGCGACGCTGGCTCCCGGCGCCTTCATATTGCTTGGACTGTTACTGGCCGCCCGTCAGGCCTGGACTCGCCCTGCCGACCTACCCGAGGAAACGCATCACCCATGAATGCCGCAAAACGTCTGGAGATCTTCCGCCGGTTTCACGAGGACAACCCCGAACCCAAGACCGAGCTGGCCTATTCTTCGCCTTTCGAACTGTTGATCGCAGTGATTCTGTCTGCACAATCGACGGATGTCGGGGTGAACAAGGCAACGGCCAAGCTGTTCCCGGTGGCGAACACGCCGGCGGCCATTCACGCGCTAGGCGTTGAAGGTCTGTCCGAGTACATCAAGACCATCGGCCTCTATAACAGCAAGGCCAAAAACGTGATCGAGACCTGTCGTCTCCTGGTCGAGCTGCACAATGGCGAAGTCCCGCAGACTCGCGAAGAACTGGAGGCCTTGCCGGGCGTTGGCCGCAAAACTGCCAATGTCGTGCTCAACACTGCGTTCCGACAGTTGACCATGGCCGTTGACACCCACATTTTCCGGGTCAGCAACCGCACCGGCATTGCACCGGGAAAAAATGTGGTCGAGGTGGAAAAGAAGCTGATGAAGTTCGTGCCAAAGGAATACCTGCTCGACTCGCACCACTGGCTCATTCTTCACGGACGCTATGTGTGTCTGGCACGCAAGCCCCGCTGTGGCAGCTGTCGGATCGAAGATTTGTGCGAGTACAAGCACAAGACTTCCGACGATTGAGCGGCTATTGGAGTTATTGATTCATCGATTGAAAAAATCTTTTTTACCATCCGCTGGAATATCGATATAAGGGGCGCCAAAGGCAGTCTTAGCCTGGAGTTGACCTTATGACTGACAGCAAAGAACAACTGGATGTAGACGACGATTTCATCGCTGCCGAAGCCGAAGACGCCGAACCGGTGGTTGAAGTTGCCAAGACCAATCTCAGCAAGCGCCGAACCATCGACAACCTGCTTGAGGAGCGCCGGTTGCAGAAGCAATTGGCCGATTACGACTTTGATCTCTGATATTTGAAAGCCTCCCGAAACGGAGGCTTTTCTCTTTTTGCTACTCGCTGATTCCGATCCGCCCATGATCCGTCAGCCACTGAAAACCTCAGACCAGGCCATTGCGCTGCGCCAGTTCGATCAGATCCACCAGCGAGCGCGCATTGAGCTTTAAAAGCAATCGGGTCTTGTAGGTACTCACGGTCTTGTTGCTGAGGAACATCCCGTCGGCGATTTCCTTGTTGGTCTTGCCGCGCGCCAGTTGCTGCAACACCATCATTTCACGCCCGGACAGGCGATCCACCATATCGGCCTCGCTGGCATTTCCCAGGCTGGTCCTCACCGTATGCAACGCCTGATTCGGAAAATAGCTGTATCCGGACAGTACCGCCTTGATTGCACTCAGCAACTCCGTCAGATCCTGTTGCTTGCAAACATAACCCGCCGCCCCCGATTGCATGCAACGCATCGAAAAGTGTCCCGGTGACTGGGACGTCAGCACGAGCACCTTCAACGGCATCGCACTTGTCGTAAGACGCGCAATGACTTCCAGTCCATCCAGTTTCGGTATGCCGATATCCAGTATTACGATATCCGGCATCTGATCACGGGCAAGTTGTAATGCATCCACTCCATTGTCGGTTTCTGCAATGACTTCGTAGCCATGACGTTCCATCAGCATACGCACCGCAAGACGAATGACGGGGTGATCATCCACGATCAGCACTTTATTCATGGGCAAGTCCAGTTTCGCTGTTCGAATTTTTAGAACCGGCACAATAACGCAGTCATTTCACTCATGGCATGGAGAAGTTCATTCACACCGGCATCAAGAGACAACTCCTACAGCCAATAAAGATTATTCCTACAGAAAAGGACCACCAGAAAAATACCAGCCTGAAAAGAACATAAAGCCCGCCACCCTGCCGATCGCCACTCGAAAACTATCCAACAAAAAACAAACCCACCGAAAGAAATAAAAAGCTGAAACAACATACTTATATTAATTCAACGGTATTTCCGATAAACACCAGCTAACTAGCGTCGGAGCACCAACCCGACACCCAGCTATACAAATCACTAGAACCCCATGACGAGATCAGCAATTTCATGAGCAGAGCACATGTTAAAACCCAACAGAAAGATCACCAACCCCATCAGCATTATCGCCGTATTTGCATTGATAACGGAGACCTCGGCAGCGGTTTCCCTGCCCTTTCTGGATAACGAAGAACGGAAGATCTACATTTGGCTTTTAATCAGCTTTCCTTTTTTCCTGTCGTTCCTGTTCTTCATAACTCTTAATTTCAACTATCGCTCCCTTTATGCACCTTCAGACTTTGAAAACGACAGTAGTTTTTTAAAGGCATTTGAGGAAACTGGATCCCACATGCATGAAACAGCGACACAGACCGATATAGAATTACACACAGTAAAACTGCAAAAGTTTTTAACTACGCTATATATCGTTGATATCAGGGGACGGACTGCCGAATTTGACACAGATGCGCTATTGAAAAAAATCCCACACTCTTCCAAGCACTCACTCAGAATATTCCTGTTCCTGACCCGCTCGACATCGGACGCTTCATTAACAGAAAACATCTTCAAATCGTTTAAACAGGCAAAGAAGGCTGCCGGAACGGCCTACTGCATTGCTTACGACGTGGATTCAATGAGCATGATCCAGGTGGAAAAGGTTTGAACGCCCCGCAGAAAGCGGGAGCAGCAAGATCAGCGCCAATACGGATCCGGATCAGTTTGAAGTACCGCGCGCCCGGAAACACAAAGGCCTTGTCTTACGACAAGGCCTTTGTTTCACATCCGAACCAACGACTCAGAATAGCTTGCGGCCCTTGTTGGCAGCAATGCGCATGCGCAGTGCGTTGAGCTTGATGAAGCCCGCCGCATCGGCCTGGTTGTAGGCGCCGCCGTCTTCTTCGAAGGTCGCGATGTTGGCGTCGAACAACGAATCGTCGGACTTGCGGCCGGTTACGATGACGTTGCCCTTGTACAGCTTCAGACGCACAACGCCGTTCACGTTGACCTGCGAAGCGTCGATCATTTGTTGCAGCATCAGACGCTCAGGGCTCCACCAGTAACCGGTGTAGATCAGGCTGGCGTACTTGGGCATCAGCTCGTCTTTGAGGTGAGCGACTTCGCGGTCCAGAGTGATCGATTCGATGGCGCGGTGAGCGCGCAGCATGATGGTGCCACCCGGGGTTTCGTAGCAGCCACGGGACTTCATGCCGACGTAGCGGTTCTCGACGATGTCCAGACGGCCGATGCCGTGCTCGCCGCCGATCTTGTTCAGCGTCGCCAGTACGGTGGCCGGGGTCATTTCGACGCCGTCCAGCGCGACGATGTCGCCGTTGCGGTAGGTCAGTTCCAGGTACTGCGGGGTGTCGGGAGCCTTCTCCGGGGAGACGGTCCAGCGCCACATGTCTTCTTCGTGCTCGGTCCAGGTGTCTTCCAGCACGCCGCCTTCATAGGAGATGTGCAGCAGGTTGGCGTCCATCGAGTACGGGGATTTCTTCTTGCCGTGACGCTCGATCGGGATCGCGTGCTTCTCGGCGTAATCCATCAGCTTCTCGCGGGACAGCAGGTCCCACTCGCGCCATGGAGCAATCACTTTCACGCCTGGCTTGAGCGCGTAGGCACCCAGTTCGAAACGCACCTGGTCGTTGCCTTTGCCGGTGGCGCCGTGGGAAATGGCGTCGGCGCCGGTTTCGTTGGCGATTTCGATCAGACGCTTGGCGATCAGCGGACGCGCGATGGAAGTACCCAGCAGGTACTCGCCTTCGTAAACAGTGTTGGCGCGGAACATCGGGAACACGAAGTCACGCACGAATTCTTCGCGCAGGTCGTCGATGTAGATTTCTTTGACGCCCATGGCCTGCGCCTTGGCGCGAGCCGGCTCGACCTCTTCGCCCTGACCCAGGTCAGCGGTGAAGGTCACGACTTCACAGTTATAAGTATCCTGCAGCCACTTGAGGATCACCGAAGTGTCCAGGCCGCCGGAATACGCCAGAACGACCTTGTTTACGTCCGCCATGCCATCACTCCACGGGGTTCTACGGAAAGCCGAGGAGTCTACCGCTCAAACGCGATAATTTACAGAGGCGCGACAGCTTAAGACGACAAAGCGACAGAATCTGTCGAGAGGGCGACGATGACCGGCAGGTCAGGAAGTCGCCGCCGTGTTGGCCGGAGTGCTGGCCTGAGGCGCCGGCGCGGTAGTCGGTGCCACTCGCGCAAGGTGCACGTTGACCCGGCGGTTCTTGGCCCGGTTGGCGGCATTCGTGTTCGGGACCAACGGGTAGCGCTCACCATGGAAACGCACGGTGATCTGCGATTCCTGAATGCCGTTGGCCTTGAAGAAATCAACCACGGCCAGCGCACGACGGCGCGACAGCTCACGATTGGTCAGACGATTGCCGCTGTTGTCGGAATGGCCGTCGAGCTCGATGTGATTGACCGTCGGATCGGCCTTCATGTATTCGAGCATCACCTGCAACTTGGCCTTGGCGGCGGCGTCCAGCTCGATGCCTTCGCCGGGGAAGCCGATCTGCGATTGTTTGACCTGATCGAAATTCTGCGGGAGCAGTTTCGCCACGCAGGTCTGATAGTCATTGAACGCCTTGCTGAACTTGACCGGCAGCAGGCGCACTTCCGACACCCGACCATCGCCTGATGCCCGACGTACCACCGGGCTGCGACCGTCCATCAGCCCGCTGATCAGTTGCCCGGCCTGGGACTGCGAACTGTTGAACAGCACGTTGCCGCTGCCCAGTCGAACCGTGCCCAGATTGATGTCGCCACGCCCCGGCTGCCACGGCGCAGCCGCCGCCAGCAAAGTCGCCGAACCGCCGCCAAGCATGGCGTTGTAGGCGTTCAGGCGAAAGGTCGCCTGCTCGCCGGCCTTGCGCACGAATTGCCCCGAGCCGAAGTCGGTGATCGGCTGCGTCAGACGGCACTCGAACTTGTCGCCCTCGACCGTCCACTCAATGTTCTCCAGACGGGTCTGGTAGGTCAGTGCCATCGCGGGAAGGCTGGCAAACACACTGAGCAAGGCTAAATATCGCTGGCGCACGGGAGGCTCCATTGGCTTCTACAACAAAAAAGACCGAGACATACATCTTTACGGCATACCTATGGGATATCGGACGCTCGTCGCAAAACTTGATAGCGAGTGCCTGCAAGAGTCTTTTCCGGTAGCATTCGCCTCAGTTTGACCCGCCTGGAATCCCCTCATGTCCGACCGCCTGACCCTGCTGCGTCCCGACGACTGGCACATTCATCTTCGCGATGGTGCCGTGTTGACCAATACCGTTGCGGATGTCGCGCGCACCTTTGGTCGCGCCATCATCATGCCCAACCTGGTACCTCCGGTGCGCAACGCCGCTGAAGCCGACGGCTATCGCCAGCGGATTCTCGCTGCCCGCCCGGCTGGCAGTCGTTTCGAGCCGCTGATGGTGCTGTACCTCACCGACCGCACCCAGCCCGAAGAAATCCGTGAGGCCAAGGCCAGCGGTTTCGTGCACGCCGCCAAGCTGTACCCGGCCGGCGCCACCACCAACTCCGATTCCGGGGTCACCAGCATCGACAAGATTTTCCCGGCGCTGGAAGCCATGGCCGAAGTCGGCATGCCGCTGTTGATCCACGGTGAAGTCACCCGTGGCGACGTCGACGTGTTCGACCGCGAAAAAATCTTCATCGACGAGCACATGCGCCGCGTGGTCGAGCGTTTCCCGACGCTGAAAGTGGTGTTCGAACACATCACCACCGGCGATGCCGTGCAGTTCGTCAACGAGGCGTCCGCAAACGTCGGCGCAACGATCACCGCGCATCACCTGCTCTACAACCGCAACCACATGCTGGTGGGCGGGATCCGGCCGCACTTCTATTGCCTGCCGATCCTCAAGCGCAACACGCACCAGGAAGCCCTGCTTGACGCCGCCACCAGCGGCAGCGCGAAGTTCTTCCTCGGCACCGACTCGGCGCCGCACGCCCAGCACGCCAAGGAAGCCGCCTGCGGCTGCGCCGGCTGCTACACCGCGTACGCCGCCATCGAGCTGTATGCCGAAGCCTTCGAACAGCGCAATGCGCTGGACAAGCTCGAAGCATTCGCCAGCCTCAACGGCCCACGTTTCTACGGCCTGCCGGCAAACACCGATCGCATCACCCTGGTTCGTGACGAATGGACCGCCCCGACCAGCCTGCCTTTCGGCGAGCTGACCGTTATCCCGCTGCGCGCCGGTGAAAAACTGCGCTGGCGCCTGCTGGAGGAACACGCGTGAGTGAAGACCATTTCGACGACGAACTGGACGGTCAAGGTGGCGGCGGTTCGCGCCATCCAATGGCAGCACGCTTTCGCGGCTACCTGCCGGTTGTCGTCGACGTAGAAACCGGTGGCTTCAACTCGGCCACCGACGCTCTGCTGGAGATTGCCGCGACCACCATCGCCATGGATGAAAAGGGTTTCGTCTACCCGGATCACACCTACTTCTTCCGCGTCGAGCCGTTCGAAGGCGCCAACGTTGAAGCGGCGGCACTGGAATTCACCGGGATCAAGCTCGATCATCCGTTGCGCATGGCCGTCAGCGAAGAAACAGCGCTGACCGACATCTTCCGTGGCGTGCGCAAGGCCTTGAAAGCCAACGGCTGCAAGCGGGCGATCCTGGTCGGCCACAACAGCAGCTTCGACCTCGGCTTCCTCAATGCTGCCGTCGCGCGGCTGGACATGAAGCGCAATCCGTTTCACCCGTTCTCCAGCTTCGACACTGCGACCCTCGCGGGTCTGGCCTACGGTCAAACCGTATTGGCCAAGGCCTGTCAGGCAGCCGACATCGACTTCGATGGCCGTGAAGCGCATTCGGCGCGTTACGACACCGAGAAGACGGCCGAGCTGTTCTGCGGCATCGTCAACCGCTGGAAACAGATGGGCGGCTGGGAAGACTTCGACGACTGAGGGTCGTCGGGTTGGATCCCGCGCATGAAAAAACCGGCTCAAGAGCCGGTTTTTTTGTACCTCGACGATGCGCCTTACAGGGCAGCAGCGTTCTCGGTCAGGTAAGCCGCAACGCCTTCTGGCGAAGCGTTCATGCCTTTGTCGCCTTTTTTCCAGTTGGCAGGGCAGACTTCGCCGTGCTCTTCGTGGAATTGCAGAGCGTCGACCAGACGGATCAGCTCTTCCATGTTACGGCCCAGCGGCAGGTCGTTGACGATCTGCGAGCGGACAACGCCTTTGTCGTCGATCAGGAACGCGCCACGGAAAGCCACGCCGCCTTCGGACTCAACGTCGTAGGCCTTGGCGATGTCGTGCTTCATGTCGGCAGCCATGGTGTATTTCACCTGGCCGATACCGCCATTGTTGACCGGGGTGTTGCGCCAGGCGTTGTGGGTGAAGTGCGAGTCGATCGACACGGCGATCACTTCTACGTTGCGTGCCTTGAAGTCGGCCATGCGGTTGTCCAGAGCGATCAGCTCGGACGGGCAGACGAAAGTGAAGTCCAGCGGGTAGAAAAACACCAGGCCGTATTTGCCTTTGATGGCCGAGGACAGGGTGAAGCTGTCAACGATCTCGCCATTGCCGAGTACGGCCGGGACGGTGAAGTCAGGGGCTTGTTTGCCTACGAGTACGCTCATTGATATCTCCTGGTGTAGAAACTTGAAGTTCAGGGTTCGGGCCAGCCTGCCACCCTCAGGCGACAGCCCTGTGACACGAACCCCCTTCGCAAGGGCCGACCATCATACACTGCGTTTTTCGACTGTCCTTAAAGGTTTTTCGCGAAATCCCGGCTGGCATTCAGCCATGTACCACCGTTCGTCAGTCACAGCCGTTGGCGATGAAAACCCTTCGGAAAGCACTTTGACAATCATTCTCGTTAACATTAAGATCCATCGCAATTGAGTCACAACCAGCGACGGTTCTCACTTATGTATGTTTGCCTCTGCACTGGCGTCACCGACGGACAAATTCGCGAAGCGATCTATGAAGGTTGCTGCAGCTATAAAGAAGTCCGTCAGGCCACCGGCGTCGCCAGCCAATGCGGCAAATGCGCGTGTCTGGCGAAGGAAGTGGTTCGCGAAACCCTGACCAAGCTGCAAACCGCCCAGGCCGCGATCCCCTACCCGGCAGAATTTACAGCCGCGTAATTATCCCGATTTCGAAGAACCGGACTTAAGTCCGGTTTTTTTATGCCTGAAAATCAACTGCTTAGCGCCTAGACGCGGAACACAAACATTCTTATTCCGATTAATTTTCATTTATTATTCAATAACTTAGGTTTGACACTTATAAATACCAAGCTCAAACTCTGCCTTATATACCGTTACTTAGGGCAGGACTCCCATCATGAAAGGCGACGTAACAGTCATCCAGCATCTCAACAAGATCCTTGCCAATGAGCTGGTCGCGATCAATCAGTACTTCCTGCATGCGCGCATGTATGAAGATTGGGGCCTGAACAAGCTCGGCAAGCACGAGTACCACGAATCCATCGACGAGATGAAGCACGCGGACAAGCTGATCAAGCGCATCCTGTTCCTCGAAGGCCTGCCGAACGTGCAGGACCTGGGCAAGCTGCACATCGGCGAGCACACCCAGGAAATGCTGGAATGCGACCTGCGCATCGAGAAGACCGGCCATGCTGACCTGAAGGCCGCCATCGCCCACTGCGAATCCGTCGGTGACTTCGGCAGCCGCGAACTGCTCGAAGACATCCTCGAATCCGAAGAAGAACACATCGACTGGCTGGAAACCCAACTGGGCCTGATCGATAAAGTCGGTCTTGAGAACTATCTGCAATCGCAGATGGGCGAAGACGAGTAATCAGCCAGCGCTAAACTCGAGACACTAAAAAGCCCCGCCCTCTTTCGAGAGGCGGGGCTTTTTATTGCCTGGACTTCAGGGTTGCCGAAGTCCGGACAGAAACCAATCAGGCTTCGGACTTGGTCGCAGCAGCCTTGGCGGATGCTTCCTTGACCAGGGTCTGCAGCTCACCGTTGGCGAACATTTCAGCCATGATGTCGCTGCCGCCGACCAGTTCACCGGCTACCCACAGCTGCGGGAAAGTCGGCCAGTTGGCGTACTTCGGCAGGTTGGCACGGATTTCCGGGTTCTGCAGGATGTCGACGTAGGCGAACTTCTCGCCACAGCCCATCACAGCCTGCGCAGCTTTCGCGGAGAAGCCACACTGCGGGGCATTCGGCGAGCCTTTCATGTAAAGCAGAATGGTGTTGTTGGCAATCTGCTCTTTAATCGTTTCGATGATATCCATGGAGCACCTCGGCTGAACTTTCCGACTCATGGGTCGGCACGGTGGCGCATTGTAACGGAATCCCGAGCGCGCTGCTCGGTCTCCCCGACAGACTTGCTCAAGCCGCCGCCACCGTCACCGGCACGCCATTGAGCGCCGCATTGCCTGACAGCTCGTCGAGCCGGCATTCATCGGTCAGGTCATTGGCGCTGGAGCCCGGCTGACCGCTGGCAATCGCCAACTGCACACCCGGACGGGCGTGGCCCCATCCATGCGGCAGGCTGACCACGCCTTTCATCATGTCCGCGCTGCCCAGCACCTCGACCTCGATCTGCCCGACCCGCGAACTGACCCGCACAAGCTGACCATCACTGAGCCCGCGACTGGCGAGATCGTCCGGGTTCATCAGCAACTGATGACGCGGCTTGCCCTTCACCAATCGATGGTAATTGTGCATCCACGAGTTATTGCTGCGTACATGACGGCGGCCGATCATCAACAGCTCATCGGCGGCCGGCGCCTGCAACGCGGCGAAGCGCGCAAGGTCGGCGAGGATTTCCGGCGGCGCCGCCTGAACTCGTTGATTGGCGGTCTTCAATCGCGGTGTCAGGTTGGGCTTCAGTGCTCCCAGATCAACGCCATGTGGATGATCGAACAGCGTCGCCAGCGACAATTTGTGTTCGGACGCATCGCCATAGGCGCCCATGCGCAAACCCATATCGATCATCTTCGCCGGCGGCATCGTCGGTTTCAGCTCCTTGCCGGTCTTCGCGGCAAAGGCCTTGGCCAGGCCGACGAAGATCTCCCAGTCGTGCAGTGCCCCCTCCGGTTTGGCGAGGATCGCCCGATTGAAACGGCTGACGTTGCGCACCGCGAACAGGTTGAAGGTGGTGTCGTAGTGATCGTTCTCCAGCGCCGAAGTCGACGGCAGGATCAGGTCGGCGTAACGGGTGGTTTCGTTGATATACAGGTCGACGCTGACCATGAACTCCAGCCCGTCCAGCGCCTGCTCCAGCTGCCGGCCATTGGGCGTGGACAACACCGGGTTACCGGCCACGGTGATCAAAGCGCGAATCTGCCCCTCGCCTTCGGAGAGCATCTCTTCGGCCAGCGCCGAGACCGGCAACTCGCCGCCGTATTCAGGACGCCCGGATACGCGGCTCTGCCATTTGTTGAAATGCCCGCCCGAAGTCGACGCCACCAGATCCACCGCAGGCTCGGTGCACAAGGCACCGCCGACGCGGTCCAGGTTGCCGGTGACCAGATTGATCAACTGCACAACCCAATGGCACAGCGTGCCGAAGGCCTGAGTGGAAACCCCCATCCGGCCATAACAAACAGCGCTTGGCGCGGCGGCGAAGTCCCGGGCCAGTTGGCGGATCTGTTCGGCGGGAACGGCGCACAACGGGCTCATGGCTTCGGCGGTGAAACCCGCTACCGCCGCGCGAACCTCGTCCAGACCATCCACCGGCAGATGACTGTCCGAAGTCAGGCCCTCGGCGAAAAGAGTATTTAGCACACCAAACAGCAACGCCGCATCGCCACCGGGACGCACGAACAGATGCTGATCGGCCATCGCCGCCGTCTCGCTGCGCCGAGGATCGACCACCACCACTTTGCCGCCCCGGGCCTGAATCGCCTTCAGACGCTTCTCGACATCCGGCACGGTCATGATGCTGCCATTGGACGCCAGCGGATTGCCGCCCAGAATCAGCATGAAATCGGTGTGATCGATATCCGGGATCGGCAGCAGCAAGCCGTGGCCGTACATCAAGTAGCTGGTCAGGTGATGGGGCAGTTGATCGACCGACGTCGCCGAATAGCGGTTGCGGGTTTTCAACAGGCCGAGGAAGTAATTGCTGTGGGTCATCAGCCCATAGTTATGCACGCTGGGATTGCCCTGATACACGGCGACCGCGTTCTGCCCATGACGCTCCTGAATCGCCGAGAGTTTTTCGGCGACCAGCTCGAACGCTTCGTCCCACTCGATGGGCAGCCATTCGTTGCCGACCCGGCGCATGGGCTGGCGCAGGCGATCCGGATCGTTCTGGATGTCTTGCAGCGCCACGGCCTTGGGGCAGATGTGCCCACGACTGAACGTGTCCTGAGCATCGCCCTTGATCGAGGTGATTTGCACCTGACCGTCGGTTTCGGTGGTTTCAATGGTCAAACCGCAGATGGCTTCACACAGGTGGCAGGCACGGTGATGGAGAGTCTTGGTCATGGCCAGTCTCTGTCTTGTTCTGGGCAGGCAATCACGCCTGCGGGAACAAAACTATGGCCCGCAGCCCGATGCAGCGCCAGCGACGTTCGTCTTGTGAATCGGCGGCCATCAGGCCCGCCGATAGACGCGTCAGTTCGCCGGAAGCTGTGGCGGCGCGGCCAGCTGGATTTCCTGGATGGTCTCGATCTGCTCGTGGGCGACGTGGACGCCGGTGAGTTCGCCGATCAGTCGCCAATGCTCGTCGAGCCCGGCGCTGATGGTCGCCATACGGTCGATCATCTGTCGACTGGCGGCCTTGACCACGTCGTCTTCGCTGCGCATCAGTTCGAAGGACATCGAGGTCATCGAGGCGGTGAGGTGGGTCAATGAGCGTGCCGTGTGGCCCAGCAGTTCCATTAACAGTTTTTCTTTCGATTCCATGCGGAGGCTTCCTGCGTCGCTCGTGATTTATTTATAACCCAGCACTTTGCTTTAGCAAATGTTTCAACCTGCGCATCCGACCAAGCGAACCGGTGGCTCATCGGTCGCAAACCGACCAGAGCGGTGCCATCCCCGCCGCGGCGGATTGCCAAGCCCGGTGGGGCCAGTGTACAAAGACCTCGCTGCCCTCTCGAAAACTGACCGGAAATCACAGTGTTCGCACTGTTATCACCCCGGCACATTTCTGCAAAAACCGTAGCCTATTGGAAAAACGCGACATTTAGTGTCAATATCGCGCCTTCCCCTATTTCGTCGCCCCCGTGCGGCTTACGCCGCAGGTCTCGCCCGTTGTTCCGATAGACAAGGCTTTGAGCATCTGCGGTTTGTAGCAAAAAGGTAGTCAATGATGAGCGCAAGGCACTTTCTCTCCCTGATGGATTGCACGCCCGAAGAGCTGGTCAGCGTGATCCGTCGAGGCGTTGAGCTCAAGGACCTGCGTAACCGCGGCGTACTGTTCGAGCCTCTGAAAAACCGCGTCCTGGGGATGATCTTCGAGAAATCCTCGACCCGTACCCGCATCTCCTTCGAGGCCGGCATGATCCAGCTCGGCGGCCAGGCGATTTTCCTGTCGCCGCGCGACACCCAGCTGGGCCGTGGCGAGCCGATCGGCGACTGCGCCATCGTCATGTCGAGCATGCTCGATGCGGTGATGATCCGTACCTTTGCCCACAGCACCCTGACCGAATTCGCCGCCAACTCCCGCGTGCCGGTGATCAACGGTCTGTCCGACGACCTGCACCCGTGCCAGTTGCTGGCCGACATGCAGACCTTCCTCGAACACCGCGGCTCGATCCAGGGCAAGACCGTGGCCTGGATCGGCGACGGCAACAACATGTGCAACAGCTATATAGAAGCGGCGATCCAGTTCGACTTCCAGTTGCGCGTGGCCTGCCCCGAAGGCTACGAACCAAACCCTGAGTTCGTGGCCAAGGCCGGTGACCGCGTAACCATCGTCCGCGACCCGCAAGACGCCGTGCGTGGCGCGCACCTGGTCAGCACCGATGTCTGGACCTCCATGGGCCAGGAAGAGGAAACCGCCAAGCGCCTGAAGCTGTTTGCGCCGTTTCAGGTCAACCGTGCCCTGCTCGACCTGGCAGCCGATGACGTGCTATTCATGCACTGCCTGCCCGCTCACCGCGGTGAGGAAATCAGCCTCGACCTGCTCGATGATCCGCGCTCCGTCGCCTGGGATCAGGCAGAAAACCGTCTCCACGCACAAAAGGCCCTGCTCGAGTTCCTTGTTGAACCGGCATATCACCACGCATGAGTCATGAATTACTGCTGAACCTGCGCAACCTCGCTTGCGGCTATCAAGATCAACGTGTGGTGCAGAACCTCAATCTGCACCTCAACGCCGGTGACATCGGCTGCCTGCTTGGCTCCTCCGGCTGCGGCAAGACCACCACCCTGCGTGCGATTGCCGGTTTCGAACCGGTGCACGAAGGAGAAATCTCTCTCGGCGGTGAAGTGATCTCCAGCGCCGGCTTCACCCTCGCCCCGGAAAAACGCCGGATCGGCATGGTGTTCCAGGACTACGCGCTGTTCCCGCACCTGAGTGTCGCGGACAACATCGCCTTCGGCATCCGCAAGCACCCGAACAAGGAGCGCGTGACCGAGGAGCTGCTGGAACTGGTCAACCTGAAGAACCTCGGCAAACGCTTCCCCCATGAGCTGTCCGGCGGCCAGCAACAACGTGTCGCCCTCGCCCGCGCCTTGGCGCCGGAGCCGCAACTGTTGTTGCTCGACGAGCCGTTCTCCAACCTCGATGGCGAATTGCGCCGCAAGCTCAGCCATGAAGTGCGCGACATCCTCAAAGCCCGTGGCACCAGTGCAATTCTGGTGACTCACGATCAGGAAGAAGCCTTCGCCGTCAGCGATCACGTCGGTGTGTTCAAGGAAGGCCGGCTGGAGCAGTGGGACACGCCCTACAACCTCTATCACGAGCCGGCGACACCGTACGTGGCCAGTTTTATCGGTCAGGGTTACTTCATTCGCGGCCAATTGGGCACCCCGGAATCGGTGCAGACCGAACTCGGCGAACTGCGCGGCAATCGCGCCTACACCTGGCCGATCGGTGGCGCGGTGGATGTGCTGCTGCGTCCGGACGACATCGTTTACGCGCCGGACAGTGCGCTGAAAGCGCGGATCGTCGGCAAGACCTTCCTCGGAGCTTCGACCCTGTATCGCCTGCAACTGCCGACCGGTGCACAACTGGAATCGATCTTCCCGAGCCACGCCGACCATCAGGTGGGTGCGGATGTCGGGATTCGGGTGGCGGCGGAACATCTGGTGCTGTTCCAGGCCTCCGGCAGCACCGCCGCGCAGATTCCGGCGGCGGAAAACGGCGTTCGCCGTTACAGCACCGCGCACTGATCTGCACACAAACAATGAGGGAGCCTGATGGCTCCCTTATTTTTTGCTCTCAGCCCAGCATCAATGTGCCGCTGGCCACCAGCGTCGCATTGCCGCCGATCTTCACCCGCTCGCCTTCCAGCCGACAAAACAGCTCGCCGCCCCGCGCCGAACGCTGGCATGCAGTCAGACTGTATTTGCCCAGACGTTTCGACCAGTACGGAATCAGGCTGCAATGGGTCGAACCGGTCACCGGGTCTTCATTGATGCCGATGGCCGGAGCGAAATAGCGCGAGACGAAGTCATGCTGATTGCCCCGGGCCGTGACGATAGCGCCCAACCACGGCAGCTTGGCGAGGGCGACCATGTCCGGCTGGCAATCGAGCACCGCCTGCTCCGACTCCAGCACCACAAACAGCTCGTTGGAACTCAGAACATCGACTGCCTGGACATTCAGCGCCCGCTCGATCTCCAGGGTGACGCCTTTCTCAACCGCTTCGATGGCCGGAAAATCCAGCCACAACCGGCCACCTTCGCGGCTGACGCTCAACGGCCCGGACTTGCAAGTGAAGTCCAGACGCTCGGCGCTCTCCTTATAGATCTCGAACAGCACATAGGCGCTGGCCAGGGTCGCATGACCACACAGCGGCACCTCGGTGGTCGGCGTGAACCAACGGATGTGCCACGCCTGCCCTTCGCGCACCAGAAACGCGGTTTCCGCCAGATTGTGCTCGGCGGCGATATTTTGCATCAGCTCATCCGCAAGCCACGCGTCGAGCCGATAGACCATTGCCGGATTGCCACTGAACGGCCGATCACTGAACGCGTCGACCTGATGAAACTCGAGCTGCATAACCTTCTCCCTGTGTCAGTCGAACGAGCATGCAGCGCCAGCCGGATCAACGCCAGTGACAGTGCCGGCCAATTTTCTTCATACAGCCGTCAAGGGCGACCGATGTCGGCAAATTTCGCCTGGGTGTGCTCCGCCAGGACCGCCGGCGCCAGCTCCACTTCCAGCCCACGTCGGCCGGCGCTCACATAAATGGTTGCAAAAGGCTGTGCCGAATTATCGATAAAGGTACGCAGGCGTTTTTTCTGCCCCAGCGGGCTGATGCCGCCCAACAGGTAACCGGTGGAGCGCTGCGCGGCGGCCGGGTCGGCCATCTCGACTTTTTTCACGCCGGCGGCGTGGGCAAGCCCCTTGAGGTCGAGACTTCCGACGACCGGCACCACCGCCACCAGCAACTCACCCTTCTCACTGGCCGCCAGTAGCGTCTTGAACACCTGCGCCGGATCGAGCCCCAGTTTCTCCGCGGCCTCCAGACCATACGACGCCGCCTTCGGGTCGTGTTCGTAACTGTGCACGCGATGTTCGGCACGAACTTTTTTTAACAAGTCCAACGCAGGGGTCATGGCAGCTCCGGGCTCGGCAGTGGCGAAAAAACCTGCGGCGGATTTTAGGCCATCGCTGTGTAAAAGGCTCTACCACGCGCCACGTTTCCCGGGGTTTGCAGGCCGATGACGTTCGTGCAGAACGGGTGACCCGCAGGATCATTCACGTGACTGATAGTTTATTTGTGACTGGCGGTTCACTTTCGACCTTTGACAGGTTTGTTTCTTGTCTATATTTTTTCGAATCTGAATAATGTAAGAATTATCGTCATCGCAGCACCCAGCAGTAAACCGGGAACAGGATGGGGATCCTGCCTCGGCGAAAATCGCGCGTTGCCCTGTCGGCAACGCGCCAGACAACAACAAAAACCGAGGTTTTCAATGACAACTGCGTTACAGCAACCTTCGCTTTCGAGCCAGTGCCTGGCCGAGTTTCTGGGTACTGCACTCCTGATCTTTTTCGGTACGGGTTGCGTCGCCGCGCTCAAGGTCGCGGGCGCCACCTTCGGCCTGTGGGAAATCAGCATCATCTGGGGCGTCGGCGTGAGCATGGCGATCTACCTCACCGCCGGCGTTTCCGGTGCGCACCTGAACCCCGCCGTCAGTATTGCCCTGAGCATTTTCGCCGACTTCGAAAAGCGCAAACTGCCGTTCTACATTCTGGCCCAGATCGCCGGTGCCTTCTGCGGTGCGCTGCTGGTTTACACGCTATACAGCAACCTGTTCTTCGATTTCGAACAAACTCACCATATGGTTCGTGGCACTGAAGCCAGCCTGGAACTGGCGTCGGTGTTCTCCACTTTCCCGAACCCTGCGCTGTCAACTGCCCAAGCGTTCCTGGTCGAGGTGATCATCACCGCGATTCTGATGGGCGTGATCATGTCCCTGACCGACGACAACAACGGCCTGCCGAAAGGCCCGCTGGCGCCGCTGCTGATCGGTCTGCTGATTGCCGTGATCGGCAGTTCGATGGGCCCGCTGACCGGTTTCGCGATGAACCCGGCCCGGGACTTCGGCCCGAAACTGATGACTTTCTTCGCCGGCTGGGGTGAAATTTCCTTCACTGGCGCACGTGAAATCCCGTACTTCCTGATTCCGATTTTTGCACCGATTGTCGGTGCCTGCCTCGGCGCTGCCGGGTATCGCGGACTGATTGCCCGTCACCTGACCGGCGCCACACCTGCTACAAAGGATGCAGAACCGGCCATTGACGGCAAACCAAGAACTTCTTGAAACAGTCGGCGCGGGCTCCTGCCCTTATAGAGCCCGCGCCACGGCCCACTCTCCCTTATTTCGTCCAAGGCAATCGACATGACCGACATTCAGAACAAGAACTACATCATTGCCCTCGATCAGGGTACGACCAGCTCCCGCGCGATCATTTTCGACCGCGACGCGAACGTGGTCTGCACCGCACAACGGGAATTCGCCCAGCATTACCCGCAAGCCGGTTGGGTCGAACACGATCCGATGGAAATCTTCGCCACCCAGAGCGCAGTGATGGTCGAAGCGCTGGCGCAGGCCGGTCTGCATCACGATCAGGTCGCCGCCATCGGCATCACCAACCAGCGTGAAACCACCGTGGTCTGGGACAAGACCACCGGCCGCCCGGTGTACAACGCGATCGTCTGGCAATGCCGCCGCAGCACCGAGATCTGCCAACAGCTCAAGCGCGACGGTCATGAAGACTACATCCGCGACACCACCGGCCTGGTCACCGACCCGTACTTCTCCGGCACCAAGCTGAAGTGGATCCTCGACAACGTCGAAGGCAGCCGTGAGCGTGCGCGCAACGGCGAACTGCTGTTCGGCACCGTCGACAGCTGGCTGATCTGGAAATTCACCGGCGGCAAGGTCCACGTCACCGACTACACCAACGCCTCGCGCACCATGCTCTTCAACATCCACACGCTGGAGTGGGACGCGAAGATGCTGGAGATCCTCGACATCCCGCGCGAGATGCTGCCGGAAGTCAAAGCGTCGTCGGAAATCTACGGCCGTACCAAAAGCGGCATCGCCATCGGCGGTATCGCCGGCGACCAGCAGGCTGCGCTGTTCGGCCAGATGTGCGTCGAGCCGGGCCAAGCGAAAAACACTTACGGCACCGGTTGCTTCCTGCTGATGAACACCGGCGACAAAGCGGTGAAATCGCAACACGGCATGCTCACCACTATCGCTTGCGGCCCGCGCGGCGAAGTGGCCTACGCCCTGGAAGGCGCGGTGTTCAACGGCGGTTCGACCGTACAGTGGCTGCGCGATGAACTGAAAATCGTCAACGACGCCCACGACACCGAATACTTCGCCAATAAAGTGAAGGACAGCAACGGCGTCTATCTGGTGCCCGCCTTCACCGGCCTCGGCGCACCCTACTGGGACCCGTATGCCCGTGGTGCCCTGTTCGGCCTGACCCGTGGCGTGCGTGTGGATCACATCATCCGCGCTGCGCTGGAATCGATCGCTTACCAGACCCGCGACGTCCTTGACGCCATGCAACAGGACTCCGGCGAACGTCTCAAGGCCCTGCGCGTGGACGGCGGTGCGGTGGCGAACAACTTCCTCATGCAGTTCCAGGCCGACATCCTCGGCACCCAGGTCGAACGTCCGAAAATGCGCGAAACCACGGCGCTGGGCGCCGCTTATCTGGCCGGCCTGGCGTGCGGTTTCTGGGGCAGCCTGGAAGAACTGCGCGGCAAAGCGGTGATCGAGCGCGAGTTCGAACCGAGCCTGGACGAAGCGGCCAAAGAGAAGCTCTATAAAGGCTGGAAAAAAGCCGTCAGCCGTACCCGTGATTGGGAACGTGAAGACGCTGAATAAGCCAAGCTGAGTACTCGTAACCTGTTGTAACTGGTAGGGAGCGGATTCCTGCGGCATCATGGGCAAATTTTGCACGGCAGCCCAAAGGAAGCCCCATGAATCTGCCTCCCCGTCAGCAGCAAATCCTCGAGCTGGTCCGCGAACGCGGCTATGTGAGCATCGAGGAAATGGCCACGCTGTTCGTTGTTACCCCGCAAACCATCCGCCGCGATATCAATCAACTGGCGGAAGCCAATCTGCTGCGTCGCTACCACGGCGGCGCCGCCTATGATTCCAGCGTCGAAAATACCGCCTACGCGATGCGCGCCGATCAGATGCGCGATGAAAAGCAACGCATCGGCGAAGCCATCGCCGCACAGATTCCCGATCACGCCTCGCTGTTCATCAATATCGGCACGACGACCGAATCGATTGCCCGCGCCCTGCTCAATCACAGCCACCTGAAGATCATCACCAACAACCTGCACGTCGCTTCGATGCTCAGCGCCAAGGATGATTTCGATGTGCTGCTGACCGGCGGCAACGTGCGTCGCGACGGCGGCGTGGTGGGTCAGGCGAGCGTGGACTTCATCAACCAGTTCAAGGTCGACTTTGCGCTGGTGGGCATCAGCGGTATCGACGAAGACGGCAGCCTGCTCGACTTCGATTACCAGGAAGTGCGGGTGTCCCAGGCGATCATCGCCAATGCCCGGCAGGTGATCCTGGCGGCGGACTCCAGCAAGTTCGGGCGTAACGCGATGATCCGCCTCGGCCCGATCAGCCTGATCGATTGCCTGGTCACCGATCAGCAACCGGTGCCGGCCCTGGCGCAACTGCTGAGCCAGCACAAGATTCGTCTGGAAGTCGTTTAACCCTCTCCCGCATAACTCCCTCCCGGCGAACTCTCGTTCCCACGCTCTGCGTGGGAACGATCAGTCACGCCCTGATCCGCGCCCTGACGCGCATTTCATGTTCGAATATTTTCCTTTTTCGGCCCTTCGATGAGTTTTTTCAATCGAAGTCGACTGGCTGCGCGCGTCTTTATGGGCTACCATTTTCGCAAATGAACATTCATGTTCGATTTCCAAGACAGAAAATCAAAAGAGCCCGAGGCCAGCCGATGTCCACATCTACCTTGCGTACGCCCCCTATCTCCGAGATCTACGACATCGCCGTCATCGGCGGCGGGATCAATGGCGTGGGGATCGCAGCGGATGCCGCCGGTCGCGGTCTTTCGGTGTTCCTTTGCGAAAAGGACGACCTGGCCAGCCACACCTCATCGGCCAGCAGCAAGCTGATCCACGGTGGCCTGCGCTACCTCGAACATTACGAATTCCGTCTGGTGCGCGAAGCCCTGGCCGAACGCGAGGTGCTGCTGGCCAAGGCCCCGCACATCGTCAAGCCAATGCGTTTCGTGCTGCCGCACCGCCCGCACCTGCGTCCGGCGTGGATGATCCGTGCGGGCCTGTTCCTTTATGACCACCTCGGCAAGCGCGAAAAACTGGCGGGCTCGAAAAGCCTGAAGTTCGGCGCAGACAGCGCACTGAAAAGCGAAATCAGCAAAGGCTTCGAATACTCCGACTGCTGGGTCGACGACGCCCGCCTTGTGGTTCTCAACGCCATGGCCGCCCGTGAAAAAGGCGCGCACATTCACACCCAGACCCGTTGCGTCAGCGCCCGCCGCGCCAAGGGCCTGTGGCACCTGAACCTGGAACGCGCCGACGGCAGCCTGTTTTCGATCACCGCCAAGGCATTGGTGAATGCCGCTGGCCCGTGGGTCGCCAAGTTCATCCGTGACGACCTGAAGATGGAATCGCCGTACGGCATCCGCCTGATCCAGGGCAGCCACATCATCGTGCCGAAGCTGTACGAAGGCGATCACGCGCACATCCTGCAAAACGAAGATCAGCGCATCGTTTTCACCATTCCGTACCTGAACAACCTGACCCTGATCGGCACCACCGACCGCGAATACACCGGCGATCCGGCCAAAGTGGCGATCACCGACGGCGAAACCGATTACCTGCTCAAAGTGGTCAACGCCCACTTCAAGAAGCAGATCAGCCGTGACGACATCCTGCACACCTACTCGGGCGTGCGTCCGCTGTGCAACGACGAATCCGACAATCCTTCGGCCGTGACCCGCGACTACACCCTGGCGCTGTCCGGCAGTAACGAAGAAGCGCCGCTGCTGTCGGTGTTCGGCGGCAAGCTGACCACCTACCGCAAGCTCGCCGAGTCGGCGATGGCGCAGTTGATGCCGTTCTTCACCCAGATGCGCCCGAGCTGGACGGCTACCGCCACCCTGCCCGGCGGCGAAGACATGACCACGCCACAGGCCCTGAGCGCGCAGATCCGCGACAAGTTCGACTGGGTACCGACCGAAATTGCCCGTCGCTGGGCCACTACCTACGGCAGCCGCACCTGGCGCATGCTCGAAGGCGTCGACACCCTTTCCGACATGGGCGAACACATCGGTGGCGGTCTCTACACCCGTGAAGTCGACTACCTGTGCACGGAAGAGTGGGCCACCACGGCACACGACATCCTGTGGCGTCGCAGCAAACTGGGCCTGTTCACCACGGCGGCTGAGCAAGAGCGCCTGGCGGCTTACCTGAACAAGGTCGAGCAGAACCGCAGCAAGATCGAAGCGGCCTGATTCGTTCCTCGTTGAATAAAAAGCCCCTGAATCGAATGATTCAGGGGCTTTTTGCATTCAGGCTGAGAAAGGATGCGCTGAGGACGTTCGGTTTTCCGAACGCGACCTGACGGTCAATTCGGTTAACCGGATCAGATCCACGGAAAAACACCATCACAAAACTTTAATAACGTTATAAATCAATGAATTAACCTGTATCGACTGGTCTGGCACGACTCATGCTCTACACTCCTTCGACGAATGCCTGTTGCGCCAACACAACAGGAGCCGTCAGGCATTCGAAGCTCAAAAGGGCCCGCTCAACCGGCTCCATAAAAAAAACAATGTCGAGGAAAATTTGATGCGCATCGTTCCCCATATCCTGGGCGCAGCCATTGCTGCCGCTCTGATCAGCACACCAGTTTTCGCTGCCGAACTCACCGGCACCCTTAAGAAGATCAAAGAGTCCGGCGTCATCACCCTGGGCCACCGTGACGCTTCCATCCCTTTCTCCTACATCGCTGACGCTTCCGGCAAGCCGGTCGGCTACTCCCACGATATCCAGCTGGCCATCGTCGAAGCGATCAAGAAAGACCTCGACCTGCCAAACCTGCAGGTCAAATACAACCTCGTCACCTCGCAAACCCGTATCCCGCTGGTGCAGAACGGCACCGTGGACGTCGAGTGCGGCTCCACCACCAACAACGTCGAGCGTCAGCAACAGGTCGACTTCTCCGTCGGCATCTTCGAAATCGGTACCCGTCTGCTGTCCAAGGCTGACTCCAAGTACAAGGATTTCGACGATCTGAAAGGCAAGAACGTCGTGACCACCGCCGGCACCACTTCCGAGCGCATCCTCAAGGCGATGAACGCCGACAAGCAGATGGGCATGAACGTGATCTCCGCCAAGGACCACGGTGAATCCTTCCAGATGCTGGAATCGGGTCGTGCCGTTGCGTTCATGATGGACGACGCCCTGCTGGCCGGCGAAGCCGCCAAGGCCAAGAAAGCCTCCGACTGGGCCGTAACCGGCACGCCACAGTCGTACGAAATCTATGGCTGCATGATGCGCAAAGGCGACGAGCCGTTCAAAAAGGCTGTCGACGACGCCATCAAGGCGACCTACGCCTCGGGTGAGATCAACAAGATCTACGAAAAATGGTTCATGCAGCCGATTCCGCCAAAAGGCCTGAACCTGAACTTCCCGATGAGCGACGAGCTCAAGGCCCTGATCGCCAATCCGACCGACAAAGCGGCTGACGACAAGAAATCCTGATTTCTGACTAACCTTATCCCCTGAGGAGGCGCCTGCCTTTTCAGGGGATGGTCACTCCCTGCTGGCACTTATTGGAAACACTCGAACCGGTGGCTGTCGAGCCGATCGCGTGTGCCTGATTTTCACAATCAGGGCGGGAACGGAGCTTCCCCAGGCGGGCACTTGTACATCGATCGAATCGAGGGGAGACCCTAATGAATTACAACTGGGACTGGGGCGTGTTCTTCAAGTCCACCGGCGTGGGCAGCGAGACCTATCTCGACTGGTTCATTTCCGGTCTGGGCTGGACCATCGCCATCGCCATCGTCGCCTGGATCATCGCCCTGCTGCTCGGCTCGCTGCTGGGCATCATGCGCACCGTGCCGAACCGCATCGTGTCGGGCATCGCGACCTGCTACGTCGAACTGTTCCGTAACGTGCCGCTGCTGGTTCAGCTGTTCATCTGGTACTTCCTGGTGCCCGATCTGCTGCCGCCGGATCTGCAGGAGTGGTACAAGCAGGACCTGAACCCGACCACCTCGGCCTACCTGAGCGTTGTCGTCTGCCTGGGCCTGTTCACCGCCGCCCGGGTCTGCGAACAGGTTCGCACCGGTATCCAGGCGCTGCCACGGGGCCAGGAATCCGCCGCCCGCGCCATGGGTTTCAAGCTGCCGCAGATCTACTGGAACGTGCTGCTGCCCCAGGCCTACCGGATCATCATTCCTCCGCTTACCTCGGAATTTTTGAACGTGTTCAAGAACTCCTCCGTGGCGTCCCTGATCGGTCTGATGGAGCTGCTGGCGCAAACCAAACAGACCGCCGAATTCTCGGCCAACCTGTTTGAAGCCTTCACCCTGGCGACCCTGATCTACTTCACCCTCAACATGAGCCTGATGCTGCTGATGCGCATGGTCGAGAAGAAAGTCGCCGTGCCCGGCCTGATCTCCGTGGGGGGTAAATAATGGAATTCGATTTCAGTGGCATCGTTCCGGCCATTCCCGGCCTGTGGAACGGCATGCTGATGACCCTCAAGCTGATGGCGCTGGGCGTGGTCGGCGGGATCATCCTCGGCACCATCCTCGCGCTGATGCGCCTGTCCCACAGCAAACTGCTGTCGAGCATTGCCGGTGCGTACGTCAACTATTTCCGTTCGATCCCGCTGCTGCTGGTGATCACCTGGTTCTATCTGGCAGTGCCGTTCGTGCTGCGCTGGATCACCGGCGAAGACACCCCGATCGGCGCGTTCACCTCGTGCATCGTGGCGTTCATGATGTTCGAAGCGGCGTACTTCTGCGAAATCGTCCGGGCCGGCGTGCAGTCGATCCCCAAAGGCCAGATGGGCGCGGCGCAGGCACTGGGCATGACCTACGGCCAGATGATGCGCCTGATCATCCTGCCTCAGGCGTTCCGCAAGATGACCCCGCTGCTGCTGCAGCAGAGCATCATCCTGTTCCAGGACACCTCGCTGGTCTACACCGTGGGCCTGGTGGATTTCCTCAACGCCTCGCGCGCCAGTGGCGACATCATTGGCCGCTCGAATGAGTTCCTGATCTTCGCAGGTCTCGTGTACTTCACCATCAGCTTTGCCGCCTCGGTGCTGGTCAAGCGTCTGCAAAAAAGGTTCGCCGTATGATCTCTATCAAGAACATCAACAAGTGGTATGGGGACTTCCAGGTGCTGACCGATTGCAGCACCGAGGTCAAAAAGGGTGAAGTGATCGTGGTTTGCGGCCCGTCCGGTTCGGGCAAGTCGACCCTGATCAAGTGCGTCAACGCACTGGAGCCGTTCCAGAAAGGCGACATCGTGGTCGACGGCACATCGATTGCCGATCCGAAGACCAACCTGCCGAAGCTGCGTTCGCGCGTCGGTATGGTGTTCCAGCACTTCGAACTGTTCCCGCACCTGACCATCACCGAAAACCTGACCATCGCGCAGATCAAGGTGCTGGGCCGCAGCAAGGAGGAAGCCACCAAGAAAGGTCTGCAACTGCTCGAACGTGTCGGCCTGTCGGCTCACGCCCACAAGCATCCGGGGCAACTGTCCGGTGGTCAGCAACAGCGCGTGGCGATTGCCCGTGCGCTGGCGATGGACCCGATCGTCATGCTGTTCGACGAACCGACCTCGGCGCTGGACCCGGAAATGGTCAACGAAGTGCTCGACGTGATGGTGCAGCTGGCCCACGAAGGCATGACCATGATGTGCGTGACCCACGAAATGGGCTTCGCCCGTAAAGTGGCCGACCGCGTGATCTTCATGGACGCCGGCAAGATCATCGAAGACTGCAAGAAAGAAGAGTTCTTTGGCGACATCAGCCAACGCTCCGAACGCGCGCAGCATTTCCTCGAGAAAATCCTGCAGCACTAAGCAATACCTTCGCCGGAGCAACTCCAATCCCTTGTGGGAGCGAGCCTGCTCGCGATGAGGCCATTACAGTCAACATTGATGTTGAATGTCAGTCCGCCATCGCGAGCAGGCTCGCTCCCACAAGGGGCCGGCGATAGCCCTCAAGCAAGTGTTGTGGTTGACCCAAGGCATCTGTGATGAAATGCGACCCCACTCTCTATCGCGCCACGCCGCCATCACTTGCCGTGAAACCCCGTCTGATCCGCCACCTGTTCCTGCCGCCGCTGGTCATCGCCCTGATGATCGGACTGGGTTACATCGGCTTCTGGACCAGCGAACATTTCGGCATCCGCAGCCTCGGCGAAAACGGCCAGCGCCAGCTGGAACTGCACGCCCGCGCGGTCGAAAGCGAGATCAGCAAATACACCTACCTGCCCAGCCTGCTGGAGCTCGAATCGAGCGTTTCGCAGCTGCTGGACGACCCTACCCCGGAACACCGGCAAACGGTCAACGATTACCTTGAAGGTCTGAACCGGCGCAGCCGCAGTCGGGCCATCTACGTCATGGACACCACCGGCCGGGTCATGGCCACCAGCAACTGGCGTGACGTCGACAGCTACCTCGGTGAAGACCTGTCGTTCCGCGCCTACTTCCAGAATGCCATCCGCGGCCAGCCTGGACGTTTCTACGGGATCGGCAGCACCAACGGCGAACCCGGTTATTACCTGGCCCACGGCCTCGAAGAACACGGCAAGATCATCGGCGTCGCGGTGGTCAAGGTACGCCTGGAAGCCATGGAAGAACGCTGGCAACGGGCGCGTCTCGAAGCCTTCGTCAGCGATGAAAACGGCATCATCATTCTGTCCAGCGATCCGGCCCGGCGCCTCAAATCGGTGATACCGCTGAGCGACGAGACCAAGGAAAAACTCGCCCGCAGCCTGCAGTACTACTGGTTCCCGCTGAACGAGCTGCAACCGCTGGCCCGGGAAACCCTGTCCGAAGGCGTGGAAAAACTCACCTTCCCGGCCAACAGCGAAGTGCCGAGCCAACAGGATGGCGATGAAGAAAACATCAGCTACCTGGCGCAAACCCGGCCGTTGAGCGATACCCCGTGGAATTTCACCCTGCTAACGCCGTTGCAGGATCTGCGGCGCGAGGCAATCAATCAGGGAATTCTGGTGGCCGTGGCGTTTGCCCTGGTGGCATTCCTGCTGATCGCCTGGAATGAACGGCGCAAGGTCATCGCCACCCGCCTCGCCGCCCGCGAAGCCTTGCAGGAAGCCAACAATCAACTGGAGCGTCGGATTACCGAACGCACCGCCGACCTGCGCGCCAGCAACGACCGGCTCAAGAGCCAGATCCGCGAACGGCGTCAGGCCGAAGAAACCTTGCGCCGCGCCCAGGACGAACTGGTGCAGGCCGGCAAACTCGCGGCCATCGGCCAGATGTCCACCAGCATCGCCCACGAACTGAACCAGCCGCTGGCGGCGATGCGCACGCTGTCCGGCAACACCATTCGCTTCCTTGAGCGCGGCCAGCTTGATGTCGCCAGCACCAACCTCAAGACCATCAACGACCTGATCGACCGCATGGGCCGGATCACCGCCAGCCTGCGCTCCTTCGCCCGACGCGGCGACGACAAAGGCCGCGCCAGCCTCGGCAAAGCGGTGGATGCCGCGCTGCAAGTACTCGGTGCTCGCGTCGAAAGTGCCTCGCTGCAACTGCATCGCCAGTTCGACGATGTGCAGGTGCAGATCGACCAGACGCGTCTGGAGCAGATTCTGGTCAACCTGATCGGCAACGCCCTCGACGCCATGCAGGCGCAACCGCTGCCGGAACTGTGGCTGGAAGGCGAAGAATTCAACGGCAAATATCGCCTGCGCGTGCGCGACAACGGCCACGGCATCGACGCCGAAGCGCGCAAGCATCTGTTCGAACCGTTCTTCACCACCAAGCCCGGCGAACAGGGTCTGGGCCTCGGTTTGACCCTGTCGGCCAGCCTCGCCGCCGCCACCGGCGGGCATCTGGGTGTCGAACACCCGGCCAGCGGTGGTACCACTTTCGTCCTCAGTTTACCGTTGGTAAGCCCTACTCCTGCCGAGCCAATATGAACAACGACCTCAGTGTATTGATCGTCGAAGACGACCCCCATGTCCTGCTCGGCTGCCAGCAGGCGCTGACGCTGGAAGACATTCCCTGCATCGGCGTCGGCAGTGCCGAAGAAGCGCTGGAGCAGGTCGGTGACAATTTCGCCGGGATCGTCATCAGCGACATTCGCCTGCCGGGCATCGACGGCCTGGAGCTGCTGACCCGGCTCAAGCAACGCGACCGCAGCCTGCCGGTGGTGCTGATCACCGGCCACGGCGATATTTCCATGGCGGTCGGCGCGATGCAGAAAGGCGCCTACGACTTCATGGAGAAACCGTTCTCCCCCGAGCGTCTGGTCGATGTGGCCCGCCGTGCCCTGGAGCAACGCAGCCTGAATCGCGAAGTCTCGTCCCTGCGTCGGCAACTGGCCGAACGTGATTCACTGGAAGGACGGATCATCGGGCGTTCGCCGGCCATGCAGAACCTGCGCGAACTGATCGCCAACGTCGCCGACACCTCGGCTAATGTGCTGATCGAAGGCGAAACCGGTACCGGCAAGGAACTGGTCGCCCGTTGCCTGCATGATTTCAGCCGCCGTCACAGCAAACAGTTCGTTGCGCTGAACTGTGGCGGGCTGCCGGAAAACCTGTTCGAAAGCGAAATTTTCGGCCACGAAGCCAACGCCTTCACCGGCGCCGGCAAACGGCGGATCGGCAAGATCGAACACGCCGACGGCGGCACGCTGTTCCTCGATGAAGTGGAAAGCATGCCGCTGCCGTTGCAGATCAAACTGCTGCGGGTGTTGCAGGAACGCACCCTCGAACGCCTCGGCTCGAACCAGAGCGTGGCGGTGGATTGCCGGGTGATTGCGGCCACCAAGTCCGACCTCGACGAATCAAGCAAGGCCGGGGAATTTCGCAGCGACTTGTACTACCGCCTCAACGTGGTAACGCTGGAACTGCCGCCCCTGCGCGAGCGCCGCGAAGACATCCTGCAACTGTTCGAACACTTCACCCAGCAATCGGCCCTGCGTTTCGACCGGGCGCTGCCGGAGCTGGACAACCAGACCCTGTCGAGCCTGATGAGCCACGACTGGCCGGGCAACGTACGGGAACTGCGCAACGTCGCCGAGCGTTTTGCCCTCGGCCTGCCAGCGTTCAAGAAAACCGGCGCGGGTAGCGCGGGCCAGGGTCTGGCATTCGCCGAAGCAGTGGAAGCGTTCGAGCGCAACCTGCTCAGCGACGCCCTGCAACGCAGCGGCGGCAACCTGACCCAAGCCAGCCTGGAACTGGGAATGGCCAAGACCACGCTGTTCGACAAAGTGAAAAAATACGGCCTGAGCCATTAAGCGAGAACGATGTGGATCTGATTTTCAAGGCAATGCTCGGTGCGGCCGTGGTGGTGATCCTCGCCATGCTGGCCAAGACCAAAAACTACTACATCGCCGGCTTGGTGCCGCTGTTCCCGACCTTCGCCCTGATCGCCCACTACATCGTCGGCAAGGGCCGTTCGATCGACGACTTGAAGACCACCATCGTGTTCGGCATGTGGTCGATCATTCCGTACTTCGTGTATCTGGCGACGCTGTACGTGATGGTCGACCGCATGCGTCTCGAAGCTTCACTGGCGGTGGCGGCGGTGGCGTGGCTGATGGCGGCGACGGTGCTGGTGTCGGTGTGGGTGCGGCTGCACGCCTGAGTCAGAGCAGGTTGTGTTCCGCCACCGGTTCGATCTGCGCCCAGTGCGACGTGTCTTCGCGATGCTCGCGCAAATACGGCAACACCGCCGCCAGCAACGGTTCCTTGAACGCTTCCTGAAAGCGGTGCGCCAGCCCCGGAATCAGCCGCAGCTGACTGCCGCGAATATGCGCCGCCAGGTGCACGCCGTGCATCACCGGCAGCAACGGATCCGCCGTGCCATGCACCACCAGCGTCGGCACCCGCAACTGGTTGAGCAACGCCACCCGGCTCGGCTCGGCGAGGATCGCCATGATCTGGCGCTTCACGCCTTCGGGATTGAACGCCCGGTCATAGGACAGCGCCGCCTGATGCAGCAAGGCCTGCCGGTCATCGCTGACCGAAGGGCTGCCCAGTGCGGCCAGCAGATCGGCCTGTTGCTCCAGCGCAATCTGGCGATTGGGCGCGCCGCGCCGTGACAACAACTGCACCAGCGCCGCGCTCGGCGCCGGCAGCCCTTCGGCACCGGAGCTGGTCATGATCAGCGTCAGGCTTTCGACCCGTTGCGGCGCCATCGCCGCCAGGTGCTGGGCGATCATCCCGCCCATGCTCGCGCCGAGCACGTGGAATTGCTCGACGTGCAAGGCGTCCATCAGGCCCAGCGCATCGTCGGCCATGTCGGTCAGGCTGTAAGGCGCCGCCACCGGCAGGCCGAGTTTGTAGCGCAGCACCTCAAAGGTCAGGTTGGCTTCGGCCGGCGCCTGGCGCCAGGTCGACAGACCGACATCGCGGTTGTCATAACGGATCACCCGAAAACCCTGCTGACACAGCGCGACCACCACTTCATCCGGCCAGTGGATCAACTGCCCGCCCAGGCCCATCACCAGTAACAGCGCCGGATCCGACGCACGACCGATGCTCTGGTACGCCAGGCTTACCTGCTCCAGATCGACCCGTTCGGTCGGTACATTGACGTCGCAACGCGACGCCGCATAGGACGCCGGAACGAAAAAAACCGCGGCCAACAACGCCGCGATTGCAAAAAATCCCTTGAACATGAAAAACACCGAAACGCAGAACCCCAGTAGAGCGCGAGTCTGATGAAGTTTGTTCAAGCGCGCTGCCACAGTTCGATGACAGTTTGATGAAGAGTGCCGAGCGGTCGACACGCTTCATTCGGTGTTGCCGTTACGCCAACTGACTGCGCAACTGCCGAGCCGCCGCGACCATGTTGACCAATGCGGCTTCGGTCTCCGGCCAGGCGCGAGTCTTCAGGCCGCAATCGGGGTTGACCCATAGCCGCTGCGCCGGAATGCGCTTCACGGCTTTGCTCATCAGTTTTACCATCTCGGCGGTGTCCGGCACGCGCGGCGAGTGGATGTCGTAGACGCCCGGGCCGATGTCGTTCGGGTAGTCGAACGCTTCGAAGGCCTCAAGCAACTCCATGTCCGAACGCGAGGTTTCGATGGTGATCACATCGGCGTCCATGTCGGCGATCGCCTTGATCACGTCATTGAACTCGCTGTAGCACATGTGGGTGTGAATCTGGGTTTCATCCTTCACGCCCGACGCTGTCAGTCGGAACGCTTGCACCGCCCAGTCGAGGTATTCCTGCCATTGCTCACGGCGCAGCGGCAGGCCTTCGCGGAACGCCGCTTCGTCGATCTGCACGATCCTGATCCCGGCGTTTTCCAGATCGACCACTTCGTCACGCAGGGCCAGCGCCAGTTGTTGCGCCTGGACTTTACGCGACACGTCTTCGCGGGGGAACGACCACATCAGCATGGTCACGGGACCGGTCAGCATGCCTTTCATCACCTTGTCCGTCAGGCTCTGGGCGTAGCTGATCCAGTCAACGGTCATGGCGTTCGGACGGCTGAGGTCGCCATAAATCACCGCCGGTTTCACGCAGCGGGAACCGTAGCTCTGGACCCAGCCGAAACGGGTGAACAGGTAACCGTCGAGCTGTTCGGCGAAGTACTCGACCATGTCGTTGCGCTCGGCTTCACCGTGCACCAGCACATCGAGGCCCAGACGTTCCTGCACCTGCACCGCGTGGCGGATTTCGCTGCGCATGGCATCGTGGTAGTCGTTGGCCGACAGCTTGCCCTGCTTGAATGCCTGACGGGCCAGGCGAATCGAGCCGGTCTGCGGGAACGAACCGATGGTGGTGGTCGGGAACATCGGCAATTTCAGACGCGCCTGTTGCGCGGCGATGCGTTTGGCGAACGGCGAATGCCGCTGGCTGTCGCTGGCATTGATCGCCTCGATCCGCGCTTGCACGTCGGCCTTGTGAATACGCGGCGAGCGGGCGCGGCTCTCTTGAATCGCGCGGCTTGCGGCCAGCGCGTTTTGCACGTTCGGCGCTTGCGGGTCGTTCAGCGCATCACGCAACACCGAGATTTCGCTGCACTTCTGTACGGCGAATGCCAGCCAGCTTTTCAGTTCCGGATCGAGCTTGTCTTCACGCTCGACATCCACCGGGCTGTGCAGCAACGAGCAGGAACTGCTGACCCACAGGTTGTCGCCAAAGCGCTCCTGCGCCGGTTGCAGTTGCGCCAGCGCCTGCTCCAGTTCGCAGCGCCAGACGTTGCGCCCGTTGACCAGCCCGACCGAGAGAATCTTGTAGGTCGGCAGACGATCGAGCACCTGACCGAGCTGATCCGGTGCCCGCACAGCGTCGATGTGCAGGCCTTGCACCGGCAGGCCGACGGCCAAACCGAGGTTGTCTTGCAAACCACTGAAATAGGTCGCCACCAGTTTCTTCAGCGGCGAGTACTGAAGGATGTGATAGGCGCGTTCGAAGGCACTTTTCCAGGCTTGCGGCAGATCGAGGGTGAGGATCGGCTCGTCGATCTGCACCCACTCCACGCCCTGGGTGGCGAGGCGGCCGAGGATTTCGTTGTACACCGGCAGCAGGCGCTCAAGCAGATCGAGCTTGTCGAAATCGTTGCCTTTCGCCTTGCCCAGCCACAGATAAGTCAGCGGGCCGATGATCACCGGTTTGACGTTGTGACCGAGGGCTTTGGCTTCTTCGACTTCATCGAACAGCTGTTCCCAGCTCAGCTTGAATGGCTGGTCAGCGTTGAATTCCGGGACCAGGTAGTGGTAGTTGGTGTCGAACCACTTGGTCAACTCTTGGGCGTATTGAGTCTTGCCGTGCTCGCCGCCGCAGCAGGAAGACGTGGCGCCACGGGCCATGGCAAACAAGGTGTCGAGGGTCGGCAGACCCCGTTCGTCACGCACACCGTCGAAGCGCTCGGGGATCACACCGAAGGTCAGCGAGTGGGTCAGCACCTGGTCGTACCAGGCGAAGTCGCCGACCGGCAGCAGGTCGATGCCGGCGTCCTTCTGCAATTGCCAGTGCCTGGCGCGCAGCTCGCGGCCGACCTGATTCAGAGCGGCCTGATCGAGATCGCCTTTCCAGTAGGCTTCGAGGGCTTTTTTCAGTTCGCGATCGGCGCCGATGCGCGGGAAACCCAGGGTGTGTGCCACGGCCATGTCGAGTGTTCTCCATTGCGTAAAAGATGGCGCCATTGTCGACAGCCAGAGCAACATGAGACAAACTCAACCTTTTCGTGTTGATCACAAATTTTCCTCATGGAGCCTGCGGTGCTTGAGATCCGTCACCTGAAAACCCTGCATGCCCTGCGCGAAGCTGACAGCCTGGTCGATGCGGCCGACCGCCTGCACCTGACCCAGTCGGCGCTGTCCCACCAGTTCAAGGAGCTGGAAGAGCGCATGGGCATGCCGTTGTTCGTGCGCAAGACCAAACCGGTGCGCTTCACCAGCGCCGGCCTGCGCCTGCTGCAACTGGCCGACGCGACCCTGCCGCTGCTGCGCGCCGCCGAACGTGATATCGGGCGTCTGGCCGGTGGCACCGCCGGGCGACTGCACATGGCCATCGAATGCCACAGCTGCTTCCAGTGGCTGATGCCGACCATCGACCAGTTCCGCGATGCCTGGCCGGAAGTCGAACTCGACCTCGCTTCGGGTTTCTCCTTCGCACCACTGCCGGCCCTGGCCCGGGGTGATCTGGATCTGGTGGTGACGTCCGACCCGCTGGAAATCGCCGGCATCACCTACGTGCCGCTGTTCACCTACGAAGCCATGCTCGCGGTCGCCAATCAGCATGCGCTGGCGAGCAAACCGTACATCGTCCCCGAAGACCTGCTGACCGAAACCCTGATCACCTACCCGGTCGAACGCGACCGGCTGGACATCTTCACCCGCTTCCTCGAACCGGCCGACATCGAGCCGGCGCAGGTGCGCACCTCGGAACTGACGGTAATGATGATGCAGCTGGTGGCCAGCGGCCGTGGCGTGTGCGGCATGCCGCACTGGGCGCTGCATGAATACAGCTCGCGCGGTTACGTGAAGGGCAAGCGGCTGGGCGAGAAAGGTCTGTTTGCGACGCTGTACGCGGCGATCCGCGCCGACATGCTCGACGCGCCGTACATGCGCGACTTCCTGCTGACGGCCAAGGACACCTCGTTCTCGACCCTGGATGGGGTCAGCGCGGTTCGTTGAGACTGGCGGTTGGCACGAAAGGCTGGGACCACATGTGGATCTTGTCGAAGTAGTCCTCGCCGACCCGCACCGCCATCGGCTCGAGGCCGAACTGGACGAAGCCGCAGCGCTGGTACAGATGAAACGCCGCATCATTACCGGCGGTGACGGTCAATTGAATGACTTTCAGCGCCGGATGCTGCTGCGCTTCCCCCAGCACCGCCTCCATCAATTTCAGCCCCAGCCCGCGCTGACGAAACTCGGCCGACACATACATGCCGAACACCGTTGCCTTGTGCCGGGCCTTCTCCCGAGGCTCGAACGCCAGGCCGACGATCCCCACCAGCCGGCCCTCTTCAAACGCGCCAAACACTGCGTCGAGCTTGCTGGTCAGGCGTGATTCCCACCAGCTCAACGGCATCACTGCACGCTCGCGCACACTGGAGGTGAACGCCTGCGGATGCCGGTCATACGCCTCCAGCATCAATTCGCGATAGGCCAGCGCATGACTGGCGTCCAGCCGCTCGATCCACATGTTCAGGCGGCCTTGCGCTGTTCAAGCATCAGCCGCACGGCCAGGCCGCCCAGCACGAAGCCCATGAAATAACGCTGCGCCGCCAGCCAGGTCGGGTTGTTGACGAACCACGACGCGATGCCCGCCGCGAACAGCGCGATCAGCAGGTTGACGCTGAAACTGACGCTGATCTGGGTCAGGCCGAGGATGATGCTCTGGGTGAACACCGAGCCGTGCTCGGGGGTGATGAACTGCGGGAATACCGAGAGGTAGAACACCGCGATTTTCGGGTTCAAGGCACTGGTGAGAAAGCCCATGGTGACCAGTTTGCGCGAAGAATCCGCCGGCAACTGTTGCGCCTCGAACGGCGAGCGGGCGCCAGGCTTCACCGCCTGCCAGGCCAGCCACAACAGGTAGAGTGCACCGGCCCACTTCAACACTTCATAGGCCATCGGCACGGCGAGAAACACCGCGGTCAAACCGGCGGCCGCCGCGAACAGGTGCACGAAGAACCCCGCCACCACGCCGAGCAGCGAGGTCACCCCGGCGCGACGTCCCTGGCAGATCGACCGCGAGATCAGGTAGATCATGTTCGGCCCCGGCGTCAGTACCATCAGCAGGGCGGCGGCGGCAAAAATCAGCAGGTCTTGAAGCGGGATCATGACGAAGTCCTTTGCACGAATGATCAGGCGATCACGGTCAGCGAGGCTCGATAAAACGGCAGGATCAGGTCACGTGTCAATGGGGCGAGAACCACATCGCCGTCGGTGGCCGGGTCGATCCAGATCACCTCTTCGATCTCGGCGGCCGGAGACACCCTGGCGTCGATGGTCAGTTGAAAGATTTCGGCCTGCACAACGAATCCCGGCTCGTTGGCAGCGGGTGCCGAGAACTGGCCGAGAAAGCTAGCCTGCGCCGGATCGATCACCAGTCCCAGTTCTTCCTCCAGCTCACGGGCCAGTGCATGCACCGGCAGTTCATCGGCTTCAATCTTGCCGCCCGGTTGCATGAACGCCGTGGTATTGCGCTTGCGCACCAGCAGGGTCTGGCCGTCGGGACCGATCAGCAGCGCGGCGGCGATACGGATGATGCGGGGGGAAACTGCGGATACAGAAGTCATGGGTCAGCCACCGGCCTTGAGAAAAGCCGCAAGGATCCCATGCCGGCCGCGCCAGCGTCATCCACCCTGGGCCGCGAGCGTCGTCTCGGGCTCTTGCGGCACCTTGACGAATACCTTGTATTTGCCGCCCTCCATGGCCTCGAAACTGATCAGTTTTTCAACCAGCGGAGCGCTCAGCACTTTGCCGGCGTTGAGCAGCAACATGCCGTTGTCGGCATTGAGGTTGCGCGCGAGGATCATCCCCGCCGCCAACTCCCGGGTGCCCATGACCTTGACGTCCGGATCGGCCAAGGTGATGTCGCTGACCATTGCGCAGACCTTGATGAAATCCTCGATCAGCTCGGGATCGTAGAGTTTGCCGGCGTACTGGCGCAGGTACAGCAAGGCTTCATCGCTGTTCATCTGCCGCTCGAGAATCAGCCCGCGCTGCAACTCGACAAAATCCACCGCCAGTTTCAACAGCCGCGAGCCCAAGGGAATGGCCTCGCCCTTGAGCCGGTCGGGAAACCCGCTGCCGTCCCAGTGCTCCTGATGGTGCAGGATCAGCCGCGCGGCATCCTTCATCGGGTCCAGGGTCATCAACAGCGATTCGCTCTGTTTCGGATAAGCCCGATAGCGGTCGCGCTCGGTGCTGTGCAGCAGGTCCGACGGCGTGGTCATCATGCTGTCGGTCCAGCTCAGCTTGCCGATATTGTAGAGCGCGGCGGCCATGGTCAGATCGCGGCTGGCGGCTTCGTCCAGACGGTGCATCTTGCAATAGCCGCGTACCAGCTCGATGATCTGCCGATTGGTCTGCTTCGCCGGCGGCAGGCGCAGGTTGGCCAGCAACGAGAACATTTCGGTGCCTGTCAGGAAACTGCGCTTGAGCTCCTCGTAGGCGAGGTCGAGCATGTCGGCGGTCTGCTGCAGTTCGGCGGTACGGGCGGCGACGTGTTTTTCCAGGGTGCTGTTGAGCAATTTCAATTGTTCGTTTTGCACTCGCGTCAGTTTTTCCAGACGTTCGCGCTCGCGTGCCAGATGCTGATGCTCGAGGGCCTGACGCAAGGTCAGCAGCATTTCCTCGTCGTTCCAGGGTTTGCTGATGTAACGGTGGATCTGCCCTTCGTTGATGGCCTTGATGATCGCCGAAGGGTCGGCGTAGCCGGTGAGCATGATCCGCGCAGTCGCCGGATACCGCTCATGAACAAGAGCCAGCAGCGTGGCCCCATCCATGTTGGGCATGCGCGCGTCGCTCATCACCAGATTCACCGGTTGCTGCTCGAGTATTTCCAGCGCCTGGGCACCGCTGGTGGCCAGCAAGAGGTCATAAGGCTGGCCGCGCAGCAGACGGCGCAGGCTGTTGAGAATCGGTTCCTCGTCATCGACCAGCAGTACTTTGGGCCGGGGCGGCGAAATCGGGGCGGACGGCTCTTCCATGGCGAAGCCTCGTGAAAAACGTTGGACATGACTGACGCGCCGGCAGACCTCCCCTGCTTGCCTGCGCTTGAATCACAGGCTAGATGATTTTCGCCGGGGCCGTGTAAATCCTCTGTTACACCGCGACAGGCGAAGTTGCGCCCCTGCAACTATGCTCAAGTCGCTGGACGACACCATCGGCCTGCGCGCAGGCATGTGATGAGGGGAAAAGGATGCTCCCGATGACGAATGTGCGTGAACACACGGGTATTGCGTCGTGAGTGCGCAACCCGGACACACCAACCGCCGCGTGCTCATCGTCGACGATACCGCGTCGATCCATGACGATTTCGCAAAGATCCTCAAACCGGCCACGGCTGAAGCCGACAGCCTGGATGAAACGGAAAGCCTGCTGTTCGGCGATGCGTCCTCCGCCCCCGTCGCACCGAAAGACCGTTTCGAACTGGACTCGGCCTATCAGGGCCGCGAAGCGCTGGACAAAGTCGAAGCCGCACTCGCCGCCGGGCGCCCGTACGCCATGGCCTTCATCGACATGCGCATGCCGCCGGGCTGGGATGGCCTGGAAACCATCGAGCGGCTGTGGCAGGTCGATCCCAAGCTGCAGGTGGCCCTGTGCACCGCCTACTCCGATTACTCGTGGGAAGACATCGACCGGCGGCTGGCCCTGACCGATCGCCTGCTGATCCTGAAAAAACCCTTCGACGCGATCGAAATCCGGCAGATGGCCAGCGCCCTGACGGTCAAGTGGCAAATGACCGAAGACGCCGCCATGAAGATGAACCTGCTGGAGCAGGCAGTTCAGGAGCGTACCCGGGAACTGTCCGACGCCAACATCATCGTGCAGAACAGTCCGACCATCCTCTACCGGTTGCGCGGTGAACCGTCGTTTCCGCTGATGTACATCTCCCACAACATCACCCGCTACGGCCATGTCGCGGCTGATCTGGTGGGTTCGGCCAACTGGGCGCAGACGCTGATTCACCCGGACGATCAGCTCAGTGTCGATACCGCCATGGGCCGGGTGCTCGATCGGCATGCCGAAGGCGCCTCCATCGAGTTTCGCCTGCGTACCGGCGCGGGCGACTGGCGCTGGGTGGAAAACCGCTACATCCCGGTGCGCGATCACGACGGCCGCCTGCTGGAAGTCGAGGGGATCATTCTTGACATCACCGAACGCCGGCTGGCCGAAGAAAAGATGAACCTGCTGGCCCGCACCGACGGACTCACGGGACTGGCCAATCGCGCCACGCTGATCGAGCGTCTGCATCAGGCCTTCGCCGCCGCGCGTCGGGGAGCGGCACCTTTTGCGGTGTTTTACCTGGATCTGGATCACTTCAAGCGGATCAACGACACCCTCGGCCATCCGGTCGGCGATCTGTTGTTGCAGGCAGTGGCGCAACGGATCAAATCCAATGTACGGGAAAATGACGTGGTCGCACGTCTGGGCGGAGACGAGTTCGCGATCCTGCAACTGGACGTCAGCGACCCGACCCAATCTGCTGCCATCGCGACCAAGATCCGCGATGCGCTTCTGGAGCCCTACCAACTGGCAGGCAATGCCTTGCGCATTTCCGTCAGTATCGGCATCTGCCTGTACCGCGCCAACAGTCTGGATGCCGACAGTCTGCTGGCCGGCGCCGACATGGCGCTGTACCGCGCCAAGGAAACGGGCCGTAATCAGTACCAGTTCCATTCCGAGCAAATCACTCGCGAAGTCGCCGAGCGCATGGCCCTGGCCGAGGAATTGATGACCGCCCTGACTCAGGGAGGACTGAAGCTCGACTACACGCCGGAAGTGGACATGCACAGCGGCAAGATTCTCGGCATGGCCGCGCAGGTCAAATGGCAACATCCCAGGCTTGGTCTGCTGCCAGCGTCGGCCTTCGTACCGGCAGCGGAAAAGACCGGTGCAATCATCCCGCTCGGTCGCTGGATACTGGATCACGCCTGCTGGCAGATGCGCCAGTGGCAAAACGAGGGAGTGGCGCCTCCAGTGATGGCGATCAGGATTTCCCTGGCGCAACTCAAGAGCGGCCCGGAACTCATCTATGACGTGCTGCGCACCACCGCCCGCTGGGAACTGGCACCGTGGGATCTGCGTTTCGATGTCACCGAAGCGACCCTGGCCCAGACCAAATGGACCCACAACGATGTGCTGCCGCGCCTCAGTGAGCTTGGGGTAAAGATCGCCATCGACGATTTCGGCACCGAATACTCATCGTTCGATTACCTGAAAACCTACCGGGTCAATCACCTCAAACTCGCCCAATCCCTGATCGACAGTGCAGCCCAGGATGAAGGCAGCGCCAATACCCTGCGAGCGATCGTCAATTTCGCCCGGGATCTGGCGATCGACATCAGCGCCGAAGGCGTCCAGCCCGCAGATCGGGATGACGCCCTCACCTCTTCGGCCCCGCTGAAAAACGTGCAAGGCCTTTGCTTCAGGGAAGCTGTCAGCCCCGAGCAAGCAGCCCGCCTGCTGAAGGACGGAAACGCGACTGCCCCGCTGCCCAGGGAGGATGAGGGATGAAAACACCTTTTCCCCAGACCAACCGGCGCATATTGATCGTCGACGATACCCCGGCGATCCATGATGACTTTCGCAAGATACTGACCCCGGACACCAGCGGTGCAGCAGACCTGGATACGCTCGAGCAAACGCTGTTCGGCACCCGGCAATCATCGCACCTGACGTTCCAGCTCGACTCCGCCTATCAGGGGCAGGAAGCGCTGAAACTGGTGCAGCATGCGGTGGAAGAAGGCCGGCCTTATGCCCTCGCGTTCACCGACATGCGCATGCCGCCCGGTTGGGACGGCCTGGAAACCATCGAAAAACTGTGGGCGGTCGATCCGAATCTGCAAATCGCCTTGTGCACCGCCTATTCCGACTACAGCTGGGAGGCCATGGCCGAACGACTGGAATTCGGCGATCAGTTGCTGATCCTGAAAAAACCATTCGACACCCTGGAAATCCGCCAGATGGCCAATGCCCTGACCTGGAAATGGCAGTTGGCCCAGGACGCGGCGCTGAAGATGCTCAGTCTCGAGCAGACCATCGAAGCCCGCGTGCATGAATTGCTCAAGGTCTCGCACCTGTTGCAGTACGACAGCCTCACGGGCCTGCCCAACAGCACCTTGCTCGGTGACCGTTTGACTCAGTCGCTGGCCGCCTGCCGGCGCCATGACAAACAACTGGTGGTGATGTTTCTCGGGCTTGATCGCTTCAAGCGCATCAACAATGCCCTGGGCCACCCAGCGGGCGACGAGATGCTCAAACGGGTCGGCCAGCAATTGCTCGCCTGCGTGCGCGAATCGGATTCGGTTTTTCGTTATGGCTCCGACGAATTCGTGGTGATGCTCAGCGACATCAATCACCCGCAGCAGTCGCGCAGCATCGCCGAGAAACTACTGAGCGCTATCCGCACACCACAGACAATCGTCGGGCATGACGTGAGCGTCACGGCCAGTCTGGGCATCAGCCTCTACCCCGATGACGGGCTCGAGGCCATCGAGCTGATCAAGAAAGCTGAAACGGCCATGCGCAGCGCCAAGGAAAACGGACCGAACGAAATCGGCTTCTTCATTGAAGCCATGAACCAGCGCGCCCGGGAACAGCAAAGCATCGAGTCGGGCATTCGCCAGGCCCTGCAACGCCAGGAATTCGTCCTGCATTACCAACCGAAAATCGAGCTGGCCAGCGGCCGGGTAGTCGGTGCCGAGGCACTGGTGCGCTGGCAGAAACCGGGGCATGGCTGGGTCTATCCCTCGGAGTTCATCCCGGTGGCCGAAGACAGCGGCCTGATCGTGCCGCTGAGCAAATGGGTGCTGGCCGAGGCCTGTCGTCATACCCGTGAATGGCAACAGGCGGGATTGCCGCCGATTCGCATGTCGGTCAACACCTCGGCCATCGACTTTCGCCAGCGGCACTTCGTCGAGGGCATCGAACAGGTGCTGGCACAGACCGGGCTGGATCCTCGTCTGCTGGAACTGGAGATCACCGAAGGTGTGCTGATGCAGAACGTCGACGCGACGATGAACGCGCTGGGCAGGCTGAAGGCGCTGGGGGTTCGGCTGGCCATCGATGACTTCGGCACCGGTTATTCCAGCTTGAGCTATCTGCGCCGTTTTCCCATCGATGTGCTGAAAATCGATCAATCGTTCATTCGCGGCCTGAGCCATGACAGCGGTGATGCCGCCCTGGTCGGCGCGATCATCAGCCTGGGCAAGAGCCTGAACCTCAACGTCATTGCCGAAGGTGTGGAAACCGCGCATCAGTTGGCATTTCTAAAAGCTCATCACTGCGAGGAAGGCCAGGGCTTCTATTTCAGCAAGGCCTTGCCGGCAGAGGCCTTCGCCCGTTTGCTGGAGTCTGCTCAACCTGGCACGTGGGGTGTTTCATGAATCGCCCGGGGTCGTTGGTTCTACTGCTCGGTCTGTGCGCAAATGCCATCGCCGCACCGCTGGACGAGCCGCTGAAACCCTTGCCGCCAAAGCCGCACCTGGATGCCAGGCGGGTCGAGCTCGGGCGCCAGTTGTTCCATGACCCGCGATTGTCGATCAATAACACGCTGTCCTGCGCCAGCTGCCATCAACTGGATAAAAGCGGCGCCGACACCCGCGCCTTCTCCAACGGCTTCGATGGGCAACCGGTGGCGGTCAACACACCAACCGTATTCAACGCCAGCCTCAATTTCCGCCAGTTCTGGGATGGCCGCGTCGAAACCCTGGAAGAACAAAGCAACGTCGTGATCACCAGCCCCCACGAAATGGGCAGCGACTGGAACACCGTCGTGCAACGGATCGCTGACGACGCAGCCTATGGTCAGAGCTTTCGTGCCGCCTACCCCGATGCCGTGAGCCGGGCCAATATCCAGAATGCGCTGGCCACCTATGAGCGCACGCTGCTGACCCCCGACTCCCGTTTCGATCAGTACCTGCTGGGCAATACCGATATCCTGACCCTCGAAGAAAAATACGGCTATCAGCGTTTCAAGGAGTACGGCTGCATTGCCTGCCATCAGGGCGTCAACATTGGCGGCAACATGTTCCAGAAATTTGGCGTGTTCGGCGACTACATCGCCGATCGCGGTAACCCGACGGTGGCCGACCAGGGCCGTTTCAACGTGACCGGCGACGAAGACGACCGCGCCGTGTTCAAGGTGCCGAGCCTGCGTAATGTCGCGCTGACCGCACCGTACTTCCATGACGGCTCGGCGCCCACCCTCGAACGGGCCGTGGACGTGATGTTCCAGTATCAGTTGGGGCGCATGCCGAGCGAAGAAGACAAGACCCTGATCATCCTGTTTCTCAAGACCCTGACCGGCCATCCGGAGGGCCAGCCATGATGAAGGTTTCACGCCGTGTCAGCCTGATGTTGATCGGGCTCGTCGCCGTGCTGCTGGCCTCGATCCTGGTGTTTCTCTACCTCAAGTCCAGCACCGAGCAGACGACGGCCTACACCGAGTCCCGGGACCTGATCCGCCAGATCAAGCAGCAGGACTCGCTGTGGGAAAACGAAATCCTCAAGGCGCGGGTGGCGATCTCCCACAATTACGACCCGCTGGTCTCGCCGATGAGCGAGATGAACCGCCTGTGGGAACGCTTCGACACCATGGAGTCCGGCCACGGGCGCAACGACTCGACACAATGGGACGAAGCCCACGAGAGTTTTCTCAAGGCGATGCAGGAAAAGACCCGGCTGGTGGAGCAGTTCAAGTCGCACAACGCCTTGCTGCGCAACTCTCTGGCGTTCCTGCCGACCGCCGAAGATGACATTCAGGCACAACTGGCCGGCCTGTCCGATCTCGACAAGATTCAGGTGCAGAACATCGCCACCGATACCTATGACCTGCTGCTCAGCGCACTGGAGTTCTCTCAGGTCACCTCCGACGACAAGGCCGCCGATATCGTCCTGGGCCTGAACAAACTGGCGGTGAACGCGCAACGCCTGCCCCAGGACTTTCAAGCCCCGATCAGGATCCTGAGCAATCACATCAGCCTGATCCTGCGCGAGCAGCCGATCGTCAACCGCTTGCTCGAGGAGATTGAGGCGGTTCCGGTGGCCGAGCGCCTGGACAACATCACCAACATGCTCAACCGGGATCAGCAGCGGGTCGAAAAAATCGACAGGAAATATCACTTCTATCTGCTGCTGTTCTCGGTCCTGCTGATGCTGTCGCTGCTGTGGCTGGCCATCCGTCTGATCCGCAGTTTCGCCGAGATCAACCGGGTCAACGCAGCCCTGCAAACCGCCAACGATGTGCTGGAGCAACGGGTCGACGAGCGCACCCGGGAGCTCAAGAACGCCCAGAGCGAACTGCTCGACGCCGCACGCCAGGCCGGCATGGCCGAGATCGCGACCAACGTGCTGCACAACGTCGGCAACGTGCTCAACAGCGTGAACATTTCCTCCGACCTGATCGCGCGCAAGTTACGCAACAGCAAGACCCTGGGGCTGGGCAAGGCCATGCAGCTGATCAACGAACACCCCGACGACCTCGGCCAGTTCCTCAGCGAAGACCCCAAGGGCAAATTGCTGCCCGGTTATCTCAATCAACTGGTCGTTGCCATCGCCCAGGAACAGCAGGAAATGGTCGACGAACTGAACCAGATGAACAAAAGTGTCGATCACATCAAGGACATCGTCGCCACCCAGCAATCCTATGCCGGGGCCAGCAGCCTGACCGAGCCGCTGTACATCAGCGAACTGCTCGAAGACGCCCTGCGCATGAACGCCGGAGCCCTGACCCGGCACCACGTCACAGTGGTCAAGGACTACGCCGAAGTGCCGCAGGTGATGGGTGACAAACACCGTTTGCTGCTGATCCTGATCAACCTGATCAGCAACGCCAAATACGCGATGTCCGACCTCAGCAACCGCCCGCGCACCATCACCCTGGGCGTAAAAATCGTCGACGGGAATTATCTGGAAATCAGCGTCAAGGACGATGGCGAAGGTATCGCCCCGGAAAACATGACGCGGATCTTTGCCCACGGTTTCACCACCCGCAAAGAGGGCCACGGCTTCGGCCTGCACAGTTGCGCCCTGGCGGCCATCGAGATGAACGGCCACCTCACGGCCCACAGCGACGGACCTGGCCAGGGCGCCCTGTTCACCTTGCAGATTCCGCTGATCGCGGTAACGGAGAACGCATGAGCGAATTGTCGAACCGCCGCATTCTGCTGATCGATGACATGCCGTCGATCCACGAAGACTTTCGCAAGATCCTTGCCCCGGCTTCAGCGCAGTCGGCAGAGATGGACGAAATGGAAGCCGCGCTGTTCGGCGAAACCGCCAGACCCCGGCGAGCGGTTTTCGAACTGGACTCGGCCTACGGAGGGGAAGAAGGCCTGGCCAAACTCAACCTGGCCTTGCAGGAACAATGTCCCTACGCCCTGGCGTTCGTCGACATGCGCATGCCCGACGGCTGGGACGGGGCGCAAACCATCGAAGCGCTGTGGCAGCAGGATCCGCAGTTGCAGGTGGTGGTCTGTACCGCCTATTCCGACTATTCCTGGGACGAATTGCTGGATCGTCTGCACGCCCATGACCGGCTGCTGATTCTGAAAAAACCCTTCGACAACATCGAAGTCCAGCAGATGGCCAACACCCTTCTGACCAAATGGCAGATGACCGAGCGCGCGTCGCTGCAAATGCATCACCTGGAACATCTGGTGGATCAGCGTACCGCCCAGTTCAAGCAGGCCAGCGAAGCCTTGCAGCGGGAAATCGACGAACGCAAACAGCTGGAAGGCCAGTTGGTGCAATCGGAGAAGCTCGCTTCGCTGGGGCAACTGGCCGCTGGCGTCGCCCATGAAATCAACAATCCGATCGGTTTCATTTCCTCCAACCTCGGCACGCTCGACGGCTATTTCCAGCAACTGCTGGCCATGCTCGGCGCCTATCACACCGCCGGGCAAACTCTGCCCGCCGAACTGGCTGGGCAGTTGCAGCAATTGCGCGAGGACCTCGAACTGGATTTTCTGCTCGAAGACATTCCGGTGCTGATCAGGGAATCCAAGGAAGGCATCGCTCGGGTCGGCCAGATCGTCAGGGACCTGAAGGATTTCTCCCGGGTCGACAGCCATCAGGAATGGCAGTGGGCCAATCTGCAACAGGGCATCGAATCGACCCTGAACATTGTCGCCAGCGAGCTCAAGTACAAGGCCGATGTGATCAAGGAATATCAGGATCTGCCGGACATCGAATGCCTGCCCTCGCAAATCAATCAGGTCATCATGAACCTGGTGGTCAACGCGGCGCAGGCAATGGGCCCGGAGCGCGGCACCATCACCCTGCGCACTGGCGTGCAGGGAGAATCGGCAGTCATCGAAGTCGCCGATACGGGCTCGGGTATTGCACCCGAAACCCTGCAAAAGATCTTCGACCCGTTCTTCACCACCAAACCGGTCGGCCAGGGGACGGGCCTGGGCCTGTCCCTGTCGTATGGCATCGTGAAAAAACACGGCGGTGACATTTCCGTCAGCAGCAAACCGGGATTCGGTACGACGTTCCGCGTGCAACTGCCGTTGCGCCAAACCCGGCCGGCGGCCTGATGCCTGATCAGGCCGCTTCCTGAAAGTCCATCTCCGGTGGTTGGCGACGGAAGCCACCGGTCAGCACCGCCAGATACAGCACACCAATCGCCAGCCAACTCAGGCCCAGATACACCGCCAGGTGATCGAGGCTGACCATCAGCCACAAGTCCGCCAGCAGACCGATGAACGGGAAGACCAGGAACAGAACCAGTTCGCGCAGGCCTTTTTTCTCGCCGCCGATCCAGTAGTGAAAAATCACCGAAAGATTGACCAGACTGAACGCCAGGAACGCGCCGAAGTTGATGAACGAGGTCGAGGTGGTCACGTCGAGTTTCAGCGCCAGCAACGCGACAACGGCGCACAGCAGGATGCTGTTGACCGGCGTACCGAAGCGCTCGTGCAAGGTGCCGAAAAACGACTTCGGCAACACGCCGTCACGGCCCATCGCAAACAACAGTCGCGAACCGCTGGCCTGCGCCGACAGGCCCGAGGCGAACTGACCGACGATCAGACCAATCAGGAAGATCGACACGAACAGATCGCCGCCGATGTTGCGCGCAATTTCGTAAGCCGCCGAGTCGACGCTGTCGAACTGGAACGACGGATGGGCGACCTGCACGAAGTACGAGACACCGACGAAAATCAGCCCGCCGATGAGGGTGATCAACATGATTGCCCGAGGGATGGTGCGGCGCGGATCGCGGGTTTCTTCGGTGAGCGTGCTGACTGCATCGAAGCCAAGGAACGAGTAGCAGGCAATGGCCGCGCCGCTCATGATCAGCGGCATCTGCATGTCGCCGTTGAAGAACGGTTTGATCGACCACAGCGGCGTGCTGGCATCACCACCAACGTAATGCACGCACAGCGCGACGAAGGCGATCAGCACCAGGAATTGCACCAGCATCAGCAAGGCGTTGATGCCGTTGGCCAGTTTCAGGCCGATGATGTTGATCGCGCTGGTGATGCCGATGAATACCAGCACCCAGATCCACTGCGGAATCGACGGGAACGCCGACGCGAGGTACGCGGCGCCGATCAGCCAGATCGCCATCGGCAGAAACAGATAATCGAGCAGCACCGCCCAACCGGCGATGAAGCCGAGTTTCGGGCTGATGGCCTTGCGCACATAGCTGTAGGCCGAGCCGGCCACCGGGAATGCGGCGGCCATGCGCCCGTAGCTCATGGCGGTGAAGAACATCGCCACCAGCGCCGCCAGATACGCGGCGGGCACCATGCCGGCGGTGGATTGGGCGAGGATGCCGAATGTGCCGAGGACAATGATCGGCGTCATGTAGGCGATGCCGAACAGCACCACCGACCCTAGCGAAAGGGTGCGTTGCAAACGAGCCATGGGCGACTTACTCCGGATTTTATTGGATTTATGGCAGAGGCCGAGTTCGGCGAATGTTTCGGGCGTTGCTTGTTTTTTTGTTCGACTGGAGATCCTTACCCCCTCACCCCAGCCCTCCCGAAACGTCGGACCGCCCCCAAGGGGGCGAGGGGGAAAGGGAGCCGATCTCCATGCTTTTCAAGACCTGAGTTCGACTGGGTATTTCAGGTCGGCGTAACTTGAGAGAACACCTCGGTCAGTCCCCTCTCCCTCCGGGCGGTCCGACGTTTCGGGAGGGTTAGGGTGAGGGCTGGGGTTCAACGGTGTGGAATAAGCAACTCCCGAACACCGCCATCCCGCTCCACCACCTCCCCCGGCAACCTCAACCGCTGATCATCCAGATACCGATAATCCTTGCGCGCCAGCTCCAGCTGAGCGAAATCCAGCTCGACACTGAACCGCCCCTCCTCACGCCCGGCCTCGAACAGCAGCGTGCCCAGCGGATCCACCAGCGCACTGCCGCCGGCAAACATCAACCCGTCATCCCCGGCTTCCACCCGATTGACCATCAGCGCAAACGCCTGGTTTTCCTGGGCCCTAGCCATGATCGCGGTGCGGTGGGTCGGGCCGTACGGGTCCATGTTGCCGTTGGTCACGATCAACAACTCCGCGCCCAGTTGCGCCACGGCCCGGGCCGATTCCGGGAACTCGATGTCGTAGCAGATCAGCAGACCGACCCGCACACCGTTCCACAGGCAGGTGGCGTAACGGTCGCCTGCCTCGAACACACCGCGATCCGAGGCCCAGAGATGGGTCTTGCGGTATTTCAGGGCGATGCCTTCAGGGGTGATCAGCAGCGTGGTGTTGTAGAAGCGGCCGTTGTCGTTCTCGGCCATGCCGATCACCACGGCGAGGTTGCGTTCGCGGGCGGCAGCCTGCACGGCGCTGACGGTCGGGCCGTCTACCGGCTCGGCGATCTGCGCCACGGTGGCGGCGGTCGGGAAGCCCATCAGGTGGGTCTCGGGGAACACGATCAGTTGCGTGTCGGCCGGGCATGCAGCAATCGCCGCGAGGGCGCGTTCGAGGTTGTACGCCGTGTCTTTGTCACGGCCCGCCAGTTGGGCGAGTTCGACTTTCATGGGCAGTCCTTATTATGGGCGCCGGGTGCCGAAAGATTGCCCGGCGGCTGTCTGTGGGCCAGTATGCTTCGCATTCGACCGGCCAGGGAATTACGCGGCCGGGGTAACCCGATAGGGGTAGAGGCATGACTCTTTCGTTTGACGACATCACCTGGCACCGCGCCGTCGGACAGTTGATCGACGCCCTCGACAAGCCGAATTTCTGGGCGCAACTGGTACGCCTGCTCGACCAGTACGTGCCGTTCGATAGCTGGGTGGCGCTGCTGTTCAGCGCCGACCGCCACCCGCAGGTGTTCGCCGAATGCCCCGGCGCAGACGGCAGTCCCGATCAGCTGTTTCAGGATTACCTGCGCGGTCTGTACCTGCTCGACCCGTTCTACATCGCCTGCCGCGAGCAGTCGCGCACCGGGTTGTATCGCCTGTCGGAGGTCGCGCCGGAGCACTTCGAACTGACCGAGTATTACCAGCGATACTTTCGTCTGAATGTGGTGGCCGACGAAATCCAGTTCAATTGCCAGCTCGAGGGCGACCGTACGTTGTGCCTGTCGCTGGGCAGCCAGCAGCGCTTCACCGGCGAGCAGATTGCCCTGTTGTCATTGATCCAGCCGTGGGTGCTCGGCCTGTTGCGCCAGCGCCTGCCCTATGAAATCAACGAAACCGTGGCATTGGCTCCGGCGCCTGCGCAACCGGACTGGCGGGTGCAGCTCGAAGCGTCGGTGCAGCAGCTCAAGGGCGCGCAACTGACCGCCCGGGAACTGGACGTCGGGCGCCTGATGCTCAGCGGTTGCTCCAGTAAAGAAATCGCCCGTAAGCTGGAAATCTCTGTTGAAACCGTGAAAGTCCATAAGAAACACATGTACAGCAAGCTGGGGATCAAATCCCAGTCGGAGCTGTTTTCGATCTTTCTGCAGGCGCAGAACGCCTGACTGCCGCAAAAAAAAACCGTCCGAACCAAGGAAACCGTATGAGCCTGTCACTCCTGAGCCGCTACGCCTTCTTTGCCGTCTGCGTGATGTTCACCCTCGCCAGCCTGCCCTTTCTCGAACACGACTGGCTGTGGCCGATCACCGCCGTCACCGGCGTATTGAGCCTGATCGGTCTGTTCGACCTGCTGCAAAGCCCACACGCGGTGCGCCGCAACTATCCGATCCTGGGCAACATCCGTTATCTGGTCGAAGGCATCCGCCCGGAGATCCGCCAGTACCTGCTGGAATCCGACAGCGACGCCCTGCCCTTCTCTCGTGCCCAGCGTTCGCTGGTGTACTCGCGGGCCAAGAATGAAACCGCCGACAAGCCGTTCGGCACCCTGATCGATGTCTATCAGTCCGGCTTCGAATTCATCGGCCACTCGATGCGTCCGGCGCCGTTGAGCGACCCGAGCAGTTTCCGCGTCACCGTCGGTGGCCCGCAGTGCACCCAGCCGTACTCGGCGTCGGTGTTCAACATCTCGGCCATGAGTTTTGGCTCCCTCAGTGCCAACGCTATCCGCGCGCTGAACCAGGGTGCGAAACTCGGCAACTTCGCCCACGACACCGGCGAAGGCAGCATCAGCCCGTATCACCGCGAACATGGCGGCGACCTGACCTGGGAACTGGGCAGCGGCTATTTCGGCTGCCGCACCAGCGACGGCCGCTTCGACCCGGAACGCTTCGCCGCCCAGGCGCAGACCCCGCAAGTGCGGATGATCGAAATCAAGATGAGCCAGGGCGCCAAACCCGGTCACGGCGGGATTCTGCCCAAGCACAAAGTGACCCAGGAAATCGCCGACACCCGCGGCATCCTGATGGGCGAAGACTGCATTTCGCCGTCGCGCCACAGCGCGTTCTCCACGCCGATCGAAATGATGCATTTCATCCAGCAACTGCGTGAACTGTCCGGCGGCAAACCGGTGGGCTTCAAGTTCTGCCTCGGTCATCCGTGGGAGTTCATGGGCATCGCCAAGGCCATGCTGGAAACCGGCATCCTGCCGGACTTCATCGTGGTCGACGGCAAGGAAGGCGGGACCGGCGCCGCGCCGGTGGAGTTCACCGACCACATCGGCGTACCGATGCGCGAAGGTCTGCTGTTCGTACACAACACGCTGGTCGGCCTGAATCTGCGGGACAAGATCAAACTCGGCGCCAGCGGCAAGATCGTCAGCGCCTTCGACATCGCCAGCGTGCTGGCCATCGGTGCCGACTGGGCCAACTCGGCGCGCGGCTTCATGTTCGCCATCGGCTGCATCCAGTCGCAAAGCTGCCACACCAACAAATGCCCGACCGGCGTCGCCACCCAGGACACCCTGCGCCAGCGCGCGCTGGTAGTGCCGGACAAGGCCCAGCGGGTCTACAACTTCCACCGCAATACACTCAAGGCACTGGCGGAAATGCTCGCTGCCGCCGGCCTCGATCATCCGTCGCAACTGTCGGCCAAGCATCTGGTGCGGCGCATGTCAGCGACCGAAATCAAACTGTTCTCGCAGTTGCACGTGTTCCTGAAGCCAGGGGAATTGCTCACCGGGGAAGTGAACGGCGAGTTCTATTCGCGGATGTGGCAGATGGCGCGGGCGGACAGTTTTGAGCCGCAGGATGGGGTGGCTGCCTGAGTGCTTATTGCATGTCGGCGTCCATGGATGCCGGCACAGAATCCGGGGCAAACAAATAAGCCGAAATGGGAGCGCCGTGGATCGTGATAGAGGGCGTGCATCCCTTGGCGAAAAGCGGCCTGTCAGCATGTAAATCGGCGTCTGTGATCCACCAGATCCTTTGGCTATGACAATCCAGAATCGTTACGCCGTCGAGATAGGTATTCATTACTGGATCCTGAATCAGGCTCAAGGCGTTGCGACGGGTGAGTTTCAAGAAGCCATCCATCGATGAGATCTCAAACCTGGGAGCGATGCCGGTGACGTTGAAATAAGCAAATGTCGGGTACCAAAAAGCGTTGGTTACTACGATTTCGTCTCCCGGGCGAGCTTTTTGATTCAATTGCGCCATCAACTGAGAAAACTGGGTGTCTCTGCGTCTCTCGGTTCCATTCAACCCATCTGTTTGCCAATACACCGTACTCAGCCCATGCAATTGCGCAAAGACGAAAAGCGGCAATGCCGCACTCGCCAACATAAAACGACGCGGCCACCAGATGTCCAAAGCGAGCGCCGCAATCATCGGCAGAGCTGGCGCGGTAAAAACCAGATATCGTGGTACAAGCAACGGTAGAAACAAAGAGATCAGGTAAACAGCAACCAGCGGGATAAAGAAATAGCCCACCAACAGAACACTGTATCGTCGCTCACCCTCGTTATTGATAATGGCTGTCGCGGCACACAACACCACCAGAGCAAGTGGCATCAGATGCCATAGACTCGGTTGGGAGATGCCGTCCCCCATTACGGTGAACTGCCAGACCAATGTCATTGCCCCCTGTAGGGTCACAGGCTCGATCCATCCCAAGCCCTCGTTGAGCGCAAGCTGCGACAAGAGGTGAGGTATCCAGGGCAAATATAGAAAAACGATGGCGACATTCGCGACTAACCATTGCTCTCCCGCCATTCTCGTTGCGTAGCGCTGCACTCCGCTTTGCCACCAAAACAGCCAATGCACCAACATGCACAAACCCGCGAAGTAGTGGGTATAAAACGCTGTAGTCATCAACAACACATACAAAGCCGCGAACCTGGTTTGCTCCGGCCTCCTGGCCCAACACACCAACGCCACCGTAGCGCCCATCAACCAGAACCCCAGCAAGGTATACATCCGCACTTCCTGACTGTAACGAACTGAAACCGGCGATAAAGCCAACAGCAATGCAGCCATCCACACCGCCCGGCGTGTGGCAATCAGGCTCATCAACTTGATACTCAGCAGCAACGTCCCGACATCCGCCAGTGCACTCAGCGCACGGGCCGGCAGCGCTCCTTCGCCCCACAGCAGCACCCAGTAATGCAGCAGGACGTAATAAAGCGGCGGATGCACATCCAGCGCCGTCAATGCCCAGATGCGTGTCGGTGTTTCTCGGGCCAGTAACAGACTGTAGGCCTCGTCATACCAGATACTCGGCACATCAATGGCGTAGAACCGGACGAACAGGGCGAGGGATACAACCGCCAGAAGGGCCAGTCTGTCGATCCTCAAGGAAGTGAACCCGGCGGAGGCGGCAACACTCGCAAGGCTTTTCATGCCTGACGCCCACGAAACAACACAAACCGGAAAAAGCAGTACCCCAGCAACAGATCCACCAGTGAAAACACCGACACCGTCACCAGTCCCGGCAGACTCCATGCATCGGCGATCACGCCTGTGCCATAGCTCAACGCCCCCATTACTCCGATAAACATCAGGTACGCCAGCACCGACGTTCCGGTCTCGAACGTGTAGAGCGCGTTCATGTAAAACGCGAAGGATGCGGCGATGCAAAACGCAGCGAAGTTGCTTGCCGCCTGATCGAGCTGAACCGCGCTGTTCAGCACAAAGAAAATCTGCCAGTGGATCAGCGTGCCGGCGAGACCGATTGCCGTTTGTGCGGGAAATCCTTTCCACAAGATCCTCATCGTCAATCCTTGCTATCACTGCAACGGGCGGAGCTTTCACGCTAGGGCAAGGTACGGGTGCGGTCTACTGTCAGAAATTACAGGTAGGCGCTGGTTTCTGACCAACGGTCACCATTGCAATAACCGCCCGTGGGGCGGCTCTTTCATGACGATGAAGCCGTAGTCGCCGATCAAGTAGAGCCGGTAATAAAGGCTGTCCACCAAGGGTGAATAGCCCATCAGACCGACATGGGTCGCGTTGCGACGTTCGCGCTCGGCAACCACGTTGGTGATACCGGCCGAGGGCAGGTTTTCGGCGAGCATGAAATAGTCGACGTTCAGCAGGTAGCGCAGCACCGGCAGCCGTTTGAACGTGCCCTGCGCCCCCGCGAGCCAGCGGTCGGAGTACGTCACCGAGATATAAATCCGTTTGGCTTCGCGCAGTTCGCGATGGGATGAGATGTCGTGGCTGAGGCTGTAGAGCGCATTGTTGGCGAAGGTTTTTTCCATCGTCAGCACCCGGCCATAAGCGAAGGACAGCGACAGCGTGGCCAGAAGCGGAATCGCCAGCATCAGGAGTAATCGCTGATGTAACGGTGCCAACCCCAGATGGGCCAGATAGAACAGCGACATCAGCAATACGCCGAACCCCATCAAGGTGCGCGCGCCTTCGTTGAAATCGCGAAACAGCAGCGTCATGCCCGGCACCAGCAGCACAATCAGCGGCAATGCCAGCAGGCAGCTGAAGCTCAGGAGCAAGTCCTTGGCGCGGGACATTTTGCGCTCGCGAATCTGCCGCCCCAATTGCACGGCGCCGAACACGGCGCACAGCACCAAAACAATAAAAACTACCGTGTACCCGCCGTGAAACAGCAGCGCAACCTTCTCCATCGCCCGACCGATATTGATACCGATCTGCAGCAACGGATCGGCGCTCGCATTCAGCAATTGCGTGCGTCCGGCGTCAGTGAATGGATAAGCCGTGACGCTGTAGATCGACACTGCCAGCAGCAGTTGCGCCAGCCGCCAGCCCGACCGGTGCCAGAGTTCATCCCACGGCACTCGCCGGTGAACATTCCTGAGCAAATCCAAGAAGCACAACCCGAGAAACACATTCAGGCTGATCTGATAGAACCCGATCGCCAGCGCCAGCAACACCGATGGCACCAGCCATCGCTGAATGCGTGAAGCGCCGCAAAAGGTGATTGCATAAATCACCGCGACCAGGCTCAGGGCCATGCCGGAGCCGTCGTATTGATAGGACAGGTTCTGCAACAGGAACGGGTTGTACCAGAGCGGCAACGGCACCAGACAACAGGCCAGCGTCGGTTCGGGAAAATAGTGGAAGGTCAGCCGGGTCAGAGCGAACGACATCGCTACGGTGGCGAGCAACAGCGGCAGTGGAAAAATATTCGGCGCAGCGCCGGTGAAGCTCAGCGCCTGATACAGCCAATCCATGAACAACCGCCCCTGCCCCGCCCAGGCGTTGCCGGCAGCGAGGGTGCGCCAGTTGTCGTCGATGTAGGGGAAATCGGCGAGGATCAGCGGCAGGATGTACAGCAGCGTGGCGAGCAGGAAGAACAGCACGACCTGACGGCGGCCGAGTTCTCTTACGAGAAAATCGCTGATCCTCATACCTGCGCCTCTGTTCACGGCTGCGCGGGAAACAACGTAGATAAACCTTCGAACATGACTCTGAATCAGAGGTCGTTTTTTGCGCTGATTTCAGACCAGCGGCATCAACTCACCCCCATGAAAAAGCCCCGGACTTTCGACCGGGGCTTTCAGGTTTCAGCGACAACGAATTACGAAGCCGAACGCATCGCGCCCTGTACCGAATCCTTCGGTTGCAGCTTGAACACGTAGAACAACACGGTCAGCAGCACCAGGAACGCCGGGCCTACATACAGCGCCACACGAGTATCCGGGAAGTACGCCATCAAGCCGACCACCAGCACCAGGAACGCCAGCGCCAGATACGAGCTGACCGGGAACAGCCACATCTTGTACTTCAGGCCCGCACGTTCGCTGGCGCTCAGGCCTTTGCGGAATTTGAGCTGGGCCAGCAGGATCATCACCCAGGTCCAGATCGCGCCGAAGGTGGCAATCGAGGTCACCCAGACGAAGACTTTTTCCGGCACCAGATAGTTGAGCAGCACGCCCAGCAGCAAGGCGAAGATCGACAGCAGCAACGCCCGACGCGGTACGCCGTTGCTCGAGGTGCGAGCGAATCCGGCCGGCGCCTGGCCGTTCTGCGCCAGGCTGTAGAGCATGCGCCCGGTGCTGAAAATGCCGCCGTTGCACGACGACAGTGCAGCGGTAATCACCACGAAGTTGATGATGCCGGCGGCGGTCTTGATGCCCAGACGCTCGAAGGTCATCACGAACGGACTGCCCTGGGTGCCGATTTCGTTCCACGGGTAGATCGACAGGATCACGAACAGCGCGCCGACGTAGAACAGCAGGATCCGCCAGAACACCGAGCCGATTGCATTCGGGATGGTCTTCTGCGGGTTCTTCGCTTCACCGGCGGTCAGGCCGATCATTTCCACACCGAGGTAGGCGAACATCACCATCTGCAGGGACATCAGCACGCCCGTCACGCCGTTGGGCATGAAGCCGCCGTGGGCCCACAGGTTGGAAATTCCCAGCGCCACACCGTCGTTGCCGAAACCGAAGGCGATGATGCCGATGCCGCCGAGCACCATGGCGATGATGGTGACGATCTTGATCAGGGCGAACCAGAACTCGAATTCACCGAAGGCCTTCACCGCGATCAGGTTGATCGAGCCCATGCTGACCAGCGCAGCCAGCGCCCAGATCCAGCGCGGCACATCGGGGAACCAGATGCCCATGTACACCGCCACCGCGGTGATTTCGGCGACGCAGGTCACCAGCCACAGGAACCAGTAGTTCCAGCCAGTCAAAAAGCCCGCCAGCGGGCCGAGGTAATCCTGTGCATAGCGACTGAAAGAGCCGGCAACCGGGTTGTGTACGGCCATTTCGCCGAGGGCGCGCATGATCACCAGGATCGCCAGACCGCCGATGATGTACGAGAGCATGATCGCCGGGCCGGCCATTTCGATGGCCTTGGCCGAACCGAGAAACAGACCGACACCGATACAGGCGCCGAGCGCCATCAGGCGAATATGCCGTTCACCGAGTTCGCGTTTGAGCGGACCGCCTTGAGCGGTTTCGCCATGGGGCGGGTGATTGCCGACTGGCATGGGGGAGTTCCTCGTCTTGTTATTGGATGTGACCACCGAGTGTTCAAGCGTCGGCCGATAAGCCTGCGCCTGGGTGAAACCGGCCCTGCTTCGTGGGCAGGACCGTCCCGCAGAAGCAACCTGCGGGATCAGCGGGGCGTGCAGTATAAAAAGCTTGCGACAGGTTTTTTCACTCTATAAGGCATCTGATTCAGACTTAAACCTCGTCGATTGCGAGGTTTACGAGACAAACCATCCTGCATTTCGAGGATTATTCACGGCGCAAATGGGCGCCGAGTATTGCACAGCAATGGTGCAACGTCATGCCGCGACCAAAGTCGCAGCTGCCTCAGGACCTCTCTGTTCCGGACTTTTCAGGCCTGCGATCACTTGCCGGAGGGTTGCAGCCGGATGTGCAGATTTGTTCAGGGTCCCGCCTTCACAATTTTTTCACCCGCGCCAACCACCGACTAAGCTTCAGACAAGTCCGATCAATCTGCGTGAATGGATCAATCGACTATGGGCGCTTTGTGGCAAACCGATTCGAGTGAAAAAGTGGTTCCGACTGAACGTGTGGATGAAGCGCCTTTACCTGAAAAACCCCGCCGCAAACGGCACGGGTGGAAGGCTTTCTGGCTCCTGGTGGTGATCATCGCGATTGTCGTGGGCCTGGCCGCGATGAAGGAAATGCGCACCTCGCGCTTTCAGTCCCGCGAGGTCAGCCAGTACGCCGCCAAACTCAAGTACGAATTGCAACCGGGGCCCAGCGAAGCGATCCGCTATCCGGGCAACGGGCCGTTCGACCTGCGCCTGGGCTACAGCTCGCTGGACGAGTTCCTGCCACGGCTGCTCAAGCGCAACTACGTGATCACCGAGCAGACGCGCTTCTCCCCGGCGCTGCTCAACTACACCGACAAGGGCCTGTTCGTGCCCTATTCCGAAAAGATCCAGGCCGGGCTGTCGATCACCGATTGCCGCGCGGCGCCGTTGTATCAGTACAACTATCCGCAGCAACTGTACGCGAGTTTCGATTCGATCCCGCCGGTGGTGGTCAACAGCCTGCTGTTCATCGAAAACCGTTTTCTGCTCGATCCAAAGCAACCGCTGGCCAACCCGGCGGTGGACTGGCCGCGCTTCGGCATGGCCGCGTGGTCGCAGGTCGCCAAGTTGCTGCACTTGCCGGGGCAGTCGGCCGGCGGCAGTACCCTGGCCACCCAGCTTGAGAAATACCGCCACTCGCCCGACGGGCTGACGGTGTCCGGCGCGGAGAAGATCCGCCAGATGATTTCCGCCAGCGTGCGCGCCTATCAGGGCGGCCCGGAAACCTTGCCGGCGCGGCAGAACATCATTCGCGATTACCTCAACAGCGTGCCGCTGTCGGCGGTGCCGGGACATGGCGAAGTGCACGGCATGGCCGAGGGCCTGCGGGTCTGGTACGGCGCCGATTTCAACGAGGCCAACCGCAAACTCTCCAGCTCGGCGACCGATCCGCAGTCCATGGCGGACAAGGGCCTGGCCCTGCGCGAAATGCTCTCGCTGATGATCGCTCAGCGCCGTCCTTCGCATTACCTGACCAAGGGCCGCGAGGAGCTGGTCGAACTGACAAACAGCCACCTGCGCCTGCTCAAACAGAACGGTGTGATCGACGCCGCCCTGGCCGATGCCGCGCTGGCCAGCACCATTAGCTATCGCGACTGGCAGACCCAGCCGACGATTCAACCGATCGAGACCAACAAGGGCATCAGTGTCGCCCGCAGCCGGTTGGCATCGATGCTCAACCGTCCGCTGTACGACCTTGACCGCCTCGACCTCTCCGCCACCAGCACCCTGCAAGGCGAGCTGCAAACCCAGGCCACCGCCTATCTGAAACGACTGGCTGACCCGGCCTATGCGACCGAAGTCGGCCTGATGGGCGAACGCCTGCTGACGCCCACCAGCACTACTCAGGTGCGTTACAGCTTCACCCTGTTCGAGCTGACCCCGGACGGTTCACGTGTGCGGGTGCAGACCGACAGCACCGATCAGCCGTTCGACATCAACGAAGGCAGCAAACTGGAGCTGGGCTCCACGGCGAAAATGCGGGTGCTGACCACCTACCTGCAAATCATCGCGGAGCTGCATGACAAATACGCCGCCATGAGCGTGCCGGAGCTGAAGAAAGTCGAGGTCCCTGAACAGGATCGCCTGAGCCGGTGGGTGGTCGATTACCTGATCCAGAACAAGGATCGCGATCTGTCGAAATTGCTCGGCGCAGCCCTTGATCGCAAATACTCGGCCAGTCCCGGCGAAGCTTTTTTTACCGGTGGCGGGCTGCACACGTTTCATAACTTTCGCAAGGAAGACAACGGCCGCCTGCCGACCCTGCGCGATGCCCTGCGCGAATCGATCAACCTGCCGTTCATTCGCCTGATGCGCGATCTGGTGCGCTACACCACCTACTCAGGCCCCAACAACAGCGCCGAGCTGCTCAAGGACGACCGCGACCCAAGACGTCAGGAATACCTCGCCTCGTTCGCCGATCGCGAGGGCACCTCGTTCCTGCTCAAGTTCTGGAAGAAGTACCGCAACAAGGACACCCAGGCCCGGCTCGATACCTTCCTCGACAGCATGCGCCCGACCCCGATCCGCATGGCCGCCGTGCACCGTTACCTGCTGCCTAACGCCAGCCAGGAAGACTTCAACACCTTTGTGCGCTCGCACCTCAAGGGCGTCAAAATCACCGAAAAACTCACCGACGAACGCCTGGAACGGCTGTATCTGGCCTACGGTCCCGGCACCTACGACCTGCCGGATCAGGGCTTCATCGCCAAGGTTCACCCGCTGGACCTGTGGATGATCGGCTACCTGCTCAACCACCCCGACGCGACCTTCAAGGACATCGTCAAGGCCAGCCAGTTCGAGCGTCAGGAAGTCTACAGCTGGCTGTTCAAGAGCAGGCACAAGGGTGCCCGTGACAGTCGCATCCGCACGATGCTGGAGATCGAGGCGTTCCTCGACATTCATCAGCGCTGGCAGAAAGTCGGCTACCCGTTCGATCACCTGGTGCCGTCGCTGGCCACCGCCATCGGCAGCTCCGGGGATCGCCCCGCCGCATTGGCCGAACTGATCGGCACCATCCTCAACGACGGTGTGCGCATGCCGACCCTGCGCATCGACAGCCTGCACTTTGCCGCTGGCACGCCTTACGAAACGAAACTGGTCAATGATCCTCATGTGGGCAAACGGGTGATGCCGTCCGAAGTCGCCACGGCGATGCGTGAAGCGCTGTCGCAAGTGGTGGACTCGGGAACCGCCAAACGTGTTTCCGGCAGTTTCAAACTGGCCGATGGAACACCGCTGACCATGGGCGGCAAGACCGGCACAGGCGACAACCGGATCGAAGCGATTGGCTCCGGAGGACGGATTCTCAGTTCGAAGTCGATCAACCGCACGGCGACCTTCGTGTTCTACATCGGCGACCACCATTTCGGCACGCTCACAGCGTTCGTTCCGGGGCGCTCGGCCGAGAACTTCAAATTCACCTCGGCCCTGCCGGTGCAAGTGCTCAAGGGCATGGCACCGATTCTGATGCCGTACCTGCAACCGGGCAGCGACTCGCAGTGCCTGCCCCCTGCAAACACAGCGGTGGCGGCACTGAGTACGGGCACTTGAAACGGATTCAAAGCCGGGGTGTTATTTATATGTTTTATACATATCAATATTCAATGGATCCGCGATAAACCCCAGCATTCCCAAACAGGCTTTTGAACTAATCATTCCGAGTCTTGAACGTTAGTCTGAAAACTCACGACTTATTCAAGGCTTCACCAATGACTGCAATAAATGAATACAAAGGGCAACATTACGAATTGATAAAATCGCGTATCGACGCTGTTTATCTTGATATGCGCTGGCATCGAAACAATGCATTGCGACATGTTCCGCTGCATCGTCATATGTGGATGACCGATTTGCCGGCCAACCATGCCGAACGCCTGGACAGCGCCAACAAGAAGGCCTGGAGCACGCAGAACAAGGTTGACCGGATACTGTCGCGTTTGCAGGACATTCGTGCATTCGCCGAGCCGTTGTTGCGGGCAAAGTTGTTTGAGCAATACAAAATCAATGTCGACGTCGAAAACACCTGTTTGCGACTGTATGTCCCCAAGGAAAGCAGTTGGTGGGTGATTCAAGTTTCAAAAGGATATACCGCAAGAACCGTGTCGCTCCTCGATGCGGCCCTTCATAACTTCGCCTATGACGAAACATTCGCAAAAGACTCGGCTTTCGTCGTCAAGACCGATCCTGCGCGCGACCTGTTCGATGTATCACCGATCAATAGCCGGATCAGTGTCAGCCAGTTTCAGGCGCTGTGCCGCGAACTGGACATCGGCGCGCAGTACAAGGCCCACCTCGAAACGTTCCTGCTCGAGCGGGACCCGGTCTCTGTTGCCTATCTGAAACTCCAGGTCCAGCGCAGCCAGCAATCGGCGCTCAAGGCTGCCGCGCACATCGCGCTGGCGAAAAACGACATCAGCCGTCAGGGGCACGCACTGGTCCGCGAACTGCTCGAAGGTCGGCAGCAATTGAAGCTCGATCAGCAATCCATGCAGCTCTGCGATCTGGGCATGATGGACCTCACGCTCACCGGGATCCTGATCATCAGGCCCGATCCCGATACACCGCAGCGCTCACAGAAAATGATCGCCTATGTACCTCACGACCCCGAGCATCCGCTCAAGGAATACCCGTCCATCCCGGATTTCATGAACGAACTGAGCCGGCAACTGCGCGACAACAACGTCCTGCCATCGACCGGCATGAGCTACCGCCAGTTCTTCAGTCAGTTTGTCGATCACGAACAACGTGGACATTTTTTCGCCGACCTCGAGCAACGTCTCACGTACGTCAAGTGGTATCCGAGGGAGCCGGGTGATCCGCGTCCGTCCTGGCGTGAAACTCCGGTGAGCAATCCCCAGTTGCAGTTCAGCGCCCCGCCGATCAACCAGCCGCTGTGGACTCACCTTTACCAGCAACGACTGAACAAGATTCTCAATGACGCCCGGGGCATCGCGATGCCCACTGCCGACGCGGACAGCCAGGCGCGCTGGGCCTGGTGGGAAAACTTCAAGAAAATCGCTTCGGATATCTTCAATGCAGCGCTGCTGGTGATGACACCTTTCGTACCGTTTCTGGGCGAACTCATGCTCGCCTATACCGCGTACCAGCTTACGAACGAAGCAGTCGAAGGCATGGTGGACCTGGCCGAGGGGCATTTCGCCGAAGTGGGCGAACATGTGCTGGGGGTGGTGACCGACGTCCTGCAACTGGCGGCATTCGGCGCCGGCGTGACGATCGGCAACACCTTTCGCCTGAAGCTGTCACCGCTGATCGAAGGGATGAGGCCCGTGCGCTCGTTCGACGGCAAGACCCGCCTCTGGCACCCGGATCTCACACCCTATGAGCAACCGACACTGGCACCGAACCCGACATCGAAACCCGACACCCTCGGTCTGCACCAGGTCGCCGGCAAAACCGTCCTGCCCCTGGAGGGCAAGCATTACCAAGTGCTGTACGACATCTCCAGCGACCAATATCGAATCCTGCACCCGACGCGCTCACAAGCCTACGCTCCCCAATTGCGCCACAACGGCCTGGGTGCCTGGGTCCACGAAGGCGAACGGCCCCAGGACTGGGAAGGATCGACCCTGATGCGACGGATCGGGCACTCCGTCGATGACTACACGCCCGCCGAGCTGGAAACACTGCGCCGCATCAGCGGCACGCCGGATGACTCGTTACGCCGGATGCATGTCGACAACGCCGCTCCGCCACCGCTGCTGGCCGACACCGTCGCCCGTTTCGATACCTGGGATCGAACCCGCGGTGCGAGCCAGCTCGTGCGTCACGGGCAACCCTTGCCCGCCGACTCCTACTGGTTTGAAACCATCGCGGCGAACCTGCCGGGATGGCCGGCGGATAAAGGGCTGAGAGTCTTCGAGCAAGCCGACCTGACCGGCAGCCACCGCCAGTACGGCAACGCCGCAGCGCCCTCCGACAAAATGCTGGACATCAGTCTTGCCGACCTGATGGCTGGCCGGCTGCCGGAGCGTCTGCCCGGTTTTCTGAGTGAAACCGAGATGACCGCCGTGCTGGGCAGACATTACCCCCAGGACTTGCAGGTCCAGGCGCTGCGCAATCGGATGGCGCAAGCCGTCGAGGCGCGAACCCCCGAGATTTTCGATTACGAGTACCGACTCAGGAACCGCTCCGGCAATCCGCAGGTGAATCTGCTGCAGCGCCGACTCCCGCAACTGCCATCGGCGGTCGCTCAGCCCCTGCTGGAGCAGGCGACGCCCGCGGAACGACAGCTCATGTCCGAACAGCAGCGCATTCCCCTGCGCCTGAAGAACCTGGCCCGTGAAAGTGCCTTCGAAGCGCGGGCGGCCCGTGCCGTCGAAGGCCTCTACGAACCGGCATTACTGGTGCCCGATACCGAGCGACTGGCCCTCAATGCCCTGCGACTGCATGTCGACGCCTTCGCCGACTTGCGCATCGAAGTACGCGACGGCACCACTGAAGGACCGCTGCGTTGCCGTGCCGGGGCCGAAGACGCGACCAGCGTGCGAATCCTGGTCAGGGACGAGCATGGCCGCTATGAAGTGCACGATGGCGAGAACAGGCTGCTCCACGGTGCCGACAGTCTCTATGAAGCCGTCCTGTCAGCCCTGCCGGTGACAAAACGCAACGCACTGGGCTATCGCCCGGGGCAAGGGGAACTGTTCAGGCAATGGGTGATGGCCAAGGCGCATACACCCGCCGAGCGCCGGACACTGCTTGCCCGGCCGCCCCTGCGGGCGTTCGTGCCACGGCAGACCGAACTGCTGGTGCAGGGCAAGGGGCTGTCCAAGGTACGCTGGCCGTTCACGGAGAAAACCGTCGAAACCAAGGTGCAGGAACTCTATCCGCACTTTGACCGGGGCGAGGTGGCTGCCTTCACCCGTTCGTTGCAGGCCAAGGGCGATCCCCACCAGGAAATCGAACGCCTGAAGCTTGAGCGGACAAACCTGAGGAACACCCTGGAGAACTGGCGCCAACGCCATCTGAGCGGATTCGAGCCGGACGACGCCGGCCGCCTGCCCGACGCCTACTGGGAGTTCGAGCGCAAGGGCGGTCGGCTGATCATGGAGCGTCTGGTGGATTGCTTCGACAGGATTGGCGAGGTGTTCGGCGAACGCGGCACCCGTCTGGAGGACGGTTACACCCTGGACCTGTCCTCACAGCTACTGCCGCACAATCTCGAACGCTGGTGGCCACCCTTGCCGGAACTCAAACCGTATCTGGAACAAATCACGACGCTGAGCCTCGATGCCCAGCAGTTCTCGTCCGGGCCAGGGGGGCTGCTCAAGAACTTTCCCAATCTGCAGCAACTCAGTGCCAGGAACTGTGGCTTGCGAAGCCTGCCCGAGAACATCGGCAATATGACGCAGCTCAGAACCCTGCGACTCAGTGACAACATGATCGAGCTGACGCCGTCCGCCATCGAGCAGATGCAGAGACTCGAACGCCTGGAAATCCTGCGACTGGACAACAATCCACTGGGCGACCCGCCGCCCGTGCAGCGCATGCCCTGGCTCAAGGTCCTGAACCTGTCCAATACCGATCTCAAGGCCTGGCCGCCAGGGGTGTTCAGCCTTGCCCGACCGAAGGGCTTTTTCCTCGATCTGCGCAGAAACCGGCTGCGTTCCATACCCGACGTCGCCCCAGGCTCGGACAAGGCCCTTCTCATTGCCCGTACCCGAGTCGACCGGGAAAAACTGCCGCCCGACCTTCGCATGACTTACGAACAGTACCGGGAGTCCGTGGGGTTGATGCCAGCCGTCAGGTATCGGTTGCCTGCCGCAGATCTGCTGGAGAAATGGACGCCCGACGAAGATGCATCGCTGTACAGCGAATCACCCGGCATCGGTATCCACCGCGCAGAGGATTGGCATGAACTGATTAACGAGCCGGATTCCGAAGGTTTTTTCAAGGTCATCCAGGACCTGACCCGTTCCGCCGACTACCGCCAGGGGGGACGCGCTCGCGCACAACTGACCGACCGCGTATGGCGCATGGTGGACGCCATGACACTCGACCCGATGCTGCGCGAAGAACTGTTGCTCATGTCCACCGAACCGGAGGGCTGTGAGGACGCCGGCGCCCAGCTGTTCAACAACATGGGGGTGAAAGTGCTGGCCACGGAAGCCTTGAGCTTCTCCACTACCCTCGCCGAAACCGAATCGCGACTGGTGACGCTGGCCAAAGGGTCGGCGCGCCTTGAGCAAGTGGGTGAAATTGCCCGTGCCGATATCAAGGCACGTGGACCGGACAGCAACCCCGATCAGGTCGAGGTGCATCTGGCGTATGAAACCGGGCTGGCCAGGCGTCTGGATCTGCCCTGGCAATCCGAGGCCATGAGGTTCCGCCCGGTGGCAGGCGTCACTGACGAGGCGATCGACAAAGCCTACGGGAAGATCATTGCAGCCGAAGCCGGCGACGGGCTGGTCAATCAAATGATCGAGCAACCGTTCTGGGACCGTTATCTGCGCCAGACTTACCCGAGCGATTTCGCCCGCAACACCGCGCTGTTTCATGACCGACTGGAACTGTTGTCACTGCGCCGGGAATGGCAGCGGGCACCCAGCCAAAGCGAGCAGCAGACCCTGTTGAAAAGCCTGGTGAAACTGGCGGACAAACTGTCCATCCCGCTGGACCAGGTCCTGACGGAGGAGCCATTGACCGATGCCGTCTACGAGAGCCTGCAACGCGACATCGGTTACGAGGAAAAGGGACTGAGCAGACGCCTGACCCGCGAAGCCATGGCCCGGGCCGGGATCTGATCTTCGACCGGTGTACGTGAGGCAAGCGCGCAACACCCTTCGCAACGCCATGCCAGGCCCGGGATCACGCTCCCGGTGCCCTGGCATTGAACAGCAGCATCACGGTGCCGCTGTAATCCCCCGGCCGGAATCCTCCGGTCGGTTTCAACGGTTCTATCTCCAGCAGCACTCGCTTGCCCACCGCCGCCTCCTCCTGTGACAGCACGAGTCGGGAAGGCACTTCAGGCCCGAGCACTACGCCATTGAAAGTGACCTTCAGCCAGATGTCCTCGCTCGACCTGCCGTTCGACAGATGCGCAGGGCTGTCCAGACGTGCCTCTATAGCGCTGGAGTCATGCCGCACATCGAAGTGCTTGCTCAGCGTGCTCAGCGTCTCGCTGCCGGGATTCCAGACCAGGCGCTGGACCCGGTGGATCCAGTCCGGTTCGGCGGGCACGATATAGAACGGCCGACTTGGAATCGTCAGGGACACCTCGAAAACGTGTTCCTCGCGGGCCCCCCATGTCAGGTGACTGGTCAGTGCGGTGATTGCCATCAATGCAAGGACGGCACATTGCTTGTTCATGTTCTTTACCTGGCGCGTCAATGGAAACCGCCGTCAGCGGCTCGTCACCCTCAAGTCTTTTTTGCTGTCGCCTTCGATCAACTTGAAGCGGTACTCGCGGCCCTTCTCCTTGTCGAAGGCAAACGTCTTGCCGGCCAGGATATGGTGCTTGGTGGTCGCGCCGCAGTCGGTTTCGTTACTCAGGGAACAGCTCTTGAACTCATCGACGATGACCACGGTGTTGCCGCTGTTGCGCAGTTCATAGCGATCGCCCGTTTCATTGACGACGGTCTCGAACCGGGCGTCCCTGGGCCGTACGAAAAAGATCGTGCCGAAACCGGTCATCAGGTTGACCCCGGCCGACAACCCCTCCTTGTACGCGTCACGCTCCTGCTCGCTCACCACGAATTCATCCTCCTTTTCAGGCACCACCGGCACGAAACGCACCCGGAAATAGCGCTCGCGATCCCGCTCGCCCATGTACAGCAGGCGTGTGCCCTGCATGCCTTTGATCGGCACGATCAACCGCGCCGGGCTGGCCATGAGGCCATTGCGCGACGCGCCGTCGGTGGCCGTCTCGATCGGGACTTCCTGCGGCTTGCCCTGATCGTCATAGACGATTTCCAGCACGTTGACCTTGACGAAGGCCGTGCTGTCGCCGCTGTTGAATACACGTTTGAGGTAGGTGCTCTTGTCGCCATCCAGATAGTCGTACACCGTGCCGACATTGATCTGCGGCCCGGCCAGTGCGGGTCCGCCAAGCAGGCCGAGCAGTGAAAGCAGAAACAGGCGTGTCATCGTCTTCAACCTTTTGAAAGATGTAAGGGGTTGATCCGGAGGGTCAGACTTCCGAGTCCCAGATAATGGTGATGCGCCCCGTGAGTGTGTCGTTGACGCCGGGTTGCAATAGAAACTCGATGTCCCGCTGAGAAATCGAAAAATGCAGGTTGCCGGGCTTGCGATCCACATAGTGGGTGGGCTGGAAAGGGCCTATCCACAAGTTGTGGAGCAGCGAGCCCGTCCAGCCGTCGGCACCACCCGGGCCGACGATTCCCCCCGGCACACTGAGCTTGACGGTCGCCTTGGTGGATCGGCCTGTCGGACTGCGCAAATTGCATTCCTCCCCCCCCAGCGAGTCACACGTCATCTGGACCTTGAAGCGTGACGACGCCGAGAGGAAATAAGGCTGATCGCGGAAAATCCTGGTCGGCTTGCGGCCGCTGTCGAGCCAGCTCTGCCAGCCCCCGGCCGGTTCAAGGGTGACCTTGTTGCCTCCCGGTGGCAGATCGACCTTCAGGGTGTGTTGTACATCCAGTACGAAATCCAGAGTCAGGTTGCTGTCGTCCGGGTACATCTGCATGCCGAGATCGAAATCACCACCGGGACCGAGGGTGTAGGACAACGAGCCGGTATAGAGCCCCGACGACATGCCCAGCGGATTGGGCGTGCGCAGTTCGTAAGCGAAATCCATCGTTCTGAAAGCCATTCCCGGAATCAGGAAAGCCGTTACCTTGGTACAGCTTGCTTCCACCGGCGTTTTCCAGAAAAACCGATACGTCGAAGGCGTGTAGGAACCCACGCCGCTGTACTGACAGGGCGCCGGCGCGTAAACCCAACTGCTGGTGGTCCAGAGTTTTTGATGACCTTCGAGGATGTCCGATACTCCGACCAGATTGGCGGCCGTATCGCTCAGCACAAAATCGGAGCCGATGCCGATGACCCGCACTTCGACGGTTTCGGTTTCCTGGGTGTCCCGGTTGGTGACTGTCAATTGCCTCCAGTTGGCTGGCACCTTCAGTGAAAGCGGAAAACCGGCTGTCATGAAGCGACTGGAAGTGAAACGAATCGGCAACTCGATACTGAACATCTGGTTGTCGACGCATTGATCCGGCCATACCGCGCAATAACCGCTGTTGGGCGTCTGGTTGATGAATACATTTTTGTTCGGATGCGCAGGATCAGGCTGGAACAAGGCACGGATTTCCTGATTCGCCGCCCCTGCCGGCGAGGCGCTCAGCGCCGCCAGCAACCCCAGCCAACACGTCGTTTTTTTCATGGTTTCAACCCGCCTTCTGCTCGGTAGAAGTGACATCGGCCAGGGTGTCCGGGGTGCACCGCAGATCACCGATCATCAACACGTTGTTTTCACTGCGATGGCTGTTCGCATCGAGGCGGAACTGACACAGCAACTGGTTGCCCTGACGCACTTCCAGGGTTGGCGCTCCGGCGTTCATTTCCATCGAGAAGAAGCCATCGACTTCCGTCACCCCCCGGCTGGCGTGATTGATCACGTGATGGCCCTTGAGCGGCCGGCCCTGGGCATCGACCAACCGACCCAGCACAGTCAGGGTTCTCATCACCCGTACCTTGCGGTACTCCACCCCGCCCTTGTTCATGTGGTAACGGGTTCGTGCCGGCTCAATGGTCGCGGCCGGGGCGTGATTACCCTGGAAGTCAAAGCTCACCGAACTGTTCTGGTACGCGGTGATCGGGATGAAATTGCGCCCCGGTTTCAACGCCGCACTGCCGCCGCTGTAATCGTCGGCGCGCAGGGCGATGCCATCGATATCCGACTCGACGTCGACGATCATGCCCGCGCCGCGGGTTTCGCTCTGACTGGTCAGGATCATCTGGTCGGCGCCCATGACCAGCGTGCTGTCGAGGTTCAGGCCACCGGTAAAGTTGCCGTTGTAGGAGGAGCGCTGCACGAATCCGTCGCCATAAACGACATCCGTGTGGAAACTCGCCAGGCTCGACAGGCCCACGCCATAGGTGTCGCTCAGCGCGGTGACCGACACGTTCTGCAGCACGTGATCCTTGAAGTCCTTGCGCCAGCCCAGGGACGCATTGTTGTCACGCCCGCCTTCACGGGCGGTGCGCGAGCCGATGCTGCCGGTGATCTGCTGGCCGGGCGGCCCCAGAGCCAGATTGATACTCAGATCGACCCCGCGATTACGCTCGTCACCGCTGCTGAAAGTGCCCGGTCGGTCAAACAGCGACAGACGCCAGTTGGCGTCGCTGCCGAACAGCGTCGTACGCTGGGTCCAGCCAAGATCCACGCCGACGCCTTCGGTGTTGCCATCGCTGTGGGAAACCCGGGCATTGAGCGAATTGCGGCTGTCGAGTCGATGGTTGAGTGCCAGCGATGAGTTGCTGGTCTGCCCGACAAACACATTGCGCTGGCGAATCCGCGTGCCATCCGGCAGGGTTTCGTAGAGATCGGTGGTGTCGAGCCAGCTGCGGTTATGGCTGACCACCAGACTGCCGGCGCCGTAGTTGTACAGCCCTTGCAGGTCGAGGCCGGTGCCATGGTCCTGGGTTTCATAGATGTTGGCGAACAGGCTGACGCTGTTGGCCAGCGTCCAATCGATGGACGTGCCGTACTGCAAGGTGTCGCGTATCTGGCGTGCCGACAGGCCGAGAATCATGCGCGGATGCAGCAGATAGTTGATCGAAGCCCCGGCCGTGGGATCGCCGGTGACCTGGTTGTCCCAGTTGCTCAGCAGTTTGCTTTCCTCACCGGCAAACAGGTTGTAGCGCCAGCGGTCATCGAGATTGCGCCAGTTGTTCGGCTTGTAGACCAGCTCCTGGGTGGTCGAGGTGATCTGGCCGTCCTCGATCAACCGCACCTCCACGTCATAGATGCCGCCCGGCAAGGGACGCGTGTCGAGGGTCTGCAGGCCCGCAGGCACCGACTGGGTATTGATCAACAAACCGTCACGCAGGATCTCTACCGACGCCTGACGGTTGGCCGTGACGTAAATCGGGTACACGCTGGGCTGAGGCGAATTGATTGCCAGACTGTCGGAGCTGCCATACATCACCCCGACCGTGGTGTCGGGGCTGGCACCGAAGGAACGAGGCTGGCGCATCAGGCCTTCGGAGGCCGGCGTGAAATACCCCAGACGCAGGAAACTGCCCTGCAGTTCGCGCTGGGTGTGCAGCTCATGGACGGCGTGATAAAGCTTGTCGTCCGGGCCGCCGAGGCGGGCCAGCTGCATGTTGAATGTCTGGGTCCAGTTGCCCAGGCTGCCGCTGGCCGCCAGGCCGAAGCGCCCGCCCAGATCCTGATCCTGGCCACCATTGAGGTTGAGCTGGTTACGCACGATCAGGCCGCTGCTGCCATCCTCGGGTTGCTCATGGAAACGCTTGACCTCGGTGTCACGTTCGGCATTGGCCGTCACGATCGACACCAGCGAGCTTTCCAGGTTGTAGTGCAGCGCAAGCATCTGCTCGGGGCATCGTCCGCTACAGGCACCCAGCGCGACGCCGGGCTTGAGATAGTCGGCCCAGACGTCCCGCTCGAAGGCGCTGAAACGGCTGTCGCTGGTGTCGGTGAATTCCAGCAGCGTCAGGCGATCGTCACGGGACAGCACCACCATGGCCTCGCCCAGAGGCTGTTGGTCGAGTTCGACCCGTACCGCCAGCGGAACATCAAAAAAGTGCTCTTCAAAATCCGCCGGCAAACCTTTGGCCTGCGCCAATAAACTTCGCGGTGTCGTACCAGAGGCGGCAGGAGCCGCCATGGCTGCGGCACAAAACAGCAACGCAAGTGCAGCCGCGATGGGCGTCATCGGGAACATGAACAGTTACTCTGATTGCAAACAGACAAGAAGTCCGACTGACAGAAACTTCCGTCAGCCGGATTTTGTTACTTCCAGACGTTAGAGCGAGCCGAGTACCGGATCCACGGCATCGAACATCATGGTGACCGCGCCGGTGTAATCACCCGGGGTGAAAGTGGAGCCTTTGGCGGTGATGCTGATCGGTGCGCGATAGTTCACATTGGATTCGGTTTCACCGACCACCAGTTGCGGTGTCTGGGTGAGCACGACGTTGTTGAACTTGACCTCCAGATCGATGATGCTCGAGCCGCCCACCAGCTTCGGCACGCCTTCCAGGTAACCATGCACCGAGCCGTTGTTGTTACGAGTGTCGAAGAAGCCGTTGACCGGTTTCATGCTGCCGGTGATCGGGCTGAAGCTCATGTCCTGGTCCTTGTTGACCAGATCCGGATCGACCGGAACCACATAGAAACCATTGGTTGGAACGTGAGCGATCAGGCTGATGGAGTGACGGGCTTCGCCGGCAGCAAACGCCATGGAAGAACCCAGTGCCAGAACAGCCAGTGGAGCAGCGAGTGCGATTTTCTTGAACATCGTTCATTACCCTGTCTTTATAAGATTGAGCATTGAAAGTTCAAACAACGCCGGCCGATATCGACGGTGTGGCTTTGAAGTTTCAACGCCGGGGCATGATCGACTGTTCGCCATTGAATGTAAGCAGGCAACTTCCCACGAACGCGTAGTTAATCACCCCTGCAACTGGAAAGAAAAAAGAACAAAATCTTCAAATATAAAACAATGACTGTAAGTTATAGACTACCGACACTTTTCTCTAAAAAACCATACAGCAACTTCAGCAAGAAGAATGGGGGGCCGAGTGCAAATTAGAACATAAGCTCAACGATTAATAGAGTGATGACTTTAACTTTTTAGTTATGGTCGTATCGATGAGGTTTCCAGACTCACTGCCACGCACCGTTCGTCGCTGGCGTCGTCTTCGGGTCAGAAAATCCTTGCTCGCACGAAAAGATATATCTTAAGTTGTATCTAAATACGACGAGAGAAGACTGAAATGAGAGACCATCATTCCCCCCACCGTGAGCATGGCGACAGCCGTGACGGCTTCGAAAAACGCCACGGCCGCGAGCGCGGCGGTCGCGGCCCACGGGTGTTTGCCCCCGGCGATCTGAAACTGCTGTTGCTGGCGCTGATCGCCGAACAGCCCTGCCATGGCTACGACCTGATCCGCCAGATCGAAACCATGTTCGACGGCGCCTACAGCCCCAGCCCCGGCGTGATCTACCCGACCCTGACCTTTCTTGAAGAAAGCGAAATGATCAGCGGCGATGCCGAGGGCGGGAAAAAACGCTACGCCGTGACCGATGCCGGTCGCCAGTCCCTGAGCGAACAGGCGGTGGCCCTGGACGGCGTGCGCATGCGCATCGACGTCAGCAAGCGCTCGCTGCGCGGCCATGATCGCCCGCCGGAAATCCACGAAGCGGTGCATAACCTGCGCCATGCCCTGCAGATGCACCACGGACGCTGGAGCCCGGAAGAAATCCTGCGGGTGCGCGACCTGCTCAATGACACCGCCAAAGCCATCGTCGACGGCCCCGCCGTTCAATCTGCCCCGGAGAAAGCCGAATGACTGAAGTACAGACCCAAGGCATCCATCGTGTGATGCACGAAATCAAACGTCGTCGCCTGGAAGTCTTGCGCGTCGTCGACCTGACTCCGCGCATGCGCCGCATCACCCTCGGCGGGCCGGAACTGGCCGGCTTCATCAGCCTCGGTACCGACGATCACGTCAAGCTGCTGTTCCCGCAGAACGCCGAACAGGCCGCCGCGCTGGAAACCCTGGTGCTCGGCGCCGGCAAGAGCGACGTGCCGATGCCGGAAATGCGCGACTACACCCCGCGCCGCTACGACCTCGACAAGCTAGAGCTGGACATCGATTTTGTCCTGCATGGCGACGGCCCTGCCTCGACCTGGGCGGAGCAGGCCAAGCCCGGGCAATTCCTGCACATCGGCGGCCCGCGTGGCTCGATGATCGTGCCGGACATCTTCGACAGCTACCTGCTGATCGGCGACGAAACCGCCCTGCCCGCCATCGCCCGCCGCCTCGAAGGGCTGGCGGCCAATCGCAAGGCGCTGGTGGTCATCGAAGTGGAAAACGGCAAGGAGCAGCAAACGCTGGAAAGCGCGGCGCAGGTCAACGTGATCTGGGTTTTGCGCGAGGGCGGCAAAGACAATCTGCTGACCACCGTCAAACAATTGCAGGTGCCCAAGGGCAATCTGTATGCGTGGGTGGCGACCGAGACCAAGGTTTCGCGGCAGATCCGCCGGGTGCTGCTTGATGAGCACGGACTCGACGAGAAGTTCGTCAAAGCGGTCGGTTACTGGCGCGCAGAAGGCTCCGAAGAAGAGTGATATCCCCACTGTGGGAGCGAGCCTGCTCCGGGCGGCGTTCCGACGAAAGCAATTCGTCAGTCACATTGATGTTGGCTGACACTCCGCATTCGCGAGCAGGCTCGCTCCCACATTGGTCTTAACTTCGTGCGGATTGCCAGCGGTCGATGCCAATCACCAGCAACGCAATCAGCACAAACCCCAGCAGAATCCCCCCGGCATTGATGAACACCTGTGGATAACCCAACAGCGCCACGTCGATGAACGGATACGCGTAAGCCCCCAGCAAATGCCCGCGCAACAGCGCATAGGCGAAGTACACAAGCGGATAAATCAGCCACAGCGGCAGGTGCTTCAGACGCAAGCTGCCCTTCGGCACGCACAACCACCAATAAGCCAGGAACAGCAGCGGCATCACGTCGTGGAGCAATTCGTCAGCGATAAACTGCCAGCCCTGCGGGTGCCACAGATGTCGCAGCAGAATGCTGTAGGCCAGGCCCACCACCGCAATGCTGACGGCAATCCCGCTGCTGACCCACGGTTGCAGAAACCAGCGTCGTGCTGCGGATTCGCGATCCGTCACCGCACAGGTCAGCACCACCGCCACCAGGGTGTTGGTGATCACGGTGAAGTAGCTGAAGAAACTGACCAGCCCGCCCAGCAGACTGGCGCCGACGCTCAGGCGCGCGAAGAAAATCAGGTACAGCTGAATCCCCAGCCCGGCCCAGCCCAGCACTGCGGCCGAAGTGATCAGGCGTCGCCGCCATACGGCGTTCATCTCAGAGCGGACGCTTGGTGCGCATCAGTTTCACGTACAGCCGCTCGACTTTCTCCCGCGCCCAAGGTGTCTTGCGCAAAAAGGTCAGGCTCGACTTGATGGTCGGATCGCTCTTGAAGCAACGGATGTCGATGCGCTCGGCCAGGCCCGACCATTCGTAGTGGGTCACCAGTGCATTGAGGATCTGTTCGAGGGTCACGCCGTGCAGCGGATCGGGATTGTGGTCGTTCATGCCGGGCCTTTGGGCGAAGTGAAAATACAGAAGCCGCGCACCTTAGCCGAGGGCATGGGCGGGTGGAAGGCCTTGGGTTAAATGTAGGCCAACCGGAGAAGATCGCAGGTCTGCGCCAATGCCCGCAATGCGCTGTATTGCCGCACTGTTACCGAATCCGAAAGGGTTCATGTCTGCAAAAGCCCTTTGTGTTTTTGTAACAGGACATTATCCTGCCGCCCTTCTGCTGAACCGCTTCACTGCCTGCGTCAAATCGTAGCGGCCAGCTTATCCCCCAAAAAGATCAAGAAAGACCCTATTCATGCCCGATTTTCCGTTCTCCCGAGACAGCGCTATCTCCACCCTGCGCCTGATCGGCGGCTGCACCGCCCTTGGCCTCGCCACCTGCACCCAGGCCGCCCCGGCCTTCGACAGTGAATCACCGTGGATGCTCGGTGACTGGAACGGCACCCGCAGCGAACTCTCGGCGAAAGGCATCGACTTCAAGCTCGACTACACCGGCGAAATGGGCAGCAACCTGCACGGCGGCTACGACCACGACCGCACCGCGCGCTACAGCGACCAATGGGGCCTCGGCACCCACCTGGACCTGCAAAAGCTGCTGGGCTGGAACGACGCTGAATTTCAGCTGACCGTGACCAAACGCAGCGGCAACAACATCAGCAACGACCGCATCAACGACCCGCGCGTCGGAGGCTTCACCTCGGCCCAGGAAGTCTGGGGCCGTGGCCAGACCACCCGCCTGACGCAGATGTGGTACCAGCAGAAATTCTTCGACCAGAAGCTCGACATCAAGGTCGGCCGCTTCGGCGAAGGCGAAGACTTCAACAGCTTCCCGTGCGACTTCCAGAACCTGGCGTTCTGCGGCTCGCAGGTCGGCAACTGGGTCGGCGGCATCTGGTACAACTGGCCGGTCAGCCAATGGGCGCTGCGCGTCAAATATCACCTGACGCCAGAGCTGTACGCGCAAGTCGGCGCCTACGAGCAGAACCCGTCGAACCTTGATCGCGGCAACGGCTTCAAGCTCAGTGGCAGCGGCACCCAGGGCGCAATCCTGCCGATCGAACTGGTGTGGAAGCCGAAGCTCAACGGCCTGCCGGGCGAATACCGCGCCGGTTACTACTACAGCAACGCCAAGGCCACCGACGCCTATAAAGACAGCAACGGCCAGCCCGCTGCCCTGAGCGGCGAAGCCTATCGCAGCGCTTCGAGCAAACACGGCGTGTGGCTCGGCGTGCAGCAACAGATCACCAGCGTGGCCAGCGACAACTCCCGTGGTCTGAGCGTGTTCGCCAACGGCACGATGCACGACAAGAAGACCAACGCCATCGACAACTACGTCCAGGCCGGCGTGGTCTACAAAGGCCTGTTCGACGCCCGTGCAAAAGATGACATCGGTTTCGCCCTGGCCCGCGTTCACGTCAACCCGGCCTACCGCAAGAACGCCGAGGCGACCAACCAGGCCCGCGCTGTCTACGACTACGACGATCCGTCCTTCCTGCCACCACAGGACACCGAATACAGCGCTGAACTCTATTACGGCGTGCACGTCACCAACTGGCTGACCGTGCGCCCGAACCTGCAATACATCCGCCATCCGGGCGGTGTGGACAAGGTCGATGACGCGCTGATCGGCGGGATCAAGATCCAGTCGTCGTTCTAATCCAGCGCACGCGGCTCAGTCCTGCGAAAGAAATTCGATAGCAAGACAAGTTTTTATCTGAACCATGCCTGCGCCCAATCGTCATCTAAAGTGACTACAGCGCGGGACTACATAAACGTCACGGAGAATCACACTATGAGCACTGAAGGTGCTTCGAGTCGAAGCCGTCTTCTGCCGAACCTGCTCGGCATTCTGCTTCTGCTGATGGGCCTGGCCATGCTGGCCGGGGGAATCAAGCTGAGTACGCTCGGCGGCTCGCTGTATTACCTGCTGGCCGGTATCGGCATCACGCTGACCGGCATTCTGATGCTGATGCGCCGTCGCGCAGCATTGGGCCTGTACGCCATCGTGCTGTTCGCCAGCACCGTCTGGGCGCTGTGGGAAGTCGGTCTGGACTGGTGGCAACTGGTGCCGCGCCTGGCACTGTGGTTTGTCCTCGGGTTCGTGATGCTGCTGCCGTGGTTCCGTCGCCCGCTGCTGCTCGCAGGCCCGGCGCCGATGGGCACCGGCGGTTTGACCGTGGCCGTGATTCTGGCCGGCGTCACCGCCCTGGCCAGCCTGTTCACCCACCCGGGAGAAATCTTCGGCGAACTGGGTCGCGACACCGCCGACACCACCAGCACCGCGCCAGCCATGCCTGATGGCGACTGGCAGGCCTATGGCCGCACCGAGTTCGGTGACCGCTACTCGCCACTCAAGCAGATCACCCCGGCCAACGTCGGCAAACTGCAGGAAGCCTGGCGCATCCAGACCGGCGACCTGCCGACCGCCGATGACCCGGTCGAGCTGACCAACGAAAACACCCCGCTCAAAGCCAACGGCATGCTCTACGCCTGCACCGCCCACAGCAAAGTGCTGGCGCTGGACCCGGACACCGGCAAGGAACTGTGGCGCTTCGACCCGCAGATCAAGAGCCCGGTCGGCTTCAAGGGCTTCGCCCACATGACCTGCCGTGGCGTGTCGTACTACGACGAAGCCGCTTACGCCAAGTCTGAAAACGCAGCCTCCGCTGTCATCTCCGAGGCCGGCAAAGCCGTCGCCCAGGCCTGCCCGCGTCGCCTGTACCTGCCGACTGCCGATGCACGCCTGATCGCACTGAATGCCGACACCGGCAAGATCTGCGAAGGCTTCGGCACCAACGGTGTGGTTGACCTGACCCAGGGTATCGGCCCGTTCACCGCTGGTGGCTACTACTCCACCTCGCCTGCCGCGATCACCCGTGATCTGGTGATCATGGGCGGCCACGTGACCGACAACGAATCGACCAACGAGCCATCGGGCGTGATCCGCGCGTTCGACGTGCGTGACGGTCACCTCGTCTGGAACTGGGACAGCGACAAGCCAGACGCCACCGAGCCTTTGGCGCCAGGTGAAACCTACAGCCGCAACTCGGCCAACATGTGGTCGCTGGCCAGCGTCGACGAAAAACTCGGCATGGTTTACCTGCCACTGGGCAACCAGACCCCGGACCAATGGGGCGCCGACCGCACCCCGGGCGCCGAGAAATTTAGCGCCGGCGTCGTGGCACTGGACCTGGCCACCGGTAAAGTGCGCTGGAACTACCAGTTCACCCACCATGACCTGTGGGACATGGACGTCGGCAGCCAGCCAACCCTGCTGGACATGAAAACCGCCGACGGCATCAAACCTGCGCTGATCGCTCCGACCAAACAGGGCAGCCTGTACGTCCTCGACCGTCGCGACGGCACGCCGATCATCCCGATCAAGGAAATCCCGGTGCCCCAAGGCGCCGTGAAAGGCGACCACACCGCCCCGACCCAGGCCCGTTCGGACCTGAACCTGCTGGCCCCGGAACTGACCGAAAAAGCCATGTGGGGCGCCAGCCCGTTCGACCAGATGCTGTGCCGCATCCAGTTCAAGGAACTGCGCTACGAAGGCCAATACACGCCTCCGTCGGAACAGGGCAGCCTGATCTACCCGGGTAACGTCGGTGTGTTCAACTGGGGCGGCGTCTCGGTCGACCCGGTTCGCCAGATGCTGTTCACCAGCCCGAACTACATGGCCTTCGTCTCGAAAATGGTGCCTCGCGAAAAAGTCGCAGCCGGCAGCAAACGCGAGAGCGAAACCGCTGGCGTGCAACCGAACACCGGCGCGCCATACGCGGTGATCATGCACCCGTTCATGTCGCCACTGGGCGTACCGTGCCAGGCTCCGGCCTGGGGCTACGTCGCCGGTATCGACCTGACCACCGGCAAAGTCGTCTGGAAACGCAAAAACGGCACCAGCCGCGACAGCTCGCCAATCCCGATCGGCTTCACCCTGGGCGTGCCAAGCATGGGCGGCTCGATCGTCACCGCCGGCGGCGTCGGCTTCCTCAGCGGCACCCTCGACCAGTACCTGCGCGCCTACGACGTGAACACCGGTAAAGAACTGTGGAAATCGCGTCTGCCTGCCGGCGGCCAAGCGACCCCGATGACCTACACCGGCAAGGACGGCAAGCAATACGTCCTGCTCGTGGTGGGTGGTCACGGCTCGCTGGGCACCAAGATGGGTGACTATGTGATTGCGTACAAACTGCCGGAGTAAGTTGTAACGGCAGTAAGAAAGAAGGCGACGCCCTGTGAGGGGTGTCGCCTTTTTTTGTGGGCTGCGTTTTTTACACAGGGTGTGTATGTCCTACAGACAGGGTGTTTGCAGGGGATGTTTCTGACATGTCGCGTCGGTTGTCGCTCGGAAATGGGGTGGATAGGCTTTGGGGGTCGCTGCAAATTCAGCGAACGGGCTTGGTCGTCCGGGTTTAGAATGGCGCACTTTTCAGCATGCTTAATGGCGAACTGTGCGTGGGAGGGCTAACGGCCCTGCCGGGTATCCATTCCCTGGTCGACCAACCTGCGTACGGTTCGCCACCCTATTGCTTGGTCGCAGTGAGCGGCGAACTCCACATCCCGAATGGAGTTCCATCATGAAAAAGCCAACACCGAATCCACCCGAAACAGACGAAACCTCGCCCTACGAATCCGCCGATTCAAAGAAACTCCACGACGCCGCCGAACGCGCGCTCGACCACCATTTCAATCCCATCCCCAAAAAATGCCCCGGCCGCCGACCGAGCCAGATGTTCCAGATATCCCCGGACATGGACGACGAAACCCTGCTGGCCCATGCCTGTGAGTCCCTGGCCACCGCCAGTGTCATGGCCAGTGATGTAGCGGCTTTTGTCGATACGCCGCAGCGGCATCGGATCCTGGGGATTCAGCAAGTGATCATGCTGGCGGAACTGGCGGTGAATCGGGTGCTGGATAACGTCGAGATCAGTCGATATCCGGCATAAATGCTGATGAGGTCTCTGCGGGAGTCAGGCTTGTGGTGAGTCAGTCATGACGCTGCCCTCACCCTAGCCCTCTCCCGGAGGGAGAGGGGACTGACCGCGTTGTTT
>NZ_BQID01000012.1 GCF_021602345.1 Pseudomonas pharyngis
CAGCCCCGACAAACCCCAGCACGCTGGCCATCCGGATATTGTTCTCCCACCGATACAAACAGTACGCCAGCAACTGCGGCGCCAGGTTCGGCAGCGTGCCGTAGCAGAACGCCAAAACCGGATTCCCCCCCTGCAACCGAATCGCATCCGCCGGCTCCGGCGGCGTGTTTTCCAGTGCCTCAGCAAACAACCGCCCCAACACGCCCGTGGTGTGCAGGGCCAGCGCAAGCGTCCCGGCATTCGGCCCAAGCCCAGCCGCCAGCACCATCAACGCAGCCCACACCAATTCGGGTATGGCGCGCAGGGCATTGAGCAGCAAGCGCGCGGCACTCTGAAAAAACCAGCCAAATCGGCCAGCGGCGGGGAGCGCCAACAACAGGCCCAGCACAGCGGCGAGCAGGGTGCCGAGGGCCGACATGGCGAGGGTTTCCATCGATCCGCGCAGGATGGCCCTCAGGTAGTCAGCGCTGAGGTCCGGGCTGAGAAAACGCGCCACATACAGGCCCATCTGTTTCAGGCTGGTAGCGCTGCCGAGTTCTTCAAGATCGAGGCCCAAGTAGGCGAACGAGGCAATGACGGCCGCGACAATGGCGAGAATCAGCACCGAATTGATCAGGCGTTTCATGCCAGCCTCCAGCGCAGCAGGCGGCTGAGTTGGTCGGCGCCGAGGACGAGGAGGAGGAAGGTTAGGAGCATGCTGGCGACTTCGCCGCCGGCGAACATGCGGATCGAGAGGTCGATCTGTTGGCCGAGGCCGCCGGCGCCGACGAAGCCCATGACCACCGAGGCGCGGATGGCGCATTCCCAGCGGTAGACGGTGTAGGAGAGCAGTTCCGCTGCGACGTTGGGCAGTACGCCGTAGGCGAAACTGGCGAGGCGGCCGCTGCCGGCCTGGAGCAGGGCGTGGGCCGGGCGTTGGTCGGTGGATTCGTAGATTTCGGCGTAGACCTTGCCGAGCATGCCGCTGTAGGTGATGGCGATGGCCAGCACGCCCGCCGCCGGGCCGAGGCCGACGGCGCGCACGAACAGCAGGGCCCAGACGATTTCCGGCACGCTGCGCAGGAAGATCAGCAGCCCGCGCACCGGCCAGCGCAGCAGTCGGCCCAACAGGCTCGGGCGGCCGCTGCGGGAGGCGGCGGTCAGCGACAGGGCGCGGCTGGCGAGCAGGCTGGCCGGCACCGCCAACAGCAGCGCCAGGGCCATGCCGGCGGTGGCGATGGCCAGGGTTTGCAGGGTGGCTTTGAGCAGTAATTGCAGAAACTCGCGATCATGGGCCGGCGGCCAGAACATCGAGACGAAGCGGCCCATTTCACTCTGGCTGTCGGCATGAAACAGCACGCCCAGATCCAGCTCACTGAGCTGAATGCCAGGCCAGAGCAAGGCAATCGCCAGCCCGGTCAGCAGCAACCGTGGCAGCGCGGCGGGGTCGCGGGTATCGGCGCTCAGCATCGCGGAATCTGCACAATCAGCGGGGTGACGGCGGGCGCTGGGGATTGCAGTTGTTCGTTGGCGTAGAGGGTGTCGAGCATGTCGCGGCTGACTTGCGCGGACGGACAGTCGAACAGGATCCGGCCCTCGCGCAAACCGACGATGCGCGGGAAGTGCGCCAGCGCCAGTTCCACCGCGTGCAGGCTCGCCACCAGCGTGACGTTGTGCTCGCGGGCATGGCGCGACAGGATCGACAGCGTGTGCCCGGCCAGCACCGGGTCCATCGCCGAGACCGGTTCGTCGGCCAGCAAAACCTCCGGCGCCTGATACAGCACGCGAGCAATGCCGACCCGCTGCAACTGCCCGCCGGACAGTTGCTGGCATTGGCTGAAGAGTTTGTCGGCCAGATCCAGTTTTGCCAGGGCCGCGCGAGCGCCGGGCACGTCGAGCGGATGCAGCAGGTTGATCAGGCTTTTGCCCAGGCTCCATTGGCCGAGTTTGCCGGCCAGCACCGCCGTCACCACCCGTTGCCGGGGCGGCAGCGGCGGCGCCTGATGCACCAGGCCGATGCGCGCACGCAGGCGTTGCCGTTGGCGCGCGGACAAATGCCAGGCGCGCTCGCCCAGCACTTCGATGTCGCCGCTGCTGGGCCGAATGGCGGTCGCCAGCAGGTTCAGCAGGCTGGATTTGCCGGCGCCGGACGGGCCGATGATCGCCACCTGCTCGCCGGTCTCGATCTGTAAATCCACGCCGCGCAAGGCCTCCACGCCATTGGTGTGGTGCAGAAAAGCCTGTTTGAGGCGCAGCGTCATTTCAGCAAGTCGGCGGCGCGGGCGGCTTCCTCGATGCCTTTGTAATTGTCCGGGTTGGTTTCGATGAAGCGGCTGGCGGCTTGCAGGTCGAGGATTTTCTTGTGCTCGGGGTTGGCCGGGTCGAGATCGAGGAAGGCTTTTTTGATCTTCGCCGCCAGCGCCGGATCGAGGGTGCCGCGCACGGTCCAGTTGTAATCGAAGTAGGCCGGGGTGGTGGCGAAGACCTTGACCTTGGTGGTGTCGACCTTGCCGGCGTCCACCAGTTTTTGCCAGACGCTGGCGTTCAGCACACCGGCGTCGACCTTGCCGGCCTGCACCCAGGCGACGGTGGCGTCGTGGGCGCCGGAGTAGCCGACGCGGCTGAAATAGCTTTCCGGTTTAATGCCGTCCTTGAGCATGAAATAGCGCGGCATCAGGCTCCCGGAGGTGGACGACACGGAGCCGAAGGCGAAGGTCTTGCCCTTGAGGTCGGCGAGGCTTTTGACGTTCGGGTCGGCGGTGATGAATTTGCTGGTGAACTGGGCGTCTTGCTCACGCTGCACCAGCGGAATGGCGTTGCCGGTTTTCAGCCGCGCCTGAACGAAGGTGAAACCGCCGAGCCACGCCAGGTCGAGACGGTCCGTCGCCAACGCTTCGACCACCGCCGGGTAATCCGCCACGGGGACGAACTGCACGTCCATGCCCAATTGCTGTTGCAGGTACTTGCCCAGCGGCTCGAACTTGCGTAGCAGCTCGGTCGGGGCTTCATCGGGAATCGCGCTGACCTTCAACACCTCCGCGGCTTGCGCCAGCACGGCGGACAGGGACAGGGCCAGACCAGCGGTCAGTGCCAGGGTTCGCTTGAGCATGGAATTCTCCGTTTCGTGGGCATCAAGGTCGATGCACCCGTCGATGGGCAATCATCGTCGGGTGCAACGTCAGGTTAGACGAAACGGTGAAAGTGCGAGGGCGCCGAGATCACTTCAAGCGGTCAACGAGGGTCTTGCCCACGGCCAGGGCCGACGCCGGGTTCTGTCCGGTGACCAGTTCGCGATCAACCACTACGTGGCTGGCCCACGGCGCCGTGTTACTGCTGAAAACACCGCCAGCCTTTTCCAGTGCCGTCTGCGGATAGAACTTCATCGCACCCCCGTTCAACAGGCCTTTGGCGATTTCTTCTTCCTGATTGCTGATGACCGTGAGTTTGTAGCCGGCATACGTCCAGTTGTTTGTCGTGGTGGCTTTGCCGGTTTCCAGTCGGCGGGTGAATGCAGTCGGATCCGTCAGGGTCGACAGCAGTGCAATCGGGCCGTGGCACACCAGCGCTGTGGTTTTGCCTGTTCGATGGAAGTTGTTCAGCAGTTTGCCCAGCGCCTGGCTGTGCAGCAGATCCTGCATCGGTGCGTGGCCACCCGGAATGTAGACGGCATCGAAATGCTCGTAGCCGACTTGCTCCACCCGCGACAGGCTGATGACCGGCTATTCACCGGGCGAGGTGATCTTCAGTTGTTCCAGCAGCGCCTTGTGGGTCTGCAGGGCCGCGACGTCATTGTTGAAATACATCTTGTCGTCGGAGGAGCGATCCAGCGTCGGCGCCTTGCCGGTCGGGGTGGCGAAGGTCACGGTGTGGCCGGCATCGAGCAGCAGCTTGACCGGTTGCATCAGTTCGTTGAGATAGAAACCGGTGCTGAAGACCTTGCCGTCCTTCAGATCGAGATGATCGGAGTCCGACAGCACCACCAGCACATTGGCCGCCTGGGCGTTCAACGCGGCAACGGAGAGAGACAAGGCGAAAGCAAGACGTGTCATTGAGCGCATGGCGATTCCTGAACATGGAAGAAAGTGCGGCTCACTGTATTGATGCTCATGGCGACGATAAACTCGCGCCACAGCAAAGCATTTGTTCTCTGGAGATCAAGATGAGTCGCCGATTCGATTATCTGGCCGACGTCGAAGTGTTCGTCACGGTGGTGGAGAAGGGTTCGCTGAGCGCCGGTGCAGTGTTTCTCGCAACCACGCCGTCGGTGGTCAGCCGGGCGATTTCGCGGCTGGAGGCGCGCCTGGGTGTGCAGTTGCTGCGGCGCACCACGCGGCGCCTGAGTCTGACCGATGCCGGGGTGTTGTATCTGGAGCAGTCGCGGGCGGCATTCGGCCTGATCGACGATGCCGAGCGCACGATTCAGGGACAGGACGGCGAACTCAGCGGCCGCGTGCGCCTCAGCGTGCCGACCACTTACGGCCACTATCGTTTGCCGGCGATGCTCGCCCGTTTCACCCGGCAGCATCCGCAAGTGCGCGTTGAGTTGAGCATCAGCAATCGTAGTGTCGATCTGGTGGCCGAAGGCTTCGACTTGGCTATTCGGCTGGGCGCGTTGCCGGACAGCGGGATGATCGGTCGCAAGCTGGAGGACGCCGGTTTATGTGTGGTGGCCGCGCCGGATTATCTGCGACGGGCCGGAACACCGCAGCGCGTCGACGATTTGCAGCGGCATGCGTGCCTGCCGTTCGTGATGCCCAGCACCGGGCGCGTCGGGCCGTGGCTGTTCCGTGAGCAGGGCGAAGACCGCGAATGGCTGCCCAGCGCCAATATTCAGGTGTCCGACGATGTGCTGGGGATTGTGTCGCTGGCGGAGCAGGGGCTGGGCATCTGCCAGACCTATGACTTCATCGTCCGCGAGCGGATCGAAAGCGGGCGACTGGTGCGCCTGCTTGAACAGTCGGGCGGGCGCTCCCGACCGTTCTCGGTGATCTATCCGCCGCACCGGCAGCTGTCGGCTTCGGCGCGGGCGCTGATTGATTGTTTGACCCGGGAGGTCAGTCAAGGCACTGGGGAAGGCCTCGACTGACGCGATTCAAACGACGGGCAGACGCGTCACCCATTTCCCGCCACCCGCGCCGTCCTTCAGGGCGCGCAAGGCCTGGGGCAATTCATCGAAGTTGAACATCTGCAGCGCCGGGCCGATCAGGCTGCCGTCGAGCAGCGCTTGCAGCAACTGCTCGCCGTTGCGGCGCAAGGTCTGGCGATCGTGCAGGCTGGCGTGGACGTGGAAGCTGTTCAATGCCACTTCATGCAGCGAAATCGCGCTGGTGAACGCCGGCAGCGGCGCGCTTTCCTGACGATCCTGAATGCACACCAGATGGCCGTTGTAGCCCAGCAGGTCGGCCATTTTCGCCGCATGAGCGCCGCTGACCGTGTCGAATACGGCGTGCAAACGACGTTCGCCGAGGCTGGCTGCGAGTGCGGTTTGCCAGTCCGGTTCGCGGTAATCGAATACGCCGACTGCGCCCAGGGCCTTGAGCTTTTCATGATGCGCGCCGGACGCGGTCGCCCAGACCCGCCATCCGCGTTGTACCGCCAGTTGCACCAGCAGCAGGCCGACCGCGCCGCCGGCGCCGATCACCAGCACATCGGCCGCGCCATTCGCGGGGACTTTTTCCACGGCTTGCCACGCGGTCAGTCCGGGGCAGGGCAGTGACGCCGCCGCGGCATCATCGAGCGCGGCGGGCACCGACAGCACGGTGGCGGCGTCCAGCAGGCAGTATTCGGCGAAGCTGCCATCGTTCGCCAGTGATTGGTGATACGCCACGCGACTGCCGGGTTGCAGTGTCACGCCGGCGCCGGCCGCGACCACCACGCCCATGCCGTCGACACCCGGCACACGGCCGGTGCTCCAGGCGGGATGACCCCATTCGATGATCTTCCAGTCCACCGGGTTCAAGGCGATGGCGCGGTTGGCCACCAGCACTTGGCCTGGGCCGGGTTGCACGAGGGGTTTGCGGGTCAGTGTCAGGCCATCCAGCCCTTGGCCAGACGTCCAGGCCCAGGCAGCGTAGTCGGTTTGCATTGTGCGTTTTCCCATGACAGTCAATGGCCGCCAGTATCGGTGGCAACGGGCATGAGAAGAACCGGCCCTGGGTCAAAGGTGTTTTGCGTAAAAGTCAGCAATGCTTCCGCAGTACGTCAATCGACCTGCGCAAACCGCTCCACCAGCCAATCAATGAACACCCGCACCCGGTTGCTCAAATGCCGGTTCGGCGGATACAGCACATGAAACGGATACGCCGGCGGACGCCAATCCTCAAGGATCGGCAGCAGTTCGCCGCGCTCGATGGCGGTCCTGACCGTGTAGCTGAAGGTGTGGATGATGCCCAGTCCGGCGAGCCCGGCCGCCAGGTGCGCGTTGCTCTCGTTGACGCTGATCAGGCCTTTGCCTTCGATCTGATGGCGTTCGCCGTTGCGCTGGAAGTTCGATGGCAGGATGCGCCCGGTGGAGGCCGAGCGGTAGGCAATCAGCTGATGGCTGGCCAGGTCGAGCGGGTGGCTCGGGGTGCCGTGGCGTTGCAGATAATCGGGCGTGGCGCAGGTGGTCCAGGACACTTCGCCGAGGCGGCGTACCGCGAGGGTTTGTTCGGTCAGCTGGCCGCCGCGAATCACGCAGTCGACCCGTTCACTGATCAGGTCCACCGGGCGGTCGCTGACGCCCAGATCAACCTGGATATCCGGATAGCGTTCGAAGAACTTCGGCAGTTCGGGGATCACCAGCATCGTCGCGGTCGAGCCGCCGATGTCCACGCGAATCCTGCCGCGCGGCAGCCCCTGGGCCTGGCTGAAGCCTTGGTCGATGTCGTCCAGTTGATGCAGCAGTTGTTGGGTCAGTTGGTAATAAGAGGCGCCGTCGGCGGTGACGGTGAGGCGGCGGGTGGTGCGTTGCAGCAGACGCACGCCGAGGTGGTTTTCCAGCTGGCCGATCAGTTTGCTGACCGTGGTTTTCGGCAGGTTCAGCGAATCGGCGGCTTTGGTGAAAGAACCGCTTTCCACGACGCGGGCGAAGGTGCGGATCGCCATTAACTGGTTCATTGATTCGGGCTCAGTGGATTGGACACGGCTGAGTATTGTGCATGTCTGTGCACAAACAAAACCGATTTTGCGTATTTTTCAATTCAATCGATCGGCCTAAAGTCGCTTTCAACGGCTCACCTACGACCCGTCACCTACCTCGAAACGGTTACTGGAGATTCATCATGAGCAACAGACTTGAAGGCAAAATCGCACTGATCACTGGCGGCACCACCGGCATCGGCCTGGCCTCGGCGCAGGAATTCGTCGCCCAGGGCGCCACCGTATTCATCACCGGCCGTCGTCAGGCCGAACTGGACAAAGCGGTCGCCGCCATCGGCCCACGGGCCATCGGCATCCAGGGCGATGTGGCGAAGCTGGAGGATCTGGATCGCATCTACAGCGAGATTTCCGCCAAGGCCGGGCACCTCGACATCCTGTTCGCCAACGCTGGCGGCGGGGACATGCTGCCGCTGGGCGCGATCACCGAAGAGCACTTCGACCGGATTTTCGACGCCAACGTGAAGGGCACGCTGTTCACCGTGCAGAAGGCCTTGCCGCTGCTGCGCGATGGCGCCTCGATTCTGCTGACCTCGTCGACCACGTCGGTGCAGGGCACGGAGAACTTCAGCGTCTACAGCGCGAGTAAAGCGGCGGTGCGCAACTTCGCCCGCTCATGGTTGCTGGACCTGAAACCACGGCGCATCCGTGTCAACGCCATCAGCCCTGGCCCGGTGCGCACGCCAGGTCTGGCAGGGCTGGTGCCGGCGGAACACACCCAGGGGCTGTTCGATCAACTGGCGTCTATCGTGCCGATCGGGCGTCTGGGCGAGCCGAGCGAGATTGCCAAGGCTGCACTGTTCCTGGCCTCGGATGACAGCAGCTTCGTCAACGGCATCGAGTTGTTCGTTGACGGCGGTACTGCGCAGATCTGATTTAAGTCGCTTGATGCCCCGGCACTTGTTCAGTCGAGTGCCGGGGTTTTTCCGTTTCTTCGTCCGGCGCGTTGTCCCAGATCAGGCGCGGGTCGAAACTCATGGCCGAGAGCATGGTGAACACGACCACCAGGCCGAAGAACAGAATCCCTACGCGCGGCTCGATATCCCCCAGCGCCTGGAATTTCACCAGCGCCGCCACCAGCGCGACCACCAGCACATCGAGCATCGACCAATAGCCGATCAGCTCGACGAAGCGGTACAGCTTCGAACGCTCCTTGCGCGCCCAGTGGCTGTCCCGTTGCACGGTGACCAGCAGCAAGGTCAGCGCCACGAATTTCACCCCCGGCACGGCGATGCTGGCGACGAAGATGATCACGGCGATGTCCCACGCACCGTGTTCCCAGAACTCCAGCACGCCGCTCATGATGGTGCTGTCGGCGCCGCTGCCGAGCAGGGTGGTGTTCATCACCGGCAGCAGATTGGCCGGCACGTAAAACGCCAGCGCGGCGAACATGTAGGCCCAGGTGCGGGTCAGCGAGTTGGTCTTGCGCCGGTGCAGCGGCGCGTCGCAGCGCGGGCATTGGTGCGGTTCGCCGGTCATGTCGCAGGCCAGTCCGCAGCTGTGGCACAGGCACAGGTTAAGTTCGCTGGCAGTCGGTGGCCGTTTCATAGGATGTCCCAGAGTTCACGCACGTCGCGCCCGGCGATGCGGATCAGCAACAGGCTGAGCACGGCCAGGGCAAACAGGCCGATGCCGGGAATGACGTCGAGCATGCCCGCCAGTTTGAATACCGCGACCATCGCGCCGAGCAGGCAGACTTCGAGCATGCTCCACGGGCGCAGCGTTTCCAGCCAGCGCATGCACAGCTTGAACCCCGGTGAACGGCGCGAGGCGAGGGCGAAGCTCAAGACCCAGATCAACAGCACCAGCTGAAAGGCCGGGGCGATGATGATCGAGATCGCCGCGACCATCGCCATGAAGGTAATCGGCCCCTGACTCAGGGCCAACACTGAATCCCACAGGGTCGCGCTGTTTTTCAGGCCCTTCATGCTGATGCTCATCACCGGGTAGAAATTGGCGAACAGCCACAGCATCGCCGCGGTGAAGCTCAGGGCCAGCCGTTGCTCCACGCTCAGGTTGTTGTAGCGCTGGAGCACGGCGCCGCAACGCACGCAGAGGGTCTTCTGGTGTTTGGCCAGCACGACTTTTTCGTACACGCAGTCGCAATGCTCGCAGATGATCAGTTGATCGGTGCTGGCCATGGGGCGCTCGACGGGAGAAGGGCATGAACCCCCTTCACTATAGAAGCGCTGGGGCATTCGGCAACCGGGGCGCCATTCGTCCAATGCCGGGCACTAACCACCACTCACTCGTTTCACACCTTCAGGTACGAACATTGCGCACCAGAACGGAGAACCCCATGGACATTGATGAAAATGCACCCGGCAACCTGTCACAACAGGCCGTGACGCGCACCACCGACAACGAAACCGGCCATGATCCCCGCAAGGATGAGTCGCCAGTCCCCTTGCCGCCGGACGATGAAGCGCCACTGGAAGAAGACATGAGCGATGTGGCGGCCAACAATTCGGTGGGTTCTGAGCATCCGCAGGACAGCAACGGCTCGGGAAGCGCCGACGCCGACCCGCAGAGCACCGCCAAGGATGATGAGGACCGAGAAGCGCGGGGCCTGCCGGCAAGCGATCCGGAGTCGGGCGCCTGACTGCGCGCCGGCCCCTTTGAGGGCATTCAGCGCAATCGGTCGCGTCAGAGCACCGGTTGCGTGGCTTCTTCTGCCGCGATGGCCGCCCGCACACTGGGCCGCTCGGCGATGCGCGATATGTAACTCGCCAGCGCTGGCCAGTCTTCGATGGCAATACTGAATGTCGGCAACCACTTCAGCACGGTGAGCAGATAGGCATCTGCTACGCCGAAGGCCTGCATCAGAAACGGCTGGGTGGCGAGGAGGCGGTTCAGGTAATCCAGACGCTTGAACAGCTTGTGTTTGAAGATCGTTTTGGTGGTTTCCGGGATTTCGCTGCTGAACAACGGCGCGCTGCCCCCATGAATTTCCGAGCTGATGAAGTTCAGGTATTCCTGCAGGCGCGAGCGTTCCCAGCTGCCATTGGCCGGGGCCAGCGCATGGCCGGGCACGAGGTCGGCGAGGTATTGCAGAATGGCCGGCCCTTCGGTCAGCACTTCACCGTTGTCGAGCATCAGCGCGGCCACGTAACCCTTCGGATTGATCTGGCAAAAGTCCCGGCCGTCGGCGGTTTGCTTGGTCTGGTTGTTGACCCGGATCAGTTCGAACGGCAGGTTCAGTTCGCGCAATACGATGTGCGGCGCCAGTGAACAGGTCATGGGGGCGAAGTACAGTTTCATGGGAGCTCCTTACAGATGGAAGCTCAGAATCCGCCATCGCCGCGGCGCTTCGCAAAGGACAAATCCAGTGCTAGCGTATGACAAATTCTCATGGGCTGAAGAGGTCATATGCTCCCCCGACTGCCATCGCTCAATGGATTGCGAGCCTTCGAATGTGCCGCCCGGCACATGAGCTTCACCCGCGCCGCCGAAGAACTGAACGTCACGCAAACCGCGATCAGCCATCAGATCCGTCGCCTCGAGGATGAACTCGGCGTGCGTCTGTTCATGCGTTTGAAAGACGGTTTGGCATTGACCGATGAGGGCAATGCTTACTTGCCCGGCATCCGCTCGGCGTTTCTTGAATTGCGCTACTCGACTGAAAAGCTACTGGAATCCAGCAACAACAGCGTCCTGACGATCAGCACCCTGGTGTCGGTGGCGTCCAAATGGCTGTTGCCGCGCCTGCCATCGTTCCGCGAGGCGCATCCGCAGATTGATGTGCGGATCAGTGCTTCCACCGAGTGGGTGGACTTTCGCAAGGGTGGCATCGATGCGGCTATCCGCTACGGCGACGGGAACTGGCCGGGGCTGCGGGCCGACTGGTTGATGGCCGACGAGATCTTCCCGGTATGCAGCCCGCGCTTGCTGACCGGCGACAAGCCGTTGAATACACCGGCGGACCTGGCCCATCACCCTTTGCTGCAAGTCAGCGGCGTGACCGCCAATGACTGGAACGACTGGTTGCATGCGGCAGGCCAGCCACCGCTGACGGCCAAAGGCCCGCGATTGACCTTCGACCTGGCGATGATGGCGGTGCAGGCGGCGATTGACGGGCAGGGCGTGTGCATCGGTCGCTCGACCTATGTCGATGACGATCTGCGCGCGGGCAGGCTGGTGGCGCCGTTTGATCTGCGCTTGAAATCCGCTTCCGGCTTCTACCTCGTCACGCCCCACGATCAGGCCGAATCGAAAAAGATCGTGGCGTTCAGAGGCTGGCTATCGCAGGTGCTGGCCAAACCCTTTGTATAAGCGTGTATCCATCGCGCCGCCGTACACAAACGGGTAACAAACCCCGTCATCAGGACACATCCTGCATACAGGCCTCGCCCAAAGTAGTGGCCAACACATCACTACTTCCAAGAGGACAACACCATGCGCCGCACACTTCTGATGACCGCTGCCGCCGTACTGGTTTCGCTGACCGGCCTCGCCCACGCGGCTGACACCCCATCTGCCGCCCCGGCGAAGAACTGGCAACAAGGCCTGAGCCGTACCGATCTGGTCCGACAGGACCTGGGTGCGGCGGATCGCGAGGTGATCCAGGCTCGCGTCGATTTCGAACCGGGCGTCACGTCGCCCAACCACGCGCATCCGGGTGTGGAAGTGGCTTACGTGATCAGCGGCACGTTCGAATACCGACTGGAAGGCCAGGCACCGGTGACGCTCAAGGCGGGTGATTCGCTGTTCATCCCGGCGGGCGTGGCGCATATCGCCAGGAACGTTGGCAACGAGAAGGGCTCGGAACTGGCGACCTACATCGTCAAGAAGGGCGAGCCGCTGCTGATTCTCAAGCAATAACGAACAGCGCCGACAAAAAAAAGGCCTGCCGATGTGGCAGGCCTTCTTGCGTCTGGCGTGCAGCCAAAGTCGTGGGTCGCGGCGAACGTCAGTTTCAACTGTCGTTTTCGAGTGCCGACTCCACGGCCCTGAGCAGCACATCACCGGAGAACGGCTTGCCCAGGCAGGCGAAGGCGTTGTAGCGACGGGTCTCGGCCAGGGCGGCGTCGTCCCAATGGGCGGACATGCAAATGACCGGGAATTTCCTGTCTCGGGACGCCAGCGCCTGCATCATCTCGATCCCTGACAAACCGTGCATTTTCAGGTCCAGCAACAGGCACGCAATGTCCTCGAAATGTTCCAGCGCCAGGAAATCCTCGCCACCGCTGTATAACCGCGCGTGGTAACCGGCGGAGCGCAGCAGGTTGGCGAGGCTTTTACGTACGGACGCATCGTCGTCGACGATGCAGACGATAACCGCGCTGACAGCGAGCGCGGGCGTGTCGGTGTCCTGACTCATGAAGGGTTCTGCACGCCGGACGGTGGCGGCGCGCTGATCAGGCCATACAGCTCGACGAGCCCGACGAGCGAGCGCGTCTGCATTTTCACCATGATGTGTTTGCGATGAACCTTGGCCGTCACTTCACTGGTGCCCAGCCTGTTGGCGATGTGCTTGTTGGACAGACCCGCGACGATCAACGGCAACACTTCACGTTCCCGTGGCGTCAGCAGGGCGGCTCGCTGGCGCACGCTCTGGACCCGCTGCCATTGCTGGAAATCAACCGCTGCACGTTGGCGGGTCGCTTGCAGGATGGCCAGCAACCGGTCGTCGTCGAACGGCTTGGTCAGAAACTCGACGGCGCCCGCTTTCATCGCTTGTACCGACATCGGGATGGTGCCGTAACCGGTCATGAAAATGACCGGCCATGGATGTCCTCGCTCGCCGAGCGTCGACTGCAGCTGCAGACCGGTCGCCTCCGGCAGGCTGACGTCGAGCAACAGACAGGCGGGCCCGGCCTCGAGGTCAGCGCCAAGCAGCTCTTCAGCTGAATTGAAGATCCGGTGGGGCACGCCTTCGGCCCGCAGCAGACGGCTGAGTGACGTGCGCACGGAAGCCTCGTCGTCCACGATGAACACCGGCACGCTGTCCGGATCGATCGCAGGCTGAACCTCTGTTGCAGGGACGCTCGCAGCGACCGGGTGGAACGGGGGCAGGGAAGGGGCACTGTCTTTCAATAATCGGTAACCTCGGCGCGGGACCGTCTGGATGATCTCATTCTCTCCAAATAACTTGCGCAGCGATGAGATCTGCACTTGAAGATTGTTTTCCTCGACGACGGTATCGGGCCAGACCTGGGTGAGCAATTCATCTTTGCTGACGATCCGGCCATCGGCCTGCATCAGCACCGACAGCAGTTCGAACGCCCGTCCTCCCACGCGCAGCGGCCGCCCGTCAAGAAAGGCTTCACGCCGCTCCAGGGAAATAGTCGCTTGGCCGAGTCGGATCATACGGTTCTCTGCGTGGTGTCGAGTGAGTGGCACAGGGCGCCGGTTCATCAGGACGACACGCTAGGCGACGACCTCGCACAATGCAATTATCCCGAGGGATAAGGCCGGTGGTTTTTCAATCTCTGCAACCGGTCGGGACAGGCGCTCGACGGCCATGATGGTGCCGGATGCGGACATGGGCATCACCACGAAACCTCTGCGCCAGAGCCTTGCGTATACTCCTGCGCCAGGCCTGAAACGAATAATGAGCGGTGACAGCGAATGCCCGGCAGACTTTCCTCCTCTCCAGCCCTCTGCAACCCGGATGTCGTGCCGGATGACGCCTGGCTGGAGGGCTGTGCATTCGAGCTGCTGCGCCGGGAAAACGACCTGACCTGGTTCACCATCCACGATCCTCGGTCGGACTCCCGCTGGCTGGCCGCTCGCGCACCGATCCAGCGTCCTGACGTGGGCAAGCGTCTGGAACGGGACTTTCATCTGCGCCCGGATTCAGCCTGGGCCATCCGGCCGGTCGCCTTCATCCGCTCGGCAGAAGGGCCGTTGCTGGTCTACCCCGAGACGGGCGTGGCCCTGTCTGATCTGCTCGGTCAGCCCCGTCTGCCGCCGGGCCGCTTACTTGCCATCGCGGTCGCCGCGGCCCATACGCTGGTCAATGCCGGGAGGGCCGGCACACGACAGTCCAATCTGTTGCCCTGGCACTTGCGGGTGGGCGCCGATGATTCGGTGAGCCTTCTGGGTTATCACACCGACGAGCAGGCGGGCGCCGTCGCCGAGCTTCCTGCGCTGGAGCACTGGCCCTACCTGGCCCCCGAGCAGGTTCGTCGCGATGGCGCCGGTTTCGATGAGCGCAGCAATGTCTACGCGCTGTCGAGCATTCTTTATCACGCCTTGACCGGCCAGCCGCCCCTGACGGCGCGCGACCCTGCGCACTGGCGGCATGTGCATGCCGCGGTCCAGCCGGCATCGCCGGCCGTGCATGTCGCCGACCTGCCGGAAGGCCTCTGTCGCGTGTTGCTCAAAGGCCTGGCCAAGGAGCCGGGCGCTCGCTATCAGAGCATGGAGTCGATGGCCACCGACCTTGTCTGGTGCCGTCAGCAATGGCTGGAGCATGGCCATGTGAAGGCTTTCAGGCTGGGCACCTTCGATGCACTGCCATCCGTTGCTGACGACCCGGTGCTGTTTGGTCGGGAGGCGGAGCGCGCACAATTGATCGAGCAGATCAGCCAGGTGCGCAGCGACGGTATCGCCCGAGTGCTGTGGGTGGGCGGTACACCGGGAGCGGGCAAGTCAACCCTGATCCATCAGGGCGTGCGGCCGTTGGTTCCCGGCTATTGGGCCAGCGGCAAGATCAACCTGTTGCAGCAGGAAATCCCCAATGCGCCGCTGGCGGAAATCTTTCGTTCGCTGATGACTCAGTTGCTGGGCAAACCCGCACTGGAACTGCAAACCCTCGGCGCGCAACTGATTGAACGGCTCAAGGGACGCGGCAGGATCCTGGTGGATCTGGCCCCCGAGGCCGAACTGGTGATCGGTGCCACGCCGGAACTACCCAACATGCCCGCCCGGCACGCGCTTGAGCGGGTCAATCGCACGCTGCTCGATGCGCTGGACGTGTTTGCCCAGCCCGGGCGGCCGCTGGTGCTTTTCGTGGATGACGTGCAGTGGGCGGACGATTCGACGCTTGCGTTTCTGCGCGCTTTCTTCGCCCGGCCACCGCGGCATCTGGTATTGATCCTGGCGTACCGGGACAGCGGGTCGAAGGCCTTTGCGCGGGAGGACGCCATACTCGACGTGCTGCGCGGCGAACAGGCATTGCCCGGCATTCACATCACGCTGGGCGCCTTGTCGGTGTCCGCCGTCGCGCAACTGCTGGCCGCAGAACTGGACACCGATCCCGCCAGCATTGAAGTGCTCGCCCAGGTCGTGCATTTGAAAACGGCCGGCAATCCGCTGTTCGTCAGTCAGGTGCTGCGGGCGCTGATCGAGGAGCGTCTGGTGCGTTTCGACGCGGCGGCGGATCGCTGGGTCTGGAACCAGAGCGACGTGGACAGCTATCGCTATGCCGACAACGTCGCGGAGTTGATGGTACAGCGACTGGACCGTCTGACATTGACCGAACGAGACGTCGTGCGCACGGCGGGTTACATCGGCGGTCGCTGTGACGAGTCGCTGCTGGGCCGGTTGTTGCCGTTTGATTCGGTGCAACTGGCGCGCGATGTACAAAGTCTGGTCGATGGGGGATTGCTGCTGCGCGCCGGCGCGCAACTGGTGTTCGGCCACGACCGGGTGCTCGAGGCGGCCTGTCAGTTGCCTTCGCCAGTGGGGCGTGGCAGTGAGCATGCGCGCATCGCCGCTGCCATGCTGGACCTGTGGGGCGAACAGGCCCATGAGCGCGTGTTCGAGATTGCCGGTCAGATTCAGCGTGTCGACGATGCTGCACTGATGGAGCCGCAGCGCGCCGCGTTTATTGATGTCCTGGTCGAGGCTGCCGAGCGCGCGAGGGATTCGGCCGCCGTGCAACTGGCGGCGGATTATCTGCAGACGGCCGGACGCCTGCTCGATCAGAGCGGCTGGACCCACCTCTATCCGCAAGCGTTCGCCAGCACCTGGCTGGCTGCCGAGTGCGCGATGCTGCTGGCGGATCTGGCGGGGGCCCGGGGACGTCTCGATGATTGCCTGAACCACGCGCTCACGGACGCGGACCGCGCGAAAACCTATCGCTTGCGTGCCACGTTGCGCACGCTGCACTCCGACTATGAAGGGGCGATCACCGAGGCTTTGACCGGCCTGGCGCTGCTGGGCATCACCTTGCAACGCAAACCTCCCGAGGATCATCTGACCCGGGCCTTTGCGCAGGTGCGCGACCTGATCGGCACGCGAGCGATCGCCGATCTGGTTCATTTGCCCAAGGCTGAGGATGCGCAGATCGAGGCGGCCATGGAGCTGCTCGGCACATTGATTCCTTCGTTCTTCGTCGATGACGATCTCCGCTTGCTGCACCTGGCGAAAATGGTCGAACTCACGCTCGAGCACGGCACTACGCCAAGCAGTGGCTACGGATTTGCGTGGTTTGGCGTGATGATCGCCGAGCGTTTCGGCGAATACGTGGACGGACTGGCATTTGCGCAAGTCGCCCTGAAACTGACTGACCTGCATGGCTATGAGGCCGGTCGCACAGGCACCCTGGTGGCGCTCGATCAGGTCAGCCCATGGACCCGGCCGATGGCGTATGCCCGGCAGACAGCGCTCGCGGCGTTCGAGTGCGGTCAGGCCGGGGGTGACCTGGGCATGTCCTGCTATGCCTGCAATCACATTGTTTCCGACCTGCTGTTCATGGGCGAACCCTTGCAAAAGGTGCTGGATGAACTGGATCACGGTCTGGCCTGGGTGAGGCAGTTCAATTACGTCGATATCGAACGCATTCTGCTGGCGCAGCAGACGTTCGCCATCGACCTGCGTGACGGTCGCCCCGTGCGGCCGCTGTCTGAACTGGAGGGCGTGGAACACGACCGTTTCGGCCCCATCGATCGAGCCTGCGTTTCGCAGTCGACGTTGTTCCTGTCGTGGCTGTATTCCGGCATGTCGGCCTTTTATGCGGGTGATGCGCTGTATGCCTGGCGGCGTTTCGAAGCCGCCGCGACGGTGGCCTGGTCCATTCCGGCGCATATCAATCTTGCCGATTACCATCTCTTTCGCAGCCTCGCACTGGCCAGTGCGCAAGTGCCGGGTGACGTTGAGCGAAAACTGCAAGTGCTTGAGCAGCAACGCCAGCGATTTCTTTCATGGGCCGCGCTCAATCCGGCGACATTCCGCAACAAACTGCTGTTGATCGAGGGCGTGATCGCGCGCTTGCGCGGTCAGGACCTGATTGCCATCCGTTGCTTCGATCAATCGCAGATCGCAGCGGCCGCCGCCGGTTTCGTTCACGAACAGGCACTGGCGCACGAGCAACTGGCCGACGTCTGCATGTCCAATGAGCTGGTTTCGGGGACTCATCACCACCTGCGTTTTGCCCGGGATTGCTACGACCTCTGGGGGGCGAGCGCCAAGGCGCGGCAACTGGAAAAACGCCATCCGTTTCTGCGCACGGAACCCGCTTCGCAACCTTCACAACCGATCAACCGGGGCCGGCTGGACCTGGAGGCGGGTATCGAGGCCGCGCGGGCACTGTCCCAGGAAGTCTTGCTGGATCGGCTGGTCGAGACCTTGATGAACCACCTGATGGTTCAGGCCGGGGCTGACCAAGGTGTGCTGATGATGGTCGCTGAAGGCGACCTGCGCCTGGCGGCCGCCGCGTCGATGGAAGCCGGCAATCTGCTGATTGCGCTGGACAGCGATCAGGCGCTTGAAGCGCTGGCGCCTGCGTCGGTGCTCAATGCAACGATGCGCACCCGTGCACCCCTGGTGCTCGACGATGTGCGGGTCGATTGCCCGGAAGCCTATGGCGCCGATCTGCGTCGGCGGCAGACCCGCTCGATGTTGTGCCTGCCGCTGCTCAGACAAGGCACGTTGATCGGTCTGGTCTATCTGGAAAACAGCCTGGTGCCCGGCCTGTTCAGTGCCGAACGGCTGACCATGCTGGAAATTCTTGCCTCCCAGGCAGCGGTGTCGCTGGAGACCGCCCGGCTGTATGCGCAATTGGTGGAAGACAACCGCTTGCGGGCGCAGATGGAAGCGGATCTGCGCAGCTCTCGCGCCGAACTGGCGCGCAACTCGCACCTCAAGGTCATGGGCGAACTTTCAGCCTCCATCGCTCACGAGATCAGTCAGCCGCTGCTTGGCATTCAGTCCAATGCCTCGGCCAGCCTGCGCTGGCTCAAGCGTGAAAAGCCCGATCTGGACGAGGCGATTCAGGGCCTGGAAGACATCCGTTCGGACAGCACGCGGGCCGCCGACATTGTCCAGGCGTTGCGCGCACTGGCCAGGCAGGCGCCGCTCAAGCGTTTGCCGGTGCAAATTGACGAGTTGGTGAGTGGCGTCGTTCAACTGACGGCGACCGAACTGGCCAACCGCAACGTCGCACTGCACACCCGACTCGATGCGCAATGTCAGGTGTGGGGCGACTCGGTGCAGATCCAGCAGGTGGTGTACAACCTGATCACCAATGCGATGGAGGCGATCGCCGGCGCCGGGGTGCCGGACGGGCGCATCGTCATCAGCTCCACCGTCAGGGGAGGTCATGTGCGGGTGACGTTCCAGGACAACGGACCGGGGATTGGCGTGCCTCAGCGCGAGCAGGTATTCGATGCCTTTTACACCACCAAGGGCAGCGGGATGGGAATGGGCCTGGCCATCTGCAGATCGGTGATCGGCGCACATGGCGGAACGTTGCTGATCGAGGACAGCGAGCAGGGTGCCCGACTCAGTTTCGACCTGCCGCTGGAACCGGCTGACGCCGAATAAAAAAAGGCCGCATCAGCGGCCAAAGGGGAGGAGCGGGTAACGTCAGGTTCGGTCAGGTCAAGCGTGCGAGGGGTGGGCGCGCCCAGCGTTGTGCACGCTCCAGAGTGCAGCGTCGAGTTCGATGACAGGCAACTGAAGCGCGATGGGCGCGCGGGTGGCGACGAAGGCACGGCGCCATTCTCGGGGCGGCATGCCTTCGAGGCGGTTGAAGGTGCGGGTGAAGTGCGAATGGTCCGAAAACCCGCATTCGTAGACGACCTCGGTGATCGGCATCGAAGTGATCAGCAGGCTTTTGGCTTTCTCGATCTTCATCCTCAGCCACCACTCCTGCGGTGAGTACCCGGTGTTCTTTTTGAACGCACGGGAAAAATGACTGCGCGAAAGATTGCAGAGGCCGGCGATCTCGCTGATGCGCGCGCTGCGGCTCAGGTCCCTGAGCATCAGTTCCTTGGCGCGACGTTCCTGCCAACTGGTCAACGATCCCAGCGGGCGCATCAGGGGGCGTGGATGGTCGGAAATCAGCGATTGCGGGCTCATGTTTGCTCTCCTTATCGTTGTGCAAAGTCTCTGCGTCGACGCCCTTTAAAGTCCTTAAACAATCCTGAAGAGTTATTAAATTCCCTCGGTCAGCACCCTGCGGTCAGCGGGTCAGGCATGGGACGGGTAGTCAATGTAGCCACGCTGATCGCCGCCAAAGAACGTGCTCGGGTCCGGTGCGTTGAGCGTCAGGCCCTCGCGGATTCGCCGAGGCAGATCGGGGTTGGCGAGGAACGGTCGGCCGAACGCGATGATGTCGGCACGACCGTCGGCCAGGGCCTGTTCCGCCGACTCGGGGTCGTAGCCGCCGGCGATCATCAGCACGCCATCCCAGGCATCACGCAACTGGCCGATGATCGCGTCCCAGCGCGGGTCGAAATTCTCGTCCTTGACGGTGCCGACCACGGCCGGCTCGACCAGATGCAGGTAGGCCAGTTTCCAGCGGTTCAGCGAGCGCCCGATGTAGCCGAACGTGGCTTGCGGGGTTTCATCGCCCATGCCCATGAAGCGGCCCATGGGCGTCAGGCGCACGCCGACACGGTCGGCACCGACTTCGTCGACCACGGCCGCCACCACTTCCAGTAACAGGCGCGCACGGTTTTCCAGGGTGCCGCCATAACCGTCCGTGCGCTGGTTGCTGTTGCTGTTGATGAACTGGTCCAGCAGATAGCCGTTGCCCGCGTGAATTTCCACGCCATCCATCCCGGCGTTCAGTGCATTGCGGGCGGCGCGGCGGTAGTCGTTGATGATGTCGGCGATTTCCGAAACCTGCAGTGCGCGCGGCACTGGCACGTCGCCCCACACACCATTGCCCTCGGCATCGACGATGAAAGTCTTGCCCGGTACAGGCAATGCGCTCGGCGCCACCGGCAGCGCGTTGTCCGGTTGAAAGCTTGGGTGCGATACGCGGCCCACATGCCACAGCTGCATGAAGATCAACCCGCCGGCCTCGTGTACCTGGCGGCTGACTTCACGCCAGGCTTGCACTTGTTCATCGTTGTAGATGCCAGGCGTCCACGCATAACCCTGGCCCTGACGGGAAATCTGCGTTGCCTCGGTGATGATCAGCGCGGCGCTCGCCCGCTGGCGGTAGTACTCGGCGTTCATGGATGTCGGGATGTCGCCCGGTTGCCCGGCACGGGAGCGAGTCAACGGCGCCATCGCTACCCGATGGGGAAGTGTGTAGGGGCCGAGGGCGATGGGACGGAACAGTTGTTGTGTCATGGGGTTCTCCAGTCTTCGAAAAAGGTCGGTGGACGGTGTCGGACATTTGGCCCGACACCGGATGGCCCTACGTTAAGCGGCTGTCCGGTGCTTGATAATCCACACGCGACGCCACGCTGCATTGCGTGAAATGCAACGTGGCGCGGTTCAGGAAGGCTGTTGCGAGCGGGTCAGGGGCAGGTTCAGCCAGCGCTGTCCGGTGGCATTCGCCACGGCGTTGCCGATGGCGGCCGCCATGGGACCCTGGACGATTTCGGCGGCCCCCAGAAACGGTTGCCCCGGCTGGTCGAGCAGGTGAACGTCGACCTTTTTGGGCACTTGCGAGAAGCGCAGAATCGGGTAGCCGCTCCAGTCGTAGCTGCGGATGCCGCCGGCGTCATAGGCGACCTTTTCATACAGCGTCCAACTGGTGGACTGCACGATCCCGCCCTCGACCTGGTTGCGCAGGCCATCGGGACTGACGATCTGCCCCACGTCCACTGCGGTGACGACGTGATCGATCTGCACTTCGCCGGTCTGCGGATGCACCCGCAGACGCACGGCGATGGCGCAGTAGCCCATGATGTTTTTGTAGCGCGCGAAGGCGAAGCCAAGACCTGCGCCGGGGTCGCTGCTTTTGTGCGGCCAGTCGATTGCATCGCGCACCCGTTCCACCACCGCCCGTGCCCGAGGATCGGTCAGGTGTGCCAGGCGCAGGGCAACCGGATCGACTGCGGCCTTGGCGGCCAGCTCGTCGATACAGGCTTCGATGGCGAAGACGTTGATGTGCGCCCCCAGCGAGCGCATGGCTGAGGTGCGGAACGGCATTTCGGTGACGAAGTTCATGTCGATCCGCGAGGAGGCCACGGTGTACAGCGGCACTGCGTTGCGATCGCCATCGCCTTCAGGCTGGGCGATCGGCACCGAGGGGGCGGAAGCGAACGGCCGGGCCAGCAGGCGTGCAGGCAGCAAGCGCCCGGCGTTGACGATGCGTTCGTTGTGCGGCGTGGTCCACAGCTCATAGTTCCAGTCCTGCAGCCGACCCTGTGCGTCAAGGTTGGCTTGCACCTCGCTGACCATCGCCGAGCTGTAGGGCTCCCAGAGGTTTTCCTGCTCGCGCATCCATTGCACCCGCACCGGCGTGCCCGGTACGCGCATGGCAATCAGCGCCGCGTCGGCTGCGGCATCGTCTGCGCCGTTGTGGCCGTAACAGCCGGAACCTTCGGTGTGGATACAGCGCACGCGCTCGGGCGGCAGCCGCAGCATCTCGGCGATCCCGGCACGCAGCGGATACACGCCCTGGGTGTGGGTCCAGACGGTGAGGGTGCCGTCCTTGAACCAGGCCACGGCGCAGGACGGACCGATCGAGCCATGCATCAGGTATTGCTTGGTCACCCGGGCGCGATATTCGTTGTCGGTCTTGCCTTGGGGCGTGCCTTCATGGCTGATCGGATAACGACGCGACGGCAGGCGTTTGAGCAAGGTGTGGATGTCCCGCGATTCGGGAATCGCCTGTCCGCCGTTCCAGCGCGCCGAGGCGTATCCATGACGCATGGCTTTGATCGCTTGCCATTCGTCCCGCGCGACCACGGCCAGGTAATTGCCGTCACGAATCACCTGCACCACCCCGGACAGCGTCTTGATCGATTCAATATCGATGGTTTCCAGTGTGCAGCCGGGGCGCGGCGGGCGGATGACCCGGGCGTGGAGCATGCCCGGCAGGCGAATGTCCTGGACGAACGCGGCGCCGCCACTGACTTTGCCAGGGATATCCAGGCGTGGCAGCGAATGGCCGATGAGCTTGAATGACGCCGGCGGCATCGAGGGTGACTCGGACGTTGCATAGCGGTGCAGATCGACCTGCTGCACGGCGTCGGCGTAAGACATGTGTTGCCCGGTCGGGCCGAGAATGATGCCGTCCCGTGTCGTCAACATTGCCGGCGCAACGTTCCAGCTGCGCCCGGCCGATTCCAGCAGCATCTCGCGCACTTGTGCCGCCGCGTTGAACAGCGCGGTGCCGCTGTCGAAAATCGTGTGGCTGCCGGCGGTGTAGCCTTCGTTCGGCGTGAGTGCGGTGTCGGCGGTGAGCAGGTTGATCGCGGTCGGGGCGACCTCCAGGCGTTCAGCGGCAATTTGCAGTAACGCGGTTTTGACCCCGGTGCCCAGTTCGACCTTGCCGGTGTAGACGGTGATGCCGTCGTGGCCGACGCGGATCCAGGCATCGAGCCAGGGGTTGGTGCGCAGGCTGCCGGGCAGGTCCGGCGCCAGGACGACCGTGCCGAGGGTATCGACTTCGGTGTCAGCCAGGGCGCGGCGCGAGACCGGCACCAAAGCAAACGCCACCAGCAGCGCGCCCCCGCGCAGGAACGCACGGCGACTTTGATCGACCTCATTGATCGTGGTCATTGCGCACTCCCGTTTTGCCGGGCGACAAGGCTGATCGCCTCGATGATGCGCAAGTGCGTGCCACAGCGGCACAGGTTGCCTGCCATGTGTTCGCGAATGGTCTGCTCGTCGGGATGCGGATTGCTTTCGAGCAGTGACTGCGCACGCATCAACATGCCGGCGATGCAGTAACCGCATTGAGCGGCCTGTTTGTCGATGAATGCTTGCTGCAGAGTGCCGGGGCGTTCGGCCGTGCCCAGGCTCTCGACCGTCCGCACCTTTTTGCCCTCGAGGCCGGCGCAGGGTGTCAGGCAGGAAAACACCGGTTGGTCATCGACGATGACGGTGCAGGCGCCGCATTGGCCCAGGCCACACCCGTACTTGGCGCCGTTCAGGCCCAGGTGATTGCGCAGCGCATAGAGCAGCGGCATGTCGGGTTCCAGCTCGAGAGCCCGGGAAGATCCGTTGACGTTGAGGGTGATCTGAGTCATTTCGTCTCCTGACGTAGCGCTTGGAGGGTGGCAGGAAGGTCGGTCCACGGTTGGTCGGGGCTGGCCTGATGGCGCAGGTAGACGGCCAGGGCGTTGAGTTGGGTGTTATCGAGACTGGCGGCGAACGAGGGCATCACCGGTCCCGGTTGGCCGGGTTCTGCCGGGATGCCCTCAAGTACGGTTTTCACAAAGTTGCGCGGGCTGGCGGCCTGTAGTGCCGAGGTGCGATCCAGAGCCGGACGGCCGTCGATGTCACGCATCGGCGCACCTTGGGCATGGCAGCCAGCGCAGGCACTGGCGAACAGCAGGGCGCCAGAGGATCGATCCGCAGGTTCAGCGCTGGCGCTCGGAATTTCGTTGATCGCAGTTTTCGCCGACAGACTCAGCAGGTATTCGGCAATCGCCTGAGCATCTTCCACGGGCAAGCGCGCCAGACCGAGACTGACCGGGCGCATCGGGCCCGCCGCCGTGCCGTGTCCGTCGACCACTTCGGCCCGCAGGTAACTCACGAGTTGCTCGCTGCTCCACGGGTTTGCCCGGTGCGCCATGCCCAGCAGTGACGGCGCGTCCCAGCCATCCACGCTGCCGCCGGCCAGGTTTTCGCCGGATTTCTCGGCGCCGATCAGGTTTAACGGCGAATGACAGCCCGCGCAGTGACCGGGCCCCTCGACCAGGTAACGTCCGCGATTCCACGCCTGCGATTGCTCCGCCAGTGGCGTCAGCGGCTGCCCATGCAGGAACAGCAGGTTCCAGAACGACACCAGAGGCCGGATGTTCATCGGGAAATTCATGCGATTTTGTTGTGGCGGCGAGTCCACGGCCGGACCGCTCATCAGGTACGCATAGGCGTCGGCGATGTCGTCTTGGGTCATGCGCCGGTAATGAACGTAAGGGAAGGCCGGGTACAGGAAGTGGCCGTCGCGGGAGATCCCTTCACGCATCGCCCGTTCGAAGGCCGGCAACGACCATTGGCCGATGCCGGTCTGTGGGTCCGGAGTGATGTTGGTGCTGTAGAGGGTGCCGAACGGCGTTACCAGCGGCAGTCCGCCGGCCAGGTATTGGCCGCCGGGACGCGTATGACACACCGCGCAGTCGCCAGCCTCGACCACTCGTGCGCCGCGTTGCAGTTGTGCGGAGTCGAAGGTTTGCGGGCGTTCGACCGGTGCAATTGCCGGCCGCCACATCAGCGCCAGGGCAGCGATTGCACCGATCGACGCGAGGGCTGCCGCGCTGACCCACAGCGCTCTGGATCTCATGAAATGGCCGTTCATGAGCGGTTGCCCAAGAGGCACGCGGTGGGCGTGAGGGACGGATTCGGCATCTTCGACAACTCCTTGAACGACCGGGGAAGGGCGCCGATGCAAAGCCCTGCGCCAGGTGCCCAAGGGTAGAGAAGGTGCAAACGTCCGAGTATTGCCAGACCGCGCAATAGCACGTTGCGCCAAGTGCAACGCCGAGGGTCGTTGCATTTGGCGCATCACTCAATTGCCTTTGGGATGGATACTCGAAGGCCTGCGCGACCCTTAGCCTTGGCGTCACTTTTCCAAACTCATCGAGGTGTCATCATGCTTACGGGCAATCCGGCAGCGGCGGCCAAGGCCGAACCATCCGCTTCTCTTTCCGGCCTGATGGTCGCGTTCCTGGCATTCTGCTGCGGCGCGGTCGTGGCCAACCTTTATTACGCTCAGCCGATCGTCGAACTGATCGCGCCGCAGATCGGCCTGTCCAGTGCCAATGCCAGTCTGATCGTTTCACTCACGCAGTTCGGTTATGCATTGGGCCTGCTGTTGCTGGTGCCGCTGGCCGACCTGATGGAAAACCGTCGGCTGGTGGTGGGCTTCACCCTGGCGGCGAGCGTGACGCTGTTGTGCGCCGGTCTGACGCATTCGCCGTCGATGTTCCTTGTCCTGTCGTTGCTGATCGGCCTGACTTCGGTGGCGGTGCAGATCCTGGTGCCGTTGGCCGCGCACCTGGCGCCCGAGGCGAGCCGTGGCCGGGTGGTGGGCAACATCATGAGTGGCCTGTTGCTGGGCATTCTGCTGTCGCGGCCACTGTCGAGTCTGCTGGTGGAGGTGTTCGGCTGGCGCGGGGTGTTTTTCAGCGCAGCGGCACTGATGGCCGTCATCGCCCTGATCACGGCGATTGCCTTGCCGCGCCGCGTTCCGACGCATCAGGCGACGTACGTGGCGCTGATCGGCTCGGTGTTTGCGCTGGCCCGTCGGCACGCGGTTCTGCGTCAGCGTTCGCTGTATCAGGGTTTGCTGTTTGCCAGCTTCAGCCTGTTCTGGACCCTCGCACCGATTGAGCTGATGCGGCACCACGGTTTCAGTCAGGCACAGGTGGCGATATTTGCCCTGGTCGGCGCTGTCGGCGCGGTCGCTGCTCCGATTGCCGGGCGCTTGGCGGATGCCGGGCACGGTCGGCGCGGGACGCTCGTGGCACTGTTGCTGGCGCCAGCCTCGTTGCTGATCGCCGCGCTGCCGGGCAGCAGCTATGTCTGGCTGGTGGTTTGCGCGGTGCTGCTGGACTTCGCCGTACAACTGAACATGGTGCTGGGTCAGCGCGAGGTGTACGCCCTCGATCCGCACAGCCGGGCGCGCCTGAATGCCGTGTACATGACCAGCATCTTCGTCGGCGGTGCTCTGGGATCGCTGGTCGCCAGTCCGCTCTACGAGCATTTTGGCTGGAACCTGTCCGCCGTGTCCGTGGCGCTGCTGCCGACACTGGCCCTGGCGCTGTTCCTGAGCCGCAAGGCCGATGCCTGAACCGCAGGCACCGCTGAGTCCGATGAAGCACGGTCCTACAAGACGATTGGCGAACGGTGATGCACAATCATCACCGTTTCCTTTCGATCGGGCTCCACTTATGGACAAGTTGCTGGCACTGAAGATGTTCGTTGAAACCGTCCGTTGCGGTGGTTATTCCTCGGCGGCGCGCAAACTCGGCATCTCCACCTCTTCAGTGACGCGCCAGGTGGCGGGGCTGGAAAACGAATTGGGCGCCAGCCTGCTCAACCGCACGACACGCAACACCAGCGTGACGGTCGCCGGCCAAACCTATTTCGAGAAAGCGCTGGCCATTCTCGATGCCATCGACGAGGCCGACGCGGTTGTCGCCGACCGGGGCAGCGAGGCGCAGGGACGCCTGCGCATCAGCGTGCCGGTGGAGTTCGGCCGGCAGATCATTGCGCCGCAACTGGGGGTATTGCTCGACCGCCATCCGGGGCTTGAAATCAGTGTGTCGTTGAGCGATCAGGTCAGCGATCTGCTGAGCGAGCAGATCGATGTCTCGGTGCGCCTGGGATCATCGGTGGTCAGTGACGATATCGTCAGCAAGCGCGTGGGCGGCTTCCAGCGCTGGGTGGTGGCGAGTCCGGATTACCTGAGCCGTCACGCTGTGCCGGCGCATCCACGAGACTTGCTCGAGCATCAATGCCTGCGCTTCGACTACGCGGGTTCGCACCAGCACTGGACGTTCCAGGGCGACGAGGAAACCATCCAGCTCAATGTCCATGGTCGCCTGCAAAGCAACAACGCCGACATCCTGCGCGAAGCGGCGGTGGCGGGGCGCGGGGTGGCCCTGCTGGCCGACTGGCTGGTGCGCGCCGACGTCGAGGCCGGTCGGTTGACGCGGCTGCTGGAGGGTTATGAAGTCAACCCCGGTAATGCGAGCTGCTGCATCAATGCGTTGTACCTGCCCAATCACCGGGGCTCCAGTCGTATCAATGTGTTCATCGACTTTCTGGAAGACATTCTGGCAGCGGAGCCATCGCGTCAACGCTAGAGTGCCGTTTATTGCCGCCCGACGCTTTGTGCGTTCTGCATAAAAAAGCGCCCGCCAAAAAAACCGTGGCGGGCGCCTGGGAATGCGCAGCGATAGGGAAGTGTGAACCGTCGGGTGATCAGGCCACCGGAATCAACGGGTCGGCCGCGGCCAGTGCGGTTGCACGATCGGCGGCCGGCGGGTAAATCCACACGGTGTTGATCTGAGTCTTGAGGTCTTTGGCCTCTTGCCCGACCAGTTTCAATTGACGGTCCCAGCCCTCGGTGAACACCGCGCCCCAGGCACCGAGGTCAAGGCAGGTCACGTACTTGGGCTGGCGGTAGGTGACCGGTGCGACACCGATCAGGTCAGCGGCCACATTGTTGCCGGCATAACGGCCCAGGCTGATCGCATGCTGGCAGGACATCGCGGCGTAGTTTCCGAGATCATCCGTGGCGGCATAAGCGACGTCGCCGGCGGCGAAGACATCCACGTGCCCCAGCACTTTCAAGTGGCCGTCGACGTGCAGGCGACCTTGCGGATCACGGCTGCCCGGAATCTGTTCAGTGAGCGGGCTGGCGCGAAAGCCAACAGTCCAGATGACGGTGTTGGACTCGATACGTTTGCCGTCAGCCAAAGTCACGCCGCCGGCATCCACCGAGGCGACCGAGGCGTCGACTATCCATTCAATGCCCAACTCTCGGGACGCTTCCACAATGGAGGGCCGAATCCCGTCACCCAGCGTCGCGGCGATTTGCGGCGAACGGTCCACCACGATGACCCTGATCGGCGCATCGTCACCCAGTGCGGCACGCAGGCGGGCCGGCAGTTCGGTGGCGGTTTCGATCCCGGTAAAACCACCACCGGCGACCACCACGGTATTACGCGCAGCGCTCGACGGCTGGTCCTTCAACGACTTGATATGGGCTTCGAGGCGCGCGGCTTCTTCGATCTGATCGACATCGAAGGCGTGTTCGATCATGCCCTTGAGCGGTGGCCGGATCACGCGGCTGCCGGCGGCCAACACCAGCCGGTCATAGCTCAGTGTGCCTTGCGTGCCGAAGGCATCGCTGTAGGTCACTTGCTTGCTGGCGGTGTCGATGCTGTCGGCGATGCCTTTGACAAATTTCACGCCCACGGCATCGAACAGTTCACCCAGCGGCGCTTTCATGTTGTGGACATCCGGCTCGTAGAAGCGCGGACGGATGCGCAGTTCTGCCTGGGGCGCGAGGACGGTGATCTGCACGTCGTTACGATCATGCTGGTCCAGCAGACGTGCGGCGCTCAAGGCGCTCCAGACTCCACCAAACCCTGCGCCTATCACTAAAATGTGCTGTTTCATCGGATGACTCCTGTGGAAATTCTGGTCGTTGAACGGCTTGTCCGTTCATGCGTGACCGTCTGCCGCACTGCACGAAGCAGGTGGTTGTGAACAACCGCAGAGCCGGTTCGATTCGCTGGGGAAGATGCTATCGGGGAAGGTGCGGCGAGACACTTCTACATAGGGTCAGTGCCGACATGCTTAGGTATGGGGTGGGGTATACACAGGTATAGAAAGAGGGCCGTCAAACGGCGCGATTGAATGCGCTTTCGATGCAGGTGATGAGTTCGCCGCACGGGAAGGGTTTAGGGAAATAGGCGAGGGGCTCGGGGAATGCGGCGTTGACCCGTGGTGGACGCCCCTGGTAACCCGTGATGAAAATGATCGGGATGCGCACGCCTCGGGCGCACAGCTCATCGTACATCTCGATGCCGGACAGACCGGGCATCTGGATGTCCGAGATGATGCAGCCGGGGCGGGGCGGCGCCTTCATCGCCAGAAAAGCCTCCGCGTTCGGGTACAACTGCACGGTGTAGCCGTGAGAGCGCAACAGGCTGTCCAGCGCCATGCGCACGGACTCATCATCATCGACAACCGATACAACAGCGGTGTGGGACATTGCTTTACCAGGGCTGATCTCGGGTAGCCCGTCGAGGACGCCCGCCATTGCCGCACGATACGCCGCTCGGTCCGGCGGCGTACTTATACGTGTGTATAGCGACCGTATTTGAAAGTCTGCGAGCCCGGCGCCATTGCGCTGTGTGGCGTCAGCGCGAGAACCGGCTGCGGTATTCCCGGGGCGAGACCGAGAGGTGACGGTAGAAGGTGTCGCGCATGCGTTCTTCGTCGCCAAACCCGCACAACTGTGCGATCTGGTCGATGTTGCGCTGAGAGTCTTCGAGCATTCGTCGCGCCGCTTCCAGGCGAAACAGCTCGAGTGCCTTGGCCGGCGTGCGGCCGATCTTGCGTTTGTAGACCCGCGCGAAATTGCGCGGGCTCATCTGCGTCTGTCGGGCCAGCGATTCGACGCTCAATTGCGGGTCGCCGAGGTTTTCGCTGATCCACAGGTGCAATTCTTCGAAGCAGCCTCTGTCGTCGATCTGCGCTTGCAGCAACTGGCTGAACTGCGCCTGACCGCCAGGGCGTTTGAGAAAAACCACCAGCTCACGCGCCACCTTCAACGCCACGGCGCGGCCGCAATCGGCCTCGACCAGCGCCAGCGCCATGTCGATCCCGGTCGTGACCCCGGCGGAAGTCCAGACGTTGCCTTGCTGGATGTAGATCGCATCAAGGTCGACATCGACACTCGGAAAACCACCCTTGAGCATGTCGCACATCCCCCAGTGGGTGGTTGCGCGCAAGCCTTCCAGCAGCCCGGCCTGGGCCAGCAGAAAGGTGCCGCTGCACACCGAGGCGGTGCGTCTGGCCTTGGCCGACGCCGCGCGCAGCCAGTCGACCAACGCAACATTGTCGAGCATGGCCTGACGGATGTTCGGCGCACCGGGCACGATCAGCGTATCGATGGTTGTCTCGTCAAAGGTGCGCAGGGCCAAGGTGTTGACCGACAGCCCTTCGGCGGTGGCGATCAATCCGCCGTCCAGGCTTGCGGTGTGCAGCGCGTAGCCAGGCAAGCCGCGTTCGGCCATGGCCTTGGACGCGGCCCAGAACACGGTTTGTGCGCCGGTCAGGTCCAGCAAGCCCATCTGCGGATACGCCAGGAACACCAGCGTGCGCGGTTGCGCGAGCAAGCAGGTGAGAGGGTCGGGTTGGTGAAAAATAGAGTTCATGACTGCTCAGGGACCTGATGATCGCCCGCTTTTCGGCGATCCGGTGCGCCGTAGTTTCGGTGTTTGCGGGCAGGAGCGCGAATATACATTGGTATGGGCCACAGCCACCTCAACAGCGGCGTTACTCGGTCGATGTGGTTCAAGCCCTATACCCGCGTATGGTGTTGGACGTCGTGGTCGCGATGCACACTCGATTTCAAGGCGCGCCATTCAGCGCTTGCGCCAGCAAGGGCATTCGTCCGGGAAATTTTGACTCAGCCAAGAGGAAAGCGACCATGTCAACGTATCTGAATCACTCCAATCAAACCAACGCAACCGATGACCGGCAGGCGTCCGTCACCCGCCAGCCATTCGCTCCGGCGCAGGAGCTGGTGCCATCGCGCTACGCACTGCAGGTCGGCGACATCGACGTGGTGGTGATCAGCGATGGCGTGCTGCCGCTGCCGACCTCGACCATGTCGACCAATGCCGACCCGCAGGCTCGCGCCGCCTGGTTCAAGGACATGTTCCTGGGGCCGGACGCGTTCGACTGGGCACTCAACGTGCTGGTGGTGCGCAGCGGCGAGCAGATCATCCTGGTCGACGCCGGACTGGGCGGGCAGTTTCCCGGCTTCCCTCGGGCCGGTCAGTTACCGAAACGGCTGGAAGCAGCCGGCATCGATCTGGCAGCCGTGACTGACATCGTGATCACGCACATGCACATGGACCATGTCGGCGGTCTGCTGGTGGACGAAGTGAAAAGCCGGCTGCGTCCGGACGTGCGCATCCACGTGTCGGCGAAAGAGGTCGAGTTCTGGGAGACGCCGGACTTCACCCAGACCGTCATGCCGGCGCCGGTGCCTGACGTTCTGCGCGCGACGGCCAATCAGTTCATCAACGATTACCGCCACCAGGTGCGCACCTTCGAGGATGAATACGAAGTGGCGCCGGGGGTGGTGGTGAAACTCACCGGCGGTCACACGCCGGGGCACAGTATTGTCTACGTCAACTCGGGCGGCGAACGCCTGACCTTTGCCGGCGACGCCCTGTTTCCGGTGGCCTTCGAGCATCCGGAATGGCACAACGGTTTCGAGCATGATCCTGAAGAGTCGGTGCGTGTCCGCGTACGCCTGATGCGTGAGGCGGCGGCAAGCGGCGAGTGGTTTGTCGCCACCCACCTGCCGTTCCCGTCGGTGGGCCGCGTGGCGGTCGATGGCGATGCGTTCCGCTGGATTGCAGCGTTCTGGGATTACTGATCGGCTGTCGGCGGCCTGGCTGCATTCGGCCGGGCTCGATAAAAATCAGGCCCCGAAGTGATGAACTTGCGGGGCCTTTTTTGCTTTGAGGTTTGTTGGTTGGGCAGCGGCGGCTCTGCATCGAGTTGTTCGAGAGGACCGCTCAACGACGGCGCATCAGCGCCTGCTCGATGCAAGCCAGCAGAGCCTCGGTATGGAACGGTTTGGAGAAATAGCCTTCCGGCGTCTTCACACGGGTGCTGAATTCAGGGGGCAGGCCCGGCTTGCCGGTGATGAAGATCGTCGGAATATGGATCTTCCTGGCCGCCAGCGCCTCGTACATTTCGACCCCGCACATGCCTGGCATCTGAATGTCCGAGATCAGACACCCGGTCTGCTCTGGCGCGCTCGATTCAAGAAATGCAAAAGCACTGTTGAATGTCTTGACCGTATAACCGCAAGACCGCAACAAACTGTCCATTGAAACCAGAACAAGTTCGTCATCATCGACAACTGAAACAATAGCTGAGTTGAACATGGGAAACCTTGCGTTCTTTGCGGGTGTCTGTCGCGCCCGCCATACTTGCAAGATACGCTTTCAAAAATTGTGGAATAGTATACGTGGGTATGTTTGGTTGGTTTTTTTGTTAGTTGCGAAAGTTAATCAATGTTCAGAAAATAAATGGTTGTTGATTAACGAAAGAAAGTAACTGTTATGTCGAGTGCAGGCTTCAAAGAGTTGTCGGCTGGCGTAGTCGTTGTTGGCAATTGCGCTGGCGCGACAGTCGCGGAACAAGGCATCGGCGGCCCGCAGTCGGCGCAGGGCGCGGTCAATGCCTTTAAGGCAGTCGGCAAAGCATAAAGGTTCGGGAGCCTCATTGAGGTGGTAGAGCGCGTCGCGCTGGGCATGGCCGCCCAGGTCGGTGATGCCGGTGACGAGAAAGTCGGCGTAACGGGTATTGGCATTCAACAGCCTGCGAAACAGCGTCTGCACCGGTAGAAAGCTGACAGCGTGCAGTGTCTGCTGGCTGTGCTTGAGCCGCGCCAGAATGCTCAGCGTCGTGCTCAGGGTCTGCGTCAATGCGTCGATGATCTCCACGCGCTCAGCGGTGGACAACGATGTGTGCGTGCCATAGCGGGTGACGCAGGGCGGGTGACTGACCAAATACAGTTTGTGCGGTGCGTTCATGACCACCGTCTCCGGCTAGCGCTCGTGCGCGATTGAATGTTGTGATTGCAGCAGCGGACTCCACTGTTTCTGGTTGTCCGGGCGTCGGTAGTACACCACCATGCGCCGGGCGACCTGCATGGCCAGCTCGCGACCGTGATCGGCCTCGACCAGCGCCAGCGCCAGATCGATCCCGGCGCTGACGCCGGCGCAGGTCCACACCGATGCCTGGTGGACGAAGATGGCCTCGCGATCCAGCTCGACCCTGGGGAACAGCCGCTCGAACATGTCAGCCATCAACCAGTGTGTCGCCACGCGCAGTCCATCGAGCAGTCCGGCCTGAGCCAGGAAAAAAGCACCGCTGCATACCGACGTCGTACGGTTGGTCGTGGCTGACGTGGCGCGCAACCAATCGACCAGCGGCGCGTTGTCTCGCAACGCCTGGCTGATGAACGCCGAGCCCGGAACGATCAACGTATTGATCGGCTCGTCGCCGAGCTCATCCAGCCGCCGGGTTTGAACCACCAGGCCTTCGCCGGTCTGCACCGGCCCGCCTTGCAGGCTCGCGGTGTGCAAGGCATAACCTGGCAAACCGAGTTGCGCCAGTCCGCACGTCGCCGCCCAGAAAACGGTCTGCGCACCGGTCAGATCCAGCAGGCCCATTTGCGGGTATGCCACGAAAACGACGGTTCGTTCGTGTACCGGGGTTTCGGGTTCTGCGCCGGGGTTTGTACGTTGGATAGACAATGTGGGTCTCCATATCGCCACCGGGCGACATCAGGGGTGGATAGTTGTCATTGATCGTGTTCGAGCGCAGCCAATGGAATCGCAAACACAAACTGCGTGCCGACGCCCTCGGTGCTGTTGACCCAGATGCGGCCGCCGTGGAATTCAATGATCGAACGGCAAATCGAGAGGCCCATTCCCAGGCCGGTGGGCTTGGTGGTGAAGAATGGGTCGAACAGCGAAGGCAGGATGTCCTCGGCAATGCCGACGCCGGAGTCGGCGATTTCAAGCACGGCCTCGTTGTGCAGGATCGAGGTGGTGATCCGCAGCGTCCGGGCGCGGTCAAGCACATTGGCCATGGCCTGGCAGGCGTTGATGATCAGATTGATGATGACTTGCTGCAGCTGTACCCGGTCACCTTTGATCCGTGCCCCGTGAGTGCCCAGTTGGGCGTGCGGGCGCACCTCATGGAAGCTGATGTCATGTTGCATGAGTGTCAGCGAGTCACTGACGATGTCGTCGAACACTTCGACATTGCGTTGCACCTCGCTGTGTCGCGACAACGCCCGAATACAGGCGATGACATCGGAGACTCTGACCGAGTTTTGAATGATCCGGTCCAGCGAACGGCGGGCTTCTTCCAGGTTGGGTTCGGGCCGGTTGATCCAGCGTTTGCAGGATTCACCGCTGGTGATGACCGCTGCCAGCGGCTGATTGATTTCGTGGGCGATGGAGGCCGCCAGTTCGCCCATGGAAGTCAGGCGCGTGACGTGGGCGAGGGTGGCTTGCGAGTGAAACAACGCCTCTTCCGACTGTTTGCTGGCGGTGACGTCCATCAGCGCCCCGGCGTATTGCGTGCGCCCGCGATGTCTGGGCAACGGCCTGGCGATCATCTGCACGTGCTTGATCCGACCATCCGGCATGAGCAGTCGATGCTCGACTTCGACCAGCTCCTGCCGGCGCGCAAACTGTTCCAGCACCTGATCGATAACCGGCAGGTCGTCGGGATGAGTGCGTGACTTGACCAGCGCCAGTGTCGGGGTGACGTCCGGCGAATACTCGAAAATACGCGACGACTCTTGCGACCATGACACGCTGACTTTTTTATCGATGATGAAACCGATACTGCCGGTGTGGGTAAGTTTCTGTGCGCCCAGAAAGAACGCTTCCTTGCGCCGCAGCGTTTCAGTGGCGCGTTTGCTGCGCAACGCGAGCAGGGAAATGGTCGTCAGCGCGATCAGGCACCTGACGAATCCGGCGATGCTGCGGTGATCGCGATAACCTTCATCGACCAGGAAGTCGGCCGTCAGCAGCGTGAGGCAACCCAACGCGACGGCAAGAAATACCGGTACCGGGAAGATGTTCGCTGACATGAATACCAGCGTGATGTAGAACAACGTCGGCGCAACGTCCAGATCGAGGTACGCATTGGTGATATAGATCATGCTGCCGACCGCTATGGCGCAAAGCCAGGCGAAGGCGTCTGAACAAAGAAGTTGTGCGCGACGTTTGATGATAGACATTTATTCTTCCAGATTTTTGCTATCGGACGGCAGGGCGTGTTCTTTCGATGAAGCAGGCAAACGCTATGAAAGGCGTATTGATGAAGAGGTTAAAAAGTCTGAAGTTGTTTTTCAGGCATGACGGTTGTTGGCGACTGTCTGTCATTCACCAATCGTTGTATTGAGTAATGGTTATTTGAATAAAGATCTTATTCGAAGACTTCTACGCTGGCACTGCTGCATTGGGTCATTTGCAGTATGACTGCGTATGAACCGGCTATACCCAAGTGTTAGTTGTTCGGAACTTGAGTGTTGATGGTGCCGGCCAGCCACGGCGGCTTGAGCCATACCGTATCGTTTCATTCGGTCACCGATGTGCAGGCAGCGCCGCGATGACCTCGGCCATGCGCACCAGGTCGGCAAACGAGCGCGCGCCCATCTTGCGCATGGCCTGGCCCCGGTGGATCTTCACAGTGATTTCACTGAGGCCGATTTCCCCGGCGATTTGCTTGTTCATCAGGCCCGAGGCCGCCAGTGCCATGACCGTTTGCTCGCGGGGTGTCAGCGTCCCATGGCGTGCGCGCAGCTCATCGGCATGTCGCCCGGACTCGCGACGCTGCTTGTCCCGCGAGTGTGCGGCGCAGACGGCATCGATCAGGTCCTGCTCGCGAAACGGTTTGGTCAGGAAGTCCACCGCGCCGGCTTTCATCGCGCGCACGGTCATGGCGATATCGCCGTGTCCGGTGATGAACACGATTGGCACATTGATTCCGGCGGTGGCCAGTTCATTCTGGAAATCCAGCCCGCTGCTGCCTTGCAGGCGCACGTCGAGTACCAGGCAACTCAGCGTGTCCGGACGTTGATACGTCATGAACTCGGCGACCGACCCGAACAGCTCCACCCGCAGACCAATGGAGCGCAACAGGCTGCCGAGGGATTCGCGCAACGCGGCATCGTCGTCGACGATGAATACCACCGGCTCGCTGGGGTTGTTGCTGATGGGATTGTTGTTCATTGCTCTTTTCCCAAAAGGTTGTGACGTTGTGGCGAATCCCTTGGCCGGGTGGCCGGTGTTTGCTCGTGCGGGTTGATGCCCGACCAGAGACACGGTCCCGCTGGCGATAGCGCCGTGCGACACGTTGCGCAGGTGTGGGCGTGAGTAGATAGACGGTTAAGCATCGTAGTGGCGCAGCACGCCGCCAGCTAGGACAAAAAACCCGAAAAAACAGCCATTGCACCGGTCTTTGCGCGGCCGGATACAGCCACCCGTATCAAACGGTTCATACACAAGTATCAAAACACTCACCTAACGCATGATCCCGCTGTCCCCAAGTACCACAGACGTCCGGCAGCCGCGCCCTTAACCTTTAACAGCTCTCCGTCGATCTCAATGGCCGCGTGCCGGGTGGTGAACTTCATGAACAGAAATGAACTCCGTCGTGTCGACATCAATCTGCTGGTGGTCTTCGAGACGCTGATGCATGAGCGCAACGTCAGCCGTGTCGGCGAGAAGCTGTTTCTCGGTCAACCGACCATCAGTGCAGCGCTGGGGCGTTTGCGTGTGCTTTTTGACGATCCGTTGTTCGTTCGTGCGGGGAGGGTGATGGAGCCGACAAGGCGGGCCGAGGAAATTTTCGCCAACCTGACGCCGGCGCTGGATGGCGTTGTCGCGGCGTTGAGCCGTTGCCAGCCCTTCGCCCCAGCTACCAGCGAGGTGACCTTTCAGGTCGGCCTGTCCGACGATGTCGAATACGCGTTGCTCCCGCGATTGCTGCGCCAGCTTCGTAGCGAGGCGCCGAATATTGCCTTGGTGGTGCTGCGCGTCGATCAGCAGCAGATGTCGCAGCGGCTGTTCAATGGCGAGATTTCTCTGGGCATCAGCCCTACGCTCGATCTGCCGGCCAACGCCCGACGCAAGAGTCTGCGGTCGATCCGGCCAATGCTCCTGCGCTCGGATACCCGCCCGGGCCTGCTGGCGCTCGATGAGTTCTGCGAGCGACCGCACGCCATCGTGTCATCCATGGGCAAAGCCAAAGACGACACCGACCACGCGCTGGACCTGCTCGGACGTCGGCGCAAAGTGGTGCTGGCAGTGCCGCAGTTCAGTGCCTTGCCAAGGTTGTTGGCGCAGAGCGACATGCTGGTCATCGTTCCGGATTACGTGGCCAGGGCCATGGCCTCGGTGAATGGCATCAGGGCCGAGCCGGCCCCTCTGTTGCTGCCATCGCGGGAGCTTTCCATGGTCTGGCGTGCCGCTGCGCACAACGATTGCGCTCAGCGTTGGCTGCGTTCGCGCTGCCAGGCGTTTTTCGGTACGCCGATTGAATTGCAGGTAGTGCCAAAATTACGCCCGGCGTTGCCCGTCGATCAGGCGTTGATGATGGCCCGGTAGATAACTGCAACGGCTGTGTGATTCGCCCAATAAAAAAGCTCCGACTCGATCGGAGCTTTTCTTTTCAGGGGGCTGTACGTGGCTTGTCGTGAGGGCGCGGCCCTGGAACCTCATGCATTGATAAACGCCAGAAGGTCCGCGTTGATGGTGTCGCCGTGGGTGGTGCACATGCCATGGGGCTGGCCGGGGTAGGTTTTCAGCGTACCGTGCTTGAGCAATTTGATGGAGAGGTGAGCCGAATTGGTGATCGGCACGATCTGGTCATCTTCACCGTGCAGCACCAGGGTCGGCACATCGATGTTTTTCAGGTCATCGGTGAAGTCGGTTTCGGAGAACGCGCTGATGCAGTCGTACTGCGCCTTGATCCCGCCGTTCATGCCCTGACGCCACCAGTTTTCGACGATCGCTTCAGACACTTTCGCACCTGGGCGATTGAAGCCGTAAAACGGGCCGCTCGGGAAGTCTCGATAAAACTGGCTGCGATTCTGCGCGAGTGCCTTGCGCAACCCGTCAAACACCTCCATCGGCAGGCCGCCGGGATTTTTTGCGGTGCGCAGCATGATGGGCGGCACGGCGCCGATCAGCACGGCCTTGGCCACCCGGCCGCGACCATGCCGCGCCACGTAGCGCGCCACTTCACCGCCGCCGGTGGAGTGGCCGATGTGCACGGCGTTGCGGATGTTCAGGTGCGCCATCAACTCGGCAACGTCGGCGGCGTAGGTGTCCATTTCGTTGCCCGTGGCGGTCTGCGAAGAGCGACCGTGGCCACGTCGATCATGGGCGATGACGCGAAAGCCCTTGTTGAGGAAGAACAGCATTTGCGTGTCCCAGTCATCACTCGAAAGGGGCCAGCCGTGGTGGAAAACGATCGGCTGGCCGTGGCCCCAGTCCTTGTAGAAAATCTGCGTGCCATCCCTGACGGTGAGCATTCCCGAGCCACTGCCGTTGCCGGCGCTTTTGCTGACCCCTGACGCGGATGCTGGTGTCTGCTGTGTCGCCAGCGCCGGCAATGCCACCGCCAGGGTTGCGGCCATGGCGCCCGTCGTGATCAAGCCACGACGGGTGGTTCCGTTTTTCTCGTCAGTCATTTTGAACACCCATTGAGTTAAAGAAGTTGCACAGGCGGCACAAGGCTGCAGCCCTGGCCGAAGGCAATCTTTGGGCAAAGGGGTACGACTGACCACCAGACATGGGTTTTTGAAATTAACGCTTTGGTATGTAGGGCGTGGCGGGAGGAGTGCTGCGGGGTTGGCGCGTCCCTGCGCCTGGACAACTCAGAAGGTGTACTTGGCCGTCAGCATCATGTTGCGCGGCGTGCCATAGCTGTCGCCGCCGTAGCTGACGGAGTTGGCGATGGTGGAGTAGTACTTGCGGTCGAAGATGTTGTTGGCGTTGAGTTGCAGATCGAGGTTTTCATTGACCCGGTAGCCGGCCATCAGGTCGGTCACGGCGTACGCGCCTTGCTTGAGGCGGTAGTTGCCGCCATCGAGCAGTTCGATGTCGTTGTACATGCGGCTCTGCCAGGAGATGTTGCCGCCCACGCGCAGTTTTTCCAGCGGGCCCTGGAAGTTGTAGCGGGTGGTGAGTTTGAACAGGTGTTCCGGGGTGTCGGTGTCGAACTGCTTGTTGACGTTCTGCGGGTTCGCCGCGTCCTTGATGGTGTGCGTGCGAGCGTAGGTGTAGCCGCCGCCGATCTGCCAGTTGTCGGTGAGCGCGCCTTGCAGTTCGAAGTCGATACCCTGGCTGCGGATCTCGCCGGAGGCTTCATAGCAGGACGACTGCGGGCAGTTCGGGACGAACACTTGCACCGCGCGGTTTTCCTGATCGACGCGGAACACGGCGAGGCTGGCGTTCAGCGCGCCGCCCAGGTATTCGCCCTTGATGCCGACCTCGTAGTTCTTGCCCACGATCGGCTTGACCGGGTTACCGGAGGTGCCCTTGTTGCTCTGCGGGGTGAAGATGTCGCTGTAGCTGGCGTACACCGAATGATGGTCGTCCAGCTCGTAGATCAGGCCGGCATAGCGGGTGACGTTGCGGGTGACTTTGTAATCGCCGTCGCCATCGCGGTTGTCGTAGTCGTACCAGTCCAGACGCCCGCCGAGGATCAGCTTCAGCGGGTCGGCCAGGCTCAGGCGAGTCGTCAGGTACACGCCGTCCTGAGTGGTGACTTCACGCGTGTTGTTGGTGTGGACGAAGTCCGGTTTGCCGGCGTTGATCGGCCAGTTGGTGTCGTAGGGTGAGTAGTTGTGAGTGGTCAGGTCGTAGATGCGTTTGCTGGCGCCGACCACCAGTTCATGGCTGCGCCCGAAGGCTTCGAACGGACCGCTGAAGAAGGCGTCGAGACCTGCCTGGTTTTCATCGGCCTTGGACTGGTAAACCGTGCGGGCCAGGGTGTCGTTGACCCAGCGCGACTGGTACGAGCCGGAGAACAGCGCGTTCTGTTCGGAATAGTTGGCGTTGACCTGCAGCTTCCAGTCGTTGGCCAGTTGCTGACGGATCTCGGCGAAGACCGTGTTGATCTCCTGATCCTTGTCCTCCCAGGAGGTGCCGGGGTTATACGAGCGCGGCAGATCGAGGTGATGGCCGTCGAGACCGATCATCGACGATCCCCAGAAGTAGTTGGTCCTGTCCTTCTGGTGGGAGAAGCCGAGGGTCAGAGTGGTGTCTTCGCTCAGATCGGCTTCGGTGACGGCGTAGAACAGGTTGTGTTGTTCGTCCACGTCATCGATGAAGCTGTTGGCGTCGTGGTAGGACGTGACCACCCGGCCGCGCAGGGTGCCGCTGTCGTTGAGCGGGCTGGAAGCATCGAGCTCGCCGCGATAGTTGTCCCAGGTCCCGGCGGCGCCGGTCAGGGTGACGCGCTGCTCGGCCAATGGCCGTTTGCGCACCAGGTTGATCGCCGCCGAAGGGTTGCCGGCGCCGGTGACCAGACCGGTCGCGCCGCGGACCACCTCGACCCGATCGAACATCGCCAGATTCGGCTGGGATCCGACGTTCACGCCGTCGTAGCCGCTTGGAATGCCGTCGTACATCAGGTTGTCGATGTTGAAGCCCCGGGCTTTGTAGGCCTGTCGGCCTGGGCCGCTGGAGTAGTCGAGGAACAGCCCTGGCGTGGCGTTGACCACGTCGTTGATGCTGGTCATCGCCTGATCGTCCATGCGCTGACGGGTGATCACGGTGACGGCTTGCGGTGTTTCGCGCAGGGTCAACGGCAGTTTGGTGGCGGTGGCCATGGTGCCGGTGGTGTAGGACTCGGAGCCTTCGGTGGTGCTGCCCAGCTGGGTCGATGTGATGGCGGTCGCGCCGAGCTCGAGGGTGGCGGGCGGGGCGGTGTCCTGCGCCTCGCGGGTTTCATCGGCCAGCGCCGGGGCCATGACGGCCATGCAGATGGCCATGGACAGGAGGTTGCGTGACGGGTTGAAACGATGCGGCGAGGTAGGGCGCGACATGAAGGCTTCCTGATTTTTAAATAGCAAACAAAGAGCTGTTGAGAATCATTGCTAATAATTGTGTCAGGGTTTTTTACAGCAACAAAGCGCTTCGTGAAAAAAATGTGAAATTGCGCTGGAGGAGAGGGAGGGGACAAACGTGATCAAGGAACCGCTTAAGCGCGGCACTTGCAGCGCAGCAGCCGGTTACACCGTTGGTCAGCTTGCCATGCAAACCAACAGGTTGGTGTCTACTTTTGTGGCCGGGTCAGCCAAATGACAGGAGATATTCTGAAGTCATTCAAGCGCTTTCGAGCTGACCCCGTGACGTTGATTTCAGGATGGATCTTGAATGAGGCGCGGAGCATCGCCCAGGCGATGCGTAACGGAGAACCCGCGCCTTTGAGCTCGTTAAGGAGAACGCAGATGGCAATCAGCCGAGTCACCGAAACAACCGATAAAACCGCACTCGTCAAAGCCGAGGTGTACCGCTGGTACAACCTCTTTTTCCCGTGGTCGCGCGGTGTGGCTTCCCAGTCGGAAGACGCGATCAAGCCTTTGTACGATGCCCTGGCGAATGATTTCCGGGTGGTGCTCACGGACGGTCAGATCATGGACCGGGAAAACTACTGGGAACGCCTTTGGGGCCTGCACGGCCAGCGTGCCGGCAGCCCCGAATCGCACATCATCAATCTCTCGATCACACCGCTTCCCGGTGATTTCTTCCTGACGGTTTTCGACCTGGTCAAGAACGGGATCACCAAGAAGAAAGTCGACTCGGCGCTCATGCGCCTCGACCCGGATTCGCCATCGGGAATCTCGTGGATTTACGTCCACGAAAGCGAGCACGAGACATCGTTCGCGTAAATCATTCAATGACCGTTCGCTCCTCTGGTTGTTTGAACCGGAGGAACGGCATCGCTCAACTCTGTAAAAAAAAACCGCCCGAAGCCGTGCATCGGGCGGTTTGCAGGATCAAACAGGGCTGATTCAGATCAGCCGCAGGGTGACGTCGATGTTGCCGCGAGTGGCCTTTGAGTAGGGGCAGGTCTGATGCGCAGCGTCCACCAGCGCCTGAGCGACCGAAGGCTCCAGCCCCGGCAGGCTGACATTCAAGCGCGCCTGAAGAAAGAATGCATCGCCGGCCTTGCCCAGATCGATTTCGGTTTCGACCGCCACATCCGCCGGAAGTCTGATCTTCTGTGCCGCGGCTGCCTTGCCCATGGCGCCGATGAAGCAGGCCGACCAACCGGCGGCCAACAGTTGTTCCGGATTGGTGCCGCTGCCATTCGAACCCGGTGGCGAAAGCTTGATGTCCAGATTGCCGTCAGAGCTGCGTGAGGCGCCATCGCGCCCGCCAGTGGTGCGGGTCTTGCCGGTGTACAGCACGGTGTCGAGTTGATTGATCATGGAAATACCTGCCTGTGATGGGGGATGTCGGACAGCGAAGGTTCCGATGGCCCACACTTTTGCATTGGCGTGTACCCGGGATGTGTCGTGCAGTGGCGCTTTTGTATCGCTCTGTAGCCTTATCGGTGTGGAAGGGGTCACACCTGGCCGTTTTTAACCGGGTGCAGCGCAGGGGTGAGCCAAAAGCCCGGACCTTGCCGGGCGGGTGATGGAGGCATTCAGCGCGAATCGGCGTTTTGCGTACGTTGCGTTGCAGATGCTTCGCGGCGTCTGCGAAGCCACGTGATGACCGCATGTACCGGGTGGAGGACGGCGACGAGAACGCCAAGCAGCATGATGGTGAAGATGATGATCAGCGGGATGCTTTCATGCGAGAACATGGTGGGTAACTCCTGTAGTCACTATGTCGGAACCCGTAGACTAGACGCTTGGAGCGATGTTTTAGATGAATGTATGTTCATTCGACGAGGTGTGGAATGTGCTACGGCGCAAGGGCGTTTCCACACGCAAGTCGATGGCTCCCGGCGGGTTTTCCTCTTAACGCATCTGCAGGATGATCGGACTGCTGCTGGCCGGATCGGTGTGCTCACGCAGTTTGCCAACCGTGTTTGCATCAACAGCACTGCCCTGATTGCCCCAGGTGCTGCGCATGAAGGTCAGCACCTCGGCGATCTGCTGATCCGACAGCTGCTCACGAAAGGCTGGCATGCGATAGGCATCCGGCACGCCGGCCGTCACCACTCGTTGCGATCCATTCAGAGTGATGTTGATTGCCGAGGCACTTTCCTTGGCCAATGCCGAGGTGGCGCCCGCCAGTGGCGGCATCCACTGCGATTGACCCTTGCCGTCCAGACCGTGGCACGACGCACAGCGCGTCACGTAGGTATGCGCACCGGGCGAGTCCAGACGTTGCGCTGCCGAAGCCGCTTGATACTGCCAAGGCGCGCCATCCCGTTCGCGATCCCCGGGTAGCGACTTCAGGTAGTGGGCAATCGCGGTCAGATCGTCATCGCTCATGAACTGCGTGGAGTTGTTGAACGCCTCGGTCATCGAGCCGTAGACCACCGCGTGTTGGTTGCGACCGGTCTTGAGGAACTGCACGATCTCTTGCTCGCTCCAGCGGCCCAGCCCGGTGTTGTGGTCATCGCGCAGGCTCGGTGCGTACCAGCCATCGAGCAGGGCACCGGCCAGGTATGGCTTGCGGGACTCGTCCAGTGCCTTCTCGTTGAACGCCAGGCCGCGCGGCGTGTGGCAACTGCCGCAGTGCCCGGCGCCCTGCACGAGATAAGCGCCGCGGTTCCATCGTTCATCCTGCGACGGTTTGGTCACATAAGGTTCGGCGTCGACAAACACACCGTTCCACAGTGCAATCGGCCAACGCAGGTTCAGCGGAAACGGAATCGCACTCGGGATGTTCGCCTGTTTGACCGGCGCCACGCCTTTCATGAAGAACGCATACAGCGCTCGCACGTCGTCATCACTGAGCTTGGCGTAGGACGGGTAGGGCATGGCCGGGTATAAACGGCGACTGTCGGGCGCCACGCCGTGGCGAACGGCACGGTCGAAGTCCGCCAGGCTGTAGTTACCGATGCCGGTTTCCGTGTCCGGGGTGATATTGGTCGCATGGATCGCGCCCAGCGGCGTGGCCATTTCCAGGCCGCCGGCGAATGGCGCGCCACCCGGCACGCTGTGACAGGCCACGCAATCGCTGAGCCTGGCGACGTATTCGCCACGGGCGACCAACGCCGGGTCGATATCGGCCACGGCGATCTGAGTGTTTTCCAGGCGCGAGACAGGCTCGCGGGTGACATACCAGGCCAGCAGGCCTGCCGCGACCAGGCATGGCACCGCCAGCCAGCCAGCGGTTCTTGCGAATCGGCTGTTATTCATGGACGCTCCGGGGCTGATCAACTGAAGGTGTGTCGGCTCATGGGCAGGCTGCGCACCCGTTGACCGGTCAGCGCTGCCACCGCGTTAGCGACAGCGGGCGCGACCGCAGGCAACGGCGGTTCACCGATGCCACCCATTTTTTCCCCGCTCTCGACCACGCGCACATGAACCCGTGCCATCCGCGCAGGCGGCAAGATCGGATACAAGTCATAGTTGCGCGCCCGGGGTTTGCCATCGATCCACACGGCTTCTTCCACCAACGTCTGCGACAGTCCCAGCGCCACGGCGCCATTGACCTGAGCCTCGACAATCGCCGGGTTGACGATGCTGCCCGGATCAATCGCCTGCCAGATGTCATGCACCTTGACCTGGCCGTTCTCGATGGACACCTCCGCGATCACCGCCGTCTCGGTACCGAACGGCGAAGCCATGGCCACCCCGCGCGCGCGCCGGCTGCCATCCTCGGCGGTAAACGGCCCACGTTTCCAGCCACCTGAAAGTTCACCCACGGCTTGCAGCAGTGTGGTCAGCCGTTGGTTGCCGCGCAGTAAATGCAGGCGCAGGTCGAACGGGTCCTTGCCACCCTTGTCGGCCAGTTCATCGAGGAACGATTCATAGAAGAAGTCGTTGAGGGAATTACCCACCGAGCGCCAGTAGCCAAGCATCGCCGGACCTTTGACGTAGATCTGTGCGATGCGCTTGTTGGGGATCGCATAGGACTTGCCTGACAACCCTTCAAGCGCCGTCGGGTCGAGCTTTTCACCTTGCTTGCCGGCGAGGGCTTCGGTCGGGCCTTCGGTGGCACTGATCGCTTCGATTGCCAGCGGCCAGCCGTCGTTGTCCAGCGCGGCACGGAAATTCACGGCGGCAACCGGGCGAAGCACGTCACGCAGGAACTCTTCCTCACGACTCCAGATCAGTTTGACCGGGCGACCAACCGCTTTGGACAGCGCGATCGCCTGAGGATAGGGATTGGCCGAGTCGTAGAGGAAGTGCCGACCGAAGAACCCGCCCAGCAGCGGCGAATGCAAGGTGATGCGCGACGGATCCAGTCCTGTGCGCTTGGCGATGTCGGCGCGGAACATGTCCGGCGCCTGATTCGGCAACCAGACTTCCAGCGAACCGTCCGGATTGAACCGGGCCAGCGCTGAAGGCGGTTCCAGTTGGCCGTGGTTCAGGTATTGGTTGTGGTAAGTGGCGTCGATCCGGGTCTTGGTCTCCTTGAGAATCGAAGCCACATCGCCTTCGTGTTCATCATCTTTGGCGGGGCTTTTATCTTCAGCGAGGCGCTTGAACCACGCATCGCTGGAAAAGTCGGCGGGCATCGGCCGCACTTGGCTGTCGGCCGTCGGCTCTTGCCAGTCGACCTGGATCGCCTCGACGGCACGTTTGGCGTGCCACCAGCGCTCGGCGACCACCGCCACAGCGCCCGGCAGACGATGCACGGAATGTACGCCTTTCATCGCCTTGACCTGGTCTTCGTTGCGCAGGTTGCCCACGGTCATCCCCAGGCGCGGGGCATGTTGAACGGCGGCATGCAGCATGTCGTCGACCTTCAGATCGATGCTGTACAGCGCCTTGCCCGTGGACTTGTCGTAGGCATCGAGGCGCTTCACCGGCTTGCCGATCCAGCGGAACTGACTCGGATCGCGCAGCTTTACAGAGGCCGGATCGGGAACCGGCAAATCCATCGCGCGCTCGGCCAGTTCACCGTAGGCCAACGAGCGGCCCGATTTGGCGTGTACCACTTTGCCAGGCTCGGTGGTCAATTCACTTACCGGCACGCCGAGTTGCTGCGCGCCCGCCTGCAACAACATGGCGCGGGCAAGGGCACCGAGGCGGCGCATGACCGGGTAACTCATGCGCACCGACATACTGCCGCCGGTGATGCGCATGCCGTTTTCCATCACCACATAGGCTTCGCCAGGCGGAGCGGCTTCGACCAGGAAGGTTGCCGGGTCGGCATCCAGCTCTTCACCGACAATCTGCGCCATCGCAGTGAACGTGCCTTGTCCGCCTTCCATGAACGGGCAGAGCAGGCGCACCCGATTGTCCGGGCGGATCTCGAGGAACGCCGGGACCTGTGTGCCGCGCTCGGCCGTCGCAGAAGTGGCAGCTTGTACGCGCGTCGTACCCAGTGGCAGACCGAAGCCGAGCACCAGTGCGCCGACGGCGGTACCGGTCAGAAAACGTCTGCGCGACACATTGATCGGTTCATGCAGATCCAGTACTGAAGCGTGCTGTGAAGGGTCGATACGAACGTTCATCACGCGTCCCCCTTGCCGGCAAGCTCATGCACGGCGGCATGAATGGCGTTGTAAGTACCGCAGCGGCACAGATTGACCATCGCCGCCTCGATCTGCGCATCACTCGGTTTGGGGTTCTGCTTGAGCAGCGCGGTGGCGGCCATTACCTGCCCGGACTGGCAGTAGCCGCACTGGGCGACCTGCAGATCGACCCAGGTCGAGACAACCCGCTTGCCCACGTCATCGGCCTCGATGGCCTCAATGGTGGTGACCTCGCGGCCAACCACACCGGCCACTGGCGTGACGCACGAGCGCACGACGTTGCCGTCCACCAGCACCGAGCAGGCGCCGCATTGCGCAAGACCGCAGCCGTACTTGGTGCCGGTCATGCCCAGATCATCGCGGATCACCCACAGCAAGGGCGTATCGGCGTCGGCATCGACCTGATAGGTCTTCTGGTTGATTCGTAGTTCCATGATTCACCCGCTGATCATCGGTTGACGTGCATTGTTATGAGCGGTGACACGCAGCGAGGCGCATCACCGATTTTCGTTCAATTCGCGACTGTGCCGAGCGCTTCTGCCTCGTAGGGCTGTCCGCGTAAAAGGGCCATGTCGCGGCTCGGTGCGGTACCGAACAGGCGGCCGTATTCGCGGCTGAATTGCGAAGGGCTTTCATAGCCGACCGCAAACGCCGCCCGCGACACGTCCAGGCGCTCGACCAACATCAGCCGCCGGGCTTCGTTGAGCCGCAGCCATTTCTGGTACTGCAGCGGACTCATGCCGGTGAGCTGGCGGAAATGATGGTGAAAGGTCGGCGCGCTCATCTGCACTCGCGCGGCCAGATCGTCGATGCGCAGGGCATCGGTGTAGTTGACCTTCAGCCAGTCAATGGCCTTGGCGATGCGATAACCCTGACCGTCGACGGCAGTGATCTGCCGCAGCCGTGGGCCTTGGTCGGTATGGAGCAGCCGATAGTGGATTTCTCGCAGGATCAGCGGCGCCAGGACCGGGATCGCCTCGGGTTCATCGAGCAACGCCAGCAAGCGATCGAGCGCGTCCTCCAAAGCTGACGACAGGCTGCCGATCGCAGCGCCCGTACCCGTTGATGGCTGGCGTTTCGCGGGCAAGCCGCTCTTGGTGATGACCTCGGCAAGCATGCTGACATCCAGCTTCAGCACGAAGCCGACACAGGGCCGCTCGGGACTGGCGAGCATTACTTCGGAGTTCGCGGGCAGATCCAGCGACGTGACCAGAAACCGCGACGGGTCATAGCTGTAGCCCTCACCACCGACCCACAAGCGCTTTTCGCCGCGGCCCACGAGAATCAGGCTGGGTTCGATCATGCACACAACGGGGGGCGCCGGCTGGTCGCGACGAAACAGCGACAGCCCGGGTATCGACGTGGCGAAGTCACCCGGTGCGTTCACACGCGGGTCGATGTGCCGTGCCAAAGGTGATTCCTGGGGCAGAGGGGTCGGGATCATGTGGGCTCACTCCTTTGACTGAACTCTAATGCGCGCGCGAGACGTTTCCTATCCGTCACCCTGCATCCCCAGAGGATCAGGCAAGCATTCAAGAGGAATGCACTAGGGAAGCACCGGATTGACCGGGAGAATGTGTCTATCTGTTACAGGGGGCAGTGCCCGGACGGGCGACAAACTGCTTGCCCCTGCGCATCACCCCCCCTACGTTTTTTCGCACCACAGGTAGTTTTCATGACGTTACCTTCTACAAAACCTTCTAAAAGAACGGGCGGCTGGAGCGCCGTGCTGGCCATGTCGTTGGCCGCATTCGCCCTGGTCGCTTCCGAGTTCATGCCCGTCAGCCTGCTGACGCCGATTGCAGCAGACCTGCACATCACCGAAGGCCAGGCCGGGCAGGGGATTTCCGTGTCCGGTGCTTTCGCACTGATCACCAGTCTGTTGATCGCCTCGGTCGCCGCTCGCATCGAACGCAAGCAGCTTCTGCTGGGCCTGACCTTGCTGATGATCGTCTCCGGAACGGTCGTCGCGCTCGCCCCGGGCTACCCGTCATTCATGTTTGGACGTGCGCTGATCGGGATTGCGATCGGTGGTTTCTGGTCGTTGTCGGCGGCGACTGCCATGCGCCTGGTGAAGCCTGAACAGGTTTCCCGCGCGCTGGCCATCGTCAATGGCGGCAACGCTTTGGCCACGGTCATCGCCGCTCCGGCGGGGAGCTTTCTGGGCTCGTTGATCGGCTGGCGCGGCGCATTCTTCTGTGTGGTTCCGGTCGCGGTGCTTGCCGCCGTGTGGCTGCTGATCAGCCTTCCGTCTTTCAAAGCCGAGCGCCAGGTCGGTAGCGGCAACGTTCTGCGGCTGATGAAGCAATTGCCAGTGGCCTTGGGCATGGTCGCCGTCAGCGTCTTTTTCATGGGCCAGTTCATGCTGTTCACCTACCTGCGACCATTTCTTGAGGGCGTGACGGGCGTCAGTGTCTCAACCTTGTCGTTCATGCTGCTGGGGCTGGGACTGGCCGGTTTTATCGGCACCTTTCTGATCGAACGGTTTATGGGTCGCGGCCTCTACCGCACGCTGACCGCCATTCCGCTGATCATGGCGGTGATCGCGCTGGCGTTGGTCAGCTTCGGCAAATCACCGCTGCTGACCGCCGTGCTGCTCGGACTCTGGGGGCTGGTCGCCACGGCCGCGCCGGTCGGCTGGTGGACATGGCTGGCGCAAACGCTCCCGGATGATGCTGAGGCGGGAGGCGGCTTGCTGGTAGCCATCGTTCAACTGGCAATTGCCGGCGGCGCAATCATTGGCGGTCTGGCCTTTGATTTGAGCGGCTACAAAGCCACCTTCGAGCTTAGCGCCGCTGTCCTGGTCGCCGCTTCCGTGCTGGCCTGGCTGGCCGGGCGCAATGCCACGCAAATTCATCTTGTCGAGTCGAGCGCGACAGCCTGAGGAGATCACCTGCAACCTTCCTTATGGCTCAAGCATCAAACTGCGCCAAACGATAACGGGCGCTTGAACCTGCACATCATCCGGTTGAAGCACTTGCTGCTCCTCTGGCGAAATCAATTCGGCTGAGGGCCGCTCCAGCAGTAAAGGCTGTGCAGTGTCTACGTTCAATTCAGGAACAGGCGGCGTGGTCATTTGAGCGCAACAACGACCTTGCCCTTGGCGCGTCCCTGCTCAACGTACTTCAATGCTTCAGCCGTTGATTCAAAGGGGAAGGAACGATCAACCACAGGTTTGATGATTCCGTCCTCAACGAGCGCGGTGATGCGTTGCAGTTGAGCGCCATTGGCCCGCATGAACACAAACGCATAGCTGACGTCCTGCTTGCGCGCTTTGCGACGAATGCCAAGGCTCAGCAGGCGCATGACTTGCTGCAATGGCCAGGATAACCCTTGCTCCCGCGCGAACTGCACAGTGGGTGGGCCCGAGATGGAAATGAGCTGGCCACCGGGTTTCAGGACCTTGAGTGACTTCTCCAGCACGTCGGCGCCGAGGCTGTTCAGCACCACGTCGTAGTCTTGCAGCACTTTTTCGAAGTCCTGCTGTGTGTAGTCGATCACCAGATCGGCCCCCAGCGCCTTGACCCATTCGACATTGGCGGTGCTGGTGGTTGTGGCGACAAACGCACCGAGGTGTTTGGCAAGCTGAATGGCAATGGTGCCGACGCCGCCTGAGCCTGCGTGAATCAGCACTTTCTGGCCCTTTTGCAGCCGGGCGGTTTCAACCAGTACTTGCCAGGCGGTCAGTGCAACCAAGGGCAGGGACGCGGCTTGTGCCATGTCGGTATTGGCAGGTTTCAGGGCCACGGCGTTTTCGTTCACGGCGATCAATTGGGCGAACGTCCCGATCCGCGCTTCGGGCGGGCGAGCATATACCGCGTCTCCCGGTTTGAAGCGTGTCACCTTCGAACCGACTTCAACCACAACCCCCGCCAGGTCATTGCCCAGGATCAACGGAAAGGCGTAGGGCAGGATCAGTTTGAACTCGCCTTTGCTGATCTTCGAATCCAGCACGTTGACGCTGCTCGCATGGACCTCGATCAAGACGTCGTGGGCACCGACTGCGGGGGCGGGCGCTTCGCCAATGCGTCCGGGGTTCTTGCCATAGCCATCAATCAGAAATGCTTTCATCGTGGTGCGGCTCTTGCTGGTTGTACGGAGGGTAGTCGGTGGGTTGCGGTGTTGCTGCGTGACGTGATCAAGCATCGAGAAACGCCTGCGCCTTGGTCACAAAGTCGGCGTGATGCTGGAAAATCCCGCCGTGCCCGGCATCCTCATAAATCACCAACTGTGCGTCGGGGATAAGCCTGGCCAGTTCAAACGAGTTAACGCTGGGCACCATGATGTCGTTGTCGCCGTTGACGACCAGCGTCGGCGTGCGCAAGCGTCCAAGCGCTTGCCGCGGTTGTTTGCCCCACGCCGTGATGGCTTTCAATTGCCGCAGGAAGGCGCGGGGCGTCGGGCCCTTGTCGCGATTGTTCTTGCGTGCCTTGAGGCGCCCTAAATACTGCGAGGCAGACTGTCGCCCATTGGCCGACGAGGTGAAGAAAAGGTAGAACTTGGGATCGCGCAGGGTCAGCAAGCCTTTGAGGATCAATGGCCATGACACTGTGCCGACCTTGTCGATGCCGGTGCCGCCCGCCGGTCCAGTACCGGTCAGAATCAACCGGCGTACCAAGTCAGGCGCCTTGAGGGCAATGTCCTGAGCGACGAAACCTCCGAGGGAAAATCCGAGCACATCCACGGTTTTCAGCCCCAGCGCCCTGATCAGTTGGATGGCATCGTCGGCCATTTCACCCACCGTCAGTGGCGCGGTACCACCCGAGTTGCCGATACCGCGATAGTCGGTGGTGATGACGCGTCTGGTTTGCGCCAAGCCATCGATGATCGCGGGGTCGAAGTTGTCCAGCACCGCGCCCCAATGATTGAACAGCACGAGGGGCACGCCGGTTGCGGGCCCGGTGTCGCGGTAGGCGTAGGGAATGCCGTTGACCGTGATCGACTGGTTCGCCGCGTCGATGAATGACGTCGGCGAACCCGGGCGGGAATTTGTCTGTATTGAACTCATTGTCACTCCGGCAAGCCAGCAGGATTCGATGCAATGCTCTGTGCCTGCATCGAATCTGCCGCGAATGCTCGCTAGCAAAAAATCACTGTGGCGTCTGGTAGCGTTGGGCGACCGCAGACTGGCGGATTTGCCCCAGCAGGCCCTGGCGTGCGCCCTGCAGGTCATCCCAGCGCTCGGCTTCGTGCAGCGGCGGGATGGTCACAGGTTCGCGACGATCAAAACCGACCAGTGCGGCATCCACCAGATCACCCACTTCCATGATTTCGCTCAGGGTGTTGATGTCGACGCCGGAGCGATCCCAGATTTCCGTGCGAGTGGCGGCGGGCAGCACGGCTTGCACATAGACACCTTGCGGCGACAGTTCCAGGCTCAGTCCCTGGGACAGGAACAGCACGAAGGCCTTGGTCGCACCGTAGACGCTCATGCCGAACTCCGGCGCCAGGCCTACCACCGAACCGATGTTGATGATTGCGCCGTCGCCGGCCTTGGCCAGGCGTGGGGCGATGGCGCTGGCGAGCCGCACCAGCGCCGTGGTGTTCAGGGCAACCAGCTGCGCAACGCTGTCGGTGCTTTGGTCGACAAAGTGGCCGGACAGCGCAGCGCCGGCGTTGTTGACGAGGATGCCGATACGGGCGTCGTCGCGCAGGCGGCTTTCAACGGTGGTCAGATCACCGAGTTGGGTCAGGTCTGCCGGGATGACATCGACGGCGACGTCGTGCTCGCTGCGCAAGCGCGCTGCCAGTGTGTCCAGGCGAGCCTGATCGCGGGCGACCAGTACCAGATCGTGACCACGTTTGGCGAAGCGTTCGGCATAGACGGCGCCAATGCCGGTCGAGGCGCCGGTGATGAGAACAGTAGGGCGAGTGCTCATGGGGTATCTCTCTTTCAGGAGGTGAGAAACGGAACGCGCTCAGCTTGCGCTGACGCTTGATTCAGCCAGCGTCGGGTAGTCGATGTAGCCCGCCGCGCCGCCACCGTAGAGGGTGGCGGAATTGAACGCGGACAGCGGCGCGCCCTGCTTGAGGCGCTCCACCAGATCCGGGTTGCCAATGAACGGGCGACCGAAGGCGATCAGGTCGGCCTGGTCTTCGGCGAGCCGCGCGTTCGCCAGGTCCAGGTCATAGCCGTTGTTGGCGATATAGGTGTTTTTGAAGCGCTGGCGCAGGGCGCCAAAATCGAAAGGCGCCACGTCGCGCGGGCCGCCGGTCGCGCCTTCCACCACGTGCAGATAAACCACACCGAGGGCGTCGAGTTGCTCGACGACGTAATTGAATTGCGCCTGCGGATCGCTGCTGGATACGCCGTTGGCTGGCGACACTGGAGACAGGCGCACACCGGTGCGATCCGCGCCGATCTCATTGACGACCGCCGCCGTCACTTCGAGCAACAGACGCGCACGATTTTCAATCGAGCCGCCGTAAGCGTCGGTGCGCAGATTGGCGTTGTCCTTGAGAAATTGATCCAGCAAATAGCCGTTTGCACCGTGAATTTCCACGCCATCGAACCCGGCGGCGACCGCGTTGGCCGCGGCCTGGCGGAAATCGGAGACGATCCCAGGCAGTTCGTCGAGTTCCAGCGCGCGGGGTTCCGAGACGTCTTCAAAGCGGTTGTTGACGAACACTTTGGTAGCGGCACGCAGCGCAGAAGGAGCCACCGGTGCTGCGCCGTTTTCTTGCAAGTCAACGTGCGACACGCGGCCGACATGCCACAGCTGCAGGAAGATTTTTCCGCCTTTGGCGTGGACGGCATCGGTGACTGTGCGCCAACCGTCTATCTGCGCCTGCGTGTAGATCCCGGGGGTGTCCTGATAACCCTGACCCTGTCGGGAAATCTGCGTCGCTTCGCTGATCAGCAAACCGGCGCTGGCGCGCTGGCTGTAATAGACGGCCGCGAATTCGCTCGGGACAAAGCCCTGGCCTGCGCGGTTGCGTGTCAGCGGCGCGAGAACAATGCGGTTCGACAGCGTGAGACTGCCCAGGGTGTAAGGGGTGAACAGAGTCTGTTTGGTCATCTGATGAATCTTCCGTGCCCGTTGATGGAAATCGGTGGGGTGTGAAATTAGGATGATGATCGAAATCTAAACTGTCAACGATTTTGATTATGGGCGACATCTATGTATCATCGGACGCAGGTATTTCCGCTAAACACGAGGTATTGCACGTGAGAGTGACCAAGGCCCAGGCGCAGGCCAATCGAGAACACATCGTTGAGACGGCCTCAGAGCTGTTCCGTGAGCGTGGCTTTGACGGCGTCGGTGTGGCGGATCTCATGGCGGCTGCCGGTTTCACCCATGGAGGCTTCTACAAGCATTTCGGGTCGAAGGTCGACCTGATGGCCGAAGCTTCGGCCTGCAGTCTCGGCAAATCGTTGACCGGTGCCCAGGCGCTCGATGTCCCCGGTTTCATCAACGTTTATGTGAACAGAGAACATCGCGACGGACGCGGCAGCGGTTGCACGATGGCCGCACTGTGTGGCGACGCGGCGCGTCAGTCGGACGACGTGAAAGCAACGTTTGCCGAAGGCATTGAACGCACCCTGCAAACTCTGGGGGAAAAATATCCGACAGGGCAGGATGCCGCGGAGGGCGAGGGCAGGAAGAAAATGATCGACTTACTGTCGCGTGCGGTCGGCGCAATTGTCTTGTCACGCGCCTGTCCAGATGATTCCGCCTTGGCGGATGAAATCCTTGAGGTATGCCGCGCCGAAATGTTTGCTTCATTGCCGGTGTTGCCGGTCGATGAAGTGGAAACGCCGTAGAAGGGCCGATCCGCCCTGTTCGACGGCTTGAACGTCAGCCCGTTTCACACAGCCGTTTTTCGTGAATATGTACTCTATTGGTCACGATTTGTAAGACCGCGACAGGCTGAGTAAGCTACGCCCATGAATCAGCCATCGATATCTTCGCCCGGCCCACGTGGCCCAGTCGATCACGACATTCGTGATCAGATTGTCGCGGCAGCCAATGAACACTTCAGCCAATACGGCTATGGCAAAACCACGGTTTCCGATCTGGCCAGGGCCATCGGTTTTTCCAAGGCGTACATCTATAAATTCTTTGATTCCAAGCAGGCGATCGGCGAAGCGATCTGCTCAAATTGTCTGGGGCAAATGGTTGCAGCGGTCGAACAGGCTGTTAACGCAGAGGGGATTTCGCCGACCGAGCGTTTCCGCCGGCTGGTGAAGACCGTGATTGCCACGGGTGTGGACCTGTTCTTCAATGATCGCAAGCTTTACGACATCGCGGCATTCTCCGCAGCGGAGCGTTGGCCAAGTGCTCAGGTGTATGAGGAGCAGATCAAGCGCTTTATCTTCGACATCGTGCGTGAAGGGCGAGAGCTCGGAGAGTTCGAGCGCAAGACTCCGCTGGACGAGACCGTCGAGGCGATTCATCTGGCCCTGCGTCCCTTCGTCAACCCGTTGTTGCTGCAGCACAATCTCGATTTTATCGAGGTAGCGCCCACGCTGACCTCCAACCTCATTCTGCGTAGCCTGATGCCCTGACCTGAAAGCGATCTGCTGGTGCTGCTCAGCGTGCCGCTACAGGTTGTGATTCAGTGGGTTGCCAGCCCCCGCCCAGCGACTTGAATACCGCCACCGCCGCACGGGCCGATTCCGTCCGCGCCTGCGCTCTGGCGTCGGAGGCCTGCAGCAATGTTTCGTCGGCGTGCAGGACATCGATCAGGCTGGCTGTGCCTTTTTCATAGGCGGTGAACGAGGACTGGCGAGCTTGAGTCAGCGCCGCTTCGCCGCCGGTCAGGGTGGTGGTCTGGGTTTGCCGATTCACCAGTGAAGACAGCGCGTTCTCTACATCTTCGGTGGCACGCAGTACCGACTGGCGATAGGCCGCCAGTGCTTCTGATTCCTGACCTTTGGCCTGATCGATCCGGGCGTTGATGCGTCCGAAGTCAAATAGCCGCCAGCGCAAACCCAGCACACCGGCCGACTGGCTTGCGCCGCCGGTGAAAAGATTGCCGCCGGATACGGCTGTCGCACTGCCGAGCAAGGCGCTGAGGGAAAATTTCGGGTAGTACTCGGCAATCGCTTCACCGATGCGCGCGTTGGAGGCCGCGAGGCGGCGTTCAGCCACGATCAGGTCCGGTCTGCGCCGCAGCAGATCTGCCGGTGTACCCAGCGCAGTCAGCGACGGCACATCGGGAATTTCGCCCTCACGTGCCAGTTGCGTGCGGTGAGTGCCGGGAGGCGTGCCGAGCAGCACGTCCATTGCATTCATGGCTGCCTCCAGACCGCTTTGCAGTACCGGAACGGTCGCCTCGACTTGCGACAACTCACCCTCGGCCTGGCGCACCTGATACTCCGCGGCCAGACCCTTGCCGTAAAGCAACCGGACCTTTTCCAGCAACGCGCGCCGGGTATCGACTTGCCGGTTGGCGATGTCCAGCCGCGCCTGTAATCCGCGCAGAGTGATGTAGATATCGGCCGTTTGCGCAGCGATCGCCAACCTCGTCGCCGTGACACCCGCTGCTGAGGCCTGATACTCAGCCAGTGCCGCCTCACGCCCGCGGCGCAGTCCGCCAAAGACATCGACTTCCCAGCCCGCCTCGAGATTGGCCTCGTAGGCATTGCCGTAACGGTCATAGCCGGGTGTTGAATTCAACACCTGGCCCAGTGGCGTCTCGACGGACTGATAAGCGCGTGCCGCCTGTGCGCTGATGTTCGCCGAGGGCAGCAGTGCTGCATTTGCGGCGCCCAGGCCGGCCTTGGCCTGGGTGACGCGCGCCGAAGCCTGTGCCAGATCCAGATTCTGCTGCAAGGCCTGGTCGATGAGGTCGGTCAGCAGCGGATCATTGAAGCTTTCCCACCAGGCGGCAAGGCTGTCCGGTGTCGATCCGGATCGCGGTTCGACAGCGGACTGCCCCAGGTAATGATCTGAAAGCGGGGCGTCTGGACGATGGTAATCCGGACCCACCGCACAACCTGCCAGGAGGCTGGCGGTAACCAAAAGAGCAATCGGGCGCAGGGGAGGCATCGGCGTTCCTTAACGAGATTTTCGTGACCATATTACGTAATGGTCACAACGTGTCAATTAAGGCTTGAAAAGGCATTCACAGCATTAATGATAAAAATGGAGCGTCGAATACCTCATGGAAAGTGACTGTTGACGATATTGGTCACAATGATGAGAATATGATGGTCATCCTATTTCAGTAAGTGAACTATGCACCGGCTTCGAATTTCCCCTATTGCCGCATGCCTGTTGCCACTCGCCCTGGCGGCGTGCGGTGATTCCTCATCCGTTGCAGACCCGCGCACACAGGCGCCTTTGGTCAGGTTTACCGCCGTTCAGGCTGCGGTTGACGGTTCCCGCACCTTCACGGGGGTGGTGACGGCGCGCATTCAGGGCGATCTGGGGTTTCGCGTTTCGGGCAAGGTGCTTGAGCGTCTGGTTGACACGGGGCAGAGCGTCAAACGCGGTCAGCCGCTGATGCGGCTCGACCCCATCGACTTGGGGCTGCAGGCACGCGCGCAGCAGGAGTCGGTCATCGCCGCACGGGCCCGCGCCAGGCAGACAGCCGATGACGAAGCCCGCTATCGCACTCTGGTCAGCGCCGGCGCCATTTCCGCATCGGCCTACGATCAGATCAAAGCCGCCGCAGATACCGCCAAGGCCCAACTCAGCGCCGCTGAAGCGCAAGCGGACGTTGCCCGCAACGCTTCCGGTTATGCGGTGCTGGTTGCCGATGCCGACGGCGTTGTGGTGGAAACACTCGCCGAACCCGGACAAGTCGTCAGCCCTGGACAACCGGTGGTTCGACTGGCGCGGGCAGGGCAGCGCGAGGCCATCGTGCACTTGCCCGAGACCCTGCGTCCCGCAGCAGGATCCACCGCGCAAGCCACGCTCTATGGCGATGCCTCGGGTGCTGTGACCGCGAAACTGAGGTTGCTTTCCGATTCGGCAGATCGCACGACGCGTACGTTCGAGGCGCGCTATGTACTGGAAGGCGCGCTGGCCAATGCGCCGATAGGTTCGACAGTCACCCTCAGAATCGCCGAGGGTTCGGCACCTGCCGCATCCTTGCAAGTGCCTGTTGCCGCGCTTTACGACGCGGGTCAGGGTCCTGGTGTGTGGGTCATCGACGGCACACCGCCAACCGTGACCTGGCGAGCGGTTCGGGTGCTGGGGTTGAGCGACGATTCGGCCCGAGTCGCTGGCGATCTCCGGGTTGGCGAACAGATTGTGGCGCTGGGCGCTCACCTGTTGCGCGAAGGTGAAGCAGTAAGAATGCCCGTGCCTGATGCGGCGACCGTTGCCGGGAGTCGTCCATGAGCGAGGGCCGATTCAACCTTTCTGCCATCGCCGTTCGCGAGCGTTCGATCACGGTCTTTCTGATTTTCCTGATCGCCGTTGCCGGCACCCTGGCGTTCTTCCAGCTGGGGCGTGCCGAAGATCCTCCGTTTACGGTCAAGCAGTTGACCGTCATCACGGCGTGGCCGGGGGCGACCGCACAGGAGATGCAGGATCAGGTCGCGGAGCCACTGGAAAAACGCCTGCAAGAACTCAAATGGTACGACCGCTCGGAAACCTATACGCGGCCAGGGCTCGCTTTCACGATGGTCTCGTTGCTCGATAGCACGCCGCCCTCGCAAGTGCAGGAAGAGTTCTATCAGGCGCGTAAAAAACTCGACGATGAAGCGATCAAGTTGCCGGCGGGCGTCATCGGGCCGATGGTCAACGACGAGTATTCGGACGTGACCTTTGCGCTGTTCGCCCTGAAAGCCAAGGGCGAGCCGCAGCGTCTGCTGGTCCGCGATGCGGAGTCCATGCGCCAGCGCCTGTTGCATGTGCCGGGGGTGAAGAAGGTCAACATCATCGGCGAACAAGCCGAACGGATATTTGTTTCCTTTTCGCATGACCGGTTGGCGACCCTGGGCTTGTCGCCGCAGGACATCTTCGCCGCGCTGAACAGTCAGAACGCACTGACCCCGGCCGGATCAATCGACACCAGCGGGCCACAGGTTTTCCTGCGTCTCGACGGTGCGTTCGACAAGCTGCAAAAAATCCGCGACACCCCTGTGGTCGTGCAGGGGCGGACACTCAAGTTGTCTGATGTGGCGACGGTCGAACGCGGTTACGAAGATCCGGCCACCTTCCTGGTGCGCAATAACGGCGAAGAGGCGCTGTTGCTCGGTGTGGTGATGCGTGAGGGCTGGAACGGCCTTGATCTGGGCAAGGCGCTGGATGCCGAGACCGTCAGGATCAATGAGGAAATGCCCTTGGGTATGACCCTCTCGAAAGTCACCGACCAGGCAGTGAATATCGACTCCGCCGTCGGCGAGTTCATGGTCAAGTTCTTCGTCGCGCTGCTGGTGGTCATGCTCGTCTGCTTTCTGAGCATGGGCTGGCGCGTTGGCGTGGTGGTCGCCGCTGCCGTGCCGTTGACCCTGGCGATCGTGTTTGTGGTGATGGCAGCCACCGGCAAAAACTTTGACCGTATTACCCTGGGGTCGTTGATTCTGGCGCTCGGGCTTTTGGTCGATGACGCGATCATCGCCATTGAGATGATGGTGGTGAAAATGGAGGAGGGCTACGATCGCATCAAGGCGTCTGCCTATGCCTGGAGCCACACGGCGGCGCCGATGTTATCCGGAACCCTGGTGACGGCGATCGGTTTTTTGCCCAACGGTTTCGCTCAGTCCACGGCCGGCGAATACACCAGCAACATGTTCTGGATTGTGGGCATCGCTCTCATCGCTTCATGGGTCGTGGCGGTGGCGTTTACTCCTTATCTGGGCGTGAAACTGTTGCCGGACATCAAGGCAGTCGAGGGTGGACATGCGGCGATCTACAACACGCCGCGATACAACCGCTTCCGCCGGGTTCTGACACGGGTCATTGCGCGCAAATGGCTGGTCGCGGGCATGGTTATTACGCTGTTCTTCGTGGCGGCGGCAGGCATGGGCCTGGTGAAGAAACAGTTCTTCCCGACCTCTGACCGTCCCGAAGTCATGATCGAGGTGCAAATGCCCTACGGCACCTCCATCGAGCAGACCAGCGCCACGGCCGCCAAGGTCGAAGCCTGGCTGCGCCAGCAGGATGAGGCGAAAATCGTCACGGCCTATATCGGCCAGGGTGCGCCGCGTTTCTTCCTGGCGATGGCGCCGGAACTGCCCGATCCGTCGTTCGCCAAGATCGTGGTGCTGACCGACAGTCAGGAAGCGCGGGAAACCCTCAAGTTGCGTTTTCGTGACGCAGTCGCTCAAGGGCTCGCCCCGGAGGCGCGTCTCAGGGCAACGCAAATCGTGTTTGGTCCTTACTCGCCGTTTCCGGTGGCCTACCGGGTGATGGGGCCTGATCCGGCCAAGTTGCGGGTGATCGCCGAGCAGGTGCGGGGCGTGATGCAGGACAGCCCGATGATGAGAACCGTGAACACTGATTGGGGGCCGCTGACGCCGTCGTTGCATTTCAATTTGGATCAGGACCGTCTGCAGGCAGTGGGGCTGACATCGACTGCGGTTGCACAGCAGTTGCAGTTCCTGCTCAGCGGAGTACCAATCACGGCGGTGCGTGAGGATATTCGTTCAGTGCAGGTCATGGGGCGGGCAGCGGGCGATATCCGCCTCGATCCACAGCAAATCGAAGGCTTCACCCTGGTCGGTGCGTCGGGGCAGCGGGTCCCGTTGTCGCAGATAGGCGAGGTCGATGTGCGCATGGAGGATCCGATCCTGCGCCGGCGTGATCGCACCCCGACCATCACCGTGCGCGGCGACATTGCCGAAGACTTGCAGCCACCGGACGTTTCCAGTGCGCTGCTGAAGCAACTGCAGCCGATCATCGAGAAACTGCCTTCCGGTTACCGGATCGAGCAGGCGGGTGCGATCGAAGAGTCCGGCAAGGCCGGCAAGGCGATCCTGCCGTTGTTGCCGATCATGATCGCCATGACCCTGGTCATCATCATTGTGCAGGTCCGTTCGATCTCGGCGATGATCATGGTGTTCCTGACCTCGCCGTTGGGCTTGATTGGCGTGGTGCCGACACTGCTGATCTTCAATCAGCCGTTTGGCATCAATGCGTTGGTCGGGTTGATTGCACTGTCGGGGATCCTGATGCGCAATACGCTGATTCTGATCGGTCAGATTCATCACAACGCGCAAGAAGGGCTGGATCCGTTTCACGCTGTCGTCGAGGCCACGGTGCAACGTGCGCGACCGGTACTGTTGACGGCCCTGGCGGCGATCCTGGCGTTCATTCCCCTGACACACTCGGTGTTCTGGGGGACGCTGGCCTATACCCTGATTGGCGGTACGCTCGTCGGCACCGTCATGACGCTGGTGTTCCTGCCCGCGATGTACTCGATCTGGTTCAAGATCGGTCCCGACGCCAGGGCGCCGACTGCAACAGTCAAACCGGTGTAGCGATAAATGCAGGAAATCGAGGCCCGTTCTGGCGGGCCTCTTTGTCCGCGCACGTGAACAGCCTGGCGCTATTGGCTCGTCATTTCCAAACCCCGGAAACGTCCGCGTCAGCCCTTGGTGCCAGAGCTTATGAAATCGTGTACCAGTGGAAATGGATGTACTCGTCTTCATACTCCGCGAACAGTGAAACGATGAAATCCGTCTTCATTGAGTACATCAGCAACGCTCCGACAAAACCTGTCGGCTCATGCAGCGGTTGCTTGAGCGGAGCAATCAAATCAATCGTCCGATCCACAATCATCTGATTGAAAACAGCTTCCGGGATTTTCTCAAACTTGGCGTCGGATACGTGTTGCGGGAAACGGCTGTCACTTTCAGGTCGCCAATCCAGGTACTCCGCCTGGAGCCAGAATTTCAGTCCGTCTTCACCATGTCGTTTGGGTGCGCGAGTTATTCTGATGGTCTCCTGCGACTCAGAATATCGAAAGGCGTCGTTTGGATAGGTGACGTAGTAGAGACCGCGACATTCACTTCGTGCAGCACTACAAATCTGCTGGTCACTCGATAGTTGATCGAAATCGCTTCTGTCGAACATGTAAATACCTGCGTTTACTTCGTGCAATTGGGCTGGAGCGCGCGATGTTAGCAAGATAGTCTTGCCGATTTCTCCGGGAGGCGTCTTCATCCCGTTTTGGCCAGACTCAAAGCAAGTCTTCAGGCTGCATCGTCAAAATGATTTTCCCGACGTTCTCGGAAGACTCCATTCGGCGGTGAGCATCGGCAGCCCGTGATAACGCAAAGGTGCTATCGACGACAGGCTCAAGACTTGCGGCCCCCTCAAAGCGATCAAGCCAGTGCTCGCGGAAGCGCTTGATCATGTCGTGCTTCTCCGGCTGCGTACGCGACTTCATCACCGTGCCGATGATTTGCAAATGGCGGTAAAGAATGTCCTCCAGCGCTACGGTCACGTTGCCGCCTGCGCCGAGGATGCCCACCTGAACCAGGCGACCGCCCTTTGCAAGGGACGCGATGTTGCGTGCGAAGTAGGGCGCCCCGATAAAGTCGATGATGACATCGACGCCGCGCCCCTGGGTTTTGGCGGCGATTACGTCAGCGAAATCCTGCGTCTTGTAGTCGATCGCCACGTCAGCGCCCAAATGCTCGACACGCGCCAACTTGCTGCCGTCGGTCGTCGCATACACCGTGGCACCCGTGGCGTAAGCCAGCTGCACCGCGGCAGACCCGACGCCGCCGGCGGCCGCATGAATCAACACTGAATCGCCGGCCTTGAGCCGAGCCAGATGCATCATCGCTTCATGGGCCGTGACGAAGACCTCGGGAATGGCCGCCGCGTGTACATAGTCAAGCTGCGCCGGGATGTGCATGGCCATGCGGTAATCGATGCGTGCCAGTTCGGCGTAGGCACCGCCTCCGACCACGCCCATGATTCGATCTCCTGCTTCGAATCCCGTCACCGCGCTACCTTTGCCGATCACTTCGCCGGCGATTTCCAGGCCGATGATCAGCGAGTCGCCGAAATTCGGACGGCCGTACCCACCGGTCCTGTGAGTCAGGTCCGCACGGTTCACCCCGGCGGCATAGACACGTACCAGAAGGTCGTCAGGACGGACTTCAGGGCTGGCAACTTCTACGAGTTCGAGGACGTCTGGCGCACCAAACGCTCTGATGTCGATGGCTTTCATTCAGTTGTTCTCCTTTGCGCTGAACGTGGCGTTGGCGATCGCGGATGCGGTGATGGCGGCAGGGAAACCTACGTAAAAAGCCAGGTGGGTGATCGCTGCCGCCATTTCGTCCTGGGTCACACCGTTGGCAGCCGCGCGGCGTAAGTGGGCAGGCAACTCTTCCGAGTGACCAGCGGCAATCAATGCCGCCACAGTGATCAGGCTACGGTCGCGCGGGGACAGCGCGGGATCGCTCCAGATTTGCGGGTAAAGCGTCGAGTCGACGAATTGCGACAGCTTCGGAGTGAACGCGCGTGCTGCTTCGCGAGGGCTGCTGAAATTGATCCTGGACATGGGCGAGCTCCTTAAACCTGGCTGATGAATTTGTGGGTGAGATAGTGCTCGATACCTTCAATGCCACCTTCGGAGCCGTGACCGCTTTCTTTCATCCCGCCGAAGGGGAGCTCGGTAGCGACGATGCGGTATTGGTTGATCCCGATCATCCCGGCCTCCAATCCGTCCGCGACGTCAATGGCCGTGCGCGCGTTGGAGGTGAACGCGTAGGCAGAGAGGCCGTAGGGCAGGCGGTTGGCTTCTTTCAAACCATCTGCCAGCTCATCGAACGGCATCAGTACGGCGATGGGGCCGAAAGGCTCTTCGTGCATCACGCGGGCATCCATCGGCACATCCGCCAGAACCGTGGGTTGGAAGAAGTAGCCTTCGCCTGCCAAGGCTTCACCACCGACCAATACCCGCGCACCTTTTTCGACGGCGTCGGCGACCAGTTCTTCCATCTTTGCCAATTGCCTCGGGTTGGCCAACGGTCCGACCTGGGTGTCAGGATGCAAGCCGTCGCCGATCCGCAGGGCCTGGGTCGCAGCGACAAAGTGATCAACGAAGGCTTGATAGGCACCACGCTGGATCAGAAACCGAGTGGATGAAATGCACACTTGCCCGGTCCCGCGAAACCGATTGGCGACACCTTCAATGGCGGCTTTTTCAATGTCGGCATCTTCGAATACCAGAACCGGTCCGTGCCCACCCAGTTCGAGGGTGATGGGCTTCACGCCTTCAGCCGCTCGTGCGGAGAGCAGGCGCCCGATGGGCACCGAACCGGTGAACGTCACTTTGCGGATGATCGGCGAGGCGATCAGATGGCTGGACACTTGATCCGGTACGCCAAAGACCACTTGCAGCACACCCTTGGGCAATCCTGCATCGTCGAGTGCACGCGCTAGGGCCAGCGCTGTGGAGGGGCTTTCTTCACCTGGCTTGAGAATGACGCTGCAACCCGCAGCCAGCGCTGCCGCGAGTTTGCGTGCCGGGGTGATGGCCGGGAAGTTCCACGGCGTGAATGCGGCCACCGGGCCGATGGCCTGGCGTTTGACCAGTTGCAGCACGCCTGGTCGATTGGCCGGGACCACACGGCCGTCGATGCGCCGGGCACTTTCGGCGAACCATTCGAAATACTCCGCCGCGCGGGTCACTTCATCCAGGCTTTCACCCAGCGGTTTGCCTTCCTCCAGGGTCATCTGCGCAGCAATCTGCGGTGCACGTTCGAGGATCAGGTCGGCGGCACGTTTGAGAATTTTTGCGCGTTTGTCGGGCACGGTCTGGCGCCATTGCTCGAAGCTCAGGCGAGTCACTGCCAGAGCGTGATCAAGGTCGCCTGCGGTGGAGAGTGGGACGCGTCCGATTTCCCGGCCGGTTGCCGGGTTAACAACGGCGGCAGTCTCGCGCCCTTCGGCGTTGAGCCATTCACCACCGATGAAAAGATAAAGCGGATCGTAGGAAGTCTTCATGATGTGGCCTTCAGTTGGTTGTGAGATTCGTATGAAGCTCGGTGCCTGATGGGCTGTGCCGCAGAGCCTGATCAGGAAGCTTGTGCAACCAAGTCTATGGAAGGAGGGCCCGTTGATTTAGTCGGGCCGAAGGGAATCATTGTTGTCTGCAGAGGTAATATCGGGCTGCGGGCCGACCGTGTAGCATCCTGAAAAAAGCGGTTATCACGGGTGTGCGCCAGATCCACAGGAAGGTCGCGATGGATAAGCTTTCGAACATGTCGGTGTACATAAAGGTTGTCGAGATGGGCAGTTTCACGGCCGTGGCCAATCATCTGGACTCCACGGTCGGTAACGTATCGCGTGCTGTATCTGCGCTTGAAAACGTGCTCGACGCACGTCTGTTGCAGCGCTCGACGCGGCGCCTGTCGGTCACCGATGCGGGGCGACGGTTCTATGAGCGCTGCACGAAAATTCTGGCTGATCTGGAAAGTGCCGAAGCCGAAGCCAGCAATGCGGCGCTGGAGCCTCGTGGAACACTGCGGGTGCATTGCGTCCCCGGGTTGGCTCGGCATCTGGTCACGCGGGCCGTGCTGGATTACCGCCAGCAATTCCCGGAGGTGTCTGTGGATTTACTGCTTTCACAACGCATGCCTAACCTGCTGGAAGACCAACTGGATGTCTCGATTCTGATCGCCCGAGCGCTACCCGATTCCGCGTATGTCAGCCAAAAGATCGGTGTCAGCCATTGTGTTCTGGTGGCGTCGCCAGACTACCTGGCCCGGCATGCGCCTCTTGAGACGCCTGAAGATCTGCGTGATCACCAGTGTTTGCTGCTGGGTACGGTGGACTATGCGCGGGATGAGTGGCAGCTCAAAAGCAAGGCGGGGGACGCGACATTTATCCCGACAGGGCCGAGTTTCAGCGTCAACGATATGGATGCGATGGCGCTTGCCATTCGAGAGGGTGCCGGGATTGGCTTGCTGGCCGGTTTCACGGCCATCGACGATCTGCGCTCCGGCAAGCTGGTGCGGGTTTTGCCTGACTACCATACCTACGAGCGTAACGTATATGCCGTCTATACCTCGCGACAGTTCGTCGATGCAAAAATCACTCGTTTCATCGAAACGTTGAAAGATCAGGTTGGCAGTCAGCTGGCAGCCACGGCCAAAGCACTTATCGGTTGAAACGCTGCGGGGCAGAAAGGTATTTGCGCCTCGATGAAGCAACTTCCCGAGGCGCAATGATCGGCGAACAGGTTACTTAGCCTTGGCTGCACCGGCCCATGACCTTATAGGCCAGTACGTGTTGTTTGCCTTGTGAATCCTGGTAGGTCATGTGTGTCGGTACGACTGCACAAATATCCGGCACCGGGTCTTCAGAGATGACCTTGGCGACATCAAGGTGGGTACCGTAGCCATATTGCTCGACCTGTTGATTCTTGGCATTACCGTCCTGTGCCGCTACCACAGAGCTGAAGCCCAAGAGTGCGACGATGATCATTGCAGTTTTCATGATGAGATTCCCTGAAGTAAGTGTGATCTTGCTGGCAGGACGAACTTTAGGCTCGAGGGGTTTGTGGAAACAGGAGCGAATCAGGGAAAGACTTTTCTACATTCCGAACACAATCGTCAGGTTTCGGACGTCAGAACGCTTGATTTTGGGACTGTCGGCTTTTGACTGAAAACCGCATCTTGAAGACAGCTGCCTCCCTCAGTTGCGAGGTGGAGGAACTAAATTTTTTTGGGGGCGCGCGCAGCCGTGTCGGAGCAGCAGGGGGGCGGAAATGACCGAAAAGATGCGCAAACCATCCTGAGGGAGAGGAGTAAAATTCCCGGATGCCAGAAACGACAAAGCCCTGAATAATCAGGGCTTTGTCGTACATAAGATGGCGGAGGCGATGGGATTCGAACTCATGGACCTGTTACAGTCGACGGTTTTCAAGACCGTTGCCTTAAACCACTCGGCCACACCTCCGTTGCGTTGCGGGCGCCATAATACCTGAATGAAACACACTGTCAAACTCTGTGCATGGCTTGTTACAGAGCGTCTGTTATGATCTTTGCGACTGAACGTTTCAAACCAACAGGAGTGTCGCCATGCGCGAACAGGATTACGCAGTTCACAACAGCGTGCAGGCTGAGCAGCTAGAGGTTAGCCGCGTCCTGCGCAACACTTACGGTCTACTGGCGCTCACCCTCGCATTCAGCGGTGTGATGGCGTTCGTGGCCCAGCAGATGCGGGTCGGCTACCCGAATATTTTCGTGGTGCTGATCGGTTTCTACGGGCTGTTCTTCCTCACCAACAAGCTCCGTGATTCGGCCTGGGGCCTGGTGTCGGCATTTGCCCTGACCGGTTTCATGGGCTTTCTGCTCGGCCCGATCCTCAACCGTTACCTGGGCATGCAGGGCGGCGCTGAAGTGGTCAGCTCCGCGTTCGCGATGACTGCGCTGGTGTTCGGTGGTCTGTCGGCTTACGTGTTGATCACTCGCAAGGACATGAGCTTCCTCGGTGGCTTCATCACCGCCGGTTTCTTCGTTCTGCTGGGTGCGACGCTGGCAAGCATGTTCTTCCAGATCAGCGGCCTGCAACTGGCGATCAGCGCAGGTTTCGTGCTGTTCTCCTCGGTTTGCATCCTGTTCCAGACCAGCGCCATCATCCACGGCGGCGAGCGCAACTACATCATGGCGACCATCAGCCTGTATGTATCGATCTACAACCTGTTCGTCAGCCTGTTGCAGATCTTCGGCATCATGAGCCGCGACGACTGATCGCTGCACCGCTATAAACAGAAAACCCGCGAAAGCGGGTTTTTTGTTGCCTGCGAAAATGCGAGCAGGCGCTCAATTGATCTCGATGCTGCCGTCTGCCTGTTGCTTGTAAATCGTGTAGGGCAGCAGCAACGTATCGAGCACTCCCGACACGGCTGCATCGACCAGCAGACCCGGCGTCGCGTTCTTGTAGTTGAACGCATCGACGTCATCCGGCTTTTCGGCGTGTAGCATGCAGAAATCGTACGTCACGCCACTGTAGATGCGCGGTACAGCGCCGCAGTAGGATTTTTTAGTCTTCAACTGGTCGGTGGAAGACTTATCGCTGAACGCCACGGTCTGCACCGTCCCGCACCCGGCCAGCATCAACATCGCCAGCATCATTGCCTGAATTTTCATACCGCCAATCCTTCGCCGGAAAAAACACAATCTACGCCGCTCACGCCATCGGCGGCAATCGTCGTTTCACCGGGGTCTTCTTGACGATAGCGGTATTGGTTTCCGCCAGCGTGTTCAACCGGTCAAGCAGGGTGTCCAGCTGCTCCATCGAGCGCACATGCAGGCGCGCGATAAAACAATCTTCTCCGGTGACCTTGTCACACTCGGTGAACTCGGGAATCGAAAGGATCTGCCGCTCCACTTCCTGCAACTGCCCCGGCAATGGCCGCACCCGGACAATCGCCTGCAACTGATAACCGAAGCACTTCGGGTCAATCTCTACGGTGTAACCCTTAAGCACACCGCGCTCCTCCAGACGCCGCAGGCGCTCGGCCACGCTGGGCGAGGACAACCCGCTGATTTGCGAAAGGGCCTTGAGCGAGCGGCGCGAATCCTCCATCAGAGCTCCGATCAGGATCTGGTCGATATCGTCGGTCATACAAGAAACTCCCGCATTAGGCGAATGGCACAAACCACCCTTGATAAAAAAGGCAGAAACCGAGTTTAGCCTGCTTTTTGCGCTGGAGAAGTTTCGGTCTCGCTTGGCATACTTTGTGCCACACATTAAGGAGATTGATGATGGACAAAACAATCCGTCGCGGCTCATTCGAAATGACCGCCGCCATGCTGATATCGGGGACAATCGGCTGGTTCGTGCTGGTGTCGGGGCAACCGGTGCTGGACGTGGTGTTCTGGCGCTGCGTATTCGGTGCCGGGACCTTGCTGCTGATCTGCGCCGCATTCGGCTTTCTGCGCCCAGGTATCTTGACCCGCACCACCTTCCTGCTGGCGGTGCTCAGCGGGATGGCAATCGTCGGCAACTGGGTGCTGCTGTTCGCCTCCTATTCCCGGGCTTCGATTGCCATTGGCACGGCGGTGTACAACGTGCAGCCGTTCATGTTGGTGGGGTTGGCGGCGCTGTTTCTGGGCGAGAAGATCACCCTGCAAAAACTGTTCTGGCTGGCGATTTCTTTCATGGGGATGCTGGCCATCGTCAGTGCCCACGGGGGGCAGGGCGAGGGTGGCAATGATTACCTGATGGGGATCGCGCTGGCATTGGGGGCGGCGTTTCTGTACGCCATCGCCGCGTTGATCATCAAGCGCCTGACCGGCACACCGCCGCATCTGATTGCGTTGATCCAGGTCTGCACCGGGGTGTTGCTGCTCGCGCCATTCGCGCATTTTTCAGCGATGCCCGAGGCACCGAGTGCCTGGGCCAGTCTGGTGACGCTGGGCATTGTCCACACCGGTCTGATGTATGTGCTGCTTTACGGCGCGATTCAGAAACTGCCGACCGCATTGACCGGCGCTCTGTCGTTCATATACCCGATCGCGGCGATTTTCGTCGACTGGTTTGCCTTCGGCCACCAACTGCAAACTCTGCAATGGGTCGGCGTGGCGGCAATCCTGCTGGCAGCAGCCGGCATGCAACAGGGTTGGGGATTGAAGTCACGTCGTCTGCTCGCTCAGTGAATTCAGATCTCCTTGACCGCGGCTTTGAACAGTCCTCTTAGTTGTTGATTGCCGGCATCGACCAGATGGTTATCGTCAAAATACAACGGCACACCTTGCTTTGACCCCATGCAGTTACCGTCCGGACAAAGCAGCGGGGTCGGGTCCAGCACCTGTGCATTGCACCGTTTCGCCACAGTTTCAATGGCATCGTTGGCGATTCGGTTGCGTTGCTCGTAATCCTGCAACGGGATGGAAATATCGGCAGTGTCACCAAAAATGCGTTGATGCAGATTCAGGCCTTTATAGACGCTGAACGGCATCTCCGGGATTGGTTTGACGATGTAAACCGGATGGTTTTCGGCGATGGCGCACACGGTGTTCGCGTATTCAGCGACGTAGGCCTCGCTGAAAGACATTGGCTGCTGATCGGGAAAGCGAATCCGATAGCTGTTGTTACGACTCGGATCGGCATACAGCGCCGCTCTGCTGAACAGCACCACTGGAATTCCCGTGTATGAATTCTTCAATATTTGCAGTTTTTCGTGATTGAACGCCTGACATTTACGCTCGAGTGTTTTGTCGTGCATCTGGAAGTTCTGCAATGTCGGACAACCGCCCAGGGACCACGACAAAGCTGCTTGCGGATTATCCATCTGCACGGCAGCGGCGGTGGATTGCGCATGACTGTCGCCAAACAGAATGACTGACACCTCGCCGTTGCCCAGTTTGCAATCGGCTGCGCCATGGGCATTCGGGTGGCATTCCTGGGTATAGAGTTTGCTGGTGTACTCGGGTTGCCCGAGGTCGACAAAGGCAAAGCGCAGTGATGGGTGATTCTTGACCAGCGACGCCGTCGCGGCAGACACGACAACCATTCCGGTCACCCACGATGCATACCTGAAGAGCGTACCGCGTACCGACTTCATCGGCTTGATTCTGGATTCCACCAGGTAATACGACCCGGCACCCAGAACAAATGACAGCGACACTGCGCCCCAGACGTGTGGCCAGCTATTGAGCAGGCCACAAGTGTAGAGAAGAACCACCAGTGGCCAGTGCCACAGATAAACCGAGTAGGAAATGGTGCCGATCAATTGCAGTGGCTTGAACGTGCTGAAAACCGATCGGGTATTACCGTAAATCACCAGTACCGTGCCCAGAACCGGCAAGAGTGCCAGGTAACCCGGCCAAAGGTCCTGTTCCGAAAAACACAACACACTACCCAAAATTGCCAGAAGCCCAAGGCCTTCACAGATGGAGCCGTTGCGCTTGCTCAGTTGCAAGGGAAAGAGAAATACGAGGCCACCGGCAATCAATTCCCAGGCTCGGGTCGGCAGCATGTAGAAGGCAAACACCGGATCCGAGCGTGTGATGACAGTCGAGGCGGCAAAAGACGCAGCAGCCAGTATCAACAAGCTGTAGCGGGTCTTTTGTGCGCCCAGGCACTTGTAAAGCGCCATCAGCAGCAAGGGATACAGCATGTAGAACTGCCATTCGACTGACAGCGACCAGGTGTGCAGCAACCAGTTCTCGTGCAGCGGTGCGTCGAAGTAGCTGCCACCCTTGGCGAACATGAAGTTGGAACTGAACAGCAGGCTGCTTTTGATCGTTCTGATGACGTCGCGAAAGTCATCCAGCGGCAGAAAGACGAAACCGAACAGCAGCAGGGCGAGACACACCACTAGCAACGCCGGGATGATGCGTCGGGCTCTCGAGGCGTAAAACCCCAGTAACGAAAAGCGCTGCTGTTCCAGGCCCGTGAAGATGATGCCGGTCATCAGGAAGCCGGAAATGACGAAGAACACGTCTACGCCTGAAAATCCGCCGCCGAACCCTGGAACATCAAAGTGATAGAGCACCACCGATAGCACGGCAAGCGCCCGCAAGGCATTGATATTCTTCCTGAATTGCATTGAAGCGTCCGTCCACGTCCATTGTGGAGGCGCATTGTAGAGAGTATGTCGAGTTTGTTACATCGGAAAAGTCTCAGATATTCCAGCGCGGCGCAGTCTTCGCCAGACGCTGGCGCATCTCGCCGATGTTGGCTGCCAGTTGTCGGGTCAGCAGGCGGTAGCCATCCAGCGGGCTGTAAATCGGCGTGTCGAGGCTGGCGTCCGGCAATTCCACCGGACGTCCCAGTCGCTGGACCGCACCGGATTTCAACGCTCGGGCCATGCCGATCAATTGCACGCGAATGTGCCGGTGTTCGGCCTTGAGCGCCGCTTGCAGGTGCGTCATGGCGTCGGGGTCGTTGGCGTCCGGGCGGATGTTGCCGAGGATTTCCAGAGTGCTGATGCACATGCGCAGGTTGCGCTGGATAGCGTCCAGCTCGGTCATCGACACTTTGACTTCCTTGGACACAGAAGGCATCAGCGAACGCAGTTGCACCATCACCGCGTTCAGCCGGTTCATCAACTTCAAGTGTTCGTCGGCGGTCACCGGTTGGCCGCCGATGATCCGTCCGTACACCGTCGCGCAATCGCGCAGCGCGTCGGCCAGGTTGTAGCGCCACGAGTACACCGCGTACAGCGGCAGGGCGAAGGAAAAGGCCAGGGCCAGGGCGATGCCGATCAGGATATCGACCCCGCGCCACAGCCCGTCGGTGATCGGGTTGTCGCCATGCCCGGCGACGATGAACACGGTGATGGCCGAGAGCAGGGCGGTGTAGCCGCCCTTGCCGATGGCGTGATACGAGAAGAATCCGCACACCACCGCCATCGCAAAATAGGTCAGCCACGGCATGCCCAGCCACGCCTGCTGCGCCACTATCAACAAACCGACGCCGGCACCGATCAAGGTCCCGGTGGCGCGTTCGGCGGCTTTCTTGCCGATGTTGCCGTGGTGCTGCAAGCCGCCGATCACCACCAGCATGGTCACCGACGCCCACTCGCCGTGGGGCAGGTTGATGCCGGTGGTCAGCAGGATCGTCGCCAGCAATCCCAGCGCGACCCGCACCGCGTGAATCGTTCGTGCATGGCGATAACGTCGATACGGGTCGAGCAATGGCCGCAGGATCCGCCGCAACAGCGGCGGCCAACGGTGGGGGCTGAAAGTGCTCAGCGCTGATTCCTCCTCAGAAGATGTAGTCGGTGGCGATGAAGTTCGAATCGCGCCCGCGAATGATTTCGCTGATCAGATCCTTGTTGGGTTCCTGGAACTTGGTCGCCACCAGCGTACGGATCGAAAACACTCGCAGCGCATCGTGTACCGACAGCGTGCCTTCGGCGGAGTTCTTGCGCCCGTTGAACGGGTAGGTGTCCGGGCCGCGCTGGCACTGGGCGTTGAGGTTGATCCGCCCGACCTGGTTGGCGAAGGTGTCGACCAGGCGGCCGACCGCCACCGGGTTGGTGCCGAAGATGCTCAGTTGCTGGCCGAAGTCCGATTCCAGCACGTAGTCGATCACGGTATCGAGGTGACGGTACGGCACGATCGGCACCACCGGGCCGAACTGTTCTTCCTGATAGACACGCATCTGCGGCGTCACCGGGTACAACACCGCCGGGTAGAAGAACGAGGCCCGCGCTTCGCCGCCATTCGGGTTGACCACCCGGGCGCCTTTGCTCTGCGCATCAGCCACCAGCCCATGCAGGTAATCGACCTTGCCTGACTCTGGCAGCGGCGTCAGCGAAACCCCGCTGTCCCATGGCATGCCTGGTTTGAGGCTGGCCAGTTTGGCGTTGAATTTCTCGATGAAGCTGTCGACCACATCCTCATGCACAAACAGGATTTTCAGCGCGGTGCAGCGCTGGCCGTTGAACGACAGCGAACCGGTGACCGCTTCGCTGACCGCGTTGTCCAGATCCACCTCGGGCAGGACGACCCCGGGGTTCTTCGCATCCAGGCCCAGCGCGGCACGCAAACGGTGTGGTTTCGGGTGCAGCTTTTTCAGGTCGCTGGCGGCCTTGTTGGTGCCGATGAAGGCGAAGATGTCGATCTTGCCGCTGGCCATGAGCGCGCTGACGGTCTCGCGGCCGCTGCCGTAGATCACGTTGATCACACCCGTGGGGAAACTGTCGCGGAAAGCTTCGAGCAGCGGACGGATCAGCAGCACGCCGAGCTTGGCCGGTTTGAACACCACGGTGTTGCCCATGATCAGCGCCGGGATCAGCGTGGTGAACGTCTCGTTTAGCGGATAGTTGTAAGGGCCCATGCACAGCGCCACGCCGAGCGGGACGCGGCGGATCTGGCCGAGGGTGTCCTGTTCCAGCTCGAAACGGCTGGAGCGGCGGTCGAGTTCTTTCAGCGCATTGATGGTGTCGACGATGTAGTCGCAGGTGCGGTCGAACTCTTTTTCCGAATCCTTGAGGTTCTTGCCGATTTCCCACATCAGCAGTTTCACCACGGCGTCACGCTGCTGGCGCATGCGCCCGAGGAAGGCTTCGACGTGCTGGATGCGTTCGGCCACGCGCAGGGTCGGCCACAGGCCCTGGCCCCGGTCGTAGGCGCGCACGGCGGCGTCGAGGGCGGTGAGGGCGGTGTCGGCGTCCAGCAGCGGCGTGCTGCCGAGGATCACTTGTTCGTCGCCGTTGTCGCCGTGCAGATAGACCGGGCTGCGCACGGTGGCGAGCGGGCCGTCCCAGCGGCGCAACTGGCCATCGACCAGGTATTCGCGTTGCTCGACCTGACCGTCGAGGCGGTATTTTTCCGGGATGTCGCTGACAGAAGGGAACAGGTTGCCAAGGATGTTTGCTGTGGTCATGTCGCTACCCCGTAGAAGATGTCGGCGGGCCGATTGGAAAAGGCTTTACAGGTTATACGCCTGAATTCACTGAAATTTAAACCCGCAAATGTCACGGGAATGTCACGCAAGGCGTAAGCCCTGACTGGCCCCGTATGCCCCCCTCACTGTCCCGCAATGCCCTCAACCCGCCGCCGTCGCTGCCTTAAGGTGTGATCACAACAATAAGCGGCACCTCACGCGAGGATCTTTATGCGGGCATCCCGATTCACCTGGCTGCTGATGCTGGCCGTTGCACTGGCCGGTTGCGGCGAAGACGCCAACTCCCCGACCTCATCCGGCATCGCCCGTAGCGCCATGCCCTCCGACCCGGCGCTGGCGCAGATCTACGCCAACAGCTGCCAGCTCTGCCACGCCAACCCCGCCGCCAATGCGCCGCTGACCGGTGACCGCAAGGCCTGGGAACCGCGTGTCCAGCAGGGCGCCGACACGCTGCTCGACCACGCCATCAACGGCTACAACGGCATGCCGCCGATGGGCCAGTGCGTCGAGTGCTCGGAAGACCAATTCCTTCAGTTGATCGGCTTCATGGCCGACCAGCCGCTCCCACAATAAGGATCCTGGCATGCCGATAGATCTGACACGCCGGCAGTTGTTGCAACGGGCAAGCATCGTCGGCGCGTTCAGCGCGCTGGCTTGCAATCCGGCGCTGGGCCAGTTGATGCGCGCGCCGCGGCTGATTCCCTGGCGCAACTGGTCGGGCGGGCAGAGTTGCCTGCCCGCGGCGCGGGTGGCGCCGAAGAATCTCGATGAGCTGACGACAGTCATTCAGCAGGCACCGGGCAAGATTCGTCCGGTCGGTTCGGCGCATTCCTTCAGTGCGCTGGTGCCCACCGATGGCACGTTGCTGTCGTTGAGCTATTTCAATGGTCTGCTCGATCACGACCCGAAAACCCTGCAAGCCGAATTCGCCGCGGGCACTCCGATGTCGCGCATGGGCGTGCCGCTCAAGGACATCGGCCAGGCCCTGCAAAACATGGCCGACATCGATTACCAGACCCTCGCCGGGGCGATTTCCACCTCGACCCACGGCACCGGCAAAACCTTCCAGTCCTACTCGGCCCACGTCTGCGGGCTGCAACTGGTGACCGCCAGTGGCGAGGTGCTGGATTGCGACAGCCAGCGTCATCCCGAAGTGTTCAACGCCGCCCGGGTATCCCTCGGCGCGTTGGGCGTGGCCACCAAAGTCCGCCTGCAAAACCGCCCGGCCTATCGCCTGCGGGAAACCCAGTGGATCGCCAAGACCGAAGAACTGCTCGAAGACCTGGACAAGAACACCCGCGAAAACCAGCACTGGGAAATGCTCGTCGTCACCCATTCCGACTACGCCTTGTCGATCGCCCTCAACGAAACCACTGACCCGCCCACGCCGCCGATTCCGCCCGAAGAGGAGGGCGGCAACGAGTTCGTGACGTTGATCGAGAAGATCGACAAGTACGGCAGCGATTTCCCGGGCCTGCGCAGTTCGCTGCTCAACAGCTTGCGGCATCTGGCGAGTTTCGATGACCGGGTCGGCGACTCGTTCGACATCTACGCCAACGTGCGCACCGTGCGTTTCAACGAGATGGAATATTCGGTGCCCGCCGAACACGGCCCGGCCTGCCTGCGCGAGATTCTCAAACTGATCCGCGACAAAGACCTGCGCACCTGGTTTCCCATCGAGTACCGCTATGTGAAGGCCGACGATATTCCGCTGAGCATGTTCGAGGGCCGCGACAGTTGCTCGATCTCGGTCCACCAGCATTACCAGATGGACCATCACAACTTTTTCGCCGCCGTCGAGCCGATCTTCTGGAAGTACAGCGGCCGCCCGCACTGGGGCAAGTTGCACACGCTCAATGCCCGCACGCTGCAAACGCTCTATCCGCGCTGGCAGGAATTCATTCAGATACGCCAGGCGCTGGACCCGAACGGCAAGTTTCTCAACGGGCATCTTTCGTCGATTCTGGGGGTGAGCTGATGGCGGTCAATCGACGTGATTTCGTGCTGGGTACGTTGGGTGTCGGTGCCTTGCTGGTGGGCGTGGGTGCGTGGCTGCGGCCGGGGGATCGCGGCGGGCCTTACAGCGACTATTTCCGAGCGCTGAACAACGAACTCAAGGCCAACGGCCCGATGCGCCCGGTGTTGCTGATCGATCTGGATCGCCTCGATCACAACATCGACGTGGTGATGCGCTCGGTCAAACGCACGGGCAAGCAGTTGCGGCTGGTGGAGAAATCCCTGCCGTCACCGGGGTTGCTCAGCTACATCGGCCAACGGGCGGGGACGCAGCGGCTGATGTCGTTTCATCAGCCATTTCTCAATCACGATGCGGTGACGTTCCCGCAGTCGGACATCCTGCTCGGCAAGCCCTTACCGGTACGCTCGGCTGAGCTGTTCTATCAAACCCACAAAGGTCCGTTCGACCCGACGAAGCAACTGCAATGGCTGATCGACAACCCCGAACGCTTGCAGCAATACCTCGCGCTGGCCCAGGGATTGGGCACGCGGATGCGGATCAACATCGAGCTCGACGTCGGCCTGCACCGGGGCGGCGTCAGTGACGTGAACGTGCTCGGGCAGATGCTCACGCTGATCGCCGCCAACCCGCAGCACCTGGAGTTCGCCGGCTTCATGGGCTACGACCCGTTCGTGGGCATGGGCGTGCCGGGGATTCTCGGTTCGCCCGAGGAACTGTTTGCCAAGGTGATGGTGATTTATCAGCGCTGCGTCGACTTCACCCGGCAGCAATATCCGGCGCTGTGGCATGACGGCTTGTGCCTGAACACCGCCGGCAGCCCTAGTTATCGCATGCATGAAAACGAACACCTGAGCAGTGAAGTGTCGGTGGGGACGGCGATGCTCAAGCCGACGCATTACGATCTGCCGTCGCTGGTTGAACATGAACCTGCCGCGTACATCGCCACGCCGGTGCTGAAAAGCACGGGGGCGGTGAATATTCCGGCGCTGGATGACAAGTCGAAACTGTTTTCGTGGTGGGACACCAACCAGCGGCAGACCTTTTTCATCTACGGCGGCAACTGGATGGCCGAGTTCGAATCACCGCCCGGATTGCAGAGCAATGGTGTTTACGGCCGTAGCTCGAATCAGGAGATGGTCAATGGTTCGAATGCCGTGGGGCTGACGGTGGAGGATCAGGTTTTTCTACGGCCGACTCAGACTGAGGCGGTGTTGCTGCAGTTTGGTGATTTACTGGCGGTGCGCGGCGGCAAGATTGTCGATACCTGGCCTGTGTATACCTGAAGGTTATTCGGGTTTGAACCCTGGCAAGCCTTGCGATGAACGCCATTCTTTTATGGTTCGGGTTATTCCTTCCGCTGAGTCATCGGCCTCGGGCAGCGGACGATAGATCAGGTTCATCTTCTCCGGATGCCCGACGATCTTGTTGAAGTGGCGAACCAGCAAGTCGGCGCGGGTATCAGAAGGCGCCTGGTCCTCTTTGAATATTTCTTCCAGAAAACTAACGAACTCGCGCTCCGTGTATTCAGAAATGTTGTTTTTGATAAAGGGATCCTTCATTTTCTTTCCTTAATTCTGATGTACGTCAATGTGGTTTCGAGGTGTGTTAACTCGCATGTTATCGACGTCGTAAACCGGACCACCCTCTGAAATCAGCTCCACGTGATGTATCTCATGCGAGATCCTTGAGCCTGCCACATCCGAAATATCGACACGCGGGGCTTTTCCTGCTCGCATACGATCCAGATCCCTGCGCGAAAACTGGGAACTCAATTCCGGCCTTTTCGATACGGCGGTCCAGAACGCTCGTCGGAATGTATCGAAGCTGGAGAAACGACGTCCTCTTAATTGACTGGCCATATTGGTTGGAATTGGCGCTCCGAGTCCGGAACGGGCAGTGTCGAGCCATCGTCCCTCCACATCCTCACCCACCCCCGTCACAATCCCCGGCTCATACCGCGTGCTGAGCACCACATAAATCGGTGCCAGCCCCGCATTCGCCGGAAACCAGACGATTGCGTCGTGATAATCCGGCGGATGCTGCGGATTGACGAGGATGCGGTCAGTCTTCTCGCCCGGCGGATACACCCAGATCGTCGGCAGCGGCGGGGCGCCTTCGAGGGCCGGGATGGAGGGGGCGTCATCGGGGTTGGCGGCGGGTGTCCAGGTCAGCCCGATGCCGTGGCCGAGGTCGGCGACGAAGTGTTCGCCTTCTTGCCGGGCTTTGATGACCGGGACGAACTCCCAGTCCTTCTTGCCACCCGTGTAGAAGCCGTAGGCACTGATGGAGCCGTCGGGCAGTGTCTTGGCATTGAAGCGCACGCGGGTACGGCCGCTGGTGAGCTGCGCGTATTGTTCGTTGGTGTAGAAAGCGCTGTCGGACGAGATATCGGTGTTGGGGATCAATAATGCCAGGGTGCCGGCGGCACTGGCGCCGCTCAGCAGGCTGAGCCCGAGCGAACCACCGAGCCGTTGCCCCAGCGCCCGACCGGTGCCGGAGCCCGCCACCCACTTCAACGGAACGCCTTCAGCGCTGATTGGCACCTGGCTGCCGAGGACGGCCCACTGACCATACTCGGCCAACCGTTCGGTCGGGATGAAACCGGCCGGATTGTTGTGATCGATCACGCCGTCCGAAAGGTTGCAGCTTTTGGCGAACACACAACCCCGACCGGGCGCTTGCGGACGCTGCTCGATCTGGCGCAAGTACCGCTCTTCATGTGCCTGCTGGCGAGCGATGATTGCGTCGTAGGTCGCTTCGCGGGCTTTGAATTCGGTGAACTCGGTCGATGTCATGTCCCGTGGGACAAGCCTGCCGTGTCCGGCGCCGCCATTGCCGCCCCGGTATTCCCAGACCTGGGGAATGTCCTTGTCCCGCGCCATGGTTGTTTATCTGTAGGTAACGGAAGAAGCCCGCAACCTAACTGGGACGCCCCCTACCTGGCGTTAGGACCTTTCCTAAAAGATGCGCGGAAATTTCCTGTTTCGGAGTTTTGCGGCCATGATCCGAAGACCCACTCGATTTTCGTAATGAAGCTTTTATGACAAAAGTTCGGTAGCACATCGCCAGTCCGGTCATGCCTATGTAACGCGCTTGAGGGGCCCTGAGGGGCGCTTTTCACAAGCCGAGGCGGGACGCCGGGAGTGAGGCAATGGGGACTATGGAACGCTACTCGAAAGTGGGCATGCAGGAACTCGATCAACGCCTGTCGAAGATCGTCGAGGCCGCGCGCAAGAAGCCGGTTTCGGTGTATCGCTACGGCGCGCCGTGGGTCTGGATCGTGTCGCAGGATGACTGGCAGGGCGCCTTGAAAGAGGTCTCGAGCTACATTCCGCCGGGGCATTCGCTGGTGCTGCTGCGCCCGCAGATCGACGATTTGCTCGACGCTCACCGCGACCTCCTGCACGACCTCAATGCCCAACCCGGCATGCTGATCGCCCCGCAGACGGTCATGCACATCCTGCTCCTGCAACTGCTGTATTCGGTGCCCAGCGAGCAGCAGCTCTACGAACAGCTCAATTACAACCTGCTGTTCCGCTGGTTCGTCGGCCTGGGCCTGAACCAGAAAGTCTGGAGCTTCAACGTCCTCAGTCGCGACATCGCCACGCTGCTCAACGAGCCGCGTGCGGTGCAGCTCATCCAGAAAATCATCGGTGAAGTGTTCTGCGGCGCGCTGCTGCAAATGCCCGAGTTCTCGCTGAACTTCGCGCTGCTGCACACCTGGCTGGGCAAGCACGCCGCGGTCCCGCACGTCAGCAATTAACAACGCCAGTCATTGACGCACACGCAAGGCGCAAAAGCGCCAACAGGTCATCGCGAATTTCAGGGGGTAGTGTGGAGCAGATTTTCACGTCACGGCTGGCGCTGTGGGGCTGGCTGCTGGTGACGGCCGGCGCGCAGCCGGCGTTCGCCGAAGAGGCCGAGAACGCAGCGGCGCAGCGTCTGGTGGACGTCAACGAATACTTCGTGCGCGGCAACACCGTGCTCGATGCGCGGGCGATCGAAGAAGCGGTGTACCCGTTCCTCGGCCCGCAAAAAGCCTTGAGCGACATCGAAGGCGCGCGGGATGCCCTGCAAAAGGCCTATCAGGAGCGCGGTTATCAATCGGTGTTCGTCGAACTGCCGGAGCAAGCGGTGGCCGACGGCATCGTCTACCTGCAAGTCAGCGAAACCAAGGTCGGCCGGGTGCGGGTGGTCGGCGCCAAACACTATTCGCCGCTGGATATTCGCGACAATGTCCCGGCGCTGAAGGAAGGCGAGGTGCCGGACTTCGCCAAGGTTCAGGGCGAACTGGCGCAACTCAACAAGACCCCGGGCCGCCAGGTGATGCCGCTGGTGCGCGAAGGCCAGCGCCCCGGCACCATGGATGTGGACTTGCAGGTCGAAGACCAGAACCCGTGGACCGCCAGCGTGGGGCTGAACAACGACTACAGCGCCGACACCGAAAAACTGCGCACCGTCACCAGGCTTGGTTACAACAACCTTTGGCAGTTGGGGCACAGCGTCAACCTGACGTTCTTCACCGCGCCGCAGGAGACTGACAACGCCAAGGTCTGGTCCGGCTCTTACACCGCGCCGCTGACCGAGCGCTGGAGCGTGCAGTTCTCCGGTTACCAGTCCGACAGCAACGTCGCCACCATCGGCGGCAGCAACGTGCTCGGCAAGGGCCATTCCTACGGCGTAGCGGCGATCTACACGATTCCGTCCAGCGGCAACTGGTCGAACTCGCTGTCGGCCGGCATCGACTTCAAGGACTTCGACGAACGCCTGACCCTGTCCGGCGAGAGCGACAAGGTGCCGCTCAAATACGCACCGTTCACCTTCGCCTACAACGGCTATCGCTACAGCGAAAAGAGCCAGCTCGGCCTTGGCTTGAGCCTGGTCGCGGCCACTCGCAGCATCTTTGGCTACGGCAGCTCCGACGAAGACTTCGACTACAAACGCTACCGCGCCAACCCGAGTTTCGCCGTGCTCAAGGGCGATACCAACTTCACCTGGACCTTCGACAGCGACTGGCAGAGCGCGAGTAAAGCCGCGTTCCAGCTGGCGTCGGGGCCGCTGGTTTCCAACGAACAATTCTCCGCCGGTGGCGCCACTTCGGTACGCGGTTATCTGGCTGCCGAACGCACCGCCGATGACGGTTTCCTGTTGAGCGAAGAGCTGCGCACACCGTCGCTGGCCAAGTACGTCGGCGGCTGGATGCAGGACTGGCGCTTCTACGCCTTCGCCGAAGGCGCGCAACTCTACCTGCGCGACGAACTGCCGGATCAGGACGCCAATTACGCCCTGGCCAGCGTCGGCCTCGGCACCCGCGCCAGCCTGAGCAAATGGCTGTCCGGCAGCCTCGACTGGGGCTACCCGCTACTCGAAGGGCCGAACACCTCGAAACAGGAATCGCGCCTGCACTTCAACCTTCAGGCCACTTTCTAACAGGAGCACTTTTCATGCAGCGCCTTTTCATTTCGTTGTTGATCTGCCTGGGCTTCGTGCTCCCGGCCACGGCTCAGGCCTGGTGGCAAGACGACTGGCATTACCGCAAACAGATCGCCGTCGACACCACGCCGCAAGGTGCCGCGATCAATCAGGCCCTCGGCCGCACCGCGCTGTTGGTGCGCCTGCACACCGGCAATTTCACCTTCGACGGCGTGAAGGAGGACGGCTCGGACCTGCGCTTCGTTGCCGCCGATGACAAGACCGTGCTCAACCACCAGATCGAAAGTTTCGACGCGCTGATGGGCATGGCGCTGATCTGGGTCGATGTGCCGAATGTCGAGGGCGGTCAGCGTCAGGACATCTGGATGTATTACGGCAATCAGAAAGCCCCGGCGACCGGCAACGGCCAATTGACGTTCGATCCGAATTACACCGCGCTCTATCACTTCGACGGCGCCACCGGCACTCCGGCGAAAGACACCACTGCTTACGGCAACACCGCGCAGAGCGCGACCGGCGCAAGCATTGACGGCGTAATAGGGCGGGCCTTGCAGTTCAGCGGCCAGCCGCTGCTGTTACCGGCCAGTCCGTCGTTGCAGCACAACGCTGGCAGCGCGTTCACCTTCAGTGCCTGGCTACGACTGGATCAGGCCAATGGCGAGCAACTGATCCTGGCCCGCCGCGAAGGTGCCAACAGCCTGCTGGTCGGTGTGAATCAGGGCGTGCCGTTCGTGGAAATCGATGGCCATCGCGCCGTGGCCACGCAGCCGCTGAATCCGGGTCAATGGCAGCACGTCGCACTGACCGCCGAAGGCGCAAAAGTGACGCTGTACATCAACGGTCGCGAAGGCGCGGCATTGGCTCAGGCGATGCCGGCGTTCAACTCGGTCATGGCCATTGGTGCTGATCTTTCCCCGAGCGCATACCAGCCGTTCGTGGGTGCCATCGATGAATTGCGCCTGTCGAAAGTCGCCCGTCCGGCGCCGCTGTTGCTGGCCGACGCCACTTCCCAGGGCGCCGAGTCGAAACTGGTGGCTTACGGCGTCGATGAAGAACAGTCCGGTTTCGGTTTCGGCAGCCTCGGCTTCCTGCTCAACGCGGTGCCGGTGGATGCCTGGGTGATCATCGCGGTGCTGGTGCTGATGATGTTCCAGTCGTGGATCATCATGCTGCGCAAGAACCGCACCCTGAGCCGCGTCACTGCTGCCAACGAAGACTTCCGCGTGCAATTCGCCAAGGTCGGCACCCGCCTGGAAATGTTCGCCGACGACACTCAACTCGCCCAGCGCCTGCAGCACTCGCCGCTGTGGCGTCTGTATCAAGTAGCGGTAAAAGAGATCCGCACCCGCCGCGAGCAGGGCGCCGATACCTCGTCGGTTTCCGCTGCAACCATCGAAGCCATCCGCTGCTCGATGGACGGCGTGCGCACCCGGGAAAACCAGCAACTGAGCTCGAAACTCTCGACTCTGTCCAACGCCATCGCCGGTGGCCCGTACATCGGCCTGCTCGGCACCGTGCTGGGGATCATGGTGGTGTTCCTCGGCACGGCCATGGCCGGCGACGTCAACATCAACGCCATCGCGCCGGGTATGGCCGCCGCCTTGCTGGCGACCGCCATGGGCCTGTTCGTCGCGATCCCGGCGCTGTTTGGCTACAACCGCCTGATTACCCGCAACAAGGAAGTCAGCGCCGACATGCGCGTGTTCGTCGACGAGTTCATCACCCGTCTGGCGGAGATGCACGGCGAAGGCCAGTCCAGTGAAGCGGCGCATCAGCGCGGTCATCACGCCAACCACTCCGTACCGGCCTGAGGAGCAAAGACATGGCGTCCGTAAATGCCTCCCACGACGATGACGAAGATGCCGCAGTGGACAGCATCAACATCACGCCACTGGTGGACGTGCTGATGGTGGTGCTGGTGATGTTCATCCTCACCGCCACCGCGCAGGTCTCCGGGATCCAGATCAACCTGCCCAAGGCCAGCGCCGCCGTGTCGCTGTCCGAGGCCAAGACCAAGGCGATTTCGGTCAACGACGGCGGCCAGGTGTTCCTCGACGCCTACCCGGTGACCTTGCCGGAGCTGGAAGAACGCCTGCGGATCGAGAAGGCGCAGAACCCGGACTTCCCGGTGATCGTGCGCGGCGACGCTACGGTGCAGTACCAGAAAGTCATCGAAGTGCTGGACCTGCTGCGCCGGCTCGAACTGTCCCAGGTCGGTCTCGTTACCGGCAAACCGACGCAGGGCTGAGTGATGACTGCACAACTGCCAATCGAGCCTTTGCCGGTGAAGAAGTCGCCACTGCGCTACGCGAAGTGGGGCGCCGGGCTGCTGCTGAGCGCCATTGCGGCGTTTCTGTTGTGGCAGTGGGCCAACGACATGAGCGGCATCCGCCGGGAAGCGCCGAAGGTGCCGACGATCATTCCGTTGCCGCCACCGCCACCACCGCCGCCGGAAAAACCGCCGGAGCCGGAAACCCCGGTGGAAGAAAAAATCGTCGAGCCCGAGCCAACGCCCGAACCGCAAGAGGTCAAGCCCGAGGAAGAGGCACCGCCATCGCCGGCGGACGACCTGGCCAACCCGATGCAAATGGACGGCGACGCCCAGAGCGGCAGCGACGCCTTCAACATCGGCGCGGGCAAGGGCGGCGGCATGGCCGGTTCCGGCGGCGGGCGACTGGGTAATGGCACCTACAGCCAGTTCCTGGCGTTCACTTTCCAGAAGCTGCTGCGCGAGAACCCCGACCTGCGCAACCTCGCGTTTTCGCTGCAGGCCGATGTGTGGCTGAGCAGCGTCGGCGAGATCACCCGGGTCGAGCTGATCAAGTCCAGCGGCAACCCCGAGATTGACAGTCAGGTGCTGGCCGCCTTGCGTAACGCGCCCCACCTGAGCGAACGGCCACCGGCCTCCATCACCTTGCCTGTGCGCATGTCCCTGCAAGGGCGACGTCCGGGTTAACCGAATTCATAAAGCTGTATGAAAAGGAGTTGTGTGCAGATGATTTCCAACGTGAATCGATTGTCCCTGGCGGTCGGCATGGTCATCGCGACCCTGGTCGGTCAGGCCGCGGCAGCGCCTGCGCCCTCGGAGAACGCCACGATCAATCTGATCCGCTTGCTGGTCGAGCAGGGCATTCTGAAACAGGACAAGGCCGACGCGCTGATCGCCCAGGCCCAGAACGAGGCGGCCCAGGCCAAACAGGCTGCGGCGTCCACCGCCGTGGCAGCCGGGCCGGTCGCAGCGCCTGGCGATGTGCGGGTGCAATACGTGCCGGCCGCAGTGCGCGACCAGATCCGCGATCAGGTCAAGGCCGAAGTCATGGCCACCGCCAAGCAGGAAAACTGGGCCGCGCCCAATACGTTCCCGGACTGGGCGTCGCGCATCAGCTTCGACGGCGACATTCGCCTGCGTGACGAATCGCGCTATTACTCGGGCAGCAACAGCAACGAAATCGTCGACTTCGCCAAGCTCAACAACAACGGCCCATACGACGTGAACCCCAACAGCAGCACCGCGTTACCGCCGTTGCTCAACACCCGCGAAGACCGCGAAAACCTGTTCCGCCTGCGCGCCCGGCTGGGCATGAAAGCGGAGATTTCGCCGGAATGGACCGCCGGCATCCGCATCGGCACCGGCTCGGACAACAACCCGGTGTCGACCACCCAGAACCTCGGCGGCGGCTTCTCGAAAAAGGACATCTGGCTCGATCAGGGTTACCTGACCTGGAAGCCGTCGGATGAGCTGACTCTGACCGGTGGCCGTTTCGCCAACCCGTTCATGTCCACCGACATGCTGTATTCCAACGACCTGAACTTCGACGGTGTGGCGGCGATTTTCGACCACAAGCTCAGCCGCGACTGGGGCGTGTTCGGCACCGTCGGCGCGTTCCCGGTGGACTACACCAACGACACCACCACCAGCAACGGCTTCGACAAGGAAGAAAGCGACAACAAATGGCTGTACGGCGCGCAGATCGGCGCCAAATGGGCGATCAACAGCAACAACCGCTTGAAAGGCGCGCTGGCCTACTACCGCTTCGACGACATCGAAGGCCAGCGCTCCAGCCCTTGCGAACCCTGGGCCGGAGCGCCGGGCTGCCACAGCGACGGCACCCGCGCAGCATTCATGCAGAAGGGCAACAGCGTGTTCCTGCTGCGTGACATCACGCCGAACCCGCTCAACCCGACCACCACGCCGCGACCGCAGTTCGTTGGCCTGGCGTCCGAATTCAACCTGCTGGACCTCAACGTGGTGTGGGACGCCGACCTGCCGGAAGACTTCAAACTGCGCAGCCAGGGCAACTACATCCACAACCTCGGCTACGACGAAGGCGACATGCGCAAGCGTTCGGCCGGACAACTGGTCAACAACCTCGACAGCAACGGCAACATCGAAAGCGGCGCCAATGCGTGGATGGTCCAGTTCACCCTCGGCAACGCGCTGGAGCTGAAGAAGCAGGGCGACTGGAACCTGTTCGCCGGCTACAAGTACATCCAGCCGGATGCCTTGCCGGACGGCTTCAACGATTCGTCGTTCCACCTCGGCGGCACCAACGCCAAGGGCTACTTCCTGGGCGGCAATTACGGCCTGGCGAAGAACGTCTACGCCACCGGCCGCTGGCTGAGTTCGGAGGCGGTGTATGGCGCGCCGTTCGACATCGACGTCATGCAGCTTGAGATCAACACGCGCTTCTAAAGCGCCGGGAGAGGGTTATGAAAATCCGCTGTTTATGGCTTGGGCTCGGCATGTTGATCGCCACCGGGGCGAGCGCCGAAGGCATGGAGGAACGCCTGCGCACCCAGTTGCGCAGCACCACCCAGCAGCTGCAAACCCTGCAAAGCCAGCAGGCCCAGGCCAGCGCCGCGCAACTGGCGGCGCAGAACGAAGCCAAGGCTGCGCAGGCGCAAATCAAGCAATTGACCGCCGAACTGGCCAAGGCCAAAGGCCTCGCCGAGCAACTGGCCGGGCAGCAGCAAGCCTTGCACAGCCAGGCCCAGGCGCAAGTCGCGGCCAGCAACGAGCAGACCGGCAAGTTCAAGAAAGCCTATGACGAGTTGTTGGTCATGGCCCGTGCCAAAGAGGCAGAACGGTCTAAGCTTCAAGCGCAATTGACTGAACGTGACACACAAGTGCAGCAATGTTCGGTCAAGAATCAGCAGATGTACGGCGTGGCCAAGCAGATTCTCACCGCCTACGAAAACATCGATGTGGCCGAGGTGATGAAGATCCGCCAGCCCTTCGCCGGCAGTGCCCGGGTCAAGTTCGATGAACTGGCTCAGGGCTTTGGCGACGAACTGTACAAGACTCAATTCGATGCGCCGCAAGCTGCGATTGCGCACTGATTAAAAGACTCATGGACAAGGAAGAAGTAATGACTCAATTGATCTCCCACGTATCCCCGCAATCCCTGACCGAAGTCCTGCAAGCCGCCGGTTACCGCGTCAACCAGACCGAACAGAACGGCATCGTCCAGTTGCTCAGCGCCAGCCAGGGCATCGGCTATGCCGTGCGTTTCGGCAACCCGGCGGTGGCGGAGCAGGGCAGCTACGTCGACTTCACCTTCAGCTGCGCCTTGCGCGTGCAGGGCGAGTTGCCGGCCGGTGTGGCGGAGCAGTGGAACGCGACCCGCCGCTTTGCCCGGTTGTCGCTGCAGGGTGAGTTTCTGGTGATGGAAATGGACGTAGTCGTAGCGGCGGGCGTCAGCAACGATCACCTGCGCGGCAACCTGGAACTGTGGGATCGCCTGTTGCAGGAGTTCATCGTTTACCTGCGTGATTTCACCCAGAACGCTGCTGCCGCCCAGGCTCCAAAAGTTGAGCAAGAGGAAGTCGCGCTGTGACAAAACCTGCCATGGTAATCAGCGCCGCTGCGGTGGCGCTGTTGGTGGTGGCCGTGGCGCTGGTGGTGCGGCCGGGCAATGACCCGGTCGCCGCCCAGCAACCGGCGCCGGTCATTGCGGCCAACAGCGGGCCTGCGGTGGCGCGGTTGGGCAATCAGCAGGTGTCGCCGGAGGAATTGCAGGCGCTGCTGGCCGCCGTACCGCCACAGACCCGCGAGCAACTGCGCGGCAATCGCGAGGCGCTGGAACGCTGGATTCGTTCACGCCTGGCCGAAAAAGCCGTGCTGGAACAGGCCGATGCCCAAGGCTGGGCGCAGCGTCCGGACGTGGTTCGGCAAACCCGCGCCGCCACCGAACAAATCGTGTTCCGCGACTATTTGCAGTCGGTGAGTAAAGTGCCGGTGGATTACCCGAGTGCTTCCGAGTTGCAGCAGGCGTATGACGCGGGCAAGGCCAATTGGCAGACGCCGGCGCTGTATCGGGTCAGCCAGATTTTCCTCGGAGTGAATGAGCCGCAGAACCTTGAGGCCGTGCGCAAGCAGGCGACGGAGTTGAGCAAGAAGGCCCAGGCAACTTCGGCGGACTTTGCAGCACTGGCGAAGGAGTTTTCTCAGGATCGCCTCACCGCTGAACGTGGTGGAGATACCGGCCTGCAACCGCTGCAGCAACTGGTGCCGGAAGTGCGTGGTGCGGTGGCGCGGCTCAAGGTTGGCGCGGTATCCGATCCCGTTCAAAGCAGCGCCGGTTTCCACGTGATCAAACTCACCGAACAACAACCGGCCCGCACCGCGACCCTCGACGAGTTGCGCGATCAACTGACCCAGGCCTTGCGGGCACAGCGTCAGGAACAGATCGCCCAGGCCTATCTGGACGGCATGCTCAACACCGCAACGCTGAGCATCGACGGGGCTGAGCTCAACAAGGTGCTGGAGGGAAAACTGTAATTCAGATCCACCGCAGCTCCCACAGGGAATGTGTGCAAAGGCAAACAACAAAGATCGACAGGGAGTCATCGATGTCATTCACCGAACCCGCAGCACGACCGAGCAGCGCCGATTTCCGCTGGCCCCGGGACAAGGACGAACCCTGGCTGGCGCAAGCCGCAACCCTGGACGGCGACGTCGCGCAATACTTTCTGGTCAGCGCCCGTTGCGGCTGCTTCATGCAGGCCGCCCGCAGCCTCAACGTGCGCTCGACCCTGCTGCGCAAGCAACTGGCGCAGCTCGAACAGCAACTGCAATGCGCGCTGTTCAGCTTTCAGGGCAGCGCCCTCAGCCTGACCCGCGAAGGCCAGCAATTGCAGGCGCAACTGATCGCTTTGGCCCACGAACGCAAGCTGCCGGTGATTGAGCAGCCCTTGATCAGGCTGGCCGTCGCCGAATCGATCCTGCATGACATCCTTGGCCGCGACCTCATCGCACTGCTGCGCCGCAACGCCAGCGTGCGCCTGGAAATCATCGCCCTCGACAGCGAACTGGCCCTGCGCGCGGTCAGCGCCGACATCGTGCTGTGGCTCGCCCACGGCGAAGCTCCGCACCCCGGCCCGACCTTCGCCACCAGCGAACCGCAACGCCTGGCGCAACTGGAATACCAGCCGCACATCGCCAAACGCTATTCACGCGTGACTGCACGACCGGAAAGCCCGGATGACCTCGCCGATTTCATGCTGGTGCAATGGCAGCACGACCGGCAGATCGACAGCTTTCGGCCGTGGAATGAACTGGTCGAACAGCGCCTGGCCGGCGTGGTGCAGATGCAGTCTTACGAGCTGATGCTGGAGATGATTCGTTGCAGCGCGTGTATTGGTTTGCTGCCGATGTACATGAGCCGGTTTGATCGCGGGTTGGTGGCGTTGCCGGGGTTGTTTGAGGAGGCGATGCGGTTGCAGGCTTGGTTGGCGGTGAACAGTGAATCGCAGGAGGTTGAAGAGGTGCGGACGTTGGTTGAGTTGATTCAACGCACTTTCAATGAGCGGCAGGAGTGGTTCGAGTAGGCGGACTTAGATCGTGTAGATCGTTCCCACGCTCCGCGTGGGAATGCAGCCCGGGACGCTCCGCGTCCCTTCCAGAGCCGAACGCAGAGCGTCCGTTGAAGCATTCCCACGCAGAGCGTGGGAACGATAAGGTTACAGAGGCGCCTCAGCCTTCAACTCCAGATAGACGGAGCTGCAACCGTTGGCGGTCAATCGAAAGGTGGCAGCTGTACGCGGGTTGACCGACCGGGAATCAAGGAACCCGGCATACCCGAAGGTATCCCACGCACAGCCACCGCGACACGTGGATTCAGAAAGGTATCTGAAACCGGTCTTGGGCACTGGCGCGCCTTGATTGAGTCGGACGGTCAAATCCGATCGCCGATTCATCAGCGACCCGGAAACGATAGAGCCGGCCCTCAAGGCGCACAAGCCGGCGGATTCTGGCGGATGCGTAGGCAATGGCGCAAGGTTGCGTGGCTTTGCGGACATAACATTCAAAACAATTCAACAAGTGCGCTGGCTTGAACTGAAATGACAAAACCCGCGCTCCCAGCTGAAGGAGAGCGCGGGTTTTTATGGTTGGGGCTGGTAAATAAATGCGTCCCCATTTTTATTAATCTTCAAACAAGAAATTATCGAAATAGATTGCGTCTGAGTAATTGCTGTGAATGTCCAAGCGATCAATTCCGGCGGTGCTGTACAGGTTCATTATATGTACGGGGCCTGCTGCATGACTTAGAAGCTGTTTGCTTTCAACTGTACTTCCGCTGGTGTAGCTAGTGACACTCGCGTTATTACTGGGGGATACATCGGTGTAGTGAAAGCTGACGTTTCTATATTTTGCTGGAAGGTCGATTTGAACGACTCTAATATTGTCGTTAAGTTTTAGTGTTTGAAACTCTACTCTTCCAGGGTAATGATTTGTGATTGCGGCGATCTGTAGCAATCCAGCGCCGGAGACGTGCGTGATTTTCATGGTGCCAATGTCGCGTGGTTGGCCTTGGGTGAAGGTGAAGGCAGGGAGAGAGTCGAAATTTTCTTGCACTGCCCGCTTGCTAATAACGAGATAGGAACGTGCAGGAAACTTCACTGCGTCCTGCTTATTCGCTTTCCCGTCATAGTTCAAACTGAAGCTTATCTTCAAGTCACTGCCATGCTTGAGTGCTTGCAACCAGGCAATCAGCTTAGGCTGTAAAGTCCGGGTCAGCGTTCCCATTCCCAGAGGCACACCCTCTATATCTTCATCGTCGTAGACGACCTGCTTGTCATTGGTGTCCGTCCCCTCATACCGCAAATGCCCGGTTTGCCCCGGCACCTGATGTGGCCAAGCCTCGAGTCGAAACTCGGATGTCGGTAACAATTTTGTAACGTCCAGTTCTGTGTCGTTGTCATCAATCCTCGGCACAGGCAACGCAGGGTCATAATCGGCAATTCTGTTCACCGAAGCATCCAGTACCTGCGAGTCGTACGGCTTGCCACCGCGCCGCAGTACATAACGGAGCTTCAACGATTTGCCCATGTTCGCCGCAAGAAATGCGCTGTCCAACGGAAAGTTGGCCCGGCTGGCTGTATTCAACGGTTTGAAATCGAATACCGGCGAACCAGCTCCCGACGCTCCTTCGGCAATCAGTTTTGCCTCATCGCCGGGACGGAAACCGAGCACTTCCACCTGGCCGTTTGCACCTTTCAGGTTAGCGGGATCCAACGGGTCCAGAACACCAGCCACCGATTTCTGAAACCGTGGTGGCAGCAGATTCGGTAACCCTTCACCCACCACACGGGCCGTCGCTGCTACCGATTGGCCGATAGACGTGCCATTGCGCAGCACTTTATACACGCTCTTCACTGTGCTACCGGCGATCACCTTGTCATTGTCTATCCACAGGATCACGACCTTTTTCTGCCCGAACTCATCGGCTTCCACGATTCCGTTCAACGGCACCACGAGGTCCGCTTTACCTTCAACACTTGCGGTATAGGTTCCATCGATGACATCCCCCGCAAGCAGGCGCGAGTCGTTGGTCAGTACAATCACTTGCAGCCGGTTTGTGCTCAGCAGTTCCAGGTCAATGATCTCGGACACATCGTCAGGATCGTTCGGTCGTTCACGGTAGATGACCCCTGGCAAGCGTTTGCCGTCTAGGTTCTCGTCGACGGTTTGCGAGGCTGACCACACGGCGTCGGGGTCGGGCGTATTGAGGAGTTGATCAGTCACGGTGTATGAAAAATCCAGCGTGCCGCTCGGCCTGATGGCTTTGTCGAGAAATGCGCGATTCACGGTAAAACACACGGTGGTCGGTGCCGGCGAGCCGGGGGCAGGTGGTTGCGGTGCCTCGTTGGCGCCCACTTTGAAAGTGACGATCTCGCCATTGCACTTTAGCGTGATCGTGTCGTAGGCCCGGCAATAGGGATAGGTGAAGCACACCTGTGCGCTGACAAAACCTGGCCCGACGCCGTTCTTGATTTCGTCAGGCAGCGTCATTCCGAGTTCGGAATGGCCCACGATATCAGGTCGGACGTCTTTCAAGCCGGGCCGGATCATGTTGAAGAGCGCTTCCAGCATCGGTGTGGAAGAGCCGACGTTCTGGCTGTTGCGAATTATGTCGTAGTACAGCTCGTTGACTCGGGCGTGATTCAGTCGGCCCACTGGAATACGCATTTCAATCGGGGCGTTCGGGTTGCCGACAGGTTTGCTGTCCAGAGGTGCCAAATCACCCTTGAGCATCAGTACGATGGTATCGGTCGGATCGACAGTGCCTGCCTGTGGCGGATCGATTCGAACTCTTGCGCCCAGACCGTCAGGCACCAGATTGTAAATGGCAAGCGGGATACCGATGTGCGCACCGATAACTGGAATAGTGGCGCCCTGCACGAAAGGAGGTGCAAGCGTCAAGATGGTGTTTTGCGTTGAGGTTGGCGTTGCCATAATCGATGCTCCGGAGCGAATTGGGGACGCAGGAGTCATCAAACTATGAGAAGGGAATTGCGTCACCTGTCAGATCTGACAGGTGAGCGTGGTTTCAAGACGAATGGTCATCGGTGAACGGTTTCCTGCACATGCCAAAACGGCCCCTTTAAGGGGCCGTTTCGGTTTCAACACTCAGGCACGGGGCTCAGCCGCCACCTCCAGATTATCCAGCGCACGATTCACCGCCAGTTCCCCCAGCATGATCAGTTGCGCAATGCCCAGCAGCACATGCCGATGCGAGCCGTCCACCAGCCCGGCGAAGTCGGTGGCCATGGTTTTGGCCGAGGTCAGGGTTTCGCAGGCGTCGGCCAGCAGTTCTTCGCTGTCGATGCCGGGGGCGATGAGGTAGCGGGTGTTGGGTTTGAGCAGCGGTTTTCTGGGGAGCAGGGGATTGAAGTAGTGATCGAGAGCGCGTTCGGCGGCTTCGTGGAAGGTCTTTGAGTCGAGGGATTCGTAGGGTGAGGTGGTGTCGGTTTCGGGTGGATTTGGCGTTGGTTTGATCATGGTAGTACTCCCTGATTGATGGAGCTGCCACGGTTCGCTGCGAAACGAATGGAGGTGGCAGCTGTACGCGGGTTCGCAGACCGGGAATCAAGGAACCCGGCATACCCGAAGGTATCCCGCGCACAACCGCCATTACGCGACCAGCAAAGAATGCTGAACGGAAACGACGCTCTGGGCGCCTTGATTGATCCGGGCTGCGAAACCCGATCGCTGATTCATCAGCGACCCGGAAACGATAGAGCCCGCCTCAAGGCGCACAAGCCGGCGGATTCTGGCGGATGCGTAGGCAATGGCGCAAGCCGTTGTGGCTTGCCGGACGTTTCGGTCAACGGCTTTAAACAGTCGTGGCGAATCCGTGAAGAAGCGGTTTACAGTGACCGGCCACGCACTGATCCAGGAGGGATCTTTCATGCCTGAGCACAACCCCGCCATTCACCTCGAACGCTTCAGCGAGTCCCACGTCGAAGGCGTCACCGCGCTTTACAACGACCCTGCCGTGACCCGGCAGGTGCTGCAGATGCCGTTTCAGTCTGCCGAAATCTTGCGCCAGCGGCTGATGCCGGAAAACGAACGGATGGTGAAACTGGTGGCGCTGCATCAAGGTGCGGTGATCGGGCATCTCGGGCTGGAGGCTTTTTCGCGAATTCGCCGCAGCCACGCCGGCAGTCTCGGCATGAGCGTCGCGGTGGCGTGGCAGGGCAAGGGTGTGGGCTCGAAGCTGTTGGCGGCAGCGCTGGACATCGCCGACAACTGGATGAACCTGCACCGGGTCGAGCTTTCGGTGTACGCCGACAACGAGGCGGCCATCGGCCTCTATCGCAAGTTCGGCTTCGAAACCGAAGGCCTGTTCCGCGATTACGCGGTGCGTGACGGGCAATGGGTCGACACTTTGAGCATGGCGCGCCTGCGCAAACGCTGACCTTTTGTCAGCCAATGGCTAACGAGGCGACCGTGCAGGCAAATGACTTGCACGGCCGTCACCGGCATCTGCCATGCTCGAAGTCCGCAGCATCGCTCCTTGAAGGAACACCGCAATGGACGACGTACAGCAACTGGGTGAAATGCTTCGCCACTATGCCGACAGCGAAGCGCACAAGAAGCAACTGTTCGAGACGCAATCGGCGACCTGGGCCACACGGATTACCGAGTTGTTCGGGCAGATTCAGCAATGGCTGGAACCGATGCAGGCGCCGGGGTTGCTGGAGGTCAGTCGCGAGGCTTATGTGGCGTTTGGGCCGAGCACTCCGGTTGAGACGTCAACCTTCAAGACTGAAAAACTGAGCATCGTGATTGCCGGCAAACCGGTGGAGTTCGTGCCGGATGTGATGGGCAGTGGCGGGCAGATTTCGCTGGCGGTGATGGGGCTGACGGCAGCGCGTTATGGGAGTGTTTCGTTGGTGGGGCTGCCGGGTGGGGAGTGGCAGTGGCGCAAGACCAATGGGTTGAAGGATCCGGACACTTTTGCCTTCGATGCGAATTTTCTCGCGCAGCAACTGCAGAGCCTCATCCCTCGCGACCGCACCTAAGATCAAAAGCCTACCCCCTCATCGGAACGCCGCCCGCCCAACCCTCTCCCCCAAGGGGGCGAGGGGGAAAGGGAGCAGATCTTCGTGGTTGTCAAAAACTCAGTTCACGGGGAAAGGGCAGTTCTTCGTTGTTGATATTGCATTCACCTTCGATTTTTCAGGTCGGCGTAACTCGAAAGTACAACCCGGTCAGTTCCCTCTCCCTCTGGGAGAGGGCTAGGGTGAGGGCCGCGCGGCTGACACACCTCACATCTCAAGATTGACCCACCCCGGCTTCGCCACCTCCGGCGCCACCGCTTTCACGGTTTTACCAGTAGCCAACTCAACCCGCCGAGCCACCTCCGGATCATCCGCAAACGGCGTCAGACTCGCCTCATCCAGACTCTCGGCCGTCTCGTGCCGCAGGCAGTACTCAACCGCCAGCCACAGAAACACCACGCCCAACACATTCAATAAAACATCGAACATGACCAGCTCCCTTGATCAGGCGATCTGCGCTTCACGATGGGCGAGTGCAACGTCGGCAACCCGCACCGTGCGCCACACGTTATAGGCCATCAGCAACATGCCGCTGAGGAAGAACACCCCGCCGGCAAAGCGCACGATGAACCCCGGATGACTGGCTTGCAGCGCTTCGACGAACGAATAGGTCAGCGTGCCGTCCTCGTTGATCGCCCGCCACATCAGGCCCTGAGTAATGCCGTTGACCCACATCGAAGCGATGTACAACACCGTGCCAATGGTCGCCAGCCAGAAGTGCAGGTTGATCAGCGGCGTACTGTGCATGCGCTCGCGGCCAAACACCTTGGGCACCATGTGATAGGTTGCGCCGAAGGTGATCATCGCCACCCAGCCCAGCGCCCCGGCGTGGACGTGGCCGATGGTCCAGTCGGTGTAGTGGGAGAGGGCATTGACGGTCTTGATCGCCATCATCGGCCCTTCGAAGGTCGACATGCCGTAAAACGCCAGCGACAAAACCAGGAAGCGCAGGATCGGGTCGGTGCGCAATTTATGCCACGCGCCGGAGAGGGTCATCATCCCGTTGATCATCCCGCCCCAGCTCGGCGCCAGCAGGATCAGCGACATCGCCATGCCCAGCGACTGCGCCCAGTCCGGCAGTGCGGTGTAATGCAAATGGTGCGGGCCGGCCCAGATGTACAGGGTGATCAGCGCCCAGAAATGCACGATCGACAACCGGTACGAATACACCGGCCGATTCACTTGCTTGGGCACGAAGTAGTACATCATCCCGAGGAACCCGGTGGTCAGGAAGAACCCCACCGCGTTGTGCCCGTACCACCATTGCACCATGGCGTCGGTGGCGCCGGAGTACACCGGATAGGACTTGAACCAGTCCACCGGAATCGACAGGTGATTGACCACGTGCAACATGGCGATCACCAGGATGAACGCGCCGAAGAACCAGTTGCCGACATAGATGTGCTTGGTCTTGCGCTGCACCACGGTGGTGAAAAACACCACGGCGTACGCGACCCAGACCACCGCCATCCACACCGCGCCGGAGAACTCGATCTCGGCGTATTCCTTGGTGGTGGTGTAGCCCAGCGGCAGGGTGACCAGCATGATCACGATCACCGATTGCCAGCCCCAAAAGGTGAAGGCTGCGAGTTTGTCCGAGTACAGCCGCACCTGGCAGGTACGCTGCACCGCGTAGTAGCTTGCGGCGAATTGCGCGCTGCCGGCGAAACCGAAAATCACCAGGCTCGTGTGCAACGGTCGCAAGCGGCCGAAGGTGGTCCAGGGCAGGTCCAGATTCATGTCCGGCCATACCAGTTGCGAGGCGATCCATACCCCCATCGCCATGCCCACGACACCCCAGAAAACAGTCGCGATGACGAATTGGCGGACGACCTTGTAGTTATAAGCCTGTCCGATTGTTGCTGTGCTCATGGTCAGTTCATCCACGGTTGCAAAGTCTTGCCAGGCCACCCGGTCTGGCTCGAACTGCACTGTAGAAACCCCACCGGAAACAAAACAGGCTCAGGAATTGATCATTTATGCGGATCAGATCCAGGCGCTGCCTGCGGCCATCTGCCGCGTCCTGATACGGTTTTTATGCGTTCAGGTGAATCTGTTGTGCACTGCGCCGTTCGTCCATAGTCGGGAAAAATCCTGTGGGAGCGGGCTTGCTCGCGAATGCGGAGTGTCAGCCAACAAGTCAGTTGCCTGACACTCCGCATTCGCGAGCAAGCCCGCTCCCACAGTTCTTGACCGCGATCAAAACTGATGAGGTAGCCGCTGCATGTACCAGTACGATGATTACGACCGGGCGCTGGTGTTCGAGCGCGTTGCGCAGTTTCGCGATCAGGTCGAGCGCTTCATGGCCGGGGAGTTGAGCGACGAGGAATTCCTGCCGCTGCGCCTGCAAAACGGCCTGTATATGCAAAAGCACGCGTACATGCTGCGGGTGGCGATTCCCTACGGCACTTTGAGCGCCGAGCAGATGCGCACACTGGCAAGCATCGCCCGGGACTACGACCGTGGTTACGGTCACTTCACCACCCGGCAGAACATGCAGTTCAACTGGATCGAACTGCACGAGGTGCCGGACATTCTCGAGCGTCTGGCGCAGGTCAACATGCATGCGATCCAGACCTCGGGCAATTGCGTGCGCAACATCACCACCGAAGCCTTCGCCGGAGTCGCGGCGGACGAGTTGATCGACCCGCGTCCGCTGGCGGAGATCCTGCGGCAATGGTCGACGATCAACCCGGAATTCCTGTTTCTGCCGCGCAAGTTCAAGATCGCCATCTGCTCGGCGAAGCAGGATCGCGCGGCGATCATGATGCACGACATCGGCCTCTACCTTTACCCCGGCCGTGACGGTCAGATGCTGCTGCGGGTGATCGTCGGCGGCGGTCTGGGGCGCACGCCTATCCTTGGATTGCAGATCCGCGACGGCCTGCCGTGGCAACACTTGCTGTCTTACGTCGAGGCGGTTTTGCGGGTCTACAACCGCCACGGCCGGCGCGACAACAAGTACAAGGCGCGGATCAAGATTCTGGTCAAGGCGCTGGGCATCGAGGCGTTCGCCAAAGAGGTCGAGGAGGAATGGCAACACCTCAAGGACGGCCCGGCGCAGTTGACCGAAGATGAATACCAGCGGGTCGCCAGTGCTTTCGTGCCGCCGAGCTACCAAGCGCTGGCGGGCACCGATCTGGATTTCGGCACGCACCTGGCGGAGAAACCGGCGTTCGCCCGTTGGGTCGCGCGCAACGTTCAGCCGCACAAAGTGCCGGGCTATACCAGCGTCGTGCTGTCGACCAAACCGGGCCTGGCCTCGCCGCCGGGGGACGTCACCGATGCGCAGATGCAGGCCGTGGCCGAGTGGTCCGAGCGCTTCGGTTTCGGCGAAATCCGCATCGCCCACGAGCAGAACATCGTCCTGCCGGATGTGCCCAAGTCCGAGCTGTATGCGTTGTGGCAACTGGCGAAAGAGCACGGGCTGGGCGCCGCCAACGTCGGCCTGCTGACCGACATCATTGCCTGCCCCGGCGGTGATTTCTGTGCGCTGGCCAACGCCAAGTCGATCCCGATTGCCCAGGCGATTCAGGCGCGGTTCGACAACCTCGATTACCTACACGACGTCGGTGACATCAGCCTGAACATTTCCGGCTGCATGAACGCCTGCGGCCATCACCACATCGGCAACATCGGGATTCTCGGCGTCGATAAAAACGGCAGCGAGTGGTACCAGATCACCCTCGGCGGGGCGCAGGGCAAGAACAGCGCACTGGGCAAGGTCATCGGCCCGTCGTTCAGCGCCGCCGAAGTGCCGCAGGTGATCGAGCGGATCATCGGCACCTTCGTGCGTTATCGCGAAGCTGAAGAATTGTTCGTCGATACCGTGGCGCGCATCGGACTGGAGCCGTTCAAGGAGCGGGTCTACCCGAAAGCGTTGGAGGCCTCGGTATGAACAATCTGCTGCGGATGGAGGCGAGTGGGGCGCGGATCGTGCTCGATGATCCATGGACGCTGATCCGCTCGCCTGAAACAGAGCCCAGCGCCGGGATGTTGATTCTGCCGCTGGCCCACTGGCTCGAATCGCCCTCGACCCATGCGGTCTGGCTCGGCCCGGACGACGGCGTCGAAAGCCTGCTGCCATGGCTGAGCTCGCTGCCACTGATCGCCCTCGACTTCCCGAGCTTTCGCGACGGCCGCGCCTACAGCCAGGCCTATCTGCTGCGCAGTCGTTTCGGCTGGAAAGGCGAGTTGCGGGCGATTGGCGACGTGCTGCGCGACCAGCTCAGCCACATGCGCCAGTGCGGTTTCGACAGCTTCGCCGTGCGCGAGGACAAGTCCGCCGAAGATGCGCTCAAGGGCCTGGCCGGGATGAGCGTGGTGTACGGGCGCTCGGTGATCGAGCCGCGACCGTTGTTCCGGCGCCGGTGATGCAGGGGAAACCCTTAGAACCCTGATGAATCGGGGATTTTTCCTTGGGTCGATGGTGGCCTTTTGGTAGAGTCCCCGTCGCCAGCGGGTTTTCGGCTGGACGACGGAACGAAGAAGGGAGTCTGATCAGTGAGTCCGGGCAAAAAAATTCTGGGCATCACCGCGTTGCTGCTGATGGTGACGCTGTGGGCCGGTTACATCTATGTATTCAACGAAAACCGTGGCGGTCAGCTCGGTGGTGTCGGCGAAAGCACCGCCTGGTGCGGCACGCCGCCGAACACCGAAGCGGCGCTGCTGGGCAAGGATCAACTGACCCTGCGCATCACCAACAACCTGCGCGGCGAGTTCATGCTCAGCGGCGCGGTGGTGGTCTCCGAGCGCACCTTCAACCGCTACGACCTGGGCCGCAACGAACTGCGACTGCGCCTGGAACCGTTGCAGTGGTCGTTTGGCGTCACGCCGATCTTCCTCGAACAGGTGAAAGTCCTGCCCCTGAGCCGCAACCTCGCCTCGACCGACAAGAGCGCGTTCGCCGAACTCGAATCGCGGCCGATCAGCGTCCAGGGCCGGGTCACCGAGTTTCCTTTCGACACCTATCGCTACGGCTACAAGCCAGTCCTGTATTACCTCAAGGGTAGCGAGCGCATCGACCTGCGCTTCAAGAACATCACCACGCTGATGGAGATGTCCAACACCTTCACGCCGATCCAGAAGTACAACCGCGCCGACTACATCAACGAGAAAAACTCGATGATCCGCGACGAGGACTACAAGGCCTACGGCCCCCACGAATGCGCGTTCAGCGTCGAGCGCAAAGGCTCGTTCAAGGTCGTGGTGCTGTTGATGCTGCTGGTGCTGTGCCTGCCGTTGCTGCTGGTGTTCTACCGCGATGAGCCGGGGATCGACTTCCTTGCCACGCTGGTGGGGATTGGCGTAGTGCGCACGGTGCTGGTGGGGCCGGTGCAGGATTTCCAGCTGTACAACATTGATTTTCTGTTCGGTGCGGCGATTTTGCTGGTGGGCACGGTGTCGCTGATCAAGGCGATGCGGGCCAACAGTCGGCGGGAGATGGCGTTGAGGAGTGGGGAGACTTCGAGCTGGTAGAAGAAAGCCTTGAGCGCCTGTGATGGTCCGGACCTTTCAAAGGTCCGGACCCGACGTTGCGCAATGTTGGGGTTTCTGAACGCAAACGGCGCGAATTTAGCTATACCTGTAACTCCCCCGACGCAATAAATTCGGCCTTCCGACAGGAGTTACAGCATGAAGCTAGCCGTAATGATGAGCACCCTGTGCATTGCCACGCTGGGCGTGGTGGGTTGCTCCAGCAAAACCGTCGCACCCGACGAGTACTCAGGCTTCCTCAAGGACTACAGCCAGTTGAGGGAGGCCAAATCCCCGTCGGGGGCCGAAGTGATGCGCTGGATCGACCCGAAAGTCGACATCGGCAAATTCACCAGCTTCTACGTCGAACCGACCCAGCTCTATCCCAAACCGCAACCTACCGTGAAGATTCCGCAGCAGACCCTTAACGGCATCACCAGCTATTACGATCAGGCGCTCAAGCGTGAACTGGGTAAATCCCTGCCACTGGCTTCAGGCCCCGGGCCTGGTGTGATCGTGGTACGCGCGGCGATCACCGCCGTGAGCAGCAAGACCGAAGGCCTGCATGCCTATGAAGTGATTCCGGTGGCATTGGTGGCGGCAGCGGTCAGTACCGCCAGCGGCATTCGTGATCAGGAAACCACGCTGGCGACCGAGGCGGTGTTCCTCGATGGCGGCACCAACAAGGTGGCGGCGCAGGTGGTGCGCAAAGGCACCGGCAAACCGCTGGAAAACGATTCGCAGGTGATGAAGGCCGATGACGTGAAAAGCGTGATCGATGGCTGGGCGGCGGATCTGCATCAGTCCTACCTCAAGCTCAAGGCCAAGTAAGACCGGCACGCCGGGTCGCCTCTGAGGACGATCCGGCGTGTGCACTGCGTCAGAAGCTGGCGCGGGCCAGGCGGTTGTAATGGCTGAGCAAGCCGTCGTAACGGCGGGTCACGGCATAGTAGTCCTCGCTCAAACGCTCGGGCTTGGCGTGGTTCTGCCAGTCGGCTTGCAGGGTGTTCAATGCTTCGAGATAGTTTTGCCCCGGCTCGCCGATGCGCAGCCACAGGTCCCGTGCGGCATCGGTCTTGTTCTGGAATCCACCCGTACGTGGTGCGAGGTAGGGTTCGCGACGGTTCCACGCCTGTTGCAGCTTTGCGGTGGTGTCGGCCAGCAATTTCGGAGTGAGGGTGCGGTTTTTCATCGCTTCGTCGAGCGCGTCGACGGTCTCCCGCGCCTGAATCATGTACGCCAGCAAATCCCAATGAATGTCCCTGCCCAGACGCGCTTCGATCAGTTTGAGCTGTTCGGCACGTTGCGCGGCGTCGAGCGACATCAGGCTTTGCCGCAGAGCGGTCGAGGCGCCGATGTACTCCTGTGACACACGCTCGATGGCAGCGAGTTCTCCAGAGGAGGGCTGTTGTGATCCGGAGATGAAGCTCGCCTCTCGGTAAAAACGCGTGGGGGCAATGGTGGTCGTGACGTGACTCAGCGCCCGGACGTACTCGTTCGCCTGTCGCGCCAGTTCAGGCTGCCAGGCCAACAGTTCGAGTTTTTCCGTGAGGTCCTGACCGCAGACATCGCGCTGAATGTCTCGCACATTGAACGCGTCGCTGTCGTCGAAATCATTGAGACTCTTCAACCAGCGCTGGTCGCGGGGCAAGGGCGGTTGAGGGTTCTTGTAGCGGTCGTAGGCCACTCGCCATTGCACGTCGATCCGGTTGACGCAGGCGATCACCGGGCTCAGCGCATTGGCCTGGGCGGTGATCGGCGCATCGCGCCCGTCCAGCCAGAGATCGAGCTGGAGGAAAGGGCGTGTCGCGCCCGTCAGCCCCATGATCACCAGCGCGAAGAAGATCCCGACGCAAAACATCACTCTGGTGGTCATGGGCGCGCCTCCTTGCCGTACCACTGTTCATCGGTGGCCGGTGCGCTGCATTCGGCGGTGGTGGCCGGCAAGCGGCTGCACAAACGTTCGGTCCAGGGTTGCAGGCCCTGATTGCGATTGACCGTGCCTTGGCTGGCGACCACTTTGAATACGCCGAGCACGAGGGCCAGCACCAGAATTCCGAGGATCGTCACGCCGACTTTCACGGCAGGTTGGTTCTCTTCCCAGGACACCCGTGGCCTGGACTGCCAGCGCCGCACCAGTCCGAAGGTCGCCAGGGTCAAGGCATACACCCCGCCGGCAATCGGGCCGAAAAACCAGCTGAGCCCGGCCACCATCAACGCGCCGGGCACCAGGTCGCGCAACACGCCGAACGGCGGCGAGTCTTTGAGAGCACCGGGGCAAAGGCTTGCACTGAGCCGGTCATCCAGCCGCCATACACGATGAGCAACGTTGTGCACCAACCAATTGAGCCCGGCCACGATCACGCCGAACACCACGGTCGAGATCATGACGATATTGATCAGCCCGCTGAGGCGCAGGCCCAGCGGAATGTAATGGGTGAACGAGCCGATCAGGCAGGCCAGCACAACGCCCACATACGTCGGCCAGTCATTAAAGCTCAGTTCCCAGCTTTGCCAGAAAAACGCCGTGCCGCCGGGCATCTGCGCGCAGACCTTGGGGTGATTGGCGTACAGCTCAGAGCTCAGTTTCCGGCACTGCGCCCAGTCTTCTTCGCGCAGGCGTCGGGCCAGTGCGCGGCGGGCGCTGAACGAGCCGGTGCCCAGCAGCAGGCGGGCGGCGCGGTGTTCGGGGGTGGCGGCGGGCTCCGTGGCCAGTTGTTGCTGGTGAGCCAGGAAAAGCGGCGCATTTTGTCGAGCCAGCAGGCGTTGCCATTCGCCGTCAGGGCAGGGATTTCCCGTGCAGCCGTGCCAGCCTTGACCGGCGCGCACCCGTTCGAAAATCTCGGGAGACCAGACCGGGGCATCCAGCAGTAAATGGCTGAGCATCCGGTTGAACCATTCCTGTTGCAGTGCAATCGCGAGCCAGTTGTGCTCCCCGCAACGCTCGTAGGCCTGGAGGAAACCTTCAACGTCTTCGCGTTCAAGGGCATCGTGCATCGGTTGCACAATGCGCGCGCGTTGTCGATCCAGCAACAGGTCTATCGATATGTGGTCGAGTTCGAGGCGTTGCCAGGCGCTGAACCAGAAGAAAGTCGGGATGGCCCATTCCACCAGCGTCTGCGAAGTCTCGGGGTGTTCAATGCAATGATGCAGCACCGTGTCTTCGAAGAAATGCGCGCAACCCTGTTCGAGGGTGACGGCATGGCGATGATTCAGCTCTTCAACGCTGAGCCCGTCCAGCGAACGGGTCGCCAGTTGCAGGGCATCGACCTCGACCACGGTCAGGCCGCTCAGGTCCCAGGATTCTTTAATACCCTGTTCCTGCTCTTCATCCTGATTCTGCTCGTGATACTGCTGCCATTCCTTGTAGGCCAGCGCCTGCTCATAAGCATCGCGCAGCCGCTGGAAACCCTCGGGGTCGTCGTCGGGGCGGGTCTGTTTGAGCAGGACGGCATATTGGCGTTTGATGGTGCGCACATCGGCGTCGGCCGACAGGCCAAGGACGGTCCAGCAACTCATTGCGATGACAACTCCATAAAAAACGCGACGCGATCCAGTGGTGGCATTGTGATGTTGCGCACCCTACCTGTTTCGCGTCGAAAAGTCCCCGTGTCTCGCTCAGTCGTCACCGGCCTTACGGAAATGCTGACGTGCTCGATTCGGGGCTTCAGTGTTTTTTGGCTTGCTCGCGTATGCGTTCTTCCTGCTCGCGCAGTTCCGGGGTGAACTCGGCGCCGAAATCTTCCGCGCTGAACACTTGGCGAATCTCGATTTCCGATTCAGTGCCCGGCATGGGATTCGGGCAGCGCTTGACCCACTCGATGGCTTCCTCTTTGGACTTGACGTCCCAGATCCAGTAGCCGGCGATCAGCTCTTTGGTCTCGGCAAACGGGCCGTCGATCACGCTACGTTTTTCGCCACTGAAACGTACGCGGGCGCCTTTGCTGCTGGGGTGCAAACCGTCGGCTGAAACCAGGATGCCGGCCTTGGCCAATTCTTCGTTGTAGTTGCCCATGTCGGTCAGCAACTGTTCGCTGGGCATCACGCCGGCTTCGGAATCGTGGCTGGCTTTGACAATGATCATGAAGCGCATGGTGTTTCTCCGCAGGTGAGTGGGGGATTCATGGCTTAGTCGAACGGCCGGGGTCTTAATCGACAGGTCGTTAAAGAAAAGATGCAGACTCGTGTTTTAACAAGCATCACCCTCATTGAGAGCGGGGACTTGGAGGGACTGGAGAGCGTGTATCCAGTTTTGTGTGCCAGCACATGACAATTTCAGTCCAGGCATAGGTCGTCGGACAATTTCGTGGTTAACTTCTGCCTCTTGCATGCTTTCCCAACAACGTTAAGAAGGACTCCGTTCATGGCTCAAGTCACGCTCAAAGGCAACCCGGTTCAAGTCAACGGCCAACTGCCACAAGCCGGTTCCAAGGCGCCAGCCTTTTCCCTGGTAGCCGGCAATCTGTCCGACGTCACCCTGAAAGACTTCGCCGGCAAGCGCAAAGTGCTGAACATTTTCCCAAGCGTCGACACCCCGACCTGCGCCACCTCCGTGCGCAAGTTCAACGCTCAAGCCAACGACATCAGCAACACCGTGGTGCTGTGCATCTCGGCTGACCTGCCGTTCGCCCAGGCTCGCTTCTGCGGCGCCGAAGGCCTGGAGAACGTACAAAACCTGTCGACCCTGCGCGGCACCGAGTTCCTCGAGAACTACGGCGTGGCCATCTCTGACGGCCCGCTGAAAGGCCTGACCGCCCGTGCGGTGGTTGTACTGGACGAAAACGACAATGTCCTGCACAGCGAACTGGTCAAGGAAATTGCCGAAGAGCCTAACTACGAAGCGGCGCTGTCCGTTCTCAAGTAAGCGCTTTTACAATTGTTAACGGCCTGGCTCTGTCCAGGCCGTTTTCATTTGTGTATCAGTGTTTTGCCTCACACCTTGAAACGTAAGTGGAAGGTAAATTGCCGGTAAAGCTGCTTTGCTAAATCCCCACCAGTGCTTATCGTTCAGCCTCCCGTAAAAGAAGCCCACGCGCCCAATGGTTAATCACTCCATGCAATCGTCTTCCCGAAACTCCCGTCGCTGGCTGCTGAGCCTGCTTGTCCTGCTGGTCATTGCCGGTCTGTGCTGGAAATTCTGGCCCGCTGGTTCGGCCCACAAGGAGGGAGGCGAGAAGGCGCAGGCCGGCCATACCGGCCGTTCGGGGATGATGCGTCCGGGCTTCGGCGGCGCGGCGGGGCCGATTCCGGTGCGCGTGGCGCCGGCGGTCACCGGGGACTTCCCGCTGTACTACAAGGCCCTGGGCACGGTCACGGCGCTCAACACCATCAATGTGCGCAGCCGGGTCGGCGGCGAACTGGTGAAGATTTATTTCGAGGAAGGGCAGATGGTCAAGGCCGGCGACCTGTTGGCGGAGATCGACCCGCGCCCCTACCAGAACGCCTTGCTCCAGGCTGAAGGCACCTTGCTGCAGAACCAGGCGCAATTGAAAAACGCTCAGGTCGACGTCGAACGCTATCGCGGCCTGTACAAGGAAGACAGCATCGCCAAGCAGACACTGGACACCGCCGAAGCGCTGGTCGGCCAATACCTCGGCACCGTGAAAACCAATCAGGCGGCGGTCAACGACGCCAAGCTCAATCTCGAATTCACCAAGATCCGCGCACCGATTGCCGGTCGCGTCGGCCTGCGTCAGCTCGACGTCGGCAACCTCGTGGCGGCCAACGACACGACCTCCCTGGCGGTCATCACCCAGACCCAACCGATCAGCGTCGCCTTCACCCTGCCGGAAAACAGCCTGGAAACCGTGCTCGCCCGCTACCGCAGCGGCGCCAAACTGCCGGCCGAGGCCTGGGATCGTGGCGATACCAAACTGCAGGCCACCGGTGTGCTGCAAAGTCTCGACAACCAGATCGACGTGACCACCGGCACCCTTAAATTCAAGGCGCGCTACGAGAACCGCGATCAGTCGCTGTTCCCCAACCAGTTCGTCAACGTTCACCTGCTGGCCGACACGTTGAAAGGTGTGGTGCTGGCTCCGTCGGCTGCCATCCAGTTCGGCACCAACGGCACCTTCGTTTACGCGCTGGACGGCGACAAGAAAGTCACCATCCGCCAATTGAAGATCGGTGCCAGCGACGGCGAAAACACGGTAGTCACCGAAGGTCTGGCCGCCGGCGACCGGGTGGTGCTGGAAGGCACCGACCGTCTGAAGGAAGGCAGCGAAGTGGAAGTGGTCAACGACAGCAAGGATGTGCCGACCACTCCGACCGAGCACCTGCAAGGCAAGTCAGCCGCCACCGCGCCTGACGCCGCCGTCACTGACAAGGCCAAGAAGGGCGCATGAACATTTCGCGTCTGTTCATCCTTCGCCCGGTCGCCACCACGCTGAGCATGCTGGCCATCGTGCTGGCCGGTCTGATCGCCTATCGCCTGCTGCCGGTTTCGGCTCTGCCGCAGGTGGATTACCCGACCATCCGCGTCATGACCCTTTATCCGGGCGCCAGTCCGGACGTGATGACCAGTGCCGTCACCGCGCCGCTTGAGCGCCAGTTCGGGCAGATGCCGGGCCTGACGCAAATGGCCTCGACCAGTTCCGGCGGTGCCTCGGTGCTGACCCTGCGGTTCAGCCTCGACATCAACATGGACGTCGCCGAACAGCAGGTGCAGGCCGCGATCAACGCCGCGACCAACCTGTTGCCGACCGACTTGCCCGCGCCGCCGGTGTACAACAAGGTCAACCCGGCGGACACCCCGGTGCTGACCCTGGCCATCACCTCGAAAACCATGCTGCTGCCCAAACTCAATGACCTGGTCGACACGCGCATGGCGCAGAAGATCGCCCAGATCAGCGGCGTCGGCATGGTCAGCATTGCCGGCGGCCAGCGTCAGGCGGTACGGATCAAGGTCAACCCTGAGGCGCTCGCGGCCAACGGCCTGAACCTGTCGGACGTGCGCACGCTGATCAGTGCGTCCAACGTCAACCAGCCCAAGGGCAACTTCGACGGCCCGACCCGGGTGTCGATGCTCGACGCCAATGACCAACTGACGTCGCCCAAGGATTACGCCAACCTGATCCTGGCCTATGCTAACGGCGCACCGCTGCGGCTCAAGGATGTCGCGCAGATTGTCGACGGCGCCGAGAACGAGCGTCTGGCGGCGTGGGCCAACCAGAACCAGGCCGTTCTGTTGAACATTCAGCGTCAGCCGGGCGCCAACGTGATCGAGGTGGTTGACCGGATCAAGGCGCTGCTGCCGAGCATCACCGACAACCTGCCGGCCGGTCTCGACGTCGTCGTGCTGACCGACCGCACCCAGACCATCCGCGCTTCCGTCACCGACGTGCAACATGAATTGCTGATCGCCATCGCACTGGTAGTGATGGTGACGTTCCTGTTCCTACGGCGTGCCAGTGCGACCATCATTCCGTCGGTGGCCGTGCCGCTGTCGCTGATCGGTACGTTCGGCGTGATGTACCTCGCCGGCTTCTCGGTCAACAACCTGACGCTGATGGCACTGACCATCGCCACCGGTTTCGTGGTCGACGATGCGATCGTGATGCTGGAAAACATCGCGCGTTTCATCGAGGAGGGCGACAGCCCGATGCAGGCGGCGCTCAAGGGCGCGAAACAGATCGGTTTCACCCTGATTTCCCTGACCCTGTCGCTGATCGCGGTACTGATTCCGTTGCTGTTCATGGCCGACGTCGTGGGGCGGTTGTTCCGCGAATTCGCCATCACCCTGGCGGTGGCGATCCTGATTTCCCTGGTGGTCTCGCTGACCCTGACGCCGATGATGTGCGCGCGTCTGCTCAAGCGTGAGCCGGAAGCACATGAGCAGGGCCGTTTCTACCGTGCCAGTGGCGCGTTCATCGACTGGATGATTGCCGCTTACGGGCGCAAGTTGCAGTGGGTGCTCAAGCACCAGCCGCTGACCCTGCTGGTGGCCATCGGCACGCTGGCCCTCACCGTGTTCCTTTATATGGTGGTGCCCAAGGGCTTCTTCCCGGTGCAGGACACCGGGGTGATCCAGGGCATTTCCGAAGCACCGCAGTCGATTTCTTTCGCGGCGATGGGCGAGCGTCAGCAGGCGCTGGCCAAGGTGATTCTGGAAGATCCGGCGGTGGAAAGCCTGTCGTCCTACATCGGGGTCGACGGTGACAACGCCACGCTCAACAGCGGCCGGCTGCTGATCAACCTCAAGCCCCATGGCCAGCGTGATCTGACCGCTACCGAAGTGATTGCCCGCCTGCAGCCGCAGCTGGACAAGCTTGTGGGCATCCGTCTGTTCATGCAGCCGGTGCAGGACCTGACCATCGAAGACCGCGTCAGCCGCACCCAGTATCAGTTCAGCATGTCGTCGCCGGATTCCGAATTGCTCAGTCAGTGGAGCGGCCGCCTGGTCGAAGCACTGGCCCAGCGCCCGGAGCTGACCGACGTCGCCAGTGACTTGCAGGACAAGGGTTTGCAGGTGTTCCTGGTGATCGACCGCGACGCCGCTTCACGGCTGGGCGTGTCGGTGTCGAATATCACCGATGCGCTGTACGACGCGTTCGGCCAGCGGCAGATCTCGACCATCTACACCCAGGCCAGCCAGTACCGCGTGGTGCTGCAGGCTCAGGCCGGAGAGAGGATCGGCCCGCAGGCGCTGGATCAGATTCACGTCAAGACCACCGATGGTGGTCAGGTGCGGTTGTCGAGTCTGGCCCATGTCGAGGAGCGGCAGGCGCAACTGGCGATTACCCACATCGGCCAATTCCCGGCGGTGATGATGTCATTCAACCTCGCACCGGGCGTGGCGCTGGGGCATGCGGTGGACATCATCGAACAGGTGCAGAAGGACATCGGCATGCCGATCGGCGTGCAGACCCAGTTCCAGGGCGCCGCCGAAGCGTTCCAGGCGTCGTTGTCGAGCACCTTGCTGCTGATTCTGGCGGCGGTGGTGACCATGTACATCGTGCTCGGCGTGCTCTACGAGAGCTACATTCACCCGATCACCATTCTGTCGACCTTGCCGTCGGCGGCGGTTGGGGCGTTGCTGGCGTTGCTGCTCAGTGGCAATGATCTGGGGATGATCGCGATCATCGGCATCATTCTGCTGATCGGTATCGTGAAGAAGAACGCGATCATGATGATCGACTTCGCCCTCGACGCCGAACGCACCCAGGGCATGGCGCCGGAGCAGGCGATCTATCAGGCGGCGCTGTTGCGCTTCCGGCCGATTCTGATGACGACGCTGGCGGCGCTGTTCGGTGCGGTGCCGCTGATGCTGGCTACCGGTTCCGGCGCTGAGTTGCGTCAACCGCTGGGGCTGGTGATGGTCGGCGGGTTGCTGGTGAGTCAGGTGCTGACGCTGTTCACCACCCCGGTGATCTACCTGTACTTCGATCGTCTCGGCCGGCGCTGGGGCCGTGCTCCTTCGGCCGTGGAGCCGGTGGAACAGCCATGAACCTGTCCGGTCCTTTCATCAAGCGCCCGGTGGCGACCATGCTCCTGAGCCTGGCGATCATGCTGCTGGGCGGTGTGAGCTTCGGTCTGCTGCCGGTGTCGCCGCTGCCGCAAATGGACTTCCCGGTGATCGTGGTGCAGGCGAGCCTGCCCGGCGCCAGTCCGGAAGTCATGGCGTCTACCGTGGCCACGCCGCTGGAGCGCTCGTTCGGCGCCATCGCCGGCGTCAACACCATGAGCAGCCGCTCCAGCCAGGGCTCGACCCGGGTGATTCTGCAGTTCGACCTCGACCGCGACATCAACGGCGCGGCGCGGGAAGTGCAAGCGGCGATCAACGCCTCGCGCAACCTGCTGCCGAGCGGGATGCGCAGCATGCCGACCTACAAAAAGGTCAACCCGTCGCAGGCACCGATCATGGTGCTGTCGCTGACCTCGGATGTGCTGGAAAAAGGCCAGCTCTATGACCTGGCGTCGACCATCCTGTCCCAGAGCCTGTCCCAGGTGCAGGGCGTCGGTGAAGTACAGATCGGCGGCAGCTCTTTGCCGGCGGTGCGCATCGAACTCGAGCCCCAGGCGCTGAACCAGTACGGCGTGGCACTGGACGATGTGCGCAAGACTATCGCCGAAGCCAATGTGCGCCGGCCCAAGGGCTCGGTCGAAGACGACCAGCGTCTGTGGCAGATCCAGGCCAACGACCAGTTGGAGAAAGCCAAGGATTACGAATCGCTGATCATCCACTACAACGGCGGGGCGGCCCTGCGTCTGAAGGACGTGGCCAAGGTCAGCGACGGCGTGGAAGACCGCTACAACAGCGGTTTCTTCAACGATGACGCGGCTGTGCTGCTGGTGATCAACCGCCAGGCCGGCGCCAACATCATCGAGACGGTCAACGAGATCAAGGCGCAGTTGCCGGCGTTGCAGGCGGTGCTGCCGGCCAGCGTCAAACTGAACCTGGCGATGGATCGCTCGCCGGTGATCAAGGCCACGCTGCACGAAGCGGAAATGACCCTGCTGATCGCCGTCGCGCTGGTGATTCTGGTGGTGTTCCTGTTTCTCGGCAATTTCCGTGCGTCCCTGATTCCGACGTTGGCGGTGCCGGTGTCGCTGGTCGGCACCTTTGCGGTGATGTACCTCTACGGATTCTCGCTGAACAACCTGTCGCTGATGGCGCTGATTCTCGCCACCGGGCTGGTGGTCGACGATGCCATCGTGGTGCTGGAGAACATTTCCCGGCACATCGACGAAGGCGTCAAACCGATGAAGGCCGCGTACCTCGGGGCCAAGGAAGTCGGATTCACCTTGCTGTCGATGAACGTCTCGCTGGTGGCGGTGTTCCTGTCGATCCTGTTCATGGGCGGGATCATCGAAAGCCTGTTCCGCGAGTTTTCCATCACCCTGGCCGCGTCCATTGTGGTGTCGCTGGTGGTTTCCCTGACGCTGACCCCGATGCTCTGCGCCCGCTGGCTCAAACCCCATACGCCGGGGGAGGAAAACCGCCTGCAACGCTGGAGCCGCCGCACCAACGATTGGATGGTCGGCAAATACGCCACCAGCCTCGATTGGGTGTTGCGTCATCGGCGCCTGACCTTGCTGAGCCTGATCATCACCGTCGGGGTGAACGTCGCCCTCTATGTGGTGGTGCCGAAAACCTTCATGCCGCAGCAGGACACCGGCCAGTTGATCGGTTTCGTGCGCGGTGACGACGGTCTGTCGTTCAGCGTGATGCAGCCGAAAATGGAAGTCTTCCGCCGCGCCGTGCTCAAGGACGAAGCGGTGGAGAGTGTGGCCGGGTTCATTGGTGGCACCAACGGCACCAACAACGCCTTCATGCTGGTACGCCTGAAGCCGATCAAGGAACGCAACCTGTCGGCGCAGAAAGTCATCGAGCGCCTGCGCAAGGAAATGCCCAAGGTGGCCGGTGCGCAGTTGATGCTGATGGCCGACCAGGACCTGCAATTTGGCGGCGGCCGCGAGCAGACCACTTCGCAGTACAGCTACATTCTGCAAAGCGGTGATCTGGGTGAGTTGCGCGAGTGGTACCCGAAAGTGGTCACCGCGCTGCGGGCCTTGCCCGAGCTGACCGCCATCGACGCCCGCGAAGGCGCGGGTGCGCAGCAGGTGACATTGATCGTCGACCGCGATCAGGCCAAACGCCTGGGCGTGGACATGGAAATGGTCACTGCGGTGCTTAACAACGCCTACAGCCAGCGGCAGATTTCCACGATCTACGACAGCCTCAACCAGTATCAGGTGGTGATGGAGGTCAATCCGAAATACGCCCAGGACCCGGTGACGCTCAAGCAGGTCCAGGTGATCACCGCCGACGGTGCACGAATTCCGCTGTCGACCTTCGCTCATTATGAAAACAGCCTGGAAGACGACCGGGTCAGCCACGAAGGCCAGTTTGCTTCCGAGAGCATTTCCTTCGACATGGCCGAAGGCGTGACGGTGGAGCAGGGCAGTGCCGCCATCGAACGGGCGATTGCCAAGCTCGGTCTGCCGGAAGACGTGATCGTGAAAATGGCCGGCACCGCCGATGCCTTCGCCGCTACCCAGAAGAGCCAGCCGTTCATGATCCTCGGTGCGCTGCTGGCGGTGTATCTGGTGCTGGGCGTGCTGTATGAAAGCTACATTCACCCGCTGACGATTCTGTCGACGCTGCCTTCGGCCGGGGTCGGTGCCTTGCTGTCGATCTATGTGCTGGGCGGCGAGTTCAGCCTGATCTCGCTGCTCGGATTGTTCCTGCTGATCGGCGTGGTGAAGAAGAACGCGATCCTGATGATCGACCTGGCGCTGCAACTGGAGCGTCATCACGGCATGGCGCCGCTGGAGTCGATCCGCAGCGCCTGTCTGCAACGTTTGCGGCCGATCCTGATGACCACGCTGGCGGCGATCCTCGGCGCCTTGCCGTTGCTGCTCAGCCGTGCCGAAGGCGCGGAAATGCGCCAGCCGCTGGGCCTGACCATCATCGGCGGGCTGATTTTCAGCCAGGTGCTGACCCTTTACACCACGCCTGTGGTTTACCTCTATCTCGACAAGTTGCGCCATCGTTTCAACAAATGGCGTGGCGTGCGCACCGATGCCGCTCTGGAAACTCCGCTATGACTGACCGTTCGCTTATCAATCTGGCCACTGTCCGCGGCTCGCGCCTGCTGAGCCTGTCTCTGTGCGTGGCGATGCTCAGTGCCTGCGCCGTCGGCCCGGACTACCAGCGCCCGCAGACCGCCGAAATCGCTCAGTACAAGGAAGCCGAAGGCTGGCGTCAGGCCAACCCGAGCGATTCCCTGGCGCGCGGCGCGTGGTGGGAGCTGTATGGCGACCGCCAGCTCAACCAGCTGATCGAGAAACTCAACAGCTCCAACCAGACCGTCGCCCAGTCCGAGGCCCAGTACCGTCAGGCCCAGGCCTTGGTGCGCAGCGCGCGCGGCGCGTTTTATCCGAGTATTGATCTGAGTGCCGGCAAGACCCGTTCCAGTCAGGGTACCGGTAGCAGCAGTTCGAGCCTGAGCAGTTCCTCCAGCGGTATTCGTGACACCTACAACGCGCAACTGGGCGTGAGTTGGGAAGCGGATGTCTGGGGCAAGTTGCGTCGCGGCCTGGAAGCCAATGAGGCTAGCGCCCAGGCGAGCTATGCCGATCTGGCGGCGATGCGTTTGAGCCAGCAATCCGAGCTGGTGCAGAACTACCTACAATTGCGGGTGATCGATCAGCAGAAACGCCTGCTCGAATCGACAGTGGCGGCTTACGAGCGCTCGTTGAAAATGACCATGAACCAGTACAACGCCGGGGTTTCCGGGCGGGACGCGGTGGCGCAGGCGCAGACCCAGCTGAAAACCACCCAGGGCGATCTGGTGGACCTGATCTGGCAACGGGCGCAGTTCGAAAATGCCATCGCGGTACTGACCGGCCAGCCGCCGGCCGAATTCAATATTGCCGAGACCCAGGACATTCCCAAGCTGCCGCAAATTCCGCTGAGCCTGCCGTCGCAGTTGCTCGAGCGCCGCCCGGACATCGCCTCGGCGGAGCGCTCGGTGATTGCCGCCAACGCCAACATCGGCGTGGCCAAGGCCGCGTATTACCCCGACTTCAGCCTGAGCATGAGCGGCGGCTACAGCAGCAGTACCTCGCAGAATCTGATCAGCCTGCCGAACCGCTTCTGGTCGGTCGGGCCGAAAATGACCCTGCCGCTGTTCGACGGCGGCATCCGCTCGGCCGAAGTCGACCGCACCGAAGCCGTGTACGACCAGACCGTGGCCAAATACCGCCAGACCGTGCTCGACGGTTTCCGCGAGGTGGAAAACTACCTGGTGCAGTTGAAGGTGTACGAAGACGAAGCGGTTGTGCGCCAAGAAGCCCTCGATGCGGCACGGGATTCGTTGCGTCTGACCGAAAACCAGTACAAGGCCGGGGTGATTGCTTATCTCGATGTGGTGACGGTGCAGGCGACGGCGTTGAGCAACGAGCGCAGTGTGTTGAACGTGTTGCAGAGCCGTTTGATCGCCAGCGTGCAGTTGATTGCGGCGCTGGGCGGTGGTTGGGATGGGCAGTTGGAAACCACTGATAACCGCTAGCCTGTTGATCGTTCCCACGTCGAGGCGTCGAACCGTCCGCGTGGGAATCCCTCAACGGACGCTCCGCGTTCGGCTTTGGAAGGGACGCGGAGCGTCCCGGGCTGCATTCCCACGCAGAGCGTGGGAACGATCTGCGGGCGAGGGCGGACGCTCTGTCAAAGCAGCACTCCAGAGCCTTGTCCGACGATCAAACAAGCGTTTCATCGGGTTGATGGCCATTTGATTACTTTGTCAGTGCGTTCTTCTGCGCAATCAGTACAATCGGCGCATTTGGCCCCGCGGAGAACGGACGCAGTACGGCGGGGTGGTCACGAGAATTCCCATGCTCATCGGTAGCTACTCCTTCACGCTGGTTTTCATTTCGCTGTGTGTGGCGATCCTCGCTTCCTACACCGCGCTCGATCTCACCGGGCGCATTGCCACTGCCAAGGGCCGCGCCGTGCATTTATGGACGGCCGGCGGGGCGTTTGCCATGGGCATCGGCGTCTGGTCGATGCACTTCATTGGCATGTTGGCGTTCAAGCTGCCGATCAGCCTCGGTTACGACATTTCGATCACGGCGCTTTCATTGCTGATCGCCGTGCTGTCCTGCGGTTTTGCCCTGTGGCTGGTCAGTCAGCCGAAACTGCCGGCCTGGCAACTGGCCTTTGGCGCGTTGATCATGGGCGCCGGCATCAGCGCCATGCATTACACCGGCATGGCCGCGATGCGTATGCAACCGGGTATCGACTACGATCCGACACTGTTCGGCGCTTCGCTGCTGATTGCCGTAGGGGCGTCGGCGGCAGCGCTGTGGATCGCCTTTCGCCTGCGTCAGCATTCGCCTTACGTGCGGCTGTTTCGGGCCGGGGCGGCGATTGTCATGGGCGTGGCGATTGTCGGCATGCACTACACCGGCATGGCGGCGGCGCGGTTTCCCGACGGCAGTTTCTGCGGCGCGGCACTCAGCGGCCTGAACGGCAACGGTCTCGACAATCTGGTACTGATCACCACGCTGGCGGTGCTGGCCATCGCGCTGCTGACCTCGATTCTCGACGCGCGCCTCGAAGCCCGCACCGCTGATCTGGCCCATTCGTTGACCGAGGCCAACCGTGAGCTCACCCAACTGGCGTTGCACGACACCCTGACCGGCCTGCCCAACCGCATGCTGCTGGATGACCGGATCAATCAGGCGATGAAAAAGGTCAACGAGCAGGGCGGCTGTTTTGCGCTGATGTTCATCGATCTGGACGGCTTCAAACCGGTCAACGACGCTTTTGGTCACCACATGGGCGACCAGTTGCTGCGCGAAGTGGCGGTGCGCCTGCGCGAAGACTTGCGCAGCCTCGACACGCTGGCGCGGATCGGCGGCGATGAGTTTGTCCTGCTGGTGCGCTTGACCGAACCCAACGATGCACTGGGTCTGGCGGCGCGTCAGGTCGGCTTGATCGCCCGGTCGTTCCGGGTCGCCGAGCATGAGTTGCAGATTTCCGCCAGCGTCGGCATTGCCCTGTACCCCGGCAACGGGGAGAGCGCCCAGGAACTGCTGATGAACGCTGACGCCGCGATGTACCACGCCAAGGGCGGCGGCAAGAACGGTTACAGCTTCTTCGACGTTTCGATGAACAGCAACGCGCGCAAGCAACTGCAATTGCTGCAGGACTTGCGGGCGGCGCTGGAGCATGGCGAGTTCAGCCTGCATTACCAACCCAAATTCCATGCGGCCGACGGTCGTCCGGTCGGTGCCGAGGCCTTGTTGCGCTGGGAGCACCCGACCCAGGGCATGCTTATGCCGGACAAGTTCATCGATCTGGCGGAGAAGACCGGGCTGATCATTCCGATTGGCGAGTGGGTGCTCAATGAGGCCTGCCGGCAGATGCGCGAGTGGTACGTACTGGGCTACACCGACTGGCGAATTGCGGTGAACCTGTCGGCGTTGCAGTTCTGCCATGCAGGGCTGGTAAGCAGCGTGGCCAAGGCCTTGGCCACCCACCATTTACCGGCCAACAGCCTGACCCTGGAAATCACTGAAACCACCGCCATGAGTGACGCCGATGCGAGCATGACGGTGTTGCAGGAACTGTCCGACATGGGCGTCGATCTGTCCATCGACGACTTCGGCACGGGTTATTCGAGCCTGATGTACCTCAAGCGTCTGCCGGCCAACGAGTTGAAGATTGATCGCGGTTTCGTCCGCGATCTGGAACACGACAGCGATGACGCGGCCATCGTCTCGGCGATCGTCGCCCTCGGTCAGGCGCTGGGGCTGCGCATCGTGGCTGAAGGCGTTGAAACCGATTCGCAGCAGGACTTCCTGACGCAATTGGGCTGCGATTCGCTGCAGGGTTATCTGCTCGGTCACCCGATGCCGGCGGATCGCTTCCTGCAGGACATCGTGCGCGGCAAACCATTGGCGGTGAGCTGAGCCGCTAATCGCAGGTCATGCAAAACCCTGCAATGACGGTTATTCTTGCCCCGACTGTTACGTGTGCATCGGGGGAAAGGCCAGCATGGATAAAGTCATTGTGATCACCGGCGGCGGTCGTGGAATCGGCGCCGCCACTGCGCTGTTGGCTGCCGAGCAAGGCTATCGGATCTGCATCAATTACCAGACCGACGAACAGGCCGCTCACCACGTGCTGGACCAGGTGCGTGAGCGCGGCGCCACGGCCATCGCCGTGCGTGCCGATGTCAGTATCGAAGACGAAGTGATCGCGCTGTTCAACCGGGTCGACAGCGAACTGGGCCGCGTCACCGCCCTGGTCAACAACGCCGGCACCGTGGGGCAAAAATCCCGGGTCGACGAAATGTCCGAATTCCGCATTCTCAAGATCATGAAAACCAACGTGCTGGCGCCGATCCTCTGCGCCAAGCACGCGATCCTGCGCATGTCGCCCAAACACGGCGGGCAGGGTGGCAGCATCGTCAACGTCTCCTCGGTCGCCGCGCGGCTGGGCTCGCCGAATGAGTATGTCGATTACGCGGCGTCCAAAGGCGCGCTGGATACGTTCACCATCGGTCTTTCCAAGGAAGTGGCGGGCGAGGGGATTCGGGTCAACGCGGTGCGTCCGGGTTACATCTATACCGACTTCCACGCCTTGAGCGGCGACCCGGATCGGGTCAGCAAGCTGGAGTCGGCGATTCCGATGGCCCGGGGCGGACGGCCGGATGAGGTGGCGGAGGCGATTGTCTGGTTGCTGTCGGACAAGGCTTCGTATGCCACCGGGACTTTTGTCGATCTCGGCGGCGGGCGCTAAACCCGATCTTTCTATTGCAGCGACCGACCTAATCGCCAGCAGGCTGGCTCCCACATTTGGAATACATTTCCCTGTGGGAGCCAGCCTGCTGGCGATTGCAATCGATCAGGCAATATCTATTCCTCAAAACGACCGCACAATCCGCCCCAGCGTCTCCATCGCCTTCTCCGCATCCTCGGTCCACGGGCTGCCGTAGTTCAATCGAATGCAATTCCTGAAGCGCTGGGTCGGCGAAAAGATCGGCCCCGGCGCGATGCTGATCCCCTGCGCCAACGCCATCTGAAACAACTTCAACGAATCCATCTGCGGTGGCAGTTCCAGCCACAGAAAATAACCGCCGGCGGGTTGGCTTACGCGTGTCTGCGCCGGGAAGTAGCGGGCGATGGCCGCGAGCATCGAGCTTTGCTGTTCTTCCAGGGCATAGCGCAGTTTGCGCAGGTGACGGTCGTAGCCGCCGTGTTGCAGGTAGTCGGCGATGGCGGCTTGCGCGGGCATCGAGGCGCACAGCGAGGTCATCAGTTTCAGTCGTTCGATTTTCTGTGCGTAGCGGCCGGCGGCGACCCAGCCGATTCGGTAGCCGGGGGCCAGGCTCTTGGCGAACGAGCCGCAGTGCATCACCAGCCCTTCGGTGTCGAAGGCCTTGGCGGGTTTCGGCGCCTGCTGGCCGTAATAGAGTTCGGCGTAGACGTCGTCTTCGATCAGCGGCACCTGATGCTGTTTCAGCAGTTCCACCAGTTCCTGTTTCTTGGCCTCGGGCATGGTCGCGCCCATCGGGTTCTGGAAACTGGTCATGCACCAGCAGGCCTTGATCGGGTGTCGTTCCAGTGTCTGGGCGAGCACGCCGAGGTCGATGCCGTCGCGCGGGTGCACGGGGATTTCCACGGCTTTGAGCTTCAGGCGTTCCAGCACTTGCAGGCTGGCGTAAAACGCCGGGGCTTCGATGGCCACCAGATCACCGGGCTCGGTCACGGCTTGCAGGCACAGGTTCAGCGCTTCGAGGGCGCCGTTGGTGATCAGCAGTTCTTCCATCGGCAGCATCAGGCCGCCGACCATGTAGCGCAGGGCGATCTGCCGGCGCAGTTGCGGGTTGCCCGGCGACATGTCGGTGACCACCATGCGCGGGTCCATCTCCCGCGCGGCGCTGGCCAGCGAGCGGGACAGGCGTTGCAGCGGGAACAGGGTCGGGCTGGGGAACGCCGAGCCGAATGGCACGGTGCTCGGGTCCTTGATCGATTCCAGTACCGAGAACACCAGCTCGCTGACGTCGACCTTGGTGGACTCGTTGACCTGGCTGCTGATCACCGGCTCCGAGAACGGGCTCGGGGCGTGGGTATTGACGAAGTAGCCGGAGCGCGGGCGGGCGCGGATCAGGCCGCGACGTTCCAGCAGGTAATAGGCCTGGAACACCGTGGACGGGCTGACGCCGTAGGTCTGGCTCGCGTAGCGCACCGACGGCACCCGCTGACCGGGGCCGAGGACGCCGGAGCGGATCAGTTCAGCGATGTCGTCGGCGAATTTTTCGTAGCGTTTCATCGGGGGCCTTGGTACGTGGTGTTTGGTGTTTTTGTGGTGGGTCAGTGGCATCAGCCCTCACCCTAGCCCTCTCCCAGAGGGAGAGGGGACTGATCGTGGAATGCTTAAGAGTTACGCCGACATGAACGTGCTGCAGTGAATCCATAATCGACTCGATTTTTCAGGTCGATGTACAACTCCTTACACCTCGGTCGGCTCCCTCTCCCTTTGGGAGAGGGCTGGGGTGAGGGGGGAGATTCTAACGGCTCACCGATTCATCGGCGCAACAAACCGGCTCTTCGCCACGCTATAAATCCCCGGCTCATCACTGTCGGCAATCTTGAAGCTCAAGGTCTGCGAGCTGCTGGCCGGGCGTTCGGAGGTCATCGCCACCGACACCGGCACATCGACGATCTCGCCCGGCGCCAGGCTCAGTTCGGTCTTGCCTTGCAACTGGAAGCCGTCGCCATCCACCAGCGTCAGGTTGTAATCCTGGCGCTGCTGGGTTTTGTTGATGACCTTGAGGGTGTAGATGTTTTCGATCTGGCCCAGACCGTTTTCACGAAACAGGCCACGGTCCTTGGTCACGTCCAGCGAGACCATCGGTCGTTCCACCAACGCCAGGGCGAGGGCACCGATCATCACCACCAGCACCGCGACGTAGCCGATCAGGCGCGGACGCAGCAGATGGGTCTTGCCACCCTGCAACTCACGCTCGGAGGTATAGCGAATCAGGCCGCGAGCGTAATTCATCTTGTCCATGATCGAATCGCAGGCGTCGATGCATGCCGCGCAGCCGATGCATTCCATTTGCAGGCCGTCGCGGATGTCGATACCGGTCGGGCAGACCTGCACGCACAACTGGCAGTCGATGCAATCACCGAGGCCGGCCTCGGCCGGTTTGATCTCGCGTTTGCGCGGGCCCCGGTTTTCGCCACGGGCGGCGTCGTAGGAAATCGCCAGGGTGTCCTTGTCGAACATCACGCTCTGGAATCGCGCATACGGGCACATGTGCATGCACACCGCTTCACGCAGCCAGCCGGCATTGATGTAGGTGGCGGCGGTAAAGAACAGCACCCAGAACAGACTGACGCCGCCGATCTGCAGGGTCAGCAGTTCTTCGGCCAGTGGCCGGATCGGGGTGAAGTAGCCGACGAAGGTCAGACCGGTCAGCACACTGATCGCCAGCCACAGCGTGTGCTTGGCCGCACGCCGCGCCAGTTTGTTCAGGCTCCACGGCGCCGCCTGCAATTTGATCCGCTGGTTGCGCTCGCCTTCGGTGATCTTCTCGCACCACATGAAGATCCACGTCCACGAACTCTGCGGGCAGGTGTAGCCACACCAGACCCGGCCGGCGAACACGGTAATCGCGAACAGGCCGAACGCGGCGATGATCAGCAGCGCCGAGAGCAGAATGAAATCCTGCGGCCAGAAGGTCGCGCCAAAGATGTGGAACTTGCTTTCGGAAAGGTCCCAGAGCACCGCCTGACGTCCGCCCCAGTTCAGCCATACCGTGCCGAAGAACAGCAGAAACAGAAACCCCGCGCCGCTCATGCGCAAGGTGCGGAACAGGCCGGTGAAGCTGCGGGTGAAGATCTGGTTGTCGCTGGTGGCGTGTTTCGCCTTCATTGGGCGCGCCGGTACTTTTTTTATCCGGGGAGATGCTTCTACGGTTCGGACGGGGATTCGTTCGCTCATGGTCGTTCGCTCATCAGCCTCCATCAGGCCAGGGAACTATGAGCGCCGATCTGTTTGCATAACAGACTCAGGTATTTCAATAAAAAGCGTATCAGATGGGCTGTTCTGCCACGCCTGCGACAACTTGAAGCAGCCCGCAGGCCAAAGCGCAGAGGCCTATCCCAGAGCTCTGCGCCGGTTGTTGATCGAGGTCAGTCAAATCACCGAATCACTGTCGTCGGCCTTCAGGTGTTTGCGCCCATCCCGGGCGCCTGCGACGGTCAATGCGTCCGCTTCGGCTTCGGTGACGTAGATGCGCCGTCCTTCCACCTCGACGAACGACATGGCTTTTTCGCTATCTGTCCTGACTTCCAGCGTGTCGCAGATCCGGATTTCCTCACCATTCTCAACGGTGAAAAAACAGACTTTCGATTCCGGATTGCTTTCATCGATACGAAGGGGCATGGGGTTGTCCTTTTTTCACGGGAGTCTGAGACGTTAGGGTGCGCGGTTCTGCAGATCGTTCTACGCAACCGATTAATGGTCGGCGCTGTCCATCCTTTATCAACTCATAACAAGGACTGGACGATGAACGCCTGGTGGCATGAAGTGTGGGAAACCCTGCAAGCGGAATTCGCCGACATCGGCGATGCGTCGCAGTTGACCCGGATCACCGTGCGCCTGTTGATGGCGGCGCTGCTGGGCGGCATTCTCGGCTTTGAGCGTGAACACAAGGGCAAGGCCGCCGGGGTGCGAACGCACATGCTGGTAGCCCTTGGCGCGGCGTTGTTCGTGCTGGTACCGCAATTGTCCGGTTCCCAGGCCGACGCGATGAGCCGGGTGGTGCAGGGCGTGATTGCCGGGATCGGCTTTCTCGGCGCCGGCACCATCCTCAAGAACCACGAAGGCGACGAAGGCCACGTCAAGGGCCTGACCACCGCCGCCGGTTTGTGGATGACCGCCGCCATCGGCGTCGCGGCCGGTCTGGGCCGCGAGGCGACGGCGGTGCTCAGTACGTTGCTCGCGTTGGGAATATTCAGTGTCATGCCGCGGATCGTCAGGGTCTTTGAAAAGGATCACATCGAGAAGGACCGCATCGAGAAAGACCGCATCGAGAAAGACCACAACGACCTACGCTGATCAGACGATTACCGGCGGCATGGTCGTCGGTGGTTCTTCCTTGGGCGGTGGCGTGGTGCCAGGCGGCTCCTGTTCAGGGATCGGTTGCGGTTCGGTTTCGGGCAGGGTCGGTTTGTCGATGTTCGGATCGGGTGTTTCAGCGGGAATCGGAATAGTCATCGGGTGAACCTCCGTGTGGCACTTGGCGTGGGACGTGCTTAAGTGGATTGACCACTTCACTGCGAAATCGATCCGATTTTGTAGCGCGGCAAATCCCTGTGAACTTTTCCCGGCGACGGCCGCTCGGAACCTGAGAGAGTTCATCCGGGCCCAGGCCCGACCGTGACCGCCAAACAGGCAAACGAGCGTCCTTGGGGCGTTAAGGAGAGATGCTCAATGACTGCTGAAAAACCTTCCGAACAGAGCTACAACCCGCACATGCCGCTGTCGCAGGCCTTGCTGTTGCCGCGCATCGTCATTGAAAACACCATGCCGACCCTCGACGGCGGGCAATTTGCCGTCAAGGCGATCGCAGGTCGGGAGATCGTGGTCACCAGCAAGGTGTTCGCCGACGGTCACGACAAACTGGCGGTGCGCATCCGCTGGCGCGAAGAGGGTGACGAGACCTGGCAGACCGAAGTCATGAGCGATCAGGGCAACAATGGCTGGCGCGGTGTGTTTCAGCCGCAGCGCATGGGCCGTTATCTGTTCCTGATCGAAGCCTGGATCGACCAGTTCGCCAGTTTTCAGTACGAACTGGAGAAAAAGCACACCGCCGGCGTCCCGGTCAGCCTCGAGCTGCAAGAGGGACGCACCATGGTGCAGCAGGCCGCCGAGCGCAGCGAAGGTCAGCTCAGCGAACAACTGGCCGTCTTGCACCACGAATTGTCCGGCCTGCTCGAAACCGAGCAGGTCGCGTTGTTTCTGCACTCGCGCAGTGCGCAACTGATGGCCGAGGCCGATCACCGCGCCTACTTGAGCCTCAGCCCGGAATTCCCGGTGGACGTCGAGCGCGAATTGGCGGAATTCGCCAGTTGGTACGAACTGTTTCCCCGCTCGATCACCGACGATCCCACCCGCCACGGCACCTTCAATGACGTGCACTCGCGCCTGCCGATGATTCAGGACATGGGCTTCGACGTGTTGTATTTCACGCCGATCCACCCGATTGGTCGCAGCCATCGCAAGGGTCGCAACAATTCCCTGACCGCCGGCCCGGACGATCCCGGCAGTCCGTATGCGATCGGCAGCGAGGAGGGCGGCCACGAAGCGATTCACTCGCAACTCGGCACCCGTGAGGACTTCCGTCGGCTGGTGGCCGCTGCCGCTGACCATGGTCTGGAAATCGCTCTCGACTTCGCCATTCAGTGTTCCCAGGATCACCCGTGGCTCAAGCAGCATCCGGGCTGGTTCAACTGGCGGCCGGACGGCACGATCAAATACGCGGAGAACCCGCCGAAGAAATACCAGGACATCGTCAACGTCGACTTCTATGCACCGGAAGCGATTCCGAGCCTGTGGGTCGAGTTGCGCGACATTGTGGTCGGCTGGGTGCAGGAGGGCGTGAAGATCTTTCGCGTCGATAACCCGCACACCAAACCGTTGCCGTTCTGGCAATGGCTGATCGCTGATGTCCGTACGTTGTACCCGGAAGTGATCTTCCTCGCCGAGGCTTTCACCACCCCGGCGATGATGGCGCGGCTGGGCAAGGTCGGTTACACCCAGAGCTACACCTATTTCACCTGGCGCAACACCAAGACCGAACTGGCGACCTATTTCAGCGAGCTGAATGAGTCGCCGTGGCGCGAGTGCTACCGGCCCAACTTCTTCGTCAACACTCCGGACATCAACCCGGCGTTCCTGCATGAGTCGGGACGTCCCGGATTCCTCATTCGCGCCGCGCTGGCGACCATGGGCTCGGGCCTGTGGGGCATGTACTCGGGGTTTGAACTGTGCGAATCGGCGCCGGTGCCGGGCAAGGAGGAATACCTCGATTCCGAGAAGTACGAGATCCGCGTCCGCGACTTCAACCAGCCCGGCAACATCATTGCCGAGATCGCCCAGCTCAACCGCATCCGCCGCCAGAACCCGGCGCTGCACAGCCATCTGGGCCTGAAGATCTACAACGCCTGGAACGACAACATTCTGTATTTCGGCAAGCGCAGTGCGGACGGCAGCAACTTCATTCTGGTCGCCGTCAGCCTCGATCCACATAACGTGCAGGAGGCGAATTTCGAGCTGCCGCTGTGGGAAATGGGCCTGCCGGACGATGCCACCACCCACGGCGAAGACCTGATGAACGGCCATCGCTGGGACTGGCACGGCAAGTACCAATTCATGCGGATCGACCCGGCGTATCAGCCGTTCGGAATCTGGCGCATCACTGCCTGAACACAGATCCCCTGTGGGAGCGAGCCTGCTCGCGAGTGCGGGCCAACATTCAATACATAGCTTGCCTGCCAACTCGAATTCGCGAGCAGGCTCGCTCCCACAGGGTGCTCATCGTTTGCGAGCCAAGTGATCGGCTCACCGTGTTTATAGAATTGAACAGGAGTTTCACATGGCGAAGAAACCCAAGGCTGCCACCTTCATCAAAGACCCGCTCTGGTACAAGGACGCGGTTATCTATCAAGTTCACGTCAAATCCTTTTTCGACTCGAATAACGACGGGATTGGCGACTTTCCCGGCCTGATCGCCAAACTCGATTACATCGCCGATCTTGGCGTCAACACCATCTGGCTGTTGCCGTTCTACCCCTCGCCACGCCGCGACGATGGTTACGACATCGCCGAATACCGGGGCGTCCACAGCGATTACGGGACGATGGCCGATGCCAAACGGTTCATTGCCGAAGCACACAAGCGTGGCCTGCGGGTGATCACCGAGCTGGTCATCAACCACACCTCCGATCAGCACCCGTGGTTTCAGCGGGCGCGAAAGGCCAAACCCGGCTCGGCGGCGCGGGACTTCTACGTGTGGTCGGATGACGACCAGAAATACGACGGCACTCGGATCATTTTTCTCGACACCGAAAAGTCCAACTGGACCTGGGACCCGGTGGCGGGCCAATACTTCTGGCACCGCTTCTATTCGCACCAGCCGGACCTTAATTTCGATAACCCGCAAGTCATGAAAGCCGTGCTGTCGGTCATGCGCTACTGGCTGGACATGGGCATCGACGGCCTGCGCCTGGATGCGATTCCGTACCTGATCGAGCGCGATGGCACCAACAACGAAAACCTTCCGGAAACCCACGACGTTCTCAAGCAGATCCGCGCCGAAATTGACGCAAACTACCCCGATCGCATGCTGCTGGCCGAAGCCAACCAATGGCCCGAAGACACCCAGCTGTATTTTGGTGATACCGACGCCGAGGGCGTGAATGGCGACGAATGCCACATGGCGTTCCACTTCCCGCTGATGCCGCGCATGTACATGGCGCTGGCCCAGGAAGATCGCTTTCCGATCACCGACATCCTGCGCCAGACCCCGGAGATCCCGGCCAACTGCCAATGGGCGATTTTCCTGCGCAACCACGATGAGCTGACGCTGGAGATGGTCACCGACAAGGAACGCGACTACCTGTGGAATTACTACGCGGCCGACCGTCGCGCACGGATCAACCTCGGCATCCGCCGGCGTCTGGCGCCGTTGATGGAACGTGACCGCCGCCGCATCGAACTGCTCAACAGCCTGCTGCTGTCGATGCCCGGCACGCCGACCCTGTATTACGGCGATGAAATCGGCATGGGCGACAACATCTACCTCGGCGACCGCGACGGCGTGCGTACGCCGATGCAATGGTCGATCGACCGCAACGGCGGCTTCTCTCGCGCCGACCCGGCCAGTCTGGTACTGCCGCCGATCATGGACCCGCAATACGGCTATCAGTCGGTCAACGTCGAAACCCAGGCCGGCGACCCGCATTCGCTGCTGAACTGGACCCGACGCCTGCTGACCGTGCGCAAGCAATCCAAGGCGTTCGGTCGTGGCACCTTGAAGATGTTGTCGCCGGCCAACCGTCGCGTTCTGGCCTACACCCGCGAATACACCGGGCCGGACGGCAAGCACGAAATCATTCTCTGCGTAGCCAACGTGTCACGCAGTGCACAAGCGGTGGAACTCGACCTGTCGGCTTACGTCGGCATGGTGCCGGTGGAAATGCTCGGTGGTAACGCGTTCCCGCCCATCGGCCAGTTGAGTTTCCTGCTGACCCTGCCGCCTTACGGGTTCTACTGGTTCGGCCTGGCGGCGGAAAACCAGATGCCGAGCTGGCACGTGGAACCTGCGCAGAGCCTGCCGGACTTCACCACGCTGGTGCTGAAAAAGCGCATGGAGGAACTGCTCGAAGCACCGTCCCGGGCCACCCTCGAACAGGCGATCCTGCCGAGCTGGCTGCAGAACCGCCGCTGGTTTGCCGGCAAGGACGCGGCCATCGAACAGGTGAAACTGGCCTACGGCGTGCGCTTCGGCGATGCGCAGCATCCGGTGTTGTTCAGCGAAATCGAAGTGCAGAGCGGCGGGCAGACCAGCCGGTATCAACTGCCGTTCGGGTTCATTGCCGAAGATCAGGTCGGGCCGGCATTGCCGCAACAACTGGCCCTGGCCCGAGTGCGCCGGGTTCGCCAGGTCGGCTTGATTACTGATGCCTTCAGCCTTGAAGCATTTGTTCGCGCGGTGCTGCAAGGTATGCAGGGCGGTACGGTGCTGGAGTCCAGTGATGGCGAGATCCGTTTCGAGGCGACGCCGCAACTGGAAAAACTCGGTCTCGGCGCGGAATCCGAAGTGCGCTATCTGTCCGCCGAGCAGTCCAACAGTTCAGTGGTGATCGGCAACAGTCTGGTGCTCAAGCTGATCCGCAAAGTCGCTTCCGGCGTACACCCGGAACTGGAGATGAGCGCTTACCTGACCGCGGCCGGATTTGCCAATATCTCACCGCTGCTCGGCTCGGTGATTCGTCGGGACGGGAAGGGTGAAGACAATCTGTTGATGATTGCACAGGGCTATCTGAGCAATCAGGGCGACGCTTGGGAATGGACGCAGAACAACCTCGAACGTGCACTGCGCGACGAACTGGCCGACGCGGTGTCCGAGCAGGCGCAACACTACAACGCCTTGGGCGAACTGAAGGATTTCGCCGGGATGCTCGGCCAGCGTCTGGGGGAAATGCATCAGGTACTGGCAGCGCCGAGCGACAACAAGGACTTCGCGCCGCAAGTCAGTTCGGCCAAGGATGCCCAGGCGAGCGGCAAGGATGTCGCGGCGCAGGTCGAACATGCCCTGAAGCTCCTGAAGCAACATCAGGGCGAACTAGACGCGGCGGATCAGAAGCTGGTCGCTCGTTTGCTCGACAACAAGAAAACCATCCTTGCCCACGTGCAGGAACTGGCCAAGCAATCCGCCGGCGGTCTGCGGATCCGTGTGCACGGCGACCTGCATTTGGGGCAGGTGCTGGTAATCAAGGGCGATGCCTACCTGATCGACTTCGAAGGTGAACCGGCGCGGCCACTGGCCGAACGCCGAGGCAAGCACAGTCCGTACAAGGACGTCAGCGGGGTGCTGCGCTCCTTCGACTATGCCGCGGCCATGGCGCTGAATGTGCACAACGTCGACAACAGCCCCGAGGCCGAAGCCGCGCGTCGGCGGGTCACGGAGCGTTACCTGCGTGAAGCCCGGGAAGCATTTCTCCAGGCATATCGCCAAGCGGCAGCTAGTCTTGATCATGCCTGGCAAGATCCTGAAGGTGCCGACGCCGCACTGGCGTTGTTCGGTCTGGAGAAAGCGGCCTACGAAGTGGCCTATGAAGCCGAAAATCGCCCCACCTGGCTGCCCGTGCCGCTGCACGGTCTGTATGGGTTATTGACGGGGCTCAAACCCTTTTCCGATCTTGGTGGAGAGTAGTCATGAGTTTCTCGAACAGGGAACAGGGTCACGCTAAAGAAAGATTGCTGCCCACTGCAAAAGACATTGATGCTTTAGTGCGCGCAGAACACCACGACCCGTTTTCCATTCTTGGCCCCCACGGCGATGGCGCCGGCGGGCAGTTTATCCGGGCGTATCTGCCCGGCGCGTTGAGTGTTGCTGTCGTCGATAAAAACAGTGGCGAAGAACTCGGTCCGCTGGAGGCTACCGAAACGCCGGGGCTGTTTGTCGGCCATTTCGAGGGCGCACGGCCGTACCTGTTGCGCACCCGCTGGGCCGGTGGTGAACAGGTCGCGGAAGATCCCTACAGCTTTGGTCAGTTGCTCGGTGAAATGGACTTGTATCTGTTCGCCGAAGGCAATCACCGCGACCTCAGCAGCTGCCTCGGCGCGCAGCTGAAAACCGTCGATGGCGTCGACGGTGTGCGCTTTGCCGTGTGGGCGCCGAATGCCCGGCGGGTGTCGGTGGTCGGTGACTTCAACGTTTGGGACGGCCGGCGACATCCGATGCGCCTGCGGCATCCATCCGGCGTGTGGGAGTTGTTCATTCCACGCCTGCAGGCGGGCGAACTGTACAAGTACGAAATCCTCGGCGCTCACGGCATCCTGCCGCTGAAGGCCGACCCCATGGCACTGGCCACCAGCCTGCCGCCGGACACTGCGTCAAAAGTCGCCGCACCGTTGCAGATCGACTGGCAGGATCAGGACTGGATGAACGGCCGCCACGAGCGTCAACAGCACAGCGCGCCGCTGTCGATCTATGAGTTGCACGCCGGATCCTGGCAGTGCGAACTCGATGATCTGGGCGAAGTGGCGCGCCAATACACCTGGCCAGAACTGGCCGAACGACTGATTCCTTACGTGAAGGAACTGGGTTTCACCCACATCGAACTGATGCCGATCATGGAGCACCCGTTCGGCGGTTCGTGGGGCTATCAGTTGCTGTCGCAGTTCGCTCCGAGTGCGCGATACGGCACGCCCGAGCAGTTCGGCGATTTCGTCAATGCCTGCCACCAGGCCGGCATTGGTGTGATTCTCGACTGGGTGCCGGCGCATTTCCCCACCGATACCCACGGTCTGGCGCAGTTCGATGGCACGGCGTTGTATGAGTACGGCAACCCGCAGGAAGGTTTTCATCAGGATTGGGACACGCTGATCTACAACCTGGGCCGCACCGAAGTGCACGGCTACATGCTGGCGTCGGCGCTGCACTGGTTGAAGCATTTCCACGTTGATGGGCTGCGGGTCGATGCGGTGGCGTCGATGCTCTATCGCGATTATTCGCGCAAGGCCGGCGAGTGGGTGCCGAACCGCCATGGCGGTCGCGAGAACCTGGAAGCCATCGATTTCCTGCGGCACTTGAACGACGTGGTGGCACTGGAAGCACCGGGCGCGCTGGTGATCGCCGAGGAGTCCACGGCGTGGCCGGGCGTCAGCCAGAGCACCCAGCAGGGCGGGCTCGGTTTCGCTTATAAATGGAACATGGGCTGGATGCACGATTCGCTGCATTACATCCAGCAGGATCCGGTTTACCGCGCCCATCATCACAACGAATTGAGTTTCGGTCTGGTCTACGCCTGGTCCGAGCGTTTCATCCTGCCGATTTCCCACGACGAGGTGGTGCACGGCAAGCATTCGCTGATCGACAAGATGCCCGGCGACCGTTGGCAGAAATTCGCCAATCTGCGCGCCTACCTGAGCTTCATGTGGACCCATCCGGGCAAGAAGTTGCTGTTCATGGGCTGCGAGTTCGGTCAGTGGCGCGAGTGGAACCACGACCAGCAACTGGACTGGTATCTGCTGCAATATTCGGAACACCAAGGCATGCAGAAACTGGTCGGCGACCTCAACCGGCTCTACCGCGAAGAGCCAGCGCTGCACGAGCAGGACGATGCGCCGCAAGGCTTTCAGTGGTTGATCGGTGATGATGCGATCAACAGCGTTTACGCCTGGTTGCGCTGGAGCAAGGACGGCACGCCGGTGCTGGTGGTGGCCAACTTCACTCCGGTGCCGCGCCAGTCGTACCGGGTCGGTGTGCCGTTTGCCGGGCGCTGGAAGGAATTGCTCAACAGTGATGCCGACACCTACGCCGGTTCCAACTATGGCAATGGTGGCGGGGCGTTCACCGAAGAGGTGGCCAGCCATGGGCAGGCGTTGTCGCTGGAGCTGAACCTGCCGCCGCTGGCGGTGTTGATCCTCAAACCTGAGGGCTGACCCCACGCGAGATCGTTCCCACGCTCCGCGTGGGAACGATCATACGGGTGCTCACCAGCGCATCCGGATCCCCAGGCTGCCAATCAACCCGTTCAGGTCGTTGTCGTCCACATCGCTGCTGTAATCGGCGCTGACGTACAGGCTCACCGTCGGTGTCATCCTCGCCACCAGCCCCAGGCCGACTTCCACGGTCGAGGACTTGCGGCTGCTGCTGATCTTGTCCACCTGATCCAGCGTCACCGTGTTGCCGGTATACACCGTGTGCCACAGGTTCGTGCGCACGTAGGGTTCGACCGGCAAGCCGTTCAGGTCATAGCTACCTTTCAAGCGTGCACCGACCCGGCCGCTCCAAGATGAAATATCGCTGGAAGACGCATTGCCCGAGCCCGCATAGGGTGTGTCCAGGGTGATGCGCTGGTTGATCAATTGCGCCTGCGGTTCAACCACCCAGTTTTCACCCAGACCGATCGGGAATCCGCCTTCCACCGACAGCGTCATCGCGCTGCCTTCGGTGGCCAGGCGTGCGCCTTGCTCGTTACGGCTGAAACCGCTGACCCGGCCGCCACTGGCCGACAGATCGACGTGCCAGCCTTGTGGGCCGATCAGGCTGTAGTAGGCGCCCAGGCTCTGGCCTTGCAGGTTGAGAGTGTCGGTGGTCGGGTCGGCGAGGGCGCGGCTGGTGATCAGGCCGTTGCCATTGCCCCTGATCTGATTCACACCGCCGATCAGGCCGACTTGCTGGGTGTGCCCACTGCTGCTTTTCAAGGTCAGTACGGCGGGCCCCTTGAAGTCGCCGGTGCCGGGTGTGGCGAAGCCCGGGCTGATGACGTCGGTTTGCGCCTGGCGGGAAGTCGGTCCGTAAAGCTGTTCCCAGGCCGAGGGGGCGAGGTCTTCGGTAATCAGCTTTGTACCGCGCAGATCCGGCTGTGGGCTGAGCCGTTGCGGGCCCGGAGTCACGACCGTGGCGGGGAGAGTCATGACGGGAATGTCCTGGCGATACCAGGGTGTTGCTTCGTCCGCCACAGGACCCGCCTGCGCCTCCATGGACGAGCACAGCAAGATAGAACTTGAAACGGTGCAAAAGGTAACTTTGATCTCTTGTGAGGTGAGTGAGGTTTTCATGGAGGTCTACCTTGCTAGCGCATGCAGTATCTCGCCTTGGCGTCTCTCCTACCCCGAACGAGGGGCGACCGAATGGAGCGTGGCGAATCCGTGGCCGCCCGTTTTTGACGAGTGACCTGGGGTTCGCCCCGAGTAGTGTTTCCGGGGGTAGTAAGGTAGAGCTAAGAAGACCCGAGCCGCTGCGTCAAGAAATTGAACGATGAGCGGTCGAGTCAAAACAGGTGATGCAAGTTTTTGTTTTTGCGTATTTATCTAAGTTCTTGTTTGTAGAGCTAATCGCTGTGGAAGCCGCGAGGCAGAGACTTTTTACAACCGACAGTCGGTCTGCGAAACCGGGCCTGGCGACCAATTTCGCATCGTTGCGTATGTAAGGACAGCTGTCAGTATCGCGCTATAAATGCACTTCAACCGCCAGCGGCAAATGATCCGAAAGATGCGTCCACGGTTTGTTGCCGAGGATCTGCGGGTCGTGGCTGCTGGCATTGCGCAGGTAGATCCGATCCAGTCGCAGCAACGGGAAACGCGCGGGATAAGTCTTGGCCGGGCGGCCGTGGTGGCGTTCGAAGGCTTCGTGCAGGTAGTCGCGGCGGGCGAGAGCGACGTTACCCTGCAACTGCCAGTCATTGAAGTCGCCGGCGATGATCACTGGCGCGTCGTCGGGCAGGGATTCGAGCAACTGACAAAGCAACTGCAACTGCAATTGCCGATGGCTTTCGAGCAGGCTCAGGTGTACGCAGATGGCATGCACTTCGGCATGTCCCGGCACATCCAATATGCAGTGCAACAGCCCGCGCCGTTCCGGGCCGGTGATCGAGACGTCGAGATTGCGGTATTCGCGGATCGGGTATTTCGACAACAGGGCGTTGCCGTGATGGCCATCGGGATAGACCGCATTGCGGCCGTAGGCAAAGTCACTCCACATACTGTCGGCAAGGAATTCGTACTGTGAGGTTTGCGGCCATTCGTGGTAGCGGCTGGAATGCCGCTCGTGTTCGCCCACCACTTCCTGCAGAAACACCAGATCGGCCGAGGTGCTGCGCACCGCTTCACGCAGTTCCGGAAGGATGAAACGTCGATTGAGCGCGGTGAAACCCTTGTGCGTATTGACCGTCAGCACCCGCAGGCGATGGATGGCGGACGGGGTGGAAGTCTGCGCGTCGACGACATGACGCTTGGGATCGCTGGACACGTTCACTCCTCTGAATCATGACTGCCTGTTCATGCGACTGATCCGGGCGCGGGCAGTTCACTTTGACTGGCTGCCCGCGCCCGATGGACAGTCAATCGACGAAGACGATCTCGTAGGGCAGGCGCATGCGTTCCAGTATCGACTTGGGCAACAGTGGCGCGATTCCGATCGCCGGTTCGCCATTGAGCTGGCTGGCGTAGGCATGGGTGGCGTGGCTCTTGCGCGCGACGGTCCAGGTGTCGAGGCGCAGCTTGCGCGCGCGATGCCACGGAATCTGTCCCTGATCGCGTTCCGGCCAGTGCCAGGCCCAGACCGGCACGTCGTGGTAAGTGGCGCCGACCTGTTGCGCCGCTTTGGCACTGGCCCGGCCGACCACTTCATGATCGGCGGTGCCATCTTCGCACCAGGTGCTGAAGACCACATCACCGGGGCGCAGGTAGCGGGCGATGAAATCAGTCAGTTGGGTTTCCTGGTCGAGCAGGGCCTTGTCGGTAAAACCGCCGCGCACCCATTTCAGGCTGTGCATCGGCAAACCGAGGCGGCGCAGGGCTTCGACGCTTTCCTGCGGGCGGAAAACGCTCAGGCGTTTTTCCGACCACTGGCGCGAGCCCGGATGACTGGCGCTGCCATCGGTGATCGACAGCAGTTGCAAGGGATGTCCGAGGCTGGAAAGCAGTTGCAGCAAACCGCCGCAGGTCACTACTTCATCGCCGGGGTGCGGGGCGATGACCACGGCGCGGGCGCCGGGTGGCACCAAGGTGTGGGTATTGATGACGGGAATGTTGTCGAGCTGCGGGGCGCTGTTCCAGATCTGCGCCGGCAGACCGCTCTCGCTGAGGGATAACGGTTTCATGAGTGATACGTCCTTGTTGTGTCTCGCCCTCAGTCGCACAAGCGCCGGTCTCCAGGCGTGTTCGACCCGTGAAGGCTGGTGGATAGCCCTGCAGCGCTCCGAACCCTGGATTGCTGCGCAGCAGAGTATTGCTCAAGACGGGCGGTTCGTCGCGTCACAGATCAATCTGATCCGCTTTTTTTTATTCAGTCTGTGCCAACTGTCGCAGAAAGTCGCCAAATCCGCCGCGTGCACGACTGTCCAGACGGGCGCTGGTAATGACCTGTGGCCGATGACTCCAGGCGATGCTGGCCCCGCAAAGCTCCAGTTGGCGCACCAGCCGCACATCTTCGTCACAGGTCAATGGTTCGAAGCCTCCGGCACGCACGTAAGCTTGTGCGCTGACGCCCAGATTGGCGCCATGGATGTGCCGGTGTCCTTCGCAGGCCTGGTAATTACTGTGATAGCGAATCTGCGCGGCTTCATCGAAGGTGTCATGCCAGCGCTCGACCGTCACCGTGCCGCACACGGCATCGGTGCCCAATCCCAGTTGTTCCACGAGCCAGTCTTCGGCGACGCGGCTGTCGGCGTCGGTGCAGGAAATCCAGCGAGCACCCCGATCAAGCAGCTGTTGCGCACCGATGGCTCGGGCCTGGCCGACATTGCGTGCCTCGATGCTCAGCGCCCGCACAGGGTACTGGCTGACGATATGCGCCGAACGGTCGGTGCAACTGTCGAGCACTACCAGGATCTCCACCGGTTCACCTGCCAGCATCGGATGCCCGGCGGCGCGCAGGGCGGCCTGCAGGCAGTCATCGAGCCACTCTTCTTCGTTGTGTGCCGGGATCAGGATGCCAATCATCGCAACCCCTCCAGCGCGGCCACCGAACGCGGTTCGCGGCTCCAGACTTCCAGCAGGAAATCTGCCTCCTGATGCAGGACCAATCGTGACAGGTGCAACTGTTCATGAATCAGGTCATGGACCTGACGAGCATTGAGCGGGCAGCCATCGATGGGCGGGCGCCAGTGACAGGCCAGCAATTGACCGTCTGCCGTCAACGAATCGCTGATGCGACGGATGACCTCTGTCAGATCCTGTCGATCAAGGTAGTAGCCGATTTCGCTGAATACGATCAGGTCGAATTTTTCCTCAGGCCAGTCAACAGGGAGGCGACCCTGCCGCACCTCGGCGTGGTCGAACAGGCTCAGCCGGGTACGCGCCAGATTCACCGCGGCGGCGCTTGTATCGCAGCACAACAGTCGATCACAGCGTTCGGCCAGCGCGGCACTCAGTTCACCGTTGGCGCAACCCGGTTCGAAGATCGCGCGGTAATGCGGGCGGGGCAGTGCCGCCAGGGTCACCAGGCGTTTACGCTGCTCGTACCAGCGCTGGCGAAATCCCCAAGGGTCGTTATTGCCGGCGAACAGGCCTTCGAAGTAACGATCCTCGACGCTCATAGAAAGACCACCTCGAACGGTTGCAGCAAACGGTCGATGACATAGGGCGCGAGCACCGGTGGCAGTCCCGCGTCGGGATCACCCTCCAACTGACTGGCGAAGGCATGCACTGCGTGACGCTTGCGCGCGACCTGCGCCGGGCTGAGCAGAATCTTGCGCGCCCGTTCCCAGGGCACGATGGCGTCTTCCGGCGTCGCCCAGTGCCAGGTCCAGACCGGCAGTTCGTGGCAAATTGCACCCACGCGGTACGCTGCTTCGACGCTGGCGCGGCCGACGGCCTCATGGTCGCTGTGGCCGTCTTCGCGCCAGGTGGTGAAGATCACGTCGTCGGGTTGCAGGTAGCGCGTCAGGTATTCGCAAAGCATCGATTCGCGCGCGGCGACCTGGGTGTCGGGGAAACCGCCGCGCAGCCATTGCACCTGATGCATGGGCAGGCCGAGACGACGCAGGGCTTCGGCGGATTCCTGCGGGCGCACCACACTCAGGCGCTCCACCGGCCAGCGCTCCGAGCCCGGATGGCTGGCGCTGCCGTCGGTGACCGAAATCAGTTGCAGGGTGCGGCCCGCCGCTGCGAGCTGTTGCAACAGCCCGCCGCAACCGAGCACTTCATCATCCGGATGCGGCGCGATTACCACGGCCCGCGACCCCGGCGGAACCAGGTCGAGAATGTCGATGCTCTCCACCGCTGCCAGATGACGCGAGCCCTGCCACTCATGCAAGGAGGTTCCTTCACCGATGATCGGATTGCGCTTCATAGGGCCCAACCCTCGCGCGGTTGCTGCGCAGCCAGTTGGCCCAGTACTGCCAGATCCCGTTCGGCATGGCTCTGGCGCAGATACACCGGCAGGTCGGCCGCCAGGCGGGCAAAGTGCAGGTCCTTGCAGAACGGCCCGGCGCCAAGTGCCCGGCCAGTCTCGCGCATGACCTGTGCAGCGGCGTCCTCGACCACGGCACGCACACGCCGGGCCAACAACTCGGCGTCGGCTCCGGGATTGCTGTCGATGTCCAGGGCACTGACGCGCAGCACCTGTGCGGCGCCGTGCAGCGCGCTGTCGACGGCGCCGAGACTGGCCAGTGCGTGCGGTTCTTCACGCCGCGCACAGTGCTGGCGCAAGCGTTCGCCGATCTCCCTCGCGGCGCCGTACCAGCACGCGGCGATCCCGATTCCGCCGTGCCAGAAACCCGGACGTTGCAGATAGTCGCCAGGATCGCCGATCGCCTGGGCCTCGACCTCATCGAACAGCACCTCGACGCTGCCGGTGGCGGCCATGCCGACCGCTTGCCAGCCTTGATCGGTGACGGTCACGCCCGGTTGGTCGAGGGCCACGGCCACCAGTTGCTGATGATCGTCCTCATCCCACGCCGTCAGCAGGGCATGACTGAGCACTGCCGCCCCGGAGCACCAGGCCTTGCGTCCATTCAACCGCACCATTTGCCCCGAACGGCTGACCCGAACCCGCGCCTGCGGTGGTTCAGCCGCCCACATGCCCCACGTGCTGCCGGGCGTCGGCGAGCCACCGAGTTGTTCGATGATTGCCAACGCATCGGTATGGCCTTCGTAGAGTTTGCACAGCCCCAGATCGTGCCCACCGACCTCGGACAGCCGTTGCCAGCGCTCCAGCGTACGACCGCTGCCGGGTAACGGCAGGCGATCGAGGCCGGCCTCGACCAGTTGCCGCAGACACAGGCCGAGGGCGGCAGTGTCGCGGTAGTCCGGCGCGTGCCGTGAGAGATAGACGGGCAAGTCCATGTCAGTCCTCTTCTTCGCGTTGCAGTTCAAACAGCAACAGCGAGCGTCCGGTGACCGAGTACTCATGACCGAACTCAAAACGCTCCTGGCCACGGATCGATGGCTGGTTGGTGTCGATCATGCACGTCCAGAAACTGCCTTCAGGCACTTCCGGCAAGGTGAAGTTGACGATGTCGTGATGGGCGTTGACCACCAGCAGCAACGTGGCGTCGCCACCCTTGCGGCGGATCCCGGTTTCCTGGGCACGGCCGTCAAGCAACATGCCCATGCAGCGATTCTGCGCGTCATGCCAGTGTTCGGTGGTCATTTCCGTGGCGTCCGGCGCAAGCCAGGTCACGTCCTTGACGCCGATGTCCTCGTTGTATTCGCCGACCAGGAACCGCCCGCGTCGCAGGATCGGATACGCCAGGCGCAACTTGATCAGGCGTTTGACGAATTTCAGCAGCGCCTTGCCGTCCTCGCTCAGGTCCCAGTTGACCCAGCCGATCTCGCTGTCCTGGCAATACGCATTGTTGTTGCCGTCCTGGGTACGAGCGAATTCGTCGCCGGCCACGATCATCGGTGTGCCCTGTGACAACAGCAGGGTGGCGAAGAAATTGCGCATCTGCCGGTGGCGCAGTGCATTGATTTCCGGATCGTCGGTAGGGCCTTCGACGCCGTGGTTCCAGGACAGGTTGTTGTTGCTGCCGTCCTGATTGTTTTCGTCGTTGGCCTCGTTGTGCTTGTCGTTGTAGGACACCAGATCATTGAGGGTGAAGCCGTCGTGGGCGGTGACGAAGTTGACCGACGAATAAGGCCGGCGACCGCGCTGGTTGAACATTTCCCCGGAGGCGGTCATGCGGCTGGCGAAGTCGGCGAGTTGGCCGTCGTCGCCTTTCCAGAAGGCACGCACGGTGTCGCGGAACTTGTCGTTCCACTCGACCCAGCCCGGCGGGAAATTGCCGACCTGATAACCGCCGGGGCCACAGTCCCAGGGCTCGGCGATCATTTTTACCTGACGCAGCACCGGATCCTGGCGGCAGGCCACGAGGAAACTGTGCCGTTCATCAAAGCCGTCGTGATAGCGACCGAGGATGGTCGCCAGGTCGAAGCGGAAGCCGTCGACGTGCATTTCACTGGCCCAGTAGCGCAGCGAGTCGGTGACCATTTGCAGCACGCACGGGTGGCTCAGGTCGAGGGTGTTACCGGTGCCGGAATCGTTGATGTAGAAGCGCTTGTCGTCCGGCATCAAGCGGTAGTACGAGGCGTTGTCGATCCCGCGCATCGACAGGGTCGGGCCTTGCTCGTTGCCTTCGGCGGTGTGGTTGTAGACCACGTCGAGAATCACTTCGAGATTGGCGTCGTGCAGGTGCGCGACCATTTCCTTGAACTCGGCAATCTTGCCGCTGGCCAGATAGCGCGGATCCGGGGCGAAGAACGCGATGCTGTTGTAGCCCCAGTAATTGGTCATGCCCTTGTGCAGCAAGTGCTGGTCATTGACGAAGGCATGGATCGGCAACAGTTCGACGGTCGACACGCCCAACTTGCGGATGTGTTCGAGCACATCGTCGACCATCAACCCGGCAAACGTGCCGCGCACATTCTCCGGCACCGAAGGGTGGCGCATGCTGATGCCGCGCACGTGGGTCTCGTAAATGATGGTCTTGTCCCACGGCACGCTGACGCGATGGTCGTGGCCCCAGGTGTGCGCCGGGTCGATAACCTTGCACTTGGGGACGAAGGGCGCGCTGTCGCGCTCGTCGAAACTGAGGTCGGCGTCCGGGTGGCCGATGGTGTAGCCGAACAGCGCTTCGGACCATTTCAATTCGCCCACCAATTGCTTGGCATAGGGGTCGATCAGCAACTTGTTGTGGTTGAAGCGGTGGCCGTTGGCTGGGTCATAGGGTCCGTAGACCCGGTAACCGTAGATCAGTCCCGGATGCGCATCGGGCAGATAGCCGTGGTAGATCTCGTCGGTGTATTCCGGCAGTTCGATGCGTTCGAGTTCGACTTCGCCGGCATCGTCGAAAATGCACAGCTCGACCCGGGTGGCGTTGGCGGAGAACAGCGCGAAGTTCACCCCCAGACCATCCCAGGTCGCGCCGAGCGGGAAGGGCAGGCCTTCACGGATGCGCGAGGGTTCGGCGTGCGCGGCGGGCTCGGCTTTCTTTGGACGGGTCATAGGTGCTCCTGCAAAAAATCGGGGGGTAGGTGTTTTTCGAGGACGAGCGAGCCCTCGGTGGCGAGCGAACCCGCCACACGGTTATTCAAATCAATGGTTCGGGGGGCGTCAGACCGCAGGCGGCTTGCGTGGCGCGCGGGGCTTTTTCTCGGTGGCTTTTTCGCCCGGAGGAATCACTTTGGCAGCACCGGCGGGCTTGGCCTTCGTCGTGGTGGCTGTCTTGGGTTTGGCAGCTGTCCCTTTGCCGTCGAGCGCTTTGCTGGTGGCGGTCTTGCCGGCGGTTTTACTGCCGGCGGCTTTTGGCGATTTTTTCGGCGCCAATGCTTCGGCTTCGGCCAGTTTGCGTGCCATCTCCCAGTGGCGGGCGTCCTGGCCCTCGGGTTTACCTTCGGATTCCCAGATCTGATAGGCGAATTCGCGGATGCGTTTATCGTCGGTACTCATCGCAATGCTCCTGAACTGAACTCATGCTGCTAGACGTGTTGGATAAGCAGATTGACCGGGAAATCCCCCAGCGCGGCGCTGACCTTCAGCTCCCTGTTTTTTGTGACTGCGGTGCTCGAAAAAAGTCCCTTCGGATTTTCGTCATAGGCGTCGAACGGTAAAACCACCCGCGTATCGCCCCAGCGCAGCGCGTCAACCATCGGCACAGCACTGTTTTCCAGCAAGGTTGCGCAACGGATCGGCACGATCACGATGATCCGGCGCTCCCCATGCTCGCGGGCAAACGCGAGCACGTTGTGCGCCTGGCTGCCCAGCACCTCGAGGGCCTGGTACGAACCCTGGCGAAACAACTCGGTGTGGTCGGCGCGCAGACGCAGCACCTCGGCGATCAATGCTTGCTTGATTCGCCCGTCGCGCCAGTTCGCCAACAGTTCCTGAACCGGCCTGGGTGCCTCCAGCGCCTGCTGCCTGGCGGCATAGTCCACTGGCCGGCGGTTGTCCGGGTCGACCATGCTGAAGTCCCAGAACTCGTTGCCTTGATACAAGTCCGGCACTCCCGGCACCGTCATGCGCAGCAAGGTTTGCGCCAGACCGTTGAGGGCGCCGGCGGCGGCGATGCTGTTGACGGTCTTGGCCAGCGCTCCGCGCAGCAGTTCGCCTTCAGGAGCCAGCAGTAATTGTTCGGTGAACGCCTGGGCTGCGTTTTCGTAGGCTTCGTTCGGCGCGCTCCAGCTGCTTTGCAGCTTGGCTTCGCGCAGGGCTTTCTGCTGCCACTGCCAGACACGTTTGGCGTAATCGGCGAAGCCCGCCTGATCGTCGTCACGCAACTCCAGCGGCCAACTGCCGAGCAGCGCCTGATAAAGGATCAGTTCGTCCGCAGACGACGGCAGCTGATCGTCATTGCGCAGCGGCCGGGCGAGGGCGCGCCACAGCTCGATCTGTTCGGCGTACCAATGGCTGCGCTCGCTGAGCACGGCCAGCCGCGCGCGGGTGTCTTCCCCGCGTTTGTGGTCGTGGGTGGCGGTGGCCAACAGATTGTCGGGAAAGCTCTCCAGACGTTGCAGGTTCACCGCGTGAAAGTCGCTGACCGGCGCACTGAACTGCTCGGTGTTGTAGCCGACGTCATTGCGCGACAGCAGCACCGCCGAACGATACAGCGCGGTGTCTTCCACCGCTTTGGCGGCGGCCGGCGAAGTGAGCTGTTGAAAGCGCACGCAGGCATGGCGCAGGATTTTGCGCGAGCGCCCACGGGGTTTGCGCCGCCATGGCTGACCACCGAGCCAACCGGCTACGGAGTCCAGCACTGGCCAATCAGCTTCGCTCAATGTCTGCCGTGCACCGTCCATGGCCTGCTGGAAAAACACCTCGTCCCGGGCCGAGCGGCCCATCGGGGTGATGTAGGTGCGATAGACCGGGAAGTGCACGATCAGCGCCTGCAACACCCGGCGGATCGAGCCGAGCGTAAGGTCGCGGGTCATCAGGTCGTCGCGTGCCACTTGCAGCAGGGCCTGGGCGACGCTTTCGCAATCGCTGGCCAGCGAGCCGTTGAGGATCTGCTGGCGCGCCAGTTGGGCTTCTTCGATGAACGCGGCGGGGCGCTCGGTACGGCGTTGCCACAAGTCACCGAGCACGTGTTCGCCGTCCGGGTCGTGTTGCAGCAGCGACAGCTGGTTCATGAATTCGTAACCGGTGCTGCCGTCCACGGCCCAGTCGGTGGGCAGGGTTTCGCCGTCGCCGAGAATCTTCTCGACGTAGATCGGCAAGTGCCGGCCCGGCGCCAGGTGATCGAGGCGGCGGCGCAGCTTGCGGCAGTAACCGCGCGGGTCGGCGAGGCCGTCGATGTGGTCGATGCGCAGGCCGTCGATCAAGCCCTCGCCGATCAACTGGAAAATCTTGCCGTGGGTGGCCTCGAACACAGCCGGACGCTCGACCCGCAAACCGCCGAGTTCGTTGATGTCGAAGAAGCGCCGCCAGTTGATGTCGTCCGCCGCCGTGCGCCAGCTCGCCAGACGATAGCTTTGCCGCTCCAGCAATTGGTGCAGGCGCTGAAAACCGTCTTCGGTCTTCGAATCGTAGTGCGTCAGGTTGCGCTCAATGGCCTGCAGAATCTGCGGGTCGCTGGCCAGTTGCTGAAGTTCTTCCTTGAGCGGAATCGCCAGCGCGCGAGCGTCGGTCTGATAACTGAGCGCGCTGAAACGTTCAGCGAGGGCCCTGAGGGCTTCGTTCGGTGTGTCAGCGGATCTGAGCAGTTCGCCGTAGTCGCCGGGGCAGATGGGGAAGTGATGCTCGTAATGCTCGACATGGAAGGTGCCACTTTCGGCGTTGAACACCAGCGGCAGAGTCGCGTCCTGCAACGCGACGCCATAGTCACTGCCGAGAAACGGCAACAGCAACTGGCCTTCCATCAATGGGTCGGGCGAGTGCCACTGAATGTCGAAGAACTCGCCGTAGGGGCTGAGCCGTCCCCATTCCAGCAGATCGAGCCACCACGGGTTGTCCCCGCCACCGACTGCCATGTGATTGGAGACGATGTCGAGGATCAGCCCCATACCGTGCTCGCGCAGGCTGGCGACCAGACGACGCAAGGCTGGCTCGCCGCCAAGTTCCGGATTGACCCGGGTCGGGTCGACCACGTCGTAGCCATGCATCGAGCCCGCACGGGCGGCGAGCAACGGCGAGGCATAAATGTGGCTGATGCCGAGTCGGGAGAAATAAGGCACCAGCGGCACCGCCTGATCAAGGGTGAAACCGCGATGAAATTGCAGGCGAACCGTGGCGCGCAGTGTCGGGATAGGCAATGCACTCATTGGTCACGCTCGGCTGCTTGAAGGCGGGCACACGCCAATAGTTCCAGGCGTCTTGCGGCGTCGACACCGTCGAGCAGTGTCTCACTGGTGGCCGGCAAGCGGCGCGACCAGTTCGGGTGGGTGTCGATGGTGCCGGGCAGGTTGGCCTGTTCGTCGAGCCCCAGCGCATCTTCCAGTGGCAATAGCACCAGCGGCGCGCGAGTGTGGCCGAGGAAACGCACAGCGGCGTCGACCACCTGATCGGCCTCGTGGGATTCCTCGCGAAAGTTCTGCGGGTCCTGGCTCAAGGCACTGCGCAGGCCTTCACGCTCGCGTTCGCGGTAACGGCGCCAGTCGATTTCGCCGTTGGCATCGACCAGCCCGAGCCGCGCGTTCCAGTCGATGTCGCGGCCATGCCACCAGCCGTTGAGCGTCGGCAGATCGTGGGTGCTGGTAGTGGCCAGTGCGTTGTCCGGCCAGTCGAGGATCGGTTTGAAATGGGTGTTGTCCTGTTCGAACAACAGCACGCGCATGCCGAGCATGGCGCGGGCGATCAGTTTCTCCCGCAGGCCGTCGGGTACGGTGCCGAGGTCTTCACCGAGCACTATCGCTTGATGACGATGGGATTCGAGGGTCAGCAGACGCAGCAAGTCGTCCACCGGGTAATACAGGTACGCACCGTCTGCCGGGGCGGAACCGTTGGGGATGACCCATAACCGTTGCAGGCCCATGACGTGGTCGATGCGCAGCCCGCCGGCGTGGGCGAAGTTGGCGCGCAGCATCTCGATAAACGCGCGAAAACCGTTGCGCACCAGGCCTTCCGGGGAAAACGCGGAAATACCCCAGCCCTGTCCGGAGCGATTGAGAATGTCCGGCGGCGCACCGACGGTCAGCGAGGCGAGCAGTTCGTCCTGAAAACTCCAGGCCTGGCTGCCGGCGCCGTCGGCACCCACCGCCAGGTCAGCGATCAGGCCGATGCCCATGCCGGCGCTGCGAGCGGCGGTCTGGGCACGTTCCAGGCAGCGGTGAATCAACCATTGGCAGAACGCGAAGTAACTGATGCGCTCGGCGTATTCCTCGGCAAATGCGCCGAGCGCTGCGCCGCGCGGGTCGTGCCAGTGTTCCGGCCATTCGCGCCAGTCGAGGCTCTCGCCACGGGCGGCGCGCATTTCCTGGATGGCTTCGAAGCGGCAGTGGTTTTCCAGCGCTTCACCGCCGGCATCGCGGAAACTGGAGAAGTCGGCATGCAGCGGGTGTTCGCCGTTGATGAAACCGTCGTACAAGGCTTGCAGGAGTTTCAATTTGGCTTCGGCCGCTTTCGGCCAGTCGACCAGTTTCAGGTCTTCCAGTTGCTTGAACTGGTCGGTCAGGCCGGCGGCGTCAATCGCATCACGCAGCGCGCGCTCGCCGAGGATGGTCCCCGGTGCGGCATACAGCGGATTGAGAAACAGCCGACTGGACGGCGAGTAAGGGCTGTAGCGCCCGGTGTCGGCGCTGAACATCGCGTGCAATGGGCTGATCGCCAGTGCATCGGCACCCCGTTCGCCGGCCACCCGGGCCAGTTCTTCCAGGGCCTGGGTATCGCCGAAACCGCCATCGCCAGGGCGACGCAAACCATAAAGCTGCACGCTCAGGCCCCAAGCGCGCGGGATCGGACTGTCCACCGCGTCGCCCACGCTGAAGCAGCGTTCCGGCGCCACGGCCAGGGTGAATTGCTGATCGGCGATGTGCACTTGCTGATAGCCGACCGGAATCTCTCCGGGCAGTATCGACTCGGCATCAAGCCGCAGGCTCAAGCGCGAGCCATCTTCAAGGTGAATCTCACAAGGGGTTTCTGGTTCGAAATAGCGCGCCAGATCCAGGCCCTTGCCGAGATCGGCAGTAAGCAGTGGCGGCAGTTGGCGATTTTCCTGTACCTGTTGCAGTTCAAGCAGGCTGGCGTCGATTTCCTGGGCAGTGCCGGCCGGGTGGCCGAGACCGATCAGCACATTGCGAAGCACGGCCGGGGCGACTTTTTGGGCTCGCCCGTTGGCGTCGATCCAGTCGACGGCAAGGCCGGCTCGGCTGGCGAGAATTTCCAGTTGCGCATCGCTCATAGGCGCTCTCCATCCAAGGGGGGCAAAGGGGTTGCGGCCGTGAGGCTGACGAGCGCGCAATACGGGGGCAGAAGGCCCTTATCCGACATCTCGGCAGCGGGGGGCTGTTGAAACAGCCACACCGCGCCGGTCCGTGGAGGGTTGACCACTGCCGTCCCGCTGAGGTTCAGGTCAATTCGCAACTCACTGCCATCGCCCAGACGCCAGCGTGCGCTGACTGCACCACGGCCCAACATTTGCGCGCCAAGGGCCTGGGTGCCGGACAGGTTCGGGATGATGTAGCGGTGACGCAATTGCAGCAGGTGACGATAGAGCTCATTCGTTGCCTGCTGGCGCGGCGTGCCATTACCGGACCGCGTTGGCCGCGAGGCGTGGAAGGTCGATTCGGCGTTGGGATCGGGAATCCGCTCGCGCTTATTCGGGTCGGTGAACGCACTGAATGCAGCGAACTCGTTGCGACGGCCTTCTCGTACCTGTTTCGCCAGTTCGCCGTGGTGGCTGGTGAAGAACAGAAACGGTTGCTCGGCGGCATATTCATCGCCCATGAACATCAGCGGAATCATCGGCGACAGCAACAGCAGCACCGTCGCCGCCTCGAGCGCGCGCGGATCGGCCAACTGATGCAGGCGCTCGCCGAAGGCACGGTTGCCGATCTGGTCATGGTTTTGCAGAAACAGTACGAAGGCAGTGGACGGCAGATGCTCGCTCGGTTCGCCGCGTGGTTCGCCGTGGCGGGTGATATGCCCCTGAAACACGAAGCCCTGGCTCAGGCAGCGGGCCAGTTGCTCGGTCGGTTGCAGAGCGTAGTCGGCGTAGTAGGCATCGGTTTCGCCCGTCAACAACACATGCAAAGCGTTATGGCCGTCGTCATTCCATTGGGCGTCGTAATTTTCTTCCAGCAGGCTCGATTGGTTGAGTTCGTTCTCGACGGTCAACCATACATGACGGGCAGGGTCGACCTGCTGGCGGACACGCTGCGCCAGTTCGGGCAGGAAGTCCTGACTTTCTATTGCATGGACGGCATCCAGGCGCAAACCGTCGAAACGGTATTCCAGCAGCCACATCAGTGCGTTTTCGACGAAGAAGTCCCGCACCTCACGACGGCGAAAGTCGATGGCCGCGCCCCACGGGGTGTGTTTGTCTTCGCGGAAAAAGCCCTTGGCGTAGCGATGCAGGTAGTTGCCGTCCGGACCGAAATGGTTGTAGACCACGTCGAGAATCACCGCCAGACCGTGGCCATGGGCGCTGTCGATCAGATGCTTGAGTTGTTCCGGAGTGCCATAGGAGGCTTGTGGCGCAAAATGAAGTACGCCGTCATACCCCCAGTTGCGATAGCCGGGGAATTGTGCGATCGGCATCAGTTCGATAGCGGTGATGCCCAGGGCGGCCAGTCGGGCCAGATCCTTTTCGACCTCATCGAATCCGCCTAGCGCACCCACATGCAACTCGTAGATCACCGCTTCATTCCACGGCCGACCTCGCCACGTTACGTGTTGCCATGGATAGGCGTGGGGATCGACCACCACGCTGTGACGGTCGATATCACCGTCCTGCGCCCTGGAGGCCGGGTCGGGCACCTCCAGTTCGCCGTCGATGTTGAAGCGGTAGCGGCTGCCGGCAGGGCAGCGGGTCTTGATGACAAACCAGCCATCGCCCTGGGGCAGCATAGGCAGCGACTGGCCGTTGCCCAGCTCGACGCTGACGTAAAACGCATCCGGCGCCCACAGCGCAAATTGTGTGTGGTCGGCATCCAGCATGATCGCGCCGTGGGGCCAGCTTTCAGGTGTCCTTGACGGCATTGTTGTAAAGCTCCCTGGTTATTTGTGGTGCGTTTTACCCAGCGACTTGGCCACCAGTTGTTCGTAGAGTTCGGCGTAGGGTTCGACCGCCTTGCACCAGTTGAATGGCGCGGCCATTGCCCGGCAGCGCATGGCGTTGAGCAGTTCGGGAAAGGCAAATACCTTGAACGCGCGGCTCAGGGCTTCGCGGTAGCTGTCGGCGGTCGATTCGTTGAACAGGAAACCGGTAACACCGTTTTCGATGGTGTCGGCCAGCCCGCCGGTGTTGCGCGCCACTGGCAACGAGCCGAAACGCTGGGCGTACATCTGGCTCAGACCGCAGGGTTCATAACGCGATGGCATCAGCAGGAAATCGCTGCCGGCGAACATCCGCCGGGCGTCGGTTTCGTTGAAGCCGATGCGCACGCCGATCTGGCCGGGGAAGCGCAGCGCCAGTTCGCGCATGGCTTGTTCTTCTTCCGGCTCGCCACGGCCGATGATTGCGATCTGGCCACCGTTCTGCACGATGTATTCCGACACCGCCTCGGTCAGGTCGAGGCCTTTTTGATAGACCAGCCGCGAGACCACGGCAAACAGCGGACCTTCCGATTGTTCCAGGCCGAACAGTTCGCGAACGTGGGCGGCATTGACCGCTTTGCCTTCCCAGTCGCCGATGGCGAACGGTGCGAACAGGTGCGGGTCGGTGGCGGCGTCCCAGCTTTCATCGATGCCGTTGGGGATGCCGCTGAGCAAACCTTGCTGGGTCTTGGCGGCGAGAAAACCGTCGAGACCGCAGCCGAAATCCGGTGTGGTGATTTCCTGCGCGTAGGTAGCGCTGACCGTGGTGATATGGCTCGAATAGGCCATGCCGGCCTTGAGGAACGACATTTTGCCGTAGAACTCCATGCCTTCCTGTTGCAGGGCATGGGCGGGAATCCCGAGTTCCGGGCACGAGCCCAGGCTGGTCACGCCTTGATAAGCGAGGTTGTGAATGGTGAACAGGGTCGGCGTGCGTTGCCCGCGCCAGTGCATATAGGCAGGCGCGAGACCGGCCGGCCAGTCGTGGGCGTGCACCAGATCCGGGCACCAGTGGATTTGCGCGAGGTTGGCGGCGATATCGGCTGCGGCCAGCCCCAGACGAGCGAAGCGAATGTGGTTGTCCGGCCAGTCGCGACCATTGTTGGCGCCATACGGGCCACCGTCACGGGCGTAGAGTTCAGGGCAGATCAAGACATAAATGACCAGACCGTCGGGCATGTCCATGCGCCCGATCTTGCAGGGTGGCAGTGCAGCGTGGCCACCCAGTTCGCCGATGATGTGGATCGGATTTTCGCTGTTCATGACCTGCGGGTAACCCGGGATCAATACCCGCACGTCATGCAGATGTGCCATCGCGCGGGGCAGGGCGGCAGAAACGTCTCCCAGACCGCCGGTTTTCACCAGATCGGCGATTTCCGAGGTCACGAACAACACTTTTTTCTTGTTGGGGTTCTGACTGGCTATCGGCGTCAGTGTCTTGGTGATCGGGACGCTGATCGATCGGCTGCCGGGAACGCTTAAAGTGCTCGATTCACCCATCGGCTGATGAGCCCGTTCTCCCTGAATTTCCAATGCCGCACTGATCATATGAATCTCCCGTCTTTTTGATCTGATTCTTGTCTTGAACATGCGATGTCCATGGCCAGGTCCTGTGGCCGGGCGCAAACACGCCACGCATGAGTGAGCAAATCGCTACCCAACACGTGCAAGCAGAATGGGTGAGGGGGCCATTGCAAGACTTGAACCAGTCGCTTTGGCCCTGCCTATCAGATGACCCGCCGCGATCTGCAAAAGTTTCGACGAATTTTTGACTTTGTGACCGGCCGGTTTTACCCCGCGAAAACCAGTCTAGGCCAGATCCTAGAGCGGGCCAGGGCAATTGGATGAATTGTTCGACAATCTGTTGCAGGCTCACGAAATCCGTGGCTTCGGGAGGGGGTGCGCCCCGACGAAGTGCATGTCTGGCGGGTTCGGTGACGCAAAATGGTGACCGACCAGTCACGATTTCGGGCGCCGGGAAAGTGCGGGCGCACTGTTGCGGTGCGGACAGTTGTGTTGGCGGGCAGGCAGCGGGTGCTGCTTCGCGGGCAGGGATTGCCCGCGAAGGCGAGGTGACTCAGTTAAGCAGGCGGATAGGTTCCCCGGCTGACCACCCTTGAATGTCTTCGATCATCTGCGAAAAGAACAACTCATAGTTCTGGCGGCTGACGTAGCCGACATGAGGCGTGGCCAGCACATTGTCGAGGGTGCGAAACGGGTGCAGTGCCGGCAGCGGTTCCTGATCGAACACGTCAAGGGCCGCACCGCCGATACGCTGTTTCTGCAAGGCTTTGATCAGCGCCGCTTCGTCGACAATCGGCCCGCGCGCCGTGTTGACCAGCAGGGCGGTCGGCTTCATCCAGTCCAGCGCTTGGGCATCGACCAGGCCCCGGCTGCGATCGCTGAGCACCAGGTGCACCGACAGCACGTCAGCCTGTTCGAACAATTGCTGCTTGCTGACATAGGTGACGCCAGCCTGTTCGGCGCGTTCGGCGGTGAGGTTTTCGCTCCAGGCGATGACGCGCATGCCGAACGCCTGACCGAACTGCGCCACCCGCTGGCCGATGCTGCCGAGCCCGAGGATGCCCAGGGTCTTGCCGTGCAGGTCGCCGCCCAGACCTTGCTGCCACTGGCCGGCGCGCAGGGCGTTGGCCTCGTTCAACAGATTGCGGCTGGCGGCCATGATCAGCGCCCAGGTCAGTTCCGGCGCTGCGTGTTTGTAGCTGTCGGTGCCGCAGACCTTGATCCCGAGGCGGGCCGCGGCCGGCAAATCCAGCGCCGCGTTACGCATGCCGCCGGTGACCAGCAGCTTCAGGGTCGGCAAGCGTTTGAGCAGGTCTTCGTCGAAGCGCGTGCGTTCGCGCATCACGCAGATCACTTCGAACCGGCCCAGACGTTCGGCCAGCGTGGCGTTGTCCGCCGGGTACTCATGAACGAAGGTGACTTCGCCGAGACTGTCGAGCACCGACCAGTCGACTGCGCCCCGCGCGACGTCCTGCCAGTCATCGATCACCGCAATCTGCACCGCCATCAGCGTTACCTCTTCAACGAACGGGATTGGTTTTGTCCAGCCAGCCGAGCAGCGCCTCGTGGAATTTCGCCGGCTCTTCCATCTGCGGGGCGTGGCCCATGCCGGGGAATTCCACCAGCGTGGACTGAGGAATCAGTTTCGCCACCTGCTTGCCCAGCACCTCGTAGTGACCGATTTTCGCCTTCACTTCGGGCGGCGCGATGTCCTTGCCGATGGCGGTGGTGTCGGAGGTGCCGATCAGCAGCAGGGTCGGCATCTTCAAATCCTTGAACTCGTAGTACACCGGCTGGGTGAAGATCATGTCGTAGATCAGCGCCGAGTTCCATGCGACCTGAGTCTTGCCCGGACCGTTACTCAGGCCGGCGAGCATGTCCACCCAGCGGTCGAATTCGGGTTTCCAGCGGCCGTCGTAATAGGTCGTGCGTTCGTAGTCGCGAATGCCCTGAGCGGTGACTTTCAATTCGCGCTGATACCACTGATCGACGCTGCGATACGGCACACCAAGGGCTTTCCAGTCTTCCAGGCCGATCGGGTTGACCAATGCCAATTGCTCGACCTGATCCGGGTATTGCAGCGCGTAACGGGTGGCGAGCATGCCGCCGGTGGAGTGGCCGAGCAGGGTGGCCTTCTGGATGCCCAGCGCCTTGAGCAATTGCTGGGTGTTGGCCGCCAGTTGCTGGAAGGTGTACTGATAATGATCGGGTTTGCTGGAGGTGCAGAAACCGATCTGATCCGGGGCGACCACCCGGTAACCGGCTTCGCTGAGGGCCTTGATCGAACTGTCCCAGGTCGCGCCGCAGAAATTCTTGCCGTGCATCAGCACCACGGTGCGCCCGTTGGCCTTGCCGTGGGCGGCGACGTCCATGTAACCCATCTGCAGCGACTTGCCCTGAGACTGAAAGGCAAAGTGCTTGAGGGTGTAGGGATACTCGAAACCCTGCAATTGCGGGCCGTATTGCGGGCCTTCGGCGTGAGCGAGCAGGGGCAGGACGGCGGTCAGCAGCAGGCCGGGCAGCCAGCGGGTCAGCGATACGGACATAGGACAACTCCACAAGAAATCGGCCGATGCTGGAACGGCCGGATTAGGGCGACGTTAAACACAGGCAATCCCCGGGCCCGATCGTTCAACCGAGCCAGCCGAGGGTGAGCATCGCCAGCACCCCGTAGCGGGCGCCTTTGGCGAGAGTGACGATCAACAGAAAACGCCCGAGAGGTTCGCGCATGACCCCGGCGATCAGCGTCAGCGGATCGCCGATGACCGGCAACCAGCTGAGCAGCAACGACCAGTGACCGTAACGCTGATAGTGAACGCGGGCTCGCTCCATATGCCTGGGGCTGATCGGAAACCAGCGCCGGTCCTGAAAGCGTTCCAGCCTGCGCCCCATCCACCAGTTCACCAGCGAACCGAGGACGTTGCCCAGCGTCGCCACGGCCAACAGCCCCCAAAGCCAATAGCGCTCGCTGACCAGCAGCCCGACCAGCACGGCTTCCGATTGCAGCGGCAACAGCGTCGCCGCACCAAACGCGGCCACAAACAGCCCGAGATAACCCGCCGTCATCAATGGGCCGGGTAATCCGCCACCACCACATCGGCACCGTCTTTCTTCAGGCCGATCACTTGATAGGCATCGCTCATGCCGTCCATTTCCATGCCCGGCGAGCCCATTGGCATGCCCGGTGCGGCAACGCCCAGCAGGTCGTCACGTTTGCTCAGGGCCAGCACCTGTTCCGCCGGAACGTGGCCTTCGACGAATTTGCCGTTGATGATCGCGGTGTGGCAGGACGCCAGACGTGGCGGAACGCCGTGTTGTTGCTTGAAGCTGCTCATGTCGCTTTCGACGTGGTCTTCGACCTTGAAGCCATTGGCTTCCAGATGACTGATCCATTTTTTGCAGCAACCGCAGTTGGCGTCGCGGTGGACTTCGATCGGGATAAGGTCGGCGGCTTGCGCCAGGGAGGAAATGAACAGGGCGCTCAGGGCGGCCAGACGCAGATGGTTTCGCATGGAGGGCTCTCGGCTCAGAGGAGGAACGGTCAAAAAAGGAAGGCATTTTGACCGGTTTTTCCTGCCGGGCATCAACGGAGTGTTTCCAAGTGATACAAGGCAGGCCTGCCAACATGATCGTAGATCAAAGCTGACAGGCCACTGAGCGCAAGATGACAAAACGGTCAGCGAACCTTGAAGCGCCCCATGATCGCACTGACCCGGCTGTTGGCTTCCAGCAACTGGCGGGTGTTGAGTTCGCTGGCCTGACCGCTTTCCACCAGCTCATCAACCATGTGGCGGATCTGCACCATGCTGCGGTTGATCTCTTCGGTGACCGCGCTCTGCTGTTCGGCGGCGGTGGCGATCTGGGTGCTGAGGCTGTTGATGTGGCTGACCGAACCGGCCATCTCGTCGAGGCCACTGTTGACTCGCGCCGTGGCATCGGCGGCCGACTGGCAGCTGGCCTGGGTGTTTTCCATGGCGCTGACCGACGAGCTCACGCCCTGGGTCAGACGGCTCAACATCTCGTTGATTTCCGAGGTGCTGGCCTGGGTGCGGGCGGCGAGGGCACGCACTTCGTCCGCCACCACTGCAAAACCGCGACCCTGTTCACCGGCCCGCGCTGCTTCGATGGCGGCGTTGAGCGCCAGCAGGTTGGTCTGGCCGGCAATGGCGCCGATCACGCCGAGGATTTCGGTGATGCGCTGGGCGTCCTGCTGCATGCTTTCGACCTTGTGGGTGGCGCTGGCCACTTCGTCGATCAACGCCACCACGCTGCTTGACGCTTCGCCAACCACCACGCGCGAGCGGTCGGCGTTTTCATTGGCGCGTTGGGTGAAGGCGGCGGTTTCAGCGGCATTTTGCGCGACGCTTTCGGCGGTCGAGCTCATTTCGTTGATCGCGGTAACCGTCTGGTCGGTTTCCGAAGCGTGGCGCAGCAGAATCTGGCTGGTGTGCGCCGAGGTGCGTTGCAGGTTGTCGAGGCTTGAGGCCATGGCGCCGGTGGCCTGGGTGACCTCGCCGATCATGTTCTGCAGGTAGGCGATGAAGGTGTTGACCGAGTGCCCGATGGCGCCGAGCTCATCTTCAGCGCGGATGGTGATGCGCCGGGTCAGGTCGGCATCGCCGCTGGACAACGAATCGATGTTGGCTTTCAGCGCTTTCATGCGCGAAACCAGTTGGCGAATCGCGTAGACCTGCAGCAGCACCAGCAGGATCACCAGCGGAATCTGCAACAGGCTCAGGCTGCTGAGCACGTCATCACGCTGGGCGGTGAGCATTTTGGTCGGCAGCGCGGTGGCGAGGAACCACGGGGTGCCTTCGATCGGGCGCATGAAGAAGGTGCTGGCTTCACCGTGGTTTTCGAATTCGACGCGCTGCGCCTGCTCGCGGTTTTGCAGCCCGGCCTTGACCTGGCTGGCGAAGGTCGAGCCACCGGCCAGTTCGCTGATGTTCTTCAGCACGATCGGCCCGCTGATGCGCGAGCTGTTGCTGATGATCTTGCCGTCGGCCTCGACGATCAGCATTTCGGCGTTGAGGTCTTTTTCCTTGCGCGCCACCAGATCGTTGAAGAAGCCCAATGTCACGTCGATGGTCGAGACGCCCCAGGCGCTGCCGTTTTTCTGGATGGCCATGGCGCAGTTGGTGCGCGGTTCGGCGCTGGCGTCATCTTTATAGGCAGCGGCCCACGCGCATTGGCCGCGCGGGGTCTGCATGCCGCCCTTGTACCAGCTCTGGTCGTAATAGTTGGGGGCTGCGTCGCTGTTCCAGAAGGTGTTTACCGCCAGTTTGCCGGAGGCGTCGCGGTGCCAGAACGTACTGAACTTGTTGCGTCCGGCCTCACGCTGGCCGGGCAACGGCCAGATGCCGCCGCCGAATACTTTGAGCTCGCCGTATTGATCCACCAGCCCCGGCAACACGGTGTCGATGGCTGCGCTGTCGAGCAGCGGGATGGTCTGGGTGATGCTGCGCTGTTGCGCCTGGACCTTGTTCAGTTCGCCCTGGATCTGCTCGGCCACTTCAGCAATGCGATTGAGCACCACCTGTTCTTCGGTATGGCGCAGCTTGGGCGCAACCAGCTGGCTGATGCCAACTACGGTCAGCACCGACAACAACAGAATGAACAGAACCAGAAACAGCGTGTAGCGAGCCTGAATGGTGCGGAATGCGGGCATGGAAACCGGTCCTTGAGCAGGGATTCTTATTGTGGGCAAGGGGAAAACAGCGCGGGTTTCCTAACGTATCGTCGCGACATCGGGAAGCTTTAGGTACTTGCGTCCTAAAAGATGCAATCCCGACCGATGGAACGTATCCGGCCTGATACACGAGAACTAACTGTCCCGAACATTAGAGCGATAAACCCACTTTCATCACATTGTCATGAACGCTCTGGTCCCGTATTTCCGAGCTGTTACCGGTTTGTATCGTGAATGTACGAAAATTGTAAAAAAGTGCAGAAAGGAGTTGGTGCCATTAGTTTGCCGGCCGATACTCCGGGCAACTCAAAAGTCGTCCAACAAGGAATTTTTCATGTTTTCCTCGCAAGGAGCCTGCACATGACTATCGGCTATACCGGTGCCTGGCAACCCAAGGCGGGTTTGCTGGTTCGAGACACAGGAAGCTCGAGCAAACCGGTTTCCCAAAGCGTGAAGGTCAAGCAGATGCTGGCTCTGGTCGGCAACGACCCCAACGCAATCAGCATCGCCGAGATGGACAAGCAGGGTCTGCACAAGAACATCAAGGGTTTCGATCCCACCAACGTTTCGGCCAAACAATTGGGCAGCCTCAGTGCAATGCTGCGCAGCCGTGGCCTGATTTCCGAAGTCACGTCCATTACTCTGCTCAACGCCGGCGACAAGTTTGATCGCTTCGGCATTCAGAAGGATCCGGAAGCCAAGTTCAATGCGCTGGAGTACTTCGCGACGCAACTGGATACCATCCAGAACAACAATCTCAAGGGCAACAAGTACGCCAATACGTTGATCCCCGAGTACAAGAAAGCCATCTATGTGCTGCAGAATCTGCAGACCTACGGTCAGGGTGGGGAACGCAAGCCTCCTACCGACAAGGGTGTCAGCGCCAAGGCGTGATCAGGCAGGCCCGCCCCGGCAACGGAGCGGGCCTCGTCGTTTACGCAGCCTTGAGTTTGCGCCGTCGCGTGTCGTCCTGCAGAACCTGCATGCGCGGGCAGTGCAATGTCAGCGGTCCTGGTTGAAATCCGCGATGAAACAACGCCAGCCATCCGGACCCTTTTTCATCGGGTGCCAGCCCGGTGAAGGTGAAGTCCATGGTCGACAACTGGCGCCAGGCACTGTCGAAACCCTGCGCGAGTCTGAGCCTGATCGAAATCAGCCAATGGTCCGGCAACTGCTGCAATTGCTTGAGCAATCCGTCGTCAAGCGCCTCCAATACGCAGTCATAGCGCCCCCAACGTTGATCCAGTTGGATGGGGTCGCCGACCCAGGGTGATGGGTTGTCCCGTGTCCCGAACATGTCGACCATCTGCTGCATGAACTCGCGGCAGCCATCCGGCCATGCGAGGCTTGGCAACGGTCGCTGGTATCCGTCGATCTGGAGATAGCCGAGCACCAACGACTCCGGCACCGGTTCGCCAAAGGGCGAAGGGGCATGATCGGGTAGCAGCCCAGTGTTGTGAAACCCCAGACGGGCGGCCATCCGTTGCGTGTAGAGATGATGGGTCATCTGCTTGATCGTCACGCCGTGGCATCCGAGCGCCTGGGCATGAACCAGCAATTGCCGGCTCAGTCGGGTGGCCACGTTCTGGCCACGGCTCTGCGGATCAACCACGCTCAATGCGAGTTCGGCAATGCGCGACTCCTTGTCGCGAATCAATGCCGCGTGCCCCAGAATTTTCCCCTCCGACACCGCCACCAATGAATGCCAGCGACCGCCGACATGGTTCTGCGTAATCATGCGCGGCAGGTAAACATGGGGCTGAGCGTATTGGTTGCCGTAGACCTTTCTGAACAGTTGGCTGACGGCACGGGCGTCGCTGTTACGGTAACTGCGCAGGATCAGGGTTTCCATCAACGGTCCTCCCGGTGCAGATTGTCGTATACCCGCAGATCGACTACACGCTGCTGTTTACCTGACCGAGGATGGCGTGACAGTGACTGAATCGTGCAGCGCCGGATCTGCAATTCGAGCAAATGCCCGGTGCTCAACTCTTCGATCAATGGATAGGCTTCGATCAACGCACGGTGCAGTAACCGGTCTGCCTGCTCAGCCATCGCAGATAGGGCATCCGGTACCCAGCGCAGGCACAGAATATCCCTTGTGCCTTCCTGTTCGATCACCAGTTGCCAGTCTTCACTGCCGGTAATCCGCTGTACGGTTTGGCCGATGGCCTGAGGCAGGAGGGTCAGTATGCCGACACGAACCCGCTGACTGTCGGCACAGCGTCCCATCAAGGCGAATTTGCGCCGGGGAACATTACCGGGCTCTCGCCAACAGGCGCGATCGCCGACCGGATAGCGAATCAAGGGCATCAAGCGACGGGTCATGTTGGTCACCACCAGTCGTCCCACCCGGTTGCACCCGTCAATCACCTCTCCGGTTTCTTCGTCGAGAATCTCCAGCACGCTATGGTTGTCCGCCGCATGATGTTCGCCCAACGCGCAATCCCGTTGACTGGCGCCGATGAAACCGGCGTCGACACTGGCATAGCCGAGAGACGCAATGCGCGCACCGGGAAAGACACGCCCCAATCGTCGCAGTTGTGCCGGAAAGAGACTTTCCCCGGCGTAGAGCAGGGTTTTCACGCCCTCGAGTACCCGCCCGTGCTGTTCCAGCCAGGCCGCGAAGGTCAGCAAATGGGCGGGCAGTCCGGCCAGCACATTGATCCGGTGTCGGGCGATGGCATCGGCGAGGATGAGCGAGTCGACATGACCGGTGAACGGAAATTCGACAATGTCCGTTTCCACCTGTGCCAGCGCATCGTGGGTGAAGATGAAACTGGCGTAGAGGTCGCCAGCGAAAAACAGGTTGGCGATGCGGTCGCCCGCGCTCAACTGCCCGCCGAGACTGCGACCGAAGTCCGCTACCAGTGTTTGCCATTCCTTGCGCTGAAAAACCGAAAATTTGCCGGTGCTGGTGGTTCCTCCTGTCTTGAATACCAGTGCGTTTTCCAGAGAACCGGTCAGTACAGGCCAGTGGTCGAGATCCTGGCTGCCTTCCCAGTAGGCCGCAGGATCGATCACCGGTAATTCAGCCAGCGCAGTGATGTGCTCGGGCACATCAGCGAAGTGTCTTGCATAAAAGCTCGAATGGCGGCGTGCGAACGCCACGAGCTCGTTCAACTCAATCCTTGTGTTCATGTTGCATTCCTTGTATGTCAGTGGGCGGGACCTCGCTGCGGTTGTCGATCACCTGCGGCGTCTTTCCGCTGTGTTTGTTTCGGGCGAATTGATCGATCGCACAACGTTCCGCCTCCACCGTGAGCAGTCCGGTGCGGATGAGGGTCGCCAGGGTCGGGTAGTCCTGCAGGCGGCGGTGGACGTCGAGGGCGGACAGGGAACTGCGAAACCGCATACGTTCCAGCCCGTCGGGTGCGTGCTCCAGGACCAGCTGGAACTCGACCTGCAGATGCCGAGCCAGTGTTTCCAGACAGATAAAGTCCGTGCCGATGCGCAGCAGCCGGCCGTGACGTTGCAGCAGCTCGAAGCGTGGAGCCGGCAGCCCGCATGGACACCGGCCGGGTATCCAGCGGCCGCTGTCGCCAAGGTCGTATCGCTGAACGTCCTGGCCTTGTCGTTCTATCGAGGTGAACACCAGACGGCCGATTTCATCGCCATTCACCGGCTGATCGGCTTCAAACGCGACGATTTCCAGGTGTTGAATAGCGCTCATCAGATGGAATACGCCATCAGACGTTGCCGGGCAGGCATGGCCGAGTGGTCCGGCGTCGACGCTGCCGTAAATGGCCGAACGGATCAGCCTGACGCCGCAACTGCGCATCAACGCACGGCTCTGTTCGCCGGGATGCTCACCGCCGAGAAAGACCTTTTCGATGCCGCCATAGTCACGTAATCGTGACTGCTCGTTTAGAAACAGGCGATGCAGGGTGCTCGGCATGCCGACCAGTGTGGTGACGCGTTGTTCGATGATCAAACGGGCGATTTCGCGGTAATCGTCATCGGCGGGCGCGCCCATCGGCAGATGAGTGACACCCAGTAGCTCCAGCACTTTGGAAAAGCTGAAGAAGCCGCCATACAGCCCGCCACTGAAGAACAGGTTCATCACGCGGTCGCGGGCCGGGTCGAGGCCAGCCGCAAACAGGCCATCGGCGGCGGCACGCATTTGCCGATCAAAATCGCGGTAACTGAAACCCGACAACACCGGAACGCCGCTGCTGCCCCCGGAGCGGAAGTACAGGCGGGCCGCCGGATTGATCGGGCGGGTGACAAACGTTTCCTTGTTCATGATCGAGCGAGCTGCGATGCACGGCGGTGCCGGTAGCGGATCAAGCGTGGCACAGGTAGACAGCGTCGCAACCGGCAGGCTGACCGACACCCGCCGACTCAGGCGCTGCAAGGCATAGACGCCGTCGTGGGGTTCACCCTCGTAACCTTCGTGAATCGATTCAACGGGGGCGATTCGCGTGACGCCTGCTGCGATCAGCATCTGCGAAAGTTCTGCTGTCTCGTGTTCGGAGCAGATCAGGGCGCAGCTTTGCAGCATGTTTCGCCAAGGCATGAGCGCCTCGATGACTTGCGTTCGTGGCAGTGGTTTGAGCAGCACACTGCGAAACAGCGGCGAGGGCGCGAGTTGCTGGTCATGCGTCCAGATCACCCGCCAGCCCGGTGCTTTCCAGACATGTCCGGGTGGCCCGACAAAACTCTGGGTCAACTGCGCGATCGCCGTGTCTGTGGTGATTTGCGACGCCTCTTGAAGTGACGGCATCAAGGCTGGCCAGTGCTGGGCCCGACGTTCCAACGCCTTTGCCAGGCCCGCGCCGATGATGCGCAGAACAGCTTCGTCATCGCTGTCCACCAGCAGCCATTGCGGGCTGGAACAGGCCTGTTGGTCGAGGCGACAGACTTCATCCGCCACCGCGTCCAGCGCCTCTGGCGAGGCGGTCTCGGGAGTCAGGTAAACAAAACTGATCCGATGACCCCAGTCGATCCAGCGACAGCCGGCCGGGATCTGTCGGCGGATGGATTGAAGCGCCGATTCGCCGCCCCAGGCTGAAATGCCGTTGGCGCGTTCGCAGAGTTGGCCGATTTGCTCGGTCGTTGCTGGTATGACCGCGACGTGTCCTGCGATCTGGCCGGTGGCGTCGCACTGAGTCAGCGCATGGAGCAAGCGAGCGGTCAGGCCCTGGTCACTGCTGCTGGGACGCAGCCAGTTGACGTTGCCGGCCAGCAGGCTTTCGATCACGGCGCAGAAGGCCAGCAGCGGCGCATTGCCAGGGGTGATGTGCACCACCAGACCCAGCGGGCTCCAGCGTTCGAAGTGCGACTCGCGATAGTCGATGCGGCGCAAGGCATCCGCTTGATCCCCCAGCTCACGTTGCAGTTTGTGCTGCAGGGCATCAGGCTGGCAGAACTCAATCAGGGATTGACGGTGTTCAGGTTCAAGAGGCAGATCCGGATCGTGCAGTCGGGTGGAGAAAACCGCGACCGCATCGAGGACTGTCCCACGCTGGAGTGCCGTGCCCAGTCGCTGTGGCAGGTCCAGATGAAGTTGCTCCAGTGCGGCGTCGAGCCGGTAGTCGGGGTGAAGCTGTCCATTGATCAGATACATGTCAATGCCTCCCCAGCAGTTCAGCGGCGGCCAGGGCGCAGCTTCTGCCGGCCGTGGTCGCGGCGCGGCCATGCAGTTCGAACCAGTCTGCAGATAGACCGCAGCCACAGCTGGCGCCTGGATGCAGGGTGGCCAGATCGCTCATGACCACGGCGTGGGCCGGACTCGATGAAATGTAGGGCGAGACGAAACTCAGCAAGCCTTGACGGCCATACGGCAGAACCGTGAAGTCGGACGGATTGCGCACGAAGACCTGCGAATAGACGGGCACATGGAAATGATGATGAGCACATTCAAGGTAAGGCACCGGATGCTCGACCGCGCCGTAACCGTCACGGCAGCGAGAGACCTCAAGGCCCAGTTGTCGGTGCATGCGCTCGTACAGTTGCTGATGGGGAATCTCCTGCGCGGCATGGGTTTTCCAGCCACCCCCGAAGAGCGCCAGCGAGTCCGGTGTCAGTTGCAGTTCGCGAACGCCGGTGGCCCGCATGCGTTCAAGGGTCTGCCAGAGAAAGGCGGGAAAGCCGAGAATCCGTACGGGCAAGCCTTCTTCGGCGAAGGATTGCAGGGCAACAATGACGCCGAAACTGTCGAACTCGTGGCCGCCGCCGGTACGGCGCAGGGCATAGGCCACTCGATTGACGGGGGCGAACCGACACAGGAACTGGTCAGTAAAGGAGGTTCCCAGGCTGATCGTGCCCTCCGGCTCATAGCTTAAAAGCAAGTAGTTGCACGGGGTTTGCGGGTTGTTCCAGCCATAATGGTGAAAGATGCGTTCGACCATGTACTGAGCGGCGCCCAGGCTGCGTTCGTCGTAACGCATGCGACTTTTCTGACCGCTGGTGCCTGAGGATGTCAGCTCCAACGCGTGGGTACCGGTGGGGCTGAGCAATAGGTGCTGCTTGAAAAAACTGGCGAAAATCGGCGGTAGACGCGACCAGTCGTCGAGTCTGTCCAGATTGTCCACGGTCAGCCCGTTGGCGTTCAGCCAGCGTTCGTAGCCCGGGGTATGCAGGCTGTGGAAACGGCTGATCTCGACCATGGCCTGATCGAACAGCCCGTCCGGCACGGAGTCCGGGCAATAGGGTTGCGTCAACGCGCAGAGCTTGTCGCTGTGGGGGAAATGGAACATCAGACGTCCTTATCGTTATGGTGAACGGTCGGCCTTGCCGCAGCAGGCAAAAACCGGTTGAGCAGGGGCAGGCACAGCAGGCCGCCGACCGCGGCCCACAGTGCAAAGAAATCGAGGCGAAGGCCGCCGCCGATGGCGGCAATCAACGATCCACCGGCACCCATTACGGCAATCGAAATCATGCCGATCGCGGCCGAGACCAGTCCTTTGCTGTCATCGCTGCAAAACAGCGCCAGCCGATACAGGGCTGCGTTGCTCATGCCCAGCCCTACGGCGTACAGCGCGAGGCCGGCAATCAGTGCGGTGAGGGAGAGGCCTGTCATGGCCACGGCCACCAGGGTCAGCAGACCCAGGCAGTACGGCCACAGTGCCAGGCGAATCAATTGCGGCAGTGCACGTGTGGGCAGCAACCGGTCGAGAATCAGATTGCCGAGAATGACGGCTGAAAAAACCGGTATCTGCCACAGCGCATATTCCCGCGTTGTCAGCCCCAGTGACTGGATCAGCAACAGCGGAGCAAGACCGATCCAGGCGATCAGCGGCAGGCTCATCAGGCCAAGTGCAACGCAGGTCCCGAGAAAGTTCTTGTTGCGCGACAACGCAAGGTATCGAGCACCGATCTGGCGAAGGGAAAAGGCTATAGGCGCTTGCTGAGTGCCATCACGACGGACCACTCCGATGGTTTCGGGCATGCAGGCGTACAGTCCGGTCCATGCAAGTACGGCAACCAGGGCCAGGCCGAGAAACAGTTCGCGCCAGCTGAGCCATTCAAGTAACAGACTGCCCAGCAGGGGGCCGATCAGCGGCGAAAGCAGTGCAACATTGCCCAGCAGCGCCATTAGGCGCACCGCATCGGCTTCGCAGAATACTTCCTGAAGCGCGGGATAGCTGACAGCCACCACAAACCCCAGCCCCATGCCCTGGATCAGCCTTAATGCGTTGAAAACTTCAATACCGGGCGTAAAGACTGTCGCTGCACACGTTGCACCGAACAGTGCGCAACCGGCCAGCAACAGCGGGCGTCGGCCGAACCGGTCGGCAAGCGGTCCGATCAGCCATTGCAGGCACACTCCACCGATCAGGTAGAGATTGAAAGCGTTGGGGATATGACGGGCATCGGCTTCAAGATCCCGAGTGACGGTGAGCATCGCCGGCATGACCATGTCGCTGGCCATGTAGGTCAGCCATTCGAACAGCATGATGGCGAGGCAGAAACCGAGCGCCTGCCGCGGCGAGAGATTGATGAGAGTTCTTTGCATACGCTTCCACGAGATTCGAGAGAGAGCGCAAAGGGTAGAGGCGGGGTCAGACTGTTCCTACGTCATTGCTGTGACGCTCTATGACGGGGGGTTGCGTGATGTTGCACAAGTCGGGATGCCTACTCGCAAGCGCGAATTGCCTGACAAGATAATGAATAGAGTCTTAAGAAAAATGCCCACATTCCTGTGGGCATTTCGGCTGACACTAAATCAGTTGTTGCATTTGAATGAATGGACGCTGGCATCCTTCTCGCGGCATGACTTAACGATGGTCGTAGTAGCCCGGACCTTGCGGCGCGTAGTGGCGATGATCGCCATGCCAGCCGCCGTGGGGGAAAATGATGCAGCCGCTCAGGGTGAGCAGTGCAAGGACAGGAATCAGCCAGGTGATTCGACGCAGCATTTCAAAGATCCTCATGGTTAAAGCCGCCTGAAGCCAAAGCTCTTCATCGGCTGTAACATGAGACCCCGTTTGCAGCGGCATATCCCCGTGAAAGGGTATGCGCATGGCATCAACGCCGATACAAACCCGATACATTCCAACGGTTCAGGAACCTGTAATGACCCAGAAGCAACGCTTGAAATATTCGATTCTGATCGCCCTCGCCGTACTGCTGATCATGCTTGGCCTGTCCTGGCTGCAAAACGCCGGCAAGCTCAGCGAGCAAACATTTCAGTACATAGCCATCGGTGTGGCGGTGGTGGTTGTGGTGATCAACGGCGTGATGCGCCGCAAGGTCAAGCCCTGACGGCATCTGCCGGGCGCTTCAATCGTGGTTGAGCACGGCGGCAGCCTGGGGATGGAGGCTGTAGCTCTTGTCGTCGTTGAACGTGATGACACCTTCGGCGCACAGGCGCTTGAGTACTTCACGCACGCTGAGAAAGGACAAGGGAATGTCCAGATCCAGCAACTGGCTGTGAACACCACGCACACCCAGACGACGGTCGTCCTCGGCGGCGACCAGCAGGGTGTCGATGACTTTGAGGCGAATCAGGCTGGTGCGCAGGCCGAAGCTTTTAAGCAGCATACGGATGCGATCATTGCCGTGACGCTCGACCCGTTGCCCGAATACGTCGGCGTGTGAACCCATGGGCGCTCCTTGTGGGGGCTGGCTACCTTCCGATGGTAGGGGTGGGTTGTACATGCGATTACTCCTTTCAGAGCCTGATCAGGAAAGGTTTTTCGTGCTCTCTCTAAACAAGACGTTTCAGCCCGACAAATCATGAAGCGGAAAATGTAGAAAATTTGTCGTGGTTTTGTCTTTTCCCCGTGATTGCGGCACGAAACGGGTGTGTGACCGACTAAATTTTTTTCCCACGGCTTCGTTTTCTGGACAGGCTCATTGCGCGTGACGCGTGGGTGATTTCAGAGCGAGCCGGGTCCGACGTGTTCACGGTGGCTGGCGGTTCGCTCTTCGGCATTTCGATCAGGAGCGAGCGTGACTATTTCCAGGCAATTCACCGGACTGACCCTTGCCGGCCTCTTTCTCGGGCTGAGTCTGTCGGCGCAGGCGTTCAGCCCTTCCGGCCAGACCGGCGCCGATATCCGCCGCACCGGTTTTGGCGTACCGCACATCCGCGCGGAAAACGAACGTGGTCTCGGGTTCGGCATCGGTTATGCCTATGCGCAGGACAACCTGTGCCTGCTGGCCAACGAAGTCGTGACGGTCAATGGCGAGCGGTCGCGGTACTTCGGGCCGGAGCAACTGACAGTCGAAGAGCGCGAGAACCGCGTCAGCGACGTGTTCTTCCAGTGGCTCAACACGCCGCAGGCAGTGAACGCTTTCTGGCAGGCCCAGCCGGTCGAAGTGCGTGATCTGGTGGAGGGTTATGCCGCCGGCTACAACCGTTATCTGGCCGAACGCCGTCAGCAGGGCTTGCCACAACAGTGCCAGGGTGAATGGGTGCGCGATATCGCCGCCGAGGACCTGGTGAAGCTGACCCGTCGTCTGCTGGTCGAGGGCGGGGTGGGCCAGTTCGCCGAAGCGCTGGCGGGTGCTACTCCGCCGCAGGCCACTGCGAAGATTGAAAACGATGCGCGGGCCTATCAACTGGCGGACACGCGCCTGCAACGCTTCGCACTGGACCGTGGCAGCAACGCGGTGGCGGTGGGCAGCGAACGTTCGTTCAATGGCCGTGGGATGCTGTTGGCCAACCCGCATTTCCCGTGGGTCGGCGGCATGCGCTTCTATCAGATGCACCTGACCATTCCGGGCAAACTGGATGTGATGGGCGCGGCGCTGCCGGGCCTGCCGATGATCAACATCGGCTTCAATCAGCATCTGGCCTGGACCCACACCGTCGATTCGTCAAAGCATTTCACCCTGTATCGCCTGCAACTCGATCCGAAGGATCCGACCCGTTACCTGCTCGACGGCCAGTCCTTGCCGATGAACAAGCAGACGGTCACCGTGCAGGTCAAACAGGCGGACGGTCAGGTGGTGCCGGTCTCGCGGGATGTCTACAGTTCGCAGTTCGGCCCGATTGTGCAATGGCCCGGCAAGCTCGATTGGGACAATCAGTTCGCCTATAGCCTTCGCGATGCGAACCTCGATAACGACCGGGTGTTGAAGCAGTGGTACGCCATGAACCGCGCCGGCAATCTCAAGGATCTGCAGGATTCGGTGCACACGATTCAGGGCATCCCGTGGGTCAACACCCTGGCCGTGGATGACAAGGGCCAGACGCTGTACATGAACCTGTCGGTGGTGCCGAACGTCAGCGCCGACAAACTGGCCAGGTGCAGCGACCCGCGCGCCGGTCTGAAAATGATCGTGCTCGACGGCTCCAACAGCGCCTGCGCCTGGGACATCGACCCGCAAGCCGCACAGAAGGGCATTTACGCCTCCAGCCAGTTGCCGCAGCTGCTGCGCAAGGACTTTGTCCAGCACTCCAACGACTCGGCGTGGCTGGCCAACCCGGCGCAACCGCTGACCGGCTTCTCGCCGCTGATCAGTCAGGACGGCCAGCCATTGGGCCTGCGCTCGCGCTTTGCGCTGGATCGTCTGGCGACCCTGAGCAAGAAAGGCTCGGTGTCGGTGCAGGATCTGCAACACATGGTGATGGACGATCAGGTATTCCTGGCGACTCAGGTGGTGCCGGACCTGCGAAAGTTCTGTGCTTCGCAGTCTGAGGCCGCGTTGAAATCGGTATGCAGCAGCCTGAAGGCGTGGGATGGTCGGGCGAATCTGGAGTCGGGCGTCGGCCTGGTGCATTTCCAGAACATCATGCAAGCGATGCAGGAATCGCCGCAGGCCTGGCGCGTGGCGTTCGATCCCAAGGATGCTCAGCACACCCCGCGCGGGCTGGCCGTTGAAAAACCGGAAGTGGCCAAGGCACTGCGCGAGGCCATGCTGGCGTCGGCCGAATCGGCGGTAAAAATGGGCCTGAACGCCAGCACCCGCTGGGGGGATGTGCAGGTGGTCAGCAGTGGTGGCCAGCAAACGCCGATTCACGGTGGCCCGGGCACGCTCGGCATCTACAACGCCATCCAGAGCGTGCCCCGTGAAGACGGCAAGCTGGAAGTGGTCAGCGGCACCAGTTACCTGCAAGTCGTGACGTTCGATGACAAGGGACCGCATGCCCAGGGCCTGCTGGCATTCTCGTTATCCAGTGATCCGGCGTCGAAGTATTCCCGGGATCAGACCGAGGCCTTCTCGAAGAAACAGTGGAGTGTGTTGCCGTTCACCGAACAGCAGATCGAGGCCGATCCGCAATATCAGGTGCAGACCGTGCGCGATGACCTGGAAAAAACGGGGAAAGTCGCGGCGCAGTAATCAGCTGTTCAACCTGCGGACAACCGCAAAAGCACAAGGCCGCTCCCTCACGGGAACGGCCTTCAGTTTTTTGGCGGTTGCTGCGGCATCGGGTTGATCACCGGGTTGCCGTCCTTGTTGCGGGTCAGGAAGACCGGCAGGACTTTGGGCAGAGAACTGGCGAAGCTGTTCAGTTCCTTGATGTTGTAAATGCCGCCCACCCGGATCGAACCGGTGGCGTTGTCGGCCAGCATCAGGGGCTTGTCCAGGTAACGGTTGATCTGCGGCAATGCTTCGTTCAGCGGCAGGTTGTCGAGCACCAGTTTGCCGCTGCGCCAGGCCAGTGCGTTGTCGTTGGCATAGGTCTGGCTGATCTGCGGAGTGAAATCGCCATGCCTGTAGCGTGCCTGCATCGAAGGCCCCAGGCGCAGACCATCGCCGGGCAATTGAGTGTTGCTGGTGACCAGCACGGAACCCTCGATCAGGTTGACCTTTACCTGATCCTCATACATCCAGACGTTGAAGCGTGTGCCGGTGACGCGAATCCTGCCTTCGGCGGCCCTGACGACGAACGGGTGGCTCAGGTCGTGGCTGACTTCAAAGAACGCCTCGCCCTTTTTCAGGGTGACGCGACGCTCGTCCTTGTAATTGCTGTAGGTCAGTTCGGTGTTGAGATTCAGCTCGACCTGGCTGCCATCGCCCAGGGTGACATGGCGGACATTGTCGGTGGCCGCGAAATGCTGATAGCTGTCAGGCAGCCAGCCGAGGTTCCATCCGGTCCAGGCCGCCAGCGGCAAAGCCAGTGCGCAGACGCACGCCGCTACGGCGTACTGGCGCCATGACCGGGTCGCCGTCGGGTGAATCGGCAGGGCCGGTGCCGTTGCCGGCCGGGGCAGGTGTTCAGCGACGTCCCAGATTTCCAGCATCGCCTCATACTCGAACGCGTGAAGCGGGTGCGCATCGCGCCATTGTTCGAACGCCATGCGCTCTTCAGCGGTGCAGTCAACGGCGTGCAGGCGCATGCACCAATGCGCGGCGGCATCGGTGATTGCATCGTATTCGGCTTCCGAGAGAGGGTTCTGGGTCATTGACTCATCCTGATTTCGCGCATTCTAACCTTGGGCGGAAGGCGCCGAGAACAGCCGTCATGGCATTTACCCATCAAACGTGGAACTTTTTTTCGCTGCAGCGCCCCAAAAAACAGGACATCCCGCGAACATTAACTATAAATGGAGTGAAAACATGATCAAAAGAACCTTGGCCGCTGTGGTTGCAACCGCCAGTCTTCTGAGCGCAGGCGCGGCACTGGCCGACCGCCCGGGCGCGGGCTGGATCACCATCGAGAAGGCCATCGAGATCGTGAAAACCAAGGCCGGTTATGTCGAGGTCTACGAGATCGAGGCCGACAACAATGGTTATTGGAAAGGCGAAGGACGCAAGGCCGACGGGGTGGTGTACGAATTCCGTATCGACGGCGCCTCCGGCAATGTCCTTCGCGATCAGAAAGACTGACCCCCACGGTTGTGGAGCGATGCGCAGGTGTCGAGCCTGCGCATTTTTTATGCGTGAATCAAACGCTCGGATCGGCTCCAGCTGGCCGACCCTTTCTACCCGGTGCTCTGGGCGACATTGATGTGATCGAGGGCAAATTCGACGAGGTTTCTGGCGGGGCCGGCCAGTGTCAGATTGGGATTGATCTGAATGTGAAGGGTATTGAGCCCGCTGTCTGGAAATCGGCTGTCCATTGCGGGGTTGACAGGCCACCGGCCAGCCGTGGTTAATCCTCTGGCGGGTTGTCCGTTCGCTGTTGTTCCCTCCAATAATTACTCTGGAGCTTCAGATGTCTGCGCCACACGATCATTCGCTCTCGTCCGCGGTGTCCCTGGACGAGCTGACTCAACTGCTGGAAACGATCTTCACCCGTCACGGCACTTCGGCCGAAGTCGCCAGAACCCTGGCCGCCAATTGCGCCAGTGCCGAGCGGGACGGTGCGCACAGTCACGGCGTATTCCGGATTCCCGGTTATGTCTCGACGCTCAACAGCGGCTGGGTCAACGGCAAGGCCGTGCCGAAAGTCGAGGACGTGGCTTCAGGGTTTGTCAGCGTCGATGCCGGCAACGGTTTTGCCCAGCCTGCGCTGGCGGCGGCACGTCCACTGCTGATGGAAAAGGCCCGCAGTGCCGGGATTGCGGTGTTGGCGATCCGCAACTCCCACCACTTTGCCGCGCTGTGGCCGGACGTCGAGCCTTTTGCCGACGAAGGCCTGGTGGCGCTGAGCGTGGTCAACAGCATGGCTTGCGTGGTGCCGCACGGCGCCGACCGGCCATTGTTCGGCACCAACCCGATCGCTTTCGCCGCACCCCGGGCCGATGGCGCGCCAATCGTGTTTGACCTGGCCACCAGCGCCATTGCCCATGGCGACGTACAGATCGCCGCGCGCAAGGGCGAGAAACTGCCGGCGGGCATGGGCGTCGACAGCCTCGGCCAGCCGACCTGCGATCCGAAAGCGATTCTGGAAGGCGGCGCGTTGCTGCCGTTTGGCGGGCACAAAGGTTCGGCGCTGTCGATGATGGTCGAGCTGCTCGCCGCTGCGCTGACCGGCGGCAACTTTTCGTTCGAATTCGACTGGAAGAATCACCCCGGTGCCAAGACCCCGTGGACCGGCCAGTTACTGATAGTGATCGACCCGAGCAAGACCGTCGGGCAAAGCTTTGCCGAGCGCAGTCAGGAACTGGTGCGGCAGATGCACGGGGTAGGGCTCAAGCGCTTGCCGGGGGATCGGCGGCATTTGCAGCGGGCCAAGTCATTGGCCAAGGGCATCGAACTGGATCAGCAGACGCTGTCGCAGCTGCGTGAACTGGCCGGCGAATGAGTTTTTGCCGGGCATGAAAAAGGCGAGCCCGAGGGCTCGCCATTTTTTTGTTCGCGCTCAGCGTCGACCGAGCAGCAATCCGACCACCAAACCGAACCCGGCGGAAATCGCCACGGTCTGCCACGGGTGCCCGCCGATGTAGCTCTCGGTGGCGTCCACCGCCGGTTTGGTGCGGTCACGCACGCTGGTGACCGAATCCAGCGCCTGCTGCAATTTCTGGGCGATTTGCCCGCGCAGGGTCTCCGCTTCCTCGCCGACCAGGGATGCACTGCTCTTGAGCAGTTTTTCCGACTCTTCGATCAGCGCCTGAAGTTCGCTGAAGGCCTGGTCCTTGATTTGGTCTTCGGCGGCTTGAACGGCGGTTTTCCGGGCCATTGGGTGACTCCTTGCAGGTGAATGGACAGTGAACAATGGAGTGTGGCGCGCCTTGAAAAGTTGCAGCGATTTTCCATCCGGAACAAAAACCAGCGTCAGAGATTTCCGTCCAGCGTGTAAGATGTCGCCATTTCATGCAGCAGGTAATTCCCGATGAGTTTCAATCTGGCCGACAAATCCCTCGCAGAGCGCGCCGCGCTGGAAGATGAGAAATCCCGACTGTTCGAACTCTGGCAGAACAATCTGGGCAAAGCCAAGGGCGAGGCCGCGCGGTTGTTCGGCGAGCGCTCCAAGCGCAAGGGCAAATGGGCCGAGTTCGTGCGCGCGGAACTGGACGGCATGTCGCCGCCGGAATTCGCCAACATGGTGCGCAGTGAAGTCAATCGCCTGATGGCGGCCAACAAGTAATCACTCGGTTCTGAAGCTGGCGCCAATCGCTTCGCGCACCGTCAGCACCACCGGATCGATCTGGGTGCTGGTGCGCCAGCCCAGTTCGATCGGGTAGCGCGGCAGCGCCAGCGGGCAGGGCAGCAGCACCAGCCCGCTCAGTGAGGCAATGGCCTGCGCCGCGTGGGTGGGAATGGTCGCCACCGCCTCGCTGCCCTTGAGCAGATGCGGCAACGCGGCGAAATGCGTGGTCGAGGCGCAGACCCGGCGAGTCCGGCCCAGCGCCGCCAGCCCTTCATCGGTGATCCCGATAAAACCGCCCGACGACACCAGCAGGTGCTCGCGGGTGACGAATTCTTCCAGATCGATCTGCTGCTGACCCGGCGCCAGGCTCGCCGGATCCACCAGACACGCGTAACCCCCTTCACCCAACACCTGACGGCTGAGCAGCCGCTCGGCAAATCCGCCGGCGGTGATTGCCAGATCGATGCTGCGTTCCATCAGCGCCCGGGCGACGATCTGGCTGTGGGTCTGGCGGAAGATCAGCCGCAGTTTCGGTGCGCGACGGGCGATTTCCTCGATCAGCCGACGGCCGTAAGCGATCTCGAAGTCATCCGAAAGGCCCACAGTGACCGAACGTCCTTCGTAATGATTGGCGGTCGGATCGACCATCGCCAGGCTTTGCCGGCATTTGTTCAGGGCATCGCTGACCACCGGTTTCAATTGGTTGGCCTTGAGCGTCGGCGCCAGGCCGCGGCCGGTGCGCACGAACAATTGATCGCCATACACTTCGCGCAACCGGCGCAAGGCCGCGCTGACCGCCGACTGGGTCACGCCCAGGCGCAACGACGCGCGGCTGGCGCTGGACTCTTCATGCAGGGCTTCGAAGACTTTCAGCAGGTTGAGGTCGACGGTTGCGATATTCATTTGGCTCATATCAATCAGCAGTGGATCGGTCTTTATTCATGATCCCGTGGCGCCGGAGAATGAGCAACACCTGAACTTAACGGAGTGACCACCATGCCCAAATCAATCGTTGCCGCCCTGCAGATTGGCGCCTTGCCCGGCGGCAAGACTGAAACCCTGGAACAGATCCTGAGCTGGGAAACCGCGATCATCGAATCCGGTGCCGCGCTGGTGGTGATGCCCGAAGCCTTGCTCGGCGGTTACCCGAAAGGCGAGGGGTTCGGCACGCAGCTGGGTTATCGCTTACCGGAAGGCCGCGAGGCCTATGCCCGTTACTTCGCCAACGCTATCGATGTGCCGGGGGCGGAAACCGAAGCGCTGGCCGGGCTGTCGGCGCGTACCGGGGCCAATCTGGTGATCGGTGTGATCGAACGGGCCGGCAGCACTTTGCATTGCACCGCGCTGTATTTCGACCCTCAGGCAGGCCTTGTAGCCAAGCACCGCAAACTGATGCCCACCGGCACCGAACGGCTGATCTGGGGCAAGGGCGATGGCTCGACGCTGCCGGTGCTCGACACTCAGGTCGGCAAGCTCGGCGCAGTGATCTGCTGGGAAAACATGATGCCGCTGATGCGCACGGCGATGTACGCCAAGGGCATTGAGGTCTGGTGTGCGCCAACTGTGGATGAGCGCGAGATGTGGCAGGTCAGCATGCGCCACATCGCTCATGAAGGGCGCTGTTTTGTGGTCAGCGCCTGTCAGGTCCAGGCCTCGCCGAATGAGCTTGGCGTGGAAATCGCCAACTGGCCGGGGGATCGGCCGCTGATCGCCGGCGGCAGCGTGATCGTCGGGCCGATGGGCGATGTGCTGGCCGGGCCGTTGCGCGGCGAGGCCGGCTTGCTCACCGCCGAGATCGACACCGCCGAACTGGTGCGCGCCCGCTACGACTACGACGTGGTTGGCCACTATGCGCGGCCGGATGTGTTCGAGTTGAGCGTCGATGAGCGGGCTAAACCGGGCGTGCGTTTCACGGTTTGACGGTTTGTCGGCGCCGCCATTCTTCGCGGGTGATTTCCCAGATTTCCCGTGGGAAGCGGCCGCCGACAAAGTCATCCTCGTCTGTGCGAATCAAGCGCATGCCGCTACGCTCCGATAGCTTTCGCGAGCCAAGGTTCGGTGCGGCTTTCGGCACGCGCATCAACGGTTGATCGAGGGTTTCGAACCAGTACCGGGTCACGGCTTCGCTGGCTTCGGTCATCAGGCCCTGACCCTGCCACGCCGGGGCGAGCCAGAACCCACGGTGGTTGTCCGGCTCGTCCATCAGGCTGATGTTGCCGATCAATTGCTCTGGCGCCGATCTGAGGCGAATCGTCCAGTGCCACTCTTTGCCGGCTGCAACGGCAGGCAGCGCAATGTCGCGCAGATAGGTGAGGGCGCCGTCGTCCGGATACGGCCAGGGCACGAAAACGTTCAGATAACGCACCACTTCCCAGTGGGGAAATTGCTGCTGGATGGCCTCGGCATCCGCTAGCTCAAGCGGACGCAAAATCAGCCGTTCGGTGTACAGCGTGGGCGTGTCTTGCATAAACCACGACTTCCATGTTCTGACAGTGGGCCGCGCAGACTACCGCATCTTTACCAGGTTGCGGCACTGGCCCTCGGCAGACTGAGCTTGCCGGTATCGACAAAGCGCATCGTGCCAAACAGCCCGCCCGCCAGTTTGCCGCGCAGCACATAGGGCAGGTTGTCGAGGGTTTGCGTCTGGCTCAGGCCGATGGTCTGGCGCAGCACCGAGAACGCGGAAATGCTCACCGGGACGCTGACAATAGTTTCGGAAAACCGTGGAATCGAGCCGCTCTGATCGCTCACACCCGACGCCAGCGAGTGGCCGTTGACCTCCAGATCCAGCGCGATGCCGTTGTAGTCGATGGGCGTTTCGTTCGGGTTCTGCACGCGCAGCTTGATCGCGAAGCGCACTTCCAGGTCCTGGCTCGGCAGCGGTTCGAGGCCGACCACGTTGATGTTCACCGGGTCGCGGTTGGGGAACAGCGCGCAGGCGCTGAGGGAGAGCAGAAGCAGGGACAGGATGATGGCTTGGAGGCGGCGCATTGATGCTCTCTCATTGAAAAAGGGCTGAACCGTTGACGGTATCAGCCCTTTTTGATGGAGCGGACAGGATCAACGGTTCAACTGTGCGACAGCGGCGTTTGTTGCGGGTTCAGCTTTGGCCGGCAGGTCGGGGTTTTCCATGACCTGAAGGATAGAGGCTTCCGGATCGAAGTCATCTTCTTCCAGTTCGATGAATTCTTCCGGCAGGAAGATATTCAGCACGATGGCACACAGCGCGCCGACGGTGATCGGCGATTCGAAAATATTGCGCAGCGCCTGCGGCAGCTCGCGCAGCACTTCCGGCACGGCGGCGATGCCCAGGCCCATGCCGACGGAAATCGCCACGATCAGCATGTTGCGCCGATGCAGGCCGGCCTCGGCGAGGATCTTGATTCCGGCCACCGCCACAGTGCCGAACATCACCAGCTCTGCGCCGCCGAGCACCGGTTTCGGCATCAGTTGCAGCACCGCACCGATCATCGGGAACAGTCCCAGCAGCACCAACAGCCCGGCAATGAAGAACGCCACGTAGCGGCTGGCCACACCAGTCAGCTGAATCACGCCGTTGTTCTGGGCGAAGGTCACCATCGGCATGCTGTTGAACACCGCCGCCATGGCCGAGTTGAGGCCGTCGGCGAGCAGGCCGGACTTGATCCGGCGGATGTACAGCGGGCCTTTGACCGGTTGTCGCGAGATCATCGAGTTGGCGGTCAGGTCACCGGCAGCCTCCAGCGGCGACACCAGGAAAATCACCGCCACCGGCACGAACGCCACCCAATCAAAGTTGAAACCATACTTGAATGGCACCGGCACGCTGACCACCGGCACTTCGGGCAGATTGGCGAAGTCCACGGTGCCCATCAGCCACGCCACCACGTAGCCGAGGGTCAGGCCGATGACGATTGCGCCCAACCGCAGGAACGGCACGTCGACCCGGTTCAACACCACGATGGTGCCCAGCACCAGCGCTGCCAGGAACACGTGACTGGCCGCGCCCAGATCCGCCGCGCCGAAGCCGCCGGCAATGTCGGTCATCGCCACTTTGATCAGCGACAGGCCCATCAGCGTGATGATGGTGCCGGTCACCACCGGGGTGATCAGCATGCGCAACTTGCCGATGAACTGGCTCAGCACCACTTCGATGAACGCGGCAAAGAAGCACACGCCGAAGATCGTCGAGAGGATTTCATCGGTGCCGCCGCCCCGGGCCTTGACCATGAAACCGGCGCTGAGAATCACGCTGATAAAGGAAAAACTGGTGCCTTGCAGGCACAACAGCCCCGAACCGACCGGGCCGAAGCGCTTGGCCTGAACGAAGGTGCCGAGGCCGGAAACGAACAGCGCCATGCTGATGAGGTACGGAATTTCGCTTTGCAAGCCGAGGGCGCCGCCCATGATCAGGGTCGGGGTGATGATGCCGACGAAGCTGGCCAGCACGTGTTGCAGAGCGGCAAACACCGTTGCGGTGAAGTGCGGACGGTCGTTGAGGCCGTAGATCAGATCGTTGTTGCGCGGGGCTTTTTCAGAGACGGTCATGGTGGTTTGCGTGCCGCAATGCGGGGCCGGGTCGGAAAATGGGTGCGCAGGATGCCGTAAGCGGGAGACGAGGGCAACGCATTAAAACTGCCCAAAAGGTCAGGTTCGACCAAAGGCTGACAGCAGGTCTTCTTCAAAAGCCTTCTGCGCATCGCCGGGCACTTGCGCCCGATGGCGGGCCAGATGGAACGCCACGTCAAAGCTCAACTCGCCTTCGCGCACTGGCCGCAACAGGCCCTTGTCCTGCCATTGGCGGGCGTAATGGTTGGGCAGATAACCGACGTGTTTGCCGGACAGAATGAAGGCGAGGGTGCCTTCGACCTGTTCCGAGCGTGCCGAGCAGACCTTGCCCTGAAATGGCTCGTCACTGCGCAAAAACCGATACGGGTGATCGACCCGGTCGCAGGCCTGCAACGCCGCGTCATCAGGGGCCTCGTCGGTAAACAGCGGATGGCCGGGCGCGCAATACAGATGCTGGGTTTCGCTGAACAGTTCGCGGTAGTCGAACGCGCTCTGTACCTGGGAGAAGTAACCGATGGCCAGGTCCAGCCGCTGTTGCAGCAGCAGGCGCTCCATTTCGCCGGGCATGGCGCTGATCAACTCGATGCGCACCGATTCGTCCCGCTCGCGAAACCGGCGGATCGCATCCGCCACCCGTTGCAGCACCGTTTGATCGACCGCTTCCGACAGGCCCAGGCGCACTTCACCAATCAAGCGCCCGGCGACGCCGTTGGATTGATGGCGGAAGGTTTCGATCGAATCGAACAGCGCCCGCGCCGCAATCAACAGTTGCTCGCCCTTGGGCGTCAGGCTGAAACCGCCCTTGCCCCGGTTGCACACCCGATAGCCGAGACGCGTCTCAAGCTTGGCCATTTGCTGGCTGATGCTCGACTGGCTCAGCCCCAGTTCACCCTGGGCTGCGCTGAAACCATTGGATTCGACCACGCCGAGAAACAGCCGCAGAAGCTGAAGATCGACATCGTGGAGCTGACCGAGCATCACATTGCTCCTGGATAAAGTCAGGTTAACAAACTTGATATTTTTCGAATGTATCCGACGGCGCATCCTGCCACCACTTCCTTCGGTCAGGTGTTCGTCATGGCTCCCGTCTTCAAGCTGTGTTTGCCCGCTTTGTTGCTTACCGTCTCCATCGCCGCCCAGGCCGAAGAGAAGACGCTCAATCTCTACAGCTGGGCCGATTACGTGGCGCCGGAAACCTTGCAGCGCTTCGAAAAGGAAACCGGCATTCACGTGCGCTACGACACCTTCGATACCTCAGAGGTGTTGGAAACCAAATTGCTCACCGGTGGCAGCGGTTATGACGTGGTGGTGCCTTCGTCCAGCGTGCTGGCCCGTGGGTTGGCCGCCGGCGCATTGAAGGAAATCCCTCGCGACGGGCTCAAGGGCTACGCCAATCTCGATCCGGATCTGCTGGAAAAACTGGCGGCGGTCGATCCCGGTAACCGTTACGGCGTGCCTTACACCTGGGGCACGCTCGGCCTGGGCATGAACGTCGAAGCCGTGAAGCAGCGGCTGCCCGACGTGCCGCTCAACAGCCTCGATCTGCTGTTCAAGCCCGAATACGCCAGCAAGCTCAAGGATTGCGGGATCGCGATTCTCGATTCGCCACAGGAAGTGATCGGCCTGGCGCTGCACTATCTCGGGAAAGATCCCTACAGCACCGACAAGAAAGATCTGGCCGCCGCCGAAGCCTTGTTACAGCAGTTGCAGCCCTCGGTGCTGTACGTCGCCACCGGTCGGCAGATCAATGATCTGGCCAATGGCAGCGTCTGCCTGGCGCTGACCTACAACGGTGACGCGAGTATGGCCGCCGATCAGGCGCGCAAGGCCAACAAGCCGTTCGAAGTCGCTTACCGGATTCCCAAGGAAGGTACGCTGGTGTGGCAGGACAACCTCGCCATCCCGAAAGACGCGCCGCACCCCGAGGCTGCACGCACCTTCATCGAGTTCATGTTGCGCCCCGAATCCGTGGCGGCGCTGACCAATACGCTGTTCTTCGCCACCGCCAACCAGGCCGCCACGCCGCTGGTGGATGAGGCGGTGCGCAACGATCCGGACATTTTCCCAAAACCCGAAGTGCGCGAGCGGCTGTACGCCGACCACAGCATGAGCCTCAAGGACATGCGCCAGCGCACACGCCTGTGGACCACTTTCCGTAGCCGCCAATAGCCTTTCATAACAACAGGAGCACACCGATGGACGTGCCAGTGCAAAACGATCAGGCCCTGACCCGTGACAGCCTTTACGGCACTGCTGCCGAAAGCACTTACGCCGGGATCACCAGTTTCATGCGCCGACGCTACAGCCGCGACCTGCGCGGCGTGGACGTGGCGGTCAGCGGTGTGCCGTTCGACACCGCCACCAGCAACCGTCCTGGCGCTCGTTTCGGGCCGCGCGGGATTCGCGCAGCGTCCACCGGGATTGCCTGGGAACGGCACTGGCCATGGACGTTCGACCCGTTCGATCATCTGGCGGTGATCGATTACGGCGATTGCGACTTCGATTACGGCTCGCCGCACACCATCCCGGAAAGCATCGAAGCCCACGCCGAGCACATCCTCAGCTCCGGCAGCGCCATGCTCACCTTCGGCGGCGATCATTTCATCAGCTATCCGCTGCTCAAGGCCCATGCGCGCAAGCACGGCACGTTGTCGCTGATCCACTTCGATGCCCACAGCGACACCTGGCCGGACGAGGGCGGCAAACGGGTCGATCACGGCACCATGTTCTGGCACGCAGCGCGGGAAGGGTTGGTGGATCCGGCGCGTTCGGTGCAGATCGGTTTGCGCACCACCAACGACGATCATCAGGGCTTTCAGGTGCTCGATGCGCGGCAGGTGCATCGCCTTGGTTGCGAAGCCATTGTCGAAGCGATCCGCGCGCGGGTCGGCGATCACCCGGTGTACCTGACGTTCGACATCGATTGTCTGGATCCGGCCTTTGCGCCGGGCACCGGTACGCCGGTGTGCGGCGGCCTGAGCACAGTGCAGGCGCTGGAGATCCTTGGCGGCCTGCGCGGGATCAATCTGGTGGGCATGGACGTGGTGGAAGTGGCGCCGGCCTATGACCATGCGGATGTGACGTCGCTGGCGGCGGCAACCCTGGCCATGGAGATGCTTTGCCTGTACGCGGCCAGGCACAAAGTCGACGCGTGATCCCCTCCGAGCCTGGTGAAAGCTCCTGACAATTTCTGACACCAGGCTCTGCTAAGCTCCGGCAAATTTCTGCCCAGAGCCTCACACCGTGTCGCGAACCACTCGACTGTTGACCCTGCTGCAAGTGCTGCGTGGCAAGAAGCGCCCGGTCACCGCCGCGACGCTGGCCTCCGAGCTGGAAATCTCCGAACGCACCCTCTATCGCGATATCGCCGAACTGACCGCCCTCGGCGCGCCGATCCATGGCGAGGCGGGCATCGGGTATGTGCTGCGCAGCGGTCTGTTTCTGCCGCCGCTGATGCTCAACGCCGACGAGACCGAAGCCATCGTGCTGGGCCTGCGTTATGTCGATCAGCGCGGCGACGAAGTGCTGAGCAAGGCTGCGGCGGATGCACTGGCGAAAATCGCTGCGGTGCTGGACCCGCAGGCCCAGGAAGCGCTGCGCAATCCGACCGTCATGCCCGGGCCGCCGGGTTACGGTTTTCCGCAAAACGCCGTGCCGTTGAACGTGTTCCGCCACGCCATCCGCGATCAGGCCAAGCTGCACATCGATTATGCCGATGCGCAGCAGGTGCAAAGCCAGCGGTTGATCTGGCCGCTGGCGCTGGGTTTTCTCAACGAGGTGCGGATCATCGTCGCGTGGTGTGAATTGCGCGGTGCCTATCGCACGTTTCGCACCGACCGGATTGCCGCCGCCAGCCTGCACGGTGAGCGCTATCCGGGGCGCCGCAGCGACCTGTTGCGCACCTGGCAGCGGCTGATGCAACTGGACGAAAACGGCCGTTTCACTCCTGACAGGAATTGACGCAGGGCTGTTCTAGGATGGCGACAGAACCCGAAAAAAGGAGCTGCACTCATGTTCCATCCCACCTCGATACTCGCCCCGGCCATCGTTGAGTACATTAATGCTGCCAATGCTCGCGATACCTCCCGGGTCGGCAGTTTTTTTGCCGAGGATGCCCATGTGTTCGATGAGGGCCATCATCAGGTCGGCCCGCAGGCCATCGCCAATTGGATGCAGGACACCGCCCAGCGCTATCAGCCACGGGTCGAAGTGCTCGGCGTCCAGCAGCGCACCGGCAAAGTACTGGTGCAAGGGCTGATCTCCGGAACGTTTCCCGGCAGCCCGCTGGAGCTGCGCTACACGTTCCGCCTCAACGAACAGGGCAAAATCGCTCGGCTGGATATTTCCTTGTAGCCGTCGTGGCATACTGCCGCGCATGACTTTCGACTCCCCCCTGAGCGCCTGGCAATATGCCGTCGACCACAAGGGCTTCATCCAGGATGAAGCCCAGGAACACGCGGTCTGGGCCTTGCAAAAATGCCATGAAGCCTTGCACGCCGGTGCCCGTTCAGTTACCGGCGTTTACCTGTGGGGCCCGGTCGGGCGCGGCAAGACCTGGCTGATGGACCAGTTTCATCAGAGCCTGCGGGTGCCGGCGCGGCGGCAACACTTTCATCACTTCATGGGCTGGGTGCACCAACGCTCCTTTCAGTTGACCGGGATCGCCGATCCATTGCGGGCCCTGGCCTGTGAGCTGGCGGCCGAGGTGCGAGTGCTGTGTTTCGACGAACTGTTCGTCAATGACATCGGTGACGCGATCATTCTCGGGCGACTGTTTCAGGTGATGTTCGACGAGGGCGTGGTGGTGGTCTGCACTTCCAACCTGCCACCGGATCAGCTGTATGCCGACGGCTTCAACCGCGACCGCTTCCTGCCGGCGATCACCGCGATCAAACAGCACATGCAAGTGGTCGCGGTAAACGGCGCCGAAGATCATCGATTGCATCCCGGCGCCATCGAGCAGCGCTACTGGGTCACTCAGCCGGGGCAGGGTAGCGCGCTAAGCCAGGTGTTCGACGCCTTGGCGGCCGGGCAAACCGTCAGTGGCGAACCGGTGCCGGTCGGTTACCGTGCCCTGAACGTGGTGCAGGCCAGCGATTCGGTGCTGTGGTGCCGTTACGCCGACCTGTGCGAGCAACCGTTCGCCGCCATGGATTTCATCGCGCTGTGCGACACCTACCGGGCTATCCTGTTGAGCGAGGTGCCGAACCTAAGCGCGAAAAAACGCGAAGGGCGGATCGCCCGTGGCACCGAGGATGGCGCGGAGCGGGTGGTGGCCGGCGATCGCGAATTGCCGCAGTTGTCGGTGCACGACGACGGCGTGCGCCGCTTCATCGCGCTGGTCGACGAGTGCTACGACCGCAAGGTGCCGCTGTTCATCGAGGCTGAAGTGCCGATGGACGCGCTGTATACCGAGGGCTATCTGGAATTCCCGTTCCGCCGGACCCTCAGCCGCTTGCAGGAGATGCAGCTGCAACGCTTCGCCGAGACCTGAAACACGGAGGCGCCACATGACTCAGCCCCTGTCCCACCATTTGCTGACCATGGCTTATCAGAATGCCTGGGCCAACCATCGACTGGCCAACGCCTGGAGCCAGCTCGACGACACGGAGCTGGCAGCGCCACGGGCCAGTTTCTTCCCGAGCATCCGCCTGACCCTCAACCATATCCTCACCTGCGACTGGTTCTACGTCGACGCGCTGGAGCGGGAGTTGCGCGGTGACGAACCGCATCCCGATTGCTACGTGTTCTTCAACGCTGACGAACCCTTCACCGAGTCACAGGCCTTGCGCCGGGAACAGGCCCATGTCGACCGCAGGCTGATCGCCTACTGCGAGCAACTGCGCGATGCCGATCTGGGGCGCATTGTCACCATCGCCCGCGACACGCCACAGCACGACAGCCGTCTGCGGATGATCTCGCACCTGTTCGAACATCAGATCCACCATCGCGGCCAGGTTCACGCCATGCTCAGCGGCACCTCGGTAAAACCGCCGCAACTGGACGAGTTTTTCTGTGCCGGCGAATCCGGTTTGCGAGCCGAGGATTTTGCCGAGCTGGGCTGGACCGAAGAACTCATCTGGGGCCACTGAAAACGTCGGGTTGTCGCCGGGACCTGCCTCGCGCTAAGGTCGCCGAGCCTATCAGTGCGTATCAAACGCGCCGGGGCCCCGTGCGATCGAGGAAGGAAATGGATTCCGCAGAAATTCTTGTGCTTCAAGCCAGTTACACCAATCCGGTGCATGCCGAAGCCATCGGTGTCGTACTCAATCATTACGCCGAGGACCCGATGGGCGGCGGCCATCCGATTGCCCCTGAACTGTTGCAGCAACTGCCCGCCGAACTGGCCAAACGGCCCCACGCGTTCAGCGTCCTGGCCTTTGTCGGTGGCGAGCCGGCGGGGCTGGTGAACTGCTTTGAAGGGTTTTCCACGTTTGCCTGCAAACCGCTGGTCAATGTGCACGACGTGTCAGTGGTGACGAAGTTTCGCGGTCTGGGGCTGAGTCAGAAAATGCTGCGCAAGGTCGAGGACATCGCCCGTCAGCGCGGGTGCTGCAAAATCACCCTGGAAGTGCTTGAAGGTAACGCCGTGGCGCAAAATTCCTACACCAAATTCGGCTTTGCGCCGGGCATGTTCGACCCCAGTCACGGGCGCATGCTGTTCTGGATCAAGGATTTGCAGGCGTAAAAAAAGGCGCCCGGAAAGGGCGCCCAACTGTCATCTGCGAAGCCAGAGCGAGCCATCGCAGGTCCATCGGTAAAGCGTTCGCTCAAGGGCGATAGGACTCGGTGACCTGGGCGGTCTGGTCGTCCGGAACCTTGAGTTCGTTGGTCTTTGTTTCAGCCTGCTGGCTCTGTGCGGAATGAACCGGGAAATTGGCCCAGTAATGTCTCATGCGCTCGGCGCCGCCTTCGGCGAATGCGCTCGCGGATGCGAGGGTAAGTAGACCGGCAAGGATTGCAGTCGTGGTTTTCATGGTGCCTCCTACGAAAAATGTCGGAGCCGTTCATCCATGAATCAGGGCATCGAGGGGCAGTGTCCGTCGAGGGTATTAACAAGAGGTTAACGCTCGTTCAGTCTAGGTTTTACAGGGTATTTCCACGGCGTATCGGACGAACGCTGCACGCGTGAATGACGCGTGCAGGTTGCAAGGGAAGGGGCAGTACGATTGTAAATGTTGAAAAGGGCCGGTTCCGGCCCTTTCTGTTACTCCTGCAGCACCACTTCCGTAGTGGTGGCCGCGGGTTTTTTCGGCTTCATCAGGCTGAAGTCGATCAAGGCCCGCTGTTCGCGTTCGTAAGGGTTGCCGATCAACAGCGGACGCGGCTTGAAGCTGTCGCTGACCAGACTTTTGGTGCGATCCAGCTCATCGAAACTCAAACCGGCCAGATCCGCCCAGGTGTGGATCAAGTGCGAGCTGCTGTACGGCCGGCTCAGGTCTCCGGCGAAGCTCCAGTCGTGGGTTTCACGCCATTTTGGCGACGCCCAGGCCATGAACGGAATGGTGTACATCGGCGCCGTCGGCTTGTTTTCGTTGCGACCCAGCGTGCTGTGGCCCACCGAGTCGAACACGTCTTCACCGTGGTCGGAGAGGTAGAGCAGGAAGCCGTTCGGATCGGATTTGGCGTAATCCTTGATCAGGCTCGAGACCACGAAATCGTTGTACAGCACCGCGTTGTCGTAGCTGTTATAGGTCGGCACCTGATCGTCACGCACACCGGCCGGAACGCCGTTGCGATCCTTGAACTTATCGAAGCTCGGCGGATAACGGTACTGGTAGCTCATGTGCGTACCGAGCAGGTGCACGACGATCAACTTGCGCGGCGCCGCGTCGGCCAGAGCCTTGTTGAACGGCTCGATCACGTCGCCGTCGTACTGCGCGGCGTTCTGGTTGCGGTTGTTGTTCAGGTACACCTGCTCGTCGGCCTGTTCGGAGAAGGTCGTGAGCATGGTGTTGCGTTTGGTCATGGTCTGCTGGTTGGTGATCCAGAACGTCTTGTAGCCGGCCTGTTTCATCATGCTGACCAGCGACGGCGTGGACAGGTACAGGTCCGGGTTTTCTTCGTCGGCGAAGGTCAGCACCTGTTGCAGCGCTTCAATGGTGTAAGGACGCGGGGTAATGACGTTGTCGAAAACCGTCAGCTGATCCTTGAGCTTGTCCAGTTCCGGCGTGGTTTTGCGCGGGTAACCGTAGAGGCTCATGCGCTGGCGATTGGTGGACTCGCCGATGACCAGCACCAGAGTCGCCGGCTGATTGGCGCCCGAGTCCTTGAGGTTTTTCAGCGGCGGGATCTTGCTCGCGCTGTGCAGCATGCCCTGCATGTCGGCCAGGGTTTCCTGATAACGGTGATAAGCCACGGCCATCTGCCACGGCACGGCGGGTTCGATGCGGGTTTCGAATTTCTCGAAGCCTTGCTCGAAGCTGCCGGTACGCATTGTCTGCTTGACCAGCGGATAACCGATCACGGCCACCAGGATTGCCATGGCGGCGACGAATGCCCGGCCACGGGGCAGGTACACCGGACGCAAGCGGGTCCACAGGAAATAGGCGAACGCGGTGTGCGCGAGGAACGCCGGGACCATCCACCAGGCGAAGTACTGGGTCATGTACTCGCCAGCTTCGGACACGTTCGACTCGAACATGATGAAGATCACGCTCTGGGAGAATTCCTGCTGGTAGATGAAGAAGTAACCCAGGCTGGCCATCGAGCAGGCCCACAACACCACGCCGATCAGCGCGGCGAGCAGACGGGTGCGTTTGGGGAACAGCAGCATCGGCGCGAGCCACACGGCGCTCATCACGAAGGCCTGGCGGAACCCGGTGAACCCTGAGGTGCCCGTCAACTGGATCAGCAGTTGGGTGATACCGGAGAAGTACCAGAAGAACACGAACAGCCAGATAAAACCGGCCCAGTCGAAACCTGTCGCAGTCGTATTGCTGCGTTTGAACACCGCCATTCAGCACTCCAGCTCAGTCGTTACATCCACCACGGGCGTTTCATGCAAAGGACGCATGAGCCCGACGAACGGAGGCCATGCGCACAGACGCACGGCCAGAATGCGCGGGAGTATCAACAAGCGAATGTGAAAACTTTGTTAGTTGCCGAAAAGGGCAGGAGGTGCAGCATGTCGGGAACAGCAATGGCTGCTCCCGAAGCGGGCGGGGATCAGGCGTGGGGCGAGCGCTGTACGCGTGGCAAGGGCTGCGGCTCGGCGCCTTGGGTCAGCAGGCGCAATTGCGCGAGTTCCTGCTTGAGCTGGTCGCGTTCATCTTTCAACTGACGCAATTCATCACGACGGATGGTGACGTACAGGGTTTGTGGCGGCATTGCTGTGTGTACTGTGCCCATTGCTCACCTCGCAAATGGCGTGTCTCAACTGTAGTTCAGCCCCGAATTCGGTTGCTGACATACTATCGGCGCCGATTTTGATTTCTTTTGCTCGTGAATGGAACTTTTTTATTTTTCATGGTCGTTGTGTCTTCGGCACGTTTCCCGACGTTATCAGTCTGGATCGGGCACAATGCCCGGAAACTTCACACCGACGCTCTGGACTAAGCTCCATGATTCACGTTGGGCTATAACCTTTGACACACTTTTATTTGTAGTAAGGAGCATCAGCACATGCAACTCGGGATTATTGGACTGGGCCGCATGGGCGGCAATATTGCGCGACGTCTGATGCTCAACGGTCACACCACCGTTGTTTACGACCGCAATACCGCCTTTGTCGACACCCTGGCCGCCGAGGGCTCTACCGGCGTCGCCGATCTGCCTGCACTGGTCGCAGGCCTGGCCAAGCCGCGTGCCGTGTGGGTCATGCTGCCGGCCGGCGCACCGACTGAAGACACCATCGAAACCCTGAGCACGCTGCTCGAGGCGGGCGACACCATCATCGATGGCGGCAACACCAACTACAAGGACGACATCCGCCGGGCCAAGACTCTGGCCGAGAAGGGCCTGCACTACATCGACGTCGGCACCTCCGGCGGCGTCTGGGGCCTGGAGCGCGGCTACTGCATGATGATCGGCGGCGATGCCGAGACCGTTAAGCGTCTGGATCCGCTGTTCGCCGCGCTGGCGCCGGGCATGGGCGACATTCCGCGCACCAGGGACCGCAAGTCCGATGACCACCGTGCCGAGCACGGCTACATCCACGCCGGTCCCGCCGGTGCCGGTCACTTCGTCAAGATGATCCACAACGGGATCGAGTACGGGATGATGGCGGCTTTCGCCGAAGGCTTCGACATCCTCAAGACCAAGTCCAGCGAGCTTCTGCCGGAGGACCAGCGTTTCGACCTGAACGTGGCCGACATTGCCGAAGTCTGGCGTCGTGGCAGCGTGGTGTCGTCGTGGCTGCTCGACCTGACCGCCGATGCCCTGGCGGTCGATCCGAAACTCGACGGTTTCTCCGGTTCCGTGGCCGACAGCGGCGAAGGTCAATGGACCATCGAAGCGGCCATGGAACAAAAGGTGCCGGTACCGGTGCTGTCCAACTCGCTGTTCTCGCGCTACCGCTCCCGCGGCCAGGGCACTTTCGGCGACAAGATTCTTTCGGCCCAGCGCTTCGGCTTCGGCGGCCATGTGGAGACTCCGAAGAAATGACCCATACGATCCGCAGGAAATCCAAGGCAGAACCCGCGCCACCGACCACGCTGTTTCTGTTCGGCGCCCACGGTGATCTGGTCAAGCGCTTGCTCATGCCGGCGCTGTACAACCTGAGTCGCGACGGCCTGCTGGATGATGGCCTGCGGATCGTTGGCGTTGACCATAACGCCATTACCGATGAAGCCTTCGCGCATAAGCTCGAGGACTTCATCCGCACCGAAGTGGCAGCCAAGGTCGGCAAGGGCGATCAGATGCTTGATCCGGCCTTGTGGGCCAAACTCGCCAAAGGTATCAGCTACGTCCAGGGTGACTTCCTGGACGACAGCACCTATTCAGCTCTGGCGGCAAAAATCGCCGACAGTGGCACTGGCAATGCGGTGTTCTACCTGGCCACCGCGCCACGTTTCTTCAGCGAAGTGGTGCGCCGTCTCGGCAGCGCCGGGTTGCTCGAAGAAACCCCGGAAGCCTTCAGAAGGGTGGTGATCGAAAAACCGTTCGGTTCCGACCTGCAAACCGCCGAGGCGTTGAACGCCTGCCTGCTCAAGGTCATGTCGGAAAAGCAGATCTACCGGATCGATCACTATCTGGGCAAGGAAACCGTGCAGAACATTCTGGTCAGCCGGTTCTCCAACAGCCTGTTCGAAGCGTTCTGGAACAACCACTACATCGACCACGTGCAAATCACCGCCGCCGAAACCGTCGGTGTCGAAACCCGTGGCAGTTTTTACGAACACACCGGCGCCCTGCGGGACATGGTGCCCAACCACCTGTTCCAGTTGCTCGCGATGGTTGCGATGGAGCCGCCGGCCGCGTTCGGCGCCGATGCGGTGCGGGGCGAGAAGGCCAAGGTGGTCGGCGCGATCCGCCCCTGGACTATCGAAGAAGCACGGGAAAACTCGGTACGCGGCCAATACAGCGCCGGTGAAGTCGCTGGCAAACCGGTGGCCGGTTATCGCGATGAAAACAACGTCTCCCCCGACAGCACCACGGAAACCTACGTGGCGCTGAAAGTGATGATCGACAACTGGCGCTGGGTCGGCGTGCCGTTCTACCTGCGCACCGGCAAACGCATGAGCGTGCGTGACACCGAGATCGTCATCTGCTTCAAACCGGCGCCGTATGCGCAGTTCCGCGATACCGAGGTCGACGAATTGCAACCGACCTACCTGCGTATCCAGATCCAGCCCAACGAAGGCATGTGGTTCGACCTGCTGGCCAAACGGCCGGGGCCGGCGCTGAACATGGCCAACATCGAGCTGGGTTTCGCCTACAAGGACTTCTTTGAAATGCAGCCGTCCACCGGCTATGAAACCCTGATCTACGACTGCCTGACCGGTGACCAGACGCTGTTCCAGCGCGCCGACAACATCGAGAACGGCTGGCGCGCGGTACAGCCGTTCCTTGATGCCTGGCAACAGGACGCCAGTGTACAAACCTATGCCGCCGGCGAAGACGGGCCGAAAGCCGCCGATGACCTGCTGACTCGCGATGGTCGCGTCTGGCATGGTCTCGGATGAGCGAGCCGATCCGTTTTCTGTTGAGTGACATGGACGGCACGCTGTTGCTGCCCGATCACAGCCTGAGTCAGCGCACGATTGACGCGGTTCGTTCGCTGCGCGAAGCGGGCGTGCTGTTCAGTCTCGCCACGGGGCGGCCGCCCAAAGCCATGCTGCAGCAGATCGAAGCGCTGGGTGTCGATCTGCCGACCGCTGCGTTCAACGGCGGCACGATCGTCAACCCGGATGGCAGCATTCTGGTCGCGCATTACCTGCCGGCCACGGCCGCGCTGACGGCGCTGGCGTTGTTTGCCGATCAGCCGGATGTCGAAATCTGGGTGTTCAGCGGTGGTGACTGGCTACTCAAGGATCCGCACGGGCCGATGGTGCCGCGCGAGCAGCACGGGCTGGGTTATCCGCCGGTGGTGGTGGAGAGTTTCGAGCCGTATCTGGAGCGCATCGACAAGATCGTGGCCACCAGCAACAACACCGAACTGCTGATCGAGCTGGAGGCGCGTTTGCTGCCGAAGGTCGAGGGCCTCGCGCAGGTGTCGCGCTCGCAACCGGTGTACCTGGACGTGACGGCAGTCGAGGCGAACAAGGGCTCGGCGCTGGTCACGCTGGCTGAACACCTCGGTGTGCCGCTGGCGCAGACGGCTGCGATTGGCGATGGCGGCAATGATCCGGCGATGTTCCATGTTGCCGGTCTGTCGATCGCCATGGGCCAGGCAGAGGTCGCGGTGAAGCGTCAGGCCGACGTGGTGACGGGGCCGAACACCGAGGATGGTGTGGCGCAAGCCATCGAAAAGTACATCTTGCCGCATTGATCGAGGCATAAAAAAACGGGAGCTTTTTCGGCTCCCGTTGTTGTTTTTACAGCCAGTAACTCACGGCATACCAGCCAAGCAATCCCATCACCACGGTGTAAGGCAACGCCATCCACACCATCCGCCCGTAAGACAACCGCACCAGCGGCGCAATCGCCGACGTCAGCAGAAACAGAAACGCCGCCTGACCATTGGGCGTCGCCACGCTCGGCAGGTTGGTGCCGGTGTTGATCGCAATCGCCAGCGTCTCGAAATGTTCACGGCTCATGTGCCCGGACAGGAACGCCTGTTTCACTTCGGTGATGTAGATCGTGGCGACGAACACGTTGTCACTGATCGCCGACAGCAAACCGTTGGCGATGAACAGCATCCCCGGTTGCTGCTCCGCCGGCAGTGCCAGCACCCATTGAATCAGTGGCGCAAACAGTTGCTGGTCGTGAATCACCGCCACCACGGCGAAGAACACCACCAGCAGCGCAGTGAACGGCATGGCGTCCTTGAATGCGCTGCCCAGTCGGTGCTCGTCGGTGATCCCGGTGAATGCAGTGATCAACACAATCACCATCAGGCCGATCAACCCGACTTCCGCAATATGGAACGCCAGCCCGGCAATCAGGATCAGCGCAGCGCAGCCTTGTACCAACAGGGCGGCGCGTTGGCGTGGCGTGCGTTCGGCGTTGTCTTCGGCGGCGTAGTTGGCGAGCACTGCACGTACGTTGTCCGGCAGCAACGTGCCGTAGCCGAACCAGCGCAGTTTCTCCAGCAACAGGCAGGTCACCAGTCCCGCGACCAGCACCGGCAGCGACACCGGCGCGACCTTCTGGAAAAACTCGGCGAAGTGCCAACCCATTTCGTGGCCGATCAACAGATTCTGCGGTTCGCCGACCAACGTGCAGACACCGCCCAGTGCGGTGCCGACCGCGCCGTGCATCAGCAGGCTGCGCAGAAAGGCGCGAAACTGTTCCAGATCCTCGTGATGCAGTTGGGGCAGATGCCGGTCATCGCTGAATTCGCTGTCCTGGCGCGGGTCGTTGCCGGAAGCCACCCGATGGTAAACCGAATAGAAGCCGACGGCGGCGCTGATGATCACTGCGGTCACGGTCAGCGCATCGAGAAATGCCGAAAGAAATGCCGACAGAAAGCAGAACATCAGGGCCAGCAGCGCCTTCGAACGCACGCCCAGCAACAGGCGCGAGAACAGGAACAGCAGCAGGTCTTTCATGAAGTAGATGCCGGCGACCATGAACATCAGCAGCAGAATCACCGGGAAATTGTGCTGCAGCTCTTCGTACAGCGCCTGGGGCGTGGTCATCTTCAGCAGCAGCGCTTCGATCAGCAACAAGCCGCCGGGCATCAGCGGGTAGCACTTGAGCGCCATGGCCAGGGTGAAAATGAACTCGATCACCAGCAACCAGCCGGCGGCGACCGGACCTGCGGCCCACAGCACCAGCGCATTGAGCAGCAGAAACCCGACGATACACGCCTTGTACCAGCGGGGTGAATGCCCGAGAAAGTTGTGCGCGAACGCCTGGGCCATCGAACCGGACATTGGTTGCTCCTTGTATTAAGAAGCGCGCAAGTTGCCGTAAGCGATGGGCAAGATCAAGTGCAGTCGGATTCGCATCAGTGATTCAGATACCGCGCCACCATCGCACGGTAGTTGCCATCCAGCGAATAGCCGCCCACCAGAATTCCCCCGTCAGGCTGTATCGCCACCGAGGTGGCCGTATCGAGGCTGCGCCCCAGTCGCGTGCGCAACCAGCCATTACCGGAACCGAAGCTTCGATCAAGGCTGCCGTTGGCCAGATAGCGGGCGACGATGAAATCGGCTTCAACACCGCCGATCGTCGCGCCAACCGCGATCATGCGTCCGTCCGGCATTACCTGCGCCGCGCTCCACTGGCAGCCGCTGGAGCCGATTGCCAGCAAATGCGGTTGACCACCGTTGCAGTGCAGGTCAGGGCGGCCGTTGCCATGGACAGACTGCGCCATGCATCGAATCGGATCGCGGCTGCTGCCAAAACAATGCAAATGCTCCGCCGACTGGATGACCTGATTGACCAGGGCACTGTGCCCCTGGACTTTGAAGGCCATGAAGCCGTCCACCGCAAAACGTTCATCGAGTTGGCCGTCCGGCAGGTAGCGGGCGAGCAGACCTTCCTGTGGGAAATCGATGGAGCCGGCCACCACGATTCTTCCGTCTCCTTGCAACAGCACGCTGCCGAGCCAGGTATTGAGCAGCAAGTGGCGAACCATGACGAAACCGCGACCGTTGAACGACGGGTCGAGTCTGCCATCGGGTGTGAGGCGGATCAGCATGCCGACGTGATCGGCCAGTTCGAAGTGATGGTTGGCGATCAACAGGATACGTCCGTCCGGTTGCACCGCAAAATCGCAGGCTTCGGCGCCCGGAACGCCCGGCGGCAACCATGCGTCGCGGGTGCCCATGGACAGGTCGCCGGGCAAGCGAACGATTTGCCGGCCGTTGTCGCCGAAATCCGGGTCAGGTCGGCCTTGGGCGTCGAACAGGGTCAGGGCGGGAAGGGTGCAGTGTTCCGATTCATAGTGCAGGCCTGCCAGCAGAATCCGCCCGTCGGGCAAGACCTGAACCTTGCTGCCCGTCGCTTCGAATCCGCTGGCGAACCGGCCGATCACGCTGCCTTGATTGCCGAAACCAAGGTCCGCCGATCCGTCCCCGAGCAAGCGGGCCAGACCGAAGCAGTTGCCCTGAGCCGTGCCGACTTTGGCGGCGACCAGAATCCGACCTTGCGCATCAAGTGCCACGCTCTGGGTCAGGCTGGACGTACTGCCGGCGAAGTAAACCTGCGCCACACCATTACTGGAAAAAGTTTTGTCGAGTTGTCCGGCGTTTTTCGCTAGCGTCGGCAACGCGATGGCGGTCTGGGTTGACATGCATGCTTCTCCTTGCGAGTCGACCGATTTCCGGGAGGCGGAACGGGTAACTGCATGAGCGAGACATTCAATCCCTGAATACGCGCAAGTACAACTGACAGAACTAACAGGTGGAGAGTCGCACTGTGCCAGAACAGTGTCTTTTTGAACCAGTCGCAAGCCTGCCAAGTATTCAGGCGCGAAAGTATCGAGGAAAGTTGTACAAAAGACTGAAGTTGGAAAAAGATTGGCAACTAACAGAAGAGGGCGGATGACTTGAGCGTCATCCGCATTACCCGCAACTATCAGTGTGGCATCGACCAGGATTGCAACGTATAGCCTTCTTCGCTCAGTTCGGCGCGGGCTTGTTGCAACAGGTGTTCAAGTTGCGCCGGATCAGAGTAGGCACTGCTTGGGATCTGGGTACGACCGATGTGGGAATTGGTGCGGTCGATCACGGTGAGGCAAAGTTCGCCATTGCCATCTTGTGGGGCCCAGGCGACGCATTGAAACGGTTCAAATGCGCGGTTGGCAATCAAAAGAGCTTCGTTGATACGGAGCGGGGCGGTCATGGGGTCTTCTCTCTTTAAGTGCCCAATCAAGTGATGTGCCGTCGGTTGGGCTTACCGTTCGGCGAGTTACTTGTACTGATGCACGCAACCCGTTGGCAGGTCACACCGGATTTGAAGAAATTTCGAATTTCTTTCATACCTTCAATATTCCGACCGGTTTTTGAAAGCCTGGCGAAAGAATCAAGTCGATAGCTAACTAATAAAGCGCTCTCTTATAACTGCTTCACTTGTACACCTATAAGCAATCGATACAAGGCCCCGTCAAATTCTTGCTAATGTAACAGTCAGGTTCGCCAAATGACTGTTTTTACGATCATTTCCTAAAATTTGGCGCCAAGGAACAGTCATGAACGAAGCGCCTGCATTACGACGTTTACTGGTCGTCGACCCGTGCGACGACTGTCACCGATTGTTGCCGGGTTTGCGTGCCGTGGGTTGGGACGTCGACAGTTGCAGCCTGGAAAATGCCGCCGACCGAAGTTGCGATGTCGGCTTGCTGCGTTTACAGCCTTTCCACCTGGAACGTCCCGAAGCCGTCAAAGAACTGATCAGCCGCAGCGGCACCGAATGGATCGCCGTGTTGAATCAGGAAGTGTTGCGCTTGCAGAACGTCGGCGATTTCGTCTGCGAATGGTTTTTCGATTTCCATACCTTGCCGTTCGACGTTTCGCGGGTGCAGGTCACCCTCGGCCGCGCGTTCGGCATGGCGCGCCTGCGCGGTCAGGGCACGATTCACGTCGATCAGCCCGAACATGAGCTGCTGGGCGACAGCAAACCGATTCGCGAGCTGCGCAAACTGCTGAGTAAACTGGCCCCCACCGAGTCGCCAGTGCTTATTCGCGGAGAAAGTGGGACCGGTAAAGAACTCGTCGCCCGCACCCTGCACCGGCAGTCGCAGCGCCACAGCAAACCTTTCGTGGCGATCAACTGCGGGGCAATTCCCGACCATTTGATCCAGTCCGAGCTGTTCGGCCACGAGAAAGGCGCGTTCACCGGCGCCCATCAGCGCAAGGTCGGACGTATCGAAGCAGCCAACGGCGGCACCTTGTTTCTCGATGAGATCGGCGATCTGCCATTGGAACTGCAAGCCAATCTGTTGCGCTTTCTTCAGGAAAAACACATTGAACGGGTCGGCGGCAGTCAACCGATCCCGGTTGATGTGCGGGTGTTGGCAGCGACTCACGTCGACCTTGAGGCCGCCATCGAGAAGAAGCGCTTTCGTGAGGATTTGTACTACCGGCTCAATGTGCTGCAAGTGGTGACCGCGCCGTTACGCGAGCGCCACGGCGACCTGTCGATGCTGGCCAACCATTTTTCCCATTTCTACAGTCACGAAACCGGCCGTCGTCCGCGCAGCTTCAGTGAAGACGCGCTGATCGCCATGGGCAAGCACGACTGGCCGGGCAATGTCCGCGAACTGGCCAACCGCGTGCGTCGGGGGCTGGTGCTGGCCGAAGGACGGCAGATCGAGGCCCGTGACCTGGGGCTGATCAGCCAGCAGTCGATCGCGGCACCCATGGGCACCCTTGAAGACTACAAGACCCGCGCCGAACGCCAGGCCCTTTGCGATGTATTGAACCGCCACAGTGACAACCTCAGTGTTGCCGCCAAAGTGCTGGGGGTTTCCCGGCCGACCTTCTACCGTTTGCTGCACAAGCACCAGATCCGCTAGGGCGCGGTGCTTCCCGGCCTCGGGAAGCTGAAAAGGCCCGCTGCGATGCAAGTCGCAGCGGGCCTTTTCATGATGTTGCTGTTTAAAAGTAGTACGGGAATTTCAGGCTGAAGGAGAAGTCCGGGGCATCGTCCGTCATGCCGATGGACAGGTTGGGCACGATGGTCAGGTTGTCGGTGGCCGCGATGGTCATGCCGACGTTGAAGTAACCGGCGTTGGCGTCGCTGGACACCACCGATTCCCAATCCCCGCCATCCTGTTTCAGCTTGCTCTTGCGTTGCACCAGGTCGGAGACGGAGAACGACATACTCATCTTCTCGTTCAGTGCGAAGGCAACACCCGCGCCGATCTGGAAGCTGTCGCCGATGCGGACCTTGCCCGGGTTTTTCTGGTTGACGGTCGAACTGATGTCGTCGAACGATTCCTCGAAGTTATGGGTGTAGGACAGGCTGCCGAACAACACGGCCGGGTCAAACGTCTTGACCAGCGAGATGCCCGGGGTGATCGACCAGACGCCGTTGCCGGTGGGCAGGGTGTCAGGCACAAACAGGTTCGAGTTGGCATCGGTCTGGCGCAGCTTGATCCCGAACGGGTCCTTGCCAGTAGGCGCCTTGACCCGCAAGGAAACCACGGCGTCCGGGGTATTGACCGACTCGTCCAGGAACTTGTACGCAATGCCGAAGTTGACGTCGCCCAGAGTCGGGTCGCGGCTGACGTCCTGTTCGGTGGTGACGTTGGAGGCGCCGCCGTTGCCGCCGCCGGACTGATAGGTCGATTCACGGTAGACCACCGGCACGTTCAGGTCGAACTGCCAGCGATTGTCGAAGTTGTAGCGCCCCGTCAGGTCCAGCGTCCAGGTATCGGCCTTGATCCGGTCGAGGTTGATGTTGCCGAGAAAAATCGAGTCCAGGGCGAGGAAGCCGTTGAGAATCAGCTGGCGGGTGTCATATCGCGAATAGGTCACGCCGGTTTCAAAGCTGAATTTGCCGCCGCCGAAGAAACCGCTGGCTTCGTCGTACAGGTTGGACACACTCTGTGCCGGTTGCGAATCGTCGGCCAGCGACTTGCCGTAGGATGCGCCACTGCCCCCG
>NZ_BQID01000013.1 GCF_021602345.1 Pseudomonas pharyngis
ATCTGAGCCATGATCAAACTCTTCAGTTCAAACATCTTTGGGTTTTGAGAAAACCCTAAACTTGGCTCAGCAATCGTTGGTTACATCTTTGATTTCTCGCGGAGTAACTTGTGATGCTGATAATCTTTCTGACTATCAGTCTAACTCCACAAGCACCCACACGAATTGCTTGATTCAGTTGTTAAAGAGCGGTTGGTTAAGATCTTTCGTCTCAACCGAGGCGCGCATTCTACAGCAGCCTCATTTGCTGTCAAGTGATTATTTTCATTTAAATTCAATCACTTGCGTTAGAAGCAACTCAAGTTGCTCGCTAGCGGGAGGCGAATAATACAGGATCAAAACAGATGGTCAACCCCCCGAGTAAAAATTCCTTTCCATACCCGACAGGCCAGGTCGTACCTGCGAAAACTACCAAGCTCCGTACCGACTATATAAAGAAGCAATCATCCAATCACCCCCGCATAGATCGTTCGATCAACATTCCCCCCGGACAGAATCACACCGACCGTTTTCCCCTCCCGCCTTTCATGCTCCTGCATCAAGGCCGCCAACGCGGACGCGCCCGCCCCTTCCGCAAGGTTATGGGTATCGGTGTAATACACGCGCATGGCCTCGGCTATTTCCTCTTCGCTCACCGAGACGATCCGCGCCGCCCCCTTCCTATAGATGTCGAACGCCTCGGCAATAGGCCTGCGCACAGCAAGGCCGTCGGCAAAGGTGTTGGCCGACGCGGTTTCACAGATCGTTTTCGCTTCGAAAGACAGTTTGGCGGCCATTGCTTCCGTCGACACCACCCCTACTATCTCGGTACTCAGGCCCAACACATCCCGGGCAGCAATCACACCGCAGATTCCCGAACCACAGCCGATGGGCACATAGACGGTGTCCAACTCTGGCGCTGCACTGAACAGCTCAAGCGCATACGTCGCAACGCCCTTGACCAGTTCGGCATGAAATGGCGGCACCAGGTACAAGTCATGTTCCTGCGCCAGGCGAGCAGCCTCTTCGCGAGCTTCATCGAAGTCACGCCCGTACTCGACCACCTCACCGCCGAACCCGCGCATGGCGTTGTTCTTTTCCATTGAGTTGCCCTTTGGCACAACGATCAATGCCCTCAGCCCCACGGCACTGGCTGCCAGTGCAAGACTTTGGCCATGATTGCCACGCGTCGCAGAAACGATGCCTTTGACGCTCGGGTGCTCACGGCGCAGCCAGTTCATGAATGTAATGCCACCGCGCACCTTGAAGGCTCCGGTCGGTGTGTAATTTTCGTGTTTGACCCAAACCGTGCATCCCAACCGCTCGGCCAGCAAAGGCCAGCGATACTGGGCGGTAGCCGGCATCACCTGGTAAACCTGGCGGGCAGCGTGTTCGAGGTCATCGCGCGTGATTGTATGCATGAGCGTCTCCTTGGCTTTGCCCCAGTCTAGGCACGCAGGCGTCGCGTCGGCTTTCAAAAAACGAACCTGACTTTTATGCCATCCCTTCACTACTATGACGCTCATGAGTCATCGAAACCGTCAGCACATCACACCCCTTGCGGAACCGGTCCGTCGCATCGAGGCAGGTTCGTGGACGATCGAATTGCTGCCCGGCGCAGCCTACTCGGCACGCTACGTGGCGACCCAGTCAGCGATTGGCTTTGCCTTCGACAGCCAACGCGGCCTGCATGCCATCGGTACTGACCGGGTACGTCCCTTCGACGCGATGCCCAATGGCCTGGCGTTTGTCCCGGTCGGCTGTGATGTGTTGTCCGAGTCCCCCGTGGGCGGTGAATACCTGCGGGTCATCCGCACCAAAGGGGGTGCGTTGGCCGGAGATCGGCCATTCAACAACCGCATCGACCCGCAGGCCATTCTCCTCGCCCAGCGAGTGCGCAGAGCGCTGTTGCAGCCCAAATGGGACGATGACTGGGAAACCTGGGCGCTTGCGCTGGCTGAGCGCGCCGCAGTTCAGGACGTGCCAGTGCACCGCGGCTCGATCACCGACAGCCGAATGCGACGGCTGGATGAGTTCATTGACGCAGGTCTCAATGGCCCGCTCGATGTACTGTCGATGGCACACCTGCTCGAATTGTCCGAAGGCTATTTCACTCGCGCCTTCAAACAAGCCACGGGCAAAAGCCCCCATAGCTATTTGATCGACCGGCGCCTGGCCAGGGCTCGGGCGATGATATGCGACGGGAAAACGGCCTTGTCGCAGGTCGCCCTGGCCTGTGGATTCAATTCCCAGGCGCACCTGGCAAGCGCCTTCAAACAACGACTTGGCGTGAGTCCGGCACAATTACGCAAAAGTACTTGCCACAGCGCCAGCACCGGTAAACAACATCCGTCGTGATCGCTGTCTTCTGATCCGAAAAATCACGCCCACAACCCTTCGGGTCGTGTTCTGCAATGCCGATTGCACGTCGTTCATGCAGGCTGCACGAACCCCCTCAGCCCTGCTATCGCACAACCCCTGATCCAGACGCCTTTGGCCGAGACGCGCGACTGGCATGGCAAATGCGTTGTTCTTCGGGAATCCACGGCGCCGAGAGACATCGGACTGTGTTCTAACCCTGAATAGCAGAGGCAACCAACATGAACGCGATCGACCTTCTGAAAGCCGACCACGAGAAAGTCAAAGGGATCCTGAGTCAACTCAGCGAATCGACGGACCGGGCCCTGAAAAAACGTGTCGAGCTACTGGGCAAACTGGAAATGGAGATCTCGATCCACACCCGACTCGAAGAGGAAATCCTTTATCCGGCCTTCAAGGAAGCCGGCACCAAGGAACAGGACATCATGTACTTCGAAGCCAAGGAAGAGCACCGCACCGTGGATTCGCTGGTGCTGCCAGACCTCAAACTGACTGATCCGGGGACGCCCGAGTTCGCTGGTCGGGTCAAAGTGGTCAAGGAGCTTCTGGAGCATCACATCGAAGAGGAAGAAACCGAGATGTTTCCGCAGGCAAAAAAACTCCTCGGCAAAGCGAAGCTCGATGAACTGGGCGAACAAATGGAAGCGATGAAAGCCAGCTACAAAAAGGAAATGATGGCCGGCAACGTGGCGGCGTGATGTTCCCGAAACCCAGAAAGCCCGGCATCTGCCGGGCTTTTCTTTGGGTTGATATCACGCTCGATTCCCGCGAATTTTCATCCGCCCGCCGGTGGCATTCAAACGCCGTTGTGTGGTGTCCTGTCCGTCATGAGCCCGCTGTTCCCATACGGGCTCACAACATTCCGGCCATTAACCGATGAGGTCCGTTTCATGAGCAAGACGTCTTACGTGCCACCCAAGGTCTGGAAACACAGCGCGCCTTCCGGCGGCCAATTCGCCAATATCAATCGCCCGATTGCCGGGCCGACGCATGAAAAAACGCTGCCGATCGGCAAGCACCCGCTGCAGCTCTACTCACTGGCCACGCCCAATGGCGTGAAGGTAACCATTCTGCTCGAAGAATTACTGGCGCTCGGCTGCACCGACGCTGAATACGATGCCTGGCTGATCCGCATCAACGAAGGAGACCAGTTCTCCAGCGGATTTGTCGAGATCAACCCCAACTCGAAAATTCCGGCTTTATTGGACCGCAGCGTGGAACCGGGCATTCGCGTATTCGAATCCGGGTCGATCCTGTTGTATCTGGCGGAGAAATTCGGCGCCTTCCTGCCCTCCGATCCGGCGGGTCGCACCGAAACCCTGAACTGGCTGTTCTGGCAGATGGGTGCTGCGCCGTATCTGGGCGGTGGCTTCGGGCATTTCTATGCGTATGCGCCGGAAAAACTCGAATACCCGATCAATCGATTCACCATGGAAGCCAAGCGTCAGCTGGATGTACTCGATCGCCGCCTGAGCGAAAGCCCTTACCTTGCCGGCAACGACTACACCATCGCCGACATCGCGGTCTGGCCGTGGTACGGACAACTGGTGCGCAACAATGTGTACTCCGCCGCCGAGTTTCTGAGCGCCCATGAATACACCCACGTGCAGCGCTGGGCGCAAGAGATTGCCGAACGACCTGCGGTGATTCGCGGCCAGCGCGTCAACCGGACGTGGGGCGATGAAGCGAGCCAGGTTCCAGAACGGCATCAAGCAAGCGATCTCGATTGAACTTCACCTGATACGACGCAACGTCCGGTGCGAAGTCTGTATCGGGCGTTGCGTTCGCTACACCAACAAGTCAGCCCACTGTCCCGGCGTCATCTTCGTCACCATCAGCAGCACGATCACGAACATCCCCAGAAAACCGGCAACCCCCATCCAGAACCATTTTCGGTACACGCAACGGTACTCATCGGCAAGCCCGCCCCCCGTTTCGACTGCGCTCGACGCCATCATGTACAAACGCTTCTGAAGCACCAATACCGGTAACCAGAGCGACCCGACGCACAGGAAAATGATCAAGGAGGTCAGGACCCATTCCGTGGTCAGAGGCAGTCCGGCAAGCCTGGTCAACCCGTAACCCGTCACGATCTGGATAAAGCCCGCCGGCGTGGTGATCCAGGCGTCGAACCGTACGACCATTCTCGACACGTGCGCTATCACCAAAGGGTTGGCTGTACGGCTCGCGGCGATCAGGTAGAGGTACGAGCCCATGCCGAATCCGAACAGGAAAACCGCGGCGACGATGTGAATGTATTTGAGGCACAGATAGAGCACGGTCAGTTCTGCCCATCAGAGAAATGCATCGACAGGCTCAGATTCTGCGGATCGTTGATGGCCGCCATGTATTCGTCGACAGTGATCTCGCCCACGCAAGGACGCGCGCCAGCCTCGGGCGGATATCCCCGGGCGATTTTCGCAGCCAGGGCAACGGCTGCGCAGCTCGGGATCTCCGGCCCCTTGTCATTGCGGGCGGTGAGCTGGACCGTCATGGCCAGCGGATTGCCGTCGATGCCGAGCCCCTTCACGTCGATGTACATCGCGCTTTTGCCATCACCGAATCGCTCGAACCAGGTGCCCCAACGATGAAGCCGCGCCGCCCAGGGAACATGATCACGAAACGCACCAAACCTGCGGGCCAGGGCGAACAGGCCGTTGGCCACTCCACCCAGCTTAAGGCCCGCACCCGCCTTGAAACTCAAGGTTCGGGCACCATAGCGGCTGGCAAAAATGTCCATGTCCGGCACGTCGACATTCGCCAGCACCCGAACGCCCAGGTGAGGCATCTTGCGCAACGTCAGGTCGAGCCAGCCTGCCACCTCATGAACCTGGCCATTCCTGAGCTGCCTGATCGGCTTGCCGGCGTAGGCCAGAACACCTTCAACCGTCGAAAGGCCCGGCATTTTCGCCGACGAGGAAATGCCATGTTCGATCGAATCGATACGAGAGAAGCGATACTGATGCTCATCGATAAGGGCCGATGAAAGTGTCGGCACCGAACTGCAACCGCTGAGAATTGCCACGCCAGCCTGTTTCGCACGGGCATCGAGGACTCCGATGCCGTTGACGAACGTTCGGCAGTCGGACAAGTCGCAATAATGCACACCCGCGTCTATGCAGCGCTCGGCGACCGCATAGGATTGCCCTTGAAACGGGCCCCCGGTGTGGATGACCAATTGGATGTTCATCGTTTTCAGAACCGCTTCAAACCCTTCCCCCATCGCATTGCCGCACCAACTCTCGCAGACGACGCCCGACAGGGTTTTCAGCTCGTCGACTTTGCGCATCAGTTTCTGAGGGTCGCGACCGGAGATCACCAGCGTGATGTCCGGCATCGCAATCAAATGCCGGCTGACAATGCTGCCGAAATTCCCGTAACCGCCGACCACTAAAACCCTGAGTGCCACGCAATGCTTCCTTGAAATAATTGAATGATTTCAGTCGTACCTCTGTGAGCTACGCACCTGCTGACGCATCGTCAGAATCGCAGCCCCGAAGCCGATGAACCGGTCTCACCACCCGGATGGCCCAACGGGACAGCGCAGGCTAAGGGGCTCGGGTCCAGGGCTGGCAATGGCAATCGCGGCAACCTGGGTAAAGGCCAGAATCGAGTGAGAGTCCATTCCATGCTCATTGGGGTGAAGTGGCGGCATATTACAGGAGCACGCGGGACAACGAACTACCGGACGCTACGCTTTACTTCTCGGTGTCAGCGGCCCAATGATGGAAACCGGCACCGACCTCGAATAACGACAACGGAGGGTCGCCCACCGATCATGAACATTCTCTACGACGAACAGGTCGACGGCGCCTTGCCCGACGTCGACAAAGCCGCGCTTCTGCAAGCCCTGCAGCACCAATGGCCAGACCTGGACGTGCTGCATCAGCGCGAGGAACTGAAACCGTACGAGTGCGATGGCCTCTCGGCCTACCGCACCACGCCGCTGCTGGTGGTACTGCCACGGCACATCGATGAAGTTCAGGGCGTGTTGCAGATCTGCCATGAACGACGGGTGCCGGTGGTGGCCCGGGGCGCGGGGACCGGTTTGTCCGGCGGTGCATTGCCGCTGGAAAAAGGCGTGCTGCTGGTGATGGCGCGTTTCAACAACATCCTGCAGATCGACTCAAAGGCCCGCACTGCACGGGTTCAACCCGGTGTGCGCAACCTGGCGATTTCCCAGGCCGCCGCGCCGTTCGGGCTGTATTACGCACCTGACCCTTCCTCGCAAATCGCCTGCTCGATCGGCGGCAACGTGGCGGAAAACGCCGGTGGTGTGCATTGCCTCAAGTACGGCTTGACCGTGCACAACCTGCTCAAGGTCGAGATCCTCACCGTCGATGGCGAACGCCTGACGCTGGGTTCGGACGCACTGGATTCCCCCGGTTTCGACCTGTTGGCGCTGTTCACCGGTTCCGAAGGCCTGCTCGGGGTCATCACCGAAGTCACGGTCAAACTTTTACCCAAACCGCAGACGGCCAAAGTGCTGCTGGCGGCGTTCGACTCCGTGGAAAAGGCTGGCCGCGCCGTGGCGGATATCATCGCGGCCGGCATCATTCCCGGTGGCCTGGAGATGATGGACAATCTGGCGATCCGCGCTGCTGAAGACTTCATCCACGCCGGTTATCCGGTGGATGCCGAGGCGATTCTGCTCTGCGAACTCGATGGCGTTGAAGCCGATGTTCACGATGACTGTGCGCGGGTCCGACAAGTGCTCGAGCACGCCGGCGCCACCGAACTGCGTCAGGCCCGGGACGAAGCCGAACGCGTGCGATTCTGGGCCGGACGCAAAAACGCCTTCCCCGCCGTGGGCCGGTTGTCGCCGGACTATTACTGCATGGATGGCACCATCCCGCGCCGCGAGTTGCCCGGCGTACTGCATGCGATTGCACAGCTTTCAGCCGAATACGGCCTGCGAGTCGCCAACGTATTCCATGCCGGCGACGGCAACATGCATCCACTGATTCTGTTCGACGCCAACCAGCCCGGCGAGCTGGAACGTGCTGAAACGCTGGGTGGCAAGATCCTCGAACTGTGCGTCAAGGTCGGCGGCAGCATCACCGGTGAACACGGCGTGGGCCGGGAAAAAATCAACCAGATGTGCGCGCAGTTCAACAGTGATGAGCTGACCCTGTTCCACGCCGTCAAAGCCGCGTTCGATCCCGGCGGCCTGCTCAACCCCGGCAAAAACATTCCGACCCTGCACCGCTGCGCCGAATTCGGCGCCCTGCACGTGCATCACGGGCAGTTGCCCTTCCCCGAACTGGAGCGGTTCTGATGGGCGACGCGATGGATTTCGATGACAGCGCCGCGCTGCTCGAACAGGTCAACCGGGCACTGGAAAACGCCACGCCGCTGCGCATTCAAGGGGCCAACAGCAAGGCGTTTCTCGGGCGCATCGTCGGTGGCGAGATTCTCGACACCCGCGCCCATCGCGGCATCGTCAGCTACGACCCGACCGAACTGGTGATCACCGCACGCTGCGGTACTCCACTAGTGGAACTGCTGGCCGTGCTGGACGCTTCGCAACAGATGCTGGCGTGCGAACCACCGGCCTTCGCCGACGATGCCACGGTCGGCGGCATGGTCGCCAGTGGCCTGTCCGGGCCGCGTCGGCCCTGGTCGGGATCGGTGCGCGACTTTGTGCTCGGCACACGGATCATCACCGGTCATGGCAAACACCTGCGGTTCGGCGGCGAAGTCATGAAGAACGTCGCCGGTTATGACCTGTCGCGCCTGATGGCCGGCAGTTACGGCTCGCTCGGGGTGATCACCGAAGTCTCGCTCAAGGTGCTGCCCAAACCGCGAGCGTGCCTGAGCCTCAGTCTGGAAATGCCCAGCGAACAGGCGTTGCTGCGTCTGGCCGAATGGGGCCAGCAACCGTTGCCGATCAGCGCCGCGTGTCACGATGGCCAGCAACTGCATTTGCGTCTTGAGGGTGGCGAAAGTTCGGTGGCGGCCGCCCATGATCGCCTGGGTGGCGAGCTGATCGACAGTTCGTTCTGGGCCGATCTCAACGAACAACACCTGGCCTTCTTCGACGAAGACCAACCGCTCTGGCGCCTGTCCGTGCCGCTGAACACGCCGCCGCTGAACCTGCCCGGCCAGCAGTGGCTCGACTGGGGCGGCGCGCAACGCTGGCTCAAATCGACGGCCGAAGCTGCGGTCATTCGCAAAGTGGTCGACGAAGTCGGCGGGCATGCGACCTGTTATAGCCACGGTCTGATCGACGAGCCGTTCCATCCTCTGGCGCCCGCCCTGCTGCACTATCACCGCCAACTCAAACGACAACTCGACCCCCGGGGCATTTTCAATCCCGGGCGTCTGTACGCGGAGCTTTGAGCCATGCAGACCACCCTCAGCCCGCAAGCCCGGCAACTGCCCCGCGCCGAAGAGGCCGAAAGCATCCTGCGCACGTGCGTTCATTGCGGATTCTGCAACGCGACCTGCCCGACTTATCAATTGCTCGGCGATGAACTGGACGGCCCGCGCGGACGCATCTACTTGATCAAGCAAGTGCTCGAAGGCAACGAAGTCACGGCAAAAACCCAGCAGCATCTGGATCGCTGCCTGTCATGCCGCAACTGTGAAACCACCTGCCCTTCCGGCGTGGACTATCACAACCTGCTCGACATCGGCCGGGCGGTGGTGGACGCCGCCGTCCCGCGGCCGCTCGGGCAGCGTCTGTTGCGTGAAGGACTTCGACGCGTCGTGCCCGATCCACGGTTGTTCAAAGGGCTGATCAACGCCGGCCAGATGTTTCGGGCGCTATTGCCCCATACCCTGCAAGACAAACTGCCACGCAACGTGGCGCTGCCTGCCCCACGACCCGCCATCCGTCATGCGCGGCAAGTGCTGATGCTCGAGGGTTGCGTGCAGCCAGGTTTGTCACCCAACACCAATGCCGCAGCGGCGCGGGTGCTGGATCGTCTGGGCATCAGCGTGATTCCTGCTCGCGAGGCTGGCTGCTGCGGCGCGGTGGATTATCACCTTGACGCCCAGGCCACCGGCCTTGAGCGCGCCCGCCACAACATTGATGCGTGGTGGCCGGCCATCGAACAGGGTGCCGAGGCGATCGTGCAGACCGCCAGCGGTTGCGGTGCATTCATCAAGGATTACGGGCATTTGCTTCGCGCCGACCCGGCCTATGCCGAAAAGGCCAAAGCCGTCAGCGCGCTGGCAAAAGATCTGGTTGAGGTGCTGCGCGAAGAGCCGCTCGAATCCTTAGGCATCCACGCCAATCAACGTGTGGCTTTCCATTGCCCCTGCACCTTGCAGCACGCGCAGAAACTTGGCGGTGCGGTGGAGTCGGTGCTGACACGACTGGGCTTCGACCTGACTGCCGTCCCCGACGCCCATCTGTGCTGCGGCTCGGCAGGTACTTACTCGATCACCCAACCGGCACTGGCCAGGTCACTGCGCGACAACAAACTCGCTGCGCTGGAGAGTGGTCATCCCGAGATCATCGCCACCGCCAACATCGGCTGCCAGATACACCTCGACGGCGCCGGCCGCACGCCCGTCAGGCACTGGATCGAGCTGGTGGACGCGCATTGCCGATGAAAGTCCGAGGTGCCTGCTAACCTTCAAGCGGTGGCGCAGACAAGACTGAACATTGCGTCGTTCCAAATGTTCTAGATGCCGTAATCACGGATCAAGGATGAGCGAATGGACTTCTCCACTCATGCGGCCCCGCTCCCCTCGCCTCAACGTACCGCCACCCGGCGTCTCGCGTTTGCCGTAGGCGCGCTGTTCGTTGCCGGGGTCATCACGGCAGTCGGTGCCCTGTTAAGTATTGCGGCGCGGCTCGATGATGACGATGTGAACGACAACCTGTTCTATACGACCCGAGCACTGGAAAACCGCATCCTCGCATCAAAAAACTACATCACCAGTTACGCCTACTGGACGACGGCCTATGAGCATCTGAGCGGTCAGGTCGACACAAACTGGGCCTACGTTGAACAAAACCTGGGTAAAACCCTGTTCACCAGCGATGGCTATGACGGCGTATTTGTACTGAACCGGGAACAGACCAAATATGCGGTGGTGCGCGGCCAGTTGGTCGAAGCAGATATCTCCAGTTTTCTCCAGGCGTCCGCCACTGCGCTGGTCGACCAGGTACAACTGCAAAGCGACCTCACCAGGCCCGTCAATACCTATTCATTGTTTGAAGACTGGCCGGCACTGGTGACGGCGGCGGCCATCATTCCCAATGACGAGCGCCCCACCGAAGAACCCCGTAACACCTCTGTGCTGGTATTCGTCGACAAGCTGACGCCAGCCAAACTGCGAAAGATCGGCAGCGGCTTCGGCCTGAACAACCTGACCCTTGCCCCGGACGAAACCATCGAAGCAGGCCAGCCCAGAGTGCCGCTGGACAGTACCGGTTACAGCCTGGTCGCTGACCTGGAGCGGCCGGGGCAACGGTTGTTGTGGTCATTGCTGCCCACGCTTGGCAGCATTTTGCTCATTCTCATGCTGTTGACCGGTTACTTTTTCCGGCATGCCTTGCGTTCGTCGAAGTACGTGGACAACAGCCTGGAAGCAATGCAGACCTCACACCAGGCAATGCAAGCGGCCAATCAGGCCCTCGAGGCCAGCGAGGAGCGTTTTCGCGCCGTGGCTGAAGCGGCCTCCGACTGGATCTGGGAAATCGACCGGCATCTGTCTCTCACGTATCTCTCGGCGCGCTTCAGTACCGTGACCGGCTATGCACGTGAGCAGTGGCTGGGACAGGACATCATGCAGTTACTGTTTTGCGATACCACGCCGCTGGAGCTGTGGCTCAAGAAACTGAACGAAGAGGTCAACGCCAGTGACCTGCGCTGTACCTACCGCGATGAGACGGGGCAGCAACGCTATTGCCGGCTGTCCGCCCGGCCGATCGTCGAAAACCATTGCATCGTCGGTTATCGCGGCACCGCCAGCGACATCACCGATGAAGTCGCCGCCCATGCACAGATCCAGCACCTGTCCATGCACGACGCGCTGACGGGGTTGCCCAACCGCAACAAGCTGGCGCGCTACCTGGAAGAAGCCCTGCAACTCAAGGAGCATGCCGCGCCCCTGTCACTGCTGATGATCGATCTGGACAACTTCAAGCCGATCAATGACTCATTGGGCCATCCTGCCGGTGATGCGGTCCTGCAGGAAGTCGCCAGACGCCTGCGCGAATGCACACGGGATCACGACATTGTTGCGCGGCTCGGAGGCGACGAGTTCGTCGTCGTACTCAGTGGCATGGACTCGCATCAGGAAATCGACAGGTTCTGCACACGCCTGATCGGCAGTCTGCATGAGCCGGTGATGTTCGAGCATCATCCGTTGCACATCGGTGCCAGCATCGGCATCACCCTGAGCCGGCGCCACGGCTTCGAAGCCGCAGAGCTGATTCGCTGCGCCGACATCGCGCTCTACCAGGCCAAGTCGGAAGGCAAGAACACCTGGTGCTATTTCGAAGCGCACATGAGCGACCAGATCCAGACGCGCCGGCAACTGGAAGACGACTTGCGCAAGGCGCTGAAAGACAACGAGCTGGTGCTGCACTATCAGCCGCGTTACAAGGTGGACGGCAAGGAAATCGTTTCGGTTGAAGCCCTGGTGCGCTGGCAGCATCCGACGAAAGGGCTGCTCGGTCCCGATCTGTTCATTCCCTTGGCGGAGCAGACAGACCTGATCGTCCCCCTCGGTCGCTGGGTACTGCGCGAAGCCTGCCGGACCGCCCTGACATGGCCTGAAGAAATCCTCTTGTCGGTGAACCTCTCCCCTGCCCAGTTTGCACTGAGCGACGTCGTCCAGGACGTGCGCGAAGTGCTGGTCGAAACCCGTTTTCCAGCCAGCCGCCTGGAACTGGAGATCACCGAAAACGTCATGCTCAACGACACCGACGGTGCGCTGACGACCATGAACGCACTCAAAGAACTGGGCGTGCGGTTGAACATGGATGATTTCGGCACCGGCTACTCCTCGCTGGGCTACTTGCGTGCCTATCCGTTCGATGGCATCAAGATCGACAAGCGCTTCATCGCGTCCATCAGCACCGGCAGCAATGATCGTGCGGTGGTGCAAGCCATCATCGGGCTGGGCAAGGCCATGGGCCTGAACGTCACGGCCGAAGGCGTCGAGACCGAAGAGCAACTGGCCATTCTCGGCAAGGATCAATGCAACGAAGTGCAGGGTTATTTCATGAGCCGGCCCATCGACAAGACGGCGTTCGCGCGTCTCTTGCAGGCCACGGGGCGTCTTTGACTCGTCGGCCGGCACCTGGTTTGCGCTTCATCCGCTTGCCCCCGCCTCGTTGCGGGTAAACACGTTGCCCGCATCGCGCACCAACTGACGCCATTCGGCGTTGCTGATGAGCCCCTGTTCCAGCATGTCGTCGGCCCCCTTGAGCAAGTCGTCATATTGGTCCTGCGGATCGAACGGCTCTTGCGATTGTGTCGCCAGCTTGCGCCATGCCGACAGTGACTCTTTCTTGCGCTGATCGTACATTTCGAATGTCTCGCTAAGATGACACGCGGTAGAGCCGTGCTGCTTCTGCGTCGTTCTACGCATTCGACGAATGGAAGCCGACCGGGTGGCGGCCACTGAATGTTGGTTATGAGCTAATAACCCCTTCATTAAACGGTCGCTCAAACGTTGTACTAGGATAGGATCCAAATTTCCCGATTTGTGGTCGCCGGCCAAGGACTTCCGCCGGAGACTCGGGGAAAGCGCAATTCCCCCATTGCTACTCATGGATGAAACACATGAACTCACACCTGTTCCCTCACATCGGCAAAGTCATCGCCAGCACCGGCAGCCGGCATTTTCCGCGAATGCTGCACGACCTGATCCTCACCCAACTGGCCGTGGATGCCACACACATCCGGCAGATGCGCGTGGAGCCGGTCGCACGTACGCAACCGCGCACCGAGCAGGAATGCCCCAAAGAGGCGGCACTGACGGCCGAGACGGTGTATTCCGAACTGAGCACCGATCCCGGCAACAGTGACGTGCCCGCCCCCGAACCCTCCACGGTCACCGATGCTTCGCAGTTGCACCTGACCCGGCGCAAGGACGGTTACCGTTATGTGATTTCCGTGTACCGCTGCGGCCCGTCGAAGCGCTTCTCCGCGCGAGAGCGCAGTCTGTTGCAGGACATCTCCCCGGTGTTGCTGCCGATGGTGGAAAAGCACATCCACGCGCTGCAACCGGCGAGTGCGGATCCCGAGGCGCAGGCCGCAGCGACCGAAGCTTCGCTTCAAGGCCTTGAAACCCTGCGCCTGCGTTTTTGCGAGCGCGTGCAGCAACTGGGCCTGAGCCTGTCCAACCGTGAACTGGAAGTGTGCGTCGGTCTGCTGGCCGGGCGCACCGCGCCTGAACTGGCCGAGCAATTACAACTGAAGGTCAATACCGTCGAGAGCTACCTCAAGCGCGCCGCCATCAAACTGGGAATCAGCGGCCGCCATTCGCTGATGCGCTGGATGTATTCGCCTGAGGACTGCCCGGCCGCCTGCGACCCGTCCAACGCTGCCTGATCGATCACACGCCTGTAAAAAAACCGCTGTCCTGCCAGGGACGGCGGTTTTTTTTCATGTCCGGCCCCTCAGTCCCGCGCCAAGGCCTCGATCGGGTCGAGCCGCGATGCATTGCGCGCCGGCACGAAGCCGAACACGATGCCGATCAGCGTCGAGCAGATCACCGCCGTCAACACCGAGCTCAACGAGAACACCATTTCCCATTCCTTGATGAACAGCGAAAACAGGTGGCCGATGGCGTAACTCAACGAGATTCCAATCGCCCCGCCCAGCAGACAGACCATCACCGCCTCCACCAGAAACTGCTGACGAATGTCCGACTGCCGCGCCCCGACCGCCATTCGGATACCGATCTCGCGGGTCCGTTCGGTGACCGACACCAGCATGATGTTCATCACCCCGATGCCGCCGACCACCAGCGAAATCACTGCAATCAGCGACAGCAACAGCGCCAGAGAGCGGCTGGTTTTCTGCACCGTCTGCATGACGCTGTCGAGGTTGTTGGTGAAGAAATCCTTGGTGCCGTGGCGCTGCAGCATCAGTTTGTTGACGTTGTCTTCCACGACCTTGCTCGGTTGGCCGTCCTTGATCCGCACGCTGATGCTGTCCAGGTAGCGCTGGCCCAACAGCCGCCCGGCTGCGGTTTCGTAAGGCACCCAGACGTTGAGCGACTTGCTCGACGAGAAGATGTTCTTCTTTTCTGCCGCCACACCGATCACGGTGCACGGCAGGTTGCCGATCAGGATCACCTGTCCCAGCGGATCGACTCCCTCGCCGAATAACCGTTGGCGGGTGTTGTGATCGATCACCACCACCTGCGCCTGGCGTCGGGCATCGTTTTCACTGAACGCAATGCCCGACTCCATCTTGATTCCGCGCACCTGGAAGTACAGATCGCTGACGCCGTTGACCTGGGCATCGAGATCGATGTTGCGATAGCGCAGCAACAGATTGCGCCCGACCACCGGCGTGGCGCTGTCGACGTAATACAGCTGGTTGAGCGCCGTCACATCCGCCGGCACCAGGGTTTCGATGGCCGCCGAGCGACTGTCGCCGAAACTGGTGCCGGAATAGATATCGATGGTGTTGCTGCCGATGGCCTGAATGTCCTTGAGCACATAGCGCTTGGCCCCTTCCCCGATGGCCGAAATCGACACCACCGAGGTGATGCCGATGACGATCCCAAGCATGGTCAGCAGGGTGCGCATGCGATGCGAGATCAGCGCGACCCAGGCCATGTTGAAGGCCTCCTTGAACAACCCGAGGCTGGCCACCAGACGCCGCGCCCCCGTGGATTTGGGGACCGCGTCCTCATTGCTCAATGCCGTGCTGTCGCGCTCGTTGCGGCGGTCGCTAAGGATTTCGCCGTCACTGACCTCAATGATGCGCTCGGCATTGGCCGCGACCTTGGGGTCATGGGTCACCAGAATCACCGTGTGCCCGGCCGCGTGCAGCTCCAACAGGATGCGCATCACCTCCTTGCCGCTGGTGGTGTCGAGGGCGCCGGTCGGCTCGTCCGCGAGGATCACTTCGCCGCCGTTCATCAGCGCCCGGGCGATACTGACCCGCTGCTGCTGACCGCCCGAGAGTTGGCTCGGGCGATGGGTCAGGTGCCCCTCCAGCCCAAGGCGCGCCAACAATTCACGGGCTCGCGCATGGCGTTGTGGTTCCGGCGTGCCGGCGTAGATTGCCGGCATCTCGACGTTGTGCATCGCGCTCAAGTGCGGCAGCAAGTGGTAGCGCTGGAAGATGAAGCCGAAATAGTCGCGACGCAGTTCGGCCAGCGCCTGGCTGTCCAGATCGCGGGTTTCCCGGCCGTTGATCCTGTAGCTGCCGGCTGTGGCGTAATCGAGGCAGCCGAGGATGTTCATCAGGGTCGATTTGCCGGAGCCCGAGGCGCCGATGATCGCGACCATTTCCCCGGCATGGATCGTCAGGTTGATGTTCTTCAGCGCGAGGAATTCGCGATCGCCAGCCTTGAAGCTGCGGCTGATGCCGGTCAGTTGCAGCAGAGGTTCGCTCATGCTCATGCCCCTGCCACTTTCGTCACCGGATCACCGATCACCACCCGGTCGCCTTCGGCCAGGCCTTCGTTGACCTGCACCTTGACGTTGTTGTTGATCCCGGTCTGCACATTGCGCGACTGCGCCTGGCCCTTGGCGTCCAGCACCCGCACCGGGAAGCTGCCATCGCTGTTGCGTGGGCCCAGCGCGGCAACCGGAATCGTCAGCACCGATTTGGCGGTGTCGAGCACCACCCGCACCTGAGCGGTCATGGAAATACGCAAACGGTGATCGGGATTCGGCACCTCGAACAGCGCGTTATAGAACACCGCAGTGTTCTGCTTCGGCGTGCCGGCGGGCGGCGTTTCGAGGAAGTTCTGCGGCGCAGGCTCAGTGCCGCGCAGTTTGCCGTAATAACGTTTGTCCTCACCAAGAATGGTGAAGTACACCTCCTGCCCCGGTGCAATGTGAATGACATCGGCCTCCGACACCTGAGCCTTGACGGTCATGGTGTCCAGGTCCGCCAGTTTGAGCAGGATCGGTGCCAGCTGGTTAGCGATCACGGTCTGGCCTTCCTGGGTCACGATGCCCACCACATCGCCGTCGATGGGCGCGACGATTCGTGTGTAGGCCAGATTGACCTTGGCGGTGTCGATCTGGATGTGTGCGCTCTTGATCTGTGCATCCAGCGACAACAGATTGGCCTGCTGCACTTCGTAGTTCGATTGCGCGGTTTCGAAATCCTGCCGCGAGATCGAGGCGTCCTCCTGCAGGTTCTGATAGCGCTCGTAGATGGCCTTGGTCTGGCGCAGTTGAGCCTGAGTCGCCCGGCGCTGGGCTTGCAGATTCTCCTCATCGACCTGTGCCTGACGCAGGGTGTTCTGCAGCACCAACGGATCGATTTCCGCCAGCCACTGGCCCTTCTTGACCTTGTCGCCGACCTTGACCTTCAGCGACTTCAACTGCCCCGAAACCTGGGCGCCGACGTCCACCTGCTTGATGCCCTCCAGCAAACCGGTGGCCAGCACTGCGTTTTCAATGTCAGCGCGTTCGACCGTGGCGGTCAGGTATTGCGGCGCCTCGGCCGGCGCCTGCACCGTGTAGAACACCAACCCGGCCACCAGCGTCAACGCGATTCCCAGACCGACTTTGCGCACCTTCGACTGTTCCATAAATGACCACAATTCCGTTCAGGGTTGAGCCCGGCCAGCGGCCGGGTTCCAGGATAAAAACATCAATCAGGACAACACTTGCCCCGCCGCCACCGTCAGCCCGTCATGCCACCACGCTGCAAGACTGAACACGTTGGGCGCCTTGAGGATCGTGAAGTGGTTGCCCGGGCCGTACCACACCGCCAGATCCCTGGCCTCACGCTGCCAGCCTTCGAGCATCGCCGCCTGTTCGCGCTGGTTGCCCGAGGCGTCCAGCGTCGGGTCGTCCACCAGCGCCAGACGCACCGGACCGGTGTAGGCCAGCGCCGGCCGATAGACCGTGCGCAGTGCGGTGGCGAACGTGCGCACCGGGCCCTGCATCGCATCGAGTGACGCGCGTTCCGACAGCACACCCGCGCGCACCATCCCCTCGTGCAGCAGGCGCATTTGCGTGCTGTCGTCGGCTTCGGCGAACGTCAGCGCATCGATGCCCAGAGACTTGCCGCTGGACAGTTGCAGCGACTCGATCAGCCGCAACAGCGCCGCCGTCGTGGTGTAAGGCTTGCCCACCACACTGTTGCCGCCCGGCGATTCACTGTCGATCAGCATCAGGGATGCCACTTCGCGCCCCGCCGCCTGCAACTGCGCCGCCATGGCGTAGGCCACCCAACCACCGAACGAATGCCCGATCAAATGCACCGGTCCTTGCGGATACAGCTGTTCAAGCGCCCGCCGGTAGAACGTGGCGGCGCTTTCGACCCGGCTGTGCGGCACCGTCGCGCCGTCCAGGCCTCGGGGTTGCAGCCCATGAATCGGCCACTCCGGCCCCAGCGCCTCAGTCAGGTGGAGGAACCCGGTAACACTGTCGCCGGCACCCGGCACGCAGAAAATCGGTGCATGTCCGGTGTGACCGGTCTGAATGGTCAGGATCGGCTGATAGGCCGTTGGCGCTGGCGCAGTTGCCGTTTCCAGCGCCTGAGTCAGGGCCTGCCCCAGAGCCTGAACGTGCGGTGCTTTCATCATGCTCTGGTGATCGCCCGGTACGTCGATGCAGTGCAACTCGGCACCTGGCAATTCTTCAGCCCAACCGCGCGTGGCGCTGAGTCGTGACATTTGCGCCGAACGCTCCGTGGCACGCAGCAGATGCAACGGCAGGCCGATCGGGTTGATCCGGTAATGCGCCAACGCATGCCCGTGGGCCACTTCCCGGTCGAGGTAATGCCAGGCATCCGCCGACGAGACAGCCGCCAGTTCGGGCCTGAGCAACTGTTGTTCGTGACAATGGTTGAACAAATCGGCGAACGCCCACTGCTCAAGTTCGGTCTGCAACATGGCCAGACGCGCCAGTGCCTGCTGCCCCTGCGTCTCGCGTCCGGCCCAATGCGCCGTGCAATGCAGAAGCAATTGGCGCTTGTGTACATGTGCATCGTTCCACAGCGCCTTATCCGGATCGGCCAGACGTGGCACGTAGGAGTCGATCAGCCCGACGAACGCCACTGACTCGTCCATCCCGAGTAGTTGCGCCGCGATTTCATAAGCCAGCACGCCACCGAACGACCAGCCGGCAAGCCGATAGGGGCCGTGGGGTTGTGTGGCGCGGATCACCTCGACCAGCCGGGTTGCCAGGCATTCCATGGTGCGCAGTTGCGCCATACCGGGATCGATACCCGGCAAGCCGTAAATCGGGAACTCGCCGCCGATATGCAGGCCCAGCGCCGGAAAATACAGGTCCCGACCACTGAACTCATGCACCAGGAACAACGGCGTGCCCCGCTCGCTTGCTCGCACCACGACCACACCGTCATGGTGTTGCACAGCGTCATCGCGCTGGCACAACAGCGTGGCAGCAGACTCGACAGTTGGATGCTGGAACAGCTCGGCCAACGAAACCGGCATGTCGGCCTTTTGCATCAGATCGACGAGCCGCACCGCCAGCAGCGAATGCCCGCCCAGTTCGAAGAAGTTGTCATGGCGGCCTACCCGCCCGACTTGCAACACTTCAGCCCAGAGCCCGGCCAGTGATTCCTCAAGAGGATTGGCCGGCGCCTGATAGTCACGCATGACCAGCGCTTGGTGTGTCGGCGCGGGCAAGGCTTTGCGATCGACCTTGCCGTTGTTGTTCAGCGGCAGGCTCTCCAGCACCACCCAGGCGGTCGGCACCATGTACTCCGGTAACCTGGCTTGCAGCAGCGCGCGCAGAGTAGCGCTCTGCAATGCAGGATCGTGCGCCGTGTAATAGGCCACCAGCCGCGTTGGCTCCTGTCCGTCGCGTCGGGCCAGAACCACCGCTTCCTTGACCCCCGGACAGCTCAGCAGGCGGTTTTCGATTTCTCCGAGCTCAATGCGGAAGCCGCGAATCTTCACCTGGTCATCATTGCGGCCGATACATTCCAGTCGCCCCGGCGCCTGCCAGCGGACCAGGTCGCCCGTGCGATACATCAAGGCTTGCGGGTTGTCGCTGAACGGATCCCGGAGGAATTTCTCGGCACTCAGTTGAGGCCGATTCAGATAGCCCAGCGCAACCCCCTGACCACCGATGTACAACTCACCGATGACGCCGAACGGCACCGGTTGTTGCCGGTTATCCAGCACATACACGCGGGTATTGCCGATGGGGCCGCCAATCGAAACGCTGTCCGCATCCGGCGCCACCTCACGCACTTCGAAGGTGGTGGCGTACGTCGTGGTTTCGGTCGGGCCATAACAATGCACCAGGCGCAGGTCCGGTGCTTCGGCGAGCAGCTTTCGAAACGCCGCCGGATCGCCACGCTCCCCACCGCACAGCAGGATGCGCAGCCTTTTGAGCGCTTCGGGAATCAACTGCACGTACTGATTGAACAACGCGGTGGTGACGAAGAGGATCGTCGCCCCGCACCGGTCAAGCTCTCGGCCGAATGCCTGTGGGTCGAGCAAAATCCCATGATCGATCACGGCCACCTGGCCACCGTTGAGCAAGGCGCCCCAGATATCCATGGTGCTCGCGTCGAACGCCGGGTTCGAAGCGAATGCCACCCGGTCCCTCGGGTTGAAATCGGCGTAGCCGCAATCGATCACAAGGCGGGTAATGCCGCGATGCGGCACCATGACCCCCTTCGGCGTGCCCGTGGAGCCCGAGGTGTACATGATGTACGCCAGCGCCTGCGAGGACTGAGGCAGATCCGGGTTGTGCGAAGGGCTCCCGGCAAGCGCCAGGGTATCCAGATCCATTCGTCGCACCGGGTACTCGATGGCCTGATCGCTGCCGGTCAACAGCGCGACCGCCTGACAATCCTGCACCATGAATGCCTGACGCTCGGCGGGTGCGTTGATGTCCAGCGGCACATAGGCCGCCGCACACTTGATGATCGCCAACTGCGCGATCAACAGTTCCAGCGAGCGTGGCAACAGAATCGCCACATGATCGCCAGGCTGCACACCTTGAGCGATGAGATGATGCGCCAGGCCGTTGGCGCTGCGGTTCAGTTCTGCGTAACTCAACACCTGCGTCCCGTGCACCGCGGCAACGGCTTGCGGATGCTCGGCGGCCTGCATCTCGAAGACCCGGTGCACGGTAAGCACTTGCGGACAATCCCGTGCGGTAGCGTTGAATTCGTCGAGCAACTGCGTGCGTTCCTGATCATCGATTATCTGCGCGTGTTCCAGCACTGCCTGGTCGTTGTTGACCATGGCCTGCAACAGACGCTGGAAATAACCGACATAACGCCGTGCCGTCGCCTCATCGAAGAGCGCTGTGGCGTACTCCATCCAGCCATTTATCCCGTTGGGCGATTCACCCAGGGTCAGGGTCAGGTCGAACTTGGCGAAGTGACTCGGCTCCGCCACCGCTTCCAGGGTCAGATCCCCCAGCGCCAATACCGGCCCGTCGCTGTTGCGCCAGTTGAACATGGTCTGGAACAGCGGGCTGTGGGCCAGGCTGCGGGCCGGTCGGGCGATTTCCACCACTTGCTCGAAGGGCAGGTCCTGATGGGCCTGGGCTTGCAGGGTCAGCGCCTTGACCCGCGCCAGCAGCGCTTCGGTGCTCAACTCACCGGAAGTATCAATGCGTAACGCCAGGGTATTGACGAACAACCCGATCAGTCCGTCGATTTCGGCCCGGAAACGGTTGGCCACCGGCGAGCCGACCACCACGTCCGATTGCCCGGCCAAACGACCGAGCAGCATCGCCCACGCACCCAGCATCGTCATGTACAGCGTCACGCCATGGCGCTGGCTCAAGGCTTTGAGCCCGGCGCTCAAGCGCTCGTCCAGGCACACTTCGACGCTGCTGCCGGCGTAATCCTGTTGCGGTGGTCGCGGTCGGTCGGCAGGCAACGTCAGCAAGGCTGGCGCATCGGCCAGCGTGCGTTGCCAATATTCGCTCTGGCGCTGCAAAACCTCCCCGCTCAGCCAGCGTCGCTGCCAGACGGCATAGTCGGTGTATTGCAACGCCAGCGGCGGCAAAGGGTCCGCCAACCCCTGACTGAAAGCCTGATACAACGCCATCAGCTCGCGGGTCAGCACCTCCATCGACCAACCGTCGGAGATGATGTGATGCAAGGTGATCAGCAACACATGGTGATCGTCGGCCATACGCACCAGCCGTCCGCGAATCAACGGATCATCCTGCAAGTCGAACGGGCCGGAAGCTTCCCCCTGAATCAGCGCCTGCAAGGCTTCATCGGCCTGCGGGTGCTGGCGCAGGTCCTCGACCCGCAGCAGCACACCGCTGTCGGGCGGAGTAATCAGCACCTGGGCTTCGCCGTTGTACGGCGTGAAACGGCTGCGCAGGCTTTCGTGGCGGGCGACAATCCGGGCCAGCGCCCGCTGTAGCGCATCGGCGTCGAGCACACCGCGCAGACGCAGACCGATCGGAATGTTGTAAGCGGTGTTGGCACCTTCCATCTGCGCCAGAAACCAAAAGCGCTGCTGGGAAAACGACAGCGGCAATGCGCCTTCCCGTGGCACCGGCAGGATCGGTGGCTGCGTCGAGCATCCGGCCTGGGCAAGCGACTGCGCCACCGACGCCAGGTCGGCATTGGCGAACAACTCGCCGAGCGCTAGCTCCACACCCAGCCGCTGACGCACTTGCGCGACCATGCGCATGGCCAGTAACGAATGGCCGCCCAACTCAAAGAAATGATCCTGACGCCCTATCCGTTCGACCTGCAGAACCTCGGCCCAGATCTGCGCCAGCGTGCATTCGAGCTCGCCTTGCGGCGCCTCGTACTCGCGTGTGAGCAGCGCCGTGCGCTCCGGTAACGGCAAGGCCTTGCGATCGAGCTTGCCATTGGCGGTCAACGGCAAGCTGTCGAGCCTGACGAACGCGACCGGCACCATGTATTCGGGCAACTGGCCCAGCAAATGCTCGCGCAGTTGCGCCACAGCCAGTGGCTGCACCTGCGCCTGCTCGGTGAAATAGGCGACCAGCCGTGGTTGTCCGGGCTCTTCTTCACGGGCCAGCAGCACCGCTTCCTGAATGCCGGGAAGCTGGTGCAGACGGCTTTCGATTTCCCCCAGTTCTATACGCATGCCGCGAATTTTCACCTGGTCATCGTTGCGCCCCAGGTATTCGATCGTCCCGTCCCGGCGCCAGCGGGCAAGGTCGCCAGTGCGATACAGACGCGCATTCGGGCGTTGACTGAACGGGTCCGGCAGAAAGCGTTCGGCGGTCAGTTGCGCACGGTTCAAGTAACCACGCGCCACGCCTCGGCCACCGATATACAGCTCGCCGGGCACCCCGATCGGCACCGGACGCTGTTGTTCGTCGAGCAGGTACACCGAGGTATTGCTCACCGGTTTGCCGATGTGCAGCGCCTCCCCCGCCTCGATCCGTCCAGACGTAGCGACTACGGTGGCTTCGGTCGGGCCATAGTTGTTGATCACATCGAAATGCTGATTGCGCGAAAACTGACGCAAGCGATCGCCACCGATCAACAGGGTGCGCAATGTCGGGTGCTCGAGATGCCGGCTGAAGGCGTATTCGGCGACCGGCGTCGGCAGGAAACTCACGTCCAGCGGTTGCGCGCACCACCAGGCCAGCAGCCCGTCGACGTCTTCACCGCCGTCCTGCGCAGGCGCCAGGTGCAGGGTCGCGCCGACGCACAGAGCTGGCCAGACTTCCCATGCCATCGCGTCGAAGCCGAACCCGGCCAGACTCGACGTATGGCGGCCGGCACACAGGTCAAACGCGTTGCAGTGCCAGTCGACCAGATTGGCCAGTGTCTGGTGTTCGACCATCACGCCCTTGGGCAAACCGGTGGAGCCGGAGGTGTAGATCACGTAAGCCAGGTTCGCCTCGGACAGACCTGATACCACCGGGTTTGCGTCATTGCCTGAGCGCCAGGTGCACGGATCAAGATCGAGTACCGGCAGCTCCTGTCCCGGCAGCCGTGCGAGCAGGTCACTTGAGGTCAGAATCGCCACTGGCTCGCAATCGCTCAGCAGATAATTCAAGCGTTCGGCCGGATGCGCGGGGTCGATCGGCACATACCCGGCGCCTGCCTTGAGGACTGCGAGCAATCCGGCCAGGGTATCCAGCCCTCGCCGGGCGACGATGGCTACCCGGTCATCCGGCTGCACACCCAGATCGATCAAGCGATGCGCCAGAAGGTTGGCCTGGCGGTTCAGTTCGTGGAACGTCAGTTGCTTGTCCAGATGCACCGCCGCCAGCGCTTGCGGTCGCGCGACGACCTGCGCCTCGAAGCGTTGATGAATTGTCTGTCCGCGAACGTATTCGACATCGCTGGCGTTGAACCCCGTCAACAGCTGTTCGCGCTCCGGGGCGGGCAACACCGACAGTTGACTCAGCGGCGTATCCGCCGCGTGCTCCAGCGCCTGCAACAGGTTTTCCATGGCACACAACATATAGCCGCAGATGCGCTGCGCCTCGACTTCACGGGTGGCCAGCAGCGTCAGGCTGAAGTGATCGCCAAAGTCATCGATGCTCAAGGTCAGCGGGTAATTGGTGCGTTCCTCCGCATGCAGGACGCTGATCCCCTCCCAGGCCGAAAGCGCTTCGGCACTGGCATTGGCACTCGAGGTGCTGTGCCGGTAGTTGAGCAGCGAACTGAACAGCGGCGATGACCCGACCACCCCGCTGCAGCGCTGGGCCAGCACCAGCGGGGCGTGCTCATGGCGCATCAGGCTCGTCAGACGTGCCTGGGTGGCCTTCACCGCCTCACTCGCTGCCAGCGCGCTGACCTCGACCCGGAGCGGCAAGGTGTTGATGAAAATGCCCAGCGCGCGGTCGGTCGACTCCGCCCCTTGCATTCGCCCCATCAGCACGGTACCGAACACAACGGCGGACTTGCCGGTGAGTGCATTCAGGACCTGCCCCCAGCCGAGATGGAACAGACTCGCGACACTCACCCCGAGCGAGCGGGCACTGGCTCGCAGGCGCTGCCCCAGCAACGGGTCAAGTGGCACACCGCACTCTTCGATGTCGCTGCCGTCGCCATGCACGCCCTGCAGGCCGAACGGCAACGTCGGCTCGTCGATGTCACCGAGCATCTCGCGGAAAAACGCCTCGTGCTCGGACTCGCTGATGCCTAGCCGCGCCTGGGCGACATAATTGCGAAACGGTACGGGCACTCCCAGTCTGGTGCTCTGTCCTGACAGGCACGCCTGCATTTCCTCGCTGACCACAGCGAGCGCCGAGTGATCCATCGCCATGTGGTGAAACAGCAATATCGCGACGATACGCCCGGCCTTTGCATCCCAGGCATGAGCCAGGCGCAATAGCGGCGCAAGTGTCACGTCGAGACGGAAATGCCGGGCGTCGAATCGCGCATGCAACTGCTCAAGGACATCGCCCTCAGCCGCATCAAGCTGCACGTTCTCCAAAGGCAACTCGACACTTCGCAGGACCACTTGCACCGGCGTGTCCAGTCCTTCCCAGACGATGGCGGTGCGCAGAATGTCGTGGCGCTCGATGACAGTCTGCAGAGACTGAACGAATGCCTCGAACCGCTCGGGTCCGCTGAACGCGAATTTCGCCTGCATCACATACGGATCACCCTGTGCAGCGCTCGCGTGGTGGTAGAGGATGCCCTCCTGCAACGGCGTCAGCGGATAGATGTCCTGGACATTGGCGCCGCCGCCAGGGATCTGCGCGACAATTTGATCGAGGGTGTCCTGGTTCAGGTCAACCATCGTCAGCATCGCCGGGGTGACCCGTGTTGTGCCCGGTGAAATGCCATTGACCGGCACTGCAACCTGCCCTTCCCGTGCGGGCGAGTAACCGCCCGCCTCGATCAGCTCGATCAATGCCGGCTTGTGCTCGCGCAATGCGGCCAGCAAGCTCGGTTCACTCAGGGCCTGCTTGTTGCCATTGACCCGTAATTGTCCGTCCGTGATTGCCAACTGGATGTCTTTTGTCTTCAGCGTCGCCAACAGTTCATTCAGGCTCACAGGACGATCTCCATTCTTTCCGTGATAGCTGCGTAACCAGCCAGAGTCGGTTGCTCGAACAACGTCCGGACATCGGCTTCGATACCTGCCTGTTGCAGGCGCCCGATCAGACTGACCGCCAGCAACGAATGCCCACCCAGCTCAAAGAAATGGTCTTGCCGTCCGACGCGCTCGACCTTGAGCAATTCGCACCACAGGCGCGCAAGGAGGACTTCCATCTCGCCGACCGGCGCTTCGTATTCGCGAATGCTGACTGCAGCCGAATCCGGTGCGGGCAGCGCCTTGCGATCGACCTTGCCGTTGGGGCTCAGCGGCAGGCTGTCGAGCGCGACGAATGCCGACGGCACCATGTAATCGGGCAAGCGTGCCAGCAAGTGTTCGCGCAACGCCTCGATCCCCGGTTGCCCGACTTCGGCGTGCCGGGTGAAGTACGCCACCAGACGCTCCTCACGCACCAGCACCACGACTTCGCGCAGCGCTGGATGGCTGAGCAGTTGCGCTTCGATCTCACCCGGTTCCAGACGCAGGCCACGCAGCTTGACCTGGAAGTCGTTGCGCCCGATGAATTCGAGCTGGCCATCGGCGCGGTAACGCACTCGGTCGCCCGTGGCGTATAGCCGATCGCCGGCCACGAACGGGCTCGGGATAAACCGTTCAGCCATCAACTGCGACAGGCCCAGATAACCCCGCGCAACCCCGGCACCACCAATGAACAACTGACCGATCACGCCCATCGGCACCGGCCGCTGAGCGGCATCGAGGACATATAGACGGGTGTTGTTGATCGGCCGTCCGATCGGCAACGCGCTGTCCGGCACCGGCATCGACGGTTCCAGCGTCCACGCCGTGCTGTCGACCGTGGCTTCGGTCGGGCCGTAAACGTTGTGCAAACGCACCTGCGGTAAACGCTCGCGCACACGGCGAGCCAGCGCCGGCGTCAGGTCGCCGCCGCCACAGAACACGTCGGTAAGGCTGCTGCACTGGCTGACATCGTCCTGCTCGAGGAACTGTTGCAACAGCACCGGCACAAACTGGATCACGCTGATCCGCTGTTCGCGAATCACCCGCGCCAGATACGCCGGTTCACGGTGTCCGTCGGGACGCGCCAGCACCAGACGCAACCCGGCACTCAACGGCCAGAACAGCTCCCAGACCGAGGCGTCGAAACTGAACGGGGTCTTCTGCAACAAGGCGCCGTCCGTCACGACGGGACACAGCTGCGAACTCCAGTGCAGCAAATTGCCGACGCCGCGATGCTCGACCATCACGCCCTTCGGCGCACCGGTCGAGCCGGAGGTGTAGATCACGTAGGCCAGGTTCGAAGCGCTCAGGCCCGGCACTTGCGGGTTGTCCTCCGGGTTGGATGTCCATTGCGCCTGATCCAGATCGATCACCCGCGCAGTGCTCTCGTCGAGCAAGGCGCGAGTCGCCCCATGCACCAGCACCGCTACCGGCGCGCTGTCCTTGAGCATGTAATCCAGACGTTCCGCCGGGTACGCCGGGTCCAGCGGCACATAGGCACCACCCGCCTTGAGAGTGCCGAGCAGTCCGACGATCAGCTCCAGCCCGCGCTCGACGCAGATTGCCACCCGCGAATCCGGCCCCACGCCCAGCTCACGCAGGTAATGGGCCAGGCGATTGGCCTGTGCGTTGAGTTCGGCGTAGATCAGCCGCTGCTCACCGGCCTGCAACGCGATGGCTTGCGGCGTGCGTTGCACTTGCGCCTCGAACATAGCGTGAACGGTTTGCTCCAGATCGTCGGCGGTGTCGGTGACGTTAAGGTCGTAAAGCACCCGCTGACGTTCTGCGCCGTCAAGGATCGGCAAGCGGTTCAGCGGCTGATCCGGAGCCTGCTCCAGAGCATCCGCCAGTTGCTCCAGCGCGGTCTGCATGTAGTCGCAGATCCGCTGAGAGCCGATGCTCGCCGGGGTCATGGCGGTGAGCACGAACCCGCTGCCCAGATCATCGACCCCCAGACTCAGCGGATAGTTGGTGCGCTCTTCGCTGCTCAGGGTCTCGATGCCCTGCCAGGCCTGACGCCGGTTTTGCTGTTGCGCCGCGTCGGCGCTGTGCCGGTAGTTGAGCATCGAACTGAACAGCGGTGACGGCGCGGCGACGCCACTGCAACGCTGGGCCAGCGCCAGCGAGGCGTGTTCATGGCCGAGCAGCGCGCTGAGCCGCGCATGCGTCGCCCGAGCCCCATCACGCACCGGGGTTGCTCCCAGATCGACCCGCAGCGGCAAGGTGTTGATGAACATCCCCAACGCCCGGTCGGCCCCCTCGCCGCCCTGCATCCGGCCCATCAGCACCGTGCCGAACACCACCCGCTCCTGCCCGGATGTCGCGGCCAGCACCTGCGCCCACGCGAGATGAAACAGGCTGGCCACGCTGATGCCCAGTTGCCGCGCGAGGCTGCGCAGACGCTGGCCGGTGGCGGCGGTCAGGGCCTGTTGCGTTTCCTCAATGTCGCGACCGTCTCCTTGCACATCCTGCAAGCCGAACGGCAGGGTCGGCTCGTCGATGTCGCCGAGCATGTCGCGGAAGAACGCCTCGTGCTCCTGCTCGCTGACACCCAGCCGCGCCTGTGCCACGTAGTTGCGGTAAGGCACGGCCGCGCCCAACGAAGCTTCGTGCCCTTGCAGGCAGGCGAGCATTTCTTGCTGCACCACGTCCAGCGCGGTGTGATCGAGCACGACATGGTGGAAGAGCAACATCGCAACCACCCGGTCGTGGGCCGGATCACGGGCATACACCAGACGCAGCAACGGCGCCTGGCTGATGTCGAGGCGGTAGTGCCGGGCATCGAAACGCTCGTGCAACTGCTCAAGGATGTCGCCATCCGCCGGATCAAGCACGATCTCCTGCACCGGCAAGTCTGCGTGACGCCAGACCACTTGCATCGGCTCGGCCAATTTCTGCCAGATCACCGCCGTGCGCAGGATGTCGTGACGGGCAATGACCTGGCGCAGCGCCGCGACAAAGCTGTCGACTCGCTCGAGGCTGTCGAAGGCCAGCCGCGATTGCAGCAGGTACGGGTCGCCCTGCTCCGCGCTCAAGTGGTGATAAAGAATGCCCTCCTGCAACGGCGCCAGCGGATAAATGTCCTGCACGTTCGCCGCACCACCCGGCACGCTGGCGACGATGCGGTCGATGCTGGCCTGATCCAGTTCGGTCAGGCTCAGCAGCTCCGGGGTGATGCGGGTGCAGTCGGCAGGAATGCGGTTGGCCGGCACTTCGATTTCGCGACCGCTGCCCACCGCTGCCGCCAAAGCAGCCAGAGTCGGCTGGCTGAACAGCACGCGCACGTCGGTGTTCAGGCCGATCTGGCGCAGGCGTTCGATCAGGCTCACGGCCAGCAGCGAGTGGCCGCCCAGTTCGAAGAAGTTGTCGTGACGTCCGACCTGCTCCAGTTTCAACACGTCAGCCCAGATCTGCGCCAGCGCGTTTTCCACCGGGCCTTGCGGGGTTTCGTATTCGCGGCTGAGCCAGGCGCTTTGATCCGGCTCCGGCAAGGCCTTGCGGTCGAGTTTGCCGTTGGCGGTCAGCGGCAAGGCGTCGAGGCGCACGTAAGCCGCCGGGATCAGGGCTTGCGGTAGACGCGTTTGCAGATGATTGCGCAGGGCTTCGATATCGGTCGGCGCATGCTCGGTGAACCACACCAGCAACTGGCCGTCGCGCACCAGCGCTACTGCGTCCTGCACTGCCGGATGGCTGGCCAGCGCCGCTTCGATTTCCCCCAGTTCAACCCGCACGCCGCGCAGTTTGACCTGATCGTCGTTGCGGCCCAGGTACTCGATGTTGCCGTCTGCCAACCAGCGTGCGAGGTCGCCGGTGCGGTACATGCGTCCTTCGTTGAACGGATCATTCAGGAAGCGTTCGGCGGTCAGATCGGGACGGTTCAGGTAGCCTCGCGCCACACCGGCGCCGGCGACATACAACTCCCCCGTCACACCTACTGGCACCGGGCGTTGCTGGTCATCAAGCAGATAGATACGAGCGTTGGCCATCGGCCGGCCGATGTGCAGCGGCTGGCCGACTTCGACCCGGCCGGACGTCGCGACCACCGTGGCTTCGGTCGGGCCGTAGTTGTTGATGACCGCGAAAGTCTGTTCGCGGTTGAACTGCCGCAGCTTGTCGCCGCCGATCAACAAGGTGCGCAAGGTCGGGTGTTGCAGCCCGCGGCTGAACGCATATTCGGCCACTGGAGTTGGCAGGAAGCTGACCTGCAACGGCTGCGCGCGCCACCAGTCGAGCAGTTCGTCCAGGTGCTCGTTGCTCACCGTTTCCGGCGGCAGGTGCAGGGTCGCGCCGACACACAGCGCCGGCCAGACTTCCCAGGCCATCGCATCGAAGCCGAACCCGGCCACGCTGGCGGTGTGACTGCCGGCGTGCAGGTCGAAGGCTTCGGCGTGCCAGTGCACAAGGTTTTCCAGGGTCGCGTGTTCGACCATCACGCCTTTCGGCTGGCCGGTGGAGCCTGAGGTGTAGATCACGTAGGCCAGGTCGTCCGGCGTAAACTCGGCAACCTGCGGATCAGCAACCGACAGGTCTTGCCAGGCCTCATGGGCAAGATCAATCACCGGTATGCCAGCCTGATTCGGCAAAGCTACATCGCGAACCAGTACCACCCTCGGCGCACTGTCGGCCAGCATGTAAGCGATTCGCTCGGGCGGATAAGCCGGGTCGACCGGTACATAGGCGGCGCCGGCCTTGAGGATCGCCAGCAAGCCGACCAGCATGTCCGGGCTGCGTTTGAGACAGATCGCCACTCGTGTCTCGGTAGTGACCCCCAGCCCCCGCAGATGATGGGCCAGGCGATTGGCGCGCTGGTTCAATTGCCTGAACGTCAGGCGCTGCGTGCCCGCCTGAACCGCCACGGCCTCCGGCGTGCGCGCAACCTGCGCTTCGAACAGACGATGAACACCTTGCGCTGACGGGTAAACGGCGGAGCTCGCATTGAAGTCGCCAAGCAGCTGCGCGCGCGCCGCCGCTGACAGGACGTTGAGACGTTCAAAGGCCTGTCCGGGGTTGTCAGCCAACGCTGTCGCCAGCTCCGTGAGAGCGGTGTGCATCAGCTCGCAGACCCGCTGCGCCCCCACATGATCCGGGGTCAGCACCGACAGGCTGAAGCCATCGCCCCGGTCATTGATGCTCAGGGTCAACGGATAATTCGTGCGCCCGTCCTGGGCCAGGAATTCGATGCCGTGCCAGACCGGATCAACAGGCTCTCGCGCAGCGTCGTGGCCGCTGTGTCGATAGTTGAGTACCGCGCTGAACAGCGGCAAAGGCGCGGCCACGGCGCTGCAACGCTGAGCCAGTGCCAGCGACGCATGTTCGTGTCCCAGTAAAGCCGCCAGCCGCTCATGAACCGTGCGAACCGCTTCACTCACACTCTGCCCGTCAACCTCCACGCGCAGCGGCAAGGTGTTGATGAACATCCCCAAAGCCCGATCCGCGCCCTCGCCGCCTTGCATGCGCCCCAGCAGCACGGTGCCGAACACCACGTCCCGGCGTCCGGAAGTCGCCGCCAGCACCCGCGCCCAGGCGAGATGAAATAGGCTCGCGACGCTTACCCCGTATTGCCGCGCCTGGCGGCGCAGGTGCCGATTCAATTCCACCGGCAGCGCCAGCGAGTGCTCCTCGATGTTGCGGCCGTCGCCCTGTACGTCCTGCAAGCCGAATGGCAGGGTCGGTTCGTCGATGTCGCTGAGCATTTCGCGAAAGAAGGTTTCGTGTTCGTCCTCGCTGATGCCTTGGCGGGCCTGATGGACGTAGTTGCGGTAGGGGGCGGCGGGCGGCAAAGACTCAACCTGCCCCGGCAGATACAACTGCATTTCCCGGCGAACCACCTCCAGTGCGGTGTGATCCAGCACGACGTGATGGAACAACAGCACACCTGCCACCCGGTCACGCAGCGGATCTTCGGCATATACCAGACGGATCAGCGGTGCCTGACCGAGGTCGAGACGAAAATCCCGGGTATCGAAGCGTGCACGCAACTGATGGAGGATATCGCCGTCCAGCGGACTCAAATCGACCGATTGCACCGCCAGCTCGGCCTCTCGCCATACCACTTGCTGCGGGCTCGGCAATCCTTCCCACACCAGACTGCTGCGCAGGATGTCGTGGCGCGCAATCACCTTTTGCAAGGCGTTGGCAAAAGCGTGCAAGCGCTCGACGCTGGCAAAGGCCAGACATGATTGCAGCAGGTACGGGTCGCCCTGCTCCGCGCTCAAATGGTGATAAAGAATGCCCTCCTGCAACGGCGCCAGCGGATAAATCTCCTGCACGTTCGCCGCACCACCCGGCACGCTGGCCACGATCTGGTCGATGCTGGCCTGATCCAGTTCGGTCAGGCTCAGCAGCTCCGGGGTGATGCGGGTGCAGTCGGCAGGAATGCGGTTGGCCGGCACTTCGATCTCGCGACCGCTGCCCACCGCAGCCGCCAGGGCTGCCAGGGTCGGCTGGCTGAACAGCACGCGCACGTCGGTGTTGAGGCCGATCTGGCGCAGGCGTTCGATCAGACTCACGGCCAGCAACGAGTGGCCACCCAGTTCGAAGAAGTTGTCGTGGCGTCCGACCTGCTCCAGTTTCAACACGTCAGCCCAGATCTGCGCCAGCGCGGTTTCCACCGGGCCTTGCGGGGCTTCGTATTCGCGGCTGAGCCAAGCGCTTTGATCCGGCTCCGGCAAGGCCTTGCGGTCGAGTTTGCCGTTGGCGGTCAGGGGCAAGGCGTCGAGGCGCACGTAAGCCGCCGGGATCAGCGCTTGCGGTAGACGCGTTTGCAGATGATTGCGCAGGGCTTCGATATCGGTCGGCGCATGCTCGGTGAACCACACCAGCAACTGGCCGTCGCGCACCAGCGCCACCGCGTCCTGCACTGCCGGATGGCTGGCCAGCGCCGCTTCGATTTCCCCCAGTTCAACCCGTACGCCGCGCAGTTTGACCTGATCGTCGTTGCGGCCCAGGTACTCGATGTTGCCGTCTGCCAACCAGCGTGCGAGGTCGCCGGTGCGGTACATGCGCCCTTCGTTGAACGGATCTTTCAGGAAGCGCTCGGCGGTCAGATCGGGACGGTTGAGGTAACCCCGCGCCACGCCCGCACCTGCGACATACAACTCGCCCGTGACGCCCACCGGCACGGGCCGTTGCTGCTCATCCAGCAGATAGACCTTGGCGTTGGCAATCGGCCGGCCGATGTGCAGCGGTTGCCCGACTTCGACCGGGCCGGACGTCGCGACCACCGTGGCTTCGGTCGGGCCATAGTTGTTGATCACCGCGAAGGTCTGTTCGCGGTTGAACTGCCGCAGCTTGTCGCCGCCGATCAGCAAGGTACGCAGGGTCGGGTGTTGCAGCCCGCGGCTGAAGGCATATTCGGCCACCGGGGTCGGCAGGAAGCTGACCTGCAACGGCTGCGCCCGCCACCAGTCGAGCAGTTCGTCCAGGTGCTCGTTGCTCACCGTTTCCGGCGGCAGGTGCAGGGTCGCGCCGACGCACAACGCCGGCCAGACTTCCCAGGCCATCGCATCAAAACCGAAACCGGCCACGCTGGCGGTGTGACTGCCGGCCTGCAGGTCAAAGGCTTCGGCGTGCCAGTGCACAAGGTTTTCCAGGCTCGCGTGTTCGACCATCACGCCTTTTGGCTGGCCGGTGGAGCCCGAGGTGTAGATCACGTAGGCCAGATGCTCGGGGGTCAGGTCCGGCAACTGTGGATTGCTGTCCGGCAAATGCTGCCAGGCGTCGCTGTCAAGATTGATCACCGGCACGGCACCCAGCAGGTCGCGAGTGGCCGTCTGTGCCAGCACCGCCACCGGATCGCTGTCCTGCAACAGGTAAGCGATCCGTTCCGCCGGATGTGCCGGATCGACCGGGACATAACCGGCGCCAGCCTTGAGGATCGCCAGCAGCCCGATCAGCATCTGCGGACCACGCTGCACACAGAGCGCGACGCGGTCGTCCGGTTGCACACCGAGGCCGATCAGGTGATGGGCCAGACGATTGGCGCGACGGTTCAAGCCGTCGTAGCTCAGGCGTTGCCCGCCCTGCACCGCTGCCACAGCGCCAGGTTGGATCGCCGCTCGCGCTTCAAACAATTGGTGCACCACATGGCCGTGGGCAAAGTCGCGACCGGTGACATTGAAACCGACCAGCACGCGCTGGCGTTCGGCCGCCGACAGAATCGACACCTGATTCAATGGCGCATGGCGATCCTGTTCCAGCGCGCTCAGCAAATTATGCAGTGCCGTTTGCAGGTAATCGCAGACCCGCGCGCCATCCACTTCGGGCACTGCCTGGACAGAAAGCCGGAAGCCCTGTCCAAGGTCGTCGACGCTGACCACCAGCGGATAGTTGCTGCGCTCACGAGAATCGAGAATCCGGATGCCTTCCCATCCCGGCGTCGCCGTCTGTTGCGCACTGTGGCGATAGTTGAGCAAGGTATTGAACAGCGGTTGCGAACCCGTCACGCCACTGCAACGTTGAGCGAGCATCAGCGGCGCCTGCTCATGCACCAGCAGTTGCGCCAGACGCTCGTGGGTCGCCCTGACACCCGCCTCCACCGCCGTGGCCCCGACATGGACCCGCAGCGGCAGGGTGTTGATGAACATGCCCAACGAACGATCGGCGCCCTCTCCCCCCTGCATGCGCCCCAGCAACACCGTGCCGAATACCACTTCCTCGCGCCCGCAGACCTGGGCAAGTACCTGGCCCCAGGCCTGATGCACCAGACTCGCAACACTGATGCCCAACGTGCGGGCCTGTTGGCGCAGGCGTGCGGCAAGACGCTCATCCAGTGCCAGCTCGCTGTCCACGATGTTTGTGCCATCGCCGAGTACGTCCCGCAGGCCGAACGCCAGGGTCGGTTCAGCGATGTCGCCGAGCATCTCGCGAAAGAATGCTTCATGGGCCTCGGCATTCGAACCGAGACGGGCCTGAGCGACATAGTTGCGGTATTGCACGGGCGGCGGCAGCACGCCGACTTGCCCGTCAAGGGCGTCGCTCATCTCGGCCACCAATACCTCAAGCGCGGTGTGATCGAGCACGATGTGGTGCAACAGCAGGATCCCGACCCAGCGGTTTTGCAAAGGGTCCTCGGCGTAGGCGAAGCGCATCAACGGCGCACGCTGCAAGTCCAGGCGATAGTGTCGCGGATCGAAGCGCGCCTGCATTTGCTGCAACACATCACCGTCCTGCGGATCGGCATCCACCCGCTCCAGTGCCAGCGGTACCGAACGCCACACCACTTGCACCGGCTCGTCGAGGTTTTCCCTGACCACGCTGGTACGCAGGATGTCGTGCCGGGCGATGACACTGTTCAACGCGCGAACGAACGCCTTGATCTGCGCCAGTCCGTCGAAGGCGAACTGCGCTTGCAACACGTACGGGTCACCGTCGGCAATGGCCAGATGGTGATAGAGGATCCCCGCCTGCAACGGTGCCAGGGCGTAGATGTCCTGCACGTTGTCGGCACCGCCCTCGACGGTCTCAACGATACGGTCAATGGCCGCTTGATCCAGCGTGGCCAGCGGCAGCATGTCCGGGGTGATGCGGGTGCAACCGGATTCGATGCGATTGGCCGGGACGCTGACCGTGGAGACCCCACCGAGCGTCGCCGCGAGTGCCGCCACGCTTGGCTGGCCGAACAGCACACGGACGTCGCACTGCATGTTTTGCTGACGCATGCGCTCGATCAGCTTCACCGCCAGCAGCGAATGCCCGCCCAGCTCGAAGAAATTGTCATGCCTGCCCACCCGCTCCAGCCCGAGCAAGGTTTGCCAGATCACAGCGATGCGGGTTTCGATTTCGCCAAGCGGTGCTTCAAACGCCCGCCGGGCGAAGGCTTCGTTGTCCGGCTGCGGCAACGCCCGGCGATCGAGTTTGCCGTTGGCCGTCAGCGGGAAGGCATCGAGGCGCACGAACGCACCCGGCACCATATGCTCGGCCAGCGATGCCAGCAGGTGATCGCGCAATTGCGCAACGCTTGGTTCGACACCTTCGGCGGCCAGCCAGTAGGCCACCAGACGCGTGTCGCCAGGGCGGTCCTCGCGGGCGATCACCAGCGCATCGCGCACGCCGTCGCACGAGGCAAGACGTGCCTGGATCTCGCCAAGCTCGATACGGAAACCACGGATTTTCACCTGATCATCGTTGCGTCCCAGGTATTCGAGTTCGCCGTCCACCGTCCACCGTGCCAGATCGCCGGTCTTGTACAAACGCGCTTGGGCATGCCCGCTGAACGGGTCGGCGATGAAGCGCTCGGCGGTCAACGCCTCACGATTCAGATACCCACGGGCAACCCCGGCGCCACCCACATACAACTCCCCGGTCACTCCGGCCGGTACGGGTTCCCGCCGGGCATCGAGGACGTACAGCTGCAGGTCGGGAATGCGCACGCCGATCGGGCTGCTGGCGGTCAGTTGCGCGTCTGCCGCGACCAGCGGTCGGTAGGTCACATGCACCGTGGTTTCGGTGATGCCGTACATATTCACCAGCCGGGTGCCGGCGTTGCCGATCCGCGCGTACCAGGGTTTGAGTGATCCTGGCTCCAGCGCTTCACCGCCAAAAATCACCTCGCGCAGCGAATGCTGCAACGGGCTGCGGCCCTGGGCGGCGACCAACTGCCGGAACGCGCTTGGCGTCTGGTTGAGGACGGTGACGCCCGAGCGGCAGAGCAACGCGTAACACTCGTCCGGCGAGCGACTGATGTGTTGCGGCACCACCAGCAACTGTCCGCCGTAAGCCAGCGCGCCCCAGATTTCCCAGACCGAGAAATCAAAGGCAAACGAGTGGAACAACGCCCAGACGTCTTGCCCGTTGAACCGGAACCAATCGTGGGTCGCGCCAAACAGGCGGGCCACGTTGCGGTGCTCGACCATCACGCCTTTGGGCAGCCCGGTGGAGCCAGAGGTGTAGATCACGTAGGCCAGATGCGCCGGATTCAGGTCCGGGATCTGTGGATTGAACGCCGGTTCATTTTGCAAACCTTGGTCGTCGAGGTCGATCTGCGGCACAGATAGCCCGGCAATCCGATCCAGAGTCGCGGCCTGCATCAGCACCGCCACCGGCGCACTGTCTTGCAGGGTGAAGGTGATGCGCTCCAGCGGATAAGCCGGATCGATCGGCACATATCCGGCACCCGCTTTGAGCACGCCGAGCAGGCCGGCGATCATTTGCGGGCCGCGCTCGACGCAGATCGCTACCCGATCATCCGGACGAATGCCAAGGGCGAGCAAACGATGGGCCACCTGGTTGGCCTGTCGGTTGAGTGCTCCATAGCTGTAAGTACGGCCCTCGAACAGCAACGCGACCGCCTCGGGCCGAGTGTGCGCATGCGCTTCGAATTGCTGATGGATCAACGGCGTGTCGGGAAACGTTGCCTTCGGTGAGTTGACGCCATACAGCCAGTGTTCACGCTCGGCGGGCGGCAGGATGTTGAGGCTGTGCAATGCGGCTTGCGGGTTGTTCTGCAACGCATCGACGAGACTGTCCAGTGCCGTGCGCAGGTAACCGGCGATGCGTGAGGCGCCAAGCGTCACATCGGCCAGCACCGTGATGCGCAGGTCCTGACCGAGGTCATCGATGTTGACGGTCAGCGGGTAATTGGTGCGCTCGCGCGCGCCCAGCACCTGCACTCCCGGCGACAGCTCGATCACTTCGGCGACTTCCTCCACGCTGCTGTGGCGGTAGTTGAGCATGGCGCTGAACAGCGGCGTCGGGACCGCCACGGCGCTGCAACGCTGGGCCAGTGCCAGGGACGCCTGCTCATGGGCGAGCAGCGCGGTCAGGCGCCGGTGCGTCGTCAGCACGCCGTCATGAACGCTCGACGCGCCGACATCCACCCGCAAAGGCAAGGTATTGATGAACATCCCCAAGGCCTGTTCGACACCGTCAGCCGCGTTCATCCGTCCCAACAGAACGGTGCCGAACACCACCGCCGAGCGCCCGCACAGCTGACCCAGCACCCGCGCCATCGCCAGGTGCATCAGGCTCGCCACGCTCACCCCCGATTGTCGCGCGTGGGTACGCAGGCGCTGGCTCAGATCGCTGTCGAGCATGCACGAGACTTCCTCGATGCCCTGCCCGTCACCTTGTACATCGTGCAAGCCACCGGGCAGTGTCGGCTCGTCGATGTCGCCGAGCATCTCGCGGAAAAATGCCTGGTGCGCTTGCTCATCCGACCCCAGGCGTGCCCTCGCCAGATGGTCACGATATGGCACCGCCCTCGCGACTTCAGCGCCGCGGCCGGACAGATAAGCCTGAATTTCCCGGCGCACCACATCGAGCGCGAGGTGATCCATGATGATGTGATGGAACAGCAACAAGGCAGCTACCCGGTCGTTGGCCGGATCCTCGGCGAACACCAGCCGCAGCAACGGGGCCTGTTGCAGGTCGAGGCGGAAGTATTGTGGGTCGTGGCGTGCCAGCAATTGCGCGAGTACATCCTCACGGTCATTCAGATCGACTTCCTCACAGACCAGCGGGGCTTCACGCCAGACCACCTGCACAGGTTCGTCCAGATGCTCCCAGAGGATGGAGGTGCGCAAAATGTCATGGCGCTCGATCACCCGACGCAACGCTTCGGTGAATGCCTCCAGCCGTTCGCGACTGTCGAACGTGAACCGCGCCTGCGACACATAGGGATCACCCTCGGGGGCGGAAAGGTAGTGATAAAGCAGCCCCTCCTGCAGCGGCGCCAGCGGATAGATGTCCTGCACATTCGCCACGCCACCCGGCACGGTGGCGACGATCCGGTCGATGGCCGACTGATCCAGCTGCACCAGCGGCAGCATGTCCGGGGTGATGCGCAGCGCCGGGCTCGACCAGTCGCCGCCGTGGCTCGCCACCAGTTCCAGCAACTGCGCCTTGTGTTTGGCGAGGCTGTCCCACAACGCATCGTCCAGTGCGTCGTCATCGCCCAGAATGACCAGGTCTTCATCGTCCTGTTGAAGGCGGATCGCATGGGTGGAAATAACAGCCATCAGCTCGCGAAATTGCATGGGGGTAACCTGCTGTAAATTCGGAAAAAAGGAGCGCGCAGCGGCGAGTCCGTACGGCGGCGCGCAGCCTGGAAAAGCTAAAACATCGGGGCTTGGGTGTCTGACATGGGAAGCGGGGACAAGACCCGTGACCGGCCAGTCATGGCGTCGATCCGCGGGAACCGCGAATCGACGCCGGTGTCGGCTCAGAGCCGGCGTTTGCGGTTGAGCGTCGGTATGGTGGTTGGTGGGACTTCCACCTGTTTTGCCTGTTCCGAGGTTTGCGCCGCCAGCGCGGCCAGAGTCGGCTGGCTGAACAGCGTTCGCGCATCGACGTGTAGCCCGGCCTGACGCATGCGCGCCACCAGGCTGACCGCCAGCAACGAATGCCCGCCGAGTTCAAAGAAGTGATCGTTGCGCCCGACCTGCTCCAGTTGCAGCACTTCGGCCCAGATCTGCGCCAGCCGGATTTCGACTTCGCCCTCGGGCGCCTCGTAGCGGCGACTGAGCACCGCCTCAGCCCCAGGTGCCGGCAAGGCTTTGCGGTCAACCTTGCCGTTCGGGGTCAGGGGCAATGCGTCGAGTTTTACGTAAGAACCCGGTGCCATGTACTCCGGCAAACGCTCGAGCACATGGGCGCGCAAGGTTTCGATGGGGGGTGCGTCGAAGCCTTCGCGCACGGTGAAATACGCCACCAGCCGCTCGTCCCGCACCAGCACTACCGCTTCACGCACGGCGGGATGCTCAATCAGCCGTGCTTCGATTTCCCCCGGTTCCAGACGCAGGCCGCGCAGCTTGATCTGGAAGTCGTTGCGACCGAGGAATTCGAGGTTGCCGTCCGCCCGGTAGCGCACCAGATCGCCGGTGCGATACAGGCGATCACCGGCCACGAACGGGCTGTCGATGAAGCGTTCGGCCTGCATCTCCGGCAACCCCAGATAACCCCGCGCGACCCCGACCCCGCCGATGTGCAGGTGGCCGCTGACACCGAATGGCACCGGTTGATCGTGGGCGTCCAGCACGTAGAGCCGGGTGTTGCAAATGGCCCTGCCAATCGGTAGCACGGAGTCGGGTACAGGCATGTACGGTTCCAGCGTCCATGCGGAGCTGTCGACCGTGGCTTCGGTTGGACCATAGACATTGTGCAAGCGCACCCATGGCAGTTTTTTGCGCACCGCTTGGGCCAGTGCAGCGGTGAGTTCGCCACCCCCACAAAACACATCAGTGAGAGTGGTGCACTGACTGACATCGTCCAACTCAAGAAACTGTTGTAACAGCGCCGGGACGAATTTGACCACGCTGATCTGCTGCTCGCCGATCGCTTGCGCCAGATAGGCCGGTTCACGATGGCCGCCGGGACGTGCCAGAACCAGTCGCATACCGACTGTCAGCGGCCAGAAAAACTCCCACACTGAGCCATCGAAACTGAACGGTGCTTTCTGCAACAACGCACCATGCGTCCTCGGGGGACTGATCTGCGACCCCCAATGCACCAGATTGCATAACCCCCGATGTTCGATCATCACGCCCTTCGGCGTGCCGGTGGAGCCCGAGGTGTAGATCATGTAGGCCAGGTTTGAAGCGCTCAAACCCGGTATTTGCAGGTTTTCAGTTGACGCGTCCTGCCAGGTGCAACGGGAGAAATCGATGACCGGCACACCCGGATCACCCAACAGATTGCGGGTGGCGTCATGCACCAGCACCGCCACCGGGGCGCTGTCCTGCAGCATGTAATGCAGGCGTTCCAGCGGATAGTCCGGGTCCAGTGGCACATACGCACCGCCCGCTTTGAGAATGCCGAGCAAGCCGATCACCAGATCCAGGCTGCGTTCGACACAGATCGCCACCCGCGAATCCGGTTGCACGCCTTGTTCGCGCAGATGATGCGCCAGACGGTTGGCCTGTTCGTTCAGCTGTCGATAGGTCAGCTGTTGATCCCCGGCCTGCAAGGCGATGGCGTCCGGCTTGCGTTGCACTTGTTGCTCGAACAACACCTGAAGCGGCTGATCGAGCGGACAATCGACTTCGCTGGCATTGAACTCGACCAGCAATTGCTCAAGCTCCGCCGTCGGCAGGATCGACAAGCGATTCAGCGGCTGTTGCGGAGTCTGCTCCAGGGCATCGACCAGTGCCTGCAACGCGGTTTGCACGTAGTCGCCGATACGCTGAGCACCGATGCTCATCAGGGTCCGCGTGGTGATCTGCAAGGCGCTGACCAAATCATCGACGCTCAGGGTCAGCGGGTAGTTGGTGCGTTCTTTGTTCTCCAGGGTCTGGATGCCTTGCCAGGCTGGGTCTGACGCCGATTCCTGCGCCTCAAGTTCGGTGTGCCGATAGTTGAGCAACGCACTGAACAGCGGCGCCGGTGACGCAACGCCGCTGCAACGCTGGGCCAGCGCCAGCGACGCATGTTCGTGCCCGAGCAAGTCGGTCAGTCGGGCGTGGGTGAGCAGCACCGCATCGCGCGCACCTCGATCCATATCTACCCGCAATGGCAAGGTGTTGATGAACACCCCCAGCGCCCGGTCCGCGCCCTCGCCGCCTTGCATCCGGCCCATAAAAACGCTGCCGAACACCACATGTTCCTGCCCCGACGTCGCCGCCAGCACCTGGGCCCAGGCCAGGTGCATCAGGCTGGCCACGCTGACGCCGGCCTGCCGCGCCTGAAGACGCAAGCGCCGATCCAGTTCCGGTGCAAGCGTGCGTACGGCTTCATCGATGCCGCGCCCGTCGCCCTGCACATCCTGCAAACCGAACGGCAAAGTCGGCTCGTCGATATCGGCGAGCATTTCGCGGAAGAACGCTTCGTGTTCCTGCTCGCTGACACCGAATCGGGTCTGGGCCACGTAGTTGCGATACGGCACCGCCGGCGGCAGCGGCTCACTCAGCCCTAACAGGTTGGCGCGCATTTCATGGCGCAAGACTTCCAGGGCGATGTGATCCAGCGCCAGGTGATGGAACAACAGAATCGCCACGATCCGCCCGTGGACCGGGTCGCGCGCATAGATCAGCCGGATCAGCGGCGCCTGACTGACATCGATGCGATACCGCCGGGCATCGAAGCGCTCATGCAGTTGCGCGAGGACATCGCCCTCGACCGGATCAAGATTGACTTCCTGTACCGGCAACTCGGCTTCGCGCCAGACCACCTGCACCGGAGTGGTCAAACCTTCCCAGACCACCGCAGTGCGCAGAATATCGTGGCGCGCCATGACCTGACGCAGCGCCGCCGCATAGGCCTCGACCCGCTCGACGCTGTCGAACGCCAGCTGCGACTGCAGCAGATACGGATCACCCTGGGCAGCAGTGATGTGGTGATAAAGGATGCCTTCCTGCAACGGCGCCAGCGGATAAATGTCCTGCACGTTGGCCGCCCCGCCCGGCACCGTGGCGATGATCCGGTCGAGGGTGGCCTGATCCAGTTCTACCAACGGCAACAGATCCGGGGTGATCTGCGTGCAACCTGGCGGAATACGGTTGGCCGGCACTTCGACCTCGCGACCAGTGCCCACCGATGCGGCCAGTGCCGCCAGCGTCGGCTGGCCGAACAGCACGCGCACATCGCTGCTCATGCCGAGCTGGCGCATGCGCTCGATCAGGTTGACCGCCAGCAACGAGTGCCCGCCCAGCTCGAAGAAGTGATCGTGACGCCCCACCCGCTCGACTTGCAGCACCTCGGCCCAGATCTGCGCCAGGAGAATTTCGACGTCGCCTTGCGGGGCTTCATATTCGCGGCGGATCAACGCCTCCGGCCCCGGCGCCGGTAACGCCTGGCGATCCAGTTTGCCGTTGGCCGTCAGCGGCAGCGCCGTCAAACGCACATAGGCCGATGGCAGCATCGCGCTGGGCAGACGGGTCTTGAGGTGAGCATGCAGCTGCGTGATGTCCAGCGGTTGGCGTTCGGTGAACCAGGCCAGCAATTGCCCGTCGCGCACCTGCACTACCGCATCGCGCACCGATTCATGGCTGCTCAACGCGGCTTCGATTTCACCGGGCTCGATGCGCACGCCACGGATTTTCACCTGATCGTCGTTGCGGCCCAGGTACTCGAGGGTGCCGTCCGGGCGCCAGCGTGCGAGGTCGCCGGTGCGGTACATCCGCGCGTTGGGCTGGCGGCTGAAAGGATCGTCGAGAAAGCGTTCGGCGGTCAGCTCCGGCCGGTTGAAGTAACCCCGCGCCACCCCGGCGCCTCCGACGTACAGCTCGCCGGCCACGCCAATCGGCACCGGGCGTTGTCGGTCATCCAGCAGATAGGCCGTGGCATTGCTCACGGGTTTGCCGATGTGCAGCGTCCGGCCCGGTTCGATTCGCACCGAGGTCGCGACCACTGTCGCTTCGGTCGGGCCATAGTTATTGATCACCGCGAACGTCTGCTGGCGATTGAACTGGCGCAGGCGATCGCCGCCGATCAGCAGTGTGCGCAGGGTCGGGTGTTCGAGGTGACGGCTGAAGGCGTACTCGGCAATCGGGGTCGGCAGGAAACTCACGTCCAGCGGTTGCGCACGCCACCAGTCGAGCAGCGCGTCGATGTCTTCGCCGCCATCACGGGACGGCGCCAGGTGCAGGGTCGCGCCGGCACACAGCGCCGGCCAGACTTCCCAGGCCATGGCGTCGAAGCCGAAGCCGGCGAGGCTTGACGTGTGGCAACCGGTGCTCAGGTCGAAGGCCGTGCAATGCCAGTCGACCAGGTTCGATAGCGTGTGATGCTCGACCATCACGCCCTTGGGCTGGCCGGTAGAACCGGAGGTGTAGATCACGTAGGCCAGATGTGCAGTGGTCAGACCCGAAACATCAGGGTTGAGATCGTTGATCGGCCAGCCGCGCGTGTCGATTTCAATCACCGGCACGTCGAGCACCGGCAAACGTTCGCGCAGATCGTGCTGGGTCAGGACCACGGCCGGAGCACTGTCGCGCAATAAATAGCCCAGCCGTTCCGCAGGATGAGCCGGATCGACCGGCACATAACCGGCGCCGGACTTGAGAATCGCCAGCAGCGCGACCAGCGTGTCCAGCCCTCGGCGCGCGACCAGCGCCACGCGGGCGTCGGGTCGTACGCCGAGCCCGATCAAATGATGGGCCAGGGCGTTGGCCTGTCGGTTCAGCTCGGCATAGGTCAGCCGCTGTCCCTGGAATTCGGCCGCTACCGCATCCGGGCGTGTCGCCACTTGCGCTTCGATGCGCTGGTGGATGGTCAGGTTTTGAGGGTATTGGGCGCGTGTGTCGTTCCACTGCTGCAAGAGCGCCGATTCGGCCGGCAGGCTCAGGCTGAAATCACCCACCATCAGCGCCGGGTCTTCAAGCCCCTGCTCCAGCACCCACAGCAAGCGCCCGCTCAGCGCCGCGATTTCATCGGCGTCAAAGTAGGCCTCGTTGTACACCATGTACAAACTGTCTTTGTCGTTGTTGAGGGTGCTGAGCAAATGCACTGCCAGCGGCGTGCCCTCCTCGTGATTCGAGACCTTGATGACTCGCGCCTGGGCTTCGCCGTAGCGGTACTCGTGAACATCCTGCTCGTAGGACACCGTCAGTTCGAACAGCTGGGAGCGATCCTCGCGCAGCAGACCCAACGCGCGATTCATTTCGCTCAGAGGGAAACGCTGATGGCGGAAATCGCGCTTCAGCTCATCGCGAATCGCCGTGATCAATTGACCAAACGACAGGTCACGACCAAAGCCCATCCGCACCGCGCTGACCTGAGTGAACAGCCCGAGCGTTGACTTGAACCGGGCGCTGGAACGATTGAGCAGCGGTACACCCACTACCCATTCGTCACGTTGGGCGGTTCGACTGAAATACACGTGCAAGGCCGCCAGCAACACATGGAACGCCGAACCGCCGCATTCGCGGGCCACGTGCTTCATGCGCTCGTGCAAACGCGCGGGAAAGGCCCGGGAAAATATCCAGGTCGGGGCCGCATTGCCGGCAAAGCGCTCTTGATAACGGGGCAGCAGTAACGGCTCGGGAAGGTCGCCGTACTTGTCCAGCCAGTACGCTCGGTCGTGGGCATAACGTGCGGATTGGTAATACCGCGCATCGTCGTGGATGAAGTCGACATAGGACGGCGCCGAACCCGGCGGCTGTTGCCCAAGCGCCAGCGCGTTATAGATCTCGTCCAGCGACTTGAGCATCTCGCCAAAACCCCAACCGTCAACGATCAAGTGATGGGCGAGGATCGAGAGCCAATGATGGTCGGCATCGATACGAATCAGCAGGAACCGGAACAACGGCCCGCCGTCCAGTGTGAACGGCTGCTCGATGCGTTCCTGAATCAGCCGGCGTGCCGCGGACTGTGGATCGGGTTGCGTGCAAACGTCATGGATCGGCATGGGAGCCGGCAAGGATCGCGCAAAGCGCTGGAGGGGCAACCCGTGTTGGCCGGCCCCCTGCAGCAGAATCGTGCGCATCGCGTCATGCCGGGCCACGAGACCTTCAAGCGCCGCCTGCATCAGGGCCGGATCCAGCGGCCCGGTCAGTTCGACATAGCCACCGATGTTGTACATCGGCGAATTTCCCTGACGCAATTGATCGAGCCAGATGTCGCGCTGGGCGGCAGTCAGCGGAAAGGCCTCGGAAATCGCGGACAGACCGTCCGCCGCGTCGGCAGCAAATTGGTTCATAAGATCCATCTCACGTGATTTGGCGCGTATTCAAGCATCGGCCCCGAAACCCGCGTGACACGTAAAACCCGGACAACACTCCCCACTTTGTACAGTTGTGCGAACCAACAGGGCCTGAGAAGTCAGCTAATCCCCTAAAAGTTCGGAAAGAAATGACTGAAAATCCTGTAGGACAATCGCCACACTCGACTACCCGCTAGCGCCCCGCAATGGCGCGGCACCGCGGTCCGAACCCCGGAATCCGGGGTTCGTACTAGATCGTACAGTCACAAACTACGAGTCCTTACACATTGATCTGACAGAAACGTGACGCCATTTTTTCGGAAATGGTGGCACTTTGTGTCCCTGTTTTCCCCTACAGACGTAGGACAAATGCATAGGCTTAAATCCCGTTCCAGATCGATTTTCAGGAGAAACAACTGGGTGGGCGTTTCACGGGTGCATGCACGGCAGACGATTCGGCAATGGCTCTAAATCAAGGATGACAAGGATATGAATCTGACCGGCAGTCTTCGCAACATGGAAAATCCGCACTTTTACTGGCAACTGGGTGAACTGATCGCCAGCACCGGCAACGAGCGTTTTGCCACCAACATGTTCCAGCTGGTCGACAACCTCGTTCCGGTCAATCGCGTCGATCTCAGTGAGTGGACCCTGGACGAACGGGAATCCAGCGTGGTCGAGATCAAGGCGTTGGGCAGCGCCGGTTTGCCGGACACCTTCCCGCCCCCGGCCCCGTTGCAGCACCCGGACGACCACCCGCTGCTGCAACAGATGATCGAGATGAACGACTCGCTACTGATTCAATTGAAAGCCTCGCTCCAGCATCGACACCCGCACCACAGCGTTCACCAATGCAATCTGGTATCGCGCACGTCCAACCGCCGCTGCGTCATCTCGTTCTACCGCCCCCACACGCATCGGGTGTTTTCCCTGCCGGAACTGTCGTTCCTCAAGCGCCTGTCCGACACCTTGTTGCCATTGATCGAGCGCCACGCGCACATCAGTCGCCAAATCACCGCCAGGCAACCCCGCGCGCCACAAGCCGATCAACCTCAGACACCATTGCAACAGGTGTTCGACGAACGCCTGGCGTTGGGCGACATCACCTTGTCGGTGCGAGAGAAAGAGGTCTGCCTGGGCCTGCTGACCGGCGGCACCGTGCCGCAGATGGCGGAAAAGTTGCGGGTCAAAAACAGCTCGATCGAGACCTACCTCAAACGTGCGGCCGCCAAGCTTGGGGTCAGCGGGCGACACGGTCTGGCGAAATGGATGGCCGGGGCCTGATCCGGCATTTTTCTCATTCCGGGCGCCCGGCGTCCGCCCTCATTCGTGAACGAGGCTGTTTGATGTTCAGGTTGCCGATTTCCCTGCTGTCCGCTGCGCTGCTGGGCGGTTGTTCGTTGATTCCCGATTACCAGCGACCGGCATCGCCGAGTGCCGCGCAGTATCCGCAAGGTCCCGCGTATGCCGCGCAATCCCCGGTCACGCCCCGCGCCGAGGACTGGCGCGCACTGTTCAATGACCCGGCGTTGCAGCAACTGATTGAAAGCGCGCTGGTCAACAACCGTGATCTGCGGGTGGCCGCGCTGAACGTCGAGGCGTTCCAGGCGCAGTACCGCATCCAGCGCGCCGATCTACTGCCGGCGGTCTCGGCCAATGCCAACCAACTGCGTCAGCGGGTGCCGTCCAGCGTGACCCGAACCCAAGCGGCGATCACCTCGACCTACTCGGTGAATCTGGGCATCAGCGCCTATGAACTGGACTTCTTCGGCCGGGTGCGCAGCCTCAGCGAGCAGGCGCTGCTGACCTGGCTGTCCACCGAAGAGGCCCGGCGCAGTGCGCAATTGAGTCTGGTGGCCAATGTCGCCAACGCCTACCTGACCTGGCGCGCCGATCAGGAGTTGCTGGCGCTGGCCCGGGAAACGCTGGCCGCCGACGAGCGCAGCCTGCACCTGACCACCCGCAACCGCGAGGCCGGTAAGTCCTCGGCGCTGGATCAGATTCAGGCGCAGACCAGTGTCGACAGCACTCGCGCAAGCCTGGCCCGTTATCAGCGTCAGGTCGCCCAAGACTTGAACAGTCTGACGCTGCTGGTAGGCGCGCCGGTGCCCGAGCACCTGCCGGCGCGTCCGCTGGACAGTGATCTGGTGGCAACCGTGCCGGCCGGGTTGCCGTCCGATCTGCTGCAACGTCGGCCGGACATTCTCCAGGCCGAATACAAGCTGCGCGCTGCCAATGCCAACATCGGCGCGGCGCGGGCGGCGTTTTTCCCGAGTGTCAGCCTGACCGCCAATGCCGGGACGTCCAGCCGCGACCTGTCCGGGCTGTTCAAGGGCGGCTCCGGGGCCTGGACGTTCCAGCCGCAGATCAACCTGCCGATCTTCAACGCCGGCAGTCTGCGCGCCAGCCTGGACTACGCGAAGCTGCAAAAAGACATCAGCGTCGCCGAGTACGAAAAGACCATTCAGACGGCATTTCAGGAAGTGTCCGACGGCCTCGCGGCGCGCCAGACCTACGAACAACAGCTCCAGGCCCAGCGCGATCTGGTGCAGGCGACCCAGGATTATTACGACATGGCGCAGCATCGCTATCGCAGCGGCGTCGACAGCAGCCTGACGTTCCTCGATGCTCAGCGTTCGTTGTTCAGTTCTCAGCAAGGGCTGATTACCGACCGGTTGGCGCAACTGGTGGCGCAAGTGAATCTGTACACCGCGCTGGGCGGCGGCTGGAGCCCGGTCGAGTCGCCACCGCCAGCACCTTGAGTCATGTTTTCTTACACCTTTTGTCGCCAGATCCCACATTGCCCGGCGATCGAAAACCGGCGCAGCGGATCATTTTGGTATCATGCGCCGCTTTTACGGTTAACCCCCCGCCTGTCCTGCCGACCGGCGGGCTCCAAAGGGCGGTATGAAATGACGGCTTTGTTGACTCGCCGCAAGGTGCTTGCGGGAATGGGCGTACTCGGTCTCGGCCTGCTCGCCGGCTGCGACACCCGCGGCGAACTGTCGTACAAGTACGGCAAGGATCTGAGCGACAAGATCCTCGGACGCACCTTCAAGCTCAAGGACACCGAAGGCAACACCGTGACGCTGTCGAGCTTTCGCGGCCTGATGCCGATGATCTTCTTCGGCTTCACCCAGTGCCCGGCGATCTGCCCGACGACGCTGGCCCGCGCCGCGAAAATCAAGAAGCTGATGGGCAAGGACGGCGACATCCTGCAAGTGGTGTTCATCACCCTCGACCCGGAGCGCGACACCCCGGAAATCCTCGACGCCTACGTCAAGACCTTCGATCCAAGCTTCGTCGCGCTGTACGGCACCCTCGAAGAAACCAAGGCCACCGCCAAGGAATTCGACGTGTTCTACGAAAAAGTCCCGGCCGGCGACACCTATACCCTTTCCCACACCGCCACCAGCTATGTCTACGACACCCGGGGCACGTTGCGCGTGGGTCTGTCTCAATCGCTTTCTGCACAAGAGTGCACGGAAGATTTGCTTACCGTCATGGAGGTCTGCTGATGAACCCCTTTCTGAACCACATCAAACGTGCCGCACTGGGCCTGTCCCTGCTGGGCCTGGCGTTCCAGGTATCGGCGCAGACCAAGGTCGACGACGCGTGGGTGCGCGCGACCGTGCCGAACCAGTCGGCCAGCGGCGCGTTCATGACCGTCACCGCCGACAGCGACAGCAAGCTGCTCAGCGTTGCTTCGCCGGCGGCCAAGGACGTGCAGATTCATGAGATGAGCATGAAGAACGACGTGATGAGCATGGGCCCGGTGAAATCGGTCGACCTGCCGGCGGGCAAAACCGTCAACTTCGATCCGAATGGCTACCACGTAATGCTGATGGGCCTGACAGCTCAACTGAAGGAAGGCGACAGCGTGCCGCTGACCCTGACTATCGAAAACGCCAAGGGCGAAAAGGAAACCGTGGAAGTGAAAGCGCCGGTCAAGGCGCTGACCATGGAAGGCCACGATCACAGCAAGATGCATTGATCGAATGATTGAGCCGGCCTGCCCGCGCAATGCGGGCAGGCCGGTGCTGTTTCAAACCAGCTTCACCTCGGCCTGGATGTTATTGCGCGTCGCCTTCGAGTAGGGGCACACCTGATGCGCCGCTTCCACCAGTTTCTGCGCCGCTGCGCGCTCCATCCCCGGCAGACTCACATTGAGTCGGGCCTGTAACAGATACCCGCCCGCATTGGTGCCAAGGTCGACTTCGGCATCTACCGCCACGTCGGCGGGCAGACTGATCTTCTCTTGCGCCGCCACCGCTTTCATCGCACCGATGAAACACGCCGACCAGCCTGCCGCGAACAATTGTTCCGGATTGGTCCCGCCGCCACTGGAGCCGGGCGACGACAGCTTTACGTCGAGGATCCCGTCGGAACTGCGCGAGGCGCCGTCACGTCCGCCGGTGGTGTGGGTTTTCGCGGTGTAGAGGACTTTTTCGATCTGACTCATGGCGATCTCCTGAATGGAAAACAGCAGACTGTTCACTCGGCGCCTCCCGTCGCAGCCTTGAGGTGCGCCACCCGTTTCACACAGCCCTCTCACTATAGACGCGAGTTTGCCGCTTACCCGACCGGCGGACGTGCGGGTTGTTCAGAAATGACGGCCGTTCAACTCCCCGCCCCGCCATGCGCCTCTTCAAAGAAATAATCCTTCCAGCTGTCCGCCTTGTTTTTCAGCACGCCCAGCTCCTGCAATTTCTCTGCATAGATAAAGGTGCGCTGCGGCACCACGGTGAAATCGATTTCCGGATCGGTGACGATTTTCTCGACCAGTGCCAGCGGCAGCTTTGACTGTTCCACCCGAATGTAGGCCTGAGCCGCCGCAGGTTTGTCGGCCTTGATGATCTTCTCGGCCTCGGCCAGGGCGTCGTAGAACGCCTTGTAGGTTTTCGGGTTTTCGTCGTGGAATTTTTCCGTTGTGTAGAGCACGTTGAACGTGGCCTGGCCGCCGAGCACGTCGTAGGAACTCAGCACTTTATGCACGTTGGGATTCTGCAACGCCTGGTACTGGAACGGTGGGCTGGAGAAATGCGCGTTGATTTCCGAGCCGCCAGCGATCAGTGCAGCCGTCGCATCAGGGTGCGGCAGGCTGACGGAGATGTCGTCGAATTTCTTGTATTGGTCATTGCCGAATTCCTTGGCCGTTTCGATCTGCAGCGTGCGCGACTGGAAGCCCACACCCGCTGCCGGCACGGCGATGCGATCCTTGTCGCTGAAGTCCTTGAGGGTTTTGACGTTCGGGTTATTGGTCAGCAGGTAGTTGGGCATCGAGCCCAGTGAAGCGATGGCCTTGACGTTCTGCTTGCCCTTGGTGCGATCCCACACGGTAAGCATCGGCGGCACGCCCGCCGAGACCACGTCCAGCGATCCGGTGAGCAGCGCTTCATTCATGGCGGTGGCGCCGGAAATACTGTTCCAGTCGACCTTGATGTCCAGGCCCTGGGCCTTGCCATGCTTCTCGATCAAGTGCTGATCGCGTACCACATCCAGAATCAGATAACCGATGCCGAATTGCTGGGCGATGCTGATCTTGCCTTCGGCTTGTGCAGTGTTACCGAGCAATGCGCCGGCCAGCGAGGCCGCCAGCAGCGTCAGTGCAGAACGTTTTAACGGTAGGGCCATGACAACCTCGCAGTGATTTACAGGGAAATCTGTGAGGCCGGACTCTATCGCTATAAAAAACGAAATTTAAATACCGTTATCGCATATTGATATCACCTGAACGTCAGACTTGCAGAAACGCTCGCAAGTCCGCGCCCTAGCCATCGACACCGCTGCAGCCAGCTGCTCGGCGACATCTTTACGCTGACCGCTTCGGAAAGCCAATGTCACACGCAGGTGAATGCCGCTTAAACAGCCTGAAACAATAAAACCGCCGCCGCACTCAGGCCGGAAAACCGCCAGGACGGTCGCCGATCAAGGCCCCGGCTCATCCGGGTGGCTAACAGCACCCTCCGGGGAGCAGATCACCCAGCCGTTTAAAAAGGCGATCAGACAGCCGACGCTTGGTATCATCGCCCACACTTTTATGACGGTTTAATGGCTGGAAGGTCTTTTTTTGTGAGCGCTCTTTTTCAACGGCTGCGGTGCCTGGATGCCCGCCTTCTCTCTCTGGTTTTTCTGGTACTGATAGTGCCGGTGTGCCTGCGGGCGGCACTCGGCTGGTCGAGCCTGTTCGGTTACCTGTCGGACCTGGCCATCGGCAGTCTGCTGGTGGTGGTGTTGCACCGCCGTCCCTGGTGGCTGGCGCTGCCGGTATTGCTGTTCTGGGGATTGCTGGCGGTGGCGACCGCGGAACTGGTCAGCGCGGTAGGTCGCCTGCCGACCGTAGCGGATCTGCATTATCTGATCGACCCGCAGTTCGTGGAAAACTCCACCGGCGGCGGCTTCGCCCATCCCGGCGTGGCGGTTGCGCTGCTGGTGGCCCTGGCCGTGTGGCTGCTCAGTCATTGGACTCGACGTGCGACACCGGTTCGCGCTCTGCCCCGTGCAACCTGGGCGACGCCGGTGCTGCTGTTCTCCGCGTATTGGGGCGCGCAGCACTTAAACCCGAGCGATGCCGATCCGTGGCGCCTGTACAACCTGCCGCACCAACTGCTGGCCGCGCAGGTCGCCGACGTGCAGATGCAGGCCGAAGAATGGCTGGAGGGTGACACCCAAGTCGCGCCCCCACCGATGGCCGGTCTCACCGATGTCGATCTGAACGGTCACCCGTTGCTGGCGGCCAAGGGCCAGGCGCGCAATGTGCTGATCGTCGCCCTCGAAGGCATTCCCGGCGCTTACATCGGCGCCAATCGCCAGGCCATCGGCAGCCATTATCAGGAAGACCTGATGCCCAACCTCAGCCGCTGGGCCGAGCGCGGCATGAACACCCCGGATTACGTGCTGCACACCCACCAGACCATTCGCGGCCTGTACGCCATGCTCTGCGGCGATTACGACAAACTCGACAACGGCACGCCCAAAGGCGTGGAAATGCTGACCCAGCACGAACGCAATCAGGCGTGCCTGCCGGCCCAGTTGCGTCAGCACGGTTTTGCCACTCACTACCTGCAAGGCGCAGGGCTGCGGTTCATGGCCAAAGACAAGATCATGCCGCACATCGGGTTCGATGCGACCCATGGCCTGGAATGGTTCACCAACGCCAACTACCTGGAATTCCCGTGGGGCAAGGATGACAAGGCGTTTTTCGAAGGCGCACTGAAATACGTCGGCGAACTGAAGAAGCAGAAACAGCCGTGGATGCTGACGCTGCTGACCGTCGGCACCCACCAGCCCTACTCCGCGCCGGAGGATTACCTGCAACGCTACGACACGCCGAAGCAGGCCGCCGTCGGTTATCTGGACGATGCACTGGAACAGTTTCTCAGCGGCCTCGAACGCCAGGGCGTGCTGAAAGACACGCTGGTGGTGATCACCTCGGACGAATCCCACGGCATCGACGGCGTACGCCTCGCGTCGTCCTGGGGCTTCAACCTGACCCTCGCGCCGGAACAGGCGCAACTGCCGCGCCTGAACGCCGGGGTCTATGGTCACGTCGATCTGAGCGCGTCGATTCTGGATTACTTCGACTTTCCGGTGCCCTCCGCCCTCAGCGGTCGCTCGTTGTTTCGCGATTACGATTCGGGCCGCGAAATCATGTCGTTCACCAACGGCAAGCTGCGTTACCACGACGGTCGCGGCCTCCTGACCGAATGCGACATGCCGCGCCGTTGCCGCAATTACGCAAGCCAAGGTTTCATCGCCGAAAGCGCCACGTTCAAGGGCAACGCCAGCAGCCAGAATGCCCGGGATATCGCCGCCCGCGCCTCGGCCCTGGATCTGTCGCTGCTGCGCACCCCGCTCAACCAGCGTTATCAGTTCGGCAGCGCCAACGTCATCCCGCTGCAAGCGCAGATCAAGGACGACTGGGCCGACAACCTGATCGGCGCGCAGTATCTGGAAATGCCCAAGGGCTCCCATACCCGCGTGCGCCTGACCGTACGTTCGGTCGATCCGCAGCAGGCAGCGTACATTCAGCTCAAGGCCAAGGAGTTCGAACAGGACGTGCAACTGGGCCTGCCGACCGAGATGGTCGCCACGGCGGATCAGCCGCTGGAGATGGATTTCAGTTTCGACAACCCGCAACCGCGCAAGGCGTTCTCGTTCCACTTGTTGGGGTATGGGCTGGGCGCCGTGGAAGTCAGTGATTTCAGCGTGATCACCGAACTGCCGGGGCAACAGGATCTGCTGGACGAGATCCCGGAGGAAGACACCGCTCAATCGAGTTGAGGTCGACGCCAGCGTCGCAACGACGCTGGCGCCTGTCCGGTGTGACCGATCAGAACGTGGTGCGCAGCCCTACCTGAACGCTGCGCCCTTCTGCCGGCGCAATATCCCGCAGGATTGAGCTGGCGTAACGCACGGTCTGGTTGGTCAGGTTCTCGGCATTGACGAAGGCCAGCCACTTGCTCTGACCAACATCGAAGTGATAACCCACATTGGCCCCCAGCGTGGTGTAGCCGTCGGTGCTGCTTTCGTTGTCCGGCACCCGGTGCTGGGAACTGGCGTGTTCCACATCGATCCGCGCCTGCCAGCGATCCAGCTCCCACAACAACCCAGTGTTTAACCGCAGCGGCGCGATGCGCGGCAGGTCCTGGCCGTTGTCGAGGTTCTTGGCGCGGGTGTAGTCGCCCGACAGCTCCAGCGCAAACTTGCCGTAGGCGTTTTCGCCAAGGGTCCAGCGATCCTGCGCTTCGATACCGCTGAAGCGCGCCCGTACGCCGGAGTAGGTGTATTCAGGAATGCCGTCGGCGTCTTCCTCGCCTTCGTCGTTGAGCGTGCGCCCCGTCCCGAGCAGACCAATGTAGTTGGAGAAATGGCTATAGAACACGCCGACGCTGCCCTTGTGCGTACCGTTGTCGAAACGCAGGGCCAGGTCGCTGGAGACGGCTTTTTCTTTCGACAGTCCCGCGTCCCCGACTTCATAAGTGCCGGTGGCGACGTGGGCGCCGTTGGCGTAAAGCTCATAGAACGTCGGCGCGCGCTCGGTGTAGCCCAGCGTGGCGGCGACCGACCAGATCGGCGTCAGCGTGTACACCGCACCGGATGACAGGCTGCCGGCGGTGAAGCTGCTGGAGCGATCGGCATTGGCGAAACGCTCGTTGCCTTTGGCGTCCGGATCGACCGTGGTGTGCTCAAGGCGTCCGCCGAGGGTGAACAGCAGACGATCCGTGGCTTGCAGCTCTTCAAGAATGAACAGTGCACCGGCATCGGTATCGGTGTGCGGCACGAAGGCTTCTTCGCCCAGCGCCGAGAACTCGTTGCGACTGACTTGCGCGCCAATCACCCCATTGAACGGCCCCAGCGGCTGATGCCGGGCCTCGACCCGCGCCTCGTAGCCCTTGTTCTTGAACGTGGTGCCGACTTCGCCGCCCTCGATTTCCCGGTGCTGGTAATCGGTGTAGCCAGCGTCGAGTTTCACCGAGCTGAACGGGCCGTCGAGGTTGCGGATTTCCGAGGCGAACGCGTAGTGCTCCTGCTCCATGCGGATGCGCACATCGTCTTCGGCCGGCGAGCCGTAGTTCGAATCGTAATTGCTGTACGACAGCCCCGCGTAACCGTCATCCCAGGTGTAGGAACCGCCCACCGCACCACCGTCCTGACGACCGTCGCTGTTGGCCAGCCGATGCTTTTTCGAATCGCCATCGTCATTCGCCCGTTCACGGCCGGTTCTGGCGTAGCCGGGGATTTTCAGGTCATTGAACTCGCGGGCGCTGGCGTCCAGGTGCAAGGCGAACTGGCCGTTACCGGCTTCGAGCTTGCCGGCGCTGCTGCGGGTGGTGTCGGCGCCGCCGTAGCGCAACTCGCCGGCACCGTGGATGCCGTCGATGGCTTCGGTCGGGATGCGATTGTCGAAGGTGTTGACCACCCCGCCGATGGCGCTGCCGCCATACAGCAAGGCTGCGGGGCCGCGGACGATTTCGATGCGTTCGACGTTGACCGGATCCAGCGGCACTGCGTGATCGTAGGACAGCGACGAGGCGTCCAGCGCGCCGACGCCGTTGCGCAGGATGCGAATGCGATCGCCGTCTTGCCCGCGAATGATCGGCCGACTGGCACCCGGGCCGAAGTAGGACGACGACACGCCCGGCTGCTTGTTCAGGGTTTCGCCGAGGCTGCCCTTTTGTTGCAGCGTCAGGCTGTCACCGCTCAACACGGTCGAGGGCGAGGCCAGGGTCTGACTGCCCAGCGGATTGCCGGTGATGACTTGCGGTTGCAGTTCCAGCGGGTCGGCGGCAAATGCGGGCGAAGCGATCAGCAGCGCCGAGGCCATGAGCGTCAGGCGGGGTTGGAAGGTGTGGAAGCGGGAAGGCATTTCAGGAATCCGTCAGGCAGAAAAGTAAGGATCGATGCCAGCGCTACACAGGGTGTATTACCGACGCCAATCAGATGAAATCATTTTTATGTTATACAATAACATTTCCAATGACCATCCCGTTTCACCCAGACACATGCAAACCAGCGCTCAAGCACGGGCATTTCAGCGCCCTGCCCTGCAGGTTCCCTGCACTTCGCATAAGAGACTGCGCCTATCAGGCACCAATAGTCGGCCTATTAGCTGACTTGCCAAGTCGGGTCTAGCCTTACTAGTCCGAAGTCGGCACGAGCCGGCCGCAGAAGACCTGATAAGGATCCCGAACATGGCAAATGAATCGAAATGCCCGTTCAATCACGCCGCCGGCGGTGGCACGACGAACCGCGATTGGTGGCCGAATCAACTGAACCTGAAAATCCTGAGTCAGCACTCGCCCGCATCCGATCCGATGGGCAAGGACTTCGACTATGCCAAGGCTTTCAAGAGCCTGGATTTCCAGGCCCTCAAACGCGATCTGACGGCGCTGATGACCGACTCCCAGGATTGGTGGCCAGCGGACTTCGGCCACTACGGCCCGCTCTTCATCCGCATGGCCTGGCACAGCGCCGGCACCTATCGCACCGCTGACGGCCGTGGCGGCGCCGGCTCCGGCCAGCAACGCTTCGCCCCGCTCAACAGCTGGCCGGACAACGTCAGCCTCGACAAGGCCCGACGGCTGCTGTGGCCGATCAAGCAGAAATATGGCCGCAACATTTCCTGGGCCGACCTGATCGTGCTCACCGGCAACGTCGCGCTGGAATCGATGGGCTTCAAGACCTTCGGTTTCTCCGGCGGCCGCGCGGATGTCTGGGAACCGGACGAAGACGTGTACTGGGGCTCGGAAAACAAATGGCTGGGCGGCGATAACCGCTACGGCAAGGATCCGGAATCCATGCAGCCGCCGGGCGAAGGCACGCTGGTGGCCGAACCCGCCGAGCACGGCAATGAAGAGAGCCGCACCAATCAGGGCGAACGCAACCTCGAGAACCCGCTGGCCGCGGTGCAGATGGGCCTGATCTACGTGAACCCGGAAGGCCCCGAAGGCAATCCCGACCCGGTGGCCTCGGCCAAGGACATCCGCGAAACCTTCGGCCGCATGGCCATGAACGACGAGGAAACCGTCGCCCTGATCGCCGGTGGTCACGCCTTCGGCAAGACCCACGGCGCAGGCCCCGCCGACAACGTCGGACCGGAACCGGAAGCCGCCGGCCTCGAAGAACAAGGCCTGGGCTGGAAGAACAGCTTCGGCACCGGCAAGGGCGCCGACACCATTACCAGCGGCCTGGAAGTGACCTGGACCACCACCCCGACCAAGTGGAGCAACAACTACCTGGAAAACCTGTTCGGCTTCGAGTGGGAACTGACCAAGAGCCCCGCCGGCGCCCATCAGTGGAAACCGAAAAACGGCGCCGGCGCCGGCACCATCCCCCACGCCCACGACCCGAACAAACGCATCGACCCGACCATGCTCACCTCCGACCTGGCCCTGCGTTTCGACCCGGCCTACGAGAAGATTTCGCGGCGCTTCCTGGCCAATCCCGATCAACTGGCCGATGCCTTCGCCCGCGCCTGGTACAAGCTGATTCACCGTGACATGGGCCCGCTGTCGCGCTACCTCGGCCCGGAATTGCCCCAGGAAGAACTGCTGTGGCAAGACCCGATTCCCGAGGCTAGGCATCCACTGGTGGACGACAGCGATATCAGGGCGCTGAAAGGCAAAATACTGGCGTCGGGGCTGTCCATTTCGGAACTGGTTTCCACCGCTTGGGCGGCCGCATCGACCTTCCGGGGTTCGGACAAACGCGGCGGCGCCAATGGCGGACGTCTGCGTCTGGCACCGCAAAAGTTCTGGCAGGCCAACCAGCCGGAGCAACTGGACAAGGTGCTGAAAGTCCTTGAAGGCATTCAGAACGAGTTCAACGCCGGGGCGTCGGGCAAGCAAGTCTCGCTGGCGGACCTGATCGTGCTGGCCGGTAACGCCGGTGTCGAGCAAGCGGCGCAAAACGCCGGGCATACGGTGACCGTGCCGTTCAATCCGGGGCGCACCGATGCGACTCAGGAGCAAACCGACGTTGAGTCGTTCGGTTTCCTCGAACCGCACACCGACGGCTTCCGCAACTACGCCGCCAACACCTACCGCGTGCCGGCTGAAGCGCTGCTGATCGACAAGGCGCAACTGCTGACCCTTTCCGCCCCGGAAATGACCGTACTGATCGGCGGCCTGCGCGTGCTGGACACCAACGTCGGCAAAACCAGACACGGGGTATTCACCGACAAACCCGGTTCACTGACCAACGACTTCTTCCGCAACCTGCTGGACATGGGCGTGGAATGGAAACCGACGTCGAAAACCGAGTTCGAAGGCCGCGACCGTAAAACCGGCAGCGTGAAATGGACGGCGACCCGGGTCGATCTGGTATTCGGTTCCAACGCGATACTGCGGGCGCTGGCCGAGGTGTATGCCAGCTCCGATGCGAAGGAAAAGTTCGTCAACGACTTCGTTGCTGCATGGGCGAAGGTGATGGATCTGGATCGGTTTGATTTGCGGCAATAAGGGCTTTTTCATCTGGCCACAAAAAACGCCGCTCATTGAGCGGCGTTTTTTATAGCCGGTTCTGCGGAAGTAATGCGGTGTAGCTGAAACCCAACCCCCTCACCCCAGCCCTCTCCCCGAGGGAGAGGGAGCCGACCGAGGTGTATTGCGCGATACATCGACCTGAAGAATCGAGTCGATTATGGATTCGGTAAAGCAGGATCAGGTCGGCGTAAATCTGAAGCATCCCGCAATCAGTCCCCTCTCCCTCCGGGAGAGGGTTAGGGTGAGGGCTGGATCTAAAGTTGAAACACCATCTCAAGACCAACCCAAAACGACCAGCCTCAAGCCAAACTCTTGCTCACCACCTCATACACATCACTGGACAGCTGCCCCGAAGCCAAAATCCGCTCCAGTTCCGCCTTCATCAGCGCCTGACGAGCGCCGTCATACTTGCGCCAGCGGGTCAGCGGCGCCAGTTGACGCGAAGCGATTTGCGGGTTGAAGCCGTTCAGCTCAATCACCAAATCGGCGAGGAAGCGATAACCAGAGCCATCCGCCGCGTGGAAGTTGATCAGGTTCTGCCCGGCGAACGCACCGACCAGCGCACGCACCTTGTTCGGGTTCTTGATGTTGAACGCCGGGTGCTGCATCAGCGCTTTCACCCGCTCCAGACCGCCCGGCAAGGTGCTGCCGGCCTGCACGCTGAACCACTGATCCATGACCAGCGGATTGTCCTTGAAGTGCTCGGCGAAACTGGCCAGTGCGGTGGCTTTCTGCTCGTCGAACGGCGAGTTGACCAGCACCGCCAGCGCGGTCAGGCGTTCGGTCATGTTGTCGCAGCTGTCGAACTGTTCCAGGGTTGCTGCCAGCACTTCCGGCTTGCCGCTGAGCATCAGGTACGACAGCGCGATGTTCTGCAACGCGCGACGGGCGAAGTGCTCGGCTTCGGCCACGTACGGGGTTTGCTTCGACAGGTCGCGGTTGGCCTGATAACGCAGCCACAGGGCCTCGAACAGGTTGTCCGCCAGTTGCTGACGGGCGAATTCGCGGGCGGTGTGGATCGCGTCGACGTCGGCGATTTCGCTGATTTCGGTCAGGTACGCCTCACTTGGCAGCGAGAGCATTTCCGCGACCATCGCCTGATCCAGTGTTTCGTCCGACAGCACGGTGCGCAGCGCGGAAACCAGACGCGGGTCGAGCACCAGGCTTTCGCCCTTCTGCTGCTGGCCGATCAACTCTTGCAGCACCTGCACCGACAGTTGCTGGCCGGCATCCCAACGATTGAAACCATCGGTGTCGTGCTGCATCAGGAACATCAGCTGATCGCGGTTGTACGGGAAGCTCAGTTTCACCGGCGCCGAGAAGCCACGCAGCAAGGACGGCAGCGGTTGTTCGGCGATGTCGACGAAGGTGAAGGTCTGCTCGGCTTCGGTCACCGAAATCACCCGGGTGGTGCCTTGAGCCGAGGCTTCGCCGGCCAGACGCAGGGCAATCTCGTTGCCTTGGCTGTCGAGCAGGCCCAGTTCGACCGGGATCACGAACGGCAGTTTTTCAACCTTGTCCGGGGTTTCCGGGCAGCTCTGGCGGAAGGTCAGGCTGTAGGTTTTCGCGGCGGCGTCGTAAGACTCGCTCACCGCCAGACGCGGTGTGCCGGCCTGGCTGTACCAGCGCTTGAACTGAGTCAGGTCGACGCCGTTGGCATCTTCCATGGCCTTGATGAAGTCATCGCAGGTCACGGCCTGGCCGTCGTGGCGTTCGAAGTACAGATCGCTGCCCTTGCGGAAGCCTTCGGCGCCCAGCAGGGTGTGGATCATGCCGACCACTTCCGAGCCCTTTTCGTACACGGTCAGGGTGTAGAAGTTGGAAATCTCGATGAAGCTGTCCGGGCGCACGGCGTGGGCCATGGGACCTGCATCTTCGGCGAACTGGTGGGTACGCAGGTACGCCACGTCCTGAATGCGCTTGACCGTGGCCGAGTTCATGTCAGAGGAGAAACCGGCATCGCGGAACACCGTGAAGCCTTCTTTCAGCGACAGCTGGAACCAGTCGCGGCAGGTCACGCGGTTGCCCGACCAGTTGTGGAAGTATTCGTGGGCGACGATCGCTTCGACCCGCTGGTGCGCGGCGTCGGTGGCGGTTTCGGCGCGGGCCAGCACGGCGCTGGAGTTGAAGATGTTGAGGCCCTTGTTCTCCATGGCGCCCATGTTGAAGTCGTTCACGGCGACGATCATGAAGATGTCCAGATCGTACTCGCGACCGTAGACCTCTTCGTCCCAGCGCATCGACTTCTTCAGGCTGTTCATGGCGTGCTGGCACTTGTCGATGTTTTCCGGCTCGACATAGATGCGCAGCGCCACATTGCGGTTGGTCATGGTGGTGAAGGAGTCTTCAACGCACCACAAGTCACCGGCCACCAGCGCAAACAGGTACGCCGGTTTCATGAACGGGTCTTCCCAGGTCGCCCAGTGCCGGCCATCTTCGCCAGGGCCGCTGGCGATCGGGTTGCCGTTGGACAGCAAAACCGGATAGCTGTGCTGCTCGGCCACTACGGTGGTGGTGAACTTGCTCATCACGTCCGGACGGTCGAGGTAATAGGTGATCTTGCGGAAGCCTTCGGCCTCGCACTGGGTGCAGAACATCGTGCCGGACTTGTACAGGCCTTCCAGTGCAGTGTTGGTTTCCGGGTGGATCCTGACGCTGGTGTCGACCGTGAAGGTTTCGCTGGCCGGTTGCAGGGTCAGGTGATTTTCCGTCAGCTGGTAGTCGGCGGCGCTCAGTTCCTGGTCGGCCAGGGTCACCGAGAGCAACTCCAGTTGCTGGCCATCGAGCACCAGCGGCGGCAGGCCCGGGCCACGGGCCGGGTTGCGGCGCATCACCAGTTGCGCGTGGACCAGACTGTGGTCCTCGAACAACTCGAAGGTCAGGTGTGTTTCGTCGATCAGGTACTCGGGCGCCTGATAGTCCTTCAGGTAAATCATCTTCGGTTGTTCGGTGCGCATGCTGAAGTCCTTATTGATGCACGGCGAGCTGGTAGGCCGTGTATTTACGAATGTTGATCACGCCGGTGTCGAAGATCAGGTACTGGCCCTTGATCCCCAGCAGCGTGCCTTCGGCAATCGGGTTCTTGTCCAGGTTGAAGCTGACGATCTTGGCCGGGTACTGCTCGACCGGGTAGCGGATTTCCAGCGGATCGACATCGGCGATGGTCTGAATGGCCTGGAGACCGAATCGCTCCTGCAAACCTTGCAGACCCGGGGCGCAGCTTTCGAACAGTTGATCGCGCACCTGCGCCAGATCCACCGCCGCCGCGTCGCCCTTGAGCAAGGCGCGCCAGTTGGTCTTGTCCGCCACCTGGCTGCGGAACAGGTCTTCGACGAAGCCCGACTGCTGCCGCGTCGAAACGCGCATGATCGGCAGCGCCTGACTGGCGCCCTGGTCGAGCCAGCGGGTCGGCAACTGGGTGGCGCGAGTGATGCCGACCTTGATCCCCGACGAATTGGCCAGGTAGACGATGTGGTCGGTCATGCAGAACTTCTCGCCCCACTCCGGCTCACGGCAGGTGCCGGCCTCGAAGTGGCAGCGCTCCGGGCTCATGATGCAAATGTCGCACTGGGCGAGTTTGGTCATGCACGGATAGCAGTAGCCTTGACTGAAACTGGTCTTGGTCCTGCGCCCGCAATGGGTGCAGTGAATCGCCCCCAGGTATTCCAGACGCACCGTGCTGCCGATCAACGGGTTGACCGGCACCTCGACGTCATCCAGACGAAACGCGTACTGCACGTTCGGCCCGTCCAGGCGCGCCGACATTTTGCTGATTGCACCGCGGCCGATCTCGATCAATGGAGGGCGTCCGACTTGAACAGGATGTTCGGCACTTCGATCGACTTCGACGCGCATTCCTGCGGGCCCATGTAACCGGTGCGCTCTTCCTCGGGCAGGTTCTGCATTTCCCAGGCGATCATCGCCTGCAACGACAGCTCGCGCTGCTCGGCGGTGAGTTTGCCGCCGTCGGACCATTTGCCGATCTCTACCGCCAGTTTCAGGCTCTGGTAGATGTCCGGGGTGATGTTCTTGATCAAATCGTTAAAAGAGGACATCAGGGTCTCCGTGCTCTTTATTCAAAAAATTCAGGCGGCCAGTTTACGGCGGTTGTACAAACCGCCCAACAAACCGGTTAAGCATCCGATGAGTAACCCGCTGACGTGGGCAGCGTTGGCGATTTCGCCGAAACCGATCATCGAGATCAGCCCGGACATGCACACCAGCAACCACACCAGCATCATTGCCAGCACGCCGCGCGGCAGGCGATAGGCCGGGTTCGGCGCCAGCAACTGGAAGATCCAGCAGTGACCGAGCAATCCGTAAAGTACGCCGGACAGGCCGCCGAACAGGCTCGGGCCGCTCCACGCGAATTGCGCATAGTTGGAAACCAGGCCGAACAGCAGCGTCAGACCGATCAGGTTGACGCTGCCCTGGCGCGACTCGATGCGCCGCCCCAGCTCCCAGTACCACATGCCGTTCATGGCCAGGTGCAGGATGCCGAAGTGGATCAGCATCGGCGTAAACAGGCGCCACCACTGCCCCGCTGCCAGGCTGTCGGCCAGTGGTGTGAAGTGGATGTAGTCGCCAACCACGCGGAAATCGAGGAAGGTCAGCCAGCGCATCGTCTCGAGGTTATCGCCGAGAAACGTCAACCCGCCGACGATCAGGCTCAGCAGCAGAATGAACCCGGTGGCCTTGGCATGTTTCAGTTGTTCGGCAAAGCTCGGGCGCTTGAACGTCGGCGCCACCGGAATTTCCAGCTGCTGATCGGGGTCGCCCGCCGGGAAACGCTCGTACAGCGAGCGCACGTCGTCGCTGATTTCCGAGGGCACCCACAACACCTGCTCGCCCGCCTCTTCGCTGACACGATGGGGCACTTGCATGCGTTGCAGCAGTTTGACGAAACCACTCAGGTCCGCCGCCAACGGCACACGCAAGACGGCTATGGCACTCATCGCAGCACCTCCGGCCGCTCGACGTCGACCCAGACAAATTTATGCGGATCGAGGCGGGTTTCCTGATCCAGACGATAGGCCACCAGTTTGCCGTAGAGCACCGCGCTGTAATCCAGGCACGCGAGGTTGGGGCGGATCGGCGCCGGTTTGCCGCTGCGCCAGTAATGACCGACGAACAGCAACGGCTCATCGACGCCGTAGCGCAACAGAGAATTCTTTTCGCTGGAGGTCAGCGGCTTCTGCGCCACCGGCTCCGGCAGTGCGTCGGGCTGAAACACGATGTCGCCGTAGGTTTGCGGGTCGTCTTCCCAGAACTTGGTGCGGAAGAACGAACGCACCAGGCCATCGCCGCTGGTCATGGTCAGGCCATCCGGCAGGCGCATGTCGGTGCCGCGCAGCAGGCGATCGAACACGGTGCAGGCGAAACTGCCCGGCACCGCCGAGGCCTGAAGGAAGTGCTCGTCGATGCAGCCATCGGGGAACAGCGCGCGCAGCGGCTCGATCAGGCCGGCATCCCAACAGGCATGCACCACGCGGAAACGTCCGGCGTCGACGAACAGCGGCAGTTGGTAGAACCATTGCTGGAAGTCGTGCCAGTCACCCGGATGGTTTTCGAACTGGGTCAGGGTTTCATGCAGCAGGCGGGCATGGCGCGGGGTGTGTTCACGGACGAACTGCTTGCCGCTGCCCGGAGGCGCCGGAGTGCTCCAGCCGAGTGCGTTGAACTCGTGGTTGCCCATGATGCACAACGCCTGACCGGCCTCGACCATATCGTGGACGATGTGCAGCGCCTCGCGAATCCGCGGGCCGCGGTCGATGATGTCGCCGACAAACACGGCCATGCGCGACGGATGCCGCCAGACCCCGCCCTGCTTGTGATAACCGAGACGGTCCAGCAGGTGTTCCAGGGTCAGGGCGCATCCGTGCACGTCACCAATCAGGTCATAACTGCGCGCGGGATCGAGCATCAGTCGCCTCCACCACCCAACTTGCTGCCCCAGCCGAGCTTGGTCCGGCAGACTTCGTAGTAGTTGTGGTCGAGCGGATGGATCAGCCGCAGCTTCTGCGCTTTCTTGCTGACGGTGATGGTGTCGCCCGGCGCGCAGGTGAAGTGGTTCTGCCCGTCGCAGGAGACCTGCGGGTAGATCTGCATATCTTTGGACACGACGATTTTCAGCTCACTGTTGCCATCGACCACGATCGGTCTGCCCGACAAGGTATGGGGGTACATCGGCACAATCACAATAGCGTCAAGCTTGGGATGCATGATCGGGCCACCGGCGGACAGTGCGTACGCGGTGGAACCGGTCGGAGTGGCGACGATCAGGCCGTCGGCCTTCTGGCTGCAGACGAACTGGCCGTCGATGTACAGCTCGAACTCGATCATCCGCGTCGATTTGCCCGGGTGCAGCACCACGTCGTTCAGCGCATCGCCCTGGCCGATGGCTTCGGCGTGGCGACGGACTTCGGCTTGCAACAGGAAGCGGTTTTCCACCAGATAATGGCCGTCGAGCACTTCGGCGACCTTGATTTCCAGCTCGTCGGGGCGAATATCGGTGAGAAAGCCGAGGCTGCCACGGTTGATCCCGAGTACCGGAATATTGTGTTTGGCCAGTGCCCGCGCCGCGCCGAGCAGGCTGCCGTCACCGCCGACCACGATCACCATGTCGCAGACTTCGCCGAGCATCTTGCGCGACGAAGTTTGCAGGCCATGGCCCGGCAGGACTTCGGCGATGGTGTCTTCGAGAATCACATGCAGGTGACGATCGAGCAGGAAGCGTTTCAGTCGGCGGACGGTATCCAGCACCTGGGAGCTGCCCAGGCGACCGATGATGCCGATATTACGAAATTGCTCCATGGGACTCCTGCGGGGGACTGAGACGGCGAAAAGCACGATTATGGGCGAAAGCGCCGGATAGACAAAATCCTTTCAGCCCCAAGGCTGCACCGGTGTTTGAGGCTATGCTCGCAAGATGATCCTATTTCCCGATTTGCTGCAGTTGCCCCACCAGTTACGTCACCCGGAGGTGCGTGATCTGGCGTGGGTGATCCTCGCCCCGCCGATGCTCGCCGCTACCCCGTGGCCGCAGCGCCATCCGCTGGCGGGCAGCGACTGGGTCAGCGACCCCGAGCGGCTGGAACACTGGTTGCGCCAGCTCGACCGCGACAGTTACGGCCTGCTGCACTGGCTGTCCCAGGCCCGCACCCGGCGCCTGGGCCTGTATTACGAGCGGTTGTGGCAATTTGCGGTGGAGCAGGCGCCAGGCATCGAACTGATCGCCGCCAACCTGCCGATCCGCCGCGAAGGTCACACCCTCGGCGAGCTGGACATGCTGCTGCGCGACCGCGACGGCGTGCATCACCTGGAACTGGCGATCAAGCTCTACCTCGGCCCACAGAACGGCGACGGGCATGATCCGGCGTCGTGGCTGGGGCCGGGCTGTCATGATCGACTGGATCGCAAACTGGCGCATTTGAGCGAACATCAGCTGCCGATCTCCGCGCGCCCGGAAAGCCGCGAAGTGCTGGCGGCGCTGGATGTCGGATCGTTCAGTGCGCAACTGTGGCTGGGCGGATACTTGCTGTATCCGTGGCCCGGCCAGTCGGTGCCACCCAGCGGCGCCCATCCTCAGCATTTGCGTGGCAGTTGGCTGCATCAGAAAGACTGGCCGGCGTTTGTCGCTCAGCGCCCGGCCGGACGCTGGCAACCCCTGCCCCGCCACGCCTGGCTGGCGCCGGCGCACTACCCGGCGGAGCAGACCTGGAGCAACGGGCATTTGCAGGCCTGGCTCGATGAACTCGAACCGCTGGCCCCGGCGCAACTGATGGTGCGCCTGACCGAAAATGCCCGGGGCGAATGGGAAGAAGCCGAGCGGCTGTTTCTGGTGTCGGACCTGTGGCCGAATGTGCCGGGCCAATCCTGATTTCTGTGCCGTCTGATCCGGCCCCTTCGCTGGCAAGTCGAGTCGTCGCACCGCAGCGATTGAGCCGACTCGGTCTAAATGGAAAGTCTCACGGCGAGTGCCGCCAAGGTCACCAACAGAACCGGCACCGTCAGCACGATCCCGACCTTGAAGTAATACCCCCAGCCGATCTTGATGTTCTTGCGCTCCAGCACATGCAGCCAGAGCAAGGTCGCCAGACTGCCGATCGGGGTGATTTTCGGCCCCAGGTCGCTGCCGATCACGTTGGCGTAGATCATCGCTTCCTTCACCACACCGCTGGCCTGGCTGGCATCGATCGACAGCAGACCGACCAGCACCGTCGGCAGGTTGTTCATGATCGAGGACAACAAGGCCGTCAGCACCCCGGTGCCCATCGCCGCTCCCCATACACCGTAATCGCCGAATACATTGAGCCACCCGGCCAGATAATCGGTGAGCCCGGCGTTGCGCAGCCCGTAGACCACCAAATACATGCCCAGCGAGAAAATCACGATCTGCCACGGCGCCTCTTTCATCACCTTGCGCGTGGAGATCTTGTGCCCGCGCGCGGCAATCGCCAGCAACAGCGCCGCGCACACCGCCGAGATCGCACTGATCGGAATGCCCAGCGGCTCCAGCGCGAAACAGCCGATCAGCAGAATCACCAGCACCGCCCAACCGGCGTAGAACGTGGCTTTGTCGTGAATGGCGGTTTGCGGATGTTCAAGCTGTTCCGGGTCGTAGGCCTTGGGAATGTCGCGGCGGAAGAACCACAGCAACATGCCCAGCGTGGCAGCGACGCTGACGAAGTTGACCGGCACCATCACCGCCGCATACCGGTTGAATCCGATGTGAAAGAAATCGGCCGAGACGATATTCACCAGGTTCGACACCACCAGCGGGAGGCTCGCGGTGTCGGCAATGAACCCCGCGCCCATGACGAACGCCAGGGTCGCCGCCGGAGAAAAACGCAGGGCCAGCAGCATGGAAATCACGATGGGCGTGAGGATCAGCGCCGCCCCGTCATTGGCGAACAATGCCGAGACCAGCGCACCCAGCAGCACCATGAAGGCAAACAGCTTGCGCCCGCTGCCCCGTCCCCACCGCGCTACGTGCAACGCCGCCCAGGCGAAGAACCCCGCCTCGTCGAGCAACAGGCTGATGATGATCAGCGCTACGAACGTGCCGGTGGCGTTCCAGATGATTTGCCATACCAGCGGGATGTCGCTCAGATGCACCACGCCGAAAATCAGCGCAACGATGGCGCCGAATGTTGCACTCCAGCCGACCCCGAGGCCTTTGGGTTGCCAGATCACCAGGGTAATGGTCAGCAGGAAAATCAGTGAAGCAGCGAGCATTCGCGACAGCCTTCAGTAAAAGAAAAATTGAACCGCACCACAAAACCTGTGGGAGTGAGCCTGCTCGCGATGGCGGTGTGTCATTCAACTGATGTGCCAGCTGATACACCGAGACCGCGAGCAGGCTCACTCCCACAGGGTCGATATCTTGTCAGAAAAATCAGCGAATCACTTCTTGTGCTGCGCCACCCACTCGCCAAAAGCATTGATGAAACTTTGCAGGAACGGCTTCACCGACTCGTTCAGTTTCCCCGCCTCATCGAACGCCGTACCCGCGCCACCCAGGTAGGCTTCCGGCTGCTGCATGCACGGCACGTTGAGGAAAACGAAGGACTGACGCAAATGCTGGTTGGCGCCAAAACCGCCGATGGCACCCGGCGAAACGCTGATCACCGCTCCCGGTTTGCCGCTCCAGACACTCTTGCCATAGGGCCGCGAACCGACGTCAATGGCATTCTTCAAAGGCGCCGGCACCGAGCGGTTGTATTCCGGGGTGACAAACAGCAGAGCGTCGGATGAGCCCACTTTTTGCCGGAAAGTGCTGTAGGCTGCCGGCGGTGAATCGCCGTCGATGTCTTCGTTGTAGAGTGGCAGATCGCCAATTTCGACAATGTTCAGCTTGAGATTGGCCGGTGCCAGTTCCGCCAGCGCCAGGGCGACCTTGCGGTTGATGGACGCCTTGCGCAGGCTGCCGACCACTACTGCGACGTTATAGACATTGCTCATTGGAAGACTCTCGACTGTCCGTGGGAGGAGCCAGTAGTTATAGATGATCCGATGACGATTCCACCAGACGCCGAAGGTTATTTCCCGCGTCTGGAATATTTTTTTCATGTAGGAAAACTTACCAAGCTCGATGACGGTCTACCAAGCCGCAAATCAAGCGTTTTATCTCCAGAGGTTCTAAGCAGATGGCAGCAGTACTCGTCGGTCAGTTCCATGCAAGAGATGCGGAAGGCCGCGTTTATTCCGTGCATGAGTTCCAGGAATCCAACCCGTCGGCAGACGGTTTCACCGGCACGGAGCCCGTTACCACCTACAAGCTGGCGATTGGCGACCGCGTCAACAAGATCGACGACAACGAGTTCCTGCTGGTTCAGTCGGGCATCACCCTGATCCGCGAACCCGAGCCATCGGTCGCTTCATAACCGATCGTTATGAGCAGAAGTCATCCGCGCCGAGTTGGGGTAGGATTCAGCCACTGACCCCAACGGCCGGACATGGACTTCACGCATGCGTTTACGTCATATCGAAGTGATTCAGGCGCTTTTGCAGACCGGTCACGTGGGCACCGCCGCCGAATGGCTGCAACTACCGGCGCCCGAGGTCGAGGAGCGTTTGCGCGAAGCCGAGAGTCAGCTTGGTTTCATGCTGTTCGCCAGCGTACGCGGACGACTTCAGCCAACCCCGGAGGCCCGGGCGCTGCAAGTCGAGATCGGCCACATCTATGAAGCGCTGGAACCGGTGCAACGGCTGGCCAGCAGCCTCAAGCAATATCTCGCCCCACCCTTGCGGATCATCGGCACCCCGCCGCTGGCCCAGCAACTGCTGCCGCAAAGCCTCGCCGCCCTGCGCCGGCACCTGCCCGACGTGCCCTGCACCCTGCTCAGCGAGCCGACCCGCGACATCGTCCGCCACCTGCTGCTGCGCGACAGCGATCTGGGCCTGAGCCTGCACGATCCACAACACCCCGATATCCATTGCCAGCCGCTGGCCCAGGGCAAGTTGCAATTGCTTGCGCCCCACGGCTGGCTGCAACCGAAGCAGAAATACATTTCCCTGCAGGATCTGGGCGGTCAGGCGATGGTCGGCCTCGAGGGCCAGGACCCGCTGAGCCCGGCCCTGGAAAACAAGCTCCAGGCCCTGCGCCCGGCGCCGACCATCCAGACCCGGGTGCAGACCCACCAGATGATGCGCAGCATGGTAGAAGCCGGCGAAGGCCTGGCGATCGTCGACCCGTTCACTGCCCTTGGTGCGCGGGCGGGCGGTCTCGATGTCTGCCCGTTGTCGCCGGCGGTGCCGATCAGCCTCTATGCCCTGACCTTCAAACACGCCACGCCGTCAGCGGCGATTCAGACGCTGCTCGGGATCGTCACGGAACAAGCCGAGGCGATGCTGGCGAACTGATCGGATGCTCCAGCGGGTTATCGAACAATCGATACCAGAACAGCGCCACTTCGGCGGTGTTCGGATCGATGCCGCGATAACGCAAGTGGTCGATGCCGCCGATCACATACCCGCAGCGCTCATACAGACGGCAGGCGCCGAGGTTGTTGTTCTGGGTTTCCAGCATGATCCCCGGCAGCTTTTTCTTGCGGCTCCAGAACTGCGCCACGTCCAGCAAGGCCTTGGCCACACCATGGCGCCGTGCCGGAGCGTGAACCGCCAGTTCATCGATATGGGCGAAGCCGTTCCAGTTAGTGCTGATCACCAGATGCCCGACCGGCTCATCCTCCAGGTACGCCATGAAAATCGCACTGTCAGCGGCGTCGCGAAAGCTGCTGAACTCCTCCGGATCGATGCCGTAGCACTTGCGATACGGCACGATAGGCGTCACGGCCCATTGCGCCACGGGTTTGCCGATTTCGGCCGTGCCGTAGGCGGCCACCTCGAAGCTGAAATCGCTGCCCCAGATGTAAGCGGCAAAACCGTCGTCGGCGACTCGCACCGACAACCCTGGGTATTTCGGATTCATGACCGGTTGCATACTCGGGAAAGCCCTCATTCCTTGACGCAATCGACGGTGTATTGCCGTCCATTGCCCTCATCTTCGTGTTGCAGACCGTGCACATCGACCACAAACCCCGGAAACATTGCGTCGAACGTGCGGGCAAACCTGAGGTATTCGATGATCGAGCGCGTGGATTCGGTAAAGCGTTCGCCAGGCATGATCAGCGGAATGCCCGGCGGGTACGGCACCAGCATCACCGCTGCCACCCGGCCTTCCAGCTCATCGATCGGCACCGCCTCGACTTCGCCGCGCACCAACTGGTCGTAGGCGTGGGCCGGTTTCATCGCGATTTCCGGCAGCACCGTGTACATGCGCTTGAGGTGTTTGGCGGTGGCGTTGCTGCGATAGCAGGCGTGGAGTTGATCGCACAGATCGCGCAGGCCCATGCCGCGATAACGCACAGGATCTTCCTGGGCGACACACTTCAGGCAGGTGTCGAGACTGACGTTGGCGTCGTAGCTGCGCTTGAACTCCAGCAGTTCGGTCAGCAGCGTGCTCCACTTGCCCTTGGTGATACCCATGGAGAACAGCACCAAAAATGAGTACAGGCCGGTTTTCTCCACCACCAGTCCGCGCTCCCAGAGGAAACGGCTGACCACTGCCGCTGGAATGCCCTTGTCGCTCAAAGCGCCGCCAGCAGTCAGGCCCGGCATCACCAAAGTCACTTTGATCGGATCGAGCAGCACATAATCGTCGCTGACCTCGCCGAAACCATGCCAGTCCGCGTCGGGCTGCAGCAGCCAGTCCTCGGTCTGCACCCGGTCGATGCCTTCGACACCCGGCGGCTGCCAGATCGAAAACCACCAGTCGTCGGCGGCAATGTGCTGGCGCAGATTGGCCAGCGCCCGGCGAAAGCTCAGGGCTTCGTCGAAGGTTTCCTGTAGCAATGAACGTCCGGCCGGCCCTTCCATCATCGCCGACGCCACGTCCAGCGAAGCAATGATGCTGTACTGCGGCGACGTCGAGATGTGCATCATGAACGCTTCGTTGAACCGGTCGCGATCCAGCTTCCGCGCCCCGCCGTCCTGCACATGAATCATCGAAGCCTGACTGAACGCCGCCAGCAGTTTGTGGGTGGAATGGGTGGTGAACACCAGCGGACTGTCCTCGCTGCGCGAGGTGGCCATGCCGTAACGACCGGCGAAAAATTCGTGAAACGCGGCGTAGGCGTACCAGGCCTCGTCGAAATGCAGGACTTCGACACTGTTGCCCAGACTCTGCTTGATCAGCTCGGCGTTGTAGCAGAGGCCGTCGTAGGTGGAGTTGGTGATCACCGCCAGTTTGACTTTCGGTTCGCGGCCCTTGGTCAACGGGCTGGCATCGATCTTGGCCTGGATCGATTCGCGACTGAATTCACTGAGCGGAATCGGGCCGATGATGCCCAGCTCGTTGCGCTCCGGGCACAGGTACAGCGGAATCGCGCCAGTCATGATGATCGCGTGCAACACCGACTTGTGGCAGTTGCGATCCACCAGCACCAGATCATCGCGCCCGACCATCGAGTGCCAGACGATCTTGTTGGCGGTCGAGGTGCCGTTGATCACGAAAAACGTGTGATCGGCGCCGAAATTGCGCGCGGCGCGTGCTTCCGCCTCGGCCAGCGGCCCGGTGTGGTCGAGCAATGAGCCCAGCTCCGGGACCGACACCGACAAATCCGAGCGCAGGGTGTTTTCCCCGAAGAACTGGTGAAACGCCTGCCCCACCGGACTCTTGTGATAAGCCACCCCGCCGCCATGGCCCGGGGTATGCCAGGAATAATTGGAATCGGCGGTGTGCTGCACCAGCGCCTTGAAGAATGGCGGCAACAGGCCGTCCAGGTACTTGCGTGCCGCCCGCGCCACTTGCCGGGCGAGAAACGGCACCGTGTCTTCGAACAGGTAGAGAATGCCGCGCAACTGATTGAGCTCGGCCATGGCATCGGCCGGGGCGTTTTCCAGGGTGACTTGCTCGCCGAGGGCAAAAATCGGCAGATCCGGCGCCCGCACCCGGGCCAGACCGATCAGTTCGGCCATGTTCTGTAACAGATGGGAGTTGGTGCTGGCGTCTTCGGCGGCAATCAGCATGCACGCCAGACCATAGTGGGTCGACGCCACCAGCCGTCCTTCGGTGTAGTCCGTGGCCGAAACGATACTGAAACCTTCCAGCTCCAGCTCTCGGGCGATGCCGCGAATGCGTTCACCGGCAACCGTGTCGGCCTTGATGTCGCGGTGGACGATCAACACCGGGAACTTCAAATCTTTGTACATGAGGCTCAGTGTCCTGAGGCGGCGGAGAGTGATCTGCCAATGTCCTCAGGGTAGAGGGTCGGAGCGGATGTGGCGAGGGTGGCCAGTTGTCAGTACTGCCAAAAACAAAGGATCGCCTGAACACGGCCTGGATGTTCGGGCGATCCTTTTTTGCCTTACGCCTGAGCTTCGGCTTCCAGCAGTTGAGTCCACAACGCCGGGGCACCGGCCGATTTGGCGATGATTTCCAGGCGCACCTGGTGTTCGGCCAGCTCGGCTTCGGTAGCGCGAATGATCCGCCCCGGTTTGCGATCTGCCGGCAGACGGCGGATTTCGGTGGCCGAGTTGTCCGCGCCCTCGCCCGTGCCATTGCCGTCGGAGGCGTTGCCGGCCAGCGACAGGCTGGTCTGGCCACCGGTCATGGTCAGGTAGACGTCGGCGAGAATCTCCGAGTCGAGCAATGCGCCGTGCAGCTCACGGCCGGAGTTGTCGACGCCGTAGCGTTTGCACAGGGCATCGAGGCTGTTGCGCTGACCCGGGTGACGTTCCCGGGCCATCATCAGGGTGTCGAGGATCGTGCAGTGCTGCGTGATGTCCGCGCGATCCTGCTGGCCCATCAGGGCGAATTCATTGTTGATGAAGCCAACGTCGAACGCCGCGTTATGGATGATCAGCTGCGCGCCGTTGATGAACTCGAAAAATTCGTCGGCCACTTCGGCGAAGCGCGGCTTGCCGACCAGGAATTCGTTGGTGATGCCGTGAACGGCGATCGCGCCTTCATCACTCTCGCGATCCGGTTGCAGGTAAACATGAAAGTGCCGGCCCGTCAGACGTCGACCGATCAGCTCGACACAACCGATTTCGATAATCCGGTGGCCGTCGGTCACCGGCATGCCGGTGGTTTCGGTATCGAGTACAACGGATCTGGTGGCCATCAGTGTTCAGCTCTCAACGGGGTCAATCGTGCAAAAGCGGCGATGTTAACACGCTCGCGGTACGCGTCGCGCGCCGTCAGGTGACCGGCGCTCATGCAGTTTTTAACAATCATTAGCAATGTTCATAAAGTCGGCGGCAAACCGCCTTGTTAGCGTGCGCGGCTTGTTTCCTGCGGATTGAGAGCGTCATGAAGACTGCATACGTTTTAATGCTCGGCGGCTGCCTGCTGGCGGCCGAGGCGCACGCCACCAGTTTCGTCATCAGCACCGACATCACCATGAGCCTTACGCTCAGCTCCAGCAAAGGCACCAGCGGTTCGTTCAAGGACGACAAGATCGTGTTGGCGGCCAAGGATGACGCCGCGGCGTTCGTTGCCAGCGACGGGGACATTCGCGGCGCACAGATGGAAGCGGCGCTGACGCGAATTCGCAGCCTGCTGCCAGGTCAGCCCTATACCGACCTGCAACTGGCCACGGCCATTTTGATGCTTTGATCAATCCTGCTTGTAACCGCGAACCTCATCCACCCCACGGTTGGCCAACTGGTCAGCCCGTTCGTTGCCGTGGTGGCCGATGTGGCCGCGGACCCATTTCCAGGTGACCTTGTGGCGGTTGACCTGCTCATCCAGCTCTTTCCACAGGTCAGCGTTTTTGACTGGCTCCTTGGCGGCGGTTTTCCAGCCGCGTTTCTTCCAGTTGGCCATCCACTCGTTGATGCCTTTCATCACATATTGCGAGTCGGTGACCAGCAGCACTTCGCACGGACGCTTGAGGGCTTCGAGGCCGCGAATCGCGCCGAGCAACTCCATGCGGTTGTTGGTGGTGTTGGCTTCGCCGCCCCACAGTTCCTTTTCGACGCCCTTGCACACCAGCAAGGCGCCCCAGCCGCCGGGGCCGGGGTTGCCTTTACAGGCGCCGTCAGTGAACAGTTCTACGCTATCGACGCTTTCGCTCATGCCAGTCTATCCAGAAAAAATGCGTGGCCTCGCCGATCACGGATCGACGATGGCCAAGGCCGGGATATACCCGGCCATAAATAAAAGAAGGTTTACGGTTCGATGCGCCGGCGATTGACCTTGGCCATCGGCAGCGGAATCAGCTTGCCCATCGGCTCGCGGCGTTCCTGACGCACCGGACGCAGGCCGACCACGATCTTGCGCGCGACCAGTAAATAGAAGCCGCCGCCCGACAGTTGCCAATCGCCGGCCTTGCGTTCCCAGCCGGCCAGACGGGCCTGCCACTTGGGTGACGCGAGCGGCGGACGATAGCACCCGAAGCGGCGTTTCTCCAGCGCGAAGCCCAGCAGGTTAAGCCAGTCCGCCACCCGCGACGGCGAGATACAGCGCGCCTGATGCAAGGCGTCATGGGCGAACACGTGGCGCAGCCCCCAGGTGCTCCAGGGGTTGATGCCGACAATCAGCAGATGCCCGCCGGGGCGCACGCTGCTGGCCGCTTCGCGCAGAAGACCGTGGGGCGACAGACAGAAATCCAGGCCGTGCTGCAACACCACCACATCGGCGGCGTGCTCGCTCAACGGCCAGGCCTGTTCTTCGCAGACGATCTCCACGCCCGGCAAGGGCGCGCCCAGCCGCACGTTGCGCTGCACCTGCGGCGCCGACGGCGGCGTTTCGGCGGACGGGCCGTAATGCACCAGATAGCCGCCGAAGAACCGGCCCAGCTCGTCTTCGAGCATGCGCCGTTCTTCGTCCAGCAGAAATTGCCCGAGGGGGCCGGACAGCCATTCACGGGCTGCACCGATCAGCGCGAGCCAGTCAGGATCGGCCTGAGCGAACGCTTTATCGATCATTGCATTCTCCAACACGCCAGGAACCTCTAAGATGCGCCAATGTTACCCGCTTGGCGAATTCGACGATGATACAGATCAGTGCCCTGCCCGCCTTCACCGACAACTACATCTGGTTGTTACAGGATCATGCCACCCAGCGTTGCGCGGTGGTCGATCCGGGGGATGCCGCCCCCGTGCAGGCGTGGCTCGACGCGCATCCGGGCTGGGTGCTCGACGACATCCTCATCACTCACCATCACCACGACCATGTCGGCGGCGTCGAGACGCTGAAAAAGGCCACCGCTGCCACGGTCTACGGACCGGCCAGCGAAAGCATTCCGGGGCGCGACGTGGCCCTCAAGGACAACGACACGGTGCGCGTGCTCGGCTGGGACTTCGACGTCCATGCCGTTCCCGGCCACACCCTGGGACACATCGCCTACTACCATCATGGCCTGCTGTTCTGTGGCGATACCCTGTTCGCTGCCGGCTGCGGCCGTTTGTTCGAAGGCACGCCGCAACAGATGCACCAGTCGTTGAGCCGTCTGGCGGCGCTGCCGGAAGACACCCTGGTCTACTGCACCCACGAATACACCCTGAGCAACCTGAAATTCGCCGCCGCCGTGGAGCCGGGCAACCGGGACATCGCCGCCCGTCTGGAAAAAGTCAGCCAGCAACGTGCGAATGGCGTGATGACGCTGCCCTCGACGCTTGCGCTGGAAAAGCTCACAAACCCGTTTTTGCGCACCGGTGAAATATTGGTTACACAAAAAGTGGACGAACGGAACGGCCCTCAAAACCGGGCGCCGAGTGAGGTTTTTGCGGCTCTGCGGGCATGGAAAGATACGTTCTAAGTGGCTCCCTGCCTGGCACAAAAATTCTGAATGGTTGACCGCAGGGGGTGCGCTTTCTAGAATCGCCCGACATTTTTGCCCGGAACTTACTTCCAGCCAATGTCGTCATCCATACGTAAGTCCGTCAATTCAGATGCATTGACCCGCCTGGCGCAAGCCATCGCGGTGGCTGTGTCCGCCACACTGGCGGGCTGTTCCAGCCATGCTCCGCAGACTGAAGCGACACATACGCCGAACATTGCTGCGCGAGCCAAGCAGAAGCCCATCTGGTTGTCGGAAAAGCCCAGCCCGCAGGTGCCTCAGGACATCTGGGAACGCATGCGCGGTGGCTTCCAGCTTCAGGAAGGTCTGGGCGTGAACCCGCGCATCGAGCAACAGCGCCTGTGGTTCGCCAGTAACCCTTCCTTCCTCGAGAACGCCGGCGAACGCGGCAGCCTCTACATTCATTACATCGTCGAGCGCCTCGAAGAACGCAACATGCCGCTGGAACTGGCGCTGCTGCCGGTCATCGAAAGCGCCTACAACCCGATGGCCTATTCCCGGGCCGACGCGGTGGGCCTCTGGCAGTTCATCCCGTCCACCGGGCGCTATTTCAACCTGCGTCAGACCCGTTTCTACGATGGCCGTCGCGACATTACTGCCTCGACCACGGCAGCGATGGACTACCTGACCCGCCTGCACGACATGTTCAACGGTGACTGGTTGCTGGCACTGGCCGCGTACAACGCCGGCGAAGGCACGGTCAGCCGCGCCATCGAACGCAACGAAAAGCTCGGCCTGCCGACCGACTACTGGAACCTGCCGCTGCCGGCGGAAACCCAAGCCTACGTGCCGAAACTGCTGGCGCTCTCGCAAGTGGTCCTGACGCCTGAAGCCTATGGCGTGAACCTCAACCCGATCGCCAACGAACCGTATTTCCAGGTCGTCGAAATCAACCAGCGCATGGACCTGTCCAAGGTCGCGGCGGTGGCCAACATCGACGAAGACGAGCTGTTCCAGCTCAACCCCGCCTTCAAGCAGCGCACCACCATCGACGGCCCGCAGCACCTGCTGGTGCCGACCTCGAAGGCGCAGTTGCTGACCGCCAGCCTGCAGACCATGCGTCCTGACGAACTGATCAGCCCGCGTTCGCTGAAACCGGTGTTCGAAGGCGCCGATCCGAGCGAGATCGCCCAAGCCAAGCGTGCCTATCGGGTCAAGCGTGGCGACAACCTCGGTTCCATCGCCAAGGCCAACAAGGTCGAGGTCAAGGACCTGCAACGCTGGAACAAGCTCACCGGCAAGAACCTCAAGGTCGGCCAGACCCTGGTCATGCAGGACACCAGCAAGCGCACACCGGCGCGCAGCAGTGGCGGGCGCATCAACACGGTCATCGCAGCCAACAGCAAGACCAGCAGCAAGACCAGAGAAAAGGACGACGGTAAACAGACCCAGTACAAGGTTAAACGCGGCGACACGCTGTACGTGGTAGCCAAGCGTTTCAACGTCGAGATGCAGCACCTCAAGCGCTGGAACCCGGGCGCCGGCAAGGCGCTCAAGCCTGGGCAGATGCTCACGGTCTACCAGCCGCACTGACCAAGAGCCCCTGAATTTCAGGGGCTTTTTTTCGCTTGGATCAAAAGCCTTCCCTCACCCTAGCCCTCCCGAAACGTCGGACCGCCCGTAGGGAGAGGGGACCGATCCGGGGATATTGGAGATCTACGCCGACTTGAACGACTTGCTTTGAATCCATAATCGACTCGGTTTTTCAGGTCGATGTATCACGAAAGACATCGCCGTCAGTTCCCTCTCCCTCCGGGAGAGGGTTAGGCGGGCGGCGTTCCGATGAGGGAGCGCTTTCCTTTGCCGATTAACCCCACATTAACCTCTGTCTTTTTCCTGTCCATACAAGCTGTTACTGTACGGCCCACAAAGCCCAAGCCGCCTGGATCGGATCTGACTTGAAGCGTCCCCTCCTCCTGCTCCTGATCAGCCTGGCCTTGAGCTCCCCCGTCAGCGCGACGATCACCGAAAGCCACGGTTATGCGCAGTTCGGCACGCTCAAGTACCCGGCCAGATTTACCCACTTCGACTGGGTCAACCCGCAAGCGCCCAAGGGCGGTACGTTGCGGGTGATGGCGTTTGGCACCTTCGATACGCTCAACCCCTACACGTTCAAGGGCACCAGCCCGGTCACCACGGCGAATTTCCTGCAATACGGCATCAACGAGCTGAACGAGCCGCTGATGGTCGGCACCGGGCAATACGCGCCGTCCGGTGACGAACCGGCGTCCAGTTACGGTTTGATCGCCCAGTCGGTGGAGTACAGCGAAGATCGCAGCTGGGTGGTGTTTAACCTGCGCCCGCAAGCGCACTTCCACGACGGCACGCCGATCACCGCTTACGACGTGGCGTTCTCCTACCGTTTGCTGCTCAAGGAGGGTCATCCGCTGTACCGCACCGCCCTTCAGGAAGTACTGCGCGTCGATATCCTCAACCCGCAACGCATCCGGTTTGTGCTTAAGCGCAGCGGCAATCCGTTGCTGATCCTGCGTCTGGGCGAATTGCCGGTGCTGCCCCAGCATTACTGGAAGGGCCGGGATTTCAAGGCCACCACCTTCGAGCCCCCACTGGGCAGCGGGCCGTACCGCATCACCTCGGTCACACCGGGCCGGCAGTTGATTTTCGAGCGGGTCAAGGACTACTGGGGCAAGGACCTGCCAGTCAATCGCGGCAAATACAACTTCGATCGCATGGAAGTCGAGTTCTACCGCGACAGCGATGTGGCCTTCGAAGCGTTCAAGGCCGGCGAGTTCGACATCTATATCGAGCATCAGGCGAAGAACTGGGCCAATGGCTACAACTTCCCGGCCGTGCGCCGTGGCGACGTGATCAAGGCGCAGATCCCGCACCAGATCCCGACCCAGAGCCAGGGTCTGTTCATGAACACCCGGCGCGCGACCTTCGCTGACGTCAAGACCCGCGAAGCCCTCGGCCTGATGTTCGACTTCGAGTGGACCAACCGCGCCTTGTTCAGCGAGGCCTACAAGCGCACCACCAGCTACTACCCCAACAGCGAGTTCAGCGCCGTCGGCCTGCCGGTCGGCCATGAATGGCTGATGCTCAAGCCGTACAAGGATCAACTGCCGGCGCGTCTGTTCACCGAACCGTTCACGCTGCCGCAGACCGACGGGCGCGGCATCCCCCGGGAAACCATGCGTAAAGCCCTGGCGTTGCTGGCTGACGCCGGCTGGAAGCTCAACGGCCAGCGCCTGCAGAACGCCGCCGGCCAGCCGCTGCGCTTCGAGCTAATGCTGGTCAATCCCAGCCTGGAGCGTCTCTATCAGCCGTACATCGAGAACCTCAACAGTATCGGCATCGAGGCGCGCCTGCGCACCGTCGATCGCGCGCAGTACAAACAGCGCCTCGATCAATTTGATTTCGACATGATCTCGATGACGCTAGGCCAGACCTTAAGCCCGGGCCTGGAACAATGGCAGTACTTCCACTCCAGCCAGGTAAACGTCAAGGGCAGCAAGAATTACGCGGGCATCGCCAATCCGGTGGTCGATCATCTGCTTGAACACTTGCTCGCCGCGCAAACCCGCGACGAACAAGTCGCCGCCGGCAAGGCACTCGACCGAGTGTTGCTCTGGCAGCACTACAGCATTCCCAACTGGTACCTCAATTATCACCGTCTGGCGTACCGCAACCGGTTCGCCTTCGTCACCACGCCGCCCTACACCCTGGGCCTGAGCGCGTGGTGGCTGAAATCTTCGGAGAAAGATCGATGAAGCCTATCCGCGCCCTGCTTGTGCAGGCCAGCGGTCTGCTGTTCGCCGGGCTGGCTTGTGCCGCCCCGCAACACGCCGTGACCCTGTACAACGAGCCGCCGAAATACCCCGCCGACTTCAAACACTTCGATTACGTGAACCCCGACGCACCCAAGGGCGGAATCTTCCGCCAGGCCGGCTTCGGCGGCTTCGACAGCCTCAATCCTTTCATCAGCAAAGGCGTGCCGGCGGACGATATCGGGCTGATCTACGACACCCTGGCCAAACAGGGCCTGGACGAGCCATTCACCGAATACGGCCTGATCGCCAGCAAGATCGAAAAGGCCCCGGACAACAGCTGGGTGCGCTTCTACCTGCGTCCCGAAGCGAAGTTTCACGACGGCCACCCGGTACGCGCCGACGACGTGGTGTTCAGCTTCCAGACCCTGACCAAGGAAGGCGCGCCGATGTATCGCGGTTACTACGCCGACGTTGAGGAGGTAATCGCCGAAGATCCGCTCAAGGTGCTGTTCAAGTTCAAGCACACCAACAACCGCGAGCTGCCGCTGATTCTCGGACAGTTGCCGGTGCTGCCCAAACATTGGTGGGCCGAGCGTGATTTCAACAAGGGCAACCTGGAAATTCCTCTTGGCAGCGGCCCGTACAAGGTCACCCAAGTGAAGGCCGGGCGTTCGGTGCGTTACGAGCGGGTCAAGGACTACTGGGGCAAGGACCTGCCGGTCAATCGCGGTTTCTACAACTTCGACGCAATGACCACCGACTATTACCGCGACAACACCGTCGCACTGGAAGCGTTGAAAGCCGGGCAGTTCGATTACTGGCTGGAAATGGCCGCGAAAAACTGGGCCAATGCCTACAACGTGCCAGCAGTGACCGAAGGGCGGCTGATCAAGGAACAGATTGCCAACAGCAACCCGACCGGCATGCAGGGCTTCGTCTTCAATCTGCGCCGTCCGGTGTTTCAGGACGTGCGGGTACGCCAGGCCCTCGGCCTGCTGTTCGACTTCGAATGGACCAACAAGCAATTGTTCAACGGCGCTTATGCGCGCACCCGCAGCTACTTTGAAAACTCGGAAATGGCCGCCACCGGCCTGCCGGATGCAGAACAGGTGGCAATCCTCGATCCGTTCCGCAGCCAGCTGCCGGCGCAGGTGTTCAGCGAAGCCTTCGAGAATCCGAAAACCGACGCCAGCGGCATGATCCGCACGCAACAGCGCGAGGCGTATCAGCTGCTGCAAGAGGCCGGCTGGAAAATCGTCGACGACAAAATGGTCGACGCCACTGGCAAACCGGTAGCCATCGAATTCCTGCTGGCGCAAACCGAATTCGAGCGCGTGTTGTTGCCGTTCAAGCGCAACCTCAGCGATCTGGGCATCGATCTGGTGATTCGCCGCGTCGACGTCTCGCAATACGTCAATCGCGTGCGTTCGCGGGATTTCGACATGATCGTAGGCAGCTTCCCGCAGTCCAACTCGCCGGGTAACGAACAGCGCGAGTTCTGGATGAGCGCCGCCGCCGACAAGTCCAGCAGCCGCAATTCAATGGGCCTCAAGGACCCGGTGGTCGACCATCTGGTGGAAAACCTGATCAACGCCGATTCGCGCAAAAGCCTGGTGGCCCACGCCCGCGCTCTGGACCGCGTGCTGCAATGGGGCTACTACGTGATCCCCAACTGGCACATCAAGACCTGGCGCGTGGCGTACTGGAACCACATCGGCCACCCGAAAGTCTCCCCCAAATACGACATCGGCATTAACACCTGGTGGGTCAAACCCGATGCGAAACCTGCGGTAGAAGTCGAAACCCAACTGCAAGCCGACCCTGTGGGCACGGAGTAATCAGATGCTGGCTTACATTTTTCGGCGACTGCTGCTGATCATCCCGACCCTGTTCGGCATTTTGCTGATCAACTTCGTGATCATCCAGGCCGCGCCCGGCGGGCCGGTGGAGCAGATGATCGCCAAGCTCGAAGGTTTCGAAGGCGCCACCAGCCGCATCGCCGGCGGCGGTGCCGAAGTGTCGGTGGCCGGCTCCTCCTATCGCGGAGCGCAGGGCCTGGACCCGGCGCTGATCAAGGAAATCGAGAAGATGTACGGGTTCGACAAGTCGGCCCCGGAACGTCTTTGGATCATGGTCAAGAACTACGCGAAGCTGGATTTCGGCGACAGTTTCTTCCGCGACGCCAAGGTCATCGACCTGATCAAGGAAAAGATGCCGGTGTCGATCTCCCTCGGGCTGTGGAGCACGCTGATCATGTACCTGGTGTCGATCCCGCTGGGGATCGCCAAGGCCACGCGGCACGGCAGCCATTTCGACGTCTGGACCAGTTCGGCGATCATCGTCGGCTATGCGATTCCGGCGTTCCTGTTTGCGATTCTGCTGATCGTGGTGTTTGCCGGCGGCAGCTATCTGGACTGGTTTCCTTTACGCGGCCTGACCTCGAACAACTTCGATGAACTGAGCCTGGGCGGCAAGGTTCTCGATTACTTCTGGCACCTGGCGCTGCCGGTGACAGCGCTGGTGATCGGCAACTTCGCGACCATGACCCTGCTGACCAAAAACAGCTTCCTCGACGAAATCAACAAGCAGTACGTGGTCACCGCCAAGGCCAAGGGCCTGACGCGCCACCGCGTGCTCTACGGCCATGTGTTCCGCAACGCGATGCTGCTGGTGATCGCCGGTTTCCCCTCGGCGTTCATCGGCATCTTCTTCACAGGTTCCCTGCTGGTGGAAGTGATCTTCTCCCTCGACGGCCTCGGCCTGATGAGTTTCGAAGCGGCGATCAACCGCGATTACCCGGTGGTGTTCGGCACCCTGTTCATCTTCACCCTGCTGGGGCTGGTGGTGAAACTGATCGGCGACCTCACTTACACCCTGGTCGATCCGCGCATCGACTTTGCCAGCCGGGAGCATTGAGATGAACCTGTCCCCTCTCAACCGCCGGCGCTTCGAACTGTTCAAGGCCAACAAGCGTGGCTGGTGGTCGCTGTGGCTGTTTCTAATCCTGTTCGGCCTGAGCCTCGGTGCCGAGCTGATCGCCAACGACAAGCCGCTGGTGGTGCACTACGACAACAACTGGTACTTCCCGGCGATCAAGCGCTACCCGGAAACCACCTTCGGCGGCGAATTCCCGCTGGAAGCCAACTACAAGAGCCCGTACATCCGCGAACTGCTCAAGGCCAAGGATGCGTGGGTGCTGTGGGCGCCGATTCCGTTCAGTTACCAGAGCATCAACTACGACCTGAAAGTCCCAGCCCCCGCACCGCCGTCGGCGGACAACCTGCTGGGCACCGACGATCAGGGCCGCGATGTACTGGCGCGGGTCATCTACGGCTTCCGGGTCTCGGTGCTGTTCGCCCTGACCCTGACCGTGCTCAGCTCGATCATCGGCGTGATCGCCGGCGCCTTGCAGGGCTTCTATGGCGGCTGGGTCGATCTGGCCGGCCAGCGCTTCCTGGAGATCTGGTCGGGGTTGCCGGTGCTGTACCTGCTGATCATTCTTGCCAGTTTCGTCCAGCCGAACTTCTGGTGGCTGCTGGGGATCATGCTGCTGTTCTCGTGGATGAGCCTGGTGGACGTGGTGCGCGCCGAGTTCCTGCGCGGGCGTAACCTCGAATACGTGCGCGCAGCCCGGGCGCTGGGCATGCAGAACGGCGCGATCATGTTCCGCCACATCCTGCCCAACGCGATGGTTTCGACCATGACCTTCATGCCCTTCATCCTGACCGGCGCCATCGGCACCCTCACCGCCCTGGACTTCCTCGGTTTCGGCTTGCCCGCCGGCAGTCCGTCGCTGGGTGAACTGGTGGCCCAGGGCAAATCCAACCTGCAGGCGCCGTGGCTGGGCATGAGCGCGTTTGCGGTATTGGCGCTGATGTTGAGTTTGCTGGTGTTCATCGGCGAGTCCGCTCGCGATGCCTTCGACCCGAGGAAGTGACATGAATCAGGACAATCTGATCGAAATCCGCGACCTGGCCGTCGAATTCGGCATCGGTGATCGCGTGCAACGGGTGGTCGAAGGCGTGAGTTTCGATATCAAGCGCGGCGAAACCCTGGCGCTGGTCGGCGAAAGCGGCTCGGGCAAGTCGGTGACGGCGCACTCGATCCTGCGCCTGCTGCCCTACCCGCTGGCGCGGCATCCGGCCGGCAGCATCACCTATTCCGGGCAGAACCTGCTGGAGCTGAGCGAAAAGACCATCCGTCACATTCGCGGCAACCGGATCGCGATGATCTTTCAGGAGCCGATGACTTCGCTCAACCCGCTGCACTCGATCGAGAAGCAGATCAACGAGGTGCTGGGCATCCACAAGGGCCTGACCGGCAAGGTCGCGACCAAGCGCACGCTGGAGCTGCTGGAGATGGTCGGCATCCCCGAGCCGCACAAGCGCCTCAAGGCCCTGCCCCACGAATTGTCCGGCGGCCAGCGCCAGCGGGTGATGATCGCCATGGCCCTGGCCAACGAGCCGGAACTGCTGATTGCCGACGAACCGACCACTGCGCTGGACGTGACCGTTCAGCTGAAAATCCTCGACCTGCTCAAAGAATTGCAGGCCCGATTGGGCATGGCGCTGTTACTGATCAGTCACGATTTGAACCTCGTGCGAAGAATTGCGCATCGTGTATGTGTCATGCAGCGCGGTTGCATCGTCGAACAGGCATCGTGCGCAGAGCTGTTCCGTTCGCCGCAGCATCCGTACACTCGGGAACTGCTTGGCGCGGAGCCCAGCGGAGGCCCGGCGAGCAATAAAATCGGGGCGCCGCTGCTTGAAGTCGAGGATCTGAAAGTCTGGTTCCCGATCAAGAAAGGCCTGCTCAAGCGCACGGTGGATCACGTCAAGGCAGTGGACGGCATCAATTTCAGTCTGCCTCAGGGTCAGACTCTGGGGATCGTGGGGGAAAGCGGTTCCGGCAAATCCACCCTTGGCCTGGCGATCCTGCGATTGATCGGCAGCCAGGGCGGGATCCGTTTTGAGGGCAAGCAGCTAGACTGCCTGACGCAGAGCGAGGTCCGGCCGCTGCGCCGGGAGATGCAGGTGGTGTTTCAGGACCCGTTCGGCAGCCTGAGCCCGCGGATGTGCGTGAATGACATCGTTGGCGAAGGTCTAAGGATTCACAGGATGGGCACTGCCGCCGAGCAGGAAGCGGCAATTATTGCGGCATTGAAGGAGGTAGGTCTGGATCCGGAAACCCGGCACCGCTACCCCCACGAATTTTCCGGTGGGCAGCGGCAGCGTATCGCCATTGCCCGGGCCCTGGTGCTCAAACCGGCGCTGATCCTGCTGGACGAGCCGACCTCGGCTCTCGACCGGACGGTGCAGCGGCAAGTGGTGGAGCTGTTGCGTTCACTGCAAGCCAAGTACAACCTGACGTATTTGTTCATCAGCCATGACCTGGCTGTTGTGAAAGCGCTGAGCCACCAGCTGATGGTGGTCAAGCATGGCCAAGTGGTCGAACAGGGAGACGCGCAAAGTATCTTTGCCGCCCCCCAACATCCGTATACACAGCAGTTGCTGGAGGCCGCTTTCCTGGCACCAGCCACTGCGCAATAACCTGAAAGAGGAGCAACACATGGGTTTTCTCGCCGGTAAGCGCGTACTGATCGTCGGTGTCGCCAGCAAGCTGTCCATCGCATCCGGCATCGCTGCCGCCATGCATCGCGAGGGCGCTGAGCTTGCCTTCACTTATCAGAACGACAAACTGAAAGGTCGCGTAGAAGAGTTCGCACAGGGCTGGGGTTCGAGCCCTGAGCTGTGCTTCCCGTGCGACGTGGCCAGCGATGAAGAAATCGCCAAGGTCTTCGAAGAACTGAGCAAGAAGTGGGACGGCCTGGACTGCATCGTGCACTCCGTCGGCTTCGCCCCGGGCGACCAACTGGACGGCGACTTCACCGAAGCCACCACCCGTGAAGGCTTCCGCATCGCTCACGACATCAGCGCCTACAGCTTCGTGGCCCTGGCCAAAGCCGGTCGCGAAATGATGAAAGGCCGCAACGGCAGCCTGCTGACCCTGTCCTACCTGGGCGCCGAGCGCACCATGCCGAACTACAACGTGATGGGCATGGCCAAGGCGTCGCTGGAAGCCGGCGTGCGTTACCTGGCCGGCTCCCTGGGCCCGGACGGCACCCGCGTCAACTGCGTATCGGCCGGCCCGATCCGCACCCTGGCGGCTTCCGGCATCAAGAACTTCCGCAAGATGCTGGCCGCCAACGAAGCGCAAACCCCGCTGCGCCGCAACGTCACCATCGAAGAAGTCGGCAACGCCGGCGCCTTCCTGTGCTCCGACCTGGCGTCGGGCATCAGCGGTGAAATCATGTACGTGGACGGCGGTTTCAACACCACCGCCATGGGCAACATCGAAGAGTAATCTTCGCGCTGCCGATAAAAAGCCCGCCTATTCAGGCGGGCTTTTTCATGCCTGCTACTCCCACTGTTCAATCGTGTGTTCATGGCACTTCTAACATGGAGGGAAAGTTAAATTACCATTACAGTTTGCAAGTCTGTTCACATACGGTTGATAAACCTGAAAAACCCCAGACTGAGTATTGTTGATCTCTCTGGTGTGAAAGCTATTGGGATCTTCCGGATGTGTACCACCTGACAGGCACGTTACATTGAGCTCACAGGTAGGGAATGGGCGCATTCCGTCTGTAGTGGGAATATGCCTGATTGGCTGAACATTAAGCGTGCATGTACGCAGATTTGGATTGCTTGCCCATGCGTCATCACAGATGTCTGCCTTAGCTTGAATTGACAGATGCAAAAAACTTAATCCAATTATGATTAACGTTGTTTTTTTTATAGTTCGCATAATCTCCACCTCTGCACGTCCAGGAACCAAACGATAGATAGTTAAGAAGCAGAACATTGTGCGAAAACATGACAGGCAGAATAAACCATCACAACACCACGATGACATCACTGCACCTTAACCATAGGCAGCCTTCAAGCCGTAACTAATAACTTGAAAGCCTTCGTCAAGCTTCAACAATTGACACAACCTACACAACTGTCACTTCTGACAGTTACTACAAATGAATGACTATAAAAAAGCCTTTTCTAATCGCGCGAACTTATTGATGCTGAATCTCTCTTGGACAAGTCACCTTTTACAAACATGATCACGCTAATTTATTTTGGCGTGGTGTTGGGGCTGGAGGAATGGCATGCCCTTGCCGAGCGTTTGAAGGCACTCGGCACACGGTTCGTGATCGAGCCGGGGATTCGTTTTCAGGGACTGGTGGGGAACAGGCGACGATGTTTCTGTTTGATCCGTGTGGGAACGCATTGGAGTTCAAGGCGTTCAAGGACATAGGGCAACTATTTGCCCAGTGAGTCATTTCAAGAAATATTGAAGGCCGCCAAAAATGACGGCCTCGAAGACCGCGCGGGTCAAGAATCAGAACTAATTCAGAACACCATAAACGTATGGTTTGCTTTCCCGCGCATCGACCGCAACGAGTACACGCTCCTGGTTCGGCGAGAGTATCAACCCATACAGATTATTCAATTGATCAATTACAACAACACCTTGATCACGGTAATCAAAATCCCTACTGCCGTCAGGCAGAAGACGAAGCCAGAATGCTTTCGTGTTAGCTCCGGCATATCCACCAACAAGAATTCGGCCATTGGAATCAACAGCAACTTCGTTACACCACACGAAGTAACCTGGTCTATCCGCTGGAATTTCCACAAAAACGCTTTCTCCATTGTTAAACATCGGATCAGTTCTGCCGTCATGGGTCAGCTTTGATACGCGAATCACATGACCAGCAGATCCCATCGCCGTGCCTGCACAAATGATTCCCGACAGGTCGAGGGCGATAGTCGCTACTGTGCTATTTAAACCATCCGTTTCCCAATACCCTGATTTACCAAAGGACTGATCAAGCTGGCCGTCTGATGAATATCTCCCGACTGCATGTGTCAATATCGGATCAGAGTCCTCTCGTCGAGCATCTCCCGCCACTAGAATTTTCCCGTCATCCATCACCGCTAAACTGCGACCCCGAGACACCTGATCGCTAAATCGAATAACGATGGAACCCTGATCACCGAACCCAGGATCGGGATCACCACCAGGCAGCAAACGTTGGAGTAGCGTTTGTTCTGGAAGGCCGTCCTGCCCGAATCTGTCAACAAGCAACAGAATTTTCCCATCCGCCTGAACAGCTATGCTCGGAGAAAAATCCTCACGAAAAGGTGATATTTTGGTACCAAAAACCAGATCTGGACTCCCAGTGGAATTGAACCTGGTCAAGGCGAGATTTCCTTCAAACTGGTTATTCCCTGCTTTCCCGAGCAAAAGAATTTTTCCGCCAGGCTGTAATGCCAAATGAATCGGCCGAGAATCAGGCCATGTACTGAAAGACCATTTAGCTACACCACCTTCCCCAAACTGAAAGTCCTGTGCTCCATCTACAAAAAAATGATAAATCCAGCACATCCCTGACCGATATACAGCGGTGTAAAACCCACTCTGGCCATCTGTAATAATTGATCTGACTGAACCAATTCCGCCTGGAATTTCAACTTTTCCATCTGCGCCAAATGCAGGGTCCAGTTCTCCAGATTTTAGAGTGTTAGAAACGATCATCCTGGTCATGTTATTCACCTCGGAGTTGGCTGTTCTCCCTCTCCGAACGCTCCAATAAACGATTACCGTTGCGGGAAAGAGCTTGCGTCATTACGCAAAGCCATATTGCGCTGCCCCGCCCCTCCTGGAACCTGTCAGAAATATCAGTTCAAGTATCTTCAGAAGCCACATCAATGGCTTTGTGCGCCAATCAACAGCGCTTCAAGGCCTGCTTGTGCGCATACATCGCCTCATCCGCGTCCGCCAACAGCTTATCCACGGTGTCATGGCGCTGCGGGTTGTATTCGATCTGGCCGACGCTGAAGCGAATCGCGTAACCGCGGTGCAACGTGGCATTGCGTTCTTCGAGGATTTCCTTGAGTCGCGCCATGATCGCCGTGGTTTCGACGTGGCTCGAGCCGGTCAGCAACGCCACGAACTCATCACCGCCTAGCCGTCCCACCACATCGCTCTCGCGAAAGGCGATGCGCAGCACATCGGCGAAAGTCTTGAGCGCGCTGTCGCCCTCGGCGTGCCCATAAAGGTCGTTGATCTGCTTGAAATCATTGAGGTCGAAAAACAGCAGCGTCGCCGGTTTTTCCAGGCGTGCGCAGGCGTCCAGCGCATGCTGGGCGAGCATCTTGAAGCCGCGACGGTTGGACAGCAGCGTCAGCTCGTCCATGCTCGCCATCTGCACGGCCATCAGTTCCTGCTCGGCCATGCCCGCCAGATCGCGCAGCAGGGCGCGCTCCTCTTCGTCGAGATCTCGGGGTTTGGTGTCGATCAGGCACAAGGTGCCCATCTTGTTGCCGCTGGGTACGGTCAGCGGATAACCGGCGTAAAACCGGATGTTCGGCTCCCCGGTAACCAAAGGGTTGTCGTGGAAACGCTCGTCCTCTCGGGCGTCAGGTACCAGCATGAGCTCGTCCCTGAGAATCGCATGGCCACAGAATGAAACAGAGCGTGGCGTTTCGGTCGTGTCCAGACCCACGCAGGACTTGAACCATTGCCGCTCCTTGTCCACCAGCGTGACCAGCGCGATCGGCACGTTGAACAGCCGCTTGGCCAGTCGCGTCAGCCGGTCGAAGCGCTCTTCCGGTGCGGAATCGAGCAATTTCAAATCATGCAGCACTTGAACTCGGACAGCTTCATTGGCAGGTTTGCCGGGTACCAGCATCACACACTCCTTTGTCTTCGATGCAGTTGAGCGTAGCCCGAATCAGCGATGACTCAACCTCTCATCCACCGGCCACCGGACACGGCCCGCCCGCATCGGCCCAGAGTTTGAACTGGGTCACGAAGATATCGTGCGGCACCGGCACCGGCGCGCGCCCTGCCCCGGGACTCCAGCCCCAGAGCACCAGTTTGTCCTCGCTGACGTGTTTGATCAGCGCGGCGAAATCGCGGTCACCGTTGCTGGCGCGGTCCTTGATCATTACGCACAAACGATCCGGCGGCAGACCGATCCAGGCCATTTTGTGCGCGGCCGGCGGCAGGCTCCAGTGCGGCGCACCCGGTGGCGCATGGGGGCCGTAACTGGCCGGCGGATTGCTTTCGGCGTGGCAAGTGGCGCAGGGCAAACCGGCGGCGCCCTTGCCGTCCATGCCGCGCACCACGTTCATCGCGTGGGGGATGCCGGCGTCGAACTGCAACGGCGAATCACCGGGAATGTGGCAGTTCTGGCAGCGCGGGCTCTGGAAGACTTTCTGCACCGTGCCGAAAGCTTTCAAGGCGTCCTGATCGTCGGCAAACAGATCCGAGGCGTAACCGCCCAGCCCAAGCAGAATCACCGTGCCCAACAACAGATGTCGTTTCATCTCACACCCCCGACATTTGCAGTGGCAGTTCCCGCAGGCGCTGCCCGGTCAGGGCGAACACCGCGTTGGCCACCGCCGGCGCCGTGGGCGGCACACCCGCCTCGCCGATGCCGCCGGGCTTCTCGCTGCTCGGCACGATGTGCACCTCGACCAGCGGCATTTCATTGAGCCGCAACACCTGATAGTCGTGATAGTTGGACTGCACGACATGGCCGTCCTTGAGCGTCAGTTTGCTGTGCAGCGCCATGCCCAGGCCGAAGGTGATGCACGACTCCATCTGCGCCGCGATGCTTTGCGGGTTGACCGCAATCCCGCAGTCCACCGCGCACACCACCCGATGCACGCGGATCGCCAGATTGTCCTGGGACACTTCCGCCACCTGCGCCACATAGCTGCCGAACGACTCATGCACCGCCACGCCCAGCGCATGGCCCTCCGGCAGCGGGGCTTTCCAGTTGGCCTTCTCCACCGCCAGGTTCAACACGCCGAGATGCCGGGCATGATCCTTGAGCAGCGTTCGTCGGTACTCCACCGGGTCCTTGCCCGCCGCCGTGGCCATTTCATCGATCAGCGATTCCATGACAAACGCGGTGTGGCTATGGCCCACCGAACGCAGCCAGAGCACGTTGATCCCGGTGGTCGGCGAGTGCAGATCGACCTGATGATGGGCCAGGCCCTTGATGTACGGGCTGTCGGAAACGCCCTCGACCGACGTCTGGTCGACGCCGTTCTTGACCATGGTTTTCTCGAGCATGGTGCCGGCCATGATCGATTGCCCGACCAGCACATGCTGCCAGGCCAGCGGCAGGCCGTCGGCGCCGAGGCCGATCTTCGCCTGATGCAGAAACATCGAGCGGTAGTAACCACCGCGAATATCATCTTCGCGCGACCACACGGTTTTCACCGGCATCGCAGCAGCTTTGGCCACTTGCACCGCTTCGGCGACAAAGTCCGAGGTCGGGTTGGCTCGGCGACCAAAACCACCACCGAGAAATTCGGTGTGAATCTCCACCTGCTCCGGCTTGAGCCCGGTGATCTTGCCGGCAACCATCTGATCCAGCGTCTGGAACTGGGTACCGGTCCAGATCTCGCACTTGTCGGCGCTGATCTTCACCGTGCAGTTGAGCGGCTCCATCGGCGCGTGGGCCAGATACGGCACGCTGTATTCGACGTCGATTTTCTTCGCTGCCTTGCCGAAATTGCCCTTGGCATCGCCGGCCTGCGCCGCCGAGGTGCCCGGCGTGGCCGCCAGTTTGCGGAAACTCGCCAACAGCTTTTCACTGCTCAGATCAGCGTTCGGCCCCAGATCCCAATCGACCTTCAGCGCATCGCGACCGAGTTTCGCCGCCCAGTAATGCTCGGCGACCACCGCCACACCGGTCGGCACCTGCACCACTTTGTGCACGCCGGGAATCGCCAGGGCTTCTGCGCCCTCAAAGGATTTCACCGTGGCGCCGAACGCCGGCGCGCGCGCCACCATCGCGGTCATCAATCCGTCGAACTGCACGTCCATGCCGAATTTGGCGCGACCGGTGATTTTTTCCGGGGTGTCGAGGCGTTTAGTGGGTTTGCCGATGACTTTCCAGTCCTTGGCTTCTTTAAAGGTAATCGACTTCGGATCCGGCACCGGCAGTTGACCGGCGGCGTCCGCCAGCTCGCCGTAGGTGGCGCGGTTATCGCCTGCAATCACCACGCCGGCTTCGGTGCGGATCGTCGACGGCGCCACGTTGAAGCGCTTGGCCGCCGCCTCGATCAGCATCTGCCGGGCGGTGGCGCCGGCGAGCCGGTAACGGTCGAACTCCATCCAGGTTGAAGTGGAGCCGCCGGTAATCTGCATTCCGCCAAAACCGGGCATGCCGTAATCGGCTGCCGAGGCTGGCGAGTGCTCAACGCGAATCTTCGACCAGTCGGCGTCCAGCTCTTCGGCGATCAACATGGTCAGGCCGGTCCAGATGCCCTGGCCCATTTCCGAATGGCCGAGCAGCACGGTAACGCTGTTGTCCGCCGCAATCCTCAGGAACGCGTTCGGCGCAAACACCTTGCCTTCATTCTCGGCCGCCATGGCGAACCGGTTGCCGCCAGGCACCACGAACGCCACCACCAGACCACCGCCAAGCACGGCGCTGCCCTTGAGAAATCCACGACGGGATACAGGACTGTTCATCACTCACCTCCCCTCGCTCAGCCGATGTCGGCAGCACGTTTGACCGCCGCGCGGATTCTTGGATAGGTGCCGCAGCGGCAGATGTTGCCGGAGAGCGCCTGATCGATATCGCTGTCGGTGGGTTTGGGAATTTTCGCCAGCAATGCGGCGGCGGACATGATCTGCCCGGACTGGCAGTAGCCGCATTGCACCACGTCCAGTTCCGCCCAGGCCTGCTGCACCGGGTGCGAACCGTCGCTGGACAGGCCTTCGATGGTGAGGATTTTCTGGCCGTGAGCGACGGCCGTGGCCGGCGTGATACACGAGCGCAGCGGCGCGCCATCGACGTGCACGGTGCAGGCACCGCACTGGGCCATGCCGCAGCCGAATTTGGTACCGGTCAGGTGCGCGACATCGCGCAGGACCCAGAGCAACGGCATGTCCGCAGGGACATCGAGCTCCTGATCCTTGCCATTGATGTTCAAGGTCAGCATGGGGGATTTCCTCAGACTCACGGTGTTCTGAAGGGCGTTGCTACGGCCATCGTTGGCGGTGCGCGCCTCGGCTTATCCCTTTCAGCTAAGCGCATTTTGACCCGACGACCAGCCGCCGCGACCACCGGTCATCCGGCACCGTTCGGAAAATCATCGATCAGGGTGTCGTTTTTGCTCCTACAGTTGATACCGCTTGTCACCGCAAAAACTGCCCTTTCACACTTTCCAGGAGTCGCGAACATGGGATTTGTCACAACGAAAGACGGCGTCGAAATCTTCTACAAGGACTGGGGGCCCAAGGACGCCCCGGTCATCCACTTCCACCACGGCTGGCCGCTGAGCGCGGACGACTGGGATGCGCAGATGCTGTTCTTCCTGGCGCAGGGATTCAGGGTCGTGGCCCACGATCGACGGGGCCACGGACGTTCGAGCCAGGTCTGGGACGGTCACGACATGGATCACTACGCCGACGATGTGGCGGCGGTAGTCAATCATCTGGGGACGCAGAAAGCCGTGCATGTCGGCCACTCCACCGGTGGCGGCGAAGTGATTCACTACATCGCCCGGCATGGCGAGGATCGGGTATCGAAAGCCGCGATCATCAGCGCCGTGCCGCCGCTGATGGTGAAAACCGAGAGCAGCCCCGGTGGTTTGCCCAAGTCGGTGTTCGACAATCTTCAGGCGCAACTGGCAGCCAATCGCGCGCAGTTCTATCGCGACGTGCCCAGCGGGCCGTTCTACGGCTACAACCGCCCTGGCGCCAAGCCATCGGAAGGGATCATTGCGAACTGGTGGCGCCAAGGCATGATCGGCAGCGCCAAGGCGCACTACGACGGCATCGTTGCCTTTTCCCAGACCGACTTCACCGCTGACCTCAAAAGCATCTCGATTCCGGTGCTGGTGATGCACGGCGACGACGACCAGATCGTGCCCTATGAAAACGCCGGCGTGCTGTCGGCGAAACTGCTGAAAAACAGCACGCTGAAGATCTATCCGGGCTTCCCCCACGGCATGCCGACCACCGAGGCTGCGACGATCAACGCGGATCTGCTGGCGTTCATTCGCGGCTGATCATATCCGCCGGGGTCAGGCGCCCTGCCTGACCCCGGCTATTCTTCGGTTCGCCCCGTTCTCTCGCGATCGCGCACGTAATGTCTGGCCAATGGAAAGGCCGGTAGCCACGACTCGCGACGCACCGTCCACAGCTCGTAGGTGGGCTGGCATTGATCTGGTGCATCCAGCGCGCCGAGATTGACCTCGACTTCATCGCCACTGCGGCCGAACACCGACGAGCCACAGCGCGGGCAAAAATGTCGCCCCGCGTAGTCATGGGTCTCGCCGCTGATCGTCACCGCCACCTCGGGAAAGATCGCCGACGCGGCAAACAGCGCGCCCTGGTGTTTGCGGCAGTCAAGACAATGGCAAACGCCAACCCTGTAGGGTCGCCCTAACGCCTCGATCCGCACTTCGCCGCACAGACAACCGCCGGTCAATCGTTCCATGGGACACCTCCGCCTGAAAATGGAATATCCGGTGAGTGAAAATAGCAGCCCATTGGGGGAACGCTTACAATCGTGGCCCATTAACACTATCCAGGCAGACCTGTCCTTTCATGGCGCTCGATCCTCTCACGATGCTCACCATTTCCACCGCCCTGGCCGCGGCGGCCGCCCTGTATCTGGCGGTCGAATGGCGCAGTATCCGCGAATCTTCCCTGCTGTTCTGGAGCGCCGGTTTCGCCACCATCACCGTCGGCTCTAGCCTGGCCCTGCTGCGCGCCAACGGCTATCCGTTGATCGGCATCTGGTTCGCCAACGGCCTGCTGGTGGTCGCGCACTGGCTGTTCCTGCTGGGAGTCGCGCGGTTTACGCAGCGACGGTTGTCGCGGGCCTGGTACTTGATGTTCCTGCTCTGGCTTTCGTTGCTGCTGTTACCGGAAGATCCGTCGTGGTCGAAGATCATGCTGATGGCCAACTCGCTGCTGGTGGCCGCATCGATGCTGCGGGCCAGCCTGTTGCTGCGCCCTCATGGCAAGTCGTTGAGCGTCGGCGCGGTGCAGTTGCGTTATGTGTTGCTGATCCACGGCGCGTTCTATTTCACCAAGGCGATCATCGCGGTGATTCCAGGCACGCTGATCGATCTGGCGTCGTTGCGCGGCGAAATCATTCAGATTTCCCTGGTAGAGGGCGCGATGGCGATCATGCTGATCGCGCTGTCGATGACCGGCACCGAGCGCTACCGGCGGGAAAAACAGATTGCCGAACTGGCCGCCCGGGACCCGCTGACCGCGCTGTACAACCGCCGCGCCCTGGAAGTCCGCGCACCGCGCCTGCTCGACGAAGTCTCCAGCACCCGCCCCGGCGCGCTGCTGCTGATCGACATCGACAATTTCAAACTGATCAACGACCTGTACGGCCACACCGCCGGCGACCGGTTACTTATCGCCCTCAGCGAAATGATCCGCGCGGTGCTGCCCAAAGGCGCACTGGCGGCGCGGTTGGGCGGTGACGAATTCGTGATGCTACTGGGCGACGCGTCCCACGCCCAGATCATGGATCTGGGCAGTGCGCTGCGTGAGCAGTTTCAGCAGATGACTTCCCAGACCTACACCACTCCGCAAGCGGTCACTCTGAGTATTGGCGCCAAGGTGTTCGATCAACCACCGGCCAGCCTCGCAGCGCTGATCGAGCAAGGAGACAGCGCGCTTTACGAATCCAAACGCGGCGGTCGCAACCGGATTCAACTGGCCGACTACACCTGACCTATCCTTGCCTGCATCCCGCGATCAAGGAGTCCGTCATGTCCTCGCCTGAATCCACCCTCCTCCAGAGCTGGCAGCACAACGCCCGGGCCTGGACCGAAGCCGTGCGCAGCGGCGCCATCGAGAGTCGCCGGCAGGTGACCGATCAGGCCATGCTGCTGGCGGTGATGGGGCGCCAGCCCGAACGGGTTCTCGATCTGGGATGCGGTGAGGGCTGGCTGTTGCGGGCGCTGGCCGAGCGCGGGGTCGACGCGTTAGGCGTGGACGGTGATCCGACGCTGATCGAGGCCGCGCGCGAGGCAGGATCATCGCCCGCGCAGGTCGCCAGTTACGAAGATCTGGTTGAGGCGAAGGTCGACATCGGCCGTGATTACGACCTGATCTGCGCCAATTTTTCCCTGCTGCATCAGGACATCATTCCGCTGCTCGCGGCGATGCATGCACTGCTCGTGCCGGGCGGTGCGTTGGTGATCCAGACGCTACATCCGTGGTCGGTGGCTGCCGGTGATTATCAGGACGGCTGGCGGGAAGAAACCTTCGACGGACTCCAGGGCGATTGGCAGCCGATGCCGTGGTATTTCCGCACCTTGTCCAGCTGGCTCAATGCGCTGGACATGGCCGGCCTGCAGTTGACCGGCCTGCGCGAGCCGCAGCATCCGCAAAGCCCGGTGCCGCAGTCGTTGCTGATGATTGCCGAGCGTCGCGGCTAAAAAGCTACAGCCTCGGTTTGAGCAGGATCGCGGTGTAATGCCGCAAAAACAGCGCGAACCCCGCGCACCAGAGCACCACTGACAGCCCCAGCCCCAGACTGGAAAACGGCACCAGCAACACCCGGCAACCCGCCGCGATCAGCACCAGCGCAAAGCCCAGCACCATGCCTTTCGATGGCTGCAACAACCGGCCGGTATGCCCAAGGCTGACCCGCGCAATCATCGCCAGAATCAACCCGCCCACCCCGCCGACCGCCAATGCATGGGTCGCCAGGCTTTGCTGGCCGATCAAGCCGAGATGCCACAGCGCCATGGCCCAGGTTGCCAGCGCCATCCAGGCGTAAGCCAGATACAGCGACCACAGCAGCGGCACCCGCCACATCCCGCGATCATGCCAGCGGATCAGCCGCATCAACTGCAAACTGCCGGTCAGCACAAACAAGCCTGCCAGCCACAGCCGGGGTGAATCATTGAGGCCTGCCGCAAAAGTGACTGCGGTCAGCAGGCTGCCGATCAACAGCAAGCGGGTTGGCAGTGGGTTGGCGGCCGGCGCCGGTGGACGGTTCAAGCCGCGCTGGATGAAAAACGGAATCACCCGCCCACCGATCACGGTCATCAGCGCTGCCACCAGCCACAAAGCGCCCAGAACACCCTGGCGTTGCAGGCCGGCGTCGTCGTTGTACAGGCCAATCAAAGTCAGCGCCTGACAACCCGCCATCAACCCGAGCACCAACACAATCGGATAGTTGTCGCGCTTGCGGGCGGCGACCAGATCCCGTCCCAGCATCACCGCCAGCAGCGGCAGAAAACCCCATTGCAGCGCCAGAATCAGCCCGGTCGGCAACGGCAGCCACCAGGCCACACGCCCGAGTAGCCAGACCGACACCAGAGCGATCAACGCCCCGCCGCGCACGCCGGGAGTGCCGGTCCAGTTGGGCACCGCAGTCAGCAGAAACCCGGCAACGATCGCCGATGCGAATCCGAACGGCATCTCATGCCGATGCCATGCAAGCATGCCGCCCGCCGGTTGCAGATCGAACCAATTGCCGTAAAGCCACAGGCCCCAGATCAGGATCGCCAGCGCGGCGAATCCGGACCCGGCCAGAAACAGCGGCCGAAAGCCCAGGCTGAACAGCGGTGTATCGGCGAGTCTGCGCATGTTCAAGCCACCACGGCGGCGTGATGCTGACCCAGCCGATATTGCGACAGGAGGCGCATCACGTAGCCGATTTTGATCAGCGTCGGGCCGATGATGGTCATCGCATGCATCGCCACCAGCAACGCAATCGGCATGTGGCCCTGGTACAGATAAGCGCCGTAGATTCCGGCCAGCAACATGACCAGACCGGCTGCGAGCACTTTGCTCGACAGGTGCAGAACGTTCAGCGGATTCTCGAAGAAAGTGAACATGTTTCGTACTCCTGAGCGAATCAGTTTGTACGATTGATATATCAACTCTTGTGCCAGATTTTTTATCGTTAAAAATCAGCTAGATAATCCATAAGAAGTCAATATGACTCGACCAGGAAAGAGTCATATTGACTTCTATGTTTGTCATAACGACAACAATCGCCTTCAGGGTTGCTTTGCGTAAGCCCCTCTGAAATCAGAAAACTCGCCGGCCCCCTCCACTTGCACCGCTCCGTCGAGCAGCCGCAATCGATAGAGTGGCTCGGCGATCTGATCCTGACCAATCACCAGATTGCCCGCCTGCAACGGCCACTGCCGGTTCTCCTGACGGGGTGGCTTGCCCGGTTGCGTCACGGCCATCTGGATCAACGCCTGCTCACCCGCGCCCTTCTCGGTGGCCGGCACGATTTTGATCGTCAGCCACGCCGATCGCTCGTCCGGCGCCATCATCACGTAACGTCCTTCACGCTGATCGCCCGTGGGCGTCTGAAACTTTTGCGGTGCAACCCGGAATGCCGTCGGCCGTGCTTCGAAGATCAGAGACTTGTCGCCGTCGTGCCATGTTCCGCCCTGAAAGCCGTGCTCATCAGGCTCACCTGCCACGTACCAGTCGCCGGTGACACGGCCCTGGGCGTCCAGCTCATGCAGCAATACAGCTCCGTCATCGTAGGTCTCGCCCACCAGCCGGATCGGTTGGCCATTGCCCGTTTTCGTATAACGAACCTCGCCAATGTAGACGCCACCCAGCATCTGCCACCACAGCTCGAATGCGATCTTGCCGTCAAGCTTGCCCCGCAGCATCACCGGCGCTTCACCCACGGGCCCCTCAAGGCGACGCTGTTCCAGCCATCTGCCATCCTTCAACTCCCGCTGCGTGACGTCGGTATAACCCGCCGGCATCAGCGGGCTGCCTTCGGACGGCCGCTGCGTCACCTCGATGGTTTCGGTCACCTTGACCGGCGAATTGTTCTGCACCTGCCAGGTACGGCTCTGGCGCCAGCAGCAACCGCTTTTCGCGTGAGTGACCACGCGATGAGCGGCGGAATCGACTTCGAACAACCCCAGATACGGTTCGCGAGTCAGCTCCGACAATGCCTTGTTCGGCACCAGTACCGGGCTCGACGGATCGAACAGATAGATGTCGTAGGACGCCGCGCCGTAGCCACCGTCGTTACCGTTACGGAGCGCCAGATCCTGGTGTCCATCGAAATTGAAGTCGCCAAACACCACCAGACGTTGCTCGTCGCATCGCAAGGCCTTGGCTGAATCGTTGAGCGGAACCAGGTCGACGGCATCGGCCGTGTCGATTCGTTGCAACACTTCGCCACTGGACTTGTCGCGCAGGATGACTTGTGCCGCCACTGGTTCGAAGTTCTGCGTCGGTGGATGCTCGATGGTCACATCGACGCTGTACCTGTTTGCCGGATCCGAGAGCTGACAGCTCAACGGTTCGGCACTGGCCGACGCGGCGGCAAACAGGCAGAAAAAAATCCATGTACGAGAGGCAACCATGATGCAGAGCGTCCTTGCGGCAAAATCGGGGCGGCAAGTCTAACGACAAACGTTTTGGGGCGCACTTGTCGATCTATGGCGCCTACGACCCGCTTCGGACTGACTACGCTATTAATCCAGCGTGTCCAACCTGCCGAGGATGACTGCCATGCAACGCTTTCAAAAGCTGACGCCTTGCCTGTGGTTCGACGATCAGGCCGAAGCGGCGGCGAAGTTCTACTGCTCGATCTTCGACCACTCGAAAATCACCGCCCTCACCCACTACAGCAAGGTCGGCCAGGAATTTCACGGCCGCCCGGAAGGCTCGGTGATGACCGTCAGTTTCGAACTCGACGGCCAGACCTTCACCGGGCTCAACGGCGGCCCGGTGTTCACGTTCAACGAGGCGATTTCGTTTCAGGTCAATTGCCAGAACCAGGAGGAAGTTGACCATTTCTGGGGCAACCTCAGCGCCGGCGGGCCGGTGCAAGCGCAGCAATGCGGCTGGCTCAAGGACCAGTTCGGTGTGTCGTGGCAGATCGTGCCGGTGGCGTTCATGCACATGATGACCGACCCCGACCAGGCCAAAGTCCAACGGGCAATGCAGGCCATGTTCGGGATGAAAAAACTCGACATCGCCGAACTCGAGCGAGCCTTCGCCGGCCAGAGCTAATACACTCGGACACTGGCCTGCCGAGAACCCCAACAATGAAACACGCTGCCGCCAAAAACTCCGAACAAGCCCCGCGCTTCTGGCGCGACGACGCCCTGCCCTTCATCGAAGCGCGGGCGATCGCCGACGGGCGTGAGGTCTGCTATTCACGACACTCCCACGCGCACTTTTCCATCGGTGCCATCACCGCCGGGCGCAGCACCTATGTGCATGAGCAATCCTCGTTCGAAGTGGCGGCCGGCACCGTGGTGCTGATGAATCCGGGGGACGTGCACGCGTGTAACCCGATCGGTGACCAGCCGTGGTCGTATTTGATGTTGTATGTGGAAACGCCGTGGCTGACGGATCTGCAGCATCAGCTGGGGTTCAGTGCGGAACTTGAGTTTCGGCGGTTTTCCGATACCCATTTGAATGACGCCCGCCTGTTTCACGACTTGAATGCGTTGTACGGCGTGCTGGTCGACGAGCAGCAAGACGTGCTGCGTAAACAGAGTGCCGCGGTGGAGTTTTTCAGCGACCTGCAACTGCGCCTGAACCCGATTGAACCTCCGTTGCGCGAACCGAACTTCAAACTCGAACGCGCCGCCGACTTTATCCGCCAGCACTGCACCGTGCTGCTCAGCCTCGACGATATTTGCGCGGCTGCCGAACTGTCACCGTCGTACCTGATCCGTGCTTTCAAACAGCACTTCGGCATGACGCCCCATGCGTTTTTGGTCAACCAGCGCATCCAGTTCGCCCGCGAGCGTCTGCGGCGCGGGCAGTTGATTGCGGATGTGGCGCTGGAGGCGGGGTTTGCCGATCAGGCGCATTTTCAGCGGGCGTTCAAGCAGCATTTGGCGGCTACGCCGGGGCAGTATCGGGGATAACAACAAAACGGCCCGCAATGGGCCGTTTCGGTTTCAGCACTCAGGCACGAGGCTCAGCCGCCACGTCCAGATTATCCAACGCCCGATTCACCGCCAGTTCCCCCAGCATGATCAGTTGCGCGATCCCCAGCAGCACATGCCGATGCGAGCCGTCCACCAGCCCGGCGAAGTCGGTGGCCATGGTTTTGGCCGAGGTCAGGGTTTCGCAGGCGTCGGCCAGCAGTTCTTCGCTGTCGATGCCGGGGGCGATGAGGTAGCGGGTGTTGGGTTTGAGCAACGGTTTTCTGGGGTGGAACGGATTGAGGTAGTGGTCGAGGGCGCGGTCGGCGGCTTCGTGGAATTTCTTGGAGTCGAGGGTTTCGTAAGGCGAGGTCGGGTCGGTTTCAGGCGGGTTTGGCGTTGGTTTGATCATGGTAAAACTCCCTGATTGATGGAGCTGCCACGGTTCGCTGCGAAACGAAGGGAGGTGACAGCTGTACGCGGGTTCGCAGACCGGGAATCAAGGAACCCGGCATACCCGAAGGTATCCCGCGCACAACCGTCATGACGCGATCAGCCAAAAAGCTGAACGGAAACGACGCTCTGGGCGCCTTGATTGATCCGGGCTGCGAAACCCGATCGCTGATTCGTCAGCGACCGACCCACGATAAAACCCGGCCCCAAGGCCCACAAGCCGGCGGATTCTGGCGGATGCGTAGGCAATGGCGCAAGTTCGCGTGGCTTGTCGGACGCATCCTTAAACACCTTTAAACCCAAGCCCCGCCACACTCACGGCAGCAACAGATACCCCGCACTCACCGCCAACAGCAACGCCATCACCCGGTTGAACAAGCGCATCCCCGCCGGATTCCCTAGATAACCGCGCAAGAAGGTCCCGGCATATGCCCAACACCCCACCGACAGATAACAGATCACCAGATACACCGCCGCAAACTGCCACACCAGCCGCGCTTCGCCGTCAGCGACAAACGCGCCCATCCCCGCCACGCAGGCCAGCCAGGCCTTGGGGTTGAGCCATTGCATCACTGCGCCATAGAGCATTGATGGCGCACGTTTCGATTCGCCTGCACTCAACTGGCCGTCATCGGTGGCCAGTTTCCAGGCCATGAACAGCAGAAACGCCACCCCGGCCAGTTGCACCACGCGGGTCAACGACGGCCACAGTTTGAGCACTTCATGCAGCCCCAAGCCCATTAACACCAGCAACAACACGAACCCCAGCGTCGCCCCGGCCACATGCCGCTGGCTGGCGCGGAAACCGAATTGCGCCCCCGAACTCAATGCCACGATATTCACCGGCCCCGGAGTAATAGACGCGGCCAGGGCAAACGCCGCCATCGACACAATCAGACTCATCGCACACCTGCTTCAAATCAAGGAACAAGGCACCCACCGTAGCCAACACACACCGGACGGTATTGAAGGAAATTACCCCTGCACGCGCAGACCCACTACGCTCTGGCTATGCGATCACTTTTGACCAGGAAGTCTGCCCTCGATGATTCTGATTCTGCTGCCCAGCACCGATTACGACCCGACCGAAAGCAGCGTGCCCTGGCAGGCATTGCGCAACGCGGGCATCGGAGTGCGTTTCGCCACGCCACAAGGCTTGCCCGCCCACGCCGACCCACGTTTGGTGACAATCGGTTTCGGCCCGTTGAGCCCGATGCTGATGACGCGCAAAGCCGATCTGGACAGTTACACGCAGATGATCGAGTCCGAAGCGTTCAAGCAGCCGCTGGCGTATGCCGATGTTGATACGAGCCAATTTGAGGGTCTGCTGATTCCCGGCGGCCACGCCAAAGGGATGCGCACGCTGCTCGAATCGACGCAGGCTCAGCAGATCGCCCTGCAATTTTTCAAGGCCGAAAAACCCGTGGCGGCGGTGTGTCATGGCGTGCTGTTGCTGGCCCGGACGCTCGACCCCGATACCGGGCGGTCGGTGTTGTTCGGGCGCAAAGTGACGGCATTGCTCGCGGCAACCATGGAGTTGCCGGCGTGGCTGATGACGGCTGCCTGGCTGGGGCGCTACTACCGCACCTACAAGCAGACCGTCGAGGCGGAAGTGAAAACCGCGCTGGTCAGCAAAGCCGACTTCAAACGCGGGCCGCTGATCGCCAAGCGCGATTGTGCACAGAAACTGCAATCAGGATTTGTGGTGCGCGACGGCCAACTGCTGACAGCGCGCTGGCCAGGCGATTGCCATCGATTCGCCGCAGAATGGGTGGCCATGTTGCAGCCACCCGAGCGCTGATCCGCGTTTCAGTCCAGACGCGGCACGGTGAAACGGAACTCACTGCCCTGCCCCGGCTCGCTCTCGGCAACGATCTGCCCGCCATGGGCCTCGACGATGCCTTGCGTGATATACAGGCCCAGCCCGGTGCCGGTCGGATTGCCTTCCTTCACCGTCCAGTAACGGTCGAATACGTGCGGCAAGTGATCCTTGGGAATGCCTTCGCCGCTGTCGCGCACCGTGAAGACGATGTCGTCACCGACCGACTTGGCATACACGTCGACCGTGCCCAGGCGCGGAGTGAACTTGATCGCGTTGCCGACCAGATTCGACAGCACCTGAAACAACCGCTCGGGGTCGGCATGGATGCTCAGATCGGGATCGGCCTCGAACGAAATGCTGATGTCCTTGTCCAGCGCCAGCGGCGCGAGCAGCGATTGCGCCTCTTCGAACATCTGCGCGACATCGAGTTTCTGCGGCGCGATGGTGTAGCGGCCGGCGTCGATTTTCGAGGTGTCGAGCAAGTCTTCCAGCAGCGTGTTCATGCGTCCGGCGGCTTGTTGCATGGTGTCGATGGCGGTGGAGATGCGCCGCGAGGTGTGCGGCCCGTCGGAGCTGAAAGCCTTCTGCATCATGCCGCACAGCATTGAGATCACGGTCATCGGGTTGCGCAGATCGTGGGAAACCACCGCCACCAGCTCATCGCGGGCACGCACCGCTTCCTGCTCGCGGCGCACCTGACGGGCCAGATCATTTTCCAGCGCCGAGCGACGCAAGTCGTTGGCGGCGAACAGATCGCCGTGACTCCACTTGGTGGAAATCCCGGCCATCTCGACCTTCCAGATTTCGAACGAAGTACGCGGCCGCAGACGAAGGCCGGCGTCAGAGTTTTCCAGGTCCAGCGGCTTGCGCGGATCGCCGCTCCAGTTGATGTTCTCTTTGACTTCGGGGCGGAACCACAGCACGCCGTTGTCCACCGGTTTGGGCAGGCTCATGGCGAGCACACCGCTGGCGACCTGCTGATAGTGCGCGGCCGGCGGATAGACGCTGGCCAGGTGATGACTGGCAAACACCGGCTCGCCACGCTCCTGCAACCATTTGTGCAGGGCGCGAATCTCTTCCGGCTCCGGGCAGTTGCCGTAACGGTGCAATTGCTTGTCTTCGATAATCGCGATGCCGCCGGCATTGGCCAGCGCCATCAGGACTTGTGGCTGGTTGGCCAAACCATCGAATACGTTCTGTGGCGAATCGATCATCGCCTGATTAAGCAACGCCAGCGCTTCGACTTTTTCTTCCCGTTGACGGCTGACTTCCAGCGCTTCCATCGCGCTGATCTGCAACGACAGCACCTGGCCGATGGTCTGGCACGCGGTACGCAATTCATGCGGTACATGCAGCGGCTGGCGATTGCCGCAACTGATCAGGCCCCAGAGCTTGTCGCCCTTGAGCAGGGAAATGCTCATCGAGGACAGCACACCCATGTTTTTCATGTACTGGCAGTGGATCGGCGACACGCTGCGCAGTGTCGCAAAGCTCAGGTCCAGCGGGGTCTGGGTGTCCGGGCGCAACTTGGGCACCAGCGGCACCGGTTGGTAGTCGGCATTCGGGATGATCCGTAGCCAGTTGGTGCGGTACAGCTCCCGGGCCTGCTCGGGGATGTCGGAGGCCGGGAAAAACAGACCGTTGAAGACTTCCATCGACGGATCGGACGCTTCGGCGATGACCTGACCGTGGCCCTCTTCTTCGAAGCGATAGATCAGCACCCGGTCGTAACCAGTCATGGCCTGGATTTCCTTGACGCTGATGTCGTACAGCGCCTGCAGGCTCTGGGCCTTTTGCAGGCGCGCGAGCATCCGCCCCAGATGGGTTTCGGTGCCGGCGACGTTGCGCGGCTGGAAGTTTTCGACGTGGATTTCCAGCTCCAGAATCAGCACATCCTGATGCCGGTGCACCAAGCCTTCGAACGCGGTGCCGTTGAGGCGAAAGTGCAGCGGCGGCGCATCGGACAAGGCCGGTTGCTGCAAGGCTTGGCGAACCTGTGCGGCATGGGCATCGCCGATCAGGCTTTGCAGGGGCTGGCCGATCAGCTCTTGCGCCGGGCGTGCGAGCAGGGTCTCGACGTTGGCGCTGATCTGAATGATCGAAAGGTCCGGCTCGCTCAGGGTCAGCAGCAAACCGTGCGGCTGGATCGCGCCGGGAAAGCGGATCGGCTCGTCGGCACAGTTGGCCAGCAACTCTTCAAAGGCTTCTTTGTCTTGCGGGTTCATACCAGAACCTCCTGGCTTTCGAGCCACTGCTCGAAACAGCTGAATGTAGTGTGGGCGGCCGCCACGACGGCTTCACGCTCGTCGGCGTCCATCGGGCGACTGCCCAGGTATTCGATGAAATCGCGCCAGCGCCGGCCCGTGGCAGCGCCGTAGATGTCCAGAAACGCTGCGCCGTTGTCCGCGCCGAGATTCAACCGCGTGGCGATCTCCCGGCGCAGGATCTGTCCGCCAAGGGTTGCACCTTCCAGCACGTACAGCACGCCAAGACAGGCGGCGGCGGAGTCGATGGCGGGCAACTGGCGGCAGAGCGAAAACTCTCCGCCGCTTGCGCCCAGCGCCTGCAGATCGCGTTGCAGGGTCGGGGTCTTGAGGCGCGAAACCAGATCGAAATCGGCGGGGATCTCGCCGCTGTCCTGCAATGCGCTTTCCAGTGGCTGATAGAAGCCGTAATAGGCGCGCATCAGTCGCTCGAAAGCCTGCAGATCAAGGGTATCGGAGAAGAAAGGAAGGCGTTTTTCCAGAGCAATGTGCAGTTCGGCCGTGCCGGCGCGCAGATCCTGCAACACCGGTGGTACATGAACCTCGCGGGCCTTTGCTTGCATGTAGTCGCTCGTACAGTGGGCCGCCTGGGGCCATGGGGGAATGGAGAAGCATTGCGCGAAAGCTTACACGGCAATTGGCCTTTCTGACCCGCCAGATGATTTTTTTCTGGCGGATTCATCACCCTGTGACGGTTTCAGAGTTGACGAGAGCGCAGAAAGTTCGAACGGATTGACGCCCGTCCATCGCTGTACTGCGACTCTGCCGCCTGACTGTACGGTTCAGGCCCCCACGCCCGCGTGATAAAAATACCGCTCCCGTCACCGGAGCCCGCACCATGGATCTTGCCACCCTCTCCCTGTTCCTGCCCGCCTGTTTTGCCCTGAACATGGCGCCGGGGCCGAACAACCTGCTGTCGGTCAGCAATGCCACCCGCTACGGCTATCGTCGCGCCTGCGTGGCCGGGATCGGTCGGTTGCTGGCGTTCGCCGGGATGATCGCCCTCGCGGCGGCGGGGCTGGCGGTGGTGCTGCAAACGTCTGAACTGTTGTTCTATGGGATCAAGATTATTGGCGCAGGGTATCTGTTGTATCTGGCTTGGCAGCTGTGGCGGGCCAATCCTGCCGCCGAAGACGCGGTTACTACGCCGGCAAACGGGCTTCTGGCCCTGGCGCGTCAGGAGTTTTTAGTGGCGGCAGGCAATCCCAAGGCAATTCTTATATTCACTGCTTTTCTGCCGCAATTCGTCGACCCGGCCCGCGCCATCACCCCGCAGTTCATGTTGCTGGGCGTGCTGTTCCTGCTGCTGGAATGGATCGCCATCAGCGCTTACGCCTACATGGGCCTGCACATGCGCCGCTGGTTCGCCGAGCCGCGCGGCAAACGGATCTTCAACCGTTGCTGCGCCGGGCTGCTGTCGGCGGCGGCTTCGGTATTGTTAATGGCCAAGCGCGCCTAAGCTTCGGACGGGCCCTTGAGTTCGACCTGATTGCCGTCCGGATCGAAGCAGTACAGCGACAGGCCGTAGCCCTCGGCGCCAAAACGGGTGGCGGCTTTTTCGACGGTCAGGCCGCAGGCTTGCAAATGACTGACCAGCGCCGCTTCATCGAACGGCTCGATGCGCAGGCAGAAGTGATCGACATTGCGCCGTTCGCTGCCGGCAGCGGCGCCGCCCTTGCGGCCGATTTCCCCGTCGAGGTCGACCAGATCGATCATCGACGTACCGGCGCGCAGGTGCACCAGACCGAACTTTTCATTGCGTTTGACCACTTCGGCACCGAAAACCCGGTCGTAGAAATCAATGCTGCGTTGCAGATCCGCAACGCGCAGCACGATGTGATCGATGTGTTGAATCGTGAACGGTGGCATACCTTCATCTCCCGAGTTGTAGCGACCCGATCACTGTAGTGCAGCGGCCCGAAAATTCACTGTCGATTTTTCGGTGGAGCCATCGAATAACTGGTTTTATCCTCGGCCCATGAACATACAGACCGCTGTCCTGCCACCCCACGCCGAAATGGTTCGCGCCATGCTCGAACGCGACACTGCCTATGAAGGCGTGTTCTTCACGGCCGTGAAAACCACCGGGATCTTCTGCCGCCCCAGTTGCACCGCGCGCAAGCCGAAACCGGAAAATGTCGAGTTCTTCGCCCACGCTGACGAATGCCTGTCCGCCGGTTACCGCGCCTGCTTGCGCTGTAAACCGCTGGACGCCGCGGCCATCGCCCCGGATTGGGTACAGCGGCTGCTCAAAGCCGTCGACGCCGATCCGGAGCTACGCTGGAGCGATGCGCAATTGCTCGCCGAGGGCATTGAGCCGCTGAAGCTGCGGCGCTGGTTCAAGCAGCATTTCGGCATGACCTTCCACGCGTGGCTGCGCACCCGCCGGCTCGGCATGGCGTTGGGCGGGATCAAGCAAGGCACGTCCATCGACCACGCCGCGTTCGATTCCGGCTATGAATCCCTCAGCGGTTTTCGCGATGCGTTTCAGAAATCCTTCCACATCACGCCGGGACGCGCGGCAGCCAGCGAGCCGCTGCTGTTCACTCGCCTGACCACGCCGCTGGGGCCGATGATCGCCATGGCCGAACGCCGTGGACTGGTGCTGCTGGAGTTTCTCGACCGCCCGGCGCTGACCCGGGAAGTCGAGGAACTGCAAAACCGCTACGGCTACGTGGTCGCACCGGGGCACAACGCGCATTTGCAGCAGATCGAAAACGAGCTGGCGCTGTACTTCGCCGGCAAACTGAACGAATTCAGCGTGCCGCTGCACCTGCCCGGCAGCGAGTTTGCCCGCCAGGTCTGGAGCGAACTGCGGCAAATCCCCTACGGCCACACCAGCACGTACGGCACCATCGCCGCACGGCTGGGCAAACCCGGCGCCAGCCGCGCGGTGGGCCTGGCCAATGGGCACAATCGGCTGTCGATCGTGGTGCCATGCCATCGGGTGATCGGTGCGGACGGCTCATTGACGGGCTATGGTGGTGGACAACCGCGCAAGGCGTTTTTGCTCAGACTGGAAAATGCCGCCGTGCAGCTGACGCAACAACTGGCTTTCTGAACAACCGACAAGAAGGGATCTCGATGAACGCGCTCGACACTCAGTTTCACCAGTTGCACCACGATGGCCTGCTGATCCTGACCAACGTTGCCGACGCCACCGGCGCGCGACTGGTCGAGCAACTGGGTGGCAAAGCGGTCGCCACCAGCAGCGCCGCGGTCGCCTGGGCCCACGGTTACCCGGACGGCAATACTCTGCCGCTCAAGCGTTTGATCAGCAGCGTGGAGTCGATTGCGCGAGTCATCAAAGTGCCGTTGAGCGTGGACATCGAGGCCGGTTATTCCGATGACCTCGGCCGGGTCGCTGAAGTGATCGATGCCGTGATCGCTGCGGGTGCGGTCGGGATCAATATCGAAGACGGCAGCGGCACGCCGGAACTGCTGGTGCGCAAGATCGAAGTCGCGCGACAAGTGGCCGACAAGCGCAATGTGAAGCTGTTTATCAATGCCCGCACCGACGTTTATCTGAAACGCCTGGTGCCTGCCGAGGATCGCGTCGCCGAAACCCTGCACCGCGCCGCGCTTTATCAGGCAGCCGGGGCCGATGGGTTGTTCGCTGCCGGGGTGACGTCCTCCTACGAAATCGAAGCGATCTGCAAAGGTACGACCCTGCCGGTCAACGTCCTGGGCTTTGCTTGCCTGCCCTCCCCCGAAGAACTGCAAACCTTTGGCGTGCGCCGCTTGAGCGCCGGTTCCGGGATCGCCGAGTTCCTGTACGGCGCCATGGGCTCACTGGTGAAAAGCTTCCTCGCCAGCGGCAAGCTCGACACCCATGACCTCAAGGCCTTCGCCTATAGCGAAGTCAACGGTTTGCTGAAGTAACTCATGCCCGATCCCTACCAACCGGCCAGTAATTTTCTGGCCAGCCTCGACGCCGACTGGCAGCGCCACATTGCTGCCATAGGCCCTTGTCTGCATCAGCCGCATCCGACGCGCGATCCCTATGAGTCGCTGGTGCGGGCGATTGCCTATCAGCAACTGCACGCCAAGGCGGGCGATGCAATTGTCGGGCGGCTGGTGGGGTTGTTTCCCGGGCAGTCGTTTCCGCGTCCGGAGCAGATTCTGGCGACGGGCTTCGACCGACTGCGCAGTTGCGGGTTTTCGGCAGGCAAGATTGTGACGATTCAGGGGATTGCCCAGGCGACCCTGGACGGTGTGGTGCCGGATTACTCGACCGCGCTGGCGATGGAGGACGAAACTCTGATCGAGCGTCTGGTCAGACTACGCGGGGTTGGACGCTGGACTGTAGAGATGTTGCTGATCTACAGCCTGGAGCGGCCGGATATTCTGCCGGCGGATGACTTTGGGGTTCGCGAGGGGTATCGGCGGTTGAAGGGGCTGGAGGTGCAGCCGACGCGCAAGCAGATGATTGACATCGGATTGGCGTGGAGTCCGTTTCGCACGGTGGCGGCATGGTATTTGTGGCGGGTAGCCAAGCCGTAGAACGCGTTATCGCTCATCGCGAGCAGCACACTCACCCCATCTCTTCTAGGCTGAACCGCACCGACAAAAAACACCGGAGGCCACTCATGCAGCTCGAAGGCTCCTGCCACTGCGGCGCGGTTTCATTCACCCTCGACAGCACCCACCCCTACCCTTATCAGCGCTGCTACTGCTCGATCTGCCGCAAGACCCAGGGCGGTGGCGGCTATGCGATCAACCTCGGCGGCGATGCGGCCAGTCTCAAGGTACGCGGGCGCAAACACATCACGATCTACCACGCAAAAATGAAAGACGCAGGCGACGCCCGCGCCCACCGCAGCAGCGCCGAGCGGCACTTCTGCTCGCAGTGCGGCAGCGGCCTGTGGCTGTTCAGCCCGGAATGGCCGGAGCTGATCCACCCGTTCGCCTCGGCGATCGACACGCCGTTGCCGGTGCCGCCGGAACACACCCACCTGATGCTCGGCTCGAAGGCACCGTGGGTCGAAGTGCAGGCGAATGCCAAGGATCAGCAATTCGAGGTCTACCCGGAAGAATCCATCGCCCAGTGGCACGAACGGCTGGGACTGAGCCGATAACCGCCTTCACAGTCTTTGACAGTTTCCCGACAAAGCTGCCAAAGATCGCCGGCCGCCACCTCACTAGCATGGGCGCATCCAATCTCCCCTCGGGTGCCCCATGCCGGTTTCGTTACGCACATTTTCGTTGTCCCTGACCTCCCTCTGCCTGCTGCTGCCGGGCGACTCGCTACGCGCCGAAGACTGGCACGCCACCCTGCGCGCCGGTGCCGCCAGTGCGCCGCGTTACAGCGGCAGTGATGAGCGGGTGGTGGCGCCATTCGTGGGTGTCGAAATCGTCAGCCCTTACGGCGTGTTTCTCGACAGCAGCCGGGGCCTCGGCTGGGGCTTCGACGAAGAGGATTTCGACCTCAGCGTCTACGTCGGCGCCAGCGACGTGCGCAAGGATCGCAAGACCGGACTCAAAGGCTCGGACGAGCTCAACGGCATGGGTTCGATCAAGTCTCGCCCGGTGATCGGGCTCGACGGCACGTATCACATGGGCCCGATCATCCTCGGCGCGAGTTTCGAACATGCGCTGGAAAAGGATGACGATGACCATGACACCGGCTCATCGTGGAACCGCCTCAAGCTAAGCATCAGCGCGCCGCTCTACGAAGGACGTTTCGGCAAAGTCACCGGCGGCCTCAACAGCCAGTTCGGCGACAGCAATTACATGCGCACCTGGTACGGCGTCAGCGATGCCCAGGCCTCGCACAGTCAGTTCCGCGCGTACAAGGCCCGGGCCGGATTGGTCAGTCGCGGCGCGGATCTGACCTGGTCGTTGCCGCTGGATGAACAATGGAGCGTGTCGACCGTGCTGGCGGTGCAGTACCTGAGCCACGAAGCGGCCGACAGCCCGATTGTCGAGCGCCGGTTGCAGACCTCGTTGGCCGGACAAGTGGTCTACACCTTTTGATCGCGCTCAGAACAGCTCGCTGAACGGAATGAAACGCAGCGGGTCGCCAATCTGCAAGGTGCTGTTCTCGGGGATTTCCACCAGTCCATCGGCCCAGGTCGCACCGAGCAGCACCCCGGAACTCTGGTTCGGATACAGCGCCGCCTGCCCGCCCTCCAGACGTACCCGCAGATACTCCCGACGGCTGCCAGGTTTCGGCCAATCGAAGCCGGCGTTGACCGTGAAGCTCAGCGGCATCACCTCTTCCACGCCTTGAATGCGCAGCAGGTACGGGCGCGCCAGCAGGCCGAAGGTCACCAGTGCCGAGGTCGGATTGCCCGGCAGGCCGATCACCGGCACCGTGCCGAAATGGCCGACCGTCAGCGGTTTACCGGGTTTGATCGCGAGTTTCCACAGCAGCGGTTTGCCGTTGTCGCGCAGCACCTGGCCGAGAAAATCGGCATCACCGGCAGACACGCCGCCGGTGGTCAGAATCAGATCGGCCGCCACTTGCAGTTGCTCGAGTTTGAGCCGGGTCTGCGCCGGACGATCGGGAAGAATCCCGGCGTCGATCACTTCGCAACCCAGTTCACGCAACCAGTGGTCGAGCAAGGTGCGGTTGCTGTTGTAGATGCTACCGGGACGCAAGGGCTGGCCCGGTTCCACCAGTTCATCCCCGGTCGACAGCAACGCCACGCGCGGACGACGCACCACCGGCAAATGGGTCATGCCCTGCCCTGCGGCGACGGCCAGCTCGAACGGGCCAAGGCGTTTGCCGGCGCGCAGCAAGGTGTCGCCGACGCGGTTCTCCTGGCCCTGGGGACGGATGTTCTGGCCGACCTTCAGCGGTTGCAGGAAACGTACGCGACCGTCCTCCAGCACTTCGACGTTTTCCTGCATCTCCACGCAATTGGCGCCCATGGGCAACGGCGCACCGGTGAAAATCCTTGCGCAGGTGCCAGATAGCAAGGCGTCCGGCGCCATCCCGGCATAGACCCGTTGCGACACGCTCAACGGCTGGCGATGCAGGTCGGCAAGGTTGAAGGCGTAACCGTCCATGGCGCTGTTCGGCCACGGCGGCAGATCGAGGGTGGCGACCAGATCGCTCGCCAGCACGCGCCCGCGCGCTTCATTGAGCGGCACCGATTCGCTGTCCGGCAGGCGTTGTTCATCAGCCATCGCCAGCAGTTGGTCGAGGGCGTCCTCGACCGGCATCAATCCCGGCTTGCTCATCCGCGCGGCCCGCAGGCTTGCACCGGCTTGAGGTGCGGAACGAAGTTGCACGGGCGGTGACGGTTATCCAGTTGTTCGGCGAGGATGCCTTCCCACGCGGTGCGGCAAGCGCCGGTGGAACCCGGCAGGCAGCACACCAGCGTGCCGTTGGACAGCCCCGCCAGCGCACGGCTTTGCACGGTCGAGGTGCCGATGTCGAGAATCGAGATGGCGCGGAACAGTTCGCCGAAACCGTCGATCTGCTTGTCCAGCAGGCAAGCCACGGCTTCCGGGGTGCTGTCACGCCCGGTGAACCCGGTGCCGCCGGTGATCAGCACCACTTGAATGCCGTCGTCGGCGATCCACTGCGCGACCTGGGCGCGGATCTTGTACAGGTCGTCCTTGAGCAGGTTGCGTTCGCTCAAGGTGTGGCCGGCCTCCAGCAGGCGGCTGACAAGCAACTGGCCGGAGGTGTCGCTGGCGTAATCGCGGGTATCGCTGACCGTCAGCACAGCAATATTCAGGGGAACGAACAAGGCATCCGATTTCACACTCATGGCACTCTCCGGCCGTCGTCAATTCAATGGATGACGAGCCTAAGTGCCGCTTGCGAGGACTGTCTAATCACTCTGGCCAACCACACTATCGACCTGCTCTATCGGTGATTTTCTTCAACCCCTCGACCACTGTCCGGCCTAATAAAACCGGGGGTCATCGAAACCCTCGATAGGCTCTTAGACACTGCCGATTGGACGAAAAAAGCCCTCGGTGGGATCGTCGCTTGCAGCGCTTTCCGTGCGCCGTACGCATCTGCGTCAATACTCAATCAAAATTCCTTATCGAGCAGGTGCCGTCGTGGACATCAAACAACTCAAGTTTCTGATCGCGCTGGACGAAACCCGCCACTTCGGCCAGGCCGCCGCGCGCTGCCACATCACCCAGCCGACCCTGTCGATGCGCCTGCGCAATCTGGAGGACGAGCTGGATCTGGTGCTGGTCAATCGCGGCCAGCGCTTCGAAGGGTTCACCCAGGCCGGCGAGCGCGTACTGGCCTGGGCCCGCACGCTGCTGGCGGCCCACGACGGGTTGTTTGCCGAAGCCGCTGCCTGCCGGGGGCAACTGGTGGGTAACCTGCGGCTGGGGCTGGTGCCGCTGAGCAACTTCAATCCGGTCAATTACATTCAGGGTTTGTCCGGGACTTATCCGGAGCTGAAATACAGCCTGTCGTCGCTGAGTTCGGACGAGATCATCGAAGGCCTGGGCAACAATCAGCTGGACCTGGGCGTGTGTTATCTGGACCACGTCAACCCGAACTATTTCGAGTTCTTCGAGATTGGCGAAACCCGTGTCGGCCTGCTCTACGACACCCGCCACTTCCATTTCGAAGGCCCGGAAATGAGCTGGGAAGACGCCGCCGAACTGCCGCTGGGGATGATCACCACCGGCATGCACTATCGAAAGTCCATCGACTTGAGTTTCCGCAGTCGCGGGCTGAATCCGCAGCCGATCATGGAAAGCGACTCGACCTATCAACTGCTGCAGGCGATTCACCAGGGCTTCTGCTGCTCGATCATGCCGCTGGACAGCGGGCTGCAAGAGCCGATCGAGCACCTGGCTTTCATTAACCTGCCGGATGCCAGCGTGCTCGCGCCGCTGGGGCTGGTGATGCGCAAGACCGAACCGCGCTCGGCGATTGCCGAGAAGTGTTTTGCCGAGGCGCGCAAGATGTTCGGGATCGAGGCGCCTGTCGTTTAACCCTCCCCAAGTTGCCTGAAACGTTGCACTTCGGTGCAACGACTTCAGGTCCGCCTGCGGTCATCGACCAATCCAATCACTGCATCGGAACAAGCGATTGGACGCACTTTTCCCTGCCCCGTAGCCTGAACCCACTTCAGCGCTTCGAGGATTTTCAGGATGCTGTGCCAAGTTGAACAACTCATCGAACCGGGCGACGCCAACGCCCCCGCGCCACAACCGGCGTCAGTGGCTTATCGCGAATACCTCGACGACGCGCCGTTGTCCCACGCGGCGCTGGCGGCGGAAATCGCCTTGGCCATCAGCTACAACGGCCTGAATCAGGCGGTGATGATGGTCTCGCCGGGCAACATCGAAGACTTCATTCGCGGCTTCAGCCTGAGCAATGCCATCGTCGACCGCCTCGACGATATCCAAGACATCCGCCTGACCCATTTCGACCAGGCCTGTCAGGCCGACGTGCAGATTTCCAGCCGCGCGTTCTGGGCCCTGAAGGATCACCGCCGGCAGATGGCGGGCACCAGCGGTTGCGGCCTCTGCGGCGTGGAAGCCCTTGAGCAGGCGCTGCCGCAACTGGAGATCCTGACCCCGACACCGTTGCCACCCGCCGCGCATTTCAACGGCATCCGCCAGCGCATCGAACAGGCCCAGCAACTGGCCCGCAGCAGCGGCGCCCTGCACGCGGCGCTGTACTTCGATGCCGACGGCGAAGCGCTGCTGTGCCGCGAAGACATCGGCCGCCACAACGCCCTCGACAAGCTGATCGGCGCCCTGCAATTCGAAGGTCTCGATGCGCGTCAGGGCTTCGTCGTGGTCACCAGCCGTTGCAGCCTCGAACTGATCCACAAAGCCGTGCGCGCCCGCCTCGGCACCCTCGTGAGCCTGTCCGCCCCGACTGCGCTGACCGTGCGCTGGGCGCTCAAACACCGCTTGAACCTGATCCACGTCCCGCACCGCAACGCCCCGCGAATCTACAGCCCGATCCAGGAGCCCACCGCATGAGCAACACCCTCACCCACCTCGACGATCAGGGCCGCGCCAACATGGTCGACGTCAGCGACAAAGCCGCCACCCGCCGCGAAGCCACCGCGCAAGCCTGGGTGCAGATGCGCCCGGAAACCCTGCAAATGATCCAGTCCAACGGCCACCCCAAGGGCGACGTGTTCGCCGTCGCGCGGATCGCCGGGATACAGGCGGCCAAGCGCACCCACGAGTTGATTCCGCTGTGTCATGCGCTGTTGCTCAGCTCTATCCACGTCGAGCTCAAGGCCTGTGAACCGGACCGCGTACAGATCACCAGCACCTGCCGCCTCACCGGCCAGACCGGCGTTGAACTCGAAGCCCTGACCGCCGCCAGCGTCGCCGCGCTGACGATCTACGACATGTGCAAAGCGGTGGACCGGGCGATGGTTATCGGCGACATCCGCCTGCTCAGCAAACAGGGCGGCCGCTCCGGCCACTTTCAATGGGAGAACCCGCAATGATTCTGATCAACTACTTCGCCAGCTACCGTGACCGGCTCAATCTGGGCGGTGAAAAGATTCCGGCCAGCGACACCCTCGCCTGTGTCGAGGACGTGCGGCAGATGCTGATGCAGCGCGGCGATGTCTGGCGTGAAGTGCTCGGCGCCGGCAACCTGATGTGCGCGGTGAATCAGGAACTGTGTCAGCCGGATCAGGCAATCGAGGATTTCGATGAGATTGCGTTTTTCCCGCCGGTCACGGGGGGTTGAAACATGGGTGTTCGAGTCCAGCGTAAAGGCTTCGATGCCGGTCAGTTGATTGCCAATCTGCATGCGCGCAATCCACGGGTGGGCGCGGTGGTGAATTTCATTGGTTATGTACGGGATCTGAACGTCGGGCAGTCGGTGACCGAGCTGTTTCTGGAGCATTATCCGGGCATGACCGAGAAGGCTCTGGAGCAGATCGCCGAACAGGCCCGGGAGCGCTGGCCGTTGCTGGCGGTGGAGATTGTGCATCGGGTCGGCGCGCTGTCGGTGACCGAACCGATCGTGTTCGTTGGCGTCAGCAGCAAGCATCGGCATGCGGCGTTCGAGGCCTGTGCGTTCATCATGGATGTGCTGAAGACGCGTGCACCGTTCTGGAAACGTGAGACCACGCCGGAGGGTTCGCATTGGGTCGAGGCGCGGGAGAGTGATCAGAATGCGGCGGTTCGCTGGAGTTTGGCGCATGCCTGACGATCGAAAAGCCCTCACCCTAGCCCTCTCCCAGAGGGAGAGGGAACCGATTGGGGGATATTTCAGAAATACGCCGACCTGAACGTATAGCGTTGAATCCGGATGCCGGTATGAGCGCGTAGCACTGAATCCGGATGCCAGCCTGAAGGCAGTGTGCCGAATCCATAATCGACTCGGACGCTCAGGTCGATGTATGACGCAAGACACCTCGGTCGGCCCCCTCTCCCTCCGGGAGAGGGCTGGGGTGAGGGCAGCAATCTGGATACCACTCCTTAACAAAAGCCTGATTAGATAGCCGCTACACCACAACTCAACTCGGGAGCCACACTTGAGCCAGACACCAAAGGGCTTGCCCCGCCCCCAACCCATCACCCTGCGCCAGGCCTGGCCCTTCTGGCTGAAACTCGGCTGCATCGGCTTCGGCGGCCCCGCCGGGCAGATCGCGATCATGCATCAGGAACTGGTGGAGCGTCGGCGCTGGATTTCCGAGCGGCGCTTCCTGCATGCGCTCAACTACTGCATGTTGCTGCCCGGCCCGGAGGCCCAGCAACTGGCGACTTACATCGGCTGGCTGCTGCACCGAACCCGTGGCGGCATATTGGCCGGGGCGCTGTTTGTGATGCCCTCGTTGCTGATCCTGATCGCTCTTTCCTGGATTTATATTGCGCTTGGCGACGTGCCGGCGGTGGCCGGGGTGTTTTACGGGATCAAACCGGCGGTGACCGCGATTGTGCTGCACGCGGCCCATCGCATCGGCTCCCGAGCCTTGAAGAACAGCTGGCTCTGGGCGATCGCCGGAGCGGCGTTCGTGGCGATTTTTGCCTTCAACGTGCCGTTCCCGCTGATCGTGCTCGGCGCGGCATTGATCGGTTATTTCGGCGGACGCTGGGCGCCGCAGCGGTTCAGCAACGGCGGCCATCGCGGCGGCGAAAAATCCTTCGGCCCGGCGCTGATCGATGACGACACACCGCCGCCCGAACATGCGGGGTTCAACCTGCCGAAGCTGCTGCGTCTGGCGCTGATCGGTGCGTTGCTATGGTGTCTGCCCATGGCGTTGCTGACCGCGTTGTTCGGCTGGGACGGCACCTTCACGCAGATGGGCTGGTTCTTCACCAAAGCGGCGCTGCTGACGTTCGGCGGCGCCTACGCCGTGCTGCCCTACGTGTATCAGGGCGCGGTCGGGCATTACGGTTGGCTGACGCCAACGCAGATGATCGACGGCCTGGCCTTGGGCGAAACCACGCCGGGGCCACTGATCATGGTGGTGGCGTTTGTCGGGTTCGTCGGCGCTTACGTGCAACCGACGTTCGGCCCGGAACACGCGTTCGCCGCCGGAGCCTTGGCCGCGACGCTGGTGACCTGGTTCACTTTTCTGCCCTCGTTCCTGTTCATCCTCGCCGGCGGGCCGTTGGTGGAGTCGACGCACAATGAACTGAAGTTCACCGCGCCGCTGACCGCGATCACGGCGGCGGTGGTCGGGGTGATCCTCAATCTGGCGTGTTTCTTTGCCTGGCATGTGTTCTGGCCCAATGGATTCGCCGGGCAACCGGACGTTTTCTCGATCCTGCTGGCCGTGGCAGCCGCTATCGCCCTGTTCTTTTTCAAGCGCGGAGTAATCGAGGTGTTGATCGTTTGCGCCCTTATCGGGCTGGGGTTTTACCTGCTGCGCTGAACCGGGGTGCACGCCAACGCCTGCGGAAACAGGCGTTTACTTATCCGGGGATTCCCCCTTACTATCCAGCCACACCGGCCTGGCGGGACACTCCCGCCGCCGACGTTTTCCGCCAACGGAAACACGCGTCATGAGCACGTCACCACAACAATCAGAATCGTTGAACGTCTCTGCACTGTGCGCCCTCCTTCACAGGGGCCGCGCATGAATCGCATCGTCAATCTCCCCATGGCCCTGAGCCGTTCCAAGCTGCGTCACTCCGCACGCCCGCCGGATATCTGCCTGCCTGTCTGATCGCGCCGATAAAAAACCGCGACAGCTCCCCCTCTTTTTTCGATATCCCTGCCAGGACGTCCGCGCCTTTTGCCGAGCTGCGTCCGGCCCGAATCTGCGCGCCTGTGCGGCGCCACCGTGAGTGATTGATTATGAAATTCGCAGCCATTGAAGACGCCCGTCACTTTCTCGAGCAGAACCCCGACATCGACATGATCGAGCTGTTCATCCTCGACGCCAACGGCGTGCCGCGCGGCAAGCTGTTGCACCGCGAAGAACTGCTCGCCGTGTACGAAAGCGGCCGCCCGCTGCCGAGCACCATTCTCGGCCTGACCGTGCATGGCGAAGACGTGGAAAACTCAGGCCTGGTGTGGGACGTCGGCGACATCGACTGCCGCGCATACCCATTGGAAGGCAGTCTGGTGCGCCTGCCGTGGCGGCAGATTCCGACTGCGGCGGTGCAGGTCAGCATGCACCCGGAACAAGGCATGCCGGCGAGCATTGCCGACCCGCGTCACCTGTTGATCAAGGTCATCGACCGCCTGAAAGCCGAGGGCTACCACCCGGTGATGGCCTGCGAGCTGGAGTTCTATCTGCTCGACGCCAAACGCGATCACAACGGCCGTCCGCAACCGGCGCTGGATGCCGACGGTGGGCGACCGCGACACACGCAGGTCTACGGTTTGCGTGAGCTGGAGCAGATCGAACCGTTCCTTGCCGACCTCTACAGCGCCTGCAAACTGCACGGCATTCCGGCGCGTACGGCAATCTCGGAATACGCGCCGGGCCAGGTGGAAATCACCCTCGAACACGGCGATGCGCTGGAAGCAATGGACCAGGCCGTGCGCTACAAACGGCTGGTCAAAGCCGTGGCGCACAAGCACGGGATGCAGGCGACGTTCATGGCCAAGCCGTTCGATCACCTCGCGGGCACCGGCATGCATATGCACGTCAGCCTCGCCGATGCCGAAGGGCACAATCTGTTCGCCTCCGAGGATCCGGCCGGCACCCCGCTGCTGCGCACGGCGATTGGCGGGATGCTCGCCTCGTTGCTCGATTCGCTGCTGCTGTTCTGCCCGAACGCCAACTCCTACCGCCGTTTCCAGGCCAACAGCTACGCGCCACTGGCACCGACCTGGGGCGTCGACAACCGCACCGTCAGCCTGCGCGTGCCCGGCGGTCCGGCCAACACCCGGCACATCGAACACCGCATCTGCGGCGCCGATGCCAACCCGTATCTGGCAGCGGCAGCGATCCTGGCGGGCATTCATCGCGGGATAAAAGAGGACATCGATCCGGGTGAACCGGTGGAAGGCAACGGTTACGCGCAGGCGAAAGAATTGCTGCCGACCGACTGGCTGACCTCGCTTACGGCGCTGGAAAATTCGGTGTGGGCGCGGGATGCCTTGGGGCAGGAATTTCTCGGGGTGTATCTGGCAGTGAAACGCTCGGAATACCGGCAGTTCATGGCCGAAGTGGGTGAGCAGGACTGGCGCTGGTACCTCACAGAGGCCTGATCTTTCACAACTCCCCCTGTGGGAGCGGGCTTGCCCGCGAAGGCGTCGTCACATCCAACACTTCAGGTGACTGACACATCGCTTTCGCGAGCAAGCCCGCTCCCACAGGGTCCGTGCACCGACTCCCGAATCTGGACACTGAAATGACTGAACGCAGCAATTCCTACTACACCGCGACCCTCAACTGCGACACCGACTACCCGACCCTGCAAGGTCGGCACAAGGTCGATGTGGTGATCATCGGCGGCGGTTTTACCGGCGTCGCCACAGCCGTCGAGTTGGCCGAAAAAGGCCTGAAAGTCGCCATCGTCGAAAGCCACAAGATCGGCTGGGGCGCCACCGGACGCAATGGCGGGCAGGTCACGGGCAGCCTGTCCGGCGACGGTGCGATGCGCAAACAGATGCGCAACACATTGGGCGATGAGGTCGACGATTTCATCTGGCACCTGCGCTGGCGTGGGCACGAAATCATCAAGCAACGGGTCGAGAAATATGCGATCGATTGCGACCTCAAGCACGGCCATTTGCATGCGGCATACAAGCCAAGCCATATGGCCGGTTTGCGCAGCGACTACGACGAAGCCGTGCGCCGAGGCATGGGCGATGAGGTCAGCCTGCTCGACCGCAGCCAGGTCCGTGATCTGCTGCAAAGCGATCTCTACCACGGCGCCATCAAGAACACCCGCAACATGCACCTGCACCCGCTCAACCTGTGCATCGGCGAGGCGCGAGCGGCGCAAAGCCTCGGCGCGCTGATCTTCGAAAACAGCGAAGTGCTGGAGATCATTCACGGCGACAGCCCTGCCGTGCGCACCGCCCACGGCCGGATCGACGCCAATCAGGTGCTGCTGGCCGGCGACGTTTACCACAAACTCGAACCGGGCCAGCTCAAGGGCAAGATTTTCCCGGCCATGGGCGGCATTGTCACCACCGAACCATTGGGCGATCTGGCCAAACAGATCAACCCTGAAGACCTCGCCGTTTACGACTGCCGCTTCGTGCTCGACTACTACCGCCTCACCGCCGACGGTCGCCTGCTGTTCGGCGGTGGCGCCAACTACAGCGGCAAGGACTCACGGGACATCGCCGGCGAACTGCGGCCGTGCATCGAACAGACTTTCCCGGCGCTCAAAGGGGTGAAGATCGACTACCAGTGGAGCTGCGCGATGGGCATCGTCATCAACCGCATTCCGCAACTGGGCAAGCTTTCGGACAACGTCTGGTATTGCCAGGGCTACTCCGGCCACGGCATCGCCACGACCCACATCATGGGCGAAATCATGAGCCGGGCGATCACCGGGCAGATACAGCAGTTCGACACGTTTGCCGCGTGCTCGCACATTCGCGTGCCGATGGGGGATCTGCTGGGGAATCCGATGCTGGCGGCGGGCATGTGGTACTACCAGATGCTGGAAAAACTTCGCTGATCGAGCGGGCCCCATCGCCAGTGATGGGGCCTCTTTTTGCCGCAAAACCTCAGTCAAGCAACTGCGCCACCTCAATCCCCAACCGCCGATAATCCTCGACACTCCCCGACGCCACATGCCGTTCGGTGATCAGCGTGTGCAAGCGCTCGCACGGCGCGACCACAAACGGCTCCACCGCCCCGAGCTTGTCCGCCGTGGTCACGGCAATCACCCGCGCCGCGCAGTCGAGCAGCGCCTGCTTGACCGGCACTTCGTCGAAATGCAGCGAGGTGATGCCCACCTCCGGATGAATCGCGCAGACCCCGGTGATCGCCAGATCCGCCTTGATCCCCGACAGCAGCCGCAGCGCCTCGTGACCGCCAGCCGACATGGTTTTCGGATTGAGCTGCCCACCCGCCAGAATCACCTTGATGCCCGGATATTCTGACAACGCGATCGCCGTCATCGGTGACGCCGTGACCGCCGTGAGGTTGATATCCCTGGGCAACGAGCGCGCTACCTGCAACGAGGTGGAACCGGAATCGAACATCACCGTCTGCCCGTTCTGTACCTGCTGCGCCGCCAACTGCGCCAGGCGGATTTTCGCCTCGTCGATCTCGTCCAGCCGGGTGAAGTAATCCTTGCCGGTGTCCTTGGGCCGCGGCAGCGCGCCGCCGTGTACCCGCTGCACCAGTCCGGCGTTGTCCAGCTCGGCGAGATCGCGGCGGATGGTGTCTTCAGACACCGCAAAATGCTGGCTCAACTCGGACGCCATGACCTTGCCGTCACGTTCCAGGATGAGAAGGATTTTCTGCCGACGCAGGGAGGGAAGCTCGGAAGCGGAATGATCGTGCATGGTTTTGCCTGTTTGTGCTTGTCATTGCAGGTTTTCGCGAGCTTAGCCAAGCAAACAAGCAAACACAACGCCGGTATCAATGGCTTCGATCATTGGAATCACAAAGCCGAATTTTTTCTTTCGACCCGCCCCCGGCAGAATGGCCCCACTTTCAAAAGGACCAGGATGAACACCCCATGAACCTCAATTTCGCTTTCGCCTGCATGGTCGTCGTGTCGTTTGCCATCGCGCTCGGCCACGCTTGATTCACACCGACGCCGCCAAGTGTTCGCGCAACCATCTGTGCGCTGGATCACGATGGGATCGTTCGCCCCAGAACATCGCCATCTCGTAGCCCGGCACCTCCAGCGGCGCAGCGACCACTTGCAGTGCAGGGTTGTCACGCATCAGGCGTGACGGCAGCATCGCCACCAGATCAGTGCTGGCGAGCACCGACATCACCAACAGAAAGTGCGGCACCGACAGCACGACTTTTCTCGACAGGCCCACTTCGGCCAGCGCCTTGTCCGTCACCCCGAAAAAGCCCCCGCCCTCGCGCGACACCATGACGTGTTCCAGCGCGCAGAACTGTTCGCGAGTCGGTCTGGCGTTCAGGCCCGGATGCCCGACTCGTCCGGCCAACACATAACGCTCGGTGAACAGCCGGCGCTGATACAACTCCAGTGGCGCGTCTTCGGTGATGTGCAATGCCAGATCGAACACCCCCTGCTCCGCCTGCTTGACCATTTCTCTGGGCATCAGGTCGATCACCGCCAGCCGTGTGCCCGGTGCCTGCCTGCGCAAACCGTTCAGGCCCGGCAGGACAATGGTCGACCCGCCGTAGTCCGTTGCCGCGATTTTCCAGGTATTCGTCGCTTGCGCCGGGTCGAACGGCCTGGCCGGCGCCACCGCTCGTTCCAGCGCCTCCAGTGCGTCCCGCAACGGCTCGCGCAGCTCATCCGCCCGCGCCGTCGGACGCATGCCTCGGGGGCCGGGCAGCAACAGCGGATCGCCGAAGATGTCCCGCAACTTGGCCAGATGCACGCTTACCGACGGCTGCGACAGGTGCAGCCGCTGGGCGGCACGGGTGACGTTGTGCTCCGCGAGCAAAACATCGAGGGTCAGCAGCAGGTTGATATCCAGCCGTCTCAAATTATTCATGGCTATACCAGACATATCAGACATTCATTTCCAATATACCCGGCAAACGTCGATCCTGCTGTCACACAGCAACGGAACTTCAACATGAATGTACTTCTGGTCTATGCCCATCCCGAAGCGACCTCACTCAACGGCTCGCTCAAAGACTTCACCGTCCAGCGCCTGCAAGCCGCCGGCCATACCGTGCAGGTCTCCGACCTCTATGCGATGAACTGGAAAACCACCCTCGACGCCGATGACAGTCCCGGTCGCGACACGAGCCGGCCGTTTCATGCCTCCCTCGATTCGAAACTTGCTTTCGAGCAGGGCCGACAAGCCGCCGACATCGCCCGCGAGCAGGAAAAACTGCAATGGGCCGACGCACTGATCCTGCAATTCCCGCTGTGGTGGTTCTCCATGCCGGCGATTCTCAAGGGCTGGGTCGAGCGCGTGTATGCCTACGGATTTGCCTACGGCGTGGGCGAGCATTCCGATGCTCGCTGGGGCGACCGCTACGGTGAAGGCCACCTGAAAGGCAAGCGGGCCATGCTGATGGTCACCACCGGAGGCTGGGAATCACACTACAGCCCGCGCGGGATCAACGGCCCGATCGACGACGTGCTGTTCCCCATCCAGCACGGAATCCTCTACTACCCTGGTTTTGACGTGATGCCGCCCTTCGTGGTGTACCGCACCAGCCGGATGGATGAAGCCCGGTTTGCCCAGACCTGTGAGGCGCTGGGCACGCGGCTCGATGAACTGTGGAGCACGCGGCCGATCGCGTATCGGCAGCAGAATGGCGGTGATTACGAGATTCCGTCGCTGACCTTAAAGGACGACATTGCGCCAGGCAGCGAGGGCTTCGCCGCCCACCTCAAATGACACAGGGGGCTTATGCCCCCTGTTTTCATTCCGCCACCACCCGCGCCTTGCGCACGAACAACGCATGCACCTTGTCCCAGAAGTTGCCGCCCAGCACGAAAAAGCTGCCGATGAACATCAAGTCGCCCAGCGCCTGCAACTGCCAGAGATTGGGCCGCACGCCGGGGAAGAAGTTGTCGAAATAAGGTTCCAGGAATGACGACAGCAGCGGCAGGCAGAACATCACCACGCCGATCTTGTGGCGCAGCGGGCTGACTTCGGCCACCGGGGTCGGGATCACGCCGGAAATGTAGTGGCCGATCGTGCGCTTGAGTTCAGCGAACCCGGCCTTGCCCATCACCGCGATCACCAGCAGCAACAGCACTTTATTGCTGATGAACAACACCCCGGTCAGCGCCGCGACTTTCGAGCCCGGCACGTCGAGGGCGGCGGCGATCGGGACCATCAGCCACGAACCGAGCATCAGGCAGATGATTGCCACGCCGACCTTGAAACGCCAACTGGCGCTGGTGGGGGCAAGCGGTTCTTGAGCAGTGTCCATGGCTTCCTACCTTTTTATCCGGGGCGGGGTTCGGTGGCGTTCGCCTGAAAAAGCGTAGCAGCTGATTGCTTCGAACAACCCGCAATCTGCGGTCTATGCTCCAGTGACATTTCCCGCTGGGGCCTCCCGGTATGCCTGCAACGCCAGCCCTGCTGATCCGTCCCGGCCACCTGCTGTTGCTCGGTGCGCTGAGCCTTGGCGGCTGCCTGCGGCTGGGCCCGGATTTCCAGCCACCGGCGCAGGACTGGAGCAAGCAGTGGCAAAGTCCGGCGCTCGAGCAGGCCAGCGAACGCGGCACCGTGCCAGATCTGCGCCAGTGGTGGCAGGTGTTTGCCGATCCGATCCTCGACCGTTTGATCAGCGACGCCGAAGCCCGCAACAGCAGCCTGAAAATCGCCGGCCTGCGGGTCCTCGAAGCCCGCGCGCAACTGGGCATCGCCGACAGCGGTCGCTACCCGCAGGTGCAACAGGCCAGCGCCGACAGCCTGTACATCGACCGCCGTCAGTCCGGCGGCAACAACCCGCAGGACTTGCACTTCTGGCAGCACAGCGCCGCATTCGATGTCGGCTGGGAACTGGATTTCTGGGGTCGCTTCAGCCGCGCCATCGAGTCCGCCGACGCCAGCTACTTCGCCGCCCAGGCCAACTACGAAGACGCCCTCGTGCTGCTGCGCGCTCAAGTGGCCGATACCTACTTTGCCCTGCGCACCACCGAAGCCCGGCTGCGGGTCGCACGGGAAAATGCCACCCAGCAAAAACGCAATTTCGAGATCACCGAAAAACTCTTTCGCAGCGGCCAGACCGCCGAACTCGACCTGCAACAGGCCAGAACCCAATACCTCGGCACCCTGAGCAGCATTCCGGCGTTCGAAGACCAGTTGCTACGCACCCGCAATGCGCTGGCGGTGCTGGTCGGCCAGCCGCCCGGTGGCGCGGCGTTTCTGGCGGAACAACCGGGGCTGATTCCGCTGGTGGATCGCGCCGTGTTGCAGGACGTCCCGGCCAACCTGCTGCTGCGCCGTCCCGATGTGCGCGCGGCAGAGCTGAACGTGGCCGCGCAATCGGCGCTGGTCGGCGTGGCTGAAACCGATCTGTACCCCTCGCTGACCCTGCTCGGCAGCATCGTCTGGTCCAGCGACACCCTCGGCAGCACCCCGCGCAGCCTCGACCTGATCGGCGGCCCGAGCCTACGCTGGAACCTGTTCGATTACGGCCGCATCCACAACAACATCCGCGTACAGGATGCGCGCTTGCAGCAACTGATCGAAGCCTATCGCGACAAGGTCCGCCAGGCTGCCCGCGAGGCCGACGACGCCGCCAGCGGCCTGACCAAAGCGCTGGAGCGCGAACGCATTCTCGGCGAGGCCGAAGGCGCGGCGCGACGTTCGCTGGTGTTGGCCAACACCCAATATCGCGAAGGCTATTCAGACTTTCAGCGGGTGCTCGACGCCCAGCGCGCGTTGCTGGAGCTACAGGACAACTATCTGGTCAGCCGCAGTAACGCCGTGAGCAATCTGATCGCCCTGTACCGTGCCGTCGGCGGTGGCTGGCAAAGCGCCGGGCCGCAGATTGATCCAGCGACCCGGCAGCAGATGCAGCAACGAACCGACTGGGGCGATCTGCTGAGCGCCCCGCCGCCGCAACCGACCTATCCGATTCCCTCGCAGGTAGACCGCCATGAGTGATGAAGCGCCACCGGATCCGGCAAAAAAAGGCATCCGCTGGGTGCTGCTGGTGATTGTACTGAGCCTGGTCTGGTATCTGCTGGCCGACCGTTTTACGCCCTATACCCAGCAGGCGCGGGTCGGCGCGTTCGTGATCCCGGTGGCAGCGGAAGTCGCGGGCCGGGTGATCAAGGTCAACGTGCGCAACAATCAGGACGTGCAGGCCGGCGACATTCTTTTCGAACTCGATCCGCAGCCGCTGCAAATTGCTGTCGACCGGGCCCGCGCCGATCTGGAAAACACCCGGCGCACGGTCGGCGCCAGCACCGCGGGCATCGCTTCGGCACAGGCGTCGTTGCGGGCCGCGCAAGCCAATGAACTCAAAACGCGCCAGGACAATCGACGGCTGGAAGGCTTGTACAAAGAAGATCCGGGCACGGTTTCGGTTCGGCTGCTGGAAGTGTCCCGGGCCAATCACGAGGCCGCTGTCAGCCAGGTTGCCGCCGCCCGGGCCGAAGTGCTGCGCGCGCAGGAGCAGGAAGGCGGCAACACCGACACCAACGCCAAACTGCTCAGCGCCGCCGCCACGCTGGCCAAGGCCGAACTGGATCTGGCCAACACCCGCATTGGCGCGCGTTCGGCGGGCCTGATCACCGACCTGCGCACCGATGTCGGCCAGTTCGCCGCTGCCGGCAGCCCGGTGATGACGCTGATCACGATCCAGGACGTGTGGGTCAGCGCCGACCTCACCGAAAACAATCTCGGCCGAATCAAGCCCGGCACGCCAGTATCGATCATCCTCGACGCCCTGCCCGGCGAAGTGCTCGATGGCCGGGTGCGCAGCGTCGGTTATGGCGTCAGCGTCGGCCAGACGCCGCCGCCCGGCACCCTGCCGACGATCCAGAACAGCCGCGACTGGTTGCGTCCGGCCCAGCGTTTTCCGGTGATCATCGAGTTCAGCGAAGAGGCGAAAAAACACTTGTTCGAGAGTCGTTCGATTCGCGCCGGCGGGCAGGCGGAAGTCATGGCGTTTCCCAGCGAAGGCAATCTGCTCAATCCACTCGGGCGAGTGTTTGTCTGGTTGATGAGCTGGCTATCGTATGCCTACTGAACGCAGCGTTCCGGCGCAACGGGCCTTGCGCCTGGCCTGCGGCACGGCGTTGTGTACCGCCGCCAGTTACGGCCTCGCTCTGCCGCTGTCGTTTCTGTCGCCGGTGTTAGCGGTGTTGCTGCTGGCCAGCATGCCTCGGCCGTTGCCGGTGAAAATGGCGCTGGTGCTGACGTTGGTCGCCGCATTCACCACCAGTCTCGGGCTATTGCTGGTGCCGTTGCTACGTTATTACCCGGTGTGCGGCGTGCTGCTGATTGGTGTAGGGCTGTTTATGGTGTTCACCTACGGCTTGCGCGGCGGCAACGTGCTGATCATGACGTTTCTGGTGATCGGCATGACCATGATCTCCGCCGCCGGTTTCGCCTCATTCGAACTGGCCATGGCGGTGATCGGCGCGCTGGTCAAAGGCCTGTTGCTGGCCGTCGTCATCGTCGGCCTGAGCCACGTCCTGTTCCCGGAACCGGCCAACAGCCCCGCGCCACCACCCGCTCCCGCCCTGCCCGCCGAAGACGTGCCCCGCGTAGCGATGTGCGCAACGCTGATCGTGTTGCCGACCTTCCTGCTGGTGCTGATCGACCCGGCCAGCTACCTGCCGATCATCCTCAAAGCCGTCAGCCTCGGTCAGCAAAGCACCACGACCCGCACGCATCACGCCGGGCGCGAACTGCTCGGTTCGACCTTGCTCGGCGGGCTGCTGGCGGTGCTGTTCTGGTGCGCGTTGAGCCTGTTCGTGCACCTGTGGATGTTCTTTCTGTGGATGCTGCTGTTCGGGCTGTTGGTGGCGCGCAAACTCTATCGGCTGCACCCGACGCAACTCACGCCGGGGTTCTGGCTCAACACCCTGATCACCATGATCATCCTGCTCGGCCAGTCCGTTGAGGACAGTGCCGCAGGCAAGGACGTCTACACCGCGTTTGCGGTGCGCATGGGGTTGTTCATTCTGGTGACGCTCTACAGCGGCGTGATGATGCATCTGCTCGTCGCGCACCGGGAAAACCGTCAGGGCGTGACCTGATAACCCCGTCCTTGCAGGCAACCGGTGTAGGCACTTGAACTGGCTGAAGCATCGGTCCGACGCTGCTCGCGCCGATCCTGCCGCTGCCGCGCACCGCCAACCACCGCACCCGCCGCAGCCGTCTCTTTGGCTCGGTTCTGGCGGTAATCCTGCTTGCGGTCATCGTCCACGGCTTCGTAAAACTCGTCGTGCTGACGGCCGCGCACTTCAGCGGCGGTGGCGCCGGCAGCGGCACCCACTGCGGCGCCCTTCAACCGACCGCCGGCCTGGGGTGTCGACGTGGTTGAGGTGGACGCGATGGAATGGCAATCGTTGATGTCGATCTGGGTTTGCTGGGAAGTCTGGCCCTTGAGCGGGACGACGGATTCAGCGCTGGCCTGCGTGGCGCACAGGCACGCTGCGATGAACAGTGAATGGCGGAACATGATGACCTCCGACGCGGCGGGGTTTGCCTGGGGGGCGGGGTAATCTGGGAGTGTAGTTCACTGGAAATCACAACTCCGGGCGAACGCATCAATGGTTCGCACCCCGCTTGTTGGGTACCATCCCGGCACGCCAATCTCCTTGTGTCCCCCATCCCGATGAATCTACTTAGCCGAATCATGGCTTTTCGTGAAACCCGCGAGCCGAAAGCTTTTTGCCGGTTACAGCGAGCAAGCGCTCCAGACCCGATTCGCCTCACCGTTACCAAGCGCCAGCCTGCCGAAACTATCGACGGTGGTATCTGTAGCAGCGTCCGGGATCAATGCTTATTACAGCTCCCTTCTGATGGTCGCCGATGACCTTTGCAAGTTTCAGCGACTGGTGGAATCACATTTCCAAAAGATCGACGAGCGCAGATTCAAAGACCTGACAGCTTTTGAATACGAAGATGTCACGAAACAGGAGCTGTTGATTTACTTCGCCTCCACCACCGAGTTCAACGCGCTGACCATTCGTATCTTGACCAACAGCGTCGAGTTTCTGAGTAGCCTTGGAAATCAGACCTTTTGCGTGCCTCCGCCCTGGATCGCCTTCGACGGTTACCCCGCGTCGTGGTGGGGCGGCAATATGCAGGGCACGCAGGGTTTCTATAACGAAAACTACTTTCTTCCGTATTTCATCCGACTCGGTGATGCAGAGAAACAAGCGTACTTTGCAAGATTCCAAGCTTCTACCGAGTGGATCGAACAGTTAGCGCTGATGTATGCCGACGAATGTTGAACCCCGAAGGACGGTCATTGAGGTCTCCGGTCAGACGCCCTCCCGCCCCCGCCGAACCTGCACCAGCAACGCCGGCGCGAAGTGCAGCACCACCATCCGCGCCAGATGGTGGGTGAGGATAAACACCACATTCAGCCCGCCGGCGAACGCCACGATTGCGATGGTCTCGATGGCCCCCGGCATGTAGGCGAGCCACAGCGACAACGCATCGCTGCCCAGCAACCGTGCCGCCGCCAATGCAAAAACCGCCGCGACCAAAATCATCAAACCCACCGACACCAATGCCGTGCGACCATGACGTCCCAGTTCCGCGAGGCCCAATCCCTGGAATCGCGAGCCGATCCGTACTCCGAGAATCAGCGCCGCCAGATTCAAACTCCAGTCCGGCATGTGAAAGCCCTGCAGCCATCCTGATTTCACGAATACGGCGGTGATGATGATTGCCGTCAGCATGAACGGCGCCGGCACGCCAACGGCCAGCAGCAAACGACCGACCACCACGCTCAAACCGATCACCGACAGCACGGTCAGCGCCATGCCCGTCGACAGCGGATCGACCTCGACCGCCGCAACCGGTGCCGTTCCGGGAATCAGCAAACTCACCAGCACCGTGATCAGCAGCAGCCGCATCAAGTGCACGATGATCACCTTGCTCGACGCCTGATGCGATTCCAGCAAATCGAACACCGCCGCCAGCGCACCCGGATACACGGCCAGCAAAGCATCCGTGCGATTCCACCCTGCCCCGCGCGCCAGCCACCATGCGGCCAGCGCCACTTGCACAGCCAGACACAGCAGCAACACGCCGAGGCTCGGCAACATCGTGGAGACGGTCGCGCTGTCCCACGCTTCAAACATCAGCCCGGTGGCGATGCCCAGCGTGACCTGGATGTAGCCCAGACCATAGGGCGTCGCTGGCGCGAATTTGAATTTGGTGACGACCAGTGCCGTCACGAGAATAGAGCCCAACAGCAAACCGTGGGGCAAGCCTTCGAACTGCAACAGCGCGCCGAAGCCGGCAGCAATCAACAAACACAGAATGGATTTCATGGTCGCCTTCCTGGCTATTCAAGGTGCTTTTCAGTTAAGTCAGGCGCGCAACCGTCCAATCGCCCGCCGGTATTTTTCGATCCGCTCCAGATCCTCCCAACTCGGCGAGGCAATCCGCGACAGGTCGCTGTTCTCTTCCAGATCCGCCAGCTTCACCACCCGCCCGATCGGGTTCTGCGCCGCGCGCTCGACGAAATCCTCGTAGGATTCACCCGGCACTTTGGTCACCGATTCGATGGCGGACAAAACGGCTTCGCTGAAGCCTTCCTTGCGCAAATCCTCCAGGCTGATGCCGCAGTCCTCGACCACATCGTGCAGCACCGCGACGATGCGCTCTTCCAGGCTGCTCATGCGCAACATGACTTTCAGCGGATGCAAAATGTACGGCGCACCGCCCTTGTCCACCTGCCCCGCGTGGGCCGTGGCGGCAATCGCGATGGCGCGTTCCAGTGTCTGAGTCATGGGCTTTTCCTCGGGTCAGACGCCGTACCGGCCGCCAATATAGAAGTGACGCTTGAACCAGCGCCTAATCGCCTGCAAACGCCCGGCTGGCTGCGCCGGCTCGGCATAGCGCTGGAGGATCAGCGAGACCAGATCAGCCTGACTCTCCCCCGAACGCGCGTCCAGCAACTCGGCCACCCAGGCACATCCGGCCTTCTTCAAATGCTCACGCCATTCACCGGGCCAGCCATCCAGCTCATCCAGCGCCAACCACCGCGCACCGCCCTGCTCGCCATGCCCACCGCCAATCGATTGCTCGAAGCAGAACGGGGTGGCCGGGCGGGACAGGTCGATGCTGAAGATGTAGATGTCCTGGGTTTTGTGCTGCGGCGTGGGGCCGTTGTTGCGGCTGCCGATTTGAATCATGCGCACTGCTCCAATCCTTGGGTGCTAAGTGTGTCCGATTGTTTCTCACTCTGTGCGCCCGGCGCAAATCAAAATCCTGATGGAACCTCCCGCGCCCGCCCCATCTCGAAACCATAAGCGCCCCGCTCACGATCAAACACGGGGCCATGGGAGAGTTCCGCGATGAACATCCGACTGTTGCTCCTGATCGCCACATTCAGCGTTGTCCCAACCTGCGTCATGGCCGAGGGCTGCGACGTCAAGACCCGCTCCTCCAGCCCCTCGGTGCCCGCCGTCGAGACGCACAGCTGCTACGAATACGAAGGCATGCCGGTCAACGCCATCGACTGGTCATGCAGCAACGAAAGCAAGGACATGCTCAACAGCAGCAAAACCAAAGTCGAACACTGCGCCGACCACTATCAGGCCTCGTGCATTGCCACCCTCACCCAGGAATCCCTGGCCAACCCACACTCCACCAGCAAAGACAAAAACGCCAAGGCCCTGAACATTCCGGACAGTGCGCAAGTGACCACCTATTACTATGACGTAGAGCATCTGCCGCAGGCGCGGATTGATTGCGAGAACGGAGGTGGACATTGGAAGGCGAAATAACGGCGTTCAAGCGCGCATGAAAAAGGGACACCGATGGGTGTCCCTTTTGGTTCTAAATGGCGGGTGGATTCAGCGTTTCATGGCTTCACACTGACTGCGCAGATCATGATCGCCAATTGACGAACAACTACTGCCCTTCTTCGCTTCACAAAACGCACGTTGGTCATGATCACCGATGCTTGAACATGAACTGCCTTTCTCCGCTTCACAGGCCGCGCGCAGGTCGTGATCGCCGATGGAGGAACAACTGCTGCCCTTTTTGGCTTCGCAATAAGCGCGTTGGTCATGGTCGCCAATGCTTGAGCACGAACTGCCTTTCTCCGCTTCGCAGGCCGAACGCAAATCGTGGTCGCCGATGGAAGAACAACTGCTGCCTTCCTCCCTGGCCTGGCAATAACTGCGTTTGTCGTGATCACTGATGCTGGAGCAACTGGCGGAAACGTAACCGCTGAACAGCAACAACATCGCAAGAATCAGTTTCATCTCACACTTCCTTGGGCTTGCCGGGAAACAGCCTGGCACTGGGTGACTCGTTCGAAATGAGCGTCGCGACACGCCATCAAATTGACATCAGCTTTAAGGAAAGTTCCGGGGCGGGGATGGAGGCTGGATTCGCTGTGCAAGATGTGCAAGATGTGCAAGATGTGAAGGATGTGAAGGATGTGAAGGATGTGAAGGATGTGAAGGATGATTAGCGACGGCGGAATTGATATTCAAATCACAACGTATGCCACAACGTCTAATTAACATCTTAAAAGTTAATTTGTAATTATAAAAAATTCTAGAAACCTGTCAGATCCTACAGGTGCCATTCCTGCGAATTTCATTGACTCTGCCTTGGCGAATAACAAAAGTTTACTTCGCAAAAATGCAAGATAATTTTAATAAAGGAAAAATCATGAAAATCAATAAAAAATCCATCATCCTTCCCTCACTATTTTTCGCAATGAGTAGTATCGGGTGCGCAGGCATAGCGTTGGCTAGCCCTGCAAGCACCGAGTTGTCTGTGAAAGAGCAAAAAGTGATTTATGCAGAGCAATGCCAAGAAAAGGACAAAGTCGACGGTTATTGTCCTCGAAAATAACGACAGAAGAAGAGAAACCGCACTTTTGCGGTTTCTCTTGAGAACTTATTAGATGCACTATGGACTGATAAAATCCGAACTCAAAAATTCGCCGGCGTATTCGCACTAATAATCTCCGCCTCATCCGCCCCAATATTCCGGAACTTATGCGGCAGCGTCGTCGGAAAATAATACCCATCCCCCGCACTCAACACGCTCACCTGCCCGTCCACCGTCAACTCCACGGTGCCACGGGTCACCAACCCACACTCCTCACCTTCCGCGTGAACAATCGGCTCTTCCCCGGAACTCGCGCCCGGCGCGTATTGCTCGCGCAGCAAGCGCATCTGGCGGCTGGGGACCGAGGCGCCGATGAGCAGCAGGCGCAGGCCGTGGCGGCCGAGGTCGGGTTGTTCGTTGGCGCGGAAGACGTATTGGTGTTCGCGGGGGGGCTGGTCGAAGGTGAAGAAGTCGGCCAGGGACATCGGGATGCCTTCGAGCAGCTTTTTCAGTGAGCTGACGGAAGGACTGACACGATTCTGTTCGATCAGGGAGATGGTGGCATTGGTCACGCCGCTACGCCGGGCCAGCTCGCGCTGGGAGAGTTTGTAGCTTTCGCGTACTAGTTTGAGTCGAGAACCCGTATCCATGACAGCCTTATGTGAGAACGACTTAAGGGCGATGGGGGTGGGTGGCGGGTGCCGCGCAAGGCGCGCGGATCACGTTGCTCCCGTGTCCCGGAACCGTGAAAGGCGGCTATTAAATCACGTTTGTCGGTGTTGCTCAGCAGGTTCGATGGACGGCACATGAAAAAGCCGGCGACGCCCTTTTTGGGGGCGCCACCGGCGAGGTTAATCAGATGCCGAAACGGTCGCGCAGCGAGTAGTACACTGCGCCGAGAGCGGTCAGCGGCGCGGAGAAGGTGCGGCCGCCAAGCATCGGCATGTGTGGCAGGGAAGCAAAGGCGTCGAAGCGTTCGGCATCACCGCGGATCATTTCCGAGATCAGTTTGCCGGCCAGGTGCGAGCAGGTGACGCCGTGGCCGCTGTAGCCCTGCATGTAGTAGGCGTTTTTCTCGATGCGGCCGAATTGCGGCATGCGTGACATGGTCAGCAGGAAGTTGCCGGTCCAGCGGTAGTCGATTTTCACGTCCTTGAGCTGCGGGAAGGTCTTGAGGATCTTCGGGCGGATCAGGGTTTCGATGTCGTCCGGTTCACGGGCGCCGTAGACCACGCCGCCGCCGTAGAGCAGACGGTTGTCGGCGGTCAGACGGTAGTAGTCGAGCAGGTAGTTGCAGTCTTCGACGCAGTAGTTGTTGGTGATCAGGCTGCGTGCCTGTTTCTCGGTCAACGGTTCGGTGACGCAGATCTGCGAGCCGCACGGCATGCTCTTGGCGGTCACACGGTTGTCGAGGCCTTGCGGCAGGTAGGCGTTGCCGGCGATCAGCAGGTACTTGGCGCGGACCTGGCCTTTGGCGGTGCGTACGACGTTGGGCTCGCCGTATTTGATTTCCACCGCAGCGGACTGCTCGTAGATCTTGCCGCCCAGACGCACGATGGCGGCGGCTTCACCGAGAGCCAGGTTCAGCGGGTGGATGTGGCCGCCCTGCATGTCCAGCAGGCCACCGACGTAGGCGTCGGAGCCGACTTCGCGGCGGATGTCCGCAGCGTCGAGCATCTTCAGGTTTTTATTGCCGTAACGTTCCCAGCTACGTTTTTGCTCGGCGAGGCCCTTGAGCTGTTTGTTGTTCATCGCCGCGAAAATACCGCCCGGGCGGTAGTCGCACTTGATGTCGTATTCCTTGATGCGCGAACGGATGATGTCGGCGCCTTCGAAGATCATGCTGCCGAGGATTTCGGCGGTCTTGTCGCCGTAACGCTCTTCGATCACGTCGACGTCGCGGCTGTAGGAGTTGACCAGTTGGCCGCCGTTGCGACCGCTGGCGCCATAGCCGACTTTCGCCGCTTCCAGCACCGTCACCTTGTAGCCGGCTTCGGTCAGGAACAGCGCCGAGGACAGCCCGGTATAGCCGGCGCCGATGATGCAGACATCGCAGTCCACCGACTCTTCAAGCGTCGGGAAGTCGATGACTTCGTTGCGGGTGGCGGCGTAATAACTGTTGACGTGTTGTTGTTTCATTATTGTTCTCCGAGGGACGCCGGAAAAACCGGCGTCCACCGTTGTAAATAGAATTAGAGCTTGATCCAGGTCGCTTTCAGCTCGGTGTACTTGTCGAACGCGTGCAGCGATTTGTCGCGACCGTTGCCCGACTGCTTGAAGCCACCGAATGGCGCAGTCATGTCGCCGCCGTCGTACTGGTTGACCCACACGCTGCCGGCGCGCAGGCCACGGGCGAAGGTGTGGGCCTTGCTCAGGTTGCTGGTCCAGACCCCGGCGGCGAGGCCGAAGATGCTGTCGTTGGCGATGTGCAGCGCTTCTTCAACGGTGTCGAAGGTGATCAGCGACAGCACCGGGCCGAAGATTTCTTCCTTGGCGATGGTCATGGCGTTGGTCACGCCGTCGAAAATCGTCGGTTCGATGTAGGTGCCGCCGGTTTCTTCGAGGGTGCGGCGGCCGCCGGCGATCAGCTCGGCGCCCTGCTCCCGGCCGATGCTGATGTAGCGCAGCACGTTGTCCAGTTGACGCTGATCGACCACTGCGCCGACGGTGGTCGCCGGATCCAGGGCGTGCCCCGGTTTCCACGCTTGCAGCGCTTCCACCAGCAGCGGGATGAATTGCTCGCGGATCGAACGCTCCACCAGCAGGCGCGAGCCGGCGGTGCAGACTTCGCCCTGGTTGAACGCAATGGCGCCGGCCGCCGCTTGTGCTGCCGCGCGCAGGTCCGGTGCGTCGGCAAACACCACGTTCGGGCTCTTGCCCCCTGCTTCGAGCCAGACGCGTTTCATGTTGCTTTGGCCTGCATAAATCATCAGTTGCTTGGCAATCGCCGTGGAGCCGGTGAAGGCCAGCACGTCGACGTCCATGTGCAGCGCCAGCGCCTTGCCGACGGTGTGGCCGAAGCCTGGCAGGACGTTGAACACGCCTTTCGGAATGCCCGCGTCCAGCGCCAGTTGCGCGATGCGGATCGCGGTCAGCGGGGATTTTTCCGAAGGTTTGAGGATGAACGAGTTACCCGCCGCCAGCGCCGGGGCGAATTTCCAGCTGGCCATGATCAGCGGGAAGTTCCACGGCACGATCGCAGCAACCACGCCGGACGGCTCGCGGGTTACCAGGCCGAGTTGATCGTGCGGAGTAGCAGCGACTTCGTCGTAGATCTTGTCGATGGCCTCGGCGCTCCAGCGGATCGCGTTGGCGGTCGCCGGGATGTCGATGCTCATCGAGTCGCTGATCGGTTTGCCCATGTCGAGGGTTTCGAGCAGCGCCAGTTCTTCCTGGTGTTGCAGGATCAGGTCGGCGAAGCGGATCAGGATGCGCTTGCGTTCGGCCGGGGCCTTGTTCGCCCACACGCCGGAATTGAAGGATTGGCGCGCGGCTTCGACGGCGAGGTTGGCATCGGCTTCATCGGTGCTGGCGACGGAGGCCAGAAAACGGCCGTCGACGGGGCTCAGGCATTCGAAGGTTTCGCCGCTGATGGCCGGGCGATATTCGCCGTTGATGAAGGCACGGGATTCGAGGGTCAGGGACTGGAAGCGTTGTTCCCAGTCGTTGCGGGTCGTTGTCATGGTGGTGGCTCGACGCGGGGGAATTTGGGGGTGTCTGGGTGTGTGTCCGGCTTGAGATGGCTGCCCTCACCCTAGCCCTCTCCCAGAGGTAGAGGGGACCGACCGAAGTGTCTCGGGAGATGCACCGACGTGAACGACCGAGTCGAATATGGATTCGGTAAAAATCGTTCAGGTCGACGGATTTCTAGAGCATCCCCGGGTCAGTCCCCTCTCCCCTTGGGAGAGGGTTAGGGTGAGGGGCTTTTGAAGGCCTCACACCGTATGCAGATACCAGTTGTACTCAAGGTCAGAGATCGAGTTTTCGAACTCGGCCAGCTCGCTTTCCTTGCACGCGACGAACACGTCGATGTACATCGGATCGATGTAGCGGGCCATGACTTCGCTGTCGTCCAGCTCACGCAGGGCGTCGCGCAGGTTGTTCGGCAGGCTCTGTTCGTTCTGCTCGTAGCTGTTGCCTTCGACTGGAGCGCCCGGCTCGATTTCGTTGGTCAGGCCGTGGTGGATACCGGCCAAAACGGAAGCCATCAGCAGGTACGGGTTGGCGTCGGCACCGGCGACACGGTGCTCGATGCGCACGGCATCCGGCGAACCGGTCGGCACGCGGACGGCCACGGTGCGGTTGTCGATGCCCCAGCTCGGCGAGTTCGGCACGTAGAACTGCGCGCCGAAGCGGCGGTACGAGTTGACGTTCGGGCAGAGGAAAGCCATTTGCGCAGGCAGGGTCTCCAGCACACCGCCGATCGCGTGGCGTAGCGCGGCGTTCTGCTCGGGATCCTCGCTGGCGAAGATGTTGTTGCCTTCTTTGTCCAGGATCGAAATGTGCACGTGCAGACCGTTGCCCGCCTGGCCCGGATACGGCTTGGCCATGAAGGTGGTGTCCATCTCGTGGTCGTAGGCGATGTTCTTCACCAGACGCTTGAGCAGGACGGCGTAGTCGCAGGCCTTGATCGGGTCGGACACGTGGTGCAGGTTGACTTCGAATTGCGCCGGGGCGCTTTCCTTGACGATGGCGTCGGCAGGAATGCCCTGCTCCTTCGCGCCTTCGAGGATGTCTTGCAGGCAGTCGACGTACTCGTCGAGGTCGTCGATCAGGTAGACCTGGGTCGACACCGGACGCTTGCCAGAAACCGGCGAACGCGGCGATTGCGGACGGCCGTTCACGTTGTCCTGGTCGATCAGGTAGAACTCGAGTTCGAACGCGGCGCAGATGGTCAGGCCCAGTGCGTCGAACTTGCGCACCACGTTGGCCAGCACTTCACGCGGGTCGGCAAAGAACGGCTCGCCTTCCAGTTCGTGCATGGTCATCAGCAGTTGCGCGGTCGGACGCTTCTGCCAGGGCTCGATGCTCAGGGTGCCGGGGATCGGGTAGCAGATGCGGTCGGCGTCGCCGATGTCCAGGCCCAGGCCGGTGCTTTCCACCGTGGAGCCATTGATGTCGAGGGCAAAGAGCGAGGCCGGCAGGTTGATGCCTTTCTCGTAAACCTTGTGAAGACTGGTGCGCTCGATGCGCTTGCCGCGCACCACACCGTTCATGTCTGCAATCAGAAGGTCTACGTACAAAACCTCAGGATGTTTCTTAAGGAATGCGTTTGCTTCGTTGAGTTGAACGGCACGCAGAGGGACCGACATGATGCACCTATTTAGCTGTTAATTATTATGTTCACTGCTGTTTCGCGGAGCCAGTCAACCCGAACGGCAAAGTGAAGTCAATAGCGAACACAGGGCCGCTCAGCGTTTATTTTTCGGGCTTTTTTTAACACTCACGTGCCAATGGCGGCACCAGAGGCCCGTGAATCATGAAGATTTGATGAACGGCGTTTAGAATTTTTTACATGGGAGTTGTTAATTAAAATCAACGACGCTAAGCTCCGGAAAAGCTCGTTCAAGTGTCAAACTTCGAGGTGAATAAAAATGGCATTCAAGCCATTGATCGGCGTTACTGCGTGCGTCAAACAGATTGGCCTGCACCCCTATCACATCAGCGGCGACAAGTACGTTCGCGCTGTCAGCGTTGCGGCGCTGGGGTTGCCCGTCGTCATTCCTTCCCTTGGCAAACTGACTGAAATCGAAGACCTGCTGGGTCAGCTCGACGGTCTGTTGCTGACCGGCTCGCCGTCCAATGTGGAACCCTTCCACTATCAGGGCCCGGACAGCGCTCCCGGCACGGATCACGATCCGGCGCGGGATGCCACTACCCTTCCTCTATTACGTGCAGCCATCGCGGCGGGCGTTCCGGTACTCGGCATTTGCCGCGGCTTTCAGGAAATGAACGTGGCGTTCGGCGGCAGCCTGCACCAGAAGGTGCATGAACTGCCGGGCATGCTCGATCACCGCGAAGCCGACAGCCCGGACGTCGCCGTGCAATACGCCCCGGCCCACGCCGTGAAGGTATTGCCGGGTGGCGTGTTCGAAGCGCTGGAGCTGCCGGGTGAATTCCAGGTCAACTCGATTCACAGTCAGGGCATCGACCGCCTCGCGCCCGGCCTGCGCGCCGAAGCCGTGGCGCCGGATGGCCTGATCGAGGCGGTCTCGGTGGAGCACAGCCCGACCTTCGCCCTCGGCGTGCAATGGCACCCGGAATGGCAAGTGCTGGACAACCCGAACTACCTGCGGATTTTCCAGGCGTTCGGCGAGGCCTGCCGCCAGCGTGCGGCGCGACGCAACCAGCGCTGACACCACCCAACGATTGCAAAACCATTTACTGCCCCCGCGGGGTCGGCGGCTGCGCGCTTGCGCATCCGTCATCCGCGATCAGCAACACACCGCGAAAACAAAAAGCACCACCCGGCAGCCAGGACGGCGGCGCCGAACAACCCGCACGGTGCGGGTCTGCAATCCACTCTTAAGCCAGGCCGCGTTGGCCCGGCGACTGAAACCTGTTGGGAGTTTCACATGGCAAACGCCTCCAGCACTTACAGGAAGGCTCTTGAAGGTCATCAGCAACCGAAAAAGGTTCTGGTGAAGGTCGATCGAGTCACCAAGAAGTTCGACGAAACCACGGCGGTGGACGATGTGTCCCTGGAGATCCATCAGGGCGAAATCTTCGCCCTGCTCGGAGGCTCCGGCTCCGGCAAATCAACCCTGCTGCGCATGCTCGCAGGTTTCGAACGGCCGACTGAAGGACGCATTCTGCTCGACGGTGTCGACATCACCGACATGCCGCCGTACGAGCGGCCGATCAACATGATGTTCCAGTCCTACGCCCTGTTCCCGCACATGACTGTCGCGCAGAACATCGCCTTCGGCCTCAAGCAGGACCGTTTGCCGGCCAGCGAAATCGACGCCCGCGTCGAAGAAATGCTGCGCCTCGTCCACATGACCCAATACGCCAAACGTCGTCCGCATCAACTGTCCGGCGGCCAGCGTCAGCGCGTGGCCCTCGCCCGCTCACTGGCCAAGCGGCCGAAGCTGTTGCTGCTCGACGAACCGATGGGCGCGCTGGATAAAAAACTGCGTTCGCAGATGCAGCTGGAACTGGTGGAAATCATCGAGCGCGTCGGCGTGACCTGCGTGATGGTGACCCACGACCAGGAAGAGGCCATGACCATGGCCGAGCGCATCGCGATCATGCACCTGGGCTGGATCGCCCAGATCGGCAGCCCGGTCGACATCTATGAAGCGCCGGTCAGCCGCATGGTCTGCGAATTCATCGGCAACGTGAACGCCTTTGACGGCACCGTGGTCGAGGACCTCGAAGGTCACGCGATCATTCACAGCCCGGACTTGCAGCAAAAGATCTACGTCGGTCATGGCGTCAGCACTTCGGTGCAGGACAAGTCGATCACCTACGCGATCCGTCCGGAAAAAATGCTCGTCAGCACAATCAAGCCAGAGACCCGCTACAACTGGTCCGAAGGCAAGGTGCATGACATCGCCTACCTCGGCGGCCACTCGGTGTTCTACGTCGAACTGCCGAGCGGCAAGATCGTCCAGTCGTTCATGGCCAACGCCGAACGCCGTGGCGCGCGGCCGACCTGGGACGACAAGGTCTACGTCTGGTGGGAAGACGACAGCGGCGTGGTACTGCGCTCATGAGAACCTTCAATCAGCAATTCCTGCGCCTGGTGCCCAGCGGGCGAAAGTTCGTCATCGGCATCCCGTTCATCTGGCTGTTCCTGTTCTTCATGCTGCCGTTCTTCCTGGTGATGAAGATCAGTTTCTCGGAAGCCGCGCTGTCGATCCCGCCGTACTCGGAGATTTACACCTACGCCGAACAGAAATTCCAGCTGTTCCTGAACATCGGCAACTACACCCTGCTCGGCGAAGACGAGCTGTACCTGTCGGCGTATCTCGGTTCGCTGAAGGTGGCGTTGCTCAGTACGCTGATGTGTCTGGTGATCGGTTTCCCGATGGCCTACGCGATAACCAAGACCGGCAAGGAAACGCAAAACGTCCTGCTGCTGTTGATCATGATGCCGACCTGGACCGCAATCCTGATCCGCGTGTATGCGTGGATGGGCATCCTCAGCAACAACGGTCTGCTCAACGCGTTCCTGATGTGGACCGGGCTCACCGATCACCCGATCGAGATCCTCAACACCAACACGGCTGTGTATATCGGTGTGGTCTACGCCTACCTGCCATTCATGGTGCTGCCGCTCTACGCCAACCTGGTGAAGCACGACGGCAGCCTGCTGGAAGCCGCGCAGGATCTGGGTTCGAGCAACTTCAACAACTTCTGGAAAATCACCGTGCCGCTGGCCAAGAACGGCATCATCGCCGGCTGCATGCTGGTGTTCATTCCGGTGGTGGGCGAGTTCGTGATTCCGGAACTGCTGGGTGGCCCTGAGACCCTGATGATCGGTCGCGTGCTGTGGCAAGAGTTCTTCAATAACCGCGACTGGCCGGTGGCGTCCGCCCTGGCGGTGGTGATGCTGTTGATCCTGATAGTGCCGATTCTGCTGTTCAACCGCAGCCAGGCCAAAGAGATGGAGGCACGGGGATGAAACGCTTCGGTTTTGCAAAGTTCATGTTGATCTTCGGCCTGACGTTCATTTATCTGCCGATGCTGATTCTGGTGATCTACTCGTTCAACGCCTCGAAACTGGTGACGGTCTGGGGCGGCTGGTCGGTGAAGTGGTACGTCGGCCTGCTCGACAACACCCAACTGATGGGCTCGGTGGTGCGCTCGCTGGAAATCGCCTGCTACACCGCGATCGCCGCCGTTGCGCTGGGCACCCTCGCCGCTTTCGTGCTGACCCGCGTGACACGCTTCAAGGGTCGTACGCTGTTCGGTGGTCTGGTCACCGCGCCGCTGGTGATGCCTGAGGTGATCACCGGTCTGTCGCTGTTGCTGCTGTTCGTCGCGATGGCGCAACTGATCGGCTGGCCGCAGGAGCGTGGCATCGTCACCATCTGGATCGCCCACACCACGTTTTGTGCCGCTTATGTGGCGGTGGTAGTCTCCGCCCGCTTGCGCGAGCTGGACCTGTCGATCGAAGAAGCGGCGATGGATCTGGGCGCGAAACCGTTCAAGGTGTTTTTCCTGATCACCATCCCCATGATCGCGCCGTCGCTGGCAGCGGGCGGCATGATGTCGTTCGCCCTGTCGCTGGACGATCTGGTGTTGGCGAGCTTCGTGTCGGGCCCGGGTTCGACGACCCTGCCGATGGAAGTGTTCTCGGCCGTGCGTCTGGGTGTGAAGCCCGAGATCAACGCCGTGGCCAGCCTGATTCTGCTGGCGGTGTCGCTGGTGACCTTCCTGGTCTGGTACTTCGGCCGCAAGGCAGAAGCCAACCGCAAGCGGGCGATTCAGGAAGCGATGGATCAGACCGCCAACGAATCGTGGCAGCAACCGCAACCTCAACGAGTGGCAGCGACGGCCTAGGGCCGTCGCGTTTTACGGCTTTGCGCTTTGGCTTAAAAGCTTTTGAATAAAAAGAATGGAGTTTCACCGATGAAAATGTTTGGCAGGACTCTGCTGACACTGTCCTTATTGGGCGCAATCGCCACGGGCGCCCAGGCCAACGACAAGGTGCTGCGCGTTTACAACTGGTCGGATTACATCGCCCCGGACACCGTCAAGAAGTTCGAGGACGAGACCGGCATCCGCGTGACCTACGATGTGTTCGACAGCAACGAAACCCTTGAGGCACGTTTGCTCGCGGGTAAGTCCGGCTACGACATCGTGGTGCCGTCCAACAGTTTCCTGGCCAAGCAGATCAAGGCCGGGGTCTACCAGACTCTGGACAAATCGAAGCTGCCAAACTGGAAAAACCTCAACCCGGTGCTGTTGAAAAACGCCTCCGCCAGTGATCCGGACAACGCCCACGCGTTCCCGTACATGTGGGGCTCGATCGGCATCGGCTTCAACCCGGACAAGGTCAAGGAAGTGCTCGGCAAGAACGCGCCGACCAACTCCTGGGACCTGCTGTTCAAACCGGAGAACGCCGAGAAGCTGAAGGCCTGCGGCATCAGTTTCCTCGACTCGCCGACCGAAATGCTCCCGGCCGCCCTGCACTACCTGGGTTATCCGGTGAACGACAAGGACGTGAAGCACATCGCCGAAGCCGAAGCGCTGTTCATGAAAATCCGGCCGTCGGTGGCGTATTTCCATTCGTCGAAGTACATCTCCGATCTGGCCAACGGCAACATCTGCGTGGCCGTCGGCTACTCGGGTGACGTGCTGCAGGCCAAGGCCCGCGCGGTGGAATCGGGCAACAAGGTCGAGATCGACTACAGCATTCCCAAGGAAGGCGCCGGCAGTTTCTATGACATGGTCGCCATCCCGCGCGATGCCGCCAACGTCGAGAACGCCTACCTGTTCATGAACTTCCTGATGCGCCCGGACATCATCGCCGAAGTCACCAACAGCATCGGCTACAGCAACGCCAACGAAGCTGCGACGCCGCTGGTGGACGAAGCGATCCGCAACGACCCTGGCTCGTACCCGCCGCAAGCGGTGATGGCCACGTTGTATGCGGTGCCGGATCAGCCGATTGCCACGCAACGGATCATGACCCGGGGCTGGACCCGCGTGAAACTCGGCAAATAAACACACATCGATTTCCGTTCATGCAGCGCCTTACCACCGCTGCCCCCTGCTCTGAACGGCCTCACCTGGCTTCCTCGGTTCAGGTGAATTCAGGCGCCCTCGGGCGCCTTTTTTTGTCGGCTCAGATCAGTGGCCAGTCGGCCAGCGAGCGATAACGGCCCTTGTGGGATTCGAACAACGCAAAGCGTTCAGCGCGCAGGAAAAACTCTGGCGCAGTGGCGGATTCCGGTTCCGGCGCCCGATAGTCGCGGGCCAGCGTCAGGTGCGGACGATACTCCCGCGTCGCCTCTTCAAACCCGAACGGCAACATCGCCTGCTCCAGCGCGTAAACCAGCTGCAACAATCCCTGCGAAGCCTGCTCCGGCGCCAGCGACAACACCCCGGCACGCCGCCAGACCTGCAACCGATCCAGCGAAATCCTCAGCGCCTCCCCCGGTGTTCGCACCTTCGCCGCCGCCTCGCAGACTTCGCCAATCTGCGCCAGCGGCACCGCGCCGAGAAACAGCAAGGTCAGGTGAAAGTTGTCGGCCGGCACCGGTTTGCCGGTACGCAAACCCAGCTCGCTGCGCCACTGGGCAATCGCCTTGCGCTGTGCCGGCGGGCAGTCCAGGGCGAAGAACAGCCGCTTGACCGGTTGATCCCCGCGCGTTTCGTCCGTCATGGCCCCGCTCCTTCGTTCGTCGAGATCCCTGGATTCTACACGCCCGTTTCTGGCGACTCTCGGCATGGGGTTTATAGTTCAACGATTGCCATCAACCGGAGGACGTCATGCGCGAGATCCTCAGCAAAGAACCCTGGTGGGCCCGACCGCCGAATCCCGGGCAGGATGAGAGCGAACTGGAATGGGGCTGGCTGGTGCATTACAGCGAAGGAGAGCCGCGTTTCGAATTCGTCCGCGAGCGGCCGACGGATGAGCAGATCCGCAACCGCAAAGGTTGCCGGATCACCCCGTCGGCGGAGTGACCCGGCAGCGCGGCATCAAGGCTCGAGAATGTCCTTGAAGCCACCGAAGATCATCCGCTGCCCATCGAACGGCATCGGGTTGACGTCCGGTTGCATGCGCGGGTCTTCCATCATTTTCGCCATGCCGGCGTCGCGGGTGGCCTTGTCCGGCCAGACCAGCCAACCGGCCGATACGACTTCGCCTTCCTTGAGTTTTACGGCCATCGGGAATGAGGTGACCTTGCCGTCCGGCACGTCATCGCCCCAGCCCTGAATCACCTCCAGCGCGCCGTATTCCTTGAACAGCTTCGCGGCGATTTCGCAGTGTTTTTTGTACTGTTCGCGGTTGGCATTCGGCACGGGCGCCACGAAAACATCGATGTAAGCCATGATCATTCTCCTTGCAGGGTGGGTTCGATCTGCTGAGTAGTCGACTCGGGCGGCCGCCATTCGACACGGTTGACGCCCAACCCGACCGACGGCTCGTCCCGCCCGCCCAGATTGCCCTCGACCTGCGCCGCCATGTGCAGCGTGCCGGCCATCACGCCGGTGGTCGGGTTTTGCACCAGTTTCAGCCAGGCCTTGTCGAAGGTGTTGCCCAGGCTGCTGCGGATCAGCGCTTCACTGTCCGGGCGGTCGTTGGCCTGAATGATTGCGCGCACGCCCGCCACGCCGACCGAAATCAGCGCCCCGGCCAGTTTGCCTGCCGCTGCCGCCACCGCACTGGCCGCGCCGCGCGGGGCCATTTCCGCCTCCATGCGCTGACTGGCGCGCTTGGCCACCGGCGCCATGGCCGACTCAGTCGAGGTCACGCCTTTGGAGCCGCCGTCGGTGTGAATCTTGTCGATCAGCGCCGCGTAGGCCGGCAGCGTGTTCAACGGTTCAGTGCTGACAACCTGATACAGCGAGGCGTCCCGGGCCGGCGGTGGGCCAAGGGCGATGGCGGGGATTTTCTGCAACCGCCCGTTGAGCTGGGCAATGGGCACACCGTGGCGCTGGGCGATGACCGGCATCTGCTGCGCCATCAGTTGTGCGTAGAACGCGGTGGACTGGCCGAGGATCGCGTCCGGGTCGATCTCCACCGCCACCGGCGCCAGCACGCGTTCCTGATATTGCTCCAACAGATAGGCCGCCAGTCGCTTGGCCGAGGCATCCTGCTCGCCGCTGGCACTGATCGTGTACCAGCTGACCTTCATCGATAGCCATTCCTGGGTCCAGTAGCTGCTGAACCACGGGATGAAATTTTCTTCAGTTTGCTCATAGACCCGAATGCGCCAATGTTCCATCGAGCCACGGGCGAACAGCTTGACCTGCTCGGTGGCCTGCTTCGAGGCGCTGACGATTTCCCGGTCGATTTGCTGCCAGGTGGCCGGCGAGACCACCACTGCCGGCGCGGTCACCGGGGCCCGCGCCGAAGTGGCACAGCCGGCCAGCAACACCAGTGCGGCGACGAGCAGCGCACGCAGGTTCACGGTGGCGGTCCTTATCTGTTCTTCGGTCGCAAGACCTGAAGAATCCGGAGAGAGATGACATGAGTATAGGTGCGTGCGGTGCGCCGTTTATCCGCTGGTCAGGGCCGCGCCGGTCCAACCATCAATGCCGTCGATATTCACCATCGCGACGATTGCCTTCCGCATGTTGCTCGCCAAAGGCACGATTAGCCCATCCGAAACACACAGCACGAGGAGTTCACATCATGATCAATACCGTCACCCTCGCCGTGAGTTTCCCGGTCTTCGGCAGCAACTACTACGATCAGCACGCCGTGTCGCGCAAGACACAAGCGCTGGTGTTCGACGAAGCCTTCGAAGATCTGTTGATGCCCGCCGCCAGCAATCATTTCAGCAATGAAGTGGTCGGCCTCAACGATCAGTTCCGTTTTCTGAGCGACATTCTCGCCACCCATTTGCTGGACATCGAGGCCTCAGTGCCTGCGCGATCCAGCGTCCGGGCGAGCGCTCATTTTTAATACTTGCAACAAGCGGTTTGCACGCGAGGAGTCACCAATAGGCCAGTGTCCTGTTTGTGGCCTCGCGGGCCTGGAGCAAAACTCTCATGTGGGCAGATATGGCTACCGCTTTCGGCGACAACCTGGAAAACCCACTTACAACAAGTCCTTTCTGTACATGACAAACGTCAGTAACAAAAACACAACGACCTGCCAGAATAATTTGTGATCTTCATAAGACTCAACTTTGGCAGCATAGGCCTGAGTACATTCGCCATATCCCAAGTGAATGATATTGTAGTACTGAACAAACTTATCAATATCATGCAACGGATTTTCAGTATCTTTAAAGCGAACAAGAAGATCCGGCTCCTGCATCATTTCAAGAATCAACTTGATATGGTCACTCGCCGCCTCAACCACCATAACGCCCTTCTCATCGCGGTCCGGCTTTGCGGATCTTACCCGCGCATCGAAATCAAGAATCTTAAATCTGGTATCGATCATTTTCTGGGTGAGTGGTATGAAGCCTGTCGTCGCCTTGAAGAACTCCTCTCTGTGCGACTCATCAACACATATAGCGTTCATGCCTTCCGTCATTTTTCCGACGTCTGTCGCCATTTCAGAAATCGCAAAAAGAAGGGTTTTCGAGGTTGTTATCTCATAGAGATTGACTATTTCCCGATGAAAATCGAGCAAGGTATTTATATAGTTCTGATCGATTGTCCTCTCACCCTGAGCGGTGTCCAGTTGGTTAAAGTAGTTTCTTTCCCTGATCACCCGTATGACCTGTTGCTGTTTGTACTGCAACTCCGACATCGGCTGGTACAGCTCACTCTCCCGACGTTGAAACTTCTCACCCTCGGGAAAAATAACTTTGTCAATAAACAGCTGAGCAATGGAAATGACCGCAACCCACCCACACAGCAACAACTTCTTATTTAAAAAATCAAAACGCCGCAGAGCACTGAATAAATTGTAAAAAGATCGATTCACTGAACACACCCGCTGAAAAATGGATTTATTGCTTTCGGCTTGCCTGACCAATCACCGTTTCCAACACTCGGCGTAGCGCGAGCAAACGTTGTATTGCGCATCCATTTTTGCCATGCGGTCCATGTGATGGCTCACAGCTTCCAATGTCACTGCCCTGGACATCTGGAAGTAATACACAATCATCGATTTTTCCTGATCGGCGGGTGCTGCGTTGCCAGGTTTGCCAGAGGTCTCATCTGCACGCGACCACTCTTTGAGTTGCTTGTCTTCAGCGCTGCGCAGGCGATGCCGATACTCATTGGTGGAGCGCTCCAGGGTTTGAGCTTGAGTGGCCGCCGTCTCGTTACCGAATTCGATCAGGTTCTGGCGATACAACGTCCAGTAATCCTCTGGCAGGTCAAAACCCAGTTTGACCTTGCGTTCGCTGATCAGCGCATCAAGTTTTTCGGGAGTAAAGGCCGCCACAGGCTTTTGATCCGACCCGGACTTCATGAGTACGAACGCACTCCCGTCGATGATACGGTCGATCATCGCCGTGCGCTCCGGCGTATCGGGCAACAGCGCGGGTGGTTTCGGAAAGATCGGGTTGCGACCCTCACAAGCGGCAAATCCATCGCGCCTGATGGTGACGGGTGTACGCACATCCTTGCCATCAACCCGTTGCAGTCGCTGCATCAATGTCGAGCATTGGCTGCCCTTGAGTTCGAAGGTGAGTTCATACTCCGTTGCGCGCTCGGGTCTGAAACTGAATACCGCGCCACACACGCCATAGCCCACCTGGGTATTGACCTGCAGGAACACTTCCTTCTCGGGCGGCAACTTCACTTCCAGATAACCACGGGCCTTTTCCGGAGGCGCCACGGTCATGCCCACCCGCCGCGGACTGTCTCTGACAAATAAATTGTTCAGGATGCCGGTGGTCATGCCATCGCAATGCTCGGCGTCGAAGTAATTGACGGTGGCATTGTCAGTGTTGGCCACGAAACGCATCTTGGCGGCGTCTGGCCCGGTGGCGTCCTGATAGGTTCCCGTCAGTGCGCAACCGACAAGACCAGATAGGGACACCATCAAGCCGAAAAATGCCGAAGAACGGCGAAGGAGCGAGGTAACTGGCATGTTCATCCTTGAGGGAGAGGTCGGAAAAAGCCGCGATGCTACTGAATCGCCACTATTGCGTCCATTCCCTCAAAACCTGCCTGCTCAGCTTTGATCAGTCATCATCCCGGTCGCGGTGATAACGACGCCCGTCGCGGCGGTCGTCATCGCGGTCGTCCCAGCGCCGGTCATGATCGTAATAACGGCCATGATCGCGGTCGTAATGCCGGCCATGGCGATGGTCATCATCGAAATCCGCCACACAGCCGCCCAGCAGTACAGCGGCGGAAACGGTCAGCAGCAGGCTTGTTGCACGCATCATTCAGAATTTCCCTAAAACCAAGGTCTTGACGACGGAAACGGCAGCGCTGCCCGCACCGAAGAGGCGCGGTGTGCGCTGCCGCAGATACGACCGGGGAAAACGACGATGATTCACCGACCGCCGATGACCGTTGATCGCCTCGCCCGCCTCGCCCGAGCGGCGGCCAAATGCCACCTATACTGCTTGCAACGCGCAAAGGATCTGCCCCTCAAAAACAACAAGTAGAGGTGCGACATGGTCTGGCAACAAGTCTATGACCCGTTCGGCAATCCGGTGATTTCCACGATCATGGCCGCCGTTCCAGTGGTGGTGATGCTGGCGGCGCTGGCCTTCTTTCATGTGAAGGCGCATCTGGCCGCACTGCTGGCGCTGGCCTCGGCACTGCTGATCTCGATCTTCGCCTTCGGCATGCCCGCCAACATGGCCGGTTCTGCGGCGCTGTTCGGGGCGGCCAATGGGCTGCTGCCGATTGGCTGGATCGTGCTCAACATCATTTTTCTGCATCGCCTGACCACCGAGAACGGCTCGTTCAAGGTGTTGCAGGATTCGCTCGCCCGCATCACCGACGACCGGCGCCTGCAATTGCTGCTGATCGCCTTCTGTTTTGGCGCCTTCTTTGAAGGTGCCGCCGGGTTCGGCACGCCGGTGGCGGTGACCGGGGCCATTTTGATCGGTCTTGGTTTTTCGCCACTGGCAGCGTCCGGTCTGGCGCTGATCGCCAACACCGCGCCGGTGGCCTTCGGCGCACTGGGCACACCGATCATTACGCTGGCCAAGGTCACCGGGCTGGATGAGATGGAGCTCTCGATGATGGTGGGACGGCAGCTGCCGTTTTTTTCGGTGCTGGTGCCGTTCTGGCTGATCTGGGCATTCGCCGGGTGGCGCAAGATGCTGGAAGTATGGCCGGCGATTCTGGTGGCTGGCGTCAGTTTCGCCATCCCGCAGTTTCTGGTTTCGAACTACCACGGGCCGATGCTGGTGGATGTGATCGCCGCGCTGATTTCCATGGCCTGCCTGACGTTGTTCCTCAAGGTCTGGAAACCGGCAACCGTCCACACCTCGGCCGCGCTGTCGGGGCGGCATGACGACTCGAAGGTCGAAGAAGAAAAGGTCACGGCCAGCGCCGCATTCAGCGATCAGGCGCGCCCGGCAGTGATGCGCGCGTGGATGCCGTGGATCATCCTCACGGTGTTCGTGTTTGCGTGGGGCACCCAGGGTTTCAAGAGCATGTTCGACACTCGTCCGGCGATTGATCCCGTTACCCAATCGGCCAGGCTTGATCCGCAGGGCAAACCGCTGCGCGAGGCCAATCCGGTGTTCGCCCCGGCCGTGACTTTCAGCTCCCTGCATCTGCAGATCGAAAAAGTCCCTCCGGTGGTCGCCGCGCCGAAAGCTGAAGAGGCGGTGTACAAGTTCACCTGGTTCACTGCCACCGGCAGCGGCATCCTGCTCGCGGCGATTGTCGGTGGGTTGCTGATGGGCTACTCGATCCCGCAACTCATCAAACAGTACCTTCGCACACTGTGGGTGGTGCGCTTCTCGCTGATCACGATTGCCGCGATGCTGGCGCTGGGATTCCTGACCCGCTACTCGGGACTGGACGCGACCATGGGGCTGGCATTCGCTGCCACGGGGATTTTCTATCCGATGTTCGGCACCTTGCTCGGTTGGCTTGGCGTAGCGCTGACCGGGTCGGATACCGCGTCCAACGTGCTGTTCGGCGGCTTGCAACGGGTGACGTCGGAGCAGTTGGGCATCAGCCCGGTCCTGATGGCGGCGGCCAACAGCTCCGGCGGAGTGATGGGCAAAATGGTCGACGCGCAGTCGATCGTGGTCGCCTCGACCGCGACACGCTGGTACGGGCATGAAGGGGAAATCCTGCGTTACGTGTTCTTCCATTCCATCGTGCTGGCAATCCTGGTCGGCGGTCTGGTGACGTTGCAGGCATATGTGGCGCCGTTTACGTCCATGGTGGTCGGCGCGCATTGAGATCGCGGGTGCCTCGGTTGTGAGAGCGATCTGACTCACAGCCAAGGCACCCACCTTCATTCCGTCGATTCATGAAGCGTGCGCATGAGGCCATGCGCAAATCAAAGAAAACCTTTTCCTCTCCAGCGTGGTCACTCCTAGAACAGAGCGAGACTGGCAACCACGCCAGCGTACCCGTGCGGGTCTTTCACACCCTGCCGACCTGATAGAGGAAGCCAAGCCAATGAACGACCATCCGCCAATGGCGATCTCCCGACGCCGTTTCCTGATTCTCGGTGCCGTGACCGCAACCGCGTTCGCGATGCCCCCTTTCATCAGCCTCAAGGCCTACGCGGCCAGCCTGGAGCAACCGGCCATGGCCAAAGTAACCATCGAAGTCAACGGCAAGCCACAGGCGCTGGAGGTTGATACGCGCACCACCCTGCTCGACGCCCTGCGCGAACACCTGCAGCTGACTGGCAGCAAAAAGGGCTGCGACCACGGCCAGTGCGGCGCCTGCACGGTGATCGTCGATGGTCGGCGAATCAATTCCTGCCTGACCCTGGCGGTAATGCAGGACGGCGCCAAAGTCACCACCATCGAAGGCCTCGGCATGCCGGACCACCTGCACCCGATGCAGGCCGCGTTCATCAAGCATGACGGCTATCAATGCGGCTACTGCACGCCGGGGCAGATCTGTTCGGCGGTGGCGGTGCTCCAGGAAATCCGCGACGGCATCCCCAGCCACGCCAGCGCCAGCCTCACCGACGCACCGCAACTGATCGCCAGCGAATTGCAGGAACGCATGAGCGGCAACATCTGCCGCTGCGGCGCCTATTCGAACATCATCGAAGCCATCAGCGAAGTCGCGGAGGTGCCAGCATGAGAGCGTTCAATTACAGCCGCGCCGACTCTCCCGCCGCAGCCGCCGCTCAAGCTGCACAAATCGAAGGTGCGCGTTTCATCGCCGGCGGCACCAACCTGCTGGACTTGATGAAGCTCGACATCGAAACGCCGCAGCAGTTGATCGACGTCAATCACCTGGGCCTCGACCAGATCGAAGCCAGCGAAGACGGCGGCTTGCGCATCGGCGCACTGGTGCGCAATACCGATCTGGCCGCCGACAGCCGCGTCCGGAAAGACTACGCGCTGCTGTCCCGCGCCTTGCTCGCCGGCGCATCGGGCCAGTTGCGCAACATGGCGACCACCGCCGGCAATCTGCTCCAGCGCACGCGCTGCCCGTATTTCTACGACACCAATCAAGCCTGCAATAAACGCAATCCCGGCAGTGGCTGCGCGGCGATTGGCGGGGTCAGTCGACAACTCGGCATTATCGGCGTCAGCGACGCCTGCATTGCGACCCATCCGAGTGACATGGCGATTGCGATGCGGGCGCTGGATGCCCAGGTCGAAACGATCAAGGCCGACGGCAGCACGCGGCGCATCGCCATCGCGGACTTCCACCAGCTGCCCGGCACCACACCGAATGTCGAAACCAGTCTGACGCCGGGCGAGCTGATTACCGCCGTCACCCTGCCCGCGCCAGTGGGCGGCACCCATGTCTATCACAAGGTGCGCGACCGCTCGTCGTACGCCTTCGCCCTGGTTTCCGTCGGCCTGATCCTGCAGAAGGATGGCAGCGGCCGCATCGCCGTCGGTGGCATCGCGCCGAAACCCTGGCGAGTCGAAGCGGCGGAAGCGCTGTTGCCGCAAGGCGCGAAAGCCGTCACCGCACGCCTGCTCGACGGCGCCACGCCTACTTCTGACAACCAGTTCAAAGTGACATTGGTCGAGCGCACGATTGCCTCGGTGCTGGCCCAAGCGAGGGACGAAGCATGAAATTCGACACGCCCGCCACGACCAACCCGATTGATCAGTTGAACGTCATCGGCAAACCCACCGACCGCATCGAAGGCCCGCTGAAGACCAGCGGCCAGGCGCCTTACGCCTACGAGCAACATGAGGCGGTCAAGAATCAGGCCTATGGCGTGATGGTCGGTTCGGCCATTGCCAAGGGTCGCATCACCCGCATGGATCTGGAGGCCGCCCGCGCCGCCCCGGGCGTGCTGACCATCGTCACCGCCGCCAATGCCGGCAAGCTCGGCAAAGGCCAATACAACGCCGCGCACCTGCTGGCCGGGCCGCAAGTGCAGCACTATCACCAGGCAGTAGCGCTGGTGGTCGCCGAAACCTTCGAACAGGCGCGGGCTGCCGCGCAGTTGGTCAACGTCGAGTACGCGGCCGACAAAGGTCAATTTGATCTGGCCAGCGTGCGCGATCAGGGCGTGGAGCCGAAAGACGAATTGCCGGACGTCACACACGGCGATTTCGCCAGCGCTTTTGCCGCCGCGCCCGTGCAGTTCGACCAGACCTACACCACGCCGGATCAGTCCCACGCGATGATGGAGCCCCACGCGACACTTGCCGCGTGGAAAGGCGATCAACTGACGCTCTGGACCTCCAACCAGATGATCGCCTGGAGCGTCGGCGACATCGCCACCACCCTCGGCCTGCCCAAGGAAAACGTGCGGCTGATCTCGCCATACATAGGTGGCGGTTTCGGCGGCAAGCTGTTCATTCGTGCCGACGCGATCCTCGCCGCCCTTGGCGCACGTCTGGCGAACCGGCCCGTGAAGGTCGCCCTCGCCCGCCCGCAGATCGCCAACAACACCACCCACCGTCCGGCTACCATTCAGCGGATTCGCATGGGCGCCACGGCTGACGGCAAACTCACCGCCATCGCCCATGAAGGCTGGTCGGGCAACCTTGCCGACGGCAAGGTCGAAGTCGCGGCGCAGCCGAGTCAGTTGCTCTACGCCGCAGAAAATCGCCTGGTGACCATGCGCCTGGCGCCGCTGGATCTGCCGGAAGGCAACGCCATGCGTGCACCGGGTGAAACGCCGGGGCTGATGGCGCTGGAGATCGCCATGGACGAGATGGCGGAACAGCTCAAACTCGATCCGATCCAGTTCCGCATCCTCAACGACACGCAGGTCGATCCGGTGAAAACCGAGCGGCCGTTCTCCCAGCGGCGTCTGATCGAATGCCTGCAAACCGGCGCCGAGCGTTTTGGCTGGGATAAGCGCAATGCGGCGCCTGGCACCCGTCGCGAAGGTCGCTGGCTGATCGGCATGGGCGTTGCGGCGGCGATTCGCAACAACCTGCTGGTGAAGTCCGGCGCACGGGTACGACTGGAGCGCGACGGCAAGATCACCGTTGAAACCGACATGACCGACATTGGCACCGGCAGCTATACGATCATTGGTCAGACTGCAGCGGAAATGATGGGAGTCAGCCTGGACGATGTGGTGGTGCGACTCGGCGATTCGAATTTCCCGGTGTCGGCGGGCTCCGGCGGCCAGTTCGGCGCCAACTGCTCGACCGCCGGGGTTTACGCGGCGTGCATGAAGCTGCGCGGAGCGATCGCGACCAAACTGGGCATGAACGCGGGTGAAGCGCAGTTTGTCGACGGCCACGTGCGGCTGGGCAACCAGAACGTGCCGTTACGTGAGGCCGCGCAACACGCCGCGATCGAAGTCGAGGACAGCATCGAATTCGCCGACCTCGCCAAGCAATATCAGCAATCGACCTTCGGCGCGCACTTCGTCGAAGTCGCGGTGGATGCCGCCACCGGCGAAGTTCGCGTGCGGCGCATGCTCGCGGTGTGCGCCGCCGGGCGGATTCTCAATCCGAAATCGGCCCGCAGCCAGGTAATCGGCGCCATGACCATGGGTGTTGGCGCGGCGTTAATGGAAGAACTCGCGGTGGACCAGCGCCACGGCTTTTTCGTCAACCATGACCTGGCCGGCTACGAAGTGCCGGTGCACGCCGACATCCCGCATCAGGAGGTGATTTTCCTCGATGAAACCGACCCGATTTCATCGCCGATGAAAGCCAAGGGGGTCGGTGAACTGGGGATTTGCGGCGTGAGTGCGGCGGTGGCGAATGCGATCTACAACGCCACGGGCGCGCGGGTGCGGGAATACCCGATTACCTTGGACAAGATTCTCGCGTCACTGCCGGAGATGATTTGATTTGTGGACTGGCCCCACGGTGAAGACGTTCGGTCTCACCGTGGGCGACTTGTTGATTATCGGAGGTCGGGATACTCCGACTCTCCCACCTGCTCCATCCAGTCCACCACTTTGCCATCAAGCACCTCAGCAATGGCGATATGCGTCATGGCCGTGGTCGGCGCCGCACCGTGCCAATGCTTCACGTCGGGCGCGATCCACACGGTGTCGCCTGGCCGAATCACCCGCACCGGCTGCCCCCATTCCTGCACGAAGCCTGACCCAGCGGTAACAATCAGCGTTTGCCCCAACGGATGGGTGTGCCACGCCGTACGCGCTCCCGGCTCAAAGGTCACGGTGGCGCCGCTGATCCGCGCCGCATCGCTGCCCTTGAACGGCGCATCGACCCGTACCGTCCCGGTAAACCAGTCGCTCGGGCCTTTGGCCGACGGTTGTGAGCCGTTGGGGGTAACGGTCACGCGAGATGTTTCGCTGGCCTGGACTTCGCCCGCCAGCAGGGAAAGGGTCAGCGCCGAAGCGGCGATCGGATTCATGTTGAGGCTCTCCAGAAAAGGGACAGCCTCCACTTTAACCAGCCCGACTCTTCAGATAATCGACTAGAATTCAAAAAAACTTATGCAGGGTACTCATTAATGCTTCGGGAAAATGCCAGTGATCTGCTCGCTTTCCTCGCCGTGGCGCGTGAGCGCAGTTTCACCAAAGCAGCTGCCAAACTTGGCGTTTCGCAGTCGGCGCTCAGTCATACGATCCGCAGCCTTGAAACCCGGCTGGGCCTGCGCCTGCTGATCCGCACCACCCGTAGTGTCTCTCCCACCGAGGCTGGTGAGCACTTGCTGCAAACCATCGGCCCGCGCTTCGAAGAGATCGAATCGGAACTGGCCGCCCTTAGCAACCTGCGGGAAACGCCCGCCGGCAAGATCCGTCTCAGCGCCACCGATCACTCGCTGAACTGGCTGTTGCGACCGGTCCTCAAAGAATTTCTTATGCAATACCCGGACATCTCCGTCGAAGTCAGCTGCGACTACAGTTTCGTCGACATCGCAGGTCAGGGTTTCGATGCCGGCGTACGGCTGGGCGAGGATGTCGCACAAGGCATGATCGCCACTCGTATCGGCCCGGACATGCGCATGGCGGTGGTCGGCTCGCCCGCCTATTTCGCCAGACGTTCCGTACCGAAAACCCCGCGTGATCTGACCGACCACGCTTGCAATAACTTGCGCCTGCCTACCAACGGCGGTCTATACGCCTGGGAGTTCGAGAAGGATGGCGAACGCCTGAAGGTGCGAGTCTGTGGACAGGTCACCCTCAACGGCGTCTATCCATTACTGGACGCCGCACTCGACGGTTTCGGCCTGAGTTACATCCCGGAGAACATCGTCGCCCCCTGTCTGGCTGAAGGTCGCCTGATACAAGTACTGGAGGATTGGTGCCCGGTGTTTTCCGGATATCACCTCTACTACCCGAGCCGGCGCCAGACAGCGCCGGCTTTTGCATTGTTGCTGGCGGCGCTGCGCTATCAAGGCTGAAACCGTCTAGTCCACCAGCGCAATCAACTGCTGACGCTGCGCATCGGTCAGCATCAGCCCGAACCCGGCACCGGCATTGTCGGCCATGTACAGCGGATTGCTGGTGCCGGGAATCACACAGGTCACCGCCGGATGCGCCAGCAGAAATTTAAGTGCCAGTTGCGGCCAGCTCTTCGCCCCCACCTGAGCTGCCCAACCCGGCAGCGGTTTGCCCTTGAGCCGCGCGAGCAGGTCGCCGCCACCGAACGGCCGGTTGCAGATCACCGCCACCCCGCGTTCGCGGCACAGTGGCAGGATGCGCTTCTCGACCCCGCGATCATCGAGCGCGTAGTTGATTTGCAGGAAATCCAGCGGCTCGGCCTTGAGCACCGCTTCGACCCCGTCATAGGCCGACGGCGTGTAGTGGGTGATGCCGATGTAGCGGATGCGGCCCTGCTCTTTCCAGTCGCGCAGGGTCGGCAGATGGGTTTGCCAGTCGAGCAGGTTGTGGATCTGCATCAGGTCGATGCGCTCGGTGCGCAGCAGGCTGAACGACTGCTCCATCTGCGCAATGCCCTCCTCGCGACCACGGGTCCAGACCTTGGTCGCCAGAAATGCCGGCGAGCGCGGTTCGTGGATCGACAGTAATTCACCGGTGGTTTCTTCGGCGCGGCCGTACATGGGGGAGCTGTCGATCACCGTGCCGCCCTTTTTGAACAGCTCGCCGAGCACCGCCGGCAATTGCTTGTAGACCGGATCGCCAGGGGCGACGTCGAAACCGCGATAAGTGCCCAACCCCACCAGCGGCAGTGGCTCGGAGCTCGAAGGGATGGCGCGGGTCTGCATGGTCTGGGCTCCTGTGGCGTTCGGCGACGTAATGGCGGCCAGCGCCCGGTCAAAGGTAAAAACCGCTGACACGCCGGCTGCCAGTGTCAGCAACCGGCGGCGGGAATATCCCTCAGTGTGGTTCATGCTGGCGCCCTTGCCCTGTGGATCTGTTGCACCTTGTGTTTTGATGCAGCCCGCAAAACCGTTGGACTACACTGCGACAGCCAACCTGCGCGCCCGGTTAACGTTAGTCGAATGTCCAGAACCCTGTTGTCACTCGTCGCATTGATCCTCGCCGTGTACTTGATCCTGTGCGCGGCGCTGTTCGTGTTTCAGCGGGCGCTGATTTATTTTCCGCAGCCCGCCAGCCTCGATTCGCCGGAGTCACGGTTGACGCTGGCCATGCACGACGCCGAGATCCGCGTGACGGTGCGCGAGCGCGCCGGCCCCAGAGCGCTGATCTATTTCGGCGGCAATGCCGAGGATGTTTCGCGCAATCTGCCGGAGTTTTCCGAGGCGTTTCCTGACTATTCGTTGTATTTGCTGCATTACCGGGGATTTGGCGGCAGCGGCGGTTCGCCCTCCGAAGCGGCGATTGCCGAGGATGCGCTGGCGCTGTTCGATCAGGTGTATGCCAGTCATCCTCAGGTCGCGCTGCTGGGGCGCAGCCTCGGTTCCGGCGTCGCGGTGCGGCTGGCCAGCCAGCGACCGGTGGAACGGTTGATTCTGGTCACGCCTTACAACAGCCTCGAGGAAATCGCCGCCCGTCAATACCCGTGGGTGCCGGTGCAGTGGTTGCTCAAGGATCGTTTCCGGTCGGGCCAGTACGCGGCGCACATCCGCGTGCCGACGCTGCTGCTGGCGGCGAGCGACGACGAGGTGATTCCACGGGCCAGCACCGAACGCTTGCTGCACAGCTTCCCCGACGGTGTGGCCACGCTCAAAGTGGTGGCGGACGCGGCGCACAATTCGATTTCCGAACGGCCGCAATACCTGCAATGGATCGAGGATGCGTTGAATCGCTGAGTACTTCGTCGGCAGCCGTAGAAACCCGGCGTCGCCTCGTGAACCAAGTGCAAAAAGGCCAGTCCTACCCGCGCCGCGTTCTGCGGTTCACTTTCCTTCAGCCTTGTTTTTGTTCAGAGCTTTGCGTCCCATGCGCCACGCCGTTCGTTCGTCTCGCTTCGTTTCGCTGTGCCTGTTGATCCTTTCTCCCCTGCTCGCCCCCTCTGCCCACGCCGGTGCCGAGCGGCAACTGGTGGCCGCCATCAATGACTACCGCGCCCATCCGCAACGATGTGACCGACGCCCGGCCCAACGGCTGGCGCCGCTGACACTGAAGTCGAACCTGGCGTTGCCGGTCGGCTATGGCTACGGCGGTGGATTGCGCGAACGATTGAAAGATTCCGGCTACGCAGCCGTGGCGGTGCGCAGCATCCGGATTGTCGGCGCGCAGGACGCCGAAGAGGCGTTCGATCTGCTGCAAAGCGATTACTGCGGCGCACTACTGGACGGTCAATACGCTGACATCGGCATCAGCCGCGCCCGCAGCGAATGGCAAGTGGTGCTGGCCCGGCCGGTGCTTGACAGTCGTGTCGGCGACACCCGCAGCGTCGGCAAGGCCTTGCTGGCCGAGGTCAACGCCGCCCGCGCCCGACCGCGAATGTGTGGTCGCCAGCGCTTCGCCGCCGCCCGGCCCTTGAGCTGGAATCCGGCGCTCGGCGCCGCCGCCCAGGGGCACAGCAAGGCCATGGCCTACGGCAACTACTTCGCCCACCGCGACCCGGACGGCGACGGCCCGGCAGATCGCGCCCGTGCGGCCGGCTACCGTGGCCGGCAGATCGGCGAAAACATCGCCGCCGGACAAAGCTCACCGGGCAAGGCCATGGCCGGCTGGCTGGCCAGCCCCGGACACTGCGCAAACCTGATGAACCCGATGTTCACCCAGGTCGGCGCCGGGTTTGCCAGTGAGGCGCGCAGTGATGAAGGGGTTTACTGGACGATGCTGTTCGGGGCGCCTTGATCCGGTGTCATCCGAAAATGTCGAAGAGCACTGCAAGTCGCAACTCGACGTCGGATAGTCAGACCGGAGAAATCGTGGCAAGAACGCCAATCATGATGGTCAACACAAGAAAGCCGCCGAGGAAAATCGCCATCTTAGCCATGAAGGCCTCCTGAATACTCAATGTCCGGCGCACCGGGCGCTTCGGAATGAAGCGCGTCGCGTATGGCCGAACGGCAGGGCCATTTTGGGCCCGTGGCTGAGATGGTTACAGATGCAGATTCGATATGAAAAAGCGGATCAGATGGATCGGGCTGGCGCATGGGTCGATATTCAGATCGGTACAGAGGGTTTCCATTGCGCCGCTTTGATCTAGAGTCATGGGCGCCGCGCCAAAAACAACAAAAAATACAGGAGTGAAACCTTGTCCGATTTGAACCTGCACCCAAACGCCGCCGAATCCCTGAACCGCTGGCACGAGATGATCCGCACCGGCAACCTCAAGGCCCTGCCAGAACTGCTCGATCCCAAAGCGGTTTTCCGCTCGCCCATGGCCCACACGCCTTATCCAGGCGCGCCGGTGGTCGCGATGATCCTCAATACCGTGTTCGAAGTGTTTGAAGACTTCAAATACCACCGTGAACTGGCGACGGCCGACGGTTTGAATGTGGTGCTGGAATTCGGCGCCAAAGTCGGAGCGAAAGAGCTCAAGGGCATCGACATGATTCGTTTCGATGAACAGGGCAAGATCGTCGAGTTCGAGGTGATGGTGCGGCCGTTGAGTGGGTTGCAGGCGTTGGGCGAAGAGATGGGACGGCGGTTGGGAGCTTATCTGGCGGCCGCCAAGGCCTGAAACCCGGACACAAAAAAGCCCACTGACCGTCGCCGGTTCAGTGGGCTTCGTGTGTCTGGCGTCTAGTTACAGAGCCATGTCACGTGCAGCGCTTTCTTTCGGCGCCGGGGCTTTTTCAGCCGAGGCGTCCGCCGCTGGAGCTGCAACCTGGCCAATCACCGGAGGGGTTGGCAGTTGCAGGATCTTGGCGGTGTAAGCCCACTCTTCAACCACTTTGGCTGGATCGTTGTTCAGCTGGGTGCCGTAGCTTGGAACGATCTGGTGCAGCTTGGCTTGCCACTCAGGGCTGGCGACTTTGTCTTTGAAGACTTTCTGCAGCACGCTCAGCATGATCGGTGCAGCGGTCGATGCGCCTGGGGATGCGCCCAGCAGACCGGCGATGGAGCCGTCTTTGGAAGCAACGATTTCGGTGCCCAGTTTCAGCACGCCGCCAGCAGCTTCATCACGCTTGATGATTTGCACGCGCTGGCCGGCTTGCCACAGGCGCCAGTCTTCGGCTTTGGCGTTCGGGAAGTATTCCTTCAGCGCGTTCAGACGGTCTTCATCCGACAGCATCAGTTGACCGGCCAGGTACTCGACCAGCGGGTATTCCTTGATGCCGACCCGGGTCATAGGCCAGATGTTGTGGGTGGTGGTGCTGGTCAGCAGGTCCAGGTACGAACCTTCTTTCAGGAACTTGGTGCTGAAAGTCGCGAACGGGCCAAACAGGATGACGCGCTTGCCGTCCAGGACACGGGTGTCCAGGTGCGGAACGGACATCGGAGGCGCGCCAACCGAAGCTTTACCGTAGGCCTTGGCCAGGTGCTGTTCGGCGATGGCCGGGTTATCGGTCACCAGGAACGAACCGCCGACCGGGAAGCCAGCGTATTCCTTGGCTTCTTCAATACCGGACTTCTGCAGCAGGTGCAGGGCACCGCCGCCGGCGCCGATGAACACGAACTTGGCGTCGGTTTCAGTCTTGGTGCCGTCTTTCAGATTCTTGTAGCTGACGCGCCAGGTGCCATCTGCATTCTTGGTGATGTCTTGCACTTCGCTCGACAGCTTCAAGTTGAAGTTAGGCTTAGTCTGCAGGTAACCGGCGAACTGGCGGGTGATTTCGCCGAAGTTCATGTCGGTACCCAGCGGGCTCCAGGTGGCCGCGATTTTCTGGTTCGGGTCACGCCCTTCCATCATCAGCGGAACCCACTTCTTGATCACAGCCGGGTCTTCGGAGTACTGCATGCCGGCGAACAGCGGGCTCGCTTGCAGGGCTTCATAGCGCTTTTTCAGGAACTTGATGTTGTCATCGCCCCACACGAAGCTCATGTGCGGAGTGGTGTTGATGAACGAACGAGGGTCCTTCAGGACGCCTTGACGAACCTGCCAGGCCCAGAACTGACGGGAGACCTGGAACGCTTCGTTGATCTCGACGGCTTTCGGGATGGTGACATTGCCCTTGTCGTCTTCCGGGGTGTAGTTCAGCTCGGCGAGCGCCGAGTGACCGGTACCGGCGTTGTTCCAGCCGTTGGAGCTTTCCAGGGCGACGCCATCGAGGCGCTCGACCATTTCCATCGACCAGGTCGGTTCCAGCTCATTGATCCACACACCCAGGGTGGTGCTCATGATGCCGCCGCCGATCAGCAGGACGTCGACTTTCTTTGCTTCCTCGGCATTGGCGGAAGACATCCCCATCGCCAAAGCCAGCCCCAGCAAGGCTGTGTTCACTTTTTTAAACATCCGTTGCACCTATGATAAAACGCCTTCCGCCCGCCGCTGTTGTACGTATGAGGTCCCCTCTTTCGCGACACTCAGGCCAGCGTCGCGGGTTCCGGCACACTTCAATTTTGACGGGTGGGCACACAAGGCCGACAGGCATTGTCGACCTCAGTTATATGTCCCTTCTGAACTGACTTCTTATCATTATTGGCTTCAGCTACTTGAGCGACAGGGGTTCTGCCTGGCCCGCCGAAAAGCGCACCAGACTGAATTGGGTCAAAACAAGTGGCGCGAAGAATATCACGTCATGGCAAACCCGCGCGTCTGTTCGCGACCGGATAGTTTTCGATTGGTTCCTCAAGCGCTTTCTAACGCCGATGAATTCCTGCTAAGTTGTACGACGACTGACAAATGATCCAGTCGTTCCGAAACCTACAACAACAAGGAATACCCATGAACAAAACCAGATTGCTGCTCGTTCTCGCCTGCCTCTTCAGTGGTTACGTCGCCGCCGCCCCGGCGGAACAGGATGTCGCCCAGGCCGTCGATCACCTGACCCAGGCGATGCTGCACAAGGACATCGCCGAACTGAACGCCCTGACCGCCGACAACCTCACCTACGGCCACTCCAGCGGCAAGATCCAGGACAAGAAAGCCTTCATCGCCGATATCGAAACCGGCAAGAGCGCGTTCAAGACCCTGGAGATGCAAAACCAGACCATCACCCTGTCCGGAGATACCGCGCTGGTACGCCATCACTTCTCGGCGCAGGCCCTCAAAGGCACCGAAGTCGTGCCGACGGAAATCGAGAACTTCCAGATCTGGCAGAAGCAGGCTGGCAAGTGGTTGCTGGTGGGGCGTCAGGCGTACAAGTTCTGATGCATGAGCTCTGCCGCCAATGCGGCGGCAGAGCCTGCTCTCACAACCGAAACCGATCCACCGACTGCGCCAGCCGCCCCGCCAGACTCGACAGTTCGTCCGTGGTATTGGCCGTCTGGCCGATGACCTTGCTGTTGCCCTCCGACATGCCCGCGATCATCTCCACCTGATGGGCAATTTCGTTGCTGGCCTGGCTCTGTTCGCCGATGGTGCGGGTGATGTCGTTGACCAGTTGCGTGGTGCTCAGGGTGGCGTCGAGGATTTCGCGGATGGCGCGCTCGACGTCGGCTGTGACCGCCATGCCTTTGTCGACCTGGGCGACGCCCGCCTCCATGCTGCTGACGGCCTCGCGGGTGCTGTTCTGGATGCGCGCGACCATCGCGGCGATTTCCTGAGTTGACGCACTGGTGCGCGCAGCCAGACTGCGCACCTCATCGGCCACCACCGCAAAGCCCCTGCCCTGCTCGCCCGCCCGGGCTGCCTCGATGGCTGCGTTGAGCGCCAGCAGGTTGGTCTGGTCGGCGATGCTCTTGATCACCTGGATGATGTTGAAAATGCCTTCGGACTCCTGATCGAGGGTGCGGATCACCTGCGCCGATTGCTGGGCGGAACGGGCGATGTCGTCCATGTCGCTGACCACTTGATGGATCACCTGTCCGCCGTTCTTCGCCAGTGACTCGGCCTGGCTGGCCATGTCCAGTGCACGCTCGGCGTGCCGGGTGATTTCCTCGATGCTCGCGGTCATCTGGCTCGCGGCGGCGGCCATGGTGCCGGCGGCGGTGCTTTGCTGCTGACTGCTGTCGGCCACCTGATGGCAGCCGTGGCTCAATTGTTCGCTCATGCCGCTGACGCCGTGGGCGTTGCGTCGCACCACGTCGATCATGTCCCGCAGGTCGCGCTGCATCGTGGCCAGCGTGCGGATCAGCGCACTGGCTTCGTCCTTGCCGGACGGTTCGGCGATCGGCTCGCTGAGGTTGCCATGGGCGATGCTTTCGGCGATGCGGCTGGCGGATTTCAGCGGCCCCATGATGCTCAGGATCACCCACCGGCCCTGGGCCAACAGCAGCAACAGACTGGCGACCAGGACAATGCCGAGGGCGATATTGGCATTGTGGATCGCCGCCTCGGTGCCTTCGCTGGTGTGCCGGGTATTGGTTTCGATCAGCTCGCTGAGGGCGGCCATCTGTTCTTCGAGCTGGCTGAACGCGGTATTGAAGGTCCCCAGTTGCTGCTGGGCGCTGTCCGGATTTTCCAGTGCAAGACCGACGATCTGCTCGCCGGCGCTGATGTAGGTGTCGAGGCTTGGCTTGATCTGCTCGAGCGCGGACTTGATCGTCGGATTGACCGGCAGCTTGAGGTTTTCACCCAGCACTTCGCGAAAATGCGCCGCATGCTCTTCGACCGAACTGCGCATCTCGTCCGCCGAACTGGTGCTTTTGCCCAGCCCCACCAGCATCGCCGAATACACGTCCGCGCGCAGGGCGTCGTGCATCATGTCGGCTTCCATGTGGTTGCGCAGCGCGCTCATGCTGACCGCGTTGTCACTGACCGCCGAAGCCATCCGCTGATTGCCGACGTAACTGACCAGGCTCACGATCAGCGCCGTCAGCAGGCTGGTCGCAATCAGCAACACCAAACGCAGTTTGATCGACACCGTGATTTCCTCCCAGGTCGCGCCACGCGGCGCCTTTCAACGCTTCAGTTAAGCCTATTTCCATGAACCCGCTGCGTTAGAGCGTCTCAGCGTGTTTCGTTACATCCAGTAAAAATGCCGCACTGTGCGACGGTTCTCATTCCGCCCCCTACGGCCTGAGCCGACTTACGGAACTCCCGTGCCCGCCGACACCTCTCACATTATGTGGTACTTCCTTTTCGCTTTACGCTGCTGGAGGAACACCGTCATGCGTCGTTTACTACTGGTTTCGTCTCTTATGCTGTGCCTGCCTTTCGGTTCGGCTTTCGCCCGCGTGGATGCGGGGGATGTCGCCACTTCGGCCGGCGTTTCCGCCTCGCTGTATTCCACGTTCAAGGATCACAAAATGGTGATTCCGGCCCGTGACGACTTGTCGGCATTCGTCGCCAGCGGTGGAACGATCCGTGGCGTGTACCTCGAATCGGTACTGCAGCAGGTGCGTCAGGACAATCCTGGCCTGAACGCCAGCGATGAAGAGCTGGCCAATGCCATCCTGGTTCAGTACGAAGGTCTGTCGCAGTAACCACGGCACGTTCGATGATGATGGTGGCTGACGGACTTGCCACCGTTACGCCCTGCCGATGGACGGCTGGCGAACGACCATGGGCAAAACCGTCGAACGGCCTCTATGATGGAGGCCATGACGATTTCCGCCTCACTCCGCTCCCCTTGCCCGCCGGGTCTGTGCATCTGCGGGCGTGATCCGCTGCTGGATACGCCCGGCGCGGATGTGCGCATCCTGTTGCTGACCCGCGAGGAAGAAAAGCGTCTGATCGAGCGACTGGAAAACCTCAAAGACCTCGCCGACCTCCAGCGGCTGCAAGGCAAGATGTTCGATCAGCTAGGCATTCGGGTGCTGATCGCGCCAAAGTTCGGTGAAGTGCGGACTGTGCGAGGCGGCATCGAAATCGAGGTCGAAGAGCTTCCAGGGCTCTGCCGCAAAACCCGAAAAACCATCCCGGCCGCCATCCGCCGTGGCCTGGAAAACAATCCGCAAGTCGCCTTCGATCTGCTCAACGCCCACGACTTGCTGCGCGACACCTGATCATTTCTTTATGCCCACCCGCTTGCGCATCTCGGCCGTGATGCTCTGCCGGGTTTTCTTCAAATCCGCCCAAGGCTCATCGCCCACGTCCGCCAGCCGTTCGTGAACGTTGTGCACGGTCCATTGATCGGCACCTTTGATCTCGCCGACCTCCTCCCGAAACAGCGGCACCGACACCGGCAACCCTTCACGGGTACGCGCCGCGTAGGCGCAAATGGTGGTGGCGCCCAAGCCGTTGCGCAGGTAATCGATGAAGATCCGCCCTACGCGATTTTTCGGCCCGGACACCGCAGAAAAACGCTCCGGCAACAATTTCGCCATGTGCGTGACGATGGCGTGGCTGAAATCCTTGACCTCGTCCCAGCCATGCTTGCGGGTCAGCGGCACCACCAGATGAATGCCCTTGCCGCCGCTGGTCTTGAGAAACGCCTTGAGGCCCAGCTCATCCAGCACGGTCAAGGTCAGTGCTGTGGCTTCGACCATGCTTTTCCACGGCAGCGCCGGGTCCGGGTCGAGGTCGAGGACAAAGCGGTCGGGCTTGTCCAGATCGGTGGTGGTAGCGTTCCAGGTGTGCAGCTCGACCGTGCTCATCTGCACCGCGCCGATCAAGGCTTCGGCGTTGTTGATCAGCATCACCGGCTGGCCGGTCAGTTCCTTGTCGAGCGTGCGGATGCCGGGGATCGCCAGGTTCTCGGCGTTTTTCTGGAAGAACAGCTCACCGGCGATACCGTCCGGGGCGCGCACCAGCGCTACCGGGCGGTCCTTGAGCTGCGGCAGAATCCATTCGGCGACGCTGGCGTAATACTCGGCCAGCTGCATTTTGGTGGTGCCACTAATGGGATCGATCACCCGGTCGGGATGAGTGATCCGCACCTTGCCGTCGGCCAGGCCGGATTGCGACGGCGAGGTAGATTCAGTCTTTGAAGTCTTCATGGGCTTGGCGCGCTCCTCGGTGATGTCCTTGGCCGGTTTGTCGTCGCGCAAGCCATGAAAAACGGCGTGACGCACTGAGCCGTCCTGGGTCATTTCGGCGAAGGCCACTTCCGCCAGCAGACTCGGCTTGAGCCAGTGCACACCCTTGGCTTCGAACCCTGTGGGCGGGTTGGCCACTGCCGGTTTTTTCACTCGCAACGGTTTCAACTGCGCGAGGATGCTCTTGAGAGTGGTTTCATTGAATCCGGTGCCGACCTTTCCGGCGTAACGCAACTCGCCGCTGTCGCGATCATGCAGCCCCAGCAGCAACGCGCCGAATGAACTGCGCGCGCCTTTCGGATCGGTATAGCCGACGATCACGAATTCCTGGCGATGCTTGCACTTGAGCTTGATCCAGTCGCTACTGCGGCGCGACACGTAAGACGAGCCGAGGCGTTTACCGATCAGGCCTTCCATGCGCATCTGGCAGGCGCTGTTGAGCAACGCCTGCGGGGTTTCGTCGAACGCTTCGGAAAAACGCAGCAGCGGGTCTTGATGGTTTTTCAGAACAGTGGCCAGCGCTGCGCGCCGTTCCTCCACCGGCACCTCGCGCAGGTCGACACCGTTCAGATACGGCAGATCAAACAGGTAATAGACGATTTTTTCGCTGCGTCCCGAATCGAACGCGTTTTGCAGGGCCTGAAAGTCCGGCACGCCGTCCGCGTCGGCGACTACCATCTCACCATCCAGCCACGCCGACTCCAGGCCCAGCGCCGCCAGGGCTTGCGCCTGTTTCGGCAATTTGTGCGTCCAGTCATGGCCATTGCGGGTGAACAACTGCACCTGGTCCTGATCGATACGCGCCATGATTCGATAGCCGTCGAACTTGATTTCGTATTGCCAATCCCCTTCCGGCGCGCTCTCCACCAGAGTCGCCAGTTGAGGTTTCAACTGCGCCGGGATACTCGCCTTGTGGGCGCCAGTGAGTTTGCCCGAAGCTGGCTTGCGCGGTGCTTTCGCCGGGCCTTTCAGTGGTTTGACCTGCTTCGCACTGAGCCGGGGTTTGTCGACGATCGTGCGCTCGCTGAGCACACTGTCGGGCTCGGCGACCAGCACGTCGTAATCGCTTTGCGGGCGTGCGGCGCTGTCCTGATGCTTGATCAGAAACCACTGCTCTTTCTTGCCCGGCATGTGGGTGCGCACCAGGTTCCAAACCCCGGCGAGCTTCTCGCCGCGCAGTTCGAATTTGAGCTTGCCCTTGGCGTAGGCTTTCTCCGGTTCTTCCAGCGGAATCCACACGCCGCGATCCCAGACGATCACATCGCCGGCACCGTAATGCCCTTCGGGAATGCTGCCCTCGAACGTCGCATAGTCCAGCGGGTGATCCTCGACGTGCACCGCCAGCCGCTTGACCTTGGGATCCAGCGACGGGCCTTTTGGCACCGCCCAGCTCTTGAGCGCACCGTCGAGTTCCAGGCGAAAGTCATAATGCAGGTGCGAGGCGTCATGCTTCTGGATGCAAAATTGCAAAGCCTGCTCACCGCCGAGCTTCTTGCCCCGTCGGTGGTCGGCTGCCGGTTCCGAGGTCGCCGAGAAGTCACGCATCCGGTTGTAGTCGTCGAGATTCCTGCTCATCCTGCACCTGCCTTGTTTCAACCTGTTCGAGTCACCGTCAGCGCGACCACGGCAATCCGGTCGACGCGCTGATAGCCGGGATTCAGCAACTCTTCGCCGAACACATCGGGATCGAGTTCGCGGTAGGTCCAGCCGAACCGTTTTTCATCCAGCCGTGGCAATACCGTGTCGAGGAAAGGATCGCGGCCATCGACCATCGCCACGCCGGTGTACAGCAGCAGCGAACCACCGGGGGTCAGGTGATTGAGCGCCTGTTCGACGATGCGCAACGACAGCCCCGCCCCCAGCGTCCCACCGCCATGGCGGTAAGCTCGTCCGGCCGGATCGGCCATGTACGGCGGGTTGGCGACGATCAGGTCGAATTCACCGTCCACGCCTTGCAATACATCACTGGCGCGCACCTCGACGTTGGCCACTTCGGCCAGCGCCGCGTTGATCGTGGTCAGGCGCAGCGCAGCGGGGTTGATATCCACCGCCAGCACTTGCGCTTCGCGCCGGGCACGGCCAATCAGGATCGCGCCGACTCCGGCGCCACAACCGATGTCCACCGCCCGGTGAATAGGCGCAAAGTTCTGCTGCAAATGGCTGTGGATCAGTTGGGCAAAGCGATAGGTGTCCGGGCCGAAGAACACCGAATCGGCGGCATCGGTGGGAAACCCCGAATGCACGAACAGCAAGTCATCCAGGCTCGACCAGCGCACCCGGCTCTTCAAGCGCCCGTCGAATGCGTCAATCACCTGAGCGTCCTGCAATTGTCGCTGTTCATCGGCAGACAGCAGGCCCGGTTCGAACGGGCGCGACCATCCGAACACATCCCGCAGGCAATCGGCGGCCTGCCCTTCGTCGCGCTGATTGACCCGTTGATGGGTCAGCGGCGTCGGGGTGATGAAACGATAGCCGTCGGCCTGCAGGCGCCTCCCCAGTTGCAGCAGCACCAGATCGTTGGCAGACAGTTGTTCTTCCTGATTCATTGATGATTTCCTTAACGCAGGCCAGATTTGAGTTGGATGAAATGGCGAGTGGCAAGCAGCCCGGCCGGATGCGCGTGCCGGGCCGGTGCGAGCCAGGGGATCAACGTTGCGATTTGGCTGTGAACGTCCTGCCCTTGCAGTGCCGCATTCAGGCGCTGCACATCGGGGTCCTGTTCGGGCACCTCGATCGGCGCAGGGACTGAGGGGCGGCGGCGGAATGCGACGGCTTTGTCCGCAGAAATCCAGTCACCGGCTATCCAGTCGTGCACCAGTTGTTTTTCATAGGCGCTGAACACGCCGAACATCGCCGCGCCATCGCCATCGATCAATTGCCAGAAGCGGCTGCCCTGTGGATCTTGGTGGCGCTTGATCCAGCCCTTGTCCTGCATGGCCTGCAGGAACCCGGACAGCTGCTGCGGATCGGCCAGCCACTGATTGACGGTCTTGCCTTCGAAGCGGCAATAGTCGGAGTGCATGTGTTGAGCGAACGGACACTTGCGTTCAAGCATCGCTAACAGTTCGCGCTCCAGCTCGAACCCCTCGATGATTGCGCGGCTGCCCTGTCCCAGGTCATTGAGCCGATAGCCCAGCGATACCCGGCGCAGGAAATCGCGGCGATCAGCCTCCAGAGGCAGCAGATCCAGAACGGCCTGCACGGCTTTTTGCGCATGGCCGGTGCTGGCGTTGTCGATGGTCACGTGCAGGGTGAAATAGTACGGATCGATCCCCAGTTCACTGAGCTCGTAACTGCTGATCAACAGGTGCAAGGGCAGTTGTTCGTAGCCAAGGTTGTAACCGATCACCTCCGGCAAAAAATCCATGCCGCCGGCACCCAGGGCCAATTGCAGCGCGCCTTGCAGATAGCGTTCGTCGGGCAGGGGACTGCCCGGCTCGAGGCCCTGTTCGGCGAGCAGCTGGCGGTAGATCACGACGTGGTTCTGGGCCGGATTGCCCTCGCCCAGTTCTTCCAGATAAGTGCTGATCAGGCTGCTGAAGCGCGGATCGCGCCACTGTCCGAGCAAGCCGTAGAGCCAGGCGCCATCGACCAGTTTGGTCGGCGCCACCGCTTGCAGGAAATACAGCGCATGAGCCTTGCAACTGAAGAACTGCCGCGCGCCTCCAGCCTTGCGTTGTTGCAGGTAGTCGGCGTATTGCCGGGCGACATCGGCACAGTGCTCGGCCACCCAGGCATGCCACTGCGCGGGGTCCGATGGCAGCTCATCCTCCAACTGCGCGGCTTGCAGCAGTTGATCTTCCAGAAAGGCACGCGCCAGCGGCTGCGGATGTTCCTCGGATAAAAGTGCTTCATGGATACGCCGCAACTCAGTCAGAGAGTCGAGCGGACGCGATGGGGCGGGGCCAGCTTGCAGGTGAGTCAGGACAGTCATGGCAATATTCTCGATCGATTGGCAGGACGCTCAGTCACTCGCCTCTAATGAAGCAGAGAGGCTTGGCGCGTCAAAAATTCAATCGGCTTGAAAATTGCCCTGACGGACGGAGCCTTCGGCTCGCTCCTTGCTTGAACGGAACGGTCGAAGGCTTTGAGAGGAGAGGGTCAGGCCGTGCCCTTGGCCTGCTGTTCGAGGTGAACCTGCAACTCGGGGTCGATCTGCAACGCCGCCGCCAGTTCATCCAGATAATTGCGCTCGGCGTCCTGCTGATCGTCCACCAGCATCACGCTGGCCAGGTACATCTCGGCGGCCATGGCTGGATCGTTCTGCGCCGCCTGCGCCACTTCGGTGGGATCCAGCGGTTTGGCGACCTCGTCGTCGAGCCATTGCTGCAGGTTCGGGTCATCGGTGTGCTTGCCGATTTCACTGCTGATGAGGTGTTTTTCCGACTCGTCGATCCGCCCGTCAGCCTTGGCCGCCGCGATCAACGCACGCAGAACGGCGTGGCTGTGCTCTTCGACTTGCGGGCCGGACAACAGGTCCGCAGTCTGCGGAGTTTGCTGCGGCGCGGCGGACGCCTGGCTGCGTTGCCAGGCTTGATACGCCTGGAAAGCCATCATGCCCAGCGAAGCCAGTGCCGCGTAGTTGGTGCCGCCGGAACGACGCTGCGTAC
>NZ_BQID01000014.1 GCF_021602345.1 Pseudomonas pharyngis
GCCCCCAACCCCACCACTGTCATGCTGGAATAAAGCATGTAAACGCACAAGCCAAAAAACAGCAGCGGCAAAGCCGGATAAAACGGCACCCTGACCGGCCGGGGGATCTCGGGGAAACGCCGCCGCAGAATGATCAACGCCAGGCTGCTCAAGCTCAAAAACAACCAGTACACCGGTGTCAGGTACTCGACCATGGTGTTGAAACCGCTCTGGGTAAAACTGCCAAACAACACCAGCAACAACGCGACTGCCCCCTCCGCCAGCAACGCCTTGCGCGGCACGCCGTCGCGTTCGTCCCATTCACCGAAGCGGCGCAGTTGCGGCACATCGCGGGCGGCGGCGTAGGTGGTGCGGGCGCCGACCAGCAAGGTCGAGTTGATGGTGGCGATGGCCGCGATGCCGACCATCAGCAGGATCAGCAAAACACCGGGGGCACCGAAAGCGCGGTTCAACAGTTCCACCGCCGGCGCGTTGCTCGCCGCCAGGCCTTCGAATCCCAGCCCTTGGACGAACGCCCAGTTCAGCGCCAGATAGATCGCCATCAGCACTGTTAGCGCACCGAGCATGGCGATGAAGATCCCGCGTCGACCGTCGCGCACTTCGGCGGACAATGTCGCGGCATCGCTCCAGCCGCCGAAGGCCAGAAACACAAAGATCATCGCCGCTGAAAATCCCGCCGCGCCAGTGTGTTCGGGCACGACCGGATCGCTGGGCAGCGCGGGTTCGATCCCTTGCCACGCCAGCCAGACCCCGGCGCTGGCGATGCTCAGAAACCCGAGAGCAAGCAGCCCGACCAACACAGTCTGAGTAATGAAACCGATGTGCTTGCCCGTCAGATTCAACAGCACCAACGCGGCAATGATCGCACCGGCAAACACTCCCGATCCGTAATGCCCCAACGGCACGACCGCATTGAAGTAGTCGGCAAACATGAACGCCGACAACGCGATCCACCCGGTGTGCATCACCGAGAATCGCGACCAGGCAAACAGGAAACCCATGCGCTCGCCGTAAGCGGTGCGCAGGAAATGATAGTCACCGCCCGGATGCGGGAACGCGGTGGCCATCTCGGCAAAGCACAAGGCCCCGGCCATCGACGCCAATCCGCCGAGCACCCAGACCCAATAGAAATGTTCCGGCCCGACGTTCAAGGCAACGGTCGGTGCGGTTTTGAGAATATCGGTGGTGATGACCATGCCCAGCGTGATCAGCAATGCCTGGAACACCGGCAGGTGCCGCTTGGGGCCATTGGTTTGAGTCATGAAGGTTCCCGCTGATGATCCGCCATCCATGGCGGAAAAGACTCAGAAGCCGTAGGTGGCGGTGGCGTAGTAATACGCGCCGTTGGTGCCGATCGGCGACAGCACGTCGTACGGCAGGTTGCCGCCGTAGTTGATGGCCGAGCCGGAGCGTTCCGGGTAGTTGTCGGTCAGGTTGTTGCCGCCAAGAGCGATGCTGAATTTCGGGGTGAATTTGTAGGTCACCTCGGCGTCCAGCTGCCACACCGCGCCGTAGGTTTGCTCAGGCTGCGAGTCGCCGAAATCGAACACCCGGGTGGTCTCGCCCTGACGGGTCAGACGCCCGAGCAAACCCCAATGTTCGCTGGTCCAGTTGGCGGAAAACACGAAACGATCCTTGGGCGCAGCATCGGTCAGGGTGTTGCGTTCCTCGACGCCCACCAGCGCGTCATTGCCGATCCCTAAGGCGGTCAGCTGCGACGGCGTGCCCTTGGTGCTGGTGACCTTGGTGTGGTTGTAGGTGTACGCGGTAGTCAGACCCAGTTGCCCGTCGTAGAACGGCTGATGGTAGTTGAGCACCAGTTCGGCGCCGTCAGTGCGGGTGTCGGCGGCATTGGTGAAGAAGTTGACGTCGTGCACGCCCGGCACGCCGAAGTTGTCATTGATGTAGCTTTCCAGCGCGTCGCTGCCGATTCGTTGAGACAGCGTGATGCGGTCTTTGACGTCGATGCGGAACACGTCCAGCGACGCATCGAAGCGTTCGTTCAACTGGAACGTCAGGCCGAGGCTGAAGTTCTTCGAGGTTTCCGGATCGAGTTTTTCCGCGCCCAGGGCACGGGCAATCGGGTCGTTGACCGACAACACGCGGATGTCGGTGAGCGTGCCGCCGTCGCCGAAGTTGCTGGTGGTGTTCTGGAAGCCGCTCTGGACCAGCGACGGCGCGCGGAAGTTGTTCGACACCGCACCGCGCAACGCCCATTGATCGGTCAGTTTGTAGCGACCGCTGAGCTTGCCGGTGAGTTTGCTCCCGGCGTCGTCGTAATGTTCCCAGCGCGTGGCGGCGTCGACGAAGAAGCGGTCGGTGAGATCACCGGACAATTCGGCGTAGGTGCCGAACACGTTGCGATCCAGATCCGACTCTTCACTCGGGCGCAGACCGTTGGCGCCATCGGCTCCGGAGCCAATGTAGGAGGCCTCGTCCCCGGCGAAGGTCAGGTAGTTTTCGTAGCGATATTCGCCGCCCACCGCCAGCACGAACGAGCGGCCGCCGAGGCGCAATTCGCGGCTGAAATCCAGGTTGGTGGTGGTCTGGCGCAGCTCGTAATCGCCGGTGTCGAAACGGGTCGGCGAGTCTGCGCCGAGGCTGACGTTGAGGGTGCGGCGGGTCGCCGATTCGAAGCGGTTGCGGCCGTGGGTGACGCTGCTGTCGAAATCCCAGTCGTCGCCGATCAGGCCTTTGTAGCCGGCGGTGGCGGAGATGTCGGTGTTGTCACCCAACGATTGCGGCAAGTAGCCGTTGGGATAGAACTGCGGCTGCTCGGACGGGTAGCGATAGAACTCGGCGCCGGTGGTGTGGCGTTCGTTGTAGGTGCCGAAGCTGTAGGCCTTGCCGCCGGCCAACGGCAATTCTCCGTTGAACCAGGCGTTGACGTCCCGCGCCACGCCGTCCCCCATCACGTAGTTGCGCTGGCCCGGGGTGTCGGCGAAGCCGTCGTAGCCGGCGCGGTTGGTCGGGTTGCGATCCTTGTACTCGGTGCCGCCACGAATGAAGCCGCCCTCCTCGCCCAGCCGCGTACCGATCTTGGCCGTGGTCACGCTGTTCTGGCCGTCGGTGGTGGTTTTGCCGATGGCGTCCTGGTGGGTGTGGTAGGCGCCGTAACTGGTGGAGACTTCACCGCCTTCGGGGGCGTCGTCGAGGATGATGTTGATCACCCCGGCAATCGCGTCCGAGCCGTACTGCGCACCCGCGCCGTCGCGAAGTACTTCGATGCGTTTGATCGCGCTGATCGGGATCGAGTTGAAATCCACCGGCGCCGTGCCGCGCCCGATTTTCGACGAGTCGTTGACCACTGCCGAGGTGTGGCGGCGCTTGCCGTTGACCAGCACCAGCACCTGATCCGGGCTCATGCCGCGCAGCTGTGCGGCGCGCACGTGGTCGGCGCCGCCGGAGTTGGACTGGCGCGGAAAACTGAACGACGGCAACAGCGTCTGCAACGCCTGGCCCAACTCACCGCCACTGGCGCCGGCGGTCTTCAAATCCTCGGCAGTCAAGACATCCACCGGCACCGGCGAATCCAGCACCGTGCGTGCGGTGCCCCGGGTGCCGGTGACCAGCACGGTACCCAGCCGTGTGTCATCGTCGACGCGCGCGGAAGTCTCTTCGGCTTGCGCAGGAAGTTGCCAGATTGCACTGACAACAGCGATGGCGAGTAATGAACGCGAACGGTGAATCATGCGACAGCTCCTTGAATCGCAGTTAATAACCGGCCGCTGCCGAATCATGAAGTGTCGGCAATCGGTGCACGGCAATTTCTGCTGTAGTTTTGATATTCAGAAAGGCAGCCAGGTGTGTTGAACAACTATCGGCTGTTAGAGCGCAAGAACCCCAAAGTTAGTAGAACCCCCTGTTTACCGATGCTAGACGAGCGGTCCTCTGCCGCAAAAGAACCAATAACGCTTAGGTTATGCCCGACGAACGGAGTGTTGCCTGAGCAACACTTGTGTTTGCGCAACAACATGAATACCCAACTAACCAACAACTAATCACGCACAAAAACACACTCCACGTTGTTGTAGAGAGCATTATTAATCTGTGTTTTTCGGTGCGAAGTTAGATGCCGTCAGTCGAAGTCCTTTTCCCGCCAGGCATCTTTGGCAATGTCCAGCGCATCGCCGCTGAAACGCTGTTCAATGAACGGATCGGCGTGCAAGTGAAAGCCGTTGCGCTCCCAGAAGCCAGGTTGTTCCTGATCGGTGAATTCGAGCCCGCGCAGCCATTTCGCACTTTTCCAGAAGTACCGCCCCGCCACCACCAGCCGCAGCGGCCAGCCATGCTGCGCGGTCAGCGGCTGACCGTCGTAATGGGTGGCCAGCAGGCTGTGCGGGTGCAGCAGGTCATCGAGACGAAGGTTGGTCTGGTAATCGTGATCGGCGTGGGCCATGACGAAGGATGATGTCGGCCGAATGTCCAGGGCCTGCAACAGGTCTTGCAGGTGCACGCCGCTCCAGCGGGTGTCGAACTTCGACCAGCGTGTCACGCAATGAATGTCGCATTGCAACGAGCGTTGTGGCAGCGCTTGCAGATCGGCGTAGGTCAGCTCGACCGGGTTGGCCAAAGTGCCGAACAGTCGTAGCGACCACGTCGCCAGGTCATACGCCGGCACCTCGCCTTCGTGCAGGATTGGGAAACGCTCCGTGAGCACCTGCCCCGGCGGCAGCCGTTCGCCCAGCGCCACATCGGCTTTCGGCGAACGGCTCTTGCGCAGGCGCGCAGCCTTGTCGTGCATGTCGATTCCTCAGTTCGCCACGGGAATCCACGGTGCCCGCGCGACATTGGCGGTGTCACCGAAGGCCGGCAGTTTTTGCCCGAGGTCGCGCACGTTTTTCACGTCCAGATCCAGCAGTTGCTGACGGGTAATGAGAGTCGGCGGCACCAGCACCTTGTGCCCCGGATTTTCCCCGGCAATCAGCATCGCCAGACTGCGCACGCTGATCGCCCCGGCCACTTGCGGATTGACCGCAGCGGTGGCGGCCCAGGCGCTGTCCGGTTCTTTCATGATCTGGATGTCGGCAGTGGAAATATCGGCGCTGTAGATCTTCACCTTGCGGCTCAGACCGGCCTCATCGACGGCGATCTTCGCGCCTTTGGCGAACTCGTCGAACGGCGCGAAGATCACGCTGATCCCCGGATTGGCCCGCAACACGGCGCTGGCCTGATCCGCCACCGAGTTGGCAATCGGCGGATTGAGCGTGCCGAAGCGCGCCTTCTCGATGATCCCCGGATTGCTCGCCTTGACCTGGCTCCAGATCTCGTCGCGGCGCTCCATCGGCGTGAAGCCGCTGATGTAGACATACCCGGCGTCGAAGCGGGTGCCGTTGTCCTTGAGCGCTTGATCGAGTGCCAGCCGCGCCAGTGCGTGGTGATCCTGCTCGACCTGAGTCACTTGCGGCGTGTTCAGGTCGACGTCGAATGCGACGACCTTGATGCCTTTGGCCAGCGCCCGCTCAATCGGCCCTTTGAGGGTTTCCGCCAGCCCCAGTTGCACGATGATCCCGTCGACACCGAGATCGGCGGCCTGATCGATCATCTCGCCCTGGCTCGCCGCCTGTTGCCGCGCGTCGAACACCCGCAGGTTGGCGCCCAGCGCTTCGGTCTGTTTCTCCACCCCGCGCAGATAGGCTTCAGGGAAATCCCCGGAGAACAGATAGCCCACCAGCGCGATCTGTACCTGACCTTTATCGAACGGCGCCGGCGCACCGGGCAAGGCCTTGGCCTGGGCATTGAAGGCCAGCGCCGAGAGCAGCGCCCCGGCGAGGCAATGACGTGCGAACTGTTTGATTGAACCGTGCATGGATCTTTCCTTGAAGCTTCAATGAACCGGCTCAGCGCGCCCGATGCGCGAGGCCGAAGGTGAACATCAGGGCCAGCACCAGCACCAGTCCCTTGACGAAATCCTGCGCGTAATACGGCGCGTTGAGCATGGTCAGGCCGTTGAGCAACGAGGCCACCAGCAGCGCGCCGACCAGCGTGCCGAACGCGTTGGGCTTCTTCGCCCCGAGCACGGCAAAACCGATCAGCGCAGCGCCCAGTGCATCGAGCACCAGACCATTGCCAGAGCTGACATCACCGCGCCCCAATCGCGCCGCCAGCAACAAACCGCCCAGCGAGGCCAGCAGCGCCGAGAGCACATAAGCCAGCAACTTGAAACGCTGCACCGGCGCACCGGCCAGACGCGCCGCCTGCTCGTTGCCGCCAATCGCATAGAACAGCCGGCCGATGCGCGTGCGCTCGAGAAACAGCCACACCGCCAGCGCGACAACCGCCGTGATCAACACCGGAATCGGCACGATGTCCCACAGTCGCCCGCGACCCAGTGCCAGAAACACCGCACTGAACGATCCTTCGGCTTCGTCGCCATTGGGCAGGGTCATGCCCACCGCAATCGAGCGGCCGCCCGTGGGGATCAGTTGCACGCCGATCACCAGGAACATGCTGCCGAGCGTCGCGAGAATGTCCGGCACGCGCATCTTCACGATCAACCAGCCGTTGAGCAGCCCGACCAGTGCGCCACCCGCCAGGCTGATCAGCACCGCCGGCACCGCGCCCCAACCGAGCACCACCATCACGTAACTGGCGATCATCAGGCTCATCGCCGCCACCGCGCCGATCGACAGATCCAGCCCGCCCACGGCCATGGTCAGCGTCACGCCCAGCGCCAGCAGCGCGACAATCGATACCGATTGCAAAATGCTGAACAGGTTGCCGACCCGCAGGAACGCCGGTTCCGCCACACTGAAAAACACCACGATCAACGCCAGCACCCACAGCAGGCCGTAGCGGATCAGCGCTTGCACGAATCGCTCGGACGGCGCCGGGGCGGATGACAACAGGGAACTCGAATCAGGCACTCGCTCTACTCCTTGGCGCGGCGTGAACAACAGAATTTTGCGGATCGCTGCCGGCCAGCCCTGCGACCAGAGTGGCGCGATCCAGCCCGGCACGCGGGTACTCGGCCACCACCGCGTGATCGCGCACCAGCAGAATCCGGTCGGCGATCTCCAGCGCTTCATCGACATCCGAGCAGATCACCAGCGTGGCGCGGCCAGCGGCGCTGTCGCGCAGCAACTGGCCGATCTCGCGCCGGGCACGCACATCGACGCCCTGAAACGGCTCGTCGAGGATCAGCACCCTGCCCTCGCCGAGCAGCCAGCGACCGAGCACGACTTTCTGCTGATTGCCGCCGGACAACGCGCTCATCGGCACATCGATGCCGGCGGTCTTGATTCCCAGCGCCGAGACTTGCGCCTCCACCGCCGCCGCTTCGGCACGGTTGCGGATGAAACCGCCACGGGTGAAGCGTTCGAGGAACGGCAAGGTCAGGGTTCGGCGCAATGAAAAATCCGCCACCAGCGATTGGCTCGCGCGATCTTCGGCGGCGAAGAACACGCCATTCTGGATTGCCTGGCGTGGCGAGCCCGGTTGCCACTCGATGCCATCCAGTTGCAGAGAGCCGGACAACGGTTTGCGCAGCCCGAACAGCACTTCGGCGATTTCGCTTTTGCCGGCGCCGAGCAATCCGGTCAGCACCACCACTTCGTTTTCGTGCAAGGTCAGATCGAAAGCCTGGGTGCGCGGCAGGATCTTCACGTCGCGCAGTTTCAGCACTTCGCGCCCCGCCGCTCGCGGTGCGTAGACGTGGGCTTCCAGCGCCTGACCAAGCATCGCTTCCAGTGCCTCGGGCAATTGCAGGGCACTGAACTCACCGGCCAGTTGCCCGTCGCGCAATACCACGGCGCGGTCAGCCACTCGTTGCAGATCGGACAGGCGATGGGAGATGTACAGAATCGCCACGCCACGGCTGCGCAAGGTGTCGATCAGCCCGAACAGGCGCTGCGCTTCGGCATCCGACAGGGCCGCTGTCGGCTCGTCGAGAATCAACAGACGTGGTTGCAGGGCGAAGGCGCGGGCCAGCACCACCAGTTGCCGCTCGGCCTGGCCGAGGTGTTCGATCGGCTGCTCCAGCGGCAGCACCAGCCCGAGGCCAGCGGCGATGCTCGCGGCGCGCTCCAGCAGGCGTCTGCGATTGAGCCAGAAGTCCGCATCGGGCCGGCACAGTTCATCGAGCAGCAGGTTTTCCGCCACGCTCAAGCCGGGCGCGATGCCTTCATTGATCTGCTGATGAACCGCGACGATGCCAAAGCGGCGCGCCGACAGCGGCGAACTGAAATGCCGGGGCTGACCATCGATCCAGATCTCGCCGCCATCGTGGGTCTGGCTGCCGGCGAGGATTTTCACCAGCGTCGATTTGCCCGCACCGTTGGCGCCGAGCAGCGCCACCACTTCGGCGGGAAAAATATCCAGGCTGACCCGGTCCAGCGCCCGGTTCGAGCCAAAGGTCTTGCTCAGTTCACGTACACGAATCAGTGGCTCGGAGACCACGGCGACAGGCGCACCCATAAAATTCCTTAACGTCGATGAGCCAGCGAACGCACCAGTCGATCGCCCAGGCTTTGCACACCCTGGACGAGGATGACCAACACCACGACGGTGGCAACCATCACTTCATTGTTGAATCGTTGATAGCCGTAGCGGATCGCCAGATCGCCCAGTCCACCGCCCCCGATCACCCCGGCCATGGAAGAAAAACCGATCAGCATCACCAGCGTCAGGGTGACGCCCGCCAGCAAGGCCGGCAGCGCTTCGGGCAACAGCACTTTGAAAATCACGTGGCGGATGTCACCGCCCATGGCGAGGACCGCTTCGATCCGGCCCTTTTCGACTTCGTCCAAAGCGTTCTCGACGATCCGCGCAAAAAACGGAAAGGCACCGATGGTGATTGGTACCACGGCGGCGGTGCTGCCCAGTGTGGTGCCGACCACAAGGCGGGTCAGCGGGATCAGGGCAATCAGCATCACCACGAACGGCAGCGAACGACCGAGGTTGATCACCGCGCCCAAGGCCTGATTGAGCCTCGGCAACGGGTACAGACCCTGACGGCGGCTGATGAACAGCAACACCCCCAGCGGCAAACCGATCAGTAACGTGAACAACCCGGCGAGCAGCACCATGTACAGGGTTTCGCCGGTAGCGTTGAGCACCAGTTGCAGGATTTCATTCCAGTCGATCACGCGGTTCATGAGTGGGCCGCCCGTACGCCGTATTGCCGCAGAAAGCTCAAACCGGGCGCGTCATGCCCCAGCGGCAAGCCGCAACTAGGCCGCAGTGAAGCGCCAAGGGCGGACTGCGGATCGGCCAGCAATCGGGCCACCGGCCCCGCCTCCACCAGTTTTCCGTTGGCCATGGACGCGGCGTGATCGCAGATCGACTTCACCACGTCCAGCTCGTGGGTGATCAGGACGATGGTCAAACCGAGCTGGCGGTTGATGTCGCGCAACAGCTCCAGAATCGACGCTGTGGTTTCCGGGTCGAGGGCGCTGGTGGCTTCGTCCGACAGCAGGTACGCCGGCCGTGCCGCCAGGGCCCGCGCAATGCCCACCCGCTGTTTCTGCCCGCCGGACAGTTGCGATGGAAAGGCTTCGGCCTTGTCGCCCAGCCCCACCAGATCCAGCAGCTCGCGAACCCGTTCATGGCGCTGTGGCTTGGCGACTTTGGCGATTTCCAGCGGCACCGCGACGTTGTCGAACACGTTGCGCGAATGCAGCAGGTTGAAGCCCTGAAAGATCATGCCGATGCGCTGACGCTGGCGGCGCAACTCACGGTCGGACAGCGCCGTGAGGTCTTCGCCGTCCAGCAGAATCCGCCCGGCATCCGGGCGTTCGAGCAGATTGAGGCAACGCAGCAGCGTCGATTTACCCGCGCCGCTGCGCCCGAGAATCCCGTAGATCGCGCCATCGGGAATGCTCAGCGACACCTGATCCAGCGCCGGAGCCGACGCTGACGGATAGGTCTTGCTCAACTGCTCGACGACGATCATGGCTTGGCATCCGCCACCGGGATCACCGAGCCCTTGAAGTTCTCGGCGATGTACTTGGCGACTTGCGGCGAGGTCAGGTCCTTGGCCAATTGCTGAATGCGCGGATCGTTTTCCAGTTTCGGCGTGGTCACCAGAATGTTGGCGTAAGGGTTGTGCTCGGCCTTCTCCAGCCCCAGCGCATCCCTGGCCGGCACCAACCCCGCTTCCAGCGCGTAGTTGCCGTTGATTACTGCCAGGTCCACGTCATCCAGCGCACGGGGCAATTGCGGCGATTCGATTTCGAGGATCTTCAGCTGTTTCGGGTTTTCGGCGATGTCCTTGGGCGTTGCCTGATCGGCCGCCGGGTCATTGAAACCAGGCTTGAGCTTGATCAGGCCGTTGTCCTGCAACAGGTACAGCGCGCGGCTCAGGTTGGTGACATTGTTCGGCACCGCGACCGTGCCTTTGTCCGGCACCTGGGCGAAGGTTTTGTGGCGATGGGAGTAAATCCCCAACGGCTCGATGTGCACCGTGGCGGCCACCGCGAGTTTCTCGCCGAGGGCCTTTTCCTGGGATTGCAGGTACGGCAGATGCTGGAAGTAGTTGGCGTCCACATCGCCGTGTACCAGCAGTTCGTTGGAGTTCACGCCCTGCGGGATTTCGATCACCTTGAGGTTGAGCTGCGGATCGAGTTTCTGGATGTACGCCAGAATCTGCGCGTGGGGCACCGGGTCGGCGGCAACGCGCAATGGCTCCAGCGCTTGAGCACTGAACGAAGTCACCAGCGCGCCGAGGACGGCCAGGGTCAGGCCTGCTTTTTTCAACACTGCTTTTTTCAACACTGCTTTTTTCAACATGGGAAAGCGACCTTTTGCGAGTGATGGATCAGGCGTTGGCGGTCTTGCGAAGCGGTGTGCTGGTGTTCGACGCGTCGGCGTAAAAGCGCTGCGCGACATCGGGATGGGAGCGCAGTCGGCCCTTCAGGTAATTCCAGCCGACATCACGGAACAACGGATTGAGCGGATCACTCGCCGGGCCGCGCGCCTCACGCAACAGCGCCGTCGGCAACGGATACAGCGGCACCACCGCATCCAGTTGCGCGCCGAGGAAAAACGCGATGGACAAGCGCTCGCTGCCCACCGGCGGCGACACCACACGATGCACCGTGGCGCGCAGATAACCGTTGGTGGCCAGCTCCAGCAATTCGCCGATGTTCACCACCAAGGTGTTGTCCCGAGGCAGCGCATCGATCCAGCGCCCCTCTTCGATTTCCACTTGCAGACCGGCCTGCTGGTCTTGCAGCAGGAAGCTGAGAAAACCCGAATCCTTGTGCGCGCCGACGCCCTGATTGCTCGCCGTCGAGGCTTGCCCCGGATAGCGCATCAGCTTGATGTGTTCGTTGGGTTTGTCGCCGTACAACCGGTCAAAAGCGTCTTCCGGCAAGGACAGCGCCTGAGCGAATGCGCGCAGCAGGCGCAGCGACATTTGGGTCATCGCCTGCTGCCAGTCGAGCAACAGCGGCTTGAGTTGCGGCAACGCCTCGGGCCATTGATTCGGCCCTTGCAGCCGCGCCCACAACGGACTGTCGGCGTTCAACGGCAAGACCTCACGCTCGGCGCCCAGATCGAATTGCTCACGCTGATCGGGCTGGCCTCGAGTGATCTCGGAAGCGGCGCGGTTATAACCGCGAAAGTGCGGCGAATTGATCATGCCGACAGCGGTTTTCTCGCTGTCAGGCAAGGCGAAGAACTGGCGCGCGTGGTCCTGCACTTGATCGAGCAGGCCGGCGTCGATGCCATGGCCGGTCAGGTAGAAAAAACCCACATCGCGGGCGGCATGGCGCAAGTCATCAAGAAATGCCTGGCGTTGCGACGGCGTACCGTCGAGCTGGGACAGGTCGAGGATGGGTAATGCGGTGATGTCTGAGGTGTGCGGCATGATTCACTCCCGTGTGAATCAAACCTGAAGAGTCCGTGATCGATTCAGCGTGTGCCGTCATGGCAATCGGGGGTCTGTCGGTTTGATGCTTTTGGTTCGTCTATGAAACAAAACTAAACGATATTAAAAACACCGAACAAATATCTTTTTTGCATTAGCTTAGGTCTGTCTGACTACGGGACTCAGCTGACCACCACGCCTTTCGGGCCGCTGGCGATAAGCGCCGCCCCACACGCAGTTTTCATCCCACCCAGCGCAATGGGCGTGCCATCGACGGTATAGGTGCTGCTGCCCCGGTGCGGAAATGAAGAAGTGAATATGAGCCGGGCGCTGGCCGTGTTTGCGCGAATCAGAATTGACGGCCCCCAACGAAAAAACCACCTGCGAACAGGTGGTTTGATCTGGCCGGCACACCCGATCACTCAGCGATCGGCATGCTGCTCCAGCATCGCATAGGCCTCGCCGGTGAAACGGTAGCTTTTGTCGGGCTGAAACACGATGACGCCCTCCTCGCACAAACGCTTGAGCACTTCCCTGACGCTGATGAACTGAATGCCCCTGACAAATGCCTGCAGATACCCATGCACCCCGCGCCCGCCAACGGCGCGTCCTTCCCGTGTAGCAACCAGCAAGGCATCGATCACCTTGATCCGGATCAGGCTGGTGCGCAGCCCGTAATAATGCAGCAGCTCACGGATATGCTCGTTGGTGCTGCGCTCGAAATCGAAGGCTCGCTGGACTTTCGGGATCGGCAATGGCGTACCAGAGGAAGTCGATGCCGGGCTGGTTAACATTCGAATACTCCTTTCCTTGAAGGCTCTGTGATCAACCGCTGTGCGTAGCTCTATATAGAAGAAGGCGCACCCGACAGTGCGCCCCCGGATCAGAAGTCGACGGTCGCCGACAACTGCAACGTGCGTGGGTAGCCCGGGGAGAACGCGCCATAGGACGCCACACCCGACCAGTACTCGCGATCAAACACGTTCTGCACCGTGGCGCGGAATGTCGTTGGCCGACCCTCGATCTTGGTGGCGTAGCGGGCGCCGGCGTCGATGCGGGTCCAGGAAGGCAGTTCCTGGGTGTTCGCCTGATTGACGTATTGGCTGTCGGTGTAGATCGCGCCGCCGGTCAGGGTGAAACCTTCGACCCACGGTGTGTCCCACTCGGCCCAGAGGTTGGCCTGGACATCCGGCACGCCCACCGGTTTGTTGCCACGGTTGGCGGCGGTGGCCGAATCCGTCAGTTCGCCATCGAGCAAGGTCACGCCGCCCATCAGGCGGGTGCCCGGCGCGACTTCACCGAACATGCTCAGCTCGACACCACGGTTACGTTGTTCGGCTTGCACCGAGAACACGTTGCCGGCGCCGATTTCGCCGCTCGGCTTCTCGATCTGGAACAGCGCCAGGGTGGTCATGAACGTGCCGTGTTCGTACTTCACACCGATTTCGTGCTGCTTGGATTTGTAGGGTGCGAAGGTTTCGCCGGAGTTCGCCGCCGTGCCCGGAGCGATGTCACCTTTGCTCAGGCCTTCGACGTAGTTGTAGTACAGCGAAACGTCGTCCCACGGTTTGACCACCACGCCCGCCAGCGGCGTCGTCGCGTTGTCGTCGTAACGGGAGCTGACTGCACCCGAAGCGTTGTAGTTACGCGATTCGATGTCCTGACGGCGCACGCCGAGGGTCAACTGGATCCGGTCATCGAGAAAGCCCAGGGTGTCGGTCAACGCGATGCCGGACAGTTCCGATTCGGAAACGCGCAGCACTTTCGGCGAGTTGATGTACTGCTTCGGCACGTCCACCGGGTGGTAGATGTTCGAGCGGATCTCTGTGCCGTTGTTGATGCCACGGGACAACTCGTCCTGATAACGGGTCGCCATGATCGTGGTCGTGTGGGTGACCGGGCCGGTGGCGAACAGCGCACGCATGCCCACGTCGGCCGTCGAACGGTCGACGTTGAATTTGTAGTAGCCGGGGATGTTGCTGGTGTCGCCGGCGTCGTTGAGGATTCGCGGCACCTGGTCGGACATGCGCTTGACGTCGGAGCGGCCACCGCCGGCGTGGGCGAATACCGTCAGATTATCGTTGAGGTCGTACTCGCCGCCGAGCAAGGCCGACTGCTCCTTGGTGTCCGACCAGCCCCAGTCCTGCGGCAGGTTGGTGCGGCCGTTGGGCGCCGATGGAATCTCGACGCCCGGTGCGATGGTGAACGGGCGCGACGCCGCCTCGAAACTCTCTTTCTGGCTGATGAAATCCAGGTTCAGACGCAAGCGCTCGCCCTGGTAGTCGAGGGCGATGGCACCGATGTTGAGGGCCCTCTCCTGATCATCCACCGCAGTGTCGCCGCCCTGGAGGCTGCCATTGAAACGTACGCCGAACTGGTTTTCGTCACCGAAACGCCGACTGATGTCCAGGTGCCCGCCCACTTGCGAGTCCGACGCGTAACTGCCGGTGAAGCGGGTCAGGTCTTCGGCCAGCGGCCGTTTGGGTACGATGTTGATCACGCCGCCAACGCCACTGTTGGGCGAAATCCCGTACATCAGCGCGCCCGGACCCTTGAGCACTTCGACGCGCTCGGCGTATTCGGTGAACACGCGATAGTTGGGCGCAACGCCGTACACACCGTCATAGGCCAGCTCGCCGAGGTTGCCCTCGCCTATCGCAAATCCCCGGATGAAAAACGAATCGACGATCCCACCGGTCTGCCCGGTCGAGCGCACCGATGGGTCGCGTTCCAGTGCATCAGCCACGGTGACCGTTTGCAGATCCGCGAGGGTTTTGGCGGTGTAGCTGGTCACGCTGAACGGCGTGTCCATCACGTCTTTGTTGCCCATCATCCCCAGCCTTGCGCCTCGGGCGACCTGCCCGCCGGCGAGGACTTCCGGCAATGCGGTTGCGCCGTTGTAACGGGCGTTGACGTTGGTGGTGTCCAGCGTCAGCCCTTCGGTGGCGGCGGCGTCCTGTTGCTCGGGTTGCTTGGGGTCTGCTGCCCAGGCAGTGGCGCTTCCTGCGGCCAGGATAGAACTCAGCATCGCGGTGCGAATGGCCAGTGTGAGGGCGCGTTCACTGCAGGGTCGGCGTGCAACAGACATGACGATTGGGTCCTTCTCGAATGGCTGAAAATGGTAATGACTCCTATTTGCCAGTCGACAATCGAAAAAGTATCAGCGTGGCCGAATATTTTTTTGCGCGGATCGCCCGCAGGGGAAAACGCCGGAGGATGGGACAGTGAAATCCACCCTCCGACGCCGATCAGTCATACAGGCAGTGCAGCGGGATGGAGACCACCGGCAGCGCGGGGTCGAACGCGTGGCGGGTGGTCTTGTACGGGAACAATTCGCCACGCTCGATGGTGGTGAAAATCTGCGCCACTTCGAACGCTTGTCCGGTTTGCCAGTGACGCACACAAACCCGTGGGTCGGCGTAGTCGAGCTGGATGCACGGCACGCGTTTCAACCCCAGTGCCCGCGCTGCGTTGAACCGGTGGTTGCCGTCCATCACGATGCCCCGGGAACGCTCGACGATGATCGGTTCCAGCCAATGCCCGGCCTGGATGATCGCCTCGCGCAGACGTTGCACGTTGAGCGGATCGACCTGCTCGGATTGCCGCACGTCGCACAGCGCACGCAAGGCAATCTGGTAACCATGTCCCATGCTTCACCCCCGGTTTCAGCAGGCATCCGCGTTGGCGAGCAACGCGTACTGGCTGGCCATGTCCCGCAGGCGCTGGGCCTGTTCGATGAGCGGCAGATCGACCATTTCGCCGTCGACCTGCACCGCGTGACTGCCCCCGGCCACCGCGCTCAGGACCCGATCCGCCCACGCCAGTTGGCGGGCGTTGGGCAGGAAGGCTTTCTGCACCTTGGTGATTTGCGAAGGATGGATACACAGCTTGGCGCCGAACCCCAGCGACCGGGCGTAACGCGAGTCGCGCTCGACCACCTCCATGTCGCTGATGGCCGGGGTCACGCCATCGATCGGCGCCGGTAACCCGGCCACCCGCGAAGCCAGCACGATGCGATTGCGGGCGAACAGAAACGCTTCGGGAATCTGGCTGCAATCGATGTCCAGGGAAAAATCCAGCGAACCGAATGCCAGCCGCGCCAACCCGGGAATCGCCGCAATCGCCTCGACCTGATGCAAGCCCTTGGCGGTCTCGATGATGGCGACGATCTGCAGCTCTGGGTTCCATTCCAGCAGGCGCCTGACGACATGGGACAGGCTCTGCGGGCATTCGGCCTTGGGCAGGAAAATCCCCGCGCAGCGCTCGGGGTAGCGCATATCGCCCAGCCACGTCATGTCCTGGCGAAACAGCGAACTGCCGACGCTGTTCAGCCGGATGTAACGCCGGCAGGCGGTTTCAGGCGTGCTCTGTTGCCAGGCCCAGATCGACGCCCGGGCCACGGCTTTGCTGTTCGGATGAACGGCATCTTCGAGGTCGAGAATGATCGCGTCCGGCCCGGCGTCGACCGCTTTGGAAAAACGCTCCGGGCGGTTGCCGGGAACGAACAGGTAGCTGATGGGAAGCGTAGCGTTGGTGCTGTGACGAACAGTCATCGGGACTCTCCTGAGCGTGCTTCAGTCGTGGGTTTTCAAAAAAATTCGAACACCTGTTACAGGGGAAAAACCGGGTTGATTTCAGGCGCATTGAATCAATCGTCAACACCTTGAATAACAAGGCGTTAAGAGAATTTTTAATCAATACGCGAGCGCTTACTTGAGCAGGCGAACAAACGGCTTCGCACTCCCCTGTTGTGTGTGTTCATTCAAAAATATTTGAAAACCTTACTTGATAATCGTTCCCGTTCGCAATATTGTTCGAGCCGCTGACAGGGTCGAGACTCAAATCAAGACTTGCGATTTTGTTCACGGAAAGTTCGGCGCAATGATGTCATTTACATGTCAGGCAATGGCACTTCAAAAGCGACAAGGCCATATTTTATTGGCCTTCTCCTTGCCTGCCTGAGCCTTAAGGAGTGGGGTTCTCATGAAACAGATTTGTGAAAATTTTATGAAAGAGCATGCCCCTTGTTTAATTCCAGAGCGGATCTGTCATCCGCCTCCACCTTTTTAAAAATTCGTATCTGACGAGCAGCAAGAACACGCAACATACATATGGCGATTATTTACGCCAGAGGTTTTCTATGCCTGAATTAATTGCGCCGCCCATTAAAGAAACAACTGTAGCTCAGTACACAAAAGTGCTGAAACCGTTACTTGATCCTATTATCGAAAACTTTCTTCAACATTCACCGGGAAAACTTGTTGAGCTTGTTAAACAACACGGATCGCCGCTGAATCTGGTGTGGCCACATGCCTTTGAGGCCAACGCCCAGGCGCTGCAATCGGTGCTGAAGAAGCACAACGTTGACTACGCGATTTTCTACGGCGCCAAAGCCAACAAGTCCCAGTGCCTGCTGGCTGCGGCTGCGTCGTCAGGCATCGGCACTGACGTATCGAGCCTGTTTGAACTGCAAGCTGCGCTGCGCGCCGGGACCGAAGCGGAACATCTGTGCGCAACCGGGCCGGCCAAAACCAACGCGTTTCATCAAGCGCTGGTGCAAGGCGGTTCGCTGATTTGTGTGGATTCCCGAGAGGAATTCAGCGAGCTAAAAGCGTTGCTCGACACTTCGCCGTCACCGGCCAAAGCCCGAGTCCTGCTGCGTTACAGACCGACAAACTGCCCGTCGAGCCGCTTCGGCATGGGCGCCGATGACGTGTTTCAGTGCCTGCAATGGCTGACGGAACATCGGGAGTCGTTGCACTTCGAAGGGTTCCATTTCCACCTCGGCGGATACGGCTACGAAACCCGGGTACAGGCCTTCCATGAAGTGACCGGCTTCTTCGATGCCGCCAGGGAAATGGGCCTCGACCCGGTCATGATTGACATCGGTGGTGGCCTGCCGATGCGCTATGTCGACCCGCAGGAGTACGACAGTTTTTTGCAGAACGACAACAACCCTGGTCATTATCAGAATCGTCGAGTACCCCACTCTTATTACCCTTATGGCAGCAGTCTGACGGCTTGCCAGTGGCTGGACTTATTCCTGGCGTCGGAGCATTCCCCGGAAAAAACCATTGCCGGTTACTTGAAGAGTCAGAATATAAAACTGGCACTGGAGCCCGGCCGAAGTCTGGTGGATCAAGCAGCGGTCACCGTCTTTCGCGTAACGCGCACCAAACAATTGGTCGACAACAAAGTTGTGATATTCGCCGAAGGCAGCAGTTTCAGCGCGTGCGAAACCTGGTTTTCATCTGAATACCTTGTCGATCCAATCCTGATCACTTCGAAAGAATCGAGACACGTTCCGATGCAAGCCTACATCGCCGGACATAGTTGCCTGGACGATGATGTGATTACTCATCGATTGATCAACTTCGAAACAACACCGAAAACCGGCGATTTATTGATCTATGCCAATACCGCCGGTTATCAGATGGACTTGCTGGAAAACGAATTTCATCGTCACCCGTTGCCACGGCGACTGATGGCGACTTGTTGTACGGAAGGTAACTACGCATTCACACCTGACTATTAAGGGAAGACGTCCAGATGATACTGAATAAAGTTTCGGATCTTATTGGCAATACACCAATGTTGGGCATTGATGTTCCGGATAGCAACGCTCGACTTTTGCTCAAGATAGAGAAGAACAACCCCGGCGGCAGCATTAAAGACCGTATGGCGCGCAACATGGTATTGGCGGCGCTCAAGTCCGGAAAGTTGAAACCCGGTGGTGTGGTCGTGGAATCGTCCTCCGGCAATACCGGCATCGGCCTGGCGATGGTAGCCGTGGAGTTCGACCTGCATTTCATTGCGGTGGTCGATCACCATGCGGCGCAGGACAAGATCGCGGTGATGAAGGCTCTGGGCGCCGAAATCCGTTTTGTCGCCGGCACTTACCGCGAAGACGAAGTGGCCGTGGTCGAGCGTCAACGGTTGGCGGCCGAACTGGCTTCGCAGATCCCCGGCGCGGTGTTCATGAACCAGTCCGACAACGCGGCCAACGCTGGCGGCTACAGCGACTTCGTGCGTGAAACCATCGCCCAGGCCGGTGGCCACATTGGCGCCTACGTCGGTTGCGTCGGCACCGGCGGCTCGATGACCGGCATTGCCCGTGGCCTGAAACTGCACAACCCGGACATCGTTACCGTCGCCGTCGAACCGGCCGGTTCCATCGTCTTCGGCCATCCCGGCTATCCCTATTACCAGTCGGGAACCGGCACCCCGGCCGGCGACACCGTTGGCCTGGTGCTCGACTACAGCTGCATCGACCTGGGCTTGCAGGTCACCGATTCCCAGGCCTTCGAAACCGCCCGCTACATCGCGCGCAACCTGGCACTGCTGGTCGGCGGCTCCACCGGCGGAGCGATCTTCAAGGCGCTGGAGCTGATTCACAAAGGCACGTTGACCGGCAACGTTGTGGTGCCAATTGCCGACGGCGGCGAGAAGTACTTGCACACCGTATTCGACGACAAATGGCTGCAAGAGCGGGATCTGCTGGACCCGGACGTCGCACCGCAACTGGATCGCTGGCTGGGCAAGACCCGCTGGCTGGAATCCGACGCTACTCCCTTGCAATTGAGCGTCGCCTGACGCGTCTCCCACACAGGAAAGTCTTTGTATGAAACCGCTGAAAGTCGCCATCTGCGGCGCAGGCCGGACCGGGCATCTGAATGCCATCCTGTTTAAACAGTTGCCCAATGTTCACGTTTCGATACTCACCAATAATCAAGAGGTGGTTGATCGTCACCTCGCCAATCTGCCGATGCTGGCGCTGATGCCGGACGGCTCGACGCTGAGCGCGCGACCGGACCAGGTCAGCAGCGATGCGAGTGTTGTAGTTGCTGACGCTGACATCGTGATCATTACGGTTCCGGCCCACGCACGACCGCAAACCCTGCAAGCCATCGCACCGCATTTGAGTTCAGGCAAACCGGTGTACGTCGGCGCAATCCCGGGTTTCTGCGGCTTCGACTGGCTGGCCGAAGCTTCGCTGGGCGAACGTTCGAACGTGGTGATCTGGGGCATGAAGGATGTGCCGCACACCGCGTTCAATCTGAAGCCAGGGGTGTCGGTCAAGATGGGCGGCGGCAAGAGCCAGTTGTATGTCGCGCTGCACGACCGCGAATCAGCGCAATCACGGCAGCACCTGGAAAAAATCCTCACCACGCTTTATGGCCCCTGCGTGACGATGCTCGACCACTACCTGGAAATCACCCTGACACCAGGCAACCCGATCATGCACAGCTCGGTGATCTACGGTTTGATCGGTCCTTACGGCCAATGGCATCGCAAGAACTTCCCGCAACGAATGTGCTGGTGGACCGAATGCCCCGAGCTGGGCGCCTATTTTCTGGAGCGCATGGATCAGGAAAGTCAGGAACTGTGCAGCGTGATCAGCCAGCGCATGGGCATCGACCTGTCATCGGTCAAATCCCTCAAGCAGGAAATCGTCGAGGCCTATGGCGAGCAGATCCGCGATCAGAGCAGCATGCTGTCGATCCTGCGCACCAACCAGGCCTACAACGACATCCTCGCGCCAATGATTCCGGCCGACGACAACCGCGCCGGCTACGTGATCGAGCGCGAAAGCCGCGCCTTCAACGAAGACGTTGCCTACGGCCTCGTGCTGCTGGTGGAAATGGCCCGGCGCTTCGAACTGAAAGTCCCCTACATCGAAGAAGTCCTGCAATGGAGCGTTTCCTACATGCAGGGCCTGCGCGACTCGGCGCTCGACTACTTCCCCAGCCAATGGCCGCGCACCGCGTGAGCGGGTTCAACTTTTCATTAACTTCTCGACGAGCAGATAGCTGATATGGATGACTTCAAGACACTCATCGCCTACTCCCGCAAGAACGCCCTGCGACGGATGATCCGTTGCCTGTTTGCCGAAAACATTCTGGATCGCGCGGGCCTGCGCTTCTCTGAGGCCGGTAACGAGGCCACGTACGCGCTGAAAGACGGTCGTTCCCATGTGTTCTTTTCCAACATCGCCAAGGGCCCGGCCGATACCGTAGTCAATGACGGCGACGTGATCCTGATGACCGATGAAGGCGTACGCCAGGTGATCTACACCCATCATGACCTGCTGGATGTGCTGCGCGACAGCTTCGATTTCGAACCCACCGATGAAGGCATCGCCGGGCTCAAGTCGGACATGGAAAACAGCCTGATGAACGACGCCCACGCGCGTCAGCATCGCCAGCAATGGAACGCTCGACTGGCCGCCGCCGCCCGGGAACAGGGCCTCGACAGCCTGACCGATTACCTGCGCCAGCACGCCAGCACCAAGGACGCCGCGATCCTTCTCGACCAGTGGGGCTCGCTGGAAGGTCACCCCTACTATCCAACCTGGAAAGCCCGCCCGGGCCTCAGCGATGAGGAAGTCGAGCAACTGTCACCGGAGTTTAACGCCCAGGTGCCGCTGCGCATTGCCGCGCTGCGGGCCGACATGGCGAAAAGCGAAAGCATGCCTCACGTCAGCGATTACCACAGCTGGTTCGCCAGTAACTTCCCAACGCAATGGGCGCAATGGAAGGCGTCGCTCAACGACAAGGGCCTGGACGAATCCCAGTGGTTGCCGCTACCGATTCACTCATGGCATTTGCAGGCTTACGTGCTGAAAAACTTTGCGGCGGAAATTGCAGAAGGCATTCTCATCACCGACGGTCCGGACATCCAGACCCTGCCGACCATGTCCTACCGCACGATGATGCCGGTGCTCAATGAGAGCGCGCCGCTGATCAAGTTGCCGATTGCCGTGTGGATGACCAGCGAACTGCGCAGCCTGCAAGCCAAGTCGATTCACATGGGGCCACGCATCAGCACCGTCATCACGAAGATCCTCGAGGTCGAAAACGGTTTCGAGCAACGCCTGGAAATCTTCCCGGAGGAGATCGGCGTGCGTTACAAGCACGCGATCACTCAGGACGACCATCCCGGCCGGCATCTGTCGGTGGTGTTCCGTGCCAGCCAGCAAGCGTTCGAGCGTAACGACGAGTGTCTGCCGATCACTGTGGCGTCTCTGTTCACTCGCTTGCCGGGCAACGGTCGACCACTGTTCACCGAGCTGATCGAGCGCGACGGCGTTCGGGCCAATGCCGCTCAGGTGGAAGACTGGTTCCGTCAGTACGCCAAAGTGGTCACTCATCCGGTAGTGGCGATCTACCTGATGTACGGGATCGGGCTCGAAGCGCACCAGCAGAACACGATGGTGCTGTTTTCCCCGGATGGCAAAGCACGTAGTCTGCTGATCCGCGATTTCGGCGATGGCAGGACCTACGCGCCATTATTGGAGGGACGCGGCTACACCCTGCAACCGCATGTGCAGCCGGGCATTCTGCCAACGGTGTTCGAGGGCGATATCGAGCCGGTGCGCATGTTCGTGCTCGACGCAGCCTTCCTCACGCACCTGCATGAAATGGCCCTGTGGCTGACCAAGGAGTACGCGCTGGACAACAACCGGATGTGGGGCATTCTGCGTGAAGAAACCGAGCAGGCGTTCGCAGCGGTGCGCGAGCGTGTCGCGCCGGATCTATGGGAAGTCGAACGCAAGGCCTTCCTCAATGATCCATGGCCGACCCGTTCGTTGCTGCGCATGCACATGATGCAGTATTCCAACTACCGGATTCAGCACACGCTGACCAACCCGCTCAATGTCGTTCAATAACCGAGGCTGACTCATGACCCAAGCAGGTGCCATCGCGGGTTCGCGCGTAAGAGTCCTGATTTATCTTCTGTTCGCGATCCAGCTCATTTCGATGGGCGCGATGGAAATGAGCGGGCCATTCTGGCCTGTCCACCTGCGCGGGCTGACCTCGTCAGACTCGCTTTTCAGCTTCGCCAGCATCGCCGTGTACGTCGGGCCGATGCTGGGCATTATTCTGACCAGCGCATTCTGGGGCCGTATCGGCGACCGCTACGGCCACAAGTTGATGATGATCCGCGCCCTCGCCGGCCTGTCATTGACCCAGCTTGGGCTGGCCCTGTGCAGTGACATCTGGGTGATCCTGATCCTGCGCTTCCTGCAAGGCGCCTTCGCCGGCTACATCGCCCCGGCCCAGGCGTACGGCGTGAGCATTGAAGCACCTTCGCGGCGGGCACGGCTGTTCGCGATCCTGCAGATCTCCACCAACGTCGGCTCGTTGCTCGGCGCAGTGGTCGGCGGACTGATCCTCGATTACGCGACATTCTTCTGGATCAACATGATCGCCGCTGTGTTATGCGCCATCTGCACCGTGGTCGCAGCCGTGACGTTGCCGGATGTACCGCCAGTGAAGAAAGCGCCGGTCGCTGATAAAGCGGCTCCTGCCAGCCATAACACCAGCGTCTGGCAAGGCACGCCCCTGCTGTCGCTGCTGGGCGTCATGGGCATCCTGCTGCTGGCGCGGATGCTGCCGCAGACGTCGTTCTCGCTGTACGTCAGCTCGGTGTTCGAGGTCAGCAACTCGGTGGTCGGGCTGTGTTATGGCTTGCTGGCGCTGGGTTTCATTCTGTCGGCAACCGCGTGGTCGCGTTACTTCGAGCACCGTACCCAGCAGGACACCCTGCAACGCATCACTTATGTCGTCCTCGGCTGTATTGCGCTGACGGCCCTTGCCGGCTACACGCGCAACCCGATCGTGTTCGTCGGTGCCTATTTCATCTGGGGCGTATTGCTGGGGGCCACCACGCCGGTGCTGATGGCCCTGATTTCCAAAACCGCCGACAGCTCGCGCCAGGGCTACGTGCTGGGCATTGCCCAAAGCACTGCGCAATTCGCGTCCATCGCCGGCATTTCGGCCGGTGGGTTACTCAGCCAGGTCTATGGTTTGCAGTACACCTACCTGTTTGTCTGCCTCGCCTACATGCTCGCGCTGATGCCCATCGTTGCCTTGCGTTACCGGCCGATGGTCATGCAACCGAGCCAGATGCCGCCGGGCGACTGACCAAGGAGTTTTCGTTGAACATTGAACAACTGCGCGCCGACACCCCTGGTGTCGAGCAACTGATTCACTTCAACAATGCGGGCGCGGCGCTGATGCCCAATCCAGTCATCGAAGCGGTGACCCGTCACTTGCAACTTGAAACCCGGATCGGCGGTTACGAAGCCGCCGGGCAACAGGCCCGGGAAGTGGAAGACGTTTACGACGCCATCGGTCAACTGATCAACGCGCGTCCCGAAGAAATCGCGGTGATTGAAAACGCGACCCGCGCTTGGGACATGGCCTTCTATTCATTGCCGCTGCGGCCTGGCGATGTGGTGCTGACATCGACCACCGAATACGCCGGCAACTACATTCCCTACCTGCAACTCAAGCAGCAGCGCGGCATCGAGATCAGGGTGATTCCCAACGACGAACAGGGTCAGGTGTCAGTGCCGGCGCTGCGGGACATGCTCGGCGATGATCGTGTCGCCCTGGTGTCGCTGCCGGTGATCGCCACCAACGGCGGCCCGGTGCAGCCTATCGAGCAGATCGGCGCCCTCGCCCGCGCGGCCGGGGTTCTGTTTCTGCTGGATGCCTGCCAGGGCGTCGGGCAGATGCCGATCGATGTGCAGAAAATCGGCTGTCATATGCTGGCGGCCACCAGCCGCAAATACCTTCGTGGCCCTCGGGGCATGGGGTTTCTCTACGTCGAAAAAACCTTGTGCGAAAACCTCGAACCGACGTTTCTCGACCTGCACGCGGCCTCATTGCTGACCCCGGATACCTTCAAGATCCGAGGCGATGCCCGACGATTTGAAAACTGGGAATGCAACGTTGCCGCGAAACTGGGCATGGGGGCGGCGGCCCGTTACGCCCTGGCGCAAGGCATCGAACCGATGTGGCAGCGCATTCAACGATTGTCGGCACACTTGCGCAATCGCCTGACAGACCTGCCCGGGGTGACGCCGCAGGATCGAGGGGCGGTCAAGTCAGGCATCGTCACCTTCACCTGCCAGGGCGCCAGCGCGGCGCAAGTTCAGACATGGCTGGCGCAGCAGGAAAAACGCGTCAATGTCACCACCTCGACTTTCCGCTCGACGCTGCTCGACATGCAGCAGCGGGAGCTGCTGGAAGTCAGCCGGGCATCACTGCACGCCTACAACACCGAGGCGGAAATCGATGCCATGGCGGACGCGTTGATGAGAATGTCACGCGCCTGAAAACGGATACGAATCGCGCTTGCGTCGCAGGCTCTTTGTAAACTAGCATTGGGAATACTTCTCAATTGCAAAACACTGCAGCCATGAGCGAAACCCTTCCCGCGAACAACGACAATCATCTGCGCGTGATCGAAGCGCTGTACAGCGGCCATCACGGCTGGCTGTACGCCACGCTGAAGAAAAAACTGGGTAACGCCATGGATGCGGCAGATCTGGCGCAGGATACTTTCACTCGGATCCTCGCTTCTCAGGTCACGACCATCGAGCAACCCCGGGCCTACCTGAGTTGCGTGGCGAAGGGCATCCTCATCAACTGGTATCAGCGCAAGGCTCTGGAACGCGCCTACCTTGATGCCCTTGCGCATTTGCCCGCACCGGAAGTGCCCTCCCCCGAGTTGCGCTTCGTGGTGCTGGAAACCCTGCACGAAATCGACGCGATGCTCGACACCCTGCCGCCACTGGTCAAACGCGCGTTCCTGCTGTCGCAGATCGGCGGCTTGAAATACGCCGACATTGCCGAGCAGCTGGACGTCTCGCTGATCACCGTCAAGCGCTACATGAAACAGGCTTTCGTGCAGTGCCTGATGCTGGTGGAATGAATGCTTACGCGCCGCAGTGAACCGCCGCTCGATCCGAAAATACTCGAAGAAGCCGCCGAGTGGCTGATGCGTCTGAGCGAAAACGACCTCAGCGAAACCGAGCGTGCGGAGTGGGAGTACTGGAAAGTCAGCAGCCCCGAGCGCAACCGGGCGTGGGCCCGCGCGCAGTTGCTGCAAAGCAAGTTCGGCGGCCTGCCGCCGTCGCTGGCGATGTCGGCGCTGGATCGCCCGAGTAACCCGGAACGCCGCGCAGCCCTGGGCAAACTGGCCTTGCTGCTGGCGGCGATACCCGCCGGTTGGGGCAGCTGGAAACTGGCGCAGTCGCAGCAATGGTCCGCCGATTACCACACCGCCGTCGGGCAGCGCCGCGAACTGACCCTGGCCGACGGCTCGCAACTCACCCTGAACACCGACACGGCCATCGACGTTCTGTTCGACACCCGACAGCGGCTGATCCATTTACGCGAAGGCGAAATCCTGGTGCAGACTGCGCCGGACAACGCCGCGCAGCCTCGACCTTTTCTGGTCAGCACCCGTCAGGGCGGGATGCAGGCGCTGGGCACGCGCTTCACCGTTCGTGAATGGCAGCCGCACACCCAACTCGCAGTGCTCGAAGGCGCTGTGCAAGTCGAGCTGGCCGACAGCCCACAGAGCGCGCCGATCATCGTCAACGCCGGGCAACGTACCGACTTTTCATCACAGGCCTTTGGCTCGCTGAACCCGACCGACCGCAACGTTGGCGCCTGGACCGAGGGCATGCTGATGGCCGACAAGATGCGGCTGGCGGATTTCGTTGTCGAACTGGCGCGCTATCGCCGAGGCTTTGTGCGGTGCGATCCAGCCATTGCCGACCTGCGCATTTCCGGGGCCTTTCCCATCAGTGATACCCAACGCTCGCTGAACATGCTGGCGCAGACCTATCCCGTGCGCGTCTCCGGGCACTTGAGTGGTTACTGGGTGACGCTCTCACCCGCCTGAGCAAAAAAATCACCGCACGGGTGATACTTTTTTTGATCTCGGCTGGCTATGAAAGGAACAACCATTCCACCTCGTCCATAGGGTCATCCCTTCATGCTCGTTGCACGACCCTTGCTTGCGGATCGTCTGCTAAAGCCCGTTATGCGCGGCGTGTTGCTCAGCGTTGTGCTGGGCCTGGCCAGCAGCGCCCTCGCCGAGGCAGCCAGGCCGGAGCAGCTGGACGCGGTCACTGTGCGAGCCTACAACATCGGGCCCGGCCCGCTTGGCGTGACCCTCTCGAGCTTTGCCGTGGACGCCGGTATCGCCTTGTCGTTTCAGCCGTCGATCACCGAAGGCCTCGTCAGCCCTGGATTGTCCGGCAGCTACTCGGTGCAGGAAGCGGTGTCTCGACTGCTCGAAGGCAGTGGCCTGGAGATGGTCGCTCGCAGCGACGGGACCTGGACGCTGGTAGTGCGCCGGGTCACGTTGGCGGACACCACGGTCGAAGGCATCGACACGCGCACCGACAGCTTGCCGCCGGTGCTTGCGGGCGGTCAGGTCGCCCGCGGCGGACGCCTTGGCATTCTGGGCAACCGCGATGCGATGGACGCTCCGTTCAGTGTCAGCAGCTACACCTCGACACTGATCAAGGACCAGCAGGCTGTCACCGTCGGCGACTTGCTGGAGCGCGACTCATCGGTGCGTTCCACAGGGCAGACAGGGGGGATTGTCGACTCGTTCTTCATCCGTGGTTTTCCGGTCGGCGAAGGCAACCTCGGTGAACTGGCGTTCGACGGCGTGTACGGCGTGGCCTCCAACTACCGGGTGTTCACCGAGTACGCCGAACGGATCGAACTGGTCAAAGGCCCCGGCGCCCTGCTCTACGGCATGTCGCCCAACAGCGGTGTCGGCGGCGTGATCAACGTGGTACCCAAGCGTTCACTGGACGAAGACCTGACTCGTTTCACCACCAGTTACGCCTTGAATACCCAGCTCGGCGGCCACCTCGATGTCAGCCGACGCTTCGGTGAAGAACGCCGCTTCGGCGTGCGGATCAACAGCAGCGTCCAGCAAGGCGATACGGCTATCGACAAGCAATCCCGAGAGGTCGGTATCGGCGCGATGTCCCTCGACTACCAGGGCGAACGCCTGCGTACCACCCTGGACCTGATCAATCAGAAAGAGAGTTTCGACGCCGCATCCCGCCCCTTCCTGATTGCCTCCGGCGTGGAGATTCCGTCCGCAGCCAACGGCCGCACCAGCGTCAGCCAGGAATGGGGCTGGTCGGAAACCCGCGACAAATCGGCGTTGCTCGGCGGCGAATACGACCTCAACGACAACCTGACAGTGTTCGCCCACGCCGGCGGTGGCCGATCGGATGTCGCGCGCATGTCCGACCAGACGCCGACCATCATCAACGAAGCGGGCGACACCTCGTCGATCCCCGGCTATTACAAATTCGAAGTCCAGCGCTACACCGTCGATGCCGGTGCGCGGCTGCGGTTCGACACCGGGCCGATCAGTCATAGCACGGCGCTACAAGTCACCCGCTACCGCGATAACTTGTCCCGGGGGATTATTTCCGGCCCGGCGATCCTGTCGAACATCTATCACCCGCTCGATCGCCCGAAACCCGCGATCGCCAAGCCGGATACCCCGAAGGTTTCCGAAAGCGAGCTGTCGGGCGTGGCCCTCGCCGACACCCTGTCGGTGCTCGATGAACGCCTCCAGGTCACGCTCGGCGTGCGCCAGCAGAACATCAAGTCGGATAACTACAACACGGCCGGCTCAATCACCACGTCCTACGACAAAAGCAAATCCACGCCGCTGTTCGGGATCGTCGCCAAGCCCTGGGACCATGTCTCGTTCTACTACAACTACGTCGAAGGCCTGAGCAAGGGTGACATCGCGCCGTCCGCCGCTGCCAACGCGGGCGAGATCTTTTCCCCTTATGTGTCGCGCCAGCAGGAAGTCGGGGTCAAGCTCGACTACGGCCGTTTCATGTCCACCATCGCCCTGTTCCAGCTTGAAAAGCCCAGCGGTGAACTGGCATCCGGGGTGTTCTCGGTCAATGGCGAACAGCGCAACCGGGGCGTCGAACTGAACATGGCGGGCGAGATTGCAACAGGCACACGCCTGATCGGGGGAGTGACGCTGCTCGACGGCGAACTGACCCGAACCGGTGTCGCTGCCAACCGTGGCAACAAACCGGTCGGGGTTCCCGAAGTGCAAGCCAACCTCTGGGCCGAATGGGACGTGCCGCAAGTCGAAGGCCTGACATTGACCAGCGGCGCGATCTACACCGGCAGCCAGTACGTCAATCAGGCCAACACCCAACAACTGGACGCCTGGACCCGCTTCGATGTCGGCGCGCGCTACGCCACTCGCATCGCCGAACGGCCGACCACTTTGCGGGCCACCGTGCAGAACGTGTTTGACCGTGAATACTGGTCGGGCGTCGCCTCCTACGGCGCGTTCTCCCAGGGCGCGCCTCGAACCTTATTGCTCTCGGCCACTGTCGATTTCTGAAACGTCCGGCCCGGAGCGGCGCCTGGCGTCGTGGTCCGATCCGGCTTTTGCAAAGGCATACACCATGGTTAATGTTTTTCGCCGCCGCCAGACCTTCGCCGCCCTGCTGATCGCCGGGCTGCTGGGTTTGTCGATTTCTTCCTTGATGCCAAGCCGCGTACAGGCTGGCGAAGCGGATCCGGCACTGGGCACCGTGACTGACTTGCAGGGCCGCACGGTCAAGGTTCACCTGCCGGTGCGCCGGGTCATTCTGGGTGAAGGTCGCCAGCTGTATCTGGTGGCCGCGCTGGATACGCAGAACCCTATCGAACGCATCGTCGGCTGGCGCAAGGATTTGATCCAGTCCGACCCGGACACCTATAACGCCTACCTGCGCAAATTCCCCGACATCGCGAAAATCCCGACCTTCGGCGGTTTCGAGAGCGGCACCTTCGACATCGAGCAGGCGATCTCGCAGAAGCCTGACGTGATCATCCTCAACATCGAAGCGCAGCACGCAACCGAGGATGCCCGCTACATCGAGAAACTCGATGCCCTGGGCATCCCGGTGGTGTACGTCGACTTTCGCAACAACCCCATGCAGAACACCGAGCCGACCATGCGTCTGTTCGGCAAGTTGTTCGGCAAGGAAGAGCGCGCCGAAGCGTTCATCGATTTTCGTAACCAGCAGATCCACCGCGTCACCGACGTGATCGAGAAATACCATCCTGCCCGTCCCAACGTGTTCATCGAGCGCATCGGTGGCTATACCGATGATTGCTGCCTGAGTTTCGGCAACGAGAACTTTGGTCTGTTCGTCGACATGGCCGGTGGCAATAACATCGCCCGTCGGATCATTCCGAGCACCTTCGGGCAACTGAACCCTGAGCAAGTGATCGTCGCCAATCCCGACCATGTGGTGGTTACCAGCGCCGACTGGGAAGCCTTTGCACCGGGGGGCCATTGGGTCGGCGTCGGCCCGGGCGCAGACCTGACCGAAGCCCGGCGCAAACTGGCCTGGTACACCCAGCGCCCGGCCTACGCCGGCATCAAGGCGCAAAACACTCAGGCGTTTCATGCGATCTGGCACCAGTTTTACAACAGCCCTTACCAGTTCGTGGCCATTCAGCAATTGGCCAAATGGTTCCACCCGGAACTGTTCGCCGATCTTGATCCCGATGCGGCATTTCGCGAGATGCACGAGCGCTTCCTGCCGGTGCCGTATGAACCGGGCTATTTCGTCAGCCTGCAAAAAACCGAGGTCAAGCCATGAGTTCGCTGGGCGAAGCACCGATTGTGCAGAGCGTCACCTACCGGCGGCTGGTGCTGCGTAAACGGCTGATTCTGTTGGGGCTGGCCGTGCTGCTGATCTTCAGCGTGTTGCTCGATCTGGCACTGGGCCCGGCCCGTTACAGCCTCAGCGAAGTGCTCGGTGCTTTGTTCTCGCCGGAAACCGCATCGGCACAAGTGCGGGTGGTCATGTGGGACATCCGCCTGCCGGTGGCGTTGATGGCGGTCGCTGTCGGCGCGGCGCTTTCGCTCGCCGGGGCGCAGATGCAGACCATCCTCAACAACCCGCTCGCCAGCCCGTTCACCCTCGGTATTTCGGCGGCGGCCGGTTTCGGCGCAGCGCTGGGGCTGGCCTTCGGCGTGGCGCTGTTTCCGCTGGCGGCGCAATACATGGTGCCGCTCAACGCGTTCATCATGGCAATGCTCTCGGCGCTGTTGATTCACTTCATGAGCATGCGTCGTGGCGTGACCGCCGAAACCATCGTGCTGCTCGGCATCGCCCTGGTGTTTACCTTCAATGCGTTACTGGCGCTGGTGCAGTTTTTCGCCACCGAACAAGCCGTGGCAGCCGTGGTGTTCTGGACCATGGGCAGCCTGACCAAGGCCACATGGCCGAAACTCGGGGTGATCTGCGTGGTGATCCTCATCACCCTGCCGATCTTCGCCAAACGTGCGTGGGCGATGACGGCCCTGCGCCTGGGCGACGACAAGGCTGCGAGTTTCGGCATCAACGTGCGCAGCCTGCGCTTTCAAACGCTGATCATGGTCAGTCTGCTCGCTTCGTTTCCGGTGGCGTTCGTTGGCACGATCGGCTTCATCGGGCTGGTTGGGCCGCACATCGCGCGGATGCTGATCGGCGAGGATCAGCGGTTTTTCCTGCCGGCCTCGTTGCTGACCGGTGCGCTGATCCTGTCCGCCAGTTCGGTGGTCAGCAAGACCCTGATCCCGGGAGCGATATTCCCCATCGGTGTGGTCACGTCACTGATTGGCGTGCCGTTCTTCATTTCTCTGATTCTCAACGGTAAGAAAAACTCATGGTGAAGATCCGGCTCGACAACCTCGGCGCCCGCTACGGTCAGCGCGAGATCATTTCCGGCGTCAGTACCGCAACGTTTACCGGCGGCCAGGTCGTGGCCGTCGTCGGCCCCAACGCGGCAGGCAAATCGACGCTGTTCAAGCGCATGGCCGGGCTGATCGACGGGCCGGGCGAAGTGATTCTGGAAGGCTCGAAAAAAGGCACTCAAGGCATCAGCTACATGCCCCAGGGCTTGAACGCCAGCGCCCGGCTCACGGTGTACGAATCGGTGCTGCTGGCGCGCAAGCAACTGACGCCCAACTGGGCGGTTCACGATGATGAACTGAAACTGGTGGACGAGATTCTCGAAGCGCTCGGGATCACTGAACTGTCGTTTCGCAACCTCGGTGAGCTGAGCGGCGGCCAGCAGCAATTGGTGTCAATCGCCCAGACGCTGGTGCGCGAACCGGAAATCCTGCTGATGGACGAACCCACCAGCGCACTCGACATGCACCGGCAGGTTCAGGTTTTGAACTTCATGAAAGCCCTCGCGCGCCGTCGCGAAGTGATCGTGTTCATCGCCATCCACGACCTGAATCAGGCGCTGCGTTTTGCCGATCAGGTGCTGGTCATCGCGGGTGGCACGGCCCATGGCAGCGGACCCAGCCATGAAGTCATCACCGAGCCGATGCTGCGCACGGTCTACAAGGTCGAGGCGCGGATCGAGCAATGCAGTCGCGGGCAGCACCATATTCTGATCGATGACATTGTTTGAGGGTTGCACCGTCAAACCGCAAACGCAGGGATGCCGAGAGCTATTTCGTGACGGGTAGAAATTTCAGGCAGGCGAAACCGGTCTTGATACGCAATTGTTGGATGGGCTGGACACTTTCCTGATCGCCGACCTTTTTCACTACACCGATCCCGCAGTGATACTGGTCGTACTTGAACACCGGAATGATGCCGGGCTTGGTCTCGCTCCAGAAACCGGTCTTTATGGTGTAGACAGCGCCTTCCTGAGGCGTGAAGGAAAAAGGTATCTGGCACTGAGTACCGCCCACTACATCGCGGTAAGTCAGCACCAGCTCTTTACCGACGGCGACTTTGGACTCGATGAAGTCGCCGTTATAGGAAAGCGGCGTAAAGCCGGCATAACAACTTTTTTCGTTGAACGTCATCGCGTCCAGCGTTGTGCCACGATCATATTTAAGGCGAACGGTCGCAGAAGGCTCATCCGGGCGGGGAAACTCGTACTGTTTGCCCATGAACAGTGACGTGCAACCACTGAGTGCAAACGATCCGGCCAGCAGTGCGCACCAACCGAACTTGTATTTACCGAACATCAATCCTTCCTTAGAACGTTTGAATTAGGGGAACTGCTTGCCACGAAGGCTCAAATTTCCAGCTCTCGTGTCACCGCTTTGTCGGGTGGCAACCCAATAAAATCACGCCATGCCATCAAGGCTTTTTCAAAGGATTCCAGACTGAGAAATTCACAATAATCTTCTTCCATCCGAAAATGGAGCTTCACGCAGTCCTTTGAAAAATCTGCAGCCCAATCTTCACGATCCCAGTGATCGAATTCGACCTTTGACTCCTTCACCGATTTGATCCGCGCCAAACCCACGTCTATCCACTCCAGCGAATGTATGAGCTGGCAGCCGCCATCATCGGTCAGGATGCAGGACAAAAGGCTCGTGCCATCCTCGTTCACGACGTCTGAACTACAGTGCGGAAACAAGTCGCCGAACGCTTCTTCCCAGGAGAATCGCAATTTCATTTATTGGTTCCATGCACCAGAGGAAACTGATCGATAGGGTTCGACACTCACACACCAGCGTCAGAGCAGACTCCACGACACCCCGACATACATCGCCATGCCCTCACCCGGTGTGGAACGTGCGGCGTCCAGTCCTTTATCGTCATAGCCCGGCGTAACTGTAGCGGCGTAGTGCTTGTCGGTCAGGTTGCGCATGTCCAGCCAGGTCTGCCAGTCGCCCTTGGGGGCGTTGTAACCGAGGGTCGCGCCGAAGGTGGCGTAAGGATCGGCGTAATAACTGTTGGCATAATCCACTGCGGTTTTCGAGACCAGTTGCGTGTTGACCGCCGCGAAGAAACCCTGCGGAAAGTCGTAGCGCAGTTCGCCCTGGTAGTAATGCATCGGCAAGCCCGGCAGGCGGTTGTCGCCGAAGCGGTCGTCGTCGCGGTAGTGGAAATCGCTGAAGGTGTAGGCCTGACGCAGGCTCAACTTGCCGCCATCGTTTGCTGACCACAGGTTGCTGTTCAGGCTGGCTTCAATACCTTGGTGCACGGTCGGGCTGGCGTTGAGTTCGTAAGGCGTGGTCGCGTTGGCGTCCGGCAATACCGAGAGCAATTCGTGGCGCACCTGAGCGTAGTACCAGGCCAGGCTCCATTCACCGAGCGCACTGTCGCCACGGCCGCCGAGTTCCAGGGTGGTCGCGGTCTGATTCTGCAGCTTGACCGGGTCGCGCTGGGTGCCGGTGGCGGCGCCGCTGCCGGCCGGGAACCGTACGTTGGAGCTGTAGATCAGCGACCACGGATGCGGCGCTTCGACCGAACGGCTCAGGTTGCCGAACAGTTGCAGGTCCGGCGTCACCTGATAGCGCAGGCCCAGGCGCGGCGCGTAATCCCAGTCGCCGAGGCTGGTTTTGCCGCCACCTTCCGGGTAGGTCACGGCGCTTTCGCGGCGGGTGTAGATCGCGGCGAGGCCGGTGGTCAGCCACAGGTCATCGGCGATTTCCAGGTCGTTGCCCACGTGCAGGACAGAATCCGAGCCCTGATAACTGAAGTTGCGCATGTGGGTGCCCGGCGCGTAACCGGCGGTGTTGCCGGTGGGAGTCCGCACCAGTTCGCTGGCACCGTCATTGGGCAGGTGCTTGGTGACTCGCAGGCCCACGGTGCTGTTGCTCTCCATCCCCCAGAGCGTGTCGCGGCGCTTGTAGTCGAACGTGCCGCTGACATCGGTGTAGGCGACCTTCAGGCGATTGGGGCCTTCGCGCAGGTCCATCGGGTAATCGTGATAGACCAGACCGGTCTGAATGCTCGAATCGTCGTCGATGTAGTACGTGGTCTTGTTGCCGATGAAGGTGCTGCCGGGCTGGTCGCGGCTGTCGTTGCGCGTCACGTACGCCGGGTTGGCTGCGCGCGGATCGTGCTCGATGGAATGTTTGGTCACCCGCCCGGCGAGGTCGTTGTCGGTCTCGCGGTGACGGATGTAGAAGCGGGTTTCCAGATTCGGATTGAAGCGATAGCCGAAGTTGGCGATCACACCCTGGCTCTTGCTCGCGGTGTGATCCTGATAACCGTCGGAATGCGCGTTGGTCATCGACAGGTAGTAATCGAAATCGCCCAGCACCTGGCCGGAGCTGACTTGTCGCTGAGTGTAACCGTGGCTGCCCATGACGTACCGCACATTCAGCAGCGGCGCGTTGTAGCCCGTGTGGCTGACGTAATCGACGGCGCCGCCAAGGGCCAGCGCACCGCGATCAAAACCGTTGGCACCGCGTAGCACTTCCACATGATCCAGCCACAGCGGCTCCAGCAGTTCATAAGGCGTGCCGCCCGGGCCGGTCAGCGGCAGGCCGTCGAGCATCGTGTACAGCCCCGAGGCGTGGGCGCCGGGAGCGCGATTGATGCCCGAGCCACGGATCGAGATTTTCGTCCCTTCGTTGCCCGCTGACTGGGCATAGACACCCGGTTGATACGCCAGCACGTCCTGATTGCTCGCGACCCGGCCCTGCAATGGCTGGCGCATATCGACCACGTTGCTGCCACCCGGCACCTGGGCCAGACGAGCCTTCGCCTCTTCCACCGACAGATCGTCACCGCTCTGATCCTCGGCCCCGATCAGCACTTGCCCCAGTTCCAGCCCCTGGGATTGCGCCTTGACCGGACAGACAAGGGCCAGCCCCAGCAAGGCGGCGGGCAGGGTTTTGAGCGAAGGCATCGGGTGAACTCCAGACAGGCGGGAACGGGCAGTGACAACTGCGACGCATGAAAGAACGAAGGAAACACATGGCGATTTGGTTTTTTGTCAGGTAAACAGGCCTGTGGTTTTCCAACAGCAATCAAACAAGGGAGCGTCTGAGGTGGCTGAAGAAGTGCTGAAGTCCAGGCTGGCCAATTTTCTCGTGCCCGGCGGACTCTGGGTGGGTGGGAAAGTGGTGATCACGCCGTCCGGGATTCGTATGAGTGCCAATGCCATGAACCGCGCGGTGCCCGGCGGAGTTCTGGACGTTGAAGTCCCGATAGCCACGATTCGCAAGGTCACTCTGGAGGGGGGATTCATTACCCGGATCGTCAGTCTGGAGACCGACAACGGTTACGTTTACTTCCGTTGTTTCGGAGCGAAGGCAATGGCCGGGCTGATCACAAAACTGTACGTCGCACACACGCTGAAACGAGCGGGCTGATCGCCCACCGAAACCCGCTCATCACTCTGTCGCCTGCCGGTACTGACGCGGGGTGAAACCGGTCGACGCCTTGAACTGGCGGGTGAACGCGCTGTGATCGGTGTAGCCGCATTGCAGCGCCACCTCGGTGATCGGCAGTTCGGTATGCAACAAGCGATGGGCATGTTCCAGCCGCACTTTCTGAATCATCTGCCTCGGCGTAAGGTGAAAGACCCGTTTGCAGTAGCGCTCCAGCTGCGCCACCGAAATGCCGGCGATCCGGGTCAGCTCGCCCAGCGTCACCCGACGATTGAAATGCGCGCGGATGTGTTCGTCGACCGCCGCCAGGCGCTGAAACGCCGGGTGGGTTTCGCTGGCCGATTGCAGGTCCACCGAAATCCCCGCGAGGCCGATGATATCGCCGTCGCGGTTGTACAGCGGACGCTTGTGCGTCAGGCACCAGCCCGGTTCGCGACTGCCGTACAGATGCAACTCCAGCTGATCCTCCAGCACCAATCCCTCTTCCAGCACCCGCCGATCCTGCTCGGTATAACCCGGCCCCAGTTGCGCCGGAAACACCTGCGCACTGGTTTTGCCGAGTAGCGGTTTCAGGTCTTTCAGGCCGCAGCGCTGCACCAGCGTGCGATTGGCCAGGACGTACCGCGCCTGCACGTCCTTGATGAAGATCGCCGCGTTCGGAATCACGTCGAGCATCGGCAACAGCGGCGCCACTCCCGCCAGCAGCGCCTCGAGGGTGTAGGGACGATTGTGCGCATCGCCCTGGCTCAGGATCGCAAATGCGTTCTGCATGGTGACGGTTTTCCCCGGTGAGTGGAACGGGCTGAGGCGTTCGCGTGCAGATTGCAGCAACGTTCGAAGCGTGTCGAGCGCCGCTGGCTTTCTTCGCAACTGTGCCGAATTCGTCATCCGGAGCTGCGCAAAACATCAATCGCCCGACGCCCGATGAGTTCACTGTTTAGCCGTTCCAGTGACTCATACCTGCCTATCCAATAACTCACAAGAAGGCGATGCCATGTCAGGCCAAGGCAAGTTCAAAAAACAACTTTCATTGATCGACCTCACCTTTATCGGACTGGGGGCGATCTTCGGTTCCGGCTGGTTGTTCGCGGCCAGTCACGTGTCGGCGATTGCCGGGCCGGCGGGGATTTTTTCCTGGTTGCTGGGCGGGTTCGCCGTGTTGCTGCTGGGCATCGTCTACTGCGAACTGGGCGCGGCATTACCCCGCGCTGGCGGTGTGGTGCGCTACCCGGTTTACAGCCACGGGCCGCTGCTCGGTTACCTGATGGGTTTTATTACGCTGATCGCGTTTTCCAGTCTGGTGGCGATCGAGGTGGTCGCTTCGCGCCAATACGCGGCAGCCTGGTTTCCGAGCCTGACCAAGGCCGGCAGCGGTGATCCGACCCTGCTCGGCTGGCTGGTGCAGTTCGGCCTGCTGTGCGTGTTCTTCCTGCTCAACTACCGCAGCGTGAAGACCTTCGCCAAGGCCAACAATCTGGTCAGCGTGTTCAAGTTCATCGTGCCGCTGCTGGTGATCGGCGTGCTGTTCACCTTCTTCAAACCGGAAAACTTTCAGGTTCAGGGCTTCGCCCCATTCGGACTCTCGGGTATCGAGATGGCCGTCTCCGCCGGCGGTGTGATCTTCGCCTATCTGGGACTGACCCCGATCATTTCGGTGGCCAGCGAAGTGAAGAACCCGCAACGCACCATCCCGATTGCGCTGATCCTGTCGGTGCTGCTGTCCACCGCGATCTACGTATTGCTGCAAACGGCCTTCCTCGGCGGCATCCCGACCGAACTGCTCGCCAATGGCTGGGCCGGGGTTTCCAAGGAGTTCGCCCTGCCGTATCGCGACATCGCCCTGGCACTGGGCGTGGGCTGGCTGGCGTATCTGGTCGTCGCGGACGCGGTGATCTCCCCCAGCGGCTGCGGCAACATCTACATGAACGCCACCCCTCGGGTGATCTACGGCTGGGCGCAGACCGGCACCTTCTTCAAGGTCTTCACCCACATCGACGCGAAGTCCGGCATCCCGCGTCCGGCGTTGTGGCTGACCTTCGCCCTGTCGGTATTCTGGACCCTGCCATTCCCGTCCTGGGAAGCGCTGATCAACGTGGTGTCCGCCGCGCTGGTGCTGAGCTATGCCGTCGCCCCGGTGACCGTCGCCGCGCTGCGTCGCAATGCCCCCGACATGCCACGCCCGTTCCGGGTCAAGTGCATGAGCGTGCTGGGGCCGGTGTCGTTCATCATCGCTGCGCTGATCGTTTACTGGTCGGGCTGGAACACCGTGTCCTGGCTGCTCGGCCTGCAAATCCTGATGTTCGTCGTCTACCTGCTCTGCGGCCGCTTCGTGCCGACCGCCCACCTCAGCCTATCCCGCCAAGTGCGCTCGTCCGCGTGGCTGATCGCCTTCTACGCCGTGACCATCGTCCTGTCGAAACTCGGCACCTTCGGCGGCCTGGGCGTCCTCACCCATCCGTTCGACACCCTGGTCGTCGCAGCCTGTGCGATGGGCATCTATTACTGGGGCGCCGCCACCGGCGTACCGGCACACCTGCTGCGTCTGGAATCGGAAGAGGATGAAAGCGAAGTCGCTTCGCCGTCCCCCGCCTACGCCGCCAATCCTCGCGCTGCCGGCGCTTACTGAAATCACTCAACGGGACCTGTCCATGAAACGAGTACACGTCATTGATTCCCACACCGGCGGCGAACCCACGCGTCTGGTGATGAAAGGTTTTCCCGATCTGCCCGGGCGCACCATGGCCGAGAAGCGCGATGCCCTGCGCAATCAGCATGACCAGTGGCGCCGCGCCTGCCTGCTGGAACCGCGTGGCAACGATGTGCTGGTGGGCGCGCTGTATTGCGAGCCGGTGTCGCCGGACGCCACCTGCGGGGTGATTTTCTTCAACAATGCCGGTTACCTCGGCATGTGCGGCCACGGCACCATCGGCCTCGTTGCATCGTTGCAGCACCTGGGGCTGATCGCACCGGGGGTGCACAAGATCGACACGCCGGTCGGCCCGGTCAGCGCAACGTTGCATGAAGACGGCGCCGTAACGCTCGGCAACGTGCCCGCCTATCGCTCACGCAAGCAGGTGGCGGTGGAAGTGCCGGGATACGGTCGCTTCCTCGGTGACGTGGCCTACGGCGGAAACTGGTTTTTCCTGGTCTCCGAACACGGCCAGACACTGACGATGGACAACGTCGATACCCTGACCGACCTCACCTGGAAAATGCTCAGGGCCCTCGAAGAGCAAGGCATCCATGGCGAGGACGGCGCGCTCATCGACCACATCGAACTGTTCGCCGATGACGCCGAGGCCGACAGCCGCAATTTCGTGATGTGCCCCGGCAAGGCTTACGACCGCTCCCCTTGCGGCACCGGCACCAGCGCCAAACTGGCGTGCCTGGCCGCCGACGAAAAACTCGCGCCCGGCGAGCGCTGGGTGCAGGCGAGCATCACCGGCAGCCAGTTCGAAAGCCGCTTTGAATGGGAAGGCGAGCGCATCCGCCCCTACATCACCGGCCGCGCCCACATGACCGCCGACAGCACGCTGCTGATCGACGAAACCGATCCGTTCGCGTGGGGCATCTGAGCCGCTGCGCTGCACTTCAAACCCCTCTGAATGACCGTTCCAAGGAGAACAATAATGAGCGACAACATCTTCACCGGCTGCATGCCCGCCCTGATGACCCCGTGCACCGCCGCGCGCAAACCGGACTTCGACGCCTTGGTGGCCAAGGGTCGCGAGCTGATCGACATCGGCATGAGCGCGGTCGTGTATTGCGGCTCCATGGGCGACTGGCCGCTACTCACCGAAGCCGAGCGTCAGGAAGGCGTGGCGCGGCTGGTGGCCGCCGGGATTCCGACCATCGTCGGCACCGGCGCGGTCAACACCCGTGAAGCAGTGTCCCACGCTGCACACGCGGCGAAAGTCGGCGCGCAGGGCTTGATGGTGATTCCTCGGGTGCTGTCCCGTGGCGCTTCGGCGGCGGCGCAAAAAGCCCACTTCGCGGCAATTCTGCAAGCCGCGCCGAACCTGCCGGCGGTGATCTACAACAGCCCTTACTACGGCTTCGCCACCCGCGCCGATCTGTTCTTCGAGCTGCGCCGTGAATACCCGAACCTGATCGGTTTCAAGGAATTCGGCGGTGGCGCCGATCTGCGCTACGCCGCTGAAAACATCACCTCCAAGGATGATGACGTGACCCTGATGGTCGGTGTCGACACCCAGGTCGTGCACGGTTTCGTCAACTGCAACGCCACCGGCGCCATCACCGGCATCGGCAACGCCCTGCCCCGCGAAGTGCTGCAACTGGTGGCCCTGAGCAAGCAGGCCGCCAAGGGGGACGCCAAGGCCCGGCGTCAGGCCCGCGAGCTGGAATCAGCGTTGGCGGTGCTGTCGTCCTTCGACGAAGGCACGGATCTGGTGCTGTATTACAAACACCTGATGGTGCTCAACGGCGACAAGGAATACACCCTGCATTTCAACGAAACCGATGCCCTCAGCGACTCACAGCGTCGTTACGCAGAAGCCCAGTACGCGCTGTTCCGTCACTGGTACGAAAACTGGTCGGCGGAGCAAAACTTCGCCTGACCTGCCGCTGCGCTCAAGCCCGCCGCCACCCACGGCGGCGGGCCTTATTCGTGACCTGCTTTATTGATAAGGAATGCGCCATGACCCTGACGGGCCAACTGCTGATCGGTCAGCAAACCCTCACCGGCGACCGCGACGTCATCCACGGGATCAACCCCGCCACCAACTTGCCTTTGGAGCCGGGCTACGCCGGCGGCTCTGCCGAACATGTCGAGCAGGCCTGCGCACTGGCCTGGGCGGCGCTCGACCGTTATCGCGAGACATCGCTCGAGGCACGGGCCAAGTTCATTGAAACCATCGCGAGCGAAATCGAAGCCCTCGGCGACGAACTGATCGACCGCGCCCTGGCCGAAACCGGCCTGCCACGCCCACGCCTGCTGGGTGAGCGAGGCCGCACCTGCCAGCAACTGCGCTTGTTTGCCCGCACCGTACGGGCCGGTGAATGGCTGGATGTGCGAGTCGACACCGCGCAACCGCAGCGCCAGCCGATGCCGCGTTCGGATCTGCGTCAGCGGCAGATTCCACTGGGCCCTGTGGCCGTGTTTGGCGCGAGCAACTTCCCACTGGCGTTCTCGGTAGCCGGTGGCGATAACGCTTCGGCACTGGCCGCCGGTTGCCCGGTGATCGTCAAGGCCCACGGCGCGCACCCCGGCACCAGCGAACTGGTTGGCCGCGCCGTTGCGCGGGCGGTCAAGGCCTGTGATTTGCCGGAAGGTGTGTTCTCGTTGTTGTACGGCTCCGGTCGTGAAGTGGGGATCGCGCTGGTCAGCGATCCACGGATCAAGGCCGTCGGTTTCACCGGTTCGCGCAGTGGCGGGCTCGCGCTGATTAAAGCGGCACAAGCCCGGCCAGAGCCGATTCCGGTGTACGCGGAAATGAGTTCGATCAACCCGGTTTTGCTGTTTCCGGCAGCGTTGCAAAATCGCGCCGAGGCGTTGGCCCAAGGGTTTGTGGCTTCGCTGACGCTGGGCGCCGGTCAGTTCTGCACCAATCCCGGCTTAGTGCTCGCCCGTAAGGGGCCGGCGTTGGACGCCTTTATTGCAGCCACCAGTGAACTGATCCAGCGCAGCCCCGCGCAGACCATGCTGACGCCGGGAATTTTCAATGCCTACGAATCCAGCGTGAATGCCCTCGCGGAAAACCACCGAGCGCGTATTGCCGCCGTCGGCCAGCGCGCGACGGAACCGAATCAGGGCCAGGCTCATGTGTTCATCACCGACGCCGCCGACTTCCTCGCCGATCATTCGTTGCAGGCCGAAGCCTTCGGCGCCGCGTCCGTGATCGTGCAATGCGCCAGCGACGCTGAAATCCGTCATGTGCTCGAACAGCTGGAAGGCCAACTGACCGCCACGCTGCATCTCGATGACGAGGATCTGCAACAGGCCCGCGCATTTCTGCCAACCCTGGAGCGCAAGGCCGGGCGCCTGCTGGTCAACGGCTGGCCGACCGGCGTTGAAGTCTGCGACGCGATGGTGCACGGCGGGCCGTTCCCGGCGACTTCCGATTCACGCACTACGTCGGTGGGCACGGCGGCGATCCTGCGTTTCCTGCGCCCGGTCTGCTATCAGGATTTTCCCGACAGCTTGCTGCCGATCGCGCTCAAACACGCCAATCCACTGTCGCTGCGTCGCTTGCTCGATGGCCAAAGGGAAACCGCGAAAAATGCCGAATAACCCGCACGACATCGCCGTGGTCGGCGCCGGCATCATCGGCGTCGCGAGTGCCCTGCGCCTTGCCCGTCAGGGTTTGCGGGTGGTGGTGATCGACCCGCAGGAACCGGGCCACGGCGCCTCGTTCGGCAACGCCGGGCATCTGGCGACCGAGCAAGTGTTCCCGATTGCCGACAGCTCGATCCTCAAGCGCCTGCCGGCCATGCTCATGGACCCGATGGGGCCACTGCGCCTGGACTGGAAATACCTGCCCCGCGCCCTGCCCTGGTTTACGCGGCTATTGCTGAACCTGCGCTCGGCGCCGTTCCAGCGCACTGTTGCCGGATTGCGCGCGCTGAATGAAAGCTCGCTGGGTGCCTGGCACCGCTCGCTGAATGACATTCAGCGCCCCGAGCTGTTGAAGATGGAAGGCTCGCTGCTGGTGTTCGAACGACCCGGCTCACGCCCGGCACTCGAAGCACTGCAGCGACGCATGCAACAGCAACAAGTGCCAGTCGATTGGTGGCAGGCCGGAGCGGTACGCGAGACCGCGCCGCAACTCAGCGAACAGATTCAGGGCGGACTGTTTTTCCCGAACACCGGGCATTTCATCGACCCCTACCGCGTCGTGCGTGAGTTGGTGGAAGCGGCGAAAGCCAGCGGCGTGCAGTTTGTGAAGCAGGCGGTTCAGGGCGGAAAACTGCACGAGCATGGCGTCAATCTGATGACCGGAAGCGGCACCCTGTCCGCTCGCCAGGTACTGATCGCCTGCGGCGCCCACTCGGCAAAACTCACCGCTGCACTGACCGGCAAAAAAGTCCCGCTGGACACCGAGCGCGGCTACCACCTCATGCTGCCTCACGAACATAACCGACTGCCCTTCCCCGTCACCTCGCTGGAACGCAAATTCATCATGACCCCGATGTCCGACGGGCTGCGCCTGGCCGGCACCGTCGAATTCGCCGGCCTCGAAACCCCACCCACCATGGCCCGCGCCTGGCAGTTGCATCGGTTGAGCAAGGGCTTGTTTCGTGATGAGTTGAGTGTCGAAGCAGCCACACCGTGGATGGGGTTTCGGCCGTCGCTGCCGGACTCGCTGCCGGTGATCGATCGGGTGTGTGACGGGAGGGTGTTGCTTGCGTTCGGGCATCAGCATCTGGGGCTGACGCAGGCGGCGGTGACGGCGGAGATGGTTGAAGAGATGGTTTCACCATCGGCGCAGGACACGGCGCGCATTCTGCCGGTGCGCGAGCCCTATCGACTGGATCGCTTTTGAGTGGCCGTCTATCGGGCGCCCTGCTGGTATTCACGGGGCGTACACCCGAACTCTCGGCGAAACACCGTGTGCAGGTACTGCGCGGATTTGAAACCGCAACTGCGGGCAACGTCCGCAATCGCCGTGTCGGTTTTTTCCAGCCCGCGGGTGGCCGCCGCCAGTTTGAAACGCAGAATCTCGTCATGCACGCTGCAACCACGCACCGCACGAAAATGCGACTCCAGCGAGGAACGCGACACGCCGACATAAGCCGCCACTTGCGCGGTCTTGATGCCCTGGCAGGCATATTGGCGGATGAACAGCAGCGCCTGCATCACGTAGGGGTTGCCCAACGGTTGATGCAGGCTCGACACCTGCACGTTGATCGCTTCAGGCGGGATCAGGACATGCGCGCCCGTTGACGGTTTGCCGTGCAGCATCTGGTGCAGCAGTTGCGCGGCGGTGCGGCCCATGGTTTCGGTGCCCTGTATCACTGAACTCAGGGGCACTCGGGTCAGGCTGCGGGTCAGCGGGTCATTGTCGATGCCGATCAGCGCCACCTGCTCTGGCACGGCGATGCCGGCGGTCAGGCAGGCTTGCAGCAACTGCCGGGCGCGGGCGTCACTGACCGCGATGATGCCAATGGGCTTGGGCAGGCTTTGCAGCCAGGCGATCAACTGTTCGACGGCGCTGTCCCACAGCGGTGCACTGGTGCCCATGCCGCGATAGACCTCGGCGTGCAAGCCGTCCCGTTGCATCAATCGTAGAAAGGCTTTTTCGCGCTCCTGAGCCCAACGATTGGCCTGCGCCTCAGGCAGGCTGAAGCAGGCGAACCGTTGCAGCCCGGCCTCGACCAAGTGTTCGTAAGCCAGTGTGATCAGTGCGTTGTTGTCGGTGGCGACGTACGGGATTCCTTTCGGATAAGCCCGCTCATCCTGATAAGAACCACCCACCGCCACCACGGGCAGCTTGATATCGGCCAGCGCCTCGCCGATCAACGGGTCGTCGAAGTCGGCAATGATGCCGTCGCCCTGCCAGCGCTCGATGCCCTTCAAGCGGCAGAGAAAATCCTCTTCCAGAAACAGATCCCAAGACGCGCGCGTGCTGCTCAGGTAGTTGCCGATGCCGCTGATGATGCCGCGGTCATAGATCTTGCTCCCGTTGAACAACAGGGCGATACGGTGAACAGGCGGTACGGTTTTCATTGTTTTCAGGCTTGTTCCGGGCCCCTTGCCGTAGAGGCGGTCTGCACAGACTAGGCGCGCAGAGGGCGAATCTCAATACGCAAAATCGCACTGCGTGTTGGTGATTTTCGTAATCGGCAGGCACAGGGCCGTTGCTAGTATCGGGACACGCCCAAGAACAACAACCAAGAACAACAAGGACATTGCCAATGCCGTACTTCCCCGATGTCGACCGGATTCGCTACGAAGGTCCTGCCAGCGATTCTCCCCTTGCCTTCCGTCACTACGACGCCGACAAAATCATCCTCGGCAAGCCCATGCGCGAACACCTGCGCATGGCCGCCTGTTATTGGCACACCTTTGTCTGGCCGGGCTCCGACGTGTTCGGCGCAGGGACGTTCAAACGCCCGTGGCAACACGCCGGTGACCCGATGGAGCTGGCCATTGGCAAAGCGCAGGCCGCGTTCGAATTTTTCTCCAAGCTGGGTATCGACTACTACTGCTTTCACGACACGGATGTCGCCCCCGAAGGCCACTCGCTGAAGGAGTACCGCAACCACTTCGCCCAAATGGTCGATCACCTGGAACGCCATCAGGAAGAAAGCGGAATCAAGCTGCTGTGGGGCACCGCCAACTGCTTCAGCAATCCGCGCTTCGCCGCCGGCGCCGCCAGCAACCCGGATCCTGAAGTGTTCGCCTGCGCCGCGGCCCAGGTCTTCAGCGCCATGAACGCGACTCAACGCCTCAAGGGCTCCAACTATGTGTTGTGGGGCGGTCGCGAGGGCTACGAAACCCTGCTCAATACCGACTTGAAGCGCGAGCGCGAACAACTGGGTCGCTTCATGCGCATGGTGGTCGAGCACAAGTACAAGATCGGCTTCAAAGGTGACCTGCTGATCGAGCCCAAACCGCAGGAGCCGACCAAGCACCAGTACGATTACGACAGCGCCACGGTGTTCGGCTTTCTCCAGCAGTTCGGTCTGGAAAAGGAAATAAAGGTCAACATCGAAGCCAACCACGCGACCCTGGCCGGCCATAGTTTTCATCATGAGGTGGCGACGGCCGTCTCGCTGGGGATTTTCGGCAGCATCGACGCCAACCGGGGCGATCCGCAAAACGGCTGGGACACCGATCAATTCCCCAACAGCGTCGAGGAAATGACCCTGGTCACCTATGAAATCCTCAAGGCCGGCGGCTTCGGCAATGGCGGGTTCAACTTCGACTCCAAGGTGCGCCGCCAGAGCCTCGACGAGGTCGATCTGTTTCACGGCCACGTCGGTGCCATGGACGTCCTCGCCCTGTCGCTCGAGCGGGCCGCCGCCATGGTCCAGAACGATCAGCTTCAGCGGCTCAAGGACCAACGCTATGCCGGCTGGCAGCAGCCGTTCGGCCAGTCGGTTCTGGAAGGTGAGTTCAACCTCCAGACATTGGCCGAGCACGCCTTCGCCAACGAGCTGAACCCGCAGGCCGTCAGCGGGCGGCAGGAAATGCTCGAAAACGTCGTGAACCGGTTTATCTATCGCTGAACGCAAAACGGGAATGCAGGCGCTGTGACATTTGCGCGACAAATCTGTAGTCCGTTGCGTCAGCTGATTCTCTACAGTTCCACCAGCCCGATATTCATCGTCAGGCCGTGTCTTTCAAACAAAAATAAAAGGACGCACCACCATGAAGAACGTAAAACGCACGCTGTTTGCCGGCGCCCTGGCGTTGCTGTCGCTGCCGGTTATGGCCGACGCTGCCCACCCGAAAATCGGTTTCTCCATTGACGACCTGCGGCTGGAACGCTGGTCCCGTGACCGGGATTACTTCGTTGCGGCAGCGGAAAAAATGGACGCCAAGGTCTTCGTGCAGTCGGCCGATGCCAACGAGCAGAAGCAGATTTCGCAAATCGAAAACCTGATTTCCCGTGGCGTCGATGTCATCGTCATCGTGCCGTTCAACGCCACCGTGCTGACCAATGCGGTGGCCGAAGCGAAGAAAGCCGGGATCAAGGTCGTGTCCTATGACCGTCTGATACTCAACGCCGATATCGACGCCTACATTTCCTTCGATAACGAAAAGGTCGGCGAGATGCAGGCCAGCGGCGTACTGCACGCAGCGCCCAAGGGCAATTACTTCCTGCTGGGTGGTGCGCCCACCGACAACAACGCGAAAGTCCTGCGCGAAGGTCAGATGAAGGTGCTGCAACCGGCCATCGACAAGGGTGATATCAAGATCGTCGGCCAGCAATGGGTGAAGGAATGGAACCCGACCGAAGCGCTGAGCATTGTTGAGAACGCCCTGACCCGCAACGACAACAAAATCGACGGCATTGTCGCCTCCAACGACGCCACGGCGGGCGGCGCCATTCAGGCCCTGGCCGCTCAGCAACTGGCCGGCAAGGTGCCGATCTCCGGACAGGACGCGGACCTGGCAGCGGTCAAGCGGGTCATCGCCGGCACGCAAACCATGACGGTGTACAAGCCGCTGAAACTGATTGCCTCCGAAGCCGCCAAACTCTCGGTGCAACTGGCGCGTAACGAGAAACCTGTCTACAGCTCGCAGTACGACAATGGCAGCAAAAAAGTCGACACCATCCTGCTCACCCCGACCCCGTTGACCAAGGACAACATCGACCTGCTGGAACAGGACGGCTTCTACACCAAGGCGCAGATCGCTGGTCAGTAACCAAGGCATCAATCCCTGGTTATGCGAAACCTCTTGTGGGAGCGAGCCTGCTCGCGAAGACGGTGGTTCAGCCTGCATCACGATTGAATGTGCTGACGCCTTCGCGAGCAGGCTCGCTCCCACAAAGATCAGTGCCATGTGAGTCTTTGCTATGCGAGCCCTCTCCATGTCCGACTACCTGCTGCAAATGAACGGCATCGTCAAAACCTTCGGCGGTGTCAAAGCGCTCAACGGCATCGACCTCAAGGTCCGGCCGGGTGAGTGCGTCGGGCTGTGCGGCGAGAATGGCGCCGGCAAGTCCACGCTGATGAAAATCCTGTCTGCGGTTTATCCCCATGGCACCTGGGACGGTGAAATCCTCTGGGACGGTCAACCGCTCAAGGCGCAATCGATCAGCGAAACGGAAGCCGCCGGCATCGTCATCATTCACCAGGAACTGACGCTGGTTCCCGACCTGTCAGTGGCCGAAAACATTTTCATGGGCCATGAGCTGACGCTGCCGGGTGGGCGGATGAATTACCCGGCGATGATCCACCGCGCCGAAGCCCTGATGCGTGAACTGAAAGTGCCGGACATGAACGTTTCGCTGCCGGTTTCGCAGTACGGTGGCGGTTATCAGCAACTGGTGGAAATCGCCAAGGCGCTGAACAAACAGGCGCGCCTGCTGATCCTCGATGAACCTTCGTCGGCCCTGACCCGTTCGGAAATCGAGGTGCTGCTGGACATCATCCGCGACCTCAAGGCCAAGGGCGTCGCCTGCGTTTACATCTCGCACAAGCTCGATGAAGTGGCCGCCGTGTGTGACACCATTTCGGTGATCCGCGACGGTCAACACATCGCCACGACCGCCATGGAAAACATGGATATTCCACAGATCATCACCCAGATGGTCGGCCGGGAAATGAGCAACCTCTACCCCACCGAACCCCACGACATCGGCGAGGTGATTTTCGAGGCGCGCCACATCACCTGCTACGACGTCGACAACCCCAAACGCAAACGGGTCGACGACGTTTCCTTCAGCCTCAAACGCGGGGAAATCCTCGGCATCGCCGGGCTGGTCGGTGCCGGCCGCACGGAGCTGGTGACCGCGCTGTTCGGCGCCTACCCCGGTCGCCACGAAGGCGAAGTCTGGCTGGACGGCCAACTCATCGACACCTGCACGCCGCTCAAATCAATCCGCGCCGGCGTGTGCCTGGTGCCCGAGGACCGCAAGCGTCAGGGGATCATTCCCGACCTGGGTGTCGGCCAGAACATCACCCTGGCCGTGCTGGACAGTTTCTCGAAACTGACCCGCATCGACGCCGAAGCCGAACTGGGCAGCATCGATCGGGAAATTTCCCGCCTGCACCTCAAGACCGCGAGCCCGTTCCTGCCGATCACCAGCCTGTCCGGGGGCAATCAACAAAAAGCCGTGTTGGCGAAGATGCTGCTGACCCGGCCCCGGGTGCTGATTCTCGACGAGCCGACCCGAGGGGTGGACGTCGGCGCCAAGTATGAGATCTACAAGTTGATGGGGATGCTGGCCGCCGAAGGCGTGTCGATCATCATGGTGTCTTCGGAACTGGCCGAGGTGCTCGGCGTTTCCGACCGCGTCCTGGTCATCGGCGAAGGCCGGTTGCAGGGCGATTTCATCAACCATGAACTCACCCAGGAACAGGTGCTCGCCGCCGCACTCAGCCAGCCTGACAGCCATAACAATAAAGATCGGAAATCCGCGTAAATGAATCAGGTCAAACAACTTTTCACCCGCTACAAGATGCTCGCACTGGTGTTTGCCGTGGCGTTGATCTGGCTGTTCTTCAGTTGGCAGACCGAGGGCGGATTCCTGACACCACGCAACCTCTCCAACCTGCTGCGCCAGATGTCGATTACCGGGATTCTCGCCTGCGGCATGGTGCTGGTGATCATCAGCGGCGAGATCGATCTGTCGGTCGGCTCATTGCTGGGCCTGCTCGGTGGCGTGGCAGCCATTCTCGATGTTGTCTATCACATACCGCTGCTGGCGAATCTCAGTCTTGTGGTGGTGTGCGGATTGCTGATCGGCCTCGCCAACGGCTACATGGCGGCCTACCTGCGTATTCCGTCGTTCATCGTGGGGCTGGGGGGCATGCTGGCTTTTCGGGGGATTTTGCTGGGAATAACCGGCGGCACGACCATTGCGCCGGTGTCGCCGGAACTCGTCTACATCGGCCAGGGTTATCTGCCACATGCGGTTGGCGCAGGTCTGGGCATCCTGCTGTTCGCACTGACGTTGTTCCTGACCTGGAAACAACGGCGCAATCGCGCCCTTCACGGTCTGGCAGCGCATTCATTGGTGCGTGACGTGGCACGCGTGTTGCTGATCGGCGCGGTGCTGGCCGGTTTCGTCCAGACCCTCAACAGCTATGACGGCATTCCCGTGCCGGTCCTGCTTTTGCTGATCCTGCTGGGCGGCTTCAGTTACGTGACCAGCCAGACCGTGTTTGGCCGACGCGTGTATTCGGTGGGCAGCAACATGGAAGCGACGCGCCTGTCCGGTATCAATGTGCAGGCCGTGAAGCTGTGGATCTTCGGGATCATGGGCGTGATGTGCGCCCTCGCCGGCGTGGTCAATACCGCACGTCTGGCCGCCGGCTCACCCTCGGCCGGCAGCATGGGCGAACTCGACGCCATCGCCGCCTGCTTCATCGGCGGCACCTCGATGCGCGGCGGTTCCGGCACAGTCTACGGCGCCCTCCTCGGCGCCCTGGTCATCACCAGCCTGGACAACGGCATGTCCATGCTCGACGTCGACAGTTACTGGCAGATGATCGTCAAGGGCAGCATTCTGGTGTTGGCTGTCTGGGTGGATGTGAGTACGCGGACTGGGCGGCGTTGACAGGCTGCTGCCGTCACAGGCCTTTATCCGGAGCAGACCAAAGCCTAAATTAGCGTCCATGGCACCGGATCAAGTCGGTGCAATTTCATCGATAACCGAGGAAGTACAGATGGCACGCATTGTCAGGATTCATGAATACGGTGACGCGAGCGTCCTGAAACTGGAAAACGTCGACGTCCCGGCGCCCGCTGCGGACGAAGTGCAGATCGAGGTCAAAGCCTTTGGCCTGAATCGCGCCGAAGTGATGTTCCGCAACCACGCTTATCTGCAGGAAGCGGAGTTCCCCAGCCGTCTCGGCTACGAAGCCGCCGGTGTGGTGGTCGCGGTTGGCGCCAACGTCAGTGAATTCAAGATCGGTGATGCCGTCAGCCTGATTCCGCCGCTGGACATCGCGCGCTGGGGTACTTACGGCGAACTGGCCAACGTGCCCGCCCACCTCACCGTCAAACACCCGCAAAACCTGTCGTTTGAACAAGCGGCGGCGTCCTGGATGCAATACGTCACCGCGTGGGGTGCGCTAGTCGAACAGGCCAGATTGCAAAAGGACGATTTCGTGATCGTCACCGCCGCCTCCAGCAGCGTCGGCCTGGCAGCCTTCCAGATCGCGAAAATGGTCGGCGCCACCTCGATTGCCGTCACCCGCACCCGCGCCAAGAAACAGGCTTTGCTCGACGCCGGCGCCGCGCACGTGATCGTCAGCGATGAAGAAGACATGGTTGCAGCCGTCATGGCGCTGACCGACGGCAAAGGCGCACGGGTGGTGTTCGATCCGGTGGGCGGCCCGTCGTTCGAACCGCTGACCCAAAGCATGGCGCGCGGCGGCATCCTGCTGGAGTACGGTGCCCTGAGCCCTGAGCCAACGCCGTTCCCGCTGTTCACCGTGTTGGGAAAATGCCTGACCCTCAAGGGTTACCTCTACTCGGAGGTCGTCTCCGACCCGGCCACCCTGGCACGTGCCAAGACTTTCATCGGCGATGGGCTGGCGTCAGGTGCGCTGCAACCGATCATTGCCAGGACATTTGGTCTGGATGACATTCAGGAAGCGCATCGTTTTCTTGAGGCCAATCAGCAGGTCGGGAAAATTGTCGTCACGGTTTGAGTTGACGAGTCCCCTGCTCTTCTGTTTGCGGTAGAAACGACGAAAGCCTGCTTTGAAAAAAGCAGGCTTTCGTCTATCCGGCATCCGGTTATTTCTGATGCGCCGTCAGTGCGGCATAGCCGTTCATCAAGTTGCGGTAGTTCGGAATGCGCTGGGACAGCAGGTTGCCCAAGCCTTCGATGTCGTTGCGCCAGTCGCGGTGCAATTCGCAGGCCACCGAGAACCAGTTCATCATCTGCGCGCCGGCCTGGGTCATGCGATTCCATGCGGCTTGTTGCACGGTGGTGTTGAAGGTGCCGGAGGCGTCGGTCACCACGAACACGTCAAACCCTTCCGCCAGCGCCGACAAGGTCGGGAACGCTACGCACACATCGGTCACGACACCGGCAATGATGATCTGCTTGCGGCCGGTGGCCTTGATCGCCTTGACGAAGTCTTCGTTGTCCCAGGCGTTGATCTGGCCTGGACGGGCGATGTATGGCGCGTCCGGGAACATTTCCTTGAGTTCCGGCACCAGCGGGCCGTTCGGGCCTTGTTCAAAACTGGTGGTGAGGATGGTCGGCAATTCGAAGAATTTGGCCAGATCGGCCAGCGCCAGCACGTTGTTCTTGAACTCGTTTGGCGAGAAGTCCTGAACCAGAGAAATCAGGCCGGTCTGGTGGTCAACCAGCAGTACTACGGCGTCGTCTTTGTTCAGGCGGTTGTAGGTTGGAGTGCTCATGTGTGAATCCCTTTTTAGTTGTGGAAGTGCGTTTGCGTTCAAGATGGGCACAGATTACTGACTCGCCTGAAAGCGATAAATCGTCTGAAAAGCGTTTCACCGTCAACTCAAAACGGACAATTCGTTCAAACTGCCGGGCAGATCACACAGCCAGCCCGACCTTCCCCCCGATCCTTGTCATACTGTTCACTCGCTCACAACGACAGCCAGGGAATGTTGATGCCCGGACGCAACACGCAAGCGCCCACGCCAGATGAAAAACCGCGCGCGCCTCGCCAAGGCGTGAAGGCCGGCTCGACCTTTCGCCTGACCGTCAGTTTCATGCTGATGGTGGTCGTGGCTTTTCTGACCGTCGAGAGCTGGAGGACGTGGCGCGATTACCGTTCGGTGTTTGCTTCCGCACGCGATTCGGTGACCAACCTCGCCCGCGCCACGGCGCAACACGCCGAGGACACCATCCGCCAGGTCGATGTGCTGACCGCCGGGCTGGCCGAGCGGGTTGAAGGCGATGGGCTGCAGAACCTGGATGTGGCACGGATTCACAAGCTGCTCATCCAGCAGTCGAAAATCATGCCGCAGCTGCATGGCTTGTTCATCTACGGCCCGGACGGCCAGTGGATCGTGACCGACAAGGAGGTCACGCCCGAAACCGCCAACAACGCCGACCGCGATTATTTTCAGTACCACCGCACCCATGAAGACCGGCGCGTGCGCATCGGTCAGGTGGTGGAGAGCCGTTCCACCCACGACCTGATCATTCCGATCTCACGACGTTTGAACAATCCCGACGGCTCGTTCGCCGGTGTGCTATTGGGGACGGTCAAGGTCAGCTATTTTGTCGATTACTACGGTGACTTCCGCATCGATGACAAAGGCGCGCTGGTGCTGGCGATGCGCGACGGCACGATCCTCGTGCGCCGGCCGTTCATTGCTTCCGTAGTCGGCAAAAGCCTGGCGAACAGCGAGATCTTCAAGACCTACCTGCCCAACGCCAACCAGGGCATTGTCCAGATCAGGGCGGTGGTCGACGACACCGAGCGCCTTTATGGCTATCGCGCGCTGACCACCTACCCGCTGGTGGTCGAAGCCGGTTTGTCCCGTGACTCCATCATCGCGCCGTGGCGCCAGGACCTGCTGAAAAACGGCTTCGTGCTGGTGTTCCTGATTCTGGTGCTGGCCTGTTTCGGGCTTATCGTCCTGAGCCAGCTGCGTCAGCGGATGGCGATGGAACGGGAGATCCGTTCCGCGCACAAGACCATGCGCGACATGGCGCTGACCGACAGCCTCACAGGCCTCGGCAATCGCCGACGCCTGGACGCGGCGCTGACGGACGAGATTCGCCTGGCCCGGCGTCAGGGTTCGCCGCTGTCGTTGATCATGCTCGATGTCGACTACTTCAAGCGCTACAACGACCAGTACGGTCACGCTGCCGGCGACGACTGCCTGATCGCGGTCGGCGACGGTATCCGCAAAGCGCTCAAGCGGCCCTCAGACCTGGCCGTGCGCTACGGCGGCGAAGAGTTCACCGTGCTGTTGCCCAACACCGACAACGCCGGGGCGATTCAGGTGGCCGAAGACATTCTGCAGACCATTCGTTCACTGGAGCTTGAACATGCCGGGCATCCACTGGGATACGTCACCGCGAGTGCGGGGATCACCACGCGCTATCCGGTTGACGATGCGGTGACCCCGGCCACTTTGCTAAAATCCGCCGATACTTGTCTGTATCAGGCCAAGCAGCAAGGGCGGAATCGCTGGTGCTCGGCGCAGGCCTCCCGGCAAATCCAGCCGATTGCGGCGATGCCGCGGACGGATCGCTGAGTGTGACTAAAACCAGCCAATTCCAGCGTCCTTCACTCACATAAGCAGCGTCCTACAGCAGCCGTCCCTAACGCCTGATTACGTGGGCGCCCTCGCCTTCGATACCGTCTGCTGCCTGCTCCGGACAGAACACAGACGATGCGAAGAAAAGGCGTCTTTCCACTGGACCCCCCATAAGATCGACTCAAGCAACCAGGCACGAGAGGTGTCCATGAAACACAAGAAGCCAAAAGCTCAACCAGCGCTTGCTTCCAGACTTCGTGCCGAAGAGCCCGGTTTGCCCATCAGGGTTTCCGCTAGTCAGCCGCATTTTTTTGAAAGTAGCCGCAACGTGTGGCAAAGAAATGGAGCCTGATGGTTGGCTCGCCGGTTGCGGGAAGACACCGTAACGATTTATTTACCGGCTCAACCTTGGAATCGGCCCACACTCCCTCATATCAAGGAACATCTGCGACCCATTCGAGAGGAAGGACATGCCATGACCACTCAAACCGAAACTGCGATTCTCGCCGGCGGCTGCTTCTGGGGCATGCAGGATCTGTTGCGCCGCTACCCCGGCGTGCTGCAGACGCGGGTCGGTTACACCGGCGGCGATGTGCCGAACGCCACTTACCGCAATCATGGCAACCACGCCGAAGCCATCGAAATCGTCTTCGACCCCGCCGTGATCAGTTATCGGCAGATCCTCGAGTTCTTCTTCCAGATCCACGACCCCAGCACGCCCAACCGCCAGGGCAACGACCTCGGTCCGAGCTATCGTTCGGCGATCTATTACCTGAACGAGCAGCAACGCGATATCGCCGAAGACACTGCGGCCGACGTCGACGCATCAGGCCTGTGGCCAGGTCGTGTGGTTACCGAAATTGAACCGGCGGGGCCGTTCTGGGAAGCGGAGCCGGAGCATCAGGATTACCTCGAGCGCATTCCGAATGGCTACACCTGCCACTTCATTCGCCCGAACTGGAAGCTGCCGAAACGCGGTTGAGGTGCAGCGGGGTCGGTGCGCAACGCGGTGTTCGTCGCGTTGTGCCTGATCCCTTTCTTCGCCAGACATGTAATACGTAGACAACCTCCCAGCTTGATCTAGCCTTGAAGGACATCACGCGGGAGTAGAACACCATGCCCCTCGTTCCCCGAAACCTGCTCGTCCTGCTGACTCTTGTCTGCATGGCAGCGCAGGCTCAAGGCGCAGATCCGCTTCAGCCGCCAGCCATCCTTCCCCTGCCATCCGAATCGGCGCCGCAACTCATCGCCTACCCGCCGCTCCCCGAGCCGCTCGCGCGCGGCGTTGTCATCATTCAGTACCGAACCGAACACGCCCGGATCATGCCGGTGTTTGGCAAAGTGGCAGCGGATGTGTCACCTCGTCTCGGTCACCTGCATGTCACGGTCGACGACTGGAAAGGCACGTGGGCGCACACCAGTGAAGATCCGATCATCCTGGTGGGGCTGACACCGGGCAAACACAAGGTTCTGGTTGAAGTGGCGGACCCGACTCACCGGATTCTCACCCGTGCGACAGTGGATTTTGTCGTTCCCGAGAAAACGCCCTGAAGAGGCCATACATCGAATAGCGCCCATGCCATCCACGCTCATCAGCCTCGTCACCTGGCTTGCCCTTGTAACGCCTGCCCAGGCTGACACCTGCCCTGCCGGCGAAAAACAAGTGTGTCTCGACAGCTGCATTTGCCTGCCGGACCCGGGGCGACTGTCGGAAGGCCTCTTCCGGATCGCGGCTCCAGCTCTGGCCATGGGATTGACTCAGGCCCGCGCCGAAGCCGCCAGAACCGAGATCAAACCGATTCCCCCGCACATCCGGGAGCAACTGCTGCGCTGGTATGACCCCGGCGTCCTCGATGCCGTGCATTACAAGGTCACCAACGACGGCCAATACAACGCCGCCACGGCCATCCTGCAGAACCCGGATGTCGGTGCAGTGACGCTGATCGACATCATCCTGTTCCGCGACGCTGAAACCGCAGAACACAACGTCACGCTCTGGGCGCACGAACTGAAGCACGTGCAGCAGTTTCAGCAATGGGGAGTCGACGGGTTTGCGCAGCGCTACACGCAGGATTTCAATGCGGTCGAGGCACCGGCGTATGCGATACAGGGCGAAGTCAGACGTTGGCTGCGAGCCGAAGCCCGGTGATCGGACATCCCCTGCGTCCATGCCGGGGCCAGCCCCACCGTTCAAGCACCAGAAAAACCTAGGCCTTGCCCGCCGCAACCCCTGCCCTCGCCTGCCCGTGCTGCCGCGTGGTCACCAGCCCGATAAAGGAAATCGCCAGCGCCAGGCCAATGGTCGACGTCACTTCCAGACGATGCTCGGGCGTCACCATCATCACCGCGAGCGCGGCGCAGATGAACGCGATTACCAGCCACGTCAGCCATGGAAACAGCCACATGCGAAACGTCAGCTCGACGTTCTGCCGACGCAGCATCCGGCGCATGCGCAATTGCGAAACCGCGATCACCAGATAAACCAGCAGCGCAATTGCGCCGGAGCTGGCGAGCAGAAACTGGAACAATCCGGCCGGCATGAAATAGCTGAACAGCGTCACCCCGGCACCGATCACGGTGCTGGCGATCACCGCCGCCCTCGGCACGCCCGCCGCGGAGGTCACTTTCAGCGGTTGCGGAGCATCGCCGCGTCGACCCAGCGAGAACAGCATTCGTGAAGAAATGTAGATCGAGGAATTCATGCAACTGGCCACCGCGATCAGCACCACTACATCGACCAGGAATTTGGCGTTGGGAACGTTCATCAGCTCCAGCGCGCGCTGGTAAGAGCCAACGGACGCCAGCAGCGGATCGTTCCAGGGCACCACGGAAATCACCACGAAAATCGACAGCAGATAAAACACGCCAATGCGCCAGATCACCGAGCGCGTGGCCTTGGCGATGTTCTGCGCCGGGTTGCTCGATTCGGCTGCCGCGATGGTTACCGCCTCCGTCCCGATAAAACTGAACATGATGGTGATGAAGGCGCCAACCACCGCCGACAGGCCATTGGGCGCAAACCCGCCGTGCTCTTCCATCAAGCGGCTCAACCCGCTGGCCTCACGCTCCGGAATCCAGCCCATCAAGACCGCAAAACCCAGCCCGATGAACCCGATGATCGCCACCACCTTGGCCATCGCGAACCAGAACTCGAACTCACCGTACTTGGACACGCTGAACAGGTTGGTCACCACCAGCAAAATGATCGACAACAACGCGAACAACCACGCATCGACCTGGGGAAACCACTGATTCAAGACATGCCCGGCGGCCAGCGCTTCAATCGGAATCACCAGCACCCAGAACCACCAATACAACCACCCGATGGTGAACCCCGCCCAACGGCCGATGGCCTGATCGGCGTAGGTGGAAAACGATCCCGTGTCCGGATGGGCCACGGCCATTTCACCGAGCATGCGCATGACCAGCACAACCAGCAGGCCGGAAAACAGATAAGCGAGCAAGACTGCCGGGCCGGCGGCGGCAATGGCGTGGCCGGAGCCGACAAACAGCCCCGCACCGATGATGCCGGCAATGGAAAGCATGGTGACGTGACGCGGCTTGAAGCCCTGCGCCAACTGACCGTTCGAGTCCTTCGAGTTCAAGCTATTCATTGTTTTTGTTGTTCTCTGGTGATCGACGTTTGGGCGTACTGACGACGTGTCAGGCGATCATCATTTCTTCCTCTTGCCCTGCTCCAGAGCGGCGCACCTCAAGCGCTGCAGCGTTACAAATCGGTCGGACGACGACGCAGGGCGATGAAATGATGCGTCACCTTACGTGCCCGGCGTTGATCGCAAATAGCCTGGGAGCGGCATGGACGAGTCTGATTTCGACATGAGTCGACCTCGCGCAAAAAACAAAGGCAGCACCCGCTTTCGCGAGGTGCCACCTTCATCAATTGCCGCTCATCAGGCCTTGTTGCCTGCTTCTTCCAGAGCCTTTTCAGCATTGAACCCGTCGAAGTTCTCGAACACGCCCATAAAGCCCGGCACGGTCACTGCTCGCGCCCAGTCGCGCTGCAGTTCGCAGTACATCTGCACGCGGCTGATGAGCTTTGCGCCCGCCTGCTCCATTCTGCGCAACGCCGCCTCGTGTGCGGCGAGCGATGTGCCGCCAACCGCATCGACCGGCACATACACCTCATAACCTTCCTGAATGGCGTCGAGCACCGGGAAAGTCAGACAGGCTTCGGTCCAGAGTGCAGTCATGATGAGTTTCTTGCGGCCAAGCGCCTTGACCGCCTGTTTGAATTCCGTGTCCTCCCAACTGTTGATCGAGGTGCGGTCATAGGTCGGCAGGTGACCGAGCACCTGTTGCAGCTCCTGAATCGGCGGCTTGTTGCGGCCGGTCGCGACATTGACAGTCGAGTGGATGATCGGAAGGTCGTAGTTGACCGCCGCCCTGGCGACGCTGGTGATGTTGAAGACGAGCTCGTCACGCGGCATCGAGCGGATCGAGGAAACCTGAACAGGCTGATAATCGATGATGATCAACGCCGAGTTTTCCGGGGTCAGCAACTGATCGGTCTGGGCGTTGCGGAGCGTTTCGCTTGCCATGGGCAAATCCTTTTTATGGGTGACGCACGTTGGTGAAAGGGCCGAAGCCCGTGCGGAAAATCAATTCCAGGAAAGGCGAAAAGCCTGAGGTGCCTGGAAAATCCATTGTGCTGTTCCCATGTTCGAGGCAGTAGTAGCATCACGCGATGTGCTGTGTCGCACAACGGGGAACGCAAGCATGGATATCGAAGAACTACAGACCTTCGTGGAAGTGGCTGACGCCGAGGGCATTTCGCAGGCTGCACTGCGTCTTGGCGTATCGAAGTCGATCGTCAGTCGCCGCCTGGCCCGCCTTGAAACCGAACTGGGTGTGCAACTGCTGGCACGCTCAACGCGCGGTTCGGCACTCACTGAGGCTGGTGCGATATTCCGGGACTACGCCGCCAGGGTCTGCACCGAGATCAACGTCGCCAAGGAAACCATCCTGCCCGCCGGCGCGCTCCGCGGCCGACTGCGCGTGGCCGTTCCGCTGTCGTTCGGCCCGACTCACTTCGCGCCGGTGCTGGCGGAAATGGCGCGCCGTCACCCTCAGTTGCATATGCAGACTTGCTACAGTGATCGCTTCGTTGACCTCATCACCGAGGGCTACGATTGCGCCATTCGAGTGGGTTATCTGAAGGACTCCAATCTGATCGCAAGGCGTATTGGCCCGGTCTTTACCAAGCTCGTCGCGAGCTCGGACTACATCAAGGCGCACGGCGCCCCTGAGAAACCGGACGATTTGGTCAACCATGAGGCGCTCATGCAGGGCACCGAAGCCTGGCAATTCATGGACGGCGACAAAACCGTCACGGTTCGTCCGCAAGGACGCTTCAAGGCCGACAACGGCACCGCCCTCGTCGCCGCTGCCATCGCAGGCCTCGGCGTCGCCTACCTGCCCGACTGCCTCACCCACGAGCACTTGGCATCGGGCGCACTGATGCAGATCATGACAAACCATCCCCCACCCCAGGCCGGCGCCTACATTCTCCGCCCGCCGGGTCCGCATCCTGCCCGGAAAATACGCGTGCTCACCGAGCTGCTGATCGAGTTCTTCGGCGAATCTCCGCACCTGGCGGTGCAGCCTCTGTCACATCAGGAGGATGCGCTGACGCCTACCTGAACCCACACAGGAGATGTGATTTGCTGCAACGCCCGCAACAGTCAATGCGTCGAACTGCGTTTCTCGCAGACACAACGGCGCTGATCCTGTTCTTCACAACCACCGGCATCATCAATGAACGATTCATTGCCGGCATGACGTGGGATCAGGTTCTTCATGCGCGCCTTGTGGGCGCCGTATTGATGGTGCCAGTCGCAAGGCCTTACGGCCTGTGGCGGGACTGGGTGATGAAGCGAGCCAGTCCGCGTCGGGTTTCCAGGTTGCTGTGGGACAGCTTCGCCCTCGTCAGTTTCCAGGTGCCCCTCTATGCAGCGATCATTGCCTCCAGTGGGGCATCGGGAGGTGAGTTGATTCGCGGAACGCTCGGTGCGGCATTGATGATGCTGGCGCTGGGGCGACCCTACGGCGCATTTCTCAACAGGGTGCGCAAGGTATTCGGCTTGCCTCCGGGTGGCGACAAGCCGATGTCGCTGAACAGTTGAGCGACCTCCGACTTCAGCCCTTGGTCAGATCAACCAACGGTGTCTGCCGCACCTCGGTCTCCCGCCCGCCCTGAATGTCGCTCACCTGCTTCAAGGCCTTGTCCACGGCCGCCTTATCCGCCAACAAGCTGTAGCTGATGCGGAACTGTTTGTGTTCCTTCGGCCCGATTGTCGGTACCAGGTTCAGTGGACGCTGATAACGGCGGTTGTAGGAAAAACTCGTCCCCGGCTCCAGCCCGGTGACATAACCCTGGCCTTGGGTATCGGTGTTCTTCCACAGGGAAAACACCGGCAACGTCTGCGTATTGAAGCCAACCGAAACGCCCAGGCTGCCGGCCTTGTTATGCAACACGGTCAACGTATCGCCCTTGGCATCGGCATACGGCACGACGTTGTAAACCGTTTCGTCGTAGTCCTTGGTCGGTGCGCGGTAGGTTTGCCATTCAGCCAAATCGCCCTTGGCCTTGTCGTTGAACGGCGACACCTGTTTCACCGGCGCGGCGAAACGAGCGCCCTGCTCCAGGAACGGGGTGCTGAAGTTGCTGTGGTACAGCGCCTGGTATTCCTTCGGATAGTCACCGTTGTTGGTCAGGGTGTCGTTAAGGGCGAACACGACGCTGCCGGGCTCGGTGACCAGTTCGGTGGCGACGGAGAAGTCGACTTTCTTGAACGCCTGCTCTTTCAGCTCACCACGCAGGGTGATGGCGTATGGTGGCGTTTCATCGATGTGCAAGGTGACTTTGTTCGCCGGAATGTTGGCGGCCCGACCGTGCAGGGTCAGCAGTTCGCCGTTGTCGACGCCGGGGTGGCCGACCCATTCGTATCCGCAGCGGGTCACCAACTCATTGAAACCCTCCAGCCAGCCCAGTCCACCGCGGCCATTGAGTTCGATGAAGGACGGATTGACCACCTCCTTGACCGGCGAATCCCAACCCATGCGCACATCGCCGACCGAGGCCTGCAAGATGTTCATTCCTCGCGTCGGCACCACCGAGAGTTTCATCGTGCCGTTATCGATGTCGACAATACTGACGCCCTCCTGCCGACCACCATGCAAGGTGCGCAGGCTGACGCTGAAGGGTTTGTCGGTTTTCACGCCGAGTTGCTGGCTGGTGATCTGCCAGTTCTGAGCGGCTTTGTCGGTGTCGAGCAGAACGTAATCCCAGGCAATGGCGTGGGAAGCAGCGGACAGTGCGCTGAGGGCAACAACGAGTTTGAGCGGGGTCATGGGAGTGGCCTTTCTTGGAGTTGTGCGGTTTTTATAAACCTGCTGAAACGTTTCATCAAGCTATGTTTCCAGCCAGTCAGAATGAAGCTGCGGAAAACGCTTTTGCAGCCACTCGATAAAAACCTGAACCTGGGGTGCCAAATGCGTCCGACTTGGATAGAGCAACGAAACAGGGCGAGGGGCTGGCCGATAGGACTTTAGAATTTCCACCAAATCGCGACTGGCCAAATGCTCGGCCACGGTAATCCCAGGCGCCTGGATTATTCCGAAACCCGACACGCCGCACTGGACATAAGCATTCGACTCGGTAACGGTGATGCCCGCGTTACTCACAAACGTTCGATTCTGACCTTTCACCGAGAAATGCCAAGGCAATGTCCTGTTGTTCTGACCGGACAAGAAGTTGACGCCTCGATGGGAGGCCAGATCGTCGAGTTTCTCGGGTTCCCCGTACTGGTGCAGATACTCGGGCGCGGCACAGGTCACCATGGTCGCCATCGCGATAGGGCGAGCGATCAAGGTCGAATCCGGTAGATCGCCAATACGCAATGCACAGTCGACGCCCTCTCCGATCAGGTCGACAGCCCGGTCAGTCACGCCCAGAACCATGTTGATACCTGGGTAAGAGGCGGTGAATTCTTTAAGGCTTTTGATGAATTCCAACTGCGCGAAAGCGGTCGGGATATCGACACGAAGTCGGCCCGTGAGCGTTGCTCCGGATCGGTCAAACATTGAGGTCGCAGCAGAAATATCCGCCAAAATCTCCTGTACCCGCTCATAGAACCTCTCGCCCTCGGCGGTAAGGGCCACCTTTCTCGTGGTGCGCTGAAACAGGCGCACGCCCAATGACGTTTCCAGCTCCTGGATATATCGGGTGACCTGGGGCCGCCCGATGTCCAGCGATTCGGCGGCTTTGGTAAAACTGCCGAGTTCCGCAAGCCTGGCAAACAGTCGCATCGATTGAAGCAGTTCCATGTCGCTACCCTATGAACCCGCTTGACCGCGAGTCGAACATGATTGTTGCTCAAGGATAGAACAATCATGTCTTTTGCCACGCATTTATTGCGCATCGTCAAAAGCGAAAAATGCACCCAAGGCAGAACCTGTCTGGTTTGAGGCCATTGACGTGTATTTGGAGATTCGCAATGAAAGCGTGGTTATTGAAAGATTTCGGACTCGACAACCTGCAATTGGGAGAGGTCGCGACTCCGCAGCCCAAGGCTGGCGAATTGTTGGTGAAAGTCGGTGCTGTCTCGCTCAACTTTCGCGACAAGGCAATCGTCGACGGCATTTATGAACCGCACATGGTGCCCAAACCACTGATCCCGGTGAGCGATGCCGCCGGCACGGTGGTAGCGATCGGTGACAACGTCACGCGTTTCAAAGTCGGTGATCGGGTCAACTCACATCTTTACTCACGCTGGCTGGATGGCGAGCCAGGCCCGAACGAACCCGATTACTGCTTCGGTTCACCGCTCCCCGGCGGCTTGGCCGAATACATGATCATCCATGAAGACAGCGCCGTCGGTGCCCCGGACAACATGAGCGACGAAGAGGCGGCCACACTTCCGATTGCTGCGCTCACAGCCTGGTATTCGCTGGTGGACTTTGGACAGATCCAACCGGGCCAAACCGTATTGGTTCAAGGCACGGGAGGTGTGTCGATATTTGCCGTGCAGATCGCAACTGCGCTTGGCGCGAAGGTCATCGCAACGTCGAGTAGCGATAAGAATCTGCAAACCGTCAAGGGGCTGGGGGCCGTGGCAGGCATCAACTACAGAACGACCCCTAAATGGGCGGACGAAGTGCTGAAGCTGACCGAAGGCAAAGGCGTGGATTTACTGCTCGACGTAGCCGGCGGCAGTGGCATCAATCAATCGGTCGCCGCAACCAAGGCATCGGGGCGCATTGCGCAGATCGGATTTTTAACGGGGCAAACCGTAGAACTCAATCTGATGCCACTCATCTTCCGCCAGACGACCATTCGCGGAATCGCCGTAGCGCCGCGCTCATCATTCGATCGAATGAACACATTCCTCAACCAGCACAAGATCCGCCCCGTGATCGATCAGGTGTATCCGTTCGAGAGAGCACGTGAGGCTTATGAGCATCTCGCAAGGGGAGCATTTGGGAAGGTTGTGATCAAGATCGCTTGATAACCTTAAGGCGCCAATCCGGCGCCTTTTTTTGCCTGCGTCAGCGCTCTGAGGTGTGTCGGATTTCGACATCGCGAGCCGCGATCAGACGTCTGCAGCGCAACCGATGCTTCACACAACAGATTACGGCTGGTTTCCAGAAGCGAGTAAACCGGGCGGAAAGCCGTCGTGTTTAAAGCCTTTTTTGATTTGTGTTTAGAAACGCCCGGCATTACTTCCCCACGGCTACAGCGTCTTGCGTCATTGCCTACGACTACGCCAGAATCCGCCGGCTTGTGCGTCTGGGGTGCGGGTTTTATCGTTTCCGGGTCACTGAAAAACAGTGATCGGGTTTGGTAGCCCGGATTACCTGTCGCATCGCAACACCAGATTGCAGGGACTCTTTCGTCCTCTGTTTTATGGTGGCCATGCGTAGGGCGTCTTCGGACGCGCCGGGTATCCAGGTGACCGGTCTACCAACCTCCGTATGGCCACCACCCTCGTTTGGTAGCGAGGCTGATGGCTCCACTTTCTCACCCTGGAGTTACATCTATGTTCAAGCCAACACCGAACCCACCGGAAACCGATCCGGTTTCTCCCTACAAATTTCCCGATTCCCGAACCCTCAACGAAGCGGCAGAACGCGCGCTCGATCACTACCTCACACCTCAGCAACGGATCATGGGCAGCCATCACAAGCACGACCCCATGTACATGGCCAACCCGGCCTACAACACTGAATCCCTGTTGGCCAACGCCAGCGAATCATTGGGATCCGCCAGCGAAATGCTCAATAACTTTGCAGCGACTCTGGAGCCTGCCCACCGCAAGACTGCGATCGGGATTGCGCAGTTGGTGATGTTGAGTGAGTTGGCGGTGAATCAGGCGTTGGATCATGTTGAGGTGAAGAGCTAAACCCCTGCCCTCTATAGCGTCCGGATAGTACGCATCGACAGAGGGAATGAGCGTTGCCTGTAGCCGCCATGGTAAATGGCAGCTATTGGCAAAAAAGAGACAGTGGACATTACCTACGCCAAGGCGCTAGCGTCAGCCCCTTCAATGTGAGGGCTACAACATGGACGCTATTGCCGACTACTCAAATGAACACCATCGCCGTTGCGTCGTGCAACTCTGGCAAACCGTTTTCGGCTACGAAACCGCGCATAACACTCCCAGCCTCGCTATCGACAAAAAACTGGCCGCAGCGGATGGCCTTTTCTTTGTTGCCCTGTCAGAAAATGAAGTTGTTGGCACCGTTCTCGCGGGATACGACGGTCATCGTGGATGGTTGTATTCGGTGGCGGTGCACCCGTCGCACCGCAGAAAAGGCATAGGGATGAATCTGGTCCGTCATGCAGAGGAGGCTTTGACGGCGCGAGGGTGCATGAAAATCAATCTGCAAATCGTCAGCTCAAATGAAAGTGTCAAAGCCTTTTATGAATCTCTCGGCTATTCGACCGAACCCCGCATCAGCATGGGGAAGATGATCGAGTCGAATATAGTGGTGCCTGAAGAGAAGCCCTTTTTAGGTAAGCGCCCAGTCAAGATTGACGCGCAGAGGCAAAGAAATGCCTACCCTCATGCGTTCTCTCGCGAAAAACTCTCACCAAAACTCATACATGCAAAATATATTTGAACCCCTCACCAAGCATATAAATAAAAGAAATAAAAACCATATCAAAAAAATCTAACACAGTACTAATTGGCAAACTAAACACTTAATGTAGTCTTCACACCCCCCTACACTACCGAGGCCGAATCACATGAGGAGAGCTTCGATCTACTTCGCTGCCGCACTGTTTATTTTTAGTGCCGACCAAGTCTTCGCACTTATTGGAAATTCACTATTGGGAAAAAACAATTGTCTTGTTGCCTGTGGGCGCGGCCCGATGGGAGTCGCTCCTCTAGGCGATATAATGAAAGGGGTGAATGAGTTTGCTTTTGGCCCGACACTTGATGCCTTCGAGCAAAAAGGAAAAAACATAATAGACTATGCATCAGAAAAAGCTGGGATTGAGCGAGTCGCTTTAGGTAAAACTCTAGAAGATAAAATTCAGATAATTTCGGAAATCGCCCAAGATAGCGTTTCTCAACTTGATTCAGTTCTTCGCAACAATGTAAACCTGGGAATAGAAGGACTTTCTCGATCAATTGAATCACTTGACATTGTAGGATCCAAACAAAACGATCAGCTCAATTCTCTTTTTAGAGGAGTAGTATACTTAGTATCCGTCGCAGCGTTTATAATCTGGTTGGCAAAATACATTGCAACAAAGAATGGCCCAATGAAATCGCGACTATATCAAGCCAGATGGCGTTTTTTTGTTTCAGGAGTTGCACTTACGATAATAATTGCGGCACCTTTTTTTATTCCCCAGTTAAAATACAGGATCCCAGAAATAGAAAAGAGTCTACTGACCGATTACAGTGCTGAATTTAAGAATCTTTCTTTTCAGCGCTCTGCATATATTGCAGGAAAGCTCGCAATTATCGATCCAAAAAACCAGGAATACTTACGCATGCGTGATGTTTCAACTGTGCTTCGTGACGTATTCTTCAATCCGGCCTCATACAGAACTACCGAAGGTTTGAGTTCAACTCAGCTCAAAGTAGCTTCACTGCTTTTATCTAATAAAACCCATGAGACAATAGAGGATAAACCGCAGAAGTTCGTCAACGACTCTTCTTTGGAAATCGCGCTCGCAATGATTGTTTGGCAGGTACGGCAAGATGATATTGCCCATTTCCAAGCCGCCAACATTTGCGCTCACATCATCCAGCGCGAGCTTAGCAAACCTATCAATGACCGAGTGCCACTGTTGCCGCTTGCAGGACATTATTTGGATGCATATCTAGTAAATCCTATTGGAGACATTGATTTTGAACGTATCAAAGACATTCGAGCAAGTGACAGCCCAATAACCCCGGACATTTATGAAACCAACTACCCATTGATAAAAATCGAGGAGCTACGCGAGATAAGCAAACTTTACAACCAAAAAAAATCAGATTCTTCCAGCACTCAAAAAAACGAGGCACTTTCAGAGCAGTTAAATTTCGGAAAAAAAATTTCCGAAACTTACTCAGTTGTAATTCCTGGCTACATTGAAATGCTCAATCTAAACTTCATGATGCGCTCGGCGAGTGGTGAGGCACTTCAAAAACTAACAATCCAGCGAAAGATGGCAGCAGAAAAAATTATCAATTCCTGGAATGAAACATTGGCCAACCCCACTGGCTCTTACTTATCTTCAAACACCAATTTACGCTTGTCGCTACTTACTGCCCTAAGCACTACCCACCAAAGAGCTCAAGCTTACGGAGAGTCAACCGAAGCCTCTGTGCCTTCAGCGTTGAATGAAACAACTATAGATAGTTTGCCCGATGAAAAAATCTTCTACAAAAAATGGATTTCAACAATGAAAGGGGCTGTTCGCCCTTCCGGAATACCATTATTATCTTTGAGATCTAAAGCGCAATTCATGCTTGATCAAGACCTTCTGATTGCATTTGAAAAATCCTATATGGATTTCTTAAGTGAACCGACGAATATTGAAAAGGCCGGAGCGGCCGCCTCTAATGCGTCACGCCTTGGACTATTTGTATGTACAGACCAAAACAGTAGCGAGCCAGAAGAAAGGTATAAAACTGTAGACTGTTCAGTTCCAAATGCTAGAAGCTTGCGAGCAGTTTGGTACATCAGGTCTATTATTCCAGTAGAGAAAAGAACTATTGCCGACTCTTGGACAAAGTCACTAAAACAGAGCTTTATGAGACCACCACCAATAATTTAGCAAGGAGACACATTTAAATGAACAAGCAATTAAGATCCATTGGCTGGCTGCTAATTTTAGTTTCATCCTTTAGCCTGACGGGTTGCGAATGGATCCGGGCATTAATAGGAGGCGGAGCAACTAACAAATGTAGCGACAGCCAGATATGCTGTATTGTTCAGACTGGTCCAAACGCTGACAGTAAAGTTGAACAGTGTGTTCAAAATGGGGAAGCATGCTTAGTTTTGGGAAACACATTCAAAGGTGAAAACGGGTATCCCCAAGCGAAAACCTCAAACTCCACCAATGTATGCGTAAACTAAATAACACTAATGAATAACCTTAAACAAAGTATTGCAAAAAAGCCAGACAAAGGTATTTCATAAAAATTTTTGACAGAAAAAATGGAGTAAAAAAATGGGGACGCATCTATTCTCGCCCAGGCTGCTATTGAACAAAAATACTCACTCCAGCGAGGTCACCAAGCAAGTTTCGAAACCCTCCAACCTCTTGGGCCATTCGTTAATCAGAACGACTGCATCGTCACCTTGATTCAGGTAGATCAGGTAGTCGCCAGTCTCGAAGGCAACTTGAAAGCCGACAAGCCAAACCTCTCCGCCCTCCTCTTCGTCGACAACGCCTTGAACCGCTGTGATGATTTTTCCTTCGAGAAATAGAGCCGACCTGTTGCGAAGCAGATTTTCCCTACGCCACGAGCAAACGCTGGCAGCATCAAGTGCGAAGGGTGTGGGAAGTTCCAGATAGGACTCATCAGCTCCAACACTTTCCCCATCGCTCAGCAGGTACATCGCAACTTTCTGATGTTCGTCACACCGCCAGAGCAACGGCCCTACGTCAGACAGGCACTTTTCCTCGTTGAAGTAATATTGGTCATGCAATAACTCAGCAAGTCGCTGCCCCTGCAGCAGCTGCGCATTTCTCAAGTCATTCGCCATCCTCTTTCGGGAGGCGGCATAGCGGTTAGACACTGGGCAGTTCCCTATTTATTCGCAACCCAGGCTCTCGGAATCGCCTGACGTCGCCGACAAGATCGCCTGATATCCACCCTCTTCCGGAACATATGAAACGAACTGATTACCCGCACCCTTTTGCATCCAAAGACGCCCACAATTCGTGCATTCATAAACATCTAACGTCCGGTGGATGTGGAGGTTCGATAATCGGCTTACCAACTCGTCGGTCGCGTTGACCCAAGGTGCAAACTCACCGAAAGCCTCGTCGATCACAGCCTTGTCTCCCGACTCGGCAGCACTCATCAGAGGCTTGAGTTCGTGGTTTACCTCTTCCCAGAATGCATCTTCTACTTCGTCGCGAAGCAGACTCGCCTTGTAGGGCAAGCTGTCAGTCTGATCGACAATCACGTGCCCACATCTGCAACCCAATTTGCTCATTTGCGGCTCAAACCTTTGAGGTTGCCCTCGTCATTAAAAGGCGGACAAGTCTTTGGCGAACATCTCGATTTGGGCAGGCGTGACCAGCAACGAACCATTTATCTGCCAATCGCAGTCGTCATCTGAAGTAGAGCCCAAGTAGACACGCAGAAAAACGAATCCCGGGAAGGACGGATCCAGGCTGGCAGAGAAAGCCAGATCTTCGGTTTCGGAACGCCAGTCTTGCGAATCGTCTTCACTCGGCGCTATAGAGGTGAAGAACGCGTCCAATCGATGCCGGTTATCCGAAGAAGAGATACTTTCCGACGTGATTTCTGCATGCAGGTCAGTACCCGTGAGTCGAACCCGGATACAGTCAGCCCGGCCACTTGGGCACGGCATGATGGTCAGGGTCAGCCCATCTTGTTGCTTTAATTCTGCTTGCATTGCTGCACCGTCATCCTGAATGAAATGCTCGTTACTACTGACTGAGAACACTGCGGCGTCAAACAACGCTTTCACGTTGCAAACTGCTCACATGCCCGACACCCGCAGCCTTCAATCGGACCACCAGGTCATCGCGCGCTGCTCGCCCGCCAGCACGTATGTACTCGAGCTCCGCCGCGGTGATCAGTACCACCGGGACCATTCTCACAGGGGATAACGGCATGTCATCCAGTCGGGTAGGGAAATCCGGTTCCGGGGCGCCCAGCAGAACGCCGGTCGAGTCATCTTCGGTCACGAAGTGTTTGGGGAATTGATCACACATGTGGTTCGAGAGGCTGAACCCGGGAATTTCAATGGACATCGCACCGTATTTGTCGAGTCCGCGAGTGTAGCCTCCAGCGTCCGCAACCGTTTTGGCAACGTGCTCCACCAGCTCGAATGCCCAACTGCGCTGGAAAGGATCGACATCACCCACCGGGCCACGGGCGTGTTCGGGTATATCGGCGGTTTCTACGAACAACTCCATCTCGAAACCATTACCCATTTCTTCCGCGTCATCGAATGGGTCTGACAGACCTTCCGTGGCGATGATGATTGTGTCGTCACGGCGAACCACCCGGTAGGCCTGACGGGTCGAGGGCCAGTAAGGACCACCCGAAAAGCTCGGACTGATCATGTAGGCAAGGACATCGCGCTCGATTGTGCCGACTGATGCCCAATGACGATCCAGGCACGCTGCGCTGGCCTCTCGGGCAGCCAGATTTGCCGCTTCAGCCTCGGTCATGCTGTCGTAGATATCCGGCTCATGGACTTCAAGGGGTTGTGGTGTTGGCTCGACGTCTTCGGTTTTAGAACGTTTCAATGAAACGAGAAGCTTCTTGAATAAATTCATGTGCGTTCCTTGCGGGGTTTCGGTTCGCTCTCCATGAAAGGGGCGAATGTGTTTTCGTGAAATGGATCTGTTTTTGAATGTTGGCACTATGCCTCAAACCGCCCCACCGAAAACAACGAAAGATCCAGCTCACTCTCCCCCCGCAAACACCACTGCGCAAACGCCTCCCCCAGCGCCGCCGAGTGTTTGAACCCGTGCCCGGAGCACGCCGAAACCACCAACGTGTGTTGCAACCGTGGATGCTCATCAATGATGAAATGCCGATCCGGCGTAACGGTGTAGGCGCAAACCGCTGACTTCACCACCCGATCCGTCAGCCCGGCAATGCGCCCCTTCACCTGCTGCTCGTGCATCTCGCGTTCTTCCTCGGCCGAGACTGTGCGATCCAGAGTCTCGGGCGTGGATGCGCTGTGATACTGCGCCGTCGCCACCTTCAAACTGCCCTCCCCCGGCAATGCGGGAAAGCCGTAGAAGTCGTCGTCCGGGCCGTGAGTGAAGATGAACGTGGGTGAGTGGCCGACCAGTCCTGCGTCAGGCTCGGTTTCGAACCAGAACAGTTTTTGCCGATACACGCTGAGCAGTCTGTCGAACGGCGCGCCGAGCAAGCCGCCCGCCCAGTTGCCGGCGGTGACCACCAGTTTGTTCGCTCGCACGGTGCGCTGGTCGGTGGTGACGGTGACGCCCTGTTCGTCCGAGCTGATGTGGGTCACGGTCTCGCCCTTGTACAGGGTGGCGCCGTGTTGTTCGGCCAGTCTGAGTTGCACGTCGATGCAGCGTTCGGGCCTTACGAAACCACCTTCGGGTTCAAAGTAGCCAATGGCGTCGTCGCGCACCTGGGCAAACTGCGGAAAGCGCTGGCGGATCTGGGCAGCGTCGAGGACTTCGTGTTCGATGCCGTAGGCCTGTGCCAGGGCGATGGTGCGCAGGGTGAAGTCGGTTTCGTCGGCGGGATCGAAGTCGGGGCTGGAGGTCAGCACCAGCAGGCCGGTCTGTTCGAACAGCGACTCGCCCGACAGCGCTTCCAGTTCGCGCCAGATGCGATGGGAGTTGCGCACGATGGGCACGTATTGCGCGCCCTCGCCCACCGACAGCCGGGTAATGCGGGTGTCGCCATGGCTGGAGCCGAACGCATGCGGCGGATGGTGGCGGTCGATGCCGACCACGTTGACCCCGGCCTTCGCCAGTTGATACACCGTGGCCGCGCCCATGGCGCCGAGGCCGATGACCAGTGCTTCGCATCGTTCCATGATTGATTTCCGCTCAGACAAAAGAGCCACAGTGAAGCGGATCAGGCGATGGAAAACAATCCGTTGAACGCCGCGCCCAGGCAAAAATGCGGGAGCCGGGCTAGTTCAGTCAGGCTGTCTGTCGGTACTAACTGTAATCAAGCGAAATTTGAGGTTGGGAACCCGGGGAATGTCCTTTTGACCAGCCACTGATTGTCCTTTCGTTCATGCATCGACAGCCCTCGCAAAGGGCTGCACGACGTTAACGAAGCAGGAAAATCGTGGCTGTGGGACGCGTCTTTAAAGACGTGGGGATTGTTCGATGTGAACGGATTGCATCTCGGCAACGACGGCCTCAATCACACACAAAGCCGTCGGCGACAGGCTTCTGCCCTGCAAGCTCACCACCCCAATTTCAGAATGAAATCCCGGCCTGTCGACAACATGAAGCTCGATCAAACGCCCCACCCGAATATCTTCAGCCACGGCGCCATGGATGACGCCGAGGATGGTGTCGGTTGAGCCGGCCACGGTCTTGAGCAACGCCACGTCATCACACTCCAGCACGATGGGCAATGCCTGGCGGGTGGAGATGCCGAGGGTTCGGGCGGTCTCGAGTTTCACCACTTCCGGCAGGCGCGTTGTGGCGATGCCGTAGCCTTCCAGTTCGCCCATCGACACCTGGCGTCCGGCCAGCGGGTGCTCCGGTCGTACGAAAAAGCCTGCCGAGACCTGGCCCAGCGAACGGATCAGCAGATCGGATTCCGCCGTGAAGTTGCGGATGTCGGCAACAAAGAATTCGATCGCTTCAGCGCGCAGCCGCGCTTCGAGAATCTGCCAGTTGTTCACTTCCACGCGCAGGGTGACCGCCGGGTGATCCAGGCGCAGTCGCGGCACCACTTGATGCATCAACATCGCCGCCGGGAACGGCCCGACGCCAAAAGCGAGGCTACCCAGTTGGCGATCGCTGTAGAGCGCCATGTCCCGCTCCAGCGACCGGGCATCGAACAGCAGCCGCCGCGCCCGCTCGATCAGAAACTCCCCCGCCGGCGTCGGGCGGACGTCGCCGGTGTCGCGATCGAACAGGCGCTGCCCGGTTTCGCTCTCCAGCGCCTGAATGCTGCGGCTCAGGGCCGGCTGGCTGAGGTGCACGCGCTCGGCCGCGCGGCCGAAATGGCGTTCATCGGCCAGCGCGAGAAGGTGTGACAGTCGTTTGAGGTCCATTCCAGCGATGCTAGCGACGCATTATCCGGATGTAAACAATGCATTGGATACATCGCTGCCTTGCCCCTAGGCTGGAGCGCATTCGACCCTCGGAGAACAACAACAATGAAACCGACCCTCTACACGATCCTCGCCCTGACGCTGGTGTCCCTCGCCGGCTGCGACAACAAGCCCAGCATCGCAGCCGGCGACGCCACGCCCGCCACGGCAGCGCTGATCCAGGCGTCGATCAAAGGCCTGGACCTCAGCGACAACCGCGACATGGAAGATGCCCAGCGCGGTTTCATCGCCCGCCCCACCGGCAAGATCCTCGGCGCTGACGGCAATGTCCTGATCGATTTCGACGCGTACCGTTTCGTCGAAGGCCAGGCGCCGGCCACTGTCAACCCGAGCCTGTGGCGGCACGCGATGCTCAACGCGCAGATCGGTCTGTTCAAGGTTCGCGACGGGATTTACCAGTTGCGCGGTTTCGACATCGCCAACATGACACTGATCGACGGGCAGACCGGCTGGATCGTGGTCGACCCGCTGACCTCCCGGGAATCCGCCGCAGCGGCGCTGGCCTTTGCCCGCGAGCATCTGGGCAACAAGCCCGTCACCGCGATCATTTTCACCCACGACCATGCCGACCATTTCGGCGGTGTACTGGGCATCACCTCGAGCAGCGAAGTGGCCCAGCGCAACATTCCCATCGTCGCGCCCGCCGGGTTCATGGAGGAAGCCACCAGCGAAAACATCCTGGCCGGCCCGGCGATGGCGCGGCGTTCGATGTATCAGTTCGGCAAGAACCTGACGCCGGGCGCCACCGGCATCGTCGACACCGGGCTGGGCAAGAACGTCGCCTACGGCAGCATGGGCATCCTGCCGCCGACGCAGATCATCGACCAGCCGATCCAGCCGCTGGTGCTCGACGGCGTCAGCTTCGTATTCCACAACATGCCCGGCGCGGAAGCCCCGGCCGAGCTGACCTTTTCGATCCCCGCGCTCAAGGCATACGGCGGTGCGGAGCTGCTGACGCAGACCATGCACAACCTGCTGCCGATCCGTGGCGCCAAGGTCCGCGATGCGCTGCGCTGGTCCGACTACATGCAAATCGCCCTCGACGAGCTGGGCGACACCGAGGTCTATTTCGGTCAGCACAACTGGCCGATCTGGGGCAACCAGCGGATCCGCGAATTCATCACCAAACACCGCGACGTCTACAAATACCTGCACGACCAGACCGTGCGCCTGATGAATGCCGGTTACACCCCCAACGAGATCGCCGACAAGATCCAGCTGCCGGATTCGCTGGCCTCGTACTTCGGCACCCGTGGCTATTACGGCGACCTGCGCCACAACGTCAAGGCGATCTACCAGCTGTACCTGGGCGCCTACGATGGCAACCCCGCCCACTTGAATCCGCTGGTGCCAAAGGAATCGGCAAAGCGCTACGTCGAATTGATGGGAGGCAATGCCAAGGTGCTCGAGGCCGCGCGCGTGGCCTATGACAAGGGCGAATACCGCTGGGTCGCCGAGCTGCTGGATCAGGCCGTGCTGGCCAAACCCGACGACACGGCCGCCAAGGAACTGCTGGCCCGCGCGTACGAACAGATGGGCTATCAGGCGGAATCCGCAACCTGGCGCAACAGCTACCTGACCGCTGCCATGGAGCTGCGCAACGGCCCGCCGGCCAAGGGTGTCAAACGCTCCGACCTGATCGAGCTGATGAAGCAGACGCCCACCGAACGTTTCCTCGAAGCCATGGCCGCGAGCCTCGACGGGCCGGCGGCGGATGGCAAGAACTGGACCTTCAATCTGGTGCTGACCGATACCGACGAATCGTTCGTGCTGTGGATCGAGAACGCCGTGCTGCACTACCGAAAAGGCCCGACGGCGGCGAACGCCAACGCAACGCTGACCGTCACCAAGGACCTGTTTGTCCAGCTGCTGGGCGGCACCGCCGGGCTGAAGGAAACGCTCACTTCCGATGATCTGAAGGTGGATGGCAGCAAGGTCGATCTCGTGAGGTTTCTGGGGCTGCTGGAAAAGGCGCCGGGGAACTTTGCGATAGTCGCCCGGGCAGGAAACTGACCCACCGAGGCCATCGATTGATCAAACTCCCGGTCGATGGCCTCTGGACGCTTACCCAAGCAAAATCCAATGAAAACCGGAGGCTCGGTCAAAGCTTTCCATTGGATTGTTCAGCATCCTGCGCAACCCGATCGCCGCGAAGCCATCCAGCGTATGGACGTAGAACTTGCACCCGAGCGAAACCCCGAATCCATCGTTTTCATCATTGATGATGACGCTCCTCTACGTGAGGCGCTTGGCAGCCTGCTGCGCTCCATCGGCCTGCGCGTCGAGCTGTTCGGATCGGTCGCCGACTTCATGCAATACCAGCGACCTGACCTGCCCAGTTGCCTGGTGCTGGATGTGCGATTGCAAGGCACCAGCGGGCTGGTCTTTCAGCAGGCGCTCGCCGACGCCAACATCCATTTGCCAATCATTTTCATGACCGGGTACGGCGACATCGCCATGACCGTTCGCGCCATGAAAGCCGGTGCCGTCGATTTCCTGGAAAAACCGTTTCGCGAGCAGGCAATGATCGACGCCGTGGTCGCCGCGCATACGCGGGACAGGTCACGCCGCGAGTGCGAACGCCGCCAAAATGAATTGCGCACACGCCATGGGACACTCACGGTCAGAGAGCAAGCGGTGATGGCGCTGGCCGTCTCGGGTCTGATAAACAAGCAGATCGCCAGTGCCATCGGCCTGAGCGAGATCACCGTGAAGATTCACCGCAGCCAGGCCATGCGCAAGATGCGCGCGCAGTCGTTTGCCGATCTGGTTCGAATGGCCGAAAGTCTGGGCATTAACCATTAGATGTATCGCCCTTATGCGGCGCGCATAGAGTTGTTTATATACGTTGGTATGACTTCTCCATACGCTGGCAGGATAAAACTAAACTTATGCAACATGGTTGATCCCTACCGCCAACAGTAAAATCCCTCCATCAAATGCGACGGCCGGCAAAGTTATTGACTTCGTGGTTTCCTCGCGCGCCGACACTTGTCGATCCACTCATTGACTCAGGGATGACTGATCAACATGTATGACTTTTTTGAAGACTCGTACCGCGTGCTGAAGTTGTCCCACGTGTTGCTGGTCGGTGGCCTGGGCATGTTGATGGTGGGGATTTTCCTGGCTTATGTGTTTGACGCTCACTTGAACTTGCCCACGCTGGTCGGCGCGCACGGGATGACGATCCTCGGGCCGACCGCGATCAAGCTGGGCTACGTCATGCGCTTGATTGCGTACAACCGTATTCGCCTGGCAGCACAGGAACATGGAGTTTCCCACTAGAAGTATTCGATTGAGTTCAGACCTGTCTGGTTGCAACCGGAAGTTCATTAACGAAATCCCACTACGACTCAGGATGATCATGATGAAAACTATTGGATTGGTATTACCCGTCGCCATTGTTTCAGCCACCTGGATAGTTGCCACTCATGCATTCGGCGCAAGTTGCCTGCCCGATATGCCGGTGGCGAACAGGCAGGAAACCAGTGCTCCGGATTCAGAAACTTCATCAGTGCAACAGCACCGGGCCAGAAAGGCGCCGACCCAGATTGCCGAAGGGGGTTCGGATCGGCTGATGGAGCGTCGTGTAGCCGAAGGCGGATCCGATCGTTTGATGGAGCGTCGCGTTGCCGAAGGCGGATCCGATCGCCTGATCGAACGCCGTGTTGCCGAAGGCGGCTCAGATCGCCTGCTCGAACGCCGCGTGGCCGAAGGCGGCTCTGATCGCCTGATCGAACGCCGCGTGGCCGAAGGCGGCTCAGATCGCCTGATCGAACGCCGGGTAGCCAGCAATCAGTACGATGCCGCGATGAACATGCAAATGCATTTTTCGATGGATTGATTGGCCGGCTGAGCCCTTACTCCGGCAACCCCGCCAACCGCAAACCTTCGGCAAACCGGGCAACGTCTTCAGGTCGTTGAATGGGCAACCACGCGCTCAGGCTGGACACCCGCAATGTCGGGTCCAGCCGGCGCACCCGTTCCATGGCCTGCCCGGCTTTGTCGGCTCGTCCATTGAGCGCGTGGCTGGCGGCGATCAGGGCCGCCGCTACCAGCAGACTGGGCAGATTTCCCTGCGCTTTCTCGGCCCAGGAAACCGAACATTCGAAGCGACCGGCGAAGAAGTGCGCCAGCGCCATCCCGACCTGCATGCGGAACATTTCCGGATCCAGCGGGCTCAGTCGCACGGCATGTTCAAGGTTGGCAATGGCGGCTTCGGTTTCGCCACCCAAGGCGCGCAGGATGCCACCCAGATACCAGGCCGGCGCCAGATTGGGGTTGAGCAATCGAGCTCGATCAAGCAGGGCGATGCCGCAGTCGACATCCCCGGTCAGATGGGCCAGGGCATGACCGCAACGGGTCAGCGCCACCGCGTCGTCACGCCCCAGCTCCACGCCCATGCGCGCCAGCCGCGCACCTTCGGCGATTTCCCGAGGCCGGTCGGTCATCCAGCCGTTGAGCTTGCGCCAGAAGTGGCACCACGCGGCCATGCCGTATGCCGAGGCAAATTCCGGATCCAGTTCGATTGCCCGGTAGAACAGCGCCAGCGATTGCTCGATCGCCTCACGGGTGCCGATGTGCAACTTGGCCGTCCCGCGCAGGTAGTAATCGTAGGCATCGAGGCTGTCGGTGGGCTTGCGCTTGGCCCGCTCGATTTCCGCTCGTTCAAGCTGCGGCGCAATGGCGCCCACAACGCTCTCGGCCACTTGATCCTGGAGTTCGAAAATATCGTCGAGCAGGCCTTCGAAGCGCTCGGCCCACAGATGCGTGCCGCTGCACGCATCAATCAACTGGCCGGTGATGCGGATCTTGTTGCCGCACTTGCGCACGCTGCCTTCCAGCACGTAACGCACGCCCAGTTCCAGCCCGACGCCCCGCGCGTCGACCGCCCTGCCCTTGTAGGTGAAACTGGAGTTGCGGGCGATGACGAACAGCCAACGCAGGCGCGACAGCGCGGTGATGATGTCTTCGACGATGCCGTCGGCGAAGTAGTCCTGCGCGGGGTCGCCGCTGAGATTCTGGAACGGCAGGACGGTGATCGACGGCTTTTCCGGCAGGACAAGTGTCGTGGCCAATTCGGGTATCGCAGGCGCTTCGGGCGCATTGACGGGGCTGTCGCTCAAGGTGATTTCGCCGACGAAGCGATAGCCCTTGCGCGGCACCGTACGCACCAGGCGCTGCTGCTCACCGGTGTCGCCGATGGCCTTGCGCACGGCGTTGATGTGGCTGGTGATGGTCGACTCGGAAACGATCCGGCCACTCCACACGGCGCTCAACAATTCGTCCTTGCTCACCACCCGTTCGCGGTTGCCGACCAGTAGCAGCAACAAGTCGAAGACCTGCGGCCCGACAGTCACAACCTCCCCGCGCCAGGTCAGTTCCCGGCGCTGCTGGTCGAGCAGGTAGTCTTCAAACACAAATTGCACGGTGGCTGTTCTCTGGTCTGGCGCCCCCGACTCCGTGTCCGAGCGGGCGATTGTCGTGCGCCCAATGATACGGCAGACCCTGGGCCGTCGCACCGGTCTGGGCATTGGTCTACGCATCTGCCGACGGATTGGCCTGTCTGGACAAAAAACCAAGGCAAATCCAAGGTCACCACAAGGATTTGCCCGAGCGCCGCAAGCATGCTCAACCCACATCGACAGCAACGGTTGCGGTCGGCAAGTGGAGAGATGTCATGAAGATAGTCGTTATCGGAGGCACCGGCCTCATCGGATCGAAACTTGTGAACAATCTGCGCGAACGCGGCCACGATGCCCGCGCCGCCTCCCCCAACACCGGCGTCAACAGCATCACCCGCGAAGGCCTGGCCGAAGCAATGGACGGTGCCCAGGTGGTGGTCGACGTGTCCAACGCGCCGTCGTGGGAAGACCAGGCCGTACTCGACTTCTTCGAGACCTCCACCCGCAACCTGCTTGCCGCCGAAGCCGCCGCCGGAGTTCGCCATCACGTGGCGCTGTCGATTGTCGGCAGTGAGCGCCTGCCCGCCAACGGTTACTTCCGCGCCAAGGTCGCGCAGGAGAATCTGATCAAGGCGTCCGGCATTCCGTACAGCCTGTTACGGGCCACGCAGTTCTTCGAATTTGTCGGCGGCATTGCCCAGTCCGCCACCGTCGGCGAGGAAGTGCGCCTGTCGCCGGCGCTGATCCAGCCCATGGCTTCTGACGACGTCGCTGCTGCGCTGACGGATGTGGCACTGGCAGCGCCGATCAACGGCACACAGGAAATTGCCGGCCCCGAAGCCATGCCGCTCGACGAGTTGGTCCGGCGTTTTTTCCGCGCCACCCACGACACCCGCAAAGTGATCCCGGACGTCCACGCCCGCTACTTCGGCGACGTGCTCGACGACCAGTCGCTCACCCCCGGTAGCAGCAACCCGCGCCTGGGCTCGACGCGCTTTGAAGACTGGCTGGCGCAATCGATCCAGCGCTAACCCCCCCATCCGCTTAGAAGGAGTCTCGCCATGTTCAGCCGAATCCTGCTGGCCGCCACGTTTGCGGCCCTTTCAATCTCATCCGTCTCGGCCGTCGAGCCGCAGGCAGGCAAGGTCACCGTGGTGTTCGACCGCGCCCTGCCGAACGTTCCGGGTAAATCCATGAAGGGCGTGCTGGTGGAATACGCACCCGGTGGTTCTTCGCCGGCGCACTTTCATCCGAAGTCCGCGTTCATCTACGCCACGGTGCTTGAGGGCGCCGTACGCAGTAAGGTCGGCGACGGGCCGGAGAAGGTCTACAAGGCTGGGGAAAACTTCGTCGAACAACCGGGCGACTTCCACGCGGTGAGCGCCAATGCCAGCACCACCGAACCGTCACGTCTGCTGGCAGTGTTCGTGCTCGACAGCAGCGAGACCGACCTGGTCAAACCGGTCAAGCCGTAGTCGATCCATTCGCCGATCCACCTCCGGCAGCGCGGCTGCCGGAGAGCACCGCTAAGGGGCGCGTTCAAGGTCGGCGTTGCAAACCATGCCCGATCAAAGCATTGATCTTTCGCCCCACACCCAGTAAAAAACCGTCTTCCCTTTCCGCCCTTGCAAGGAGCAGCGGATGCTCGAACTCGCCACGCAACGCCTCGACCTGCGCACGATGGTCGAATCCGACTGGCCGCTGTTCCTCAGGCTGCATTCCGAGCCGCAAACCATGCAGTACGTGTTCGGTGAAATTGCCGAAGAACAGGTACGCAAAGGCTTCGAGCATCGGCTTCCGGCCTGGGGGCCGCAGTCGGATCACTGGTTGTGTCTGGTGGTGACCGACAGGGCCAGCGGGCAGGAACTGGGCGTGACCGGTTTTCGCATCCTGTCGCCGGGGCATGCCGAGGTGGGTTGCCTGCTGTTACCCGAGCATCAGGGCAAAGGCTTTGGCACCGAGTCGCGGCAGGCGATCATCGACTATGCCGCCGCCATCGGCCTGGACTCATTGGAGTCGACCGTGACCGACGGTAATATCGCCTCCTGCAAGGTGTTGGAGAAATGCGGTTTTGTATTCGAGCGCCGCGTGCCGCAGGCCTATCAGATTGGAGATCGGTGGTTTGACGACCTGATCTACCGCTATCAAATCAGTTGACCCCGTTTTATCAGCGACCGCCAAGGAGGCCCTCGTCGTGAATCCTTATCAATGCCTGCCACCCCGCGCTTTCTGGCGCACCGCCGTGGCTGACAAGCCCGCGCTGAACATCGATCAACTGTGGACGCCGCAGTTCGAGATCGGCAACAAGGACGCCATCGTCACCGCCGGCTCGTGTTTCGCCCAGCACATCGGCCGGGCGCTGAACGAACGCGGCATGAACTGGCTGGAAGCGGAACCGGCCCCGGCCGAATTGCCCGAAGCTGACTGGAAGGCCCACAACTATGGGGTGTTCTCGTTCCGCACCGGCAATCTGTACACCCCGGCGATGCTGTGCCAATGGCTGGAATGGGCGCTGGGCGTGAGCCTGCCACCCGACGAAACCTGGGCCCATGACGGGCGATTCTTCGACCCGTTCCGCCCCGCCGTGGAACCCGACGGCTTTGCCAGCGAGGACGCGCTGTTCGCCTCGCGCGAAGCCACCCTCGACGCCATCCGCAGCGCCCTGCGCCGGGCCAAAGTGTTCGTGTTCACCCTCGGCCTGACCGAAGCCTGGCAAAACCGCCAGACCGGTCTGGTGTATCCCGTGTGTCCCGGCACCGTGCGTGGCACTTTCGATCCGCTGCGTCACCGTTTCTGCAATTTCGGCTTCATGGACACCTATGGCGACATGGTCCGGGCGCTGGAGTTGATGCGTTCGATCAACCCGCAACTGCGCCTGCTGCTCACCGTGTCACCGGTGCCCCTGACGGCGACCGCCACGGGCGAGCATGTGCTGAGCGCCACCACCTATTCCAAATCGGTCCTGCGCGCCGTCGCCGGGCAGCTGTGTGAAGACCTGCACGACGTCGACTATTTCCCCTCTTACGAAATCATCACCGGCACACCGTTCAAGGGCGCGTTCTACCAGCCCAACCAGCGCGAGGTCACGCCCGAAGGCGTGGCGTTCGTCATGCAGCAGTTTTTCGCCGGGCTCGACGCCGTTCAACCGCTGCAAACGCCGGCCAGCATTCCCTCCACCTGCGTGTCCAGCGAGGAGCTTGTCTGTGAAGACGCCGTGCTCGATTACTACGCCTAGGTTTCTGCTGCTGGGCGACTCCCATGCCGGGGTCATCGGCAAAGCCGCGCAGGCCCGCGAGTTGCCGTTCAGCGGCGGCCCGCTGGGCACCGGCCGGGATTTCGCGGTCGACTTTTTCAGCCTGACCCGCCATGACGTGCTGTTTCGGGAGGCCGAGATGGAGCGCCTGTATCGCCAGGCACTTGAGCCGTTCGAGGTGCCGCAACTGGCGAAGGTCGGCGTGCCGCTGGTGAGTACCATTGGCCTGAGCCTGCACTACCTCGCCACCGCGCCGAACTGGACGTGCTACCAGACACCGGACGGAGAATTCGACGAAGGTTTTCTCGCAGGTCCCCTGTTCGAATCCATCGTCGACACCTTGTCCCGGCCTGCGCTGGCGTTCTATGAGCAAGCACGGGCGATGAAGCTCAAGGTGTTCGCCGTGCTGCCGCCGCAACGGGTGCCAGAGTTGTCCGATCCGCGGGTGTTCATGGCAGCGCAGGCGCTGCTGATCGAGCGCCTGCAAGGGCTCGGCATCGAGCTGATCGACGTGCGCGCGGCGGCGAACGATGATCAGGGTTTTCAGCTTCCGGCGTACTGCGAAGTGGATGACCCGTTGCACGGGAATCTGGCGTTTGGCGAGTTGATCGTCGAGCAGCTGCTCAAACAAGGTCTGTAAATGAGCGGTGGGAACGGCCCCCGCTCCCACCGTTTTTTTAGACTCAAGCCTTGGGCTGCGTCCCCAGAATCGTCACCCGCTCGCCATACCGCGAGTGCGGGAAATAATCCCAGACCGCATGGTGCTGGGTGCAGCGGTTGTCCCAGAACACCAGACTGTTCGGCGCCCAACGCACGCGGCAGCTGAGGACCGGCTCACGGGCCACCAGATCGAACAGCATGTTCAACAGCACCTGACTTTCACCGCCGGACAACTGGACGATGTGCGAGGTGAACCCGGAATTGACGAACAGTGTTTTACGCCCGGTTTCCGGGTGGCGAACCACCACCGGGTGCTCGGTTTTCGGCAGGTTGGCCGGCGCCTCATAGCCCTTCCACGGAATCGCACCGTCATGGATCGCGGTCAATTCGCCGAGAAACTGCTGCATCGTCGGCGACAGCATTTCCAGCGCCAGGTGCATGTTGGCGAACAGCGTGTCGCCGCCGGTGCCGATGGCCGGGGTTTCCTTGACGTACAGCATCGAGCCCATGGAAGGCGCCAGATCGGCGGTGCCGTCGGTGTGCCAGGTTTCGCCGGCCACGTAGCGCGATTGCGCATTGGCGCGGATCACCACCAGCTCCGGGTCATCGCCGTCGATGTCCTCCACCGGCAGCGCCCGCAGCTCACCGAACAGCCGGCCAAACGCCTTGTGTTCGTCCACCGTCAGGTGCTGATCGCGGAACACCACCACGTGATTCTCCAGAAAGGCCCGGCGGATTTCCGCGAGCTGCTCGTCGCTCAGCGGCTGCGAAAGATCGACGCCGCCGATCTCGGCTCCAATGATCGGCGTGATCCGCTCGACCGTGATGTGCTGATACGGCGCACGCCGTTCGGCGGCGATGCGCTCGATTGCCTTGAGTGCCAACTGGTCCATGTTCTCTCACCTTTGTTATTGGAACGACACCGATGACTGCTCGCGCAGCGAACGCGGGCGCATGTCGATCCAGTGCTCGTTGATGTAATCCAGACAGATTTGGCGTTCGCCGCGCATCCCCGCCTCGCTCCAGCCGCTGGCCATCGGCTTGCCCGCCGGCCACAGGGAATACTGGCCCTGAGCGTTGATCACCACATCGAATTGCAGTTGTGCGTCATTCATGTCGTTCTCCTGTTGAACGGGATTGCAGCGTGGCCAGACTCCGGTCGAGCCCGGCGGCGAGATGGTTGAGTGCGGCCTGCCGCTGTTCGTCGCTCGAAGCGCAGGCCCCGACGTAAACCCGCACGGACGCCCCGCAGACCTGAGCGCAGGTGTCTGCGTCTTCGTCCGCGAAGGCCCGGGCCGACACTTCGGCGTTGGCGCTGGCATGAGCCTGGGCAAACGCGGTGGCGGCAGCCTCGGTATTGAGTTGCGCGTAGTACTCGGCGAACGCCTCGGCATCGCCGAAGTGCTCGGCAATCATGGCGCTGTTGGCCGGTGCGAGGCCGTAGGTCAGCGCACTGGCGTGGGCCTTGGCGTACGCCGCGTCATAGGCGTAGGCCTTGCGATACAGTGCCAGCAACACCGGTTTGAGCGTGGCCCGCCATTCGCCCTGACGCCCGATCACGCCGAGCGCCGCTCGCTGATGCAGGCTTTGCAACGCGAGCAGCGCCTGCTGATGTTCCGGCAAGGCTTCGCCGAGCATCGGCAGGACCACGTCGGCCTGCCAGAGATGAAACAGCCGCAACGGCACGGGCCCCTCGCCATTGTCTATCCGCTTGCGCAGGTCGTCGGCCTGTCCGGTTTCGCACAGCACTTGCACTAAATTCAGCAGCCATCGCGGCATCGAGATCGGTTCATTCATGGCGCCGGCTCATCCGTACCGATCACCTCGGCCAGCAACCGCGCCCAGCGGCCCGCCACGATGCCGTAGTGATCGGTGTCCAGGGTTTGCCAGCTGCGCAACTGCGGCAGCAAGGCCTGCCAGTTGCGTTGCAGGTCATCCGGATTCCAGGCATTGCCCAGCCCGTAAGGATTGGCGTGCCCGGCGATGAACAACCGCACCGCTGTGGTCGCCAATGCTGGCGGCTGGAAGTCGATCATGCTGGCCATGTTATTGCGGCAGCACACGGTCAGCCGTTGCAGATACGCCTGACGTTCTTCGGCCATGCCCTGCCCTTCGACCTCCGGCCAGCGCTGGGCGAACTCGCGTTGGAACACCTGCTCGATGGTCTGCTCATCAATGCCGGCCAGCTGCGCACCGGCATCCGGCGCGGGCGGGTCGATCAGGTACAACAACGGCTGTCTGAAGCCGTCGACCTGGGCCTGATGACACAGCGCCTGCGCCACCCATGCACCGAATGACCAGCCGGCCAGACGCCAAGTGCAGCCGTGCGGAAGGTGGGTTTTGATCGCCTCCAGATACCAGAGCCCACGTTCTTCCACGCTGATGTTCGGCAACTGCGGTACACGCAGCGCCGGGTCGGCGATCACGCACACGCCCAGTTCCGCCGGCAGCGCCGAGACCAGTTCCCGATAGGCCTGAACATCGCCGCCCACCGGGTGGATCAGGTACAGCCAGTCGCGGCCGGCACCGGCATGCCACTGATCGATCCGCACCGCGTCGCGCCAATCCTGCGGCGCCTCTTCAACCGTGGCGGTCGAGACCAGCCCCAGCACCTCGCTCAGGCTGACCTTGTGGCTGAATTGCGACAGTTGGAACACCTCGCCTGTCGCCGCTTGCAGTTCGTCGATCAGGTCGAGCAGCGTCAGCGAGTCCGCGCCCAGGTCGTACAGCGAATCGTCATCTTCCAGCTCGGCCACACCGAGCCACTTGCACAGGCACTCACGCAAGCGCGCCGACAGATCCGCACCCTTCGGCGCCTCGACCGCTGCGGCCACGGCACCATGGCGAACCGGATAAAACCGCCGCGCCGTGTCGATGCCGGTGGTGGAGATCAGCAGCTGCGGCAACTGCGTCGCCATCGCCAGATCGAACACCCGACAGCCCTCTTCCGCCGACAGACCGACCGTCAGATGCTCCAGATGCGCGGCGTCTCCACCGTTGCTGGTGGTGGCCATGCCGATGTCGCGCCAGATGTCCCAGTTGATCCCCAGTCGCAAGCAAGTGTCGGCGGGGTTCGGGCGATAGTGGGTGAAGCCGTCGAGTACCCCGCTGGCCGCCGCGTAATCCAGATGCCCCGCGCCGCCGAACAGTGCCGACATCGACGAGCAGTACAGGACAAAACCCGGTGTCAGGTGCTCGATCAACGCCTCGACCGCCAGCATGCCGCGAGTCTTGGCGGCCATGGTCTCGGCCATTTGCCGAGGATCACGGTGGCGAATCAGACTGCCTGCACCGACGCCTGCCGCATGAATCACCCCGCTCAGACGACCGTAACGAACGGCCAATTGATCGAGGACCTGCGGCCAGCGCGGCAGGTCTGCGATGTCCGCTTTGATGCAGTCGATCCGCGAAGCGTAAGCCGCCAGTGACGCCGGCAGTTGCCCCTGACGCGAGAGCAGCACCATCCGGCGTGCAGGCGCCTGCAGCAGGTGTTCGCACAAGGTCCGGCCGATGCCGCCGCTGCCGCCCAGCACCAGGAACGTACCGTCTTCCGGCAGAAGCCCTGATGTCGTTGCTGGGCCGGTCAATGGCTGAGGCATCAAGCGTGGCTGCCACAGGTAACCATCGCGCACCGCCATTCGCCGAGGCAGTGAAGACGGGTCGCCAAGCAGCGCTGCCAACTCGCCGGCGTGCGTTTCAAGTGGTGACGACGGCCAGTCCAGCCAGTGGCAACGCACCGGGTATTCCTGCGGCACCACTTCGGTAATGCCGGCCAGCGCTGCCAGTTCGGGCCGTCGCACCTCGCCGTCCACCGGGCATGCCTGCCATGACATCAACCACAACCGCAGCCGTGTCGTGCGCGGGGTTTGCCCCCAGGCCTGCATCAGCGCACTGACCGTGTCCAGGCAAGCCCACTGCGCCAGATCCAGCGATTGCTCGTTGACCGCGCCCGACACCGCCAGCGGCAAGGCATGCAGCCAGTCGAGTTCGCCGAGTTCAGGTTCTGCGACCTCGGCGAGCAAGCGGTTCAGGGCTTCGATGTCCAGCGGATCAAGTTCGAAACGGTCCGCGCTCAGGCGCTTGAAGCCATTGCCGGTGCGCACGTGAATGACGCGTCGGTACACCGTGTTCAGGCTCGCCAGCAACGTCGATTCCGGCGTTTCATGGCTGCACAGAATCAGCACCTCACGGGATTCCGCCGTCGCTGTCGCGCTCAATCGCCGGGTGCGCACCCACTGTCGCTGGTGGAACCAGTCCGCCAGCGGTTGCCGCTCAAGGGCTGGCGCAGCAGGTTGGTTAGCCACGGGAGTCTGGAAACGATACGGCTGAAGATCGAACGACGACGGCGGCAAATCCCAGGGCGGCGGTGCCGAGCGCTGCGGCCACTGGATATTCGCGCCTTCGTACCAGGCGTCCAGCAGCTCCTGCGGCGATTGATCACGGGCGATCACCTGCGCACTTGAGAGCGTGACTTCCTTGATCTCTGTCGGCTGCAATGGAATGGCCTCCCCCGTCCCACAAACCATTGCGAAGCGCCAGCGCAACTGCCGGCGACCTGACTGCAAGTGCCGCAGCAATGCAGTCTGCTGTTCCGGGTTCGCGTGCAGGTATTCGCGAATAGCCGCGATATCGCGCAGCAACTCCGCCCGGCTATGGGCCGAGATCATCAGCAGCGGCAATGTTTCCTCGACCGTTTCCTGCGCCGTGGGCGCAGCGCCGACGATGACATGCGCATTGGTCCCGCCGATCCCGAAACTGCTGACACCGGCCAGTCGCCGCCGCCCTTGCGGCCATGGCCGGGACGTGGTCGGCACATAGAACGGCGAATGTTCCAGATCGATCTGCGGGTTGATCCGGCCAAAACCAAGGTTCGGCGGCAGCACGCCATGGAACACCGCGAGGCTGGCGCGAATCAGCCCGACTACCCCCGCCGCCGCGCCCAGATGACCGATCTGGCTTTTTACCGAAGCCAGCGCGCATTGGCCGGCCGGCGCATCGCCGAAAGCCTTGGTCAACGCCGCGACTTCGATCGGATCGCCCAGCAAGGTGCCGGTGCCGTGGGCCTCGATGTAGCCGATGTCGGCACCGGTCAATCCGGCCCGGTTCAAGGCATCGCGGATGACCGCGCTCTGCCCCGCCACCGACGGCGCGGTGTAACTCATCTTGGCCCGGCCATCGTTGTTCAGCGCCGAGCCTTCGACCAACGCATAGATCCGGTCGCCATCGGCCCGCGCCCTGGCCAGCGGTTTGAGCACCACCACGCCGTAACCACTGGCGCCAAGGGTGCCGCTGGCGTCATCGCTGAATGGACGGCACAGACCGTCGGCGGAAAAGATGTGCTGCGAGCGGTGCCGATAGCCCTCGGTCAGGGTCGGGTCGATCAGCACCCCGGCCGCGAGCATCACGTCGCTGTCGCCCTGGCGCAGCATCGAACTGGCCAAGTGCACGGCGATCAGCGAACTGCCGCAAGCGGCCTGCACGCTCAGGGCCGGGCCGTTGAGGTCCAGGTGATACGCGGCTTTGGTCGCCAGAAAATCCTTGTCGTGGTGCAGCGCCAGCTGGAAGCCGTCCGGCAAATCGTCGTCGGCGGTTTCGCGCAGCATTTGCTGGAAGTACGTGGTTTCGCCGCAACTGGCGATCAGACCGATGCGCGGACCGTCCGCCGAAGGGACGATGGCCGCGTGTTGCAGGGCCTGTACGCAGGCCATCAGCAGATGCCGCTGTTGCGGGTCCATCAGGCGTGCTTCCTGACGGCTGATGCCGAAGTACTCGGGATCGAAATCGAGCATGCCCGCCAGTTGGCTGCGGGCACCGACCAGGCCTTCTTCGGCAGCAAAGTGTTCGATGCCCAGCTCATTGCCTTGCACCATGGCCCAGAACTCGGACAGGTTCTGTGCCCCGGCCACATTGACCGCCATGCCGATGATCGCCATCGGCTGATGACCAGCATCGGTTTGCCGTACCTGCTGCACCGCTGCCACTGGCGCGGTCGACAGATGCGCCGCCAGACGCCGCACCGTGACGTGTTCGAACAGATCGGCCATTGTCACCTTGTGCGGCAGTTCTTCGGCGTAACGGCCATGCAAACGCATGAGGCCGAGGCTGGTGGCGCCGGCCTCGAAGAAGGTCTGCTCCGGTTCGATATCCCGGCCGATCACGGCCTGGAACAACTCACTCAGTTGCCGTTCCAGTGCGCTCAATTGAACACTCGGTTGTGGCGCACTGCGCCGCTCCAAAGCCTCGCCCAGATTCGGCAAGGCCTTGCGGTCGATCTTGCCGCTGGGGGTGCGTGGCCATAGGTCGATCCGCCGGTATTCATCGATTCGCACATGGGCCGGCAGCAGCTGCGCGACCTGACGATCCAGCTTGCCGGATGTCGCAGGTTCGCCATCGAGTTGCAGCCAGGCAATCAGCCGTGGCGGATCGGCCTGCACCGCGACCACCGCGTTGACCACTTCCGGCACCTGCATCAGCGCCGCCTCGATCTGCCCCAGTTCCAGGCGATGGCCGCTGAGTTTGATCTGCTGATCGTCACGTCCCAAGTAATGCAGGCAGCCCCGGGCATCGGACCACGCCAGATCGCCGGTGCGGTAGTACAAACAGCCGTCTGCCAGCTCGACAAACCGTGCGGCGTTCAGGGCAGGATCGGCCAGATAACAGCGGGCAACCATCGGCCCGGCCACCAGCAGATAGCCGCGACAGCCGTTGGGCACCGGGCGGTCGTGTTCATCCACCAGCAGCAACCGCGCATTGCCGACGGCATGGCCGATCGGCGCGCGCAACGGCCAGTTCCGCGCCACGGGCGGCAGGCGCAAGGCGCTGACCACGTGGGTTTCGGTCGGGCCATAGTGGTTGAACAGCGAGGCCTGCGGCATGCCGTCGAACCAGTTGCGCAGCGCATCGGTGCAGAGCAATTGCTCGCCGGCCGTGATCACCTCGCGCAACGCCGACGGGTAAATGCCCCGGGCCACCGCGGTTTGCGTCAGATGCTGCAAGGCCACGTAAGGCAGGAACAGGCGCTCGATCCGCGCCTCGACCATGTAATCCAGCAACGCCTCGGCATCCTGACGCCAGCGCGGCGTGATCAGGTGATAACAACCGCCGCCGCACAGGGTGCTGAAAATCTCCTGAAACGACACATCGAACGACAGCATCGAGAACTGCAGGGTCACCGCTTTCGCCGGCAACTGCCCTTCGGTGCGCTGCCATTGCAGCAGGTTGCACAGGGTGCGTTCCGACACTTGCACCCCTTTGGGCGTGCCCGTCGATCCGGAAGTGAACAGCGTGTACAACGGCCGTTCGCCAGCGTGGCGTGGACGCTCGAACGTTCCGGCATCGGCGCGCAGATCGACCCGATGGGTGGCGAATCGTCCGGCGTTCAGGTCATCCAGTGCAGCCTTGGTCGCGTCGCTGAACAGCACACAAAGCGGCTGCGCCTGCTGCAGCACCTGACGCTGGATCGCCACCGGGTAAGCAGGGTCCAGCGGCACGGCGGTCAGGTTGAGTTTGGCCAGGGCCAGCAAGGCGACAATGTGCTCCACCGAGGCATCGAGGAACAGCACGACATGCAACGGCGCGTTCCCGGCCGGCAACGGATGGCGCTCGATCAGGTTTGCCGCCAGAGCATCGGCCAGCGCATTCAGCTCGCTGTAGTTGAGGCGCTGCTGGCCTTGAACCAGCGCGACCGCCTCCGGCGTGCAAAGCACTTGATGCTCGAACCCGTCCGCCAGTGTGTTGAACGGCAGCGCAATCTGCGGACCTTCGCTGGCGGGTGGCAGGCTGCGTCGATACGGGCCGAGCAAATCGTTGAAGTTGGCCGCCGGGTTTTCCAGCAACAGATCCAGACCCCGGCGGAACAGCGCGTTCAACGCCCGCATCTGTTCGGCATCGAAATAGCTGCACTGATATTCCCACCAGCATTCCAGCTGCGAACCGCTGCCCACCATCAACAACGTCAACGGGCACTTGGCATGTAACTGCTCGTTGAATGCCAGCGTGGCGCGCAGGTTTGAGTCGGCCAGTGCGGCGTAGTCAGTGTTTTCCAGCACGAACATGAAGTCGAACAACGAGGGGCTCGACGACAGCCGCAGGTCTTCCACCAGATCCGCCAGCGCCACGTCCTGCAACGCCAGCACCTCGCGCACGGTGGCGGTCTGTTTGCGCAACTGCTCGCCCAGCGTGGATGCGTGTTCAACGGCGGTCGGGATCAGCACGGTGTTGGCAAACATGCCGACGGTGTCTTCGAACTCCGCCAGTGGCCGGTTGGCCACCGGGCTGGCGATCCGTGGCCGCTCGCACCCGGTCAGGGCGTACAGGCTCCAGGCGAAGACACTGAACAGCACTTCGAAACGGGTCAGCCGTTGTTGGGTGCAAAAGCGCTCAAGAGCCGCACTGCGCAGGGTGCCCAAGGGTTCGCGGTGCAACCGGGCGTGGGGGCTGAATTCGCGCATTGGCATCAATGCAGGCGACGGTTCTTCCTGACGGCGATGCAATTCGGCGAGGGCGCGGCGCTGGTCGCGATAATGCGGATCGACGCCCCACTGGCGCTGCCACTGACCAAACTCCAGCGTCGTCAATCGGGCGGACGGTTGCAAGCTATCGCGGCCTTGCAGGGCATCAGCGTAAAGCTGCGTCAGGTCATCGAACAACAGGTTCACCGACCAGCCATCGACGATGATGTGATGCAGGTTCAGCAACAGCCGGCAGCTGCCATCGGCGAACGGCAGCAGCCAGGCTTGAAACAGATTCGAGGTGGTCAGGTCGAACGGCGCGGCGAACACCAGCTCGACGAAGGCCTGCCAGTTGTTCTCGGTGAAATGCCCGACCGCGAAGGTGCGACAGGTCGAACCCTGCTCGGCGATTACCTGATCCAGTCCATCGGCACCCGCCACGAATGCCGTGCGCAACCCCGGATGACGCTGCACCAGACGCCCCAAAGCCTCGGCCAGTGCCGCAACTTCGACACCTGCCGCCAGATGCAGAATCAGCGGCACGCTGTAGGCGGTCGAGGTCGGCGAGCGTTGCTGCAACAGCCATAGGCGGCGCTGTTCGGCGGTGGCCGGCAGGCGTTTGGCGCTGCTGATCGGAGGCGCGGGTGGGTAAATCGACTCGCCGTTCGTTTCACCGTTCAGTTGTGCGGCCAATGACGAGAAAGGCTCGTTGAGCAACGTATCGATGGCGATCTCGCGCTGCCAGTGGACACGGATCGCCGAACGCAGGCGCAGCGCCTTGAGCGAATCGCCGCCACTGCCCAGCCAGTCGTCCTGCGCGCTCAGAGCCGGTTGGCCGAGCAGCGAGCGGGCCTGACTCAGCAACCAGTCCAGGGCCGGTGAAGCGTTTTCGTTATCCGTAGCCGCCAGGACTGGATGCCACGGACTCAACCCTTGGGCCAGCAAGCCATCACGATCGATCTTGCCATTGGCCGTCAGCGGCAGGCGCTCCAGCAGGAACAGCTGATGCGGCCGCATATACGGCGCCAGTTGTGCCCGCAGATGGTTTTCGAATTCCTGATAGTCCAGATCCCCGCGAGGCACGATGAACGCCAGCAACTGATGGTCTTCTGCCGCCTGCCGCCGGGTGCAGACGTACACCTGCGCCACGCCTGGATGCTCCAGGATCCGTTGCTCCACCTCCCCCGGTTCGATCCGGAAGCCGCGAATCTTCACCTGCCGGTCGACCCGCCCCAGGTACTCGATCAAGCCTTCGGCATTGCGCCGCACCAGATCGCCGGTGCGGTAATGCACCTGAGCGCCACCGTCGAGGTCGGGCAAACGGACGAACTGGCGAGCGGTTTCTTCGCGCCGGTTGCGGTAGCCACGGGCGACACCGCTGCCACTCAAATACAGCTCGCCGACCTCGCCCGCCGGCACCGGGCGTTGCTGCTCATCCAGCACCTGCACGCCGGTATCCGGCAACGGTCGGCCAATGGGCGCCGAGTCACCGGCAAAATCGCGGCTGATCGGCCAGCACAGGGCAAACGTGGTGCATTCGGTGGGGCCGTAGACGTTGAAGATCCGGCAGCGGCTCTCAGGATTGGCCCGATACCAGCCGCGCACGGCGGCAGCGCTGATCTGCTCACCGCCGATCAGTACCTGACGCATGCTGGAAAAGCACGACGGCCACTCGGCAATCAACGTGTTGAACAGCGACACGGTCATGAACAGATTGTCGACCTGGGTGCGCTCCAGCACCTCGGCCAGTCGACGCGCATCCAGCACGCCCTCGTCGGCGATCATCACGCAGCAACCGCCGTTGAGCAGCGGCGCCCACAGTTCGAAACTGCACGCATCGAACGCCGGGTTGGACAGGCAGGCAAACCGGTCCGTCGGGCGAATCTCGATATAGCCGTCGGTATGCGCCAGCCGCAGCAGGCCGCGTTCGCCGACCTCAACCGCTTTTGGCGTGCCGGTGGTGCCCGAGGTGTAGAACAGGAACATCACCTCGGCAAAGTCTTCGGCCAGCGCTTGCCGCGGAGCGTCCGGCTGATCGAGCAAGGCCTCGACACTGGTTTGCCACAGTGACGGCGACCACAGCGGCTCTTCATCCAGGGTAATCAGGCCGACACACGCCGCATCCGCCAGCATCAACTCCCGACGTTTGCGCGGGCTCGCCCGATCCAGCGGCACCACCACCGCACCGACCTTCAACGCACCGATAATCGCCGCCAGCCATTGCCATGAACGCGGCATGCACAACGCCAGCGACTGGCCGGGCTCGACGCCGCGCGCCAGCAACCCTCGGGCGATGCGCTCGCTGGCGCTGGCCAGTTCGGCGTAAGTCAGCGTGACCGATTGATCGATCACCGCCGAGGCTTGCGGATTACCCGCCACTTGCTCGGCAAAACGCGCGAGCAATGGCCTGTCATTGGACGCACTCATCATTTCGCCTCCTGCGCGTCGAAGCGTTGCAGCTCCCGACGGATGATTTGCGAGACCCGGTGGATTTCCGCGCTTTCGAGCATGTCCCAGTGCCCGCCGCTGACCAGTTTCGCCAGATAGCCGCTGCCCGCGCGGCGACGCCAGAAGCCCCGCAGTTCATGCAACTGATGGCGGCTGAAATCTTCCCGCGCCTGGATCAGCACCACTCGACCGGCGCGCGGCGCGCACTCATAGGCGGCCATGGCCAGGCGGTTGTGGTTGTAGATGTTGAAGTAGCGCTCGACCTGCGCGTCCTCGATGCCGGGGTACATGCCATTGAAACGCACCAGTTTGTCGCGGAACTCGGCCATGTCCACGGTGCCGATCTGCTCGCGGAAACCCGGATCGTCGCTGCCCTGGGTGTCGAGCAGCACCACCGTCACCTGACGATGCCCCGCCGCCGTCAACCGCCGCGCCATTTCATAGGCCACCAGGCCGCCGAACGACAGCCCGGTGAGGATCAGCGGTTGCTGCGTCAGCGGTTCGATCTGGCGCAAGTAAGCCTCGGCCATCGCTTCGACCGTCGGCTCGGTGCTCTCCCCCGGATTCAGCCCCGGCGATTGCACGCCGTAGACCCCGGTCTCATCCGGCAGCACCTTGGCCAGCGACAGGTAACAGAACGCCGTACCGCCCGCCGGGTGAATGCACACCACGTTGTGCTGGCCGCTGCCGCGACGGAACTCGATCAGGTTGCTCTGGGCCAGCGCCGGGTTGGCCCCGACTCGCAGCCAGCCGCCCAGCGCCTCGATGGTCGGGTAGCTGAGCACCACGCGCACCGGCACTTCGACCGCGAACTGCTGGCTGATTTCATGGGCCATCTTGATCGCGGCGATCGAGGTGCCGCCGACGTTGAAGAAGTTGTCACGAATGCCGATCTGCGGCGCCAGCAACAGGCTTTTCCAGATCTGGTACAGCGCCAGTTCGATGTGATCGCGCGGGCTGCTCAAGTTGACTTGGCGCTTGGTCATCTCTTCATCCGCCAATGCTGTCAGCGCGGCACGGTCGACTTTGCCATTGGCGGTCAGCGGCAAGGCGTCGAGCCACAGATAGCTGCCGGGGATCACCGCTCTGGGCAGGGTCGTCGCCAGATGGGCGTGCACTGCGGCTTCGTCCACGGTCTCGGCCACCACGCAACAGGCCACCAGCCGCTGATCCTGCGCTGCTTCGCCGACCATCAGCACCACGGCGCTGCGAATGCCGGGAAACGCTTCGAGCCGGGCCTCGATCTCGCCCAGTTCCAGGCGCACGCCGCGCAACTTGACCTGGAAGTCGTTGCGACCCAGAAACTCCAGCTGACCGTCCGGGCGATAACGCGCCAGATCGCCGCTGCGATAGAGCCGATCGCCTGTGACAAAGGGATTGTCGATAAAGCGCTCTGCGCTGAGCTGCGCCAGCCCCAGATAACCCCGGGCCACGCCCACGCCGCCAATGTGCAGATGCCCGGTCACGCCCACCGGCACCGGGTGGTCGCGGTCATCGAGCACGTAAAAACGGTTGTTGGCAATCGGCCGACCGATCGGCAGTTGCCGGGTCGGCACCTCGGCGCCGGGCTCCAGGGTCCAGATGCTGTTGATCACCGTGGTTTCGGTCGGGCCGTAGACGTTGTGCAGCCGCGCATGGGGCAGTCGCTCCTGAAAGCGCCGGGCCAGGGCCGGCGGCAGTTCACCGCCGCCGCTGAACACGTCAGTCAGCGACGCACACTGGCTGACCTCCTCGACCTCCAGAAACAACTGCAACATCGCCGGCACGAACACCAGCGCCGTGACCTGCTGCTCGCGCACCTCGCGGGCCAGATACGCCGGTTCGTAATGCCCGCCGGGTCGCGCAATAACCAATCGCCCGCCGGTTGCCAACGGCCAGAAGGTCTCCCAGGCCGAAGCATCGAAACCGAACGGGATCTTGTGCAGCATCGCCCCTGCTTCGCCGCAGACCTGCAAACACCACAGCAGCAGATTGCTCAAGCCACGGTGGGCGACCATCGCGCCCTTGGGCAACCCGGTGGTGCCGGAGGTGTAGATCACGTAGGCGAGATGGTCCGGGGTGACGCCGACATGGCGCGGATCAAGATTGTCCGCCGGCAACGACGCCCAGCTCGCGGCATCTTGTTCGAGGTCGAGGATCGGCGCTTCCCAGGTCGAGCCTTGCACGGCTTGGCGCAAAATCCCGTGCGCCGAGCCGAGGGTCAGCAGCACCGCCGGCGTGCTGTCGCCGAGCATATGACTCAGGCGCCCCAGCGGATAATCCGGATCCAGCGGCACGTAAGCGCCGCCGGCCTTGAGCACCGCCATCAACGCAACCGGCAACTCCAGCGAGCGCTCGATGCACACCGCCACGCGCACGTCCGGGCCAACGCCCAAGGTGCGCAAGTGCCGCGCCAGTCGGTTGGCCCGGGCATTGAGTTCGGCGTAGCTCAGGGATTCGCCCTCAAACAATACTGCGCAGGCCTGAGGGTTGCTCGCGGCCTGCGCTTCAACGAGTTGATGCACGCAGGGCGCCGTTTGCGTCAGCGGCGCGGCGCGGTTGAAATCGACCAGCACCTGCTGACGCTCAGCCTCGTTCATCAATGGCAAGGCATTGATCGGTTGCTTGGCGTCGGCGGCGATCTGTTCGAGCAAGTGACGGTAGTGCCCGCTCAGGCGCTCGATGGTTGCGATGTCGTAGAGGTCGGTGTTGTATTCCACCAGCAAGTCCAGCCGCCCATTCCGCTCGACCCATTCGAACGCCAGATCGAACTTGGCCGTGGCACTGCTGGTGCCGTACGGCGCCAGTTCCAGGCCAGGCATCTGCACTGCGTTGCCCGGGGTGTTCTGCAGCACCAGCATCACCTGGAACAACGGCGAATGACCGGGATCGCGCGGCGGGTTGACAGCCTCGACCACGCGGTCGAACGGCACATCCTGATGAGCGTGGACGTCGAGCATTTGCCCACGCACGTCGCGCAGCAGCTCGGCGAAGGTCTGCTGTGGATTCAGGCGCTGACGCAGCACCAGGGTGTTGACGAAATGGCCGATCAGCGGCTCGACTTCCGGGCGATTGCGGTTGGCGAACGGCGTGCCGATGCACAGATCCTGCTGACCGCTGTGGCGCCACAGCAGCACCGCCAATGCGCCCAGCAGCACGTTGAACAGCGTGCCCTGAGTCTGCCGGGCCAGCGCCGTGAGTTCACGCAAGGTGCCGCGATCGACCGAGGAACTGAACGTGGCCCCGACATAACGCTGCACCAGCGGTCGTGGCCGGTCGGCGGGCAACGTCGACAACAGCGGCGCGTCGTCCAGGGTGCGCCGCCAGTAATCGAGCTGAGCGTCCAGCGCCGCACCGCCGACGCGCTGTTGCTGCCAACAGGCGTAGTCAGCGTATTGCACCGGCAACGGCGCAAGCGTCGGGGTTTCGCCACGCAGATAATCGCCGTACAGCGTGGCGACTTCGTGCAGGATCACGCCCATCGACCAGCCGTCGGCGATGATGTGATGCACGCTGTAAAGCCACAGGTATTCATCGTCGGCCACGCGCAGCAACGACGCCCGCAGCAGCGGCCCGCTGGCCAGATCGAACGGCGCCCGGGCATCCTGCTCGACGGCGAATCGCACTTGCTGCTCGCGCTCGTCGGCAGGCAATTGGCGCAGATCCGTCACCGACAACGACAGCGGCATCGACGGGTGCACCACCTGACGCGGTTCGCCGTCGACGCTGCGAAACGTCGTGCGCAGGATTTCGTGGCGGGCCACCAGTTGGTTCATCGCCCGCTCCAGTTGCGCGACCTCCAGCCGGCCCTTGAGCGTCACCGCCGTGGGCACGTTGTAGAACGGGTTGCCGGGTTCCAGTTGATCGAGAAACCACAGTTGCCGTTGCGAGAATGACAGCGGCCAGTCCGTTTGGTCGTCGATACGCCGGGGAATCGCCGCGTCATCGTGCCCGCCGAGCAAGGCGATCAGTTCCTGTTTGTGACGTTTGAGCGCCAGGGTCAGTTCTTCCGTGAGAAACCCGCGCGGCGCCTTGCAGCGCAGCCTGTCACCGTCCACCTCGAGCACCACGCCATGGCGAGCGAACAACGCCAGCAATTGATCGGCATTCATACTTCGAACTCCTCCATGTCTTCATCGTCCAAGCTGGCGGTAGCAGGCTCGCTGGCAAACACCTCGACTGGCGCGCGGTGTTGTTCATCGGCCGTGCGCAGGCCGCCGATCATCGAGTAGATCAATTCATGGCTCGGCCCGAGGTCGAACAGCGTCGTCAGTTGTTGTTCCTCGACAGAGCCGATGCCGCAAAGGCCCAGGCCGTGCTCGACGGCGGTCATGCTCAGCAACTGGGCCATGGCGCCGCTTTCGATGTGGCAGAAGTCGCGGCTGCGCTCGCCGTACAACGGACGAATCGCCGCCATGTCGGCGATGAAAAACAGCGAGAACGCGGCGTTCTCATACACCGGACGGTTGACGAAATAGTCGTAGGTGTCCGGGTCGAGCAATCCGCTCTGGAGCGCCAGCAGACGATGCTGGCGGGGATCGTAGTAATACGCGCCGCCGGGCACGCCGAGCACGCGATCCGCTTTGATGTAGAGGTAGGCCTGAATCGGGTACAGCCCGCCCGCCGACGGGAACTGGTATTTCACTTCGCCGTCGAGTTGCCCCTGGGCCAGCGCTGCCAGTACGTGCGCGAAGGCCTGGGTGGCGATCGGTTGCCGATCGTATTGACGCACCGAGCGGTAATCGCTCAAACGTCGGGCGAAGGCCAGGTCTTGCGGCAAGTCCAGCGCCAGCGCCGGCAGGGTCTGAGCGAAGTCGCGGCGTCCACGCTGTTCGGCCTTGAACTGCGCCCGCTGCTGGGGATCTTCGATGATGTCCTGCACGGGCTCCGGGGCCTGCTGCACGTTGCCGAGCAGATCCTGCCGCGCCCGGTTCTGGCGGTACATGCCAAGCAGATGCAGCAGCGTCGGTTGGGCCAGCAATTGCGCCACGTGCGGGCGGAACTGCAAGGCGCCGGACAACGCGTTGCTGATCCTGACGATATCGATCGACGTTGCGCCGAGGTTCAGCAGATTGGCGTTGGCGGCAATGGAATCGCGCTTGAGCACGTCCTGCACGATTTCCACCAGCCGTTGCTCCTGCGGGCCCTCGACTTCGAGCGCCGGCCCTTGTTCCTCGATCTGCTCCGGTTCCGGCAGGCGTTTCTTGTCGACCTTGCCGTTGGACGACAACGGCCACGCTTCAACGAACGTGAACGACGGCGGAATCATGTAGGCCGGCAGTTTGTCGCTCAGGTACGCGCTGAAATCGCTGGCCTGCAACGCCGGATCGGCCTTGAGCACATAACCCGCCAGGCGCTTCTCGCCCAGCGTGCTGCCCAGAATCCGCACCACCGCGCTCTGCACGCCGGGATGGCGATTGAGCGCGGCCTCGATCTCACCCAGCTCGATGCGATAACCCTGGACCTTGACCTGATTGTCTTCGCGACCGAGGAATTCGATGTTGCCGTCCGGCAGCAAGCGTCCCAGGTCGCCCGTGCGATACAGCCGCTCGCCGGTCAGTGGATGATCGAAGAAACTGCCGGCGCTGAGTTTTTCATCGCGCCAGTAACCTTTGGCCAGTCCGATGCCGCCGATGTACAGCTGCCCCGCGACCCAGGTCGGGCGCACTTGCAGCGCTTCGTCCAGCACATAGAAGCGCTGATGATCGAGGGCCTTGCCGTAGGGAATGCTGCGCCAGGTCGGGTCGACGTGCTGTACCGGGTAACAGATCGACCAGATCGACGCTTCGGTGGCACCGCCCAGGCTGATCAGTTGCAAACCCGGCTGCAAGGCCCAGGCCCGCTCGGGCAGAGTCAACGGGATCCAGTCACCGGACAGCATCGCCACCCGCAGGCTGGCGGGCAACGTGCCGCCCTCGCCCTCTACGTACTCGACCAGCATGCCGAGCAGCGCCGGCACCGAGTTCCACAGGCTGACCTGATGACGCTTGATCAATTCGAGCCAGTGCGCCGGATCGAGTGACAGTTGCGGTTCGAGGATGACCACCGCCGCACCCACCGCCAACGTGCCGAAGAAGTCGTAGACCGACAGGTCGAAGCTCAGCGACGAGATCGCCAATACCCGGTCAGTCGGGCCGACGGCAAAGCGCCGATTGATGTCGAGCAAAGTGTTGACCGCACCGCGATGGTCGATCACCACGCCTTTCGGCTGGCCGGTGGAGCCCGAGGTGTAGATCACGTAAGCGAGGTCGCTTTCGTTTAGCTGCACGGGTTGCAGCGGCAGTACATCGTTTGATACTTCATCGGTCACGGCAATGGCCGTCACCTGCGCCGGCCATTCGATCTTGTCGAGCAGCACCGGCTGGGTCAGGGCCAGGCTCGCCTCGGCCCGTTCCAGAATATGCCGCAGCCGTTCCGCCGGTTGCGTCGGCTCGATAGGCAGGTAAGCGCCGCCGGCATACAGAATCGCCAGCGTTGCGACCACTTGCTCCCAGCCGCGCTCCATCACCACCGCGACCAAGCGGTTCGGCAGCACACCCTGCGCTTGCAGTCGGGCGCCGAGTTGTCGGGCCTCGTTGCGCAATTGGGCGTACGTCAGCTGCCGCGTACCGATCACCGCCAGGGCATCCGGTGTGGCGAGGGCCTGACGCTCGAACAGTTCGTGCATCAGCGGCAGGGTTTGCTGAACGTCGACCGGTGCTGGCAACCGTGCCTGCGGCAGCAGTTGCGGCGTGTTTGCACCCCAGGCTGCCGGTTCGCAGAGGCTGTCGAGCAGGGTGTTATAGGCGACGAACATCTGCTCGATCATGCCTTGCGGGAACAGTTCGTCGATGCTGTCCCAGTTGAACAGCAGGCGCCCTTCCAGCTCCAGCAAGGTGTGGTCGAGCCATACCTGCGGGGTCTGGGTGATGCTGTGCATGTGCTTGGCATTCAATGCGTCGGCGAGGTTGAATTCGGCCAATTCCGGCGCCGCTTCCGACAGCGTGCTGTTGAACACGATCGGCATCGCCGTCTGCTGCACGCCCCGGGCCTGGGACAATTCGCGCAGTACCCGCACACCGCTGACCACCGAATGGTCGATGTCGCGCCACAGTTGCGCCTGCACCGCGCGGGCCTTGTCGGTGAAACTCTGCGAACCGTCGATACCGACCTCCAGCAGCACCAGCGAGGTGAAGTCGCCAATGATTTCGTCGACATCGCTGTGCAGCGGCATGCGGTTGAACAGCGGCAGGCTCAGGGTGAAACGCGACGTGCGGCTCCACAGCGCCAGCACTTCGCTGAACGCGGTCAGCAGCATCACTGACGGCGTCACGGCAAACTGTTTGGCGACGGATTTGAGCTGCGTCCACTGCGCCGCCGACATGTCGCGGTCGCGGCGGGTGAAGTGCGGGTTGGCGATGCTTTCGGGTTGGCGCACCAGCGGCAGGTCCGGTGCCGGGGCAAGAGTGGTCACACGTTCGCGCCAGTAGCCCAGCGCCTGTTCGTAGCGGCGACCGTTGCGCAACTGCTGTTCGGCCAGCACATAGTCGCGGAAGGTCAGGCCCGGTTCCGCCAGTTCCAGGTTCGGATCGACGTAGAACGCCATCAGTTCGCGGGCGAGAATCTGCGTGCTCGCGGCGTCGACGATCAGCGCGTCGAGGCTGATGTGCAAATGGGTGATGCCGTCATCGAGTAGCGACAGGCTGAACTCGAACAGCGGCCAGCGACTGGCGTCTAGCACCTGATGGGACTGACGTTCGCGGGTCGCTTCCAGCGTGCGCTGCGCCACATCGGCGGGCAACCCGCGCAGGTCGCTGCGGGGCATGCGATAGGTCGGCACCTGCGCCAGCACTTGCTGGGTGCCGTCGCTGAGGAACACCACACGCAGCATGTCGTGGCGCTGGATCATGCGGTTCAGTGCACGCTCGAAACGCTCGGCGTCGAAGTCGGGAATGCGCAGTTCTTCGTAACCGTGGGCACTGACGCCACCGAGGCTGACCGTGGCCTCGCGACCGAACCAGTAGGCTTGCTGGATATCGGTCAGGGGGAATGGTTCATGTCGATTAGCGCGATCCGGTTCGATCTGAATGAACGCCGGTTCAACGCTTTGCTCTTCACGCGACACCTGCGTCGCCAGATCCAGCAACACCGGAGTCTGGAACAGACTGCTCAGGGACAGTTGCGCGCCCATGCGCTGGTTGATCGCATAGATCATCCGCGTCGCCAGCAGCGAGTGGCCGCCGAGGTCGAAGAAGTTGTCGTGAATACCAACCCGTTCGCACTTGAGCACTTCGGCCCAGATCTCGGCCATCTGACGTTCAATGTCATTGCGCGGCGCCTCGTAGGTCGCCCCGGCGCTGCGTTCCGGTGCCGGCAGCGCCTGGCGGTCGAGCTTGCCGTTGCGGGTCAGCGGCAATTGCGACAGGCGAACCCAGGCACTCGGGATCATGTGTTCGGGCAACTGGCGTTGCAATTCGGCTCGCAGGAATTCACTGGTCGCAGTGCCGACCACGTAAGCCACAAGACGTTTGTCGCCAGCCACGTCCTCACGCAGCAACACGGCGGCTTCCTGCACACCGGGTTGTTGATGCAACAGGCTGTCGATCTCGCCGAGTTCGATGCGGAAGCCGCGCAATTTCACCTGTTGGTCGATGCGTCCCAGGTATTGCACGTTGCCGTCGGCCAGGAATGTCGCGAGGTCGCCGCTGCGGTACATCCGCGCGCCCGGCTCGGCGCTGAACGGGTCCGGCAGGAAGCGTTCGGCGGTCAGGTCAGGGCGGTTTAGATAGCCCCGGGCCAGGCAGGCGCCGGCGATGTACAACTCACCCGCCACGCCGACCGGCACCGGATTCAGATATTCGTCCAACACGTACAGCCGCGCATTGGCGATGGGACGGCCGATGGGCGGCGCGTCCGGCCAGGATTCGGCCTCGTTGCAATCGAGGCTGAATTGGCTGACCACATGGGTTTCGGTCGGCCCGTACTGATTGTGCAGTTGCGCGCCACCTAGCCCACGGACAAAACCACGCAGCTCGTCATTGATTTGCAGGGCTTCACCGGCGGTGATGATTTCGCAACCACCGACCGGCATCGGTGCATCGGCCTCGGTCAGGCCGGCGAGTTGCTGCAACACGGCGAACGGCAGGAACGCCCGCTGCACGCCTTCGGCCACCAGGGTCGGGCGCAGCGCGGCCAGGTCCTTGCGGCTGTCTTCGGTCATCAGCAGCAGGCTGCCGCCCTGGCAGAGCGTGCTGCAGATTTCCTGGAAGGAGACGTCGAAGTTCAGCGAGGCGAATTGCAGGACGCGCTGCGGTGCGATGCCCTGATCGAGTTGCCAGGCGATCAGGTTGTCCAACGCGCGACGGTTGTGGGCCACGCCTTTCGGGCGTCCGGTGGAGCCGGAGGTGTAGAGCACGTAGCCGAGGTGGTCCGGGCTCACCGTGACCTGCGGATCATTCGTCGGGTGTTGTGCCCATTGCGCTGCGTCAGTGTCCAGGCAGCAGATTTTCGCCTCGTTGGCCGGCAGCCCGGTCATCAGGCTCGATTGCGTCAGCAGCAAGGTCGGTGCCGCATCGCTGAACATGAACGCCAGACGCTCGCTCGGGTAAGCCGGGTCAAACGGCACGTACGCCGCGCCGGCTTTGAGGATCGCCAGCAGGCCGATGACCATTTGTGGCGAGCGTTCCAGGCACAGGCCGACGCGATGCTCTGGGCCGACACCTTGTTCGATCAGGTAATGCGCTAGGCAGTTGGCCGCGCGATTCAGTTCGCCGTAACTCATTTGCTCACGATCGGCGAGCAGCGCAACGGCGTCCGGATTTTGCCGGGCGAGGGTTTCAAAGCGCGCCACACAACCGGGCAACGACGCGGTATCCCGCGCGGTGCGGTTCCAGTCATGAACGATCTGCTGGTGTTGCTCGGCGCTCAGCAGCTTGATCGCGGCCAGCGACTGCTGGCTGTCCTCGACCATCTGCGTCAGCACCCGACGCAGGTACTCGCCGAACTGCTCGACGGTGCCGCGTTCGAACAGCCCCGAGGCATATTCCAGGCCACCGACGATCTGCCCGTCGCGCTCACTGAGCGCCAGTTGCAGATCGAACTTGGCCACGTGGTGGCTGCTCTCGACCGGCGTAACGTCGAGCCCGGACAGCAGCAGGTCGGAATCCTGATCCTGCTCCCAGGCAAACAGCACCTGGAACAAAGGACTGTGGGCCAGACTGCGCGGCGGGTTGAGCAATTCCACCACTTGCTCGAACGGCAGGTCCTGATGTTCCTGAGCCTCCAGCGCCACTCGCCGCGCCTGTTGCAGCCATTGCGCCACCGACGGCGTACCCGATTGGGTCATGCGCAGCGCGAGGGTGTTGACGAAGAAACCGATCAGCCCTTCCAGTTCCTGCTGCGGGCGGTTGGCCGATGGCACGCCGATCACCACGTCGCTTTGCCCGGAAAGACGCGACAGCAACAGCGAAAAACCGGCCAGCAAATTCATGAACAACGTGGTGCCTTGCTGCATGCCCAAGGCTTTCAGGCGTGCGGTCAGGGCGGCGTCGAAGACCAGCGGGACAAAACCACCGAGGTAATCCTGCACGGGCGGGCGCTTGTGATCGGTCGGCAACTCCAGCAGCACCGGCGCGCCGCTAAGAGTTTCGCGCCAGTAACGGCTTTGCTGCTCAAGCACGTCGCCGGACAGCCATTGCTTTTGCCACACCGCGTAATCCACGTACTGCACCGGCAAGGGCGGCAGCGGATCGTCGCGATCCTGCAACGCCGCTGCGTACAGCTGACCGAGCTCGCGGGTGAGCACACCCATCGACCAGCCGTCGGAGATGATGTGATGCTGGGTCAGCAGCAAGACATGGTCATCCGCCGCCAGCCGCAGCAGGCTGACCCGCATCAGCGGGCCCCGGGTCAGGTCGAAGGGTCTGGCGCCTTCTTCGTCGATCAAGCGGCTCAGGCGTTCTTGCGCATCGTGCCCCTGCACGTCAGTCACCGTCAGCCGGACACTGTGCGCAGGCGGCGCAACCAACTGCCGCCCTTCCCCTTCAACGGCGATGAACGTCGTGCGTAACGCCGCATGGCGCGCCACCAGTTGATTGAAGCTGCGTTCCAGTGCCGGCACGTCCAGCGAACCGCGCAAACGCAGGTTCAACGGCATGTGATAGGCGGCGTTGCCACCCTCCATTTGTGCCAAAAACCACAGGCGCTGCTGAGCAGACGACAACGTTTGCGCGCCCGAGCGTTCAAGGGCCGTGATGGCCGGGCGAGCCGCCGCCTGACTGGCTTGCAGCCGTTCGGCGAACGCCGCCAGAACCGGTGCGGCAAACAGCGCCGAGGGCGCCACTTCCAGCCCCAGCGCATGACGAACCTGCGCCAGCACGCGCATCACCAGCAGCGAGTGACCGCCGAGGGCGAAGAACTGATCCTGACGCCCCACCCGCTCGACGCCGAGCACGTCGGCCCAGATTGCGGCGAGCGCTGTTTCCAGCGGGCCTTGTGGTGCCTGGTACTCCTGCTGATCGAACGCCTCGACGTCCGGCGCCGGCAGATTTGGGCGATCGACCTTGCCGTTGGCGGTCAGCGGCAGTGCATCGAGACGCACAAAAGCGGTCGGCACCATGTAGTCCGGCAGGCTGATTTGCAGTTGTTCGCGCAGTGAGCGCGGGCTCAGCGTTGAGTCTGGTTTTTCGCAGTAGTAAGCGACCAATCGCGGTTCACCGGGACTGTCCTGGCGCAGCAACACCACGCTTTCGCGCACGCCCGGAATGTCCGCCAACCGGGTTTCGATTTCCCCCAGCTCCAGACGCAGGCCGCGCAACTTGGCCTGGGAATCGTTACGGCCGAGGAATTCCAGTTGGCCGTCGGCCCGGTAACGCGCCAGATCGCCGGTGCGATACAGACGCTCGCCCGCCACGAACGGGCTGTCGATGAAACGCTCGGCGGTCAGTTTTGGCAGATTCAGATAACCGCGCGCCACGCCGACGCCACCGATGTACAACTCGCCCGCGACACCCTCGGCAACCGGTGCGCCGTCAGCGTCGAGCAGGTAAATCCGGGTATTGGGCAGTGCCCGGCCGATGGGCAGCACCGCGTCGATCGGGCTGTTTTCGGTGAATTCAAAACAGGTGCTGTCGATGCTCGCTTCAGTCACGCCGTAGGCCTGGACGATCTGCACGCGATCACCGCACAGCCTGCGCAATTGCCGCGCGCTGTGGGCGGTCCAGATGTCGGACCCGCAGACCACGGTGCGCAAGAACGACAAGTCGTGGCCGGTCTCTTCGACCCACGCCAACAGTGGATTGAGCAGCGCCGGGACGAAGTCGGCAAAGCCGATACGCGCGTCACGCATCAGGCGATACAGGGCCGGCGGGTCCATCAGAGTGTCCCGTGGGCAGAGCACCAGCGTGCCGCCAAAACCCAGTGCACGGATCAGGTCGGCGCTGAACACGTCGAAGGAAAAACCGGCCATTTGCAGGTGGTTGATCGGCTCGCCCAACTCATAGAGTTGCGCCCAGTCAGCGCTCACGGCGACCAGCCCGCGATGCTCGACCATCACGCCTTTCGGGGTGCCGGTGGAGCCGGAGGTGTAGATCACGTAAGCCAGGTGACGGGGTGTCAGGCCGATCGCCTGAGGATCGGGGTTGTCAGCCGACAGCGCAGCCCAATCCCGGGCGTCGGCCAGATCCAGCAGCGTCGGGGTGGTCGCCGACTGTTCGAGCGCCGCCCGCAAAACATCGCGCGCCTGGCCGTGGGTCAGCACCACCGGCGGTGCGCTGTCGGCCAGCATGTGCGCCAGCCGAGCCTGCGGGTATGCCGGGTCCAGCGGCACATAGGCGCCGCCGGCCTTGAGCACCGCGAGTACGCCGACCAGCATTTCCAGCGAACGCTCCAGACACAGCCCGACCCGCACGTCCGGCCCGACCCCGAGTTTGCGCAGCTGATGGGCCAACCGATTGGCGCGGGTGTTCAGTTCACGATAACTGAGCGCCTCCTGCTGCCAGCGTGCGGCGATGGCCTCGGGGTTGCGCAGCACCTGCGCCTCAAACAGGCCGTGCACGCACAGGTCTGCATCGAACGGTTTCAAGGAGCAAACGTCGGGCTGCGCGGGATTCGTCCCACGCAAGGAAGTGTTATCGAGCATCGGAGGCTACCGTCCATGACTACTTTATTTTTGTGATCAGGCCGGGACAGAAATGCCCCGCCAGTCAGGCCCCGGCATCAGATGCCGGCACGGTCATTCGAATTCAGGAGGATGGCGCGGCGCGCGCGTGCAGACTCGCGTTGAACGCGGGCACACGGAGAAATTCGGGGGGAGACAGGCTGGAGAAAAACGCCGCCGCGCGGTCGGCGCAGGCAACTGAAAAGTGGGCCGGATCATTGGCGACAGACGTCGCCCCGTTCATTGCATCGACGATTGCAAACCGCGTGACCAATTGAAACCTCGACTTCCATTTGAGGGTCAACGACGAGGAACAACCTGCGCGGGGATGACAGCGCCAGGGTGGTCCCGATCGGCTGCGACTGCCGGGTCTGTAGACACACGGCAATCTTCTGGCGCCGGGTTTGTGACCCGAAGCGCCGGCGGATAATAACCACGTTTTTTGTTAGGGAGGCAAACAAAATGTAGGAAATTTGCTAAATAAATATCGGACGTTTCCCACATGGTTGTGACGATGGCAAAGGGACAGGGATGTCAAAAATGCTCGTACACCGTACCGCCGTTTCCTGCAGGCCACGGGCATCGAAAACCGCTGCAGCGTCTTGAGTGGCCAGCGAAAAAGTCACCACGCGACCTACCTCGATAGCCGGGCGCTAACAAGCGCTAACAACGCATAACTGGCAGTCATTCGGCTGTGAAGGCAGGCTTGAATCTCACCGCTGAACGCCGGGCCACCTGCAAATCTTTTCGGCAGCCGCGCTCAGTCGAACGATGGTTTTGCGAGGGATTCGACCATGGCTGAAGGTTATCGCCACACTTGCCTGTGCGAGTCAGACCGGCTCGGCAACGACGAATTGTATGCCTTGGTCGCGGGCGCCGTCCGGCATGGCCGGGGTGAGGCGCAACAGCTGTTCGCGACGGTGACACCGTTGCTTATCGCCTTCTACGAAGGTCAGGTGCAGGCTGGGCGGATCCGTCGCGAAGACACCGGCAGCCTCGTTCAGCAAGCCTTCAGGGCGCTCTATCAGGAACAGGCCGCCCATGACCCGAGCTTTCCGTTTCGCGCCTGGCTGATCGAAATCGCCCGCTCGACCCTGCTCGACAATCTTGGCCATCGCGGCGCTGATGCCGTGGCCACGGCCGACGCGCTGGCGGGTGCATCTGCACGGGAATGTCATGAACCCACACGGGCCACATGAGCCGCCCTCCACGCTGTGAAATGCTTTTCAGGGAATGCCCATGATCGATATCGAAAAAACCCTCTACTCCGCGCATACCTGCACCACAGGCGGCCGCGAGGGCACAGGACGCAGTGACGATGGCCGACTGGATCTCAAGCTGTCGCCACCGGGTGCGCCCGGCTCCGGAACCAACCCCGAGCAATTGTTCGCCGTGTGCTGGTCAGCCTGTTTCCTCGGCTCACTGCGCCACGCCTGCAATGCGCGCAAGATCGTTTTTCCGGCCATGGCCGGGGTGGATGCTCAAATCGACCTGGTCCACGGCGAGCACGGGTTCTTCCTGCAAGCGAAACTGGCGGTGTCACTGCCGGAGATCGAACCGCAAGTGGCGCAACAACTGATCGACGCGGCACACCAGAACTGCCCCTACTCCAAGGCCACGCGCAACAACATCAAGGTCAGCATCACCCTCGCCTGATCTGTCCCCCGCCGACACCAGAACGCACCGTCTTCCAACCACACCTTCGTACTATCCGGCGACACCATGGTGCAATAGATCGCGCCCGGGGCTTTTGATGTGATGGCGGGAAACCGACAAAAGCCAGGAGTTGCGCATGAACAAGCTGACGACTGCCGCGGGCGCGCCCGTGGTTGATAACAACAACGTACAGACCGCCGGCCCCAGAGGCCCGATGCTGTTGCAGGACGTATGGTTGCTGGAAAAACTGGCGCACTTCGATCGGGAAGTCATCCCCGAGCGGCGCATGCACGCCAAGGGTTCCGGTGCGTTTGGCACCTTCACCGTCACCCACGACATCAGCCGCTTCACCAAGGCCAGACTATTTTCCAGCATGGGCAAGACCACCGATGTGTTCGTCCGCTTCTCGACCGTGGCCGGTGAGCGTGGCGCGGCGGATGCCGAGCGCGATATCCGTGGATTCGCCATCAAGTTCTACACCGAGCAAGGCAACTGGGATCTGGTGGGCAACAACACGCCGGTGTTCTTTCTGCGCGATCCGTTGAAATTCCCCGACCTCAACCATGCGGTCAAACGCGACCCGCGCACCAATATGCGCAGCGCCCGCAACAACTGGGATTTCTGGACGTTACTGCCGGAAGCGCTGCATCAGGTCACGATTGTCATGAGCGATCGTGGCCTGCCGCGCACCTACCGCCACATGCACGGTTTCGGCAGCCACACCTTCAGTTTCATCAGCCCGGCGAACGAACGTTTCTGGGTGAAGTTCACCTGGAAAACCCAACAAGGCATCGAGAACCTGACCGATCAACAAGCCGCAACACTGATCGGCGATGACCGCGAAAGCGCCCAGCGCGACCTGTACAACGCCATCGAAGAAGGCCACTTCCCACAATGGAAGCTCTACGTACAAGTGATGCCGGAGCTGGACGCCGAGACCTACCCGATCAATCCGTTCGACCTGACCAAAGTCTGGCCTCACGCGGATTACCCGCTGATCGAAGTCGGCGTGCTCGAACTCAACCGCAACCCGGACAACTACTTCGCCGACGTCGAACAGGCGGCCTTCAACCCGGCCAACGTGGTGCCCGGCATCAGCTTCTCACCGGACAAAATGCTCCAGGCCCGGCTGTTCTCCTATGGCGATGCCCAGCGCTATCGCGTCGGCGTCAACCATCATCAGATTCCGGTGAACGCGCCGCGCTGCCCGGTCAACAGCTATCACCGTGACGGCCAGATGCGCACCGATGCGAATGCGGGCAGCACAATCGGCTACGAGCCCAACAGCTATGGCGAGTGGGCCGAGCAACCGGATTTCAGCGAACCGCCGCTGGCCCTCAAAGGCAGCGCCGGGCACTGGAACCACCGCGAGGACGACGACTACTTCTCGCAACCAGGCGCGCTGTTCCGGGCCATGTCCCCCGCCCAGCAACAGGTCTTGTTCGAGAACACCGCGCGCTCGATCCATGGCGCCAGCGCCCAGACCCGGCAACGCCACATCGATAACTGCACCCGCGCCGATCCGGCGTACGGTGCAGGCGTTGCGCAGGCCATCGAAGCGCTGGGCTGATCCGCAATGGCGTAAGCAAGGCAAGCAGGACAAGCAGGATTGATCCTGTTTGCCCTGCTGCCGTTGTCAGTCCTCTACGATGCTTTTCGCTTCAAGAAACGCTTCCAGTCCCGACACCCCGAATTCCCTGCCGATCCCCGACTGCTTGACCCCGCCAAACGGCGCGAGCAACTCCGGTGCGATCCGGTTGATCAACACCGAACCGGCCTCCAGGCGCGCAGCGATGCGTCGGCCCCGTTCCGCCTCGCGGGTGAACACATACGCCTGCAATCCGTAGACACTGGCATTGGCGATGCGGATGGCGTGTTCTTCATCGTCATAGGCGATGATCGACAGCACCGGGCCGAAGATCTCTTCCCGGGCAATGTCCATGTCATTGCTGACGTCGGCAAACACCGTGGGCTTGACGAAATAGCCCTGGCTCAGCCCGGCAGGCCGGCCCTCCCCGCCGACGATCAATCGCGCGCCCTGCTCCAGCCCGCGCCGGATAAAACCCTGCACGCGATCAAACTGCGCCTGGTTGACCAACGGGCCGATGGCCGTCGCCGGATCATGGGGATTACCGACCACTATGGCGTCGACCAAGGCTCTTACCCGCTCGATCACCTGCGGCAGGAACGCGCGCGGCACCAACAGCCGTGTGCCGGCGACACAGGCCTGACCGTTATTCATGAAGGCGGCATTCAGGGCCATGGGGATGGCCGCTTCGAGATCCGCGTCGTCGAGCACGATGGACGCCGACTTGCCGGTGAGCGACAGGCTCACCCGCTTCATGGTCTCGATACCCGCGCGGGCAATGAGTTTTCCGGTGGCGGTGGAACCGGTGAACGAAATCTTCGCGATGTGCGGGCTAGTGCTGATCTCGTCGCCCACTTCGCCGCCACGGCCCGAGACAATATTGATCACCCCGTTTGGCAGTTCCGCACGATGCAAGGCGAGCGCGAGCACCTGGGTCTGCAACGGGCTGAGTTCGCTCGGCTTGATGACCGAGGCGCAGCCGCCGGCAATCGCCGCCGCCAGTTTGCTGCACACCGTACCGGCGGTGCTGTTCCAGGGCGCGAACAATGCCGATACCCCAACCGGTTCCATCACGACGCTTGCACGGCCCACAGGCCGCACCAGCTCGTAGTTTTCGAGAATCTGCGCCGCGTTGACGAAGGATTGCGAGGCGTACTGGCTGACCCATTGCGCACGGGCCAACGGTGCGCCGTATTCCTCGATGGCGGTGTCGCGTATCTCCTCGGTGCTCTCCAGCACCGCCGCCTGCAGGCGCTTGAGCATGTCGATGCGCTCGGCTTTCGAGGTGCGGCCCATCGTGACTTGCGCACGCTGGGCGGCGGCGATGGCTTGCCTGGCATCGTCGCGATTGGCCAGGGTGACCGTTCCGATGACGGACTCCGTCGCCGGGTTGATGCATTCGATCGTTTCGCGGCCCTGAACGGGCACGAACGCACCATCGATGTAGCTGTGCTTGATAGTCCACATGGCGATTTTCCCAAGGGTTGAAACAGCAACGCCCGGAACATCCGGGCGTTGATCAGGACGACAGTTCAGTCGGGTAATGACTCGCGGCTGAAGGCTTGCACCTCCTGGATCAGACCACGAGCGGCCATTTCCACCAGTTGCCGGCCTTTTTCCGGCGAAGCCTGGGCCGGGTCCGAGCCCATGCGGCCGTCCGGGTGACGGGCACGGAAATCCGCCGCTTCCCGGATCGGCCCCCAGTTAGCGATCTGCGGCGCGTAGTCGGCCGACTTGATGGAATCGGGGTAGGCCCATTGGGTCACGGCGATTTCCGAAGGCGTGGCATGAATGCCGTGGCCGGTCGGGAACTGCTCGCGCGCCAGCTCGTTGACCCCTTCCAGGTCCCACCAGTTGCACAGCTTCAGGGCGAACCCGGCTTTGCGTCGGGCAAAACTCGCTTCGGCGTACAGCTCCGAAAACGCCGCTTCGATTGACGCGATGTTGCCGCCGTGGCCATTGAGGAAAAAGATCTTTTCAAAGCCATGGGCGGCCAGCGAACGGGTCCAGTCGGCGATGGCGGCGATGAACGTCGAGGGCCTGAGCGAGATGGTGCCGGGGAAGCCGAGGTGATGTTGCGCCATGCCGATGTTGAAGGTCGGGGCAATCAGGATATCGGCGTTTTTCTGCGCTTCATGGGCGATGATTTCCGGGCACATCCAGTCGGTGCCCAGCAGGCCGGTCGGCCCGTGCTGTTCGTTGGAACCGATCGGGATGACGATGGTGCGGCTGCGTTCGAGGAATTGGGCGATTTCGGACCAGGTCGATAGGTATAAAAGCATCAGGATTTCTCACTCTTCGAAGGTTCCTCGCGGAACGAGGCTGGGTGTTCAGTGCACCTGCAACAGCAGTGTCATTGATAACACCCGCCTCCCTTCGACGACAGAATACGAAGGTATCGGAATCGCGAAAACGCGCTAATCGCGAACGAGAAATTCACGGGGCGATTCACCCATCACCCGTCTGAACATGGCACTGAAAGCACTCTGGCTGGCGTAGCCCAGATCCCGGGCAATCACCCCGACGGATTGCCCCTTGTCGAGCCGGTCGATGGCGGTCGCCAGCCGCACCTGCTGCAGCCAGTGGCGGAAATTCAGGCCGGTTTCATTGACGAACAGGCGTATCAGCGTGCGCGAACTGGCACCGACCCGGTCTGCCCAATAGCCGATTGAATGGTCTTGTCCGGGGTCTTGCAGAATCGCCTCGCACACCGTGACCAGTCGCCGGTCGACCGGCCATGGCACTTCGATCGGCAACGTCCGCGCCGCCTGCAATTCACTGAGTATCAACGCCACGATGTGCGCGTTACGGCCTTCCTGCGGATATTCGATCGGCTGCTCGGCCAGGGCCAGAATCAACTCGCGCAGCAGTCCGGGGATCTCCAGCACTTTGCAGTGATGGCCCAGCTCTGCGCAGGCTTGCGGCTCGATGTAGATCGAGCGCATCTTGACCGCGCTGAGCATCAACTGGTCGTGGATCATTCCGGGCGGAATCCACAGCGCCCGCTTCGGCGGCAGGATCCACAAGCCGCGCTCGGTGGCCACTCGCATCACGCCGTTCGAGGCATACAGCAACTGGCCGTGCCGATGCACGTGCGGTTCGTTGTATTCGCCGGTGGCCTGATCGCGCACCAATACGGTCATTACGCGCGGCACATCCTGATAGTCGGGATATCGTTCGCTGCGCGGCGCGGACTCACGCTGGGCGATGACCTTGCGCACCTCTCGCTTCATCGGCTGGAGTCTCCTGAAAACTGACCTAGATCGTCGTAAAGCGGCGATTGTCACTTTGGCGACAAACCCTGGCATTTGCCATGGCCGGCCCATTGTTAGCCTTGCGCTCATTGTTCATCAATGAGGCCTTTCCCATGGCAATCACCCGCAATCTCTCCGGCCACCAGCAGAGCGTCACGGCGGTGATCGGCCTGCTGATCCTGTCCATCGCCCTGCGGCCGCCGATCATTTCGGTGGGGCCGATTCTGTTGCTGATCCAGCAGCACTTTCAGTTGAGCTACACCCAGGCCGCGCTGCTGACCTCGATTCCTGACGTGTGCATGGGTGTGTTCGCGCTGGTGGTTCCGAGCCTGGCCAGGCGCTTCGGGATCGATCGCAGTGTGGTGGTCGCCCTGACGTTGTTGGGCGCCTCGACCTTGTTGCGGGCGATCTCGCCGAATGCATTCTTCCTGCTCGGCAGTACGTTCTTTGCCAGCATCGGCATTGCGGTTGCCGGCGCGATGACCGGCGCGTGGATCAAGACTCACTTTGCGCAACGCCCGGCGCTGTTCATGGGCATCTATGCCGGCGGCTTGAGTCTGGGCGCGACCCTCGCGGCGGTGCTCAGCGCACCGATTGCCGAGCTGGCGCAGGACTGGCGGGTCAGCGCCGGGTTCTGGAGCGTGCTGTGCCTCACCGCCATCGCCAGTTGGGTGTGGATGGCACGCCGTTTTGCGACACCGGCGCCCACCGTGAAATCGCCATCGAGCCCGAGCAAACGCCTGCCCTGGGGCAATCCGCAGGCCTGGCTGATCGCGTTGAATTTCGGGGCCGGGCAATTCGTGGTCTACGCCCTCTTCGCCTGGATGGCGCCCGCCTCGGTGGAAGCGGCCACATCGAGTGTTTCCCCGGGCGTCCTGCTGGGCATTTTTACTGCAGTGTTCGCCGTGGCCAGCGTGGGGGCGGGCCTGATTCCGGGCAAGGCCCACGACCGGCGCGGTTTGCTCGGGTTGTCGGCGTTGCTGGCCCTGCTCGGGGTGGGCGGCATGGCGTTCCTGCCGGCGTACTGGCCGATGCTGTATGTGGTACTCGCGGCCATCGGCCTGGGCATGGGCTTCACCGTGGCCATGACCTTGCCGCTGGATCACGCCCGCACCAGCGAACAGGCCGGATTGTGGACGGTGTTCATGTTGTTCATCGGTTACCTGATCGCCGCGCTCGGGCCGCTGCTGTTCGGTGCCCTGCGCGAATACGCCGGACACTATGGCCCGGCGTACACCTTGCTGTTCGCGGTACTGCTGTTGATGCTCGGCATCACCCCCCTGCTCAGACTGGCACCGGCAACTTCGCCGCAGGTGTCCGTTGCCTGAGCGGGGGGTGACAGACCTGCGACGCGCCTCGGCACGTCGCAGGGTTTCAGTTGGCCGCCGCGGCTTTTTCAATCAGCCGGGCCACCGGTGCCGGGTTCGACACCATCACCACGTGCGAGGCGCCCTTCACCACCACAACGGCCTTGGCATCTGCACGCTTGGCCATGAACGCCATCGCCTGGGGCGGGATGTTCTTGTCCTGGTCGCCGTAGATGTACCACGACGGAATGTGCTTCCAGGCCGGCGTTCCGGCCTGCTCGTTCAGCGCCGCTTCGGTGACCGGGCGCTGGGTCGCGGCCATCAGCGCCGCTTGTGCAGCCGGGACATCGGCGGCGAACTGGTCGTGGAACTTGCTCTGCTGGATGTACAGGTCCTTGCCGCCGTCGGCCAGCGCAACGGGTGGTGCCAGCGTTGGTCCGAGGGTGCTGCCGGGAAACTTGCCGGCCAGCCCGGCAACGGTTTCACCGGCCTCGGGGGCAAAGGCGCTGACGTAGACCAGCGCTTTGACATTGGCATGATCGTTGGCCGCATCACTGATGACGTTGCCGCCATAGGAGTGACCGACCAGCACCACCGGCGACTGGATGCTGCTGAGCAACGCCGATACCGCTGCGCCATCGCTCTTGACGCCGCGCAGCGGATTGGCGGCGGCGATCACCGTGTAGCCATCCTTCTCGAGAATCTTCGCCACGCCGTTCCAGCTCGACGCGTCGGCAAACGCGCCGTGCACCAGCACCACCGTGGGTTTGGCGGTTTGGGCGAAGGCATTGGCGCCCAGGCACAGGCCCGCAGCGATGCTCAGTGCAATCAGTGTTTTTTTCATCGGGATGTTCCTCGTATGACGGATTCAGGGAGCGTATCGAGTGAAGACAAAATCGCGGTTCTGCACCCGCGCCTGATGGCAGGCAAAGCAGGTCTGGTGCTGGGCTTCGTCGGCGGGTTTGCCGTTAATGAAACGGCCGAATCCCCAGCCACCGGTCGAGGCGTATTTGCGCGAGTCTTTGACCATCACCTGAACGGTGGTGGCCGCTCCCGGAATCGAGGCCGGCTCGAACTCCGGCGACTGCACGTGTTTCCACGCCAGCTTCACCAGCACCGTGCCGTCGGGAAACGGCAGCGTCTTGCTCTGATAAGCCTTGATCGCCCGGTCATTGCCCAACACCGCGCGCAGTTCATCCAGCGGCGCGGCTTCCTGGGCCGGGGCAATCAGCGCCCACTGCCGATAGTTTTTCGGCAGCTTCACGCCGTAGATCGGCGAGGCATCGCCGTCATCGGCCTCGCCCAACGCGACACCGGTGGCCGCCAGTGCCGCGAGCGCAATGGCCGCTGGCAACACGGCCCAATGGTTGAATTTCATGGTCGGATCCCCTTCGGCCGGCAATCAGAGATGATCGGCATCGATCACCGCCTGGGCGAACGCTTGCGGCGCTTCCTGCGGCAGGTTGTGGCCGATGCCGCCGCTGATCAGCCGGTACTCGTACTTGCCGGTAAAGCGTTTGGCGTAGGCCTCGGCCGGTGGGTGCGGCGCACCATTGGCGTCGCCCTCCAAGGTGATGGTCGGCACGCTGATCGAGGGGAATGCCGCGAGTTTTTTCTCCAGCGAATCGTATTGCGCTTCCCCTTTGATCAGCCCCAGGCGCCAGCGGTAGTTGAAGATCGACACCGCGACGTGATCCGGATTCTGCAACGCGGCGGCGCTGCGCTCGTAAGTCGCGTCGTCGAAGGTCCACTTCGGCGAGGCCAGCTGCCAGATCAGTTTGGCGAAGTCGTGGGTGTTCTTTTCGTAGCCCAGACGGCCACGCTCGGTCGCAAAGTAGAACTGATACCACCACTGCAACTCCGCCGCCGGCGGCAGCGGCGTCTTGCCCGCCTCCTGGCTGCCGATCAGGTAACCGCTCACCGCCACCAGCGCTTTCACCCGCTCGGGCCAGAGCGCGGCGACGATGTCGGCAGTACGCGCGCCCCAGTCATAGCCGCCAAGCACGGCCTGCTTGATCTTCAGGGCGTCCATGAAGTCGATCAGATCTTTGGCCAGCGCCGCCGGCTGACCGTTGCGCACGGTTTTGGCAGACAGGAAACGCGTGTCGCCATAGCCGCGCGCGTAGGGGATCAGCACCCGATAGCCCTTCTGCGCCAGCGCCGGGGCGACATCGGTGTAGCTGTGAATATCGTAGGGCCAGCCGTGCAGCAGGATGACCACCGGACCGTCGGCCGGACCGACTTCGGCGTAGGAAACGTCCAGCAGTCCGGCCTTGACGTGTTTCAGCGCGCCGAACGAAACATGGGTGCCGGCAGTAATGGCGTCGATCTTGCCGGCGGGCACTTCGGCGGCGCTGGCGTATGCCGAAGCGATGCCCAGCGCAAGCGCCAGGATCGAACCGGCGAGCACGCGCCGGGATGGGGTTACAGCCTTAAAGTCAGTCATGCCGAGTCTCCCTCGTGAACCGCCGGGCGGCGGTTCCGGGCTTTGTGGTCAAGGGGTTAGGGTTGAAGTGCTTGCGGATTGCAGGGTTAGCGGGCTGCCTGCGCAGCGGTTTTCTGCGCGGCCGCGCGCAGTGGCCGGAAGGCTTCGCGCAGTTCTTCGCTGAACAGTTGCGGTTGCTCCCATGCCGCGAAGTGACCGCCCTTGCTGACTTCACTGAAGTAGGCCAGCGACGGATAGGCGCGCTGCGACCAGACTTTCGGCGCGCGGTAGATTTCGTGGGGGAACACGGTGATCGCCACCGGCACCTTGATGTCGGCAGTCTTCTGCGCGGCGGCGCTGAAGTTATTGTTGTTGTTCTCCCAGTAGAAACGGGAGGACGACGCCCCGCTGTCGGTCAGCCAGTACAGGCTGATGTCGTCGAGCATTTCATCGCGGCTCAGGACCTTCTCGGGCTGACCGTCGCTGTCGGCCCACGCGGCGAATTTTTCATACATCCACGCGGCCGTGCCGGCGGGCGAGTCGGCCAGCAGATAACCGATGGTCTGCGGTCGGGTCACCATCATCGCGCCATACGCGGCGTTGCGACCGAAGAACTGGCTGAGCGAGTTGAAGGCCGTCACCTCCGGCGCGGTCAGTCCGGCCGGGGCCGGGTCGCCGCTGTTGATCGGCTTGACCAGTTCCGGCGGCACGGTGGCCGGCATGTTCAGGTGGATGCCCAGCAAACCGGGCGGCGCCAGACGACCCAGTGCGTCGGAAATCACCGAGCCGTGATCGCCGCCCTGGGACACGTAATGGCTGTAGCCCAGACGTTTCATCAACACATCCCAGGCCTTCGCCACCCGGTCAGGGCCCCAGCCGAGCTCGGTCGGTTTGCCGGAGAAACCATGGCCGGGAATCGACGGGATCACCACATCGAACGAGTCCTCGACCTTGCCGCCATAGGCCACGGGATCGGTCAGCGGGCCGATGGTCTTGAGGAATTCGAACTGCGAACCCGGCCAGCCGTGGGTGAGGATCAATGGCATCGCATTGGGGTTGCGCGAACGCACATGGATGAACTGGATGTCGACGCCGTCGATGGTGGTCACAAACTCCGGCAAGGCGTTGAGCTTCGCTTCAGCCTTGCGCCAGTCATAGCCGTCGCCCCAATACTTCACCAACGCCTGGACCTGCGCCAGTTGCACTCCCTGGGACACGTCGCCGACCGTTTCCTTGTCCGGCCAGCGAGTGTCGGCGATGCGTTTGCGCAGGTCGCTCAATTTCGCTTCGTCCACATGAATGGTGTACGGGCGAATGGCTTGCGCCGGATCCGCTGCCGGGGTCGCGGCCCAGACGCCGCTGCTGCCCGCGAGTACGGCAAGGCCGAGCACGCCGCCCCTGATGGATGACGCCAGGCAATGGCGCCAGGTAAGACCGGACGAAACCGCAACCATGATGGATCTCCTTGTAGTCATTATTCGAAAGGCATCGCCAATCGGATCAGACCACTGCGCTGGCACCGGGGCGATTACACGATGGTGTCGGTCGATACCTTGGTATGACGCGCAGGCCTGGCGCGCAAAATCGCGCTCGAATTCAGCAGCGGTTAACGGGCAGAATGCGGCGGGGAAAAGACCCATTTGAATCACAGAGCGGAACAAGGATCGCGGATGCGTGGGGAAACAGCGCTCGAACGCCTGAGCGGCACGCCATCGACCACTTCGCAGTGGTGGGTGATCGGGCTGTGCATGCTGTTCAACGTGATCGACGGACTCGACGTGATGGCCATGGCCTTCACCGCCAGCCGGGTTGCGGCCGAATGGGCGTTGAGCGGCGCGCAACTGGGCCTGTTGTTGAGCGCAAGCCTGGTCGGGATGGCGCTCGGTTCGCTGCTGGCCGCGCCCAGGGCCGACCGCTTCGGGCGCAGACCTTTATTGCTCGCCGGCCTGCTGCTCAGCGGCCTGAGCATGTTGCTGTCGTTCTGGAGCCCGGATCATCACGTATTGATGCTTTTGCGACTGCTGACCGGTATCGGCACGGGGGCGGTGCTGGTGGGGGCGAACGTGCTGACGTTCGAACACGCCAGCCCGCAGCGACGCAATCTGGCGATCGCACTGCAATCCCTCGCCTTTGCCATGGGCGCCAGTCTGGGCGGTGTGCTGGCGCATGTACTCAATGATTTGATGGGCTGGCGGTATGTCTTTCTGGCCGGGGGTTGCATCACGCTGGCGGCGGCATTGGTCGGTGTCTTCTGGCTGCGAGAATCGCCGTCATTTCTGGCACTTGAACAGCGCGCGCCTGCTCCTCCACTGTCGCCGGACATCGCTAACCGGCCGTTTTCGCCCGGTCAGTGGCAACAGACTCTATCGCTGGCATTGGCACTCTTTCTGTTGATGTTCTGCTTTTACTTCGTGATGAGCTGGACGCCGGCCCTGTTGGTCGACAATGGCTTTACCGACCAACAAGGCGCCCGGATCGGGATGCTGTTGGCGCTGGGTGGCATGCTCGGCGCCCTGCTTCTGGGTCTGGCGGCCAATCGTTACGGCTGCCGACGTTTGTTGTCGGGCTTTCTGCTGCTCAATGCCGCCCTGCTGCCACTGATGCTGCCGGCCACGCGCGTCCCCGGTCTGGCGACACTCGTGGCGGTCACGCTGGGGCTGATGCTCAATGGTGCAGTCGCGGCTCTGTATGTGCTGGCCCCTCAAGCGTTCTGCACGTCGGTCCGTACGACCGGCGTCGGCGTGGTGCTGGCGACCGGGCGTCTGGGGGCGATCATTTCGCCGGTGGTCGCCGGGTTTCTGCTGGATGCCGGATGGACCGCACAACACCTGTTCACGTTTTTCGCCGGTAGCCAGGTGTTGGCGGCCCTGCTGATCTGGCGTGGCGTCAAGGGACGATGATCAGCTTGCCCGTCGTGTTGCGCGACTCGATATCGCGATGGGCCTGTTGCGCATCATCCAGTGAATAACGCTTGCCGATCACGGCTTTCAGTTTGCCGGCACTTACCCATGCGAACAGTTGCCGGGATTTTTCCAGCAGCACCTCGCGGTTGCGCACGTAGTGCATGACCGAGGGATACGTCAGCTTGATGCTGCGCGGCATGCTGAAGATATCGATCGGCGGGGTCGGGTTCATGAACGGTCCGTACAAGGCCAGGGTGCCGAAATAATCCAGCAGCTCCAGCGAGTCGGCAAACCCCTCCGCGCCCGTGCCGTCGTACACCACATTCACCCGCTGCCCGTCGGTCAGGCGCATGACCTGGGCGGCAATGTTTTGCGCCCGCCCGATCACCACATAGTCCGCCCCCGCCGCGAGCACCGCCTCGACCTTGTCGGCATGAGAAACCCGGCCTATGACCTTGCCGCCCAGCAGCTTGATCAACTGGGTCAGCATCAGCCCCACGCCCCCGGCCGCCGCATGCACCAAGGCTACGTCGCCCGGCTGGATCGCATGCACCTTGTCCACCAGATTGCTGGCGGTGAGGCCCTGCATCATCAGGCTGGCGGCGGTGGCGAAGTCGATATCGTCCGGCAGCGGCACCAACTGGCTGACCGGGGCGATCACCTGTTCGGCGTAGCTGCCCGGCACGTAATGCCAGGCCACGCGGTCACCGACAGCGAACTCCGTCACCTGCGGGCCGCTGGCCAGGACGACGCCGGCGCCTTCTGCACCCAGCGTCAGCGGCAGTTCCCAGGCAGCGCCGAGCCCGCGTCGGGCACCGGTGTCCATGAAATTGATACCCGCCGCCATGACCTTGACCAGGACTTGTCCGGGCCCCGGTTCTGCCAGTTGAATGTCCTGCACCGTCAACACTTCGGGCCCGCCAAAGGCCTGGATAACCACTGCTTTCATAATGTTCTGCCCTGTCATCGGGACGACCGGTCCTGCTGCCTTTCGGGTGGCAGGAGCGCGGACGTCACGTTGCTTTCACTCAACGTCGAAGGACGTTGAAACCAGGGCCAAGGCTGCGCGGCGGATGTATCCCGGCGGTTTCGCCAACCCGGCGCTGTGCATGCTTGTATGGCTTGAGGGGCCGTAGATACAGTGGCTTACAAAAGCGCCACTGTGATGCCCATCGCAGTGTGCAATGTCGGCCGATATTCGCCACGGGCGACACCAAAGTATGATGGGCGAGTGCCATCCGAAGGCGCATCTTTGTTCAACGGTGACTGCACACAATGAGAATCGGTATGACGAACGAGCAGGAGCGCGTCATCGAGGACGGTCCAGGCCGCGCGGGTGACGCGGTCATGCCGGCGCCGGGGATCGACTCGATCATCGACAGCATCCCGGCCATGGTCGCTTTCATGACGCCGTCCGGTGAGCTGGAACAGGTGAACCGGCAAATCATGGAGTACATCGGCGCCCCGCTGCATGAACTGAAAAACTGGCAGGCCAGCGAGACCGTGCACCCGGACGACCTGCCCTCGGTCATCGCTGCCTGGATGCACTCGGTCAGTACCGGCACGCCCTATGAGAACGAGCACCGGATTCGCCGCGCCGACGGTGTCTATCGCTGGTTCCATGTGCGCGGCCTGCCGATCAGAGACAGCGAAGGCACCATCACCCGCTGGTGCGTGCTGCAGGTCGATATCGATGAGCGCCGCCGGGACAAGGCCTTGATCGCCAGTGCCCTGGCCGAAGTCAGCGCGTCGGAAGAACGTCTGCGCGGGATCATCGACGCCGTGCCCGGTTTTGTCTGGAGCGCCTCGCCGGAAGGCAACGTCGGCTTCGTCAATCAGCGCTGGTGCGACTACACCGGCATGTCCGTCGAACAAGCTTGCGGTGACGGCTGGACGGCGTCCATCCACCCCGACGACGCGCCGGGCCTGGCGGTTTATTGGCAAGGGATTCTGCAATCGGGCAGCGCTGGCGAGTACGAGGCCCGACTGAAGCGCTTCGATGGCGTTTACCGCTGGTTCCTGATCCGCGCCGTGCCCCAGCGTGATGACACGGGGCGGATCGTGCGCTGGTATGGCGAAAACACCGACATCGAAGACCGCAAACGGGCGGAAGTCTTTTTGGCCAAGGCCCAACGCCTGAGCGCCACCGGTACGTTTTCCTGGCGGGTGAGCACCGACGAGATCACTTGGTCGGACGAGGTCTACCGCATCCTTGAACTGGACCCGGACACGCCGCCCGGCTTCGAGGCGATCTATCGCCGCGTGCATCCGGACGACATCTCCAGCCATCGGGAAATGATCAAGCGCCAACGCCGCAAGGGGCGTGACTTCGAACACGAACATCGACTGCTGATGCCCGACGGCACGGTGAAATACGTGCGGCTGGTGGCGCACTCGATCGCCCATGCGCCGGACGGCTTCGAATACATCGCCGCCCTGCAGGACATCACCCAGCGCCGGCTCGCCGAAGAGGTTTTGAGCAAGGCGCGCTCGGAACTGACGCACCTGGCCAGGGTCGCCAGCCTTGGCGCGGTCACGGCGTCGATTGCCCACGAGGTCAATCAACCGCTGGCCGGCATCATCACCAACGCCAGCACCTGTCTGCGCATGCTCGGCGCCGACCCTCCGAATGTCGACGGTGCCAGGGAAACCGCGCGCCGCACCATTCGCGACGGCAACCGCGCGGCCGATGTGATCAATCGACTGCGGGCGTTGTTCTCGAAGAAAAGCATCACCCTTGAAAACGTCAATCTGAATGACGCGGCACGGGAAGTCATCGCCATGTTATTGGGCGAACTGCAACGCAACGGCGTGGTGCTGCATCCGCAATTTGCCGAAGCCCTGCCGCTGGTCAGGGGCGACCGGGTCCAGCTGCAGCAGGTGATCCTCAACCTGATCATGAATGCCGCCGAGGCCATGAGTGCAATCCATGGCCGGCCCCGGCAACTGATCGTCAGCACCGGTCTGGGCTCGGACGAGAGCGTTTACCTGGCGGTGAAGGACAGCGGCAACGGCGTCGATCCGCAGGACATCGAACGCATTTTCAATGCGTTCTACACCACCAAAAGTTCGGGCATGGGGGTCGGTCTGTCCATCAGTCGCTCGATCATCGAGCGCCACGATGGGAAGCTGTGGGCCAGCGCCAACGACGGCCCGGGTACGACGTTTACCTTTGCCATCCCGCATTCGACGGACTTGCCGCAAACCGATAACCGCGACCTCGCCGATCGCACCGTGGAGAATGATTGATGGGTACGCATTTGCTCGTATCGGTGGTCGATGACGACGAATCGGTTCGTGAATCACTGCCTGACCTGATCAAGGAGTTCGGCTTCGCCGTCCAGGCGTTTGCCTCGGCGCAGGCGTTTCTGGCATCGCCCTATCTGGACCTGACCCATTGCCTGATTCTCGACGTGGCCATGCCCGGCATGTCGGGACCTGATCTGCAACGCGAGCTGCTGCGCCGTGACTATCGCATTCCGGTGATTTTCATCACCGCGCACGGCGATGCCAGCGAACAGGCGAAGCTGCTGAACAGTGGCGCCGTGGAGTGCCTGTTCAAACCGTTCAGCGAAGCCCAATTGCTCAAGGCCCTGAGTGCCGCCCTGCCCCTCGACTGAGCGTGAAGCCGAACAGAACAAGGAATCGACATGTTGAACGCGAACAACGCAATCGCCCCTTCCCGTGGAGCATTACCGATGAGTGATGTCACGCCCGTCGTATTCGTTGTCGATGACGACATTTCCGTGCGCGAGTCGCTGGAGCTGATGATCCGCTTCGCCGGTTGGCAGCCACGGCTGTTCGAGTCCGCGCAGGATTTTCTCGACGCGCCCCGGGCGCTGGTGCCCAGTTGTCTGGTGCTGGACATCAACCTGCCCGACCTGAACGGCCTGGATCTGCAGACCGCGCTGGCCGATGAGCGCCACAACATGCCGATCATCTTCATCACCGGCTACGGCGATATTCCGCGCACGGTGCGGGCCCTGAAGGCCGGTGCGGTGGAGTTTCTGACCAAGCCGTTCAACGACGAGGTGATCCTCAGCGCCATGGCCGATGCGCTGCAGAGCAGTCGCGTGGCGCTTGAGGGGGAAAAGAATCTGCGCGCACTGCTCGCGGCCTACAAGACCCTGACGCCGCGCGAGCAGGAGATCATGGCTTCTGTGGTCAGCGGGCGGCTGAACAAACTGATTGCCGCCGACCTCAACATCAGCGAAATCACCGTCAAGGCCCATCGCGGCAAGGTGATGCGCAAGATGAAGGCCCGCTCGCTGGCGGATCTGGTGAAAATGGCCGCGTTCATTACGCCGGAGTAGCGGGCAGGCTCTGCCAGAAGCTTTCCAGCCGACGCAGGTCAAGGCTGTCGAAGCCTTCCGACGCCCGCTCGCGGCAGGCACCGAGCAACGCCCGGGCCTGATCCGGTTGACCCTGTTCCAGCCAGAACCGGGCCAGATCCATCGATGACCGCAACTCCCACGCCCAGGCGCCCTGCTCGCGACTCAGCGCAATGGAATCCTCAAGAACCGCCAACATGGCCTGCTCATCATCGGCCTGGATAACCTTGAGAATACCGGCCTTGATTCGCAACAACTCCGGCAGCGCAAAGGCATCACCGCTTCGGCGGCAGTGATCGATGGTGCCGTCGACCAGGGTCAGTGCCTTTGGGTGTTGACCCACCAGCATCAGGCCTTCGGCCAGTGCAATTTCGAATGAGGTCGTGAGCAGTTCGTAACGCATGCCCCGCAACCGCGCCAGACTTTCCTCCAGCATGGCAACTGCTTCGCCGGGTTCCTCGGCGCGGATGGCGATCGCCGCGCGCAACCCGTGGCAGGCGGCAATGTAAGGGCCGAGTGCGTTGGTTTCGGCGATGGCGCTGAACCGCTCGAGGCTCGCGGTGGCCTTCGCCAGATCACCGGTCCAAATATAGATGCACAAGATCCAGACCATGGCGATGCAGTAAGTGACCGGATGCTGCAGCGCGAATGCTTCGGCCTCAATCTGCTCGGCCAAGCGCCGGGCCTGATCGGGATAACCCTGCAGCCAGAGTGACCGCGCCAGCGCCAGCCCCGTGCGATTGCGGTGATCGAAGCCGTAGTAAATCGTGTTGCTGGGATGGGACGGCAAACTGTTGCGCAGCGAACTTTCCAGTTCCTGGCGAGCCAGACGCTGATTGCCGAGCAGATGATGGGAGATGCCGGTCAGCGATGCGGCAATCGCGATGGCGGCGGGCTCGTTGAGGATATTGCCGACCACCGCGGCCTGCTCCGCCCAGGCCAGCGACGACGGGAAATCACCGATGCGTTCGTAGAAAATCTGCAAGCGGCCCAGCAGCCGCAATTGTGAGCCGTAGTCGTTCAACGCGACTGCAATGTCTTGGGCTCGGAGCAAGGCTTTTTCGGCGGCTTCGCTGTTGCCTCGGGTGAACATCAGGACCAGACCGAGCGCGGCTTGCAGTTCCATTTCGGTGGGCGTGCCGTAGTACCCCAGTTCCAGCAGCTCCACCGCCCGGGAGCACCAGGTGCGGCACTCGACCAGCAAGGAAAAATGCAGGAACAACGGCGCACTCGCGGCCGCCAGCGGCAACGCCAGTCCCGGATCGCCGTGGGGCCCGAAGCTCCATTCCAGCGCACCGCGAACGTTGCCCAACTGGCTGGCCAGGCGCGCCGAGTGGCGGAAAATTTCGTCGGGCGCAGTCCCCAGATGGCCGAGCAAATCCATGTAAAACGCCGCGTGCCGGAACGCCAGCGCATTGACCTCGGCCTCTCCCCGCGCCGTCAATTTCTCCCGGGCGTAGGCACGGGTCATCTCCAGCAAGCGATACGAATCCGTCGAGTCGCTGTGATCGACCGTGACCAGTCCCTTGCACACCAGATCATCAAGGATCGCGGCCGCGGCGGCGCTTTCGTGTTGCGACTCCGCCACCACCTGAGCGGCAGCTTCCTGGGAAAACGGCCCGACGAAGACCGAAAACCGCTCCAGCGCCAGGCGCTCTTGCGGTGACAGCAGGTCATAACTCCAGTCGAGCATGGCGCGCAGGGTCTGATGCCGTGGCACGGCAGTCCTGCGCCCCGACCAGCCCAGCGAGAAACGCTCGCCGAGCAGCGCGTGGGTGGCCTTCAATCCGTGGCTGGCGACCCGCATCGCCGCCAGTTCGATCGGCAGCGCCATGCCCTCCAGCCGCTGGCAAATGTCCGCAATCATTTGCCCTCCGCCCGCTTCCAGCAACAGCGCGGCATTGCTCGACGACGCGCGTTCGACAAACAGCTTGATGGCCGGGAATGCCAGCAACTCCGCAACCGAGAGGTGTTGCGGCTCACGGGGAAACTCCAGCGGATTGAGCCAGTGCACGTATTCGCCACGCACCCGCAGCGGCTCGCGACTGGTGGCCAGAACCCCGACCTCCGGCGCGGTGTCGCTGATCTGCTCCAGGAGCGTCGACACCGCGTCGATCAGGTGTTCGCAGTTGTCGATCACCAGCATCAGCCGCTGCTCGCGCAAATGCGCGAGCAGGACAAACATCGGGTCTTCCGCCTGCACCGGGATGTCCAGCGATCGGGCCAGTGCCGACGGCACCAGCGCGCAGTCTTCCACTTGCGCCAAATCGACGAAACTGACGCGCTCATAGCCCTGGGCGGCGATGCGGTGCGCCACTTCGATGGCCAGGCTGGTCTTGCCGACGCCGCCGGGGCCGACGATGGTGAACAGCCTTGGTTGCTGCATATGGTCGATGACCAGTTGCAGGTCGGTCTCGCGGCCGATCAGTTTGGCCCGGGGCGGCAGACTGCAGACGCCCTCGGCAGTTCGGGTCGCGATGGGCGCCGGTTGCACAGCGGTCTGTTTTCTTTCCAGCGGCGCGACGAAGGCATAACCCACGCCCACCTGGGTCGCGATGTAACGCGCCTGTTCCTCGCCATCCCCGAGAATCCGCCGCAGGCCGGTCATATGAAAGCGCAGGCTGCCTTCGGCCACCACGCTGTCGGGCCATACCTTGTCGATCAGGTCGTACTTGGACAGCACCCGTCCCGGTTGCTCGAGTAAGGCGATCAACAGATCCAGTGCCCGCCCGCCGATCTCGACCGCCACCCCGTTGCGGGTCAGCAGCCGTTTGCCTGGAACGACACAGAACGGACCGAAAATGAATTGGGTCGTGAGGGATTCGTGCAATGCGTCCGGAAAAGACTCCACGAGGATCGATCTCTCTAAAAACGTAGGGAGCGGCGCCGGTTACAGACCTCCGGCGCAGGCCCTTTGCATGATAGGAGTTTTGCATGGTCGTTCAAGCACGGCACCGGCAGAGTGAGAACCTCACCCCTTTATTTCCCCTTTGCGAATGGCAATCTTGATGGCCTGGGCGGTGGTTGCCACGCCCAGATGCCGACGGGCCGAACGCAGGTGATTTTCCACTGTACGGCCGGACAAGCCGAGCGTGGCGGCAATGTCGGCCTGCCGCCGACCGGCGGCGACCCACGCCAGCACTTCGCGCTCACGGTTCGACAGTTTTCCGGCCGTCTCGTCCAGCGGCGCCTCAAGCAATCGCCGGGCGGAGTAAAACGCCACCGAGGCGAGCATGCCCAGTGCCAGACGAACCCGCGCCGAGGCATCGATCTGTTCGCCGCCCAGGCTCATGGCGCCTTCAAGCCCCTGCGGGCCGAAGACCGGAATCTGCAAGCCATGCACACCAGGGCCACTGGGCACGCGAACCAGCCGATAAAGTTCGCCGCTCTCCTCCTGCACCTTGCTCCAGAAGAACGATTCGCGGGTGTCCAACAGGTGGCGAGTTACTGGGCAGCGCTGAACGTAGGTCTCGGCGTCGACGCCAGTACCCTCACCAAACCAGTCGCCTTCCACCCAGTAAATGCGCTCGACCACGTCCTCCGACGCCGAGGTGGCGGAGAACAGGACGAACCGATCGTAACCATAGGCCCCGGCGAAACCGCGAACGGCCTTCTGGATCGCCACTAGCGTCGGCGCCGCCTCGATGTCGAGGGCGGCGCGCAAGAGTGCCTCGGCAGGTCCGGAGCTCACCCCGACGTCACCTCTTTGAGGAGCGCGGCCGCCGCCAGTTTGCCCAGTGCGTTGCCCGCCAGCGGACTGTCACCGGTCAGCAGTTTGCGATCCTGAAGCGTGGCCCCGGAAATGTCCTGGTTAGTGATTTCCACACCGAGCGCCTGCAACTGCTCGCCGAACTTCCAGGTCAGGTGGCCGGGCATGTAACCGATGTCGGGGGTCGTCGCGTCCAGGGCATCGGGAAAGGCGCAAATCCGGTAACCGTTGAAGATGCAAGAGTCTTTTGTTTCACCGAGGCCGGCCGCCAGCAACGCCGCCGGGCCGTGGCACAGGGTAATCACGAATTTGTCCTTGGAGATTGCCCATTGCAGGATCTTTTTCACGTCCTCGCTTTCCGGCAGGCCGATCAGCGCACCGTGGCCGCCGGGAATGAACACACCGATGTAATCCGAGTCCTCGCCCAGCGCTTCTTCGATCACCTCGGACAGCTTGAGCGGACGTTTGAACTGATCACGATATTGCTCGTAGAAGCCCTTCACTTCGGCGTCTTCGGAGGGCATGGCCCAGAATTCGAATTTGACCGGATTGCCCGACAGCGTCGCGACGTCGAAGCCGAAACCGGCCTTGTCCAGGTGATACATCGGCAGCAGGGTTTCAACCGGGTGATTGCCTGTGGAGAACATGGTGCCGTTGTCGGTCAACAGATAGCGCTCGTCCGCACCGATCATCAGAACCTTCCAGCGCCCGCCCTTGTAACGGTTCGGGTACTCGGCATCACTGAGATCGGATTTGGGCGAAGTGAACTGGCTGAGGGAATACGGCGAGGGGAAAAACGCGTTGTCCTCGGCAGGATCGGGGGTTGGGCGCTTGTCGTCAGTCTGCGTGGTAGCCATGGTGCTCTCCATCGAGTGGGTCAACGTCGGAGTTCATGCTAGTAAGGCGTCAGCGTTACAACAATGAGGGTTTTCCCTCAAAAGATCATGCACTGAACCTGCAGCCCCTCAATGTGATCGATAAGTGGCAGAATCCCGCAACTGATGAATTCGGAGACCCCCAATGCTTCGCCTGTTTGAACAACGGCTCGACCCCTTCCCGCCCGACGAAGCGCCGCCACCGCCGGTCGGTCTGGCACGGTTCCTGTGGGCCTGCACCCGCGGCGCTCGCGGTTATATCCTCGCGCTGGCGCTGCTCAGTGCCGGTGTGTCGATCTACGAAGCCTGGTTGTTTTCCTTTCTGGGTCAGGTCGTGGATCTGCTCTCGACCTGGCAGGCCGGCGGTGATGCAAATGGCCAGGAGAGCCGCGTGCTGTGGGGCATCGGCCTCGTGCTGCTGACCAGTGTGGGGCTGGTGGCGCTGCGCACCATGGTTCAGCATCAGGTCTTGGCGATCAATTTGCCGTTGCGTCTGCGCTGGGATTTTCATCGGCTGATGCTGCGGCAGAGCCTTTCATTCTTTTCCGATGAGTTTTCCGGCCGGGTCACGACCAAGGTGATGCAGACCGCACTGGCCGTGCGCGAAGTGCTGTTCACCGTCATCGAAATCGCACCGGGTATCGGCGTCTACTTCATTGCGATCATCGCCCTGGCCGGCGGTTTCGCCCTGAAACTCATGCTGCCGTTCATTGCCTGGGTTGCGCTGTTCGGGCTGGCGATGCTGTATTTCGTACCGCGCCTGGGCCAGGTCGGACAAGAGCAGGCCCATGCGCGGTCGTCGATGACGGGCCGGGTTTCGGACGCCTACACCAACATCACCACCGTCAAACTGTTCTCCCACTCCAAACGTGAAGCGCACTTTGCGCGGGCGGCAATGGAGGACTTCAAGCAGACCGGTTTCCGCCAGATGCGTCTGGTCAGCCAGTTCGAGATCGTCAATCAGGCGCTGGTGGTCGGGCTGATCATGGGCGCCGGCGGCTACGCCTTGTGGCTGTGGCATCAGGGCGAAGTCGGCACCGGCGCCGTGGCGGCGATCACGGCCATGGCGTTGCGCATCAACGGTATGTCGCACTGGATCATGTGGCAGATGACGTCGCTGTTCGAGAACATCGGCACGGTGCAGGACGGCATGGGCACCCTGACCCGTGGCCCCAAGGTGCAGGATGCGCCGGACGCCGGCGTATTGGTGCCTTCCGGCGGCGCCGTGGAATTCGACAACGTGAGCTTCAACTACAACGGCGAACGCCAGGTGCTCGACGGCTTGAGCCTGAGCATCCGACCGGGGGAAAAAATCGGTCTGGTGGGCCGCTCCGGCGCCGGCAAATCCACACTGATCAACCTGCTGCTGCGCTTCTATGACGTGGATCGCGGCGAGATTCGCATCGACGGCCAGAACATCGCGCAAGTAACGCAGGACAGTCTGCGCAGCGCGATCGGCATGGTCACTCAGGACACCTCCCTGCTGCACCGCTCCATTCGCGACAACATTGCCTACGGCCGACCGGACGCGACCGACGAACAGATCCAGCGTGCTGCGTCGAACGCCCAGGCCGCCGGCTTCATCAACCAGCTCAGCGACCGTCAGGGCCACACCGGCTATGACACGCTGGTGGGCGAGCGCGGCATCAAGCTTTCCGGTGGCCAGCGCCAACGCATTGCCATTGCCCGGGTGATGCTCAAGAACGCTCCGATCCTGTTGCTCGACGAGGCCACCAGCGCCCTGGATTCCGAAGTCGAAGTCGCGATCCAAGAAAGCCTCGATGAAATGATGCAGGGCAAGACCGTGATCGCGATTGCGCATCGACTGTCGACGATTGCGGCGATGGATCGACTGATTGTCATGGATGAAGGGCGCATCATCGAGCAAGGCACCCACACCGAACTGCTGGCCAAGAACGGCACCTATGCGCGGCTTTGGCAGCATCAGAGTGGCGGGTTTCTGGGTGAGGATCAGGGGCTGACCGAGGCGATGGATCAGGCGTAAACGGTGCTGCCCCGGTACTGCCGGGGCAGAAGACGAAGGCTCAGGCGCTCGGGTGGGTGTGGTAGATCTTGCTGACGATCGTCCACTTGCCGTCTACCTTCAGCAGGTTGAAGAAGTCGGTGAAACGGAACCCCGACACGTTGTCGGTATCGACCCGGGCACTCGCGGCCGTGCCGACGATGTCGATGCGAACGATGGCGGCTTCGGCTTCGGGGGATGGACGAAACGCGCTGTCGATGACGTCATACAGATTCTGGATCGCGCCGCCGACGAGCTTGCCGTCGTCAACCCCGAACATGGTCGCCTGCGCATTGAACGCGGGCTTCATCAAGGCGCTGTCAGCCTTTGCTCCACCTTCGTTGTACTGGCTGAGCACTTCGACGATTGCGTTGTATTCCTGCACGTAAGTTGGATGACTCATGATGAACTCCTGTTTGCTGTGAATGTTTTTTCAATCAATCCGCCCTGCGCCGATCCGGTTCAGGGCGCACAAATCAATGGTCAGCCGTTGGCCAGTCGGTGTAGCCCTTGGCGCCGCCGCCGTAGTAGCTCTCGCGTGGCGCGATGGTCAGTTCGGTGCCCCGACGCAGGCGCTCCACGAGGTCGGGGTTGGAAATGAACAGGCGCCCGAACGCCACCGCGTCAATCCGGCCCTGCGCCCGGCGCTTCAATGCCATCTCGAGGTCGTAGTTGTTATTGCCGATGAAGGGGCCTTCGAACTGCGCGCTCAATGCATCCAGATCAACGCCATCAGGAACCGTACGCGAGGTCGCGGTGGCGCCTTCGACGAAATGCAGATAGGCCAGATTGAGTCGGTTGAGCTGCTGAATCAGATATCCGTAAGTCGCCATGACATTGCTGTCGGGAGGCGTGTTTCCGGCATCGGGCGTTACCGGCGAAAGACGAATGCCGACGCGGTCGCTGCCCCAGATCGAAATCACCGCTTCAGTGACTTCAAGGGTCAGTCGGGCGCGGTTCTCAATGGTGCCGCCGTACCGGTCAGTGCGCTGATTGGTCGAGTCACGCAGAAACTGGTCGAGCAGATAGCTGTTCGCCGAATGAACCTCCACGCCATCAAAACCGGCACGCCTGGCATTTTCAGCGGCGCGCTTGTATTGCTCAATGATGCCGGGAATCTCCGAAGTCTCCAGCGCCCGGGGCGTCGACACTTCGACAAAGCCGTTCTCGGTGTAGGTGCTGCCTTCTGCCTTGATCGCCGAGGGGGCAACGGGAGCAGCACCGTCGGGCTGTAACTCGACGCTGGAAAAACGCCCCACGTGCCACAACTGGCTGACAATCCTGCCACCTGCGGCATGGACGGCGTCCGTGACTTTTCTCCAGCCCGCCACCTGCGCGTCCGACCAGATCCCCGGCGTCATGGCGTAGCCGCGCCCCTGCGCCGAAATGTTTGTAGCTTCGGCAATGATCAAGCCGGCACTCGCGCGCTGTGCGTAGTAAGTAGCGTGCAGTTCGTTCGGAACACCGTCTTCAGCCATCCGGCTGCGAGTCACGGGCGCCATGACAATCCGGTTGGCCAATTGCAGGGCGCCCATTTGCATGGGAGAAAAAAGATCCGTGTTGCGACTGTTATCAATCATGTTGCATACCTTCAATATCAGACCGGTCGTCTAGTAACTTGATGAAAAAAATCGCCTGTACATCAGCAGGCGTTTACTCGTGCAGCGCCGTCAGTGCTCCTTGTGATCGTCAGGCCTTTTGTACGTCCGGGCGGGTACGCGAAGACTCAAGAGTCACCCTCTCCCACTTGGCGATCACCAGGGGCGCAATCGCATTGCCCAACACATTCAGGGTGGTGGTGCCGCTGTCGATAATCCTGAAGATACCGGCGATCAGTGCCACGCCCTCCAGCGGGAGACCGGCAGACGCCAATGTGGCCGACAGGATGACGATGGCGAATCCAGGCACCCCGGCAGCACCTTTGGAGGTCAGCACCATGGTCACCACCAGCAGGATTTCCTGAGAAAGCGACAGATCGATTCCATAAAGCTGGGCGATGAAAATTGTCGCCACGCCGAGGAAGATCGACGCGCCATCGAGGTTGAACGCGTACCCCACTGGCACCACAAAACTGACAATTCGCCGTGGCACGCCATAGTTCTCCAGCTTGCTCATCAACTGCGGCATGACCGCTGCGGAGGCAGCACTGGAGAAAGCAAGAATCAACTCGTCGCGGAAATACCTGATCAACTTGAAGATGTTCTCGCCGATCAGGTAACTGATTCCTCCGAGTACCACCAATGCAAAGACAATCAGCGCCAGATAGACCACTCCAATCAACTTGAGCAAGGGCAGCAAAGAGGCAAAGCCGAAGGTAGCGACGGTCGCACCGATCATGCCGAACACCCCTATCGGGGCATAGGCCATGACGATCGAGACGATCCTGAACATCGCATCTGAAATGCCTTGGACCAGCGCAACCACAGGTGCACTTTTCTCCCTGGGCAATGCGTTGAGCGCGACACCGAACAACACCGCGAAGAACAGCACCGAAAGCAACTTCGCCTCGGACATCGCCACCAGAACGTTATCCGGAACGATGTTTTGCACAATCACGAGCGCGCCCTTCGAAGGCTCCATCGTGATGGCGGCAGCACCGTGTGCGATGCCCGAAATATCGGTGCCCGTACCGGGTTCGAAGAGGTTGGCGAAACACAGGCCGATCACGATAGCCAGGCCGGTGATCGCAAAGAAATAGCCCAGCGACTTGATACCCATCCGGCCGAACGACTTGTTATCCCCTCCTCCGGCGATACCCAGGATCATGCAACAGAACACGATAGGCACGACCACCATCTTCATCATCTTGATGAAGATATCGCCAAGCGGTTTCAGGATCTCCGTACTGACCCACGACTGATACTGCGGATGGGTATTGAAGTACCAACCAACGAGCACGCCAAGCAACAGCCCGGCAACGATTTGCCACACCAGGGGAATACGTTTCATGTCTAGCCTTCTTGTTGGAATGAAAGGACTGCATCAATCGGCAGTTGCTAGAGTCATGAGCTTCCAGCTCACTTGAGATCAAATGGCACAACGCCGTTGTGCCACTGCGCTTTTTACTTGGCGAAGAGCTGGCTCATATCCTTGAAGGCCTTGAATTCGAGGGCATTGCCGCAAGGGTCGAACAGGAACATGGTGGCTTGCTCGCCAACCTGTCCTTTGAATCGAATGTAAGGTTCGATCACAAATTCGGTACCGAAAGACTTGAGGCGCTCTGCCAGCGCTTCCCACTCTTCCCATCCCAGGATGATGCCGAAGTGAGGAACAGGAACGTCGTGCCCGTCGACCGGGTTGCTGTGAACGCTTTCCTGAGACGCGGTTTTCGGGTGCTCGTGAATCACCAGTTGGTGCCCGTAAAAGTTGAAGTCGACCCACTGGTTGCTGGAACGCCCCTCTTCCAGGCCGAAGACTTCACCGTAAAAAGTGCGGGCTGCAGCCAGGTTGTAAACGGGGATGGCGAGGTGGAATGGCGAAAGGCTCATCAGAACTCCGATACGGTTTTTGTGGTTGGTGAGCACATCGTAGGGCGACACTGGCAGCAAAAAAATCAATATATATTTCTCAGAAACACAACTAACATTTGTGAATGATCAAAGAACTCAAGACCCTCATTGCCGTCGCCCGGGAAGGCACTTTCGCGGCTGCCGGCAACCGGATCGGCCTCACCCAGGCGGCGGTGAGCGCCCAGATTCAACGTCTGGAAGCCGAGCTCGGCTTTGAAATATTCGACAGAAAAGGACGCTCGGCCCACCTCAACAGGATGGGCCAGCAAGTCCTGCTTCAGGCGCAGGAGCTGCTTCGTCTTTACGACAACCTGGGATCGACCACCGTCGGTCTTTCCACCAGCATTCTGGTCAACGTAGGCGCAATCGCCTCAGTCCAGCGATCGTTTCTCCCGGACGCACTCGCCAGGTTCCACCAGCAGTGCCCGGAATGCCGAACGCGTGTCGTGCCCGGTCTTTCCATGGAGCTGGTGAACCTGGTGGATACTGGCGAAATCGACATGGCGGCGATCATTCGGCCGCCCTTCTCGCTTCAAAGCGATCTGCGCTGGACCACACTGGCGCTTGAACCCTACCGTCTGATCGTGCCCAAGGACGTACCGGGAGAAGACTGGATCGAACTGCTCTCAAGCCTGCCGTTCATTCGCTATGACCGCTCTTCATTCGGCGGCAGGCAGGTCGATCGTTTCCTGCGACAGATGCATTTCACTTTGCGTGAAGTCTCTGAGCTGGATGAGCTGGAGGCCATCATCAGGCTGGTGGAGAATGGCGTAGGGGTCGCGCTCGTGCCGCAGACGGCCACCCATCAGCAATGGCCGTCAGGGGTGCGGGCGCTCGATCTGGGCCAGCATACTTTCCATCGTGATATCGGACTGGTGCACAGGCCTCGGCGAAGTTTCACCGAACCTGTACGGACTTTGGCTGAACTTATTCTCGAGCAATTCAAGGTGGCGGCTGAGTGAGGGTCGATGGCTCACCCCTCAACAAGCCGCCCCGCAACCCACGCACGACTATACCCGAGCACCCTCCCCGCCAACCCCAGCGGAAAATGAATCACCCCATGTGCGGTTTCCGGCAAGAGGTGCACCTCCACTTCCGCCGCCCTGCCCCAACGTTCAGCCAACTCAAGCGTGTCATCCCTGAGCGGATCCAGTTGCGCAGCAAACATCAATGCTGGCGGAAAACCGGTGAAGTCACCGTACAGCGGAGACAACGGCGCCTGCCGGCGTTCTTCCTCGTTCAATCCCGGAGTGAGCATTTGCAGCGCTTCAACCATCCCCGGCCCGTCCAGCAGCAAGGTATCGGGCCCGGCGCTGCGTACGCTGGGGGTTCCGGTAAGGTCGTAGACGCCGTAATACAGCAGCGCCCCGCTCACCCGTTCGAGCAGGTCCGGCCACTGTTTGAGTTGCAGCAGGGTCGCGGCGGCGAGGTGGCCGCCTGCCGACTCGCCCACGACGATGACGGGCAGATTCGCAAACTCGCGGCAGTCATCGCTCAGCAGCCAGCGGGCCGCCGTGAGGCAGTCCTGCATGGTGCCCTCGATCGGAGTCGAGACCACAAGCCGATAGTCGACCGAGATCACTGCTACGTCGCAGGATTTCACCATGGCGATATTGAGGGGGTCGTTCATCTGCGCGTTGCCGATGACCCAGCCGCCACCATGAAAATCCAGCACCACGCCTTTGGCCTTTGTCTTTGGCCGAATAATCCGCACCGGCACTGATGCGCCGTCGACACCCACCACTTTTCGCTCGGCCTCGAGCCCGTGCTTGAGCAACTTTCTTGCGCCGCCCAATTGGCTTAGTCGCAACAGCAACTGAATCGCCCGTGGCGTGATGCGATTGCGGATACGAAAGCGCGGCAGCCGGGCAAGCTTGCGGTTGAACGCGCGCAATTGCGCCAACTCGTTATCGTCTGCGGGCCAACGGGTTGATGTCTTCATTTCGTCCTGGCTCATCGGCGGTTGTTGCGCAGGATATCAGCGGTTGCGGTCTGTTCCAGCCTGGATGCCTGGAGCTACGCAAAAAGTTCATCGACCGTCATCTCGCCCCGTTGATAGGAATAGGCAATGATCAAAGACAAACCGACATAGGTGAGTGTTTCTTCGATGGATACCATGAGCTGAAACCGCATTCACTGGAGCCCGTCATGACCACCACCAAAACCCTCTTCATCACCGGCGTCAGCAGCGGCTTCGGCCACGCGCTGGCCAAGGAAGCGCTGGCTGCCGGCCACCGCGTCATCGGCACCGTCCGCAACGAAGCCGACCTGCAAGCCTTTCAGGCGCTGTCCAGCGGCAACGCGTACGGCGTGCTGCTGGACGTCACGGACTTCGACCGCATCGAAGGCGTCGTGGCAACCGTCGAAGCGACCCACGGTCCGGTCGATGTGCTGGTCAACAACGCCGGCTACGGCCACGAAGGCATTTTCGAAGAGTCGCCGCTGGAGGACATGCGCCGCCAGTTCGACGTGAATGTGTTCGGCGCGGTCGCGGTGACCAAGGCGTTTGTGCCGTTCTTTCGCCAGCGGCGGGCGGGTCATATTCTCAATATCACGTCGATGGGCGGCACAATCACGATGCCGGGTATCGCGTACTACTGCGGCAGCAAGTTTGCGCTCGAAGGCATCTCCGATACCCTGAGCAAGGAACTGGCGCCGTTCAATATCTTCGTGACCGCCGTCGCACCGGGTTCATTTCGGACCGACTGGGCCGGTCGTTCGATGCAGCGCACGCCGCGCAGCATCGCCGACTATGACGCCAGTTTCGATCCGGTGCGCAAGGCCCGCGAAGACAAAAGCGGCAAGCAACTCGGTGATCCGCGCAAAGCGGCGCTGGCGATGTTGCAGATCATCGCCAGCCCTGCTCCGCCAGCGCATCTGTTGCTGGGCAGCGATGCATTGAACCTGGTGCGCGACAAGCTGAAACGTGCCGCCAGCGAGATCAATCAATGGGAAACGCTGAGCCGCTCCACCGACCATTGAACGGCCCACAGAGAGAACCCGATGAAACAGGCCGACCCGAGCACTTCGCGCATGGTGCAGCTCATGGAGACGCTGGCTCCGGTCGAGGGCTATAACCTCGGTGCGTTGGAGGGCGTACGCTTCCTGCGCTCGAACCGACCACTGACCCGCACGCCGGTGCTGTACGACCCCGGCATCGTGATTCTCTGTCAAGGACAGAAACGCGGGTATCTGGGCGATGACGTTTACGTCTATGACGCCCAGCATTACCTGGTGGTATCGGTTCCGATCCCCTTCACCATGGAGACCGACGCCTCTGAAGACGAGCCAATGCTCGCGATCTATATGCAGCTCGATTTCCAGGTGGCCAGCGAGTTGATGCAGCAGGTGGATGAGGTTCACGGCCCGAGTGATGCGCCACCCAAGGGCATGTTCGCCTCACCGATGGACGACCGCCTGCGCGCATCGACACTGCGCTTTCTCGAAGCCATGAGTATTGCGGGTGAGGCGCAGATATTGGGGCCGTCGCTGTTGCGGGAAATCTACTACCGCATCCTGACCGGCGAACAAGGCGGCTCGATGCGCGCCGCACTCAATCGGCAAGGGCACTTCGGCAAGGTGACGCGGGCGATCCGCAAGATCCACAGCAGCTATCAGGAGCGTCTGGACGTCGAGCAACTGGCGCGCGAGGCGAGCATGAGCGTGCCCAGTTTTCACCTGCATTTTCGCAGCGTGACGGACGCCTCGCCCATGCAATACCTGAAATCGACGCGCCTGCATCAGGCGCGACTTTTGATGTTGCGCCATGCCATGACTGCCTCAGCGGCGGCATTCAGCGTCGGCTATGAAAGCGCTTCGCAGTTCAGCCGCGAGTTCAAACGTTTTTTCGGCCGAACGCCGCAAGCGGAGATTGAGTGGATGAAGGCAACGTATGCGTTGCCTGCGCCGACGTCGGCCTCGGATTATGTTTCGTCGCATTAGCCGATCAGGCCTCTACAGGTGACTGCGGGGTGTCGGGGTCCAGTTGCCGACGGCGGAACTGTCCAGGTGGCTGGCCGTGGATCTGGCGAAAACGTCGGGAGAAATAAGCTTCATCTGCAAAGCCGCACAGCCTCGCCACCTCGCCCACTGGCCGGGTTCCATTGAGCAGGTAATTGCGTGCCGCGTGCATTCTGCGTTCCAGCACCAGCTCGGTGAAGGTCTTGCCGATTTCCTTGCGCAGCCAGTGCGTGAGATAGGTCGGTGACAGATAGGTCGCCGCCGCGACCTTGATCAGATTGAGATCGGGGTCGGCAATGTTCTTGCGCAAATACTCGAACATCCGGCTCAGTGCATCCCGCCGACTGGCTTGCGCGGCATTCTCTTCTGCCAGGCGTTTGAGTGGTTCGGCATACAGGACGCACACCTTGCCCACCAGTTGCAGCAGCAATCCCTTGAGCACTTCGCGTGTACCGAACTGACGATTCTCGTCCAGGCCGCGCATCTGTTCGATCAAACCACAGACCTCGTTGAAGTCCTCATCCCCCAGTATGAAATCCAGATGCTCTTGAAAGCGAAACGGCGACAGTTCGGGCGCCAGGAGAATCGATACCTCCTCCAGATCCATCGGGTCGCACTGCAAATGCGGCAACAGAAAGGTCTGGGAAAAGTTGATCACCATGAAATTGCTGTCCGCCGGATGCGGGATCACGTGCACACGGTGCGGCAGGATGAATGCCAGTGCGTTACGCGGAAACGGACGAACCGCGTTGCCAATGTGCTGCACCGTGTCGCCGCCGAGGTTGATCTGGATCTGGAAGTATTCGTGTCGGTGCGGGCCTGTCTCGGCGCGGCGACCTTTTTTGTCACGAATGTAGAAATCCATCATCTCGCTGCGTTGCTGCATGACGTAGGTGGGCACACGGCATTGTGACGTCATTTCTTGAGAATCCTCGACAGGTACTCGGGCAGGTTTTCCTGGCGTTGCCGAGTAATCGGCGTGGCTCATCTTGAAGGTTCGTCGCCGACCCTTCAAGCAGTCATACGATGACAACTAGGTCAGTCATTTTTCTACACCACCCCCGCTAATGATCACTGTCCAAAAATAGCGACCGCAAAGTCAGCGTTTTTTTCGTTTAAAAACAGTCGGATAAAAAACAAACCAGAGAGCATCTGGAAAATTCACTGTGTGGACTTTTTTGGACAGGTTTATCCGACGCGCCCTTCTCCGGAAAAAATGATCTAACACCTTGATTGATTTCAAGAGGTTGTACGACCACTGTATTTCCCACGCCCAACCTCTTTCAAAAACAACAGAAGGTGCGCACGTCATGAATCCGCTATTGCTCCCCGCCGCCCCTCCCCATCCTTTACCGACGATGCCAGCCGGAAGACGTCCCTGAACGTCTGACCCTGGCCGTTTGTGCCAATCGTTTCAACTTCGATTGCCTTGCCTGCGGACAGCGGGCAACGGCGTCGGCTGTCCGCAAACAACTCGACACTTCTAACAATAACGAGGTCCACTCATGTCGAATTCGCACACCTCTCAAACCACCGCGCCCCCCTTGATTGCCGCCGACAGGGACGCCGTGTCATCCCGGCGACTGCCGACGCGGCGACGCTGGTTCATGCTCTCGCTGCTGCTGATTGCGACGATCATCAATTACATCGACCGGGTGAACATCTCGATCGCCGCCCCGTTCATGGCCAAGGACCTGGGCCTGGACAAGATCGAAATGGGGCTGATCTTCTCTGCCTTTGCCTGGACCTACGCACTCGCTCTGGTGCCGGCCGGATTTATCGCCGACCGTTTCGGTTCGCGCTTCACCTACGGGGTTTCACTGATCAGTTGGTCGACCGTCACGGTGTTTCAAGGCTTCGCCACGGGATTCGCTTCGCTGTTCGGTCTGCGCCTGGCCGTCGGGGCGATGGAAGCGCCGGCATTTCCGGCCAACAGCCGTGCGGTGACCGTGTGGTTCCCGGCGCGGGAACGGGGCCTTGCCAGCAGCATTTACGTCTGCGGGCAGTACCTGGGAACGGCACTGTTTACCGGTGCCCTGCTGTGGCTGGCCACAACCTTTGACTGGCGCCATGTCTTCTACAGCACCGGCGCGCTCGGCATCGTCTTCGGTGTGCTGTGGCTGTATCTGTATCGCGATCCGCTGAACTGCAAGAAGGTCAGCAAAGAGGAGTTGAAATACATCGAGGCCGGTGGCGGACTGGTCAAGAGCAGCCAGGAACGCACTCGTTTCAACTGGCGGCAGATCGCCGAGCTGTTCAGCTACCGTCAGGTCTGGGCCATTTGCATCGGCAAGTTCGCCAGCACCTCGGCGCTGTACTTCTTCCTCACCTGGTTCCCGACCTATCTGATTGAAGAACGCCATCTGACCACGATCAAGGCCGGGATCTTTGCCGTGATGCCCTTCGTGGGCGCAACGGTCGGCATCCTGCTCGCCGGCATCGTCTCCGACTTGTTGATCCGTCGTGGTTATTCAATGTCTTTCGCCCGGAAATTGCCGCTGGTGGTCGGGTCGATGCTGGGTATGTCGATCGTGCTGGTGAACTTCACCGACTCGAACGTCATCTGCATCGCCGTGCTGACCATTGCCTTCTTCGCGCAGGGCATCGCGTCGTCTTCGTGGGCGGCGGTGTCGGAGGTGGCGCCCAAGGAACTGATCGGACTCACCGGCGGGATTACCAGCCTGGCCGCCAACATTGGCGGCATTGTGACCCCGATCGTGATCGGCGCCATCGTCCACGCCACCGGCTCGTTCGCCTGGGCGTTCTGGTTCATCGGTGCCGTGGCGCTGATCGGCACCCTCTCCTACTCATTGTTGCTCGGTCGCCTGTACCGCATCGAGTTGAAAACACGCTGAAGCCAGAACAACTGTTTTCTCCAATTGGAGGCGGCTTTCGTCCAACTTCGCCAGCGATTGCCGCCGTACGCTGCACTCTCACACAGGACTTTCAGCAGGATGAACATGACCGAATACGTCTTTACCCCGGATCTGCCAGTGACCTTGCCGATTGTCGGCAGCGAGCAACGCTTTCCCGTCGGACGCGTGTTCTGCGTCGGCCGCAACTACCCGTGGCCGGACACCCTGGGCCAGCCGCGCCAGCCACCGGTGTTCTTCATGAAACCGGCAAGCAGCGTGGTGGACGCTGCCGGCGAAGTGATCTTCCCGTCACTGACCGAAGAGTTTGCCCATGAAATCGAGCTGGTCGTGGCCATCGGCGAAGGTGGCGCGCAGATCCCCGAGAGCCAGGCGCTGGCCTATGTCTGGGGCTACGCCGCCGGCCTGGACCTGACCCGTCGTGACGTACAGCGACTGGCCAAGCGCGACGGCTTGCCATGGGAAGGTGCCAAGGTGTTTGACGGCGCCGCACCGATGACCGCCATTGTGCCGGTCACCCGGACCGGGCGGCTCGAAGGGGAATTATGGTTGAGCGTGAACGGTGAAGAACGCCAGCGCGATCGTCTCGACAGCCAAATCTGGTCGGTGAGTGAAGTCATCAGCCGTATCTCGCAATCCGTAACACTCAAGGCCGGCGACCTGATCATGACCGGCAGCCCCGCCGGCGTCGATGTCTTGCAACCCGGCGACGTCATCAGCGCCGGGATCGACGGCATTGGCCAACTCGAAATGCGCGTCGGCCCACGGCCTTGAGTCTGTCCTTAAGTGATTGGAAAAAAGGAGAACAACAAGATGTCTGACACTCAATCCTTGAAAGTTGCCCTGGTGACCGGCGCCGGCAGCGGGATCGGCCGTTCCGTAGCCCTGGGCCTGCTGGCCGACGGTTACACCCTGGTGCTGGCCGGGCGCCGGCCCGAACCCTTGCAGGCGTTGGTCGATCTGGCGGCCAGCGAAGGCCGCGAAGCGCTGGCGGTGCCTACCGATGTACGCGACCCCGCCAGTGTCGATCAGCTGTTTGCAACCATTGCCGAAGTCTACGGACGCCTGGACGTGGTCTTCAACAACGCCGGGGTCAATGCCCCCGCCGTGCCGCTGGATGAGCTGACGTTCGAGCAGTGGCGAAACGTGATCGACACCAACCTCAACGGGGTTTTTCTCTGCGCCCGTGGCGCGTTCGGGCTCATGCGCCGGCAAGAGCCACAGGGTGGCCGCATTATCAACAACGGTTCGATTTCGGCCCACACCCCGCGTCCTTTCAGCAGCGCGTACACCGCCAGCAAACACGCGGTGCTGGGGCTGACCAAGTCACTGGCGCTGGATGGTCGGGAATTCAATATCGCCTGCAGCCAGATCGACATCGGCAATGCCTTGACCGAAATGTCGGTGCGCATGACCAAAGGCGTGCGCCAGGCCAACGGCAGCATCGCCGTGGAGCCGATGGTCGACGTCAAGCATGTCGCCGACGCCGTGCGCTACATCGCCGGTCTGCCCCTGTCGGCCAACGTCCTGAACATGACCGTCATGGCCACCGCCATGCCGTTTGCCGGCCGCGGTTGAGCCGGCTTTTTTATTGCGTAAGTGAGGTTTACATGAAGCCAGAAGTCTTGCAGCTGAGCCCGATCCTGATTCCGCAAATCAATACCCGTCTCGGCGAACTGTTCACGATCAGGCGTTATTTCGAGCAGGCCGACAAAGCGGCGTATTTGCAGGAACACGGCGCCAACATTCGCGGCGTGATCACGGGTGGCCACACGGGCATCAGCCAGGCGCTGATGGCGCAACTGCCCAAACTGGAAGTGGTGGCGGTCAACGGTGTCGGCACCGATGCGGTCGACCTGGCCTACGCCCGGGATCGCGGAATCCGCGTGACCGCGACCATCGGCGCACTGACCGAAGACGTGGCCGACCTGGCCATCGGTTTGCTGATCGCCGTGTGCCGTGGGCTGTGTACCAGTGACCGTTACGTTCGCTCGGGCCAGTGGCCGCAAAGCCCGACCCCATTGGCACCGCTGCCTTTGGCGCGGCAGGTGTCCGGCATGCGGATCGGCATCGTGGGCATGGGCCGGGTCGGCCGAGCGGTCGCCACCCGGGCGGCCGCGTTTGGCTGTCCGATCAGCTACACCGATCTGCAACCGATGAGCGATGTCAGCCACACCTTCATCGCCGAACTCAAGCAACTGGCCCGCGACAGTGATGCGCTGATTCTCGCGGCGGCCGCCGACAAGGCCGAGGCCATCATCGATGCCTCCGTGTTGCAGGCCCTGGGCAAGGGCGGCTACCTGATCAACGTGGCGCGCGGCAAACTGGTCAACGAAACCGATCTGGTGGCGGCCCTGAAGGCCGGCGAGATCGCGGGTGCGGCGCTGGATGTTTTCGTCGATGAGCCCAACGTGCCTGAAGCGTTGTTTGTCCAGGAACAGGTGGTGCTGCAACCACACCGCGCCAGCGCGACCCTGCAGACCCGCACCCGCATGGGCGAGATGGTTGTGGCGAGCCTGGTGGACAGTTTTGCCGGAAGAACTCCGCCAGGGTGCGTGACCGGCTGAGCCTTACAGTCATCGGGGGCCGCAGCCCCCGATGACAGATTCCAGCCCCCGACTACAACGTGTAAGAAATGCCGACCTGCACCGTTCTCGGTGCCCCCGGATAGGCGTAGACGTTACCGAATGCGCCCTCGTCGTAGTCACGGTCAAACAGGTTCTTCAGGTCGAGGTTGAGGCGCACCTTGTCATTGACCTTGTAGTAGCTGAGCAGGTCGACAACGGTGTAGCTCCCCATCGAAAACGCGGTGTTCGCCGTTTGCCCCGCGCGCTCATCGACATATTTGAGGCCTGTTCCCAGACCCAGACCACTGAGGGCACCGTCCTGGAACTCATAGACGTTGAGCAGGCTGAAGCTGTTTTTCGGGATGTTCATCAGTCGCGTGCCGGAGCGGATCACGTTGTCCTTGGTCACCTCGGCATCGACGTAGGCGTACCCCCCGATGACACGCCACTCGGGGGTCAGGTTGCCGGCGACATTGAGGTCAAATCCCCGGCTGCGCACTTCCCCGGCAGCCACGCTGAAAGTCGAGTCCACCGGGTCAGTGGTCAGGACATTGCGCTTTTCAATCTGATAGATCGCCGCGTCGACGCTCAACTGATGATCCAGCGCTTCCCATTTGACGCCCATCTCCCAGGACTTGCCTTTCTCCGGTTCGAAGCCGCCGCCCTGGCGACTTGCGCCGGTATTGGGCTTGAAGGAACGCGCAGTGTCCGCGTAGACCGCGAGGGTATCAGTCAGGTCGTAGGTCACGCCGACGCGGGGCGTGACGGCATTGTCACTGGCCTGCCAGTTCTTGCCGCCGGGAACGTAGGTTTCATAGTCGTGCTCAAAGCGCTCGAAACGTGCGCCGGCCAGAACTTTCAGCCGATCGGTCAAGGCCACCTGGTCCTGTACGAACGCGGCGTAGGTCTTGAGATTTTCCTTGTCGTGGGTCGGGGTGCGCGTCAGTGCCGGACGGGGCTGCCCATACACCGGATTGAAGATATCGATCGGATAGGCACTTACCGCGCCGCTGGAGCGCTGGATGATCGACTGGTAGTCGTAATCTTCGTATTCGATACCGGTCAGCAATGTGTGCTGCAGGCCGCCCGTGGAGAAGTGACCGGTCAGGTTGAGCTGGGTGTCCTTGTCCGTCCACTCCAGTTTGCGGTAGTTGAAATTTCGTCCCAGGGTCCGGCCGTCGGCGGCAATGCCGTTGGCTTCGACGGCGTTGCCCTGCAAGGTTCCGTCGAGCCACTGGAAGCCACCGCCAAGCGTCCAGTCTTCATTGAGCACATGCTCGAAGCGCAATTGCGCCATGTTGTTGTCGTTGTGCAACTTGCCAGCGTCCGGTTCACCGAAGAAGGTGTCACGGGAGGCAGTGCCGATCTGCCGGGGATAACGCGTCGCGCCCCGGTCCAGCGGATGGTTGTTGCGCATGAAGTCGCCCTCGAAGATCACTCGGGTGTCATCGCTGGCTTGCCAGGTCAGTACCGGGGTCACGCCGTAGCGTTCGGTTTCGACGTGATCGCGGAAGGTATCGCCGCCCTCGCCCACCACGTTCAGGCGATAGGCCAGACGCCCCTCTTCATCAAGCGGGCCGGAAGCATCCAGCGTACCCCGCCGCATGCCTTGGTCATTCAACTGGCTGCCGAGTGTGACCGTGCGCTCGGGCAACGGTTGTTTGGAAACGACATTGAAAGTCCCGCCCGGATCACCACGGCCGTAGAGCATGGTCGCCGGCCCGCGCAGGACCTCAAGACGCTCGATGGTGTTGGCATCCGGCATGTTCGGATAACCGCGGTTGATCGGGAAACCATTGCGGTAGAACTCGCCGGTGGTAAATCCGCGCACGGTGAACGTGGTCAGTCCCTGGCCGCCGAAATTGTTGGCTCGCCCTACGCCGCCCGCGTAATCCAGTGCGTCCTGCAGCCGGGTAGCACCGATGTCTTCGACCGCGTCTTTGGTGACGACACTGATCGACTGCGGGGTTTCATGGATCGAGGTATCGGTTCGGGTGGCGCTGGCCGAACGGGTCGCGCGATATCCGTGTACCGGGCCGTCCGCTCTTTCGTAATCCGCGGTACCGACCACATCGGTTGCCTCCAGCTCCAGCGCTGACGCTGTTGAACCGGAGGGCTCGGCCCACGCAAAGGGAGACAACGTTTGCAACACACAGATGGACAGCAGAGTTCGACGCATGGGGGAGAACCTTACAGATAGGCCAGAACGAAGGGGATAACTGCCAGCAAAACGCGGCGGATGGTATACCAATCGTCGCGCACTTGATAGTTATTCCCATTCGCTTATGCAGCTGACTCTCGACCGCTTGCGTCTACTGCTTTCTCACACGCTCAGAAGGCGCTTCGTGGTCGCCATAGACGTACTCAACGATTGCCCCGTGCGTTGCAGTTTGTTCAGCAGACTGGCCCCCAGCCACAGCTGATACAGGGTTTCAGCCAGTTGCCGAGCATCGCCCTCAGGCAAGCTTTTTTCGACCTGGCCCTGTTCGATGCACTCGGTGATGCGCGCCACCACTCGCTCGGCGCCATCACGCAAGGTCAGGCGCATGGTTTCGGAAAGGTCAGCCACCTCGGCACTGAGTTTCACCACCAGGCATTCGTCGCCATGGCCTTCCAGGGTGCAGCGATCCTGCCAGCCCTGCCAATAATCCATCAGCCGTTCGTGGGCGCTCAGGCCGGGCAGCGTCAGGCGTCGCTCCATGTCGGCCAGATAGTCGACGAAGTAATCCTCGAGCAAGGCCTGGCCGTACAGTTCCTTGGATTTGAAGTAGTGATAGAACGAGCCCTTGGGCACGCCGGCGGTCTGCAGGATCTCGTTCAGGCCAACACTGGTGAAGCCTTTCTCGGCCATCATCCGGTGGCCGGTGTCGAGCAAATGTTGGCGGGTGTCGTCGTAGGTCGGTTTCATGGGGCACGAATTACCAGGCAATAGACCAGTCGTTTATCTCAAAGGAACGCGAGTTTGCCACACCTGTCCATGAAAAACCTTCGAAGAAAAAATTACTAGACGACTGGTCTAATTGGAAACTATGCTGCGCCCCTACAAACTTTTCCCGGTGTCGATCCTGTGCGAATCCCTTGCTCATGAACGCTGCCAGACCAACCCAGGGTGCTCTATGAAAATCTTGATGGTTTTGACTTCCCACGATCAACTCGGCAACACCGGCAAGAAAACCGGCTTCTGGCTCGAAGAGTTCGCCGCCCCCTACTACGCCTTCAAGGACGCCGGCGCCGACGTCACCCTGGTTTCGCCCGCCGGCGGTCAGCCACCGCTGGATCCGAAGAGCGACGAGCCCGATGCTCAGACGGCTGAAACCGACCGTTTCCGCCAGGACCCCACCGCGCAGCAGGCACTGGCGAACACCGGCCGCCTGGCCGACGTCCGCGCCGAAGATTTCGATGCGGTGTTTTATCCAGGTGGCCATGGCCCGCTCTGGGACCTGGCCGAAGACAAGCATTCGATTGCCCTGATCGAAGCCTTCGCGCGCAGCAACAAGCCCCATGGCTTCGTCTGCCATGCGCCGGGGGTGCTGCGTCATGTCGTCGACGCAGACGGTAAACCGCTGATCCAGCAGCGTGAAGTGACCGGTTTCACCAATTCCGAAGAAGCAGCCGTCGGTTTGACGGACGTAGTGCCGTTCCTGATCGAAGACGAGTTCCAGCGTCTTGGCGGTCGCTATTCCAAAGTTGCGGATTGGCAAGTTCATGTCGTGACGGATGGAAAACTGGTCACCGGCCAGAATCCTGCCAGCTCGGCGGCTGTCGCCGAACAACTGTTGAAACTGCTCGGCTGAGGCGTCACTCCGCTCCTTCAACTTGATCCGAACACCGTGTGCGTGTTGCACGGTGTTCTTCTTTTCGCCCATTAAATAGTCGACTGGTCTAATAAACCCTTTGGACAGGATGCATCCATGAACAACAGCCGTTTCTTCACCCCCGTCACCCTGGGCCGCCACATCCTGAAAAACCGCATAGTCCTGCCGCCCCTCACCCGCCAGCGCAGCACCCAACCGGGCAATGTCGCCAGTGAATTGATGGCCGAGTATTACCAGCAACGTGCCGGTGCCGGTTTGCTGGTGACTGAAGGCACCCAGATCGAACCCCGTGGCCAGGGATACGCCTGGACTCCAGGCATTCATACTCCCGAACAAATCGCCGGGTGGCGCAAGGTCACCGAGGCCGTTCACGCCAAAGAGGGGGTGATCTTCGCCCAGCTCTGGCACGTGGGACGCGTATCGCACAGCGCTTTGCAACCCGATGGTGCCGCGCCAGTGGCGCCCTCCGCTGTCGCCACCGATCGGGTCAGCGTTTTCATCGAGACCGGGCCGGGCATGGGGTCTCTGGTGCCGCCATCCTCACCGCGCGCACTGACCACCGAAGAAGTCCAGGAACTGGTTCAGCTGTACATCCAGGCGGCGCGCAATGCCATGGACGCCGGTTTCGACGGTATCGAACTGCATTGTGCCAATGGTTATCTGGTGAACCAGTTCATCTCCGCCCACAGCAACCTGCGCACCGATCAATACGGCGGTTCGCTACATAACCGTCTGCGCTTTCTGCGCGAAGTGGTGGGTGGCGTCGCCGAATGCATCGGCAAGGAAAAGGTCGGCGTGCGCTTCGCGCCGCTGTTCACCACCACCGATGAAGCGCGGACTTATCTGGATATGGTCGAGGAAGACCCTCACACCACCTACATCGAAGCGATCAAGGTGCTGCAAGACGTCGGCATCGCCTACCTGTCCATCGCCGAAGCCGACTGGGACGACGCGCCAGTGATGCCGGAAACCTTCCGTCGAGCAGTACGCGACACCTTCAGCGGCGCGATCATCTACGCGGGCCGCTACAACGCCGAAAGCGGTGCGCGGTTGCTTGAATCCGGACTGGCGGACCTCGTGGCTTTCGGTCGCCCGTTCATGGCCAACCCGGACCTGCCCGCGCGGATCGCCAATGGCTGGCCGCTGAATTCGCTGAACCCGGCCACGGTGTATGGCGGCCATGCCGAAGGCTATGTGGATTACCCGGTGTACGGAGAGTAGCTTTCGCTGGCGACACTTTTGGCGAGCTGATTGCGGCCCGCCCCTTTGGCTTGATACAGCGCCTGATCTGCCGCAGCGATCAGGCCTTGTACCGTGTCCAGTTGCGATCCGGTGGCGGCCGCGATGCCGATACTCACACTCACTCGGCCGAATGGACTGGTCCGGTGAGCGATAGGCTCTTGCGCCAAGCGTTTCAGGATCATTTGCGCCACGACCGCTGCGCCGTCACTGTCGGTATCGGGCATGATCACCGCCATTTCTTCCCCCCCGTAACGCGCCACCAGGTCCGATGGTCTGCGCACGCAGGTCTCAAGCACCTTGGCCACCTGCTGCAGACAGGCATCGCCGGCAATGTGCCCTTCGGCGTCGTTGAACAGTTTGAAATAGTCGAGATCAATCATCAGCAACGCCAACGAAGTTGCGTCACGCTTCGCCCGGCGCGCTTCCATCGCCAGGGTCTGATCGAAACATCGCCGATTGGCCAGGCCTGTCAGCGCATCCTTCATTGCCAACAGCTCAAGTTGCCGGTTCGTGCCGAGCAGCTGTTGTTGAGTATCGCGCAACTCACCTTCCACCTGCGTCCGGCGACGAATATCCAGAATCAAAAACCAGCCGATAACACCGGTGAGACCCAGCAATGTGGTAACCACACCGATCGACAACAGCGCTTCAAATCGCCACGCCGCCAGGGCTTCGCGCTTACCGAGTGCAACCGTAGTGATCAGCGGCAGCGTTTCACTCTTGCGAAAGGCATAGAGCCGTTCCACGCCGTCGAGACTGGACGTGAAGGATGCAGTGCCAACCGATTTGTCCACCAGGTACTTCGCATAGATCGGCGAATTGGAGAAGTTGCGCCCCATGTCCTGTTCACGGAAAGGGTAACGGACCAGCAGCGTGCCATCGGTGTAGGACAAGCCAATGGCGCCCTCCTGCCCTATATCGAGCTGGCCGAACAGACGCAGAAAGTTTTCCACCCCCAGGGTGACCGACACCACACCGGCAAACTCTCCGCGATCGTCATTGAAACGCCTGCTGATGGTAATCACCCACTCCTGATTCGAACGACTGCGGATGGGCGGGCCGATGAAGGGTTCGCGAGATGGATCGTCACGGTGATGAATGAAGTAGGCACGATCACTGCTGTTGGCACCGACAGGAATCGGCCGGTTGGATGACATCAACCAGTGGCCTTTGTTGTCGTAGATAGTGATGCCACTGAGCTGCGGCATCAGCGGTCGCTGCCGGTTGATCAAAGTCTTGAGTCGTTCGATTTGCGCTGGGCCACTGCCTTCGGTTTCCAGACGTTCGACGAGTCCGAGCAGAAGCAGCGAGCTCTGCCGGACAATGCCTTCGGAATACGTCGCAAGTGCCTGCGTCAGGTTCAACCCGTGGACATTGACTTCATCCAGTGCTTGATCCCGAGAGCCCAGTATCTTCCAGATGGTCAGCGATGCCAGGGAACAGCCGATTACCAACAGCAAGAGCATTACAAGGTGAGTATCACGCTTCACTTCAGTACCTATGGAAAGTCCGGTTTCCGTCACCGCTATTATTTGATCGGGGCATTACATCGACCGCGCGTCCTTGTCAGCACGTCAGCCGCGGTGCTGTCGCTCTGGTTTTGCGCAAGAATCCGAAATGCCCCGGACGACGGCAGGCAACGCGAGGGTGTCTTGCCGTCCCTCGTCTCGACTAGACGATTTTCAAAGCCTTGAGAATCACCAGCGTACTCTCGGCAAACGCTTGAGCCTGCGCGGTCAATTCGGCAAGGTTTTCTTCCGCGGTGGTCAGGGCCTTGCCGTCCTTGAGGAGACCTTCGCCCTGGCCGCCGATGATGCCCCATGCCAACTGCGCCCATTCAGCCGGGTGCTTTTTGCCCTGCTTGATCGATATCAGGAACAACTGCTGGAAGCGACTGACCGTCACCCCACCTCCGGTCACCGGACTCGCCAGGGTCTGAATCTTGTGGCCATACAACGAACGCTTGCACAGCTGCAGGTTGAGGGTATTGCAGCGGGCCTGCACCAGTTTTTCGGCTGCTTCGCTTTGACACGGCGCCACGGCCCCCATGCCGATCAACACGTTGAGAGCCTGTTCCACATCGCCATAGGCCAGCGAGGGCAAAAGATCCAGCAAATGCCGCAAGGTCTTCGGCACATAGGCGTCATCCGCCAGTGCTGCGAGTACCGGGCCATAAATCTCTGCCTGCAGCGTCGCTGCGCCTGCCGGACCGGTGACGTTGGCCGGCACGCTGTCGGCTGCCTGCAACAGGACGAAGCGCGTGCTGAGCATACGCTCGCGGTGCTCGGTAGCAGATAGTCTGTTGGCGCCGCGCACATAAAGGTCCCGGCGGAAACTCTGGTTCACAAAATAGTCGCGCGCCTGCTCACGCATGACCGGGTGCTCAATGCCTTCCAGAAAGTCCATGCCTTCGGCGGTCAGGTTGAGCGGATCGACGGAGTCCAGCGGCACGGCTGTCGTGGCGTAGTCGAGTTTGGCGGGCGCCAGGGCATCCACCACGTCGGTGAAATACATGCAGTTCCAATCGCGGTTGAAGTACTCATGGGCGACGTACTGGCGATCCTGGCCTTTGATGCTCTGGAGCTTGGCGTCCAACCCTGGCGCCGAGTTGGCATATTTAGGATTTGCAGCCAGCAGCGCTTCGGAAAACTGCAGCGCAGCGTCGATACGTTGATCAGGACGTGCAGAGGCCTGGCTGGCGAAACGGTCGTGCAGGCTGAACAGTTGGCGCAAGGGTGCCTGGGGCGACCAGCCCGGGAAGCAGTTGTAGCTGACGTACAGCAGGCCACCAGGCTTGAGATGACGACGGGCGAATTCGACGATCAACTTGTGGTTATCGCGGCTGACCCAAGTCCAGATGCCATGCAGGCTGATACTGTCGAACTGAGGCAAATCATGACGGGCCAGCAACTGCTCGAAGCTGTCGTCATACAGTCGCGCATCGCTGCCCCAGTCGCTGGCCAGAGCAATGGCATGGGACGCCTGACCTGGGTGAAAGTCGGTGCCAACATAAGAGCCCGGATTACCCGCCGCATGGATGTTGATCGAAACACCCTGACCAAAACCCAGCTCACAGTGGTAGCCGTCGCTACTCTCCAGCGTGGCGAAACCGCGCAACAGCAGACAATAACGCTGGAAAACCGGATTGATTTCCCGGCTATAACTGTAGGTATAGCCTTCGTCCGTGAAATATCCCTCGTTCCAGGCATTGCTCATGCGTGCATCCTTTTTCTTATATCGGAAGTGAAAGTCGCTCTTATACGGGGTAGCCATGGCGTATCACAAGAGGAAAGTGATCAGGCAAACGCCTCCTGGATAAACGCCTGCAGCATCGCTTCCTCAAGAATCTAAATCGAGAAATGGCCGAGCCTTTTCCTGCGGGCAAAACAAAACCCCAACTGCTTTCGCAATTGGGGTTTCGGAATTAAATCTTGACGATGACCTACTCTCACATGGGGAAACCCCACACTACCATCGGCGATGCATCGTTTCACTTCTGAGTTCGGGATGGGATCAGGTGGTTCCAACGCTCTATGGTCGTCAAGAAATTCGGG
>NZ_BQID01000015.1 GCF_021602345.1 Pseudomonas pharyngis
CATCCCGAACTCAGAAGTGAAACGATGCATCGCCGATGGTAGTGTGGGGTTTCCCCATGTGAGAGTAGGTCATCGTCAAGATTAAATTCCGAAACCCCAATTGCGAAAGCAGTTGGGGTTTTGTTTTTTCCGCAGGAAAGTGCCTGGAGGAAGCTGAAGCTCCAACCGTCACGATCGCAACCATTGGGGAAATCCCTCTGAAATGACCGCCCGGTTTTTGGTATGGTGCAGCTCGTTTTTTAACGGACTGATGTCATGCCCAAGGATCGGCGCTCATTTTTTTGTCAAAGAGTGGCTGCAGAAATGCCCGAACCCATCCCAATCAAAGATCACGAAAAAGAGACGCGGCTGGTCAACAAACGCCTGATCGCCTGTGCCTTGTTCGTCTTCGCCATTAGTTGCGCCTTGGTGGTGCGCCTGTACATCTTGCAAGTCGTCGAGTTCGACTACCACTCGACCATCTCCGAAAACAATCGTGTCCATGTCCTGCCGATCCCGCCGACACGCGGCCTGATCTACGATCGCAACGGCGTGTTGCTGGCCGACAACCGTCCCAGCTACAACCTGACGATCACAAGAGAACGTGCGACGGACGTCAACCGGGAGCTGGATGAAGTCATCAACCTCCTGCACCTGCCCGCCGAAGACCGCGCAGTCTTCGACAAGGCCATGAAGCAGTCGCGTCACCCGTTTACACCAGTGACGCTGTTCTATGAGCTGACCGAAGAACAGATCGCCGTGCTGGCAGTCAACGAGTTCCGCCTGCCGGGTCTGGATGTCGAGCCGCAATTCGTTCGTAACTATCCATTGGGCGCACACTTCGCACACTCGATCGGCTATGTCGGCCGTATCAACGAAAAAGAATCCAAGACTCTCGATTCTGTCGAATACCGTGGCACCCAATCCATCGGCAAGACCGGTATCGAACGCTTCTACGAGCCGCAACTGCACGGCCACGTCGGTTACGAGGAAGTTGAGACCAATGCTCAGGGCCGCGTACTGCGCGTGCTGAAACACACCGATCCGATACCCGGCAAAAACATCGTTCTGAGCCTTGACGTCAAACTCCAGGAAGCCGCCGAAGCCGCACTGGGCGACCGTCGCGGCTCGGTCGTTGCACTGGACCCCTCGACCGGAGAAGTGCTGGCCATGGTCAGCAACCCGAGCTTCGACCCCAATCTGTTCGTGACCGGTATCAGCTCCAAGGAATACTCCGCGCTGCGTGACTCCATTGACCGCCCGCTGTTCAACCGCGTGTTGCGCGGCCTGTACGCGCCCGGTTCGACGATCAAGCCAGAGGTGGCGATTGCCGGGCTCGACGCCGGCGTGGTCACGCCTCAGACCCGCGTCTTCGATCCGGGTTACTACCAACTGCCTGATTTCGATCACAAGTACCGCAACTGGAACCACAGCGGCGACGGCTGGGTGGACATGGACGCCGCGATCATGCGCTCCAACGACACCTACTTCTACGACCTGGCGCACAAGCTCGGCATCGATCGCCTGCACGACTACATGGCGATGTTCGGCCTCGGCGAGAAAGTCTCGCTCGACATGTTCGAGGAGTCACCCGGCCTGATGCCGTCCCAAGCCTGGAAACGTGCAACTCGTCGTCAGGCCTGGTTCCCTGGCGAGACGGTGATTCTCGGTATCGGCCAGGGCTACATGCAAGTCACGCCACTGCAACTGGCCCAGGCCACCGCGTTGATCGCCAACAAGGGCGTCTGGAACCGTCCGCATCTGGCCAAGACCGTCGACGGTGTAGCACCGGTGGACGAACACCCGATGCCGAATATCCTACTAAAGGATCCCCGTGACTGGGAACAGGTCAATCATGGCATGCAGATGGTGATGCACGATGCCCGAGGCATTGCCCGTGCGGCGGCGGCCGGTGCGCAATACCGCATCGCCGGCAAGAGCGGTACGGCGCAGGTGGTGGCGATCAAGCAGGGCGAGCGCTACAACCGCGAGAAAACCCTCGAACGTCACCGTGACAACGCGTTGTTCGTTGGCTTTGCGCCCGCCGAACATCCGAAGATCGTGATCTCGGTGATGATCGAAAACGGCGAGGCCGGTGGCCGCGTTGCAGGTCCCGTAGTGCGGCAGATCATGGACGCCTGGCTACTCGACCAGGACGGTCACCTCAAGCCGCAATACGCGGCGCCGACCAAAGCGCCGGGCGATCCCCACGTGTAACCTGCCGCAGCTTCACAGCACGGCTCACGCAAGCTGAGCATGTGCTGGAAGCTGTCGAGGAACACCGTTTCCGCCTGAGTCATCTTTTGCTCGCGATTCCACAGCAGCTGGATATCAAAATCCACCACCCCATCCTCCGGCGGCAAGCGCCACAACAAACCCTGTTCGACATCCCTTCGCACCAGGTGAATCGGTAGACAGCCAATCCCGAACCCCGCACAGATCAGGCGGTAAATCTCTTCGAAACTGGTGGAGGATGCGACAATCTTGCCGGTAAAGCCCTGTTGATCACGAAACAGCGTCAACGGCGAAAGATTGCCGCCGAGCTGATCACTGGTGAAGCTGACAAAGTTCTCTGCCGCGAGTTGCTCCAGCGTCAGATTCTGCTGCCCGAACAGCCGGTGCCGCTGCCCGCAAAAGTACGCATAGCGCTCACGAAACAAAACCCGTTGTTCCAGCCTCGGCTGCGGTAGACGACACAATCCGACACCTACCGTAGCGGTCTTTTGCAGCAATGAACTGATGATGTTCGAGCTGCCCATCACCTCGACTTCCAGCTCGATTTTCGGGTGAGTTTCGTGGAAATCCGCAAGAAACTCATCGTAATGCCGCGCCTGCACGCCACTGACGGTCAGAATGCGGATCTTGCCCACGACATCGTCATGACGGTTCTCGAGCACGGTGCCCAAACGGGAAATATCGCCGTAGATATCCGCCGCAATCCGCAGGACTTCTTCCCCGGTTTCCGTCAGATCAAAGCGCCTTCCACTGCGCGCAATCAACACACAATCCAGTTGTTCTTCGAGACGTTTCAACGCCTGGCTGACTGCCGACTGGGTAATGTGCAAGCGTGCAGCAGCACGGCTCATGCTGCCTTCCTGCCCTATCACCAGATACGTGCGGAGCAGGTTCCAGTCCAGCCGGTCATTGAGAAAACGCCGGCCAATCCAGGGATTTGCGGAGGAGGTCATGTAGTAGCCACGCTAATAGTAAAGATAAGTTTTTGAAAATTGACTAATCCTTTCACGGAAGCGATAAAGCCCACAAGCGCCACAGAGCGCGACCGTCAGCCGCCTCGACACCTGCCCAAAACTATAAATACACAGGGTTCTTGCATGCACACCACCGCTCAGCCGCGTCGCGCCGCGGCCGCTGCCTTCATTGGCACGACCATCGAGTTCTACGATTTCTACATCTACGCCACCGCCGCCGCGCTGGTGCTCGGGCAAGTGTTCTTTCCCAGCAGCGACCCGGTGACCAGCACCCTCGCCGCGTTCGGCAGTTTTGCTGTCGGCTTCATCGCCCGCCCGATGGCCGGGATGGTGTTCGGTCATTTGGGCGATCGTCTCGGTCGCAAGAAAATGCTGCTGGTGACCATGGCGTTGATGGGCTTGGCCACGGCGGGTATCGGTATGTTGCCGAGCTACGCCAGCGTCGGCATCTGGGCGCCCATCGGACTGATCGCGTTGCGCCTGATTCAGGGCATTTCCGTCGGCGGCGAGTGGGGCGGGGCAGTGTTGATGGCTAGTGAGCACGCCCCGGCCAAGCGTAAAACCTTCTATGCCTCCTTTGCACAACTCGGCAGCCCGGCGGGTTTGCTGCTGGCGTTGATCGCGTTTCGACTGGTGACGTCGCTGTCGCCGGAAGACTTCCTCGCCTGGGGTTGGCGTCTACCGTTTCTTGCCAGCGGCGTGCTAATGATGGTCGGCCTGATGATCCGCTCCGGGGTGCATGAATCGCCGGAATTCGCCAAGGCCAAGGACAACAACGAAACCGCTAAATACCCAGTGAAAGACGTGATCCGTCAGTGCTGGCGGCAGATCCTGTTCGCCGCGGCCGCAGTCACCATCGGTTCGGCCGGGTTCTTCTTCACCAACACCTTCATGATCACCTACGTCACCCAATATCAGGGCATTCCGCGCGCGACCATTCTCGACTGCCTGTTCCTGGTGACAGTCATTCAACTGCTGTCGCAACCGTTATCGGCACTGCTCGCCGAGCGTATCGGCGAAGGCCGATTCCTGATGTTGGTGGCGTTGCTGTGCATGGGCACGCCGTACCCGATGTTCCTGCTGGTCGGCACTCAAAACATTCTGTTGATGACCCTCGGCATCGCTGTCGCGGTGGTGATTCTTTCGGCATTGTACGCGGTGATTGCCGGGTACATGACCCAGGCCTTCCCGGTGCACCTGCGTTACTCGGGTATTTCCATCGCTTACCAGTTGAGTTGTGCAGTGGCCGGCGGCACCACGCCGCTGATCGGCACGCTGCTGGCCAGCAAGTTCTCCGGACAGTGGCTGCCATTGGCGGTGTTCTTCACGCTGCTGTCCGCCCTGTCTCTGATCGGTGTCTGCGGCCTCGCGCGCTTGCGGGCCAACCCGGTCGTCCTTCATACCAACAAAGAGGTGTATTCGTGAGTAAGCCCGCCCACATTGACCCGATCGAATGGCAAGCCCGTTGCGAGCTCGCGGCGTTGTACCGATTGATCGCGCACTTTCGTATGACCGACCTGATCGACACCCACATCACCCTGCGGATTCCGGGGCCTGAGCACCATTTCCTGATCAACCGCTACGGCGTGATTTTCGACCGCATGCGCGCCTCCGATCTGGTGCGCATCGATCAGGACGGGCGCATCGTCGATCCTGAGTACGCCGGGCATCGGGTCAACGCTGCCGGCTTCGTGATCCACTCGGCGATCCACATGGCGCGGCCGGATCTGAACTGCGTGATTCACACCCACACCGCCGCCGGCATGGCTGTCGCCGCGCAGAAACAGGGCCTGCTGCCGATCAGTCAACACGCGTTGAAGTTCTACGGAAAACTCGCTTACCACACCTACGAAGGTATCGCTCTGTCGCTGGACGAGCGCGATCGGTTGATCGCCGACCTCGGCCCGCACCGGGCGATGATCCTGCGCAATCACGGCCTGCTGGTCGGCGGTTCGAGCGTGGCCCAGGCATTCCAGGAAATCCACTTTCTGGAGCGCGCCTGCCAGGCTCAAGTGCAAGCGCTGGCCGGCGGTTGCGAGCTGCATTTCCCGTCGCCGGAAGTCTGTGCCCACACCGCCGAACAGTTCGACCGCGATGAGCAGGACAACATCATCGACCTGGCCTGGGAGGCCGCATTGACCCTGATCGAATCCCAGCGCGAGTCCTATCTGTCATGAACACCGTTGCACTGATGTCCCGCGATACGCTGTTGCTCAAACAAATGCAGGAAGCTTTTGCCCGCTGTGCGCCGCAGCTTTCGGCGGTGCTGGCCGACGATCCCCGGGCGGCGACTGCGCAGATCGCGGCGTGCTGGTTTCCGCTGCCGGACAGCCTCGCCGCGTTGCCTAATCTGCAAGTGATTCACTCGGTCGCCGCCGGCATTGATCACCTGGAGCACGATCCGTCGTGCCCGGATTTGCCAGTGTGCAGGGTAGTTGATCCCGGCCATCGCCAAGGCATGACCGAGTATGTGCGCTGGGCGGTGATTCACTTTCATCGCGGCTTCGATCAAGTGCTCGAGCAACAACGCCAACAGCATTGGGAGCGACCGCTGCAACGCCCGGCCCGTGAGTTCCGGATCGGTGTGATGGGGCTCGGCTCGCTCGGCAGCGCGATTGCCCAAGACCTGGCCAGTGCCGGTTACGAGGTGCGTGGCTGGGCGCGCAGCAAAAAGGATTTACCGGGCGTGCAGACCTTTGCCGGCACCGGTGCCTTCCACCCGTTCCTCGACGGTGTGGAATTGCTGATCAATCTGTTGCCGCTGACTCACGAGACTCGCGGCATCCTCAATCGCCAGACTTTCGAGCACTTGGCAAACGGCGCGGCGCTGGTCAACGTCGGGCGCGGCGGGCACCTGAATATCGAGGATCTGCGACAAGCGCTGGCCCGTGGAAAACTGCGCGGGGCGCTGCTCGATGTCTTCGAACAGGAACCGCTGCCCGCCGATCATCCACTGTGGAAAACCCCGGGCGTGACCATCACTCCGCACATGGCTTCGGCAGCCTCCCACGATTGCATCGCCGATCAGATCGCCGAGAACTTCCGCCGTTTGAATGCCGGCGAGCCGCTGCTCAACAGCGCGGATCGCCTGCTCGGTTACTGATCCGCCAGGCAGGCCTGCAAGCGTTCGATGAACAGCGTTTCGGCGCGGCTCAAGCGCTGGTCGCGGTTCCACAGCAGATGAATGTCGACATCGGCAATACCCTCGTGGGGCGGCAGGCGCCAGAGCAATCCGGCCTCGACGTCCGCTGCCACCACGTGCTCCGGCAGGCAACCGATACCGAACCCGGCGATCACCAGTCGCCGTACTTCTTCCAGGCTCGGCGATGACGCAACGATGCGTCCGCTGAAGCCCTGTTGATCGCGAAAAATCGTCAGCGGCGAGAGCATGCCGCCAATCTGGTCGCTGGTGAAACTGACGAAATTCTCACGCTGCAAATCGCCTTCGCCGATGTCCTGTCGGCCAAACAGCGCGTGGTGTTTGCCACAGAAGAACGCATAGCGTTGACGCAGAAACAGACGCTGTTCCAGACGCGGTTGCGGGCGGCGATTGAGGCTAAGGCCGAGCGTCGCGGTTTTCTCCTGAAGGGCGCTGACGATGTCCGAACTGCGCATCACATCGACCTCCAGATCCACCCGTGGATACTGCCGATGAAAGTCAGCGAGGAAGTCATCGAAGCGCTCGGAAAAGATCCGGCTGATGATCAGCAGTCGCACCTTGCCGATCACTTCGTCAGCTGGTTGCTCCAGCAGGCTGCTGACCTGGGACATTTGCCCGTAGATCTCGCCGGCCAGTTCGAAGATCTGCTCGCCGACTTCGGTGAGGGCAAAGCGTGGGCCGCGCCGGGCGATTAGCTGGCGACCCAGTTGCTCCTCCAGACGCTTGAGTGCCTGGCTCACCGCCGGCTGCGTCAGGTGCAGACGCGCGGCGGCGCGGCTGATGCTCAGCTCCTGGCCGATCACCCGGAAGGTGCGCAAAAGGTTCCAGTCCAGGCGGTCGTTGAGCAGGCGTTGGACATCGCGTTCGGCCATGGCGGCTCTCGATTATAAGGTGAGGTAATACTCGGAATAATAAATAGAAAATTGACTAATCATAGCCCCGGGACGATAAATCACCCCACGACAGGCGCCGCCAGAGCGCCTTGGATTTACGTTTTCCTCCTGCCAAAAAAACAATCAAAGGAGCCCGACCCAATGAAGCCCCACGCTTCGAACCAGCCGCGCCGTGCGGCGGCCGCAGCCTTCATCGGCACCATGATCGAGTGGTACGACTTTTACATCTACGCCACCGCCGCCGCGCTGGTGTTCGGCGCGCTGTTCTTTCCCTCCGACGATCCGCTGTTCAGCACCATGGCGGCGTTCGGCACCTTCGCCGTGGGCTTCTTCGCCCGGCCGTTGGGCGGGATCATCTTCGGCCATATCGGCGACCGCATCGGCCGCAAGAAATCCCTGATCATCACGCTGCTCATGATGGGTGTGGTCACGGTGTGCATCGGTCTGCTGCCGACCTACGCGCAGATCGGCGCGGCAGCACCGGTGCTGCTGATTCTGTTGCGCATCGTCCAGGGCATTGCCGTCGGTGGTGAGTGGGGCGGGGCGGTGTTGATGGCCGGTGAGCATGCGCCGAAGGGGCGGCGCAATTTCTTCGCCTCGTTCGCGCAACTGGGCAGTCCGGCGGGTCTGATCCTGTCGCTGCTGGCCTTCAGTGCCGTGACCCGTTTGCCGGAAGAAGACCTGATGAGCTGGGGCTGGCGCCTGCCGTTCCTCGCCAGTGCGCTGTTGCTGCTGGTGGGTCTGGCGATTCGTCTGGGCGTGAATGAGTCACCGGAATTCCTCGCCAGCCGCGAGCAGGCCAGCAAGCAAATCAAGAAAGAACAGGCGCCGGTAATGGAAGTCCTGCGCACCGCATGGCGCCCATTGTTGCTGTGCATCGGTGCCAACACGCTGGGCATCGCCGGGGTGTATTTCACCAACACCTTCATGATCGCCTACACCACTCAGCAACTGGCGCTGCCACGTTCGCTGATTCTCGAATGCCTGTTCTTCGTCGCGATCATCCAGTTCTGCATTCAGCCGCTGGCCGCGTGGACGGCGGAGAAGATCGGCGCGACGCGTTTCCTTTGCTTGGTATCGCTGCTGGCGATGGCCTCGCCGTATCCGATGTTCGTGCTGGTCAGCTCGGCCCAGGCGCCGCTGATCATCCTCGGCATCGCGCTGGCGGTGGTGTGCATGGCCTCGTTCTATGCGGTGATCGCCGGTTATGTCAGCGGCATGTTCGAGACCCGCGTGCGCTACACCGCGATCTCGTTGGCCTATCAGATCTGCGGCGCGGTGGCCGGTGGGCTGACGCCGCTGATCGGCACGATGCTCGCTCACAAGTTCACCGGGCAGTGGTGGCCGATGGCGGTGTTCTACAGCCTGATCGCCGGCATTTCGCTGGTGTGCGTGCTGTCCCTCGCCCGTCGTCACGCCAGTGCTCATCGCGCGGAACTGGCCCGTGCCTGACCCGGAATTTCAGGAGAACCTCATGTTGAAAATCAATGGCGAACGCCTGTGGGCGAGCCTGATGGCCATGGCCGAAATCGGTGCAACAGCCCGAGGCGGCAGCTGCCGTCTTGCATTGAGCGACGAAGACAAGGCCGGGCGCGAGCTGTTCGCCCACTGGTGCCGCGAAGCCGGCATGACCCTGAGCGTGGATGCCATCGGCAACCTGTTCGCCCGTCGCGCCGGCACCGATCCGGACGCCGCGCCGGTGATGATGGGCAGCCACCTCGACACCCAGCCCGAAGGCGGGCGTTTCGACGGCGTCTACGGCGTACTCGCAGGATTGGAAGTGGTACGTTGCCTCAATGACCTGAACATCCAGACCCGCAAACCGCTGGAAGTGGCGGTATGGACCAACGAAGAAGGCGCACGCTTCACCCCGGCCATGTTCGGCTCGGCGGTGTTCACCGGGATCATGGATCTGAACGCTGCGCTGGCGGTGCGTGATGTCGATGGCATCAGCGTCGCAGAAGCTTTGCAGCGTACCGGTTACGCCGGTGATCGCCCGTTGGGAGGCGCGGTGGACGCGTATTTTGAAGCGCACATCGAACAAGGCCCGATCCTCGAGGACAACGTCAAAAGCATCGGCGTGGTCACGGGCGGTCAGGCGATCCGCTGGCTGGACGTGCGCGTGGAAGGCATGGCTGCCCACGCCGGTACCACGCCGATGCCGCTGCGCAAAGACGCGCTGTACGGGGTGGCGCGGATGATTCAGGCCATCGAAGGTCTGGCCGCTGATTTTGCCCCGGAAGGCCTGACCACGGTCGGCGAGTTGAGTATCAACAAGTCCTCGCGCAACACCATTCCGGGGTTGGTGAATTTCACCGTCGATCTGCGTCATCACCGCGACGACGCCATTGCCACCATGGAGCAACAAGTCCGCGCCCGCCTGCAGGCGATCGCCGATGGGCGAGGTCTGAATCTGACGATCACCCCGCACTGGATCAGCCCGGCCACACCGTTCGACGCCGAGTGCGTGGCGGCGGTGCAAGAAGCGGTAGATGCGCTGGGCTACGCTCAGCAGTCGATTGTCAGCGGCGCCGGGCATGACGCGATTCATCTTGCACGCTACTGCCCGACGGCGATGGTGTTCATCCCGTGCGTTGGCGGCCTGAGCCACAACGAAGCCGAAGACGTGTTGCCCGAAGATGTGAAGCAGGGCACCGATGTATTGCTCAACGCCGTGCTGGCCCGCGCCGGTCGAATCGAACAGGGAGCCTGAACCATGCGCAGTTTTTTCCACCCCGAACAATTGCTCCACCATCCACGCAGCTATTACTCGCGGGGGCAGATGCGCACGCCGCAGGAAGTCCCCGAGCGTGCGCAACGTCTGGTGCAGGCCGCCCACGGTTTGGGTTTCAGTGTCGAGCAGCCGATCGATGCCGGCCTCGCACCGTTGCTGGCGGTACACGGTGCGCCGTATCTGACGTTCCTTCAGGAAGCGCATGCACGCTGGAAAGAAATCCCCGAAGACTGGGGCGATGAAGTGATGTCGAACATCTTCGTCCGCGAGCCCAACGCCTTGCGCGGCATCCTCGCCCAGGCGGCGCGCTATCTGGCGGACGGCAGTTGCCCGGTCGGCGAGCAGACCTGGCGTTCCGCCTACTGGTCGGCGCAAAGCGCAGTGGCCGGTGCGCAAGCCTTGATCGATGGCGAGCCGGCGGCCTACGCCTTGTGCCGTCCGCCGGGGCACCATGCCCGTGCCGAAGCGGCGGGCGGTTTCTGCTACGTGAACAACGCGGCGGTGGCGGCGCAGGTGCTGCGTGACAAGTTTGAAAAAGTCGCCGTACTCGATACCGACATGCACCACGGTCAGGGCATCCAGGAGATTTTCTACGACCGCGATGACGTGCTCTACGTCTCGGTGCATGGCGATCCGACCAACTTCTACCCGGGCGTCGCCGGGTTCGCCGACGAACGCGGCAGCGGCGCGGGGGAGGGCTTCAATCTCAACCTGCCGATGGCCCATGGTTCAAGCGAAGCGGATTTTCTTGGGCAACTGGACGTCGCATTGAACGCGGTGCGCGAGTTCGGCGCCGAGGTGCTGGTGCTGTCGCTGGGTTTCGATATCTATGAGCTGGACCCACAAAGCAAAGTCGCCGTGACTCGTGAGGGCTTTGCGGTACTGGGTGAGCGGATCCGCAGCCTGGATCTGCCATGCCTGATCGTGCAGGAGGGCGGTTATCACCTGGAAAGTCTCGAAGACAATGCCCGAGCGTTTTTCGTGAATGGCGAGGTGTGGCAACGCTGAGGCACCCCACCTGCCGTAGCGCCGGTGGTGCTTGCCATCGCCCTGAAGCCATCGCGAGCAAGCTCGCTCCCACATTTGAAATGCGGTTCAAATGTGGGAGCGAGCTTGCCCGCGAAGAGGCCCTCGAAACCGCTACAGAAAGTCAGGCCCCGGGTACCGGACAGCTCATGTCACCTTCCTCACACTTCAAATACTGCTTGAGCGCCTCGGTTCGCGTCTTTGTCACTGAGGTGATGCAATTGTTGTAGATCAACGGATAAACACTCCCGCCTGCCACCCCGGATGCCGAAAACTTGCACTCGGCATCGCGAAAGCCGATCCATGCCCGTTGCGCGCTCACCAGCATTTTTTTGCCCTCAGTGTTGTCCTTCAGCCGAGCTGTGATCTGTTGATAAACCGTATTCAACTCCTTGTCCGCCGTCTTGTTTTCCTGCGCGGCGCACTGATTCATCGTCGCCTGATCGCTGGCATTGGCGCAGTCCACGGCGGCGTGGACGACGGAAGTGAAAAGAAAGGGTGTCAGGGCCAGAAGCAGGCGTGGGGACATGAGTCATCTCGCTTTGATGAATGAACTTGCCGGGCAGTTTAGCGGCTTCGTCGCGCTAACAAGGTGTGCGATGTCTGGATGCGTTGAGCAACCGTTCGGCAGTCGCCGCAATTTCCTCTCCGTCATGTAGTTTTTCCAGCCACGCGGACGGGATTCCCTGCACGCCGTAATGGGCACCGGCCAACTGACCGACGATGGCGGCCGTGGTGTCCGCGTCATCGCCCAGATTCGCCGCTTGCAGGACGGCGGTGGCAAAACTGTCGGTGTGCTGGAAGCACCATAACGCCGCTTCCAGGGATTCGACGCAGTAGCCGCTGCCGCGAATGTCGCGCTCGGTCTTGTGCAGGTAGTTACCCCGGGCAATCGCCGCCACCTTGGGCTGGTTGAAGGATGTTTGCGGCAGAGTGCGCAGTTGCGCTTTCGATGCGCCTTCCAGGGCCTTGCAGAGCAGTTCGGCAAACAACTGGCAACATTCGATGGCCTCGGGCGCCGCGTGTGTGGTGCGTGAACTGTCGGCGGCGAATCGCCTGATTTGCCGGGCATCGGGGAAATAAAACAGAACCACGGGCACCAGTCGCATCAACGAGCCATTGCCGGCGCTATCGGGATCGGTGGAGCCGGCAAACGGCTCTCCGGTGTGTTGATAGCGATCCAGCGCCTGGCTCACGGTCATGCCAATGTCGAAGCATTCGCCGGTCGAGCTCAGGTAACCCCATTGCCACCAGTTCAGATAGCGGCCCATCTGATCAGCGGCATCGAATGCGTTCTTGTTCAGCAGACTTTCAGCCAGGCACAACGCCATCGAGGTGTCGTCGGTCCATTGTCCGGGCTTCAAGTGAAAAGGCCCGCCACCGACCATGTCGGTCAGGGGCTGGAAGCTGCCGCGAGGTTGGAATTCGACGGTGGTTCCCACGGCATCGCCGCAGGCCAGGCCGAGCAGGGCGCCACGGTAACGTTCGGGGAGGGAGGGCTGCATGATGACGTCCTTGTGTCGTTCAATTCGCTGGGAACGTTAGCAGTTTCGCCGCGCCGATCCGTGCGCATTCTGACGAACCGGTGATCCAAAATACTGCCGGATATTTCAATCAGACCCGACCGTTGCACTGGATTGATACAACTTCGGATTGGACATGTGGTCATACAAGCCTACTGTTCAAAACAGGAGGTGACGTATGAAACCAGTACCCAACAGCTTTGAACGTAAGATCATGCTCAGGTCGCCGCGCTCCCATGTCTGGCGCGCCCTGGTCGATGCCGAGGCGTTCGGCCAGTGGTTCGGCGTTGCGCTGGAGGGCCGGCGGTTTATCGCGGGCGAATGGACGCAAGGGCAGGTCACGTACCCCGGTTATGAACATGTGTTGTGGAACGTGCTGGTGGAGCGGGTCGAGCCGCAGCAGTTGTTCTCCTTCCGTTGGCACCCCTACGCGGTGAACCCGAAAATCGACTACTCCCAGGAACCGACCACGCTGGTCAGATTCGAATTGCAGGACTACGAGAACGGTACGTTGCTGAAAGTCTCCGAATCCGGTTTCGCGCACATTCCCGACGTGCGCCAGAAAGAAGCGTATTACATGGACAGCCGGGGCTGGGAGGAACAGTTGAGTCGACTTGAACACTTCCTCACGGAGAGCGAACGGGCCCGCGAGCGTGAGGGTGGCTGATCTCGGCCTGTTCACGCCGTGGCTGGAACGCTGGGCGCTGACGCCGGACGGTGAGCCGGTCATCACCCCGGGCAGCCGCCTGTTACCTGTGCGTCAGGGCAATACTCCGGCGATGCTGAAAGTCGCGGTGGACGAGGAGGAAAAGTACGGCAACCTGCTGATGACCTGGTGGGGCGGCGACGGTGCCGCCCGGGTGCTCGCCCATCACGACGAGAGCCTGTTGCTGGAGCGGGCCATGGGCCAGCGTTCGCTGATGCACATGGCGCTCAACGGCGAAGACGACGAAGCCACACGGATCATGTGTCGAGCGCTGGCGCACCTGCACGCACCGCGACCGACGCCGCCACCGCCGTTGGTGGAGCTGGCGCCGTGGTTTGCATCATTAACAATGGCCGCGGTCCGATACGGCGGCCAATACACCGAATGCCTGCAAATCGCCGAGACCTTGCTCGCCGAACCGCAGGACGTGGTGGTGCTGCACGGCGACATGCACCACGACAATGTCCTCGATTTCGGCCCACGGGGCTGGCTGGCCATCGACCCCAAGCGGGTGCGGGGCGAGCGTGGTTATGACTACGCCAACCTGATCTGCAACCCGGAACTGCCGACGGCCACCGATCCGGAGCGCTTTCAGCGGCAAGTCGAGGTGATCTGCGCAACAGCGGGCATCGAGCGAAGCCGCTTGCTGCAATGGGTATTGGCCTTTGCCGGACTGTCTGCCGCATGGTTCATGGAGGATGACGAGCAAAAAGCCGCCGCCGGGCAGCTGAAAGTCGCACAACTGGCGGCTTCCGCGCTCAATGCCTGACACGCCTAAGGGTTTTCGGAAGGCGCGCTATGGCGAATGTCTTACACGCGATAGTAGCTTTTTCGACTATTGCCGATTGGATCCACAGCGTAATCTAGCCTCATCAACTGAAGCACAGGGAGTGTTTCAGGATCACGGATGATCGACCATTAGCAAGGATCGCTGCCGACAGGGAGTCGATAATGGTCTTGGGAAAAACCCGCTTCGGCGGGTTTTTTTTCGTCTGCAGAAAAGTGCCGTGCTCAAACAGAAACACCGCCGATCTGGCGGTGTTTCTGCATCTGCAGGTCTTACGAGGCGATCAACTGGCGCAACACGTAATGCAGAATCCCGCCGGACTTGAAGTACTCCACCTCGTTCAAGGTGTCGATGCGGCACAGCACTTCGATTTTCTCCTGCCGTCCGTCTTCACGGGTGATGACCAGGCTCAGGTTCATCCGTGGCGTCAGCTCGACACCGCTCAGGCCCTGGATATCCAGGGTTTCCTTGCCGGTGAGGTTCAGGCTCTTGCGGTTCTGATCCAGTTTGAACTGCAACGGCAGCACGCCCATGCCCACCAGGTTGGAACGGTGAATGCGCTCGAAGCTTTCGGCGATCACCGCTTTCACGCCCAGCAGGTTGGTGCCCTTGGCGGCCCAGTCGCGACTGGAACCGGTGCCGTATTCTTGCCCGGCAATCACTACCAGCGGCGTACCCGACGCCTGATAGCGCATGGCGGCGTCGTAGATCGCCAGTTTCTCGCCGGTCGGAATGTAGAGGGTGTTGCCACCTTCTTCGCCGCCGAGCATTTCGTTGCGGATACGGATATTGGCAAACGTGCCGCGCATCATCACTTCGTGGTTGCCCCGGCGCGAGCCGTAGGAGTTGAAGTCCCGTGGCTCGACGCCTTGCTCGCGCAGGTAACGCCCGGCCGGGCTGTCGGCCTTGATGTTGCCGGCGGGGGAGATGTGGTCGGTGGTCACCGAATCGCCCAATAGCGCCAGCACTCGCGCACCTTTCTCATCGGCGATCACCGGCAATGGCCCGGCAATGTCATCGAAGAACGGCGGATGCTGGATGTAGGTCGAATCCGCCTGCCAGACGTAGGTCGCGGCTTGCGGGACTTCGATGGCTTGCCACTGTTCGTCACCGGCAAACACCTCGGCGTATTCCTTGTGGAACATCGCCGTGTTGACCTGATTTACCGCGTCGGCGATTTCCTTGCTGCTCGGCCAGATGTCACGCAGGTACACCGGGTTACCTTGCTGGTCGTTACCCAGCGGTTCGCTGCTGATATCGGTGCGCACAGTGCCGGCCAGGGCGTAGGCGACCACCAGCGGCGGTGACGCCAGCCAGTTGGTTTTCACCAGCGGATGCACCCGGCCTTCAAAGTTGCGGTTGCCGGACAGCACCGATGCCACGGTCAGATCGGCTTTCTGGATGGCTTTTTCGATCGGTTCCGGCAGCGGTCCGGAGTTGCCGATGCAAGTGGTGCAGCCGTAACCCACCAGTGAAAACCCGAGCTGGTCGAGGTACTGCGTCAGCCCGGCGGCCTTGTAGTAATCGGTGACCACTTTCGACCCCGGTGCCAGCGAACTCTTCACCCACGGCTTGCGGGTCAGGCCTTTTTCCACGGCTTTTTTCGCCAGCAGCCCGGCAGCCATCATTACGCTGGGGTTGGAGGTGTTGGTGCAGGAGGTGATCGCGGCAATCACCACGGCACCGTTTTTCAGGCGATAGGTGTGGCCGTCGTACTCGTAATCCGTTTCGCCGACCAGATCGGCATTGCCCACCGCCACGCCACCACCGCCTTCGCTTTCAAGACGTCCTTCTTCCTTGCTGGTGGGTTTGAACTGCAAGTCGAGGAAGTCGCTGAACGCCTGGCCGACATTCGGCAGCGAGACGCGGTCCTGCGGGCGTTTCGGCCCGGCGAGGCTGGCTTCGACGCTGCCCATGTCCAGCGCCAGGCTGTCGGTGAACACCGGTTCCTGACCGGGCAGGCGCCACAGGCCCTGAGCCTTGGTGTAGGCCTCGACCAGCTTCACCACTTCAGGCGGACGGCCGGACAGGCGCAGGTAGTCAAGGGTCACGTCATCCACCGGGAAGAAGCCGCACGTCGCGCCATATTCCGGGGCCATGTTGGCGATGGTTGCGCGGTCGGCCAGCGGCAGGTCGGCGAGGCCGTCGCCATAGAACTCGACGAATTTGCCGACCACGCCTTTCTTGCGCAGCATCTGGGTGACGGTCAGCACCAGGTCGGTGGCGGTGATGCCTTCCTTTAGTTTGCCGGTAAGTTTGAAACCAATCACTTCCGGAATCAGCATCGACACCGGCTGCCCGAGCATCGCCGCTTCCGCCTCGATCCCGCCGACGCCCCAGCCGAGTACGCCGAGGCCGTTGATCATGGTGGTGTGGGAGTCGGTGCCGACCAGGGTGTCGGGGAAGGCATAAGTGCGGCCGTCTTCGTCCTTGGTCCACACGGTGCGGCCGAGGTATTCGAGGTTGACCTGGTGGCAGATCCCGGTGCCCGGCGGCACCACGCTGAAGTTATCGAAGGCGCTCTGGCCCCAGCGCAGGAAGGCGTAGCGTTCGCCGTTGCGCTGCATTTCGATGTCGACGTTCTGTTCGAAGGCGCTGGCGCTGGCGAACTTGTCGACCATCACCGAGTGGTCGATCACCAGATCCACCGGCGACAGCGGGTTGATTCGCTGCGGATCACCACCGGCCTTGGCCATGGCGGCGCGCATCGCGGCCAGATCGACCACGGCGGGTACGCCGGTAAAGTCCTGCATCAGCACGCGGGCCGGGCGGTACTGGATTTCCCGGTCGGAGCGGCGCTCCTTGAGCCACGCGGCAATGGCCTTGAGGTCGGCGCCGGTGACGGTTTTTTCATCTTCCCAGCGCAGCAGGTTTTCCAGCAGGACTTTCAGCGACATCGGCAGCCTGTCGAGATCGCCCAAGGTCTTGGCGGCATCCGGCAGGCTGAAATAGTGGTAAGTCTTGTCATCGACTTTGAGGGTTTTCAGAGAATTCAGACTATCGAGGGACGGCATTACGATCACTCCTTTGAATCCGCACGGCTACGGATTGAGGGGACGGGCAGAGCTATCAACGTAGCCCTGTTTTCAGTAGCTGGCTAATAACTGGACTCTATGGGCAAGTCCAAGGTTCCGACATGGGCTATCATGCGCCGGTTTTCGTGACAGGCTTTGCTTCAAAGCAGGGTCTGGGCATCGCGCAGGGGATGAATGATCGCCCTCTGCCCAGGAGTAAGAATGAACACCCTATTCATGCATTGCCGGCCAGGTTTCGAAGGTGAAGTCTGCTCGGAGATTTCCGACCTCGCCGCCCAACTCAACGTGGCCGGCTACGCCAAGGCCAAACCGGCTACCGCTTGCGCCGAGTTCGTCTGCAGCGAAGAGGATGGCGCCGAGCGTCTGATGCGCGGTCAGCGTTTCGCCGAGCTGATCTTCCCGCGCCAGTGGGCGCGCGGATTTTTCATCGATCTGCCGGAAAACGACCGCATCAGCGTGATCCTCGCGCACATGGCTGAATTCCCGGTGTGCGGCAGTCTGTGGCTGGAAGTCGTCGACACCAACGACGGCAAGGAATTGTCGAATTTCTGCAAGAAGTTCGAAGGCCCACTGCGCAAGGCGCTGACCGGCGCCGGCAAACTGGTGGAGGACGCGAGCAAGCCACGCCTGCTGCTGACCTTCAAGAGCGGTCGTGAGGTGTTTCTCGGTCTGGCCGACGCCGGCAACTCGGCGATGTGGCCGATGGGCATTCCGCGCCTGAAGTTCCCGCGCGAGGCGCCGAGCCGTTCGACCCTGAAGCTGGAGGAGGCCTGGCACCACTTCATTCCCCGCGACCAGTGGGAAGATCGCCTGCACAGCGACATGACCGGCGTCGACCTCGGCGCTGCGCCGGGCGGCTGGACCTGGCAACTGGTCAATCGCGGCATGCTGGTGACCGCCATCGACAACGGTCCGATGGCCGAAAGCCTGATGGACACCGGTCTGGTGCAGCACTTGATGGCTGACGGTTTCACTTTCAAACCCAAGCAACCGGTGGACTGGATGGTCTGCGACATCGTTGAGAAACCGGCGCGCAACGCCGCGATGCTCGAAGAGTGGATCGGCGAGGGGCATTGCCGGGAAGCGGTGGTCAACCTGAAGTTGCCGATGAAGCAGCGTTACGCCGAAGTGAAGCGCCTGCTCGAGCGTATCGCCGACGGTTTCAAGGCCCGTGGGATCAAGGTCGACATCGGCTGCAAGCAGCTTTACCACGACCGCGAGGAAGTGACCTGCCATTTGCGCCGCCATGACGTGAAGAAAACCAAAGCCCGCTGAGCGCGCGACAGGTGACCGAACACCCGGCATTGGGCGACAATGCCGGCCAGTTTCAGGAGTGAATCATGAGTGAAATGATCGATACGCCGGTCGACGGCACCCTCGACGCCACAGGCCTCAACTGTCCGGAGCCGGTGATGATGCTGCACCAGCACATCCGTGACCTGGTGCCCGGCGGACTGCTCAAGGTGATCGCCACCGACCCGTCGACCCGCCGCGACATCCCCAAGTTCTGCGTGTTTCTCGACCATGAACTGGTGGGGCAGCACGAAGAAGCCGGGACCTATCTGTACTGGATCCGCAAGAAGTCCGGTTGATCGCAAGGCAAAAAAAGACCTGCAAATGCAGGTCTTTTTTTATGGCCGGTCAGCCCATCGAACGGCTGATGCGAATGCGTTTGCGTGCGCTGCGCGTCAGGCGGATCGACAGCATCAGCGCCGCGCAGCTGAGGCCGACGATCAAACCTTCCCACAAGCCGCTCGGGCCACGTGGCTCGCCGAGCCAGTCGGTCAGGCCGAGGGCGTAACCCACCGGCAGGCCGATGCCCCAATAGGCGAACAGGGTCAGGATCATCGTCACGCGAGTGTCCTGATAACCGCGCAGGGCGCCGGCGGCGGTGACCTGGATCGCGTCGGAGAACTGGAACAGCGCCGAGTACACGATCAGCATCGCTGCGATGTGAATCACCATCGGATCGGAGGTGTAGATCGCCGCAATGTGTTCGCGCATCAGCAGCATCATGCTCGCCGACAGGCAGGCGTAAGCCAGCGCAGTGCCCATGCCGACACCCGCGGCGAAACGTGCTTCGCGAGGTTCTTCACGGCCCAGAGCCTGGCCGACCCGCACGGTCACGGCCATGCCCAGCGAGTACGGAATCATGAACACCAGCGAGCTGACGTTCAGTGCGATCTGGTGCCCGGCCACCACCGTGGCGCCGAGGCTGCCGATCAGCAGCGCGATCACCGCGAAGATGCTCGACTCGGCAAACACCGCGACGCCGATCGGCAGACCGATGGCCAGCAAACGCTTGATCACCGCCCATTGCGGCCAGTCGAAGCGGCTGAACAGTTCGCTCGATTTGTAGGCCGGCGCCCAGCGTTCATAACCGGCCAGGCCCAGCGCCATCACCCACATCACGATCGCCGTGGCCCAGCCGCAACCGACGCCGCCCATGGCCGGCACGCCGAAGTGGCCATAAATGAACACGTAGTTCAGTGGAATGTTCAGCGCCAGACCGCACAGGCCAAGCACCATCGCCGGGCGGGTGCGACCGAGGCCGTCACTGGTGCAGCGCAGCACGTGATAGAAGGCCACCGCTGGCAGACCGCTGGCAATGCCGTGTAGGTACTGCATGCACGGGCCGATCAGTTCCGGATCGACTTTCATCAGATGCAGGATCGGTTCGGCGCTGAACAGCATGGAGGTTGCCATCAGGCCCACCACCAGTGCCAGCCACAGGGCCTGGCGCACGATCGGGCCGATTTCACTGTGGGTGCCGGCACCGAAGCGCTGGGCGACTTTCGGCGTGGTGGCCAGCAAAGTGCCGGTCATCAGCAGGAACACCGGCACCCAGATCGAGTTACCCAGCGCCACGGCCGCCAGATCCTTGGGTCCGACGCGCCCGGCCATCACCGCATCGACGAAGCCCATGGCGGTGGTCGCCAGTTGCGCGATCATGATCGGCAGGGCCAGGCCGAGCAGGTTTTTCAGCTCCAGGCGAACCCGGGCAGGGCGGTTGAGGGAAACGGCGGCAGGGCGGTCAGTCACGGAATTCACAGGCAAAGCGTCCACAGGGGTTGATGCGCAAGGCCGGGCATTCTACGCCGCTGACGTAACGGTCAGGAAAAATCCTCTGTTGCGTATTTGTAATCGAGGCGCCTCATCAAGAAATCACAGCCTGCTGGCTCATCGCAGTCCCAGCGCCTACACTGCCGATCCGCCCAAGGAGCCCCGCCATGCTGATTGTTGCCGACGAAAATATCCCGCTGCTCGATGCCTTTTTTGCCGGTTTCGGCGAGATCCGCCGGGTTTCGGGCCGTTCCATCGACCGGGCCACGGTCGAACACGCCGACGTGCTGCTGGTGCGCTCGGTGACCAACGTCAACCGCGCACTGCTCGAAGGCAGCAAGGTGCGTTTTGTCGGCACCTGCACCATCGGCACCGATCATCTGGATCTCGACTATTTCAACGAGGCCGGCATCACCTGGTCCAGCGCACCCGGCTGCAATGCCCGGGGTGTGGTCGATTACGTGCTCGGCAGCCTGATGACCCTGGCCGAAATCGAAGGCGTCGATTTAAGCGAACGCACTTACGGTGTGATCGGTGCCGGTGAAGTCGGCGGTCGCCTGATCAAGGTACTGAAAGGCTTGGGCTGGAACGTGAAAGTCTGCGACCCGCCACGTCAGGCGGCCGAGGGCGGCGACTATGTCAGCCTGGAGCAGATCATCGCGCAGTGCGATGTGATCAGCCTGCATACCCCGCTGACCCGCAGCGGCGACGGCGCGACCTGGCATTTGTTCGACGAGCAGCGTTTGCAGCAGCTCAAGCCCGGCGCCTGGCTGATCAACGCGGCGCGCGGTCCGGTAGTGGATAACACCGCGTTGCGCGAGGTGCTGCTGGAGCGAGAAGACCTGCAAGCAGTGCTCGATGTCTGGGAAGCCGAGCCGCAAGTCGATGTGGCGCTGGCCGAACTCTGCGTGCTGGCTACGCCGCACATCGCCGGTTACAGCCTCGATGGCAAACAGCGCGGCACGGCGCAGATCTATCAGGCTTACTGCGACTTTATCGGTGAGCCCGCCACCATTCAGCTCGGTGATCTGCTGCCGGCGCCGTGGCTGTCGGAAGTTTCCCTGCATGCCGACAGCGATCCGGCCTGGGCGCTGGCGATGTTGTGCCGCGGTGTGTACGACCCGCGCCGGGACGATGCGGATTTCCGTCGTACGCTGCTGGGCAGTGTCGGTGAGCAACGCGCCGCGTTTGATCTGCTGCGCAAACAGTATCCTTCGCGACGCGAAATCGAAGGCTTGAAGGTGCGGATCGAGGGGGATTCGCCCGTCTTGCGCCAGATCGTGACCGCGCTGGGGGCTGTGGCGGTATAAACAGCGGGCAGAAAAAACCCGGCCTGCAGGGGCCGGGTCAGGAAGACGGTGGCGATATCACTTTTGTTCGGCAGGCTTGACCAATCGCTTCTCCAGTTCGCGGCAGGCGTCCTGGATCATGTCTTCAGTGATTGGCACTTCGCGCCCATCCTTATCGATGATCGAGCAACCCAGAGGTTGGCCGGGCTTGGTGCGGATCACTTCAATTTTGTCATCGCTGCTGTGTTGCAAGGACATGGCCTGTCTCCTCATCAGGTTGTGTGCCTAGATTAAAACCGTCAGGTGACCAGGCTGTGACAACTCCCTGCGGTCGGTCCGGAACGGCATCTCCACTCAAACAGAAATGACCGTCTGTCTCAACCCGGACCTTAGACCAATAGCGTCTAGGGGGTAGTCTTGCCGGTCATAATTAACCTGACTCATTGTGATTTGCAGAGTTCCACCCCATTTGACTCTGTAGGCTGGCCCTATCCATCAGCACACGACGTGAACCTGAATGATCTCGATGCTTTCCTCGCGCCACCGCCGGGCCTTGCGCCTGACCAGTCATTTCCTTGCTCCCTATCGCTGGCCGGCCTTCGGCGCACTGCTGGCGCTGATCGTCACGGCGGGCATCACCCTGTCGATGGGGCAGGGCATCAAGTTGCTGGTCGATCAAGGCTTCATGACCCAGTCGCCGCACTTGCTCAACCAATCCATCGGCCTGTTCATGCTGTTGGTGTTCGGCCTTGCGGTCGGCACCTTTGCGCGGTTTTATCTGGTGTCGTGGATCGGTGAGCGCGTGGTGGCAGACATTCGCCGGCAGGTGTTCAACCATCTGGTGTACCTGCACCCCGGATTCTACGAAGACAATCGCAGCTCGGAAATCCAGTCACGATTGACCGCTGACACCACATTGCTGCAATCGGTGATCGGCTCGTCGCTGTCGCTCTTCCTGCGTAATCTGCTGATGGTCATTGGCGGTGTGGTGCTGCTGTTCATCACCAACCCCAAACTCACCAGCATCGTGGTGATCGCACTGCCGCTGGTGATTGCGCCGATCCTGATTTTCGGCCGTCGCGTGCGCAACCTCTCCCGGCTGAGTCAGGACCGGATTGCCGACATTGGCAGTTATGTCTCGGAAACCCTCGGCCAGATCAAAACCGTGCAGGCCTACAACCATCAGGTGCAGGACGAACAGCGTTTCGCCAGCACCGTCGAGCAAGCGTTCGAGACCGCGCGCAAACGGATTTTCCAGCGGGCCTGGCTGATCACGCTGGTAATCGTGCTGGTGCTCGGCGCCGTCGCGGTGATGTTGTGGGTCGGCGGCATGGACGTGATCGCGGGACGGATTTCGGCGGGTGAACTGGCGGCGTTCGTGTTTTACAGCCTGATTGTTGGCAGTGCGTTTGGCACGTTGAGCGAAGTGATTGGCGAGTTGCAGCGAGCGGCCGGCGCCGCGGAGCGAATTGCGGAACTGCTGCGTTCGGAGAACATTATTCAGCCACCGACCACAGGGTTGGTGACGTTGCCGGGGCGGGTCAAAGGCGAGCTGGAATTACAGGATGTGCGTTTTTCCTACCCTTCGCGTCCCGAAAGTCTTGCCGTCGATGGCTTGAGTCTGACGATCAACGCCGGAGAAACCCTCGCGCTTGTAGGACCGTCCGGCGCGGGCAAGTCCACGGTGTATGACCTGCTGCTGCGTTTCTACGATCCCCGGGAAGGGCGGATCCTGATCGATGGCGTGCCGCTGACGAGCCTTGATCCGCTGGACTTGCGTCGCTGCTTCGCGCTGGTCTCGCAAACCCCGGCGCTGTTCTTCGGCAGTGTCGAAGAGAACATTCGCTACGGCTGCCCGACCGCCACGCTGGAGCAGGTGCGGGAGGCGGCCAGAATCGCCCACGCCCACGACTTCATCGAACAGATGCCCGACGGCTACCAGACCCATCTGGGTGACGGTGGCCTCGGTCTGTCAGGCGGACAACGCCAGCGCCTGGCCATTGCCCGGGCGTTGCTGGTCGACGCGCCGATCCTGCTGCTCGACGAAGCCACCAGCGCCCTCGATGCCCAAAGCGAACACCTGATCCAGCAAGCGCTGCCGAGCCTGATGCAAAACCGCACCACGCTGGTCATCGCCCACCGGTTGGCCACGGTGAAAAACGCCGACCGGATCGCGGTGATGGATCAGGGCAAACTGGTAGCGATTGGCACACATCAGGAGCTGATCGCCAGCAATCCGCTGTATGCGCGGTTGGCGGCGTTGCAGTTCAGTGATGGTCATCAAGCTTCGACCGACCCTGTAACCGACTAAGTAACCGACCCAGTAGAACGCCATAAAAAATGCCCGCATCTCTCGATGCGGGCATTTTTGTTTACGTCGATCTATCGGCGATACGCGCCCCGATCACTGGTCGTCGAAATACCGCTCATGCCAGTCCACCAGCGGCTGTGGCGAGTTCAGTTTCTGGCCGTAGATCACCGAATAGGACAACACGTTCTGTACGTACTGGCGGGTTTCGTCGAACGGGATGCTTTCCACCCACACGTCGAAGCTCAGGTGGTCTGCGCCGCGCAGCCATTGGCGCACGCGGCCGGGGCCGGCGTTGTAGGCGGCGGAGGCGAGTACGCGGTTGCCGTTGAACTGGCTGTGCACCTGGCTCAGATAGGCGGCGCCGAGCTGGATGTTTTTATCCGGATCCAGCACTTGCTGCGGCGAGGCCAACGGAATGCTGAACTTGCGCGCGGTTTCCTTGGCGGTGCCGGGCATCAGTTGCATCAGGCCGCTGGCGCCGACGCTGGAGCGGGCGTCGTCCATGAACGCACTTTCCTGGCGGGTGATGGCGAACACCCAGCTCGAATGCAGGCCGCGCACCTTGGCTTCGCGTACCAGAGTGTCGCGGTGAGCCATCGGGAACCGGATGTCCAGATCATCCCAGTACTGCGCCTGACTGATGGTGCGGATAGCCGGGAAGTACCATTTCAGGTCGTAGGCCAGTTTTGCCTGGGCGACCATCTCGTCGCGGTTGAAATGCCGGCTGACGTGATACCACTCGCGGCGACCGTCGACGATCTGCCCACGGGCGTGGAACTCCAGTGCACGACGTACGCCAGGGGTGTTGCGCACTTTGTTGATCAGCGCCTGACTGAGCACCAGCGGCTTGTTGTTCAGCGAGTACGGCGATTGCGAGCGGTCAGCGGCGAGGAAGCCGTAGAAATCACGTTCCCGCGACAGGTTCTTGTACAGCGTCTGTGCTTCCGGGTTCTGCGGTTGCGCCAGTTCCAGGCTGCGGGCCTGCCAGTAGCGCCAGCGGTTGGTGGTGGCCAGGTCCTGTGGCAAACGGCGGGTCAGTTGGTAGGCGTCATCCCAGCGCGCCAGACGCAACAACAGACGCAGGCGCCATTCGGACACAGTGTTGTCGCGCAGCTCCGGGTCGTACTTGGTCATCACGTCCAGCGCGCGGCTGTCGAAGCGGCGGGCCAGCGTCAGGCCGATTTCCCGGGCGATCGCGACTTTTTCATCCCGGGAGAAATGCATGCTGCTGGCATAACCGTCGAGCAGGGCCATGGCCTTGTCCGGGTCCTGACGCGCGAGGCGGCGCAGGCCGAGGCTGACCACGTCCGACATCGGTTCATCGGCCGGCGTGAAGCGCGACGGCTGGTTGAGCAATTCCGGTTTCTGCGCCACGTCCACCAGCAGGCGGCCGCGCGGGGCGAGGGTGGTCAGGCCGTTGACCAGGCTGTTGGCCAGCGGATAGTTGCGGTGCTGGGCGGCGAGTTTGGCGCGTTCCCAGCGTTTCTGTTCGGTCAACTGACCTTCGGCGGCCCACATGCCGAACAGCGCATCGCAGGCGGCGGGCTGGGATTTACCGGTCAGCCACAGTTTCTCGGCGTTGGCGTAGCCCTCGGCCTTCTTGTTGTGGCTGATCTGGTACTGCGCGTTGAGGCAGTCCAGTTCGGTGAAATTCAGTTTGGGGTCGTAATACTTGACGAACGTCGCCCAGTCGCCGCGATCGGCCAGCCAGCGCAGCCAGCGCAGTTTCATCCAGTTGGCCTGGGGCAGGTCACCGTGCTCGGCGAGGAATTTTTCGATCTCCGCGTTGCTGGCGGTTTTCAGGCGGGCGGTCAGCTCGTCGTAGGCGAGGTACGGCTTCAGCGGATAATCGGCGAGGGCCTGGCTGTAACGGAAATACGGGCCGCTGTCGCCCTTGGCCAGGGCGCGCTTGGCTTCATCGTAATACTGGCGTTGGGTGGACAGGTCCACCGCCTGGACGGATTGAACGGCAGCGGCGGAAAGCAGCAAACATGACAAAACACTGAAGAGGCGACTGCGCATGAGACATCCGGGCAGAGAAATCATGACAAGTGCCGGCTCAAGGCCGGCACTGAATTGCCTGTAGCTTAGCCTTTTGCCAGCAAGGGGCGAAAGCTTTGCCGACCTTGCAGCACAAGTTCGCAACAATTGTTGTGCAGAGTGCGTCAGCGGCGAAATTGCCGGCCTGTTCGGGCCTCGATTCAGGTAGAATGCGCGCCCGGTTTTTGGAGAAGCTCATGACCCTGCTCAAATTCAGCGATGTGTCCCTTGCATTCGGCGCGATGCCGTTGTTGGACAAGGTGTCCTGGCAGATCGCCCGTGGTGAGCGGGTGTGCATCATCGGCCGCAACGGCACTGGCAAATCCAGCATGATGAAACTGGTCAAGGGCGACCAGAAGCCTGATGACGGCTCGGTGTGGCGTGCCCCCGGTCTGAAAATCGGTGAATTGCCGCAGGAATTGCCGGTGGCCGACGAGCGGACTGTGTTCGACGTGGTCGCCGAAGGTCTCGACGGCGTTGGCGCCTTGCTCGCCGAATACCATCACCTGAGCCAGAACATCGTCACCGATGCCGATCTGGACAAGCTGATGCACGTTCAGCACGACCTCGAAGCCCGCGATGGCTGGCGCTTGCAGACCCTGGTCGACAGCACCCTGAGCCGCCTGCAACTGCCGGCCGACAAGACCCTCGCCGAACTGTCCGGCGGCTGGCGTCGTCGTGTGTTGCTGGCGCAGGCGCTGGTGTCCGAACCGGATCTGCTGCTGCTCGACGAACCGACCAACCACCTGGACATCGGTGCGATTGCCTGGCTTGAAGAAGCGCTGAAGGATTTCCAGGGCGCCGTGCTGTTCATCACGCACGACCGTTCCTTCCTGCAAAACCTTGCCACCCGCATCCTCGAACTGGATCGCGGTGGCCTGATCGACTGGAACGGTGACTACGCCAGTTTCCTCGTTCACAAAGAAGCCGCACTGGCCGCCGAAGAAACCGCCAACGCGCTGTTCGACAAGCGTCTGGCCCAGGAAGAAGTGTGGATTCGCCAGGGCATCAAGGCTCGTCGTACCCGTAACGAAGGCCGCGTCCGTGCCCTGAAAGCATTGCGTGTTGAGCGCAGCGAGCGTCGCGAGCGCACCGGCAAGGCCAACATCCAGCTGGAAACAGCGGAGAAGTCCGGCAAGCAGGTGATGGTGCTGGATAACGTGAGCTTCGCGCATCCGGGCGGTCCGTTCCTGATCCGCGATTTCTCCATGGTGCTGCAACGCGGCGACCGGATCGGCCTGCTCGGCGCCAACGGTACCGGCAAGACTACCCTGCTGAAACTGATGCTCAGCGGTCTGCAACCGACCAGCGGCAAAGTGGAAGAGGGCACCAAGATCGACGTGGCCTACTTCGACCAGTTGCGTCATCAGCTGGATCTGGAAAAAACCGTGATCGATAACGTCGCCGAAGGTCGCGACTTCATCGATATCGACGGCCAGAGTCGCCACGTGTTGAGCTACCTCGGCGACTTCCTGTTCAGCCCGCAGCGTGCCCGCACGCCGGTGAAGGCGTTGTCCGGTGGTGAGCGTGCGCGTCTGTTGCTGGCCAAATTGTTCAGCAAGCCGGCGAACCTGCTGGTACTCGACGAACCGACCAACGACCTCGACGTGGAAACCCTCGAGCTGCTCGAAGAAGTGCTGCTGACCTTCAACGGCACCGTGCTGATGGTCAGCCACGACCGGGCATTCCTCGACAACGTGGTCACCAGCACCCTGGTCTTCGAAGGTGAAGGCAAGGTTCGCGAATACGTCGGCGGCTATCAGGACTGGATCCGTCAGGGCGGTTCGCCGCGTCTGCTGGGCGTGACGGAAAGCAAATCCGGCAAGGCTGACCTGAACTCGGCGGTGGTCACTGCTGAGCCGGCTCCGGTTGCCGCACCTGTTGCTGCGGCCCCGGCTGCGAAGAAGAAGCTGAGCTACAAGCTTCAACGCGAGCTGGAAGCCTTGCCGGGCGATATCGACGCCAAAGAGCAGCAGATTGCTGCTGTCGAGGCTGAAATGGCTGAGGCCGGTTTCTATCAGCGTCCGCCGGCCGAGACGGCCAAGGTCATTGCTTCTCTGGAGCAATTGCAGGCGGAGCTGGATGCCTTGGTCGAGCGCTGGGCCGAGCTCGACGCCTGATTGATTCCAGGCATGAAAAAGCCCGGCGTCCAGTGATGGGCGCCGGGCTTTTCAGCTTTTCATAAGTGACTGGTATCAGCGTTTGACCAGGTGCACCGCCAACACATCGCATGGTGCGCCGTGCAGCACGTCATTGGCGGTCGAGCCCAGCAACAATGCAAGACCATGCCGGCCGTGACTGCCGACCACGATCAGGTCGCACTGCTGTTCCTTGGCAAAATGGTGGATTTCCTGACGTGGCTGGCCATAGGTCAGGTGGCAGTTGGCGCCTTCGAGCTCGGTGTACTTGTGCTTCAGGCGTTCGAGTCGTTCCTTGGCCTGGTCGAACTGCTGTTGTTGCAGTTGTGACAGATCCATCGGCACGTCACCGCCGAAGGCCATGGCCATCGGTTCAACGATATGCACCAGCGACAGCTTGGCGCCATTGCTCACCGACAGCTCTCGGGCGCGGTGGATCACAGGGTCGCACTCTTCGGTCAGATCTACGGCGACCAGGATATGGTGGTAGGGCATGAGGTGCTCCTCGTGAGGGATCAATATTGGTAAGTATGGCTGGTTTCAAGCGCATTGGTTCCAAAGTGACGCAATGGGCTCATCAGGATTCGGGAGTAGAGATATGACGGTCTGGCTGGTGGTGTCAATCCTGCTGGTGGTGTTGAGTCCGCTGGCGTGGTTGCGCCCGTCCCGTGCACAGAGTGGCCGGATAGCCTTGCGTACGGAGGCCCGGCGTATCGGGCTGGCCATGCAGCTGGCACCTCAAGAGTGGCCGCACTGGATGTCTCAGGAGCCGCCGAACCCGTGTGCGCAATACCATCGGCCACGCCGTGGCAAGCAGCCGGCGTGCTGGACGTACTGGCAGAAATCACCGGGAGTGTGGGTCAATCAGTGGCAGGAAGTCTGTGAAGATCCGCTGTTGCTGAATCATTTCGAAAAATTGCCGGGCAATGTTTTCAAGGTCGAGGCGGACAAGCAGATGATCGCCCTCTATTGGGGCGAGAAGGGTGAAGCATCGGTTTTGCTGGACATTGATGCCACGCTGAAAGCGCTGGCATGACTCGCGGAATTTTCGCGCTGCAACGGCGCGAAATGTCCGGCAGACGAGCAATAAAAAGCCCGACATGATTCATCGGGCGGGGTTGGCCAGGCAGGCCGGAAAGTCTTTTTGGCGTTGAATCGGGTGATCCGATCAACAAACGTGCGCCTGTTTTCCTTCGTAGTCCAGCCAGCGTAGCCTGTTAAACAAGGCGTGCCGTGAATTAGGGCGACTTTTCTAACTATTAATCTTATGAATGCCCCCACATGCAAGCGTGTGTGGCCGGGCTGCGTCCTACAGAAATGACCGCAAAGTCGCATTTCAACCCGTATTTAGGGCGATTGACAATTGTCGGAAATTCCGTGAAGGTGGCGTACCCAAATCAAACGGGCGTATGAATTGAGCGTTTGTATTGCAGACTGCTCCTACAGAATCCCGACTATCGCGTTGGCGGGTGTGCCGGGTGGATTGGTGTCAGCATTGACGAAAAAGCGTCCTGCCGAGCCATTCGCCTGCGTCCGACGTGTACTGTTCAGCTTCCATATCGTGGAGATCAGTTGATGATTTACGAAGGTAAAGCCATCACGGTTAAAGCTCTTGAAAGTGGCATCGTCGAATTGAAATTCGACCTCAAGGGTGAGTCCGTCAACAAGTTCAACCGTCTTACCCTGAACGAACTGCGTCAGGCCGTAGACACCATCAAGGCAGATGCTTCGATCAAGGGCGTGATCGTCAGCAGTGGCAAGGACGTGTTCATCGTCGGCGCCGACATCACCGAATTTGTCGACAACTTCAAGCTGCCGGATGCCGAGCTGGTTGCTGGCAATCTCGAAGCCAACAAGATCTTCAGCGATTTCGAAGACCTCAACGTTCCGACTGTCGCCGCGATCAACGGCATCGCCCTCGGTGGCGGTCTGGAAATGTGCCTGGCCGCGGATTACCGCGTCATGTCGACCAAGGCCAAGATCGGTCTGCCGGAAGTCAAACTGGGCATCTACCCGGGCTTCGGCGGTACCGTGCGCCTGCCGCGCCTGATCGGTGCCGACAACGCCATCGAGTGGATTGCCGCCGGCAAGGAAAACCGTCCTGAAGACGCGCTGAAAGTCGGCGCCGTCGATGCCGTGGTTGCCCCGGAAAAACTGCAGGATGCTGCCCTTGAACTGATCAAGCGCGCCATTTCCGGCGAGTTCGACTACAAGGCCAAGCGCCAGCCGAAGCTGGAAAAGCTCAAGCTGAACGCCATTGAACAAATGATGGCTTTCGAAACCGCCAAAGGTTTCGTGGCTGGCCAGGCGGGCCCGAACTACCCGGCCCCGGTCGAAGCGATCAAGACCATCCAGAAAGCCGCGAATTTCGGTCGTGACAAGGCGCTGGAAGTCGAAGCCGCAGGTTTCGTGAAACTGGCCAAGACCTCTGCCGCGCAGAGCTTGATCGGTCTGTTCCTGAACGATCAGGAACTGAAGAAAAAGGCCAAGGCCTACGACGAAATCGCCAAGGATGTGAAGCAGGCTGCCGTACTGGGCGCCGGCATCATGGGTGGCGGTATCGCCTATCAGTCGGCTTCCAAAGGTACGCCGATCCTGATGAAGGACATCAACGAGCACGGCATCGAGCAAGGTCTGGCTGAAGCCGCCAAGCTGCTGGTCGGTCGCGTTGATAAAGGCCGCATGACCGCCGCGAAAATGGCTGAAGTGCTCAACGGCATTCGTCCGACCCTGTCCTACGGCGATTTCGGTCACGTTGACCTGGTCGTTGAAGCCGTGGTCGAGAACCCGAAGGTCAAGCAAGCCGTTCTGGCGGAAGTCGAAGACAAGGTCAAAGAGGACACCATCCTCGCGTCCAACACCTCGACCATTTCCATCAGCCTGCTGGCCAAGGCCCTCAAGCGTCCGGAAAACTTCGTCGGCATGCACTTCTTCAACCCGGTGCACATGATGCCGCTGGTGGAAGTAATCCGTGGCGAGAAATCCAGCGAGCAGGCCATCGCCACCACCGTTGCCTACGCCAAGAAAATGGGCAAGAACCCGATCGTCGTCAACGACTGCCCGGGCTTCCTGGTCAACCGCGTATTGTTCCCGTACTTCGGCGGTTTCGCCAAACTGGTCAGCGCCGGTGTGGACTTCGTCCGTATCGACAAGATCATGGAAAAATTCGGCTGGCCGATGGGCCCGGCGTACCTGATGGACGTGGTCGGTATCGACACCGGTCACCACGGTCGTGACGTGATGGCCGAAGGCTTCCCGGATCGCATGAAGGACGACCGTCGTTCGGCCATCGACGTGCTTTACGAAGCCAAGCGTCTGGGCCAGAAGAACGGCAAGGGCTTCTATGCCTACGAGGCCGACAAGAAAGGCAAGCAGAAGAAAGTCGCCGATCCGTCGGTACTGGAAGTACTCAAGCCGATCGTCTACGAGCAGCGCGAAGTCACTGACGAAGACATCATCAACTGGATGATGATCCCGCTGTGCCTGGAAACCGTGCGTTGCCTGGAAGACGGCATCGTCGAAACCGCCGCCGAAGCCGACATGGGTCTGGTCTACGGTATTGGTTTCCCTCCATTCCGTGGCGGTGCGCTGCGCTACATCGACTCGATCGGTGTTGCCGAGTTCGTTGCCCTGGCCGACCAGTACGCTGATTTGGGCGCGCTGTACCACCCGACCGCGAAGCTGCGCGAAATGGCCAAGAACGGCCAGAGCTTCTTCGGTTAAGCGCCCCCAACTAGAGTGAGAGTGAACTTATGAGCTTGAATCCTAGAGACGTCGTGATTGTCGACTTCGGTCGTACTCCGATGGGCCGCTCCAAGGGCGGCATGCACCGCAACACCCGCGCCGAAGACATGTCGGCGCACCTGATCAGCAAATTGCTGGAACGCAACACCAAGGTCGATCCTGCCGAAGTCGAGGACGTGATCTGGGGCTGCGTCAACCAGACCCTGGAGCAGGGCTGGAACATCGCGCGCATGGCGTCGCTGATGACCCAGATCCCGCACACTTCGGCCGGCCAGACCGTCAGCCGTCTGTGCGGCTCGTCGATGAGCGCGCTGCACACCGCGGCGCAAGCGATCATGACCGGCAACGGTGACGTGTTCGTGGTTGGCGGCGTCGAGCATATGGGTCACGTGAGCATGATGCACGGTGTCGATCCGAACCCGCACATGTCCCTGTACGCGGCGAAAGCCTCGGGCATGATGGGCCTGACCGCTGAAATGCTGGGCAAAATGCACGGCATCACTCGCGAACAGCAGGACGCCTTTGGCGTGCGTTCCCACCAGTTGGCCCACAAGGCGACTGTGGAAGGCAAGTTCAAGGACGAAATCATCCCGATGCAGGGTTACGACGAGAACGGTTTCCTGAAAACCTTCGACTACGACGAAACCATTCGTCCGGAAACCACCCTGGAAAGTCTGGCGGCTCTGAAGCCGGCGTTCAATCCAAAGGGCGGCACCGTGACGGCCGGTACTTCGTCGCAGATCACCGATGGTGCTTCGTGCATGATCGTGATGTCGGCACAGCGCGCACAGGACCTGGGCATCCAGCCTATGGCGGTGATTCGCTCGATGGCGGTAGCGGGTGTGGACCCGGCGATCATGGGCTATGGTCCGGTACCGGCTACTCAGAAAGCACTGAAACGTGCCGGCCTGGGTATCAACGATATCGACTTCTTCGAGCTCAACGAAGCGTTCGCCGCACAGGCCCTGCCAGTGCTGAAAGACCTGAAAGTGCTCGACAAGATGAATGAGAAGGTTAACCTGCACGGCGGCGCGATCGCCCTGGGTCACCCGTTCGGTTGCTCCGGTGCCCGTATTTCCGGCACCTTGCTGAACGTGATGAAGCAGAATGGCGGCACCTTCGGGGTGGCCACCATGTGCATTGGCCTCGGCCAAGGCATCTCCACCGTCTTCGAACGCGTTTAAGCGTCTCGTCGATGGAAGCCGGGGCCAAGTGCCCCGGTTTTTGTTTTTGCGGATTTATTTTGTTTTTATTTTGAAAATATTTGAGTGAGGGCCAAAGCATGCCGATACAACCTGGGCTCTACCAACATTACAAAGGTCCGCAGTACCGCGTATTCAGTGTCGCGCGGCATTCCGAGACCGAAGAAGAAGTCGTCTTTTACCAAGCCCTGTATGGCGATTACGGCTTTTGGGTACGTCCCTTGAGCATGTTCCTGGAGTCCGTCGAGGTTGACGGCGAGCAGGTCCCACGCTTTGCTTTGGTGCAAGCCGAACCGAGCCTTTTTTCGAAGCCGTAAGGCGAGTGCGCGCAAAACCCTGCGCTTGACCTCACCTTGTAGCCACTATATATAGCGGTGCCGCGTCAGGCGCCAACCGCCTTTCACTTCTAGAATTCAGGAATTTTCTGATCCATGGGCAAATCGCTGGTCATTGTGGAATCCCCGGCTAAGGCCAAGACCATCAACAAGTATCTGGGCAACCAATACGTGGTGAAGTCGAGTATCGGCCATATCCGAGACCTGCCCACCAGCGGTTCGGCTAGCGCCAGCAAGGAGCCTGCCGCCAAGCGTGGCAAGGCTGCTGCGGGCGAAGCGCCAGCGCTGTCGCCGAAAGAGAAGGCGCGCAAGCAGCTGGTCTCGCGTATGGGGGTCGATCCCGAACACGGCTGGAAAGCCAAGTACGAGATCCTCCCGGGCAAGGAAAAGGTCATCGAAGAGCTGCGCCGGCTCGCCAAGGATGCTGACACCATCTATCTCGCAACCGACTTGGATCGCGAGGGGGAAGCCATTGCCTGGCACCTGCGCGAAGCCATCGGTGGTGACGACAGCCGCTACAAGCGCGTTGTGTTCAACGAAATCACCAAGAAGGCGATTCAGGAAGCCTTCTCGGAGCCGGGCGAACTCGACATCGATCGAGTGAACGCGCAGCAAGCCCGTCGTTTCCTCGACCGCGTCGTCGGCTACATGGTCTCGCCGCTGCTGTGGGCGAAGATCGCCCGTGGTCTGTCCGCCGGTCGCGTGCAATCGGTTGCCGTGAAACTGGTGGTCGAGCGTGAACGTGAAATCCGCGCGTTCAACCCGGAAGAGTACTGGGAAGTGCATGCCGATCTCGGCACCGCCAAAGGCTCGACCGTGCGTTTCGAAGTGGCTCGAGAGAAAGGCGAAGCCTTCAAGCCATTGAACGAAGCGCAAGCGACGGCCGCGCTGGAGAAGCTCAAGTCCTCCAGCTACAGCATCGTCAAGCGTGAAGACAAACCGACCAGCAGCAAGCCATCGGCACCGTTCATCACCTCCACACTGCAACAGGCCGCGAGCAACCGCTTGGGCTTCGGTGTGAAGAAAACCATGATGATGGCCCAGCGTCTGTACGAAGCCGGCTACATCACTTATATGCGTACCGACTCGACCAACCTCTCGGCTGATGCCGTGACGATGGCGCGCGATTACATCGAGACCGAGTTCGGCAAGAAGTATCTGCCGGAGTCGCCGAACGTCTACAGCAGCAAAGAAGGCGCACAAGAGGCTCACGAAGCGATTCGCCCTTCCGACGCCAACACCACACCAAGCAAGCTGGCTGGCATGGAGCGCGACGCTGAGCGCCTCTACGAGCTGATCTGGCGCCAGTTCCTGGCTTGCCAGATGTTGCCGGCGCAATACCTGTCGACCACTGTCAGCGTCGCTGCCGGCGACTTCGAGCTGCGCGCCAAGGGCCGCATCCTGAAGTTCGACGGTTACACCCGTGTGCTGCCGCAAATCACCAAACCTGGCGATGACGACGTTCTGCCCGACATGGCGCAGGGCGACGTGATGAAGCTGATCAAGCTCGATCCGTCCCAGCACTTCACCAAGCCGCCGGCCCGGTATTCGGAAGCCAGCCTGGTCAAGGAAATGGAAAAACGCGGCATCGGCCGTCCTTCGACCTATGCGGCGATCATCTCGACCATTCAGGATCGCGGCTACGTGACCCTGCACAACCGTCGTTTCTATTCGGAAAAGATGGGCGACATCGTTACCGAGCGTCTGTCGGAGAGCTTCTCCAATCTTATGGACTACGGTTTCACCGCCGGTATGGAAGAGAATCTCGATGACGTGGCTCAGGGCGAGCGCGACTGGAAAAACGTGCTGGATGAATTCTACGGCGACTTCAAGAAAAAACTTGAAGTAGCAGAGAATCCGGAAGCCGGCATGCGTGCCAATCAGCCGGTGATGACCGATATTCCTTGCACCACCTGCGGCCGTCCAATGCAGATCCGTACTGCATCGACCGGAGTGTTCCTCGGCTGCTCGGGTTACAGCCTGCCGCCGAAAGAGCGCTGCAAGGCGACCGTCAACCTGGTGCCGGGCGACGAAATCGCGGCGGACGATGAGGGTGAGTCGGAATCCCTGGTATTGCGCGGCAAGCACCGCTGCCCGATCTGCAGCACGGCTATGGACGCTTACCTGCTCGACGAGAAGCGCAAGCTGCACATCTGCGGTAATAACCCGGATTGCGCCGGCTACGAGATCGAAGAGGGCAGCTACCGCATCAAGGGCTACGAAGGTCCGAGCCTGGAGTGCGACAAGTGCGGCAGCGAGATGCAGCTCAAGACCGGCCGTTTCGGCAAGTTCTTCGGGTGCACCAACCCGACGTGCAAGAACACCCGCAAGCTGCTGAAGAGCGGTGACGCGGCGCCGCCGAAGATGGATCCGGTGAAGATGCCTGAGCTGAAATGCGAGAAGGTCAACGACACCTACATCCTGCGTGACGGAGCGTCCGGCCTGTTCCTGGCGGCCAGTCAGTTCCCGAAAAACCGCGAGACCCGTGCTCCGCTGGTGATCGAGATTCTGCCGCACAAGGACGAGATCGATCCGAAGTACCACTTCCTGTGCGAAGCGCCGCAGAAGGATCCGGATGGTCTGCCAGCCGTGATCCGCTACAGCCGCAAGACCAAAGAACAGTATGTTCAGACCGAAGTTGACGGCAAGCCGACTGGCTGGAAAGCGTTCTTTGACGGTGGCAAGTGGACGGTCGAGGACAAGCGTCCGGCGAAAGCCAAGGCGTGAGCTGACTCCGACCTTGCGATGGGCTGATGTTATCGGCCCAATACGACAAAAGGCCGCATGACAACCTTCGGGTTTTCATGCGGCCTTTTTGTTTAATGCTTGCGGTCGGATCGGCTGATCCACGACACTGTCCGGCCTGTGTGAAGCAATTATTTCGTTGTGGAGAGTGCCGACATGGCCAACGAACTCTATACCCGTACCAATCAGAAGATCTATTTCGCGGGTTTGTCGCTGGAAGCGCTGGCCAGGGCGGAAGAGGGGCGGGCGATGAACTCGCTGGCGCTGATTCAGGCCGGGCGCGAATCCGCATTGTTTCATCTCTATGGTGCGTTGTTGGGTTTGTGTCATGAAATTGCCGGTTTCTACCGTCTGCCGCAAGCCAATGCGGCGCGAGCGGAAGCCCTGCTGACCCGCGAAGTGCTGGAGTCGATCGCCATTCCAGAGTTGGCAGAGATGATTGAGCTGGCGGGCAATCCGGAGACCTGGCTGTCTAAGTTACTGGCCGCGCATTCGGCGTTGTTTCAGCCGCTACGCGTGCCACACAAGCCGAAGGGCGATGTGACGCAGCCATTGATTCAGGCAGTGAATCTGGATGAAGAAGAGGTGGTTGAAGAGTTGAGCCGTGAAGAGCTCGAGAGCTGGCGGCAGAACCTCAAGGGGCTGGCGCTCCGTTTCCGTGAAGGCTTGAGCGAGTGCTGAGGGGCGTGGGTTGGCGGCGACGAGAGGCGTGCTGCTGGTCAAGATCCCGAGCGAAGCCTGAATGATGTCTATATAATCCCTGCCTTTCGTGGAGATCAGACCTATATGCCAACGTCCTTTCTAGAAATTGTCGAGCTACCAGACGGCCGAATCGAACTGCGCAGGGCCGAGGACGAGGGTTCTCTGGTGACTCTGGATTTCTCCGAGGATGCCAAGGCGTTTTTGCAGGGCCAGCACGTTGAAATTGCCAAAGCGATGTTGAGCGTTGGCGTGCAAATGGCGGGGCGTATGGTTGAAGGCGAATTCGATAAAGATGAGGGGCCGCGGGTTCTTCATTGATTCGCTGTCTGTCAGCTACTGCTCCAGACCGGCTTCTCTATCCCTGGAGAAGCCCTGCGCTTAACGTGGCGCGCATTGTTGCTGAGTCACCCCAAACGAATGTTCAGGCTTTGAGCGTCTCCGGTGCGGGCGGCGCTGATCAGCTGTTGCCGTGATCCTGTGCTCAGTGGATTCAGCCACGTGACGACTGTGTGGCTGCGGCCCAGGCGTAATGCTTCGCAGGCCAGTTGCTGAGCGCTTTGGGCACCGCGCGGCTGTAACAGCAGGATGCGTTCGCGATTCAATCCAGCGTCCCGCAGCCAGGTCTGGGTCAGGCTGGCAGGCGGTGCAATCAGGGTCAGCCAGCGTGCGTCCTGATCCTCGCTCAGTTCGCGAAGAATCGGCGCCAGCAGGTTCAGGCAGTTTCCGGCCGCACCGCGCAGTGACAGCTCGCTGAACGCTTCAGGTTCGGTATTCCACGGACGCTCGACGACATCCTTGAGGATGGGGGCGATCGGTTGCGCCAGAAACGCTTCGAACAACGGCAGTTGTGTTTGCTGAGGTGCGTGTGGGAACTGCATAAAGCCTCCTTTAGCGGCGGATGACGCCGACACTCAAGCCTTCGATAACCAGTTCCTGGTCTTTCAGGTTGACTTCGATAGGGGCGAACTCGGGGTTTTCGGCAATCAGCCAGACTTTGCTGCCGTCACGCTTGAAGCGTTTGACGGTGACTTCGTCGCCGATCCGGGCAACCACGATCTGACCGTTGCGTGCCTCGCGGGTGGTGTGAACCGCCAGCAAGTCGCCGTCGAAAATACCGATGTCCTTCATGCTCATGCCGTGGACGCGCAACAGATAGTCGGCGCGCGGATGAAAGAAGGCCGGATTGATGTTGCAGGACTCCTCGATGTGTTGCTGAGCGAGAATCGGCGCGCCGGCAGCCACTCGACCGATGATCGGCAGCGTGGACTCGTCGACCTTGGCTTCGAAGCCAGGGATGCGAATGCCGCGAGAAGCGCCAGGAGTCATCTCGATCGCGCCTTTACGGGCGAGCGCCTTGAGGTGCTCTTCGGCCGCGTTGGGCGATTTGAAACCCAGTTCCTGAGCGATTTCCGCACGGGTCGGCGGGTAGCCGTTGTCTTCGAGGCAGCGTTTGATAAAGGCCAGAATCTCGGCTTGGCGTGGCGTCAGCTTAAGCATATTGATCGCTCTGTCTTTTTATACAGTGACTGGGATTATATACAGTGAAGCGGTCTTGGCAATCATCGTTTTTTGCCATGCCGCCGGACGGTCAGTGACGGCGCTGATTAATGTGGCGTCCTTGTTGTGGTTAAATAACTGACCGACCATTCCCAAAACGAACTGGCAGGCTTGACAAGGCATAGACTGAAACGTATGTTTCAAACAAGTGTTTGTCAGGCGGAGTAGCCATGGCCCAGTCGGAAACCGTTGAACGCATTCTTGATGCTGCAGAACAGCTGTTCGCGGAAAAAGGTTTCGCTGAAACCTCATTGCGTCTGATCACCAGCAAGGCAGGGGTCAACCTCGCTGCGGTGAACTATCACTTCGGCTCGAAGAAGGCGCTGATCCAGGCTGTTTTCTCGCGCTTCCTTGGTCCGTTCTGCATCAGCCTCGACAAAGAGCTGGAGCGCCGCCAGGCCAAGCCAGAGAACAAGCCTTCGCTCGAAGAGCTGCTGGAAATTCTCGTCGAGCAGGCGCTGGTGGTACAGCCACGCAGCGGCAACGATCTGTCGATCTTCATGCGTTTGCTCGGTTTGGCCTTCAGTCAGAGCCAGGGCCACTTGCGCCGTTATCTGGAAGACATGTACGGCAAGGTATTCCGCCGCTACATGTTGCTGGTAAATGAAGCTGCGCCGCGTATTCCTCCAATCGAACTGTTCTGGCGCGTGCACTTCATGCTCGGCGCTGCGGCGTTCAGCATGTCCGGGATCAAGGCCTTGCGTGCGATTGCCGAGACCGATTTCGGCGTCAACACCTCCATCGAGCAGGTGATGCGTCTGATGGTGCCGTTCCTGGCGGCCGGCATGCGTGCCGAAACCGGCGTCACGGACACGGCCATGGCCACAGCGCAGTTGCGTCCGCGCAGCAAATCCGCGCCGGTACCTGCCAAGGTTTGACCGTTCATGGGTGGGCGCGGCAGCTGACATCCGCTAAGCTAGCCGCCCATGTCGACTCTCGTTCTGAACCCGTTTCTCATTGAAATCACCGACCCGCCGGGCAATGTCCCTGGTGGTGATTTCGTGGGCGACGGGTTTTTCGTTTTCAAGGAATCTCTATGACTGCTGGCCTGCAAGGCTCGTTGATGGTGGACGTCGCCGGTACCTGGCTGACGGCCGAAGATCGCCAATTGTTGCGCCAGCCCGAAGTGGGCGGCCTGATCATCTTTGCCCGCAACATCGAGCATCCGCGCCAGGTGCGCGAGCTGAGCGCTGCGATCCGTGCCATTCGTCCGGACTTGCTGCTGGCGGTGGATCAGGAAGGCGGTCGCGTCCAGCGTCTGCGTCAGGGCTTCGTCCGTTTGCCAGCCATGCGCGCCATCGCTGATAACCCGAACGCCGAGTATCTGGCCGAGCAATGCGGCTGGATCATGGCCACCGAAGTGCTGGCAGTCGGACTCGACCTGAGCTTCGCGCCGGTGCTGGATCTGGATTACCAGCGCAGCGCCGTGGTCGGCACCCGCTCGTTTGAAGGTGACCCGGAGCGCGCCGCACTGCTCGCAGGCGCTTTCATCAAAGGCATGAACAGCGCGGGCATGGCCGCCACCGGCAAGCATTTCCCCGGCCATGGCTGGGCGGAAGCCGACTCCCACGTCGCGATCCCCAACGACGAGCGCAGCCTCGAAGAGATCCGCGCCAACGACCTGGTGCCGTTCGCCAGACTCAGCAAGCAACTGGCCGCGGTCATGCCGGCTCACGTGATTTATCCGCAAGTCGACACACAACCTGCCGGTTTCTCCCGGCGCTGGCTGCAGGACATCCTGCGTGGCGAGTTGCAGTTCGACGGCGTGATCTTCAGCGATGACCTGTCGATGGCCGGCGCGCACGTGGTCGGCGACGCCGCCAGCCGTATCGAAGCGGCACTCAGTGCCGGTTGCGACATGGGTCTGGTCTGCAACGACCGCGCAGCCGCCGAGCTGGCCCTGAGCGCCGCGCAGCGCATGAAGGTCAAGCCGTCGCCGCGCATCGCACGCATGCGCGGTCAGGCATTCGCCAATACCGAATACCGTCAGGATCCGCGCTGGCTGACCGCTGTCGGCGCGCTCAAAGACGCTCAACTGATCGATTAAGGATTTTTTCGCTATGACGGTTTACGCAATCATTGGCGGCACCGGCCTGACCCAGCTGGAAGGCCTGAGCATTCGTCAGTCGCTGGCGGTGGATACGCCTTATGGCGCGCCATCGGCCGAGGTCCAGATTGGCGAATACGCCGGCAAGGAAGTGCTGTTCCTCGCTCGTCACGGTCACCCGCATCGTTTCCCGCCGCACAAGGTCAACTACCGCGCCAACCTGTGGGCGTTGAAGCAGGCCGGAGCCGAAGCGATCATTGCGGTCAACGCCGTGGGTGGGATTCATCCAGCGATGGGCACCGGGCATTTCTGCGTGCCGCATCAGATCGTGGACTACACCAGTGGTCGCGAGCACACCTATTTCGCCGACGACCTGGAACATGTCACACACATCGACTTCAGCTTTCCCTACAGCGAACCGCTGCGTCAGCGACTGATTGCTGCATTGGCCGCGGAAGGGTGCGAGTACAGCGATCAAGGCGTTTATGCCTGCACTCAGGGCCCGCGTCTGGAAACCGTGGCCGAGATCGTGCGACTGGAGCGTGACGGCTGCGACATCGTCGGCATGACCGGCATGCCGGAAGCGGCGCTGGCTCGCGAGCTGGATCTGGATTACGCGTGTCTGTCGCTGGTGGTGAATCCGGCGGCGGGCAAGACCACGGAAGTGATCACCATGGCCGAGATCGAGCAGGCGTTGCACGACGGCATGGGCAAAGTGAAGTCGACGTTGGCGCGGGTGCTGAAGGGCTGAGTCTGGCTCGAAACCGAGTCGAGCCATTCGCGGGCAAGCCCGCTCCCACAGGTTAAGCGCTATCTCTGTGGGAGCGGGCTTGCCCGCGAATCGATCTGGTAGACGACAAAGACTTCAGCGCTTGTCGAATTTGTCCGGCAGCGGCGCAAACAGCGCCTCGATATCATCACTCTGCAATTTCCAGTCCCCGGCCTTGCGCCCATCCAGCACGCCGGCCGCCAGGTCGGATTTTTCCCGCTGCAAGTGTTGAATCTTCTCCTCGACCGTGCCCCGGGCAATCATCTTGTAGACGAACACCGGCTTCTCCTGGCCAATGCGATACGCGCGGTCGGTTGCCTGATTTTCGGTCGCCGGGTTCCACCACGGATCGTAGTGAATCACGGTGTCCGCTTCTGTCAGGTTTAGACCCACGCCGCCAGCCTTCAGGCTGATGAGAAAGATCTGACGCTTGCCGCTCTGGAATTCCTTCACCGGTGTACGCCGATCACGGGTCTGTCCCGTCAACAACGCATAGGCGACATTGCGTTTTTTCAGCTCGTCCTCGATCAGTGACAGCATCGAAGTGAACTGCGAGAACAGTAGAATCCGCCGTCCTTCCTCAAACAACTCCTCGAGCATTTCCATCAGACTGTCGAGCTTGCCCGACGTGCTGCCGCGAGCGGGCAGGGTGGCGTCATTGACCAGGCGCAAATCGCAACAGACCTGACGCAGCTTGAGCAACGCTTCAAGAATGATGATCTGACTGCGCGCCACGCCTTTACGGGTGATTTCGTCGCGAACCTTTTTATCCATGGCCAGGCGCATGGTTTCGTACACGTCGCGCTGCGCTTCGTTGAGCTCGACCCAATGAATGATTTCGGTTTTCGGCGGCAGCTCGGTCGCAACCTGTTCCTTGGTGCGGCGTAGCAGGAATGGTTTGATCCGACCGTTGAGGTGCTGAAGTCTGACTTCGCTCGCGCGTTTTTCAATCGGCACGCGGTAATCGGCGTTGAAGCTTTTGACGTCGCCGAGCCAGCCGGGCAGCAGAAAGTGAAACAGCGACCACAGTTCGCCCAAGTGATTCTCCAGCGGCGTCCCGCTCAGGCACAGGCGCTGACGCGCATTGAGTTCACGGGCAGCCTGGGCGGCTTTGCTGTTCGGGTTCTTGATGTACTGCGCTTCATCCAGCACCAGCACGTGCAGCGGCTGCTGGGCCAGACGTTCGACATCCTTGGGCAGCAGCGCATAGGTTGTGAGGATCAGGTCGTAATCGGCCAGATGCTCGAAATGCTTTTTGCGGCTTGCGCCGTACAGGGCGACCACCTTGAGCTGCGGCGTGAAGTGCGCTGCTTCGTCCAGCCAGTTGGGAATCAGGCTGGTAGGCATCACCACCATGCACGGCCGATCCAGGCGTCCGGCGTTCTTCTCGCTGAGAATATGCGCCAGTGTCTGTAGGGTTTTACCCAGCCCCATGTCGTCCGCGAGAATCCCGCCGACCTCAAGTTGCCGCAGCGACTGCATCCAGCTCAAGCCTTCGAGCTGATAAGGACGAAGCGTCGCATTCAGTCCCTTCGGTGCTTTGGCGCTGTAATCGCGGATATCACGCAAGCGCTGGGCGAAGCTGCGAATCTGCTCGCCACCCTCCCAGAGCAGGGGAATGCCTTCCAGCGAATTCAGGCGCGTGGCGTCGGCCTTGCTCAGGCGCAGGGTGGTTTCGCCCGGTTCCTGCAAATAAAACTCGCCCAAGGTCGCCAACACCGGTTTCAGCCGGCCGAGGGGCAGGGCGACTTGCAGCGGCCCGTGCTCGCTGTTGCGTTGCGGGATGTTCACCAGAATCAGTTCATCGTCGCGACGTCGGGCGAGACGTTCCGGATTGAGGATTTCCGTGTGCGAACGCATCAGGTTGAGCAGGATCGGCAGCAGGCTCAGGCGCTCACCGTTAACGATGATCCCCAGCTCCAGATCGAACCAGTCGCGCTCCGGCGTCTGCTCGACGGTGGCGTACCAATCGTCAACGGCGGTCAGGTCGAAGCCGAACTCATCGTCGACCAGCAACTCCCAGCCCTGGGTGCGCAGTTTCGGCAGATCGTTGAGGGTGAACGTCAGCCAGGCGCTGTCGTTGACCATCTCGTAGAGTTCGCCGGCGCTTTCCGGCAGGGCCTTGCTCTGCCGGGTGGCGATGCGGAAACCGAGAATTCGCAGCTGCTCGCGGTAGCTTTGCTCGACGTCCGGATGGCGCTTGACCCGCAGGGTCTGCGCTTCCTGGCGAATCAGAATGTCGCTGTTCTTCTGGCCGCTGACGTATTCGTCGAGGTAACTGAAGGACAGCGCCGCACGATGCTGGATGTAACGCTGCATCTTGCCGTTGCGCGGTTCGAACGCGCTGAATTCGACGCTGGCCAGCCACAAACGCGGCACCGGTTGCACGTTGTCCACCAGCACTTGCGGCGGCGCTTTCGGGCTGCGGTTTTCCAGCACAGCCTGGAGTTTTTCCAGAAGTTCGGCGTCTTTGGCAGCGGCGGGGTATTCGAGGGTTTCCTGCACTTGCAGCAACACCGCCGCGCAATGTTTGCAGTTGCTGTGTACCGGGCAGGTGCAGGTAGCGTCGACCATCAGCAGCGTGCCTTTGGCTGACTCGCGCAGGTGAATCGTCTGACGGTAGACGTTACCGCCAGAGCCTTCGCAACTGGCGGTTATGGTCGCGTCGCCGACCTGCACGAATCGCACCCGGTTTTCCAGTGCGTAGCGGCGGCCGCGCTCCAGGCTTTGTTCCTTGAATCGGCTGACCCAGGAGGAGGCCAGCGGTTTACTCAGTGGCGGGGGCATAAGGACTTCGATCAGTCCGGAACGACTTCAGGCGCTTCCCGAGGCGCGGGCGCCGTCAGTGAAGTGATCTTGATCAGCAGGGCCAGGTGGCCGTTATCGAGGTAGTTGAGTTGGCCGTTTTTGGTGTGGCTGTCCTGTTTCAGGCGCTCGCTGGCGGTGACCATGCCGTTGGCGTCGATCTGGTTGACCCAGAAGTCGGCGTTCACGTCGGTGAAGCGCCCGAGCTTCATTTCAATCGTGCCTTCGATTGGGAACTGGCCGAACTGCTCCTGACCTTCGCTGACCGCAACTTTGGCAGGCGTCTCGCCCAGGGTCTGCTGCCAGGCCTTATGCATCAGCACGCTGTACTCGCCGCTGGCGGTGAGTTTGGTCACAACGTCGTTCAGCGCCGGCGTGCGTTTGCTGTCATCTCCCAGCCGCTGGGCGCCTGCCGCCCAGTCTTCCGGTGCGGCGCGGCTGATAATCGCCGGCACGGCGTTCTGGCGTACCAGAATCATTTCGACCTGATAAAGGTCATCGGCAAACGCCGTAGGTGCCACCAGAGTCAGTAGCAAAGTCAGAGAGCGAAACAGGCGCATGCGGCGTCCTTCAAGCAGTTTTCGGGATGAGGCGCTCGAACAGCGCCTCCACAGTATTAAAGCGCTCTTCCGGGCGCTCCATCGGCACCTGGAACTTGAACATCGTGGCGCCTTCGAACTTGTAGCGTTTTGGCTGGCTCTGGATCAGTTTGATCAGGGTCATCGGGTCGACCGGCGTCTGCGCCGCGAACTCGATGCGTCCGCCTTGCGGGCCGCCATCGACTTTCTTGATGCCCAACTGTTCGGCCTGCAATTTCAGCGCCGTGATGCGCACCAGATTCTTGGTCGGCTCCGGCAGCAGACCGAAGCGGTCGATCATCTCCACTTGCAGATCCTTCAGGCCTTCCTCGTCGGTGGCCGAAGCGATGCGCTTGTACAGGATCAGGCGGGCGTGCACGTCCGGCAGGTAATCTTCCGGAATCAGCGCCGGCACCCGCAGGTTGACTTCCGGGCCACCGCCGAGCGGTTGGTCGAGGTTGGGCTGTTCACCCTTGCGGATCGACTTCACCGCGCGCTCGAGCATTTCCATGTACAGGGTGAAACCGACGGCCTGAATCTGACCGCTCTGGCCGTCGCCCAGCAGCTCGCCGGCACCACGGATTTCCAGGTCGTTGGTGGCCAGCACGAAGCCAGCGCCCAGATCCTGAGTATTGGCAATCGCCTCCAGACGTTTTTCCGCATCGCCGGTGATCTGCTGGCGCGGTGGGGTCAGCAGGTAGGCGTAAGCCTGGTGGTGGCTACGCCCAACGCGGCCGCGCAACTGGTGCAACTGCGCCAGACCGAACTTGTCGGCACGCTCGATGATGATGGTGTTGGCGCTCGGCACGTCGATGCCCGTCTCGATGATGGTCGAGGCGATCAACACGTTGAAGCGCTTGTGGTAGAAGTCGCTCATCACCTGTTCGAGCTCGCGTTCGCGCATCTGCCCGTGGCCGATGCCGATTCGCGCTTCCGGCACCAGTTCGGCCAGGTCGGCGGCGCATTTCTCGATGGTTTTCACGTCGTTGTGCAGGTAATAGACCTGACCGCCACGCAGCAACTCACGCAGCAGGGCTTCTTTGACCGTGCTCTTGTTCTGCTCCATGACGAAGGTGCGCACCGACAGGCGTCGCGCCGGTGGTGTGGCGATGATCGACAGGTCGCGCATGCCCGACACCGCCATGTTCAGCGTGCGCGGAATTGGCGTGGCGGTCAGCGTAAGAATGTCGACTTCGCTGCGCAGAGCCTTGAGCTGTTCCTTCTGACGGACACCGAAACGGTGCTCTTCGTCGATGATCACCAGCCCGAGGTTTTTGATCTTGACGTCGTCCTGCAGCAGCTTGTGAGTGCCGATCACGATATCGATATTGCCTTCGGCCAACTGAGCGACTGCAGCGTTCACTTCCTTGGCCGACTTGAAGCGGCTCATCACTTCCACGGTCACCGGCCAGTCGGCGAAGCGGTCGCGGAAGCTGTTGTAGTGCTGCTGGGCGAGCAGGGTGGTCGGCACGAGGATCGCCACTTGCTTGCCGCCGTGCACGGCGATGAACGCGGCGCGCATTGCGACTTCGGTCTTGCCGAAACCCACATCGCCGCAGACCAGTCGATCCATCGGCTTCGGCGCGAGCATGTCTTCGCGCACGGCTTCGATGGTGGATTGCTGGTCCGGGGTTTCTTCGAACGGGAAACCGGCGCTGAACGTCGCGTAATCGGCCTTCGGATCGGCAAACGCATAACCTTCGCGGGCGGCGCGACGGGCGTAGATGTCGAGTAATTCGGCAGCCACGTCGCGGACCTGTTCAGCGGCCTTGCGCTTGGCTTTCTGCCAGGTCTCGGAGCCGAGGCGGTGCAGCGGGGCCAGTGCGTCGTCGCTGCCGGTGTAACGGGCGATCAAATGCAGGTTGGCCACCGGCACGTAGAGCTTGGCGTTCTCGGCGTATTCGAGGGTCAGGAATTCGGCAGCCTGATTGTCGATTTCCAGAATCGTCAGGCCGAGATAACGACCGACACCATGGTCGATGTGCACCACCGGCGCGCCTTCGCGCAGCTCGGTGAGGTTCTTGATCACCGCATCGTTGTTGGCATCGGCGCGCTTTTCGCGACGGCGACGCTGCATCACGCGCTGGCCGAACAGCGGACTTTCCGCGACCAGTGCCAGGGCCGGCTCGTCCAGCATCAGGCCTTCGTCGAGCGGGGCGATGGTGATCGCCAGACGATCCTTGCTCGCGACAAAGTCCGGCCAGCTATCGACGGTTTTCGGGCGCAGCTTCAGGCGTTCGAGCAATTCCAGCAGTACTTCGCGACGACCTGCGGATTCGGCGGTGAACAGCACGCGCCCCGGGAATTCGTCGAGGAAGGCGGAAAGCGCGGCCAGTGGTTGCGTGGCCTTGGCCTCGATCGCCAGGTTCGGCAATGCCTGCGCCGGGAAGCGCTCGCGGCCGACGCCAGTTTCCACGTCCTGCTGGCTGGCGACCACGCGCGGCCAGTTCTTCAGGCGGGCGAAGCAGTCTTCCACCGGCAGGAACAGTTCGGCCGGCGGCAATAAAGGACGGGATGGATCGACGCGACGCTCTTCATAACGGTTGCGCACATCGTTCCAGAAGTTTTCCGCCGCCTGCTCGATGCCCGGCAGCGAGAACACTTGAGTGTCCTGTGGCAGGTAATCGAACAGGGTCGAGGTTTCTTCGAAGAACAGCGGCAGGTAGTACTCAATACCGGCCGGCGTGATGCCGCTGCTCAGGTCCTGGAAGATCGGGCAGCGGCGGAAATCGACGTCGAAGCGCTCGCGAAAGCGCGCCTTGAAGCGGGTGACCGCCTCTTTTTGCAGTGGGAATTCCTTGGCCGGCAGCAGCTTGACCGAATCGACCTTTTCAATGGAACGCTGGTTTTCCGGGTCGAAAGTGCGCAGGGTTTCGATTTCGTCGTCGAACAAGTCGATGCGATAGGGCAGTTTGCTGCCCATCGGGAACAGGTCGATCAGTGCACCGCGGACCGTGAACTCGCCGTGCTCGTAGACGGTGTCGACGTAGCGATAGCCGCTGGCTTCGAGCCGCGAGCGCATCTGCTCGACATCGAGTTTCTGCCCGACATCCAGCACCAGGCTGCTGCCGAGCAGGAATTTGGTCGGCGCCAGACGATGCAGGGCGGTGGTGATCGGCACCACCAGCACGCCATGTTCCAGCTCCGGCAGCCTATAAAGGCTGGCGATGCGCTGGGAAATAATGTCCTGGTGCGGCGAAAACAGATCGTAGGGCAGGGTTTCCCAGTCCGGGAAATGCAGCACCGGCAAATCCGGGGCGAAGAAACTCAGCTCCTGTTCCAGCCGTTCGGCACTCTGGCTGTCGGCGGTCAAAAGCAGCGTGAAGCGCTTGGCAGCGCTGGCAGCCTCGGCGATCGCCAGGCTCAGGGCGGCACCGGGGAGGTTGCCCCAGTGCTGTTTACCTGCCGCAGCAGGGAGAAGCGGTAGACGCAGAACAGGCACGGAAGGTTGAGCTCCAGGCGTTGCGACAAAGTCGGTAATTGTAGCGGCGTCCGGTGCCGCCTGTCAGTTGCAGGATGCGTCTATCTGCACCGTTTGGGAAAAATGTAGTGGTAACCATAAAAACCAGCGCTTTTTTTACGGTTATGTAGTGCCAAAAGTTGGTGGTGTTACGGAGGGTTACAGACATCGTCTAACAGTCGTCGAAAAACTGACTGCGCTGGAAGCCCCGTATTTACTGGGCTGGCGGAGGGCGTTATTTTTTTGGACGGGTTTTTGTTACCGATTGCGCGACAGGCGCGCATTGCTACAAGAGGTTCTCGGCGGCATAATGTAGCCCCTTTTTTCTGCCCCTACATGTGGAAGGTTACCGTGACTCAGAAGCCCGACCAGTGTCTTGGTGAATGGATCGACCGTGAAGCACTCGCAGAAGCGATGATTCCGCTTATCGGTCAGCTCTACCGCAACAACAACGTGGTGAGCTCGATCTATGGCCGCAGCCTGATCAACCAGTCTGTCATCGCGATTCTCAAAGCTCACCGCTTTGCTCGCCACCGTTCTGCCGACGACAGCGAACTCTCCGTCCACGAAACATTCCCACTGCTCAAGGCCATGAGCGAGCTCAAGCTCGGCGCGGCCTCGGTAGATCTGGGCAAGCTGGCGTACAAATTCCGCAACGAAGGCAACGGCCGCACCGCCGAGCAGTTCGTGCGTGAAGAAATGGCTGACGTGGTTGGCCAGCAAAACGCTTCGGCCCGCAAAGGCACCGACGTTGTGCTGTACGGCTTCGGTCGTATCGGCCGTCTGCTGGCGCGTATCCTGATCGAAAAAACCGGTGGCGGCGACGGCCTGCGTCTGCGTGCCATCGTGGTGCGCAAGGGCGCCGAAAATGACCTGACCAAACGCGCCAGCCTGCTGCGTCGCGATTCGGTACACGGTTCGTTCAACGGCACCATCACCATCGACGAAGAAAACAACACCATCACCGCCAACGGCAACCTGATCCAGGTTATCTACGCGAAGAACCCTACCGAAGTGGACTACACCCAGTACGGCATCAAAGATGCGCTGCTGGTGGACAACACCGGTGTATGGCGTGATGCCGATGGCCTGGGTCAGCACCTGGCGTGCCCGGGTATCGACCGCGTTGTTCTGACCGCGCCTGGCAAGGGCAAGCTGAAGAACATCGTTCACGGTATCAACCACAACGAAATCACTGCTGACGACAAGATCGTGTCCGCCGCTTCCTGCACCACCAACGCCATCGTGCCGGTGCTGAAAGCCGTGAATGACAAGTTCGGCATCATCAACGGTCACGTCGAAACCGTTCACTCGTACACCAACGACCAGAACCTGATCGACAACTTCCACAAGGGCGATCGCCGTGGCCGTAGCGCCGCGCTGAACATGGTGATCACCGAGACCGGTGCCGCCACCGCTGCAGCCAAGGCCCTGCCTGAGCTGGCCGGCAAGCTGACCGGTAACGCGATCCGCGTTCCGACGCCGAACGTGTCCATGGCCATTCTCAACCTGAACCTTGAGAAAGCCGCCTCCCGTGAAGAGATGAACGAGTACCTGCGCTACATGGCGCTGCACTCCGATCTGCACAAGCAAATCGACTTCGTCAATTCGCAGGAAGTGGTTTCGACCGACTTCGTTGGCTCGCGCCACGCCGGTGTGGTCGACGCTGAAGCGACCATCGTTCAGGACAACCGCGTTGTTCTGTACGTCTGGTACGACAACGAGTTCGGCTACAGCTGCCAGGTGGTTCGCGTGATGGAAGACATGGCCGGTGTAAACCCGCCAGCGTTCCCGCGCTAAGCCTTAGCTGCAATTGAAAACGCCCCGACTCTGGTCGGGGCGTTTTTGTTTGCGCGCGATTTGTTTCAGCGGGGGATGGCGGCTTGGGCCGTGCGCAGTTCGTGCCTGTTGCCACGGAACAGCACCAGCGTGGCGATCAGGCCCAGCACCGCTGCGCCACTGAGCCAGATTCCCGGTGCCGCCTTGTTGTCCAGCACATGAATCAGATAAGTGCAGGCCGCCGGGGTAAAGCCACCAAAGGTGGCGGTCGCCAGGCTGTAGGCCAGCGAGAAGCCAGTCGTACGAACTTCTACCGGCATGATTTCGGTGAGTGCCACCACCATTGCCCCGTTGTACGAGCCGTACAGGAAGGACAGCCACAGCTCGACGATCAGCAAATGGCTGAAGCTCGGATTCGCCACCAGCCACGACAGCGCCGGGTAAGCGGTCAGGATCGCCAGAATCGTCGCCGCCAGCAGTAGGGGTTTACGCCCGACCTTGTCAGACACCGCGCCCATCACCGGCAACCAGAAGAAGTTCGACAGACCGATGCACACGGTCACCAGCAACGCATCGAAGTCCGACAGGTGCAGTTCCGCCTTGCCGAACGTCGGTGTGTAGGCCGTGATCAGGTAGAACGATACCGTGGTCATGACCACCAGCGCCATGCCGGCGATGACGATGCCGAAGTTCTGACCGATCGAACGGATGATTTCCTGCAAGGTAGGGCGATGTTTGCGCGCCTGGAACTCCGGGGTTTCCTCCAGCGAGCGGCGGATGACGAAAATCACCGGGACGATCATGCAGCCGATCAGGAACGGCACGCGCCAGCCCCAGTCGCCCATCTGTTCCGGGCTCAGCCAGTGGTTGAGGCCGACCCCGAGCAGGCCGGCGAATACCACCGCCGCCTGCTGGCTGGCGGACTGCCAACTGACGAAAAAGCCCTTGCGGCCCGGTGTGGCGATTTCCGCCAGATACACCGACACACCGCCCAATTCGACGCCGGCCGAGAAACCTTGCAGCAATCGCCCGAACAGCACGATCAGCGGTGCAGCGACGCCAAGGGTGGCGTAGCCCGGCACGCAGGCAATCAGCACGGTGCCGGCTGCCATCATGGCCAGCGTGATGATCAGGCCCTGGCGCCGGCCGTGTCGGTCGATGTAGGCACCGAGAAAAATCGCCCCCAACGGACGCATCAGGAAGCCGGCGCCGAAAGTGGCCAGGGAAAGCATCAGGGACGCGAAGGCGCTGTCGGTAGGGAAGAAGGTCTTGGCAATGGCCGTGGCATAGAAGCCGTAGACCATAAAGTCGAACATCTCGAGAAAGTTGCCGCTGACAACGCGAAAAATCGCCTTGCCTTTGCCGGTCGTGGAAGACATGGGTAGGTACTCGCTCTAAATCTTGTAAGAAAGCGTTGCGCTCGTAGCCCATAATGGCCGGCGCGGTTTTGCGGGGAGATGAAGAATTGTTAACTGGACGCTGGGTGATTCTCGTGCTGCTGACCGGGTTTTTGTCCGGCTGCGGCAACGGTGATTCCCTGGAGACTTTCGGCGGCCCGACGATGGGCAGCACCTATTCGATCAAGTACGTGCGCCACGCCAATCTGCCTGCGCCGCAGGAGGTGCGTGTCGAAGTGGAAAAAATACTCGCGGATTTCGACTGGCAGATGTCGACTTACCGCGCAGACTCCGACATCTCGCGCTTCAACGCATTGCCGGCTGATCGCTGTCAGGTCATGCCCGCGCCGGTCCTTGAATTGATCCGCGTGGGCGAGCAGCTGTCGCAACAAAGCGAAGGCTCCTACGACCTCACCGTCGAACCGCTGATGAATTTGTGGGGTTTCGGCCCGCAGGGGCGTGAAGAAAAAGTCCCTGATACGGCGGCGCTGGCCGAAGTGCGGCAGCGCGTCGGTCATCAGCACCTGCGTATCGACGGTGACCGGTTGTGCAAGGACGCGGCGGTCGAGGTGGATTTCAACAGCATCGCCGCCGGTTACGCGGTCGACACCATTGCCGCGCGGCTCCAGGCTCTGGGCATACATGATTACCTTGCCGAAGCCACCGGCGAGCTCAAGGCATCCGGCAAAAAGCTTGATGGTTCGCCATGGCGTATCGCTCTGGAAGAACCGCGCGACGATCAGCAGGTTGCAGAGCGCGTCATCAATGTCGATGGCTACGGCCTCTCCACGTCCGGCGACTACCGCAACTATTTTCAGCAGGATGGCCGGCGTTATTCCCACACCTTCGATGCCCGCACCGGTGCGCCCGTCCTACACGATCTGGCGTCGGTCACGGTGATTCATCCTTCAGCGCTGATGGCCGATGGACTATCGACGCTGTTGCTGATTCTCGGGCCTGAAAGGGCTTGGGACTATGCCGAAAAACACGACATTGGTGCATTCTTTGTGATTCGTGCCGATACAGGTTTCGTCACACGCACCAGTCACGCTTTCGAGCGGCTCAGTGGCGCAAAAATTGACTGAGAACAGTACGAAAGCTGGCGTTGTAGTGCATGCAAAAGTAGCCTACGACGCGACCAAGGGTTAATGTGCGCGGCGTTGACGCTTCTATAGACTGTGTCCGGGTTTTCTACTGGCCCCCAATTGTTCCTTCGCGCCGTCGTTCGGCGTGATTTAGCCGCCGGTGCTGCTGGCACCGCGGCCTGTTCTGAGGAGTACGCATGGCTGTCTACAACTACGACGTGGTGGTGCTGGGTTCCGGCCCGGCGGGAGAAGGCGCGGCAATGAACGCCGCCAAAGCAGGGCGCAAGGTGGCGATGGTCGACAGCCGTCGCCAGGTCGGCGGCAACTGCACCCACCTGGGCACCATCCCGTCCAAGGCCCTGCGTCACTCGGTGCGGCAGATCATGCAGTTCAACACCAACCCGATGTTCCGTGCGATCGGCGAGCCGCGCTGGTTCTCCTTCCCGGACGTGTTGAAAAGCGCCGAGAAAGTCATTTCCAAACAAGTTGCTTCGCGTACCGGCTACTACGCCCGTAACCGCGTCGACGTATTCTTCGGCACCGGCAGCTTCGCCGACGAGCAAACCATCGAAGTGGTCTGCGCCAACGGCGTGGTCGAGAAACTGGTGGCCAAGCACATCATCATCGCCACCGGTTCGCGTCCTTATCGCCCGGCGGACATCGATTTCCATCACCCGCGTATCTACGATAGCGACACCATCCTCAGCCTCGGTCACACCCCGCGCAAACTGATCGTTTACGGCGCCGGCGTGATCGGTTGCGAATACGCCTCGATCTTCAGCGGTCTGGGCGTGCTGGTCGAGTTGGTGGACAACCGCGGTCAGCTGCTGAGCTTCCTCGACTCGGAAATCTCCCAGGCGTTGAGCTACCACTTCAGCAACAACAACATCACCGTACGTCACAACGAAGAGTATGACCGCGTCGAAGGCGTGGACAACGGCGTGATCCTGCACCTGAAGTCCGGCAAGAAGATCAAGGCCGACGCCTTGCTCTGGTGCAACGGCCGTACCGGCAACACCGATCAGTTGGGTCTGGAAAACATCGGGGTCAAGGTCAACAGTCGTGGCCAGATCGAAGTCGACGAGAACTACCGCACTTGCGTGCAGAATATCTACGGCGCCGGTGACGTGATCGGCTGGCCGAGCCTGGCCAGTGCCGCCCACGACCAGGGCCGTTCGGCCGCTGGCAGCATCGTCGACAATGGCAGCTGGCGTTTCGTGAATGACGTGCCGACCGGCATCTACACCATTCCGGAGATCAGCTCGATCGGCAAGAACGAGCAGGAGCTGACCCAGGCCAAAGTGCCGTACGAAGTGGGCAAGGCGTTCTTCAAGAGCATGGCGCGGGCACAGATCGCCGGCGAGCCGCAAGGCATGCTGAAGATCCTGTTCCACCGTGAAACCCTCGAAGTGCTGGGCGTTCACTGCTTCGGTTATCAGGCGTCGGAGATCGTGCACATCGGTCAGGCGATCATGAACCAGCCGGGCGAGCTGAATACCCTGAAGTACTTCGTCAACACGACGTTCAACTACCCGACCATGGCCGAAGCCTATCGGGTAGCGGCGTACGACGGCCTCAACCGGCTTTTTTGACGGGCTCCGGCCGGTGGCCTGAGCCGGCCGGGGAGACCGATTTCAGCCATTCCCGAGGGTGGCAGTGGCCAAACCGGGAAAGTCTGTAATCAGGCTGTCAACGCCGAAGTCGGCGAGTCTGCGCATCAGCGCAGGCTCGTTGACGGTCCACACCGACACATGCAGCCCCTGACGCTGCGCCTTTTGCAGGCGTTCAGGCGTACACAGCGTCCAGTTCAACGCCAGAATCTCGCAACCGTAACTTTGCGCGACCTTCAACGGATCGAGCCAGGCATATTCGGCCACCAGGCCGCGTGAGACGTCGGGCACCAGATCCAGCGCAGCCTTCAATACTTCCCGCGAACTCGAGGTGATCGTCACCTTGTCGAGCAGCCCGTGTCTGACTGCCATTTCACGGATCGCCAGCACGGTGGTCGCGGCGCGGGTGCGAGAAGCGCTTTTGACTTCCAGCTGCCAGTGCTCGAAATCACACTTTTCGAACAGTTCTTCCAGCGTTGGAATCGGGCATGGCTTGATCCAGCCCGGACCGCCCTTGCGCGCGTCGTAGGTCACCAGCTCGGCGGCGGTGTGCTCGACCACCTTGCCGCGCCGGTCGGTGGTGCGCTTGAGGGTCGGGTCGTGGATGACCATCAGCTCGCCGTCCTTGGACAGGTGCAGGTCCAGCTCGCAACGGCGAACGCCGTGCTTGAGACATTCCTGAAAACTGCTCAGGGTGTTTTCCGGTGCTTCGCCCTTGGCGCCGCGGTGGCCGTAGATAAGGGTCACGGTTCTTCCTTAATTTAGATGCCTGATTCGTTCTGTTCGCGGGCCAGGCGTCGTTCCTGGGCCTGCTTCTGCAAGATATAGCGGGCGAGCAACTGGCGCTGGGCGTCGGTCAGGTGTTCGAACTCGGTGCCGACGTCGTAGCCGTCGCCCTTGCGGTCGCAATGGGTCACGCGGGCACGCAACAACAGGCCAAGCGCCTGAGGCATCAGCACCAGTTTTACCGACAGGTGGGCGCCGCTGGCGATCGGGGTAGGGTGCTGAAAGTCGATGCCGCCCTCGGAGATGATCACCGGTTGCGGCTCGCCGATATGGCCGAGCACGGTCAGGGCGACCACCTGGCTGAGCAGGTCGATGCGTTTGTTCTGGGATTTCAGGAACGCCGCGATGGCGCGGTCGCGTTCACTGATCTGGCGCAGCAGGTGCTGCGACTCGAATTCGCTCAGGTGCAGTTCGCTGAGCAGGTTGAACAGTGGAGAAGCATCCTGCAACACTTCCTGGCCTGCGGCTTCGGGAGCGGACAGGGGCCGAATTTCCAGTGCGATCGTGTCCTCGATACGGTAGTATTCGCGGCGATCTTCTTCATCTAATGTCGACATGGCGAACCCATGGTAGCGGCGGTGGTCTGAGTGTAAAGCTGGTTATCGACCCCCGCCACAAGGACGTTCCTTTTCCCTCCGAACAAGCCCCGACATGTTCAGACCTCTCTTCGTATTTATCGGCACGCGTTATACCCGTGCAAAGCGTCGCAATCATTTTGTGTCATTCATTTCCCTGACTTCGATGATCGGGCTCGCCCTTGGCGTGGTCGTGATGATCGTGGTGCTGTCGGTAATGAACGGCTTCGATCATGAGATGCGCACCCGCGTGCTGGGCATGGTGCCCCACGCGACCATCGAGTCCGGTGAAGCCATCAACGACTGGCCGAGCCTGGCCGCCAAGGTCAAGCAGAACCCGCAGGTGGCGGCCGTCGCGCCGTTCACCCAGATGCAGGGGTTGCTGACCAACAACGGCCAGGTCTCCAAGGTGTTGCTCAATGCCATCGACCCGGCGCTGGAGCGCAACGTCTCGATCATCGACAACTTCATGAAGCAGGGCAAACTCGACGATCTGACGCCGGGCAGCTTCGGCATCGTGATTGGCGACAAGGCCGCGACCAAGCTCGGCGTGGGCCTCGGTGACAAGATCACCTTCGTCGCACCGGAGGTCAGTGTGACCCCGGCCGGGATGTTCCCGCGCATGAAGCGCTTCACCGTGGTCGGCATCTTTCATGTCGGCGCCGGTGAACTGGACGGCTATCTGGGCGTGACCAACCTGCAGGATCTGGCGAAGATGCATCGCTGGAAGCCTGATCAGGTGCAGGGCCTGCGCCTGAAGTTCGACGATCTGTTCCAGGCCCCGCGTGAGGCGTGGAACATCGCCCAACGCCTCGGCGAAGACCGTTACTACGCCCGCGACTGGACCCGTACCCACGGCAACCTGTATCAGGCGATCCGCATGGAAAAAGCCATGATCGGCCTGCTGTTGCTGCTGATCGTCGCGGTGGCCGCGTTCAACATCATTTCCACGCTGGTGATGGTGGTGAATGACAAGAAGGGCGATATCGCCATTCTGCGCACACTGGGCGCCACGCCGGGCACGATCATGCGCACGTTCATGGTGCAGGGCACGGTGATCGGCGTGGTCGGCACGGCCATCGGCGCCGTGGTCGGGATCTTCGCCGCGCTCAACGTCAGCGCCGCGATTTCGGCCCTCGAAGGCGTGATCGGACACAAATTCCTCAACGCCGATGTGTATTTCATCGATTACCTGCCGTCGCAGGTGCAGAGCCAGGACGTGGTCATGGTCTGCGCCGCTGCGTTGGTCCTGAGTTTCCTCGCCACCCTGTATCCAGCCTGGCGTGCCGCGCGCACCCAGCCGGCGGAGGCGTTACGTTATGAGTGAGTCGGGCATGAGTGAAAAAGCAATCTTGAGCTGCCGCAACCTGGGTAAATCCTACGAGGAAGGCCCGGAGTCGGTGGAAGTGCTGGCCAACCTGCAACTGGAACTGCATCCGGGTGAGCGGGTGGCGATCGTCGGCAAGTCCGGTTCGGGCAAAAGTACCTTGCTCAACCTGCTGGGCGGTCTCGATACGCCGACCAAGGGCGGTGTCTGGCTCGACGGTGAAGAACTGTCGGCGCTGAGCGAGAAGAAGCGTGGCCTGCTGCGTAACCGCGCCCTCGGGTTCGTGTACCAGTTCCACCACTTGCTGCCGGAGTTCACCGCGCTGGAAAACGTCTGCATGCCGCTGCTGATCGGCAAGACCGCGATCCCGGAAGCACGTCAGCGTGCCACGGCGTTGCTGGAACGGGTCGGCCTGGGTCATCGCCTGGAGCACAAACCGGCAGAGCTGTCCGGTGGCGAACGCCAGCGCGTGGCCATCGCCCGGGCGCTGGTGAACAATCCAGGGCTGGTGATGCTCGACGAGCCGACCGGCAACCTCGACTCCCATACCGCCGAAGGCATTCAGGATCTGATGCTGGAACTCAGCACGTCGATGCGCACGGCGTTTCTGGTGGTGACTCACGACATGAACCTGGCTCGCCAGATGGACCGCGTCCTGCAGCTGCAGGAAGGTTGCCTGACCCCCATCTGACGGCTTGAAACCCGATGCCTGAAAAGGTGTCGGGTCTTTTATTTTTATACGGTGCCCCAGCGAATGTTCAGACCGTTATCGATCTTTATCGGCACGCGCTATACCCGCGCCAAGCGCCGCAATCGCTTTGTTTCGTTCATTTCGATGACCTCGATGATCGGCCTCGCCCTCGGCGTGCTGGCGATGATCGTGGTGCTGTCGGTGATGAACGGCTTCCAGCGCGAAATGAGCTCGCGCATCCTCGGCATGGTGCCTCACGCGACCATCGTCGGCGTCAAGCCGATCGACGACTGGCAGCCAGTGGCCGCCGCCGCGATGAAGAACCCGGAAGTGACAGCCGCCGTGCCGTTCACCGAGATGGAAGGCATGCTGTCCTACAAGGGCATGATGCAGCCGATCCAGATCAGCGGCGTCGACCCGGCTCAGGAAGGCAAGGTGTCGATCGTTGCCCAACACATTGTTCAGGGTCGTCTCGATGCCTTGAAACCGGGTGAGTTCGGCGTAGTGCTGGGCGAAATCACCGCTCGGCGTTTTCGCCTCAACGTCGGCGACAAGATCACCCTGATCGTGCCGGAAGTCAGCACCGCACCGGGCGGCATCACTCCGCGCATGCAGCGCTTGAACGTGGTCGGCGTGTTCAAGGTCGGTGCCGAACTCGACGGTTCCATGGGCCTGATCCACGTCTCCGACGCCGCGACCATGCAGCACTGGGAGCCGAATCAGGTGCAGAGCGTGCGTCTGGCGGTGAAGGATCTGTACGCCGCGCCGAAGGTTTCCTCGGACATTGCCACCGGCCTCGGCACCGACTTCAAGGCTGACGACTGGACCCATACCCAGGGCAGTCTGTTCAGCGCGATGAAGATGGAAAAAACCATGATCGGCCTGTTGCTGCTGATGATCGTCGCGGTGGCAGCGTTCAACATCATTGCGACCCTGATCATGGTGGTGAACGACAAGGGCGCGGACATCGCGATCCTGCGCACCATCGGCGCCACGCCACGGCAGATCATGGCGATCTTCATGGTGCAGGGCACCGTGATCGGCATCGTCGGCACCATCATTGGTGGCGTGCTGGGCGTGATTGCGGCGCTGAACGTCAGTGAGATGGTGGGCTGGGTCGAGCGGGTGACCGGGCAGCACATCTTCAGTTCGGACGTGTATTTCGTCAGCAACCTGCCATCGGAATTGCAGGGCGGCGACGTGCTGCTGATCTGCTCGGCGGGCTTCATCCTCAGCTTCCTGGCCACCGTTTACCCGGCCTGGCGGGCGGCAAAGATCGAACCGGCGCACGCGTTGCGCTATTCGTAAGTTCCCCCATTGAGGCCGGCATTGCCGGCCTCAATCGTTTTTCGGCAACTCAATCACAAACCGCGTCCAGCCCTGAGCCGATTCGCAATGAATCTGCCCGCCATGAGCGCGGATGATCGACTGAGTAATCGCCAGCCCCAATCCCGCATGCTCGCTGCTGCCTTCCTGGCGCGCCGGGTCCGCACGGTAGAAACGGTCAAACAAACGCGGCAACAAGTCCGCAGAAATCCCTTCGCCACTGTTCTCCACGGTCACCCTCAAGGATTTAGCCTGCTCGGTGACCCGAATGCGCACCTCGCCGTTTGCAGGGGTAAAGCGCAACGCGTTATCCAGCAGATTCGATAGCGCCCGGCGCAACATCGGGCGATCCCCCTCGAGCTGCCCCGCACCGTCACGGCTCAGGCTGACCTGAGCGTCTTCAGCCAGCGGCGCAAAAAACTCCAGCAACGCATCGGCTTCTTCCGCCAGCTCCAGCGGTTCACGCTTGGGCACCAGCAAACCGTGGTCAGCCTTGGCCAGATAAAGCATGTCGTTGACCAGTTGCGCCATCCATTGCAGCTCTTCAAGGTTGCTGTGCAATGCCTCGCGATAGTCTTCGAGGGGGCGAGGGCGGGTCAGGGTGACCTGGGTGTGGGTCAGCAGATTGGAAAGTGGTGTGCGTAGCTCATGGGCGATGTCGGCGGAGAACGCTGACAGCCGCTGAAAAGAGTCATCGAGGCGTCCGAGCATGGCGTTGAAGCTGTGGGCCAATTCCGCGAGCTCTGCAGGCATCCGCGCTTCCGGCAGTCGGGCATTCAGCGATTGCGCCGAAATCCCACGGGCCACGGCACTCATGCGGCGTAGCGGACGAAGACCGCTGCGGGCAGCCCAAGCACCGAGCAGCGCGGTGGCTAGCGCCGAGAGGCCGACGGTCAGCCAGATCAGATGCTGCATGCGTTGCAGGAAGTGCTGGTGGTGGGTGATGTCCAGCAGCAAGGTCAACTGCGGTGAGTCGGGTTTTCCCGGTTCAAGCGCGGCGTTGAGCAGGCGATAGTCGGTGCCGTTGTCGTTGATGGTGGCCAGACCGGGTTGCTGCGGCAGGTTTGCCGGGGCATGCAACGAGCGACCGAACCAGCGCTGCCCCTCAGGGCCGCTGACGCGCAACGTGATATCGCCCTGTTGGCTCAACTCATCGGTGATGTGCGCGGCGTCGCTGCCACTCAGCAGCGTCTGACGTACGCCGAGCAGTTTTCCTTCGAGCAGTTGCTGGTCGAGCTCGACGAAGTGGCCCTCGCTGGCTCGATTGAAAACCACCCCGGCGACTAGCGAAACCACTGCGGTGCAGCCTGCAAACAACAGCGCCAGCCGGCCGCTCAAGGACAGTCGGCGCATCAGTCGGTACGCTCTTCAAGGACGTAACCCATGCCGCGAACGGTGTGAATCAGCTTGTTGGGGAAGTCGTCGTCGATCTTCAGGCGCAGTCGGCGAATCGCTACTTCGATGACGTTGGTGTCGCTGTCGAAGTTCATGTCCCAGACCTGTGAGGCGATCAGCGATTTGGGCAGTACTTCGCCCTGGCGGCGCAGGAGCATTTCCAGCAGGGCAAACTCCTTGGCGGTGAGGTCGATGCGTTGGCCGCTGCGTTCGACCCGGCGGCGGATCAGGTCCAGGCTCAAATCGGCCAGGCGCAGGCTGGTTTCCTGAGGTGTGGAACTGCCGCGGCGCAACAGGCTGCGCACCCGGGCCAGTAATTCGGAGAAGGCGAACGGTTTGACCAGATAATCGTCGGCGCCCAGTTCGAGACCATGCACACGGTCTTCAACGGTGTCCTTTGCGGTCAAAAACAGGATCGGCGTTTCCAGACCGGCGCTGCGCACCGCTTGCAGGATTTGCCAGCCATTGCGTCCGGGCAGCATCACGTCGAGGATCAGCAGCGCATAATCGCCGCTCAACGCCAATTGCTGGCCGGTGGAGCCGTCGGCCACCAGTTCGGTGTTGAAACCGGCCTCGGTCAGGCCCTGGCGCAGGTACTGGCCGGTTTTCGGTTGGTCTTCGACGATCAGCAGTTTCATGGGCGACTCGGGTAGCGGGAACGAGGACGTTATACCGTGGGCAAACGCGGTGAGCGCCAACCTGACAAAGTTGTAATCTGCCTGTCAGGTCGCTGCCAGCGCAGGCGGGCTAGAGTTTCCCACAGGCTGAACCTTGATTTGTTGGAGTACGACTATGTTTTTGCGCAACCGTCTGGCCCTTGCCGCGTGTCTGATGGCGCTCAGTTCGCCGCTGTGGGCATCGCCGGCGCACACCTATGACTTCGGCCAGCCGGCCCCGGCGTCCAAGGCCACCCGCAGCATTGAAGTGGTGATGGGCGACATGAGCTTCGATCCGAAGGCGATCGAGATCAAGGCCGGTGAGACCGTTCGTTTTGTGCTGGTGAATAAAGGCCGGTTGCTGCATGAATTCAACCTTGGCGACGCGGCGATGCATGCAAAACATCAGCAGGAAATGTTACAGATGCAGCAAAGCGGCATGCTCACGCCGACCGGCATGAAGGAAATGTCCCACGACATGGCGGGCATGGATCACGGCTCGATGGGGCATGGCATGAAGCACGACGACCCCAACAGCGTGCTGGTGGAGCCGGGCAAGACCGCCGAACTGACCTGGACCTTCAGCAAAGCGGTGAACCTGGAATTTGCCTGCAACATTCCCGGGCATTATCAGGCGGGAATGGTCGGCAAACTGACTGTCAGTCAGTAAGCACTCAAAGGCGGGAGCAAAGGCTGGTAGAATCCGCTGATTCTTCAGTCAGGTTTCCGCCATGCATCCCGCAGCCGAACATTCGCCGCTGGGCAAATCCAGCGAATACATCGCCACGTACACGCCATCCCTGCTGTTCCCGATTCCGCGCACTGCGAAATGGGCCGAGCTGGGCCTGACCGCCGAAACCCTGCCGTATAAAGGCGTGGATTTCTGGAACTGCTTCGAGCTGTCGTGGCTGCTGCCGTCGGGCAAACCGGTGGTGGCGATCGGTGAATTCAGCATTCCGGCGGATTCGCCGAACATCATCGAATCCAAGTCGTTCAAGCTGTACCTGAACTCGCTGAACCAGACGCCGTTTGCCGACATCGCGAGTCTCGAAGCAACGCTGGTCAAGGACTTGTCCGCTGCTGCCGGCAAACCGGTGGGCGTGCGGGTCCGCAGCCTGAAAGACGTCGAAGCCGAAGGCGTTGTCGCGCTGCCGGGCGTGTGCATCGACGATGTGGATATCAGCGTCAGCAACTACGAACACCCGCGTCCTGAACTGCTGCGCTGCGACGATTCGCGCGTGGTGGAGGAGAGCGTGCACAGTCATCTGCTCAAATCCAACTGCCCGGTGACGAGCCAGCCGGACTGGGGCAGCGTGGTGGTGGAATACCGTGGCGCGGCGCTGGATCACGCCAGCCTGCTGGAATACATCGTCAGCTTCCGCCAGCACTCGGACTTCCACGAGCAGTGCGTGGAGCGGATCTTCCTTGACCTGCAGCGCCTGCTGAAACCGGAAAAACTCACGGTGTTTGCGCGTTATGTGCGCCGGGGCGGGCTGGACATCAATCCGTACCGCAGCACTGAAAGCGTGCAACTGCCGAACCATCGTCTGGTTCGTCAGTAACCCGTATCGCAGACATGAAAAAGCCCTGCCAATGATGGCAGGGCTTTTTTGCATTCGCGGGGTCTCAGATGCCCATGCTGACCAGGGAATTCATGATGTTGCGCAGTGTGCCGGCGATGGTGGGGTGATCAACTTCAAAACGCTCAACGGCCAGGTTCACGCCATCGGCAATGTTGGAGTCCTTGGTTTTGGTTTCCAGTTCAAGTTCCAGTTCGATCTGTTCCATCAGGGCATGTAGATCAGCGCGCTCGGCTTCGGTCAGCGGAGGATTTTGATCCAGTTGCTCGCGCAGGGCATTGAGCTGTTTCTGCAGTTCTTGAGCGGGCATGGTTGTTTCCTTTTATCGAGAGGCACTGGCATAGACCGCAGCCGTGCGCCAAAGGTCTATGGCTCTCCTTAAGACTAATCCACTCTTGGCCAACCTGCATGATCCCGGTCAGGGCTTTTCGCCTTTGAGGCGACGCAGGTTGATGTCCGCGAGGCAAGTGTCGAGCTCGCCCAGATGATCGATCACCGAGTGCACGCCGAGGCCGAACAGCTGCACCGTCGCCTTGCCGCGCAGTTGTTCGCGCTCCTTCTGGCTCAGGGCCTGCCATTCACTCGGCGCCAGGCCGCACAGTGAACCGCAGGACGCCAGGCCAATGGTCCACAACCCGGCATTGAGGCCCGATTGCAGCAGGCGCGGTTCGCCGCTGACCAGTACGCAACCGTCGAGGCGATCGACATTCAATCCCATCAACGCTTGCCAGCAGGCGTTGGGCGCCGGCCAAGGATTGATTGTTGCCGAATATTGCGATGGTTTGATCCAGTCTGGCAGCGCCGATGCCAGTACCTGAGTGCTCGCGATGGACAACTCATCCAGCCAGGCGCAGGGAATTTGCTGGCGCTGCAGGCTGCGCAGGCCGTCGAGGGCGCCGGGTGTCACGTCGGCGTGTTCCGGGCCGATGCTCGTCTGATGGCGGGCACGCGCGCCGAAGTCCACCAGACAACCACTGAGTCCGAACAGCACGGCGGTCAGCGTCGGTGCCGCGAGGGGCAAGGCTTCGGCTTGAGGCATGGAAAAACGTCCCTGAAATAGCGAACAGGCTAGGCAACATCGGTGACAGTTGCATGACAGGCCAGTGACGAAGCGTCCTACAGAGGGTTTCACCGGGGGAACTGCCTAAAGCGCCGTTTCCGTCTTATACTGACGCACTAATCGCCGCGGCCCAGGTGCTGCGTCCGTACTATCCAAGGAGTTTTCTATGCGCTGGAGCCATCCTCTTGCTCAGCTTTGTGTATGTGCCAGCGTAATGCTGGTGCCGTTCGCCGCTCAGGCCGCAACGGAAGAAGATCCTTGGGAAAGCGTCAACCGTCCGATTTTCCAGTTCAACGATTTCGTTGATACCTATGCGCTGAAGCCTCTGGCGCAGGGCTATGAATTTGTTACTCCGCAATTCCTGGAAGACGGCATCCACAACATGTTCCGCAACGTCGGTGATGTCACCAACCTGGCGAACAATATTCTTCAGGCTAAACCGGCTGCGGCGGGCGTCGACACCGCGCGCCTGATCTTCAACACCACGTTCGGCCTGCTCGGATTCTTCGATGTCGGCACCAAAATGGGCCTGAACCGCAGCGACGAAGACTTCGGCCAGACCCTCGGCTACTGGGGCGTCGGCAGCGGTCCTTACGTGATGCTGCCGCTGATGGGCCCGAGCACACTGCGTGACGCGCCGTCCAAGTACGTCGACAGCTTCACCGGCCCGTATCGCTACATCAACGACGTGCCAGTGCGTAACTCGATTTTCGGCCTGAACATCGTCGACACCCGCGCCAGCCTGTTGTCCAGCGAGAAGCTGATCAGCGGCGACAAGTACACTTTCATCCGCAACGCCTACCTGCAGAACCGCGAGTTCAAGGTCAAGGACGGGCAGGTTGAAGACGATTTCTGATCTCGATTGATCGGTATGAAAGGGCGACCGCGAGGTCGCCTTTTTTGTGGGCGCGTCCAATGATTGGGTTACGGTTGAAGCCGTTCTTATAACTGCGAGTGATTTGACAAACAAAGTCTCCAAGCGACCATCGGCGCATGCTTGAAACGCTCGAAGGATGGGAGTACCGTCTGCGCCTTAGAAGGGCACCTCTGGTGCAACCGTGTGCGGCGCGAATGCTCCGAAGCGGTGCAGCAGAGAGGCTAGAAAGCGAATCCAGTAGTCTGCGCCGGGCCGTTGCCCCGCCTGCTACGCCAACCTAATTCTGGCGCCGTTTGCCCACATGCCAAAAACCAGTGCCACGCTGCTGATAATCGATGATGACGAAGTAGTGCGCGCGAGCCTCGCGGCCTATTTGGAAGACAGTGGTTTCAGCGTCTTGCAGGCCAGTAACGGCCAGCAGGGTCTTCAGGTATTCGAGCAAGACACGCCCGACTTGGTCATCTGCGATCTGCGCATGCCGCAGATGGGCGGTCTCGAACTCATCCGTCAGGTCACTGAGCGGTCGCCGCAGACACCGGTGATCGTGGTCTCGGGCGCCGGCGTGATGAACGATGCGGTCGAGGCCCTGCGCCTGGGCGCGGCGGATTATCTGATCAAGCCTCTCGAAGATCTGGCTGTGCTCGAGCACTCCGTGCGCCGGGCCCTGGATCGTGCGCGTCTGCTGCTGGAAAACCAGCGCTACCGCGAGAAACTGGAAAAGGCCAACCGCGAACTCGAAGCCAGCCTGAACCTGCTCCAGGAAGACCAGAACGCCGGTCGCCAGGTGCAGATGAACATGCTGCCGGAAAGTCCGTGGGCCATCGACGAATTCAGGTTTGCGCACCAGATCATCCCGTCGCTGTACTTGTCGGGTGATTTTGTCGACTACTTCCGGGTCGACGAGCGCCGGGTGGCGTTCTACCTGGCGGACGTGTCCGGTCATGGCGCCTCTTCGGCGTTCGTCACCGTGCTGCTGAAGTTCATGACCACGCGCCTGCTGTTCGAATCCAAGCGCAACGGCACGCTGCCGGAATTCAAGCCTTCGGAAGTCCTCGGTCATATCAACCGGGGGCTGATCAGTTGTAAGCTGGGTAAACACGTCACAATGGTCGGTGGAGTCATCGACGAGGAGACCGGTTTGTTGACCTATAGCATCGGCGGCCATCTGCCGTTGCCTGTGTTGTACACGCCTGACAGTGTTCGCTACCTCGAGGGGCGCGGTCTGCCGGTGGGGCTTTTCAACGAAGCCACCTACGAAGACCACGTGCTCGAGCTGCCACCGACGTTCAGCCTGACGCTGATGTCTGATGGCATTCTGGATCTTTTGCCAGAGCCCACACTCAAAGAGAAAGAAGCCGCTTTACCGCAAAAGGTGAAGTCGGCGGGCGGCAGCCTGGATGGTCTGCGGCAGGTTTTTGGATTGGCCACGCTAGGGGAGATGCCGGATGATATCGCCCTGTTGGTGTTGAGCAGGAATCTTTGATGAGTACCGGTAGAATCCAGTTCGCCGAGCAGGACGGCACCTTCGTCCTGAAGTTCGTCGGTGAAGTTCGCCTGACCCTGTGTTCGGCGTTGGATGCGACTATTGAAAAAATCTTCACCGCGCTGAATTTCAACGCGATCGTGATCGATTTGACCGAAACCCGCAGCATCGACAGCACCACCCTGGGCCTGCTGGCCAAGCTGTCGATCCTGTCGCGGCAGAAGGTCGGCCTGCTGCCGACCGTGGTCACCACCCACGAGGACATCACCCGTCTGCTGCAGTCGATGGGTTTCGAGCAGGTGTTCAATATCGTCAACCATCCCGTGCCGTGCCCGGAATGCCTTGATGACCTGCCGGATCAGGATCAGTCGGAAGAGGTGGTGCGGATCAAGGTGCTCGAAGCGCACAAGATCCTCATGGGCCTGAACGACTCCAACCGCGAAGCCTTCCATGACCTGGTGAATGCCCTCGAACGGCACTGATCAGCCAGACCGCAAGGCACAAAAAAGGGCGAACCTGTGAGGGTTCGCCCTTTTTGCGTTTGCGCTCGGCTGATTACAGCTTGGCTTGCAGCAGCGCCTCGAGTTTTTCCTGGTCGCGGGCAAACTGACGGATGCCTTCGGCCAGTTTCTCGGTGGCCATCGCGTCTTCGTTGGACAACCAGCGGAATTGCGCTTCGTTGAGGCTCAGGCGCGCTTCGCCAGCATGGCCCGGAGCGAGTTTGCGTTCCAGCTTGCCGGTGTCGGCCGCCAGTTTCTCGATCAGGTCCGGGCTGATGGTGAGGCGGTCGCAGCCGGCCAGTTGCTCGATCTGACTCAGATTGCGGAAGCTCGCGCCCATGACCACGGTCTTGTAGTCATTGGCCTTGTAGTAGTTGTAGATGCGCGTCACGGACTGCACGCCCGGATCGTCGGCACCGGTGTAGTCGTTGCCGTTGGCCTTCTTGTACCAGTCGTAGATGCGGCCCACGAACGGCGAGATCAGGAACACGCCGGCATCGGCGCAGGCAGCGGCCTGAGCGAAGGAGAACAGCAGGGTGAGGTTGGTCTGGATGCCTTCCTTCTCGAGGATCTCGGCAGCGCGGATGCCTTCCCAGGTCGAGGCGATCTTGATCAGTACGCGGTCACGGCCAACGCCGGCCTTGTCGTACAGCTCGATCAGGCGGTGGGCCCGTTTGAGCACTGCGTCCTTGTCGAACGACAGGCGTGCATCCACTTCAGTGGAAATACGGCCCGGGATCACTTTGAGGATTTCCTGACCGACCGCGACGCCGAAACGGTCGCTGGCCAGGCCGACATCGCCCTTGCAGTCGCCGACGCTGGCGTTCAGCAGTTCAGCGTAAGCCGGAATAGCCGCTGCCTTGAGCAGCAGGGAAGGGTTGGTGGTGGCGTCGACCGGTTTGACCCGGGCAATCGCTTCGAAGTCGCCGGTGTCGGCCACAACGGTGGTGAACTGTTTGAGTTGTTCCAGCTTGGAAGTCATGAGCGTGCTCTGTCCTATGGGTCTGGTGACATTACCCGAGCGTCGACAGCCACTCAAGGGCATGTCGGCGTATCGAGCGCCCCGGCGGCAACAACCTGAAAACGGCTGTTTGAAAGGCGGGGCGCGTATCGATCAATACGATGCCAAAAAGGACCACAGGTTCAAAGCAACTGACCCGCTGTACGGCTTAATCGGCGTTCAAATGCGTCGAGACCGCCGTCTGTGCCGGTTTCGGCTGGCCGTCGGAGGTCAGCAGGCCGAAATTCTTCTCCCGGTCGTTGCTGCCCGACTCGCTGTTCTTCCATTCGTAAATCGACGTCAGCGGAATGTTGAGTTTTTTAACATCGGCGATGAACGCAGAGATTTTAGTGGCTTGCCCTTCCGGCCCGCCGTTGGAGGCGAGCGCCGAGACGCCCCATTCACTGATGACGCCCGGCAGATGGAAGTTTTGCTGGATGAAGGTCTGCGCGTTACTGATCTGCGTCGCGGTCATGCCGTAGGGGTGATAGGAAATGGCGTCCAGGCACTCAGGATAAGTGCCGAGGATGCTGTTGAGGGCCACGGTCGAGGCGGAGCCGGCCGTCGGCGGACGGGCAAAACCGAAGCCCACCAAAGGCGTCGTTTGCGGTTTGCCCTGCAGCGTCTTGCACATGGCCGTCATGAACGGCACGAAGGTGTTCTTGAAGTCTCCAGTGGGCCAGTAGGTGTCGAGATCCGGCTCATTCCAGATCTCGATTCCCACCAGTTGCGCGCTCCAGGCTTGCTCAAGCCCGCTCACCGCGTTGGCAAAGGCTTCACCGGCGGTGGTCAGGTCACCGGTCAAGGGTTTGGTGGCGCGAATGGTCATCAAGACCGGCAACCCGGCGGACCGCGCCGTCGCAAACGCATCGCTGATCTGTTTCTGATAGGTCTTGCCGCCGAGGCTGTCGCTCCAGACGCCGAAGCGCACAAAGCTGAATCCTGCCGCTTTGATCTGCTCGGCGTCCGCCGGGGTGAAGTTCTGGATCTTGACCTGAACGCCAATGGTTCGGGTGGGCAATGACGGGAACAGCGTACTGGCGTGAACCTGCGCGGTAGCACTGAGCATCAACAGGGTGGCACCAAGATGTTTGAGATGTGCTGATTTCATGTCTGCTCTCCTGATGAGAATGACATCTAGCGAAAGGGTTATCTCGTTACACAGGTTTCGAGAGCGATAAATAGGCTTTAGTGCATGAATGTTATTTTTTGTCGGAAAACTTTCGCCTGAAAATCACAGTTATTTTTAGTCCGGTAATTCTGGTTGGGGGACTTTTAGAGACCGTGTTACTTAATGCATCGGTATTAAGGGTGAATCTATTTCCGAGTGAAGGAAGGTCTTGCGGGTTCATTCGAATTTGCAAGGCATGTTGGCCGATTGACATTACACGGGAAAGTAAACCTTGTTCAAAAAGATTCTTGTCGTTTGCGTAGGCAATATCTGCCGAAGTCCGACAGCGGAACTTCTGTTGCGCAATGCACTGACACCCTCGGCGATCAGCGTGACCTCCGCAGGCCTGTCTGCACGGGTCGGCGAAGGCATGGAGTCGACCGCACGCCGGGTGCTGGAAGACCGCGGACACAGTGCCGAAGGGTTCAAGGCGCGGCAACTGACAGCGGACATCGTCAATGAATCAGACCTGATTCTGGTGATGGAAAAACAACATGTTAATCAAGTACTGAAGATTGCCTCTCACGCCAGGGGCAAAGTGTTTCTGCTGGGCAAGTGGCAGAGCGAACGAGAAATACAGGACCCGTATCGTCAGGGGCAAGCCGCTTTTATTCATGCCCATGCATTGATTGAAGATGCTGTTAGCTCATGGGCGCAACGCCTGGCGCGTTGATGAATATTCTTCAGTTCAGTGAATGGTAAGAAAGACTTATGCAGTTACCGTCAGTAATAGGCACCCGCGACAACGATCAAGACAGTATTGATCTTCTCGGCATCTTCGGCAGCCTGATCGATCAGAAATGGTTGATCGGTGCGTTCACCGGCGCGTTCATGATGACCGGTGTGGCCTATGCGATTTTGGCCACGCCGGTGTATCTGGCCAACGCGCTGGTGCAGGTCGAACCGAAAAAGAACGACATGCTCGGTTTTTCCGACCTCAACAGCATGCTCGGCGGGCAATCGCCATCGGTGACCGAAATCGGCATCATCAAATCCCGCGCGGTGATCGGCAAAACGGTCGACGATCTGCGCCTGGACATCGACGTCACCCCCAACACCTTCCCGCTGATCGGCGGCTTTCTTTCCCGGCGCTATCGCGGTGAGACCGAACTCAGCGTCGCGCCGCCGCGTTTCGGTCTGAGCAGCTACGCCTGGGGCGGTGAACGCCTGGAGTTTGCGAAGCTCAATCTGCCCAAGGAACTGCTGGGCAAGAAACTCACCCTGATTGCCGGCGAACAACATCGCTTTCAGCTGTTGGACGACAACGACAACCTGCTGGTCGACGGCGTGGCGGGCGAAGCCTTCGCGCAGGACGGCGTAGAAGGGCAGGTCGCGCAACTGTTGGCCAATCCCGGAACCCGTTTCGAAGTGGTGCGCAACCCACGAATCGTGACCATCCAGGGTTATCAGGACGCGCTGGACATCTCCGAGCAAGGCAAGGAGTCCGGCATCATCCGTCTGGCCCTGGCCAGCAGCGACGCCGCCGAAGCGGTGAAGATCCTCAACAAGATCGCCGCGCTGTACGTCGATCAGAACGTGCGCCGCACTTCCGCCGAAGCGGCGCAAAGCCTGGCCTTCCTGCAAAGCCAGTTGCCGCAGGTCAAGCGTGATCTGGCCAAGGCGAGCGATGCGCTCAACGCCTACCAGACCCACGGCAAGACCGTGAACATCTCCATGGAAACCCAATCGGTGCTCGGCCAGTCCGTGGCGCTCGAAACGCGGATTTCCGAGCTGAAGCTGCAACAGGCGGAGATGGACCGCAAATTCACCAAACAGCACCCGGCCTACCGCGCGCTGATGACCCAGATCGGTGAACTGACCCAGCAACAACGCTCGCTGGAAGGCAAGGTTCAGGACCTGCCAGCCACGCAGCAGGAACTGCTCAACCTGACTCGCGATGTCGAAGTCGCCTCGCAGATCTACACCCAGTTGCTGAACAAATCCCAGGAGCTGGACATCGTTCGCGCGGGCGCTGTGGGTAACGTGCGTCTGGTGGATACGGCGGATGTCGACCTGACCAGCCCGGTCAAACCGAAAAAAGCCCTGATCGTGTTGATCGCCACCTTCCTCGGCGCCTTCGTCGGCGTGGCGCTGGTGCTGTTGCGCAAATCCCTGAGCAAGGGCCTGGAAGGGCCGGAAGGCATCGAGCAGCTCGGCTTGCCGGTCTACGCGTCGATTCCCTACAGCGCTCTGCAACAGGAAGAGGACAGCAAAAAAGTCCGGGCCAAAGTCGCGGCGGACACGCCGGCGTATCTGCTGGCCCTGCGCAACCCGACGGACCTGTCCATCGAATCGATCCGCAGCCTGCGCACCTGCCTGCACTTCGCCGCACTGGATTCGACCAACAACCGCATCATGATTTCCGGCCCGAGCCCGCAGGTCGGCAAGACCTTCGTCTCTTCCAACCTCGCGGCGGTCATGGCCCAGAGCGGGCAGCGCGTGGTGCTGATCGACGCCGACATGCGCAAGGGGCATCTGCATAAAACGCTGAACACGCCGATCACCAACGGCTTGTCCGATCTGCTGGTCAAGCGCTGCACCCTCGAACAGGCGATCAACAAGGTCGAAGTCGACAACCTGCACTTCATCAGCCGTGGCCAGGTCCCGCCCAACCCTTCCGAGCTGTTGATGCACGCCAATTTCCGCGACCTGCTGGCGCAACTCAGCGAGCGCTATGACGTGGTGATCATCGACACGCCACCGCTGCTGGCCGTGACCGATGCGGCGATTGTCGGTCGCGAGGCCGGCATCAGTCTGATCGTCGCGCGGTTCGGGGTGAACCCGGCCAAGGAAATCGAGATGACGATCCGGCGTTTCGCCCAGAACGGTATCGAGTTGAAAGGCGCGGTGTTCAACGGCGTCGAGAAGCGCGCGGCCAGCTATTACGGCAACGGCAGCTATTACAACTACGAATACGCGTCCGACCAGTCCTGAATCTCAGCGACGGTCCTTACAGGCATGAAAGTGGGTGAGTTGTGAAAAAAATACTGCACGTGGCGGAAACGATCAAAGGTGGGGTGGCGACGGTCATCCGCACAATTTCGGCGGCTCCCGAAGACGGGCGCTATGAGCTGGTGTATCTGGTCCCGCTCGACCAGAAGAAAGAGCTGCACGGCATCGATCCACAGCAGATCCGCACCTTCGCCCGAAGCGGGCGGAACGTGCCGTCGCTGCTGCGCTTTGCCTGGCAACTGGCGCGGGTCCTGCTCAAGGAAAAACCCGACGTGGTGCATTTGCACAGCACCTTTTCCGGGGTGATCGGCCGTTGCGTGTGCGTGCTCCTGCGGCCGTGGCGCAAGCCGAAAATCGTCTACTGCCCCCATGCGTTTTCGTTCCTGATGGAAAGCTCGCCGATCAAGCAGAAAGTCTATGCGGGGATCGAGCGGGTGCTGCAGAAAGTCACGGACACGATCATCTGCGTCAGCCAGTTCGAGCTGGAGAAAGCCGCGAAATTTGGCATCGAGCGCAAGCGCATGACGCTGATCTACAACGGCATCGATCACAAGCATGAAGAACGCAAGGCCAACGATCCGGCACCGATTCATCTGCTGTTCGTCGGTCGCCTCGACTACCAGAAAGGCTTCGACGTATTGCTCAAGGCTTACAGCGAAGCAAAGCGCAGCGACCTGAAACTGACGGTGGTGGGCAGTGCGGTGAACGAGGACGTGGTCGAATGTCCGCCGCTGGACGGGGTGGAATACCTGCCTTGGGTGACGCCCACCGAAGTGCACGCGCTGTATCAGAAAGCCGATGCGCTGATCGTCCCGAGCCGCTGGGAAGGTTTTGCCATGGTGCCGCTGGAAGGCATGGCGCTGGGTCTGCCGGTGATCGCCAGCGACTGCACGTCGTTGCCCGAACTGGTCACCCATGGTGTGTCCGGTTACGTGTTCCCTGCCGGTGATCACCAGGCGCTGGCCGATCGGCTGAAGAAAATCCAGAAGCCTGCGTTGTCGGCCCTCGGCATCGAAGGTCGGCGCATCGTCCGCGAGCGTTTCAGCGCCGCGTTGATGATCCGCCAGACCTACGACGTGTATTCCGCTCCCTCTTATTAAGTAGAACTCCGCTCATGAACGTAACGATTTTGCATGGCTACAGTGCCTCCAACTCCGGCGATGGTCTGCTGGTCGATCTGGCCATTGCGCTGGTGCAGCGCAACTTTGGCGAAGACACCGCGATCAGTGTGGTGGCTTCCGACCCGGACTCTTTCAAGTACCTGCCGCACCCGCGCTTCGATGCGCCAGTCATGGCGGCCAAGGGCCTGGGTCGGGTCAAAGAGGCGGTGTTCCTCAATCAGTCCTACGCGGGGCTGGCGGATCTGTTGAAGAAAACCGATCTGATCGTCGGCGTCGGCGGCGGCTACATGCGTTCGAAGAGCGCCTTCGAGCACATCAAGCTGAAACTCGGCCACGCCAAGCAGCTGGAAACCGCGATCCTCAGCAAAGTGCCGTCGGTGTACCTGCCGCAAAGCATCGGGCCGTTCCACGGCGACAGCGACAAGATCGTCGGCCACTACGCCAGCGCCGACGCGGTGTTCGTGCGCGATAACCGCTCCTCGGCATTGTTCGATGCCTGTGAAAATGTCTACCGCGCGCCGGACCTCGCGGTGCAGGCCCTGGCCGGCAAGATCCTCCAGCAACCCAAGTTCACCCGCTGCGCTTCGACGCCGGCCACGGTGTGCGTGGTGCTGCGTAAACCGCCGGCATGGAGCAAGGAAAAGAAGCTCGCCTACGTGGCCAACCTGAAGGTGCTGCTGCAGCGCTTGAAGAACAAAAGCAAAGTGGTCTGCGCCGTACAGAGCGCCGTGCGTGGTAACGATGACGGCGCGTTCTATCGCGAACTGGGCATCACCGAAGACCTGCTGCCGCTGAAGGCAACGCTGGCCAAATACCAACCGGACCTGGTGATTTCCGTACGCCTGCACGGCGCGATCGAATCACTGCTCTCGGGTGTCCCGGCGTACCACATCAGCTACGAACGCAAAGGCTTCGGCGCGTATCAGGACATGGGCGTCGAGGACTGGGTCATCAACGGCGGCGACATCAATGTCGACACCATCATCGACACGGTTTACGCGCCTGACGCGCTGTCGAATTTCGGCAAACGCCTGACCGACACCTGCCGTGAGATCGAGGCGAAAACCGTGGCCATGGACGACATCATCAAGGGCGTCATTCGATGATATTCCGGCTGTTGCTGCGGGGCGGGGCACTGGGCGCGAAGTTCTTGCTGGTGCTCGCCATCACCCATTACCTCGGTTACGAGGCGCTGGGTTTTTACGGCGTGGTGGTCGCGGCGTCGTTGATCGCGTCGAAGTTCTACAGCGTCGGTTTCAGTTCCGAGATCAACCGGCTGATCAGCGTGGGCGGCAGTTCGCGCCGGGTCGTGGACAAGGTGCTGCTGCTGTACCTGGCCGTGGGTCTGGCGTTGTCGGTGCTGACGGTGGTGATTTATTCGCTGTTCCAGTCGGTGGAAGCGACGGCTGCGCTGATCGCCTGCGTGACGCTGGTGCTGCTCACCGAACACCTGTCGTTCGAGATCAACTCGTTCGTGTTCTCCGCGCAGAAAGCCACGGCGGGTGCGCTGCTGTTCTTCATCAAGACCGGGCTCTGGGCGCTGCTGGCCGTGGGCGGGATGGCGCTCGGTTGGGTGTCCGCAATCGGCAGCGTGCTGTGGCTGTGGGTCATCGCCAACGTGCTGGTGATTGTCGCCGGTTACCTGATCGTGGTGAATGTTCATCGCGGGCGGGAAGAGGGAACCCTGGCAACGGCGGCCGTGTGGAAAGCCGGGTTGCCGTTTTATCTGGGCACCGGCCTTATCGCATTGAGTCAGTACGCCGAACGCTTTCTGATCATCGACCTCGAACCCTACGCCAGCCTCGGTAAATACGTGTACGCGTGGTCGGCGGCCAACACCTTGCAGGCGCTGTCCTACGCGGTGGTGGCGGTGGTCGGCATTCCGCTGCTCGCCAAGCGTTATCAGGCCGATCAGCAACCGTTCACGGTTCGGCAGTTGTTCGTGAACAAGTGGGTCGCGCGTTCGCTGGTGGTGTCGGCGGCGGTCGCGGTGGGCATTTACCTGTTTTTCAACGTGGTGCTCGATTACGTCGCCACCAGCGTTCCGCGTCCGGAGAACGGCATCCTCGGCGTGCTGATTTTCTCCTTCGCCCTGCGCGCCATTGGCGACATCGTCTGGGGCGGCTTGATCGCCTCGAAAAACAGTCGGGTGTCCCTCGCCAGCGCGGCCATTTGCCTGTTGGTTTCAGTGCCGGTCAGTTACCTGCTGATCAAGCATTATTCGATCTACGGCGCGGCCTGGGGCAACGTCTTCGCGATCATCGTGCAGCTTGCCGTGATCGCGCTGCTGACCCGTGCCACGCGCGCGAAAAAGGCTGTCGTGTCATGGGCCTGAAACTGCCGTGCATCGAGTTTCGTGGTCGCCGTCTCGATTCGTCGCTGTCGTTCCTGATCCTGTTCACCGGGCTGTTTCTGTCGGTGGCGATGCCGCTCTTGGTGCCGCGCGATCCGGGCCCGGACGCGATGACCCTGTGGTCGTCCTATGCCCGGGCCGACAACTGTAATTTCTGGAACCCGTTCTCGCCGGATCGCTCGTCCTACGAGTGTTCGGCGTTCCTGCTGCGGCCCACCGGGATCAACCTGACCAACGCCTGGGCCTACGGGATGTTCTGCAACTTTTTCCTCACGGCGATTCCCGTGGTGGTGTTCCGGCGCATGCCGCTGACCATCTTCGGAACCCTGTGCCTGTGGGGCATCGTGCGTTCGTTTTTCCTGGAAAACCTGACCAAGGAAATCATCGTGTCGGTGGCGGTGCTGAGCATTCTGTTCAGCTCGCTGACGCGCAAATATCGCGGCGGATTTTTCCTTTCGGCGGTGATCTACGGCGTGCTGATCCGGCCCTACTGGATTTTGTTTTCGCTGTCCTGGGTCGGCGTCTGCGTGATGAAGAAATACGTCTCGCGCACCACCTTCTTCCTGATGCTGTTCCTGTTCTATCTCGCAGTTGCAATGGCGATCCAATTGGCGCTGGGCTTTCCGGTGTCGTCGATTCGTGCCAGCAACAACGAACTGCGCACGGCGGGCGAAGAGGGGTCCAAATCGCTGATCGTCTCGTGGCTCAGCGGCAGCGACTTCGTCTCGCAGGCCCTGGACTCGATGATCATTTTCTTCCGCTTGTCGTTTCCCGTTGAGCTGATCCTGCTGTCGGGGCCGGGCCAGGTGATCTTCGTGGCGTTGATGATCATGACCGCGCTGCTGCTGTTCAAAGTCATCACCTCGACCGATTACAAGGGCGCGCCGATCCAGACCAAACCCAAGGAACTGATCGCGATTCCGCTGGCGTTTCTGCTGGTTCAGGGCTTGTTCGAGCCGGACTTCGGTTCGTTCGCCCGGCACTTTTCGATGGTGGTGCCGGTGCTGTTCGTGGGCCTGGGGTTGATGCTGCGGGCGAACAAACCGGCGAAGGTTGAATCAAGAATTCTGAATTGAGGCGGGTGCTTTATGTCGAGCAAGAAAAAGTCCCTGGAGATCGAAACCCTGCGCGGCCTGGCGTGCTTGTTGCTGGTGCTCTATCACGTGATCGGGCCGTTGGGCGGTGGTTTGAAAATCGACATCGGCTCGCCGTTCCGGGTGATCGCCGATTCGATGGTGTACGTGCGGATGCCGCTGTTCACCTTCATCTCCGGCTACATCTATTCCCTCTACAAGATTCGCGGCAATGACTTTTCCGCGTTCTTCAGCGGCAAGGTGCGGCGCCTGATCGTGCCGCTGTTTTGCGTCGGTGTGCCGTTCTCGGTGTTGCAGGCGGTGGGGCCGGGCGTGAACAAGGACGTCAGCGTGATGGATGCGCTGTTGTCGTTCTACGTGCCGATCAACCACTTCTGGTTTCTGCAGGCGGTGTTCATCATTTTCATGTTCGTCGGCCTGCTGGAGTGGCGCGGTTTGTTGCGTACACCGACGCGCCTGTACCTGTTGTTCGCCTTCGCGGCGGCGGTGTTCCTGTTGCCGCCGTTTCCCGTGGACGCGTTCGGCATCAACGGGGCGATTTATCTGCTGCCGTTCTTTGTGGCGGGCATGATCGGCCAGGAGAAGGTCAGCGAGCTGAAGCAGACGTTCAAGGTGATCGGCCCGCTGGTGTTTGTGCTGATCTCGCTGACGCTGCTGTACGTGGCGGCGGTGGATCGCGAGCTGATTGTCGACCGCCGCAGCCTGATCGGCCTGACGGTGGGCTGCGTATCCTGCATCGCGTTACTGTCGAGTGACATGCGCTCGAAGACGCTGACCTGGCTTGGCGGTTACTCCTACGCGATTTTCCTCTTTCACGTATTGTTCGCCGCTACGTCGCGTTCGATCCTCGGCCGCCTGGGTGTGAAAGACGAAAGCGTGCTGGTGTTCTGCGGTTTGACGTGTGGTTTGCTCGGGCCGGTGGTGTTGTCGATGATTTTCAGTCGGTTCAACTTCACTTCCGTGCTGTTTCTCGGCGAACGTGCGGCGACGAAAAAGAAACCGGCGGCGACCATCGCCCCGGTGGCGCAGATTCGATGAAGGAAGCGATTCATGCTGGCTGTTGATGAGGTGCCGCCGGTGGCGGCGTCGGTGGTGCAGGTCGGCGACGCTCGCGAGCGGTTTGGCCAGTGGCGCGAAGGCAAGGCCGGCAAGGTGTTGTCGATCTCGGTGATCGGCGACAGCTACAGCGCCGGGCAGAATTTCTACCTGAACAAACTGGTGCAGCGCGTGGCCGGGGAGGTCGGGTTTGCCGGGCCGGGGTATGTCGGGTTCAACCATGGCGCAGCGCTCGGCGGCACGCATTTCAAGTACACCCGCAGCAGCGAAAAATACTTCGGCGGCGACTGGCAGGTCTCCGGCCTCGGCCAGGCCAGCCCCGACAGCCGCACGGTGACCGGCCACCCCGGCGCCTGGCTGCAAGTCGAGGCCAGCCCGACGCCTGCCATCAACACCGCAGTCACTCAGGCGAAACTGCTCTACCTCGGCAACGGCGAGTCCAGTGAGTTGCGTTATCGCTGGTCACCCTCCGCCGACTGGCAGCCGTTGAAACTCGCGGGCGAGGGCGTACAGGAAGTCCCGCTGCCCGGTACGTCGGCCGCGACCGATTGGGCCTTCAGGCTGGAAGTGGTGAAAGGCGCACCGACCCTGTTCGGTCTGTGGCTGAGCAACGATCAGAACGGGGTTCGGGTCTCGAAACTGGCGGCGTCCGGTGCGGCATCCGCTGATTTCTACCACGACGATGCCCGCTGGCAGGCGCAGTGGAAAGCTGTGGTATCGAAGATTCCCGCAGACATTTACCTGATCATGCTCGGTGGCAACGATCAGGGTTTTGGCGTGAAGCCCGAGCAGTATCTGCATAACGTTCAGGGGCTGGTCGGCATGCTCCGCGAGATTCAACCGGCGGCAAGCATCAATCTGATCCTGCGTCAGGACACCACCCGCTCCAGTGCGTATCCGATGTCGGCTTATGCGCAGGTCATCGAGCCCTGGGCCCGTGAGCAGCGTCTGGGTTATGCCAACCTGCAATGTGCGTTTGGCACCGACGTCAAACGCTACGCGGCGGCCATGATCGGACCGGACAAGATTCATCCGCTGCCGGCCACGGGCGGGCGGGTGATTGCCGATTACTTCTATCGTTGGGTCGTGGGCGGGCAACAAAAAGTCTCGCCACAGGACAACTGTGGCGAGACTTTGAAGTAGCCGTCAGTTGTCGAACAGATCCAGATGGCTCAGCAGCTCTGCGGTTTTCTGCGGCATTAACTGCGTCACGCAACGGGTTTCCACGTTGACGATGATCGCCGGGTCGTTGCAGCAGATCCGCACCCGAAAACGCCAGTCGCTGAAGATCATCTTCAGGCCGTCGCGGTCATCGACCTCCAGCGCCTGTTCGCCGTAGATCCGTTTCAGATGGGCGAGCAGGGGATAGGGATCGCGGATCGGTCGGCGTATGTCCCCGGAGGAGGGAAACACGCCGAGGCGGTCGACCAGCAGCAGGGTGCCCAGCCACGGGCCATTGGCGCTGGGCAATGGCTGATGGCGGGATAACCAGCTCATCACCCCGAGGTTGTCCACCTCACGTTCAATCTCTGCGGAATGTTGTGCAATGTTCATGGTTGCCTCGTTGGATGTGCGTGCCGCAATGAATCAGTGGGGGCCGCTCAGCGGCCCTTCAGGTAGACGTTGTCGTAGCAGAAGTTGGTTGCCTGCAGATAACCCTCGGCGTCGCCGCAGTCGAAGCGCAGACCCTTGAATTTGTAGGCCAGCACGCAACCGTTCTGCGCCTGTTTCATCAGGGCGTCGGTGATCTGGATTTCGCCGCCCTTGCCCGGCTCGGTGTCGGCGATCAGGTCGAAGATGTCGGGCGTGAGGATGTAGCGGCCGATGATCGCCAGGTTCGACGGTGCGTCTTGCGGGGCCGGTTTTTCCACCATGTGGTTGACCCGGTAGATGCCCTCGGAAATCGCCTCGCCGGCGATCACGCCGTACTTGTGGGTCTGGTCGCGCGGGACTTCCTGGATGGCGACGATCGAGCAGCGGAATTTCTTGTACAGCTCGATCATCTGCGTGAGCACGCCGTCGCCTTCGAGGTTCAGGCACAGGTCGTCCGCCAGTACCACGGCGAAAGGCTCGTCGCCGATCAACGGGCGGCCGCTGAGAATCGCGTGGCCCAGGCCTTTCATTTCCACCTGACGGGTGTAGGAGAACGTGCAGGTGTCGATCAGCTCGCGGGTGCCGGCCAGAAACTTCTCTTTCTCGGTGCCGCGAATCTGGTGTTCGAGTTCGTAGCTGATGTCGAAGTGGTCTTCCAGTGCGCGCTTGCCCCGTCCGGTGACGATGGCCATGTGTTGCAGGCCGGCGTCCCGTGCTTCTTCAACGGCGTATTCGATCAACGGCTTGTTGACGATCGGCAGCATTTCCTTGGGCATCGCTTTGGTGGCCGGCAAGAAACGCGTGCCATAACCGGCAGCGGGGAACAAACATTTACGGATCATAAAAGTTTCCTGGTCATTCATGGCGCACTGCCATCGTTTATTGCAATAACGAAAGGTTGCAAGTTATTGAAGCTGTACTTTAATACCTGACTCGGGAGATGAGTGGCAAATAGCAATGAGTGTAAAACACGACAATGTTATGAGATGTCGGTTTGACAGTTATTGGTTATTTTTAGTCGGCATCCGTTGATAGTGATGAATGCGCGGGAGTGCTAATAAGTACCAGGCAATACAGTTTGGCTTGTAAAAATATTTATAGCCAGTGATTGAACTGTTTTTGTTTCTGGTTGTTGTCGCGCTGTTTGTGTGAATCAAGACACACATTAAACAAACAGCGCTTGACACGCGAGTTGGCACTTTTCCCACTTATGGACCGCGCTATGAAGATTCTGGTAACGGGTGGCGCCGGCTATATCGGCTCGCACACCACACTTGCACTACTTGAAGCAGGTTATGAAGTTGTAGTTCTGGATAATCTTTGCAACAGCAGCGACGCCGCCTTGCACGCGGTGGAAGCCATTTGCGGCAAAAGTGCGCTGATGATTCGCGGGGATGTCTGTGACCGGGCCTTGCTGGACCGGATTTTCCAGCAGCACGCTATCGACGCCGTGCTGCACTTCGCCGGGCTCAAGGCTGTCGGCGAGAGCGTGCGCAAGCCGCTCGAATACTACGAAACCAACGTCAGCGGCAGCATCACGCTGTGCCAGGCAATGGCAGCGGCGGGGGTGTTTCGGCTGGTGTTCAGCTCGTCCGCCACGGTGTACGGCGAGCCGGCGCAGATGCCGATCCGCGAGGATTTCCCGACCGGCACTCCGACCAATCCCTACGGCCAGTCCAAGCTGATCGTCGAGAACGTGCTGCGCGACCTGTGCCAGTCCGAACCGCGCTGGAGCATCGCGCTGCTGCGCTACTTCAACCCGATCGGCGCGCATCACAGCGGGCAGATGGGCGAAGACCCCAACGGCATTCCTAACAATCTGGTGCCTTACATCAGCCAGGTGGCGGTCGGCAGCCTCAAGGAGTTGTCGATCTTCGGCGACGACTACCCGACGGTCGACGGCACCGGCGTGCGTGATTACATCCACGTCGTCGACCTGGCGGACGGGCACTTGAAAGCCCTGCAAACCATCGCCGACCGCACTGGCATTCATACCTGGAACCTCGGCACCGGCGACGGCTACAGCGTGTTGCAGGTGCTGCGGGCTTTCGAACAGGCCTGCGGGCAGCCAGTGCCTTACCGGGTGATGCCACGGCGTTCCGGGGACATTGCCGAGAGCTGGGCCGACGCCTCCAAGGCAGCCAAGGAACTCGGCTGGAAAGCCACACGCAACTTGCAGGACATGGTCACCGACACCTGGCGCTGGCAATCGAATCATCCCCGGGGTTATCAGGGATGATGGCGTTTTAGTGCAATGTTAGTTTCAGTCAGGTTGTTAGATATCGTCGGGAAATTAGACTGGCAATGCCTTTTGCAAGTCCGTAGATATAAACCTGCCGTTCGACTTTTATCAGTTGCGTAAGACTGTGAAAGAACAACGGATCTTGTTCGCGCTTTTTGCGACTTGAACTCTACCACCTCTAACCAACACCCGATGTTCAGGTGCGATGTTAGAAAGGAGTTGATATGAAGAAAGTGATGGCGATCGCCCTGTTGACGATGTTGAGCAACTGGGCCTCCGCAGCTGAAGCGCCGCTTACAGCAGTGACCAATGTATCTGGCAGTGTCGCGGCTTCTACAGCGCCTGCTGCCAGTACTGCCATGGTCGCCAGTGCTGTAGCGGCGTCCAACAGTGGTGGAAGTGCCAACGGCGGTACAACGGGTACCACCGGTACCACGGGTACAACCGGCACGCACAACTAACTGAAGTATCTGTTGGTGCAGTACAGGGTCGCCCGACGAAAGTCGGGTGACTTTGTTTTTGGATTCGCCCTTGAATAGCGTAGTGCCATTATGACCCGTCGTTTTTCTCTTTTATTGTTGGCAAGTATCGCTTTGCAAGGTTGCATGTTCTCCCCCGGCCAGTACCTGAGCACCAGTAGCATCACGCGCCAGGGCGCCAGCGAAAGCAGCCGGGTCGAGCTCATTCCGATCACCCCCAAGCTCATTGCCATGAACCGCGCCACGTACAAGCGTGAGTCGGTGCCGGCGGAGTTGTTGGCGACCCCGGCCGAATACCGCATCGGCAGCAACGATGTGCTGTACATCACGGTCTGGGATCACCCCGAGCTGACCGCCCCTTCGGGTGCGCAACAGCAGATCGACGCCAACGGCCGTCTGGTGCGTTCCGACGGCACCTTGTATTACCCGTACATCAAGGAAGTCCAGGCCGCCGGCAAAACCATCCAGCAACTGCGCTCGGACATCGAGCAACGTCTCTCGGCGTTCATTGCCGAGCCGCAAGTGGATGTCGCGGTGCTGCGTTTCGCCAGTCAGAAAGTCGTGGTCTCGGGCGCCGTCACCAAGGCCGGCCCCCAGGCGATTTCGACCAACCCGCTGAGCGTGGTCGAGGCCCTCGGTTCGGCCGGTGTCGATACCAACAATGCCGACTTGTCGGGGCTGATGCTGACGCGCAACGGGCGGGTTTATCCGCTCAATCTCGACGCGCTGAATCAGCAGGATTCCGAATTGCAGAACGTCTACCTCAAGGGAGGCGATCAGCTGTATTTGCCGTACAACGACAACAAGCGCATCTACGTGATGGGCGAGGTCAACCAGCCCCGTGCGCTGAGCTTCAAGACCGCCACCATGAACCTGTCCGACGTGCTCGGCTCGGTCGGCGGTTTGAGCCAGACCACCTCCAACGGCAACGCTGTGTACGTGATTCGCGGGGTGGAAAACCTCGACGTGGAGCCGGCGAAAATCTATCAGCTTGAAGCCGAATCGCCGACCGCCATGGCGCTCGCCTCGCACTTCGAAGTGCGGCCTCAGGACGTGGTCTATGTCGGGCCTGCCAACGTGACTCGCTGGAATCGCCTGATCAGCCAGTTGGTGCCGTCGGCATCGATTGTCGGGACGGGGGCTTCCGCTGCGAAGAACTGGAGCGAATACAGTAACAACAGCAAATAAGGCCGCCGACTGTGAAAACGTTGAAAGTGGGCGTGTGCCTGATGGCGGCCGTTTTGTTGAGTGGCTGCAATCCGCTGATGAGCGCTTCGTTGAACAACCTCAAGTCCGCCGTCATCGGGCCGGATGAACTGGACGTGTCGGCGGAGCAGGTCGCGGGGGTCAAGTATCCCCAACTCAAACTGACCACGCCGTCCGGTTCCGGGGTGTTGGCGCTGGTGCGCGAGCGCGAGGACCTGCAGTTCTGGGTCGCCTCCGGCAAGCAGGTGCTGCTGATGCGCGACGGCCTGGCCATGCGCACTGTGGGCCTGGGCGTGGAGGGTGATCTGGACGGCACGCGTCTGTCCGATGACTCGCCGTTCAAACAGGGCCTGCATCGCATCACCGACGGCTACACCAGCCGCCGCTGGATCGACCTCTACAAGGGCCAGGAAGTCGGGATCATCGTAAACAGCCGCTTCTCCCGAAAATCCCTGGAAACCCTCGACATTCTCGACAAGGAATACTCCGTGCTGCGCGTCGATGAGCAGATTGACGCGCCGGCCATCGGCCTGCGCGCGACCAACCGTTACTGGGTCGATCCGGTGGACGGTTTCATTGTGCAGAGTGAACAGCAACTGACCTCGCAGTTGCGGGTCAGGATCGTGCAGCTGACCCCTGACCGCAGGCATGTCCCGTGAAGCGGCTAAGAGCGCTCTCGGCGTGCCTGATGTTGCTTGCCGGTGCCAGCGAGGCCGCGGTCATCGTCAGCGGTGATGTCGCCAACCCGGGCCCGATCGAATTGCCGGCGGGCGGACGTTTGCGCGATGTGATCGGCGAGGCCGTGCCGAATGCCGAAGGCTACTGGCTGGCGGGCGTCCTGTTGCGTCAGTCATTGCTGGAAGAACAGACGCGGCTGAAGGTCGGCGTGCTGTTCGATCTGGACGTGCTGCAGCGCATGGCCATGCTGTTTGACAAGCCGAGTCGTGCGGCGCTCGCCCAGCGCCTGGCCGAGCAGGTCCGGCAGATGCCGGTGACCGGGCGGCAGATCGCCGATCTCGATCCGGTGGCGGTGGAAGTCGGCTTCGCCCGCAACATCCGCCTCGACGATGGCGATCAACTGATCTACCCGAAACGGGTCGATGAGGTCGAAGTGCTGGGCGCGGTCGCCGAGCCGTGCCGCTTGCCTTATCAGCCGTTGCAGGAGGCCCGCGAATACCTGCAGGGCTGCACGTTGCTGGAGGCCGACGCCGATGCCGATTACCTGTGGCTGATCCAGCCCAACGGCGAATCGCGGCGGGTCGGCATCGCCCACTGGAACCGCGAGAGCGGGCAGATGCCCGTGGCCGGCAGCAAGATTCTGGTGCCGGTGAAAAACGATGATCTGGATCCGCCTGTCCCTGAACTGAATCAGCAGTTGGCCGAATTGATTGCCACGCAGTTGGCTGAGGTGGTTCGTTGAATTTGCGTTTTGCAGCTGTGTTGTTATTGCCGTGTGGCCTGGTGCATGCCGAGCCTCGGATTACCCAGAATGATTTTGGCGGCGTCGGTCTGTTGCAGACCCCGACCGCGCGCATGTCGCCCGCCGGTGAGTTGAGCGTCAACGCCAACCGTACCGAGCCGTACAGCCGATACAGCGTTTCGTTGCAGCCGCTCGACTGGCTGGAAGGTTCGTTTCGCTACACCGCCATCACCAACCGTCCGTACGGTTCAGAAGCGCTGAGCGGCAGCCAGAGCTATAAGGACAAGGCGGTCGACGCCAAGGTCCGGCTGTGGCAGGAAAGCCACTGGGCGCCGGAAGTGGCGCTGGGCTTTCGAGACATCGGCGGTACCGGTTTGTTTGCCAGTGAATTCTTCGTCGCCAACAAGCGCTATGACAATTTCGATTTCAGCGCCGGCATCGCCTGGGGTTACATCGGTAATCGCGGCGATGTCGACAACCCGTTGGGTTCGATCAGTGACCGCTTCAACACCCGCCCTGATCTGGAAGGCACCGGTGACGTCAACGCCGGCTCGTACTTTCGCGGCAAGCCGTCGTTTTTCGGCGGCGTGAGTTACCAGACGCCCTGGGACCGCCTCAGCCTGAAACTCGAATACGAAGGCAACGACTACAAGCACGAGCCCAAGGACAACATCATCAAGCAGGACTCGCCGATCAACCTCGGTGCGGTGTTCAAGGTGACCGATTCCGTCGATCTGAGTGCGGCCTGGGAGCGCGGCAACACGGCGATGTTCGGCGTCACGTTCCACACCAATTTCGTCAGTCGCAAGGCCCCGGCCAAGACCTTCGACCCACCGGCCGAACCGCTGCCGGCGAAGGCGCCAACCGCGACCATGGAAGAGGTCAACTGGGCCGACGTGTCGCGCCGTTTGCAGCAGAACGCCGGCTACAAGGTCGAGCGCATCACCCAGCGCGATTCCGAACTGATCGTGTACGGCGAGCAGCAGCGCTATTTCCATTCGCCCAAGGCGGTTGGCCGTGCGAGCCGGATTCTCGACAACAGCGTCAACGACGACATCGACTGGTTCACCGTGGTCAACAAACGCTACGACCTGCCGCTGGAAGAAACCAGCGTGCCGCGGCAGACCTTCCGCGAAGTGATCAACAACGAAGAGCCGCTGGAATCGCTGCACCGCACCACCGAGATCAACCCGGCAATGCCGCGCAACGAGAAAACCCTCTACACCGAAGCGCCGCAGCACTTCAATTACGGCGTCGGCCTGGGCTTCAAACAGAACGTCGGCGGCCCCGATGGTTTGCTCTATCAGTTCACGGCGGATCTGGACGCCGAGTACCGCTTCAACCGCAACACCTGGTGGAACGGTCTGCTGAGTCAGAACCTGATCAACAACTTCGACAAGTTCACCTACGACGCGCCCAGCGGCCTGCCGCGTGTGCGCACCGACTTGCGTCAGTACCTGACCACGTCGGACACCACCATGCCGCTGTTCCAGGTCAGTCATGCCGAGCAACTGGACAAGGATTTGTACGGCATGGTCTACGGCGGTTATCTGGAATCGATGTTCGCCGGGGTCGGGGGCGAGGTGCTGTTTCGTCCGACCGGCAAGCGCTGGTCGATCGGTGCGGACCTGAACTACGTGCGTCAGCGTGAGTTCGACCAGGGTTTCGGCCTGCAGGATTACTCGGTCTGGACCGGCCACATCACCGGCTACACCGACCTGCCGTTCGACACGCTGGCCGCGGTCAGTGTCGGGCGTTACCTGGCCGGCGACTTCGGCGGCACGGTGGACATCTCCCGCGAGTTCTTCAACGGCGTGCGCTTTGGCGCCTGGGCGACCATCACCACCGCCGGCAGCGCCGAGTATGGCGAGGGTAGTTTCGACAAGGGGCTGTACCTGTCGATCCCGTTCGACGAAATGATGAGCATGTCGACCATGCGCCGCGCCAACCTGGTGTGGGCACCGCTGACCCGTGACGGTGGCGCGCGGCTCAACCGCAGCTTCCAGCTGCATTCGATGACCGACAGTCGGGAAGGGGACATGTTCTACCGCAACTTCGGGAAGATTACCGAGTAGGTTCGGGAGAGCGGGAAGTTAAAGCGGGAGCCTGATGGCTCCCGTTTTGGTTTGTGGTGAAGGGGGATCTTGATGCAGCCGTGATTGCTGTGGGAGCTGGTGTGTTGCGGGTGGTTGGCAGGTTCAAACCTGGTGTTGAATGATCCGGCGCTTTCGTCGGATCGCCGCCCGGACCAAGCCCACTCCCACAAGGATCGGGGAATGCTGAAGATTACGGCATCACCCAAAAACCTGTGGGAGCGGGCTTGCCCGCGAAGGCGTCCGCTCAGCCGACATCAAATCATCAGACTTTCCTCGGCCGCAGAGCCCTCCGCCAACCCCCAAATCCCGCCCACAAAAAAGGGGACTTTCGTCCCCTTGCGGTGTTGCCTTCTCAAACGCTGCGTCTCAGTAAATATCCTTCGAAAGCAGCGTAAACGGCGTCTTCACCAGAATTTTCAGATCCAGCCACAGCGACCAGTTGTTGATGTACTTCAGGTCGATCTCAACACGCTTTTCCATCTTGTCGAGAGTGTCTGTCTCGCCCCGGCAACCGCTGATCTGTGCCAGGCCAGTGATACCCGGTTTGATTCGGTGGCGGGCCATGTAGGCGAGGATCTTGCCCGAGTAGTAGTTGTTGTGCGCCACCGCGTGCGGACGTGGGCCGACCAGTGCCATGTGCCCTTGCAGCACGTTGAACAGTTGCGGCAGCTCATCCAGCGAAGTGCGACGGATGAAGCGACCGACCGCGGTAATGCGCGAATCGTTGCGGCTGGCCTGCTTGACGTCACGGTCATCGTGAACGCGCATCGAGCGAAATTTCCAGACCTTGATCACCTTGCCGTTCCAGCCGTGGCGATCCTGTTTGAAGAACACCGGGCCCGGCGAGTTGAGTTTCACCGCCAGGGCCACGGCCAGCAGCACCGGGCTCAACAGGATGATGGCCAGCAGGGCGACGGCTTTCTCCACCAGGCTCTTGCTCAGCGCAGCGGTCGGGCGGCTGGTCAGCGGGCTTTCGTTGAGGTAGATCGCCGGCAGACCGTCCACGACTTTCACCGAGTGATTGAGCAGTGTCAGGCTGTTCAGATCCGGCACCCAGACCACGTCAACGTTGGCATCCAGCAAGTCCACATACATCGCCTCGATCTTGGCGGCTTCCGACAGCGGCAGCGTGATGTACAGCCGGCGGATGTCGTGGTTCTGGATCAGCTCAAGCAGTTCGTCCTGGGCGCCGACAACGCGCGGGGCGTCCGCTTCCAGCGACGGGGTATCGCCGTTGCTGACCAGGCCGACCAGCGGCAGGTTTTCGTGCTGGCTCAACTTCTTCGCCAGGCCCAGCGCCAGTTCGCCGGTGCCGACGATCAGGGTCTTGTGTTCGCTTTTGCGCGACCGCTGGTAGAACTTCGAGAACGCATGCAGCGGTGCGTACAACAGCGCCTGACCGAGGAAACCGTACACCGCCCATTCAAGAATGACCTGGCGGGAGAACAGCGCATCGGCCTTGCAGATGAAGGCGATGAACGCCAGCCCGGCCATGGTCATGAACCAGCCCATGAACAGTCGACCCAGCCCGGTCAGGTAATTGTCTCGCTTTCGATACGCGCCGCTGAAGGTATAAGCCGGCACCGAGGCCAGTACGGCCAGGATCGTGCACATCCGATAGTAGAACTCGACGGTGCCCGTGTGCTGTTCGGCCAATATGAACAACAGGGAAACAATGAAACTCTGTGCCAGCGCCCATTGGCCCCAAAAGGTCAGTCCCTTGAGGCCGGTGTTTCGATTGATACGAAGAGAAAGATCCATACGATATCCCCAAAAGACGTCCATTCAGGTTTCGACAGTAGAAAACCGAGTTGTTAAGAGACTTGTTATTGTTGTTTGAGCCAGTGTCCTGAGGTAACAACGCCGGAATGCGGAACTGTCGTCAGTCAATAGACTAAGTTATTGCCGGGGATGCTGTCTGACGAGTTCTAACAAGATGGCACAGTGCCAACTTATTTAAATTTCCAATATGCAAACGTTAGAAAAGGTCGAAAGGCAGGGGGTGAATAACCAATATTGTGTTTGCTATCGTAGGTGGGGTCAGGAGGCGGGTATAACCAGGGAGGGGAGAAACCAAACAGAGTGCTTTTTTATTTTTGTAATCGCACTTGTATCTGTTTGTCTTGTAGTGAGGGATGTTGTTTAGGCAACAACTTCCTGGATCAGGCAATAACCGCGATTGCGCACGGCACGAAACAATCGTTCACCGTTGCTGGCGTTCTTGAATTTGTCTTGAAGACGGCTCAGGCACATTTCCAGTCCCCGGTATTGCTCCGGCTCGCGGCCGATGCTGAGGATCAGATCGTCGCGACTGACAACGCGATCTTCATGGTGCAGCATCTTGCGGACCAGTGCGGTTTCAAGCCCGGTGAGACTGATTTCGACGCCTTCTTTCGTCAATGCACCCTGATCATTGTCCAGATGCCAGGCTTGGGTGCAGGGCGCGTCGGATTCGATCGTTCGGGAAGTATCAGCGGGGTTTTCGGACATGGCCGTGGAATTGTGGAATGAATGCGCCGATTGTGCTGCCAGCCATTCCGATTCGAGGGTGGCCAATATGCGCTGGGTATCATGTTCGATGCTACGTGCGACATGCTTCCTTGTGCCGCGTGGGTAAGTGAACTCCATCAGCATCGGAGTGGAAGAGGGCGAAGCAACACCTTCAATAAACATTTGTGCCTGAGACGTGCCAAACGAATTGAAACGCTCACTGGAGAGAATGCTCTCGAGTTCGCGTTGCGACGCTGAGCTGTTAGTCACGACAACAAAGTATTTTCTTGGGAGGGTCGTGCTGGTTTCCATGTCTCTCTCCTAAAGTACACACCAAATTTGGCGAAAAATAATGGCAGGCGAGCAATGTTTTCCTCGGAATTAATCGATCAGGCAGGGTCTGGGCCCAAAGATGGCCTCGATAAGTTCCACTCGGTCTGCGTTAGAGTAATGGTTTATTGTTATGTTTAAGTGTTGCAGCGCTCATGCAATTGACAGCTTTTTATTAGATATGTGACGCGGTTAAAACTATGAGAAAGCGGATGTTTGAAGCGTTGCATCAGACGTTCCCTCGTATGCTGCAAAAGAGTGTTTTCCCTGAATCAAGGAGTTGAGATCAACCCCCTCATCAGACGATAGCCATACCCGCGAATGCTCTGTATGGCGTTCGTACCGTACACGTCCTTGATTTTCCCACGCAAGCGGCTGATGGATTTTTCCAGCGCTCGAGGGTCGTAGAATTGGGTGTTCAGCCCCATGATGCTGGCGATTTCATCGTGGCTGAGAATGTGATTGCCGGTCTGCGCAAAGGCTTGCAGGATCTTCATTTCGGCAAAGGAGATATCCAGTTTCTTGCTGGTGTCCGAGAGGCAGATGCGGGTGGGGTCCAGCACCAGGCTGATATCCCGCTGCCATTCTTCGCTGTCGAAGAACTCACCCAGCAGTTCCGCGCTTTCATCGGACAAGGTATTGAGTTTGATACAGAAGTCGGCACCGGCCAGAAAGTACTTGATCTTGTTGTGGGCGCCGCGACCCGTGATCACTGCACAAATAATCGGCTTCAAGTTGTCGTTGCGCAGGTTTTCCACCAGCGCAAGGTTATCTTCGAGTGCCTGAGGGCTGTCGATGATAATGAAGATCGCCCGATACAGGCCGTGATATTCGTTGTGCTGATATGAACTAATGTAGGCGTCGGCTTCAACAGCCACACCGCTCTGCACATGCTTTGCGATTAGCGCGCTAAAGTGTTCAGCCACGCCACGGGTACGACCCAGGGTGAGAACACCTGGTTCGTCGCTTGTGCGGCGCGGGCTTCTAGTCGCTAAGTTACCTGTGAGCATCATGCATTGACTCGAAAAGGTGCTGACATCGGGATGTTAAAGCACCGGTTCTCATCTGTGACTGACAATTGGTAACATTTGGACGAATTTTAGACGTGGCTCCCGAGTTTTCTAACAATAATTAAGCGATTCAAGCTTTTAGTTGATTTTTTCGAGGCTGTGAACTAACGGAATTGAGGCCGTTAGATGGTGGCAATATGGAATGGTGCCACTATTTTGTAATTATCGCGAGCTGTTTTTATGTCCCTTGGCCATCACTCAACTGCATACGTATCAGAGCAGTGTGAGGTGGGTCACATTTTATGGGGAGGCCTGTCTTTTGGCTATAACGTCGACAAGTTCACACACGGACGTTTATTAACATGCCTTGAGTGTGGCTTTTGATAAGACATATTCTCCGTCCCCGAGTCGGGCAATGGGTGCGCATCTGCCAATTGTTTTACTTCAGATACTCAATGCCTGAATGCATTTAACAGGGCGCCCGCAAAGAGCGCTCTGACGGAGGATTAATGGATTTACTGACCTTGTTCAAGGTGCTGATTCTTGGGGCGGTAGAAGGCCTGACCGAGTTCCTGCCCATTTCCAGTACGGGCCACCAGATTATCGTTGCCGACTTGCTGGAGTTCGGCGGTGAACGCGCCATGGCGTTCAACATCATTATTCAACTGGGCGCCATTCTGGCCGTGGTCTGGGAGTTTCGCCCGAAGATCATCGAGATCGTCAAAGGCCTGCCGACCCAAAGCAATGCCCAGCGTTTTACCCGCAATCTGCTGATCGCCTTTTTCCCGGCAGTCATTCTCGGCGTGTTATTCGCCGACACGATTCATGAATACCTGTTCAACCCGATCACCGTAGCGGTCGCATTGGTCGTGGGGGGCATCGTGATGTTGTGGGCCGAGCAGCGCGATCATGTAGTGAGCGTCGACCATGTGGACGACATGAAGTGGGCCGACGCGCTGAAGATCGGTTGCGTACAGTGCCTGGCGATGATTCCGGGCACGTCGCGCTCCGGTTCCACCATCATCGGCGGTCTGCTGTTCGGCCTGTCACGCAAGGCCGCCACGGAGTTCTCGTTCTTCCTGGCGATGCCGACCATGGTCGGCGCTGCGGTGTATTCCGGCTACAAGTACCGCGAACTGTTCCAGAGCAGCGACCTGCCGGTCTTCGCCCTGGGCTTCGTCGTAGCGTTCATCTTCGCGATGATCGCCGTGCGCGGCCTGCTGAAGTTCATTGCGAACCACAGCTACGCCACTTTCGCCTGGTATCGGATCGGCTTCGGCTTGCTGATCCTTGCCACCTGGCAATTTGGTTGGGTCAACTGGACGGCGGCCGCAGCCGCCTGACCCTCAGCCGCGCAGGCCGGGCCTCAACGCCCGGCCAGCAACTCCGCCGCCTGATCCAGCAACGCCAGCGGATCCTTGGCCTTGTGGATATCCACCGACAACAACTGACGAAACTTGCGCGCCCCCGGGAACCCGGTGCCCAGGCCCAGCACATGCCTAGTGATGTGATGCATCGCGCCGCCGGCCAGCAAATGCTCGGCTATATAAGGCCGCAACTGCGCCAGCGCCTCGGCCCGGCTGATCACCGGCGCGGTACTGCCGAACAACTGCTGATCCACCTCGGCCAGCAGATAAGGATTGTGATAGGCCTCGCGCCCCAGCATCACCCCGTCAAAGGTCTGCAAATGCTCATGGCAGGCCTCCATCGTCTTGATCCCGCCGTTCAGAATGAACTCCAGCTCAGGAAAATCCGCCTTCAACCGCGCCGCCACGTCATAACGCAACGGCGGAATGTCACGGTTCTCCTTCGGCGACAACCCCTCCAGAATCGCAATCCGCGCATGCACCGTAAAACTGGTGCACCCGGCATCGCGCACCGTGCCGACGAAATCGCACAGCTCCTCATAACTGTCCCGCCCATTGATCCCGATCCGATGCTTCACCGTCACTGGAATCGACACCGCATCCCGCATCGCCTTCACACAATCCGCCACCAACTGCGGATGCCCCATCAGGCACGCACCGATCATATTGTTCTGCACCCGATCACTCGGGCAGCCAACGTTCAGATTCACCTCGTCGTAACCATGCTCCTGCGCCATGCGCGCGCAAGCGGCCAGGTCCAGCGGGACACTACCGCCCAACTGCAACGCCAGCGGATGCTCGGCTTCGTTGTGACGGAGGAAACGCTCGTGATCGCCGTTGAGCAGAGCGCCGGTGGTGACCATTTCGGTGTAGAGCAGAGCGTTTTTCGACAGGATGCGTAGGAAGTACCGGCAGTGACGGTCAGTCCAATCCATCATCGGCGCCACACTGAAGCGGCGAGATGGCTCGGAACGGGTATGGCTAATGTTTACGGGCGCTTCAGGTTTTTCGAAATTCATTGATACTGATCTTTTATACAGCGGTTTTTACCCATTTTTCCTTGTTTTCTGAGGTCGCTTGCTACAATGTAGCAAGCGAATTCGGCAATGTAGCAACTGGAAATGGGCACGATCACATCACGCAAGCGCAAGGACAACTCGACGGCCTACACGGCGCAGATACGGATCAATCGGGACGGGCGCACAGTTTATCAGGAAAGCCAAACCTTCGACCGAAAGCAGGTTGCGCAGGCTTGGATCAAACGGCGTGAGACGGAGCTGGCAGAGCCGGGTGCAATTGAGCGTGCAAACCGTAAGGGTGTGACGATCAGGAAGATGATTGAGCAGTACCTCGACGAGTACGAGAAGATCCGGCCACTGGGCAAGACCAAGAATGCGACTTTGAAGGCGATCAAGGATACCTGGTTGGGGGATCTCGACGACTCGGCTCTGACCAGTCAGAAACTCGTGGAATTTGCTCAGTGGCGGATGAGTAAGGAGGGTGGCGCAGTTCAGGCGCAGACGGTCGGTAATGATCTCTCGCATCTGGGTGCGGTTCTGTCCGTGGCGCGACCGGCGTGGGGCTACGAGGTAGATCCGCTGGCCATGCCCGACGCGCGCAAGGTGCTGCGAAAGCTGGGAATGGTGAGCAAGAGCAAGGAGCGTAACCGTCGGCCGACGCTCGACGAGTTGGACAAGTTGATGGGGCACTTTTTTGAAATGCAGGTTCGTCGACCTGAGTCTATCAACATGCCGAAAATGATTGCATTTGCACTCTTCTCGACGCGCCGGCAGGAGGAGATCACGCGGATCCGCTGGGATGATCTCGACGAGTCCCGGCAGGCCGTCCTGGTGCGTGATATGAAAAACCCCGGACAGAAGATTGGCAACGATGTGTGGTGCCATTTGCCGGATGAGGCTTGGACGATCCTGCAGAGCATGCCCAGGATCGAGCGGGAGATCTTTCCGTACAACTCCAGGTCCGTATCTGCATCGTTTACGCGGGCGTGCCCGCTCTTGGGGATTGAGGATCTGCACTTCCATGATCTGAGGCACGAAGGTGTGAGTCGTCTGTTTGAGATGGACTGGGACATTCCTAGGGTGTCAAGTGTCTCTGGGCATAGAGACTGGAACTCATTGAGGCGTTACACTCACCTTCATAAGCTAGGGGATAAGTATTTGGGTTGGAAGTGGTTGCTCTAGACTTATATAGTAAGATTCTATTTAAGCTTTAATGGATTGGGAGTTATTCTTCACATGGAGTTATCTGTTCTGCTAGATGACCTGCCTACTTTGGATGATAAGCTGGCCTGGGATTGCGAGCTTGAAAGAATTTCCAATAGGGTGGCTAATTGCTCTGCGCCGCATGTGCTTGGGATTCATGGAAACTGGGGGAGCGGTAAAACTAGTTTTATGAGACAAATGCAGCATCGATTAGGCGGGAATTTCGATGAAGATGGCTCTGTGTGTAAAGGTAAATATTTCAAAAAACATCAAGCCAATAAAGGTGTAGTAACTGTTTGGTTTGATGCTTGGCGTTATCAGAATGAATTGACGCCTGTGGTGGCGCTGCTGCAAGAAATTCGTCGCCAACTATCGGTTATGCCTATTGTGAAAGCGAAGTTTCTGAAGCTGGGAGAGATTGCGTTACGTTATACATTAGATGGTTTGAGTGATGTAGGTAAAGCCATTGGAGTTGAAGCTGTCCCAAGCGGAGAAAAGATACAGAAAATTGGAGAGCAGTGGGAGCTTCAGCATCACGCACAAATATTAAACTCAGATTCTATACGTAAACATCTTCACGAGACGATTCTAAGCCTCTTGCCCAAAGGTAATAACTCTCGAATTGTAGTGTTTATCGATGATCTTGATCGTTGTAATCCCAAGGCAGCGTTCAGATTGTTGGAGGGGTTGAAGATTTATCTCAATATCCCAAGCTGTGTGTTTGTTTTAGGTATGAATGAAAGTGTTCTGACTGATGCTATTAGAGAGGAGATTTCCGCCCCTGGAAATGCCAGCCTTGGCGAGTTAAGCTTGCGAGCAAGTCATTACTTGGAAAAAATATGTACTGATATTTATAGGCTGCCTCTCCCCCCAGACTCAAGTGCTTTATTTAGTTTGCTGTTGTCAGCTTCCGTATGCACGGATTATGTTAATGCATTTAATTTGTGCGTGGGCGACAAAATTTGTTTGCCACCAAATCCACGACGACTTAAAGCATTGGCAAATCAGTGGGCGAGATTCTCAGGCTGCATAAAATTTCCTGATACTGCTACTGAGCAGGGGATTTGGGCAGCGAGAGTTACTGTTGCAGCATATATTCATCAGTTTCATCGCGATCTATGGGAGCGATGGCATTTTGATCATGATTTTTGGATTGAATTTCTTGCTTGGTGTAATGGGGAGCGGAGTTTTAGCCCTGACGGCGAGTCAATTTCTCCTCCTTGGGCGTCGGCTCTAAAATTGAGTACGAGAATATTGAATCCACATACGGGTGTACTTCCAAATTGGTCACTTCAATACCCTAACCCTGGTGATATTGATGTATTATGGATCGATGAGCTTATACGGGTTTACGGTGATTATTTAAAGCCTGTAGATTTCAAGCCATTGCTTATGGGTAAGCAACTGGCAAAGGAAAATTAATATGAGTTATTTTATGTTCGATCTGCCAGATCTTTGGAGTGAGGTTGAATTACGGCCTTACTTAGGAGAAGTCAAGCGGCGACATGGTATTGTAGAGACACTTGCTCTACCTTCGATGCGAGATTTGCCGCCGGTTCAGATCGAAACTCTATTTGTATCTCCATTGCTTGCAAGTGTTCCAGTAGCTGCCGATAGCGATCCGGAAGGATGGCCAGTTGGAAACAACTTATTATTTGAGCTCCAGGATACTCGTCAGCTTGTTGTGTTAGGCGACCCTGGGGGAGGTAAAACGACGTTGAGTAACTGGCTCGCGTGGAGGTTGGCCGCAGGGTTAAACTCACCATTGCCTGAAGCTCTTAAAAATCGAGTCCCTATTCCGTGTGTATTACGCGACATGCCTGCGGACTTATTCAATATTGATGTAAAACTCGCTGACCTAACTTGCTCCGTAGCAGACAAATTATTGGGCGGCGCGGCAAAGCCAGCGGTAAAAGAAGCTTTAGTAAGGCGGGTAAATCAAGGGGCATATGTTCTTATTCTAGATGGTATTGATGAAATTCCTCTAGATAATCGAGTGGCAGTTTCGAACTGGATCAGAGAAGCATATCAGTTTGGCGGCCTAGTCTTAGCTACTTCTCGAATAGTTGGCTATGAGGATGGCCCCGTAGATCGTTTAGAAACAAACATCACTCATTCTGTTCCCAAGACTTACTCTGCAAAAAAATATGTAGACTTCGGGAGCGTCGTTGATGAAGCGATGTTGAAGGAGTATAAGAATAGTTTTACATATAGCGCTCGTCGAAGTGAAGTTAGGGGGCCTTTAAGGTGGGCGCATATAAGATATTTAATGCCTTTTGATCAAGAGCGGATTTCTGTATTCGCGGAAAATTGGTACCGTCAGCGTTGCGCTACACAGCAGGAGGCCTCTCAAAAAACAACAGACCTTCTAATAGCGCTGAGCAAATCTGAAGTTACACAGAAGTTAGCTAGGACGCCTAATCTGCTGAGCTTAATGGCAATAGTTCATCGTGAACGCGCGCATCTCCCAGATGGTAAAGCGCTTTTATATGAGGAGATTGTCAATGCTTACATAAATACAATCGATAAGCAGCGAAAAATCGCGCCTGGGGATACACTTGCACAATATGGTTGGAAAGATCGTAAAGCTTGGTTAGCTTATGTTGGCTTTAAGATGCAAGCAATGAGGAGTAGTTCGGCAGGAGATAGTCGTGATGCTGGAATATTGGTGGATGAGCATGATGTCAAGCAGTGGCTGAAAGATGCAATGGAAATTTCGGGGGTCGAAAATCCTGAGGTCGCAGCTTCAACCTTTCTCAATTGGGTTGCTCGCCGAAGCGGGTTGTTACTGCCAAGAGGGGAGGCTCGTTATGCATTCGTGCACTTGAGTTTTCAGGAGTACTTCTGCGCGTGTTATTTGGATTCGTGTATTGTTCGACCTGCTTTTGTTATGGGGAAGCTGCCAAAAAAAGCGTTGGTAACAAAAGAAAGTTTAGCTTGGTGGAGCGAGGAGTCTCATTGGCTTGAGACTCTAGTGTTTTTATTTGAGCTTTTGTCGGCTGAGCGCGACTCCGAATGGGTTGATAATTTAGCTGGAATAATATTTGGCGATGAAATTAATAGTGTAGCACTATTTGATCAGCCTTCAGAGCTGGCGGCTAGGCTTTTAAAAAATAAGCACATAAAGATAAGCAGCACTATTCGGAATGAGTTGGCAGTTTCTCTCGGGGCTTCTGCGTTGAGCGACTGGGAAGGTAAGCGGTTTAATAGTGACTCTGGCGTTTTGTTGTCTCTGCTGGACACCGGTTATGCAGTTGCAATTGATGACGTATTATCTGAAAAAATTGATGATGCTAATAAAGTTATTAGTAGTAAGCTTGTTGGCGAGCTGAGTGAAGTATTAGACCCAACCTTGGTGCGCGTATTGATTATTGAAACTGCTAAGCGTATTGATGTTGCGATTCTCAAAAAATTTACCAATTTGAAATATTTGAGGATCAAAGGTGCCGATATAAGGGACTCGTCTTTTTTGAAAGGTTTTACGGGGCTTAGGCTTTTACAGCTTGGTTCGCTTCCTCTCACAGAAATAAAGCCGCTGTCGTCGTTTAGAAATTTATATCATGTGGAGCTGCATGATATGGCTATCTCAGATGTTGAGGTGCTTTCTAGGCTTGTAATGATGCAGACTTTAGAACTGCACGATATTGCAGTGACGAATTTGTCGTCTCTCCAAAACCTTCGGAACCTGCTTTACTTGAGCGTTAAGAATGTCAATGTGACTGATCTAGGATTTTTGGCTAAACTTAAACAGTTGACTACTCTTCAATTGCAAGGGTTGTCTGAGCTTAATGTTTCTTCGATTGCTAGTTTAAAAAATTTAGAATATCTCAAGTTGGCGGATTGTCCAGTTAAAGACTTGTCTTTTCTTATTGGGTTGAAGCGTCTTAAAACCTTGGATTTAAGAAGTTTAGTGGTAGATGATGTAAAGGTTGTAGGTAAGATGAATGGTTTGGAATATATTTACATTATTGCGTGCAAGCTTGAATCTTTATCCTGCTTGAGTGGTTTGTCAAAATTAAAGGGGTTGGGTGTTCTTGATTTGCCTATTACCGATCTTGACTTTGTATCGGGTCTAAAAGAACTGCAGACACTTTATTTGTCACAGGTGAATGTTGAGGATTTGACTCCGCTTGCATCATTGAAGAATCTTACGAATCTTCAACTGTTTGAATTGCCTGTTTCAAACGTATCGCCATTGAGTCGTTGCAAGAATCTAGAGATTTTGACTTTGTCCTGTAAGGATGTTGTGGACGTATCGCCTTTGAAAAAGCTGCCAAAGCTTCATAAACTCTGTTTGGCGGGTTCCAGTGTAGAGGATCTTTCACCTCTGGAGAGTGTTGAGGGGCTTAAGGTTGAGTGGGAGATGCCGTACTGAAAAAGGGCACTGAACAGTGCCCTTTTATGTTTTTTTTGAATCGATCTCTTGGCTTATTGGGTTTTAATATCTCCCCATTAATCGATTTTGTTCAGTTGTGGCTTTAACGTGCTGCCGATCAATATAAGCCGCAAGATCCTTCAGGTGAACGCCAAGCCCAGCCTTCTGGCTTTCTGGGCCAAGGCGAACTACCGGGATATCGATCTCACCAGTAAGCCGTTTATTTTTAAACTTTTCAACCGTGAGGTTCATGTAGTCCGCACACACGCGGTCTAGAGGGATGACTGCTTGCCCGTTGTACTGGGCCATCAAAAGAAAAAGGGTGTTCATGCAACCTCCTGATCAATGATTGCGGGAAAGCGATTCGAATACGCTTGCTGCCACGAGTGGAACCTGTCCATTGCCAATGGCCTTAAGACGGTCCACCCGATGGGCCACCCCATCAGCCACTCGGCCCATTCCGGGTTCAGATGAACACCATCCAGTGCCATCACGGCGTGATCCAGGCGATCGTTCGAGCGATCGGCTCCGGATCGGCGAGTCAGTGCGGCAGGGGAGGATCCCTTTGCCATGCTTGCCACCGGTGTTGGCCAGCGTTTGACGGGTATTTTCTGCGATGAGCCAGATCCGGTCCCGCTGGTGAGGTGCGCCGAGGTCAGCCGCTCCGATAACACCCCATCGCGCGTCATACCCCATTTCGGCAGGGTCACCGAGCACCACGGCAAGTCCTCTTCCCACAAGCAGTGGTGAGTTCTCCAGTTCGACGTAGCGCGGTCGTACCTCATCGATAATTCGTGCCATCTGCCGCCACAGTCCGGAGCGGGAGCCGGCGATACCCAGGCCGTTGCCTGCAACCGAGATGTCTTGGCAAGGAAATCCTCCCGAAACCACGTCAACAAGGTCTCGCCAAGGGCGTCCGTCAAAACTACACACGTCAGACCAAATCGGGAAAGGCGGGAGCAGTCCATCGGTTTGTCGTTGCGCCAGTATTTGTGCGGCGTAGGCATCACGCTCAACGGCGCAGACGGTGCGCCAGCCGAGGAGGTTTCCGCCGAGTATTCCACCACCAGCGCCTGCGAAAAAAGCCAACTCATTCACGCAGCCTCCACAGTGACTTGCGCGGCGCCGGAGAGCGGTTGTCCAACCTTGTTGTCCTCAGTTCCTGGTTGCTGCAGCTGCGCAGCCATCGCTAGCACCTGTTCGCGCAGGGAGCGGGCATCACGCTCAAGCTTCTTGCCGGTACGAAAGGCGCTGAAGGTCTCGGCGGCGATCCGCAGCAGCTCGCCGATGGCGACCAGCGTATGGTGGTCGGCCGGGCCGAAGAGGGGGGCTGCTTCAAGTCGTTTGCAGGTTTGTGCCAAGCGAGTGTGATCGGCCCGGATAAACTGCAGGGAGGCCTGGAGCTCGCGGATGGTTTTGGCGCTTGCGGCGCGCTGGATGTCTTCACCCTCGCGCAGGCCTGTCTCCAGGCCATCGCTGCGGCCCATGGTGTAACCGCCCCAGAGCAGAAGGGCGGCCAGAACTATCAGGGTGACGAGTGCACCGATTTGTATTGGGGTCATCATGTGGTGTGCTCCTGGGATTGTCGTTGGCCGGTGGTGACGGCCGTCAGTGGTGTGGGGGGAACAGGGCGTTGGCCGTCGTGCTGTCGTTGCATGTCTTCATCCGCTTTGTAGGCGCGGATGTCGATCAGCGAGGCTACGTGGCGGATGTGCGCGTACTTCAACGCCTTGCGGCTGGTGTCCAGCGTGGTGATCGGAAGCTGGATTCGGCCGCTGTTGATCTCCGTCACGAACGACTGCTCGTTGAGATTGCGAAAGTACTGCTCGCGGACTTTTTCCAGCGGGATCAGGACATCACCGAAGATGCGATACAGCAGTTCAACGGTGGCCGATTCGGGCGCCGGATGCAGGCGAAGCGGATTCTGTGCAGCGTTACTCATGGCCTTGTCGAGCCTCCTTGCGTTGTTGTCGTGCCGGGTGGTTCCAGGCGTTCAGGCAATGGCGTCTGGTCAGCTCGCGCAGATGTTCGGGCACTTCGAGGAGCGCGGCGTTACGCTCCTCGCGTGTGCGCATAGCAACGATCTGGCGGGCGTACTCCCTAGGCCACGTCACGGCGATCTGCCGGGATGGCAGGAAGATCAATGTCCAACTGCTCGGCCAGCCAACGGATACCGGCCTGCTTCACCCGAGTTGACTGGCTGTACTGCATTCCGTGTTTCTCGTCATACCAGGGACTGTCCTTGACCCGCAGGTACGCTTTGTCGCGCTTCGGGTGCGCCGGCAGGTTTCCCTTGAGCAAACCTTTTTCCCGCATGAGTGCGATCAGTTTGGGGCGAGTGAGGCCGAGTTGAGCGGCTGCTTGGGCGAGGGTGCGTTCCATAAACGGTTCCTCAAGCAGCATGCGCAGCAGGAGTGGCCGCTGCAGCAAGGTGGTTGATGGACTCAATGAGCTTTGCGTAGATCTCGGCATCGGGGTCGTACAGGGTGAAGCAACATGTATGCGGGCTCTTGTTGCCGATGCTCAAGATGGCGGTGGCGCCGCGGCGCGAACGGGTGCGATGCAGCGCCACGTGCAGGGGAAGCTCGAAACCCATGTCGAGACTCAGCACACCGCCGGTGTGCACCAGTTCGAACACGCGCTGTTTGTCCTGGACTTCAAAACGGCCGTATTGACGATCGGCATGCGGGAGATGCACCAGGTCGCTGGAGTTGCTCGCGTCGAACGGACCGTTGGCAATCTCTTCGATGAAGTCGGCGAGTTTGAGGTGCATCTTCTTGTCGTTTTGCAGGGTCAGCGTGTGGCGTTCGCAACCCAGTTCGACGACAAAAGTGCTTTCCACTGTGCCGCGCTCAGCCTTTAGGCGAAACGCCAGGCAATCACGCTTCGGTGCTGTGCGCAGGATGTGGTTGAAGGTCTCGGTCAGATTGACCTGGGCATTGAGCAACTGCAGGGTGCGGTTGTCGATCTTGTACTTGGTCATGCCGCGTGCCCTCCACCGTTCGGATCGATAGGAGAGGACTGGCAGGACCTGGCAACAAGCTTGGGTTTACTGTTATGAATGACGACCAGACAGCCCGTGGCGAGCTGCAGCTGTTCGATCAGTTTGCGATTGCTGACGCATGCCGGATGGACATGCAAGGTTGCGGTGGTACGCATTGGTATTGCCTCGCTCTGTGGTAAAGAGTGAGGCAAATATCACGCACTGTGCTTGTTTGTGTCAACACATTATGTGATTAAAATAGCGCGGCACTGTGTAGAAATCGTGATGACTTCAATATTCCGCCTACGAGATGAATTTCTTCCACCTCTTGTTCTGCAATGTGAAGAGTTTCGTGATCGGTATTGACGCTATCCAGCCGGTACATTCCGTCTCGGAGATAAATAAACTCTTTGATCATCGCTTTGCCGGAGGACGTTCGAACTATGACCTCGTCACCGCTACTGAAGCGTTTGTTCGGCTCTATAAGAACGAACTCGCCATTTTTTATGCGGGGCATCAGGCTATCGCCCATGACTCTTATGCCATAGGCATCTGGGTCATCGCTATGTATGTTTAGGTAGCCTTCACCTTGCCCTGGTGGCGGTTCTACCGTGTCGAAGAAGCCCTCATTCCCAAGCTGCGCGTTCGATAGCACAGGTACCTTTCCATCCTTAGCCCAGCCTACAAGGCTGCTAACAGGTTGGTCTTTATCTTTCGATCTTCCGTAGTCCCTCACAAGACGGTCTTCCGACCGAATCCGACCTTGAATGGCGTCTGAGTACGACTCAACGTCGGAGCGATTTTTTCCTGCTACCAAGTCTGGAAAAGATACTCCCAATGCTTTCGCTATCTTTTGCAAGTCGTGGAGGTTGGGCTGACGAGCCCCTTTCTCGTAATTGCCTATCCGAGACTGGGATTCCCAACCGCAAGCGAAAGCAAGGGCTTGTTGGCTCATGCCCTTGGCTTTGCGGTATTGCTTAATACGTTCGCCGAGTGTGTTCATGTGCTTTTTTTACCACGCTATGAAATTATTTATCATCACTTTGCGTGTTGAAATATCTACGATTCGTGATTAAGATGGCTCCGGCTAATTGGAGGGCATCATGAATCTGATCGCTGAACATCGAGAGAAAGCTGGGATCAAGCAAAAGGAACTCGTTGTAGCTCTTGGATGGACTCAGGCACGTATAAGCAATTACGAAGCAGGACGTCGAATCGCAGGGCTTACGGAGTGCAGAGCCATTGTCAGAGCGCTCAATAAGTTAGGAGCGCCATGCAGTCTTGATGACGTATTTCCTCCGGAAATGGAAGAGTCCCAAGCCGCATAGAAAAAAGGCGACCCTAGGGTCGCCCAGTTTCTCCCGACAGCATCACCACAATGCTATCGGGTCGCGATGTCAGTAGGTGCGCACACCACATGCCGCCGACTTTCATCGCGTTTCCAAGGCTCGGAAGCCTTGGTGTTGCTGCCGTTCTTACCACAGAGCTGGCAGCTGTTGCGCCAGGGGTGAACAACGGATTGTTCGCCCCGGCACGGTGCCGGTTATCCCCTGCAAGGGTTCCCGGCGTTTGGGCCATACCAAGCCACGCGGCAAATGTATCACCAACTTCTGTCGCGCGGCACTGGCAACTTTTAGGATTAATGCCATGAGCCGAATTGCTCTCAGTTCTCTGGAACGGGCGCAGCGGGAAATCCTGCCGCTCGATTTAGCGCTGTACCACGCCGCTCGCGATTACCCAGGCGGCGCTGCTGCTATCGCTGCCACGACCGGTCGCAACCCGACCACGTTGCAGCACAAGCTGTCGCCAACCCATCCTACCCACTCCATCAACGTTCAGGAGTTCGGTGAGATCCTCGAACTGACCAAGGATCGCCGCATTCTCGATGCGGTGCATGCGCTGGTCGGTGACACGATCTGGCAGGAGCTGGCCGACACCTACACCAACGACATGCCCGAGACCCTGACCACCGGCATCGCCGAATACTTCCGTCAGGTCGCGGATCTCGCCGAGACCTGGGCCAAGAGCATCGGCGACGGTGTGGTGACTGATCAGGAGCTCGCGGCGATTCGTCTGCAAGTGTTCCGGGGCATCCAAGGGCTGCTCGGGTTGTTCAACCGAGCCACCTATGTCAACCAGACGACGCGAGGTGCTGAGCGTGGCTGACATCGCCGATTTCGCCAACGACCTGGTGCAGGAACGCATCGATCAGGCCATGGCTGCGCGCAGCGCTGCCAAGGCCGAAAGCGCTGCCCATTCCTTGCTGTTCTGTGAAGCCTGTGACGATCCGATTCCGGAAGCCCGTCGCCTGGCCTCACCGGGTTGCTCGCAGTGCATCAGCTGCCAATCCCTGTCCGAGCGGGGGATTCAGCATGCTCGATGAGGTATTGGGCCAATTCGCCGATTATGGTCTGGAGCCAGCGCAACCGCTGGTGTTCGGCAAGCTGACCCGCTGCAAGACATCGCAGGACAAGGGTAAGGAAAAGAACGGCTGGTACGTGGTCCACGAGCAGCGCACGGAGAAGGGCGACATCCTGATCTTCGGCGCCTTCGGTGACTGGCGTTCGGGGGAGACACAGAAGATCAAGGTCAAGGCCGGTCGCATGTCGCCGGAAGAGCGCGAAGTGATGCGTGCCCGCCAGGAAGAAGCCAAGCGTCGCGCCGCCGAAATCGCGAACAACGCTGCGCGGCGGGCCGCGAAGAGGGCGCAGGGTATGTTCGAGCGCATGCCGACCACCGGGCGTAGCGACTACCTGGACCGCAAGCAGATCGTTGGTATCAAGGTGCGTTACGCGCCGCGTACCGGCGCGGTGCTGGTCCCGATGAACAATGCCCGTGATCAGATCATGGGCTTGCAGGTGATCTTCCCCAACAAGCAAGAAGACACCGGCCGCGACAAATCCTACTGGCCTTACGGCATGGCGAAGGAGGGCACTTTTCACCTGCTTGGCCCGCATCCGGTACCGGGCGAACCGGTGCTGGTGTGTGAGGGTTACGCCACCGGCGCCAGCCTGCACATGGCGACTTCGCTTGCCGTAGCGGTGGCCTTCGATGCGGGCAACCTGCTGGCCGTGTGCAAGGTCATGCGCGAGCGTTTTGCCGGTTGCCCGCTGATCATCTGCCGCGACGACGACTGGAAGACCACCAAGCCTAATGGCGATGCGTGGAACACGGGCGAGGAGAAAGCGAGTAATGCGGCCCTGATCGTCGGCGCCCAGGTGGTCGCGCCGATCTTTTCGATTGAACGTCACGACAAGTGGACCGACTTCAACGACCTGCACGTCGCCGAAGGCCTCGACGCGGTTCGCCGCCAAGTGCTCGCTGTGGTCCGCCCACCCGCTGCCGGTGGCTGGAAAGATCAGCTGGCTCGCAGTGAGAGCGGCGCCTTGATCGCGCACATGCAGAACGTCGAACTGATCCTGGCTAACGACGAGCGCTGGGCCGGCGTGATCAGTTACTGCGCCTTCAGTTCGAAGATCGTCAAGCTGCGTGCGGCGCCTTATGGCGGTGGTACCGGCGAGTGGGCCGACATCGATGATGTGCGCGTTATGAAGTGGCTCGCGCAGCAGTACAACCTGCGCGTGAAGTCCTCGCACGTGATTGAGGCCGTCAGCGTCGTGGCCCACGACCACGCGTTTCACCCGGTGCGCGAGTACCTGAAAAAGCTGGAATGGGATCGCGTGCCGCGCCTGGAGCGTTGGTTGACCGATGTGATGGGTGTAAAGGCAACCGATTACACGTCCAAGGTCGGCAAGCGCTGGATGATCTCCGCCGTGGCACGAGTGATGAAACCCGGCTGCAAGGCGGACTCGGTGATGATCCTCGAAGGCGTACAAGGCGCTGGTAAGTCGACCGCCATGAGCGTGCTCGGCGGTGAGTGGTTTATGGACACGCCGTTTGCCCTCGGCGACAAGGACGGCTTTCAGGCGATTCGCGGTAAGTGGATCGTCGAGCTGGGTGAACTGGACAGCTTCAACAAGGCCGAGAGTACCAAGGCCAAACAGTTTTTCTCCGCGTCCACCGACACCTACCGCGAAAGCTATGGCCGCAGAACGCTGGACGTGCCACGCCAGTGTGTCTTCGTCGGTACCACCAACCAGGACGAGTACCTCAAAGACGCTACCGGCAACCGTCGCTATTGGCCGGTGGCCTGTACCAAGGTCGACGTGGCGTTGCTGCGCGAGATCCGCGACCAGCTGTGGGCTGAAGCGATGTTCTGTTTTGAGGCCGGCGATCTCTGGTGGGTAACGCGAGAGGAAGCGCTGATGTTCAGCGAGGAACAGGACGAACGCTTTGTGGTGGACGAGTGGGAAACGCCCATTCTGAACTGGCTCGAAGAGTCGCAGATCGGCGAGACCACCACCGGCAGTGAGGTGATGAGTCAGGCGCTCAAGCTCGATCCCGGTCATTGGGGCAAACCGGAGCAGATGCGCGTGGGTGCAATCCTGCATCGACTGGGCTGGCGACGTTTCCGTTTGGGCGCCTTGAGCAAGAGCGGCCAGCGGCCATGGGCGTACAAGAAACCGGAGGGTTGGGGCAGGGCGCCTGCGCTGGGACAACCTGAGTTTGAGGAGCCTTGCTTCGATGATTAAGGCAATCGATATGGCCCTCAAGCAATGGGCGCAGGAGCTGCACAGCGATGAAGTGGCTGCCGGTTATTCGGGCGGCAATATGGTCGCAATGATGATGGAGAGCGGTGGTCAGCTTGTGCGCGGCAGGCGCGGGAGCAGGGTACCGCTGGAAGCCTCACTGGACATCGAGCGGATCGTCAAGAAACGCCTTGATCCCGAGTTGATGGCGGTGGTGCAGGTGCATTACTTCCAGCCTGATGCGCCTCTGACTGCGCGTCTGGCTGAGAGTGGCTGCACACGCAACCTTTACTACCAGCGCCTGCATGACGCTCACATCGTGGTCGAGCACTTCCTCCTGGGGGAAGCGGCTTGATCGTGGGCATTACTCTGACTCACGCCGTCCCACTGGCCTGGCTCCGTCCCGCTGCTTTTTGCGGTGGTGGGACGGGCGCAGGCCCCGTCGTTGTTGGGCTGTCCCACCGTCCCACCTTTTTCATCCCTCCCGCCCGTGTATGCGTAGCGGGCATCAATGCGCGTGTTCACGCGCACGCGTGTTTTTAAATATTCTCTCTATATACGAGAAAAGAGAGATAAAAGTAGGACGGTGGGGCAAAGCCCCAATCTGCGGGGCTTTCAGACGTCCCACCTTATTTTAAGAAGGTGGGACGCATGGGACGCCATAACAGCAAAAGAAAGCCGGGATAGATATTCACCGACATTCGCCAGCCGTTCACCGGGCGTCACCCACACATTCACCGGATGGCATTAAAACGGCCTTGCTGCCACCAGAATCGACCTGTAAAAAGGGGCCATCTTCGATGGGTACGACCGCAAAGCGCGGCAGGCCACCCACCACCTGACCCGGCCATTGCGCCGGGTCTTTTTGTTTAAGGGGCAGGGCAATGACGAACGAGCAACAGGCACTGGCAGAGATGCCGATCTGGTTGGTGATTGCCCTGTCATTGGTTGGCGGTGTGTCCGGCGAGATGTGGCGCGCCGACAAGGACGGGGCGAGAGGCTGGGCATTGTTGCGCCGCCTCGCACTTCGGTCCGGTGCCTGCATCGTGTGCGGCGTATCAGCGATGATGTTGCTGTTCGGCGCGGGCTTGTCGATCTGGACGGCGGGCGCCTTGGGTTGCCTGACCGCGATGGCCGGCGCGGATGTCGCGATCGGCTTGTACGAACGCTGGGTAGCCAAGCGGCTCGATCTGAGCGAGGCGGAACCGAAGGCATGTGCCGGGGAAGCCGGACGGGGCGAAGATTTAACGGGGCCTCCCTGAGGGCCGCCCCCTACACGGGTTATCGAACTCGCGGAATCTCTCTAGCTGAAACCTTCGCAGGGATGTCCGTCTTTCCAAGTAGAAGACGGGGCTCAGCACTGATAACGATCACGGATGTGCTGGTTGTAATAGGCGCCTTTGGACACCGCGGCCATCAAGCCATTGTGGATGGCTGATGGGACGCCGCAGAAATCGTAAGAGTGACCCTGTTCAAAGCGGATCCTCATTCGTCTTGTTGCTGGGTCGTAGCCAACGGCGGTCATCGCACTGGAACGCACGGCAATCATTTCCATGACATCTCTCCCTCTGACGGATCGTCCACTGATGCTAGTCGAGCGAAGCGGATCTGCAGCCCAGGCCACCGAAAAGTCGCCGGGGACCCTGAGGACTTTCGAAGGACACGGGGTCGGAAACCCGCGGGATCTTGTTAGTGGGAGGCCCGCCAGCTTACTGAAATTTCAATCCACTGAAATCTTGAAAGGATTCATTGAAAAGCCGCTGAAAAGGAGGGCTTATGAACGCAGTCACGTACCTGTCAAAGAGCGCCTTCGCTGCGCACATCGGCCGATCACCGAGCTACATCACCTGGCTGAAAGAGAATGGCCGGTTGGTGCTGTCGCCCAATGGCAAGCAGGTCGATGTGCTGGCCACCGAAGCATTGATCCGCGATACCGCTGATCCGAGCAAGGCTGCCGTCGCTGCTCGCCACCAACAGGATCGGCTTCAGCGTGATGTGTACAGCCACGTCGCAGCTCAATCCGAGCCGACCAAAATGGCTGCGCCGCCGCCCGTTGACCCTGCGCAAGGGCAGACTCCGGACTTTCAGAAAGCACGAGCGCATCGAGAGCACTACCTGGCGCGGATGGCTGAGATAGAGTTTCGCAAGGCGCAGGGTGAATTGGTCGAGATCAGCTTCGTGCAGAAGGCCGCTTTTGAAACGGCACGTTCGCTCAATCATTCGCTGATGGGTATGTCGCCTCAATTGGCACCGCAACTCGCTGCCTTGTCGGATCCATGGGAAGTGGAGCGGCAGCTGACCGCTGCATTGCGCCAGCGGCTTAATGAAATTGCCCAAGTCTCAAGTGATGATTTTGGCGTTGAATTGGAGGAGTGTTGAGAATAGCCATTGGCTTACGGTTTGTTATGGTTTGTGCAAAGGTGTGCTTCTAATGTTTGTCCATCTAAATGCTGTTCTGACTTCGTGCTATGAAAAAAATCAGTCATTGATGTGTTGAGTGATCCTTTTTTGAAAGTGCGCAAGAAGTTGCGCACATGGTCATAATATTTTGCCTTTAAAATCGCTACAGCCCACACGCCACAACGCCTGCAGCCAAGTGCGCAAGAAGTTGCGCAGTACTGCGCAACTTCTTGCGCACTTTTTGCCTGAAATGTAGCGTTTTTCGCCCAAGAAACAGCTCTCTCCGTGCCATATCCCTGATCTACAAGGCTTCTGAAAAACTGGCACGCTCTTTGATAACAGTCAGGCACCCACCGGGCGATTTCGCCTCCCGGGCACCCTAACTTTATCCGCAAGGAGCACCTCCCATGGCAACACCAGCGTACATGTCGGTTACCGGCGAAAAACAAGGCCTGATCACTGCCGGCGCCTTCACCGCCGACTCCGTTGGCAACACCTACCAGGAAGGTCACGAAGACCAGGTCATGGTTCAGGCGTTCAGCCACGACGTGATCATCCCGCGTGACCCGCAATCCGGTCAGCCAACCGGTCAGCGCGTTCACAAGCCAGTGATCATCACCAAGGTCTACGACAAGGCTTCGCCACTGCTGCAAGCCGCTCTGACCTCCGGCGAGCGCATGAGCGAAATCGTTATCCAGTGGTACCGCACTTCGGCTCAAGGTACCCAAGAGCACTACTACACCACCAAACTGGAAGACGCGATCATCGTCGCCATCAACAACAAGATGCACAACTGCCAGGATCCATCGAACGCCCACTTCACCCACCTGGAAGAAGTGCAGTTCACCTACCGCAAAATCACCTGGACCCACGAAGTATCCGGTACTTCGGGTTCCGATGACTGGCGTGCTCCAGTCGTTTAATTTCGGCTGATCGTTGTACCGCTCCGGCCGGCAAGACCGGTCGGGGCGCACTCACCTCTAAAAATTTTTTTGCCTATAGCCCCTTGAGGGCTGTTGCGCGTCGCAGAATTGCGCGAGGAACAAGGGATGTTCTCACCGGCCAATCAGCCTCATTTCAATCTGACCATCGATGGCGCGGACAGCGATTTCCAGGTGCTGTCGTTCACCGGGAAAGAGGCGCTCAACACCCCCTTCGAGTTCGAACTGGAACTGGTCAGTGAGAAGGCCTCGATCAACCTTGAAAGCCTGCTGCACAAACTCGCGTTCCTGCAGCTGTCGCCCAGCGGCACGGGGATTCACGGGCTGATCTACAGCATCGCCCAGGGCGAGGCCGGCAAGCGCCTGACGCGCTACAAAATCTCCCTGCGCCCGCAGCTGTCGTACCTCGCGCATCGGGTCAATCAGCGCATCTTCCAGCAGATGACCGTGCAGCAGATCATCAGCAAGGTGCTGGAAGAACACGGCATTCTCGCCAGCGACTATCACTTTCAGTTGAGCGCGATTTACCCGGAGCGCATCTACTGCGTGCAGTACGACGAAAGCGACCTGCATTTCGTCCAGCGCCTGTGTGAGGAGGAGGGGATTCACTACCATTTCCAGCACACCTCCAGCGGCCACAAACTGATGTTCGGCGATGACCAGACGGTGTTCCCGAAACTGGCGCCGGTGGCCTATCAACAGGACTCCGGGCTGGTCGCCGATCAACCGGTGGTCAAGCGTTTCGGCCTGCGTCTGGCGACCCGCACCAGCCGCACCACGCGGCGTGATTACGACTTCGTCAAACCGAAGATCGAGCTGGAAAGCGACGCCAAGAGCAGCGCTCAGCCGGATCTGGAAGATTACGACTACCCGGGCCGTTTCGTGGATCGTGAGCGCGGCAAGCACCTGGCCAACCGCAACCTCGAACGCCACCGCAGCGACTATCGCCTGGCCGAGGGCAACAGCGACCAGCCGATTCTGGTCACCGGGCATTTTCTGGCCCTGACCGACCACGCCAACCCGACGTGGAACGACCTGTGGCTGCTCACCGAAATCTTCCACGAAGGCAAGCAGCCACAAGTGCTCGAAGAGTCGGTGACCAGCGACACCACCGACAACAAAGACGATTTCCACCAGGGCTACCGCAACCGCTTCAATGCGATTCCGTGGGACGTGCCGTACCGGCCGCCGCTCGATCACCCGAAACCGAAAGTGCTCGGCACCCAAAGCGCCGTGGTCTGCGGCCCCGAGGGCGAAGAGATCTACTGCGACCAGTACGGTCGGGTGAAGGTGCAGTTCTTCTGGGACCGCGAAGGCGAACACGACGACAAAACCAGTTGCTGGATGCGCGTGGCCTCGAACTGGGCCGCCGAAACCTTTGGCGCGATCAACATTCCGCGGGTCGGCATGGAGGTTTTGATCACCTTCCTCGAAGGCGATCCCGATCAGCCCTTGATCACCGGTTGCCTGTACCACGGTGCGAATCTGCCGCCTTACAAGCTGCCGGACTTCAAGACCCTCGCTACGGTCAAGAGCAAGGAATACAAGGGCAGCCGCGCCAACGAACTGCGCATCGACGACACCACCAGCGAGATCAGCATCGCGCTGCGCAGTGATCACGGTGCGAGTGCGATCAACCTTGGTTACCTGACCCACCCGCGCCCAAGCGGCGGTCAGCCTCGGGGTGAAGGTTTTGAGTTAAGAACTGATCGTCACGGCGCCGTGCGTGCCGGTGCCGGTCTGCTGATCACCACCGAGCCGCGCCCGAACGAATCGAAACACCACAAGGACCTGCCGGAAACCGCCGAGCGTCTGGCCACGGCCAGCGATCAACAGGACGGTTTCGCCACACAAGCCAAAGAGCTTCAGGCTCAAGAGGCCGGCGATCAGGACGACGTGGCCAAGGCCTTGCACGCGCAGCACCAAGGCGTGCTCGGCAGCGGCCCGGCGAACCTCACCGCCAATGAATTTCCCGAGTTCACCGAGCCGCATCTGGTGCTCGCCAGTCCTGCCGGCATCGCCCTGACCACACCGCGCTCCAGCCACATCGCCACCGGCGAACACCTGGCGCTGAGCAGCACCGGTCACACCAGTTTCTCCATCGGCAAACGCCTGCTGGCCAGCGCCAGTCGCGGCATGCGCCTGTTCGTGCAGAGCATGGGCTGGCGGCTGGTGGCGGCCTCCGGCGACATCGATGTCAAGGCACTGAAGGACAGCATCAACTTGTTGGCCAAACTCAACATCACCGCCAATGCCGACCGCATCACCATCACCGCCAAGACCGAACTGGTGATCCAGGGCGGCGGCAGCGCCACGACCTACAACGCCGGCGGCATCACCCACGCCACCAGCGGTCCGTACACCGCGCATGCGGCGAACTTCGCCTACACCGGGGCGAAGTCCCTGGCGGGCGTGTTTCCGGAACCGCCGAAACCGGGCAAGGGCAACCTCGAATTGTTCAACCAGTACGCCGGACGCCAAGGCATCAAGGAAGGTGATTACGAAGTCATCGATGCGTTGGGCAAAAGCATCAAGGGCAAACTCGACGGTAAGGGCTTTGCGAGCGTTTCTGGTGCTGCACCGGGACCGGCGCGCGTGCTGTTCGGCAAGGATCCGGCCGATACCTGGAGTGAAGGCAGCTATATCGGCAAACCGGAGTGGCCATTGAATCCGCCGGGCGCGGACGAAGCTCCAAGCCAAGTGCAAGCAATGGTTGCCCAAGTGTTGCCGAGCAAGAGCTGGGATGTGCTGGAGAAGGGCAAGGATATGGCCCAGACAGGGATGAGTGCTGTACAGACGGCACAAGGTGCATTGGAAACGGCGCAACAGGTTAAAGGTGCTGTACAAGGCGGAGTGGCTGGCTTGCCAAAACTGGCGAGTGCGGCGACACCGAGCGCGTCGAGCATTCTTAGTGCAGCAAGCAAGGCGGGCAAGCTGCCTAGCCTTCCGGCCCCGTCCTTGCCCAAACCAGCGCTTAAGGCAGCTGACCTGTTAAATGGGGAGGTGCTGTCATGACTGAAGCTGCCGTTGCCAAGAAGCGCGAGCCTCAGGTAGCCGTCGTTCCGCTCAACACGTTGGATGTGCAGGACGTGGGGCGTGGTGCCGCTCGGTTTGATGCCTGGCTGCGATCCATTAGCGGTGATGTGGTCACGCTCGATCGAATCAAAGGGGTCGCCGGGTCATTGCCGGTTGTAGGCAACATCATGGCGCTGGTCGACGCGCTTGGCGACATCGTCACGCTTACCAAAAGCAAGCAGCGGGAGTTACTTGATTGGGTCAGCCTGGGTATCAACCTGATCGGTGTTTTACCAGCCCCTCCGACCATGGCTGCTGCTCGTATGAGTTTGCGCCCGACCTTGTTTTTGGTACGTCAGGAACTGCGTAACAGTGCCAAGATGTTGTTGGGCGATTCTATGATCGAAGTGCTGGTCGGGCACTTGAACGCCACCATCGTCGGCACGATCGATGACTTCGTAAAACAGGCCCAAGGTAAACTTTCGGGCATTCTTGCCGATGCCGGGAACTTGGGGGCAAGCGCGGTAAACGAAATTGCGAAAGGGCTTGAAGCCGTCGTCAACGGCAAGCTCGACGCAAAAGGCGATGCGCGCGCCGCGGGTCAGAAAATCACTGCTGCCGGCAATCAATTGCTTAGCGATCCCAAGGCGGCCATCAGCAATATCTTTGGGGCTGCATTCAGTGCCTACAAAGCCGTAGGTAAAGGAGTTGCCAATAGCGCAGCGAAAAACCTTCTGCCGGACCAGGCTAAAAAACTGGTGATGACGCACACCGGCACATTGAGAGCGATGGGGCCAGAAATCAAAAACCAACTGAGTAAGTTGGGTGACCCGGGAACGCGGCACTCCATCGGTTGGTTGTTGCAAATGCTCAGCGGTGCTGTGGTGACTTGGCGTAAACGCCGAGGACATGGACAGAGCGCTAGTGTTAAACCTAATGCCACCAGTAAGGCGCAGAGCAAAGCAGGTGAAGGCCGGCTCGAAGCCAGCAGCCGTCAGGCTCCTGCGAATGCTAACGCCAATGGCCAGAAAAATGGTGCATGCGCGGGTACTTGCAACAGTATTAGCTTCGCGTTGGGCTCCGAGTCGCTAAGCCATACCGATTTCAGCCTCCCAGGTCCATTTCCTATTGAATGGGTGCGTACCTACAGCTCCCGGTTTGATGCCTTTGACAATGGCGAACTAGGTGCTCGGTGGGTGACAGAGTTCACCACCCGATTCGACTGCAAGGGCGATGGTCTGGTTTTCTTTGGAGCCGACGGTCGTAGTATCGATTTTCCTCTGCCCAAGGTAGGCCTCTATCACTATGACCCCGTTGAGAATCTCACGCTGGTTCGCTCCGGTGAGGATCAACTGCTGGTTTGCTTCGGTTTCGAGCGCAAAGAAACCTATGTCCGTCGTGGTCGTTCCTTCTGGCTGACGGATGTCAAAATGCGCAGTGGCGCGGGGCTAATGCTGCACTATGAGCATCGGCATGGAGACGCCCTAGTATTGTCTGACCTGATCACCTATCAAGGGGATATAACGCAGGTCCATTTGCACGTCGGAACCCTGCTTGATGATCATGGGCGGTTGGCCGGTCTTTGGGAAATCCGTGACGGCGCGCCTGTACGACAACTGTGTAATTATCAATACAACATCCACGGCGATCTGATCCAGGCACAGGATGAAAACGGTGCTGCCTGGAGCTATCACTATCAGCATCATCTGCTGACTCGATACACCGATCGCACCGGCCGCGGGTTGAATCTGGAGTGGGACGGCCACACCTCACACGCCAAGGCCGTGCGCGAGTGGGCGGATGACGGCAGTTTCGATACTCGTCTTGAATGGGACGAAAACATCCGCCTGACATATGTCACCGATGCCCATGGCAACGAGACTTGGCACTACTACGACATCAAGGGCTACACCTACCGGATTCGGTATCCCGATGAACGTTCAGAGTGGTTCTTTCGCGATGACGCAAAAAACATCATTCGTCACGTTCATGCAGACGGGACCTCCGATCGATACAGCTATGACGAGCGCGGTAATTTGCTCGAGCACATCAGTCCCGACGGTAGTGTCGCTCACTACGCCTACGATGATCTCAATCAACTGATCAAGGTTAGTGATGCAGAAGGTGGGCAATGGCAGCGAGCTTACGATGATGCCGGCAATTTGGTGGAGTCGGTCGATCCGCTTGGAAACAAGACGGAGTATGCCTACGACAAAGCAGGTCAGTTGATCGCTATCAAGGACGCAATCGGCAACGAGAAAGCGCTTGAGTACAACGATGCTGGTCAGCTTCTGAAATATACCGATTGCTCTGGCAAGACCAGCGAATGGGAATACAACGATCGCGGTCAGATGATCTGTTTTACCGATGCAGCAGGACAAAGCACCGAGTATGAGTACAAGGCTGGACATATCGCCCTGATTACTCATCCAGATAAAACCCAGGAGCGATTCGAGCGTGATGCCGAAGGGCGTCTTCTTGCCCATATTGACGGTCTGGATCGCTGCACGACATGGAGCTATAACGCTGCCGGGTTGATTGCCGAGCGCGTAGACGCCTGCGAGCAAACGCTTCGCTACCGTTGGGACCGGCTGGGTCGTCTTGTAGCGCTGGAAAACGAAAACGAGCAGCGCACCCAATTTCACTATGACCCTGTCGGAAGGTTGCTTGAGGAAAAAGGATTCGATGGCGTTGCTACGCGCTATCAGTACGATTCCGAGAGCGGGCGTTTGGCGAGAGCCATTAGCGGTGAGCGCGTCATTTCGATGTCGTTTGACCCCATGGGACGGCTTGTAGAACGCCATGCCAGCTTGGGCAATACGTCTCAGAGTGAATCCTTTGCGTATGACGGTAATGGCAATATGGTTTTGGCCACGAATGACCAAAGCCGGCTGCTGTGGTTCTATGATTTGGCCGGTAATCTGATCAGAGAGCATCAGCATTATCAGAGCCTGGATGCACCGCTCGTTGCAATCTGGAGGCACGAGTACGACCCCCTCAATCAGTGCGTAGCTACGACCCGCCCGGATGGTCACCGGGTGAGCTGGCTGACGTACGGCAGTGGGCATTTGCTTGCGTTGAAACTGGATGATCACGAGCTGGTCGGTTATGAGCGAGATGACCTACATCGTGAGGTCGTTCGTCATCAAGGCAATCGTCTGCGCCAGACTCAAAAATGGGACCCGGCAGGTCGCCTGCAGGAGCAATTGCTAGGCCGAAGTGATGACAATTCCACTTTGCTCAAGCGCGAATACAAATACGATGCGGTCGGCCAGTTGACCGAGCTAAACGACACGCGTCGCGGACCGCTGTCCTATCGTTACGATCCAGTCGGAAGACTGATCAGTGCAGCAAGCCGCCTCGGGGTTGAGAAATTCGCTTTCGATCCTGCCAGTAACCTGCTCGACGAAAAGGTGGCAGAAGTACGGCGGCCTCTTGATCAGGCGCCAACGCGTAGTCGGTTGGTAGACAATCTGCTACGGGAATACGTCGGCACCCATTACGAATATGACGATCGCGGCAATCAAACACTGCGTTGGCACGATGGTCAACGCAGTCGATTGCAATGGGATCTGTTCGATAGGTTGGTTCATTTCGAGGATGATCGTCTCTCGGTCAAATACGCCTACGACGCCTTGGGTCGCCGGCTATACAAGCATTCAACCGCCCATTATAGAAATCGTCCTGAAGCAGGTTCTCACTGGAATAAAAATGAGCAGGGACGTGTTCAGCGTTTGCTTGGCTGTGGCCTGACTTTGTACGGGTGGGACGGAGATAATCTTTCCTGGGAAAGCAGTCCTGCGCCTATTGATGGGGGAACTGGCCGCACAGTCCACTACGTTTATGAACCCGGCACGTTTGTTCCGGTGGCTCAAGCGATCAGACACGCCTCGATTGATTTGTTAAGCCAGCCTGAATATGTCGGTGGCGAGAGTCTTGAAGATGACCCGCTTTGGAGTCATGTACCCAAAGCACAACCGTTTGATGCTTTAGCCTGGTATCAGTGTGATCATTTAGGCACACCATTGGAGCTTACCGATCAGGACGGTCAGGTCGCCTGGAGCGCTCAATACAAGGCGTGGGGACAGGCAAAAGAACAGACATCAGCCACAGCAGTACGGCATGGGCTGAACAATCCAATTCGTTTCCAAGGTCAGTACCACGATCATGAAACAGGCTTGCACTACAACCGATACAGGTACTACGACCCCCATGTAGGTCGCTTCATCTCAAAGGATCCGATAGGTCTGAGGGGGGGCATAAACCTTCATCAATACGCACCTAACCCAACCCAATGGGTAGACCCTTTAGGGCTGGTGAAGAAACCGCCATCCAAGCGCGCCCTAAAAGACGGCGCTGGAGCATCGCCTCAAGATATCGCTGCGAGTAAGGTCGGCGGAGGCAGTCGAAAAGGGCAGGCGGCTTGTCGCAAAAAACTCATTGATAAAAGTAAGCCAGTGGGCGTTTACAAGTGCTGGCGGTGTGGACATACCTCTACCAATCCTGATGACATGCACTTGGGGCATAAGAATGTGGCCACCTCAAATGGGGGCAACCTTGCCGATGTCAACGTAGATCTTGAGGGCGCGTCGTGTAACCTGAGTGCGGGAAATAGCGGTTACGTGAAGGAAGGGATGTCGTGTGTCGAACGTGGAAGTTGTGGAGCGCCATATGGACGATAAAGAATTGCCTGTACTGATTCAGGTGTTTGTATCAGATGACGGTGGCCCCGTATTCGAGGAGCTCCCTGCAATTGCGATGGGGCAGGATACATATGAGCTGTTGTCTTCACCTGGCCTTGCGCTGAATTTGGCTCGAGGTGATGTCATCTCGATAAAAAACAAAAACACTCACGCTGAAGTCCTCAAGCGCGGAGGGAATTTTTGTATTCATATCTACGCCGATTTCATCCCCGAGGACGTCATTGCTCAGCTCGAATCTGATGTCGGCAATGAGCTGGGTGGAACACTTGATGGCGTTTTCGAAGGCAATCTTTCGTTGGCTGTGCCGTCCAGCAACGGGATGGACAGAATCAATGAGTTCTTTGATCGCTTCCGCGAGAAAACCGGCCTCGAATGGTATTACGCCAACGTCTACAAGAACATTGATGATGAAGAGGATGAAACGCTGCTGAATTGGTGGCTGCAGAGCTGATTGATTCGAAGAGTGATCTCGCTGACAACAATCGAAGCTTGGCTACGCAAGCTTGGATAAACACAAATGTGTCGCCTAGATCTACGAAACGCAGTGTGAGATCGAAGGGCGCGTGACAGGTCGGTAGTGACTGCGGCGCGCTTTATCGGCCAGCCAGAAAATATGAACGAGGGCGACCCTCTTTCGAACGTTTGCCTGGCCGATATAAATCCAAGATTTAGTCAAAGGAGTGACACCATGAAAGATGTTATTCGCTTAGGCGACTCCACCACTCACGGTGGCAAAGTGCTCGAAGCCTTCTCCCGAACCGACCTCAACGGCAAGCCTATTGCTGGCGTCGGTCACAAAGTTAGCTGTCCGCTTTGCAAAGGGGTTTTCCCCATTGCAGAAGGCAGCAGCACCTACACCGTTGATGGTACGCCCATCGCTCTGGACGGTATGAAAACTGCCTGTGGCGCCGCGCTCATTGCGAGCGGTCCGAAAGGCGCAGTGATCAGCTGATCGACCTGACTACATCCTGGTTTCATTGCCAACGAGAGGCGACGTGCAGACGTAGGCCTCCTGGCGATGAGCCTCATGACATCTCTGAATTCCCGAGCCTACTGGCTGGTAAGACGCTTCCATGACGACCAATATCGCTGTTGCAACCAAACGTGAACCACAAGTCGCCGTTGTTCCGCTGAATCTGATCATGGTGGAAGATGTGGGTCGAAGTGCGGCTCAATTCGATGTTTGGTTACGAGAGATCAGTGGCGATCTGGTGACATTGGAGCGCATCAAGACGGTCGCCGGTGCGCTGCCTGTTGTCGGCAATATCATGGCGCTGGTCGATGCACTGAACGATGTGGTGACACTCTCGAACAGCCCACGACAAGATCCTCTCAACTGGGTCAGTCTCGGGATCAACCTGATCGGTGTCTTGCCGATGCCGCCGAACATGGCAGCCGCGCGCATGAGCTTGCGTCCGACATTGTTCCTTGTTCGCCAGGAGGTCGCGAAGGTCGGCAAGCTGGTGTTGGGCGATGCGTTGATCAACGTCGTGGTCGGTCATCTGAACGCTGACATTGTTGGTGTGATCGATGATTTCGTTAAGCAGGCACAAGCCAAACTCAAGGAGCTGCTCAATGATGCAGGAGAGCTTGGCGAAAAGATCCTCAATGAAATTGCTGTTGGGTTAGAGCGCGTCGTAAACGGACAGCTCGATGCCAAAGGCAATTTAAAAGAAGCCGGGGAGATGGCAAGCGCTGCCAGCGATCAATTGCTACATGATCCTTTGAGCGCTATCAGCAATATCTTCGGCGCCGCGGCAAACGTTTACAAAGCAGCGGGCAAAGGCGTTGCCAACAGTGCGGCCGAGCATCTGTTGCCTGAACAAGCAAAGAAAAAAGTTCTGATTCATACGAAATCACTGCGCGCCATGGGACCCGAGCTGCGCACGCAGTTGAACAAGTTGAGTGACCCGGCCGTTCAAAGCTCGATTGGCGCGCTGTTGGTCGTACTGGCCAGCGCGGTTGCAGCGTGGCGTATGCGCAACGCACACGGCCAGGGCGGTAACGTCAAACCGGGCATGACTAGCCAATCCCGACGCGTTGCCAGCGATGGCAAGGTTGAAGTAAGCCGGGCTGAGTCGAAGCCGAAGACGCGCCCCAATGATGAGAAAAATGAAGTATGTCCTGCGACCTGCAAGCGCATCAGCTTTGCCATGGGTACAGAGACGTTTGATCACTCGGATTTCAGCTTGCCCGGCGCTTTCCCCATTGATTGGACCCGCACGTATTGCTCGGACTTGAGCGCCTATGATTCGGGCATCTTGGGCGCGCGCTGGATCACTCCGTTCACGACTCGCATCGATGAGCAGGACGATGGTCTGGTGTTCCACAATGCAGACGGCCGAAGCCATAGCTATCCGTTACCTAAGATCGGTCAGTTTCATTACGACGCGATTGAAAACATCACTTTGCTGCATGTCAGCGAGGGACAGTTGCTGCTATGCCGGGGTTTCGATCGCAAGGAAACCTACATCCGTCATGGGCTTTGCTACCTGCTAGTAGGTGTTGTATTGCGTAGTGGCGCCGGAATCATGCTGCACCATGAGCATCGACACGGTGATGCTCCCGTACTGTCCGACCTGATTACCTATCAGGAAAATGACATCACCAAGGTGCATCGTCACCTCGGCACGCTGATCGATGCGCATGGACAATTGACCGGCCTCTGGGAGATCCGTGACGGGGCGCCACAGCGTCAACTGTGCGCTTATGAGTATGACGCGCACGGCGATCTGACTCTTGCCCAGGATGAGAACGGTGCAGCTTGGTCGTATCAGTATGAACATCATCTGATCACGCGCTACACGGACCGGACCGGGCGCGGGATGAACTTGCAGTGGCAGGGCACGGGCTCTGATGCCAAGGCCGTGCGCGAGTGGGCCGATGACGGCAGTTTCGACACCCGTCTGGAATGGGATGAGAACATTCGTCTGACGTACGTAACGGATGCTCACGGTAACGAGACATGGCATTACTACGACAGCCTGGGCTACACGTATCGCATTCGTCACGCCGATGGCTTGTCGGAATGGTTGTTCCGCGATGACGCCAAAAACGTCGTCCGGCATGTGCATCCCGATGGGGCCACTGACCGCTATAGCTACGATGAGCGCGGCAATCGGCTTGAGCATATTCGCGCCGACAATAGCGTGGTGCACTTCGCCTATGACGACCACGACCAACTCATCAAAATCATGGACGCGGAAGGCGGGCTATGGCTGCGCGCCTATGATGACGCCGGCAACCTGGTTGAAACGGTCGATCCGCTCGGTAACAAGACTGAATACGCATATGACAAAAAAGGTCTGCCGATTGCCATCAAGGATGCCAACGGTAACGAGAAGACCCTCGAATACAATGACGCGGGTCAATTACTCAAGTATGTGGATTGCTCGGGCAAGATCAGTACATGGGAGTATGACGATCGCGGCTTGATGATCTGCGCAACGGATGCAGCAGGGCAGAGCACCGAATACGAATACAAGGCTGGGCAGGTAGCGCTTATCCGGCATCCGGACAAAACAGAGGAGCGTTTTGAGCGCGATGCTGAGGGCAGACTTCTGGCCCATGTCGACGGATTGGATCGCTGCACGACCTGGAGCTACACGGTAGCTGGTTTCGTCGAAGAACGCGTGGACGCTGCCGAACAGACTCTGCGGTATCGGTGGGATCGTTTGGGACGTTTGCAGGCTCTGGAGAACCAGAATCAACGCTCGGCGCAATTTCTCTACGACCCAGTAGGACGCTTGTTGACCGAAACAGGCTTTGACGGACGTCTGACTCGCTACCAGTACGACATCGCTTCTGGACGCCTATCAAAGGTCGCCACCGGTGACCGTGTTGTGACGGTAGCGTATGACGAGATGAGGCGTGTAACCGAGCGTCTAGCTTCGCTTGGCGACCAGTCTCAAGCGGAGCGTTACGCCTATGACGGCAGGGGCAACATGATCCTCGCCAGTAACGCAGACAGCCAAGTGCAATGGTTCCATGACATGGCCGGCAATATGGTGCGTGAGCATCAGCACTACCTCGGTTTGGACAAGCCACTGGTTGCTGTTTGGCAGCACGAGTACGACGTGCTCAACCAACGTGTGGCCACGATCCGTCCTGATGGGCATCGGGTCAGTTGGTTGACCTACGGCAGCGGTCATCTCTTGGCATTGCGCCTGAACGAGCATGAGTTGCTTGGCTATGAGCGCGACGACCTGCATCGCGAAGTGGCTCGGCATCAAGGTAATCGTCTTGTGCAGACGCAGAAGTGGGACCCGGCCGGGCGCCTGCAAGAGCAACTGTTGGGGCGTAGTGATGACAAGTCGGTTTTGCTTAAGCGTGAGTACGCCTACGACGCCGCAGGGCAACTGAACGAAATCAACGATACGCGCCGTGGCCAGTTGTCCTATCGCTATGATCCGGTGAGCCGGTTGTTGAGCGCAGTGAGTCGTTTGGGTGTTGAAACCTTCGACTTTGACCCGGCGGGTAACCTGCTTGATGAGAAAGCGGCAGAGAGTCGGCGGCCTTTGGAGTTGACTCCCCCACGCAGCAAGTTAGTCGATAACCTGCTGCGCGAGTATGCAGGGACTCACTACGAATACGATGAGCGTGGTAACCAGATAAAGCGTTGGTGCGATGGTGCTTACAGCCAGATGCGTTGGGATCTGTTTGATCGGCTGGTGCATTTTGAGGACTCAAGGCTTTCGGTGGAGTTTGCCTACGACGCCCTTGGTCGACGTTTATCCAAGAATTCGAAGGTCCACTACAAGCAGCGGCCGGCGGCAGGCTCACTGTGGAATAGCGCTGAGCACGCTCGATTGCAGCGAGAGCACGGCTGTGGCTTTACGTTGTACGGTTGGGATGGCGATAACTTGGCTTGGGAAAGTCGTGCTCCTCAGCAGGATGGGGAGGCGGGCCGCACTATTCATTACGTGTTTGAGCCCGGAACATTCATTCCTGTTGCTCAGGCGATGTCGAATCATTCCATTAATCTGATGGGATTGCCTGACTACGATGAGGATTACAGCTTAGAGGATGATCCGCTTTGGAATCGTTCCGCAGTATCGCCCCCAATCGATGTATTGAATTGGTACCAATGCGACCATTTGGGCACTCCTTTGGAGATGACCGATCAGAATGGTGACGTCGTATGGAGCGCTCAGTACAAGGCCTGGGGTGAGATTCGGGAGGAGCAGTCGCATTGGGCGAAGCAGCAGGGCATTGCAAATCCTATCCGATTCCAAGGGCAGTACCATGATCATGAGACGGGGCTGCATTACAACAGGCATCGCTACTACGACCCGTCAGTGGGACGTTTCATAAGTCAAGATCCTATTGGTTACGAAGGGGGACTCAACCTTTACCAGTATGTTCCGAATCCTACTGGGTGGACTGACCCGCGCGGGCTGGCTCGTCAAAAAGGAATTACGCCGAACAACAAAGGCACACGCACTACAATCGAGTCGGGTAATCTGCAAGCACCGGAGGTTGGATACAGCACGAAAGCAGGTGGGGAAGGTATTCAGCATCCTGTGGTTCAAGAGCTCTATGAATCGATACCAGACGATCAACGTTCTCCTTTTATTCATGGGCACTGCGGAGAAGCGGATGCGCTGAGTAAGATTGCCAAGGCTAACGATGTCAAATCTGTCGAAGCTTTGAGAGATATTACGAACGGCTCAACATCTACGACCGTAAGGAATGATGGTAAACAGTTGAAGTTTTGCCGATCTTGCGCACAAGTTATGGGTAAGCTCGGCGTATGTGATGGAGTTAAAGAATGAGTGATGAAAAAGAAATTGAAGAAGTCGAAAATCTTGAGGCGCGTCTCCTTGCCGCCGGCGTATCCATTAATCAATTAGTGCGGTGCTACGCGGATTTTTTGCTTCATTTGATTGAAGGCGACGCTTTAAGTAGTATTTCTTCTGCAAAACTCGATCTTATGTCTAACTACTTGAGTAAGGCCGTAACTCCTGGAGTAGTTGAGTCTAGTCAGGAGCAAAGGAAGGGGTTCTTTGTCGATCTTTGGCCAATTGAAAGGCAATATAGAGAATCGGATCCAGCATTCGCGAATTTCGTACGATGTGTAATCTGTTGCTTCGGAAATCAGGAAGACTGGGAGCAGGATGATACAGGAGAGGCCACACCTTTATGGTATTTTCTTTTCTATATCAAGAAGGTTTGTCCCGAAATAAAAAACGAATTTTTACAGTATTTTGAAGGTGTTTTTAGTGAGCGTGGATTATCTGAAAGGTAGTGTATAGCTGTCGGCAGTTATTTGCGCGACAGTGGAAAGCTCCTTGGCGCTGAAAACGCTCGTGAACTATTATCCTTCGCGAACGGCAGTTTTCGGCCATAAGCGGACACTTGAGAGTGTAATCTTGAAACACCTTTGCAGCCATTGATCACCGGCAGAAATCGGCCTATATCGCTGTTCAATGGTGCCCATCGAGCAGTGGGGAAGTCATCTCCCTACTGCTTTCGATTGTGCTCATAGAAGCGTTCACGAAGCTCAAGGCGACGCAGTCTTCTCCTTCACATCATAGTTTTTTTTCTTCGCAAAAACGCCACCAACGACTGTCGGCTCTATAAATAAAATCTTTCTCTTGCTAGCTCCAGGGCCCTAGGGCTGCATCCGAAAATGTCCCTTTCTCCAATGTGTACGCTTTTCCTTTACATTTCTCGCGTGATTATATCCTGCATCAGACTCATAGATAATATTATCCACTGGACTGATCACAACTCTGTCATAGGTTTTCCGAAGCTTATCTTCATACTTACGAATCTTGCCTATGCCCTTCAGCGAAGTTATTTTTTTTCTCAACTCTTTACGCTCATTGAAGGCTGTGTCGCGGTATTGCTTGCAGTTAATAAATAATAGAACCTTGGCCATGTGATTTAATGTTTCAGATAAATAACTCATATCACCTGTAAAATCATCATCCTGGCCGTACGTCTCCTCAACTCGACTTAGCTCCTGTTTAATCGTTCTCATTCCATCCTGTATGTAAAACCCCTGCACCCGCAGCGCGTCATCCTCCACATGTGCTTTACCCAATGGCGAGCCGGTAAACATAAGATCCAGAATTCTTAGTGGCTTGCTTACATCCACAATCGGACTATCAATATAACGTCTCATCTCCATTGTCCCCGGCTCGACCAGAGTCTCACTTATATATACACCTTCCAATATATGCTCATGTGTAAGTTCGTTATAGACTTTCAGTGAAGAGCTTCGACTTTTCGTGAATTCGATATAACAAGTTTTAAATGGTGGGCGGAGGTAGTCGACTGGAACGTCGTCGCCGATCTCAGTTTGCTCCAAAATCTCATCAAGTAAATTTGATGTCGTCAAGATGTTGCCGTCCTGACGCCTAAACTTGTAAGAGTACAACGTAGTGCTAAGCGCGATTCCAGCCATATGATCTGTTACGTTACCAGACCGGTGCAGAGAAAAAATATCAGGCCGCAGCCTCGTAATCGTCTGTGTTAAATAGTCTATGGAGCATGTTTCAATATCCAGCCCGGCGAAAGCTTCGTCGTAGACTTGGTCCATTGCTTGCGTGCTCATCTCAGAATATTTGGAACAGGTGATTCTCACCGGGTGTGGCAATTTGTATGTGATGTCCATATTCCTCCAAAAACTCACCAGTGAAACACAATAATAACCTATAGGAATCGTAGAGCGCTGAGCAATGAGCTTACGATATCACGGAAGTGGAACAGCTATTTCCAAATAGAACTTCTTTTGAGTATCCCCCTTCTAGCTGGTCTTTATTGAGCGCACGCTTTCATAGGGTTTCTAGGAGGTGAAGGTGATCCAAATGGCACCACTGTCGGGAGACATAGGTGCCAAGGATGCACTTCACCCTTTGAAAAGGTGTGGCCGTTAGAAAGTTAAGATTCTGATCACTCGTCCTGACAGGCTTGCTGGCGCAAGTAATTCTGCTCTTTCAGGTAATCACTAATTACCTCGTCACCAAACTCTTTGCGCAAGCCTTCTCTAGCCAGTCCGATATGCTTGAAATAGAAACCCTTTCCTGATCCAGCTTTAAAAGCGTGGGATTCATCCGAATTCATTATTTCATTGTAATGTTTATTTATTAGATCGGTGAGTTGGCCGCTCGTTTTTATCCCGAAGTCGTGTAAATCAATTAACAGATCGTCAAGATCTTCGTCCGGTCCTTTATTTTGCGCAGGAAAGTGCTTGGAGAGAATTGTTTCAATGATATCCACATTGAGAATATCGTCCCGATTGCCCTCTTTAGCATTTTGTTCTATGTAAAGTTCCCGAGCGTCTAGAATTCTGTCAAATTCGACGTCCACACATTCAAGAAGTGCTGAGGCTCGATTTATTGAGCGAAGTAGTGGTCGAGGAACGCTCTTTTCTTTCTTGTATTGAAGCTTATGAGATACGGCTGCCCAGATGTGTTGAGCGAGGGTGCGGACCTGTATTTCAATACGAATTGCACCTAAATCATTCCAAGAAGGAACATTGAGCCACTCTTTAGGCAGCTCTACTACAAAATGCTTTGACTGGTAACCAAATTGGGATTCTGTAAGTCTGAGAGCTGTATCTTCCGAAGAGATTACGTTTAAATTTGTATTTAGTATTGCTTCGACCGCTGAGATGTCTTTTTGAAACAATAAGATAAGTCTCACCCCCAAGAAATCGTCTAGATCTACAAGCTTATCAAGGCTTAGGGACTTTCTTACAATTTTATCCTCGATAGATTGCCAGTCCTTTACTCTCGCCTCAATTGGCACACCTAAGGAAATATCAACTTTTTTAAGAAGATGCTCTAGTTGTGCAGTGAGTAGGACTTTTAGGCGCTCTGCCTGTTGAGATACTTGGAAATATGACTCTTTAAGCGTTGACGTATCCATTCGTGTATCACTCACAATGCATGATTAATCTAATATTGGTTTATTAATCTATCGTCCTTCAGTTGTTTTTTGGTGGCCTCCGAGCGGATCTGCCACCCTTCGGAATAGCAGGCATAAGAAAATTTTCAATATCTCCAATCCAGCCTGGCTTTTTTATTGGATTGTCTAGCTCAATATATTTTAGCGCGAATTTTACTTTGAAACCCTCTGAGTCGAACAGCTGCTCCAACGCCCTACGATCTGTAAAGTTTAAGTTCAAAGACAAGCTAGAGGGCCAGTCATCGTTTTCTGATGATAGCGGTGAGGATAGCCGTGAAATCAGCGGGCCATAAACCGAATGCGATTTAAAACTTTGAATGGCTTTGATAAAGCTGATCACATTCAGCGTGTCTTCTATTACTGTTGGGGGGGAAGCGTTGTTGTCACTGGTCCTCAATAGTTCTGTGCAACAGCTTTCTTCGTTATTTTTCAGCCTGCGTATCTGGATTCCTGCCAGCGAATCCCTGCCATCAAAAGACTCGAAGCGCTTATCCGTATCAATCAAACAATATACTTTGCCCCGGATATCACTTCTGGAATCTTCTAACGCCAGATATAGATAATTGTAAATTTTCTTTACCGTTGGCGATCCTCCAACCGGAACTACAAATAATTTTTGGTCTTTTAAATAGTGATTTAGATATATGCTATCTGCTGAACCTTCACAGATAATCCATCTGTAGTCGGAGCTTGTAATCGATGCAATAATAGACTGGACAAGATCATTAATTCCCTTTAGTTCTAATTCGGCGGGCAACTCTCCCTTTGTATCAATTTTGAGCTTCTTTATATCCTCTCGAAAACACCTCAAATCTAACAGCAGAGGAGGCTGATCACTTTTTGGGCAATAGACGGCGACCCCGTTAGATATAATTGGCATAAATCCATACCAGTGGGTCGTAATAATCACTTGAATTTTTGACTCGGCAATTTCTCTCAGTTTTTCAAATTGGCCGAAACAGGAGGATACGTGCAACGATAATTCAGGCTCATCTATTGCCAGGATAATTTGCTGGTGAGTCGGCGCTGCATTCGCCAAAAGAAATGCCTTAGCTACATCGACCAATGCCTGCCGTTTTTCACCTGAGCTTAGATCGCCCACAGGAGTTCGCTCTCGACCATCTTTCCGATTAAGAACTTTTGACTCAAAAAAGGCCTCAATGACTTTTTCGGTTAAATGAGATTGGTTGACGAGATTTTGTTTCTGTGCAGGCTTTCTATACTCATAAATACCAAGCTTTTCTGAGATCGAGCCAAGAAACTCATTAAGTTGCGTATTGATTTTTTGAACATCTTCTCGCTTAATAAAGGCTCTGACAATTGTGTCCAGTTTCTGCCCAAGCAAAGCCTGAATTGTTCTTCCTTCAATCTTTGTGTATTCTTTGAAGTCGATATCCGCTGGCAGATATATGAATTTGTAGTATTCGATAATGCGTTGCTGTAAAAGTGCGATCGCACCTCCAGAGCTTATATAGTTTTTTATTAGTGAGTTGTATGCTGGCAGTGTCTCAAACATCGAAAAGAAGATGGATGGTAAAGAATATTTTTGTTCTTTTTTTAATCCGAAAGGGATTAAATAATAATTGCTACTGCTATATCCTTCGGCTATCAAATCTTCTCTATGCTCGCAGAAGAGTTCTGCGTGGGGCTTGTGGGCAGGGTTGAAGTCAACAATTCCTGAGGACCAAGTAAGCTCGCTAACTTTCTCCACGAACCATTGGAACTCCCCCAAGCTTGGAAGGATATCTTTTTTTATTAAAAACACTGGGCATATAAAAGGTTCTCTCTCTGTAAATCCCTTGGCTAAAGAGTGGTGATAGTTCCAATCTGCACCATTGAAAAAACTATTCAAAGCTTCAAGCACGGAACTTTTCCCAGCGCCATTTTCCCCAACCAATGCGCTAAAATGCTTTCCATTTGAGAGCTTGATGTAATTGATGGCTTGATACGTTTTAAAGTTTCTAACCAGCAATCCGATAATCATACTTTATCCCTGTAAGGACTACCCAGACGACACTGCTCTCGAGGCAGATTGCCACTACAGCGGGCCAATCTGCAATAGTTTTGCTCAGTCTTTTTAGACATCAACTCCGGTTCCTCCGCCTTTGCATCCCACGGACAGAGGCTTAGCATCAACGTAAGTGTGCTTCCTTTTCTTGAGCTTATCCAAGCTAAAGGGGGCTGTGAATAGACATCCCAAATTCCTCTCGTGGCGTAAAGGAAGGAGTCGATTGTTCACTTTTGGCCGAAGGCTGATCTGTCATGAGTGTCCGCTTATGGCCGGTTAGCGACCCGTTCTCTGGTCAGCCATCCTTGTCCTTCGACACGTGGAGGACTCGTCATGAACACCTTCGCTACCTGCAGCCGCCAGCCTTGGAACAAAGGAAAACTGGTCGGGCAGAAAGCACCACTCAGACTGAGAGATATCTGGGCCATCCGGGTAAGGCTTCAAATTGCAGAACGAACCCGTGATCTTGCGCTCTTCGATCTGGCCATCGACAGCAAGCTTCCGGGCCTGCGACTTAACCAAGCTTCGTGTGCGCGACGTCGCCCATGGCGAGCACGCATCACCACGCGCCATGGTGATGCAGCAGAAAACGCTACGGCCAGTGCAATTCGAGATCACCGAACAAACACGGTTTGCTATTGCGGCCTGGATACACCAGGCCCAACTCCGGAGCGAGGACTGCCTTTTTCCGAGTCAGCTGCGTACCTCAGACCATCTATCAACACGTCAATACGCACGTATCGTCAAAGGCTGGGTGGAAGCAGTTGGCCTTGATCCAGCAATGTATGGCACTCACACTATGAGGCGTACGAAGGCATCGCTGATCTATCGCAGGACGAAGAATCTGCGAGCGGTTCAACTGCTGCTTGGCCATACGAAGCTGGAGAGCACCGTTAGATATCTGGGAATTGAAGTCGACGACGCCCTAGAGATGGCGGAACAGACCGAGGTTTGAAAATGCATAGCGACGATCGAGCCTTGACCGTCGCTAACCGGCCATAAGCGGACGCTTGGAAGCGACTGCTATCGGCCAGAAGCGGTCAGTTGTCAGCACCGTGAACTGCCTCAGCTAGCTGGTCATCGAAGTATTCCGTGTCATCACGGGGCTCTGAATTCAATCGCCGCTTGGCCTCGGCCAACATTTGAGGAAATGCGATTCGCTGGTTCAGAAAAGTAGCGACCATGAGATCTGACAGCTCTTTAAGAGGCGTGTCCCAGGCATCTCGACAATGCTGTAGTAACGTTGTCGGAGCCTCTCCTTTCCAAGGGCCAATGATGTTGGCTGTCGTCGGTTGGACCATTGGCATCAATTCGTACTGGTTGGAAAAACGGGATTCTACCGACAGATCGCACGTAGTGCGAAGGGCCGCTCTGGGTCGAAAACGGACATTTACGAATGGCTGCTTCTGGCCGAGAGCAGCCACTCATGACAACCTACCGATGGGTTTTCTGATCACGGCATAACGATGCTGACTGTCAGTTACCAGCCCGATCAACGTTTTTCGAATGCAGTACAAACCCACGCAGATGAGTTAAGGCAGCCATTTCAGGATCAAGGCCACGCAACGTGGTTGCCCGCTGGCTACCATCAGGTAGATAAACGATGAGCTCATCTCCGTGAACCGAGTAGGTGCCGGTGTACTTTGTCCCTTCATGCTCAAAACTGATTTCCTCGTCCACACATAGTTCCTTTAATTAGTGGGCATTGACCCGTGCGACCAACAGTATTTTGTCAGCCTGGTCGTCAAGCACATGCATTTTTCTATGGCAGTTGGGGCAGAGAGCAACTGTGTTTTCCACCGTGTCTGCTCCACCATGTACAAGCCACTCGATATGGTGTGTCTCCAGATATGGCGTCCCATCCTTCCTGTTGAACGGAGAGGCTTCCTGGCACAAATCACATCGCCCCTTGGATCTACGCTTAGCGTGCTCTGCTACCCATGGTGAGCGCTGGTGTTGCGTGACTCTGGCGCTGCGCTTCCCAACATTGGTCCGTCCTTGACGCCGGGCTAACGCTTCTACCTCAGCGTCACTCAATTTCCGGGCCTGTTTTTCCTTAACCCGATTGAGTTGCTGCAGCGTGACATCAGAAATTGCCGGCGGAGTGCCCGATTTCAAACGCAAGGGGAAAACCCAAACAAAGCGGTCCTGCCCTTCTACATCCGGTTGTCTCTCTCGGTATGGCTCATCAGCCAGCATTACCTCACCGATGTAGGTATAGGTCTTGGCGGTAAAGACTTCGAATAGATGTACGGCCACTCCATTAATGCGCGACTCGTTCAGTGTTCTGTTTTGGTTGAACGCAAGAGACTGATCACCGACCTGACCCATGCCGGTGTAATGCAACACATCTTCGACCCAGCGATCGTCGTAAATTGACGCCACGTGATTAGAAACAATGACGAGAGTATTGGTCCGATTCGACCGGCGCATTCCACCTTGAGGACTGCATAAAAAATGAAGAATTAGGTCTTCGTTTTTAAGGTTTGATCCGGGGACAAGAGGAGCGAAATTAGCCATATTTCCAGATGATCTCTTGGGCAATAGGAATGTCGGCAGGAGCCAAGTTGTATCGAAGGAGTTCTTGAGGTAGCACCCACTCAAACCGGTCATGGACCTGCAAGGTGAACTGGGTGGATTGCAGCTCAACCGAAATGGCGATCAGTTCGATCTCGCCGCCGGGATAGGCGTAAGTCGTGGTGGTGAGTATTTCGCCGGCGACAGACTCAACACCAAGCTCCTCACGTAACTCACGGGTGATGCACTCCTGGGCAGATTCTTCGTGTTCAAGCTTGCCGCCTGGAAACTCCCACAGGCCCTCGAGATTTTGACCTGGAGCCCTACGAGTGATGAGAATTTTCCCATCAAGATGGACGACTGCAGCGGCCACCGGTTTTTTCATGTCGCGAGTCCTTATCGCCGGGGCCAAAAGCGCCATATAAACAAATAGCCATCATCATAGCCGATTCCCTCGGCCGCTTTGAATCTAGACCAAGGTCGATCAATTTATGAACCGCCCCGGGTTTCATAGACTCTGTTGGTGTCCGTTTTTGGCCGATTGCTGCCTGCAAAGACGATATTAGGATTGCCGTATCCGCATAATCGCATCTGTGATCGCGTTTGCATTTGTGTCTAAGGTCTCCATAGCCATCACAGCGTTATCTGCAACCACTGCCGCGCCACTGGCTGCAAGCCAAATGGCAACCTCTTCGATTGCCGCCGCCAGTGCGTGCTGGTTGTGCAGTAGCAACGTCAGGGCGTCAGCAGTGGCGATATTAGACGCTGAGTTATTTGGCATGCGATCCATCCTAGAAATGAGGTGTTCGCGAAGCCTAGCTCATGCGGCCGCACCAGAGAGGCTTAGATACCGCATGCTTAAAAATTGCTACAACGCGCAGATGATTTGAGACTTCAGCCAATCAGTTGGGGGGGAGGCTGGCTACTGCATCCAATCCATCATCGGCGCGACGGAGAAACGGCGGGAGAGTGGGGCGGGTGTGGCGGAGATTGGGGGCATT
>NZ_BQID01000016.1 GCF_021602345.1 Pseudomonas pharyngis
AATACCCCTCCCCCACTCAAGGACCCGAGCCCCACCATGAAATTCGACCTCGCCTACTGCCTCAGCCTCGACGACAAGTTGTCGATCTATGACGTTCGCGATCTCAATTTCGATGAGACGGTGGCGTTCGATTCCGCGAAGGAACACTTCCAGTGCCCCAACGACGCCTGTCGTGCGGCGTTCGATGCTTCCAACGAGTTGGGTACGTTCAACGCCAAGAACGTGAATTACGTGCGCACGCCGCACTTCAAGAATCTGCCCGGTACGCAGCATGTGGCGGGTTGTCCGTATGTGAGTTTGAAGACGTCGGCGTCGGGAGTTGAGGCGGCGGATGGGGAATCGGATGACGGGCGGGAGGAGCATTTCCCGTCGGAGTTGTTACTGACGCGTCGTGAGTATGTGCGCAAGCCTGCCGCGCCTGCGGGGGCGGCGGATGTGTTGCGGGATGATCCGGTGCGAGTGGCGACTAATCCCTCAAAAGAATCGCCGAGTCGTGAGACGGCGCCGGACAAGACCAGTGTCTTCGCCCACCCCGTGGAGTGTTTTGTGTCGAACTTCGCGGACAAGGATTTGCTCAAGCGTATGCCGTTGAAGATTGGGGAACACACGGCGCCGTACAGTTCGTTCTTCAAGAAGATTGAGTATTTGATGGACAACAAGGGGCTGATTTATTGGGGTCGGATCAAGAAGATCGAGGACTTTCACAGCGCCAGTTTCCGGATCGATTTCGAGGACAAGGTCTGGTTCAAGAAGCCGGATGACAGCAAGAAGAAGCCTTATCCGGTCAGTGTCTATCTCAACAAGAAGCTGATCGACAACTACCGCAAGCGCAAGGCGTTTCTGGAAGAGATCAAGCACGCGATCGACAGTGATAAGGAGTTGTTCTGCTTCTTCTATGGTGTGACGCCGGAGTTGAAGCAGGTGCCGGGCAAGAAGAACCCCGAAAAGCCTTTCGAGGTCTTCAATGCCAATATCGAGAATCTGGATCACTTCATCATTCGTGAAGCGCCGGGGCTGGCGTGATGGTTAGCCCTGGGGCAGTTGCAGTTGGACGGCGCCGGGGTGTTGTTTGATCAGGGAGTACGGCAGGACTGACCACTCCGGCGCATCGCAGGCGCGGGCGACGCGAGCGAAGTAGGCGCCCAGGTACAGGCCTTTCGGGGTGAAGTGCCAGGACGGATAGCCCCAGATGCTTTCATCGGTGTAGTCGCAACTGTCCTCATCGCCCTCCGCCGGTTTCTTCATTTCATCCGGGTAGAGCGTGGTGAGTTGTTTGATCAGCCACGGCACCAGCACTTCGCGCTGGTAAGTCGAGCGCGCTGCACTTTCTTTTTCGCTCAGCGGCTGATCGCCCAGACTATCGCGCTCGGCGTGCAGAAGTGGTTTGCCCTCGCCTACCCACAACACATCTTCCAGCGACAACGGATGGCCGGTGTTCACGTCGATGTTGAGCGGCGAATCGCCGAAGTCCGGATGCGCGCCGCCGCAGTAATAGCTGGTCGAGATGTTCAGGCTGACCACGGCTGGCGAGATCAGTTGCGGTTGTGCCTGCTGCATGAACTCGACGTTTTCCCCGCCCTGCAACTGGCAGCCGTGATAGCTGATGACCTCGCTCCACAAACGCCCCAGCAACTGTTGGTTGACCCGCTGCAGGTCATTTTTCGGCAGGCCGGATTCCACGGTAAACAACGCGATCTTCGACTCGGGCTCCGTCCACCATTGCAAGGTGTAGCCCATGAAGTCTTCTTTCTTCGTGGCTTTGAGCTTGAGCCCCTGTAGCCGCAGATATTCGTACGGTTCGCTGGCGGGCAGCGTGGCGATGAAGGGCAACGTGGTGGCGGTCGGCGCAGCGAATTTGGCCTCGGAGAGTTGTACCGCAAGTTTTTTGCCCTGAGGGTTTTGCCATTCACCCTGCCAGCCGTTGGCGGTTTCTTCCAGCTTGAGGGTCGGCAAAGGCTTGTCATCGCCGTAGCGATTATTGCCCTCGACCAACGTCAGCGTGCTGTCCTGCAACGCACCGCTCAGAGGCAGGTCGCGATGGTATTTCTCATAGAAGTAGCGACCGGTCACTTCATCCGTCTGCTGTGTATTGAGCTCAACCACAATCGGCGTCTTGCCCAGCGTGCCGGTAAACACACGTCTGCCATCGTCAGCCTGAGCGGTGGAAAGCAGTGAAAACAGCACGGCGGTGTATGGCGCCAGGCGCAACAGTCCCTTGAGCATGGATCGATCCCTGAGTGAGTCGGAGGTCGCGCCGGGACGTGAGTGCCGGCGCCGGTGAATGCGGGGCGGATTATGGCGAGGGTTGCTTAAGTAATCGAGTTTCGTCGTTTGTACTCTTCCAGCCAGGCTTCGCGCTCGACTGCTGCTATCTCCCGATACACTTGCATGCGGCGCGTCTTTGCCGCTTGAACTTCGTCCTCATCCAGAGCGCAATAACGACGAAGCCAATGAACGGTCATCTCCTCATCCGGGTAGTAGTAACCCTTGGCGCCCTTGCTGTTTCTCGGGGTGTCGTTCATCTGCGCGTCGAACACCATGGCTGCGACTTCATCAGGCGGTAAACAACCGGCCCCTGTGGCCTTGTCCTGGAAGACCCAGGCAATTTCATCGATGTGTTTTTGTGCGCTGCGATGGCTGCGGCGATAGAACTGCTGCGGTCGACACATCCACTGGAATCGCTCAATCAACGGTTCGATATCAATCCACTCGAAGAGCCCGTGATGGGTTGCATGAAGCATTACACCGTTGAACCAGCGATCAGCGAATTGCCCCACAAATGCATCCAGATCGGCCTTTTTCATGTCGGCGAAAACCATGCAATAGCGAGTCTTGATGTGCATGGCGAACAGCACATGCTTTCGTTGCAAAGTGATCGCATGCACCAACCACTGTTCGACAGCACTGTCCATCTCATCATCTTCGATGGTTGATGACGGCGGGGCGAAATCCACCGGGGTGATCTTTTTGCCCTGGTGGACACGACTGAAGAACTTGCTGGCAGCTTCGGTGCAATTGAAGATCAGCATCCTTGATCTCTAATAAATACTGGAAGTGGTCGATTGATGGACTGTCGACTTGCGAACTACTTCGCCGACATTCCCAACATCACAATAACCAACAATCCAATATAAACCCAAGCATGCACCCGATCCGGTATCCGCCCGATCCACGGCGTGGCCAGTCGAATCCCCAACATCGAGCCCAGCGTCAGCACCGCAAACGCCAGCAGATCCACATACCCGATAAACCATGGTCCGAGTTCTATCTCGCTGAACCCCGCAATCAGCATGTACGTCAGCGTCCCTGCCAGCGCCACCGGCACGCTCAACGGATTGGCCATCGAAGTCGCCTGCGACATGCTCAACCCACAACGCCGCAATAACGGCACGGTCATGACGCTTCCTCCTACACCGAGAAAGGTCGCGATGGCGCCAATGCCTACACCGCCGACGGACGTTTCCAGTGTTCCCAATCGCCGTGGGATGGCGCCTTCGGACTGCGTAAGAAATCCGCGTCGCAGCAGGCAATCGACAATCGTCACGCCGAGGTAGGCGATGAAGGCATAACGAATGATTTCGCCGCTGACCCACACCGCGGCGATTGCGCCGACGACTGCGCCCAATCCGATGAACCCGCCCAAGGGCCACAGGTAATCACGGATGAGGTTGCCGGCGCGGCGATGTTTGCCGGTGGCGACCAGGGCGTTGACGATCATCACGCAGGTCGAGGTGGCGACAGCGATGTGCATGGCGGATTGGCTGATCGGGTCGTCGGCGCCGTGACTGGCGGTGAGCATGCGATACAGCAGCGGCACGACGACGAAGCCGCCACCGAAACCGAAGAGCACGGCGGTGACGCCGGTCAGGCAGCCGAAGAGTGTCAGCAGGAGGTAGTACATGGCGCGTCATCCGTTGGTTGGGAGCGGTCGACGATAGAGCGGCGGCGCTTGGCCTGCTTCAGCAAGTCAGCCAATAATGTTTGCGTTTACGCCAACTGCTGGGTGCCGCTCGATGCGCAATGTTTCGATCAATCTGCTGGATGACACGCCGCGCTCGGTGGTGGCGATCGGTACGGATTATTCCCACGGCTATCTGTTGCCACGTCATACGCATCGGCGGGCGCAATTGTTGTACGGCGCGACCGGGGTGATGCAGGTCAGCACGCATGACGGCAACTGGGTGGTGCCGCCGCAGCGGGCGGTGTGGATTCCGCCGGGGGTAGCGCATGAGGTGTTGATGCTGGGGGTCAGCACGCGCAGTTTGTATATCGAGCCGGGGGCGGTGGATCTGGGTGAGCGTTGTCAGGTGATCAGTGTGTCGCCGTTGATGCGGCACTTGCTGATGGAAGCCGTGGAGCTGCCGCTGACGTATGACCTGAGCGGGCGTGACGGCGTGCTCATTGACTTGTTGCTGCATGAATTGGTGCGCAGTGCACCACTCCCGTTGCATATCCCGCTGCCGTCTGACGGAAGACTGCTCGAGCTGTGTCAGACCTTTCTGCATCAGCCGAATGCCCACCAATCCCCCCAGCATTGGGCCGATCAGCTGCACGTAAGCTTACGCACCTTCAACAGGTTGTTTCGTCAGCAGACCGGCCTGAGTTTCAGTCAATGGCGCCAGCGCGCCTGCGTGGTACTGGCGCTGGCACGGCTGGCGGCGGGTGAAGCGGTGACGCGGATTGCCCTGGATTTCGGTTATGACAGCCCGGCGGCGTTCTCGACGATGTTCCGCCGGATCCTCGGTCAGGCACCGTCCGTCTGGTTGGAGGCGGCGAACTAGGGCAAATCAAAAAATGCGTTTGATCCCGGCCGAAAACAACTGTACAAAAACACAGTACATTTTCCATCAGCACTCTCGAGCCCGGAGCACACCATGGCCTCTTCAGCGATGAACCTCATCCTCGAACGTATCGCCCTTTTCCAGTTCACCCCGACCCATTGCGCCCAAGCCCGAGGGATGTTGGGCTGGAGCGTTGAACAGTTGTCGCGGGAGGCCAAGGTTTCAGTAGAGGACATTCAGCGGTTCGAAGCGCAACAGGACGTGGCGGATGAGGTGCGGCTGGCGTTGACCTATCGGTTTGAAGCGCAGGGGCTGGTGTTCTTTCCGGGGTTTGCGCCGGGGCGTGGGGGAAATGTCAGAAGTGCGATGCCGGAATCAGCGAGTCATGGAGATTATGCGATGGCTGACTGAACCAATTGATTGAGATTATCCCAATATAGGTATATTTTTCGCATGAGTACAAGGAAGCCACTCCTGTGGGTTAGCAGTAGCAAGAAAGATCTCAAGCAGATGCCCACTGATGTACAGGATGTTTTTGGTTACGCACTGGATTTGGCCCAAAGCGGTCTCAGACATTCAGATGCAAAACCTCTGAAGGGGTTTGGAGGCGCGGGTGTCCTCGAGTTGATTGAGGACTTTGATACGAATACCTACCGCGCCGTTTACACGGTCCGTTTTGGCAATGCAATTTACGTCCTGCATTGTTTTCAGAAAAAGTCGACCACCGGTATAAAAACCGCGCAGTGTGATGTCGATCTGATCCGAAAGAGACTTCAAGCCGCTCAGGACCACGCGAAAGGAACTTAGAAATGATTGAAATCGAAGAAGGCAGCGGCAACGTCTATCAAGACCTCGGCTTGCCCGACGCCAGTGAAATGCAGGTCAAGTCTCAACTCGCCGCAAAGATCGGTGAAATCATCAAAGCGCGTCATCTCACTCAATCTCAAGCTTCTGAAATCTTGGGGTTATCACAACCCAAGCTATCCGAAATGCTGAGAGGAAAATTCCGCGGCATCAGTGAGGCCAAGATGATGGAATGCCTTTCCCACCTCGGCCGAGATGTGCAGATTGTGGTCAAACCGGCCCCCCGCTCTCGCAAAGAGGGCCGAATTGAAGTGGTGTTCGCATAACGCGAAGCTCCACTACGCCCTTTGAACCACTGCCTTATTCTCCCCTTCAACCGCCAACCACCATGCATTACCTCGTTGCGGTTGTGCCAGGTTAAACGCCTCGCCCATTTGCGGCGTGGTAATGGAAACACTGCGCTCCCAAGCCAAAGCAAGAATGCGGTCGAAAGGCTCATGCCAGGCATGCATCGCCAGGTCGAACGTGCCGTTGTGGATCGGGAACAGCCAGCGCCCCTTGAGGTCGAGGTGGGCCTGCAGGGTTTCTTCAGGTTGCATGTGCACGTGGGGCCATTCGACGTTGTAGGCACCGGTCTCCATCAGGGTCAGATCGAACGGGCCGTACTGTTCGCCAATGCGTTTAAAACCATCGAAATAGCCGCTGTCACCGCTGAAGAAAATTCGCGTGTCGCCGTCGATGATTACCCACGAAGCCCACAGGGTCTGGTTGCCATCGAACAGGCCACGGCCGGAGAAATGCTGCGACGGGGTGGCGATGAAGCGGATGCCGGCGACTTCGGTGCCTTGCCACCAGTCGAACTGGCGAACCTTGCCGGCATCGATGCCCCATTTGACCAGCGTGTCGCCGACGCCTAGCGGGGTCAGGAACACGTTGACCTTGTCGGCCAGTTTCAACACCGCTTCGTAGTCCAGGTGGTCGTAGTGGTTGTGCGACAGGATCACCGCTTCGATCGGCGGCAATTCATCGATGCTGATTGGTGGCTGGTGAAAACGTTTCGGCCCGGCCCATTGCACAGGCGAGGCGCGCTCGGCAAACACCGGGTCGGTGATCCAGAACTTGTCTTGCAGTTTCAACAGCAAGGTCGAGTGGCCGAGGCGGTAGACACTCTGGTTGGGAGCGGCGATCAGGTCGGCGCGGGTCAGTGGCTGCACTGGGATGGCTGCCGTCGGCCGGGTGTTGCGTGGTTTGTGGAAGATCATGTTCCACATGATCCGCAGCATCTTGCGCAAACCTTCGCGCTGCACCGGCGCGTGGTTACGGAAAGTCCCTTCGGCCTGGCGCGAAGCTTCAGGTGCTGGACTAACCGCGGAAGAAATTGATTTGGCCATGACTGAAAGACTCCAGGAAAACCGCACAATTCACGGTTTTCCACGGTGGGACGATAGAGGGCCAAGGCACGCACGCATCAGCCGGACATCTGGTTTTAGGGTGCACCGATTAAGGCAACATTACACTGATCGGTGTAGTTTCTAGGTTGCATCAAACCGGATGCCAAGTAAACTGCCGAGTGTAATTCTCTCCTTTTTCCTGCCGAATCCAATTTATGACAGCTCCAACGCGCCTCACCGACCGCAAACGCGAAGCCATCATCCTCGCGGCCATTGCCGAGTTCCGGGCCAACGGTTTCGAGGTCACCAGCATGGACAAAATCGCGGCGAGCGCCGGGGTGTCGAAGCGCACGGTGTACAACCATTTCCCCAGCAAGGAAGAGCTTTTCGCCGAAATTCTCAATCAGTTGTGGGCACGGATCAGCACCGAGCAGGCCGTGTCGTATCAGCCCGATCAGCCCTTGCGGGATCAGTTGCGAACGATGCTGTTGGCCAAGTTGCAAATGATGGCGGACGACAACTTCATGAATCTGGCCCGTGTCGCCATCGCGGCTGCGATCCACTCGCCGGAACGCGCGCAGAACATGGTGGCGCGCATGGGCGAACGTGAGGAAAGCGTGACCGTGTGGATTCGTGCTGCCCAGGCGGATGGTCGATTGAAACCGGTCGATCCAGAGTTCGCCGCCCATCAAGTGCAGGGGCTGCTGAAAACCTTTGCCTTCTGGCCGCAGATCTCCCTGGGCCAGCCCTCGCTCGAGAGCACGATGCAAAATGCCGTGGTCGATTCTGCAATCGACATGTTCCTGGCCTGCTATCAGCTCTAGATCAGGCCTGCGCCACAGTAAATGGCTCACAAGGACACTGAATTTTCCCGCTGGAATAAATGACAATGCCTGCCATTGGCCGATGAACGGTCACGCTGAAGAATTACACTGCAAAGTGTTTCAGAATGAATCTGGCGCAGAACACCATGGAAAACCAACGCGGCAAAGGCTTGTCATTCGCCAGACGCATTTACCTGCCGCGAGCCATCGGGCTGAGCATCGGCTTCTTCAGCGTGGGCGCCGCGATGTATCCGTTGAACATGCCGGGCTGGGTCTGGGCCTTGTTGCTGTTTAACGGTTTTCTCTGGCCGCACGTGGCTTATCAATGGTCGACCCGCTCGGCCTTTCCCTATCGCGCCGAACGCCGCAACCTGCTCTATGACTCGGTGTTCGGCGGTTTCTGGACCGCGTGTTTCCAGTTCAACCCACTGACCACCGTGACCATTCTGTCGATGATGACCATGAACAACGTCGCCGCCGGTGGCGTGCGCCTGTTCTGGCTCGGCGCGCTCGCCCAGGTGATCGGCGTGCTGCTGGGCTGGTCAATGTTCGGGGTCAAGTTCACTCTGACGGCCACGCAGACTCAAGTCTGGGCCTGCCTGCCGATGCTGACGCTTTATCCGCTGGCTTTGGGAATGGTTTGCTACCGGTTGGCGATCAAACTCGCCGAACACAAACGCACTCTAAGCGCCCTGAGCCGCACCGACAGCCTGACCGGCCTGCTCAACCACGGCGCCTGGAAAGACCTGCTGCATCTCAAGTTTCAGCAGTGCCGACAGCACAATTCCCAAGCGATTCTGGCGCTGATCGACATCGATCATTTCAAGTCGATCAACGACAGTTACGGGCACATCGTCGGCGACGCGGTGCTGCGGCAGTTAAGCCATGAGCTGAAATTCGTACTCGACGAAAGCAAGCTGGCCGGGCGTTACGGTGGCGATGAATTCTGCGTGATCTTGCCCAACCTGCCCCTGAGCAAGGCTGAAGCGCTGATGGAGCAACTGCGTCAGGCACTGGATCGATACCGCCATCCCGACGTTTCCGAGCTGCGAGTCAGCCTGAGTATCGGGCTTGCTCGCTATCAAACCTCTTACGCCGATGCCCTTGAGTGGTTCGAAGATTCCGACAAGGCGCTGTACACGGCCAAGCACACGGGACGTAACACAATCAGCGTAGCGTTGAGCCGATCACCCGCCTGAAAAAACTTGTACAAAATTGAGAAAAATCGATTTCTTGTACAAGTTTATAAGGTTTTGTATAAGTTAATCCGCCAGCCGGGATGCTGGCACACTGCTTCCAGCCATCGATATATCTGGCTGGCTGACGCGGAAACAGGGACCCCACCTTCAGTCCTATTTCCAGAGTGCCATGAACATGATTTTCAACCGCCACAAGACTGCCCTCGTCGATCTCCAAAACACCATCAACCAACAAGCCGGCTTGCTGGAGGCGATCAACCGCTCCATGGCAGTGATCGAATTCGATGTCGACGGTGTGGTTCTGCGCGCCAACGACAACTTCCTGAAAACCATGGGTTACACCCGCGAACAGGTGATCGGGCAGCCCCATCGCCATTTCTGCTCTCCAGAGTTTGCCCGTGGCAATCAGTACACCGAGTTGTGGTCGCGATTGAAAAGCGGCCAGTTCCAGTCCGGCACCTTTGAACGTATTGACAGCCAGGGCCGACCAATCTGGCTCGAAGCCAGCTATAACCCGATCAAGGATGACTCGGGTCGCGTGGTGAAAGTGGTCAAGTACGCCATGGATGTCACCGCCAAAGTGCAGCAGGAAAGCGAAGCCAATGCGAAATTGCAGGCGATCGACCGCGCCATGGCGGTGATCGAATTCGATCTCGACGGCAATATCCTCACCGCCAATCAGAATTTTCTGACGCGCATGGGCTACACCCTCGCCGAACTCAAAGGCAAACATCACCGTTTGTTCTGCCCCGCGCAGCTAGTCAACAGCAGCGCCTACCAGGATTTCTGGCGCCGGCTGAATCAGGGCGAACTGTTTCAGGGCCAGTTCGAACGCGTCGACAAACGCGGGCAGACCGTGTGGCTTGAAGCCAATTACAACCCGGTCTACGACGCCGCCGGCCGCTTGTGCAAAGTAGTGAAGTTCGCGTCGGACGTGACCGCCCGGGTCGAGCAGCACGAGCAGGATGCGCGCAGTGCCAGCGCCGCCTATCACATCTCGGTGGCTACCCGAAAAGTCGCCGAGCAAGGTACGCAAGTGATTCAGCAAGCGGCCAGTGAAATGCGCGAAATTGCCGACGACATCGCCGAATCCTCAACCCTGATCGCACAACTCGGCGAGCGCTCCGAGCAGATCACCGCTATCGTCAACACCATCCGCGCGATTGCCGATCAGACCAATCTTTTGGCCCTGAACGCCGCCATCGAAGCCGCGCGAGCCGGTGAGCAGGGTCGCGGTTTTGCCGTGGTGGCCGATGAAGTGCGGCAACTGGCGGCGCGCACCAGCGGCTCGACAGCGGAAATTTCCAACATGATCGGCCTGATCCAGACCGAAACCCGTCAGGCGATCAAGAGCATGGACGGCACCCGTGGTCGCGCGGCGCAAGGTGTCGAACTGGCGGATCAGGCCGGTACGGTGATTTTGCAGATTCGTGACGGCGCCAGCGAAGCGGTGGAAGCGGTGAGCATGTTCGCCAATGAGCGGGCGCCGGGTTAAACGCGATCACGGCCACCGCAGCGCCCGCCCCAGTTCATCGAACAGCGTGACCACCGAGCGCAATGCGCGGCAGTCCGGGCGGGTGAGCAACCACAACGCGGTGTCGTAACCGTGCAAGGGTTCGCTCAGGGCTTGCAGCCCTTCGTTGATGAGAAAGTCCGGCAACGCCGCCACGCCCAGTCCGGCGCGGACCAGTTCCGTGACAGACAGCATGCTATTGCAGCGATAGCTCGGCGTCACACCGGGCAACTGCTGACGGCGCCAGGCGACGGTCGGGTGATCAGGCAAAAAGTCGTCAGGGGCGATCCAGGTCAGTGCCGCCAAATCGGTCGCTTCAACCTTTTGTAGATAACGCTGACTGGCGCAGATACGGTAGGAGATCTTCGTCAGCTCACGTCCGACCAGATGCTCCGGCGGTGTACGTGTCAGGCGCAGGGCGATGTCGGCATCGCGGCGGCTGAGGTTGGCGAAATCGTTTGAGGTGCTCAGCTCGATGGTCAGCGCCGGATAGTTCGGCATGAACTGCGCCAGCGCCGGCAGCAGCAGACCTTGCAACACCGAATCGGTGCAGGTCAGGCGCACCGTACCGCTGACCACTTCGCCGCCCTGCTCCACACCGATACGCGCCGCTTCCAGTACTTGCTCGGCACGTTCGGCCTGCTCGGCCAGGGTCTGCGCGAGGCTGGTGGGCAAATAACCGGCGCGGCTTTTTTCGAACAGTTGCTGGCCGAGGGACGCTTCCAGTCGGCGCACGGCGCGAAACACCGTCGACACATCGACCTTCAACAACTGCGCGGCCCGGGCCAGAGAGCCGCCGCGCACTAAGGCGAGAATCAGGGCCAGATCCGGGAAATCCAGTTGATATTGCGTGGCTGCATTGATCACTTGGGCAAACGCCAATTTCGAGTGCGTGAACGCCAATCTATAGTGAGCTTCGTCCCTCAACAAGCACAGCGAGTCCTCATGGAATCCAGAGCCCTGCGCATCGCGCTGATCGGTGATTACGACCCGCAAGTCACCGCCCACCAAGCCATCCCGGTCGCCCTCGGACTGGCGGCGGAACACCTTCGCCGTCCGGTTGATTTCCAATGGTTGGCCACCGACCGAATCCTGACGGAGACACCGCTGGAACATTTCGACGGCTTCTGGTGTGTGCCGGCCAGCCCCTATAAAAGTGAAGACGGCGCCCTGCGGGCCATCCGCTTTGCCCGCGAGCAGCAGCGCCCTTTCCTCGGCACCTGCGGCGGTTTTCAGCATGCGGTGCTGGAGTTTTCCCGCAACGTGCTGGGCTGGGCCGACGCCGAGCATGGCGAAACTTCGCCCGACGCCAGCCGCGCAGTGCTCTCGCCGCTGACGTGTTCGTTGGTGGAAGCAGTGGACAGTATTCATCTGGTGCCCGGCTCGTTGATCGCCAGGGCGTACGAAACGTCGGAGATTCGTGAAGGTTATCGCTGTCGCTACGGTGTGAATCCGCAGTTCGAACGGGAGTTGCTGACCCATGAACTACACGCCGTGGGTCACGATTCGGCAGGCGATCTGCGTGCCATCGAACTGCAAAACCATGTGTTCTTTGTCGCCACACTGTTCCAGCCGGAACGCGCAGCGCTCAAGGGGAACTTGCCACCGCTGGTGCGGGCGTTTGTCGAAGCCTGCTCGGAGCACTGTCGATGAATCCGAACACTGCGTGTTTCGCCGTGATCTTCACTTCGACCCGCACCGAGGGCGATAACGGCTATGCCGAGGCCTCCGAGCGCATGATGCAATTGGTTGCCGAGCAACCGGGTTTTCTCGGCATCGATTCGATCCGGGGCGCGGACGGGGTGGGGATTACGGTTTCGTACTGGGAGAGTGAGGCGGCAATTCTGGCGTGGCGCGAGCATCCGGAGCACCGGGTGATTCAGGCGCGTGGACGGGCCGAGTGGTATTCGGCGTTTCATACGCGGGTGTGTCGGGTGGAGCGGGAGTATCGGTTCGGGGAGTGAGTATTGCGGTGTAATCACTGACCCCTTCGCGGGCAAGCCCGCTCCCACAGGTAGTGCGCTGCTCTCAAGATCACACTGTACCTGTGGGAGCGGGCTTGCTCCGGGCGGCGTTCCGACGAAGGGGCCAGAACAGTCGCAGCAGAATCTCAGCCCTTCACCAGACTACGCACCGCCTCAATCTCCGGCACTTCGCGTTTACTCATATAAACGCGCAATGGCTCAGTAATGTTGATCCGGTCATCGATATTCTGGTCCAGCAGCAACTGGATCAGTTCGCGCTTGAGGGTCATGGTCTGTTCGGTGGTCGGTGCCCAGACGAATTCGCTGCACGGGATGATGCCGTCATCGGCCACGTCCATGCCGAACGAATCCTCACTGAAGCGCACGATGTACTGGCCGGTCTTGCGGTTGAGGCCGACAAAGCCCTTGAGGTCGTCGGCGGCCTGGCAGATGAGTTGCGATGTGATGCGCATGGTAAACCTCACAAAAGTGATCGAAGGTTTACACGCAGGGCAATGGGTGGCGCGCCCTCTGCCGGGGCGGTTGCCGTGGCCAAGCGTACTGCAAACGAACGCACAAAAGTGCGCAAATTTTCGCTTTCAGTACGTTTATGTCGGTCTCGCGATAGCAGGTTTTCGTTTGAGTTGCTAAAAAGTACATCTTTGAAAATGCCTGCGAAAGGAACTCGATAATGCCCGCCACTTTCACCAAAAGCGCACTGCTGCTGAGCCTGATGCTCGGCCTCGGTCAGGCCCACGCCGCCAACCAGTCGAGCCCCGTCGCACTGGCCGCCACTCAAGGTATTCCGCACCCGGCGGTGATCGCCCACCGTGGCGCCTCCTTCGATGCCCCGGAATCCACCGCTGCGTCCTACAAACTGGCCCGCGACCTGGGCGCCGATTACCTGGAAATGGATTTGCAGCGCAGCAAGGACGGCGTGCTGTTCGCCCTGCACGACGACAACCTGCAACGCACCACCGATGTCGCCACCAAATTCCCGGAGCGCAAGGACAGCCCGGCCAATGCCTTCACCATGGCCGAACTGAAGACCCTCGACGCCGGCAGCTGGTACAACGCCAAGTACCCGGATCGCGCCCGCCCGTCCTACGTCGGTCTGAAGATTCTGACCCTCGACGAAATCATCGACATCGCCCAGGCCAACCCAAAGCACAAACCCGGCCTGTACATCGAAACCAAGGAACCGAAGCTGTTCCCGGGGATCGAGCATGACCTGAAGGAAAAACTCCAGGATCGCGGCTGGTTAAGCCCGGCCGGTTCGAAACTGGCGAAAAGCGCCCTCGGTGTCGGTCAGGGCAAAGGCAAGGTGATCCTGCAGACGTTCGAGAAGAGCAGCCTGGAAATGCTGCAGAAGGAAATGCCGCAGGTGCCAAAAATCCTGTTGCTGTGGGTCGGCGAAGGCAGCATCGAGCCGAAATCCAAAGTGACCTTTGCCGAATCCGGCGAGAAGGACAAGAACGCTTTCTACGGTAAGCAGGAGCCGAAATCCGAAGCCGAGTTCAAGCAGTGGATCGACTACGCCAAGGCTCAGGGTGCGATCGGCACCGGCCCTTCGGCGAAGCTGACCCACGGCGGCGATCAGAGCTATTCGGATCTGGTGCAGCCCTGGATGAACCAGTACACCCACGATCAGGGCCTGCTGGTGCACGTCTACACCGTGGATGAGCCGGTGGACTTCGAGAAAGTCATGGCCGCCGGCGTTGACGGCATCTTCACCAACCGCGCCAGCGAACTGCTGAAATTCTACAAACGCCCGGCCGCCGCCAGTGTGGATCAGGTGTTGAAGAACAACGGCTTCTGATCTGCAAATTCGGGCGTCAGTATCGCGAGCAGGCTCGCTCCCTCGGGGAGTCCGGCCTGCTCGCTGCGTTTTAAGGGTGAATTAAGTTGCGGTGATTAACCTGAACTCACTTAAACGAATCACCCAAAGGAATAACCGATGAAAACTTTGACTGCCCTGTTTACCGCTGCCGCCCTGACCCTCACCGCTGGCCTGGCCCAGGCTGACGTTCGCGTTGACCAGATCCCGCAACTGGTCAAGGAAGGCAAGATCAAATCGCTGGAGTCGATGAACGCAGAAGCGCTGAAACTGCATCCGGGTGCGACCATTACTGACACTGACCTGGATAACCACTTCAATGGTTATGAGTACGAAGTTGAACTGCGTACTGCTGATGGCAAGGAGTTCGATGTGGACTTCGATGCGACCACCGGCAAGGTGCTGAGCAACAAGCAAGATACTTGATTGGCTGATAAAACAAAGCCGCACGACTTTTGGGTTGTGCGGCTTTTTTGTGTCTGGCGTTTGACGAAACTCCGGTTTCGCCTGTGAGAACCATCCCCTCACCCCAGCCCTCCCGAAACGTCGGACCGCCCCCAAGGGGGCGAGGGGGAAAGGGAGCCGATCTTCATGCTGTTCAAACCTGAGTTCGACTCAGAACTGTCAGGTCGGCGTAACTCGAACATTCAACTCCGTCAGTCCCCTCTCCCTTTGGGAGAGGGTTAGGGTGAGGGGGAAAGGCTTCACGCGGTCGTACTGACCAAAGAACCGGAAGTACCGCTGTCCGAATCCTGCAATGCCGCCAACAACGCCGCCGTCGCCGTCTGCAACGACGCCGACGTCGTCGCGATCTGCGATTGCGCAGCCGCCACATCCGCAGCCTTCGCATCCTGACTTTCCTGCTTGGCCTGAGCCGCTTGCAACGCCTGCTGCTCTTCCTGCAACTGCTTCTGCAGCTCGGCAATCTGCTTGCGCAGTTCTTTCACGGTATCCGATTCATCGCTGCTGGAACTGCTGTCCCCCGCCGGCGCCGCACCGCCGCCTGCTGCGACTTTGCTGGTGTCTGCCTTCACGCCAGTGCTGGCCGCCGCAGTGGTCGAGGTGTCGTCGCCCGTGTCGGCAATCGAGGTTTTGCTGGTAGACGTAGTGACGGTCTGATTGATCGAAACAGACGTGATGCTGACCATGGGGAATCTCCAATGCCGGTGATAGATGACCGGGCATCGGCGGCGGTCTGCACGAATTGAGATCGACTGTGTACCGACTCGGTATCCGAACCGGTACACAGTCCCTGGCCGGTCAGACGCTCAGGCGAGCGGTGACGTCGTTCAGTTGGCCGGACAGGCCATGCAGGTTCTGGCTGGCGCTTTCGGTGCGCTGCACGTTGTCGAGGTTGGTACTGGCGATCGAGGTGATCTCGGTCAGGTTGCGCGAGATGTCTTCGGCCACCGAGGTCTGCTCTTCGGCTGCCGTGGCGATCTGACGGTTCATGTCGCGGATTGCTTCCACCGCGTGGGTGATGCGCTCGAGCATGGCGCCGGCCTGGGTCACTTGCTCGACGCTTTCATCGCTGCGGGTCTGGCCGCTGTCGATGGCGTGGGCCGCATCCACCGCGCCGGTCTGCACGCTGTGGATGATCTGGTTGATCTCGATGATCGACTCCGCCGTACGCTGCGCGAGGTTGCGCACCTCATCGGCAACCACCGCAAAACCACGCCCGGCTTCACCGGCACGGGCCGCTTCGATGGCGGCGTTGAGCGCCAGCAGGTTGGTCTGCTCGGCGATCCCGCGAATCACTTCCAGCACCTTGCCGATGCGACCGCTGTCGGCTTCCAGACGACGGATCACCGTGGCGGTGTTGGCGATTTCGCCGCGCATCTGGGTGATGCTGTGGATGGTGCTCTGCATGACCTTCTCGCCCTGTTGCGCGGACTGATCGGCATCGTCGGCAGCACGAGCGGCGTCGGCCGCATGACGGGCGACTTCCTGGGCAGTGGCGGACATTTCGTTCATCGCCGTGGCCACCTGATCGGTGCGGCTGAACTGCTCGTTGGTGCCGTCGGCCATCACGGTGGCGATGGCGTTCAACTCACCGCTGGCACTGTCCAGATCCTTGGCGCTGCGCTGCAGATGATTGAAGGTTTCGGCGAGGAAATCGCGCAGGGTGTTGGCGGCAGCCGCCAGGTTGCCCAGTTCGTCCTGACGGTCGCTGACCACGCGCTCGACCAGACGGCCCCTGCTCAACTGGGTGACGTAGTCGATGAGCTTGCGGATCGGCTCGACCAGGTTGCGGTTGACCAGCCACAGGCTCAGCAAACCAATCAGCAAACCCGACGCGAGCATCACCAGCAGCCCCAGCCACACAGTGCGATCAGCACTGGCGCTGATCTGCGCCGATTGCTCGGTGCCCTGCTTGCGCAACTCGGCGACCAGTTCGCTCATCTGATCGCTGGCGGCACGGTCAACGCCTTTGACGGCGGCATCGCCAGCAGTCGGATCGGCACCGGCGGCGACGTAGGCATCACGACCCTTCTGGTACGCAGCGCCGAGCAGACGATGTTCTTCGCGCAGGCGTTCGATGCGGGTTTTCAGCGCAGGCTCGAGGCCTTTCTGGTTGGCCAGCTCACCGAGGATGCCCTGCACATCGCGCTGACGGTCTTCGAACTGGCCCCAGTACTTGGCCAGATCCGCCGGTTGCTTGCCGCGCAGCAGGACGTTTTTCCACTCCTGGACCTGCACCTTGAATTGCAGGTTGGCTTCGTCGATCAGTTGCGAAGTGTGCAAGGCGCCGGCGATCAACTGGCTGTAACTCTGCACGCCATTGGACAGGAAGTGAAAGCAGGCCAGCGCGATCAACAGCATCGCCAGCAGGCTGCCGCTCAGCAGGGCGAGAATTTGCGCTCTCAGGGATTTTTGCAGCATTGCAGGTACTCGGGACAGGGATGAGGCACGTCCGGTAAGACGTGATTTTTTAGCCGGACATCCGTGTCGGCGGACCTTGGCTCTTGGCCGAAGGCGCGCAACCTAACTCATGCGTGATCGGCGTGCCAGAGGCCTTCTTGAGTCATTTCCGACGGCCGGTAACGCGTTGATTTGACGTCACTTTGCTGTCACACAAGCGTCATGTGACATTGCGATGATGCGGCTCAGGTGAATCTGCAAATCCCGCGACAGACGCCTCCTCGCAGCGAGCCTTCATGAACCACAGCCTCGATATCAGCCATCGCGATCCTGACCTGTTCGGCCTGCTTTACGGCTTTCGCTTTCGCCCCGGCGAACGCGGGCGCGAGGTGGATTCCGCGACCGCCCTGCGCTGCCTGCAAGACGATAGCGAGAGCGATGAATTTCTCTGGCTGCACCTGAACCTCGCCCACGCTGCGTGCGAGCGCTGGATGAAAAGCCATCTGCAATTGCCCGAAGAATTTTTCGAAGCGCTGCACGAAGGTTCGCGTTCGACCCGCATCGAGCATGTCGATTCGGCGTTGCTGGCGGTGGTCAACGATGTGGTGTTCAACCTCAGCAGCATGGTGTCGTCGGACGTGTCGACGTTGTGGGTCTGCGTGCGCAGCAAACTGATCGTCAGTGCGCGTCTGCAACCGCTGCACTCGGTGGACAAGCTGCGGTCGTCGGTGAAGTCCGGCGAGTGTTTTCGTTCGCCGCTGGAACTGCTGGTGCACCTGCTGCGCGACCAGGGCGAAGTGCTGACCCAGATCGTGCGCAAGACCAGCATGAGCGTCGATCAGGTCGAGGACGAATTGCTCTCCTCGCGGCTGTCGACCAACCGCGCCGAACTCGGCGCCAACCGGCGGGTGCTGGTGCGCCTGCAACGGCTGCTGGCGCTGGAACCGGGTTCGCTGCTGCGCCTGCTCAATCGACCGCCGCCGTGGTTGCAGAAGGAAGACGTGAAGGAGCTGCGCAAGTCCACCGAGGAGTTCGCGCTGATCATCAACGACCTCACGGCTCTGGGCGAGCGAATCAAGCTGTTGCAGGAAGAGATCGCCGCCAACCTCAACGAACAGAGCAACCGCACGCTGTTCACTCTGACCGTGGTCACGGTGCTGGCGCTGCCGATCAACATCATTGCCGGTTTCTTCGGCATGAACGTCGGCGGCGTGCCGCTGGCCACCGATCCGGAGGGGTTCTGGATTCTGGTGGCGCTGGTGGCAACGTTTACGGTGATCGCCGGGCGCTGGGCGTTTCGCAAACGCCGGGATTATTAAGACCGGCGGCGCGGCTAATCCGCCAAACACTGATCTGTCGCAGCCTCTCTGTAATATTTAGCAACGATCATGGGCGACACTCCTTCCCCCGCTCAGGATTGTCCGCCCATGGCTACTCCCTCCCTGACCGTCAGCCCGGCCTCCGCTGCCAGCGGCAGGCCGGCCCTCGACAAAAAAACCGGCCCCTTCACTTACGTGGTGTTCTTCGCCGTGCTGGCCATGGGAATGCTGTTCACCGCCTACAGCCTAATGCACGACATGCACGAACTCGGCACGGTGGTCACCACCTGGACCCCGTTCCTGCTGCTCGGCGTAGCCCTGTTGATTGCGCTGGGCTTCGAGTTCGTCAACGGCTTTCACGACACCGCCAACGCCGTGGCCACGGTGATCTACACCCACTCGCTGCCGCCGAATGTGGCCGTGGTGTGGTCGGGATTCTTCAACTTCCTCGGCGTGCTGCTGTCCAGCGGTGCAGTCGCGTTCGGCATCATTGCGCTGCTGCCAGTAGAGTTAATTCTGCAAGTCGGCTCGTCCGCCGGTTTCGCGATGATCTTCGCCCTGCTGATCGCGGCGATCCTGTGGAACCTCGGCACCTGGTGGCTGGGCCTGCCGGCCTCGTCATCGCACACGCTGATCGGCTCGATCATCGGCGTCGGCGTGGCCAATGCCCTGATGCACGGCCGCGATGGCACCAGCGGTGTGGACTGGGCCCAGGCCACCAAAATCGGTTACGCGCTGCTGTTGTCGCCGCTGGTGGGCTTCGGTTGCGCGGCGCTGTTGCTGCTGGCGTTGCGCGCGTTCGTGAAAAACCGTTCGCTGTACAAGGCGCCGGAAGGCAACACCCCGCCGCCGTGGTGGATTCGCGGTCTGCTGATTTTGACCTGCACCGGCGTGTCCTTCGCCCACGGTTCCAACGACGGCCAGAAAGGCATGGGCCTGATCATGCTGATTCTGGTCGGCACCCTGCCGATGGCTTATGCACTGAACCGCACCATGCCGGAAGAACAGTCGCTGCAATTCGCCGCCGTCGCCCAAGTGACCCAGCAAGCGCTGGTGAAAAGTGCACCACTGCCGGCACCGGCCGATCCGCGCGCCGTGCTCTCCGACTACGTGCGCAGCAAGGAAGCCACGCCACAACTGATCCCGGCCCTCGCCGTCCTGACCGGGCACATCGGTGAAGAAGTCAAAGGCTACGGCTCGCTGGCGAAAGTCCCGGCCGAGGCCATGGGCAACGTGCGTAACGACATGTACCTGGCCAGCGAAACCATTCGCCTGATGGACAAGAACAAGGTCGGCACCTTCGACGCCGACACCAGCGGCAAGCTGCAACTGTTCAAGCAACAGATCGACAACGCCACCCGGTTCATTCCGTTGTGGGTGAAGATCGCGGTGGCGATTGCGTTGGGGCTGGGCACCATGGTCGGCTGGAAGCGGATCGTGGTCACGGTCGGCGAGAAGATCGGCAAGACCCACCTGACCTACGCCCAGGGCGCCTCGGCGGAAACCGTGGCGATGCTGACCATCGGCGCCGCCGACATGTTTGGTCTGCCGGTGTCGACCACTCATGTGTTGTCCTCGGGCGTGGCCGGGACCATGGTCGCCAACGGTGGCGGTTTGCAGATGAAGACCATCCGCAATCTGCTGATGGCGTGGGTACTGACCTTGCCGGCGGCGATTCTGTTGTCGGGCAGCCTGTATTGGCTGTTTACCCAGATTTTCTGATCCAGCCGAATCCCTGTGAGAGCCGTTGCTCCCACAGGGATTTGCGGCATGAATCAAAGCGTCGAGCGAATCAAATCCCCCAGCCAGTCCATGAACACCCGCACCCGCAACGGCAGATGACGCTGCCGCGCGTACAACAGTGATATGCCCATCGCCGGCGCGGTGTATTGCGGCAGCACGGTGACGATCTCGCCGCTGTCCAGATAGGTGTTCATCCCGGTGCGCGGCACCTGGATCAGACCAAACCCGCCCAGGCACGCCGACTCGTAGGCGTCGGTGCTGTTGACCGTCACACTGCCGGCCATCGGCACCCGGTGGACCTGTCCGTCCTGCTCGTAGACAAACCCTTCTGAACGCGAACCCAGCACACCGACGTAGTGGACCAGTCGATGCTGCGCCAGATCTTCAATGGTCTGCGGCACGCCGTAGCGCTCCAGGTACGCGGGGCTGGCGCAGTTGATCATGCTGAAATCCCCCAGGTGCCGCGCCACCACCGATTGATCGGGCTGCGCGCCGATGCGCAGCACGCAATCGAAACCTTCGGCGAGCAGGTCGACCCGGCGATCGGTGCTGCTGATTTCCAGTTCCAGGTTCGGATGACGGGCCATGAATTCCGGCAACTTCGGCATGATCAGCCGCCGCGCCAGAATGTTCGGCATGTCAATCCGGATCCGCCCGGTCAGCGACGCTTCGTCCTGACGGAACAGGTTTTCGATTTCGTCCATGTGCGACAGCAGATCCTTGCTCCGCTCATACAGCGCGAGGCCGTCCTGAGTCGCCTGGACCTTGCGCGTGGTGCGTTGCAGCAGGCGCGTGCCGAGCAGGCTTTCCAGCGCCTGCACCTGCTCGGATACCGTTGAGCGCGGCAGCCCCAGACTCTCCCCCGCCATCGTGAAACTCGACAATTCGCTGACCCGGACGAAGGTGCGCAGCAGTTCCAGTTTGTTCATGGGCCACCCATTGATTGTTCGGACAGTTCGACCAGTGATTCCGGTTTCAGTCTGTTTATCACCTCATGGCGGATAAATAAACTGTGCCCCATCAACCGTCACCGCCATCGAGGAAGACCCATGAACCGCAAAATCGCATTGATCACCGGTGCCAGCCGTGGCCTCGGCAAGAACGCCGCCCTGCACCTCGCCGCGCAAGGCGTAGACATCATCGGCACCTACAACAGCCGCGCCGATGAAGCCCAGGCGCTGGTGCAGGAACTGCAAACACTCGGCGCCAAAGCCGTGATGCTGCAACTGGATGTCGGCCGCAGCGAAGGCTTTGCCGATTTCGCTGTGCGAGTCGAGCAGGCGCTGCAACAGCTCGAGCGTCCGCGCTTCGATTTCCTGATCAACAACGCCGGAATTGGCGTGCATGCGTCGTTCGCCGACACCACGCCGGAGCAGTTCGACCTGCTGATGAACGTGCAGTTGAAAGGGCCGTTCTTCCTGACTCAGCAACTGCTGCCGCTGATCAACGATGGCGGGCGGATCATCAACATCTCCAGCGGTCTGGCGCGCTTCACCCTGCCGGGTTACGCGGCTTACGCGGCGATGAAAGGCGCGATGGAAGTGCTGACCCGTTATCAGGCCAAGGAATTGGGGGCGCGGCAGATCGCCGTGAATATCCTGGCACCGGGTGCCATCGAAACCGATTTCGGCGGCGGCGCGGTGCGCGACAATTCGGCGCTGAATGCAATGGTCGCCAGCAACACCGCCCTGGGCCGTGCCGGGCAGCCGGATGACATCGGCGGTGCGCTGGCGCTGTTGCTGTCGCCGGGGGCACAGTGGATCAACGGTCAGCGGATTGAAGCGTCGGGCGGGATGTTTCTCTAAACCCTGCAAAAAACCCGGACAAAAAATCGCAGCCCTCACAGGCTGCGATTTTTTTGTTTCAGCTCTGGCAAGCGCTGCGCATCACCAGTCGCTCGCGCACCACGTCATAACCCCAGTGGTAGATGTAGGTGTACGGCAGGAAGAACAGCAGCACGCCGATGTCGAGCAGGAACGCCTGCCACAGGCTGACCGACAGCCACCAGGCAATCAGCGGCACGCCCATCACGATCAACCCGCCCTCGAACAGCAGCGCGTGCGCCACTCGCACCCAGGCATTGTGGGCGATGTTCCAGCGCTTGAGCAGGCGGTCGAAGAAGCCGTTGAACACCACGTTCCAGCCCAGGGCCAGCAACGCGATTGCGATGGTGACGGCGCCCATTTCGACCAGCGGTTTACCCATGATCCACGCCAGCAACGGGGTACAGATCAGGATCGCCAACAGTTCGAAACCGATGGCCTGGAAGATACGCTCAGTGATGGATTTGTTGGCAGTCATGGCCGAAGTCCTCTGTGAAGATGGTTGCCATGATCCAGCACCACACCGATACTTCATAACCAATAACCATCGATCAAGGCGATAGTTCATGGCGTCTCAGGAAGTGTTGCTCGCGTTTGTCCAGGCGGCGACTCAAGGCTCGTTTTCCGCGGCAGCGCGCAAACTCGGGCGCAGTCAGTCGACCGTGAGTGCGGCGGTGGCCAGTCTTGAGATTGATCTGGATCTGGTGCTGTTCGACCGCAGCAGCCGCAAGCCGACCCTGACCCCGGCCGGGCACGTGATGCTGCAACGGGCCGAGGCGATTCTGTCGGCCACCAGCCGAATGGAAATGACCGCCCGGCAATTGGCCCAGGGCGTCGAGCCGAAACTGACGGTGGCGATTTCCGACACTTATCAGTCCGACCGTTTCGAAGCGGCACTGGTGGGGTTCGAGCAGCGTTATCCGGATCTGGAGCTGGAATGCCTGATCGCCGAGTGCGATGACCTGGTCGAACTGGTGCAGCGCGGTCGAGCGCATCTGGCGTTCGCCGAGATGCAGGACAACTACCCACCGGATCTGGCGAGCGCGACCGTCGCCGAGCGTACGGAAATCGCTTTGTTCGTGGGACGTGGTCATCCGTTGGCGACGCACGATTCCATCGATCAAACGGTCCTTGAACAGCATCGCGAGCTGCGCCTGGCCACCATCGTCAATCCCTATGACAGTCGCGGCAAAGGCCGGGTGTGGTCGGCACCGAGTTATCTGATGCTGCTGGAAATGGCCGAGAAAGGCTTCGGCTGGGCCCCGCTGCCGCGCTGGCTGGTGGAGCGTTTCGGCAATGACTTGCTGGTTGAACTGAAGGTACGCGGCTGGCCGAAACCGGTGTTCGTCGATGCGCTGTGGTCGAGGCTGTACCCGCCGGGGCCGGCGGGGAGCTGGTTGCTGAGCAAGATGCTGGAATAGCGGTGCCCTCAATCGCTAGCAGGCTAGCTCCCACACTGGATCTGTGGGAGCCAGCCTGCTGGCGATGGCGGCCGCTCAGGCCGCTGCAATACCGACCGGGCGGTTCACCTGAAAATACTCGTGCAACCCGCGCATCATCGGCAGCTCCAGCGCTTGCGCCGCGTAGCACAATCCCACCCGTCGGGTCGGCGCCGGCAGGTGCAGCGCACGCACGACAATGCGTTTATGCCCGCTCACCAGCGACTGCGGCAACATCGCCACGCCGACACCCGCCGCCACCATGTGCAACGCCTGTTGCAGTGAACCGGCATGCCCCGCCACCGCTTCCGGCGAGCGTCCGTACAGCGCCATCAACCGTTGATGCGAAGGATGTTGCGGACAGGTGATCCAGTCTTCGATCGGCGCCCAGCCTGCCTGCGCGTTGGCCATCGGATGGTCGAGAGGCAGCGCCATCACATACGACTCTTCCCACAGCGGCAGGAACAGTTCGTCCTCGCAGCACATGTCCTCGACCGCCAATCGACCATCGCCGTGACAGCCCTCTTCCAGGGTCAGCAGCAGATTGGGCAATGCCTGATGGGCCATCCGCACGAAGGCTTCGATGTGGCTGGCGGCGATGTCGCCCTCGATGCCGAGGGTCAGCGGCGCACGGTTTTCGCGGCCGCGAAACATCCGGCTCAGCGCTTCGGACTCGGCCACCATCCGGCGTGCCTGCGGGTACAGCAGTCGCGCTTCGTCGCTGACGTCCACACCACGGGGCTGACGCACGAACAGCGTCGCGCCGAGTTCTTCTTCCAGCTGTTTGATGGTCACCGACAACGTGGGCTGGCTGATGAACAGCCGTTGCGCGGCAGCGGTGATGTTGCGTTCTTCGAACACCGCGAGGAAGGCTTTGAGATGGCGGAGATCCATAGGAGATTCCGATAGCAGACAGAGGAATAAGGCATTTTTCAGCCTCCAGCGGGCTAAATATACTGCGTCACGAATCTGGTTATTTGTTTTTCTTATCTCAGGAGTTCAACCATGAGCAAGCCCTTGATCATCATCACCGGCGCCAGCTCGGGCATCGGCGAAGCCACCGCCCGCCGCTTGAGCGCGGCCGGCCATCCACTGTTGTTGCTGGCCCGGCGCATCGAACGCCTTGAAGCTCTGGCACTGCCGAACACCCTCAGCCGCCGCGTCGACATCACCGACCGCGGCGCTTTGCTGGAAGCTGTGGCCGAAGCGGAAGCGCAATTCGGGCCGGCCGATGCGCTGATCAACAACGCCGGGGTGATGCTGCTGGGCGAGATGAGCAAGCAGGATCCGGCGCAGTGGGACCAGATGCTCGACGTCAACGTGAAGGGTCTGCTCAACGGCGTGCACGCGGTGGTGGCCGGGATGATCGAGCGCAAGCATGGCACCATCATCAACGTCAGCTCGGTGGCCGGGCGCAAGACCTTCCCCAACCATGTGGCCTATGTCGGGACCAAGTTTGCGGTGCATGGGCTGTCGGAGAATCTGCGTGAAGAGCTGTCGCCGCATAACGTGCGGGTGACCACGATTGCGCCGGGTGCGGTAGAGACCGAGTTGCTGAGCCACACCACGGATGAGGCGATCAAGACCGGGTATCAGGCCTGGAAGCAGGACATGGGCGGCACGGTGCTGAGCGCCGAGGATGTGGCGACGGCGATTGCTTATGCGTATGGGCAGCCGCAGGGGGTTTGTATTCGCGAGATTGTGATGGCTGCGACTCGGCAGCAGGCCTAAAAGCGAAAGGCGAAAGGCAAAATCAAAAGCGCCCTCACCCTAACCCTCTCCCGGAGGGAGAGGGTTAGGGTGAGGTGTCTTACGTCATACATCGACCTGAAAGATCTGGTCGATTATGGATTCACAGCGAACCGTTCAGGTCGGCGTATATCCCCAATATCCCCGGATCGGTCCCCTCTACCTCTGGGAGAGGGCTAGGGTGAGGGCAAGCGATCCAAAGCCGAAAGCCGCCCCTCGATAAACCGCCGCTCCGGCTCTTGCCGGGTCAATTCCAAGGCTCGCCGGTAAGCCGCCCGCGCCTCTTCAACCCGCCCCAACTGCCGGCAAAACTCCGCCCGCGCCGAATGCGCCAAGTGGTAATCCTGCAACTCCCCACGCCCCAGAATCCCTTCAATCAGCGTCAATCCCGCCAGCGCCCCGTCACGCTTAGCCACCGCCACCGCCCGGTTCAACTCGATCACCGGCGACGGCACCGCCCTCAGCAACACGTCATACAGCCCGACGATCTGTTCCCAGTCGGTCTCCCCCGCCGTCGGCGCTTCGGCATGCACCGCCGCAATCGCTGCCTGCAGGCAGTACGGCCCGAAGCGTCCCGTGGTCAGCGCCTTTTCCACCAGATCACAGCCTTCGGCGATCAGCTCGGCATTCCACAATCCGCGATCCTGATCATCCAGCAGAATCAGTTCTCCATCCGGCGTCGACCGCGCCGAGCGCCGCGATTCATGCAGCAGCATCAACGCCAGCAGTCCCATGACTTCCGGGTCCGGCAACAACTCCAGCAGCAACCGCCCGAGGCGGATCGCCTCACGGGTCAGGTCTTCGCGGGTCACCTGGGCGCCACCGGATGCCGAGTAGCCTTCGTTGAACACCAGATAAATCACCCGCAACACGCTGTCGAGGCGTTCGGGCAATTCACTCAGGCTCGGTACTTGATAAGGGATTTTCGCGTCGCGAATCTTCGCCTTGGCCCGCACGATGCGCTGGGCAATCGCCGCCGGGGCCGAGAGGAATGCCCGGGCGATTTCCTCGGTGGTGAGGTCGCAGACTTCACGCAAGGTCAGCGGCACTTGCGCGTCCGCCGCCAGCGCCGGGTGGCAGCAGGTGAAGATCAGGCGCAGGCGATCGTCTTCCACGTCCTCAGCGTCCCATTCGGACTGTTCCAGTTCTTCCAGTTGCGCCAGCAACAACGGCTGCGAGGCCTTGAACCGTGCGCGCCGGCGCAACACGTCGATGGCCTTGAAGCGCCCGGTGGATACCAGCCAGGTCCGCGGATTGTCCGGAACGCCGTCACGCTGCCAGCGTTCGACCGCGACGAAGAACGCCTCGTGCAAGGCTTCTTCGGCGAGGTCGAAATCGCCGAGCAGGCGGATCAGGGTCGCGAGGATCCGCCGCGAGTCTTCGCGATAGACCTGCTCGACCCGCGCCCTGACTTCAGACATTCAACTGGCGCACGGGACGCACTTCGACGCTGCCGACCCGGGCCGCCGGAATGTTGCCGGCGACCTGGATCGCTTCGTTGAGGTCACGCGCGTCGATCAGGTAGAAGCCGGCCAACTGCTCCTTGGTCTCGGCGAACGGACCGTCGGTGATCGACAGCTTGCCGTTGCGCATGCGCACCGTGGTGGCGGTCTGCACCGACTCCAGCGCTTCGGCGGCGACCAGTCGGCCGCTGCCCTGGATCGTCTCGGCGTAGGCCCAGCATTCGGCGTCCTCCGGGCTGTCGGGTGACGAATGCAGCAGGCGCTCATCGCTGTAGACCAGGCATAAATACTTCATGGCGTTCTCCTGAATCGGACGAATCAACTATGGCTGAAGATCAGGGTTTCGCATCGAACAGGGTCGAGCCGGTCATCGGATCGAACGGCGCCGACCAGTGCTCGTGGGCAATTTTCCAGGCACCGCCGACCAGCCGATAACAGGCGGTGGCGCGCATCCAGCAACTCTGGGTTTCGCCCTGTTCATTGGTGCCGCCGCAGTTGGCAACCCAGTGGGCGAAGGCGATGTTGTCGCCTGTTTCGATCGCGATTTCGTGGAACTCGAAGATGTGCGGGCCGGGGCACATTTCCATGCAATCCACCCAGTGCGCGCGGTAGGCCGGTTTGCCCTTGAATTGCAGGGCCTTGATCGCATCGAACGAGAGGATGTCGTCGGCGTACAGCGCCATGACTTTCTCGACGTCCTTGGTCATGACGGCTTCGCGGTAGGTGTTGATCAGGGTCTGGATATCGCTTTGTGCGCTCATGGTGCTCTCCGTGGTTTTTGTTGTGAAGACACCCTTAGTCGTTCGGCGATTTGCCGGATCGACAGCTGAAACAAAAAAAATCCAGCGAACGCAAAGTCGCTAGAATCCGAGGCTCATCTTTGTAGGAAAAAGGAAATTCCCTTGTCAGCCAAACTCGTGCCGTACGAGAGCCTTAACGCCTTGCAGCGTCAGCAGGTCGAAGCGATTGAAATCCACGCCGAGCAGATCAAGTTCTCCGGCGACATCCACGGCGCCCTGCACACGCTGCTGTCGAAACCCGGCCCTGGCGTGAAGGGTTTTGCCCTGCTAGCCGAAGATAAGCCAGTGGCGTTCCTGCTGCTCAAGCGCCCGCCGGTTCTGCCGGAATGGGCCGATGAACACAGCGCCACCCTGCATGCGTTGCAGGTCGATCACCGCGCACAGGGCAAGGGTTACGGCAAGGCCTGTCTGCTGGCGCTGCCGGAAGTTGCGCGCCAGACCTGGCCGGAAATCAAAGGGCTGGAGCTGTCAGTGGACGCCGACAACGACGCTGCGATTGCGCTGTACGCCAAGTACGGTTTTGTCGACAGCGGCGAAGCGTACAAGGGCCGCATCGGTTACGAGCGGCGCATGGGGTTGTTCTTCTAATCGTCGAGGGAGCAACGATGATCGATTCAATCGAAGCGCTGGAAGCCATCTACGGCTTGCCCCACGAACGGGCGGTGCGCAAACAGATCGGGTTTCTCAACGAGGACTATCAGGCGATGGTCCGGGTTTCGCCGTTGGTGATTGTCAGCTCGGTGGGTGCCGACGGCATCGACGGTTCCCCGCGCGGCGATGCGCCGGGGTTTGTGCGGATCATTGACGAGCGCACCCTCGCCCTGCCGGATCGCCCGGGCAACAACCGCATCGATACCTTGCGCAACGTGTTGCACGATCCACGGGTGTCGCTGCTGTTCATCATTCCGGGGATTGGCGAAACGTTGCGGGTCAACGGTACGGCGACCATCAGCGCTGATCCGCAGTTGCTGGATAGCTTCGCTGTGAACGGCAAACCGGCGCGTACGGTGTTGCTGGTGAGGGTGGAGGCGGCGTTCTTTCATTGCTCCAAGGCATTCGTGCGTTCGGATGCGTGGAACCCTGAAACCCACTTGCCGCGCTCGGCGCTGCCGACGGCGGGCGCGTTTCACAAGCGTCTGAATGATGGGCAGTTTGATGCCGAGGCTTACGACCGCGAGGCCCCGAAGCGAGTGCTCGACACGCTGTACTGACCAAAACTTGCAAACACCATTTTCCCTTGTGGGAGCGGGCTTGCTCGCGAAGGCGGTGGGTCAGTCAAACTAAATATCGACTGACACGACGCCTTCGCGAGCAAGCCCGCTCCCACAGGGGATTTGCAGTGTTCTTCAGAGAGTCAGGATCATCTCGTGCCACGCCATTCCACCGTGGGCGGATTCGGACGGTTTGATGTAGGCAAAACCGAATCCGGCGTACAGCGGTATATGCCGTTCCTTGCACATCAGGTGAATCGTCGCCTTGCCCTGCTCGCGCATGCGCTCGATGAATTCACCCAGCAGACGCTTGGCCAGGCCCAGGCCCTGATAATCCGGGTGCACCACCACCGACATGATCACCACGTTCGGCCCCGCCGGGTCGTGGCCGATCAACTCCTTGAACGCCTCGTCGGACATCTGCACGTCAAACGCCGCGCCGGAGTTGATGAACCCGGCTACCTGCCCATCCACCTCGGCGACGATAAAACCGTCCGGCCAGGTGGCGATGCGCGTGGCGATCTTTTCGCGGGTCGCGGCTTCGTCGCCCTCATAGGCGAGGGTTTCGATGGCGTAGCAGCGATCCAGGTCGGCGGCGATGACGTGGCGGATGACGGTGTTCATGGCGGCTCGAAATCAGTGGAAACAAGGTCGCCAAGGATAAAGGAATAAGGTGTTCATATCGATCCGCGCAGGGGGCGTAAAGCCTGCGTATAAGCGCTTTTCTTCGGATTCGGGACGGTCTATTTCTGGTGCCTGTCTCTGATCACCCGAGGGGGGAACCGTTTATGAGCAGCGTGGAAATCGGTTTGTTTATGGTGTTGGGCATCAGCTTCTTCGGCTTCATTACCCTGGGCATCGACCTGTTGCGGGCACGACGGATCAAGGGCAAGTAAGCCTCGACCGGCAGCGCGAAGCGGGTTCGCGCTGCCGGTTGCCGATCAGGTTTTCTTTTCCACCGGGACGCAGATTTCCAGCTTGCCGGTATTGAGCTTCGGATTGAAATCGGCGCTGTAGCGTTCCAGCTCGGGGGCGTTGAGCCCTTTGTATTCGGATGCCGGCAGCCAGGTTTTGTAGATGTAATCAATGGTCTGCGGCAACTGATCCAGCGAACCCTTGTGTTCGAACACCGCGTACTGGCGTGGCAGGATTTCGATCCACGGATACTTTTCCTGCGGAAACTCATCGAGCTTGCTGATCTCGACCCCGGCCATGTAATCGAAACCGCCGTTGCCGTCGAAATTGCTGCAGACACCGTAGGTCACTTCGCCCTTCTGCCCCGGAATATGTCCGATGTGCGGGATCAGTTTTTCCCACAGCGCAGGGATGTCCTGAACGGTCTCTTTGGTGAAGCGATCGCGAAAACCTGCAATCAGCAGGAAGTGTCCATGTTCGAAGCGAGGTTCAGCCACTTCGACGCGTTTTTGCTCATCCATGACTCGACTCCTTGAACGAAAAAAGTGGGTTCGGCTGGGAGTATAGAAGCCAAACCCGATTCGCACATTTACAGCGTATGCAGGGCCTCGGCGGCCCCGGAGCCCACAAACTCGTTATAACCGGATACGATCACGTAGACCGCGAAATAGCAGAAGATCGCGGCAGATGCCATGTACGAATAGCGCAGCAGTTTGTCGCCCAGCAACTTGCCGCCATGGCTCGCGGCGAAACACAGTCCCGCTGACCACAGCAGCCCGGCGCACAGGAAACCACCGAGAAACAGCGCAGAGCTGAGTGGACCGCCGCCACCGGAACGGGCGATCAACGTACCGCCCACCGCCGCAAACCAGAGGATGGCGCTCGGCGACGACATGGCGAGAAAAATCCCACGAAAGAACTCCTTGCGATGGGAGTTCTGGCCGACCTCGGCGGTCGCCGCCAATTGCGCCTCGTGGTGGATCGCCGAATAGATCATCTTCGCCGCGAAGTAGATCAACAGCGCCGAACCGCCGATCCACAGCACCCAGCGCACGGTTTCGTATTGCAACAGAACGGTCATCCCGGCCAGTGCCAGCACCGCGTAAATCAGGTCGCCGACGCAGGTGCCGAGGCCCAGCGCGAAGCCTTGAAAATAGCCGCGCTGCATCGCCAGCGTGATCATCGCGATGTTGGCCACGCCGATATCCAGACACAGCGAAAGGCTCAGCAAGAAGCCGCTGGTAAATTCCATCAACCGGTTTTCCTTGAGAAAAATTTGTTTACAAAGGCTCTGGACAGTATGCCATCGCTGACCTTATCGTCCGCCACAGGTCACCGCAGTGACCAGCGTCGCTCGGACGGTTCCGGGCGCTTACGTTATCCGAGGCAACAATGGCTGAACAAGGTTCGCCGCGCCGCTTTGCGCGCATTGATCGACTCCCCCCTTACGTTTTCAACATCACCGCCGAGCTGAAGATGGCCGCCCGACGTCGTGGCGAAGACATCATCGACTTGAGCATGGGCAACCCCGACGGCGCCACGCCGCCGCACATCGTTGAAAAACTGGTGCAGGTTGCGCAACGCGAAGACACCCACGGTTACTCCACGTCCAAGGGCATTCCGCGCCTGCGCCGGGCGATTTCCAACTGGTACAAGGAGCGCTACGCGGTCGATATCGACCCGGAAAGCGAAGCCATCGTCACCATCGGTTCCAAGGAAGGCCTGGCGCACCTGATGCTGGCGACCCTCGACCAGGGCGACACCGTGCTGGTGCCAAATCCGAGCTACCCGATTCACATCTACGGTGCCGTGATTGCCGGCGCCCAGGTGCGGTCGGTGCCGCTGGTGCCGGGCGTGGACTTCTTCGCCGAGCTGGAGCGGGCGATTCGCGGTTCGATCCCGAAACCGAAGATGATGATCCTCGGCTTCCCGTCGAACCCGACCGCGCAGTGCGTGGAGCTGGACTTCTTCGAACGGGTGATCGCCCTCGCCAAACAGTACGACGTGCTGGTGGTGCACGACCTGGCCTACGCCGACATCGTCTACGACGGCTGGAAAGCCCCGTCGATCATGCAGGTGCCGGGCGCCAAGGACATTGCGGTGGAGTTTTTCACCCTGTCCAAGAGCTACAACATGGCGGGCTGGCGCATCGGTTTCATGGTCGGCAACCCGGAACTGGTCAGCGCCCTGGCGCGGATCAAGAGCTACCACGACTACGGCACCTTCACCCCGCTGCAGGTGGCCGCGATTGCTGCGCTGGAAGGCGATCAGCAATGCGTGCGCGATATCGCCGAGCAATATCGCCAGCGCCGCAACGTGCTGGTCAAAGGCCTGCATGAACTGGGCTGGATGGTCGAGAACCCGAAAGCTTCGATGTACGTCTGGGCGAAGATTCCCGACGCCTACGCGCACCTCGGTTCGCTGGAGTTCGCCAAGAAGCTGCTGGCCGAGGCCAAGGTCTGCGTCTCGCCGGGTGTCGGTTTTGGTGAGTACGGCGACGATCACGTGCGCTTCGCCCTGATCGAAAACCAGGACCGGATTCGCCAGGCGGTACGCGGGATTCGCGGGATGTTCCGGGCGGATGGTCTGGTGACCAAATCCTGAGGTGATGATCGTTCCCACGCTCTGCTTGGGAACGATCAATCCACCAAACACAAAAAAACCGCATCGCTGCGGTTTTTTTGTGTCTTGCGTTCGGGTTAAACGAACAGCGACAACAACAGAATAAAGCCCAGACCCACCACGGACAGGATGGTTTCCATCGCTGTCCAGGTCTTGAAGGTCTCGGCCACGGTCATGTTGAAGTACTGCTTCACCAGCCAGAAACCGGCGTCGTTGACGTGGGACAGAATCAGCGAGCCGGCACCGGTGGCCAGCACCAGCAGCTCACGGTTCACGCCCGGAATCATCCCCACCACCGGCACCACAATGCCCGCGCCCGTGATGGTCGCCACGGTGGCCGAACCGGTCGCGATGCGGATCACCGCGGCCACCAGCCACGCCAGCAGGATCGGCGAGATCTGCGCGCTGACCGCCATGTGGCCGATCACGTCGCCCACGCCGCTGGTCACCAGCATCTGCTTGAATCCGCCGCCGGCACCGATGATCAGGATGATCGCGGCAGTCGGCGCCAGGCTCGCGTCGAGCCATTTGAGCATCTGCTGAGAACCGATGCCCTGCTTGTAGCCGAAGGTGTACAGCGACAGCAGCAATGCCAGCAGCAGCGCCGAGATCGGGTGACCGATCATGTCCATCCAGGTGCGGAAGAAATGACCGTCCGGCAGCGCCACGTCAGCGAAGGTTTTCAGCAGCATCAGGAACACCGGCAGCAGCACGGTGACCAGGGTGATGCTGAAGCTCGGCAGATTGGCCGAATCGTTTTCACGGGCCAGTTGATCGACCAGTTCCTGGTTCGGATGACCCGGAATGTGCTTGGCGATGAACGTACCGAAGATCGGACCGGCGATGATGGCGGTCGGCAGTGCGACGATCAGACCGTAAAGAATGGTCTTGCCGATGTCGGCACCGAACACGCCGATGGCCAGCAGCGGGCCCGGGTGCGGCGGCACCAGACCGTGCACGGCGGACAGGCCGGCGAGCAGCGGGATACCGATCTTGATGATCGACACACCGGTGCGGCGAGCCACGATGAACACCAGCGGAATCAGCAGCACGAAGCCGATTTCGAAGAACAGCGGAATGCCCACCAGGAACGCGGCGAACATCATCGCCCACTGAACCTTGTCCTTGCCGAAGGCGCGGATCAGGGTCTGGGCGATCTGATCGGCACCGCCGGATTCGGCCATCATCTTGCCGAGCATCGTACCCAGCGCGAGGATGATGCCGACGAAACCGAGCACGCCACCAAAGCCGTCCTGGAACGCCTTGATGATGGTGCCGATCGGCATGCCGGAGGTCAGGCCGAGGAACGCGGCGGCGATGGTCAGGGCAATGAAGGGGTGAATCTTGAATTTGGTGATCAGGACGATGAGTCCGATCACCGTAACCACTGCATCGAGCAGCAGGTAGGCGTCATGGGACATGCCAAACATGAGGGGGTGTCTCCTGGTTTGTTGTTGTTATTAAAGCGGGTTAATCAGAAGTCGCATGGACAGCGCTATCTTCGCAATCACACTCATACCGCCTGTTTCAGGCCATGGGCCTGCCACCAGACGTGGGCTTGCGATGCGAGCTCTTCAACGCTGTGGATCGAAGCATTCAGGGCCAGGGTCAACGGCTCGCCCTTGGGCGATTCGAGGGTGGCGAACTGGCTTTCGATCAAGGTGGCCGGCATGAAGTGGCCCGGACGGTGGGACACACGTTCGGCGGCGACTTCAGGCGTCAATTCGAGGAACACGAAACCCAGGCCCGGCAAGGCGCTGCGCAGCACTTCGCGATAACTGTGTTTGAGGGCCGAGCAGGTCAGCACCGGGCGTTCGCCCAGGGCGTCCACGCGGCGCAGTTCGTCGCACAGGCTGTCGAGCCAGCCGGCACGGTCTTCGTCGTTCAGGGGGATCCCCGCGCTCATCTTTTCGATGTTCGCGGCCGGATGGAAAGTATCGCCTTCAATGGCAGTGGCGCCGCTCAATTGGCACAGGGCCTCGCTGACGCACGTCTTGCCGCAACCGGCAACGCCCATGATGACCAGGGCGGTGATGGGATGATTCATGTAACACCTCAGCGCGCAGACAGCGCTACCTTTGCTAGCTATGACTCTAGTGCACAGGCAGAAGTTGCCGACGCCTTCTTGTCGTTTTTTTGGGTTGCAGCAGGTTTTGTCCGTACGCCAAAAAGCGAGGATCAGGCAGGACCTCGCTTACGCATTTGCAGCTGCATAAGGACAGCGCTACCTTAGTGCCTTGATTTTTGTTTGGCAAGCTGCCCGATGACCACCCCTAAAAACGATAAAAACACCCGCACCACCGGCCGTCCCACCCTTAATGAAGTCGCCCGTCTGGCCGGCGTCAGCCCGATTACCGCTTCCCGCGCCCTGCGTGGGGTCAGCACGGTTGCCACCGAACTGGTGGAAAAAGTGCAGAAAGCCGCGCTGGAACTCAACTATGTGGTCAACCCCGCCGCCCGCGCCCTGGCCTCGGCCCAGAGCCATTCGGTGGTGGTTCTGGTGCCTTCGCTGTCCAACCTTTTATTCATCGACACCCTGGAAGCCATTCATCGGGTACTGACGCCCAAAGGCTTCGAAGTGCTGATCGGCAACTTCCACTATTCGCGCGATGAAGAAGAAAACCTGCTGCGCAACTACATGGCCTATCAGCCACGCGGTTTGCTGCTGACCGGTTTCGACCGCACCGAAAGTTCGCGGCGGATGATCGAGGCCAGCAACATTCCCTGCGTGTACATGATGGAACTGGACAGCGCCGCCGGGGTGAACTGCGTCGGCTTCTCGCAGCTCAGCGCCGGCGAAACGGCTGCCGAACATTTGCTGTCCCGTGGCCGCAAGCGCCTGGCGTACATCGGTGCGCAGCTCGATCAGCGCACCCTGCTGCGCGGTGAAGGCTTTCGCAAAGCGCTACAGAAGGCCGGTCGCTACGATCCGGATCTGGAAGTGCTGACCCCGCGTTCATCGTCCGTGGGCCTGGGTGGCGAGTTGTTCCTGCAATTGCTGGCGGCGCATCCGGATGTCGATGCGATCTTCTTCGGCAATGACGACCTGGCTCAGGGCGCCTTGCTCGAAGCGCTGCGCAACGGGATCAGGATCCCCGAACAAGTGGCGATCCTCGGCTTCAACGACCTGCCGATGTCGGAACACATGGTGCCGCGCCTGAGCAGCATCAACACGCCCCGAGAAGCGATCGGCAAGCGTGCAGCGGAACAGATGCTGACGCTGATGGCCGGCAACAGCGTGGCGCGGCCGGTGGAGGACATGGGCTTCGAACTCAAAATCCGCGAGAGCACCTGACTCAACCGCCCAGCAACTTCACCAGAGCCAGCGCACCCTTCTGCAGCGGCTGGCTCTTGAGCCATACCGCATGCACCGGCAGCACCAGGCCGTTTTCGATGTTGCGGAAATTCAGCCGTTTCAGCCGTCCGCTATCAAGCCAGGGCTGCACCAACGACAGCGGAAAATTGCCCCAGCCCAACCCTGCCTCGACCATCTCCAGCGCCGTTTCCAGGTTGTCGGTGCGCCAGTGGGATTCGGCCACCAGCGGCCGGGTTTCGCTGATCGGCAAATCACGACTGCCGACGACGATCTGCCGCACATGCACCAGATCCTCGAGAAACAGATCCTGTCCCTGCAACAGCGGGCTATCCGCCGCCAGCGTGGCGATCATCCGTTCGCTACCGACAAACTGAAACCGTTCCAGCACATTCACGCTCAACCCGGCGAACGCCAGGCACACGCTGACCCGGCCACTGTGAAGCATTGCCAGCACATCATCCTGCGGCGCAGTCAGCACTTCGATGTCGAGCAGCGGATGACGCTCGCTGAGGTCCTTGATCGCCGTCAGCAACCGTCGGCGATCAATATCCGCCGCCACGCCGATCGACAACTTGCTCTCCAGCCCCAGCGACAACTGCACTGCATGTACCTGCAATTGCTTGAGCTGATCGGCGATCAGCCGCGCATGGGGTACCAGCGACAGCGCCATCGCAGTGGGCTGCGGTTCGCGATGGCTGCGATCAAACAGCGAGTAACCGAGTTCGGCCTCCAGATTGCCGATGGCCATACTCACCGCCGACGGGACTTTGCCCAATGCCCTGGCCGCGGCGGAAAACGAGCCGCGCTCGATTACGGCAAGAAACAGCTCGATGCTTTCACTGTTGAAATTCACGTCTCACACCTGTCAATAAAACTGAAAGCTACTGACTTTTTCTGTCACCTCTATTGAAGCTATCTTTCGTCGCCTTCGCCAGTCCCACTGGCCACAAGTCGCAAGAAAGAGGCAATTCCCCATGCAAGGCGTCAAACGCAAACTGGTCTATGTGTCGCTCTATGAAGTGATCGGCATGACCTTCTCGGCCCTTGGCCTGGCCCTGTTGTCCGGCACTTCGCCCGGCAGCACCGGCCCGCTGGCGGTGATCATCACCACCATCGCCGTGACCTGGAACTTCATCTACACCTCGCTGTTCGAGCGATGGGAAAGCCGTCAGGTGTCGCGCACCCGCACGGTGAAACGGCGCATCGCCCACGCCGTCGGCTTCCAGCTGACGCTGATCGTGTTCCTGATTCCGCTGATCGCCTGGTGGATGAACATCAGTCTGGTGCAGGCCTTTTTGCTGGATCTGGCGCTGATCGTGTTCATCCCTTGCTACACCTTCGCGTTCAACTGGCTGTTCGATAAGGTGTTCGGCCTTCCGGCCTCGGCATTGCCGAATCCGCAGCCCGCGACATAAATCGTTAATTGGTAAGCGGATATTGCAAGAAATCGGCGGTTTTACTGCGCCAACCGCCGATATAAACAATCCTTGATTTCCGATAGCAGGCTAAGCTTTTCCATCAATAAAAAATGGATCAGCCCATGACTGCAAACGCCCCCGCCGCGCAATGCGACGGCATCGACCCGATACGCGCCGCCGAGATCTCCGCCCGCATCGACCGCCTCCCGGCAGTCGCCACCCTCTGGCGGCTGGTGGCGCTGCTGTCGATCGGTGGTTTTTTCGAACTCTACGACCTGTTCCAGACCGCCTACATCAGCCCCGGCCTGATCCGCGATGGCATCTTCGCCACCGGCAATCAGGGCGTGTTCGGTTTCTCCGATCAGGCTGCGTTCGCCTCAGCGACGTTCCTCGGTTTGTTTCTCGGCGCCAGTCTGCTGAGCCCGATGGCCGATCGGTTCGGTCGGCGGGCGATCTTCACCTTCGCGCTGGTCTGGTACACCGTGGCCACGGTACTGATGGGCGTGCAGAGTTCGGCGTTGGGGATCATCTGCATGCGTTTTCTGGTGGGCATCGGCCTCGGCATCGAACTGGTGACCATCGACGCCTACCTCTCGGAACTGGTGCCCAAGCGCATGCGCAGTTCGGCGTTTGCCTTCGCATTTTTCGTGCAGTTCCTGTCGGTGCCGGCAGTGGCGTTGATGTCCTGGTGGCTGGTGCCGCAAGCGCCGTTCGGGGTGTCCGGCTGGCGTTGGGTGGTGTTGGCGAGCGCGGTGTTTGCACTGTTCATCTGGTGGCTGCGCAAACGTCTGCCGGAGTCGCCGCGCTGGCTGGCGCAGCATGGCCGCTTCGATGAGGCGAACCGGATTCTCGATAACATTGAGTCGCGCTGCGAGAAGGATCACCGCAAGCCACTGGATGCACCGGAAGCGGTAACCGTCGATGTCGAAGGCAAGGGCCGTTTCGCCGATATCTGGCAACCACCCTATCGCCGCCGCGCGTTGATGCTGATCGTCTTTCACATTTTCCAGGCCATCGGTTTCTTCGGCTTCGGCAACTGGCTGCCGGCGTTGCTTTCCGGTCAGGGCGTCAGCGTCACTCACAGCTTGATGTACGCGTTCATCATCACCCTCGCCTACCCCCTCGGCCCGCTGCTGTTCGTCAAATTCGCCAACCGTTTCGAGAACAAGTGGCAGATCGTCGGCTCGGCCCTCGGCGCCATGACCTTCGGCACCCTGTTCGCGTTGCAGACCAGCGCCTTCGGCCTGATCTTTTGCGGCGTGATGATTACCTTCTGCAACGCCTGGCTGAGCTTCAGTTATCACTCCTATCAGAGCGAGCTGTTCCCCACCAACATCCGCGCCCGGGCGGTGGGCTTCTGCTATTCGTTCAGTCGCTTGTCGACGGTATTCAGCAGCCTGTTGATCGGTCTGTTCCTCGACCACTTCGGCACACCGGGCGTGTTGGCGTTCATCGTCGCCAGCATGCTGATCGTGATGCTGACCATCGGCTATTTCGGCCCCCGCACCCGAAACCTGGCGCTGGAAAACATTGCCCATCGCTGACGGACAACGGTCATCCTCTGCCGCCCACCGGCAAGGGATGACCGCTTTACCTGTTCACGAAAAACCACAAGCCATTGATAAATATGAATTTATTCAACAGGCACGGTAATTGCTGCCTAGGGCTGACAGTCATTACCTACAGGTTCATTCATCATGTTGGTCAGTGCAAAACAACAACAAATCATTCATCTACCCAAGCAGCTGAATGACGATGCAACCGCCACCGCCGCAGCCGGACTGCAAGGCGGCCTGCACGGCGCGATGCTGCAAACCCTGCAAAACCAGGCCCAGGCGCAAACCGCCGAAGCCACCGCCAAGGTGCAGGAATCGGCCACGCAACTGGCGACCCAGCAAGTCAGCGAAGCCACGCGCATCAGCGACAACGTCGACGAGGCGTTCGCCAAGACCCGTGTCGCTCTGCAAACCTCCGATTCTTCGCAGACCAAATCCACGGGCTCATCGGCTATGGATGAGTTCAAGGACTACATGAGCAAAACGCCGGAACAGCGTCTGCGCGACAGTATCCTCCAGGAAATGGGCCTGACCGAGGACGACATCAAAGCCATGCCGCCGGAGAAACAACTGGCCATCGGCAAAGAAATCGCCGAGCGACTGCAGGACAAGATGAAGCTGGCCGAAGCCGAGAAGCAGAACAAGCAAGACGCCAACTCGGCGAAGATCAGCGACGAGTCGGCTGACAAGTTCCTCGCTTCGCTCTGACTGCTGCCGGTTGAATCGGATTAAACACTGACACCTGTGGGAGCGGGCTTGCCCGCTCCCACAGGTTTTTCGGATGTTGCGATCAGTCAGTTCAACTGCAACGTCTCATTGAACTGACTGATCGCATCCACCACATGCCGCGAACCCTGTTGAATCTCGCGGATCGCATCCCCCGCCTCGTTCGCCAGTTCCACCCCGAGCCCGGTGCGGCTCAGGCTCGACTGCATACTCGACACCGCGCTTAACGACAGCTCATGGTTTTTGCGCACCACATCGACGATCTCCAGGGTCGCCTGACTGGTCCGCGCCGCGAGGCTGCGCACCTCGTCCGCCACCACGGCAAAACCCCGCCCGTGCTCACCCGCCCGCGCCGCTTCAATGGCGGCGTTGAGCGCCAGCAGGTTGGTCTGATCGGCAATGCCGCGAATGGTCTGAACGATGGTGCCGATGATGTCCGACTGTTTGCTGACCGCATCGATGCTCAGCGCCGCCTCGTTGAGGTCGCGGGAAATGTCCTGAATGATCTGCACCGTTTGCTGCACGACCTGTGAGCCTTTTTGCGCACAGGCGTCGTTTTGTACCGAGGTGCTGTGGGCCGATTCCGCAGCAGTCTGCAAGGTAGTCATCTGGTGGGTGATGTCGCTGGCGAACTTCACCACTTTGTACAACCGCCCCTTGGCGTCGAACAGCGGGTTGTAAGAAGCTTCGAGGTAAACGGTCTGCCCGGACTTGTTCTTGCGCTCGAAGCGGTGCGAGTGATATTCGCCGCGATTGAGCGAAGCCCAGAACGCCTTGTATTGCGCGGATTCTGCTTCGACCCGGTGACAGAACAGGCTGTGGTGATGGCCGACGATTTCGTTGAGCGAGTACTGCATGGTCTTGAGGAAGTTGTCGTTGGCCGTGATCACATTGCCTTCCGGGGTGAACTCGATCACCGCCATAGAGCGACCGATCGCCGCCAGCATGCTCTCTTCTTCTTTTTCCTTGTTCACGCGCGCGGTGATGTCCGCCGCCACTTTGATCACACTGCGGACTTGTTTGTCCGGGCCATACACCGGCATGTAACTGGCTTCGAGCCAGATCTCCCGCCCACTCTTGTTCAAGCGCAGGAAAGTGCCGCTGATGGGTTCGCCACGGGCCAGGTCACGCCACAACCTGGCGTATTCCTCGCTGCGATAGAACGCTTCTTCACAAAAGATCCGGTGGTGTTTGCCGCACACTTCCTCGGCGCTGTAGCCCATGGTCTTGCAGAAGTTCTCATTGGCATCCAGAACGATGCCCTCGGGGGTGAATTCGATCATTGCCATCGAACGGCTGATCGCCGCCAGCTTGGCGTTGGCTTCGGTCAGGGCACAGCTGAAACGTTCGATTTCCTGCAGATCAGCCTTGTGATGTAGGTTGAACATGTCTCTATCACCTTCCGCGCGTTCTTTTGATTTGATGAAAGTTCAGGTCTTTCAGAATCCACCACTACGTTCCACAGAACAGGCACACGCCTTCCTCCACGGGAGGAAGTTGTCAGGTGATAAACGATGATTAATCAAAGAGTCCATGCAGCGACGCTCTAATCAAGACATCCTTTTCTTGATAGCCCGCAGGCGGGCCATTCCTAACATGCAAAAGAACTTCCATTTAAAAAACAGCTCCTTGTCGGTCAAGTGTCGGTGCCTTGGATTGCGCACTCTGGCAGCTTTGTTCACGGCTAACCGATTGCCGTCGGAGCGCTTTGAATGGCGGTCGACATAGTTAGTTATGAATGAGCATAGACAGCGCAAGGCCTTGCGCAAGGCCACTAGTCGGCCAGTAATGCGGGAGTTCGGACAGGAAGCGGACGAGAAACGGTTCAGCGCGAAAACGTTTTTGCCGGTCGGACGCCATCGCGGGCAAGCCGCGCTCCCACAGGTACCACGCTGGCTTTAACATTGCGCACAACCCTGTGGGAGCGGGCTTGCCCGCGATGGCGTCGGTGCAGCACTACAGAAATATCAGAAAAGAACTACAGACTCCCACTCACCTTGTTCGCCACATCATCCGGCACCCAAGGCTTCCACACTTGCGGTTGATCGCGCAGGAACGCTTCGGCGACCTGGCGTGGCTGCTGGCGCTTCTCGCTCATCCCGGCCAGGGTCTGGTTCAACAGATCGATCGGCAAGTCGACCTTTTCAAAGAACGTCACCAGCTCCGGATACTGCGCCTTGAACGGCGCCGACACGCCAATCGCCAGGCTCGCCGGCATCGAGCGGGTGCCTCTCGGATTGGGGTTGGTGGCATCGGCCAGGGTTTTCCAGGCTTCGGCGTCGAACGGTGGCTCTTCCAGCTTCACCAGTTTGAAGCGACCGAGCAGCGGCGTCGGCGACCAGTAGTAGAACAGCACCGGTTTGCCCCGCTTGATCGACGACGCCACCTCGGCATCCAGCGCCGCGCCGGAGCCGGTGCGGAAGTTGACGTAACTGTCGTTCAACGCATACGACTTGAGTTTCTGGCTGTTGACGATTTCAGAGGTCCAGCCGGTCGGGCTGTTGAGGAAGCGCCCGCGGCTCGGGTCTTCCGGGTCCTTGAACACATCCTTGTAGCGCGGCAGATCGGCCACGGATTTCAGTTCCGGCGCCAGCGGTTTGATCCCGCGCTCCGGGTCGCCCTTGATCACGTATTCCGGCACCCACCAGCCTTCGGTGGCGCCCTTCACCGTGTCGCCGAGGCCGAACACCTTGCCCTCGGCGGCAGCCTTGACCCACGCGGGACTACGCCCTGCCCACTCTTCGCCGATCACCTGAATGTCGTTTTTCGCCAGCGCCGCCTCCAGGCTGACGGTGCTGCCCGGCAGGGTGTCGGTCGGGTAGCCGTAGCCTTTCTCGACGATCAGGCGCAGCACTTCGGTGATGAAACTGCCGCTTTCCCAGGTGATGTCACCGAAGTGGATCGGCGCGGTTTTTTCCGCTGCCACGGCGTGGCCGGCGGTCAGGGTCAGGGCCAGCAGCGAACTGCCGAGCAGGGTTTTGAGCGATCTCATGCGGACCTCTTGTTCTGGGAGGAAATCAGGGTTTGGTTGGCGCTGTGGCGGTTGCACAAGGCCTGGGAGCGGGTCATGTACAGGCTCACCGAACGCTGGGAGATACCCAGTTCGGCGGCGATTTGCGGGTAGGTCAGGCCGTCGATTCGCGCCAGCAGGAAGGTCGAACGCACCTTGCCCGGCAGGCGCTGGAGCGTCCGGTCCAGGTGCTTGAGGCTCTGCGACAGGTCGGCGAGTTCTTCGGGAGACGGCGGGTGATCGAAGTCACCCTGATGAAGCTGATGCAAATGCCGACGCTCCAGATCACGCCGCCGCCAGCGCTCGTACAGCAGGCGTTGGGCGATGGTGGTGAGCAAGGCGCGGGGTTCACGGATGGCGGTCAGGCCCGGCGCTTCGAGCAGTTGCGCGAAGGTTTCGGCGGCGATGTCTTCGGCGGTGGCCGCATCATTCGATTGCCGACGCAGACGTGTGCACAACCACTGGTAATGGTCGCCAAACAACGTGTGCACATGATTGCGATGGGATGAGTCGGCGCCGGACATGGGGGCTCCTTGGTCAAGGGTCGCTGAATGTCCGGTCGTCCGGTGGCGCGATCCTAGCAAGGCGCCTTATGCGTTAAAAATACTTAAAAAGAATTTTTATATTCCATTAGTGAATTACAAGAGACTGCTAGCGCAAGCGGCCATAACCCAGTTCTTCGGCCTCGCGCTGATAATCCAGCAGGACGAGGTAATCACTTTCACTGGCGGGCAGGACTTCGGGCAAACCGAGGATGCGGGCCACATCGGGCAGATCTTGAAGGCTGCGATTCATCGCCCGGCGCAGGTGTTCGATCTGCTCGTCCGTCGTGCTGGCTGCGGTGATGAAGGGCAAGGTCGGGCTGAACGCACTGCGTGCCACCACCCGCAAGCCGCTGACCTCTGCGGCGGCGTATTGCGCCAGATACGCAAAGGTCACGCTGTCGATGGCCGCCAGATCGGCGCGGTCTTCGCGCAACCAGCGCAGGCTTTCGCGATGCCCGCCACTGATGCCCACAGAGGCGAAAAACTGACCGTCCCGATGCAGCGGCGCCAAACGCTGACGCAACAGGTTCATGCCGCTGTTGGAGTCCTCGCTGTTGATCACCCCGCGACTGTCGAAGAACTCCGCCAGATTGCGGCGCGGATCATCGGCACGGGTGAGGATCAGGCTGCAATGATTGCCGGCAGTGGCGTCAGGCAATTCGTAACGCGGACGACCGACAATCTTTACCTGCCCACGCAGCGCGGTCATCAGCGGATAGCCGCAGGTCTGGGTCAGCAACAAATCAGGCGAGCGCCAAAGTTCAAGCAACGACAAGCCGTCGGCATCGAGCCGCGAACGGCCCAGGTGTTCGAGAATCCGCGCCAGCCACTGCTCGTTCGCCGCGCGAATCGGCTCGGGTGCGATGTACATCAACAGTTCTGCGTAACCTGACGTCATGCTGGCCTCAAATAAAAGGATGCTGCGGGCTGTCGATCGGCTTGATGCCGTGCCGGCGCCACAATTGCCCATATCCTTGCACCAGAAAACCGCCACTGCGCGCCACCCACTGTTCCCGGCGCATGCGGTAGGCCTCGGGCAAGTCGTACCACGAAAGCTTCGGCAAGTCGTGATGCACCAGATGGAAATTCAGGTTCAGGAACAGCCAGCGCCACGGCCATCCGGCTTCGTTGAGCACCGTGCGCTGCTCCGGTTGCGTGTGCGGTCGGTGTTCATAGTAGGAGCGAACCATCGCGATCGACAGCGCCGGCACACTGATCAAAAACAGGTAATGCCAGACCGGCAACACGCTGTAGCGGGCGATGAAAAAAAGCATCAGCACGGTCAGGGCGCCGTGGGTCAACCACATCAGCCAGGCCTGGCGCTCGCCGCTTTTCAGACGTTGCAGTTCTTCACCGGCCAGCGCCAGCAACGCCAGCGGCGCGCCAAGAATGAATCGGCCCAATACGGTTTTGTTCAGCCAGTGCAGGCTGCGTTCGAACAACGAACGGCCCTGCCAGCGTTCGGCGCTCAGGTAACGGCTTTCGGGATCGACGCCGGGAATCGTCAGGTCTTCGTCGCGATGGTGCTGCAAATGACTGTCGCGATACAGCGTGTAGGGATACCACACCGCAAACGGCGCATAGCCGAGGATTTTGTTGACGAAGGTCCAGCGCGTCGGATGACCGTGAAGCAATTCGTGCTGCACCGACAGCCACAGCACCAGTAACGGAATCAGCAGCAGCGTGCTCCACCAGACGCCGAGCCATTCGCTGCCCAGCACAATCGCGAACCAGCCACCATATATGCCAATCAGCAGCAGCCAGGTCGGCCACTCGGTGCGGGCGGTGAAGCGCTGGCGCAGGGTTTCGATCTGTAGGCGATGGGCATCGTCGAAATAGTGGGGCATGGCGTGGCTCGGAACGAGGGTCTGATCGTTCTGTGCAACACCAACGGGAAATCTTGCAGATTATTTTTGCGGGCTGTTTTCAAGGCAAGACAGGAGCCCGGATCCGGGCTCCCGAACGGCGTGATCAATGGCCAAAGATGTCGACTTTTTTCGCCCTCTTCTCGTGGCGTTTTTCGATGGCGGTCTTGGCCGGTTTCTTCTTCGCGGCTTTTTTCGAATCCATACCTTTGGACATGATGCGTACTCCACTCAGAGGGGATGTGAGATCAGGTATACACCTATCCCGGCGGGCACGTTGTTTTATAATCCGCGGCTTTTGCACCGGCAGTCCGATTCATGACCGACATCCGTTACAGCCAGCTCGATGACCTGTCCTGGCCCCTGATGAACAAGTTCTACCGCCAGCATCAATCGTCGATGAAAGCCGTGCGCGAGGCGCAATTGTGGGTGGCGCGGCGGGAGGAAATCGTGGCGGCGCTGTGCCTGCGGCCGGTGTTCGGCGGACATTGGTTGACCGGGTTGTTCGTCGATCCGGCCTGCCGTGAGCAAGGCATTGCCGCGCAGCTGATTGCCGAAGCGGTGAAGGGTGTGGATATGCCGGTGTGGCTGTTCTGCCACCCGGACTTGCGCGGATTCTACGAGCGGCGCGGCTTCACTTTCGATCCTGCCCTGCCCCAGGCCATGGCCGAGCGCTTGAGTCGTTATGCGCGGAGCAAGCCGATGATTGCCATGGAACTGGCACCGCGCGCGGGCTAGTCAGTCGTCAGCGTTGGGATCGAGATCCGGAAACATCACTTCGGTAAAACCGAACTTGCTGAAATCGGTAATGCGCGACGGGTACAGGCGCCCGATCAGGTGATCGCATTCATGCTGTACCACCCGCGCATGGAACCCTGAGGCCACCCGCGAGATCGGCTCACCCTTGGGGTCGACGCCTTCGTAACGGATCCGCTGGTATCGATCCACCGCGCCCCGCAGGCCCGGCACCGACAGGCAGCCTTCGAAGCCCTCTTCCATCAGCGGACTGAGCGGCGTGATCAGCGGGTTGATCAGGATCGTCTGCGGCACTGCTTCGGCGTCCGGATAACGCTCGCTGTGCTCGAAACCGAAGATCACCAGTTGCAGATCGACACCGATCTGCGGCGCGGCGAGACCGACGCCGCCGACGCTTTCCATGGTCTGGAACATGTCGTCGATCAATTGCCACAGCTCGGGACTGTCGAGCATTTCGGCGGGCACCGGCGGCGCGATGCGCAGCAGGCGTTCGTCGCCCATCTTCAGGATTTCACGGATCATGATCAGGCTTCGTCAGTGTTCGGCTTGAGCGAGTGATCGCGCCCGAGGCCGGAAACGTGTTGTTTGGGATGTTCATCGAGTTCGCCGGGGACTTTCTCGCCCGAATCCTTGCCCTCGCTGGACATGTGTTCGATCACCGCATTCATCTCCGCACCGAGCAACAACACGGCGGCGGAAATGTAGAAATACAGCAACAGCACGATGATCGCACCGATGCTGCCATACATGGCGTTGTAGTTGGCGAACGTCTTGACGTAGAACGCGAAGCCCAGGGACGCGATGATCCACACCACCACCGCCAGCACCGAGCCGGGGGTGATGAAACGGAATTCCTGTTTGACGTCGGGCATCACGTAGTAGATCAGCGCCACGGCCACCATCATCAGGATCACGATCACCGGCCAGCGGGCGATGGTCCACAGGGTGACGATGACTTCTTCGAGCCCGACCTGCGCGGCGATCCAGCCCATCACCTGCGGGCCGAGCACCATCAGCGCTGCGGCCACCAGCAACATGCCGGCAATGCCGACGGTGTAGATGATCGACAGCGGAAACCGCTTCCACAGGGGCCGGCCCTCGACCACGTCGTAGGCGGCGTTCATCGCGCTCATCATCAGGCGCACGCCGGCAGACGCGGTGTACAGGGCGATGACGATACCCACCGAAAGCAGGCCGCCCTTGGATTGCTGCAGTTGATCGATCACCGGGTTGACCTGCTCCAGCGCCTGGGGCGGCAACACCAGCTCCGATTGCAGGCGCAGCCAGGAGAAGAAGTCCGGCAGGTGCAGGAAACCGATCAGGGCAATCAGGAACAGAATGAACGGGAACAGCGAGAACAGCATCTGGTAGGCCAGTGCCGAGGCATAGGTCGACATCTCGTCGTCGACGAATTCGGTGACCGTGCGCACCATCACCCGGTGCAGGGGCAGACCTTTCATGTCCGGAAAAATCATTCGCGTCTCCTTTCGCCGCAAAACAGGTTGAAGTCGTGGCGACTCAGGGGCCGTTTTTCTCTTATCAAAGTAGCTTACTTGGCGACTTTGAAACACTGTGTTCCTTGACCGCATGTGAGCGGGATACGAAAACGGCCATCCTTGGATGGCCGCTTCGCTGTTTCGTTCAAGGCCTGATCAGGCCTTGTCGACGCCTTTCTTGACCGCGTCCTTGGCTTTGCCCACCGCTTGCTGGGCCTCGCCTTTCTTCTCTTGCACTTTGCCTTCGGCCTGCAGTTTAGTGTTATCGGTGGCTTTACCGACACCTTGCTTGACGTTGCCGACCGCTTCGTTGGCCATGCCTTTCACTTTATCGCTCGTGCTACCCATGGTGATTCTCCTTGGAACATTAACGGGAAAAGTCAGTACGTAATGATTGACTGACCCGGTTTGCGCCAAGTTTCATTTATTTTCAGGGCTTCATTTCGTCGCGGTGTGCAGGTTGGGCTTTATGTTTACGAGCGTACCCCCGAGAATGCCCATCAAAAGGGCGCCAGGCGCCACAGAACCGACCCCGCAGGAATGTTATGAAACTCGATAAAAAGCAGGCCATCGCCCGTCGCAACCAGGAATTGGGCGGTGCCGTGCTCGGCACCAACAACTGCCACTTCGCCGAACTGAACCGTAACCGCAACATCTGGTGGTTCGACCTGCCGGTGTCGCGCCTGGCGATCGGTCAGTACGAGTGGATCCACCTGTTGATGCACACCCCGGCCACCGACGAACTGCTGCATCTGAAAGTGCCGACCGTGTTCCTGCGCGAGAAACTCGAAGGCCTGGTGATCCGCAACGAAGGCAAACGCAAGGCTGCCCTGAGCCTGGAACTGAGCGCCGACAAGGACTCGTACCTGCAGGACATGCGCCCGGCGGGGACCAACGTGAACTTTGCGCCGTTCCGCCAGTAAGATTTCGGGGGCCCCTCCCCCCTCACCCTAGCCCTCTCCCAGAGGGAGAGGGGACCGACCGAGGTGATTGGACAAGGTACGTCGACCTGAGATATCGAGCCGAACTCGGGTTTTGAACAGCCCCCCGATCGGCTCCCTCTCCCTCGGGAGAGGGCTGGGGTGAGGGGCAGGTTCACCGCATAATCCAGGCTCTGCTCTGCACCAACAGAAAGCCCCGCATCTGCGGGGCTTTCTGTTTTACGCGGCGTTCTTCGCCTTGATCTTCTTCAGCTCTTCGTCACGCAGTTCGCGACGCAGGATCTTGCCGACGTTGGTGGTCGGCAACGCATCGCGGAACTCCACGGAACGCGGCACCTTGTAGCCGGTGACGTTGGCGCGCATGTGCTCCATCACCTGTTCCTTGGTCAGGGTGACACCCGGTTTGGCGACGATGAAGATCTTTATCGCCTCGCCGGATTTTTCGTCCGGAACGCCGATGGCTGCGCACTGCAACACGCCCGGCAGGGCCGCCAGCACGTCTTCCAGTTCGTTCGGATACACGTTGAAACCGGACACCAGAATCATGTCTTTCTTGCGATCGACGATGCGCATGTAGCCGTCCGGCTGGATCAGCGCGATGTCACCGGTCTTCAGCCAGCCTTCGCTGTCGAGCATTTCATCGGTGGCTTCCTGACGCTGCCAGTAGCCTTTCATCACTTGCGGGCCCTTTACGCACAGCTCGCCGATTTCGCCCAGCGGCTGCTCGACACCGGCGTCGTCAATGACTTTGCACAGGGTCGACGGCACCGGAATGCCGATGGTGCCGATCTGGATGTTCTGGATCGGGTTGACCGTGGCCACCGGGCTGGTTTCGGTCATGCCGTAACCTTCGCAGATCGGGCAACCGGTGACCGCTTTCCAACGCTCGGCTGCGGCCAGTTGCAGGGCCATGCCGCCGGACAGGGTGACTTTCAGCGCCGAGAAATCCAGCTTGCGGAAACCTTCGTTGTTGCACAGGGCCACGAACAGCGTGTTGAGGCCGACGAAACCGCTGAACTTCCACTTCGAGAGTTCCTTGACCATCGCCGGCAGGTCGCGCGGGTTGCTGATCAGGATGTTGTGGTTGCCGATCAGCATCATCGCCATGCAATGAAAGGTGAACGCATAGATGTGGTACAGCGGCAGTGGCGTGATCAGGATCTCGCAACCTTCATTGAGGTTGGAGCCCATCAGCGCCTTGCACTGCAGCATGTTGGCGACCAGGTTGCGATGAGTGAGCATCGCGCCCTTGGCCACGCCGGTGGTGCCGCCGGTGTATTGCAGCACCGCGACGTCGCCGCTGTCCGGGTTGGCTTCTGCCACCGGCTGGCCCTGGCCCTTGCTCAGCACGTCGTTGAACTTGACGGCTTTTGGCAGGTGATAGGCCGGGACCATTTTTTTCACGTACTTGATGACGCTGTTGATCAACAGGCGCTTGATCGGCGGCAGCAGGTCGGCGACTTCGGTGACGATGACGTGTTTGACGCCGGTTTTCGGCACCACGGCTTCGGCCAGGTGCGCCATGTTCGCCAGGCACACCAGCGCCTTGGCACCGGAGTCGTTGAATTGGTGTTCCATTTCCCGCGCGGTGTACAGCGGGTTGGTGTTGACCACGATCAGCCCGGCACGGATGGCACCGAAGACGGCGACCGGGTACTGCAACACGTTGGGCAGTTGCACGGCGATTCGATCACCGGGCTGCAAATCGGTATGCTGTTGCAGATAAGCGGCAAACGCACCGGACAATTCGTACAGTTCACCGTAGGTGATGGTCTTGCCCAGGTTGCTGAACGCCGGTTTGTCGGCGAAGCGTTGGCAGGATTGCTTCAACACTGCCTGAATATTCGGGTACTCGTCTGGATTGATGTCGGCAGCAATTCCAGCGGGGTACTTATCCTTCCAAAAGTCTTCGATCATGGAAGCCCACTCCTCAGCAACGCGAATTCAGCACCGCATTTGATGCGATTATTATTGGTGTTTGTTTATTGGTGAGTCTGGCTTTTTACAAGGCCGAGAAGTCACAAAGCGCGCCGAGAGTAGCAGCTTTGCCAAGGGTCGACTAGAGCCAAAAGCGGCCCCTACAGTCATTTTCATGACTCAAGAACTACTGGCAGTCATTTTAGAGCAAAAATCCTATAACACCTTGAAAGTCCCGGTTTTCGGGGGCTTGAAACAAAAAAATCGCGAGCGGGCTCGCTTCCACAGGTTCACTGATGATCCTGTGGGAGCGAGCCCGCTCGCGATAGAGTGAAGCGCAATTCTTTTATGCGATATCGCGTAACTCTCTGCGCAGAATTTTCCCGACAGGCGTCATCGGCAACGACTCACGCAGCACGATGTGTTTTGGCACCTTGTAAGCGGTGAAATTTTCTTTGCAGTAGGCCTTCAGCTCTTCCAGGCTGACTCCGGTTTCCCGCGCCACCACAAACAGCTTCACCGCCTCGCCGGAGCGCTCGTCCGGCACGCCGATCACTGCGCAGTTGGCAACTTTCGGGTGGGCCATCACCACGTCTTCGATTTCGTTCGGATACACGTTGAAACCGGAGACGATGATCATGTCTTTCTTGCGGTCGACGATGCGCACGAAACCGTCCGGGTCGATGACTGCAATGTCGCCGGACTTGAACCAGCCCTCGGCATCCAGCACTTCGGCGGTGGCCTCGGGCTTGTTCCAGTAGCCCTTCATGATCTGCGGGCCCTTGATGCACAACTCGCCGCGCTCGCCCAGGGGCTGCTCGACGCCGTCGTCGTTGATGATCTTCAACAAGGTGCCCGGCACCGGCAGGCCGACCGTGCCGATCCGCGACAGCTCGCCGTACGGGTTGGTGCAGGCCACCGGCGAGGTTTCGGTCAGGCCGTAACCTTCGGTAATCCGGCAACCGGTGATCTGCTCCCAACGCTCGGCGGTGGCCTTGACCAGCGCGGTGCCGCCGGAGTTGGTGAGCTTGAGGGTGGAGAAATCCAGGGTCTTGAAGTCCGGGTGATCCATCAGCGCGACAAACAGCGTGTTGAGCCCCAGCAGCGCCGAGAACTTCCAGTTCTTCAGCTCCTTGATGAAGCCGCCGATGTCACGCGGGTTGGTGATCAGTACGTTGTGGTTGCCCGACACCATCATGCACATGCAATTCGCGGTGAAGGCATAGATGTGGTAAAGCGGCAGCGGCGCAATCATCACCTCCTGCCCTTCGCGCAACAGCGGCTGGCCGTCGCTGCCGAACTGACCAAGGCAGGCGCGCACCTGCTGCATGTTCGCCACCAGATTGCCGTGGGTGAGCATCGCGCCCTTGGCCAGGCCGGTGGTGCCGCCGGTGTATTGCAGGACGGCGATGTCATCCAGGCCGACCTTCAACGGCTTGATGCCCAGGCCCCGCCCCATGCGCAACGCGCTCTTGAAGGAAATCGCCTGGGGCAGCGAATACGCCGGCACCATCTTCTTCACTTTGCTGACCACAGTGTTGACCAGCCAGCCCTTGGCGGTGGGCATCAGGTCGCCCATCTTCGCTTCGATCAGATACTGGATGTCGGTGTCCGGCAGCACTTCCTGGACCTTCTGGCCGAACATGTTCAGGTACACCAGCGCCCGGGCGCCGGAGTCCTTGAACTGGTGACGCATCTCCCGCGCGGTGTACAGCGGGTTGGTGTTGACCACGATCAGCCCGGCGCGCAACGCGCCGAACACGGCAATCGGATAATGCAGGACGTTGGGCATCTGCACCGCGATGCGATCCCCCGGCGCCAGATCGGTGTGGGCTTGCAAATAACCGGCGAACGCGGCGCTCTGGCGCTCCAGCTCGGCGTAGGTCAGGGTCACGCCCATGTTGCTGAACGCCGGGCGATCAGCGAATTTCTTGCAGGAACGCTCGAACACCTCGATCACCGACTTGAACTCACCCGCGTCGATGTCCAGGGGTACGCCCGCCGGGCGTTTGTCATTCCAGAAATCAGGTTGCATTGTTCTTGTCCTCTTTACCTGAGCCGATCCGGGGCCGCTTCGCTGTCATTTCTTTCGGTCCCTGAAAAAGCCGAGAGCAAAAAGCGGGGCTTCACGGACACTAGCAGCTATGGTCAATCAGGCAAATATGGGCAAGCTCGTCATTGATCGTGTGAATCTTCCTGCCGTGGCGTGAGCTGATCGGACGCGCTATACAATGCAAGCTCTGCAAGACGCTTGAGCAAAAACAGGCCGCAAAAGGAATCGCCATGATCCACGACACCTTCTGGCTGGACGCGAGTGACCGCAGCCGCCTCTTCGTCAACCTGTGGCTGCCGAACGCGCCGCTGAAAGCGGTGATTCTGCTGGCCCACGGCATGGCGGAACACAGCGCCCGCTACGCTCGGCTGGCAGAGGCGTTCTGCGCCGAAGGCTACGGTGTGTACGCACCCGATCAGCGCGGCCATGGCAAAACGGCCGATCATGGGACGCTCGGGCACTTCGCTGACGACGACGGCTGGTGCAAGGTGGTTGGGGATCTCGCCAGCCTCAACCAGTTCCTCGGCCAACGTCATTCGGGCGTGCCGATCGTGCTGCTCGGGCACAGCATGGGCAGTTACATTGCCCAGGCTTATCTGCTGCATCACAGCGCCAGCCTGCATGGCGCGATTCTCAGCGGCTCGAATTTCCAGCCGGTTGCGCTGTACCGCGCGGCCCGGCAGATCGCCCGGTTTGAAAAGCTGCGCCAGGGCGCCAAGGGTCGCAGCGCGCTGATCGAATGGCTGTCGTTCGGCTCGTTCAACAATAAATTCAAACCGGCGCGCACCGCGTTTGACTGGCTGAGTCGCGACCCGGTCGAGGTCGACAAGTACGCCACCGACCCGCTGTGCGGCTTTCGCTGCACCAATCAGTTGTGGATCGACTTGCTCGGCGGGTTGCAGCAAATCAGCAAAGCGTCCAATCTCGCCCAGATTGATCCGGGCCTGCCGCTGCTGGTGATCGGCGGCGAATGTGATCCGGTGAGCGAAGGCAAGCGTCTGACTGATCTGGCCAATGCCTTGCGCGCGGCCGGCAGCCAGAACCTGCAACTCACGATCTACCCGCAGGCGCGGCACGAATTGTTCAACGAGAGCAACCGCGACGAAGTGACCGCCGATGTGCTGGCCTGGATCGACCAGGCCTTGAGCCATCGCCGGCCGCACCGCAGCGAATAATTTTTTTGTGGATTCATTTCATCCGTCACAGGAATTCAGACCCATGACCCAGGTTACCAACATCCCTTACGAAGCCCTCGAAGTGGGCCAGACCGCGAGCTACAGCAAGACTGTCGAGGAACGCGACATTCAGCTGTTCGCCGCGATGTCCGGTGACCACAACCCGGTGCACCTGGACGCCGAGTTCGCCGCCGCCAGCATGTTCAAGGAACGCATCGCCCACGGCATGTTCAGCGGTGCGCTGATCAGTGCGGCCGTGGCTTGCGAGCTGCCTGGACCGGGCACCATTTATATTGGCCAGCAGATGAGCTTCCAGAAGCCGGTGAAGATCGGCGACACCCTGACAGTACGTCTGGAGATTCTGGAGAAACTGCCGAAATTCCGCGTGCGTATTGCCACGCGCGTATTCAACCAGCGCGATGAGCTGGTGGTGGACGGCGAGGCCGAGATCCTGGCGCCGCGCAAGCAACAGACCGTAACCCTCCCGACGTTGCCGGCCATCAGCATCGGCTGATCGTCCTCGGTTAAATCCGGGCACAAAAAAACGCCAGACCAGCTGGCGTTTTTTGTGGGCTTCGAACGCTTACGAGCGTGCGCGAGCCTGGTTACGCAGCGCCTTCACCTGATCGTGATTGCGTTGCACACCGTGGTACTGACGCTCCACCAGGTCACGAATGCCGACCAGGTTGTGCTTGTTGATCTTCTCGATCGCTTCACGGTAAGCCTTCAGGGCGTGGTCTTCACCGCGCTCGGCTTCGTTGAGCACAGCCTCTTCGTCCTTGCCGGTGAACATCGCTTTGACGTCGACCCAGCGACGGTGCAGATCACCGCTGACGCTGGTCGAGGTTTCCGGATCGCCGCCCATCGAACGCACGGCCGCCTGCAACTCGGCCGCCGCCGTGGCGCAATCGGCAGAGCGCTGGGTGAACAGGGCTTTCAGTTCTGGGTGCTTGATGTCTTCAGCGCAGGTCTTGAAGCCTTCCTGACCGTCCTTGCTGGTTTCGATCAGGTCGTTGAGGACGGAGATGGCTTCTTTATTCATGTCAGTCATTTTTCAATTCCTTGCGTGGTGAAAGATGCAAGGAGTGTTGCAGTGGTCGTGCCAGCTTTTCGAAAAGAAATTAATCGTTAATTTTCAATGACTTAAAAATAAAACAAAATTCTGTATGCCTGTTATTTGCATGATCTGTCATTTGGCCTGCATGCAGAATGCCTGTATTTTCCAACGTGTTTTCAAACCCAGACGATTTCAACGATGAACCCTGAAAAGCTCGAACTGCTGATCACCCGCGAAATGCCCTTCGGCAAGTACAAGGGCCGGATCATTGCCGACCTGCCGGGCCCGTACCTGAACTGGTTCGCCCGGGAAGGTTTTCCCCATGGAGAACTGGGCGGGCTGCTGGCATTGATGCAGGAAATCGATCACAACGGCCTGTCGGAACTGCTCGAACCGCTGCGCGCCAAACATGGCAAGCCTGCCCCGCGCCACTGAGGCGTCATCCTGATCCGAGTCGAGTCGACCATGCCCGATAACACCCGCCGCGCCCGAGACGAAGCCTTCTGGCAAACCTTCGCCGACCGTTACGATCGCCACCCCGGCCCCGTGAACCTGGAGAACGGCTACTTCGGACGGATGTCGCGCACCGTGATCGAGGAGTATCAGCGCAACGTCGAGCTGATCAACAACAGCAACTCGATCTACGTGCGCCAACGTTTCGAACAGCACGACCTCCTCGACATCCGCGCGCAACTGGCCGAGCTGATCGGCGTCCGCGCGCAAAGCGTGGCGTTTACCCACAACGCCACTGCCGGCCTGCAATCGCTGATCCGCAACTACAACCGCCTGCAGCCAGGCGACCAGGTGCTGATCTGCGATCTGGAGTACGACACGGTCAAGGGCGCCATGCGCTGGCTGGCGCAGCATCGCGGGGTCGAGGTGATCGAGATCGAGCACGCCCACCCGGCCAGCTTCGACAGCCTGCTGGCGACTTACCGCGAAGCCTTTACCCGCTATCCCAAGCTCAGGCTGATGGCTTTGACTCACGTCACCCACCGCACCGGGCTGGTAATGCCGGTGCAGGCCATTGCCTCGCTGGCCAAGGAGCATGGCGTCGATATCATCCTTGATGGCGCCCATGCTCTCGGGCAGATCGAGTTCGACCTCGAAGCGTTGGGCATCGCCTTCGCCGGGTACAACCTGCACAAGTGGATCGGCTCGCCGCTGACCCTCGGCTTTATCTACATTGCACCGCAGCGCCTGGCCGACATCGACCCGGACATGGGCGAGATGCATTTTTCGGCTGACGACATCCGTTCGCGCACGCCTTACAGCACGCCGAACATTCCGGCGTTGATGACCTTGCCACTGGTGTTCGAGGAACACCGCGCACTGGGTGGCGCGGCCGCCAAAGGCGCGCGGATGAATTACTTGCGCAACCTGTGGGTGAGCGCCGTGCGCAATCTGCCGGGCATCGAAGTCACGACCCCGGACGATCCGCGTCTGTATTGCGGCATCACCTCGCTACGCTTTACCCGTCATGCCGACCAGCAGGCGATGGTCGAACGCCTGCTCAACGACTACAACCTGTTCACCGTGGTGCGCAACGGCGCGGCCTGTGGGCCATGCATCCGTATCACGCCGTCGCTGACCACCACGGCGACGGAAATCCAGCTGCTGGTTCAGGCGCTGAACGAACTGCGTTAAACCGTGTACTTGTCGAAGTCCTCGGGCTTGATCTGCGACGACACCGCAAAGGTGTCGATGCCGATCGTGAGGTGGCCAAAGTAGCCGTCCTCGTGCGAGTCGCGGCCGATCGGCCAGACGGTCAGGGTCGATGCTTCTCCGCCCATAGTGGTGTAGTAGGCATCGTCGGCGTTACACACCGGCGCCGAGCCTCGCCCGCGATAGGCCTTGTTGTTGAGCACGCCGCGGGAGACCACCTCCGGGAAATACAGTTGGCCGACCCAGGCTACATTGCGCTCCTCCAGATATTCATTGCCGGCAACGATGCGCACCGCCACGTGAATGTGCAGGGCTCGCCCGGCGTAGAAACCCGGATAGATCGTGGTGAAGCGCACCCTGCCCTTGTGGTCGCTGAACTGACCGCCGCGCAGGTAGGTGTCATCGTCGGTTCGCGGGATCGAGCCGATATCCTCGACGTCGACTTCCAGATCCGGGTTGACCCGACTCCAGCCGGAATACGCGCCGCGTGCGTTGCAGTGCCAGATATCCACCAGCGCACCACTGACCGGCTCGGCGGTCATGGCATCGACGATGGTCAGGCGCAGCAGCAACGGCAGGCCCTCGGCGCCTTCGCTGATGTTGCGGCGCAGCAGTTTGGGATTGCGAAAATAAGGCCCCGCGACTTGCTCGGGGGCCAGTTGATAAACCGATGGAGCTGAAGACTGGTTGTCCATGACGCATTCTCTCTTCCATAAGATGAACGCAGGTTAGCGCCACACGCGAGGCCGGGTGCGGTAACTATGTATCTCGAGATAACGAAGGTTTTTTCGGGCAAAAAAAAACGGCGCACCGACCAAGCGCACCGTTAAAGCCGTAGAACACACAACGAAGTGTAGGGTTGCAACTAATTGAAAAGTATCAGTCCAGCAGCGCCAACGCCTCGGCAGTGCATTCCTGAATGCGGGCCCAGTCGCCGTTCTTGATCCACTCCGGATCGAGCATCCAGCTACCGCCCACGCACATGACGTTTTTCAGCGCCATGTAGCTCTTGATGTTGGCCGGGCCGACGCCGCCGGTCGGGCAGAATTTCACTTCGCCAAACGGGCCGCCGAGGGCCTTGATTGCCGCTACGCCACCGCTGACTTCAGCCGGGAACAGCTTGAAGCGGCGATAACCCAGGCCATAACCTTCCATGATGCCGGAGGCATTGCTGATGCCCGGCAGCAGCGGGATCGGGCTTTCGACACTGGCTTCCAGCAGGTCACGGGTGATGCCCGGGGTGACGATGAATTGCGAACCGGCGGCTTCGGCCGCGGCCAGCATGTTGCGGTCGAGCACGGTGCCGGCACCGGTCACCAGTTCCGGGCGCTGTTCGCGCAGGATCTGGATCGCCTTGAGGCCGAACTGCGAACGCAGAGTCACTTCCAGCGCGGTCAGACCGCCGGCAGCCAGAGCGTCGGCCAACGGCAGCACGTCCTGTTCACGGGCGATGGTGATCACCGGCAGGATCCGCGCCTTGGCGCAGAGGCTGTCGATCAGGGCAACTTTGTCCGCCATGGAAACGGTCGGGGATGGAATTGTCATAGCGGCTGTTCCTTGGCTCATGGGCACCAGTAAATCTCTAACGTAGGTTGCAGAAACGCGCGAACCGGCATGGCGGCGACGTCGTTGGATGCCAGTGCGGCATTCAGGGTGGTCAGTTTCGACTGACCGGAAATCGACAAAATCTTGTACCGCGCCGAGGCCAGCAGCGCCCGGCTCATGGTCAGGCGCTGGCGTGGCACGCTTGGTGCGAGCATCGGCCAGCAACGACGGGTGCCGTCGGCTTGCAGGGCTTCGGCCAGGTTCGGGCTGTCCGGGAACAGCGACGCGGTGTGACCGTCATCACCCATGCCCAGCACCAGCACGTCAATGGGCGGCAATTCGGCGAGCAAACGATCAGCCTGCTCCGCAGCCTGCTCGACGTTGGCCGCCGCGCTGTAGAGGCTGAGGAACTGCGCCTTGGCCGCCGGGCCCTTGAGCAGATATTGCTTGAGCAGACCGGCGTTGCTGTCGGCATGTTCGACCGGTACCCAGCGTTCGTCGGCCAGGGTCACGACGACCTTCGACCAGTCCAGTTCCTGCTTGGCCAGGTGCTGGAAAAACGCCACCGGGCTACGACCGCCGGACACCACCAGCACGGCGTTGCCACGTGCCGCCAGCGCTTCGCTCAACTGCTTGGCGACATTCAGCGCCAGGCCTTCGGCGAGCAGCACCGGGCTCTTGAATTCGCGGGCATTCACGCCCTCGGGCAGTTTCACATCAGATATCGCCATACCACGACCTCCCGTCCCGCGTGATCAATGCAATGGAGCTCATCGGCCCCCACGACCCGGCCGCATACGGCTTGGGCGCGTCACCGGATTTTTTCCACCCGGCGATCAGCTGGTCACACCATTTCCACGCGGCTTCGATTTCATCTTTACGGACAAACAGGTTCTGATTGCCGTTCATCACTTCCAGCAACAAACGCTCGTAGGCATCGGGGATCCGAGCGCTGCGCCAGGTGTCGGAAAAATTCAGTTGCAGCGGACCGCTGCGCAGTTGCATGCCCTTGTCCAGGCCTTGCTCCTTGGTCATCACGCGCAAGGAAATGCCTTCGTCCGGTTGCAGGCGGATGATCAGTTTGTTGCTGATCTGCAGGCGCTGTTCGGGGGCGAAGATGTAGTGCGACGGTTCCTTGAAGTGGATGACGATCTGCGACAGTTTCTGCGGCATGCGCTTGCCGGTGCGCAGGTAGAACGGCACGCCGGCCCAGCGCCAGTTGCGGATGTCGGCACGCAGCGCGACGAAGGTTTCGGTGTCGCTCTGGGCGTTGGAATTCGGCTCTTCGAGGTAGCCCGGCACGGACTTGCCTTCACTGTGCCCGGCGATGTACTGGCCGCGCACCACCTGCGTGGTCAGGCCTTCCGGACTGATCGGCGCCAGGGCCTTGAGCACCTTGACCTTCTCGTCGCGGATGCTATCGGCGGACAGGTCGGCCGGCGGATCCATGGCGATCAGGCAGAGCAGTTGCAGCAGGTGGTTCTGGATCATGTCCCGCAGTTGGCCGGCCTTGTCGAAGTAACCCCAACGGCCTTCGATGCCGACCTTTTCGGCCACGGTGATTTCCACGTGGGAGATGTAGTTCTGGTTCCACTGGGTTTCGAACAGGCTGTTGGCGAAACGCAGGGCGATCAGGTTCTGAACGGTTTCTTTGCCCAGGTAGTGGTCGATGCGGTAGGTGCGGTTCTCCGGGAAGAACTGCGCCACGGCGTCGTTGACCTTGCGCGAGGATTCCAGGTCGGAGCCGATCGGTTTTTCCAGCACCACGCGGGTGTTTTCCGCCAGACCGACTTTCGCCAGGTTCTCGCAGATCGCGCCGTACACCGCCGCCGGAGTGGCGAAGTAGGCAATCATGCGCTGCGTGCTGCCGGCCAGTTCGGCCAGCGCCACATAATCTTCAGCCTTGAGGAAGTCGACGTGCAGATAAGTCAGGCGTGCCAGAAAGCGCTCGGCCACGGCCTCGTCCAGCTCCTTGCCCACGTAACGGCGCAGCTCGGCGGCGATGAACGCCAGGTGCTGCTGCTCGGTGCCCGCCTCACGGGCCAGTGCAATAATGCGCGTGTCCTCGTGCAGCAGGCCGGCGCCATCAAGGTGATAAAGGGCAGGAAACAGCTTGCGCAGGGCCAGATCGCCCAAGGCGCCGAACAAGGCGAAGGTGCACGGTTCAACCGTAATCGAAGGCATGATGTTTGTTCTTTTATCAAGTTAAGCTACAAATACCTTTTTTCAAGGCATCACTCAAGGGAAAATGTAGTAATAACCACAACATTTTCGCAAAATACAGATTCCGAGTGGTGGTCGGTCGGAGCCATCAGTAGGATAGGCCACCGTCACGGGCCACATCAAAGGCCCAATTTGCATAGCCGCGCGCTTATCGGCGCCGGTGAATCTAGGAATTCTTATGGACCGCGTGCGAAATTTACTGGAACAGATCCAGAGTCGCCTTGAAGAGCTGAACAAGGCCGAACGCAAAGTCGCTGAAGTGATCCTGCTCAACCCACAGCAGGCCACCCGCTTCAGCATCGCCGCCCTCGCCCAAGCGGCGTCGGTCAGTGAACCGACGGTCAACCGTTTCTGCCGTTCGTTCGGCGTCAGCGGCTACCCCGAACTCAAGTTGCAACTGGCGCAGAGCCTGGCCAGCGGCGCGGCCTATGTCAGCCGCGCAGTGGAAGCTGACGACAATCCCGAGGCCTATACGCAGAAGATTTTCGGCAGTGCGATCGCCTCGCTGGACAGCGCGTGCCAGGCACTGGACCCGAACCTGATCAGCCGCGCCGTCGACCTGTTGATCCAGGCCCGGCAGATTCACTTCTTCGGCCTGGGTGCTTCGGCTCCAGTGGCTTTGGATGCACAGCACAAGTTCTTCCGCTTCAATCTGGCGGTGACCGCCCACGCCGATGTGCTGATGCAACGGATGATTGCCTCGGTGGCGCACACCGGCGAGCTGTTCGTGATCATTTCCTACACCGGCCGCACCCGCGAACTGGTGGAAGTGGCGCGCATCGCCCGGGAGAACGGCGCTTCGGTGCTGGGCCTGACGGCGGAGAACTCGCCGCTGGCCAAGGCCAGTACGCTGAGCCTGAACATTCCGCTGCCGGAAGACACCGACATCTATATGCCGATGACTTCGCGGATCATTCAGTTGACCGTGCTGGATGTACTGGCGACGGGGATGACCTTGCGTCGCGGGGTGGATTTCCAGCCGCATCTGCGCAAGATCAAAGAGAGCTTGAATGCGAGCCGGTATCCGGTTGGAGATGAGTTCAACTAAGGCGTTAAAAGCTTAAAAGCCAACCCTCATCGGAACGCCGCCCGCCCAGCCCTCTCCCGGAGGGAGAGGGGGCCGACGGTGTTGCCCTCAAAAGTTACATCGACCTGAACGATCAACGTTTCCTCTGGCTTGGCCAAGCCAAGATCACCGCTGTAGTCGCAAGTCGGTGTAAATAGCCAATCCAACTCGGTCAGTCCCCTCTCCCCCCGGGAGAGGGTTAGGGTGAGGGCAGCGGTCGAGCTGACACACTCAAGCCCCCGCCCACGCCTGCAAACTCAAATGCGCCTTCTCCCCCGGCGCCAGATGCAGGCTGTCGGTGCCACCCGCCGCCGCTTCAACACACACAAACTCCGAGATCTCATCCCAGGTCACGCCCAGCAATGGCCGCGCCCCCGGATGCCACACCACGGTGTCCGCGCTGTCACCGGTATCGATGCAGAGTTCGCGCTGCCAAGCGTGATCCTTGAGCTGTAATTCGCCGTCGTGCTGGAACACTCGCTGACAGCCACCATCGACCCGCAACTCGCCTTCCTGCTGGCAAACCTCACGGTTCAACTGGTCGTAACCCTGCGCCCCTTCGAGCCCAGACAGCGCTATCTCACTCACGTCACCAATACGCCAGTAAGCGTGCAAAGCCTGGCTCAACTGGCACGGCATGTCGTCCTGATGCTCGGTGCTCAGGCGCAATTCCATGCGTTCGCCCAGGTGCGCGTGCAGGTCCACCTGCCAGTCGCACAGCTGCAATTGCCAATGCAGGCGCACGCCGTCCTCGGCGCTGCTGCTGTCGAGCAGTTTCCAGTCCAGCAATCGCGCCCAGCCATGGGACGGCCACGCGTTTTCGCTCGGGTGACGGCCATACCACGGCCAGCACACCGGCACGCCACCGCGAATCGCGCCGACATGCGGCCACTTCGCCGCGCACCACAGCCAAGGTTTCTGCCCGCGCGGCTGAAAGTGCAGCAATTGCGCACCCTGACGACTGAACACCGCCTGACACAGCGGATGATCGATCACCAGCACATCGCGCATCTGATAGCGCTCCCAGGCGAACACCGGTCGTTCACGCAGGGATTTGAAGAAGCGTTGCAGCGGATGCTCATGCATGGGCCACGGTTCCAGATTCAACTTTCATGGGCTGCGACACCCCTTTCCAAAAAAAAGCGGACAGCCTTGGCTGTCCGCAAATATGCGCACATAGAGAGGAGCTTATCGCAGACGCGTCAGAACGTAGACTGAATTTTCAGGCCAGCGACCAAAGCGTTATCCACTTCATCCACACCGCCCGGATGAGTGATGTATTGCAGGTTCGGGCGCACGGTCAGCCAGTTGGTCACGTGGAAGCCGTAGTTGATCTCGTAGTTGTATTCGGTTTCACGAATCGGCGAGAACACCGGATTGTCGTAATCCGAAACACCGTTGGAGACGTTAAGCAGTTCGGCGTTTTTCTTCACGTCATCGTTGACGTGAATACGCGCAGCACCGATACCGAAGTCATCCTTCGGACGCGCATCGAACAGACCTTTGTACACAAACATCACGGACTGATAGTTGTCGATGAAGTTGGTGTCCTTGTCGTGGAACGTGGCGTTGGCAGCGATGCTCAGACCACGGCTCTTGTCACCGTTGTGGCTGGTGAGTTGCTGTTGCGCAACGAACCAGTAACCGTGCTTGCTGCTGTGAGTGCGGTAGGCATCACCGGTGGTCGCCGCGTCGAAACCGTTGACGTCCTCGCGAACGTCGTCGGCATCGGCCGTGCTCTTGTAGTAACCGACACGGTATTCGCCCGGCAGGCTGTTCGGGTTAGGCAACCAGACCAGTTCCACTGGCAATACGGTGCCTTTGGTGCCACTGCCGCTCAACTTGAAGCCGTTGCCATGTTCCAGCTGCGACGGGTTCTGGTTGTACGCACCGATCTGCGCGTAGAGTTCGTCGTTGATGTTGTATTTGACGCGAATGGCCGCCTGGCTGACCGGCCAGTTGTACCAGATGTTGGTCGCCCAGTTACCCACTTGCGAGCCGCAGAACGCCAGGTTCTGGAACTCGCACGGGAAGGTGTTGAAGTCTTCGCCTTCGCCGAAGTAACCGGCCTTGACGTCGAGTTTGTTGTCGAAGAACTGGTGTTTGATCCACAACTGGGTCAGCCGCACCATGTGACCACGACCGTAGACTTCCTGCGAGGAGCTGAGTGTCCCGGCACGCGGATCGCCAACACGGTCGTTGGAAATGTTTTCGCCATTACGGTTGGTCAGCTGGATCTTGGCCTGGGTGTTGTCCCAGCCCCACAGTTTTTGCAGGTCCAGCGCCACGCCCAGACCGAACTGGTCGGAGTAACGCGCCGTCTTGTCGTTGTTGTAGCCGCCGTGAAGGTTGCCGCCCACCTCACCGACGTAGTCCATCTTGATGTCGATGCCCTGCTCGATCAGCTTGGTCCGCTCGCCACCCCAGTCCCCGGTCATCCACTCCGAATCGGAGCTGAAAGCGTCAGCCGCGTGGACGCTGCCGGCCAGCATCATTGCCGCAACTGCTGACAACTGGCCGATTCGCTGAGCGTTGTTGTTCTTCTTCATCCCTACATCCTCGTTTTATTGTTATTAACTGTTCTTCTTATTTAACGCGGTTTACATCGGATGCGGCGCGCGACAGGCCACGCACCGCGTGCTCCCTGCGGGAACGGGCCTGCCCGCTCCCGCCTGTGTTCATCAGCGACCCTTGAACTGGGCCACGTTTGCGCTGTGCGGTTCGGCTTTCGGCAGGCCCGCAACCCCCAGGCGTTCGCCGGACTGGGCGTCGAACAGCAGCACTTTCGACGGATCGAACTGCAGGGTCAGGGTTTCGCCCACCTGCGGTGCCACATCCGGCGCCAGACGGCAGCAGACCTTGGTGTCGTTGAGGTTGACGAACACCAGGGTGTCCGGGCCGGTCGGCTCGGTGACCTGCACTTCAGCCTTGATGCTCGGCAGGCCATTGCCCTCGCCGTTCGCCAGCGCGATCTGCTCCGGGCGCAGGCCGAGGATCACTTCGCGGTCTTCGAGACCGGCGTCCTGCATCGCCATCGGCAATTCGCAACGGGCCTGGCCGCTGTCGAGCAGCGCCACCAGACGGCCGTCCTTGCGTTGCAGGCGCAGTGGAATGAAGTTCATCGGCGGCGAACCGATGAAGCTCGCCACGAACAGGTTGGCCGGGTCGTTGTAGATCTCTTTCGGCGTACCGAACTGCTGGATGATCCCGTCCTTCATCACCGCCACTTTGTCGCCCAGGGTCATCGCTTCGATCTGGTCGTGGGTCACGTAGACCGTGGTGGTTTTCAGGCGCTGGTGCATCAGTTTCATTTCAGTACGCATCTCGACGCGCAGCTTGGCGTCGAGGTTGGACAGCGGTTCGTCGAACAGGTAGATCTTCGGTCGACGCGCCAAGGCACGGCCCATCGCCACGCGCTGTTGCTGGCCGCCGGAGAGCTGGCCCGGCTTGCGATTGAGCAGGTGCTCGATCTGCAACAGCTTGGCCACGCGGGCGACTTCTTCGTCGATCGCCGACTGGCTCATCTTGCGGATCTTCAGACCGAACTCGATGTTCTCGCGCACGCTCATGGTCGGGTACAGCGCGTAGGACTGGAACACCATGGCGATGTCGCGATCTTTCGGGCTCATGCCGCTGACGTCCTGGTCGCCGATCATGATTGCGCCGCCGGTGATGGTTTCCAGGCCGGCGATGCAGTTCATCAGCGTCGACTTGCCGCAGCCCGAAGGCCCGACGAGGATCAGGAACTCACCGTCCTTGATCGACAGTTCGATGTTCTTCAGGGTGTCCGGCAGGCCGGCACCGTAGGTCTTGTTTACATTGCGAAGTTCGAGCGTAGCCATGATTACCCCTTGACTGCGCCGGCCGTCAGCCCGCGCACGAAATACTTGCCTGCGACCACATAGACCAGCAGGGTCGGCAGCCCGGCGATCATCGCCGCCGCCATGTCCACGTTGTATTCCTTGGCCCCGGTGCTGGTGTTGACCAGGTTGTTCAGCGCCACCGTGATCGGTTGCGAATCACCACTGGAGAACACCACGCCGAACAGGAAGTCGTTCCAGATCTGAGTGAACTGCCAGATCAGGCAGACCATGATGATCGGCGTCGACATCGGCAGGATGATCTGGCGGAAGATCGTGAAGAAGCCCGCGCCATCGAGACGCGCCGCCTTGATCAGCGCATCCGGAATGCTCACGTAGTAGTTACGGAAGAACAGCGTGGTGAACGCCAGACCGTAAACCACATGGATGAACACCAGGCCGGTGGTGGTGCTCGCCAGGCCCATTTTGCCGAGGGTGAACGAGGCCGGCAGCAGCACGGTCTGGAACGGCAGGAAGCAGCCGAACAGCAACAGGCCGAAGAACAGCTGCGAACCGCGAAAGCGCCAGAACGACAGCACGTAGCCGTTCAACGCACCGATGGCGGTGGAGATGATCACGGCCGGCACGGTGATCTTGATCGAGTTCCAGAAGTAGCCGTCAACGGTGGCCCAGGCTTTCACCCAGCCGATGCCGCTGACCACGGTCGGCCAGCTCAGCAGGTTGCCGGTGGAGATGTCTTCCGGGGTCTTGAAGCTGGTCAACAGCATGACCACCAGCGGTACCAGGTACAGCAGGACCGCGAGGATCAGCACCGCGTAGATCGCGATGCGACTCAGACTGATGGCAGGTTTCGAAGCGAGACTAGTCATGACGCTTGGTCCTCAGCTCGGAGTACAGGTAAGGCACGATGATCGCGAGGATCGCACCGAGCATCAGGATTGCACTGGCCGAGCCCATGCCCATCTGTCCACGGCTGAACGTGAACGAGTACATGAACATCGCCGGCAAATCGGAGGAATAACCCGGGCCGCCGGCCGTCATGGCCGCCACCAGGTCGAAGCTCTTGATCGCGATGTGCGCCAGGATCATCACCGCACTGAAAAACACCGGACGCAGGCTTGGCAGCACCACTTTCCAGTAGATGCGCGGCATGCTTGCGCCGTCGATCTGGGCAGCACGGATGATCGATTGATCGACGCCACGCAGACCGGCGAGGAACATCGCCATGATGAAGCCCGAGGCTTGCCAGACCGCCGCGATCACCAGGCAGTACACCACGCGATCCGGGTCGATCAGCCAGTCGAGACGGAAGCCTTCCCAGCCCCAGTCCCGCAGCAATTTGTCCAGGCCCATGCCCGGGTTGAGCAGCCATTTCCACGCAGTACCGGTCACGATCATCGAGAGCGCCATCGGGTACAGGTAAATGGTGCGGATAAAGCCTTCGCGACGGATTTTCTGGTCGAGGAAAATCGCCAGTGTCACGCCGATTACCAGGGTGATGCCGATGAACATGCCGCCGAACACGGCCAGGTTCTTGCTCGCCACCCACCAGCGGTCGTTGTCGAACAGGCGCTCGTATTGCGCCAGCCCTGCCCACTTGTAGTTAGGCAGGAAGGTCGACGTGGTGAACGACAGGACAAACGTCCAGAGGATATAGCCATAGAAGCCCACCAGAACGATGAACATGCTCGGCGCCAGCACCAGTTTCGGTAGCCAGCGCTGCAATGCGTCGAACGGCGAGGCCTTGCTGAACACAGCAACAGAACTCATGGGAAGATCCAGTAGAAGGATTAAGAATTACGGATGCGATCCCTGTGGGAGCCAGCCTGCTGGCGATTGCGTTGTGTCAGTTCACACTTTCGGTGGCTGACGATCCGCTATCGCGAGCAGGCTCGCTCCTACAGGCCAAGCATTACTTGGCAGCCTTGATGGCAGTGCCGAGTTTCTTGGCAGCGTCGGCCGGGTCGGCTTTCGGGTCGTTGATGTAGTTGGTCACAACATCAAAGAACGCACCCTGCACGGCCAGCGTGGTCGCCATGTTGTGCGCCATGCTCGGTTGCAGGCCGCCGCTCTTGGCGTCTGCCAGGAAGTCCTTGGCAGCGGTCTGGGCGCAGGAGTCGAAACCGTACTTGCCCATGTCGGCGAGCATGTCGTTGCGCACCGGAATCGAGCCCTTGTTGATGCTGAAGACTTTCTGGAAGTTTTCACCCAGCACGACTTTGGCGATGTCCTGCTGACCGGCCGCGGTGCCCGCGTCCTTCTGCTTGAACACGGCCAGCGAGTCGATGTTGTAGGTGAACGCCTTGTCGGTGCCCGGGAAGGCTACGCACTCGTAGTCCTTGCCGGCGACTTTCTTGGCGGCGGTCCACTCGGACTTGGCCCAGTCACCCATGATCTGCATGCCGGCCTTGCCGTTGATGACCTTGGCCGCTTCCAGGTTCCAGTCCTGGCCTTTGCCGTCCTGGTCCATGTAGGTCGCGACTTTCTTCAGCTCGGTCAGGGCCTTGACCATTTCCGGACCGGTCAGGGCAGCGTTGTCCAGGTCGACCAAGGCTTTCTTGTAACCATCAACACCCATCACCGACAGCACGACCGCTTCGAACACGGTGCTGTCCTGCCAAGGCTGACCGCCGTGGGCCAGCGGGATGAAGCCCGCCGCTTTCAGCTTGTCGCCGGCGGCGTAGAATTCTTCGAGGGTGGTCGGGGCTTTTTCGATACCGGCTTTCTTGAAGACTTCCGGGTTGATCCACAGCCAGTTCACGCGGTGAATGTTCACCGGCACGGCCACGTAATCACCTTCGAACTTCACGGTGTCGGAGACTTTCTTGTCGAGCAGGCTGTCCCACTTCTCGGACTTGGAAACGTCCTTCAGCACGTCAGTGTCGAGCAGACCGGTCGACGCCCATTCCTGGATGTCCGGGCCCTTGATCTGGGCAACGCCTGGCGGGTTGCCGGCTACTGCGCGGCTTTTCAGCACGGTCATGGCAGTCGCACCGCCACCGCCGGCGACAGCGCCGTCTTTCCAGGTGAAACCGTCTTTCTCGACTTGAGCCTTGAGCACATCGACGGCAGCTTTTTCGCCACCGGACGTCCACCAATGCACGACTTCCACCGAACCTTTGGATTCGGCAGCGGAAACACTCAGGGGCAGCACAGCGAGCGGGAACAGGGAGGCGACAGAAATGACAGTAGCGAGGCGAGAAATCGCATTCATCTGAGATGTACCTTTCTTGTTGTTATGCATGCAAGTCTGGTGCTTGCGCTGCACACGAGTTTAAACAGAGCGTTTCCCCCCGCAGGTAACGAAGGGACGCGCGAATGTCACCACATGGTTACACAGGAACGCTTCGAGACAGGTGTGCCAGAGCACTGGCCATGCTCGGTGCCAGCGGCAGACGTGGAATCAGAACGGCCTGCCAGGCGTGGTACAGATCCGGTTTGCCCGCCCAGATATCGGCACTTGGACGGTTTTGCGGGTCGAGTTCGTGATGCCAGCTGCCGTCGCAGCGGTCGATGAAATACGTTTCGCAAAATTCCCAGAACAGGCGATACCAGGTTTCGTACTGCGCATCGCCGGTGCGTTTGAGCAAGGCACTGGCGGCAGCGCTGGCCTCGGCGTGGGTCCAGTGCAGGCGATGACGCACCACCGCTTTGTTGTTCCAGTCGAGGGTATAGACGATGCCCGGCGCACCATCGACATCCCAGCCATGGCGGCAGTTTTGTTCGAACAGCTTTTGCGCATCGGTGGCCAGCCAGCCGGGCGTGAGCATGCCGGCCTGAACCCGCGCGGCTTCGAGGTGCAGCAACAGCCGCGCCCACTCGAAACCATGGCCCGGCGTGGTCCCGTAGGGACGGAAACCGTCGGCGGGATTGTCATGGTTGTAGTCGCGCAGCGGCTGCCAGTTGCGGTCGAAATGCTCGATCACCAGGTAATCGTTGGCGGCGGCGTGCCCGTGAATCACCCGCTCGACGATGCGTTGCGCACGCACCAGCCAGCGCGGGTCTTCGGTGACATCGGCCAAGGCAAGGAAGGCTTCGGTGGCGTGCATGTTGCTGTTGGCGCCGCGATAGGCCTCTTCTTCGCGCCAGTCGCGGTTGAAGAACTCGCGCATGGCGCCCTCTTCCTCGCTCCAGAAATACGTGTCGATGATGTCGATGGCGTCATCCAGCAACGCCTGCGCGCCCGGACGTTGTGCGACCACTGCGGAACTCGCCGCCAGAGCGACGAAAGCATGCAGATAAGCGTTCTTGCCGGTGTTGCCGTCACGGTGTTCGGCGACGGCGAACCAGCCGCCGTGCAGCGCATCGCGCAACGGACCGCGCAGGGCTGTAATGCCGTGATCGACCAGCTCGGCGAACCCCGGCAGGCCCTGAATGTGGGCCATGGCGAAGCTGTGGGTCATGCGTGCGGTGTTCATGGTTTCGGCTTGCGCGCCGGCCTGGAGCTGGCCGCGCTCATCGAGATTGCCAAACCCTTCGGGCAGCCGTGAAGCCTTGGCAAATGCCAGCAGGCGCAGGCCTTCATCGGCGAGCCATTGCTGGTGGGCAGGGGCGTTCAGCCAACTGCTGAAGCCCGGATTGAAATGATCCATGGGTGGCCTTTTTTGTTGTTATGACTGCGGGCAGTCTAAACAACGGGCCGGGAGGGGCTTGTAACGAAGGGGGCGGGTTTTGTCACCGAGTCGTGACAAAGAGCCAGCCCTCACCCCAGCCCTCTCCCGGAGGGAGAGGGGGCCGACCGAGGGATATTGCAGAGGTACGCCGACCTGAACGATTCGCTTTGAATCCATAATCGATAAGGTCTTTCAGGTCGATGTATGACGCCAGACACCTCGGTCGGTCCCCTCTCCCTCCGGGAGAGGGTTAGGGTGAGGGCAAGCTTTTGACTTAATCCGCCGAACGCGGTAATTGCAGGGTCACGCGCAATCCGCCTTCGCGCAGGTTCTGCAGCGTCACTTCACCGCCATGGCTATGGGCAATGTTGCGGGCGATCCCCAAACCGAGACCGTAACCCTGCTGCTGTCCCGCCAAGCGGAAGTGCGGCTCGAACACCTGCTCCAGCCGCTGCTCCGGCACGCCCGGCCCTTCATCGTCGACATGCAGCACAAACGCACGATCATCGTCATCGATGTGCAGGTGGGCGTTCTGCCCGTACTTCAACGCGTTGTCGATCAGGTTGCCGATGCAACGCTTGAGCGCCAGCGGCTTGCCCGGATACGCCGCCAACGCCCGCCCCTGCTGCGTCACGCGACCATTGCCGGCCGGCGCCAGATAGGGTTCCACCAGGCAGTCGAGCACATGGTTCAGATCAACCGGCTCGATGTTTTCGTGGATGTCGGTGTCCTTCACGCATTGCAGCGCGCCTTTGACCAGCAGCTCCAGTTCGTCCAGATCGCGGCCGAACTTGGTTTGCAGCTTCTCGTCTTCCAGCAGTTCGACCCGCAGGCGCAGTCGCGTAATCGGTGTACGCAGGTCATGGGAAATCGCGCTGAACAACTGGCTGCGCTCGGTCAGGTAACGGCTGATCCGCTCGCGCATGGTGTTGAAGGCGCGGCCCACTTCGACCACTTCGCTGCCGCCGCCCTCGGCCACCGGCTCGACATCGGCGCCCAGCGACAAATCCCGCGCGGCCCGTGCCAGACGCTTGAGCGGCCGGCTCTGCCAGTGCACCAGCAGGCCGATGAACAGCAACAGAAAACCGCTTGTGAAGACGATGAACCACACCTGCTGGGTCGGCAGGCCTTGCTCTTCGAGACTGGTGTAGGGCTCGGGCAACAGCGAGGCGATGTACAGCCACTCACCCGGCGCCAACTGAATCTGAGTCACCAGCACCGGCGGATTCACCGGCTCAAGCGTAAGCGCGTAATGCGCCCAGGAACGCGGCAACTCATCGAGCTTCAACCCGGCGTTGAAGATCCGTAGGTCATCGGGGCTGACGAAGGTCACCAGAATGTCGGTGTCCTGGCCCAGCGACTGACGCAGCACTTCATCCACCGCTTTCAACACCGCGGCCTTGCGCGGCGTCACCGGCAGCACTTCCATGCCCAGCGGTTTGTCATTGAGCGTCACCACAAAACGCGTGCCGCCCATGCTGCGCAATTGGTCGAGCACCAGAGGCCGATAGGCCACCGGCAACGAGCGGAAATAACTGACGCTGGCGGTCATCGAATGGGCGAGGCTGCGGGCGCTGGTGACCAGCCCTTCGAGCTGGGTCGCACGCAATTGGGACACCCAGATCACGCTGGACAGGGTCTGGGCGAACAACACCGCGAGCAGCGTCAGCAGTAGCATTCGCCCAAGCAGCGAACGCGGCATCGGCACTTTGCGCGCGGTGGTGCGCAGGAACTCAATGACCATTGCCGGCAACCACATTGGCTGCCAGTTGGTAGCCGCTGCCGCGCACGGTACGGATCAGGCGCGGCGGTTTTTCGGTGTCGCGCAGACGCTGGCGCAGACGGCTGACGGCCATGTCGACGATGCGGTCGAGGGGCATCAGGTCGCGGCCACGGGTGGCGTTGCCGATGGTGTCGCGGTCGAGGATTTCCTGGGGATGATCAAGAAACAGTTTCAACAGGGCGAAGTCGGCGCCGGACAGAATCACCTCCTCGCCGTCGGCGTGAAACAGCCGATGGCTGACCATGTCCAGCCGCCATTCATCGAACGCCAGCACTTCACTGCCGCCACGTTCCTGGCCGAATTGGGCGCGACGCAGCAGGGCCTTGATTCGGGCTTGCAGTTCGCGGGGGCTGAAAGGCTTGCCGAGGTAATCGTCGGCGCCGAGCTCCAGGCCGATGACCCGGTCGGCTTCGTCGGAACTGGCGGTGAGCATGATGATCGGCACCTGGGCCTGACGCGGATGCTGGCGCACCCAGCGGCACAGGCTGAAGCCGTCTTCATCGGGCAGCATCACATCGAGGATCACCAGATCGCTCGGCGCGTCGTTCAGCGCCTGACGGAAACCGGCGCCATCCGCCGTGGCCCGTACCTGAAAACCCGCGCGGGTCAGGTAGGTTTCCAGCAACTCGCGTATCTCCTGGTCGTCATCGACCAACAAAATCGACTTGTTGACTGAGCTCACTTCGAAGGCATCCTTGTTGTTGGAATTGGGCGGATTATGCCTGATGTGTTGATTGTTCCCACGCTCGGCGTGGGAATGATCATTTACCGGATTGTTCGAGCGCCACTCCTGCACCGACGAGCCCCGAGTACGGCGCTGTCACCAGCCACACCGGAATTCCCTTGAAGTAATCGCTCATGCAGCCCTTGTCGGCGAAGCTGCGGGCGAAACCGCTTTCGAGGAAGAAATCGGCAAAGCGCGGAATCACGCCACCCACGATGTACACCCCACCACGGCCGCCGGTGGTCAGCACGTTATTGCCGGCCACGCGACCGAGCCAGCAGCAGAACTGCTCCAGCACTTCCAGGGCAATCGGGTCGCCTGCAAGACCTGCCGCAGTGATTGCCTCTGGTGTGTCGAGCTTCGGTTCATGACCATCCACCGCGCAGATCGCCCGGTAGACCCGCGGCAAGCCACCGCCGCTCAACGCGGTTTCCGCGCTGACGTGGCCGATCTCGTTGTGGATGTGCTGCCAGAGCTGGGTTTCACGCGGACTGCTCAGCGGCAGATCGACGTGACCGCCCTCTCCCGGCAACGCGGCAAACCGCCCTTCGCCGAGATCGAGCAAGGTGCCGACGCCCAGGCCGGTGCCCGGGCCGATCACCACTGCCGGGCGCAACGGCTCAGGCGTGCCTTCGCAGACCACGCGGAATTCGCCGGGCTGCAAACGGGTCATGCCCAGCGCCATCGCCGAGAAGTCGTTGATCAGCAACAGCTGCTCGACCTGCAAGGTCTGGCAGAACGCCTTGCGGCTCAGGCGCCAGTGGTTGTTGGTGAATTTGAATTCATCGCCGCTCACCGGCCCCGCCACCGACAGGCACACCGAGCCGATAGCGCCCGGCGCCAGACCGAGCCCGCTCAGGTATAGGCCGATCGCCTCTTCCGGGCTGGCATGGTCGGCCGTGGCCAGCACCTGAACCGATTCGAGCTGCTGATCTTTCCACAACGCAAACCGCGCGTTGGTGCCTCCGATGTCACCGACCAAAGCCAGTTTCAATTAAGCGTCTCCAGGGCAGAAGTGAAGGCGCTGGCGCCCTGCTCCGCCGAGCTGAAGGCCAAACGCATGAAGCCAAACAGTTCGCGACCGCTGCCGATGTTGTTGCCCAACAGGCCTTTGGCGGGTTCGCGCGCTGCGAATTCGGCGGCGTCCACCTTGAGTTCCAAAGTGCCTTTGACGCCATCGACGCGGATGATATCGCCCTCTTGCACGCGCGCCAAAGCGCCGCCGACATAAGCTTCGGGGCTGACATGAATGGCCGCCGGAATTTTCCCGGATGCGCCGGACATGCGCCCATCCGTCACCAGCGCCACCTTGAAGCCTCGATCCTGCAGCACGCCGAGGAACGGCGTCATCTTGTGCAGCTCAGGCATGCCGTTGGAACGCGGACCCTGGAAGCGCATCACCGCGACAAAATCCTTCTCCAGTAGACCGGCCTTGAAAGCGTCTGCCAGATCCTGCTGGTCCTGGAACACCATGGCCGGTGCTTCGACGATCTGGTTTTCCAGCGCCACGGCAGACACCTTCATCACGCCGCGACCGAGGTTGCCTTCCATCACCCGCAAGCCGCCCTCTGCCGAGAACGCACGGGCCACCGGGCGCAGGATGTTTTCGTCGAGGCTGTCGGTCGGGCCTTCGCGCCACACCAGCTTGCCGTTATCGAGGAACGGCTCTTTGGTGTACTGGCTCAGGCCGTGGCCGAGCACGGTGTTGACGTCTTCGTGCAGCAGACCGGCTTCGAGCAGTTCGCGGATCAGGAACGACATGCCGCCCGCCGCCTGGAAGTGGTTGATGTCAGCCTTGCCGTTCGGATAGACGTGGCTCAGGGTCGGCACGACTTCGGAGAGGTCGGCCATGTCCTGCCAGGTCAGTTGAATGCCTGCCGCCATGGCGATGGCCGGCATGTGCAGGGTGTGGTTGGTCGAACCGCCGGTGGCGTGCAGCGCGACGATCGAGTTGACCAGCGCCTTCTCGTCGACGATTTCGCCGATCGGCAGGAAGTTACCGTTCTGTTTGGTCAGGCGGGTGACCTGGTGCGCGGCTTCGCGAGTCAGGGCCTCACGCAGCGGGGTGTTCGGGTTGACGAAGGACGCGCCCGGCAAGTGCAGGCCCATCACTTCCATCAGCAACTGGTTGGTGTTGGCGGTGCCGTAGAAAGTGCAGGTGCCCGGGCTGTGGTACGACTTCATCTCCGATTCCAGCAGCTCTTCGCGGGTCGCCTTGCCTTCGGCGTACTTCTGCCGCACGTCGGCTTTTTCCTTGTTGGAAATCCCCGAGACCATCGGCCCGCCCGGTACGAAAATCGTCGGCAGGTGACCGAAACGCAGGGCGCCCATCATCAGGCCCGGCACGATCTTGTCGCAGATGCCGAGCATCAGCGCGCCGTCGAACATGTTGTGGGACAGCGCCACCGCCGTCGACATCGCGATCACTTCGCGGCTCGGCAGGCTCAGCTCCATCCCCGGCTCACCCTGGGTCACGCCGTCGCACATGGCAGGCGTGCCGCCAGCGAACTGGCCGACCGAGCCGATCTCGCGCAGGGCGTTCTTGATCTGTTCCGGGAAGACTTCGTACGGCTGGTGCGCCGAGAGCATGTCGTTATATGACGAAACAATCGCGATGTTCGCCGAGTTCATCATCCGCAGGCTGTGCTTGTCTTCGCTGCCACACCCGGCCACGCCGTGGGCGAAGTTGGCGCATTGCAGCTTGCCGCGCATCGGCCCGTCGGTGGCGGCGCCGCGAATCAGTGCAAGGTAAGCCTGACGCGTGGCGCGGCTGCGGGCGATAAGCCGTTCGGTGACCTCAAGAACGCGGGGATGCATGTGTAGAACTCCAGGCTAACGGATGTGGCGACCTGATTGTCTATGCTGATCAAAAGCCCGTTCGCGTGGGATGACGAACGGTTTTCTTGATCATTCGGACCAGTTGATTCAGGTCACTCGTTGTAGATAAAACAAAATATTGCCACTAAAAAGGCTTGTTTTCTATTTTTATGCGAATAATCTTGTAATTCCAACAACAAAACGACGGCGGCGCTGTTCAATGACTCTTCGAATCGCAATCAATGGTTTTGGCCGCATCGGCCGTAATGTCCTGCGCGCACTGTATACCCAAGGCTATCGTCAGGATTTGCAGATCGTCGCCATCAACGATCTGGGCGACAGCGCGATCAATGCGCATCTGCTCAAGTACGACACCGTTCATGGCACATTCGACGCCGAAGTGGCTCATGACAACGAGAGTCTGACCGTCAACGGCGACCGCATTTCAGTCAGCGCCATCCGCAACCCGGCCGACCTGCCCTGGGCCGCGGAAAAGATTGATGTGGTGTTCGAATGCACCGGTCTGTTCACCGACCGCGCCAAAGCCGCTGCGCATATTACCGCCGGCGCACGCAAAGTGATTATCTCGGCCCCGGCCAAAGGTGCCGATGCCACCGTCGTTTATGGCGTGAACCACGACATTCTGCGCCAGTCGCATCAGATCATTTCCAACGCCTCGTGCACCACCAACTGCCTGGCCCCGGTGGCCCAGGTGCTGCACCGCGAACTGGGCATCGAAAGCGGCCTGATGACCACGATTCACGCCTACACCAACGACCAGAACCTGACCGACGTCTATCACACCGACCCGTACCGCGCCCGTTCCGCCACCCAGAACATGATTCCGAGCAAGACCGGTGCCGCCGAAGCCGTGGGCCTGGTGCTGCCGGAACTGGCCGGCAAACTGACCGGCATGGCCGTGCGCGTGCCGGTGATCAATGTGTCGCTGGTTGACCTGACCGTGCAGTTGAAGCGCGAAGCCTCGGCCGATGAAGTCAATGCACTGATGAAAGCCGCGAGCCAGCATTCGAAGATCCTCGGCTACAACACCCTGCCGCTGGTTTCGAGCGATTTCAACCACAACCCCTTGTCGTCGATCTTCGACGCCAACCACACCAAATCCACCGGCAAACTGCTGAAAGTGCTGGCCTGGTATGACAACGAGTGGGGCTTCTCCAACCGGATGCTCGATAACTGCCTGGCGCTGTGCAACGCGGAATAAACGCCTGCCCCCACAGGTTTGATTTCAATCTGAAATCAACACTTGACCACTCGGGCGGATGATAAGCATTATCATTCGCTCGAAATGGATCAGGTCTTCCCGTGAGTCAATCACACTTCAATCACGTGTTCCTCGCCCAACGCACGTCGCTGCTGCGGACTCTGGAACGGATGGTCAACAACCACAGCACCGCCGAAGACCTGTTGCAGGAAACCTACCTGCGCGTCACCCGGGCGCTGAGCGAACGTGCCATCGATCACCTTGAACCCTTTGTCTTCCAGACCGCGCGCAACCTGGCGCTGGACCATTTGCGTGCGCGCAAGATTCATTCGCGCACCATGGTCGACGACGTGCCGCAAGACGTGGTGCACAGCGTCGCCGCCCCCGCCAGCAGTGCCGAAGACGCCGCTCACGCCGAACAATTGCTGGAGCGCCTGAACGTGAGCCTCGGTGAACTCAGCCCCCGCCAACAGCAAATCTTCATCCTCAGCCGCCTGCACGGGCACAGCTATCAGGAAATCGCCGAAGAACTGAGCGTCTCTCTCAGCACGGTGCAGAAAGAACTCAAACTGATCATGACCATCTGCATCGGTGTCGCCGAACGCTTGAACAACGACTGATGCCGTAGGGCTTTTCTGTAAACCTCAGGATCGACTGCACTGATCATCGGGCTTTGTTACCCTTGCCCGACTTTTACGCTTCACTAAAAAAACAGCCGTGCACAGACACTGCCGAGGAAACACCGTGACGGACATCCACCGCTCCCCTTCGCCTTCATCGGCGCAGGACGCTGCAAGCGCAATGGACCAGGCTCTGGACTGGCTCATCGTGCTCGGCAGTCCGGACGAGGAGCAGACCCGGCAATTCCATGCCTGGCTGGCGGCCGACCCGTTGAATGCCGAGGCGTTCGCCAAGGCCCAGGCAATCTGGGACGGCCCGCAGATCGCCCAGTGCGCACAGAACCTCGCGGCCAAACCGAAGAAAGTCACCGTCCTAACTCGTTTGCGCCCGCACTGGAAGCCGCTGGCCACCGCCGCCGTTCTGCTGCTCGGGCTGTTCAGTTTCAGCAACCTGCCGATGCGATTGCAGGCCGATCACCTGACCGTGGTCGGCGAACGTCAGCGCCTGCAGCTCGAGGACGGCTCGAAAGTCCTGCTCAACACCAATTCCGCCTTCTCCAGCACGATCAACGATCAGCAGCGAGTCGCGCGGCTGTATCAGGGCGAAGCGTTTTTCGAGATCCCGGCCAGCCGCAGCCAGCCACTGGAAATCGACGCCGGGCCCGTGAAAGCCAGCGTACGCGACACCGCGTTTGCCGTGCGTTATCTGGACGGCGTGGCGCAGGTGCGGGTGCAGCGCGGCGATGTCGATTTGCGGGCGACCCGCGACGACGCACGGGTTCGGTTGTCCGCCGGGGAAAGCATCCGCATCGGTCCCAACGGTTTCGACCACCCGGCCAAGGTCGACGCCGCCACCGATCTGGCGTGGGTGCAGGGTCGGCTGATCTTCGAAAACTGCCCGCTGAACCAGGTGCTGGCCGAACTGCGCCGTTACTATCCGGGCTTCATCATCAACACCAACGAGCAGTTGGCCGACGTCGCCGTCACTGGCAACTACCGTCTCGACCAGCCGCTGGATGTGGTGCGTTCGCTCGCTCATATCACCTCGGCCAGGCTTCGGGAATTCCCGGCGCTGGTGATCCTGAACTAAATGAGAATTATTTTTACTCGATAGCCGAAGCTCGTTCGTCTCGTTATAGCCAATGCAATTGATTCGCATCTCGCGAGATCAATCAGTACCTATAAAGATTCGTGCGACACGGAGCGCTATCGATGTCCTCACGCCTTACCCGCCAGACTTCTTCCCCTTCCCGCATGCTGTCGCTGCTGACCGCCGCCATCCTGATGGCCGGCACCGCGCCGCTGATGGCCGCCACCGAACAGCCGGCGCGCAACATGGGCGACTACTCGTTCGCCATCGGCCAGCAGCCGCTGGTGTCGGCGCTCAATGCGTTCACCGCCGTCACGGGCTGGCAGGTCGGTTTGCCGGCGCAACTGGGTCAGGACGTGTCGTCGCCGGGCGTGCGCGGTTCGCTGCCACCGGAAAAAGCCCTGGAGCGCCTGTTGGTGGGGACCAACCTGAGCTTCCGCAAACTGAGCAACAACAACGTCGTGCTGGAAAAACGCGCCAGCGGCGGCGCACTCAATCTTGATCAGGTGACCATCAGCGCCACCCGTCAGGAACAGTCGGTCAACAGCGTGCCGGCCACCGTCAGCGTGCAGACCCGCGAGGATCTGGACCGCAACAACGTCAACACCATCAAGGATCTGGTGCGCTACGAGCCGGGCGTCTCCGTCGGCGGCGCCGGCCAGCGCGGCGGGATCAGTGGCTACAACATTCGCGGCATCGACGGCGACCGGATTCTGACTCAGGTCGACGGCGTCGAAGTGCCGGACGGTTTCTTCAACGGCCCCTACGCCAAGACCCAGCGCAACTACGTTGACCCGGAAATCGTCAAACGCGTCGAAATCCTCCGTGGCCCGGCCTCAGTGCTGTACGGCAGCAACGCCATCGGCGGCGCCGTGAGCTACTACACCCTCGACCCGGACGACATCATCAAGCCCGGCAAAGATGTCGGTGCCCGCCTGAAAACCGGCTACAGCTCCGCCGACGAGAGCTGGCTGAAATCCGCCACCGTCGCCGGTCGCGCCGACCAGTTCGACGGCTTGCTGCACTACAGCCAGCGCGACGGTCATGAAACCGATTCCTACGGCAGCAACAACGGCACAGGCCTGGAGCGCACCGCCGCCAACCCGGAAGACGTGAAAGCCAGCAACGTGCTGGCCAAGATCGGCTGGAACTACAACGAAGGGTCGCGCCTGGGCCTGACTTACGAAAAGTACAAGGATGATCGCGACACCGATCAGAAAAGCGCTTACGGCGGCCCGTACTTCAACGGTGCCCCGACAATCCCGGACAGCGTGCTGCCCGGCGGCATGTACCAGTGGCGCACCGGCAACGACACCATCACCCGCGAGCGTTTCGGCCTGGAGCACAGCTTCGAGTTGAATAGCCTGCTGGCGGACAACGTGAAGTGGAGCCTCAACCACCAGACCGCCAAGACCGATCAGAGCACCGACGAGTTCTACTACCCGATCACCCGCAAAGTGCTGCGCACCCGCGACACGATTTACGAAGAGAAACAGTGGGTCTTCGACGCGCAACTGGACAAGGCATTCGCCATCGGTGACACCGATCATGTGCTGACTTACGGCACCACCATCAAGCAGCAGAAAGTCACTGGCTCGCGCAGCGGCGACGGCAAGTGTCTGGCGGTCGGTCGCGGCTGCACCGCCATCGGCGCGACCAGCGCAGCGGATGTGCTGAAGAAGTCCAGCGACTTCCCGGACCCGACCATCAACACCTACAGCCTGTTCGCCCAGGATCAGATCAGCTGGAACAACTGGACCTTCCTGCCAGGCCTGCGCTACGACTACACCCAGCTCAAGCCGCACATCACCCAGGAATTCCTCAACACCGTGGCCGCCGACGGCAATGGCACGGTCAGCGATTCGAACAAGACCTGGCATAAAGTCTCGCCGAAATTCGGCCTGACCTACGCCCTGACCGACAACTACACCTGGTACGGCCAGTACGCCGAAGGCTTCCGCACACCGACCGCGAAAGCGCTGTACGGCCGCTTCGAGAACAGCACCACCGGCTACAACGTGGCGCCGAACCCGGACCTGGAACCGGAAAAAAGCAAAAGCTATGAAACCGGCCTGCGCGGCAACTTCGAGCAAGGCTCGTTCGACGTGGCGGTGTTCTATAACAAGTACCGCGACTTCATCAACGAAGACGCTGTCACCCCGGGCTACGACGAGTTGACCTTCCAGTCGAGCAACATCAAGCACGCCACCATCAAGGGTGCCGAAGTCAAAGGTCGCCTGAATCTCGATTCCTTCGGCGCGCCGCAAGGCCTGTACACCCAAGGCTCGATTGCCTACGCCTACGGACGCAACAACGACAACGGCGAGCCGCTCAACAGCGTCAACCCGCTGACCGGCGTGTTCGGCCTCGGTTACGACCAGGACAACTACGGCGGCCTGCTGAGCTGGACCGTGGTCAAGAAAAAGGACCGCGTCGACGACAGCAACTTCAAGTCGCCGGATGGCGTCAGCAGTCAGTTCAAGACCCCGGGCTTCGGCATTCTCGATCTGGCCGGTTATTACAAGGTCACCGACGACGTCACCGTCAGCGGCGGCATCTACAACCTGACCGACAAGAAGTACTGGCTGTGGGATGACGTGCGCGGTTACGACAGCGTCGGCGAAGCCTCGGTGACACAACCGGCCAACCTCGATCGCCTGACCCAGCCGGGCCGCAACTTTGCGATCAACCTGGTCTGGGATATCTGATCCGGATGACCTTACGGCGCGTGTGCATGGCCGCGCCGTGAGGTTTTTTTTACTGTCCGGCGCTTGCCCGTACGTCTCGTTATCAAGCGCCTCTTCTTTTCAAGGACATCTCATGAGCACCCCGGAAAAAGCCCTGCGTTCGCAACGCCTGAACCAGATCACCCACGAGCCGCACAGCAAGCTCGATGCGCTGGTCAAGGCCCACGCGCCGTTCGAGACCCGCGCCAATTTCGCCCGTTTCGTGGTCGCGCAGTACCTGTTCCAGTCGGAGCTGGTGGCGCTGTACAACGATGCCGAACTGACCGCCATCGTCCCTGACCTGCCGGCCCGCTGCCGCGCCGAAGCCGCCAGGGCCGACCTCGCCGACCTCGACACCAAAGTGCCTGCGCCAGTCGCCGGCGCCGTGAAAAACCCGAGCAAGGCCCGCGCCCTGGGCTGGATCTTCGTCTCCGAGGGCTCCAAGCTCGGCGCCGCGTTCCTGATCAAACGCGCTGTCGCGCTGGACCTGAGCGAAACCTTCGGCGCCCGTCACCTGGGCGAACCTGAAGGCGGTCGCGCCGAAGGCTGGAAGAGCTTCGTGCGCACCATCGATTCGCTGCAATTCAGTGCTGAAGAAGAAGCCGAAGTGGAGCAAGGCGCGATTGATGCGTTCAACCGCTTCACCGTGCTGCTGGAACAGGCTTACGCCACAGAAGCCGAGCCGGCCTGAGCCACATCGACTGCCCATTGTGGGAGCTAGCCTGCTAGCGATTGCGGCCTGACATTCAATTCAGATGTCGACTGATATACCGCCATCGCGAGCAGGCTCGCTCCCACATGGGAACCGAGCAAGTCTGTAGAATCCCCGTTTCGCCTCACGCACTTCGAGCCCATGCCCCAACCCGCCGCCTCCCGACTCGCCCGCCTGCTGTTCGGCCTGCTCGCCTATGTCAGCCTCGGCATCGGTCTGATCGCCATCGTTGTGCCCGGCCTGCCGACCACCGAGTTCATCCTGCTCGCCGCCTGGGCCGCGACCCGCAGTTCGCCGCGCCTGAGTGCCTGGCTGGAAAACCATCGACTGTTCGGGCCGATCCTGAGCAACTGGCGCAACGGCAAGATCATCGCCCGCAAGGCCAAGGTCAGCGCCACGGTCAGCATGCTGCTGTGCGCCACGCTGATGCTGGTGATGCTCGATCACGGCTGGCCGATTTATCTGGCGATTGCCGGGATGATCCTGGGCAATCTGTGGATCTGGTCGCGACCGGAAGCGTTGCCGAAGATTTCCTGATTTTTCCCTTGTTTTCAGGGTATTTACCCGCGCAAACGTTTAGCCGTGACCACTCGTCGGCTGGTAATTCATGCCTCTGCGCCTAGCGCCGATGAGCATTGAATGGCGCTGAATGGATTTGGCGAACCGGGCACCTTCCTGCCACTAAGCCAACAGCTCATCCATTCGCGAGAACGTCCCATGTTCGACTCCCTGTCCATCCGCCTGAAAATCGTCCTGCTCTCCGGCCTGTGCCTGCTCGGTGTGGTCGCGCTGATCGTTGGCATCAACATTTACCAGACCAACCAGAACGACGAACTGGTCAGTGCTTCCAGCAGCAAGATGCTCACCGCCAGCGTGCAGGACCTGCTGCAGGCCAAGGCTGCCGAGCAAGCGGTGCGGGTGCAGAAAACCTTCGGCGAAAGTCTGTTGGTGATCACCGCCCTGGCGGACCAGATCAAGGACATGCGAGTGATGGCCGCCAAGCGTTCGCTGGACGCCGGCGCCCTGCGTGAAGAGTTGAACCTGAGCCTGAAAACCGCCTTCGAGCGCAACAGCAAGGTGCTTGGCATCTGGCTGGCGTTCGAGCCCAACGGACTGGACGGCAAGGACAGCGAATTCGCCAACGATGCCGCGCGTCAGTCCAACGAGGCGGGACGCTTCGCCAGTTACTGGAGCCGTGCTGCGGGCCCGTCGCTGAACACGATCATGGTCGAAGACGACATGAACAAGACCACCCTCAGCGTCAGCGGCACACCTTACAACAGCTGGTACACCTGCCCTCGCGACAACAAACGCACCTGCCTGCTTGATCCTTACGCCGACACCGTGGGCGGCAAGGAAATGCTCATGACCACCATTTCCGTGCCCCTGCTGGTGGACGGCAAGGCCATCGGCGTGGTCGGTGTCGACATCGCCCTCGATGCCCTGCAAGCGGCGGCCGTGGACTCTCAGCGTGACCTGTTCAACAGCGCCGGGCACATGCTGATCGTCTCCGGCAGCGGCGTGCTCGGTGCCTACAGCGCGGATGCCGGCAAGGTCGGCAAAAGCATCGGCGACACCCTCGGCGTCGAGGGCAAGGACGTGCTGCAACTGCTGAGTGCCGGCACACCGAAGATTCTCGAACGGGGCGACCTGATCCGCGCCGTGTATCCGGTCAACCCGATTGCCGACTCCAAGGCCTGGGGTGTGGTCATCGACCTGCCGAAACAAGTGCTGCTGGCCGACTCGGTCAAGCTCCAGGCAGTGCTCGACGATGCGCAGCAAACCGGCACCATTACCGCCCTCGCAGTTGCAGTGATCGCCGGCCTGATCGGTCTGCTGCTGATCTGGCTCACCGCCTCCGGTGTGACCCGTCCGATCAACAGCGTCGCCGAGATGCTGAAGAACATCGCCAGCGGCGAAGGCGACCTGACCCAGCGCCTGAACTACACCAAGCAGGATGAACTGGGCGAACTGGTGAACTGGTTCAACCGCTTCCTCGACAAGCTGCAACCGACCATCGCCCAGATCAAACAGAGCATCACCGAGGCTCGCGGCACCGCCGATCAATCGTCGGAAATCGCCCGCCAGACCAGTGAAGGCATGCAGGTGCAATTCCGCGAGATCGATCAGGTGGCCACCGCCTCCAACGAAATGAGCGCCACCGCTCACGACGTGGCCAACAGCGCCTCGAACGCTGCCAACGCCGCGAAAGGCGCCGATCAGTCGGCCAAGGACGGCATGTCGATCATCGAGCGCAGCACCCGTGACATCAATCAACTGGCCGATGAAGTCAGCAAAGCGGTGACCGAGGTCGAAGAGCTGGCGGTCAACAGCGAGCAGATCGGTTCGGTGCTGGAGGTGATCCGCAGCATTGCCGAGCAGACCAACCTGCTGGCGCTGAACGCCGCGATCGAAGCGGCCCGTGCCGGTGAAAGCGGTCGTGGTTTTGCGGTGGTGGCCGATGAGGTCCGCAACCTGGCCAAGCGCACCCAGGATTCGGTGGAAGAAATCCGCGTGGTCATTGAACGCATCCAGACCGGCACCCGTGGCGTGGTCGCGACCATGCACTCGAGCCAGACCCAGGCCCACAACAACGCCGGGCAGATCCGCCAGGCCGTGGACGCCCTGGGCAAGATCAGCGACGCGGTCACCGTGATCAGCGACATGAACCTGCAAATCGCCAGCGCCGCCGAACAGCAGAGCGCAGTGGCCGAAGAGGTCAACCGCAACGTCTCGGCGATCCGTACCGTCACCGAAACCCTGACCGAACAGGCTACCGAATCGGCGGCGATCAGCAGCCAGCTCAATGCATTGGCCAGCCAGCAGATGAAATTGATGGATCAGTTCCGCGTCTAGAACATCACTGTCATCCCTTGTGGGAGCTTGCCTGCAAGCGATGGCGGTGGATCAGTCGATACATCTATCGGCAGACACTCCGCTATCGCTTGCAGGCAAGCTCCCACAGGGATTTGTGTTGACTAGGGAGATTAGGGTTTTCATCTAACTCGATATTCTTTTGCACTATGATCAGGCCCTCTTCCGGAGGGCCTTCGATGACCGATCTGCTCACGTCCATTCAAGCCGCGCTCGGCTTGTCCCGCATGCCGATTCCGTTCACCGGCGAGGGCGCCCTGCCCTCGGCGTTTGCCGTCACCGACCTGGCCTGCGCAAGCATTGCTGCTGCCGGGCAAGCGGTCGCCGAACTCCTTCAGCAGCAAACCGGCCACTTGCCCGAAGTTGAAGTCGACCGCCGCCTCGCCTCTTTCTGGTTCGCCACCTCGCTGCGGCCGATCGGCTGGGAAGTGCCGCCGCTGTGGGATCCGGTGGCCGGCGACTACGCAACCCGAGACGGCTGGATCCGCCTGCACACCAACGCCCCGCATCACCGCACCGCCGCTGAAAGCGTGCTCGGCGCCTGTGCCGACCGCGCGGCCATGGCAGCAAAAGTCGCGCAATGGGCCAGTGCCGATCTGGAGCAAGCGGTGGTCGAGGCCAAGGGCTGCGCCGCCGAAATGCGCAGTTGGGAACAGTGGCAGAAACACCCGCAAGGGTTGGCGGTGAATGCCGAACCCTTGGTGCATTTCAGTGATGGGAAGGAAGAGAACCGTCGACCCTGGCAAGGCTCGGTGGCACAGCCATTGGCCGGGCTCAAGGTGCTCGATCTGACCCGCGTACTGGCCGGCCCGACCGCCAGCCGCTTCCTCGCGGGGCTGGGCGCCAATGTGCTGCGCATCGATCCGCCGACCTGGAACGAACCCGGCGTGGTGCCGGAAGTGACTCTCGGCAAACGTTGTGCGCGGCTGGATCTGCATGAGCTGGCAGATCGCGCAGTGTTTGAAGGTTTGCTCAAGGATGCCGACATTCTATTGCACGGCTATCGCGCCGACGCCCTTGAACATCTCGGCTTCGGCGTTGAACGTCGCCGGCAACTCGCGCCGGGGCTGATCGACGTTTGCCTCAACGCCTACGGCGGGAGCGGCCCGTGGCAGAACCGGCGCGGCTTCGACAGCCTGGTGCAGATGAGCAGCGGAATCGCCGAGGCCGGGCAGCGCTGGAAGCAAGCGGACAAACCGACACCGCTGCCGGTACAGGCGCTGGATCATGCGACGGGGTATCTGATGGCGGCGAGTGTGATTCGGTTGCTGACTGAACGGTTACGCAGTGGTCGAGGTGGATCGGCGCGGTTGTCGCTGGCGCGGACGGCGAAGTTGTTGGTTGAGCATGGGGCTGGGACTGACGAAGCGTTGCGTCCGGAGGAGGCAAAGGACCAGAGCTTGCAGATGGAACACACGCCATGGGGGCCGGCACGTCGGCTTCAAGCGCCGCTGCGTATTGCTGGAGCGCCGTTGCAGTGGGCTTTGCCGGCGACTGAGTTGGGGTCGCATCGTCCGCAGTGGTTTTGAGATTTGTGCATGGTTTGAGATCGCTGCCCTCACCCCAGCCCTCTCCCGGGGGGGAGAGGGAGCCGACCGAGTTGTCTGGCGCCATGCATCGACCTGAGAGATCGAGTCGATTTTGGATTCGGTGCAGAACGTTCAAGTCGATGTACTTCTCAAATATCCCCCAATCGGCTCCCTCTCCCTCCGGGAGAGGGCTGGGGTGAGGGCCGCGATCTCAAGCCGTACACCACAATCTCAATCGAATCGGCTCAAAGACGCCCACAACACCTGCGCCGCATACCCCCGAAATGGCCGCCAGGCCTCTGCCCGAACAGACAACTCCCGCGCCGTCATCCGCTTCCCTTCCAGTACCTCCAGCGCCCGCAGCAATCCCACATCCCCGGTCGGAAACCCGTCCATGTCCCGCAACTGGCGCAAGGCAATGTACTGCGCCGTCCAGTCGCCAATTCCGTGCAACGCCAGCAACCGCGCCGTCCCGGAGGCAAACAGCAGCGGATCGTCCAATGACGCCTGCGCCACCCCGGACAAAGTGCGCCCGCGACTTTTCGGCATGCCCAGCGCCGCCAAATCAGCGTTCGCCAAAACCTTTGCCTGAGGAAAGACGTGAGTCAGGCCCGGCACTGCAGAACGCAAAGGCTCGCCATACTGCGCCACCAGTTTCCCCGCCAGCCGAATCGCCGCGACCACGGTGATCTGCTGCCCCAGCACCGCGCGAAACGCCAGTTCCAGACCATCCCACGCCCCCGGCACCCGTAAGCCCGGCCGCTCGGCGATCAGCCGCGCCAGCAGCGGATCTACCGCCAGATGCTGCTGCATCCTGGGTAGATCCGCATCCAGATCAAACATCCGTCGCAAGCGCACAACAATCTCGGGAACCGCCGACGGATCCGGGAAATCCAGCTCCACCTCCAGCGCATCACCGTCGCCGGGCCAGACCGAAACCGTGCCCTGCACCCCGTTCAACCCGATGCTGCGCGAATACACACCATCAACCACCGTCTCCATTCCCGCCACCGCGCGGGCCGCGAGAAACCCGAGCATCGCCGGCCAGTCGCAAAATCCGTGATAGTCGAGCCGTAATCTCACAGAGACAACACGCCGCTGTACAACCCATACGCCGCAAGCCCGGCCCCGGCGATCACGCAGGTGAAAATCCCCTTCTCGAGCGTGGTGAACAACGGCTCGCCCTGCTCATGCTTGGCCTTGGCGAACAGGATCACCCCCGGCGCATACAACAGCGCCGACAACAGCAGGTATTTCACCCCGCCGGCATACAACAGCCACACCGCGTAACACAGCGCGATGCCGCCGATCAGCAGATCCTTGGTGCGTTCGGCAGAGGCATGTTCATAGGTTTCTCCCCGCCCGCTCAACAGCACCGCATAGGCTGCCGACCACAGATACGGCACCAGAATCATCGACGAGGCGAGGTAAATCAGACTGGTATAGGTGCCGGCGGAAAACAGCGTGATCAGCAGGAAAATCTGGATCATCACGTTGGTCAGCCACAACGCGTTGACCGGCACATGGTTGGCGTTTTCCTTTTTCAGGAACGCCGGCATCGTGTTGTCCTTGGCGGTGGCGAACAGGATCTCCGCGCACAACAGCGCCCACGACAGCAACGCACCGAGCAACGAAATGGCCAGGCCCACGCTGATCAGCAACGCGCCCCATGGCCCGACGATGTGTTCCAGCACAGCGGCCAGTGACGGGTTCTGCAAGGTCGCCAGTTCCGGCTGGCTCATGATCCCCAGCGACAACACATTGACCAGCACCAGCAGCGCCAGCACACCGATGAAACCAATCACCGTGGCCCGGCCCACATCGGTGCGTTTCTCCGCCCGCGCCGAGTAAACGCTGGCGCCTTCGATACCGATGAACACGAACACGGTGACCAGCATCATGTTGCGCACCTGATCCATCACGCCGCCGAAATTCGGGTTGCTGCGGCCCCAGATGTCGCGGGTAAAAATCTCGGCCTTGAACGCTACGGCGGCAATGACCACGAACATGATCAAAGGAATGATCTTGGCCACGGTGGTCAACTGATTGATCAGCGCCGCCTCCTTGATCCCGCGCATCACAAGAAAGTGCACGGCCCACAGCAACGCCGAGGCGCAACCGATGGCGATCGGCGTGTTGCCCTGGCCGAACACCGGAAAGAAGTAGCCGAGGGTGCTGAACAGCAACACGAAATACCCGACGTTGCCCAGCCAGGCACTGATCCAGTAACCCCACGCCGAAGAAAAGCCCATGTAGTCGCCGAACCCGGCCTTGGCGTAGGCATACACGCCGGAGTCCAGTTCCGGTTTGCGATTGGCCAGGGTCTGGAACACGAAAGCCAGGGTGAGCATGCCGATCGCCGTGATGCCCCAGCCGATCAGGATGGCGCCGGCATCGGCCCGGGCTGCCATGTTCTGCGGCAGGGAAAAAATCCCCCCGCCAATCATCGAACCCACCACCAGGGCGATCAGTGCGCCAAGGCGCAGCTTTTGCGTCGGTTGCGACATTCCAGCGTCTCCAGGTTCCCGAGGTCGGCATTGGCCGCCCATGGTGATGTAACCGGTATTAACCAAACGGTTAGAGCGTAAGTACGTTTATTGAATAACGCCAATCAACGCCTTTTATATATAGCGGATGGCACTAATGCCTAGCACGGATAGGCGGTTTTGTGTGCGAATCTTGATAATTCGATTCTGTACTGAAAACAGAGGTGAAAAATTTGCCAAACCTTGAAAACGGACTAGCGTGATAACTCGAAAGTAATAGGAAAAGTTCCCAACTACATATGCCGAAAGCCTCTAGGACAGGCCTCACAGGCAGAAGCCTTATGCCATCAGACGTTTCATAAGTCATTCATTAACAATGGAATGTGACCATGCACTGATCTAAGTCAGCTGTTTGAATAGCTAACAGAACTACGCTGTGAACTCTTCTCTCCTGCAATGGAGTCATGCAATGTCTGAAGCTCCCGGAAAACTACGACTAGGTGCACTGGTTGCATTGGTAGTCGGCTCAATGATCGGTGGCGGGATATTCTCTTTGCCGCAAAACATGGCCGCCAGTGCCGACGTCGGCGCGGTTCTGATTGGCTGGGCCATCACCGCTGTCGGCATGCTCACCCTCGCTTTCGTCTTTCAAACCCTCGCCAATCGCAAGCCTGACCTGGACGGCGGTGTCTACGCCTACGCCAAGGCCGGTTTCGGCGATTACATGGGTTTCTCCTCGGCCTGGGGTTACTGGATCAGTGCCTGGCTGGGCAACGTCGGTTACTTCGTTCTGCTGTTCAGCACCCTCGGGTATTTCTTTCCGGTTTTTGGGGAAGGCAACACCGTTGCTGCTGTGATCGGCGCCTCTGTGCTGTTGTGGGGCGTGCACTTTCTGGTGCTGCGCGGGATCAAGGAGGCGGCGTTCATCAACCTGGTGACCACCGTCGCCAAGGTCGTGCCGCTGCTGCTGTTCGTGCTGATCGCGATCTTCGCCTTCAAACTGGACATCTTCACCGCTGACATCTGGGGCGTGAAAAACCCGGATCTGGGCAGCGTGATGAACCAGGTGCGCAACATGATGCTGGTCACCGTGTGGGTGTTCATCGGCATCGAAGGCGCGAGCATCTTCTCGGCCCGGGCGGAAAAACGTTCGGACGTCGGCAAGGCGACCGTGATCGGTTTCATCACCGTGCTGCTGTTCCTGGTGCTGGTGAACGTGTTGTCGCTGGGCATCATGACCCAGCCGGAACTGGCCAAACTGCAGAACCCGTCGATGGCCGCCGTGCTGGAGCATGTGGTCGGTCACTGGGGCGCGGTGCTGATCAGCGTCGGTCTGATTATCTCGCTGCTGGGGGCGTTGCTGTCGTGGGTGCTGCTGTGTGCGGAGATCATGTTCGCCGCCGCCAAGGACCACACCATGCCGGAGTTCCTGCGCAAGGAGAACGCCAACCACGTGCCGGTCAACGCCCTGTGGCTGACCAACGCGATGGTGCAGTTGTTCCTGATCATCACCCTGTTCTCGGCCAGCACTTACCTGTCGCTGATCTACCTCGCCACATCGATGATTCTGGTGCCGTACCTGTGGTCGGCGGCCTACGCCCTGCTGCTGGCGGTGCGCGGCGAAAGCTACGAAGGCTTCGCGGCCGAACGGCGCAAGGACCTGATCATCGGCGGCATAGCCCTGATCTATGCGGTGTGGCTGCTCTACGCCGGTGGCGTGAAGTACCTGCTGCTGTCGGCACTGCTCTATGCCCCCGGCGCGATCCTGTTCGCCAAGGCCAAGCTCGAACTCAAACAACCGGTTTTCACCAACGTCGAGAAGCTGATTTTCGCCGCAGTGGTCGTGGGCGCCCTCGTGGCCGCCTACGGACTGTATGACGGCTTCCTGACTCTGTAATTGCCCAACGTTTTCTCTCTGGAGGATCACTGAAATGACCACGGAAAAAGTTAAGTACGGCGTCCATTCCGAAGCCGGCAAACTGCGCAAAGTCATGGTTTGCTCCCCAGGTCTGGCCCATCAGCGGCTGACCCCGAACAACTGCGATGAACTGCTGTTCGACGACGTGCTGTGGGTCGCCCAGGCCAAGCGCGACCACTTCGACTTCGTGACCAAGATGCGTGAGCGCGGGATCGACGTGCTGGAAATGCACAACCTGCTGACCGACATCGTCGCCATCCCTGAAGCGCTGGACTGGATCCTCGAGCGCAAGGTCACTGCCGATTCGGTGGGCCTGGGCCTGATCAACGAAGTCAAATCCTGGCTGAAAAGCCTGGAGCCGCGACACATCGCCGAATTCCTGATTGGCGGCGTGTCCGCCGATGACCTGCCGGACAGCTTCGGTGGCAAGACCATCCAGATGTTCCGCGACTTCCTCGGCCACTCCAGCTTCATTCTGCCGCCGCTGCCGAACACTCAGTTCACCCGCGACACCACTTGCTGGATTTACGGTGGCGTGACGCTGAACCCGATGTACTGGCCGGCGCGTCGTCAGGAAACCCTGCTGACCACCGCCATCTACAAATTCCATCCGCAATTCACCAACGCCGATTTCGAAATCTGGTACGGCGACCCGGACAAGGATCACGGCAGCTCGACCCTCGAAGGCGGCGACGTGATGCCGATCGGCAACGGCGTGGTGCTGATCGGTATGGGCGAGCGTTCATCCCGTCAGGCCATCGGCCAACTGGCACTGAACCTGTTCAAGAACAAGGCCGTGGAAAAAGTCATCGTCGCCGGCCTGCCGAAGTCCCGCGCCGCGATGCACCTGGATACCGTGTTCAGCTTCTGCGATCGCGACCTGGTCACGATCTTCCCGGAAGTGGTCAACCAGATCGTCGCCTTCACCCTGCGCCCTGACGAAAGCAAACAGGGCGGCATCGACATCCGTCGCGAAGAAGGCACCTTCCTCGACGTCGTGGCCAAAGCCCTCAACCTGCCGAAACTGCGCGTCGTCGAAACCGGCGGCAACAGCTTCGCCGCCGAACGCGAGCAATGGGATGACGGCAACAACGTAGTGGCCGTGGAGCCGGGCGTGGTCATCGGCTACGACCGCAACACCTACACCAACACACTGCTGCGCAAGGCGGGGGTGGAGGTCATCACCATCAGCGCCGGCGAACTCGGTCGTGGCCGCGGCGGCGGCCACTGCATGACTTGCCCGATCATCCGCGACCCTATCGATTACTAAACGACCATCTCCCCGGCCGCACCTATCCCGTAGCGGCCGGGCCGATTACCGAATCCAAGGAGAATCATCATGGCGTTCAACATTCACAACCGTAACCTGCTCAGCCTGGAACACCACACCCCACGTGAGCTGCGCTACCTGCTCGACCTGTCCCGCGACCTCAAGCGCGCCAAATACACCGGCACCGAGCAGCAACACCTGAAGGGCAACAACATCGCCCTGATCTTCGAAAAAACCTCGACCCGCACCCGTTGCGCGTTCGAAGTCGCCGCTTATGACCAGGGCGCCAACGTCACCTACATCGACCCGAACTCCTCGCAAATCGGCCACAAGGAAAGCATGAAGGACACCGCCCGCGTGCTGGGTCGCATGTACGACGCCATCGAGTACCGTGGCTTCAAGCAGGAAATCGTCGAAGAGCTGGCCAAGTTCGCCGGCGTGCCGGTGTTCAACGGCCTGACCGATGAATATCACCCGACCCAGATGATCGCCGACGTGCTGACCATGCGTGAGCACGCCGACAAGCCGATCCACGAAATCAGCTACGCCTACCTGGGCGACGCGCGCAACAACATGGGCAATTCGCTGCTGCTGGTGGGCTCCAAACTCGGCATGGACGTGCGCATCTGCGCGCCGAAGGCCCTGTGGCCCCACGACGACCTGGTGGATCGCTGCAAAAAATACGCAGAGGAAAGCGGCGCGCGCATCACCCTGACCGAAGACCCGAAAGCCGCGGTCAAGGGCGTGGACTTCATCCACACCGACGTCTGGGTATCGATGGGCGAGCCGGTGGAAGCCTGGGCCGAGCGTATCCAGCAACTGCTGCCGTACCAGGTCAACGCCGAGCTGATGAAAGCCACCGGCAACCCGCGCACCAAGTTCATGCACTGCCTGCCGGCGTTCCACAACAGCGATACCAAGGTCGGCAAACAGATCGCCGAACAGTATCCGCACCTGAAAAACGGCATCGAAGTGACCGACGACGTGTTCGAGTCGCCAGCCTGCATCGCCTTCGAGCAAGCGGAAAACCGCATGCACACCATCAAGGCGATTCTGGTGTCGACTTTGGCTGATCTGTAACCCACTGAGGGAACCGCCTCCCCATGTGGGAGCGGGCTTGCTCGCGAAAGCGGAGTGTCATTCAACAGTGATGTCTACTGATCTGAAGCCTTCGCGAGCAAGCCCGCTCCCACAAGGGATCCTGGTTTCAACATGGAAACGAGTCGTTTGCCATTCCTCTGTACAAGAAGGACAAGCACCATGCGTATCGTCGTAGCCTTGGGCGGTAACGCCCTGCTCCGCCGTGGCGAGCCGATGACCGCTGACAACCAGCGCGCCAACATCCGCATCGCCACCGAGCAAATCGCCAAGATCCATCCCGGCAACCAACTGGTCATCGCCCACGGCAATGGCCCGCAAGTCGGCCTGCTGTCGTTGCAGGCAGCGGCCTACACCTCCGTCACCCCTTACCCGCTGGACGTGCTCGGTGCCGAAACCGAAGGCATGATCGGCTACATCATCGAACAGGAACTGGGCAACCTGCTGGACTTCGAAGTCCCGTTCGCCACCCTGCTCACCCAGGTCGAAGTCGATGCCAACGACCCGGCCTTCAAGAACCCGACCAAACCGATCGGCCCGGTCTACGAGAAAGCCGAAGCAGAAAAACTTGCCGTTGAAAAAGGCTGGGCGATTGCCCCGGACGGCGACAAGTTCCGCCGCGTGGTGGCCAGCCCACGGCCCAAACGCATCTTCGAAATCCGCCCGATCAAGTGGCTGCTGGACAAGGGCAGCATCGTGATCTGCGCCGGCGGTGGCGGGATTCCGACCATGTACGACGAGAAGCGCAATCTCAAAGGCATTGAAGCGGTGATCGACAAGGACCTGTGCTCGGCACTGCTGGCCGAACAGCTGGAGGCGGACTTGCTGGTGATCGCCACCGACGTCAACGCGGCGTACGTCGACTTCAAAAAGCCCACCGAGAAAGCCATCGCCCAGGCCCACCCGGACGAACTCGAACGCCTGGGCTTCGCCGCCGGCTCCATGGGGCCGAAGGTGCAGGCAGCCTGTGAATTCGCGCGCCATACTGGCAAGGTCGCGGTGATCGGTTCGCTCTCGGACATCGAAGCCATCGTCCAGGGCACCGCCGGTACGCGGGTCAGCACGGCAGCGCCGGGCATCACCTACCGATAAAAAGAAACTCCGGGGGCAGACCTCAGGTCTGCCCTTCTCCCATGCCTTGAAAGGAGAAACCCATGGCCCAGTTCGAACCCGGTCATTTGCATATCGAGCGGCACGCGTTGACTGACGACGACGTCAATTACAACGTGCACCTCGACTATGAAGTGTTCACCGACCCTCAGAAAGGCAAGGGGATACAGTTCACCCTGCATGGCAGCATGCAGGGCAAAGAGGTCAACGAACCGTTCTTTCTGCCCAAGGAGGAAGCCTACAACTTCGCTCGCAATGTGACGCAGATTGCCGAAAAGTACGGCATTCCCAAGAGCCACAGCCAGATCGGCTCGGTGCACAAGCATTACGACCTGATGTTTGAGGACATCCGCAAGCAGCTGAATATGCAGTCCGGGGATCCGGTCAATCCCGAGCATTTCGAGTAACCCCAAAAGCCCCCTCACCCTAACCCTCTCCCGGAGGGAGAGGGGACTGACCGAGTTGCTCGCTCAAGGTACACCGACCTGAATTAGCGAGCCGAACTCAAGTTTTGAAAAGCCCCCAATCTGCTCCCTTTCCCCCTCGCCCCTCTGGGGAGAGGGCTGGGGTGAGGGGTGGATTTCAAGTACGACGCCGATCTCAAGATTTCACCCCAGTCCCCCATCAAGGCATACTTGCCCCCCTCCGCACTCCAGAACCCAGAACCGCCCCATGCGTATCCACGTCAGCTTCATCGACCGCGTCGGCATCACCCAGGAAGTCCTGGCTATCCTCGGCGGGCGCAATCTCAATCTGGATGCGGTGGAGATGATCCCGCCCAACGTCTACATCGACGCCCCGACCCTGAGCCCGCAAGTGCTCGAAGAACTCAAAGATGCGCTGTTTCGCGTGCGTGGTGTAGAAGCAGTGACCGTGGTCGACATTCTCCCCGGCCAGCGTCGGCACTTGCAGCTCGACGCGTTGCTCGCGGCGATGACCGACCCGGTACTGGCGCTGGACGGCGCCGGCAAGGTGCTGCTGGCCAACCCGGCGCTGATCGCCCTGTACGGTCGCGAGCCGGCGGGCGAAAGCGTTTCGGAACTGTTCAACGATCCGGGTCTGCTCGAAACCTTGCTCGAACAAGGCTTCCGCCTGCCGCTGCGGGAAATCACCGTCAATGGCCAGACCCTGTTGCTCGACGCCACGCCGATCACCGACGCCGGCGCCCTGCTCACGCTGTATCAACCCAACCGCATCGGCGAACAACTGTCGGCGCTGCATCACGACCATGCCGAAGGTTTCGATGCGCTGCTCGGTGAATCGCCGCCTATCCGCACCCTCAAGGCCCGTGCCCAACGGGTAGCGGCCCTCGATGCGCCGCTGTTGATCCAGGGTGAAACCGGCACCGGCAAGGAACTGGTGGCCCGCGCCTGTCACGCCATCAGCGCCCGGCACAACGCGCCCTTCCTCGCACTGAACTGCGCGGCCCTGCCGGAGAACCTCGCCGAAAGCGAACTGTTCGGCTACGCCCCCGGCGCCTTCACCGGCGCGCAACGCGGCGGCAAACCGGGGCTGATGGAACTGGCCAACCAGGGCACAGTGTTCCTCGACGAAATCGGCGAGATGTCGCCGTACTTGCAGGCCAAGCTGCTGCGCTTTCTCAACGACGGCAGCTTCCGTCGGGTCGGCGGCGATCGTGAGGTAAAGGTCAACGTGCGGATTCTCAGCGCGACCCACCGCGACCTGGAGAAAATGGTCAGCGAAGGCCTGTTCCGCGAAGACCTGTTCTACCGCCTCAACGTGCTCAACGTCGAAGTACCGCCGCTACGTGAACGCGGTCAGGACATTCTGTTGCTGGCGCGCTATTTCATGCAGCAGGCCTGCGCACAGATCCAGCGCCCGGTCTGCCGCCTCGCGCCGGGCACTTACCCGGCGCTGCTCGGCAACCGTTGGCCGGGCAACGTGCGGCAATTGCAGAACGTGATCTTCCGCGCCGCCGCGATCTGCGAAAGCAGCCTGGTGGACATCGGCGACCTCGACATCGCCGGCACCTCCGTGGCACGCCAGACCGACACCGACGTTGACAGCCTGGAAGAAGCGGTCGAAGCCTTCGAGAAATCGCTGCTGGAAAAACTCTACGTCAGCTACCCCTCGACTCGCCAACTGGCCAGCCGCCTGCAGACCTCGCACACCGCAATTGCCCATCGGCTGCGCAAGTACGGCATCCCCAACAAACCCTGATCCACCGCAAATTCCCTGTGGGAGCGAGCCTGCTCGCGATGGTGGTCCAGCAAGCAATGATGGCGACTGACACAGCCTCTTCGCGAGCAGGCTCGCTCCCACAAGGTATGTGGCGGATTCGAAATCCGTTCAAAAGCGACCTCCATCTGTACTGAAAGCGCTACAGCGGAACGATATCGCTACACCCTCCTTCGATCACCGCTGTGCAAGGCTTTGATCCGGTTCAGCTTTTTTCTTCGCCCCGCGCTGTAGCGATTTCGCTACAGCCAACGTATTTGCGCTCGCCCGAAAAACCATCAAGCCATTGATTTACAACGATATTTTTACGTTGGCCGCGTTCTTGCTAAGTAACCGCTCATAAAATCAGGGCATTGCCGCCCGAGTATTCCACCGCGTCCACCAGACGAGTCTGGCCCCTAGGAGATTCCATGAGCGAGTTGCGTTTCACTGAAGATCACGAATGGCTGCGCGCCGAAGCCGATGGTTCTGTCACCGTTGGCATCACCGCTTTCGCGCAGAACGCCCTGGGCGACGTGGTGTTCGTGCAACTGCCTGAATTGCAGGCGTACGACAAAGGCGCCGAAGCCGCCACCGTGGAATCGGTAAAAGCCGCCAGCGGCGTTTACATGCCGCTGGACGGTGAAGTCCTGGCCACCAATCCGGCCCTGGAAGACAGCCCTGAGCTGGTCAACGAAGATCCGCTGGGCGAAGGCTGGTTCTTCCGCTTCAAACCAGCCGACGCCTCGGCCGTCGCCAAGCTGCTGGATCAGGACGCCTACGACCGCCTGATCAAAGCCCAAGCCGAAGCCTGAGGAACCTGACATGACCCAAGTAAATCTCGGCACCGCCAACGAATTCATCGCCCGTCACATCGGCCCGCGCGCCGGTGACGAGCAAGCCATGCTCAACAGCCTCGGCTTCGACTCGCTCGAAGCCCTGAGCGCCAGCGTCATCCCGGAAAGCATCAAGGGCACCAGCGTGCTCGGCCTCGACGACGGCCTGAGCGAAGCCGATGCCCTGGCAATGATCAAAGGCATCGCCGGCAAGAACCAACTGTTCAAGACCTACATCGGCCAGGGTTACTACAACTGCCACACGCCATCGCCGATCCTGCGCAACCTGCTGGAAAACCCGGCCTGGTACACCGCCTACACCCCGTACCAGCCGGAGATTTCCCAGGGCCGTCTCGAAGCGCTGCTGAACTTCCAGACCCTGATCAGCGACCTTACCGGCCTGCCGATCGCCAACGCCTCCCTGCTCGACGAAGCCACCGCCGCTGCCGAAGCCATGACCTTCTGCAAACGCCTGAGCAAGAACAAGGGCAGCCACCAGTTCTTCGCCTCGATCCACAGCCATCCGCAAACCCTCGACGTGCTGCGCACCCGTGCCGAGCCTCTGGGCATCGACGTAGTCGTGGGCGATGAGCGTGAGCTGACCGACGTGACGCCGTTCTTCGGCGCGCTGCTGCAATACCCGGCCAGCAACGGTGATGTGTTCGACTACCGCGAACTGACCGAACGCTTCCACGCCGCCAACGCACTGGTCGCGGTAGCCGCTGACCTGCTGGCCCTGACACTGCTGACCCCGCCGGGCGAATTCGGTGCCGACGTGGCCATCGGTAGCGCGCAACGCTTCGGCGTGCCGCTGGGCTTCGGTGGCCCGCACGCGGCTTACTTCTCCACCAAAGATGCGTTCAAGCGCGACATGCCGGGCCGCCTGGTCGGTGTCTCGGTTGACCGCTTCGGTAAGCCGGCCCTGCGTCTGGCGATGCAGACCCGCGAGCAACACATCCGCCGCGAGAAAGCCACGTCGAACATCTGCACCGCGCAAGTGCTGCTGGCCAACATCGCCAGCATGTACGCCGTGTACCACGGCCCGAAAGGCCTGACCCGGATCGCCAACCGTGTGCATCACCTGACCGCGATTCTGGCCAAGGGCCTGAGCGCACTGGGCGTGAACGTCGAGCAAACCAGCTTCTTCGACACCCTGACCCTGGCCACGGGCGCACAAACCGCCGCGCTGCATGACAAGGCTCGCGCTCAACAGATCAACCTGCGTGTGATCGATGCCCAGCGTCTGGGCCTGTCGGTCGACGAAACCACCACCCAGGCCGACATTGAAACCCTGTGGGGCCTGTTCGCCGACGGCAAGACCCTGCCGGATTTCGCTGCTCTCGCCGCTGCCGCGCAAAGCACCATTCCAGCCGCGCTGGTGCGTCAGTCGCCGATCCTCCGTCACCCGGTGTTCAACCGTTATCACTCGGAAACCGAGCTGATGCGCTACCTGCGCAAACTGGCGGACAAGGACCTGGCACTGGATCGCACCATGATCCCGCTGGGCTCGTGCACCATGAAACTCAACGCCGCCAGCGAAATGATCCCGGTGACGTGGGCCGAATTCGGCGCCCTGCACCCGTTCGCCCCGGCCGAGCAAAGCGCCGGTTACCAGCAACTGACCGACGAGCTGGAAGCGATGCTCTGCGCCGCCACCGGTTACGACTCGATCTCGCTGCAACCGAACGCCGGTTCCCAGGGTGAGTACGCAGGTCTGCTGGCGATTCGCGCCTATCACCAGAGCCGTGGCGAAGACCGTCGCGACATCTGCCTGATCCCGTCGTCCGCCCACGGCACCAACCCGGCGACCGCCAACATGGCCGGCATGCGTGTGGTCGTGACTGCGTGCGACGCCCGTGGCAACGTGGACATCGAAGACCTGCGCGCCAAGGCCATCGAGCACCGCGAACACCTCGCGGCGCTGATGATCACTTACCCGTCGACCCACGGCGTGTTCGAAGAAGGCATCCGCGAAATCTGCGGCATCATTCATGACAACGGCGGCCAGGTGTACATCGACGGCGCCAACATGAACGCGATGGTCGGCCTCTGCGCACCGGGCAAGTTCGGCGGCGACGTCTCGCACCTGAACCTGCACAAGACCTTCTGCATCCCCCACGGCGGTGGCGGCCCGGGCGTCGGCCCGATCGGCGTGAAATCGCACCTGACTCCGTTCCTGCCGGGCCACGGCCACATGGAGCGCAAGGAAGGCGCGGTCTGCGCAGCACCGTTCGGCAGCGCGAGCATTCTGCCGATCACCTGGATGTACATTCGCATGATGGGTGGCGCAGGTCTCAAGCGCGCTTCGCAACTGGCGATCCTCAATGCCAACTACATTTCCCGTCGCCTGGAAGAGCACTACCCAGTGCTGTACACCGGCAGCAACGGTCTGGTGGCGCACGAGTGCATCCTGGATCTGCGCCCGCTGAAAGACAGCAGCGGCATCAGCGTCGATGACGTCGCCAAGCGTCTGATCGACTTCGGCTTCCACGCCCCGACCATGTCGTTCCCGGTGGCCGGCACGCTGATGATCGAGCCGACCGAAAGCGAATCCAAAGAAGAGCTGGACCGCTTCTGCGACGCCATGATCCGCATTCGCGAAGAAATCCGCGCAGTGGAAAACGGCACTCTGGACAAAGACGACAACCCGCTGAAGAACGCTCCGCACACCGCAGCGGAACTGGTGGGCGAGTGGACTCACCCGTACAGCCGCGAACAAGCGGTGTACCCGGTGGCGTCGTTGATCGAAGGCAAGTACTGGCCGCCGGTCGGTCGCGTCGACAACGTGTTCGGCGACCGCAACCTGGTCTGCGCCTGCCCGTCGATCGAAAGCTACGCTTAAACGAATAGGGGGGCAGGTTTACCTGCCCCGATTTCAGCATCACCACAGATCCCCCTGTGGGAGCGGGCTTGCTCGCGAATGCGGTGTGCCAGGCAACATTGATGGCGACTGATTCACCGCATTCGCGAGCAAGCCCGCTCCCACAAGGAAATGCATCAAGCCTGATATTCCGCCAATTCCTATAACAAGAAACCGGAGAACAACTCATGTCGTTAAGCGTGTTCGACCTGTTCAAGATTGGCATCGGCCCCTCCAGCTCCCACACCGTCGGCCCGATGCGCGCAGCTGCGCGCTTCGTCGAAGGCCTGCGTCGGGAAAACCTGTTGTCCGCCACCACCAGCGTCAGGGTCGAGTTGTATGGATCCCTCGGCGCCACCGGCAAGGGCCACGGCAGCGACAAAGCCGTGCTGCTGGGCCTGGAAGGTGAACACCCGGACACCGTGGATACTGAAACCGTCGCCACCCGTCTCTCGGAGATTCGTGGCAACGGGCGTTTGAACCTGCTTGGCGAACACAGCATTGCGTTCAACGAGAAAGAACACCTGGCAATGATCCGCAAGCCGTTGGCCTATCACCCCAACGGCATGATCTTCCGTGCCTTCGATGCGGCGGGATTGCAGATCCGCAGCCGCGAGTACTACTCGGTCGGCGGTGGTTTCGTGGTCGACGAAGATGCGGCTGGCGCCGACCGTATCGTCGAAGACGCCACCGCGCTGACCTTCCCGTTCAAGAGTGCCAAGGACTTGCTCGGTCACTGCGCCACCTACGGTCTGTCGATCAGCCAGGTGATGCTGACCAACGAAAGCGCCTGGCGCCCGGAAGCGGAAACCCGCGCCGGCCTGCTGAGAATCTGGCAAGTGATGCAGGACTGCGTGGCCGCCGGCTGTCGCAACGAAGGCATCCTGCCGGGAGGCCTGAAGGTCAAGCGGCGGGCGGCAGCGTTGCACCGGCAGCTGTGCAAGAACCCGGAATCGTCGCTGCGCGATCCGCTGTCGGTGCTGGACTGGGTAAACCTCTACGCGCTGGCCGTCAACGAAGAAAACGCCAACGGCGGGCGCGTGGTCACGGCACCGACCAATGGCGCAGCGGGGATCATTCCTGCGGTGCTGCATTACTACATGCGCTTTATTCCCGGCGCGAACGATGACGGCGTGGTGCGTTTTCTGCTGACTGCGGCGGCCATCGGCATCCTGTACAAGGAAAACGCCTCGATTTCCGGCGCCGAAGTCGGCTGTCAGGGCGAGGTCGGCGTGGCCTGTTCGATGGCAGCTGGTGCGTTGTGCGAAGTCCTCGGCGGCAGCGTTCAGCAAGTGGAAAACGCCGCTGAAATCGGCATGGAACACAACCTCGGCCTGACCTGCGATCCGATCGGCGGGCTGGTGCAAGTGCCGTGCATCGAGCGCAACGCCATGGGCTCGGTCAAGGCGATCAACGCCGTGCGCATGGCCATGCGCGGAGACGGGCAGCACTTCGTCTCCCTCGACAAGGTCATCCGCACCATGCGCCAGACCGGCGCCGACATGAAAAGCAAATACAAGGAGACCGCCCGTGGCGGTCTGGCGGTCAACATTATCGAGTGCTGATCGCGCCATAAACTCGCTCTCCCTTTGGGAGAGAACACAAAACTGGCCCCCTCTCCCTCCGGGAGAGGGTTGGTGTGAATCAAGGAGTCACGCATGTCCACCGAACAACTGTCGAAAACCCCGCTGCACGCTCTGCACCTCGAACTCGGCGCCCGCATGGTGCCGTTCGCCGGCTACGACATGCCGGTGCAATACCCGCTGGGCGTGATGAAGGAACACCAGCACACCCGTGAGCAGGCCGGGCTGTTCGATGTCTCGCACATGGGCCAGATCCGCCTGACCGGCGCCAATGCCGCCAAAGCCCTGGAAACCCTGGTGCCGGTAGACATCATCGACCTGCCGGTGGGCATGCAGCGCTACGCAATGTTCACCAACGAAACCGGCGGCATCCTCGATGACCTGATGGTCGCCAACCTCGGCAATGACGAGCTGTTCCTGGTGGTCAACGCCGCATGCAAGGACCAGGACCTGGCCCATCTGCAAAAACACATCGGCGATCAATGCAAGATTGAACAGCTGTTCGAAGAACGCGCCCTGCTTGCCCTGCAAGGCCCGGCTGCCGTGACCGTGCTGGCACGCCTGGCGCCGGAAGTGGCGAAAATGACTTTCATGCAATTCACCCGCGTGAAGCTGCTGGGCGTTGACTGCTTTGTCAGCCGCTCGGGCTACACCGGTGAAGACGGTTTCGAAATCTCGGTTCCGGCAGCCGATGCGGAAAAACTCGCCCGCGCCCTGCTGGCCGAACCGGAAGTCGCCGCCATCGGCCTTGGCGCCCGTGACTCGCTGCGCCTGGAAGCCGGCCTGTGCCTGTACGGCCACGACATGAACACCGAGACCACACCGATCGAAGCCAGCCTGTTGTGGGCAATCTCCAAACCTCGGCGTGCCGATGGTGCGCGCGCCGGTGGTTTCCCGGGTGCGGAGCAAGTCTTCGCTCAACAGCAAAACGGCGTTCAGCGCAAACGCGTCGGCCTGCTGCCGCAAGAGCGTACGCCGGTCCGTGAAGGTGCAGAGATCGTCAACGACGCTGGCGAAATCGTCGGTAGCGTGTGCAGCGGCGGGTTCGGCCCGACCCTGGGCGGCCCGTTGGCCATGGGTTACCTGGACAGCGCCTACGTCGCACTCGATACGGCCGTTTGGGCAATTGTTCGTGGGAAAAAGGTGCCATTGCTTGTAAGCAAAATGCCATTTGTTCCACAACGCTACTATCGCGGTTGATTGACTGTTTCTATAAGTAACGCGATTGCGTTATGCGTGCACTAATGTGTAACGCAATCGCCATAAAACAGTGCACTCCACTTACATACGATTCGAATTTGAACTTGGCTTATAACGTTCGAAAACAATTGAACAAGCTAATCGTATAAGCCGGACTAGTGAATCGACTAAGTGCCAGCAAGCGCAGGAAAACCGGGGCCTTCGCGGGGCTTGTTTTTTCTCCCGTAGTTGGCGTAGAGTTTGTCCACTGTGTTTGCATGGGTCAGCTTGGAATCGTGACCTGGGCAGTAGCCTACAAGTTAGCTACATCCCGTTCGACGTCTTCTTACTCTCCTGCAACCAGCCCCAGTACTCTTTCATGAGAAGGAGACTGTCATCAATTTTTGCGTCAAAGGAAATAAGAAATGTCCACACGTCAGAGCGGTACCGTCAAGTGGTTTAACGACGAGAAAGGTTTTGGTTTTATCACTCCAGAAAGCGGTCCGGATCTGTTCGTGCATTTCCGCGCCATTCAGGGCAACGGCTTCAAAAGCCTGAAAGAAGGCCAGAAAGTGACCTTCGTTGCTGTGCAGGGCCAGAAAGGCATGCAGGCTGACGAAGTACAAGCCGAAGGCTGATCTTCTGTTACGAAAAAGCCCCTGATATTGATATCAGGGGCTTTTTTGTGGGCGCAAATCCGTAAAATGGCGCTTCACTTCCCGTCCAGAGGCTGCCATGTCGAAACACCTGCTCAATCCCCAGGGCGATTTCCCCGCCGTCGGCCTGGGTCGTCGTCTGGCAGCGATGTTCTATGACTTTTTGCTGTGCACCGCTCTGCTGATCGTGACCGGTTTTGTTTACAAGCTGATCCAGGCGGCAATCATCGGCGAAGAGCGCCTGCGCGTCATGACCGACGCCGGGCAGCTGGATGGCGATCCGCTGTACTCCACGGTGTTGCTGTTGGTGCTGTTTGGCTTCTTTGCCAAATTCTGGACCCACGCCGGTCAGACCCTGGGCATGCAGGTCTGGGGCATTCGCGTGCAGAACGCCGATGGCACTGCGATCAGCCTGTGGCAGGCGTTGCTGCGGTTCATGGTGTCGATTGCGTCGTGGCTGTGCCTGGGCCTGGGGTTCTTCTGGTCGCTGCTCGATAAGCAGAAGCGCGCTTGGCATGACATCTACTCCGACACGCAGCTTGTGCGAATTCCAAAGAAAGCCAAATAATCCTCCAGATGCAAAAACGCCCCGATCCAATCGGGGCGTTTTTGTTTGCGTCGCAAGGTCAGGCGTTGCCGGCCAGCTTCATCCGTGCTGCCTGAGTGAAATCGAGCATGCGTTTCAGCGGACGAATCGCCTGCGGGATCAGGGCCGGGTCGACGAAGATCTCGTTCGAGCCCTCCTTCAGGCACTTCAGCGTGCGTTCAAGGGTGTTCATGGCCATCCACGGGCAATGTGCGCAACTGCGGCATGCCGCGCCGTTACCGGCGGTTGGCGCCTCGATGAAGACCTTGTCCGGGCACAGCTGCTGCATCTTGTAAAAGATGCCGCGATCAGTGGCCACGATCAGGGTCTTGTTCGGCAGCGATTGAGCGGCGGCAATCAGCTGACTGGTAGAACCGACGGCGTCCGCCAACTCGATCACCGAGGTCGGCGACTCCGGATGCACCAGAATGGCGGCGTCCGGGTACAGCGCTTTCATGTCTTCCAGCTGCTTGGACTTGAACTCCTCATGGACGATGCATGCACCATCCCAGAGCAGCATGTCGGCGCCGGTCTGACGCTGGATGTAGGTGCCCAAGTGCTTGTCCGGACCCCAGATAATGGTTTCGCCGTTGTCCATCAGGCTTTCGACGATTTCCAGTGCACAACTGGAGGTCACGACCCAGTCGGCCCGGGCTTTGACGGCGGCCGAGGTGTTGGCATACACCACCACGGTGCGCTCCGGATGCTGATCGCAGAACGCCGAGAACTCGTCCACCGGGCAACCCAGATCCAGCGAGCAGGTGGCTTCCAGGGTCGGCATCAACACACGTTTTTCAGGGTTGAGAATCTTCGCGGTCTCGCCCATGAATTTCACGCCGGCAACCACCACGGTCTTGGCCGGATGGGCGTTGCCGAAGCGAGCCATTTCCAGGGAGTCGGAAACACAACCGCCGGTTTCTTCGGCGAGGGCCTGAATGATCGGATCGCAATAAAAGTGGGCAACCAGCACCGCGTCCTGAGCCTTGAGCTCGTCGGCGATGGCGGAACGGTAATAAGCTTCTTCCTCGGCTGTCAGCGGCTTGGGCTGCTTGGCGTCGAGGTGGGCTTGTACCAGAAGGCGTTCGGAAATCTGCGTCATGTTCGCAAGACCTGCAGGCGCATTCGCGCGAAAGTCGAGTATACACCCGGCTCCGGACCGCTTGAGGGTACCGCCGGGAAAGTGAGTATTATCAGGCACGGACAGCAATGAAGCTGCGCAAGGCTACAGAATATCCCGTTGATACAAAAGATGATTCTGACCTGTGTCACGGAGGGAAGAAACGAAGGGAGGAATGCCCGAATCGCAGGCAAAAAAAAACCCGGAAATCCTCACTTTCGTGGGCCTTCCGGATTTTCTAAACCGCCAAATATGGTGGGTCGTGTGGGATTCGAACCTACGACCAATTGGTTAAAAGCCAACTGCTCTACCAACTGAGCTAACGACCCGCTGTGTGGTGGCGCGTATAATACTGATTTTTAAGGAATATTCAACACCTAATTTGAAAAAAATCAAAAATAAGGTGTCGGGTCGCTGATTCCGGCCGCCGCGAAGCCTTCTGCACGCAGTCGGCAGCTGTCGCATTTGCCGCAAGCGCGGCCATCATCGTCGGCCTGATAGCAGGAAACGGTCAGCCCATAATCAACGCCAAGCTTCACCCCCGCCTGGACGATCTGCGCCTTGCTCAGATTCTGCAGCGGTGCCTGGATGCGGAAGCCATTGCCTTCGACGCCAGCCTTGGTTGCCAGATTGGCCATGCGCTCGAACGACTCGATGAACTCGGGACGGCAATCCGGGTAACCGGAGTAGTCCACCGCGTTGACGCCGATAAAGATGTCACGGGCGCCGAGCACTTCAGCCCAGCCGAGAGCCAGCGACAGGAAAACCGTGTTGCGCGCCGGCACGTAAGTCACCGGGATGCCTTCGCCCAACTCTTCCGGGATATCGATGCTGGTATCGGTCAGGGCCGAACCGCCCATGCCGTTCAGGTTAAGGCCGATTACCTTGTGCTCGACCACGCCCAGGTCGCGGGCAACGCGAGCGGCGGCATGCAGTTCGGCGTGGGAACGCTGACCGTAATCGAAACTCATCGTGTAGCAGGCGTAGCCTTCAGCGCGGGCCATGGCCACGACAGTGGCCGAGTCCAGGCCACCCGACAGCAGGATTACCGCACGTTTTTGGCTAGTGTTCAGTTGTTCAGTCATCTCAGCGCCCCGGCTCATCATTCCATAGATATTTATGCAGCTGCAGTTGCAGGCGCACTGGCAGGTTATCCGCCACCACCCAGTCCGCCAGATCCCGAGCGTTCAGGTCGTGGTGACTTGGGGAAAACAACACTTCACCCGCACGTCGCTCAAGACCGTACTGGATCAGCTTCGATACCGCCCAGTCATAGTCGTCCCTCGAGCAGATGACAAACTTCACCTGATCGTTGGGCGTCAGCAGTTCGATGTTCTCGTAACGGTTACGATGGGCTTCTTTGGAGTCTGGCGTCTTCAGGTCGACCACCCGACTGACCCGCGAATCGACCGCCGAGATGTCGAGAGCGCCGCTGGTTTCCAGCGAGACCTCGTAGCCGGCATCGCATAATTGCTTGAGCAAAGGGATGGCATTGGGCTGTGCCAGCGGCTCACCGCCAGTGACACAGACGTAGCGCGGGCGAAAGCCGGCCACTTGCTCGAGGATGTCGTCGAGGGTACGGACCGTGCCACCGCTGAAAGCGTAGGCGCTGTCGCAGTATTGGCAACGCAATGGGCAACCGGTCAGGCGCACAAAAACAGTGGGCAACCCGGCAGTCCGCGTTTCCCCCTGCAACGAGTAGAAAACTTCGGTAATTCTCAATGTGTCTTGCATAGTCGCCACGGGCGTAACAGCTAAACAGGCTGTCCGCCTCCGTCAGGCACCTCTGGCAACCCCGCCAACGCGTAGATCACCAGGAGCGTGTTTCATAAAAGGGCGTGAATTCTAACGAAAAAACCCGCGACAAGCGCGGGTTTCTTCCAAACGGGTCAACGCTGTTACATGCGTTGCAGATCGCGCTGGGCCAACTGAGCGGCGGACGTGCCCGGATACTGGGCCACCACCTGCTGCAGAATGCCTTTGACCTTGTCGGTATGACCGAGGCGGCGCTCTACGTCAGCCAGCTTGTACAGCGAATCCGGCACTTTGGCGTGCTTGGGATACAGCTGCGAAACCTTGGCAAAAGCCTGACCTGCACCTTGCAGATCACCTTTGGCCAGGTTCACTTCACCCAGCCAGTACTGGGCGTTGCCCGCGTATTGGCTGTTCGGGTATTTACGCAGGAATGCGGCAAACGCCTGGCTGGCCTTGTCGAAATCCTTGGCTTTGATCAGGTCGAAAGCGGCGTCGTAATACAGCTTTTCCTTGGCCGGATCAGCCGGTTCGCTACCTGCGGCAGGTGCCTGGGCGGCAGCAGCGGCGCCGGCTCCAGCAGCAGCACCGGCAGCAGCACTTGCATCGCCACCGGCAGAAGAATTCTCGGGAGTCGCGGCTGGTGCAACGCCGGATCCTATGCGCCGATCAAGATCCTGGTATCGCTCCAGGGATTCCTGTTTCATGCGCGAAACCTGGTTCTGCAGTTCTTCGATCACGCCTTGCTGGCGCGACAGTTGATCCTGCATTTGTTGCAGTTGGTTGAACAGCATGCCGTTTGCCGAGGCAGGGGCCGAAGCCGCTCCCCCGGCATAGGCGCCGTTCGTACCGTAACCTGCAGGCGGATAACTGCTCCCGCTATTGTTATAACCGGAGTTGTCATCGACCACAGGAACCGCAGCCCACGCCGCAAGCGGCGCGAGGCTGAGAGCCAGAACAGTTACAGCACGACGGCACGTTCGCATATCGAATTACTTACGCAGTTCGACGCGACGGTTTTGAGCCCAGGACTGCTCGTCGTTGCCGGTAGCAACTGGACGCTCTTCGCCGTAGGAAACCAGTTCCAGCTGAGCTGGGGAAACACCTTGCAGAACCAGGTAGCGCTGAACGGCTTTCGCACGACGCTCGCCCAGTGCCATGTTGTACTCACGAGTACCACGTTCGTCGGTGTTGCCTTCCAGAACAACGCGAGCGCCGTTTGCTTTCAGGTCTTTGGCGTGAACGTCCAGAGCGCGCATGGCTTCTGGCTTCAGGTCCGAGCTGTCGTATTCGAAGTAGAAGGTGGTGATTGCGCGCAGAGCAGCTTCTTCGCTCAGGGAACCGTCAACTGCACCAGTGTTTGCGCCGTAACCAGCGTTTGGATCAACAGCGCCTTCACCGGCGTTGTCGCCGCCTTTGGACGAGCAACCTACAGCTACAGCCATGGCCAGAGCCAGCGCAGCAAATTTACCAAACTTCAGCATTTCCATCGTGAAACTCCTAATGAACCCCAGTGTGTTAAGTAAAACGTAAAGCGCCGCGTCAGTTCAGGTAAGGGGACCAGGACGGTTCTCTGACTTCGCCTTGAGCGGTAGGAAGCGGGAGCCTCACGCGTCCATTAATGGACACGAGCATCAAGACTCCCCGGCCCTGCTGGCGGGTGGCGTAGATTACCATGGTGCCGTTGGGCGCAACAGTAGGCGACTCGTCCAGAGTGCTATCAGTGAGGATTTTTACACTTCCGCGCTGCAAATCCTGAGCCGCCACTTTGAAATTGGTGAAACCGTCCTGACGATGGATCATCACCAGGGTCTTTTCATCCGCCGAAAGCTTGGGGTTGGCGTTGTAGTTGCCCACGAACGTCACACGCTCGGCACCGCCACCGCCAGCACTGGTCTTGTAGATCTGCGGTTTGCCGCCACGGTCGGAGGTGAAGTAGATGGTCGAACCATCCTTGCCCCAGTACGGTTCGGTATTGATGCCAGGACCTGCGGTTACGCGGGTGATCTGACGCGAACCGAGGTTCATCACGTAGATGTCCGGGTTACCGTCTTTCGACAGCACGAACGCCAGGCGATTGCCATCCGGCGACCAGGCTGGCGCGCCGTTCAAGCCTTCGAAGTTGGTGATCTGCTCGCGGCGACCGGTGTCGATGTTCTGCATGAAGATGCGCGGACGCTTCTGCTCGAACGACACATAGGCGATACGCTTGCCGTCCGGTGCAAAACGCGGCGACAGGATCGGCTCACGCGATTGCAGCAGGGTCACGGCACGGGCGCCGTCATAGTCCGAACGCTGCAGGGTGTAACGGGTGTTCTTCTCGGAGAAACGCTCGGCCGTGACGTACAGCAGGCGAGTCGAGAATGCACCTTTGATACCGGTCAGTTTTTCGAACGACTGATCGGAGATGTAGTGCGCCATGTCGCGCAGCTGTTCGGTGGTACCGGACACGCTGCCGTCAGCCACTTTCTGTTCGGTGGCGACGTTGAACAAAGCCCACTGCACCTGCAGACGGCCACCGGCCGGCACGATGCTGCCGACCATCATGTATTGCGCGCCCACCGCCTTCCAGTCACGGAAGATGATTTCGCTTGGCTGGCTTGGCTGACTGATCATGTTTTGCTTTGGAATCGGCGAGTAATAGCCCGAGTTGCGCAAATCGTTACCAATGATTTCAGCCATGTCATCCGGCAGGACGGCACCGCCCTGGAAACCGAACGGTACGACGGCGATCGGAGTCGCCCGATCGCTGCCGCTGGTGACCAGAATGTTCTTTTCATCCGCCATCGCGATCCCTGCCATGCAGCAGATCACGACCAGCATTCCTCGAAGAAGGTTTCTCACAAGGCTAGATCCTCAGGTGTGAATGTCATCTTGAATGAACGATACGGAGCGAAATCGCTCGGCTTCATTCCCTGCATTTCCGTCAAACGTCCAATATTCTTGACCGCTGCCACTGCTGACGCATCGAACGGACCGTCGCCACTGGACTTGGCCACGCTGACCGAGGTCACCGTACCGTCCGGCAACATGCCGATCTGCAGCACAACCGTCATGCCTTTGCGTGCTGAAGGTGGACGCGCCCAGCCTTCTGCTGCCCGCGCACGAATCAGGTCATCGAAACTGCCCGCAACTTCGTCGCCCTGCTCATCGGCCAAGGCCTGCTGGCGCTGCGGCGTGTCGGAAAGCAAATCTGCCAGGGCCTGAGCCTTTTTGTCTTCGGCGGATTTACGTGCCGCTTCCTGCGCTTTCTTCTTCGCAGCATCGGCAGCAGCTTTCTTCTTCGCGTCTTCGGCGACTTTCTTCTTCGCCTCTTCAGCTTCAGCTTTCTTCTTGGCGTCTTCGGCGGCTTTCTTTTTCGCGTCTTCGACGATCTTCTTCTTGGCTTCTTCAGCGGCCGCTTTCTTGGCCTCTTCTTCAGCAGCCTTTTTGGCTTCTTCTTCGGCTTTCTTCTTGGCTATATCAGCCAATTGTTTCTCTTCTGCCTTCTTGGCTTCGGCGGCTTTCTTGGCGTCGTCGGCTTTCTTGGCTTCATCAGCCTTCTTCGCCTCGTCCGCTTTCTTCGCCTCATCGGCCTTCTTGGCTTCCTCGGCCTTTTGAGCCGCTTCTTCTTTCTTTTGTTCCGCAGCCTTCACCGCTTCCTGCTCGACCTTTTTCTGCTCCATCTGCTCGACTTCGGTCTGGCGCGCGGCGGATTTCTTCGCCTCACCCGCAATCTTCTGATTGGTCTGGGTCGTTGCCTGACTTTTCGATTTCAGCTGGTACAGGGTCGCCTGGACAATCGGCTTGGCTGGCGGCAGCTCCGGGGTCAGGGCGAAACTGACAAACAGCATGCCGAACACCAGCACGTGCAAGCCAATCGCCCAGACACTAGGCCAGAAGTAGCTTTCCGAGGCGGACGGCTCTCGCTGTTGCTGCATCAGGGCGCCTCGGTGATCAAGCCAACGTTACCGACCCCGGCTTTCTGCAACCCGCCCATGGCGCCCATGACGGAGCCATAATCGACGGACTTGTCGCCACGGATGAAGACTTGGGTACGCTTGCCACCTTCAGTGCCGGCGCGAATGATCTTGGTCACCGCGTCGGTCATCTGTGGCAGGGTCATGGCCCGGTCCTGCTGCTTCTCGGTGTCGACTTCGCTGCCAAGGTTCCAGTAGTAGGTCTTGTCCGACTTGATCGAAATGGTCAGCACCTGGGTGTTGTTGTCCTGCGGCAAGGCTTCGCTGGAAACCTTGGGCAGATCCACTTTCACGCCCTGATTGAGCATCGGCGCAGTCACCATGAAGATGACCAGCAGCACCAGCATCACGTCGATGTAAGGCACTACGTTCATCTCGGCGACCGGCTTGCGCTTGTGTCGGGCTCGAGTGATTAAAGCCATCGGGAAATACCTGCTTATTCTTCGCTGGTGTGCACTTTGCGGTGCAGGATCGCCTGGAACTCATCGGCGAAGGTGTAGTAGCGGCTCAGCAAGGTTTCGCTGCGGGCAGAGAAACGGTTGTAAGCGATAACGGCCGGGATCGCGGCGAACAGACCGATCGCGGTGGCGATCAGGGCTTCGGCGATGCCGGGTGCGACGGTGGCCAGAGTGGCCTGCTGGGCGCTGGCCAGACCACGGAAGGAGTTCATGATCCCCCACACGGTACCGAACAGACCGATGTACGGGCTGACCGAACCGACGGTGGCGAGGAACGGCAGGCTCTGCTCGAGCTTTTCTTCTTCGCGGGAGATGGCGACGCGCATGGCACGGGCCACGCCTTCCATCACCGCTTCAGGATCGACGCCTGGCTGCTGACGCAGACGGGAGAACTCCTTGAAGCCGGCACGGAAGATCTGCTCGACACCCGAATCCGGATCCGGGTTGCTGCCGGCCTGACGGTAGAGTTTGGACAGGTCGATACCCGACCAGAAGCGCTCCTCGAAGCTCTCGAGGGCACGTCGACCGGCGCGTATCAGATTGCTGCGCTGAAAGATCATGATCCATGAGGTCACCGATGCGGCCACCAGAGTCAACATTACCAACTGCACCACGATGCTGGCATTGCTGACCAGGCTCCACATGGAGGAATGGTCGACGACGTTAGCTTCCACGCTTTATCTCCTGCTTTGAGTGTGTACCCGTGCCGACCGCGTCGGCAAAGGCCGCACGCAGGTCTTCGGGAAGGGCCCGGGGTTTCAAACTGTTAGTGCGCACACAGGCCACCAGAAACTGCCCTTCGCAGAGCAGCACATTATCCGTTGCCCGCCTGACCTGCTGTCGGAAGCGCAGGCTGGCACGGTTCAATTCGATTACATCAGCGCTTACCAGAAGCTCGTCGTCCAGTCGCGCCGGCGCGTGATAACGCGCTTCGCTGGAATGCACGACGAACAACAGGTCCTCCCCGGCCAGCGCCGACTGAGCAAAGCCCAGCTCCCGGAGCCGTTCGGTTCGAGCCCGTTCCATAAACTTGAGGTAATTAACGTAATACACGATGCCGCCCGCATCGGTGTCCTCGTAATAAACGCGACAACGATGTGCGAACGGCTCAAGCCCGTTTTGCGCGCGCATACTCTAGTGCTTACTCCTCGGGTTGCCAATCCAGCCAGGCAACTGTTTTTCATTGTGGAAGGCTTTACCGCAAAAGTACCGCCCTGTGACAGTACAAACGCTGAATAAATCGACAATAAATGTGTATCAATCGTCCACGGCATCGAGAAACTCGTCTACCACGGGCATTTCGCCCATTCGTGTCGGAATGTTTAAACCAAAATGCAGGTACGCGTGGCGAGTCACCACCCTGCCCCGCGGCGTACGCATGATGTAGCCCTGCTGAATCAGGTACGGCTCGAGCACGTCTTCAATGGTGTGGCGCTCTTCGCTGATCGCCGCCGCCAGACTGTCGATGCCCACCGGGCCGCCGTCAAACTTCTCGATCATGGTCAACAGCAGACGCCGGTCCTGATGATCGAAACCATGCTCGTCGACGTCCAGCAGGTTCAGCGCCAGATCCGCGACGGACTTGGTAATGTGGCCCTTGGCCCGGACTTCGGCGAAATCCCGCACCCGGCGCAGCAGACGGTTGGCGATCCGCGGCGTGCCACGGGCGCGGCGGGCAATCTCGAAAGATCCTTCCGGATCCAGCGGCAAACCGAGGATATTCGCCGAACGGCTGACAATCGTCGCCAGGTCAGCGGTGCTGTAGAACTCGAGGCGCTGGACGATACCGAAACGGTCACGCAAAGGGTTGGTCAGCATGCCCGCCCGCGTGGTTGCACCGACCAGGGTGAACGGTGGCAGATCGAGTTTGATCGAACGCGCCGCCGGCCCTTCACCGATCATGATGTCGAGCTGGAAATCTTCCATGGCCGGGTACAGTACTTCTTCGACGATCGGCGACAGACGATGGATTTCATCGATGAACAGCACGTCGTGCGGCTCAAGATTGGTCAACAGCGCCGCCAGATCCCCCGGACGCTCCAGCACCGGACCGGAAGTGCTCTTGATCGACACGCCCATTTCCTGAGCGATGATGTTGGCCAGCGTGGTTTTACCCAGCCCCGGCGGACCGAAGATCAGGGTGTGGTCGAGGGATTCGCTACGGCCACGGGCGGCCTGGATAAACAGTTCCATCTGCTCGCGAACGGTCGGCTGGCCGATGTACTCGGCCAGGCTGACGGGACGTATCGCCCGATCCTGGACTTCTTCGCGCTCACGCGGACTGTGCGTAGCGGCGATCAGACGATCAGCTTCAATCACTTAAATCATTCCCTTCAGGGCGCGTCGAATCATGTCTTCGCTGCTCAGGCCTTTCTCTTTGATCGCGGAAATCGCCTTGCTCGCTTCCTGTGGCTTGTAGCCCAGGGAAATCAGCGCGCTGACCGCATCGTTCTCGGCGGTATTGACCGGCGCCGGGCCGTCCGGCTGGTTCGGCACCAGGGCGAACATGGCCGGCGAGGTTTCCCAGGCCTTGAAGCGATCCTTGAGTTCGACCAGCAGACGCTCGGCGGTTTTCTTGCCCACGCCCGGCACCTTGGTCAGCGCCGAGGTGTCCTGGGACTGCACGCAACGGATCAGTTCGTCGACTTCCAGACTCGACATCAAGGCCAGGGCCAGTTTCGGCCCCACACCATTGAGGCGGATCAACTCGCGAAAAAAGTCTCGCTCACGCTTGCCGGCAAAACCATAGAGTAACTGCGCGTCTTCGCGTACGACCAAATGGGTGTGCAAGGTCAGCGGTTCACCGACCGACGGCAGACGATAAAGGGTGGTCATGGGCACTTCCAGCTCATACCCGAGGCCGTTTACATCCAGAATCAGGTGCGGCGGCTGTTTCTCAGCCAGAGTGCCGCGCAAGCGTCCAATCACGTTTCAGATCCTTGAGCGTTGGCCAGCCGTGGGCTGGCGACTGTCGAAAGGCGGATTTCGGGCCGACGACCCAGGCGCAAAAATCCGCTTTCAGGAAAATTGATGCTGATGCTATCAGAGACGCAGGCGCCCGCCACGACTGCGTGCCGTTCCCAAGCCGTGCGGTAACAGACTGGAGCGTGTGTGGGCATGACAAATGGCAATGGCCAGGGCATCCGATGCATCGATTTGCGGTTTGCTGGTCAGCTTGAGCATGTGCATGACCATCATCTGCACCTGCTCTTTATTAGCGGCACCCGTGCCGACCACGGCCTGCTTGACCTGGGTGGCCGTGTACTCGGCGATTTCCAGGCATTCTTCGGCGCCGGCAACGATAGCGGCCCCCCGGGCCTGCCCGAGCTTCAGCGCCGAATCGGCGTTTTTCGCCATGAACACCTTTTCGATGCCCATGGTGACCGGACCGTAGGTCTGGATGATTTCGCGCACGCCGCGATAAACGATCTGCAGACGTTCATGCAACTCGCCAGCGCCGGTACGAATGCAGCCCGATGCCACGTAGATGCAGCCGCCGCGTCCGGTATCGCGAACAATCCCGTAACCGGTGATACGCGAGCCGGGGTCGATACCTAGAATTAAAGTCATAACGCCTGCGGGTTCGGTAAAAACACAAAAATCAAAACATCAAATAACCAATGCGGGAGCGGGCTTGCTCGCGAAGGCGGCGTATCAGCAAGCATCAATGCTGGAGACACCCCGCCTTCGCGAGCAAGCCCGCTCCCACCGTGAAGCCTAGCCGCTCTTAGCCTAACTGAGCGGCCACGTCTTCCGGAATGTCCGCATTGGAATAGACGTTTTGCACGTCATCCAGATCCTCAAGCATATCGATGAGCTTGAGCACCTTCTCGGCGCCCTCCAGGTCCAGTTCGGCGCTGGTGGTCGGCTGCATGACGATTTCCGCGTCATCACCCTTGAAGCCAGCAGCTTCCAGGGCATTGCGCACTGCGTAGAAACTGGTGAACGAGGTGAACACGTCGATCGAACCGTCTTCGTGGCTGACCACGTCGTCGGCATCGGCTTCAAGTGCCGCTTCTGTCAGTGCGTCTTCGTCGACACCCGGTGCAAAGCTGATCTGGCCCTTGCGTTCGAACAGATAGGCTACCGAACCGTCGGTACCGAGGTTGCCGCCACACTTGCTGAACGCGTGGCGCACTGCCGCTGCGGTACGGTTGCGGTTGTCGGTCATGCACTCGACCATCACCGCCACGCCACCCGGGCCGTAACCTTCGTAGGTCAGTTCTTCAACGTTGTCGGCCTCGGTCGCGCCAGCGCCACGGGCCACGGCACGGTCGATGATGTCCCGGCTCATGTTGGCGCCCAGCGCCTTGTCCAGCGCCAGACGCAGACGCGGGTTGGAGCCCGGATCGCCGCCGCCCTGACGGGCCGCCACGGTCAGTTCGCGGATCCACTTGGTGAAGATCTTGCCTCTCTTGGCATCCTGGCGTTCTTTGCGGTGCTTGATGTTCGCCCACTTGGAATGACCTGCCATAACTCGCTCCGAATTCTCTTGAACAATGCCCGCCATGCAGATGCATCGGCCAGCAAAAAAATCTTGTTTTCAATCACTGCAGAAAGAAAAAAGGCGCATCCGAAGATGCGCCTTCAGGCCCGTCTTACTCGGCCTTTGGCGTTTCGCGCAAACGGATGTGCAATTCGCGCAATGCCTTCGCATCCACGACACCCGGCGCCTGCGTCATCACGTCGGCAGCACTCTGGGTTTTCGGGAAGGCGATCACTTCACGGATCGACTGGGCGCCGGTCATCAGCATCACCAGACGGTCCAGACCGAAGGCCAGACCACCGTGCGGCGGCGCGCCGTATTTCAGGGCGTCGAGCAGGAAGCCGAACTTCTCTTCCTGTTCCGCTTCGTTGATGCCCAGCAGACGGAACACCGCCTGTTGCATCTCCTTGCGGTGGATACGGATCGAACCGCCACCCAGCTCGGTGCCGTTCAGCACCATGTCGTAGGCACGGGACAGAGCGCCGGCCGGGTTGGCTTCCAGCTCTTCCGGCGAGCACTTCGGCGCGGTGAACGGATGGTGCAGCGCCGAGAAGCTGCCGTCATCGTTCTCTTCGAACATCGGGAAGTCGACGACCCACATCGGTGCCCACTCGCAGGTCAGCAACTTGAGGTCGTGACCGAGCTTGATACGCAGCGCGCCCAGGGCTTCGCTGACGATCTTGGCCTTGTCGGCGCCGAAGAACACGATATCGCCGTCGACTGCACCGACGCGATCGAGGATCACGTTCAAGTTGGCTTCCGGGATGTTTTTCACGATCGGAGATTGCAGACCATCAACACCGGCAGCACGCTCGTTGACCTTGATGTACGCCAGGCCCTTGGCACCGTAGATGCCGACGAACTTGGTGTAGTCGTCGATCTGCTTGCGCGGCATGCTCGCCCCGCCCGGAACGCGCAGTGCGGCGATACGGCATTTCGGGTCGTTGGCAGGGCCGCTGAAGACCTTGAAATCCACTTCTTTCAGTTGATCGGCCACGTCGACCAGCTCCAGCGGGTTACGCAGGTCCGGCTTGTCGGAGCCGTAACGGCGCATGGCTTCTTCGAACGTCATGTGCGGGAATTCGCCGAATTCCAGACCCAGCACTTCCTTGAACAGGTTGCGGATCATGCCTTCGGTCAGGCCCATGATGTCTTTTTCGTCAAGGAAGCTGGTTTCGATGTCGATCTGAGTGAACTCAGGCTGACGGTCGGCACGCAGGTCTTCGTCGCGGAAGCATTTGGCGATCTGGTAGTAACGGTCGAAGCCGGCGACCATCAGCAGTTGCTTGAACAGCTGTGGCGATTGCGGCAACGCGAAGAACGAACCGGCGTGGGTACGGCTCGGTACGAGGTAGTCGCGCGCGCCTTCTGGCGTGGCACGGGTCAGGATCGGCGTTTCGACGTCGAGGAAGCCGTTTTCGTCGAGGTAGCGACGGATGCTGGTGGTCATGCGCGAACGCAGACGCAGCTTCTCGGCCATTTCCGGACGACGCAGGTCCAGGAAGCGATAACGCAGACGGGTTTCTTCGCCGACGTCGGAGAACTCGTTCAGCGGGAACGGCGGGGTTTCCGACTCGTTCAGCACTTCCAGCTCGTAGCCCAGCACTTCGATCATGCCCGACGCCATGTTGGCGTTGGTGGCACCGGCCGGACGCAGACGCACCTTGCCGGTGATCTTCACGACGTATTCGCTGCGCACGCGATCGGCGGCGGCGAAGCTCTCGGCGCGATCCGGATCGAACACTACCTGGGCCAGACCGTCACGATCACGGATATCGAGGAAAATCACCCCGCCGTGGTCGCGACGACGGTGAACCCATCCGCAAAGGGTAATTTCCTGGCCTTCCAGGCTTTCGTTCAGTTGGCCGCAATAATGGCTGCGCATCATGGTAGTGGTTCGCTTCTCGTAATTCGAAATTCGGTGGAGATCCCGCTGCACTCAAGCACTGTGCAACTTGTGGAAACTCGCGCGTGTCGTTCGACCTGGGTCTGAACCCTAGTCAGATTTGTCGCCACCGGCCAGGTTCTTCTTCGCGCCGGTCTTGAAATCGGTTTCGTACCAGCCACTGCCGCTGAGGCGAAAGCCCGGCATGGACAGCTGCTTCTTGAGTTCCGGCGCCTGGCAGGCAGGGCAATCGACCAGTGGTGCGTCGCTGATCTTTTGAATGGCTTCCAACTGATGACCACAGGAAGCACATTGGTAATCGTACATCGGCATGGGGTTGTCTCGGCAATCAGATTGCCAGCACGCGCAGGGCTGTGCGGCGAAAGGGCGGGATTATAGCCATTAAATGCGGCCTGTGCAGCCGGAAGACTGCACAGGCCGTCTCGTCAGTGACACCCCCCGTTATTGATCCCGGGAGAATCCCGCAGGCCGTGCACCACACACACCACCCGCACCAGACCGCTGAAGTTTTTCACCCCGCCATGGCGCAGGTGCACTTCACGATCAACGCGGGACAACAGCGTGCCGACCGAACAGCAATTGTCCTCGGCCATCCGGCCCAGAATGTTCCAGTAAACCTGCTCCAGCCGCATGCAGGTCGCGAACCCGTTCAAACGTACCGATCGGGACGACGGCCGGATCAACTCCATGTCGAATCCGCCGAGAAAGGGCTCCACGATTTTCTGTTGCTGCGAACCGCCAGCGATCTCTATTCGCCTGTCTCCACCTTCCATATCGTTGACACTCCTTTGCCATTTCTGCGCTTGTTTTCAAGGCAACATCCTGTGACCTCATTAAAAGCGCAGGCGCAAAGGCAGATCCAGATGACTTTTTGACCATCCGCGTAGGATAAGCCAACGCGATACGGAGGATCATGGAGCGGTGGGGCGTCTTCCTTGCTTCCTACATTCGCGAATGACTTTTCCGGGCAAAAAAGAGAACAGCGCACGAATGAAGTGAGTCCGTGCGCCTTCCGCCGTCAGGCCTCGAGCAGTGCGCGCAACATCCACGCGGTTTTCTCGTGAACCTGCATACGCTGAGTCAGCAGGTCGGCGGTCGGCTCATCGCTGACTTTATCCAGCAGGGGGAATATCCCCCGCGCCGTGCGAGTGACTGCCTCCTGACCCTCGACCAATTGTTTGATCATGTCCTCGGCACTCGGCACCCCCTCTTCCTCTTTAATGGAAGACAGCCGCGCATAGGTCGCGTACGCGCCCGGGGCGGGAAAACCCAGGGCCCTGATACGTTCGGCAATCGAATCCACCGCCAGGGCCAGTTCGTTGTATTGCTCCTCGAACATCAGATGCAGGGTCCGGAACATCGGCCCGGTGACGTTCCAGTGGAAGTTGTGGGTCTTCAGATACAGCACGTAGGTGTCCGACAGAAGGCGCGAGAGCCCTTCGACGATGGATTTGCGGTCTTCTTCACTGATACCGATATCGATTGCCATGTTTACCCCCTAAAGGCGATTGAATTCATCCAACAGGTGCCGCTGCACTG
>NZ_BQID01000017.1 GCF_021602345.1 Pseudomonas pharyngis
GCCCCGCCCGCCCCGCTGACATCGCTGTCGGGGTAGTCACGGGCGTCGAAATGCTTGCTGGCTGTGCGGATCCAGACGTCCGCGCTGTTGCCGTAGACCTTCTTGAAGAACGCGCCCTGAAAGCGTCGACCGGCCACCGATACACCGGACCGACTCTGCCGAGGACGACCGATGCGACTGGCTTCCATGGCGTTGAGGCCAAACCAGAGTTTGCCGCTGTTGGCTCCCCCGCTGACCGGGTAGGCCCGCAGGCGCTGCCGCACTGCTGCCACGGCGATACGTTCCTGACGGCCGACAGCGCGGGCGATGTGTGTGGCGAGCCAACGCAGGGTTTTGTTGATGGCTCGGCGCTGAGCAGCGGCGGCAGCCTTGGGCACCAGGGCGGCGAAATCCTGAAAGGCTTTCAGGTCTGCCGCCGAGGTCTGCAGGGAGATCATCCCGCCGCCGGCCGAGGGCTTGAAGTATCTGCCGACACTCATGGTCGTTTCCTCAGGATCAAGGCGACAAGTCCGTCACCGCCCGGCTCCAGCTGCAGCAGGTCGTAGTCGCCGCCGCCGTCCAGCTCCGGCAGATCTACGCTCACCAGCAGCCCTTTTTTCAGGCCGTGCGAATCACGGACGCGGATTTCGAACTTCGGCTCGCGCAACGCCGTTTTGACGCTGCCCATCTTGGGTTGCATCCACGGTGCCGCGAACATGCCGAGCACCGGTTCGTCGTAGCCCTCGATCCGGGCCGTGTCGCCGAGGGTTTCGAACACCGTGTCGTCGAGGTCTTCCAGCAGCTCCCGGAAGGCCATGGTTACAGCTCCAGGAGAATCTGCGCCCGTGGTCGTGTGCACAGGTGCAGCGGATTGGACTGGGCTTCACCGGCCATGCCTTTCTTGAACGGCAACGGTTCGATCATGCTGTAGTACGGAATGCCTTGGGTGTTGACCGTTTCCATGTAGTCAGCCGGCGCAAACACCGAGATGTACAGATCCGGCACGCCTTCAGGGATCAGCAGCGCCTTGTCGTCATGCACGAACGACACACCGGCCACCTTGCCACGGTAGCGTTCCCAGATGATGCCGCCGAACTCAAAGCTTTCACGAGCATCACCGCGCAGGGCGGCTGCCTGCTGGCTGTTGAGGTAGGTCTCCTTGACGGACTTGTGAATGATCAGCTTGTTCCAAAAGTTCTTGCCGCAGAAGGCGCGAGCTCCGGTGCTTGTCACGCTACCGAGTGCATCTTCCTGCATGTCCAGGGCTTCACCGCATTTAACCCGCAGCTCAGTGCTCGGGTCTGCCAACCCCATCGGTAGCTTCTGACGCTGCACACCGAAGCGGTCATAGAGGTCCAGCAGGACCGTCGAGCCATCGGCGTCGAGGATCTGACCATTCAATGCGCCCATGCGCTGAAACTCGTGCGTGGCGTCCAACTGGCGCCGCGCCTTGGCCAACCGTGCATTGACTACGTCCTGCACCGCCTGCAGTTCAGTGCGGGTACCGAAGGCGCGGATGCCTTGAATCTCGTCGGCCTTGATGGTGAAGCGCTCCGGCAGGTGCACGGTGTTGAACGGGATCAGGTTGCGCTTGCTGCCTGCGACCACCAAGCCGGACGTGCCACGCTCACCCGCCGGCACCAGGGCCAGAGTGTCGCCGTCCTTTTCAATCTGCACGGTCAGAGTGGTGATGCCTTCCTCGCGGAACAGACCCAGCGCGCTGATGCGCCCCGGCAAGTAAGGCTGATCGTTGAGTGCAGCGGTCAGCGAATCGACGCTGAATGCTTCGTCGTCAAAAATGGCGATATCGGCCATGGGTAGTCTCCAGAAACGAAAAATCCCGCACACGGCGGGATGCTTACAAAAGAAGGATCGACTTAGCGGACGATCACGAAGTGAGTGGCGAGGGCTTTCTCGGCGGCCAGATCCAGGCCGGTCAGGTGTGCTTCGCTGACCTCGGCCAACCGCACCACGGCGCGACCGCGACGAACGACGTCCGATTCGCCGAGTGGGCCGTAGAGAATGGCGACGGCGTTTTCCGTGCCGTCTTCGGCGGTCGGGTTGTACGGGGCGAATTCACTGGTCGTAGCCACCAGGCCGAGGATTTGACCCGGCTCCAGCGCCGGACCAGCCGCAACATTGATTGCTTCTCGCGAGATGGTCCCGGCGCCCTCGGACAGCAGGAACTCACCTGCATGCATCGGTTCGCGTTTGATGGTCATGGTCTTGCTCCTTTAGAGGCTTGAGATTGAGCGGCCTGACGTGCCGCCCAGATCGACGGCGGATCGGGTTGTTTGGCTTGAATTTTGGGAGCCGGGTCTTCGTTCTGTGGCAGGCTGTTGTCGATCTCGAAGCCTCCGCCCTTCCCCACGACTTTGTCGAAGAGCCGCGCACGCACGGCGCTGGTATCCAGTCCGGCCTGCACAAACTCCACCGCAAACTCTGGCAGCCGGGCGGCAACACACAGATCGCGGATCGACTTGGCCTGGGTGATCGCTGCCTTCACGGTCGCCTCATCGACCAACTTGGTGGTGGCCAGCAGTGGCTCGATGAGGTTGCTCATTCCGCCTTGGTTACAGGACTTGCTGATCAGCAGAGCCAGCGCCGCCGCATCCGCACCAGGCTCCGGGGGTTGAGGATCGTCGATCACCGGCTCGGTCGGTTTCGCGGGCTCGTTGAGCAGATCCAGCAGCGCCTGGGGCGTGTGCTGGTATTTCTGCATCACCGTGCCCTGTCCCAGGCATGCTTTGATCTGTACGCCGTCGCCCACCTCATCGGCCAACCCGAGGGCCACCGCTTCGCGGGCCGTCAGCCAGGTCTCGGCATTGACCAGACGCCGCAGCTCGACTTCGTCGATGTTCGGCGCCTTGGCCTTGTAGGCCGTGATGATGAGCTCCAGCGCTTGATCCAGCGCGTTCGCCACCTTGCGCATGTCCTCGGCATCACCCGAGGCATACGTCCACGGGTTGTGGATCATCAGCGCGGCGTTTTCCGCGATGACCACGCGATGAGCGCCGCAGACTGCAACGCTCGCGGCACTGGCAGCTAGGGCATCAACCCGGCCAGTGCAGCGTTCGCCCAATCGCGACAAGGCGTTGTGAATAGCCAGACCATCAAACAGGTCGCCCCCGATGCTGTTGAAGGCTGCAACGACGGGCGACACGCCGTCATCAAGCGCCGCCAAATCACGCACAAACTGATTGGCGGTGATGCCCCAGGCACCGATCTCGCCGTAGACGTACACCTCGATTGTGCGTTGTTCGGCTTCACCGCTGGCCCGGAGGCTGTACCAGTGTTTGTCTTTCACGGGCAGCTGCCCGTCCAGTTTGTTGAAGATCCGTAGAGGAAACGGCGGTTTCATGGTTTCTCCTGGTCGTCAGGGTGGGTATCGACCTCGACGAGCGTTCGGTAATTGAGGCCCAGGTCGCGGGCACGTTGGGCGTCAGCCGCGTTCTCCGCGTCGACGGCTTCGGCGTCGTAGCCTGTGCGCAGGCACATCTCACTGCGCGAGGCGAATCCGGCGTTGACCTCCAGCATTCGCGCTTGCACGTCCTGTACTGGTTGGATGTAGGCCCAGCCTTGCGGCACCCAGCGAGTGCGCAGAAATTCGCGGCGGCGACTGGCGTAGTCCGGTAGGTCAATCACTCCAGCCAGCACGGCCATGTCCAGCCACGCGGCGCGTACCGGTCGACAGAGTTGGTGGATGTAGACGTTGAATTGCAGCTGTTCAAGGCGGCGCCGGAACTCGTTCAGCACCACTCGTAGCGCCCGGTCGTTGATGCCTTTCATGTCACCGGTGAGGATCTCGTAAGGCGTGTCGGTGCCGGCTGCTGCGGCCATCAGTTGCTGACGCATGAAGTCCGGGTAGTTGTTGCCGGCATCCGGTGGTTTGGAGAACTCGACCTCCTCACCGGCGCCCAGCTCCTGCATGGTGCCGGGCTCCAGCGCGACCATCGGCGTGAAGCCGTCGCGGTCGGCGGTGATCAACTGGCCGGTGACCGGGTCGCGAGGAACCTGGCCCATGTCCGGCGACGGACGTTTGATGAAACCAGCGAACAGGTTGGACACCTCTTGCCGGAACAGTACCGCGTCGTCGTAGTTGTCCAGGCTACGCAGTCGCTTGAGGACTGGTGACATGCGAGGCACGCCGCGTAGTTGACCCGGTTCCAGCGGTTCGAAGATGTGCAGCACCTGGCTGGCCGGTACACGCACCAGCTGGTTGTAGCCACTGTTGAGCGACGACGCGTCACGCGGGTGCGAGCGGTACATCCAATAGGCCACGCGCTTGCCGGCCGGGTTGAACTCGATCCCGGCGCGAATGATGTTGCCATCGCGAGTGGTTTCGAATTTGTCGTGCGGCACAAACTCCGGCGCCAGGGTCTGCAGCTGCAGCGGCACGACCAGTCCATCGTCGAGACTACGCGGACGCAATCGGACAAAGCACTCGCCCGCCGTTTCGACGGTGCGAGCCACCAGTGCCTGCTGCCCGTAGAAGTCGCAGAGGCCGTCTGCATCCGACTCGTCGGCCCAGTCGTCCCAAAGTTCCTGCAGCAGCGTTCGCAGTGCTTCGTCCTTGACCTTCGGGCGAGGCGTGATACCGGTGCCGATTAGGTTGCTGACACGCTTGTTGATCGCGTTGGCCGCATACGGGTCATTGCGTACCGCTGCCCGCGACCGGGCTCGCAGGTTGCGTAGCGCCGGGGTGTTGATGCTGTTGATGCCGTTATCGGAAGCATCCCAACTGGCCGAACGACGGCCCTCTCCGGCGCCTTCGTAGCTGGCCTTGATGTTCGATGGCAGCAAAAATCCGCTACGGGTCAGAGCCGGAAATTGTCGAGACATCAGATTCCCTTGCCTCCGTGACTGAGCCGCACGACCCGCGAGCGCGGAGCGGCAGCGCTGATTAGCGAACTGCGGATTTCTTCACGAGCGCGGAGCAGTTCGTCGACGTCGCGGTATTCCACCGTTCGGTCGCTGTAGCGCACGGTCTTTTCACCGCGTGCGATGGCGCGCTCGATAGCTTCGAGGTGTTTCTGGGTAAAGGACATATCAGCGTCTCTTCAGATAACCGCTGGTGGAACTGCGGCGTTGAGGGGGTGCGGCTGGGCGTGCCTGCACGACCGGCGCAGCAGGTGGTGGTGCCGCGACTTGAGCCTGTCGCACAGCAGCAGGTTCAGGTGTTTGGCCTCCATCAACGCGCTCACCCTGAACCGGTTTGACGCCAAGCGCGTCGTCGAACAGACCAGACTGGGCCAGTGCCTGACGCACCCGATCCCAGTCGTGTTCCTGGTAGCGATTGATGCCGAGGTAATGGGCCATGGCCAGGCAGTACACCATCAGGTCGAGCGCTTCGTTGCGCTCGGCCTTGCCCTTGACCCATTCGATGCGTTTGTGGCCGCGCACGTAGCGCACGACCTTGCGCTCGGCGACACACTGGACGAAGAACTCGTCCGGCAGGTCATTGGCAAAGTGCAGCGAGCCCGGGCCGTCCGGGAACGGATAGCGGTTGTAGATCCAATCCTTTGCCGTGTCGGTGCCGACGAACCAGAGCTCGGCGCCGTTGCGTTCGGTCTGGCCTTTCCAGGTCACGTCGACCAGGGACGGGCGCTGTGCAATGACCGGCCTACCCGGCTTGCTCGCGCCTTTGATGGCAAACACGTTGCGCCAACGACGCACACGGCAGAACTGATAGACCTCGTCGGTGTGGTGACCGCCGGAGTCGACGCCAACGGCAAGGATGCCCAAGCCGACGCCGCAAGGATGCCGGTAGCGAGCCTTGAGCTTTTCGTCCAGTACGGACCAGGTGCGCTCGTCGGCTGGATCGCCCCAGATGACCTGGTGATCGACCACCCAGCGCTCCATGCCGACGCCGAAACCCATCACCATCATTTCCAGGCGGTTGGCCTGAACGTCGACGGAACCGGTCAGCATCAGCACACCGGCCGGCATCGCGCCGAGGGTGTAGGTCTCCTGCCGCGCCCGGGCGATCAGCACTTCCGCCTTGGTCTGTTCAAGTGCGCTGTCCCAAACCTTGGCCAGACGGGTGTTGTAGAACACCTGCATCAGGCTTGTATCGCCTTGAGCCTGAGCCTTTTTTGCGTCCTCGAATTCTTCGGCGAGCGAGGCCCAGTCCATCCAGCCGGTGGGCGAGTAGAGTGAGTTGAGATGGAAGCCGACGGTCTTGCCGTCGCCGCTACCATGTGCGCGCCACTCGCCTCGGGCGAGCATGTCGCTCTTATGGTGCTCCTCGATCAGCACGTCGCACTCAGGGGCTGCGCATTGGTAATGGACGGTGCTGTAGTCCTTGCTGTAGAGCAGGCGTTCCCATTCCAGCACTTGCATATGGCCGCAGGTGGGACACGGCACGTAGTAGTAACGCTGGTCGCTGGACTCGAACAGGTCGGCAATCCGCGAGGCGCCCTTGATCGTCGGCGAGCTGGAGAAGTAGATCTTGGCGTTGCGACCGAAGTTGGTCGCCCGCGTCTCTGCCAGCTTGATGGGATCGCCCTCCTGGCCGACATCGTTCTCCCAACGGTCGACCTCGTCGCCGTAGATGTAGCGTGCCGACAGCTCCGACAGGTTGGCCGCAGAACCGGCGGTTGTGACGTACAGCGAGCCGCCCTCGAATTCCTTGGTATCCATCGTGTTGCGGGCATCCCGTGAGCGGGTGGCCGCAACCCGCTCGCGCAGAACGGGGGTGGCCTTGATGGTCTTGCTGATCCGCCCCGACACGCGCTTGGACAGGCCGAGGCTGGGCAGCAGCGCCAGGATGTTGGAGGGCGCCATGTGGATCAGGCCGCCCATCCAGTTCAGGGCGATCTGGGTTTTCATCAACTGCGAGGCCACCATGGTGACCACGCGTCTGCAGGGGTGAGCCGGCGACAGGCAACGCATGGGCTCGCGGGCATAAGGCGTCCGTGAGGTGCGGTACTGGCCGGGCTCTGGGGCGCCGGTGTCTCGCGGGATCCGCATGTACTCGTCGGCCCATTGATCGATCCAGAGATCAGGATCGGGGCGCAGTCCACGGAAATAAGCCTCACGGTACACCTCTGCACCGTCAGGAAATTCCGTGTGCATGGGTTCAGTCCGTTGTCATGGCGTGTTCAAGGTCGGCTGATGAGAGGCGCTCGGCCTCTTCCAGCGTTCGACGGAAGGTGGCCGTCAGGTGTTTTTCGATCAGCCAGGGATCGGTCATGGCCGCGAGATCGTGGGACAGTTGCGGCAGCGGGCCGAACAGTTGGTCGCGCAGCAAGCGGCCGGCGTTGTAGGCACCTGTCTCGACTGCCTCTTTGGAGACCAGTGAGCCTTGTGCTTTGCCCAACTCGATCTCGGCCAGCTTGGCCATGTTGTGTTCGCGCAGGGCGCGGGCTTTCTGGAAGTCGGGAAGCTTGCCTTCGCCGGTAAGCACCTGCGGCGGCGCAGCCGTGGAAGTCGGCTCGGTCGTGGGGGAAAGTTGGCTGTAAACGTCGCGCTGAATCCGGTCTTGTTGGTGCCGGTCAACGACGGCGGTTTTACTTGGGTCAGCGGTGTCGCGAATCAACGCTTCGCTGGCCTGCACGTCCACTAGTTTTCCGTTTGGCGACAGCACCAGTCGGTTGTTGTTTTTCAACCAGGTGATGTAACTCGGTGCCCTGCCGATCCGCGCCGCGAAGGCGCTTTTCGACAGGTAGGTTGGTTCTGTCATAAGCCCTCCTTTCAACGGCTTTTCAATGCAGACCTTTCAATTTCAATGGATTGAATTTCAGTAAGCTGGGGGCGCTCCCGCTAACACTTTCCCGCGGGTTTCCGACCCCGTACCCCCCGAAATTCGCCAGGGTCCCCGGCGGTTTTCGGCGTCCCAGATCGGTGCATCACCCCTGCTCGCCCCCGGCTGGCGGGACTTCGCAGACGCCCAGCCGCTTGGCAGCCCAGCGTTCGTACAACCCGATGGCCACATCGGCACCGGCCATTGCCGTCAGGCAACCCAAGGCGCCCGCCGTCCAGAGCGTCATGCCGGCTGCGATCATCAGCATCATCGCCGACACCCCGCAGACAATGCAGGCCCCGGACCGAAGCGCGAGGCGGCGCAACAATGCCCAGCCCCGCGCCCCATCCTTGTCGGCCCGCCACATCTCCCCCGATACGCCGCCGACCAGGGCCAGGACGATCACTAACCAGATCGGCATCTCTGCCAGCGCTTGTTGCTCGTTTGTCATCGCCAACCCCTAAACGCAAAAACCCGGCGCAATGGCCGGGTTTGGTGGTGTGGTGCCTGCCGCTCTCTGCGGTCGCACCTATCGAAGATGACTACTTTTTACAGGTCGATTCCGGTGGCAGCAACCCCGGTTTAATGCCACCCGGCGAATAAGTGGGTAACACCGGGTGAACGCCTAGCGAATGTCGGCGAATATCCCACCCCGGCATGCTGCTGTTTCGGCGGCGTCCCATCTGTCCCACTTTTCAGAATCGAAGTGGGACGCCTGAAAGCGCCTAAATTCGGGGCTTCGCCCCACTGTCCTACTTTGATTTCTCCTTTCTCGTGTAAGGAAGAATCTTAAAGAACACGCGTGCGCGCGAAACGCGCGTATTGCTGCCCGCTACGCTTACACGGGCGGGAGGCACTTTGTAGCGGGACGGTGGGACAACCCAACAACGACAAGGCCCGCACCTGTCCCACTGCATCGAAACGCAGCGGGACAAGACGGGCCAGTGGGACAGCAACAGCCGGACGAATGCCTGGGGTCACGCAGCAATCCCCATCATCACCCCGAAGATCTGCAGGTGTGCGTCATGCAGACGCTGGTAGTACGTATCGCGGCCGCAACCGCAGTGTGCGTAACGCGAGCGCATATCAACATCGAGCATGCAGTAATGCTCCCGCACAACCGTCACCAGCTCGGGCGCCAGATGCTTGGTCACGATCAGCTCGATGTCGAGAGAACTCTCCAGCGGCGCACGAAAGGCCCGCCGTCCACGGATAAGTTGCCCATTGCTCTCCATCATCATGGCAACCATGTTCCCCCCAGCAAGCCCCCCTTTCGAATGTTCGGAATGCAGCTCCTGCGCCCACAACCGAAGCAGCGAATCGATCTCCTTAATCAAAGCAAGGCTCCTCAATCGGTTCCCGCTTCAACGCCGAAGCACCGCCCCAACCTGCCGGTTTCTTGTAAGCCCACGGCCGCTGGCCACTCTTCACCAACGGAGGCATCCGAACACGGCGCCATCCCAACCGATGCATGATCGCCCCGACGCGCATCTGCTCAGGCTTGCCCCAATGCCCAAAGTCCAACTTCAACGCACTGCTCAGCACTTCGCTACCGGTGGTGGTCTCGCCGATCTGCGACTCTTCCAGCCAGGTCAGAATTGGCCCTTCCCACTCGTCCACCACAAAGCGCTCGTCCTGCTCCTCGCCGAACATCGCCGCCTCATCCAGCGTCACCCACCAAAGGTCGCCCGCGTCGTAACAGAACACTGCCTCAGCCCACAGCTGATCGCGGATCGAACGCAACAGCTCCAGATCCACCTTGGTACACGCCACCGGCCAATAACGGCGGTTACCGGTCGCGTCCTTCAGGTACTCGTCCTGGTTCGTCGTACCCACAAACACACACTGACGCGGCACGTCCATCGTGCGACGGCCGTAACTCTCACGGTAGGTATCGGTGGACGCCGAGAAAAACTGCTTGGCCTTGGTACTCTCGGCCTTGTTGAAGCTGTCCAACTCGCCCAGCTCGACGATCCACTTACCCCGTATCGCCTGAAAGCCGTCCTTGTCGCCCAGGGCGAACGGCGTATCCATGAACCACTCGCCGCCGAGAATGCTCATCGCCGTCGACTTACCGGCGCCCTGCGCACCCTCAAGAATCATCACCGAGTCAGCCTTGCAGCCCGGCTTCATCACCCGCGCCACGGCCGACAACATCCAGCGCTTGCCGACCTTGCTCGAGTAATCGGTGGCCTTCACGCCCATGACATCCGTGAGCCAGCTTTCCAGGCGCGGCACGCGATCCCACTCAAGCTTGCGCAGATACTGCCGCACCGGATGAAACGCATGGTCATGCGCAACCACACTCACCGCCTCGATCACATGCGACGCCTTGACCCGCAAGTTGTACTGCTGCGCGAGCCACTTCATCACCCGCACATCATCGATGTCCGCCCAATCGCCCGTGCCGCCGCCGTACGGCGCCGCACGCAGCTTCACGATCTTCGAACTGAACGCGCTGTAACTGATCACCCCGGCCCAACGTTCATCGTTGGCCAGGATCAACTCGACATTCTGCATGTGCGCGATCAACGCCCCGCTCTCGCTTCGAGCCAGCATGTCTTTCCAGCCACCAGCGGCCGGCGGCTTGACCACCGCCAGTACCTGACGACGCACCGCTTCCAAACCTTCGGCAACATGCAGGTCATTGAAGTCGGTCCACTTGATCTCCCGTTCACCGGAAAAGATCGGCGCAACCACCTGGCCACCGACGATCAGCGCCGCGTTGTTGGCCTTCTCTTCACCAGGGTTCCAGGCATCGCCGTTCGGTTTCGTAGTCTTCCAGTCATCGTCCCGGCAGATGATCAGCGGGCAGCCGGCGAAGCGCTCACGCATCGCCTTGCACACCACCAGCAAGTTGCCGGCGTCAAACGCGATGGCCACGGTCAGCGACGTCGCCATATGCAGGCTTGCGCCCGTGGCGTAGCCCTCACACACCAACACCGGCTCACCCGGATCCGGATGCGGACCGATCAGGTGAAAAGCGCCCTCCTTCGACATCCCATAGGGCCAATACGTCTTGTCGCGACCGGTGTCTTCTTGTTTGGTTGGGTACACCACCTGCAGGCCGACGATCTCGTCGCGCACGTTGCACATCGGCACCAGGAATGCACCAGTTCGCGGGGCATACCGAACACCGATACCGACGATCTGCTTACGATCCAGATAATCGCTACGGCCCTTCTCCGGCATGCGCTTGAACATGCCCGCCGCTCGCTTGGCTGCACGACGTGCCGCACTGGCCGCAATCTCTGCAGCGCGGCGCTTGGCCTCCTCCTGCCGAGCGCGCATGACCTCACGCTCTTCCGGCGACATCCGCCCGGCCTTGACCTTGATCTTCTGCGACTCACCTGAACGCCAGTCACCGAACGCGCCGAAAATCAGCGTCTCGCCCTTCTCTGTGCGATGCTCATGGGCGATGTACCAGCCGTTCTTCTCCTTGCCCTTGTCCTGCGCCGTCTTGCACCGGGTGAGCTTACCGAACACCAATGGCTGCGCAGGCTCAAGCCCATAGTCGGCGAATTGCCCTAGTACCTCATCCAGCATGGCGAGCCCCCTTCAGTTCCTCGACTGAGAGGCATCCCACGCATTGTGTGCAGCCGGGCGACGCTAAACGACGAGCCTCCGAGATCGGGTCATCACACGTTTCACAGTACAGAAACGAATGCGCCGCCAAAGCGGGCTTGGCGGCGTTGCGTGCAGCGAGCGCTTGATCGATACGCTCTTGCACCAGGTCATTAGCGAAGTCAGCGATATCAGCCACGATCAACACCCCGCGTCGTCTGGTTGACATACGTGGCGCGGTTGAACATCCCCAGCAAGCCCTGAATCCCACGAAACACCTGCAGGCGAATCGCGGCCAGTTCCTCATCAGTGACGACACCGTCACCAATGCTCTTGGCCCAGGTGTCCGCCAGATCCGCCACCTCGCGAAAGTATTTCGCGATACCGGTGGTCAACGTCTCGGGCATGTCATTGGTGTACGCCTCGGCCAGCTCCTGCCAGGTCGTGTCACCGACCAGCGCATGCACCGCATCCAGAATGCGGCGATCCTTGGTCAACTCCAGAATCTCACCGAACTCTTGGATGTTCACCGTGTGGCTGGGATGGGTCGGGGAAAGCTTGTGCTGCAGCGTGGTCGCATTTCGGCCGGTGGTGGCGGCGATAGCAGCGGCGCCGCCGGGGTAGTCCCGGGCAGCATGGTAAAGCGCAAGATCGAGCGGCAAAACTTCCCGCTGCGCCCGGTCTCGAGAGCTCAGAATGATACGGCTCATGGCATTAATCCTTGTAAGTTGCCAGTGCCGCGCGGCATGCAGTGGTGATACATTTGCCGCGTGGCTTGAAAGGGCCCAAACGCCGGCTAGATCTTCGGGATCGATACCGGCACCGTGCCGGGGCGAACAATCCGTTGTTCCCCCCTGGCGCAACAGCTGCCCAATCTGTGGTGGAAAAGGCAGCAACACCAAGGCTTCCGAGCCTTGGAAAAGCGCGATAAAGAGAGGTGGTTGCATGTGGTGTGCCCGCCTACCTTTATCGCGACCCGACAGCGCTGTGGTGGTGCGTGTCGGGAGGAACTGGGCGGCCTTTGGGTCGCCTTTTTTCTATCTACGCCGCATTGCTAAGTGGCGGAGCTTCAGTAACTCCGAAATGTTCCAACACTTCACCAAGAGAAACGCGTCCCTCACTCTCGCGAGCCAGTGATTTGATTAATGAAATGCTGGGGTCTTTGCTTGCATATTTAATGTGAAGACGCAGATAGCTCACGGCAATGCCGCATCGCATTGCGTATGCCTTTTGGCCGCTAAGGTCCAGGTTGTGAATGTATTCGCGAAGCCTCATATGTACCTCCCTAGCCTCAATATTAACCCTGCGGGTTATTTTTATCAATACCTATAAGGACATTCACCTTATAGGTTAATCTGCTCAGAATCCAGTCATGAAAATTTCCGATACCCGCCTAAAAAATTTCCGACGCGTCCTAGCAGACAAAAAGCTAAGACTGACCGACATCGCAGATTTGCTAGGGAAGGCGCCGGCTCAAGTCAGCGCTTTCGGTGGGAAAAATCCGACCAAGGGCATCGGCGACCAAATTGCTAGAGAGATTGAAAAAGCCTTGAATTTGCACCAGGGCTACCTTGATATGCCCTTTGGTCTAGGGGAGTTTAACAACGCGACGGTATTGACCATGACCGGCCGAAAGCTGCCAGTAATAGGTGCTATCGCGGCTGGCGCTTGGTGCGAAATGAATGGAGAGATTGAACCCATAGAAGCCGAGGAATGGATTGATGCGCCCGGCCCAGTAGGCCCCAATGCATTCATACTACGTGTTGAAGGAATAAGCATGGAGCCTAAATTCTTTGAAGGCGATAAAATTGTTATCGATCCTTCACTTGAAGCTCTGCCAGGCCACTTCGTAGTAGCAAAAAGAACTAGCGACGAAGCAGCCACGCTTAAGCAATTAAAGAAAGAAGGCAACGAGCACTATCTTTATGCTCTTAATCCCGATTGGCCAGAAAGAATAATTCGACTAACAGAAGACTGGAGCATTTGCGGACGTGCGCGCTGGAAGATTTCCGATTTGTAATGAAACCAAAGAGCCTCCCACCGAGTTAAATATCACTGATTCACTACTGCCATCGCCGGAGGCCATAGCATAAGGTTGTTAAAAATATGTCTTTTGATCATTGACCTATTAGATGCAATGACGGAATTCCATCCAGTATTCCAGCAGGCAAACGCGTCCCACGAATATCCATAAAGAAATGTATTAGTCATATTAGCCATAGAAGACTGGACTGCCGACAAATAAAGACCCTCAATCGAGGTGCCCTTTATTTCCAGAATACCTCCTAAATAAACCAACCACTTTGCCATATGCGTGTACTGATCCCACGCACCACTGACAGAACTCAACACTTGCTTCGTTTGAATAATTCTACCAATACTATTTACCACTGCCGGGGTATTAATACTAACTCCAACGGCGGAAAAAGACGAAACTATCTCGTAAAATGAGTTCTCTGCCTGAAGATATGCGGGTGTGTACTCTTGGCCGTCATATAATATTTTCCGAATATTTTCCAATGAGGGTTGAGTACACCGTGCCGCGACAGGCATGTACAGGTTGAGCCTGAAGAAAAAATCATGGACTTGCAAAGAATCCAAGACTCGGATTCCATAACAGTGATAATAGTAATCCTTGACGTATTGACTTACAGCAGACCTTGATACTAAAAAAATGTTAGAGCTAATTACATGCGCTTTAGAAAAACCCTTATATTCATTGATTATCGCCTTGAGATTGGTATCTCCGAGTGAATAGCCCAAAATAACAACTGTATTCTCGTGCAGCACCGTACTAAGTTTTCTTGAGAAATACGATTCACTATTTAAAAAGCGAAAATAATCCTCAGAAGTCACAACCATATTACCTGGTGAAACTACAGAACCATGGACATGATATATGCGCACTCTTGCATCAGAGCGAGGTACCGGAAGCCCAGGCGCCAAAGATTGCCAACCATTCCCAGACAACCCCTCAAGAAGAAGATCATAATTAGTTGTAACCACATCTACATAGTTATTAGACATGAAGTTACTAATTATAGAGTTATTACCCACCAACACCAATGATTTAATTATTTCAGAAATTTCAAAATGAATACTTTTATCAACTTTTACCAACTCTAAGGCTATAACCTGAGCTGCTTCCTCTAAACTTAGAGGATTCGTTCCTGAAACTGGAAAAAGCGCTTGCTTCAACGAAACTGGATCAGCTGTTGAATTACATACAAGCTCTAAGAGCTCTTGCCAACTTGGAGCAGAGTTCCCCGTCACTGATTTTGAGAATCCCGTCCCTGTAAAAAAACACAGTCTCTTTGAAGCAGCAGCATAGGCAATCTCAAAATATTCGCTCACAAACCGCTCCATAGTCAGAAGTGAGTTAAAGAAACCAAACCCTACTGGTGACCAATTGCCATCAATCCCAGTGCGGGAGAGCTTATCAAGCATTTCAATAAAGTGAAGCTTGACAAAAATTAACCTTAAAGGTTAATTTTTTGTTTCCTCTCCACCACAGAGCGAAACAAACCAATGCACACCAAAGCAACCCTGCACGTCCACCCGGCCGCTGCTGATCCCTTCCGAATCTTCGAAATCCGCCGCTTAGCGCGCGAGAGCGGCTGCTCATTTGTCACCAGCAAACCGAAACAGCTCGCACGTCCCGCCCCCACCCCATTCGATCCGAATGGCGGAGGGCATGCTGCATGATCAAGTACAAAATCGACAACCGCACCCTGCAGTTGCTCAACGCCCAGGTCAACCTGACCGAGACCTTCAACCACGTCCTCCGAACAGCGCCCAAGCGTGAGTGCCTGGCGTTCCGTCTCAAGGTCGAACGCGGTACAACGGAGAGCACCTTCGTCGTCGAGCTGGGCAGCGAACGCCACACGCTGACCCTGCAGAACGACAAAAAAACGCACCTCAAGCTGGCCGACTTTATCGAAGAGATTGCCAACGGCCCGTTCGATGCAAGCAACACCAGCGACCTGGTGCACCGCCCGCATGCCAGCCGTGAATATGGCCGCTTCGAAGTCTCCGACAAGCAACGCGTGTTCGAGCTGGTCCGCACCGGCGGCGTGCTGAGCCTCGATATGGGCTTCGATTACCCCCTGCAAGTCGCGGTGCATCGCACGCAATCGCGCTCAGGTGTCACCACCATCCTGAGCATCGGCAACAAAAGCCCGCACACCCGCTGCTTCACCGCCTACGGCACCGATGTCGAGATCTACGGCAAGGTCACCGAGTCCATCAACCACCTCGCTGCAGCGGCCACCCCAGCCGCGCACGCGGCATGAGGAGGGCGCCATGGAACGCACCCTCGCCCAAGCCGCAACCCAACTCGGCCTCACTCGGCCAAAACTCATCGCTCGCATGCGGGAAAAAGGCCTGCTGAACGAGAGGAACCTACCGGCCTACCCCAACCGCGACCGCGATTACCTGCGCATCAAGGACGGCCAGTGGTACCACGACCAGCTCGGCATGCAGTACAGCCAGTCGACCAGGGTGAAACAACCCGGCATCCGCTGGCTGGCCGAACAGTTGGGCATCGACCTGCCTGCCATCCCGGCAGACAACCGTGACGTGGCCTAGGGAATACGCCCGCCAGATCATCGCCATGCGGACACGAGAGGAGCGCAACGCCGCGCTCCTCGAAGTGCCCGAACATCTGCGCGAGCTGACCAGAACCCACTGCCTGAACGCCTGGAACCACCCGGCCCGAAAACAACGCAAGGAGGCCCAACAGAGCCATGAGTAACACAGCCCAAAATCCGCTACGCCTACACCCGGCACCGGAGTCAGCCACCGTCGAGCTGCTCTTTCGCACCTTCGGCGACGTTCTGATCCCGCTAGACAGAGTTCGCGAACGCTACTTTCGCAACCTCAACGAGCAATCATTCGCGGCCGAAATCAGCAGCGGCCGCATCCAGCTCCCCATCACCACGCTGGACACCAGCCGCAAGGCACCGAAGTACGCCCACATCCGCCACGTCGCCTCCCTGATCGACATCCGCGCCTACAAGGCCGACGAAGACATGCAGCGGCAACAGGACGACAGCAACGAGTAACCACCAAAACCGAATGGCTGCCACCACCAGCCAATGACATCACCAGGAGCACACCACATGACTGCAATTCCGATCTGCGCACTCATCGCCCTGATCACCCTGGCCGGGTTATTAGTCTGGGCCGGCTACTTCATGGGCCACAGCGACGGCATGGTCGCCGGCATGAAAGAAAGCGACGACATCCAGCGCGCCGAAAGCGCCAAGACCATTCGCGAATTAAGGGCATCCCTCGACTTCATCAGGGCCGACCACGCCCACCTAGCCCAATTCAGCAAACGCCTTCAGCAAGCGCTGGCACTCGGCGAACCCGAACGCCAGACGCTGCTCGACATCGCCGAAAAGCTCCGCATTGCCGCCGAGACATTCGCCGCCTTCCGCACCGGCAAAAAACTCGAACGCGAGACCAGAGCCCTGCGCGACCAAGCACTGGCCATGGCAGACCTTCTGCAGGTTGCAAATGAGGGAGAAGCCGCATGAACGGCACACTCTCCTACTTCGGACCGACGCATTACCGGATCTCAGAGCAAGGCGGCGAGCAATCTCGTGTACGAGCACGATTATCGACCGCGTTGCTCTGCGACAGCACGCGCGTCGACACTCAAGAAATAAAAAGTCTCTGCTGCGCAGCAGCAGGCATTAGTGCTTTTCCTCAAGCCGCTACCGAGGCACTTCCCCCCCAAGAAAAGCTGCGCCGGGCAGCGGCACCCAATGCAACGCTGACCGCTCAGCAACGCCCGCCCGCGCAGCTTGCTGAGGGGTATACGCCCGTTGATGACGATGCAGACTCATCGCTCCCGACCTATCACCTGGACAAGATTCCAGAAGACAAGATGGCCGAGTTGGTTGGTACCACCCGCCGGGCGTTACAAGGTAAACGCGCCAGAGGCGTTATCCCCAAAGGTGTCTGGAACACCATCGACAGCCGCATTTACTACAGCATTAGGAGATACGAGGCATGGCTAGAAAGCCAATGGGATTGCCCACCGGAGTTGAATTTGCTGGACAGTCCGTCCGCATTCGCTTCACCTGGAACGGGCAACGCCGTTGCGAAACCCTCCCCTATCCCCAAACGCCAAAGGGGATTAAGGCTGCCGCCGACCTACGCGCTAACGTAACCAGCCTGATCAAGCATGGCGTATTGGATGATCAGCGCTACGCCGAACTGTTCCCCAACTCCACCTATGCCAACTACTCGGCGACTCCCCGTTTCGGGGAGTATGCCCAAGAGTGGCTCAACAGCAGGGAGATCGTGGCCGGGACACGCAAGAACTACCTCGGCTCGCTCAATCTGTACTGGATGCCGTATCTGGCAATGCTCCCCATCGACGGCATCACGTCAGTGATGCTGCGCAAGGTAGTAGCCAATACCGAATGGCCGACGCCGGGCGTAAAGCGCGCGGCGATCCAGCGCCTGACCACGGTGTTTGGTACTGCAGTGAAGGACGGGCTGATAAACCGTAACCCGGTGGAGTCCATCGAGCTGCCGGTGAAGGCCAAGAAACCCATCGATCCTTTCACGGTCGGTGAGGCCAACCAGATCATCGAACACCTGTACAAGACGCTGACCCATTCGATGCGGATCTACGCGGCGTACTTCGAGTTCGCCTTCTACACCGGCATGCGCCCCAGCGAGATCGCAGCGCTGCGCTGGGAAGAGGTCGATAAGGAAAAGCGACTCGTCAACGTGTGTCGGATCGTCGCGGACTATAAGATCGAGGAACGCACCAAAACCCGGAACGTGCGCCAGGTCATGCTCAATAGCCGCGCGCTGCACGCCCTCGATGAGGCCGAGCTGGAGGCGCAACAACGCGCTTTGCAGAGCCGCCGCAAACGCGCCGAATCGCCCTACGTGTTCCCGCCGACGAAGAACTTTGAGTTCATTCAACAATCGAGTGTGACCGACAAACACTTCCAGGCTGCACTTACCGAATTGGGGATTCGCGCCCGCCGGCAATACAACTGCCGACACACATACGCTACCATGTGCCTCATGGCGGGTATGAACCCTGCGTTTATTGCCACTCAGCTTGGTCATAGCGTTCAGATGTTGCTATCGACTTACGCCCGATGGATAAACTCCAGCACTGACTGGGGTGAACTCGGTAAGCTCGAAAACAGCTTGATTGGTACAAAATTGGTACAGACAGAAACAGTACCCCTCTGAAACCCTTATGGAATCAGCCCCTGTGACACTGGAACAGAACTACACCGCGATTCTCGGCCAACTGGGCGAGGACGTCTCCCGCGAGGGCCTGCTCGACACGCCAAAGCGTGCCGCCAAAGCCATGCAGTACCTCTGCCGCGGTTATGAACAGACGCTCGAAGAGGTCACCAACGGTGCCCTGTTCAGCTCCGACAACAGCGAAATGGTGCTGGTCAAGGACATCGAGCTCTACTCGTTGTGCGAACACCACCTGCTGCCGTTCATCGGCAAGGCCCACGTCGCGTACATCCCGAGCGGCAAAGTGCTGGGCCTGTCGAAGGTCGCGCGGATCGTCGATATGTACGCCCGCCGCCTGCAGATTCAGGAAAACCTCAGCCGCCAGATCGCCGATGCGGTCCAGCAAGTCACCGGCGCGCTGGGCGTGGCCGTGGTGATCGAGGCCAAGCACATGTGCATGATGATGCGCGGTGTGGAGAAACAGAATTCGTCGATGATCACTTCGGTGATGCTCGGTGAGTTCCGTGAAAACGCGGCGACCCGCAGCGAGTTTCTCAGCCTGATCAAGTAATGCGTGACAGAAAAAACCGGCGTTGATCGCCGGTTTTTTTTCGTCCGTGAAAAATCGGGTAAGCTGCGCGCCTTCTTCAATCTCCCTGTGAGGCTTGTAACGTGTTCGTCAAAGCGCTTCGTGTCGGCCTCGGCCAACTGATCATTTTCGTGGACTTTCTGACCCGCCCGGGCAAGAAGCAGCGCCCCGCCGCTGCCCAGGCTCAGGTTGATGCCGCCGCCAGGAACCTGACCCTGTATCAGTTCCACGCCTGCCCGTTCTGCGTGAAGACCCGCCGCAGCCTGCGTCGCCTGAACGTTCCGGTGGCCCTGAAGGATGCGAAAAACAACGAGCAGGATCGTCAGACCCTGCTGGAACAGGGCGGCAAGATCAAAGTGCCGTGCCTGCGCATCGAAGAGAACGGCCAGACCACCTGGATGTATGAGTCCAACACCATCATCGAGTATCTGAACCAGCGGTTCGCCGCAGTCTGAATCAAAAAAAACCGGCCTGATGGCCGGTTTTTTTATGCCGCCTGTGCGGCCTGTGCCTGGCGCACCACCGCTGCCAGGCGTTTGAGCCCTTCGTCCAGTCGAGCCGGATCGATGTGACTGAAGTTCAGGCGCAGATGCCCGGGGTTGCGATCCGGATCGGGGAAGAACGGTTCGCCGGGCATGAACGCCACATCATTGGCCAGCGCGGTGTTCAGCAATGTGCGAGTGTCCAGCGGTTGCTTCAGGGTCAGCCAGAAAAACAGCCCGCCCTGCGGCGTGTTCCAGTCCGCCAGATCGGCGAAATGGGTTTCCAGCGCCGCTTGAAAGGCGTCGCGGCGCTGACGATAGAAGCTGCGCAATTCACTCAAGTGCTGCTGATACTGCTCACTGCCGATCCACTGCAACGCCTGCCATTGACCGATGCGATTGGTGTGCAGATCCGCCGATTGCTTGAGTTTGAGCAGGTGCGGGAACAGGTCCGGGCTGGCAATCAGGTAGCCGACGCGCAGGCCTGGCAGCAGGGTTTTCGACACGGTGCCGGTGTAGATCCAGCTGGATTTCTTGAGGCGCCCGGCAATCGGTTGAGCGCTGCCGCCGTCGAAGGTCAGTTCGCGGTAAGGCTCGTCTTCGATCAGGGTCACGCCGAATTCGTCGAGCAATGTCGCAACGGCTTCGCGCTTGGCTTCGCTGTAGCGCACGGCCGATGGGTTCTGGAAGGTCGGAATCAAATAGATGAACGCCGGGCGGTGCTGCTCCAGACGCTGGCGCAACTGTGCGAGGTTCGGGCCATCAGCCTCCAGCGGCACGGTCAGGCAATCGGCGCCGAACAGCTGAAAAATCTGCAAGGCCGCCAGATAGGTCGGTGCTTCGAGCAGGATTTCGGTGCCCTTGTCGATGTACAGCTTGGCCGCCAGGTCCAGAGTCTGCTGGGAACCACTGACTACCAGCACCTGACTCGCCTCACACGGTAAACCCAACGCCCTCGCCTCTGCCGCCAGCGCTTCGCGCAGTGCCGGCTCACCTTCACTCATGCCGTACTGGCCGAGAGAAACTGGCATCTCAGCCCACTCGACCTTCGGCAACATGGCTTCGGCCGGTAAACCACCTGCGAATGACATGACCTCCGGGCGCTGAGCCGCAGCAAGGATTTCACGGATCAGAGAACTTTTAAGGCGCGAGACACGTTCGGAAAAAGCCATGGAAGTCACCGCTAGCGAGGCATGGGAAAAATGAGTCAAACTTGTTGACTGAAATTACGACACCTCACCCGGAAACGTCAACATGCTTGACCTTAAAAACTGCGCCAGCCAACAACAGGCCATGGAAGCCTTCTTCTTCGGTTATCAGGCGTTCACCGCCAAGGCTGACGAAATGCTCGAGCGTCGCGGCCTGTCCCGAGTGCATCAACGCATTGTGTTTTTCATAGCTCGCTATCCGAACCTGAGCGTCAAGGAGTTGCTCGCGCTGCTCGGCGTCAGCAAGCAGGCGCTGAACATGCCGTTGCGGCAATTGCAGGAAATGCACCTGGTGAACAGCGTCGCGTCCGAGACCGATAAACGTAAACGCCTGCTGGAGCTGACCGCCGAAGGTGCGAAATTTGAGCAGGCGCTGCGTCGTGAACAGGTGAAATTGCTCGAGCGCGTCTTTGCCGAAGCCGGCGAAACGGCGGTCAACGGCTGGCTGACGGTGAATCTGGCGCTGGGAACCAATCGCCCGGCCGAGTGATATAGCTCGATCACCAGTCTTTTCGTCTACAAAACCAAAAACAATATTTGCTTTATTTGTACACAAAAGCATAATCCACAGCGTGCGAGTTCCTGACTACACGGTCAACAAATTCGCGTATGCCTCAAAGGACCGCTGCCACCCCTCATGGGTCCGGTCCTGGAAATAACAATAAAACTCTTGAGGAGTACTCGCTGTGGAAAGCCGCAAATCCGAAGCATCGACGCTGGAACTCTCGCCGCCGTTACGCACTGGCCTGCTTGAGCGCATCTTCAAACTCAGCTTGCATGGCACCACGGTGAAGACCGAGCTGATTGCCGGTCTGACAACCTTCATCACCATGGCCTACATCATCTTCGTCAATCCGAACATCATGGCCGATGCCGGGATCGATCACGGTGCCGCCTTCGTCGCCACCTGTATCGCCGCCGCGCTGGGCTGCCTGCTGATGGGCCTCTACGCCAACTGGCCGGTGGGCCTGGCGCCGGGCATGGGTCTCAACGCTTTCTTCACCTACACCGTGGTCGGCACCATGGGCTACAACTGGGAAACCGCGCTCGGTGCGGTGTTCGTCTCGGGCGTGCTGTTCATGATCCTGACCTTTTCGCGGATTCGCGAATGGCTGCTCAACAGCATTCCGGTCAGCCTGCGCTATGCGATGGGTGCCGGCGTGGGTCTGTTCCTCGGGCTGATCGGCCTGAAAACCGCCGGCATCGTCGTCGATAGCCCGGCCACCCTGATCAAGCTCGGCTCGCTGCGTGAACCCGGTCCGCTACTTGCCGCCATCTGCTTCCTGATGATCGCGATCCTCAGCTATCACAAAGTGTTCGGCGCAATCCTCATCAGCATCATCACCGTGACACTGGCCGGTTGGGGAATTGGTCTGGTGCACTACGAGGGCATCATGTCCGCGCCGCCAAGCCTGGCGCCAACCTTCATGGCCATGAATGTCGCCGGCGTATTCAACGTCAGCATGATCAGCGTGGTGCTGGCCTTCCTGTTCGTGCACATGTTCGACACCGCCGGCACCCTGATGGGCGTCGCCCAGCGCGCTAACCTGGTGAACCCTGACGGGCGCATCGAAAACCTGTCCCGCGCCATGAAAGCCGACTCCGCCTCCAGCGTATTCGGCGCGGTAGTTGGTGTCCCTCCCGTCACCAGCTACGTGGAAAGTGCAGCCGGTGTGGCCGCTGGTGGTCGGACTGGTCTTACCGCCGTCACCGTGGGTGTGCTATTTATAGCCGCGATGTTCTTTGCACCGCTGGCCGGCATGATTCCCGCCTATGCCACCGCTGGCGCGCTGATTTATGTAGCGATGCTGATGATGGGCGGCATGGCGCACATCGAATGGGACGAAGCGACCGACAGCATTCCGGCGATCGTCACCGCGATCATGATGCCGCTGACCTTCTCGGTCGCCGACGGTATCGCGCTGGGCTTCATTACCTATGTCGCGCTGAAGGCCGGCACCGGTAAATACAAGGAAATCTCCGTCAGCCTGTGGGTGCTCTGCGCGATCTTCATCGCCAAGTTCATCTTCCTGTAAGCACTACGCGGTTCATGCTTCAAAACAGCCTCACCTCACCGGGTGGGGCTTTTGCACATTCTCGATAACGATAAAAAGGAGCACATGATGAGTCTGGAAACCTGGCTGCTGTTCAGCGGCGCTGCGCTGGTGGTGATCCTGATTCCGGGGCCACTGTCGTTGCTGATGATCAGCAACAGTCTGAATTACGGTCTACGCCGTTCCTACCCGGCCTTTCTGGGTGGCGTGAGTGCATCGATCTGCCTGCTCAGCGCTTCGGCTCTGGGCCTGGGTGCCCTGCTGCTGGCATCGGAAAAGCTGTTCAGCGCATTGAAGATCGTCGGCGCCCTGTACCTGTTCTACCTCGCCTGGCAGAGCTGGCAGCAATCGCGTCAGCCATCGGTCGGGGCCGAAGTCCCGAATGCAGCGCCGGCTCCACGCTTTCGCGCGCTGTTCGGTCGAGCCTTTGTACTGGGTGCAAGCAATCCAAAAGACATCCTGTTCTTTGCCGCCTTCCTGCCGCAGTTCCTTAATGCCGAGCAGCCATTTCTGCAACAACTGCTGGTGATGATCGCGACCTGGACGGTGCTTGATCTGTTGTGCAAGCTGACCTACGGCCTCGGCGCCCACGGCGCGGCGCGTTACCTGCGCAGCGGCAAGGGCCAGAGCTGGTTCAACCGCATCAGCGCCGGATTGTTTGGTGGCGCAGGGGCGGCATCGTTGCTGAGCAGCCACTGACCCCGGCACACCGGCTGACACCTGGAAACATCTGTTTCGGTGCGTAGACATATCTACCGCATTTCGCCGAGTCGATTCATTGAACATCCAGCCTCTCCCGTCCGGAGAGACATGAATCGACTCTGCGAGTACCTATCCCATGAGCCCCAAACGTCCAACACGCCCCAAACCAGCAACCTCATCACAGGAATCGAACGTCGGGATCCGCGATTCAACGATTCCGATCATTTCACGTCCACCCCCGACAGCCCCTCATCACGGTATCGACGCAACACCCACAATCGCCCCGCGCGAGTTTGTTCATACATATCCCGAACACAGTGTCCTTGAGATCGTCGACCTCCCCGCTGACACGCTGATCACCCCTGTCGCTCCCCACATGCCGATCGACCAGTATTTTCTCCCACCGAGACTGCTCACCCGCCTGCCCGATCCCGATCCACGATCAGGCATTCGATCAGCCGGGGCGCTGAGGCACTATGTCGATCTCCAGGAAGGTGGAACAGTGCTGGTCGGCAACGATGCGGAAAACGGTTTCAGGGCCAGGCTTGCGAGTGAAATCAACCCTTCCGGCCCTCGGCTCGAACAGATAGAAGGCTCACTTCAATGGCGCGTACGCTCGAGGGCTGAAACCGACGACGCGCCTTCCACGCTGTTCATCAGTCGCGTGCCAGTGCCGCAGGACGCTGCCACATCCGGACAATGGGCTGACCCGTGGCGACAATGGGAACCTCCTCTCCATCACCGATCGCCAGACGACATCATCGTCGACGGAATCCATTACAAATTGCTGCCGCGTGGCACCGATGCCGGAGATCCGATCGTATATATCAAGAACCCGGAGCACATGATTTACGACTTCGCGCTGCTGGAGCGGGTTCTGCGAAGAGATTTCATGCAACAACCCCGTGGCGCGATCCGCGTACCTCCTGCGTTTCACTGGGAAATCGACCCGAATCCGCCCTTCCAGCAACCGTTGACGGACTATGTCGCCAATCGGTTTCCACAACTGTCCCAAACCACGGTCCGCAACGTGGCCAGACACCAGTTCGTCCTCGCCAATGGCGGCGACATTGCCACGGGCAGCGGACTTACCCGGCTCAGGCAAACCTTCAATGACTGGCGCATGGGCAACGATGCACTGCGCCCGGAGCTGGCCGATCCACTGCTGATGCTGCCGATACTGCATACGTCCAGCAACGCCCACAGCAACGATCTGACGCTGGAGCTTCCGACTCCCAATACGGACGGCTCCCTGCAACGACTGGACTTCGATCCGGAGAGGTTTCGGCCGCAATGGCGAAATTACATGTTGACGCAGTCAGCGGTCGACCTGAAGCGCTTCATGGCGTACGTGCTGCGACACAATGGCTACGAAGTTTTCGATCCCAGCAGGGCAACCGTATATCCAACGTTGGTTCTTCGCCAGAAGATGCACGACTTTGTGTATTGCCTGAGCCTATATCGCGTCAGGGGCCGGAAAATTCATCGGCTGACGAATCTCGAGCCGAACAACTTCGACGCACGACTGGAGCATCTGGTCGACCCGCCGGCAGCACAGGTGGTCAGAGAGGCACATGCACAAAACCGGTTGATCTGGCTCAAGGGTGGATCTCAAATACTCGCCTCCCACGCGGATACCGTTTTCATCGTCAGGGACAATGACGCGAGGCTTTGAAGCCGTGACTCTGCCTGCCGGGCGTGGTTCGAAACGCAAAAAAAAGCCCGCAGTGTGAGCGGGCGAAAGACCAAAGAAGCTATATGCGCAGTCGCTTCCCGGCAGGGGCAGCTGCTTGGGGGTCAGCTGCCCCGATAGGTGGAATAGCTGTAAGGCGAGATCAGCAACGGCACGTGGTAGTGATCCTGTTCGGCAGAGATGCCGAACCGCAGCACCACCACGTCCAGAAATGCCGGCTCCGGCAACTGGACGCCACGTGCGCGGTAGTAATCGCCGGCGTGGAACTGAACCTGATAGACACCGGTACGGTAGTCATCGCCTTGCAGCAGCGGCGCATCGACCCGGCCATCGCTGTTGGTAAGCGCACTGGCGACCAATTCCAGGTGCGAACCTTCAACGCGGTACAGCTCGACCTTGATCGAGCTGCCCGGGCAACCGTGTGCAGCGTCCAAAACGTGTGTTGTCAAACGTCCCATTGATTCTGCGCGCCTGCCTGCGTGGAGCAGTCAGACCTCGCGCCTCCCGAAGTCAGTTGAAAAGGAGACCGCACCGTTTCGGAGCACGAAAAGCTGCGGCGAGCGACTGATTAAGACACTTTTCAAAAAAATTGTACACAATAAAAACGACATTTTTCCTCCCACCCCCAGCCTCCGCCGATTTTCCGCTGCTCAGGCCTCGAACCATGCATTCATTGAACCTCTGATCCATTAGCTGACTGATCAGGCAGATTTCTTGCAGGCTCTCGCCTTTATCAGCAAAAGAGGACGGCCGGTGAAAAATGCGAAAATTCAGGCTTACAAATTGAGAATAAAGTTGTATACAATCAGCCCATCGCTGTGACGCCAGCTGCCATCCCATCTTCAAGGCGCCACACAATCTGTCAACGAATAAGAAGGAAGACTGCAGTGAGCGCTGACTACCCACGCGACCTGATCGGTTACGGCAGTAACCCTCCTCACCCACACTGGCCGGGCAATGCCCGGATCGCCCTGTCCTTCGTACTCAATTACGAAGAAGGTGGCGAGCGCAACATCCTGCATGGCGACAAAGAATCGGAAGCCTTCCTCTCGGAAATGGTCGCGGCCCAGCCTCTGCAAGGCGCGCGCAACATGAGCATGGAATCGCTTTACGAGTATGGCAGCCGTGCCGGCGTCTGGCGGATCCTGAAACTGTTCAAGGAATTCGACATTCCGCTGACCATCTTCGCCGTGGCCATGGCCGCCCAGCGTCACCCGGATGTGATCCGCGCGATGGTCGCGGCCGGTCACGAGATCTGCAGCCACGGCTACCGCTGGATCGACTACCAGTACATGGACGAGGCGCAGGAACGCGAGCACATGCTCGAAGCGATCCGCATCCTGACCGAACTCACCGGCGAGCGCCCACTGGGCTGGTACACCGGTCGCACCGGCCCCAACACTCGTCGTCTGGTGATGGAAGAAGGCGGTTTCCTCTACGACTGCGACACCTACGACGACGACCTGCCCTACTGGGAACCGAACAACCCGACCGGCAAGCCGCACCTGGTGATCCCGTACACCCTGGACACCAACGACATGCGCTTCACCCAGGTCCAGGGTTTCAACAAGGGCGACGATTTCTTCGAATACCTCAAGGATGCGTTCGACGTGCTTTATGCCGAAGGCGCCGAAGCGCCGAAGATGCTGTCGATCGGTCTGCACTGCCGTCTGATCGGCCGTCCGGCGCGTCTGGCTTCGCTCAAGCGCTTTATCGAATACGCTAAAAGTCATGAACAGGTGTGGTTCAGCCGCCGCGTCGACATCGCACGTCACTGGCACGAAACCCACCCGTACCAAGGGGCTGCCAAATGAGCACCTTTCAAACCCTGCAACCGTCGACTCTGAGCCGCGACGCCTTCGTCAACGCCTTCGCCGACATCTACGAACATTCGCCATGGGTGGCCGAGAAGGCCTTCGACCTGGGCCAGGATGCGTCGATCGACCAGATCGAAACCCTGCACCAGCGCATGAGCGACATCCTGTTGAGCGCCGATCACGCCAGTCAGCTGGCACTGATCAACGCTCACCCGGACCTGGCCGGCAAAGCTGCCGTCCAGGGCGAGTTGACCGAAGCCAGCACCCATGAACAGGCTGGCGCCGGTATTCACCAATGCACGGCCGAAGAGTTCCAGCGCTTCACCGAGCTGAACGACGCCTACAAAGCCAAGTTCAAGTTTCCCTTCATCATGGCGGTAAAAGGCAGCAACCGGCATCAGATCCTCGCGGCGTTCGAAACGCGCATTCACAACCCGGTGGACACCGAGTTCAAATGCGCGCTGGCGGAGATCAACAAGATCGCCCTGTTCCGATTACTGACTCTCTAGCAAGCCTGGCCCGAGAAACCTCTAGAACGCTTGCGTTTCCCAGGGCCTTGCAAGCATCCCCAGCCACTTATTTAAAGGCAGACAAGAAGAATGAAAGCTTACGCCGTACCTTTCGAGAAGTTCGTCAACCTGGCCGATGCCCGTCTGGGCACCAAAATCATCTCGGTCACCGATGACTGGTTCGCAGACGCCAATCGTCTGTTTCAGCCGACCCCGGCCGTGTGGAAGGAGGGCGTGTTCGATGACAACGGCAAGTGGATGGACGGCTGGGAGTCCCGCCGCAAGCGCTTCGAAGGCTACGACAGCGCGGTGATCCGCCTGGGCGTACCGGGTTCGATCAAAGGCGTGGACATCGACACTTCATTCTTCACCGGCAACTTCCCGCCATCGGCCTCGCTGGAAGCGTGCTTCCTGGCGTCGGGCGAGCCGGACGAAAACACCCAGTGGACTGAAGTGCTGTCGGCCGTCGAACTGCAAGGCAACAGCCACCACTACCACGAAATCAGCAACGACAAGGCGTTCAGCCACCTGCGCTTCAACATCTACCCGGATGGCGGCGTGGCCCGTCTGCGCGTATACGGCATTCCGTTCCGCGACTGGTCCGCTGTTGGCGACAACGAGCAAGTCGACCTCGCCGCAGCCCTCAACGGTGGCCGCGCCCTTGCCTGCTCCGACGAACACTTCGGCCGCATGAGCAACATCCTCAACCCGGGCCGTGGCATCAACATGGGCGACGGCTGGGAAACCGCACGTCGTCGCACGCCAGGCAATGACTGGGTGATCGTCGCGCTGGGCCACCCGGGCGAGATCGAAAAAATCATCGTCGACACCCTGCACTTCAAGGGCAACTACCCGGACACTTGCTCGATCCAGGGCGCGTTCGTCAAGGGCGGCACCGACAGCCAGATCGAAACCCAGTCGCTGTTCTGGCGTGAACTGCTGCCAAGCCAGAAGCTGGAAATGCACGCCGAACACACCTTCGTCGAGCAGATCAAGGCACTGGGCCCGATCACCCACATCCGTCTGAACGTGTTCCCGGATGGTGGTGTGAGCCGCCTGCGCGTTCTCGGCAAGGTCGCTAAATAAGCGGTGCGCCCTTCGCGAGCAAGCCCGCTCCCACAGGGGAATCCGATCGAATGTGGGAGCGGGCTTGCTCGCGAAGGCGTCAGAACCAACAACACAGAACTCAACGAAAAGAAGAACAGCATGCGCACACTGACGATTGAACCGCTGACCAAAGAAGCCTTCGCCCCTTTCGGTGACGTGATCGAAACCGACGGCAGCGATCACTTCATGATCAACAACGGTTCGACCATGCGCTTCCACAAACTGGCGACGGTCGAAACCGCGACGCCTGAGGACAACGCGATCATCAGCATCTTCCGCGCCGACGCGCAGGACATGCCGCTGACCGTCAGCATGCTGGAACGCCATCCGCTGGGCAGCCAGGCTTTCATTCCGCTGCTCGGCAACCCCTTTCTGATCGTGGTCGCGCCACTTGGCGATGTACCTGTATCAGGCTTGGTCCGCGCCTTCGTCACCAACGGCAGGCAGGGCATCAATTACCATCGCGGCGTCTGGCACCACCCGGTGCTGACGATCGAAAAGCGGGATGACTTCCTGGTGGTTGATCGCAGTGGCACAGGCAACAACTGCGATGAGCATTTTTTCAAAGAGGATGAGCGTTTGATCCTCGCCCCCCACCAATAAGAGAAGGTCCGATCACTCGACAACAAGAGTGACGGGCGAGAGGTAAAGACTGTGGAAGCACATCTGTTGGAATGGCTGAACCTGAGCGTGCGCTGGGTTCACATGATCACTGGCGTGGCCTGGATCGGCGCGTCGTTCTACTTCGTCTGGCTGGAGAACAACCTCAACCGCGTCAACCCGAAAACCGGTCTGGCCGGTGATCTGTGGGCGATCCACGGCGGCGGTATCTATCACCTGGAAAAATACAAACTGGCCCCTCCGTCGATGCCGGAGAACCTGCACTGGTTCAAATGGGAAGCCTACTTCACCTGGATGTCGGGGATCGCGCTGCTGTGCGTGGTGTTCTACTCCAACCCCGTGCTCTACCTCGTGGCACCCGGCAGCGGCCTGACCGGCCCTGAAGGCGTGGCCATCGGCATCGGTTCGCTGATCGCCGGCTGGTTCATCTACGACTTCCTCTGCGACTCGCCTCTGGGCAAGAAACCGGCCCTGCTCGGCTTCATCCTGTTCGTGCTGATCATCGGCGCGGCGTATGGCTTCAGCAAGGTGTTCAGCGGTCGCGGTGCCTACCTGCACGTCGGCGCGATCATCGGCACCATCATGGTCGGCAACGTGTTCCGCATCATCATGCCGGCCCAGCGCGCCCTGGTCGCCGCGATCGCCGAGAACCGCACGCCGGATCCGGCCCTGCCGGCCAAAGGCCTGCTGCGTTCGCGTCACAACAACTACTTCACCCTGCCGGTGCTGTTCATCATGATCAGCAACCACTTCCCGAGCACCTACGGCAGCCAGTACAACTGGCTGATCCTGGCCGGGATCGCCGTGCTGGCGGTGTTGGTGCGTCACTACTTCAACACCCGTCACGACAGCCACAAGTTTGCCTGGACCCTGCCAGTGGCAGCGGTGGGCATGATCAGTCTGGCGTACGTCACCGGCCCGGCGCCGATGACGACCGCGCCGGACGTGGCCAAGGCACCTGCGAAAATCGAGTACCAGCCGCTGCCGGAAACGGCGCTGGGTGGTGGCGCGAAACCGGCTGAAGCGGCACAACCGGCAGCCCCTGCCGCTCCTGCTGCCGCTCCGGCGCAGGCGTCCAATGCCGGCCCGGGTTTCGACAAGGTGCACACGGTGATCCAGGAACGCTGCGCGGTCTGCCACTCGGCCAAACCGACCAGCCCGCTGTTCAGCGCTGCACCGGCCGGTGTGATGTTCGACACCCCCGAGCAGATCCGCCAGAACGCGGCGCGGATCCAGGCGCAAGCCATCACCACGCAGATCATGCCACTGGGCAACATCACGCAGATGACCCAGCAGGAACGTGATCTGATCGGTGCATGGATCGCCCAGGGAGCCCAGACCAACTAAGCAGTAAAAGCATCGCTGGCAAGCCAGCTCCCACAGGGCTTTGCACTGCCTGTGTGGGAGCTGGCTCGCCAGCGATTAGCCGCAACGCGGTTTACCTGATGCAAAGAAACAGCTGTGAGCAACCCGGCAGCTGTTCAATCACAAGAATAAAAAAGATCCGAGGTGTTGCATGTCCGAGCTGTCCAAAGCGCGCATCCCCGACGCACCCGCCATTCAGCGTTTGCCCCTTTTGCAACTGATCCTGGTCGGTCTGCAACATGTTCTGCTGATGTACGGCGGCGCCATCGCGGTACCGCTGATCATCGGACAGGCCGCTGGCCTGAGTCGTGAAGAAATCGCCTTCCTGATCAACGCCGACCTGCTGGTCGCCGGCATTGCCACCATCGTGCAGTCCTTGGGCATCGGCCCGATGGGCATTCGCATGCCGGTGATGATGGGCGCCAGTTTCGCCGCCGTCGGCAGCATGGTCGCCATGGCCGGCATGCCGGGCATCGGTCTGCAGGGAATCTTCGGCGCAACCATCGCCGCCGGGTTCTTCGGCATGCTCATCGCGCCGTTCATGTCCAGGGTCGTGCGCTTCTTCCCTCCTCTGGTGACCGGCACGGTCATCACCTCGATCGGTTTGTCGCTGTTCCCCGTGGCCGTGAACTGGGCCGGTGGCGGCGCTGGCGCCGCTCAATTCGGTTCACCGATTTACCTGGCCATCGCCGCACTGGTGCTGGCCACCATTCTGTTGATCCACCGCTTCATGCGCGGTTTCTGGGTCAATATTTCCGTGCTGATCGGCATGTGCCTGGGCTACGTGCTCTGCGGCGCCATCGGCATGGTCGACCTGAGCGGCATGGCCAACGCGCCGTGGGTTCAGTTCGTCACCCCGCTGCATTTCGGCATGCCGAAGTTCGAACTGGCACCGATCCTGTCGATGTGTCTGGTGGTGGTGATCATCTTCGTCGAGTCCACCGGGATGTTTCTGGCGCTGGGCAAGATCACCGGCCAGGAAGTCTGCCCGCGCATGCTGCGTCGCGGCCTGCTGTGTGATGCCGGCGCGTCGTTCTTCGCCGGATTCTTCAACACCTTCACCCACTCCTCCTTCGCGCAGAACATCGGCCTGGTGCAGATGACCGGCGTGCGCTGCCGCTCGGTGACCATCGTCGCCGGCGGTCTGCTGATCGTCCTGAGCCTGCTGCCCAAAGCCGCGTTCCTGGTGGCGTCGATTCCACCAGCGGTACTGGGAGGTGCGGCGATTGCGATGTTCGGCATGGTCGCGGCCACCGGCATCAAGATTCTGCAGGAAGCCGACATCGGCGACCGTCGCAACCAATTGCTGGTGGCGGTGAGCATCGGCATGGGCCTGATCCCAGTGGTTCGTCCGGAATTCTTCGCCCACCTGCCGTTGTGGATGAGCCCGATCACCCACAGCGGGATTGCCATGGCCACCCTCAGCGCGCTGACGCTGAACCTGTTGTTCAACATCCTCGGCGGCGCCGAACGCGCCGCGATCAACGACTGCCACGCACACCCGCACTGATCCGAAGAGTAAAAAAGGGGGTTCGCCAAAGCCTGCCCCCTCGCGACAGCTTTGCCTCAAACAATAAAAACAAGAGGGAGCAACAGATGATCCGGACTCAAACCAACGTGTTGTTGGGTGGCGGCCTGCTGGCCGCCTCGCAAGCCATGGCCGGCGATTTACTGCTATGGCAGACCAACAGCCTGAGCTACCTGTACGGCAAGAACTTCGCGATCAACCCGTCGATCCAGCAGACGGTGACGTTCGAGCACGCCGACAAGTGGAAGTACGGCGACAACTTCCTGTTCGTCGACAAGATCTTCTACAACGGCCAGGAAGACCGTAACAAAGGCCCCCACGCGTTCTATGGCGAATTCAGCCCGCGCCTGTCGTTCGGCAAGATCTTCGACAAAAAGCTGGAATTCGGCCCGATCAAGGACGTACTGCTGGCCATGACCTACGAGTACGGCAAAGGCGACAGCGAGGCCTACCTGATCGGCCCCGGCTTCGACCTCAAGGTGCCGGGCTTCAACTATTTCACCCTGAACTTCTACCGCCGCCAGACCGAAGGCCCGCGCCCCGGCGATGGCGTCTGGCAGATCACTCCCGGCTGGTCCTACAGCATTCCCGTGGGCAATTCCGACCTGTTGATCGACGGCTATCTGGACTGGGTGGTCGACAACGATCAGAACTCGCGCGGCACCTATCACGCCAACCTGCACATCAACCCGCAGATCAAATACGACCTGGGCAAAGCCCTCGGCTGGGGTGAAAAGCAGGTGTACGTCGGCACCGAATACAGCTACTGGAAAAACAAATACGGGGTCGAAAACACCCACAGTTTCGACACCAACCAGAACACCGCCAGCCTGCTGGTCAAGGTGCACTTCTAAGATGACCCGCAACCGTGCCCCGTACCTGTCGTCGGTGCTCTGTTGCGGGGCACTTGAGGCCTGGCCGTTGAGTCAGTATTCTCCGCGGCCTCCTGAATTCGGTCTAAAAAAAAGCCCGAATTTAATTTCTGACCGAAAAGCCAACTTATCCAGGCTTCGGTCAGTACCGAGGCATCCCGAAAACACGCTCAATCGACTGTTTTTCAGCAGCCGACGGGCGTTTTTTTGCTTTTCGAAAAGCCTTGGCTCAGCTCTTGCTAACAGCATGAAAGCTGACCGGATGGATGATTTTTTGCTGCAACGAAAAAAGGCGCCACACCAGAGCGCCGACTCAAAAAAATAAACGTGGAACACCTACTTTGGGAGCAACCGAATGAAACGTATGTGCACCAGCCTGATGCTTGCGGGATCGCTGCTGGCAGGGGGTCAGGCCATGGCCGACGGCCTGCTGCAATGGCAGAACAACAGCCTGACCTACCTCTATGGCAAGGACTTCCAGGTCAACCCGCGCATTCAGCAGACCGTCACCTTCGAACACGCCGATGCCTGGAAGTACGGCGACAACTTCGTGTTCGTCGACAAGATCTTCTACAACGGCAAGGATGACGGCGGTGTCGGCTCGAACACTTACTACGGCGAAATCAGCCCGCGTCTGTCGTTCGGCAAGATCTTCGATCAGAAACTGGCTTTCGGTCCGGTCACCGACGTACTGCTGGCCATGACCTACGAATTCGGTGAAGGCGATACCGAGTCGTACCTGATCGGTCCAGGCTTTGACCTGGCGATCCCGGGCTTCGACTACTTCCAGCTGAACTTCTACCAGCGCCACACCGAAGGCTCCCGCGCCGGTGACAACGTCTGGCAGATCACCCCGGTCTGGTCCTACACGATTCCGGTCGGCGACTCGAACATCCTGATCGACGGCTTCATGGACTGGGTGGTCGACAACGACTCCAACTCCAAAGGCGATTACCACGCCAATCTGCACTTCAACCCACAGGTCAAATACGACCTGGGCAAGGCGCTGAGCATTGGCGAGAAGCAGCTGTATGTGGGTGTCGAGTACGACTACTGGTCGGACAAGTACGGGATCAAGGACAGCCAGTACTTCAAGACCGATCAGAGCACCACGAGCTTCCTGGTGAAGTTCCACTTCTGATCCTGGTGTCAGTGGCGTCTGAAAGGACGCCTTCGCGAGCAAGCCCGCTCCCACACTGGTTTTGTGTCGTTCACAAAACCAGTGTGGGAGCGGGCTTGCTCGCGAATGGCGGCACCACAAATCTCAAGCGGGAGCCACCGCCTCGCCAATCCCGAGAAACCGGCACAGCTCATCGCGCTTGGCCAAGGCATCGCGCCTGCCCAGATCGATCAATTCGCTGCAATACCCCGCCTCGAACAGCAAGTAACTCAACACCCCTGCCCCGCTCGTTTTGGTCGCCCCCGGCCCACGCAAGAACAGCCGCAACGCCGCCGGCAATTCCTGACGATGCCGCGCCGCGATTTCATCGATCGGCTGACTTGGTGAAATCACCAACACTTCCACCGGCGCCACACCCAGAGCGCGGGTCGGCGTGCCTTCAGGCATCAGACGGCTGAACTGGTTCAGACGCTGAAGCAGCTCAATGTCGCTTTCCAGGCTATCAATGAAGGTGCTGTTGAGCATGTGCCCGCCGATCTGCGCCAGCGTCGGCTGCTGCCCGGTATAGGCGCGCTCCAGCGGTTGCGCCGGATCGAAACCGCGCGGGTTGCCGCTGACACCCACCACCAGCACCCGGCTCGCGCCCAGGTGCAGCGCCGGGCTGATCGGTGCCGATTGCCGCACCGCGCCATCACCGAAATATTCATCGCCGATCTTCACCGGCGCGAACAACAGCGGGATCGCCGAACTGGCCAGCAAGTGCTCCACCGACAACTGCGTCGGTACGCCGATGCGCCGATGACGCAGCCAGGAGTCGATGGTGCCGCCGCCCTGGTAGAAGGTCACGGCTTGCCCGGACTCGTAGCCGAACGCCGTCACTGCCACCGCGTGCAATTGCTTGCGCGCGATGGACTCGGCGATGCCGGGCAGGTGCAGTTTTTCGTTGAGAAGATGACGCAGCGGCGAGCTGTCGAGCAGCGCCACCGGCAGTTGCCGGCCCATGCCCAACAGGCTGTGGCTGACGAAACGACTGGCCTGGCGGATCACTCCCGGCCAGTCGCTGCGCAACACCCGATGGCTGCGAAAGCCTTGCCAGAACAGGGTCAGGCGTTCGATGGCGGCGCGAAAATCCGTAGCGCCACTGGCCAGGCTGACCGCGTTGATCGCCCCGGCCGACGTGCCGACAATCACCGGAAACGGATTGTCCGCCCCCAGCGGCAACAATTCGGCAATCGCCGCCAGCACCCCCACCTGATACGCCGCCCGAGCCCCGCCGCCGGAAAGAATCAAACCTGTGACCGGTTCAGCTGGGCTCATCGCAACGCTCCGTGGTGCTTATGGGGATGGGTCAAATCAACCGCGTTTGGCGTACAGCTTCGGCTCGCCCGGTGGCCGGCTCTTGAAGCGCCGGTGTGCCCACAGGTATTGCTCGGGGCACTCACGCAACACGCCTTCGACCCACTGATTGATGCGGATGCAATCTTCTTCTTCGGTCTCGCCCGGGAAACCTTCCAGCGGCGGATGAATCACCAGACGATAACCGCTGCCGTCGGCCAGACGTTCCTGGGTGAACGGCACCACCAGCGCCTTGCCCAACCGCGCGAACTTGCTGGTGGCGGTGACCGTTGCAGCCTGAATGCCGAACAGCGGCACGAAGATGCTCTGCTTGGCGCCGTAATCCTGATCCGGCGCGTACCAGATCGCCCGACCCGCGCGCAGCAGTTTGAGCATGCCGCGCACGTCGTCACGTTCCACCGCCAGCGAATCAAGATTGTGCCGCTCGCGGCCCTGACGCTGGACGAAGTCGAACAGCGGGTTCTTGTGTTCGCGGTACATGCCGTCGATGGTGTGTTGCTGGCCGAGCAGCGCCGCGCCGATTTCCAGGGTGGTGAAATGCACCGCCATCAGAATCACGCCCTTGCCTTCGCGCTGGGCCTTCTGCAAATGCTCAAGACCTTCGACGTGGGCCAGTTTCGCCAGACGCTGACGCGACCACCACCAGCTCATCGCCATTTCAAAGAAGGCGATGCCGGTGGAGGCGAAGTTTTCCTTGAGCAGTCGCTTGCGCTCGGCGGCGGACTTTTCCGGGAAACACAGTTCCAGATTGCGCTTGGCGATGCGCCGCCGGTCGCCGGCGAAGCGATACATCAGGGCACCAAGAAAACGACCGATGGCCAGCAACGCCGGATATGGCAGTTGCACGGTCAGCCACAACAGCCCGAGGCCGCACCAGAGCGGCCAGAAGCGTGGGGCAAGAAATGCTTTTCGAAAACGCGGGCGATCCATTAAAGCTTCCGTAAATACAGTGGCCGCGCATTCTACATCGTTCGACCCGGCTTGCGGCCTGCGGGCGTTCTCGTTATAAGTCTCGGCACTTTTAGTGACAAGCCGTTGTATGCCGACATGAGCCAAACCGAACCGAAAGACCAAGATCCCGTGTTCCAGCTGAAGGGCAGCATGCTCGCCATTACGGTGCTGGAGCTGTCCCGCAACGACCTGGACAGCCTCGATCGGCAATTGGCCGCCAAAGTCGCCCAGGCACCGAATTTCTTCAGCAACGCGCCGCTGGTTCTGGCGCTGGACAAACTGCCGCCAAGCGAAGGCGCCGTCGACCTGCCGGGCCTGATGCGCGTGTGCCGTCAGCACGGCCTGCGTACCCTGGCGATCCGCGCCAGCCGCATCGAAGACATCGCCGCCGCCATCGCCATCGACATCCCGGTGCTGCCGCCGTCCGGCGCCCGCGAACGACCGCTGGAAGCAGCCGAACCCGTCGCCCCGAAGAAGCCGGAAAAGCCGTCGGAGCCGGCCGTCAAACCGACCCGCGTCATCACCACGCCAGTACGTGGTGGCCAACAGATATATGCGCAAGGTGGCGATCTGGTGGTGGTTTCCTCGGTCAGCCCGGGGGCGGAACTTCTCGCCGATGGCAACATCCATGTATACGGCCCGATGCGCGGTCGTGCGCTGGCCGGGGTCAAGGGCGACACCAAGGCGCGGATTTTCTGTCAGCAATTGAGCGCTGAACTGATCTCCATCGCAGGCCATTACAAGGTTTCCGAGGACCTGCGTCGCGATCCGATGTGGGGTTCGGGCGTACAGGTCAGCCTGTCGGGCGACGTGTTGAACATCATTCGGCTTTAACGGATACTGCCGCATTTTCCAAGCATCTCTAAAACGTAGCGAAAACGGCTCAAACGAAGTAGGAAAAAGGCCAAAAGCCGAATTCCAGCCAAGGCTGTCCGACTGCAGTAGTTTTCTAGAGATGTTTTTCAGGGGCTGAACAGTCCTTCTTCCTTAGGGGTGAAACACCTTGGCCAAGATTCTCGTGGTTACATCCGGCAAGGGTGGTGTGGGTAAGACCACCACCAGCGCCGCTATCGGTACCGGCCTCGCTCTGCGCGGCCACAAAACAGTGATCGTCGACTTCGACGTGGGCTTGCGTAACCTCGACCTGATCATGGGTTGCGAACGCCGCGTGGTGTATGACTTCGTCAACGTCGTCAACGGCGAAGCCAACCTGCAACAGGCCCTGATCAAAGACAAGCGCCTGGAAAACCTCTATGTACTGGCCGCCAGCCAGACCCGCGACAAAGACGCGCTGACCGTCGAAGGCGTGGAAAAAGTCCTGATGGAGCTCAAGGAACAATTCGACTTCGTCGTCTGCGACTCCCCGGCGGGTATCGAGAAAGGCGCGCACCTGGCCATGTACTTCGCTGACGAAGCGATCGTCGTGACCAACCCGGAAGTCTCCTCGGTACGTGACTCGGACCGCATGCTCGGCCTGCTGGCCAGCAAGTCCCGTCGCGCCGAACGCGGCGAAGAGCCGATCCAGGAACACCTGCTGATCACCCGCTACCACCCGGAGCGCGTCGAAAAAGGCGAAATGCTCGGCGTCGAAGACGTCAAGGAAATCCTCGCCGTACGCCTGCTGGGCGTCATCCCGGAATCCCAGGCCGTGCTCAAGGCCTCCAACCAGGGCGTACCTGTGATCCTCGATGATCAAAGCGACGCCGGCCAGGCCTACAGCGATACCGTTGATCGCCTGCTGGGCAAGGAAAAAGAACACCGGTTCCTGAATGTCGAGAAGAAGGGATTCTTCGAGCGTCTGTTTGGAGGTAGGTAATGAACCTTTTTGACTTCTTTCGTGCCAACAAAAAGCCAAGTACCGCCTCGGTCGCGAAAGAGCGTCTACAGATCATCGTGGCGCATGAACGCGGCCAGCGCAGCACCCCGGACTACCTGCCCTCCTTGCAGAAGGAACTGGTGGAAGTGATCCGCAAGTACGTCAACATCGGCAACGACGACGTGCACGTGGCACTGGAGAGCCAGGGCAGCTGCTCGATTCTGGAACTCAACATCACCCTGCCAGACCGCTGAGTCGATCCGGCAAGAACGACGGCGGCTCAGGGCCCTTCCGACACCGGAGGGGCCCTGAGCCGCCGTTGGCATTTGTTACGAGGCTGTTTTAATGCCGTTGTCCAACGTCCAAATCATTCATCAGGACGCCGCCGTTCTGGTGGTGAACAAACCGACCCTGTTGCTCTCCGTCCCCGGCCGGGCCGATGACAACAAGGACTGCCTGATCACCCGTCTGCAGGAAAACGGCTACCCGGAAGCACGCATCGTCCATCGCCTGGACTGGGAAACCTCGGGGATCATTCTGCTGGCCCGCGACGCCGACACCCACCGCGAACTGTCGCGCCAGTTTCACGATCGTGAAACAGAGAAAGCCTACACTGCGCTCTGCTGGGGTCAGCCGGAACTGGACAGCGGCAGCATCGATCTGCCGTTGCGCTACGACCCGCCGACCAAACCGCGCCACGTGGTCGATCACGAACACGGCAAGCACGCCCTGACCTTCTGGCGTGTGCTGGAACGCTGCGGCGACTGGTGCCGCGTCGAACTGACACCGATCACCGGCCGTTCGCACCAGTTGCGGGTGCACATGTTGTCCATCGGTCATCCGTTGCTCGGTGATGGCCTTTACGCCCACGAACAAGCCCTGGCCGCCTGGCCGCGTCTGTGCCTGCACGCGAGCATGCTCAGCTTCACCCATCCTCAGTCCGGCGAACGCTTGCGTTTCGAATGCCCGGCACCGTTTTAAGCACTGTCGGACCGACAGCTGCCCGATTTATAGGATTTTGTTCCGGATGAGTTGTACTGATTCCCTGGCAACACCCGTCAAGAAGACCCGTCATCAACTGCTCTACCTGATTTACGGCAATCAGGATGTCTACCGGCGCGAAGCCAAGTTCAGCATCCTGACCGCCCTGTCCCAGGCCAAAAACGGCAAGCGCCCGGCGATCAGAATCCTCACTGACCGGCCGCAGGATTACGAAGGCTGGCCGGTCGACACCGTGCTGCTCGACGAAGCGACCCTGACCCGCTGGCAAGGGCAGAACGGCTATCACCATCGGCGCAAGGCCTGCGCGATCGCCGCCGGCCTGCAACTGGCCGAGAAAACCCTGTTCGTCGACACCGACACCCTGTTCACCAGCCACCCGAGCAGCCTGTTCCAATATATCGAGGCGAATCAGCCAGTGATGGATCGCTTCGAATACGACTGGAAAGACGTCTTCGAGCGACCGGATTACCTGAAGCTCGCTCGCGACCTCAGAGCCCATGGCGTTTGCCCGCAGAACGGTTTCAAGCTCTACAACAGCGGCCTGTGTGGTGTCACCGACCGCGATTCGGCGCTGTTCGAGGAATCGATCCGCCTGATCGATGAATGGACGGCCGACGGATTCGAGATTCACACCATCGAGCAGATCGCCTTGTCCTACGCGATGCGCGAACGGCCGGTGGTGGAAGCGCGCAAACACGTCTACCACTACTTTGCGGAAAAACGCTTCTTCCATGCGATGCAGGCATTCTTCTTCGCTCAGCACGGCGAAAAATTCAGCCAGCGACTGGTGGACCTGTGCACTGACGTGCCCCGGGTCAAACCCTTTCCGTCCGCCTGGCAGCGCCTGAAGATCAAGTGGAAGCTGCGCAACCAGAGCGGCGCCATGCGCAAGGTGGGTCGGGATCTGTTGTATGGCAGCGCCGCGCCGGATCACCCGTACTACAGCGCCTGTCGTCATGAGTGGTGGGAATGCGCCTCGCGGGAGATTCTGCGCTGGGACGAGAGCCGTCAGAAAAAGCTTCTGGAACAGAGTCGCTGGCCAAAACAGCTACCCCGTCCGGACAAGCCTGAAGACGAAAAAGTGATCATGAACTACCTGAAAAAACGCGTGGCAGCCGCTCGTTGACGCGAGCGGCACATGTCATGTCCCAAGCATCAGGCCGATGCGTTAAACTCCCGCCCATTGCTGTCTGGAGCTTCTTATGCGCGAAGAGTTGAACCAAGGCCTGATCGACTTCCTCAAGGCCTCCCCTACCCCGTTCCACGCCACCGCCAGCCTTGTTCAACGCCTGGAGGCCGCCGGTTATGTGCGCCTCGACGAGCGCGAAACCTGGCACACCGAAGCGAACGGTCGTTACTACGTCACCCGTAACGATTCCTCGATTGTCGCGATCAAGATGGGCCGCAATTCGCCGCTGCACGACGGCATCCGTCTGGTCGGCGCCCACACCGACAGCCCGTGCCTGCGGGTCAAGCCACAACCTGAATTGCAGCGCCAGGGCTTCTGGCAGCTCGGCGTCGAAGTCTACGGCGGCGCGCTGCTGGCGCCATGGTTCGACCGCGACCTGTCGCTGGCCGGCCGCGTCACCTTCCGCCGCGACGGCAAGGTTGAAAGCCAGCTGATCGACTTCAAGGCCCCGATCGCGATCATTCCCAACCTGGCCATTCACCTCAACCGTGAAGCCAATCAGGGCTGGGCCATCAACGCCCAGACCGAGCTGCCGCCGATTCTCGCGCAGTTCGCCGGTGACGAGCGCGTGGACTTCCGCGCGGTGCTCACCGATCAACTGGCTCGCGAACACGGCCTCAACGCCGACGTGGTGCTGGATTACGAGCTGAGTTTCTACGACACCCAGAGTGCTGCGGTCATCGGCCTGCATGGCGACTTCATCGCCGGCGCGCGCCTGGACAACCTGCTGTCGTGTTACGCCGGCCTGCAAGCCCTGCTGACCGCCGACACCGAAGAAACCTGCGTGCTGGTGTGCAACGACCACGAAGAAGTCGGTTCCTGCTCGGCCTGCGGCGCCGACGGCCCGATGCTGGAACAGACCCTGCGCCGCCTGCTGCCGGAAGGTGAAGAGTTCGTACGCACCATCCAGAAATCCCTGCTGGTCTCGGCCGACAACGCCCACGGCGTACACCCGAACTACGCCGAGAAGCACGACGCCAACCACGGCCCGAAACTCAACGCCGGCCCGGTGATCAAGGTCAACAGCAGCCAGCGCTACGCCACCAACAGCGAAACCGCCGGCTTCTTCCGCCATCTGTGCATGGCCGAAGAAGTGCCGGTGCAAAGCTTCGTGGTGCGTAGCGACATGGGCTGCGGCTCGACCATCGGCCCGATCACCGCCAGCCACCTGGGGGTGCGCACCGTCGACATCGGCCTGCCAACGTTCGCCATGCACTCGATCCGCGAACTGTGCGGCAGACACGACCTGGCTCACCTGGTCAAAGTACTGAGCGCGTTCTACGCCAGTCGCGAGTTGCCATAGGAAACAGCCGGGATCGCAGCGTCGAGCTGCGATCCCCGGCCTTTAGAACCGGCTCATTTCTGATACACATCAGCACCGTCCATCGAAAACCCACCTAAACTTGAACCATCTCCTTCGACAAGGCTGTCGCCATGATCTCGATGTCCGCGTTTCACTCCATGCTCATTCCCATCCTCGGCGGAATGATTCTGCTGGCCATCGGTTTCAACTTCCGTGACAAGAACGCCGGTGTGTTCGCCATGTGGATCGGCATGCTGATGATCCTGGCCACCGTGGTCTACAAGATCCTCGCCAAACTCAACGAATAAATCCGCGCCCGGCTCGCATTGAATCTGGCGGGCTCGTACACTCGCCCGATCCGCCCCTTGCGAGGTTGACCGCCTAGTGTTTGCTCGTCTTTTTGCCCTGCCCTGCCTCTTTCTCGTTTGCCTGATGACCCTGGTGTCGCCAGCGCCTGCCGACGCCGCCGGTCTGCCGGGATTGCTCACGGGCGCCGGCAAGGCTCAGCCCGAAGCTCAGGAACCGCTCGGCCAGTCCCTGGACGAAGTCATCAAGTCGCTGGAAAACGACAAGCAACGCGCCCAGTTGCTGACTGATCTGAAAAAACTGCGCGACGCCACGAAAAAAGCCCAGGCCACCCCGGAAGAAGGGGTGCTGGGACTGATCGGCGGCACCCTCGCCACTTTCGAAAAACAGTTCTCCGGTGCCGACAGCCCGCTCAATCGCTGGTCCGCCGAATTCGACATGGCCAAGGACGAGCTCAAAGGCCTGATGCTGCCGGCCAGCGAATGGCTGCCGATCATCTTCGCCTTCGCCGTGATCCTCGCGGTCTGGAGCCTGCTCGCCGCCGCGCTGATCTGGCTTGGTCATCGGGTACGCATGCGCTTCGGTCTGACCGAAGAACTGCCGCAACATCCCCGAGCCCTCGACATGCTGCGCTTCGCCCTGCGCAAGCTCGGGCCGTGGATGATCGCCCTGGTCATCACCGTGTACATGAGTTACGCGCTGCCATCGTCGCTGGGCAAAAGCCTGGCGATGGTGTTGGCCTATGCGCTGGTGGTCGGCACCTGCTTCTCGGCCATCTGCGTGATTGCCTTTTCCGTACTCGACGGCCCGCACCGCCACCGGGCGCTGTACATCCTGCGCCACCAGGCCTTCCGCCCGCTGTGGCTGATCGGCAGCTTCGCCGCATTCGGGGAAGCCCTGAGCGATCCGCGACTGATAGCCGGCCTCGGCGTGCACCTGGCCCACACCGCCGCCACCGTCGCCAACGTCCTCGCGGCACTGTCGACCGGTCTGTTCATCCTGCGTTTCCGCCGGCCGATCGCCCACCTGATCCGCAACCAGCCACTGTCCCGCCGCCTGACCCGCCGCGCCCTCAGCGACACCATCGAAATCCTCGGCACCTTCTGGTACGTCCCGGCGCTGGTGCTGGTGGGCATTTCGCTGTTCGCCACCTTCGTCTCCGCCGGCGACACCAGCACCGCCCTGCGCCAGTCGCTGATCTGCACCGTGCTGCTGGTGTTGTGCATGGTGATCAACGGCCTCGTCCGCCGCCATGCCCTCAAGCCTCAACGTGGGCCGAAGCGCCACGCGCTGTATTCCGAGCGCCTGAAAAGCTTCTTCTACACCCTCGCCCATTTGCTGGTGTGGCTGGCCTTCATCGAACTCGGCCTGCGGGTCTGGGGCATGTCGCTGATCGGCTTCACCGAAGGCGAAGGCCACGACGTCAGCGTCAAACTGTTCAGCCTGATCGGCACGCTGATCTTCGCCTGGCTGATCTGGATCCTCAGCGACACCGCCGTGCACCACGCCCTCACCCGCTCCCGCAAAGGCCTGGCCAACGCCCGCGCACAAACCATGATGCCGCTGATCCGTAACGTGCTGTTCGTGGCGATCTTCATCATCGCCCTGATCGTCGCCCTGGCGAACATGGGCATGAACGTCACGCCGTTGCTGGCCGGTGCCGGCGTGATCGGTCTGGCGATCGGCTTCGGCGCCCAGTCACTGGTGGCCGACCTGATCACTGGCCTGTTCATCATCATCGAAGACTCCCTGGCCATCGACGACTACGTCGACGTCGGCGGCCACCTCGGCACCGTCGAAGGCCTGACCATCCGCACCGTACGCCTGCGAGACATCGACGGCATCGTCCACACCATCCCGTTCAGCGAAATCAAAAGCATCAAAAACTACTCCCGCGAATTCGGCTACGCGATCTTCCGCGTGGCCGTGCCGTTCAACATGAGCATCGACGAAGCCATCAAACTGATGCGCGACGTCGGCCAGAAAATGCGCACCGACCCGCTGCAACGACGCAACATCTGGTCACCGCTGGAGTTTCAGGGCGTGGAAAGCTTTGAATCCGGCAACGCGATACTGCGGGCAAGGTTCAAGACCGCACCGATCAAACAATGGGAAGTTTCACGAGCATTCAACCTGTCGCTGAAACGGCATCTGGATGAGGCCGGACTGGACTTGGCGACGCCAAGGATGAATGTGCAAGTGATCACCGCAGGCGGTGGCGGCCAAACTCAAGAATAGATCCGGAGAATCTGACCGACTTCAGGCCGCCATCGCTGGCAAGCCAACTCCCACAGAGAGCAAAAGCAACACATATGCCCTTCCACCACTCAACACAATGAGCGTTAGCTCGAGTACCGCTTTTGACGTGCCGGCCCCATCGGAAGGCTGAGTGGAGGGATTTATCCGGGGGTGGGAGCGCAGCGACCGTGCGGCGAAGCCGCATGCATCGAGAGGAGGTGCAGCGAAGCAAACCGTAGGCGATGCCCCCGGATGAATCCCGGAACGAAGGAACACCGAGCCAAAGCGAGGGGCCGAACGCCGGGGCCCAGCGTTTTGGTTACTTTGGGGCGTTTGCCAAAGTGACTCGCCGTAAGGGCGAAACCGTCAGCGGCAGCACCCGAAGAAACGGATATGTACACAGTCAACCCAAAACCTGGTCGGCCCAGAGGCCGCCAAGGTCAAACAACATCAACCCCAACGTGAATCGCATCATGCCGCCAAAACTCCAGATCACAATCAATCAACCGCCCAGCCTGATCATAATTAACCCGAGCAATCCTCAACCCCGGACTCCCCACCGACACACGCAACGCCGCCGCCGCATCCACCGACAATGACGTAGGCACAATCTCGAACCGCACCCGCCCATAATGCAAATCGTAATGCCGCGCATACAGCTCGGTAATCGACTGATTCAGATCAAACTCCAGAATCCCCGGAAAAAACTGCGGATTCAGATAATGCTCCACATACAACACCAGCCGCCCATCGATCCGCCGCGACCGGCAGATCTGAATCACGCTCGACAACGCCGGCAACTGCAACCACGCACAGACCGCCGCTGAAGCCGGCTGCAACCGCGCCGAAATCACCTCGGTCGACGGCACCCGCCCCTGCGCACTGACCATCGCGTGAAAGTGACTGCGCTGCATCAGGTTGTAAGCCAGACGCGGTGGCGACACGAACCAGCCACGCCGCTCCTCGCGATAAATCTGCCCTTGCGCCTCCAGCTGCAACAAGGCTTCGCGTACCGTAATTCGCGTCGTGCCGAACAGCTCACTGAGCTTGCGCTCGGCCGGCAACTTGCTCCCCGCCGCCAGCAACCCATGGTCGAGTTGCTCCTGAAGGATCTGGCCAATCGCTGTCACCGCTTTTGTTGCCTCATCGCGCATCAACGTTACCTATCTGGACTAGACCAGCACTGTTTCGGGGCAAAACCGCACAGCAATCGTGCCGTCCGGTTGTGTTGCAAGCCTAGGCAGTGCAGATGACCGAGAGATGACAAAACTACCGAACGGTCGCCCTGACAACTTGCAATACATCGGCCAAGTCCCTTGCCCGCCGGGACTTGGCGGGTGGTCTACGCTTACCGGGCACTCGCTGATACCGGAGATAGAAAAGGCTGGGCGAGCCATCGCCGACATCAAAGTGTCATCGAGCCCCCTTAAATTGGCTCAGGTATTGCTGACCTAGACCAACACAAACCGCAATTGCAGCGTTGAACACGACCAAGGAGCTTTGGAATGAAACAGTTTTTCCTGGCATCACTGTTAGGCTCGACCATTGCCATGTGCACCGCCGCCATGGCGGCTGACGATCTAAAAACCCTCGAAGCCGCTGCGAAAGCGGAAGGCGCCGTCAACAGTGTTGGCATGCCCGATGACTGGGCCAACTGGAAAGGCACCTGGGAAGACCTGGCCAAGAAATACGGCCTGAAACACATCGACACCGACATGAGCTCGGCCCAGGAAATCGCCAAGTTCGCCGCTGAAAAAGACAACGCCACCGCCGACATCGGCGATGTCGGCGCGGCTTTCGGCCCGATCGCGGTCAAGCAGGGCGTGGTGCAACCGTACAAGCCGAGTACCTGGGACCAGGTGCCGGACTGGGCCAAGGACAAGGACGGCAACTGGGCGCTGGCCTACACCGGCACCATCGCCTTCATCGTCAACAAGAAGCTGCTGCACGGCTCCGAAGTACCGACCAAATGGGCTGACCTCAAGGGCGGCAAATACAAGGTTTCCATCGGTGACGTGAGCACCGCCGCACAAGCTGCCAACGGCGTACTCGCCGCCGCACTGGCCAACGGCGGCGACGAGAAAAACATCCAGCCTGCCCTGCTGCTGTTCGCGGACATCGCCAAGCAGGGGCGCCTGTCGATGGCCAACCCGACCATCGCCACCATGGAAAAAGGCGAGATCGAAGTCGGCGTGGTCTGGGACTTCAACGGCTTGAGCTACAAGGCCAAGATGGCCAACCCGGATGACTACGTGGTGCTGATCCCGTCCGATGGTTCGGTGATTTCCGGCTACACCACCATCATCAACAAATACGCGAAGAACCCGAACGCCGCCAAGCTGACCCGCGAATACATCTTCAGCGACGCCGGCCAGACCAACCTCGCCCGCGGCAACGCTCGCCCGATCCGCGCCGAGCACCTGCAACTGCCGGAAGACGTGAAGGCCAAGCTGCTGCCGAACGAGCAGTACAAAAAGGTCACGCCGATCAAGGACGCCGATGCCTGGGAAAAAACCTCCAAGGCCCTGCCGCAGAAGTGGAACGAAGAAGTCATCGTCGAGATGAAATAAAGCGGCTGATCACCCTTTTGTGATCTGCTGAAGATCCAAATGTGGGAGCGGGCTTGCTCGCGAATGCGGTGGATCAGTCAAAAAATTATCGACTGACACTCCGCTTTCGCGAGCAAGCCCGCTCCCACAGGGGGATCCGGGTTGAACCTGAAATTTTCTGTTTCGCGGAGTTTTTGCCCCTATGAAGCACACCGTCATCCTTGTCGTGCTCGACGGCCTCAACTACGAGGTCGCGCGTCACGCCATGGGGCATCTGCAGGCTTACGTTGGCGCAGGACGCGCCGCACTCTACCAGTTGGAGTGCGAGCTGCCGGCCCTGTCCCGACCGCTTTACGAATGCATCCTCACCGGCGTGCCGCCCATCGACAGCGGCATCGTCCATAACAACGTCTCGCGCCTGTCCAACCAGCGCAGCATCTATCACTACGCCCGCGATGCCGGTCTGACAACCGCCGCCGCGGCGTACCACTGGGTCAGCGAGCTCTACAACCGCTCGCCGTTCGTGGCGGCACGGGATCGGCATACCGATGACCCGACGCTACCGATCCAGCACGGCCACTTCTACTGGAACGACCACTACCCGGATTCGCACCTGTTCGCCGACGCCGAAAACCTGCGCCTGCGCCACGCCCCGGATTTTCTGCTGATCCATCCGATGAACATCGACGACGCCGGGCACAAGCACGGCCTCGACACCCCGCAATACCGCAACAGCGCACGCAGCGCCGACATCATCCTCGCCGACTACCTGCAAGGCTGGCTCGACGCCGGCTGCCAGGTGCTGGTGACCGCCGACCACGGCATGAACAACGACCGATCGCACAACGGCCTGCTGCCGGAAGAGCGCCAGGTGCCGCTGTTCGTGATCGGTGATGCGTTCAGCCTGAACAGTGACGCTGCACCGAAGCAGACCGACATCTGCGGCACCGTGTGCGAACTGCTTGGCGTGCCCCACGACAAACCTGTGTGCCGGGAGTTGCTCAAGTGAACTCAATGACTCGCGGCAAATGGCTGGCCGCCCTGTGCCTGGTGCCTTTCGCGCTGTTCTTTATCGTGTTCGAAATCGCCCCGCTGATCTGGGTGATGATCAACAGCCTGCAATCGGAAGAGTTCGGCTGGGGCTTCGCCAACTTCAGCAAGATCTTCAATTCGAAATTCTATTTGCAGGCGATCCGGTACAGCCTCGAAATCAGTTTCTGGTCGAGTGTGTTCGGGATCATCATCGCGGTGCTGGGTGCGTATTCTCTGCGCCGGGTCGACTCGAAACTGCGCAACTTCGTCAACGCGTTCGCCAACATGACCAGCAACTTTGCCGGCGTGCCCCTGGCTTTCGCGTTCATCATCCTGCTCGGCTTCAACGGCAGCATCACCATCATGTTGAAGCAGGCCGGGATCATCGAGGACTTCAACCTGTATTCGAAAACCGGGCTGATAATCCTCTACACCTACTTCCAGATTCCCCTCGGCGTCTTGCTGCTGTACCCGGCATTCGACGCACTGCGTGAAGACTGGCGCGAATCCGCCGCACTGCTCGGCGCCGACAGCTGGCAGTTCTGGCGCCACATCGGTCTGCCGGTACTGACCCCGGCCCTGCTCGGCACCTTCGTGATCCTGCTGGCCAACGCCCTCGGCGCCTACGCCACGGTCTACGCGCTGACCACCGGCAACTTCAACGTATTGCCGATCCGGATTGCGGCGATGGTCTCCGGCGACATTTCCCTCGATCCGAACCTGGCCAGTGCCCTGGCCGTGGTGCTGGTGGCGCTGATGACCCTGGTGACCGTCGTGCATCAACTGCTGCTGAAGAGGAGCTACCATGTCTCGCGCTGAATCCGGACCGGCCGGCGTCTACCACCGCGTCGTGGTCTATCTGTTGTTCGCCATCCTGCTGCTGCCGCTGGTGGGCACGCTGATCTATTCGATCGCCAGCAGTTGGTCGGCCACCATCCTGCCCAGCGGTTTCACCTTCAAGTGGTACCTCCAGCTGTGGAGCGATCCGCGTTTTCTGCACGCCTTCGGTCAGTCGTTGCTGGTGTGCGTCGGCGCGCTGTTCCTGTCGGTGGTGCTGATCCTGCCGCTGCTGTTCGTGGTGCATTACCACTTCCCGAAACTCGATGCACTGATGAACATCCTGATCCTGCTGCCCTTCGCGGTGCCGCCGGTGGTGTCGTCGGTGGGCCTGCTGCAGCTCTACGGTTCCGGGCCGTTCGCGATGGTCGGCACGCCGTGGATCCTGATCGGTTGCTACTTCACCGTGGCGCTGCCGTTCATGTACCGGGCGATCACCAACAACCTGCAAGCGATCAACCTGCGCGACCTGATGGACGCTGCCCAACTACTCGGGGCCAGCACCTTTCAGGCAGCCTTCCTGGTGGTGCTGCCGAACCTGCGCAAAGGTCTGATGGTCGCGTTGCTGCTGTCGTTCTCGTTCCTGTTCGGTGAGTTCGTGTTCGCCAACATCCTGGTCGGCACCCGCTACGAGACCCTGCAGGTTTATCTGAACAACATGCGCAACAGCAGCGGCCACTTCACCAGCGCGCTGGTGATCTCCTACTTCTTTTTCGTGCTGGTCCTGACCTGGGTCGCCAACATCTTGAACAAGGACAAAAGCGAATGAGCTATGTCAGCGTCCAACACCTGCAAAAAAACTACGCCGGCACCACGGTGTTCAGCGACATCAACTGCGAAATCCAGAAGGGTGAATTCGTCACCCTGCTCGGCCCGTCCGGTTGCGGCAAATCCACCCTGCTGCGTTGCATCGCCGGGCTGACGCCGGTGGATGGCGGCAAGATTCTGCTCGATGGCGTCGACATCGTGCCGCTCACCCCACAGAAACGCGGGATCGGCATGGTGTTCCAGAGCTACGCGCTGTTCCCCAACATGACCGTGGAGCAAAACGTCGCCTTCGGCCTGCGCATGCAAAAGGTCAATGCCGACGACAGCCACAAACGGGTTGCCGAAGTGTTGAAGCTGGTTGAACTCAACGATTTCGCCAGTCGCTATCCGCATCAGCTGTCCGGCGGTCAGTGTCAGCGTGTCGCCCTCGCCCGCTCACTGGTGACCCGTCCGCGCCTGTTGCTGCTGGATGAACCGCTGTCGGCCCTCGATGCACGGATTCGCAAACACCTGCGCGAACAGATCCGTCAGATCCAGCGCGAACTCGGCCTGACCACAATTTTCGTCACACACGATCAGGAAGAAGCCCTGACCATGTCTGACCGGATTTTCCTGATGAATCAGGGAAAGATCGTACAAAGCGGCGATGCCGAAACCCTCTACACCGCGCCGGTCGACGTGTTCGCCGCCGGCTTCATCGGCAACTACAACCTGCTGGATGCCGAGAGTGCGTCGAAGCTGTTGCAGCGGCCGATCAGCCACCGCATCGCGATTCGCCCGGAGGCCATCGAGCTGAGCCTCAACGGCGAACCCGATGCGCAAATCCGCAGCCACAGCCTGCTGGGCAACGTGATTCGCTATCGCGTCGAAGCTCGGGGCGTGGAACTGGTGGTGGATGTGCTCAACCGCTCGGCGGCGGATCTGCATCCCGACGGTCAGCGCCTGTCACTTTCCATCGATCCCACCGCCCTGTGTAAGGTAGCCTGATGACTTTGCTGACACCCAAGAGGGAACTGAACTGATGGCCCTGGCAATTTTTGATCTGGACGACACCCTGATCCACGGCGACTGCGCCACCCTCTGGTGCGAGCAGATGGGGCGCCTGGGCTGGGTCGATCCCGAGTCGTTCATGCGCCGAAACAACGAGCTGATGGACGCCTACAGCCATGGCAAGTTGCGCATGGAAGACTACATGGACTTCAGCCTTGAACCGATGATCGGACGTACCCCTGAGGAAGTCGAGCATCTGGTCGGGCCGTGGGTTGAAGACTTCATCGAGCCGATCATCTTCAGCGACGCCACCAAGACCATCGCCGCTCACCGCAAGGCCGGCGACCGGATCCTGGTGATCTCGGCCTCGGGCACGCACCTGGTCAAACCCATCGCCGAGCGGCTGGGCATCGACGAGGTCCTGGCAATCGAGCTGGAAGTGGCGCACGGCGTCTACAGCGGCCACACCGTGGGCACCCTGACCTACCGCGAAGGCAAGATCACCCGTCTGCTGGAATGGCTGGATGCCGAAGAGGAAAACCTTGAGGGCGCGAGTTTCTATTCCGACTCACGCAATGATCTGCCGCTGCTGTTGAAGGTGGATTATCCGCATGTGGTCAATCCGGATCCGGTACTGCTTGCAGAGGCCGAGAAGTCCGGCTGGCCGATCCACCTCTGGAAATAGGCGATTGGCTTGTGGGAGCAGACCTGCTCCCACAAGCATCGATTATCAGCTCAGGCTTTCGTCGATCACCAGCACCAGCTTCCCTGCTACGGTGTTGCTCGCAAGCTCCGCAAACGCAGCCTCGGCATCCTTGATCGGGAACGCCTTGGCCAGTTGCGGCTTCAGGCGTCCTTCGGAAAACAGTGGCCACACGTGCTGGCTCAGATCGCTGAACAGATCCGCCTTGAACTGATCGTCACGGCTGCGCAGGGTCGAACCCAGCAGTTGCACGCGCTTGGCCAGCACCTGGGCCAGATCCAGTTTTGCCTCGCGGCCGCCCATCAGACCGATCAGCACCCAGCGTCCGTCCTGCGCCATCAGCTTGAGGTTCAACGCCGAATAGTTGCCGCCCACCGGATCCAGGATCACATCGAACGGCCCGAAATCCCGCAGGCTTTCCAGGTCGTCGGTGCGCACCACCCCGCCCTGGGCACCCAACGACTCGCAATAGACCAGCCGCTCAGCCGAACCGACGCTGACCCAGGACGGATTGCCGAAAGCCTTGCACAGTTGAATCGCGGCTGAGCCGATACCACTGGCTCCGGCGTGCAGAAGAACTTTCTCACCCGGTTTGAGCGCCGCAAGTTGAAACACATTCAGCCAGACGGTCGCGTACACCTCGGGCAAGCCAGCGGCCTCGATCAGCGATACACCTTCCGGAACCGGCAGCACATGCCGTCCGTCGACGACCACTTCTTCGGCCATCCCGCCCCCGGCCAGCAAGGCGCAGACCCGGTCACCGACCTGCCAGGACGATCCTGCACCGACCTCGCTGATCACCCCGGAACACTCAAGACCCAGCACCTGGCTGGCACCCGGAGGGGGTGGATAAAGTCCTGCTTTCTGTAATAAATCCGCGCGATTGAGGCCCGCTGCCGCCACCCGGATGCGAACTTGTCCTACATCGCATGTAGGACTTGGTTCATCAACCCATGCCACTTGACCTTCAACGCCTTGCAATGCCTTCACAGTGCCTCCATAGTGAGTCTGGACTGAGCCCGAAGCTGTAGCGCCGGGCTTTTTGCATTATGCGACCGGCCCTGGGGTCTGAACGAACGCTGAACAGCAGTTATCGTACAGAGCGTAGCGGTACCGGCGACTTCAAAGACGGCCTAATATGCGTTATCAATTGTCCCCGCGTCGAATCAGCATGAAGCATCTGCTCCCCAGCACCGCCCTCGCTCTTTTCATCGGTATCGGTCTGTTGCCGGTGTCGGGCACCACATTCGCAGCCAACAGCTGGGACAAGTTACAGCCTGATCGCGACGAAGTGATCGCCAGTCTGAACGTCGTCGAGTTGCTCAAGCGTCATCACTACAGCAAGCCGCCGCTCGACGATGCGCGCTCGGTGATCATCTACGACAGCTACATCAAGCTGCTCGACCCGTCGCGCAGCTATTTCATGGCCAGCGACATCGCCGAATTCGACAAGTGGAAGACCCAATTCGACGACTTCCTCAAGAGCGGCGACCTCAACGCCGGGTTCACCATCTACAAGCGCTACCTGGACCGCGTGAAGGCGCGTCTGGACTTCGCCCTTGCCGAGCTGAACAAAGGCGTCGACAAGATGGACTTCACCACCAGGGAAACCTTGCTGATCGATCGCAAGGATGCTCCGTGGCTCAAGTCCACCGCCGAACTCGATGACCTGTGGCGCAAACGCGTCAAGGACGAAGTGCTGCGGCAGAAGATCGCCGGCAAAGAGCCGAAGCAGATCCAGGAAACCCTGACCAAGCGCTACAAGAATCAACTGGCGCGTCTGGACCAGACCCGCGCCGAAGACATCTTCCAGGCGTACATCAACACCTTCGCCATGTCTTACGATCCGCACACCAACTATCTGTCGCCGGATAACGCGGAGAACTTCGACATCAACATGAGCCTGTCCCTCGAGGGCATCGGCGCCGTGTTGCAGAGCGACAACGACCAGGTGAAAGTCGTGCGTCTGGTGCCGGCAGGCCCGGCCGACAAGACCAAGCAGGTTGCTCCGGCCGACAAGATCATCGGCGTTGCCCAGGGCAACAAAGAGATGGTTGACGTGGTCGGCTGGCGTCTGGACGAAGTGGTCAAGCTGATCCGTGGCCCGAAAGGCACCGTGGTGCGTCTGGAAGTCATCCCGGCCAGCAATGCGCCGAACGATCAGACCAGCAAGATCGTGCCGATCACCCGCGAAGCGGTGAAGCTCGAAGACCAGGCCGTGAAGAAGTCCGTGCTGAACCTGAAACAGGACGGCAAGGACTACAAGCTCGGCGTGATCGAGATTCCGGCGTTCTACCTCGACTTCAAGGCCTTCCGTGCCGGCGATCCGGACTACAAGAGCACCACTCGCGACGTCAAGAAGCTGCTGACCGAACTGCAGAAAGAGAAAGTCGACGGCGTGGTCATCGACCTGCGCAACAACGGCGGCGGTTCCCTGCAGGAAGCCACCGAGCTGACCAGCCTGTTCATCGACAAGGGCCCTACCGTGCTCGTGCGTAACGCCGATGGCCGGGTCGATGTACTTGAAGATGAAAACCCGGGCGCCTTCTACAAAGGCCCGATGGCGCTGCTGGTCAACCGCCTGTCCGCCTCGGCTTCGGAGATTTTCGCCGGCGCCATGCAGGACTACCACCGTGCGCTGATCATCGGTGGCCAGACCTTCGGCAAAGGCACCGTGCAGACCATCCAGCCGCTGAACCACGGCGAACTGAAACTGACCCTGGCCAAGTTCTACCGGGTTTCCGGCCAGAGCACCCAGCATCAGGGCGTACTGCCGGACATCGATTACCCGTCGATCATCGACACCAAGGAAATCGGCGAAAGCGCCCTGCCGGAAGCCATGCCGTGGGACACCATCCGCGCAGCGATCAAACCGGCGAGCGATCCGTTCAAGCCGTACCTGGCCCAGCTGAAATCCGAGCATGACAGCCGTTCTGCCAAGGATGCGGAGTTCGTGTTCATCCGCGACAAGCTGGCCCTGGCGCAGAAGCTGCTGGAAGAAAAAACCGTCAGCCTCAATGAAGCCGAACGCCGTGCCCAGCACGCCGACATCGACGCCAAGCAACTGGCGATGGAAAACATCCGTCGTAAGGCCAAAGGCGAAGAACCGCTCAAAGAGCTGAAGAAAGAAGACGACGACGCCCTGGCAGCCGCCGAGCCGGACAAGGTCAAACCGGAAGACGACGCCTACCTGAGCGAGACCGGGCGAGTGCTGCTGGATTACCTGAAGCTGAGCAACCAGGTCGCAAAGAAGTAAGGTGATGGCAATTTAATGCTGACGATCCCCGGATCGTCATCAAACAGTCATCATTCTGTCGTGCAATAAAGGACTGGGAGCTGTTCTCTTCATCGAGAACGCTCCCAGTCCTTTTTTTATCGCCAGAGATTGCCATGACCACGACCGAACAGCTGAGTGCCTTGAGCTCGATCCTGACTCAAAGCGGATTACACAGCCTGTTCCAGCCGATCATTTGCCTCTCCGAACGGCGCATTCTCGGCTACGAAGCCCTGACCCGCGGCCCGTCCAACAGCCCGCTGCACTCCCCCATCGCCCTGTTCGCCGTGGCCCGTCAGGCCGGGCGCTTGAGCGAACTGGAAATCGCTTGTCGCCAAAGTGCATGCCGGCGCTTCAACGAACAACAACTGCCGGGCAAGCTGTTTCTCAACGTCTCTCCCGAATCCCTGCTCGAAGCCGCGCACCAGCCGGGGCGCACGCTGCAGCTGCTGCAGGATTTCGGTATTCCGCCGAGCCAGGTGGTGATCGAACTCACCGAACAGACGCCGATCGATGATTTCCAGTTGCTGCAGACTGCACTGCATCACTATCGGGCGATGGGATTTTCAATTGCCCTCGATGATCTTGGCGCCGGTTATTCGAGCCTGCGCCTGTGGTCGGAGTTGCGACCGGATTACGTGAAGATCGACCGGCACTTCATCGACGGCATTCATCAGGATGCGTTGAAACGCGAGTTCGTCGGATCAATCCTGCAAATCGCCAAGGCTTCCCGGGCGCAGGTGATTGCCGAGGGCATCGAGTTGTCGGAAGAACTGGCAGTGCTCACCGAGATGGGTGTCGATCTGGTGCAGGGCTACCTGCTCGGCCGTCCTCAGGAACACCCGCCGCGCGATGCCCGCGCCTTGATGCCCAAGCACGACAGCAGCGCCGTGGCGCTGAACGATGAAGGCAGCGATCTCAGCGCCCTGCTCAACGATCAACCCGCCGTGAATCGCGACACACCGACCGCCACCGTACTGGAGGCTTTCCGCCGCCAGGCCAACCTCAACTCGCTGGCGGTGCTCGATGAACAGGGCCAACCGTGCGGCATTGTTCATCGTCACTCGTTGTCCGATGCGCTGCTCAAACCCTTTGCCACCGACCTGTTCGCCCGCAAACCGATCAGCCGCCTGATGAACGACGACTTCCTCGCCGTGGAAATGAGCCAGTCGCTGCAACAGGTCAGCCGCCTGATCACCAGCCGCGCCCGCCAACGCATCGAAGAGGATTTCATCATCACCCTAAACGGCAGCTACCTGGGCTTGGGCCGGGTGATTGACGTGCTCAAACTGATCACCGAACTGAAAATCCAGCAGGCCCGCTATGCCAATCCGCTGACCTTGCTGCCGGGGAATGTGCCGATTCAGCAATGTTTGACGAGGTTGCTGCAGCAGGGGCGCGAGTCGGTGATCTGCTATGTCGACATCGACAGCTTCAAACCCTTTAACGATATCTACGGGTATGGACGTGGGGATGAAGTGCTGCTGTGTCTGGCGCAATGCCTCAACGAACGCGTCGACCCGTCCCGCGATTTCGTCGGGCATATCGGAGGGGATGATTTCCTGTTGGTGCTCGGCCCGGAAGATTGGCGCAAACGGCTCAACCAGTTGCTGGATGATTTCCAGAGCCAATGCCGACGTTTCTACCGCACTGAGCACCTTGAAGCTGGGTGTTTTGTTGCGCCGAATCGCCAGGGTATACGACAGGAGTTTCCGTTGCTGTCACTGTCCATTGGCGTGGTGCATTTGCATCCTGAAGCGTGTGCGCAGCTGGATGCGAGTCAGTTGGCAGAGATGGCTTCGCAGGCGAAGCATCATGCGAAGAATGTTCCGGGGTATAGCGTGCATGTTATCGACAGCATAAGCGCGCTACCTTTTAACGAGGCGCTCGTTTCAGGTCATCGCTGATGTAAAGGCTCGATAACTACCATGTGGACCGATCCTCACCAGCGGCATTCGCAAGATCCTCACGCCAAATTTCCTTCGCAAGCCTGTAGAGATCTTGGAAGAAACCGCGTGGATCCTCTAGAGAGTACCATTCCCCTCGTGGCCAACTTGTTGCTTCGTATTCATCGATCTCGAATAGTTCTTGAAAGTGATAATTTTTTTCCAAGAGCAGCAATTTCAAACTTTCAACTAGCACTAGCTTATGCCTATAGGAAAGGCATGGCAGATTAAGACAATACTTCCTGATAAGAAGCTCTCTATCAACAGAATCATTAGGATTGTAAACCTCGAGTTCCGCACCTCGAGTTTCCTCCCGATCATAAACGTCGAAAACGCCTATAAACCACATCAAATCCGGTTCAAACTCTTCATTTAAATATGGATCTTTCAACATCACTTCACCACGGCTGGAAGCGTGGCGAACTGGCTTTGGTTAAATACATTAGCTCCCACAATTTTCACCATCATTATAAAAACCAAATAAAACAGCCAATCCACCAAAAACCCAAAATATATAAAAACTTCAAGCCTAGAATGTAATTCTATAAATCTTTAACTTTACCTATCTCAGCCTGATATAAGGAAAGACATTCTAGCAACACGCGCATAAAGCCACGCCCATCGACTATCTCGTCAGAAAATAAAAAACTCCTCTTTTCCAAAACCTCAACAAATGTTTCTCCCCTTTCCAAATAATAGGAAATCGTATCAATTATCCAACATCTATCCGATTCAGAGTACCCAACAAATTCCGGTTTCAGAACAGCATCAAAAACCCTAATCATATCAGAAGAGTCATTTACATCAGCCAGACATATTAGTTCTTCAACGGCCCCTTCATGAGGATAGTCAATGTCAAAAACAAATAGAAAGCCAGGCAAAATTGAAAGTTTTGGATTAGGTTTCATTTGATATCAATCCACATAAGCTGTTATAGCCTCACCATGACTATCGAGTATAACAACAGTTCTTGTTGGCTCTATATATTCCACTTGCTTCCCCCCTATACCCCTCTCCTACCTTTCTTCCCACTTCCACTGGGAGCGATGAGAGCGATAGACTCCCAGTCCGTCGGAAAATTAATTTAGCACGATTAATTGCATTCAATTGATCCCTATGACTCATAAATTTAGTTGCAGCTCGCGGAATGCTTGGCTCCATAAGCTTAGTTTTTTTATTTAGTTTCATCTCAACTTTACCCGTAGTAGGGTTTTTAGCATATAGCAGACGTTCTTGCTGCGAAGCAAGAGTGGTTTGGGCGCCATGTTTTTGTAAAAAGTGAGATTTTTTGTTAGCGCTCTCCATTTGTTTCAACTCTTTTAATGCAATATTTTCTGCTAACTCATCAATCCTCGCCCGCCGCTCCTGCGCCGTCATCTTCGGCAGCGCTGGCTCACCCTCATCAACAACTGAACCACCCACCCCATCCGGCACCGGACAGCCCGGCTTGTTCGGCGCCGGACAATTGGACGTCAACCCCAACGGATCCACCCACCCCGTCGGATTCGGCACATACCGGTACTGATTCAACCCACCCGCCAGCTTCACCGGATCCGGCGTCAGGTACCGGCCCACTTCCGGGTCGTAATACCGGTACCGGTTGTAATGCAGCCCGCTTTCGTCATCGAAGTACTGCCCCTGAAAGCGCAGCGGCTGATTCAGGTAATCCTCGGTCGCGAGTTCCAGCGAGGTGACTTTGCCGTAGGCGCTGTATTTGGCGGACCAGACGATCTCGCCGCTGTAATCGGTCAGTTCCTGCGGGGTGCCGAGGTGGTCGAGTTGGTAGTAGAACGGGCAGGCGCGTTTCGGGCCTTTGCCGTCGAGCATGACCAATGGGCGGAAGGTGCCGGGTTCGTAGATGAAGCTGCGGTGTTGTTCTTTACTGCTTTCGGCGATCAGGTGGTCGCCTTGCCAGAAAAACTCGGTGGTCTGGCCATTGACGGTCTTGCGGATGCGCCGGCCGAAGGCGTCGTACTGGTAGCTGGCGCTGGTGCCGTCGGGGCGGGTCAGGCCGATCAGGCGGTGCTGGCTGTCGTAGCGGTATGCAGTGACAAGTTGTTGCGCGCGGCCGCGGCGTTCGCGGATCAGGTTGCCGAAGGCGTCGTAGTCGTAATGGCGGTCGCCCTGCATCCGCAGGCGGTTGCCTTTGATCTGTGTCGGGCCGGGGCGGTCCTGCAGCAGCAGGTTGCCGGCCGGGTCGTGGGCGAAGTTTTCCGGCAGGTCGTCGCGGGTGTGGCGCACGCGGATCAGCCGGTCGAGGGCGTCGTAGGTGTAGCTGCGCTGGCCGTGGCGGGTGTCGGCGATGTGTTCGAGGTTGCCGTTGGCGCTGTAGGCAAAGTCGCGGCGGTACAGCGCACTGCGCTGATGGCCTACGGCGTGGGCGCGTAACCGGCCCTGTTCGTCGTAGGTGTATTCGCTGAGCAGCAGGCCTTGTTGACGTTGCTGTTCACGACCGTTCTGGTAGACGTGGCGGGTGAGCAAAGCGCCGTTGAGGTCGATCGCCGTCAGCGCGCCGCCCTTGGCGTAGTGGTAGTCGAGCTTGCTGTTGTCCGGCAGACGCATGCGAGTGAGCTGGCCGCAGGCATCGTAGGTGTAACGCAAGGTGCCCCAGCCCTGATGCTCGCGCACCAGCCGGTCCTGCAGGTCGTATTCGAAGGCCAGCGGGTGATCCTGGCCGTCATCCACGCCGACCAACCGACCGAGGCGGTCATAGCGATAGCTGACCTCGACCCCGTCCGGCAGGGTCTTGAGCAGCAATCGCCCGGCGCTGTCACGCTGGTAAGTGGTGACCAGCGTCGAGCCGTCGTCGCCATACTCGGTCTTTTCCAGCAGATGACCGTTGCGGTCGTAGACATACGCCGTACGCCGGCCATCGAAGCCGGTTTCCTGTCGGATCAGTCCGGTGGGCGTGTAGTCCAGCCGATACTTTTCGCCCGACTCGTTCTCGATTTCCGTCAGCAGCAGCTGCGCATGGTCGTAGCGGTACCGGAGTTGCGTGCCGTCGGGGTTGATCCGCCGGCTGACCAAATGCAGGTCGTCGTCATATTCGTAGCGGGTGATGCGCCCCAGTTCATCGCGTTCGGCGGTGACCTGGCCGTAGGCGCTGTAGGACCAGGCGCGGGTGGCACCATTCGGCGAGGTGGTCTGGATCAGCCGGCCAACGGCGTCCCACGCGTGACGGGTGACCGCGCCATGTTCGTCCTGAACCGTCGTCCGCCGCCCCAAGGCATCGTAGGAAAACTTGCGAACCCCACCGTCCGGCAAGCTCTCCTCGACCAACTGGCCCAGGTCGTTCCACGTGAACACATGACGACCACTGTCCGGATAACGGATCGACAGCAACCGCCCCTGCGGGTCGTAGTGGTAATGGGTGACGTGGCCGTCCGGATCGACCGCTTCGGTGATATCACCCTGGGCATTGCGCCGGTACGTCCACACCGCATCGCCACGTGAACGACTGTGCAGGAAACCGTTGCGGTATTCGTAGGACGTCGGCGCATCGTCCGGCGGAATCAGCGCGATCAGCCGTCCGGCATCGTCGTAGCGGTACTCGGTGACCGCCCCCAGCGCATCCTGCTCGGCGACCAATCGGCCCTGCGCGTCGTAGGCCTTGAGCTGTTCGCCACCATCGGCGGCAACCTGGCGCACCAGCCGCGCCGTATCGTCGTGGACGTAGGTTTCTTCAGTGCCGTCGACGTACTGCACCGTGACACGGCCGGCGTCATCCCAGACGTACCGCGTATCCATCTGCGAAAACGACGCCCAGTGCCGCACACAGCGCGCCGCTTTGCCGGCACGCTCCCATTCCCAGAAGAAACTCGCACCGCCGGCCAGCTGCCGTTGCAGGATGACGTGCTGATCGTCGTAGTCGTAACGCTCAGTCTCGCCGACGGCGTTCGACGCCTCGATCAATCGATGGCGGGCATCAAAGCGGTACGTGGCCAGCGTCTGCTCGGTGCGCCAGGCAGACTCCCGAAAAACCTGATAATCGACCGCGACCAGATGCGCCCGCTCATAGCGCAGCAACAAGGAGCGACCAGCGCCGTTGTCGAGGCGCTCAATGCGATCCAGACGGTCCCGCGTAATACGCAACCGGTTGCCATAGGCATCGCTAACGGCAGTCAGACGCCCAACCCGAAAGTGATAAAACCGCGCCGCGTCCCCCGCCAGCGCAACAATCAACTCCTCCGGGTCATCCCCGAGAAAGATCGCCGCCCGCGACAAGCTGTTGTGAATGGCCGGCCGCTCGACATTCGGCAGCGGAAACCGCGTGCGCCGGTTCTCATGGTCGACCCAGACCACCGAAGCGCCATCGACCTCCAGCCGATGCGCCAGCGAATGACTCCAGCCAAACCCCAGCCCGACGTCGATCTCGGCCGCACTGCTGCGGTACAACCGGCTGAACTCGAATGGCAGCAGCCCATCGAGCACACCATCGGTCAGCGTTAGCAGCTCTTCGCCGGTGACCATCGACACCGGGCAGCCATTGGTGCAGGTCCTCGGTGCACAATCGGCACTGTCACCGTTGGGGTTCTTCGCCTGATCCGGCGTGTCGTCGTGGTGCTCGTCTTTTTTCAGAGAGGCGTTGCGCCGGGCATCCCAACGCAGTTGCATGCGGCCCTTTTTCACCCCGGCGGCGATGCCCCGAGCGGCGACGGACTTGTATTGGTTCACGTAGCCGATGAAGGTGCTGACAATGCCGAACATCGCCTTCACCAGGCGCGTCACCGCCGACAGCAACTGAGCGCCACGCTCCGCCAGACGCAAGGTCAGATACGCAATCCCCGCCCCGGCACCGACAAAGGTCAGCACAACGCCGATCAACACATCGATCAGCAGTTGCACCACCACCATCGAGACGGCCTCGGCGGTTTTTCCGGCAATTTCATTAGGTGGCAGCATCTCCAGCCAGAGGCTGGCGGTACGCAGCAACAGGCACAGCGCCGCCTCGTCACTGACGAGCAGTTGGAGCTGCTCCATCTTTTCGGGCATCGATACCGCGAACTCGGCCAACGCTGTCGCGCTGTCTCCCAGACGACCACCAAACTCGAGCGGATTCTTGAGGATCTCCGACAGCAACCCGATGCTGTCCCACACTCCCTCGATCGCCGCCCAGCTCCCGGCCAGCATGCCGTTCCCGGCTGCTGTGGCCACCGACTGCGACCATTGCGGCTTGAAGCCCTGCCATTCGCTGCGCAGCCAGTCATCCAGCTGCCGAGTCAGGCCATCGTAGGACTCGAAAAGCGCTTCAACCTGCTGCTCGCTGGCCTCGCTGTGCACCACCACCCGGTAGAACTTGCCCGCCTCACCGGTGAACACTCCCTTGCCCTGAGCATCAAGGGTGACGGACTTGACTGCGCCGCCCTCCACCGCCACCACATCGACAACGATGCCGCCCAACGGAATGTCGTACGCCGACTCGAACTTGCTCTCGATCTCCATCGGCCCGGATTGCGGGCATTGCACGATCGCAGAAGTAAAACGGCCGTCGTCAATCGCAACCGCCGTGCTGTGCTCGCCGAAACGGATGATCCGCTCCATCCCCATCAGCGACGGCAGATCGGCCGCATGACTGACGCCGTCTGCCGAGCGACTGAGCCAGTGCTTCAGCTGTTCGCGATAGAGATCGAGGGTGCGGGGAAAGCTGTCGAGTTCTTGCTCGATGCGGGTGACGGCATCCATCAGCGCATTCCCATGCGCATGGCGAAACGAAAAACCGGGTCAAACATGTGCGTTCCCTCGCGCAAAAATCAGGCGAGGGACTGTGCGGGGGATCAAACAGAAAAGAAGTCAGGCGAGTAGGCGAAGGATGTAGGAGAAGTCTGTAACTGATCTTTATCGAACTGCGGACGCAAGAACGGGGCGAGAGGTTTCCCTCACGCCCCGTTCACGGAACAGGTGATTTGCTTATTGAGAAGCGTCTCGACCAGCCAGCTCTTTCAACTTGAGCTCGGCCAACGGATGCCCGGCCTTGGCGGCCATGGTCCACCAGCGAGCGGCTTCCGAAGGATCTGGCGCTTTGCTCGGCGTACCTGCAAGACTGATGACACCGACCTGATACGCCGCTTTGCCATCCCCGGCCAGCGCTGCCAGTCGCAACAACCGCACACCTTCTTCACGCGCGCCCAGGCCAACCCCGCGAAACGTCAGGATGTGCCCGTAAAAACTTTGCGCGCCGACATCGCCCAGGTTGGCCATGCGCGCAAACTGCCCTTCGAGCCAGCGCCAGCCGCGGGGCTGACGAACAAACCACGACCAGTGAAACAGCCTACGGGCCAGCCAGTAACTTGCCCGCGCCTTGAGTCGTAAAAACACTCAGGCCTCCGCCGATTCCGGGTACTCGTACTCAAACACCCGTACCACTTCCGAGGCATGCCAGGATGCGGCGGCAACACCGTCGGACGGCCCGGAAAAACGCCCCAGGCGCTCGACACACTCAAAGAAACCGGTGCGTGGCAGGCGACTTGCACCCTGGCTGATCACCAGCGAACTGCGCAACGGTTGTTCGGCTTTCGCGTCCAGTGCAGCGAGATGCTCCAGTGCAGCGGTCAATGTCTGCATGGCCGGCGTGGGCAGTTGCAGGCGTTCAAGCAAGGCTCGATAAGTCAAAAGATGGCGCTGCCTGCGCGCCTGATCCAGCTCCCCCAGCAATCCGTCCCAATGTTGACGACTGATGCGTACGCTCACGATTGTTCCCTCCACCCTGGCACCGTCAACTCCCAGGCCAGGCTGCGGCGAATCGCGGCGTCGGGCAGACGCTCGCCACTTTCAATCATGGCCAGGTAAGACGGGCTGATGCCTACCGTGCGGGCCAGCGCCTCGATGGCGATGCCCTTCCCTTCGCGCAAACTGCGTAACTGATCCAGACCTGGAAGAATCGGGTCCGGGGTTGCCGCAAGCGGCGCTGGAGCCGGTTGCGACGGTGCTTCGTTGATGCCTGCTGCTTTCAGTAGAGCCTGATACTGAGCCCATGGCAGAACCGCATATTCGGGTTCGCCATCGCGTGCAATTATCTGAATATCCATGACTACCCCGTAGGACAACAACACTTAGCGAGTCGGCACTTTTCCCTAGAAGTGTAATCCTAACAGCGGCCAAGGTCGTGGGGGGTATCTATCTGTATAAGAGGCTGTCGCGATTTAGGACTTTTTCGGCCCCTGAATCTGAAGTTGCTCGGGCGTATCGGGCAGACGCTCGACCACTCTGAGCTTTTCCGGCGCCTGGCGCTGACGCCACAGGCGGAAGGCGTTCAGTTCATCGTCGAGGGTTTTCATTAGCCAGGCGAGAACGGCGATGTCATCGAGCATGCCGAACATGGGAATGAAATCCGGGATCGCATCCACCGGGCTGAGGAAGTACATCAGACCGGCCACCACCGAAACGATCGCCTTGGCGCTGATCGCGCGGTATTCGCCGCGCCAGTACGCCAGGCACAGCGCCTGCAACAGACGCAAATCGTCCTTCAGCTTGCCGAGGCGATTGCCTTGGGCGGCGCCTTTGCTGGCCACGGCGAACAACAAGGTCGGCAAGCGGCCTCGAGCTAGCAAACGTCCGGCCAAAGGCAGGAATCGGGCGAAATTCCACGGCGCTTTCATTTATTTCTCCCGTTGAAATGTTATCCACACAAATTGTGGATAACCTTGTGAACAGAGCTGCATTTCAGCGCTGAGAGCCCCGTTTCATAAGGGCTGCGCTCAGATCGGGCGTTTTTTACACACATAAAAAAACCCAATATTTCATTGACTTGGCGGCTCCGGGCGTCTAGCGCGAGCAACCTTAAAGTCTAGGACTGCCATGACCGGCATCGGTTCGGTCTGTTTACGCCGACCATCGTCCAGATGCAACAACGCCCCGCATAAGCGAGGCGTTGTTGTTGAAACCGGTGCCGATGCTTATTGCTTGGCGGCAGCGGCGTCTTCTTTGGCTGGATCCTTGATACCCAACAGTTCCAGGTCGAAGACCAGAACCGAGTTGGCCGGGATTGCCGGGCTTGGCGATTGTGCGCCGTAAGCCAGATCGCTAGGGATGTACAGCTTGTACTTCTCGCCAACGTGCATCAGCTGAAGGCCTTCGACCCAACCCGGGATCACACCGCTGACCGGCAGATCGATCGGGCTGCCGCGCTCGACGGAGCTGTCGAATACGGTGCCGTTGGTCAGCTTGCCGGTGTAGTGAACGGTCACGACATCGGTAGGCTTAGGCTGTGGGCCGTCGGCTTTCTTGACCACTTCGTACTGCAAGCCGGAAGCGGTGGTGGTCACGCCGGCTTTCTTGCCGTTTTCTTCGAGGAATTTCTTGCCGGCGGCTGCCGACTCTTCGCTCATCTTTGCCATGCGCTCTTCGGCACGCTTTTGCAGCGCGGCGAAAGCTTCGACCAGTTCTTCATCTTTCAGCTTCTGTTCTTTCTTGCCAACGGCATCTTCGATGCCCTGGGCTACCGCTTTGGAGTCCAGATCATCCATGCCTTCCTGAGCAAGGCTCTTGCCCATGTTCAGGCCGATACCGTAGGAAGCTTTTTGCGCCGGGGTTTTCAGCTCTACGCTGGTCTGCGAATCACAACCCGCGAGTACCAGGGTAACCAGGGCAACCGCCGCCGCCAACCGATGCTGTTTCATGCTATTTCCTTGTTCATGCGCCGAAAGGGCAATCGAGTAAAGCCGCGAGCTTATCAGGCCGCCACGACCAATGGCTACCGGCATGAGAGCAGGAATCTTCCGATAAGTTCAGGGATTAAAACGCATTTGGCCAACGCCGTGATGAAGCTTCTGTCATCTGGCTCTGACGACAATTGATGTCACCTCCCACAACACTTGGCGTAATGGCCACTTGCCGCACACCACCCGCCTCAGGCATAACAGCGCAACAAATCGACAAGGATGTTCATCTTGCGCCTCTTATACCGTGTGCTGACGCTGATCGTGGTGCTGCTGGGACTGGTCCTGGGAGTGGTTCTTTACTATGTCGCCAATCCGAAATTGCCCTTCCCGACGCCCGCGAAACAGGTGCATTACCTGGATCAGTGGACTGAGCAAGAGCGCCAGACCTACTACTTCACCCCACAGGGAACGCAGGTCAAAGGCTTGCGTTACGAATGGTTCCAGGCGCTGGAGCTGCCTTTCTCGCAGCAACGTTTTGCCTCCCCGGAATACCTCGCGCGCTTCGGTTTTCTGATCGATCCGCAGCAGAAAGCCACGCCGGACAACCCGGGCAATCTGCCGGTTGGTTTCGCCCGGCACCGGAATCCCGGCAACTCCGAGCAATATCTCGACATCACCTGCGCGGCCTGCCACACCGGCGAATTGCACTTCAATGGCCAGGCAGTGCGCATAGACGGCGGCTCGGCTCAGCATGTGTTGCCTTCCAGCGTTCCTACATTGCGCGGCGGCAGTTTCGGACAGGCATTGGTCGCCAGTCTCACCTCGACTTACTACAACCCGTGGAAATTCGAGCGCTTTGCCCGCCACGTGCTGGGCAACGACTACGACGCACGCCACGAACAACTGCGCAAAGACTTCAAACGCTCACTGAACACCTTCATCAAAGTGGCCTGGAATGACACCCATCGCGGCCTCTACCCCACCGAAGAAGGCCCCGGCCGCACCGATGCCTTAGGGCGTATCGCCAACGCGACCTTCGGCGATGCGATCTCCCCAAGCAACTATCGCGTGGCCAACGCCCCGGTGGATTACCCGCAGCTATGGGACATGTGGACCTTCGACTGGGTGCAATGGAACGGCTCGGCGCAGCAACCGATGGCGCGCAATATCGGCGAGGCGCTGGGGGTCGGCGCCACGCTGAATTTCTTCGACGCCAACGGCCAGCCGCTGCAGGGCGATGACCGCTATGCCTCCAGCGTACGTGTGCGTGATCTGCACAAGATCGAAGAAACCCTGCAAAAACTGCGACCGCCGGCATGGCCTGAAGAGGTGCTCGGCGTCATCGACAAACCCTTGGCGGCCAAGGGCCGAGCCCTGTTCGCCGAGAATTGCTCCGGGTGCCACGTACCGCGCCAGACCCAGGAAGGCGACCGCTGGGTGCAACACCTGCACATGCTACCGGTGGATGTCATCGGCACCGACCCGAATGCCGCCAACAACATTGCCAATCACCGTTTCGACCTGACCGCCCTGCAATGGAACCTGGCGGAACTCGAACAAATGGACGTGAAGTTACACCCCAAACCCAAGGAACCACTGGACCTCAGCCAGCTTTCAGTGGCCAAGGGACTGGCTTACGTCACCGCCTTCGTGGAAAACCGTGCGTACCGTGAAGCGGGCGTCACCGTCGCCGAAAAACCACAGCTCGACGGCTTCGGTCTGCCGATCGGCGTTCGCGAAAAAGTCGCCTACAAGGCGCGACCGCTTGCCGGCGTATGGGCCACGGCCCCGTTCCTGCACAACGGCTCGGTGCCGAGCCTTTATCAGTTGCTGTCGCCTCAGGACGAGCGCGCCACCACCTTCTATAAAGGCACCTTCGAATACGACCCGCGCCATCTGGGCTACCGCACCGAAGCCTTCACCAACGGCTTCCTGTTCGACACCCGCATCACCGGCAACCACAACAGCGGCCACGAATTTCGCGCTGGCGAGCGCGGCAACGGCGTCATCGGCCGACTGTTGCAGCCTGAAGAACGCTGGGCGCTGCTCGAATACCTGAAAGTGCTGGGCGGCCCGCTGGAGGCGCAACTGCCATGATCTTCAATTCCTTCAAAAGACCTTCGCTGCTCGCGCGTTTCTGGCTCTGGCTGGGACGGTTACTAGGTAAAACCCTGTTGATCCTGCTGGTGATCGGACTGATCGGCTGGGCCCTGAACACCGCGTGGTTCGCCTGGCAGCACCGTGGTCCGGTGTCGGCGCTGGAACAGATTCCGGACGGCGAGGCCGCCATGACCCAGGACGTAATTCAGACCGCGGTGCGCATCGTCGATCAGCACCGCGAAAGCACCCGCTACCTGCGCGACGCCCATGCCAAGGCCCATGGCTGCGTGAAGGCCGATGTGCAGGTGTTGCCGGATTTGGCTCAGGAATTGCGCCAGGGCGTCTTCAGCGAACCGGGCAAGCTGTGGAAAGCGACGATGCGCCTGTCCAACGGCAACGCGTATCCGCAATTCGACAGCATCCGCGATGCCCGGGGCATGGCGCTCAAACTGCTCGATGTGCCGGGCAAGCAGTTGCTGGGTGACCGCCAGGGTCTGAATGAGCAGGACTTTGTGATGTTCAGTCACCCGAACTTCTTTGTCAGCGATGTCGCCGAGTACCGTCAGAATGTGGCGGCGCAGGCTGATGGCAAGAAGGTCATGGCGTTTTTTCCGGGGTGGGATCCGCGCCAGTGGCAAATTCGGCACCTGTTCATTGCGCTGGCGACCCTTTCGCCACCACCAGAGAGCCCGACGCGTACGACCTACTTTTCGGTCTCGCCCTACAAGTTCGGCGAGGCCAATGCCAAGTTCCGGGTGATGCCGGATCCGGAGCGCTGCCCCACATATACCTTGCCGAAACAGAACCGGAATCTGCCGAACTTCCTGCGCACCGCGTTGAATCAACAGCTGTCGACCGACCGGATACCGGCGTGTTTCGTGTTGCAGATCCAGCGCCAGGACGCGAACAAGTACATGCCGATCGAAGACACCAGCATCGAATGGCGCGAGCAGGACAGCCCATTCCAGACAGTGGCGAGGATCACCCTGCCCCCGCAGGACTTCGACACCCCGGCGTTGAACCTGCAATGCGACAACCTGTCGTTCAATCCCTGGTTCGGCATCGACGCTCATCGCCCGATTGGCGGGATCAACCGCCTGCGCAAAGCGGTGTATGAAGCGGTGAGTGATTACCGGCACAGCCGCAACTCGGCGCAATAGCAGCGCCAGAAACGAAAAAAGCGACCGGCAAAGGTCGCTTTCTCATGTCCAGGCACGGCAAAAGCCAAATCCCGGACAGCAAAAAGCCCGCACCAGGCGGGCTTTCTGTGGTGATCTGGCGTTCAGTGTTCCAGATGACCGAATATGGCGCAGCGGACGGGACTCGAACCCGCGACCCCCGGCGTGACAGGCCGGTATTCTAACCGACTGAACTACCGCTGCGCGAAACGCTTGAAACGAATGGTGGGTGATGACGGGATCGAACCGCCGACATTCTGCTTGTAAGGCAGACGCTCTCCCAGCTGAGCTAATCACCCTTCGCTTCGTTACGGGGCGCATTATGCCACAAGTTTTCGTAAAGTGTTGATTTAATTGAAGTTTTTTTCAAAAAAAATCCGAAAACCGGTGAAACGATACATCCCGCATATACAACTCGAGGCAGAAAAAAACCCGCCTTGGCGGGTTTTTCCGTGGTGACCTGGCGTTCAGTGTTCTAGGTTACCGAATATGGCGCAGCGGACGGGACTCGAACCCGCGACCCCCGGCGTGACAGGCCGGTATTCTAACCGACTGAACTACCGCTGCGCTAAACACTTGAAACGAATGGTGGGTGATGACGGGATCGAACCGCCGACATTCTGCTTGTAAGGCAGACGCTCTCCCAGCTGAGCTAATCACCCTTCGCTTCGGTGTGGCGCGCATTCTACGGAGCGACCCAACCTCTGGCAAGCACTTTTTTAAATAATTTTCTCAGCCCTTCCAAAGGCTTAGAGAAGGGTTGGCCTATGACCCGGCGAAGACAATAATGCCCCCCTTTGTATAAAGGAGAGACTCACCCCATGTGGTTCAAGAACCTGCTTATCTATCGCCTGACCCAAGACCTGCCTGTCGATGCCGAGGCGCTGGAAACTGCACTGGCCACCAAACTGGCGCGTCCATGTGCAAGCCAGGAGTTGACCACCTACGGTTTCGTCGCGCCGTTCGGCAAGGGCGAAGATGCTCCACTGGTGCATGTCAGCGGTGATTTCCTGCTGATCTCCGCCCGTAAAGAAGAACGCATTCTGCCGGGCAGCGTCGTGCGCGATGCGGTCAAGGAAAAGGTCGAAGAGATCGAAGCCGAGCAGATGCGCAAGGTCTATAAGAAGGAACGCGATCAGATCAAGGATGAAATCATCCAGGCGTTCCTGCCGCGCGCGTTTATCCGCCGCTCGTCGACCTTCGCCGCCATCGCGCCGAAACAGGGCCTGATCCTGGTCAACTCGGCCAGCCCGAAACGCGCCGAAGACCTGCTCTCCACCCTGCGTGAAGTGATCGGCACCCTGCCGGTTCGTCCGCTGACAGTCAAAACCGCGCCGACCGCCGTGATGACCGAATGGGTCACCACCCAGCAAGCCGCCCCGGACTTCTTCGTGCTGGACGAGTGCGAACTGCGCGACACCCACGAAGACGGCGGCATCGTGCGTTGCAAGCGTCAGGACCTGACCAGCGAAGAAATCCAGCTGCACCTGAGCACCGGCAAGGTGGTGACTCAACTGTCGCTGGCATGGCAGGACAAACTGTCGTTCATGCTCGACGACAAGATGACCGTCAAGCGCCTGAAATTCGAAGATCTGTTGCAGGATCAGGCGGAACAGGACGGCGGCGACGAAGCCTTGGGCCAACTGGACGCCAGCTTCACCCTGATGATGCTGACGTTCGGCGACTTCCTGCCGGCGCTGGTTGAAGCGCTGGGCGGCGAAGAGACTCCGCAGGGCATCTAAGCCTCTGCGCAGTCTTTGGGTTATCTTCAAACGCCACCGCTTCGGTGGCGTTTTCACATAATAAGGAACAGGCCATGCGCGCACTGGCTGCACTGAGTCGTTTTGTCGGCAACACCTTCGCTTACTGGGTCCTGATTTTCGCGGTAATCGCGTTCCTGCAACCGGCATGGTTCATTGACCTCAAAGGCGCGATCGTGCCGTTGCTCGGGCTGGTGATGTTCGGCATGGGCCTGACCCTAAAACTCGACGACTTCGCCGCCGTCGCCCGCCATCCGTGGCGTGTGGCACTGGGCGTGGTCGCGCATTTCGTGATCATGCCGGGGATGGCCTGGTTGCTGTGCCAGATCTTTCATCTGCCGCCGGAAATCGCCGTCGGCGTGATTCTGGTGGGGTGCTGCCCGAGCGGCACGTCCTCGAACGTCATGACCTGGCTGGCCCGTGGCGATCTGGCGCTGTCGGTGGCCATCGCCGCCGTCACCACCCTCCTCGCCCCGCTGCTGACGCCAGCGCTGATCTGGCTGCTGGCCTCGGCCTGGTTGCCGGTTTCGTTCATGGAATTGTTCTGGTCGATCCTGCAAGTGGTGCTGCTGCCGATCGTTCTCGGCGTGGTCGCGCAACGTGTGCTTGGTGACAAGGTGCGCCACGCGGTGGAAGTGCTGCCGCTGGTGTCGGTGGTCAGCATCGTGATCATCGTTGCCGCCGTGGTCGCCGCCAGCCAGGCGAAAATTGCCGAATCCGGTCTGCTGATCATGGCCGTGGTGATGTTGCACAACAGCTTTGGCTATTTGCTGGGGTATTTCACCGGACGCCTGTTCGGCCTGCCGCTGCCGCAGCGCAAGTCCCTGGCGCTGGAAGTCGGCATGCAGAACTCGGGGCTGGGTGCTGCGCTGGCCAGTGCGCACTTTTCGCCACTGGCGGCGGTGCCAAGTGCATTGTTCAGTGTGTGGCACAACATTTCCGGGGCGCTGCTGTCGACCTGGTTCCGGCGGATGAGCGAAAAAGAAGACCGTGAGACGTTGGCACAACAGACGGCCGACTGATTCCGGATCGCGGTGCGGCGCACATTTTTAGGTAGTATGTACGCCACGCGGGGACGACCCTGCGGCTCAATCGAGTTTTCAATCAGGGGACGGCCCCGTCAATCGATGGAGGTCTTTCATGTCCTGGATCATTCTGTTTTTCGCCGGCCTGTTCGAAGTCGGCTGGGCCGTCGGCCTGAAATACACTGATGGTTTCACCCGTCCGCTTCCGACCGTTCTCACCGTTGCCGCCATGGCAGTCAGCTTGGGTTTGCTGGGTCTGGCGATGAAGGAATTGCCGCTGGGCACGGCCTATGCAATCTGGACTGGCGTCGGTGCCGTGGGCACGGTGATTGCCGGGATCATCCTGTTTGGCGAATCGATGGCGTTGATTCGCCTGGCCAGCGTTGCACTGATCATCACCGGATTGATCGGGCTCAAGGTCAGCGCTTAAGCCACTGGCCTCATCGCGGGCAAGCCCGCTCCCACAGGTTTCCGGGTGTACACAAAATCCATGTTCACTGGAGATCCTGTGGGAGCCGGGCTTGCCCACGATGAGGCCAGCACAGCCAATGATTATCTGACTGTCCCGCGCAATTCCCCGACCAACGCCTGCAGTTCCGCTGGCTGCGCCGCTTCGACGGCGACCGGCGAACCCGCCACCAGCGTCACCCGCGACCACAAGCGCCGGAACACTCCCTTGTTCGGATCGCGGCTGAAGAAACTGCCCCACAACCCCTGCAACGCCAGCGGAATCACCGGCACCGGCGTCTCTTCGAGAATCCGCGTCAGCCCGCCCTTGAACTCGTTGATCTCGCCATCGGCGGTCAATTTGCCTTCCGGAAAGATGCAGACCAGCTCACCTTCCTTCAGGTACTGGGCAATCCGGGTGAAGGCCTTTTCGTAGATCTGAATGTCTTCCTGGCGGCCGGCGATAGGAATCGTCCCCGCCGTGCGGAAGATGAAGTTCAGCACCGGCAGGTTGTAGATCTTGTAGTACATGACAAAGCGAATCGGCCGACGCACCGCGCCGCCGATCAGCAAGGCATCGACGAACGACACGTGGTTGCACACCAGCAACGCCGCGCCTTCATCCGGAATCGCGTCAAGGTTGCGATGCTCGACGCGGTACATGGAATGGCTCAGCAGCCAGATCATGAAACGCATGCTGAACTCGGGGACGATCTTGAAGATGTAGGCGTTGACGCCGATGTTCAGCAGCGACACCACCAGGAACAGCTGCGGAATCGACAGTTTGACCACGCTCAGCAACACGATGGTGACAATCGCCGAAATCACCATGAACAGCGCGTTGAGAATATTGTTGGCCGCGATCACCCTGGCCCGTTCGTTCTCGGCGGTGCGCGACTGGATCAATGCGTACAGCGGCACGATGTAGAAACCGCCAAAGATCCCGAGGCCCAGCACATCGACCAACACCGCCCAGGCATGGCCGAAGCCCAGTACTTCAGTCCAACTGTGGCCGGCGGCGCTTTCTGGAATTCCACCGGAGTGCCACCACAGCAACAGTCCGAAAACCGTCAGGCCGAACGAGCCGAACGGCACCAGGCCGATCTCGACTTTACGCCCGGAAAGTTTCTCGCACAGCATCGAACCCAGCGCGATACCGACCGAAAACACCGTCAGAATCAGGGTGACCACGGTTTCGTCACCGTGCATCCATTCCTTGGCATAAGCCGGGATCTGCGTCAGATAAATCGCCCCGACGAACCAGAACCACGAGTTGCCGACAATCGAACGCGACACCGCAGGCGTCTGCCCCAGGCCGAGTTTCAGGGTCGCCCAGGACTGACTGAAGATGTTCCAGTTAAGGCGCATTTCCGGGGTCGCCGCTGCTGCGCGGGGAATGCTGCGACTGGCCAGATAACCCAGCACGGCGATGCCGACAATCGCGGCGGACACCACCGGCGCGTAATTGACCGACGACATCATCACCCCGGCGCCGATGGTCCCGGCCAGAATGGCCAGAAACGTGCCCATCTCCACCAGCCCGTTGCCGCCGACCAGTTCATCGTCGCGCAAGGCCTGCGGCAGGATCGAATATTTCACCGGCCCGAACAGCGCCGAGTGCGTGCCCATGGCGAACAGCGCCACAAGCATCAATGACAGGTGATCGAACAGGAAGCCGACGGATCCCACGGCCATGATGACGATTTCTGCGAGCTTGATCAGACGGATCAACGCGTCCTTGGCGAATTTTTCTCCGAACTGCCCGGCCAACGCCGAAAACAGGAAGAACGGCAGGATAAACAGCAGCGCGCACAGATTGACCCAGATCGAGCGGTCACCCTCGATGGTCAGCCGATAGAGAATGGCGAGGATCAGCGACTGCTTGAACACGTTGTCATTGAACGCGCCCAGCGACTGAGTGATGAAGAACGGCAGGAAGCGCCGGGTGCGCAGCAGGTTGAACTGTGAGGGGTGACTCATCTTCCGTGTGACCCTGTTGTTTTTGGAAAGAGAAGGTAGCGAGTGGCCTGGCTACGCTTATAAGAATGTCGAACCGCGATCCAGGCCACACATTACCTAATCTTTGCAGGTTATTTCTTCAAACCTGCAATACACGGTGAAACAAATAGCTCGCCGCGCCACGCGCCTTGCAGGGTGCGTTTACCGACGATCAGCCACATCACCGCCAGCAACGTCACCAGCACACAACCGACCACACTGAAGAACGTCAGGTGCAAGGTGCTGCCCAGTTTCAGGGTTGCCAGCGAATACACGCCCAGCGGGAACGTAAATCCCCACCAGCCAAGGTTGAACGGGATACCATCACGCAGGTAACGCACGGTGATCAGCAGCGCCATCAGCATCCACCACAGACCGAAGCCCCACAGCGTGATCCCGGCGACCAGGCCCAGGCCCGACGCCATTTCGCCGATGCCCGACATACCGTTGGCCGCGAAGATCGCCGGGGCGTCGCCACCCAGCAGCAACATGCCCAGGGCGCCGGTGCCGATTGGCCCCAGGGCCAGCCAGCTCGATGCCGCCATGTTTTCGTGGGGCAGTTTGTGCAAGGCCATGCGCAACAAAAGAATGGTCAGAATGCTGAACGCCACGGGTAAGGAAAAAGCCCACAGCACGTAGCTCGTCACCAGCACCACCAGTTGCGAGTGGGCATCAGCCAGGTGCGGCGCCAGCAGCCCGCCGCTGGCAGCCGCCACTTCTGCCGCTACCACCGGCAACAGCCAGACGGCGGTCATCTGATCGATGCTGTGTTCCTGACGGGTAAACATCATGTAGGGAATCAGCACGCCGCAGGCCAGCGACATCGCCACGTCCAGCCACCACAACACTTCGGCCAGTTGAATGACCCCATCGCCCCAGCGCGGCAGACCGAACAGCAGAAAGCCGTTGATGATGGTCGCCAGGCCCATGGGAATGGTGCCGAAGAACATCGAAACCGTGGAGTGGCCGAAGATACGCCGCGCCTCGTCGAAGAACAGAATCCAGCGCGCGGCGTAGGCAGCGGTAAACAGCACGAACAACAGAATGTTGAACAGCCACAGCCCTTCGGCCACCGCGCGCAGGCCGGGAATGGACACCGGCAATTGCGCCAGCGCCAAGGCCAGCACGCCGGTGCCCATGGTGGCGGCGAACCAGTTCGGGGTGAATTGGCGGATTACTTCAAGCGGGTGCTGAAGCTGGCTGAATGGCTTGATACCGGGTTTGACGCTGTTGGGGCAAATCATCATGAACTCCTGTCCTCAGGTGAGGTTGAGATCATGGTAGAACCGAATCGAATATCTATATAACGGGTAATATCTCTAACTGTTATCTGTTTTGTAGATATTAAGTCAGACACTGCCTTCGGTTTCGATCACCAGAATCCGCGCCGCACCCTGAGGATGAGCGACGTGTTCGGTGCCGATGGAGGCGTAGAAGATATCGCCAACGTCGAGCAAGGCCTGCTTCTCCTCACCTTCTTCGCGATAGTGCATGAGCACCTGACCGTCGAGCACAACAAACACTTCTTCGCCGTCATTGATGTGCCATTTGTAGGGCTGATCGGTCCAGTGCAGACGCGTGGTGATGCCGTTCATGTTGGCGATGTCGAGCGCGCCCCAGGCGCGCTCGGCGGTGAAGGTCTTGCTGCGGATAATCTTCATGCGTCGATCCGTGAGAAGAGTTGGCTGGCCAAGGCTAACCGAATCCAGAGATGTTATGGAGCGCTGCAGGTCTTCGCCGCTTGCGCGCGGAAGCTCATCAGCAGCGCTCCGACCGCCAACACGATCAGCACCGCGCCATACACATCGGTGGTGGTCAGCAGGCCCACGCTGTGGGTGAAATGTCCGGCCAGTAACGCCGGCAGGCAGAACGCCAGGTAACTCAGCACATAAAACGCCGACATCAATCCGGCCCGCTCATGAGGCAATGCCAGCGGCACCAGGCTGCGCACCGCACCGAGAAAACCGGAGCCAAAGCCACAACCGGCCACCAGCGTGCCGAAGAAGAACAGCGAGAGACTGGCGCTGTGCACGCCCAATAGAATCAGCACGATGCCGGCCGGCAGCAGGCTCGCCCCAAGTTGCAGCGCCCGGGAGGCGGGACGATTGCGCAACGTGAAGATCATCAACGCACCGGTCATGGTCAACGCCGCCACGGTCGCGCCGCCGATCAGGTTGGAGGTGGAGCCAGTGGCCGTGCGCACCAGCGACGGTGCCAGCGAGGCATAAAAACCGCCGAGCGCCCAGGTCGCGGTATTCAGCGGCAATACTCGCCATAACGTCGAACGCGCCTGGACCGGCACGTGCAGGGTCGGTCGCAACGAGGCCCACGCCCCGGCCTGCGGCGAGACACTTTCCGGCAGGCGCCACACATAGATGCCTTGCAACACAAACAGCGCGAGCAGCAACCAATAGGTCAATTGCAACGGCGCCGGAGCGAACTCGGCCAGCAAGCCGCAGCCCATGCCACCCAATGCCATGCCCAGCAACGGAGCAACGCTGTTGATCAGCGGCCCCTGCTGACGGTCGGTATCCAGCAGTGTCGCGCTCAACACGGCGGTGGCCATGCCGGTGGCGAAACCTTGCAGCACCCGCGCGCCGATCAGCCAGCCCACGCTGTCGGCGTAGATAAACAGCAACATCGACAGCGCATTGAGCGTCACGGCGGTAAAGATCACCGGTTTGCGTCCCAGGTGATCCGACAGCGAACCGACCGTCAGCAATGCGGCCAGCAGACTGAGGGCATAGACGCCGAAAATCAGGGTCAGCACCGCTGCCGAAAAATGCAGCTGATCCTGATACAGGTGATACAACGGCGTCGGCGCAGTGGAAGCGGCGAGAAAACTCAGTAAGGTGATCGCCAGAAACCACAGGCTGGAACGGTTGGAAGCAAGGCTGGTCATGGGCACACTCCGCAAAAGCTAATTTTTTGCTTTTGCGGAGTGTGCTCTTGGCTTGCGCTTAAAGCAAATTCTTTGTGTTAAGGTCTGCCGCATGGCTATTAAAGAAGGTTTACGCCCCGGTGGTCGCAGCGCCCGGGTGCAGGAGTCGATTCACTCGGCAGTCCGCGCGCTTCTGCAAGAACAGGAGCGCTCAACGGTGACCGTCCCGCAAATCGCGGCGCGCGCCGGGGTAACGCCATCAACCATTTATCGGCGCTGGGGCGATCTGGCGACCTTGCTGGCCGACGTTGCCCTCGCCCGCATGCGCCCCGACAGCGAGCCGGCTGAAACCGGCAGCCTGCGCAGCGACATCCGCGCGTGGGCCGAACAATACCTCGACGAAATGAGTTCGGAACCCGGGCGCAACATGATGCGCGACGTGCAGGCGAGTGCGACGCCGGGCTATTGCGTGGCGATCATCGGCGCGCAGTTGCAGACCATCATCGAGCGCCACCCCAAGGAACCGGCGCCGAGCGTGGATCGGCTGATCAATCTGGTGGTGTCCCCGGTGGTATTTCGCATTCTGTTTTCGGCAGCGCCGCTGGAAGTCGGAGAACTGCACCGCTTGATCGACATCGCGCTGAAACCGGACTGACCGCAGAACCGGCCGGTTCTGTTCCTGCGACACCCCGCCGCGCCACGACCTTGGTCGACACTGACTAACCGCCGCGCCCGTGCGAGACTGTCTGACCGGGCGCGAGTCCGGTCGTTTTCTGTCGGGAGTGTTCCATGTCGTTGTCCACCGGGCTGATCGCCGCCGTCGCCCTGGCCTATATGGCCATCATGTTCGCCATCGCCTTCTACGGCGACCGTCGCAGCACACCGCTGCCGCCACGGGTGCGTGCCTGGGTGTACAGCCTGTCGCTGGCGGTCTACTGCACCAGTTGGACGTTTTTTGGCGCGGTCGGTCAGGCTGCCGAACAACTGTGGTCGTTCCTGCCGATCTACCTCGGGCCGATCCTGCTGCTGCTCGGTGCGCCGTGGGTGCTGCAGAAAATGGTGATGATCAGCAAGCAGGAGAACATCACCTCCATCGCCGACTTCATTGCCGCCCGTTACGGCAAGTCCCAGTCGTTGGCGGTGGTGGTTGCGCTGATCTGTCTGGTCGGCGTTCTGCCTTATATCGCCTTGCAGCTCAAAGGCATTGTCCTCGGCGTGAACCTGCTGATCGGTGCCGGCGCCGACGCCATGGGCACCCGCGCCCAGGACACCGCGCTGATCGTGTCGCTGGTGCTCGCGCTGTTCACCATCGTCTTCGGTACGCGCAATCTCGATGCCACCGAGCACCACCGCGGCATGGTGCTGGCGATTGCCTTTGAATCGCTGGTCAAGCTGTTCGCCTTCCTCGCCGTCGGCGCCTTCGTCACTTATGGCCTGTATGACGGCTTCGACGACCTGTTCAATCAGGCGATGCTCGCCCCGCGCCTGGAGGAATACTGGAAAGAAACCATCAACTGGCCGTCGATGGTGGTACAGACCGGCGTGGCGATGATGGCGATCATCTGCCTGCCCCGGCAGTTCCACGTGACGGTGGTCGAGAACATCGACCCGCAGGATCTGCGTCTGGCCAAATGGGTGTTCCCCGCCTACCTCGCACTGGCCGCGCTGTTTGTGGTCCCGATCGCCCTGGCCGGTCAGATGCTGCTGCCCAGCTCGGTCATCCCCGACTCTTTCGTTATCAGCCTGCCATTGGCCCAGGCCCATCCGGCGCTGGCGATGCTGGCGTTTATCGGCGGTGCATCGGCGGCCACCGGCATGGTGATCGTAGCGAGTGTGGCGCTGTCGACCATGGTCTCCAACGACATGCTGTTACCGTGGCTGCTGCGCCGCAACAATGCCGAGCGGCCGTTCGAAGTGTTCCGTCAGTGGATGCTCTCGGTGCGCCGCGTCAGCATCGTGCTGATTCTGTTGCTGGCCTACGTCAGCTACCGTTTGCTCGGCTCGACCGCGAGCCTAGCGACCATCGGCCAGATCGCCTTCGCCGCCGTCACCCAACTGGCCCCGGCGATGCTCGGCGCGCTGTACTGGAAACAGGCCAACCGGCGTGGTGTATTCGCCGGTCTCGCCGCCGGTACGTTCCTGTGGTTCTACACCTTGATCCTGCCGATCGCTGCGCGCAGCCTCGGTTGGTCGCTGGACAGTTTCCCCGGACTCGCCTGGCTGCACAGCAACCCGTTGAACCTGCCGATCACCCCGCTGACCCAAGGCGTGGTGCTGTCGCTGGCAGGCAACTTCACCCTGTTCGCCTGGGTCTCGGTGCTGTCGCGCACCCGCGTGTCGGAGCACTGGCAGGCCGGGCGTTTTATCGGCCAGGAAATCAGCGCCCGGCCGAATGCACGCTCGATGCTGGCGGTGCAGATCGACGATTTGCTGCAATTGGCGGCACGCTTTGTCGGCGAAGAACGCGCGCGGCAGAGCTTCATCCGCTTCGCCTACCGCCAGGGCAAAGGCTTCAACCCGAACCAGAACGCCGACGGCGAATGGATCGCCCACACTGAGCGTTTGCTGGCCGGTGTCCTTGGCGCTTCGTCAACGCGAGCGGTCGTGAAAGCCGCCATCGAAGGTCGAGAAATGCAGCTGGAGGACGTCGTGCGGATCGCCGACGAAGCCTCGGAAGTGCTGCAGTTCAACCGCGCGCTGCTGCAAGGCGCGATCGAGAACATTACCCAGGGCATCAGCGTGGTCGACCAGTCGCTGAGACTGGTGGCCTGGAACCGCCGCTATCTCGAACTGTTCAACTATCCGGACGGTTTGATCAGCGTTGGCCGACCGATTGCCGACATCATTCGCCATAACGCCGAGCGTGGTTTGTGCGGCCCCGGTGAAGCGGAAGTTCACGTCGCCCGTCGTCTGCACTGGATGCGTCAGGGCCGCGCCCACACCTCCGAGCGACTGTTCCCCAATGGCCGGGTGATCGAGCTGATCGGCAACCCGATGCCTGGCGGCGGTTTCGTCATGAGTTTCACCGACATCACCGCGTTCCGCGAAGCCGAGCAGGCGCTGACCGAGGCCAACGAAGGGCTGGAGCAACGGGTCAGCGAACGGACCCAGGAACTGTCGCAACTCAACGTCGCGTTGACCGAAGCCAAGGGCAATGCCGAGGCGGCCAACCAGTCCAAGACCCGCTTTCTCGCCGCCGTCAGTCACGACCTGATGCAGCCCTTGAACGCCGCACGGCTGTTCTCCGCCGCCCTCTCCCATCAGGAAGACGGCCTGAGCGCCGAGGCGCAGAAACTGGTGCAGCATCTCGACAGTTCGCTGCGTTCGGCCGAAGACCTGATCAGCGACCTGCTGGACATTTCCCGCCTGGAAAACGGCAAGATCAACCCGGATCGCAAGCCGTTCGCGGTCAATGAGCTGTTCGATATTCTCGGCGCGGAGTTCAAGGCATTGGCTCAGGAACAGGGCCTGAGCTTCCGGGTACGCGGCAGCCAGTTGCGCATCGACAGCGACATCAAGTTGCTGCGGCGGATTCTGCAGAACTTCCTCACCAACGCTTTCCGCTACGCAAAAGGCCCGGTGCTGCTGGGCGTGCGTCGGCGCAAAGGCGAAATCTGTCTGGAAGTGTGGGATCGCGGGCCGGGGATTCCGGAGGACAAACAGCAAGTGATCTTCGAGGAATTCAAACGCCTCGACAGCCACCAGACCCGCGCTGAGAAAGGTCTCGGCCTGGGCCTGGCGATAGCCGACGGTCTGTGCCGCGTGCTCGGCCACACCTTGCGCGTGCGTTCATGGCCGGGGCGCGGCAGCGTGTTCAGTGTCCGCGTGCCGTTGGCCAAAGCACAGACCGTGCAACCGCCAGCGGCGGTGGAAATCAATGGCAAACTGCACAGCGGCGCGCAGGTGCTGTGCATCGACAACGAAGACAGCATTCTGATCGGCATGAACAGCCTGCTCACGCGCTGGGGCTGTCAGGTCTGGACCGCGCGAAACCGCGAAGAATGTGCGGCGCTGCTCGATGACGGCGTGCGGCCACAATTGGCGCTGGTGGACTATCACCTCGATCACGGCGAAACCGGCACCGATCTGATGGCCTGGTTGCGCACAAGGCTGGGCGAGCCGGTGCCCGGCGTGGTGATCAGCGCCGACGGGCATCCGGAAACGGTGGCGCAGGTTCATGCAGCGGGGCTGGATTATCTGGCCAAACCGGTGAAACCGGCGGCGTTGCGGGCGTTGTTGAGTCGTTATTTGCCGCTCTAGCAGAGCGGCTTATTCAGGCAGCTCGACCAGGCCGTCGGCATCGGTCATCGCGCGCTCCAGCAGATCCGCCGGCAGGCTTTTGCTGGCCCGCGCGCCGAGCAACTTGAGCTGTTCGCTGCGGCTGACCAGGTTGCCGCGCCCTTCTGTCAGCTTGTTGCGCGCCGCGCTGTAGGCCTTGTCCAGTTGCTGCAAGCGATTGCCGACTTCGTCCAGATCCTGAATGAACAACACGAACTTGTCATACAGCCAACCGGCGCGCTCGGCGATTTCCCGGGCGTTCTGGCTCTGACGCTCCTGCTTCCACAGGCTGTCGATGACCCGCAGCGTTGCCAGCAGCGTGGTCGGGCTGACGATCACGATGTTGCGATCAAAAGCTTCCTGAAACAGTGACGGCTCGGCCTGCAATGCAGCGGAAAACGCCGCTTCGATGGGCACGAACAGCAAGACAAAATCGAGGCTGTGCAAACCTTCCAGTCGCTTGTAATCCTTGCCGGCCAGGCCTTTGACGTGACTGCGCAGGGACAGCACGTGTTGCTTCATGGCGATCTGGCCAATGGCATCGTCGTCCGCCGCGACGTATTGCTGATACGCGGTGAGGCTGACCTTGGAATCCACCACTACCTGCTTGTCGCCCGGCAAGTAAATGATCACGTCCGGCTGAAAACGCTCGCCATCCGGGCCCTTGAGATTGACCTGGGTCTGGTACTCCCGGCCCTTCTCCAGCCCGGCATGCTCAAGCACACGCTCGAGAATCAGCTCGCCCCAGTTGCCCTGGGTTTTCTGGCCCTTCAGGGCGCGGGTCAGGTTGGTCGCTTCGTCGCTCAGGCGCAGGTTCAGTTGCTGCAAACGCTCCAGTTCCTTGGCCAGCGAAAAACGCTCGCGGGCTTCGGCCTGGTAGCTTTCCTCGACACGTTTTTCGAACGACTGGATGCGCTCTTTCAAAGGGTCGAGCAATTGGCCGAGGCGCTGCTGGCTGGTTTCGGCAAAGCGTTGTTCGCGCTCATCGAAGATCTTGCCGGCCAGTTCGGCGAACTGTGCGCGCAGCTCGTCACGGGAACCTTGCAGGTCATCCAGACGTTGTTGATGGCTTTCCTGTTGCTCGCGCAATTCGGCATTCAGCGAAGCCGCCTGGGCGTCCAGGCGCCGCAATTCGGCTTCCTTGTTGGCGCGCTCGAGATTCCAGGCGTGGGCGGCGTCACGAGCGTCGTCGCGCTCGATCTGCAACAGCTCGACTTCCCGGCGCACAGCCGCGAGCTCCGCTTGTTTCGAGGCATTGGCCTGGCCGAGATCGGCGACTTCATCGCGGCAGGCTTCAAGTTGTGCAGTGAGGCCGTCCTGGGCCATTTGCGCCATGGCCAGCCGCTCCTCGAGCAACGCGACTTCAGACTGGTTCTGACTGGCCCGACGTTGCAGTTGCCAGGCCAATGCCAGCAACGGCACCGCCGCACCTGCCAGCCCCAGCAGGATGCTGGTCAAGTCCATCGCCATAGTGATTCCCGCCGATCCGATAAAGCCTGAAGGTTAACCAAGGCGTCTGGTCTTGGACAGCTCAGTCTTCGATCAGGCCGAGTTCCTGTTGCGCGCGTCGGTCACCGGCGCGGGCGGCTTGGCGCAGCAGGTCCTGGCCGATCCGGCGATCCCGTGCATTGCCGCACTCGCGGCACATCAACTGGCCGAGGCGACTCTGCGCCGCGACCACCCCTTCCCGGGCCGGTTGCTTGAGCAGGCGGCCGGCGAGGTGCTTGGCATTTCGGCTGTCGCCCAGACGCGGGCTGTCCAGCAGCCATTCGGCCACGCGCACGGAAAATCGCTTGGGAGCGGTAACACGAGGGAGTTGGGAGGTAACAGATTCTGGAGCTGAACGAAACTTCATAAAGCACTGTGGGACAGATCGGAAGGCGCGCCACTCTACTCTTTTTTTCGCACAGGTAAAGTCGAAAAAAACCCGGCACGCCCGTGCTAGAGCAAGCGCTCGGGACAATCCACAGAAGCTGTGGATAACTCAGTGGACAACCGCCCTCCAGTCGCCGCAAAGCCTTGTGGAACGGGGCTCGCAGTCAAACTGACGATTTTTTCACCAGTTAAAAAAAGCGATGTTTTTCATTGACTTAAACTTTCGATGCAGGCAGCCATCGGGGTCAGGATTGTTGTGACAGCGCCGTTACAGTCTGCGCAACTAATGTGCACAAGTACCTGTTACGCGGTTATATCGACGCGCCTTTTCGGGTCGTTTTGGCATTCGTGCTGGGGATAAGCCGCTGCGCAGAGCGTCAGCATCTTTCGGGTCGTGGCGACCGACGGACGTGAAGTGAGCCAGATCGGGGCAGGCGGGGGAGCCCGGGTAGCGGATTCTGATTTTTTTGATCATCGGGTTTGCCTTCTGCGATTCGTTCCGTTAGTATCCGCGGCGTTAGTACCAAGCTGAAAGTCAATTCCGGTCGAACACACCCCCACGGTCAAGTTTCTCTCACAGAGATCTTCACTGAAAAAAGCGGGATCGACCCCTCGATGGTTTCCAGGTAAATCTTGCGACGACACAGTCTTTGAATCGAATGCAAAGAGTGTTGCGAAGACCACTTACTCTGACCGAACCAACCTGCAAATTGATCAGGATCTTCACCAAGGGCCCAGAACCTCTGCCCTTGATATGTTGCCTGTCCTCCTAAGTACCTACCTGCCAGCCCAAGCGCGCCAACTTTTATAGCGCTCGAACTGGCTGCCTTGTTCCAGTCGGGTTCTTCGTTCGACCAATGGTGGTTGACGTTACTGGAACGTTTTAACGTTGCACGGTTCTTATCCGTGTCATTTGTAGGAACACCTAATAACTATGTCGACTCAAATCCAGACTCAGGATGCCATTCGCACCCTAACCAACGCTTTTGCTCCAATGAACTGCCTGATCATGGCCGCTCGCAAAGGCTGCTTCAGCTTCACCGTGGTCAATGAACACGGGATCGCCCGCCACAGCGAGCGTCTGTACCCCGATCAGTACTCCAGCGCCGAACCGCTGCAGGCCGTGATTGATCGCACCCGTCAGGCACTGATCGCCTGAGAAGCCGAAATGGCTGCAAAAGCAAAAGCCCTGCTGAAATGCGGGGCTTTTTATTGCCCGATGTTTCACTTTTACCTCTTTCCGCTTAAGCACCAACCGGTATAACGGTTATAACGGCGCGCCGGAAATATTTTAAAAACAGTCCTTTACGTCACGAATATGACACTACACTTCAACTCAAGCGGCGTGTTCCGCTTCCGGCGAGCCTGAGTCGATCCACAGCTGCCAAGCTCCCCCTTCAGGCCTCGCCGCCCAATAACAAGATCCGAGGGATTTATGGGTATCGCTGCCAGCGAACTGTGCCGCTATGTGATTCGTCCTACGCTGATCTACCTGGGACGTCACTGCGCAACCGCCGAATCCCTGCTGCTGGGCATTGCCGCCAGCCAGTCCGCCCTCGGTTCCGCCCTGCATGACCGCCGTGGCCACGGCCTGTACCGGATTGCCGAAAACCGCCACCAAGCCCTCTGGGATCATTACCTGGCGCTGGATCCGGAACGCGCCAGCCTGGTTCGCGGCCTCGCCAGCCAGCATGCCTTCCTCAGCGGCCCGCACCTGGAACTGACCGTCAATTTGCGTTATGCCACAGCCATCGCCTGGCTGCTGGTCGAAGAACAAAACACTACCCTCCCCGAGCCGGACGATCTGCTGGGCATGGCGCGTATCTGGCGTCAGACCTTTCAGCCCCAAGGTCGTCTGCGCGACTTCACCTGCGCCTGGCAAACCTGTGTTTCACCGCTGAATCAGGTCGCTTGCTGACCCGCTGTTTTCACAACATCGCCCAACAGGCAGTGATTTTGGTCGGATTGTCCTACAAAACCGCTCTAACTCAAGGCATACGGACTATAGCGCCGCGACGAAAATGTTGGTAATTTTCGCCCCGGTGATCACCAGGAGTTCTAATAATGAAAAAAGTCATGCTCAAAACCACCCTTAGCCTTGCCGTAACCGTGGCATCCACCCAGATCTTCGCAGCTGGCTTTGCCATCAACGAACACAGCATCAGCGGGATGGGGACTGGGTACGCCGGGCGATCTTCTTCTGCCGACGACGCAAGCACCGTTTATGGCAACCCTGCCGGCATGTCGCGCATCACGCGCGAACAAGTTACCGGTGGCGTTGCATTCCTCGACGCAAAAACCGATATCAGCGACGCCAGCTCCAGCCCGAACGGCGGCAGCAACAAAGGCGACATGGTGCCCTTCACCTCCGTACCTATGGGCTACTACGTCAAGCCGATCGACGAGCATTGGGCATTCGGTCTGGGTGTGTACGTACCCTTCGGCCTGATCACCGACTATGAAAACGGCTTCGCCGGCCGTTACTTCGGCAGCAAGTCAGAAGTCAAGATCATTACCTTCCAGCCAACGGTCAGCTACAAGTTCAACGATGTCGTGTCGATCGGTTTCGGCCCGACCATCAACCGCATTGACGGCTCGCTGGAATCCAACCTGTCGATCACTCAGGCAGCGCCGGACGGCAAGGTCAAGATCAAGGGCGACGACACCGCACTGGGCTACAACATCGGCGTGCTGGTACAGGCTACCGACAGCACTCGCCTGGGTCTGACCTACCACTCGAAAGTCGACTACAAGCTCGATGGCAACACCAAGGTCAACTACGGTGTGCTGGGCGCGATCGGCCTGGGTGCGAACCAGAAGTACGACGCTTCTCTGAAGATCACCACGCCTGAATCCGTGGACCTCTCGGTCACCCAGGCGATCAACGATCGCTGGAACGTCTACGCCGGTACCACCTGGACCCGCTGGAGCCAGCTGGAAAAGATCACCGTCAAGAACTCCGGTGTACAGCCTCTGCTGGCTGGCCAGTTCGGCGAGATCACCGAAGAACAGAACTGGCATGACACCTGGGCGTACGCCATCGGTACGTCCTACCAGTTGAACAAGGAATGGGTACTGCGTACCGGCCTGACGTTCGACCAGTCGCCGACCAACAACGTCGACCGTTCGCCACGCATCCCGACCGGCGACCGGACCATCTTCAGCATCGGTGCCGGCTGGAGCCCGACCGAAGACCTGACCATCGACGTTGCCTACTCGTACCTGAAGGAAGAGAAGGTCAACATCCGCAACGAAAACGATCGTGGCCAGAGCTACAACTCGCAGTATGAAAACTCGGCAAACGGCTTCGGTGTCGGCGCAACCTACCGCTTCTGATGCTGTACGGCGAGGCTAATGCCTCGCCCACTAAAAAGCCCCGCTCTCTTCACAGAGGCGGGGCTTTTTAATGGGCGTTGTCTCGTCCTGAATAAGGTTTACACCTTCTGGCTTCTTATCAGGAGGGTGCAATGGATTCGGGCGCAAAACGCAGTCAACGCGATTACACGCTGACTTTTAAATTGTCGGTTGTCGACCAAGTCGA
>NZ_BQID01000018.1 GCF_021602345.1 Pseudomonas pharyngis
TACTACGTCGACAACGTCGGCGACGTGGTCATCGAAACCGATGCCTCGCTGACCGCGCTCGACCGCGTGTTCGCCTCCATCGACTACACCCTCGGCGCCAACGTCGAGAACCTGATCCTGATCGGCAGCGCCGTCAACGGCACCGGCAATGAGCGGGATAACCGCATCACCGGCAACGCCTTGGCCAACACCCTCAATGGCGGCGCAGGTGCCGACACCATGATCGGCGGTGATGGCGTCGACACCTACTACGTCGACGACGTCGGCGATGTAGTGATCGAAACCGATGCCTCGCTGACCGCACTCGACCGCGTGTTCGCGTCCATCGACTACACCCTCGGCGCCAACGTCGAAAACCTGATCCTGACCGGCACGGCCAATCTCAACGGCACCGGCAGCGCGGTCAGCAACCGCATCACCGGCAACGACGGCAATAACATTCTTGACGGCGGCCTGGGTGCCGACACGCTGATCGGTGGTCTGGGCAATGACACCTATATCGTCGACAACGTCGGCGACACCGTCACCGAAACCAGCACCCTGGCGAACGAGATCGACACCGTACGTGCATCGGTTGACTGGACACTCGGCGCCAACCTGGAAAACCTCGTGCTCACCGGCAACGCCGTCAACGGCACCGGTAACGCGCTGAACAACACGTTGACCGGCAACGCAGCGGCCAACACCCTCGATGGCGGCCTCGGCGCCGACACCATGATCGGCGGCGACGGTGTCGACACCTACTACGTCGACAACGTCGGCGACGTGGTCATCGAAACCGATGCCTCGCTGACCGCGCTCGACCGCGTGTTCGCCTCCATCGACTACACCCTCGGCGCCAACGTCGAGAACCTGATCCTGATCGGCAATGGCAACCTCAACGGCACCGGCAACGCGGTCAGCAACCGTATGACCGGTAACGCCGGTGACAACATTCTCGACGGCGGCGCCGGCATCGACACGCTGATTGGCGGCTTGGGCAACGACACTTATGTCGTCGACAACGCTGGCGACATCATCACCGAGACCAGCACCCTGGCGAACGAAATCGACACCGTCCGCGCGTCGGTTGACTGGAGACTGGGCGCCAACCTGGAAAATCTGGCGCTGACCGGCAACGCCATCAACGGCACCGGCAACAGCCTGAACAACGTGCTCACCGGCAACGCCATGAACAACACCCTCAGCGGCGGCGCCGGTGACGACACCCTCGACGGCGGCCTCGGCGCCGACACCATGATAGGTGGCGACGGCGTTGATACCTACTACGTCGACAACGTCGGTGATGTGGTGACCGAAACCGACGCCTCGCTGGCCGCACTCGACCGCGTGTTCGCGAGCATCGACTACACCCTCGGCGCCAACGTCGAAAACCTGATCCTGATCGGCAGCACCAACCTCAACGGCACCGGCAACGCGGTCAACAACCGTATCACCGGCAACATCGGCAACAACATTCTCGACGGCGGCATGGGAGCCGACACCATGATCGGTGGCGCCGGCAACGACACCTACGTTGTGGATAACATCAACGATGTCGTGATCGAGCAGATCGGCGAAGGGCATGATCTGGTCAGAACCAGTATCAGCTACACCCTCGGCGCCAATGTTGAAGACTTGACGATGTTTGGCGACACATGGGGTGCACTCACCGGCAATGCGCTGGACAACACCATCACAGGCAACTCCGCCACCAACTACATCGATGGCGGGCTAGGCGCAGACATCATGATTGGTGGAGCCGGGCATGACGTCTACAACGTGGATAACATCAACGACGTTATCGTTGAACTCGCGGATGAGGGGATTGATACCGTCAACACCAGCATCGACTACACACTGGCGGACAACGTCGAAGATGGTCAGATGATTGGCAGTGCCAACCTGAATCTGACAGGTAATGCCATGGAAAACGTCTTGCACGGCAACGATGGCAACAACATCCTGTCGGGCGGTCTCGGCGCTGATCGCATGATTGGCGAGGGCGGCGACGATATCTTTATTGTGGATAACGTCAATGACCTCATCTTCGAGTTCCAGAATGGCGGTCACGACCTGATCCGCACTTCGGTTGATTACAACCTTTCGGATTACGTCGAGGACGGCACCCTGCTCGGCAGCGCAAACCTGACAATGTGGGGCAACAACCTCGATAACATTCTGACGGGTAACGCCGGCAACAACGTACTCGGCGGCAATGGCGGAACCGACAAACTGTTCGGTGGGGAAGGAAACGACACACTGTACGGTGGGTGGGGACATAGCACGTTGACGGGCGGTACCGGGGCTGACACCTTTGCCATCACTAACATGATCAATCTCGGAAAGGAATTCGGAACAAGCTCCTCGCAGAACGTCATTGCCGATTTCAACGCACTGGAAGGGGACAAAATCGATTTCTCCAAATTCGACATTGACCCGATGACCCTCGGCTATCAACACTTGACGTTCATTGGCTCCAGTGAATTCACCGGGCTGGGGCAACTGCGTTTTGCAGATAACGTCCTGTCGGGCAACCTGAGCGCAGACGCTGGGGGGCACTTCGAAGTGCAAGTGGTGGGCGTCAACTCGCTCAGTGCGAACGACGTCATCGTCTGATCCCTTAGCTGCCTGAAACATTCGAAGCTGAAAAATGAAAACACCCCGCCATCGCGGGGTGTTTCTTTTGTCCACTTTTTTCTAGGCCAACAGGCCCAGCTCTTTGGCCCGCGCCACTGCCTGCGTCCGCCGCTCAACCCCCAGCTTGCTGTTGATATGGCTTGCGTGGGTTTTCACGGTGTGCAGCGAAATGAACAATTGCTCGCTGATTTCCTGATTCGAACAACCCTGGGCAATCAACCGCAGTACGGCCAGTTCGCGACTGCTGAGCTGTTCAGTGACCGTGGACTCAGGCATCTGCCGGGGCGGCGCTGGCGGTAGATGCTCGAGCAATTGCTGGCCTGCCAGTCCGGGGAACGCCAGCAATTGCCCACGCAACCAGTCCGTGTGCTCCCTGGCCAATCCATCGAATGGCTGCAACACCCCGCCGGCCGCCAGCTCCAGCGCCTGGCTCAACGTCTTGCGTGCTTCCGGCTCGCGCCCGCCCGCCAGTAGCAACGCCACCTTTTGCGTTAACGCCATCACGCTGAGTAACTGGCGCCCGGTTTGCTCACCGTTTTCGTGCAGCACGTCCAACCGCCCTTCGGCGAGCATCGGCTGGCCGCGGGTCATGTCGAGCAGCGCTTGTTGCAGCTCAACGTGCAATGGCAGTTGGGGGTGAAACTCCGGCGGCGCAGCGGCGCGCTCGCCGGTGTAGGTCTGGCCCAACCGCGCAAGCCACGCCTCTGCCAGATCGGTGCGGCCCTGCGCCAGCCACAACTCACATTTGACCAGGGTGATCATCGCCAGGTAGTAGATCGGCGGCACGTCCCAGATGTGCATCAGGCGTTCGGCTTCGGCGAGTTCGGCGAAGGCCTTGGCGAACTCGCCGCTGCTGCCATCCAGACGCGCGATGACGCAATGGCCGATCAATACGCTGATGTCGCGACAGGCCCGTGCCTCGCCGATTCCGGCCAACAAGCGCACGCGTGCGGCCTGAGGCTGCAAGCGCATCGCCAACAGAAAACCCTCGTACAGGGTCAGCCGTGCACGCACCGCATACAGGCGCTGTGGCGACAGGCCGCGCAACCGCTGCAAGCCCTGATGGACTTCATCGAGTGCGCGCAGAATTTCACCGCGGGCCTGCAACACCCGCGCACGATCGTAGTGCGCCAACGCTTCGAAGAACGGGTTGCCAACGCGCTGCGCCAACTCCAGCGACTCTCGGTTAAGGCCGCGGGCGCGCCATAGGTCACCGTCGGCAATGGCCAGATTGGACAAGGTCGATAGACACATCAGCCGCTGGCCATAGCGCTTGGCCGGCAGACTTTCCAGGGCTTCGCTGCAGTATCTGATCGTCAACTCCCGATGCCCACGCCCGCGAGCGATGATCCCGCTCAGCGCCAGCCATTGCGCGAGCATCGACTTCTGCGCGGTAGCGGAAGGTGCCGGCAGGAAACGGCTCAAATGGCTGGACAATTCTTCGGCGGCATCGAGCTGACAGGCCAGCCCGAGCGCCCAGCTGTACAACACGATCAAGCGTGGCGTGCTGATCAGCAGGCTGTCGGGCAAGTCCATTTTCCAGCGCAGCAGCATGCCGACGTTTTGCTCGGCCAGCAGTTGCTCCTCGGAAAGGTTCTGTACCAGGTTTGCGGCGACGTCGAGATGACCGGCGCGCAACGCCTGTTCAACCGCCTCGTCCAGTAACCCTTGCGCGTTGAACCAGCGACAAGCACGCAGATGCAGCGTTGCAGTTGGCACCATCGCCTCAGCAATCGGCCGGCTGCGCAACAAATCAGAGAATAAATGGTGATAGCGATACCAGTGACCGTGCTCGTCCAGCGGCACCAGAAAGACCTGATGGGCCAACAGGAAACGCAGAATCTCGGCGCTGTCGTGTGCTTCGCGCACGGCGTCGCACAGTTCGCTGCAAAAACGCTCTTGCGGTGCGGTGTCATAGAGGAACGCCTGCACTTCGGCGGGCAGACAATCGATGACTTCCTCCAGCAGGTATTCGCGAATCAGCCCTTCCCCGCCGTTCAACGCTTGAGGCAAGGCCGATTCGGTGCCGGCTTCAGAAATCGCCAGCAGCCAGAATCGCAACCCGGCCACCCAGCCTTCGCTACGCTGGATCAGGTTTTCCAGCGCCTCGCCACGCAGTGAGCTGCTGTGACGATCGAGCAGTGCCAGGGCTTCGTCGTGGGTCAGGCGCAGATCCTGCTCGTGCAGTTCCAGCAACTGCCGGGACAGGCGCAGACGGGCCAGGTGCCAGTCCGGGCGCTGACGGCTGGTGACCATGACCAGCAGACCATCGGGCAAATGGTTGAGGAAAAATTGCAGGCAACGATCGAGCACCGGCCCTTGGGCGAGGTGGTAATCGTCGAGTACCAGCAGCAGCGGCGAGGTCGGTAGCAGGTGCAGAGCCAGCTCATCGAGCAAGCCGTCGAGCCATTCTTCGAAGGCGAACGGCTGGTGACGCTGGCGCATTTTCAACAAACCGAGTGCGCCGCTGCCGAGTTCGGGAAAGTAGTCCTGCAGGCCCTCGAGCAAGCGTTCGAGGAAGCGTCCCGGGTCACTGTCGCGGGCGCTCAGCCCCAGCCACAAACTTTGCCAGTGCGCCGGCAGACTCTGACAGAACTCCACCGCCAGCGAGCTCTTGCCGAACCCGGCCGGGGCGCTGACCAGCAACAGACGTCCACCGAGACCGGCTTGCAGGCGCTCGCAAAGTCGTGGTCGCAATACGTACCCATCAGGCAGCGGAGGACGGAAAAAACGTCCGTCCAGTGCCGCGACGGCAACGCTTGCGGGACCCGGAAGTGGGGACAGATCAGTCATGGCCGGCTCTTGTTCGTATGGCTGTTGGCGGCGTAGCAGATGCCCGCAGACTAGCCTTAAACGGAGCGGTTATGAAGGTCGTTGCTACAAATGGCTACAAAAAGCCTACGGAAAAACTGCAAGCAAAAAAAACGCCCCGAACCTGTCGGGGCGTTTTCACGAGGATGCGGCCTCGATTTACAGGCGCTTAGCGAACACCATCCTGACGCAGGGCGGCCGGGGTGAAGTCGCTGGTGGTGGCAGTGAAGCCGAAGTCATACGCCGACTTCTCTTCGTTCTTCATGCCCAGCGCCAGATAGCGACCGGATTGCAGATCGTAGAGGGTTTCCAGGGTGTACCAAGGCACCTGCACGTTGTAGTAGTCCTGGGAGTGGGCTTCCGCCACGCGCCACAGTTGGTTGCGACCATCGTAGTGATCGATCACCGCCGCTTGCCAGGTGTCCTCGTCGATGAAAAAGTCACGCTTGGCGTAGATGTGGCGCTGACCTTCCTTCAGGGTCGCGGTCACGTGCCATACACGACGCAGTTCATAGCGCGCCAGATCCTGGTTGATGTGCCCGGCCTTGATGATGTCGGAGTACTTGAGCTTCGGATCGTCGAGCTTGTAGCTGTCGGAGGCGATGTACATCTCTTGCTTGCCGACCAGCTTCCAGTCGTAACGGTCCGGCGCACCGTTGAACATGTCCAGGTTGTCGGAGGTACGCAGGCCGTCCGCCGCGGTACCCGGGCCATCATAGGACACTTGCGGAGCGCGGCGCACACGACGCTGACCGGCATTGTAGACCCACGCCGAACGCGGTTCCTTCACCTGGTCGAGGGTCTCGTGCACCAGCAGCACGCCACCGGCCAGACGTGCCGGCGCGGTCACTTTCTGCTTGAAGTAGAACAGGATATTGCCAGGGTTCGCCGGATCGTAGTCCTTCATCTTGTCGCGGAACACGAACTGGTCCTGGAAGTACACCAGGCTGAACGAGCCGTTCGGTTGCGGCGTGGCCTGGGTCACCAGACGGGTCACGCTGCCGCCGCGATAGCGGGTGATGTGGTTCCAGATCACTTCCACACCGGTTTTCGGGATCGGGAATGGCACGGCGGTATCGAAGTTTTCCAGGCCGTTGCCGCCCGACACCAGGGTCGTGGTGGTGGCGTTCTTTTTGATGGCGGCGAACACCGCATCCGGTACGGTGGCACCGCGATGGGACGGATAGACCGGCATCTTGAAGGTGTCAGGATAGCGCTGGAACATCGCGTACTGGCCCGGCGCGAGCTTGGCCTTGTACTGATCGACGTTCTGCTTGGTGATGGTGAACAGCGGTTTCTCACTGGCGTACGGATCGGACAGGAAACCTTTGCTGTCAACGGTGCCGGCATTTTTCGGCATCGGTTTCCAGGCCGGGATCGAGCCGTCGGCGTTGCCGGCCATTTCGGCGCCCATCGGGGTCAGGCTCTTGCCCAGCTTGTCCGCTTCGGCGGCAGGCACCGCCGCCATGACACCGGTCGCCAGCAGCGACAGGCCCAGAACACCGGCGTGGAACAGACTCTTTGTTATTTTCATAAATTCGTTCGTCCTGAAATGCAGTGCTTAGAAGTTCACGCCGAGGCTGAGCGCCACAAAATCGCGGTCATCCACGGTGGTGTACTTGCCGTCGAAGAAGTTGGTGTACGCCAGGCTCGCGGTGTAGGTGTTCTGGTACTCGGCGTCGACGCCCAGGCTGACGGCCTTGCGACCTTCCTCGAAGTTGCCGCCAGGGCCCGGCGAGTAGCCGCTGACGTCGTGGGACCAGGCCACGTTCGGCTTGAGGTTCACGCCGGCGAAGACATCGTTGTATTCCCAGATTGCACGGCCGCGGTAGCCCCAGGACATCGACGTGGTGAAACCGTCGTTGTCGCAATTGCGGCTGCGGTTGTTCTGCGGCGAACCTGGTCCGGCGCCGTTGATGGTGCCGTTGTTGAGGATGTTGACGCAGGTGTTGGTGGTACCGGTGGCTGGCAGCTCGCCCGGGCCATAGACCGGATCGCGGCCATAGCGCTTGTCGGATCGGCTTTCGAGGCCGCCCACATAAGTCATGCCCACTTCACCCACGAGGGTCAGGCGGCTGGCGCCCATGACCTGATCGAAGAAGTGCGTGAAGGTGGTTTGCAGTTGAGTGATTTCCTTGCGCTCGTAGCCATGCAGATCCTGGCCCGGCACGCCATTGAGCAGCGATGCGTTGGCGTAAGGGCCACCCAGTGGACGCACACCGGCGAACAGGATGTCGGTGGAGTTCAGTTGCACCGGTGCATTCGGGCGATAGCTGATCTCACCGCTCCACGCCGTACCGGTAGGCAAGGTGGTGGAGAAGCTCAGACCGTAGAGGCGGATGTCTTCAGGGTATTCGACGAAGTACTTCGAATTGCCGGCAACCAACAGAGGCCCGAGCGCCTGAAACGGACCTGGCAATGCAGCTACGCCGTTGTAGACCGATTGCGGCGCGCCTGTGGCACTGAAGATCGGCGCACGGCTGTGGTAATTCATGAAGTAGGCACCGAATTCGGTGTCCAGCGGTTCGAACATGTACTTGAGGGACGCGCCCCACTGGCCGCTGTCCCGCGCATCGCGATCGGCGCCGCGCGGCACCAGCACACCTTCTTCATTGACGTTGACGCCGTTGGCCGCCAATGGCCCCAGGGCAATGGCCGGGATCTGCGAGCGCTTGTTCAGTACGCGCAGGTTGTCGGTGCAACCGTCGGCAATGATGTCCGGCTGGGAGAAGAATGTGCCGCAGTTGTCGACGACGGTCTGGTCCCACTCCAGCTGATAGAAGGCTTCGGCCGACAGGTTGTCGGTCAGGCTCTGGGACACGTAGAACATGTTGACCGGGATCAGGCCTTCCTTGATCTCGGCGCCCGGACGACGGAACGCGGAAACGTCGATCGGGTTGATCGAGTTGATGCCGCCGCCGATGAAGGTACTTTCACCCCAGCTCACCACCTGTTTGCCCAGACGCACGGAGCCCGGCTGATCGGCAATCGCGTAGTTGTGGTAGACGAAGGCATCGAGGATCTGACCGCCGGCGGACTTGGCGCCTTCCTTGCGGTTGCTGTCGCTGATGTCCTTGAACTCGCGGCTCTCGTCCTTCAGTTCGAAGTCGTACCAGTATTTGCCTCGGACGAATACGCCGGTGTCGCCGTATTTCAGTTCGAGGTCATGAATGCCCTTGAAGATCTTCGAGAAGGTTTCGCCGCTCTTGAAGTTGGCATGGCCGTCGTCGGAAGTCTGGGACAGACCGTGACCGCCGTTGTTGACGCCGATGAGGTTCTTGTTCGGGCTCTGGGTGGACCAGCTGGCACCGATCGACAGGGAGGAGTCGAACTGGCCTTCGATTTCACCGACGTTGAAACTGACGCCGAATGCGGGCCCGGCGAGCGAAGAAGCAAGACTGACGGCCAGAGGCAGCTTTGCCCGGCGCCAGAACTGGTTTACTGAGGTCATCGACGCTACTCCATGTGCATTATTGTTATGGCAGTGAGTACTTTTAAAAACGCCTGAAGGACCGGGTGCCAGCGGCTTCCCGAAATCGCTTCAATGTTGCATCGCCCCGTTTGTGCGTGTGCCCCGTTCTTAAAAATCCTTGAGCGGACTATAGCCAGCAGGTGGTACTGCTTGATCCCTCTAAAGTGTGATTTGCAGCTGCCGGCCACTCTGGAACAGTCCTTTCGCCAGTCCGACACATGTCGGCACGGCAAGGATGGCTGAAAATTCGAATTTCACAAGCCAAGCGCTTGCTTGGTGGGTCTGGCGCGCCGTTTTCGGCGCGCCAGCGGACGCTCAAAGCGTCGAGAGGAAGGTGCTGTTGTTGGCCTGCCATTCAGTGATGTCGAGGCGGATGCGCTTCTTGTCGAGTTTGCCGACACTGGTCTTGGGAATTTCAGTAACAAGGGCGATCTGACTTGGTATCGCCCACTTGCTCAAGTGCCCCAGTTCAACGAACGGCTTGAGGTGCTCCTTGAGCTCGCGTGCCCCGATGGCATGCCCTTCGCGGACCACCAGCAAGGCAAACGGACGCTCGCCCCACTGCGGATCGGCGATGCCCACCACTGCTACTTCACGTACCGCGACGTGACGACTGATCAGGTCTTCGAGGTCCAGCGAGGAGATCCATTCGCCGCCGGTCTTGATCACGTCCTTGATCCGGTCGCGGATGTCGATCACACCCATGGCGTCGAGCGTCGCCACGTCGCCGGTGTGCAGCCAGCCGCCGGCCCACAGCTCGGCGCCCTTCTGCGGTTCGTTGAAATAGCCTTCGGTCAGCCACGGTGCGCGCAGCACCAGTTCGCCCTGGGTCTCGCCGTCGGCCGGAAGAAAATTGCCTTCGGTATCGACGATCGCCGCTTCGACCAATGGCCCCGGCACGCCGGCCTTGATCCGATAGGTGGTGCGCTCGTCTTCGGTGCCCGCCATCAACTCATCATTCAGATGCGCGCACGAAACCAGTGGCCCGGTTTCCGACATGCCGTAAGCAGCCGTCAGCTGAATGCCTTTGCTCTTGGCCGTTTCATACAGCGTGCGGTTCAGCGCACTGCCGCCGATGACGATTTTCCAGCCGCCGAAATCGGTGCCCTGCGCGCCCTTGGCATTGAGCACCATCTGCAGGATGGTCGGCACACAGTGGGAGAACGTGACCTTTTCCTTGCGCCACAACTCGACCAGGAATTCCGGGTCATAACGCCCCGGATAAACCTGCTTGAGCCCGAGCATGGTCGCCACATACGGCAGACCCCAGGCATGCACGTGGAACATCGGGGTGATCGGCATATACACGTCGTTGGTGCCCAGCAACCGCACGCTGTCGATGGCGCCCATGATGGTCGACACACCCATGGTGTGCAGCACCAGTTGCCGATGGGTGAAGTACACGCCTTTCGGATTGCCGGTGGTGCCCGTGGTGTAGAACGTGGTGGCGACCGAGTTTTCGTCAAAATCCTGGAAGTCGTACTGCGGACTCGCGGCCGCCAGCAGTTGCTCGTACTCGCCGACCAGATTCGGCAGATCGGCGGTTTTTTCCGGCAGATCGGTCAGCAGCAGGGTTTTCACCACCGTGGTCAGGTGTGGCGCAATAGCCTGGTACAGCCCGACGAACTCGCTGTTGACCAGCACGAAGCGGTCCTCGGCGTGGTTCATGGTGTAGAGGATCTGTTCCGGCGACAGGCGCACGTTGATGGTGTGGATCACCGCGCCGATCATCGGAATCGCAAACATGCACTCCAGGTATCGATGGCTGTCCCAGTCCATCACCGCCACGGTGTCACCGGCCTTGACCCCGGCCGCCGTCAGTACGTTGGCCAGCCGCGCGACCCGCTCGATCAGGGTCGGGTAGCTGTAGCGCAGCTGGTCACGGTAGATGATCTCGCGGGTTTTCTCGTAACGGGCGCCCGACATCAGCAGCCGTTTAATCAGCAGTGGATACTGGTACGCCCCTTCGGCGGGCGGAATGACGCGAGTCTGCAACATAAGAATCCCTTTTCTGACTGCACGGTGTTGGCTTTGGAGTTTCGTACTCTAGAACCGTTATACGTCAGCCAAATCAGCCAAAGGAATGATTTGCAGAGCCGTACAAATGCTAGCCTTGCGCCAGCATTTGCCGAAACAGATGACAGCGCAGAAGGATCAATGCATCTCGGTGAACGCGAGTTTCACGCCGATGGCGATCAGCACCGCGCCCATGGTGCGGTCGAACCAGTGGCCCATGCGGGCGAAACCGGCGCGCACGCGCTGCTGGCTGAACAACATGGCCACCAGGCAGAACCAGGTGGCGGTCGCAACGGCGAGATAAATGCCGTAACCGGCCTGGACTGTCAGCGGGGTGTGCGGATTGATCACCACGGTGAACAGCGACAGGAAGAACAGCGTGGCTTTCGGGTTCAGGCCGTTGGTCACGAAACCCGAAGTGAACGCGCCACGGGCGGTGCGCTCGCCGGCCTCTTTGTGCAGATCATCGCTCACGGTTTTCGCCGGTTGCGCGCGCAGGGCCTTGAAGCCGATGTACAGCAGGTACGCGGCGGCTGCCCATTTCAAGGCGTTGAACAGCACGATCGATTGAGAAACGATCAGGCCGATCCCCAGCAGCGAATAACCCACGTGCAGGAAAATCGCCGTGCCCACGCCCAACGCGGTCCAGGTCCCGGCGCGTCGACCATGGGTCACGCTTTCGCGCACCACCACGGCGAAATCAGGACCGGGGCTGGCAACGGCCAACAGGTGGATCAGGGCAACGGTCAAGAATTCTGTCCAGTACATGGGGGCTCCTTTCGGCCAAGCGTAACGAGTTGTTTCATCTGCTAGGCTCGGCAGATTACGCCTTCCCTTCAAAGCACGACAGGTACAGTTGATGACGAACGCCCACCGCGCCGTATTCCTCGATCACCCTTCGCTGGATCTTGGCGATCTCGACTTGAGCCCTTTGCGTGATTGCTTCAGTGATCTGCAACTGTTCGCTCAGACGTTGCCTGCGCAGGTAGCCGAGCGCCTGCAAGGTGCAACCGTGGCGATCAGCAACAAAGTGCTGATCGATTCCGCCGCCATGGCCGCCAACCCACAACTGAAACTGATCCTGATCACCGCGACCGGCACCAACAACGTCGATCTGGCCGCCGCTCGCGCCCACGGCATCACCGTGTGCAACTGTCAGGGTTACGGCACGCCGTCGGTGGCGCAGCACACGATCATGCTGCTGCTCAACCTCGCCACGCGCCTGGCCGATTTTCAAAAAGCCGTCGGCGAAGGCCGCTGGCAGCAGGCGAAACAGTTCTGCCTGCTGGATTACCCGATCGTCGAGCTGGAAGGCAAAACCCTCGGCCTGCTTGGACACGGCGAACTCGGCGGCGCGGTCGCGCGTCTGGCCGAAGCCTTCGGCATGCGCGTGTTGCTGGGGCAGATTCCGGGGCGACCGGCCCGTCCGGATCGTCTGCCGCTGGAAGAATTGCTGCCGCAGATCGACGCCCTCACCCTGCACTGCCCGCTCAACGAACACACTCGGCACTTCATCGGCGCCCGCGAACTCGCTTCGATGAAACACGGCGCTTTCGTGGTCAACACCGCCCGTGGTGGACTGATCGATGAACAGGCCCTGGCCGATGCCCTGCGCAGCGGTCATCTGGGCGGCGCTGCCACCGATGTGCTGAGCGTCGAGCCGCCGACCCAAGGCAATCCGCTGCTGGCAGCCGACATCCCGCGCCTGATCGTTACCCCGCACAACGCCTGGGGCAGCCGCGAAGCGCGGCAGCGAATCGTCGGCCAACTGGTGGAAAACACCCAGGCGTTCTACAGCGGTAAGGCGCTGCGGGTCGTCAGTTGATAAACTGCGGCACTTTTTTTCACAGGAGCAGTTATGGATCCGCGCAGTGAAGTACTGCTTCGTCAGGCCGAGTTATTCCAAGGTTCTGTGTTGCTGGCCGGTTTGCCTGCCGATGATCTTTTGGGGCGCCTGCCCGAGGCGTTTGGCTGGTGCTGGCACGCCGGCGACCAGGCTGCACTCGATGCGCGCTTCGAAGGGCGCAGCCATTTTGGCGTGAACGTGCCGGAGCGCTCGTTCGACACGGCGGTGGTGTTCCTGCCCAAGGCCAAGGACCTGACCGATTACATCCTCAATGCCGTGGCTTCACGCCTGGCCGGGCGCGAGGTGTATCTGGTCGGGGAAAAACGCAGCGGTATCGAAGGCGCCTCCAAACAGCTCAACCCGTTCGGCAAGCCGCGCAAGCTCGACAGCGCGCGCCATTGCCAATTGTGGCAAGTGACGGTGGCCAACGCTCCCGAAGCCAAACCGCTGGAAAGCCTGGCGCAGACCTACGAACTGCCGCTGGCCGAAGGTCCGTTGAAAGTCATCAGCCTGCCGGGCGTATTCAGCCACGGCCGACTGGATCGCGGCAGCGCCCTGCTGCTGGAACATCTGGACAAACTGCCGAGCGGCCATCTGCTGGACTTCGGTTGCGGCGCCGGCGTGCTGGGTGCGGCGGTCAAGCGTCGTTACCCGCACAATCAGGTCACCTTGCTCGACGTTGATGCCTTCGCTGCCGCCAGCAGCCGTTTGACCCTGGCGGCCAACGGTCTGGAAGCCGAAGTGCTGACCGGTGACGGCATCGATGCCGCGCCGATGGGTTTGAACGCGATCCTGAGCAACCCGCCGTTCCATGTCGGTGTGCATACCGACTATTTCGCTACCGAAAACTTGCTACGAAAAGCGGCCAAACATCTGAAAAACGGCGGCGAACTTCGCTTGATTGCCAACAGCTTCCTGAAATATCAACCGCTGATCGAAGAGCATCTCGGGGCGTGTGCGATCAAGGCCGAAGGCAATGGATTCCGGATTTACCGGGCCAAGCGCGGCTGAAAATTTGTTCTTGCTCTATCGGATTCGCGAAGGCAGAATCCGCTCCGTCCTAGGGGAGTAGTCTCCCACGAGCGCCAAGCTCGTCCGGCATACGTCAACATACTTGATCCTCAGATCATGGCGTATGCGACCCAAGCGTCCGCAGCAGACGGATCGCAGGGTTTGACAAGACCTATGACACGCACACCTTACCCGGGGCGGGAAGGCTGTACGTGTCATAGCCGTGTCGACCCGCCCCTTAGGAAATCCTGATGCTGGACTCGTTACTCGTTCCCACCGCAATCGTTGCCTTGGCCGAAATCGGCGACAAGACGCAACTGCTCGCGCTGATTCTCGCCGCTCGCTTTCGCAAACCCTGGCCGATCATCGCCGGTATCGTGGCTGCGACCCTGGCCAACCACGCGGCAGCGGGTGCGGTCGGCGCCTGGTTCGGCAGCTTCTTCTCCGATTCGGTCCTGCACTGGATTCTTGCCGCGAGCTTCGCCGCCACCGCCCTCTGGACGTTGGTGCCGGACAAGATGGATGACGATGAAGCCAGCACCGCCCGCAAGTTCGGGCCATTCCTGACCACGCTGATTGCGTTCTTTCTTGCGGAAATCGGTGACAAGACCCAGATCGCCACGGTGATGCTGGCGGCGCAATACCCGGAGCTGTGGCTGGTGATTATTGGCACCACGGCGGGCATGCTGATCGCGAACGTGCCGGTGGTACTGGCGGGTAATTTTGCGGCAGAGAAACTGCCACTGACCCTGATCCGTCGACTGGCGGCCTCGGCGTTCCTGATCCTGGCGATTGTCGCGGTGTACAAGGCGATGCAGAGCAGCGGCTGGGTTTGATCCGGCAGATCGCTCCCGCACCGAGTGCGGGAGCGATCATGGCTTCAGGACTTGGGCGCTTTCTCGTAAAGCGGCATGACCTTCGGAATCGCCGCCTGCAACGCAGCCGTGCGGCTGCTGGAAGACGGGTGAGTGCTCATGAACTCCGGCGGTGCGCCTTCAGAGGCCTTGCTCATCTTGTCCCACAAAGTGATGGCGGCGTTCGGGTTGTACCCGGCACGCGCGGCGAGTTCCAGACCGATCAGGTCGGCCTCGTTTTCGTTGGCGCGGCTGTTGGGCAGCGTCATGCCGTAGTTGGCCACGGTGTCGGCCAGCGCCAGGCTGTCCTGACCCAGGCCGAGCAACGCACCCGCGCCCTGCTTAGCCATTTCGATGCCATAGGCCTTGGACATCGCTTCCCGACCGTGCTCGCGCAAGGCATGGGCGATTTCATGGCCCATGACTGCGGCGATTTCATCGTCGGTAAGTTTCAGGCTGTCGATCAGCCCGGTGTAGAAAATGATCTTGCCGCCAGGCCCGCAGTTGGCGTTGAGCTCGTCGCTCTTGATCAGGTTGACTTCCCATTTCCACTGCGCCGCATCCGGACGGAAGTTCGGTGCCTGGGCAATCAAGCGGTTGGCAATCGCCTGAACACGCTTGGCATCGTTGCTGGTCTTGTCCAGCACGCCTTTGCTGGACGCCTCGCCCACGGTCTTCTGATAGGACTGGGCATACATCTGGTCGACCTCTTGCGAGGACAGCATGCTGAACATGTACTGCTTGCGTTCCACGCCCACGGCACCGCCGCTGGTGGTGTTGACCGACTGACAACCGGCCAGCAACAGCGCTGCGCTCAGTGCACTTACAACCAATGTCTTGTTCATTCAAAAGCTCCCTGAAAACCTGTCGCGTATCCTAGGCGGGTAATTGTATCGGCGCCAGATACAACGGACGTGATGCACCTGTTTTCAGAACACGCCCGCCAGCCCTGCAGGAAAAAATTCACATCCGCCGCCGAGCCCGCTGCAACTGCGTCGTGCACTGGTCCATTTGCGACATCCGGCTGTAATCACTTGCTCCGCACCTCATGGCGCAACAGTGGCTGCCGATACAACAGCGCAGACGTCCTCTCGCGTGCGGAGCTCCCATGAAGTTCAAGTCGATCCAGTTTTCCGTGGCCGCCCTGGCCGGCGCCATCGTACTCAGCGTGGTCGCCGCGCTGGTGCTGTATGCGCTGTTCTCCGGTGCCCGCACCCAGGAAATGGTCCAGCAACGGACCCAGGCCCAGTTCGAACAAGTCATCGAACAGCGCCTGACGTCGCTGGCGCAGACTCAGGTCAGCCAGATCCAGCGCGAACTCGAAGCACCGCTGCTGATTGCCGGCGGACTGGTACGGGTCAACGCCCTGCTCGGCACGCCGGGCGCCGATGGTCAGCCGCGACTGACCGTCAGCCGTGAGCAACTGATCAGCCTGATCAAGGAAAACGTCGAGAAGAATCCGAAGATTCTCGGCACTTACATCGGCTGGGAAAAAAACGCACTGGACCATAATGACGCGGCCTACGTCGGCACTCAGGTTGTCGGCATCGACCCTGGCAACGGTCGTTTCCTGCCGTGGTGGTTCCGCAACGACGACGGCACCCTGGGCCTGGACAAACTGGTGGACGTCGACGACCAGAAAGTCCTGTCCACCGGCGTGCGCGCCAGCGAGTACTACCTGTGCTCGAAAGAAACCAAAAAGCCCTGCGTGATCGATCCGGCCCCGTACAAGGTCGGCGACAAGATCGTCATGCTCGCCTCCTTTATCGAACCGATCATGCTCAACGGCGCCTTCCAGGGCATCGTCGGCGCCGACCTGTCGGTGAACTTCATCCAGGAAATGCTCCTGAGCGCCAACCAGAAACTGTACAGCGGCGCCGGGCAAATGGCCCTGATCGGCGGCAACGGCCGGATCGTCGCCTACACCAAGGACACGAGCAAATTCGGCGAGAAGGTCAGCGACATCCTCGACGCCCAGCAGATTGCCAACATGGCCAATCTCAAGCGCGGCGAAGTGACTTACACCGTCAATAAAGAGCAAGGCCGGATCGAGTTGTACCTGCCGTTCGGCATCGGCCAGACCGACGCGCGCTGGACGCTGATGCTGCAACTGCCGCTCGACGCGGTGATGGCCGACCTGCAAAAGCTCCAAGGCGACCTCGACGCCCAGCGCAAATCCGACACCTTCGGCATGGCCATGGTCGGCCTGATCATCGCCGGCCTTGGCTTGCTGGTGATCTGGCTGGTGGGTCACGGCATCGCTCGCCCGCTCAAACAAATGGTGACCATGCTCGATGACATCGCTCAGGGCGAAGGCGACCTGACCCGTCGCCTGACCAGTGATCGCAACGACGAACTCGGTTCAATCGCCAAAGGCTTCAATACCTTCCTCGCCAAATTACAGGGGATGATCACGCAGGTGGTGTCGTCGGTACAGAGCGTCAGCGATTCCTCGGAGCACACGGCGGACATCGCGATCCGCACCAATATCGGCATTCAGAAACAGATGGCCGAAATCGATCAGGTCGCCACCGCCGTGCAGGAAATGACTGCCACCGCGCAAGACGTGGCGCGTAACGCGACCCAGGCAGCACAAGCGGCCAGCCACGCCGATCAGGCAGCCAGTCAGGGCATGCAGATCGTGCGCGACACCTCCAATTCGATCGGTGTGCTGGCCGTGGAAATCGGCAAGGCCGTGGACGTGGTGCAGACCCTGGCCAAGGACAGCGAAAACATCAACGCGATCCTCATCGCCATTCGCGGGATCGCCGAGCAGACCAACCTGCTGGCCCTCAACGCGGCGATTGAAGCGGCCCGCGCTGGTGAACAGGGACGCGGATTTGCGGTGGTGGCCGATGAAGTGCGCAACCTGGCGCAGAAAACCCAGAAGGCCACCGAAGAAATCCAGAGCATGATCCAGCAACTGCAACAGGGCACACGCGATGTGGTGCGGGTCATGGAGGAAAGCCAGAACCGCACCGACGAAAGTGTGCAGCACGCGGCGAAGGCAGCCGAAGCACTGGAAACGATTACTCAGGCGGTTTCGGTGATCAACGACATGAACACCCAGATCGCCAGCGCTGCCGAGGAACAGAGCGCGGTGGCCGACGATATCAACCGCAATGTGATCAATATCGGTCAGGTGGCGAACGAAGTGGCGGGTGGTGCGGATGAGTCGAGTTCGGCGAGTGCCGATCTGACCAAACTGGCGGAGCAGCAGCGGCGGTTGATCAACCAGTTCAAGGTCTGACGTCGAAGGCTAAAAGTCAAAAGCCAAAAGCTCCCTCACCCTAACCCTCTCCCGGAGGGAGAGGTGACTGATTGGGGGATATTTCAAAATGACACCGACCTGAAAGATATTCGCTGAATCCATAATCAACTCGGTGTATCAAGTCGCTGGATCGCTCAAGACACCTCGGTCGGCTCCCTCTCCCACCGGGAGAGGGCTGGGCGGGCGGCGTTCCGATGAGGGGGCTTTTGATCTGGATGCATCAGGCCGGGGTCAGGCATTCCGGGCCATTGAGCTTCGGATCATTGACCAGATTCGCCAGCACTCGCTCGCGCAAGGCCGCGGGTTCGCTGGCGAGCAGGCCTTGCAGGACATGCAGCGGCGTTTCGGGATCGAGCCACGCCGCCTGCCCCGCCTCATCGAGTATCAAAGGACGGCGCTGACTGGCCGCCGGCTGGGTGATCACCGCCGTGCTCAGCCACACCTGTTCCTGCACCGGATACGCCTCCCAGATCGCCGCAAAAAACAGCGAAGCCCCCTCTCCCGGTGTCAGCCAGTACGGCCGTTTGCGCACGTTGCCGCGCCATTCGTAAAACCCGTTGGCCGGCAGCAGACAACGACGCAAGCGCAGGGCTTCACGGAACATCGGCTGTTCGGCGACGGTTTCGGCCCGAGCGTGGGCCGGGGTGCGCGACAGGTCGGTCAGCCACGGCGGTGTCAGCCCCCAACGGGCACGGGCCAGCGTGCGCTGGCCGTCGGGTTCGGCGCGCAGCATCAACACCGAATCGTTGGGGGAAATGTTCCACTGCGCCTGCTGATCGGCAGGAAAACCTGGCAGGGACGCGAAATCGCGGTTCCAGCGAAACAGGGCATAACGTCCACACATGGGGCAACACGACTCACAAATAAAACGAACGCCAGCCTAACAGACCAGCGTCCCGGGATAGCTGTCCGGTTCATCGCCGGGCAGCGGCAGCGCGGCATTGTACGCACTGATCAGCTCGCGGGCGTATTCGGCCTGATCGTTATCGACCGACAGGCCCAGCAGACCGAAGATCGGCAACTCGCCCGTGCCGCCCAGCAGATCGCGCCCGACCAGATGCGCCTCGATGCCCTCGCTGGCGAGCATGCCCTTGAGCATCTCGCCTTCCATCAGGTTTTCCGGTTCGTAGATTCGCTGCATGGCCGTGCCTCACTCGTTTTCGCTGAAGACTTCCAGAAACCAGTCCTCTCCATGGACCTGCAACACAAAGGTGATCGGCCGACAACACACCTGACAGTCTTCAATATAGGTCTGGTCGCCAGCGGAGAGATCCACGGTCGTCTCGACCTCTTCACCACAATACGGACATTCATATACTGCGCTTTCCAGCATCGCGGTCTCCCGGGTGACTTGTGCGTATAATCGCCGGTCTATTTGCAGGGCTATTTTTGTCTGGCTACTTTTTCAGACCGTGCCCCGTTGGTTTTCGATCAAAACCTTTACTTACCCTAGCCGTTTCCAACAAGAGAGCATGATGGGCGAATTCGATGCCATCCGACCTTACGACGACAGCGAAGTACCTGCGGTACTGGCGCGACTGCTCGGCGACAAGGCGTTTCTAGATATCCTCACCCACTTCCGCTTCCCGCGTTTTGCCGGTGCCTTCGGCTGGATGCTCAAACCACTTATAGCCCATCGGCTGCGTCGTGAGTTTGCCGACGTGACCTCCGTGGCCACGTTGCAGGACAAGGTCGAGTTCTACGTCGACCACACCATCGAGCGCGCCACCGACGGCGTGACCTACACCGGTGTCGAGCAATTCAAGTCCGGCAGCGCTTATCTGTTCATCGCCAACCACCGCGACATCGTGATGGACCCGGCCTTCGTCAACTACGCCGTGTACCACGCCGGCCTGCCGACCCCGCGCATCGCGATTGGCGACAACCTGCTGCAAAAGCCGTTCGTCAGCGACCTGATGCGCTTGAACAAGAGCTTTATCGTGCACCGTTCGATCACCGGGCGCCGCGAGAAAATGGCCGCCTACCAGCTGCTTTCGGCCTACATCAACCACTCGATCCGCAACGACTGCGCCTCGATCTGGATCGCCCAGGCCGAGGGCCGGGCCAAGGACGGCGATGACCGTACCGAGTCGGCAATTCTCAAGATGTTCCACATGAGTCGCAAGGACGAGCCGTTCGGCGAAGTCATTCAGTCGCTGAACCTGACCCCGGTGTCGATCAGCTACGAATACGACCCGTGCGATCAGGCCAAGGCCCGCGAGCTGTACATCCGCGCCACCACCGGCACCTACAGCAAGGCGCCGGGCGAGGATGACGTCAGCATCGCCAAGGGCATCACCGGCTACAAGGGCCGGGTGCACGTGAACTTCGCCGCGCCGATCACCGAGCTGTACGAGGACACCAAGCAATTGGCGGTCGAGATGGACAAGCAGATTCTCGGCGGCTACCGGTTGTTCCCGGTGCATTACCTGGCATACGCGCAGTGGGCTGATGCCGATCCGCAGTTGAACGTACCGAAGGCTGCCGAAGTGTTCGGTGCCGAGGAACTGGCCAAGGCCCAGGAAGAATGGCAGAACCGTCTGGACGCCTGCCCCGAGGAGCATCGTCCGTATCTGGTGCTGCAATATGCGACGCCGGTGCGCAATCAGTACCGGGTCAAGGCTGGCCTGCCGCTGTAAGCGGTTTTGGCCGGATACAAGAACGGCGCCTTCGGGCGCCGTTCTTCGTTCAAAAGCGGGTACTGATCCAAGACACCAGCAGCGCCAGGCCCAGGCAGGCAAAACCGAAGCGGTAGAAGAAGCGGTTCATGCGCAGGGTCGCCCAATCGAGTACCGGCTCCCGATCGGGTTGGTTCTGGCGCTGGGCCGCGATACTGGCCATGGCCCGTTGTTCACGGCGACGGGTCGCGTGCAGCAGCCAACTGCCGGGAAAGGCCAACAGCAGGGCGAGCAGATTGATCAGTTTGGCGGGATGGGCGGTAAACAGCGTCATCAAGTGCAGCGACATCACAGACCTCAATCTAAACCGGTATGGCGAGCGCCAGACCGACGACCGCGGCGCGGATTCTACCGGAACCCTCCCCGACTGCCCTACCCTTTGCGACAAATAGCCCCTCAATCGACCGATGGCTGTCCTGTGTCACGGCATCGTCATTTGTTTCAGTCACCCTGCGCGCCTCGAAACCGACACGGAACGCGACATGCTTCACGCTGAAAACCAGGATCGCCTGTACCTCATCTCTCCATCCGACGAGCAGCAAGCCCTCGTCGGCAGCCTGGCCTTCAATGTTCAGGACCGTCACTGGCTGGTGTATTGCGCCCTCGGCGGGCACCAGCATGCAGACTTGCCCGAGACCGACCTGCTGACCGGCGTCAGCGTTCTCGACTTCTATTCACAAGCCGCCTGAACAAAAAAGCCCGGAGCCATCACTGGCCCCGGGCTTTTTTCGCAGCAACCGAATACTTACTCGGCGAGGACCTGACCCACGGTCGGATCCTTGAACAGACGGGTCAGCGCATCGCTCAGCACATCGCTGACCAGTTTGGTGTTGGTTTCCTGGTTCGGCGCCATGCCGAAACGCTGATCCAGCGAGGCACCGTAACGGCCGCTGTAGCGACGGTTGGCGTTCTGCACGTCGGAGCGGAAGGTGGCGCCGATGGTGGCTTCGGTCACGTACATGCCTTCTTTGGGCGACTGGTACTTCAGTTCGGCCAAAGTCACGGTCAACTGCGGTGCATTGGGCGCGTTGTTGGTCGGGGTGAACCCGAGCAGACGCACGGCGGCTTCAGCCTGGGCCTGCAGCTTCGGCAGGATCTGCTCGCGCTGCACGGTGATGGCGCTGGTTTCCGGGTACAGGCCGCCACGGGTGCCGAGGGTTGGCGACGGACGACCGTCGACCACGCGAACCACGACAGGCTGGCCATGGCCGACCGGTGCCAGCTGAGTGGTCAGCTTCGGTTCCGGGCTCAGTTGTTGCGGGCTGTGGGCGCAGCCAACCAGGGTCAAACTGGTCACAGTGATCAAACCGAACAACAGGCGTTGCAACATGCTCTTCTCTCCAGAATCAGGCACAGACAGGCCGGCAGTATAGCGGTGGGCCACTGTGGGTCACCAGCACTGAAATCTCTGACAAAACCCGCTGCCAGCGGTTCCTGTCACACATTCGTCACCCCCCATACACGTGCGCGTCACGGCCCTTTGCCAATCTTCCTCACAGATCCCTAAAAGGAGCACTGCCATGCGCTATCTGATCTCGTTGTTCGCCCCACGCCCACTGCACCGCAGCTTCGCCCTGCTCGATCGCAACGGCCATTGCCAGGCCTTCAAGCAATGCAGCCTGCAACCGATGGGGGATGGCTGGGTGGAAATCGAGGAAATCCGTCTCAACTGGCTGCATCAGCCACTGCCCGCCAGCGCCCGGGTCGAACAGCAGCGCCCACGCGCACGGGCTCAGGCGATGTTGAGCATCTGACCGGATGCCTAATAAAAGTCATTAAACTCGACCAACTCCGCGCATTTCTTCGATACAATCTCCCCCCGATTATAAGGACGTCTCCTGATCGGGCCCCGCAACAGCGTCAATGCGCTTGCATTGGCATCCAAATCGCCCACAGAGAGCCGCCCACACAGATCGAGTGAAGCTGGCGTGCTTGCTGTTTCCCTGGCAAATCCCGCTTTTCGCGAATCTGCAGAGCTGTCATGACGCTCGGCCACTGAGTTGTTTGCCCCTCCGGGCACGGTGCCAGCCCCGGACAGCCCTTTTTGAGGTTCACGTCTTCAAAAGAGCGTGAAAAAAACGGGTTTTCACAACTTCACAAGAGTGTGGCGAGCAAATGAATAGTTTTGCGTCTGAACATGCACCATTAGCGTCTGAAACAGCCCAACGACACAGGAACGGGAACGCCTCGACTACCGGAGCCTGAAGCCTGTCCGCTACGGATTTGGTTGCACAAACGGATGTCTCGACCATAAGTCGAATTGCCAGCCCCGTGCCGAAATGAGTTCATGGGACTCTTGAAGCCAGGCCGCACGCATCCGTCGAAGTTGCGAAAAATTGCGAAGATTCGGACATGGCACACCTGACCAAGGATACCCGGGGCTCAACTGACCTGCCCTGGACGCCTGGCAGCCATGCCGACAATTTGGTGCTGCAGATTTTGGAGACGCGTTAAATGGCGCATAACGAAGCAGTCGACGTAGTTCTGGTTGGGGCCGGCATCATGAGTGCCACCCTCGCAGTACTGCTCAAGGAACTCGACCCGGCGATCAAGCTGGAAGTCGTCGAGCTGATGGATTCCGGTGCCGCGGAGAGTTCCAACCCATGGAACAACGCCGGTACCGGCCACGCCGGCCTGTGCGAGCTGAACTACACGCCGCAGGCTGCCGACGGCACCGTCGACATCAAAAAGGCCGTGCACATCAACACCCAGTTCGAGGTGTCGAAGCAGTTCTGGTCGTACCTGACCAAGAAAGGCACGTTCGGCTCGTGCAAATCCTTTATCAGCCCGGTGCCGCACCTGAGTTACGTCGAGGGTGAGAAAGGCGTGTCGTTCCTCAAGGAACGTTTCAATACGCTGCGCAAGCACCACGCCTTCGCCGACATGGAATACACCGAAGACAAGGCGAAGATGACCGAGTGGATGCCGCTGATGATGCCGGGTCGTCCAAAAGACCAGGTGCTCGCCGCCACCCGCGTGATCAACGGCACCGACGTCAACTTCGGCGCCCTGACCAATCAGTTGCTCAAGCACCTGACCAGCGCCCCCGATGCTCAGGTCAAGTACTGCAAGCGCGTGACCGGCCTCAAGCGTAACGGCAATGGCTGGACCGTCAGCATCAAGGACGTCAACAGCGGCAGCAGCCGTGAAGTCGACGCCAAGTTCGTGTTCCTCGGCGCCGGTGGCGCGGCCCTGCCGCTGCTGCAGGCTTCGGGCATCGAAGAAAGCAAAGGCTTCGGCGGCTTCCCGATCAGCGGCCAGTGGCTGCGTTGCGACAACCCGGAGGTGGTCAAGCATCACCAGGCCAAGGTTTACAGCCAGGCCGCCGTGGGTTCGCCACCGATGTCCGTGCCGCACCTCGATACCCGCGTGGTCGACGGTAAGAAATCCCTGCTGTTTGGGCCATACGCCGGTTTCACCACCAAGTTCCTCAAGCACGGCTCCTTCATGGACCTGCCGCTGTCGGTTCGCGCCGGCAACATCGGGCCGATGCTGGCCGTGGCGAAAAACAACATGGACCTGACCAAGTACCTGGTCAGCGAAGTGATGCAATCGATGGAACAGCGCCTGGAATCCCTGCGCCGTTTCTACCCCGAGGCGAAAGCCGAAGACTGGCGCCTGGAAGTGGCCGGCCAACGGGTGCAGATCATCAAGAAAGACCCGAAAAAAGGCGGCATCCTGCAGTTCGGTACCGAACTGGTGGCCGCGAAGGACGGCTCCCTCGCCGCCCTGCTCGGTGCTTCGCCGGGTGCTTCGGTGACCGTCTCGATCATGCTGGAACTGATCGAGAAGTGCTTCCCGGCCAAGGCCAAGGGTGAATGGGCTGCCAAACTGGCGGAAATCTTCCCGGCCCGTGAAAAGGTCCTGGAAACCGACGCGGCGCTGTATCGCAAGATCAACACGCAGAACAACATTGCGCTTGAACTGGTGGAAGAAAGCAGCGAGACCCCAAGCTTCGCTTGATATTGCGACATAAAAAACGCCCCGCACTCAGTGAGTGCGGGGCGTTTTTTTATGCCTTGGGAAAGCCGCGGATATCAGACGCGGGCTTTCTCGATCAGCTCGATGTATTCCGCAGCGTTGCGTTGATCGCGGATCTGGTCGATGAAGGTCTTGCCGTGCTCGTCCTTGCCATCGACGTCATAACCGGCTTCGACGAAGAACGTCAGGAAACGCTCGAAATCGTCGATGCGCAGGCCACGGTAGGCCTTGACCAGTTTGTGCAGCGACGGCGAAGTGGCGTCGACCGGCTCAAAATCGAGGAACAGCTTGATCTGCTCATCGCCGATCTCGTCACCAATCACTTGCTTCTTATCTTTACGCATTGCCGACTCCAGCTCGCAGACATTTCACGGGGCGGGCAGTTTACCCCTGCGCAGGCACAAGGCTCAACGCGAGCGCGTACTGCCGGTGTGCAAATCGGCCCAGATGTGGCCGTTGGCGTAACTGAGAAATTGCACGTAGACCGTATCGTTGCGCAACAGATCGATCACCACCCGGTACTGGGCCAGCGGGTAGTAGAGCGTGAGAGTCTTGCTCTTGTCGTCGTACACCGGCTTTTTCAGGCTTTTGCTTTCGCCATCGAAGTTGACCAGCACCTGATTGATCGTCGCGCCCTTGTTCAGGGATTTGCCCTTGAGGCGGATCATCAATGGCGAGGTCACCGGGATCGGCTGTTGGTTGGATTGGCGCTGGGCCCCCACGACCACTGAATAGTCGGTGACCTGCAACAGTTGCTGCTGCTCGGGTTCCGCATCGCGCAGGGTCAGGTCGTCCGGCGGCAGGGATTGACTGTGCATCGGGGCGGCGGCCAGGGGCAGGCTGAGGGTCAGCAACAGGGCGGCGCAGCTGCGGATCAAGAGGCTCATGACAGGCTCCGGGGGGCGGGGCCGAGCACTTTAGCAGTCTTTAAAAGCAAAAGATCGCAGCCTGGGGCTGCGATCTTTCAGGGGTTCTTACATGCCTTTGACGGCGAAGATCCCGTTGGCGTTGCGCCAGTAGCCTTTGTAGTCCATGCCGTAGCCGAAGATGTAACGGTCGATGCACGGCAGACCGACGAAATCGGCTTTCAGGTCAGGACGGGCCTTGCGGTCGTGGTCCTTGTCGATCAGCACGGCGGTGTGCACTTTGCGCGCGCCGGCGTGACGGCAGAAGTCGATGATCGCGCCCAGGGTGTGCCCTTCGTCGAGAATGTCGTCGATGATCAGCACATCACGGTCGATGAACGAGACTTCCGGCTTGGCTTTCCAGAACAGGTCGCCGCCGCTGGTTTCGTTGCGATAGCGGGTGGCGTGCAGGTAGGACGCTTCCAGCGGGAACTGCAGATGGGTCAGCAGTTTGCCGGAGAAGATCAGGCCGCCGTTCATCACGCAGAACACCACCGGGTTACTGTCGGCCAGTTGTTCGTTGATTTGTGCACCGACGCGGGCAATGGCAGCCTCGACTTCAGCTTCGGTGTACAGGCAGTCAGCCTCTCGCATGATTTGACGGATATGCTCGAGATCAGCGGACATGGCGCTCTCCAAGGGGGGTCTGTTTCGGAAAAGCGAGCAAAGGTACGCATCCCGCACGGCCGAATCAAGCATTTGTGGACTAACGTACTGTATGTCCTATAGGACATCACCGTCGGATAGATTAATCTAGGCCGGTTTTTTTGCCCGCCGCCGGAGCCTTTCCCCATGTCCATCCAAGAGATCCGCCATCCGCTGATCCGTCACAAACTTGGCCTTATGCGCCGTGCAGACATCAGCACCAAGAATTTCCGCGAACTCGCGCAGGAAGTCGGTGCCCTGTTGACCTATGAAGCGACCAAAGACCTGCCGCTGGAAACCTACGATATCGAAGGTTGGTGCGGCACTGTGTCGGTCGAGAAAATCGCCGGCAAGAAAATTACCGTCGTGCCGATCCTGCGTGCCGGCATCGGCATGCTCGAAGGCGTGTTGAGCCTGATCCCGGGCGCAAAAGTCAGTGCCGTGGGCGTTGCCCGTAACGAAGAAACCCTGCAGGCCCACACCTACCTGGAAAAACTGGTTCCGGAAATCGACGAACGCCTGGCGATGATCATCGACCCGATGCTCGCCACCGGCAGCTCCATGGTCGCAACCATCGACCTGCTGAAGAAAGCCGGTTGCAAGGACATCCGCGCGATGGTGCTGGTTGCCGCGCCGGAAGGCATTGCCGCTGTCGAGAAAGCTCACCCGGACGTGATCATCTACACCGCGTCCATCGATCAGAAACTCAACGAGCACGGTTACATCATTCCTGGGCTTGGCGATGCCGGTGACAAGATCTTCGGCACCAAGCAGAAGGACGCGTAAGCATGCAGCAAGAGTTCAACGATCCGCTCTGGCGCACGGTGCTGTCCGGCGCACAGATGCTGTTCGTGGCTTTCGGCGCCCTGGTGCTGATGCCACTGATCACGGGCCTTGACCCGAACGTGGCACTGTTTACCGCGGGTTTAGGAACAATCCTGTTCCAGATCGTCACCGGACGTCAGGTGCCGGTATTCCTGGCGTCGAGCTTCGCCTTCATTACCCCGATCATTCTCGCCAAGGGCCAGTTCGGCCTCGCCGCGACCATGGGCGGCGTGATGGCGGCCGGTTTCGTCTACACCTTCCTCGGCCTGGCCGTGAAGATCAAGGGCACCGGGTTCATTGACCGTTTGCTGCCGCCGGTGGTGATCGGCCCTGTGATCATTTCCATCGGTCTGGCCATGGCGCCGATTGCCGCGAACATGGCGATGGGCAAGGCCGGCGACGGTTCGGAACTGATCCATTACCAGACCGCCATGATGATCTCGATGCCGGCGCTGCTGACCACGTTGATCGTGGCGGTGTTCGGCAAGGGCATTTTCCGTCTGGTGCCGATCATTTCCGGCGTGCTGGTGGGTTTTGCCCTGTCCTTCTACTTCGGCGTGGTCGACACGGCAAAAATTGCCGCGGCACCGTGGTTCGCCCTGCCGGCCTTCACCGCACCGGAGTTCAACTGGCAGGCAATCCTGTTCATCGTCCCGGTAGCTTTGGCCCCGGCCATCGAACACATCGGCGGCGTGATTGCCGTCGGCAGCGTGACGGGTCGCGACTACCTGAAGAAGCCGGGCCTGCATCGCACCCTGCTCGGTGACGGGATCGCCACCACTGCAGCCGGCCTGTTCGGCGGCCCGCCCAACACGACCTACGCGGAAGTCACCGGCGCAGTGATGTTGACCAAGAACTACAACCCGAAAATCATGACCTGGGCGGCGATCTTCGCCATCAGCCTGGCGTTCATCGGCAAGTTCGGCGCCCTGCTGCAAAGCATTCCGGTGCCGGTGATGGGCGGGATTCTGTGTCTGCTGTTCGGTTCGATCGCGGCAGTGGGGATGAACACCCTGATCCGTCACAAGATCGACCTGGGCGAAGCGCGCAATCTGGTGATCGTTTCGGTAACCCTGGTGTTCGGTATCGGCGGTGTGCTGGTCGGCACCGGCACAGGTCCGGACGACTTCGGCCTCAAAGGCATCGCGCTGTGCGCGGTGGTGGCGATTGCGCTGAACCTGCTGCTGCCGGGCAATGACGGCTGGAAGCAGAAAAAGGCGGATGAGCCGCTGATCTAAACTTTTAGATCTTCATCGCCTGACAGTCAGCCTTCGCGAGCAAGCCCGCTCCCACATTGAAATGAGCGGGCTTGCTCGCGAAGCTTTTGGCTCTTACTAGAGGGCCAGTGGCGCCCGTTCACAAAGTGTTGCCAACGCCTTCGCCCATTGCGGGTCATCATTCAGGCACGGCACCAGCACCAGCTCCTCTCCCCCCGCTTCGCAGAACTGTTCCTTGCCGCGATCGCCGATCTCTTCCAGGGTCTCGATGCAATCGGCAACAAACGCCGGGCACATCACCAGAATCTTCTTCACGCCGCTTTTGGCCAGCTCATCCAGCCGCGCTTCGGTGTAGGGCTCGATCCATTTCGCCCGGCCCAGCCGCGACTGAAACGACACCGACCACTTGCCGTCCGGCAGCCCCATGCGCTCAGCGAACAACGCCGCTGTGCGCAGACATTGGGCGCGATAACAGGTGGCCAATACGGCAGCCGAGGCGTTCTTGCAGCAATCTTCATTCTTGAAGCAATGATTGCCGGTCGGGTCGAGCTTGGTCAGGTGCCGCTCAGGCAAACCATGGAAGCTCAGCAACAGGTGATCGTAATCCTGCTGCAAATGCGGTTTGGCGCTGGCCACCAGGGCGTCGAGATATTCCGGCTGATCGTAGAACGGCTGCAACACCGACAGTTGCACATCGAGTTTTTTCTCGCGCACCACCCGCTTGGCTTCTTCGATCACGGTGGTCGTGGTGCTGTCGGCAAACTGTGGATAAAGCGGCGCGAGGGTGATGCGTTTGTGTCCCGCCGCGACCAGTTTCAGCAGATTTGTCTCGATGGACGGCTCACCGTAACGCATGGCCAGCTCCACCGGGCCGTGGGTCCACTGCGCCTTCATCTGCTGTTGCAGACGACGACTGAGTACCACCAGCGGCGACCCTTCGTCCCACCAGATCGAGGCGTAGGCATGGGCCGACTGCTCCGGGCGCTTGATCAGAATCAGCGACACCAGCAGACGCCGCACCGGCCACGGCAGGTCGATCACGTAAGGATCCATCAGGAATTGATTGAGATAGCGGCGCACGTCGGCCACCGAAGTGGAGGCCGGCGAACCCAGGTTGACCAGAAGCAAGGCGTGATCGGTCATGCAACGTCCTATTTCAGAGGCGGCTGGAAAGATCGTCCAGGGCCGCGCGTAAATCCGTGAACCGGAAAGTGAATCCCGCTTCCAGCAAGCGTTTGGGCGTGGCCCGTTGGCCACCCAGCAACAGCAATGACATCTCGCCGAGCCCGACCTTCAAGGCGAGGGCCGGCATCGGCATGAACGCCGGGCGGTGCAACACGCTGCCCAGGGTCTTGGCGAATTCGCGATTGCGCACAGGTTTCGGCGCGCACGCATTATAAGGACCGCTCGCCTGATCGCGGTGCAGAAGAAAATCAATCAGGGCGATTTGGTCATCGATATGAATCCACGGCATCCACTGCCGACCGTTGCCCAAAGGCCCGCCCAGCCCGAGCTTGAACGGCAGCAGCAGGCGCGACAAAAAGCCGCCCTCGGCCGACAGCACCAGCCCGGTGCGCACCAGCACCACGCGAATGTCCATCGCTTCGGCGCGTTGCGCGGTTTCCTCCCAGGCGATGCATAACTGACTGGCGAAATCGTCAATCACCGGTGGCGAGTCCTCGGTCAACTCGCGCTCGCCGCCGTCACCGTACCAACCCACGGCCGAGCCCGAGATCAGCAGCGACGGTTTCTGCCCGCGATGTTCCAGCCACGCCAGCAACGCTTCGGTCAGCGTAATCCGACTGCTCCACAACAACGCCTTGCGCCGATGGGTCCACGGCCGGTCGGCGATCGGCGCGCCGGCCAGGTTGACGATCACGTCGACCGGTTCGTCGCCAAGGTCCTCCAGACGCGCAATGCCACGCACCTGGGCGCCACAGATTTTCGCGACTTTTTCCGGACGACGACTCCAGACCGTCAGGCGATGCCCCTGTGTGGACCAATGCCGGCAAAGCTGACGTCCGATCAATCCAGTACCGCCGGTCAGCAATATGTGCATGACTTCTTCCTCGCGTGGCGTTTTACCCCGATCACTAGTCTATTTTTATAAACAGGGATCTTTTCTATCGGGCAGGCTCTATTGTTTAACCATAGGCCAAGCTGTCAGAACAAGAACGCTGGAAGTTATACCAAAAAACATAATTGTACAGGTTTCATCCACGGCGTAGTCTGTACAGAAAGGTAAACGAGGCCCCTATGACTGTACCTATCGCAATCATTGGCACCGGCATCGCCGGACTCTCCGCCGCCCAGGCGCTGACAGATGCCGGGCATACCGTTCAGTTGTTCGATAAAAGTCGCGGCAGCGGCGGGCGCATGTCGAGCAAGCGCAGCGATGCCGGTTCGCTGGACATGGGTGCGCAATACTTCACTGCCCGTGATCGGCGCTTCGTGACCGAAGTCCAGCGCTGGCAAAGCAAAGGCTGGGTCGCCGAATGGGCACCGCAGCTCTACACCTTTCATGGCGGGCAGTTGAACCTGTCGCCGGACGAACAGACCCGCTGGGTCGGCACGCCGCGCATGAGCGCCATCACCCGGGGCCTGCTCGATGGCCTGGAAGTGCATTTCGCCTGCCGGATCACCGAGGTCTATCGCGGCGAAGAACACTGGCACCTGCAAGATGCCGAAGGTTTCACCCACGGGCCGTTCAGCCACGTGGTGGTCGCCACACCGGCGCCTCAGGCTACTGCCCTGCTGGCCTCCGCACCGAAACTCGCCGGTGCCGCCGCCGGCGTGAAAATGGACCCGACCTGGGCCGTCGCCCTCGCCTTCGATACACCGCTGGATACGCCAATCGAAGGCTGCTTCGTCCAGGACAGCGCCCTCGACTGGCTGGCCCGCAACCGCAGCAAACCGGGACGCGACACCACGTGCGACACCTGGGTCCTGCACGCCACCAGTGCCTGGAGCCGGCAGCACATCGATCTGCCCAAGGAAGCGGTGATCGAACAATTGCACGGTGCCTTCGCCGAGTTGTTGCACAGCGCCATGCCGGCCCCGACCTTCAGCCTCGCCCACCGCTGGCTCTATGCCCGGCCGGCCAGCAGTCATGAATGGGGCACCCTGGCCGACGCCGATCTGGGCCTGTATGCCTGTGGCGACTGGTGCCTGTCGGGTCGGGTCGAAGGGGCATGGCTCAGTGGCCAGGAGGCGGCAAGACGCTTGCACGAACACCTGCAGTGAATCGCATCAACCCGCGCAAATTGCTGCTGTCGAAATGGACAGCAGCTCACCCGCAAAACCGTGAAAAGCATTTTCTGGTGACCGAACTGTTCCGCGACGAGGACGGCACGGTGCTGGAAATCGAACTGCAGGCGGTGCTGACCCGGCGTACCGAGCAATGCGACTGGCATGCCCTGCAGGATGATTCACGCTGGAAAATGGGCTGGCGCTAAAAACCTCAAAAAAACTTATACAAACAGTTTGACTTGTACACCCATAAATCTATGCTGAAAGCATGGTGTACAAATCTAGTTGTCTGTACAGGTTCAGATTCGAGGTTGCTGCATGTCCGACTCATCGACGTCCCTACCGAAAATCGCCATCAGCGCCTGCCTGATGGGCGCCGAAGTGCGCTACAACGGCGGGCACAAGGAATCGCGGCTGTGCAGCCGCACCCTGGCCGAGCATTTCGAATTCGTTCCCGTCTGTCCTGAAGTAGCGATTGGTCTGGGGATTCCCCGCGAGCCGATTCGTCTGGTGGGCGATCCGCAAAAGCCTGATGCAGTCGGCACCGTCAATCCGTCGATCAACGTCACCCAGCCATTGGCCGCCTACGGCGAGAAAATGGCGGGGGAACTCAATGACATCTGCGGCTACATCTTCATGCAGCAATCGCCGTCCTGCGGACTTGAGCGAGTCAAGGTCTACCACGCCAACGGCGCACCGGTGAATGGTGGTGGGCGTGGCATTTACGCCGAGGCGTTCTGTGCACAGCATCCGGATCTGCCGGTGGAAGAAGCCGGGCGCCTCAACGATCCTGTGCTGCGGGAGAACTTCATCACCCGCGTGCTCGCCTACCGCGACTGGCAGCAAGTACTCAAGCAGGGCCTGAGCCGTCGCGTGCTCACCGAATTCCACTCGCGCTACAAATACCTGCTGATGGCGCACAACCCGGTGCAATACAAGGCGCTGGGCAATCTGCTGGGCAACATGGGCCAGACCGACCCGGCCGAGCTGGGCCCGCGCTATTTCAGCGAACTGATGGCGGCACTGAAAAAATGCGCCACCCGCCGTACCCACAGCAACGTCCTGCAGCACATCAGTGGCTACCTGAAACAGGCGATCAGCCCCGAAGACAAACAGGAAGTGCAGCACATCATCGGCCAGTACCGGCACGGCATCGTACCGCTGGTGGTGCCGTTGACCCTGCTCAAGCATCACTTTCGCCTCCACCCGGATCCCTACATTGCGCAGCAGGTTTACCTGCAACCGCATCCGGAAAACCTCAGCCTGCGAAACGCCATTTGATGAATGACTCACTCGACACCAGCGCCCGGGAAGACCTCGGCGCCGACTTCAAGAAAGCCCTCGACGAGGGCTGGCTGCCGATCCGCGAAGTCGCCCGTCAGACCGGCGTGAACGCCGTCACCCTGCGCGCCTGGGAACGGCGCTATGGGCTGATCGTTCCGCAGCGCACGCCCAAGGGTCATCGCTTGTACAACGCCGAGCATGTGCAACGTATCCAGAACATCCTTACCTGGCTCAACCGTGGCGTAGCGGTCAGCCAGGTCAAACCGCTGCTCGACACCGCGCAGACGTTCAACGAACCGGCGCAGGACGAATGGCATCCACTGCGCCAGGCCGCCCTGATGGCGGTCACCCACCTGAACGAGCGCAGCCTCGACGACGGCATCAACCAGGCGATGGCGCTGTATCCGCCACGCACTCTGTGCGAGCAATTGCTGCTGCCGCTACTAAGCGATCTTGAACAGCGCTGGCAGGGCCAGTTCGGCGCGCAGATGGAGCGGGTGTTCTTTTATGCCTGGTTGCGCAGCAAATTCGGCGCACGCATCTACCATAACAATCGTCAGTTGCGCACCGCGCCGCTGCTGCTGATTAACCAGTCGGACCTGCCACTGGAGCCGCATCTGTGGCTCTGCGCCTGGCTGATCAGCAGCGCCGATTGCCCGGTGCAGGTATTCGATTGGCCGCTGCCGGCCGGCGAACTGGCGTTGGCAACCGATACCCTGCAAGCCCGTGGCGTACTGCTGTATTCCAGCAAAGCCCTGAATCTGGCGCAGCTACCGAAACTGTTCAACGGTGTCAGCTGCCCGAAACTGATTGTCGGACCAACGGTGTGTATTCACCACGCCGAGTTGTCCGCAAAGACTTCCGAACTCGCTGATCTGTTCCTGGCCGAAGACCCTCTTTCGGCACATCGGGCACTCATTGAGCGTGGGTTGATTTAATGATTCCGACAGAGACCGACATGCAATTGATCTGGCTGCGCAGCGACTTGCGCCAACATGACAACACCGCCCTCGCGGCCGCCGCCGAACGCGGCCCGACCGTCGCCGTGTACCTGTTGAGCCCCGAGCAATGGCAGGAACATGACGACGCGCCGTGCAAGATCGATTTCTGGCTGCGCAATCTGCGTGAATTGAGCAAAAGCCTTGGCGACCTGAACATCCCGCTCCTGATCCGCACCGCGCCTCGCTGGGATCAGGCACCCGCCGTGCTGCTCGAACTGTGTCGGCAACTGAAGATCGAGGCGGTGCACGTCAACGAAGAATACGGCATCAACGAAAGCCGTCGCGACGAGGCAGTTGCCGAAGCGTTGCAAGCGGCAGGCATCACCTTCCACAGTTACCTCGACCAATTGCTGTTCAAGCCCGGCAGTGTGCTGACCCGGACCGGCACTTACTTTCAGGTGTTCAGCCAGTTCCGCAAGGTCTGCTACGAACGCTTGCACCGCTCGATGCCTTCGCTGAAACAGGCCCCGGGCAAACAATCGGCGTTGAACATCGACAGTGACCCCGTTCCAACAACCATCGAAGGGTTCCCGACACCCGGCGACTCCCTGCGCGCCTTGTGGCCCGCCGGTGAAACCGAGGCCCGGCGCCGCCTCGACACGTTCGCCGATGCACAGATCGATTACTACAAGAGCGAACGCGACTTCCCGGCCAAACCCGGCACCAGTCAGCTCTCGGCCTATCTGGCCGCCGGTGTGATCTCGCCGCGCCAATGCCTGCACGCTGCCCTGCAAAGCAATCAGGGCGAGTTCGAAAGCGGCAAGGTCGGCGCCGTCACCTGGATCAACGAACTGCTGTGGCGTGAATTCTACAAACACATCCTCGTCGGTTATCCGCGGGTTTCACGGCATCGCGCATTCCGTCCGGAAACCGAAGCCCTGGCCTGGCGCGACGCCCCGGAGGATCTGGCCGCCTGGCAAGAGGCGCGCACCGGCTTGCCGATCATCGATGCAGCCATGCGCCAACTGCTGGAAACCGGCTGGATGCACAACCGCCTGCGGATGGTAGTGGCGATGTTTCTGACCAAGAACCTGTTGATCGACTGGCGCGAAGGCGAGCGTTTCTTCATGCGCCACCTGATCGACGGCGATCTGGCCGCCAACAACGGCGGCTGGCAGTGGAGTTCCTCGACCGGCACCGATTCGGCGCCGTATTTCCGCATCTTCAACCCACTCAGCCAGTCGGAAAAATTCGACAGCGAAGGCCTGTTCATCAAGCACTGGCTGCCGGAGCTGGCCGGGCTGAACAAGAAAGAAGTGCACAACCCGGCCAGTGCTGGCGGGTTGTTCGGCGTCGCCGACTATCCGGCGCCGATCGTTAATCTGAATGCATCACGGGAGCGGGCGCTGGCAGCGTTCAAGAACCTGCCGTCGCGCGCGTCTCAAGGAGTGAGCGATGAGTGAATTCCTGCGCGGTTTCGCCCAGCGGTTCGCACAGTTGAACAAAGACAACTTGCGCACCCTGGACGGACTGTACAGCGAGGACATTCATTTCACCGATCCGCTGCACGAAGTGCAGGGGCTGACGAACCTGCGCGGTTACTTCAGCGAGTTGTACGCCAACGTCAACGAACTGCGCTTCGATTTCCACGGCTTCGACCAGATCGGCGAAGGCGAAGGCTATTTGCGTTGGGTCATGAGCTACCGCCACCCGCGTCTGAGCGGTGGGCAACTGATCCGCGTCGCCGGCTGCTCGCATCTGCTCTGGCGCGACAAGGTTTACCGCCACCGGGATTACTTCGATGCCGGAGCGCTGCTTTATGAACATTTACCTGTATTGGGCCGGGTGATCGCCTGGCTGAAAAGGAGATTGGGATGAGTCGTACAGCTCCACGTCGTTACTGGTTGACCGGTGCCAGCAGTGGCATCGGCGCAGCACTCGCGGAAGACATTCTCAAAAGCGGTGCACAGCTGGCGGTCAGTTCCCGCCAGGTCGCGCCGCTCAAGGTTCTGTCACAACGGTATCCGGGACAGGTTCTGGTGTTGCCCGGCGATCTGACCAACAGCCAGACCGTACGCGAAATTGGCGAACAGATAGCCGCGGACTGGGGCTCGCTGGATACCGTCATCCTCAATGCCGGGACCTGCGAATACGTCGACGCTCACCAGTTCGACGCCTCGATCATCGAGCACGTGGTGCGTACCAACCTGCTCGCCAGCAGCTATTGCATCGAAGCCGCCCTGCCCTTGCTGCGCAAAGGTACGGCACCGCATCTGGTGGGGATGGCCAGCTCGGTGACCTATGTGCCGCTGCCACGCGCCGAAGCCTATGGCGCATCGAAGGCCGGGCTGCGTTATCTGTTCGAATCCCTGCGCATCGACCTGGCGGACGAAGGTATTGAAGTCACGGTAATCAGCCCAGGATTCGTCGATACACCGCTGACCGCCAAAAATGATTTTCCGATGCCACTCAGCTGGCCTGCGGACAAAGCCGCGCGGCATATCTTCGCCAAGCTGAAGGATCGGCCGCTGGAGATCGCCTTCCCCGCACTGTTCATGGCAGCCCTGTGGCCCTTGTCGAAAATGCCCGCCCGCGTACAACTGGCGATTGGCAAACGCATGGTGCGCAGCAACCCGCCGCTCAGGGATGCAACATGAAAATCGCCATCGTCGGCAGCGGCATCGCCGGTTTGACCTGCGCGTACCTGCTCGCACGCCGACACGAAATCACCGTGTTCGAAGCCGACGCCCGGGTCGGCGGCCATACCCACACGGTGCCGGTCACCGTGGACGGGCGCGAGTATTCGGTGGACACCGGCTTCATCGTGTTCAACGACTGGACGTATCCGAACTTCATTCGTTTGCTTGGCCAACTGGGTGTGACGTTCAAACCCACCGAGATGAGCTTTTCGGTCAACGATCCGGACTCTGGCCTGGAATACAACGGCAACAACCTGAACAGCTTGTTCGCCCAACGCAGCAATCTGCTGTCCCCCGGGTTCTGGGGCATGCTGCGCGACATCCTGCGGTTCAACAAAGAGGCTCGGCGCGACCTCGCCGAACAGCGGATCAGCGTCGACACCACCCTGGACGATTACCTCAAGGCCGGCGGGTACGGCGAGCGTTTCATCCTGCATTACATCGTGCCGATGGGCGCGGCGATCTGGTCGATGCCGATGGCCGAGATGCTTAATTTTCCGTTGCAGTTCTTCGTGCGTTTTTTCGAGAATCACGGGTTGCTGTCGATCAGCAACCGGCCGCAGTGGCAGGTGATCGAGGGTGGCTCAAGTGCTTACATCGCGCCGCTGACCGCGTCGTTCAAGGAACGGATCCGCCTGAACTGCCCGGTGAGCCGGATCGATCGCGATGCGCACGGCGTGGTTATCCACAGCCCGGCCGGCATCGAACGTTTCGACAAAGTGGTGCTGGCCTGTCACAGCGATCAGGCGTTGCGACTGCTGGGAAGTCCTGACGATAAAGAACGGGAAATCCTCGGCGCCCTGCCCTACGCCGACAACGAAGTGGTGCTGCACACCGACACCCGTCTGCTGCCCACACGCAAACGGGCCTGGGCCAGCTGGAATTATCGCCTCGGCGGAGCGGGTCATACCCGGGCAGCCGTGACCTACGACATGAACATTCTGCAAGGCCTCCAGAGCGACACCACGTTCTGCGTCAGCCTTAACCAGAGCGCTGGCATCACGCCGTCCAAGGTGCTGGCGCGCTTCACCTATGCCCACCCGCAATTCAGCCTCGCGGCCGTGGCGGCACAGCAGCGCTGGGCTGAAATCGACGGCGCGCAACACACGCATTATTGCGGCGCCTATTGGGCCAACGGTTTTCATGAGGACGGCGTGGTCAGCGCCCTGCGCGTGGCCGCAGCCTTCGGAGAAAGCCTGTGAACAGCGCGCTCTACAGTGGCTGGATCGCCCATCGGCGATTTGCTCCGCGCCGTCATGAATTCCGTTACCGGATCGGCATGCTGTATCTCGATCTGGCTGAGCAGGAGGCGGTGCTGGGTCTATCCCGGCTGGCCGGTGCCAGCCGCTTTGCGCCGTTTTCATTCCGCGAAACCGACTACCTGAAAACCTTCACCGGCCGGGGTATACGCCTGAGCGATGCGGTGCGCCAGTTGGTCGGCGAAGCCCTGGGCCATGCGCCGCAAGGTTCGATCTGCCTGCTGACCCAGCCGCGCAGCTGGGGCCTGTCGTTCAACCCGGTGAGTTTTTTCTATTGCCACGAGGCCGACGGCCAACTGGCGGCGATTCTCTGCGAAGTCCGCAACACTCCGTGGCGCGAGCGTTTTCACTACGTGTTGCCGGCCAGAGCGCCCAGCAATCTGCAGGACTTTCACCAGCACTTTGCCGTGGCCAAGGCGTTTCATGTCTCGCCATTCCTGCCGCCGGACCTGGAATACCGCATGAGCTTCAGCCCTGCCGCGCAGGTCCTGGGTGTGCACATGGCCGACTGGCAAGGCGAGCAAAAACTGTTCGACGCCACCCTCGATCTGCGACGCGTCCCCCTTGATCGGCGCCACTTGCACCGGCACCTGTGGCGCTTCCCCTGGATGACCGCCAAGACCGCGCTGGCGATTTATTGGCAGGCGCTGCGCCTGTTGCTCAAGCGCACCCCGGTGTATGACCACCAGCGTGCCGACGACCGCTTTCGAACCGCCACCGTACCGACCGAGGAACGCCACCATGAAATCCACTAGCGTCTCGGCCAAAGCCAGCCTGCTCAGCCCCCACGGCCTGAGCGGATCGCTGCTGCGCCGGGGAGTGCTGCGCAAGCTCGAGCAGCTCAAGCAGGGTCAACTAATCGTGATCGAGGACGGCGAACGCCACGTCTTTGGTACGCCGGGCAGCACGCTGGTGGGGGAAATTCAGGTGCTGGATCCCGCCGTCTGGGGGCTGGTCGCCGGCAATGGTTCGATCGGTGCCGGTGAGGCCTTTATTCATGGCTACTGGCGCTCGCCGGATCTGACGGCCGTAGTGCGTGTGTTCGTCAGCAACCTTGAAGTGCTCGACGCCATGGAAGGTGGCCTGGCCCGGCTCGGTCGCCCGCTGGTGCGCGGGCTGCACTGGCTCAACCGCAATACGCGCAAGGGCTCGCAGAAAAACATCGCCGCCCACTATGACCTCGGCAATGACTTGTTCGAGCAGTTTCTCGATCCGACCATGATGTATTCCGCCGCGCAGTTTCTCAGCCCCGACGACAGCCTGGAGCAGGCGCAACTGAACAAACTGGAGCGGATCTGCCAGAAACTCGCGCTCAAACCCGGTGACCACCTTCTGGAAATCGGCACCGGCTGGGGCAGCATGGCGCTCTACGCGGCGCAGCACTACGGCTGCAAAGTCACCACCACCACGCTGTCGAAGGAGCAGTTCGCCTTCACCGCGGCCCGCATCGAACGCCTCGGTTTGCAGGATCAAGTGACGCTGCTGCTCAAGGACTACCGCGACCTCACCGGCCAGTACGACAAACTGGTGTCGATCGAAATGATCGAGGCGGTCGGCCACCGCTTCCTGCCGACCTACTTCAAACAGTGCGCGCACCTGCTCAAGAACAACGGCCTGATGCTGTTGCAAGCAATCACCATCCGCGAACAGCGCTACGAACAGGCGCGCCGTGGCGTGGACTTCATCCAGCGCTACATTTTCCCCGGCGGCGCCCTGCCCTGCGTGCAGAAAATGCTCGAAATCGTCGGCCGCGACACCGACATGAACCTGTTGCACATGGAAGATTTCGGCCTGCATTACGCCCGCACCCTCCGTCTGTGGCACGAGAACTTTCGCCATGCGCACGGCCGTCTGAGCGAACTGGGCTATGACGATTACTTCCTCAGGTTGTGGGAGTTCTACCTGTGTTACTGCGAGGGTGGATTCCTCGAGCGCACCATCGGCACCGCACAACTGGTGCTGGCCAAACCGGCGGCGATGACGGCGCCTTTGCTGGGCCGGTTCGATGCTTGAACGGTTGGCCAACGCGGTGCTGTTCCAGATCGGCTGGCTGGCCTGCGTGCTCGGCGGTAACAGTTTGTGGTTGCTGCTGGCGCTGGCGGTGCTGGTGATTCATCTGCGCTGGATCAGCAATTGGGCGCATGAAGGCCGATTGATCCTCAGCGTGGTGATTATCGGCACGGCGGTGGACAGCGTGTTGCGCGGTCTCGGGGTTTTCGAGTTCAAGGATCTGTCGCCGCTGATTCCGCTATGGCTGATGTTGCTGTGGGCGTTGTTCGCCACGACGTTGCGTCATTGTCTGCAATGGAGCGCGAGGCCGTGGTGGCTGGCCAGTCTGCTCGGCGCGGCAGGTGGCGCGCTGTCCTATGGCGCCGGCGGACGACTGGCCGGTGTGCAATTTCCTTTCGGTGAGTTACCGACCCTGATCGGCATCGCACTGCTGTGGGCGTTGCTGTTTCCGCTGCTGCACCAATTGTCCCGACGGCTGGCGCGCTAAACGCCTGTCAGGCCTTTCACACGCTCATCGGTCACTGCCGTACACTGGCGCCATGAAAACCATTCCCCATCGGCAAATTGCCGAGCCTGAGGTCACCTGTTCGACCTGTGCAGCCTGCTGCTGTCAGCTTGAGGTGATGCTGATCACCGACACTGGCGTCCCCGAGCGCTTTATCGATACCGACGATTGGGGTGGCGAGGTGATGCTGCGTCTGGACGACGGCTGGTGCGCGGCGCTGGATCGCGACACGATGATGTGCACGATTTACGAGAAGCGCCCGCTGATCTGCCGCGAATTCGAAATGGGCGCTCCGGAATGCATCGACGAACGCCAGGGAATTGCCACGGCGTATCGCTGAATAAAAAAAGGAGCGCTAGGCGCTCCTTTTTTACGGGGCTGACTTTCTGGGGGCTTATAGCGGCATCGTGTAATGCAGTGCGTAGCTTTCGACCCCATCGTTGTCGCTGCTCAGACCGGCGTTGGAATAGTGCGTCGCACGGATCCCGACTTCATGCCCGCCATTGAAGCGCAGGCCGAAACCGATACGGTCTTCGAACTGGAAAGAACCGCCGAGCTTGTTGTCTTCGTATTCGGTGTTGGAGAACAGCGCCACGCCGATCCCCGCCTCGACATACGGTTTGACCGACTGACCGGCAAACTCGTAAACAAATACCGGCGAGAACGACAGGCTGTTGTTGCTCGACGTCTTGTCGCCTTCCCAATAAGTGTAAGCCCCGCTCCAGTAACCGGTCAGACGACCGACGTCACTTTGCAGCCAGCTCTTGTCCCAGTCGAAATTCATGCCCAGGCGATAAGTCATCGTCGAATCGCTGGTAGCACCCACTGCAAACTCGACGCCAGCAGCCTGTGCGGTAAAACTTTGCCCCATCAGTGCAGCCGCAATCGCGGCCAAGCAGAATAGTCGCTTCACTTTGAAACTTCCTTTTCCGGAACGATCGTTTGGTTTTCTAGGTCACTCTGCGCTATAGAAATCTGCGCTTGGTCAGAAGTTCAGCTGACTTTTTAGATATTTCACATTTTTTTTACAAAGTGAATCTTTTAACGTCGCCAACGACTTGGTCCAGCAGGACCAGGGTCTTGCGTAAAGACGCGGGATCGGCGCTGGTCCAGAATCTGACCGGCCGGTTCGGACCTTCGGCGAGCAGATCACGCTCGGCCAGCAGCCGCTGCAGTTGCCGCGCTACCGCCGCGCCCGTATCGATCAGGCTGATGCTCTCGGGGATCATCGACTTGAGCATCGGCTTGAGAAACGGGTAATGGGTGCAGCCCAGAATGATCGTGTCGCAGCCGTTGGCCAGTAGCGGGTCAACATAGTGCTTGAGCAATGCACGCAACTCGGGGCTGTGCAGATCGCCGTTTTCAATGCGCTCGACCAGTCCGGGGCACGGCTGAGTGATGACCCGCACATCCGTGGCGAAGCGGTCGAGCAATGCGGCGAACTTGGCGCTCTGCAAGGTGCCGGTGGTGGCGAGTACGCCGACCACGCCGCTGCGGGTGGCCGCGGCGGCCGGTTTGACCGCGGGCTCCATCCCGACAATCGGCCACTCGGGAAAGTCCCGGCGCAGATCGGCAACGCCGGCCACGGTCGCGGTATTGCACGCGATCACCAGCGCCTTGGCGCCCTGCTCGCGGAAAAAACCGGCCATCACGCTACAACGCTGGCGGATGAATTCCGGGGTTTTCTCACCATAGGGAATATGGCCGCAATCGCCGAGATACAGCAGCGATTCATTCGGCAGCAGGTGCTGGATTTCCGCCAGCACCGACACGCCACCGACGCCGGAGTCGAATACGGCGATCGGCGCTTCACGCATGTTGCGAACCACAAACGCTGCAACCGGGATCGCGCTTGACCCGCAGCTCACGGAAGCGCGAACCCAGCGCATCGATCAACAGCAGACGGCCCACCAGTGGTTCGCCAAAACCCGCCAGCAACTTCAAGGCTTCCAGCGCTTGCAGACTGCCGACCAGACCGACCAGCGGCCCGACCACGCCGGCTTCGCTGCAAGTCAGTTCGGCTTCGCTGCCGTGACCGTACAGGCAGTGGTAGCACGGGCTCTCGGCGCGACGAGGGTCGAACACCGAAAGCTGTCCTTCAAGGCGAATCGCCGCGCCGCTGACCAATGGCTTGCGCGCCGCCACACATGCGGCATTGACCGCTTCGCGAGTGGAGAAGTTGTCCGAGCAGTCGAGCACCAGATCCACCGCCGCCACGGCTGCAGCGAGAGAATCCTCGTCCAGCGCCTGACGATGAGGCACCAGTTTGATTTCAGGATTGATCGCGCTCAGGCGCTTGAGCGCCGAGTCGACCTTGGTCATGCCGACGCTGTCGGTGTCGTGGATGATCTGGCGTTGCAGGTTGGTCAGGTCGACCGTGTCGAAATCCGCCAGGTGCAACTCACCGACACCCGCCGCCGCCAGATACAAGGCCACCGGCGCGCCGAGACCGCCGAGGCCGACGATCAATACCCGGCTGTCCTTGAGCTTCAACTGGCCATCGATGTCGATGTGTTGCAGCAGGATCTGCCGACTGTAGCGCAACAATTCCTGATCATTCAGCACGGCAGGCGCCCCAGGCTGATCCGTTGATGGCCGCCCAGATCGGTGCGGCTGTGGACTTCGTCGAAACCTTGCGTCAGCAGCAGATCGCGTACGGCTTCGGCTTGATCATAGCCGTGTTCGAGCATCAGCCAGCCACCGGCCTCGAGATGGGCCGGCGCCTGGGCGATGATCAGCCGCAGATCGTCGAGCCCGTCGATGCCGGCCACCAATGCGCTTTCCGGCTCGAAGCGCACATCGCCTTCCACCAGATGCGGATCGGCGGCGGGGATGTACGGCGGGTTGCTGATGATCAACTCGAAACGCTTGCCTTCAAGGGCGCTGAACCAGTGACTGCTCAGCACCGTTGCGTTATTCAGGTGCAGACGCTGGCGATTGCGTTCGGCCAGGGCCACGGCTTCCAGCACGCGATCCACGGCGGTGACCTTCCACGCCGGGCGCTCGCTGGCCAGAGCCAAGGCAATCGCCCCGCTGCCGGTGCCGAGGTCAAGCACTTTGGCCGGGGTCGCGGGCAGCAATTCCAGTGCAGCTTCCACCAGCAGTTCGGTGTCCGGACGCGGGATCAGCGTGTGCGGTGCGACTTCCAGATCGAGCTTCCAGAAACCCTGCTGGCCCAGAATGTAGGCCACCGGCTCGCCGCTGCGGCGGCGTTGCAGGTACTCGGCGAAGACCAGTGCGGCTTCGCTGGGCACGATGCGCTCGGGCCAGGTGTGGAGAAAACTGCGCGACTTGCCCAGCGCGGCGGCCAGAAGCAATTCGGCGTCCAGACGCGCGCTGGGCGAATCCGGCAATTCGGCGGCGCGCAACAGGCTGGCGATGATGGTCATTTACTCACCTATCGCTGCGAGCTGGTCAGCCTGGTATTCGGCCAGCAACGGCTCGATCACCGCTTCGACGCCGCCGGCGAGGATTTCGTCGAGGGAATACAGGGTCAGGTTGACGCGATGGTCGGTGACCCGGCCCTGGGCAAAATTGTAGGTGCGGATGCGCTCGGAGCGGTCACCGGAACCCACCAGTAATTTACGTTCGCTGGCGATGGCGTTGGCCGCCGCAGCGGTCTGCTGGTCGTTGAGCTTGGCCGCCAGCCAGGCCATCGCCCGGGCACGGTTCTTGTGCTGGGAACGTTCTTCCTGGCACTCGACAACGGTGCCGGTCGGTATGTGGGTGATGCGGATCGCCGAATCGGTGGTGTTGACGTGCTGACCACCGGCCCCGGAGGAGCGGTAAGTGTCGACGCGCAAATCCGCCGGGTTGATCTCGATGGCTTCACGCTCGTCCGGCTCGGGCAACACCGCCACAGTGCAGGCCGAGGTGTGGATACGGCCCTGGGATTCGGTGGCGGGTACACGCTGTACGCGGTGCGCGCCGGATTCGAATTTCAGCTTGCCGTAAACGTTGTCGCCTTCGATGCGGGCGATGACTTCTTTATAGCCGCCATGTTCGCCTTCGTTTTCCGAGAGGATCTCCACCCGCCAGCCACGGCGTTCGGCGTAACGCGAGTACATGCGGAACAGGTCGCCGGAGAAGATCGCCGCCTCGTCGCCACCGGTGCCGGCGCGGATTTCGAGGAACACGTTGCGCCCGTCGTTGGGATCCTTGGGCAGCAACATGCGTTGCAGGTCGGACTCCAGCGTGATCAGCAACTCCTTGGCTTCGCGGACTTCTTCCACGGCCATTTCACGCATGTCCGGGTCGCTGTCCTTGAGCAGCGCCTGCGCGCCTTCAAGATCGCTTTGTACGCCGAGCAGCTTTTTATAGCCTTGCACCACCGGCTCAAGTTCGGCGTATTCCTTGGAATAGGCGCGGAATTTGGTCTGGTCGGAAATGACTTCGCCGTCGCCGAGCAGCGCGGTCAGTTCCTCGAAACGGTCCTGGAGAATGTCCAGCTTATTGAGCAGTGACGCTTTCATTGCGGTTTTTTATCCGAAAAGCTATCCGGTGAGCCCTCGAGGGCAAAGAGTTCCTGAGCCATGGCCAGCGCATCGAGGCGGCCTTCGGCAGAAAGCTTTTTCAACTGCACGCTCGGGGCGTGCAGGAGTTTGTTGGTCAGGCCGCGGGCCAATTGCCCGAGGACGTCTTCGGCGTTGCCGCCGTTGGCCAGCAGGCGCAGGGCCTTTTGCAGTTCTTCGTCGCGCAGGCGTTCACTCTGTTGACGATAGGCCTTGAGCACGTCGACCGCCGCCAGCTCGCGCAGGCGCACCATGAAATCGTCGGCGCCGACCGAAACCATCTCTTCGGCCGCCTGCGCTGCACCCTGACGGCTCTTGAGGTTTTCGGCGACTACTTCGTGCAGATCGTCGACGCTATAGAGGTAAACGTCGTCGAGTTCGCCGACTTCCGGCTCGATGTCGCGGGGAACGGCGATGTCGACCATGAAGATCGGCTTATGCTTGCGCAGCTTCAGCGCACTTTCCACCGCACCTTTACCAAGGATCGGCAACTGACTGGCGGTGGAGCTGATAACGATATCGCTGCGCACCAGTTCAGCCGGGATGTCCGACAGCAACACCGCGTGGGCACCGAACTGTTCGGCCAGCAGGCTGGCGCGCTCCAGGGTCCGGTTGGCGACCACGATGCGCTTGACCCCCAGCTCGTGCAGATGACGGGCGACCAGGGTGATGGTCTCGCCGGCACCGATCAGCAGGGCCTGGCTGCGTTGCAGGTCGCTGAAAATCTGTTTGGCCAGGCTGACGGCGGCAAACGCCACGGACACCGGGTTTTCACCGATGGCAGTGTCGGTGCGCACCTGCTTGGCGGCATTGAAGGTCGCCTGGAACAGTCGCCCGAGCAGCGGCCCGATGGTGCCGGCCTCCCGGGCCACGGCGTAGGCCGATTTCATCTGGCCGAGAATCTGCGGTTCGCCCAGCACCAGCGAGTCGAGCCCGGAGGCGACGCGCATCATGTGACGAACGGCCGCATCGTCTTCATGCACATAAGCACTCGCGCGCAGCTCTTCGAGGCTCAATTGATGGTATTCGGCCAGCCAGCGCAACACGATGTCCGCCGACACGTGATCCTGTTCTATATACAGCTCACTGCGATTGCAGGTGGAGAGGATCGCAGCTTCGCGGCTGTCGGTGAGTCGGCAGAGCTGCTGCAAGGCCTCCACCAGCTGCTCAGGGGTAAAGGCCACGCGCTCGCGGACGTCTACTGAAGCAGTCTTGTGGTTGATACCGAGTGCAAGGAAGGCCATTCAAGGTCGCTGATGGTGACGTGAAGCCGGCAATTGTCCTACTTCGTCAGATTCAGAACAACTACCGCTGACTATTGTCCCAATTGCCGGCCCCTATAATGGCCACAATCGAGACTCGGTTATGTTTGGCCGAAGGCTTGTGTCATGATGATCCGACCGCAGGTTAGTCGTCCTCTTCCTATATGAATAGATCTTCCGCGTTGCTCCTCGCTTTTGTCTTCCTCAGCGGCTGCCAGGCCTTGGCCCCCGTTCCGCAGGACGGTGCCTCACCGGTCGAAGACACCACGCCGGCCCCTGAAAAGCCCAAGGTTTACAGCTCGTTCAGCCAGGAGACGGTGTTCAGCCTGCTGAGCGCCGAGCTCGCTGGTCAGCGCAATCGTTTCGATATTGCCCTGGACAACTACGTGACCCAGGCCATCAATACCCAGGATCCGGGTGTTTCCGAGCGTGCGTTCCGCATCGCCGAGTACCTGGGCGCCGACCAGCCGGCCCTCGATACCGCGCTGATCTGGGCGAAAAACGCCCCGGACGACCTCGAAGCGCAACGCGCCGCCGCCGTGCAACTGGCCCGCGCCGGGCGCTATGACGACTCGATGGTCTATATGGAGAAAGTCCTGCAGGGCAAGGGCGACACCCATTTCGACTTCCTCGCGCTGTCGGCCGCCGATACCGATCAGGAAACCCGCAACGGCCTGATGAAAAGCTTCGACCGCCTGTTGCAGCGTCACCCGAACAACAATCAGCTGATTTTCGGCAAGGCCCTGCTGATGCAGCAGGATGGCGACACCAAAGGTGCGCTTGCCCTGCTCGAAGACCATCCGCCGGAAGACGGCGAGATCGCCCCGATCCTGCTGCGCGCGCGCCTGCTGCAAGGGCTGAATCGCGGCGACGAAGCGCTGCCGCTGCTGCAAAAGAGCATCAAGAAGTATCCGGACGACAAGCGCCTGCGCCTGACCTACGCGCGGATGCTGGTGGAACAGGACCGGATGGACGACGCCAAGGTCGAGTTCTCCACCCTGGTTCAGCAATACCCGGAAGACGACGAACTGCGTTATTCCCTGGCGCTGGTCTGCCTGGAAGCCAAGGCCTGGGACGAGGCCAAGGGCTATCTGGAAGACCTGATCGCCCGGGAAAGCCATGTCGATTCGGCGCACCTGAACCTGGGGCGCATCGCCGAAGAGCGCAACGACCCGCAAGGCGCGCTCATCGAGTATGCCCAGGTCGGCCCGGGCAACGACTATCTGCCGGCGCAACTGCGTCAGGCCGATATTCTGATGAACAACGGCAAGACCGCCGAAGCCCAGAGCAAACTGGCCGCCGAGCGTGACGAGCAGCCGGATTACGCGATCCAGCTGTACCTGATCGAAGCCGAAACCCTGTCCGCCAATCATCAGGGCGACAAGGCCTGGAAAGTCCTGCAACAAGCCTTGCAGCAGTACCCGGACGATCTGAATCTGCTTTACACCCGCGCGATGCAGGCGGAAAAACGCAATGACCTGGCGCAGATGGAAAAAGACCTGCGCCTGATCATCAAGCGCGATCCGGACAACGCCATGGCCCTCAACGCCCTCGGCTACACGCTGTCCGACCGCACCACCCGCTACGCTGAAGCCAAGGCGCTGATCGAGCAGGCGCACCAGATCAACCCGGAAGACCCGGCCGTGCTCGACAGCCTCGGCTGGGTGAACTTTCGCATGGGCAATCTGGAGGACGCCGAGAAATACCTGCGTCAGGCCCTCGAGCGCTTCCCCGATCATGAAGTCGCCGCGCATCTGGGCGAAGTGCTGTGGGCCAAGGGCAAACAGCGCGAAGCAAAACAAATCTGGGGCAAGTTCCTCAAAGACCAGCCTGACAGCACCATCCTGCGCAGCACCATCAAGCGCCTGACCGGATCCGAGACTCTTTAACTCATGTTTTTGCGCCACATCATAGTTTTCAGCTTCATCGCCCTGCTCGCCGGTTGCGCGGGCTTCGGCGCCCGTGAATCGGTCGAAGGCCACGGCAATCCGGCACAGTGGGCCGCGAACAAACAGCAACTGACCGGCCTCGACGGCTGGCAGATCGACGGCAAGATCGGCATCCGCGCCCCGAAAGATTCGGGCAGCGGCACGCTGTTCTGGCTGCAACGTCAGGATTACTACGACATCCGCCTGTCCGGCCCGCTGGGTCGTGGCGCGGCGCGACTGACCGGCCGTCCGGGCGCAGTGTCGCTGGAAGTGGCGAATCAGGGCCGTTATGAAGCGCCGACTCCGGAAGCGCTGGTCGAAGAGCAACTGGGCTGGAAACTGCCGGTCTCGCATCTGGCCTGGTGGGTTCGAGGCCTCCCGGCACCGGACAGCAAAAGCCGTCTGACCCTGGACGGCAACAGCCGTCTGGCCAATCTGGATCAGGATGGCTGGCAGGTCGAATACCTCAGCTATGCCGAACAGAACGGTTACTGGCTGCCCGAGCGAATCAAGCTGCACGGCACCGATCTGGACGTGACGCTGGTCATCAAGACCTGGCAACCGCGCAAATTGGGGCAATAACGCATGACCGCTCCACGCCTCACTCTGCCCTCGCCGGCCAAACTCAATCTGATGCTGCACATTCTCGGTCGTCGTGAAGACGGTTATCACGAGTTGCAGACGCTTTTTCAGTTCCTCGACTACGGCGACGAAATCACCTTCGCCGTGCGTGACGACGGCGTGATTCGCCTGCACACCGAATTCGAAGGCGTGCCCCACGACAGCAATCTGATCGTGCGCGCGGCGAAGAAACTCCAGGAACAATCCGGCTGCTCGCTCGGCATCGATATCTGGATCGACAAGATCCTGCCGATGGGCGGCGGCATTGGTGGCGGCAGCTCGAATGCGGCCACCACCCTGCTCGGCCTCAATCACTTATGGCAACTGGGTTGGGATGAAGATCGCCTGGCAGCACTGGGCCTGACACTGGGCGCGGACGTGCCGGTGTTCGTGCGTGGCCACGCAGCTTTCGCCGAAGGTGTCGGCGAGAAACTGACCCCAGTCGAGCCCGCCGAACCGTGGTACGTCGTGCTCGTTCCGCAAGTCTCTGTTAGTACGGCAGAAATTTTTTCAGATCCTTTGTTGACACGTAACACGCCGCCCATTAAAGTGCGCCCCGTTCCCGAGGGAAACAGTCGAAATGACTGCTTGCCGGTGGTCTCGAGGCGTTATCCAGAAGTACGTAACGCATTGAATTTGTTAGGTAATTTTACCGAAGCAAAACTCACCGGAACTGGAAGTTGTGTGTTTGGGGGCTTCCCAAGCAAAGCTGAAGCTGATAAAGTCTCGGCCCTTCTGACAGAGACCCTTACAGGATTTGTAGCAAAAGGAAGCAACGTTTCGATGTTGCATCGCAAGCTGCAAAATCTGCTCTAAAGGAATCAAGTGCCCGGCACTTGCAAGCAACAGATACAGGGGCGTCGCCAAGCGGTAAGGCAGCAGGTTTTGATCCTGCCATGCGTTGGTTCGAATCCAGCCGCCCCTGCCATTTTCCTATACTCATCCAGGTATACCCTCAGCCTTCAGGTACTGCGCGTGTCCAAGATGATGGTCTTTACGGGGAACGCTAACCCCGATCTGGCTCGGCGTGTCGTACGTCAGCTGCATATCCCTCTCGGTGACATCTCTGTCGGTAAATTCTCCGACGGCGAAATTACAGCCGAGATCAATGAAAACGTTCGCGGTAAAGACGTCTTCATTATTCAGCCGACTTGCGCTCCGACCAACGATAACCTGATGGAACTGGTAGTGATGGCTGATGCCTTCCGCCGCTCCTCGGCTACTCGTATCACTGCTGTTATTCCTTATTTTGGTTATGCCCGTCAGGATCGCCGTCCGCGTTCCGCACGTGTGGCTATCAGCGCGAAAGTCGTTGCTGACATGCTCACCGTAGTCGGCATCGACCGTGTTCTCACGGTTGATCTGCATGCTGACCAGATTCAGGGCTTCTTCGATATTCCGGTAGATAACATCTACGGCTCCCCGGTTCTGGTGGATGACATCGAAGATCAGCGCTTCGAGAACCTGATGATCGTGTCCCCGGACATTGGTGGCGTCGTGCGTGCACGTGCCGTTGCCAAATCCCTGGGCGTGGATCTCGGGATCATCGACAAACGCCGTGAGAAAGCCAATCACTCTGAAGTGATGCATATCATCGGTGATGTCGAAGGGCGTACCTGCATCCTGGTCGATGACATGGTCGATACCGCCGGCACTCTGTGCCATGCGGCCAAGGCCCTGAAAGAGCATGGCGCAGCCAAGGTCTTTGCCTACTGCACACACCCTGTGCTGTCGGGTCGGGCCATCGAGAATATCGAAAATTCCGTGCTGGACGAGCTGGTGGTGACTAACACCATCCCGCTGTCCGCTGCAGCACAAGCCTGTGCACGTATCCGTCAACTGGATATCGCACCGGTTGTTGCCGAAGCGGTTCGCCGCATCAGCAATGAAGAATCGATCAGCGCGATGTTCCGTTAAGGGCCCTGCCCTTCTCGAAATGTCTCGTTGACGAAAAGCGCCCCGCCCCGGCATTTCTGCCGGGGCGGGGCTTTTTTGCCCATACCGTGTTCGGCGCTGGTCGCAAACGCCACTCGGTCATGGCTATTTTGGAGATACAAAATGAACGATTTTACTTTGAATGCTGAACTGCGTTCCGACCTGGGGAAAGGTGCGAGCCGCCGCCTGCGTCGTCTCGCTGCCCTGGTTCCAGCTGTTGTTTACGGTGGCGACAAAGCCCCTGAATCCATCAGCATGCTGGCCAAAGAAGTTGCCAAACTGCTCGAAAACGAAGCTGCCTACAGCCACGTTATCGAACTGAACGTTGGTGGCACCAAGCAGAACGTGATCATCAAGGCTCTGCAACGTCACCCGGCCAAAGGCCACGTGATGCACGCTGACTTCGTACGCGTTGTAGCTGGCCAGAAACTGACCGCTATCGTTCCTGTGCACTTCATCAACGAAGCTGCTCCAGTGAAGAAAGGCGGCGAAATCTCGCACGTTGTTGCCGAGATCGAAGTTTCCTGCCTGCCGAAAGATCTGCCTGAGTTCATCGAAGTCGACCTGGCTAACGCTGAAATCGGCACCATCGTTCACCTGTCGGACATCAAGGCTCCTAAAGGCGTTGAGTTCGTTGCTCTGGCACACGGCGATGACAAGGCTGTTGCCAACGTCCACGCTCCACGTGTTGCTCCAGAAGCTACCGAAGAAGGCGCAGCAGAGTAATTCACTCTGTCATGCCTGAGTGAGCAGGTAACATCGCGGACTGGAACGTAGCGAGAAAGCGGGCGGGAACGCGGAGTTTACATCCATGGTAAATGAGCATTTTTCGTCCACTTTCGCCGCCTTCCCTGATCGCGGCGATGTTATCCACCACTCAAAGGAAGGGCCCCTATCGTGACTGCCATCAAACTGATCGTTGGCCTGGGAAATCCAGGCGCTGAATACGAGCAGACCCGGCATAACGCAGGGGCCCTTTTTGTTGAGCGCATCGCCCACGCACAGAATGTGAATCTCGTGGCCGATCGCAAGTATTTCGGCCTGACCGGGCGTTTTTCGCATCAGGGTCAGGATGTTCGTCTGCTGATTCCCACCACCTACATGAACCGCAGCGGCCAGGCCGTGGCGGCACTCGCCGGTTTCTTCCGCATCAAGCCTGAAGAGATCCTGGTGGCACACGACGAACTCGATCTGCCTCCGGGCGTCGCCAAACTCAAAGTCGGCGGCGGCCATGGCGGTCACAACGGGTTGCGCGACATCATTGCGCAATTGGGCAATCAGAATACGTTCCACCGCCTGCGGCTTGGCATCGGCCACCCGGGCGTCGCCAGTATGGTTTCAAATTTCGTCCTGGGTCGTGCGCCACGCGCCGAACAGGAAAAACTCGATGCCAGCATCGACTTTGCCCTCGGCGTGCTGCCGGATATCCTCGCCGGTGAATGGAACCGCGCGATGAAAAACCTGCACAGCCAGAAGGCCTGACTCTAATCCGAGGGGAAACACCATGGGATTCAATTGCGGCATCGTCGGCCTGCCTAACGTCGGCAAGTCCACCCTGTTCAACGCCCTGACCAAATCCGGGATCGCGGCCGAGAACTTCCCCTTCTGCACCATCGAGCCGAACAGCGGCATCGTGCCGATGCCGGATCCGCGTCTGGACGCTCTGGCGGCCATCGTCAATCCGAAGCGCATCCTGCCGACCACCATGGAATTCGTCGACATCGCGGGCCTGGTTGCCGGCGCGTCGAAAGGTGAAGGTCTGGGCAACAAGTTCCTGGCCAACATCCGCGAAACCGACGCGATCGCCCACGTCGTGCGCTGCTTCGAAGACGATAACGTGATCCACGTTTCCAACAGCGTCGACCCGAAGCGCGACATCGAAATCATCGACCTGGAACTGATCTTCGCCGACCTCGACAGCTGCGAGAAGCAACTGCAGAAAGTCGCGCGCAACGCCAAGGGCGGTGACAAGGATGCAGTGGCCCAGAAGGCTCTGCTGGAACAACTGATCCCGCACTTCAGCGAAGGCAAGCCTGCGCGCAGCCTGATGAAGAACATGAGCGCCGACGAAAAAGCGATCATCAAGGGCTTCCACCTGCTGACCACCAAGCCGGTCATGTACATCGCCAACGTCGCTGAAGACGGTTTCGAGAACAACCCGCATCTGGACGTGGTCAAGGCCATCGCCGAAGAAGAAGGCGCGATGGTTGTTCCGGTCTGCAACAAGATCGAAGCGGAAATCGCCGAGCTGGACGACGGCGAAGAGAAAGACATGTTTCTCGAGGCCCTGGGCCTGGAAGAGCCTGGCCTGAACCGCGTGATCCGCGCCGGCTACGAAATGCTGCACCTGCAGACCTATTTCACCGCCGGTGTCGAAGAAGTCCGCGCCTGGACCGTCCGCGTCGGTGCCACCGCACCGCAAGCCGCCGGCGTGATCCACACCGACTTCGAGAAAGGCTTCATCCGCGCCGAAGTGATCGCCTACAACGACTTCATCCAGTACAAGGGCGAAGCAGGCACCAAGGAAGCCGGTAAATGGCGCCTGGAAGGTAAAGACTACATCGTCAAGGACGGCGACGTGATGCACTTCCGCTTCAACGTGTAAAAGCTGCACCCATGAAAAAGCCGCGTTTGATACGCGGCTTTTTTGTGCCTGAAATTCGGCCCGTCAGGCCTTCTTGGTTCTTGGCAGGAAGATCGCCAGCACTCCGAACAGCGGCAGGAACGAGCACAGGAAGTACACGTATTCGATGCCGTGAATGTCCGCCAGATGACCGAGCAACGCCGCGCCAATCCCGCCGAAACCGAACATCAGACCGAAGAACACCCCGGCAATCATCCCGACATTGCCCGGCACCAGCTCCTGCGCGTACACCACAATCGCCGAGAACGCCGAAGCCAGGATGAAGCCTATCACCACGCTCAGGACGCTGGTCCAGAACAGGTCGACATGGGGCATGAGCAGCGTGAACGGTGCCACGCCGAGGATCGAGAACCAGATCACCGCCTTGCGCCCGATCTTGTCGCCAATCGGCCCGCCAAAGAACGTACCCGCCGCCACCGCGCCGAGGAACAGGAACAGATGCAGCTGCGAACTGGCCACCGACAGGTCGAACTTCTCGATCAGGTAGAAGGTGAAGTAACTGGTCAGGCTGGCCATGTAGAAATACTTGGAGAACACCAGCAGCCCCAGCACCACCAGCGCACTGACCATCCTGCCCTTCGACAGTCCATGAGTGGCGGCCTGGCCGGCCTTGAGCTTGAACAGGTTCAGGTGATGGGCGTACCAGCGACTGATGCGATAGAGCACGAACAACGCAAACACCGCGAACAGCCCGAACCACGCCACGTTGCCCTGCCCGAAAGGAATGATGATCGCCGCTGCCAGCAACGGGCCGAAGGCTGAACCGGCGTTACCACCGACCTGAAAGGTCGATTGCGCCAGACCGAAACGCCCGCCCGAGGCCAACCGCGCGATGCGGGAAGCTTCAGGGTGGAAGGTCGAAGAGCCGATGCCGATCAGCGCCGCCGCCAGCAAGATAAGAGGGAAACTGCCGACCATCGACATCATCACAATGCCGATCAACGTGCACACGGAACCGGCGGGCAGCAGCCACGGCTTCGGATGCCGGTCGGTGTGATAACCGACCCACGGCTGCAACAGCGACGCGGTCAACTGAAAGGTCAGGGTAATCAGGCCGACCTGGGTAAAACTCAAACCATAGTTGGCCTTGAGCATCGGATAGATCGACGGCAGCACCGACTGGATCAGGTCATTGATCAAATGCGCCAGCGCCACCGCGCCGATGATGCGCATCACCAGTGGACTGCTCTGGGGAGGAGCGGACGCCGAGGCAGCGGCGGTCTGAACGTTGCTGATAGCCATGGGAATTTCCGGACTGCAGATGGGTGCACGCGGGCAGGTGCGTCAATGTGCCATTTTTCGGTGCGCCAGCGCCATCCCCTTAGCCAGCTAACGAACTATTCAGTCGTCGCGCCGCAAGTGATAGCGCAACGCCATGGTCTGAATCTTGCCTTGCTTATCCGCTTGAACGCGGCGCCCTTACAAAGGGCATCGAGAATGGGAAGTTTCGCTACAGAGCCGGCCTACAGAGCGGGCAAGGGTGAACTTTCGAGGCCTTTTAGCAGGGCACCAGTCACGGTCGCAACGACCGCGATGCACGCCGATGGTGCGTGGTGTCCAGAGGAGTCATGGGGCATGCAGGCTTTTTTATCACCGGGGATCAGGTTGCTGGGGCGATTTGGGTTCGCACGTAAATTCCAGTTGTTGTTTCTGCTGTTTATCCTGCCATTGGCCGGCAGCCTGTTGATGATCGGCCAGGACTATCGCGACAAACTTAACCTGATCGCCGGTGAACGTGCCGGTGTGCGGCAGTTGCTCGCCCTCGATGCACTCGACAACCTGCTCGCCGCCCAACGCGACCGCGCCGCCCGCTGGCGCGCCACGGAAACCAACCGCCAGCCGACACCCGCGACTCTGGCCGCCGTGGCCGCCTTCGATGGCGTTCAGCCTGCCGTTGCCCAGGCGACGCTGGAGCTGGGCAGTGCCTTGCAAGCCGAAGGCGCGGAAGGTGAAACCCTGACCCGCTATCAGGCCCTGCAAGCCGCGCTCAATGGTCTGGACTCGAAAAGCCTTTCCGGTGTCGGTTGGTGGCCGGACGGTTACGACCGCTTCACCAACGCCCTCAGCGCCCTGCAAGCTTTGCGTGAGCAAATCGCGATGGACAATCGCCTGATCCTCGCGCCATGGCTGGAAACCTATCTGCTGACACAGATTTCCACCCAGCACGCACCAGACCTGATCGAGCGGGTCGGCCGACTGGCAGCCGTCGGCCAGGCGTCCGTGGTTTCCGGTCAGTTCACCCTGCAAAGCCGTCTGCAACTGCGTGACCTGCGCAGCCGTATCGGCGATGCCCGCGAGCAGTTGGTGAAAACCGCGAGCCTGCTCGAAGCGCGTCTGCCGCCAGCCCTGCAAGGCTGGGCCGGGCAATATCACGACAGCCTCAAGCAGCTGGACGCCGGATTGAAAGTGCTGGATGACGGCGTGTTCGGCGGCAGCATCAATCTCAAGCCTGAAGAATTCGAGCGCACTCTCGATGCCCTGCTCGGCAACCTCGCCACGCTGCGCCAGCAATCGCTGGTGTCGCTGGATCAGCGGCTGGATGACTACCACGGATCGGCGATTCGTCAGTTCATCGTTGTCGCGGCGGTCTTCGGTTGCCTGTTGCTGGCGGCGCTATATTTGTTCGTGTGCCTGCAAGCCTCGATCCGTCGTAGCGCCAGCGGCATCACGCTGCTCGCCGAGGCTCTGCGCGACGGCAATCTGAGCTTGCAAGTGCCGGTCGTGGGCCGTGATGAACTGGCGTCGATCAGCACCGCGCTCAACGTGGCCGTAGTGCAACTGCGCACCAGCCTGCTGGGTGTCGATCACGAGACTTCGCAACTGAGCAACGCGGTACGCAGCCTCAACGATCACTCCAGCGGCGCTCTCAGCGAAGTCGAAGCGCAACAATTGCAGATCAGTCAGATCGCTGCAGCGGCCACGCAACTGGCGGCGACGTCCCAAGGCGTGGCGCAGAGTTGCGAACAGGCTTCGGGCAGCGCCCAGCACACCCGGCGCATCGCTGCCGACAGCAGCCGTGACAGTCAACGCACCACGGCGAGCATCCAGCAGCTCAATCAGCGTCTGAACGAAACTGCCGCAGCGCTCGGTCGGGTCAGCGAGCAAGGGCAGCAGATTCAATTGGTGGTCGACACCATTCGCGGCGTCGCCGAGCAGACCAACCTGCTCGCACTCAACGCCGCTATCGAGGCCGCTCGCGCGGGTGAACAAGGTCGTGGCTTTGCCGTGGTGGCCGACGAGGTGCGCAGCCTGTCGCAACGTACGCAATCATCCACGGCGCAGATCGCCGGTACGGTCGACAGCCTGCGCAATACGGTCAACGAAGCCGTGAGCCTGATGGAGGCTGCGTGCGGTCAGGCGCAATCAGACGCGGAAGCGGTCACCGGACTGGGCGAACGCCTGGGGGAAATCGCCAGCGCCGTGCAGAGCGTCACCGACACCCTCGCCCAGATCGCCACGGCGGTCGAAGAACAGGCCAGCACCGCCGATGAGGTCAGCGGCAATATCCAGCAGGTGGATCAGGCGGCGGTTCGCCTGCTCGAAGGCGCGCGGGCCGTGAATCTTGCGGCGGACACCTTGAGCCAGGGCAGCCATGCCTTGAGTGCCAACACCGGAAGATTTCAGCTGCGTTGAAGCCCCTCCCGCGCCGTTTTTCGGCGCGGGAGGATAAGCGGTTGAAAATAAGAAGAAATATTTTGAATTTACGCTTGACGCTTTTCCATTTCAGGGGAATAATGCGCGCCACTTGGCTACATAGCTCAGTTGGTTAGAGCATAGCATTCATAATGCTGGGGTCCGGGGTTCAAGTCCCTGTGTAGCCACCAAGTACTAAAAACGGCTTACCGAAAGGTAGGCCGTTTTTTTATGCCTCAAGAAAAGTGCCCTTCCTCAGTGAATCGGCTGGCTCCGTAGGAACCGGGTGCGAAAAGCGTACGAAGAGGATTTTTCGTTCGTTCAGGCACCTGCATCCCTACCAGTCGATTTGATCGCCATCGCGATTGGCCGACAAGCTCCCCTGTCTCGATCCAACGACAGACAGGGAGTTGTCATGGACCCGGACAAAAACCTTTTCGATGATATCTGGCGCCGAAAGCTTCCGAACGGCGATGCCTCATGGGCCGCCTGGTTTCCGCCCCGAGAGCCGGAACCCGTCTACGTTCCAACAGATGAATGGCCAACCCCAATGCCCCGCGACGATCTGGTATTTGCCAAGTCCTGCACACCGGACAACTGGTGTCGAACGGATGCCGGCACAACACCTGAGCCCGCCTCCAGTTTCGGCAAGATCATGGTGGCGGGCGCCATACGCTTTCCCGCAGCCAGTAAGGTCGTAGCGAAAGCAATCGGCGCCGATCTGGCCTTGGGGCGCATGGCGGGCGGTGGAATTCTGCAGCAACGTCTCAACTGGGCAATCCGTGGTGCGACAGGCCCGGCCAGTGTTTTCATCCTAGGGATGCTGCCGGCCAGAATGGGCGACGGCACCCTTTATACCGACGAACAACTGCGCACCCTACCCCGCGCCTCCACTCGCGTGCGCTTCCAGTTCCGGCGTGATGCCGAAGGGGTCATGCAGGTCTACGGCATCCACACCGGCGTCTCGGGCGACGACTCCGTGCGTACCGTAAAAGTCGAGTGGAACAACGATAAGACCGCCATGGAGGCGAAGCTCAACGGCATCACGATTTTGTGGACGCCGCAACGCGGGCCGCTGGGATCGATGCCGCCGCTGGTGTATCCGGAACACGGCGAACCACTCAGCACGATTCTCGTCCATCCGATCGCGGCGAACACCGACAGCCAGATTGAAATCCTGCCCGGCGAAGACATCACCGCCGAGGATTGTATTCTGGTGTTTCCGGCGGAGACCGGGCTGAAGTCGTTGTATGTGGTGTTTTCGAAGCCGGCCAGATTGACGCCCGGGACGGTGACGGGGGTTGGTGAGGATGTTTCCGGGATATGGCTGGCGGGAGCAGGAACGGGGATTGGTGTGCCAATTCCCACGCGAATAGCGGACAGGCTCAGAGGGCGGGAGTTTTCAAGTTTCGACGCGTTCAGAAAAGCACTCTGGCAAGCCGTGCGGGATGATCCAGAACTTTTCGATCAGTTCAATTCGGATGCCCAAGATCGTTTAATGTCGGGCAACGCACCCGCGGTTCGAGACAGGGAGTCTGTAGGCACAAGAGGGGTATTTGAAATACATCACGTCGAGCGGATTACTGATGGCGGCGCTGTCTACGACATAGACAACCTCCGAATCAACACCCCTAAAAATCACATCTTTCAACATAAAAAACAGTGAACACACATGGAAAAAATATCTGAATACACTGAAACCGAATTTATCCGTTTCATCGAAAAAATACGTGCCACCAATAAAAGTGGATCGGATACGGAGCTTGGCGAGCTGCTGGCACAATTCAGAAAGCTTACGGGTCACCCGGATGGCACCGACTTGATTTTTTATCCCGAACCAGGAGAGGACAACTCTGCCGTGGGCATTACGAAGACCGTGAAAGAATGGCGTGCGACCAACGGACTGCCTGGCTTCAAGCAGTGAACATCAGGCCCCCATAGTCCCACCACTGCAAATATCCAAGCAGTCAAAACGGCTTACCGAAGGGCAAGCCGTTTGTTTATACCTATTATCCCAGGGCCGCGAGCCCTTTCGCCCAGATCTGCCGCGTGCGCAAACCGATCATCGCCCGCCAGTCCGGATCGGCGGGATAGAACTGCTCCAGCAGATTCAGTTTGATCTCGCGCCCCGTCGCATCCAGCGGATCGCCATGCAAATGCAGCCAGTGATCATCGCGCAGGTAACGATGCACGTCCGGCCCCGGATAAGTCCCGCACTCGATCACGAACGGCATCAGTTGCACATTCGGCAGCGCACTAAGCAGCGCCTGCGAGGTGTAACCCGTAGCGGTTGCCGCAACACCGGTATCACTCAAGGTTTCGGCACCGGTGTGCAGCGTGTAGAGCCACGGGCCGTAAATGGATTGCGCTTGGGCCAGTGCCGGATACGGCGCCTGGGTAATCGTCAGCAGCATCGGATGCCCGTACTCGCCGGCGCCGGTGTGCAGGTCGAAACACATCACGGTTTCAGCACCGGCCAGATGATTCTCGATGATTGAATGCAGCGTGCGATTCGACCAGCTCGGCGCGAGCCCGCCAAAAAACAATCCGTCGGGATGACTGTGCTGCCCGCCCTCGACTATCGACATGACTGCCGGCCAGCCATGCTCGGCAATTTGCGCATCGAGCAAGGCATCAGCCTTTTGCCGCTCGGGACCATTCAAGTCGGTGCAGGCGTAGATTTCATGCAGCGCGGCGTAAGCACGGTTGTCCGGAAGCGGTCGGTTGAAATCCAGGTGATTGCGGTTGAGGTCGATGTTGTCTTCATTGACCCGCCGCAGCCACGCCGTGCCCCACGGGTTGATCAGGTGAACCATCACCACCGCGACATCCTTCGGCAGCGACTCCGGCGTGAAATGCTTCAGCCAGTCGATCTGGCACTCCGAACCGTAATAACCCTCAACACCGTGGGTGCCGCTGAGCGCCACCAGGCGCCGTTTGGCCGCTGGATCCCCCAGCACCGCTACATCGGTACCCAAAGACTCGCCAAACGGCCCATTGAGCGGATGCACGTACAAAGAGAGCGTGGCACCCGCCACCTTCGCGGCGGCAAGAAAACGCTCGCGCTGTTCGCGATAGCTGGGCTGTGTCGGAAATGCGTTGTGCATGGCGGCCTCTTGTTGATTGTTCTGGCTTCACTATTGGCTCTGACCCTACAGAAAATTCGCCAAGGCATGAAGGACAAACACACCTGCGGTTTGCGTCGTACACGGTCGGTCGATACAGTCCGTCAGACTTTTATCCCACGGACGGAGAGCCCCGCGTGTTTCCAGCCCTGCCCCTGAACCGTTTCCGCCTGCCCGCCTTGACGCTGATCGTCAGCGCCATCGCCCTCACGGCCTGCAACGCCCCGCCCTCCTCGACCCTGCCGCTGGCACCGGAAGCCGCCTCCGGTTACCGCACCGGCCTGCAAGCCAGCCACGCCGAAAAACACATGGCCGCCGCTGCCAATCCATTAGCCGCCGAGGCCGGGCGCGAGATGTTGCGTCAGGGTGGTTCCGCCATCGATGCCGCCATTGCAATGCAAGCCGTGTTGACCCTGGTCGAACCGCAGTCCTCGGGGATCGGCGGTGGCGCGATGATCGTGCTGTGGGATGGTAAACAGGTGCGCACCTATGACGGTCGCGAAACCGCACCGGCCGGTGCGACCGAAAAGCTGTTTCTACAAGCCGACGGCAAACCGATGCCGTTCCCGCAGGCGCAGATCGGTGGACGCTCCGTCGGCACGCCGGGCGTGATGCGTGCATTGGAACTGGCGCACAAAAAGCACGGCCGCTTGCCGTGGGCAACATTGTTCGAGCCGGCGATCAAACTGGCCGAGCAGGGTTTTGCGATCTCCCCGCGCCTGCATTCGCTGCTGGAGTCCGACCCGGTGATTCGCCGCTCGCCGGACATGGCCAAGTACTTTCTGAACAGCGATGGCAGCGTCAAAGCCGTCGGCACGCGACTGCAGAACCCGGCGTTGGCCGCCGTGCTCAAACGCATCGCCAATGAAGGTGCGGATGCACTGTACAAAGGCCCGATCGCCGAAGAGATCGTGGCCAAGGTTCAGGGTCACGCCAACCGCGGCAGCCTGTCGCTGAACGACCTTCAGCACTATCAGGCCAAGGAGCGCGCGCCCCTGTGCACCGACTACAAGCGCTGGCAGGTGTGCGGAATGCCGCCGCCATCATCGGGCGGGATTGCGGTGGCGCAGATTCTCGGCACCTTGCAGGCGCTGGAGACCCGCGATCCGCGCCTGTCCCTGACGCCGCTCAAGCCAGTGAAAACCGACAAACCCGCCGGCATCGAACCTGCGCCGCAAGCCGTGCACCTGATCGCCGAAGCCGAGCGCCTGGCCTACGCCGACCGCGCGCAATACGTAGCCGATACCGACTTCGTGCCGGTGCCGGTCAAAGGTTTGGTCGACCCGGATTACCTGGCCAGCCGCGCCAGCCTGATCGGCGAACGCAGCATGGGCACAGCCAAACCCGGCACACCGCCGGGCGTGCAGGTCGCCTACGCGCCGGATCGCTCGCCGCTGCGCATTTCCACCTCGCAAGTGGTGGCCGTGGATGACTTCGGTGGCGCCGTATCGATGACTACCACCATCGAAGCAGCGTTCGGCTCGCACCTGATGGTTCAGGGCTTCCTCCTCAACAACCAGATGACCGATTTCTCGTTCATCCCCGAAGAGAACGGACAGAAAGTCGCCAACCGCGTGGAGCCCGGCAAACGCCCGCGCTCGTCGATGGCGCCGACCCTGATCTTCGACCGCAACAGCGGCGAGTTCGTCGCCACCGTTGGCTCTCCCGGCGGCTCGCAGATCATCGAATACGTGGCCAAAACCACCGTCGGCCTGCTCGACTGGAACCTCGACCCGCAAAGCGCCATCAGCCTGCCCAACTTCGGCAGCCGCAACGGCCCGACGGAACTCGAACAAGGCCAGTTCAGCCCGACGCTGATCCAGGCACTCAAGGACAAGGGCCACACCGTCAACGAAATCGACATGACCAGCGGCACCCAGGCCATCGTGCGGGTCAAGGATGCTACGGGGAAGGCAACGCTGTCAGGTGGGGCAGATCCTCGGCGCGAAGGAGTAGCGTTGGGGGATTGAATCAGCACTGCCAACTGAAAAAGGCTTACCGAGAGGTAAGCCTTTTTTGTATTGCAACATCCGGCCATGACTTGTCATTCAGCGGCGCTCAAACCTCGAGCATCTTGCCATCCACCGGATCGCCAATTGTCAGGAAATGTCCACCGGCCACATGGTGCAGCGTGCGCAGGCCGTCATGCCCTTCAAAATGCCAGCGTCCATCGCTGAACACCCGAGAATCAGCCTGCGCCGCGATCACCTCGGCCAGAAACAGATCGTACTGTTCGTGATTGCGCGGCTCCGGCAGCAACCGGCATTCGAGCCAGGCCACACAACCGTCCAGCATCGGTGCCTCGATCTGCTCGCCAGCGAAGCTTTGCAAGCCGTACGCCTGGAACTTGTCCTGACCTTGATCGCGATTGATTTCCAAGCCCGAAGTCGAGCCGACGGTCTGCACGATGTCAGCCTGATTCACACAAGGAACGTTGAGAACGAAGGTGCCCGACGCCTCGAGCAGTTGCCGGGTCCAGGTTGATTTGTCGAGGACCACCGCGACTTTCGGCGGTTCGAAATCCAGCGGCATGGCCCACGCCGCGGCCATGATGTTGCGCTGCCCGGCATGGGCGGCGCTGACCAGCACGGTCGGCCCGTGATTGAGCAGGCGGTAGGCTTTGTTCAGGGGAACCGGGCGACGGAAAGACTCGCTCATGGGATCTGCTCCGGGAAAAAGAGCCGATTGTAGCGGGATAAAAACCGCGAAGGGATTGCCATGGACAATTCCTTCGCCTGACAGCATCAGCTGGATAACTGATTGGCAAACTGGCCGACCGCGTTCACCACTTTCTGCGCGCCGTCCTGGATCTCGACGATCACCGTACCGGCCTCGGCCGCCAGCGCCAGCCCTTGTTCGGCCTGTTGCTTGCCGTCGGTCATCAGGGCCACGGCGTTGCGCGCCATGTCCTGGTTCTGGCGCACCACGCCGACGATTTCTTCGGTCGCCTGGCTGGTCCGCGAGGCCAGTTGCCGCACTTCGTCGGCCACCACCGCAAACCCGCGCCCCTGTTCACCGGCGCGAGCGGCTTCGATGGCGGCGTTAAGCGCCAGCAGGTTGGTCTGTTCGGCAATGCCGCTGATGGTCTTGACGATGGTGCCGATCACTTGGGATTGCTCGTTCAGCGCCTCGATGCCTTCGCCGGCAGTCTGCATGTGCCTGGACAAATCGCGCATCACATTGACCGCTTCAGTCACCACACGGGTGCCGCGCTGGGCCGTGCTGTCGGTCTGCAGGGACGTGCTGTAGGCGATATTGGCGGCATCGGCAACGGCCTGTTCCTGATTGACCTGATCGGTGATCACCGTGGCGAACTTCACCACTTTGTAGAGTTTTTCGTTGGCATCGAGCACCGGGTTGTAAGACGCCTCCAGCCAGACGACACGACCATGGCTGTCGATCCGCTTGAAACGGCCGGCGACAAATTCGCCGTTGTTCAGGCGACGCCAGAAGTTCTGGTACTCGGCGCTGTTGTACTCCTCCGGCTCGCAGAACTGGCGGTGATGTTTGCCCTTGATCTGCGCCAGGCTGTAACCCATGCCCTGGAGAAACCGGTCGTTGGCACTCAGCACGTTTCCGCTGAGGTCGAACTCGATCACGGCAGTCGAACGCACCAGTGCGCCGATCAGGTTTTCGTGTTCGCGGGAGGCCTCGATGGTGCGGGTCAGGTCGCTGGAGAAAATCGAAAAATGTTTGATCCGGCCATCCGATGAACGAATCGGCTGCACGATCGAACGCAACCACGCCTCTTCGCCATTACCGCGGGAAAGACGCACAGCGCCGGCGAAATGCTCGCCACGGGTCAAAGCGGCCTTGAAGCGGTGATGAAACTCGTCGGATTTCACATGGGCCGGCACGATGTCTTCGATGGCGCGGCCGATCAGGTCGTGGCTCTTGTAGAGCATTTCGCTGAGGAAGTTCTGGTTGACCGACTGAATCCGTCCGTCAGGCTCGAGATTGAGCACCAGCATCTCGCTTTCCAGGCTCTCCTTCACTTGCAGAAGGCTGGAGAGTTCTTCACGAAGAGCCGCCAGCTCTTGCTTCAGGCGTTTGTTGAACATGGGGGAGAGCACCGATGGACTGGATGGATAGCGGACACACAGCCTAACCATCGGCCTTGGAGGGCTTTTCTGAAGAGCGTTTGAGGCGTGTCCTACAAAAATAGTTACGCCTCGACAACTCAGGCGGTGCCGGCCACGGCACACTGCTCCGCGCGTGGCATTCGCGAACCAAAATACGCCGCACTGGCGACACCTACCGCGCCCATCACCGCGCAGAACATCACACAGATCCACGGACTCCACGGCATCAGACCGATCAGCAGCAACGGTGTGACACTCGCCCAGGCGGCGTAGGCAATGTTGTAGGTGAAGGAGATCCCGGAAACGCGGATCCGCGCCGGGAACAGGCTGACCATCACCGACGGCACCGCACCGACCACGCCACAGCACAATCCGGCGACGGCGTAAGCCAGACCGACCCAGTCACCGCCGCTGATCAGGCAGGTGTAAAGCAGGCCGATCCCCAGTGGCAACAACAGACTGTAGAGCATGACCGTGCGCCACGCGCCGATGCGATCGACCAGTCGACCGGCAATCACACAACCGATATTCAGGAAGACGATGCCCAATGCGCTGAGCGCAAAAGTGTGGCCGGCAGTCATGCCAAAGGTTTTCTGCATCATGGTCGGGGTGATGACCACGAACACCACCACCGCCGAGGTCAGCACGCAGGTCAGCAGCATCGCCGGCAACATGGCCAGGCGGTGATCGCGCAGCACGGTGCGCAGCGGCAGTTCGACCCGCGCCTCGCGCTGCGCCTCCATGGCCATGAACACCGGGGTTTCGCTCAGCCAGCGGCGCAACCAGACGCCGATCACACCGAACACGCCGCCGAGCAGGAACGGATAACGCCACGCGTAATCCAGCACTTCGGCGGGGGTGAACACTTGCGCCAGGAAGGTCGCAGTCAGTGCGCCGATCAAATAACCGAAGGTCAAACCGGCCTGCAGAAAGCCCAGGGCATAACCGCGATGGCCGGCCGGCGCGTGCTCGGCCACGAACACCCAGGCGCTCGGCACTTCACCACCCACCGCCGCGCCTTGCAGGATGCGCAGCGCCAGCAGCAACAGCGGTGCGAAATAGCCGATCTGCGCGTAGGTCGGCATGATCCCGATCAGCAGGCACGGCAGCGCCATCATCAGAATGCTCAGGCTGAAGACTTTCTTGCGCCCCAGCCGGTCGGCGAAATGCGCCATCAGGATCCCGCCCAGCGGGCGCGCCAGATAGCCAGTCACGAAGATCCCGAAACTTTGCAGCAGACGCAGCCACTCGGGCATTTCCGGCGGGAAGAACAGCTGGCTGAGGGTCAGGGCGAAGAACACGAAAATGATGAAATCGTAGATCTCCAGCGCCCCGCCCAGGGCCGCAAGGCCGAGGGTCTTGTAGTCGGAACGGCTGAACGGCGCCGGTCGGGCAGTGGAATGGGCAGTCATGGCAAAGAACTCTGGCAGGCAAAAAACCAAGGCGCCCATGGTCTACGCAAACGGGCCGCCGGACAACCCGTTAGACCATAGTCTGATTCGGCAAAACACGGTCACAAAAATCCGCCGGTTGATTTACTGTTGGCACCTGTCCAGACGGGCCGGCCAAGCCCCGAAGACCACAATAAACATAAAAATCCGAGGTACTCCCGTGGCCGTTGATATCGAAGATAGCCGCTCTGCGCGCTTTGCCTTGCGCTGTTCAAGTTTCGCCGAACGCTGGTTTCCCGACTCCTGGGTCTTCGCCGCGCTGGCGGTGATCATCGTCGCGCTGGCGACCCTGGCCATGGGTGCCAAACCCACCGACGCCGCCATGGCCTTCGGGGACGGATTCTGGAGCCTGATCCCGTTCACCATGCAGATGGCCTTTGTGGTGATCGGCGGTTACGTGGTGGCCAGTTCGCCGCCTGCCGTGAAGCTGATCGATCGCCTGGCGCGGATCCCGAAGAACGGCCGCTCCGCCGTGGCCTGGGTCGCGCTGATTTCGATGGTCGCGTCCTTGTTGAACTGGGGCCTGTCGCTGGTGTTCGGCGGTCTGCTGGTCCGCGCCCTCGCCCGCCGCACCGATCTGAAAATGGACTACCGCGCCGCCGGTGCCGCCGCCTACCTTGGCCTCGGAGCCGTGTGGGCCTTGGGGCTGTCGTCGTCCGCCGCGCAGTTGCAGGCCAACCCGGCCAGCCTGCCGCCGTCGATCCTGTCGATCACCGGGGTGATTCCGTTCACCCAGACGATTTTCCTCTGGCAGTCGGGAGTCATGCTGCTGGCGCTGATCGTGATTTCGATCATCATCGCCTACGCCACCGCGCCCGGCCCGAACTCGGCACGTGACGCCAAGGCCTGCGGCATCGACCCAGCCTTCAATTTGCCGCCGCTGCAACCGCGCACCCGGCCCGGCGAATGGCTGGAGCACAGCCCGCTGCTGATCATTCTGCTGGTGCTGCTGGCGGCCGGATGGCTGTTCCACGAGTTCTCGACCAAACCTGCGATCACCGCGATTTCCGGGCTCAACACCTACAACTTTCTGTTCATCATGCTCGGCGCGTTGCTGCACTGGCGCCCGCGCAGCTTCCTCGATGCGGTGTCGCGCGCCGTGCCGACCACCACCGGGGTGCTGATCCAGTTCCCGCTGTACGGCTCGATTGCGGCGCTGATGACCACGGTCAAGGGCACTGACGCCCAGACTCTGGCCCATCACATCTCGACCTTCTTCGTCAGCATTGCCTCCCACGACACCTATGCACTGCTGATGGGCGTGTACTCGGCGATTCTCGGCTTTTTCATTCCGTCCGGCGGCGGCAAGTGGATCATCGAGGCGCCGTACGTGATGCAGGTGGCCAACGATCTGAACTATCACCTCGGCTGGGCGGTGCAGATCTACAACGCCGCCGAAGCCCTGCCGAACCTGATCAACCCGTTCTACATGCTGCCGCTGCTGGGCGTACTGGGCCTGAAGGCGCGGGATTTGATCGGTTTCTCGTTCGTGCAATTGCTGGTGCACACGCCGCTGGTGCTGGTGTTGCTGTGGGCGCTGGGCACGACGCTTTCCTACACACCACCAGTCATGCCGTAGGAAACGGAACCAAATGATGGGCTGGGCTCATCTTCTTACATCCACCGCAGCCCTATCCCACCTGACAAGTGGGAAAGGGCTGACTTTTTCCGCCGGCGCCATCGATTAGCCTTTCGGCTTTCAATCCTCCCCTGCTCCAAGGAAGAACCGATGACACCCATTTCCAAAACACTGGAAGAGCTGATCCGCGATATTTACCAGGATGATCACGTGACCGTGGTTGAGTACAGAACACTGCGCGACGACGCCGATCGGCGCATGGATGCGGTTGTTCGTGAATTCGGCCTGCACAACAATATCACTGCCTTCCAGAAAGCCATGGACGTGGCGATGCAGTTATTGCAGAGCGCCGTGATTGATGCAAAAAAAGGCAAGCTGAGCGACACCGGCGAAGCCGTGGTCAAAGATGCCGTAACCGCCCAGGTAAGGTACCTGCAAGCAGGGAGCGAGCTCGCCTTGCGACTGCTGTAGAAGGTGGCGTCCTGATTCAGCTCGCAAAGACAGATTGCGGGCTGGATCGACATTGTCCTGCCCCCCCCGTTAGACCAACCCGGAGCGCCTGCGATTTGAGCTGGAGAACGTTCCGGGGTACTCCTCTCTCGACCGCCCGCCGCAAATAATGGCTCAGAGCCATCATCTTTCTTTACCGCGCCACTGCCTCGGTAATATTCTTGCGCGCCAATATCTGTTTCATTTTTTGTCTGAGCGCAAAGGGAGTTCGTTGCAATGATCGTCGGGATTGACCTGGGAACCACCAACAGCCTTGTTGCCGTATGGCAGGGCGACGCCACCGAGTTGGTGCCCAACGCCCTGGGGCAGTTCCTGACACCTAGCGTGGTGGGTCTGGACGATCAGGGCCGGATTCTGGTCGGGCAAGCCGCCCGTGAGCGTCTGCACACCCATCCGCGCCTGACCGCGTCGCTGTTCAAGCGCCATATGGGCAGTGCGACGGAGGTCTACCTCGGGGATAAAAAATTCCGTCCAGAAGAACTGTCTGCGCTGGTGCTCAAGAGCCTGAAAGAAGACGTCGAGCGCACTTACGGCCAGACCGTCACCGAAGCCGTGATCAGCGTGCCGGCCTATTTCAGCGACGCCCAGCGCAAGGCCACGCGCATCGCCGGTGAACTGGCGGGCCTGAAAGTCGAAAAGCTGATCAACGAACCCACCGCCGCCGCACTCGCCTACGGCCTGCACCAACGGGACAAGGAAACCTCGTTCCTGGTGTTCGACCTGGGCGGCGGCACCTTTGACGTGTCGATTCTCGAACTCTTCGAAGGCGTCATGGAAGTGCGCGCCAGCGCCGGTGACAACTTCCTCGGTGGCGAGGATTTCGACAACGTGTTGCTCGAGCACTTTATCGACCAACATCGCAACGTGTCGGATTTCCCCGAGCGCTCCACCATCCTCCAGCCGCTGCGCCGCGAAGCCGAGCGTGTGCGCCGCGCACTGGGCCAGGACGCCAGCGCCGAATTCCGAGTGCAAGTCGGCGAAAAACAATGGACCCAGACCATCACCCAGGCGCAAATGGCGACGCTGTACATGCCGCTGCTCGAACGCCTGCGCGCGCCGATCGAACGAGCCCTGCGCGACGCACGCATCCGCGTCAGCGACCTCGACGAAATCCTGCTGGTCGGCGGCACCACCCGCATGCCACTGGTGCGCAAACTGGCTGCAGGGCTGTTCGGCCGCTTCCCGTCGATCAGCCTCGATCCGGATCAGGTCGTGGCACAGGGCGCCGCCATTCAGGCAGCGCTCAAGGCCCGTTCGGCCGCGCTGGAAGAAGTGGTGCTCACCGATGTCTGCTCCTACACCCTGGGGATCGAGACCTCCACCCAGGTCGGTCGCCAGTATGAGAGCGGTCATTACCTGCCGATCATCGAACGCAACAGCATCGTTCCGGTCAGCCGGGTGAAAACCGTGCAGACCCTTCACGACAACCAGGAACAGGTCGTCGTGAAAATCTTTCAGGGCGAAAGCCGCCTGGTCAAAGACAACGTGGCGCTCGGCCAACTGGACATCAAGGTGCCCAAGCGCAAGGCCGGCGAAGTCGAGCTGGATGTACGCTTCACCTACGACAACAACGGCTTGCTCGAAGCCCAGGTCAGCATCCCCCTGACCGGTCAGCAACACTCGCTGGTCATCGAGAACAACCCCGGCGTGCTGACGCCCGAGGAAATCCAGCAACGTCTGCAAGCTCTGGCGCAATTGAAGATCCATCCACGCGAGCAGCAAGTGAACACCCTGCTCAGTGCACGGCTGGAACGTCTGTATCAGGAAAGCCTGGGCGACCTGCGTGATCAGATCGGCCATTGGGCCAAGCAATTCCAGCACGCCCTGGACTCTCAGGACGAGCGGCAGATCCGTGAGACCCGCACCGAACTGAGCAAGCAGTTGAGCGCCCTCGACAGCAGCCCCTGGCAGTAAGGAAGCACGACATGGAATGCTGGTCCGTCCTGCAACTGCCCGAAGACGCCGGGCTGCGCGATATCAAGCGCAGCTATGCGCGTCTGCTGAAAGTCTTCCGGCCCGATGAAGATGCCGCAGGCTTCCAGCGCCTGCGCGAGGCCTATGAGCGCGCACTGTCGATTGCCCAATGGCGCCTGGAAAACGAAGAGACCGAGGAACACGGCGACGTCATGCAGGCTCCGGGGATCGCCGCGCTGGCGGCACAAGAGCAGTCCATGGCTCAGCCGCTGCAGAAGACAGGGACCGATGCCTGGGATTACCCTTCGGCGCTATTTGAACCGGTGACCCCGGCCGCGCCCGAAGCACCGCTCGAATCGCCGATCTTGCGGGTACAGCCCCTGAATCCGGAGCCTCTTAACCTGGAACCCGAGCAGCTGACTGCCGACCCGGCCATTGAAGCCGCATCGCAATTGCTGAACGGCCTCTCGGAAGCCAACCTGGACGAGCGCTGGGAGCAAGCGCGCCAGCAGGATTGTGCGCAGGCGTTCCAGACATTGTTGCTGACGTTGTGCTTCGATCAGCCCGCCCTGCGCCTTTCGATTGCCCGTTGGGCGGTGCAGCACCTGGGTTGGCTGGGCCCCTGGCAGGAGATCGTCATCGGCGACGGGCAGCGCAGCATTCTCGCCAACGAGCTGCTGACGGATTACCGGCAATCGCTGGAAACGCTGCTCGCTTCGCAAAACGAGCGCGAATTTCTCGCGCTGCTCAGGACTTATACGGCCCAACGGTGGCTCCAGGTGTTCGACCGTCGGGAACACTGGCAGCAGATCATTCTGCAACTGCTGCAGGACACAGAGTGGAGCGTTCCGCTGTTCGACCGTATCTCCCAATTATTTGGCTGGGACGACACCAAGGGCATTCATCCGCAACCGGACTGGCTCTGGCAGGCGCTGATCGAGCGCTGCAACCAGGAAAGCCTCTACGACACTCTTTGCGCCCGGGCCGAAGATCTGCGCAACGGGACGCCCGACGCACTGGCCGCGCGCATGCTGATCAGCCCGATGAAGCCGCGGCAACACAAAGACCTGACCGACCGCTTCATTCCGGCGGACTGGCAGGCCTGCCAGCAGCTGTCGGAGACTCTAAAGTGGCGCTTCCCCGACCTGCTCGCCCGCTTGCCGTACGCCGACGTCTTCTACTGGCGACGGTTTCTGCCGCGTTACATCGCCGCCGAAACCTGGTTGCGCTCATGGGCCGCGATAGCGTTAGCGCTGTGGCTGTTCTATCTGCCCGCCGAGCACAAAACCACGGCGATGAGCATCGTCATCCCCCTGGCCTTCGCCTGCGTTCCTGTCTGGTTTTTCCGGATCGGCTTGAGTTATTGGTTTCTGATCAGCGCCCATTTGATCGTTCAGGATCTGTGGTTGACCGAAAAGATCATTCCACGCCAATGGAACCCTGATACCCGCTGGCTCGTGCTGCGCCATGGCGTGCCGCAAGCCGTCATGATCCTGCTGTTCTCGGTCATGCTTGGTGGTCTGGGAGCCTTCACCTACATCGGCGTAATCGTGATCGGGCTCTGGCACAAGCGGCGCATCGGCACGCTCGACCCGGAGTTCAGCGACAAGCACCCATGGCTGACCGCCCTGCACTGGGCGCATTTCAGCCCGTTGCAACTGCTGTTTCTGGTGGTCATGACCGGCGTGATTCTTGCGAGTCAGCTTGGTTATTCGCTGAAACTCCTGTTCCCCGGCTAGGCTAGACGCGGGCCGGATTGCCCTCCACCAAGGTTTTACCCTCGCTGAAAAGGATCTGAGCATGTTGAAACTTGCAGGCCTCACCCTCGCGGCGCTCACGCTGAGCGCCGCCGCCCACGCCGATGTCGACCTGAAACTGGGCAGCACCGAACGCGTCACCCGCCTCTTCGCCTACCCCAACAATTGCAGCGTGATCTGCTTTCGCAACTGGACGCTGGAGCAGACCGTCGCCCATTACCTGAGCCAGAGCGTGCAGCGTGACGGCTACACCAACGCCAAAGTGCTGGTGAAAAACGACAACGATCAGCTCTATGCCGAAATCAGCGGCGTACCACAGGGCTACGACAAACCGCTGACCGCGCTGCTGGACGCCGGCGATCTGGCGTACAACGGCGCCAGCAAGCTCAACGCCGACGGCAAATGGGCGTACAGCTGGTACCTGTTCCTGCCACTGGGCATGGCCCTGGAAAACCGCAAGAGTGTCGAGCTGCTGCACTTCCCGCCGGATTACTCGCTGACCCAGGCCCAGGATTACCTGCGCTCGAACACCACCGACCGCTGGGCCGCGCTGCTGACCGACAATGGCATCCCCGCCGACCAGACGCCGGCCTACCAGACCATCGTCGACATCGCCCCGATCGCCGCGCCTGCCAGCGCCGGCAAGGATCTGGAAGGCGTGTACGACTACTTCAAGGACTACCAGACCACCATGGTCAAGCAGGTCAGCCAGAACGCCAGCGGCGCCGTACTGCCAATGGTTGCCTTTGGTGCGCCGGTGCGTAACTGGATCAAGCAGCAATACGGTGCGAGCGTGAATGTACTGGGCCTGGCGACCATCAGCCCGAGTGCGGGCGTAAATGTGCCGGTGCTGGGCTCCAACCACCCGAGCTACATCTGGTATGCCGCCGACCCGAGCAACTACACCGGCGACGATGCCCAGGCCAAGGCCGATGCGGCGGGTCTGAAGGTGATGGGTCAGGACTTGAGCGCCGCCTGCTGGCAGGCCGGGATGGGCAGCAAACCGGGCACCGATCCGAAGACACTGCTCAACAGCTGTACCCAGACCTGGCAAGTGACGCAGAAAGCCAAGACCTGCGAGCTGTTCTACACCACGATCCGCAACGAGACCGTGGCACAAGCGGACAAAACCTGCTCGACCTCACCGGTCAAATCCCAGCTGCAAGAGCTGAAAAGCCCATTGCCGGACATGGCCGCGCCCGCCGCCCACCTCTGAGCAATCGGACGTTCTTCCCGTGTCAGCCCTGGCTGACCCGGGAAAGCGTCTATTTCGCCTGTCAGATCTGACAGTAGACCGTTAGTGTGATTTGCGCGATCTTGGATCCAATCATCGTGTTGCAGGACTGACAGGACGCCAGCCGAGGGAAGTCGCGACACCGAAGCCAACAGGGACCGTTATGAACACTTACGCACTACCGGGTAAACCGGCGCGCAATACCGAGGGCATTTATCCTTTTGCCGGGCTCCCCGTGCGCATGGGATTTCCGTCGAAGCAGGATTTCGAGATTGTTCACGATCCCGAGGGCGTGGCCACCGCTGTCGTAGCATGCCGGGCATTCCTGCGTATCACCCGAATGTGCCGGGTTTCTGGCCAACTGCTGCCCTATCGATGCCGGCAGACCCGGCAACTGCTGGCCGGTATCCACCTCTACGATCCGCGTTTTTGCGGCGCGTTCGAGCATTCCTGCGACCCGAACACCTTTCTCGACATGAGCGAGTTATGGGTATGGGCCCTGCGCGATATTGTGGAGGGTGAAAGGCTGACCATCGATTACACCGCCACCGAAGACAAACTACTGCGGCAGTTTGCCTGTGGTTGCGGGTCCTCGAACTGCCGTGGGTGGATCACCGGTTACGACGAAACACCCAATCTTGAAGGCCAGCGCTATTTGCTGAACTGGCGGCGTCGGCAAGGTTTACGCTGAACGACCGATCAAGGCGCGCCGACCGGACGCAAACGGTACTGCGGCGGCAATTGCTCGAAACCGCTGATCGTGGTGTTCAGACTTTTCCAGCGACCATCCTTGATGCCGTAGATGCAGCCGTGGATCGACAGGCTCTGCCCGCGATGCCAGGCGTTCTGGATGATGCTGGTGTGGGCGACGTTGGCCACTTGCTGGATCACGTTGAGCTCGCACAGACGGTCGACCTGTTCTTCTTCGGTCGGCAGCTTGGCCAGTTCTTCGCGTTTTTCGTAGTACAGGTCGCGGATCGAACGCAGCCAGCCATCGATCAGGCCGAACTGGCGATCCTGCATCGACGCCCGCACACCGCCGCAGCCGTAGTGCCCGGTCACCAGGATATGTTTGACCTTGAGAACGTCCACCGCGTACTGGATCACCGACAGGCAGTTGAGGTCGGTGTGCAGCACCACGTTGGCGACGTTGCGGTGAACGAACAGATCGCCCGGCAGCATGCCGACGATTTCGTTGGCCGGCACCCGTGCGTCGGAGCAGCCGATCCACAGATATTCAGGCGTCTGCTGACGGGCCAGCTTGGCGAAGAAATCCGGGTCTTCCTTGGTGATCGCGTCAGCCCAACGCTCGTTGTTATCAATCAGGTCTTGTAAGTCATGCATGCTGTAAGGCCTCAAGAAAGATGCGCTGGTATGACAGTCGACCGCCCGTCGGGGTCACGCAGGGATCGCGGGTGATTTGCTTTGAATTCTCGCGCGCCTGGTGAGTCCACCTCAGTAAGGCCCACAGTATGAGGATTTGCCATGACTGATTCACGACGTCCGTACGATGCGGTGCAACCGGAGCCCATCGATGATAACGAAGACCGCATGGGGTCGGTGCACGAACTGGATTTCGACGACGAAGAGCCCAGTGCGAAGATCGGCGATGAACTGCCTGAACGCGAGCGCGAGCAGCTTATGCCGCGCGAGCGCGTGCGCGAAGCCGGTTTCACCGGGGCATCGACCGCCGATCACGAGCCAACCGACGATGACCTGAGCCCGGAAACCCTGATCCATGAAGACGGTGCGCGGGACGCCGAGGAAGCTGGCGAAGGCAACCCGGCGGATTGGGATCTGAGCGTGGTCGACGAGGACGACATCGGCGGCGGCAATGGGCTGGATGAAGCGGAACTGGCGCGGCGTGATCCGCTGGATCGCAAGCGCTAATCTCGTTGCCTGATATGACGCCTTCGCGAGCAAGCCCGCTCCCACATTGGTTTTGATTGAATCACTACATTTGTGAACGACTCAATCCCAAAGTGGGAGCGGGCTTGCTCGCGAAGCTTTTAAAAAGGATCAGTCGACGAGCGTGCAGGCCATGACCACGGCATCTTCACGCCCGCCGACCGCCGGGTAGTAATCCCGACGCCGGCCGATCTCGTTGAAGCCATAACGTTCGTACAGGCGAAAGGCCGACGTATTGCTGTCGCGCACTTCCAGGAAACATTCCCGGGCATTGGCGGCGTAGGCGCGGGACATCAGGTATTCGAGCAGGGTCAGCCCCAGCCCGCGCCCTTGGTTTTCCGGCTTGACCGTGATGTTGAGCAGATGCGCCTCATCGAGAATGATCTGCACCACCCCGTGTCCCACCTGTTGCTCGCCTTCGAACATCAGCCAGATCTGGTACTTGCCCAGGCCATCGAGAAAAATCCCGCGGGTCCACGGATGGCTGTACGCGGCGAATTCAATCTTCAGCACGGCGTCCAGATCCGCCTCGGTCATCGGGCGAAACGATACAGCGTCACTCATTCGATTCTTTCCAGCGCGCCATCAGCCGACGCATGGCTTGCCACACGGCGGCCTTGCGCTGTGGCTCTTCCATCAACAATTCCAGCCCCGGCACGGCCCACGCCAGGCCAAGACCCTCGATTTGCAATTCACGGTTGAACGCTTCGGCATCCGCCTCACCGGCAAAGCGCACCGCCGGCAGGCCGATCAGCCACAGGCAGGCGCACGGCGCCGCCTCCATCTGCACCGACAGGAAACCCTGGACGAAATCCCGGGCCGCTTCAGGGCCCTGATCCATCGTGCCGCGATTCAGCCATGGCCAGCGCACCGGCTCACCGACAATCTGCGGCGCGTCCGGCAGGCCGGCGGCACGCAGCATGTCCTTGAGCAACAGATAGGCAGGATCGCGCGACTGGAAGGCTTCGCCTTTGGGTAACTCCACCAGCAGCAGGCAACGGCCGGCGCGCAGCAATTGCAGGGCGAAACGCGGTGGCGGCACCGGCGCCGGCTTGGCCACCACGGGTGTGTCGTCGACTTCTTCGACCGGTTTGGCGCCCGTACGGGTGCTGGCCAGCGAAGGTCGCGGAACCTCGATCTTCGGCCGCTCGACCGGACGCGCAGCTGGCTGCTCCGGCGCTTCGGCCGGGGTTGCCGGAATCACCGGCGCGGCAATCCCGGGCTCGGGCTCGGGCATGTCCAGCAGCTCGGGCCGCGACGGCGCGGCAAAGGGCAATTCGGTGCGCGGCAGCCAATTGACCACCTGCATGGCGTTCAAATAGGCGCGGCGGCGGGACTCGATTAGCAAGGGTCGGCCACTTGTGGATAACTGAAGTGCGCTGATTCTACCGCCCTTCGCTCAAGATCGCGCGCTGTTGATCGATAGTCTTGACCGATACCTTGACGCAAAGAAAAGCGACAGCCCGTCCCGAGAGTGAATCGCATCCTTCGTGATGCAGTACAATCGCGGCTTTTAATCGCCAACCAGCCGGCCATTCCGATGATCGAACCCAAGCGCGTCTTGCGCGCCCTCGCTGAACACTGGGCACTTCTGGAGCCACTGTGCGAGCACTTCGACCAGGGCACCCTGAGCCTCAACGAACTGCGCACGCAACTGGCCGCCCAACAACTGGACAGCACGCCGCAGGACATTACCAGCCTGCTCGACGTGTGGATCCGCCTCGACATTCTGGTTCCCGTGGCCAAGAGCCCGAACCGTTTCGAGCTCAATGCGCAGATTCACGACTTCCTCGCCTACCTGCGCCGGGAACACCGTCTGGGCCTGTGCCTGGAAATCGAAGCCTATCTGCGTCACCTCGAGCGTCTGGCCGGTTATATCCAGGATGCGTTCGACGTCCGTGACGGCAATGATTTGGCCCGTCAGCTGCGTCTGCTCGACATGCGCGTGCGCGACGTTCTGAAGAAACTCGACAACGACGAACAGGCGTTGGTGGCCGTGGCCGAACGGGCCAAGACCAGCGACCGGCAGATTCCGCTGCGTCAGCGTTATGCCGAAGTGCTGGCGACCTGGGACGAATATGTCGAGCCGATGATCGATCTGGTGAACGCCGACGGCGCCTTCGAGCAAGGCGTGCGCAAGGTCGAAACCGTGCTGCTGAAGATGCTCAGCGAACAGCAGCGCCTCGGCCATCTGGTCGATGACGACATGCTGCTGCGCACCCACGCGCGCATCCTCGAAATGCAGACCAGTGCCCAGTTGACCTTGCGTCACGCCCGAGAACTGTTGCTGCCGCTGCGTGAAGAGGCTCGCCGACACAACGCCGTGACCCGTGGTGCTGCACTGGCTCTCGCCGCGATCCGCCGCAAAGGCATTGACGCCGTACCGCAAGCCGCGATGCCGCTGTTCACCCGGCCGCAAAGCACCTTCCTCGGCAGCGCCAGCCAGGTTGAAGCCTACGTCTACGCCCTGGCCCGTTTCGAGCCGAAACCGGCGCGTTTCCCCAAGGCGCACAAATCACAGAAGACCGGCGATGCTCCGCGCGCACCACGCACCGTGCGCGAGATGGTCGACCGCTGCGAAGAATCCCTGCCGATGCCGGACCTGATGACCTGGCTGCTGGAGCAGGAGCCGGACGGCGCGACCGACGAATTGCTTTACTGGTTCTCGCGCCTGTCGCGGGAAAAACGCTTCAAGCGCGAGCGTCTGGAACGCCGCGAATATCACACTCACGAGCACCAGGTCAGCCTGCGCTCCTTCGCCCTGCTCTCGGCCGCCGACACCGCCGCCGAGGATTCTGCGAGCATCCCCAATGCATCTTGATCTATCCGAACTGTCGCAACTCGCGCCGATCTTCCGCGAGCTGTTCAAGGGTTACCACGTCAGCCGCCGCGACCCGGAGCTGTACGCACAACTGTCGAACTTCCAGGACCAATACCGCACGCTGTTCAAGGCACTGGGCTTCGAACTCGTCTGCGACACCCGTGGTTTTTATTACTTCGTGCCGGACATGGCGGCTGCGGCGGTGAACAAGACTGCCCAGCGCCTGGCGCTGTTCACTTTCATCCTGGTCGAACATCTGGCCGATCAGGGCCGCGACCCGATCGCCGTGCTCGACGGTGGCAGCCTCGGCCGTGAAGAACTGCCGTCGCTGCTGGAAAAGTACCGCGACCTGTTCATCCAGGCCGAAGTGCAGACCGTCGAAGAACTCGAAGAAAAAATCATGCGCCGCATGACCCAGCTCGGCTTCGCCAGCGAGGAAAACGGCGTGTACCGTTTCCTGCCGCCGATGCACCGCTTCCTCGACGTCTGCCTGTCGGTTCAGCAGGACCGCGATCTGGCGGCCAGCGTGCACAGCGTTCTGCCCCTGCCGGCACCGGTGCTGATCGACGAAGAGGCCGAGGCGAAATTCCTCGCCACCGACGACCCGCTCGATCTCAGCGAATTTGAGGAAGAGAGCGAAGAAGACGCACTGGCCCGCGCCATTGCCGAAGAACAGGAGTCCGACGCATGAGCCAGGAACGCTACGGCATCCGCCGCTTTGCCCTTTTGAACACCGCCGGTTACAGCCTCGGCCTGTTCCCGCTGGAAGAACCGCTGTCGGTCTACGGCGCAAACAACCTCGGCAAATCCGCCTCGATCAACGCCTTGCAGTTCCCGATCCTGGCGCGCATGTCGGACATGAGTTTCGGCAAGTACAGCCTGGAGCAGTCCCGGCGCTTCTACTTTGCCTCCGACACCAGCTACATCCTCGTCGAAGTGAACCTGCCCCACGGTCCTCACGTGATCGGCGTGGTCGGTCGCGGCCCGGGCGGTGGTTTCGGTCACCAGTTCTTTGCCTACGCCGGCAAGCTCGATCTGGCGCACTACCAGAAAAACGACACTTGCCTGCGGCAGAAAGAGCTATTCAGCAACCTTGAGAAAGAAGGCCTGAAAGCCTACGAACTCAAGCCTGATGAGCTGCGTCGCTTGCTGGTTGGCGGTCACACCTCGATCCCGCTGGATCTGACGCTGATCCCGCTGCGCTCCACCAGCGAGCAGAGCCTGAAGACTTTCCGCGCGCTGTTCATCAACCTGCTGCACATGCGCGAAATCACCGCGGCCAAGCTCAAGCAATTGTTCCTCGATGCGTTCGAACACAGCCTGCGTTCCGGCAGCGTCGATTACATCGCTGCATGCGAAGAAGCCTTCCGCGATGTGCGTCGCATGGAACAGGACTACAACTCGCTGGTGGCTGCCGGCCCGCTGGTCGAAGCCTTGGCCAACGGCGTGAAACAGCGCGACGTACTGCGCGGCAAACTGCATCGCCTGTCGCCGCTGCTCGACTCGTTGCTCGGCACCTGGTCGGACTACGCCACGGCGCGCAAGGAAGAACTGACGATTCAGGCCGAACACTACCGTCGCGAGCAGGACGATCTGCAAAACGATCAGCGTGGCGGCACTCAGGAACTGATGCGTCTGGAGCGGGAAATCTCCGGCATCCAGCGCTGGCTCGGCGAGTTGTCGGTGCTGAAGAACCGCTTCGCCCTGGTCGATGACGTCAAGGTTCTTGAGCAGCAATTGCTGGCAGCCAAGGACGCTCACGACGAACTGGCCGGTGCGCTGGCGCAGTCCCGCCAGTTCAGCGCCGAGGATCTCGAAGAACGTCTTCGCGATCTGGAAAAGCGTCTGAAGTCGGTGAAGCAGCAACTCGATCACGCCGACAACAACAGCTACGCCCGCCTGCGCGAAGAATTCTCGCAACAGGACGTCGAGCGCCTGATGCGTCTGTTCAACAGCGCGCTGTTCAGCCTGCCGCTGGGCGAACACGGCATCACCCTCGACGACGATGGCGAGTGGGTGAAGTCCGTCGAACTGATCCTCGACGGCTTCAAGGGCGAGCGTTTCGAAGTGCCGGGCCTGTCGATCGACATCTCGCACATCGAGCCGCCGGCTCTGCAAGCACTGGCCGACCGTGCGGCGCTGCGCGATCAGAAAGAGCGTCTGGAAAAAGAGCTCAAGCAACTCAAGACCCAGCAAGCCGTGGCCGCTGACCGCGCCGCGAGCAAGACCCAGACCGAAGCGCTGTACCAGCAGGTGCTGGATGCGCAGAAAGCGCTGGAAGACTTCCGCCGCACCCAGACCCTGAGCGCCGAAGAAGGCGAAAAGTTGGAGCAACTGGCGCAGATGGAAGCCGCGCAGGACGAACTCAAGCGTTCCAGCGATGCGTTCACCGAGCGCGTCCAGCAGCTGTCGGCCAAGCTGCAACTGGTCGGCCGGCAGATCGCCGACATGGAAGCCAAGCAACGCACCCTCGACGACGCCCTGCGCCGTCGTCAGCTGTTGCCGGCGGACCTGCCATTCGGCACACCGTTCATGGATCCGGTCGACGATTCGATGGACAACCTGCTGCCGCTGCTCAATGACTATCAGGACAGCTGGCAAGGCCTGTTGCGCGCCGATGGCCAGATCGAGGCACTGTACGCGCAGGTGCGCCTCAAGGGCGTGGCCAAGTTCGACAGTGAAGACGACATGGAGCGCCGCCTGTCGTTGCTGATCAACGCTTACGCGCACCGTACCGACGAAGCCCTGACCCTGGGCAAGGCCCGTCGTGCAGCCGTGACCGATATCGCACGGACCCTGCGCAACATCCGCAGTGACTACGACAGCCTCGAGCACCAACTGGCGCTGTTCAACCGCGAGATCAACAAGCGTCAGGTGTCCAACCTGCAGAGCTTCCGCATCGTGCTGGCGCCGAACAAGGAAGCGCTCAAGCACATCGACCAGATCATCCACAGCGCCGGTCAGTACGAAGAAGGCGAAACCCTGTCGGTGTTCGACCTGAGCCAAAGTGCGGAACAGGACAACAAGAACGAAGAGGCCAAGGAATACCTGGCGCGGCTGGTGGCGGCGAACCACAACCAGCTCGGCCTCAAGGACTTGTTCGAACTGGCGTTCGAGATCACCAAGGTCAACGGCCAGCCAGTTATCCACACCGACATCGATGGCGCGGCGTCCAACGGCACCACGATGACCATCAAGGCGCTGACCAACATGTACCTGTTGCTGCACTTGATGGACCGCGACCTGGCCGGTCGCGTGCGCCTGCCGTACTACCTCGACGAGGCGGCGGACATCGACGAGAAGAACCAGGCTGCGCTGCTGGAAACCAGCCTGCAACTGGGCTTCGTGCCGATTCTGGCGAGCGTGAAGCCGCAGGTATGCGCCAGTGTCGCCATCGACCTGGAAGGCGGCAGCGGCCCGGCCGGGATCTACATCGACGAGGCGGACTGGAAGTACATCCGTCGCCACGATGTGGTGAAGGCCACCGTCAATGTCCAGGCCGACGAGCCGGAGCTGGATGCGGTTTGATGCGTAACTGACGAGCACAAAAAAGGGCCGCGATCCATTGGATCGCGGCCCTTTTTTATGTCTTGGAATTTTGTGCTGAATGACAAGGCCTATTCGCGGGTAAGCCCGCTCCCACAGGGATTGATGTCTTACACAAATTTGTATTCAACACAAAAACCTGTGGGAGCAGGCTTGCTCGCGAAGGCGTCCTCAACAACGCCCCATATTTCCCGAATTATTTACCGAGGGGGATTTTCGGTGCCCAGTTCAGCCACTCGTCTTCGAACTTGTCGAACAGCGGGAAGGTTTGTTCGGCGCGCGCGGGGTTGCCCATCTGCTCGCCGTCCGGCGTGGCGAAGGCAATGCCGCCCTGAATAGCTGTCTCAAGCGACTCCGTGCGCACCGTTACGCCTTTGAACAGCCCGATGTCGAAACCGACGCCACTGGTGTTCCAGAAGCGACTGCCGCTGCGTACCAGTGGCGCGTATTTCGGCTCGATCAGGATGTGTACCAGTACGCGATCGGCGGTCTGGCCCAGTTCGTAACCGGTAACTTTGCCTACGGTGATCTCACGGTAGGTGACCGGCACGCCCGGTTTCAGCGAGCCACGACGGGCAGCGCTCAGTACCAGACTCAAGCCAGCCTCTTGCTTGGTGACTTCCGGCGCATTGGCCAGGGCCACGAAGTTCTTCTGCGGGCCGAGGTTCTTGGCTGCCGGTTGCACTTCGATGTACTGGCCGGTGACCAGGGTTTCCAGGTTCGAGGTCTTGATCAGCCCCAACTCCGGTTTGACCACCCAGAACTGGCTACCGACCCGGGCGATCTTCTCCGGGACTTCGGTGATGCGCGCGGTGAGGATCACCGATTGCAGATCATCGGTCAGGTCGACACTTTCGATCTTGCCGACATCCAGCCCCTTGAAGCGCACCGGGGTGCCGCTGCGCAGACCGTCCGCGCGATCGACCTTGATGGTGACGACCGCGCCTTTCTGATTCGCTTCATCATGGTTGGCGAACAGACGGAAACGCGGAATACGTTTTTGCAGCGGTGCCTTGGCTTGCGGCGTTTCGAAGGCGATGCCGCCGGCCATCAGGGTCTGCAACGATTCACTCTTGACCTGAATGCCGCCGGTCAAACCGCCGGTCAGCGTGACACCGCTGACGTTCCAGAACCGGGTCGAAGCGTTGACCAGGTTTTCGTATTCCTTCTCGATGTGGACGCCGATCACCAGTTGCTTGCGGGTCTTGGAGAACTGATAGCTCTGTACCGAACCGACCTTGACCTGCTTATAAAGGATCGGGCTGCCGACATCGATCGAACCGAGGGTGTCGGTGAACAGCACCAGGTGCAGGCCGGGTGAGCGCAGATCGAGCGGCGGCGCTTTGGGTCGGGCTTCGAATTCGCGTTGCGGAGCGCCGCCCTTGTCGCCTGGGCGCACGGCGATGTAGTTACCTTTTACCAGCGCTTCCAGACCGGTGATGCCGGCCAGGGAGATCGAAGGTTTGACCACCCAGAACTGCGTGCCGGTCACCAGATAGTCTTCGGCCAGCGGATCAAGGGTCAGTTCGGCGGTCGCGCTGGACAGGTCCGGATCGATCTTCAGCGCTTTCAGGTTGCCCACCTGAATGCCCTTGTACATCACCGGAGTGCGCCCGGCTTGCAGGCCTTCGAAATCGCTGAGTTTGACCTTCACGCGGATGCCGGCGGCGGCCGCATCGAAGTCTTCGTAGAGACGGAACGGCAGGCTTGGATCGGTGGGCGGGCTGTCCTTGCGGTTCTCCGGGGTGGCAAAGGCAATACCGCCGGCGACGATGCTGGCGAGGGATTCGCTGCGCACTTTCACGCCGGACAGGTTGGCGTCGATGCTGATGCCGCTGGCATTCCAGAATCGTGTGTGTTTGCGCACCAGTTTGGCGTAGGTCGGTTCGATGAACACCTTGAGCTCGACCGTGCTCTGGTCTTCCGACAGCACGTAACTTTTGATCTGACCGACTTTGATCTGCTTGTAGAACACCGGGCTGCCGCGATTCAACGAACCGAGGCGATCGGCCTTGATCGTCAGGTGCAGGCCGGGCTTGGAGTCCGACAGCGGCGGTTCTTCGGCCAGGGCCTTGAACTTTCGGGTCGGTTCGCCTTCACCGGGGCTGATAGCCACGTAGTTACCCGATACCAGAGTTTCCAGACCCGTGATCCCGGCCAGCGTCACGCTCGGTTTGACCAGCCAGAAACGGGTACTGGTCTTCAGGTACTGATCGACATCCTTGTTCATCTCGATAGTTGCGATGACACCTTTGGAGTTGCCTTCATCATCGAGCTTGAGGGCTTTCACCTTGCCGACCGGCATGCCTTTGTAGACCACTTCGGTCTTGTTGGCCTGAATGCCTTCACCACTTTCAAACCGCACCTGAATCTCGATACCGGTTTCATTGTAGGCACGCCAGCCGAGCCAGCCGCCGATAATCAGGGCGATCAGGGGCAGCACCCAGATGGCAGACCAGTTCGAAGCCGGTCGGGTTTTCGCTACAGGCAAATCAGTCATGGTCGGCGTCCGACTCCGTGTTATCCCAAATCAGTCGGGGATCGAAAGTGACAGCGGCGAGCATCGTCAGAATCACCACAGTGGCGAAGGCGATGGCGCCAAGATTGGCTTCGACACTGGCAAGCCGGCCGAAGTTGACGACCGCCACCAGAATGGCGATCACGAAAATATCAAGCATCGACCAGCGGCCGATGAACTCGATGAAGCGGTACATCCAGATCCGCTGACGTGCGGACAAGGGCTGGCGGCGCTGTACGGAAAACAGCAGCAGCGCGATGCCCACCAGCTTGAAGGTCGGCACCAGGATACTGGCGATGAACACCACGGCGGCGATGGGAATCATGCCGTGCTGCACCAATTGGATGACACCGGACATGATCGTGCTGGGATCCCCCTGACCAAGCGAGCTGACTGTCATGATCGGCAGTACGTTGGCCGGGATGTAGATAATCGCGGCCGTGATCAGCAACGCCCAGGTTCGCGCGAGACTATTGGGCCGCCGGGCGTGAACCAGCGCACCGCATCGGGTACAGGTCTGCACATCGCTGTCGGTATCCTGCCTGTTCAGTTCGTGGCATTCGGTACAGATCAGAATGCCTGCATCAATCGCCCGCATGGGCATCTTCTCCTGATAACGCCTGCCAGATCTGGTGCGGCGACATCACCACTTCGAGCCAAACCTGAACCAGTAACAAACCGATGAAACATGCCAGACCGAGGCCGACGGTGATGGCCGCCATGTCCGCCAGTTTGACGATCGCGACAAGGACGCCCATGAGATAGACCTCAAGCATGCCCCAGTCTTTGAGGTGGTGATAAATGCGGTAGAGCAACAGACCATAGCTGCGGCCGACATTGAAGCGAATTGTGAGTAAAACGAACAACTGGCAGAGCAGCTTGAGCAGCGGTATGGCCATGCTGCACAGAAATACCACGATCGAAACGCCCTGCATGTCAGTGTTGAACAGACCGAGCACGCCGCTCCATACCGTATCCTGCGAGGATTGCCCGAGGATATTGAGCTGCATGATGGGTAAAAAGTTTGCCGGGATGTACAACAGCAATGCCGCAATCACCAGGGCAAGGCTGCGCTGCACCACATTATGGCGATGGGCATACAGTTCGTAACCGCAACGTGGGCAGAGGGCTTTTTCGCCATGAGCAAGGGTTGGCTTGCGCATCAGCAGGTCGCACTCGTGACAGGCCACCAAGTCTTCCAGCGGTAATTCTGACAGCCCTTGGGCGCCAACCGGATCTGACATAAAGGCTCTGGCTCCGAAAAAGGTGGGGCTATTCTAGTGTTCTGATTCGAAAATAACTGTGCAAATTTGTTCGCTGTCGCGAGTAAAACTTTTCAACGGACAAAACAAAACCCCAACTGCTTTCGCAATTGGGGTTTCGGAATTTAATCTTGACGATGACCTACTCTCACATGGGGAAACCCCACACTACCATCGGCGATGCATCGTTTCACTTCTGAGTTCG
>NZ_BQID01000019.1 GCF_021602345.1 Pseudomonas pharyngis
TACCTCTGCCCCAACCCTGCCAAACCTCGCCCGAGCACGATGTACATGGTCACTCCTAACGTCGACACCGAAAGCCTGCTGGCCAATGCCTGCGAATCCCTGGCGTCGGCCAGTACCATTGCCAGCAACTTCGCCAATGAGCTTTCGGGCCCGCAGCGCAGTACGGCGCTGGGAATCCAGCAGATCATCATGCTGGCCGAGTTGGCGGTGAACAGGGCGCTGGATCGGGTTGATCCGCAAACGTGATCCGCTAGTCGAAGAGTCCCGAAAAGGCACCGGTCGTACCCTTTTGGGGACTCTTTAAACTCCGCATACGCAGGTATACTGCGCGCTTTCGCGGCTCGTCCACCGGGCCGGACTTTTTGCTTCGCGGAGCTTTCATGACTTCCCCAATCGACAACGCTGTGAGCGATGTCCCGGCAGAGCTGGCCGAGGCCGGCGAATCCAAGCCGACCATTCCTGCGTTCAAGTTTCCGTTCAAACCAGGTGAGCTGGCGGCGGCCAAAGCGGCCAAGCAGCCGCAGTTCAAGGGCAAGGACGGTGATCGTCACGCCAAGATGCCGGGTGTGGCGCCGTCGGGTACTCGCCGTTCGATGGGCAAGCGCTGATTCATTCCCGCCTCGGCCGTCGCTGTGATTTTCGGTCACAGTGATGGCTAATTGCTCAGTTCCTGAGCCAGATCAACGTTTAACCGATTAGTGCGCTTAGAGTCAGCAGCCCTGCCGACTCTTTCCAATAAAACGAGCGCGCTTTCCATGAAGATCAATCTCCCGGTGACCGGGCGCAACGTCGATGTTGCGCCGGATGCGAACATTCTCTCGACCACCGATCTGACCAGCGCGATCACCTACGCCAACGACGACTTCATCAGGATCAGCGGTTACAGCCGCGACGAGCTGCTGGGTGCGCCACACAATTTGCTGCGCCATCCGGACATGCCCGCGCAGGCGTTTGCCCATATGTGGCAGACGCTCAAGGGTGGGCGGTCGTGGATGGGGCTGGTCAAGAATCGTTGCAAGAACGGTGATCACTACTGGGTCAGTGCCTATGTCACGCCGGTCACGCAGAACGGTGCGGCGGTGGAGTATCAGTCGGTGCGCACGCGGCCGGATGCGCGGCAGATTGCGGCAGCGGAGCGGGCGTATGCGCAGTTGCGCGAGGGGCGGGTGGCGCGGTGGCCGCGGCTGCCGAGCCTGAGTTTGCGGGCGAAGATCATGGCGTTGACCAGTTCGGTGCTGGCGCTGGTGCTGGGGATGGAAGCCTGGCTGCGGCCGGAGTCCATGGGCATCGAAGCTGCTGCGCTGGTGGTCGGCAGCGGCGCGTGTGCCTTGGGCGTGGGTTGGCTATTGCGGCCGCTGGAGCGTCTGACCGAGCGGGCGCGAGGGATTGCCGACAACCCGTTGAGTCAGGGCATTTATACCGGGCGGCGGGATCAGTTCGGGCAGATCGAGTTTGCCTTGCAGATGCTTGAAGCGCAGGTCGGCGCGGTGGTGGGGCGGATCGGTGATGCATCGCAGCGGCTGGCCGGGCATGCGGCGCAATTGGTGGATCATCTGCACAGCAGTCACACCAGCACGTTGGCGCAGCAGGCGGAAACCGATCAGGTGGCGGCGGCGATTCATCAGATGGCGGCCAGTGTGGCCGAGGTGGCCAGCCATGCGCAGCAGGCGTCGGTGGCGGCGGACATGGCGGGTACGGAAACCCGTGAAGGTCATCTGCTGGTGGGCGAGAGTCGCAGTGCAGTGTTGCGGCTGGCCGAGGAGTTGGGGCGGGCGACCGAGGTGATTCATCAGCTCGAAGGCCACAGCAGCGAGATTTCCGGGGTGCTGGAGGTGATTCGCAGCATCGCCGAGCAAACCAATCTGCTGGCGCTCAACGCGGCGATCGAAGCGGCGCGGGCCGGGGATGCCGGGCGCGGGTTTGCGGTGGTGGCCGATGAGGTGCGTGGTCTGGCTCAGCGTACTCAGCAGTCGACCAACGAGATTCAACGGATGATCAGCACCCTGCAAAACGGCGCGCGGGATGCGGTGCTGGTGATGCAGCAGAGCAGTGAGCATGTGGATAACAGCGTCGAACAGGCCCAGCGTGCGGCCCGGGCACTGGACGGAATCAGCGGGCGGGTCGAGCAGATCACCGAGATGAGTCTGCAGATTGCCGCAGCGGTCGAGGAGCAGAGCGCGGTGAGCGAGGACATCAACCGCAACATCGTCAGTATTCGCACGGCGTGCGAGTTGACGGTGGATGAAGGGCGCCAGAGCCAGCTCAACTCACAGGATGTGGCGGGGCTGGCGGGGGATTTGCGTTCGCTGGCGCGGGAGTTCTGGGGGCGGCGGCAGGGCGCTTAGGCCGCTCGCAACGAAATGAATGCGTAAGTCTGCGGCGGCTCGGACACCACCTGTGCCCCGGCCGCCCGCACTTGCCCGGCAATGTTGTCGCCGGAGACATGGAACAGCCATTCGCTGGAAACTTCGCTCAATGGCTGCGCCGCGACCTGATCGATCACTGAGGCAAACGCGCCCATGTCCGGCAGGTACGCGGTGAACCCATCGCCCTTGAGCGCCGTGGTGCGGATGCCGAGCAAACCGCAGATCGCGTCCTTGATCCGGATGTCATCGCGATCCGCCTGACGCGAGCGCTGGATCAGCGTCACCAGTTCCTGATCCACCAGCTCACCGCCGACGATCAACTGCGGCCCTTGCTCCCACGATTCTGGCGGGCAGTCCTTGGCGGCAGGGTTCAGCGGGATGTGCGGATTGATTTCGGCGGGATAAATGCGACACACCAGCGGCCGACGCTCGTAGATGCGGCACAGCTTGTCTTCGTCAAGATTCCGGCAGGGGCCGACGTTGTAGGCGGCGAAAGTGATCGCCACATGGGCGTCGGACATTCCGCTGCGCACCACCGCCGAACGCCGTTGTGCATGCTCGCGCTGCTGTTCCGGCAGGCCCAGGCCGTTGGCAAGAAACGCCTCCACCAGCACGATCACCTGACCGCCGTCGGCCGCCCACATGCGGGCTTCGGCCAGGGTCAGGGGCACATGGTGATCGGTGCAGCATTTGCCGCAGCCTACGCAGGAAAAGGTCGTATTCATTGAGCGGGCAATCTTCAATCAGGGTGTGAATCGGCGACATAAAGCCGCCGTACAGGCCCGGAGTGAAGCAAGTTGTGCGCCATCCGCTCAGGGTTTGGCGGTGGGGCGGATCGAGTCCCATTCGGTGACGAACGCGGTTTTCGACTTTTTGTTGTAGAGACACAGCTCGGTGCCTTGCTGGCCCTTCATGTGTTTTTGCGGGTACTGACCTTGCAGCAACAGCGCGGTGTAGCCGACGCGGTCATCGAATTGCGCGGCGTTGCCGACCGGTTTGGCGTTTTTCAGGCCGCTGGCCTTGGTGCAGCTGGTGAGCACGGCTTTGTCGTAGGCCGCCCAGGCGTCGGGGCTGGAGGCGTGGGCCAACGGGGCGATGAGGCAAAGTACGGAGAGGGCGAGGCGTTTCATGGTTCGGGCATCCTTGGAAGTTGATCGCCAAGGTTGGAGTATGCCGCAGGATTTTAGTTTGTCAGTCCGGCACCAGTTCCCGGCGAACCACATACATTCCAGACATTTCGTACAAGCGCTGCGCTCGCTGATTGCTCTCCAGCACCTTCAGATCGACAAACCCTTCGCGTCGATCCCGAAACGCCTTGAACGCATGAAGCAGCAACGCCCGACCCAATCCCCGACCTTGCCCCCGAGGATGCACCACCAGATTTTTGATGTAGGAACTGGTCCAGCACTGCGCCAGGCCAATGACGCCTTCGGCATCGCTGGCGATGAAACACAGTGCCGGATCGTATTCCGGATCGGTTTCGAACCGCTGTTGCCAGACGTCCAGCGCCGGCACCCGGCCACCGCGTTCGCGGTAGCCGATCTGCATCAGTTCATGCACGGCGGTTGCGCGTTCGGCGCTGTAAGTCGTGAGTTCGATGCCGTTCGGCCATTCGATGGTCGGCACGTCCTGGCTCAGGTCGCGCCGCATCAGAAAACAGAACGTCTCGCTCAAGACTCAGTGACCCTGAGCAGCGACATGCTTGGCCGCTTCGATCAGGCAGTGGGTCAGCTCCGGCGAGGAGAACTTGGTCAGCACGCCGTTGGCTCCGGCGAGGCGGGCCTTTTCGCTGTTCATCGCGCTGTCCAGCGAGGTGTGCAGCAGCACGTAGAGGTGGGCGAAGTCCGGGGTTTCGCGCAGGGTACGGGTGAAGGCGTAACCGTCCATCTCGGACATTTCAATGTCGGAGACGATCAGGTTGATCTGCTGCGCCGTGCCTTGCAGGTCCAGCAGGCAGTCGATGGCTTCCTTGGCGCTGCGCGCAGTGTGGCATTGCAGGCCGAGGTTGCGCAGGGTGTGCACCGATTGCTGCAACGCCACCTGACTGTCGTCGACCACCAGGATCCGCGCGTTGCCCAGCACTTCGGCGTCTTCCATGCTCAGCTCGGTCGGGGCCATTTCGATCTGTGCCGGGGCGATGCCGTGGATGACTTTTTCAATGTCCAGCACCTGCACCAGCGTGCCGTCGACCGAAGTCACGCCGGTGATGTAGGCGCGCGAACCGCCGGAACCAAACGGCGGCGGTTTGATGTCGGTGGTCAGGCAATGCACGATCTTGCTCACCGCCTGCACATGCAGGCCCTGTTTCGAACGGCTGACGTCGGTGACGATCAGGCAGCCGCCGTTCGGGTCTTCCAGCGGCCGCTCGCCGATGGCGCGGCTCAGGTCGATCACCGACAGCGAAGCACCGCGCAGGGTGGCGATGCCTTTGACGTGCGGGTGCGACTCCGGCAGCTTGGTCAGCGGCGGGCAGGGGATGATTTCACTGACCTTCAGCAGGTTGATCGCCATCAGCTTGCCGCTGCGCAAGGTAAACAGCAGAAGCGAAAGTGAATCTGCGCGGGCTTTGTTGGAAGACATAAAAACCTTCTGTGGAGAAAGGTGGGTGGGCGAGGGTGGAAGTCGCCAGAAACTATTGATGCCGGGTTATCGGCGTCAAAAGGTTGGGCTTTAGGTTAGTTGTCGGGTGGCGTTCCGATGAAGGAGCTTTTGAACTTGAAGCACATTTCAGCCCTTCATCCCCAACCGCTTCGCCATCCGCCCCAGATTCGCCCGGTCCAGCCCCAGCTCCCGCGCCGCACTGGCCCAGTTGTCTCGATTGCGCTCAAGCGCTGCACTGATCAACTGCCGCTGATACTGCTCGGTGGCGGTGCGCAGGTCGCCGCTGATCAACGGCTGAATGGTGGCTGCTTCGGACGGCGCCGATGAGTTATCCACAACCTCGCGCGGCAGATCGAGATCCAGCGCACTGAGGCTGAGAATCTTCGGCCGCACCTTGCAGTTGCCCAGCGCTTTCAGTGCGCTGCGTCCGATCAGGTGTTCCAGTTCCCGCACGTTACCCGGCCAGCTGTAGGCCAGCAGCGCCTCCTGAGCGTCGCTGTTCAGACGCAGGCTGTTGAGGCCCATGCGCGAGCGGTTCTGTTCCAGGAAATAACCGCTGAGCAGCAACACATCGCGCCCCCGGTCACGCAGCGCCGGCACCCGCAACGGGTAGACGCTGAGGCGATGGTAGAAGTCGGCGCGGTAGCGGCCGCTGCGCACTTCTTCGGCCAGATCACGGTTGGTCGCAGCGATCAGGCGCACGTCGACCTGATGTTCCTTGTCCGAACCCAGGCGCTGCAACTGGCCGCTCTGCAACACCCGCAACAGCTTGGCCTGGACGGTCAGCGACAACTCGCCGACTTCATCGAGAAACAGCGTGCCGCCGTTGGCGAGTTCGAACTTGCCGCGCCGGTCGCTGGTGGCGCCGGTGAAGGCGCCGCGCACGTGGCCGAACAGTTCGCTTTCCACCAAGGTATCCGGCAGCGCTGCGCAGTTGAGGCTGATGATCGGTTTCTCGGCCCGCTTTGATGCGGCGTGAATGGCCTGGGCCACCAGCTCCTTGCCGACTCCGGTTTCGCCGGTGATCAGCACGGTCAGGTCGCTGCCGCCCACCAGATTGATCTCTTCCACCAGCCGTTTATGCGCCTTGCTCTGGCCGATCATTTCGCGGTTCTGCTGGCCGCTGGCCTGGCGATAGACCTCGGCGCGCTGGTGTTCGTCTTCGGCGCGGATCGCCAGACGTTCGATGCGTTCGGCGGCATTCACAGTGGCCGAGGCGAGGCTGGCGAAGGCTTGCAGAGCATCAAGTTCGATCGGTTCGAAACGCTCCGGATCGAGGGCGTCGAGGGTGATCAGGCCCCAGAGTTTTTCATCGACGAACAACGGGCAACCGAGGCAATCGTGAACTTCGAGGTGATCGTCGAGGCCGTCGACCAGCCCGTCATACGGATCGGGCAGATCGCTGTCGGCGGCGAAACGGGTCGGCCCTTGGCCGGCCAACAGCACTTCAAAGCGCGGGTGTTCGCTGACCTTGAAGCGCCGGCCGAGGGTGTCGGTGCTCAAACCGTCCACCGCCAGCGGCACCAGCCATTCTCCGTCGAGGCGCAACAATGCGGCGGCATCGCAGGGCAGCAGGGCGCGCATGGCTTCGAGCAGGCGCCGGTAGCGCTCACCCTCGGGCAGTTCGCGGGACAGGTCGGAAACCAGTGGGAGCAGGGCGGTGAGCAATGATTTGGCGGACATAGGCTTGTAGTCAAAGAGACACGTTGTAGTCGAAGCGACTATAGAGTGGCTTGTGTCGATCTGACTACATAATTTTCAAGCTATTGATTTATATAGAAAAAATAGTTGGCACGAATACTGGAATAGATAAGGCACTTTTAGAGAAAGCTCAGGAGTCACCCTTATGCTTAGCGTCCAGGATCGAGCCATCATCAAGTCCACCGTGCCTCTGCTGGAAAGCGGCGGTGAAGCGCTGATCACCCACTTTTACCGGATGATGCTCTCCGAGTACCCGGAAGTCCGCCCGCTGTTCAACCAGGCTCACCAGGTCAGCGGTGACCAGCCTCGCGCCCTGGCCAACGGTGTGTTGATGTACGCCCGCCACATCGATCAACTCGACCAGTTGGGCGATCTGGTTGCCAAGATCATCAACAAGCACGTTGCGCTGCAGATCCTGCCGGAACACTACCCGATCGTCGGCAGCTGCCTGCTGCGCGCCATCTCCGAAGTGCTCGGCGAAGAAATCGCCACCCCGGAGGTGATGAGCGCCTGGGGCGCGGCCTACGGGCAGTTGGCCGATATCCTGATCGGCGCCGAAACCGCCATCTATGACCAGAAAGAACAAGCCGTCGGCGGCTGGCGCGGGGCGCGGGAGTTCATTGTCGCGGCCAAGGTCGAGGAGAGCGCGGAAATCATTTCGTTTTACTTTGAACCGGCGGACAAAGGCCCGATCCTCGCAGCCGAACCTGGCCAGTACATCGGCATGAAGCTGGTGCTCGACGGTGAGGAAATCCGCCGCAACTATTCGCTGTCGGCCCTGGCCAACAAAGGTCAGTACCGCATCAGCGTCAAGCGTGAACCGGGTGGTCGAGCTTCCAATTATTTGCACGATCAGTTGCATGTCGGTTCCAGCATCCAACTGTTCCCGCCATCGGGCGAATTCACCCTGACCGCCAGTGATAAACCGCTGGTGCTAATCAGCGGCGGCGTCGGTATCACGCCGACGCTGGCGATGCTGGAAGCGGCACTGGAAACCGAGCGTCCGGTGTACTTCATTCACAGTGCGCGCAACGGCAGCGTGCATGCGTTTCGTGACTGGGTCGACGGGCTGGCCGCGCGCCATCCGCAGCTCAAGCGCTTCTATTGCTACGCCGAAGATGACGGCGTGAGCCCGGCGGCGGACAAGGTCGGGTTGTTGAGTGAAGAGCAACTGGGCGAGTGGTTGCCGTCGGAGCGTGATGTGGACGCTTACTTCCTTGGGCCGAAAGGCTTCATGGGGGCGATCAAGCGTCACCTGAAGGCGCTGGGCGTGCCTGAGAAGCAGAGCCGGTATGAGTTCTTCGGGCCGGCGGCTGCTTTGGAATAATTCGGAACCGAGTCGCCTTCATTCGCGAGCAAGCCCGCTCCCACATTGGAATGCATTTCAATGTGGGAGCGGGCTTGCCAGCGATTGGCCGTTACACGGCCCTGATTCTTAAATTCTGTTTAAAGGTTAATCGTTTCTTAACCGGTTTATCGTTTATTCCCCGATGCTGATGATAGGCGCTCGTTCGTTTACATGATCAGGATCGTCCCCATGTCGCACTTCGCCTCTTCCCGTCGTTTCAGCCTGGCCACTTTGGGCCTGTCGGTTGCCTTGCTGTCCAGTCCGTTCGCCTTCGCCGAATCCGCCTTGATCGAACCCCAGACCCTGATCGTCGATCAGAGCCTGCCCAAGGCGCAGCGAGATGCGATGGAGCTGGCGGCGCGGCGTTACGGCAGTTTCTGGAACACGGGCGAAGAGGCGTTGGCCACCGCCGCCCTGTCGCCGCAGTTCGTCGACAAGACCCCGCCGGAAGGCCGGGTGCAGGGGCCGATCGGGCCGCTGCTGGCGTCGAGGTTCTTTCGCACGGCGGTGCCGGACTTGAGCTGCGAGATTGAGCAAATGATCGTCGCCGGGGATCGCGTGGTGGTGCACCTGCACTTTCGCGGGCATTTCACCGGCACGTTCAAGGCTCTCAATGGGCAGGGCCAGCGTGTAGACTTCCGGGCAACCGATATCTATCAGATCGACAACGGTCGCATCGCGGCCAATTGGCATATCGAAGACAACATCAGCCTGATGGCGCAACTGCAAGCGCAGCCGCCGGCCAGCTGAACCATGGACTTGAAAGGGAAACGCGATGAGCGAGGAAACGATTCGATTGGGACGTGAACGGCGCTATCTGGTGTTGCTGGGCATCATCTGCCTGGCGCTGATCGGTGGCGCGCTGTACATGCAGATCGTGCTGGGCGAGGCGCCGTGCCCGCTGTGCATCCTGCAGCGTTATGCGTTACTGCTGATCGCGTTGTTCGCGTTCATCGGCGCGGCCATGCGCACCCGGCGCAGCATCACCGTGTTCGAGGTGCTGGTGGTGATTTGTGCCATCGCCGGGGCCGGCGTCGCCGGGCATCACGTATACACCCAGTTCTATCCGGCGGTGAGCTGCGGCATCGATGTGCTGCAGCCGATCGTCGATGACCTGCCGCTGGCGAAGATCTTCCCGCTGGGCTTCCAGGTTGACGGTTTCTGCTCGACGCCGTACCCGCCGATCCTCGGCCTGTCGCTGGCGCAATGGGCGCTCGTGGCCTTTGTGCTGGTGGTGATTCTGGTGCCGCTGCTGACCTCGCGTAACCGAAAAGCGTTGCGCTGAATCAACTTTTCGGCGCCTGCGCCGATAATACAAACGCCTCGATTTGCGGTGACGCAAATCGAGGCGTTTTGCATTTCAGGGTCTTGGTGAAAACACCGTGACGAACGGCAAGGAAGGGTGCGACAGGTGTGCGACATGTTGTCACACGCGCCCAGTCGCAGCGCGGTTCACAGGCCCGGATTGGAGTGCTGTTACAAAAAAGGATTGGTCTGTTTCAGCGTTTTTTGGTTTTTGCACGGGAGTGCCGGATCAGGCAGTTTTAACAGACTCTGACAGATGGCCAAAAGCCTTGGCATATCGGGCTTTGCGCGGATCGCGCCGTGGGAAAAAGCCCTCGGAGCTGTCTGAACTGAGGCCGATAGACCTACATTTTTTGGTGTTTTTGTTGAGAATCGATTTCGATAACATGGGTCACTTTTGCAAAAAAAACGATGGATTGTTGCTCTGAGCGATAAAAATTATTTCGGGATAAGACATGGTGTATAGGGCGCTACCTATCTACAATCGCCCGCACTGAATTCCCGGCACTGTTCAGCCTTTATTAAGGAGGCGAGCAGGAAGTCGGGTGTCGGGCAGCCGAGAGGCTTGCGAGACACCCAGGTGTCGGTGCCTTTCCAACTTTCCGCACCAAATGGAATTGGTCTGTAACAAGGCCTTTGACCACGAATTCGAATAAGAACTGACCGCTGTCCCAGGTTTTGTCGAGCGTCTGACGCGCGACGGGCGGCCCTTATTCAATCCAAAGAAAATGCCAACCCTTGGCAGGGTGAAGTGTTGGCGATCAAAACCCAACTGCATTGCGCAAGCTGCTTTAGAGGTCGTGAGATGAGTAAAAACAGGTACCCCAGATTACTAGGCCTAGTGCCGCTGCTCGGCACGTTGTTGCTGGGAGGCTGCAACATGACCTTGCTCAATCCAACGGGCCAGGTCGGCCTGGAACAGCGCAACCTGATCATCACCGCCACGCTGCTGATGCTGTTGGTCGTTGTGCCGGTCATCGTCATGACCTTCCTGTTCGCCTGGAAGTACCGCGCCTCCAACAAGAACGCCGTCTACACCCCGAAGTGGTCGCACTCGACCAAGATCGAAGTGGCAGTCTGGACCATCCCGGTCCTGATCATCATTGCCCTGGGTTACATCACCTACAAGTCGACCCACTCGCTGGATCCGTATCGTCCGATCGAATCCGACGTCAAGCCGGTGACCATCGAAGTGGTCGCGCTGGACTGGAAGTGGCTGTTCATCTACCCGGAACAGGGCATCGCCACGGTCAACAAGATCGTGTTCCCGGCGCACACCCCGGTTAACTTCCGGATCACTTCGGACGCGGTGATGAACTCGTTCTTCATCCCGGGCCTGGGCGGCCAGATCTACGCGATGGCGGGCATGACCACCAAGCTGCACCTGATCGCTGACCGCAACGCTGAAATGGACGGTATCTCCGCCAACTACAGCGGCGCTGGTTTCACCGGTATGAAATTCAAAGCGATCGCAACTTCTCAGGAAGATTTCGACGCCTGGGTAAGTGAAGTCAAAAAGGCACCTAAACAGCTTGAAGCCGCTGAATACGCAGCCCTTGCCAAGCCAAGCCAGAACAATCCAGTCGAGCTCTACTCCTCGGTCACGCCGAACCTGTTCCAGACCATCGTCGACAAGTACGAAGGCATGAAACCAGGCAAGCCGCTGAAGCACGAGAAGAAAGAGAAAGAAGTGGCGGCAACGGATATGGACTCGAATTCGCATTCAGCTGCCGGGGCAGAGGAGTAAACGATGTTTGGTAAATTAAGTTGGGAAGCGATCCCTTTCCACGAGCCGATCGTGATGGTCACCATCTCGATGATCGCGCTCGGTGGTCTGGCGTTGTTCGCTGCAATCACCTACTTCAAGAAGTGGACTTACCTGTGGACCGAGTGGCTGACGTCGGTCGACCACAAGAAAATCGGCGTGATGTACATCATCGTCGCCATGGTCATGCTGCTGCGCGGTTTTGCCGACGCCATCATGATGCGTACCCAGCTGGCCATGGCCACCGAGGGTTCGCCTGGCTACCTGCCACCTGAACACTATGACCAGATCTTCACCGCTCACGGTGTGATCATGATCATCTTCATGGCGATGCCATTCTTCACCGGCCTGATGAACCTTGCAGTGCCGCTGCAGATCGGCGCGCGTGACGTTGCGTTCCCGTTCCTGAACTCCCTGAGCTTCTGGCTGCTGGTGTCCGGCGTCGTGCTGATCAACCTGTCCCTGGGCGTCGGCGAATTCGCCAAGACCGGCTGGGTTGCCTATCCACCGCTGTCGGGTCTGCAATACAGCCCTGGCGTGGGGATGGACTACTACATCTGGGCGCTACAGCTATCGGGTCTGGGTACAACGTTAACCGGGGTTAACTTCCTCGCGACCGTGCTGAAAATGCGTACCCCTGGCATGAAGCTGATGGACATGCCGATCTTCACCTGGACCTGCACCTGGGCAAACGTTCTGATCGTGGCTTCGTTCCCGATCCTGACCGCTACCCTGGCACTGCTGACCCTTGACCGTTACATGGATTTCCACATTTTCACCAATGAACTTGGTGGCAATCCAATGATGTACGTCAACCTGTTCTGGGCATGGGGCCACCCTGAGGTTTACATCCTGATCCTGCCGGCGTTCGGCATTTTCTCGGAAGTCATCTCGGCCTTCACCGGCAAGAAACTGTTCGGCCACCACTCGATGATCTACGCCTCGGGCGCGATCTCGGTACTGGGCTTCATGGTTTGGCTGCACCACTTCTTCACCATGGGTTCGGGTGCCAGCGTCAACGCCTTCTTCGGTCTGGCGACGATGCTGATTTCCATCCCGACGGGTGTGAAGCTGTTCAACTGGCTGTTCACCATCTACCAGGGCCGTCTGCGCTTCACCAGCCAGGTGCTGTGGACCCTGGGCTTCATGGTGACCTTCGCCATCGGCGGCATGACCGGCGTACTGCTGGCCATCCCGGGTGCTGACTTCGTTCTGCACAACAGCCTGTTCGTGATCGCGCACTTCCACAACGTGATCATCGGCGGCGCGGTATTCGGCTACATCGCAGGTTTCGGCTTCTACTTCCCGAAAGCGTTCGGCTTCAAGCTGCATGAAGGCTGGGGTAAAGCAGCGTTCTGGTTCTGGATCTCGGGCTTCTTCGTCGCGTTCATGCCGCTCTACGCTCTGGGCTTCATGGGCATGACCCGTCGTCTGAACGCCACCACCAACCCTGAGTGGGTACCGTACCTGTACGTTGCCATGTTCGGTGCGGTGATGATTGCTGTGGGTATCGCCTGCCAGCTGATCCAGCTGTACGTGTCGGTGCGTGACCGCAAGAAACCGGAAAACATGTGCGAACACGGTGACCCGTGGAATGCCCATACCCTGGAATGGTCGACCTCGTCGCCACCTCCGTTCTACAACTTCGCTGTACTGCCAAAGGCAGACTGCATCGATCCGTTCACCGAGGCCAAGGAAAACGGTACCGCGTACAAGGCTCCGGCCAAGTACGAACCGATCCACATGCCGAACAACACCGCCACTGGCGTGGTGATGGGCGCACTGCTGACCGTGTTCGGTTTCGCGATGATCTGGCACATCTGGTGGTTGGCGATCGCCAGCCTGGCCGGCACTGTCATCTACTTCGTGATCCACGCAGCACGTGACGATCAGGGCTACATGGTGCCGGTTGAAACAATCGAGCGCATCGAAGCCGAGCAGCACAAGCGTCTGGTAGCGGCCGGGAAGATCCCTGCTTCCGCAACCCGTGTTGAAACCAAGTTGGAACAGGCTTAAACAATGTCGAACTTAGTGACCAATGCTGGACACGCCCATGGTCATGACCATGGGCACGATGACCATCACCACGACTCGGGCGAGATGACCGTATACGGTTTCTGGCTCTACCTGATGACCGACTGCATTCTGTTTGCGTCGATCTTCGCGGTGTACGCGGTACTGGTAAACAACGTCGCCGGTGGCCCGTCGGGCCACGACATCTTCGAACTGCCATACGTGCTGGGCGAAACCGCTCTGCTGTTGTTCAGTTCGATCACCTACGGCTTCGCCATGCTGGCGTTGTACAAGGGTAAAAAGCAGCAGGTTCTGGGCTGGTTGTTCATGACCTTCCTGCTCGGCGCAGGCTTCATCGCCATGGAGATCAACGAGTTCCACCTGCTGATCTCCGAGGGCTTCGGTCCTAGCCGTTCGGGCTTCCTGTCGGCGTTCTTCACGCTGGTCGGTACCCACGGTCTGCACGTGTCCGCCGGTCTGATCTGGATGGGCATCATGATGTACCAGGTCAACAAGCACGGCCTGACGGCGACCAACAAGACCCGTCTTAGCTGCCTGAGCCTGTTCTGGCACTTCCTGGACGTGGTGTGGATCTGCGTATTCACCGTTGTTTACCTGATGGGGACTCTGTAATGGCTAATGCACACTCCCATGACAGCCATGATGCTGGCCACGGCAGCGTAAAGTCGTACGCCATTGGCTTCATCCTGTCGGTAATCCTGACCGTCATCCCGTTCGGCCTGGTGATGTTCCCGACCCTGCCGAAGTCGACGACGCTGGCAATCGTCCTGCTGTTCGCCGTGATCCAGGTGATCGTTCACCTGTATTACTTCCTGCACCTGGACCGTTCCATCGCTCAACGTAACAACGTGATTGCGTTCGTCTTTACGGCCATCGTGATCGTGCTGCTGGTCGGTCTGTCGCTGTGGATCATGTTCAGCATCCACACCTACATGATGGCGAAGTGAGGTAAACCCGATGTCGCTCAAGCACTTTATCCAAATCACCAAACCGGGGATCATTTTCGGTAACGTGCTTTCTGTGGCAGGCGGGTTCTTCCTGGCCTCGAAAGGGCATGTCGATCTGGCCGTGTTTCTTGCAGCCATGATCGGCACTTCCCTGGTTGTGGCCTCCGGTTGCGTGTTCAACAACTGCATCGACCGCGACATCGACCTGAAGATGGAGCGCACCAAGAACCGGGTGCTGGTTCAGGGCTTGATCTCCCTGAAACTGGCCCTGGTCTATGCGACCGTCCTGGGTGTCGCCGGCGTTGCGTTGCTGTACAAGGTGGCCAACCCGTTGGCTGCCCTGTTCGCCGTGATCGGCTTCATCATCTACGTCGGCTTCTACAGCCTGTACCTCAAGCGCAAGTCGGTTCACGGCACGCTGGTGGGCAGTCTGTCGGGCGCCATGCCTCCGGTGATCGGTTACGTGGCCGTGACCAACAGCTTCGACATGGCCGCGCTGACCCTGCTGGTGATGTTCAGCCTGTGGCAGATGCCGCATTCCTACGCCATCGCGATCTTCCGCTTCAACGATTACCTGGCCGCATCGATTCCGGTGCTGCCAGTGAAGCGCGGGATCCAGGTGGCCAAGAAGCACATCCTGTTCTACATCCTGGCGTTCCTCGTGGCGACCTTGATGCTGACCTTCAGCGGTTACGCCGGCATGAGCTACCTCGCCGTCGCCGCGGCCATGGGCATGTACTGGCTGTACATGGCCTGGACCGGCTACAAGGCGGTGGATGACACGGTCTGGGCACGCAAGCTGTTCGTGTTCTCGATCTTCACCATCACCGCGCTGAGCGTGATGATGTCCCTGGACTTCAAGGTGCCGACCGAGCTGCTGCTGACGTACGCGCCGTAAGGTTCGAACGTTGTACGAGAAACCCCGTTCATCGAGAGATGAGCGGGGTTTTTTGTTGCTCGGATGATCGAGAAACGACGTCCTTTGTCGTGAACAGCCTCGCTACCAAAGGGGTGCGGTAATCAGCCATTCCCTCGAAACGACTAGCTAGAAATCGACAGGTTGCGATCAACAGGCAAAAGCCCTAGATTCGGATCCAACTTCATGCATCGATCAAGAGGCTGGGCGAAATGACTGAGAGGATGACCTGCGACGAGCGATTCATTGCCCTGGCAAAAGAGCTGAACTACGACATCAATGGCGAGAACACGGTGGGTGGCAATTACGCGCCGTTGATCCGTCATCGCGATGAGATCTACATCAGCGGCATGGTGCCGCGCACCGAGGGCAGGATTCAGTATCCAGGGCGAGTGGGGCAGGAGTTGACGCTCAAGGATGCGCAGGCGGCGGCAAGCATCAGTGCGATGCGCTGTCTGGCCTTTATCGTCGATGCGGTCGGTTCGCTGGACAAGGTCAGGTCGTTGTTGCGGGTCACGGTGTACGTGAAGTCCACGCCGGATTTCGTTGACCTCAGCGAAGTCGCCAATGGCGCGTCGGATGTGTTCAGTTATGTGTTGGGCGATGTCGGGCGACACACCCGCACCACCGTCGGCGTCTATCAGTTGCCGAAAAACGCAGCCATCGAAGTCGATATGATCGCCGCAGTGCATCCTTCGGCGTAATCGCTGAAAGCCGCACAACAAAAAGCCCCGCCTGAATTTCAGTGCGGGGCTTTTTTGTCAGCGCCCGGTATTACTGGGCGGCGATGCTGTAGCCATCAAACGCGGTCTGCTGCTGCAGAGCGGTGATGATGTTCTTGCGGTTGATCGCGTGTTCGGTGCCGGCGTTGTCGACGAAGGTTTCGCCTTCGATTTCCGCCTCATCGCCTTCGCCGACGAAGGTGAAGCCGAGGAATTCCAGCGCCTCGCGATCCACGCTCAGGCGCGAACGCGGTGTGCGCATTGGCAGGGTCACGCTGATGCCGTCCTTGCTGATGCTGAACACTTCGACGTCTTTCTTGGCGCGTGCAGCCTTGCTCTTACCGCCGCTCGGGTTGCTGATCGCCTGATGGGTCTGGTTCAGAACCTTGAGGGCCAGGCCATAGACGATTTCCTGGAACGCCGGATCGTCCTTGAAGCTGGACAGGATGCGGCTGATCGGGAATTTGCTGCTCAGATCTTCGAGGGCGGCGATGTCGGCGGCTTCGGCGTCCTTCAGGCGCTTGAGTTCGCCCATCAGCTCATAGGCCTGGTCGTCATCGAAGCGGTCGTGGGCCTGACGGATCGCGGCGCGCAGTTCGCGGATCTGATCGCTTTCGCGGCTCGACTGGAACGCGTCCAGCACCATCTCGCTGATGATCTTCGCCTGTGGGATGTGTTGTGAAAGATTGATGGAGTTTTCGTATTCCGCTTTGGACGACAGAGTGACTACGGATTCAGCGGTGTTGAAATCGGACATTGAAATTTCACTACTTTTTTAACTTGAGATGAGACGAGAAAGCGCTGGGGGCTTTTTCAGGCCGACTAATTTAGGGGAGCGCGGCAGCGTTGTCACGGAGCAAGGGGCCGGCGGTGCCGATTATTTATCCGGATGATTTGTGTTGAGTAATCCGGCACCGCGAGCGCTGTGCCTTATTCATTGGCGACGACATTCCTCGGCAACCGCCGGGACGCCAGAGCACGCAGTGTCCAGTAGAGCTTCAACGAACGGGTGCTGATCAGGCCGCCCAGGAACCCCGAAATAATCGACTTGAGCAACAGCAGGTCCGGGGACGCGGAACGCTCCGGATGCACGTCATGCTGATAATTGAAGTAGTAGTTCGCAGAAAAGAACATCAGGTACATGATCAGGATTTTTACCGTGCCCGGCATGATCAGGCCTGTCGCGGAGTCGTCGAGCACCACGCCCCGGCGGGAGAACACCAGCCAGGCCGACAGGCTGCCCAGCAACAGCGCGGCGAACCAGGTGCTGAAAAACAGGCCGGGGTTGATCGTCAGGTTCAGTGAGTACAGCGACCATGCCAAAAACGCCGGGGGCGTTATCAGCATCGAGACACGACTCTCGCGTCGGGGAGAAAACGACTTGATGCCGAAATAAACCACCAGCAGAAAAATCAGGTAAACCCGTATCGGAGTGTTTTGCAGAATCGTGAGCATTGCGCAGCATCCATGCTGAAAAGGAGGAGGGTGGAGCATAGTCGGGGTCACGGTAATCGTCGGCTATTTCAGTCGCAAACGCTCCATCGCGATCACCGAGGTTTCAAACCCCAGACTGGCAAAAAACGCTTCCGCACCTTCGCGGCCGGCACGCAGAACCCAGGTAATATCGGTGTCGTCGCCCATCACATGTTCGACCAGCGCCCGCCCGATTCCCGCGCGCCGGTGTTGCCCGTCGACCACGACCATCGACAGGTAACCGTTGGACAAACCATCGGTGATGCCACGGGCGAAACCGACAACCTGCTGGCTGCTCAATGCAACGGCAGTGCGTTGGGAGTTCTGGATGAGTTGTGCGAAATGTTCGGCGGTGCCGGTGCGATGAGCCCAGCCGTGCCGCTCGAGAAACTGCCTTGCTGCCTCCACTTCCGTGGGCATGAGGTCGCGTATTGAAATGTCTTTGTTCATTTGTTCATCCCGTCCCTGGTGTATTTCCAACAGTAGTCGCGTTGCTTACGGCCTGCCCCACATCTGCATGGCGAACTCGACGAAGCGACGCAGTTTCGGCAGCCGATAGCGATCCGGCGCGTAAAGCAGATGCATCGGGCGGTTCGGCGGCTGGTAGTCCGGCATCACGACGACCAGTCGGCCGTCGCGCAGGTCCTGTTCCACCAGTGCATCCGGCAGCATCACGATGCCCATGCCGGTGCGCGCGGCCTGATGCAGGCCGGCGGAGCTGTTGATCAGCATCGGGCCTTTGACGTCGACCATGATGTCCCCGTCCGGGCCGCTGAGGCGCCACTGCTTTTCCACCGATTGCCAGTCATCGCCGGCGGGGTAGGCGAAGGACAGACAGTCGTGCTGGCGCAGTTCTTCAGGCGTGAGCGGCATGCCGCGTCGGGCAACGTATTCCGGGGAGGCGCAGACGGTCAGGGTGTAGTCGATCAGCGGGCGGGCGATCAGGTTGGACTGGTCGAAGTGGCCCAGTCGGAAGGCCACGTCGAGACCGCTTTCCAACAGATCCGGGCGACGGTTGGTCAGGATCACGTCGAGTTTGACCTGCGGACATTGCAGGGAAAACTCGCTGAGCGCCGGGGCCAGGCGTTCGACGCCAAAGGTCAGCGGCGCGGTCACCCGCAGGATGCCGCGCGGTTCATCCAGCGTCTGTTCGGCGAGCCGTTCGGAGTCGGCGACCAGACCTAATACCTCCAGGCAGCGCTGGTAGTAAACGCTGCCGAACTCGGTCAGTCGCTGGCGGCGGGTGGTGCGTTGCAGCAATTGCACACCGAGCCGTTGCTCCAGTGCCCGCAGGTGATTGCCCACCATGGTCGTGGACATTTCGCACTGCAGCGCGGCCGCCGTCATGCTGCCGGACTCCACAACCTTGACGTACACGCTCATCGACTGGAACAGATCCATTATCAAGTCCGGCTTTTAAATGATTGAAGTTTTGCCGAGTTTATCCAGTTCAGGTGGATAACCATACTGCCAGCACCTCTCACCTCGCTGGAGTTTGCCGACATGACCGCCGCCCTGATGAACACCTATCAACCGCTGGACCTGAGCTTCATCAAGGGCCTGGGCACCCGACTCTGGGATCAGGCGGGCCGCGAGTATCTGGACGCGGTGGCGGGCGTGGCGGTGACCAATGTCGGTCACTCGCACCCGCGCATTGTGTCGGCGATCAGCGAGCAGGCGGGATTGCTGCTGCACACCTCCAACCTCTACAGCATCGACTGGCAACAGTCGCTGGCGCAGAAGCTGACGCGGCTGGCGGGGATGGAGCGGGCGTTCTTCAACAACTCCGGTGCCGAGGCCAATGAAACCGCACTGAAACTGGCGCGCCTTTACGGCTGGCGCAAAGGCATCGAGCAGCCGCTGGTGGTGGTGATGGCCAACGCGTTTCATGGGCGTACCCTCGGCACCTTGTCCGCCAGCGATGGCCCGGCGGTGCGCCTGGGCTTCAATGAGTTGCCCGGGGATTTCGTCAAGGTTCCGTTCGGCGATCTTGAGGCGCTGGAGCAGGTACAGCGCAAGCATGGCCAGCGGATCGTGGCGATTCTGGTCGAGCCGATTCAGGGTGAAAGCGGCGTGCAACTGGCGCCGCCCGGCTACCTCAAGGCCCTGCGCGAGCTGTGCAACCGTCACGCCTGGCTGCTGATGCTCGACGAAATCCAGACCGGCATCGGCCGCACCGGCCGCTGGTTCGCGTTCCAGCACGAAGGTATCATTCCCGACGTCATGACCCTCGCCAAGGGCCTGGGCAACGGCGTGCCGATCGGCGCCTGCCTGGCACGGGGCCGAGCGGCGGATCTGTTCACCCCCGGCAGCCACGGCAGCACCTTCGGCGGCAATCCATTGGCGTGTCGGGTGGGCTGCACCGTGCTCGAGATCATCGAGGAACAAGGCCTGCTGGAAAATGCCAGGGTCCAGGGTGAGCGCCTGCTGACCCGCTTGCGTGCAGAGCTGGCAGACAATCCGAATGTGCTGGCGATTCGTGGACAAGGGCTGATGATCGGCATCGAACTCAAACAGCCGATCCGCGACCTGACATTGATTGCCGCGCGGGATCATGGACTGCTGATCAACGTCACTCGCGGCAAGACGATCCGGCTGCTGCCGCCGCTGACGATTGATGAGCGGGAGGTGGGGATGATTGCCAGAGGGGTGGCGCGAGCGCTGGGCGAGAGCTGATTTTCCCGCTTGCGTCTGAAATGGCTGCCGTTTTTTCGGCAGCCATTTTTTGCTTAATCAGGATAATCCGACAAATCCGGCGCCAGCATCCGGGTCTTCGGTGCGCCATTCGAGTTGTGCTGGATGATGTCGCTCGGCTGTCCCTGATGATTGAAAAATACCTGACCGATCCCCGCCGAATTCCACAACCGTTCACCCGCTTCGGCGTGCTCCGGCACGTACGGGACGATGCGCATGCGGCGGCGTTTGGTCAACCAGTTGAGTGGCGAGCGCGGTGAGTAGAGCCAGCGGTTGAGACGGTCGAACCATTCCAGCAGGGTCGGGGGAAATTCGTTCTTGATGCCGCTGCTGGTGATCTGCCAGATGCGCGGCCGGGCCTTGCGGTGTCGGATCAGGACTTCGTAGACGAAGGAATAATGCACGTCGCCTGACAGCACCACGTAACTGCCCGGTGTACGCGAGTGTCGGAAAATGTTCAGGATCACCTGGGCGGCGCCGCGATGGGCCATCCAGTTTTCTGCGTCCACCAGCAGTGGATAACCGCACCAGCTGAATACTCGCTGCACGGTTTCGATCAGCTTCACGCCGAAGATCGGCGCCGGCGAAACGATGATCGCCGAAGGATGGTCGAGCAGTTCCTGCTGCAGTTCGCTCAAGGCTTCCCAGTCCAGCAAACCCGACGGTTGCTTGAGCGCCATTTCGCTGCGCCAGCGTCGGGTTCGGGTGTCGAGCACCACCAGCGCCGGGCTGGTTGGCATTACGAAATGCCATTGCTGAAAGCGCAGCAGTTCCTCAATCAATTCGTCCTGCACGGGAGCGTCGAGATAGCGGTCTTCACCGCTGGCGCTCAGGCCGCGGGTTTTCTCCAGTACAGCGCTGAATGCATCCGGATTGTTGCCCCAGCCCTGACACAACATGTAGGCGATCAGCGCGTTGCCGATGATGCGTTTGGAGAACGGGTGGCCGTAGGCCGTTTCCTCCCATTGCGCGGACAGATTCCAGTCATCGGTGATGTCGTGGTCATCGAAAATCATCAGGCTCGGCAAGTGCGCCAGTGCCCGGGCCACCTGGCCGAGGCCGGCCTTGAAACCGTCGATGCGGGTCTGTTCGAGGGCGTAGCGCTTGAGGCGTTCCGGCGTCAGCGCTGGCGGCTGCGGATTGACCAGCGTCCAAGGCGTTGGCGACCACACCAGCAAATACATGGCCATGACTTCGGCGAACGTCACAAGGTGATTGTCGGCGCTGCTGCTGGTGAAAATCGGTTTGCGCGCACCGCCGAAGAAACGCTCGCGCAATGTCTCGTTGCTTTCCAGTGCCGGCAGCAAATCCGCGCGATGGTAGTAGCTGGCCGGGTGTTCGTAGAGTTTCGCGCTGTCACTGACCACCGCGCCTTCGAGGTGTTCACCGAACAGACCGAGGCGCTCGATCAAGGCATGAATCGCCCGCAACATCGGACCGGCCACGTCGTCGGCGTAAACCTGATCACCGCTCATCATCAACAGGGCGGGGCGTTGCTGCGGATCGGTTTCGGCGGCCAGCAACCGGTCAACACAGAGCAGGCCGTCGGCGGCCGGGTGATGGGGCTTGCGGCAGGAGCCGTGGAGCAACTGGTCGATGCGCGAGCGCAGGACGAAGTTCGGGCAGGTGGCGTCGTCGTAGAGCAGGTGTGGCGCCCATTCGGCGATGGGCTGCAAGCCATCGATCAACAGGTCGTAGTCGATGCGGGTGTCGCAGGGCAGGGCGGTTTCCAGCGGAACGTCGATCAGGTGAACAAACGCCCGGGTGCCTACCGGAATGACCGTGCATTTCCCGGCATCCAGTGGAATGTCTCCTACGCCTTGCAGGCGCAAGGTCAACGACAGCTCGCGGCTGCCCACCAGCCAAAACACTAAGCGCGTCGGTTCCAGTCGGCGCAGCAGTGGCCCGGCCAGAACAGCAGGCAACAGGTTCAGGTCATCAGGTGTCGGAGGCATCGGGGGACAAGCTCAAGGCGCACAGGCTGGCGATGATAGCGCAGCCGGCGCCTCGAACCCTTAAACCAGACTTAAGAGCCTGTTTTTTCCAGCTTCAGCGCCAACAGGCGCCATTCGGCAGGTGTCGCATCGACTCTTTGCTGTTCCTGTACGGAGCAGTCGAAGCGGTACGTCACGTCGTCGCCATTCATGTTCCGCGCGGTGACGGTGTTGCTGAAGGTGTAAACCTGATCCTTGAAGCGCTGCGGTGTCAGGCTTTTGCTGTCGGCAAAACGGGCAGATGCGGGGAAGCGCAAGGTGCTGGTCACGAACGGGCTGCACATGACATACGCGAGCATCGACTTGTCGCCCTGCGCGTCGGCGCGCAGTTTTTTGCTCAGCGCCGTCAGGGCCTTGCGCCCCTGATCGTCACTCTGGTCGATCACGGTTTGCACCGACATCGTCTTCGGCGCCCGACTGGCGTAGTTCGGCAGCAACGCGGAATCCGCTGGAGAGGGCTTGTTGTCCGGCTCGATAGCGGCAAACACCGGCGCATCTTTCAGCGCAGCAGGGCTTGCAACCGCCTCGGCTTCCGGCAGCAACGAGGTCGGCTCGGCTTCCTGCTGTGCCACGACGTTTTCAGTCTGCGCGGCTTCGTAATGATGCGCCGACGGGAGCAGTGAAAAGCTGATCGCCAACACCACCATCGCCACAATGAAACCGCCTGCCGCACCGACCAGGTGGCCGTAGAACAAGTGCCAGCTGCCGCGGTTTTTCACTACCCAGCGCCACATGAAACCCCAGGCCGCGACAAATGCCAGAAAACGCAGAAACTCCATTCGATCCTTTCCTTAAACCTGCAAAACCTGAATTCAGCGCTCGCAGTGCTGAGATGGGCGGCAAGATAGCAAAATAGACATCCGCTGCTACAGCAACCATCGCATTCAACGCCGGTAAAATTATTTGAGTGCAAAAAACATGAATGTTGTCAGGCCGGCCACGGTGCCGCAAAGGCCTGCCAGTAGCTGACGCGCAACAGGATGTTCGACCTGCGTTCGATGGGATACCAGCATCCATACACCCACCAGCGCCGCAGCGGTTGTCAGCATCTGCAGCACTGTGCCCATGAGCCCGGGTATGGGCGGCCGGTCCGCCCCGAACAAGCGAATGTAAAACTCCGAGACCACCACGCCTACCATCATGCCGCTGGCGGCACCGAGCATATTGGCGAGGATCAGATTCCAGGCACCACGCTGCCTGACAACCCATACCCACATGGCCGCCCAGGCAAAAAACATAACGGCTATTTCCATCGCATTCTTCCTTCGGAATCGGTGTTGATCAGGCCCTTGGCACCTTGGTCGACAGTGGACGGCAAGATAGCAAAATAGTAGCGTCGCGCCACTGACTTCATCTCCGTAATGGACTACTCATGCCTGCTCTCAAAACCTGCCGTCTGTTTTGTGTGTTCGTCTTTGCTACCACGCTGACCCCGGCATTCGCCGCCTGGAAAGAGCACCCGGAAAACAGCTGGAAGTATTACCTCGCCAACTGTCAGCGCATGCAGGAAAAAATGGCCGACGTCCAAAGCGGTCGCGTGCCCGGTGCCTTTGAGGTGATGGGCGATCTGGAGAACAGTCAGGGGAGCATGAATGAACACCGCCCAAACCTGCCTCCCCAATACCTCGCCTCCGGGGAATTCGCTCAATGCGAAAACGTGGCGGCCGAGGCCGATGCGATGATTGCCCGTGGCAAAGCCGAGTTCGCCGACAGAATGAACCAGGCCGCCGAGCAAGGCCGCATCGCCCACCAGAACTCCCCCGAATACCAACGCGCCCGTTCACTCGGCTACAGCGATGTCGGCGAAATCTCCTTCCTCAAACTTCACGAAGACATGGACGGCGAAGCCCGCCTGAAAACCATGCTGATTACCGTCGATCAAGTCTGCGGCCAATACTTTCGCGCCACGCAGTATGTGAAGCCGTATGTGATCTACACCGTGCGGCCGTCGGATGGCGGGTGTGGCGAGGAAAAGCGCGTGGCGATCGTCGGCGGCAGATCGGTGGAGAAGGGCGATTACATCGATGAGCGGGGCGAGTTTCAGTATGTGGGCTGGAAGAAGATTGTCGGTGCGGATGGGTTTGCGACGGATATTCGTGTGTTGAAGGCTCGGCGCTGACTGCAAAACAGTCACGCCGTCCTGTCACGAGTGGGGGAAATAATTCACCGCCAGAAACATCAGGGTCGCCATGCCCGCGGCCAAGCCACACACCGCGCCGAGCAACTGACGTGCGACCGGGTGTTCGGGTTGACGGCGATTGGCAATCCACAGCCATACCCCCGCCAGAACACCCGCGCTGGTGAGGAACACCACCAGACTGCGATTCAGGTTGGGTGTCGCCATCGACGTACCAATGACTGCGTCGTAAATCAGCGTGAACACAATGCCGGTAACCACGCCACTTCCGGCGCCGGCAAGGTTGGCCAGCAACAGGTTCCACTCACCCCGTTGCTTCACTACCCACAGCCAGGTTCCAGCCATCACCAGCAAGCACAACACAGCATCCATTTTGGTTTATTCCCGAGTGCGCGATAACAGAGGCGGTTGACAGGCCTCTAGCGAGTGGGCGGCAAGATATCAAAATAGAAGCTTCGCGCCACTTTCTTCATCTGCGTAGCTTAAAGAATGTCCTTCAAATAACCCTTGAGCGCGAGGAGCGGCTGATTCAGCTGCTCCAGCGACTGCGCCTGACTGAAGTCGGTCGACAACTTGTGCAGTTCCCGCCCCAACGGTTTCTCGACGCCACCCAACGCATCCATCGCCAGCGCCAGACACTCGTTCATTTTGAACTGGATCGTCTCGACATCACCCCGGCGCACCAGCAGTTCGAACACATCCTTCTGATAGTCGCCCATGACCATGTCATCGCGCAGAATCGGGCTCAGGCCTTCTTCCTCGTACGCGAGTTTGAGGGAGAACAGGGCGACGGTTTCCAGTGACGTTTCCATGGGGTGAACCTGTGTGGGATCTCGCCGGAGGGCCGGCGGCACTTTCCGACAGACGAAAAAAAAGGCCTTGCTAAGCAAGACCTTTTCTAATTTTGGTGCCCCGAGGGAGACTCGAACTCCCACTCCTTTCGAAAACGGATTTTGAATCCGCCGCGTCTACCAATTCCGCCATCAGGGCTCAATGGCGGCGAAGTATAGAGAGGTGCCTACCGTTGGTCAATCACGTTTCATGGTCAATTTTCGATATTTCCGCTAGACTTTCCGGCCCTGCTAGACGAACCCCATCATGCGCGTTGCTGACTTTACCTTCGAGCTTCCTGATTCGCTGATTGCCCGCCATCCTTTGGCCGAGCGTCGCGGTAGTCGCCTGTTGACCCTGGATGGGGTCAGCGGCGCCCTGGCACACCGTCAATTCACTGATCTGCTGGAGCATTTGCGCCCCGGCGATCTGATGGTGTTCAACAATACCCGGGTGATTCCGGCGCGCCTGTTCGGGCAGAAGGAGTCCGGCGGCAAGCTGGAAATCCTTATCGAACGCGTGCTTGATACCCACCGCGTGCTGGCCCATGTGCGCTCCAGCAAGTCGCCGAAGCCGGGTTCGAAGATCCTGATCGACGGCGGCGGTGAAGCCGAGATGCTGGCGCGTCACGATGCGCTGTTCGAGCTGGGGTTTGCTGAAGAAGTGCTGCCGCTGCTCGATCGCGTCGGGCACATGCCGTTGCCTCCTTATATAGACCGCCCGGACGAAGGTTCGGATCGCGAGCGCTATCAGACCGTGTATGCCGAGAAGCTCGGCGCGGTGGCGGCACCGACCGCCGGGCTGCATTTCGATCAGACGCTGATGGAAGCGATCGCCGCCAAGGGTGTCGAGACGGCGTTCGTCACGCTGCACGTCGGCGCCGGCACGTTCCAGCCGGTGCGCGTCGAGAAGATCGAAGATCACCACATGCACAGCGAGTGGCTGGAAGTCGGTCAGGATGTGGTCGATGCCGTCGCCGCTTGCCGTGAGCGCGGCGGTCGAGTCATCGCTGTCGGCACCACCAGCGTGCGTTCGCTGGAAAGCGCCGCCCGCGATGGCGTACTCAAGCCGTTCAGCGGCGACACCGACATCTTTATTTACCCGGGCCGGCCGTTCCATGTGGTCGATGCCCTGGTCACCAATTTCCATTTGCCCGAATCCACGCTGTTGATGCTGGTTTCGGCATTCGCCGGTTATCCGGAAACCATGGCTGCCTACAAAGCCGCGGTCGATAACGGATACCGCTTTTTCAGCTACGGTGATGCGATGTTCATCACCCGTAATCCCGCTCCCCGCGGCCCAGAGGAATCCGTATGAGTCGCACCTGTCGTATGTCGTTCGAGCTGCTTGCCACCGATGGCAAGGCCCGTCGTGGTCGTCTGACCTTCCCTCGTGGCACCGTCGAGACCCCGGCCTTCATGCCGGTGGGCACCTACGGCACGGTTAAGGGCATGTTGCCGCGTGACATCGTCGCCACCGGCGCGGAGATCATTCTGGGCAACACTTTCCACCTGTGGCTGCGCCCGGGTACGGAAGTGATCAAGGAGCACGGCGACCTGCACGATTTCATGCAGTGGAAAGGCCCGATCCTGACCGACTCCGGCGGTTTCCAGGTGTTCAGCCTCGGCGCCATGCGCAAGATCAAGGAGGAGGGCGTGACCTTCGCCTCCCCGGTCGACGGTTCGAAAGTGTTCATGGGCCCGGAAGAATCGATGCAGGTTCAGCGCGACCTGGGCTCCGACATCGTGATGATCTTCGACGAATGCACCCCGTACCCGGCTGACGAAGACGTCGCCCGTGTGTCCATGGAGCTGTCGCTGCGCTGGGCCCAGCGTTCGAAGAATGCCCATGGCGACAACACGGCGGCACTGTTCGGCATCGTTCAGGGCGGCATGCACCAGGACCTGCGCATGCGCTCGCTGGAAGGCCTGGACAAGATCGGTTTCGACGGCCTGGCCATCGGCGGTCTGTCGGTGGGCGAGCCCAAGCACGAAATGATCAAGGTGCTGGACTACCTGCCGGGCATGATGCCGGCTGACAAACCTCGTTACCTTATGGGCGTTGGCAAACCGGAAGATCTGGTTGAGGGTGTGCGCCGCGGTGTGGACATGTTCGATTGCGTGATGCCAACCCGTAATGCCCGCAATGGGCATCTGTTCATTGATACAGGCGTGCTGAAGATCCGTAACGCGTTCCATCGCCATGATGATTCGCCGCTGGATCCGACCTGCGATTGCTATACCTGCCAGAACTTCTCCCGCGCTTATCTGCATCATCTGGACAAGTGCGGCGAAATGCTCGGCAGCATGCTCAATACCATCCACAATTTGCGCCATTATCAGGTGCTGATGGCTGGTTTGCGCGAGGCTATTCAACAGGGTACATTGGCCGCCTTTGTCGATGCCTTCTACGCCAAACGCGGGCTTCCCGTTCCGCCTTTGGACTGAGTTTTCTGACCCCAAGATTCAACATTTGCAACTGGAGTGCTAAATGAGCTTTTTTATCTCTAATGCCATGGCTGACGCGGCTGCACCGGCTGCAGCGCCTATGGGCGGCGGCTTCGAGTGGATTTTCCTGGTCGGCTTCCTGGTCATCTTCTACCTGATGATCTGGCGTCCACAGGCCAAGCGCGCCAAAGAGCAGAAGAACCTGCTGAGCAGCCTGCAGAAGGGCGACGAAGTGGTCACCACCGGCGGCATCGCCGGCAAGATCACCAAAGTGGCCGATGACTTCGTGGTTCTGGAAGTTTCCGACACCGTGGAAATGAAGTTCCAGAAGGGCGCCATCGCCGCCACGCTGCCAAAAGGCACGCTGAAAGCGATCTAAGGTTCCAACTTCTACTCAATCGACGGGGCGCGCAAGGCGCCCCGCGTTCATAACGGGCGGCGTGATGCTGAACAAATATCCTCTGTGGAAATACATTCTGATCCTGGCGGTGCTGGCGATCGGTCTGATTTATTCCGCTCCGAATCTATACCCCGATGACCCGGCCATTCAGATCAGCGGCGCCAGCACGGCCCTGCAGGTCAACCAGGCCGATCTGGATCGCGTAAGCACCGCGCTCAAGGAGTCCGGGATCAACGTCAAGGCCTCGAGCCTGGCTGCGAACGGCAAGGGTGGTCTGATCCGTCTGACCAAGGCTGAAGACCAGCTGCCGGCCAAGGACGTTGTCCGCAAGGCATTGGGTGATGACTACGTCGTCGCGCTGAACCTGGCACAAACCACCCCGCAGTGGCTGCGCAGCGTGGCCGCGCACCCGATGAAACTGGGTCTGGACTTGTCCGGTGGTGTGCACTTCCTGCTGGAAGTGGACATGGACAAAGCCCTCGACGCCCGCCTGAAAGTCTACGAAGGCGACGTCAAGAGCCTGTTGCGCAAAGAGAAACTGCGTTATCGCAGCCTGCCGCAACTCAATGGCGCCATTCAGCTGGGCTTCAGCGATGCCGATTCCCGCGAACAGGCCCGCGCGCTGATCCGCAAGAATTTCAACGATTTCGACATTGTTCCGGCCGACCTCAACGGTCAACCGGTGCTGCGTCTGGCGATGACCCCGGCCAAGCTGGCGGAAATCCGTGAATACTCCATCAAGCAGAACTTGACCACGGTACGTAACCGCGTCAACGAGCTGGGTGTTGCCGAACCGATCGTCCAGCGTCAGGGCGCCAACCGTATCGTGGTTGAGCTGCCGGGCGTGCAGGACACTGCCGAAGCCAAGCGTATCCTCGGCAAGACGGCTAACCTGGAGTTCCGTCTGGCGGCAGAGCCGGGCGCTTCGAAAGCCACTTCCGAAACTTTCGAGTTCCGCGAAGGCAACCGTCCTCCGGCGCAGATCGAGCGTGGCCTGATCATCACTGGTGACCAGGTGACTGACGCCAAGGCCGGTTTCGGTGAGCACGGCACGCCTGAAGTGAACATCCGTCTGGATGGCCATGGTGGCGAGCTGATGAGCCGTGCGACCCGCAGCAACGTCGGTCGCAGCATGGCGGTGATCTTCATCGAGCAGCGCCCGGTCACCACTTACACCAAGCAAGTGGTCGACGGCGTCGAGAAAGACGTCGCGGTGCAGACCTTCAAGGAAGAGAAGAAGATCATCAGCCTGGCGACCATTCAGTCGCCGCTGGGTGCGCAGTTCCGTATCACCGGCCTGAACGGCCAGGGCGAGTCGTCCGAACTGGCGCTGCTGCTGCGTGCCGGTGGTCTGGCTGCTCCGATGTACTTCGCTGAAGAACGCACCATCGGCCCGAGCCTGGGTGCGGACAACATCACCAAGGGTATCGATGCATCGCTGTGGGGCATGCTGTTCGTCTCGCTGTTCATCATCGCCATCTACCGTTTCTTCGGCCTGATCGCCACCGTTGCACTGGCGGTGAACATGGTGCTGCTGCTGGCGCTGATGTCGCTGCTGGGCGCCACGCTGACCCTGCCGGGTATCGCCGGTATCGTGTTGACCATGGGTATGGCAGTCGACGCCAACGTACTGATCTTCTCGCGGATTCGTGAAGAGATCGCCGCCGGCATGACCGTGCAGCGTGCAATCAACGAAGGCTTCGGTCGGGCATTCACTGCGATTCTCGACGCCAACCTGACCACCTTGCTGGTCGGCGGTATTCTCTTTGCCATGGGCACCGGCCCGGTGAAGGGCTTCGCAGTCACCATGTCCCTCGGGGTTCTGACTTCGATGTTCACGGCCATCATGGTCACCCGCGCGATGGTCAATCTGATCTTCGGCGGTCGTGACTTCAAGAAGTTGTGGATTTAAGGGGCTGCCATGTTACGTACAATCAACTTCATGGGCGTCCGCAACTTTGCGTTCGGCGTCACCGTATTCCTGACCTTGCTGGCAATCTTCAGTGTGTTCCACAAGGGCATGAACTGGGGTCTGGACTTCACCGGCGGTACGCTCATCGAGCTGACCTACGAGCGTCCGGCCGATGTCACCAAGGTGCGCGAGCAACTGGTTTCTTCCGGTTATCACGAAGCCGTGGTGCAGAACTTCGGCGCGACCACCGATCTGCTGGTGCGCATGCCGGGTGAAGATCCGCAGCTGGGCCATCAGGTGGCGGAAGCGCTGCAGAAGGTCGGCGGCGACAACCCGGCGACCGTCAAGCGCGTCGAGTTCGTCGGCCCGCAGGTCGGTGAAGAGCTGCGCGACCAGGGCGGCATGGGCATGCTGCTGGCGCTCGGCGGCATCCTGATCTACCTGGCTTTCCGCTTTCAGTGGAAGTTTGCGGTCGGCGCCATCGTGTCGCTGATTCACGACGTGATCGTGACTGTGGGTATCCTGTCGTTCTTCCAGATCACCTTCGACCTGACGGTGCTGGCGGCGGTACTGGCGATCATCGGTTACTCGCTCAACGACACCATCGTCGTGTTCGACCGGGTGCGTGAGAACTTCCGTGTTCTGCGCAAGGCCACGCTGATCGAGAACATCAACATCTCGACCACGCAGACCTTGCTGCGGACCATCGCGACCTCGGTTTCGACCTTGCTGGCGATCGCGGCACTGCTGTTCTTCGGCGGTGACAACCTGTACGGCTTCTCCCTGGCGCTGCTGGTGGGTGTTCTGGCGGGTACCTACTCGTCGATCTACATCGCCAACGTGGTGCTGATCTGGCTGAACCTGTCGACCGAAGATCTGATTCCGCCGGTCAACACCGAGAAGGAAGTCGACGACCGTCCATAACGGCCATCGTTTTCCCGGTTGTCAGTCAAAAAAGACGCGAGTTGAACTCGCGTCTTTTTTTTTGCTCCAAGGCTGGGAGAAGCGCGGGCGCGTCCCGCATGTGATGGTCAGGAGGTTCATGTGAACAAGTCGTTGCTGGTTGGTGCGGTATTGGGTGCTGTCGGTGTGACTGCCGGGGGTGCTGTTGCCACCTACAGCCTGGTTAAAAGCGGCCCTGAGTATGCGCAAGTGCTGGCCGTAGAACCGGTCAAAACACAGATCAAGACTCCACGTGAAGTGTGCAAGGATGTGACAGTGACCCGGCAGGCGCCGGTGAAAGATCAACACCAGATTGCCGGCACCGTGGTCGGTGCGCTGGCAGGTGGTCTGCTGGGTAACCAGATCGGCGGCGGCACCGGCAAGAAGATTGCCACGGTGGCCGGTGCGGTCGGTGGTGGTTACGCCGGTAACAAGGTTCAGGAGGGTATGCAGGAGCGTGATACCTACACCACGACCCAGACTCGCTGTAACACGGTGAATGACATCAGCGACAAGGTTGTGGGCTATGACGTCCGGTATTCGCTGGACGGCAAGGAAGGCAAGGTGCGGATGGATCGTGATCCGGGCAACCAGATTCCGGTCGACAAGGAAGGCAAGCTGATCCTGTCGCAGAACGAGCCGGGCCAGTGACCGGTTGACGGCTTATAAAAAAAGCACCCTTCGGGGTGCTTTTTCATGCCCATAAAAAAACACCCCGAAGGGTGTTTTTTTTGGTTTCGCGAAACGCTTAGCGCTTCAGCGAGGCCGGCAGGTGCGGCTGGATCGCCGTCAGAACTGCCTTGAAGCATTTGGTGTTGCCGGCAACGACGTGGCCCTTCTCAAGGAAATCGTGACCGCCGGTGAAGTCGCTCACCAGGCCGCCTGCTTCCTGAATCAGCAGGGCGCCAGCAGCCATGTCCCACTCGGACAGGCCCGACTCCCAGAACGCGTCGAAACGGCCGGCGGCCACGTAAGCCAGGTCCAGGCTCGCCGAACCGGCGCGGCGAATGCCGGCAGTCTGGCCAACCAGAGCGCGGAACATGCCCAGGTAGTTGTCGAGGTTGTCCATCTGGTCGTCACGGAACGGGAAACCGGTACCGAGCAGGGCGCCGTCCAGGCTGGTGCGACCGCTGACGCGCAGGCGACGACCGTTCAGTTGAGCGCCGCGACCACGGCTGGCGGTGAATTCTTCCTGGCGAACCGGGTCCAGAACAACGGCGTGTTCCAGGCGACCACGGTATTTGCAGGCAATGCTGACAGCGAAGTGAGGAATGCCGCGCAGGAAGTTGGTGGTGCCATCCAGCGGATCGATGATCCACAGGTATTCTTCGCCTTCGATGCCGGTGCCGGCGTGCAGGCCGGTCTCTTCACCCATGATCGAGTGATTCGGGTAAGCCTTGCGCAGGGCGTCGATGATTTTCTGTTCGGCGGCGCGATCGACCTCGGATACGTAATCCTTGGCGTCTTTTTCGTCGACCTTGATGGTATCCAGGCGCTCGATGGAGCGGAAGATCAGTTCACTGGCGCTGCGGGCGGCGCGCAGCGCGATATTCAGCATGGGCTGCATGGATGTGTCACCTAAGGTTGTTAAAGAAAGCCGCGCATTCTATCAGAACTTTTCTTCAGGTGAAGGTCGCTGTTCGCTTTCATAGCTTAACGGTAGGCTGTTCTGTAAGATTTGCACCCCTTTGCCGAGTCCGAGAGCGCCCGCCGTGCTGCAAAATATTCGTGTCGTCCTGGTCAACACCAGCCATCCGGGAAACATCGGCGGGACCGCGCGCGCCATGAAAAACATGGGCCTGTCGCGTCTGGTGCTGGTTGATCCGCGCGTCTTTCCGCATCACGAAGCCGATGCCCGCGCTTCCGGTGCCGGTGACATCCTTGAAAACGCGCAAGTCGTCGCCACCTTGGAAGACGCCCTGGTCGGTTGCAATCTGGTGCTCGGCACCAGTGCCCGTGACCGGCGCATTCCCTGGCCATTGCTGGACCCGCGCGAGTGCGGGACCAAAGTGGTCGAGGAGGCCGGGCAGGGCGCGGAAATCGCGCTGGTGTTCGGTCGTGAAGATTCCGGCCTGACCAATGACGAGCTACAGCGATGTCACTATCACGTGCACATCCCCTCCGATCCTGAATTCAGCTCGCTGAACCTCGGGGCGGCGGTGCAGGTGTTGAGCTATGAAGTGCGCATGGCGTGGCTGGCTGCACAAGGTCAGCCGACCAAGATCGAGAAGGAAGAAGTGGCCTCCGTGAAAAGCGCAGAGCTTGCGACCATGGATGAGTTGGAGCGGTTCTATGAACACCTGGAGCAGACCCTGGTGGCCATCGAATTTCTCGATCCGGAAAAGCCTCGGCACTTGATGGCGCGCCTGCGCCGGTTGTACGGACGCAGCTCGGTCAGCCGGGCGGAAATGAATATTTTGCGTGGCATCCTCACGGAAACCCAGAAAGCGGCCCGTGGCGAGCTCCTTAAGCGGAAGGATTAATGATGTTCGAGCGTTTGCGTGAAGATATCCAGAGCGTATTCCACCGAGACCCGGCGGCGCGTAACGCTTTTGAAGTCCTGACCTGCTACCCCGGCATGCATGCGATCTGGATTCATCGACTGGCCGGCATGCTCTGGCGCAATGATTTGAAATGGCTGGCGCGGCTGGTGTCGAACTTCGGTCGCTGGCTGACCGGGATCGAGATCCATCCGGGTGCCAAGGTCGGTCGACGCTTCTTCATCGACCACGGCATGGGCATTGTGATCGGCGAAACCGCTGAAATCGGCGATGACGTGACGATCTATCAGGGCGTGACGCTCGGCGGTACCAGCTGGAACAAGGGCAAGCGTCACCCGACCCTCGGCGATGGCGTGGTGGTGGGAGCGGGCGCGAAGGTGCTCGGTCCGTTCACTGTGGGTGCCGGCGCCAAGGTCGGTTCCAATGCCGTGGTCACCAAGGAAGTGCCTCCGGGTGCTACCGTGGTGGGGATTCCGGGGCGGATCATCGTCAAGTCCGATGACGAGGCCGACGCCAAGCGCAAAGCGATGGCCGAGAAGATCGGCTTCGATGCCTATGGCGTCAGCGAAGACATGCCCGACCCGGTGGCGCGCGCCATCGGCCAGTTGCTCGATCACCTGCAAGCGGTGGATGGGCGTCTGGAGGGGATGTGCGGTGCGCTGAAGGATCTGGGCAGTAATTACTGTGCGAAAGATCTGCCCGAGCTGCGTGAAGAAGACTTCGCCTGCGTCAAGGGTAAGGACGAATCCAAGCTCCACTGACGCACTTGCAGGGCTGCTGCCAACCGGTGTGCCATTAGGCCGCAGACCCTGCTATCATTCGCGCGCTCTTTTGCGGGTAAACCCGACTAAAGCACTAGGTCTTATAGTTGACTTAAATGCTCGGGAATTGCATACTCCCGCCCATTCCGAACTCCGTGGTAATTGTCCATGCGACTGACTACAAAAGGCCGATACGCCGTGACCGCCATGCTTGACCTGGCGTTGCACGCGCAACACGGGCCGGTGTCCCTGGCCGATATCTCCGAGCGCCAAGGCATCTCCCTGTCCTATCTCGAACAGCTTTTCGCCAAGCTGCGCCGCAGTAACCTGGTTTCCAGTGTTCGCGGTCCGGGCGGTGGCTACCAGTTGTCCCGCGACATGCAGGGCATCCAGGTGGCTCAGGTGATCGATGCGGTGAACGAATCGGTCGATGCAACAAAATGCCAGGGCCAGGGCGATTGCCACTCCGGTGACACCTGCCTGACCCATCACCTGTGGTGCGACCTGAGCCTGCAGATTCACGAATTTCTCAGCGGTATCAGCTTGGCCGACCTCGTAACTCGCCGTGAGGTGCAGGAAGTGGCCCAGCGTCAGGATCAGCGTCGTTGCAATGGCAAGGCGCCGCGCCTGGACAAGATTGAAGCGTCCGCCGTCGAATGACAGCCAGAGAGCTAGCGGCACGCCAGCCAGCCTGATTTAGGAGATAGTCCATGAAATTGCCGATTTACCTTGATTACTCTGCGACCACCCCGGTCGATCCGCGCGTTGCGCAAAAAATGAGTGAATGCCTGCTGGTCGACGGAAACTTCGGTAACCCGGCGTCCCGTTCCCACGTGTTCGGCTGGAAAGCCGAAGAGTCCGTCGAAAACGCCCGTCGTCAGGTTGCCGATCTGGTCAACGCCGACCCGCGTGAAATCGTCTGGACCTCCGGTGCCACCGAGTCCGACAACCTGGCAATCAAGGGTGCGGCACATTTCTACGCCTCCAAGGGCAAGCACCTGATCACCTCCAAGATCGAACACAAGGCTGTCCTCGACACCATGCGCCAACTGGAGCGTGAAGGTTTCGAAGTCACCTACCTCGATCCGACCGAAGATGGCCTGATCACGCCGGCCATGATCGAAGCCGCGCTGCGCGAAGACACCATCCTGGTGTCGGTGATGCACGTGAACAACGAAATCGGTACCGTCAACGACATCGCCGCCATCGGCGAGCTGACTCGCTCCAAGGGCATCCTGTTCCATGTCGATGCCGCTCAGTCCACTGGCAAGGTCGAGATCGACCTGCAGAAACTGAAAGTCGACATGATGTCGTTCTCCGCTCACAAAACCTACGGCCCTAAAGGCATCGGCGCGCTGTACGTCAGCCGCAAGCCGCGTGTGCGCATCGAAGCGACCATGCACGGCGGCGGTCACGAGCGCGGCATGCGTTCCGGTACCCTGGCGACCCACCAGATCGTCGGCATGGGTGAAGCGTTCCGTGTGGCCAAGGAAGACATGGCTGCCGAAAACGTCCGTATCAAGGCGTTGAGCGACCGTTTCTACAAGCAGGTCGAGCACCTGGAAGAGCTGTACGTCAACGGCAGCCTGACCGCTCGCGTTCCGCACAACCTGAACCTGAGCTTCAACTACGTTGAAGGCGAGTCGCTGATCATGGCGCTCAAGGATCTGGCGGTTTCGTCCGGTTCGGCCTGCACCTCGGCGTCGCTTGAGCCTTCGTACGTACTGCGCGCCCTGGGCCGCAACGACGAACTGGCACACAGCTCGATCCGTTTCACCTTCGGCCGCTTCACCACCGAAGAAGAAATCGATTACGCCGCGCAGAAAGTCTGCGAGGCCGTTACCAAGCTGCGCGCTCTGTCGCCGCTGTGGGACATGTACAAAGACGGCGTCGATATCTCGAAGATCGAGTGGGCGGCACACTAAATATAGAAGCCGCCGGATACAGATCCTGTAGCGACGCGGCGGTTTACGCAGCGCAGTTGCAGGGTCTCAAGAGCGGCCCTGATGAGTGAGGATTGAGAATCATGGCTTACAGCGAAAAGGTCATCGACCACTACGAAAACCCGCGCAACGTCGGCAAGATGAACGCGGAAGATCCTGATGTCGGCACCGGCATGGTCGGCGCTCCGGCGTGCGGCGACGTGATGCGTCTGCAAATCAAGGTCAACGATCAGGGCGTTATCGAAGACGCCAAGTTCAAGACCTACGGCTGCGGTTCGGCTATCGCCTCCAGCTCCCTCGCTACCGAGTGGATGAAGGGCAAGACCCTGGACGAAGCTGAAACCATCAAGAACACTCAGCTGGCCGAAGAACTGGCCCTGCCGCCAGTGAAAATCCACTGCTCGGTTCTCGCTGAAGACGCCATCAAGGCGGCCGTTCGCGATTACAAGCAGAAGAAAGGCTTGATCTGACTTTCAAGATTTGGCGACGAGTAAGGAGTCAACGATGGCTATCAGCATGACAGAAGCGGCTGCTCGACACGTGCGGCGCTCCCTCGACGGGCGCGGCAAGGGTGAAGGGATTCGTCTGGGTGTTCGCACCACGGGCTGTTCCGGCCTTGCCTACGTGCTGGAGTTTGTCGATGAGGTGGTTGCAGAAGATCAGGTGTTCGAGAGTCACGGCGAAAAAGTGATCATCGACCCGAAGAGCCTGGCCTACCTCGACGGCACCGAGCTCGATTTCGTCAAGGAAGGGTTGAACGAAGGCTTCAAGTTCAACAACCCCAACGTACGCGGTGAGTGTGGCTGCGGCGAAAGCTTCAACATCTGAGGCTTGTCGTGGGTATTCCTTGTCATTTCGCTTTATTCGAGCTGCAGCCGGGCTTTCGTCTGGATCTCGAGCAGTTGGCCACGCGCTATCGCGAGTTGGCGCGCGGCGTTCATCCTGACCGCTTTGCCGATGCTTCCGAGCGCGAGCAGCGGTCGGCGCTCGAGCAGTCTGCGCGGCTCAATGATGCCTACCAGACGCTCAAGAGTCCGGCCCAGCGCGCACGCTACCTGCTGACCATCAGCGGGCATGAAGTGCCGATGGAAGTCACCGTCCACGATCCCGAGTTTCTTCTGCAGCAGATGCAATGGCGCGAAGAGCTCGAAGATCTGCAGGACAGTGCCGACCTGGCCGGTGTCGCGGCGTTCAAGCGTCGCCTGAAAACCGCCCAGGAAGAGCTCAACGAAAGCTTCGCAGCCTGTTGGGATGATGCAGCGCAGCGCGAACAGGCCGAACGCCTGATGCGGCGCATGCAGTTCCTCGACAAGCTCACCTACGAAGTGCGCCAGTTAGAAGAGCGCCTCGACGATTAACCCAGTGCCGCTCCGGTCGCACGCCTGATATACAGATAAGTCCTGATCACGATGGCCCTACTGCAGATCGCCGAACCCGGCCAAAGTCCTCAACCGCACCAGCGTCGTCTGGCTGTGGGGATCGACTTGGGCACTACCAATTCGCTGGTCGCTGCGTTGCGCAGTGGTCTTTCCGAGCCGCTGGCCGACGCCGAAGGGCGGGTCATCCTGCCTTCCGCCGTGCGTTATCACGCCGATCGCGTCGAAGTCGGCGAGTCAGCCAAGCTGGCCGCATCCTCCGATCCCCTGAATACCGTGCTGTCGGTCAAGCGCCTGATGGGTCGTGGTCTGTCCGACGTCAAGCAATTGGGCGATCAACTGCCGTACCGCTTTGTCGGCGGCGAATCGCACATGCCGTTCATCGACACCGTGCAGGGCCCGAAAAGCCCGGTCGAAGTTTCCGCCGATATCCTGAAAGTATTGCGTCAGCGCGCCGAAGCCACCCTTGGCGGTGAGCTGGTGGGCGCGGTGATCACCGTTCCGGCGTACTTCGACGATGCTCAGCGCCAGGCCACGAAGGACGCGGCGAAACTTGCCGGTCTGAACGTGTTGCGTCTGCTCAACGAGCCGACCGCTGCGGCGGTGGCATACGGTCTGGATCAGCATGCCGAAGGCCTAGTCGCCATTTACGATCTGGGCGGCGGCACCTTCGACATTTCGATTCTGCGCCTGACCGGCGGTGTCTTCGAAGTCCTCGCTACTGGCGGCGACAGCGCGCTGGGCGGCGATGACTTCGATCATGCGATTGCCGGCTGGATCATCGAGAGCGCCGGTTTGTCCGCCGACCTCGATCCGGGTGCGCAACGCAGTCTGCTGCAAACCGCTTGCGCAGCCAAAGAAGCCCTTACTGATGCCGACAGTGTTGAAGTTGCCTACGGCGACTGGACAGCACAGCTGACCCGTGAAGCCTTCGATGCGCTGATCGAGCCAATGGTCGCTCGCAGCCTGAAAGCCTGCCGCCGCGCCGTGCGCGATTCCGGCGTCGAGCTGGAAGACGTGCACGCCGTGGTCATGGTCGGTGGCTCGACCCGCGTTCCACGTGTTCGCGAAGCCGTCGCCGAAGCCTTCGGTCGTCAGCCGCTGACCGAAATCGACCCGGATCAAGTGGTGGCCATCGGTGCCGCGATCCAGGCCGATACGCTGGCCGGCAACAAGCGTGATGGCGGCGAACTGCTGCTGCTCGACGTGATTCCGCTGTCCTTGGGGCTGGAAACCATGGGCGGCCTGATGGAGAAGGTGATTCCACGCAACACCACCATCCCCGTCGCTCGTGCCCAGGACTTCACCACTTATAAAGACGGCCAGTCGGCGATGGCGATCCACGTGTTGCAGGGCGAGCGTGAGTTGATCTCCGATTGTCGCTCCCTGGCTCGCTTCGAATTGCGCGGCATCCCGGCGATGGTAGCTGGTGCGGCAAAAATTCGTGTGACCTTCCAGGTCGATGCCGATGGTCTGCTCAGCGTCTCTGCCCGTGAGCTGGGTTCGGGCGTTGAAGCGAGCATCCAGGTCAAACCGTCCTACGGCCTGACCGACGGCGAAATCGCCAAGATGCTGAAAGATTCGTTCCAGCACGCCAATGACGACAAAGTCGCCCGCGTTCTTCGCGAGCAGCAGGTCGATGCCCAGCGCCTGATCGAAGCGGTGCAGGGCGCTCTGGAGGCGGATGGCGAGCGTTTGCTCGACGCTGAAGAGCGCATGGTCATCGAGTTGCAAGTGCAGGAACTGACCGAACTGATGAAAGGTACCGATGGGTACGCCATCGAGCAGCAGACCAAGCGTCTGTCGCAAGTGACCGATGCTTTTGCAGCCCGTCGTATGGATCAGACGGTGAAAGCCGCTCTGTCCGGGCGCAATCTGAATGAAATCGAGGATATCTGATGCCGCAGGTCATTTTTCTGCCCCACGAGAAGTTCTGCCCTGAAGGCATGGTCGTTGACGCTGCGCCCGGCACGTCGATCCTCGAACTGGCTCACGAGCACCACATCGAGATGGAAAGCGCCTGCGGCGGCGTCTGCGCCTGCACCACTTGTCACTGCATCATCCGCGAGGGTTTTGACTCGCTGGAAGAAGCCGACGAGTTGGAGGAAGATTTCCTTGATCGTGCCTGGGGCCTGGAAGCCCAGTCGCGCCTGGCCTGTCAGGCGATCGTCGGTGAAGAAGACATCACCGTCGAAATTCCGAAATATTCGCTTAACCATGCGGCCGAAGCGCCGCACTGACTGGTAAGACTGTCATGAGCTACGGTTGGAATGATGTTCAACGTATTGCAGAAGAGCTGGCGGAAGCCAAACCGGGTGTAGACCCGTTTTCTGTCAATTTCGTCGACCTGCAGCAATGGATCAAAGAGCTGCCGGATTTCGACAATACCTCTGGTCGTGTTGGCGAGAAGGTGTTGGAGGCGGTTCAGACTCTCTGGGCCGAAGAATTGGACTGATCGTCCTCGCAGGTTAGGCAATACCCAAGAACCCGCGTATAATTCGCGGGTTTAATTTTTCGCAAATTACCGTTTCTGGAGTTACACCATGGCTGTTCAACGTACTTTCTCCATCATCAAGCCTGACGCCGTTGCTAAAAACGTGATCGGCAAGATCACCACTCGCTTCGAAGACGCTGGCCTGCGCGTTGTAGCTTCGAAACTGAAGCAACTGTCCAAAGCCGAAGCCGAAGGCTTCTACGCTGAGCACAGCGCTCGTGGTTTCTTCGGCGACCTGGTTGCCTTCATGACTTCGGGTCCAGTTGTCGTTCAGGTTCTGGAAGGCGAAAACGCCATCGCTCGCAACCGTGAGCTGATGGGCGCTACCAACCCTAAAGAAGCTGCTCCAGGCACCATCCGTGCTGACTTCGCTGAATCGATCGACGCCAACGCTGTTCACGGTTCGGACTCCGAAGCCGCTGCTGCTCGCGAAATCGCTTACTTCTTCGCAGCTACTGAAGTAACCACTCGCTAAGCATTGGCTTAAAGAGTGAAGGTGAATCCATGACGACATCGACTGTTAAAACCAACCTGCTGGGTCTGACCCAGCCGGAAATGGAAAAATTCTTCGACTCAATCGGGGAGAAGCGTTTCCGTGCCGGTCAGGTAATGAAATGGATTCACCACTTTGGCGTCGATGATTTCGACGCCATGACGAACGTCAGCAAGGCCTTGCGCGAAAAGCTCAAGGCTGTTGCTGAGGTCCGTGGTCCCGAAGTGGTCAGCGAGGACATTTCCAGCGACGGCACCCGTAAGTGGGTGGTGCGCGTGGCGTCCGGCAGCTGTGTCGAGACCGTTTACATTCCCCAGGGCAAGCGCGGCACTCTGTGCGTTTCGTCCCAGGCAGGCTGTGCCCTGGACTGCAGTTTCTGCTCCACCGGCAAGCAAGGCTTCAACAGCAACCTCACCGCCGCCGAAGTCATCGGTCAGGTGTGGATTGCCAACAAATCCTTCGGCAGTGTTCCGGCTACCATCGACCGCGCCATCACCAACGTGGTGATGATGGGCATGGGCGAACCGCTGCTGAACTTCGATAACGTCGTGGCCGCCATGCATCTGATGATGGATGACCTGGGCTACGGGATCTCCAAGCGCCGCGTGACCCTGTCCACATCGGGCGTGGTGCCGATGATCGATGAGCTGGCCAAGCACATCGACGTATCCCTGGCGTTGTCCCTGCACGCACCGAATGACGCATTGCGTAACCAATTGGTGCCGATCAACAAGAAATATCCGCTTAAGATGCTGCTCGAGTCGTGCCAGCGCTACATGTCCGCCCTTGGCGAGAAACGTGTGCTGACCATCGAGTACACCTTGCTCAAGGACGTCAACGACAAGCTTGAGCACGCCGTGGAAATGATCGAGCTGCTCAAAGATATTCCATGCAAGATCAACCTGATTCCGTTCAACCCGTTCCCGCATTCCGGGTACGAGCGGCCGAGCAACAACGCCATCCGCCGGTTCCAGGATCAGCTTCACCAGGCCGGTTTCAACGTCACCGTGCGCACCACCCGTGGTGAAGACATCGACGCGGCTTGTGGTCAATTGGTAGGGCAGGTGCTGGATCGCACCCGTCGCAGCGAACGTTACATCGCCGTGCGTGAATTGAGCGCCGACAGCGATCTGGCACAGAACGCCGCGAACACTAACTAAGAGAGGATCTCTATGTCCCTGCGCTTTGCGCTGCTGTTGCTGTTGGCCAGCCTGTGTGCTGGTTGTGTCCTGTCGGGCGATTACAACCCGATGAAGACCAGCAAGGGCCGTGACGAAGCGCGGGCTGCCTACGTGCAGCTGGGGCTGGGATACTTGCAGCAGGGCATGACCGAACGGGCCAAGGTTCCACTGAAGAAAGCCCTGGAGCTGGACGGTTCGGATCCCGACGCCAATGCCGCGCTGGGGCTGGTGTTCCAGGCCGAAATGGAACCTGCGCTTGCTGACGAACACTTCCGCAAAGCCTTGTCCTCCCGTCCCGCCGATGCGCGCATCCTCAACAACTACGGCAGTTTTCTCTACGAAGAACAGCGTTACAAGGAAGCCTACGAGCGTTTTGAACAGGCGGCCGCCGATACCCTGTATCCTGAGCGTTCGCGGGTGTTCGAGAACCTCGGCATGACGGCGGCGAAGCTCGGGCAGCGTGATCTGGCGCAGCAGCAGCTGGAAAAAGCGCTGCGTTTGAACCGCCAGCAGCCACGGGCATTGCTGGAAATGGCTGAGTTGTCATTCGAAGACAGGCATTATGTGCCCGCGCGTGACTATTACGACCGTTTCAGCCAGCTCTCCGAGCAAAATGCACGTAGTCTGTTGCTCGCCGTTCGGTTGGCAAAAGTATTTGAAGATCGCGACAAGGCCGCCAGTGCGGGCCTGCAATTAAAACGACTCTATCCCGGTACGCCGGAATATCAGCAATACCTGTCGGAGCAATGATGAAAGCGGCGCATCCCGAAGTTGTAGCAGCGAATCGCGTTAACCCCGGTGAGACCCTGCGCCAGGCCCGCGAAAGCAATGGCTGGTCGCTGGCCGAAGTGGCCCTCAAGCTCAACCTCACCGTGACTTCCCTGAGCAATCTTGAAGCCGGCGCATTCGACAAGTTGCCCGGGCATACCTTCGCTCGCGGCTACATTCGCGCCTACGCCAAATTGCTCGGCATGGACCAGACCGTTCTGGTCCAGCAATTCGACCAGTCCACCGGCACCGATTCCCAGGGCAGCAACGTCCACGCCCTGGGCCGTATCGAAGAGCCAGTGCGGGTTTCCCACACCATTTTGCGTATCGTCAGCCTGTTGCTGCTGATCGCGGTCATCGGCGGCGGTTTCGTCTGGTGGCAGGATCAGACCTCGCTGCGTACCAAGGACCTGATCGGCCTGGCGCCGGAGCACGTCGAAGTCGAAGGCGCCGACGGCACCACCCAGATTCATCCGCTGGACGAGCCGGAAGACCAGGCCGTCGCGGAAGGCGAGGCCGAGGGCTCGACCGCTCTGGCGCTGCCTCAATCGGAAACCACGGCTGAATCGACCGGAGCCGAGACCGAGGCCGCAGCTCCAGCCACTGCACCGGTTGCTCCGGCACCCGCTGCGCCAGCCGCTACTCCGGCTACACCGGCTCATACGCCAGCGCCTGTGGTTGCTGCTCCAGCAACTCCTGCGCCTGCTGTTCCGGCCACGCCTGCACCGACCGTCACTGCTCCGGCCGTCACCGCGCCCGCGCCGACAGCGCCTGTTGCTCCGGTGGCAGGTCAGGGCCAGGTTCAGGTGCAATTCATCGCCGATTGCTGGACGCAGGTGACCGATGGCAGCGGCAAGGTTCTGTACAGCGGCCTCAAGCGCAAGGGCGACAGCCTGTCTGTCGTCGGCAAGCCTCCGTTTGCCGTGCGTCTGGGCGTTGCCCGTGGCGCGCAGGTCAGCTACAACGGCCAGCCGGTCGATGTCGCTCCGTTCACCAGTGGCGAGACCGCTCGCCTGAAATTGGGTCAATAAGTCATGCACGGCGAATCTCCAATCAAACGTCGCGAATCGCGCAAGATCTGGGTAGGTAACGTGCCCGTGGGCGGCGATGCCCCTATCGCTGTGCAGAGCATGACCAACAGCGACACCAATGACGTCGCTGCCACCGTCGCGCAGATCAACCGTCTGGAAGCCGCCGGCGTCGACATCGTCCGTGTTTCGGTACCGGACATGGACGCCGCCGAGGCGTTCGGCAAGATCAAGCAACTGGTCAAGGTGCCGTTGGTTGCCGATATCCATTTCGACTACAAGATCGCTCTGCGCGTGGCCGAACTGGGTGTGGACTGCCTGCGCATCAACCCGGGCAACATCGGTCGCGAAGACCGCGTGCGTGCGGTGGTCGATGCCGCCCGTGACCGCGGGATCCCGATCCGCATCGGCGTCAACGCCGGTTCCCTGGAAAAAGACCTGCAAAAGAAATACGGCGAGCCGACGCCGGCCGCGCTGGTCGAGTCCGCCCTGCGCCACGTCGAACACCTCGAGCGCCTGAATTTCCAGGACTTCAAGGTCAGCGTGAAGGCCTCTGACGTGTTCATGGCCGTTGAAGCCTACCGTCTGCTGGCCAAGGAAATCGTCCAGCCGCTGCACCTGGGCATCACCGAAGCCGGTGGATTGCGCTCCGGTACAGTGAAATCCGCCGTGGGCCTAGGTATGCTGCTCGCCGAGGGGATTGGCGATACTATCCGCATCTCGCTGGCGGCCGACCCGGTCGAGGAAGTGAAGGTCGGTTACGACATTCTCAAGTCTTTGCATCTGCGTTCCCGTGGCATCAACTTCATCGCCTGCCCGAGCTGCTCGCGGCAGAACTTCGATGTGGTCAAGACCATGAACGAGCTGGAAGGGCGCCTTGAAGACCTGCTGGTGCCGCTGGATGTCGCGGTGATCGGTTGCGTGGTCAACGGCCCCGGCGAAGCCAAGGAAGCCCATATCGGCTTGACCGGCGGCACGCCAAACCTGATTTACATCGACGGCAAGCCGTCGCAGAAACTGACGAATGACAATCTGGTGGACGAGCTGGAAAAGCTGATCCGCGAGAAAGCGGCCGAGAAGGTCGAAGCTGACGCAGCGGTTATTGCGCGCGGCTGATCGAACGAACTAAGGAATTTCTGTGAGCAAGTCTCTGCAAGCCATTCGTGGCATGAACGACATCCTGCCGGAACAGACGCCGGTATGGCGCTATTTTGAAGGCACCGTTTCGCGCCTGCTGGATAACTACGGTTACAAGCAGATCCGCATGCCGATCGTCGAGTTCACCGAGCTGTTCAAGCGCTCGATCGGTGAAGTGACCGACATCGTCGAAAAAGAGATGTACACCTTCGAAGACCGCAACGGCGACTCGCTGACCCTGCGTCCGGAAGGCACGGCCGCGTGCGTGCGTGCGGTGCTCGAGCACGGCATCACTGGCGGTGGCCAGGTGCAGAAACTCTGGTACATCGGCCCGATGTTCCGTCACGAGCGTCCGCAGAAAGGCCGTTATCGCCAGTTCCACCAGATCGGTCTGGAGGTGTTCAACCTCGACGGTCCGGACATCGACGCCGAGCTGATCATCATGACCTGGCGCCTGTGGGGCGAGCTGGGCATCCGCGATGCGGTCAAGCTCGAGCTCAACAGCCTCGGCACCAGCGAGTCCCGCGGCCGTTATCGTGAAGCGCTGGTCGAGTACCTCTCGGCGCACCACGACAAACTGGACGAAGACAGCCAGCGTCGCCTGAAGACCAACCCGCTGCGCGTGCTCGACACCAAAAATGCCGACACTCAAGCGGTGCTGGTCGATGCGCCGAAAATGGCGGATTACCTGGATGACGAATCCCGTGCCCACTTCGAAGGCCTGAAGGCCCGTCTGGATGCCGTCGGCATTCCTTACGTGCTCAACCCGAAGCTGGTGCGTGGTCTGGATTACTACAGCAAAACCGTATTCGAATGGGTCACCGACAAGCTCGGCGCCCAGGGCACCGTCTGCGCGGGTGGGCGCTATGACGGTCTGGTCGAGCAGATGGGCGGCAAGCCGACCCCGGGCGTCGGTTTCGCCATGGGCATCGAGCGTCTGGTGCTGCTGCTGGAAACCCTGGAGCAGATCCCGGAAGAAATCTCCCGTCAGGTCGACGTCTATCTCTGCGCCTTCGGCGAAGAAGCAGAGCTGGCCGGTCTGGCCCTGGCCGAGCGGGTACGCGACCAACTGCCCAACCTGCGCCTGCAAGTCAATGCCGGCGCTGGCAGCTTCAAGAGCCAGTTCAAGAAAGCCGACAAGAGCGGTGCGCTGTACGCACTGATCCTCGGTGACGACGAAATGGCCCAGCAAGTGGTAGGTTTCAAACCCCTGCGTGGCCAGGGCGAACAACAAAGCATTGCCTGGGATGCGCTCGCTGCACACCTGGCCACCTGCGTCGTGCAGGGTTGAAGCTGTCCAAACAGCCGATTTAGCGATTAAGGAGTATTGGGGTGTCGAGTACCGAAGACGAACAGTTGGCGGATTTGAAGGACTGGTGGACACGCAACGGCAAACCTCTGGTCACCGGCGGCCTGTTGGCGCTGGTCATCGTGTTCGGCTGGCAGGCATATCACAAGTATCAGAGCAACCAGTCGCAAGGCGCCTCGGTGCTCTATCAGCAATTGCTGGAAACCACGCTGACCCCGGATGGCAAGCCTGACGCCGCGCGCGTTGCGGATCTGGCCGGCAAGCTCAACAGCGAATTCGGCGGTTCTGCCTACGCGCAGTACGGCAGCCTGTTCGTGGCCAAGGTCGCGGTCGACAGCGGCAAGCTGGACGACGCGGCGACCGAACTCAAGGCCATCGTTGCCAAACCGGCCAACCCGGCGCTGGGCGAAATCGCCCGTCAGCGTCTGGCGCAGGTACTGGGCGCACAGAACAAGGCCGATGAAGCCCTGAAACTGCTCGAAGGCGATGCCGACAAGTCGTTCCTGGCCACTCGCGAAGAACTCAAGGGCGACCTGCTGGTACAGCTGGGCCGCACCGACGAAGCGAACGCGGCGTATCAAAAAGCCAAGGCGGCACTGTCGGATGAAGCGGCGGTCGGTGGCCTTCAAATCAAGCTGGACGACCTGGCCAAAGGGGATGCGTGACGTGATCCGTTGGAAGCATGCAGCATTGCTGGCTCTGGCCATTCTGGCCGCGGGTTGCAGCAGCAACAGCAAAAAAGAACTGCCACCGGCCGAGCTGACCGACTTCAAAGAAGAAGTGGTCCTGCACAAGCAGTGGAGCCGCTCGATCGGTGACGGTCAGGGCGAAACGTACAACATGCTGGTGCCGGCGATCGACGGTGACACCATCTACGCGGCCGATGTGACCGGTATCGTGATGGGCCTGGATCGCGGCAACGGCGACGTGAAATGGAAGAAAGACCTCGAACTGCCTGTGTCCGGCGCCGTTGGCGTGGGTTACGGTCTGGTCATGGTCGGCACCCTGCGCGGTGAAGTCGTTGCCCTCGACGCCATCAACGGTGAAGAAAAGTGGCGCTCGCGCGTCAACAGCGAAGTCCTCGCGCCACCGGCCAGCAACGGTGACGTGGTGGTGGTACAGACCCAGGACGATCGTCTGATCGGTCTGGACGCGTCCACCGGCAATCAGCGTTGGGTGTATGACAGCACTCCGGCCGTACTGACCCTGCGCGGTACCAGCGCACCGATCGTCACCAACCGCCTCGCGGTGGCTGGCCTGTCGACCGGTAAAGTGGTCGCGCTCGACATTTCCAACGGCGTGCCGGTCTGGGAACAGCGGATCGCGATTCCACAAGGTCGTTCGGAACTGGAGCGCGTGGTCGACATCGACGGCGGTCTGCTGCTGTCCGGCGGTACCCTGTACGTTGCCAGCTATCAGGGTCGCGTTGCGGCACTGGATCTGGAAAGCGGTCGTCAACTCTGGCAGCGCGACGCGTCGAGCTACGCCGGTGTTGCCCAGGGTTTCGGCAACGTCTACGTAAGCCTGTCGTCGGGTACCGTTGAAGGCGTCGACGAGCGTTCCACCACAGCCCTGTGGAGCAACGACTCGCTGGCCCGTCGTCAACTGTCGGCGCCGGAAGTGTTCTCCAGCTACGTTGCAGTCGGTGACCTGGAAGGTTACCTGCACCTGCTGAGTCAGGTGGACGGTCGTTTCGTCGGCCGCGAGCGTATCGACAGCGACGGCCTGCGTGCCCGTCCGCTGGTGGTGGGTGACACGATTTATGTGTATGGCAACAGCGGCAAACTGGAAGCCCTGACCATCAAGTAATGGTTTGACTATGCTTGGGGTTAATTCCCCAGGCGGCCCTGCTTCTGCAGGGTTTGCAGCACCCACGGGTGTTGCCCCGAGCACCAGCCGCTGCCTCGCAGCGGCTTTTGTATTTTCTGAAATAACGAAGTGGAGAGCCGCATGGTTCCCGTAATCGCCCTGGTGGGCCGACCGAACGTCGGCAAGTCCACCTTGTTCAACCGCCTGACCAGGACTCGCGACGCCATCGTCGGCGACTTGTCCGGTCTGACCCGTGATCGCCAGTACGGTGAGGCCAAGTGGCAAGGGCGTTCCTACATTCTGATCGACACCGGCGGTATCTCCGGTGACGAGCATGGTATGGACGAAAAAATGGCCGAGCAGTCGCTGCTGGCCATCGAAGAAGCGGACGTCGTTCTGTTCCTGGTAGATGCCAAGGCCGGTTTCACTGCCGCCGACCAGATGATCGCCGAACACTTGCGCAAACGTAACAAGCGTTCTCACGTGGTGGCCAACAAGGTCGACAACATCGATCCGGAAATGGCCCGCGCCGAATTCGCCCCGCTGGGCATGGGCCACGCCATCCCGATCGCCGGCGCCCACGGTCGCGGCATCACGCAATTGCTGGAAGCCGCCCTGAGCGACTTCCCGCGCGATGATGACGAGCCGGCCGAAGGTGAAGAGGAAGAAGTGGTCGCTGAAGGCGAGGAAGCCAAGCGCATTCCTGGCCCGAGCGAAAAAGACGGGATCAAGATTGCCATCATCGGCCGTCCGAACGTCGGCAAGTCGACTCTGGTCAACCGCATGCTCGGTGAAGACCGGGTAATCGTCTATGACCAGCCCGGCACCACCCGCGACAGTATCTACATCCCGTTCGAGCGTAACGACGAGAAGTACACGCTGATCGACACCGCCGGCGTGCGCAAGCGCGGCAAGATCCACGAAGAAGTCGAAAAATTCTCCGTGGTCAAAACCCTGCAGGCGATCAAAGACGCCAACGTGGTGATCTTCGTGATGGACGCCCGCGAAGGCGTGGTCGATCACGACCTCAACCTGCTGGGCTTCGCCCTTGAAGCAGGTCGTGCGCTGGTGATCGCGATCAACAAATGGGACGGCATGACGCCAAGCGAGCGCGACTTCGTGAAGGTCGAGTTGCAGCGTCGGTTGTTCTTCGTTGACTTCGCCGATATCCACTTCATCTCGGCACTGCACGGCACTGGCGTGGGCAACCTCTACGCCTCGGTGCAGAACTCGTTCAAGTCCGCGGTCACCCGCTGGCCGACCAGCCGCCTGACGCAGATTCTCGAAGACGCGGTCAGCGAGCACCAACCGCCGATGGTCAACAGCCGCCGGATCAAACTGCGTTACGCTCACCTGGGTGGTGCGAACCCGCCGATCATCGTGATCCACGGCAACCAGATCGAGAAAGTGCCGAAGTCGTACGTACGCTATCTGGAAAACACTTACCGCCGTGTGCTCAAACTGGTCGGTACGCCGATCCGTATCGAGTTCAAGGGTGGCGAGAACCCGTACGAAGGCAACAAGAACACGCTGACCGACCGCCAGGTCAACAAGAAGCGTCGCTTGATGTCGCACAACAAGAAAGCCAGCAAGAAGCGCCGCGACAAGAAGTAAGGTCGTTGCGAACAGATAGAAGGGGCGCCGTTTGGCGCCCTTTTTTTATGGGCGCCGGATGGGCTATCCTCGGGCTCTCCCGCGCCGTCGTCAGAGCCGGGGCAGAGCAGGGAACCCCGATGATCACCAGCAAGTTGCCGAATGTCGGCATCACTATTTTCACGCAGATGTCTCAGCTCGCGGCGCAGACCGGAGCGATCAACCTTTCCCAGGGTTTTCCCGATTTCGACGGCCCGCAGGCACTGCGTGACGCGGTCGGTCGACACATCGCCAGTGGCCATAACCAGTATTCGCCCATGACCGGCCTGCCGGCGCTGCGCCAGCAGATTGCGGCAAAGATCGCCCGCAGTTATGGCGCCAACGTCGATGCCGATGCCGATACCGAAGTCACCGTGACCCCTGGCGCGACCCAGGCAATCTTCTGTGCGATCCAGGCGGTTATCCACAGCGGTGACGAAGTCATCGTGTTCGACCCAGCTTACGACAGCTATGAGCCCGCAGTAGAGCTGGCCGGCGGACGCTGCGTGCATGTGCAACTTGGGCTGAAAGATTTCTCCATCGATTTCGACAAACTCAGCGCAGCCCTGAGCCCGCGCACGCGGATGATCATCCTCAACACCCCGCACAACCCGAGCGGTGCGCTGATCAGCCGTGCCGAGCTGGATCAACTGGCAGCGTTGATCCGTGATCGCGACATCTACGTGATCAGCGACGAAGTCTACGAACACCTGGTGTTCGACGGCGTCCCGCATGTCAGCGTGCTGGCCCATGAAGAGCTGTATCAGCGCGCCTTCGTGGTCAGCTCGTTCGGCAAGACTTATCACGTCACCGGCTGGAAAACCGGCTACGTCGTGGCGCCGCCGGCCCTGAGTGCGGAGCTGCGCAAGGTGCACCAGTACGTCAGCTTCTGTGGCGTGACACCGTTGCAGTACGCCCTGGCCGATTACATGGCCGAGCATCCGGAACACGTCGAAGAGCTGCCGGGCTTCTATCAGGCCAAGCGCGATCTGTTCTGTGATCTGCTGGCGCCGTCGCGATTCAGTTTCACTCGGGTCACCGGCACCTATTTTCAGTTGGTCGATTACTCGCAGATTCGCCCTGACCTGAACGATGTCGAGATGGCGATGTGGATGACCCGCGAGCACGGCGTTGCGAGTATTCCGGTGTCGGTGTTCTACCAGAGTCCACCCGAAGGCCAGCGCCTGGTGCGCCTGTGCTTTGCCAAACGTGAGGAGACGCTGCGGGAAGCGGCGGCCAAACTATGCGTGATCTGAGTGCGTTGCCCGATCTGAATCTGGCGCTGATCCAGACCAGCCTGGCCTGGCATGATCGTCAGGCCAATCTCGAGCATTTCGACGTTTTGCTCGAACAGGCGCGGGGTGCGGATCTGATCATCCTGCCGGAGATGTTCACTACCGGATTCTCCATGGAATCCGAAACCCTGGCCGAAGCCGAAAACGGCCCGACCAGCAAATGGCTGCGTTCCCAGGCAGCGAAGCTGAACGCCGTCGTCACGGGCAGCGTGATTATCCAGGCGGCCGACGGCAGCCACCGCAACCGCTTGCTGTGGGCGCGGCCGGACGGCGAAGTGCTGCATTACGACAAACGCCACCTGTTCCGCATGGCCGGCGAGCACAATCATTACACGCCCGGCGAGCGCCAAGTGCAGTTCGAACTCAAGGGCTGGCGGGTGCGTCCGCTGATTTGCTACGACTTGCGCTTCCCGGTGTGGAGTCGCGACGCTCAGGACACCGACCTGCTGCTGTACACCGCCAACTGGCCGGGCGCACGGCGTCAGCACTGGAACCGGTTGCTGCCGGCTCGCGCCATTGAAAACCTGTGCTATGTGGCGGCAGTCAACCGGGTTGGCACCGATGGCAAGGGTTTCGCGTATACCGGCGACAGTCAGGTGCTGGATTTCCAGGGCGAGACGTTGCTGGCGGCGGGAGAGGCTGACGGGGTGTTCAAGGTGGTTCTGGAAGCGGCTTCGCTGGCGGCTTACCGCGAGCGGTTCCCCGCGAATCTGGATGCCGACACCTTCGAGTTCACCTGACATTTGCAGCGTCTGCAAAAGCCTTTTCGCGGGCAAGCCCGCTCCCACAGTGTTCTATGGTGTGCATGAGTCTGGGGTGCACCGGCGTCCCCTGTGGGAGCGGGCTTGCCCGCGAAGGGGTAATTACAGACAGCACTAAAACGGCAGGCAAAAAAAGGCCCCGGAGTTCGCACTCCGGGGTCTTTCGTATTGCAGCGGTCAGTTACGCCGCTTTCGCTTCCGGCTGGCTCAGCGAGCGGTTCAGCGCGCTGAACAGGGCCTTGAAGCTGGCGGTGGTGATGTTTTCATCGATGCCCACGCCGTGCACCGCACGTTCGCCGTTCACACGCAGTTCGATGTAGGCCGCCGCCTTGGCGTTGGTGCCCGCGCCGATGGCGTGTTCGTTGTAGTCCATGATCTCCACCGGAATCGGCAGACCGGCCACCAGCGCTTCCAGCGCGCCGTTGCCCTTGCCGCGCCAGTGCAGATTGGTTTCGCCCTGACCCTTGCTCGCCACTTCCACTTCGACGGCGCTGTTGCCGTTTTCTTCCTGCAGGCGATGGCTGACCAGCGCGTACGGGGTGTTGGCTTGCAGGTATTCGCTGTGCAACAGCGCGTGGATTTGTTGGGCAGTCATCTCCAGACCCAGACGGTCGGTTTCACGCTGCACGACCTGGCTGAATTCGATCTGCATGCGACGTGGCAGGCTGATGCCGTATTCCTGTTCCAGCAAGTAGGCGATGCCGCCCTTGCCCGACTGGCTGTTGACGCGGATCACCGCCTCGTAGCTGCGGCCGATGTCGGCCGGGTCGATCGGCAGGTACGGTACTTCCCACAGTGCGTCGGATTTCTGCTGGGCGAAGCCCTTGCGGATCGCGTCCTGGTGGGAGCCGGAGAACGCGGTGTGCACCAGGTCACCGACGTATGGGTGGCGCGGGTGAACCTGGATCTGGTTGCACTCTTCAACGACTTTGCGCACCCCGTCGATGTCGGAGAAGTCCAGTTGCGGGTCGAGGCCCTGGGTGTACATGTTCAGTGCCACGGTCACGAGGTCGACGTTGCCGGTGCGCTCGCCGTTGCCGAACAGGCAGCCTTCGACGCGGTCGGCGCCGGCCATCAGGCCCAACTCGGTGGCGGCCACGCCGGTGCCACGGTCGTTGTGGGTGTGCAGGCTGATGATCACACTGTCACGACGGTTGATGTTGCGGTGGAACCACTCGATCTGGTCGGCGTAGACGTTTGGGGTCGCGCATTCAACGGTGGCCGGCAGGTTGAGGATGATCTTGTGCTCAGGCGTCGGGTTCCAGACCTCGATCACCGCGTCACAGACTTCCTTGGCGAATTCCAGCTCGGTGGCGCTGAAGGTTTCCGGCGAGTACTCGAAGGTCCACTCGGTGTCCGGCTGCATGGCGGCGTATTTGACGAACAGCTTGGCAGCGTTCACGGCGATGGCCTTGATCCCGTCCTTGTCCTGGTTGAAGACGATGCGACGGAAAGAAGGGGAGGTGGCGTTGTACAGGTGAACGATGGCTTTTTTCGCCCCGCGCAGGGATTCGAAAGTGCGCTCGATCAGGTCTTCACGGCCTTGGGTCAGCACTTGAATAGTGGTGTCGTCCGGGATGTGGCCGTCTTCGATCAAAGTGCGCACGAAGTCGAAGTCGGTTTGCGAAGCGGCCGGGAACGACGCCTCGATCTCCTTCACACCCACCTGCACCAGGGTTTTCCAGAAGCGCAGTTTTTTCACCGCGTCCATTGGCTCGATCAACGACTGGTTGCCGTCACGCAGGTCGGAGCTGCACCAGATCGGCGCGGCATTGATGGTTTTCGACGGCCAGGTGCGGTCCGGCAGGTTGATCACAGGAAACGCGCGGTATTTCGAAGACGGGTCTTTGAGCATGCTCATCGGGAAATTCCTTATTGTCTGGGCCGAAAAGAGGCGGCCTGCCGGTGTAACGAACGTTCTTGGAAAAGCGTGGGACGAGGCGCAGCGATTCAGCCCGGCAGTCGTGCGCTGACGAGGCACAGGCTGCGGTGCTGGCGAAGCTGAATGAGGGTGTGAGAGGTTTTCATGCCCTCAACCCTAACCGCGAGGGATGAGGATGGCAAGCAGTCGGAAAAAATTGAGAGGAATACCCGGAAAGTGGTTTTTTCCGAGATTTTATTCTCTGAATCAAAGTGAATGTTTGCAGAGATTGCGCAGTCCGTTCGTCGTGCGCAATCCCTGTGGTAGCGAGCTTGCTCGCGATGGGGCCAGTCGCTTCACCCACAAATCAAGGCTGGAATGCCCCAATGAAAATCGCCGGATCGACCCGCGCATCGTTCAGGCTGACGTTCCAGTGCATGTGCGGCCCGGTCGCCCGACCTGTAGCGCCAACCTTACCCACCACCGCACCGCGCGCCAGTTGCTGGCCGTTCTGCACATCTATCTTCGACATATGGCAGAACATGCTGATGAAGCCCTGGCCGTGGTCGACGAACACGGTGTTGCCATTGAAGAAGTAGTTGCCGATCAGGATCACCTTGCCCGCCGCCGGGGTCTTGATCGGTGTGCCCGCCGGCACCGCGAAGTCCAGACCTGCGTGCGGATTGCGTTCTTCACCGTTGAAGAAACGGCGCACGCCGAACTTGCTCGACAGCGGCCCGTTGACCGGTTTGTCCAGCAGCAGATTGCTCGGGGTATTCGGGCTGAAGCTGCGATAGGCCTTGATCTGCTCGGCCAGTTCGCCCTCGATGCGCTTGAGGTTGGCCGGGTTTGGATTGACCTGTTGAGTGTTCTTCAGGGTGATGTGCTGTTCCGGGTATTTCTTGTTGCCGACACTGAAGCTGAGGTTACGGCCGCCACTGCTGATCTGCTGAGCGCCAGGTTTGACGGTCAACGGAACGCCGACAATCGCCAGCCAGTTGTTCTGCTCCTTGACCACCAGCACCGGTTTGCCCTGATACGTGGCTTTCGGCGCTTGCGCAGCGGTCCCCAGATCGACGACCGCCACGCCGCCCGGCACCGGTTTGTTCAGCAGGCGGGTGATGTAACTGTCGGCGTGGGCGTTGAAGGTCAGGCACAGCAACAGCAGCGGAGCGAGAAAACGCGGCATGGATCAGTCCAGTAAAGAAAGGGTGACAGGCGTCAGGTGATTGTCCTCGACGCGCACTTGCAGTTCGCCTTCGCCCAGTCTGGCCTTGAGGCGCTGGCCGGTGTGGGTCTGCGCGGCGTTACGAATCGCGTTGCCGCGCTCATCCAGCAGAATGCTGTAGCCACGACCGAGGGTCGCCAGCGGGCTGACCACGTGCAGGGTCTGCATCTGGCTTTGCAACTGTAGGCGACGACGTTTCAGGCCTTCGTTCATGGCGCGTGGCAGACGTTCGGCGAGGCTGTCGAGACGCTGGCGCAACAGGGCCAGCTGGCGTCCCGGATGCTGCCCGGCGAGGCGGGTTTCCAGACGGATCAGGCGTTCACGACGGGTATTGAGCTGGCGCTCGAACGCCCGACGCATGCGCATGTCCAGATCATCCAGCCGCTGTGCCTGTTGACGCAGACGCTCGCCAGGATGGCGCAAGCGGCGGGTCATGCCTTCAAGGCGCAGGCGATCGCGCATCAAGCGGTCACGCATGCGCATCACCAACCGGCGATGCAGGCTTTCGACCTGACGGATCAGATGGCTGGAATCCGGGGCAAGCAGTTCAGCAGCAGCGGACGGCGTCGGCGCACGCACATCCGCCACGAAGTCACTGATCGACACATCGGTTTCATGGCCGACTGCGCTGACGATCGGCGTGACGCAGGCATCCACCGCCCGGGCCACCGCCTCTTCGTTGAAGCACCAGAGGTCTTCCAGCGAGCCGCCGCCACGGGCCAGGATCAGCGCGTCGAACCCACGGGCATCCGCCAGTTTTAGGGCGCGGACGATCTGCGCGGTGGCTTCGCGGCCCTGAACGGCGGTGGGAATCAGCGTCAGTTGCACCTGCGGCGCGCGGCGGCGGAACACGCTGATAATGTCGCGAATCACCGCGCCGGTCGGCGAACTGATGATGCCGATGCGCTGCGGGTGCGCCGGCAGCGGCACCTTGCGCTCGGCACTGAACAGGCCTTCGGCGCTGAGCTTTTCCTTCAAGGCATCGAAGGCCAGGCGCAGGGCACCGTCACCGGCCGGCTCCACGGTGTCGAGGATCAGCTGATAGTCGCCACGCCCTTCGAACAGCGAGACCTTGCCGCGCACCTTGACCGCCAGGCCATCCTTCAGCGCCTGACGCACACGCGCCGCATTCTGGCGGAACAGCGCGCAACGCACCTGCGCGCCACTGTCCTTGAGCGTGAAATACACGTGGCCGGACGCCGGGCGGGCGAGGTTGGAGATTTCGCCTTCGACCCAGATGTTGCTGAACACGTCTTCGAGCAACACCCGCGCGCGGCCGTTGAGCTGGCTGACGGTCAGGACTTCTCGGTCCAGGCCGAGTCTTGCAAAGGGATCTCTAATCATGGGGCGCAGTTTAAAGGCATTCGCCGGTGAATGTCTGGAGGAAGTGTCGCACCAGAGGTGTGGGATTTTGCCGAGAAGCGAGGGCGACGGTGCTCTGGCAATCGCCGGTCAGCGGCAGAAATCTCACACCGGTGGGCGCGATGTCCTGCATCGATTCCGGCAACAGAGCAATGCCGAATCCGGCCTGGATCAACTGCAATTGCGTGGTTTTGCGCGACATCACCCGCGCAGCCTGGGGGAAGAAGCCGTGACGCATGCACAGGTCGGCGCACAAATAGCTCAGCCCGCCGCGCTGCGGGTGCGGGATGGAAATGAATGCTTCGTCTTTCAGTTGCGCCAGGTCGACTGCCTCCGCCAACGCCAGTCGATGATCCGCGGGCACGGCAAGCAGCAAACGTTCGGTGTAGAGCGGCACAATCTGAACGCCCTCGCGCTGGCGCAGCACCGGCAGGCGCAGAAGGCCGATATCGAGGCGGCCCTCGGCCAGTTCTTCAAGTTGTGCTTCCGAGGAGAGCGAGCCGATGTCCAGCGAAACGCCGGGTTGCTGCTCCAGATATGCGCTCATGTCGCGCAACAGTCGGCCGCTGATCGGCACGGTGCTGGAGTGACACACGCGCAAGATGCCGCGCTGGCCCTGGCCGATTTCCGTGGCCAGGGTGCTGGCCTTGTTCAGTTCATTGAGCAGGTTTCTCGCCCGGGGCAGGAACGCTTCGCCAGCGGCGGTGAGCCGGGGTTGGCGTGCGGTGCGTTCGAACAGCGGCGTTTGCAGGCGGGTTTCCATGTCCTTGATCTGCCGGCTCAGCGCCGACTGAGCAATGAACAGCCGTCCGGCAGCGGCACTGAAGCTGCCGCTCTCGGCGATTTCCACGAAGTAACGCAATTGACGGGTTGAAAGCACGAGGCATGCCTTTTCGAGATGGCTTGGCGGTTTCGAAGATATTAGTCGCAACCCTCGGCGCTGGCTAAAGTCATCGCAGACTTATAAAGGAAGCGAACGGATGAGCGTGGCGGGGTTGTTGAGCGAATGGTCGTGGGGCGCCCAGGGCTGGGTGGTGATCGGATTGGCCATCGCGTTGGCCTACATCGTGTTCGGGATTGCCGGTTTCGGTACGGCGTTGGTAGCGGGGCCGATTCTGATTCTGTTCATGCCGCTGTCGAAAATCGTGCCGTTGCTGGTGCTGCTGGATTTCGTCGCGGCGTTCGGCAATTTGCTGCCGTCGCGGCGGGATGTGGCGAAACCGGAGTTGCTGCGGCTGCTGCCGTGCATGGCGCTGGGGTGCACGCTGGGGGTGATTTTTCTGCTTAACCTCAAGTCCGATCTGCTGTTGCTGTTGATGGGATTGTTCATCAGTGCTTATGCGATCTACAGCTTGTGGATCAAGGCGCGGCCGGCGCAATTGTCTGCCGGGTGGGCGTTGCCGATGGGCACCGTGGGCGGGCTGTTCGGGGCATTGTTTGGCAGCGGCGGCTTTCTTTATGCGATCTACCTCAACAGTCGATTGCCCAAGGACGCGGCGCGGGCCACGCAAAGTGCGCTGATCAGTTGCAGCACGGTGGTGCGTTTGAGCCTGTTTGCCATCGCCGGGGTGTATGCCGAGCTACCCTTGTTGATGCTTGCGCTATGTCTGTTGCCGGCTATGGCGCTGGGCTTGTGGGTCGGGCGGCGGTTGACCATGCGCCTGTCCCGCGAGGCCTTCGTGCGGCTGGTGACCTGGCTGGTGCTGGCGAGCGGGATTGCGCTGATCGGCCGCTATTTAAGCACTTGACCTGAGTGGCTCAGGGATTAAGCTGCCGGCCTTTAGGGCCTCTTCGCGGGCAAGCCCGCTCCCACAGATTTCTCAGATGTACACAGGATGTGTGAGCGACTGAGAACCTTGTGGGAGCGGGCTTGCCCGCGAAGGCGTCAGAAGCCATACCGCAGGACTTTTCATGAATTCGCAGAGCATCATCGTCCCGAAAATCTCCAACCTGCCGGTGCACGAGCCCCGCGCTCGGGCGATTCTGCGCTGGCTGGTGCGCAAGAACATCGTCAAGGAAGAGCTGAGCACTTGCGGACGTACCGGCAATCGCATGGCCTACGCCATCGCCGATGGTGCCCGTGCGGTGGTGCTGCACCCCGAGGCGCTGCCGTTCGGCGAGCCGATCAACGGTCTCGAGGTCATCACCAAGCGCTGCATCTACACCCCGGCCAAGGGGTTTCTCGAAGAAGCCGGTTGTGCCGAATGCCGTCAGGAAATCGGTGAAGCGCTGTTCGAAAGCCTGGAAGACTGGATGCCGGGCCGCACCGATAACTTCACCTGCCCGGAATGCGGGCATGAGGACGACATCAACGGTTTCCTGTATTTGCAGGAGTGCGGGTTTTCCAACCTCGGTTTCATCTTCAACAACTGGCTGGAGGCTGGCTTCAAGCAGAGTTTCATCGACGAATTCGCCGATTGGCTGGATCAACCGGTGAGCTGGGTCAAGGTCGAGTTGTAGGGGGCGTTTTTCCCGTACATCAGCAACATTGATATAAGACAAGTTTTACATTGAGCCCGGTAGGGTGTCTGAGTATAATGGCGCGCTTCCATTTTCCCGCTCGGGAGCCCCCGCGATGCTGCGTATCAGCCAAGAAGCTCTGACCTTCGACGACATTCTCCTAGTGCCCGGTTATTCCGAGGTGCTTCCTAACGAAGTCAGTCTGAAGACCCGCCTTACCCGTGGCATCGAGCTGAACATTCCTCTGGTTTCTGCCGCCATGGACACCGTCACCGAAGCCCGTCTGGCAATCGCCATGGCTCAGGAAGGTGGCATCGGCATTATCCACAAGAACATGACCATCGAGCAGCAAGCTGCCGAAGTTCGCAAGGTCAAGAAGTTCGAAGCCGGTGTGGTCAAGGACCCAATCACCATCGAGGCTGACGCCACGGTTCGTGATCTGTTCGAACTGACCCGCATGCACAACATTTCCGGCGTTCCGGTGCTGCACGATGGCGACCTGGTCGGCATCGTCACTTCCCGTGACGTACGTTTCGAAACCCGTCTGGATGCCACCGTTCGTGAAGTGATGACGCCGAAAGAGCGTCTGGTCACTGTTCGCGAAGGCGCCGACAAGAACGAAGTCCGCGAGCTGCTGCACAAGCACCGCCTGGAAAAAGTCCTGATCGTCGACGACAAGTTTGCCCTCAAAGGCATGATGACCGTCAAAGACATCGAAAAAGCCAAGGCCTACCCGCTGGCCAGCAAGGACGACCAAGGTCGTCTGCGCGTCGGCGCTGCGGTCGGTACCGGTAAAGACACCGGTGACCGCGTTGCAGCCCTGGTCAATGCCGGCGTGGACGTGGTGGTGGTCGACACCGCACACGGTCACTCCAAAGGCGTGATCGACCGCGTTCGCTGGGTCAAAGAGAATTTCCCTGAAGTGCAGGTGATCGGCGGCAACATCGCCACCGGCGCAGCCGCCAAGGCCCTGGCCGAAGCCGGCGCCGACGCGGTCAAGGTCGGCATCGGCCCTGGCTCGATCTGCACCACCCGTATCGTCGCCGGTGTCGGCGTTCCGCAAATCAGTGCCATCGCCAACGTCGCCGCTGCCCTTGAAGGCACCGGTGTTCCGTTGATCGCCGACGGCGGCATCCGTTTCTCCGGTGACCTGTCCAAGGCCATCGTGGCCGGTGCTTCCTGCGTGATGATGGGCTCGATGTTCGCCGGTACCGAAGAAGCACCGGGCGAGATCGAACTGTTCCAGGGCCGTTCCTACAAGGCTTATCGCGGCATGGGTTCGCTGGGCGCCATGTCCCAGGCTCAAGGTTCTTCCGACCGTTACTTCCAGGACTCCTCGGCAGGCGCCGAGAAACTCGTTCCGGAAGGCATCGAAGGCCGTGTTCCTTACAAGGGCACCCTGAGCGCGATCATCCACCAGTTGATGGGCGGTCTGCGTTCTTCGATGGGTTACACCGGCAGCGCCAACATCGAAGAAATGCGCACCAAGCCTGAGTTCGTGCGGATCACCGGTGCCGGCATGGCCGAATCCCACGTTCACGACGTGCAGATCACCAAGGAAGCGCCAAACTACCGCGTAGGTTGAGGCTTCAAGCAAAACGTTAAATGACCGGGGCTGTTTTATTCAGCCCCGAGTCGTTTCTGAATCAAAGACTGTTTCTGAATTATTTAGACGAGACTGAATCATGGCCCTCGACATTCACGCTCACCGCATCCTGATCCTCGACTTCGGTTCGCAATACACCCAACTGATCGCCCGCCGCGTGCGCGAGATCGGTGTGTACTGCGAACTGCACCCGTTCGACATGGACGAAGATGCGATCCGCGAATTTGCGCCAAAAGGCGTGATCCTCGCCGGCGGTCCCGAGTCCGTGCACGAAGCCAACAGCCCGCGCTGCCCGCAAGCGGTGTTCGACCTGGGCGTACCGGTCTTCGGTATCTGCTACGGCATGCAGACCATGGCCGAACAACTGGGCGGCAAGGTTGAAGGCTCCGAGCTGCGTGAGTTCGGTTACGCCCGCGTTGACGTGGTCGGCAAGAGCCGCCTGCTCGACGGCATCGAAGACCACATCGACGCCGACGGCCTGTTCGGCCTCGACGTGTGGATGAGCCACGGTGACAAGGTCACCAGGATGCCGAGCGATTTCCACATCCTGGCCAGCACCCCGAGCTGCCCGATCGCCGGCATGTTCAACGACGAGCGCGCCTACTACGGCGTGCAGTTCCACCCGGAAGTGACCCACACCAAGCAGGGCGGTCGCATCCTGTCGCGTTTCGTTCTCGACATCTGCGGCTGTGAAGCCCTGTGGACTCCGTCGAAGATCGCCGAAGACGCCATCGCCAACATCCGCGCACAGGTCGGTACCGACAACGTGCTGCTGGGTCTGTCCGGCGGTGTGGATTCCTCGGTGGTTGCGGCGCTGCTGCACAAGGCCATCGGCGATCAACTGACCTGCGTCTTCGTCGACAACGGCCTGCTGCGTCTGCACGAAGGCGAGCAGGTTATGGCCATGTTCGCCGAGAACATGGGCGTCAAGGTGATCCGCGCCAACGCTGAAGACCAGTTCCTGAACAACCTGGCCGGCGAAGCCGATCCAGAGAAGAAGCGCAAGATCATCGGCCGCACCTTCATCGACGTGTTCGATGCCGAATCCTGCAAGCTGGACAACATCAAGTACCTGGCTCAGGGCACCATCTACCCGGACGTGATCGAGTCGGCTGGCGCGAAAAGCGGCAAGGCCCACGTGATCAAGTCGCACCACAACGTGGGCGGCCTGCCGGAAGAGATGAACCTGAAACTGGTCGAACCACTGCGCGAACTGTTCAAGGACGAAGTCCGTCGTCTGGGCCTGGAACTGGGCCTGCCGTACGACATGGTCTACCGTCACCCGTTCCCGGGCCCGGGCCTGGGCGTGCGCATCCTCGGCGAAGTGAAGAAGGAATACGCCGACCTGCTGCGTCGCGCCGACCACATTTTCATCGAAGAACTGCGCAAGGCCGACTGGTACCACAAGGTCAGCCAGGCCTTTGTAGTGTTCCAGCCAGTGAAATCGGTTGGCGTGGTCGGCGATGGCCGCCGTTACGCCTGGGTCGTGGCCCTGCGTGCGGTGGAAACCATCGACTTCATGACCGCCCGTTGGGCACACCTGCCTTACGAATTGCTGGAAACCGTTTCCGGCCGCATCATCAATGAAATCGAGGGTATCTCGCGCGTTACTTACGACGTGTCGAGCAAGCCGCCAGCGACCATTGAGTGGGAGTGATCCCGCGTCGCGCCATGACGGTGTGAGTGCTGGCAGTCCAAGGCCGCGTGAACAGTGTTCACGCGGCCTTTTTGTTGCCGCTTACAAAGGCCCGTGCCAGCCGGCCAGGGTCAGGCCCCGCTCGTTCAGCGCCTTGAGCAAGGCTTCGACGCTGCCGAAGCGCTTCTCATGGAGCGTGGGCCAGGCGGGACGCTCGATAAAATAGCGGCCGGATTCAAAGTGGATCGGCGTACGTGCAATCACGTTGTCGCGACCGCGGTGCAGAAGCAGCGTTTCGCGGGGCTCCTGTTTCAAGGTGTACATCCCCGGACGACTCAGCAATTGATCGATCTCCTTTTTCGTCCCGGCTTTCCACGGTGTTTGCACTTGCAGGCGGATATCACCTTTTACGCGGCCGGTCGGATTGCCGTTATGGTCAAGAAAAGTCTTGCCAGGGTCCGGTTCGAATCCGCGAGCCTCGCCGTAGCCGACATCCTCGATGCGCAGGCCGACGGCGTCTTCCAGCTCACTGACCCCTGCGACGCCCTCGAAGGTATTGGAGTGTGAATTGCCCATGAGCGCGGCCCATTTGTGCGGGCCGCGTGCGGCCTGGTCGGCCTCGATGATCGTGTGGGCAAAGAAGTTCATCATCTTCTGGCGGATTGTCGGGTCGAGGCCTCGCATGCCTTCCAGTCTGTAACTGGCCATGCAGTCGATGGCTTGGATGCGCACGCCGTGGCGGTTGGCCTCTTTCACCAGATTGAGAAAGGTGTAGCGCCGTGTCGGGTCGGTCATGTGACCCTGGTCGAGGCTTTCCAGATAAAGCTCAAGGTCCTGGGACATCACGGAAGTCCTGGCGAAGTTGTCCAGGGCTGCCTGATGGAAGTCCGTGAGCAGGTGTTCCATGTAAAGAGTTTTCACACCTTTGCGGGCCAGGGCCGGCATCTGTTCGATGAGCCACTGTTTACTGCCGATATCGGCATGGCTCTCACCGATGACCAGCCCCTGGAACCGAGCGAGCAATTGTTCGATGAATGACTCGGCTGTCACGGTCGGGTCTACAGTAGGCAGGACCGGACGCGGACGTAAGTTCAGCTCTGCGAAGAAACGCATGGCAGCTTCGCGCAGCTGCCTGCGCAGAGCCCTGAATGCGTTGAGGGGGGAGTGACTGTCGAGGCTCTCGAATGCATCGCCCAGTATGCGTTCATTGCCGATGACGGCGGCGTTCTTCAGTTCGCTGCGAAACGGTTTGGGAATGTCATAGGGCGAAGGGGTGGCAGCGGTGTCAGTCAGCGGCATTTCAGGAGTGGCCAACGTACCTGCGTCGGCAGGTTCGATGCCTGGGGTTTCTGGCGTTGCCATCGGATCGATTCGCACCCGTTTGAGCGTCAAGCCTTCATCTGCCAGCGCTTGTGTCAGCTCATGCACACTGTCGAAATGACGGCCGCTGACTGTCGCCCATCGGGGGCGAACGATGAAAAACCCTCCGGCATCCTGCTGGATCGGCGTATGTACCAGCGTCCCGTCGCCGCTGCGGTGGACCAGCGTGGACGGTTCCTGAAGCATGAACATGCCTCTTGCGGGCAAGGCCTCTTCCAGCGTGCGGGCGGAGGCCAACGGGGGCGGCGCATTCAATTGCAAACGCATGTCGCTTTTGATCAGATCGATGGGGTTGCCCAACAGGTCCCGCACCTTCTTGCCCGGGTCGGTCGATAACACGCCAGCCTTGCCCACGGGCAGTTCTTCGATGCGCAATGAAGCGGCACCCTCCAGCTCGCTGAGTCCGGCGACCTTGTCGAAGGTGCTGGCGCGTGCCTCATCTACCAGGGCTATCCAGCGATGGGATCCTCGTGCTGCTTGGTCGGCCCGGATCACCGCGTCGGAAAAATAATTCATCATCTTCCGGCTGCTGACCTCGGAGGTGTTCTCCATAGTCGGAAAGCGGCGGCTGGCCATGCAATCGATGGCTTGTACGCGGATATGGTTTTTCTGGGCGGCTTTCACCAGTTCCGTGTAGGAATGGGGGCCGGCAGGATCGGCAGCGAACCGGGTGTCGAGGGCTTTGAGATAGTCCTCAAGTGCGGGTGGCAGCTTGCCAGTCTTGTGGAACAAGTCCAGTTCCGCCTGATGGAAATCGGTCAGCAGATGATCCAGATACAGGGTTCTGACCTTCTGTTTGTTCAGTGCCTTGAAGTTGTCGATCAATACACCACGGGCGCCTGAAGCGGCGTTGTCTTGACCGAGCACCAGCCCCGGGACTTCCTTGAGCAGACGCTTGGTCATCTCCGCGAAGGGAGTCGCAGGCTTGAATGGTGGTATGGCTGGACGCGGAGGCAGATTCGGGGCGCTGAACGAGTCGATGGAGGCGTCATACAGGCTGCGACGCAGCATCTTGAAGTCCTGATAAACACTGTCGCTTCCCTGCAGGCTGTCCAGCGCAAAGTCATCGGTCTGGCCTTGCGCTACCGAGCGCAGCGTCGCTCTGTAGGGTTGAGGAACGTCATACGGCATGGGTTGCATCGCCACTTCGGGCAGCGGATCGGCAGTGTGTCCCCAGGGCCAGTCGCCGAATATTTTTCCGCCTCCCCTGAGGCCTGGGCGTGCGACAGGTTGCCACTTGAGTGCTTCGTTCAGGCGCACCGGCACGTTGCGATAAAACGAATAGGGATTGCTCGGATCGACGATAACCCAGCCGCGTATCTGCTCGACGTAGCGCACCTGGTAGAAGCCGTCGGATCCGGCACGGCGCATATAGATGTAATGCTTGCCGGAAGCGGTTTGAATGATTCCCTGCAGTTTCGGATTGCCGGTCTCCATCCGGGTGCTTTCGCCGATTTCGGTCTTGAACGATGCGAGAAAATCCTCCGGTGCCGCAGGCAATACCTGTTTCGGCGCGATCTCGGCCAGCGTTGGCAGCGGCGAACGGGCCAGTGCCGCTTCGGCGAGTTTTTCTTGCGGTGCGATGGACAGCGCCGTTTGAGCGAGTTCCTCTTCCGGTTCGATAAATGTTTCGGTTTCGGCAATTTCGGGCAGAAGCTCGCCGCCCTTGATGAAAAGGGCGTTGAACACGGTATCGATGGCCGTGAATATCGCCCCGGTCACGCCAGTCTTGCGCGCCTCTGGCGTCTTGCCATTGACTGCCTGGTCGATCTGCAGGCCAACGTTGGCGATGCCTGCACCGACCACCGCCAACGCCACCGGCCAGCCAACGGCTGCCATGGGACCGAACATGCGATTGAAAGCATTCAGATAGCCGACCCACAGTTTTTTACGCAGATCGCCATTGGAATGCATCATGAATTCCCCATCGCTGATCATGCGGGCGTGGGTGGCGGTTCCCAGAAAAGTGAACACATCGGTGGTCAGTGCATTGCCTGTACGGGCGACGAGGGAGTGATCGTCGCTGTCCCAGGTACTGACCAAGAGATCCAGCGCATGATTGAGTCCGACATTCTCGATATGCGGGGCGCGCCACAGTTCCGAGACGACTCCGGCGAGCGGGCCTAGTGCCCAGAGCCATCGCCGTTTCGCGACCGCACGCCATGACGTGTCCTCGATGATGTCGTGATCGGCGACCTGGAAATGCGCCATGAAGCGTTTTCGATCGGAAGGTTTTCTGATTTGCGACAGCACCCACCAATGCAGGTCGCGAGCGTTTTGCAAGGCATGCACCCCCCAGATTTCCCCCGGTACGTAAAGGATCACGCCGCCATGGCCATCGGTGATGCACAGGATGTCGGTCGCGACGAAACCGCCGATTTTCAGCAGGCCGATCCGCAAGCCGTCAGCCGGCAGGGCTTCGTCTTCGAGCATCTGGCGGGTGACCGGCCAGCTCACATTGCCGGCGACCGCTTTGACGGCCGTTCTGAAGTTGTCATCCGACAGCCGACCACTTTCACGATCCTCCATGGCCTTTGCCAGAAAGGTGCATTTGGCCAGGGACCTGAAGGTCTTTGCGTGTTTGCTCCAGAACGCATCGACTTTTTTCCGGTAACGATCGGCAAAGTTGATTCCCCAGAACGCTTTCAATACATCACTGCTGTGCAGGCGTACCTCGTTGCTCTCGTTGTAGGTGCCCGCCTCCGGTCCTGCGGTGTAGAAACCGGCATCGGCGTCGAGCAGGTCGGCGTTGTCCTGGTCGTGAACGCTGAATCGCTGGATCACCAGCTGTGGCAGGGTCATCGATTCACGCGGAGTTTCGAACAGGTGCTCCCAGCCTGTGAACGTTCGAGAGCTGCTTTGTGCTGCGTGAAACCGATGCCAATAAACCTGTTCGGGTTCCAGGTGGGCGAGGTCATGTCTGGCGAGGATGTCCTTGGCGATGGCGCAGGCCATTTCGTACATGTCGGGGCAGGCCGCGACCAGTGTCGGCACCAATGCCTTGAGCGCCTTGCGGTCGTCGGCGTTGGGCAGGGCGATGTCTTTTGTTGTGTCCACAGTCTTTCCTTGAGCGTGGTGGTTGAAAAAAACACCGCGATCATTTCAAGTGCAGGCACGACATGTCTGTCAGCTAGGGTGACGATTGATTGTCGTATTTGGGGAAAACCGGATAGGAAAACTCCGCAGCGAACGAGCGATCCGTAACCCGAGCGGGTCGAAATTGACCCGCCCGGTTTCCGATCAAGCTGGAAGACGGCTTTGGAGTTGCATTCCCATCTGCTTCAGTGCGCTGGATAACTGTTCAAGATTATCGTAGGGAACGCGGTTGACCGTCCCCCAGGATGGTCGATCAATGTAGTAGCGCCCATCCGCGAAAGTCTGAACGGGGGTTTGTACAACCTCGCCCGTCTGGCTGCGGTGAAACAATCGGTAGACCCCTTCGAAACGATCGAAAACATACATGCCTGCGCGATAAAGCAATTGATGGATCTGCAACTCGCTGCGGCTTACCAAAGGCGCTTCTGCGCGCAATAGCAGATCGGCGAAATGGGTATCGACGGTTCCGCGCAATGTCTGTGTCTGTGGATGGGGGCCGCGTTCTATCGCAACGCCTGGGTCTGGCTCAATGCGCTCGCCCTGTCCCGGATCGACTTCCTCGATCCGAACGCCGATTCCACCTTTCAGTTCGCTGATACCGGCCACCCCTCTGAACGTATTGGTATTTTCGACTCCCGTCAGCACCACCCACTTGCCAACGTCATTCATGGTCTCGTCGATGAACATGATGTCGGCTGTCAGGTGGGTGGTCGCCATCTGCTGTTCAGGCAGCGTGAGCGCAACGGGTTTTTTGTAGGTCGCCGCACAATCGGTGGCCTGGACCCGAATACCGTTTTGTCGGGCCGTCCTGACCAGCGCCAGTTCGTCAAACTGCGCTGCGGGATCGGTGCCGAGCCGGCTCAGGTACAGTTGCAGGTCTTCGGACATGACGCCGGACCTGAAGTAGTCATTCAGTTCGACCTGGGCAAAGTCATTGAGCAATCGACGTACGTAGAGTGTCTTGACTCCATTGCGCGCCAGCACGGGCATGTTCTGGATGATCAATCGCATGCTGGTGATACGGTCCGGGGTCTCGCCAATGACCAGGCCGGGCGCTTCTTCGAGTGCCTGTGCAATGAAGTCGGCGAAGGTCGTCGAGGGCGTGACCGCCGGAATCGGCGGGCGTGGAGGCAGGTTCGCCCATGGAAGGTTGCCGAAGAAGCGTCTGGCGGAAGTCAGGAGTGCGCTCACCTTGTCGGCGCAATACAGCGCATAACGGTCTGGAGCGATAAACCCGCCATCGGGACCAATCTGCAGACGGACATGGGTTTCGCGCAGTTGCAGCGCCCAGCGTTTCAGCTCGAGCCGTCGTGCCCCGGCAACGTCATAGGGCGTCTGGACCTGATGGATCGCATTGGAGGTCGAAGGCTGGGGTTCGGCAGGGGGTGGGGCAGATGAAGCGACGGGTTCTACGGGCTGCGCGGATTCCTCGGGTGTCGGCTCGAGCTCGTCGAGTTCCAGTACCACGTCTACGGTGCATTGTTTGCCGAGGCATTGACCGCCGCCCTTGAGGCCCAACTGAGTCATGCGCTCCCAAACCCCTTCGTCATTCAAGCGCACCGGCATTGCATGGATAAGCTGATTGGGTCTCACCGGATCGACGATCGCCCAGAATCCGCCGCCCTGTGAGTCGGTGAAGTAGCGGACGTAATAAGCCGTGTCGTTCATGACGATGGCGTAGGGAGGGTCGGTATTCAGCCTGTAGATACCCTGAAACTTGCCAGTCTCGGACACCGGCGTCAGACCTTCCAGCAGTTCGTTCGATCGATAGTGTGGGGGAATCTCAGGCACCTGCACGGTTTCAGGCCTTGTCGAAGACAACTCCTCCAGGGCCGGAAACACTTCATTCGGATGTTCCGGCTCCAGTTCGGTTGCCGTATCGGCCTCGGCCATTTCTCTGGCCTCGACGGCTGGCGACGCACCATCGAACTCGGCAAGAAACGGCAGGTTGAACAACGCATCGATACCACTGACGATTGCTCCGATCACTCCATCCTTGCGCTCCGCGGCAGTCTTGCCGTTGACCGCCTGATCAATGTTCAGCCCCATGCTGGCGAGGCTGGCGCCGATCACCGGCAATGCCACGGGCCAGCCGACGACGGCCATCGGACCCAGTACTTTGAGACCGGCGCTCAAGTAGCCGATCCACAGCTTCTTGCGCAGATCGCCATTTGAGGTCAGGGAAAGGTCGGCTTCAGCGAACATGGCGTTGCGGGTGGAATCACGAAGCCAGCTGAACGCGTCCTCGCTGACTGCCTGTTCATTCTGATTGATAAGGTGATGATCGCCGTGCCCCCAGGTGGCGACCAGGCGATTCATCAGATCGCTGATGTTCTCGGTCATCGAGTGCCGGTCGGCCAGCGGGAAGTGTTTGAGGAACAGCTCGCGCGGCGCGTTTTCGTTCAGTTGTTGCAGAGCCCACCAGTGCAGCTCGTAAGGTGTATTCAGTACATGGAATGCCTGAGTGTCTCCGGGGACGTAAACGATATGCCGCCCCTTTGAATCGATGATGCGCAGGATGTCCGTGGCGACATGGCCGGCGATATCCAGGGTGTAGACCTGCGCGCCATGGACGCCCCCGGTTTCTGTTTGCAGGGTGTGCAGGTCGACGGGCCAGGTCAGCGGGCCGATGACCGCATTGACCACTGTCAGAAAGTCATCGTCACTCAGGTGACCGAGCTCCCGCGCTTCGACGGCTTTGCCGAGGAAGCTGCATTTTGCCAGGGTGCGGAACTCGCCGGAGTGGTTGTTCCAGAAGGTTTGCAGTTCGTTGCGGTAACGCTCGCTGAAGTTGATGTCCCAGAACGCCCTGAGCACCTCGTTGCCGTGCAGGCGAACCTCGTTGGTTGCATCGAAGTTTTCGGCGTCAGGCCCTGCGCTGTAAAAGCCCCCGTACAGATCCAGCAAGTCGGCATTGTCCTGATCGGTGACCCGGAATCGCTGAATCACCAGTTGCGTCAGGGTCAGGCTTTCATAGGGTTTTTCACCATAGTGCTGCCAGCCGGTGAAGGAGACGGCCAGGCTCTGCGCGGTTCTGAATCGGTGGTAATAGACGTGATCGGGGTCAAGGTCGGTAAGGCTGTGTCTGACCAGCAGCTCTTTGGCTACCCGATGGGCTGTGTCGTTGAGGCTCGGGCAAGCCGTGACGACCTGGGTGGCGATGATCTTGAGCGCGGCTTTGTCGGCAGCGTTGGGCAGTGAGCGGGGTTCTGCTGTGTTCATTGGCTCTGATCCTTGAGAAGAGGGCTGGAGAATGAGCCATTCGTTCCAGGGCGGTGCGGTACATATCTACCACCCGCCGGTGGACGGATCTGCGGCCATCCGCCGCGTCACCCTTACTGTTTCGCAAGCGCAGGTGTATCGTATTCGCCTTTTGCGGGCGCCCTGGCCTGCGGCTGATCTGTGAGGTAGTTGTGTCCATGTCCTTTTCCCGTCGACAAATCCTCGGTGGCCTGGCCGGTCTGGCAGTGGTTGGCGCGGGGGCCGGCGGCGCGACGCGTTACTGGTTGGGCAAGGTTGCGGATGCCAACGCCGGTCACGACTACGAACTGATCGCCGCGCCACTGGATGTCGAGTTGGTGCCAGGGCACAAGACTGAAGCCTGGGCCTTCGGCCCGTCGGCACCGGGCACCGAATTGCGCGTGCGTCAGGGTGAGTGGCTGCGGGTGCGATTTATCAACCATCTGCCGGTGGCGACGACCATTCACTGGCACGGCATCCGCCTGCCGCTGGAAATGGACGGTGTGCCTTACGTATCGCAACTGCCGGTGCTGCCGGGCGAATACTTCGATTACAAATTCCGTGTGCCGGACGCCGGCAGCTATTGGTATCACCCGCACGTCAGCAGCAGCGAAGAACTCGGTCGCGGGCTGGTCGGGCCGCTGATCGTCGAGGAGCGCGAGCCGACCGGATTCAAGTACGAAAAGACCCTCAGCCTGAAGAACTGGCACATCGACGACGAGGGCAACTTCGTCGAGTTCAGCATCCCGCGCGAAGCGGCCCGTGGCGGTACGGCGGGGCGGCTGTCGACCATCAACGGCGTACCTTCGCCGGTGATCGAGCTGCCGGCGGGGCAGATCACCCGCGTACGCTTGCTCAACCTCGACAACACCCTGACCTATCGCATCAACATTCCCGGCGTCGAAGCGCAGATCTATGCGCTGGACGGCAACCCGGTCGAGCCGCGCCCGTTGGGCAAGGAGTACTGGCTCGGTCCCGGCATGCGCATCTGCCTGGCGATCAAGGCACCGCCGGCCGGTGAGGAACTGTCGCTGCGCAATGGCCCGGTGCGTCTGGGCACCCTGCGTTCGGTGGCCAACAATGATGCGCCGACCGACTGGCCGAAAGCGCTGCCGGCCAACCCGGTGGCCGAGCCGGACCTGGCCAATGCCGAGAAACTCAACTTCAATTTCGAATGGGTCGGGTCGGTGTCGGTGAATGTCGACAACGGCAAACCGCCGAGCCTGTGGCAGATCAACGGCAAGGCCTGGGACATCACCGACAAGACCTGCGCCGACCGGCCGATCGCCAGCCTGAAACTGGGCCAGAGCTATATTTTCGAACTGAAGAACATGACCCAGTACCAGCACCCGATCCACCTGCACGGCATGAGCTTCAAGGTGATTGCGTCGAACCGGCACAAGATCGTGCCGTACTTCACCGACACCTACCTGCTGGGCAAGAACGAGCGCGCGCAAGTGGCGCTGGTGGCGGATAACCCGGGGGTGTGGATGTTCCACTGCCACGTGATCGACCACATGGAAACCGGCCTGATGGCCGCCATCGAGGTGAAGTGATGCGCCAGATTCGCCCCGCGGCGATCATCGACCGCAGCCGTGACCGCGACTTCATGCGCGAGGCGCTGGAGTTGGCGGCCCAAGGCGCGGCCCTCGGCGAAGTGCCGGTGGGTGCGGTGCTGGTGCAGGACGGCGAGATCATTGGTCGTGGTTTCAACTGCCCGATCAGCACCAGCGATCCCAGCGCACACGCAGAAATGGTCGCGATCCGCGCCGCCGCGCAAGCGGTGGATAACTATCGTCTGCCGGGCAGCACGCTCTACGTGACGCTGGAACCGTGCAGCATGTGCGCCGGGCTGATCGTGCATTCGCGGATTGCCCGTGTGGTGTACGGCGCGCTGGAGCCCAAGGCCGGGATTGTGCAGAGCCAGGGGCAGTTCTTCACTCAGGGCTTTCTCAACCATCGAGTGCTGTATGAAGGCGGGGTGCTGGCGCAGGAGTGTGGGGCGGTATTGACCGAGTTCTTCCGGGCACGGCGCGCGAAATCCACAGACTGAACACAAAACCAATGTGGGAGCGGGCTTGCTCGCGAAGAGGGAGTGCCAGGCGACATTGATGTACCTGACACATCGCCTTCGCGAGCAAGCCCGCTCCCACAGGGGATCTCCTATTTCCGGAGGTCGGGGTTACTTCTTCGCGACAATCACCGCCCGCATCGGCGCCGGCAGTCCTTCGATCGTCTTGCTGTGATCCTCAGGATCAAGGAAATCGCTCAGCGACTGATACTTCATCCACTCGGTCCCGCGCTGTTCTTCAACGGTGGTGGTGCTGACATCCACGCATTTCACATCGGTGAAACCGGCACGACGCAACCACAATTCCAGCGCCGGCACCGACGGCAGGAACCACACGTTACGCATCTGCGCATAACGGTCTTCCGGCACCAGCACCTGATGCTTGTCGCCCTCGACCACCAGCGTTTCCAGCACCAGTTCGCCACCCTTCACCAGGCAATCCTTCAGCGCCAGCAAATGCTCGATAGGCGAGCGGCGGTGATAGAAAACACCCATGGAAAACACCGTGTCGAAGCCTTCGAGGTTTGGCGGCAGGTCTTCGAACGGGAAGGGCAAGTGCCAGGCATTCGGCTCTGACAGATAACGCTGCACCGCCTGGAACTGGCAGAAGAACAGCCAGTTCGGATCGACGCCGATCACGCTGTCGGCGCCGGCACCGAGCATGCGCCACATGTAGTAGCCGTTGCCGCAACCGACATCGAGGATGCGTTTGCCCTTCAGATCCAGATGCGGGGAGACCCGCGACCACTTCCAGTCCGAGCGCCATTCGGTGTCGACGTGCACGCCGAACAGATCGAACGGCCCCTTGCGCCACGGCGACAGGCCCATCAGCGCCGTACGCATTTGCGCGCGGGTTTCATCGTCGCAATCGGTGTCGAGTTTCAGGCCGTCGAGCAAGTCGACTTCGGTCGGCTGGATCTTTGGCAGGGCATCCAGCGCACTTTGCCAGCGCTCCAGATCGCCGTGGCCCTTCTCCATTTTCTTGTCGAGCTGCACTTGCAGGGTGCTGGCCCATTCGGCCAGCGGCGTGCCGGCCAGACGGCGGGCGAGGGGGGACAGATCAATCATGGCAAGGCAATCAACGAGGCAAAGTTAAGACACTGGAACCACGGCACGACTTTCGAGAACCCGGCGGCCAGCAGGCGTTCGCGGTGTTCTTCGAGGCTGTCGGGCTTCATGACGTTTTCGATGGCGCTGCGCTTCTGGGCGATTTCCAGTTCGCTGTAGCCGTTGGCGCGTTTGAACGCGACGTGCAGATCGGTCAGCAGCGCGTGTTCCTCGGCATCGTTGAAGCGCAGCTTCTCCGACAGAATCAGCGCGCCGCCCGGCAGCAACGATTGGCGGATGCGCGCCAGCAATGCCGTACGCTGATCCGGAGCGATGAATTGCAGGGTGAAGTTCAGCGCCACCACCGAGGCCGGTTTGAAGTCGAGGGCGAGGATGTCGCCTTCGATCACCTCGACCGGCAGCAACTCCTGGAACATCGAATCCTGACCGTTGAGGTACTCGCGGCAGCGTTCGACCATCGCCGCCGAGTTATCCACCGCGATCACCCGGCAACCGTCAGTGCGCACATGGCGACGCAGGGCTTGGGTCACCGCACCGAGCGATGAGCCGAGGTCGTAGAGCACGCTGTTCGGTTGGGCGAATTGTGCCGCCAGCACGCCGAGGTTTTCGACGATGGTCGGATAACCCGGCACCGAGCGCTTGATCATGTCCGGGAACACCCGCACCACGTCCTCATTGAAGGCGAAGTCAGGCACCTGGGCCATCGGCTGGGCGAAAATGCGATCGGGTTCTTTGCTCACGGCGGTTCCGGCGGTGTCGATGAAAAGGCCGGCATTTTAGCCAAACTGACGCGCAGATGCGCGGGTTGTCTGATAAACCGCTTTGCTGCGGGTGATCGTTCCCACGCTCCGCGTGGGAATGCATCCCGTGACGCTCTGCGTCACTTACGCAAAGACGCAGCGCGTAGTAACGATCGGTTTCAGAGGTCGGGACGTTTGGTTTGGGAGAACGCCGATGCCGCAATCCCCCACTGCCCCAGCCAGTAACTGAGGATGATGATGTAAGGCGCCGCATTGAACGGTGACACGAACCGGTTGATGCCGATCACGCTATCGGAGAACACGAACGCCACCGCGCCGCCCGCCGCCAGCAACGCCGAACGCTGAGGTACGCCGCTGCCGAGCCGGGCCAGGGCGCGCCAGAGCATGGCGCTGATGGCCGTTCCGTAAACGATCACCGGCACGGTCAGCGGCCCCAATCCGCTGGAAATCAGGATGCCCAACAACACGGCGCCCACACTGAGCGCCAGGATCAGCGGCAGCAGGGCCACGCGCCTGCAATCGCTGAGGTAAGCCTTGAGGTACGCCAGATGCGCAACCAGAAACGCACCGAGGCCAAACACAAACAGATCCCCCGGCCACGCCAGCAACACATCGCCGAGCAGCGAGAAAATCAGACCGAGGCTGATCCAGCGGCGGTAATCACTTGGCGGTGCGTCATGCAGCCAGCCGAGCAGCGCCAGTACCGGCAACGGCTTGACCAACAGGCAGAGCAGCGCCGCGTGGGTGCTCAGGCCGTAGAGGAAAGTCACCGCGCCCATCAGCGCGAGGATCAGCCAGCCCACGATCAGTTCACCGAAATGGCGCAGTCAAAGGTCTCCACCGGCAACACTTCCGGCGCCCAGGGTTGCTGCGAAGTCAGGCGCAGGCGCCCGGTGCCGGTTGCGAAGGCCTGGAAGCGCCAGGTCGAGAGACCGGCCGCGCCGACCACGCCGGCATCTTCCGGATTGCTGTAGACCTCGGGGCTGAGGGCGCGCAATACGCCGCCGGCAGAATCCTGGATGGCCCAGCGGTAGCCGGTGGTGGGGTTGCTCGGGAGCGTGACGATGAGGTTTTGCCCGTTGGTCAGCCGCACCGGGCATTGGCTCTGTTTTTCCACGGTCACGTTGGTTTTCGGTTGCGTGGCACAGGCGGCCAGCAGGGCGAGGGACAGGGGGACAAACAGGCGAAGGGGGGACATGAATTCAGCGGCTCCGGCGTTGGCGACGAACGGCGAGCATAACTGAAGATGAGACAAAGTGTGACAACGCCAAGCTTGGCGTCATTCTTCAGCATCGCCGGCCCTCACCCTAACCCTCTCCCAGAGGGAGAGGGGACCGACCGAGGTGTCTTTTGGGATACATCGACCTGAAAGATCGAGTTGATTACGGATTCAGTGAAGAGCTTTCAGGTCGGCGTATCTCTTAAATATCCCCCACTCGGCTCCCTCTCCCTCCGGGAGAGGGCTGGGGTGAGGGGCTACGATGCCAGCCCCCCTCAATACCTCAAGACGAAATCAAAAAAGCACCTTCGCCACATCCGCAAACTTCTTGGCGAAATGCACGGTAATGCCTTCCTTCAGGTAGTCCGGCAACTCTTCAAAGTTTCCGCGATTCGGCTCCGGCAGAATCAACTCGAAGATCTTCTGCCGCCGCGCCGCAATCACCTTCTCGCGCACCCCGCCAATCGGCAGTACATGCCCGGTCAGCGTCAGCTCGCCGGTCATCGCCACACCTTTTTTCGGCGCCTGATTACGGGCGAGGGAGAGCAGGGCACTGGCCATGGTCACGCCGGCGCTCGGGCCGTCTTTCGGTGTCGCGCCTTCCGGCACGTGCAGGTGAACGAAGGCTTCGTCGAAGAATTTCGGATCGCCACCGAAGGATTTGAGGTGCGAACTGACGTAGCTGTAGGCGATCTCCGCCGACTCCTTCATCACATCGCCCAGTTGCCCGGTGAGTTTGAAACCACGATTCAAGGTGTGAATCCGCGTGGCCTCGATCGGCAAGGTCGCGCCGCCCATGCTGGTCCAGGCGAGCCCTGTAATCACACCAGTGCCGGACAGCACCTGCTCGTTACGGAACACCGGATGTCCAAGCGAGGCTTCGAGGTCTTTCGGGCCGATCTTGATCACCGCTTTCGGATCCTCGATCAGCTTCATCACCGCTTTGCGCACCAGTTTGCCCATCTGTTTTTCCAGCTGGCGCACGCCGGCCTCACGGGCGTAACCGTCGATCAAAGCCTTGAGGGCGGTGTCGCTGATGCTCAGGCTGCCCTTGGACACGCCGGCCTTTTCCAGCAGTTTCGGCCACAGGTGACGCTTGGCGATGGCGACTTTTTCTTCGGTGATATAGCCCGACAGGCGAATCACTTCCATCCGGTCCAGCAGCGGGCCGGGGATCGAATCCAAGGTGTTGGCGGTGCACACGAACAAGACTTTCGACAGGTCCATCCGCAGGTCCAGATAGTGGTCGAGGAATTCGACGTTCTGTTCCGGATCAAGCGTTTCCAGCAGCGCCGAGGCCGGGTCGCCCTGATAGCTCTGGCCCATCTTGTCGATCTCGTCGAGCATGATCACCGGGTTCATCACTTCGACGTCTTTCAGCGCCTGCACGAGTTTGCCCGGCTGCGCGCCGATGTAGGTGCGGCGGTGGCCCTTGATTTCGGCTTCGTCGCGCATGCCGCCGAGGCTGAAGCGGTAGAACGGCCGGCCGAGGGATTCGGCGATGGATTTGCCGACGCTGGTTTTGCCCACGCCCGGCGGGCCGACCAGCAGCACGATGGAGCCGCTGATCTCGCCTTTGTAGGCACCGACCGCGAGGAATTCGAGGATCCGGTCCTTGATGTCCTCGAGCCCTGCGTGGTGCTTGTCCAGCACCTTGCGCGCGTGCTTGAGGTCGAGCTTGTCCTCGCCGTACACGCCCCATGGCACCGAGGTCGCCCAGTCGAGGTAGTTGCGGGTGACCGCGTATTCCGGCGATCCGGTTTCGAGGATCGACAGTTTGTTCATCTCTTCTTCGAGGCGTTTCTGCACCTGCGTCGGCAGGACCTTGCCTTCCAGGCGCTGCTCGAACTGTTCGAGGTCGGCGCTGCGGTCGTCCTTGGTCAGGCCGAGTTCCTGCTGGATGACCTTGAGCTGTTCTTTAAGGAAGAACTCGCGCTGATGCTCGCCGATCTTGCGGTTCACTTCGGCGGAGATTTCTTTTTGCAGGCGCGCGACTTCGACTTCCTTGCGCAGCATCGGCAGGACTTTTTCCATGCGCTTGAGCATCGGCACGCAGTCCAGCACTTCCTGCAGCTCATTACCTGTCGCCGAAGTGAGGGCGGCGGCGAAGTCGGTCAGCGGCGACGGATCGTTGGGGCTGAAGCGGTTGAGGTAGTTCTTCAGCTCTTCGCTGTACAGCGGGTTGAGCGGCAGCAGTTCCTTGATCGCGTTGATCAGCGCCATGCCATAGGCCTTGACCTCGTCGGTCGGCTCGGTGGGCTGGTGCGGGTATTCGACTTCCACCAGATACGGCGGGCGATGGTGCTTGAGCCAGGTCTTGATGCGTACGCGGCTCAGGCCCTGGGCGACAAATTGCAGTTTGCCGTTTTCGCGGCTGGCGTGGTGCACCTTGACCAGGGTGCCGTATTGCGGCAACGCCTTGGTGTCGAAGTGGCGCGGGTCTTCCTGGGGCGTGTCCATGAAGAACAGGGCAAGGGAGTGGTGTTCGGATTTGCTGACCAGTTCGAGGGTTTCGGCCCAGGGTTCTTCGTTGACGATGACCGGCAGAACCTGCGCCGGGAAGAACGGGCGGTTGTGGATCGGGATGATGTAGACCTTGTCCGGCAGGTTCTGGCCGGGCAGGGCCAGGCCTTTGCCGGGGACGTGGTGTTCGATGTGTTCGGCGTCGGTTTCGGTGATGTCGTCGGGGTTCTCGGGGAATTCTTGCTGGTCGCTCATGGGGCACCTGCGCAATTGGGTATGGCTGTTAGATGGGGCAGGGTTTGGGTGGTTTCAATGGGGGTGGGTGTTTCTGCTTGTGTGTTCAGGGTTTTGACAGGGTTTTGGGGTTGGGCTTGGCGGCCTTTGGGCCGACCATGCTCTGGGTGTTTTGAGTGAATATCCGTTGCTTCGGGTGTTGCGGCTGGCGGTTCCGCTCTTACAGCGGGTCACTTTGGCAAACGCCCCAAAGTAACCAAAGGTCTTGGCCCCTGCGTTCGGCGCCTCGCTGTGGCTCGGCGTTCCTTCGTTCCGGGATTCATCCGGGGGCATCGCCTACGGTTTGCTTCGCTGCACCTCCTCTCGATGCATGCGGCTGCGCCGCACGGTCGCTGCGCTCCCACCCCCGGATAAATCCCT
>NZ_BQID01000020.1 GCF_021602345.1 Pseudomonas pharyngis
TTACCGCCGCCACCCCCACCGTTTCCACCGCCGCCGCCACCGCCGCTTCCTCCACCACCACTTCCCCCATCCTTGGCCTGAACACTCGACACCCCGGACAGGCTGTCCGGAATCAGTACGGTAGACGCCGACAGGACTGCGCCGATGGCCATTGCGAGCACGAGCTTTTGAATGTGCATATCGTTCTCCGTCTTTGTTGTCTTGATTGGGAACGTGGATGTGGCTTGTTGCGTGTGATCCGACCCGTTCCCGAGGTCAGTGGATACTCGAAGCCAGTTCGAAGATCGGGATGTACATCAGGATCACGATCACCCCGATCAACAGGCCGATGAAGGTCATGAGCAGCGGTTCGAACAACCGCACGAACCACTCGATCCAGCGGCTGATTTCCTCGTCGTAGAAATCGGCGCTGCGTTCCATCATTTGCCCGAGGTTGCCGGACTGTTCGCCAGCGCGCAGCAGGCGCAGGGACACGGGTGTCACCAGATGATTGAGCTCCAGCGCAGTGGACAGCGACTGCCCCTCGCGCACCCGCTCGCAGGCCTGGTCCAGCCGTGCTCGCGAGGCCACGGTGAGCAGGCCGCGCACCATGCCCATGGCCGTCACCAGCGGAATCCCGCCTTGCAGCAGAATCCCCAGTGACCGGTAAAACCGCGCCAGCTCATACATGAAAATCCGCTGGTGTACGGCGGGCAGTTTCTCCACCAGCCGATCCAGCCCACGGCGAAACGCCGGTTGTTTCTGCAGCACGGCGAGGGCGATGACGATTGTCGCCAACAGGCCGAAAAACTCGCCCTGATGGGCGTGTAGAAACATGCCGCTGCTCATCAGGATCTGCGACAGCCACGGCAGGTTCGAGCCCAGCCCTTCGAACACCAGGCTGAAGCGCGGCACCACGTAACCCATCAAGAACAGCACCACACCACCGCCGACCACCAGCAACAGCAGCGGATAGATCGAAGCGCTGACGATCTTCTGCCGCACCTCGTCCATGCGCTGGCGATAGCTCACGTAACGGCCCAGCGCATCGCCGACCGCGCCGGTCTTCTCGCTGGACTGCACCAGCGCCACGTACAAGGGCGGGAACACCGCCGACAACTGGCCCAGTGCCTGGGAGAACGATTTGCCTTCGTACAGCAGCCGCACCAGCTCACTCAAGGTTTTGCGGGCGGCGGGGGCGGTTTCTTTTTCGGCCAGGCTTTCCAGCGCATCGATCAGCGGCAGGCCGGCGTTGAGCAAGGTGGTCAGCTCCTGGCTGAACAGCACCAGATTGAAGGTCTCACGCTTGCTCAGGCGCAACGAACGCCAGTGGCGCTCGGCGTGCAGGCTGACCACGCGCAAGCCCTGATCCTCGGCGATGCGCCGTGCTTCGCTCTGGCCGGGCGCCTCGACGCTCAGCGACACCACCCCGGCCTTGCCCACTGCTTTGAGTTGAAATCGCATGCCGTGTGCTCCGCTTATTGCCAGTTGGTGACTTCGGCATTTTCGCCTTCGCCGCCGGGCTGGCCGTCCTTGCCCATCGAGAGCAGGTCGTACTCGCTGTTTTCGCCGGGATAGCGGTAGGTGTAGTTACGGCCCCACGGATCCTGCGGCAGTTTTTTCTGCAAATACGGGCCGGTCCATTTGGCTTCGTCGCTCGGTGCGGTCACCAGCGCCTGCAAGCCCTGTTCGGTGGACGGGTAATGGCCGACCTCCAGCCGGTACAGATCCAGCGCCTTGCTCAGGCCTTCGATCTGCGCCTTGGCGACCTTCACTTCGGAACGCCCCAACTGGGCGAAATATTTGGGCGCGACGATCCCGGCCAACAGGCCAAGCACCACCAGCACCACGAGCAATTCGAGCAGGGTGAAACCGCGTTGGGCACGCGGACGAAAATGCAGCTTCATGATGACCTCCCGTGAGTGGCAGCCGTGTCGCCGAAAGGGCTTATGCAATTGCCATGCTCAGCCCCCGATAAATTCGGCGGTCGGGCTGAAACCCTTGTATTACGGGCTTTTCAAGAGTCGGCACAGTGCTTGCGTACGGCTGATCAACGACGGGTCAGTGGGGCATTTCCCCCAATTTTTCGGGGCCTGTCAGGGGAGGCCCAATGATCCATTCATTCACTGCAGGACTGCTCGGCTGCGTGCTGTCGGTCGGTGCCGCGCAAGCCGATGTCTTCGTTTCCATGGACGCCAAGGGCAGCTACGTGCTGTCGAACGTCCACCGTCCCGGACGCACTTACGAGCGGGTGATTCGCGAGTCCGATGCGCCACTGGTCAGCCTTGACCGGCAACCGCAATTGATCGCCAACCAGCCCTACGCCGAGCTGGTGTCAGCGGCGGCCAGCGCCAATCACCTGCCCGAAGCCTTGCTGCACGCGGTGATCAAGTCCGAATCCAACTACAACCCCGGCGCCACCTCGCCCAAGGGCGCCGGCGGACTGATGCAATTGATGCCCGACACCGCCCGCGAGCTGGGGGTGAAAGACGTCTACGACCCCAAGGCAAACATCCAGGGCGGGGCCAAGTACCTCAAGCGCCTGATGACCCTGTTCGACAACGACATCGCCTTGGCCGTGGCCGCTTACAACGCCGGGCCTGACGCGGTGCTCAGCCGGGGCCGGGTGATCCCGCCGTTCGCCGAAACCCAGCGTTACGTCCCGAGCGTTTTGCGTCAGTACCGGCGCTTGCAGGGGCTGGCGGTTGACGAACCTTTGTAGGTCCAGCCCCGGCTTTCCCCACTTTCGGGGCAAACCCAAGGGGCCCGGAAAAGTGGGGAAACGGGTGGGGAATATCCCCCGCATTCTCAAGTGACCTGTGTAACTGATTGAGATGGAAGGCAATTTTTTGTGGCATGCGGATTGCTCTCAGGGCTTTAACGAGAATCGTTCCCTGTGAGCACCCACTACGAGGTTTCCGATCATGGTTGGCATTCACCACGCTCCGCCCCTGTTGAACTGGCTGCTGTTGCTGGTCTCGATGCTCAGCGTCGAACTGGCCAGCGCCGCCGTGCGCTGCGAGCGCAATCTGGTGGCCAATGTGGTCGCCTTCGATCAACCGCTGATGTTCAACCGCCTCGGTGCGCAAAATGCCAACGGCATGATGTACGCCCTGCGCCGCGATGTGGTCGATGAGCATGACGTCTCGCTGGCCTATGGCGGCAGCGCGGTGCCGGGCAAGGTGTCGCTGCGTGCGGACAAGCGTCCACGGCCGTTGGTGCTGCGGGTCGCCGCCGGTGATTGCCTGACGATCAACCTGCAGAACCTGCTCGATTATCAGGCCAACCCGAACAAGCACTTCGAAGGGCCTGAAGGCGAGGAGGGCACCGTGAACCCCGGTGGCGCCGATGCCTTCAAGGTCGACGAGCAGGTCGCCGACCGCCATGTCGGTTTCCAGGTCAACGGCCTGCAAGCGGTGAACAGCATCGACGACATTTCCTCCTACACCGGGCGTAACGCCAACACCCTGGTGCCGCCGGGCGCGAGCCGTTCCTACGTGTTGTACGCCGAGCGCGAAGGGGCGTTTGCCGTCAGCAGCCGTGGCGCGACATTCGGCGGGGAAGGCGCGGCCGGCAACACCGCCAATGGCCTGTTCGGCCAGGTCGTGGTGGTGCCGAAGTCGGGACGCACCTATCGCAACACCCTCACCGAAGAAGAAATGCGTCTGGCGACCACCGGCCGCACACCGGCCGGTCACCCCATCGTCGATTACCAGGCCCGCTACCCGCAGCGCGAACCGTGGTTGCGTGAAGGCAAGGCCGGCACGCCGATCATCAGCATGGTCGACGGCAACGAAATCATCTCCAGCGAAAGCGACGCGATCGTCATGGGCAGCAATGCCGATGGCAGTTTTGCGCCCAGCACCTATCCGCTGGAATCGGTGGGCAAACGTAACCCGGCGATCCCCAACCGCCTCGAGCCGTTTCGCGATTTCGCCTCGCAGTTCCAGGACGAAACCGCCGCCACCCAGGCATTCCCCGCCTACTGGGCCGACCCGGTCATGGCCCATGTGCTGGAGCCGACCCGCGACTCGTTCATGATCAACTACGGTTCCGGCGGCATGGGTGCCGAAGTGGTCGCCAACCGCCTAGGCGTGGGGCCGATGCACGATTGCCTGTCGTGCGCCTACGAAGAATTCTTCCTCAGCTCGCACACCGTCGGTGACGTGGCGATGCTGGTGGACGTGCCGGCCAACACCGGGCTCGAGAACATCGCCCCCGGCCAGACGCCGAGCGCCGATCAGGTCGGCGTCAAGGCCACCATGGCCCTGTATCCGTCGGAGCCGTCGAACGTCAACCACAGCTACATCGGTGACTTCGTCAAATTCCGCAACACCCACAATGGTCACGAGCAGCACATTTTCCACCTGCACGGCCATCAGTGGCTGTTCAACCCCAATGACGACAACTCCGATTACGTCGATGCCCAAGGCATCGGTCCGGGCGCCGGCTATACCTACGAAATTGCCAACGGCGGCTCCGGCAACCGCAACCGGGTGGCCGGCGATGCGATCTATCACTGCCACTTCTACCCGCATTTCGCCCAGGGCATGTGGTCGATGTGGCGGGTGCACGATGTGTTCGAAGAAGGCACCCGGCTGGAAGTCTCGCAACAGGGCGCCGATGGTTATCACAGCGAACCTTACGCCCTGCGCAGCGGCAAACCCGCCGCCGGTGCCCGCGCCTTGCCGGATGGCGAGATCATCGCCGGCACGCCGATTCCTGCCGTCGTGCCGCTGCCCGGCAAAGCCATGGCGCCGATGCCGGGCAAAGTGGTGGTGGTGCCGAAAATCGGCGAAACCCTGGTCGCCGGCCACGATGACGACGATGAGGAAGACGAGGGCGATGACGACGGCGAGCACCACGGTGGTAACGGTGGATCGCAAGCCATCGGTTCCCTGGCACTGGTCGATCGCAGCGAAGCCAACCGCAACGCCGACGGCAGCCTGAAAAACCCTGGCTATCCGTTCTGGATCGGCGGCATGGAAAGTTCGGTAGGTCAGCGTCCGCCAACCCCACCGCTGGACATGCTCGACGCCGCCACCGCGCAATCGTTGAAAGCCAGCGGCAAAGCGCTGTGGGCCAACCTCGATCCGAATCAGTCCGGCGGCTGGGACGGCGGCTTGCAGCGTCACACCCTCGACGGGGTGGCGGCCGGAGGCGAGGCGCACACCGTGACCACCTCGCTGGACTTCTCCAAGGAAGTCACCCGCGCCAAGCCGATCTACCTGCCCGAAGAGGGCACCGAAGTGGAACAGGCGGCGATGGCGTTCCATGCGAAAAAGGATCACCCAAGCTTTGCCTTGCTGCCCGGCAACCAGATCGTGGCCAAGGCCTTCCGCACCAACGGCGCCTTGCCGATGGCCGGCGCGCCGTACTACGAACCGTGCATGGACGACCGGCAAAAACGCCTGACCAGCAGCGCCGGCACCGGTGAATTCGCCAGCGGCGATCGGCTGGACGGCATGTCCTTCGTCGGCGCCTCGACCTTCACCGCCGACCGGCCACGGATCTACAAGGCCGCCAACATTCAGTTCGACGCGGTCTACAACAAGGTCGGCTATCACTTCCCGCAAGCGAGGATTCTGGCGCTGTGGGAAGACGCCTGGCCGGTGATCACCAAGCAGCGTCCGCCAGAGCCGCTGGTAATGCGCATGAACACCTTCGACTGCGTGCAATACCAGCAAACCAACCTGGTGCCCGCCACCTACGAGATGGACGACTATCAGGTGCGCACGCCGACCGACGTGATCGGCCAGCACATTCACCTGCCGAAATGGGACCTGACGGCCGCCGACGGTTCCTCCAACGGCTGGAACTACGAGGACGGCGTGCTCTCTCCAGGCGCTGTTCAGGAACGCATTCACGCGATCCGCGAATTCAATCAGTGCGAGGGCAGCGACCCGCGCGACGGCACCCAGGCGTGCCCGAAAGCCAAGGCGCATCCGTTCTTCGGCCAGTTCGGGCGCAGTGACTGGATGGGCGCGCGCACAGCCATGCAACGCTGGTTCGTCGACCCGGTGGTCAACGCCAAGGGCGTGGATCGCGGGCTGGGCACCATCTTCACCCACGACCACCTCGGCCCATCGACTCACCAGCAGATCGGACTGTATGCCACGGTGCTGGCGGAACCGGCCGGTTCCACCTGGTTCCACGCCGAAACCGGCGAGCCTCTGTACAGCGGCGCGCGCCAGGACGGCGGGCCGACCTCGTGGCAGGCGGTGATCAACACCGGCGACCTCGACGGCGACGGCAAGAACGACAGCTTCCGTGAGTTCTTCCTCGAATACAGCGACTTCCAGCACGCCTATGAAGCCGGTGTGTACGTGGGCGCCGGCCCCAACGGCGTGCCCAATCCGCAAGCCTTCCCGGCTACCGCCGACAGCTTCCGCTACGCGATCAATCCGCCGGTGCGCAACAACGCCAGCACCCTGCTCGAAGGCGTGCTGGAAGTGCAGGGCGGTCAGGTGCCGGGTTGCCCGAGCCGGCCTTGCCCGCAAGCGATCTCCGTGGATGATCCGGGCATGTTCGTCGTCAACTATCGCAACGAGCCGCTGGCCCTGCGGGTCTACGATCCGAACAAGGTCGGCCCGGACGGCAAGCGCGGCATGCAGGCCGACGGCCTCGGCGGCGATCTGGCCTATGCCATGCAAAGCCGTACCGACCGGGCGATCCCGGCGATGAATCTGGCACCGAACCTGGTGACGGCTGCCACCGGCCCGACTGGCGGCACCACCCTGTTCCCGCCGCACATCAACAAGGGCGGCAGCGAGCCGGGCGACCCGTTCACCCCGATGCTGCGTACCTACACCGGCGACAACGTGCGCCTGCGGGTGCATGCCGGCGGCCACGAAGAAGAGCACAACGTCACCCTGCACGGCGTGAAATGGCTGCAGAGCGGTTCCGGTTTCGGCAACAGCTCCAACTCTGGCTGGCGCGCCTCGCAGATGATCGGCATCTCCGAACAGATGGGCTTCATCGCACCGGTGTCGATGCTCTCCAGCTCTGCGGCGACCACCGGTGACTATCTGTACTCGATGGACGCTTCGATCGAAGGCTACTGGAGCGGGATCTGGGGCGTGATGCGCAACTACACGGCCAAACGCAATGACCTGTTCGCCATCCCCAACAACCCGAGTCCGGCGGGCATGCGCAACACCGTGGCGTTCGAAGGCAGCTGCCCACGGATCAGCGCCAACCCCAACGGCATCGGCACCCGGCCGACGGTGCAGCGCAACTATGAAGTGGTGGCGGCGCTGGCCAACGACATCCTCGGCAATTCGCTGGGCCTGAGCATCGGCGATTCGGCCGGGCTCGGTCAGCATGTCGGCGGGCCGCTGAATCCGGCGGGCGGCACCCTGGTGCTGAACTCGCGCACGGTGAGTATCCCGCAGGTCACGGTGACTGATCCGGAGGACGGCGAGACCATCACCATCGGTGGTCAGAGCGGGCCGCTGCATGATCCGACGGCGATCCTGTACGTGCGCAAATCCGACCTCGATCCGGTCAGCGGCAAGCTCAAACCCGGCATTCCGGTCGAACCGCTGGTGCTGCGCGCAGCGGCCGGGGACTGCATCAATATCACCCTGGAGAACCGTCTGCCGAGCGTGATGCCCGACCTGACCCAGACCGCGGTGATGCAGGGCATCGTCAAGCGCGATCGCAACAGCGGCCTGGGCTCGACCACTTTCAGCAACAACCTGATGCGGCCGTCCAGCCACGTGGGTCTGCACGCGCAACTGCTGGCCTATGACATCACCAAGTCCGACGGTGCCAACGTCGGCGCCAACCCGATCCAGACCGTGCCACCACGGTTGGGCAGCAGCGGCGCCTACCCGACCCGTACCTATCAGTACTACGCCGGGCACCTGGAGCGTGAAGGCAAACCGGTCACGCAACTGGGGCGCAGTGTCGACAACATCAACGCCACGGCCGTGGAGTTCGGTGGCCTGAACTTCACCCCGGCGGACGTGATCAAGCAACCGCAAAAAGGCCTGGGTGGGGCGATGAGCATCCTGCCGATCGGCGCGACCTGGGTCGACGATGCGCGCAAGGTCAACGCCACGGTCACCGCACCGGGGCAGACGACTTACCGCGACTTCGCGATGGTCTGGCACAAGGCGCTGAACACCCGCTGGGCCAATGGCCGGCCAGTCGAAGGCATCGCTGCCGAGGGCTTCGGTGTACCGACCGATCCGCAGGACAACTCGAGCATGGCGATCAACTACAAGACCGAACCGCTGTGGTATCGCTTCGGCCTCGCCCCGGATGCGCCGTTCGGTCGCGCCGATGGCGCGGGTTACGGCGACATGACCAACGCACACATGGCCTACAGCAATGCGCTGGTGGGCGGCGATCCGCAGACGCCGGTGCTGTATGCCAAACCGGGTCAGCCGTTGCGTACGCACATTCTGATGCCGAGCGGCGGCAGTCGCGGCACGACGTTCCAGCTCGACGGACACGTCTGGTCGCTCAACCCGTTCCAGGCCGAGAAGAGCGACACCGGCGGCTACCCAATGGGCACGCCGGGCGTGGGTTCGGTGCGCTTCGGTTACAACCCGATGTCGATGTACATCGGCGCTCACGAAAGCATCCTGCCGGCGGCGCACTTCAGCTTCATGATCCCGAGCGCCGGGGGCAGCAACGCGATACCGGGGGACTACCTGTTCCGCGATTACGCCGCCTATGGCAACACCTCGGGGCTGTGGGGATTGCTGCGGGTGACCAATGAGCCGGAGCCGGCGCCGCCTGCTCAGTAGGTGCCAATGCGCGACCTGTGGGAACCGGTGAACCCGCTCCCACAGGTGGGGACAGGATTTGTAGGGGAGAGCGACATGAACAGGATCATCAACATCATCGGCGTCTGCCTGCTGGCGATGGCCGGCGCGCTGCTCACGTTGAGCGAGATTGCCCTGGCGCAAACCGGCGCCGGGCAGGTGCTGACCCGCGACGGTGTGTCGATCGCCTTCGATCTGAAGCCGCTGGCCAGCGACGGTCAGCTGCGTGAAGGCGAGTTCGCCGACGTGCAGTTTCGTGTCACCGACGGTGCGTCCGGCCAGCCGTTGTCCGGTGTGGCGCCGGGGGCGTGGATCGATCCGCAAGCCGTCGCCGCCGACCAGGCCCAGGGCCGTGACCAGAGCTGCAAGTCGCGGGTCGGTACGTTCCTCAAATCCAACATCGGCGCGCGGCCGCTGCTCGACCTCAACAGCTATTTCCTGCTGGTGATGAACCGCGATGCCAGCGTTTCGGTGGTCGATCCGTCAGTCTCGGTGGGCGGCATCACCAGCACCCTGGCGCGGATCGAACTCAAGCAATCGCCGATGGACTGGGTCACGCCCAAGGACAATAAAAAGGTCTTCGTGTCGATGCCGACGGCGGGGGAAGTGGCGGTGATCGACAGCGAGCAATTCAAGGTGATCGACTCGGTGGCCGCCGGCAGCCAGCCGGTGCGGGTCGCCCTGCAACCGGACGAGCGCCTGCTGTGGGTCGGCAACAACGCGAGCAAGGCTGAAGAATCCGGCGTAACGGTGATCGACACCCAAAGCCTCAAACCGCTGAAACACCTGGCGACCGGTCGCGGCCACCACGAAATCACGTTCAGCAAGGACAGCCGTTTCGCCTTCGTCAGCAACCGCGACGACGGCACCCTCAGCGTTATCGACATCGCCAGCCTGAGCCTGGTGCAACAGGTCAAGACCGGCTCCAGCCCGTTGTCGGTGGCCTACTCGCCGCTGTCCGGCGCGGTGTACGTGGCCGATGGCAAGGACGGCACCGTCACGGTGATCGACAGCAACAGCCGCGCCGTCCGCCGGGTGATCAAGCTGCAACAGGGCCTCGGCCCGATGGGCTTCAGCGCCGACGGCCGGTTTGGCGTGGTGCTGAACACGGTGGAAAACCGCGCCACGGTGATCGACGCGGCCAACGATTCGGCGATCCATGATCTGGAAGTCTCGGCCGAACCCTATCAAGTGGTGTTCACTCAGGCCTACGCCTACGTGCGCGGACTGGCCTCGCCGAAAGTCACCATGATCAACCTGTCTTCGCTGGGCGAAGGGCGTCAGCCGATTACCCAGGGTTTCGAGGCCGGGCCGCAGCCGCCACGGCTGGCCGGGGACCTGCCGCTGGCGTCGAGCCTCGCGGTATCGCGCGATGACAACGCGGTGTTCGTGGTCAACCCGGTGGACAACACCACCTATTTCTACGCCGAAGGCATGAACGCGCCGATGTCCGGTTACCCCAACCGCGGGCAAATCGCTCGCGCCGCGCTGGTGATCGACCGCAGCCTGCGCGAAGTGTCGCCGGGGCTCTACAGCGCCCGGGTCAAGCTGCCAGCGGCGGGGCGCTTCGACGTGGCGTTCCTGCTCAACCAGCCGAACATCATTCATTGCTTCACCGCCCAGGTAGCGTCCGACGGCGCGCCGGAAAAACACCTGGGGGCGGCAAAAGTCGAGTTCCTGCTGGACAAGACCGCCGTGGCCCTCAACGACCCGTACGTGGTGCGCTTTCGCATCGTCCAGGGCAAACAGAAGATTCAGCGCAGCGGCGTGACCGACGTGCAGTTGCGCTATTTCCTCGCGCCGACCTCCCGGCCCCGTGAAGTGGCGGCGCTGGAAGTTGCTGACGGCGTGTACGAAGCACCGGTGACGCTTGATCGCAGCGGCGCCTGGTACCTGCACGTGCGCGCGGCCTCGCTGGGCGCCGGTTTCGACGACAAGACCTTTGCTAGTGTCCGGGTGCTGCCCGGCCAGACTCAGTGACGAGGAAACGACCATGAACCGATTTGCATCCCGTGGCCTGCTGACCCTGTGCCTGTTGGCCGTCGGTATCCAGCAGGCCAGCGCCCACTCGGCGGACGAGCATGCCGGCCACACCGCACCGGCCGCCAACAGCCAGGAACACGCCCAGGTCAAATTCGCCGACGTGCCGCTGCTCGACCAGAACGGCAAGACCGTGCACCTGGAGCAGGATCTGGTGCACAACAAAATCGTGGTCATGAGTTTCATCTACACCAGTTGCACCACGGTGTGCCCGGTGGTCTCGTCGATCATGGGCAAGGTGCAGAAACAGCTCGGTGCCCGGGTCGGCGCGGAAGTGCAACTGGTGTCGATCAGCATCGACCCGCAGCGCGACGACCCGAAACGTCTGCAGGACTACGCCCGCACCTTCCAGAAAGGCCCGGGCTGGAGCTGGCTCACCGGTTCGCCGCAATCGATCAACGCCACCCTCAAGGGCCTCGGCAGTTTCAGCGGCGACTTCAAGAATCATCAGCCGCTGATCCTCGTCGGTGACGGGAACAGTCGCCACTGGACGCGCTATTACGGCTTCACCGACCCGGCATTGCTGGCCAAAGAAGTCGAGAAACTCAGCGGCCTGCGCACCCACGCCAAACACACCGCGATTGCCATGGAGCAACAACCATGAGAACCCTGGACTGGCTCACCCTGACGGTGTGTTTCTGGATTTTCAGCGCTATGGCCCTGGCTCACGAAGGCCACGAACAACCGGCACCGGCAACGACAACGACCAGCGCTGCGCCCGCACCGGCGAAAGGCACCCATGATGCGAAAACCTGGTTCACCGACACGCCGCTGCTGGATCAGAACGGCGACGTCCAGCGTTTCTACAGCGATGCGCTGCACAACCGCGTGGTGCTGCTCAACGTGATTTTCACCAGCTGCAATGACGCCTGCCCGCTGATCACTCGCAAGCTCAAGGAAGTCCGCGAGCTGCTGGGCGACAAGGCCGACGGCATCACCTTCATTTCCCTTACCAGTGATCCGCTGCGCGACACGCCGGCGGTGCTCAAGGCTTACACCTTGAAGCAGGGCGCCGATGACCCTCACTGGCTTTTCCTTACCGGCGACAAGGCGCAGATGGACCTGGTGCTGGGCCGCATCGGCCAGATCGTGCCGACGCCCGAGCAGCACTCGACCCAGTTGATCGTCGGCGATGTGGCCAACAAACGCTGGAGCAAAATCCGTCCCGACGCCCCGGCCGCCGCCATTGCCCAGCGCTTGCAACTGCTGACAATGCCTGTGGCCGGCCGCTGAGTCCGCGCCATGAACCTCGGCCGCGTCCTCGCCCTGATCCTGCTCGCTGGCGTCAGCCTCGGCGCGGCCGCGTTGCCGCTGACCGATGAAGAAAGCGCCGGCAAGCGCCTGTACCGCGAAGGCCTGTCCGCCAGCGGCGAGCCGATCATGGCGCGGGTCGGCGCGGCGGATGTGTTGCTGCCGGCCACCAGCCTGCCGTGTGCCAACTGCCACGGTGCCGACGGCCTCGGCCGGCCCGAGGGAGGGGTGCGTCCGCCGCAACTCAACTGGTCGCGGCTGACCAGCATTCATGGCCAGCAACAGATCAACGGCCGCAACTACCCGGCCTACACCGACAGCAGTCTGGCGCGGGTGATCCAGCAGGGCCGCGATCCCGGCAACAATCGCCTCGACCCGAGCATGCCGCGCTTCCTGCTGTCGATGAAGGATCAGCGCAACCTCACCGCGTACCTCAAGCGTCTGGCCGATGACCGCGATCCGGGGCTCGATGACCAGACCTTGCACCTGGGCACCTTGCTGCCCAGCCAGGGGCCGCTGGCCGAGGAGGGCGCCACCATCGCGGCGGTGCTCAACGGCAGTGTGGCGCGGATCAATCAGGCCGGTGGCATTCACGGCCGGCAGTTGCGCCTGACCGTGGCCGATCCCGGCCCGGATCGCGCCAGTGCCGAACAGGCCCTGCAACGGCTGATCGAGGAAGAGCAAGTTTTCGCCCTGATCGCGCCGTTGGCCCCGGCGCTGGACAGCGAACTGGCGCCGCGTCTGGAGCAGTCCGGCGTGCCGCTGATCGGGGCCCTGTCGTTGCTCGGCCCGGTGCAGGCCAGCCCGCAGATTTTCGAACCGCTGCCGGGGCTGCGTGAGCAACTGATCGCGCTGGCCGACTACGCCACCGCCAGTCTGCGAGTGCTGCAAGGGCCGACGCTGATTGCCTATCCCGACGACCCGGCCCAGATGCTGGCGGCGCAGACCCTCGGTCGCTATCTGCTGGAGCACGGCTGGGAAAAAGTCCATCTGCAGGCCTACGACCCGGCGGCGGACAGCTTGCCGCTGGGCTCACGCTCGGTGTTCTACCTGGGCAACGGCGGTGGGTTCAGCCGGCTGGCGGCCGGGTTGCAGAATGCCGGGCAGGTGCCATACCTGTTTGCCGCATCCAGCCAGGTGGCGGGGGATCTGCTGCAAGTGCCGGAGGGTTTTTCCCGGCGGGTGTTTCTGGCGTATCCGTTCGTGCCCAGCGACTGGACCCAGGCCGGGCGCATGGCGCTGACGCTGTTGCGTGAGCATCAAGGCCTCGGCGCCCAGCACGCGGTGCTGCAAGTCGGCGCCTACGCCTCGATGCTGTTGTTCAGCGAAGGCATGAAGCAGGCCGGCCGCGATGCCAGCCGCGAAAAACTGGTGGCGGCGCTTGAAGGCCTGCACGACTTCGACACCGGCCTGACCCCGCGTCTGAGCTTCGGCCCCGGCCGACGATTGGGCCTGAGCGGGGCGCACGTGGTCACCGTTGACTTGCCCGACCAGCGTTTTTATCTGGTCGCTCCCTACAAACCGATTATTGCCACGCCCTGACCGGAGGCCCTGATCATGAAGCTCAAAACCCTGTGTTGGCTGCTGACAGGCTGGTTGTCGGTGGGAATGGCGAACAATGAACCGGTGGCCGCCCGGGTCAACGGCGAGGCGATTTCCGAGTTTCGCCTGGAACGCTTTTTCGCCGAGTACCTGGAGGATCAGGGCCGCGCCGTGGCGAGCATCCGCAATCCCAAGGCCTATAAACAACTGCGTCAGGCCGCGCTGGACACGCTGATCGACAAGGAACTGCTCTGGCAGGAATCGCGCAAGCGCGGGGTGAAAATCGATGAGCAAGCCGTGCGCGAACAGGTCGAACAGACCCGCACCGCCATCGGCGGCACCGACAAATTCCTCCAGCGTTTGCAGGACGCCGGTTTCGATGAGGCCTCGTTCACCGAGTACACCCATCGCGAACTGGCGGCGCAGCGGATGTTCGCCGAACTGACCCAAGTCCAGGCCCCGGACGAGCAGACCGTGCGGGCTTTCTTCAACGAACACCGCGCCGAAATGGGCGCACCGGAGCAGGTCCAGGCCCGGCACATTCTGATCAAGGTTGCCGGCGATGCCGATGCCGCCACGGTTGAAGCGGCGCGACTACGCTTGATGCAGATGCGTGCGGCTATCGCAGGGGGGCAAACCTTTGCTAGCGTCGCGCAATCGGGATCGGAAGATGTCACCGCCAGCCAGGGCGGGGACCTGGGGTATTTCGCCCGTGGGCAAATGGTGCCGGCCTTCGAAACGGCAGCGTTTGCCCTCAAGCCTGGTGAACTCAGCGAGGCGGTGCGCACACCGTTCGGCTGGCATTTGATTTTTGTCGAGAACCACAGGGAGGCGGCCGATGTCCCAGAGGAGCAAGGGCTGGAAACAGTCAGGGCGTACCTCGCCCGACAGCAACAGACCCAGGCTCGTCGTCAGGTGCTCGCGCAGTTACGGGCAGAGAACAGGATCGAACGAATTGACGACGACTGAAGGTTCCCCCCCCAATAGTGGGGATTGGCTTCGATGCCCATTCAGGTGCTTCCCCGTTTCTGGGGAACGGGGTACCGGGACGAGCGGGCATTTCCATTCAATTCAAGGACATGAAGACAAAAAATTACCGGCATTCAGCCTGGCATGAAGTGTGCGTTACCTCTTGTGAGGCGCACTCCAGCAGGTTCGGGTCATTGAATTTCAATTGCCGGCACTTGAGGTTTCAGGGAGTCCACCTTGGTTAACAAAGTACTGGTTGTCGAAGACGAACAGCTGCTTGCACAGAACCTTCAGGATTATCTGTCGGCGCAAGGGCTGGAAGTCCGGATTGCACATGACGGCGCAGAGGGAATCGGCCAGGCCGAGACTTTCGCCCCCGACGTGCTGGTGTTCGATTACCGCTTGCCCGATATGGAAGGGTTCGAGGTGCTCGACGCGGTCCGCCAGAACAGGACGTGTCATTTCGTGCTGATAACGGGTCACCCGACCGCTGAAGTCTGTGAGCGGGCGCGGCAACTGGGGGTCAGCCACATCCTGTTCAAACCGTTTCCACTGGCGGAACTTGCCCGAGCTGTCTGCGACCTTCTGGGGATCCAGCGCGAAGCGAAACCCGGTGCGAGCCCATCCGAAGGCTTTGTCGAACGACGCCAGAGCAGGACCGAGAGCTTCCCGTTGCAGTTGTACGATGGCAGTTGGGTGCTGGCGGACCGCCGACGAAACCGGTCGGAGGTCATGGCACCGGACGACGATCAAATGCTCACCGGGGAGTAATGGCGCGATAGACGTTCCGGCACTCGCCGAACTCGCCTCCCGCGCCGTCAGGGCCTCAAGCCCCGGGTGTTGGAGAGCAAGCCATGGATCGTCTGTCCGTTGTCGTCGAACCGCTGTCGGTCAATCCTCCACTGGAGGCCCAGACCCCGCCACGCTTTTCCAGTGAGCAACTGGCCCAGGCCCGGGCACGGGCCAGCACTTCCGGGGAACGGGTGCTCGATGCGCTGGCCGTGCTCTGTGAGCTGGCGCCGATGCCGTTCATTGCCAGCCTCGGCGCCACCCTGCATTACCCGGTGCTCGACACCGACACGCTGTTTCTGGCGACCCCGGTGTTCGACCGGGTCACCCTCGCGCAATGCCTCAAACGTGAATTCATCCTGCTGCGCCATAACGACGAAGTCATCGGCGTGTTCGCCGACCCCTTCGACACGTCGCGCCTGGCCTGGATCGACGAATGCCTGCACGGCGCGCCGCTGTACCTGGTGCACGCCGACGACCTCAAGGCCTATCTGGCCCGCCACGAAGAAAGCTTCCACGCGGTCGAATCGCTCAATGCTCAGGCTGACGCCGGCAGCGAGACCGACACCCTGCAAAGCCTGTCGCTGACCAGCATCAGCGAAGACTCGAGCGTGGTGGTGAAACTGGTCAACTCGACCCTGTACGACGCGCTGAAAATGCACGCCAGCGACATCCACCTCGGCACCACCGGCCAGGGCCTGGTGATCAAGTACCGGATCGACGGCGTGCTGAACAACATCGGCAAGATCCAGGGCAGCGAGTTCGCCGAGCAGGTGATCTCGCGGGTCAAGGTCATGGCCGAACTGGACATCGGCGAAAAACGCGTTCCCCAGGACGGTCGCTTCAAGATCGGCATCAGCGGCCGGCAGATCGACTTCCGCGTTTCGATCATGCCCAGCATCTTCGGCGAAGACGCGGTGCTGCGGGTGCTGGACAAACAGGACCTGGCCGACAAGGTCTGCGGCGTGCAACTGCAAGCGCTGGGCTTTGAAGACGAAACCCTGCGCCAACTGCGTCGCCTCGCCGCCGAACCCTACGGCATGGTGCTGGTGACCGGCCCCACCGGCAGCGGCAAGACCACCACGCTGTACGCGATGATCACCGAGATCAACCACGGCGTGGACAAGATCATCACCATCGAAGACCCGGTGGAATATCAGCTGCCGGGCGTGCTGCAAATCCCGGTCAACGAGAAAAAAGGCCTGACCTTCGCCCGTGGCCTGCGCTCGATCCTGCGTCACGACCCGGACAAGATCATGGTCGGCGAGATCCGCGACCCGGACACCGCGCAGATCGCCGTGCAATCGGCGCTCACCGGTCACCTCGTATTCACCACCATCCACGCCAACAACGTGTTCGACGTGATCGGTCGTTTTACCCAAATGGAAATCGACCCCTACAGCCTGGTCTCGGCGCTCAACGCGATTCTCGCCCAGCGCCTGATCCGGCTGGTGTGCAGCAGTTGCAGCACGCCGGTCAACCCGAGCGATGAAGAACTGCGCGCTTCGGGCCTCGATCCACAGAAAGTCGATCACTACCACTTCGTCCACGGCAAGGGCTGCGGCCACTGCCGGGGCAGCGGCTATCGCGGCCGCACGGCGATTGCCGAGCTGCTGCACCTGGACGACGAACTGCGCCAGATGATCGTCGAGCGCCAACCCATCACCCAGATCAAAGCCCTGGCCTGCGCCCGTGGTTTGCGCCTGTTGCGCGAATCGGCGCTGGAGCTGGTGGAGCACGGTCGGACCACGCTGGAGGAGATCAATCGTGTCACTTTTATCGCGTGATCAATTTATCGCCGTGCTCGGCGCCAGCGGTGTCGGCCTCGGCCAGCGCCGGGGCAGCGACACCCTGTGGCTGGGCAGCGTCGGCTACATCGACGAAGGCTTTCAGAGCTACGCGGTGGCGCTGGACACCCTCGACCGTCTGCTCGGCGAACACACCCGTGCCGGTGCCGAGCTGAGCGTGGTGATCTCCGGCCACTTCAGCCGCTTCTGTCTGGTGCCGTGGAGCGAGCAGATCAGCAGCCCTGAAGAATTGCGCGGCTTCGCCCAACTGTGCTTCGAAGACCTGTTCGGCGCCCCGACCCAACCGTGGAGCCTGGTGCTGTCGGCTGAGCCTGCCGGGCATGACCGGATCGCCAGTGCCTTGCCGCAGGATTTGCTGGAACGCCTGCGCACGCTGGTAAGCGGTCGCGGCCTGCGTCTGCGTTCGGTGCAGCCGTACCTGATGACCGCGTTCAACCGTTTCGACAAAAGCCTCGACGCCGGTGACTTCCTGTTCATCGTCGCCGAACCGCAACGCAGCGTGTTGCTGCTGGCAAGGGAAGGGCGCTGGTCGTCGGTGCGTTCGGTGGGCGGCAGCGACAGCGACGCGGCACTCAACGCGTTGATCGGTCGCGAACGGCAACTGCAAGCCTCCACCAGCGAACGCGCCTTCAACGTTTATCTGCACGCCCCGGCGCGCCTCGATGCGCAACCGGAGGTGGCGGGGGTGCAGTTGCGCACCCTCGAAGACAACTCGATGACCGTGCGTGACGCCTTGTACGTCATGTCCCGGGCGGTGGCCTGACATGCGCGCCTTGAACCTCGACTTCCAGCCTCGTCCGCGTTCCGGCCCGTTGGGCTGGAGCCTGCTCGGCGGCGGTGTGTTGCTCGCGCTGGTGTGCTTCGGTGTGCAGCAGCACCTCGGCGATCAGGCCGAGCAACAGCAGGGTCACTTGCAGCACACCCAGCGCCAGCTCACTGGCGACAGCGGCAGCAAGACAACGCTGAGCCCGGCGGAAACCCGCGAGCAGGCGCAGAACCTCGCCGAAATGCGCAAGGTCTCGCAGCAACTGCGCCGGCCCTGGGAACGCCTGTTCGCCATGCTCGAAGCCATGCCGCGCGACGACATCGCCTTGCTGACCCTGACCCCGGATGCCCGCAAGGGCCAGGTGCGGATCAGCGCCGAAGCGCGGGATCTGCAAGCGATGCTGGATTTCCACAAACGGCTGGAGGCCAGTGACGAGCTGTCCGACGTGTCGCTGCTGAGCCACGAAATCGTCGTCAAATCGCCGGAGCAACCGGTGCAATTCAACCTGTCGGCGACCTGGGAGATAGGCGATGCGAATCCCTAGACTGATCGTTCACGAATACCTGCAAGGCCTCGGCGTTCCGGGCCTGGCCGGTCTGGCGCTGCTGCTGGTCACGGTTGCCTGGGCACTCGGCGGTTTGCTGCCGGGCTGGCAATCGCTGCAACAGCTCAGCCAGCAAACCCAGGAAGCCACCGAATACCTGGCCAAGGTCGAGGACGGCAGCGTCGCCCCGCCCGTGGTGCCGCAACGTCAGCTCGATGATTTTCGCAACAAGCTGCCGGCCCAGCCGCAGGCCACCGTCGCCATCGACCGCATCTACGCGTTGGCTGCGCAGGAGCACATCACCCTGGCGCGCGGCGAATACGCCCTCGGCGTCGATCCCAAGACCCATCTGGCGCGCTACCAGATCCTGTTGCCGGTGCGCGGCAGCTATCCGCAGCTGCGCCGTTTCCTGCACGCCTTGCTCGGCCAGTTGCCGGCGGTGGTGGTGGAAGACGTCGAGTTTCAACGCAAGAAGATTGCCGACACCGACCTCAGCGGCCGGATCCGTATGACCCTCTACCTGTCGAGGTCGTGATGGACAGCAAACGCATAAGCGGCTGGTTGGCGTTCTTCGGCGTGGCGGCGGCGCTGGCCTGGTTGCCGGAATATTTCTCGCCGAGCGACGAAGCGGATTCGACCGAAGTCGCCGTGGCCAGCCCGACAAAATCCACCGCCCGTGGCGCCTTGCCCGCCAGCAGCGCCAAGGCGAATGCGGCGCCGATCAAGGACCTGAGCCCGGCCGGCGACCTGTTTGCGAGCAAATCCTGGAAGGCCGCGCCGACCCTGGCGACGGTCACCGAACAAGCGATCAACCCGACCCCGGTGGTGCAAGCCCCGAGCCTGCCACCGGTGCCGTTTCAGTTCGTCGGCAGGCTGCATGACCGCAGCGACCTGCAGGTGTTCTTGCAGGACGGCGAGAAAATCTACGTCGTGCGCAGCGGGGATGTGATCGACGACACCTGGAAGATTGCGGCGATTTCCGATGTGGAACTAAGCCTGGTCTACCTGCCTTTGCATTTGTCGCAGACCTTGTCTGTGGGGAGTACGCAATGAACAGATCCCGTTTGCTGATGAGCCTCGGCCTGTGTGCCGGGCTGGCCGCGTGCAGTTCCGCGCAGGTCGCCAACAAGGAAGCCGCCGACCTGATCGAGCAGGGCCAGTACGAGGCGGGCCTGGCCCGGATCGAGGAAGGCTTGCGGGAAAATCCGCGCGACACCGAGCTGCACCTGCTGCTCAACAGCGGCCGGGCCAAGGCGATCACCGCGCTGCTGACCTCCGGCGACACCGACCGCGCCCGCCGCGATTTCGCCTCGGCCCGCACCGCCTACAGCCGGGTGCTGACCATCGAGCCGAACAACCGCCGCGCCCAGGATGCCCTGCGCCAGCTCGACTACCTGCGCAGCATGGACGAGAAACTTGAGCTGGCCCGTGGCGACCTGCGCCGGGGCGACATCTACGGCGCCGACCGTCAGGTCAAACAGATCCTTGAACTCGACCCGAAAAACGACGGCGCGCTGGAGCTGCAAGGCAACATTCGTCTGGTGCAGAGCCGCAACGTGGTCCAGTACCCGCAACTGCGCACCCGGCTCGATCGCCCGGTGACCCTGGAGTTTCGCGACGCCAACCTCAAGACCATTTTCGAAGTGCTGTCGCAGGTCGCCGGCCTCAATTTCATCTTCGACAAGGACCTGCGTCCGGACATGAAAGCCACGATCTTCGTGCGTGACGTGCGCATCGAAGACGCCGTGCAACTGCTGCTGCAACAGAACCAGCTGCACCAGAAAGTGGTGAACGAAAACACCTTGCTGATCTTTCCGGACTCGCCGCAGAAGCTGAAGGACTACCAAGAGCTGGTGATGCGCACCTTCTACCTGACCAGCATCGACGCCAACACCGCGCTGAACATGATCAAGACCATGCTCAAGACCCGCGACGTGTTCGTCGACGAACGCCTGAACACCCTGACCATGCGCGACACCGAAGACGCCGTGCGCATGGCCGAAAAACTCCTGCAATCGCAAGACCAGTCCAACCCCGAAGTGGTGCTGGAAGTGGAAGTGATGGAAGTCGCCACCCAGCGCATTCTCGACCTGGGCCTGCAATGGCCGAACACTTTCGGTGTGATCAACAGCGACGGCACAGGGGTGTCCGTTCTCGATCAACTCAAGGGCATCAACTCCAGCCGGATTTCGATTTCGCCGTCGCCGCAAGCCAAGATCAATGCGCAGGACAACGACATCAACACCCTGGCCAGCCCGGTGATCCGCGTCAGCAACCGCGAACAGGCGCGCATCCACATCGGTCAACGGGTGCCGATCATCAGCGCCACCTCGGTGCCGTCGACTCAGGGCCCGGTGATCACCGAAAGCGTCACCTACCTCGACGTCGGTCTGAAGCTCGAAGTGCAGCCGACCGTGCACCTGAACAACGAAGTGGCGATCAAGATCGCTCTGGAAGTGAGTAACGCCACACCGCTGGAGCCGACCCGCCAAGGGACGATCCCGGTGCAGGTCGATACCCGCAACGCCCAGACTTCCCTGCGCCTGCATGACGGTGAAACCCAGATCCTCGCCGGCCTGATGCGCAACGACCACGGCGCCACCGGCAACAAGATTCCGGGCCTCGGCGACATTCCGGGTCTGGGCCGGTTGTTCGGCAGCAACAAGGACACCATCGGCAAATCGGAGCTGGTGCTGTCGATCACCCCCCGGATCGTGCGCAACCTGCCGTACCAGAGCCCGTCGGACATGGAATTCCCGACCGGCACCGAAACCAGCATGCACATCCAGGCGCCGGACCGTTCGCAGAACTACACCATGCCAGCGCCTGCCGCACAGCCTCGTGCAGTCGGTGAAGCGGCCGTGGCAACCACTCACGTCACCGTCGAGAAGCCTTGATCATGAACGCCTCCCAGCGCGGTTTTACCTTGATCGAAGTCGTGGTGACGCTGGCCCTGATCGGTTTGCTGGCCGGCATGGCCGCGCCGCTGACCGAGACCCTGGTACGGCGTGGCAAGGAGCAGGAACTGCGCACCGCGCTGTATCAGATTCGCGATGGCATCGACGCCTACAAGCGTGCCTTCGATGCCGGCTACATCGAGAAATCCCTGAACAGCAGCGGCTATCCGCCGAACCTGAAAGTGCTGGTCGAAGGCGTGCGCGACGTGCGCAGTGCCAAGGGTGCGAAGTTCTACTTTCTGCGCCGGATACCGCGGGATCCGCTGGTGCCGGCCAAACGTGACGACAACGGCGGTTGGGGCCTGCGGGCCTACAACAGTTCGGCCCAGAACCCGCGCGATGGCGAAGACGTGTTCGACGTCTACTCCCTTGCCAGGGGCCGTGGCCTCAACGGCATCGCGTATCGCGAGTGGTGATTCTCATGCGCCGGGAAAAGGGTTTTACCTTGCTCGAGCTGATGGTGGTGATGGCGATCATCGCGACCCTGATGACCATCGCCTTGCCGCGCTACTTCAACAGCCTCGAGGCCTCCAAAGAGACCACGTTGCACCAGAGCCTGTCGGCCATGCGCGAGGCGCTGGATCACTACTACGGCGACACCGGGCGCTATCCCGATTCCATCGAGCAACTGGTGGAGATGCGTTACCTGCGCAACGCGCCGCTGGACCCGATCACCGAGCGCAATGACCAATGGGTGTTGATCGCACCGCCGGACGGTGTGGCGGGCGGCGTCGCCGACATCAAGAGCGGAGCTACCGGGAGGGCGCGTGATGGCAGCCAGTATTCCGAGTGGTAAGCACGTGGAGCAGGGTGGGTTCACCTACCTGGGCGTGCTGTTCCTGATCGTGATCATGGGCATGGGCCTGGCCAGTGCCGGCGAGTTGTGGTCGACCGTGTCGCGCCGCGATCGCGAGAAGCAACTGCTGTGGGTCGGCACCCAGTACGCCCAGGCGCTGCGCAGCTACTACCGCAGTTCGCCGGGCCTGGCGCAGTACCCGAAAGAACTGGTCGACCTGCTGCAGGACGAGCGTTTTCCGGACGCCCGCCACCACCTGCGTCAGCTCTATCCGGACCCGATCGGCGGCGGTGAATGGGTACTGCAACGGGGTTTCGACGGGCGTATCACCGGCATCAACAGTGCCTCCACCGAGGTGCCGTTGAAGCAGGCGGACTTCCCTTCGCAGTGGTCGGATTTCGAAGGCATGCAGCGTTATTCGGACTGGCAGTTCGTGGCCGAGAAAGCCTTCCTCGACGGCACCGGCTCTGGCAACGGGGCCCCGGTCAAAGGCCAGTCGGCCCTGCCACAGGCGTTGCAGCCATGAGCCGCCACGTTTGGTGCGCGTTGATCCTCGCGGCCGTGGCGTCTTTCGCCAGCGCCAGCGAAGAAGACGAAATGATGGGCTTCATCGTCGACGACACGATCTCGCACATCGGCCACGACTTTTACTACTCGTTCAGCGAACGCCTGCGCGACACCAGCCGGATGGATTTCAACCTGGTGGTGCGCGAGCGCCCCGACGCGCGCTGGGGGAGCCTGGTGACCGTCGAATATCAACAACGCCTGGTGTATCGGCGCTTCCTGCCGCCGAACACCGTGGAACTGAAGGACGAGGCCTACGCGGCCGCCGACTCGGTTCGACTGGAGGTCGTCCGGCGCAAGCTGGAAGCCTTGTTGCAGGACACCACCGACCTTGAGAAGGACGAACTATGAACACGACAACGTTCTCACGGCGCAGCGGATTCTGGATCTCGGGGTTGTTGATCGGGCTTGCCAGCGCCGCTGCCGTCCAGGCCACCGAACTGGTCTACACGCCGGTCAATCCGTCGTTCGGCGGCAACCCGCTCAACGGCACCTGGCTGCTCAACAACGCCCAGGCGCAAAACGACCACGACGATCCGGACCTCAAGAAGCGCTCGACGGTGGCCGGCACTTCGGCACTCGAGCGCTTCACCAGTCAATTGCAGTCACGGTTGCTGGGGCAACTGCTGGACAACATCTCCACCGGCAACACGGGGAGCCTGTCCACCGACGCTTTTATCGTCAACGTCGTTGATGACTCGGGGGCACTGACGATTGAAGTGACCGACCGGGCGAGCGGCGAAGTTTCCGAAATTCAGGTGAACGGCCTCAACCCATGACGGGATGACGGTTCCGGGGAGCGATGGACATGAAAAAAATAATTGCGCTAGGGCTGATGTTGGCAGCATTACAAGGGTGCAGTCTGCGCGAGCCGATGCCGGCCGAGCAGGACACCGATACCCCGACCCTGACCCCCAGGGCCTCGACCTACTACGACTTGCTGAAAATGCCGCGACCCAAGGGCCGGCTGATGGCGGTGGTGTACGGCTTCCGTGACCAGACCGGGCAGTACAAACCGACGCCGGCCAGCTCCTTTTCCACCAGCGTCACCCAGGGCGCGGCGTCGATGTTGATGGACGCGATGCAGGCCAGCGGCTGGTTTGTGGTGCTTGAGCGTGAAGGGCTGCAGAACCTGCTGACTGAACGCAAGATCATTCGCGCGTCGCAGAAAAAGCCGAATACCCCGGTGAACATTCAGGGTGAGCTGCCACCGTTGCAGGCGGCGAACATGATGCTTGAGGGCGGGATCATCGCTTATGACACCAACGTGCGCAGCGGTGGGGAAGGGGCGCGGTATCTGGGGATCGATTTGTCCCGTGAGTATCGGGTCGATCAGGTCACCGTCAACTTGCGCGCGGTGGATGTTCGCAGCGGGCAGGTGTTGGCGAATGTGATGACCAGCAAGACGATTTATTCGGTGGCGCGCAGTGCGGGGATTTTCAAGTTTATCGAGTTCAAGAAGTTGCTTGAGGCTGAGGTCGGGTATACGACCAATGAGCCGGCGCAGTTGTGTGTGCTTTCGGCGATTGAGGCGGCGGTGGGGCATATGGTGGCGCAGGGGATTGAGCGGCGGTTGTGGCAGGTGGCGGGGGATGCTTCTACGCCTTCGCAGGATGATGTTTTGAATCGGTATTTGACTCAGAACAAGGTGGATCCGGAGGCTGAGTGAACTTGGCTGTTTTTCAGACGCGGGCGTTATTGCGAATGTACCCGGAACCCTGTGGGAGCTGGCTTGCCAGCGATGGCGTCCGGTCAGTCGATGGGGGGCTTTCTGGCTGGGTACATATCCATTTCTGCGGTAACGGCTGCCTAGGGTTTCGCCCTGACGGCGAGTCACCTTTTCCAAACGCCGAAAAGGTAACCCAAAAGGCTTTACCCTGACGTACGGCCCTCGCTGTGGCTCGGGTTCCTTCGCTCCGGGATTGATCCGGGGGCATCGCCTACGGTTTGCTTCGCTGCACCTCCTCTCGATGCATGCGGCTGCGCCGCACGGTCGCTGCGCTCCCACCCCCGGATCAATCCCTCCACTCAGCCTTCCGACGGGCCTTGCGATCAAAAGCGGTACTCGAGCTAACGCTCATCGTTTGGTTTGTTGAGGGCGCAAGGCTGTGTAGATGGGTTTGGTTTTGATTTTTTTGTTTTGAAAGCTTGAGTTCAGCTCGATGGTTCAGGTCGATGTAACTCGAATGAACAACTCGATCGGCTCCCTCTCCCTCCGGGAGAGGGCTGGGGTGAGGGCCAGCGTCCTAAAGTCTGTTTAAAAACGTGTCTGAATACACCGAACCTTCCCACAGGGTTTTCAGGTTGTCCGTCGGAAGCGCGGGCTCTAGCCTGTTTCGGTCGCTGCCAATTCAGCGATCGGGCCTGGAAACCCGCGGGAAAACAGAAACAAACGGCGGCATTCATGACGTATGCTGCGCACCTTCTCTGGTGTGCTCCTTGTTATGGCGGCTGTACGTGGGGACCTTCGGGTCGTCCGGGTTTCTCTGTTCCCCGGGTTTCCAGCCTGCGTACAGCTGCCACCCCTTCGTCCGGAAACCGAATGGGCCAGCTTCATTACTCAAACAGAGAAAAACATCATGTTCAAACCAACACCCAACCCACCCGAAACCCAAGCCAACCCCGAAACCGACCCAACCTCCCCATACACCTCCGCCCACTCCAGAAAACTCCACGAAGCCGCCGAACGCGCCCTCGATCATTACCTCTGCCCCGGCGCCCACATCATGGGCAGCGTCAACGAACCCGCCCCGATGTACCTCGCCAACCCGGCCTACAACACCGAATCCCTGCTCGCCAACGCCAGCGAATCCCTGGGCTCGGCCAGCGAAATGCTCAACAACTTCGCCGCCACCCTCGACCCCGCCCACCGCAAGACCGCCCTGGGTATCGCCCAGATCCTCATGCTGGGTGAACTGGCCGTAAATCAGGCTTTGGATCACGTCGAGTTGAAAGTCTAATCAGCTCAGTATTCATAAATTGGCTGGTAATATTTTGCCTCCGAAGAAAAATCGCGCCTTCGAAGGAGGGCGCGATCTAAAGTCGGGCAGATTTTTTATTTATACAAGAAAACGCCCTGTTGGCATGGTTTCTCATTTCGAGCCTTTGTTTGTCCGAGTCGGGATTGTTCAGACTTTGCTGGGGCTCAATTCGGGGTTGCCTAATACAATAGCTTGATATTGCTCGGATCCGGGGGCGTAGCGCTGATCATATCGATTTTATCGTATGTAATAACTTCGTTTGCACCGCTTTTGTCTGTTGGCCTTTTAATTGTTGCGGAGTTTTGGTCTACCGAGACTAACTCTTCGTATCGATTAGTAGAGCCTGTAGGGAAGTCAAATTTCCCTGCAAGGTACACCTTGTTCCCCACCCCAATGCCGTTCAGTTTTTTTTGTGCTGAAGTGCTATCCATGGCGTCGATTCCAATCTGGAGGATGAGGACATACGGTAAGTTTTTTAATGTTCAATGGAACCTGTCATAAATGACAGTGCATTAGAACTCTTCGAAATAAAGAATTGCTATCTGTTATGGTTTCATCACCTACGGTGACTTCTCTTTGGGAAGCGACGGGATGCCGGGTCTTTGCAAGACTGCTCCCGGCATCGCGCAGATTGTCATATTGGGTGAGTCGGCAGTGAATCAGGCGCTGGATCACGTCGAGACTGAAATCTAAGCGTCCTTGCCACAGTTGATTAGGGCTACATAGAAAGAGCCGCGACTCCTTGAAAGGATCGCGGTTTTTTTATGAGACAGACTTGGAGCTATTGATCAGCTTCGTGTTTTCGACGTTTGGTTTGAAGCAGCGCATGTATCTCCGCCATCACCTCTTCATGCGGAACACTCGGCCGTGGATCATCAATTGAAGCTTTTATCTTGGCGCGGAACCAGAGGTCGTAGCGTGCGGCCCCTGGGTTATTTGCAAACTCTGAAGTAGGTGGGTAGTAGTGAAAGTACAAGGGGCCTCCGATTAATCGCCTGATAGCCAAAACGGAAGGCACAATGCGCTCACCGCAGGCTGCGTTAATAGCTCCAAAGCCTAAACGTCATACGTCCGACGGCCAACCTGCAAAAGCAGTCAGACAATTCCGCTATTCTTTGCGAAATTTCGCAACTGTTTCACAACAAACTAAACGCACAAAAAGCCGCGATCCCCTTCTTCAAAGAACCGCGGTTTCTTAACACCCAACCCTTACTGCTGCAAAACCGTCGCCTGGTTAGCCGACCCGAACTGCTGAATGGTCGCGGTCTGCGTCATCCCGCTCTGATCCACGTTGGCAATGTTCCCCGTGCCGCCCTGGGTTACATACGCCACGTTCATGGTGTCCGCCTGTTTCACGGTGATCATGTTGTCGCTGCCATACAGCTGCGCGGTGTAGGCCTGGTTGCCGGTGCCGGATTGATCGAATTCGGCGCTGTTGCCCGAGCCGTTCGACGAGCCCTGAACCAGGTTGGTGGTGCCGCGCTGGTCGGCGATGAGGATGTTGTCGCTGCCGTTCTGATCGAAGTACAGCTCGTTGTAGGAATCAGCCTGGCTGACCGTGGTCTTGTTGCCGGTGCCGGTCTGGTGGGTGGTCATGATCTGGCCGATGCCGTCCTGTTTGAAGCTGGCGATGTTGCCGTTACCCGCCTGGGTGACGGTGGCGCGCTGGCTGCTGCCGAACTGGCCGCCCAGTTGCGGGCCTTTCCAGTTGCTGGCGTAGACCTTGTTGTCGTTGCCTACCGAGGTGGCGTTGAGGGTGTGGCTGTCGCCGTTCTGGTAGGTGAAATGCACGTTGCCGTTGCCGACCTGGTAGAGCGCCAGGGTCGAGTTGACCGATTCGAACTGGTCGGCATAGATGGCGTTGGTGTTGCCGACCTGGGTGACGGCGGCGGTGTTGTTTTCGCCGAAGCTTTGGTCGACCACGGTTTCGTTGCTGTCGCCGTACTGGTTGACGGTGGCCTGGCTGGCCAGTTGCGAGTCTTGCCAGATTTCGGTGCCGTTGAGGTTGCCGAACTGGTTGATGGTGATGTTGCCGCCGGTGCCGTTGCGCTGGTCGCCGTAGGCGTAGTTGCCTTCGCCGGCCTGGTTGATGCCGATCTGGCCGCCGTTGTGCAGCACCTGTTCGGCGGTGCCGTAGTTGGCGGTGCCGTACTGGGTGATCACCGAGCTGTTGCCGGTGCCTTCGTACAGTTGCTCGATGTTGGCTTCGTTGCTGTCGCCGAACTGGAAGGTCTTGCCTTCGCTGCCGTTCTGCGAATCCTGATAGACGAACGAGAAGTTGCCGGTGCCTTGCTGTTGTTGCAGCGCCTGGTTGCCGGCGCCGAAGCCGAGGGACTGGCTGGCGTGGGCGGTGTTGAAGGCACCGGTCTGTTGTTGGGTGATGGTGCTGTTGTCTTCGAAAAGCTGCTCGGCGTAACCGGCGTTGTAGTCGCCGACCGCGTCCTGGGTGATGACGCTGGTGGCGGTGTCCTGCACGGCGGCGGCGTTGTTGCCCTGGCCCAGTTGGGTCTGGGTCGCGGTGCTGAACGGGGCCTGGGTCTGCTTCACATCAGCGATGTTGGCCGTACCGAACTGGCTCTGGGTGGAAAGGCTGTCGTCGGCCATGGCCTGGGCACTGATCATGACCAGGATGGCGGCGGTGAGGGGCGTCAGTTTGAACATGATGAACTCTCCGATGATTGCAGTGCTTAGCGATATTGCTTGACCGAAACGCTCATGCCGTTGCCCGACTGGGTCACGGCGCTTTGCAGCCCCGTGCCGGCCTGCTCGATGCTGGCGTCGTTGTTGTTGCCGTTTTGCGAAATCTGCGCGCGGTTGTGGCTGCCGGTTTGCGTGATGGACGCGGCGTTGCCGGAGCCGTTTTGCGTAATCAGGGCCATCAGGTCGCTGCCTTGTTGCAGGATGTACGCCTCCTGATTGCTGCCCGACTGCACGATCCTGCCCAGCAGCGACTGACCGTTCTGCGACAGCAGTGCCAGGTTGACCTGGCCGTTCTGGTCGATCAGTGCTTGCTGGCCCACGGGGGGCGGCAGTTCGCCGAGATCGGCGCTGTTGGGCGCCAGGTCATCGTTTTCCATCAGGTCGTCGGCGCGCACGCCCGCACTGACGCACAGGGCGAGCAGGCAAAGCAGGGCGGCGGTCGGCGTGTTCATGGCAAATATCCTGTGGGGCGTTAACCGTTGAGCGTTGCCCCGCCTGCCCGAAAACAGGCGGGGCGTGGTTTACAACGTGTTCACCGAGATGGTGCGAACGGTGCCCTGGGACGAGCGGATGGTGGCGGTCGGGTTGGCTGATGGCACGACCAGCGTGTTGTTCAGCGTCAGCCGCCAGCGTCCGGTTACCGGTACCGTGGTGGTGCCCAGCGTTACCAGCCCGGTCGGGGTGGTGACCTGCACGGTGATGGTGTTGCCGGTGGTCACCGACGAGGTGCCGGCGAAGTCCCAGTTGAAGCGGCCGCCGGAACGGGCCTGCACGGTCGAAGTGGTGATCGTGAAGGTTTCCGCTGCTGGCCGTGGCGACACTTGCACCGTGACGGTCGCCGGCGTCGACTGGGCGTTGAAGCTGTCCCGGGCGATGTAGGTGAAGGTCGTGGTGAAGGCCGTGGTCACGGTGGCCGGTGGGGTGTAGGTGATCACCGTGCCGTCGGTGCTGACCGTGCCGCGTCCTGCCGGCGGTTGGGTCAGGCTGGCGACGCCCAGCGGCGTGTTGCCTTCCGGATCGGTGTCGTTGGCCAGGACGTTGATCGGGATCGCGACACCCAGCGTGGCGACGCTGTCGGCGACGGCGGTCGGTGGCCGGTTAGGCGCGACGGTCACCGTCACGGTCGCCGGGTTGGCCGAGGCCAGGCCTTTGCTGTCTTGCGCCTTGTAGGTGAAGGTCGTGGTCAACGGTGTCGTCACCACGGCTGGCGGGGTGTAGACCACCGAGGTGGTGCCGCTCAACGCGACGGTACCCTGGCCGGCTGCCGGTTGAGTCAGCGCGGTAATGGTCAGCGGCACGTTGTTGTCCGGGTCGCTGTCGTTGGTCAGCAGGCTGAGGGTGATCGGCACACCGAAGCTGGTGCTGCCGGTGTCGGCGTTGGCCAGTGGCGCCTGGTTCTCACCGGTGTCCGGTGCTGCACCGACCACTACGACTGGCTCGGTATCGCTGCCGCCGGCGGCGGATTTGACCGTGACGGTGGCTGGAGGCTGAGTCAGGTCGGCCACGGTGATTTTTTGCAGGGTGCCGGTTTTCGACAGGCGTCCGTAACCCTGGGCAACCATGTCCGGCACCGCGACTTCATCGGTCGAAGTGGCTTCGATCAACAGGCTGTGGTTGGCCCAGCTGTAGCGGGCGGTCTGGATTTTCACCACGTCGGTGAGCTTGGCCGAGACGGCAGTCGGACGGGTCGTGCCGGCCGGGTTGGTCGCGGTCACGACCACCACCGACGGCAGGGTGCCGGTACCCAGACGCTGGCCGAAGAACAGTCCGTTGTTGTCACCCAGCAGACTGGTCTGGCAAGGCGTCGGTGGTGGGCCGGGCAGCAACGCCACGGTTTCGCGGAAGCACAGGGTCGAGCTGCTGTCAGCCTTGGCGAACACCTCGGCACGCACACCGGCCGAGGTCCGGCGATAGGTGGCGCGGTCGATGGCGACTTGGGTTTGCTGACGATTGTCGAGGACCTTGCCGGCAACGGTGAACAGGTTGGTCTGAATCGAGCCGGCGCCCGACGGACCATCGATCCGCAGGAAGTTGGTGTTGAACGGGCTGCCGGTGACCGCTTCGGTGAGGTTCGGGTCGCCGACGAAGGTTTCGACGCCGCCGGAGTCCGGGTTCACTTCGGTATACGGCCCGTTGATGCTGCGCAGGAATGGGCCGATGGCGCCGTTGAGCGCTCCGCTGAAGTTGCCCGGCGCGCCGATGCCGATGTCCTTGGTGATGTTGATTGCCCGCCGGCCCGGCGTGGTGACGTTGACGGTTTCAACGCCGTACGGGTGGGTGATGGTGTAGGTGCCGGCCACGGGTACGTTCACCCGGATGCGGATCCGCGCGAAGCTTTGCTGATCGCCATCGACCGGATTTTCCGAGGCGAACGCCGCTTCGATGCCTGCGACGTAGGCGTCGACACCGAAACCGGCACCGTTGTTGGGGATCGCGGTTTCAGCCAGGAACCAGAAAGCTTCCGGTGGCCAGTTGTCGGGGAACACCATCGGCAGGCTGTCATCGAACACGCCCGGTTCCGGCAGCAGGGTGCACATGTACGCCGGCGGGGTGCTGGCCGGCACCCGGGAACTGGCGGCGCGCGACTGGCAAAGCTCCATCGACAGCTGATTGTTGTCCTGGTACCACATCGGGAATTTCCCGGTGGCGAAGGTGTAGGGGCCGGGATCGACGGCGGCCAGTTGCGCGAACGCACTGCCGGTCAGCGAGATTGTCAGCCCGAGCGCGTTGAGCGCGAAGCGTGGCCACTTGTTCATGATGCCTCCTGATGCGGATCTGGGCATGTGAGCGTTCATTGCACGATGACCACTTCTTCGGTATCGCTGCCGCCGTTGGACGACGTCACCCGAACCTTGGCCGGTGGAATCGGCGTGATCCCGGTGGCCAGGGTTTTCACCGCGCCATCACCGCCCAGCGCACCGATGGTGGCGCCGGTGCCGGAGGTGGCGGTGAGCACCGGTGGCGAGGTTTCGTCACTGGTCGAGGCCACCACGGTCAATTGCCCGGAAGTAAGGCTGTACTCGGCGCGCTGGATCACCACCAGGTCGGTCAGGGTCATGGGCAGGGTGGTCGGCGAACTGGTGGCGATCGCCAAGTGGTTGTCGGCGGTCACTTGCAACACGGCCGGCAAGGTCGGGTTGACCGCCGATTGCGCGTACCAGCTGCCGGTGCTGTCGGCTTCTGTCATGTTCACCACGGGCGTGCTGCTGGTGATGGCGGCGGTGCCCGGCGCGGGCGGGGCTTTGACGAACACGTCTTGTTGGGCCACTGGTGCGCTTTCGCCGGGCTTGCGCGAGTAGGTGCTGCGCTCGGTGATCAGAGGCGTTGGCCGCACCACTGTCGACAACTTGCCGGACACGGCGAAGGTTGTGCTGCGCAGGTCGATGCCGCCCGGGCCTTCGATGCGTACGTAGTTGGTGTTGAACGGGCTGCCGGTCACGGCTTCGTTGAGGTTCGGATCGCCAACAAACTGTTCGGCCGCGCCGGTCAGCGGATTGGTCTCGGTGTACGGCCCGTTGACGCTGCGCAGGAACGGGCCGATGTCACCCTTGAGCGCGCCGTCGTAGGTTTGCGGGGTACCGATGCCGATGTCGCGGGTCATGTTGATGGCGCGCCGGCCGGGGGTATCGACGGTGAACACATCGACGCCGTACGGGTGGGTGATGACGTAGGTGCCGGCGGTGGGCACGTCGACCCGGATGCGGATCCGCGCGAAGCTGACCTGATCGCCTTCCACCGGTTCTTCGGCGGCGAACGCGGCTTCGATGGCGCTGACGTAAGTCAGGTCGATCCCGCGTGCTGCATCGACGACGGTGGTTTCGCCGGTGAACCAGAACGCTTCATCGGGGAAGTTGGTGGGGAACACGATCGGCTGCGCGTCATCGAACACGCCGGGGGTCGGCAGCAGCGAGCACATGTATGACGGGGCGCCGGGTGTGCTCGGTACGCGGGAGCTGAGTGCTTTGGACAGGCACAGATCCAGGGTGCGACCGTGGCTGTCCTGATACCAGCTGGCGAAACCGCCATTGGCGGGTGTGTAGGGACCCGGATCGACGGCGAACAGAGCGGCCTGGGCAATGCCCTGGGCCAAGGCGCTCACGACCAGGACGGTCGCGGTTTTGGACAGTAAAGGGTGCATGAGTTAATCCCTCTATCGAAGTACCTGCCCCGTGGGGTTGGGTCAGTTGCTGAGGGCTTTACAACTTCCATACCAACGACCGGCCAACCGGCGGCAAAGGCCCGTGGCGCAAGGGTTCGAGGCTCGTCGTGGGGGAAAAGGACGCACGCCCGGATAGGGCGACTGTCCCCAGGATTGGGGATTGTGGGGGCATGAACGCCTGGCGGTTTTTCCCTGACCGGGAAATCGGCTGAGTGTGGGGCCGTTCACCCCCCGCATCCGGGCAAACACCCAATCGTGGGCTATAACCCTATAGGGACGTTTCGGGAAGTCGCCGCCATGAACATGCAGTCACAATCGCTACCGGTCGATGAGGGCAGCCAGCGGCTGAACTCGCGCAAGCAGCCGTTCAACCTGTTGCGCTGGTTTTCATTGATCAGCATGGCGGTGATCGGCACCGTGGCGGTGGCGCTTGGGGCGGTGTCGACACGGTTCGTGATCGAAGAAAGCGTGCAGCGCGATGCCTTGCTGACCGCGCAGTTCATTCAGGCCATCGCGTCGGCGGAAGTGCGCCACGTCTCGATCCCCAATATCCGCACCATGGGGGAATTGCTCGACCCTCGTCAGGACAACGATTTTCCCGATGTCGACCCGCAGGCTCGAGCCAGCGCCAGAGGTGAGTTTCTTGATCACATCGAGCATTTGCCAGATGTGATCCTCGCCAACATTTATGCGCCGGACCGTACCGTGATCTGGTCGACCAACCCGGCGCTGATCAACACCCGGATTCATGCCGACGAAGACCTCGACCGGGCCTTCGATGAAAAGATCCCGGTCTCGGCCAGCTATCACGACGTCGACAAGGCCCGTGAAGAACAAAAGTTCGTGGTACCGCCGGAATACATCTTCATCGAAAACTACATCCCGCTGTTCGACGCCGAGGGCAAGAACGTCACGGCGATGGTTGAAATCTATAAAGAGCCCAAGGATCTGATCGCCCGCATGGAGCGTGGGCTGACGCTGATCTGGCTGGCCACCGCGCTGGGCGGCGGGCTGATTTACCTGGGGCTGTACTGGATCGTGCGGCGGGCGGCGATTCTGCTGGCGGCCCAGCAAAAACAACTGATCGCCAACGAAACCTTTGTCGCGCTGGGCGAGATGTCCTCGGCGGTAGCCCACAGTCTGCGCAATCCGCTGGCGACCATTCGCTCCAGCGCCGAGCTGGCGCTGGAGTTCGACGCGGGGCCGGCACAGAAGAACATCAAGGACATCATCGGCCAGGTCGACCGCATGTCAAAGTGGGTGCGCGAACTGCTGCAATCGTTGCGACCGCTCAATGACGACCCGGAACCGGTGAACCTGGTGGCGGCGCTGCACGACAGCCTGACGGCGTTCGAGCAGCAGATCGCCAGGGCCGGCGTGCAGGTGGTGTTTCAACCTCAGCAGACGCCGATGGTGCTGAGCCAGCCGGTACAACTCACGCAAATCCTCAACAGCCTGCTGGCCAATGCGCTGGAGGCGATGGACAAGGGCGGCACGCTGACCATCACCCTCGAACCGAGCGACAGCCGTGGCGTGAGCGTCATGCTCAGCGACACCGGCAAAGGCATGAACGAGGAGCAGCGCAGCATGGCGTTCCGGCCGTTCTTCACCACCAAGCAAGGCGGCCTCGGCGTGGGGCTGGTGCTGGTCAAACGGATCATGGAGCGCTTCGGCGGCGGCGTGAGCCTGGACAGCCGCGAAGGCGAGGGCACCACCGTTCGTCTGGCGTTTCAGCTCATTCAGTAAATTGGGGTGAACTTTCCCCCCAGCAGTGGGTGTCAGGCCCCGGTCACCGGGGAGTGGGGAATGCAACAGCGCGTCCAAGTCCCTGTTACAACTGGAAATGATTTTTTGGCGAGGTAATTGCAAAACACCATCACCCCTTCCTTAGATGAGGCGGCTGGTGATGGAAAGAACAACGCATGACCCCAAAAAACTCTTCCTGTTGACGCCACTGAGCGTCTTCCTGATGTTGGCCCTCGGCCAGATGACCGGGGTTCGAGCGAGCCCGATCGACGACGAGAATCAGCCGGAAGCGTCCGACCCGTCGGCCTATTACGACGAGCCCGCAGACCGCGCCGGCGCCCTCAACGCCATCCTGACGATGCCCGAGGCTAACGAAGACTCCTTCGATCTGCCCGACGGGGTCAAAGGCACGCGGGACACGACGCGCACGGAAAACATCCTGCCGCCCACCGTCCAGACCAGTTTCAATTACCCCACCAACGGCAAGCCGAGCCCGCTGTACGGTGCCCAGCCGTTCACTCAGCAACTGGTGCTGTTCGAAGAGTTCGGCCCGGAAAAACTCGACCCGACCACACCGGCCGCGCCGTTGAGTTTTCCTCCGGCCGCCATTGGTCCGGCGCCGGCGCAAGACCCGAACAACATCGCCCGCAGCGCGCCTCCCGGCACGGCGCTGGATGCGTTTTTGCGTCAACCGGGGCTCACGCCATTTCCGAGTCAGTTCGCCAACACGGTTGACCGCAACCCGTGGCAGGCGCAGATAGAGCTGTTTCTCAACCGTCACATCGGTTCCTCCGCCGAAGGCAGGCCACCGGGAAAAGGCTGGGCCCATCAGCGCTGGAACGAGTTCTACCCGCAAGTCGCCTACAAGACCGTGCAAACCGGTGCGCGCCTGAACGGCGGCCTGCGTGACAGTCGGCAGATGCACGGTTATGCGGTGGGCGAGTTCGGCCCCGGCGGTCTGTACCACAACGTCGCAGGCGTGCCGGCGACGGATGGCACAGCCAAGGGTGTCGACCCACGGTTCCACCCGGCGATGCCGGTGCAGGACCACAACTCGGTGTGGACTTTCGACGGCACGCTGCCGCCGAAACTGTTGATGGTGCGCTACGGCCAACCGGTGCTGATGCGGCACTACAACGGTTTGCCGATTGATCCTTCCGCCAACCGCGGTTTCGGTCTGCACACCATCACCACCCATGAGCACAACGGCCACGCGCCAGCGGAAAGCGACGGTTATGCCAACGCGTTCTTCTTCCCCGGCCAGTTTTACGACTATCGCTGGCCGATCCAGCTCGCCGGTTACGACAGCATCAACACCAAGGCTGAAGATCCACGCGCCGCATTCCCGTGCGCACCGGGGGAAACCCTGTGGGTCAACGACCTGCAGCCTGCGAAAAAGACTTGCGACCACGGCACCATCAAGATTCGTGGCGACTGGCGCGAAACCATGAGCACTCACTGGTTCCACGACCACATGCTCGATTTCACCGCGCAGAACGTCTACAAGGGCAACGCGGCGATGATGAACTACTACAGCGCCCTGGACCGTGGCAACGAATCGGTGAACGACGGCGTCAACCTGCGTTTCCCCAGCGGCAGCGCCTTGCCGTGGGGCAACCGCGACTACGACGTCAACCTGGTGTTCGCCGACAAGGCCTGGGATCAGCAGGGCCAGTTGTGGTTCAACCCGTTCAACACCGATGGCTTCATCGGCGATCAGGTGCTGGTCAACTGGCAATGGAAACCGACCCTCGACGTGCGGGCGCGCAGTTATCGCTTCCGCCTCCTCAATGGTTCGGTGTCGCGCTACTTCAAGCTCGCCCTGGTGCGTGAAGTCAAAGGCACCGGCGGCGAATTCCAGGGACCGAGAAACTCCGGTGTGTCGTACAGCCGGGTGCCGTTCCACATGATCGCCAACGACGGCAACATCATGGAACACAGCGTGCCGTTCGACGGCTCGATGGACCTGGATGCCGACGGCGACAAGCAGAACCACAACGCGATCCTGCCGACCCAGGGCATCGCCGAGCGGTTCGACATCATCGTCAACTTCGCGAAAAACGGCATCAAACCGGGCGACAAGCTGTTCTTCGTCAACCTGCAGGCCCAGGACGACGGCAAGGGCCCGAAAGAAGTGATCCCGCTGGCCGACGTGCTTTCGGAGAAATACCTGGCAGTCATCAAACAGACCAGCAAGGGTCCGCAATGGGACCGGGGCGACCCGGTGGTGGGCAAGGTCCTGCAACTCAACGTCAAGGCTTATACCGGCCAGGATCTGTCGATGAACCCGGCGGCCTACGAACCGGCCAAGCCGGGCAAGGCCGAAGGCATGGTGATGATTCCGCTGAAGATTCACCGCGACAACGCTGCCGACAAGGCCTTGCTCGCCAAGGCGCTGCACCGGACCTTCATCTTCGGCCGCTCCGACGGCACCGATGAAGCGCCATGGACGATCAAGACCGACGGCGGTTTCGGCTTCCACATGGACCCGCGCCGGTTGAATGCCTCGACCAAACTGGCCAGCGGCCCGACCGACGCCGGAGTCAGCGGCATCGGCACCCTGGAAGTGTGGAACATCAAGGCCGGCGGCACGGGCTGGAGCCATCCGGTACACGTGCACTTCGAGGAGGGGATCATCCTCAGCCGTGGCGGCAAGGCCCCGCCTGAGTGGGAAAAATGGGCGCGCAAGGACGTCTATCGCATCGGTTCGGAGGCCGACGGGCTGGACAGCGTCGAGATGGCGATCAACTTCCGCGAGTTCGCCGGGACTTACATGGAGCACTGTCACAACACCCAGCATGAGGACAACTCGATGCTGCTGCGTTGGGACCTCGAGAAACCCGGGCAACTGCAGTTGATGCCGACACCGCTGCCGAGCTGGGATGGCGTGCGTTACGTCAACTCCGCCGCGCTGCCAACCTTCCGCACCGGCGACGGCTTTGGCCCGCAAGTGACCGTGAAACCATGAGCCGGGAGGGAGCCGACATGACCCAGCCAACGCCGCGCTCCCGCGCCCTGGGCATGCACCTGATTCTGGTGCTGGTCACCTGCCTGCTCGGCAGTCAGGTGCTCATCGCCCATCAGGCGCAGCCCGAAGGCGCCAGTGAATCCGCCACCCCGTGGGGTGGCGACTATTTCCCCAACACCCTGCTGACCGACCAGAACGGTCGGCAGGTGCGCTTTTTCGATGATCTGATCAAAGACAAGGTGGTGGTGATCAACTTCATCTTCACCTCGTGCAGCGACTCCTGCCCGCTGGAAACCGCGCGCCTGCGCCAGGTGCAGAAACTGCTGGGGGACCGGGTCGGGAAAGACATCTTTTTCTACTCGATCACCATCGACCCGTTGAGCGACACCCCCGAAGTGCTCAAGGCCTATGCGCAACGCTTCAAGGTCGGCCCTGGCTGGAAATTCCTCACCGGCGAGTTCGAAGACGTCACCGAGCTGCGCAAGAAACTCGGGCTGTTTATCGAAGGCGTCGACAACGGCCGGACCAAGGATCACAACCTGAGCCTGATCGTCGGTAACCAGAGCACCGGGCGCTGGATGAAAGCCTCGCCGTTCGAGAACCCGTGGATCCTCGCCGACCAGCTCGCCAACACCTTGCAGAACTGGAAACAGGCCAGCACCGAAGAAAGCTATGCCGATGCTCCGCAGATTCGTCCGCCGAGCAATGGCGAAGAGCTGTTCCGCACCCGCTGCGCTTCGTGCCACAGCCTCGGCCCGCAGGACGGCGAAGGCATCGGCATGCGCAACATCGGCCCGGACCTGATCGGCGTGACCCGCCAGCGTGACCCGGCCTGGCTCAATCGCTGGATCCGCGAACCGGATCGCGTGCTGGCGGAGAAAGACCCGATCGCGCTGCAACTGTTCGAGCAATACGAGCGCATCCCGATGCCCAATCTGCGCCTGGACGAGGCCTCGGCGCAGTCGATCATCGACTTTCTGAGTGCCGAAACCGAGCGTCAGCATCCGTCCGTGCAGCCCTTGGCCGACGGGGCATTGACGCCAGTAAAACCGGGTTCTGCCAGCGAAACGGTGAGTCGTATGCAGTAGCGGCTAAATAGCATCATTGAACCGTGTGTCACGGTCATTGCCACCTACACTCATTCGAGAGGGCGGCTGTAACCGGCTCGATACCAGAACGCCAGGGCATCCCCATGCAACGACTGGAAGAACAGAAAACATCGGCACCGAACCTCGCGCTGGCGGCCATCAAGAGCTGGGGCGGGCAGTTCAATCTGCTGCGCTGGTTTTCGCTGGCGAGTTTTTTCATCATCGCGGCCGTGGCGCTGGGGCTGGGCTACATCTCCACGCGTTTCGTGGTCACCGAAAGCGTGGAGCGTGACGCGCTGCTCACCGCGCAATTCGTGCAGGCCATCGGTGATGCGGAAATGCGCCACGCCAACATCACGCCGCAGCGGACCATGGGCGAGATGCTCGACCCGCGCCAGGATCACAGCTACCCCGACGTTGATCTGCTGGCTCATGCAATGGCCCGTGCCGAGTTTCTCGATCATGTCGAACACCTGCCCGACGTTTTGCTGGCCACGGTGTATGCCCTGGATCGCACGATTATCTGGTCGACCAACCCCGAGCTGATCAACGTCAGGATCGAAGATGACGACGAGCTGGACGAGTCGTTCGAAATGAAAGTGCCGGTGTCTTCCAGCTACCACAAGATCGACGATGAAAAACCCGAACAGCGGCTGTCCCGCGAACCGAAATACCTGTTCATCGAAAACTACATTCCGATGTTCAACGCCGACAAAAGCAAAGTCGTCGCCATGGTCGAGATCTACAAGGAACCGGCGGATCTGGTGGACCGTATCGACCGTGGATTCGCCTCGATCTGGGCCGCGACCATCCTCGGCGGCGCGGTGATTTACCTCGGGTTGTTCTGGATCGTGCGGCGCGCCTCGAGCCTGTTGCAGAGCCAGCAACAGCAGTTGATCAGCAACGAGACCTTCGTCGCTTTGGGCGAGATGTCTTCGGCGGTGGCCCACAGCCTGCGTAACCCGCTGGCGACCATTCGCTCCAGTGCCGAACTGGCCCAGGAAATTGCCAGCCCGGGGGCACAGCGCAACATCGGCGACATCATCAGCCAGGTTGACCGCATGTCGCGCTGGGTTCGCGAACTGCTGGTGTCGTTGCGCCCGATGAGTGACGACGGCGAGGCGGTGGACCTGCTCGCGGCGGTCGAGGACACCCTGGGAGCATTTGACGCGCTGATCCGGCGCAATGGCGTCGAAGTGCGATTCACGCCACAAAGTTGCCCGCCGGTCGTCAGTCAAAAGGTGCTGCTCACGCAAATACTCAATAGCCTGTTTGCCAACGCCCTGGAAGCGATGCCCAGAGGCGGCGTACTCAGTGTCGAGATTGAAACGGCGCAGTCCGGTCAGGTGCGCGTGACCCTGAGCGATACCGGCAAAGGCATGAGCGCGCAGCAGCAACAACAGGTGTTCAAACCGTTTTTCACCACCAAGCAGGGCGGCCTCGGGGTCGGCCTGGCGCTGGTCAAGCGAATCATGGAGCGGTTTCAGGGTTCGGTCGTGCTGACCAGCCGCGAGCAGGAAGGAACCCGCGTCAGTCTCAACTTTAGAGTGGCATCGGGAGGGGAATATGGAACACAGCATTCTGCTGGTCGAGGATGACGAACTGTTGGCCGAAAATATTCAGACCTACCTGGAGCGCAAAGACTTCGAGGTGACGGTCTGCCACTCGGCCGAGGACGCGCTGGGGCAACTGGAAAGCTTCATGCCGGACATCGTCCTGACCGACAACTCGCTGCCGGGCATGAGCGGTCACGATCTGATCCAGAAGCTGCGCATCAGCGCGCCGGACCTGAAAGTGATCATGATGACCGGCTACGGCAACGTTGAAGACGCGGTGGTCGCAATGAAGGAGGGCGCCTTTCATTACGTCACCAAACCGGTTGCGCTGCCGGAACTCAAACTGCTGCTGGACAAGGCCCTGGCCACTGAGCGGATGGAGCGCACGCTGTCGTTCTACCAGGAGCGCGAGGCGCAGAAATCCGGGGTGCAGGCGCTGATCGGCGAGTCAGCGCCGATGCTGCATCTGAAGAACACCATCGCTCAGTTGCTCGACGCCGAGCGGCGCATGGCCAACGGCGATCTGCCGCCGGTGCTGGTGGAGGGCGAAACCGGTACCGGCAAGGAGCTGGTGGCCCGCGCGCTGCATTTCGACGGCGCGCGCAGCAAAGGCCCGTTCATTGAATTCAACTGCGCGTCGATTCCGGCCAACCTGGTGGAATCGGAACTGTTCGGGCATGAAAAAGGCGCGTTCACCGATGCCAAGGACCGCCGGGTCGGGCTGGTGGAAGCTGCTGATGGCGGCACGCTGTTTCTCGATGAAATCGGTGAAATGGATCTGGTGCTCCAGGCCAAACTGCTGAAACTGCTGGAGGATCGCACCATTCGCCGGGTCGGCTCGGTGAAGGAGCGCAAGGTGAACCTGCGGGTGATCAGCGCCACCAATTGCAACCTTGAGCAGATGGTCCAGCAGGGCAAGTTCCGCCGTGATCTGTTTTTCCGTCTGCGGATCATCTCGATCAAGGTCCCGCGTCTGTACGCCCGTGGCGAAGACATCCTGCTGCTGGCCCGGCACTTCCTCGCCAGCCACGGCAAGCGCTATGGCAAACCGAACCTGCACTTCAGCGATCAGGCCGAAGAGCTGCTGCTCAGTTACACCTGGCCGGGCAACGTGCGCGAACTGCGCAACATGCTCGAACAGACCGTGCTGCTGGCGCCAAACGACACCATCGCCGCGCATCAACTGAACGTGTGCATGAGCCTGTGCGATGAGCTGCCACCGCAACATCAGCACGAGGTGCAGCACCCGCACTTCGAACCGCGCCCGGCGAGCAACACCGAATCGATGAACCTGCCGGAAGTCGAGCGCGACATGGTGCGCAAGATGCTCGACAAGACCGACTGGAACGTCACCAAATCGGCGCGCCTGCTGGGCCTGAGCCGCGACATGCTGCGCTACCGCATCGAAAAGCTCGGCCTGGCGCGCCCGGACAAGCGTCAGTGGTAAACGGCGGTGCTGCGTGGATTCGGCGAGCCGAGGCATTCGAGCACGCACGTCGGGTCCAGCACCTCGTCGTTGACGTAGATGCCGCGCTCGGCATCGTAGGTGCGGATAAACACCCGCACCGTCGCATCGGCTACGCTCGGCAACTGCGAGTCATGGAACACATGGCGATCCGGGATGACGATGAAATCCTGCGGCGGCGTGTCATCGAACGGCCGGGGCGGCTGGGCCGACAGCGACGGTGGAGCAGGGTGGGCAAAGGGCTGGTCCGCCCCGTAGTAGTTGAAGTTGCTGTCCAGCGCCTGCGCCTGGGTGGCGGCGAGCAGACAAACGGACAACAGCAGTCGATTGAACATTCCCATGGCAGCACCTGTGGAAGCGGATTTCCCCAAGGCTATTAACTATAGCTGCCCATCGAAGCAGGCGTTGTTGCAGGCGTCGGCGGCTTACAAGTTCGCAACAACCTGTTGCGTGCGGCTGAACTAGACTCGGGCCGCTCAATTGTGAGCATCCCCCGGAGTGCGCCATGGAAGTGCCAAACCATAAAAACGCCGTCGAGAGCAATCGTCAGGCGTGGAATGATTCCGCCCGTCATCATCAGGACTCGCCCGATTGGCAGGCCTTGCTGACCGAGGTTACGCAGGCGGATTTTTCCTGCCTCGACGACACCCTGCGCGGTTTGCTCGAGCAGGTCGGTGTCGATGGCAAAGACGTCGTGCAACCGGGTTGCAACAACGGCCGCGAAAGCCTGTCACTGTTCGCCCTCGGCGCACGGAATGTGGTCGGTATCGATCAGTCGAGCGCGTTTCTCGAACAGGCCCGCGAACTGAACAAGCGTTCGCCGCATAACGCCGAGTTCATCGAGGCCGATATCCATCATTTGCCTGACGCGCTGCACGCCCGTTTCGACGTCGCGCTGATCACCATCGGCGTCTTTGGCTGGATGCCTGACATCGGCGAGTTCTTTCGCCACGTCGCCTCGACCCTCAAACCGGGCGGACAACTGGTGATCTACGAAACCCACCCGTTCCTGGAAATGGTCGACCCCGAGGCCGAAAACCCGTTTCGCCTCGCCAGCTCGTATTTCCGCGAAGAACCGTTCGTGCAGGAGGAGCCGATCGTCTACGTCGGCAAGGTCGAACAGCCGGCGGCCAAGTCCTACTGGTTTGTGCACACCCTCGGCGCAATCTTCACCGCCGCCCTCGAGGCCGGCCTGAACATCACGCACTTCAAGGAATACCCGCACTCGAACCGGGAAGAAGTGTATGACCAGTACCAGAACCGCGAGGCGCAGATGCCGATGTGTTTTACGTGGGTGGGGGTGAAGCGCTGAGGCAGCTACAAGAGGGGAAGGCGAGAGGCGCTGTCTCTTTTTCGGTGAGTCGGATACGGGCTTGCGTCACGTATCCGATTGCTCGAAACAACTCTTCGTCGTCACCTTCTGCCAGTACCTGAGAGAGGTACTCACGGATGGCATTCAGATCAACCAGCAGTGCCGTCATTTCAAAATCGGATGTGTTTTGTTCCATCGGTTTGTCTCTGCGTTTCTGCATGAATGTATTCATTCACATGATTGCGAGCAGCCAGATGGAGCCGAAACTGAATGTCGCTGGTTCCTGTACGAGCGTAGGAAGATTCTGCGGCGCCGTCCCGGCCGCCGCAGGTTAAACCCGTCAAGCCTGCGCAGCCGCCGTCACCACCGGCCGTCCCGGCTTGCGCAGCGGATCGAGGCGTGAGCCCTCATAGCGGGTTTCGCGGAAGAACCGCCATTTGCCGAACAGGCAATAGACGTGGGTGACGCGGCCCTGCTCGTGGTAGCCCATGCGGATGTGCAGTTTCAGCGCCGGGATGTTGTGGGTTTCGCAGACGTCCACCACCTTGTTGCAACCCTGGGCGGCCATGGCTTCCCAGAGGGCGACCTGCACGTCCACCGACAGGCTGCTGCCGAAGTAGGCGCGAATCATTTCACCGCCGAACTCGAAGAACTCGCCGGGTTTGACCGGGAAGGTGCAGCCGTAATAGTGGCGGTCGTGGTAGTCACGAATGCTGCCCCAGATAAATCCGACCGCATGGCCGTCTGCGTCGAGGTACATGTGCCCGGTGTGGCCCTCGTTGGCCAGCTCGGCCATGGTCTGCACCCGGTCACCGAAGTGTTTGGCGAACGCGCCGGCATTCTGTGCGGTGATGTCGACCTTGCGCAGGCCGTCGTAGGGGCGCAGCTTGTGCGGCGGTACCGGGCTGACCAGGTCGCGCTCCATCCACAACAGCTCCCAATGGAAGAACACGTAGCGTTTCCACAACGTGCCGAAAGTACGGCCCAGGCCTTTTTGCTTGATACGTTCACGCAGCTTTTCAATGACGCTCATGATGCCCTCCGAGGCCGGAGCCCGGGTGTTGTGGATGACGCTGTTGTGGGTATAGATCAAGCCGGCAAATGCATGTCAAAGCGCCGGCTTTGAAAATATTGCAAGTTGTGTAACGGCTCAGATCGCCTCGGCACCCCGCAAAAAATCCTTGTTCAGATCGGCATAGGAAACCCGTGGAACCCCCGTCAGCCGCTGCTCTAGCAAGCGGCTCAGGGACTCTTCGGGTGGCAGATAGGCGTCGCCGAAATCCGCCCCGAGCTGGTTCGGATGGGCGACGATTTCCAGCACGCCGTCGGTCGGCGCGGGGGCGTTGCGCAGGTCCACCGGGGTGCAGACGTAATCGGCCGTGACCCCGGCCAATCCCTGCAATCGGCGGTTGAGCAACCCCTTGAACAGGCGCTTGGGCAGACTGAGGTTTTGCCCCAGGTTGCGCGCCAGGCGCACGGGCACACCTTGATGGGCGGCGAAGCGCGCGACGATCTCGCCGATCGGCCAGATGTTGTGCACGTGCTGATGCGAATCGAGGTGGCTGGGACGCACGCCGTGATCGACGCAGCGCTGCCACTGCGCCTGCAATTCTTCCTGCACCGCCTCGCGGTCTTCGCGGCTCAGCCACAGGCTGTGGCGAGGCAGGTTGAGGTCGAACACGCCGTGGCTGTCGCAGAAGGTGCGGCGCTCGACAATGGCCCGGCTCAAGGGACGGCCGTAGGTCAGGTTGAAATGCAGGCCGATCCGGCCCTCCAGCAGCGGCAGCCGGGCCATGGCGCAGGCCGCTTCGAACGCCGGCATGTTGGCCATGGCGGTGGCGGAACTGATGACCCCGGCCTGGAACGCACCGAGGATCACCGCGTTTTCGTTCGGGCTCAGGCCGAAATCGTCAGCGTTGACTATGACTTGGCGAGGCATGTTCGCCCTCCTTGGTGGGGTTGATCACAGGTGTCGCAATGACCGCCGCTTTGGCCGCCGCACGCTTCGCCCGCCATTGTTGCAACGCAGGTTTGAGCCGGTGCCAGGCGCGCAGCCCCAGCCCCAGCAACAGACCGCTCGGGCGCCACGAGTAGAAGCTCCAGCGCCAGTGCTCCAGTTGTCCGGTCATGCGTTCGTGCAATTGATGGCTGGAGTTTTCCAGGCTGACCCGCGAGGCATCGATCCAGCGCCAGTTGTCGTCCAGCCCCCAGCGAATCCATTCCTCCAGCAACACCCGGCCGCTGCCCAGATCGGCGTATTGCGGCAGGAAGGCGAGGTTGTAATCGTAGAGCCGGCCTTGTTCGAACAGACCGAGCCGATAGCTGATGCAACGTCCGTCCAGTTCCAGCATCACCACGCGCACCCGATCCGAAGCGGCGAGGGCGGTGAAGGCGTTTTCCATGTAGCGGCGGCTGCGGTCGCTGGCAAAGATTCCGACGCCTTCGTCACCTTTCCAACTGACCGCTTCGACTTCGCTGATGGCCTGCAACAACGGGCCCATGCTGGTCGCGTCGGGCGTGATCCTTCGGACTTCGGCGCCGCACGCGGCAATCCGCTTGCGCGCCCGGCGCAGTTTGTAGCGCGGATCGCCCGAGACTTCCTGGCGGTCAGCCTCGCTGATCAGGTGCACCGGCACCCGGCAGCTCAAGCGACGTTCGCCGGTGGAGCTGTGGGCCATCCATTCGGTGAGCACGCTTTCGGCGCCGACCGGCTCGGTGATTTCATTGAGTTGCAGCAGGGCGTGGGGCACGCGCTGGCGAATCAGCCGCAGGGCCTGGCGCATGTCGTCGGCGTCCAGCAGTGATAGCAACGCCAGGCGATCGGCCAGCGGATAACTGAGGTGATGCACCACCCGAAACGGCAAACCGAAAAATCGTTCACGGCTCGCCACCAATGGCAGGCACAGGCGCAATTCGTCCGCTTCCCAACCCAGCAATACGTGCAGCTGCTCATGCGTGTCGAGCGCCTGCTCTGCCGCACACAGCCAGTCGAGGCTGTTGAACGGCGTGTGGTCCGTCACCCGCAGGCGCAGCGCTTCATAGGCCGTCGCCGGGAAGTCAGGTGTGCACAACGAAGTGCGCCATTCGAATCGCGCCATAGGTTCAGGTCACCGTTGCTGTGACAGGTGGACGGGAAGGTTTGCGCAGTGCCTCCAGGCGCGAGCCGCTGTAGCGGGTTTCGCGGTAGAAGCGCCAGCGGCCGAACAGTTTGTAGATGTTCATGATCCGGCCCTGTTCGGTATAGCCCATGCGCAGGTGCAGCTTGAGCGCCGGGATGTTGTGGAATTCGCAGACGTCGACCACCTTGTCGCAGCCCTGGGCGGCCATGGCTTTCCACAGTTCCAGTTGCAGATCCACCGACAGTTCGGTGCCCCAATAAGCGCGGGTCAGTTCGCCGCCGAATTCGAAGAACTCGCCGGGTTTCACCGGGAACAGGCAGCCGTAGTAGTGCCGGTCGAAATAGTCTTGAGCGGTGCCCCAGATGAAGGCCACCGCATGGCCCTGATCGTCCAGGTGCATGTGCCCAGTGTGATGTTCCCGGGCCAGTTCGGCCATGGTGCCGACCCGGTCACCGAAGTGGCGGGCGAAGGCGCTGACGTTGTCCGGGGTGATCTTCACCACCCGCAGGGGCGGGTAGGGTTTGAGGCTGTGGGGCGGCACTGGACTGACCAGGTCGCGCTCCATCCACAGCAGTTCCTGATGAGAAAAGACGTAGTGCTTCCACACCTTGGCCAAGGTGGCCCGCAGGCCTTTGTGTTTGATGTGATCGCGGATTTTTTGCAGAACATTCATGGTCGTGGCTCCTGATGACGAGTCATCGCGCGGCACAGGCCAGCGCGGCCGGACATCAACAGGGCGGTCATGAGGCGCTCCAACGCAGGGCAAACAGGGTCTGTCCCGGCAGTTCAAAGCGCACGCGGCCGTCCTGGCAGCGAAATGGTGCGTCGCGGCTGCGGTTGTCGGCGCCGAAGTAGCGCAGCGCGCCGTTGTTCAACGGGCATTTCGCGCCCGCGAGGTCGACATGCTGCAAACGCGTGCCCTTGTTCACGCCGAGCAGCCCGCGCTGATCGTCGCCGGCCATCGCCAGCACATCGACTTCGAACGCATCGTTCTCCAGCCACAGCACGTTGTGCAGCCAGTGCTGCTGAATGAACTGCTGGGCCAGGCCCACCGGTTTCAACTCGAAGCGGTCATCGCCCAGCACCCGCAACATGCCTTTGGGGTATTGCGGCTCATCGGCGGCCTGAAACCAGTTGAGCATGGTCAGCAAACCGTCCTGGGACGCGTTGATCACCACCGAGGCCCACCACAGCGAGGTGAAATGGGTTTCCTGATCGTAGGGGCTCAGGCTCGAGCCGCTGGACAGGTTGGTCTGGTCCAGCAACAAGGCCTTGCGTGGCTGACCCTTGGCATCGAGGCCAACCAGATCCGCCGCCCGGCGCACGCTGTCGCGGTACACGCGGGTGGCGAGCAGGTCGCGAATCATCCATTCGTGCCAGGCCAGCGCATCGACCTGATCGGCGGATTCACCGAGCAGGCGCCGGGCCCAGTCGATGCCACGCTTGTTCGCCGCGTTATCGGCGAACGGTCCGTTGATCAGCCGTGAACTGGCCGGCATCGCGATGCGCACGCCGGCCCTGGCATTGGCCGGATCGCTGCGCACCTGCCGGGCCATGCTGGTGAAGATCGAACGGTATTGCTCGTAGCTCGAATAATTCAGGTTGGGCTCGTCGGCGAACCCGATGTAGTGCGTGCCTTTGCCGCCCAGCGCCCGGGTGCTGCCGAGCCAGGCGTCGAGGCCGTTGTTGCTTTGCACGTCGGCGCGCAGATCGGCCTGACGCTGACTGCCGGCAAGCAAGGTGATGTCCTGACGGATGCCGAACCGGTCCTGATAGACCTGACGAAACGCATCTTCGAAGTGCGGATTTTTTGCCGTCACGTCGACGAACGTGTAGTAACTGGCGGCCGTCGGTTTCAGTGCATCGAGCACCGGATGACTGGCGGGCGGCGGCATCACGTAGGGCAGGGCGATGCCCAGGTCCGGGGTGCGGCCGAGGACTTTGTCGTGCAGGATCAGGCGCGTCTGGCCGTCGTCTTCGCGCAGCGGTTTGAGCTGTTGCGGGGTCTGAGCGAACAGATTGGGCGTGCCGTCGAGCCAGAATGCCGCTTTGCCGCTGCCTTGCAGACGCAGGCGCCAGACCTGCTCGCGCTGACTGACGGGCAGCGCGAGCTGATCGAACTGCCAATAGGCGCGATAGGGTTTGAGCGACAGTGTCAGGGGCTGCCCGTCGCCGACCCGCTGCGCTTGCAGGGCGCTGACCCCGCCGTGAAACTTGCCCGCCAATATCGCGTGCTCACCGGCGGCGACCTTGAAATACAGTTCATCGCCATTACGGGTTTCTGCACTGAAATGCACCTTGGCCGGGGCAAACAGCGCCACGGTGGTTTCGTCGTGTTCGACCCGGTAACTGCGGAAGCTGTAGCCGGGGATCTCCAGCTGATAACTCGCGGCGCCCGGCGCCAACGGCCAGCTCTGGCTGCCACGGGTTTCACTGGCCTTGATGAAGCGCTCGCCCTGCAATTGGCCCCGGCCGTCGAGCAGGTAAATGTGCTCTTCGTTGGCCTCCGCCTGCCACGCCGGCGCCCAGCGCACGGTCACCGTGTCGGGGCGATCCGCTTGCAGGTACAGACTGCCGTCGCGAATGTCGCCCCAGCGCATAGACGCCGCGAAGGCGTCCAGCGACAGGCCGAGGCCGAACAGCAGGGCCAGGCCTTTCATGCTGCCTTCCGACGCTGCAACATCAACCACATCGGCGTGAGGTCGCTGGGCAGAATGATCAGGGTTTGCCAGAACGCCACGCCGCTCAGCCGGCAGTACAACACCAGCATCGCCACGGTCACCGCCAGATAGGCAATCGACGAAGCCGCCGCCGCGCCGACGATGCCGTAGGCCGGAATCAGCAGCAGGTTCAGCGCAAGGTTGAGCAGCGCGCCGAGCCCCATCATCAACGACACCGTGCCGGGACGGTTCTTGCCGATCAGGTCCAGGCGCAGGATGCTCGCGTAGCACAGGCCCAGCAGCCCCGGCAGCAAGGCCAGCAGCGCCGGATACGCCGGCTGGTAGGCGACGCCGAACAGGGTGACGATCAGCCATTCGCCGATCACGGCCATGGTCAGGCAGGCGCCGAGCATCACCGTGGCGGTCAGGCGCAGGGCCAGCGGGGTGACCTTGTCCATGCCTTCGTCCTGTTGCAGCAGGCGTTTCATCAGCGGTGTGGTCACCGCTTCCGGGACGATCAGCAGCAACTCGGCGGCGGCGCTGGCCATCGCGTAATGCCCGAGGGCGGTACTGCCGAGCAGGGCGCCGATGAACAGGTAATCGGAACGCAGGATCACTTGCTGGAACAGCAGATCCGGGTGGCTGCGGGCACTGAAGCGCAGCAGTTCGTTCTGGCTGGCGCGATCCCATTGCAGTTGCAACGGCTGGGCGCGTTTGAGCCAGACCCAACCGGCCAGCACCACCAGACTGATTCCGGCCAGCCAACTGATCAGCGCCGCTTCCAGGGCCGCTTCTTTCCACATCCAGAACAGCGCGAGAAACAGCAGCAGCGGCGCCAGGGATTCCACCAGTCGCAAGGCATTGAACGCGACCACACCGCCGGACGCATTGTGCAGGGTCAGCAGACCGCTTTTGAGCACGGTCAACGGCACCGCCAGCAGCAACAGCCACGCCAGCAGACCGAGTTGCAGGGTCACGTCCAGTTCACTGCCGAACTCGCGTACCAGCGCCACCACCAGCAAGGTCAACAGACCCGCGAGCAAGCAGCCGAACACCAACACCTGCGCGAGCAACACACCCATCGGCCGCTGCTTGGCGGCCTGATAACCGACCGCCGAATTCAACCCGCCGCTGGTGGCGGCGCTGATCAGATCGGGCAGGGTGCTGAGCAGGGCGAACAGGCCCCGTTCGCTGGGCCCGAGGATCCGCGCCAGCAGCACATTCCTCAGCAGGCGCAGGGCGATCATCGCCAGTTTGGTGCCCATGCTCAGCGCCAAGTGTTTGAGGTAGTTGCCTCGGCTCATGGCCGCGCTCCACGGTAGATCCGCCACGACAGCAGTTGCGGATTGCGCGCGGTGCGCTGACTGACACCGAATCGCGGCAGGTTCAGCGGATCGCCCGTGCCGCGATAGAGGCCGCTGCCGGTGCCGAGGGCGAACGGGTAATCGTGATTGGCGATCTGTTCGCGCACCCGCTCGTCGTTGTCGCCGTTGGGGTAGCAATACACCGGCAGCGGCCGGTTGCAGCCATTGAGCAGGGCATCGCGGCTGCGGCTGATTTCTTCGCCCAGGCGCACATCGTCAAGGCCGGTGAGGATGGCGTGACTGGCGCCGTGGGGGCCGAAACGCACCAGCCCCGACGCTTCCATCGCCCGCACCTGATGCCAGTCCAGCGCTTGTGGCAACGACTCCTGCGGACACTCGTCGGTCAGGCGTTCGAGTCTCTTCGGATCGAGCGCCTTGAGGCTTTGCAGATAATGCAACAGGGTCAGACTGCGGCGATCCACATCAATGTCGTCCAGCAGCACTGGCAACGGCTGGCCGGCGGCACGCAGGCATTCGATCAGGTGCGTGCGGGCTTTTTCACCATGACTGCCCCACAGGGTTTCGCCGATGCTTTCCCACCAGAAGCGCTGACGGCTGCCGATGAAATCGGTGGAGAGAAAAATGCTCGCCGGCACCTGATGTTTCTGCAGCAGCGGGAAGGCGTTGGCGGCGTTGTCGCGCCAGCCGTCGTCGAAGGTCAATGCCACTTGCGGACGCTCGGTGCGCAAGGCATTGGGTTGCAGGATCTCCATCAGCGGCACGCAATCGAAATGCTTGCGCAGCCACACCAGCAAGTGTTCGAAGGCCTTGGGCCCGACGCACAGTTCGTTGCGGTGCGGCAGGTCGGCGGCGCGGTCGTTGGACAGCACCCGGTGGAGCATCAGGATCACGCCGGCGCCGTGCAGCTGGTTGCGCCCCACGGACGAGTTGAGATAGAGCCAGCCGCTGGTGCGTTTAATCAGTTGCTTGATCGCCATGGCTCGATCCCTCTCAACGGTTTTGGTCAGGGTTCCACTGGGCATAACGCTGGCCGCGAAGGAACTGCCACAGGCCGATGCTCATGCCCGCCAGTGTCACCAGCAGGAATGCCGCAAGGCGGAACGGCTTGGGCAAGCGGTGTTGCGAATCCAGCAGGCCGGCAATCGCGATGGCGTAGCCGACCAGTTGCGCGATCAGGCAGAGGCGATAGAAACCGTGCTCTTGCCACAGCCAGAAATTGCTCAGCAGCAGCGGCAGCAACAGGATCGGCGCCAGGCGCCGGATCAACTTGTGGCTGATCAACGCAATCGAATACAGCCCATGCTTGAACGGATTGAGCAGCTCGCTGCGTTGCGCCAGGCTTTGCAGGCCGCCGACGGTGACCCGCTGGCGCCGGCGGAATTGCTTGTCGGCTTCGTCCACGCCGTGGTCGATCACTTGCGCTTCGGGCACGTAGACGATGCGTTTGAATTTCACTGGCGCACAGGTGCTGATGAAGAAGTCGTCGTTGACCTCGGCCGGCACGTTCTCGAACAGTTCCCGGCGCAAGGCCAGCAGCGCGCCGTCGGCGGAGACCATGCAGCCGGTACGGTTCTCGACCCGGCGCAACCAGCCCTCGTAGTGCCGATAAAGGCTGTCGCCAATGCTCAGTCCGCCACCGGTGACCGGAATCACCATGTGCCCGGCGCAGGCGCCGACCTGCGGATCGCTCAGGGGCGCCAGCAGGTAGCCGAGGGTTTCCCGCGACCATTGGTTGTCAGCGTCGGTAAACACCAGAATGTCGCCCGTAGCCAGCGCCGCACCGGCATTCAGCGTGGCGGCCTTGCCCTGGCGGGGCAGATCGAGCACGGTGATTCGCGGGTCGACGACCTTGTGTGCACAAGCCACGGTGTCGTCAGTGGAACCGTCGCTGGCCAGAATGATTTGCAGGGTCGCCGGCTGATAATCCTGGGACAGCAGCGAGCGCAGCTTGTGTTCGATGTGCCGCGCTTCGTTGTGGGCGGCGATCACGATGCTGACGTTCAGCGGCGGAGCCGGGCTGTGGCGCCACGCCGGAAACAGCGGCGCGAGCAGCGTCAGCAGCAGCGGGTAGCCGACATAGGCGTAGGCCGGCAGCAGCAGGCACATCCAGAAAATGAATTCAGCCACGGGCAGGCCTCCTGGCGTTCCAATGACACAGACTGAGAATGAACGCGGCGCCCGCCAGGTGCAGGCGCAGCCAGTGCAGGCCCCACAGTTGCAGGGTCAGGCAGACGTTGTGGTGCTTGGCGCTCTGGCGCACGCTGAGCACCAGCCCCGGCACCAGCGTCAGCATCACCATGATCGCGGCGTGATGGGGAAAACCGTCGAGCAGCGCGGAGATCGCCAGGAAATCGAGAATCCAGACCAGGATCGACAGCATCGGAAACCGCAACAGGCGCAGGCTGAAACCATGGCTGCGCAGCAGTTGCAGGTGACTGCCCTGGCGCCACAGTTCCTTGCCCATCCACTCGCGCCAGTTCATTTCGTAACCCCAGTGCAGCGCGACGTTTTCATTGATCGACAGCAGTCGGGCGCCGTGCTCGCGCAGGCGCAGGGTGAATTCCTTGTCTTCGCCGGTGCGCAGGGTTTCGTTGAAACCGCCGACCTTGTCGAACCAGCGCCGGCGCATCAACAGGTTGGCGCTGGGCAGCCAGTCGACGACATGGCTGGTATGGGTGGTCGGGCGCAAGGTCCGGCGCTGCCAGGCGGTGGCGTACCACGGCGCGGCGGCGGGGGTGTGCAGGTCGAGACCGAAGACATCGGCCTGGCCACTGGCTTCGATGTCGAACAATGGGCGTAGCCAGTCTTCCGGCATTTCGATGTCGGCATCGATGAACGCCAGCCATTCCCCGGTGGCGATGGCGGTCCCACGATTGCGCAACGCGCCGATCAGCAGGCCTGGCATCACCAGTACGTGGGCGCCGAACTGCCGGGCGATCTGCGGCCCTTCGTCGCTCGAACCATTGTCGACGACGATCAGTTCACACTCGACATCCGCCGCGTGCGCCGCTTTTTGCGCGGCCAGCAAGGTGCGGCCAATGTGCCGGGCCTCGTTGTACATCGGAATGACGATACTGATCCGGCTCATGTCCTCCTCTCCGTCAGCGGTGCCTGCTCGGCTTTGAGGCGCAAGACGCTGGTCATGGCGAGCATGATCCACACGTATTTCTGATTCGGCGCGCTGAGGAACATCAGGAACAGCGTCAGCGACAGAAAACTCACCCCCAGATGGGTCATCAGATCCGCCTGTTGCCAGTCACGCCGCAACATCCACGCGTTGCGCGCCCGCATCAGGTTGTACAGACCCAGCGCGAGCATGCCGACGAACATCAGGCCGGCAGGAACCCCCAGCTCACTGAAGATTTCCAGGTAGGTGTTATGCGCCCGGCGATACAGGTCGCCGATCTTGCGGTTGGCGGAAAACGCCTTGGCGTAGCCGGTGGTGGCGTAGTGCAGCGGAAAGGTGCCGGGGCCGGAACCGAGCAGCGGGTTCTCGCGGATCATCTGGCCACCGACCACGATGTACGAGGCACGGCGACCGAGGGATTCGTCGTTGTGGCCCTTGGCGCCGGCGCTCAACACGCTGAGGGACTGGATGCGCGCGATGTAACCGGCGGGCATCGCGTAGATCGCCAGCGGAATCACGATCGCCGCGCCGAGCATGGCAAACCCCAGATGACGCGGGCGAATCCGCGCCAGTTGCGCGCGGTAGTGCCAGCAACCGATCACCAGACTCAAGGCCAGCACCACCAGCCCGGAGCGCGATTCGGTCTTGGTCATGCCGCCGAGCAACAGCAGGCAGCATCCGCCCCAGAACAGGCGATGCAACAGGTTCGGGCTGCGGATGACAAGCAATAGCCCCAGCGGAATGGCGAAGGCGATGAGCAGGGCGAAAGCGTTGGGGTCTTCGAGCAGGCCGGCGGCGCGGCCCTGATCCTGGAATTTGCTGGAGAACATGGCCATGGCGCAGGTCGTGCTGACGGCCAGGGTCACCAGCCGGGCGAACAGGTCGAGGTTCAGCTCGCGGCCGATCAGCAGGGTGATGACAAACAGAATCAGGCCGACGCTGATTTCCCGCAGATGACCGAGCGACATGCCCATGTCATCGGTGTTGAGCAGGCTCAGAAAGTACAGAACCATGAAGGCGATCAGGAAGCGCCAGATATTGCTGCGCAGACGATCCGAGGGAATCTGGTGCATCGCCAGTTGCAGCATCAGGATCACCGCCAGCGAAGCGCCGATCAGCTTGCTGCCCGACAGTGAACTGTCCTTGAAGAAACCCTCGAACGGCACCAAGGCGGCGATACCGAGCAGGCCCCAGGTCGGTTTGCGGTACAGCACTGCGAATCCGACCAGGCCGATGACTGCGCCTGGCGCCAGATAGGGCCAGGGACTGGCCAGCAGAGCGATGCAGGCCAGCCCCAGCAGACTGACGATCGAGAGCGGGAAAATCATGCGCGTGCCTCCCGTGCCGTGCGGATGTACAGCTGCGACCAGCGTTCGGCCAGGGCCTTGAGGTCGTAGCGGTCCTGTTGCGTGCGTTTTGCGTTGTCGCGCAGTTGCCGCGCCAAGCCAGGCTCGGACAGCAAGGTGTCGAGCTGGCGGGCGAGGGCGGCGCTGTCGGTGGGGGCCGCAAGCAAACCGTTGTGGCGATGCTCCAGCACGTCGGGAATCCCGCCGACGCCGAACGCCACCACCGGCACCCCGGCCTGCATCGCTTCCAGCAGAATCATCGGCGTACCTTCGGTGCGCGAGCTGATCACCAGCGCATCGAGTTGTTGCCACCAGGGGCGCATGTCGGTCTGGTAACCCGGCAGGCGGATGCGCTGCTGCAATCCGGCGGCGTCGATCCTTGCCTGCAAGTCTTCGCGTTCCGGGCCGTCGCCGAGCATCACCGCGTCGAGTTGCGGGTGCTGGTGACATAGCGGGATCAGCGCGTCGAGAAACAGATCCGGGCCTTTCTCACTGCTCAAACGCCCGACGTAACCGGCGAGCCAGCGTGGTCCTGGGGCATCGCAAGGCAGGGCGGCCGCTGCCGGCAATCCGTTGGGGATCACCTGCAATTTTTCCGCGCGTACGCTGGCCTGACGGTGCAACACCGCGATGCTTTCGGCGACACACACCACCCGATCCACCGACGCCGTGCGGCACAGTTGCAGGCTCAGCCAGGTGTAGAACTTCTGCTTGCGGCTGCGCGGGGTGAAGCCGTGTTGGGTGATGACCAGCGGCAGGCGCAACAGCGTGGCTCCGACCCAACCGAACAACAGCCCTTTGAAATTGTGAGTGTTGATCAACGGACGTTCACTGCGCCGCTGACGCAAGTGCCGCAGCAGGGCACCCAGCCCCGCGCAGCCTTGCGCATCAACGCCAGCCTCGCGAAAGCGCGCGATCAGTTCCGGCGGCGCATCGAGGAACAGCACTTGGTGCTGCCCCGGCGTCGCCAGGCAATGATCGAGCAACATCCGCTCGGCACCATAGAACCCGCCGCTGCTGAGCAAATGCATGATCGGCAGCGCGGCGTTCGGGGTGGAGGACGTGTTCAATTGCGCACCCAGTGCACAAAGCTCGGCACGGTCCAGTTCTTGTGCGGGTTGCTCGGTTGCGCGTTCTGATCGTTGATCACCAGCAGCACCGGCAGGCCCAGCTCGTGGCTGATTTGCGCCGGGTGTTTGAAGCGGTGGTCGAAGAACTCACGTACGTAGACCAGTGCAATCGCCAGCAGCAGACCGGTGAACAACCCGAACGGAATGATCAGCATCGGCTTGGGGAACGCCGGTTCGGTCGGTTCGAACGGCGGGCTCAACACCCGGGCGTTGGACAGGTCATCGCTCAGCGAACGGGTGGTGCTGCTTTCGGCAAAACGCTGGGCGTAGGTCGAGAACGCGGCGTGCAGGGCATCGATCTCGGTATCCATTTGCCGCAGCTTGCTCTGGGTTTGCTGCAGCTCGTGGATACGGTTCTTGAACTCGGCGATGCGCGCGGTTTTCTGATCGATCACCTGCTGGACCACCGCCAGATCGTTGGTGCGCTCCTGGATGCGGTTGCTCACCACCTTGAGGAACTGCTGGCGGGTGCGGGCAATCTGCTCGCGGGTCAGCAACATCGGCTCGCTGCCCGGCTGGAACACCGCCAGATCGTTCATGTAGCGGCTGACCTGGGTGGTCAGTTGCTCGCCCATCTGTTTGATTTCCCGATCCTCGAACGCCACGTTGTCGACGGTGGTGGTGAAGGTGTAGGGGAAGGTGTAGTCGTTAAGTTTGCTGTTACTGGCGGCGGCCAGCGCGGTCTTCAGGTACTCGAGCCAGCGCTGGCTTTGCAGCAGGCGGTCGCGATACAGGTTCAGCGCCTGCTCTTCGGTGTTGATCGCGTTGAGGCGGAAGGTGATTTCTTCCTTCGGATCCGACGCGCCGACACTTTCCAGCAACGCCTGGCGATTGCCTTCCAGTCCATCGAGGCGCACCTGATACAGGTGTTTCTTGGTTTCGTAGAACGATTGCGGCAGGTCGATCGACTGCAGCGCCTGGCGGCTCACCAGATAGTTTTGCAGCAGGGCAGAGACGAAGGTCGTGCCTTGATGCGGATCGGGGAAGCTGTAGATGATCGAGATCACGTTGGAACCAGGCAGGGTCTCGATTTTCAGGCTGTCTATCGCATCCTGGGTCAGCGCATCGAGCGCGGTGTCGCGCACCGGATCGGTCTCAAGCCCCAGGGTGTTGCGCACGGGGTTGATCACGTACTGGCGCAGCGGCGAACTGATGTAGCGCTTGAACGGCTCGCTCACCAATTTGCTGAACATGCCCGGTGAAGGCGTGTATTCGCCCTTGTCGCGCAACTCGCTGATGGTCTGACGGATCAGCGCCGGCGAACGCAGGATGTTGCTCTCGGTTTCCATGTCCGCCAGCGACGGCGGGATGAAGGTGGCGTTGTCCACGGTCAGCGACGTGGTGGCGTCGCCCTGTGAAAGTTTTTTCGACTGCACGATCACCTGAGCGGTGATATCGAAGGTCTGCTTGAGCAGCAGCGGCAGCACCAGCGCGATCACTGCAAAGATCAGGAAGACCCGTTTCACCAGTTGCTTGTTGGCGAAGAAGATCCTGAAGAACTCATGCAGGTAGTTTTCCTTTGGATTCATGATCGGTCACCTGAGAGTCAGTTGTTGTTGCTGTCTTTGTTGTCGACGCGGTAGCCGAAGCTGAAGCCCACACCCTGGAACAGCACCACGTCGGCCAGTTGCCGGGCGAGTTCGCCGGCGCTGGCCAGTTTGGTTTTCGGCACGTACAGCATGTCATCCGGTTGCAGGTAGGCGATTTGCGGCGCCTCGCCCGACAACGCTTTCTCGACGTCGTACCGCACCGCCTGCACCTGATTGCCGTTGCGCCGCATGATCATCACCGAATCGAGCCGCGCCTTGACGTTGGTGCCGCGCGCCAGGGTCAGTGCCTCAAGCACCGACACCGGCCGACGGATCGGGTAGGAACCCGGCTGGCCGACTTCACCCAGCACATAGATTTCGTTGCCGGCGGTGGACTTGAGCAGCACGTCCACGGTCATGCGGCCCGGCAGTTGCGCGTACTTTTTGTTGAGGAAGGCTTCGAGCTGGTTGACGGTCATGCCTTGCAGCGGCACCGCGCCGATTTCCGGGAAGCTCGCGTAGCCGTCGGTGCCGACAGTGATCTCGCGGCTCATGCCGGTGGCCGGGTGGTTGAGGGCGCTTTTCAGGTTCTGCTCGTTGGTCAGCGGGCTGATGATCTGCACCGTCAACTGATTGCGGTTGGGCTGGAACAACTGTTTGCGTTGATAGGCGCGCTGGATTTCCTGGCGCGCTTCTTCGCTGGTCAGCCCGGCGATTTTCACCGAGGTGTTGGCGCCCGGCAGTTCGATGGTGCCGTCCGGCAGCACCAACTGGTTGCCATTGAGCTGGCTGGCAGCAGTGAAGTTAAGGCCGATCTGGTCCCCCGACTGCACGCGATAAGCGTCCGAGCCGCTGGTGCTGATGTGGAAGATCACGTCCAGCACATCCTGCGGGCGCAGGGTCTGCTCGACCTTCGGCATGTCGGTGGCCTGGGCGTTGGCCGGGGTGGCGGTGAGAATATTCACCGGCATGTTCTGGGTTTCGGAGGTGCTCGAGCAGCCTGCAAGCGGCAGCATCAGCAGCACAAGAATCCTGGCGTTCATGGCGTCATCCTTTGCGGTTGCTTACAGGTTTTTGTAGAGCCATTTAGGCATGTAGTACTTGCGTCGGTTGAACACGCTGCCGACCACTTTCGCCCCGGCCTGGGTCAAGCGCTGGACCGCCGCCTGGGCAACTTCCCAGCGAGTGTCTTCGGCGCGTACCACGAACACCACGCCGTCGACCTGGGTGCTGATGACCAGCGTGTCGGCCGCCGAATACACCGCGTCGCCGTCGATCACCACAAAGCGGTACTGGCTGCCCAGTTGATCGAGCAACGGGCTCAGACGCTCAGCGGTCAGGTGTTCCAGGGTGCGGATCGGCCGGCCGTTGGGCAGCACGTGGAATGGCAGGCTCGACACCTGCACCACGCAGTCTTGCAACAGCGGCGGGTTGTCCGGGTTGAACAACAGGTCGCGCAGGCCGCGCTCCTTGCTCAGGTTCAGTTGCTGGGTCAGGTTGCTCGCCGACTGGCTGGCGTCGACGTACAGCACCTGGCCGCTGCTCATCTGCGCCAGTTGACTGGCCATGGCCAGGGCGCTGGTGGTGGTGCCGGCGCCGGGATTGGCGGCGGTCAGGAACAGGATCCGCAGATCCAGGTCCAGCACGGTCGAGGTCAGGTTCGACTCGCTGGGGCTGGCGATGCTCAGGCTTTTGTTGGTTGAACCGTCCATTAGCTTGCTCCGTGGCCGCTGAATACTTTGAAGGGGGTTTTCAACAGAATCTTCAGATCAAGCAGTAGGCTCTGCTCGGCGATATAGCTGAGGTCCAACTCAACGCGCTGGTCGAAGTCGATATTGCTGCGTCCGGAGATCTGCCACAGGCCGGTCATGCCGGGGTAGATCGCCAGACGGGCGAGGTGACTGTCCTTGTAGCGGTAGGTGTTGAACGAGGTCGGGCGAGGGCCGACCAGGCGCATGTCGCCGGTCACTACGTTGATCAGGTTGGGCAGCTCGTCGAGGCTGGTGCGCCGTAGGAAGCCGCCGATCCCGGTGATGCGCGGGTCCTGGTCGATCTTGAAGTCGATGGCATCGGCACCGTGCTTGTTCAGGTGGCGCAGCGACTCTTTGAGCTCTTCGGCGTTGGCGACCATGGTCCGGAACTTGTACATGCCGAACTTGCGGCCGCGATAGCCGGTGCGTTTCTGCACGAACATTACCGGGCCTTTGCTGGTGAACTTGATGGCCAGCGCCAGACCGATCAGCAGCGGCGAAATCATCAGCAGAATCATCAGGGCGCCGAGACAGGCCACCACCCGATTGGTGCGCGACAGTTGCCACGGCCGGCCACCTTCACGACCGGTCATCCAGCCCTGGCCCTGGCGGTGGATCGCCGCGTCGAGGCGCATTCGCTGTTCCGGATCCATGCGTTTGTCACGCACCAGTTGTTGGATCGGTATACCTTTCTCAAGTCCAGTCATGGAGTCCTCCGCTGATGTTCAGCCGCGAACGGCGCGTGGGCGATAGGCAGTGGGGTAGTAATCGCGGAACCAGGCGACAAACCGCCCCAGTCCCTCATCCAGCTCTATCCGGGGCTGAAACCCGGTGGCCTGGGCCAGGTCGCTGGCCTCGGCGCAGGTATTGAGTACGTCGCCCGGCTGCAGCGGCAGCAGCTCGACCACGGCTTTCTGGCCGAGGTGTTTTTCCAGCAGGGCGAGATAGTTTTTCAGCGCCACCGGGTGCTGGCCGCCGATGTTGAACAAGCGCCACGGGGCCATGCTGCTGGCCGGGTCGGGTTGTTCGCGGTCCCACTCGGGATTGGCCCGGGGCGCCCGCTCGATCAGGCGTGCGATGCTTTCGATGATGTCGTCGATGTAGGTGAAATCGCGCTGATGCTCGCCGTAGTTGAACAGCTTCAGTGGCGAGCCTTCGCTGATGGCCTTGGCGAACTGGATCGGCGACATGTCCGGCCGGCCCCACGGCCCGTACACCGTGAAAAAACGCAAGCCGGTGCAAGGGATGCCGAACAGATGGCTGTAGCTGTGGGCCATCAATTCATTGGCTTTCTTGGTCGCGGCGTACAGCGACAGCGGGTGATTGACGCCGTCCTGCACCGAATACGGTGTGCGCTGGTTGGCGCCGTACACCGAACTGGACGAGGCGTAGATAAGGTGCTCGACCGGGTGCTGGCGGCAGCATTCCAGGATGTTGAGGAAACCATCGAGGTTGCTGTGCAGATAGGCCCGTGGATTTTCCAGCGAATAGCGCACCCCGGCCTGCGCCGCAAGGTGCACCACCACTTGTGGTCGTTCACTGCTGAACAGTGCTTGCAGCGCCGACGCGTCGGCCAGATCAATCGTGGCAAGCTGGAAATCTCCAATCTGCTTGCGCACCCAGTCCACCCGATCGTGCTTGAGCTGCGGATCGTAGTAGCCGTTGAAATTGTCCAGGCCGATCACCTGATGCCCGTCGCGCACCAGCCGCAGCACGCAATGAGCACCAATGAACCCGGCCGCACCGGTGACGAGGATTTTCATGGCCGCAACCCGTCAGGCGCGATATGGCGCAGGCCGATGCCGCTATAGTGCAGGCCGGCGGCTGCGACTTGTTCCGGGTTGTAGAGGTTGCGTCCGTCGATGATGACTTTCGAGCGCAGCTTGCTGGCCAGCAGCTCGAAATCCACGACGCGGAAATTCTTCCACTCGGTGCAGATCACCAACGCGTCGGCGTCTTCCAGGGTGTCGTCGCGGGTGGCGCACAGGTGCAGGTCATTACGGTAACCGTAAAGGCGCCGGCACTCGGACATCGCTTCCGGATCGTAGGCCTGCACGCTGGCGCCTTCGGCCCACAGCGCCTCCATCAGGTAACGACTCGGGGCTTCGCGCATGTCATCGGTGTTCGGCTTGAACGCCAGGCCCCAGATCGCGATGGACTTGCCGGCCAGGCCTTGAGGGAATTGCGCCCTGAGTTTGCTGAACAGAATGTGCCGTTGCGCGTCATTGACGTCGGTGACGCTGCGCAGCAGTTTCAATGGCATGCCGTTGTGTTCGGCGGTGTGCAGCAGGGCGCGCAGGTCCTTGGGAAAGCACGAGCCACCGAAGCCGCAGCCCGGGTAGATGAAGTGATAGCCGATGCGCGGGTCGGAGCCGATGCCCTTGCGCACCGCTTCGATGTCGGCGCCGAGCAGTTCGGTGAGGTTGGCCAGCTCGTTCATGAAGCTGATGCGGGTGGCGAGCATCGCGTTGGCCGCGTACTTGGTCAGCTCGGCGCTGCGGTTGTCCATGAACATCAGTTTTTCGTGGTTGCGGCAGAACGGCGCGTACAGCTCGCTCATCTGCTCGCGGGCCTGTTCGTCGCGGGTGCCGACGATGATCCGGTCCGGCCGCATGCAGTCGGCGAGGGCGCTGCCTTCCTTGAGAAATTCCGGGTTGGACACCACTCGCACCGCCAGACCATTTTTGCCGCGCCGCTGCAGTTCTTCTTCAGCGGTGTGCAGCACCTGATCGGCCGTGCCGACCGGCACCGTGGATTTGATGATCAACGTGCGATCGTCTTCCATGAAGCTTGCGATCTGCCGCGCCACGTTGAGCACATGGCTGAGGTCGGCGGAGCCGTCTTCATCGGCCGGCGTACCCACGGCGATGAAGATCAATGCGGCATGTTCCACTGCATCGCTGGCTTGGGTGCTGAATAACAAACGCCCGGCCTTGATGTTTTCTTCCAAAGTTGCCGAAAGACCCGGTTCGCTAATAGGCGGTACCGCCTGTTGCAGTTGTTTAATCTTGTTCGGGTCAATATCGACGCACAATACGCGATGTCCGACATCGGCAAGTGCGGCTGCTTGTATCAGGCCAACATAGCCCGTACCAAATACGCTCACGTCCATATTGGCGTGCCTCGTAAGACGGTGATGGAAGATTGAAAATGGAACTGTCAAAAGGGGTATAGCGCAGCGTGGGAAAAGCGTGTCAGCAAAATGACATGTTGCAAGGGTATAACACCCCCATTTTTGGGGGCGAAAGGCCATCAAGTGCTTGCTGTAGCTGGATTTGTCCCGTTCTTGACGTGTTCGAAGAAAACGATAAACGGTCGTAGGCCACGTATTTCAAGGGTTTTAACGACTTGGGTGTGTCAGATTTGAGTCAACGTTTTTTTGACGCTTTTTGATTATGTCCGACATTTCTTGCGCTTTAATGGCCCGGTGCTAGTGTCAGATTTTGACCGACAAACCCTTGACAACCTCTCGTCGGACGCACTCCGGAATTGCCATGTTTCGATATCTGAAAGAACTGCTTTTAATTATTTATCTATTGCTTTATTCCGAATATTACCTTGACCGTTTAAATGCGATGGGTATCGGTCTGGCAGTACTTCTTTTTGGCGCGATGTTTTTGACGCTGACTTTCGCATTAATACTGACAGCCTATATACGTCAGACTTTCATTCGGCATTTGTTCGCATTAACCCTGTTTGTTTCGGCGGTGTTCTTCGACGTTTACACGAGGGTCACCGCCGATTACCTGACCTATAGCAGTTTTGTCTCATTGGTGTACTCCGGCGGCTTCATCCAGGAAGCGGCGTATCAGTACCGGGGGGCGATCATCCACGGTCTGCTCAACGGGTTGCTGCTGTTGTTCGGGATCGGTCTCAAGCCCCGGCACACGATCCCGGTGCCCAACGCCTTGCGGATCGCTGCGCCGTTGTGCGGTGTGTTGCTGCTCAGCGCCGTACTGTTCGTGCGCGCCGGGGAGGGCGCGCGCGGGTTGCCGATCATGTACACGCCGCTGGCCTATCTGAACCTGTTCGGCTACGAAGCGCTGCACAACACCGTCGGTCCGCGTGAGCCGGTGACCCTGGCGCGCAATGGCCCGGCGGTCGGCCACGATATCGTGCTGATCATCGACGAGAGCATTTCCGGCAATTACCTGGATATCAACGCGCCGTTCGGCGTGCACAGCAACCTCAAGCAGGCCCGTCCCGGCGTCGAGATCTTCAATTACGGCTACGCGGCGTCCATCGCCAATTGCAGCGCCGACACCAACATCACCCTGCGCTACGGTGGCACCCGCGCCGACTACATGCGGATCAACAGCACGCTGCCGTCGATCTGGCAGTACGCGAAAAAGGCCGGCCTGCGCACGGTCTACATCGACGCTCAGCGCACCGGCGGCAACCTGCAGAACCTGATGAACGATGCCGAGAAAAAGGACATCGACGAATTCGTGCAATTCGACCAGACCAGCGTGCGCGACCGCGACATGGCTGCCGCCGCCAAGCTGATCGAACTGCTCAACGACGGTAAACCGCAGCTGGTGCTGATCAACAAGGTCGGCGCGCATTTTCCGGTACACGACAAATACCCGGACGCCTTCATGGCCTACCGCCCGACCTTGCCCCGCGGGCACTTCACGGAAGTCGCCGACACCGGTGAACGCACCGGCTTCAACGGCCAGCCGGATGACTGGGTGCTGTATCGCAATGCCTACAAAAACACGGTGCTGTGGAATGTCGGCGAGTTCTTTTCGCGGGTGTTTGCCCAGGCCAATCTGAACAACGCGCTGCTGATCTACACCTCCGACCACGGGCAGGATTTGCACGAACGCGGCAATCCCGGGCTCAACACTCACTGCGGCGGCGACCCGGTGGAGGAAGAAGGGCTGGTGCCGCTGGTAGTGATTCAGGGCGATCAATTGCAGACACTCGACTGGTCGGCGCAACTGGCGGCGAACAAGGATCGCTCCAGTCACTACAACATCTTCCCGACCCTGTTGCAGTTGATGGGCTACGACCTGCCGGGAATCGAAGCGGTGTACGGCAAACCGTTGAGCGTGGCGACGGCGGACGAATTCACCTTCAACTACCGCTTCAACGCGCGGCTGGGGGCCAAACCCGAGTGGAAACACATCGATCTGAACAGCATCGTGACGCCGGGTGAAGCGCCGACGAGTGTGGCGGTGGGTCAGTAACGCGTCGGTATCCGCTATCCTTGGCCGACACGGATCGATCGGATGGCGGCATGCTCCAGGTTCAAAACGTCTTCAAAAGCTACCTCACCCCGCAAGGCCCGTTGCCGGTGCTGCAAGGCATCGACCTGACGCTCAGGCCCGGCAGCAGTCTGGCACTGATGGGCGAGTCTGGCAGCGGCAAGAGCACGCTGCTGCACCTGATCGCCGGGCTCGACAAGGTCGACAGCGGCAGCATCAGCAGCGGTGAACATCGGCTGGACCGCATGAACGAGGCGCAACTGGCCAACTGGCGGCGCACCGAAATCGGTCTGGTGTTCCAGCAGTACAACCTGATCGGCAGCCTGCGGATCGAGGACAACCTGGCGTTTCAGGCGCGGCTCGCCGGGCGGCATGACCCGCGCTGGCAGCATCATCTGGTGCAGCGCCTGGGGCTGGGCGAATTGCTCAAGCGCTATCCCGAACAACTCTCCGGCGGCCAGCAACAGCGGGTCGCGCTCGGCCGGGCGCTGGCCGCGCAACCGAAACTGCTGCTGGCCGACGAGCCCACCGGCAGCCTCGACGAAGCCACCAGCGACGAAGTGCTGCGACTGTTGCTGGAATTGCTCGACGACACACCCACCACCTTGCTGATGGTCACCCACAGTCAGCGCGTGGCCGCGCGGCTGGCGGAGCGCGTGGTGCTGTCCAGCGGTCGGTTGACGTGAAGGTTTTCCGTCACGCGCTGATGGCGCTGCTCAGTCACTGGCGCCGCCATCCGGTGCAGTTTTTCAGTGTGCTGACCGGGTTGTGGCTGGCCACCAGTCTGTTGACCGGAGTCGAAGCCCTCAACAGTCAGGCGCGGGACAGTTACGCGCGGGCCAGCCAAATGATCGGCGGCGAACCTCAGGCCAGCCTCAGTACGCCGAACGGCGCAACGTTCCCGCAACAATGGTTCGTCGACCTGCGGCGTCTGGGCTGGCCGGTGTCGCCGGTGCTGCAAGGGCGCCTGATGCTCAAGGGCCACGAAAACCAGCGCCTGCAGTTGATGGGCATCGAACCGGTGTCGTTGCCCGGCGACAGCGCGGTGGCCGGGCAGGCGATGCCGATCGAGCGCATCGTCGAATTCTTCAGCCCGCCGGGCAGCACCTGGATTTCTCCCGAAACCTTGCGGGCGCTGAACCTCCCCGAGGGCGCGACCCCGGCCAGCGAAACCGGCCAGACGCTGCCGCCGCTGCGGGCGCAAACCGACATGGCCCCCGGCGTGTTGCTGGTGGACATTGGCGCCGCTCAGCGCGTGCTCGAACAACCCGAGCAACTGTCGCGCCTGCTGTTGCCGAAAGATTTTCACGCCGACGTCCCGGCCGCGTTCAAAGGCCAGTTGCAGCTCAAAAGCAGTGGCGAGGAAAACAACCTTGCGCGTCTGACCGAAAGCTTCCACCTCAACCTCGATGCGCTCGGGTTTCTCTCGTTCATTGTCGGTTTGTTCATCGTCCACGCGGCCATCGGTCTGGCGCTTGAACAACGCCGGGGATTGCTGCGCACCTTGAGGGCCTGCGGGGTCAGTGCGCGAATGTTGATCGCTTGCCTGATCGTCGAGCTCGGCGCGTTGGCGTTGATCGGCGGGCTGTTCGGCGTGGTCAGCGGTTATTGGCTGGCGAGCGTGCTGTTGCCGGATGTCGCCGCCAGCCTGCGCGGTCTGTACGGCGCGGAAGTGGCGGGGCAGTTGCGTCTGAGTCCGTGGTGGTGGTTCAGCGGCATCGGCTTGAGTCTGCTCGGCGCATTGTTGGCCGGGGCCAACAGTTTGTTGCGGGCGGCGCGTCTGCCGTTGCTGGCGGTGGCGGATCCGCAGGCTTGGCATCAGCAACATGCGCGCTGGTTGCGGCGTCAGGGTTGGGTGGCCGGCGTGTGTGCGGCGATTGCCTTGGCGGCGCTGGTGTGGGGCAACAGTCTCGCCAGCGGTTTTGTGTTGATGGCGGGGCTGTTGCTCGGCGCCGCGCTGGCGTTGCCGGTGTTGCTCAGCGCGCTGCTCAACGGTTTGCTCGGGCGCAGCCGTTCGGTGCTTGGGCAGTGGTTTCTCGCCGATTGCCGCCAGCAATTGCCGGCGCTGAGTCTGGCGCTGATGGCGTTGCTGCTGGCGATGGCGGCGAACATCGGCGCCGGCAGCATGACCGCCGGTTTCCGCCAGACCTTCAACGACTGGCTCGAACAACGGCTCACCGCCGAGCTCTACCTGAACCCGAGCAACCCGGCGCAGGCGCGAGAGCTGTCCACCTGGCTCAAACAGCAACCGAGCGTCACCGCGATCATGCCCAACTGGCAGGTTTCGGTGACGCTGCAAGGCTGGCCGGGGGACGTGTTCGGCATCATCGATCATCCGCACTATCGCCAGCACTGGCCGCTGCTCGAATCTCGGGGTGATGACCCGTGGGCGGCGCTGGCCAAGGACGATGCGGTGATGCTCAGCGAACAACTGGCGCGTCGCTTGAAAGTGACGCCGGGCGATCACCTGACGATTCCCACGCCGGGCGGGTCGTGGTCGCCGCGTATCGTCGGGATCTACGCCGACTACGGCAATCCCAAGGGCCATGTGCTGGTCAACAGCAATCACCTGCTGCGCGGTTGGCCGCAGTTGACGCCGAACCGCTTCAACCTGCGCATCGACCCGCCGAACATCCCGGCGCTGCTCACGGCCTTGCAGGCGCGCTTCCAGCTCGACGACAACCGCATCGTCGATCAGGCGCGGCTCAAGGGCTGGTCGGTGCAAGTCTTCGAACGCACCTTTGCCGCGACCGCGGCGCTGAACAGCCTGACATTGGCCGTCGCCGGCGTGGCGCTGTTCATCAGCCTGCTGACCCAAAGCCAGAGCCGTCTCGGCCAGCTCGCACCGTTGTGGGCGCTGGGGGTGACGCGGCGGCAGCTGATGCTGCTCAATCTCGGGCAAACGTGGCTGTTGGCGCTGCTGACGCTGGTGCTGGCGTTGCCGTTGGGCATCGGTCTGGCATGGTGTCTGGACGCGGTGATCAACGTGCAGGCCTTTGGCTGGCGTCTGCCGCTGCGGGTGTTTCCATGGCAGTTGCTGCAACTGATGGGGCTGGCGCTGCTGGCGACCTTGCTGGCCTCGGCGTGGCCGCTGTATTCGCTGTACCGCACGCAACCGGCGGACTTGCTGAGGACGTTTGCTCATGAGGACTAGGTTTGCGCTGGTGTTTTTGGCGTTGTTGCTCGGTGGTTGCGACAACCCCACAGCGGAGCAGAAGGGTTTCGCCGGCATGGGCGCTCAGGCACAGGCGTTTACACCGGTGGTGCCGGGGCGGGTGTTCAGCTTCCCGGCGGATCACGGCGCCCATGACGGCTTTCGCATCGAATGGTGGTACGTGACGGCCAATCTCAAGGATGCGCAGGGCAACGATTTCGGCGTGCAGTGGACGTTATTCCGCAGCGCCCTGAACGCCTCGCCGCAGCAACCGGGCTGGGCCAACCAGACGATCTGGCTCGGGCACGCGGCAGTGACCTCGGCCAGCGTCCACCACGCCGCCGAGCGTTATGCCCGTGGCGGCGTCGGGCAGGCCGGGGTGCGTGCGGCGCCGTTCGAGGCGTGGATCGATGACTGGCGTTTCGTCAGTCAGGCGAGCGATCCGCTGGCCGACCTGCAACTCAGCGCCCGGGACAAGAACTTCAGCTACCAGCTGCGCCTGACCTCCAGCCGCCCGCTGGTGCTGCAGGGCGACAAGGGTTTCAGCCAGAAATCCGAACAGGGCCAGGCGTCGTATTACTACAGCCAGCCGTTTTTCCAGGCCAGCGGCACCCTGCAGATCGGCGGTCAGACCTACACCGTCAACGGCCCGGCCTGGCTCGACCGCGAATGGAGCAGCCAGCCGCTGACCGCCAATCAGACGGGCTGGGACTGGTTCTCCCTGCATCTGGACGGCGGCGAACACGTCATGCTGTACCGCATGCGCCAGAAGGAAGGGGTGCCGTACCTGACCGGCACGTGGATTGCCGCTGATGGCCAGACCGAAACCCTGCACGCCGAGCAGATCAAGCTGACCCCGCAAGGCACTGCGGAGGTCGCCGGCCGCTCGATGCCGGTGCGCTGGTCGATCGAGATCCCGACGAGGAATCTGCAGATCACCCTCGATGCAATCAACCCCGACGCCTGGATGAACCTGCGCATTCCGTATTGGGAAGGGCCGGTGCGCCTGAGCGGCAATCGGGGCGGGCAGGGCTATCTGGAGATGACCGGGTACTGATTCCGCGCACCGTACCTGCGAAGGAATCGATTGGAACTCTGTCCAGGATGCCCCCTCTACCGAGGAACATGGCCGAGGATCCGATCCATGAGCGAGGAACTGAAATCTCCAGACCTGACGACCTGGCAGCAAATGTTTGACGATCAGACGTACTGGCAACAATCCCCGGATGCCCATTACTTCGATCTGCAGCGCATCGCTGACGATTTGCTCGGCCAAGGTGCCATCGATCTTGAGCAGTGGCAGATTCTCAGAGCCAAGGCCGATGACCTGCACAAGGACTCGCCCGCCATGAACGTCGTGCGGGAACTCGACGACCCCGAAGCCTGAGGAGGCCTGGAATGAAAACTGTCCCTGATAACGAGCACCCCGACGAACCTCGTCCGCCGGGTGAAACCGAGCGCGACAACGACGCACTGCGTCCCACCGATCCCAAACAGCGGCAGAGCTCCGGGAAAGGCACCGCCAGTGGCGAGTCCACCGCGCAGGACACCGCGCAACGATCGCGGAACAAACCCTGAAGGGCGTCTATGCTCAGTGGCACATCCGTCGCTGACCACGTTGGCGATGGGTGCTGCCATCCATCACAGGGAATGTACCGCTTATGAAGCTCCAAGCACTGACGCACGCCATAGCACTTGCCACCGTCCTTTCTACGGCCAGCCTTTCGGCGATGGCCGCCGATATCCCGCTGTCGGCCGCTGTCGAGGCCGACCGGGTCACCACCAAAGTGCTGGCGGTTGACCCTGCCAATCATCAAGTGGTCCTGGAAGGCGCGGAAGGTCGCCAGGTGCACATTCAGCTCAGCGACAAGGCGAAAAACCTCGGTAATTTGAAAGTGGGCGATCTGGTACAGATCGAAGTGACCCGCTCTGTGGCCGCTTATCTGGACACCGACGTGGATAAAGGTCTGCCAGGCTCCACCGAGCGCACCGGTGAACTGCGCAACGCCGTGGGCAGCAGCAACCCCGGTGGCGAGGCCTTCCGCCAGGTTCAGGTGCAACTGAAAATCACCAAAATTGATTTGGCGACAAACCAGGTTACCCTGGAAAACCCTTCGGGCCAGTCGAAAACCCTCAACGTCGAAAAGCCTGAGATTCAGGCCAAACTGAAAGATTTGAAAGTCGGGCAAAGCGTCGTGGTCACTTACACCGATGTATTAAAAGTGACCAGTCAGCATGAAAGTTGAGTATTGACTCTACAGAATGGCTGTTCTTGTACAAGTAATTGTATGAGAACAGTCATATGAAGTATTCGAGGTGGTGATGTCAGAAAGTTTGTCGGGAAATATCGACGAATATTTTCTTTAACTTTTCAGTACATAAATTTCATGTTGAAGCAGGACGACATATCCGCCAATTTCCATTAAAATCCTTCGCGTTCGCCCAGTGTCAGGGCTCTTTACCGGTGCATGGATTGCCAGGCCATTACACTGGGCGAACACCTCCTCGGAATGGAGGCCAAAGAATTCAGATGCAAAAAGGGCGACTTTGAAGTCGCCCTTTTTTATTGTCTTACGATTTGGCGGGTCGCATGCCCTGTTGTAACTGAAGGCGCTTGAGCGTTTCCTGATACATGGTGGTGCGGCGGTGCTGTTTGCCGTATCCACCGATCGCGGCCACGGTGCCGGCCTGAATGTGATCCAGGTAGCGGAAGATCGTCCGCGGCGAGAGGCATTTGATGCCGTAGCCAAGGCTGCTTAAACGATCCTGCAGCGTGTATCCCGGGACCCGGTCGTCCATCGAAAAATGCAGCCCGTGAGCCTTGATCAACCGAGCGTTCCACAAGGTGCAGAAGCTTTTCAGGTGAGTTTCCCGGTAGGGTTTTGGATCTCGGGACGGCAACCCGAAATGCTGTTTTGCCCGGCGGAAATAGTGTTTGAAATAACGAGAAGACAAACGCCAGGTGTCTCTAAGGACGCCTCGATCCAATTGTTCGACGCAACCAACCGCCGCTGTATCCAAAGATTGCATGCACTCATTCATCATCATCGAAAAGACAGTACTGTCAAAAACGAAAGTATCGGTGTGCAGCAAAAACAGGTAATCGGTTTCAACTTTCGCAAGTGCCAGATCAAGTGCCTTGCCATGAGCAATATGCCCCGCTTCCTTGCCGGGAGAAGGGCGCTCGATCAAGTTGATCCAGTCCAGAGACCGCAAGTAAATCAGGCTTTCATCGGCAGAATCGTTGTCCACCACCCACACCGGAATTTGATGCTCCTTGACATACTGCTGGAGAAACTCCAGGCACATCCGGGTTATTTCCGGCGTCTTGTAATTGACCAATACAAGACTGAAGGCGGGCAGTTGTTTAGAGGTGGAATCGATCGCACTCATGGTCCGGGCTCACTTCAAGTTGAAGGGTTCTGCTGACGGCAATCAGCACACAGAACCGCTGCTTTGTGGCCCGGATGGTAGGGACGCAACCTTAGTTGAAGCTTAATTTCCGAGCGCCCGGGCCTGGCGACTTGTTACGGCTTGCGACACCGGTGAGGCGCTTGGCGATCAAGCGCGGTTCCACGGTAAGATGCGCCGCCCTTTCAAGCTCAAGGAAGACAACGGCCCGCGCCGTTCGCCAAGGATGAAACCACTTTCCCTCTACCACCCGGCCCTTTACTGGCTGCGCGTGTGGCAAAAAAGACTGTTCCGCCACATTGCCTGGCACTGCTCGAGCAAACGCTACGCGCGGCCTGCCACGACGTCCGAGCGCCTGCCTTACCGCTACCTCAAACACACCTCAAAACTGATCCGCAAACTCGGCGACTCCGACCTCGCGCTGCAACACAACAAAGTCATCAACCTCAAACTCGCCGTCGCCGCCATCGACGGCGTCACCATCGCCCCCGGCGAATATTTCTCCTTCTGCCGCCTCGTCGGCCGCCCGACCCGCCAACGCGGCTACGTCGAAGGCATGGAACTCTCATTCGGCGAAGCCCGCACCGGCATCGGCGGCGGCATCTGCCAACTCAGCAACCTCATCCACTGGATGGCCATTCACTCACCTCTGGTCGTCACCGAACGCGCCAACCACAGCTTCGACCCCTTCCCGGACGACGGCCGCGTCCTGCCATTCGGCTCCGGCGCGGCGATCTTCTACAACTACATCGACCTGGTACTGCACAACCCGACGGATCGCAGCTTTCAGCTGAAGTTGAAGGTGGGGGAGACGCAGCTGGAGGGGGAATTGTTGTGTGATCGGGAGCGGGCTTATCGGTATCACGTGTTCGAGGTGGGGCATCGGTTTGTGCGGGAGGGGGAGCGGGT
>NZ_BQID01000021.1 GCF_021602345.1 Pseudomonas pharyngis
AGAGACAGTCCTTGAACGAGCCCGAGCGGATGTACCTGGCCAATCCGAAATTCAACACCGAATGCCTGCTGGCCAACGCCAGCGAAAACCTCGGTGCGGCGAGTGAGATGCTGAGTAATTTCGCGGCCACGCTCGATCCCTCGCATCGCAAGACGGCGATCGGTATTACGCAGATCGTGATGATTGCCGAGCTGGCGGTGAATCAGGCGCTGGATCACGTCGAAGTCGCGTAACCCGGCGATGGCTGTAGGAGCCGTTCGCGGCGGCTTCTATAGCGCGACTTGTTCAGTCCCACGCTGCTGCAGGAAAAAGCGCGGCTCAAGAGGTTATGGAATGCAAAGCAGCCCGGGCCGACTCCCTCGTCAACGACGAAGGCGTCGGCCCGGGCTGTTTGCGTTTCAGTAAAGGGCGTTGAATTCGAACTACGGGGCCTTGATCCAATTACTGCATCAAATGCACATATGAACTGCAGTCAACCCGACTAGTGCCCCCCGCGCCGACCTTTAGACTCTCCCCACGATCAACGTAAGGGAGCGTCCAACATGGTCACCACCGCCGTCATCCATCAAACCGGTGAGCCTCAAGTCATTCAGCTGGAGCAATCCACCGCGCAAACACCCGGCCCCGGCGAGGTCTGGCTTGAGCAGTTCGCCATTGGCGTCAACCCGCTCGATTTGAGCCAACGTTCCGGTGCCGCGCCGTTGGCGTTGCCTTCCGGGTTGGGGCTTGAGGGTGCCGGGCGGGTTGTGGCGGTGGGGGCCAATGTGACGAACGTGGCCGTCGGCGACCGGGTCGCTTATGCCACGGGCCCTGTCGGCGCCTATGCCAGCGCCCGCCTCTACCCGGCCAATCGGCTGGTGAAGATCCCCGACAGCCTGAGTTTCGAGGACGCGGCGGCGGTGCTGTTCAAGGGCATCACCGCGCAGTATTTGCTCAAGTCCACTTACCCGGTCGGGCCGGGGTCGACGGTGCTGATCTACGGCGCGGCCGGTGCGCTGGGGCAGATCATGGTGCCGTGGGCGAAGCATTTGGGGGCGTTGGTGATTGGTGTGGTGTCCAGCGCCGAGAGTGTCGAGCGGGCCCGGTTGGCGGGTTGTGATGAGGTGTTGGTGTTCGATGCGGCGACGCTGGCCGACGCGGTGATCGACATCACCCAGGGCAAGAAAGTGGATGTGGTGTACGACCCGATTGGCCGGGTGTCTTTCGAGGCGTCGTTGAATTGCCTGCGCCCGCGCGGGTTGCTGGTGTCGTTCGGCATGGCGTCGGGGGCGCCGGCGCCGGTCGAGATCAGCACTCTGAACGCCAAGGGTTCGCTGTTCCTGACCCGACCGTCCCTCGCCGCCCACACCGCCACGCCTGAGGAATACCAGCAGCGCGCAAAGGACGTGTTGCAAGCGATTGACGCCGGTATCATCCAGCCCAATGTCGGGCGTCGTTATCCGCTGGCGGACGCCGCCCGGGCCCATGCCGATCTGCACCGGGGCGGTTTGCCGGGGGCGGTTGTGCTGGTGCCTTGAGTCTTTTTTTCGGGTCATCCACGAGGGTTGTCGTTGCATGGATCTGTTCGATAGCCGTCAGGCCGATGAAGTCGCCACCCTGCTGGCCCTGGCCGAGCACGGCTCGTTTGCGGCGGCGAGCCGGACCTTGCAGCGCCATCCCTCGGTGCTGTCGAAACGGCTCAGCGCGCTGGAGTCGCGGCTGGGAGTGCGACTGATCGAGCGCACCACCCGGCAATTGCGTTTCACCGATGAGGGGCAACGGCTGGTGGCGCGGTTCGGGCATGCGGTCAGCCTGATCGCCGAAGCGGAGCAAGATGCGCGCGAAGGTGCCGCCGAAGTTCGCGGGCGTTTGCGCATCGCCCTGCCGGCCGCCATGGGGCGGCTGTGGCTGGGCGATATCGTTTCGGCGTTTGCCCTGGCCCATCCGAACGTGGCGCTGGAGGTGGAATATGCCGAGCGCTTTGTCGATATCGTCGCCGAGGGTTTCGACGCGGCGATCCGCATCGGCGAGCTGGCGGACAATCGGCTGGTGGCGAAGAAGCTCTGCGATCACCGCCGAATCCTGTGTGCCGCGCCCTCCTATCTTCAACAACACGGCGAGCCGAAAACACCGGCGGATCTTGCCGATCATCATTGCCTGGGATTTACCGGGTTGCATTCTTATCCCGAATGGCGACTGACCCGTGGCGACGAGAAACACACTCTGAAAATCCGCAGCCGACTGGTCAGCAACGACAACGAAGCGCAGCTGTGTGCCGCGCGCATGGGCGTGGGGATTCTGGCCGGCGGCGACTGGCTGATGACCAAGGACCTGCGCGAGGGGCGCCTGGTGCGGGTGCTTCCCGAGTGGCAACTGGACGCCGACACGGGGGTTTATCTGGTGCGGCCGTCGGCGCGGTTCAACACGGCGACGACTACAGCGTTCAAGGACTGGATCGAGGGAGCTTTTGCTGAAGGTGCGCCTTGGGTGACGCTGGCCCGCTGATTTACCAGCCGCGATGGATATCGTGCCGGCCTCGGAATCGACGTGCATTCATGGAGGAAAAAGTGCGGATTTACATGACCAGGGCTTTTTGTGCGGGCGTGTCTACACCGGGACGCCTGAGATTCAAAATATTCCTAATCGCCATGTCAGGCTTCTTTGCCCTCACCCAAACGGCGCTATCCCTCGCCGATACTGCCAATGGAAAAGCCCTCTACTCCCAGCGATGCGCCGTGTGCCACGGAGCCGACATCAAGGGCACCGGGCCGTTGGCCAGGAAAAGCAATCCGCCAACGCCTGACCTGACAACCGCTGCCTTCAAAAAGCGACTGAGTGATTACCCGGGCGTCATCGTGTCCTCGGTAATACTCCGCCCCAACGGGGATTTGATTCCAAAGACCTTGCGAGAGAATGGCGTGAAGATCCCGCCGCACGCCTGGAGCGTTAACGATTTTCGCGACTTGCACCAATATATGAGCGGTGTGATTTCCCATACGAACAGATAAAAATGGCGACGAATCTATTATCCGGTGGTGAAAAAATAGATCCGTCCCCATTTCTGCGTGCAATCAAAGGACATATGGCTTGAGCATATTTAGAAAGTATCTTTGCCTTGAAGCTTTAATATGGATATATCTCAGCTGTTGGAATGCAACCGTGCCCCTTATTATCGTTCAGCGTGGAAGCTTGTTGGAGCTGGCAACCTATGAAACGGGGCTGGCCCTTGCCGCCGTCATTTCCATACTGTTTTTGGCTTCCCGCGTCGAAGTCATGCGACGCAGCACCGCTCTAAGGATAGGCTGTATCGCCATTGCGTTGACCGGCATCCTGCGCTACGTGTCTGTTTCCGCTTCGTATTCGATAGAGGCTCTGCTGATAATTGACATCCTTGCGGTCGCGGCTTTCGGCGTCGTTCAATCTCTTTTCGGTGTTTATCCGGCTGAAACCGTAGAAAAAGTTCGAATAGAACATGCCTTTCGCATCCGGCGCATCATCGTAACCATAAGTCGCGTTATTGGCCCGCTCCTGGCGGGCGTTGTCATTGGATTGTCTTCCCCACAAGCCTCACTTCTCTTTGCAGCCATTGTGGGTGTGTTCGCAATGGGGTTAGCGTTCGTATTGCCGCACAGCGTCAAATCCGACTCGACACAGATAAAATCGCCGGTACAACGAGTTCGGGAAATGTTTTTGGGAATTAGACTTAAATTAATTCTTCCACCTGAAAGGTTCCTGACTGTTGCTGGTTTCATGTTGAGCCTGGCTGTTACTGCCACAGTACCCATGCTGGTTCCAATTCAAATTCACACCCATAATCTCGCTGAAAGCAGTGTCGGCCTGTTCAACGCCATATTTGCGGGAGGCGCAATCGGTGGCCTGTTATTTTTGAGCCCGCTTGTTGCCAGAAGACACAACCAGCGAAACAAATATATTGGACTCTGGACTTTATTAACCGCCTCCCTCGTCACAGCGGCTCTCTCTGTCGAAGTCTGGCAACTGGCTCCATGCCTCTTTATTGCAGGAGCTTCCAGTGCCTCGCTTTCACTGATTGGGATGGATAAGAGAACTGTCTCGGTGCCGTCTGGAGTTCGTATCAGATTAATGGCCGCCACACTTATTGTCGGCCAACTCGCAAATTCGGCCTCTTATATGATGATGGGAACAACGATGACGCAGTTCGGCACCCATGGTTTGCTATTGGTTTACTGCGCAATTTTCCTGTTTGTCTTGTTTCATGCAGCACTTTCGAAGTCCATCTGGTTTTTCCTTGAAGATGCGGCAGACTCCGAACTTTTTTATAAAAATAACCATCCCGGACTGGAGTCGATCATGGTTTCGGTTGCAAAGTGATGGATGCCGGATACCCGCTGCCGCCAATAAGCCCGGATTGATTCCGCAGAACACCACGTAAAGGTCTTCGGTCAGGATGTCTTCAAGTCCCATGCGCCCCTATCTCCCCAAACCGAACTTTGCCCAAGGCCCACATTCGATCCAGTTGGCAACTGGTCCGTGGATCGGCCTCGAAACTGTAACTGTTCATCCTGCAGACCGTGAGCGAAATTAAGGCCACTCCCCGCCCGAAATGAAGTGAGCACACGCCGTGGATCTGACCTTCACCACCCTCCTCGTCACCTTCGCCGGCGTGTTCCTGATCTGCTTCATGAAGGGCGCGTTCGGCGGCGGCTTTGCGATTGTCGGGATTCCGCTGTTGTCGCTGGTGATGGACCCGATCACGGCTGGCGGGCTGCTGGCGCCATTGTTCGTCGCCATGGATCTGTTCAGCCTGCGCTACTGGAAGCCTTCCACTTGGTCAAAACCCGACCTGAAGTTGTTGGTACCAGGTTTGATCGTCGGCATCGGCGCCGGCTATTTGCTTTTCCGGGTACTGGACCACCGCGCCATCGCCATCGTCATGGCGGCGATCACGCTGTTGTTTGTCGGTTTGTGGTTCAAGGCGGGCGGAGAAGTCCGAGTGCGGCCGCGCTCCTCACCCAAAGCCGTGGCTGCCGGCATTACTTCGGGTATCACGACGATGGTGGCGCATTCCGGCGGGCCGCCACTGGCGATCTATCTGCTGCCGCTGGGGCTGAGCAAGCAGATGTATGCCGGAACGACCAGCCTGTTTTTCACCGTGGGCAACCTTCTCAAGGCAGTGCCATGGCTGCTGCTGGCCAAACCTACCGGCAACGTGCTGACGCTGATGCTCGTCAGCTTGCTCGCTGTACCCTGCGGCGTCTGGCTGGGCTGGCGGCTGCACGCCAGACTGGACCAGCGTCAGATGTACCGCGCCTGTTATGGCTTGCTGGTGGTCACGGCATTGAAGTTGTTGTGGGATGGAGTCGGGGGATACATGGCCTGAACGAAGTTCAGGCCGGGCCGGGGTTATTTGAACGCCGGCACGGCAACCGATTGATCCGAATGCTGGACGGATGAAATAGGCTTCATACCATTGCGAATCGACAACCTGGAGGTTGATTTGAAAACAGAGAGTGCAAGGCGTGTGATTGTCATCGGTGCCGGCATCGTGGGTGCGTCCGTCGCTTATCACCTGGCTTGCAAAGGTGCGCAGGTCACTGTGATCGAGGCCGGTGAGGTCGCGAGTGGCGTGACCGGGCGCTCGTTTGCGTGGATCAACACGTCGCACAGTGGGCCCGATCCCATTGCGCAACTGCGCGCTGCGGCAATCCAGGAGTATCACCGGCTCGAAGCGGAACTGCCGGACCTGAAGATTCATTGGACGGGCGCCCTGAGTTATCCGCCCGGCACAGACCTGGAAGTGTCAGCCAACCTGCTCACTCAAGCACAAATTCTCGACCTTGAGCCGAACCTCAAAAATCCCCCTCGACAAGCCTTTTACAATCCACAGGAAGGCGCATTGGACGCCGTGCAAGCCACCCATGCGTTGATCGCCGGTGCTCAGGCTCTTGGAGCGACGGTACTGGTGCATACCCGAGTGCATGGTTTTACCCTCCGCGATGCAACGGTGACTGGCGTCGAAACCGCAACGGGTGCCATCGAAGCTGACCTGGTCGTATTGGCCGCAGGAACGGCCATCAGGCAACTGACTGAAACTCTGAACCTGTCCCTTCCGATCGAGGCCTCGCCCGCTATTTTCATCCGCTACAGGATGCAACCCGATCGGGTGAATACCCTGATCTCCAGTCCTGAGATGGAAGTCAGACAGGGTTCGCAAGGAATCTTGCTGGCGGCGGAAGACTATCTGGACAACTCCCTGGAGAACCACTCGCAAGCCATAGCGCAACGAACCGCGGCGGCCATCCGCAACGAGTTGGCGGGCATCATTTCCATTGAGCCAGAATTGGCGTGTATCGGGCTCAGGCCCATGCCTGCGGACGGCGTGCCCATCATCGGTTATTTGCCCGGGATCGGCGCAATGTACGTTTGTACGATGCACCCTGGCGTCACACTCGCGGCAGTCGCAGGCCGCCTGGTCAGTGACGAGCTGATCGACGATCAGGTTTCACCTGCCCTGGCGCCATGCCGGCCTGACCGTCTTTTCAAGACGTAAGAACAAGCCCGCGGTGGCCGGGCCGAGCACTCCCATTGACTGCATCAATAACAACCATTAATTCAATGAAGTTCTCATATCAAATCCGAAGCGTAGGATCTGCTCCATACCAACCCACTGCACACGGAGTACAGAACCATGAAACGCCAAACCCTCATCGGCATCGCCTTCTCGCTCTTCGCCCTGAATGCTTTTGCGGCGACTGAAACCGATCCACTGTTCAGCGATGCGGTTGCCGCTGCGACTCAAACCGACCCACTGTTCAGCGATGCCGTAGCTGCGACCGAAACTGATCCGCTTTTCAGTGATGCAGTTGCCGCGACCGAAACCGATCCGCTGTTCAGCGATGCGGTTGCCGCGACTGAAACCGATCCGCTGTTCAGCGATGCGGTTGCCGAAGGTGGTTCTGACCGTCTGATCGAAAGTCGTAACGCCTGAATGCTCGGTTTTACCGCAGTACCCGACGAAAGCCCGGCCTTATCCGCCGGGCTTTTTCATATGGGGACAGATCTATTTTTCAATCAAAGGCGCCATTCAGCACTTCATAAATCAGCCCTGTAGCCAGCGCGACCAGGATCAGATCGGTACCGACCTGCTGCCATTCGTAGCCGTCGTAGTGCGGCAGTCTGCCGACCAGTCGACCATCGAGTTTCTTTGCGATCCCGGGCGGCAGCGGCTTGCCCCGCGCCAGGTTCTTCTGGATGCCGGGCGGCAACGCCGGGCCCGGGGTCCAATAGCCACGATAGCCGTCCACAATCCCGATCACCCCGCCGCGATCGATACTCGGGCCGTGCCCCTGATAACCGCCCCCGCCTTTTTTCCCCTGATTGCCATGATCCTGGCTGTTATGCGGGTTGCCTTTGCCCTGCCCCTTTCCATTGCCAGGATCGGCCAGCGCGGTCACCGAACTGCACAGCAGCGCAATACAGGTCGTGGTCGCAATCAACGTGCGTAAACCGGCCATGGGTCGTTCCTTGAATGAATGGGTGTGTTTGGATTCTAGTCAGTTTTTTTTACAGGCATGGAGAGATGGCCCTGTCATCGCGGTTTGTGACGATTTTCGATACGTGCAGCTTTCGGTGCCCTCCGATTCGCGCTTACCATACGCCCAACTCGTATTACCGCGGCTGCTGAACCCGGTATTTACGAGGACAGACCATGAAAAGAACCCGCGCCTGGAGACGCACCCAGGCCCGCAAACACGGCAGTGACAAAGCGGCGCGCCCGCAAGTGTTCAAGCCAGAAAAGAACTGGAAGTTGATGTACATTCGCTCCGCCAAACTGGTCAGGGCTCGCCAACTCGGCATGAGCTATCCCATTCGCTCAACCCGCCAATAGTTGGATGAAGCGTGACGAATCTTCTGTTCATTTGCAGTCGCAACCAATGGCGCAGCCCGACGGCCGAAGAAGTCTGGCGCCGCCGCCCCGGCTTCAATGTCCGCTCCGCGGGCACCAGCCCCAATGCACGCAAAACCGTCGGCCCAGCGGATATTCGCTGGGCCGATTTCATTTTTGTGATGGAAACCAAACACCTCAATCGCCTGCGGGCCGAGTACGCCCGGCTGCTCGAGCACAAGCGGATTCACTCTCTGGATATTCCGGATGACTATCAGTACATGGATCCCGAGCTGGTAGACCTTCTTGAAGAGTCGGTGAAACCCTACCTGCCTACTTAACCCTCTGTGCCTCCTGGCAACGTACCGAACGAAAAGGAATTCACCCCATGTTTGAACGGAACAAACTGGTTCCAGAATTGATGGTCACGGATTTGCAGGCCAGCCTTGCTTTCTGGGTCTCCTGCCTGGGCTTCAACGTCGCTTATCAACGCCCGGAAGATGGATTCGCCTACCTCGACCTGAATGGCGCTCAAGTCATGCTCGAGCAGGTTCAACCGAATGCAGGCCAGTGGCTGACGGCGGAACTGAGCAAGCCCTTCGGAAGAGGCGTCAATCTGCAGATCGACGTTGAGGCGGTTGCTCCCATCATCGAAAAACTGGGCGTCGCCCAGATTCCACTTTATAAAACCCGCAAAGACACCTGGTATCGCGCTGACGATGTCGAAGTCGGCCAGCGTGAATTTCTCGTTCAGGATCCGGACGGTTATCTCGTAAGACTGGTAGAACGTCTGGGCGAACGTCCCGTTTGCCCGATTTGATCAAGGACGATAAAAAAATGAAAACCGGCAATTTGGCACGGCCTCGAAGGGGCGAATTGCAGTCGCCGGCCATTCCCCTGCTCGAAGAGGATTCGTCCGGCGACGGCATCATCTGTGCGGACAGCGGCGCTCGTTCCCGTGAGGTGATCCAGCAACAGGTGGTGGCGTTGATCGACGGGTTTCTAACCCGCTCGACGCAGAACTGATCGCGGTGTTGCCTGCACATTGTTGATACGTCAGGATCCCTCCCTTTTTTGACTGGCAGGAGCAATCGTGGAACGTCTCTTCGTTTATGGAACCCTGGGCCCTGGTCGGCCGAATGAGCATGTGATGCTGAACATCGGCGGCACGTGGCAGGCCGCTTCGCTGAAGGGACGTCTGTCGCAGGCCGGCTGGGGCGCGGCGATGGGTTTTCCCGGTCTGGTGATTGCCGAGGATGGCGATGTGATCGAAGGCTATGTGTTCGCTTCCGAGAATTTCCACGAACACTGGGCGGCGCTGGATGAGTTTGAAGGGGCTGAGTATCAGCGGGTTTTGACCAAGGTGAAGCTGGATGACGGGACGGCAATGGATGCCTATGTCTACGCGCTCAAATAGTCGGCCTTCGGCCTTTTCTCGGCGGATGAAAATCTTCCTGGCCGGCCTAGTGTTTTGTGTTGGGCTATGGGGTGCTTCCGAGTGGTGGGAGAAGGCGTTGGCGAAGCCTGCCTACGCAGCTCATGTCAGCCCCGATGGCTGCTTCAGGGTGCAAACTTTCAGACCTTTCTGGTTACTACCCAACTTCCTTCACCCGCAGGCGCCTCCAGACGACCCCTTCGAAACTCAATGGTTCGTCCGCTGGGAATCTCCCGCGTTTTTCCGTTTGTACGACAATCGCGATGATCAGCTACTTGGCGAAAGCGAAATCTACGATCTGGTGAGTTACGGGAACCGATTGTCTTGGGGTTACGGCAGCGATACCGAGGTCCGCGTCGGCTTGATCACGATCGGCAATACTCGCTCTGATTGTAAAAAGGGAGACTGATGAAGCCATGACGAGCCGCGAACCACTCCATAGCAAAGGCTACGAAATGCTCTTTGGAGCGGTTCCGCACACGTGGCTGACCGTGGTGGGCGAGTTAATCGGCGAGCGCTTCTTCCTCTCTCAGGTCGAGAGTCGCGAACCGCTCGCCAATGGCGGCCACCAACAGTTGCACCGCGACTTGTCCGCGCAACGCCCCGGCGACACCGTTAACGCGCTGGTATACCTCGACGACTACGGCCTGGAAAACGGTGCAACCCGCATTGTCACCGGCAGTCATCGCCCTGCCCTGGACGAGCCCCCGTTCGATTTCACTGACGAGTCCCGATCCGTGCAACTGACGGGCAACGTGGCCGACATCCTGATCTTCGATGCCGACGTGATCCACGCCGGCAGCCTGAACGCCAGCGGCGCACGCCGTCGCACGCTGTTGATTACCTTTTTTCCGACTCGCTCTTTGCAAAACACCTGGAAACGGTGAACCTCAGAAACATACGAATGGACACGAATGAGCGGTTCGATCCCGTAAACTTCGTTCTCAACCCGCTGAACTGAAGCAGCCACCCGACACTTAAGGAATGTGACACCCCATGGACGAAACCACGCAGTACAGAATCGCCACCCTTGAAGATGCATTGACCATCTGCGAACTGGGCCAGGTGCTCAACGCCGTCCACCACGCAGCCCGCCCCGACATCTACACCGCCTCCACCGAGGACTTCGCCCGTGATTTGCCGCACTGGATGAACTACCTCGACCAGCCAGGTCAGGTTGTCTTCATTGCACACGTCGGTCAGCAGGCCGCAGGCTTCATTGCTGCGAGCCTCTCGGCCAGCTCCAGTCCGCTGATGCAACCCATGAACATCGTGCGTATCGGTTCGGTGTGCGTCGCAGAAAGCTTCTGGGGCGAAGGTATCGGCCGCCAACTGATGCAATTGGCCAAAGATTGGGCCGTCGAACACGACGCTCAGGAACTGAGATTGTCGGTCTGGTCATTCAACGAACGCGCGGCACGAATGTACGTGGAGTTCGGGTTCGAGAGCCGCACCATCGATATGGGCATGCGTTTGTCCCCGGTATGACGGCTAAGCCGTAAGCTCTACGTAACTCGATTCCCCTCCTCCCGTGGCCCCCGACAGCCAGCCCCACACAAAAGCCAGCGTGGTGCGCCCCGCGTGATCGGCGCCGACCGTGCCACGGGACCAACCGGCAAGCAGCTCGCCATCCTGCGTCAGGCACTGAAAAAGCAGCTCGAAAGTCTCCGGTCCGGTCACGCGCCCGACTTGATTGCCGATGCGAATCCTGCCGCCCTGGTAGGTGCTGGAAATGGCGTTGCCGTCGACCTCGTAATAAAAAACCGTGCCTGCACCGGAAAGCCCTTGAGCGTTGTTGGCGACCGCGAAACGGCGCTTGTGCAAACGTGCAGCGACTTGCGAAAAAGCAGTTTCCACGATTTCAGGCGATTCCATTGGGCTTTCCTTGTGAGAGGTACGTTCCTTGCCGGGGAGAATACGAGGCGACGATGGAACCAAGCAATTCATTTGACTTGCTTGCCTAAGGCAACTATATAGTTGCCTAAAGCAACCATATGAGCATCACGCCATGTCCACGATCACCGACCGCGCCGACATCGTCCGGCAGTTCAACCGTTTCTACACCCATCAGATCGGCGTGTTGCAGGAACACTTGCTGCAAAGCGACTACTCGCTGACCGAGCTGCGCATCCTCTACGAACTCGCGTCCCAGGGCGATCTGACCAGCACCGACCTGCGCCAGATGCTCGGCCTCGACGCGGGCTACATGAGTCGCCTCATCAGCGGTTTCGACAAAAAAGGCCTGATCCAGAAAGTCCCCTCCACCACCGACGCCCGCGCCAGTCAGTTGCACATCACCGACCTCGGCCGCGAGATCCTCGCGCCGCTGGAGCAAGCCTCCCGGCAAGAAGTCATCACCCTGCTCGAACGCCTGTCCGAACCGCAGCAACTGCAACTGATCGCCTCGATGAAGCAGATCCAGACGCTGCTCGAGGGTGGTCAGCCAACGACCTATCTCCTGCGTGATCCGCAGCCCGGTGACATGGGTCTGGTGGTGCATCAGCAGACCGCGATCTACAGCCGTGAATACGGCTGGAATTCAGAGTTCGAAGCGCTGGTGGCAGAGGTCGTCGCCAAATACCTGCGCGAATTCGACCCAACCGGCGAGCGGTGCTGGATTGCGGAGAAGGACGGCAAGGTGGTGGGTTCGGTGTTCGTGATCCGCCACGACGAAACCACCGCGAAACTGCGCATGCTCTACGTGGATGCCAGTGCGCGGGGTTTGGGGATCGGCAATCGGCTGGTCGAGGAATGCCTGCGTTTTGCCCGGGATGTCGGCTACAAAAAGATGATTCTGTGGACCACCAGCAATCTGGTGGATGCCCGCCGGTTATACCAGCGGGCGGGGTTTGAGTTGGTCGAGGAAGAGCCGATTCACAGCTTCGGCAAGGATTTGGTCAGTCAGACGTGGGCGATTGAGTTGTGAGGTTTATGCCCAGTCTTTGTAGCCAGACAGAACGGGGCACAAACCACGGGTGATTGCGCCCGGAACGGCTCAGTGCGGACTGGCAGTCGGACGAACCACGATCTCACTCACGTCAACATCATCGGGCTGTTCGATGGCATAGGCGAGCGCTCGCGCAATGGCGTCTGCATTCAGCGCCACACGGCGGAAGGCTTTCATTTCCTCGCGGGCCACATCATCCGAAATCGTATCCGCCAATTCGGACTCGACGACGCCCGGGCACACCACGGTGACGCGGATCTTGTCCGTTTCCTGACGCAGACCATCCGAGATAGCCCTGACCGCGAATTTGGTCGCGCAGTACACCGCGGCGGTAGGAGAAACCGCGAGCCCACCGATCGACGAGATATTGATGACCTGACCGAACCCCTGCGCCTGCATGTCCGGCAGGACGGCGGCAATACCATGCAGTACGCCACGCACGTTGACATCGAGCATCTGGTTCCACTCGTTGACCTTCAACGAGGCCAGCGGCGACAACGGCATCACGCCCGCGTTGTTGATGATCACATCGACCTTGCCATATTGCGTCTTGGCGAACGCCACGAAGGCGTGCATCGATTGCAGATCCGTAACGTCCAGTGCGCAGGCACTTGCCGAGCCACCTTCGGCCTGGATCTCGCTGACCAGTTTGTCCAGACGCTCGGTACGGCGGGCACCGAGGACCACATGCGCGCCTTTGGCAGCGATCAACCTGGCCGCTGCTTCGCCAATACCACTGCTTGCACCGGTAATCAGGACGACTTTGTTTTGAATGTTCGACATATCCGTAGCTCCTGCTGTCTGCATTGAAGTTCAGCTCCGACCGCTGAAGACGCGTTCGTTGCTGCGGGGTACGTCGAAAAGATTAAGGGCACGGGCCTCGTCGGCGCGTGCCGAAACCTGCGCAACTTTTGCCTATTCGTGTTTGTGTGCATCGCCTGCAAATTTGTGATGAAGCGCCGCTCACGCCCCACGGAACTCGCTGGGCGTTACGCCCACTTCACGACGAAAGACCTGCGAGAAATGACTGGGGCTCGAGTAGCCGACCTCCAGCCCGACGTCGATGATGCTAAGGCGGGTTTCCAGTAGCAGGTGCCGCGCACGAACCATACGCATGCGAATGAAGTACTGCGATGGCGAAAGCCCCGTCGCACGTTTGAACAGGCGGCTGAAGTGGTACTCGCTCAGCTCGGCAAGGCTGGCCAGTGTTGCCAGGCTGAACTCAGCGCTCAGATTTGCGCGCATGGCGTCCGTGACTTTGCGCAATTTGTAGGCTTGCAGGGCGTTGACCCGACGCCCGGGCTGGCTTTCAGCAAGATAGCTGCGCACCAGATGCACGGCCAGCGCCTGCGCCAGAGAGCGGGCGAAAAGCGCGCTGGGCGAGCGTTCCAGAAGCAATTCAGTGCGCAACTGCTCCATGACAAACGCGACGCGCCCGTCCCGTGCCCCTGAAACATCGCGTAAACGCACAGGCCCGGCGTGCTGGCCCGACAGCTCTCGAGACGCTTGCTCGATCAGCGGCAGCCCCAGATAAAGATGCATGACTTCGAAGGTATCGCCTCCGTGTGTCTGCCAGCGCATTTCATATGGCTCATCGGAACTGGTGAGGAAAAAATCGCCGGCACTGACCTCGGCAGCTTCCCACTCGCCCCCCAATGCGCGCTCCTCTACCGTCGCCGCCCCGGCCAGAACCAGAACGAGCAGCGGTTCCACCACTGCAGGCACGAGAATGGGCTCAGTAACGCTTCGATGGGTAAACAGCTGAATCACCACGTCTGTGATTTCCGGGCGCGAGGGTAACGCCTGGGGTTCGCCTGGCAGGAACTCACCCATCGACTCGCCGTTGATGCGCAAGTCTCGAGAGGTTGTCGACAACGCGTCTTGGGAGGTACGCCCGGTATTTGCCATGAACTCGTCCTTTTCAGATTCGGCTGTGCGAAGCCAGACAGGTCTCGGATGCTTGCCCGCACGCCGCGTCACGGAAACCGGCTCGATGATATCGGGCTTTTCCCGTGGGTTGAATCGAGCGCCGAACCTCCCTCACTGACATTCAGCGCAAAACCCCGACAGCATGGGCAATCTCACGAAAGCCGACTTTGCCTCGCTGCGAGACAGTAGGCCCGTCGCCGATGAAAGCGCCTCGCCGGCGCCAACACGGCTTGTCCCTACTCGATCAAAAACGCTGGAGAACATCATGACCGACTTCAAGAACAGCACCCCAAACGAAGTGGCCGGTAAAGTCGCGCTGGTCACTGGCGCGGCCAGTGGCATCGGCAAGGCCATCGCACTGCTGCTGCATGCTCGCGGCGCCCAGGTCATTGCTGAAGATATAAACCCTGAGGTGGAAGCACTGGCCCGCCCCGGCCTGGTCCCCCTGGTGGCCGACATCACTCAGGACGGGGCAGCCGAACGCGCAGTCGCCCTGGCCGTCGAGCAATTCGGACGGCTGGACATTCTGGTCAACAACGCCGGCATCATCATCAACAAACTGGTGATCGACATGACCCGCGAAGACTGGGAACGCATTCAGGCGGTCAACGCCACGGCGGCCTTTTTGCATAGCCGGGAGGCGGTCAAAGCGATGATGCCCAACAAATCCGGATCGATCGTCAACATCGCGTCCTACGCCTCCTATTTCGCCTTCCCCACCATTGCCGCCTACACCGCCTCCAAAGGCGCGCTGGCTCAACTTACGCGCACCCTGGCGCTTGAGGTCATTGGCCACGGCATCCGCGTCAATGCTGTCGGTGTCGGCGATGTGGTGACCAACATCCTCAACAATGTGGTCGACGATGGCCCTGCCTTTCTCGCCCAACATGGCGAAGCGGCGCCGATCGGCCGCGCCGCCCAACCGGAAGAAATCGCCGAAGTGGTCGCGTTCATCGCCTCGGATCGGGCCAGCTTCATGGTCGGTTCGGTGGTCATGGCCGACGGCGGCATGACTGTCACGGCCGGCTGAGCCGCAGCACAAACGCGCCGCACGACATGCCCGACAAGCCCGACAAGCCCGAGAGGATCAGGCAAATCTGCGGCAGTTTCGTCCTAACACCGCTGCGCTCGGCTACGTAATCTGAAAGCACGCAACGGATGCAGACACAGGCCACGGCAGGCCGCTCAGATGAACAACGTCAATGAGGACTGAACAATGAAAAACGCAAAACGGCTTTCCCTTTCACTGGTGATCGGCGCGATGGTGGCCTGCGCGATCAACCTTTCCTCGACCAGCCTGTACCTGGCCTCTGACGGTGCTGATCGAACCCCCGGCATGCGCGTTACTGAAGGTGGCAGTGATCGCACTCCGGGTTTTCGCGTTGCCGAAAACGGCTCTGATCGCACGGCTTTGGGCCGTATCGGCTCAGTCTGAACATCCGAGGGGAAAAGTGATGAAAGATGCCAAAAAAACCACTCAGGACCATCGTTACGCAGGCATGTGGGTCACCGCGGATGGATTCATCCGTCATGAGCTTCTGACGACTGGTCGTTACGACGAGGCCCGTGGTAAAAACAAGAGCGCCTATCAGGGCCGCTACGAACTGGTCGGTGATTACATCCAGTACTGGGACGACACCGGCTTCACCGCTGATGGCCACTTTCATGACGACGTGCTGTATCACGCCGGAATGATCCTCTATCGGCAATGAGTACTTTGTTGATGTCGGGTGAATATCGTCTGCCTGAAAAGCTTCAGGCAGACGCTCATGAACACTTGTGAGAGCCTTGAAATGGAACAGAGCGATGCTTTCATCCTTCAAAACACAGCCGTCTACCGTGACGAACTGGTTCGCCTGCTGACGCAACGCTTTACCACACCCGGGATCTATGAGACCGCCATAGCTCCCCTGCATATCATCCGTTTCGATGCACCTTCGGAGCTGATCCATACCGTGCACAAACCGGCACTTTGCCTGATCGTGCAAGGGCAAAAGGAAATCGGCCTGAGTGACGACCACTACCTGTACGACCCCCTCAGCTACCTGGTGGTTTCGGTCACCCTTCCGGTGTCCGGTCGCGTGCTGATGGCCAGCCCGGAGGCGCCCTACCTGTGTATCCGGTTTGATTTCGAGTCCACGGAAATCGCTCAGGTCATCGCCGACGCTCCGCCGGCAGGCGTCCCGGACGAGCCGGAGCTTGGCCTTTTTCTTGAGCAAGTCGATGTACCCCTGCTGGAAACCATGCTTCGACTGGTCCGGCTGCTGGAAACACCAAAAGACATCGGCATGCTGGCACCGCTCGCCCTTCGCGAGTTGTATTACCGCCTCCTGCGAGGCGTGCACGGCCGTCGTCTGTACGAGCTTGCCCTCGGCGACTCGCAAACAAGGCGAGTAACGCGGGCAATCGATTGGTTGAACAACCACTACACCCAACCCTTGCGCATCGAAGAACTCGCCCGGGTCGCCAACTTTGGCAACTCCACATTGCATCATCGTTTCAAGGCGGTGACAGCCATGAGTCCGCTGCAGTATCAGAAACAACTGCGCCTGCAGGAAGCCCGCCGGCTGTTGCTCGGCGAAGGGCTGGATGTGGCGAGCGCCTGTTATCGAGTGGGTTACGAAAGCCCGTCGCAATTCAGTCGGGAATACAGTCGCCAGTTCGGGTGCCCGCCCTCCAGAGATGCCAGCCGGGTTCGGAATCCTGCGTGATGGCCTGGCCGGAGCCCGTTCAGGGCAGCAGCGCGCCGGGGAAAGATCCAATACGAAGGTTATTGAAGGAGCCATCGGAGGTTGTTTAAGGGCTTTGGCCTTTGCTGTTTAAAGACACTCAGCGTTACTTCCTCAAGGCTACAACGCCTTGCGTCATTACCTACGACTACGCCAGAATCCGCCGGCTTGTGCGTCTGGGACGCGGGTTTTATCGTTTCCGGGTCACTGAAAAACAGTGATGGGGTTTGGTAGCCCGCTTCGTTCTAGACTCATGGCGTCACCGTGTGCAGCCCTTTCTCTGGGCTCAGATTTCATGGTGGTCATGCGTGGGGCTCATTCGTGGGCGCCGGGTTCTAGTGCGACCGGTCTACCAACCCGCGTATGGCCGCCACCCAACGTTTGGTAGCGAAGGGTGATGGTTCCTTTTGGTAATCGCGCTAGAGGATTCATCCATGTTCAAACCAACACCCAACCCACCAGAAACCGATCCGGTTTCGCCCTACAAATTCCCCGACTCCCGAACCCTCAACGAAGCCGCCGAACGCGCCCTCGATCACTACCTCACTCCGCAGCAACGAGTCATGGGCAGCCACCACAAACACGACCCCATGTACCTGGCCAACCCGGCCTACGACACCGAATCCCTGCTGGCCAACGCCAGCGAATCACTGGGTTCCGCGAGCGAAATGCTTAACAACTTTGCTGCGACGCTAGAGCCTGCCCATCGCAAGACTGCGATCGGGATTGCGCAGCTGGTGATGTTGAGCGAGTTGGCGGTGAATCAGGCGTTGGATCATGTTGAGGTGAAGAGCTAAACGCTGTCCTTTGCGAGCAGATCTAACGCGACGACAGAGGGATTGAGCGTTGACCGAAGCTGCCATGGGGAATGGCAGCGTTCGGCCAAAAGTACCCGGTCACTTGAGACTGTTCCCCCCCATTGAGGAAATCATGTATCGATCCTAGGGAGACGGTGTCGGCAGCTTAGGCTTTTTCATTGTGCTGCCGGAGATTTGAAATTAATTTTCTTTAGGTGCCAAAGCGTTAGGCACGGTTGATGTAAATCAGCCAGCTTGTCGCAGAAAAGGAAATTATATTTCGCGATTTCTCTACTAATTGATCGCTTTAAACATCTTGCTTATCTAGGAATGAAGAAAGTTGCCCGCTATGTGCCAGCTCGTCGGCACGTTTATACTCTTCAAAATTTTGAGCCGGCATCACGGTGTAGCGCAAGTCAGGATTGCCTCGTATAGAACCCCTCTGTAGGGCCCCATTCTGAGGAGATTGCTTATCAAGTTTTATGAAAATAAACATACCACCCACAAGGAGTCGATAGCCATTAACAAGTTCTTGCCGATCTGGCGACGGCAGCCGATAGGCGAATACTCCATCGTCTGCATCATGAGTTTTAAGGCGGAAAAGGATAGCGTCGACGCTTGATGGTATCGGCTTGTTATGAAAAACAATATCTTCTAGGACTTGTTTGTAGGGCCCGAGAGCTACCCTCCCATTCTTTTCGGATGCAACACTATATTTCCAAAGAACCCCAGCCGCAAATCGAAGAATGTCGTCACCCGCCACCCCCTTCAAAGTGCACTCGCGATAACTTTCACCTTTGGCGTCTTGACGTATATTACGAAATGCTTTAATTGCAATATTTTCGAAACCCCCAAGCTTGTTATCACAACCTACACACAAAATCTCGCGCTCAAACACTCCGGACTGAGTGTAAACATAACTATTAGGGTTCATAGCTACAGCATGGGCTTTCCCCACTTGTACCTCTTGAGCCATGGATTTTGGTATAAGGTGAGACTTTATAGTTGGAGAAGTCCCGCAAATTAGGCAATTCATTAGAGCTCCAGTTTTTTTTTGGGGGGGGTATTGAGAATGTGGTTTTTTGAGTGCCTTAGGCTGTCTATGCATTAACTTGGGTGCTTATTTTATGACCTGACGCTTTCTCTCTGCATTCTCTCTAGCAATTCAGGCCTCCCTATATATCCGCGTTGACAGTCCGGAACTTGAAGGAATTTTGTGGTTTTATTACTAAAACTAAACTGCAAGAGATTAAGTTGACTGCCGAATTCATTTAGAAGTCTTCCAACTTGCCAGTGCTGCTCATTTAGGAAATCCGAGAGGTAATCCTTTGTAATTATATCAACCACAATTCCAGAGCGGCGATCCTCATTTCCCTGCCAAAACAGACGTGAGTGCTTCACTGACTCCAGTTTAACTTCATCATTGTCTGCCTGATAGCTAGCCTCATATAGCTCACCAGAAACAACAATCGTGGGCAGTGCTACGAAAACAGTAACTTCTTTGTCTGGATGCTCCGCTGGGTATATTTCATCGTACTGTCGAGCCAAACTAATACTGTTTGTTACAACACCTTGCACTGCTTGATAGAATAAGTCGCTTTTGCCTAGGGCCTGCCGCCCGGAAAATGAGAGTCCTCTACTGGAGAAAATAGGTAAATCAGCAATCGAATTGTCAGCTGCCATTGCCCAAGTGAGTGCCTCACCTGATTTTGATGATATTAAGTTGGCGATTTGAATGGAGGAGAGAACCGTGCTGCTATCTTTGAACAATACCCAAGGCTTATCACCGCTCCACTTGCATTCAACTACCCTACACAGCTTAAAATTTGAACTGTTTGTTACTCTGTTGTGCCCCGCTATTATGTCTAGCTCGCGCGCTTTCCCAGTTTTGTCAAGAACATGCGCACCTTGAATCACTTCAAAGTGGTTCTTTGAGAAAACTGCTGCTGTATAAAATTCTAATGGGTATCCTTCTTCCTGAAGCCACTCCATAACCTTTGACTTTAGCTTCTCTTGGCCGGCTGTCATAGTTTTTTCCATCCTCTATTTTAATCAAAAAATATTTTGTTGAGCGTCCGCTTCCGGCCATTATCTGCCACTTATAAAAAGCAAATAAATATTGCAAGTGAATAAAAATGGGACTGATTTATTTCTCGCAAATTAAATCAGCCCCCTTTTCTTTCAATCCTATTTGATCGCTGGAGGTAGGTTGTAGCGCCCATATTCCACACGCTGGATTTTTATCGAGATCATCACGAAAAGCATGAGGATACCGAGCCCTCCGGCAGTCGCCACAACCACGGAAAAAGCCCCCCAAATATGAGGAATGCTGCCGGTGCTCCTGAGCGCAGCGAAGACGAGACACAAAAGCGAAATCACGAATCCTAGAATCGCAATGGCCAAAGAGCACTCCCGTTCAAATTTGTCTTGAACTGGATCCCCCCCCACGAGTGTTCTCGGAATTTCCCTAATGCAAGCCGCCCAGATAGAAACACAGAAAAAAGAGAACGCCGGAAACTGCAGGGAAATCTCAAACTCGGGCTTCGAAAAATAGATAATAAAAAGCCAAATAAGCACCGGCATCAACGTCAGAAGCACCTCATACGTAGCCCAAACCGATGACCGAGTGACGATAACTCCCTTCGACAATGGCGACTTTCCACTCCCATTTCCTTCACTCAACGTCTATCTCCTGCCAACAAATGGATGATAAAAAGATCGCCCGCATATCGGCGCTAACCGCGATATCGGCCCCGGCTTGACGGGCAATCAATGATATCAAATGAGCATCACCCATGACAGAGATTGGAACAGGCCATCGGTTCATTAGTGTGCTGGGATGAGGGTGCAATTCAAATGCCCGACCTGCTCGACGCATATCGCGTGCCATTGCTAGGTGATCGCATGGATCATGACATACCAGGCGCGTAAAGCGGGGGGGGGGGGCGGCAGCAAAAACGGCAGCAAAAAGGGACAGAAAAAAAAGAATAAAAATGGGGTGATTTATTTCTCAGGAAATAAATCACCCCCTTTTGTAATTAATATTGCTTGCTCTTTGAGGCGTATCCTGCAAGGAAGAGACCGATCAAAAACATTCCGCCGAATGCTTCGAGAGACGAGTAAATTCGCAATGGAGTAACTTTTTGGTAGATATCTCCATAGCCCAATGTCACGAAAGTAACGATACTGAAGTACAACGAACTCCACATATCATTCACAGTGACGGATCCAGGAAAAAAATAATATAGAAGTGCAGAGACCGCTATAAGTGCGATGGAAGCGAATAGACTTCTAGCTGGCCTCTCACCGAACCCCCAAGCAATGAAGCTAGTAACGTATAGCAGAAGCCGAAAATAACTTTGCGTTAGGATTTTTGCTTTTTTCAGAGGGCTAGATTTAAACCATTTAGAACGATATGTAACTGATGGATGAAGCTGTGCAAGCAATAAACATTTTTGCTCTTCGTAGAAATACCTACCCGCATCTACGCTGTTTGCGGTGCTCGAGTAGAGCGATTTTATTTTTCCGAAAAATTTTGCTTTTGCCAAGTGACTCGCGCACCCATTTTCTCCTGCGTCAAACGCGACACTATCGAATGATGAATATTCCAGAATGCATTCAAAGTCAACTCCTGACACTGAACTCATATTCAGTTTGCTGCGAACCAAGTGCAAATGTGGGTCTGAATCTTTGAAATGAAAGTCCTGGAAGATTCCATCAGTTAACAGCATTTCCTTTCTGTAACCGACATTGCCATGCATCCAGCAAGATGTTTTATTAAAACTCCAGAAAGCCGAGCCGCCATAAAAAGTCAAACCAATTGCACTTGAATACCAAACATATGTGTGTTGATTACTGTGACAATCAACCATTTGGAGCCCGTCCAAGCAACAAAAGTCAAGATGACGTCCTGATATTATCGCTTGATTTAATTTAATGTTTCCTAACTGTAACAATGGCAACTCATAAAAATATGGAATACCACCCCGCCAGCTTGAAATCCGAAACTCTCTTTCCGCAGCACTATATTTTTCCTCTCCGTAGTGCCTTCTAAGCCAGTAGAAATATGGCGAATATTTTCTCTCAGAAAGAATCCACCCGGCTTTTCGTATTGAGGGTAGTTGCTCTAGAGACTCATCGAATAAATAAAGATCGCCGCCCTCATACTCACACAAGATGAGCGGTTCATCCGTACCTAAGAAGCGAGCAAATCCGTTATCAAAAATTATTTCAGCGTTAAGACCCTCATTTGAAAGCCAAGTGTCAAAATGGGGAAGCTTCTCACGAAACACTTTAAATAGTCGTGGGTAATCATTATGTTTGCGCCAAGAGTTAAACTGTTCAGGCTCCATTTTCCAAAAAATCTCGGCACTCATACATGTCTTCTATTCGATTGCAGCAAAAAAATGAGCCGAAAAGGAGACTATTTCATTTCTCAGAAAATAAATCAGTCCTCTTTTCTCAGAAGTGTGGCCAAATCTACACTTTGCTTTCGGAGAGCTCTTTGAGAGATGTCTCGACCTTGGTAGATATCTCGCTGATATCCGGCCCCTTGACATTGAGCGCATCTATTTGAGCCTTCAAGCTCTCGATATCAGTGATCAACTTTTTTATATCCACATCAGCTTGGAGCTCATGAGCTTTTTCTTTTAAAAACGCAGAGAGATGATCATCCTCTAACTTTCTCTTAAGCTTAATCCAGCCCAATACACTACCAGCTGCGAATATGGCAGCAGCAACGGGCAATGCTGCAGCTATGCCTGAAGAAGCGAGAGCTGCGGCGCCACCTGCAACGAGAGATAAAGAAAGAAGATTTTTCCCCTCCGTTCCTTCGTCAGAGGCCCTTACAGTGTAGTCCGCTGCTTTCTCGTGAAGTGTCGAAATAAGGTCAGTAATTGTGTCGCGCGCGTCGATCATTAATTATCCTCCTTACCAGAAGACTTGGAGTAAGCCGACAGTATGCCAGTCAGACCAAGTCCTGCTGCTAGTGCTTGGCTTATGGTTGTTGGGCCCGTTAATGGAAGAACTATAATCGCTCCAATCATAGAGGAAAAAACCATATCGCCAAATATTGTTTTTGGCTTTCCGCTACTTCCCACATCAATATTAAGGGCCGCAAACAAGGAGAAAGGTTGCCTGTTATTGAGACGATTCATCACATACAGAACAAAAGCACCGCTAAATGCGAAGAAGTGCAACTTCGCATATCCTCCAACGGCCACCAATGCAAGCAGCCACTGCGGTAGACTTTCTCCGGCCAATCTAATTCTCCTAATCCAAAGCAGTCGAGGCAATGATCCCCATTCGCCGAGCATTCATCTGCTCTGTCACTCTTTTCCTATCCTAACTGAACCCGCCTACTGAGTCAGCAGCCACAACCTAATCAGCCCAAATCTGCGTCATCTCTTGCCGCTCCGTCAGATGCTGGGTGTAGCTACAAAGGGCATCATTGGTTACACATCTAGGATGTAGCGGACCGTATCCTTGCTCCGTATCCGCCACTCGCTAATGGTCTGTGCAGTTCAAATACGATCCTGCGGGGCTCCGCTCGCCGCTCCAAGCGACTTTCAGAAGGTTTCCACCGGCAGTCTAGGGTCGTTCTTGCCTTTTTTGAGTGACCGTTTTCGGCCGTTAGCGGCCACTTGCGAACGTCCGTTTTTGGCCGAACTCAGCCACTCATTAGCGACCGCCACCAGCCAAAAGCAGTGCTTCGGGGTTCAAGTCGAACCTACTTCGAAAGCCCGCTTGCGCCGTCGTCGACCTCACGCAAAATTCTCATCAGCTCCGGCCGCGTCCACTTCTCCCAAGGAAACACATCCCGGTCATCGTCGCTGTGCCAATACTCGCCTGCATCAAATGCCTGGTAAATAGAAAATGCCGGCTGGGGCATTTCCGCGTACATGGACAAGTCGACGATATCGCTGATGACAATATTCATCACCTCATCACAGTAATGAAAATCGCGCGTGCCCGTGATAAACAGTCTTGCTACTGAGATCGCCAATTGATTCAACAGATCGCGACTGTCAATCTGCAGATGCTCACACATCACACTTAATTCCGGGTTTGAGGCCTTCTCAAGGACCGCAAGTACGTAATCAAGGTTGTCGTCACTCAGACCTTTGTTCATGGGGTGAAAGTGCTCGGTTTTGCCATGGACTCAGGGCAGGTTTGTCAGAAAACCATACTGCCAGATGTGCTGTCGAACTTCTGCTATGGCTCGAAACCAGCCACTCCCACCCAAACCACCAACGGAGAGCCCCCATGAAAACTGCCCTAATCTCCGACACCCACAACCTCCTCCGCCCCGAAGCCCTCGCCGCGCTCCAGGGTTGTGACCAGATCATCCACGCCGGCGACATCGGCAACCCGGACATCCTCGCCCAACTGGTCAAAATCGCCCCGGTCCACGCCGTGCGCGGCAACAACGACCTCAACAGCCCATGGGCCGAGAACCTCCCCGACCTCCTGACCTTCACCCTCAACGGTTGGCCAACCCTCCTCGTTCACGACATCGCCGATGTCCCCGCTGATCTCGATCCGGGCATCAAGCTCATCATCACCGGTCACTCCCACAAGCCCCGCATCGAATGGCGCGGCGACCGTCTCTACGTGAACCCCGGCAGCGCCGGTCCTCGGCGTTTCAAGTTGCCGGTGACGCTGGCGATCCTCGAGATACAACCCGACCGCATCGAACCGCGCCTGATTTCCCTGCTGGATCCACCCGCCTGAAACCGCTACCGTTCCCCATCCAGTACCGGGAACCCACGCACCATGTCCATCGCCGACAACCTCCTCGCCTTCACCCTCGCCGCCACCCTGTTGACCCTGACACCCGGTCTCGACACCGCGCTGGTGCTGCGCACCGCCACCGTCGAGGGCAAGCAGCAGGCGTTGCGTGCGGCGTTGGGGATCAATGCCGGTTGTCTGTTGTGGGGCGCGGCGGTGGCGTTTGGGTTGGGGGCGTTGATTGCGGTGTCGGAGCTGGCCTACAACCTGTTGAAGTATTGCGGCGCGGCGTATCTGGCGTGGCTGGGGTTGAACATGCTGCTGCGCCCTCGCCGTTCGCTGGCACCGGCCGAGGCCGATGGCAAACCGGGGGCGAACTGGTTTTTCAAGGGCATGCTGGGGAATGTGCTGAATCCGAAGATCGGGATTTTCTACGTGTCGTTTCTGCCGCAGTTCATTCCGCAAGGTCAGCCGCTGGTGCCGTGGACATTCGGGCTGGTGAGCATTCATGTGGTGCTCGGGCTGATCTGGTCGCTGGTGTTGATTGGCGCGACGCAGCCGCTGTCCGGGTTTCTGCGCCGGGAGAAAGTGATTCGCTGGATGGATCGCACCACCGGGATGATTTTCGTGTTGTTTGCTGCGCGGTTGGCGTTCAGTAAGCGTTGAAGCGCCTGCGCTGAACAAATCTTCGGTCGAGAGCTGCCACCGGCATCAAACTCCAAGCTTGCCCAATACATATGGATATCCGTATATTCGGACAACCATATGTACTGAAGGCATCGTCATGCTCACCCCCGCCTCCGTTTTCAAATGCCTTGCCGACGAAACCCGCGCCCGGGCCACGCTGCTGATCACCCGTGAAGGTGAGTTGTGTGTCTGCGAGCTGGTCTGTGCGCTGGATGACAGTCAACCGAAAATCTCCCGCCATCTCGCGCAATTGCGCACCTGCGGTCTATTGCTGGATCGCCGTCAGGGCCAGTGGGTTTATTACCGGCTCAACCCTGATTTGCCGGCATGGATTCGCACGCTGCTTGAAACCACGCTCGCTGCCAACACCGCCTGGCTGGAAGAAAACAGCGCACGGCTGGCGGCTATGGGCGATCGCCCGCTCAATACGTCTGCCTGCTGCTGAGGATCGAAAATGCGAGTTCTGTTCATGTGCACCGCCAACAGCTGCCGCAGCATCCTGTCGGAGGCGATGTTCAACCATCTGGCGCCGGCCGGTTTCGAAGCAGTCAGCGCCGGCAGTTTCCCCAAGGGCCAGGTACTGCCGCGCAGCCTGACCACGTTGCAGGCGGCCGGCATTTCCATCGCCGGGTTGAGCAGCAAGGGCAACGACGCCTTCGAGAACAACCCGCCGGACATCGTCATCACCGTGTGCGACAAGGCCGCCGGTGAAGTCTGTCCGGTGTACTTCGGCCCGGCCCTTAAAGCCCATTGGGGGCTGGAGGATCCGTCGGATGTGCGCGGCGATGAAGACACCATCGACGCCGCCTTCCGCGCCACCCTCGCCCGCATCGAAACCCGCTGCCGGGCCTTCCTCGCCCTGCCCTTCGCCCAACTTGACCGTGATGCCCTCAAGCGCGAGCTCGACCGCATCAGCACGCTGTAACCGGAGCCGACATGACCGATTTGCCCAACCTCGATCCTTCACTGGTTCAAACAACCACGCGTGACGAAGGCGCGCACAAGCCGCGCATCCTGCTGCTTTACGGCTCGACCCGCCCGCGCTCCTTCAGCCGCTTGCTGGTCGAAGAAGCCGCCCGCCTGCTGGAGCACTTCGGTGCCGAGACGCGGATCTTCAATCCTTCCGGCCTGCCACTGCCGGACGATGCGCCGGGCGATCACCCGAAAGTCCAGGAACTGCTCGAGCTGATGCAATGGTCGGAAGGCCAGGTCTGGTGCTCGCCGGAGCGTCACGGTGCGATGTCGGCGGTGTTCAAGGCGCAGATCGACTGGGTGCCGCTGGCCCTCGGCGCGGTGCGTCCGACCCAGGGCAAGACCCTCGCGGTGATGCAGGTCTGCGGCGGTTCGCAGTCGTTCAACGTGGTCAATCAACTGCGCGTACTGGGCCGCTGGATGCGCATGTTCACCATCCCCAATCAGTCATCGGTGCCCAAGGCTTATCTGGAATTCGACGAAGGTAACCGCATGAAACCCTCGGCGCTGTACGACCGGGTGGTGGACGTGATGGAAGAGTTGGTGAAGTTCACGCTGTTGCTGCGTGATCGCCCGGACCTGGTGGATCGTTATTCCGAGCGCAAGGAATCGGCGGAGGAATTGATGCAGCGGGTCAATCAGCGGTCGATCTGAATAACCGCAACGCCGCGAACGGTGGCCCGTCACCCGGGTCACCGAAACTTTTCCGCGCCCTCCGGCCCCATCACCTAACCTCAATGTTTGTGTGATCAACCGGAACCGTCCAGTCCCATGCGTAATGCATTGAAGTCATTGATGTTCATCACCCTGACGCTGCTCTGTCCGGGTGTCTCGATGGTGTCGGCCGCCGACCTGCCCGGCACGCCCGATGTCGGCGCCCCGCTCCCCGGCGTCACGCAAAGCGATCTGCAAGCCCTTCAACTGCGCCTCGACGGCCTCAAGCAGCAGATCTCGTCCGCCAACAATTACAACCAGCTCGAAGGCCCGCAGGACCGGGTGCAGACGTTCATTCTGGACATCGATCGGCTGTCCGCGTCGCTGTTGCCGCAGCAGGCGCAACTGACCGTGCAACTGGGCGTGCTCGGTGCCGCGCCGGCCGAAGCGGTCGCTGCCGAACAAGCCGATATCGCCGCGCAACGGGCGACGTTGATCGAGCAGAAAACCAAAGTCGATACGGCGCTGAAGAACCTTGCAACCCTCAAGCAAAACGCCACGGAGTTGATCACCCAGATCGCCGGTATCCGCCGCACCTTGCTCGAAAGCGAACTGACGCTCAGCACCCACAGCATTCTGAATCCCGGCTTCTGGGCCCCCCTTGTCAATCCGTCGGCAGATGATCGCCAGCGTCTGAGGCTTTTCGTCGATCAGGTGCAACAGACCGGCGCCGAAGCCTGGCAACCGGGTCAGCGCTTTTACACCGCCCTGCTGGTGGTACTGGCCTTTGTCGTCTGGACGCTGGGTCGGCGGCTGGCCGACCGCTGGCTGGCGTGGGTGTGCATTCACCGCATGCCGGAGGGTCGACTGCGCCGCAGTTCGCTGGCGTTCGCCTCGGCGCTGGCGACTCTCGCGACCACCGCCATTGCCCTGCAACTGCTCTATTACGCCTGCACCCGTCACGTGCCGTTGCCGCCGATGCTGGCGACATTTTCCGATGAGTTCGGGAAAGTGGTTTATGCCTGCGTGCTGATCACAGGGCTCAGCCGCGCGTTGCTCTCGACCGAGCACCCGTCCTGGCGACTGCCGGCGGTGGCTGACCCGGTGGCGCTCGCGCTGCATCCCTACGCGCGGATCCTCGCCGCGACGCTGCTGGTGCTGGTGACGGCGGTGCAAGTCAGCAATGCCGCCGGCATGAGCAGTCAGATTGTGCTCGCAGGCAGAGGCATCATTGCGCTGGCGGTGCTGGGCATCGTCACCACGCTGCTGATGCGCGTCGGCAGGGTGCGCAAAACACTGGCCGCAGCCGGTGACACCCAAGTGGCGGGCAACACCTTCGCCGGGGTGGTTTACACCGTTGCCACCCTGGCGATGGTGCTGTCGTTCGGCGCCCTGCTCACGGGTTACGTATCGCTGGCGCGGTTCATCACCTATGAACTGGTGTGGGCGTTTATCGTGTTTTCCGGGTTTTACCTGCTGATGCAATTGCTCAGCGACAGCTGCGAATACTTCTTCTCCCCCCGCCACTCCAGCGGCAAGGCGCTGAAACAGCTGCTGGGGGTCGGCGACCGACGCCTTGAGCAGGCCTCAACGCTGCTGGCCGGTTTCGGCCGAGCCGCGCTGTTGCTGCTGGCGGTCATAACCCTGTTCGTCGGCGGGATCGGCACCACACTCGGCCAACTGGCGACCAACATCGGCACGATCCTCGGCGGCGCCGGTCTGCGCAAGCTGAACATCGTCCCCGGCCATTTGCTCAACGCGGTGCTGGCGCTGCTGATCGGCATCTACCTGATCCGCGCCCTGCGCCGCTGGCTCGACAACGAGTTCCTGCCCAAGACCGACATGGACCCGGGCATGTGCGCCTCGCTCAGCACGCTGTTTTCCAACATCGGTTATGCGGTGGTGATCCTGCTGACCCTGTCATCGCTGGGGGTGCAATGGACCAACCTGGCGTGGATCGTCAGCGCCCTGTCGGTGGGCATCGGCTTCGGTTTGCAGGAGATCGTGAAGAACTTCGTCTCCGGGCTGATCCTGCTCACCGAACGCCCGGTCAAGGTCGGCGATCTGATCAGCATCAGCGGCGTCGAGGGCGACATCCGCCGGATCAACGTGCGCGCCACCGAAATCCAGCTCAGCGACCGCTCGATCGTGATCGTGCCCAACTCGCAACTGATCTCGCAGAACCTGCGCAACGTCACCCTCGGCGGCAGCGCCCAGGGCGTGGCGACGCTGGAGCTGATGTTCCCGCTGGATATCGACCCCGAACAGGTGCAGAACCTGCTCTTCGACACCTACAAGGAACACGAAACCATCCTCGAAAAACCGGCGCCGTTCGTGCGCTTCAGCAAGCTGACGCCGGACGGGATTACGTTGACGGTGACCGGGTATGTGGCGAGCCCGAGGATTGTCGGGACGACCAAGAGTGATTTGCTGTTCGAGATTCTCAAGCGGCTGGGGGCGGCGGGGATTGAGCTGGCGAAGCCGCCAAGTACCTGAGGAAAAACCTGATGGGGGTCTGCACCGCTGCGCGCCTGCCTGATCAGGCCTCAGGGGTGTCAGTCGACTCTGGAGCCGCTTCCGCCGCCATTTTCAGACGATCCGCCTTGCTGATGTACTTCGGCTTGTTGCTCTTGGGTGCCAGTTTGGCGTTGGCCTTTCTGGATTTTTCCTTGAAGAGCTGTTGCAGTTTTTTCTGACGGTTCATGGTGTGTTGGCCTGCTTGAAAGTTGTTGAATGATATCAGCTTCAATCCGTTACTGATCCCAGAGTGCCCCTTACGCGCAATCGAGCCTGTCACGCAGAAACTCGATGAAACGTTGCGTCTTGGCCGGGAGCAGTCGCGTCTCTGTCAATGCGTAGACCGAAACCGGTGGTGCCTGCCATTGCGCCAGCACTCTGCGCAATGTTCCGCTCGCCACATCCTGGACGGCGATACCTTCCGGTAGCAGCGCGATCCCCAGATCCAGAGACGCCATGCGCCGGAGCATGCCCACACTGTTGAGTTCAAAACGTCCACCGACCTCCACCTGTTCGCTCCCTGTTTCACTGGTAAGTGTCCAGCGGTCAGAACCGGAGCCGCGCATTCTGAGGCATTCATGATTGATGAGTTGGGCAGGTTGCTCCGGCTCCCCGAACAGTTCGAGATACCTGGGCGATGCGTAAAAACCACGCTTCATACTCGCCAACTTGCGGGCAATCAGGTTTGAGTTCGGCGGTTCTCCCATCCGAATGACGATATCGACCGGGTCGCTGACCAGATCCACCTGTCGTGGTGTGAGGTCGAGATCGAAGCTGATACCCGGATATTCACGGGCAAACTCGGCAATCAACGGCGCCAGATAGATAGTGGCAAAGTCCACCGGCATCGAAACCCGCAGCAAACCACTGGGCCGGGCAAGCATTTCGCCCAATTGCTCATGCGCCAGCCTCGCCTCTTCCACGATCCGTTTGCAGCGCTCGAAATAAAGTTGCCCGGCCTCCGTCAACTCGATCCGGCGTGTCGTGCGGTGCAACAGACGCAAGCCGATGGCCTTTTCCAGGCCACTGATACGCCGGGAAAGCGTTGAGTTGGGCATGCCCAGCGATTCCGCCGCCCCACGAAAGCCGCGCATTTTCACAACTTCCACAAACAACGCCATGTCGTTCAGATATTCCAAAAGATTGCTCCACCAGTGGATCAGTCATTTCAATTTTGACGGATTTATCCCGAATTTGAATTGACTGATGATAGCTCCATCACTGCTGAGGAGCACCGCGATGAACCCACTTTTTTCTGAAATCCAGGTCGGCCGTCACACCCTCTCCAACCGTATCGTCATGGCACCCATGACGCGTTCGCGCGCCGATGATGACGGTGTACCGACGGATCTGGTCGCCACTTACTACGGTCAGCGCGCCAGCGCCGGGCTGATCATTTCCGAAGGCGTGTTTCCCGTTGCTCTCGGCAAGGGCTACACCCGAACGCCGGGTATCGAAACCGACGAACAGGTGGCGGCCTGGAAGCAGGTCACGGACGCCGTGCATGCCCGTGGCGGTCGCATCTTCATGCAACTGATGCACTGCGGACGGGTGTCCCACCCTTCATTGCTCGCCAACGGCGCTCAGCCGCAGGCGCCCTCTGCCATCAAGGTCGCGGGACAGACTTACACCGCCAACGGTTTGCAGGATTTCATCATTCCGCACGCCCTGAGCATTGTCGAAATCGCCGCCGTCGTCGAAGGCTATCGCCAGGCTGCACGCCGCGCGATCAAGGCGGGTTTCGATGGTGTCGAGCTGCATGCGGCATCGGGTTATCTGCCGGAGCAATTCCTGTCCACTGGCAGTAACCAGCGAGATGACGAATATGGCGGCCCGGTTGAAAACCGCGTCCGCTTCGTGCTGGAAGTGCTCGCCGCCATGGTGGATGAGATTGGCGGTGACCGCGTCGGCATCAAGATTTCGCCCGAGATGAACTTCAACGACATCATCGATGCCAACCCGCAGGAAACCTACACGCACCTGGTCGAACAACTACGCGCTTTCAATCTCGCTTACCTGCATGTCGCGCTGTTCGGTGCCACGTTCGACTACCACGCAGCGCTGCGGCCTGTCTTTGCCGGGCGCTACCTGATCGGCAGCGGTCTCGACAAAGATACCGCCGAATCCCTGATTTCCAGTGGCCAGGCCGATGCGGTGGTGTTTGGCAGTGCGTTTATCGCTAACCCTGACTTGCCCGAGCGTTTGCGCAGTGGTGCCGAGCTGAATACTGCGGACAAAAACACCTTTTACGCCCCGGGCCCAGAAGGCTACATCGACTACCCGACCCTGTCCGCAGAGGCTTGAGGAACGCAGCCATGCTCACCACCGCACGTTTGCAGCGCATGAACCACGGCAGCCGATTCAGGGCGTTCACCCTGCGAGGCGATCGGCATGCGAAACCGATCGACCCGTTTTTGGGCGTCGATCACGCCTGGATCAGCGGACCGACGTTTCCGGCCCACCCTCATGCAGGGTTCTCGGCGGTGTCTTACCTGTTTATGGATTCGCAAACCGGTATCGATAACCAGGACTCACTGGGCAATCGCAACCTGATCCAGCCCGGAGGTCTGCACTGGACGGCGGCGGGCAATGGCGTCGTGCACGAAGAAGTTCCGGCCGAGCCCGGCAAGACCGTTCACATGCTGCAGATTTTTATCAATCTGCCGGAGGACAAACAGTCGCAAGCACCGTTTGCCTTCAGCGTTGAATCTCAGGAGGTGCCGGTCGTTCATTCGCCGGGCGTGAAGGTTCGAGTGCCTCTGGGCAGCTTCCGCAACGTTGTGTCTCCTCTATCGCTGCCAACCGACGTGCGACTGCTGGACATATCACTGGAGGCCGGGCGCGAACTGAGTGTGTCGATTCCCGAAGGTCATGTGGCGTTCGTCATGCCCATAGACGGCGAAGTGTCTGTCGATGGCCACCCCTTCGATCTGTCCGATCCGAAAGTACCGGTCAATCTCCCGCAAGGGGCGGATCGTAGAGTCACCTTGAGTGCGCCGACCGGCAACGCCAAGGCCGTCGTTTTCTCAGGCACGCCCTTGAACCAGTCGGTGCATTGGCAGGGCCCAATGGCGCTCGCTTCTTCAGAAGCCCTGACAGCCGCCGTGGTCCGCTATCAACGGGGTGATTTTGGAAATCTGAATATTCGCTGACTCCACCACCGGGGGCATTCCCCCCATTTCAAATGCCAGGAGAACCACCATGACGTACGAAAACTTCAGTGCCGACAATGCTGCCCTTCTGCTGATCGATCACCAGGTCGGGACCATGGGCTGGGCCAAATCGATGGCTTTCGAAGAACTCAAACGCAACGCCCTGTTGCTCGCCAAGGCCGCGCGCATTCTGAAAATGCCCGTCGTGTTGACCTCCAGCATGGAAGAGCACGCACAAGGCCCGCTCCTGAGTGAGCTTGAGCAGATCCTGCCGGCTGAGTTTGCGAGCCGCATCAAACGCCTTGGCATCGTCAACGCCATGGACGACGAACACTTCGCCGCCGCGGTGAAGGCGACAGGCCGACGCAAACTGATCATCGCCGGCGTCACCAACGACGTCTGCACCGTTTACCCGGCACTCTCGCTGGTGCGTGATGGCTATGAAGTCCAGGTCGTCGCCGATGCCGGCGCTTCACCGACCAAGGCAGCCGATGACATCGCGTTGCGCCGCATGGACAAGGCCGGTGTCACGCTGACCAGCACCAACCAGTTGATTGCCGAACTGGCCGGTAGCTGGGCGACGCCTCAGGGCGGTGAATTGGTGCAGGTGTTGATGGAGTCTTTTGGTAGCTGATAGCGCTGGAATCATTGCCCGGCGTGGCGCTGGCAGGCGCAGTACCGGGCAAACCCGACTTCGGACAGGATCCCCTCATTAGCATCCCCGAGAGTTTTCACCCCAGCACGTCAGTGATCCAGCGCACCTGCTGCTTCAGATCCTGCACCTTTTGCTCGCATACCCCATGCCGAGCCCGAGCGAAGTGGCTCAGCGTCTGCTGCTTGTGCCGCAACCGATGCTGCCACTTGCTGACAAACGCAGGACTGCGCGTCTGCAACTGCAGCGGCCCGAAGTACAGTTCTTCGGCGGTATAAGTCACCGGCTCGCCTCGCTCGGCTACGATGATTTCGTAGTCGAAGCGGTTTTCGTGCAGCACGTCTTCGCAGAGGATTCGATAGCCGTTGTCCATCAGCCATTGGCGCAGCGGTTGTTCGCCGCCGTTGGGTTGCAGGATCAGACGTTCGCGGCCGCTCAAGCGCGCCTTGCCGGCTTCGAGGATGTCGCGGATGGTTTCACCGCCCATACCGCATACGGTAATTGCCGTGATCCCGTCTGCCGGTTCGACGGCCATCAAGCCATTGGCCAGGCGCACGGTGATCTGCTGCTCAAGATCGTTGTCGCGCACGGTGCGTTGCGCCGAACGGAACGGCGTCTCGGCCATCTCGCCCGCCACCGCCGCCGCGATCGCGCCACGGCGCATCAGGGCCACCGGCAGGTAGCCGTGGTCCGAGCCGATATCGGCCAACCGCGCACCGGCAGGCACGTGCGCCGCCACCCGCTCCAGGCGCATGGACAATGTCTGTTCGTTCAACCGCAACCCCTTTCACTCTGAACGCCCGGCACTGGCGGCCGGATCGGGGCGCGATTCTGGGGGGCAATGGCGGGGATTTCAAATGCGTGTGGTCGGATTCGTCGCTCGGCCCCGGATCAACGCACTCGACGCGTCAACCACGCGCCCCAGAACAGGCTGCTGAAAAACCGGGTGACCTCGCCGAATCCGGCTTCATGCAAGAGCTTTTGAACCGCCGCCTCGGAATGCGGAGGATCGGCGCCCTGAAGAATTTTCCCCAGTTTGGCCTTCACCTCATCGGCACTGGCCCCGTTCTGGCGCCAGCGCTGTCCCCACGCTTCCAGTAGCAACGGTTGGCTCGCATAGGCGTAGTGATTGCCGGCCACGATCAGCGGAGCACCCGGCTTCAAACGCGCCCGAATGGATTGCAGAAGCGCTCGCTTGGCCTCATCGCCTTCCAGATGATGCAGAACGCCGATCACCGTGGCCGCGTCGTATGACTCATCGGCAGGCAAGTCGTCGACCGGCCCCAGATGCAGATCCGTTCGCGCCAACAAATCATGCGACCGCAACTGCTCGGTCGCCGCCGCCAGCATCGGCTCGGACGGGTCAACCGCCATGAAGCGCCAACCTGGCTCCAGATTTCCCATCGCGACGATTTCCTGGGCGGTCCCGCCTGCGCCAACCGCCAGAATCCGCGCCGAGCCCGCGTTACCGAGGCTGGCCGCCAGCATGCACGCGGCAAGGTCATGGCAAGCGTCATAGCCCGCCAGCGCAATTCGGCTTTGCTTGCCATATTCATTGGCGCGGGAGGTGTCGAATTTTTCAGTAGAGGAAGCGTTCAAGGGCGTTTCTCCGTGTCCTTGAATTACCCTACGTCAGGAGGATCGATAATAGAAATTCATTGATTTCATGCGGTGCATTCCCGTCAGGAATGTGGAAGACACCAATGCCTAAACCAACATCGCCAACCAAGCCGACAGCAACAACAAAACCGCCAGCCCGGCATTCATTCGCCGAAACGCCCGTGGCGATCCAAAGAACCGCGCACTGCCCACGCCCAGCAGCGCCCACGCCGTCATGCACGGCAGACTGACCAGCAGAAACGCCAGCGACAACAACGCCATCCGCGCCGTGTCTTCGCTGCCACCGGCAAACACGCTCACCACCGCCACGGCCATCATCCACACCTTGGGGTTGATCAATTGCAGGCCGGCGGCGCCGAATACGTTGAAGCCGCCATCAGCCGCTGTCGCCGAGTCCAACGATGGCGGCGTGCTGCGAAAGATCTGCCACGCCAGCCAGCTCAACCACAACACGCCGGCCCAAGCCATGGCCTGCTGTACTCGCGGATAACGGAGCAAGGTTTCCCCCACGCCGAGGCCGACCACCAACACCACCAGCGCCGCCGACACACACGCACCGAAGATGATCGGCACGGTGGCCGTCAGACCGCGCCGCGAGCTGTGGCTCATCACCAGAATATTGGTCGGCCCCGGGGTGATCGAGGCGACGAAGGAAAACAGCAGAAAAGGCAGCAACGATTCCATGACAGGACTCCCGAATCAAAACAGGAGGCCATGGTCGCGGTTGTGCGGGGTTCAGTCTGGAAGGTTTGAGCAGCGCTTGCGGTAGTCCGCTGGCGTCAGGTGATAGGCACGGCGAAACCAGCGCCCGAGATGGCTTTGATCGGCGAAACCAAGGGCGCTGGCGACGGTCGCGGGTGTTTCGCCGCGCGCCAGCAACTGGCGGGCGCGGGCCAGGCGCAACTGGATCAGATACGCATGCGGCGCCAGTCCGAAAGCGGCCTTGAATGCACGGGTCAGACGAAAGCGATCGACCCCGCAGGCCTGGGCCAGGTCGTCCAGCCCGATGTCCTCGAAGGCGTGCCCATGCAGATAATCCCGCGCCACCTGGGCCACCCATGGCAGGCGCGGATCGAACGGCTGGCGCTTGCGCCAGTCGAGGTGGGACGTCAGCGCACCGAGCAAGGTGTCGATGGCGGTCTGGCGCACGATGCGCAAGTCGCCTTGATGCAGGGCGTTGAAGGCCTGATTGATGGCCGTGGACAGGCGCGAATCCTGACTCAGGGTATCGGTGAACCCGAGCTGGCTGTTGTCCGGAGCATGCTCGAACAGCACGCGCAATTCGCGCTCCAGCCAGTGCGGGTCGAGGTAAAGCATGGAATAGGTGAAACCCTCCTCCGTCGGCGCGTGCCCGTCGTGGATCTCACCCGGTTCCAGCATGAAAATCTTGCCCGGCGTACTCAGATGGCGCACGCGCCGGCAATGAAACTGCTGCACGCCCTGCTCGGTGACGCCCACCAGAAAGCTGTCATGCCAGTGCGGATCGTAGGCATGGCCCTGAAAGTGGGCACGAATCGACTCGATCCCGGTGTCGGCATCCTGAGACAAGTCGATCCAGTTGCGTTTGTCCACGCAAGGCTCCGAAGGCAGTGGTTGTTCGTCAAGGACGTCTACGTTACCGCGACTTTGCCGATGGGTTTAGAACATTTGTGCACGTGAGCCAGGCAGGCCATCCAGCAAATTTAATGAACCCTGAGTGTCACGGCCCGCCTAAGCCAAAGACCATCAGGAGGTAGCTCATGCAAATTGAAACCACGTGGATCGTACTGGCCGTCGTGCTTTTGCTCATCGAATTGTGGGCGATCAACCGGGTGCGCAAGAGTGAGGGGAAAGCCAGCAACAAAGGTGTCTGGATCGTATTGATCGTGTTTGTGCCGCTGTTCGGGCTGATCGCCTGGGCGCTGGCCGGGCCAAAGCAGGTTACTCAGGCCTGAAAACCCAAGGCAAGCAGGAGCCCCGAACATTCGGGGCTTTTTGTTGGCCGCTGGTTTGTATCGCAGTGTGTACGAATGCCGCCCGGATACATGCCTGGGCATCAGATGACGAAAACGGAAACAGCGCAGATACGTGGACAGCCTTTAATGGACTCCAGATTCGAAGGGTTCAGCCACCGCCCGGCCCTCACCGATTACCAAGGAGACTCGCCATGAAGCCTGCACTGCACACCGCCGTCCACACTGGAAAAAACCGTCGTCGCCTGCTGGGCCTGTCGATTCTCGCCACCGCGCTGCTGCAGTTCGGTGCGTTCGCCAATGCCCAAACCGCAGCCCCCGAGCCGATCAAGACCGCAGCCGCCAGCGTCACGGCTGACCTGCCATTCGGCCCGCTCAAGCACGTGAAGGCCGGCGTATTGGACGTGGCCTACGCCGAAACCGGCCCGGCCAATGGCCCGGTGGTGATTCTGCTGCACGGCTGGCCGTATGACATTCACAGCTACGACGACGTCGCGCCGCTGCTGGCGGCCAAGGGTTATCGGGTGCTGATGCCGTACGCCCGGGGTTATGGCGACACGCATTTCCTATCTGAAAAGACTGTGCGCAACGGCCAGCCGGCGGCGCTGGCCAGTGACGTGATCGATTTCATGGATGCGCTGAAGATCAAGCAAGCCGTGCTCGGTGGCTACGACTGGGGCGCGCGATCGGCAGACATCGTTTCGGCGCTGTGGCCGGAGCGGGTCAAGGCGCTGGTCTCGGTCAGCGGTTACCTGATCGGCAATCAGGCCGCCGGCAAGAATCCGCTGCCGCCCAAGGCCGAACTGCAATGGTGGTATCAGTTCTACTTCGCCACTGACCGTGGTGAGGCGGGTTACACCAGGAACACCCATGATTTCGCCAAGCTGATCTGGCAACTGGCGTCACCGAAATGGGCGTTCGACGACGCCACCTTCGACCGCAGCGCCAAGGCGTTGCAGAACCCGGATCACGTCGCGATCACCGTGTTCAACTACCGCTGGCGTCTGGGCCTGGTGCAGGGTGAAAAACAGTACGATGCGCTGGAACAGAAACTCGCCACCGCGCCTTCGATCAGCGTGCCGACCATCACCCTCGAAGGCGATGCCAACGGCGCACCGCACCCGGCGCCCGAGGATTACGCCAAACGCTTCACCGGCAAATACCAGTTCCGCCTGATCAACGGCGGCATCGGGCACAACCTGCCGCAGGAAGACCCGAAAGCCTTCGCTCAGGCGATCATCGACGCCGATCACCTCTGAAGCGGCACGCCGAACGGCTCGTCATTTGACGAGCCGTTTTTCTTTGGACGGGCGATAACCGAAATAGGCGCTGTAGCACTTGCTGAAATGACTCGGTGACACGAATCCGCAGGCCACCAGTACGTCCACCTGAGACAGCTCGGTGTGTTGCAAAAGGCGCCGAGCCTCGGTGATGCGCAGTTCCATGTAATAACGCTGCGGCGTGGTGCCCAGTTGTTCCTTGAACAGCCGCTCCAGTTGACGCCGGGAACGCCCGGCATACACCGCCAGTTGTTCCAGCTCCAGCGGTTCCTCCAGATTGGCGTCCATCAGCTTCACCACTTCACGCAACGGCGCGCTGACGCAGAGGTTCTCGGTCGGTTTGATCCGCCGGTAACGCGATTCCTCGAACGCCAGAATGTCTTCGATGCCTTCGACCAGCGCCTTGTCGTGCAGGCCCTTGATCCAATCCAGGGCCATGTGGAACGCGCCAGACGGACTGGACGCGGTCAACCGGTCGCGGTCGATTACGTAGGGTTCGCTGCTGACCTGGGTCGCCTTGGAAATCTCCGCCAGCGCCGGTCGATGCTCCGGGTGAATCGCACAGCGATAGCCTTCCAGCACCCCTGCCCGGCCCAGGAACCACGCGCCGTTCCACAACCCGGCCAGTATCACGCCGGCCTCGGCGGCCATCTTCAGCAGGTTGATGAGCTCATCGCTCGCCTTCAATTCCGTGCGGTAACCGCCGCAGATCACCAGCAGATCCAGTTCCTGCAACACACTGGTTTCCAGACGCGAGTCCGGGCGAATCACCAGCCCCAGGTCGCTGATCACTTCGCCGTCGCTGAGGCCGAAGGTGCGCGTGGAAAACAGACCGGGGCGCAGCAGATTGGCGGTGACCAGGGTGTCCAGCGCCTGGGTGAAGGCCGGCAGGGAAAAATGCTCCAGCAGCACAAACCCGGTGCGGGTCATGCGTCCCGGCCCGCTGGCGGGCTCGTTCAGGTAGCGAAGGTTCTTGCCCTTCATGCCACCGCTGAATTGGCGTCGTTCGATCAAGGTGGGGTCCATCGTTTCGTTGTTATGCCGCCATGCTAACCGGCGCCGCAGCAAATTACTCGCGAACGACGCAAGCACGTCAGTGCGGTCGCTGCTGATACCAGCGAGCCTGCGTCCCAACGTCGCAGGCCCGGCACCTTGGCAAACGCCACACAAGGCTTAAAATCGCGCCTCCTCTTGCAGTCGCCCGAACGGCGCCTGCCCGCAGCCATGACAACCCTCAGGTTTGAACAGCCGGCCACTTTCACCCAGTGCGCCAGGCTCAATCGTCCTGCCCGTTCGGCGGTCGTTTGTCTTCAACACACTTCGGCTTGGCACTCGCATGCGCAGAGGCGCACGTTCCGCTGTTCGATCACTTGAGGTTTTTATGACACCGCGTTTGCTGGCCATGGCGCTGGCGCCCCTGCTCGGGCTATTCATTGTTGCCCTGGGCAACGGCTTTCTGTCTTCTTTGACCACCCTGCGCCTGGGCGCGGCCGGCGAATCGGCGACGATGATCGGTATCGTGTCCTCGGCCTATTTCATCGGCCTGACCCTGGGCGCGATCTTCAACGACCGGCTGATCCTGCGCATCGGCCACATCCGCGCCTACAGCAGCTTCGCCTCGCTCATCGCCGCGACCATCCTGCTGCAAGGGCTGTTTTATGACACCTGGGGCTGGGTCGTCCTGCGCCTGATCAACGGCTGGGCCACGGTCGGTGTATTTCTGGTGATCGAGAGCTGGCTGCTGCTGGCCGGTGACGCGAAGATTCGCGGCCGTCTGCTCGCGTTGTACATGATCGTTCTCTACGGCGCCGGCGTGCTGGGTCAGGCGTTTTTGGGAAAAATCACCGGGCTGGGCGATACCGCGCCGTTCATGGTCGCCGGCATGCTCGCGACCCTGTCGGTGCTGCCGATCGTGATCCTGCCGCGGGTTTCACCGCTGCTTGAACAGGTCGAACCGCTCAAGCCACGGGCGCTGCTGGGTGTGTCCCCCACCGGACTGGTCGGGTGCTTCGGCTCCGGCGTGACCATCGCGGCGATCTACACCCTGCTGCCGCTGTACCTGCAACGCATCGGCCTGAACGTCGGCGAAGTCGGCAGCATGATGGCCTGGACGATCCTCGGCGCGATGCTGCTGCAATACCCTGTCGGGCGCTGGTCCGACCGCAAGGATCGCCTGCAGGTGCTGACCGTGCTCTGCGCCGCGTGCACGGTGCTGTCGTTGGTGATTGTACTGGTGCCGCTGTCCTCGGCCATGCTCGCGGCGATGCTGTTCCTGCTGGGCGGCGGCGTGTTCGCGTTGTACCCGGTTGCGGTCAGCCACGCTGCCGACCGGGCGCCGGTGGAAACCTTGGTACCGATGATTCAGGGCATGCTGCTGATCAATTCGCTGGGCTCGGCGATGAGCCCGCTGCTGATCTCGCCAGCGATGAACGCTCACGGCGAAACCGGCTTGTTCTGGGCCTTCGCGCTGGTCAATCTGAGCATGGTGACGTTCTTCTTCTGGCGTCGCGGCAAGCGTCCGGTGCCGGCCAATCCGGCGCCGTTCGCAGCAGCGGCGACCTTCTCGCCAACTGGCGCCGAACTGCGGGTGACCGAGGATCTGCGCCAGGCGGCGCAGGAACATCCGCCGATGGTCGATGCGTTGAGTGGCGAAGCGGCGCCGCAGACAGGATCGCGCTACGAAGCCAGTTGAGTTTCTGGCGGGCATAAAAAAACCGGTGACTTTGGTCACCGGTTTTTTATTGCCTCTGAATCAGTGCGGCGCGCGCGGGATCGTTTTCAGCAGATCCTCAGGGCTGATATGCCCCACCACACTGCCCGGCTGCGGCAGGTTCAGAATGTGGCCCTTCATCTTGCCGATCACGTGCATCTCGCACGGTTTGCAGTCGAACTTCAGGGTCAGCACTTCGTCGCCGTGAATCAGCTGCATCGGCGCGACCTTGGTTTTCACACCGGTCACGCCTTTGGCCTGTTTCGGGCACAGGTTGAAGGAGAACCGCAGGCAGTGCTTGGTGATCATCACCGGCACTTCACCCGCCTCTTCATGGGCCTCGTACGCCGCGTCGATCAGCTTCACGCCGTGACGGTGGTAGAAGTCGCGAGCCTTCTGGTTGTAGACGTTGGCCAGGAACGACAGATGCGCTTCCGGGTACACCGGCGGTGGCGTGGTCTCGGCCTTGCGCGAACCGCGCGGGTGAGCGGCAACGCGGGCAGCGGTCAGCGCTTCGATCACTTCACGGCGCAACGACTTGAGCTGCGAGTTCGGGATGAAGAACGCTTGCGGCGCATCGAGTTTGATCGAGGTCGCGTGGTACTCGGTGGTGCCGAGCTGGCCGAGCAGGTCATGCAAGGTCTCCAGCGCCTGTTCCGGTTTGTTGGCGACGCCGAACGGGCCGTCCAGCGCGACGCTGGCGCTGATGCCCTCTTCGCTGGTCACGGTCAGTTCCAGACGCGCTTCACGCAGCTTCGCCAGCCAGCTCACGCCGATCCGACGCTCGGCGGAGGTCTTGAGCAAGGCCTGCTGCCAGTTGTGGTCGAGGTTGCGGTTCAGCGGGTGGTTCGGGCGCAGCTTGTACAGGCCTTCTGGCATTTCGTTCGGCTCGACGCGGTAGCGGTAGCGCTTCTCGCCCTCTTCCTCGAACTCGCCCTTGGCTTCGGCGATGTTGGCGCGGAAACCGACCACTTCGCGCTTGACCAGCACGTTGAGGCCGTCGCCGTTCGACAGCGGCTCGTGGGTGATCACTTGCATGTCACGCTTGCCGACTTTCTCGACTGTGCCCACTGCCAGACCGGTGAAGGTCGGCGAATCGAACGCGCCGATGTCGATCTTGCGCTCGCTGACGAAGTAGTCGGTGCTGCCACGGTGGAAGGTCTTTTCCGGGTCCGGCATGAAGAAATGCGCGGTGCGGCCGCTGGAAGCGCGCGCCAGGTCCGGGCGGTCGTTGAGCACGTCGTCGAGGCGCTGGCGGTAATAGGCGGTGATGTTCTTCACATAGCCCATGTCCTTGTAGCGACCTTCGATCTTGAACGAACGCACACCGGCCTCGACCAGTGCGCGGATGTTGGCGCTCTGGTTGTTGTCTTTCATCGACAACAGGTGTTTTTCGTAGGCGATCACGCCACCCTTCTCGTCTTTGAGGGTGTACGGCAGACGGCAGGCCTGGGAGCAGTCGCCACGGTTGGCACTGCGCCCGGTCTGCGCGTGGGAAATGTTGCACTGACCGGAAAACGCCACGCACAGTGCGCCGTGGATGAAGAACTCGATGGCGGCATCGGTTTCATCGGCGATCGCGCGGATTTCCTTGAGGTTCAGTTCACGGGCCAGAACCAGTTGCGAGAAACCGGCCTGATCGAGGAACTTGGCCCGCTCAAGGGTGCGGATGTCGGTCTGGGTGCTGGCGTGCAGCTCGATGGGTGGAATGTCCAGCTCCATCACGCCCAGGTCCTGAACGATCAGCGCATCGACGCCGGCGTCGTACAACTGATGGATCAGCTTGCGCGCCGGCTCCAGTTCGTTGTCGTGCAGGATGGTGTTGATGGTGGTGAAGATGCGCGCGTGATAGCGACGGGCAAATTCCACCAGTTCGGCGATTTCGCTCACCTCGTTGCACGCGTTGTGGCGCGCGCCGAAGCTCGGGCCGCCGATGTACACCGCGTCGGCGCCATGCAGGATGGCCTCGCGGGCGATGGCCACGTCACGGGCGGGGCTGAGCAGTTCCAGGTGATGTTTGGGCAAGGACATATGTTTTTTTAGTCAGGCTGTCACGGTCGAGGCGCGCATTGTAGCCGCGAAACGCGTGGGCGGCACGCCTGTGCTGCCGGGTGGCAGCTGCCGACAATGCCCTTAGCACCGCATTCCCTGTGGGAGCTGGCTTGCCCCAGATCCCGCAGACACCCAAAAACCTGTGGGAGCGAGCTTGCTCGCGATAGCAGACTGTCAGTTGATAAAGATGCTGACTGATCCACCGCTATCGCGAGCAAGCTCGCTCCCACAGGGGAAAGTGCCGCTGGGCTGAATCAGGCCTTGGCGGCCATCGCAGTCACTTCCACCTTCATCCCCTCAACCGCCAGCGCCGCCACGCCCACCGCCGCACGCACCGGCCAAGGCTTGGCGAAGAAGCGCTTGTACACCTCGTTGAACGCAGCGCGATCAGCCATGTCGGTCAGATAAATGGTCAGGTGCAACACGCGGTCCATCGAAATGCCGGCCTTTTCCAGCGCCACTTTCAGCGCCTGCAACGTGCATTCGCTTTGCGCGGTGACGTCGCCCAGTTCCAGGCTGCCGTCGGCACGGGTCGGAATCTGGGTCGACATCAGGATGCCGTTGAATTCGGTCACGTCCGAAGAGATCGAGTCTGCATCCGGGTCCGGGGTGTAGGTGATGTCTTGGTTGGCCATGGGAAAGTCCTTCGCTGGCAGTGAGGACGGCGCCATCGCGCGCCGTTTCGGGCGGCCAGTTTACAGACCCGGTCGGCGGTGGGAAGTCCCGACGCGGTGTGTCAGTCCTGCGCCAGTATCCGCCGCAGTTCCAGCGCATTGCCGAGTGCCGCGCCGCTGGCGGTGTTGTCGAAGATGCACCAGGTGTCGACGCCGTCGACAGCCGCCACCTGCAAATCGCCGGCGAGCGTTTCCAGATACGCCGAGTCGTAGGGGCTGTGATAAATCCGTGGCGAACCGTGCAGCCGCCAGTAGCGCACGCCCGGCCAGCCGCACGGAGCCGTGTCGGTGCTGATTCGCGAGGGATCGACCACCGCTTGCGCGATGCGATACGCCATCAACAACAGTTCGGCGGCGGTCCAGGATTCGTGGCGCGGCTCCAGCACCACGGCCCCGGAATAGCGCTGGCGCAAGCTGATAAAAAACGCCTCGGCAACCGCTTCGTCAAACGCCAGCGACGGTGGCAACTGCAGCAGCAGGCAACCCAGGCGATCACCCAGTCCCGAACACTGCTCGAGAAAGGCGTCGAGCTCAGGTTCACAGTCCCACAGGCGTCGCTCATGGCTGATCGATTTCGGCATCTTCACGCAGAAGCGAAATCCGTCCGCCACCGACTCGGCCCAACGGGCATAGGTTTGCAGTTTGTGCGGACGGTAGAAGGAGCTGTTGATCTCCACGCCATTGAGCAGCGCGGCGTAACGTTGCAGATGAGTGCCCTGCTCCGGGAAGGCCGGCCAGTGCTGCCGGGGCATGCTCCAGCCGGCGCAACCGATGAAGATCGACGACACACTCAAAACAGCACCTTGCCCGCTTCACGCATGAAGATTTCCACGGTTTTCGGGCCGATGCCGTCGAAGGCTTGCAAACGCTTTTCGAAGTCCTGGCGGTCGGCGCTCGCCTCGACCATGTTCATCACCTGACCGGCGTACTCGTGATTCAGTTTGGCGGCCAGGGCCAGCAAGCGTTCGGCGGTGGTTTCGTCGTAGCGCACGTAATGCGCCTGGCCGAGCATCCGCACCAGTTCGCGGTGGGTGCAATGGCCGAGTTTGCGCGGCGTATCGCGCTGGTGTCGTTCAACGATCACTCGATAAGCTTCGGCGGCGATGTCGGCCTGGATGCGTTTGCCCATCAGGAAACTGGCGAGCAGCCATTTGAACAGCGCTGATTCGTTCAGCGGATGCAGGTCGATGTGCAAGTCTTGGGCGTTGATGGTTTTGGTCATGCAGCTTTTGAGCGAGGGGCGGCGTGATGAGTGCGGGGCTGGCGACGAATGGTTTTGGGGCTTAACGCGTCAGGTTTCTCCTCGTCGGGCGATGATTGATAAACAGGTTTGAATCATGCCGTTTAAAGACATGTCGGAATGCTTCCGGATGCCTACAAATCCTTGCGCCAGAGCCTACCGCTACGCCAGAATCCGCCGGCTTGTGCGCCTTGGGGTCGGCCGGTAACTTGGATCGGGTCACTGATTTCCAGTGATCGGGTTTAGCAGCCCGTGGTCAACCTAAGGTCGTACGCGCACTATCAATCAGGTTCCATGCCTGCATTTGATGGCGGCTGTACGCAGGGCGCTTCGGCGCGCCGGCTTCCTTAGGTTCCCCGGTCTGCTAACCTGCGTCCAGCTGCCACCCTTCTTTTAGCAGAGAAGCGGTTTCAGCATCATTTCGGAACCTGAAAATGATCAAACCTTCTCCAAATCCCCCGGTTACCGCACCGGACAGCATCACCAATCCAACTTCCCCCTACGAATGCCCTGACTCCAAAAAATTCAACGAAGCCGCCGAACGCGCCCTCAACTACTACCTCGGCCCGCCCGCCCCCTACATCATGGCCGCGCCCTACGTTCCCAACCGCCTCTACCAGGCCAACCCGGCCAGCAACACCGAATCCCTGCTCGCCGACGCCGTCGAAACTCTCGGCTCGGCCAACGTCATGCTCAACAACCTCGTCGACGCCCTCGAAGGCCCGCACCGCAAAACCGCACAAGGCATCGCACAGATCGTGATGCTGGCGGAACTGGCGGTGAATCAGGTGCTGGATAACGTTGTTCCGACGGAATAAATCACTCCGGTGCTAAATTTCGCTACGACTTAAAACCCAATGGGGATGATGGCGTAAATTCGTCCCCTTTTTCTCGTTCCTCAAGACAAGTCAAGAACCGCCTCACTTCCAATATCATAACTCTGCAAAGATCTTGAGTTTTCGAGAACTCGCCCCCCAAACCTTAACTACTTATTATCAAAAGACACCGCCTCGACCTTTTTAATCCTTGCCTTTACATATTCAATCTGATCAGATGGCTCAACCTCAAGCGTGATTCGCTTACTCGATTCAACTCGGACAAAAATGATCATGACAAACACCTCTAATAACAAATCAAAAGTGGGAAAATTTATTTACTCACAAAAGCAACAAAAGGGGAAAGATTATTTTCTGTCATTTAATTTTCTTTTAATCTCTCCCCTTTTTTCTCTTGATTAATTTTGGGGTATTTCCTTTTTACGTATAGTCGATCCTATACAGCGATAAATACTGAGCATTCGAAAAATCGCACGTAAATTTCTTACCATCTTTACCGTACACCACAGCAGCAGTACCTTCGCCTGAGTAACTCACAAAACGGTAATACTGTATTTTATCTCCTCCAACCCCGGCAAAAAAATGCACATCAGCAACATTATCTTGGTTCTTCGCTTCACTAAAACAACTCAACTGAGCACTTATCATTTCTGGAGTCGCCATTTTCTTCATCCTCAACCAAAAAGCAAAAAGGGGACAGAATTATTTTCAAGCAAAAAGGGGGCAGATTTATTTTCCACCCCTTTGGCAGTCAAAGTATCAACATAAACAGCCACAACCGCACCTGATAGAAATGACAGTTTTTAATACTAATTTAGAACAACCAAGCTTTTGAATAACCATAAAAGGTAACGGATACAGACTTATTTAATCCGCCCCAGCCCACGCGGATACATTCTCTGACACATCCCGCCTGTCTCCGCCTCGCCAGCTTCTAAACTTCATCCGTCAAAACAAGGACGTAAGAAGACTCATGCCCAGAACCGGACGCATCGTGCTAGCGAACTACCCGCATCACATCGTGCAGCGCGGCCACAACAGGCAGGTCGTTTTCGCAGAGCCAGCGGACTTCGAGCGCTACCTCTCTGACCTGCGAGAACTCAAGGAGGCACTGGGTATAAAAGTTTATGCCTACTGCCTGATGACCAATCATGTCCACCTGCTTCTCGCCCCAGGAGAAGCAACGTCCAACCTTGGACAGCTTATGAAAGCGCTCGCCGCACGGATGACGCGGTATCGCAACAAGGTTGAGGGGCGGACTGGCACGCTATGGGAAAGTCGCTACAAATCCAGCGTTGTCCAATCCGACACCTATCTATTGGCTTGCAGTCGCTATATCGAGTTAAACCCGGTGCGAGCCCACATGGTGGAGCGTGCAGAAGACTACCCCTGGTCAAGTTTCGCTCTGCGCCTGAACGATTTTTCAGAAAGCACCTGGCTGGACAAAAATCCTTGTTTCCTGGAGTTAGGACCTGACGATGCCACCCGGCATGAGCGCTATAAGTCGTTTGTTGGAATGGCTACACCCACCAATGAATTGCAACTCATCAGGGGAGCGCTGCAGCGCGGCCAACTGACTGGCAACATGAGATTCGTCGATGAAATCGAACAAATCACGGGAAGACGCATTGAATTAAGAGATAGAGGACGGCCAGAGAAAAGTGCTTAACGTCTAAAGGGGGATGATTAAATAAATCCGTCCCCTTTTGATTAGATTATCCTGCGTCACTTTTTCTGTTTTTTCATATCGTTTCAGGGAGCGTACAAGTCCAACGCTCCTTCCACCCTTTTCTCACATTGAAAACCGTTCACAACGCCTAGCAGCGTGCCCTTGTAGTTGTTAGCGATCGTCGTGGGTTTCGTATTGACCGTTACTGAGGTCTTTGCTGCCGAAAACGTCTGGTTAGCCGACGTGAGTATTGAACCCGGCCCTTGAAAACCAGTGAATTGCACCACACCACTAACACTCCCCAGCAAATCGCTGCGTACTGTCACCTCGACTTCAATGGGCGACCCTCTGGCTACATCGGGAGTCATCAGAACGACGACAACTCCATCGCAAATGCTTGGAGCTGCTTGCACCAGCGCAGGTGCGCATGGAGCGACAATCGACGCTACAACTACACTCGCGATAGATTGATTCATAGGATCACCTGTGTTGCATACGAGGGCGGACCAGAGAAACGAAATTAAAAAGATAATTAAAAGGACGGACAATCAAAGGAACCAACCAAAGGGAGCAGATTTATTTCCCAAGGGACGATTAAATAAATCTGTCCCCCTTCGATTACACCCCAGAGTTAAAGAGCGTACAGGTCCAGCACCTCAACAAACATCAACATCATTAATAGACTGGAGCACCATAAGCATAAGTACCAAAGCCGCCGCAGCCACACTTACAACCGTAACCATGCCACTGAGTTTGCTGGCCACTTCCAATCCCATGTCCTCCACTCGCACCTCCGGACCCAGACCCGACTTCTATATTCGGTGAAGGCTTATCCCCCAAGAACCCCTTTCCTTGTATCGTAATCGCAGTCGCATCAGTAATATTTTCCCGCAAAACATCTTTTGGCTTCCCATCCGAGAGATCATTAATAACAACTCCCTCACGTGTCACGCTTTCAATTAGACCCTCAACAACCTGCCCACTGAGAAGCGTAATCTTATGACGAGTTCCAACTACAAAATCCTTAGTTAAATCCACCATAATAATAAATCTCCTTCTTTCACCAGACAGCCATAAATATTAAAAACATCCCACTACGCAATCACACCCTACATAAAGCCACCAACATTGCCACCTGTCATAAATGACAGGTTTTAATAATTAATAGAAATAAATCAAATTCCAACCAAGAATTAGGCGCAACGCATATCCGCAGCGGTGACTCAGTAAACGGTCTGGGAAGACGCGCTAGGGCTAGGGAAGGCCCAGTCTGCTACTCCTTGTCGTTGGGCAACTGCACCAGAGGTAGAAGCGGCAATTCTTTAATGAAAAAACTCCCGGTAGACGATGCGCAGGTGGATTCCCGCCGCGAATGTATCGTTGTCAAATCTCCCCAACTGGATATCCCCCCAATCCCAATTATGCTCAATGAAACCCCGCCCTCCCGCGCGGGGCGGTGATTCTGTGCACGCTCCACGAAATACCTGAACCGGCATCCGCCACAGGCCTTGGGTACGCGACGTTGATGGAGTGCTCCGGCCTACAAAAACAAGCACGACGGAGAACACCCATGGCAGTACTCGACAGCATGTCCACAGGCAGTGCCCCGCACCACAGCGTCAGCCGGGAGGAGCGCAAGGTCATCTTTGCGTCGTCGCTCGGCACGGTGTTCGAGTGGTACGACTTCTACCTCTACGGCTCCCTGGCCGCGATCATCGCCAAGCACTTCTTTGCCGGGGTGAACGAGACCACGGCGTTCATCTTCGCCCTGCTCGCCTTCGCCGCAGGTTTTGCGGTGCGGCCGTTCGGGGCGATTGTGTTCGGGCGGCTGGGCGACATGATCGGGCGCAAGCACACGTTTCTGATCACGATTGTGATCATGGGTGTGTCGACGGCGATTGTGGGGTTCCTGCCCGGTTACGCGACCATCGGGGTCGCGGCGCCGATCATTCTGATTACCCTGCGCCTGCTGCAAGGCCTGGCGCTGGGCGGCGAGTACGGCGGCGCGGCGACGTATGTGGCCGAGCATGCGCCGAAGGGCAAACGCGGTTATTTCACGTCATGGATTCAGACCACCGCGACCCTGGGCCTGTTTATGTCGTTGCTGGTGATCCTCGCCTGCCGCACCGCGCTGGGCACCGAAGCGTTCGAGGCCTGGGGCTGGCGGATTCCGTTCCTGCTGTCGATCCTGCTGCTGGCGGTCTCGGTGTACATCCGGTTGCAACTGAACGAGTCGCCGGTGTTCAAGAAAATGAAGGAAGAAGGCAAGTCGTCGAAAGCCCCGCTGACCGAGTCCTTCGCCCGTTGGGACAACCTGAAAATCGTGATCATGGCCCTGCTCGGCGGCACCGCCGGGCAAGCGGTGGTCTGGTACACCGGGCAGTTCTACGCGCTGTTTTTCCTGCTGCAAACCCTGAAGATCGACCCGCAGACCGCGAACCTGCTGATCGCCGGTTCGCTGCTGATCGGTACGCCGTTCTTCGTGATCTTCGGCAGCCTGTCCGACCGCATCGGGCGCAAGGGCATCATCATGGCCGGGTGCATTCTGGCGGCGGTGACCTACTTCCCGATCTTCCATGCGCTAACCCAGTACGGTAACCCCGACGTGTTCGTGGCCCAGGAGAAAAACCCGGTCAAGGTGATCGCCAACCCCGACCAGTGCTCGTTCCAGTTCGATCCGGTGGGCAAGGCCAAATTCACCAGCTCGTGCGATCTGGCGAAAACCATCCTGGCCAAACGGGCGATCCCGTACGAAAACGTGGTGGCGGAACCGGGCACCGTGGCTCAGGTGCGCATCGGCGACAAGGTCATCGAAAGCTTCGAAGGCACGACCCTGCCGGCCGCCGACTTCAAGACCCGTAACGACGCGTTCACTGCCAGCCTCGGCACCGCGTTGAAAGAAGCCGGTTACCCGGAAAAAGCCGACCCGGCGAAGACCAATTACCCGATGGTCTTGCTGCTGCTGACCATCCTCGTGATCTACGTGACCATGGTTTACGGCCCGATTGCGGCGTGGCTGGTCGAGCTGTTTCCGGCGCGCATCCGCTACACCTCGATGTCGCTGCCGTACCACATCGGCAACGGCTGGTTCGGCGGGTTCCTGCCGACCGTGGCGTTTGCGATGGTTGCGGCCACCGGGGATATCTACTACGGCTTGTGGTACCCGATCGTGATTGCGGTGATGACGGCGATTCTCGGGATTTTCTTCATGCCGGAAACCAAGGATCGCGACATTCATCACACCTGACCCAACCTCGCCGGATGCTGTGCGTGGCGTTCACGTACAGCATCCGGCGTTGTCACATCAGCGTCATTCTCCCTTGGTAACGTCCTCGCGCCCCTATGCCCCGACCACCAAGGTGAACCTCCCGGTGTACTCAAGCCCGACACGCCAGACCCTCATCCTGCGATCCGACAACATGGCCAGTGACGACTTCGGCGCCCTGTTCTCGCGAATGTTCGGCAACCGTTATGGCGACACACCACCGCCGCCCAAAGACATCATCATTGGCGGCGTTTACGGGCGGTACGAAGGCGTGAGTTTCCGGCGCATGCATTACCGGGGCGATTTCACCGTCGCCTTCCCCGAGCCGTTCGATGAAATCACCTTCGTCATTCCCACCGCCGGCAAGATCGTTTTCAACCATGAATCTGTCGGGCTGTGCGATGTGGGGCTGGCCATCGACAAGGCTGAGCTGCGTTCGATGCGTTTTATCGACAATCATGCCCAGCACGGCATGTCGATCAGCCGTGCGGCGCTCACCGAACGGCTGTCGACCCTGCTGGGCAAACCGATCGTGCACAAGCTGCATTTCGAGCCGAGGGTGGATCTGAACAGCCCGGCGTTTCAGGGCATTCGTGCGCTGATCGATCTGGCCACCGGCACCGAGTTCGATCGGCTGCTGAACGCCGGTTCGCTGATGCCGTCACGGCTGCGGGAGATGCTGGTGGACGCGGTATTGGAAGCCTGGCCGCACAACTTCAGCCAGGCCCTGCGTCGTCCAGAGGCGTTGATTGCGCCGAGGCATGTGCGGCAGGCGATCGATTACATTCAGGCGCATCCCGAGATTCAGGTCAGTGGCACGGATCTGGCGCGGCTGGCCAACGTCAGCCTGCGCGCGCTGCAAGAGGGTTTTCGGCGGTTTGCCGGGACGTCGATTGTCGGGTATCAGCGGCAGGTGCGGCTGGAGCGTGCTTACGAAACATTGCGCCAGGGCACTCCTGCCTCGGTGACCGAAGTGGCGCTGCGATTGGGCTTCAGCAATGTCGGCCGGTTCAGCCAGTACTTCCAGAGTGCCTACGGCGTGAGCCCGGCTGATGTGCGAAAGGGACTGCGTTAGCACAGCAGACCATTGTGGGAGCGAGCAGGCTCGCCCCCACAGCTTTTAGAACTGATAACTGGCCTTGAGCGCGCCACTGAAACCGTGGCTGTCGCCCCCACCGCTGGCACCGACTTCAGCGCCCAGGCTCAAAGCACCGAGATTGGCCATCAGGTTGACGCCCCCGCTGAACTGATCGCGGTTATCGAACGCCGCGCGCTGCTCGATATCCAGCCCCAGCAGGTGCCCTTCGCTGTCGACCTGATGATCGCCCAGCACATGCTCGTAACCGACCCGCACGCCCGGCACCAGTTGCCACGCGCCCATCGACATCGGGGCGAACGAGACGTCGAGATTGGCCACGGCGCTGCGCCGGGTTTCCTGAATGTTATCGACATTAAGGGCCAGTTCGCTGCCCTTCTCCTGGAAGCCTGACAGGTCCAGACGACTGACGCGCACGCCAAGGCTTGGCTCCAGAATCACAGTGTTCAGCGGCATGCGATACCCCAGCGCCAATGTGGCGCCGCTGAGATTGCCGTGAGTGTCGCCCTTCGCCGAACCGAGGCCACCGCCGAGATCGCGTTTGCTGTCGTAGTCGACGTAACCGGCGCTGATGTTGGCATCGACAAACAGGCCACGTTCCAGGCTGGTGAAGCCATAACGGGCGCCTAGGTCGAGGAAGGTGAAATCGGTGTCGGCCTCGCCACCTGCGCCACCCACCGAGCCTTTGCTGTAACCGATGCCGCCGCGAGCGCTGACTTGCTCGGAGAAACGCTGGGTGACGCCGACCATCAGGCCCTGACTATGTTCGTTGCTGCTTTGCGCATGGGCGGAGCCGTCGGTGCCGAGGTAACCGGCGAGCGCGGTGCTCCACAACCGGTACTGGCCGACCTTGAGGTCAGTGCCGCTGGCGAACGGCGCGGCGGCTTGCTCGATCATTGCGTTCTGACGCAGCAGGTAACTGGCTGCATCGGCGTGCACCTGGCCGCCGACCGTGGACTCGACACCGCCCAGAGTGCCGGCGTCGATGGCCGATTGCAGGTAGTAGTTGTAGGCGCTGTAAGTGCCCGACAGCTTGCTGTTCTGCAGTTCCTGCAACAGTTGCGCGCCAGCGGCGGCGTTGCCGATCAGCCCTGCCTGGCCGGGCAGGCTGTTGTACTCGACCATTTTGCCGCGCAGTACATAAATGGTTTCCTGGGACAGACCCAGCCCCTGCTTGAGGTAGTTGTCCATGCTGCCGTATTGCGCGGTGACCTGATCCAGACCCGCTTGCAGGTAACTGGCTTCGACGCCCAGCAGCGGCGCGTAGATCGCGGCCATGCTCGGCGGCATCATCGCCAGGGTCTTGGCGACCCGTTCGGCGGTGTAGTCGTTGGTCGCCAGGTAATTGCTCATGATCGTGGCGTTATCGACGCCGGCGATGCTCAACAGAACGGCAGCGGTCCAGCCGGTGCGGTCCTTGCCGGCGGTGCAATGGAACAGCGCGGCGCCGTCGACACCGGCCAGTTCATTGAACAGCACACCGAACTGACCACGCATGCCGGCATCGCTGACAAACGCGCGGTTGGTTTCCTGCATCATCGCAATCGCATCGGCCGCGCTTTTGAACGAGACCGTGGTGATGTTCGCGCCGGAGGTGGTGCTGCCGATGATGTCGATATTCTGGTAGGTCGCACCGCTTGGCATCGTGTCCGGCGTGCTGGCAATTTCGCTGGGCGTGCGCAGGTCGTACACCGACTTGATCCCCAGACCGTTGAGGGTCGCCAGGTCCGCCGCCGTCGGCGTCAGGGCATTGGAGCGGTAGAACACACCGGCGCGCATTGTGCCGTCATGGGCCGTGGAATAGGCGGTGGTGGTGCCGGCGATATCCCGGAAGTTGTCGATGCCTGCCAGGCGCGGGGTATCGAGGTCAGCCGCCTGGGCGGCAGCAATGGACAGACTCAGCACGGACAGCGAACACACAAGACGTTGAAACACGGGGCAGCCTCACTGGAAACAGGTTGGGCTGCCCACTATCTGCATTGAAATGTGAGGGAATATGACAAAGCGACGAAGCCCGGAAATCACGGCGCGATCTGTCCATCGGCAGCGTTTTTTGTCCGTTGAACGTTCACTAACCGTTTAAATACTCAAGGTGCTTTGACGTTTTTTTTGCAAGCGGCAACGTAAAATGCCCTCCCCAGCCATCGTGGAAACCGTCAATGACCGACGCAGACGAAGAAATCCTGAACCAGGCAGCGCACTGGTGCCTGCGCCTGCAGGAGGACGATTGCACACCTGACGAACGCCAGGCGTTTGAGCAGTGGATTCAGCAAAGCCCGCGCCACGCCTTTGAATACGCGAAAATGCTGGAAATCTGGGACATCAGTGAGCAATTGCCGAACCACTCGACGACTCGCAAAAAACTGCTGACCGATCCACAACGGCCCACGCAAAAGGAGCAATCCTCACGTTGAGCATTCGGGGTTAGAATCCGCGGGGTTCGGCTTACAGTTTAAGGATGATCCCGGCATGGCCACCCCCGACATTTCCCTGCAAGACACCGCCGCCCCCGAGGGCGTCTGCTTCGGCTGCGGCAGCCGCAACCCCCACGGGCTGCACATCAAAAGCTTCTGGCACGAAGACGGCGTACACGTCATGGCCGAGCACGTGCCCGAGGCCAAGTACAGCGGCTGGCCGGAGCTGGTCTACGGTGGGTTGATCGCCATGCTGGTCGACTGCCACTCCAACTGGACCGCAATGGCTTATCACTACCGCGCTGAAGGGCGCGACCCCGAAAGCCTGCCGCGCATCAACTGCGTCACCGGCAACCTGGGCATCAAGTTCATCAAACCAACGCCGATGGGCGTGCCGCTGACATTGAAGGCAAAAGTCGAAGGTGAAGTCGGGCGCAAGACCCGGGTGATCTGCGAGGTCTACGCCGGGGATGTGCTGACGGCGGTGGGTGATTCGGTATTTGTGCGGGTGGATACCGAGCAGTTGGCAGCGGCCGCGCACGGTCGCTGAAATCCGTCATTGAAGGAAAACACCATGCCCGATCGCAAAATCATCATCCCCGAATCCATGAAAACCATCGTCGAACGCGCCGGTTACGCCCCGGCGGTTCTGGTCGGCGACACGCTTTATTGCGCTGGTCAGGTGGGCCGCACCGCTGATTTGCAAGTCATCGAAGACCCCGAGCAGCAATTCATCCGCGCCTGGGAAAACCTCGACGAAGTGCTGAAGGCCGGTGGCTGCACCTTCAACGATGTGGTGGAGATGACCACCTATCACGTCGACATGAGCCAACACATGCCGGTGTTTCGCGAAGTGAAAAACCGCGTATTCCCCAAAGGCTTCTGCGCGTGGACCTGCATCGGTGTCAGCGAGCTGGCCCATCCGGGGCTGCTGGTGGAAATCAAATGCGTGGCGGTGCGCAGGCGCGCTACCTCTGGGTAACGCCATTCCGCTCACCCAGTTGTTGAACGATGAGCCTGACCTTCTGCTGGCGAACCTGAGCGATCCATGACCGGTGCGTGACGGGCCATCACTTCGGCGATCCAGTCGATGAACACCCGCAACTTGCGGCTGATGTGGCGGTTTGGCGGGTACGCGACGTAGAGCGGCATCGGATCGAGGCGCCAGTCTTCAAACAGCGGCACCAGATCACCGCTCGCCTCGTGTGCTCTGGACATGTACCTGGGCAACCACAACACGCCCAGCCCTGCGAGGCCCGCCGACAGATAGGCGTTGCCATCATCGACCGCCAGCACGTGACGACCCTTGATCTGCAAGTCTTCGTGCTCGTTGTGCAGGGCGTACGGCACCGGTTTGCCGGTACGCGCCCAAAGGAAACCGACCACCCGATGATGGCTGTCCTCCAGCTCCCGTGGATGCATCGGGGTGCCGGAGCGGGCCAGATAACTCGGCGCGGCGTACACGCCAAGTTGAAGATCCGCCACCTTCCGGGCCATCAGCGATTGATCCCGCAGCTCGCCGCCTCGGATAACGCAATCGACGTTTTCATCGATGATGTCGACGATCCGATCACTGACGCCCATGTCGATCTGGATCTCCGGGTAACGCGCGTAAAACTCGGGCAGCGCCGGCACCAGAATCAGATTGGCCAAGGGGCTGGGTACGTCGACCCGCAAGCGCCCCTTGGGCTGCGCCGCCGCGCCAGGCAGGCTGGTTTCGGCGTCGTCCATGTCCGCCAGCAACTTGATCACCCGCTCGTAATAGGCCGCGCCGTCCGCCGTGGCGTTGACCTTGCGCGTGGTGCGGTTGAGCAACTTGACCCGCAGCCGCGCCTCCAGTTGCTGAATGAGCTGGGTCACTGTGGTCTTGCTCATGTGCAGGGTTTCGGCGGCCTTGGTGAAACTGCCCGCCTCCACCACCCTTGCGAAGGCTTGCATCGCGTCAAAACGGTCCATATCCCACCTCTGATAGCGGCTCGATTGTTTGGGATTTGCAAACAGTGAACGCCAAGGTTGCGCGTTTATCGCGCCGAGGCAAGTCCCTAAAGTTTCTCCATCGCAGGTTTTCAACCCATTGAAGGAGACTCCCCATGACTAACGCCCAGCCAAAACGCGACGTGGTTTTCCCGCCCGGACGCCATGCGCTTTACGAGCGCAACCGTTATTCCCCGGCGGTTCGTTCCAACGGTTTTCTGTTTGTCTCAGGCCAGGTCGGCAGCCTTGAGGACGGCTCGCCGGAGCCGGATCTGAAACAACAGGTGCGACTGGCCTTCACCAACCTCAACGCCATTCTCGGCGCGGCCGGTGGCAGCTTCGACGACGTGGTGGACGTGACGGTATTCATGGTCGACCCGCAATCGACTTTCGAAACCATCTGGGAAGTGGTGCCCGAGTTCTGGGGCGAGGCGCCGCATCCGACCATTACGGCGGTCGGCGTGACGTGGCTGTACGGGTTTCAGTTCGAGATCAAGGTGATTGCCAGGTTGCCGGAGGAGACACGGGCGTAGGCTTGCGGCAATTGCTCACAATCCGTGTTCAACGGCTTCACTGAAGCGCTCTTGATGCCATTTCCGCGATCAATATTCTGTCCTCATATTGTTTTTGCCCCGGACAGAAAAGAGCGCAAGCCATGCCGAGCCCGAGAACGCTGTACCAGAAGCACATCGACAGTCACACCGTCTGCACCCTCGACGATCAGGGCCACGTGCTGCTTTACATCGACCGCCAGGTCGCCAACGAATACACCAGCCCGCAAGCCTTCAGCGGCCTGCGCGAGGCCGGGCGCACTGTGTGGCGGCCTGCGGCGACGCTGGCGGTGGTCGATCATGTGAACCCCACCGCACCGAAACGCATCGCGACCATGCCCGACGCCGGGGGCGCGCGGCAGGTGTCGTACTTCGAAGAAAACTGCCGCGACTTCGGCATCGAGCTGTTCGATGTGCTGGACAAGCGCCAGGGCATCGAGCACGTCGTGGCGCCGGAACAGGGTTTCATTCTGCCGGGCATGGTGGTCGCGGCCGGTGACAGCCACACCACCACTTACGGCGCACTGGGCGCCTTCGGTTTCGGCATCGGCACTTCGGAAATCGAACACCTGCTGGCGACGCAGACCTTGGTCTACAAACGCCTGAAAACCCTGCGGGTGACGGTCAACGGTGAGCTGGGCGCAGGTGTCACGTCCAAGGACATCATCATGGCGCTGATCGAAAGGATCGGTGCGTCCGGCGCCACCGGTTACGCCATCGAGTTCACCGGCCCGGCCATCAGCGCCCTCAGCGTCGAAGCGCGCATGACCATCTGCAACATGGCCGTCGAGGCCGGCGCCCGGGGTGCGTTCATGGCACCGGACGACAAGGTGTTCGCCTACCTGCAACACAAGCCGCGTGCGCCCAAGGGCAAGCTCTGGGAGCAGGCCGTCGAACGCTGGAAAACCCTGCACAGCGACGAGGGCGCGGTGTTCGATCGCGAAGTCATTCTCGACGTCGCCGCGCTGGAGCCGATGGTGACCTGGGGCACCAGCCCCGATCAGGCCGCGCCGATCAAAGGGCACGTGCCGGACCCGGCCGCCCAGCCCGATCCGATCCTGCGTCAGGGCCTGCAGCGCGCCCTCGACTACATGGGCCTGACACCCGGCATGCCATTGAACGAAGTGACGATCAGCCATGCCTTCATCGGCTCCTGCACCAATGCGCGGATCGAAGATTTGCGTGACGTCGCCCGGGTGGTGCGCGGCAAGCGTGTGGCCGCTCACGTGCGGGCGATGATCGTTCCCGGTTCGACGTTGGTGCGCAATCAGGCCGAGGACGAAGGCCTGGCGCAAATCTTTCTCGACGCCGGTTTCGAATGGCGGCAATCAGGCTGCTCGATGTGTCTGGCGATGAACGACGACGTGCTCGCGCCGGGGGATCGCTGTGCGTCCAGCACCAATCGCAACTTCGAAGGCCGTCAGGGCGCCGGTGCGCGCACCCACCTGATGAGCCCGGCGATGGTCGCAGCCGCCGCCATCAGCGGCCATTTGACTGACGTGCGCACCGTCGCGCTGGAGGCTTGAACCATGCAACCTTTCGACACCGTCAGCGGCAGCGCCGCGCCGTTTCTTGCGTCCAACATCGACACCGACGTGATCATGCCCAAGCAGTTTCTCAAGGGCATCGATCGTCAGGGGCTGGATCGCGGGCTGTTCTTCGATCTGCGCTTTCTCGCCTCCGGCGAACCCAACCCGGAATTCGTGCTCAACCAGCCGGCCTGGCAGGACGCGGCGTTTCTGGTGACCGGCCCCAATTTCGGATGCGGTTCCAGCCGCGAACACGCGGTGTGGGGCTTGAAGCAAGTGGGCATCCGGGCCTTGATCGGCACCACGTTTGCCGGGATTTTCTACGACAACTGCCAGCGTAATGGCGTGTTGGCGATTCAGCTGGACGACGTGCAGTTCAAGCGTGTGGCCGAGGCGATCAGCGTCCCGGCGACCGCGCGGATCAGCGTCAACCTGGCGCAGCAGACGATCGAGCTGGCGGACGGCACGCAGATCGGATTCGAGATCGATCAGCTGCGCAAACAGTCGTTGCTGCTGGGACTGGACGCCATCGGCACCACGCTGCAACGCACCGAGCAGATCCGCGCCTTCGAGGCACGGCATCTGGCGGACAATCCCTGGCTGGATTGATGGCAAAAAAAACGGGCGGTTCATTGAACCGCCCGTTTTCATTCCACGGACAAATCGCGGAAATACTCTTCCAGAAACTCTACGCACACCCGCAATTTCGCCGACTCGCTGAGCCGGGTCGGATAGACCGCCCAGACGTTGGCGCTCTGGGTGTAGCCGTCCAGCACCTGCACCAGCCTGCCCTGCTCGAGCATCGGTTTGACGTCCCACATCGAGCGCAACAGAATCCCGCCGCCGCTCAAGGCCCACTCCAGCACGATCTCGCCACTGTTGGAGGACAACGGACCATTCACTCGCACCGTTTCTTCCTGTCCGTCCTTGCTCAGGGTCCAGATACCGAACGCATTGTTGCGCTCCTTGAGCACCAGACAATCGTGGTCTTTCAGGTCTTCGAGGGACTGCGGCGTGCCTCGGCGTTCGAGGTATTCCGGCGTGGCGCACAGCACGCGCCGGTTGCTCACCAGTTTGCGCGCCAGATGCTGGCCCGGCAGGTCATCGCCGACGAGGATTTCCAGGTCAAAGCCCTCGCCCACCAGATCGACCACCCGGTCGAACACGTCCAGCCGGATATCAAGTTTCGGGCAAGCCCGGGACAACTGGCTGATGGCCGGCGCCACATGATTGCGGCCGAAACCGAAGCTGCTGCAAATGTGCAGCGATCCCGCCGGCTGGTGCCGGGCCTGGGAAATCTCGCCGAGAAACTGATCGAAATCCCCCAGCAGTTTCTCCGCCCAGATCCGCACCCGCTCGCCATCGTCGGTCAGCGCGATGCGCCGGGTGGTGCGGTGCAACAGCTTGGTCGCCAGCGTGGTTTCCAGCACCGAGATGCGCTTGCTGACGTAGGCCGGCGAATAGCCCAGCTCATCGGCGGCGCTGGCAAAGCTGTTCTTGCGGATGACGGTGAGGAACACCTTGAGGTCTTCGGGCAAGGGAAATTGGTCACGATTCGTGTTCATAGGCCGCATGCTTCCGCTGTTTATCACGCATTTTGCGAAGGATACCATCGAATCACCGCCTAGCCACCCGAGCCCGGTGCACCGTGGTTTCCCGTCCATCCTCGATAAAAACAAACATGAGGACATGCGTCATGAGCGACTCCCTTGAGCAATCCCTGAATGTCGACGGCCCGCGCGCCGGCGGGTTCATCCAGCGCCTGCGCAGCTATGAGATCGGCGTGATCCCGCTGCCGATCTTCCTCGGCATCGCCGTGATCGTGTTTCTGTCGGCCCACCTCGGCTTTCTGCCGAAGAACATGATCGGCGGACTGGCCGTGATCATGACCATGGGCGTGTTCTTCGGCCAGATGGGCTCGCGTCTGCCGATCCTGCGGGAAATCGGTGGCGGCGCGATCCTGTGCCTGATGTTGCCGTCGGTGCTGGTGTTCTACGGTTTCTTCGGCGCGCCGACGATCGACGCCACCAAAATGCTGATGAAGGAAGCCAACTTCCTGTACTTCGTGATCGCCAGCCTGGTGGTCGGCAGCATCCTGGGCATGAGCCGGTTCATTCTGGTCCAGGGCATGATCCGCATGTTCATCCCCTTGCTGACCGGCACCCTGGCCGCCGTCGCGAGCGGGCTGATTGTCGGCAAGCTTGCCGGCTACAGCGTCTACCACACGTTCTTTTTCATCATCGTGCCGATCATCGGCGGCGGCATCGGCGAAGGCATCCTGCCGCTGTCCCTGGCCTACTCGGCGATCCTCGGCGGCACGCCGGACATCTACGTCGCGCAATTGGTCCCGGCGGCCGTGGTCGGCAACATTGCAGCGATCATCTGCGCCGGTTACCTGGCACGACTGGCGCTGAAACGCCCGGCCATCAACGGTGAAGGCGCACTGATCCGGGCGAAAGCCGAAAACGATAAATTCAAGGTCAAGGATGAGTCCGCCACCGCCATCGACCTGCGACTCATGGGCGCTGGCGTGCTGGTCATCTGTGCGTTCTTCGTGCTCGGTGGCCTGCTGGAAAAGGTCGTCGGGATTCCGGGGCCGGTGATGATGATTCTCGCGGCGGTGCTGTTCAAATACGTGCGCGTGTTGCCGGAGAAACTGGAAAAAGGCGCGCAGTCTTTCTACAAACTGGTTTCCGCCGCTTTCATCTGGCCGGTAATGATTGGCCTGGGCATGCTGTATGTACCGCTTGACAGCGTGGTGAAGGTGTTTTCGATCGGCTATGTGCTGGTGTGCCTCAGCGTCGTGGTGTCGATGACCGTCGCCGGTTTTTTCATTGGCAACCTGATGAAGATGTACCCCATCGAATCGGCCATCGTGACCTGCTGCCACAGCGGTCTGGGCGGCACCGGCGACGTCGCGATCCTGTCGGCCTCGAACCGGATGTCACTGATGCCCTTTGCGCAGATCTCCACCCGGATCGGCGGCGCTTCAACGGTGATTCTGGCGACGCTGTTGCTGGGTTTTGTCGCCTGAACAAATATCGGCTTGTTGCCGGTGAGCTACCGGCGTTCATCAACCCGGCTGCGCAGTTTTCTGCACGGTTGCCGCTAAAAAACTCGAACTCGCTCCATGGCGCTGCATCCAACGTTTAACCCAACGGAGGTCAACGCCATGAACAACGACAGCAAAGCCCCAGCCACGGATACGTCCGGCAAACCGGTCGATGTGGTGAAACGCGATCTTGAGGATCCGGACGACAAGACCCGCGGCGTGGATGAGGTCATCACGCCCTCGTCGACCCGCACCAAGGAGCAGGACGCTGAGGAGTTGCAACGCAAGGTCGACGAAATCGAACGCAAGGTTGCAGACGGCAACTGACCGGTTTGTCGAGGCACGTCTTTGCCAGGTTTTCGGGCTACAGCGGTCACGCCGGTTTTCATGGCCACCGCTGAAAAGCCCGAAAAACCTGACCGGCGATACCGTCCGGGAAATAAGTAGCTGTTTTCCCTGAAATTTATTTGTTTCAGGGGTTCACAGAACGCAAGAGCGCTGGTAAAGTGCCGCCCACTGTTGCAGAGGTCCTCCCGGGACTGAAACCAATAGCTACAGGGGCGTCGCCAAGCGGTAAGGCAGCAGGTTTTGATCCTGCCATGCGTTGGTTCGAATCCAGCCGCCCCTGCCATTTTTCCTCGTTTCACCCTCCTGCGCTTCACCTCTGCCTCAACGGCAAATCATTTCTTTGAATTCAACGTAATCGCCGAACGCACCAGCGCCTTCAGAGCCTTGGCATCGATCTTGTCGTCTTCGTGAACATCGATCGCCCGCCGGGTATTGCCCTCCAGGCTTGCGTTGAACAGTCCTGACGGATCTTCCAGCGCCGCGCCTTTGGCAAAAGTCATTTTCACCACGGCCTTGTAGGTTTCCCCGGTGCAGATGATTCCGTTGTGTGACCAGACCGGAACACCGCGCCACTTCCACTCCTCGACGACTTCCGGATCCGCCTCATGAATGATCGCGCGGATCTCGGCCAGCTTCTGGCCGCGCCAGTCGTTTAGTTCCTTGATTCTTGCGTCGATCAGCACAGAGGGATTCTCGGTCGCCGCGCCGCTGCTGTCCTTCTTCATGTTCTTGTACTCCCGAAAACCTTTTCCGCTATCCAGCGTAGCGCCGACTGCGCCAAACGCCGGGCAAAAAAAGCCCCGCAAGGTGCGGGGCAAAGGAATTGGTTGGTTGCGGCCAACCAAAGGAGCATCGTCAAAAGCGTTAACCGTCAGGCGTTACAGGCACTCCTGGGCAGCCCGTTCAAAACTCGACGGCATGAAACTCGACGCCAGCAAGTGGCGCTCATACAAAAAGACCTTCCCACCGTCCTGTGCCTTGTAAGCCTCCAGCACGTTGTCCGCTGCGACTTTGCTTGGCACCACGATCCGGTAGCTGCGCTGGGTCTGCGACACGGTCGGATTCAGCGCACTGCCCTGCAGTTTCGGCACCACGCATTCGGCGTACTGGGCGGGCGTCTTGTGCGTCTGCAAGGTCAGCGTCGGATCGTTCGGCGCAGAGGCGCAAGCGGTCAGCAGCAAAGTGGCAGAAGCCATGGCAGGGATAAGAAAGGCACGCATGGGTAAAATCCTGAAAATAAAAGGTTCGGTTCTTCGGCAACGTTCAGTGTCACGGGCACTGCCGTTGCCGTTTTTGCTTTAGGTGTTCAGCCTGCACTCACCAGGGCTTTGAGCGAGTCATCGAACTGCTTCAAGGCACTCAGTTGCAGGTCGCGCTGCTGTTCGATCCCGGCAGCGATTTCGGGCGCTGCCTTGTTGTGTACCCACACTGACGGCAGTTGCTTCTCCACCGCGCCCTCGGCCTTGCCGATGTATTGCAGGTTGGCGTCGTAGAAGCGTGCGGCGAACCGCGCTTCGACCTGGCTGTTGCGTTGGGTCAGCAGACGGTTGTGGGTGTCGAGCATCACCACTACGTCCGGATGGGCCTGTACCAGCGCATCAAGGTTTTCGTAGACGGTCACCGAGAGAAACTGTTGTTGCAGCGAACTCATCAGCCAGTCGATGGCCAACTCCGGGTCGGAGCTGTCGACGAAGGCGTCACGGATCCGCGCATCAAGCGCATCCTTGGCACCGTTCACCGCCACATCGTGGTAACGCTCGAGGTATTGCAGGTTGTCCAGAGTGTTTTCGCTGTACAGCACACCGACGGTTTGCGAGTGCTGCAGCGCGGCGCTGCTGGCGGCGACGGGCAGAAAATGGCACGACTTGGCGTCGTCTGCGTAAGCCGGGGCTACGGTAGCGGCCACCCCGCCCATCAGCAGGGCGACTACAGCCAGTCGGTTCAAAGTCTTCATCGCGCAATTCCTTCAGCGGCGTGTTCGATGGAGGCGATTTTCCGCCCATCGGCACCAAAGCAGAACTTGCGTTTCTTGATGGTCACTATTACTTGAACCGATAGTTGCGCGGCGTGCAGACTGCGGCACACTCAATCACAACGAAAACAGATGAGGATTACCCGTGCGAACCTTTGATCTGATCCGCGATGCCGTCGTGCCCGAATTCCGCGACCGCGTGGCGGAATACCTTGTCGAATACGAAACGGTCCTGGGCCAGAACGTTGCCGATTCCGAATCAGTGCGGGCCGTCGCCTATCAGCTGCGCGGCTATTTACGCGGCCTGAACACCACGCGCGTTTTGGGCATGGCGGACTGGGAAGAGCTCGACCGGCGCGTGCTGAACACCTGGCTAGCGCCCGCTCGATGACACGCGGACAACCTCGACCCGGTCCTCGCCGGCCCTTTGTTTTGCGCAGGCTCCACAGTCCCCGCTTTCGTAAATATCCTGGCCTGAGGTTCGCTGATGCACCCCAAGGTAACGTCAGATGCTCGACAATAGGAATGCCAATAGCAACAACGCACAGATTGCGACCAGACTCACGGCCATGCTCAGCCACTTGGATCCGCCATACAGAGCCTTCATGCCGAGCTCGCCATTGCGCCCGGCGAGCCTCATGGCTACGCCTATACCGAGCAATGTCACGAGCACTCCGGTTTGATGCTGTTCAACGTATTGATTCAAGAGCATCGCAAGGTCAACTTGAGCCTTCCACTGCCACAGGCCATACACAACGACAGCACTGTAGAGACTCAGCCACAGCCCCCACGCTGCAGTGGTGACGACGAAGTATTTCAGCGGTGGATTGCTCAGATTGGGACGCCATCTGCGTATGAACGAGATAGCCCCGAAGTGATAGCTCCAGCGCAGGCCGGCCAGGGCATAAACCAATACTGCGGAAAAAACGAACGCAAACCAGAAATAGCGTCCCTCGGTATTGTGCAGCATGAGCAGCAAGTCGGCCGCTGGACTGGAAGGATCGGACTTGTTCATTTCACGCCAGAACACCCACTGGTAAAACGACCGGATAGTCGCCGCAACCACGCCGGCCACCAACAGGGGCGTTCCCCAAAGGCCTGGCAGTTTTGCATAGATCGGCTGAGCCTCATGAGGCACTCTCACAAATGCCAAGGGTTTGATAAACATTGGGCCCAGCATCAGCAAAACGTAGGCAGTGGCTTTGGCTCCGCGCAGAAAGCGCCAGGCTCGACGAAGTAAGGGGGGCATCAAGACCATCTCTGAATTTCAAAACACAGACGCTATCCGTCACCTGCGCGAAGACCAACCTAAAATTCGATTTGCCAAATTCGCAGAAAAGAAGCCGAGTATGTATCGCCCTCTTACCGCCGATGACGAAGAAAAATCGGCGAACCGATCAAATAACCAGAAAGCATTAATAAATAAACAATCAGTATTTATCGTTATAAAAGTCTCGGCGTACTCTCACCTCATCCCGTCATTGAACACAGTGAAGTGCGCCATGAAACCAACTGACAACCTGATCGACTTCGCCGTCTACCGCAAACGCCGCCACGCCCAGCAACAGGCCCGGCTGATGTGGGAAATGTATGCGCGCAATGCCGGTTATCAGGCTTGGCAGTGGGTGCAGGCCGCTCGTTCCAGCGAGACGCGTCAAGCGTGAACGCGCGTGAACCCTCGCGCTTTCTGGCGAGCGCCGATGAACCTGTGCTGGACCTGAACAATCTCGAATCCCTGGAAGAAGACCCGATCTGTGAACGCGTCGCGCAGAACCTGCAACGGCTGCGCGGCAAGCGGCATCTGTCGCTCGACGCCCTAGCCCGCCAGTGTGGCGTGAGCCGGGCGATGCTGGCGCAAATCGAGTCCGGACGCAGCGTGCCGTCGATCAAGGTGCTGTGCAAAATCGCCAAGGGTTTGAAGGTGTCGGTGGCGGCGTTTCTCGAACATCGCGCGTTTGAAGGCGTAGCCGTGTTGTCGGCGAGCCAGAGCAAGCGGCTGGTCAGCGCCAGCGGTGCCTTTGTCAGCCGTGCGCTGTTTCCCTTTGATGTGGCGCGCCAGTCGGAATTCTATGAACTGCGCCTGAGCCCGCTGGGCGAGGATCAATCCGAAGGCCACGGCCCGGGCGTGCAGGAAAACCTGGTGGTGGCCCAGGGTGTGCTGGAGATCAGCGTCAACGACGAGCGCTATCTGCTGTCGACAGGCGACTCGATCCTGTTTTACGCCGACCAGCCCCACCGCTACCGCAATCCCGCCGACAGTGAAGCGGTGGCGTACCTGGTTGTGACCTACCCCGAACGCCTGGACTGAAAAACAGACAGACATGAAAAAGCCCGACCGGGAATTTCCCGGTCGGGCTTTTTCATGCGCTGGCGAAAATCAGCAGGTGCAGCACATCATCGGCATGCCGTTGCAGCTCATCATCATCGGCATGCTGCAGTCGTTCATCATCTTCATCATCAGGGCGCAGCAGTTTTTCATCATGTCCATGTTCATGCCCGGCATCGGCATGATTTTGCACATCATGCAGTCGGCCATCATGGTGCATTCCATCACGCACTTCATCGATGGCATCGGCATGCCCATCATCGGCATCGGCATCATCATGTTCATCATCGGCATGGCCATGGCCGCCGGGGACATGCACATCATGCTCATGTTGCCGCAATGCATCATCATCGGCATGCCGCAGTCCATCATCATCTGCATCATTTGCGCGCTGTTCTTGAACATGGCCATGTCCATGCCAGCGGCCGGCATCATCTTGCACATCATGCCGTCGTCCATCATGTCGCAGCTCATGGTCGCCATCATCATGGGCATGCCCGTCATCGGCATCATCGGCATGTTGGCGTTCATCGGCATTTGCATCTGCATGGCGTTCATCATGGTGTAGCTCCCTGAGGATTAAGAACTGGATGAGAAGATGGAGCGGATTCTAAGGATTGGAAAATCCGCAACAAGCTGTCCATCGAGCAGCAAAAAGTGCTGTTCAAACGCTTCAAGTGCAGCGTTCCGTGCGACTTGAACCGTTGCAGCAGCAGAGTAGACGCCATGACAGATCCGGCAAATGCGGGAGCGGGTTTTTGAATGTGATGGATATGCGATTCAACACCAAGCAAATAACTTAAAGAAATAATCGTTCTAACCAGCGGGCATTATTTTCACTTTGTTTGCTTATTCCATTAGTTCAGGATCGATCCACTTTTTAATCTTTTATTGCTATTAACCGTCCCCTCTATAATTCGGGACAGTTCTTAACAATAAGGAAGTTCCATGCCGCAACGTTTTCTACTGGCAGCACTGTTCCTGGCGGTCGCCGGGTGTGCCAGCCCTCCTCCGGTTTCCGTGCATACCAAGGATCCCGTCAGTTCGACCCTGCAAGGCGATGCCACGCGACCGGCGCAGGCGCAGTGGGTGCGCACCGAGTTGTACTTCTCGGTGGGGCCGCTGGAAGGCAAGGAAGGTGTGGTGAGCCCGGCGCGCTGGCGCGAGTTTCTCGATCAGGAAGTGACGACGCGGTTCCCTGACGGGTTCAGCGTGTTCGATGCGTATGGGCAGTGGAAGGACCACGACGCGAAAGTGCCCGAGCGGCTGGCGACCAAGGTGATTGTGATCCTGCACGAGAGCAGCGCGAAACGTGAGAGTGACATTGAGGCGATTCGTTTGGCTTACAAGCGGATTACCGGGGATTTGTCGGTGCTGCGGTTGTCGCAGCCGGCGTTGGTGTCCTTCTAATCTACGCTCCGTTGCAGAGCCTGCCGAGGTGTCGACACCAGGCGGCTCAACCCGGGCAGCAACAACGCGCCAACCACCAACACCCCGATCCCCAGAAACGCCCCCAACCCC
>NZ_BQID01000022.1 GCF_021602345.1 Pseudomonas pharyngis
TAATAGCGGGAGGTGGGGTGGGTTGCACTGATTGTTTTTAGATACAGGATTTTTGGGGATCAGCCTTTGATTGATGGCATCAACTCAATCCTTGATCCTGACACCTAACTCCGCAGCAACAAACCGGTCAATGCGATCCCCGTCACTCTCGCCTCAGCCGCTTCACGGTCAGATACAGCGATTCAGTGAAAGCCTCGCTGTCATTTGAGTGGTGGCAGCGTCGATGGCAGTTTGGGCAGAGCGCCACAGCATTGCTGGTTCGATCAGACCCTTTATTTGCCAAGTGCTTAACATGGTGGACTTCAAGATAGGGTGAGTCATTTTTGGTGAACGGCGCAGGTTGCTTACATCCCTCGCATATACCTTTAGCCTTCTTTCGAACCCAAGCTCTAACTTTCGGGTCACGGATGTAGGCAGTGCCTGGTGATTGAGCACGCTTGGGCTTCAGAATCCCAGCCGGTTCATCTCCAAGTGGCAGTTTTTCCAGTGCTACCGCCCTTTGCTCCAGCGTTTCCTCGTCAGCAGTAGGAGCTGTCGGGTCTCCAGGCTTCACACCCTTTTCAATCAGCACAGCTCGAATTGACTGCTCAACATTTGAGCCAACGTTTCGGGCGGGTTTATATCCTTTGATAAATTCTCGATGCATTTTCATCAGAACGGCGGAGATGTTCTGCATCCGGAATTCGACCGAGCCTTTTGTTCGATTCGGTAGTGACGTTTCACGCAGGGCAAGATTCTCTGCGGTCTTAACAAATTTTTGACCGCGTTTCTCTAGCGCGAGCATTCTCAGATAGGCATCTACAGCGGCCCTAACCTCAGCAATGCTCCAATCGCTATCTTTGTTCGTTGTGCTCATAAAATCGCCGAGGGCTAAAAACCCTCGGACGATACTGAGTGGCCATCACTGCTGTCTAGGAAAACTCCTACAGATGTTAGCGATAGATCTCGCAAGCGATCCTACAAACACAACACCTAGCCCATCGAATGCTTTGACGACTGAAACATCTGCGAAACCTTTCGCCACCAAGGCTTAGGAACCGTTGCTCGCTTCTGTGTCTGATTTTGCAACAGATACGGCATGTCTCGGAGTCGAATCCAACTCTCATCCTGCCAGTGCAGGAGACTCACTGACATCTCCGGCCAATTTAGAAGACTCAACATAGGTCGATCCGAGTTCTCTGAGGATGCGGAATCGCGTAAGGCTGGCACCACCTGATGGGTCAGCCATTCGCGCAGCAAACGATTCCCAGGGACGTAGTGGTACACCAACAGTGCATACACGCCGGATTCACTGAGCATTAACTGCTTGTCAGGTTGCCGGTAATACTCAATCCACAAAAAACGATGCTGGTCCTTGTCCAGTTTGCTGACCATGCGATCACTGAGATGGACGCCCATCAAACGACCGATATCGCGTGCGCAAAACCATGGCTGGTTTTCGAGGAGGAGGGCGTGGAGAGAAAGCTTGTGTAGGGTGAAGAGTTTTGAATTGTGGGGTTCAGACATGGCGGGCCTCCTGTGCTGGAAGCATGCAGTCAGTGCTGATGTTGAAGCTGATTTCCTTCGTGCCGAAGGAGACATTCTTAGGCATATCCTTTTACCTCTGTGTGATGTCAGCTTTCTTAGGGCTGGGTGCCGGGAGCTAAGAAACCCCACACAGAGGGCCGGACATATTCCCCTTTCGGGTCTTGTATTCGCCCACTCCCGGCATAACAGAGTTTTTTATGCGCACGGGGAAACCGTAGGCACAAAAAAGCCGCGACTATCGGGTGCGGGCAATCCGCTGTGTGAGGTGTTTCTTAGGCACCTACGTGAAGCCTATGGGGGTAAGCAGGCGAGGTCAATCTTCAAATAGATTTAAAATTCTGATGTCCGGAATTTGACGATTTTCAGCGACTCTTCGTAGGTTGAAACCACTGGCGGTTGTTAATCAGACAGGAGCGCTTGTCAGCATCGCGGTGTACTTATAGAGACGTTTCCTATGCTTTTCGCTGAGGATGGTAGGCGCGCAGAGAAATGTAGAACGATTCGGGTCCGAAATGCTGATTTTTCCAAATCAAAATCTGCGACAGCACCATAGTGGCACAAGAGTGGCGGCTCAGTGTATTCTCGTCCAAAGATCACAGGATCTAAAAGCTCACAGGGAGAGGGCGTTATGTAATTAGCTCAATGATTGCTGTAGAAGCACCTTCGTTTTTAGTAATTGGCGAGTTTCTTGACAGGAGTGAATGTATGGATGCGATTATCGAGTTTTTTAAATCTGACCTTGGTGTGTCTATTTCTTGGATCTGTACTGTGGTTAGCACCGGTTTCTGTTTTTTTAAAACTAAAGAAAATAAGTCCTTAAAAGTTCAAATAAAAGGTTTGGAGATTAAGGTGAATAATTTAGGGGATGATACTGTTACCCAGTCCGGTGATGGGAATGTTTATACTAAGCAGAATTCTGGCGGAATGAAAATTAATATGTGATGTTACAGTGCTTTGGGGTTGGCGATGAGTGGCGTTACGAAAACAGTAGCTATAACACACTTGGCTGGGAACGTTAATATAGGCGATGCGCCTGAGTATCAGATTAACTCTGCTATTAATGAGTTGCTTATATGCCTCGCAAGTAAGGCGTCTCCATACGTTCGGCTTGACAGAAAGCCAACTGCGGAGACGGTAAGGAAAATTCAACATAATAACCTTCGTGCTAAATCTAATATAATAAAGCAGTACCTTGAGCACTCCTCAAAAATAGAGGAGGCATATGTGGATGTGGATGTGCTCATCCCTTTTGGCAAGGATATGATCCTGCAGAACCTTAATGGTTTTTATTGCTCTGCACTGGATGAGTTGAATATAGAGTATGTGTGTGAGTCTGTTGATATGGATAAGATTCGTGTCAACTCTATTTTCATTATTGACTTTGTGATAAGTAAGTTGCGTAACTTTGTTTACGAGTCGATGAATAAGCCGGCGTATAAAGAAAGCGTGGAGTTGGGGATTAATGTGGTTGTAGCTCACGCTTTTATTGAATGCGTAGTAATGGAGAATCCTGATGCTCCCTAGTCCAGGCTGTGATCCCGAAATTAACGTAGTGGTACTTGGTGCAAAGGTTTTAAAAAAGATCTCATTTGAGAGTGTAGAAATTGACTGGTTGTTAGAGAGTTTTTCTACTGAGGTTGGGGTTTCAGTAGATCATGTTATTTTAAGTCTAGATTGGCTTTACATGATTGGTGCGGTTTATATCGAAGGTGAAAGGATTCGCGCATATGAAATTAATTAGTATCGAGATAAAGGTTGATGGTGAGTCTAGGAGGATAGTTAATTTTCATGACGGGCTCAATCTTGTAACGAATCGGAGAGGTATAGGGCGGTCAGGGAATAGCGTGGGTAAATCTACGCTATCAAGAGTCTTTGATTTTTTGTTTCTAGGTTCAATTGACTCAATTTATATAGATGAGGAGTTTAAGCGTCCGAATCAAGAAATTGAGGATTTATTTGCCACGCATGATGTTGTTGCAGAGCTGGCATTTTTAGGGGTTGATGGAAAGCTACATCAGTTGGAGCGAAATTTTTCAATTGGTGATAAAAATTCTCGCTACATCTTTGATGGTGAGATGGTTGATGCGAAAGAGTATGAGAGCAATATACAAAAATATTGTTTCGATATTTTTACGCGTAGGCCAACCGTGCGATCTGTTGCTGCAAAGTTTGTCAGGAATGATAGCCATCGCATGCTCAATACAACTCACTTTTTAGATGTGCGTGCTGCTGGTAAAGAATACAGTGAGTTGTATTTGTATCTTTTTGGTTTCCAAAATACGGAGTTGCTTACTCAGAAGCGGGATGCAAGTAACGCGGTTGGCCGGCGAAAGCGGCAATCTCAAGCTCTCAATGCTTTGGTCAAAGAGCAAAAGCCGGCGACTGAAATTGGCAATGTTAAAAAGCTGGCAATCAAGTTGGAGGATGAGCTTCTCAAGTTTGATTATTCGCCTGAATATTCAAACCCGGTAGATCTTTTGCAGGAGATTCAAAGGGCAGAGGATGACGCTTTAAGTCGGCTACTGGCAGTTGATAGGAAGTTATTAAATATCGCTAAGACTGTCGAAATGCTAGATGCTGAGGAAGGTGGGTATCTAGGCTCTGAGTTGAGGGCGATTTATGAATATGCGGGTGTTAATGTTGATGGTGCGATTAGGGATCTAGAGTCAGTTGTCGGTCTTCATGAAACACTGGTTGGCCGGAAGAAGCAGTTTTTGGAAGTTGGTTTGTCTGGTTTGAAAGATGAAAAAGATGACTATAGTGATATTCTTAAAGTTCTTCAAGAGAGGAAGTTGAGAGTTTTTTCTGATATGAGGTCTACTGACAGCATAGCAAATATCACAGAGAAGTTGCGGGAGCTGGGAAGGGTTAAAGTAGAACTCGGAAAGCTTGAAGGATTGATGCTTCAACAAGGAAAGGCTAAAAGCGAATTGGCATTGGCGGAAGAGTTGCTGTCGTCAATTGTTGAAGAGATTGTTAAAGAGCTTAAAACTGTTTACGAGTTTGAAAGGGTTTTGGATTTAGAGTTTAAAGCTATCACTCGGGTCGTTCATGGAGAAGAGTATGGGGTTGACTTTGAGTTTGACGAGACCTCAGGTACTAGCTCTGTAGTTATAGAAAATGAAGTGACGAATCCAGAGGGGGGTAAAAAGAAAGCAGAAGTTATTGCTTTTGACTTTGCTTATATAAAAGCTGTTAATTTGTTAGGTGTAAAGCGTCCTAAGTTTGTGTTTCACGATAGTATTGAGGATATTGATCAGAAATAAATAGAAGAAATATTTATTTTGTCGAAGCAATTGCCAGGTCAGCAAATACTTTCCATGCTTTCTGATAAGTTTAGTGATGAAGTTTATAAGAGGTACGAGAGGGATGTGGTTCTATATTTGGATGATGGCGATAGATTTTTCAAAATATAGTATATAAAAAGGGGCTCTTAATGAGCCCCTTTTTAGATGATTAGTTCTGGCTTATTAATCCCAGCTCAACGCACCACCAGTTTGGTATTCAATCACACGAGTCTCAAAGAAATTCTTCTCTTTCTTCAAGTCCATAATCTCGCTCATCCAAGGGAACGGATTAGTGGTCCCTGGGTACTCTTCCTTCAAACCGATCTGCGACAGACGACGGTTAGCGATGAACTTCAGGTAGTCCTCCATCATCGCTGCGTTCATGCCCAGTACGCCGCGAGGCATGGTGTCACGCGCGTATTCGATTTCCAGCTGAGTGCCTTGCAGGATCATCTGCGAAGCTTCTTCCTTCATTTCGGCATCCCACAGGTGTGGGTTTTCGATTTTGATCTGGTTGATCACGTCGATGCCGAAGTTCAGGTGCATGGATTCGTCGCGCAGGATGTACTGGAACTGCTCGGCGACGCCGGTCATTTTGTTGCGGCGGCCCATGGAGAGGATCTGGGTGAAGCCGCAGTAGAAGAAGATGCCTTCCAGAACGCAGTAGTAGGCGATCAGGTTGCGCAGCAGTTCTTTGTCGGTCTCGACGGTGCCGGTGTTGAATTCCGGGTCGGAGATGGCGCGGGTGTATTTCAGGCCCCAGGCGGCTTTTTTCGCGACCGACGGGATCTCGTGGTACATGTTGAAGATCTCGCCTTCATCCATGCCCAGCGATTCGATGCAGTACTGGTAGGCGTGGGTGTGGATCGCCTCTTCGAAGGCCTGGCGCAGGATGTACTGGCGGCATTCCGGGTTGGTGATCAGGCGGTACACGGCCAGGGCCAGGTTGTTGGCAACCAGGGAGTCGGCGGTGGAGAAGAAGCCGAGGTTGCGCATCACGATGCGGCGCTCGTCGTCGGTCAGGCCTTCCGGGTTTTTCCAGAGGGCGATGTCGGCGGTCATGTTGACTTCTTGCGGCATCCAGTGGTTTGCGCAGCCGTCCAGGTATTTCTGCCAGGCCCAGTCGTACTTGAATGGCACGAGCTGGTTGAGGTCGGCGCGGCAGTTGATCATGCGCTTTTCGTCAACGGCGACACGGGCGGCGGAGCCTTCGAGTTCGGCGAGGCCTTCGGCGACGTCGAGGGAATCCAGTGCAGCCTTGGCGCGGGCCACGGCGGCCGAGTCTTCGGCGGTCACGGCGCGGGCTTCGAGGGCGGCGGCACCGCCGGCGCTGTCGAGGCGGTCCATGTTGGCTTCGCTAGCGTGGCCGGCGTTGGCGCCTTTCACTGCTGCTACTTCACTGTCTTCTTTGTCGAATTCGTCCCAGCTCAGCATGACGTGTCGTCTCCTGCGTGAGGGCCTGTGCCCGTGTGAAAACTGATTGTTGGTTTTTCACACGGCCGTACAGGCCGCGTTGGATGTCGTTTTTTGCAGCGGTGCTACGCAGGCAATAAACAGAAAATTTTTACGGGTTTCCGAGAGCCTCTGACGGGCGCAGGTCAGCGTTGTCGCTGCTGCGGGGCTTCAGAATGGCTTTGATCCCTGTAAGGGAATATTGCTGACCCGATTAGGGCGGCATTATAGGGAAAAAAACACGGGCGTGGGGGAGGGCGAAACAGCGCAGGGCGGTCGAGCGCGCGGGTGATTTCGATCGGAGCGAGGGTTTACAGGGCTTTCGCCGGGATTGGCCCCGGAGAAAATTTTTTCATTAATTTTTTGGCGTGTGATTGATTGCTCAAAAAACGAGCAAAAAACCGCGTTTTTCACTATATCTTGTGTTTTGCAACCCTTTTGCGCCGCTTCAAACACAACTGAGCCCGACCGAAGCCGGGCTGGAATCGACCCTCGATGTAGCGCTGAGTGATCCGATTCGGTGCAGTCTCAACGCATCAATTGGTGCAGCCGTTGCCCATGATGCTGTAACGCAGGATGTGACGCTGACCCTTGGAGTCGTCGTATTCCATTTTCGCCGGAACAACTTCGCAGACATTCGGAACTTCGCTCATGGAAACAACTTTGGCGATGTCCAGGTGAGTGGAGTAAGTGTATTCCTCGATAGCCGGTTGTTGCTGGGCGACATCAGTCGGAACCTCGTCTGCCATGGCGGTTGCGCACAGACTGCTGAGGGCCAGAACCAATAAAGCTTTCATTTGAAATTTACCTTCTTGAGGTCGAGTGGGGTCACGCAACCTTTTTGGGGTTGCGTGTGGAACTTCATCGTTTTGCTTTGTTACTTCAGAACTGGATTAACGGCCTTCGTGGGGGCTGTAACCTTGTTAATCGCTTTGCCTTGTCGGCGAGGTGAATTTTAGGGAGGTGGGGCAGGGGTAAACAGACCCGGTTTTGATAAACACCTTTGGCAGATTTGGTAACAATCCTTGGAGATGGTGTTACCAGCGCTGCGGCTTTCTCGGGAAACCGGGTCGTCTGAATCGCTGGCAGGCCAGCTCCCACGAGGGTTGCGGGGTTTGCTTCAGGGGTGTCTGTGGCATTTCTGGATGTTTTGTAGGGGCTTGTTACTACCATCGTCGAATGGTTCTATACGGGCGCCCCGGCTACAACAGGGTCATACAAAAACAACTATTACACCGAGGTAGGAAAGATGAGTGCGGCTTCCCTGTATCCCGTTCGTCCCGAGGTTCTGGCCAATACGCTGACCGACGAGGCGACCTACAAAGCCATGTACCAACAGTCGGTCGTCAACCCTGACGGCTTCTGGCGCGAACAAGCCAAGCGCCTCGACTGGATCAAGCCTTTCACCACGGTGAAACAGACTTCGTTCGACGATCACCATGTCGACATCAAGTGGTTTGCCGACGGCACCCTGAACGTTTCCTACAACTGCCTCGACCGTCATCTGGCCGAGCGCGGCGATCAGGTCGCCATCATCTGGGAAGGCGACGATCCTTCCGAAAGCCGCAACATCACCTACCGCGAACTGCACGAACAAGTGTGCAAACTCGCCAACGCCCTGCGTGGCCAGGACGTGCACCGCGGCGACGTGGTGACCATTTATATGCCGATGATTCCCGAAGCCGTGGTCGCCATGCTGGCCTGCACCCGGATCGGCGCGATTCACTCGGTAGTATTTGGCGGTTTCTCGCCGGAAGCCCTGGCCGGTCGCATCATCGACTGCCGCTCGAAAGTGGTGATCACCGCTGACGAAGGCATCCGTGCCGGCAAGAAGATTTCCCTCAAGGCCAACGTCGACGACGCCCTGACCAACCCGGAAACCAGCAGCATCCAGAAAGTTATCGTGTGCAAGCGCACCGGCGGTGACATCAAGTGGAACCAGCATCGCGACATCTGGTACGAAGACCTGATGAAAGTGGCGGGCACGGTCTGCGCGCCGAAAGAGATGGGTGCCGAAGAAGCGCTGTTCATCCTTTATACCTCCGGCTCAACCGGCAAGCCGAAGGGCGTGCAGCACACCACTGGCGGCTACCTGTTGTACGCAGCGATGACTCACGAGCGCGTGTTCGACTACCGTCCGGGCGAAATCTACTGGTGCACCGCCGACGTCGGCTGGGTCACCGGTCACTCCTACATCGTCTACGGCCCGCTGGCCAACGGCGCGACCACGCTGCTGTTCGAAGGCGTGCCGAACTACCCGGACATCACCCGGGTGGCGAAGATCGTCGACAAGCACAAGGTCAACATCCTCTACACCGCGCCGACCGCGATCCGCGCGATGATGGCCTCCGGCACCGCCGCCGTTGAAGGCGCGGACGGCAGCAGCCTGCGTCTGCTCGGTTCGGTGGGCGAGCCGATCAACCCGGAAGCCTGGGACTGGTACTACAAGAATGTCGGCAAGTCCCGTTGCCCGATCGTCGATACCTGGTGGCAGACCGAAACCGGCGGCAACATGATGAGCCCGCTGCCGGGCGCTCACGCGCTGAAGCCGGGTTCGGCGGCACGTCCGTTCTTCGGCGTGGTGCCGGCGCTGGTGGACAACCTCGGCAACATCATCGAGGGCGAGGCCGAAGGCAATCTGGTGATTCTCGATTCGTGGCCGGGTCAGGCGCGCACGCTGTACGGCGACCACGACCGTTTCGTTGACACCTACTTCAAGACCTTCCGTGGCATGTACTTCACCGGTGACGGCGCGCGTCGCGATGCCGACGGTTACTACTGGATCACCGGTCGCGTGGACGACGTGCTCAACGTCTCCGGCCACCGCATGGGCACTGCCGAGATCGAAAGTGCGATGGTTGCTCACCCGAAAGTCGCCGAAGCGGCGGTGGTCGGTGTACCGCACGACATCAAGGGGCAGGGCATTTATGTCTACGTCACCCTGAAAAATGGTGAAGAGCCGAGCGAGCAACTGCGCCTGGAGCTGAAGAACTGGGTGCGCAAGGAGATCGGCCCGATTGCTTCGCCGGATGTGATCCAGTGGGCGCCGGGGCTGCCGAAGACCCGTTCGGGCAAGATCATGCGCCGTATCCTGCGCAAGATCGCTACGGCTGAATACGAAGGGTTGGGCGACATCTCTACCCTGGCCGATCCGGGTGTGGTGCAGCATCTGATCGATACGCACAAGACTATGAACGTCGCGTAAGCGGCGGGTCTGAAGGCTGAAAAGCCCCGTCCGGCATTGCGCCGGGCGGGGCTTTTTGTTGTCTGGAGTTTATGGGTTGTTAGTGCTGGCCCCTTCGCTGGCAAGTCGAATCGTCGCACCGCAGCTCCCACAGGTTTTGTGGTGTGTTGGAGGTTGCGCGAGCAGCGTAGATCCTTGTGGGAGCTGGCTTGCCAGCGAAAGCAGTTTGTCATGCAAAGGTGCAATTCTTTGATGTAACACAAAACCCGCAGCCAATAATTATCGAATTGTTCCGTCAGCCCATTCCCACTGTTACCTGTCAGTCTTCAAGTAACCGAATGTGTAACCGCCCGCCCCGCAACGGGGCAATGAGAAACGCATCGCCCCGTTTTAGAGCCTCAAAACCCCCGGTGAAAAATAAGACATAACCCCGTGCTTGCCGGATTAGAAGGGTTTGCGAATAATAGGCCCGCAATTTGCAGCATAGATCGGTTCACTGTCTTTCGCTCTTGCATGAAATTGCAGGGCTGTCAATGTGCTCAAGCGGGTTTCTCGGTGCATCTGTAATTAGTTGTCGCATTGAAGAAATATCGGCTTCGGGCCTGTCGTTAGAATGCCGATCACTCGCTCGTCGTGGCTTGCGTTGAAGCCGTCGCGGTTTTGACTGGAACTGTCCCACGCACGCAGCAACCGATTTCGTTACACCCATTCGCATATTGGGCTGTCGCTCACTCTGCCGTTTTTGCCCTTTACCGATGGAGTCCCAAGATGAAGAAACTTGTGCTGCTTGGCGCCCTGGCACTGTCCGTGCTGTCCCTGCCGACGTTCGCCGATGAAAAGCCTCTGAAAATCGGTATCGAAGCGGCTTACCCTCCATTCGCATCCAAAGCCCCGGACGGCAGCATCGTCGGTTTCGACTACGACATCGGCAACGCGCTGTGCGAAGAAATGAAGGTCAAGTGCCAGTGGGTCGAGCAAGAGTTCGACGGTCTGATCCCGGCACTGAAAGTGCGCAAGATCGACGCGATCCTGTCGTCCATGTCGATCACTGACGACCGCAAGAAGTCCGTGGACTTCACCAACAAGTACTACAACACCCCAGCCCGCCTCGTGATGAAGGAAGGCACTCAGGTCAGCGAAGGTCTGGCTGAGCTCAAGGGCAAGAACATCGGCGTACAACGGGGTTCGATCCACGAGCGTTTCGCCCGCGAAGTCCTGGCCCCGCTGGGTGCCGAGATCAAGCCGTACGGCTCGCAGAACGAAATCTACCTCGACGTGGCCGCCGGCCGCCTCGACGGCACCGTGGCGGACGCTACGCTGTTGAATGACGGCTTCCTGAAAACCGACGCCGGCAAAGGCTTCGCGTTCGTCGGCCCGGCGTTCACCGACGTCAAATACTTCGGCGACGGCGTAGGCATCGCGGTACGCAAGGGCGACGCCCTGAAAGACAAGATCAACACCGCCATCGCGGCCATCCGCGAGAACGGCAAGTACAAGGCAATCCAGGACAAGTACTTCGACTTCGACATTTACGGCAAGTAAAGACGTCGCTCGACCCGTCCGAAATGGCGCAAGCAACAGGATTTCTGCGGTTTGCGCCATTTTTTCATCCCAACTTTCGAGGACCTGAATCATGTTGAAAGGCTACGGGGCTGTCATCCTCGATGGCGCTTGGCTGACGCTTCAGCTCGCCTTGTCGTCCATGGCCCTGGCCATCGTTCTCGGGCTGATCGGCGTCGCGTTGCGCCTGTCGCCGGTGCGCTGGCTGGCGTGGCTGGGCGATCTGTATTCCACGGTGATTCGCGGGATTCCCGACCTGGTGCTGATCCTGCTGATCTTCTACGGCGGTCAGGACCTGCTCAACCGCGTCGCGCCAATGCTCGGCTATGACGACTACATCGACCTGAACCCGCTGGCCGCCGGTATCGGCACCCTCGGTTTCATCTTCGGTGCGTACCTGTCGGAAACCTTCCGCGGCGCGTTCATGGCGATCCCCAAAGGTCAGGCCGAAGCCGGCATGGCGTACGGCATGAGCAGCTTCCAGGTGTTCTTCCGGGTGCTGGTGCCGCAGATGATCCGTCTGGCGATTCCGGGCTTCACCAACAACTGGTTGGTCTTGACCAAGGCCACCGCGCTGATTTCCGTGGTCGGTCTGCAAGACATGATGTTCAAGGCCAAGCAGGCGGCCGACGCCACCCGCGAGCCTTTCACCTTCTTCCTCGCAGTGGCGGCGATGTACCTGGTGATCACCAGTGTCTCGTTGCTGGCGCTGCGTCACCTTGAGAAGCGCTACTCGGTAGGCGTAAGGGCGGCTGATCTATGATCTTCGACTACAACGTCATTTGGGAGGCCCTGCCGCTGTACTTCGGCGGTCTGGTCACGACCCTCAAGTTGCTCGCGCTGTCGCTGTTCTTCGGCCTGCTCGCGGCCCTGCCGCTGGGGCTGATGCGTGTGTCCAAGAACGCCGTGGTCAACGGCGCGGCCTGGCTGTACACCTACGTGATTCGCGGCACGCCGATGCTGGTGCAACTGTTCCTGATCTACTACGGTCTGGCCCAGTTCGAAGCGGTGCGTGAAAGCTTCTTGTGGCCGTGGCTGTCCAGCGCAACGTTCTGTGCGTGCCTGGCGTTCGCGATCAACACCAGCGCCTACACCGCCGAAATCATCGCCGGCAGCCTGAAGGCCACGCCGAACGGCGAGATCGAAGCGGCCAAGGCCATGGGCATGTCGCGCTTCAAGATGTACAAACGCATCCTGCTGCCATCGGCCCTGCGCCGGGCGCTGCCGCAGTACAGCAACGAAGTGATCATGATGCTGCAGACCACCAGTCTGGCGTCCATCGTGACCCTGATCGACATCACCGGCGCGGCCCGTACCGTCAACGCGCAGTTCTACCTGCCGTTCGAGGCGTACATCACCGCCGGCGTGTTCTACCTGTGCCTGACCTTCATTCTGGTGCGCCTGTTCAAGCTGGCCGAGCGTCGCTGGCTGAGCTACCTGGCCCCGAGGAAGCACTGATATGGAACGCATCGACCACACTCTGCCGTGGAGTCATTTGGGCAGCGAGCGCCGGATTTCGGTTTTTCGTTTCGGTAGCGGCGAGCGCAAGGCCTACATCCAGGCCAGCCTCCACGCTGACGAACTGCCCGGCATGCGCACTGCCTGGGAACTGAAAAAACGCCTCGGCGAACTCGAAGCCAAGGGCCTGCTCAACGGCGTCATCGAACTGGTGCCGGTGGCCAACCCGCTGGGTCTCGGCCAGTTGTTGCAAGGCAACCACCAAGGGCGTTTCGAGGCCGGCAGCGGCAAGAATTTCAACCGTGATTTCGTCGAGCTCAGCGCCCCCGTAGCCGCCAGGCTGGAAGGACAACTCGGTGATGATCCGCACGCCAATATCCGTCTGATCCGTCAGGCAATGGCCGATCACCTGGCCGCATTGCCCGAGGCCAGCAGCCAGTTGCAAGGCATGCAGCGCATCCTGCTGCAACATGCCGCCACCGCCGATGTGGTGCTGGACCTGCATTGCGACTGCGAAGCCGCGCTGCACATGTACGCCTTGCCGCAACACTGGCCGCAGTGGCGTTCGCTCGCCGCGCACCTGGACGTGAAGGTCGGTTTGCTGGCGGAAGACTCCGGCGGCAGCTCGTTCGACGAGGCCTGTTCGCTGCCGTGGCTGCGCCTGTCGCGGCTGTTCCCGGACGCGCAGATTCCACTGGCGTGCCTGGCGACCACCGTTGAACTCGGCGGTCAGGCTGACACCACGCCGACGCAGGCCGAAGCCTGGGCCGAAGGCATTCTGGCGTTCCTCGCCGAGCAGGGCCTGATCCGTGGCGAGTGGCCGAGCGCGGCGCACGAGCCGTGCGAAGGCATGCCGTTCGAGGGCACTGAATTGCTCCTGCCGCCGCATCCCGGAGTGGTGAGTTTTCTGCGCAAGCCCGGCGAGTGGGTTGAAGCCGGTGACAAGATTTTCGAAGTGATCGATCCGCTGTCGGATCGGGTCAGCACGGTGTGTGCTGGTACGTCCGGGGTGCTGTTTGCCATTGAGCGGCTGCGTTACGCCCAACCCGGTTTCTGGCTGGCCAAAGTGGCGGGGCGCGATGCGCTGCGCGACGGCCCTTTGCTCAACGACTGACTGTTTTTGTGAGAACCGACCGCATGTACAAACTTGAAGTCCAAGACCTGCATAAACGCTATGGCAGTCACGAAGTGCTCAAGGGCGTTTCCCTGAAAGCGGCCGCCGGCGATGTGATCAGCATCATCGGCTCCAGTGGCTCCGGCAAAAGTACTTTCCTGCGTTGCATCAACCTGCTCGAGCAGCCGCACGCGGGCAAGATCCTGCTCAACAACGAAGAGCTGAAACTGGTGGCGAACAAGGACGGCGCGCTGAAAGCCGCTGATCCGAAGCAGCTGCAACGCATGCGTTCGCGCCTGTCGATGGTGTTCCAGCACTTCAACCTGTGGTCGCACATGACCGCACTGGAAAACATCATGGAAGCGCCGGTTCACGTGCTGGGAGTGTCCAAGGCCGAAGCCCGCGAGAAAGCCGAGCACTACCTGAACAAGGTCGGCGTGGCTCACCGTAAGGATGCGTTCCCGGGGCATATGTCCGGTGGCGAGCAGCAGCGTGTGGCAATCGCCCGTGCGCTGGCGATGGAACCGGAAGTGATGCTGTTCGACGAACCGACTTCGGCCCTCGACCCGGAACTGGTCGGCGACGTGCTGAAAGTCATGCAGGCCCTCGCTCAGGAAGGCCGCACCATGGTGGTGGTGACCCACGAAATGGGCTTCGCCCGTGAAGTGTCGAACCAGTTGGTGTTCCTGCACAAAGGCGTCGTCGAAGAAAGCGGCAACCCGCGTGAAGTGCTGGTCAATCCGCAATCGGAACGTTTGCAACAATTCCTCTCGGGCAGCCTCAAGTAATCGCTCCCGTTATGCACCAGATTAGGTCATGCTGCGCAGCGCGCCAGATGGTCTAATTTGGTTGCAGCCGATTTCGGTTTTTCCCTCTGTTTACGTTTCGGATCGCCCGCCATGACTGCCCATCGAATTGGTTTCCTGATTTGGCCCAGCACTAAAGCTCTGACTTTGGCGCTGGCGGAGGAGGCCTTGCGTGTTGCCCAGCGTGTGCATCCGGATGTGGTTTACGAATTGTCGTTCCTGCAGGCCGAAGCACCGATTGACGGTGAGTGGCAACTGCCCGGCGAACCCTGGGCCGGCAAACTCGAAAACTTCCAGAAACTGTTCCTGCTCGCCGATGAGCCACCGACGACTTTGGCGCCGGCACTCAGCAGCGCGCTCAAGCAATTGGTACGCGCCGGTTGTGTGATCGGTGGTTTGTCGGCTGGCGTGTATCCGCTGGCGCACCTCGGTCTGCTCGACGGCTATCGCGCAGCGGTGCACTGGCGCTGGCAGGACGATTTCGCCGAACGCTTCCCGAAAGTCATCGCCACCAGCCATCTGTTCGACTGGGATCGCGATCGGCTGACGGCATGCGGCGGTATGTCGGTACTCGATTTGTTGTTGGCGGTACTGGCCCGTGACCACGGCGCGGAACTGGCCGGTGCAGTGTCCGAAGAACTGGTGGTCGAGCGCATCCGCGAAGGCGGCGAGCGTCAGCGCATTCCGTTGCAGAACCGTCTCGGCTCCAGCCATCCGAAGCTCACCCAAGCGGTGTTGCTGATGGAAGCCAACATCGAAGAGCCGCTGACCACCGACGAAATCGCCCAGCATGTGTGCGTGTCCCGTCGCCAGCTGGAGCGGATCTTCAAGCAATACCTCAACCGCGTGCCGAGCCAGTATTACCTGGAACTGCGCCTGAACAAGGCCCGGCAGATGTTGATGCAGACCAGCAAGTCGATCATCCAGATCGGCCTGTCGTGCGGTTTCTCCTCGGGGCCGCATTTCTCCAGCGCCTATCGCAACTTCTTCGGCGCCACGCCGCGGGAAGACCGCAACCAGCGGCGCAGCAGCAGCCCGTTCGAGCTGTCCTCGGTGCCGCCCGAGCGCGGTTGATTCCGGGTATCAGCGCCTCGAGGGCGCTGATACTCCAGGTCTTGCTCAGTCTTCGATATTGACGACGGGCCGTATGACCTGGGGCGGATGATCGAGAATGCCGTCGACGTTCAGGGTGTTGCCCGTCTCCTGGAAATAGGCTCGGATGCGGTTCATCGCACGCATGGAAAAGGGGTTGCCACGTAAATCGTAGCGATCACCGACATAGGCCGGTACCTCCATCAGTTCGTCCGGCATTTCGCTGATTTCATTACCTGACAGATCGATTTCCATCCAGTTGAAGTTGCCAAGCGCACCCTTGGGAATTTCGCGGATGCCGGTCGTGCTCAAGTCCAGATCGGTCAGTGCCTGCAGGTTGCTCAGGTCGGGAGCCAGTCCAAGCGGGTTGTCTTGCAGGTGCAAGAGCTCGAGAGTGTGCAGCCCCGCCAGGCCGTGCACATCGTTTGGCGTCAGGGTGATGTTGCATTCCGGCAGGCTCAGCGACGTCAGACGCCCCATCCTGAAGATGGCTTCGGGGACGGTTCTCAGGTCGTAGCCTCGGATATCGAGGCTATCAAGACTGGGGAACGCCTCCAGGAAACGGCCGATGCGCGGCGAGTGATCGCTGACACTGAGCAGGTACAGATCCGATACGTGGCCGAATTGCGCCGTCAGTGTCGGCAGTTCACCTCGTAGCGGCAGGCTCGACGCGAAGCGGTGATCTTCGATATCCGCGCCTTCCAGCGGTGTCTTGCGCCAGCAGGTCAGCAATTCCTCCTTGAAACGCGCACGGTTTTGCTCTTCTTTCAGGCGCTCCGCGGCGTCGAGTGGCTGGCCGCTGATGTCATTGACCGGCAGGTCGGCCTCCCATGCCGCAAGATCACCCAGCAATGTTGCCAGTTCGGTTTCAAGACGTGTCAGTTCGCTCCGCCCATCCGCCAGCGAGCCGTCCAGTCGGTAGACGAAGGCGCTCGCCTGTTCGTCGTCGAGGGCGGGGTACAGGGTCTGGACTCGGATCAGGTCTGTCATTTCGGCCATGACCCCAAGGTCTTCGCCGTTACGGCGATAGTAAATCTTGATCCGGTCACGGGTGGCGGCATTCAAGGGATTGTCGCCGAAGTCATAGCCATTGCCGACGGCTGCCGGCAAGGCGAAGACATCTTCGGGAAGCTCGGTGATGCGGTTGTTGTTGAGTACAACCGTTTCAAGCGCGGGGTGGTTCAACAGCCCCGCGGGAAGTTCGGTGATGGCCGTCGCCGACAGGTCGAGGTACTCCAGTGCTCGCAGGTTGCGCAAGTCAGGCACCATGCCCAGTGGATTGCGATACAGATCCAGGCTTTTGAGTCGGGTCAGCATTCCAAGAACGGTGTGGCCTTCGCTGTCCAGCACCACGTCGCAGTCGCTCAATGCCAGCTCCTCGAGTGCAGGCATGCGGGTGATCGGTTGTGGAATGCGTCCGAGCGCCAGTTCGCGCAGCTCCAGGGTTTCGAGGCCGGGAAAACAGTGCAGAAAGCTGTCATTGATCCGCAGTTGTGAATTGCCATGAAGCGACAGCGCCGTGACGTGGCTGAAGTCAGTGCTCAAGGTGGGCATGTCGCCGATGAACGCAAGATTGAGGCTCAGCGTCACAGCTCGTGTTTCCGGATTCTCCTCCAGACGCTCGCGCCAGAACGCCTCGAGTTCCAGGCGAAAGGCCTCGCGTTCGGCACGCTCGGTATCGCGTTCGATTTGACTGAGTACTTCATCGGTAGCGGGGAAACGCTCGGGAATATCGCCCACCCAGCGGTGCAGGGCTTCGACCAGTTGCTGCAATTCCGATTCCCAGCGGGCAATCTGCGCACGCCCTTGCTCGATGGTTCCAGGCAGCAGGTACAAGACGCGTTCGGCATCCTCGCGATCCACTGACGGGAACAGTTCTATGAGCCGGTCCAGGTCTTCGTTGGGCATGGAGACGCCGAAGTTTTGCCGGTGCTCCTGGAAGCAGACTTTGACCCGATCGCGAGTGGCCGGGGTCAGCGGGTTGTCGGCGAAGGTGAATTGTCGGGGGGTATTCACCGGAATATCGAACAGGTCTTCGGGCAGTTCGCTGATCCGGTTGCGATCGAAGATTGCGACAGTCAGGCGCGGGTGTGTGAGCAGGCCGTCCGGCACGCTGGTCAGTTGGGTATCGACCAGACGCAAATGAATCAGTGCCGGCAGGCTGTCGAGAGGCGGAGGCGTACCCAGCGGGTTGCGACTCAGATTCAGATACTGCAGGGCATTCAAAGAGGAAAGGATGGTCTGGCCAGGCGAAGTCAGTGACAACCTGCAGTTTTCCAGGATCAGGCGTTGCAGCGAAGGCATTCGTGCGCAGGCTCGCGGGATCTCTGCGAGGTTGAAATCATGCAGTTCCAGATGATGTAAGCCGGTGAAAGACCCCAGAAAGGCGTCGGTGGCGCTCAGGGTCGTACTTCCATGCACTGACAACTCTGCAATATGGCTGAAGTCCGCCGACAACCGAGGCAGCTCGCCGATGAACGTAAGCGTCGTTATCAGGGTGTCGTGCCGCTGCCTGGGGTTGTCCGAAGACCGCATGTGCCACAACCGCTCCAGTTGGTCGGCAAAGGCTGTTCTCCTGGTGTGCTCGACGAACATCTCTGTCGGGCTCAACGGTTGACCGCTGACCGGATGAGAGGCGGGAATCGCGGTCTTCCATTGTTCGAGGTCCGCGACCAGTTGTTCGATTTCCGCCTTCCAGTGCCTGAGCAGGATGCGGCCCTGTTCCAGGTCGCCGGGCAAACCATAGAAGACGTCGCTGGCTTCCTCGGTGTCCAGGGCGGGGAACAGGGCTTTGGTGGCTGCGATATCTGCTTCATCGGCAGGTATGCCGAAATCCGGACCGATTTCCCGAGAGTAGGTCTTGATGCGTTCCCGGGTCTCAGCGCTCAGCGGGTTGCCGGAAAAATCAAATCCTTCGCTGACGGTGGCCGGCAGTTGAAAAAAATCCTCGGGAAATTCGCTGATCCGATTGTCACTGACGATGGCCGTTTTGAGGTTCGGATGGCGAGTCATGCCGACTGGCGCTTCGTTGATTCCCGTGCTGGAAAGATCGAGGTAGTTGAGTTGGCTCAAGGCGCCGACATCGGGTGAATCGCCCAATGGGTTGCCGGGCAACTCAAGGGAGTCCAGCGCGGGCATGGCGGCCAGTGCCGCTTGCGCTTCGGCACTGAAGGTCACGCCGCAATTTTTCAGGACCAGCGCTTCGAGAGCTGGAAGGCGGGCGAGCGTTTGTGCAGTCCGGTCAAGGGTGAAATCGCGCAGAACCAGCGTAGTCAACCGCGGGAAGCTGGCGAGGAATGAAGATGTGGAGGTGATCGATTTGTTGCCACTCAAGGACAACGTGCGGATGTGACTGAAATCCGCGCTCAGCACGGGCATGTCTCCCATGAAGGTTGCCTGCGCATTCAAGGTTTCGGCCCGTACCAGCGGCTGAGTCGTGGAACGGTGGCGCCATAGCCGTTCGAGGCGCCCGGCGAACGTTTCCCTGGCAAAGAGTTCTTCCAGTCGTTCATTGAGGGTCAGTGTCTCGCCACTGAGTGGATTGCGGTCTGGAATGTCCCGGACCCATCTGGCCAGATCTGCGGTCAGACGGGTTATTTCGGCTTCCCATCGTTCCAGCTGAAGCCGGCCTTGGGCGAGAGAGCCTGGAAGTCGGTAAATCAGCTCGCTGGCCTGGCGATCGTTGAGGTCGGTGAACAGCATTTTGGTCCGGTCGATCTCGGGTTGCTCTGGCCGCACGCCCATGTAATTGCCGGTGCGGTTGAAATAGACTTTCACCTGTTCACGCGTAGCACTGGAAAGTGGATTGCCGGCGAAATCGAATGTCGCCCCGGTGCTGGGCGACAGCTCGAACAGCACACCGGGCAGCGAAGTGATCTGATTGCCGGCCAGCCAGGCGCTTCTGATGCGCGGATGATCCAGCAGCCCGCTAGGCAGTGCGGAAATGCCGGTATCCATGAGATTGAGATAGGTCAGCGCAGAAAGGCCGTTGACGTCCATCGTGATACCCAGCGGGTTACCCTGCAGATCGAGCGCCGTCAGTTCGTTGAGTGACGACAGCAGCAGCTGGTTTTGTGGGGTGAGAACGACGCCACATTGGCGCAGTCTCAGTTGTCGCAGCGAGCGCATCGTCTGGAGACTTTGCGGCAGGTCGTCCAGGTCGAAATGGTTCAGGGCCAGGCGTTGCAAGTTTGGAAAACGCTGGAGAAATGCGTCGACGCTGCCGGGATTGTCTGTGCCGGTCAGTTCCAGGTTGGTGATGTGATCGAAACTGGCGCTCAGGACGGGCAAGTCTCCCGGCAGTGGCTCTGAAAACAACAGACGGAAACCGGTCGCTTCCGGGGTTTCTCTGCGCCAGCATTTACGCAGAAGATGGGCGAACAGTTGGCGGTCGCGCAGGCTGGCCATCTGCCGGGCGAGGGACGCAGAGCCCCCTGTCTCCGGATTGTTGGGAACAGCGGCGTGCATCCACTGATTCAGGTCGCTGTCGAGCTGGGCGTATTCGAGGCTGAGCCGCGACAGTTCTGCATTCGCCCCGTGAGGGTGGGCTTGCAGTCGCGCGACCATGTCCTGCAAGTCGCCCTGCAACAGGCTCGGGTACACCTGCCTGATGCGGTTTTCCAGAGTGCGCGGGGTGCGCGGCGTTTCTCGGGCGTAACCTTGTGCCCCGGTTAGGCGCAGAGTCTCGATGGCCGGCGGGGAAGGGGGTTCGTTGACAATCGTCAGGCGCAGATCACTGCGTGGCAGCGGATTGTCACGCAGGGCCTGCCTGAGCTTTTCACCTTCACCGATGTGCAGGTTCAATGCCTGGCGCTGGGCGTCCGGCAAGGCTTGCAGAACACAGGTGTAGAAATCGGCGGTCCCCTGCAACTCCAGACCGTGCTGGTCATACGGCTTCCATCGACCGTTGGCGTCGAGTACCAGTACCCTCCTGATGGCGGCCGATTCGGGACCCGTGCTGTCGAGCAGTAGTCCTTGCGGGGATCCGGAGCGTACCTCCAGACGCACGTCGCCAGACCAGCCCGGTAATCGCTGGAGGCTGTGCAGCGCCAGGGTGTCGGAGTCGGGGTTGCTCACCGAATCCAGCTCCAGCCCTTCGTAGGCGCGAGTCACCCGCAGTTCATGCCGGGCCTCTTGCGCCAGTTCCTGTTGCCGAGCGGGCCAGTTTCCGGCTTCGATCTCCAACAGTTCCGAACCCGTGGCGGTATTGAGCAGCGCTTCGCTGATTTTTGCGGGCAGGCGGGGTTCGTGCAGGGCCACGGTTCTTGCCAGCGGTTCATCGCGGTGTTGAAGCGTCTGATAGCGCGTCTCGAACAAGGCCGTGCGTTCAGTTGTCGCGATCTGCGTCAGGCGGGCACGCAGGTTTCGGGTGCGTACTTCGAGGGCGATCACCTGGCCGAATTCCTCTTCAAGCAGCGTATTGATTTCGTGGTTGTCGAGGGTCTGCAGCAGAGTCTTGAGCAAGTCGCCGTCGGTCAGTCTGTTCTCATGGATGTCCGTCAGCGGCAACTGTTGATCGGTGGAGGATTGCCAGACGACGTCGCCCTGTTCGCTGAACAGGCGCAGTCGTCTGCCGGAGGGCCACAGGTGCTGATCCTTGAGAAGCTGGAGTTGAATCAGCGGATCGGCAGTGAGGTAATCCTCGGCCTTGCTGCTGCCGATCCGGTCGATGAAATCCTGCAAGTCCCGATCAATCAGAAAACGCTGGAGACTGTCGGCCAGCAAGGGCGGCATGGGCTCGCGGTTCATGTGCATCCTGCGCAGGACGTCTTCGTCGCAACCGCTGACCTCGAGCAGCCGTTCGCGTCGCGTCGGGGGCAACGATTCAACACTTGGACCCAGGCGCTGCAATACCGTCGCTCTGTCCCATTCCAGCGGGCGCTCGAGTTCGGTATGGAAGGCGCCTTCACCGTTATGGAAAACGGTCGGGCGATACGCGTCCGGTCGGCTCGGATGTTCGATGTATAACTTGTCCGGCTGTCCCGAATGGCTGACGGCGTAGTGCCCCTGTTCGGCCGGCAGCCATTTGCGGCCTTGATACTCATGCAGGCCGGACGGGTCCGGCACGCTGCGGTCGGGCGGCAGGGCCTGCTGTTCGTAGGGCTTCAGGTCCGGCTTCCAATACAGCGTTTTGCCATTGCGTAACTTGACCGGCCGGAAACGATCGATGAAGGCCACGACGGGGGCCGGCAGAACCCTGGGAAGTTCGGCCAGGGCGATACTGCCGCCAATGCCGAAAGCGCCGAGTTGCACCAGGGATTCCAGCGCGGCGAAGAGCTGCTCTCCGGCCTCGGTGGCCAATCCTTGAGCCCAATCGACAATGCCCTCGAATACCTCGTCGAGAAACTGATAGGCCATGTAAGCCATCATCATTTCACCCAGGAACGGTATGAAGGGCAGCACGACAAACGCGGCAATCTGGAGAATCGATGTCGCCACGCTGACAAAGTAATCCCATCGTGCCCAGCGGGCATTGCGGTCGACAATCGCGGTCGGGACGGCAAGGGTGGCGGCATCGTTGAGTATTTTGTTCAGCTTGCGTTGATAAAGGTGTTCCGACAGGTCGCCAGCGATGGCGCTGATCGCCAGCTGCAACTTGGGGTGCTCAATGGGGGTATCGCGCCAGGTGGGCTGCGGGTTGCCGGCTTCGGGGGCGTGCCATTTCACATGGCTCAGGCGCCGGTTCAGCTCGGAGAAGAATTGCCCCCGCTGGGCATGGGCGACGAATCCGCTGAAAAATTGCTGGTACTGCGGGGAGCGCAATTGACGGGTGAGTTCCTTCTCCAGTTCGGCGGTCGAGGCATAGTATTTGACCGGGTGCTCAGGGTCGCCTGGCACGTAGGCCACCACGCCTGCCGGTGTGCCTGCCTGTTCCAGGTCTGGCGCAAAAATCACGATACCTGCCAGCTCCGCCGACATCATCGTCAGATCGTGACAGCGCAGGGTCTGGCCGTTCACCCGCATGCCCTGCAAACCGTCGCTCAGGCCACCGATCAGGCGATACCAGCGTTCGTCGATATCCCGGTTGAGGCGCGCCAGCTCAAGCGCGGCTTTGAGACCTGCGATCTGGGTCGCTTTGACCTTCGGGGTCAATTCAGCGGCCACGACCGGATCGGAGATGCCGAGGCTGGTTTCAAGGTAGCGCTTGTAGCCTGCGCCGATATCCAGCTCCCGGCACAGGCGAGTGAAAGCAGGTATGCCGATTTGTGCGCCGAGCGCCGGCCGTGTCTCGAACTGTCCTGTGGCCGACGGTTTGCTGATGAAGCAGGAGTCGCTGTCGTAGGCGTCGGCTCGTGTTTCATGTTCTTCGAAGTTGTGCAGCGCCGCGTCCAGCAAGGAAACCGTCCAGACCCGTACGCCGGTGCGGATGGAAAGGCCGGGCGGCGTGATCGGAATATAGAGGCGCAGGAAAGTTGCCCTCACGTCCAGCTCAAGTCCGTAGCGTGATTTCAACCCGGTTTTCAGCAAGGGTTCGGCAAAAGTGTGGGCGTCCTGCACGCCTTCCAGCAACTGATCGACACTGTTTTGCACCTGCATGTGATCTGCGATGGCGGCGCGTAGCGCGAGGTGTTGTGCCCGTGGTGCCAACTTGAATGTGTCGGGAATTGTGCTGCGCGCATTTTTCAGTGCGTCGCGCCTGGTTTGCGAGGACTTGCCCAGCCATTCAGGGATGCCATTGAGAAGGGGTTGATAGTGTGGCGGCGAATGAAGCGGGGCGTACTCGGAAGCCAGAGGAGGCACGGGTGGTTTTTCGGTCGGTGATTGCATGGTGATTGCGCCTTGGCGTCTGGAAAAGTGCCAAGCGAATCAAAATGCGCACGATGAAGTGCGGTACATAGTTATCGCAGCGACACGCTGTGGAATTGATATCCTCGCAGGCCTGCTGCAATTGTCGTCGACGGTTTAAACTGCGCCTTTGCGACGGTATATGTCGCATTGCCGTAAACCCGGGAAAATCCGGGGTTTGCGCTATAAGAAGTTGTCGCTTGGCGGCAAGGCCGGGCTGAAAACTGTCCTTACAATCCCCCCATCGCTCGCCAGTTTCAGGCGGGTGGCCCTCATCAGGAGACTCCGATGTCCGTTGAGCACGCTGCGGTACAACGCGCCGATTTCGACCAGGTTATGGTTCCCAACTACGCGCCTGCCGCTTTCATTCCGGTGCGTGGCGCCGGTTCCCGCGTCTGGGATCAGGCCGGCCGCGAGCTGATCGACTTCGCCGGCGGTATCGCCGTCAACGTATTGGGTCACGCGCATCCGGCGCTGGTCGGTGCCTTGACCGAGCAAGCGAACAAGCTGTGGCACGTGTCCAACGTGTTCACCAACGAGCCGGCCCTGCGTCTGGCGCACAAGCTGATCGACGCCACCTTTGCCGAGCGCGTGTTCTTCTGCAACTCCGGCGCCGAAGCCAACGAGGCCGCCTTCAAGCTGGCCCGCCGCGTCGCGTTCGACCGTTTCGGCACCGAAAAGTACGAAATCATCGCCGCGCTCAACAGCTTCCACGGCCGTACTTTGTTCACCGTGAACGTCGGTGGCCAGTCGAAGTACTCCGACGGTTTCGGCCCGAAAATCACCGGCATCACCCACGTGCCGTACAACGATCTGGCAGCGCTGAAAGCCGCTGTTTCCGACAAGACCTGCGCGGTCGTTCTGGAGCCGATCCAGGGTGAAGGCGGCGTGCTGCCGGCCGAGCTGGCTTACCTGCAAGGCGCCCGTGAACTGTGCGACGCCAACAACGCGCTGCTGGTGTTCGACGAAGTGCAGACCGGCATGGGCCGCACCGGCAACCTGTTCGCCTACCAGCATTTCGGTGTGGTTCCGGACATCCTGACCAGCGCCAAGAGCCTGGGCGGCGGTTTCCCGATCGCCGCGATGCTGACCACCGAAGCGCTGGCCAAGCATCTGGTCGTCGGCACTCACGGCACCACTTACGGCGGCAACCCGCTGGCGTGCGCCGTGGCTGAGGCAGTGATTGACGTGATCAACACCCCTGAGGTGCTGAACGGCGTCAACGCCAAGCACGACAAGTTCAAGACCCGCCTGCAGCAGATCGGCGAGAAGTACGGCCTGTTCACCCAGGTGCGTGGTCTTGGCCTGCTGATCGGATGCGTGCTGAGCGATGCCTGGAAAGGCAAGGCCAAGGACATCTTCAACGCCGCCGAACAAGAAGGCCTGATGATTCTGCAGGCCGGCCCGGACGTGATCCGTTTCGCCCCGAGCCTGGTGGTTGAAGACGCGGACATCGACGCCGGTCTGGACCGCTTCGAACGTGCTGCGGCGAAACTGACGCAAGCCTGATAGCCCCTTCGGCGCCTGACTTGATCAGGCGCCGAACCCAATTTTGATGCCGGGCAAAATCAAATGTGGGAGCAGGCTTGCTCGCGAAAGCGGTGGTCAGACAGCGAAAATGTTGACTGACAATCCGCTTTCGCGAGCAAGCCCGCTCCCACACTGATCTCTGTGTATGCAGTAACTGCCCGGTTATTTTTCTGTGAATTGATAAGAGAAAGGAGTGACACCATGCTGGTGATGCGCCCCGCGCAAATGGCTGATCTGGGCGAGGTACAGCGTCTGGCTGCGGACAGCCCGATTGGTGTCACTTCCTTGCCGGATGACGTTGAACGCCTGAGCGACAAGATCGCCGCGAGCGAAGCCTCGTTTGCCGCCGAGGTGAGCTTCAACGGTGAAGAGAGTTACTTCTTCGTCCTCGAAGACACTGCCACCGGCAAACTGGTGGGCTGCTCGGCAATCGTCGCGTCGGCCGGTTACTCCGAGCCGTTCTACAGCTTTCGCAACGAGACCTTCGTGCACGCCTCTCGCGAGCTGAAGATCCACAACAAGATCCACGTGCTCTCGCAATGCCACGACCTGACCGGCAACAGCTTGCTGACCAGTTTCTACGTGCAGCGCGAGCTGGTGGGTTCGCCTTGGGCCGAGCTCAACTCCCGTGGCCGTCTGCTGTTCGTCGCCAGCCACCCGGAGCGGTTCGCCGATTCGGTGGTGACCGAGATCGTCGGTTACAGCGACGAGAACGGCGACTCGCCATTCTGGGATGCCATTGGTCGCAACTTCTTCGACCTGAACTACGCCGAGGCCGAGCGCCTGTGTGGCCTGAAAAGCCGTACGTTCCTCGCCGAGTTGATGCCGCATTACCCGATCTACGTGCCGCTGCTGCCGGACTCCGCTCAGGAAGCGATGGGCCAGGTACACCCGCGTGCGCAGATCACCTTCGACATCCTGATGCGCGAAGGCTTCGAGACCGATCACTACATCGACATCTTTGACGGTGGCCCGACCCTGCATGCGCGTGTTTCGGGGATCCGTTCGATCGCCCAGAGCCGTGTGGTGCCGGTGAAGCTCGGCGAGCCGGTCAAAGGTGCCGGTCGCCAGTATCTGGTGGCCAATGCCCAGTTGCAGGATTACCGCGCGGTATTGCTCGAGCTGGATTACGCGCCGGGCAAACCGGTGACCCTGGATCTGGAAGCGGCCGAAGCCCTGGGCGTCGGTGAAGGTGCCAGCGTGCGCCTGGTGGCGGTTTAACGCCTTAGCGAGTTTCACGGGTGGCCACGGCGGCCCGTTTGAGGAGATAGCATGATTGTTCGTCCCGTACGCAGCAGCGATTTGTCCGCTCTGATCGACCTGGCCCGCAGCACCGGCACCGGCCTGACCACCTTGCCGGCCAACGAAGAGCGCCTGACCCACCGGGTCGGCTGGGCCGAGAAGACCTTTCGCGGTGAAGCCGGCCGTGGCGACGCGGACTACCTGTTCGTGCTCGAAGACGACAACGGTCGCGTGGTGGGGATTTCCGCCATCGCCGGCGCTGTCGGTCTGCGTGAGCCTTGGTACAACTTCCGCGTCGGCCTGACCGTCAGCGCCTCGCAGGAGCTGAACATCTATCGCGAGATCCCGACGCTGTTCCTGGCCAACGACCTGACCGGCAACTCCGAGCTGTGCTCTCTGTTCCTGCACGCCGATTACCGCACCGGCCTCAACGGCCGCATGTTGTCCAAGGCGCGGATGCTGTTCATCGCCGAATTCCCGCAGCTGTTCGGCAACAAGATAATCGCCGAGATGCGCGGCGTGTCGGATGACGCCGGCCGTTCGCCGTTCTGGGAAAGCCTGGGCCGGCACTTCTTCAAGATGGAATTCAGTCAGGCCGATTACCTGACCGGCGTCGGCAACAAGGCGTTCATCGCCGAACTGATGCCGAAATTCCCGCTGTACACCTGCTTCCTGTCGCCGGACGCGCGCAACGTCATCGGCCAGGTGCACCCGGACACTGAGCCTGCGCTGGCGATGCTCAAGAGCGAAGGCTTCAGCTATCAGGGTTACGTCGACATCTTCGACGCCGGCCCGGCCATCGAGTGCGAGACCAGCAAGATCCGCGCGGTGCGTGACAGCGAGGCGCTGGTGCTGGCCATCGGCACGCCGGGCGACGACGCCACGCCGTTCATCATCCATAACCGCAAACGCGAAGATTGCCGCATCACGGCTGCGCCGGCCCGTCTGGCCGCCGGCACCCTGGTGGTCGATCCGCTGACCGCCAAACGTCTTCAACTCAACGCTGGCGATCAGGTGCGCGCCGTGGCGTTGTCCGCTGCCCGGGAGTCGAAATAATGAATTCGCTATACATCGCAGGTGAGTGGCTGGCCGGTCAGGGCGAGGCCTTTCAATCGCTGAACCCGGTGACCCAGCAAGTGCTGTGGTCGGGGGAGGGCGCCACCGCCGCTCAGGTCGAGTCGGCCGTGCAGGCTGCGCGTCAGGCATTCCCAAGCTGGGCCCGTCGTACCCTGGAAGATCGCATCAGCGTGCTCGAAGCGTTCGCCGCCGCGCTGAAAAACCACGCTGATGAGCTGGCCCGCACCATCGGTGAGGAAACCGGCAAACCGCTGTGGGAAGCCGCGACCGAAGTCACCAGCATGGTCAACAAGATCGCGATCTCGGTGCAGAGCTACCGCGAACGTACCGGCGAGAAGAGCGGCCCGTTGGGCGACGCCACCGCCGTGTTGCGCCACAAGCCGCACGGCGTAGTCGCGGTGTTCGGCCCTTACAACTTCCCTGGCCATTTGCCGAATGGCCACATCGTGCCGGCGCTGTTGGCCGGTAACAGCGTGCTGTTCAAGCCAAGCGAGCTGACCCCGAAAGTCGCCGAGCTGACGGTCAAGTGCTGGATCGAAGCCGGTCTGCCGGCCGGCGTGCTGAACCTGCTGCAAGGCGCCCGCGAAACCGGTATCGCACTGGCGGCGAACCCGGGCATCGACGGTCTGTTCTTCACCGGTTCCAGCCGTACCGGCAATCACCTGCATCAGCAATTCGCCGGTCGTCCGGACAAGATCCTTGCGCTGGAAATGGGCGGCAACAACCCGCTGGTGGTCGATCAGGTCGCCGACCTCGACGCAGCGGTGTACACGATCATTCAGTCGGCGTTCATTTCCGCCGGTCAGCGTTGCACTTGCGCCCGGCGTCTGCTGGTGCCGCAAGGCGCATGGGGCGACAGCCTGCTCAAGCGCCTGGTGGACGTCAGCTCGACCATCGAAGTCGGCGCGTTCGACCAGCAGCCAGCGCCATTCATGGGCTCGGTGGTTTCCCTTGGCGCGGCGCAAGCGTTGATGGATGCCCAGGCGCATCTGCTGGCCAATGGCGCAGTGTCGCTGCTGGCGATGACTCAACCGCAGGCGCAGTCGGCGCTGCTGACTCCGGGCATCGTTGATGTGACGGCGGTTGCCGATCGTTCCGACGAAGAACTGTTCGGTCCGCTGCTGCAAGTGATTCGCTACACCGATTTCGAAGCCGCGATTGCCGAAGCCAACAACACCGCCTTTGGCCTGGCCGCTGGCTTGCTGTCGGATTCCGAAGAGCGCTATCAGCAGTTCTGGCTGGAAAGCCGTGCCGGGATCGTCAACTGGAACAAGCAACTGACGGGGGCTGCGAGCAGCGCACCGTTCGGCGGTGTCGGCGCTTCGGGCAACCATCGCGCCAGCGCCTACTACGCGGCGGATTACTGCGCGTACCCGGTGGCCTCGCTGGAAACCCCGAGCCTGGTGTTGCCGGCGGCCCTGACGCCTGGCGTGAAGATGGCGTGATGCTAATCGCTGGCAAGCCAGCTCCCACAAGGGCAATGAGATCCCTGTGGGAACTGGCTCGCCAGCGATGGCCGCGCCGCGGTCTCAAAGAATAGTTACTGAAGCCTATAACAACAGATTCTCGTGGAGCCTCGCTGATGAAATCCTATGAAGTCAATTTTGACGGTCTAGTGGGGCCGACCCATAACTACGGTGGTCTGTCCTACGGCAACGTTGCGTCCCAGAGCAACAGCCAGCAATCCTCGAACCCCAAGGAAGCGGCGCTGCAAGGTCTGGCGAAAATGAAAGCGCTGATGGAAATGGGCTTTCAGCAGGGCGTTCTCGCACCGCAGGAACGTCCGGACGTGGCTGCCTTGCGCCGTCTGGGTTTCAGCGGCACCGACGCTCAAGTGATCGAGCGCGCCGCCAAAGAAGCGATGCCGCTGCTGGTCGCCAGTTGCTCGGCGTCGAGCATGTGGGTGGCCAACGCCGCCACGGTCAGCCCGAGTGCCGACACTGCTGACGGTCGCGTGCATTTCACCGCCGCCAACCTGAACTGCAAATACCACCGCAGCATCGAACACCCGACCACCAGTCGCGTGCTGGGCGCAATGTTCGCCAACCAGCAACACTTCGCTCACCACGCCGCATTGCCGGCGGTGGCGCAGTTCGGCGACGAAGGCGCAGCGAACCACACCCGTTTCTGCCGTGAGTACGGCGAGGCCGGCGTCGAGTTCTTCGTGTTCGGTCGCAGTGCGTTCGACACTCGCTACCCGGCACCGCAGAAATACCCGGCGCGCCAGACCCTCGAAGCGTCGCAGGCGGTTGCCCGTCTGCACGGCCTGCGTGATGACGGCGTGGTCTACGCGCAGCAGAATCCGGCCGTTATCGACCAGGGCGTGTTCCACAACGACGTGATCGCGGTGGGCAACGGCGAGGTGCTGTTCTATCACGAGGACGCGTTCCTCGACACCGATCAGATGCTGGCCGAACTGCAAGCCAAACTGGCCAAGGTCGGCGGCAAGTTCCAGTCGGTCTGTGTGCCGCGTTCGGCGGTCACCGTGGACGACGCCGTGCGTTCCTACCTGTTCAACAGCCAGCTGCTGTCGCGCCCTGATGGTTCGATGCTGCTGATCGTGCCGGAAGAATGCCGTGGCAACGAGCGCGTGTGGAATTACCTTCAAGGCCTGACCAGCTCCGGCGGCCTGATCCGTGAAGTGAAAGTCTTCGACCTCAAGCAAAGCATGCAGAACGGCGGTGGCCCGGCGTGCCTGCGACTGCGCGTCGCGCTCAACGAAACCGAGCTGGCGGCCGTCAACCCAGGGGTTATCATGACCGCCCCGTTGTACGGTTCGTTGACCGCATGGGTTGAAAAGCACTACCGCGACCGCCTGACCGAAAGCGATCTGGCGGATCCGCAGTTGCTACTTGAATGCCGGACGGCACTGGATGAACTGACGCAAATCCTTAAACTGGGCGCGGTTTATCCATTCCAGATCAATTGATGGCCGGCGCGCCGCCTGAACGCGGCGCGCGGCTTTTCTCCCCCAACAGAGCGTAAAAAAGACATGAGCGATTCCCTGCGGCTGATCCTTGAAGACACCGACGGCAAGCAACTGGAAACTTCCTGCACCCGCGTCGCGGTCATGTGGCAAGGCAAAGAGCTGTGGATCCAGCAGGACGGCCGTGGCCAACTGCTGATCGGCGTGGACGTCGAAGAGGGCGACGAAGAGTACGCCAACCTGCTGTTGCGCCCATTGGCGACTAATCTGGTAAGTCTGCAACTGGAGATGGAACCGGCTGACCTCGGCGACGACGACGGCCACGTGCACGGCCCGGATTGCAACCACGACCACTAAGGAAACCGCTCTATGCTCGCCCTCGGCAAACTGCTTGAACTGACCCTCGCCGGCCGCGAACCGGCGGAGAAGACTCAACTGACTGTCGAAGGCGTGCGCATGCGCTGGTTGAGCGAGGGTGCGCTGGAAGTCCGGCCACCCGAAGCGCGCGATAACGGCTTGGACCTGCTGCTGTCGGCAGGCATCCACGGTAATGAAACGGCACCGATCGAATTGCTCGACCGGCTGCTGCATGACATCGCTCGCGGCGACCTGAAGCCGCGTGCACGTATTCTGTTTCTGTTCGGCAACCCGGAAGCGATTCGCAAGGGCGAGCGTTTCGTCGAGCAGGACGTCAATCGGCTGTTCAATGGCCGTCACGAACAAAGCAGCGGTTCCGAAGCCCTGCGTGCCTGCGAACTGGAACGGCTGGCGGCGAGTTTCTTCAGCCTTCCTGGCCGTCAGCGCCTGCACTACGACCTGCACACGGCGATTCGCGGTTCGAAGATCGAGCAGTTCGCTTTGTATCCGTGGAAGGAAGGTCGCCAGCATTCCCGTCTTGAACTGGCCCGTCTGCGCGCCGCCGGCATGGAAGCGGTGCTGTTGCAGAACAAGCCGTCGATCGTGTTCAGCTCCTACACCTACGACAAGCTGGGGGCCGAGTCCTTCACGCTGGAACTGGGCAAGGCGCGGCCATTCGGGCAGAACGCCGGGGTCAATGTGTCGCTGCTGGAAACCCGTCTGAAGCAGATCATCGAAGGCACCGAGCCGGAGATGGCCGAGCAGGGCCTGGACGGTCTGCAACTGTTCAGCGTGGCCCGGGAAATCATCAAGCACAGCGATGCGTTCCGCCTGAATCTGCCGGCGGACATCGAAAACTTTTCGGAACTGGATGTGGGTTATGTGCTGGCCGAAGACCTGGCCAATACCCGCTGGATCATCGAAGAGCAGGGCGCGCGGATTATCTTCCCCAATCCCAAGGTCAAGAACGGCCTGCGAGCGGGCATTCTGATCGTGCCGACCACTGACGAAAATCTTGCCTGAAACTGAATCTCCCCCGCGCAGCGCGCGGGGGAGATCGTTATTTCATCAGACCGCTACAGCACGCGGCTCGGTGCGGCGCAACGCACGCACTTTCTGCAACGTATCGGCGCAGGTCTTCGCCGCTTCCTGACCCTTGTGCACGAAATGCTCGAAGAAGAACTTCTGGTGTTCTTCGCCGGCATGGAAGTGGTGCGGGGTCAGCGACACCGAAAACACCGGTACTTCGGTTTCCAGCTGCACCTGCATCAGGCCGCTGACCACCGACTGGGCGACGAACTCGTGACGGTAGATCCCGCCGTCCACCACCAGCGCCGCCGCGACGATACCGGCATAACGACCGGTCTTGGCCAGCAGCTTGGCGTGCAGAGGCATTTCAAAGGCGCCGCCGACTTCGAAGAAATCGATGTCCGATTCCTGATAACCCTGAGCGATCATTTCGGCGAGGAAGCCTTTACGGCTCTGGTCGACGATTTCCTTGTGCCAGCAGGCCTGGATGAACGCGACGCGCTCGCCGTGAGGGTGTTTGCTTTTGCTGTCGATAGCGGTGGGTTGCATGTTCTGACTCCTGTTTGTGTGAAAAACAGGGCGTTATGAATCGAAAGGGATTCAAGGGGACGCACGCTCGCGCATACACGGCGGACGGCCCTTTGGCGTCAATCCCGTTCTCTCTTCATCCGGACTGTGACCGTCGGCCCCGGAATCACACCGGGTCTGCTGACCTTGCCGCCGCTCACGGCTTTTGCCGTGCTCGTCACCAAGCGCTCGCGGGCTATGCGCATTGCGCGCAATTACCGCCGGTGGGGAATTGCACCCCGCCCTGAGAACGTTTCGCCGCCCTTTATCGGGCGGCGCAGCGTTTTTAACACAGATTGCCAGGCCGTGCATTGCGCCTTTGTGATGATTGCCATCGGATTATTCGAAGCGTGAAAACGACTTTTCCTTGCGCAAGGGTTGATTAATCCGCGCCATGCCCGCAGTAATTCGTCTTCGAAAAGGGATTTTCCCTGCTGACTTGAGGCCAGGTTCATGAGCGTTATCGATCTTCGCAGCGACACCGTCACTCAACCGACCCCCGCCATGCTCGACGCGATGATCCGCGCCGACACCGGCGATGACGTGTATGGCGAAGATCCGACGGTCAATCGTCTGGAAGCCGAATTGGCAAAACGGCTGGGTTTTGCTGCGGCGCTGTTTGTCCCGACCGGCACCATGAGCAATTTGCTGGGCTTGATGGCGCACTGCGAGCGCGGTGACGAGTACATCGTCGGCCAGCAGGCGCACACCTATAAGTACGAGGGTGGCGGCGCAGCGGTGCTCGGCTCGATCCAGCCACAGCCGCTGGAAGTGCAGGCCGATGGTTCGCTGGACCTGGATCAGGTGGCAGCGGCGATCAAGCCTGATGATTTCCACTTCGCCCGCACCCGCCTGCTGGCGCTGGAAAACACCATGCAGGGCAAAGTGCTGCCGCTGGACTATCTGGCCCGGGCCCGTCAGTTCACTCAAGACAATGGCCTTCAGCTGCATCTGGACGGCGCGCGGCTGTATAACGCGGCGGTCAAGCTCGGAGTCGATGCACGGGAAATCACCCAGTATTTCGATTCGGTCTCGGTGTGCCTGTCCAAAGGTCTCGGCGCGCCGGTCGGTTCGGTGTTGTGCGGTTCGTCGGCGTTGATTGCAAAGGCCCGGCGCCTGCGCAAAATGGTCGGTGGCGGCATGCGTCAGGCCGGACTGCTGGCGGCGGCGGGGCTGTATGCGCTGGATCACAACGTGGAGCGTCTGGCCGATGACCATGCCAACGCACAGTTGCTGGCTGAAGGCTTGCGCGAGGCCGGTTTCAGTGTCGAGCCGGTGCAGACCAACATGGTTTACGTGCAGATGGGCGACCGTGCCGAGGCGATCAAGGCATTTGCCGCCGAGCGCGGGATCAAGTTGAGCGCTGCCGCCCGGCTGCGGATGGTCACGCACATGGACGTCAATCGCTCGCAAATCGAGCAAGTGATCGCGACATTCGTCGAGTTTTCGCGCAAGTGACAGCGTTAGCGGCCCAATTGACCGTTTCTATCGTATAAACACGCTGTACCCCGCGCGCAGGGCCGATATAATGCGGCCCTTTGCCGTCGTTTCGTCTGTTGACGTTTCGTACAGGCCTTTGGCCGCAGCCTCCGTGGAAGAACCTAATGAAAAGCGCAGAAATCCGTGAAGCCTTCCTTCGCTTCTTCGAAGAGCAAGGCCACACCCGTGTAGCCTCCAGCTCTTTGATTCCGGGCAACGACCCCACCCTGCTGTTCACCAACGCGGGGATGAACCAGTTCAAGGACTGCTTCCTGGGCCAGGAAAAGCGCGCGTATACCCGCGCCGTCTCCAGCCAGAAATGCGTGCGCGCCGGCGGCAAGCACAACGACCTGGAAAACGTCGGTTACACCGCCCGTCACCACACCTTCTTCGAAATGCTGGGTAATTTCAGCTTCGGCGACTACTTCAAGCGTGATGCCATCACTTACGCCTGGAACTTCCTGACCTCCGAGAAGTGGCTGAACCTGCCGAAGGAAAAACTGTGGGTCACCGTCTACGCCAGCGATGACGAGGCCTACGACATCTGGACCAAGGAAGTCGGTGTGCCGGCCGAGCGCATGGTGCGCATCGGCGACAACAAAGGCGCGCCTTACGCGTCCGACAACTTCTGGACCATGGGCGATACCGGCCCGTGCGGTCCTTGCACCGAGATTTTCTACGATCACGGCGCCGACATCTGGGGCGGCCCACCGGGCTCGCCGGAAGAAGACGGCGACCGTTACATCGAAATCTGGAACAACGTGTTCATGCAGTTCAACCGCACCGCCGATGGCGTGTTGCACCCGCTGCCAGCGCCGTCGGTGGACACCGGCATGGGTCTTGAGCGGATCAGTGCCGTGCTGCAGCACGTTCACTCGAACTATGAAATCGACCTGTTCCAGAGCCTGCTGGCCGCATCGGCCAAGGCCATCGGCTGCAGCAACGACAACCAGGCGTCGCTGAAAGTCGTGGCGGACCACATCCGTTCCTGTGGCTTCCTGATTGCCGACGGGGTGCTGCCGTCCAACGAAGGTCGCGGTTACGTGCTGCGCCGGATCATCCGTCGCGCCTGCCGTCACGGCAACAAGCTGGGCGCCAAGGGCAGCTTCTTCTACCAGATCGTTGCCGCACTCGTGGCCGAGATGGGCGAAGCGTTCCCGGAGCTGAAATCCCAGCAGGCGCATATCGAGCGTGTACTGAAGGCCGAAGAAGAGCAGTTCGCCAAGACCCTGGAGCAGGGCCTGAAAATCCTCGAGCAGGATCTGGCCGAGCTCAAAGGCGACGTGGTGCCGGGCGACGTGGTGTTCAAGCTCTACGACACCTACGGTTTCCCGATGGACCTGACCGCGGACATCGCCCGCGAGCGCAGCCTGACCATCGACGAAGCCGGTTTCGAGCGTGAAATGGAAGCCCAGCGCGTCCGTGCACGTTCCGCCAGCTCGTTCGGTCTGGACTACAACAGCCTGGTCAAGGTAGACGTCGACACCGAATTCACCGGTTATCACGCCACCAGCGGTTCGGCGAAAGTCGTTGCTCTCTATAAAGATGGCCAGTCCGTGGACGTCTTGAGTGAAGGGCAGGAAGGCGTTGTGGTTCTGAACCAGACCCCTTTCTACGCCGAATCCGGCGGTCAGGTCGGCGATTGCGGTTACCTGCAGGCCGGCGACAGCCGTTTCGACGTGCGCGACACCACCAAGACCGGCGGCGCGTTCCTGCACCACGGTGTACTGGCGTCGGGCAGCCTGATCGTTGGCGCACCGGTGGAAACCCACGTCGAAGCCGACGTGCGTCACGCCACTTCGCTGAACCACTCGGCCACTCACTTGCTGCACGCTGCGCTGCGCAAAGTGCTAGGCGACCACGTTCAACAGAAGGGCTCGCTGGTCGACAGTCAGCGCCTGCGTTTCGACTTCAGTCACTTCGAAGCGATCAAGCCTGAGCAGATCAAGGCGCTGGAAGACATCGTCAACGCCGAGATCCGCAAGAACTCCGCCGTTGAAACCGAAGAAACCGACATCGAAACCGCCAAGCAGAAAGGCGCGATGGCGCTGTTCGGCGAGAAGTATGGCGACAACGTGCGCGTGCTGAGCATGGGCGGTGATTTCTCCGTCGAACTGTGCGGCGGTATCCACGCCAACCGTACCGGCGACATCGGCCTGCTGAAAATCATCAGCGAAGGCGGTGTGGCATCGGGCGTGCGTCGTATCGAAGCGGTCACTGGCGCTGCGGCGCTGGCTTACTTGAACGCTGCTGAAGAACAACTCAAGGAAGCGGCCAGCCTGGTCAAGGGCAGCCGCGACAACCTGATCGACAAGCTGTCGGCGGTGCTGGAGCGCAACCGTGCGCTTGAAAAGCAGCTCGAGCAGTTGCAGGCCAAGGCTGCCGCCGCTGCGGGCGATGATCTGTCGGCCTCGGCTGTGGACGTCAAGGGCGTGAAAGTGCTGGCCGTGCGTCTGGATGGTCAGGACGGCAAGGCGCTGCTGGCGCTGGTCGATCAGCTGAAAAACAAACTCGGCCGCGCAGTGATCCTGCTCGGCAGTGTCCATGAGGAAAAGGTCGTACTGGTCGCAGGCGTGACCAAGGACCTGACTGGCCAACTCAAAGCCGGTGATTTGATGAAACAGGCTGCTGCGGCAGTGGGCGGGAAGGGCGGTGGTCGTCCGGACATGGCGCAGGGCGGCGGTGTCGACGCCGGCGCACTGGATAGCGCACTGGCGCTGACCGTTCCATTCGTCGAGCAGGGTTTATAAGACGGCCCGTCGGGCCCGCAGTCTAGTGGCGGGCCCGGCGGCTGTTCGAGTGATTATTGGGCGCCCTTCATGGGCAGAGGCGGCTTTGAAATGGCTTTGATCGTACAGAAATTTGGAGGCACCTCGGTCGGCACTGTCGAGAGAATCGAGCAGGTCGCCGACAAGGTTAAGAAATTCCGCGATGCCGGCGATGACCTGGTGGTTGTGCTGTCTGCAATGAGCGGCGAAACCAACCGTCTGATCGATCTGGCCAAGCAAATCAGTGGCGAAGATCAACCGGTTCCGCGCGAACTGGATGTGATCGTTTCCACAGGTGAGCAGGTGACGATCGCCCTGTTGGCCATGGCGCTGATCAAGCGCGGTGTGCCGGCGGTGTCGTACACCGGCAACCAGGTGCGGATCCTGACGGACAGTGCGCACAATAAAGCGCGTATCTTGCAGATCGATGACCAGAAGATTCGCGGTGACCTGAAAGCAGGTCGCGTGGTGGTGGTCGCCGGTTTCCAGGGCGTCGACGAGCACGGCAACATCACGACCCTGGGTCGTGGCGGTTCCGACACCACCGGCGTGGCGCTGGCCGCTGCGCTGAAGGCTGATGAGTGCCAGATCTACACCGACGTCGATGGTGTCTATACCACTGACCCGCGCGTGGTATCGGTTGCTCAGCGTCTGGACAAGATCACCTTCGAAGAGATGCTGGAAATGGCCAGCCTCGGTTCCAAGGTGTTGCAGATCCGCGCGGTGGAGTTCGCCGGCAAGTACAACGTTCCGCTGCGCGTACTGCACAGCTTCAAGGAGGGTCCGGGCACCCTCATTACTATTGATGAAGAGGAAACCATGGAACAGCCGATCATTTCCGGCATCGCTTTCAATCGCGATGAAGCCAAGCTGACCATCCGTGGCGTGCCAGACACCCCGGGCGTGGCGTTCAAGATTCTCGGCCCGATCAGTGCCGCGAACATCGAGGTCGACATGATCGTGCAGAACGTCGCGCACGATAACACTACCGACTTCACCTTCACCGTGCACCGCAACGACTACCAGTCCGCGCAAACCGTGCTGGAAAACACCGCTCGCGAGATCGGTGCCCGTGAAGTGGTTGGCGACACCAAGATTGCCAAGGTCTCGATCGTCGGCGTCGGCATGCGTTCCCACGCAGGCGTGGCCAGCCGCATGTTTGAATCCCTGGCAAAGGAAAGCATCAACATCCAGATGATCTCGACCTCGGAAATCAAGGTTTCCGTGGTGATCGAAGAGAAGTACCTGGAACTGGCCGTGCGCGCCCTGCACACGGCTTTCGAGCTCGACGCTCCGGCCCGTCAGGGCGAGTGATGCGTTGTCTGAAGGGCGCGGTCTGACCGCGCCCTTTATTTTTTGAATGGCGCGAGTCCCCGAACTGTTCTTTTGCTCGCGCTGGTCAATACTCAGGCATGTAGGGCTACGATCGCTCCGGTTGTAGGTCGGGTGCCTTTTTTTTGCAGACTGTTGTCCCTGAAATGATTCGCGTGAGGAGAAAGGTATGCTGATTCTGACTCGTCGGTGCGCAGAAAGCCTGATTATCGGTGATGGCGAAATCACCGTGACCGTGCTCGGCGTTAAAGGAAATCAAGTGCGTATCGGCGTCAACGCCCCGAAAGAGGTGGCCGTGCACCGTGAAGAAATCTATCTGCGTATAAAGAAAGAGAAGGACGAAGAACCAAGCCATTAATTTTTATCGATTTTTATGTTTGCAAACGGGGAAGAAGGTGGTTAATATACGCCCCGTGTTGCGGAGAGCTGGCCGAGTGGCCGAAGGCGCTCCCCTGCTAAGGGAGTACACCTCAAAAGGGTGTCGGGGGTTCGAATCCCCCGTTCTCCGCCATTATTTGCTTAGTACGTTGTAATCTGGCTTTTTCTGTAAGTTCTTGAATTTATTAGAAAAAGTGGTTGGAATAGAGATTAGACGGGCTATAATGCGGCGCAACAAATGCACTCGTAGCTCAGCTGGATAGAGTACTCGGCTACGAACCGAGCGGTCACAGGTTCGAATCCTGTCGAGTGCACCATTTAAGAGTTAATTGCAGCGATGTAAATGACTCGGCTTCAACCAGTTGTGATCTGGTCTAAAAACACAAAATGCACTCGTAGCTCAGCTGGATAGAGTACTCGGCTACGAACCGAGCGGTCACAGGTTCGAATCCTGTCGAGTGCACCATTTAAGAGTCAGTTGCAGCGATGCGGATGACTTGGTTACAGCCAGTTGTGGTCTGGTCTAAAAACACAAATTGCACTCGTAGCTCAGCTGGATAGAGTACTCGGCTACGAACCGAGCGGTCACAGGTTCGAATCCTGTCGAGTGCACCATATACCGAAAAGCCCGCGTTTAACGCGGGCTTTTTGCTGTCCTGGATTTGGCTTTTCCTGTCACGCATCCTTTCTCATCAAAATCGATTTGAGCACTGCGCCCTCGCTTGAGGTCGTAACGATAACTCGTTGCCGAATTGCGGATGCTCACCTTGTCGGGTTTGCCCAAAGCGCTTTCAACATCCTGTTGGCTCATGCCGGCGATGATTCGTTGATTGATGATCGCCTCGCGCTTCTGTCGTGCATCGATCAGATCTCCGCATTTGTCCTGGGTGCGCCCAACGACGGCCATTTCTCGTTTTCTGATATTCATACCGGATATTTCTTCGTGCCGGGCTTCGGGTATCAGGTTGACTGTCGAGCCTGGCGAGTAGGGGCGAACTTCCTGCAACGAAAGGTGCTCGTCGTTCGCACAGCTCAGCGTTGTGAACGTGACGCTACCATCAGAGGCTTCGCAACGATGAAGTGTCGTTGCGCTCCCGATGGCGGGCAGGCAGAGCAGGGTGGTCAGCATGAATCGGGATGTTTTCGATGGCATTCGGTGTCCTCCATGACGATCTTCCTCAAGCGTAGCCGGCAGTTTTTTCACCGCAGGTGTGTTTTCTTTTCAGGATGAGTCGTCGCACTGTGAAGGATCAGGACAGCGCTCAGCTTTGTCTCGCAAGCGCTTGTTTCAGCCACGATTTTTTAACGTTTAAAACCGTCAGGCGGTGTATCATTGCGCCCGTCAGCCCCGCCGGGGCTTATGGAAAACCTCCATGGACTTACCCAGTAGTTATTCAGTAACCCGTTTCACCAATCATGAATTGACTGATTGATCCTTCCGGCGTGCCCCGCTGCTGGGAGTGGAGTTCGCCTATGTCCGAAATCGAAGTAAAGAAAACACAGGAAAGCCTGCAGGATCGCCTGGCTCAGGTCGTCGAGCTGCTGCAGCGCCAACGGGTCGTCGAAGACCTGACTCATCGCCAGGAAGGCCCGCATCATGACCGGGTCGAGAACCTGGTCCACCGGCAAAACCTCGTCGAGTTGCAACGCAAGCTCGATGATCTGCACTCCGCCGACGTCGCCTACATTCTTGAAGCTCTGCCGCTGGACGATCGTCTGACGCTCTGGCAACTGGTCAAGGCCGATCGCGACGGCGACATTCTTCTCGAAGTATCCGATTCCGTCCGTGAAACGCTGATCGCCGACATGGACGATCACGAGCTCCTGGCTGCGGCCAAGGACATGGATGCCGACGAACTTGCTGACCTGGCCTCCGAGCTGCCGCGAGACGTCGTCCATGAGCTGATGGAGACTCTGGACCAGCAGCAACGCGAACGTGTGCGTTCTGCTCTCTCCTACGACGAGGAGCAGGTCGGTGCGCTGATGGACTTCGAGATGGTGACCATCCGTGAGGATGTCAGTCTTGAAGTGGTTCTGCGTTACCTGCGCCGCCTCAAAGAGCTGCCGGGCCATACCGACAAACTGTTCGTGGTCGACTACGACGGCGTGCTCAAGGGCGTGCTGCCAATCAAGCGTTTGCTGGTCAATGACCCGGAGAAGCAGGTTTCCGAAGTTATGGCCAGTGACCCGGTGAGTTTTCACCCGGATGAAGACGCCTACGACGCCGCTCAGGCGTTCGAACGTTACGACTTGATCTCGGCCCCGGTGGTCGACAAGAACGGCAAGCTGATCGGCCGTCTGACCATCGACGAAATGGTCGACCTGATTCGTGAGGAGAGCGAAAGCGAAGTCCTCAACATGGCGGGTCTGCGTGAAGAGGAAGACATCTTCGCCTCCGTCTGGAAGTCCCTGCGCAACCGTTGGGCGTGGCTGGCGATCAACCTGATCACGGCGTTCGTCGCCTCGCGGGTGATCGGCCTGTTCGAAGGTTCGATCGAGAAGCTGGTGGCCCTGGCGGCGCTGATGCCGATCGTGGCGGGCATCGGCGGTAACTCCGGCAACCAGACGATCACCATGATCGTTCGCGCCATGGCCCTCGATCAGGTCAGCACCGGCAATACCTCGCGCCTGATGCGCAAGGAGCTCGCCGTGGCGTTGATCAACGGCCTGGTCTGGGGCGGGGTGATCGGTGTGGTCGCTTACTTGCTCTATGGCAGCTGGTCGCTGGGCGTGGTCATGACGGCTGCCATGACATTGAACCTGCTGCTGGCAGCGTTAATGGGGGTGTTGATCCCTATGACCCTGGCGAAGATGGGTCGCGATCCGGCGATGGGCGCCAGCGTAATGATCACGGCCATGACCGACAGTGGTGGCTTCTTCATCTTCCTGGGGTTGGCGACGATCTTTTTGCTCTGACCGACTGCATAAAAAAACAGCCCGCCGATTTGCGGGCTTTTTTTCGTCCTTGGAAAACTCAAATTGCAGGCAAAAAAAAGCCAGCATTCATGCTGGCTTGAGATGTTCGGTTTGGCTCAGGATGCGTCTGCGGCCATTTCGGCGTCGTGGGCGATCAGAGACACCAGCGCGTTCTGCTGGCGATGGGAGAGTTGGCGGAAGCGTTGCAGCAGCTCGCGTTCGTGCAACGACAGCTCAGGGCTGTCCAGGCGCATGCTCAGTTCTTCGCCCAGTGCACCTTCCTGAATAAGACTCTGCTCAAGGCGCGCAATGATCTCGGAGTTCATGCTGCGGTGATGATTGCGAGCCACCTCGGCAATGCGTTCACGCATTCCGTCTGGCAGACGTACGACGAACTTGTCAGCCGTACGGCTGGAATAAATTGCCTGTTTCAATGGGCGCATATATTTAACCGGTTAGTTCAGGGGAGCGGTTCTCGGGATTGGCCGCAGGATGTGTGGTAGGACAAGCATCCGCGCCAAATGGTTCAACCTGAATTGTTAAGAGGCGCGCATCATGCCTCAAAATTGCCAGATCATTGGCGTCAATTCTGTGACAAATATTGATCCGGGTAAAGGCGTAATGCCAGCACCAATTATCAGAAATGCGGACTGGTTTGAAAAGAATGCATCGGCCCGTATCGCTGACCGCCTCCTGAAGCACGTCGGCTGATGTCCGAAGGCCTCAGAACGTGCATGCTATGCGGGTTGAATCGTTGTTCCTTACCTTGTACAGGATAGTGGCAAATGGCCGATTTACTAGGGGCAACTGCCCGCCGGAGGGCGTTTTCAGGATGGATGGCAATTTGATTTATCTCATGGGACCTTCCGGCTCCGGCAAGGACAGCCTGATTGAGGCTGCGCGCGAACCTTTGCGGGCGTTGAATTGTGAAGTCATGCGCCGGGTCATCACCCGTTCGGCCGAATCCGTGGGTGAGGATGCGATCGGCGTAACGCCGCAGGAGTTCGAACGACTTCAGCGCGCTGGCGATTTTTCGCTGGCGTGGGAGGCCAATGGTCTCGCCTACGGGATACCGGTGGAAATGGACCAATGGTTGAAAGCCGGTAAACACGTCCTGGTGAACGGTTCTCGGGCGAACCTCAGGCAAGCGCTGGAACGCTATCCGACGCTGGTGCCGGTGTTGCTGACGGTGCGAGACGACGTCTTGCGTGAGCGCCTGCTTCGGCGTGGGCGGGAGACGCTGGAACAGATCGATGCGAGGCTGTCCCGCAACACGCTGTTCAAGGACAGGCGTTCAACCGACAGCCCTGTACACCTGATCGACAACTCGGGCGACCTGGCCGTTGCCGTCAATCATCTGCTGGAGCTGGTCAGGTTCAGCGCAATACCGGATCAAACTTGATCTTGCGTCCGGCCACCAGTGCCAATACGAACAGCGCCGAAAAGACGCCGCAACCGATCAGGGGCAGGGATATTTCGGTTTCCTCGAACAGCGAAAAATGCCCGAGGCCACTCAATAAGGCGAGGATCAGAAATCCTGCAGCTGACTTGGACATGCTGTACTCCTGAAGATATTTCAAAAAACCAGACGTTCAGTCGAATGCGTCGGCAACGCCTGTTCAGACTCGCTGACTGCTTGCGGGGCAAAGCTCTTATCGCTCAACACCGCCCATTGCGGCGCCTTCTGCACTTGCAGGTAGTGCGGCATGCGTCCGGCCACTTTTTCGTTATCCGCGGGGGCGAAGTGAAAGCCGACCAGAACGGCCAATGCGATTGCATTTGCGAACACGAGGGCGCTGTTCATGAGACGAGTCTCCGATTGTTCTTGTATAAGAACCGGTAAAGCAGCCGTCGTGCCAATAGTCTAACCGCTGTTAAGTCCTTTAAAAACAAGCATTTAACAGGGTTTTTCGGAGGTGGAGCATTGCATTTTGCAATGGTGGCTTTTTGCGGCGATGCAAATTGCACGGTAAAACGTCGGGCACCCTTGCAAGGCGCCTGCCTACACTTAAAAAGCCCTGCGGACGACATGACAAAACAGGGCCCGGCCGTTAACATGCACGCCGTCTGTCGCACCGACAGATTTGTGTCCCAGTAGCTCAATTGGATAGAGCATCCCCCTCCTAAGGGGAAGGTTGGCAGTTCGAACCTGCCCTGGGACACCATCTTCTTCAAGGTTTCCAGCAGTTTCGTTGTTTTTCCTTTCTGTGCCATGGGTGCAGCATGGGTGCAAGTGAGAATGCCGGTGACACTTTGCCGGCTCGTTCATCATGGAGGAGCCACCTCATGGCGTTGTTCGATATTTTCTCAAAGCGTCAAAAGAAACTTCGAGGTGAGACCTCGGACGTTTATCAATATGATCAACTGCCAGAACCTCTCCGCGTCCAAATCGTGCACGTGATGTGCGACGCTCTGGGCCGGCCTGGTGAGTGGGCTCAGGTAGATTGCTGGAAGTTTATTTCCGACACCCTTTGCAGGGAATACGGGATGTTTTCTCTGCCCACGGCAAAAGCAGGCAGGCAACGGAAATTCTTCGAAGAAGTCGCGGATTTGCTGTTACAGACCGACGATCTTGAGCAGGCGTTAGATATCGTCGAGCTGTGCTTCCGCGCAGTTGATACAGCGAGCCGTGACTACTCTTACATGGGGCGACATCGGGCGAATGAGATCGCAGATCAGGCTATCTCCGAGCTGAATCAGCGGTTCAAGGAGCATGCAGTTGGTTATCAGTTCGTGAATGGTGAGATTTTACGAGTTGACTCGCAGCTGTTACACGCCGAGGTGATTAAACCAGCGTTTCGTCTTTTGGAAAGCAAATCTTACGCTGGACCTCAAGAGGAATTCTTGAAAGCGCACGAGCATTACCGGCACGGGAATTCTAAGGAAGCTCTGAATGAATGCTTGAAGTCTTTCGAAAGCTTGATGAAGGCGATTTGTGCAAAGCGCAAGTGGACTGTCACTGGTAAGGAAACGGCCAGTTCGTTGATCAAGGTCTGCATGGATAACGGATTGATCCCGGCTTTTTGGCAGACTCAATTTACATCGCTCAAAAGCTTGCTTGAGGCAGCGGTGCCAACTGGGCGGAATAATCTCGCAGGGCACGGGCAAGGAGCTGAACCAACCGTTGTTCCGGATTATCTCGTGGCTTATATGCTTCACATGACAGGAGCTTGCCTGGTGTTTTTAGCAACTGCTGAACAGCATCTGTAAACATCAACGCCCGGCGTCTCTGATTCGCAGTACGGTAGTAGTCGAGCAACTGGCGTGCCGAGCCGTTGCGCGAACGCCCAGGCCGGCGCCCAGCAGCTCCTTGACTCGTTTGTGCAACTCTTCGTCTACTGGGCGGCCCTGATACTTCCCGGCAGCTTTCGCTTTCTCTATGCCCTGCGCCTGGCGTTCTCGACGCTGCTCGTAATCCTTGCGCGCGATCGCCGCCATCATCTCCACAAGCATCGAATTGATCGCGCCGAGCATCCGGCCGGTGAACTCGTCGCCCTTGGTGTCTTGCATTCCTTGATGGCTGGTTGGCAGGTCGAGCGCGACAATGCGCAAGCCCTTAGAGTCGATCGCTGCCTTGAGCTTTTGCCAATCCTCCACAGGAAGGCGTGAGAGGCGGTCTATCGACTCCACAAGCAGGACGTCACCCTTCCGAGCATCTTTGAGCAGGCGCAGCAACTCAGGCCGATCTGCCGACGCGCCGCTGGCGTTCTCCAGGTACACGCTCGCGATCACCTTATTGTGGTCGGTGGCGAATTGCTCGAGCGATGCCCGGGCGCGGCCTGCGTCCTGCTCTTCAGTTGATGCTCGGAGGTACGCTCGGATGAACATGATGTGCTGTCCGTATCAGTTAAGGTGTTCTACTAATACTGTTGCACTATGAGTGTCACTTATCAAGCGGGAAGGACAAATAAACCCGAATCTGCGCGTATCAGCTCAGGCATACTCAAAAGGACGGACCAGCGGAAAAGGCGGTGACAACCGCCCCTTCACAGCTCAAACCTTAAACTCCAACCTGAATTTTTGTTTTTGAATTTGTTTTGAATCTATTTCCAGAAATTGGAGATTGGTAGATATCTTCGTCTAAGAAACGGAGGAGTTCCTTTAGCCTACGCTTGTCTTCAGGAAATGTAAGTTTGTGCTGTTCCCCAAACTCTTCTATATCTACAGTTATTCCGAAGCCCGCTGCAGCGGTTCTAATGTCGCTAGGGGTGCAGCGCTCAAGAATTCCCTCTTGATTTATAAAGGTTACTTTTTTGCGAATCCAATTGTCTAGATTGGCATTAAGCCATTCCTCATTGAATCCGTGAAATTTTTCCGCGTTAAAGAAATTATTAACCTCTTCCTGGGTGCTTTCGTGGTAGTAAGCATCCATGTCAAAAAGCCTTCGTACGTTGTGGAGGCTAACAAAACGCAACTCGGCTGGGTCGGTGGCAGCGCTATTCTGACTTAGAACAGCTGTAGGTTTGTTGTCTAGTGTCATGCCCACGCCGGTCAAACGACGAAATGTATTCTGATCGTAAAATAAAGAAAATCTACCTGCGGTAATAGCTTGTCGTTTATCGAACGCCTGTAACATAACAGTCGTTTTTCCATCTATGGTCACGCCCGCGAAAAGCGCCTTTACCGTTGACAGCCCTTCCTCTGTTGGCTCCCAAATGCCTATATCTTGGGGGCTGCGTACGGCAGACAAGACCCCGTCAATGTCATCGAAGTTTCGAATGATGAGTAACTCGTCATCGAGTGGTCTGTAACGTGCGTCAAAATCAATTTCTTCCTTGTCTGTCGTGAAGAAGTTGATTTGGCGGCGAACCTCGATTTCTAAATCGTCTTGCAAAGGCGCGGTTGTTATAACGCGCAAAATTCGTGGCGTGGTTTGAAGTAGTACGAATAAATCCATTTCATTGCTCCTTGCTCGCATCAAGAACTGTATGAGAGGTTACATATCGCACGTGAGTTACTTCGGAGGGGACGTGTATTTTTGATCTCGTGATCAATAAGAGATTGGCGCCGTTGCTCAATTGAATTTCAAAAAATTTGTAACCGCATAGCGCGAGTATGGGGTTTGCATAGGAGGCTTTTGAAACCCAGATGAAAACAAAAAATGTCGCTGCAAAAAAAGAAAATGTGGCGGCGTCTACGAAGTAAGATCCACCGCCAAGAATCGGGAGCATGTATGCGACGAAATATCCTGAGATTTCTTTGTCTGCTGGCTTGGTAGAACTCACTGTTATTGTGGTTCGATTAAGCCGTTTTGAGCTAGCAACTATGATCTCTAAACATATACCGCAAAGAACCAGCGAGACTGCGGCGATTAGTAGTGCTTTCAGGCAATCTTGTTGTACTTTGTAAACTAAGAAAGCCAGCGTCAATCCAATCGGCGCAATGGTGGTCGCGACAAGTGCAAATTTCATCAAAAAACCTAGCATTCAGCGATCCTTGAGCTGTGGGATTTCCGTGCATTTGAAAATGCGCTAAGTCGTAATGATAGATCCTTGTCACTGGTTTTATGTACAGTGTTTGTTGCCGTTCGTCCGTATTCCGTAGGTTGACGGTAGGTTTCATTTGAGAGAAGTCAAATGCTGAACTCCTATGTTTTGTCTTCAGCATAGATCGAGGCCGAGATAATCATCCCACCCCACCGGCGTTCGCCGATGCAGATCGGCACCGGGTTGCCGCTCGCCGTAGTGTTCTTTGCGCTGCCGAATGCATAGGACGGAGCGTTCTCAGGGGAGCTACTTTGCTTCAGGCCAGTAGCTTGAGGGCTCAGCATCTGGATGACTCCGCCGGCGGCAAGTGCAATCCCTGGTGCTAAGGTCGCGCCGTTCGTTACTGAACTCATGGCTATCAGAACCACGCCAAGTACAGTTTGAAACAGACCTGCCCGCTTGCTCCCAGCGATTACCGGGACGATTCGGATTTCCTGGGCGCCACCCATCTTCAGCTCGCGCTCGCCGATGTTCTTGCGGTTCCGGAACACTGCGAATTCGAGACCTTTCCGTTTTGCATCAGCGAGATACTTCGCGAACCCAGGGTGATTGACGTCGATCGCTTTCACAGCTTCCCGCGTGTCGCCGGTGGAGAGTTCGTAAATGTGTTCACGCCCGAACAGCTTGCCGGCCGATCCGCTCAGCAGGATTCGGGTTTTGGTGCCGTGGTTGGTGGCCATAGCCATGATTTACTCCTTGGCGCCCCGGGCGCTGTTGTGGGGTACCGAAACACCCAATCGGATGGCGAGTAGCGAGCGCGACATTTGCGCCTGGTCGACAGTCACCTGTTCGTGACGCGGGTCGTAGTTCCAGATCCGGTCATAGATCCCCTGGTAGGCCCTGGCACCGCGGAAGGTGCCGCGCAGAAGATCGGCCGACACCCTGGCTTCATCTTCGGTGAAGAATGGCCCGTCAATCGTCACCTTCTGGCCGTCGCGGACGTGCTGGACATCCCACACCACGTAGCCGGAGTCAGGACCTTGTTTGAGTGGGTAGGACGCAAAGCAAGTTGTCTTGCACGCCTCGGCGAAGCGCTGTTGGTAGGTGGTCAAGGTCGTTGCTCCTAGTTGGCGGCCGCACTGTGACGACCGCACGCCGGACGGCTTACGCGGCTTCGGATTCTTCTGCTGCTGCTTTTGGTTTTCCTCGGGCCGGGATCTTGTCCAGCCAGGCGCGCAAAGCTTCGGAGCCCTCACAACCGGATCGCCATTTTTCGAATCGGCCGGCATAGCCTGCGGAGTTGGCAATCATGCCGCTAAGTGACACGCCGACCTGCGAAGTGGTGGCGAGCACATCGTCGTAGACGGCCAGCATTTGACGGAGCGCGTCAATGTCATCTGCGCGAGAGGCGGCGATGCCCGCCCGGGAAAGGCTCGCTGCTGCTTCAGAGTTGAGGCCAGAGAGCATCGGATTTGCTCTTAGCACTGCTTCGACGATATCGGGGTGGCCACCCTGGCGCGCTTCTGACATGAGGTTGCGGCGTTCTTCCGGACTGAGGCCTCGCACAAGGGCTCTCAGTTCTTGGTCTGCGAGAAAGCCTGCGATATCGCTACTCGCGCGCGGAGTGACAGGAGAGAAGCCTTGGGTGACGGTTTCGGCCAGGGTGAGCATATCCTTCGCGACCGACTGCATTGCAGGAAGTAGGGCGTCTGTCACGCCTGCGATTTTCTCTTTGCTCAAGCGCTCGATCGCGGACGAGTTGAAATCTTTGTTTTCCCGGATTGAGACGATTTCTTCGCCGAAGTCTTTGAAGGTCTCCAGCGCCAGTGTCTGAAGCTGGCGAGCGGACTTCATCAAACCACCGGCTTGCCATACGCCTTTGGTCCCGTCCGGACGCTGGATAGAGAAGGTGTGAGACTCAATGCGGGAGTGCTCGTATTCGGAGTAGTGGAGGTTGGCCAAGCCGACCTTGAGAACTGAACGTTTGCCGATTTTCATTGCGTTACCTTTGGATTGTTTGGGATAGGGGTAGGGCGGTCGGAGGACGAAGAGACGTTGAAAATTTCGAGAAGAGAGGCTTCCCCGGTGGCGGCACCGCCGACGGCTTCGGCGCTCAACTCGTCCATCAGCTGACTGATCTGCCGAACGTCGCTGCTAAATTGCGAGTCGCCGGCGGTCTGCTTCAGGCGGGCGATTTGGTTACGGATGTTCATTGCGTGCCTCCACGATCCGCTGGTATTGCTCTGCGGCGTGCTGCTCAACCGTGATCCCTTCAGGAGGCCACGTAACGATCCACGCCCCTTCCTCGGGCGCAGCGCGCATATTGAGTACGCCGACTTGGGGTGTCCGGCCGGCCCGTTCTGTCTGCCGGGTGTGGAGAATGATGGCCTTCGCCATTTGCTCACCCTGGTCGCTATCCATTTCTGCGAAGGGGAAGAAAAGCGATACGTTTTGTCCCTGAATTCGATAGTCGACCTGGTGCCCAGCGGTTTTCGGAAAGTCTTCTTCCGCTTGGGTCTCTCTGGTATTTGCTCGGATCACCGCGAGCACAATCAGCAGTACAGTTTCATCTGCGGCGCCGATCTTCTGGGCGATCCTTTGCAGTTCTGCTTTCAATGACTTGATGCTCATTGCTGCATCCCCTCCATTTGCGTGCGGAGTTCTTCGACGGCTTTTTGAAGCTCAGCGACCTCGATCACCCGGGCGACGGCGCCCAAGCCTTCGATGAGCGACTTGCCCTGGTCGGGCGCGAGTTGTCCGCCGGCAACAGCACGCATGATTGATTTGGCTGCGCTCGGCAGGTCCGTGTCGTCGAGTTCGAATTGCACCGGCTCAGAGGTCGGTTTGATTGGCGGGACAAGGCGCTCGAGGATCAATCGGCAGGCCTGCATATCGCCCTTCTTGGCAGCAGCGAGCACCTTCTTGGTAACTGCGTCAGCACCCTCGGCAAGTCGAGCGCGAATCTCCTGTGTTTGCCCGGAGCGTCCACCTGGGTTGCCTGACTGCCCGGGCTTCCATTTCCCGCTTCTGTCGCGTTCAGTCATGCGGCGGGCGATTCCATGGCAATGACCGGTTTGTTTTCCGCAAGTGCGATGAGGAGGGCGGATGCTTGGATGCTTCCTTCGCTGGCAGCGTCGCGCAGGCGGCCCCACGCCGCGGCCACCTCTGAGCGAGTCGGTTTATGTTGTCGACCTCGAGCGGTCTTGGCTGTGTTCATGGGATGGCCTCAAGTGGATTTGAATTGGCTTCAAACCCACATTAGGCATGATCTGGTCTTATATCCAGTGTTTTTTGAGTGCACCTAAGGTGCTACACGCAACCGGATTAAACGGGACTGAAATAGTTGGTTTTGCCTGATAAGAAGGGGGGATTTTTGTTGCAATAAGTCGTAGGTAGGCAAAGTGATACACGGCTGAGATTTCAGCCCAGTCATTCGTCCTGCGGTGCAGGTTGGGAAATTACCGGAGAGTTGCGGGACTTCCTCAATTTGAGGAACACCCCCCACTGGGGGAAGTTGAGCGACCCAACCCCCACTGGGGGCCGAACCTGGCATTCCATTTCGGGAGGGCAGGTGTCGCGACACGTTTTGCGAATTATGAAAACGTGTCGCGTACTGATAACAGGCCTCTGAGCTCGCGAGGGAAAGGTTTACTCCGTCGGTGGAAACCTTCCCTCAATAGGCGTGATCCCCCAATGGGGAAATACCCCTGAACGGTGGGAATTTCGAAAACCAGAGAAATCCTCGGCGGCTCGTCGCCAAGGCAAAGTGGGGGAGTCTCACTTTGGTCCGGAAGGCTCAAAGGTGAGCCAGAATCACAATTAAATGGTCCTGCTCCAGCCTGCTGTCAGGTTATGTTGTCTTATTAAAATTGATAACTTACTAGGTCTTTCAGTCGAGATAAAGTTGATAACTTTAACTTTGGGTTGGCGCTCTCATCAAAATATCCTATAGCTAGATAAACGTGCTCCGGCACTCTTGATATTTCAAATTTTTGAAAGGATTTTATTATATCGCTAGTTGCTATGTCTTGGCTCGGAATTAGGAAGATTGTGGTTGTTGTGAAGTTTGAAGATTCACTGGTGTTAATTGCATGTTGGCAGATTTTTGATATGACAGTTGAGTGTAATTTTTCAAGGAATCTTACATCGTATGCATGGTTTTCGCTACCGTTATTAGCTATGAAATCTATATAGCCTTGGAACGATTCCTCCAGCATTGGGTGAGTATCAAGAATCCATTTTGCGACTTCGTTATAGAGGCTGGATCTTGGGTGCGCCGGATCAAGAAGGCTAAACGAATTTTTGTTGGCAGATGATATCTCCCTAACTTCGTTTAGTGTTTGTTCAGATATGTTGGTTTTTAGATAAACCTGCGATTGTTTTAAAAAACCTTCAGGTTTGTACATTAGAAAAGTATTTAACTTGCCTACTCTGAATGCTTCGTCGACCAATTCTACTCTAGGGCCAATTGTCTTAGGGCCTTCCATGTCGATCTGCAGCCACCAATCCTCTTTACTGTCATCGGTAATAAATATTATGTTTTTTAATTCGCTGTTTGCAGTGTGGGTTAATAGTTGGTTCCATACAAAATAGTCGCCGAATTTCTTCTTGTATGTAATCCCGTTGTAAATAAATTCGTCAATTTCTTCTTTTTCCTTTGCTTCGTCCTTGTACCCCGGAGGTGTTTTGTTTTTGTACCTTTCCTCCGCTATCTTACTGGCGCTATTTACCTCTTCTTGATCAGAAAAGGCGGGGCCAACCTTTCCCTCAAAAAGATCTTCAATGCGCTCTTTTAAAGGGTCTGGTGCTGTAAGGGTTTGCTGGGCCTCTTGCAATGTTTCAAGTTCGCGAAGGAAATCATCTGCGAGCTTTTCGAAACCGCTCACCAACGGCTCAGGGTTTATAAGGGCATGCCTTTTCTTTAATCTGAGCTTTTCAATGTCTCTTGAAAGATTTAGTTTTGATGTTTCTATTACTCTTCGTATTTCGGAAAAGCGCTTACCTTGTCCTGCAATTACGGATAGTCTGTTTCTTTGGAATTCGAGTGCGACGTGGTGAGGGATCCAAATTCGATTTTCTAATTTTGATATTACGTTTAATAACTCTTCCCTAGTACTTTCTTGGTAGCGATAAAGATTGAGTAGAACATTCGTATCGAAAACGAAGGTCGCGGTTTTCCATGCCTCAGCATGGTCGACTTTGCTCGAGTGATCGTATTGAGGAAAGAGTCCCTTCATGTGCCCTCCAGGCGCTTGACACCCAGGCAAGTGGGTGGCCATTGAAATGGCATCATCTTGCAGGCTTTTCTTACGATTGTCTAAAGCCTCCGCTGCAATGATTCCTTTTCGGTTCGACGATCAGCCAGAAACAGTAAGCTCTGACATTTCGCTCCTGATGAAGTCTAGGTTCTCGTCCAGTGAGGAAATTGCCCCGCGCGCATTCTCAGCTACGTCGGCCGAGCCGCGTTGTTCCACCCAATTGAAAAGCTCCTCTACGGCAGGGCCAAGCGCGATCGGCATGTTGATAATTTCATCCTTCCTATACATCGATAGGGGAATAGGCGCACTCTGATACGCTAGGTTGTAAATTTCTGGCAGATAGCTGAAGGGAATATCGCGAGGAGGGCAGGATGTTGTCGCGTGTAATTGCTCTAAAAAACACCATCTGCTGCGCAGCTTGGTGTTTTAGAGTCTAGCTGAGAAAGGAGTTAGGCCGCGATGTCCCGATTGAGATTATCAACTTCTTGGATGCGGAGCTTGCAGCGCTCAATGTGTGAGGTTGCATCTGCCGCCGTAATGCCTTCATTCAGATTGTAGTCTGCTCTACAACGTAGGTCGTGGAGTTGTTTTAGGCAGTATCCAAGTTTACGGAACCTCAATCGTAACGATTTGTCACTATGAAAGCTGTCTTCAAAGTAAAGTGATAATTTTCTGTGAGTTGGGCCGCCAGTGGCGCTAATAGGTGGTGTACTAATAGAATCAGCAAAATTTAAAGCGGAATGGTAGACGCCATAATAAGATCTCGATATCGCGCACCGATAACTGATTTCTGTAGGATGCGGAAGCGAGAGAATGTCGCAGGCTTGCTTAATAAAATCCGTGTAGTCTGTGGCCACAGCTTAACTCCCTAGGCGACCGCATCCTGCGAGTCATAATTAATTACATTCAAAATCAATCTGTTCCAGCACTCAAGGTCTTCCATGCTGATAACTTCGTCCGCTAAGCGTTCGTTAATCTCAAATAATTTTTCTGGTGAGTCTAAGTAAACACGAATGAAAACAGAAACGTGCTTCACACCGTCAAATGATGAAAGGTCAACATCTAGGTCTTCTATGCTGAGATTGTACTTCAGAAGTACATTGCTTAGCGTTGAAAGAATTTTGGTGTATTCAGACTCTTTTATACTACTCTTTGCTAGGCATTCGCGTATGTGCAATATGTTCGCGTATGTATCGATGTCGTACAGGTCAAAAGAGGGATTTGCACGTTTGAATCTGTTTTGAGCTTCGTCAATAATAGAGAAGTCGCCAGAAAATATTAAAGATAAGCATACTTCGTTGAATGTTTCTGGAGAGTTTGGCGCTTGCTCGAATGCTAAAAGCATGAGCTCTTGTGATTTGAGGAATTGACCGAGCCGTCGCATTGAGAGGCCATAGTTCATCAAATCAACTGGGTCCTTGGAAAGCTTTAGAGCCCTTTCATGATTTTCTACTGAAGATTGTAGATCTCCCCGAACGGCGTCCAACATACCCAAGAGCATGTAATACTCATCTGCATTTACGCCTTTTAGTGCCTCGACTTCCTTGCGAAATAAGCGCATTTCAAACTCAGATGGATTCCTTTTTTTTGCAAGGATATTCAACTGAGATGTTAAATCGGCGCTATTCGTTGCTTTTACGGGCATTGCCCCTCCTGGCACCGGTCATCCTGACCGTCGATGAAACACACAAATGTATTCCGGAATTTCAGAACCATTCTATCTGAGGATTACCTCACGGTACCAAATCCATGTCAATGGCTCCTACACCTCATGCTCTGTCACCAAACCTTTTCATTTTGCGTAAATGAGAGGTGAATTCCGGTGGGGTACAGGTAGGATTATTTCAGTAACCTACTGACAGAGAAGGTATTTTGAAAAAAGCTTTGACCGCTCAGTAGATATTTGCGCCGAGGCGCTCGCTTCCGTTGAGCAAGGCATAGCAAAAGGCGCCCACACAATTTTTCTCCTTCCAATTTTCATTCGTTTGGCTTGATGCGCCACCAGTGGAAGCAGACCGCCGATAGCCGGCGGCCTATCGTGTCGCATTAACCTCTAGCATCGCGCCCCGGCTCATCCTCCGCGACCCTGAAGCGCCAGTAGCGATCTGGCTTTACCCAGACAACAGTGTCTGGAGTCAGCTTGCGGAAGGCTGCCAGCACTTCCTTGCCAAGCACCAGGTTACCGTCAGCGTTTTCAATCAGCAGCTCCTCGTGGCCTGCTCTGATGATGTGATCAACCACGTCATCTTGGTAGATGCAGTCTTCACGCTCAACCTGCGACAGCATCCACTGCGCCACTGCGCCAGCGTCCATCAGTTGCCTCCTGATGCTTTACGCTCCAACGATGCCTCGTTGAATTGGCCTTTCTCAAGCTTCTTGCCCGCAAACCACTGACACCAGTACCGGTCATACTGCTTTTCATAGCTATGCACCGTCATGTCAGGCCCACCGGACTTCAGCTTGACGATATCACCGACCTCAAATCCTTGTTTAGCCATCTTTTCTTCCTCGTAAGCAGGGACCATCCCTGTTTAATGTACATGGGGACTGGCCATTTGCTTTCAAGATGTGTGATCCGCCCCTCGCGTATCGCAACCCCCATACCCACCCGAAACCCAGTCGGTTAGCCCTGGTCTTCTCTAGGTCTGCAATTATTTTTCATCCTTTCTCTTGCGTCAGCACTAACATCCTGACAATATACTTTCGCGTCAGCACTAACAGGGGGCGGGTATGGAAGATCAGGACAAGGGAAAGCGCACTGGGGCGGATCGCCAGAGAGAATTTGCGGAGCGCCAGAAAGCAGCAGGTTACAAACGCACCACAGTGTGGATTCACGAAGAGACGGCAAAGGAGGGAATCAGGGCGGCAAGGGCAGGGAAGCCGTTGGAACCCATGGGATCAAAAGACCCGCTGAGCTGGGCGGCGGGCTGGATCAGCGAAAAGGGCAAGCAGTAACCGGCTGAGGATTTAGCCGATTTAGAAGGTGGCCAACCCGGTGTTCGAGCACCGGGAGGGCCTATCACACGACGCAACTTGAAGGTGAACGTCATGCAATTTAAACAGAATACCATCCAAATTTTGGACGCGCACGGCCAGATCATCACCACCATGGTGCTGCCGGCCAACATCAAGCTGGCCCAGTTGGCGCCATTGAAGATCCTCGGTGACATCAGCGTGAAGGTTTTGCCAAGCGCCGCGCCATTCCGCGGAATCTGCGTAGGGGGTGCGCAATGAACCAGCCAGCCGCCCGTATTGCCGACGAAGCCCTTGAACTGCTGCGCGCCACGCACGAACGCATCAGTAATATGCGAGTGCTGTTCAACGCCATCACGAAGGACTTGAAGCACGGCAAGTCGCACGACATCGAAGAGCTGGCCAGCCTCGGCAGCTTTCTAGGCTACGACTGGGCGAACTACGTCGACAGCGAAGTCGATCAGATGCAGAAGACGCTCGACGCGGTGGAGGTGGCCCAATGAGCTCCGTGATTCGATCGCGGGACGATCTGAGCTTCACCCAGCGCGATGACGCCGGCCGGCTCATTAATTGGCCGCGGTACAACTACGGCGTGCCTGGAGACTGGGAAAAGGGCATCGCCTGCTTCGATGTCGAGATTGCCGAGCTGGCCACCCACGACGAGACTGAGGCGTTCCATGCGATCCAATTCGCGATCGTGGGAATGGGAGGGCGCTGCACAAGTCTGGAAACGGGCTTCATCGACAGAGTGGCCCGGGCGGCGGTTATTGGTCTGCGCTCACTGCGGGCTGGTGCTGAGCAGTTCGCTCCTACAGACATCGACTGACAAACTACGAAAGCTTCGTGGTATCCAAGGCACTACCCCGTTACAGGGTGGTGCCTTTTTCGTTTAAGGGCAGGCGACGACTATGTGCCTTTGCCCTTTTCAACTTGGTAGATCAAATCCTTCCTCACTTCTTCCGCACACGGGCGACACATACCGATCAGTGTCCAAGGAAGGAAGTCGAGAACAAGAAAGGTGAAGCCTCCAGCACCTTTGCATTTACCTGAATAACCATGGGTGCATCGCGCCTGCTGATACGTCTTAGGTCCCATTTTATAAACCCTGGTGGTGGTAATTTATAAAGGGTGGGATTTTTTCCTTCTGCATACCTCTCTGGAGGCCCCGGTTTTATTGAAAGGTACTGGGAAAAAATCCCAGTACTGCACCATTTTAGAAAAACAACGGGACGCAACCGGACAACGAGGGCTTGGTGACTGGGAAAATTTCCCAGTACTAGGCGGAAAAATTCCCACCGAAAAACTCGAAAATCAGATGAACTTGAAGCGCGGGGGGCCAGGAGATAATTCGAGCTCTTTTCCCGGGCAATCATCGATCGCCGCCCAAGTGAGTGCGTAAAGCGCGCAGCGTGCCATTCCTTGTTCGCGTCCCCCCTTTCGGCTCTCCCGAGTTCGGACAATCAAGCCAGCATCGATCAATTCGGAAAGGGCAGAGGCAAGAGTTTTGGCGTCCATAGGCCTTCCTTTGGCCATCATCGTGGCTGTGCAGGAAAGATCGCCGTTGTTGCGGCCGTTGTAGTTCCTGGCCAGCTTGATCAGCACTGATACCGCCTTAGGCGACAGATTGTCGAAGGCGTCGCTAATCAGCAGTCGATAAGGTAGGGCCAATACTCGACCGCCCCCAAAGTCGACCTTGTAGGATTTCTTTCTGGCCATTCAGCGGCTCACAGGTAGTTGCTAGCGCTCACCCCAACAGATCGGGGGGGAGCGCTGCATATCTGATTTACGACGCTTCGCGCATCAAGATGTATTTGGCCACGCGATGCGGGGGGCGGCCTGGCTCTGTGGATTGATGTGTCCAGTAGGTACGGATTTCATGCCCCTTTTTCCTGAGGCGGCGAATCGTGTTTGGTGGCTGGACGATATCCAGGTCTTTTGCGGCTTCAATGGTCGAGACGGGGCCGTTTCGCAGCGCCTCCATCATTTTATGGTCTTGCTCGGTTGAAGAATGGCGTGTCATAGTTTGCTCTTCACGTTGGTGCTATCCAGTGTGTTCTCGCCAAGGCGGTGTTCGAGCACCGCCTTGGCAATCCTCTGCGCATCCCTGCGCGATGTTGCCCCCATATCTATTTTCCACATTAGCGCGCGCCCTTCATCGCGACGCGGTTTATGTATGCGTCCAGGTTCTTAACCAGGATGAGTCGGCGGCGACCGAGTTTGAAACTTTCGATTTCCCCACGGCCTACGATCTCGTAAAGCATGGAGCGGGCTACGCCTATCGCCCGGGCAGCTTCGTCAATGCCAAGGGCGAGGGCGGGGGTATGTTGAGCTTGATTCATAAATTCTCCTTAAGCCTGCTTTTCAGGCTGCATGAGAATCGTATTCTGCAGAGGTGCTGCACGTCAACTGCAATACATGGCGTACAAAACTGGACAGATAGACTGCTCGCACGTCAATCGATACCATGTATTCAAATTTAGCTATGCCAGCAGGAGCCTCAACGTGGTGAAGAAAAAACCAAACCAAGGTGCACGTAAGACCGAGGCTCTGACGCTCAGGCTCGATCCTAAGGTTCGATTTCTTATAGATCTGATCGCCCGGCAAAAACGGCAATCAATTACGGGCGTAATTGAGTCAGCAATTGAGCTGTACGCAACCAACTATCGTGTAAAGGCGGACCTTTGGGATGAGGAGCTAGAAGAGGATAAGACGCAGCACGTATCGCTTTACAAGATTTGCAACGAGGTCTACAGCACAGACGACTCCTTCAGATTCATGATGCTCTATTGGGTGTGCCCGCAGTTGTTGAGTTATGAAGAGAATCGTCTTTGCGAAACGATTTATGCCTCTAAGCTTTTCTGGGATGAATACCCGCATGCAATGGATAAGAAGAATGAAATTGATACGGACGTTCTGAGGGAGCATTGGGAGCAGCTATTGGCGCATGTGGAGGAGCACAAAAGCTCCCCGGTTGTTGTTCCCTACGAGGCTAAATAAGCTCAACAGCAGCAGCTTTAGTGCCAGGTGCTAAATGAGCATACCGAAGCGTCATCTTTATATCTGCGTGCCCCAGGAGATCTCGTACCGTGTTGAGCGGCACGCCGACCATCACCAGCCGCGACGCGAAATCGTGACGCATATCGTGCCAGCGGAACCCATCGATATTGGCTCGCTCTAGCAGCTTGAGCCACGCGCTCTTAACGTCCTCAAGGCGGCCGCCTTCCTGACTCGGGAAGACGTATCGAGATTTACCGACCACCTTCTTCCAGTCCTCCAACACGTGCACCGTTTCCTTGTTCATTGGGATGTGTCGTGTGTCGCTTGTTTTTGTGGTGGCGCCGGCGGCGGTGATCGTCTTCGTTTGGAAGTTCACCGCGGACCATTTCAGATCGAACAGCTCTCCGCGCCTCATGCCCGTATTCAGTGATACCAAGACCATAGGCTTTAGGTGGTCGGTGAATGGGACCTGCAGCAAGCTCGGCATCAGTTCCTTACCGCGATCCGCTCGCCACTTGTTCGCACTCTCACGTTCTGCGCGAGCTTCGTCTTGACGCGCATCTAGTGCTTCCCGAAGCCGTTTGGTCTCTTCAGCATCTAAGTAGCGGACCAGTCCCATCGAGTCGACCTTTAAGGCTTTGAGTCTGTCCATCGGGTGGGCATCGATGTACTCCCATTCAACGGCTCTACTGAATACGCCGCTGATCGAGCCCATTTTCCTGTTGACCGTCGACGGCTTATTGCCTGACTGCATCCATCCCGTACGGATCTGGTCCAGGTCGCGGCCAGTGATCGCATTGAGACGCTGGGGCATGATTGCTTCGAAATTGTGGTCGAGCGTGTGCAAGGTTTTCTCATGCCCTTTGTGATGCGTCTTGAACCAAGGCATGTATATGTCATCGATGAACTCGCGTAAGGAGGGGAGGGTAGCTCCTTTACGTCCTTGGGTAACGGCTAGCGGTTCCCCCAGAGCTCTTGCCTCTGCGAGATATTGAGTAGCCTCCGCTCGCGCTTGCTCCAACGTCAGTATGCCAATGCGACCCAATGTCTTTTTTCGGCCCCTGGCCCAGGTCACTACATAGGACTTGGCGCCGGCGGCAGTGACGCGCACGAACAGACCGCCGACGGTGGTATCGTAGACCTCATATTCCTGGCCGGTTATCTGCAGGGACGCCAGCAGCTTGGCGGTGAGCTTCTCTTTCAATTTGTTCCCATGGGTGCATGGTGGGTGCAAAAAGAACTATACGGCGTCGTTTTCACGGACACAACCGGACGAAAAGCCCAATAAATAAAGGGGTTGGCCAAGCGGGCTGGCGGCTCTAATGACCCTCCTAAGGGGAAGGTTGGCAGTTCGAACCTGCCCTGGGACACCATCTATGGAAAAAGCCCCGAGCAGAGTGATCTGGCGGGGCTTTTTTGTTGTCGCTGTCTCGTCCTGAATAAGGTTTACACCTTCTGGCTTCTTATCAGGAGGGTGCAATGGATTCGGGCGCAAAACGCAGTCAACGCGATTACACGCTGACTTTTAAATTGTCGGTTGTCGACCAAGTCGA
>NZ_BQID01000023.1 GCF_021602345.1 Pseudomonas pharyngis
TGGTGGAGAGGGAGCGGTTGTATGGGAATCGGGTGGTGGTTAAGTATGAGGTGTTGGAGGGGATGATTGAGGGCGGATAGCGGTGATGTAGTTTTTGGTCAGTTGGTTTACTCCATATGTCCGAAGCGTTTATCGATACTAGCTTTCCAGATTTTTCAATATGTTCTCTAGCGCGATTTTGAACTCTTCCCAGTTTTTGGCTTTTTCACAATGAGTAGGATTTTGCCAGTCTTGATTGCGGATTAGAGAGATTACAAAGGAACCGTATGTGCTGAATTCTGGATACCATCCGATATCGAGTATTTGGCCGCATGGGAAAGTCGCTTGAAAAAGGTCTTCCTTTAAGTTTTCTATTTCGAGAGAAGTGTCGATTGTTTGATCAAGCTGGGAAATGTCATCGAGAGTTATTTTGGCTCCGAGAGTGATGATTTTGCTTGTGTTCATTTAATGATATCCAAGGGGTATTTGAGGGGGCTTTTTGAGCACTGCTCAGGTGTTGGTTGGGTATAGGGTGATTTGAATGGCTGAAATCTCTATAAAGCTCGGAAAAATAAGATCTCTATTTTCGTTTTTTAGTGAGATGAGGATGATGGAGTTGCCGAGTTTTAGCGAGCCGCATCCATCTTTGCTAATAGAAATCAGCTCTGCTGTTATATAGGTTGTTTCTGATTCGTGGCGAATTGATGGTGTGTTGCTCATTGATGTGGAGATGTTTTTACCCCAATAAAAATCATCATCAATATTTATTTCGACGTCATAGGAACGGTGTTCTATTGCCTCTAGAGTGAATAAGCTTGAAAGACCTTTTCCGTAAGGGGTGGAGAATTCAACAAGGGTCTTTTCTGTGTGGATTTTAACGATGCGAGATATTGTGATTTTCATGAGTTTATTAGTGGGAGGGTTTTTGATGAGGTTTTTCTTTGATTGAAAAATCTAAAAAATGCCCAATGGCTTTTAGAGTTAATCCCGAATTATTGGAATAGCAGAGAAAGGTTGTCTAAGGCTTCCAAAATTGGATTCCTTCCATATGACGCTCAATATCGTCCATGTCATCCTCTCCGAGGGTTGAATAAAATTTTGTAGAGATGATTTTTCTCACCTTCGCAAGTCTTTGAGTCACCTTCTCGTTGTCAATAAAATCGGTAGTCGCTTTTTGATAATCGTTGACAGGCTTGTCGCAATAGTAGCTTCCCATCTTGTGCAGCGAAATCAAGATAAATTCAATTTCCGCTAGAACCTCAAGGGCGTCCTCTCCATTGATTTCTATTGTTTTATTGTTTTCTAACATTGATTTTTCCGTAAGTGAGACGATTTTTTGTCATTAAAAATTGACTGGTGAAAAAGGGTAGATTTATATTCTTCGATGAAGAATAAATCTGTAAATTTTGGTCGTTTACTTTGGCTTTCTGACTGAAAAGGGCACAGATTTATTTTCTTTAACGAAAAAATAAATCTGTGCCCTCTAGTTTTAATGTTCTAGAAAGGGGGGGTGTTTTATTAAGCTGAAAATGAATCTTCATCGTTTGATTTTTATTAGGTACGTTGGTTAAAAATAAAAAATATTCCAGTCTCTTTTTCAATTGCTATTTTGTTTAGCTTTACTATGTCATTAAATACTTCAAGATGGCTACTGTTAAACGCCTCGCTAAAGAATGCAAGCGTGGTTCCTAGATTTTTCTGCCCCTTGATGGATTCATCTTCGTATTCGTCAATTAGCGTTCCCAAAGCTTTATTGATTTTTTCAACCACTCCAGAATTGGAGAGGTCGGCGTATTGATCATTCGTCAATATTAGTTCAGCTAAATCACCTGGTTGAGCTTCGTCCATGTCAAGGCGTTGCATTGCAAGTGCGTTAAGGGGAACTGATATTATTTTCAATTAAGGCTCCTTGCTGAATAAATATTAAAAAGAGGAAGGATTAATTTTTGTTAGCGAAAGTGAATCTATCCTTTTGAATTTTATTGGGCTCATGGTTTTGTTAAGTTTTTTCAATGTCTATAGCGCGGCCATTGTTTTTTACTTCTTGAAGCTCTTGCTCAAAGGAGTGCTTCGATGGGTTTTCGTTTTTTTTTTGTCGTATTCTTTTCTTAGTCGTCGAAATAGGGTGCTGATATTATCTTTTACTTTTTTGTCAAGGCTTTCAGAGCGAAAAGGGGACAGGTTTATTTTCTTTAATGAATAATAAATCTGCCCCCTTTAATTGCTAGGATTGAAAAGAGGGCAGATGTATTTTTCTCAGCGAAAAATAATAAATCTGTCCCCTTTGGATTGTGACGAGAGCTCCAGGTTCATTTCCTAAAATCTTTCTAGGTTCTGCTGCTACTTCATCATTAACTTTCAGTATTTTTGCGCCAGTCCAACTCTTAGGTGCGAAGGTATGATTGAAAAGGGGCAGATTTATTTTCTTCAAATAATATATCTGTCACTTTGGATTTCGCTTTGGATTTTTTGCTTTTTCTTTTTTCGATTTGGTGGTTATAGCGGATATTCACAGCGCCATGGTGTAGTGAAAAGCTCTGGATTGATATCGAGTTTTTCAAGTAGAGCGTTGATCTCATCCTCGGAGTTCATGGTTTCTATTTTTTCGATAGTAATATCGCGGTCATCTATGCCGTCGCTTGTTTCAAGTGTTTCGGTAGGAATTGTAAATATTACAATCGCGTATCGGAAGCTTTTTGAATGGTGGATGAAATCGTAGTATTGGTTTGGGTCGTTGGTGAAGGAGTACTTGTAAATGGCATAAACTGAAATCCATTTTCTTAATGATGGTTCATCGGATTCTAGCTCTTGCGCAATGTTGTCGTAGCCTGTCCCGTCAAGCCCATACCAAACACTTCGTGGGATATATTTTTGCGCTGTCATTTTTGTCCCTCGAACGGATTCGGCCAATAAATTCGGATGACTTTTCCATCTTTTGGATGTAGCTGCAAATGAGGCATAGCAGCATGTGGGTCTGTTGGGCTGTGGTTCGCCATATAAACTTTTCGCGTTTCAATATTGGAGACAGGCGTGTCGTCCCAGTGGTAGTAAGATTCTTTGCCCTGAGGCGTTTGAAAATAATCCTTAGCTGTCACTGAGTTGAATTCCTCTGCGTTTCTATAGCCTTGACCTACATATTTCCCTCTAAATATTTCTTCTGCTTCCGCTCGGCTGCTTACAGTTACGTCCTTTGCACCTTGATCAAGCTGAGCTGACGCCCTTTTAACGGTAGGACTTGACCACTCTACATCTGGTGCTGATGGTTCTTTAGTATCGACTTTGGCATTTTTTGCCGGTGTTGTTGCGTTTCCTTGACCATCTCCATCTGGTGGGCATCCATTCAAACCCAGCGGATCCACCCACCCCGTGGGGTTCGGCACGTACTGGTAGCTATTCAACCCACCCGCAAGCTTGATCGGATCCGGTGTCAGAAAACGGCCAGTCCCCGGATTGTAGTAGCGGTGCCGGTTGTAATGTAACCCTGTCTCTACGTCGAAATACTGACCCTGGAAGCGCAACGGGTTATCGATTTCGCTGACATCCAGCGCCGCGAGGTTGCCGTACGCACGGTACTTCGCCGACCACATGATCTCGCCACTGTAGTCGGTGAGTTCCTGCGGTGTGCCCAGGTGATCGAGCTGGTAGTAGAACGGCGTTGCCTTACGCGGGCCTTCGCCGTCGAGCATCGCCAGCGGGCGGAAGCTGTCGGGTTCGTAGATGTAGGTGCGATAGCGGTTGTCGCCGCTTTCGGCGATCAGGCGTTCGCCTTGCCACAAGAATTCGGTGGTATGGCCATCGACAGTTTTCTCGATGCGGCGACCGAAGGCGTCGTACTTATAGGATGCATTGCTGCCGCCCGGCAGGCTGACACCGATCAGTCGATGCTGGCAGTCGTAGCGGTATTCGGTGACAAGTTTCTGTCCGGTGCCACGGCGTTCGCGGATCAGGTTGCCATAGGCGTCGTAGTCGTAGTGGCGGTCGCCCTGCATCAGCAAGCGGTTGCCTTTGACGTTGGCGAGGTTGGCTGTGCCTTCGTTGTTCTGGCCGAGCAGGTTACCGGCCGGGTCGTGGGCGAAGGTTTCCGGTGTCGCGCCACGTACGCTGGTCAAGCGGTCCAGCGGGTCGTAGTGGTAGCTGCGGTTGCCTTTGCGGCTGTCGTCGATGCCGGCGAGGTTGCCGTTGGCGTCGTAGTTATAGCGACGCTGGAACAGATTTTTTTCACGCTGGCTCACGCTGTGCGCTTGCAGGCGGCCTTGTTCGTCGTACTGGTATTGGCTGAGCAGCAGTCCTTGTTGGCGTTGCTGTTCGCGACCGGCGCTGAATTGGTGGCTGGTCAGGCGTGAGCCATTGAGGTCAATACTGCTAAGACGTCCGCCTGAGAGATGACGGTAGTCGAGTGTGCTGCCATCGGGGAGGCGGCAGTGACTCAGTTGTCCGACGCTGTCGTATTCGTAGCGCGTGGTGCCCCAGCCCTGATGCTCGGTGATCAGGCGATCCTGCACGTCGTATTCGTAGGCAAGCGGCCAGTGTCCGTCGTCGACATTCACCAAACGGCCCAGGGCATCGTAGCTGTAGTGTATTTCTTCGCCATCGGCGAGGGTTTTCACCAGCAGTCGACCGGCAGCATCGCGCTGATACTCGGTGACCAGTTCGCTGCCGTCATCGCCGAATTCGGTCTTCTTCAGCAACTGGCCGTTGAGGTCGTATTCGTACGCGGTGCGGCGGCCGTCGAAACCGGTTTCCTGCTGGATCAGACCGTTGGCGTAGTAGTCGAGCTTGTAATGCTCGCCGCGCTCGTTTTCGATTTCAGTGAGTAGCAGGCCGGCGTTGTCGTAGCGGTAGCGCAACTGGCTGCCGTCGGGATTGATGCGGCGGCTGACCAGATGCAGGTTGTCGGCGTATTCGTATCGGGTGATGCGGCCGAGCTCATCGCGCTCGGCGGTGACGCGTCCGTACGGGTTGTAGGTGAAGGTACGGCTGGCGCCGCCGGGGAGGGTGACCTGAGTCAGGCGGTCGACGGCGTCCCATTGGTAATGGGTGATGGCGCCGAATTCGTCCTGGCGGGTGATCTGCCGTCCAAGTGCATCGTAGCGATACTTGCGCTGACCACCGTCCGGAAGACGTTCCTCCAGCAATTGACCGAGATTGTTCCAGCCCAGTTGATGGCGACTGCCATCAGGGTGATGAATTTCCAGCAGCCGGCCCTGGCCGTCGTAGTTGTAGCGGGTTTCGTTGCCCTGCGGGTCGATTTGCTGGGTGATGTCACCTTGACGGTTACGGCTGTATTGCCAACGTGCCTTACCTCGTTGGACGTCGATGAGTTGGCCATTGAAGTAGTTGTACCGAGTGGGTTCGCCTTCTGGAGGAATTACCGCTATCAGACGGCCGGCTTCACTGTATTGGTACTCAATGACCGCACCCAGTGGGTCCTTAATCGCAACTAGTCGCCCTTCATCGTCATAGGCCTTCTGCGTTTCACCGCCATCGGGTGCAGTTTCGCTGACCAGACGTGCATTGTCGTCATGCACATAGATTTGCTCGCTGCCATCGGCGTTATAGACGGTGACTGAACCTTTATCGTCCCACTCGTAACGTGTTTCGAGTGACGAGTAGTTCGCCCAATGGCGGACACAACGAGAATGCTTGCCCTCGTGCTCCCATTCCCAAAAGAAGCTGGCGCCACCCGCCAATTGCCGCTCAAGGATGACGTGCTGGTCGTTGTAGCGGTAATGCTCGGTTTCGCCGGCGGCATTGGTCGCGGATACCAGTTGGTTCTGCGTGTTGTAGCGATAGCTGACCAGCGTCTGAATGGTCAACCATGGATCCTGGCGTTCGCCCCGCTCGTTGTACTCAGGGCGCTGTTGTTGGTAGTCCACTGCGACGATGTGTCGGTTGTCGTAACGTAGCAGCAAGGAGCGACCCGCGCCGTTATCGATACGCTGGACGCGGTCCACCAAGTCATAGCTGATGTGTAACTGGTTGTCGTAGGCATCGCTGATCGTTATCAAGCGTCCAGCACGGAAGTGATAGAAGCGTGAGCTCGATCCGGCTTGAGTCAGGATCAACTCGCCGGGTGCATCACCCAGGAAGATTGCCGCCTGAGCCAGGCTGTTAGTAATGGCCGGACGTTGTTCGGTTGGTATCGGGAAGCGTGTCTGGCGGTTTTCATTGTCAGTCCACAGCACGCCCTCATCATCGAGTTGCAAGCTGTGGGAGAGCGAATGACTCCAGCCATGACCCAGACGACTGTCTATTTCGACTGCACTGCTACGGTACAGGCGCGTCCATTCGAAGGGCAGCAGGCCAGCCAATTTGCCATCGGTGAGTGTCAGCAACTCTTCACCGGTCACCATGGATACCGGATCACCGTTCTTGCAGGTATTGGCTGCACATTCGCTGGGCTTGTCCGCCGGGTTCTTTGATTGTTCCGGAGCGTTTTGAATAGACTCTTTTTGTTCCAGACGCGTTTCGTTCTGAGTCTTGCGTCGCGTGTGGATCTGAGAGTCCGGTTCAACCTTGGCACCCGCAGCCGGTGTGGGATGTTTGGGCTGAACGGCCGATTGGGCTGCCGTGTGAGGTGAGATCTCTGCCGCGACTTTTTTGCTTGAGTTGGTCACTCCAACGCCGGAAAGCCTCAACGGTGCGGCTGCCTCCGCGTGTGCTTTTGAGCGAATGCGGCTGATTTCAATCAGCTTGGCTGTGAGCTTCTCTACCAGTTTGAGAGCTTTTTCAGCCTGCAACGTTGATGTGACAGTTTTGGCGCCAGCACGTAATGCAACACCAAGGCCGGCAGTGAAGATAATCCCGAGAATAATATAAACAATTTCAGTTTTGAGTCTGGCGACAACTTGTGCCCGCGTTTGCGGTGGCAGCATAGTGACCCAGGCCCATACCGCAGAGATATAAACCCATAGAAGTGGCTCATCACATGCAATCAAGAATGCGGTTCGTAGTGACTCCTTCGATGAGTTATATATCTTTTTGATTGCCTCTTCGGTGAAGTACTTCTTGAGCTTTTCATAATTTTTTCGAGGGTTGGTAACCAACTCGTAGAGCGACTTGATGTCGCCCCAAATGCTCATTATGAAGCTCCAGAAACCATCCCAGTCTGCTTGCATTTTCTGCCAGAGTTTTTCTGACAAGGATGCGTTGCTGTGCTCTTTCCAGAGTGGCAGGCATGTTGTGCTCCACTCACTTTCAAGCCATTTGGTCAAATCACCCATGACGCCATCATAGGATTTGAACAGGCGTTCGAGGTCAGCAGGAGTCGGATTCGGAAAGAAGGAGACCCGATACCGTTGGTGTGGCGTGAGGTCGGAAATAACCTCAATTCCGCTAGGGCCGATTTTCTTCTTTAGGGCGGCCCCCATCGGTTTGTTTTCTTTATCGACGGGTACTAGCTCGACTGGTGTGTTTCCAATCGGAACAAACCTTGCGGACTCGAAGCTATGAATGAGCGTTAGCTTTCCATTTTCAGGACAGGTTGCATAGTTTACGGCCCTTTCTTTACTGTCTTTAGGTGCAGGTTTTAATACCTCGTCACCGACCTGAAACTGTTGCTCCAGGTCAAGACCAGGTAAGTATCTGGCCTTGGAACGATAATCTGAAAGGCAGCTTTTGAACTCGGCAATTATTTTTTTGGGGTCTGGTTGTTTCTCGGTGAGATAAATAAAAGTTTCGCCCAGGCTCATACATCTACCTCACTTTCCAGATGGGCCTTCAGTAGGCCGGTAAAATTTTCTTCCGTGAGTGGCGTGCGTTTTACGAAACGCGCCACTTTCTTTTGCAGGTTCGATTCCGGGAACGAGAAGTACAGGTCGGCATGTTCGTCCAGCAGCCACTGCATCATGTTGCCGATTACGGTCGACGGATTTTCGGCCATCAAGCTGTCCAGCAGGTCTTTCGGCACCTCCCACCACGGCCAATCCTTCGCCTTCGGCACCACCCTCGGCCCGACTTCCAGACTCCGCCCATTAATCAGATACCGCTCAAACACCGGCAACACTTCCCCAGCCGCCTCACCCAGCCCTTCAAGAATCGGATAAATATGCCGCCCATCCCAGAACCGGAAAAACACTTCGGTCCCGTCCGGCATTTTCACCTGGGTCAAACTGCGCAGATGTTCGAAAACTTCGTTGGGTTCCGAGCGGGAGACCGCCAGCCAGCCCCAGTCGAGGGCGTCGGTTTCGGTGATCCAGGGCAGGAAGGCCGAGTTGGCCTTGAGTTCGGCGACGTATGGCATCACCGGTTGCCAGGTGGAGTAGGGTGTTCCACCCCAGACGGGAATGGCCTGCACGGACGGTTCGCTCTGATACAAGGCCTTGAGCGCTTCGGCATCACTGGCGGCGCTGACGATCAGATACAGACGTTCGTCTTTTTGCAGCGGCTGTTGCGCCAGCCAGTCTTTGGGTGTCAGTCGATTAGATGGCACAGGCACCTGCCTTGCATTTTTCGCACTCTTCGCAGAACGGCGCATTACGTTTGAGGGTGTTGATTTGCGCCGGGGTCAGTACGGCACCAGCCTTGTCGGCATCCGCCTGCTTCAACACGCCCGGCAGCAGTGGGGCGGCACCGGTGCCGCTGCCCGGTCCACCACCGGAGTTGATGTTGATCGCCGGCCCGCTCATGGTCACGCCGCCGCCATCGATCTTGATGAAGCTGCCACCGCCGACCAGCGTCAGTTCGGCCCCGGCTTCCAGCACCACCTTCATGCCGCTGCTGAGGTGAATTTCCTGGCCGGCGTCGATGAATTGCCCGGTGCCGATCTTGATGTGCTGGTTCACGCCCACGGTCAGGTGGTCGTTGGCCCGTGCTTCGACTTTGCGGTCTTCGTAAACCGTGTGGTGTTCTTCGGCCTTGAATTCCGTGTAGCTGTTCTTTTCCACGACGTCGTGGCGTTCGTTGCCGACGCGGATTTTCTGGTCGTGTTCGATGTTTTCGTCCCAGTCGCGCTGGGCATGGAGGAAGATCTGTTCCTGGCCTTTCTTGTCTTCGATGCGCAGTTCGTTGAAGCCGCCGCCACCCATCGAGCTCAGGGTCTTGAAGGTGGTGCGGGTCTTGTTCGCCGGCAGGGCGTAGGGGACGGTGTTTTCCTTGTGGTACAGGCAGCCGCTGATCAGCGGCTGGTCGGGGTCGCCCTCGAGGAACGTCACCAGCACTTCCATGCCGATGCGCGGGATGGCGATGCCGCCGTACTGGGCACCGGCCCAGGCGGAAGACACGCGCAGCCAGCAGCTGGTCTTGTCGTCGGCCTGGCCGTCGCGGTCCCAGTGGAACTGGACTTTGACGCGGCCGTATTCGTCGCAGTGGATTTCTTCGCCTTTTGGGCCGGTAACCACGGCGCTCTGGCTGCCGAGGATGCGCGGTTTCGGGTGGCGTAGGGGCGGGCGGTTCGGCACGTCCCACGGGGTGGCCTGAAAGCGGTTGCGGTAGCCCTGATGGAAATCGTCTTTGAGCGCGGTGGTGTCGCTGGTGACCGACTCTTCCAGCACTTGCGGCTGCTTGCCTTCGTGCAGGACTTCGGTGAGCAGCCACAGGTCATTCCACTTGGCCTTCGGGTGTTCTTTGAGTGCGAGGAAATGGCCGCTGACCAGCAACGGCTGGTCGCTCTTGCCTTCGGCGAGCTGGAAGTCGCTGCGGTGGCGTTCGAGGGCGCGTTTGGCCAGGTGCTTGCCGCGTTCGCGGTCGATGAAACGGCCCGGATAGTCGTAGTCCTCGAGGTCGGGCAGGGCGTCGCCGCGGTTTTCGCTTTCCAGCGTCAGGCGCGGTTTTTCGAAGTCGTAGTCGCGGCGGGTGGTGCGGCTGGTGCGGGTTTCCAGGCGCAGGTCGAAGCGCTTGATCACCGGGTTGCTGGCGACCATGCCGGAGTCCTGCTGATAGGCCACCGGCGCCAGTTTCTTGAACACCGTCTGGTCATCGCCGAACACCAGTTTGTGGCCCGTGGCGCTGTGCTGGAAGTGGTAGTGAATGCCTTCTTCTTCGCACAGGCGCTGGATGAAATGCAGGTCCGATTCGTCGTATTGCACGCAGTAAATGCGGTCGGGGTAGATCGAACCGGTCTGGAACGCGTAGGCGTTGCCCTGGATGCCGTGTTCTTCGAGGACCTTGCCGATGATTTTCGGCACGCTGAGGTTCTGGAAGATCCGCTGGTTGATTCGGTGCGCGAGATACGCCAGTTGCGGGCGCAGGGTCACGGAGTAGCGCGTCAGGCGCTTGCCGGAATCGCCTTGCGCGGCGCGGTAGATCAGGCCGTGGATACCGCTGCCGTCGGGCGACAGCTGCAGGAAGGCCGGTTTGTGCAGCAGGGTTTCGAGGTCCAGCGACGGCTGCTCACTGACCAGCTCCACCTCGAATACAAAAGGCTGGCTGATGGCTTCCCGACCGGTCAGGGTAAACACCTGGAAATCGGCGGAAAGACCTTCGATGGTCAGGGCAAAGTGGGTTTCATTGGCCGGCGCGAACATCCCTTGTTCCTCGTGCTGTACAGCGGCGTTCGTCGACCGTTAACGATCGACGCACGCGAAATTCTGGAGGGGCGTAAACAACATCGACCAGCAGAGCTGGCCGATGCTTGTAACGATCAGCCGTAATTAAACGACTGGAGCACGCCAGTCATCGGAACCCGAAGTACCGGATACTTCGTGGGTCCAGGTGATTTTGCGGTAGGTGAACTGCACTTCTTCCAGGTGGGTGAAGTGGGCGTTCGATGGATCCTGGCAGTTGTGCATCTTGTTGTTGATGGCGACGATGATCGCGTCTTCCAGTTTGGTGGTGTAGTAGTGCTCTTGGGTGCCTTGAGCCGAAGTGCGGTACCACTGGATAACGATTTCGCTCATGCGCTCGCCGGAGGTCAGAGCGGCTTGCAGCAGTGGCGAAGCCTTGTCGTAGACCTTGGTGATGATCACTGGCTTGTGAACGCGCTGACCGGTTGGCTGACCGGATTGTGGGTCACGCGGGATGATCACGTCGTGGCTGAAAGCCTGAACCATAACCTGGTCTTCGTGGCCTTCTTGGTAGGTGTTGCCAACGGAGTCGGCGGTGAAGGCGCCGGCAGTGATCAGGCCTTGTTTTTCGCCGGTAACCGACATGTACGCTGGTGTTGCCATGGGATGCTCTCCTTGCGGATAAAGTTAGGGTGCCCGGGAGGCGAAATCGCCCGGTGGGTGCCTGACTGTTATCAAGGAGCGTGCCAGCTTTTGCCACGTCCCCGGGAGCCGGGGACTTCACCGCTCTGCATCGCGGGTTTGAGCGTTTTTTGATCAGCCAGGTAGCTCAAAGTGCGCAAGAAGTTGCGCAGTACTGCGCAACTTCTTGCGCACTTGGCTGGAGGCCTTGAAACACATGGCCTCCAGCGGAATCGGTGAGCATTTTTACGAAACGAGTGCGCAACTTCTTGCGCAGTATGGCCAATCGCCGCTTTTCACGCGGATCGGGCAATTGCAGTGAGGCATTCCTCAATCGAACGTTGCTGGGTTTCGGCATACAGGCCCAACTCATCAATGGTCGAACGCCCCAGGGCCAACTCGAACGCCTGTCGATTGGAATGCTCGCCATAGTGTGTCTGCGCCGCGTCCCCCAGGTTCGACTGAAAAATCCCTGCCGCACTGACTGGCAGGAAATCTTCGTACACCAGCGGTTCGGCTTTCACATAGCCGTCGCGTAATAACCCTTGCAGCGAAGCATCAGCGGGACGACTCGCCGCCAGCCCTTTGTCTGTCAGGAAATACCGGAAATACGCCAATTCCTGCTCACGCATGCCCTCGAGACTGTCAGGGAATTCGCTGAAGTGCCGGGCCATCAGCGCGTTGTAGCGTGAGGCGTTGGCTTCGTTGGGGAAATCGCCCAGTTCATCGCGTGCCGCGTTCAGCAGCCGGTCGTACAACGCACGGCCCTTGGGGGTCAGCGCCGCGCCACGCTGTTCGATTTCGCCGAAGCGGGCGCTGTGGCTGCCGCGGGTTTGCGTCTGGTCGGTGAAGGCGATCGGCTCGTCCAGCGCCTTGAAACTGGTCTGACGCAACAGGATCGGGTGCTGCCGGCGCGGAGGGCCTTCGATCACCGCTTTGGGCGTGATGCCGTGCAGTGGCATCTGCGCCTGGACGATGTCAATGTCCAGCGTGCGCGGGGTCAGGTGGTTGATGTGCGGGCCCTTGAACGCGACGACATCGGCGATCAGGCGATGCTGGGTGCTGAGGGTCTGGTACTGAGCGGCAGTGACGGTGGCGCTATGGTGCCAGCGAAAAGTCTCCAGCGCTTGCAGGACAAATTCCCCGGCCTCGGAATCATTCAGGCCGCCAGCAGATTCAGCCTGTTCGATCAGCCTTAACGCCGAAGGCGTAAAGATCGAACGCTTATCCAGCACCGATTCAGCAAAGGCCCGCAGCTCAGGATCTTCAATCAACTCCAGTCGCAACAACGAAGTGAACACCCGGAACGGGCTGACCTGCAGCGCATCTTCATGCACCGCCCGGAACGCCGTGGAATGCACCGGCACCCCGGCAGGGGTCAGGTCGTAATAGCCCACCGGTTGCATGCCCATCACTGCGAACAAACGGGCGAGGGTGGCGAGTTCGGTGGCGGTGCCGACGCGGATGGCGCCGTGGCGCTCCATGTCCAGCCGTTCGATTTCGCCGGTGCTGTGCAGTTGTCTGGCGACTTGCGGCTCGCGTGCCAGCACGTCGCGGTTGGTCTGTTCCACCAGTTCCATCAACGCGCCGTACAGTGGCACTTCTTCGCGGTACATGTCGGACATCGCTTTGGAGAAGCGTTGGCGGATCAGGTCGGGGCTGACGAAAGGCTGCACGGTCATGAAAAAAATTCCTGGCACGGTCACGTAAAGGATGTCGGAAAAGATCGCAGCCTTCGCCGACGCGGGCAAACGAAGAATCCTACGAACTTCATTCTGCCAACGACTGACCATTTACCTGTCCTGGCGCGAGTTTTCCCCCAGAAACTCCCGATACAGACGTGCCGTGTTCGACGGCTGTTCGACCATCGGCATATGGCCGACGCCGTCCCAGACATCGACCCGCAGATTGCTGATGCCTTTGCTCCACACCGGTACGCTGCTGACGTCGATCAACCGGTCCTTGCGGCCCCAGAGCAACAGCGCCGGGCATTTGATGTCCGGCAGTTTCGGTTCCATCGGCGGGCTGGCGCGAAAATCCCGGAAGATCTCTTCCAGTTCGTCGCGGCATTGTTCGTAGCGCTGGGCGATCGCGTCGAGCACCAGACCGGGCACCCACGGTGGCGAGGCCATGGTCATGGCATAGAAACGTCGGAATTCTTCCCGGGAATTGATCAGAAACGGATTGTGCCCACGGGCGAGGTGGCGCTCCATGTCGCTGGGCTCGGGCGCTGTGACACCCGCCGGGTCGATCAGCGCCACCGAAGCAATGCGATCCGGGTAGGTCGCTGCCAGCCACGCGGCGATGTAGCCGCCCATGGAGTTGCCGATCACATGGACTTTCTCGACGCCGCAAACGTCGAGCAACTGGATCATGCGCTTGGCCTGCACCGGAATATCGTAGCCACCGCCGGCCTTGAAGCCGGTTTCGCCGTGGCCGGCCAGGTCCGGGATGATTACCCGGTACTGCCCGACAAAATGCCGGGCGAAGCGCAGCCACAGGTTTTTTTCAGCGCTGTAGCCGTGCAGCATCAAAATGCTGCTCGACGCTTCATAAGGCCCGCCTTGCCAGGTCGACACGGTCATTTCGGCAATCGGCACTTCAATCTTGTGCAACCGGTACAGCCTGGCCTCCAGGGCCGCGCTCAGATCGTAGAGCCAGTGGCCGACCGCCGGGTAACTCAACCAGCTCCAGGCCACGAAAACCGCGAGGGCGACAAACAGCAAAAGCATCGTGGGTCTTCCTTGTTCAAGACAGAATGTGGTCGGCCGGTTTCAGCGCCCGGGTCAACCGGTGGTAGCTGAAACTGAAGCCGGGGAACATCGCGATCACATGACCGCTTTTGCTTTGATACCAACTGTGGCAGCCGCCGGTTTTCCAGACCGTGCGCTCCATCTCCCGGTGAATCATCTGAGTGTAGGTACGTTCTGCTTCGGGGCGAACCTCGATGCTGCGCAGACCTTTGGCCTGCAAGGTGCGGATGCAGTCGAGGATGTAGTTCATCTGCGATTCGATGATGAACAGCGCCGAGGTGTGGCCGATGCCGGTGTTCGGCCCGGTGACGATAAACAGGTTGGGAAAGTCCGGCAGGCTGGTGCCGAGGTAGGCGCGCGGGTACTGCGCCCAGACATCGCGCAGTTGCACAGCGTTTTTTCCGCTGACCGGGTAGGAAATCACGCCGTCGGTGGCGTCGTAACCGGTCGACCAGACGATCAGATCGACGTCGATGTGCTGGCCGTCCGTGGTGACGATGCCGGTTTCGTCTAGGCTGGCGATGCCTTGCTCGCGGCTGTGCAACATGACGTTGGGCCGGGTCAGTGCCGGGTAGTAGGTGCTGGAGAGCAGCACCCGTTTGCAGCCGATGGTGAAGTCCGGTGTCAGTTTTTTCCGCAACTCGGGGTCAGTCACTTGGCGTTTGAGAAACTTCAGGGCCTGGCTCTGCACCATGTGAATCGCCGGTTTCGAATATTTGAAGGCGATAACCCGGGTTTCGAACTGCCAGTAGATCATCCAGCGCAGCAGCTTGTAGGCCGGTTTCAGACCCAGCAGCCAGCGCTGGAATCGCCCGAACGTACGATCGGCCCGGGGCAGCACCCAATGCGCTGTGCGCTGAAACACATGCAATTGGGCGACCTTCGGTGCAATGGCCGGAATCACCTGAGCCGCACTGGCACCGCTGCCGACAATCGCCACGCGTTTACCGTGATAGTCGTAGCTGTGATCCCAATTGTTTGTATGAAAGGTCTTGCCCTGAAAGCGATCCTGGCCGGGAAAGTGTGGGATAACCGGTTGGCTCAGCGGCCCGGTGGCATTGATCAGGAACTGCGCATAAAAAGTGCCTTTGGTGCCGGTGTGTACGGCCCAGCGTTTTTCTGCGTCGTCCCATTCGACGCGCTCGACGTTGGCCTGCAGTTCCACTCGGTCGCGCAGGCCAAACCGCTCGACCACATGGTCCGTGTAGCGGTGCAGTTCCGCCTGTTCGGCGAACATCTGCGTCCAGCGATAGGGCGCAAACGATAGGGAATACAGCGGCGACGGCACATCCACCGCCGCGCCGGGGTAGGTGTTCTGGCACCAGGTGCCGCCGAAGAAGTCGCGGCGCTCCAGCAAGCGAAAGTCGTCGATACCGGCCTTGAGCAGGTTGACCGCCGCGCACTGGCCGCCAAAACCGCTGCCGATGATCAACACTTGATAGGTCTGCATGGGCCTCCTTCTTAGAGTCTTTTTTCCATTTTCTTCCTTTCATGTATAGCCAATCATTTGCTCGCCGTGTGGTGCTGATGACGGGGTATTCGGCCCGCTGGCCGGTGATGGCTATTTGACGTTGCCCTGATAGACTCCCAATACATCGGGTCTGCGGTCTGCGCAGTGCCGTCGAGTGGTCGAGGCCCCTATGGGAAGAACGGGAGGAAAGGGACTTTCACTGGCCAGGAGGCTCTATACATCGCGAATCCTCGGGCTGGTTCTGGGGCTTTTGTGCGTGAGCGTCGCGATGTATCCACTCGATCCGCCGGCCTGGGTCTGGGCGGTGATGCTGTTCAACGGCCTGGTCTGGCCGCACCTCGCGTATCAATGGGCGCGCCGGGCGAAGGTTCCGTACCACGCCGAACACCGTAATTTGTTGATCGACGCCTTTCTCGGTGGCTTCTGGGTCGCCGCCATGCACTTCAATCCCTTGCCCAGTGCCACGACCATTTCGATGATGGCGATGAACAACGTCGCCATCGGCGGCCTGCGTTTTCTGCTGGCCGGCGCGGCGGCGCAGTTGCTTGGCGTCGGCGTCGGGCTGGTGGTATTTGCCCCCGCGTTCGTCCCGATGACCACGTCGGCACAGCTCTATGCCTGTCTGCCGCTGTTGATGCTGTATCCGCTGGCGCTGGGCTGGATCTGCTTTCGCCAGGCCTACACTCTCGGCTTGCATAAACGCGAATTGCTGGCGCTGAGCCGCACCGACAGCCTCACCGGTCTGCTCAATCACGGCGCCTGGAAGGATCAACTGGAAGTCGAGTTTCAACGCTGCAAACGCCAGCAGAGCGGTGCGGCGATTGCGCTGATCGACATCGACCATTTCAAGGCGATCAACGACACCTACGGCCATGTGGCCGGCGATATCGTCCTGCGCCAGCTGAGCAAGATGCTCAAGCAGAACCTGCGCATGGCCGATGTGGCGGGGCGCTACGGCGGTGACGAATTTTGCGTGATCCTGCCGGACTTGCCGCTGTTCAATGCGGTGCAGGCGATGGAAGCCTTGCGTGAGCGTTTTTCCTTTCTGGTGTACGAACAGAACCCGGCGCTGAAAGTCAGCCTGAGCATCGGTCTGGCGGCACTCGATCCGGCCCAAGGCGACGCGACACGCTGGCTCGATGACGCCGACCAGGCGCTGTACGAAGCCAAGGCTGGCGGGCGTAACCGGGTGATTTGCTGCAGCGACGACAAGCCGCGGCGCGAGGTATTCGATTCGGTTTGAACGGATCGGGTGTCGCATCCGGGATGGAGCCTCGGGGCGATGTCAGGTACGGTTCAGTACCCGACACGAAACAAGGATTGATTCATGACGTTCAAATTCCGTCGTTCTCTGCTGGCCGGTCTGTCCCTCACTTTTGCAGCCTCCGGTGTCTTTGCCGAACCGCACAAACAAGTGCTGGCCGATGCCGAGCAATACAAGCCCGAAGCCCTGAAGTTGCTCGAGCGCCTGGTCAATATCGACTCCGGTTCAGGGTATGAGCCGGGGCTCAAGCAAGTCAGCGACATCGCCATCGACGAGCTGAAAAAGCTCGGCGCCACCATCGAGCTGGTGCCCAATACGCCGGAAAAAACCAACCACGTGCTCGCCACGCTCAAAGGCACCGGCAAGGCGAAAATCCTGCTGATGGCGCATATGGACACGGTGTTCAAGGAAGGCTCCGCCGCCGAGCGACCATTCCACATCAAGGACGGCCGCGCCTACGGGCCGGGCGTGATGGACGACAAGGGCGGGATCGTCGCCGGCATCTACGCGCTGAAAATTCTGAAGAATCTCGACTTCAAGGACTACGCGCAAATCACCTTCCTGCTCGATGCCAGCGAAGAAACCGGCTCGGACGTCGCCACCGACCTGATCAAGAAAACCGCCAAACTTCACGACGTCACCCTCAACCTCGAACCGGGCCGTCCGGCGGATGGACTGGTGGTGTGGCGCAAGGGCAGCGCCACCGCGCTGGTCGAGGTCAAGGGCAAGGCCGCCCACGCCGGCGTCGCGCCGGAACTGGGGCGCAACGCGGCGATGGAGGCGGCGCATCAGATCCTGCAACTGGGCAAGCTGGGCGACGAAGCCAGGAAAACCACCATCAACTTCACCGTGCTCAAGGCCGGCGACCGCACCAACGTAATCCCGGATCAGGCCACGGCCAAGGCTGACGTGCGGGCGGCGGTGCCGGAAGAGTTCGACCGGATCGAGAAGGATCTGGCGCGGGTGTCCCAGGACAAACTGATTCCTGACACCGAAGTGAAGACTTCATTGCAACGCGGCTTGCCACCGATGCCGCAGACGGCGGAGTCGGATCGTTTGATGGCGATGGCGCAAGGGATTTACGGTGAAATCGGCCGTAAGTTGACCGAAGAAGGCAGCGGCGGGGCGGCGGATGCGAGCCTGTCGGCCGGGGTGGGGACACCGACGCTGGACGGGTTCGGGATTGTCGGCGGCAACATTCATACGCCGGAGGAATACGCGGAGGTGGAGAGTGTGGCGCCGCGGATTTATCTGTTGTCGCGGATGATTATGGAGTTGGCGAAGGGGCGGTGAGCCGGTCGGTGGAGTAGCGGAGTTGGCGGGGTGTCAGGCAGATTTCTCCCTCACCCCAGCCCTCCCGAAACGTCGGACCGCCCGGAGGGAGAGGGAGCTGACCGAGGTGTCTTGCGCTATACATCGACCTGAAACACCGAGTCGATTATGGATTCAGCGCAAATCTTTCACGTCGGTGTATCTCACCAATATCCCCCAATCGGTCCCCTCTACCTCTGGGAGAGGGCTAGGGTGAGGGCCAGATATCAAGCCGAACACCGCGATCAAAGCCGCTCGAGATCGGGGGGCAAGAAACGTACAAAATTTGCGGAAATTTCTGATAGTCGTTCTCGTTGCCGGCATCCAGTACTGACTTTATAGTCTCGGCTCGCGACAAAAACGCGACGATCTTGGCCGGTCGAGCAGACAGGAATATTCCCTAATCAAGAGCAACTGCTATGACCGATCAAGTAATCTCCCGCTACCTCCCCATCGACACCTACGACGCCGAATCCCCGGTGCTCTTCATCAATACCCAAAAAGAACTGAGCGACATGGCCGCGTGTGCGATGCACCGTTTCGTGGTCGTGCGCGATCTGGCGGACACCTTTTCCAGTCTCGACCTCAAGGGCATCTCGGATTGTGATCTGACGCGCATTACCAGCGCAGTGCATCTTCTGATGCGGGAGGGCTGCGCCATTCTGAACGTGATTCAGACGCGGGCATTACAGCGGGAAGAAGGCTTCAAGACAGCGGTCTAGCGGTTTCGCGGCGGGCGCCATGCGAGTGGACTCGTGATGGCGTCGGGCCGCTCTGCCTCTTTGTAGCGTGGTGCGAGGTTACTCTTTGACGCTCATGTATTCCTTGGCCCAGAGGATGTATTCCTCAGGCTGGGTGTAGGTGTGGGTCAGTTCGGTGGCGCTCAGGTCGGAAGCCTGGGTGAAGATCTGGCGTTGTTCGCGCAGGCTGTCGTAGGTCGCCTTGATCGCTGCGAAGTAGGCACCGTGGCCGTCGATGGTCACGCGCACACCCAGTTCGGCCAGGCGTTTGTCGTCGCGCAGCGCCGGGTTGCCGTAGGTCACCAGCATCAGCGGGACGGTCAGGTGTTCGGCGATCTGCTCGAGCTGATCGAAGTCCTGAATACCCACCATGCAGATACCGTCGGCACCGGCAGCCTGGTACTGCTTGGTGCGGCTGATGATTTCCTGGTTCGGCAGGATGCCGGCGTTGGTCCGGGCGATGATTGCCATTTCCGAATCGACCCGGGCTTCCAGTGCGGCGCGGATCTTGCCGACGCCTTCGGCGACGGTGATCAGGTCGGTGGATTTGCGGCCGAATTGTGCTGGCAGCAGGGTGTCTTCGATGGTCAGCGCGGCGACGCCGGCGCGTTCCAGTTCAACGATGGTGCGCATCACGTTGAGGGCGTTGCCGTAGCCGTGGTCGGCGTCGGCGATCACCGGTAATTGGGCGACGCGGCCGATGCGGGTGGCCTGTTCAGCGAATTCGCTGAGGGTGATCAGGGCAAAGTCCGGAGCGCCCAGCACCTGCAACGAGGCGACCGAGCCGCCGAGAATCCCTACTTCAAAACCCAGGTCAGCGGCGATGCGGGCAGACATCGGATCGAACACCGAGGCGGTGTGATAGCAGGTGTCGGAAGCCAGCAGCTGACGGAAGTTACGGCGCAAATCTTGATGAGAAAGCCTGGTCATACGAGTTCCACCAATACAAAGGAATGGAAAGGCTTGAGCAAAGGTGTCAACGCCGAAGGTGAAAAGGCTATCACGCCAATGGGTCAAGGATCATGACGAATTAACGAGGAAGTTAACCAGGAAAAACCTGTTCAGGCGCTTTCTCTCCAGGAATCTGAGCTCAGGCCGCCACCGCCTGCTGCTGTCGATTGGGCAACGGCACTGCCCGCACCGAGTTGCCCGGCTGCAATTGCAGGCGTTTGGCGGTCAGGCGGTCGATCACCAGACTGCTGCCGACCCGGCGGCCCGGCGCGACGGTGATGCGGCAGTTTTCCAGGCGGCGGTTGTGGATCAGCCAGAGCGGCGCCTTATCGTCCGGTGTGCCGATGCTCAGGGTCAGTTCCAGGCTGTCGCGCACCGTGCGGATATTGCGGATCGGCGCCTCGATGACCGGGCCGCCGTCAAATATGTCGATATAGCCTTTATGGGCAAAACCCTCGGCCTGGAGGATTTTCAGCGCCGGCTCGGTGTTGGGGTGGGCCTGGCCGATCACGGCCTGGGCCTGTTCGGTGAGCAGGCAGGTGTACAGCGGCTGACGCGGCATCAGTTCGGCGATGAAGGCTTTATTGCCGAGCCCGGACAGGTGGTCGGCATGGCTGAAATCCATCTGGAAGAAGTGCCGGCCCAGACTGTCCCAGAACGGCGAACAGCCTTGCTCGTCGGCACTGCCGCGCAGTTCGGCGATCATCTTCTCGCCGAACAGGTGCGGGAATTCGGCAACAAACAGCAAACGCCCCAGCGACAGCAGACGTCCATTGCTGCCGTGGCGCTGGTCGTGGCGTAGGAACAGCGAGCACAATTCCGATTGGCCGGTCAGTTCATTGTTGAGGAACAGCGTCGGAATCTGCCGCTGAATACCCAGGTCCGGCGCCGAGCTGACGGTCAGCCCGACCCGATAGTTGTACCAGGGCTCACGCAGGCCGACGGCCCCGGCCAGGGCACTGACGCCGACCACGCGCTGTTCGTCGTCTTCAAGCACGAACAGGTAATCGGCATCGGCCCGCTCGACCTGTTCGGCGAAGGCGCGCTGTGCCCAGCGTACCCGGTGGGCCAGGCGATCTTCGTTGGCGGGCAGGGTGGTGAACCCCGGCCCGGCCTGTTGCACCAGCGTCATCAACGCTGGCAGGTCGCTGACTTGAACCGGACGGACAATCATGCTGCAACTCCTTTTGCGCGCCTGCTCGGGCACTGTCGTTGGGTAGGGGCGCGATTCATAGGGCGATTACCCGGATCGTACCGCCAGTGCGGACGTTGAGCGCCGCGCACAGGGCCGGGTCAAGCGCCAGGGGCTGACCGGGCTGGTAGTCCAGCTCGGCGACCACTGCCCGAAAGCCATGCAGCGCCTCATTGCTCACCAGATAGCGACCGCGGGCATCAATCAGGGATTGCTCCTGAACCGTGGTGGTCTGGCTCTGCGCGATCGAACGGATGTTGGCGGTGCGTGCATACAAGGTCGGGCCGGCATCGAACAGGTCGATGTAGCTGTTGGTTTCAAAACCTTCGCGCTCGAGGATGTCGAAGGCTTCCTGGCCGTCCGGGTGAATGCGGCCGATGCAGTCCTGCGCCGCTTGCGGCAGCATTGGCACGTAGATCGGGTATTGCGGCATCAGCTCGGCGAGAAACGTACGGCTCTGCAAGCCGCACAGGCGTTCGGCCTCGACGTAGGGCAGGTCGAAGAAATGTTTGCCCAGCGCATCCCAGAACGGTGAATGCCCTTGCTCGTCGCTGTAACCGACGATTTCGGTGATCACCGCTTCGGCAAAACGTGGCGCGTGGGCGGCGATGAACAGCAGCCGTGCCCGCGACAGCAATTCGGAAAACGGCGTGCGCACCAGCGCTTCATCGATGTGAAAACCGCGCAACAGCGTATGCCCGCTCAGGTCGTGGCACAACGACAATGCCGGCACGCCGTGCTCGATATTCAGCTCCCGCGAGGCACTGGTGAAGTGGCGGTTGCGCAGGCTGTAGAACGGCTCGTTGAAACCTGCGGTGGCGAGAATTTCCGAACAGCCGACCAGTCGATGGCTGTCGATGTCTTCCAGCACGAAGAAGTAGTTCTCCGGGCCCTGAGCGGCCGCATCGCTGTCGAACGAGGCGCAGGACGCGGCGATTTTTTCGCCCAGGCGTTCGCTGTCGTCCGGCAGGGATGTGACGCCTACCAGGCTGTCGCGCGCCAATTGTTGCAATTGAGGCAGGTCGTTTGGCTCGACTGGACGTAAGACCAGCATGGATGCACTCCTGTATCAAAAGGTTCGGCCCATTCGCCGAACCTGACTATCACTGTCGGTTTCCACGCGTTAAAGCGGCGGTCGCCTGATTTGTTGTCAGACGCCGCTCTTTTTCTTGTCAGCCATTGCTCGGGTCAGGCAGCGCGGTACTGGCGCCGAGCTTGTTCAGGAAGAACAGGTACACCAGACCCAGTGCGATCCAGATCAGGCCGAGTTTCTGGGCATCGACGCCCATGTTGTACATGATGGCCGCGACGATGATGAAGCCGATCACCGGGCAGATCAGGTGACGGATCACCTGGCCGGATTTCTGCCGGCGCCAGTAGTAGTTGATCACCGTCAGGTGCAGCAGCATGAAGCCGCTCAGTGCGCCGAAGTTGACCAGCGAAGTCAGGGTGTCCACCGAATTGATGAACAGGTAGCAGATCACCAGCGACAGCACGGCCACCAGATAAATGCTCAGGTACGGCGTGTTGTGTTTCGGGTGCACCTTGGCCAGCACTTTCGGCAACTTGCCGTCGCGGGCCATGCCGAACAGCAGGCGCGAGACTGCTGCTTGTGAGGTGATCGCCACCGCCACGCCCCAGGCCAGGGCCGTGGCCACGCCGGTCAAGGTTGCGAGCCAGCTGCCAGCGGCGATTTCGGCGATTTCATAGAACGCAGTGTCGGCGGACTTGAAGCCCATGCCGGCTGCCAGATCGGTAGCGATCCAGGTTTGCGCAACGAAAATCACACCCATCACCACCAGGGTGATCAGCGCCGCTTTGCCGACGCTGCGGCCCGGATCGCCCTTGATCTCTTCGGCGAGGGTGGAGATCGCATCGAAGCCGAGGAACGACAGCACCGCAATCGACACCGCTTGCATCAGCAGGGCGAAGTTGAAGGTTTCCGGGTGATACAGCGGCGCGAGGGTCAACTGGCCGTTGCCGCCACCGTTGTGCAGGGCGTTCCAGGCGTAGAACAGGAAAATCCCCAGCACCACCAGTTGCGCCAGCAGGAACAGGATGTTCATGCGAGCGGTGAAGGTGATGCCACGCAGGTTGACGAAGGTTGCGCTGACCAGGAACGCCAGAATGAAACCGACTTTCGGGATGTCCGGGTAGAGGTGGTTGAGCGCCATCGCCGCGTAGACGTAAAGCAGCGGCGGAATCAGCAGGTAATCGAGCAGCATCAGCCAGCCGGCGATGAAACCGACGTGTTGATTCAGGCCCCGTTGCGCGTAGGAATACACCGATCCGGCAATCGGAAAGGCTCGGGCCATGCTGCCGTAGCTGAGCGCGGTGAAGACCATCGCCACCATGCCGATGATGTACGCCAGAGGCACCATCCCCGGTGCCTCGGCGTTGACGTAGCCATACACGCCGAACGGGGCGATGGGGATCATGAAGATCATCCCGTACACCACCAGATCGGTCAGTGTCAGGCTACGTTTCAACTCCTGTTTGTAGCCGAACTCTTCTATTTCCATGAAGCGCAACTCCTTGTCAGCCAATCGGTCGTTTTAGTTGTTATATCGGTCCGTCGTTTACAGCATCAGCAGTGGTTACAACATTTTTTACAGCAGTGGTGCCAGATAATTCGCCCAGCGAGAAACCGCTTCCGGGCTGCGCAGAAGGTCGTTGCGCACTTCGATCAACACCGAATCGAGGCCCCGGGCATCGCCATGCACCGGCACGGTCATGTCGCCCAGCGGGTCGATCCTGTACGGCTGGTTGCCGGCGACTTTCAGCGGATGTCGCTCCAGACCGTCGAGCATCCGTTGGGCATAGGCCCTGGCCTGACCGAACAGCACGCCGACTTCCAGCTCCCGCGGCTGGCCGTAATACACCGGGGTGAAACTGTGAATCCCTACCACCCGCACCGGTCGACCTTCGGCCAGACGTGCATCAATCAGTTGTTGCAGGCGCGTGTGAAACGGCTTGAACAGGCACTGGCGACGGTATTCGCGGGTGGCCTCGTCGAGCTCGCGGTTGCCCGGCACCTGGTAGATCTCGCTCTGCGCCGGGATGCTGTCGGGCGCATGCCGGGGGCGATTGAGGTCGATCAGCAGGCGCGAATAGTTGGCGCTCAACAGCGTGGCCCCCAATTGCTCCGACAGTTGCTCGGCCAGCGCCAGGGCGCCGATGTCCCAGGCAATGTGTTCGCGCGCCGCCGTATCAGCCAGGCCCAGATTGTTCAGGGCCTCGGGGATGTAGCGGCTGGCGTGTTCGCACACCAGAATCAGCGGGTGCGTCGAATCTTCACGGCTCAGGTTGTAGACCGGTCGGGTGTACAACCCAAGCTCAACGGATTCAGTACAGGCGTGCATAGTGCTCACAAAGATCAGCGGGCGAGAGCTGTTCCGTCAGCGCCAGTTCCTCGGTTTTAAGGGCGAAAAAAGTATCGAGCAACGCGCTTGGCAGCGCTTCGACCAGCGCTTCACTGCGACGCAGGCAATCCAGTGCCTGGGCCAGGGAGGCGGGCAGGGCAACGATGCCCCGGGCCTTGCGTTGTTCGTCGTTGAGTGAATCGGGGATTTCATCGGTGATCGCGTTCAGCGCCAGACGCTGCTCGATGCCCAGGCGTCCGGCGATCAGCAGCGCAGCCATTGCCAGATGCGGTGAGGCGGTGGCGTCCATGGCGCGGAATTCCAGGTTGTATTGCTTCGCCACAGGTTTGTCGCCCAGGCTCACGGTCGGGCAGATGCGCAGCGCCGCTTCGCGATTCTGCTGGCCGAGGCAGGCGTAGGACGCGCTCCAGTGGTGCGGCTGCAAGCGTTCATAGGACACCGGCGTCGGTGCAGTGAACGCGCACAGTGCCGGCAAGTAATGCAGCACGCCCGCCGCCCAGTGCTGGCCGAGGGTCGACAGGCCATTGCTGGTGCCGGCGTCGTAGAACATCGGCTGACCGGCCAGATCGAGCAGGCTGACGTGCAGGTGCACGCCATTGCACACCGCGTCGGCAGCGGTCTTCGGCGCAAAGCTCAGATCCAGGCCCATCTGCCGGGCGATTTCGCGGGTGATCTCGCGCACGTTGACCGCGCGATCGGCTGCCGCCACGCCGAGGGTCGGGCGGCAGGTGATTTCGTATTGGTGCTTGCCGTATTCGGGCAGGAACATTTCCGGCTCGACGCCACCGGCGCGCAACGCGCTGAGCAGCCAGCCGCCGAATTCGGCGCCCTGGCGCTGGGCTTCGAGCGAGAACGCCAGATGTTCGGCAAACCCGGCGTGCAGGTTGAATTCGTGTTCGAACGCGGCGTTGACCTGCAAGCCGAGCTCATCGCGGTAGCGCTCGACCTCGTTGCGCATCAGGGTGCGCGGGCAGGCCGCCCATGGCCGGCCATCGGTCTCGCGGATGTCGCCATGAATGAAATCCAGCGCCGGCGCTGCGGCGTCCGGGCCGTTGCCGACGGTGACGCGGCTGGCCAGATCGGGAATCAGCCGCAGATCGCCGTAGGCGCCCCACGGACTGGTCGAGGCAATGATGTCCTGCGGCGTCAACGCGCTGTTGGCCGGCACCCAGCCACAACCGGCGGCCTGATAGTGCTCCAGCTCATCGGTGGGAAACGAGCGGCCACGGGTGACGCCGATCAGGTCGGTGGTGACGATGGTGGTCATCGGCAACGGCGACAGGCGTTCGCTCATGGCTGCATCTCCTGCAACCGGCCAAGCACGGTGTCGGTGTCGGTGATCCAGCAGTAGCCCTTGATCGCGTTCAGGCAGGCGTCGTGGCGTGCTTCGGTCCAGGTTGCGCAGGCGTCCGCCACCAGTGTGACGAGGTAGCCACGGTCGGCGGCATCGCGCACGGCCATGTCCACGCACTGGTCGGTGACGATGCCGGCGATGATCAGGTGACGGGTTTCCAGATTGCGCAGCACGTAGTCGATGTTGGTCGAGTTAAAGACCCCGGACGAAGTCTTCGGCAGCACGATTTCGTTTTCTGCCGGGGTCAGTTCAGCGATGACCTGTGCCTGCGGGCTGCCCTTGGGCAGGTGCATGTCCGACAGCTTGTGATCCAGCGAGCGGTCGCGGCCGTCGGCGGTCAGGCTTTCGATCAGGGTGTGCAGCACGTTCTGTCGAGCGTCGCGGAAGGCCTTGAGCAGGCGGACTTGATTGGGCACCACTTGCGAGCGCGTGCGGTTGAGGAAGTACGCGGCGTCCGGGCCTTCGAGGTGCGGGTCGAACTGCGGCTCGAGCCAGGCACGCTGCATGTCGACCAGCAACAGGGCGGTGTGGTCGGTGACAAACGGCAGGTCCCGTGGCGAGCGATGGGGAAGGCTGAACATCCTTATTTATCCTCCAGCAAGTGGGTGTCGAAGTCGTTGCGCAGGGCATCGATGCCTTCCAGGCGATCGGCCAGGTCCGGGCAGCGCAAGGTCAGGCAAGCGATCAGTGCTTCAACCTGAGCCAGCGCCGGGACCATGGTGTCGAACGGCGAGGCCGACTCTACCGGGGCGCTGATGATCATGTCGGCCAGTTCGCGCAGCGGCGAGGCATAGATGTCGGTGAACAGCACGACGCGAGCATTGTTGTTTTTCGCGGCGCTGGCCACGCGCAAGGCCTGGGTCTGGTAACGGCGATAGTCGAACACCAGCACCACGTCCTGACGTTGCAGGTCGAACAGGCGGTCCGGCAGTTGCGCGTTGTCTTCCAGTGCAAAGCAACCGGGGCGCAGCAAGCGCAAATGATTGAGCAGGTAAGTCGCCATCAGACTGCTGAAGCGTCCGCCGAAGCAGTACACCTGGTGCCGGGTGTCGAGCAGCCAGTCGGCGAGAATGCGCACATCTTCCGGTTGGGTCAGGGCCTGGGTTTCGGCCAGTAAATTGTGGCTGTGAGCCAGATAGTGACTCCAGGCGTCGTCCTTGTTCTGATGCGAGCGCGGCTGCAACAGGGTACGCGGCGAGCGCAGGCGATGGTCCATGTCGCTGAGCAGGGCGTCCTGGAATTCGGCGTAACCACCGAAGCCGAGTTTTTTCACCAGCCGCACGATGGTCGGATCGCTGACGCCGGCATGTTCGGCCAGGCGCGCCATCGGGCCAAGCCCGTTGCGTGGATACTGATCGAGCAAGGCGCGAACGACTTTGCGCTCCGACGGCGTCAGGTCAAGGCCGGGGTCGGTGATCAGGTCTCTGAGAGGGGGCATCCGGGCTCCTGCTGGATGGGGTGTTGAATTCGCTTCACAATCCGTTAAAACAGTATTTATGTAACTGACGCTACATGTCTAGCGAATTTTTCGCCGTTTAAACCAAGCCCCAAAATGGGGCGGGAAGCCCGTAACGTAAGGGTTACATGGATGTCGATCAGTCTTGTAGTCCATTGCCCATGGTGGTGTCAGACATTGCCGCTTTCATACGCTCGAGTCGCCCAATCGACTTGCCCGAGGCCTCCCGGTTTACGGCACAATTGCCGCTCTATCCGCGATTGCGCCGATGACCGTCCTGTCTTCCAGCCGAGTGATTCCCCGTGCAGACCACCCGTTTGACATTGATCTGCCATGCCAGAACCGTCGCACAAAAATTGGCGTGTTTTCCTACGAACGAACCTGTTGAAGAAACGGCGCTGGCGTCCTGCTCGCTGGCTTCGCGCTTCGACTCAGCTTCGCGCCTGATTTGCGGCCCGGAACTGCGCACTCGCCAGACGGCGTCGTGGTTTGGCCGTGAAGCGCACATTCATCAGGCCCTGCGTGATTGCGATTGGGGACGCTGGCAAGGTCAGTCGATCAAGGATTTGCAACGGAACGAACCCGAGGCCTTGCAAGCCTTGCTTGACGATCCGCACGCCGCCCCCCATGGTGGCGAGTCGGTGGCGCAACTGCGCGAGCGAGTGGCCGCGTGGCTGGTTTCACTGCAAGCCACCCCAGGGCACGTGGTGGCGGTTACCCATCCGTTCGTGATTCGTGCTGCATTGATGCAGGTCGTGCAGGGCGAGGCGTTTCACAGCCTTGATGTCGAGCCGCTGGCGGCGGTTGATCTGCGGTTTACCGGGCGCTGGCGGCTACGCTTGTCCGGCATGAATCTGGAAGGAGCAGAGCAATGAAGCGATTGCTGGTGATCGGCATCGGTGCCGGCAACCCGGACTACATCACGATGCAGGCGGTGAAGGCGCTGAATCGGGTGGACGTGTTTTTCCTGATGGACAAGGGCCAGAGCAAGGACAAGCTGATCGACCTGCGGCGAGAAATCTGCGAACGCTACATCACCGATCGTACGTACCGTTTCGCCGAAGCCCACAGCCCGGAACGCGAGCGCGGCGATGTGGACTACAACGTCAGCGTCGATGATCTGAACCGCGCCAAGCAACAAACCTTCGAGCGGCTGATCAATGACGAATTGTCTGACGGGCAGTGCGGCGGTTTTCTGGTGTGGGGCGATCCTGCGTTGTACGACAGCACGATTCGGATCCTGCAGGCGATTCTGGCCTCGGGGCGATGTGCGTTTGAATTCGAGGTGATTCCCGGCATCACCAGCGTTCAGGCCTTGGCGGCGCAACACAAGGTGCCGTTGAACACCATCGGCCGCTCGATTGAGATCACCACCGGTCGACGCCTGGCAGCGGGGCAGGTGAGTGACACCGACAGCCTGGTGGTGATGCTTGATGCTGAAGATTCCTACCACCAAGTGGCAGATCAGGAGACAGAGATTTACTGGGGCGCCTACCTCGGCACGCCGGACGAAATCCTCATCCATGGCAAGCTCAACGACGTTGCCGATGAGATCGAGCGGGTGCGCAAAGCTGCGCGGGTCGAGCATGGCTGGATCATGGACACCTATCTGTTGCGCAAGCCTTGATCTCACGACCAAAGCGCTCGCGATACACCGACGGCGGCACCCCGACCACGCTGCGAAATGCCACACGGAAGCTTTCCACCGAGCGATAGCCACAGCGCAGGGCGATCTGCTCGGTGTTCTGCGGCGTGCTTTCCAGTAATTCCCGGGCTCGGGCCAGACGTTCGTGTTGCAACCAGGCCTTGGGTGACTGGCCGCTGGCTTCGCTGAATTTGCGCAGGAAGGTGCGTTCGCTCATCGCCGCTTCGCTGGCCAGATCGCGCACCTCCAGCGGTTCGTGCAGGCGCTCGCGGGCCCACTGCATCACACGCGACAGATCGCTGCGCGGGGTCGGGCTGACCGGCGTCGGAATGAATTGCGCCTGACCGCCGGTACGTTGCGGCGACATCACCAGCCGTCGCGCCACCGAGTTGGCGATCTGGGTGCCGAAGTCGCGCGCCACCAGATGCAGGCAGGCGTCGATCCCCGCTGCACTGCCGGCCGAGGTAATCAATTGGCCGGAATCGACGTAAAGCACGTCCGGGTCGACATCGATGGCCGGAAAGCGCTCGGCCAGCTCCGATGTGTAGCGCCAGTGGGTGGTGGCGCCGTGCCCGTCGAGCAGGCCGCTGGCCGCCAGAACAAACACTCCGGAGCAGATCGACAGCAACCGGGCGCCGCGTAAATGGGCATCACGCAATGCTTCGAGCAAGGCTTCCGGCACCGGCGCATTTCGGTCGCGCCAGCCGGGAATGATGATGGTCCGCGCATCCGCCAACAATTCCAGACCTCCGTCCGCCAGCACCTGAATCCCGCCCATCGCGCGCATCGGCCCTTGATCGACCGCCGCAATGCAGTGCGCGTACCACGGGAAATCGAACTCCGGCCGGGCCAGGCCGAAGATCTCCACGGCGATGCCGAATTCGAAGGTGCAGAGGCCGTCGTAGGCCAGGATCGCGACCAATCCAGGTGAATCAGGCATTTGGCGGAAAATTCCCGGTGAGTGTCTTGTGCGCCACTGTAGCGGCCAGCGGCGGCTCGATAAAGTCCGTTCATCCCCACAGACAAAGGAGTGATTCAACATGCCCAGCCTGGTTCGCGAAATTCCTGCAGCGCCTTCGGCCATTGCCCTGATGCATTTCAGCAACCGTCTGACCTTCGAAACCGATTGTTCCGACGTCTTCAGCAGCCAGGAAGCCGGCGAAGTCGACTTTGTGCTGGTGGACGTGCGCGGGCCGCTGGCCTTTGAGCGTGGGCATGTGCCGGGAGCGATCAATATTCCGGGGCGTTTGCTTACAGCGGAAGGGCTGGCGGACTACTCGAAGAACACACTGTTCGTGGTTTATTGCGCCGGCCCTCACTGCAATGGCGCCAACAAGGCCGCGGTGAAGCTGGCGGCGTTGGGCTATTCGGTCAAGGAGATGATCGGTGGAGTGACCGGGTGGCTGGATGAAGGCTTTCAGTTGAGTGTCGCGACACCGCGCGTCACCGCCGCACCGATCGCTTGCGACTGCTGATAGCCAGAGGGTTGCCGCTTCGGCGGCAGCTTTTGTCGGCTTTGTCCTACAACCCTTGCACCGCTCCGGCGCACACTTTTCCCACGTGATGGCACTCGCCGATTTTCTGTAAGTATTTGTCGCTTAAAACCAATTTGCCCCGTGCGCGCCGCCATAGACTGCCGGCCACGTCGGTTTCTTTGTGCTGCACAGCCCAAGGCCGAACCTGACAATCGAAAGCTGCCAATAAAAGCCTCCGCACACGGGAGTAATAAATGAAAAAGCTGGTTATGTTCGGTGCCCTGGCACTGTCGATGTTGTCCCTGACCGCCGTGGCCGAAGACGCCAAGCCGATCCGTATCGGTATCGAAGCCGGTTACCCGCCATTCTCGATGAAAACCCCTGACGGCAAACTGGCCGGTTTCGACGTGGACATCGGCGACGCGCTGTGTGAGCAGATGAAAGTCAAATGCACCTGGGTCGAGCAAGAGTTCGACGGCCTGATCCCGGCGCTGAAAGTGAAGAAGATCGACGCGATCCTGTCCTCGATGACCATCACTGACGACCGCAAGAAAAACGTCGATTTCACCATCAAGTACTACCACACCCCGGCGCGCTTCGTGATGAAGGCCGGTTCCGGCGTGAAAGACCCGCTGGTCGAGCTCAAAGGCAAGAAAGTCGGCGTGTTGCGTGCCAGTACCCACGACCGCTACGCCACCGAAGTGCTGGTGCCGGCCGGTATCGAGCTGGTGCGTTACGGCTCGCAGCAGGAAGCCAACCTGGACATGGTCTCCGGTCGTATCGACGCAATGCTGGCCGACTCGGTCAACCTGAGCGACGGCTTCCTGAAAACCGACGCCGGCAAAGGCTTCGAATTCGTCGGCCCGACCTACGAAGACGCCAAGTACTTCGGCGGCGGCGCCGGTATCGCAGTGCGTAAAGGCGATACCGCGCTGGCGGAGAAATTCAACGCCGCCATCAACGAAATCCGCGCCAACGGCAAGTACAAGCAAGTGCAGGACAAGTACTTCGACTTTGACGTATACGGCCATTAATACGCAGTAAGAAGAAAGTGGCCCCGTTTGCGCGGTGGCCACTTTTTTTTCGCCCGTGATTTATCCTGTCAGCACATTTTCATTGCGGTCATTGCCCCGGCAGCGACCACAGAATTTCCGGAGTTTCCCATGCAACGCATCGATCATCTTCTGCCCTGGAGCCACCTGGGCAGCGAACGTTCCCTGAGCGTGTTCCGTTACGGCGCCGGCCCGCGCAAGGTTTACATCCAGGCCAGCCTGCACGCCGATGAACTACCGGGCATGCGCACCGCATGGGAACTGAAAAAACGCCTGGCCGAGCTGGAAAGCAACGGTCAGTTGCAAGGCGTGATCGAACTGGTGCCGGTGGCCAACCCGATCGGTCTCGATCAGCACCTGCAAGGCAGCCACATGGGGCGTTTCGAGCTGGGCAGCGGCAAGAACTTCAACCGCTCCTTCGTTGAACTCAGTGCGCCGGTGGCCGAGCGGATCGGCGATCAGTTGAGCAGCGATGCCGAAGCCAACATCACGCTGATCCGCCAGACCATGGGTCAGGTACTCGACGAACTGCCGGCCCCGGCATCGCAACTGGAAGCGCTGCACCGACTGTTGCTGCGCCACGCCTGTGAGGCCGACATCACTCTCGATCTGCATTGCGATTTCGACGCGGCGATTCATATTTACGCCTTGCCGCAACACTGGCCGCAGTGGCAATCCCTGGCCGCTCGACTGAAAGCTGGCGTTGCGCTGTTGTGTGAAGATTCCGGTGGCAACTCGTTCGATGAGTCCTGCTCCACACCGTGGCTGCGCCTGGCACGGATGTTCCCGGGCGCGGCGATTCCACCGGCCAACCTCGCCACCACCCTGGAACTGGGCAGTATGGGCGACACCCGCGTCGATCAGGCTCAGGCCAATTGCGAGGCGATCCTCGGCTTCTTGGCCGAGCAGGGCTTCATCAGCGGCGAATGGCCGAAAGCGCCGGACGAATGCTGCGAAGGCATGCCGTTCGAAGGCACCGAGTATCTGTTCGCCCCGCACCATGGCGTGGTGAGTTTCCTGCGCAATGCCGGGGAATGGGTCGAGCGCGGCGATGCGCTGTTTGAAGTGGTCGATCCGCTGAACGACCGCGTGACCACCGTGCGCGCCGGCACCAGCGGCTTGTTGTTCGCCATCGATCGCGGGCGCTACACCCAGCCGGGAATCTGGCAGGCGAAAGTGGCGGGGCGCGAGCCGATTCGGGTGGGCAAGCTGAGCAACGACTGATATCCCGTCCTCCCGATCACAGTGTTAGGCTCTGCCCCGAACCCTGCACTGTGTGAAGGAAGGCTTATGTTGAAGGTGTTTGCGCTGTTGACGCTGCTGGCGTCCACCGCCGTCCAGGCTCAGACCTCGCTGCAAAACGATCTGCCGCTCAACTACCTGGCCCAGGTGCACCCGGACGCCGAACCGCGTCCGCTGGTGATTTTCCTGCATGGCTATGGCAGCAACGAAGCAGACTTGATCGGTATGAAATTTCAACTGCCCCAGCAGTACAACTACCTGTCGGTGCAGGCACCGATGGCGTTGGGAGAAGGGCGTTTCCAGTGGTTTCGCAAGAAAGGCGAAGGTGCCTACAACGGCGAGACCGATGATCTGAAGGCCAGCAGCCAGAAACTGCGGGCCTTTATCGCCGCTGCGGCGCAGAAATATCACGCCCAACCGGAGCAGGTGTACCTGATCGGTTTCAGCCAGGGCGCGATGATGACCTACGAGGTCGGGCTGCGGCAGCCAGCGGCGGTGGGTGGTATTGCGGCGTTGAGCGGGCGGTTGTTGCCGGTGCTCAAGAGCGAGCTGAAGTCAGAGCAACAGCATCCGCCGCTGGACATCTTCATCGGCCACGGCACGGCGGATGACCGTGTGCCTTACAGCGGTGCCACCGAGGCCGATGCGTTGTTGCAGAAGCTGTCGTACAAACCGCAATTTCATGCCTATCCCGGCGTCGGCCACAGCATCAGTGCGGCCGAGCTTCGGGATTTGAACGACTGGTTGCAGCGACTCAATCCCTGAGCATCACTTTTCCTTGAGGATGGTTTTCACCAGCGCCTCGTGACCGCTCTTGTCGCTGGCCCGGGAAATCACCTGGACCAGCGCCATGCGCGTGCCGGAACCGGCCAGCAACGTGGTGTTGAGGGTCTGGCCGCCGCCCTGGGTGGCGGTGCTGTCGACTTGGCGCAGACCGAGGCCGTTGCCTTTCTGGGTCAGGCTCTTTTCGCTGAGCTTGTTGAAGTCCGGCAGGGCTTTGCGCTGGGCGTCGATGAAGTCGGACACCGTGCCGTCGAGGAACGCACTGTCGTTGTCCTTGACGTTGTTGCCTTCGGGAATCTGGTTTTCGGCGGTGATGACCACGGTCTTTGTCGTTTGGTTGGTGTACATCGTGCCCTTGGCACCGGTCGGGCCGGCGGGCAGAGGGTCGGCGACAAAGCCCTTGGGAAGGACAAAACTGAATTTGCCGTCGAGCATCGAGACCTTCTCGGTGACAGCCTTCTCTTTGGCCTTGGCCGCTTGAGCATTGATGGCGCCGAAACCGGCCACCGCCGCCAACAACAGGACGGCGGCTTTCTTGCAAAGCAATGACATTCGAATCTCCGAGGGATGGGTCGCGCTTGGGCGGCGATCATCCCATGGAGGGTGCCTGGCACTCCAGCGCGGTTTGTCCGGTCGGGTTCAGTTCGGCGATGGCGCCGGCGCCGGTTTGGCCAACAGCTGCCGAGTGACGCCGAGCATCGCCACCGAAACGGCCACCGCCACCACGAAACCGCCGAAGCCCAGGTTCGGAACGGTCAGCGCCAACACCAGACAAAACGCCGAAAACGAATACATCCCCGTCGCCGTCGCCCGCAACAACGCAGCGGTAAACGCTGGGCCACGGGTCTGTTGGGAAAACACCGCCATCACGCTGCCGAGCACCGGAAACACGGCGAGCAAACCGCTCCAGCGTTCGCCGACGGTGCTGGCCAGCATGGTCACCACCAGCGTCAGCGCCGCGCCGGCGATCATCCGCCAGACCAGTTTGTCCGATTTCGGCGCCGGACCCCTGGCCACCGGTTGCACCTTGGGAAACAGGTACGGCGCGGAAAGTAGGGCGGTCGCAGCAGCGGCGACCGAGAAGGGTAACGACGCCGGAGTCAGCGACAGAATCAGCGCCAGCACGGCCCAGACCGATAAAGAAACTATCAATGCCAGCGGCCAGTTCGCCCGCTGCGCCACCTGCGCATAAGTGACACAAAACGCGATCATCGCAAACATGGCCGACAGCGCCGCGACCGCCGATTGCGCGGCAAACGCCGGCCCTTGCTCGATGGCGAGGAAAAACAGAATCGGCCCGACCACCACCGGCAACCCCGACAGCCACCCGGCGACGCTGGGGCCCCAACGCTTGCCCGCGAGGGAAATCAGCAGCAGGAAACCGGGAATCAGCAGCAGTTTGAGGATCAGCACGCAGGTGTCTCCGTCGGGTCAATGAGGGCCACGTTAGCATTGTCATTAGCGGATTGCTGCATATGCATGCAATAAATGTATACAAAATCATGGGTGTGATTGCCGACTATGCTCTGAGTATCAGGGTTTACCGGAGTCGATGCCGCGATGAGCAGTACACCGAAGGTGTTGCGTGGATGCTGCGGGATAGGCTTGTGGGCGTTGTTGCTGACCCCCACCTGGGCCAGTTGGCAAGACGTGGTGCCCGGTGCGCAAATCATTGGCACCGGCGATTTCAGCATTTTCGGTTTCGACGTTTACAACGCCCGGTTGTGGAGCGCCGCGCGTCCATTGGCCGATGGTCAGCCCTTCGCCCTGGAGCTGATCTACCGGCGCAGCGTGTCCCGCGAAGATTTGGTCAAAGCCAGCGTCGACGAGATCAAACGCCTGGCAGGCTCCTCCATCAGTTCTGCGCAACTGGCGGTGTGGCAGGCCCAGATGCAGCAATCGTTCGTCGACGTGCAGGCCGGCACGCGGATCACCGGGGTGTATCTGCCGGGGCAGGGCGCGCGGTTCTTTGTTGGCCAACAGTTGCAGCACGAAATCAACGACCCGTTGTTCGCCCAGGCTTTTTTCAACATCTGGCTGGATCCACGCACACGCAATCCCGAACTGCGCCGGCAATTGCTGGGTACTGCCCAACCCTGAACGCAGCACATCGGCGCTTGGGCCTGCCGACTGAAACGTCTAAGCTGCGCCTTTCGACTTGTTTCTGGATGTGTTTGTGAAGTTCAGCTTGCCCAAAATCGCCACGGCGCCGTTCTGCCCGCCGGAAGTGGCCGGAAGTGTCCCGGTCGATCCCAACGCCTCGTTCTTCAAGCGCGTGCTGCGCTTTGCCGGCCCCGGTTTGCTGGTGTCGATCGGCTACATGGATCCGGGCAACTGGGCCACCGCCATCGAGGCCGGTTCGCGTTTCGGTTACAGCTTGCTGTTCGTGGTGTTGCTGGCGAGTCTGGCGGGCATGGTTGTGCAATGCCTGTGCTCGCGGCTGGGCATCGCCACCGGGCGCGATCTGGCGCAGCTTTCCCGCGAACGCTACAGCACTCCGACGGCGCGGCTGCAATGGGTGCTGGCGGAAATCTCGATCATCGCCACTGACCTTGCGGAAGTACTCGGCTGTGCGCTGGCATTTCACCTGTTGCTCGGCTGTTCGCTGACGTTCGGCATCGCCCTGACCGCATTCGATACGTTGCTGGTGTTGGCCCTGCAAAACCGCGGTTTCCGCCGGCTGGAAGCGATCATGCTGGTGCTGGTGGGCACTATCGGCGCGTGTTTCTTCGTTGAATTGCTGTTGATCAAACCGTACTGGCCGGACGTCGCCCAAGGCTTCAAACCCTCACTGTCGGCGATCAGCGATGCCGCGCCGTTGTACTTGGCCATCGGCATCCTTGGCGCCACGGTGATGCCGCACAACCTGTACCTGCACACCTCGATCGTGCAGACACGGCTGATCGGCAAGGATCTGGCCAGCAAGCAGGACGCGGTAAAACTGGCGCGTATCGACACCATCGGTTCGCTGGCGCTGGCGTTGTTGGTCAACGCGGCGATCCTGATTCTCGCGGCGGCCGCCTTTCATCAGTCCGGACACACCGACGTGGTCGACATCCAGGACGCCTATCACTTGCTCGATCCGCTGGTGGGCGGCGCGCTGGCCAGTGTGCTGTTCGGCGTGGCGCTGCTGGCTTCGGGGCAGAGTTCGACCTTCACCGGCACCATCGCCGGGCAAGTGATCATGGAAGGCTATCTGAACCTGCGGATCCCTTGCTGGCAGCGACGTCTGATCACTCGTGGGCTGGCGCTGATCCCGGCGTTCATCGGCGTGTGGCTGATGGGCGACGGCGCGGTGGGCAAGCTGCTGGTGTTGAGCCAGGTGGTGCTGAGCCTGCAATTGCCGTTTGCGCTGTATCCGCTGATTCGCATGACCAACGACAAACGGCTGATGGGGCCGTTTGTGAATCGGTTGCCAACCAAGGTTCTCGCGTGGGGATTGTTTGTGGTGATCAGCGGCGCGAATGCGTGGCTGATTCTGCAGCTAGCGGCCTAGCGGCCAAACGCTTCGACTACAAAATCAATGAACACCCGGGTCTTGGCCGGCAGCAAGGTACGGCTCGGGTAGTACAGCGAAATCGCGCCGGCATCGCATTGCCAGTCGGGCAACAGCCGCACCAGTTCACCGCGTTCGATCTGCGCGCTGACATCCGGCAGCACCAGCATCGTCACGCCCAAGCCCAGCAGCGCAGCCTTGCGCATGGCCATCGGATCATTCAGCACGATGTTCGGGTTGAGCAGGGCGCTGGCCTGTTCGCCGGCCTCGTTGTGCATCTGCCATTGGCGCAGGCGCCCGGTGCGCAGGCCGCGCATGACGATGCCGTGGTGATCGGCGAGATCGGCCGGATGCCGCGGCAGTGTGCGGCCCGCCAGATACGCCGGCGACGCCACCGCCAGCACTTCGGCGGACGACAATGGCCGGGCGACCACGCCGGGCGTCAGTTCGAAGCCGCCACCAATCGCCACGTCGTAGCCCTCGGCGATCAAGTCCACTTGGCGGTTCTCGAAATGCCATTCCGGGCGGATCAGTGGATAGCGCGCCAGAAACTCCGGCAGCAGCGGCAGCATGTGATCGATGCCGAACGTCGGCGGCAGGCTGATCTTGAGCACGCCCGCCGGCTCGCCGCGCTCGGTCGCCACCGTCGCAATCGCTGCCTGCAAGGCGTCGAGGTTGCCGCCGATGCTCGCCAGAAAACCTTCACCGGCCTCAGTCAGCGACAGCTTGCGGGTCGAGCGCTGAAACAGCCGCACGCCGAGGTTGCGCTCAAGGATCGCCACGTTGCGACTGACCGCCGCCGGAGTCAGCGCCAGTAACCGAGCGGCGGCGGAGAAGCTGCCGGTCTCGGCGCTGCGAACGAAGGATTCGAGATTGGCGAGGGTTTCCATGGATTTCGACCTGATAGTGATACTTGAAGATCATTCAAGGCATTACCGGCTAATCAAGTGGGAATGGCAAGCGCAAGATTCGTTTCGAGTCTTACCCCACTTTGAGGAGAACCCCATGAGCACTATCGGAATCATCGGCGCTGGCGCCATCGGTTCAGCGTTTGCCAAAGCCTTGTCGCGTCAGGGCATCCCGTTGGTCATCGCCAACAGTCGCGGGCCGGAGACCCTGGCTGAACTGGTCGCAGAACTCGGCCCGACTGCCCGTGCCGTTACCCGTGAAGAAGCGGCGGCCCAAGACATCGTGCTGGTCGCGGTGAACTGGTCGAAACTGCCGACGGCACTGGCCGGGCTGCCGGACTTCGGCGGGCGGATCGTCATCGACGCCAACAACTCGATTGAAGCACCGTCGTTCAAACCGGTGGATTTGCAGGGGCGGCCGTCCAGCGAAGTGTTCGCCGAATGGGTACCGGGTGCGCGGGTGGTCAAGGCGTTCAACCACTTGCTGGCGCGTTTGCTGGAAGCGGATCCGGCGTCGGAGGGTGGCAAGCGCGTGTTGTTCCTGTCCGGGGATGATGCACAGGCCAAGGCGGAAGTGGGTGCGCTGATCGATCAGCTCGGCTTCTTCGGTATCGATCTGGGTGAGTTGAGCGTGGGTGCACGACTGGCGCAGTTCCCGGGCGGGCCGTTGCCGGTGCTGAATCTGGTGAAATTTGGCTGACGGCCGGGCAAAAAAATACCCGGTGCGACGTGAGTCGTACCGGGTTTGTTGCCAACGGGCCATGGATGTCGTGGATCCACTGCCCGCTGTTGAACCTCTTTGCGCTTACGCGCGTTCCAGCGCCAGGGCCACGCCTTGGCCGCCGCCGATGCACAGGGTCGCGAGACCCTTTTTCGCATCACGCTTGATCATTTCGTGCAGCAACGTCACCAGCACACGGCAGCCCGACGCACCGATCGGGTGACCGAGGGCGATGGCGCCGCCGTTGACGTTGACCTTGTCCAGATCCCATTGCAGATCCTTGGCCACCGCCAGCGATTGCGCGGCGAAGGCTTCGTTGGCTTCGATCAGGTCGAGTTGGCCGATGCTCCAGCCAGCCTTGTCCAGGCAGCGGCGAGTGGCGGAAACCGGGCCGATGCCCATGATCGCCGGGTCGACGCCGGCGTTGGCGTAGGCGGCGATTTTCGCCAGGACCGGCAGGCCCAGGGCCTTGGCTTTTTCGGCGCTCATCAAAATGACCGCAGCTGCGCCGTCGTTCAGCGACGAAGCGTTGCCGGCGGTGACGCTGCCGTCCTTCTTGAAGGCCGGACGCAGTTTGGCCAGGGATTCGGCGGTGGTGTCGCCGCGTGGTTGCTCGTCGACCTTGAACGCCACCGGATCGCCTTTGCGCTGCGGGATCAGGATCGGGGTGATTTCATCGACAAAACGACCGGCCTCGATGGCTGCGGCGGCTTTCTGTTGCGACGCAGCGGCGAAGGCGTCTTGCTGTTCGCGGCTGATCTCGTATTTCTCGACCAGATTCTCGGCGGTGATGCCCATGTGGTAATCGTTGAACGCATCCCACAGGCCATCGCTGATCATGGTGTCGACGATTTGTGCGTGACCCATGCGCAGACCGGTGCGCGCGCCCGGCATTACATAGTTGGCCAGGCTCATGTTTTCCTGGCCACCGGCGATGATCACGTCCGCGTCGCCGCAACGGATCGCCTGGGCGCCGAGGTGCAGGGCCTTGAGGCCCGAGCCGCAGACCTTGTTCAGGGTCATGGCCGGTACGGCGTGGGGCAGGCCGGCCTTGATCGCCGACTGGCGCGCCGGGTTCTGGCCGGCACCGGCGGTCAGCACCTGGCCCATGATCACTTCATCGACCTGAGCACCGTCCAGGCCGGTCTGCTCAAGCAACTGGCGGATGACCGCTGCGCCCAGATCCACGGCGGAGACGCTGGCCAGCGAACCCTGGAAACTGCCGATCGCGGTGCGCGTGGCGGCAACAATGACGACGTCTTGCATTTTCGAATTCCTCACTCGGCAGCGAACTGCATTTCTGGTACGTGATCCGGGACGATCAGCTTACCAGCGGTTTTGGCGACGATTTCCTCGACGCTGACGCCAGGTGCGCGTTCCTTGAGGACAAAAGCGCCATTTTCGATTTCCAGGTAGGCGAGGTCGGTCAGCACGCGCTTGATGCAACCGGCGCCGGTCAGCGGCAGGCTGCACTGGCTCAGTAACTTGGACTCACCGTCCTTGGACGCGTGGGTCATGATAACGATGATGTTGTCGGCGCCGGCCACCAGGTCCATCGCGCCGCCCATGCCCTTGACCAGTTTGCCGGGGATCATCCACGAGGCGATGTTGCCTTGCACGTCCACTTCGAAGGCGCCCAGCACGGTCAGGTCGACGTGGCCGCCGCGGATCATCGCGAAGGATTCGGCCGAGGAAAAGATCGAAGCGCCGATCCGTGCGGTCACGGTTTGTTTGCCGGCGTTGATCATGTCGGCGTCGATGGTGTCTTCAGTCGGGAAAGGGCCCATGCCGAGCAGGCCGTTTTCCGATTGCAGCATGACTTCCATGCCTTCGGGGATGTAGTTGGCGACCAGGGTCGGAATGCCGATGCCGAGGTTCACGTAGTAGCCGTCCTGCATTTCGCGGGCGACGCGTTGAGCCATTTGTTCGCGGGAAAGTGCCATGTTCTTGTTCTCCGTCAGCCTGGATTATTTGCGGATGGTGCGTTGTTCGATGCGTTTTTCGAACGTGCCGCAAATGACCCGGTCGACGTAGATGCCGGGCGTGTGGATGTGTGCCGGATCCAGCTCGCCGGGTTCGACGATTTCTTCGACTTCGACCACGGTGATCTTGCCGGCGGTGGCGGCCAGCGGGTTGAAGTTCTGCGCGGTGTGGCGGTAGATGACGTTGCCGAAGTGGTCAGCCTTCCAGCCTTTGACGATGGCGAAGTCGCCGGTGATGGATTCTTCCATCAGGTACTTGCGACCGTGGAATTCACGCACTTCCTTGCCTTCGGCGACCGGGGTGCCGACGCCAGTGGCGGTGAAGAAGGCCGGAATGCCTGCACCGCCTGCGCGCATTTTCTCGGCGAGGGTGCCTTGCGGGGTCAGGACGACTTCGATGTCGCCTTTGAGCAGTTGCTCTTCGAACAGTTTGTTTTCGCCGACGTAGGAGGCGACCACCTTGCTGATCTGGCGGTCGGTCAGCAGCACGCCGAGGCCGAAGCCATCGACGCCGCAGTTGTTGGAGACGACGGTGAGGTCGCGGGTGCCCTTGCGCTTGATCTCGGCGATCAGGTTTTCCGGAATGCCGCACAGGCCGAAGCCGCCGGCGATCACGGTCATGCCGTCTTCAAGACCTGCCATGGCTTCCTCGTAGGAATACACGCGCTTGTCGAAACCTGCCATATGCACCTCTTTTATTGTTTGTCGGGCGGCTGGCTAGCCGAGTGACTGGAGTGTCGCGCTGGAGGATATATTTGTTAAGTTGATTTTTAAGGTTGATTGATTGATAAAGCTCATTAAATGTCCGCCTCGGTCGGCGGACGGATGTTCAGCTTAGTCCGTCGAGTAACACAACCATGACCATCAAGCAGATCCGCGCCTTTCTCGCCGTGGCCCAGAGCCTGAGCTTCGCCGTGGCCTGCGAGCGTCTGCACCTGTCGCAGTCGGCACTGAGCCTGACCATCAAGGCGCTGGAAGAAGGCCTGGGCGGGCGCCTGTTCAGTCGCAACACGCGCAACGTGGCGCTGACCCCGGAAGGCGAATCGCTGCTGCCGCTGGCCCGGCGCCTGATCGCCGATTGGGACAACGCCGAAGACGAAATGCGCCAGCGCTTCAGCCTGCAGCGTGGGCGGGTGACGCTGGCGGCGATGCCGTCGTTTGCCGGCAACCTGCTGCCGCCGATCCTCAAGACCTTCCGCGCGCGTTATCCGAACGTCAACGTCACGGTCAACGACGTGATCAACGAGCAAGTGCTGGAAATGGTCCGTGATCGTCAGGTCGAACTCGGCGTGGCCTTCGAGCCGATGCAGAACACCTCGCTGACGTTCACGCCGCTTTACCGTGATCGTTTCGTCGCCGTGGTGCCGCAGGATTCGCCGCTGGCTGATCGCAGTGACATTGATTGGCAGACCTTGCTGCAGGAGCCGTTCATCACCCTGCAACGACCGTCCACGGTGCGTGTGATGCTGGAAGAACACTTGCAGGCTCGAGGGATGAAACTGCCGGTGGAATTTGAAAGCCATCAACTGGCGACGGTCGGGCGGATGGTGGCGAGCGGGCTGGGCGTCAGTGCGGTGCCGGCCTTGTGTGCCGGGCAGATGCGCGAACTGGGCGCGCATTGCCTGACCTTGCAAGAGCCGGTGGTGGAGCGGGCGATTGGCGTGCTGACGGATCCGGGGAATGAATTGTCGGCGGCGGCGCAGGCGCTTTTTGACATTCTCAGGGCTGAGGACTTTGAGTGTCAGTGAGTCCGCTACCCCCTCACCCCAGCGCTCCCGAAACGTCGGACCGCCCCCAAGGGGGCGAGGGGGAAAGGGAGCCGATCTTCATGCTTTCCGAAACCTGAGTTCGACTCGATATTTCAGGTCGGTGTAACTCGAATATTCAACTCGGTCAGTTCCCTCTCCCTCCGGGAGAGGGCTAGGGTGAGGGCGAGGATCTCAAGCCTGCCGCCAACAGCGGCAACAACGCCTCACAAGAGCCCTCAATCTTCAAATCCAGCAACTCATCCGCCCGCGTTTTCCCCAGATTGATCGCAATCAGCGGCTTGCCCCGATCCGCAATCACCCGGCACAGGCGAAACGCCGAATACGCCATCAGCGACGAACCGACCACCAGCATCCCGGCGGCATTTTCCGCCAGCGCCATGGCCCGCGCCGCCGTCGGCTGTGCCACGTTCTCCCCAAAAAACACCACGTCCGGTTTCATCCGCTCGCCTGCGCAATGCGGGCAATGCGGCACCTGAAAGCGCGCCTCGAAAGCCGGGTCGAGCAGGGTGTCTCTGTCCGGTGCCTGCACAGCATCGACGCCCGCCAAATACGGGTTCTGCGTTTCCATAAGTTGCTGAATCGAATCCCGCTCGCTGCGCTGACCGCAATCCAGGCACAGCACCCGGTGCAGGCTGCCGTGCAGTTCGATGACGTCGTGACTGCCGGCCTGATCATGCAGGGTGTCGACATTTTGGGTAATCAAACCGCCGATCCGGCCGTGGCTTTGCAGACTGGCCAGCGCCTCATGGGCGGCGTTCGGCTGCGCCTGACGTACACGCGGCCAGCCGAGCATGGCCCGGGCCCAATAGCGCCGACGCGACTCCGGGGCGGCGAGGAATTCCTGGTACATCATTGGCTGCCGGCCACGGCGCACACCGTCGCTGTCGCGGTAATCCGGAATGCCCGACGGCGTACTGATGCCGGCGCCGGTCAGCACAATAAAGTCGCCATCGGCCATGATTTGTTGCAGAGAGTCGAGCGGGTCGGGGAGGGGACGGTCGAGCATGATCAGCGCTCCGCAGGCTGTAAGTGCCTTGCAGGTCAGCACCGACAGACGCCTCTTTTCAGAGGCGTCCGCTGCCTGGCGGTTACTTGCGTGCCTCCAGGATCAGGTTGAACGGCGTCTGCGTCGCCCGTCGGAAGTGTTTGAAGCCCGCTTCGGTAAATACCTTGCGCAGGCGCAACTCGCCGGCCTGCGCACCGAGGCCGAGGCCCACTTCCTGGGACAGCGAATTTGGTGTGCAGATGAACGTTGACGCTGCATAAAACAAGCGCCCGACCGGTGTGATGTTTTCGTCCAGGGTGTCGTTGGCAAATGGCTCGACCAGCAGCACCGTGCCGTCGTCTTTCAGGGATTCAAAGGCGTGTTTGGCAGCGCCGACCGGATCGCCCATGTCGTGCAGGCAGTCGAAATAGCAGATCAGGTCATAGTCATCGCCGGGGTAGCTTTTCGCCGTGCCCTGGAAGAACCGCGCGCGACTGCTGACGCCGCCTTCTTCGGCCCGTTGGGTGGCGACGGTGATCGAAGGCGCGTGATAGTCGTAGCCGACGAATCGCGAGTTGGGATAGGCCTGGGCCATGATTACCGTGGATGCACCGTGACCGCAGCCGATGTCGGCGACTTTGGCGCCTGCTTCGAGTTTGGCCACCACGCCGTCCAGCGCCGGCAGCCACTCGGCGATCAAATGCCCCTTGTAGCCGGGGCGGAAGAAGCGCTCGGTGCCGGTGAACATGCACGGATGGTGATCGCCCCAGGGCAGGGCGCCGTTGCCGCGCATGGCTTTGACCAGTTTGTCCTTGTCATGGAAAAACGACGCCACCACGCCAAGCCCGCCGGCCACGTACACCGGCGAGTCTTCCTTGGCCAAGGCCAGCGCCTGTTCTTCCGGCAGACGAAATTTGCCGTCGAGGTGTTCCATGTACCCGGACGCCGCATGGGCGCTCAGCCATTCGCGCACCAGTCGCGGGTTGCAGGTGGTTTTTGCAGCGAGGGATTCAGGGCTGATCGGCTGACTGTCGGCCATTGCCCGATAGAGGCCGAGTTCTTCGCCGACAATGACATTGGCCAGCATCGCCGCGCCGCCCATGTCGTTGACCAGTTTGCCCATGAATTCGTTGAGTCTGGCCTCGTCCATTTCATGTGCTCCATTGACAGGATCACAGTCCGGTGGCGTTGGGGGTCGAGGCATTCACCACCGGGCGGTGGTCGTGGAAACGGGCAGGGCGACACTGCTGTCCTGCGTCCCCCTCGACTGGGTACTGATTGAGTCTAGCCGCTGTTGGCACCGGTGGGAGCGGGCTGCGTGGATTTCGAGGCTTGTATCGTTGTGTATCGCGACGGTGCGTGGATACACAGACCGACCATTGCAGCGTTGGCCGGACACAGCGCCGATACAAACCTGCGTTGAACTGAGCCGCCCAGCCTGCCAACGAGGTGATTTCCATGAGCGCTCCCATTCAGCTGTCCGTCGAACGGCTGCACGTCAACCAGTACACCAACGGCCTGATCGGCCCAGGCCAGACGATGCGCGGCCCGCTGGCCGACGGCGGCACGCTGGTCACGGGGACGCCGCCGGGGTGCTGGGGGCCGATGATCACGCCGTCATTCGAGGGCGGCCATGAAGTGACGCAACCGGTGTACATCGAAGGCGCCGAGGTCGGCGATGCGGTAGCGATCAAGATCAAACGCATGCAGGTCACGTCCCACGCCACGTCGTCAGGAGTGATGAGTTTTGTTGAAGGGCGATATCACGGCGATCCGTTCGTCGCCAAATACTGCAGCCAGTGCGGCACCGAACACCCGGCGAGCCATGTGGAGGGGATCGGCGAGGAGGCGATTCGCTGCAACCATTGCGGCGCCGAAGTCAGTGCGTTTCGCTTCAGCCACGGTTACGTGATCGTGTTCGACGCCGAGCACCAGGTCAGCCTGACGGTCAATCAGGAGGTGGCGGATCGACTTGCCGGCAAGGCGTCGCAAATGTCCGCATTGCCGGAAATGGCGGCGCAGCACTCGATACTGTCCCTGGCCCGCGCCGACATGCCCGGCGTGGCGGCGCACATGCGGCCGTTTCTCGGCAACATCGGCACCACTCCGTCGCGGGATCTGCCGGACTCGCATAACTGCGCCGATTTCGGCCAGTACCTGATTGGCGCCCCGCACCGCTTCGGCATGACCCGCGAAGAACTGCACGCGGCCAAGACCGACGGCCACATGGACACCAACTCGATCCGCGAGGGTTGCGTGCTGATCTGTCCGGTCAAGGTGCCGGGCGCCGGGGTGTACATGGGCGACATGCACGCGCAGCAGGGCAACGGCGAAATCGCCGGCCACGCCACCGATTGCTCGGGGGAAACCGAAGTGCAGGTGCACGTGGTCAAGGGCCTGAGCCTGGAAGGGCCGATCCTGTTGCAGAACCTCGATGATCTGCCGCCGATGGCCCGGCCGATGAACGCCGAGCAACTGCGCCATGTCCGCGAGCTCGGCGCCCGTTGGGGTCAGCACGACATTCAGGCCACCGGGCCGATCACCTTCATCGGCAGCGGCGAAAACCTCAACGTCGCGGTGGAGAACGGCCTGCAACGGGCCGCCGCCGTCACCGGCCTGCCATACGATGAAGTGCTCAACCGCGCGACCATCAACGGTTCGATCGACATCAGCCGTTTGCCTGGCACGGTGCGGGTAACGTTCCTGTGCCCGATGGACGTGCTCGATCGCCTCGGCATTGGCGACCTGGTCCGCGAGAAGTACGACCTCGCGTAACTCGCCGCTCACCAAGACGGCAGCGGGTCTGTATCCCACTGTGTACAGACCCGCCGCCGATACAAAACCCGCCACTTCCCGCGCATTGCCCACACAGCCGCGATACACCCTGCGGTTTAACTGAGCCTGTCAGTCGCCACGCCCGGCGACTCCTCAGCAGAGATCTTGCCCATGCAGATTCCCCACCCCACCTTGCAGGCCAGCGTCGGGCTCGGCTTGCGTCGCGGCCTGATGAAAGACCTGCAAGCCGCGCGCACCGGCGATTTCGACTTTCTCGAAGTGGCGCCGGAAAACTGGATCGGCGTCGGCGGTGCCCATGGCGCCGCGTTGCGCGAGCTGGCCGAGCGATATCCGTTGTCCTGCCACGGATTGTCGTTGTCGCTCGGTGGCTCGACGCCGCTGGACGTGGGCTTTCTCCGGGAAGTGCGAACCTTTCTCGATCATCACAAAGTGCCGCTGTATAGCGAACACCTGAGCTATTGCAGCGACGACGGTCATCTCTATGACCTGCTGCCGTTGCCGTTCACCGAAGAAGCGGTGCACCACGTCGCCGCACGGATCCGCCAGGCCCAGGACATTCTCGGCCGGCGACTGGCGGTGGAAAACGTTTCCTACTACGCCGCGCCCCGGCAGGACATGGATGAAGTGACCTTCACCAACGCCGTGCTGCGCGAGGCCGATTGCGACCTGTTGCTGGACGTCAACAACGTCTACGTCAACTCGATCAACCACGGTTTCGACCCGCAGACTTTCCTGGCCGCCATCGAGCCGGGCCGGGTAGTCGGGATGCACGTGGCTGGGCACTTTGACGAGTCCGACACGCTGAAGATCGACACCCATGGCGCCTCGGTCAAACCGGTGGTCTGGTCGTTGCTGGCCGACGCTTATGCCCGATTCGGCGCGCAGCCGACGTTGCTGGAGCGGGATTTCAATTTCCCGGCGTTTTCTGAACTGGTGGCCGAACTGCAAACCATCCGCCGCCTGCAAACCGAAGGAGGCCCGCGTGGATAATCTTCTGCTGCAACAACAGGCGTTGACCCGCTACCTGCGCGATCCAGAACATGAAGCGCCACCGGCCGACATGAACGCGGCGCGGGTCAATGTCTATCGCGACCTGGTGTTCAACAACGTCTCGCAACTGCTGGGCAGCACGTTTCCGGTACTGATCCGGATCATCGGCCAGGAACGCTGGCGCACATTGATTCGTGGCTTCCTGCGGGACTATCGCGCGCAGACGCCGAAATTCGGCGAGATCGCCGAGGAGTTTGTCGGTTACCTCGCCTCGGAACCGGCCGTGTTGAGCGAGGGTGACTGGCCGGCGTTCCTGGTGGAGCTGGCGCATTACGAATGGGTCGAAATGGTGTTGCAGCTGTCCGACGCCGAACCTTTGCCTGCGAGCGATCCGGCGCAGTTGCTGGAGCGGCCGTTGCAGGTTTCGGCACTGGCCTGGCCGTTGGCGTACACCTGGCCGGTGCAGATGCTCGGGCCGGATCATCAACCGGCGACGCCACCAGCCCAGCCGACGCTTTTGTTGGTACGGCGCACGACGGACTGGAACGTGAAGTTTTCCGAGCTGAGTCCGCTGGCGTGGCGGTTGTTGCAGCGGATCGAGGAGTTCCCGTTGCTCAATGGTCGTGAGCAACTACAAGGGTTGGCTTTGGAGGCGGGGTTGCCGGAAACAGTGTCATTCATGGACAGCGGTCTGGCGTTGTTGCAGCAACTGCATGAGGACGGGGTGATCGGCATCAACTGATCTCACCGACAACAAAAAGCCCTGTGAGAGCATTGGCTCCCACAGGGCTTTTTGTTGGTTCAGGCCTGTAGCGGCAATTTCAGCTCCGCACACAACCCGCCACCGTCACGATTGCTCAGCGTCAGCGAACCGCCCAGCGCCAGCGCCAGTTGCTGGGCAATCGCCAGCCCCAGCCCGGTGCCACCGGTGCTGCGGTTGCGCGAGTTTTCCACGCGGTAGAAGGGCTCCATCACCTGGGCCAGTTCTTCTTCAGCGATGCCCGGGCCGCGATCCATGACCTTGATCGAGAGGCTGCTCTTGTCGCGTTGAATCAGCAGCTCGGCAGCGCCGGCGAACTTCAGCGCGTTGTCGGTCAGGTTGACCAGCACCCGGCGCAAGGCGTGGGGGCGGGTGTCGATGACCGCCTCACTCTTGCCGCTCAATTGCACTTCCTTGCCCATGTCCTGATAGTCGAACACCAGGCTGTCGAGGAACGAATCCAGATTGGTGCGTCGGCTTTCCTCGGTCGAGCCGTGGATGCTGCGGGCATAGGCCACACCTTCGCGCACCAGATGTTCCATCTCGCCGAGGTCGTTCCACAGTTTGTCTTTCTCGGCCGAATCGTCCATGAACTCCGCCCGCAGTTTCATGCGGGTGATCGGGGTTTGCAGGTCGTGGGAGATTGCCGCGAGCAGTTGCATGCGCTCTTTCAGGTACGCGGCGATGCGCGCCTGCATCGAGTTGAAGGCGCGGGCGGCGTAGGCCACTTCGTTCGGGCCTTTTTCGTCGAGGTTGATCGGGTGGGCGTTGGGGTCGAGGGTTTCCACGGCGTTGGCGAGGCGGGTGAGGGGGCGGATGGCGATGCGCACCGCCAGCCAGGTGCAGGCGAGCATCAGCGCCAGTTGCCCGAGCAATACCACCGGCAGCCATGGCGACAGCGGCACCATCGACGGGCGCACATCGATGGTCACCGGGCTGCCGTCGCTCAGGCGCAGGTGGCCCTGAAAGTGTTTTTTCGGGCCGGGAATGTCGGTGAACGTCAGCGGATAGGCCTCGCCAATTGCATCGGTAATCGAGGTGACGGCAATCGGTACGTCCTGTGGGTCCAGCGGTGTGCCCGGTTCGCCCTCGCTCAGCAGATAGCCGTAATTCTTGCGGGCCAGGCGCTTGAGCCACATCGGGCGCTCTTCGGCGGGCAGGCGGTCGAGGATGGCAATCGAGGTCGAGACGTCGGTTTCGAGGTTGCCGAGCATGGTGTTCTTCGCGCTTTCGTAGCGCTCGTAATATTGCGCGCCGAACGACAGCGCCTGAGCGAGGATCAACCCGATCAGGAAAATCAGCGACAAACGGGAGGCAAGGGTGCGCGGCCAGCGCAGGGCGACATTCATGCGGGGGCTCCGAGGACTTCGACCGGCAGCGAGAACACATAGCCTTCGCTGCGCACGGTCTTGATGTAGGCCGGTTCACGGGCGTCATCCAGCAGGCGCTGGCGCAGACGGCTGACCAGCAGATCGATGGATCGGTCGAACAGATCGGCGTCGCGACCCTGGGTCAGGTTGAGCAATTGGTCACGGCTCAGCACCCGTTGCGGATGGTCGAGGAAAACCCGCAACAAACGGTACTCCGCGCCACTGAGCGCGACCATAGTGCCGTCCTTGTCCAGCAGATGCCGGGCGGAGGTGTCGAGCTGCCAGCGACCGAACGCCAGCAGCCGGCCGCTTTCGGTCACCACCAGGTTCGGCGGCAGCATCCGGGTGCGCCGCAGCACGGCATTGATCCGCGCCAGCAGCTCGCGGGCGGCGAATGGTTTGGTCAGGTAGTCGTCGGCGCCCATTTCCAGACCGAGGATGCGGTCGGTTTCATCATTGCGCGCGGTGAGCATCAGGATCGGCGTGGCCTTGTGTTTGCCCGAGCGCAATTCGCGGCACAGCAGCAGGCCATCGTCGCCGGGCATCATGATGTCGAGCACGATCAGGTCGACGGTGTTGGCTTCCAGAAAACTGCGCATCTGCCGGCCATCGGCAACCACCGTGGTGCGCAGGCCGTTTTTCTTCAGGTAATTGCCGACCAGTTCGCGAATCTCGCGGTCGTCGTCGACGATCAGGATGTGATCGACATGTTCCATGGGGCCAAACCTCAATCAAAGGGGATTGCCGGGCAGTCTATCGAGCCTGCGCGAGGCCGCCTGCCTGCCTTTGTATTGCAGTGTATCCAGCGCTGTGACGGATACACGCCGACGCAAAAAGCGGATTTTTACAGGGTTTTGTATCGCTGTGTATCCCGGGCGCGCGCGGATACGTAGCGATTTATACACGGCATTTGCCGACACATGCGCGATACCTCGCGAGCTTTAAATGAGCTCCATCGAGGCACACACAGAACGCCTCGGCCCACTCAACGATTCAACCATTGAAGCCCCGAGGAAAACGCCATGAACACCAAGACCAAATCGATCGCTGCCGCTTGCCTGTTTGCCGCTCTGAACATCTGCACCCTGTCGGCCCGCGCCGAAGCCGATGTCACTCCGCAAACCTACTCCTACGGCAGCCACCTGGACATCCAGAAAGTGGTGTCGCTGAAACAGGACAACTCGATGACCTGCGGCATCGTCGACGCCCGCCTGACCTACCTCGACTCGGCCGGCAAGACCCAGGTACTCGACTACCGCAAATTCGCCGACGGCTGCAACGAAGACAACTGATTACCCACCTCTATAAAAGGAACATCGCCATGAACAACGTATCGCGCTATCTGACCGCTGTTGCCTTCTCCCTCGCCGGTGTCGCGGCCCACGCCAACGCTGCCGTCGAACAGAACAGCTGTGGCAACAGCACCTGCTTCCAACTGGCTCCGGTGGCCAAGCCGGGCAGCGAAGGTTTGATCGCCGCCGACGGCGCCAGCCGCACACCACAAGGCCAAACACTGGCTGCCGACGGCTCCAGCCGTACGCCACAGGGCCAGACACTGGCCGCCGACGGCTCCAGCCGTACGCCGCAAGGCCAGACGCTGGCCGAGAACGGTGCCAGCCGTACGCCGCAAAGCCAATGGCTGGATAACCAGACGGCTTGAGGATTGAAGGGGGGCTGCCCGTAACGATCAGCCCCCGATCCAGTCGACAGACCACCCCTCATTCAAAAGGTGAACCTCATGTTTCTCATCGCTTTCCTGGGCGGTCTGTTGACTGTCCTCAGCCCGTGCATCCTGCCGGTGGTGCCGTTTCTGTTCGCCGGTGCCGACCGCACCCGTTCTTCGATCCTGCTGACCCTCGGCGGCATGGCCCTGACCTTTGCCCTGATCTCCAGCCTGGCGGTGGTCAGCAGCGAGTGGGTGATCGAGGCCAGCAACACCGGTCGCCACATTGCGCTGGCGGTAATGGTGCTGTTTGCGCTGTCGCTGATTTCCGCGCGCATCGGTGACTGGCTGGCGCGGCCCTTTGTGCTGCTGGGCAATCGCCTCGACCCCGACGCCCGGAAAAAGACCGGGCCCATGGCGTCGATCATGATCGGTGTCGCCACCGGTCTGCTGTGGGCGCCGTGCGCCGGTCCGATCCTCGGCGTGATCCTCACCGGTGCCATGCTGCAAGGCGCCAACGCCCAAACCAGCCTGTTGCTGCTGGCTTACGGCGCGGGCAGCGCGCTGTCGCTGGGAACGCTGATCTTCGCCGGTCGCGGTCTGGTCAACCGACTGAAACCGTCGATTCCTTTCACTGGCTGGTTCCGCCGCGGCGCGGGTGTTGCGGTGCTGGCGACGGCGGCGGTGATCGCCACCGGTGCTGACAACGTGCTGCTGGCCAATACCTCGTCCCAAGGCGTGGCATCGGTCGAGAAAAGCGTGCTGGAGAACGTGCCGAAAGTGGTGGACTACTTCGTCAGCAAAGTCCGTGCAGACTCGACTGAAGACGAGGCGGGCAAAGGCGCGATGCCGTCGCTGTCCGGTGCGGTGCAATGGCTGAACTCGCCGGAACTGACAGCCGAGTCCCTGCGCGGCAAAGTGGTGCTGGTGGACTTCTGGACGTATGACTGCATCAACTGCCAGCACACCCTGCCGTACGTCAAAGAGTGGGAGAAGAAGTACGGCAAGGACGGCCTGGTGGTGATCGGTGTGCACACCCCGGAATACGGCTATGAGCGGATCATCGACAACGTCAAGGATCAGGTGAAGAAGCTTGGCATCACCTACCCGGTAGCCATCGACAACAACTACGCGATCTGGCGCAACTTCGATAACCAGTACTGGCCGGCGCATTATCTGGTCGACGCCAAGGGGCAGGTGCGTTACACCCACTTTGGTGAAGGCAGTTACCAGGCGCAGGAGCAGATGATTCAGCAACTGCTCAAAGAGGCCAAGGCACCTGCTGCGTAAACCGCGAAACTCAATGGCTCACAGGTCGCGCACCATGAGCCATTGTTCATTACCCCAGGCGTGAAAACGCTCCAGCACCGTCCAGCCGCGTTTGGCGTAATAGTCCTGTTTGCTCTGGGTGTGCAGATAGAAACGCGGCAGGCCCCGTTTTTTCGCCTCCTCAGCAATCCCCTCGATCAGCCTTGCTGCCAGACCCTGACCGCGTGATTCGGGGCTGACCAGCACACAGGCCAGCCACGGCCCCAGATCCGGTCGAAGGGCCAGATCCGCCCGGGCCAGTGCCGCACCGCCCAGCAGTCGATCCCCGTCCAGCGCAATCAGGCAACGCCAGTCGCCATTGGTCTGGCCCTCGGCAAATTCGCGCTGCCATTCGGCCAAAGGTTGCTCGGCATATTCGTAGTGAAACTGGCGGTGGATCCACGCCGCGTAAGTGTCGCTGTGCTGCAGGTGATCGGCGAGCCATTCGAAGCGCAAGGACATGATTTGAATTCCGTTCCGGTGAGGGCCTGCATGAGAGCCGATCAGCCGGAGCGTTGGCAACCCCCCGACAGTGTTTCGGGGCCTTTACAAAATCCCGCCATTCATCGGCCAATGCCCGGTTTTACGGGCTCTCCGGACGATTGGCAGGGACGCCGGCCAGCGCCCGCGCGATAGTGGGCGAGCAGGGCCGCCAACGGCTCTGACATCCATAAAAAGAATGCGAGGTTGCCATGCCGAAGTTCGTGATTGAACGCGAGATTCCAGGAGCCGGAAAGCTATCGGAGCAAGAACTCAAGGCCGTATCGCAAACGTCCTGCAACGTGCTGCGTGAACTCGGGCCAGAGGTGCAGTGGCTGCAGAGTTATGTGACTGCCGACAAGATCTATTGCGTGTACATCGCACCCAACGAGGAACTGGTGCGCGAACACGCAAGGCAAGGGGGATTTCCGGCCAACAGCGTGTCCCGGGTGACGAGCATCATCGACCCGACGACCGCCGAGTGACGCTTGACCCTTCTGCCGTGGAGCACCCATTCATGAGTACCCCCATTGATCTCACTGCCCTGAAGGAACGCCAGAAAGTCGCCTGGGCCAGTGGCGACTACGCCGTGATCGGCACCACGCTGCAAATCGTCGGCGAAACCCTCGCCGAAGCCTGCGACCTGCGCTGCGATGAAGAAGTGCTGGATGTCGCCGCCGGCAACGGCAATGCCACGCTCGCGGCGGCACGCCGTGGTTGTCTGGTGACGTCCACCGACTATGTCGCGGCATTGCTGGAGCGCGGCCAGGACCGGGCGCGCGCCGAGCATCTGGAGGTGACCTTTCAGGTCGCCGATGCCGAAGCGCTGCCGTTTGCCGATTCCAGTTTTGACGCAGTGCTGTCGACGTTCGGCGTGATGTTCGCCCCGGATCAGGCGAAAGCGGCCAAGGAGCTGGCGCGGGTCTGTCGCCGGGGCGGACGGATCGGCCTGGCCAACTGGACGCCGGAAGGCTTCGTCGGCCAGATGTTCAAGACCCTCGGTCGCTACCTGCCACCGCCACCCGTTGCGCAACCGCCCTCGAACTGGGGCGCGGAAGCCTGGCTGCATTCGCATTTCGACGATCGCCAGTTTCAGTTGCAGGTGACTCGGCGCCACTTCAACTTCCGCTATCGCTCGGCGGCGCATTTCATTGATGTGTTTCGCCACTGGTACGGCCCGGTACACAAGGCGTTCGCGGCGTTGCCGCCGGAGAGCGGGCAGGCGCTGGAGACGGATCTGACGCTACTGATCGACGGGCTGAACCGGGCGGGGGCGGAATCGATGGTGGTGCCGAGCGAGTATCTGGAGGTGGTCATCACTAAACGCTGAGCGTCATGCAAAACAACTGCGGGAGCGAGCCTGCTCGCTCCCGCAGGGATTGCGACAGGGCTTCTATTTCAGATGCGCACTGTCAAACCACTCCAGCGCGGTGCGCCAGATGCAGATGCCGAGGAAGTATGCCGACGCCAGCAACCACAAGCCCATCACCAGCGGGTTGATCACCGGGTGGTTCAGCACCAGCGACAGGCTGCACAGCAACCAGATCGCCGTCACCGCAATGTTGATCGGCATGAACCGGCGTACCCGGAAAGGGTGCAAAAACTTCATCCGGGTCACCGTCAGCAGCGCCAGGCCAATCACTGTCAGGAAGGTGATCCACGGCCCCGGATCGATGATGTACAGACACAAGGCAACCACGTTCCAGGCAGCAGGGAAGCCGACGAAATAGTTGTCCTTGCTCTTCATGTTGACGTTGCAGAAGCAGAACAGCGACGACACCAGAATCAGCGACACGGTCAGCAGCAGGGTGTAGTCGGGCAGGGGAATGTAGCGATAGATGAACAGCGCCGGGATGAACACGTAGGTCAGGTAATCGATCACCAGATCGAGGATCGATCCGTCGAAACTCGGCAGCACCGACTGCACGTTGACCTTGCGCGCCAGCGCTCCGTCGAGGCCGTCGACGATCAGCGCCACGCCCAGCCACATCAGGCAGTGGATCGGCTGGTTTTCCAACAGGGCAAGGGTGGCCAGAAAAGCGGTGACCACGCCGGTCGCGGTGAAACCATGGGCGCCCCAGGCCTTGAGCCTGGCGATGTGGACGGTCGATATCACGAAGGCGTTCTCCAGAAAGTGCAGCAAGCCGCGTAAACCCTTGGGCAGCAAGGGTGGCGACCAACCGGGTCGGGGTTGCAGCTATCGACCGGTCGGGCCGGGTCAAGGTTCACCCATTCTTGAAGATTAGCTGGCCCTGAAAAAAATACCCCGACAGGGCCGGGGCATTTTTATGTGACATCGGTAACCGTCAGAGCGCGGCTTCCGGGTTGCGGCCGAACACCCGGTTGTATTCAGCCTTGGCGGTCTGCTCGGTGAACTCGCCTGACCACTTCGACACCACCACTGTGGCCACGCTGTTGCCGATGGTGTTGCAGGTGGCGATGGCCATCGACATGAAGCGGTAGACGCCGAACAACAGCGCCAGACCTTCCACCGGCAGGACGCCAATCGCTGTGACGGTCGCGGCAAACACCACGAAGCTGCCACCGGATACCGCCGCCGCGCCTTTGGAGGTCACCAGCATGATCGCGATGGTTCCCAGTTGTTGCTCCCAGCTCATCGGCACACCGTAGGCATTGGCGATGAACAGTACGCACAACGACATGTAAATGGACGTGCCGTCGAGGTTGAAGGCATAACCGGTGGGCAGTACCAGGCCGACGCTCTGTTTCGAGCAGCCGAACTTCTCGAGTTTTTGCAGCAGACGCGGCAGGGCGCTTTCCGATGAAGCGGTGCCGAGTACGATGAAAATCTCATCCTTGATGTACTTGAGGAACCGCCACAGGCTGAACCCGGAAATACGGCAGACCGCACCCAGTACGACAAAGATGAAAAACGCCACGCCGACGTAAAACATCAGCACCAGATTGGCCAGTGACATCAGCACCGCCGAGCCGTTGCTGCCAACCGCGTACGCCACCGAACCGAACGCACCGAGCGGGGCGAACTTCATGATCAGGTTGATGAACTCGAAGAAGCACTCCGAGACCCGGCTCAGACCATCCTCGATCACGCTGCGGCGTTCCGGTTTCAGCGCCAACAGGGCGAAGCCGAACAGCACCGAAATCACCAGCACTTGCAGCAATTGGCCGCCGGCAAAGGCGCCGACGAAGTTGTCCGGGAAAATCCCGTAGATGAAGTCCATGGTCGACGCCGGGGCATTGCCCTTGGCGACGGCGGCACTGGCGGCTGCGGCAGTGGCGCTGCTCGGGTGAGCGTCGTGCATGCCGGAGCCGATATTCAGCAGGTTGCCCCAGAGCAGGCCGATGGCCAGAGCGATGGTCGATACCACTTCAAAGTAGATCAACGCACGCAGGCCGACTTTGCCCACGCGTTTGATGTCGCCGGCCGAGGCGATGCCGTGGACCACGGTGAAAAACACCAGCGGGGCGACAGCGGTCTTGATCAGCTTGAGGAAGATGTCGCCGAGAATCTTGAAGCTGGCCGCCAGTTCCGGTGCGAGGAAGCCGAAGGCAATCCCCAGCAGCATGGCGGCGATCACCTGAAAGGTCAGGTCTTTGTACAGCGGTTTCTTGTCGGGGGTGGTCATGTCTGCGGTCTCGTTGTTGTTATTGGCGAGCGATGGGCAGAGGGCTCGCGCGCGGCGAGCCCGGTGAGGATCAGCGTTTGACCGAACCCTCACGCGCCAGGGCGATGTCGACCATCTGCGGTGCAAGGCCGATGTAGTTGGCCGGATCGGTCAGGCGCTTGAGTTCCTCGACATCCAGTTGCGCGGTGGCCTCACCCTGGGCCAGCAGCGCGTCGAGCAGGCTGGTGCCCTGATCGTTGGCCATGCGGCAGGCGGCGTAGACCACGTCATGCGCAACCTGACGACCGAGTGCCGGCGCCAGCCCCATCATTACGGCTTCGGCGACGATCAGGCCCTGGGTCATGTCGAGGTTTTTACGCATGCGCTCGGTGCGCACTTCGAGGCCAGCGAGCATGAATTTCGCCTGACCCAGCGAGGCAGCGCTGAGCGCGAAGGCTTCCGGGATGGCGATCCATTCGGCTTGCCATGGGCCGGTGGAGCGCTCGAAGTCCTGAATCATCGCGTCGAGCATCAGACCCGCCTGCTGGCGTACGCCTTTGGCAGCGGCATACATTAGCTCGCAGGAAATCGGATTGCGCTTTTGCGGCATGGTGCTGCTGGCGCCACGGCCCTTGACGAAGGGTTCGTACACTTCGCCCAGTTCGCTGGTCATCATCATCATGACGTCGAGGGCAATCTTGCCCAGCGAGCCGGTGACCAGACCGAGGAAGTTCAGGGTCTCCGCCAGACCATCGCGGGCGACGTGCCAGGTGGCTTGCGGCACGCCCAGACCCAGTTCGGCCATCAGCGCTTCCTGCACTTCCAGGCCTTTGTCGCCAAGGGAGGCGAGGGTGCCCGCCGCACCGGCGAACTGGCCGATTTCCACCCGTGGACGCAGCTCCACCAGACGTTCGGCGTGGCGGTCGAACATGCTCAGCCACACCGCGCACTTGTAGCCGAAGGTGATCGGCAGCGCGTGTTGCAAATGCGTGCGGCCGGCCATCGGCGTGTCGCGATAGCGCTTGGCAAGGTCGGCGAGCAAGCCGCGCACCGCTTGAATGTCGCGCTCGACGACGGCCAGCGCAGCGCGGACTTGCAGGACGACCGCAGTGTCCATGATGTCCTGGGTGGTCGCGCCCCAGTGCACGTAACGGCCGGCTTCACCGCAGGTTTTCGACAGCTGCTCCACCAGCGGCAGGATCGGGTAGCCGACGATTTCGGTCTCGTGCTGCATCAGTGCCAGATCGAGCGAGGCATAGGTTGCCAGCTCGGCAATCTGCTCGGCGGCAGCCGCCGGGATCACGCCGCAGCGCGCTTCGGCCCGGGCCAGGGCGACTTCCACTTCAATGTAGCGTTCGATCAGGGCTTGGTCGGAAAACACGCTGCGCATCTCGGCGGTGCCGAACATGTCGCGGAACAGGGCGGAGTCGAAGACAGTGCTGGACATGAGGGAATCCTGAATATGTTTGTTATTGATCGGACATATATATTATGTCCGTACATAATTCTTGCGCCCTCGCTGATACACTGTCAACTCGCTTAACCATCGGGACTGATGAAAGGTATGAACACGCGCTATGCGGTCGTTGCAAAAGATTTGATGGAGGGCATCTCCAGCGGTCGCTATCCGCTCGGATCGTTGCTGCCGACCGAGTTCGAACTGTGCGAGCTGTACGACGTGAGCCGGCACACTGTGCGGGCGGCCATTACGCAGTTGCAGAATCAGGGGCTGGTCTCGCGGCGCAAGCGGGTCGGCACCCGCGTCGAGTCGATCTTGCCCAAGGGCGGGTACTCGCAGTCGCTGGCCTCGGTGTCCGACCTGGTGCACCTGGCGGAAACCCAGATGCGCAGCATTCAGAACGTCTCCCGTTTTGTCGCCGACATTGCCCAGGCCCGACGCCTGGGCATGGAGCCGGGGGAGCATTATTTTTGCGTGTCGAGCATTCGCGTCGACGAGGAGAACCGGCGGGCGCCGCTGTGCTGGACCGACGTCTACGCGCAGGAAACCTATGCCGAAGTCATCGAGCTGGCTGAACAGCATCCGGACGAACTGATCGCCGCCCTGATCGAGCGCCATTTCGGCCGGCACATCGACGTAGTCGACCAGCAGGTGCGCGCGGTGTTGCTGAGTCCGGAGATCGCCAAAAGCCTCAACGCCGAAGCCGGGTCGCCGGGGCTGAACATCATTCGCCAGTACCGTGACGAGGACGGCGCCCTGATGGTGGTATCGGAAACCACGCACCCCGAAGACCGCTTCACGCTGGTGACACAGATGCGCCGGGAAAAGAGTCCGGGTTGATGCCCGGCGTCAGCCCAACGGTGCTGGCGCAACGCATCAGGAGGACTATCGTTGCCTGACGCAGTCATACCCCTTTGCCTGAGGACGACGTCATGAACACCAGCGATCTGCTCGAACAACTGCTGCGAGGCCAGGCCTCGGCGGGACAACAA
>NZ_BQID01000024.1 GCF_021602345.1 Pseudomonas pharyngis
CTGTCGAGGGCGGTGGGGGCGGGGAGGGCGAACGGGTGAGGTTCGCCGGCGATGTCGATCTGCAATGTGCAGGCGCTTTTGTCGATCAGGAACGAGAACAGCCGGATCAGCGGATACACCGTCGGCCGCCCGCCGACGATACCGGTGAGGCCCGGCGCCATGCCGGTGGCGGCCTGGGCGATCTCCCGGGAGAACAGGATCAAGGCTTGTTTGTTCGGGTGGCGCACGGCGAGTTTGATCACCACTTCGCGACTGTCCCGGCGCTGACCGTGAGGGCCGTAGGTGGCTTCGCTGCCGAGCAGTTCGACGTGGGTTTCGGTGTAGGGGCCCAATCCTTTCTGGTCGAGCATTTCCGAGGTCTTGTCGAGGATCGCCTGGCTGACGCGCCGGGCTTTTTCCACGGCATCGATGCCGGCGATCAGGCAACTGGCGGTGCAACGGAAACCGTCCGGATACGTTGCGCTGACCTTGTATTGGTCGCTGGGTGGCAAGCCTTTGGCGCCGTGGACCCGGACGGCGTTCTTGCCTTGTTGCTGGAGTTTTACCTGGCTGAAATCGCAGATCACATCGGGTAGCAGATAAGCCTGCGGATCGCCGATTTCGTAGAGCATTTGCTCGCCGACCGTCAGCGGCGTGACCAGTCCACCGGAGCCCTCGGGTTTGCTGACGATGAACTGGCCGTCGGCGCTGACCTCGACGATCGGGAAACCGATGTGTTCGTAGTCCGGCACGTCGCGCCAGTCGGTGAAATTACCGCCGGTGCACTGCGCGCCACATTCGATGATGTGCCCGGCCAGGGCGGCTTGCGCGAGTTTGTCGTAGTCGTGCCACGACCAGTCGAATTCATGCACCAGCGCGGCGCTGACCACTGCGCTGTCGACCACCCGGCCGGTGATGACGATGTCGGCGCCCAGGCGCAGTGCTTCGACAATGCCCGGCGCGCCGAGGTAAGCGTTGGTCGACACGCACATCGGCGGCAGCGGGGCGCCGCTGAACATTTCCGTGATGCCTTGGGTGGCGAGTTGTTTGAACTGGGGTTGCAGGTCATCGCCTAGAAGCACGGCGATCTTCAGCGCCACGCCAGCCTTGTCGCAGGCCGCTTGCAGCGCGGCGGCGCAGGCCTTTGGATTGACCCCGCCGGCATTGCTGATGACGCGAATGTTCTGTTCGGCCAGTTGCGGCAGCAGGGGCGCGAGGACTTCGATGAAATCGCCGGCGAACCCGGCCTGCGGATCCTTCATGCGGGCGCCGGCCATGATCGACATGGTGATTTCGGCGAGGTAGTCGAAGACCAGATAATCCAGCTGTCCTCCGGCCACGAGCTGCGCGGCAGCGGTGGAAGTGTCTCCCCAGAATGCGCTGGCGCATCCGATGCGAACCGTGGTGGGCATTTTGATCTCCGACTCAGGAACCTGTGACAGAAGTGCATCGAGGCTACCAAGCAAGCGCTTGGTTTGTAAACAGCTGAAATTATCTTCTGCCCAAGCGCTTGCTTGGTCACCGCCGGCGGCTTAAATTGCCCGCGCAACCCCGCCGTTTCTGCGGCGTGCGGCGCATTTGACTGATCGACTGTAGGAGAGAACGGGTGGACGAGCAAAAAGCCCTGAGGGTCATGCGTGAACTGGTCGACGCCGGCCAGCTGACCGATCCGGACAGCGCTCGCGGCAAATTGCTGCAAGTGGCGGCCCACCTGTTCCGCAACAAAGGCTACGAGCGCACCACCGTGCGCGATCTGGCCGGTGCCGTGGGGATCCAGTCCGGCAGTATCTTTCATCACTTCAAGAGCAAGGATGAAATCCTGCGGGCGGTGATGGAGGAAACCATCCGCTACAACACCGCGCTGATGCGCGCAGCCCTTGCCGATGCCGCCGATGTGCGCGAGCGGGTGCTGGCGCTGATCCGCTGCGAATTGCAGTCGATCATGGGCGGCAGCGGCGAGGCGATGGCGGTGCTGGTGTATGAATGGCGCTCGCTGTCCGAGGACGGTCAGGCCAAAGTGCTGGCGCTGCGCGACATCTACGAAGACCTCTGGCTGCAAGTGCTGGGCGAGGCCAAGGAGGCGGGGTTCATCCGTGGTGACGTGTTCATTACCCGACGTTTTCTCACGGGTGCGCTGTCCTGGACCACCACCTGGTTCCGTGCCGGCGGCAGCCTGAGCCTGGATCAACTGGCCGAAGAAGCGCTGATTCTGGTGCTCGAAGAGCGCTAGGCGCTTTCTATCGGGCCGGGAAACTGGCTAACTTGGCGAAACCGCCTAGCTTGAATGCAATGATCGGTACTTTTTCGGGGAGTGGGGTGTTTTGAAGTCTTCGCCAATTCGGACGGCCGCCGGGCTGATGCTCGCAGCGCTGGCTGCACTATGGGTATTGCCCGCTCCGGCGGCGCAGGTGGTTCGAGTGGGCGCGGCGCATTTTCCGCCCTATACCATTCGCCCGGAAAATGGCGCCGACACCGGCCTGCTGCCCGAACTGGTCGCGGCTTTGAACAGCGCCCAGAGCGACTATCGCTTCGAACTGGTGCCCACCTCGATTCCTCGCCGGTTCGGCGATTTCAAGGACAGCCGCACTGACATGGCGATCTTCGAAAACCCTGAGTGGGGCTGGAAAGACATTCCCCACATCACCGTCGACATGGGGCTTGAGGACGCAGAGATTTTCGTCGCGCAGAACAAGCCCGGTCGCCAGCAGAATTACTTCGCCGATCTCAAGGGTAAACGGCTGGCGCTGTACAGCGGCTATCACTACGAATTTGCCAACTTCAATGCCGATCCCAAGTACCTCGCCGAAACTTACAGCGCCACGCTGACCTATTCCCACGACAGCAACCTGCTGATGGTCTTGCGCGGGCGCGCAGACATTGCGCTGGTGACCCGCTCGTATCTGTTCGATTACCTGCTGCGCAACGAAAAGGTGCGCGACGAGTTGCTGGTGTCCCAGCGCATCGACCAGATCTACCACCATTACGCGATTCTCAGGCCAGAGGCACCGATTACCGGCGAGGCGTTCGGCAAACTGCTGCAAGGCCTGCGCGACAACGGGCAGATGCTGAAGATCTTCGATCCGTACAAGATTGCGGTGGTGCCGGTGCCGCATCAATGAGCTGCGGTTTTTCGCGTCCGGCCTAAATTTCCCGCCCCGGCTCACGTCCCATCGTTGAACTGTCGACGATTATCGTGAGCCCGACCCATGTCCAATCTGAATGACCTGACTGCCCTGGCCCTGCCTTCGGGCAGCCAACTGGTAGCCGATGCCACCGAAAGCCGTCTGAGCCTGAGCCTGGACGGGCAACCGCTGATTCGCCTGCGCCTCGATCGTGAAGGTCAGGGGCCGATCCAGATCGATGAACGCTACGCGCTGCCGCCAGGCCAGGCGCTGTGGGCAGCCTGTTATTGGCTGTTTGCCCGGGAGCCGGCGCGTCAGCAATTGATCTGGCAACTGGACCAGGCGCCGACCGAAGCCTTGCTCAGCGGCTTGCTGGTGAGCACTGAAGTGGCGGGCGAATATCGCTGCGAGCGCACGCTGTTCTGGCAACTGCCGCAACCGTGGCTGGGGGCCTCGCTGACTGGCAGTTATCCGCAGCAGATGGTCATCAGCAACGGCAAGCGTCATCCGCTGCGACCGGTGAAACCGCGTGGTGAGGTTTATCGGCGCTTCGATGCGCGCCTCGGTGCCTGGATTTCCCTGCGAACGGTGGAGATCGAGCAGGATCTGGCGCGTTTCAATCGCTGGCAGAACAGCCCGCGAGTCGCCAGTTTCTGGCAGGAAGAGGGCAGCCTCGAACAGCATCGCGAGTACCTGAGCAAGCTCGACGCCGATCCGCACACGCTGACCCTGATCGGTTGTTTCGATGATCAGCCGTTTGCCTATTTCGAAGCCTACTGGGCCAAGGAAGATCGCATCGCACCGTTCTACGATGCCGACAATTACGATCGCGGCATTCACATGCTGGTCGGGGAAGAAGACCATCGCGGGCCGCACAAGGTGGCGAGCTGGCTGTCGGCGCTGGTGCACTACCTGTTTCTGGATGATCCGCGCACTCAGCGTGTGGTCGCCGAACCGCGTGCCGACAACGCGAAAATGATTGGCCACATGCATAACCAGTGCTTCCACTGCGAGAAGGAATTCGACTTCCCGCACAAACGCGCGGCGCTGATGATTCTCGGGCGCGAACGGTTCTTCGACCGGTGCACGCTGGTGTGATATTTCGCTGAAGACAAAAAAGATCGCAGCGCTTCGACGAAGGCTGCGATCTTTTTTTGCGGCCGATTTTTATCAGCGACGGTTTGCGGTCACTGCATCAGCGCGACTGCTCGACACCTTGCGGCAATGCACCAGTGCGTCGCGAATCATGAAGTTGACCAGGGTCGGGGAAACGCCGAGTTCCTTGGCGATGTCCTTCTGCGGCACGCCGTGCAGACGGTACATCTCGAAGGCGTAGCGGGTGCGAACTGGCAGCTCGGTCAGCGCGTCGGCGATGTGTTCCAGGGTCGAAAAATTGATGTGCGAGGTTTCCGGCGAAGCGCCCTGAATGACCACGTTCAACCCTTCCTCCTCGGGGCCGGCGTACTTCTGCTCCAGCGCCTGTTTGCGGTAGTGATCGATCGCCAGGTTGCGCACGATCTGGAACAGATAACTCAGCTGGGCCTTGATCGACGACGTGATCGGCGGTGCCGATTGCAGTCGGAAGAACGCATCCTGCACCACATCTTCGGCGCGTGACCGGCAGCCGGTAATGCGGGCTGCAATCTTGACCAGAATCAGTCGATTGTCGACGAATGCCTGAAGTAGCGGTGAATCGCACCTGCTTGTGGATACTTGTTCCGTCATGGAAATCACCTTGCTGCCAATAGGTTAGTGGGACGCCTGGGGGCGGGGCCGTCCTACACATCGAGCGACAAATTATGTTGAATGATAATGATTGTCAATTGAGAAAGAGAACTAATGATCCATAACAGTGCGATCTGAGAACTGCGACACGCCGCCGCACTCGTCCAAGCGCCCAGCCCCGTTGGCGATCCAGCCTGCCGACTAATTATTTCAAGACGTCATCCGTTCTCATTGGTGAATGGATCCGGGTACGCAGCCCCGGACCTACCGCATTCCAGTGCCTTGCACGGTCGGCGAAGACCGTGTCCCGCATGCCTTGCACGGGCATGCCGCAGCCAACCCGATTCCACCAGCAAGCCGAATTCAGGCAGGAAACCTCATGACCGACGCGTTCGAACTCCCCAGCACCCTGGTCCAAGCCCTTCAGCGCCGTTCGGCCCTGACGCCGGATCGGCTGGCCTTGCGCTTTCTCGCCGAAACCGAGGAGCAGGCTGTGGTGCTCAGTTATCGCGAACTCGATCAGCGCGCGCGCACCATCGCCGCCGCGTTGCAGGCCGAGGCCGGATTCGGTGATCGCGCGGTGTTGCTGTTTCCCAGCGGCCCGGATTACGTCGCGGCGTTCTTTGGTTGCCTGTACGCGGGCGTGATCGCGGTGCCGGCTTATCCGCCGGAATCGGCCAAGCGTCACCATCAGGAACGCCTGCTGTCGATCATCGCCGACGCCGAGCCGCGCCTGCTGCTGACCAGCGCCGACCTGCGCGACGCCCTGCAGCAAATCGAAGGCGCGCCACCGCTGTTGTGCGTTGACACCCTCGATGCTTCGCTGGCCGAACGCTGGGTCGAGCCGGCCCTGCCGACAGACCATATCGCCTTCCTGCAATACACGTCCGGCTCCACCGCGCTGCCCAAAGGTGTGCAGGTCAGCCACGGCAATCTGGTGGCCAACGAACTGCTGATCCGCCACGGTTTCGGTATCGACGTAAACCCCGATGACGTGATCGTCAGCTGGCTGCCGCTGTACCACGACATGGGCCTGATCGGCGGTCTGCTGCAACCGATCTTCAGTGGCGTGCCGTGCATCCTGATGTCGCCGGCGTATTTCCTCGGCCGGCCGTTGCGCTGGCTTGAAGCGATCAGCCAGTACGGCGGCACCATCAGCGGCGGGCCTGACTTCGCCTACCGTTTGTGCAGCGAACGGGTCAGTGAATCGGCGCTGGAGCGTCTCGACCTGAGCCGTTGGCGCGTGGCCTATTCCGGCTCCGAGCCGATCCGTCTCGACACCCTCGAACGCTTCGCCGAGAAATTCACCGCGTGCGGTTTTTGCGAAGACAGCTTCATGGCCTCCTACGGTCTGGCCGAAGCGACCCTGTTTGTCGCTGGTACACCGCGGGGCAAAGGGATTCCTGCACTGCGCGTCGAAGATCAAGCCCTCGCACAGAACCGCGCCGAAGCGGGCGAGGGCAGCCCGATCATGAGCTGCGGCATCAGCCAGCCAGAGCACGCGGTGCTGATCGTCGAGCCGCACACCCTCGAAGAACTGGCCGACAACGCCGTGGGTGAAGTCTGGGCCGCCGGCCCGAGCATCGCCCTCGGCTACTGGCGCAACCCCGAGTCCAGCGCCAAGACCTTCGTCCAGCATGCCGGCCAGACCTGGCTGCGCACCGGTGACCTGGGCTTTATTCGCGAAGGTGAACTGTTCATCACCGGTCGCTTGAAAGACATGCTGATCGTGCGCGGTCACAACCTCTATCCGCAGGACCTCGAGAAGACGGTCGAAAACGAAGTGGAGGTGGTGCGCAAGGGCCGCGTCGCGGCGTTTGCGGTCAATCAGAATGGCGAGGAGGGCATCGGCATCGCGGCGGAAATCAGCCGCAGCGTGCAGAAAATCCTGCCGCCCGAAGCGCTGATCAAAGCCATTCGCCAAGCGGTGGCCGAGGCGTATCAGGAAGCACCGAGCGTGGTGGTGCTGCTCAACCCGGGCGCGCTGCCGAAAACTTCCAGCGGCAAGCTGCAACGTTCGGCCTGCCGCAATCGCCTGGCCGACGGCAGCCTCGACAGCTATGCGGTGTTCCCGTCGGCCACTGCGGAAATCGCTCTGGACTCGACGGCATCCGCCTCCGAACTGGAAGCGCTGATCGGCCAAGTCTGGGCCGAGCAACTCAACGTCAAACAGGTCAACGCCGACGATCATTTCTTCCTGCTCGGCGGCAACTCGATCGCCGCCGCCCAGGTGATCGCCAAGGTCCGCGAAGAACTGAGCCTGGAGCTGAACCTGCGCCTGCTGTTCGAAGCACCGACCCTGTCCGCATTCGCCGCTGCCGTGGCGCAACAGCAACAGGACGGCGGCAGCGCCCAAGGCGAAATCACCGCACTGTCGCGCAACGAAGCCTTGCCGCAATCCCTGGCGCAAAACCGACTGTGGATCACCTGGCAGCTCGACCCACAAAGCAGCGCCTACAACATCCCCGGTGCCCTGCGCCTGCGCGGCGAACTGGAGGAAGACGCCCTGCGCGCCAGTTTCCAGCAACTGATCGAACGCCATGAATCCCTGCGCACGCGCTTCTTCGAGCGCGACGGCGTAGCGCTGCAACAGGTCGAAGCGGCGGGCGAATTCAACCTGCAACTGATCGACATCAGCGATCTGCCCGTCGCCGAACGTGAAGCCCGCGCACTACAGATCCGCGAGGACGAAGCCCGCACCCAATTCGACCTGGAGAGGGGCCCGCTGCTGTGGGTGACGCTGGTTCGCCTCGACGATGAAGATCACCAGTTGCTGGTGACCCTGCACCACATCATCGCCGACGGCTGGTCACTGAACGTGCTGATTGACGAGTTTTCGCGCCTGTACGCCGCCGCGTCCCAAGGCCAGCGCGCGGAACTGGCGCCGCTGCCAACCCAATACGCCGACTACGGCAGCTGGCAGCGCCAATGGCTGGCGCAGGGCGAGGGCGAGCGGCAACTGGCGTACTGGAAAGCGCAGTTGGGGGACGAGCATCCGACCCTGGAACTGGCGACCGACCATCCGCGTTCTGCCAAACAAATTCACAGCGCCGCACGCCACAGCGTTCGTCTGGGGATCAGCCTCAGCGACGCCATTCGCCAGACGGCCCAGGCCTATCAATCCACACCGTTCATGCTGCTGCTCTCGGCCTTCCAGAGCCTGCTGCATCGCTACAGCGGCCAGCGCGACATCCGCATCGGTGTGCCCAACGCCAACCGTCCGCGTCTGGAAACCCAGGGCCTGATCGGCTTCTTCATCAACACTCAGGTGCTGCGTGCCGACGTCGATTCACGACTGCCGTTCACCGAACTGCTGGCGCAAACCCGTCAGGCGGTACTCGGCGCTCAGGCGAATCAGGACCTGCCGTTCGAACAACTGCTGGAAGCCTTCCCGCAGGCCCGCGAACAAGGCCTGTTCCAGGTCATGTTCAACCACCAGCAACGCGACCTGAGTGCGCTCAAACGTCTACCGGGCCTGCTCGCCGAAGAACTGTCGTGGCACAGCCGCGAGGCCAAGTTCGATCTGCAACTGCACAGTGAAGAAGACCGCAACGGTCGCCTGACGCTGTCCTTTGACTATGCCGATGAGCTGTTCGACGCCGCGACCATCGAGCGCCTCGCCGAGCATTTCAGCAACCTGCTGCGTGCTGTCTGCGAAGGTCCGGACCAAGCCATCGGCGACCTGCCACTGCTGACCGCCACTGAACACACTCAGCAAAACGCGTGGAGCATTGCCCCGTGCACCCCGGCGCAACAATGGCTGCCAGAACTGCTGAATGAACAGGCCCGTCAGACCCCGGATCGCACCGCGCTGGCGTGGGACGGCGGCAGCCTGGACTTCGCCGAACTGCACGCGCAGGCCAACCGTCTCGCCCATTACCTGCGCGACAAGGGCGTCGGCCCGGACGTGTGCGTGGCTATCGCCGCCGAGCGTTCGCCGCAACTGCTGATCGGCCTGCTGGCGATCATCAAGGCCGGTGGCGCCTACGTGCCGCTGGATCCGGATTACCCGGCCGATCGTCTGGCCTACATGCTCAACGACAGCGGCGTCGAACTGCTGCTGACCCAGACGGCATTGCTCGACCGCTTGCCGGCCAGCGAAGGCGTCAGCGTGATTGCCATGGACACCCTGCACCTGGAGAACTGGCCGAGCCAGGTACCGGGTCTGCATCTGCACGGCGACAATCTCGCCTACGTGATTTACACCTCCGGTTCCACCGGCCAGCCGAAAGGTGTGGGCAACACGCATGCGGCGTTGGCCGAGCGTCTGCAATGGATGCAGAACACTTATCGCCTGAATGAAACCGATGTGCTGATGCAAAAGGCGCCGATCAGTTTCGACGTGTCGGTGTGGGAGTGCTTTTGGCCGCTGATCACCGGCGCGCGCCTGCTGATCGCCGGCCCCGGTGAACACCGCGATCCGCATCGCATCGCGCAGTTGGTTCAGCAATACGGCGTGACCACGCTGCACTTCGTGCCGCCGCTGCTTTCGCTGTTTATCGATGAACCACTGAGCGGCGAATGCACCAGCCTGCGCCGGGTTTTCTCCGGCGGTGAAGCGCTGCCGGCGGAACTGCGCAACCGCGTGTTGGCGCAACTGCCGGCGGTGCAACTGCACAACCGTTACGGCCCGACCGAAACCGCGATCAACGTCACTCACTGGCATTGCAGCGTGGCGGATGGCGAGCGTTCGCCGATTGGTCGTCCGCTGGGCAACGTGGTCTGCCGGGTGCTCGATAGCGATCTCAATCCTGTGCCGGCCGGTGTGCCGGGTGAACTGTGCATCAGCGGCATCGGCCTGGCCCGGGGTTACCTCGGCCGTCCGGCGCTGACGGCGGAGCGTTTCGTGGTTGATCCGCTGGGCGAGCAGGGCGCGCGTCTGTACCGCACCGGTGACCGCGCACGCTGGACCCACGATGGCGTGATCGAATACCTCGGCCGCCTCGATCAGCAGGTCAAACTGCGTGGTTTCCGCGTCGAACCGGAAGAAATCGAAGCCCGTTTGCTCACTCAGGATGGCGTCGCTCAGGCCGCCGTGCTGGTGCGCGAAACCGTCGCCGGCCCGCAACTGATCGGCTACTTCACCGCCACCGACACCAGTGAAGATCAAGACGGGCAAATCGCTCGCCTGAAAACCGCACTGGCCGCCGAGCTGCCGGAATACATGGTCCCGGCGCAACTGATGCGCCTGGACGCCATGCCCCTGAGCCCGAGCGGCAAACTCGACCGCCGCGCCTTGCCCGAGCCGCAATGGCAGGTGCGCGAACACGTCGAGCCGGTCACCGAACTGGAGCAGCAGATCGCCGCGATCTGGCGCGAAGTGCTGGGCCTGAAACAGGTCGGCCTGCGCGACGACTTCTTCGCCCTCGGCGGTCACTCGCTGCTGGCCACGCAAATCATTTCCCGCACCCGTCAGGCCTGTGACGTCGAGCTGCCGTTGCGTGCCTTGTTCGAACACAGCGAACTGGGTGATTTCGCCGAGCAGATCCTTCAGATCCAGGCCAGCGGCCGCACCAACAAGCAGCCGCCGATTGACAAGGTTGATCGCAGCAAACCGGTGCCGCTGTCCTATTCGCAGCAGCGCATGTGGTTCCTCTGGCAGATGGAGCCGGACAGCCCGGCGTACAACGTCGGCGGTATGGCGCGCCTGCGTGGCATGCTGGATGTCGGGCGTTTCGAGGCCGCGCTGCAAGCGCTGATCCTGCGTCACGAAACCCTGCGTACCACGTTCCCGAGCGTCGACGGCGTGGCCCGTCAGCAGGTGCATGCCGAGACCGGCGTGCGTATGGACTGGAAGGATTTCTCGAAATTCGCCGCCGATGTGCGCGAGCAGAAGGTCCAGCAACTGGCCGACGATGAAGCGCACCTGCCGTTCGATCTCGAGACCGGCCCGCTGCTGCGCGCCTGCCTGGTCAAGACTGCCGAGCAGGAGCATTACTTCGTCCTGACCCTGCACCACATCGTCACCGAAGGCTGGGCGATGGACATCTTCGCCCGGGAACTCAGCGCGCTTTATGAAGCGTTCGTCGACGACCGCGAATCGCCGCTGGAGCCGCTGCCGGTGCAATACCTCGACTACAGCGTGTGGCAGCGCAACTGGCTGGAGTCCGGCGAGCGTCAGCGTCAGCTCGACTACTGGACCGCGCAGCTAGGTCGCGAACATCCACTGCTGGAACTGCCGGGCGACCGTCCGCGCCCACCGGTGCAAAGTCATCAGGGTGAACTGTTCCGTTTCGACCTCAGCGACGATCTCGCCGCGCGCGTTCGGGCGTTCAACGCGCAGAACGGTCTGACCCTGTTCATGACCATGACCGCCGCCCTCGCCACACTGCTTTACCGCTACAGTGGCCAGACCGATCTGCGTATCGGCGCGCCGGTGGCCAACCGGATCCGCCCGGAAAGCGAAGGCCTGATCGGTGCGTTCCTCAACACCCAGGTGCTGCGTTGCCAGCTCGACGGCCAGATGTCGGTCGGCGAGTTGTTCGAGCAAGTGCGCCACACCGTGATCGAAGGTCAGTCCCATCAGGACCTGCCGTTCGATCATCTGGTTGAAGCTTTGCAGCCACCGCGCAGCGCCGCCTACAACCCGTTGTTCCAGGTGATGTGCAACGTCCAGCGCTGGGAATTCCAGCAAAGCCGCATGCTTGCCGGCATGACCGTCGAGTACCTGGCCAACGATGCGCGGGCGACCAAGTTCGACCTCAACCTGGAAGTCACCGACCTCGACCATCGCCTCGGTTGCTGCCTGACTTACAGCACCGATTTGTTCGACGAGCCGACGATTGCGCGCATGGCCAGGCACTGGCGCAACCTGCTGGAAGCGTTGATCGCCAACCCGCAACAGCGTCTCAGCGAATTGCCGTTGCTCGATGCGCCTGAACAACAGCAATTGCTCGACAGCCTCGGTGTCGAGCCGGGCGAACGTCGTCTCGACCAGTGCATTCATCATCTGTTCGCCGAGCAGGCGCTGGCGCGTAAAGATGCGCCGGCCCTGACCTTCGCCGGGCAGACCCTGAGCTACGCCGAACTCGACGCCCGCGCCAATCGTCTGGCCTGGGCCCTGCGTGAGCGCGGTGTCGGTCCGCAAGTGCGAGTCGGTCTGGCGCTGGAGCGTTCGCTGGAAATGGTCGTCGGCCTGCTGGCGATCCTCAAGGCCGGTGGCGCCTATGTGCCGCTGGACCCGGAATACCCGCTCGACCGCCTGCATTACATGATCGAAGACAGCGGCGTCGGCCTGCTGCTCAGCGACCGGGCGATGTTCAAAGCCCTCGGCGAACTGCCGTCGAACGTGGCGCGTTGGTGCCTGGAAGACGACAGCGCAGCGCTGGCTGATTACCCGGCCACCGAGCTGCCCTTTATCAGCCTGCCGCAGCATCAGGCTTATCTGATTTATACCTCGGGTTCCACCGGCAAGCCGAAAGGCGTGGTGGTGTCCCACGGTGAAATCGCCATGCACTGCCAGGCTGTGATCGAGCGCTTCGGCATGCGCCCGGACGACTGCGAACTGCACTTCTATTCGATCAACTTCGACGCCGCCACCGAGCGTCTGCTGGTGCCGCTGCTCAGCGGTGCGCAGGTGGTGCTGCGTGCGCAAGGTCAGTGGGACGCGGAACAAATCTGCGGCCTGATCCGTGAACACCGGATCAATATTCTCGGCTTCACCCCGAGCTACGGCAGCCAGTTGGCGCAGTTCCTGGCGACGCAAAACGAGGTTTTGCCGGTGCGGATGATCATCACCGGCGGCGAGGCGCTGACCGGCGAACACCTGCAGCGGATTCGCGCAGCATTCAAGCCGAGCCTGTTCTTCAACGCTTACGGCCCGACCGAAACCGTGGTCATGCCGCTGGCCAGTCTGGCGCCGGAAGTGCTGGAAGAGGGCGCCGGCAGCGTGCCGATCGGCAGTGTGATCGGTGATCGCGTAGCCTACATTCTCGACGCCGATCTGGCGCTGGTGCCGCAAGGCGCGACCGGTGAATTGTTCGTCGGCGGCGCCGGTCTGGCGGTGGGCTATCACGAGCGTGCGGGCATCACGGCCGAACGTTTCGTCGCCGACCCGTTTGCCGCCGCTGGCGGGCGCATGTACCGCACCGGCGACCTGGTGCGCCAGCGCGCCGACGGTCTGGTGGAATACCTGGGGCGGATCGACCATCAGGTGAAAATCCGTGGTTTCCGGATCGAACTGGGCGAGATCGAAACCCGCCTGCTCGATCATGACTCGATCCGCGAAGCCGTGGTGCTGGCGCTGGATGCGCCGAGCGGCAAGCAACTGGTCGGCTATCTCGTGACCGAGGTCGCTTCGAGAAGCGAAGCCAAGCAGGCCAAACTGCGCGACGCGCTGAAGGCGCACCTGAAGACGCAATTGCCGGACTACATGGTGCCGACCCATCTGATTTTGCTGGCGAGCATGCCGCTGACCGCCAACGGCAAGCTCGATCGCCGCGCCTTGCCGGCGCCGGATCCGGAGCTCAATCGCCAGGATTACGTGGCGCCAAGCAACGAATTGGAGCAGACCCTGGCGCAGATCTGGTGCGAAGTGCTCAACGTCGAGCAGGTCGGCCTCAACTACAACTTCTTCGAACTGGGCGGCGACTCGATCCTGTCGATTCAAGTGGTCAGCCGCGCGCGCCAGCAGGGCATTCACTTCAGCCCGCGCGACCTGTTCCAGCATCAGACCGTGCAGACCCTGGCCGCTGTCGCCAGCCGCAGTGAAACCGTGACCGCCGAGCAAGGTCTGGTGACGGGCGAATCGCGACTGACACCGATCCAGCACTGGTTCTTCGACACCGAGATTCCCGAGCGTCAGCACTGGAACCAGGCGTTGCTGCTGGAGCCGACGGTTGCGCTGGAACCTCACCGTCTGGAGCAAGCACTGTTGGCGGTGATCGAGCAACATGACGCCTTGCGTCTGCGCTTCACCGAGGTCAACGGCGCATGGCAAGCGGTGCATCAACCGGTCACCGATGCCGCCGTGCTGTGGCAGGTTCGCGTGCCGTCGATGGACAATTGCGCCGCGCTGTTCGCCGATGCCCAGCGCAGTCTCGACCTGGCCCAGGGCCCGCTGCTGCGCGCAGTGCTGGTCGATGGGCCGGACGCTCAGCAACGGCTGTTCGTCGCGATCCATCACCTGGTGGTCGACGGTGTGTCGTGGCGGGTTCTGCTCGACGATCTGCAAACCGTGTATCGCCAGCTCGACGCCGATCAGTCGCTGAAACTGCCGGCGAAAACCAGCGCCTTCAAGGACTGGGCTGCGCGCTTGCAGGCCTACGCCGGCAGCGAATCCCTGCGTGAAGAACTGAGCTGGTGGCAAGCGCAACTCGCCGGTCCGAATGCCGACTTGCCGTGCGAACGTCCTGAGGGCGGTCGCGAGAATCGTCACGCGCAAACCGTCAGCGTGCGACTGGATGCCGAGCGCACCAGGCAACTGCTGCAACAGGCACCGAGCGCCTATCGCACTCAGGTCAACGACCTGTTGCTGACCGCGCTGGCCCGCGTGCTGTGCCGCTGGAGCGGTCAGCCGTCAGCGCTGATTCAACTGGAAGGCCACGGCCGGGAAACCCTGTTCGACGAGATCGACCTGACCCGCACCGTTGGCTGGTTTACCAGCGCCTATCCGCTGCGCCTGACCCCGCACAATATCGAAGAAGCCGCGGGGCAGGGCGCTTCGATCAAGGCGATCAAGGAGCAACTGCGCGCCGTGCCGCACAAAGGCCTCGGTTATGGCGTGCTGCGTTATCTGGCCGATGACGTCAGCCGTCAGAGCATGGCGGCGTTGCCGAATGCTCCGATCACGTTTAACTACCTCGGCCAGTTCGACCAGAGCTTCGGCAGCGACGCGCTGTTCCGTCCGCTGGATGAATCGGTCGGCGCCGCCCACGATCCGCACGCACCGTTGCCGAACGAGTTGAGTGTCGACAGTCAGGTGTATGGCGGGGAACTGCTGCTGCGCTGGACCTTCAGCGCCGAACGCTACGACGCGCAGACCATCAACGAGCTGGCCGATGCCTACGTCGGCGAGTTGCAGAGCCTGATCGAGCATTGCCTGCAGGACGAGGCCGGTGGCCTGACGCCGTCGGACTTCCCGCTGGCGAAACTGACTCAGGCCCAGCTCGATGCATTGCCGGTGCCGGCGTCGCACATTGAAGACGTGTACCCGCTGACGCCGATGCAGGAAGGCATGCTGCTGCACACCTTGCTCGAACCGGGCACCGGTCTGTACTACATGCAGGATCGCTACCGCATCAACAGCGAACTCGATCCCGAGCGTTTCGCCCAGGCGTGGCAAGCGGTGGTCGCCCGTCACGAAGCGCTGCGTGCCTCGTTCTGCTGGAACGTCGGCGAAGACATGCTGCAAGTGATTCATACGCCGGGGCGCACGCCGATCGAGTACCTGGACTGGAGCGCCATCGCCGACGCCGAGCAGGAGCAGAAACTGCAAGCGCTGCTCAAGACCGAACGCGAGGCCGGGTTCGATCTGCTCAATCAGGCACCGTTTCATCTGCGCCTGATCAAGGTCGGCGCGGCGCGTTACTGGTTCATGATGAGCAACCACCACATCCTCATCGATGCCTGGTGCCGCTCGCTGCTGATGAACGATTTCTTCGAGATCTACACCGCCCTCGGCGAAGGTCGCGAAGCACAATTGGCGGTGCCGCCGCGTTATCGCGATTACATCGGCTGGCTGCAACGCCAGAGCCTGGCCGAAGCGCGTCAGTGGTGGCAGCAGAACCTGCAGGGGTTCGAGCGCACCACGCCGATCCCGAGTGACCGTCCGTTCCTGCGTGAGCACGCCGGCGAAAGCGGCGGCATGATCGTCGGCGACCGCTACACCCGACTGAATGTCGAGGACGGCGCCCGTCTGCGTGAGCTGGCCCAGGCCCATCAGTTGACCATCAACACCTTCGCCCAAGCGGCGTGGGCGCTGGTGCTGCGCCGCATGAGCGGAGATCGCGACGTGCTGTTTGGCGTGACCGTGGCCGGGCGCCCGGTGGAGATGCCGGAGATGCAACGCACCGTCGGCCTGTTCATCAACAGCATCGCGCTGCGGGTGCAGATCCCGGCGGACGATCAGCGTGTCAGCGTGCGCCAGTGGTTGAGCGGTCTGCTCGACAGCAACATGCAACTGCGCGAGTACGAATACCTGCCGCTGGTGAACATTCAGGAGCAGAGCGAACTGCCGAAAGGCCAACCACTGTTCGACAGCCTGTTCGTGTTCGAAAACGCCCCGGTGGAAGTGTCGGTACTGGACCGTGCGCAGAGCCTCAATGCGACCTCGGACTCGGGCCGTACCCACACCAACTTCCCGCTGACCGCCGTTTGCTATCCGGGTGACGACCTCGGTCTGCATCTGTCCTACGACCAGCGTTACTTCGACGAGTCGACCATCGAGCGCATGCTCGGCGAGTTCAAGCGTCTGTTGCTGGCGCTGGTCGAGGGTTTCCATGGCGACATGGCCGACCTGCCGCTGCTGGGCCAAGAGGAACAGGACTTCCTGCTCCACGGCTGCAACCAGAGTGAGCACGACTATCCGCTGGAGCAGAGCTACGTCGAACTGTTCGAAGCGCAGGTCGCGCAACATCCGCAACGCATCGCCGCCAGTTGCCTCGATCAGCAACTGAGCTATGCCGAGCTGAACCGGAACGCCAACCGTCTCGGTCATGCACTGGTCGCGGCCGGGGTGCAGAGGGATCAACCGGTGGCGCTGTTGGGCGAACGGAATCTGGATCTGCTGGGCATGATCATCGGCAGCTTCAAGGCCGGTGCCGGTTACCTGCCGCTGGATCCGGGCCTGCCGAGCCAGCGTCTGCAGCGGATCATCGAGCTCAGCCGCACGCCGGTGCTGGTGTGCACCGAGGCTTGCCGTGAACAGGCGACGACCTTGCTGGATGAGTTCAGCTGCGCCAACCGCCCACGCTTGCTGGTGTGGGAGGAGGTTCAGGCCGGCGCGGTATCATCGGCGAATCCGGGCATCTTCAGCGGCCCGGACAATCTGGCCTACGTGATCTACACCTCGGGCTCCACCGGGTTGCCGAAAGGCGTGATGGTCGAGCAGCGCGGCATGCTCAACAACCAGTTAAGCAAGGTGCCGTACCTGAACCTGAGCGACGCCGATGTGATCGCCCAGACCGCTTCGCAAAGTTTCGACATTTCGGTCTGGCAATTCCTCGCCGCGCCGCTGTTCGGGGCGCGGGTGGACATCGTGCCGAACACCATCGCCCACGATCCGCAAGGCCTGCTGGTGCATGTGCAACAGCAGGGCATCACCGTGCTGGAAAGTGTGCCGTCGCTGATCCAGGGCATGCTCGCTTCGGATCGCCTGAGCCTCGACGGTCTGCGCTGGATGTTGCCGACCGGTGAAGCAATGCCGCCGGAGCTTGCGCACCAATGGCTGCTGCGCTACCCGGACATCGGTCTGGTCAACGCCTATGGCCCGGCGGAGTGCTCGGACGACGTGGCGTTCTTCCGTGTCGATATGGCCTCGACTCGCGGCAGTTACCTGCCGATCGGTACGCCGACCGACAACAATTTGCTGTACTTGCTCGATGGCGCGCTGGAGCTGGTGCCGCTGGGGGCGGTGGGTGAGTTGTGTGTGGCGGGCACCGGGGTCGGTCGCGGTTATGTCAGCGATCCGCTGCGCACCGCGCCGGTGTTTGTGCCGAATCCGTTCGGTGCGCCGGGCGAGCGTCTGTACCGAACCGGCGACCTGGCGCGTCGTCGCAGTGACGGGGTGCTGGAGTACGTCGGTCGGGTCGACCATCAAGTGAAGATCCGCGGTTACCGGATCGAACTGGGTGAAATCGAGGCGCGTCTGCACGAGCAACCGGAAGTCCGTGACGGCGCGGTCGGCGTGCAGGAAGGCGTCAATGGCAAGCATCTGGTCGGCTATCTGGTCGCCTCCGATTCTGCACTGAACCAAAGCGAACGGCTGGAGCGAATCAAGCAGCGCCTGCGCGCCGACCTGCCGGAATACATGGTGCCGCTGCACTGGTTGTGGCTCGACCGCTTGCCGCTGAACGCCAACGGCAAACTCGATCGCAAGGCCTTGCCGGCGCTGGAGATCGGCCAGTTGCAAAGCCAGGATTACCTGGCGCCACGCAGCGATCTGGAACAGACCCTGGCCGATATCTGGGCCGAGGTGCTGAAGGTCGAGAAGGTCGGGGTACGCGACAACTTCTTCGAACTCGGCGGCCATTCGCTGCTCGCCACGCAGATCGCCTCGCGGGTGCAGAAAGCCCTGCAACGGGATGTGCCGCTGCGGGCGATGTTCGAGTGCAGCACGGTGGAGGAACTGGCCGGGTACATCGAAGGACTGGTGGCCAGCGACATTACCGAGGAGAAGGTTGATCGCCTGAATGATCTGATGGCGGAGCTGGAAGGGTTGTAAAGCACAGCCCGCGGCAATGGCTACCGAAACATGAGTTTTGCTGTGGCCGTTGTCGCAAATCGGGCTTTGTAATCCTTTCATATCATTGACGGCCGAGGCGCGCCCGCTCAGTCTTCGTGCTCCAGTTTCTTTGCCACGGGGGTTATCCATGCCTTTTTTCACGGTTGACGGACAGGCGCTTCACTACATTGATCAAGGCACGGGCCCGGCGGTGTTGTTGGCCGGCAGCTACCTGTGGGAGCAGGCCATGTGGGCCCCGCAAATCGCAGCGTTGTCGGCGAACTACCGGGTGATTGCCCTGGATCTGTGGGGCCATGGCGAATCCGGGCGCTTGCCGCAAGGCACTACTTCGCTGGATGACATCGCCCGTCAGGCGCTGACCTTGCTCGATCATCTGGACATCGACCGGGTCACGCTGGTCGGGTTGTCGGTCGGCGGCATGTGGGGCGTGCGTCTGGCGTTGTCGGCGCCGCAGCGGCTCAACGGTCTGGTGCTGATGGACACTTACGTCGGCGTCGAGCCGGAGCCGACCCGCCAGTACTATTTCTCGCTGTTCAAACAGATCGAGGAAAGCGGCGGAATCTCCGAGCAACTGCTGGATATCGTGGTGCCGATCTTCTTCCGTCCGGGCATCGATCGGGCGTCGGCGCTGTATCAGGATTTCCGCGCAAAACTCGCCGGCTATTCGGCCGAACGCCTGCGCGACAGCATCGTGCCGATGGGACGCATCACCTTTGGCCGTGATGACCTGTTGCTGCGTCTGGGCGAGCTGAATGCGGCGACCACGCTGGTGGTCTGTGGCGATCAGGACAAACCACGTCCGCCGTCGGAAGCACGGGAAATGGCCGAGTTGATTGGTTGCCCGTGTGTGCTGGTGCCGGAGGCCGGGCATATCTCCAATCTGGAGAATCCCGGGTTTGTGACTGAGGTGTTGTTTACCTTTTTGTCTGAACAGAACCCTTCCGTCGACTGAATCACCTTTCTGCGTCCCGCGCTACTGTCAACTCTGACAGTAGCGCGCTCTTCTTGAGCAGGCATTAAATGGTCTCGCCCAGTGTGGGCTGAATCGTGTGATCGCCGACAGGAGAGTCGTCATGTCCAGCCAATCAGCAAATGTTCCTGAGCTTCCGGTTCCATTGGTACCTGATGCTCCGCACTCAACATTACAACCTACCGATTTTTTGGGCGGTACAACTGTTCAAATCGATTTTCCAGGGCTCAGTACGGCACATAGTGTCCAGCTCTTCTGGGCGAGGCCCGGCCATATCGAGGAATTTACCACTCAGTCGAAGGACGCTTCGCTTCCCGCTGAGGTTTTCATCCCTGCGTCGGTCATCGGTGAGTCGGTCGGTAAAACCGTGCAAATCTGGTACAAAGCAAGCTTGAATGAAGAAGTGAAGCTTTCCCATACACGTTATCTGACGGTAGAACACATTCCTCCCGCCAAGTTGCCGGAACCGCAGTTACCCGATGTCGTCAAGATCGAAGGTACTGTATTTCTGGACTTGCGCAGGTTTTCGGGCAACGCGCGCGTTCTGCTTTCACCTTGGGTGTTCATCGCGCCTGGGCAGCGCATCTGGATCAGCGTTGTCGGACAGCGCAATTATCCAACCCACGAAACGCTTGATTTGGTCAAGGCGCTGGAAGTGACATCCGAGCAGGTGAGCAACGGTCTGGAATTGACTATTGATCGAAGCTTTTTGACTCGGCTTGACGATAAATCGGCGCTGACGCTAGAGGTGTTTGTCGCGTTCGACAAAAGTCCGAATATTGACACCGCGCATGAATTGCCGCGCTGGACAGAACTTCTGCTGAAATCCGACACCGATTTACCGGCACCGATTGTTGAACAGACACTGTACGACGTGCTGAATCCGGCGCTGGTCCCGGACGAAGCGATGATCGTCATCAAGTACAAGGACATGCGTCCTGCCGACAGGATCATGCCGTTGTGGCTTGGCACTGCGGGCGAGGGGACACCTGAACTGAAAACGATTGATGGCAATTCATCAGGCGAGGTTAAAGTCGCCGTGAGTGCGTCGGCAGTGGCTGCCAATGAAGGTGAAACGGTTGACGTGAGCTACAGGGTCTTGCGGGACGAAATCGTGCGGCCGTCACCCATCACTCGAGTAACGGTGCAGAAGCAACGTTATGTTCATGTGGAAAATTTTGATGGTCATGAAGTAAAAATTGTCAGCGCCGCTGACGAATACACTTTCACCTTGCCCACCATGTCGATCACGCTGCTGGAGGGGGCAGGATCGGCAGGCATCATGCGTTTTGGCTCCACCATTGTGGGGTTCTTGGAAGGACTCTCTTTCGGCATGTGCATCAACTCGAGCGTTATAACGCCGCCTCAACACATCCAGTTTGAATTTCAGGCGGACTACGATCGAATTTCTTTCACTTGGACTTACCTGCATCTTAAAGGCGTCGTCGAATACTTCGATGCCAATGGTGCATCCTTGGGGAGGAAGGAATACCACGGCCATAGCGAGGGCGGAGCACTGCATCAATTGATTGACTTCGTGGCGCCACCGCAAACACGCATCAAGTCCATGAAAGTGATATGCGAGGACTATAGCTTCCTCGACTTTTTCACAATGTGTGGTTGATTTTTCGAGCCACAATCAAAGCCCACTCCTGAGAGCGGGCTTTTGTCATTAATTCGGGCCGAGAATCTTCGCCAGTTTGTCCGGCGTCGGCGCGCCTTGCTGTTGTTGCAGTTCGCCCTTGTCGTCCATGTAGAAGATCGCCGGGGTGGCCTGTAACTCCAGGTCTTCCATCAACTGCATGTTCGCCGCGAGTTTGGTCTGCACGGCGACCGGAATGTCCTTCAAGGCCTTGAGGGTGCTGGCCTTGCCGGCCTTCTCGTGATCTTCCAGGGCTTTGCTCGGGTCCTTGGCGGCGAGCAGGGCAGCGGCTTTGGCCGGGCTGTCTTCGCGGATGATGCCGACCATGATGTGTCGCAGCTGCACCTTGCCGGCCTTGACCCATGGACGGGCCTGTTCCCAGAACATGTTGCAGTACGGGCAGTTCGGGTCGCTGAACAGGTACACAGTGCGTGGTGCATCCTTGTTGCCGTCCTGAATCCAGTTGCTGGCCTCGAACTTGGCCCAGACTTCCTTGGCCATCGGCGCGTAGACCAGTTTTTGCAGCGGTGCGCTGCTCAGGTCGTTGCCGTCGGCGTCGTACAGGTTGCCCAGCAGCACGTGCTTGCCGTCCGGCGTCAGGTACAGCGCCATGCCGCGGTTCTGGTATTGCGCGGCGTAACCGCGCAAGCCGTCCGGCGCGTCGAACTGACCGACGATCTTGGCGCCCTTGGCTTCGATCTTCTTGATCGCTTCAGGCAGTTCTTCAGCGGCCTGGACCGACGGCAAGTGCAGCAGGGCGGCGCCCAGGGTCAGCGTCAGCAGGTGGCGGAGGCGGGGCATGGCAGTTTCCTTGAAGAAGAGGTGGCCGGATTCGGGCTGGAGGCCGGGGTGTCGAAGCTTTCCAGGGCACGGGCCAGGCTGGCGTTGGACAATTCGCCCAAATGGCTGCCCAGCAGGCGACCGTCCGGGCTATAGAACAGGGTAGTCGGCAGGGCCATGGAGCCCACGGCCTGGCCGAGGCGTCCGCTGCGGTCGAACAGCACGTTGTTCAGGCTCAAACCCTGGGTTTCGAGAAACGTGGCGACGCTTTGCATGCTTTCGGCCTGGTTGACGAACAGGAACGTCAGGTCCGGGCGTTGTTGCTGAGCGTTTTCCAGCACCGGCATTTCCCGGCGGCACGGCGGACACCAGGTGGCCCACAGGTTGATCACCAGCGGCCCGCCCTGATAGTCGGTGAGTTTCACGGTTTCCCCGGCGGCGTTGCGCAGAGTGATGTCCGGCAGGCGCGTGCCTTGCTCGTAGATGTTCAGCGACAGGGTCGCCATCACCCAGAACACCACACCGCTGACCACACCGAAACCCAGCGGTCGACGCAGACCCGGCCGGCGCCAGCCGCGATACAACGCCGCGAGCAACAGCACGATCACCCCCGGCCAGGCGAGAAAACCGCCGTCGCGCAGGTCGATGATCTGCCACAGGTCGTTGCGATAGTGCCCCCAATACACGGCGACGAACGCAATGCGCGCCGCCAGCATGCCGAGCAGAAACAGGCTGAACAGCGCCGACTCGGGATTGTCACCGCCGCGCTTGGCCACCCGCCAGCCGACGAAGGTCGCCAGTGCCAGCGCGCTGATCAGCAGCAAGTGATTGAGTGCGATGGCAAAGGTGCCGAGGGTGAAGGTCAGCATTAACGGGCGTCTCGGATGGTGGTCCAGCGTTGCAGGAAAGTATCGGCATCGACCTCGCCGGTGATGCGCTGGCTGCGGCGCTCTTCACCGTCGGCGCCGATCCACACGAAACTCGGTGGCCCAGGCACTTTATAACGACCGAGCAATTCGCGGCTGGCGGCATTGTCGGCGGTGACGTCGATTTGCAGCAAGCGCACATCACTCAGGGCCTGCATCACCCGCGCCTGGCCGAACACCTGTTTCTCCATGACTTTGCACGACACGCACCAATCGGCGTAGTAATCGAGCAGCACCCACTGGCCCTGGGCTTTGGCGGCGTCTAACTCGCGTTGCAGGGCGGCGGGATCCTTGATCGTCGTGAAGGCTTCGTGGCCGCTGGGCGCCGCAGATCCGACGCGTCCGGCGCTGTACACCTGCAACGGCTGATATGGATCGTCACTGCCACCCGCCGCCCCGACCACCAGCAGACTGCCCCACAGGCCCAGCAACAGCGAACCGGCACCGAACAGCTGCGCCACGCGACCAAAGCCATCGGACTGTTTCCAGGCGCTGTAAGCGGCGATCAACAGCAGCGCGCCGCACAGGCCCAACCACAGCGACGGCTCCAGCACCGGGCGCAGCATCAGCAGCGCGGTGGCGAGGAACAGGAAGCCGAACACGCCTTTGAGCAGATTCATCCACGCGCCGGGCTTGGGCAGGAAGCGATTGCCGACCGTTACCAGCAACAGCAGCGGGACGCCGATGCCGATGCCCAGAGCAAACAGGATCAGGCCGCCGTGCAGCGCGTTGCCGCTTTGCGCGATGTAGAGCAGAGCGCCGGCCAGCGGCGCGGTCATGCACGGGCCGACCAGCAGACCGGACAGCGCGCCCAATACGCCGGCGCCGATCAGGCTGCCGCCGCGTTGGCTGCGCGAGGCGTGTTCCAGTCGATCCCGCAGGGCCACCGGCAATTGCAGCTCGAAGAAGCCAAACATCGGCAACGCCAGAACCACAAACACTGCCGCGAACGTTCCGAGCAGCCACGGGTTCTGCAACCACGCCTGCAGGTTGGCCCCCAGCAGCGCGGCAATAACGCCCATCGCCGCATACACCAGGGCCATGCAAACCACATAACTGCCGGCCAGCGCGAAACCGCGACGCGGCGTAGCACCGCTGCCCACCACCATGCCCGCCAGAATCGGCAGCATCGGCAGCGAACACGGCGCAAACGCCAGCAGCAGACCCAGGCCGAAGAACACCAGCAGACTCCAGCCCAGCGAGTGCTGTTGCAGGCCGCTGGCCAGTGCCTGATCCGGCGCTTCATCTGTCGCCGCAGCGGCAGCTTTGCCGCCGAGGTCGATCACTCGGGTCTGCGGGGGATAGCAAAGACCGGCATCGGCACAGCCCTGATAACTGACCTTGATCTGGCCCGTGGCGGCCGCCGGAATCTTCAGTTCCAGACCCTGGCGATAAACCGGTTGTTCGCCGAAGTACTCGTCGCTGTGGGACTCGCCTTCGGGCAGGGCCGGGATGTTTGGTGTCGTCAGCCCGTCGAACTTCAGACGCTTCTGATACAGGTAATAGCCATCGGCGATTTGCCAGAACAACTGGGTCTCACCGGAATCCAGACGTTGCGAGGTCAGCACGAATGCCTTGTCGACCGGCAAGAACTCCGGTTTTGACGCAAATGGATCATTCCCCGCCTGGGCCAGACTCGAAATCAGCAGTGCAAAAAACAGAAAAAAATGACGCATGGAGGAGCCTTGTCCCTGTGCAATTGAGGGGCACAATGGGCGGCGGCGATTAACCGATGATTAACCGCGACGCCCTTGTCGCGGTGGCGTTCGGGGCATAATGTCGGCTTAATCGGCCAGCGGCCTAATCAGCACTTTTCCACGGGACTCACCATGCACGTACTGGTTTGCGAAGACGATGAGTTGATCGCCAGCGGGATCGTCGCCGGGCTGACGGCGCAGGGCCTGACCGTCGAGCACGTCAACACCGCCTCCAAGGCGCGGGCGATTCTCAAGGTTGCCGAATTCGACGTGATGGTGCTCGATCTCGGCCTGCCGGACGAAGATGGCCTCAAGTTGCTGCAACAACTGCGTCAGCAAGGCCTGGAGATTCCGGTCCTGATCCTGACTGCGCGGGATTCGGTCACCGACCGTGTCGACGGCCTGCAGTCCGGTGCCGACGACTACCTGCTCAAGCCATTCGACCTGCGCGAGTTGTTCGCCCGCCTGCAAACCCTGCTGCGCCGGGTGGCCGGACGCAGCGTCAATCTGATCGAACACGGCGCGCTGACCTACGATCCGAGCAGTCGCGAAACCACCCTGGCGGGGCGTCCGGTGGATCTGTCGCGGCGCGAGCAGTCGTTGTTGCAAGCCTTGCTGCACAACCGTGGCCGGGTGCTGTCCACCGAGCAGTTGAAGGACAGCGTCTACGGTTTCAACGATGAACTGGAAAGCAACGCGCTCAACGTGCACATCCATCACCTGCGCAGCAAACTCGGCAAAGGCATCGTCGAAACCGTGCGCGGTCTGGGTTATCGCCTGGGCCCGGCCGATGGCGGAGAACCCGACAAGTGATGAGCCTGCGCCTGCGCCTGAGCCTGACCCTCGGCGCCGCATTCGCGCTGATCTGGGCATTGGCGGCCGCCTGGATGCTCAGCGACCTGCGCAACCAGATGATGTTTTCCCTCGACCAGCGCCTGGTGGCGTCGGCGCGGATGGTTGCCGGGTTGCTGGAACAATTGCCGGCTGTCCCGAGCAAAGGCGAGGGCACTCATTTCAGCGCCGAGCAGTTGAACATTCCCGGCGGCATGGCCTGTCAGGTCAGCTCGCTGCGCGGGGAAATCCTCGCTCGCAGCCACAACAATCCGGAACAGGCGCTGGAAGCCCAGAAGATGGGCTTCCACGATCAAATGATCGACGGTGCCCCATGGCGCAGCTTCACCCTGGCCCGGGGCGATGTGCGTATTACCACCGCCGACCGGGTGATCGAGCGCGAAGCCCTGAACATGTCGATCCTGCTGGCGGCCTCGGTGCCGGTCGGCGTGGCGCTGCTTGGCTGCCTGTGCCTGTTGTGGCTGGGGATCGGCCAGGGGTTGGCGCCGCTCAACCGCTTGCGTGAAGCCTTGATGCGTCGCAACGCGGATTCGCTTGAGCCGTTGCAGTTGCAGTCATTCCCCAGCGAACTGAAACCGCTGCTGGAAACCCAGAACCAATTGTTTCAGCGCATCGGCAAGACCATCGAGCGCGAGCGTCGCCTGACCGGCGATGCCGCCCACGAACTGCGCAGCCCGCTGACGGCGATCAAGACCCACCTGCAAGTGGCGCGCATGACCGATGGCAGCGCCCGCGATCAGTCTCTGGCCCGAGCCGAGGAGGGTGCCGACCGCCTGCATCGGACCCTTGAGCAGTTACTGTTGCTGGCGCGGGTCGAAGGCAGTCTGTCGTTCGACGACGGTGTGCAGTGCAGCGCCGAGCAGGTAGCGAAACTGGCGATCCAGGACTCGGCCAGCGACCAGCGCCAGCGGATAAGACTGCATCTGCCCGAGCGTTTGTCCGAAGCTCCACTGCAAATGCCGGCGGTGCTGTCGATCGCGGCCCTGCGCAACCTGTTGGACAACGCTCTGCGTCATACGCCGACGGACGGCGCGGTGGACCTGAGCCTGGAAACCAGCGCCAATCGCGTGCGTTTTGTGGTGCGCGACCATGGGCCGGGAATCGCCCCTGACGATCTGCAACACCTGACCCAGCGCTTCTGGCGCAACGGCCAGAGCACCGGCTGCGGACTGGGGCTGGCGATTGTCCAGGCGATCGTTCAGCGCTGCGCCTGCACCCTGCATTTCGACAGCCGTCCGGATGGTTTGCGGGTCGAGCTGACCATGCCGCTGCAACCGGTCTGACAGTTTGCCGGGCACATCAAATGTAACCTCTCTCCATTAGTCATCCGCCGGCCGTGACGGTATTGTCGCCCCAGCCTTTGACTCAATGGATTGAGGGAAACAGCGCCATGGAAGCACCCGTCTATATCTGTCCCGCCACCCCCGCCGACGCCGGCATCATCAGCAGGATCCTTGAGCGTTCGATCCGCGTCGGTTGCGCGCTCGATCATCGCAACGACCCACAACTGGTCGACCGCTGGGTCCGCCGACAATCGGCGGAGCACGTCAGCGCCTGGCTCGCCGATCCCCATCACTATCTGAACATCGCGCTGCTGCAGGACAAACCCGTCGGCGTCGGCATGGCCGCAGCCCATGGCGAGGTCATGTTCTGTCACGTGCAGCCGGAGTGGTTTCGCCGAGGTGCGGGCCGTGCGCTGATGGGCGATCTCGAGGGTTGGCTGAGGATTCGTGGCAGGCCATGCATCACGCTTGCAAGCACGCGAACCGGCGCGGCGTTCTACCGGCGCCTGGGGTATCGCGAAACGGCGTCTCCCTTCATGCAACACGGCGTTTTGACCCTGCCGATGCACAAGCCGCTGGCATTGTCGGCCTGACATTCGATCAAGGGTGTAAATCCTCGACACGCTGGTGCGTTTCCAGAACAGGAAAACCTGCATGTGCGCCCCGCGACCGGAACGCGCACCTGCCCGGTGTGCAGTTTTGGTCACTATCCATAGCGTATTGAGGGGTCGAGAGATGTCAGTCGCCACCAGCCTTATCGAAGAGTCGTCGGCCCGGATCGCCTCCGCGCCGGCGGAAACGCTGTATCAGTTCAATGAATCGCCGTTGCTGGCCCGTCAGAGCCGGCAGGAATCCAATGCCCGCAGCTACCCGCGTCGTATTCCCCTGGCGCTCAAGCGCGCCAAGGGCCTGTACGTCGAGGACGTCGAGGGCCGCAGCTTCATCGATTGCCTGGCCGGCGCCGGCACCCTCGCGCTGGGGCATAACCATCCGGTAGTGATCGAGGCCATTCAGCAGGTACTGGCCGATGAGTTGCCACTGCACACCCTGGACCTGACCACGCCGGTAAAGGATCAGTTTGTTCAGGACCTGTTCGGCCTGCTGCCTCCGGCATTGGCCAAGGAAGCGAAAATCCAGTTCTGCGGCCCGACCGGCACCGACGCCGTGGAAGCCGCGCTGAAACTGGTGCGCACCGCCACCGGGCGCAGCACCGTGCTGTCGTTCTCCGGCGGTTACCACGGCATGAGCCAGGGTGCCTTGAGCCTGATGGGCAGCCTGGGGCCGAAAAAGCCGCTGGGTGCGCTGCTCAGCAACGGCGTGCAATTCATGCCTTTCCCGTACGACTACCGTTGCCCGTTCGGCCTCGGTGGCGCGGCGGGTGTGAAGGCCAATCTGAGCTACCTGGAAAACCTGCTCAATGATCCCGAAGCCGGCGTGCAATTGCCGGCCGCTGTCATCGTCGAAGCGGTGCAGGGCGAGGGCGGTGTGATCCCGGCGGACATCGAGTGGCTGCGCGGTCTGCGCCGCATCACCGAAAAAGCCGGTGTTGCACTGATCATCGATGAGATCCAGAGCGGCTTCGCCCGCACCGGCAAGATGTTTGCCTTCGAACACGCCGGCATCACGCCGGATGTGGTGGTGCTGTCCAAAGCCATCGGCGGCAGCCTGCCGCTGGCGGTGGTGGTTTATCGCGACTGGCTCGACACCTGGCAGCCGGGCGCCCACGCCGGTACATTCCGTGGCAACCAGATGGCGATGGCCGCCGGCTCCGCGGTGATGCGTTACCTGGTCGAGCACAAGGTCTGCGAACACGCTGCCGCCATGGGCGAACGCCTGAGCGAACACCTGCGCGTTCTGCAGCGCGATTTCCCGCAACTGGGCGACATTCGTGGTCGTGGCCTGATGCTCGGTGTTGAGCTGGTCGATCCGAACGGCGCACCGGATGCGCTGGGGCATCCACCGGCCTTCGCACGTCTGGCGCCGCTGATTCAGCGCGAATGTCTCAAGCGCGGGCTGATTCTGGAGCTGGGCGGGCGTCACGGTGCGGTGGTGCGGTTCCTGCCGCCGCTGGTGATCACCGCCGCGGAAATCGACCGCGTCGCCGAGATCTTCGGCCGTGCGTTGAGCGCTGCGACCGCCGGCCTGTAAATTTTTCGCCGCGTCGAACGTTCTTTCTACATACCCGGCTGCACCGTCGTGCAGCCCACCCTTACAGCGATGGAGACATAGCATGACGTCAGTATTCGACCGCGAGGACATCCTCTTTCAAGTCGTGGTCAACCACGAAGAGCAGTACTCGATCTGGCCGGACTACAAGGCCGTGCCGGAAGGTTGGCGCACTGTGGGCAAGAGCGGCCTGAAGAAGGAATGCCTGGCCTACATCGAAGAAGTCTGGACCGACATGCGTCCGCTGAGCCTGCGCCAGAAGATGGAAGCGCAAGCAGCCGCCCAGTAAGGCGCCAGACAAAAAGAAACCCGCTGGACTGGAATCAGTCAGCGGGTTTTTTCATGTCCGGCATTCGATCGTTCCCACGCTCTGCGTGAGAATCCAGCCCGGGACGCTCCGCGTCCCTTCCGAAGCGGACGCGGAGCGTCCAATGAGGCATTCCCACGCAGAGCGTGGGAACGATCACTGAACCTCAGGCGCCGCTCAAGCCCTTGAGCAGCACATCCACATTCCCTTCCAGCTCTGCCACCGGATCCGCTGCATCGGTGCTCAGCACCAGCAGTTGACTGCCCGATTCGGCAATCGCCGCTTTCACCGCGTCCGACGGCTGGCGATGGTGCAGCACCACCGCCACGTCATGGTCTTTCAGGGTCGCGGTCAGCTTTTTCAGATCCTCCGGCGTCCATTCGGCATCCGGTCGAGCGTCCTGCCCGATCAATTCCAGATTGAGGCTGCCGATTAGGTAACCGAAGTGATCGCTCAGGCTCATCACGCTCAGGTTGTCGGCACTGGCCAGACGCGCCTCGCTGTCGGCACTGAGTTTCAGCAGGCGCTGCTTCAGTGCTGCCAGATTGGCCTCGATTTTCGGTTTGTCCTTCGGCGCCAGGCGCACCAGATCCGCCGCCATCACATCGGCCATGCGCCCCATGTTGTTGCTCGCCAGCCACGGCTGGCTGTTCAGGCCGTCGACCTTGAGCCCCGGTTGCACGGCAATGCCGGGCAGGGCGCCGTCCACCGGGCGGGCAGCATCGACTTCGACGATGCGGATGTTGCTGCGGCGGGCGATCGGGTACAGCGGATCATCGGCCCACAGCGAGCGCACGCCGATCACTGCATCGGCGCCCGTGGCCAGTTTGCTCAGCGCCGGGGCGCCGCGACCGGTGAAGTAGGCGGTCTGGCGGCTGCCTGGCAGGTTGGCCGGTGCTGCGCGTTCGAGGCTGATGTCGGTGCCTTTGAGCAGGACTTCGCCCAGACCATAAGTGATCGGCAACGAGGCCAGCACCCGCAATGGTTTCTCGGCCGCCAGCAGAGGGCTCGAAACCGCGCCGCTGAGGGCGATGGCCAGGGTCAGTTGTCGCAATGAAAAAGCCATTTATCCAAGGTTCCCTTTCAGACTGGGGACGACGCCCCGGGCAATCGCGGCGAGGGCGAAGGCGATACCGGCGACCAGAATGATCGCGGCACCGGACGGAATCGGCAGGTCGAACACGATCGGCGCGAGAATCCCGCACAGCGTACTGACCGTGGCAATCAGCACTGAACACCAGAAAAAGCCCTTGAGCGACTGGCTGAGCAAGCGGGCGGCCGCCGCCGGAATCACCAGCAGTGCACCGACCAGAATCGCGCCGATGACTTTCACCGCGGCAACCGTAATCAGTGTCACCAGAATCACGAACAGATAATCCAGGGTCTTCACCGCGACGCCACGCACCGCCGCCAGTTGCGGGTTGAAGCTGGCGAGCATGATCCGGTTGTACAGCGGCAGTGCCAGCGCCATGACCAGCGAGCCGACAATCGCCAGCACCAGCAGGTCGTTGCCATTGACCGTCAGCACCGAGCCGAACAGCACGTTTTCCAGAATGTGCACGTTGATCTTGCCCGCCAGAATCAGCAGCAGGCTGGCGCCCAAAGCGAGGGACACCGACAGGAACACGCCGATCAATGTGTCCGGGGCCAGCCCGGTACGGTTGCGCAGGTAATTGAGCAGAATGCCAAACAGCAGGCAGTAACCGAACAGGCTGCCGTACGGCCCGGTGTAGGGTTCGCCGAGCAGGATGCCGATGGCCACGCCGGTCAACGCCGCGTGGCCCACCGCTTCGGAGAAAAACGCGAAGCGCTTGACCACCACCAGCGTGCCGAGGCCACCCAGTACCGGGCCGATCAGCAGACCGGCAAGCAGCGCGTTGACCACAAACCCGTAGGCCAGGGCTTCCGGGAGATAACCGGAAGAGGCCCAGCCTTGCACCGTCAAACGAAAGGCTTCGTAACTCATCAGGCAGCGCTCCGTGGATGGGTCGAAAACAGGGTAAGCAGACGTTCCGGGGTCAGGGCCTGTTGCGGCGTGGCGTCGAACAGCACCCGGCGGTTAAGGCCAGTGACGCGATTGGCCAGACGCCCGACCGCTTCCAGGTCGTGCTCGATCCACAGCACGGTGATGCCCGCCGCGCGCCAGTCGCCCAGCAAACGCTCGAACACCTGGATCCCGGCTTCGTCGAGGGCCGACATCGGCTCATCCAGCACCAGCAATTGCGGCGCTGGAATCAGGCCCTGGGCAAGCAATACCCGCTGGCGTTCGCCACCGGACAGCGCACCCATCCGGCGCTTGCGTTTGTCCTGCATGCCGACTCGCTCCAGCGCATCACCGATGGCGCCGGCGTAGCGTTTGCTCAAGCCGAGGAAGGCCGGGCGACGCTGACACATGGCGGCCATGAAGTCGTCGACGGTCATGGGCAGGCCGCGATCAAACTCCAGCGCCTGCGGCACGTAGCCGATGGTGCCGGGCTCGCCGGGCCATTGCAGACTGAGCCGGCCCTGATGGGGCATCTGCCCGAGCAGGGTCTTGATCAGCGAACTCTTGCCGCCGCCGTTGGGGCCCACCAGCGCATGCACGCTGCCGGGCTGCACCTGGAAGGTGACCTTGTCCAGAATCGTCGTGCGGCCGAGGGTCAGGCTGACGTCAGCGAAATCCAGGGTCGGGCCGCTGCTGGCTATCGACAGGTTTTCCTGAGCTGTCATGCGCCGGACTCCTGAATCGCTCGAACCACGGTGTTGAGGTTGCCGGTCATTTCCTTTTCGTATTTGTCGGCGGTGTATTCGCCGTAGGAAATGTGCGACAGCGGGTAAAGTTTCACGCCGGATTCACGCTGGATGGTTTCGACGTAGGTGGAGGGGAAGTCCATCTCGGAGAAGATCACTTTCACGTCCAGCTCGCGCAGTTGGTCGATGGTTTTCTTCAACTGGCTCGGGCTCGGCTCGATGCCGTGGGCCGGCTCGACCACGGCGGTGACTTCCAGACCGAACTCGCGCAGCAGGTAGTCGTAAGCGGCGTGCACTGTGGCCACTCGCAGTTCGGCGTTCGGTGCCTGGGTCAGCTTGGCCAGGGCGTCGGCGCGCATCTGCCGCAGGCGTTTGCCATAGGCGCGGGCGTTCTGGGTGTAGGTCTTGGCGTTGTCCGGGTCGAGCTTGCCCAGCTCCCGGGCGATGTTGTTGACCTGGGCAATCGAGGCGCTGATCGACAGGAACGTGTGCGGGTTCACCACTTTGCCGGCACCGCGCGCGGCAACCCCGGTGGCGGCCAGCAACGGCACATTTTCGTTGGCTTCGATGGTCTTGATGTTCGGCGTTTCGCTGGCGGCGATCATGCGGTCGGCGAAGTCGTCATGGCCAACGCCGTTGAGCACGATCACATCCAGCCCGCTGATGCGCTTGATGTCTTCGGCGCGCGGCTCGTAGGCATGCGGGTTGAAGCCGGCGGGAATCAGCGGCACGACCTCGGCCTTGTCGCCGACGATGTTCGCCACATAGCTGTAATACGGATGCAGGGTGATGCCGATGCGCAGGCGCTTGGCCTGATCGGCGCTGGCCAGCGGACTCAGCAGGCAGGCGCACAGACCGATCAGCAGCAGGCGCAGGAAAGGACGGCGTTGAGATGAACTAGGCATGGGCAAGCGGTCTTCTCTCGAATGAAGGCGAGGGTTCAATGACGATGTTCGCGGGTCACCCCGGCATCGAATTGCGCGACGATCTGTTTCCATCCGGCAGCGGTCAGCGCTGCGTCTGACAGGTCTTTCGGCGCTTGCAGGTCGGTGGCGCGGTTGAGCCAGATGTCCGGCGCGGCGTCGTTCAGGCGCATCAGAAACGAACCGGCCACGGCCGGTGCCTGACTGTGGCCGAAGTAGGCGCGGTCGGCCAGCAACTGCCAGGCATGGCCGCCACGACTGACCGAGCTGGCGTCCTGGGCGAACGGTGCAAAACCTTCATCGGCCAGGTTCTGCGGGCTTGGCAGCGTTTGCTGTTCTTCACGCAGCAGGCGGATCTCGTCGAGGGTCACGCGCAGATCGGCATAGATGCCCTGCTCGCTGGCGCCAAGGTCGCGACGGGCATCCAGTTGATGGCTGGAGACCGGCTCCGGTTCGTGGGAAACGCCGCGCCATGTCACTACCGAGCCGGCAATCGCGAGGATCAGCAGGCACATCAGCAGCACATTGAGGGTTTCGTGCCCGGCACCGGCCGGGCGGACAACCTGGGTAGTCGGCGTGGTCATGGGGCTTCGATATCCGCTTGGTCAATTTCGACCACGTGGCCGGGGCCGGCGTCGAACAGCACGTAGAACTCGGCGCCGGGTTTCTTGAAGGTCAGGGTCGAGTCGGCGCCGAGCTTGCCCGGCACGAGGATGGTTTCGTCGTAGCCGATCACATCGAGGGTCACCCCCGGCGCGCCGCTGCCGTCCGAGAAACCGCCGGTGCATTTGATCTGCTCGGCATCGATGGCCTTGCACTCGCACATCGGGTTGTGGGCCAGAGCGCCTGTGCTGAAACCGGCAGACAGTGCCAGCAATGCGGCGCTCAGGTGCAGGCGAAAGGGGCGTTGGGCGTGGCTCATGGTTTGGCTCCTTGTTTGTTCAGCCAGGCGAGGGTGGCAGGCGAGGCCTGGCTCAGCGGAATCGAGGCTTGATGCATGCTGCCGTCCCAGCCTTCCATGGTGATCCACAGTTCGGCGTCGGCAGCGGTCTTTTCCGGAACCGGCAACTGGGTGCCCATGCGGTACGGCGTGCCGAAGAAAATCACCCCGGCCGCGCGCAGGCTGCGAGGTTTGCCGATGCGCAGATACGTCGCCTTGACGTGGTCAACGCAGGCGTCGCAGAGGGCGGCGCTGAAATCTTTCATGTAGCCGGCGGGGCCGGTCAGGATCGGTGCCTGATTACGCAGTTCGGCCAGTCGCAGGCTCCAGGGACCGACCTGGATTTCGCCGATCTCCCGTTCACCCAGTCCGCTGTCACCGCGAAACAGCGAGGCATCGGCGAAGTATTTGGGCATGAAGCCCAAGGGGATCAGCAGCAACAGCACGTTGATGTGGAAGCGCCATTTGTGCCAGATCACGCTCAGCCGTGAAGGCTGAGCCACGATAGTGGATTTGCTCACAGATTGGCCTCCGAGGTTTCACGGCGCAGGGCCGGTTGTGCCTGCACGCGCTGTTTCTTGTGCTCGCGCTTGAGGGCGTTGGCGGTGGCCAGCGCGGTGCGCTTGGTCCAGATCAGCAGGCCACTGAGGACCATCATGCTCAGCAGCAGGCCGAAGAAGAACCAGATCAGCTTGATCCACAGACCGCCGAAGTCACCGGTGTGCAGCGGGCGCATGGATTCGGTGACGAACTCCAGCGACGTGCGATCGGACAACAGCCGCGAAGCCGCCACTTCACCGCTGTATGGGTTGAGCGTGGCGGTCTGGTACATCAGCGGGTACCAGCCGCGACCGCCGATATCCAGGTGCGCGTAGGCATTGCCCGGCAGGCTGATGAAGCTGGCTTCGAAGCCGGGGATTTTCGTCTGGGCGATTTCGATGGCGCGGTCGAGGCTGATACGCGGTGGTGGCGAACCATCGTTGGACTGTGGCACGGCTTCGCGGGACATGGCCGGGACGATCGGCTCGCTGGAAATGGAAATCTGGTTGTCAAACAGCAGCGCCTGAATCAGGAACCAGGTGCCGGTGATCGAAATCACCGCGATGAACCAGATCGACCAGATGCCGCTCAAGCGGTGGAAGTCGCCCCAGAAGATCCGTGCGCCGTGATTGAAGCGCAGGGTCGGGCGGAAAAAACCCTTCCAGAAGCGCTTGTACACCACCAGCCCGGTCACCAGCGAAGCCAGCATCGGCAGGCCGAGGAACGACACCAGATACCAGCCCCAGCTGAAGCCGTTGGTGAACGGCACCAGCCACCAGCCATGCAGTGCGCGGGTGAACGCCTTGAAGTTGAAGCTCGGTGCCGTGCCCTGAATCACGCCGGTGTACGGGTTGACGTAGACGGTCAGCGAGCGGCCGTCGGGATAGCTGACGTCGACGTCGAGAGCAAAGTGCGACTCGTCCGGACGGTTGATGCTTTGCACCACTGTCTGCGGTTCGGCTTTTTTGATTTCGGCGAGGATCTGGTCGTAGCTGAGCAATGGTGCGTCGTCGGACGGCGCGCTGGCGCGCATTTGCGGGTTGGCCAGCCAGACGATTTCCTGGCTGACCACTGCCAGGGTGCCGGTGACGCAGACGATCAGAACGAAAAACCAGATCGGCAATGCCAGCCAGCTGTGTACCAGGAACCACAGTTTCGAGCGGGATTTCTTCGACATGATGACGGGTCTTGATTCAGTGAGAGGGAGCGGTACTACGGGCTTCGCAGCACGGGAGTCCCTGAAAGGCCGGTCGTGGCTTTTGCCTACGCGACCGGCCCGCATCTCTATAAGACGGATGACCGAAGCAATTCCCGATGAACGATATGAAAGTAAATGTTTCGCGATTACATCTTGATGCCGCGTGGGCGAATTTCTGCGGGGGAGGCGAAGCGGTCCGACGGCAGATTCCGCCGGATCGAGGAGGGGAATCAGCGGAGAAAGTCGAGCGCCTCGGCGAGCACCAGTTCGGGCACTTCTTCGGCGAGGTAATGCCCGGCCGGCAGGGCCTTGCCGCGTACATCGGTGGCAACCTGCTGCCATTCCCCGAGCGGATTGAAGCAGCGACCGACGGTGCCCTCGGCGCCCCACAGCACCAGCAACGGCAGGGTCAGGTGACGACCAGCCGTGATGTCGGCGCGATCATGTTCCAGGTCGATGCCGGCACTGGCGCGGTAATCCTCGCAGATCCCCCGAGCACTGCCGGGACGTTCCAGGCAACGCCGGTACTCACTGAACGCCTCGTCGGTAAAGGGTGCAAGCCCGGCGCTGCGACTGCCCATGACGCTGCGCAGATAACCTTCGGGGTCGGCTTCGATCAAAGTTTCCGGCAACGGCGCCGGGCGGATCAGGAAGAACCAGTGCCAATAGGCGCGGGCAAAGGCTTCATTGGTCTGGCTGTACATCGCCAGCGTTGGCGCGATGTCGAGCAGGACCATGCGCTGCACAACCTCGGGATGATCGAGCGCCAGGCGATGGGCAACCCGCGCGCCACGGTCGTGGGCAAGGATCGAGAAGTGCTCGAAACCCAACGCCTTCATCAATTCCACGCCGTCGCGGGCCATCTCGCGCTTGGAGTAATTGAGGTGAGCCTCATCGGCCGGCGGGCGACAGCTGTCGCCATAACCGCGCAGGTCGGCGGCGATCACCGTGAAGTGCTCCGCCAGTTGCTCGGCGATCTTGTGCCAGATGACGTGGGTCTGCGGGTGCCCGTGCAACAGCAGCAGGCCGGGGCCGCTGCCTTTGAGGCGGTAGCTGATCTCCACACCGTTGACGTGGCGCTGGTCTTTGACGAATCCGGCAAACATCGGGTGATCCTTTATTCAGGCGAGTGGCCTGCATCCTGAAATCGCCGGGCGTTCATGACAAGACGTGATGCGTGATTCGACGGTTCATGAATCGTGTTCGCCCATCCCCGCGCGCCGCGCGGGAATGGACACTCGGCGTAGTTAGCTCTGCTGGAACATTTCCTTGGCCCGCTGCTCGATCTGCGCCTGGGTCAGGTCCTCCTTGCGCGAGGCCAGGAACCACAGATGCCCGTACGGATCTTTCAACGTGCCGCTGCGGTCGCCGTAGAACTGATCCTTGACCTCGGACACTGAGGTGGCGCCGGCCTCCAGTGCGCGTTGGAAGGATTTGTCCACATCGGTCACGTACAGATGCAGGCCGACCGACACTGCGTTGTCCGGATTGCTCAACGGCCCTTGATCGCACGGCGAGCCGAGCATGATCGCGCTGTCGCCGATGCGCAGTTCGGCGTGGCCGATGCCGCCGTCGGGCATGCTCAGGCGCATGACTTCGGTGGCACCGAACGCCTTTTTATAGAAATCGATGGCTTCGGCAGCTTTGTGAATGCCGAGGTACGGGGTAATGCTGTGATACCCCTCGGGAATGGGTTTGACGCTCATGGCGGTACTCCCTGTTATTTGTTGCCTGGTTTTTATTAGAGATTGAGGTATGCCTTCGCCGGGATTGCCGGTCGCTCAACTATAGATCCGTGCCGCCGTCGTGACCGAGTAGCCGACGAGCAGGCCTCCCACTGTTCAGCCATCGACAGCGAAGCAACAGAGTGCGCGGGTTTTCATCGCCAGACGCCCTGAAGTTCCGCTGCAGCCCCCGTAAAACAAGGCCTTTGCGTCAGGCACGGAAGCTGCAATGACCCGGTACAACACCGATACTGAGAGTCATCCATGTCTGAATCTGCCGTTTATCCGATCAACCCGCCGGCCGCCCACCGGATCGCCGACGACGCCGAAGCCTTGCGCGTGGCTGTGCAGGTCGCCGCCGTCTTGCAGGAACACGCCGCCGAGCGTGACCGCAACCGCGAAGTGCCCGCCGAGATCGTCGACCTGTTTTCCAACAGTGGCCTGTGGGGCATCACCGTGCCGAAGGAATACGGCGGCGCGCAGGTGTCCTTTGCGGTACTGGCCCAGGTAATCGCGATCATTTCCGCCGCCGATCCGTCCCTCGGGCAGATTCCGCAAAACCATTACTGCCTGCTCGAAGACATCCGCCTGCAAGGCACCCCGGCCCAGCAGGCGCATTTCTTTGAGCTGGCGCTGCAAGGTCATCGTTTCGCCAATGCGCTGTCGGAAACCGGCGGCAAGAACGTGCAGGACATTCAGGCGACCCTCCGCCGTTATGGCGACGGCTTCGTGATCAACGGTCGCAAGGGCTACTGCACCGGTTCGCTCTACGCCCATTGGCTGGCGGTGCTGGCGCTGGATGAAGAGCAGAAGGGCCAGTTGGCCTTCGTCGAGCGCGGTACGAAAGGGCTGGTGATCGTCGACGACTGGGACAGCATCGGTCAGCGCACTACTTCCAGCGGCACGGTGCTGGCGGAAAATCTGCAAGTGGCGCCCTTCAATCTGTTTGCGACGTACCGTTCCTACGAGAGCCCGACCCTGGCCGGGCCGTTCGCCCAGTTGACCACCGCCGCCATCGACGCCGGCATTGCCCGGGCAGCGTTGCGCGATACCGTGGAATTCGTCCGCCAGTTTGCGCGGCCATGGATCGATGCAGGTGTGGACAAGGCCAGTGAAGATCCGTTGACCATCATTCAGATCGGCGCACTGGAAATCCGTCTGGAAGCCGCCGAAGCCTTGCTTGAACGCGCCGGCTGGGCGCTCGACGCCGCACGTCCGGCGCCTGATGAAGACAACGTCGCGCTGGCCTCGCTGGCCGTGGCCAAGGCTAAAGTGCTGACCACCGAAATCGCCATCGAGGCCAGCAACAAGCTGTTCGAACTCGGCGGTACCCGCTCGACCCTGAAAAAGCACAACTTCGACCGCCACTGGCGCAACGCCCGGGTCCACACCCTGCATGACCCGGTGCGCTGGAAATACCACGTGGTCGGCAACTGGCTGCTCAACGGCGTCAAACCACCGCGCCACGACTGGTCCTGATCATGGCCGAGTGGTTCAAACACATTTACTGGGCCGACATCGCCCAGGCCTGTCTCGACACCCTGAGCATGCTCGGCGCGGCGCTGCTGTTTACGGTGCTGCTGGGATTGCCGCTGGGGCTGCTGCTGTTTCTCACCGGCAAGCGCCAGCTGCATGAAACCGTCGGCCTGTACCGGGTTCTGTCAGTGATCGTGAACATGCTGCGTTCGCTGCCATTCATCATTTTGCTGATCGTGCTGATTCCGCTGACCACGTTGCTGGTGGGCACGTCACTGGGCGTGCCCGGAACCATTCCGCCGCTGGTCGTCGGTTGCACACCGTTCTTCGCGCGACTGGTGGAAACCGCTCTGCGCGAAGTCGATCGCGGCGTGGTCGAGGCGACCCAGGCCATGGGTGCCAACACCTGGCAGATCATCCGCCACACCCTGTTGCCGGAGGCCCGCGGCGGGTTGCTGGCAGCGGTGACGGTCACCGCCATCGTGCTGGTGGATTACACGGCGATGGCCGGCGTGATCGGTGGCGGCGGGCTCGGCGATCTGGCGATCCGCTACGGCTATCAGCGCTTTCAGACCGACGTGATGGTGGTCACCGTAGTGTTGCTGCTGATTCTGGTGCAGGCCCTGCAAATGACCGGCGACCGCTTGGTGGCGCACTACAGCCGACGCTGAAAAAACAAGTTCAACCCATAAAGGCCCCACGTTCACCCCACGACGGCCACTCAAATCTGCCTTGGAGCACAGCATGAAAAAGACCCTGGCCGTTCTGGCTGCCGTTCTGTCGTTCGGCGCCCATGCCAACGAAAAACTGATCGTCGGTGCCACCCCGGTGCCGCACGCGGAAATCCTCGAGTTCGTCAAACCGACCCTGGCCAAGGAAGGCGTGGATCTGGACATCAAGGTCTTCACCGACTTCATCCAGCCCAACCAGCAACTGGCGCTGAAAAACCTCGACGCCAACTACTACCAGTACCGGCCGTTTCTCGATGATTTCAACAAGACTCGCCACACCGATCTGGTGCCGGTGGTCGGCGTGCACATCGAACCGTTCGGGGCTTACTCGACCAAGATCAAGAACATTTCGGAGCTGAAGGACGGCGCCAGCGTGTCGATCCCCAACGACCCGGTGAACACCGGTCGCGCGCTGGTGCTGTTGCACGAGGCCGGGCTGATCAAACTCAAGGATCCGAGTAACACCCTGGCCACCCAGCGCGATATCGTCGAAAACCCCAAACACCTGAAAATCCGTGAACTGGAGGGCGCGTTGCTGGCCCGTTCAGTGAGTCAGGTGGATCTGGCATTCGTGTTCGCCAACTACGCGCTGGAAGCCGGGATCGACACCAACAGCGCGCTGATCGTCGAGAAGGGCAAGAGCCTGTACATCGAGTTTCTGGTCGCGCGTCCCGACAACATCAATGACCCGGGCCTGCAGAAACTGGCCAAGGCGTTGAATTCCGATGAAGTGCGTCAGTTCATTCTGACCCGCTACAAAGGGCAGATTGCGCCGGGTTTCTGATCGATAGATCCGAGGGCTCCCGTGGCATGGGAGCCCTCACTTGGGAACGTCGAGAAAATGCGCCCCCGGCCCTTGCTCGCCCAGCACATCGCCCTGATTGCGCAGCGGGCAGGCTTCCATCGACAGGCATCCGCAACCGATGCAACCGGTCAGCCGGTCACGCAGCAGCATCAACTGATTGATCCGCTCGTCCAGCTCCCGCCGCCACTGCTCCGACAGCACTTTCCAGTCCGCTGCCGTTGGCGCGCGATTGTCCGGCAACTGCTTCAACGCCTCGCCGATTTCCGCCAGTGGAATGCCCAGGCGTTGCGCCACTTTGATCAACGCCACCCGCCGCAGTACTTCCCGTGGATAGCGCCGCTGGTTGCCGGCATTGCGCTGGCTCTTGATCAAGCCTTTCGATTCATAAAAGTGCAGGGCGGTGACGGCCACACCGCTGCGGGCCGCGACTTCGCCGACGGTCAATTGCTTGTGCAGATTTTCCGCAGTGATCATTTGCAAAATGCCCCTTGACCTCTAGTTAACTCGAGGTTTTACCCTGCAGGCCTTCGAATCGCAAGATTCGTCTGACAGAGTGGGGATCTCATGCAAGCACCAGTGAAAAACCGCAGCTTTACCCAATTGATCGAATTTGAAATCGAACCCGGCCAGCAACCGGCGCTGGTCTCGGCGCTGGCCGTGCAGACCGAACGTCTGGCCCAGCGTTACGCCGGCTTCGTCAGCGCCAGCGTCCAGGCCAGCGACGATGGCCGGCGAGTGTTGAGCTTTCTGCAATGGCAGTCCCGCGAGGCGGGGGAGGCGGCGTTTCAGAGTTTCGAAACCGGCGAGCAGGATTTCTGGCAACTGATCCGCACCCATCAGGCGCGCACCGTGACCTTCGGTTCATTCCAGGTGCTGAGCAGCATAGCCCGCAGCTATGACGACGGCTTGCACTGTCAACTGGTTGGTTAGATCGACAGCTGGATCAAGCGCTCGCCTTGCAGGTTTTCCGTGGGCCGCCGCTTGTTCACCGCCAGTTCGCCGATTTTGATCAGTCGCGTGCGGGTGACATTACGGCTCAGGCCTAACAGGGACGCGGTGTGCACCTGGTTGTAATGGCAGAAGCGATAGGCCGCGCGCAGCAATGCGTCCTCGACCTTCTCATGCAGGGCGCCGGCCTGTTGCTCGAACAGTTTCTGGAAGGCGCGTTCCAGCAGCGCTTCCGGTGAGTCGTCGGCGGTCGCGTGCTGATCGTCGGGACGATCGATGCGCAGGTTGGATAGACGTAGATCGTCGCGCTCGATCACGCCGTTACGGCAGATCAGCAGCGTGTGGTGGATGACGTTTTCCAGTTCGCGGATATTGCCCGGCCAACTATAGCCGCGCAGTTTGTGTTCGGCGCCGGGGCTGATGGTGACGCGCCCGTAACCCAGACGCTGACTGTAGGCCTCGATGAAATGCCGGGTCAGCGGCAGGATGTCGCCGGGTCGGTCGCGCAACGGGCTCAGCTCCAGATTGACCACGTTCAGCCGGTAATACAGATCCTCGCGGAAATGTCCGGCGTTGATGGCTTTCTCCAGTTGCACGTTGGTCGCTGCCAACACTCGCACATCGATGGGAATGCTCTTGCGCGAACCCAGGCGCACCACTTCACGCTCCTGCAACACCCGCAGCAATTTGACCTGGATCGCCATCGGCAGATCGCCGATTTCATCGAGGAACAGGGTGCCGCCATCCGCCTCTTCAAACCACCCGGCCTTGGCGCTGAGGGCGCCGGTGAAGGCGCCTTTTTCGTGGCCGAACAGTTCGGCTTCCACCAGCGATTCGGAAAACGCCCCGCAGTTGACTGCAATGAACGGCCGGTTGCGCCGGTTGCTCAGGTTGTGGATGTGCCGCGCTACCAACTCCTTGCCGGTGCCGGTTTCGCCGATGATCAGCACGCTGGCTTCGCTCGGTGCGACCTGTTGCAGATGCGCGAGCAGGGCCTGGGATTTCGGGTCTTCGAACACCTGAGCGGTGGCGCGGATTGAGGTGGCCAGGGCGGGTGAAGGCGGCAGGGTCAGCAGTTGCATGGGGTCTCGCTCCACGAAAGAAAATCAGGAATAGAACGTCGGCACCGGCAGGGACTGGTTCAGCGCCCAGTCGCCCAGCTCGTGGAGCTTGTAATCCAGCGGGTCGTGCAGGGTTTGCGTGCGCAGGTTGCGCCAGTGTCGGTCGAGGCGCAGCGATGCGTGGGTCGAGCGGGCGCCGGTGACTTCGAACAATCGGCTGCAAATCTCCAGGCCTTGTCGGCTGGCGGCGACCTTGGCCGTGGCAATTGCCGTGGCCAGATGACCGCGTTCTTCGGCACTGAGGTTCGGGCCTTTGGCCCAGGCCTCGTCGAGCAACGCGGCGGCGCGTTCCACCAGCAGACGAATGCCTTCGAGGGCGACCCAGAACTCGCCGTAATGGGCCAGCACGTAAGGATCTTCGCGCACCTCGCGCACCGAGGATTTGTGCCAGACACGGGTTTCGCTGAGGGTGTATTGCCGCGCCTCTTCAAAGGCCCCTTCGGCAATGCCGAGAAACATGTGGGTGAACGTCAGTTGCGCGATCAACGGGCGCAAGCAGGCGAACGGTGTGCTCAACGGACCCGGATCCAGCAGCAGTTCCGACTCTTCGACCCGCACCCGTTCGAACGTCGCGCTGCCGCTGTCGGTCTGGCGCTGGCCGATGTTGTTCCAGTCGTTATGCAGGGTGATGCCGCTGCGGCCGCTGGGGATCGCCGCGATCAACAGTTTGCCGCCGTTGCTTTCGTCCACCGCCGAGGCGATCAGCATCTGCGAATCGCTGGCGCCGGAGCAGAAGCTCTTCTTGCCGGAAAACTCGCGCCAGCCGCCCAGATCCTTGACCACGGTGCGGGTGTCCAGCGGGTTGAGCGCGTTGCCCCAGAACCAGTTCTGCCGCGCGGTCTGTTCGAACCACGGTTGCCATTGTTCGGGGCGGGAAAACAGGCGCACGGTGGCGAGCATCAAATGATGAAAACCGAAGACGTGGGCGATCGAGCTGTCGACCTTGGCGAACTCGCGCACGACTTCCAGGGTTTCGCTCCAGCGCGCGCCGAGGCCGCCGTAACGAGTGGGAATGCTCAGGGCCAGCAGACCGCTGTCGCGCAGGGCGTCACGTTCGGCTTTCGGTGTGCCGCCACGCTCGTCGCGCTCGACGGCGGTCAGGGCAAATTCGGCGGCCAGTTGGCGGGCGGTCTGCAACGGGGAGAGCAGGGTGCTTTGCGGTTTGGCAGTCACTCGATCTTCCTCAGGCGTTGGCTTTGGCGGGCAGTACATCGTTGGCGATCATTTCGCCGAACGGCCCGGTGAGGTTGGTCACGCCGCGTCCGGCCAGGCTCGCGTACGGCTCGGGCAACAGCGGGAAGACCAGCTCGGCAAAGCGGTAGGCCTCCTCGAGATGCGGATAGCCGGAGAAGATGAAACTCTCGATGCCCAGATCCGCGTACTCCTTGATCCGCGCTGCCACTTGCTGCGGATCGCCGACCAATGCGGTACCGGCACCGCCGCGCACCAGTCCGACGCCGGCCCACAGGTTGGGGGCGATTTCCAGGTTGTCGCGGCGTCCGTCGTGCAGAGCGGCCATGCGCCGCTGGCCTTCGGAGTCGAAGCGGGAAAAGGATTTCTGCGCGGCTTCAATGGTTTCGTCGCTGATGTGCTCGATCAGTTTGTCGGCGGCTTTCCAGGCCTCTTCGGCGGTCTCGCGCACGATCACGTGCAGGCGAATGCCGAACTTCACCTTGCGCCCGTGGCGGGCGGCGCGTTCACGCACGTCGGCGAGTTTCTCGGCGACGGCGGCCGGTGGTTCGCCCCAGGTCAGGTACACGTCGACCTGCTCGGCGGCCAGATCGTGGGCCGCGTCGGAGGACCCGCCGAAGTACAGCGGCGGATAGGGTTTCTGCACCGGCGGATACAGCGCCTTGGCGTTCTGTACCTTCAGGTGTTTACCTTCGAAATCTACCGCTTCGCCTTGCAGCACCCGGCGCCAGATCTTGAGGAATTCATCGGTGACTTCGTAGCGTTCGCTGTGGCAGAGGAAGCTGCCGTCGCCACGGTTTTCGTCCGGATCGCCACCGGTCACAACGTTGATCAGCAAGCGGCCGTTGGACAGTCGATCCAGGGTCGCGGCCATGCGCGCCGAGACGGTCGGCGAGATGATTCCCGGACGGATCGCCACCAGATAACGCAGGCGTTCGGTGAGCGGCACCAGCGCCGAGGCGATCACCCACGAATCCTCGCAGGAACGACCGGTGGGAATCAGTACGCCGTAGTAGCCGAGGCTGTCGGCGGCTTGCGCCACCTGCTTCAGGTAATTGAGGGTGACCGGGCGCGCGCCTTGGGTGGTGCCCAGATAGTGACCGTCGCCGTGGGTCGGCAGGAACCAGAAAACATCCATGAACAGCTCCTCAGGCGATTTTCAGCAACGGTTTGATGTGAGTGCCGAACAGCGGCGCGGCGCGTTCGGCGGCCAGACGGATGCGCGCCTTGAGCGGTTCGCTGGTGATCTGGTAGTCGGCGAAGTCAGCTTCGGTGGCGTACACGCCGATCGGCAGGGTCACGGCCTGGAAGAAACTGAACAGTGGGCGCAACTGGTGATCGAGGACCAGCGCATGGCGTTCGCTGCCACCGGTGGCGGCGAGCAGCACTGGTGTGTCGATCAGCGCATTCAGGTCGATCAGGTCGAACAGATGCTTGAGCAATCCAGGATAGGAACCGCGATAGACCGGCGCGGCGACGATCAGCAGGTCAGCCTGTTCGATGGCTTGCAGCTCGGCTTCGATCTCGGCCGGCAACTCCTGACGCGACAGCGCGGCGCCAAGTGGGCGGGCGATGTCGCCGAGTTCGATCAGATGACTCTCGACCGGCAAGTGCCCGGACAATTCGGCCAGCAGGGCCTGGGTCAGCACCAGGGTGCGGGACGGACGCCAGGTTCCGCCGGACAGGGCGACGACTTTCAGTGGACGCGACATGGTCAGTTCCTTTTTCAACAGTTGCTCGACGAGCAGTGAGTAGTCACTGGAGCAGAGCAAGCGCTGTACCAATTCCTGTAAGGCCCGTATTCAGGGGCTTTGAGCGTTGTCGGCGGCTGTGCTCGTGTGACTTTCAGGCGGGTTTGTTGAACCGCTGTTGCCTGGGAAACAGTTGCTGGAGCAACAGTGCCGAACGCGATGAAGGATTTATAAAGGCTGACTGTTATTCCGTAAAAGACTGTTAATTGATATTGATAGGCCTTATAGGAATATACAAAGCGAATCCTGCCCGAATTCTGATAGCCACTATTGAGAGCGTTGATTTCTGCCAAAGCGTGCCCGGGCGTAGCCTTTCTCCATCGACCCACACTGCTCGCCAGGACGCTCCCATGAATCGTTTACTGACTGTTTCCCTGATGCTCGCTGTCTCCGTTCTCGCTGGTTGCGCGAGCCACGTTTCTCCGGAACTGCGCCCTTACACGGCGGAAGAAACCCGCGAACTGGCGCTGGAAAACTTGAACCGCAGCGGCTTGTCGTTCGAGGAATACCACGCGAAGAAAGCCCAACTGCTTGGCCAGCCACAGAAGACTTTCGGGTTTGATAACAAGGGTGAGATGAGCGCCGAGCGGGCCGTACAGCTGCACGGTCGTCCTAGCTGATCGCTAACTGTACTGCTCGAAGTTTTATCCAACTGTCCGTGGGTTTGCGCGGCGCCGTGGGATAGGGTCAACACCTGAATGACCCTGACGGACTGCCTGCCATGACCCTCTCGCTCGACCTGTTGCTGGGCTTCGCCCTGTTTGCCCTTGTCACCTCGATCACACCGGGGCCGAACAACACCATGTTGCTGGCATCGGGCGTGAACTTCGGTTTCAACCGCACCATCCCTCATATGCTTGGCATTACCTGCGGCTTCTTCGTGCTGGTGGTGGCGGTGGGTTTTGGCCTGGGCGCGGTATTCCAGACCTATCCGCTGCTTTATACGATCCTGCGTTATGTCGGCGCGGCGTACTTGCTGTACCTGGCATGGAAAATCGCTCACTCCGGCCCGGTCGGCGACAGCGAGCAGGGCGAGGCGAAACCGATCAGCTATCTCGGCGCGGCAGCCTTCCAGTGGGTCAACCCCAAGGCGTGGATCATGGCCATTGGTGCCATCAGCACCTACACGCCGATGCAGGGCTATTTCACCAACGTGATCGTGATTGCGGCGGTGTTCGCCATCATCAACCTGCCGAGCGTCGGCGTCTGGGCGGCGTGCGGGGCCTTGCTGCGCAACGTGCTCAAGGATCGCCGCTGGTTGCGGCTGTTCAACTGGGGCATGGCAGCGCTGCTGGTGATTTCGCTGTATCCGTTACTCCTTGAAAGCTTTAGCTGACGCAGCGCTACAACCGCCGGCCCGATGCCTGTTAAAGTCGCGTTCAGGAGCGTTCCTACGCACTTTTAAATGAAGTTGTTCTTCTTTAACAGCCTCCGATCAGGTATTGATGACGCTCTCGAACCCGGACGCAGCTCACAAGGCTGCGTCGTGCCGTTTGCAGACACGAGCCTCCTGATCCCGGAACACGCTCTGCGAGTCTTTTTATGAACACACGTCCGCTGTATTTCGATTACGCCGCCACCACCCCGGTGGACGAGCGGGTCATCCAGGTGATGATCGAGTGTCTGGGTTTCAACGGTAATTTCGGCAACCCGGCTTCCAGTTCCCACGCCTTCGGCCAGCAGGCCCGGCAAGCGGTGGAGAACGCTCGCCGGCAAGTCGCCGAACTGGTCGGCGCCCAGGCGCAGCAGATCGTCTGGACCTCCGGCGCCACCGAATCCAACAACCTTGCACTGAAAGGCGTGGCCCAGGCCCGTGGTATGTCCGGCGGGCACATCATCACCAGTCAGATCGAACACAAGGCTATCCTCGATACCGCCCGGCAATTACAGGATGCCGGTGTCGCCGTGACCTATCTGGTGCCCGACGCCGAAGGCCTGATCACCGCGCAAGCGGTCAGCGAAGCGATGCGTGAAGACACCTTTCTGGTGTCGCTGATGCTGGTCAACAACGAACTCGGTACCGTCAACGACATCCCGGCCATCGGCGAAGTGGTGCGTGGGCGCGGGGCGTTGTTCCACGTCGATGCGGCCCAGGGCGCCGGCAAGGTCGTGATCGATCTGGCGCAATGGCCGGTCGATCTGATGTCGTTTTCGGCGCACAAACTCTACGGGCCCAAAGGCATCGGTGCGCTGTACGTCGGCCCGCGTGCGCAACAGCGTTTGCAGGCGCAGATTCACGGTGGTGGGCACGAGGGCGGCTTGCGTTCCGGTACGCTGGCGACTCACCAGATTGCTGCCATGGGCTCGGCGTTTGCCCTGGCCGCCGAGGCTTTCGATGACGAGAAAAAGACCATCGTCGCGCTGCGCGAGCGACTGCTCGAACAACTCTTGAGCCTGCCCGGCGTGCGCCTTAACGGCAGCAGCACCCAACGTATCCCGCACACCTTGAGCCTGACCTTCAGCGAAGGCGAGTTCAACCCGGTGGCGCTGAGCCATTCGATCGCGTTTTCCGCGACTTCGGCCTGCAATTCCGCCAGCAACGCGCCGTCCCACGTCTTGCTGGCATTGGGGCATGACGCGCACCTGGCCGGCCGTACCATTCGCCTGAGCCTCGGCCGTTTCACCACCGCCGAGGACATCGACAAGGCTGTAGAACTGATCAAGACCGCCTGCGCCAGTGCTCCGGCATTCTGGGCGACAGGACTTTAACCAGCCGACCTGACGGCTACGAACAATAACGATGCAGTGATTGGCAGGAGACATGATGAGTACCCAGACTTTGACCGAAGGAACGGTTCCCCAGCGCCTCGCGCACACCCGTGAATTGATGCGTCGCGAAGGTATCCATGCGTTGCTGGTGCCGTCCGCCGACCCGCACCTGTCGGAATACTTGCCGGGTTACTGGCAGGGCCGGCAATGGCTGTCGGGGTTCCATGGCTCGGTCGGCACGTTGATTGTCACCAACGATTTCGCCGGGGTCTGGGCTGACAGCCGTTACTGGGAACAGGCGACCAAGGAACTCAAGGGCAGCGGTATCGAACTGGTGAAACTGCAACCGGGTCAGCCGAGCCCGCTGGACTGGCTGGCCGAGCAGACGCCGGAAGGTGGCGTGGTCGCGGTCGATGGTGCGGTGATGGCCGTCGCGTCGGCACGTACGCTGGGCAGCAAGCTCGAAGCCCGGGGCGCCAGTCTGCGTACCGACATCGACTTGTTGAAGGAAGTCTGGAGTGATCGCCCGGCGCTGCCGAACGCGCCGATCTACCAGCACCTGCCACCGCAGGCGACTGTCAGCCGTGGCGAGAAACTCGGCAAACTGCGCGAGACTTTGCAGGAACGCGGTGCCGACTGGCACTTCATTGCCACCCTCGACGATATCGCCTGGCTGTTCAACCTGCGCGGCGGCGATGTGTCGTTCAACCCGGTATTCGTTTCCTTCTCGCTGATCAGCCAGCAACAAGCCACGCTTTTTGTGGCACTGAGCAAGGTCGATGCTGAGCTGCGCGCAGTGCTGGAAAAAGACGGCGTGGTCCTGCGCGATTACAGCGAAGTCGCTGACGCCTTGCGGGCGATCCCGAGTGGCGCGAGCCTGCTGGTGGATCCGGCGCGGGTCACCAGCGGTCTGCTGGATAACCTCGACACTGGCGTGAAACTGGTCGAAGGCCTGAACCCGACCACACTGGCCAAGTCGCAGAAGAGCCTGGCGGACGCCGCACACATCCGTCAGGCGATGGAGCAGGACGGCGCGGCGCTGTGCGAGTTTTTCACCTGGCTGGATTCGGCCTGGGGTCGTGAGCGCATTACCGAACTGACCATCGACGAAAAACTCACCGCCGCCCGGGAGCGTCGCCCGGATTATGTGTCGCTGAGTTTCAACACCATCGCTGCGTTCAACGCCAATGGTGCGATGCCGCACTACCACGCCACTCCGGAAGAACACGCAGTGATCGAGGGTGACGGCTTGCTGCTGATTGATTCCGGTGGCCAATACCTGGGCGGTACCACCGACATTACGCGGATGGTGGCGGTCGGTACGCCGAGTGAAGAGCAGAAACGTGACTGCACTCGGGTGTTGAAGGGCGTGATCGCCTTGTCCCGCGCGCATTTCCCGAAAGGCATTCTGTCGCCGTTACTGGATGCGATTGCCCGTGCGCCGATCTGGGCCGAAAACGTGGACTACGGTCACGGCACCGGTCACGGCGTGGGCTACTTCCTCAACGTGCATGAAGGTCCGCAGGTGATCGCCTATCAGGCGGCGCCGGCGCCACAAACCGCTATGCAGCCTGGAATGATCACCTCCATCGAGCCGGGCACTTATCGTCCGGGCCGCTGGGGTGTGCGGATCGAGAACCTGGCGATGAACGTTGAAGCGGGAAGCAGTGAGTTCGGCGAATTCCTCAAGTTCGAAACCCTGACCCTGTGCCCGATCGACACTCGCTGCCTGGAGCCCTCGTTGCTGACGCAGGAAGAGAGGCAGTGGTTCAACGCCTATCACGCCGAAGTGCGCGAGCGCCTGAGCCCGTTGCTTGATGGCGCGGCGCTGGATTGGTTGAACACCCGTACTGCCGCTATTTAACAGGTTGAAGCTCGGGCGCTGCGGCCAGCGCCTGGGTTATGAAGTCGACAAACGCGTTGACCCAGGCGGACTGGTGTGGTTGTGGAGATTTAGCGCAGGGCTTCCACAACGAAGTCGAGCCGGTCCTGACCGAAGAACAACTGATTGTCGATGAACATGCTCGGCGCACCGAAGACGCCACGCTTCACGGCGGTTTCGGTGTTGTCCTTGAGCGTAGCCTTGACCGCTTCATCGTTGGTCAACGCCAGTACTTCTTCAGGATTGAAGCCATGTTCGGTCAGCACGGCGGCAACTGTTGCCGGCTCATCGAGGGCGCGGCCTTCAACCCACAGCGCTTTGAACAGGCAATCGATGAATGCCAGGAAGCGATCCGGATAACGCAGTTGAATGCCTGTGACCGCGCGCATCAACATCAGGGTATTGATCGGGAAATGCGGGTTGAATTTCAGGGGCACGCCGTAGCGTTTGGCGTAGCGGTCCAGGTCCTGAAACATGTAACGACCCTTGGCCGGGATCATTGCCGGCGACGCGTTGCCGGTGGCTTTGAAGACGCCGCCCAGCAATAACGGAATGTAGATCAACTGGCTGCCGGTTTCAGCGCAGATTTTCGGCAGTTGGGTATACGCCAGGTAGGTGGCGGGGCTGCCGAGATCAAAATAGAACTCCACGGTTTTGCTCATGTTCGCTGCACTCTGTTTTTGTTCTTGGTGGGATTACCAGCGTTCGTTCCACGGGCGCAGATCCAGCTCGAACGTCCAGGCGTCCCGTGGCTGGCTATGCAGATACCAGTAGTTCTCGGCAATGTGTTCGGGGTCGAGGATACCGTCCTGATCTTTGGTGGCATATTTGTCAGGGAAGTTGTCGCGGATGAAATCGGTATCGATGGCACCGTCGACCACAACGTGGGCGACATGAATGTTCATCGGGCCGAGCTCTCTGGCCATGCTTTGTGCCAGAGCCCGGATACCGTGCTTGGCTCCCGCGAATGCGGCAAAACCCGAGGCGCCCCGCAGACCAGCGGTGGCACCCGTAAACAGGATCGTGCCGCGACGGCGGGTCACCATCCGTTTGGCGACTTCCCGGGCATTGAGAAACCCGGAGAAACAGGCCATCTCCCAGATCTTGAAATACTTGCGAGCGGTTTCTTCAAGAATGCTGCAGGGCACGTTGGCGCCGATGTTGAAAACGAATGCTTCAATCGGTCCGAGGCGGGTTTCGATATCTTCAATCAGCGCAATTACGTCTTCTTCCTTGCGCGCATCGCAGGCAAAACCGTGGGCTTCACCGCCGTCCATCTGAATGGCTTCCACCAAGGGCTGTAATTTGTCGGCGCTGCGCCGCGTGACGCAAGCGATGAAACCTTCTTTGGCAAACCGCCTAGCAATGGCGCCGCCCGTGGCGTCACCTGCGCCGACAACCAACACGACCTTCTTGTTATTCATGGGTGGATCCCTTTAGTAAACGATCGTTAAGTGAACGAACGTTATGCTAGGATTTGCTCAGCGTCAAGGCACTCAATGTGAGGACAGAACATGCGGTATTCCGCCGGTCATAAGCTGGAAACCAAAGAAAAGCTCCTGCAAAGCAGCTCGTTGTCTGCGAAAAAAAATGGGTTTTCATCAATGGGCGTCGATGGTCTGATGAAGGCGATCGGCCTGAGTGGGGCGGCGTTTTACAGCCACTTCTCGTCCAAGGATGCTCTGTTCGCGGCTATCGTCGAGCGCGAGTTATGCCAGAGTCTGGAGCGGTTGGGCGGGCAGGGTGCGCAGGATCGCGAACGGCTGGAGCGGTGCCTGAAGCTGTATCTGAAAATGGCTCATGTCGAGCAGCCTGAACTGGGCTGTGCATTACCGGCTCTGGGCGCCGAGATTGCGCGGTCGGACGTCGTTGTGCGGGAACAGGCTGAGCTGTGGATTTGCAAGCTTCAGGAGAGTTGGGCGCAAATTCTGGAAAGTGACAGCCTGGCCTGGGCAATTCTGTCGCAATGCGTCGGGGCACTGGTGGTGTCGCGTATGCTGGCGTCGCCCAGGATTCAGCAGCGGGTGCTGGATTCCTGTCGTGAAGAGATCGGGATCCAGCTCGCCGCTTCGCGAACGCAGTAGGGGCGATGATTTATTTGCAGATGACGATCATGCTGCGGCTGGTATAGCCGGCGGGGTTGAGGCCAAAGGGATAATCACCTGGCTCTTCTACGGTGTCGCCAGATTTTGCAATGACCTTGTAGCCCTTCGGCGCGCAAGAGTTCGCGGCGCTGGCGTAGCACTTGTCCCAAGAGGAGGACAACCCCGAACAGTTGATGTGCAGCCCTTTCTTGCCGTGTTTTACGTGGGTCTTCGACGTCGCCGCGCAGCCCGCAACGGCGAGTATGGCGATCAGTATCAAAATTCGTTTCATTACCATCCTTATGGCCGCCTCGAGTCTGACGCTCGGGTCTGCCTGTATGCGCTCTCGCTTGAAGCGTTCCGATATCCCTATCCGAAAAAATCCATGTCTGGCATTGGGTTGCGAGGCTAAACATGGCCTAAATGAACGCCAATTGCCAGACCTTCGTAAAATCCTCTTTCAATCTGCCGCGATGGCGGGTTTAGAGGTGCTGCCCATCGTCATGGTTGCTCCTACGGAGGCCAGAATAATGCACAGGATCGCCATCCATTGTGACAAAGAGAGGTATTCCTGAAGGAAAAGCAGACCCGAGAGTGCGCCGAAGGCCGGTTCGATGCTCATAAGCGTGCCAAAGGTGCGGGCGGGCATGCGGGTGAGGGCGACCATTTCCAGTGTGTAGGGGAGAGCTGTGGAAAGGATCGCGACCCCGATAGCGATGGGGATCAATGCGGGTGTCAGCAGTGCGCTGCCGGCGTGGACGATGCCTATGGGGGCGACGAACAGAGCTGCGATCATCACACCAAGTGCCGCAGTGGTCACGCCGTTATCTGCGCCGGCCTTCTGGCCAAACAGGATATACAACGCCCAGCACGCGCCGGCTCCCAGCGCATAACCTGCACCGACCAGATCGATACCCGTTGCCGTGGCGCCGGTCGGTATCAACAGCAACAAGCCGATGGCAGCCAGGGCAATCCAAAGAAAGTCGATCGCGCGACGCGAGGCATAGATAGCGACTGCCAGCGGACCCGTGAACTCCAGCGCGACTGCGATGCCGAGCGGAACGGTGCGCAACGACATATAGAAAAGGAAGTTCATGCCGCCTAGTGCCATCCCGTAGATAATCACTGTGCGCAGTGATTTGGCTGTCAGCTTCGCTCTCCAGGGTTTGAGCAATAACAGCATGATCACGCTGGCGAAGATCAGGCGAAGGGTAGTAGTACCTTGGGCTCCAACGATAGGGAACATGCTTTTGGCCAGCGAAGCGCCGGACTGGATTGATGCCATGGCTATTAATAGCAGGCCAACCGGGAACAGAGTTGAGGCAAGGCTGCGAGGTTGATCGTTCATTGCGTGGCATCATCCGAAGAGTAGCTGTTGTATTGGGCAATATAGTGCGCACTCGCCAAGCCCCCGTCTATAAAGAAGCGGTCTTTTTCCTTCTCTTGATAGGAAACTCAAATTAATGGTTGACGGCAGATTCTGAGTCTCTATAATTCGCCCCACTTCCGGCGCAGTCGAAACGGAAAACTCCTTGAGATTCAATGAGTTAAGTAGGTTTCGATAGTGGATCGCTTCAGTTCATCGAAGCCTG
>NZ_BQID01000025.1 GCF_021602345.1 Pseudomonas pharyngis
TCCGGGGGTGGGAGCGCAGCGACCGTGCGGCGCAGCCGCATGCATCGAGAGGAGGTGCAGCGAAGCAAACCGTAGGCGATGCCCCCGGATGAATCCCGGAACGAAGGAACACCGAGCCACAGCGAGGCGCCGAACGCAGGGGCCAAGACCTTTGGTTACTTTGGGGCGTTTGCCAAAGTGACCCGCTGTAAGAGCGGAACCGCCAGCGGAAACACCCGAAGAAACGGATATTCACCCAAACCCAAAACAGCATGGTCGGCCCAAAGGCCGCCAAGTCAAAGCCCGAAACTGACAGCGCCGTCAGCTAGCCGTCACCCTCCTGACCCCCAAACAAGTTTATAAAGAACCAACCTGCCCAAACCACGTCCCCCCTGGCGCCCCACAAGCATGCAAATCCAGAAGAAAAAGGCCCTGCTCGCCACCCTGCTGATCGCCCTCGCAGCAGCCGGCCTGTGGTATGCGATAAAACCCGCACCGGCCAAACTCGCCGCCCCGACTGCGATCCCGGTCAGGGTCGTCGCCGTCAGCGAAAAAGACGTCCCCCGCTACACCAGCGGCATCGGCTCGGTCCTCTCACTGCACAGCGTCGTGGTGCGCCCACAGATCGACGGCATCCTCACCAAGCTGTTGGTCAAAGAGGGCCAACTGGTGAAACAGGGCGACCTGCTCGCCACCATCGACGACCGCTCGATCCGCGCCAGCCTCGACCAGGCCCGGGCGCAACTGGGCGAAAGCCAGGCGCAACTGCAAGTCGCTTTGGTCAACCTCAAGCGCTACAAACTGCTCAGCGTCGACGACGGCGTATCGAAGCAGACCTACGACCAGCAACAGGCACTGGTCAACCAGCTAAAGGCCACCGCCCAAGGCAACCAGGCCTCGATTGACGCGGCACAGGTACAACTTTCCTACACCCAGATTCGTTCCCCGGTCACCGGTCGCGTCGGAATTCGCACGGTCGACGAAGGCAACTTCCTGCGCATGACCGACACCCAGGGTCTGTTCACCGTGACCCAGATCGACCCGATCGCCGTCGAGTTCTCCCTGCCCCAGCAAATGCTGCCGACCCTGCAAGGCCTGATCAGCGACCCGCAGCGCGCGCAGGTCAAGGCCTACATCGGCGCCTACACCGACGGCGAAACCGGCAACCTGCTCGGCGAAGGTCACCTGACCCTGATCGACAACCAGATCAACGCCAACACCGGCACCATCCGCGCCAAGGCCGAGTTCGACAATCCCAACCAGAAACTCTGGCCGGGCCTGCTGGTGACGGTAAAGATTCAGACAGCGCTGGATAAAGACGCGCTGGTGGTCCCGCCCACCGTCGTACAACGCGGCCTCGATCAACACTTCGTGTACCGGGTCAACGGCGACAAGGTTGAAGCCGTGCAGGTGCAAATGGTTTATCAGGGCAGCGGCCAGGACATCATCAAGGGCGTGAAACCCGGCGACGTATTGGTCAGTGACGGCCAGTCGCGGCTCAAGCCCGGTTCGACCGTGCAGGTCATGAGCGAACCGCCGCAGGTGGTGCAAGCGGAGCCCAAGCCATGAAGCAGCACAAAGGCGTTTCGACCTGGTGCATCGATCACCCGGTGGCGACGATTCTGCTGACCATCGCGCTGGTGCTGGTCGGGGTGATTGCCTTCCCGCGCCTGCCGATTGCCCCACTGCCGGAAGCGGAATTTCCGACGATCCAGGTCTCCGCCCAACTGCCCGGCGCCAGCCCCGACACCATGGCTTCTTCCGTGGCCACGCCGCTGGAGGTGCAATTCAGCGCCATCCCCGGCATGACCCAGATGACCTCCAGCAGTGCGCTGGGCTCCACGTTGCTGACCCTGCAATTCACCCTCGACAAGAGCATCGACACCGCCGCCCAGGAAGTGCAGGCCGCGATCAACACCGCCGCCGGCAAACTGCCGAAAGACATGCCGACCCTGCCGACCTGGAAGAAGGTCAACCCGGCCGACAGCCCGGTGCTGATCCTCAGCGTCAGCTCCACGCAAATGCCCGGCACTGAACTCAGCGACCTGGTGGAAACCCTGCTTGCGCGTCAGATCAGTCAGATCGACGGTGTAGGCCAGATCAACATCACCGGTCAGCAACGTCCGGCAATCCGCGTACAGGCCTCGGCCGACAAACTGGCGGCCATCGGCCTGACCCTCGCCGACATTCGTGTGGCGATCCAGCAGACCAGCCTCAACCTCGCCAAGGGCGCCTTGTACGGCGACTCGAGCATTTCCACGTTGTCGACCAACGACCAGTTGTTCCACCCCGAGGAATACAGCCAGCTCATCGTTTCCTACAAGGACGGCGCCCCGGTTCACCTCAAGGATGTCGCCAAAGTCGTCAACGGTTCGGAAGATGCCTACGTGCAGGCCTGGGCCGGCGATCGACCGGGGGTCAATCTGGTGATCTCGCGCCAGCCCGGCGCCAACATCGTCGAAACCGTCGACCGGATTCAAGCCGCCCTGCCCGGCCTCGAAGCCATGCTGCCGGCCTCGGTGCAGGTCAAAACCCTGATCGACCGCACCCAGACCATCCGCGCCTCGCTGCATGAGGTGGAAATCACCCTGCTGATCGCGATCCTGCTGGTGGTGGCGGTCATGGCGCTGTTCCTGCGCCAGTTGTCGGCGACGATGATTGTCTCGGCGGTGCTCGGCGTGTCGCTGACGGCCAGTTTCGCCTTGATGTATTTGCTCGGTTTCAGCCTGAACAACCTGACCCTCGTGGCCATCGTGGTGGCCGTGGGCTTCGTGGTCGACGATGCCATCGTGGTGGTGGAAAACATCCACCGTCATCTGGAGGCCGGCGACAGCATGCGCGACGCCGCGATCAAGGGCGCCGGCGAGATCGGTTTTACCGTGGTGTCGATCAGTTTCTCGCTGGTGGCGGCGTTCATTCCGCTGCTGTTCATGGGCGGCGTGGTCGGGCGCTTGTTCAAGGAATTCGCCCTGACGGCCACCTCGACCATCATGATTTCCGTGGTGGTATCGCTGACGTTGGCGCCGACGCTGGCGGCGCTGTTCATGCGCAAACCGGTGCATCACGCCCATGACAAACCGGGCTTCAGCGAACGCCTGCTCGGCTGGTACGAAAAAGGCCTGCGCCGCGCCCTCGCTCACCAGAAATTGATGATCGGCGTGTTCGGCATTTCCGTCGCACTGGCGATTGGCGGCTACGTGTTTATCCCCAAGGGTTTCTTCCCGGTGCAGGACACCGGTTTCGTCCTCGGCACCACCGAAGCCGCCGCCGATATTTCCTACAGCGACATGGTGAAAAAACACCTGGCGATGGCCGAAATCGTCGCCGCCGACCCGGCCGTGCAGGCGTTTTCCCATTCGGTGGGCGTGTCCGGCAGCAACCAGACCATCGCCAACGGTCGCTTCTGGATCGCCCTGAAAAAACGCGGTGACCGCGATGTTTCGGCCAGCCAGTTCATCGACCGCATTCGTCCGCAACTGATGAAAGTCCCCGGCATCGTGCTTTACCTGCGCGCCGGCCAGGACATCAACCTCAGCTCCGGCCCGAGCCGTGCGCAGTATCAATACGTGCTCAAGAGCAACGACGGGCCGACCCTCGCCACCTGGACCCAGAAACTCACCGAAAAGCTGCGCAGCATCCCGGCGTTCCGCGACATTTCCAACGACCTGCAACTGGGCGGCAGCATCACTCACATCAGCATCGACCGCAGCGCCGCCGCGCGTTTCGGCCTGACCGCGAGTGATGTCGACGAGGCGCTGTACGACGCCTTCGGCCAGCGGCAGATCAACGAGTTCCAGACCCAGGTCAACCAGTACAACGTGATCCTGGAACTGGACACCAAACAGCGCGGCAAGGCTGAAAGCCTCAACTATTTCTACCTGCGCTCACCGTTGAGCGGAGAAATGGTGCCACTGTCGGCGCTGGCCCGATTCGACGCGCCGACCATCGGCCCACTGTCGATTGCCCACGACGGCATGTTCCCGGCCGCCAACCTGTCCTTCAACCTGGCGCCCGGCGTGGCATTGGGCGACGCGGTGATTTTGCTGAATCAGGCCAAGGCCGAGATCGGCATGCCGACCGCGATCAGCGGCAACTTCCAGGGTGCGGCGCAGGCGTTCCAGAGTTCGCTGAAAAGTCAGCCGTGGCTGATTCTCGCGGCGCTGGTGGCGGTGTACATCATTCTCGGCGTGCTCTACGAGAGCTTCGTCCATCCGCTGACGATCATTTCGACCTTGCCAGCGGCGGGTCTCGGCGCGGTGATCATGCTGTGGATCTGTGGCCAGGACTTTTCGATCATGGCGCTGATCGGGCTGGTGCTGCTGATCGGTATCGTGAAGAAGAACGGCATCCTGATGATCGACTTCGCCCTGGAAGCGCAGCGTCATCGCGGCTTGTCGCCGCAGGATGCGATTTTCGAGGCATGTATCACGCGGTTCCGGCCAATCATCATGACCACCCTCGCCGCCCTGCTCGGCGCCCTGCCACTGATGCTCGGCTACGGCACCGGCGCCGAACTGCGCCAGCCGCTGGGGATCGCAGTGGTGGGTGGCCTGCTGGTCAGCCAGATGCTGACGCTGTTCACCACGCCGGTCATATACTTGTGGCTCGAGCGGCTGTTCCACAAGCCCAAACCTGCGCCCGTCGCGGCGCTGGCAACGACAGACTGAGGCGGGTCATGCGCGTTCTGATTATCGAAGACGAAGAGAAAACCGCGGACTACCTGCACCGCGGCCTGACGGAACAGGGTTACACCGTGGATCGGGCCCGCGACGGCGTCGAGGGCCTGCACCTGGCACTGGAAAGCGACTACGCGGTGATCGTCCTCGACGTGATGCTGCCGGGCCTCGACGGCTTCGGCGTACTGCGCGCATTGCGTGCGCGCAAGCAGACGCCGGTGATCATGCTCACCGCCCGCGAGCGGGTCGAAGACCGGATCCGCGGCCTGCGCGACGGCGCCGACGATTACCTCGGCAAACCGTTCTCCTTCCTCGAACTGGTGGCGCGCCTGCAAGCGCTGACCCGGCGCAGCGGCGGCCACGAACCGGTGCAAGTGAGCATCGCCGATCTGTGGATCGATCTGATCAGCCGCAAGGCCACCCGTGCCGGCACCCGGCTGGATCTGACGGCGAAAGAGTTTTCACTGCTCAGCGTGCTGGCCCGGCGCCAAGGCGAAATCCTCTCGAAAACCGCGATTGCGGAAATGGTCTGGGACATTAATTTCGACAGCGACGCCAACGTGGTCGAAGTCGCGATCAAGCGCCTGCGCGCCAAACTCGACGGGCCGTTCGACGAGAAACTGCTGCACACCATCCGGGGCATGGGTTATGTGCTGGAGAGCCGTGGTGTCCAGTAACTCTATCGCGCTGCGCTTGAGCGGGATGTTCACGCTGGTGGCGCTGCTGGTGTTCCTGTTGATCGGCGGCGCGCTGTATCAACAAGTGGACAAAGGCCTGGGCCTGCTGCCGGAAGCGGAACTGGATGCACGTTACAGCGTGCTCGAATCGGCGCTCAACCGCTATGGCACCCCCGAGCACTGGGTGAAGATCAACGCCAAGCTCAAGCTGCTCGGCGAAGAAGACAAGCGCATCCGGTTCTGGGTGGTCAGCGGCAATCCGGGCTATGAATTCGGCGAGCCCGATGTCTCGATCCGCGCCTTTGCCCAAGGCCCGCTGGGCATGCGCGACCTGCAACTGCCCGACCATCCCTATCCGCTGAAAGTGCTGCTCACCGAACTGCCGGCCAAGGATCAACGCCCGCCGCTGCGCTTCATGATCGGCATCGACACCGAGACCTTTCACCAGACCCAGCATCAGTTGCTGATCGCGCTTGTGAGTCTGGCGGTGATCGGCGTGCTACTGGCCTCGGCGTTGGGTTACTGGGTGGCGCGAATCGGCCTCAAACCGCTGATCAAACTGTCCCACGAAGCCCAGCGGCTGGCACCGCCGTTGCGGGCCGGGCGTCTGCGACTGTCGCCGTTGCCGCCGGAACTGGAGCAGTTCGTCGACTCGTTCAACTCGACGCTGGAGCGGGTTGAGCAAGCCTATTCGCGGCTCGAATCCTTCAACGCCGACGTCGCCCATGAACTGCGCTCGCCGCTGACCAACCTGATCGGCCAGACCCAGGTCGCCCTGACTCGCGGGCGCTCGGCCGAGCATTATTTCGAAGTGCTGCAATCCAACCTCGAAGAACTGGAACGCCTGCGTTCGATCATCAACGACATGCTGTTCCTGGCCAGCGCCGATCAGGGCAGTAAGGCCACCAAACTGACGTCGACTTCGTTGGCCGATGAAGTGGCAACCACTCTCGAATACCTCGATTTCATCCTTGAGGATGCGCAGGTCCAGGTTCGGGTAAGCGGTGATGCGCAGGTGCAGATCGAGATCGCTCATCTGCGCCGGGCCTTGATCAATCTGTTGAGCAACGCAGTGCAACATACCGCGCCGGGACAGGTGATCGAGGTGCAGATCACGGTCGAGGAACATCAGGTCAGCATCGGCGTGGCCAACCCCGGCTCCCCGATTGCCAGCGAGCATTTACCGCGCTTGTTCGAGCGTTTCTACCGGGTGGATGCGTCGCGCAGTAACAGCGGCAACAACCATGGCCTGGGGCTGGCGATCGTCAAGGCGATTGCGCTGATGCATGGCGGGGATGTGTTTGTGCGCAGTGATCGCGGAATGAACACTTTCGGGATTCATTTGCCGGTCTGACCCCACCCCTCATCGTTCCCCACGCTCTGCGTGGGAATGCGGCCCGGGACGCTCCGCGTCCCTCTCAAGCCGAGCCCGGAAACGACCTCCCCCGCTGATCTTTGCTTCTGCTGTAACAGTCATTTATGAAAATCACGCTGTTTCACAACGCCCGGCAACCTTATCTTTGCCCGCACCAAACAGCACTTGCCAAGCAAGAAGGTTTTCAAGATGTCCAACAGTATGGGTATTGCCAGCGCTTTCGTTTTGTCCTCATTGATCCTGTCGCCGATGGCGATGGCTGAAGAATCCCAGACGTTTGTAGCGCAAAACGCCGCTCGCGCTCACGCATTCGAACAGCATCAGGCAGAAGTGATGGCCAAGGCTCAGGACGCTACGCAAGCCCCGCAGGCCTTAAATTCTCAGGCTCAAGCCTCCGAGAAAGACAGCTGAGTCGCGCACTGCGCATCGTTTCCCTCGACGCGGTTGTTTGGCTCTTCCCGTTCAACCGTCGTCCTTGCAGGCCGCTGATTTTCAGCGGCCTTTTTTCGTTGTGGTCTGAAAGCTGTCTGGTACGTCTTTAACAACTGGAAACATCCCGCACCTCATGACATTGAAGTGTCAGTTGACCCAAGGAGCTTTACCGCACGTGCGTTACCCAGTTCGCGTCACCCCGCTGTTCATTGCAATTGCCGCAACGATTGCCCCCGCCGCCCATGCTGCCGAAGCCGAGCAGCAAGGTTTCGTCGAAGGCTCGAGCCTGAACCTCAATGCCCGCAACTACTACATGAACCGCAACCGTCTGCAGCAGACGGACGACAACATCGAGTGGGGCCAGGGGTTTCTCGGCAAATTCGAGTCGGGCTACACCGAAGGCACGGTCGGCTTCGGCCTCGATGCCCACGCCATGCTCGGTCTGAAACTCGACGGTGGTGGTGGTACGGACAATTCCAGCATCCTGCCGGTCAGCGACGGCAGCGGCAAAGCGCCGAGGTCGTTCTCCACGGCGGGCGCCACCCTGAAAATGCGGGCGTTCGATACCGAGTTGAAGGCCGGCGACCTGTTCCTTGCCAACCCGGTGATCGCCGGTGGCGAGACGCGCATGCTGCCGCAGACCTTTCGCGGCCTCAGCCTGACCAATCACAGCTTCGACGGCTGGATGATCGAAGGCGGCCAGGCCAGCTTCACCAAGCCCTACAACCAGAGCGGGCACAAACGCATCGGCACCTCTTACAGCACCCTCGCCGACGGCGACAAGAGCCAGCACCTGAATTGGGCCGGCGTGGCCTGGAGCGGCGTCGAAGGCCTGACCAGCAGCCTGTATGCCTCCGAGTTGAAGGACATCTGGAACCAGTACTACTACGACCTCGACTACACCTGGGCACTGAATGACCGGGTGACCCTCAACCCGGGCCTGCACTTCTATCACACCCAGGACACCGGCGACGCGCTGCTGGGCAACATCGACAACAACACCTACAGCCTGCATTTCACCGTGGGCATCGGCAGCCACAGCGTTACCGCCGCGTATCAGCGGGTCAACGGCAACACGCCGTTCGATTACATCAGCCAGGGCGACAGCGTCTACCTCGACAACTCGCAGCAGTACTCGGACTTCAACGGCCCGAACGAGCGCTCGTGGAAACTCAAGTACGCCTACGACTTCGCCGGCGTCGGCCTGCCGGGGCTGACCTCGTCGCTGTCCTACTCACGCGGTACGCTGGACCTGACCAAGGCCGATCCGGACAGCAAGGGTTACGCCTCGTGGTACAGCGCCGAAGGCCGCAACGCCAAACACTGGGAGCGCGACATCGACCTCAAATACGTGGTGCAGAGCGGCCAGGCCAAAGACCTGGCGGTATGCCTGCAATGGGCGACCAACCGCGGCGGCAACGGTTACGGCGCAATCGATACGGACACCGATGAATACCGTGTGATCATCGACTACCCGATCAACGTCTTCTAAGATCGGCACTGCGATAAAAGGCCAGCCTGACGCGCTGGCCTTTTTCTTGCCTGTGGCAGCGAGCGGGTACAACTACGCTTAGAAGAACCCCCAACCGAAAACCGGACCATGATCGCGAGCCGCACCCCTACCGTTCCCGGCACGACCGGACGCTCCGAGCTGCTGTTGATCTCAGGCAGCCTGCTGAGCGTAATCGCGATTGTCTGCATCGTCACGTTCCTGCTGATCCGTGAACGCGCCAACGCCCAGGAATCGGCCACCCGTGGCGCCACCACCATCGCCCAGTTGATCGACGCCGATGTACTGCGCACCGTCGAGCTGTATGACCTGACGCTGCAAGGGCTGATCGCCGCCGCCCAGCGTGACGACCTGAAAGACGTGTCGCCGCAGATCCGCCATCTGGCGTTGTTCGACCGCTCCACTACGGCGCGCTTCAAGGGCGACATCCTGTTGCTCGACAAGTATGGCGAGGTGATTGCCGACTCCTCGCGGGTCGATCCGCTGCCGGGCAATTTCGCCGACCGTGACTACTTCCTCGCCCACGCCTTCAACCGCGACACCGGCATGTTCATCAGCCGTCCGTTCAAACCCCGCTGCGACTGCGATGACGCGGACCAGTGGCGGATCAGTTTCAGTCGGCGCATTTCTTCAGACACCGGTGAGTTTCTGGGCGTGGCCGTGGCGTCGATGAAGCTCGATTACTTCGATCAGTTGTTCAACAGCCTCGACATCGGCATCGACAGCACTCTCAACATCATCAACAACGACGGCATCCTGCTGGCGCAGAAGCCTTATCTGCAGAGCGACTCGATCGGCAAGAGCTTTGCCGCCCGGCCCAATGTGGTGCGGATTCTGCGCGACAACAACGGCAATGGCAGTTTCAACAGCATTTCGAGCATGGATTATCAGCAACGGCTGTACACCTATTCGCGGGTCGGCAATCTGCCGCTGACGGCAATCGTTGCCCTGTCCAGCGAGGAAGTGTTCGGCGCGTGGCGACGCACGGCGATCCTGATCAGCGGCGCTACCGGCGTGTTGTGTGCCGGTCTGCTGTGGCTGACCTGGCTGCTGGCCCGGGAGCTGCGCCTGCGTCAGCGGGCCGAACATGAACTGGCACAGCTCGCCGCAACTGATGCCCTGACCGGCGTCGCCAACCGGAGGATGCTCGATCAGTCACTGCGCCACGAGTGGTTCCGCGCCCAGCGCTCGGGCAAGCCGCTTTCATTGCTGATGATCGACGCCGACCACTTCAAGGCCTTCAATGACCGCCACGGGCATCAGGCCGGAGATCAGGCGTTGCGTGAACTGGCCAGGGTGATCACCGCCAATGTGCGGCGTCCGGCGGATCTGGTGGCTCGGTATGGCGGTGAGGAGTTTTCGGTGATCCTCGCGGAAACCGACAGTGCCGGGGCGCAGCAGATCGCCGAACACATTCGTACAGCGGTGGAGCAATTGCCAAGCCTGAATCAAGACCAGTCACCGATGACCGTGAGCGTCGGTATCAGTACCTGGACGGCGACGAGCGAAATCAGTCTGGAGCAGCTGTTGTTCGCGGCAGACAAGGCGTTGTATCAGGCCAAGGAAGGTGGGCGAAACCGGGTCGTCGTCGCTTGATGGGGGTTTTGGCCTTTCTGGCCTCATCGCTGGCTTGCCAGCGATGAGGCCGGTACAGCCAATGCAAAACCTGCGGGCATAAAAAAAGGCCACCCAAAGGTGGCCTTCAAAAAACTAGAGAGGTTTTTTACTTACACCGCCGCAACCGGGCGCATGTAAGAGATTGGTGCAGTGCTGGCGTCTTCGAACGTCACGACTTCCCAGGCATCTTTCTGCTCAATCAACTTGCGCAGCAGCTGGTTGTTCAGTGCGTGGCCGGACTTGAAGCCCTTGAACTCACCAATCAGGCTGTTGCCCAGCAGGTACAGGTCGCCAATCGCATCGAGGATCTTGTGCTTCACGAATTCGTCTTCGTAGCGAAGGCCGTCTTCGTTCAGTACGCCATCGGCATCGACCACGATCGCGTTTTCCACGCTACCGCCGAGTGCGAGGTTGTGCTTGCGCAGGTACTCGATGTCACTCATGAAACCGAAAGTACGGGCGCGGCTGACTTCTTTTACGAACGAAGTGCTGGAAAAATCCACGCTTGCACTTTGGGTGCGGTCCCGGAAAACCGGGTGATCGAAATCGATCTCGAAGCTCACCTTGAACCCTTCGAAAGGGACGAAAGTGGCGCGCTTGTCGCCGTCTTCCACTGTCACTTCACGCAGGATGCGGATGAATTTCTTGGCGGCGTCCTGTTCTTCCAGGCCAGCCGATTGAATCAGGAATACGAAAGGTCCTGCGCTGCCATCCATGATCGGGACTTCAGACGCGGAGAGCTCGACGTAGGCGTTATCGATGCCCAGGCCAGCCATGGCCGAGAGCAAGTGCTCCACCGTGTCTACCTTCACGTCACCGTTGACCAGCGTCGTCGACATGGTTGTCTCGCCGACGTTGGCCGCGCGAGCCGGTATCTCGACAACCGGATCGAGATCGGCACGACGAAAGACGATCCCGGTATCGACAGGTGCAGGCTTGAGGGTCAGGTAAACCTTCTCCCCGGAGTGCAGACCTACACCGGTGGCACGGATAATATTTTTCAGTGTGCGTTGTTTAATCATGGCATGGGCCGCTTCAGCGCAAATTGCGAACTGGTATCAACAAAGGCTGGCGATGATAGCAGACCGAGCCTTTGCTGAACACCAATCACCTGAATACCCCTGATACATTTCATCAATCGGCCTGACGACGCAGGAAAGCCGGGATGTCCAGGTAGTCCAGGTCATCTTGCGGATTCATCTTCGCGGCAGTCGCAGCACCGGCCTGAGCCTGGTTGCGCATGACGGTCGGACGGTCCAGGTCACGGTAATTCACCGCTGGCTGCTCCTGACGAGCGGGTGCCGGTTGCTGTACCTGAGCAGCGGCCATCGAGGTGTGAACGGTGTTGTCGATGACCTTCACAGGCTTCTCGATTTTCGCGCCCAGACCGGTGGCAACCACGGTCACGTGCAGTTCGTCGCGCATGTCCGGATCGATAACGGTACCGACCTTGACCATCGCGTGCTCGGAAGCGAAGGCTTCGATGATCGAACCCACATCGGAGTACTCACCCAGGGACAGGTCAGGACCGGCAGTGATGTTCACCAGGATGCCGCGTGCGCCTTGCAGGTTCACGTCTTCCAGCAGCGGGTTGCGGATGGCCGCTTCAGTGGCTTCACGTGCACGGTTCGGACCGCTGGCGCAGCCAGTGCCCATCATCGCCATGCCCATTTCGCTCATCACGGTACGTACGTCGGCGAAGTCGACGTTGATCATGCCCGGACGCTTGATGATGTCGGAGATACCGCGAACGGCACCGGCCAGTACATCGTCAGCCTTGGCGAAAGCCGACAGCAGGCTTGCGTCCTTGCCGAGGATGGTCAGCAGTTTTTCGTTCGGAATGGTGATCAGCGAGTCGACGCTTTCCGAGAGCATGCGGATGCCTTCGTCGGCGATCTGCATACGCTTGCGACCTTCGAACGGGAACGGACGAGTCACGACCGCAACGGTCAGGATGCCCATTTCCTTGGCCACTTCAGCGATGATCGGCGCCGCACCGGTACCGGTACCGCCGCCCATGCCGGTGGTGATGAACACCATGTTGGTGCCGGCCAGCACTTCAGCGATGCGCTCGCGATCTTCCAGCGCAGCCTGACGGCCGACTTCCGGGTTGGCGCCGGCGCCCAGGCCTTTGGTCACGCCGGTGCCCAGTTGCAGAATGGTGCGCGCGCCAATGTTTTTCAGCGCTTGAGCATCGGTGTTGGCGCAGATGAATTCCACGCCTTCGATGTTGCTCTTGACCATGTGATTGACAGCGTTGCCGCCGCCACCGCCAACACCGATAACTTTGATTACCGGGCTTGCGGGGATGTTGTCTACGAGTTCGAACATTTTCCCTCTCCTTACATTCTCTAGTTTTTTCGCCTACTGCTGTTTGTTGCGGTGCTGCGGTAAAGCTTTAGAAGTTGCCTTGAACCCACTTCTTCAAACGGTCCAGCAACGGCGCCTGCGGCTCATCGTTGCTGTAGCTGTCGCGGCTGCCGATGCCCGAGAACGAGATCCCGTCGGACTGCTTTTGCAGGCCGTACATCAACAAGCCAACGCCAGTGGAATAAATCGGGTTGCGTACCACGTCATCCAGACCTTTCACGCCGTGGGGCACGCCCAGGCGGACCGGCATGTGGAAGATTTCTTCCGCCAGTTCGGTGGCGCCTTCCATCTTCGACGTACCACCGGTCAGCACGATGCCGGCCGGGATCAGGTCTTCGTAGCCGCTGCGACGCAGCTCGGCCTGGATCAGGGTGAACAGTTCGTCGTATCGCGGCTCGACCACTTCGGCCAGGGCCTGACGGGACAGTTCGCGCGGCGGACGGTCGCCGACGCTCGGCACCTTGATGGTCTCGCCGGCGCCGGCCAGTTTGGCCAGGGCGCAGGCGTAGCGGATCTTGATCTCTTCGGCGTACTGGGTCGGGGTGCGCAACGCCATGGCGATGTCGTTGGTCACCTGGTCGCCCGCAATCGGGATCACGGCCGTGTGGCGGATCGCGCCTTCGGTGAAGATCGCGATGTCGGTGGTGCCGCCGCCGATGTCGACCAGGCACACGCCCAGCTCTTTTTCGTCGTCGGTCAGGACCGAGTAGGCCGAGGCCAGTTGCTCGAGAATGATGTCGTCGATTTCCAGACCGCAGCGACGCACGCATTTTTCAATGTTCTGTGCGGCGTTGACGGCGCAGGTGACCACGTGAACCTTGGCCTCCAGACGCACGCCGGACATGCCCAGCGGCTCGCGCACGCCTTCCTGGTTATCGATCACGTAATCCTGCGGCAGGGTGTGCAGCACACGCTGGTCGGCCGGGATCGCCACCGCCTGGGCGGCGTCGAGTACGCGCTCCAGGTCAGCCGAGCTGACTTCGCGATCACGAATCGCGACGATGCCGTGGGAGTTCAGGCTGCGAATGTGATTGCCCGCCACGCCGACGAACGCCGAGTGAATGCGGCAGCCCGCCATCAGTTGGGCTTCTTCGATCGCGCGCTGGATCGACTGCACCGTGGACTCGATGTTGACCACCACGCCTTTCTTCAGGCCGCGGGACGGATGAGTGCCGATCCCGACGATTTCCAGCGAGCCGTCGTCCGCAACCTCGCCGACCAGCGCCACCACCTTGGAGGTGCCGATATCGAGACCGACGATCATTTTGCCGCTTTGCACGTTTGCCATGGGTCCTGCCTCTTCTTAATTCTTTGCGACAGCGGGTTGGGCTGTCGTCGGCGCTACTGGTTCCCGCCAGCCAACAGCGAGGCCGTTGGCGTAGCGCAGATCGATGCGCGCAATGTTCGTAATCTGTTCTTTGAGCGTCTTGTCATAGATGGCAATGAAGCGGCGCATCTTTTCCACCAGGTTACCGCGTCCCAGCAGCAGCTCGATCCCGGGGCCGGAACTGCCGGCACCGGTGGTCAGGAACCAGCTGCCGCGTTCACGCAGCTCCAGCCGCGCAATCGAGAAGCCCAATGGCCGGAGCATCTGGCTCAGCACCTGGTATTGCTGCATCACTTGCTGCTGGGCCCGCTGTGGACCGAACAGCTGCGGCAGGTGTTCGTAGTTCGCCAGTTCCTTGGGCGTGAACGCCTGGCCCTGGTTGTTGAGCAACGACTCGTCGCCCCAACGGGCCACCGGCAGTTGCTCTTCGAGGCGGATCACCACCTGGTCCGGCCACACTCGACGTACTTCGGCGTGGGCGATCCACGGCATCTGCTCAAGCTCCGTGCGCATGCTCGCCAGGTCGATGGTGAAGAAGCTCGACGCCACGTACGGGGCGATCCGCTGCTGCACCGCTTGCTGACTGATGTAACTCAGGTCGCCCTGCACCGCGATCTTGGTGATTGGCCGGTCGGCGTACGGCAGCAGACGCTGTGCGCCTTCGTAAGTGCCGAACCCCAGAGCCACCAGCAGCACCGGCCAGAACAGACCTTTCAAAAAGCCGAAGTTGGCTTTTGGCAGGCGCGCGGACATCGGCTCTTTGGCCACCATTCGGCTGGCACCCCGCGGCACCGGCTTGCGACCGGGTGCGGGTGGCTGATGTCTGAGATGAGCGCCTTGCATGGTCTTAACCTCGCGCCTCTTTCTTGCCATCGGCATCGACACTGGCGGCCAGAATGGCCAGGACCAGTTGCTGGAAATCCAGACCGGCCGCTTTCGCCGCCATCGGTACCAGGCTGTGATCGGTCATGCCGGGAGCGGTGTTGACTTCCAGGAACCAGAACTTGCCGTCGGCGTCCTGCATCACGTCCGCCCGGCCCCAACCGGCAATACCCAGCGCCTCGCAGGCTTGCGCCGTGAGGTCCATGAGTTCTTTTTCCTTGGCGGCATCGAGCCCGCACGGAATCCGATACTGGGTATCGTTGGCAATGTACTTGGCGTCGTAGTCGTAGAACGTGTGTGGCGTACCCAGGGCGATAGGAGGCAACACCTGGTCACGCAGGGTGGCGATGGTGAACTCCGGACCGTGGATCCATTGCTCGACCAACACTTGCGAATCGTAGGTACTGGCCGCTTTCCATGCGTCGATCAACTCGGACGCGGAAGTCACTTTGGCCATCCCGATACTTGAACCTTCATGCGCCGGTTTGACGATCAAAGGGAAGCCCAGTTCCGTCGCTGCCGAAATACAATCGGCCTCGCTGCGCAGCACGGCGTGACGCGGCGTCGGAATCCCGAGCGTGTGCCAGACCTGCTTGGTGCGCAGCTTGTCCATCGCCAGCGCGGACGCCAGGATGCCGCTGCCGGTGTACGGAATGCCGGCCACCTCGAGCAGGCCCTGCATGCTGCCGTCTTCACCGCCGCGACCGTGGAGGATGATGAACGCGCGGTCGATCTTCTCGCTCAGCAGGCGCTGCAGGATATCGGCGCCGACGTCAATGCCGAACGCGTCCACACCCGCGCTTTGCAGCGCACTGAGCACGGCATTGCCGGACTTCAGCGAGACTTCACGCTCGGCACTCAGGCCACCGAACAGCACGGCCACACGGCCGAAATCCTTCGGGGCGATGGTGGAGAACAGGTTGGCGTAGGCAGCAGTCATTTCAACTTCCCCTCGACCGATGCCGCCACGGCACCGGCGAACAACTCGCTTTTCAACAGTTTCGGTGCGAGGCCGCCGATGTCACCGGCGCCCTGGCACAGCAGAATGTCGCCGGCACGCAGCAACGGCTTGACCACCGGCGCCAGGTCGACACCGCGCTCGATGTAGATCGGATCGAGCTGACCGCGCTGGCGGATGCTGTTGCACAGCTTGCGGCTGTCGGCGCCCGGAATCGGCTCTTCGCCGGCCGGATAAACTTCCATCAGCAGCAGCACGTTGGCGTCGGCCAGGACATTGACGAAATCGTCGTACAGATCACGGGTGCGGCTGTAACGGTGCGGCTGGTAGACCATCACCAGACGGCGCTCCGGCCAGCCACCGCGCACGGCTTTGATGACTGCTGCAACTTCGGTCGGGTGGTGACCGTAGTCGTCGACCAGCATCACATTGCCGCCGTCCACTGGCAGTTCGCCGTAGACCTGGAAGCGTCGGCCGACACCCTGGAACCCGGACAGGCCCTGGACGATGGCTTCATCGCTGACGCCTTCGTCGGTGGCGATGCAGATGGTCGCCAGGGAGTTGAGCACGTTGTGGTTGCCCGGCATGTTCACGGACACATCAAGAGGCTCGCGATCAGGGCGCAGCACGGTAAAGAAGGTCTGCATGCCCTGCTGACGAACATTGATCGCGCGCACGTCGGCGTCTTCGCTGAAGCCATAGGTCACGGTCGGACGCTTGACCAGCGGCAGGATTTCACGCACCACCGGATCGTCCAGGCACATCACCGCCAGCCCGTAGAACGGCAGGTTGTGCAGGAACTCGACGAAGGTTTTCTTCAGTTTGTTGAAGTCACCGTCGTAGGTCGCCATGTGGTCGGCGTCGATGTTGGTGACCACGGCCACCAGCGGTTGCAGGTGCAGGAAGCTGGCGTCGCTTTCATCGGCCTCGGCGATCAGGTAACGGCTGGTGCCGAGCTGGGCATTGGTGCCCGCGGCGTTCAGACGGCCACCGATGACGAAGGTCGGATCCAGACCACCGGCGGCGAACACCGAAGCGATCAGGCTGGTGGTGGTGGTCTTGCCGTGGGTACCGGCGACGGCGATGCCGTGGCGGTAGCGCATCAGCTCGGCGAGCATTTCGGCACGCGGCACCACCGGGATGCGGCGTTCCAGCGCAGTCGCGACTTCCGGGTTGGAGGTGTTGACGGCGCTCGACACCACCAGCACATCGGCGGCAGCGGCGTTCTCGGCACGGTGGCCGATGAAGATCTGCGCACCGAAGGATTCCAGGCGCTCGGTCACCGGCGAAGCTTTCAGGTCGGAACCTGACACTTCATAGCCCAGGTTCAGCAGCACTTCAGCAATACCGCACATGCCCACGCCGCCGATGCCGACGAAGTGGATGCGACGGATGCGGCGCATTTCCGGTTGCGGCATGGCTTTCTGATTCTCAACCATGGGCCACCTCCAGACAGGTATCGACCACGCTGCGGGTGGCTTCGGGTTTCGCCAGACGGCGGGCCGCTTGGGCCATTTGTTCGAGTCGTTGCGGTTGCATCAAGACCTCTGTCAGGCGCGCGGCAAGGTCCGCGGCACCAGTCGTTCTTTGCGGCATCAGGAAGGCAGCGCCTTCGCGGGCCAAATAATCGGCGTTGCGGGTCTGGTGATCGTCGATCGCGTGGGGCAAGGGCACCAGCATCGAGGGCAGACCGGCGGCGGCCAGTTCGCTGATGGTCAATGCGCCGGCGCGGCACACCACCAGGTCAGCCCAGCCATAGGCCTGGGCCATGTCTTTGATGAACGGCTGCACCTGCGCGTCCACGCCGGCGGCGCGGTAGCGCTCTGCAGTCACTTCATCGTGGTTTCTGCCGGCCTGATGGAACACTTCCGGACGCAAGTCGGCAGCGACTTGTGCCAGGGCTTCAGGCAGCAACTTGTTCAACGGTTCTGCGCCCAGGCTTCCGCCCAGGATCAGCAAACGCGCCTTGCGTCCGGCCAGGGCCGGGCGCGGTGTTTCGAGGAACAGCTCGCTGCGCACCGGGTTACCGGTGGTACGGCGGCTGTCCGACAGGGTAAAGGTGTCGGGGAACGCTTCACACACCCGGGCGGCGAACGGCACCAGCAACCGATTGGCGGTGCCGGCCACGGCGTTCTGCTCATGAACGATCACCGGCACGCCGGCCAGTTTGGCGGCAAGACCACCGGGGCCGGTCACATAGCCGCCGAATCCGACCACGCACACCGGACGCAAGCGGCGAATGATCGCCCGCGCCTGCCACACCGATTTCAGCAGCATGAACGGCGCCTTGAGCAGCGACAGCTTGCCCTTGCCACGCAGGCCAGTGGCGTTGATGCGGTGCAGTTCAATACCTGCCGCCGGCACCAGATCGTTCTCGATCCCGCGCGGCGTCCCGAGCCAGTGCACGGTGTAGCCGCGCGCCTGGAATTCGCGGGCACAGGCCAGCGCCGGGAACACGTGGCCACCCGTGCCGCCGGCCATGATCAATACGTTAGCGCCCATGGTTCGGCTCCTCGGCGAAGTCGCTCTCATGGAATTCCATCTCTTCACTGCCCAGGTGGGTCCGGCTCTCCCACTCGATCCTCAGCAACAGGCCAAGGCAGGCACAGCAGATCACCAGGGAACTGCCGCCATAACTGAGGAACGGCAAGGTCAGGCCCTTGGTCGGCAACAGGCCGACGTTCACGCCGATGTTGATCAGGAACTGGCCGATCCACAGGAACGACAGGCCGTAGGCAACATAAGCGGCAAAAAACTGTTTGGCCTTCTCGGCCCACAGACCGATGTACATCCCGCGAATACACACGAACACGAACAGCGCCACGGTGCACAGCGAGCCCACGGCGCCGAGCTCTTCGGCGAGAACCGAGAACACGAAGTCGGTGTGCGCTTCCGGCAGGTAGAACTGTTTCTGCACGCTGTTGCCCAGACCAACACCCAGCCATTCACCGCGACCGAACGCGATCAAGGCTTGCGACAATTGATAACCGGCGCCGAACTGGTCGGCCCACGGGTCGGCGAAGTTGGTCAGACGCGCCATCCGGTACGGCTGCATCTGAATCAGCAACACCACCGCACCAACGGCCAGCACCACCATGAGCGAGAACCGGAACAGCCCGACCCCGCCGAGGAACAGCATCGCCGCCGCAGCGCCCATCATCACGACGGTGGCACCGAAGTCCGGCTCCATCAGCAGCAGGCCCGCCATCGGCAGCAGCACGATGAATGGCTTGAAGAAGCCCATCCAGCTCTCGCGCACCTCTTTCTGGCGACGCACCAGGTAACCGGCGAGGTAGATCACCACGAACACCTTGGCGATCTCGGACGGCTGTACGTTGAAGAAGCTGAAACCGATCCAGCGCATCGAACCGTTCACCTCACGGCCGATCCCCGGGATGATCACCATCACCAGCAGACCGAACGCACCGATCAGCATCATCCAGCCGAGGCGCTGCCAGGTGGCGATCGGAATCATCATGGTGACGATGCAGGCACCCAGGCCCAGCACCACGTAGATCAGGTGACGGGTCATGTAATAGAGAGCACTGCCCGACTGCGCCGCGCCGACTTCTGTCGATGCCGAGGCGATCATGATCAGGCCCAGACCGAGCAACGCCAGGCAACCGGCGAGCATCGGGAAGTCGAGATCGATTCCGCGTCCGGTAATGAGCGGCGACGGGTATGGCTTGATGATGTTTCTCAAGCTCATGCCAGATCCTCCACAGCGCGGACGAACTGGTGACCACGGTCTTCGTAGTTCTTGAACATGTCGAAACTGGCGCAGGCCGGGGACAGCAGCACCACGTCGCCCGGTTGGGCGGCGGCACGGCATTGGGCGACCGCATCGACCAGCGTGGTCGCGCGAATCAGCGGCACGGCATCGCCGATCGCTTCGCCGATCTTGTCGGAGTCGCGACCCATCAGGATCACGGCGCGACAATGGGCCGCCACCGGATCGCGCAGGTCCTTGAAGTCGGCACCCTTGCCGTCGCCACCGGCGATCAGCACGACCTTGCCGTCGATGTCCGCACCCAGACCTTCGATGGCGGCCAGCGCGGCGCCGACGTTGGTGGCCTTGGAATCGTTGTAGTAACCGACGCCGTCCAGATCACGTACCCACTGGCAACGGTGTTCGAGACCGGCGAAGGTGCGCAGCGCTGCCAGCATGGCGTCGAACGGCAGCCCGACCGCGTGGCCGAGTGCCAGCGCCGCCAGGGCGTTGGACTGGTTGTGGGCGCCGCGAATCTTCAACTCGCGCACCGGCATCAGGTTCTGGAATTCGAAGGCCAGGTATTTCTCGCCATTCTCTTCGCGCAGACCGAACGCCTTGAAATCGGGTTTGGTCAGGCCGAAGGTCCAGCACGGCTGGCCCTCGCCCATCAGCGGACGGGTCAAGGCGTCCTGGCGGTTGACCACGAACTGCTTCGCCCCCCGGAAGATCCGGTGCTTGGCCAGGTGGTAGGCCGGCAGACCGCTGTAGCGATCCATGTGGTCTTCGCTGATGTTGAGCACGGTCGCCACTTCGGCGTTGAGCTGGTCGGTGGTTTCCAGCTGGAAGCTCGACAGCTCCATCACGTACAGCTCGACGTCATCGCTGAGCAGATCCAGCGCCGGCGTACCGAGGTTGCCGCCCACGGCCACGCGCTTGCCGGCCGCAGCCGCCATCTCGCCGACCAGGGTGGTGACGGTGCTTTTCGCATTGGAACCGCTGATGGCCACGATCGGCGCCTTCGCGTTGCGCGCGAACAGCTCGATGTCGCCGGACAGCTTCACGCCACGGGCCGCGGCGGCTTGCAGGGCCGGGGTCGCCAGCGCCAGGCCGGGGCTCACGTAGAGCTCGTCGGCACGGCACAGGAATTCGACGTCCAGCTCGCCACAACGCACTTCCACGTGCGGATAGTCACGCTGGAGCGTGGCCAGTTCCGGTGGATTTTCCCGCGTGTCGGCCACGGCAAACGCCACGCCCCGGTTCGCCAGGAAGCGAACCAGGGACATGCCGCTCTTGCCGAGGCCGACAACGATGCGGAAGTGGTCAGAAGCGATCAGAGACACTCGTTCTACCTCAGCTTCAGGGTGGCAAGGCCGATCAGAACGAGAATCACGGTGATGATCCAGAAACGGACGATCACGCGCGGCTCGGGCCAGCCCTTGAGTTCAAAGTGGTGGTGAATCGGCGCCATGCGGAACACACGGCGACCGGTCAGCTTAAAGGACGCAACCTGAATGACGACTGACAGGGTTTCCATCACGAACACGCCGCCCATGATGAACAGGACGATTTCCTGACGGACGATCACCGCGATGGTGCCCAGGGCCGCGCCCAGCGCCAGTGCGCCGACGTCGCCCATGAAGACTTGTGCCGGGTAGGTGTTGAACCACAGGAAGCCCAGGCCGGCACCGATCAGTGCGCCGCAGAACACGATCAGCTCGCCTGCGCCAGGTACGTAAGGGATCAGCAGGTACTCAGCAAATTTCACGTTACCCGACAGGTAGCAGAAGATGCCCAAGCCACCGCCCACCATCACTGTCGGCATGATCGCCAGACCGTCGAGGCCGTCGGTGAGGTTGACCGCGTTGCTCGAGCCAACGATCACAAAGTACGTCAGCACGATGAAACCCGCGCCCAGCGGAATGCTGTAGTCCTTGAGCATCGGCAGGATCAGGGTGGTTTCCACCGGAGTGCTGGCAGTCATATAAAGGAAGATCGCCGCACCGAGGCCGAACACCGACTGCCAGAAATATTTCCAGCGGCTCGGCAGGCCACGGGAGTTCTTCTCGATCACCTTGCGGTAGTCATCGACCCAGCCGATGGCGCCGAACAGCAGGGTCACCAGCAGCACGACCCACACGTAGCGGTTGCTCAGGTCAGCCCACAGCAGAGTGCTGACTCCGATCGAAGACAGAATCAGCGCACCGCCCATGGTCGGCGTACCGGATTTGGACAGGTGCGATTGCGGGCCGTCGTTACGAACCGATTGGCCGATCTGACGGTTCTGCAGGGTGCGGATCATCCACGGGCCGTAGCACAGCGACAAGACCAGCGCGGTCAGCACACCGAGGATCCCGCGCAGGGTCAGGTACTGGAAGACCGCGAAGCCTTTGTAGAACTGTTGCAGATACTCCGCTAGCAGCAGCAGCATTAATGTTTCTCCAGACTGGACCCGCACAGGGCCGCAACGATGTTTTCCATCGCTGCGCTGCGCGAACCCTTGATCAAAATGGTGGTGTTTGTGTCCTGCTCGGCGCCGAGGGCCTGGATCAGTTCGGCTTGTGTGCCGAAGTGCTGCGCCTCGTTACCGAATGCGTTCACGGCGTGGACCATGTTCGGCCCGACAGCGTAAAGCGCGGAAACCTTGCCCCGGGCGTATTCGCCCACGTCGCGGTGCCCCTGCTCCGCCCAGTCGCCCAACTCGCCGATATCCCCGAGCACCAGAACGGTGCGACCGGAAAAGCCGGCGAGTATATCAACGGCCGCGCACATCGAGGTGGGGTTCGCGTTGTAAGTGTCATCGATCACGCGCATGCCGTTTTTCGCCAGTTGCGCGACGGTGCGACCCTTGACCGGTTGTACCGCGCCAAGCCCGGTGGCAACGCCGAACAGCGACACGCCCAAGGCGTGAGCGGCAGCGGCGGCGGCCATGGCGTTGGCGACGTTGTGGGTGCCGAGCAGGTTCAGTTGAACCCGTTCCACACCTTCAGGAGTGTGAAGGTTGAACGCCGGGCAACCACGGGCATCGGTGGCCAGGTCGCTGGCGTAAAAATCCGCCTGAGTGTTGCTCAGGGCAAACGTCAGCACCTTGCGCGCGCCGGCGCGGGTTTTCCAGATACCAAACGCCTTGTCATCGAGGTTCAGCACGGCGACGCCATCGGCCGCCAGCCCGTCGATGATCTCGCCCTTGGCTTCGACGATTTTCTCCGGCCCGCCGAACTCACCGACGTGGGCGGTCCCGGCGTTGTTGAGGATCGCTACGTGCGGCTTGGTCAGCCCTACGGTGTAGGCGATTTCACCCAGACGCGAGGCGCCCAGTTCGATCACCGCCGCGCTGTGTTCCGGGGCGAGTTCGAGCAGGGTCAGCGGCGCACCCAGATCGTTATTCAGGTTGCCACGGGTCGCCAGCACCGGACCGCGTGTGCGCAGGATGCTTGCGAGCATTTCCTTGACCGTGGTCTTGCCACTGGAGCCGGTAACCGCAGCGACCGGTTTGGTGAACGCGGCACGGTTCAAGGCACCCAGCTGGCCGAGCGCCTGGCGAGTGTCCTTGACCAGCAATTGCGGCAGCGTGCTGTCGGCGACTTCGCGCTCGACCAATGCAGCAACGGCGCCTTTGGCGGCGACTTCATTCAGATAGTCATGACCGTCGAAACGCGGGCCGGTCAGGGCGATAAACAGTTGGCCAGCCTTGATCGCGCGGCTGTCGATGCTCACGCCGTCAAAACTGGCGTCGGCGCTGATCAGGCGGGCGTCGAGCGCGCTGGTCAGCTCGCTGAGTTTCAGGGCCTTAAGCATGGGCCACCTCCCACGCGGTCAGGGCGTGATCCGCCTCGACCAGATCAGAGAATGCATGGCGCTCGCCGTTGATTTCCTGATAGTCCTCGTGACCTTTGCCGGCCAGAACGATCACGTCATCCGCCGAAGCGCCGGCAATCAGTTGCGCGATGGCCTGGCCACGACCGGCCACGAACGTCACCTTGTCCACAGCCGTGAAGCCGGCGCGGATATCATCGAAAATCACCGCCGGGTCTTCGGTGCGCGGATTGTCATCGGTGACCAGCACGCGGTCGGCCAGACGCTCGACCACTTCAGCCATCAGCGGACGCTTGCCGCGATCGCGATCACCGCCGCAGCCGAACAGGCACAGCAGCTGTCCTTTGACGTGCGGGCGCAACGCTGTCAGAACTTTTTCCAGCGCATCCGGAGTGTGGGCGTAATCGACCACCACCAGCGGCTGGGTGCCGCCGCCGAGACGCTGCATGCGACCGGCCGGGCCTTCGAGCTTTGGCAGCACCTTGAGAATTTCGTCGAGGGCGTAATCGAGACCGAGCAATGCACCGACGGCGGCCAGTACGTTGCTCAGGTTGAAACGGCCCAGCAGTGTGCTGCGCAAATGGTGTTCGCCCTGCGGCGTGACCAGTGTGGCACGCACGCCTTCGTCGTCGAACTGCGCTTCACGCACATAGAGATAGGCGCTGCTGTCGAGCAGGCTGTAAGTGATCAAACGTGACTCGCGCTTTTCAGCGGCCAGTTGCCGGCCGAAATCGTCGTCGAGATTGACCACGCGGCACTTCAGGTCATTCCAGGCGAACAGCCGGGCCTTGGCCTCGGCGTACGCTTCCATGGTGCCGTGGTAATCGAGGTGATCACGGGACAGGTTGGTCATCACTGCCACATCGAATGCCAGCGCGGTAACCCGGCCCTGATCCAGACCGTGGGACGAGACTTCCATGGCCACGGCTTTGGCGCCGGCCTTTTTCAGGTCGCCCAAGGTCGCTTGCATGGCAATCGGATTCGGCGTGGTGTGCAGGCCGCTTTGCAGCGAACCGTGGAAACCGGAGCCGAGGGTGCCGACGATACCGCAATGCTGACCGAGCAGATCCAGCGCCTGCGCCACCAGTTGGGTCACGCTGGTCTTGCCGTTGGTGCCGGTCACGCCCACAAGATTCAGGTGATGGCTCGGCTCACCGTAAAAACGCCCGGCGATGTCAGACAGTTGCGCCGCCAGGCCCTTGACCGGAATCAGCGGAACTTCGGTGATCGGCAGCACCGTTGCGCCTTCCACTTCATAGGCCACGGCAGCAGCACCGCGCTGCAAGGCGTCGGCGATGTGCGCACGCCCGTCGAACTTGCCGCCCGGCACCGCGAGGAACAGATCACCCGCGCGTACGTTGCGACTGTCGAGCGCCAGTTCACGAATCAACAGATCATGGCCGGCGTGGGGGAAAATCTTGTTCAGACTCAGAGACATCAGCCGCGCCCTCCATTGGCTTTCAGCGGAACGACCGGGGTGGCGTTGGCCTGTTGTGTGGTCGGCAGGTTGTCCGGGGTGACGTTCATCAGGCGCAGGGTGCCCGACATCACGCGGCTGAACACCGGCGCCGAGACCAGACCACCGAAGTAACCGGCCTTGGTCGGTTCATCGATCACCACGACGATTGCATAACGTGGATCGCTCATCGGGCCGAAACCGGCGAACAGCGAGCGGTAAGAATTTTCGGCGTAACCCTTGGTGCCGACCGATGTCTTACGCGCGGTACCGGACTTGCCGCCCACGTGATACGCCGGCACCTGCGCACGGAACACGCCGCGCGGGGCCTCGATCACTTGTTGCAGCATGCCTTGCATGGTCTTGGCGACGGCTTCCGGCAGCACCTGGGTGGTCTGCGGCGCCTTGTCGGTTTTGATCAGGGTCAGTGGTGCCAGACGACCGTTGTTGGCCAGCGCCGAGAACGCGTGCACCAGCTGGATCGCGGTCACCGAGATACCGTAGCCGTAGGACAGCGTCGCGGTCTCGGCCTTGCGCCACTCGCGGTAGTTCGGCAGGTTGCCGACACGTTCGCCCGGGAAGCCGAGGCCGGTGTCCTGGCCGAGGCCGACTTTCTGTGCGAGGCGGAAAATGGTTTCGCCGCCGATATCGAACGCGACCTTACTCATACCGACGTTACTGGAATTGATCAGAATGCCGGTCAGGTCGAGTACCGGACCTTCGGTCTTCGATACGTCCTTGATCGTGTATTTGCCGATCTGCAGGGAGCCCGGATACACCTCGACGGTGTCGCTCGGTTTCCAGCGGCCGGTTTCGATTGCGGCGCTCATCGAGATCGCCTTCATGGTCGAACCGGGTTCGAACACGTCGATCATCGCGCGGTTACGCATCATTGCCGGTTGCAGGTTGCGACGGTTGTTCGGGTTGTAGGTCGGCTGGTTGACCATGGCGAGAATCTCGCCGGTCTTCACGTCCATGATCACCAGACTGCCGGCTTTCGCACCGTTCTCAATGATCGCGTTGCGCAGTTCGCGGTTGGCCAGGTATTGCAGGCGCAGGTCAATCGACAACGCCAAGGGCTTGCCGGCCTTGGCGTTTTTGGTGACCTGGACATCCTTGATCAGCCGTCCACGCCGATCCTTGATGACTTGCCGCTTGCCGGGTACGCCGGCCAGCCATTCGTCGTAGGCCAGTTCGACACCTTCACGACCGTGGTCATCGATGTCGGTGAACCCGACCATGTGCGCGGTGACTTCACCGGCCGGGTAGAACCGGCGGAACTCTTCGATGCCGTAGACGCCCGGCACTTTCAGGTCGAGCACGGCCTGGCCCTGCTCGGGGGTCAACCCGCGCACCAGATAAATGAATTCTTTGTTGGCCTGGGCTTCGAGGCGTTCGGCCAAGGCTTTAGGATCCTGCCCCAGCGCGGCAGCCAGCGCCGGCCACTTCTCTTTGGCGGTCTGCATTTCCTTGGCGTTGGCCCACAGCGTGGTCACCGGGGTACTCACGGCCAGCGGCTCGCCGTTACGGTCGGTGATCAGACCACGGTGAGCCGGAATCGGAATGTGCCGAAGACTGCGCGCGTCGCCCTGGCCTTTGAGGAAGTCTCGGTCAACCACTTGCAGGTCGATGATGCGCCAGCAGATGGCCGCGACCATGACGCCGAGCAGTGCCACCATCAGACGGAAGCGCCACGGGAAAAGAGCCCCCTCGAGTTTCATCATGGCGCCACCATCTTCACGTCAGCCGCGCCGGGGATATGCATCTTCAGTTGTTCGGTGGCCAGTACTTCGATCCGGCTGTGGGCGGTCCAGGTGCTTTGCTCCAGGATCAGGCGCCCCCATTCGGCCTGCGCCTTGTCGCGCACGCTCAGTTCGTTGTAAAGGGTGTTGAGCAACTGCCGGTTCCAGTGGGCGCTGTAAGACACGCCGATGGCCGACACGAGCACGCCGATGAACAACAGCAGCATGAAAAAGCTGCCGCCGGGCAGTGGCTTGGCGAAAAGCTTGCTCACCGCAGCTTCTCCGCGACGCGCATGACGGCGCTTCGGGAACGTGGGTTGGCTTTGAGTTCGGCGTCGGAGGCCGTCTGCGCTTTGCCATGGACTTTGATTTTCGGTTCGAACGCAACGTGGCGAACCGGCAGGTTGCGCGGCAGGTTGTCGGCTTCGCCTTTCACCAGCTTGCGCATGAACAGTTTGACGATACGGTCTTCCAGCGAGTGGAAGCTGATCACGACCAGACGACCGCCCACTTCCAGGCATTCGAGCGCGGCTTCAAGACCCGCTTCCAGATCGCCCAGTTCGTTGTTGACGTGAATGCGCAGGCCCTGGAAAGCGCGAGTTGCCGGGTTCTTGCCCTTTTCCCACGCCGGGTTGGCGACTTTCAGCACTTCGGCCAGATCGGCGGTGCGCTCGAACGGCGTGATGTCACGACGTTCGGCCACGGCACGGGCCATGCGACCAGAGAAGCGTTCTTCGCCGTATTCCTTGAAAACTCGGGCGATTTCTTCCACCGGCGCGGTATTGACGAACTCGGCGGCGCTGATGCCACGGGACGGATCCATGCGCATGTCCAGCGGACCGTCGTTGAGGAAGCTGAAGCCGCGCTCGGCATCATCGAGCTGCGGCGAAGACACGCCCAGATCCAGCAGAATGCCGCTGACTTTGCCGGCCAGACCCTGTTCGGCAACCACCGAACCGAGCTCGGCAAAGCTGCGCTGCACAACGACAAAGCGGCCGTCTTCGGCCGCTAGCGTTTGCCCGGTGGCAATCGCTTGAGGATCCTTGTCGAATCCGATGAGCCGACCATCCGGCCCGAGCTTGCTCAGGATCAACCGGCTGTGCCCGCCGCGACCGAACGTGCCGTCCAGATAGCAGCCATCAGGACGTACGGCGAGAGCCTCGACGGCTTCGTCAAGCAGTACGGTGATGTGGTTAAAGCCGCTATCAATAGTCACAGGATCAGATCACGCAGTTCGTCAGGCATGGCGCCCGGTTGTTGTATGGCAGCCAGGTCAGCGGCAGAAACCGCGTTCCAGGCGTCTTCGTCCCACAGTTGGAACTTGTTCAGTTGGCCCACCAGCATCGCGCGCTTGTCGAGCTTCGCGTATTCGCGCAGGCGCGGCGGCACCAGGAAACGACCACTGCCGTCGAGCTCGAGGTCAACGGCATTACCAATCAATAAACGTTGCAGACGACGGTTCTCTTCGCGAAGCGAAGGAAGCGCGCGCAACTTGGTTTCAATAATTTCCCACTCATCGAGCGGGTAGACACACAAACATGGATCAACGGCATCAATGGTCACGATCAACTGGCCGGAGCTGCGCGAATCGAGCTCGTCACGGTACCGGCTCGGCATGGCGAGACGGCCCTTTGCATCGAGACTGATAGCGTTAGCTCCGCGAAACACGTCTGCGTTTCTCCAATTTTTATCGTTTTGAGCTCAAAAAACCCACTTCATGCCACTTTCCGCCACTTGCGCACACTATAGGAATGCGCCCACCACACCGTCAAGGCGCGGATTAAAGGAAAACCCTTACAGAACGGAGATTTAGGAGCATAAAAGGAGGAGCAACGAGAATCTGGCGGATGCTTTTATCCAATAACTTGAAGCAGCACTGAAAGCTGCGCTCGAAAGTTAAAGTAATTTGTTAAGAGTAAGATTTTTTCGGTATTACAAAAGCGCTTCTGCTGTTGATTGAAGCAAGGTGGGAAATGGCTATTACTGCGTTTGCCGCTGCCGGGTTTCCAGCGCAGGCCTGCTGATAATAAACAGCCCTGTCGCCTTTAATTCAAGCAGGGAAAAGAAAAAGGTGGAGAGTCGATCTGTAAGCCGGGTTCTGTCTTGAACAGTCATTCGTCTACGATGGCCATCACTGGACATCTTTAGCAACCTACCCGGTCCCAGCGCGGGCCACGCCTTGGGACCCTATTTGGTCTTGCTCCAAGTGGGGTTTACCTAGCCACGAACTGTTGCCAGACGTGCGGTGCGCTCTTACCGCACCTTTTCACCCTTACCGGCGCCGAAGCGCTTAGGCGGTTATTTTCTGTGGCACTTTCCGTAGGCTCACGCCTCCCAGGCATTACCTGGCACTTCGCCCTATGGAGCCCGGACTTTCCTCCCCCCCCTAATTTTCATAGAGGGCAGCGACTGTCCGATCGACTCTCCGCCGCGCAGGTTAACGGCAGAGCGGCCGAAGAACAAGCGCTAATAGCCCGCAAACCGGTCTGCGCGACGGGTTACGCGCCTTTTTGCTGATCCAGTGCCACCTGGTACAACACGTTTTTGCGCTCACCGGTGATTTGCGCTGCCAGGGCCGCTGCACGCTTGAGCGGCATCTCTTCCAGCAACAGATTGAGGATGCGCATCGCCTCACTGCTGACGGCGTCTTCGGATTCCGGCGCGGTCCAGCCCGCCACCACCACGACGCATTCGCCGCGCTGTTGATTACTGTCCGCCTCGACGAATGCCCGCAACTCGCTCAACGGCAATCCCTTGAGCGTTTCAAAGGTCTTGGTGATTTCACGAGCGAGCAATGCAGGGCGATCAGCGCCGAATACCGCCTCCATATCCTGCAGGCATTCCAGAATACGATGCGGCGCCTCGTAGAAAATCAGCGTGCGCGGTTCTTCCTTGATCGCTTCCAGGCGCGCCTTGCGCCCCACCGCCTTGGCCGGCAGAAAACCCTCGAAGATAAAGCGGTCGGACGGCAGACCGGCAGCCGACAACGCCGCGATCAATGCGCACGCACCTGGCACCGGCACCACATTGATCCCCGCAGCACGCGCCTGACGCACCAAGTGATAACCGGGATCGGAAATCAGCGGCGTACCGGCATCGGAAATCAGCGCGACGTTGTCACCTGCCAAAAGACGGGTGATGAAACGACTGCCTTCGTCCCGCTCGTTGTGCTCATGACAGGCTGCCAGCGGCGTGGAAATGCCGAAGTGCTGCATCAGGCGCTGGGAGTGGCGCGTATCTTCGGCGGCGATCAGCGCCACCTCGCGCAGGATCTTCAACGCCCGGGCGCTGATGTCATCCAGGTTGCCGATGGGCGTCGCCACCACATAAAGCGAGCCCGCAGCGGAATTCAAAGGACCTGGAGCAGTCAAAGCGCACACCTCATGATCGGTAAAAGCCGCCATTGTAGCGCGTCGCACGCCGGACGACGTGTCCGGGTCGGACACGGTTTGTCGCACCATTGTGAGGCTGCGCACTCTTTGTATCAGCTAAATTGACGGTTTCACGCCAGTAACATCGCGCCCCGGCCAGTGCTTGGGTACAATTCGACGCTAATTTGATCGAGTATCAGGAACACTTACATGATCGCTTGCCTGCGGCTGTTCACTGCCCTCTGCCTCGCTGCCTTGCTGGCGGCTTGCGCCAGCTCCCCTTCCTCCAGCCTTGGCGAACTTCCACGGACCCCGGATGCCACCATCGAGCAACTGCTCGAACAGGCTGCCCAGGCCAAATCGCCGGACAAGGCTGCGCTGCTGCGCCTGAGTGCGGCAGACATGGCGTACCGCCAAGGTAATGCCGGACAGTCCGCGCAAATCCTGCAGCAAGTGCCGATGGAACAACTCCAGCCGGGCCAGCAGGCATTCGCCAGCACCCTGTCTGCTGAACTGGCCATGACCCGCAATCAGCCGAAAGCCGCGCTGACCGCCCTGAGCCACCCAAGCCTGCAACGCCTGAGCGAAATGTCCGTACCGCTGCAAGTTCGCGCCGGCACCGTTCACGCCCGCGCCCTTGAAGCCGACGGCCAGACCCTGGCGGCCGCCCGCGAGCGCATCTTCATCGCGCCGATGCTGGAAGGCGAAGCCGCCAGCAAGAACCACGAAGCGATCTGGACCCTGATTGCGTCGCTGCCGGCCGATCAACTGCAAGCGAACACCACCGATGACCTTGGCGGCTGGATGAGCCTGGCTCTGGCAGTGAAAACCGCCGGCACCCTGGAGCAACAGCAAGCCGCCATCGACAACTGGCGCAACCAGCATCCGAAACACCCAGCTGCAATCAACCTGCCGCTGCCCCTGACCAAACTCAAGGAGCTGGCCAGCCAGCCTCTGAGCAAGATTGCCCTGCTGTTGCCGCAGGACGGCCAACTGGCCTCGGTCGGCAAGGCCCTGCGTGACGGCTTCATGGCCGCGCACTATCAGGCTCAGCAAGCCGGCCAGAAACCACCGGCCATCGAATTCTATGACAGCTCGAAACTGACCAACCTCGACGAGTTCTACCGCAAGGCCCAGGCCGATGGCGTGCAACTGGTCGTCGGCCCGCTGGAGAAGCCGCTGGTCAAACAGCTGAGCACTCGCCCGCAACTGCCGATCACCACCCTCGCTCTGAACTACAGCGAAGGTGACCAAGGCCCGGCGCAGCTGTTCCAGTTCGGCCTGGCCGCTGAAGACGAAGCCCGCGAAGTCTCCCGCCGCGCCCGTGCCGACGGCCTGCACCGCGCCGCCATCATGGTGCCGAAAGGCGAATGGGGCGACCGCGTCCTGCGCGCCTTCAGCCAGGACTGGCAAGCCAACGGCGGCAGCATCGTCGCCACCGAACGCGTCGATCAGCCAGTGCAACTGGCCCAGCAGATCGCCGACATGTTCCAGCTGCGTCAAAGCGAAGCTCGCGCCAAGAGCCTGCAGAATGCCGCCGGCACCAACGTTGCCGCCCAGCCTTCGCGTCGCCAGGACATCGAATTCATCTTCCTTGCCGCCACTCCGCAGCAGGCGCAGCAGATCAAGCCTACCCTGAACTTCCAGTACGCCGGTGACGTGCCGGTCTACGCGACCTCCCACGTGTTCAGCGCCAGCGGCGACGTGAACCAGTACAACGACATGAACGGCGTGCGCTTCTGCGAAACCCCGTGGCTGCTGGAAACCAGCGATCCGCTGCGCCAGCAGGTCACCGCGCAATGGCCACAAGCCGCCGGCAGCCTGGGCCGCCTGTACGCGATGGGCGTTGATGCCTATCGTCTGGCGCCACGCCTGGATCAGCTCAAGGCACTGCCGGACAGCCGTATCGAAGGTCAGTCGGGCAGCCTGGGCATGACCCAGTCCCAGCGCGTTGTGCGTCAGTTACCATGGGCGCAGTTCGTCAGCGGTCAGATTCAGCGCATGCCGGACACTCCACGCTGATGCCCGACAGGTCACACCTGCAAAGCGGCAAGGATGCCGAGCGCCAGGCGCTCGAGCATCTGCAACACCAGGGTCTGCGCCTGCTGGCGCAGAACTGGTTATGCAAACGCGGTGAGCTTGATCTGGTCATGCTTGATGGCGATACAGTAGTATTCGTCGAAGTCCGTTACCGAAAGGACACTCAATGGGGTGGCGCACTCGACAGCATCGATGAGCGCAAACGGCAGAAACTGATTTTCGCCGCACAGTATTTTCTTCAGCGCGAGTCGCGTTGGGCCAATTCCCCCTGCCGCTTCGACGTGGTGGCCATCGACAGCCGCCACGGTCAGCTGAACTGGTTGCAGAATGCGTTCGACAGTTGACCGCCTGCTCCGACCCGGACACTTTCACTCAACACTTTTGCTCTTTGCTTTGCGGGCTGCACATTCACGTGCCGGACAGCCGCGCTAATTAAGGTCACACAGATGGACATGCAATCCCGAATTCGCCAGCTTTTCCAGGCCAGCATCGACACCAAGCAACAGGCGATGGACGTACTTGCACCGCACATCGAGCAAGCCAGCCAAGTGATGGTCAACGCCCTGCTCAACGAGGGCAAAATGCTCTCGTGCGGCAACGGCGGCTCGGCCGGCGATGCCCAGCACTTCTCCTCGGAACTGCTCAACCGCTTCGAGCGCGAGCGCCCGAGCCTGCCAGCCATCGCGCTGACCACCGACAGTTCGACCATCACCTCGATCGCCAACGACTACAGCTACAACGAAGTGTTCTCCAAGCAGATCCGCGCACTCGGCCAGCCGGGCGACGTCTTGCTGGCAATTTCGACCAGCGGCAACTCGGCGAACATTATTCAGGCGATCCAGGCCGCACATGATCGCGAAATGATTGTCGTAGCATTGACCGGACGCGATGGTGGCGGCATGGCTTCACTGCTGCTGCCCGAAGACGTCGAGATTCGCGTACCGGCCAACGTCACCGCACGTATTCAGGAAGTCCACTTGCTGACGATCCATTGCCTTTGCGATCTGATCGACAGCCAACTGTTCGGGAGTGAAGAATGACCCCTAATCGCCTTGGCCTTCTGGCCTTGACCCTGTGCCTCGGCATCAGCGGCTGCACCTCAGTGGTGAATGCCAGCCGCGAAGCGCCGATCGAAGACGACCGCGGCACCCGCACTTTCGGCAGCAAGATCGATGACTCGCTGATCGAAACCAAAGTCGGCGTTAACGTGGCCAAGGCCGATCCGGCCCTGGACAACGACTCGCACATCGTCGTCACCAGCTTCAACGGCGTTGTGCTGCTGGCCGGTCAGACCCCGCGCGCGGACCTCAAGGAGAAGGCCGAACAGGCCGCCGCCAACGTTCAGCGCGTGAAAAAGGTCCATAACGAACTGCAAGTGTTGCAGCCCTCCTCCCTGCTGGCCCGCCAGAACGATGCTTGGCTGACCACCAAGATCAAGACCCAGATGCTCACCGACGCCAGCATTCCCGGCTCGCGGATCAAGGTCGTGACCGAGAACGGCATCGTCTACCTGCTGGGCCTGCTGACCAAACAGGAAGCCGCCCAGGCGACCAACCTGGTGCAGGGCGTTTCCGGTGTGCAGAAGATTGTGAAGCTGTTCGAGTACATCGACTGAGAACGACTTGCCCTCGGTGGCGCTTACGAAAGCGCTATCGCGAGCAGGCTCGCTCCCACTGGCACAAAAAAGGCGATCCAACCGGATCGCCTTTTTTATTACTTCACCACTTTCAGGCTTGGCCGGCCGCTTGGGCGCGGCGGCTCGCTGTCCGGTGGCGGAACGTCGTCGTCCTGCTCGATCTCGTCCTCGTCATCCATCGGCGACTCGAGATCGAACACCATGCCCTGACCGTTTTCCCGGGCGTAGATGCCCAGGATTGCAGCAATCGGCACGTACAGACTGTGCGGGACACCACCGAAACGACCTTCGAAGGTCACAACGTCGTTGTCCATGTGCAGGTGCCGTACGGCACTCGGCGAAATGTTCAGGACAATCTGCCCGTCACTGGCAAAGCCCTGTGGCACCTGCACCGCCGGGTACTCGGAATTGACCAGCATGTGCGGGGTGCAATCGTTATCCACAATCCACTCGTAGAGCGCGCGGACCAGATAAGGTCGACTGGAGTTCATAGCGGCTCCTTAAGCCTTAGCGCATGTCGCGTTCGACACCAGACAGACTCGCCTGGAATGCCTCACGCGCAAACTGGCGCTCCATATAATCAAGCAGCGGCTTGGCCGGCCGCGGCAGTTCTATACCCAGAATCGGCAAACGCCAGAGTATTGGCAATAGGCAGCAATCCACCAGACTTTGTTCCTCACTGAGGAAAAACGGCTTGTCGGCAAACAGCGGCGACACACCGGTCAGGCTTTCGCGCAGTTCCTTGCGCGCCACGGCACGGGCCGCTTCCTTGGTGCGCGAATCCAGAATCAGATCCACCAGACCACACCAGTCGCGCTGAATACGGTGAATCAGCAGACGGCTGTTGGCACGCGCCACCGGGTACACAGGCATCAACGGTGGATGCGGGTAACGCTCATCCAGATACTCCATCACCACGGTCGACTCCCACAACGCCAGGTCACGATCGACCAGCGTGGGCAGACTGCCGTAAGGGTTCACTTCAATCAGTTTAGGCGGCTGACGACCAGCCTCCACAAAAATGATTTCGGCGCTGACACCCTTCTCTGCAAGCACGATGCGCACTCGGTGGGAATAGTGGTCGGCGGGGTCGGAGTAACAGGCCAACCGATTGGTCACGCCCATGGCGATCCTCCTCGCTTGTTGAAATAGTCGGAGCCGGAAAAACGCGCGCGCCCAGAGGGCGCCTCCCGCAACCGCTGGCGAACCAGACGTTGCGTTTTCAGAGGCGCCCTTGGGCGCGCGCGATTAACAGCAATTGCTTTGAAGCGTATCAGTGCACGTCTTTCCAGTATTCACGCTTGAGCAGGTAGGCGAACACAAAGAAGAACGCCAGGTACAGCAAGACGTAAGTACCGATGCGCTGATGTTGCAGCTTAACCGGGTTAGCCGAGTAAGCCAGGAAGGTTACCAGATTCTTGACCTTCTCATCGAACTGCTCTTCGTTGAGAGTTCCGGTTTTCGGCACGATGGTCAACTGATCGCACGCCTCATGAGTCAGAGGCGTACCGGTCAGCGGGTCATATTGCTTCTTGCCGTCCTCGACGATCTGTACCTGTTTGCAACCCACGACCTGGCGACCTTGCAGGCCGACCAGCACGTTAGGCATGCCGACGTTCGGGAAAACCTTGTTGTTCACGCCCCATGGACGTGCAGGATCTTCGTAGAACGACTTGAGGTAACCGTAGAGCCAGTCGGTGCCGCGAACACGAGCCACCAGCGTAAGGTCCGGCGGCGCTGCGCCGAACCAGGTCTTGGCGTCGGCCGGTTGCATGCCGATGTTCATGTGATCGCCGATCTTGGCACCGGTGAACACCAGCTTCTCCAGCATCAGTTCGTGCGGAACGCCGAGGTCATCGGCGACACGCTCGTAACGCTGGAACTTGGCACTGTGGCAACCCATGCAATAGTTGGCGAAAGTACGCGCACCATCCTGCAAGGCAGCCTTGTCGGAAACGTCGATGTCGACCTTTTCCAGTTCCGGACCACCGTGTTCGGCCGCGAAGGACAGCAATGGCAGAGCAGCAAAAATCAGAGCAAAAAATAACTTTTTCATCAGCCAGTCACCCTTTCCGGAACCGGTTTGGTCTTCTCGAGCCTGGTGTAGAACGGCATCAGAATGAAGTAGGCGAAGTACAGGAAGGTGCAGACCTGCGACAGCAGCGTACGGCCTGGCGTCGGGGCCAGAACGCCCAGAATGCCGAGGATCACGAACGAAATGCAGAACACCACCAGCCAGATCTTGCTCATCCAGCCTTTGTAGCGCATCGACTTGACCGGGCTGCGATCGAGCCACGGCAGGACGAACAGCACCGCAATGGCCGCCCCCATGGCGATAACCCCCATGAGCTTGTCAGGGACCGCCCGCAAGATTGCGTAGAACGGTGTGAAGTACCAGACCGGTGCAATGTGCTCAGGGGTCTTGAACGGGTTGGCTTGCTCGAAGTTAGGCTTTTCGAGGAAGTAACCGCCCATTTCCGGGAAGAAGAACACAATGAAGCAGAAGATAAACAGGAACACCACGACGCCGACGATATCTTTAACGGTGTAATAAGGATGGAAGGCAATGCCGTCCAGCGGGATACCGTTTTCGTCTTTGTGCTTCTTGATGTCCACGCCGTCCGGGTTGTTCGAACCGACCTCGTGCAGCGCCAGGATGTGCAGCACCACCAGACCGAGAATCACGATCGGCAGCGCAACCACGTGCAGGGCGAAGAAGCGGTTCAGGGTGATCCCGGAAATCAGGTAGTCACCACGGATCCACTGGGTCAGGTCGTTGCCGATGACCGGGATCGCGCCGAACAGCGAGATGATCACCTGGGCGCCCCAGTAGGACATCTGGCCCCACGGCAGCAGGTAACCCATGAAGGCTTCGGCCATCAGCGCCAGGTAGATCAGCATGCCGAAGACCCACACCAGCTCACGCGGTTTCTGGTACGAACCGTAGAGCAGGCCACGGAACATGTGCAGATAGACCACGATGAAGAACGCCGAAGCGCCGGTGGAGTGCAGCAGACGCAGGATCGATCCGTACTCGACGTCGCGCATGATGTATTCGACGGAAGCGAACGCTTCTTCCGCCGACGGGGTGTAGCTCATGGTCAGCCAGACGCCGGTGACGATCTGGTTGACCAGAACGAGCAGCGCCAGCGAGCCGAAGAAATAGAAGAAGTTGAAGTTTTTTGGAGCGTAATACTTGCTGAGATGGTCTTCCCACATTTTGGTTGCGGGGAAGCGTGCATCAACCCAATCCATGAACTTGCTCATCACGCTTTCTCCGTATCGACGCCAATGACAATCAGGTCATCGGTCTCATAGGAATGCGGGGGTACTGGCAGGTTCAAAGGCGCAGGTTGCGACTTGTAGACGCGGCCAGCCAGATCGTAGTGGGAACCGTGGCAAGGGCAGAAATAACCGCCTACCCAGTCTTTGCCCAGATCCGCGGGTGCCACTTCGGGACGGAAGGTCGGTGAGCAACCCAGGTGAGTGCAGATCCCGATCAGCAGCAGGATTTCCGGCTTGATCGAGCGCACTTCAGGGTCGACATAAGTGGGTTGCGTGGAGTTTTTGGAGGTCGGATCGGAGAGTTGGCCTTCGATCTTTTTGAGATTCCCCAGGATTTCCTCGGTACGGCGGACAATGAACACCGGCTGGCCGCGCCATTCAGCAATCATCTGCTGTCCTGGCTCGATTTTGCTGACATTCACTTTCACCGGTGCTCCGGCAGCCTTCGCCTTGGCACTGGGAAACCATGACCCCACGAACGGGACCGCAGCCCCCACCGCTCCTGCAGCACCCACCACGGATGTGGCTGCTACCAAGAAGCGACGCCGGCCTGCATTCACGCCGTCATTGCTCATTCAGTCCTCTCCCATCAGCTTTGTGGCCTGTTAAATCAGGCGTCTACTAAATTGAAACTATGTACTTATAAAAATTTTGCCGAATGGTAATGAAAACCCCCAATTCTGACAAGGTAATTACCCGGAGGGCTGGCCCTCAAGCCTTGTAGTATAGGGGGTCTACGAATGTGGCAAGTTGTCACAGCGCAATTATTCAAGAAATCGCACGCATAAAAAAACGCCCGGTTCCGTGAGGAATCGGGCGTTCTTTTTGAACGTGGAAGCGAAATTAACGCTTCGAGTACTGCGGACGCTTACGCGCTTTACGCAGACCAACTTTCTTACGTTCAACTTCACGGGCGTCGCGAGTAACGAAGCCAGCTTTGCGCAGAGCGCTACGCAGGGTTTCGTCGTAGTCCATCAGAGCGCGAGTGATGCCGTGGCGGATTGCGCCAGCCTGACCACTTACACCACCACCGATGACGGTGACGTAGATGTCGAACTTCTCGACAGTCTCAGTCAGTTCCAGCGGCTGACGAACTACCATGCGGGCAGTTTCGCGACCGAAGAACGTGTCCAGGGAGCGGTTGTTGATGGAGATGTTACCAGTACCCGGACGCAGGAAAACGCGTGCGGTTGCGGTCTTGCGACGGCCAGTGCCGTAATTTTGAGTCGCCGACATAATGAACTATTCCGTTAAATCTTCAGTTCTTGGGGCTGCTGAGCAGTATGAGGGTGTGCAGCGCCCGCATAGACTTTCAGCTTACGGTACATGTCGCGACCCAGTGGGTTTTTAGGCAGCATGCCTTTAACCGCGGTCTCGATCACGCGCTCAGGGGCCTTGGCGATCAGCTTTTCAAAGTTGATCGACTTGATGCCGCCCGGGAAACCGGAGTGGGAGTAGTACATTTTGTCAGTGGTTTTAGCGCCGGTAACACGGATCTGCTCAGCGTTGATTACGACGATGTAGTCGCCGGTGTCAACGTGAGGAGTGTACTCAGGCTTGTGCTTGCCACGCAGACGGCTCGCGATTTCGGTGGCCAGACGACCCAGGGTCTGACCAGCAGCGTCGACGACAAACCAGTCGCGCTTTACTGTTTCCGGTTTAGCAGTAAAAGTTTTCATTCTTTATAGCCTCAGGGGCCGCCTGTAAATAAGACGGCGGATCTTACTGAATAGTGCGTACTTTGACAAGTCAAAGGCAGCCGGATACAGACGCTTTCGGGGGCTCGGGTCGGCGCGTCCGTTCAACGGCAAGATTCTTCGGCGGCGGGGCATCACTTCCACTGCAGAAAGAGGTCGGCAATTATGCAGATTGCGAAAAAAATTTCAACCTGCTTTTATGATTGTTTTGCCCAAGGAGCACCCGATGGACTATCGCCAGCTAGGCCGTACCGACCTGAACGTAAGTGCAATCTGCCTCGGCACCATGACCTGGGGCGAGCAAAACACTGAAGCTGAAGCCTTCGCCCAGATCGAACGGGCAAAAGAGGCCGGGATCAATTTCCTCGACACCGCCGAGATGTATCCGGTGCCACCGAAAGCCGACACCTACGCCACCACCGAGCGCTACATCGGCAATTACTTCAAGAGCCGCGGCGACCGCGCCGACTGGATCCTCGCCAGCAAGATCGCCGGCCCCGGCAACACCATCGACTACATCCGCGACAGGAACCTGCGCCACAATCGCCAGCACATCACCGAAGCGGTGGATGCCAGCCTCAAGCGCCTGCAGACCGACTACATCGACCTCTACCAGTTGCACTGGCCGGAGCGCAGCACCAACTTTTTCGGACAACTGGGCTACAAGCACCAGACCGAAGCCAACCTGACGCCGCTCGAAGACACCCTTGAGGCGCTCGATGAGCAAGTGAGGGCCGGCAAGATCCGCCACATCGGTCTTTCCAACGAAACGCCGTGGGGCACCATGCGTTTTCTCGCCCTGGCCGAAGCGCGGGGCTGGCCGCGCGCAGTGTCGATCCAGAACCCGTACAACCTGCTCAACCGCAGTTTTGAGATCGGCCTGGCAGAAATCGCCATCCGTGAACAGTGCGGCCTGCTCGCCTATTCGCCGCTGGCGTTCGGCTTCCTGTCGGGCAAGTACGAAGGTGGGGCGCGTCCGCCGAAAGGTCGCCTGAGCCTCTACAGCCGCTTCAGCCGCTATTTCAACCCGCAATCGGAAGCAGCATGCAGCCGCTATGTGGCACTGGCCCGTGAACATGGCCTGGATCCGGCGCAAATGGCCCTGGCGTTTGTAAATCAGCAACCGTTCGTCACCAGCAACATCATCGGCGCGACGACGCTGGAGCAACTGGACAGCAACATCGCCAGCTACGAGCTGAAACTGTCGAAGGAAGTGCTGGAAGGGATCGAAGCGATTCACAAGGATCATCCGAACCCGGCGCCTTGATCCAAGACGATGATCGTTCCCACGTCGAGGCGGCGAACCGTCTGCGTGGGAACGATCACACTGCATTACAGCGACCGCGCAATGATCTCCTTCATGATTTCATTGGTCCCGGCATAGATCCGCTGCACCCGCGCATCCGCCCAGGCCCGGGCCACCGGGTATTCCCACATGAAACCGTAGCCACCATGCAGTTGCACGCACTCATCGAGCACCTTGCATTGCAGATCGGTCCCCCAATACTTGGCCATCGCCGCTGTCGGCACGTCGAGCTTGCCTTGCAGGTGCAGCTCCAGGCAGCGGTCGACGAACACTCGGCCGATCTGAATCTCGGTGGCCATTTCCGCCAGTTTGAAGCGGGTATTCTGGAAGTCGGCAATCGACTTGCCGAACGCCTTGCGCTCACGGGTGTAATCCAGCGTCCATTGCAGCGCCGCCTCGGCTGAAGCCAGACCGCCAATCGCCACGGTCAAACGTTCCTGCGGCAGTTCCTGCATCAAATAGGCAAACCCAGCCCCGGCCTGACCCAAGAGGTTTTCCTTCGGTACGCGCACGTCCTGGAAGAACAATTCCGACGTGTCCTGCGCCTTCATTCCGACCTTCTCCAGGCGCTTGCCCTTGTCGAAGCCCGGGGTGTTCGCCTCCACCAGAAACAGGCTGGTGCCTTTGGCGCCGGCCTTGGGGTCAGTCTTGGCGACGACGATCACCAGATCCGCCAGGAAGCCATTGGTGATAAAAGTTTTCGAACCGTTGATCACATACTCATCGCCATCCAGTACCGCCGTGGTCTTGACCCCTTGCAGGTCGGAACCGGCGCCCGGCTCGGTCATGGCGATCGCGGTAACCATCTCGCCAGACACCAGTTTCGGCAGGTACTTCCGTTTCAGCGCCTCGCTGCCGTAATGCAGGATGTACGGCGCAACGATGTCCGAATGCAGCGAGAAACCGATGCCGGTCAGGCCCAACCGGCCGACTTCCTCGATCACCACCGCACTGTAGAGAAAGTCCGCCCCCAGCCCGCCGTATTCCTCCGGCAAGTGCGAACAGAGCATCCCCGCCTCCCCCGCCTTGTTCCACAGTTTGCGGTCGATGTAGCCTTGTTTTTCCCATTGCCCATGGAACGGCACGGCCTCCTTTTCGAGGAATGTTCGTACGCTGTCGCGGAACAATTCGTGCTCGGAGCTGAACAAGGTTCTGGGAATCATGCGGCACCTTTTCTTTATTGTTGGACGGATCAGACCTTCAGAGACTAAGCCTCGCTTCCGATACAGGACACTGGACACATCCGACAAAAAATAAGACGATCCAGCCGTCTGGTGACCACTTTCCCTTATAAAAACAAAAGTTGAATTATGTCCAAGCACGTCTCCCCGCCCTTGCGGCGCGTCAGCATCCTGGCGAACGACCGGGTTTTCGCTTCCACTCTCATGCAAGCCAAGGATTTCTTCCATCTGGCCAGCCTGCGTTACGGCAAACAACTGGGCCACGGCCTGACTCCGGCGTTCGAAACCCGCCTGGTCAGCCCCGACGGCAAACCGGTGAACAGCTTCAGTGACGTGATCATGCCGGTGGACGGCGGCCTGGAAAACGCCGACGTCATCATCCTTCCGGCCTTCTGGGACGATTTCGATACGCTGTGCCAACGTTATCCACAGATCCTGCCGTGGCTGCGCGAACAGCATGCCCGGGGCGCCGTGCTCTGTGGCGAGGCCACCGGGGTGTTCTGGCTGGCCGAGGCCGGATTGCTCAACGGCAAGGAAGCGACCACCTACTGGCGTTTCTTCAACGCCTTCGCCGAGCGCTTCCCGCAGGTCTATCTCAATCAGGACAAGCACCTGACCGACGCCGATAACCTGTATTGCGCCGGCGGTACCACCTCGGCCTGCGATCTCTACATTTACCTGATCGAGCGCTTCTGCGGCGCCAACGTGGCCCAGGCAGTAGCTCGCGACATTCTCTATGAAGTGCAGCGCAGCTACGCCCCGGGACGCATCGGTTTCGGCGGTCAGAAGCTGCACCAGGACGTGATCATCCTGCAGATCCAGCATTGGCTCGAAGAGCATTTCGCCGACAAGTTCCGCTTCGAGGACGTGGCGCGGGAGCACGGCATGAGCATCCGCAACTTCATGCGCCGCTTCCAGACCGCCACCGGCGACAAACCGCTGCACTATCTGCAACGGCTGCGCATCGAGACCGCCAAAGGCCTGCTCTCCGGCAGCCGCAAGAGCATCAAGACCATCAGCTACGAAGTCGGCTACGACGATGCGAGCTTCTTCGCACGGCTGTTCCGCCAGCACACCGAACTGTCTCCGAACCAGTATCGACAGCAGTTTCAGCAGGCTGCCTGACGACTCGACCAGACACAAAAAAGGGCCTGCATCTGCAGGCCCTTTTTGTTTGCCGAATCCGCTTAAGGCTTGTGTGCCCGGGACAGGAATTCGTGCGATTGCATCTCCAGCAGACGGCTGAGGGTACGCTGGAACTCGAACGTCAGACGCCCGCCGGTGTACAGGTCTTTCAACTCGACTTCGGCAGAAATGATCAGTTTGACGTTACGGTCGTAGAACTCGTCGACCATGTTGATAAAGCGTCGGGCGATGTCGTCGGTGGTGACGCTCATCTGCTCCACGCCACTGAGCAGCACGGCGTGGAAAATCTTGCCCAGTTCGATGTAATCGTTCTGGCTGCGCGGACCGTCGCACAGTTCGCGGAAGTCGAACCAGGCCACGTCGTCGCAAGTGCGCAGGGCCCGGATTTCGCGGTTCTCGATGATCAACACATCGTTTTCCACCGCCGCCGTGCATTCCGGCGTCAGCGCGCGGAAGCTCTTGCGCAGGCTTTCATGAGCGGCTTCGTTGAGCGGGAAGTGGAACAGTTCCGCTTGTTCGAGGTGACGCAGACGGTAGTCGACGCCGCTGTCGACGTTGACGATTTCGGTGTTCTGCTTGATCAGCGCGATGGCCGGCAGGAAGCGCGCGCGTTGCAGGCCGTCCTTGTACAGGCCGTCCGGCACGATGTTCGAAGTGGCGACCAGGGTCACGCCGTTCTTGAACAGCTCTTCCATCAGCGTGCCGAGGATCATGGCGTCGGTGATGTCGGAGACGAAGAATTCATCGAAGCAGATGACCCGCGATTCAGTCGCGAAGCGCTTGGCGATGATGGTCAGCGGGTTTTTCTCGCCGCCGAGGGTTTTCATCTCTTCGTGCACACGCTTCATGAAGCGGTGGAAGTGGGTACGGGTCTTTTCCTTGAATGGCAGCGCCTCGAAGAAGGTGTCCACCAGGTAAGTCTTGCCGCGACCCACGCCGCCCCAGAAATACAGACCCTTGACCGGCGTCTGATCCTTTTTGCCAAACAGCTTGCCCAGCAAACCCGGCTTGTTCTGCTCGGCCGCGATCAGATCGTCGTACAGGCGTTGCAGATGACGAACGGCAGTTTCCTGCGCGGCATCATGGAAGAAGTCCGGGCGTTTCAGATCAGCTTGATATCGTTCTAGGGGCGTCATAATTCGTTAGCAAGGCAACAAAAACGGGCCGTCACTGTAGCGATGGCCCGTGGGAATGGCAATCGGCCCTTGGTCGGGCCGAGCCGTTGATTATTCCTGAACCGGTGTCAGAGCGATCCGCAAGGCCTCGACGGCCGCATCCCGCGCAGCCACGTCGGCGAACGCCGGGCTGTCGCCGACGCACTCGCCTTCCAGCCAGACACTGAAGCTCAGGTCTTCGCTACGTACATCCAGCGCCTGACCCGATTGCAGCTGCTTGGTCACCTGACCGGCGGTTTTACCGTCGGCGAAGTTACGCGACAGCAGCAATTGCTCGCCGTCGGCCGCCAGCAGACGGAAACGGAAGCTGCCGTCGTCTTCACGGAAGCTGACGAAACGTGCGGCTTTCGCGGCTTTCTTCTTGGTGGTTGCGGCCACCTGAACCTGATTGACGAAGGAACGCAGGCCGACCGCTTCGCGCAGCTCGTTGAGGAACGGGGTCGCCACCGCACGGGCCTTTATGGCGCCGTGTTGCAGGATGTCTTCAAGGTCCGCCGGACGCTCGATCAACTGGTGATAACGCTCGCGGGACTCGCCCAGTTCGTTGTCGAGCAGCTGGAACAGACGGTTCTTCGCCTCGCCCCAACCCAGACCGCCCAGCAGCTCGCTGCGGAACTCGTCGGCCTGCGCTGGCGTGGAGAAAGCCTGGAACAGGGTGAACAGGTGCGAGTTGTCCGGATCCTTGGCTTCGCCCGGCGCGCGGGAGTCGGTAACGATGCGCGAGATCGCGTCCTTCATTTCCTTGGCGCTGGAGAACAGCGGGATGGTGTTGTCGTAGCTCTTGGACATCTTGCGACCGTCCAGGCCCGGCAACGTGGCCACGCTTTCCTCGATCAGCGCTTCGGGCATGGTGAAGAACTCCTTGCCCTGGCCGAACAGGTGGTTGAAGCGCTGGCCGATATCACGGGCCATTTCCACGTGCTGAATCTGGTCGCGACCGACCGGCACCTTGTGCGCGTTGAACATCAGAATGTCCGCCGCCATCAGCACCGGATAGCTGTACAAGCCCATGGTGATGCCGGCATCCGGGTCTTCGCCGGTCTCGACGTTCTTGTCCACCGAAGCCTTGTAAGCATGGGCGCGGTTGAGCAGGCCCTTGGCGGCGACGCAGGTCAGCAGCCAGGTCAGCTCGGGGATTTCCGGGATGTCGGACTGACGATAGAAGGTCACGCGATCCACATCCAGGCCACCGGCCAGCCAAGTCGCGGCGATTTCCAGACGCGAGCGCTGGATGCGCAGCGGGTCATCGCACTTGATCAGGGCGTGATAGTCGGCCAGGAAGTAGAACGAATCGGCATGGCTGTCTCGGCTGGCGAGAATCGCCGGGCGGATGGCGCCGGCGTAGTTGCCCAGGTGCGGGGTGCCGGTGGTGGTAATGCCGGTGAGGATGCGGGTACGGTTCGTCATGGGTAATCGCTTGTCAGACTGCAATCAATTCGAGAGACGCGGCAGGATCAGATCCTTGAGATCGGTCAGCTTGCCATGAAAAAAGTGTCCGCATTCTGCCACTTTCAGCAGCTCATGGGGGCGCTGGAGTTTTTCAGACCAGTCGTAGACCAGCTGCGGATCGATCACTTCGTCGGTTTCCGGCTGGATCACGGTCAGCTCGCCCTTCTGCGGCAGTTGATCCTGCTCGCCCAGGCGCATCACCGCCGGCGCGACCATGAACAGATGCTTGAGCTGAATGCCTTGGGCTTCGAGACGGCCGCCGAGACTTGCTGCAACAAATCCGCCGAAGGAGAAACCGAACAGGGTCAGCGGCAGATCCGGATGCTTTTCCAGCAACCAGGCGGCAGCGGCCTGGGCGTCATCGACTTCACCGGTGCCCATGTCATGGGAGCCTTCGCTGGCACCGACGCCGCGATAGTTGAAACGCAAGGTGATCAGGCCGGCGTCGCGTGCGGTGCGCTGCAGGGTCGAGACGACCTTGTTGAGCATGGTGCCGCCCTGCACCGGGTTAGGATGGCAGATCAACGCGATGCCGCGCGGCTGCTCGTTGTCGAGGTACAGGCTCTCAAGTTGACCCACCGGGCCATCAATCACTACAGGGGTTTCACGCATCAGCAAGGAAGGAACTCCGTGACCTCGGATCGGGTCGACTCGTCTAGCAAATTGTCTGTGCCAGTCTATTGCGAGTGAATCGCGGTATACAGCGCAGGTTCGAGCCGTTAACGTAAAGCAAAGCCGTTTATAGAGGAAGGACTCGTGGAACACTCGCTCTTAGTTTGGTTGTTACCGACTCTTGCCCTGGTTGTGGGTGTCGCCATTGGTTTCCTGATCGCTCGCGTTGCGCCGAACGCTGCGCCCAGCCGCACGCAGCGTCAACTGGACGATATTCAGGAACGTTTCGACAGTTATCAGAATGAAGTGGTGACCCACTTCAACAGCACCGCCAATCTGGTCAAGAAACTGACCCAGAGCTATCAGGAAGTGCAGGATCACCTCGCCGAGGGTGCCAACCGTCTGGCCCTGGATGAGCAGACTCGTCAGCGCCTGCTGGCCTCGCTGCATTCCGAAGCAGCACAGGCCCCACGGGAACGCCTGACGCCACCACGGGATCAGGAACCACCGCGTGACTACGCGCCGAAGACCCCGAATTCGCCGGGCATGCTTGATGAGCATTACGGCCTGAAGAAGTAATCAGCCTTCGCGCCAACAAAAAGCCCCCGGACAATCACTTGTCCGGGGGCTTTTTTGTAGCTGACGGTTACGGGTACTGCTGAACCGTGCCCGGTTGTTGCTGACCACCGTACTGCTGGCCCGGGATCGCCTTGAGGTTGACCTCGACACGGCGGTTCTGCGCCCGGCCATTGACGTCACCGTTGCTGGCGATCGGATTATCCGGACCGGCACCGCGGGCGCTCAGGTTGGCACCGCTGACGCCTTGCGAGGTCAGGTAGGTCGCCACGCTTTGCGCACGACGCTGGGACAGGTCCATGTTGTGCTGGCGGCTGCCGGTGCTGTCGGTGTAGCCGACGATTTCGATCTGATTCTGGTTGAACTCCTTCAGGGAGTTGGCGAGGTTGTTCAGCGGTTGATAGAAGCTGGAAGCAATGTTCGCCGAATCGGTGGCGAAGGTGATGTTGCCCGGCATGATCAGCTTGATCTGGTCACCCTGACGCTGCACTTCAACCCCGGTGTTGGCCATGCTGGCGCGCAGTTTTTTCTCCTGCTGGTCGGCGTAGTAGCCGTAACCGGCGGCCGAGGCACCGACCACGGCCGCGCCAATCAGCGCACCCTTGCCGCGGTTGTTGTGGTCGATGGCGGCACCGGCCAGCGCGCCGGCCAAAGCACCGAGGCCACCGTATTTGGCGGTTTTGCTCATGCCCTGGGAGCCACCGTCGGCCTGACCCTGATTGTCATACGGGTTGGGCGAGGCGCAGCCGGACAAAACGGCCACGGCAGTAGCGACAATAATCAAACGACGCGTGGTGAACATGGAGTGCTCCTACATTTTGCATTCTGTGGTGCAGCGGACATTGGCAACTGGCCCGTGCGGGCGTTGGATCATGACAATGCACAAAAATTCCAATGGGCACCCGTGACAAAATGTTTAGGCACGCACAAATGGATTCTCGCGCATTTCATCCCCCAGACGCGTATCCGGACCATGCCCGGCCACAACAGTCGCGTCTTCATCCAGGGTGTACAGCCGCTGCTTGATCGATCGCACGATGGTCGCCTGATCGCCGCCCCACAAATCCGTGCGCCCTACTCCGCGACGAAACAACGTGTCGCCGGCTATCAACAGCTTAGCCTCGGAAAACCAGAAGCTCATGGAACCTGGCGTATGCCCCGGCGTGTGCAGTGCCACGCCGCAACCGCAGGCCAGTTCTTCGTCGTCGCTCAACCAGCGATCTGGCGACGGCACGGGCACATACGGCACACCGAACATCTGGCATTGCATTTCCAGGTTGTCCCACAGGAATTGATCTTCCTTGTGCAGGTGCAGAGTCGCGCCGGTTTTTTCCTTCATCTGCCCGGAAGCGAGAAAGTGATCCAGATGCGCGTGGGTGTGAATGATGCTGACGACTTTCAGGCCCAGCGCATCGAGGCGCGCCATGATCAGATCAGGGTTGCCGCCGGGGTCGACGACGATGGCTTTCTTGGTCAACGGGTCGCCAATGATGGTGCAGTTGCACTGCAAAGGGCCGACAGGGAAGGTTTCGCGGATGAGAGAAGGCGTTACAACTGACATGAAAATCCTCGACAGACGGCGGACAGCATTTTTTCAGGATTCTACTGCACGCGCCGATACAGAGTGCCAGGCCAGTAATTTGACGCCACTAATCAGAAATAGTGGCCCTATGATGTCAAATGTATAAATTCTGGTGCAAAATCGCGTTTTTTTGTAGCGGCCGCATTCAGGAAGGGTCGCATAGCTCTCAGGAAATCCTATGCCAACGCCCAAGACGTATTCGATCAGTTTGCCCTCCACGCTGACAGGCAATGCCCTCGTCGACAGCCTCATCTCCGGCACCTATTGGCTGGGAGCCAACTGGAGTCCGACTGGGCCGACCAACCTGAGCTATAGCTTCATGGCACCGGTCACTTCGTATTTCGTGACCGATTACAGCCCCGACAACGAATACAACGCACTGTATGAGCTCACGGCCGGGCAAAAAACCGCAATCACCAGCGCGCTGGGCGCCTGGAGTGCCGTCGCCAACCTCAACTTCACGCTGACCACCGACACCCTTTTCAACGTCGGTGACATGCGTTTTGGCGGCTATCGCTTGATGGACGACAAGACCGCTGCGTGGGCTTACTTCCCGGCCAATACGCCAGTCGCCGGCGATGTCTGGATCGGTCCGCAGACCAATGATCCGAACCCGGGCAAAGGCACCTACGACTACATGACGTTCGTGCATGAAATCGGCCATGCGCTGGGACTCAAGCACCCGTTCGACGCCAGCTCGACCAACAAGACCCTGCTCGACCCGACGCTCGATGATGTTCACTTCACGGTGATGAGCTACAACAGCAATTATTCCTACCAGCCAACCACGCCAATGGTGCTGGACATCATCGCGATCCAGAGCCTGTATGGCGCCAACATGGCGTGGCAGGCCGGTGACACTGTTTACAAGTGGGCAGCCAACCAGTCGATTTTCGAGACCATCTGGGATGGCGGCGGCAACGACACCATCGATGGCAGCAACCAGCTCGCGGCCGTCAGTATCAACCTCAATGAAGGCGCTTACAGCCAGATCGGCAAGGCGTTCATCGATTACAACAACCAGACCGCGATTAATGACGGGCTGGCGATTGCCTACGGGGCCAAGATCGAGAACGCCATCGGTTCTGCGTTCAACGACATCCTCACCGGTAACGCACTGAACAACACGCTTGATGGCGGCGCAGGTGCCGACACCATGTCCGGTGGCGACGGCGTCGACACCTACTACGTCGACAACGTCGGCGATGTAGTAATCGAAACCGATGCCTCGCTGACCGCCCTTGACCGCGTATTCGCGTCCATCGATTACACCCTCGGCAACAACGTCGAAAACCTGATCCTGACCGGCACCGGCAACCTCAACGGTACCGGCAACTCGGTCAATAACCGCATCACCGGTAACGATGGCAATAACATCCTTGATGGCAGCACAGGCGCTGACACATTGATTGGCGGACTCGGCAACGACACCTATATCGTCGACAACGTCGGCGACACCATCGTCGAAACCAGCACCCTGGCCGGCGAGATCGACAGTGTCTGGTCGTCGGTCGACTTCACCTTGAGCGCCAACATAGAAGTCCTCTCGCTTTCCGGTACCGCCAATCTCAACGGCACCGGCAACAGCGGCGTTAACTACATCAATGGTAATTCGGGCAACAACATCCTCGATGGTGGCGCGGGTGCCGACGTCCTGAATGGCGGCTTGGGCAATGACACTTATATCGTCGACAACATCGGCGACACGGTGACTGAAAGCAGCACGCTGGCCAGCGAAATCGACACCGTGCGCGCGTCGGTGGACTGGACTCTGGGCGCCAACCTGGAAAACCTCGTGCTTACCGGCGATGCGATCAACGGCACCGGTAACGCGCTGGACAACACGCTGACCGGTAACGCTGCAGCCAACACCCTCAATGGCGGCGCAGGTGCCGACACCATGATCGGCGGTGATGGCGTCGACACCTACTACGTCGACGACGTCGGCGATGTAGTGATCGAAACCGATGCCTCGCTGACCGCACTCGACC
>NZ_BQID01000026.1 GCF_021602345.1 Pseudomonas pharyngis
ATCCCGAACTCAGAAGTGAAACGATGCATCGCCGATGGTAGTGTGGGGTTTCCCCATGTGAGAGTAGGTCATCGTCAAGATTAAATTCCGAAACCCCAATTGCGAAAGCAGTTGGGGTTTTGTTTTGCCCGCAGGAAAGTTCGTACGGCATTCTCGGACGCCTTGCGGCTGTCCTCGCCAGCCGACAATGCTAAGGTTCAGTCCTAGCTTTTGTACTTTTCCAAGGAAGCCTTCATGCCGGACACCCAGTCCCTCAACGCTGCATTCATGGTCGTTCAGAGCAATAGCCTGGATGAACTGCGCAGCCTTGTGATCAGCATCATGCGGCGTTATCCACTGGCTCCCTTGGAGAACGAAATTGCACTCGTACAGAGCAACGGCATCGCTCAATGGCTCAAGCTGGCACTGGCTGAGGATCCTGAAGCAGACGACTTAGGCGGCTGTGGTATCGCCGCCGCAATTGATGTGCAACTGCCGGGCAGTTTCATGTGGCAGCTTTACCGGATGGTGCTGGGCCGAGAGGAAATTCCGGCAAAGTCGCTGCTCGACAAGGCACCGTTGACCTGGCGTCTGATGCGCCTGTTGCCACAGGTCATCAACCGGCCGCATTTCGAACCGCTGCAACGCTTTCTCACCCATGACACCGATCTGCGCAAGCGTTACCAGTTGTCCGAACGCTTGGCTGACCTCTTCGACCAATATCAGGTTTACCGCGCTGATTGGCTTGAGGACTGGGCAGAGGGGCATCATCAGCTTCGCAATGTAAGAGGTGAAACGAAGCCGCTCCCAGCGTCCAGTTGCTGGCAGGCAGAGTTGTGGCGCGCCCTGCTGGACGATGTGGGCGAGCAAGGCATGGCCCAAAGTCGGGCAGGCGTGCACCAGCGATTCATGGAGCGCATCAACAGTCTTGAAAGCGCACCGTCCGGACTTCCCCAGCGAGTGATCGTTTTTGGAATTTCCTCGTTGCCCGCACAAGTACTGGAAGCGTTGGCCGGGCTTTCCCGTTTCAGCCAGGTTTTGTTGTGCGTCCATAACCCCTGTCGTTATCACTGGGCCGATATCGTTGCCGACAAGGATCTACTACGTCATCAGTACAAGCGACAAGCCCGCAAAAACGGCATGCCTGTGGTGCTGGACTCGGAATCACTCCACCAACATGCTCACCCGCTCCTCGCTGCATGGGGTAAGCAAGGTCGTGATTACATCAACCTTCTCGACAGCTACGACGAGCCTGACAGCTATCGCGCAGCATTTCGTAACGGGCGTATCGATCTGTTCAGCGAAACACAGCCGGAGAACATGCTCAATCAGTTACAGGACGATATTCTGGAACTGCGGCCACTCAGCGAGACTCGAGCGCGCTGGCCGGCAGTCGATCTGACTCAAGACGATTCGATCCGCTTTCATATTGCCCATAGCGCCCAGCGCGAAGTGGAGATTCTTCACGACCAGCTCTTGGCCCGTTTCAGCGCGAACCCGCAATTACGCCCTCGCGATGTGATCGTGATGGTGCCTGACATCGATAGTTATGCGCCGCATATCCGCGCCGTCTTTGGTCAGCTGGATCGTCATGACCCACGCTTCATTCCCTTCACCATGGCCGATCAGGGGCAACGCGGACGAGATCCATTGCTGATCGCGGTCGAGCATCTGCTCAAGCTGCCGGATAGCCGTTTTCCCGTCAGTGAGATCCTCGACTTGCTCGACGTTCCTGCGTTACGCGCCAGGTTTGGTGTGCAGGAGCGAGACTTGCCGACCCTGCATCGCTGGATCGAGGGGGCCGGGGTGCGTTGGGGCATCGATGCCGGGCAACGTGCCGAGCTGGGATTGCCCGACGAGTTGGAGCAAAACAGTTGGCGCTTTGGCTTGCGCCGGATGCTGCTCGGTTATGCCGTCGGCAGTTCCGGCGCCTGTGGGGATATCGAGCCGTACGACGAAATCGGTGGTCTCGATGCCGCGCTGATCGGCCCGTTGGTAGCATTGCTGGATGCACTGGAACTCTCGTATCAGCAACTGATGAGGCCTGCACAGCCACAGGAGTGGGGGTATCGGCTTCAGGCGTTGATGCAGCTTTTTTTCAAACCCGAAGACGAGCATGACGACTACCTGCTGGCTCAACTCGAGGAGTTGCGCGAAACCTGGCTTGAAACCTGTGAAGCCGTCGGTCTGCTGGACGAGCTGCCACTGACCGTCGTCCGTGAGGCCTGGCTGGCAGGGCTGGATCAGGGGCGTCTGTCGCAGCGCTTTCTGGCCGGAGCCGTTAACTTTTGCACGCTGATGCCGATGCGCGCGATTCCGTTCAGACTGGTTTGTCTGTTGGGCATGAACGATGGCGATTATCCACGCGCTCAACCACCGTTGGACTTCGATCTCATGGGCAGCGACTACCGGCCGGGAGACCGTTCCCGTCGTGAGGATGATCGTTATCTTCTGCTAGAGGCACTCTTGTCCGCTCGTCATCAGCTCTACATCAGTTGGGTCGGTCGCAGCATTCGCGACAACAGTGATCGGCCAGCCTCTGTGTTGATCGGCCAGTTGCGCGATCATCTCGCCAATGGATGGCGATCGGCTGACGACAACGAGGATCTCCTGATTGCCATGACCCAGGAGCATCCGTTGCAGCCATTCAGTTCGCGCTACTTCCACGACGAAGACAAATTGTTCAGCTACGCCAGCGAATGGCAGGTGCTGCATCAACGTCACGAACGGAACGACGTCGCAACAATGCTTGACCCGCATGTCCAGGAGGAGCCGTTGAGCCTGGAGCTGTTGCAGGACTTCCTGCGCAATCCGGTCCGACACTTTTTCACTCAGCGCCTCAAAGTTTACTTCGAAGCGGCGCAGGTACCTCAGGCTGACGAGGAACCCTTTGTGCTGGATGCGTTGCAGCGATACATGCTCAGCGACAGCTTGCTCGGGGCCGCCTTGAGACACCCGGACAATGTTGGTCAGGCACTCGAGTCTCAGGCCCGTCGCCTGCAAAACAGCGGACTGTTGCCCATAGCCGGATTCGGTGAGTGCCTTCAGCGAGAGTTGATCGAACCTTTGCCAGACTTGTTGCAACGCTATCAACAGCTGTTGGCGTTATGGCCAATGCCATTGACCAACGCGCTACCGGTCAATTTTGAATGGCAGGAACTGCGTCTGGAGGGATGGCTGGGCAGTTTGCACCGGCGCGCCGATGGCGGCGTGCTGTCGGTCACGACGATCCCCAACAGCATAGGCTCGATCAAGAGCCGCAAATGGCATCGCATGACCAAATCATGGGTCAGTCACCTTGTCGCGTGTGCCAGTGGGCTTTCCCTGACGACCGCACTGGTGGCCAGTGATGACACGCTCCTTCTTGATCCTCTGGAACCAACCCGAGCGGGGCGAATTCTTGAGGATCTGCTGCTCGCCTGGCAGACGGGCATGCGCCAGCCGCTGCCGGTCGCGGTGAAAACGGCTTTTGCGTGGCTGGCACAGACCGATCCGGTCAAGGCTGAAGCGGCTGCCCGTAAAGCCTATGAAGGGGATGGTCAGACCAGCGAAGGTGAACGTCGCGAAAGCCCGGCTCTGGCCCGACAGTTCCCCGACTACGATGCACTGCAGGCGGATGAAACCTTCTCCGGTTGGTGTGATGCGCTTTATCGCCCGCTGCTCGAGGCACCTTGGCGCTCATGGACCCTCGAGGAGGCAGGCGCATGAGCAATCAACAGCCGCTCGCGCTGGCATTCCCGTTAAGGGGCAGCCAACTGATCGAAGCCAGCGCGGGCACTGGCAAGACGTTTACCATTTCGGCGTTGTATCTGCGGTTGATCCTTGGCCACGGAGGCGAGGCGAGTGGTTTCGGTCGAGAGCTGTTGCCCCCGCAGATTCTCGTGGTGACCTTCACCGACGCAGCCACCAAAGAACTGCGCGAGCGCATACGCACGCGTCTGGCCGAGGCCGCCCGTTTCTTTCGTGACGAGACGCCTGCCCCTGATGCGCTGATCGATGAACTGCGTGCAGAGTTCGATCCGCAACAATGGCCCGGCTGCGCCAATCGCCTGGACATCGCTGCGCAATGGATGGACGAGGCCGCGGTCTCGACGATCCACAGTTGGTGTCAGCGAATGCTGCGCGAGCATGCGTTCGACAGCGGCAGTCTGTTTACCCAGACCCTGGAAACCGATCACAGCGACCTGCTCGGCGAAGTGTTGCGCGATTATTGGCGGCTGTTCTGCTACCCGATGCAGGGCGACGCCTTGAGCTGGGTCCGCAGTCACTGGGGAGGGCCGGCGGCCCTGTTGCCGCGTGTACGGGGGCTGTTTGGCACCGAGCGCGAAGGGAACTCAGACCAGACGCCATCCGAACTGATCGAAGAATGCCAGCAGGAACGCCGTGCGGCATTGGTGGAGTTGAAGGGACCATGGCGGCAGTGGTCCGATGAGTTGCTCGCTATCTGCCATCAGGGTGTCGCCAACAAAACGGTGGATGGGCGCAAGATGCAGGCCCGCTATTTCGAACCCTGGTTTGAAAAGCTCAAGGCCTGGGCTGAGGACGAGACGCTCGAACAATTGGATATCGGCACCGGGTTCGCCCGGCTCACACCGGAGGGCATGGCTGAAGCCTGGAAGGGCGAGCCGCCGAGTCACCCGGGCCTGGATGCCATGCCTGTGCTCAAGTCGAGTCTCGACAATTTGCCGACGCCCGATGCGGCGGTGCTGCAGCATGCTGCCAAATGGGTCGGTGCTCGCTTTGAAGATGAGAAGCGCCGTCGAGCCGAAATGGGTTTCGACGACATGCTGCTGCGTCTGGATGCGGCCTTGCAGTCCGACGGCGGGGAGCGTCTCGCCACGCTTATTCGCGAGCAGTTCCCCGTAGCTTTGATCGATGAATTCCAAGACACGGATCCGGTGCAGTACCGGATTTTCGAAAGCATCTATCGCATTGAAGAGAATAACCCCGAGACCGGGCTGTTCCTGATTGGCGACCCCAAGCAGGCGATCTATGCCTTCCGTGGCGCGGATATCTACACCTACCTGCGAGCCCGCCAGGCCACAACCGGACGCCTGCATACCCTGGGCACGAACTTCCGTTCCAGTCACGGGATGGTCCGTGCGGTCAACCATGTGTTCGAGCGTGCCGAGGCCCGTGAGCAAGGGCGCGGGGCGTTTCTGTTCCGAGAGAAAAACGGCGATAACCCGGTGCCGTTCCAGCCTGTGGAGGCGCAGGGACGCAAAGAACATTTGCAGGTAGCCGGGCTGGACGTACCGGCGCTGAACATCTGGCATCTATCTACCGACAAGCCACTGTCCGGGGCAGTTTATCGCCAGCAGTTGGCGGCAGCCTGCGCCAGTGAGATCACAGCCCTGCTCAATGGCGGGCAGACCGGTCGCGTCGGGTTTGCGCAGGAGGGCAAGGATTGGCGTGGACTGCGGCCAGCGGACATTGCGATCCTGGTGCGCGACGGTAAAGAGGCGCAGGCGATACGCGGTGAGCTCGCAGCGCGTGGAGTCCGCAGCGTTTATCTGTCGGACAAGGACTCGGTCTTTGCCGCACAGGAAGCCCATGACCTGTTGTCGTGGCTCAAGGCGTGCGCCGAGCCGGATGTCGAGCGCTCCCTGAAAGCGGCGCTGGCGTGCATCACGCTGAATCTGCCACTGGCTGAACTGGAGCGTCTGAATCAGGACGAACTGGTCTGGGAAACCCGGGTCATGCAGTTCCGTGGTTACCGTGAGCTATGGCGCAAGCAAGGGGTGCTGCCGATGTTGCGGCGCCTGCTGCACGACTTTCAACTGCCGCAGATGCTCATTGCCCGCAGTGATGGTGAGCGGGTGCTGACCAACCTGTTGCACCTGTCGGAGTTGTTGCAACAGGCCGCGTCGGAACTCGATGGTGAGCAGGCACTGATCCGCCATCTGGCCGAGCATCTGTCGCTGTCTGGGCAGGCAGGTGAAGAGCAGATCCTGCGTCTTGAAAGCGACGAACAACTGGTCAAGGTCGTGACCATTCACAAATCCAAGGGGCTCGAGTACCCGTTGGTGTTCCTGCCTTTCATCTGCTCGGCTAAACCGGTAGATGGCAGTCGATTGCCGCTGCACTACCACGATGAATCCGGCAAGGCTCGCATCAGCCTGAAGCCCGACGCGGAACTGATCGCTGTGGCGGACACCGAACGCCTGGCAGAGGATCTGCGTTTGCTCTACGTCGCGCTGACCCGCGCACAACACGCTTGCTGGCTTGGGGTGACGGATCTCAAGCGCGGCAACCACAGCAGCTCGGTGCTGCATCTTTCTGCGCTGGGCTATCTGTTGGGCGGCGGCGTAACGTTGAACGAATCCAGCGGATTGGCCCGCTGGCTGGACGATCTGCAACAGGATTGTTCGGCGCTGAGCGTTGTTGAAATGCCACAAGCCACCAGCGAGGTTTACCAGCCTCCGCGTAACGAAGCCACTCTGCGTGCCACCCTTTTACCGAGCCGCAGGGCCAGCGAGAACTGGTGGATCGCTTCGTACAGTGCCTTGCGCATCAGTGACGTGCTGAGCGTTGGCAACGACGAAGCCCCCGACAGTCCGCAAGCGCAAAAGCTGTTCGACGACGAACGCCTCGATCCTGAAGCACCGCGCGAGATCATCGCCGGCGGAGCTGATATTCACCGTTTCCCTCGTGGACCGAATCCGGGAACGTTTCTTCACGGTTTGCTCGAGTGGGCGGGTGAGGAGGGCTTCGCGGTCACCCGCGAGTCGCTCGATGATGCGATCGCCCGGCGTTGCAATCGACGGGGCTGGGAGGGCTGGATCACCACCCTCGGCGACTGGTTGCAACACTTGCTCAAACTGCCACTGCCTGCGGGCCTCGACCAACCGCCAGTGGTGCTTGAGCAATTGAAGCAATATCGGGTCGAGATGGAGTTCTGGTTCGCCAGCCACAAGGTCGACGTGCTCAAGCTCGACGAACAGGTGCGTCAATTCACTCACAACGGTGTGGCCCGGGTCGGCGCCGAAGCGGTGCAGCTCAATGGTATGTTCAAAGGCTTTATCGACCTGACGTTCGAGCACGAGGGTCGGTACTACGTGGCCGATTACAAATCCAACTGGCTGGGCGTCGATGACGCCGCGTACACCGAACGGGCCATGGAGCAGTCGATCCTCGACAACCGTTACGACCTGCAATACGTGCTGTACCTGTTGGCACTGCATCGTCAGCTCAAGGCGCGGCTCGCCGATTACGACTACGACCGGCATATCGGCGGCGCGTTGTATCTGTTTCTGCGTGGAACTCGGGCGCCTGGTGGTGGCGTTTACTTCGCACGCCCACCACGGGAGCTGATCGAGCGTCTGGACATCATGTTCCAGGGTAAACCGCAACCCAGGGCCGAGCCCGCGTGGGTGCAGGGAGAATTGCTATGAATCGGACGTTCGCCGACCTGCTGCCCACGCCGCTGACCGCCGACAGCCTCGCGCAGCTGACACCTCTCACCTGTGCCGATGATCTGCTGCTATTGCTCACCCGCTGGGTCGAGCGCGGATGGCTGCGGGCACTGGACAAGGCATTCGTGGCTTTTCTTCATGAATTGGCACCCGATGTCGATCCGCTGGTGTTGCTCGCCGCCGCATTGACCAGTCACCAGCTCGGCCATGGACATGTGTGCCTGGATCTGTTTGAAACCCTCAAGGCGCCGGATTTCGCCCTGTCTTTGCCTCCGGAAGGGGACATGCAACCCGGTGCATTGCTGCTGCCATCGCAGCTGCTTGAAACACTCGACGGGGCGCACTGGTGCAATGTACTGGCCGGCAGTTCGCTGTTGGCACTGGCCGCCGACGAAGGTGCGTCGGCTCAGGAGCGCCCGCTGGTGTTGTCCGGCAAACGCTTGTACTTGCGGCGCTATTGGGCCTACGAGCGGCGTATCGACAGCGCACTGCGTCAGCGACTCGCGGAGCAGGAAGCGACACCACCCGATCTTGCTCGGCGGTTGGACGCACTGTTCGATCCGGCCCAGCGTGCGGATGTCATCGACTGGCAGAAACTCGCCTGCGCCCTGGCTACTCGGAGTGCCTTCAGCATCATCACGGGCGGCCCGGGCACCGGCAAGACGACGACGGTGGTCCGTTTGCTGGCGTTGCTCCAGGCACCTGCGGTCGAGGCTCATCAGCCACTGCGCATTCGGCTCGCGGCGCCTACCGGTAAAGCGGCGGCGCGGCTGACCGAGTCCATCAGTCAGCAGGTGCAGTCGCTGAAGGTCGCTGACAGTGTCCGGGAAAAAATCCCGACCGAGGTGACCACGGTACACCGCCTGCTTGGCAGCCGTCCCGGCACGCGGCACTTTCGCCACCATGCCGGTAACCGCCTGCCACTGGATGTACTGGTGGTCGATGAAGCATCCATGATCGACCTGGAAATGATGGCCAATCTGCTTGATGCCTTGCCGCCTCATGCTCGACTGGTGTTGCTGGGCGACAAGGATCAACTGGCCTCGGTGGAGGCTGGCGCGGTGCTGGGCGATTTGTGCCGTGATGCCGAAGCGGGTTGGTACAGTCCGCAGACTCGCCAGTGGCTGGAAGCGGTGAGCGGCGAATCCCTGCAAGACAGCGGTTTGCAAGAAGGCAGTGACAGCTCGCACCCGCTGGCCCAGCAAGTGGTGATGTTGCGTCACTCACGGCGTTTCGGCGAGGGCAGCGGCATCGGTCAACTGGCGCGACGGGTGAATAAGCAACTCTCGGACGAGGCTCGCCAGTTGCTGGATGCCAAAACCCATGGCGATGTGTTTTCGTTGCCACTTCAGAACGAGCACGACCGGAAACTTGAGCACCTGGTGCTCGATGGACACGGCGAAGGCCCCCACGGTTATCGACACTATCTGAGCATTTTGCGCGATCGACGTCCGGTGAGCGGAACGCCGCTCGAGAACCCGGGTTGGGTCGATTGGGCGCGTGACGTCCTGCGGGCCTTCGATACCTTCCAGTTGTTGTGCGCAGTGCGCAAAGGGCCGTGGGGTGTTGAGGGGCTTAATCAGCGCATCACCGATGCATTGCTCAAGGCGCGGCTGATCGAGAGCGACCAGCAATGGTACGAAGGCCGGCCGGTGTTGATGACTCGAAACGACTATGGCCTCGGGCTGATGAACGGTGACATCGGTATCGCCCTGAAACTCCCCGAGCGCGATGGCCCGGATGCCGGTAAGTCGGTGTTGCGAGTGGCGTTCCCGCGTAACGACGGGCGCGGTGGGGTGCGTTTCGTGTTGCCGAGCCGGCTCAATGATGTCGAGACCGTGTACGCCATGACCGTGCACAAGTCACAGGGCTCGGAGTTTGCCCATACCGCGCTGATCCTGCCGGACGCCCTGAACCCCGTGTTGACCAAGGAACTGATATACACCGGAATTACTCGGGCCAAGGACTGGTTCACCTTGATCGAACCCCGCAATGGCGTATTTGAAGAGGCAGTACAACGCAAGGTGAAGCGCTTGAGCGGACTGATGCTGGAACTGGAAGAAGGAAGGGCGCCTTGAGGATGAAGGTGCCTGGATGACTGACGATTATTGACCGACCGGTCAGAGGTCGCTGTATCGCTGGTGTTCCAGCGCTGTGCTATCGTTGCGGCATCATTTCGTAACGATCCAAGAGAATCCCTGCATGAAGGTGGCTGTCTGGGCGACAGAGCGCGTAGTTGTCTGCAAGCCGGCATTGCTTGCCGTTGCACTCTGTTTGCTCACGGGTGTGGCCGCTGCCCAGACTCCAGCCCCTGCGGGGATGGCCGAACAGCGGGCCAAATCCGTCACTCAGGTTGTCCTCGGTATCCTCAGTTATGCGCGCTGGCCGGTAGAGCCGGCGCAGTTGCGCCTGTGCATCGTCGGCCCGACCGAATACACCGATGACCTGGTCAAGGGCACGACCCAGGCCACGGGTCGTCCGGTCATCGTGCGCCGGCTGTTGGCCGACAATCCGGCCATCGTCAGCGAGTGCGACGCGGTCTATATCGGCAAACTCACCACAGACGAACGCAGCCGGCTGTTCGCGTCCCTGATCGGCCATCCGGTGCTGAGCATCAGCGAAGGCGGCGATCAATGCACGGTCGGCAGTCTGTTCTGCCTGCGGGTCGGTGATGAACAAGTGTCGTTCGAGGTCAATCTCGACTCCGTCGCTCGCAGCGGTGTGCGCATTCACCCCAGCGTGCTGCAGTTGTCGCGCCGCAAACCGGCGGTGCCATGAGACGCGACAAATCCACAGGGCGCCCGACCCTCGGCTCGGTCATCGGCCGTGGCAACCTGATTGTGGCGCTGGTCGCCGTGGCAATGGCCAGTGTGTCGCTGACGCTGCTCGGGGTGCTGGCGCTGCGGGTCTATGCCGATCACAACCTGCACTTGATCGCCCGCTCGATCAGTTACACCGTGGAAGCCGCCGTGGTGTTCAACGACAAGGCCGCCGCGACCGAAGCGCTGGCGTTGATCGCCTCGACCGAAGAAGTGGCCGATGCCCAGGTGCTGGACACTCAGGGCCAATTGCTCGCACGCTGGCAGCGTCCGGAGAACGGCCTGATTTCCGAGCTGGAGATGCAGGTCGCGCGAGTCATTCTGGAAAAACCCATCAACCTGCCGATCCAGCATCAGGATCGCGAGATCGGGCGGATCTTGCTGATCGGCCACGGTGGCAGCCTGATGCGTTTTCTGTTGAGCGGTCTGGCGGGGATCATTCTCTGCACGGCGATCAGCGCCTGGGTCGCGCTGTACCTGGCGCAGCGTCAGTTGCGCAGGATCATCGGCCCGTTGCACAGCCTGGCGGCGGTGGCGCATGCGGCCCGCAGCGAGCGGGCACTGGATCGACGGGTGCCACGGGCAAAAATTGCCGAACTGGACAACCTCGGCGCCGACTTCAATGCCCTGCTCGATGAACTCGAATCCTGGCAAACCCACTTGCAGAGCGAGAACGAAACCCTCGCCCATCAGGCCAGCCATGACAGCCTCACCGGGTTGCCGAACCGGGCCTTTTTCGAAGGCCGCCTGATCCGTGCTCTGCGCAATGCCCACAAGTTGAATGAGCAAGTGGCGGTGCTGTTTCTCGACAGCGACCGTTTCAAGGACATCAACGACAACTTCGGTCATGCCGCTGGCGATGCCGTGCTGGTGGCGGTGGCGAATCGGGTGCGGGCGCAGTTGCGTGAAGAGGATCTGGTGGCGCGTCTGGGCGGTGACGAGTTCGCCGTTCTGCTCACGCCGTTGCACAAGACCGAAGACGCCGAACGCATTGCCGACAAGATCCTCGCCAGCATGGACACCCCGATTGCGCTGCCGGGCGACAGCAGTGTCGTGACGTCGCTCAGTATCGGCATCGCGGTTTACCCCGATCATGGCGTCACGCCTGGCACCTTGCTTGATGCGGCCGATGCCGCGATGTATCAAGCCAAGCGTTTGTCGCGCGGCGCCCAATTCACGGCCGGGACGGAGTACCCGGTCGATTCCGTTCAAACCAGGAGCTGATGCCCGTGTCCTCACTTTCCTTTCGCCTGTTTTCCACTCTGTTGCTGACGGCCATGCTGGCCCTGACCGGTTGCCAGACCGCCCCGCAAAAAGGCCTGACGCCGGCCCAGGTCGCGGTTCTCAAGCAGCAAGGCTTCGAGCTGACCGATGACGGCTGGGAGTTTGGCCTGTCGGGCAAAGTATTGTTTGGCAGCGATGTCGAAAGCCTGAATCAGCAAAGTACCGAAATCGTCGAGCGTATCGGTAAAGCCTTGCTGGGTGTCGGCATCGAACGGGTACGAGTGGATGGCCACACCGACGCTTCGGGCAAGGAAACCTATAACCAGCAGCTGTCACTGCGTCGCGCGAAAAGCGTCGGCAAAGTGCTGACCTCGGTCGGCATGAAAGAAGAGAACATCCAGTTGCAAGGCCTCGGCAGCCGCGAACCGGTCGCCTCCAACGATACCGCCGCCGGCCGCACCGAAAACCGCCGGGTGTCGATCGTGGTCAGCGCCGATTAGTCGGCGAACTGCATCTCTCGAGTTTCACCCATCAACAGCGCCTGATTGCGCTCGGTCACCTCACGGATGTAATCCCACAACAGGGTGATCCGCTTGAGCTTGCGCAGATCTTCCCGGCAGTACATCCAGAACTGCCGGGTGATATCGATTTCCTCCGGCAGCACCGGCAACAGGCGCGGATCCTGAGCCGCGAGAAAGCACGGCAGAATCGCCAATGAGCGCCCCTGCTGCGCCGCCACGAACTGCGCAATCACGCTGGTGCTGCGTAAATTGGCGCTGGCACCGGGCAACACGTTCGCCAGATACAGCAGCTCCGAGCTGAACGCCAGGTCATCCACGTAACTGATGAATTGATGCTTGCCCAGGTCGGCGGGGCGGCGGATCGGCGGGTGTTTGTCGAGATATTCCTGGGTCGCGTACAGCTGCAAGCGGTAGTCGCAGAGTTTGCAGCACACGTACGGCCCGTGTTCCGGGCGCTCGAGGGCGATGACGATGTCGGCCTCGCGTTTGGACAGGCTGATGAAGTGTGGCAGCGGCAGGATGTCCACCGAGATCGCCGGGTAGGCGTCGACGAAGTGGCTCAGTTGCGGGGTGATGAAGAAGCTGCCGAAACCTTCGGTGCAACCCATCCGCACGTGCCCGGACAGTGCGACGCCGGAGCCCGAAACTTGCTCGCAGGCCATGTGCAGCGTGCTTTCGATCGACTCGGCATAACTCAGCAGGCGCTGGCCTTCGGCAGTCAGCACGAAACCGCTGGTGCGGGACTTTTCGAACAGCAAGGTACCGAGCGCCGCTTCCAGCGAACTGATCCGCCGCGACACGGTGGTGTAGTCCACCGCCAGGCGTTTAGCCGCCGTGCTGGCCTTGCGGGTACGGGCGACTTCAAGGAAAAACTTGAGGTCATCCCAATTCAGCGAGCCTAGAGAGGTGATGTTTTTTTGCATGATGGACGGGCTTATATGTGCGTTCTTATTAGAAGTTTGCACATCTATACTCCAAAAACAGTCCGACAACCAATTCGTGACACACGCCTCATCTCAAGGCGAACCTTTCGCCTTGGCTCCTAAGATAAAAACAAGTTCTGGAGACCAGCATGAACGCATCGCTTACGCCCAACGAAACCACGATCCAGAAGGTCAAGCTGCTGATCGACGGCGAGTGGGTCGAGTCGCAGACCACCGAGTGGCACGACATCGTCAACCCGGCGACCCAGCAAGTGCTGGCCAAAGTCCCGTTCGCCACCGCCGCTGAAGTCGACGCTGCTGTCAGCGCCGCCCAGCGCGCCTTCCAGACCTGGAAGCTGACCCCGATTGGGGCGCGCATGCGCATCATGCTCAAGCTGCAGGCGTTGATCCGCGAACATTCCAAACGCATCGCCGTGGTGCTGAGCGCCGAGCAGGGCAAGACCATTGCCGATGCCGAAGGCGACATTTTCCGTGGCCTGGAGGTGGTCGAGCACGCCTGCTCCATCGGCAGCCTGCAAATGGGCGAGTTCGCCGAGAACGTCGCCGGCGGCGTCGACACCTACACCCTGCGCCAACCGATCGGCGTCTGCGCCGGCATTACCCCGTTCAACTTCCCGGCAATGATTCCGCTGTGGATGTTCCCGATGGCCATTGCCTGCGGCAACACCTTCGTCCTCAAACCATCTGAACAGGATCCGCTGTCGACCATGTTGCTGGTGGAGCTGGCGATTGAAGCCGGCATTCCGGCAGGCGTGCTTAACGTCGTTCATGGTGGCAAGGACGTGGTCGATGGCCTGTGCACCCACAAGGACATCAAGGCGGTTTCGTTCGTCGGTTCGACCGCCGTCGGCACTCACGTTTATGACCTGGCCGGTAAGCACGGCAAGCGCGTGCAATCGATGATGGGCGCGAAGAACCACGCGGTGGTGCTGCCGGATGCCAATCGCGAGCAAGCGCTCAATGCCTTGGTCGGCGCCGGTTTCGGTGCGGCGGGTCAACGTTGCATGGCCACTTCGGTGGTGGTGCTGGTGGGCGCGGCCAAACAGTGGCTGCCGGATCTGAAAGCGCTGGCGCAGAAACTCAAGGTCAACGCCGGCAACGAGCCGGGCACCGACGTGGGCCCGGTGATTTCGAAAAAGGCCAAGGCGCGAATTCTCGATCTGATCGAAAGCGGCATCAAGGAAGGCGCGAAACTCGAGCTGGACGGACGCGATATCAGCGTGCCGGGCTACGAGAAAGGCAACTTCGTCGGCCCGACCCTGTTCTCCGGGGTCACCACTGACATGCAGATCTACACCCAGGAAATCTTCGGCCCGGTGCTGGTGGTGCTGGAAGTCGACACCCTTGATCAGGCCATCGCGCTGGTCAACGCCAACCCGTTCGGCAACGGCACGGGCCTGTTCACCCAGAGCGGTGCGGCGGCGCGTAAGTTCCAGACTGAAATCGACGTCGGCCAGGTCGGCATCAACATCCCGATTCCGGTACCGGTTCCGTTCTTCAGCTTTACCGGTTCGCGCGGTTCGAAACTCGGCGACCTCGGCCCGTACGGCAAGCAAGTGGTGCAGTTCTACACCCAGACCAAAACGGTCACGGCGCGCTGGTTCGACGACGACAGCGTCAACGACGGCGTGAACACCACCATCAACCTGCGCTGAGGAACGGCCATGAAAATCGCATTTATCGGGCTGGGCAACATGGGCGCGCCGATGGCGCGCAACCTGATCAAGGCCGGGCATTCGCTGAACCTGGTGGACCTGAACAAGACCGTGCTGGCGGAACTTGAGCAACTGGGCGGCACCATCCGCGCTTCGGCTCGCGAAGCTGCTGAAGATGCTGAACTGGTGATCACCATGTTGCCGGCTGCGGTGCATGTACGCAGCGTCTGGCTCGGTGAAGACGGCGTGCTGGCCGGGATCGGCAAAGGCGTGCCGGCAGTGGATTGCAGCACCATCGATCCGCAGACGGCGCGCGATGTGGCGGCGGCGGCTGCCAAACAAGGCGTGGCCATGGCCGATGCGCCGGTGTCCGGCGGCACAGGCGGCGCCACGGCCGGGACGCTGACCTTCATGGTCGGCGCCACCCCGGAACTGTTCGCCACTCTGCAACCGGTGCTGGCGCAGATGGGCCGCAACATCGTGCATTGCGGTGAGGTCGGCACCGGCCAGATCGCCAAGATCTGCAACAACCTGTTGCTCGCCATTTCGATGGTTGGCGTCAGCGAGGCGATGGCGCTGGGTGATGCGCTGGGGATCGACACCACGGTGCTCGCCGGGATCATCAACAGCTCTACCGGTCGTTGCTGGAGTTCGGAAATGTACAACCCATGGCCAGGCATCGTCGAAACGGCGCCGGCCTCACGCGGCTACACGGGTGGCTTCGGCGCCGAGCTGATGCTCAAGGATCTGGGGCTGGCTACCGAAGCGGCGCGTCAGGCCCATCAGCCAGTGGTGCTGGGCGCGGTGGCGCAGCAGTTGTATCAGGCGATGAGTCAGCGCGGGGAAGGGGGCAAGGACTTCTCGGCGATCATCAACAGCTATCGCAAGCCGCAGTAATCGTCGTCAGGCCTGTGCTCGCCACAGGTCTGCACATCCAATGCAGTAGGTGTTGCCGGGAAATCACGTCGGGTGGTTTCCCGGCTTTTTTGTATCAGGCGAACACGAAATATTTGCGCACGGTCTCGACCACTTCCCAGGTGCCTTTCATGCCGGGCTCGACCACGAAGATGTCGCCGGCGCGCAGGTGGATCGGCTCCATGCCGTCCGGGGTAATCACGCAGTAGCCTTCCTGGAAATGGCAGTACTCCCACTTCACGTAGTCCACCCGCCACTTGCCCGGCGTGCAGATCCAGGTGCCCATGATCTTGCTGCCGTCTTCGCTGGTGTAGGCGTTGAGGTTGACGGTGTGCGGGTCGCCCTCGAGCTTTTCCCATTTGCAGGCGTCGAGTACGGGCAGGGGATGGGTGTCGCGCAGAACGGTGATAGGTGCGGGCATGACGGCTCCAGGCCAAAGGGAGTTAGAGCCGTCACCGTAGCTTTCGCGGGTACTGTCGGAATGTCTGGGGTCGACCTCCAGATGCCTGTAAGCGCTGGGGCAAGTCTGCGTGACTCGCGAATGCGCACCATCGCTGTGCATATCAGACGGTTTTAGTACAAGCGTGCACCATAAAAGTTCAATCAATTTTTAGACTAAAACGAGATAACCATTCTGACACCTATTGCAAAACAAAATCGTCTGTACTATAACATTCGTACTAAAGAACTATTCCTCAAAACGGAGCTTTATCTGAGTCACGGACAGTCTTGAATCGGCTTTTTCTCATCTCGACAACTGACTTGGCCTTTGGCTCAAGTGTGAACTTCTATCTGTTGTTAATGAATAATGACAGTTGAATGAACCGGACAGTTAATAAGTGGCGCGGACGCAATGTCTCGCGTGCTTTGAGTTGAAGCCTTAAATGAACAGTTAATTAATTATTTGTGCACTGGCGGATTTATATCTGCGGGATACGCACGCCTATCGGAATTTTATGTGCCCGGCATCAATGGAATGAGGCTTTATTGTGGACGACATAAACGTAATTGAAGTTTCGACGACTGTTGATGGTTCAAGTGAGCTTGGCCGGCACGTCTGGGTGCGTGCCGGCAGTCGCCTGACAAACGTGCAGATCGGCGATGATTGCTTCATCGGTTTCAGATGCGATTTGCAGCACGCGTCGGTCGGCAAGTCCAGCATGTTCGCCACTGGTGCCCAGTGCTTGGGGACGGCGCAGTCGCCGGTTCGGATTGCCGAAAATGTCTGGGTGGGCGCCAAGGCCACCGTGACTGCCGGTGTTTCCATCGGTGCCGGGGCCGTGGTGGCGGCTGGCGCATTGGTGACCGCGGATGTGCCGCCGGACGCAATCGTCGTCGGTCGCCCGGCGCGGGTCATTGCCCAGCGCACTGTGGTCGAGGACGGCCGGCCGAGCCCGGAACCGGTGCTGGCCAAAGTCCGGGACCGGGCGCGCCAGGGCTTGCCGTCGATGCTCGATCGGTCCACGCAGTCGGTCGCGCGGCTCAAGTCGCTGAACCCCGACACCCTGACCTGGGACATCAGCGACGACGCCTTGATCGATGCCGAATTGCGCGGAGGGGCGTCGGTGGAGATCGCCCGGGACTGCATCCTGATCGGGCGCAGCAACCGTCAGGGCGGCATGTCACAACTGGGCGGCATTGAACTGGGCACTGGCGCTCGACTGGCGCCGGGCGTGGTGATCGAAGCGGCCGGCGGAGTGACCATCGGTGCCTTCAGCGAGCTGGCCGAAGGCGTCACGATTGTCGCGTCCACTCATGATCATTCGTTCCGCTCACTGCCTTGGGAGGAGGCACCGGTGCGCATTGGAAGTCGTTGCGTTATTGGCGAGGGCGCCATCTTGGTAGGTCCACTGAATATTGGTGACGGTGCCGTTATCAAGCCGTACTCGGTGGTTATAAGGGATGTATTGGAAAACACTGTGGTTCATGGCGTTGTTCAACTAATGGAGATTCAAGAATGATTTTATTTGCCCCCAATCCAACCGGTTCCGGTCACAACATGCGCGCGCTGTCCATCGCTCAGGCGATTAAAAAGCAGCGCCCGGACATGCCATTGACCGTGGCATTGGCTTCCTTGCAGCCGACCTTCACGCCGATGTTCGAAAAGTCCGGCGTTGAAGTTGTGGATATTGCCGGCCGTTTGGTCGATTACTCGAAAAAGAGCAACTTGTCGAAAGAACTCGACTGGAATAATTACATTGGCGGTTATATCGCCAACACCTTCTTGTCCGGCGAGCGGATTTTGTCTTACCTGGCCTTGATCGCCGAATACAAACCGACCGCCCTGGTGTCGGACTACAACATGGCCGCCTGCCTGGCCGCGATTTTCAGCGGTACGCCGCTGGTGTTCGTCACCGAGCGCTACGACTTCACCCTTTGCCAGCTCGAAGACCATGATCTGGCCGACGGCGGTTTCGAAGTCAACGCGCTGGAAATGGCCCGGGCCCGCACCGCGCTGCACAGCCAGTTCAACTGGATGATCAATCAGAGCCAACTGGTGCTGACCGACAAACCGTATGTGGCCTCTCTCGATCTGGGCACACCGGTGGCCGAAGCGCTGGTCAGCGGCAAAGCGCATTTCGTCGGCCCGATGATCCGCGACATCAATGTGCAGACTGGTTTGAACGTGCGCGAGCAACTGAACCTCGGCGACTCGCCGTTCATTGTGGCTTCGATCAGCGGCACCACGATGTTTGCCCAGAACAAGGACGCGCTGCTCGCCGCCTACCTCGACAGCTTCAAGATCCTGCGCGAGCGCAATCCGGAACTGAAACTGGTGTTGCTGGGCCGTCAGGATATCCAGGCTCAGGACGGCGTCGTCTGCGTGCCGTACTACCCGGACTGGATGGGCCTGCTGCGCGAAGCCAGCCTGCTGATTTCGGCGCCGGGCTGGATCACCGTGACTGAAATCGCCGCGATGAATATTCCGACCCTGTTCCTGTTGTCGTCCAAGTCCGAATACCACGAACTGGAAGCTCTGCGTCGTCTGGAGTTGCTGGGCTTCCCGACGCATATCGGATACGACCGTGATCGTATCGTCGAACTGATCCAGGGCGAACTGGAAAAAGACACCGGCGCTTCGACCTATTACGCACCGCATCAGCAAGTGGCTGCGCCGGATGGCGAAGGTGCCGCCCGCGCCGCGACGCGCATCATCGAGTTGTGCCAGGGCAGCGTTGTGTCGCTGGCCGAAAACAAAGCCGCTTAACCTCAAGGAAGAGGGATTCACCATGTCACTGCATCCGCAGTTTCTATTTGATCAAGGCCTCAAGGACATCGACCACGGCGGCTTTTTCGCCGTGACCGATGCCAGTGGCGAGGTGGCGATTTCCAGCGACAAGCAGTTGCAGGATCAGGTCGCCGCGACGCTTTATCAGGCCGAGCACGGCGACGATGTCGAACTGCGTTTTGCCCATGACGGGCTGATGCGTTTGCATGATGCGTCGAATGGCGGTTTTCACGAACTGGCCGACCGTTACTGGACGCCGCACGGCTCCGGGCGCTGCCGCACGCTGGCATTGCAACTGGACGCACTGGCGGCATTGATTGCCTATCAGCGCCGGGTGCCGCAGGACGCGGCGAACAATGCCGCGATCCACGGCCTGCTGGAAAAGGTCGAAGCGCTCTACGCCCGCTCCACCATCGCTGGTCTGTACAGCAGCGACTGGTCGACGCCGCTGGAGCTGGCGACCTCGATCGATCTCGACATCAGCGCCACGGCCTTGCTGGCGCGTATCGACAATCAGCCGTTGGGCCTCGGCTTGGTCGGGCACTTGCAGATTCATGCAGAAAACCTGATCGGCCGGGTGGCCGGCAGCGACAGCCAATCCTGTGTCGATGTGGCGCTGACCCGTTGCGGCGTGCGTGCTCAGGTCAGCCTGGTGCTGGCGCGACTGGCCGATGCGCGCGACGACAATGCGTTGTCGAATCTGGCCCGTTCGTTCCTGCTGCAAACCCTGGCGCTGTTCCGCGATCCGGCGTACGGCGGGTATTGGGATCGGGTCGGGATCAACGGCAAAGTGCGTTGCGACTGGCACACCTCGTACAAAAATCACGAGTCGCCATTCCCGATCAAGACTGCCTACGACGTGGCGTTGCTGTTGCAGGCGATTCAGGCCTTGCCGTCCGGCGCGAGCGAAGCGGATCGGGCTTCGGTGACGGCAGCGTTGCTGGAGTTCCATGACGCCCGCAATGGCGGTCTGTTCATGGGCAAGGGCTACTTCTGGTCGACCCCGGATGACCCGACCGTACCGTTCATTCGGCAGTTCTGGGCGCCGCCGCGTCAGCCGGGGATCTTCAGCATCGGCAACCTGACGTACCTGCCGCTGCACCTGAAAAGCCTGAAAACCCAGCTCGCCGCCGCCCACGCCTTGCAGTCCATCGCGCCGGCCGCTGCCGTCACTCATCATGACGATGCGGTGCTGGTAAACCGTGAGCTGCAAGTGATCGATGGCGGTGGTGATGTGCAGCGCATTCACCCGAATGGCGTGCCGACCATCAAGGTCGATCTGCAGCGTTATCTGGCGTGGCTGGCCAAGGCCCGGGCGTCGAATGAAACGCCCTACGGGCTGACCGCCGAAACCGCGCCGCTGGGTTTCCGTGCCGACAAGACCTGGCAGGTTTTTTCCGGGCTGCATGTGATTTCGGACTTGCACGCCCTGGGCCTGCAAATCGAAAACAAGGCCAGCCTGATCGATTGCATCAGGGCCTCGCAAAACACCGACGGCGGATTCGCCGAGCAGCCGGGGCATCTGAGCGATGTGTTCGCGACCTACTGCGCGGTGTTGTCGCTGCGAGTGCTGGGCGCGTTGCCGAACGATATCGGCGGTTGCGTGCGTTACCTGCAAGCGTGCCAAAACCCCGATGGCGGGTTCGGCGATGTGCCGGGTTTCGGCTCCGATATTTGGCACACCAACCTGGCGGTGCTGTCGCTGCACGCCCTTGAAGCCAAGGCGCCGGACGAGCAGGGCGTGATGGCGTTTGCCTTGCGCTGCCGCTCGGTCGATGGCGGGTTCGCAAACAAGCCGGGTTATCCGCCGGACGCGTTTTCGGTGTACCGCGTGGTGTCGACGCTGTTCATTCTCAACCGACGCATCGTTGATGCGGAACAGACCGTCGCCTGGCTTCAGAGCCTGCAACTGTCCAACGGCTCGTTCCATTACCGGCCGGGCAAAGCGGTCAGCCTGGTGGGTACTTACATGGCCATCGCAGCAATGTATTTGCTCGACGCGCAGCCGACGTATCTGCAGGAATCGAAAGACTGGATCGCTGCCCATCAGAAGCAGGACGGTGGATTCGGCCCGCTCAACGCGACCTCGGCGACCACCGACGAAAGCTTCGTCTGCATCCAGACGCTGCTGATTCTCGAGCAAGGGCTGTCGCAATACTGGGTCGCGTTGTTGAACTGATCCGCACACAGCATCGAAGGACGTTCAATCATCATTTTGCCAGGGGAGGCGCTGATGAAAATTTTAGTGACAGGGGGCGCGGGCTTCATTGGCTCGGCCGTGGTGCGGTTTCTGATCGAAGAGACCGAATGTGAAGTGATCAACGTCGACAAACTGACCTACGCCGGCAATCTCGAATCTCTGGCTGAGGTGTCCGATTCGCCGCGTTACCGTTTCTGCCAGGTCGACATCTGCGACAAGCCGGCGCTGGACGAACTGTTCGCACGGCTGCAACCGGATGCGGTGATGCATCTGGCCGCCGAGTCCCACGTGGACCGCTCGATAGATGGCCCGCAAGCCTTCATCGAAACCAACATCGTTGGCACCTACACGATGCTCGAAGCGGCGCGAGGTTACTGGAACCGACTGGACGCGGCGCGTCAGGCGGTGTTCCGTTTCCATCACATTTCCACCGATGAGGTGTATGGCGACCTGGAACCCGAAGATCCGGCGTTCACCGAGCGCACGCCGTATGCGCCAAGCTCGCCGTACTCGGCGACCAAGGCCGGTTCCGATCATCTGGTTCGCGCCTGGCATCGCACCTTTGGCTTGCCGGTGGTGATGAGCAACTGCTCGAACAATTACGGGCCGTATCACTTCCCGGAAAAACTGATTCCTCACGTCATTCTCAATGCGCTGCAAGGCAAGCCGTTGCCGGTGTACGGCGATGGCGCGCAGATTCGCGACTGGCTGTTCGTCGAGGATCACGCCCGCGCCCTGTATGCGGTGGTCACTCGCGGTGAGGTCGGGCAGACCTACAACATCGGCGGCCACAACGAGAAGACCAACCTCGAAGTCGTGCAGACCCTGTGCGACCTGCTTGAGGCACGCGGTGCGGAGAAGCCGCCGGGCGTTGCGCACTTCCGCGACCTGATCACCTTCGTCAAGGATCGTCCGGGCCACGACAAACGCTATGCCGTCGATGCCGGAAAAATTCACGCGACGCTGGGTTGGACGCCGCAGGAAACCTTCGAAAGCGGCATGCAGAAAACTGTCGACTGGTATCTGGATAACCGTGCCTGGTGGATGCGGGTGATGTCCGGCGCCTACGCGCTGGAGCGCCTCGGCGAGCAACGCGACGAAGCCCTCGTGGCCTGAACATTCAGTCATTCAAATCTCACTGCTTGAAAGGAAAAAAGCATGGCCAAGTACAAAGGAATTCTGCTGGCGGGCGGCGCCGGTTCTCGTCTGCACCCGATCACTTTGGGCGTCTCGAAACAGTCGCTGCCGGTGTATGACAAACCGATGATCTACTACCCGCTGTCGGTGCTGATGCTGGCGGAAATCCGCGAGATCCTGATCATCTCCACCCCGGAAGATCTGCCGGGCTTTCAGCGCATGCTCGGCGACGGCAGCCAGTTGGGCCTGAGCCTGAGCTACGCGGTGCAACCAAGCCCGGACGGCCTCGCCCAGGCGTTCATCATCGGTCGTGAGTTCGTCGGTGAAGACAACGTCTGCCTGGTGCTCGGCGACAACATTTTCTACGGCGCCGGTTTCGGTGAAACCCTGCTGCAAGCGGCGGCGCGTGATGACGGCGCGACGGTGTTCGGTTACTACGTGGCCGATCCCGAGCGCTTTGGCGTGGTGGAATTCGATGCTACCGGCAAGGCCCTGAGCATCTGCGAAAAACCGAGCGATCCAAAGTCCAACTACGCCGTCACCGGCCTGTATTTCTACGACAACGAAGTGCTGCAGATTGCCGCCGACATCAAGCCGTCGCCGCGCGGCGAGCTGGAGATCACTGACGTCAACAACGTCTATCTGCAACGTGGCAAATTGAACGTGTCGGTGATGGGGCGTGGCATGGCGTGGCTGGATACCGGCACCCACGATGCGTTGATGGAGGCCGGCAATTTCGTCCAGGCCATCGAGAAACGCCAGGGCCTGAAAATCGCCTGCCTCGAAGAGATCGCCTACCACAAGGGCTGGATCGACGACGCGCAGTTGCTGGTGCATGCGGGCAGCATGAGCAAGACCGGTTACGGTCAGTATCTGGCGCGTTTGATCAATGATGATGTGGTGGTGGCGATGGATGCGCAGCGCCCGTTGAAAGGCGCTGCCTGATCAAATGTGGGAGCGAGCCTGCTCGCGATGAGGGCTTAACATTCACTGAAAGTGTTGAATGTAAGTCAGCAATCGCGAGCAGGCTCGCTCCCACAGGTTCAGTGGCCGGTCACGCTGTCGAGTTGGGCAGCTTTGACCGTGGCGCGTGGATCGGCCGACGGAGTTTGCAAACGGGCCAGGCGATTGGCGTGCGTCGGCGCTTCGGCCGCCAGCGGCGAACGGCGTTTGCGGGTTTCTTCACGCAGCACCGGCAACACTTCCTTGCCGAACATGTCGAGTTGTTCCAGCACGGTTTTCAGCGGAATGCCGCCATGGTCGAACAGGAACAGCTGGCGCTGGTAGTCGCCGAAGTACTCGCGGAAGGTCAGGGTCTTGTCGATGATTTCCTGAGGGCTGCCGACGGCCAGTGGGGTCATTTCCATGAACTCTTCGAGGGACGGGCCGTGGCCATACACCGGGGCGTTGTCGAAGTAGGGACGGAATTCCCGGCGTGCATCCTGCGAGTTGCGGCGCATGAAAATATGCCCGCCGAGACCGACGATCGCCTGCTCCGGCGTGCCGTGACCGTAATGGGCAAACCGCGCGCGGTAGAACTCGACCAGCGCCATGAAATGCTCACGGGGCCAGAGGATGTGGCTGGCAAAAAAACCGTCGCCGTAATAAGCGGCCTGCTCGGCGATTTCCGGGGTGCGGATCGAGCCGTGCCAGACGAAGGGCGGCAGGTCATCGAGGGGCCTGGGGATCGAGGTGAAGTTTTTCAGCGGGGTGCGAAAGCGTCCGCTCCAGTTGAGGTCTTCTTCGCGCCAGAGCCGGTGCAGCAGGCGATAGTTCTCCATCGCCAGTGGCAGGCCGTCGGCGATGCTTTTGCCGAACCAGGGATAGACCGGTGCGGTGTTGCCCCGGCCGAGCATCAGGTCCATGCGGCCGCCGCAGAGGTTTTGCAGCAGCGAATATTCTTCGGCAAGGCGCACCGGATCGTTGGTGCTGATCAGGGTGGTGGACGTCGAGAGAATGATGCGTTGGGTCTTGGCTGCGATGTAGGCCAGCAGCGTGGTGGGAGAGGAGGTGATGAACGGAGGATTGTGGTGCTCGCCGGTGGCGAACACGTCCAGTCCGATGTCTTCGGCTTTCTGCGCAATTTGCAGGGTGGCCTGGATGCGCTCGGATTCGCTGGGGGTACGGGCGTTGGTAGGGTCTTGTGTGACGTCGCCAACGGTGTAGATCCCGAATTGCATAAAGCCTCCTTGCCTTGGGTAAAGGTGTGTTTGAAACCCTCGCCGCGAAGAATGAATCGTCGCGGCACTTGAAATGTACGCCTGTACACGTACAATCGCAATTCTGCATCATCGTCTGAACGGCTTTGAACACCTCATCGAGAGAGGAACGCGACATGGAACTGGGATTTATCGGTCTGGGCACGATGGGCGCACCGATGGTGCTGAACCTGCTGAAAGCCGGGCATCGGGTCCGCGTGTGGAATCGTTCGACGGCACCGCTGGAGGCACTGGCCGCGGCCGGCGCCGAAGCTGTCGAGACACCGGCGCTGGCGGCCCAGGCCGAGGTGCTGATCTCGATGCTCGGCGATGACACGGCAATCCGCTCGGTGTTCTTCGACGCCAAGGCGCTGGACGGTCTGCGGGCCGGCAGCGTTCACGTCAACATGTCCACGGTGTCCGTGGCGCTGGCCAGGGAACTGGCGGCCGTGCATGAAGCACGCGGCGTCGGTTACGTGTCGGCACCGGTACTGGGGCGTGTCGATGTGGCGGCTGCCGGCAATCTGAACATTCTCGCCTCCGGGCCCGCCGAAACGCTGGCTCGGGTACAGCCGTTGTTCGATGTGCTGGGGCGCAAGACCTGGACGCTGGGCGACACGGCCGAGGTGGCCTGCGCTGCCAAACTGTCGGCCAACCTGATGATCGCCTCGGCAATCGAATCCATGGTCGAAGCCTCGACCCTGGCCGGCGGCTACGGCATCCGTCGCGAGGCGTTCATCGAGATGATCACCTCGACCCTGTTTGCCGTGCCGGTCTATCAGGGCTACGGCAAGCTGATGGTCGATGAAACATTCGAGCCGGCCGGTTTCAAGTTGTCGCTGGGTCTCAAGGACGTACGCCTGGCGCTGGAAGCTGGTGAAGCGGCGCAGGTGCCGCTGCCGTTTGCCAGCGTGTTGAAGGACAACCTTCTGGACGGCATGGCCCATGGTCAGGCCGATCAGGACTGGGCCTCGCTGTCGAAAGTCAGTGACCGGCGTGCCGGCGTGAAGTAATCCAAAAGTTTCAAGCAACGTAACTTGTGCGCAAGTTACGTTGGCCTTTTGCGCCTTGCGTTATTGTCGGACAGTGATTGCTCTTTTATTGGGAAATGAAAGAAGTCTGATAATAGTGCTTGTAAAATGTACGACTGTAGACGTACATTTTTATCGGGGTTTAACAACAATAAAAAGTTCTGTCTGTTTTTTCGTCTGCTGATCGTAAATAAATAATAGCTAGGAGCCGTTATGAAAAATCTAATGCAATGGAACAGCCTTCCCTCCGAATCCAATGAATGGCTCGAGAAGGTGCGTGCACTGAATCCGCTGATTATTCAGCACCGCGATTACAGCGAGCAGACCAATGCGACGCACAAGGATGTGATGTCCCGATTCTTCAAGGAAGGTTTTGGCCGGACCTCGGTGTCCAAGGCGTTCGGCGGGTCCCAGGTCGATATCCAGACCACCTCGGCCCTGCTGCTGGAATTCGCCCGGTTTGACGCCTCGCTGTCCTGGCAGTTGGCAGTGCAAGTGGCGATGGGGCGCCTGTCGGACTACCTGCCGGAAGCCACTTCCGAAGCGATCTACAACCACTGCGACGGCTTCGTGATCGGCGCCATCCACTCCGGTGGCGAAGCGCTGCCGATGGGCGACGAGTACCTGCTGAGCGGCAAATGGGCGTTCGCCAGCGGCTCGGCCCACGCCGACTGGCTGGTCTGCACCGCGACCGTCAAAGGCACTGAAAACAACACTAATCCGGAAGTGCGGATGTTCTTCGTGCCCGCCAGCCAGTGCACCATCCTGCCGACCTGGGACACCCTGGGCATGCGCGGCACCGGCAGCCATCACTTCCAGTGCTCCAACGTGATCGTCCACAAGTCTTTCTCGCTGGATGTCGAAACCCTCAAGCAATCCCCCGAAGCGCGCAATTCCCGGGCCTATGCCACCGGTTACTACGAGTTCGGCACCCTGGCGGCGATGTCCACCGTGCTCGGCGTGGCCCGGGCTGCGGTCGATCACTTCCGCAATGACCGCGCCGTGAACACCGACCCGGGCCTGGAAGGGGTGATCTTCGAGAAGACCGGTCGCGCCATCTCCTCGGTGCATACCGCACAACTGCTGCTGGAAGATGCGATCCATCAGGTGATCAACCGGGGTGAAACCATCGGCGAACCGGTCAGCGCCCGCGTCGGCCTGGCAGCCTCGGTGCTGACCGAGAACTCGGTCAATGCGGTCAACCAGATCTACTCGATGGCCGGTTCCAAAGCCGTCTACAAGTCGCACTTCCTGGAGCGTTGCTTCCGCGATATCCACACCGGTTCGAAGCACTTCACGTTGTCGCCTTTGAACTTGCACGGTATCGGCAAGTATTACCTGGATAAAACCAACGTACTGGCCGCGGCGTAACAGCGGATAAATAAAGCGGGCGCGTTTACAAGTGAAAGTTCACAGGGATCGATAACGCGCCCGTCTTTAGTTGCACCTTTATTTTCTTAAAACTCAAACTTTTGTGCTCGCAGCAAAGAGTCAAGGGAGTGCCACATGCTTGCTCGAAACATTATCAAGTCGCTGATCTTTATTGTTCTTGTGGTGGTGTTGTCCGCTGCACTGGGCTGGCGTTTCTGGTCGCCGCCACCGGCGGCGGCCGAGCAACGGATCCCCAGCACCCGGGTCGGTCTGGCCGTGGTCAAAAAGCAGCCTTACACCTACTACCTCGAGGCCATCGGCAAACTCGAAGCCCAGCGTCAGGTGCTGGTGTCGGCTGAAGTCAGCGGCAAAGTGGTGGACATCGATTTCGAGTCCGGCGATGAAGTGAAGGCGGGGCAAGTGCTGCTCAAGCTCAACGACGCGCCGGAGCAAGGCGAACTGGTGCGCCTGAAAGGCGAGTACGAATCGGCCAAGGCCCAGTTCGCCCGTGTCCAGGAGCTAGCCAAGACCGGCGCCGAAAGTCGTCGCGCCTTCGACAGTGCCCGCGCTCAATACGACGCGGCCAAAGGCGACATGGAGCGCATGCAGGCGCAGATCGCTCAACGCCATATCCGCGCGCCGTTCGCCGGCACCCTCGGCATTCGCCAGGCGCACCTGGGCCAATACCTGCAGGCCGGCAGCGCGGTGGCAACCCTGACCGATCCGGGCGTGCTGCGCGTCAACTTCACCCTCGCCGAGCGCGATGGCTCGCAAGTGCAACTGGGCCAGACCGTGCAGGCCAAGGTCGATGCCTGGGGTGATGTGACCTTCGCCGGCAAGATCGTCGCGGTCGATCCGCAGATCAACCAGTCCCACACCATCAACGTGCAAGCGGTCATTACCGACACGCAAAAACGCCTGCGTCCCGGCATGTATGCACGGGTCTCGGTGACCCTGCCGCAGACCGCCGAGCTGCTGATTCCGGAAACCGCGATCACCTACAACGCCTACGGCGAAAGCGTGTTCTCGGTCTACACCGACGAGGCCGGCGTGCAGAAGGTCAAGCGTGAAAGCATCAAGGTCGGCGAGCGCCGCGATGGCTGGGCGGTGGTCGACAAGGGCCTGACCGAAGGCGTGCAAGTGGTGACGTCCGGCCAGCTCAAGCTCCACGACGGCGTGGCGGTGGAAGGTGTCCCGGACACGATTGCTCTTAAACTCAGTGGGCTGGAAAAATGAATTTCACCGACCTCTTTCTTCGCCGCCCGGTGCTGGCCGTGGTGGTCAGCACGCTGATCCTGCTGTTCGGGGTGCGCGCGCTGATGAACCTGCCGATCCGCCAGTACCCGATGCTGGAAACGTCGACCATCACGGTTACGACCCAATATCCCGGCGCCTCTTCGGAACTGATGCAAGGCTTCGTCACGCAGCCGATCAGCCAGGCCGTGGCCTCGGTCGAGGGCATCGACTATCTGTCGTCGGCCTCGACCCAGGGCCGCAGCCAGGTGACGATCCGCATGGCACTCAACAGTGACTCCATCGCGGCGCTGACCGAGGTCATGGCCAAGGTCAACCAGATCAAATACCGCTTGCCGAAGGACGCGTACGACCCGGTGGTGGAACGCACGTCCGGCGGCTTCACCAGCGTGGCCTACGTCGCGTTCGCCAGCTCCAACCTGACCATTCCGGAGATGTCCGACTACATCTCCCGCGTCGTCGAGCCGATGTTCGCCGGCATCGAAGGCGTGGCCAAGATCAACATCATGGGCGAGCAGAAACTGTCCATGCGCCTGTGGCTCGATCCGCAGCGTCTGGCCGGTTACGGCATGACCGGGCAGGACGTGTCGGCGGCGATCGAGGGCAACAACTTCCAGGCGGCGCCGGGTCAGGTCAAGGGCCTGTACGTGGTCAGCAACCTGCGGGTCAACACCGACCTGAACAGCGTCGAAGATTTCCGCGACATGGTGCTGCGCAACGACAACGGCCACATCATCCGTGTGCGTGACGTCGGCACCGTGGAGTTGAACGCAGCCTCCACCGACACCAGCGGCGCGATGAGCGACGTACCGGCGCTGTTCCTTGGCCTGGACGCCGCACCGACCGGCAACCCGCTGGTGATCGTCAAACGCGTGCGCGAATTGCTGCCGCAGATCCAGGAAACCCTGCCACCGGGCGTGACCGTGCAGATCCCGTTCGAAGTGGCGCACTTCATTCAGTCGTCGATCGACGAGGTGAGCTACACCCTGCTCGAAGCGCTGGTGATCGTGGTGCTGGTGATTTACCTGTGCCTGGGCACGTTCCGCACTGTGCTGATTCCGCTGGTGACGATTCCGCTGTCGATGCTCGGCGCAGCGATGCTGATGCAGATGTTCGGCTTCAGCCTCAATCTGCTGACCTTGCTGGCGATGGTTTTGGCCATCGGGTTGGTGGTGGACGACGCCATCGTCGTGGTGGAGAACGTCCACCGTCACATCGAAGAGGGCAAGAGCCCGTTCGAAGCGGCGCTGATCGGCGCGCGCGAAGTGGCCGGTCCTGTGGTGGCGATGACCTTCACCCTGGCGGCGGTGTACGCGCCAATTGGCTTGATGGGCGGCCTCACCGGCACGCTGTTCAAGGAGTTCGCCCTGACCCTGGCCGGCGCCGTGGTGATTTCCGGCATCGTCGCGCTGACCCTGTCGCCGATCATGAGTACCCGTCTGCTGGACGCGAAGACCAGCGAAGGCTTCATGGCGGTCAAGGCAGATCGATTCTTCCAGTACCTGTCCCGTCGTTATGGCGCGCTGCTCGGCGGTTCGCTGGCGCGGCGCTGGATCAGCCTGAGCGTGGCGCTGGTGATCTTCTTCAGCCTGCCGTTCCTCTATCGCTCGGCGCAGACCGAACTGGCGCCGCTGGAAGACCAGAACATCCTGCTGACCGCGATCAAGGCGCCGCAGCACGCCAACCTGAATTACCTCGAGGCCTACGCCCACGAGCTGTACAAGACCTTCAACGAAATCCCCGAGGGTTACAGCAACTGGGTGGCGAACGGTTCCGACGGTCTGTCCAACAGCGTCGGCGGGATCAACCTGGTGGACTGGGAAAAGCGCGGCCGCGATGCCAACACCATCCAGCCTGACTTGCAGGCGCGGGTGAACCAGATCGAAGGCACGAGCATTTTCGTGTTCCAGATGCCGCCGCTGCCGGGCTCCACCGGTGGCCTGCCGGTGCAGATGGTGATCCGCAGCGATCAGGAATACCTGGCGCTGTACAACGTGATGGATCAGCTCAAGCAAGCCGCGCAGGCCAGCGGTCTGTTCGCGGTGGTCGACAGTGATCTGGACTTCAACAACCCGGTGGTGGAAATCCAGGTCGACCGGGCCAAGGCCAACGCCCTGGGCATCCGCATGCAGGACATCGGCGAAACGCTGAACAGCCTGATCGGTGAGAAGTACGTCAACCGGTTCTCGTTCCATGGTCGCTCCTACGACGTGATCCCGCAGTCGGTGTCGGCGGATCGCCTGACTCCGGAAACCCTGAAGCTGTATTACGTGAAGGACCAGAAGGGCAATCCGGTGCCGCTGTCGACACTGGCCACTCTCAGCGTCAAGGTCGAGCCGAATCGCCTGACCCAGTTCAACCAGCAGAACTCCGCCACGTTCCAGGCCATCCCGGCGCCGGGCGTGACGTTGGGTGATGCAGTGGGCTTTCTGCAAAAACAATCGGAAGGTTTCCCCGCCGGCTTCAGTTTCGACTGGCAGTCCGACGCCCGCCAATACGTGCAGGAAGGCAACAGCCTGGCGTTCACCTTCGGCCTGGCCCTGGTGATCATCTATCTGGTGCTGAGCGTGCAATACGAGAGCTTCCGCGACCCGTTCATCATCCTGATCAGCGTGCCGTTGTCGATCTGCGGGGCCCTGGTGCCGCTGGCGCTGGGCATGACGTCGATGAACATCTACACCCAGATCGGCCTGATCACGCTGATCGGTCTGATCAGTAAGCACGGGATCCTGATGGTCGCGTTCGCCAACGAGTTGCAGCGCCAGCAAGGCATGGACCGCGTGCAAGCGATCCAGCACGCCGCGCAGGTGCGTCTGCGGCCGATCCTGATGACCACTGCGGCAATGGTGGTCGGCCTCGCGCCGCTGTTGTTCGCCAGCGGTGCCGGCGCCAACAGCCGCTTCGGCCTGGGCCTGGTGATTGTGGTGGGGATGCTGATCGGCACCTTGTTCACCCTGTTCATTCTGCCGTCGGTGTACACGCTGCTCAGTTCGATCAAGCAACCGAGCCACGCACCCGAAGCCGAGCCGGCCGGCGTGCCGCAACCCATCCTGTGAGGACGTGACATGCATTCGATTACACGTTTGATGCTGGCGCCGCTGGCGGCGTCCATCCTGTTGGCGGCGGGTTGTGTGAACTACGCCGGGATCGATCATCAGGGCAAATTGCTGGCGGTCGGCGATGCGCCGTCCGACAGCCTGAAAGACAAACTGCCGCCGGCCCAATGGCCGCGTGCGGATTGGTGGACATCGCTGGGCGATCCACGTCTGGGAGCTCTGATCGAAGAGGCTTACGCCAGCAACCCGGACTTGCAGGAAGTCGCTGCCCGGGTCGCGAAAGCCAACGCATTTCTCGACCTGCGCGACGCCGAGCGTTATCCGGAAATGGACGCATCGGCGGGTGTCACTCGCGGTCGGCTGTCGCGCTTCGAGGACTACAGCGGCGAGGGACACAAGTACTTCACCGCACGCAATCTGGCGGTGAATTTCAGCTACACCTTCGACCTCTGGGGCGGCCAGCGTGCCGCCTGGGAATCGGCGCTGAACAGCGCGAGAGCGGCGGAAGTCGATCTGCAATCGTCGCGGCTGATTCTGGCGGTCAACGTGGTCAAGGCTTACAACCAGTTGGCGTATGCGTGGCAGGTCTCGGAGCTCAATCAACGGGATCTGGAACGCTTGAGCAAACTGGTGGACCTGACGGATTCACGTTACGGCTCGGGCCTCGACAATCTGTCGCAACTCAAGCAGGTGCAGAGCCTCAAGGCGCGTTCGGAATCGACGCTGATCGGCGCCAACGAAGACATCGAAATCGCCCGCCTGCAGTTGTCGGCGCTGATCGGCAAGGGCGTCGATCGTGCGCACACGCTCGAGCGCCCATCGAATCTGCAAGCGAGCGTGGTGGCATTGCCGGCGCAGTTGCCGGCTCAACTATTGGGCCGCCGTCCGGACATCGTCGCCGCACGTTGGCGCGTGGAGGCCGAGACTAAAAACGTCGAGGCGGTGAAGACCACGTTCTACCCGAACATCAATCTGGTGGCGGCGGCGGGGTCCCATGCATTGACCGGTGATGCGCTGTTCGCCGGGGTCAGCAAGTTCTGGAACGTGGCGCCGACGGTGTCGCTGCCGATCTTCGATGCCGGGCGTCTGCGCTCGGATCTGAAGGCCGGCAATGCCGAACTCGACAGCTCCATCGCACAGTACAACCGGGTGCTGAATTCGGCCCTGCACGAGGTGGCGATTTCGGTGACGCAGTTGCGTTCGTTCGAGCAGCAGATCGTCGTGCAGCGCGATGCCTGTGCAATTGCCCAGTCGTCCTACGATCTGTCGCAGTCGCGCTACAAGGCCGGGGAGGACACGTTCCTCGATGCGCTTAACATCGAGCAACAATTGATTCAGGACGAAATGCGCCTGGCCTTCCTCAACAGCAAGCACATCGACAGTTCGGTTTCGTTGATGGCAGCGCTGGGCGGCGGGTTCCAGGCGCCTGCGCTGGAGACCGCGCAGAGCAGCGATTTGTAGGTGTTTTGCGGGACGCCGCCTCCGGGGCGGCTGTCGCGGGGAAAAAACATCTTGTGTATAGTCTTACTGTTCTCGTATAGACGAATACAAGCCGGATTTTTCCCGCCTATATCATCAAGGGTACCTACCTATGAACGTCCCGAATCATCCCAATCAGGATCAGATCCTTCTGGAAAATGTGCTGTCCGCATTGGGAAGCCCGCTGCGCCTGACCGTGTTGAAAGTATTGGCCGATGGCCAGGAACATCCGTGCGGCCGGATCCTCAAGGGTGCATCGAAGTCGACCATGACCCACCACTGGCGGGTTCTGCGTGACAGCGGTCTGATTTGGCAGCGTCCTTACGGTCGGGAAAACCTGCTGTCCTTGCGTCGTGAAGACATGGACGTGCGTTTTCCGGGCCTGCTCGACTCGCTGCTGTCGGCGGTCAAGACCGATGAACAGACCATCAGCGTCATCAGCAAACACGAAGTGACCGAAGAAGTCGGAGCCGAGTGACAGACACCGCCGGTGAAGGGTTGGCCTTCCACGGCAACCAACAATTCACCATCACCAGGAAGGTGTGAGCGGGTATGGATACAAGTCATTACTGGTCATCGCGACCGCTGTCGGAATTGACCGGCTCCGAGCATCACTGGCTGTTTTTGCCCGGGGCGTTGACCCCGCGCCTGAAAGCCATGGGCGACTATTCAATCGAAGTCGTCGAGCAGTCCCATGGCCCGCTCAATCCTGAAGAAGCGCAAGTGCTGAACGTGCCGCCAAACACCATTGGCTGGGTGCGTGAGGTGGTGATGAAGCTCGATGGCGAGGCATGTGTCGCGGCGCGCAGCCTGACCAGCGTGCCGGCGCTGAATGGCGACTGGGCGGAGCTGAACGGCTACGGCCGTCGACCGCTGGCCGAGATTCTCTACACCTCGGAGCAGACCCTGCGCGAACCCTTCCAATGTGCCTTGCTGCCGCCCGGTGCGCCGTTGGCCGCGCTGTCCTATCGCTACGCGCCGCAAGCCGAACGTCTGTTGGCCCGGCGTTCGCGTTTCACCCGCAATGGTTCGGCGCTGCTGGTCAGCGAGTGCTTTCTGCCAGCGTTCTGGGCTCGGGTCGAGTACGCTCAGGCGCTCAAGTCGGCCTGATGAAATGAAACCTGCGGAAGCGAACCCCCGCAGGTTTTTTTTCGCCGGTTTTTCAGAGCCGGATCACCGCTTCGATTTGCTTGATGGCTGGCGTCAGCGCTTGCGCCAGTTGCTCGGCTTTCGAGGTCGGGCGCATGGTTCTCGACGAGCGCAGAAACAACGGATCATCGAAGCGCTTGCGCAGCCGTGCCAGCGATCCGCTGATGGCGGGTTGTTTGACGTGCAGACGTTCGGCCGTGCGCGACACGCTGCGTTCGCGGAACAGCACCAGGAAAATGATGATCAGGTTCAGGTCGATATCCGCGAAGTTGTCTTCATTGAATAGCATGGTTACATCCCTGTCATGACCCGCCGGCCGGCTTCAGCCGAGGCCGGCGGGTGTCTGGATCACTGCTCGGGTGCCAGGCGCAGTTCGTCGTTCAGACGGTAGTAACTGCGGTTGAAATAGACCAGGCCTTCCGTGGCCTCGCTGTGTTGCTGCAGCTCGAGAATTTCACAGTAGAAGATGCTGTGGGTGCCGACCTCGTCGACCTTGCTGACTCGGCAATCGAGGCTGACCAGCGCCTCCTCGATCACCGGCGAACCGGTCTTGAGGGTCTGGCAGTTCACGCTGGAAAAACGCTCCTGCATGCTCAACTGCCGATTGGCGAACGCACCGGAGGTCGACTGGTGATCGCCGGTCAGGACGTTCACGCACAGCACGCCATTGGTCTTGAAATGCTCGTGATTGGACGACGAGCGATTGACGCACACCAGCAGCGTCGGCGGTGAATCCGTCACGCTGCACACCGCCGAGGCGGTAAAGCCGAAACGCCCCGCAGGGCCATCGGTCGTGACGATGGTGACGGCACTCCCCAGCATCGCCATTGCATTACGAAACTCCGTTGAATCAACCATCGCGTCACCTCATTCCATGTAGGTTTAATGGAGCCGATCCGTTCTTCCTTGTCCGTTGTCGTTGTGCGAAAACGGGTATCGGGCAACACGTTCGCTCTGGCGATATAGTACGTATGTATACGTACCTTGCAAGCTATTCCTTGTGCTTAATTTGCCAAAGAAAAAAACATGTTTACGGGAGTGCCAAGGCTTGCAACAAGGCTGTGGCATAGGGCGGCAACGCGGCGATGTCGCGGGCGCACAGCAACAGTTTGCGCCTGGCCCAGCCTTCACTCATCGGCAGGGTCTTGAAGGCTTGCGGCGCGGCGCGCTGAACCGCCGCCAGCGGCACGATGCCCAGGCCGGCACCTCGGGCCACCATGCGCATCACCCCGTCGAAGCCATCGGCGCGGATGCGGATCTGCATCCGCGAGCCGCTGTGCAGCGCCTGCTCTTCCAGGTAAATCGCCAAAGCGCTGTCGGCCTGCAGCCCGACAAAGTCATGGCGCAGAGCGTCGCTGAAACTGACTTCAGTTGCGTCAGACAGTGGATGTTCCAAAGGCAGAATCAGCACCAGCGGATCATCGCGAAAGGCTAGGGTCTGCAAGTCGGTGGTGTCGATCGCGTCGGACACAATGCCCAGATCCGCCGCGCCCTGACGCAAGGCATGGGTGATGCGAGCGCTGGGCAGTTCCTGCAAATCGATGTCGAGATTGGGATGTTCACGCAGGAAATCCGCCAGCACCTCCGGCAGGTATTCGCTGAGCGCCGTGGTGTTACACAGCAGACGCACCTGGCCTCTGACGCCGCGGGCATATTCGGCCAGATCCTGTTGCAGACGTTCGGCCTGTTGCAGCAACACCCGCGCATGTTGCGCCAGGGCCTTGCCGGCCGGGGTTGGTGTGACACCACGGCGCCCGCGCTCGAGGAATTCGGTACCCAATGAAGCTTCCATTGCCCTGATACGCGCGCTCGCCGCCGCCAGCGACAGATGACTGCGTGCGGCGCCGGCGGTGATGTTGCCGCTGTCGAGGATGTGCAGATACAGGCGCAGGTCGGTGAGGTCGAAGTGCATGGGACAGCCTCAATATCAGTGGTGTCGGTCCCGACGAAGAGGCCAGTGGCCGCAAAAAATCTACAAGCCTCTTGTGTTGAAAGAGGCTGCCTCAGTGTATGACAGATTTTCAGTTCACCCGCACAAGCGCAAAGTGTAGCCATGAACGCACTCGCAGACTTCTATCAAAACCTCGGTCTGACCCTGTCATTGCTGGTGATCACGACCTTCGTCGTCGCCGGCATGATCAAGGGCGTGATCGGCCTCGGCCTGCCTACCGTCGCCATGGGGCTGCTCGGTCTGGCTATGGCACCGTCGCAGGCTGCGGCGTTGCTGATCATTCCGGCGACCCTCACCAACGTCTGGCAACTGGCGTTCGGCGGGCATTTGCAGGGGCTGGTGAAACGCTTGTGGCCGATGCTGCTGGCGATCTTCCTCGGCACGGCCGTTGGCACCTTGTGGATCGGCATGGCGGGCGGGCATTGGGTGGTGCGCGGGCTCGGCGCGGCGCTGTTGCTCTATGCGTTGAGCGGATTGTTCCTGCCGACGCTGAGTGTCAGTCGACGCCATGAACCGTGGCTCGGCCCGCTCTGTGGCGTAATCACCGGTGTCATCACTTCGGCCACGGGTGTGTTCGTGATTCCCGCCGTCCCGTACATGCAGGCCCTTGGCTTGAGCCGCGATGAACTGGTGCAGGCGCTGGGGCTGTCCTTCACCGTGTCGACCCTGGCGCTGGCCGGCGGATTGCTCTGGCGCGGATCGCTTGGCGGCGCGGAACTGAGTGCTTCGCTGCTGGCCCTGATCCCGGCAGTGCTCGGCATGCTGCTCGGGCAATGGCTGCGCCAGCGCATCAGTGCCAGTCTGTTCAAGCGGGTGTTCTTTATCGGTCTGGGCGCGCTCGGCGCCCATCTGCTGATCAGCGGTTAGCGGACGACGGGCTGAGCATTTCAATCGGGCGGATATCGAAATCCCGCTCCAGGTATTCCATGCGCTGGGCCAGGAACTGCTGCATGTGCGGCAGGTTCGAGTGCACGTCGAGATGCGCCTGGCTTTCCCAGATCTCGTAGAAGATGAACAGGCTCGGGTCTTCCTTGTCGCGCAGCATGTGGTACTCGATGCAGCCGGGTTCGGCGCGGCTCGGTTCGACGTAGGCGCGGAAAAACGCTTCGAAAGCCTCGGCTTTTTCCGGGCGGGTCTTGGCGTGCAGGATGAAACCCTGGCGTTCGCTCATCGCAAAAAACTCCTCAGATTCAGATGGCGGCCAATCCTACGGCAACAATCGGCAATCGATTCGTGCGTTTTACTCAAATGATTTTTGCGCCGTCGGTGCTTATTCCGCGCGAGGCGGATCGCTAATCTGCCGCCATTCCATTTTTCCCCTTCTCCATCCAGCGCTCTGCGCTGCGCATCGGAATCCGATCGAGGCTCTCCCATGAAAAAAGTGCTGTTGCTCAATGGCGGTAAAAAATTCGCCCACTCCGACGGTCGCTACAACACCACCCTGCACGAAGCGGCGTTGAGCGTGCTGGATCGTGGCGGTCTCGACGTCAAGACCACCTTCATCGACGAGGGTTACGACGTCGCCGAAGAAGTGGCCAAATTCCTCTGGGCCGACGTGATCATTTATCAGATGCCGGGCTGGTGGATGGGCGCACCGTGGACCGTGAAAAAGTACATCGACGAAGTCTTCACCGAAGGCCACGGCAGCCTCTACGCCAGCGACGGTCGCACCCGTTCGGATTCCTCGCAGAAGTACGGCAGCGGTGGTCTGATCCACGGCAAGCAATACATGCTGTCGCTGACCTGGAACGCACCGCAGCAGGCGTTCGATGACCCGACCGACTTCTTCGAAGCCAAAGGCGTGGACGCCGTGTACTTCCCGTTCCACAAGGCCAACGAGTTCCTCGGCATGACCGGCCTGCCGACCTTCCTCTGCGTGGACGTGATGAAACGCCCGAACATCGAAGCGGATGTGGCGCGTTATGAGCAGCATCTGACCGAGGTGTTTGGCCTCAAGGCCTGACGCTCGGCTACTATCGAAGGCCTGAGCTTGCGCAGCAGGCCTTTCGATTCGAGGACACCCGTGAAAGCCAGATCCGATGAGTTGCAGATTTTCGTCTGCGTGATCGAATGCGGTTCGATTTCCGCCGCCGCCGAGCAGGTCGGACAGACGCCGTCGGCGGTCAGCCGCACGCTGTCGCGACTGGAAGCCAAGCTGGACACCACGCTGATCAACCGCACCACTCGGCGCATGGACCTGACCGAGGAGGGCAAGTACTTCTTCGAACAGGCCAAGCTGATCCTCGACCAGATGGACCAGCTCGAAGAGCGCCTGTCTTCGCGCCAGCAGACGCCATCAGGGCGACTGCGGATCAACGCCGCGTCGCCGTTCATGCTCCACGCCGTCGTGCCGTACATCGACGAATTCCGCCGGCTGTACCCGGACATCCAGCTCGAACTCAACAGCAATGACCTGATCATTGACCTGCTGGAACAAAGCACCGACGTTGCTATCCGCATCGGCACCCTCGCCGATTCGACGTTGCATGCCCGCTCGCTGGGTTGCAGTCCGCTGCTGATCGTCGCCAGTCCAGCGTATGTGGAAAAACACGGTGCGCCGCGCGAAGTGGCCGATCTGAGCGAGCACACCTTGCTTGGCTTCACCCAGAACGAAGGCCTCAACCAGTGGCCGCTGCGTTACGTGCACGGCGACCGTTGGCCGATCACTCCGGCGATCAGCGCCTCCAGCGGCGAGACGGTTCGCCATCTGGCGCTGGAGGGGCAGGGCATCGCCTGCCTCTCGCACTTCATGACCATCGACGACATTCGCGCAGGACGCCTCAAGGTGTTGCTGGCGGAATTCAACAGCGGTTATCGCCAGCCGATCAACGCGGTGTACTACCGCAACTCGCAGCTGGCGCTGCGCATCCAGTGCTTCCTGGACTTCATCCAGAGCAAACTGGCGGCTTACGCCAGCGCTGATTTCAAGGGCTGATTCGTGATCCCTGCGCAACAGTGATTTGGTTGTGGGCGGGTTTTTCCACAGGACTCGCCGGTCGATACTCGCTCCATCACTTACTCACGCAGGGAGTTTCTCCATGAACGTATTCGTCACCGGCGCTGCCGGTTTTATCGGCGGCTCCATCGCCACCGGTCTGGTCCAGGCCGGCCACACCGTCACCGGTCTTGTGCGCAGCGCCGAACAGGCCAATGAGCTGAAAGCGCTGGGCATCACCCCGGTAATCGGCACCCTCGACGACAAGACACTGCTGGCCGAACAGGCCCGCGCCGCCGACGCCGTGATCAACGCCGCCAGCAGCGACCATCGCGGTGCGGTCGAAGCCCTGCTCGATGCCCTGCGCGGCTCCAACAAAGTGTTCCTGCACACCAGCGGTTCGAGCATCGTCGGCGATGCGTCCGGCGGCAAATCCAGCGACGTCATCTACTTCGAAGACAACCTGCCGGAGCCGACCGTCGACAAGGCCGCACGGGTGGCCATCGACAACCTGATCCTCGCCGCGGCGCAGGACGGCGTGAACTCGGCCGTCATCTGCAACACCCTGATCTACGGCCACAGCCTGGGCGTGAATCGCGACAGCGTGCAGTTGCCGCGCCTGCTGAAACAGGCACGTAAAAGCGGCGTAGTGCGTCACGTCGGCACCGGTCAGAACATCTGGTCCAACGTGCACATCGAAGATGTCGTGGCGCTGTACCTGCTGGCCCTGACCAAAAACGTCCCGGGCACCTTCTACTTCGTCGAAAGCGGCGAAGCGTCGTTCATCGACATGACCATCGCCATGGCCGAAGCGCTGAATCTGGGCCAGCCACAAGACTGGCCACTGAAAGATGCCGAAGCCGAGTGGGGCTACGAAATGGCCAACTACGGCCTCGGCTCGAACAGCCGCGTACGCGGCAAACATGCCCGCGAACTGCTCGGCTGGACGCCGAAGCGCACGTCGGTGGTTGAATGGATTCGTAACGAAATGGTGTGAGGGTTGATTAAACCCGAGAGGGCTTTGCGACTAACCTGTGAACGGCTGCCTTTGGGCAGCCGTTTGTGTTTTTGGATTTGTCTTGGCGCCGAGATTGAGTGAATTCGCCACTTTTTCAGAAACTGTATGACGACTCTATTCGGCCAGAGAAAGATGCAGAAACTTGCTGTCCTTGAGCTTCAGCTTGCGTTCAATCGATTCAACGCTCTGACCCGTTTCGATGGCTGTCGAGCTGGCAATCGCGCGTATCAACGCTTCGGCAGTGAGCTTTTTGGGGCGGCGGCGCGAAGCAGTCATGGCAGGAACTCTATAGAAAGCGTCTGCCGAGTATAGCGCCTGGACTGATGTTGAAAACCTTGTGGTCTGGGCGAAACCTTCAGCCGGGTCATGAAAATCCTACCCCGCGATTTTCATTATTCGCGACAAGACATATCCAAAAACGACAACCCTTGTCCCTCCACGAAAATTACTTTCACTTGGTTTGAAAACTCGATCTCGAAATGATTTATGAGTTTCACAACCCATTCGAACGTGACCCTTTCGAGGAGTACCGCATGACACCGTCCTTCGGCTATTGGCTGCTGGTGTACGCCGCCGTTGCCATCATCGCCCTGATCGTTCTGATCGCCCGTTACCGGCTCAATCCGTTCATTGTCATCACCCTGGTTTCCATCGGCCTGGCGCTGGTGGCGGGGATGCCGCCGTC
>NZ_BQID01000027.1 GCF_021602345.1 Pseudomonas pharyngis
ATGGTGCGGGAGGCGATCTTGATCTACAACCGGGAGCGCCCGCACCTGTCCTTGAAATACAAAACGCCCGATGCAGTGCATCGGGCGTTAGGGTGAAACAGGTGTAAACCTATTTCAGGACTAGACAGCAAGATCAAAAGCCCCTCACCCTAGCCCTCTCCCGGAGGGAGAGGGGACTGACCGCAATGTCTCGCGTGATACATCGACCTGAAAAACCGAGTCGATTATGGATTCAAAGCAGGTCGTTCAAGTCGGTGTAGATCGCTAATATCCCCGGATCGGTTCCCTCTCCCCCTGGGAGAGGGCTAGGGTGAGGGCAAGCGGTCTCAAGGCTTAAGAAAGATCCGCCCCCAGCACTACACTCAAGGCACTGCGCGCATCATCCAACTGCACCAACGTCGCATGCCGAGCCCCCAACGCATCACGATTCTCGATCGCCGTCAGAATCGCCTTGTGCCGAGGCAACGCCAGCTCATGCAGATTCGGCCGCTGGTTGGAGTGCTTCAGCGCCTCGGCAATCGCCACCGCAAGCATGTTGCACAGGTTGGCCAGCAAATCGTTGTGGGTCGCGTCGGCAATCCGGCTATGGAAATCCAGATCCGGCTGCAACAAGGCTTCCGGCGTCGGCGCGGCCTCCATGCGTTGATAGGCTTCGTTGATGGCGGCAATGTCGGCATCGGTCGCATGCTGGGCGGCGAGGGCGGCGGCGGCCGGTTCGATGATGCTGCGCACGCTGGTCAGGACGTTGAAGAACTCGTTCTGCGGGCTGCTTTGCATCAACCAGTGCAATACGTCCGGGTCGAGCATGTGCCATTCGCGGCGCGGCTTGACCACGGTGCCGACGCGGGGTTTGGAATACACCAGGCCCTTGGCGACCAGCACTCGCGTGGCTTCGCGCAACACCGGCCGGCTGACCGCGTACTCCTCGCAGAGCAGGGCTTCGGCGGGCAGTTTGTCGCAGGGCAGAAAGCGTCCGGAAACAATCTGCATGCCCAGTTCCTGGACGATGCGCGAGTGCATGCTTTTACGGTCGGAAGGTTTGCGGTAATCCATGGGGAGTGGCGCGATCCTGAGCGATGGAGATGCCGCGCATCATAGCAGGCACGACACAATCTTGAGGCAGATACACACGCCAAATGTGGGAGCGGTGTCAGTGGGAATGGCGCGGGACTTCAGCCCCTCGGCAACCTACCAGGAAGTCGAAATCGCAACCCTGATCCGCCTGCAGCACATGGTCGATGTACAACTGACGATACCCACCCACCAACAATTGCTGCGGCGGTTGCAGATCCGCCATGCGCGCTGCCAGTTCGGCGTCCGGAATGTCCAGGTGCAAACGCCCGCTGGCGCAATCCAGCTCGATCCAGTCACCTTCCTTCACCGCCGCCAAAGGCCCGCCGGCCGCCGCTTCCGGAGCTACGTGCAAAACAACGGTGCCGTAAGCGGTGCCGCTCATCCGTGCATCGGAGATGCGCACCATATCGGTCACGCCCTGTGCCAGCAGCTTGGCCGGCAACCCCATGTTGCCGACTTCGGCCATGCCCGGATAACCCTTCGGCCCGCAGTTTTTCATCACCAGAATCGAGTTCGCATCGACGTCCAGTTCCGGGTCGTTGATCCGCGCCTTGTACATGTCGAAATTCTCGAACACCACCGCGCGCCCACGGTGTTGCATCAGTTCCGGCGTGGCGGCTGACGGCTTGAGCACCGCGCCCAGTGGCGCCAGGTTGCCGCGCAACACGCAGATGCCGCCGTCGGCGCGGATCGGATTGTCGAGGGTGCGGATCACTTCGTCTTCACCGTAGATCGGTGCGTCCTTGGTGTTCTCGCCGATGGATTTGCCGTTGACGGTCAATGCATTTGGATTGGGAATCAGATTGGCCTCACCGAGGCGGCGCAGCACGGCCGGCAAACCGCCCGCGTAGTAGAACTCCTCCATCAGGAAACGCCCGGACGGTTGCAGGTCGACGATGGTCGGCATGCCGCGACCGATGCGCGTCCAGTCGTCCAGATCCAGCTCGACGCCGATGCGCCCGGCGATGGCTTTGAGGTGGATTACCGCGTTGGTCGAACCGCCAATGGCCGCGTTGACCCGGATCGCGTTTTCGAAGGCTTCCTTGGTCAGGATCTTCGACAGTTTCAGATCCTCACGAACCATCTCCACCGCGCGCATGCCGGACATGTGCGCCAACACATAACGCCGCGCATCCACTGCCGGAATCGCCGCGTTGTGCGGCAGGGACGTGCCCAGTGCTTCGGCCATGCAAGCCATGGTCGACGCGGTGCCCATGGTGTTGCAGGTGCCGGCCGAGCGAGACATGCCGCCCTCGGCCGCGAGGAAATCGTCAATCGTGATGGTGCCGGCCTTGACCTGTTCGCTGAGCTGCCAGACCACGGTGCCGGAGCCGATGTCCTTGCCCTTGTGCTTGCCGTTGAGCATCGGCCCGCCGGTGACGACGATTGCCGGCACGTCGCAACTGGCCGCGCCCATCAGCAGGGCCGGGGTGGTCTTGTCGCAACCGGTCAGCAGCACCACGCCGTCAATCGGGTTGCCGCGAATCGCTTCCTCGACGTCCATGCTCGCCAGGTTGCGGGTGAGCATGGCGGTCGGGCGCAGGTTTGATTCGCCATTGGAGAACACCGGGAATTCCACCGGGAAGCCGCCAGCCTCGATCACCCCGCGTTTGACGTGTTCCGCGATCTGGCGGAAGTGCGCGTTGCACGGGGTCAGTTCCGACCAGGTGTTGCAGATGCCGATGATCGGCTTGCCGTGAAACTGATGGTCGGCGATGCCCTGATTCTTCATCCAGCTGCGGTACATGAAGCCGTTCTTGTCGGCCGTGCCAAACCATTGGGCGGAGCGCAGGGTGGGTTTCTTATCAGACATGATCGATTCTCTTATTGTAAGACTATTGTTTGCGAGCTTTGACTAAACATAAGCGCAAAATCACCGTTTTGGAAGTGTTGTTGCGTAATTAGTATTACTATATAGTCGATTTCGACGGAGGGATGGCCCTGGCGGTTTTCCGCGAGAGGCGTCCCCCGAGGTTCCATAAAAACAACAATCGGAGACCGATCTCATGAGCCAGGAACTGCGGCTTGTCCGGCGCATCACGTTGAAATTGATTCCCTTCCTGATCCTGCTGTACCTGATCGCCTATGTGGATCGCTCTGCCGTCGGCTTCGCCAAGCTGCATATGGGCGCCGACATCGGTATCGGCGATGCCGCCTACGGCCTTGGCGCCGGGCTGTTTTTCATCGGCTACTTTCTGTTTGAAATCCCTAGCAACCTGATGCTCGAACGCTTCGGCGCGCGGCGCTGGTTCGCGCGGATCATGATCACTTGGGGCGCGATCACCATTGGCATGGCCTTCGTTCAGGGCCCGCACAGTTTCTACGTGATGCGCTTTCTGCTCGGCGCGGCGGAGGCGGGTTTCTTTCCCGGCGTTCTTTACTACATCACCCAATGGTTCCCGGTTCGCCACCGCGGCAAGATCCTCGGGCTGTTCATCCTTTCCCAACCCATCGCGATGATGATCACCGGCCCAGTCTCGGGCGGTTTGCTGGGCATGGACGGCATCCTCGGCCTGCACGGCTGGCAGTGGTTGTTCATCGTTATCGGCACCCCGGCGATCCTACTGACCTGGCCGGTATTGCGCTGGCTGCCGGACGGCCCGCAGCAAGTGAAATGGATGGACCAGGCCGAGAAGGACTGGCTGACCGGCGAGCTGAAAAAGGACCTGCAGGAATACGGCCAGACCCGTCACGGCAATCCGCTGCATGCGCTGAAAGACAAACGCGTATTGCTGCTGGCGCTGTTCTACCTGCCGGTGACCCTGAGCATCTATGGCCTGGGCCTGTGGTTGCCGACCCTGATCAAACAGTTTGGCGGCAGTGATCTGGTCACCGGTTTCGTGTCCTCGGTGCCGTACATCTTCGGGATCATCGGCCTGCTGATCATTCCGCGCAGTTCAGACCGTTTGAACGACCGCTACGGCCATTTGGCGGTGCTTTATGTGCTGGGTGCCATGGGCCTGTTCCTCAGCGCCTGGCTGTCGTTGCCGGTGGCGCAACTGGCGGCGTTGTGTCTGGTGGCGTTCGCGCTGTTCTCTTGCACGGCGGTGTTCTGGACGCTGCCGGGCCGATTCTTTGCCGGTGCCAGCGCGGCGGCCGGGATCGCCTTGATCAACTCGGTGGGCAACCTCGGCGGCTACATCGGCCCGTTCGTGATCGGCGCGCTGAAGGAATACACCGGCAACCTCGCTTCGGGCCTGTACTTCCTGTCCGGGGTGATGGTGTTCGGGCTGGTTCTTACGGGCGTCGTTTATCGCGTGCTGGAGCGCAAGCATGTGCTGCCAGTCGAGCAATTTGCAGCGAGCGCACGCGGTGCGACGCGCACCTGATTTCGATCCGGGATTTGTTTTAACAGGAGAACATCATGCATCTGGTTCAATTCGAATTGAGTAACGGCGAGCGCCGTGTCGGGGTGGTCGAGGGCGGTCTGGTGCGTGAAGTGCAGGATGCGCGCACGGTTCGTGATCTTGCCCTGGCGGCAATCGAGGCCGGCAACACGCTCGCGCAGCAAGTGCAGACCCTCGGCCTGGGCATCAGCCATGATTACGCCGAGTTGCTGGCCCAACTGCGGATCCTGCCGCCACTGGATCACCCGGACCCGGCGCACTTGCTGGTCAGCGGCACGGGCCTCACGCACCTCGGCAGCGCGTCGGCCCGGGACAAGATGCACCAGCAGGCCGGCGACGAAGCGGCGATGACCGACACCATGCGCATCTTCAAGTGGGGCGTGGAGGGCGGCAAACCGGCGGCGGGGCAGGCCGGGGTGCAGCCGGAATGGTTCTACAAGGGCGACGGCAGCATCGTTGTGCGTCCCGGTCAGCCGTTCCCGCTGCCGCCGTTTGCCGAAGACGCCGGCGAGGAACCGGAGATGGCCGGCCTCTACATCATCGGCCACGATGGCAAGCCGTATCGCCTCGGTTTTGCGGTGGGCAACGAGTTCTCCGATCACGTCATGGAACGCAAGAATTACCTGTACCTGGCCCACTCCAAGCTGCGCAGTTGCAGCTACGGCCCGGAACTTCGCACGGGTGAATTGCCTCAACACCTTGCGGGCACCAGTCGCATCCTGCGCGACGGCGAAGTGCTGTGGCAGAACGAATTCCTCAGCGGCGAGGCCAACATGTGCCACAGCCTGGCGAACCTCGAATACCACCACTTCAAGTACCGCCAGTTCCTGCGTCCTGGCGACGTACACATTCACTTCTTCGGCACCGCGACCCTGTCGTTCGCCGATGGCATCCGCACTCAACCGGGCGACGTGTTCGAAATCAGCCAGGCTGAATTCGGCGCACCGCTGGTCAACGGCATCGCCCCGGTCGCAGCGGCATTCGAACCGGACAGCATCGGCACCCTTTAAGGAGATCCCATGACTCAGATTCTCGGTCACAACTACATCGGCGGTCGTCGCAGCGCGGCGGGCAACGTCAAGCTGCAGAGCGTCGACGCCACCACGGGCGAAGCACTGCCCCACGATTTCATTCAGGCCACGGAAGCGGAAGTCGACGCCGCCGCCAAGGCCGCTGCGGCGGCGTATCCGGCGTATCGCAGCCTCAGCGCCGAACGCCGCGCGCAGTTTCTCGATGCAATCGCCGATGAGCTGGACGCACTGGGCGATGATTTCGTCGCCGTGGTTTGCCGCGAAACCGCGCTGCCGGCCGGGCGGATTCAAGGCGAAAGAGGGCGCACCAGCGGCCAGATGCGCTTGTTCGCCAAAGTCCTGCGACGCGGTGATTTCTACGGTGCACGCATCGACCTGCCGTTGCCGGATCGTCAGCCGTTGCCGCGTCCGGATCTGCGCCAGTACCGCATCGGCCTGGGGCCGGTGGCGGTGTTCGGCGCCAGCAATTTTCCGCTGGCATTCTCCACAGCCGGCGGCGATACCGCGTCGGCGCTGGCGGCCGGTTGCCCGGTGGTGTTCAAGGCTCACAGCGGTCATATGGCCACGGCCGAATTGGTTGCCGACGCGTTGATCCGTGCAGCAGAAAAAACCGCTATGCCGGCCGGTGTGTTCAACATGATCTACGGCGGTGGCGTCGGCGAATGGCTGGTCAAGCATCCTGCGATTCTGGCCGTGGGTTTCACCGGCTCGCTGCGAGGCGGACGGGCGCTGTGTGACATGGCGGCCGCGCGGCCTCAGCCAATCCCGGTGTTTGCCGAGATGTCGAGCATCAACCCGGTGATCGTGTTGCCCCAGGCACTGGCCGTACGTTTGGAAACCGTCGCCCGCGATCTGACCGCGTCGGTAGTGCAGGGCTGTGGTCAGTTCTGTACCAACCCGGGCCTGGTGATCGGCATTCGCTCACCGCAATTCACCGCGTTCGTCGAGCAAGTCGCGGCGCTGATCGGCGACCAACCGGCGCAAACCATGCTCAATGCCGGGACGCTGGGCAGCTATGGCAAAGGCCTGGAAAAACTCTTGGCGCACGCCGGCATCGAGCATCTGGCGGGCAATCCGCAACAGGGCAATCAGGCGCAGCCGCAGTTGTTCAAGGCCGATGTCAGCCTGCTGATCGATGGCGATGAAGTGCTGCAGGAAGAAGTGTTCGGCCCGACCACGGTGATTGTCGAAGTGGCCGACAAGGCGCAACTGAGCGCGGCGTTGCAGGGCCTGCACGGGCAACTGACGGCGACCATCATCGGCGAGCAGACGGATTTCGAGCACTTCCCGGAGCTGACGCCGTTGCTGGAACAGAAGGTCGGACGGATCCTGCTCAATGGTTATCCGACTGGTGTCGAAGTCTGTGATTCGATGGTTCACGGCGGGCCGTATCCGGCGACCTCCGATGCTCGCGGCACCTCGGTGGGTACGCTGGCGATCGATCGTTTCCTGCGTCCGGTGTGCTTCCAGAATTATCCCGACAGCCTGTTGCCGGAACCGCTGAAAAACGCCAACCCGCTGCGCATTCAGCGGCTGGTGGATGGCAAGCCATCGCGCGAAGCCCTCTAACCGCCGAACCCAGTCAATGTGGGAGCGAGCCTGCTCGCGATCGTCAGGCGACATGAATGTCGACTGATGCACCGCTATCGCGAGCAGGCTCGCTCCCACAGGCAGGGCTCAGCAGCTGCTTTGAGCTATCATTGCCCCTTTCCCCCTGAAAGACATGATTGCCATGACTGCCGTAACCGACACCCTTCTCAACGCCCTCGAACACTGCGGTATGGTCGAAATCGACGGCCTGCACGCTTTCGAATTCGCCCTCGACGAAGACGACAACCTGCACATCGAATGCATCGATGGCCGGGCAGCCAAGCATTGGGAGTTCACCCCGGCGCAGGTAGCGGCGGCGACGTTTGACGAGGGCCTGCAGAGCTGGCTGATCGTCGGTTTTGCCAGCGACACCAAAACCGTTGGCGAGCACCGCTTGGTGTGCCTCGGTGATGTACTGAGCAGCGCCGACGACGAGGAAGAAACCGAATGAACATGCGTAAATTCTGGCCATTGCTGATGGCCGGCAGCGTCGGCGCGATGGGCCTTTCCAGTGCCTCGGCCGAGAGCTTCCAGTTTTTGGTGGGCTCCTACACCGCCGATACCAGCGAAGGCATTTACCGGATGAACTTCAACAGCGCCACCGGCCAGATCGACGCCAAGCCGCTGCAAGTGATCAAGAGCGAAAACCCGTCGTGGCTTACCCTGTCGAAGGATCAGCGTCGGCTGTTCGTGGTCAACGAAAACGGTCCTGGCCAGAAAGACCCGGTCGGTCGCGTCAGCAGTTATTCCATCGATCCGAAGACCCATGCCCTGACCCTGATCAATCAGGTCCAGAGCCTGGGCAACGAGCCGACCCATTCCAGCCTCAGCGGCGACGCCAGCCATCTGTTCGTCAGCAACTATTCGGTGATGGAAGATCCGGGCGGTACCCTCGCGGTATTGCCGGTGGGCAGCGACGGCAAGCTCAAACCGGTGGTGCAGATGAGCGCGCACCCGGCAAGCCGGATCAATCTCGAGCGTCAGGCCTCGAACCACGTGCACTCGACGGTTTCCTCGCCGGACGGTCGTTATGTGTTTTCCAATGACCTGGGCGCGGACAAGGTCTTTGTCTACCTGTTCGATCCCAAGGCCAACCCGGGCTTGCCATTGACGCCGGCGATGACCGCTTCTGTGCCTTTGCCCGCGGGCAGCGGCCCGCGTCATCTGTTGTTCAGCGCCGACGGCAAACACGCCTGGCTGACCATGGAAATGAGCGCTCAGGTTGCGGTGTTCGATTACCACGACGGCGTGCTGACCCAGACGCAACTGGTCGATCTGGCGGCCGGTCAACCGACCTCGGACAAGGCTGCCGCCGCGTTGCACACGTCCGCCGACGGCAAATTCCTCTATGTCAGCAACCGTGGCACCGCCAATCAGTTGCTGGTGTTTGCTATCGATCCGGCGTCCGGTCAGCTCAAAGAGTTGCAGCGACGTTCGGTGGAAGGCGATCACCCCCGTGAGTTCAGCCTCGATCCAAGCGGCAAATTCCTGCTGATCGCCAATCAGAAAAGCAATCAGATTGTCGTGGTCGAGCGCGACAGCAAGACCGGTCTGCTGGGCAAAACCGTACAAAAACTGCCGATGGACGCCCCGAGCGATATCAAGTTCCTCATGCGTCAATAAGCCGCAGGCCCCTTTCTACGGGGCCTGAAGCTATGTATTAATCCTGCTGATAACAGGTAATGTTGCAAAGCATTTCAAGCGATCAACCCTCGAGCGTTAAGTTTGCTCCACGGCCCAACCGGGCAAGCAAGCCAACTGAACACGAGGGTTACCGCCATGAACTTCAATCTCTTCTCCGTAATTGCCGCTTCCGCCATCTCCGCCACCGTGGCTCTGCCAGCCAGTGCCAACGTTGAAATCAGCGACAAAAAATCCCACACCCAGAGCTACACCCAGAAATACCTGCAACAAAGCGCCAACTTCTACGCCGCGCTGGATCACAAAGCTCAACACTGAAATTTCCGTTACGCCCTGGAATTGCCCAAGGCTGCGATCCTTTGATCTTGTTTCTCAAAAAGCAAAATCAAAAGATCGCAGCCTTGGGCAGTTTTTTGCCTGCGCAACGACCGACGATAGCTATTTTCAAACGACGAGATAGATCGGCTAAATAATTAACGAAGCTGATGGTTACTATGGAAAACCCTGAGTGGATACCCCGGCTTTTTTGATCGATTCTGTGGACCTCGAAACATTGTCCACGGAGCACACATCATGGCCACTTCAATCATCACTTCCGCCAAACGCGGCGCCTACGTGGCCATCGGTCTGTACCTGGTCATGGTGCTGTTTGTCAGTCTGGCGTCGCAGTCGCAACACAGCTTCGAAGCACCGATCGACGTTGCACATCCCGGCATCCAGTTCGAACTTCGCTCACAAAACGCAGCGGTCGGTTCAGCTGAACTCGCGGGAGTCGGCGGAGCATGAAAGGCTACAGACTCTGGGTCATTGCCGGACTGGCGTTCATGACCAACGGCGCTTCCCTGTTGGGATTCGGCCAAGGCTCGGTCGGCGGGCTGGCCCGGGCCATAGAGGCCAACCACAACATCGCGCACAACATCGAACGGGCCAATGCGCTGGGGCTGCTGGCCGGCAATCCGCCAGCGAAAACCGCCAGCGGTTTTCTCGGCCCGTTCGAAGTGGATTGTTCGGCCATCGGCATGTGTGAAGTGCTGGCGTAACGCGCCTACTTTTTCATGATGCCGGTGAACAGCTCCGATTCCAGAAACCGCTGCAACCAGGCCTGCAACCGCACGTAAGGCGTCTGCGCAAACCAGTCACGATCAACATGGGCGAACTGGCGAACGAACGGCAACAGCGCGATATCGGCCAGGCTCGGATGCGCGGTCAACAAGTAATCGCGCCCCTCGAGCAGCTCATCGAGCCGCTGCAAGAACAACGCACCTTCCGCCCGATAAACCTCCATCGGCTGTTCCGGATAACGCTCGGCGTACTTGTAGCGATTCAAGTGCACCTTGAACACTTGATCGTTGGCCTCGATCAACTCGGCGATCCTTGAATCGCCACCCAGCAACCAGTTATCCGGATCGTTCTGCGCCAGCGCCCAGTGCATGATCTCCAGGCTTTCGTCGATCACCTGACCACCCGCATCCAGCACCGGCACCGTGCCCTTGGGCGAGATCGCCAGCATCTGGGCCGGTTTGGCCTTGAGGCTGACTTCGACGATCTCCACCGGCACGCCCGAATAACGCAGGGCCATCCGTGCCCGCATCGCGTACGGACAGCGGCGGAAGGAATACAGCGTGTTCATTTCACCTCCAGCGTGCTCAAACCGTTGCCTTGTCGCTGCACCTGAATCTGTACCGGAATCCGTTCGTGCATTTCCTGTACGTGGGAAATCACCGCAACCTTGCGCCCTTGAGCCTGCAAGCCGTCGAGGGCGTCCATGGCCAGTTGCAGGGATTCCGGATCGAGACTGCCGAAGCCTTCGTCGATGAACAGCGATTCGATCTTCAACGTGCTCGACGCCATCGAAGCCAGGCCCAGGGCGAGGGCCAGCGACACCAGAAACGTTTCGCCGCCGGACAGCGAATGCACCGAGCGCAGTTCGTCGCCCATTTCGGTGTCCATCACCAGCAGGCCGAGCATGCTGCCGCCGCGCTTGAGGCGGTAGCGCTTGACCAGTTGCCGCAGCTGCACGTTGGCGTGATGCACCAGCAGGTCGAGGTTGTAAGCCTGGGCGATCTTGCGGAAGGTGTCGCCAGTGGCCGAGCCGATCAGCGCATTGAGCCGCGCCCAGCGCTGATATTCGGCATAGGCATCGGCGATCTGCTGCGCCAGCGCCTGATTGGCGTTCTGGCGGCGCTGGTCTTCGGCCTGCTCGGCGCGCAGTTCGGCGCATTGCTGTTCGCTGGCCGTGCACTGGTTTTGCAGGTCGGCGAGGGCGCTGGCGAGTTGTTCGGCGTCCAGGTTGCCGTTGTGTTGGCCCTGATGTTCGAGCAGACGCTGATCGCGTTCCTGCACCAACACAGTGGCCTGTTCAACGGCTTTTTCGTTGCGCTGCAAGCGCTGGCGCAGTTCGTCGACCTGCGCGTCATCGATCCGCAGCAGGTCTTCGAGGCCACCGTCATCCAGCTCCGGATGGCGCGCACGCCAGTCGGCAATCTTGCCGGCCAGATCACGATCTTCGGTTTCCAGCGCTTGCAGACGCTCTTGCTGCGCCTTGAGTTCGGCGGCGATTTGCACCCACTGCGTACGCGCTTCCTGTAGCGCCTGAGTCGTCGTGGATTCGGCGTTGCGCGCCTGTTCCACGGCCTGTTCCAGTTGCTGCTGCCAATGCTCGGCGCAGGTGTGCTCGCCGAGCAGTTGCGCCAGTTTTTCCTGGCTGGCGAGTTGCTGTCCGGTCAGCGTGTTGAGTTGCTGTTCAGCGTTTTGCAGCTGCTGCACACGGCCCTGTTGGCGGTCCTGTTCTTTCTCGAGCGTCTGCTGGCGTTGTTGCTGTTCGGCCAGCTCTTCCTTCTGCTGATCGACTTGCGCCAGACGTTCGGCAATCTGCCCATCAAGTTGAGTGAACGTGGCGGTCGGTTTGATTCGGAGCGCTTCTAGAGTCTCGCTCGGCAGCAGCGGGGCGAATACCTCAAATTCTTGATCGAGCCGCTGGCGGTCGGCGCCCAGCTCGCGTTGCTGATTGCTCAGGTGCTGTGCCGCTTGCTGGTGCGCCGTCTCGGCCTGACGCAATTGCTGGGTCAGGCGCGCCGCGTCCTGTTGCAGCGTGAGCAGGGCGGTCTGGCGCTGTTCGTCCTGGGTGATGCTCTGGTTCAGTTGTTCATTCTGGCGAGTCAGCCACGCGGCGCGCTTGTCACTGTCCTGATTCAGCAAGGACGCCGCCAGCGGATGCGCCTCGATGCTCGGCGTCAGCGATTGTTGCTGAGCAGCCAGTTGTTCCTGCTGTTGCAGTAACTCTTTCTGTTGGGCAATCACGCCAACGACACTGGCGCGCAGCTCGGTGAGTTTTTCCTTCAGTTGATCGACTGCTTGCTGCGCGCTGGCCTGCTCGTTTTCATCGTGACGGCCGAGGCTTTGCAGCAAGGCTTCCGGCTGGTGGTACGGATGCTCGTTGCTGCCGCAGACCGGGCACGGTTGGTCGTCCTGCAACTGCGCGCGCAGTTCTTCGACACTGGCACTGCGGGCCAGACGCTGACGCTCGAGCAGTTCACGGGTGACGTTGAGGGTCTGTTCGGCGACGGTCAGCTCGGACTTGCTTTTCACCCCGTCCTGGGTCAGGCGCTCGCGTTCCTGTTGCGCATCGAGCTGGCGCTGTTGCAGCTCGGCACTGCGTTTGTCCAGCTCCTGCTGACTGGCCCACAGGCGCGTCAGGTCCTCGACGGCGCGCAATTGCTTGCGGTTGTCCTGCAACAGAGTGCCGAGGATGCCGATCTGCTCGGCGACGGCGTCCGGCTCGGCGCCGGCTTCCTTGAACAGCACTTCCAGCTGTTGCTTCTGCGTGGCGAGCGCTTCGGTGGCGCGAGTGGCGTTTTCTTCGAGAGAGGCCAGTTCGCTTTGGCCCTTGTTCAACCGATTGCCGATCAGCATCAGTTGCTGCAAGCGGTCGCGGTAGGCATTCCACGCTTCGCTCAACGGTGCCAGATAAGCGCTTTGCTCAAGATCGGCGGCAATGCGCTGCAAGCGTTCGGCGACCTGTTTTTGCTGATCGAGCAGGGACTGAATCGTGCTTTGGCCCTGAGTGCAGGCCTGCTCTGCGGCGTGCTTCGTTTCGGTGCCGGACGCAACGTCCTTGGCGAGGCGCGCGAGGGTGCTTTGCTCCTCGAAAGCCTGGCGCAACAGCGGTGCGCTTTCGCTCAGTTGCGTTTGCGCCTGGGTCAGGGCGATCTGCGCTGCGGCGAGATCCTGTTCCAGTCGGGTCTGGCGCTCAGCCAGTTCGCTTTGTTGCCGGGTGTGCGCGCTGATCTGTTCCGCCAGTGGCGTCAGCAGTACATCCAGTTCGGTTTTGCGGGCGAACTGGTGCCGTTGCGGGGCGAGCTGTTCCAGGCGTGTCAGTTTCAGACGTTCACCGGCCAGCGATTCGCGTTCATGCTCGGCGCTGCGTAGTTGTTCAGCGGCGGCTAGCTGCGAGTCTTGCAGCCGCAGCAGCTCCTTGAGCCAGTCGTGCTGTTGCTCGATCTGCTTGAGCTGCGCCTGCTGCAACTTCAGTTGTTGCTGGGCGGCGTTGAAGCGCTCGTCCAGCTCCGCGCGGGCCTCGGGGGCCAGCGGAGTCACGCCGGTGGCCTGATCCTGCAACTGCTTGTGGGCTTCGCGGGCCTCTTTGGTCTTGTCGAACGCGCGGCGGCCGAGGCGCGTGTAGAGCGCGGTGTCGGTGAGCTTTTCCAGCAGTTCGCTGCGGTCGTTGTCATCGGCCTTGAGGAACGCGCTGAACTCGCTCTGGGCCAGCAGCACGGCGCGGGTGAACTGTTCGAAGTTCAAGCCCAGCGCGGCCTCGAGCTGAGTCTTGTACTCGCCTTTCTGGCTGGCGAGCAGTTGATCCTGATCGATGTCGCGCAGGCTCTGACGGCTGGCCTGCAACTTGCCGCCGGCCTTTTCCCGGGCACGGTTGGCTTCCCAGCGCGCGCGATAGCGACGGCCATCGACGCCGACAAAATCCACTTCGGCAAAGCCTTCACCGGTGCCGCGACGCAGCAGGGTGCGCGGGTCACCGGTGGCGATTTCGCCGTCGGCGTCCGGCACCTTGGCGTCACGCCCGGTGTTGTTCAGTCGCGGCACGGCACCGAACAGCGCCAAGCACAAGGCGTCAAGCAGGGTACTTTTGCCGGCGCCGGTCGGGCCAGTGATCGCGAACAGGCCGGCGCTGGCCAGCGGTTCGGCGGTAAAGTCGATCTCGAACGGGCCGGCCAGCGAGGCGAGGTTCTTCAAACGAATGGCGAGAATCTTCATGGCTGCTCGCCCTCCATCTGTACGTCTTGCAGCAGTTCGGCGAAGTCCTTGAGGGTTTGCTCGTCGACCTCGTTGCCGTAATTGTCGAGCCAGGCGCGACTGAACAACTCCTGCGGCGTGAGCTGGTCCAGCTCGATCAGCGCGCTGCCGTCCTCGGCACCATCAGCGCCACGGTTGCCGGCGTATTCGGCGGCGATCCGCACCAGTCGCACAGCCTTGCCTTGCAGGGCGCTTTCGACCTGATGGCGCAAGTCTGGTTGTGGCTCGTCGAGGCGCACCCGCACTTCTAGCCAAGGCTGGCGCTGGGTTTCGGCCAGCAGGTCGATGTTCGGCAGGTCCGCCAGTTGCAGCAGAATTTCGGCCAGCGGCGCAGGGCCGAGGCGCTGCAAGTTTACGGAGCGGGGGATCAGCATTGGCTCGACGCTGACCAGGGTTTCACCGTCCAGAACGACGTCGAGCACCTGGTGCTGATAACTGATTTCCGAAAACGACAACGGGATCGGTGAGCCGCTGTAGCGAATCCGCTCTTCGCCGTTGACCTTCTGCGGCTTGTGCAAATGGCCGAGGGCGACATAGCTGATGCTCGGCCCGAACAGGCTGGCGGGCAGCGCTTCGGCGTTGCCGATGATCAGGCTGCGCTCGGAGTCTTCCGACACCGAGCCGCCGGCCATGTGCGCGTGGCTGATGGCGACCAATGCCTGACCCGGCTGACGCTTGGCGTTCGCCGCTTCGATCAGCCATTCATGCACCTGGCCAATGCCGCGCAAATAGTTGTCGCCCAGATGCGCGCCGGTGACCTCGGCAGGCCGCAGGAACGGCAGCGCCAGGCACCATGCAGCGATTTCACCGGTGGCGTCCGGCAGCGGCAACAGCAGGCGTTCCGCATCCAGCTGCCCGTCGTCCAGCCACAACACCCGACCCAGCGCATGGGTGCGCAAACGCCGCATCAACGGCGCGGGCAGCTCGATCCGCGAGCCGGAATCGTGGTTGCCGGCGATCATCACGATGGTCAGCAACGGCTGCTGTTCATGGGCGCTGACGATGAAATCGTAAAGGCGTTCCTGGGCTTTGACCGGCGGATTGACCGTGTCGAAGATGTCGCCGGCGATCAGCAGCACGTCCGGCTGCGCCAGCCTCAATTGACGCAGCAGCCACTCGAGAAAACAGGCGTGCTCGAAATCGCGCTCCTGGCCGTGCAGGTTCTGCCCAAGGTGCCAGTCGGAGGTGTGAAACAGACGCAAGGCTGACTCCGCAATATAAAAAGGTGATGGCCGCCGGGATGAGAGGGCGGCGAAAGAGGGGAGAGTTTACAGATTATTGCGGCGGGTAGGCTTGTCCGGGAGATGGCGGCCGCGATCTCGGTGAACCCATTAATTGACGACTCGGCACCGGTTACCTACCATCGCGCCACTATATTGATATCGTTTTTGGGGTCTGGCGACTCGTCGTGCTTCAACCCGCACGCCACGATAGCTCACAGAGACATAGAGTCTGGAGCAAGCGTAATGAAACGGGTTAATTCGATACCTTCCGTTACTGACAATCCAGCGTATTTTTCCTGGAAAAAACAGTGGTCGAATCAGGAAGGCCTGGACGTTTATTCGTACATCTTCGATCAATGCCAGCCCGAACATATTCTGTTGTTTTCAAAAATGCTTTTCCCGGATTTTGTGGTGAAAGAGGGTGGCGTATTTTTAGCGCGGAATTTCTCGACTGAAGTGCTTGATAGGTGTTCTGGCCTTACCTCTGGTGATATTTCAAAGACTGAAAAGTTATTGAATGTTGTGAGGATCTATGACGTTTTTGGCCAGGTTGCTGCTGGTGTTTCGGATGACGTGTTTCTTCAATTGTGCAATGTGATCGGTTTCGCGTGGCGCATGGTGCTGAAAGAAAAATTTCCAGAGAAGGTGTTTTGTGTAGAGGTGTCGAACTCGGAGCAGAACTATGGCCCGGATATTACTTTCTACCAGGTTGGATCGTTGAGTCCGGGAGCCGAGGCATGAGGTTTCGGGACCTGGAGCAAGGACCGGATGTTTACGGGCCCCCGGTAAAGCTCTCATCGTTGGATGAATGGTATTTGTCCGTGCGCGATACGCCCTTGGATTGCTTGAGTGTGGGAGATGTCTGTCGTGCATTGAGGCAGGATTTGCATGTGCGGGAATTGTTGCCCATCGGCATCGCTTTACTGACCGAAGACGTCCTGGAAGGCGATAGATATGACGGAGAATTGCTGGTCGCGCTGGCGGGTTTGAGAACTGTGTATTGGCACGAGAATGTCGAAGCATCCCGCAAGGCTGTTGTAGCTATGGCCGAAGTGAATCGCTTGAGTGCTGACGCTGAGCTGTTAAAGGCTGCTTCAGCCCTGACAGGTTGCTTGAGATGACTATGATTTTTAGCTTGTTGGGTCGCGGTGATCTGGGATTGATTCGCGCTGGTATGACGCGAGACCAGTCCCGAGCGACCCTTGGTGGAAAGTTTGATGAGTTTTTCAAGACTGAAGATTCGGCAGTGCCGACGGATGCTTATGATGATCTAGGCGTTCACATGTACTTTGATGAGAGTTTCATTGTCGTTGGTGTTGAATTTTTAAAGTGGAGTGAGCTTGTTTGGGGGGATCAGAAACTGGTCGGTGAAGACGCTCTGGTGATACAGCGGTTTCTGAAAAGCCGAGGGCAAACGCTGGTTTTCAACAACTCGGGTTTTGATGTTGTTGATATGGGTTTGAAGTTTTACGTGCCTGACTTCGAAGAAGATGACGCCATCGTCGAGGCTGTGTATGTAGAGCTTTATCGCGCCTGATGAGGACTTCAAAAGTAATTAAGGTCGCAGAATCCTTGAGTGTTGTGCTGATTGATCGACTTGGGCAGGAATCACTTTTCGATGAGGCTGAGTGCTCGAGAAATATCTATTTAATAGATGAAGCCGGTCGTAGGGTTTGGCAAGTCTTTTCTGACTTTGACGCCCATGCAGGTCCCTTCACAAATATCATCCTCAATGAGAGGGGGCTTAAAGGTTATAGATGGGATGGTGGTATGTATGAGATTGATATCGAAACGGGAAGGGCGGTTCCTGGCGAGTTTATGAAGTAGGTGCTAACAGACAATGAGCCAGATAAAAGTGGAAACTCGTTGCTCAGGATCGAAAAGCGAAAAAGGCGATAAATGACCGCAGGGGTTGCGATGAAGGATGGAGAAGTGTTCCGAAAGACGTTGATTGACTTGATTGCCGAAAAGTGGGGCACTTTCGAGGCTGAGAGTTGGGCGGCCGACTATAGGCTGAATTGGAATGACGAACTGTCGGAATTGATGGGTAACGCTGTGTCCGATGTTTCGAGAGTCGCGCAAGCATTGAAAAATAAAGATGACGTTGAGTTGTGTGTGGCGGCGGGGAGGGCGCGTACGGGTTTTTTGGATCTGTCAAATTTTTTTAGAGGAATATTTGATGATTTCGATGCACTGGTCAGAGAAGCCGAGTGGCAAGAAATACCTGACGACTATGTTTACGACAAGACATGAAAGTGAAAGGAAAGGGGGCTTTAGAAAAAATGGGGACAGATTTATTTGATTAAATAAATCTGTCCCCTTTTTGCTTTTTGTCCTGTCCCGACCGACGCATATGATGATTTGGGACTGCACGTCTACTTCGATAAAGCGTTGATGGTCGTCGGCGTTGAGTTTTTGAAATGGGCTCAATTTACCTGGTGCGGTCAGCGGTTGGCAGGCGAAGAGGTACTCGTCGTTCAGCAGTTTCTGACAGGGCAGGGTGAGTTTCTGGTTTTCACTAATTCAGGCTTCAATGTGGATCGTTTGGGTCTGCGGTTCTACGCACCTGATATCGGTGAGGAGGGCGCCATTGTCCAGGCTGTATATGTGGACTTTACCGGCGTCGACTGAGCGAAGCCGGGGACGATCTTACTTCGGATAAAGCGGCGGCAACCCACTATCCCCAACCGGATCCTGCACCCGCTCCGCCGTCGGAATCGTCCGGATCGCCCGCCACAAATCCTCACCCTGCCAATGCTGCCCGGTCTCGCTGTACAGCGCGCCGTTCAAACCATCGAGCGCATCCGACAGCGGCACAAACCGCGCCGCCATGTCCGCCAGTGTTTCCGGCTGCTGACGGGCCCAGGCGTCGAGGGCCTGGCGGGTGGCGTGGGGGTCGTTGGCCTGGCTGGCGCGTTTGATGTCGTCGAGCAGGGTGCGCGGGCTCGGGCCGGTTTGGGCGGCGCGCAGGATTGCCGGTTGCCAGCGGGCACGCCACCAGAGGCCGAAGCCGAGCAGGGTGGTGCAGGCGAAAACGAACGTGCTGAGCTTCCACCACCACAAGGCTTCGCTGTCGGCGACGCTGAGCGGTTGCGCGTTGCCTGCCGGGGTGTCGACTTGCAGGCTCGGGTTGTTCGCCACCTGCAGGGTGCGCGCCGGCAGGCTGGTGTGTTCCAGGTGATCTTCGAAGGTGTTCCACCAGACCACGTCCACCGTTGGCAACTCGATCGAGCCGCTGCGGCTCGGCACCAGCGCTTCGCGTTCTTCGCGGCTGCCGATCAGGCCGCGATCGCTGCTCTGGTTGTTCAGCACCGGTTGGTCCGGGTAGCGGCGCAGGCCGTTGGCTTCGGTGGCGGGCAGGGCGGGCAGTTGCGAACTGGCCAGGCCTTCGACCTTGAGGGTCAGGCTGCGGGTCAGGGAGTCGCCGACCTGAGTGTGATCCGGCTCCGGGTTCCAGCTTTCGCTCAAGCTCAGGCTGCGGGCCGGCAGCCACGGCGCATCGCTGGGGTAGGTCATCGGTTTGGGTTTGACCGTCAGCGAAGTCGCGGCGGAGCTGATGTGCATCAGTTTGCCCGGTTTCGGCCCCTGCGCCGTGGCGTCCTGCGAGGGCTGGGTATCGACCAGTGTGGCGCTGAAGGTTTGCGGGGCGATGCTCAGCAATCCACTGTGCTGCGGATAGATCGCATAGCGCATCTCGATCACGCCATGGCGCACGCCGTTGATGTCTTTTTCGTAGGTGCGCATGTCGCCCAGTTGCTCGATGCGCGCATCGGCGATCTGCAATGGCGTCAGGCTGCTGTCGTCGTACAGCGACACCGAATGGTAGATGCGCAACGTCAGGATGGCCTGGGCCTGCACGTAAACGCTGGTCTGGTCGAGGCTGGCTTCGATGAACACCGGTTCGCGGGCATTGTTTTCTTCGCGGGTGTCGCTCTCGATCACTTGCACGGTGATCGGCTGGCTCTCGACGTCGCCCAGTTTCAGCGGCGGGATTTCAACGCTGCCGTTCTGCTTGGGCAGCAATGTGATGATCCAGCGCGTGGTGGCGCGGTTGTCATCGTTGAGGGTGTTCAACTGGTTGACCTGACGCGTGCCGCGCACTTCGAACAGCGGCTCCAGCGGGCTCAGGTCCGGTTTGCCGAACTGCGTGACATCGTTGGATTCGAGGGTGAGTTCCACCGTCTCGCCGGAGTTCAGGCGACTGCGATCCACACTGGCCGCCAGCTCGGCCGCCTGGGCGGTGGCCGTGCAGATCAGCAGGGGCAGCAAGAGAGCGGTGAAACGGGTCATCGAATGTTTTCCTGATCCTGATGTTGTTGCTGTTCGTACCAGAATTTGCGTCGCAGCAGTTCGCCCGGATCATCCGGGATCTTGCCCAGCCATTGTTCCAGCGCCTGCTGTTGCTCGCCTTCGAGTGTGTCCTCATTGGGGCGCAGCAGCGGCGGGGTGTTGTGTTCCTCGCCCGGTTCGCTGTCCGGCAGCTCGTTGGCACCCGGCAGCGGCGGGGTGGTCGGTGGCGGTTCGCTGGCGGATTCGCCGGTCTGCGGCTCGCTGTGCGTTTCGCTTTTGACCGCTGGTGGTGGTGCGGTCTGTGGCGGTGGTTCATCGCCCGGTATGTTTGGCTGCGCCGGTTTGTCTTGCGGTTCGGCCGGCGGCGGGGCGTTTTTCTGTTTCAGCAGGTTTTCCACCAGCGCCTTGTTGGTCAGCGCCGGACGCAGATCCGGCTGACGTTCCAGGGCCTGTTCGTAGGCATCCAGCGCCGCTTCCAGCTCGCCGCTTCTGGCCAGGGCATTGCCACGATTGTAGTGGGCGTGGGCGTCATTGCCCTCGGCGAAACGCTGAGCGGCGCCACTGTAGTCGCCGGCCTCGTACAACGCCACCCCTTGCCATTGCGGATCTTCGAAATGCTTCGCCGCTTCGGCCGGGCGCTTCTGTTTGAGCAGATGCAGGCCTTGCTGATCGGGACGCAGCCACAGGTCTTCGAAGTCGAAGGCGTAGCTCTGTTGCGGCAATGCCAGCAGCAGCGGCAGGCAGAACAGCCAGCCACGCCGCCCGGCGCACGCGGCGAGCAACAACAGCGGCAACAGCAGCCAGTAACCCTGATCGGCCCAGGTGTCGAGGCGCACGGTCTGGCCATCGTCGCGCAGGCTGCGCGGGCCATCGAGCAGGCCGAGGTCGCCCAGATCGGATTCATCCAGCCGTGCGCTGCGGTACTCGCCGCCGACCGCGTTGAGGAATGCGCCGAGGCCTACGCTGTCGAGTTGCGGCACGCGGATTGCGCCCTGGGCATCCTTGAGGAAGCTGCCGTCTTCCTGAGCAATCGGCGCGCCCTCGGCGGTGCCGACACCGAGCATCAACAACTGCGCCGATTGGCCACTGAGTGCATGGCGAATGCCTTGGCGTTCTTCTTCCGACAGCGAAGAGCCGATCAGCAGAATACGCCCCTGACCCAACGCACCCTGCTTGAGCAGCGCCAGCGCCTTGCTCACCGCCAGATCGGCGCGATGGCCGCTTTCCGGCATCAGCGAAGGCTTGAGCGCGTCGAGCAGGTTGCGGCTGGTCGCCAGGTCATCCGACAGCGGCACCAGCGTATGGGCGCTGCCGGCGTAAACGACGATGGCGGTCTGGGCGTCGCTGCGCACCTGCAACAGGTCGAACAGCTTGCGTCGGGCCTGTTCCAGTCGCGTTGGTGGCGAATCGGTGGCGAGCATTTCCGGGGTCAGCTCCAGCACCACCACCAACGGATCGGCGGGTTTCTGGCTGGTCTGTTCGACCCGTTCCCAACTCGGCCCGAGCAACGCCAGAATCGTCAGCAGCCAAGCCACGCTCAGGGCGACCCACGGCAACTTGCTGTCACGACCGCTGCCGCCACTGAGCAACGTGGCGTGGAAGGCCGGCGGCAGGATCATCTGCCAGCGACCCGCGCGCTTCTGCCGGTGCCAGAGCTGCCAGATCAGCCAGCCGAGCAACGGCAGCAGCAACAGCCACCAGGGACGGAACCAGTGCGGCCACAGGGCGATCATCGGCGCCTCCGCAAACGCAGGCGCTTGAGGCGCTCGCGCCAGTCAGGCAGGGGGCTTTGCAGATACAGCTCCTTGGTGAACAGCCGTTGCAGCGGGTTGTCCGGCCACAACACGCGGGCCACCAGCAAAATGCTCAGCAGCAGCGCGAATGCCAGCGGCCATTGATACAACGCCTGCGCCGGGCGGGCCTGGGTCGGTTGCTGAGTCACCGGTTCGAGCTGATCGAGGGTGTCTTTGATCGCTTGCAACTGCTTACCGTCGCGGGCGCGGAAGTAACGCCCGCCGGTGACCTCGGCGATGGCCTTGAGTGCTGGTTCGTCGAGATCGAGGGTCGGGTTGCCGCCGAGCAACGCCGTGGCGCCGCTTTCTTCGGGATCGGCGCCGATGCCGATCGGGTAGATTTTCACGCCTTCGCTGGCGGCCAGTTTTGCGGCGGTCAGCGGGTCGATTTCGCCGCCATTGTTCGCGCCGTCGGTGACCAGAATCAACACCCGGCTCTGGGCCGGACGCATGCGCAGGCGCTTCAGGGCCAGACCGATGGCGTCACCAATCGCAGTGTTTTTGCCGGCGATGCCGATCCGCGCCTCATCGAGCCAGACCCGAACGGTGCGCCGGTCAAACGTCAGGGGTGCTTGCAGATAAGCCTGGCTGCCAAACAGGATCAGGCCGACCCGGTCGCCGTCGCGGCTTTCGAGAAAATCACCGAGCAAATGCTGAACCAGCGACAGGCGACTGACGTCTTCGTCGTTCCATTGCATGTCCGGGAAATCCATCGAGCCGGACACGTCCACGGCCACCAGCAGATCACGACCGCTGGCGGCAATCGGCAGCGGTTCGCCGAGCCATTGCGGGCGTGCGGCGGCGGTCAGCAACATCAGCCACAACAACAGAAACGGCGCCTGTTGGCGCCAGGCCGGCAGGTTGGCGCGGGCGCGACGGCGGGCGAGACCTTCGAGGTCGCCCAGGAAGCTCACTTTCAACGCCGGCTCGCCGCTGTCGGCCACCGGCAGCAAGAGGCGCATCAGCCACGGCAGCGGCAACAGCAGAAAGATCCACGGCCAGGCGAACTCAAACATGTTTGCGGATCCAGGTGTCGACTGCCTGGGTCAGGCCGGCGATGGCTTTGTCGTCGAGTTTGCACTCGGGTTTGTAGGCGCCTTCGACAAGCACCATCCAGCGGGTCAGGCCGGCGGCGGGGCAACGGTTGTCGAGAAACGCCAGCCATTTGCGACCGTTGAGGGTATGACTCTGGCTGTAGGGGTAGTGGTTGCGGCACAGGCGCTTGAGCAGGCCGTTGAGCTGCTGCAGCCAGGCGCCGGCCGGGGCGCCGTCGTAGGGTTTGGGCATCTGCGCCAGTTCGGCGAGTGCAGCGATGCGCACCGGGTCGAGCGGCAGTTCGGCGCGCACGACCGGTTTTTTCTTGATCGGAATGAAACGCCGCAGCCGCCAGACCGCAAACCCGATCACCGGCAACAGCAAAAGCAGCAGCCACCAGCCCGGTGCCGGCGGCCAGAAGGCGATCGGTGGCGGGGAGATCAGCGGCTGCAGTTGTTCGAGGCCGTTCATCGACCTTTCCCCGGACGTTGCGGGTTAAGGAACTCGCGCATTTGCTCGACCATTTCGCTCTGAGTGCTCAGCGGCATCAGCAGCACGCGCAGCTTCTGCGCGAGCAATTCCCAGCGAGCGATCCGCGCCTCGGCCTGGGCGCGGTAGGTCTGGCGCAGATCGAAGTTCAGGGTGTCGAGTTCCAGCTGCGCGCCGCGCTCGGCGAACCTCAGCAGTCCGGCGGCGGGCAGGGCGTGATCCAGCGGATCGGACAGCGGCAGCATCAACAGGTCGCAATGGCGCGACAGCAGGCTCAATTGCTGCTCGGCGCTGTCGGACAGTGCGCGCTCGTCGCAGATCACGATCACCAGACTGCCCGGTCGCAGCACCTCGCGGGCCCGGCGCAACGCTACGCCAAATGCATCGCGATCCGGCTCCCGCTCGCTGTGCAGCGACTGGTTGACCTTCACCAGCCGGTTGAGCAGCTGCAACAGGCTTTGCTTGCTGCGCCGTGGTTTGATTTCGTAATGCTCGTTATCGCCGAACACCAGCCCGCCAACCCGGTCGTTGTGGCCCAGCGCCGCCCAGCCGATCAGTGCCGCAGCCTGCGCCGCGAGCACCGATTTAAACATCAGCCCGGAGCCGAAAAACAGCCGCGTGCTTTGCTCGACCATGATGAAAATCGGCCGTTCGCGTTCTTCATGGAACAGCTTGGTGTGCGGTTCCTGAGTCCGTGCCGTCACGCGCCAGTCGATGGTGCGCACGTCGTCGCCGGCCTGATAGACCCGCACCTGATCGAAGTCGACGCCGCGACCACGGAATTTCGAGTGATGCAGGCCGATCAACGGGCTGCGCTGGCTCGGCGTGGAAAACAGCTGCACTTCGCGCACGCGGTGACGCATCTCGATCAGCTCGGCGAGGCTGATGCGGATGCCCGGTTCGGACGGCAGGGAGGCGTTCATCGAGGTCAAGCGACGGCTACGACGTCGAGAATCCGTTGCACCACCCGATCCTGGTCGATACCAGCGGCTTCGGCCTCGAACGACAGAATGATGCGGTGACGCAACACGTCGAACAGCACCGCCTGGATGTCTTCCGGGCTGACGAAGTCGCGACCGGCCAGCCAGGCGTGGGCGCGGGCGCAGCGGTCGAGGGCAATGGAGCCACGCGGACTGGCGCCGTAGGCGATCCACTCGGCCATTTCCGGGTCGAACTTGGCCGGGTTGCGCGTGGCCATGACCAGTTGCACCAGGTATTCCTCCACGGCGTCCGCCATGTACAGCCCGAGGATTTCCTTGCGCGCGGCGAAGATCGCCTGCTGGCTGACCCGGCGTTCGGGCTTGGTTTCGCCGTTGAGGGCTTCGCCCCGGGCCTGTTGCAGGATCCGGCGTTCGACGGCCGCGTCCGGGAAACCCATTTTCACGTGCATCAGGAAGCGGTCGAGCTGGGCTTCGGGCAACGGATAGGTGCCTTCCTGCTCGATCGGGTTCTGCGTGGCCATCACCAGGAACAGCGGCGACAACTCGTAAGTGCTGCGCCCGACACTGACCTGACGTTCGGCCATGGCTTCGAGCAAGGCTGATTGCACCTTGGCCGGGGCGCGATTGATTTCGTCCGCCAGCACCAGGTTGTGGAAGATCGGCCCTTGCTGGAACACGAAACTGCCGGTTTCCGGGCGATAGATCTCGGTGCCAGTGATGTCGGCCGGCAGCAGGTCCGGAGTGAACTGGATGCGATGGAACTGGGCTTCGATGCCCTCGGCGAGCTCTTTGATCGCTTTGGTCTTGGCCAGACCCGGAGCGCCCTCGACCAGCATGTGGCCGTCGGCGAGCAGGGCGATGAGCAAGCGCTCGATGAGTTTTTCCTGGCCGAGAATCTGCGTTGAAAGAAAGGTTCGCAGCGCCAGCAGCGCTTCACGATGTTCCATCGATGACTGTTCCTGGAAAGGGTGGCCACAGGCGTTCGGATAACGCCGGGGCTGGGGGCGTTACTTTAATCCATCGCAGGGGGTGGCGACTAACGGCATTTTGCGCAAAGTGCGCGAAATGACCGGGGCAATTGTTGGAATTTTTGTAGGGCGGGGGAGGTGCGGTGTTCTTTCGGGCCCTATCGCGAGCAGGCTCGCTCCCACAGTGACCGCGTTCTGTCAGTAAGACACGGTCCACTGTGGGAGCGAGCCTGCTCGCGATTGGGCCAGTGCAGACGCCATTAAACTTCGCTAATGAAGGTCCCGGTGCCATCAAGAATGTTCTTCAGGGTTTCCTCGACCTCGGCCAGATCGACCATGTCCGGGTTGAAGGTGATTTCCAGCACATCATCCCCGTTTAAAGCATCGGCATCTGCCGCCGCGATTTCGATCTTCAGCAGTGTCCTGGTCAGCGTGACCTTGACGCCATCGAGCGTGGACGGCTCGCCATCCAGGGTGATCTCCAGCTCATCCTCGTCCGGGTAACGGCTCATCAGGAACATGTCGCCCTTGTCGCTGTGGCAGCAGAGCATGGCCATGTTGTCTTCTTCGTCGTCGCACGGGTTGACGATCAAAAGGGCGGTGGTCATTTGCATGGGGAATTCCTGCCTCGGCGGGCGTGTTGGTCGCAATTGGGCGCGATTCTGCCAGCCCCCGGGAATTTCTGCATGTGAGAGTGTCAGAGGATGTGTCGTGAACGCGACACAGGTCAATGGTCATTCCTGGCACGCCTGTACCGTAAAAACGGGGATTCAGACCGGCGTTCCGCCCCATGAATGCTAGTGTTTACCGATGCGCGGGCCTTGGTTTACGTGCCAATGACCGAATATGTCGCAGCACCGCAAGCAGACACATTGTCGCACCCATTAAGCTGCGCAACGGATGAGCACCCGTAAAGGCATTGCCAGGGCCCCGCGAGCGGCGCCAGACAGTCGTTTTTGCAGATGCCCATTCATGGAAGGTGAATGTGACCTGAGTGTCTCGTCCAGCTTCACCCACCTGTCACCCTGTTTCCTCTGCCCGAGAATCAGGAACAGGGCGACGGAACGCCCCGAAAGGGGTTTTGCACGCGACGCTTTCCATCAATAACAAGCCCAAGCGGAGTACCACAGATGGCGTTCTTCACCGCAGCCAGCAAAGCCGACTTCCAGCACCAACTGCAAGCGGCACTGGCGCAGCACATCAGTGAACAGGCACTGCCACAAGTGGCGCTGTTCGCTGAACAATTCTTCGGCATCATTTCCCTGGACGAGCTGACCCAACGTCGCCTCTCCGACCTCGCTGGCTGTACTCTTTCTGCGTGGCGCCTGCTTGAGCGCTTCGATCACGCGCAACCGCAAGTGCGCGTCTACAACCCCGATTACGAACGTCACGGCTGGCAGTCGACCCACACCGCGGTCGAAGTGCTGCACCATGACTTGCCGTTCCTGGTGGACTCGGTGCGTACCGAGCTGAACCGTCGCGGCTACAGCATCCACACCCTGCAGACCACCGTGCTGAGCGTGCGTCGTGGCAGCAAGGGCGAGTTGCTGGAAATCCTGCCAAAAGGCACCACCGGCGAAGGCGTGCTGCACGAGTCGCTGATGTACCTGGAAATCGACCGCTGCGCCAACGCGGCCGAATTGAATGTGCTGTCCAAGGAACTGGAACAGGTCCTGGGTGAAGTCCGCGTCGCGGTCGCCGATTTCGAGCCGATGAAGGCCAAGGTGCAGGAAATCCTCACCAAGCTCGATAACAGCGCATTCGCCGTCGATGCCGACGAAAAGAACGAAATCAAGAGCTTCCTGGAATGGCTGGTGGGCAACCACTTCACCTTCCTTGGTTACGAAGAGTTCACCGTTGTCGATCAGGCCGATGGTGGCCATATCGAATACGACCAGAACTCCTTCCTCGGCTTGACCAAGATGCTGCGCACCGGTCTGACCAACGAAGACCGCCACATCGAAGACTATGCCGTGAACTACCTGCGCGAACCGACACTGCTGTCGTTCGCCAAGGCCGCGCATCCGAGCCGCGTGCACCGTCCGGCCTACCCGGACTACGTGTCGATTCGCGAAATCGATGCCGACGGCAAAGTGATCAAGGAACACCGCTTCATGGGCCTGTACACCTCTTCGGTGTATGGCGAAAGCGTGCGTGTCATTCCGTTCATCCGCCGCAAGGTCGAGGAAATCGAGCGCCGTTCCGGCTTCCAGTCCAAGGCTCACCTGGGCAAGGAACTGGCACAGGTTCTGGAAGTGCTGCCGCGTGACGACCTGTTCCAGACTCCGGTCGACGAACTGTTCAGCACCGTGATGTCGATCGTGCAGATTCAGGAACGCAACAAGATCCGCGTGTTCCTGCGCAAAGACCCGTACGGTCGTTTCTGCTACTGCCTGGCCTACGTGCCGCGTGACATCTACTCCACCGAAGTTCGCCAGAAGATCCAGCAAGTGCTGATGGAGCGCCTGAAAGCTTCCGACTGCGAATTCTGGACGTTCTTCTCCGAGTCCGTGCTGGCCCGCGTGCAACTGATCCTGCGCGTCGACCCGAAAAACCGCATCGACATCGACCCGCTGCAACTGGAAAACGAAGTGATCCAGGCCTGCCGCAGCTGGCAGGACGACTACGCTGCACTGACCGTCGAAACCTTCGGCGAAGCCAACGGCACCAACGTGCTGGCCGACTTCCCGAAAGGCTTCCCGGCCGGCTACCGCGAGCGTTTCGCTGCGCATTCGGCCGTGGTCGACATGCAGCACTTGCTCAATCTGAGCGAGAAGAAGCCGCTGGCCATGAGCTTCTACCAGCCGCTGGCCTCCGGCCCACGCGAGCTGCACTGCAAGCTGTATCACGCCGATACCCCGCTGGCCCTGTCCGACGTACTGCCGATCCTGGAAAACCTCGGCCTGCGCGTGCTCGGTGAATTCCCGTACCGTCTGCGTCACACCAACGGCCGCGAGTTCTGGATTCACGACTTCGCGTTCACCGCCGCCGAAGGCCTGGAACTGGACATCCAGCAACTCAACGACACCCTGCAGGACGCGTTCGTCCACATCGTCCGTGGCGATGCCGAGAACGATGCGTTCAACCGTCTGGTGCTGACCGCCGGCCTGCCATGGCGCGACGTTGCGCTGCTGCGTGCCTACGCCCGTTACCTGAAGCAGATCCGCCTGGGCTTCGACCTCGGTTACATCGCCAGCACCCTGAACAACCACACCGACATCGCTCGTGAACTGACCCGGTTGTTCAAGACCCGTTTCTATCTGGCCCGCAAGCTGGGCAGCGATGATCTGGACGACAAGCAACAACGTCTGGAACAGGCGATCCTGACAGCGCTGGACGACGTTCAGGTCCTCAACGAAGACCGCATCCTGCGTCGTTACCTGGACCTGATCAAAGCGACCCTGCGCACCAACTTCTACCAGACCGACGCCAACGGCCAGAACAAGTCGTACTTCAGCTTCAAGTTCAACCCGCACTTGATCCCTGAGCTGCCGAAACCGGTGCCGAAGTTCGAAATCTTCGTTTACTCGCCACGGGTCGAAGGCGTGCACCTGCGCTTCGGCAACGTCGCTCGTGGTGGTCTGCGCTGGTCCGACCGCGAAGAAGACTTCCGTACCGAAGTCCTCGGCCTGGTAAAAGCCCAGCAAGTGAAGAACTCGGTCATCGTGCCAGTAGGTGCGAAGGGCGGCTTCCTGCCGCGTCGCCTGCCACTGGGCGGCAGCCGTGACGAGATTGCGGCCGAGGGCATCGCCTGCTACCGCATCTTCATCTCGGGCCTGTTGGACATCACCGACAACCTGAAGGACGGCAAACTGGTACCGCCGGCCAACGTCGTGCGGCATGACGACGATGACCCGTACCTGGTGGTCGCGGCGGACAAGGGCACTGCAACCTTCTCCGACATCGCCAACGGCATTGCCATCGATTACGGCTTCTGGCTGGGTGACGCGTTCGCGTCCGGTGGTTCGGCCGGTTACGACCACAAGAAAATGGGCATCACCGCCAAGGGCGCGTGGGTCGGCGTACAGCGCCACTTCCGCGAGCGCGGCATCAATGTCCAGGAAGACAGCATCACGGTGGTCGGCGTGGGTGACATGGCCGGTGACGTGTTCGGTAACGGCCTGCTGATGTCCGACAAGCTGCAACTGGTTGCCGCGTTCAACCACATGCACATCTTCATCGATCCGAATCCGGATCCGGCCACCAGCTTCGCCGAGCGTCAACGCATGTTCGACCTGCCGCGTTCGGCCTGGTCCGACTACGACACCAGCATCATGTCCGAAGGCGGCGGCATCTTCTCGCGCAGCGCGAAGAGCATCGCCATCTCGCCACAGATGAAAGAGCGCTTCGACATCCAGGCCGACAAGCTGACCCCGACCGAACTGCTGAATGCCTTGCTCAAGGCACCGGTGGATCTGCTGTGGAACGGCGGTATCGGTACTTACGTCAAAGCCAGCACCGAAAGCCACGCCGATGTCGGCGACAAGGCCAACGATGCGCTGCGCGTGAACGGCAACGAACTGCGCTGCAAAGTGGTGGGCGAGGGCGGTAACCTCGGCATGACCCAACTGGGTCGTGTGGAATTCGGTCTCAATGGCGGCGGTTCCAACACCGACTTCATCGACAACGCCGGTGGCGTGGACTGCTCCGACCACGAAGTGAACATCAAGATCCTGCTGAACGAAGTGGTTCAGGCCGGCGACATGACCGACAAGCAACGCAACCAGTTGCTGGCGAGCATGACCGACGAAGTCGGTGGTCTGGTGCTGGGCAACAACTACAAGCAGACTCAGGCCCTGTCCCTGGCGGCCCGCCGTGCTTACGCGCGGATCGCCGAGTACAAGCGTCTGATGAGCGACCTGGAAGGCCGTGGCAAGCTGGATCGCGCCATCGAGTTCCTGCCGACCGAAGAGCAACTGGCCGAACGCGTTGCCGAAGGCCATGGCCTGACGCGTCCAGAGCTGTCGGTGCTGATCTCGTACAGCAAGATCGACCTCAAGGAGCAGCTGCTGGGCTCCCTGGTGCCGGACGACGATTACCTGACCCGCGACATGGAAACGGCGTTCCCGCCGACCCTGGTCAGCAAGTTCTCCGAAGCCATGCGTCGTCACCGCCTGAAGCGCGAGATCGTCAGCACCCAGATCGCCAACGATCTGGTCAACCACATGGGCATCACCTTCGTTCAGCGGCTCAAAGAGTCGACCGGCATGACCCCGGCGAACGTGGCCGGCGCTTACGTGATCGTGCGCGACATCTTCCACCTCCCGCACTGGTTCCGTCAGATCGAAGCGCTGGACTACCAGGTTTCCGCTGACGTGCAGCTGGAGCTGATGGACGAGCTGATGCGCCTGGGCCGTCGCGCCACGCGCTGGTTCCTGCGTGCCCGCCGCAACGAGCAGAACGCTGCCCGTGACGTCGCGCATTTCGGTCCGCACCTCAAAGAGCTGGGCCTGAAGCTGGACGAACTGTTGAGCGGCGAAATCCGAGAAAACTGGCAGGCGCGCTATCAGGCGTACGTCGCCGCTGGTGTACCGGAACTGCTGGCGCGTATGGTGGCGGGTACTACCCACCTCTACACGCTGCTGCCGATCATCGAAGCCGCCGACGTGACCGGTCAGGATCCAGCCGAAGTGGCCAAGGCGTACTTCGCCGTGGGCAGCGCGCTGGACATCACCTGGTACATTTCGCAGATCAGCGCCTTGCCGGTTGAAAACAACTGGCAGGCCCTGGCCCGTGAAGCGTTCCGCGACGACGTCGACTGGCAGCAACGCGCGATCACCATCGCCGTTCTGCAAGCGGGCGGCGGTAACCTGGACGTCGAAGAGCGTCTGGCGCTGTGGATGGCGCAACACGACGCGATGATCCAGCGCTGGCGCGCCATGCTGGTGGAAATCCGTGCCGCCAGCGGCACCGACTACGCCATGTACGCGGTGGCCAACCGTGAGCTGAACGACGTGGCGCTGAGCGGTCAGGCGGTCGTGCCTGCTGCGGCGACGGCGGAGCTTGAGCTTGCTTGAGTAACCGTTGAATGAAAAAGCCCCTGCATTGTGAGATGCTGGGGCTTTTTTTTGCCTGATGGTTTTCTCGTTACTGCAAGTTATGTCCTTGTTTGTTATCAAGCATCGACACTTTATCTGCCGGCTTGGTCAGCAAATTACTGAGCGACTGGTCAAACTTCTGCAACGCCCGAACCTGAACTTCCTGTTGCTGATTAATATCCGCAATAATCTCCTCTGAACGCTTGAAGTCCGCCCAGACCGGCGTCAATTCTTTTGCCTCAGACCCCTTGGCCGTCCCGATATAGTTGAACTTCCCATCATAAAAATCCGCACTCACATCCGCCTTGATGTTCGAACTGCGCGACGTAATCAACTGGCTGTGCGTGTCGACGATCGCCATCACATCCGGGTTGGCCGCGCGCAGGCTTTGCATGTCCGGGTACACCGTGACCGAGCCGAACTGGCGTTGCAGCGAGGCTTTCACCCAATCCACCGCCATGTCCGGTTTTGAAGTGGCGACGTAGGCGTCATGGATCGGCTGCACCAGCAGGCTCTGGCCGAAACCGGTGCCGGCGTTGGCCTGGTAGTTGCGCAAATAGTCGCGGTTGGCCTGGGTGCTTGGGCTGTAGATGACACCCAGCGAGATACCGGGACCGCTTTTGACCTGGGTGGCGCTGCTGCGTCCCACCGGTTGGTTGAACAGCGTATCGAGGGAGGAAACCGCTTTCGGAGCGGTTGGAACAGAACAGGCTGACACGGCTAAAACCGATATCGCCAGAGTACTGGCAAATGCAAGTTTCATGGTGAGTCTCCCGTGAAGCAACTTCAGTCGGAAAGTCAGAGGTGTCGAGGTTGATCAAATTGAACCGGCGACAGTTGCCTCAGACTACTCCCGCCAAACTGAAAACAACCTGACAATTTGCTGAATGACTGTCATGCAATAGTTTTATTGGCTGTAAGCCTTCTTGATTAATTGCCGCGAGAAATAAAAAAGGCGCAAATCAAAAATTTCCGCCTTTCATTTATGGCTGGTTAAACAACCATCAGTTTTTCAATGGGATCAGCACTTGCTCGTCCGGCGAGAGCACCATGAACACCAGCAACTTGGCCGGTTTGCTCTTGCTGGCATTTTTCGAGATCAAATGCTCGGAACCGGCCGGCTCGTACCAGTACTGGCCTTTCTTGTAGGTGATCGGTTGCTCACCTTTGACCTGGGAAACGATCTCGCCTTCGAGCACGTAGGCCATGGCGGTGCCGTCGTGTTTGTGGGCGATCGAGGACTGGCCGGGTTTGTAATCGACTTCGATCATCATGGCTTTTTTGCCCGGGACGTTTTTCAGCATCTGGTCCTGCAGCACCGAGATTTTCTCGGACGGGGAATCGGTACCGTGGGCCAGTGCCGAAGCGCTGATGGTGAGGGCCAGAGCGGCGAGCGGGGCGGCAAGCAAGTGCAGGATTTTCATGGTGATCACCTGATGAAGTGGGGGAGTCGGTGATCACAGTAGTCCGCGTGCCGGGGTATTCAAACGGCCAATATTCGGGAAGTTCGGGTGACCAATCTGGGGGATATCAGCGCATTCAAATACGCCATCGCTGGCTTGCCAGCGATGGCGTCAGTAAGTCAAACGATAGGAAAGCTATTGAAATCCACGCTATTGGCCAGACGACTGTCGATCAAGTCAATAAACCCCTGAGCCTCAGGCCGGTTGAAATGCGCCTGCATCGCCGCTTCCGACTGCCAGCGGGCGCTGACCGTCCAGCGGTGGCTGTCCTCGGGGCAGCGGTCGACCATGTAGGAATCGCAGCCCGGCGTCTGGCGCAGGGTTTCGACGATCTTCTGCAACTGCTTGCCCAGCTCCTCCGATCGGCCGGCGGCAGCCTGCACCTGTACGGTGTTGATCACTTCGTTGGACATTGCTCACACTCCTGAATCAGGCCGGACGAATCCTGCTCACTGAGGGATAACGCTTGTGCAGAATAGGCCTGCACCCCCGGATCACCAATAACCAATCGGCGGTTAATCGTTTAGGCCAATTTAACCAACGACCTGTTGCAGTATGTCGCGCAGGCGGTCCAGCGCGATGTCGATGTCCAGCGTCTCGATGGCGCCGAAACCGAAGTACATCCCGCTTCTGGCCGGCTGCTGGTAATAGAAGCCATCGATGGCGTACAGCCCGACTTCGACCTTTTTCGCCAGTTCGATCACCAGCGGCAAGTCGATCGGCACCTTGCAGAACACCGCCATGTGAAACCCCGCGCTGGGCGGCACGGCTTCCAGCCACGGCGACAGGTCGGTGGCCATGCGCGCCAGAATCCGCTCGCGGCGCTGGGCATAAATGGTATGGCAGCGGCGGATGTGCTTGAGCAGACAGCCTTCGGCGATGAACTTGGCAAGCGCCCATTGGGGCAGGGTAGAGGCGTGCAGATCGGTGAGCTGCTTGGCGCGGATCACCGCTTCGAGGATCGCCGGCGGCAGGATCGCGTAGCCGAGCCGCAGCTCTGGCAGCAGGGTTTTCGAGAAGGTGCCGACGTAGGCGACGATGCCGCGCTGATCGAGGTTGTGCAGCGAATCGGTCGGGCGGCCCTCGTAGCGGAACTCGCTGTCATAGTCGTCCTCGATGATGATCGCGCCGAGCTCATGGGCCCGTTCCAGCAGGGCTTCGCGCCGCGCCTGGCTCATCGGCATGCCCAGCGGGAACTGGTGCGACGGCGTCACGTAGATCAGCCGCGTGCCCTCGGGAATCCGCTCGACCTGAATGCCCTCGGCATCCACCGGCACGCCGACCACCGTCGCCCCGTGAGTGCCGAACAGCAGCCGCGCCGGCGGGTAGCCGGGATCTTCCATCGCCACCAGACTGCCGGGGCGAATCAGCACGCGGGTGATCAGGTCCAGCGCCTGTTGCGCGCCGTTGCAGACCACGATGTCCTCGTCCTGACAATTCACGCCACGGGAAAACGCGATGTGCCGGGCAATCGCATTGCGCAGCGCCGGCAGGCCTTCCGGCACGCTGTAGAAACCTTTGGAATTGGCCATCTGCCGCAGCGCGTGAGAGACGCAGCGGCGCCAGTCATCCTGGGGAAACTGGCCCTTGCTGGTGGCGCCGCCGATGAAGTCGTAGCGCAGCGAGCCTTCAAGCGTTGGATGCCGCAGGAACACCGGCAGATTGCGCCAGCTCTCGATTACTTCAGAACTGGCCAGTTCGCAATGGCTTTGTTTGCGCTGCACCGGCGTCGAACGGGCGTTGACGTAAGTGCCTTTGCCGATCACGCCGGTGAGGAAATTCTCGTAGGTGAGTTGCGCGTAGGTGTCGGAAATGGTCTTGCGCGAGATCCCCAACTGCTCGGCGAGCAAACGGCTGGGCGGCAACTGGGTGCCGGCGGCTAGGCGCCCGGATTCAATGGCGCCGCGCAGTTGCTGGTACAACTGACCGGCCAGATCCTTGCGGCCATTGATCACGACATGCAGTTCCATACCGACGGGGCGCTCCGGGTGATTGAGTGTGCCGGCCAGATTACTCCCGTTTGTTTACGGGGCAGTAGTTGCGTAGAGCAAAAATATCGAATTGGTCACTTACCCTTGTGGGAGCGGGCTTGCTGCGGAAGGCTGCGTGTCAGGCAACAAAAAATCGACTGGCACACCGCCTTCGCGAGCAAGCCCGCTCCCACAGGTGTCGTGTTTGGCTCGGGGGAAATGGTCTGCCATTTTTTCGTGGAATTGGGGCTGTAACGTTGCCCAACCAGCGCCTACCGTGAAATCACTCTTCTGCTGCCCGAGGCCCGCCCATGTCCCCGCGTCTGGATTACTACAGTGCATCGCCCAAAGCCATGAAAGCGATGATTGGCCTGGAAGCGCTGACCAGCAACCTGAGCATCGAACCGTCGCTGCTGCACCTGATCAAGATCCGCGCCTCGCAACTCAACGGCTGCGCGTTCTGCACCGACATGCATTCGGTTGAGGCGCGACGGGCCGGGGAGACGGATCGACGCTTGTACGCCATCGCAGTCTGGCGCGACAGCGGCTTCTTCAACCTGCGCGAGCGTGCGGCGCTGGCCTGGACCGAGGCGGTGACGCTGCTGGCGGATAGCCGGGTGCCTGACGATGTTTACCAGCAGGCGCGGGAACAGTTCAACGAGACGGAACTGGTGGACCTGACCATGGCCGTCAGCACCATCAACAGCTGGAATCGTCTGGCGGTGAGCTTCCGCCAGATCCCCAGCGACTGATCACTTGCCCAGCAGCGGTGAAGCGCCGGTATTCACGGGCGGCCGCTGCGGTTTCACCGACGTGCCAAACGTGTTGCCCATCCGCGTACTGGTGGCCGCCGGCGTCGCCAGCCCCACCTGATTCGGCGGGCGCTTGTTGACCGGTACATTCATCGCTTCCTGATTCTTCTGCGCAGCCGCCGCGCCGTCGGGGTTATTACCCATCTGCTGGCTCAGGCAGTCGTAATTCGGCGCCTTGTAGCCACCCACCGTCACCTCGACGCAGCCCAGCGGCTGCTCCGCGTGCGCACCGCCCAACACCGTCAGCAACAACCCGCCGAAGACGACTTTCCAGACTGATTTCATGCCTGCCTCCTGGCCGGCCCGAAGGGGCCGCTCTAGCTCCAGAGTCTAGTGCAACGGCGGCGCCGATCCCGTGATGGTTTTTTTGCAGTGGCCGTCACACCAGATTCATAAACAGCCCTCAGGATGACGGTTTTCAGGAATACATCAGCCGTGCAGCGAGGCCGTGCCAGGGAGGATGTTGTGCGCTCAGCGCTCATGCGCCAGCTCTGTCTGGGGCTGCTGCTTGGCTTGTTTCTGAGCCGCGCAGGTGCCGACCCGGTGCCGGCGACGTTGCGCATGACGCTGCACATCCCGGCCCAGGAACTGGCCCGCGCCCTCGAACAGTTCAGCCGCGCCACCGGCATGGCGGTGCTGGTCGACAGCCAGTTGAGTCGCGGTCGACGCTCGTTGGCAGTGGAAGGCGAATTCACTGCTGCCGAAGCATTGCGCCGGATGCTCGGCGGCAGCGGCTTGATGGCCAAGTACAGCCGCGACGACGCGTTCACCTTGCAGGTTGCGCAAGTCGAGGAAGTGCCGATGCCGGCGGAGAAACCGACCCCCGCCAGCGCAGCGGTCAACCGTAGTTACGCCACGGCGGTGCAGGCCGCGATTGAACGCAACCTGTGCCGTTCGCCGCTGACCCGGCCCGGCAGTTTTCGCGCGGTGTTGCAACTGTGGATCGGCCGCGACGGCGTGGTGCAGCACAACCGGTTGGTCACCTCGACCGGCGATGTTCGGCGCGATGCAGCGCTAGTAGACAGTTTTCACACGCTCAAGATCGACCGGCCCACACCCGGCGCATTGCGCCAGCCAGTCACGTTGCTGTTGTTACCCGAATCGTCAGGAAAGCGCATGGAATGCACACAATGGGAAGGAGTTTCCGGGGGATGAAAGACGCCGGACAAAGTTCGATGGTCCAGCTGTTCCTGACGTCCTACGAGGACTTTCGGGTGCGCCTGCGACGCCGTCTCGGCTCGGAGGACCTGGCCAACGACGTGCTGCACGAAACCTACCTGCGGGTCGACCGCATGGAAACGCCGCCTAACCTGCTGCGCCCCAACGCCTACCTCTATCGCATGGCCCTGAACATCGCTGCCGACCGCCGCCAGGCCGATGCGCGATTGCTCACCGGCAGTGAAGTCGAAGAACTGCTGCAAGTCAGCGACGAAGCGCTGGACCCGATGCGCGTCGTGGGCGGGCAAAAGGAAATCCAGTCCCTGCTAAGCGCCCTTTACGAACTGCCGGCCCGGCGCCGCCGGATCTTCATCGCCGCACGGCTGGAAGAAGCGCCGCACCTGGAAATCTCCCAGCGTTTTGGCATCTCCACGCGCATGGTCGAAAAGGAAATTAAGGCTGCCCTCGGACACTGCGCGGCCAAACTGGAAAGAAAAGTGTTTCAGCGGTTCGGTCGCGGGGCCGGAAAACCGTCTAGTGAATGAAGCTCCCGATCAACCCGTCGAGTACCTGCGCGTTTGAACATCTTCCGTCTGACACCTGCCGAGCCCACGCCTGCCGAGCGTCTGCAAAGCGAAGCCCGCGACTGGCTGATCCTGCTGACCTCCGGCCGCGCCACGGTCGCCGACGCCCGAGCGCTGCGCCAGTGGTGCGCGCAAAGCCCCGAACACGCCCGCGCCTTCGAAGAGTGCAAGGCGTTGTGGCACCTGCTGCAACCGGCGGCGGAAGCGACGCAGGCACCACGCCGATTCGGACGCCGGGCGTTTCTCGGCGGCGCGATTGCCGCGTCGGCGGCGTTCCTGTTGGTGCGCGGCACGATACCGGGCGGGTTCTCCGGGCTCGGTGCCGATTACATCACCGAGGTCGGCCAGCAACGCCGGGTCGAACCGGCCGATGGTTTGAGCCTGGAACTGAACACCCAGACCCGCATCAACCAGCGTTCGGTGGATGAGGGCGTGCAAGGCTTTGAACTGGTCAGCGGCGAAGTCGAAGTGCAGACCGCGCGGTTGCCGATGGCGATGCAGGCCGGGGGCGGTTGGTTGCGGGCGAGCAGGGCGCGGTTCAACTTGCGTAACCTCGATCAACAGGTGTGCGTGACATGCCTGGATGGCGCGGTGGATGTGGAAGTTGAAGGCCGCAGCCTTCGCCTGGAGCCGGGCCAGCAATTGACCTATGACGCGCAACAGGTCGGCACCGTGCAAAGCGTCGACACCGCAGTGGTGATGAACTGGCGGCAGCAGGTGTTGGTGTTCAACGGTGCGACGCTGAGCCAGATGATCGACGAGATCAACCGCTACCGCCCAGGCATGTTGCTGCTGCTCAACCGCGAACTCGGCCAGCGCCGCGTGCAGGCGCGTTTCTCCCTCGATCAACTGGCCGGCGTCGGCGCACTGATCCGCGACGCCTACGGCGTCAAATGCACCGAGTTGCCGGGCGGCGTAGTCGTCCTCAGCTAACTACACAACACCCACAAACACCCTAAAACCCTGTGGGAGCCAGCCTGCTGGCGATGAGGCCAGCACATCCGACATCTCATTGCCTGACCCACCGCATCGCCAGCAGGCTGGCTCCCACAAAGTTCAACGGTGACGGCCGCTACTGCAACGGCCCCATCACCTGCCGATACTTCTCCACCCCCTGCGGCGTCTCCCGAGTCAACCGCACCTCCAACCCCAACGGATCCTCCCGCCGATTCCCGCTCAACTGCCGCCACCCCTTATCCATCTCCCAAACCCGCACCTGCAAATCACTCACCTCACCCAACACCGCCACCCCAGCCGTAGGCGCCGGCAACGGATACCGACTACGCGCCGGCGCCACCGCGCGATACAACGTGTCCCCCTTGAGCCACCAGCGCACCCGCTGCAACGCCCCCGGCTGATCCGCCGCGCTACGAATGATGTCCAGCCGAAACCCCTTGCTGTCACTGCTGCGCACCGTAACGGCTGGCGGCGCCGTCGCCGGTTCATCCTCAGCGCCGACCTTCTTCGGCTCCGTCAGCTCGATCCCGGCGCGCATCTCCACATCCCGCTGCATCTGATTCAACGCCCGCAACAGGCTGTCGCTCTGCTCACCACTGGCCTGCAAATGGCTGTCGGCGCGGGTGACACTGTCCAGCCCCTTCCAGGCAATCAGACTGACCACCGCCATCAGCAGAATCGCGACCATCACCTCGATCAGCGTAAAACCTTGTTGTTTGTTCATTGCACGCTAATCCGGCCCGAAGCATCGCGCAGCACACTCAACCGATTGAGCCCGTCAGACAGCGTCAACTGCAGCGGCGGATTGATCCACTCCGCGTTCAGCACCACTTTCTGCTTGGGCTCCACCCGCACCTCCAGCTTCGGACTCTGCCAGGGACGCGGCCGCAACTGCGGGTCCTGATCGAAATGATCAAACCCCTTGCCACTGTCACTGCGCCGACTGAACCGAAACCCCTTGCCATCGCTCAACCACGCAATCGGCCGGCCATCGGCGCGGGCCTCAGCCTGGGCAATCTGCAGCAACTGCGCCACGCGCTCGGCGTCCTTGCGCAGCAACTGCAACGGATCGGGCTTGATACTCAAACTGATCGCCGCACTGGCGATGCCGATGATCACCAACACCACCATCAACTCGATCAGCGTAAAACCCTGCTGCCTGCACCGGTTCATCGAATGCGCACTCCCTTGCGTCCAGCCCCGTCCCAAAAAACCATCCTGCACGGCCAACATGTAAGGCGTGTGAAATAAAACCGTGAGAATTGCCGCGTAGTCTGGTCACCGGGACTAAAAGGAGATTCAGCCCATGAGATACACCGCACGCTTTTCCCCCCCCCAAATCATCCAGGCCGCCGCACTGCTGACCGCCCTGGTCGGCATCGCCACCTGGTCATCCCTGCTCCTGACCACCGCCGAATCCCACACCCCGGCGGCTACGCCGCAATTGCTCGCGGCGCGTAGTGATAATCCTGCGTTGCAGTGGTTTTCCAATCGCACGGCGCCGGTGGAGATCAAGGTCAGTGGGGTGATGGCGGGGAGTCGGGGGGCGGTGGCGATACTCAGCCTCAACGACGGACCGCCGAGGAGCTTTTTGCAGGGGGAGCGGTTGAGTCCTGGGGTGAAGTTG
>NZ_BQID01000028.1 GCF_021602345.1 Pseudomonas pharyngis
CACCCCCAGTTCTCCCCGCAAAAACTCCACCAGCCCCCGCTGCAATCCACTCAACACCCCCTCGCGACTGACCAGCGCCAGTTCAGTCGGTGGCAGCGGCGGCAAGTCCGTGCAGACCCGATGCTCCGGCAATACCGCCGAAGCCGGTAGCACCGAAACCCCAAGCCCTGAGGCCACCGCCGCTTGAATGCCGGTCAGGCTGTGGCTGCCGAAGGCCACCCGCCATGGGCGTTGCGCCACGTCGAGCAGGCGGATCGCCCGTTGTCGGTACAGGCAGCCCTGGGGAAACAGCGCCAGCGGTAACACGCCACTGGATGAGTCGAACTCAGCACCCTTGACCCAAACCAGTCGTTCCGGCCAGGTCGCCCAGGCCGGGCCGCTGTCGGGTTCGCGTTTGATCAGGGCGATGTCGATTTCGCCGCTGTCGAGGCGTTGGCGCAGGTCGAGGCTCATGCCGCTGACGGTTTCCAGCCGTGCTTGCGGGTGGCTGCGCGTGAAGCCGGCGAGGATCAGCGCCATGCGTCGGGCGTCGAAGTCTTCCGGCATGCCGATGCGCAGGATTTCCAGATCCAGATCGCTGGCCAGGGCTTCGCTGGCCTCGGAGGACAAGGCCAGCAGGCGGCGAGCGTAGTGGATCAGCAGTTCGCCGTGCTCGGTGACGCTGACGTTCAGCCCGGTGCGGTCGCGCAACAAAAGGGCGTGGCCGACCAGGTCTTCGAGTTTGCGCACCTGTTGGCTGACCGTGGATTGGGTACGGTGGACGCGTTCGGCGGCGCGGGTGAAGCTGCCTTCATCAACCACGCAGACGAAGGTTTTCAGCAGTTCCAGATCCAGCATGGCGGCGGCCTCGATATTTGTTTTGTAACTGACTGTTGGCTATTTATTTAATTTCACACTATCACCCCGAGTTCATAAGCTGAAGCCCTCACTTGCAGAGGAATGCCCCCATGACCTTGATCAACACACCGCGCCCGCAATGGCTGACCTTCGATTGCTACGGCACTTTGATTCAATGGGACGAAGGCCTGCGCGCCGTGGCCGAGCGGATCCTCAGCGAAAAGGGCGAACACCGGGTCGACGCCGGGCGCCTGATCGAGGTCTACGACCGCCACGAACATCGCCTGGAACAGACACCGCCGCATCGCTCGTTCCGCGAGCTGAGCACTCTCGGCCTGCAACTGGCCCTGGAAGAACTGGGCCTGGCGAGTGCCAGCGAAGACAGCCAGCGCCTGGCCGCTGCGATCCCGCAGATGCCGCCGTTTCCCGAAGTCGTCGAGACCCTCGCGCAGCTCAAGGCCCAGGGTTTCAAACTGTGCATCGTCTCCAACACCGATGACGACATCATCGCCGGCAACGTCGCTCAACTCGGCGGCCATATCGACCGGGTGATCACCGCGCAGCAGGCCGGCGCCTACAAACCGGCGCCGCGGCTGTTCGACTACGCTCATGAGCAATTGGGCGTCAGCCGCGATCAGGTGGTGCACATCTGCGCCAGCCCGATGCTTGACCACACGGCGGCCCGCGACATGCATTTTCGTTGCGTCTGGATCGATCGCGGCACCGGTCGTCAGTTGCTGCCGGACTATCGGCCCGACGCGATCCTCAACACGCTGGACGAAGTGCTCCCGCTGTTCTCGTCCCTTGGCTGGTAAGAAACCTCGCCCGCCATAAAGGAGTTTCGCCATGGCCCACACCCTGACCAGCAGCGCCCGACCCGCGCATTCCAGCTCATTGAACCTCGACAGCGAAGCCATCATCACCGCCCGCCACGAGCTGGCGGCGTGCTTTCAACTGGCGGCGCTGCACGGGTTGGAGGAGGGGATCTGCAATCATTTTTCGGCGATGTTGCCGGGGCACGCTGACCTGTTTCTGGTCAATCCGTACGGCTATGCGTTTTCCGAAGTGACGGCGCACAACCTGCTGGTCTGCGACTTCGCCGGCAACGTGGTGGACGGCGAGGGCCAGCCGGAAGCGACTGCTTTCTATATTCATGCGCGCCTGCACCAGCGGCTGCCTCGGGTGAAGGTCGCGTTCCATACGCACATGCCGAACGCGACAGCGTTGTGCCTGCTGGAGGGGCCGCCGCTGTTGTGGCTGAGTCAAACCGCGCTGAAGTTCTACGGGCGCACGGCGGTGGACGAGCATTACAACGGGCTGGCGCTGGATGAGCGTGAAGGCGACCGGATTGCCGAGGTGATGGGCGAGGCCGACATTCTGTTTTTGAAGAACCACGGTGTGATTGTCGCCGCGCCGACCATCGCCGAGGCCTGGGACGATCTGTATTACCTGGAGCGTGCCGCGCAGGTGCAACTGCTGGCGATGGCCACGCAACGGGTGTTGAAACCGGTGCCGCACGCGGTTGCGCAACGGGCCTACGAGCAGATGCGCGAGGGCGATCCCGAGAGTGCGCGGGCGCATCTGCACAGTGCAATGCGGCGGTTGGCGAGCCGGGGGTAAAAGCGAGGAAAACGGGCAGGCAAAAATAATTCGCGTCGCAGGTCATCCAATTGCCCTGCGCGCCGATAGCAACAAGGTCGGGATTGTCTCGGTGGCGCTTGGTTGCCCCACACAACCCGGTGGGCTACGCTCACAAAAACAAGGGTTTCGGGCTTTTGCCCCTGTCGTACCTGCCCAGGACACGCTTTTGCCTATCCCCATTCACGATCCGCACCAGGCCCCCGGCGGCACCCTCAAGCGTTTGCCCCTGCGCAAGGCGGCGGTGTTGTTCATCGTGGCTGTGTGTCTGAGCCTGTCCGGCCTGTTGTATTTGCAGATCGAACAGTCGCGGCGCCAGGATCTGGCCAACGCACAGGTGTCGTCGGCCAACCTGACCCGGGCCATGGCTCAGCAGGCTGAAGACACTTTTCTGGCAGCGGATCTGGTGCTGACCAGCCTGGTCGACTGGGTTCAGGACGATGGTTATGGCGCGGAGCAGAAGCCGCGTTTGCAGAAAACCCTCGCGCGGCGGGTGCAGCAACTGGAGCAGTTGCACGGCATGTTCCTGTTCGACCGCGAAGGGCAGTGGGTGATTACCTCGTTCGCGGATCTGCCGCGCGGCCATGGCGTGGCGGATCGCGAGTACTTCAAGTTTCACCAGCAGAACGTCTCGGCCGTGGCGCACATCGGCCCGGCGATCCGCAGCCGTGAGAACGGCGAGTGGATCATCCCGATCTCGAAACGGGTCAACGACCACGCCGGCAATTTTCAGGGTGTGCTGCTGGCCGGGATCAAGATGTCCTACTTCGACCGGTTCTTCAAAAGCTTCAGCCTGGACGACAACGGCACCATGTTCCTCGGCCTGACCGACGGCACCTTGCTCGCCCGGCGGCCTTTCGACGAGAGCCTGATCGGCACCTCGCTGGCCAAGGGCGAGATCTACCAGAAGTTGTTGCCCAATGCAGCCGCCGGCACCGCGATGATCGATTCGGTGGTCGACGGTGTCACCCGTCTTTATGGTTACCGGCAGCTGGAAAGCTACCCGTTGGTGGTCGCGGCGTCTTCGTCCCGGGACACGATCCTCCAGGGTTGGTATGACCGGGCGTTCCAGTCCAGCGTCATCGTGGCGCTGGTGATGCTCGGCGTGGGGCTGTTCGGCTGGGTGTTCATTCATCAGGTGCGCGATGGCGAGCGGATCGAGAAAAACCTGCGCAAGGCCCAGCGGACGCTGGAGCAGATCGCCACCCACGACAGCCTGACCGGGCTGGCCAACCGGCGTCTGTTCGAGCGCTCGCTGGAGGTGGAGTTTGCCCGGGGCGCGCGGCAGTCGAGCCCGGTGAGCCTGATCATGCTCGATATCGATTTCTTCAAAAGCTACAACGATGCCTACGGCCACGTGGCCGGCGACCATTGCCTGACGCAGGTCGCGCAGGTGGTGAAGAACTGCTGCCAGCGTAAATCCGATCTGGCGGTGCGTTACGGCGGGGAAGAGTTCGCGGTGTTGCTGCCGGACACCGACATCAACGGCGCGCTGGCGATTGCCGGGCAGATTCGCCGCAGCGTCATGGACAAGCACGTCACCCATAGCGGCTCGCCCACCGGTTATCTGACGGTGAGCCTGGGCTGCTATTCGTTTATTCCGCTGGGCAATGACAGCCCGGAGCTGTTCATCCAGCGCGCCGATGCGGCGCTGTATCAGGCCAAAAACGCCGGCCGCAATCGCGCGGCCGTGTTGTCGATGGACGTCGGATTCGGCGAATTGCTACGTTCGGATCGCTGACAAAAAACGGTAGGGTTCAGACACAGGCCATGGCGTTTACCACGGCCTGCTCTTGTTCGTTCAGCCGCCAGTGCCACCGCCGGCACCGCCCGTGCCGCCACCGGCCGAACCGGTGCCACCTCCTGCTCCCGAGCCTGAACCGCTGGCACCGCCGTTGGTGCCGGTCCCGCCACCCGCGCCGCTGCCGCCGGACGGCGAGCCCGGCGTATTGTCCGGTGGCATCGGCGAGCCATTGGTGGAGCCGGATTTGGTGCCCGTGGCATCGGCGCCGTCGTTGGCGGCGAATGTCGCGGCTGAGCCTGTGGCCAGCAGGCCGATCAACAACAGCGAGGTGAGTTTGCGCGTCATCATGGTCTGTCTCCGGAAAGGGGATTACCTGATATTGGTCAGACGCGCCGAACCCTTGGTGCCGGCCGGATGACGAGCGGTCAGAAGTCCACGGTGGCCGACACCTTCAGCGTGCGCGGCGTGCCCTGGGTCAGGTAACCGCCGTTGGCCGAGGCCCAGTAAGCTTCGTTGGCGACGTTCTCCAGATTGGCCCGCAGGGTGATCTGCTTTTCATCCAGTTTGAAGGCATAGCGCGTGCCCAGGTCGAAACGGTTCCACGCCGGAATGCTTTGAGTATTCGCCGCGTTCAGGTATTGGCCGCCGGTGCGCAACATCCGCGCGCTGAGGGCAGCGCCTTCGAGGCCCGGAATGTCCCAGTCGGCGCCGAGGTTGAACTGGAAGCGCGGCACCCCGACGGCGCGATTGCCGTCATTCACGCCGTTGCTGCTGCCTTCCAGTTCAGTCTTCATCACGGTTGCGCCGCTGAGCAGGCGCAGGCCGTCGAGCGGTTCGCCATAGACGTTGAGTTCCACGCCTTTGTTGGTCTGCTGGCCGTCGACCCGGAAGATTCCGTCCTGGGTATAGCTCGACGGTTGCTCGATGCGATAGACGCCGAGGTTGGCGCCGTAGCTGCCCATGTCCAGCCGCACGCCGGCCTCGATCTGTTTGCTGCGCACCGGGGCGAAGGTTTCGTCGCGGTTGATCGCGGTGGTCGGCGGCGTCGGGCCCTTGGCCAGGCCTTCGATGCGGTTGGCATAGAACGACACATGCTCCCACGGCTTGATCACCAGGCCGTAGACCGGGGTGGTGATCGACTCTTCATAACTGGAGGTGCGGGCGCCGGTGGCGGTGCTCCAGCCATCGACTTTCAGCTCTTGGCGGCGCACGCCGAGGGTCAGCAGGATGCGGTCATCGACAAAGCCGAGGGTGTCGGAAATCGCCTCGCTGCGCAGGGTGTTCTTGCCGGTGATGCGCGGGTCATTGATGTCGCTGGCGAACGAGGTGGGGGCCGGGCGCGGCTTGTCGGTGACGTTGTACAGGTTGGTGCTGTAGCGCCCGGCGGTGCCGATGGTTTCGAACGCCGAGCGCTGCTCGCCCCAGATGCCCGCCCAGCCGAGGTTCAACTGGTGCGTGACGGGGCCGGTGTCGAAACGGCCGTTGAGCCCGGCCATGGCGCTCTGGTTGTCCTCGTCGTGGGGCGAATAGAGCATGCCGCCACGGGCGCTGCCGTTGAGGTCGGTGACGGTCAGCGACGAGTAAACCCCGTTCTCGCGAGTGTGCTTGGCGCCGCCGGACACGTAGGCGGTCCAATTGTCGTTCAGGTCATATTCGGCGCGGGCCATGCCGAAGGTGTCTTCGAGTTGCGAATAGCTCCAGCTCTGGGCATAGCTGGCGTTGGCGTGCGGCACCTTGGGGGCTTTGGTCAGGCTCGAATCGACATAGACCACCGAGCGGCCCTGGTTGATGACCTGCTTCTGATAGCCGAAATCGGTCGAGACCCGCAGGCGATCGCCGCGATAGTCCAGGCCGACGCTGAACAGCGACGAGCGCTGGTCTTCGTCATCGACGGCGGTGTCGCCTTCGCGCTGCATCAGGTTGATCCGCGCACCGAAGCGGTTGTCCTCGCCAAAACGCTGGCCCAGATCCAGATGCCCGCCGACCCGGCCGTCGGCGCTGTAATCGAGGGTGACGCTGCGGGTCGGCGTATCCATCGCGCGTTTGGGTTGCAGGTTGATCCCGCCACCGATGCCGCTGCCGCTCGGGGTCACGCCGTTGACGAATGCATTCGGGCCCTTGAACAGTTCGACCCGGTCCAGCGCTTCGACGGCGATGATCTGCCGGGGCAGCACGCCATAGAGGCCGTTATAGGAAATGTCGTCGGAGGCCAGCGGCAGGCCACGGATCATGAACATCTGCGAGAAGTTGCCGAAGCCGTTGGACTGGCGCACCGAGGCATCGTTGAGCAACACATCGCCAACGGTCTGGGCCTGCTGATCGGCCATGGTCTTGGCGGTATAGCTGGTGACGCTGAAGGGCAGGTCGTTGACCTCCTGGTTGCCGAGCATGCCGATCTGCGCGCGGCGCGCGACCTGTTCGCCGCCGTAGGTATCGCCGCTGTCGTCGCGCAGGGCGCTGACGTTGGTGGCGCCCAGTTCCAGCGCGCCGTCCGCCGCGACTTTCGGGGCCACGGTGTAACCGTTGTGGCCGGTGCTGATCAGCTCGAAACCGCTGCCTTCCAGCAACCGCGCAAAACCGCTCTGCGCGGTGTAACTGCCTTGCAGGCCGGGGCTCTGGCGATTACCCAGTTGCGCCGGATCGAACGACAGCGGCACGCCGACGCTGACCGCAAATTGCGCCAGCACATGGCTGAGCAGGCCGGGGCCGATATTGACGCTGCGGCTGGCGCTTTCACTGACGCTGTCGGCGGCGTGGGCGGCGCTCGGCAGCAGTGCGCTGAAGGCCAGGGCCAGGCTCAGGTTCAGGGCCTTGAGCGCAAACGTGGCGGGGCGGGGCGATGGCATTGCGGTCATTCGGTGTTCCTGTCGGGGGCGTGGAATCGGGAGGTCTATCCACTCACCGGACGAGACGCGAAAAGGTATCAGTGAATACGGAAAATATTTTCCGAGGGCTCAGACACGCGGTTCCACCGACAGCCAATAACGGGTCAGGCTGTTGATGTTCAGCGGCAACGTGTCGCTGAGCAGACGCAGGCTGGCGTCGGTGTCGCGTAGGGAAAACGCCCCGGACACGCGCATCGCCGCGACGTCCGGATGACAGCGCAGCACGCCCCGGCGATAGCGGCTCAATTCGCCGAGCAATTCGTCCAGACGCATGTTGCTGGCCAGCAGCATGCCTTTGTCCCAGGCCAGGGAAGCGGTGTCGAAGGTTTCGCTGCTGTCGAAGCTGTTGAGCTTGAAGCGCTGGCGCTCGCCCGCCTGAAGAATCGCACTCTGCTTGAGCAGTTGCGGGGTGATCTGAACCTGGCCTTCGAGCACCGACACCTGGCTGCGCGAACCCTCGGTGCGCACGCAGAATCGCGTGCCCAGTGCGCGGGCCACACCTTGCGGGGTTTCGACAATGAACGGACGGGCGCTGGTGTCTGCGGCGGTGTTGATCAGCACTTCACCGTTGAGCAGCAGGACGCGGCGCTCTATCGGACTGAAAGTGATGTCCACGGCGCTGTCGGTGTTGAGCACCAGTTGAGTGCCGTCCGGCAGTTGCAGGTTCTTTTGTTCGCCGACGGCGGTGCGCTGGTCGGCGGTCCATTGCTGCCACGGTACATGCTGCGAAGCGATGCCCAGCGGCCCGGCCATCAACAGCAAGCCGAGGCGGGTGAGGGTCTGGCGACGGCTCAGGCCTTCCTTGCGGGACGCGCGTTTCAAGGTCTGGAGCGCGACGTTGGCCGGCACGCTGCGCAAGTCCCCCAACAGCGCTTCGGCCCGTTGCCAGGCGATGGCGTGCTCGGCGCTGCGGGTGCGCCATTGGGCGATGGCCTGGTGGTCGGACGGGGTCGCGGTGCCGGAATGCAGTTGCACCAGCCAGTCGGCGGCTTCGCCGAGAATCTGCGGATTGATCATCGACGAATTCATCAGGCGACACTCAGGCAGGCAATGAACGCAGCACGCATGTGCCGTTTGACGGTGATCAGCGAAACATTCAGGCGCGTGGCGATCTGCGCGTAGGTCAGGCCTTCGATCTGCGACAGCAGGAAGGTCTCGCGGGTTTGCTCGGGCAGTTCGCGCAGCAGCGCTTCGATGCGCCACAGGGTTTCGAGGATCAGGTAGCGGGTTTCCGGCGACGGCACTTCGGCGGCGGGCAAGTGCGCGATGGTTTCCAGGTACGCGCGCTCCAGGTCCTGACGCCGCCAGCGATCGATCATCAGGCCTTTGGCGATGTGCGTCAGCAGTGCCCGGGGCTCGTTGCCCAGCGGCTTGATCACCTGCCGGGTGAGCAGGCGCAAAAAGGTATCGTGCGCCAGATCGGCCGCCTCGCAGCGGTTGCCCAACTTGCGCTGCAGCCAGCCCTGCAGCCACCCGTGGTGTTCGCTGTAGAGCGTCTGGACTTGCTGATTCAACGGCTGATCGAGGGACGACATGGAGGGCAGGTACTCGTTTCGGGCGTCCGTTGCCAGAGATGCAATCGAGAGTGCGATTAGGGTGCAATTAAGAATTGATCGCATTCTAGTGGCGCGCAACGAGTGCTGGCAATTGCCCATTCACACTTTCTTTTCTGACACCAGCGCAGTGGCCTACCCATCTTCCGGGAGATTGGCTATTTGCCGGTCCGGACGCCGGGACTAACGTAGCCCCACATTCACTTGCCCCGGAGAGTCGCCATGAAACCTCGTATCGATTTCTACACCGCGTCCCCAGATGCCCTGAAAGCGATGATCGCCCTGGAAACCGCCGTCTCGAAATTGCCGCTGGAAAAAAACCTGATCGAACTGGTCAAGCTGCGCGCTTCGCAGATCAATGGCTGTGCGTTCTGCATCGACATGCACACCGCCGACGCGATCAAGGGCGGCGAAACCCCGCGCCGGTTGTTCGCCGTGACCGCATGGCGTGAAGCGCCGTTCTTCACTGAACGTGAACGCGCCGCGCTGTTGTGGACCGAAACCCTGACCCAGCTGAGCCTGACCCACGCCCCGGACGAAGACTACGAAGTGGTCGCTGCGCAGTTCTCGCCCCAGGAAATGGTCGACCTGACGGTCGCGATCAGCACCATCAACAGCTGGAACCGTCTGGCCGTGGGCTTCCGTAAAACCCCACAGGCCTGATCGATCAATGTGCATCGGCACTCGGCGCGGCCGGTGGTTGCACCTTGCGCATCAAGGGCACCATCGCCGTGGCGATGCCGAAGCACACCATGATCATCAGGAACGTGTCGCCGTAGGTTTGCGTCTGCGCTTCACGGTAGGTCAGCAGCCACAGCTGACGCAGGCTGGCGGTGAGGCCGACATCGCCGCTCTGACCCAGCGCGGCAAAGTTGCCGCCGACCTGGGCCAGCCACTGATTCACTGCTTCGTTGCTGCTGTTCAGATGCTCCGCCAACCGGGTGAAGTGCAGGTTGGTGCGGTCGTTGAGAATGGTCGCGCACGCCGCAATTCCGATTGCACCGCCCAGATTGCGCATCAGGTTGAACAGGCCCGACGCATGCTTGAGCCGCGCCGGTGCCAGGCCACCCAACGTCAACGTTACTGCCGGCGGCACCGCCAGTTGCTGTGCGATTCCGCGCAGGGCTTGTGGCAGCAGCAATTCTCCGGCGCCCCAATCGTGGGTGATCGGACTGAATTCCCACATCGACAAGGCGAACAACGCCAGGCCCGCCATCATGATCCAGCGCAGATCGATGCGATTGGCGAGAAAGGCGTACAGCGGAATCGCCATGATCTGGAACACCCCGGTGGAGAAAACTGCCAGACCAATATCCAGCGCGCCGTAGCCGCGAACCCGGCCGAGAAACAGCGGCGTCAAGTAAATCGTCGCGAACAGGCCGATGCCGGTGACGAAGGAAAAGAAGCAGCCAAGGGCGAAGTTGCGATCCTTGAGCGCGCGCAGGTCGACGATCGGATTGGCCACGTGCAGCGTGCGGCCGATGAAGGCCAGCCCCGCGAGGCCACTGATCCATGCGGTGGTCAGGATGGTCTGGTCGCTGAACCAGTTCCAGCGCGGGCCTTCCTCGAGGGTGTATTCCAGGCAACCGAGAAACAGCGCCAGAAACACCATGCTCAAATAGTCCGCGCCCTTGAGCAGCGACAGTTCCGGCTGGTCGATCTTCACCAGCATCGGCACCGCCACGGCGACGAAAATCCCCGGCACCAGATTGATGTAGAACAGCCAGTGCCAGGAGGAAATGTCGGTGATCCAGCCGCCGATCACTGGGCCCAATGTTGGCGCCAGCGAAGCCACGGCGCCGATGGTGGCAGCGGCGATGACCCGCTGTTTGCCGGTGAAGAAAAAGAACGCGGTGGTGAACACCAGCGGAATCATCGACCCACCGAGAAACCCTTGCAGCGCGCGAAAGGCGATCATGCTCTGGATGTTCCAGGCGATGCCGCAGAGCAGGCTGGCGAGGGTGAAGCCGACCGCCGAGGCGCAGAACAGCCAGCGCGTGGCGAACACTCGCGACAGCCAGCCCGACAGCGGAATCACGATGATCTCGGCGATCAAGTAACTGGTCTGCACCCATGCCGTTTCATCGGTGCCGGCGGACAACCCGCCGCCGATATCGCGCAGCGAGGCCGAGACGATCTGGATGTCCAGCAGCGCGATGAACATGCCGATGCACATCGTGGCGAAGGCGAACACTTTGGTCGCCGTCGCCATCTCGGCGGCATTGAATGGCTGCGCGGCGGCGGTGAGGGCGGTGCTCATGGCGCGCTGGCCACAGCCGTGGTTTCAGGTTGGGCGCGGGTGTCGACTTCAGCGGTCACCGACAGGCCCGGACGCAGGTGGCCGAGCACGCCGTCCGCCGGGTCGAGCAGGATCCGCACGGGTACACGCTGGACGATTTTGGTGAAGTTGCCGGTGGCGTTTTCCGGCGGCAGCACACTGAACTGCGAACCGGTGGCCGGGGCGAGGCTATCGAGGCGACCGTGGAATTCCTGGCCGGACAATACGTCGGCGCGGATGCTCACGCGCTGGCCGGGTTTCATCCGCGCCAGTTGGTCTTCCTTGAAATTGGCATCGACCCACAGACCGCTGGCCGGCACCACCGACAACTGTTGCGAACCGGCCTGCGCATAAGCGCCGACCCGCGCGCGGCGATTGCCGATCACGCCGTCAACCGGAGCGCGCAGTTCGGTGTAGCCGAGGTTGAGTTGCGCCAGATCACGCTCGGCCCGGGCTTGCTGGAGGGCGGCGCGGGCCTGTTGTTTCTGGGTTTCGATCACGGTGAGCTGGCGTTGCGCGGCCAGCAATTCGGCCTGGGCTTTGGCGCTCAAGGCTTGCGCGGTCTTGAAGGTGGCGTCGGCCCGCTGCGCGCTCTCCACCGACACTGCGTTGGTGGTCACCAGACGTTTGTAGCGGGCGTTGTCGTCCCGCGAACGGGCGGTTTCGGCGCTGGCAGCATCGATGCCGGCGCGGGCCTGACCGATCACCGCCTGTTGCAGTTGTTCGGTGGCATCGAGGTTAGCCAGCAGCGCCTCTTCGGCGGCGACCGCGCCTTCGGCCTTGGCCAGATTGGCGCGGTAGTCGCGGGCATCGAGGCGGATCAGCACGTCGCCGGCCTTCACCCTTTGGTTGTCGCTGACCAGCACTTCCTCGATGTAACCGGCGACTTTCGGTCCGATCACCGTGACGTCGCCGCCGATGTAGGCATCGTCGGTTTCCTCGAGAAATCGCCCGGTGCCCCACCAATGCAAGGCATACAGGCCGGCGAACACCAGCGCGGCCAAACCCGCAGTGGGCAACAGCAGCCGTTTGAGCAGAGGAGGTTTGGGGGCGCTGACCGGAACGGCGAGATCGGGTTCTACGGTGGGCATGCTGGTCATGGCGTAATACCTGAGAAAGCAGAATGGCTATTACGACCGTAATATGACGCGAGTAATATTTTGTGGCAATTGATTTTTATCGCCGGTCGTCAGATGAAGGTTGTTGAAAGAAGAAGCTGACCATTTGTTTAAGAAATGTAAGCGCTGTAGGAAGCGTCTTGCATTTGTGTAGGAAGGCTCTGACTATCACCGCAATTGATGGGGTGGCATTACGCCAGTTGATTGCAAGGATGTTGAGTGCCGTATTCGCTTTGCGCTGTTTCTCGTAGTCGTTCCCTGCCGCGCCCGCTGTTGTCGGCCTTGTTGTTGAGTGTGTCTGCGCCCAGCGTTCTCGCCGCCGAAGCGTCAGCCCCTGGCCAGGAAGTGCTGCGCCAGCAGCAACTGCAACAGCGCGATCTGCAACAACTGCAACTCGAACAGCGCAAGCGCCAACTGGAGCGCGGCGCGTTTGGCCCGACGCCGGCCAATCCGGCCATTCCTGAGTCGATCAAACCTGATGAGCGCTGTTGGCCCTTGAGTGGTACGCGCGTCGGCGGTGTCACGCTGATCGATCGCGACCAACTCAACGCCCGCATCAAGCCATTGCTGGCACCGTGCATGGGCGTCGGCCAGATCAACCATCTGCTGGCGACCATCACCGCGCTGTACGTCGAGAAGGGCTACATCGCCAGTCGGCCGTACTTGAGCAGTGCGCCGGCGGCGGGGCAATCGCTGGATATCCTGATCGACGAAGGCTACATCGAGTCCATCGAACTGGCGGACCAAAGCCTGCCAGTGTCCCTCGGCGGGGCGTTCCCGGGCATGCTCGGTAAACCGCTGAACCTGCGGGATCTGGAGCAGGGACTGGATCAGTTGAACCGCCTGCGCTCGCTTGATCTGACCGCCGACATCGCTCCCGGCAGCCAGCCCGGCGCGTCGAAAATCATCCTGCGTTCGCGGACCTCGGGGCAGTCACGCTGGGCCCTCGGTGCCGGTTTCGACAACCTCGGCAGTGCCAGCACCGGTCGCGATCGCGACACGCTGAGCCTGACGCTCGACAGTCCGCTCGAACTCAACGACCTGCTGAGCCTCAGCGCCAGCGACACCCTCAATCAGGGCGACCGCTACAGCCGCAACGCCAGCCTCTATTACGCGATTCCCTACGGTTACTGGACGTTCAGCACCTTCGCCAGCCACGCCGAATACCGCGCGCCGTTCAAACTCAGCACGGCGACCCTGCACAGCACCGGCATCACCGATCAGCTCAGCCTGCGCGCCGACCGGGTGTTGTGGCGTGACCAGAGCCATCAGCTCAGTGCCAACCTGCAACTGGCGCACAAGGACGTCGACAGCTATCTGGAAAATGTCCGCCTCGGTATTCAAAGCCCGACTCTGACTGTGGCCGAAGCGGGGCTCAATCTGTTCTGGCTCGACCGCGCGGTATGGAACCTCGACGTCAATTACGCCCAGGGTTTAAGCGGGTTCGGTGCCGACGACGATGCCGATCGCCAGGTCAAAAACCTGCCCAAGGCACAGTTTCGCAAGTACCGCGCCGGCCTCAGCCAATGGCGCAACGGCCAGCTCGGCGCGCAAGCCTGGCAATGGCAGAGCCAACTCAATGTGCAATACAGCCCGGATCCGCTGCCAGCCATCGAACAACTGCTCGGCACCGACGATTCCGCCGTGCGCGGTTATCGGGTCAGCAGCGCGTCCGGCGCCAGCGGCGCGATCTGGCGCAACACCTTGCGCCTGCCGTTGCGCAGCGATCTGCCGATGCAGCTCACCCCGCGCGTCGGTCTCGACCACGGCTGGATCAAGGCCGATCACGGTGCTCCGGTCCAACGTCTGAGCGGCGCCAGCATCGGCCTCAATCTGGGCTGGAAAAACCTGCAAGTGGATGTCGATTACCAACGCAGTCTGAACACCCCGACCGGCCTGCACCGCGAGCCTGAAACCTGGCTGATGCGGGTCGGATTGCAGTTATGAACGTCAGTGAACAACAGCCATCGGACCTGAGCGCGACAGCCGTGGCCTTCAACTCAACGCGCAACGTGATGCCGCACTACATGGAGAGTTTTTTATGCCAATGAACACCTTTGCGTTTCATCTTTCCCCGCGGGGCAAACTGCGCTGGGCGATTGCCAGCCTGTTTCTGGTCGCTCACCTGCCGGGCGCCATGGCCGGCGGTGTAGTGGTTGCGCCCGGCCCCGGCGGCACCGCGCAATTGCAGACCCAGGGCGGCGTCCCGATCGTCAACATCGTCGCGCCGAACGGCTCCGGTCTGTCGCACAACCAGTTCCTCGACTACAACGTCGACCGTCAGGGACTGGTGCTGAACAACGCCCTTCAGGCCGGGCAATCGCAGGTTGCCGGGCAACTGGCGGCCAACCCGCAATTGCAGGGCCAGGCCGCGAGCGTGATCCTCAACGAAGTGATCAGCCGCAACCCGTCGGCCATCAACGGCGCCCAGGAAATCTTCGGTCGCGCTGCCGACTACGTGCTCGCCAACCCGAACGGCATTTCGGTGAACGGCGGCAGTTTCATCAACACGCCGAACGCCAATCTGCTGGTCGGCCGTCCCGAGCTGAACGACGGCATGCTGCAAGCCCTGAGCACCCGCGACGCCACCGGTCAGTTGCAGATCCAGGGCGGCGGTCTGCGCAACGGCGAAGGTTCGATCAACCTGATCGCCCCGCGCATCGACAGCCAGGGCGCGATAACTGCACGCGATCAACTGAACCTCACCGTCGGGCGCAATCAGATCGACTACGCCAGCGGCCAGGTGAAAGCCGTGGACCCGGCGGGCAACACCACCGATCAGCGGATCGACGCCAGCCTGTTCGGCGCGATGCAGGCCGGGCGCATCAACATCGTCAGCACCGCAGAAGGCGCGGGCGTGAAAGTGGGCGCGGTGCAAGTCGCCGGACGTGACGGCGTGCAGATTCGTTCGGCGGGCGACTTGAGCGTCAGCGGCCAGGCGATCCCGGACAGCCTCGACGTGACCCGTGCCGGCATTCGCAGTAGCCAGGGCGACGTCGGCCTGCACAGCGGCAAGGACCTGACGCTGGCCGCCACCGATGTCAGCGGTCGTGACGTGAAGGTCGAGGCCAAACGCAACCTGACCCTGACCACCGTCGAAAGCCGCAAGCTCCAGGAGCAGCGCGAGAACTGGAACAACAGCACCATCGGCATCACTTGGGAAACCTACGAACGCACCAGGACCGACAGCGATTCGCGCCAGCACGGCAGCCAGATCGTCGCCAGCCGCGACGCGCAACTGTCCTCCGGCAAAGACACCGAACTGAAAGCCGCCAAGGTCGAGGCGAAGAACAACCTCAGCGTGCAAAGCGGCGGCGACCTGCGCCTGACCGCCGCCACTGAAAGCCACACCCAGACCGATCAGGGCAAGCACCGCAAACACCTGTGGAAAGCCGATTGGGACAGCAGCAGCGAAGAGCAGCGCAGCATCACCAGCCAGTTGAAGGCCGGCAACATCGCCCTGCAAACCGCCGCACTGTTGCGCTCCGAAGGTGCCGAGCTGAACAGCGCCGGCGATCTGCGACTGGCCGGCAAACAAGTGGAAATCACCACCGCGACCCGCACCCATCGCAGCAGCGACAATCGCTACTCCGGTGATCTGGTCGGCGGCGGTTTCTTCGGCAAGACCGGCGACGCCGACAAGGGCCAGACCCAGCATCAGGGCAGCAAGATCAACGCGGCCGGCAAACTGGTGGTCAAGGCTGACGAAGTGCGCATCAGCGCCAGCCAGGTGCGTGGCGTCCAGGACGCCAGCGTGATCAGCGACAACGGTTCGCTGACCATCGACGGTGTGCAGGACACCTCGCACAGCAACAACCACGACAATGACAGCAAGTTCTTCGGCATCACCAAGGACGAGTCCCGGCAGAACAGCAAGGGCAGCACCACGGTGCGCAGCGAGCTCGCTTCCGACAGCAACCTCAAGCTGAAAAGCGCCAGGGACATCGAAGTCGCCGGTTCCACGGTCAAGGCCGGTGGTTCGCTGACGGCGGAGGCGGCCGGTGACGTGAATGTGCATTCGGCGCAGAACACCCACGACAGCAGCAACAGCACACAAACCCGTGGCTTCGACGCTTATGCCAAAGAGCAGACGGCGGAGCAGTATCGCGCTGGCGTGCATTACGAAGACAAGGCGCAAACCGTCACCGTCAACAACGTTACCCAGCAGGGTTCCAGCCTCAGCGGCGGCACCGTGCAAGTGAAGGCGGGCGGCGACGTGACGCTGAAGGGCGCCGAGGTGAAATCCAACGCCGGCGACACCACCCTGAGCGGCAAGAACGTCTCGCTGCTGGCCGAGCAGGACAGCCACAGCACCTCGACCGAAACCCGCAGCACCGGCGGCGGTTTCTACTACACCGGCGGCCTCGACCGCGCCGGCAGCGGCGTGGATTTCTCGCACAGCACCTCGCAAGACACCACCGGCAAAACCACCGCGCAAACCACCGGCGTGCAGAGCAGCGGCAGCCTGAACATCAACGCTGACAAACTCGCCACCGAGGGCGCGCAACTGAAGTCCGGCAACGGTCTGAATGTCGCCGCCAACGAAGTCGACAACCGTGCCGCCAGCAACACCGAGAGCAGCACCCACAAGGAGAGCAACTGGTCGGCGGACATCGGCGCCAACGTCGAGTACAAAGACATCGCCCGGCCGATTGCCGGCGCGGTGAAAGACGTGCTCGACGGCAAGGTGCCGGACAAGGACGCACTGGCCAATATCGGTCAGCCGAACGTCGGGATCGACGTGGCAGTCGGTCATGCCAGCACCGATAAAACCGAGCAGGGCAGCAACGCCGTGGTCAGCCGGTTCGACGGCCAGACCGTGGACGTGAAGGTCGGCGGCACGCTGCACGACCAGGGCACCCAGTACAACGCCAGCGCCGACCAAGTGAACATCAGCGCCGACAAACTGGTGGCCGATGCCGCGAACAACACCCACAGCAATACCGAAAAGTCGGTGGATGCCAAGGTCGATGTGCGCGTCTACACCAAGACCGGCGAAGACGTGAACGTGGCCGGCAGCGGCGCGGGTGGTAGCAGCCAGTCGAGCAAGGACAGTTCCACGGCGGTGGTTGGCGGTTACGCTGGCAATCAGGGTGTGAACATCCATGTCGGCGGCGATGCCCGGTTCGAAGGCAGCCGTTTCGACGGCGGGCAGGGCGGTGTCAGCGTCAAGACCGGCGGGGATCTGGCGCTGAATCAGGCGAACGACCGCCAGAGCAGCGACGGCTCCAGCCTGCGCGGCAACGGTTCGCTGACCGTCGGCACCTTTCCGGGCACCGACGGCACCAACGTCGATCTCGGCGCCGGGTTCCAGCTCGATCACAAAGGCAACCAGACGACCGACAGCCAGGCCCACGTCGCCAGTATCAATGGCAACGGTCCGGTGCAATTGAGCAGCGGCGGCAATCAGGTTCAGCAGGGCACGAAGATCGACAGCGCTGGTGCTATCGACCTCAAAGCTGACGGCAAGCTCGACCTGCAAGCGGCCACGGATTCGCACGTCGCCACCGGCAGCAATCTCGGCGGCGGCCTGAAGGCCGGCGGCAGTAAAACCAGCAGCGAGAAGAGCCGCGATCAGGGCGGCAACCTCAGCGGCAACTTCAACATCGGTCGGGTCAACGAGAGCACCCAGACCCTCAGCGGTGGCCAGCTCAACAGCCAGAACGGCATCGCGTTGAGCGGCGATTCGGTGCGCCTGCAAGGCACTCAGGTCAGCGCGCCAAACGTCAGCATCGACGCGCAAAAGGGCGGTTTCGTTCAGGAGTCCGCGCAGTCCACCGACAACCGCAACAACTGGAATGTGGCGTTGAACGCCGGTGGCAATCTGAGCAAAAGCACACCGACCGCCGCCGATGAAAAAGTCAGCAGCGATCACGACTTCAATGCCGGTGCCAAGGTCGGCGTGGATTACCTGCAAGGCACCACCCGGCAGAACAGCCAGATCAAGGCTGACACGGTGGTGTTGAACAGCGCCGGTGATGCGAGCCTGAGCGGTGCGCGGATCGATGCGCGCAACGTCAGCGGCAACGTGGCCGGTGATCTGTCGGTCGAAAGCCGTCAGGACTCCAGCACTCACGCCAAGGTTGACGTGGATCTGGGCCTGACCGCCAAGAAGACCCCGGCCGACGACAAGGGCAAACTCGCGGGCACCGACTACAAGCCAACGCTGAAAGCCGGAGGCGAATACGCGCACAAGGACAGCGTGAAACAGGCTTCCGGCATTAGCGCTGGTCAGGGTGTGAATCTCACTGTCGGCGGCACTACCCAGCTAACCGGCGCGCGGATTTCCGCCACCGAAGGCAAAGTCGATCTGGGCGGTTCAAAGGTCAGCAGCAGCGACCTGAGCAACCGCGACTACGGCGTTAAAGCCGGCCTGGAGCTGCCACACAAAACCGAAGAAAACGCACCGAAGGTGTCCCTTGAAAACGGCAATCTGAAAGTTGGTCCGGTGACCGTCAGCGGTCATTTCGACAGTCAGTCACTTCAAGCGGGTATTGACGAAAAAGGCTGAGCCGCCATGCATCAAGGGCTGTTCAGCCAGAGTGGCTTGGCAGCCTGGCGGGATGGAAACTGCACCGCGACTATCGCGGTGCTTTTCATTAGAGCCATGGACGGTGAATACCAGAGGGCTTGGTACGCGGGTGGTTCTGCCCACGCAAGGCAGGGACTGCCGCGAATTAGAGCGCCGAAGGGATAGGGAAAACAGCTTCGTCGGCACACCCGAGGAATCCATTGCTTCGGCTTAATAGGAAGCATTACTATTCACGCCCCTTTCTTCAGCACGCCGCAATGACCCCCATGCTGCCCCGCAGACCCGGCTTTCTCGAGCATTACGAAGAGTTGATCGGCACCTGGACCCGTCGCCTGCGCAATCGCTCGCAGGCCGAGGATCTGGCGCACGACACCTTTGTGCGGGTGCTCGAATCCGATTCGTCGGCGGTGCAGCAACCCCGGGCGTATCTGCACCAGACCGCGCGCAATATCGCGGTCGACGGCTATCGGCGTGAGGACCGGCGGGGCGCCATGGAGTCGGAGGCGATCGATCTCAGTGAGGCGCCGACCGGCGACCCGGAGCATTACATGCATGCGATCCAGCTGGCCGATTCCATCGAACGCGCGCTCACGGAGCTGCCGGTCAACTGCCGACGGATTTTCGTCTGGCAGAAGATCGAGGGCCTGACCCAGGCGGAAATCGCCGAACGCCTGGGCCTGTCCAAGAACATGGTGGAAAAGTATATGATCCGCACCCTGCGGCATCTGCGTGATCGCCTGGACGGGGCGCAATCATGAGCCGTGGCGTCTTTTCATCCCCAGCCAAACAGGACATTCCATGATGGATACTCGTGATTGCGCGTGCGGGCAAACAACGGTGCGCGATGACGCGGCACGCTGGTTTGTGCGTTTGCAGGAGCCGGCCGTCAGCGTCGACGAACAGCAGCGCTTCGACGTCTGGCTGAACGAACATCCGCAGCACCGTGACGAATTCCAGTTGCTGCAAGGCTTGTGGACGGCGGCGGATCTGCTGCCAGCGCCACGGCTCAAGGCCCTGTGCGAAACCCCGCCGGCGCGGCGCGAACGCCGTCCGTTGTTGCGTTACGCCGTGGCGGCCAGCGTGGTCGCGGTGGCGCTCGGGCTCGGCCTGTTCAGCGGTCTGAATCACCCGCAAGGTTACAGCGCCGAGTTCGCCACCGCGCTCGGCGAGCGCAAGCATGTGGCGTTGCCGGACGGCTCGGTGATCGACCTCAACAGCCGCAGCCGCTTGCAGGTGCGTTTCGAAAAGGATCGGCGGCTCATCGAGCTGACCGAAGGCGAAGCGATGTTCAGCGTCGAGCACGACACGTCCCGTCCGTTCGTGGTCGAGGCGGGCAGCGGCAAGGTCACGGTCACTGGCACCCGCTTCGATGTGCGCCGCGACGTAACTCAGACCCGGGTCGCCGTTGAGCAGGGCACGGTCAGGGTACAGGGCCGTGATGCGGCCGATGCCGATTTCATCAGCCTCACTGCCGGTCTCGGCACGCGGATCGATGCCCAGGGCAAAGTGGCGCCGGCCTACGCGGTCAACCCGGCGGAGCTGACGGCCTGGCGCAGCGGCAAACTGGTGTTCAACAATGCCAGCCTCAGCGAAGTCGCCGAGGAAGTGTCGCGTTATCGCGACAAGCCGCTGAAGGTCGCCAACCCCGCCGTGGCCAATTTACGCCTGACCAGCGTGTTCAAATCCGACAACACCGATGCCTTGCTCAAGGCCTTGCCGAGCATCCTTCCGGTGGCCGTGCGCACCCTTGCCGACGGCAGCCAGGAAATAATTTCAAAATAAAATTCAGGTTTTTTTCGAGTTCGTCGTCTTCCTGTTCAACTGCAACTGGTTTGCATTAACAGCCGCACACTCTTGCGATCCACAGGACTCCGTTCGACGTGAAAAACTCCACCGCCAAAAACAAAAAATCACCTTGGTTGCCGCTGGCTCTTGCGCTGGCGGTCAACGCCGCCATGCCGATGGCTTTCGCCGCCGAAGCCATTCACATCCGCGCCCAGCCGCTGGGTCAGGCCCTGAGCGAACTGGGCCAGCAAACGTCGTTGCAGGTGTTTTTCAGCCCGGACCTGGTCGCCGGCAAACAGGCGCCGGCGGTGGACGGCAACCTTTCTCCGGAACAGGCCCTGCGCCAATTGCTGCAAGGCAGCGGTTTGGATTATCAGATCAATGAAGGTTCGGTGACCTTGTCCCCAGCCCCGACTTCTGCCGCCAACGGCCCGCTGGAACTGGGCGTGACCGATATCAAAGTGGTCGGCGACTGGCTCGGCGACGCCGACGCCGCCGTGGTGCAGAACCACCCCGGCGCGCGCACGGTGATTCGCCGTGAAGCGATGGTCGAGCAGGGCGCGATGAACGTCGGCGACGTACTGCGCCGCGTGCCCGGCGTGCAAGTCCAGGAAGCCAACGGCACCGGCGGCAGCGATATTTCGCTGAACGTCGGCGTACGGGGTTTGACGTCGCGCCTGTCGCCACGCTCCACCGTATTGATCGACGGCGTGCCGGCCGCGTTTGCGCCGTATGGCCAGCCACAACTGTCGATGGCGCCGATTTCGTCCGGCAACCTCGACAGTATCGATGTGGTTCGGGGTGCCGGCTCCGTGCGTTACGGGCCGCAGAACGTCGGCGGCGTGATCAACTTCGTGACCCGCGCGATCCCGGAAAAAACCACCGGTGAAATCGGCACCACCTTGGAAACCTCCCAGCACGGTGGCTGGAAACACATCGATACCGCGTTTCTTGGCGGCACCGCCGACAACGGCATCGGCATGGCGCTGTTGTACTCGGGCGTCAACGGCAACGGTTACCGCGAGCGGAACAACGGCAACGACATCGACGACGTGATCCTCAAGACCCACTGGGCGCCGACCGATCAGGACGATTTCAGCCTCAACTTCCACTACTACGACGCCAGCGCCGACATGCCCGGCGGCCTGACGCAGAAACAGTACGACGACAAACCGTTCCAGTCCGACCGCGACTACGACGGCTTCAGTGGCCGCCGCAAGGACGTGTCGTTCAAGTGGATCCGGCAGATCGACGAGCGCACCCAGGCGGAAGTGCTGACCTACTATTCCGACAGTTTTCGCGGCAGCACCATCGCCGCCCGCGATCAGAAAACCCTCAGCTCGTTCCCGCGTTCCTACTACACGCTGGGCATCGAGCCGCGTGTCTCGCGAGTGTTCGACGTCGGCCCGACCACCCAGGAAGTCAGCGTCGGTTACCGTTATCTGAAAGAGGCGATGCACGAGCAATCGAGCCGTCTGGCGCTGGTCAACAATGTGCCGGTGGTCACCAAGACCTCCGACGGTCATGTGTTCCAGGACCGCACCGGCGGCACCGAGGCCAACTCGGTCTACATCGACAACAAGATCGATGTCGGCAACTGGACCGTGACCCCGGGCATTCGCTTCGAGCACATCAGCACTGACTGGCATGATCGCGCCGTGCTCGACACCGCCGGCAAACGCGTCCCGGAGAAAAACCGCAGCATCGAAAGCAACGAGCCGCTGCCGGCCCTGAGCGTGATGTATCACCTGTCCGATGCGTGGAAGCTGTTCGCCAACTACGAGACGTCGTTCGGCAGCCTTCAGTACTTCCAGCTCGGCCAGGGCGGCTCGGGTGACCAGACCGCCAACGGTCTGGAGCCGGAAAAAGCCAAGACCTACGAAATCGGCACGCGCTACAACGATGACGTGTGGGGCGGGGAAGTGACGCTGTTCTACATCGACTTCGATGACGAACTGCAATACATCAGCAACGACGTGGGCTGGACCAACCTCGGCGCGACCAAGCATCAGGGTATCGAAGCGTCGGTGCACTACGACATGGCGGCGCTCGATCCACGCCTGGATGGCCTGACGGCCAACGCCGGTTTCACTTACACCCGCGCGACCTACGAAGGCGAGATCCCCGGCTTCAAGGGCCGCGACCTGCCGTTCTACTCGCGTCAGGTGGCGACCGTCGGCCTGCGTTACGACATCAACCGCTGGACCTACAACATCGACGGCTTCGCCCAGTCCAAACAGCGCTCACCGGGCACCGGCGTGAATGCTGATGGCAGCTTCAATGGCAATTACATCACCGAAGGCACGGCGGACGGGCAGTACGGCGACATTCCGGGTTACGTGACCTGGAACGTGCGCGGCGGCTATGACTTTGGTTCGCAGCTGTCGAACCTGAAGCTCGGCGCCGGGGTGAAAAACATCTTCGACAAGCAGTATTTCACCCGCTCCAGCGACAACAACTCGGGGATCTACGTGGGCACGCCGCGGACGTTCTTCGTGCAGGCCAGCGTCGGTTTCTGATAGACCGAGGTGGCTGCATCGCGGGCAAGTCGAATCGTCGAACCGCAGCTCCCACAGGGAACGTTTGTATCTTGTGGGAGCGGGTTCGCTTCGGGGGCGTTCAGATGATGTTTTTCAGACTTTGAGCGCTTTGCCGCCAATCGCCACCGCCACCAGCAACGTCGCCATCAGCCCGAAGGCAAAACTCAGGCTGCTGGCGTGGGCGACAAAGCCGATCACCGCCGGCCCCGCCAGAATCCCCGCATACCCCAGCGTAGTGATTGCCGGCACGGCGATGCTTTCCGGCATCACCGTCTGCTTGCCCACCGCCGTGTACAGCACCGGCACGATGTTCGAACACCCGGCGCCAACCAGCGCATAACCGAGCAGCGCGGCTTGCCAGCTCGGGGCGAAGGTCGCCAGAAACAATCCCGCCGCTGCCAGCAGACCGCCAAACAGAATGATCCGGGTTGCGCCCAGTGCGCGGACGATCCGGTCACCGGTCAAACGACCGGCCGTCATGGTCAGTGCGAACGCTGCGTAACCCAGCCCCGCATAGGCGGTGTCGATCCCGCGTTCCTGGGCCAGAAACACCGCGCTCCAGTCCAGCGCCGCGCCTTCGGTGAGGAATACGATGAAGCACATGCCGCCGATGAACAGCACGATCCCGTGGGGCACCGCGAACGCAGGCCCCGAGCTTTCACTGCCGTAAGGCAGCATGTGCGGCACCGCCTTGAACAGCGCCGCGATCAGCACCACGACCACTACCAGCATCGCTGCCAGTGGCGACAGCCCGAGACCGAGCAGGGCACTGACGCCCGCCGCGCCGACAATCCCGCCGAGGCTGAACAGGCCGTGGAACCCGGACATCATGTTCTTGCCGCTGGCCCGCTCGACGATCACCGCTTGCAGGTTCACCGTCGAATCCACCGTGCCCAGCCCGGCACCGAACATGAACAGCGTGGCAATCAACGCCGGAATCGACGACACCGTCGCCAGCAACGGCAATGCTGCACAGATCAGCAGCGTGCCGCCGGTGGCCACCTTCCGGCAGCCAAACCGCGTGGCCAGAATTCCCGCCAGCGGCATCGCCAGAATCGAACCGACACCCAGGCACAGCAACAGCAACCCCAGCGTCCCCTCATCGAGACCGGCGCGCGCCTTGGCGTAGGGCACCAACGGCGCCCACGCGGCGATGCCGAGCCCGGCGATGAAGAAAGCGATGCGCGTGGACATCTGTTCGAGGCGTCCGGGAACGAACGTGTCTTGAGGGGTGAGGCTGGTCATAACGATCCTTGGCAAAAAACGTTTCAGCAGTGGACATCCTTGCACAGCTCTTCTGTGGGAGCGAGCCTGCTCGCGATGGCGGTGTATCAGACAATGAAAGTTCGACTGACACTACGGCATCGCGAGCAGGCTCGCTCCCACAAGGAATTGCGTTTTACAGTGACGTCTTTGGCAACTCGAAAACAAGGGTCAGTACATGACGCAGTTCTACGATGCACGGGGCAATATCTACGGGGTGATTTCACCGCAGGCGCTGCGGGACTCGGGTATCGATCTGCCCGCCAGTGCCACGCAGTGTGCCTTGTCTCGACTGGCGTGGAGCCGCGCCGCGATCGCCCTGTGCTGCGATTGGCCCGACGGTCAGCGACCTCTCGGCAGCAAGTCCCATCGCAGCGATGGCTTGCTGATCGGCCCGTTTCAATCCTCGCCACCCTTCGATCTGCTGATCGTCAACACCGATGGCACGCTGGCTGAACGCAGCGGCAATGGCCTGACGATTTTCTCCCAGGCGCTGCTCGAACAGGGGGTGATGCCGGAGGAGGGCGCGACGCTGCGGGTGCATCACGACAAACAGGACGCACTATCGCCCGTGCCGACCTCGGTGAAACCGGCGCAAGTGGCGGGCGTGCAGGGCTTCTGGCTGGACCTCGGCCAGCCCGGTTTCGGCCCGGCGGCGGTCGGTGCGCTCGGGGTTGAGTCGCACCCTTTCAATGGCGTGGAAGTCAGCGGTGTTCGACCGCTGGCGCAACTCGATCCTGCCTGGGCGCACAGCCAGTTCGTGCGCATCGGCAATCCGCATTGCGTGACCCTGGTGCAGGATGAAGCCGCATTGCCGAGCAACGCTCAGATGCTTGAATCGCCGCTGGCAGACTGTCTGACCGCCATCGCCTACGCCATGCCCACCGGCGCCGGCCAGCCGTGCCCGGCCGGGATCAACCTGCAATGGGCGATGCGCGCTGGCGATCAACGCATTGTGGCGCGGGTGTTCGAACGGGGCGAGGGGCCGACGGCGTCCTCTGGCACCAGCGCCAGTGCGGTGGCGTCTGCGGCATGGCGGGTAGGCTGGGTGTCGGCGGGAGAGGTGCAGGTGGTAATGCCAGGCGGGACGGCCCCGATTTTACTGGAAGAGCGCGATGGCGAGCTGCTCGGCGTGCGTCTGTTTGGCACCGCACATCGGACAAAAAGGTGAAGTCCCTTTCATGATCGTCCCCCCGGGAACGATGGATCCCTTGGGGCTTACTGTGAGCCGACACGCAGCGCTTGTCGCCTGTCAGATCTGACAGGTTGGCTCTATCGTTTGGCGATAAAGCCGCCCCGATCCATAACCATGAAACCGTTCATTGGCCCTTGAACAGTTTCACGGCGATAACAATGTCATCGTCCACCGTCACATACAGCAGGGCTTTGGGCTGCGTTTCGGGGCTTTGAAAACACTCGACGATCACAGCCTGTGCTGTGCAGGCTTGCAGCGCCAAACGGTCTGCGTGCCGCAATTGGCGTTTCACGGCGGCACTCAACGGAATTGGTGAATGGCCCTCGCGAACGTCAGAGCAAAATCTCGAAGTGACTTCTCTCGGGGTAGGGGGCGGTGGTGATTCAAGGCCCGCGTCTGCAAACAGATGATTGAGCTGTTCCGCAGCGCTGACCGCTCGGGGGAAACCGGCGAAGGCCGAAGCCTGCAGCAGTATTTCACTCAATTCACCCGGAGCGAGGCCCGATGCCAGGCCGGTTTTGAGGTGCACGCTCAGCGGTGGTCCGACCATGCCCGAGGCGACAATGGCGGCAAACGACACCGCTTCGCGTAATCGCGGATCAAGACCGGGACGTGAGTGTAAATGTCCGTAAACCACGCCGACGGCCAGTTGGCCCAATGCGGGAACGGTATGAAACAAGGCGTCGAGCCTGGCCCCTCCATCGGGTACGAGTTCGACAAACGTATGGCGGCCTTCCTGGTAAAGCGTGGCCATGGGATCGGAAGTGGTCTTTTGATTCATGTCGCGTCCTCACGGATCAATGAGGATGGCAGCGGAGCAACTACGCGCGAACTACGGCATGACAGGGCGTCCATCGGAAGAAGTCGGCGCCGTTGCGACGCCGACTTCTACACCTTAGACGAACTCCACCACCGGCATCTGCCGCTTCATCAGCACTTTGCCGTCGCGGATCGAATACAGCGGCAGGCCCTGGCTGCGGATCACTTCGTAATCGCTGTCCGCCGACAGGATCAGCAGGTTCGCCGGGCGGCCCTGTTCCAGGCCGTAGCGCTCACCGAGGTGCATGGCCTTGGCGCTGTTGTCGGTGACCAGATCCAGCGCGCTCTGCAGGTTGCGATAACCGAGCATGTGGCAGATGTGCAGGCCGGCTTCGAGGACCCGCAGGATGTTGCCGTTGCCCAGCGGATACCACGGATCGACGATCGAATCCTGGCCGAAGCAGACGTTCATCCCGGCTTCGAGCAGTTCGTTGACGCGGGTCACGCCGCGGCGTTTCGGGAAGTTGTCGAAGCGACCTTGCAGGTGAATGCTTTCGGTCGGGCAGGAGACAAAACTGATCCCTGAATGGCCGAGCAGGCGGAACAGTTTGGCGCAGTAGGCGTTGTCGTAGGAGCCCATCGCGGTGGTGTGGCTGGCGGTCACGAGGGCGCCCATGTCGCGGCTGCGGGCCTCTTCGGCCAGCACTTCGAGGAAGCGCGAATGCGGGTCGTCGGTTTCGTCGCAGTGCACGTCCACCAGGCAGCCGGTGCGCTCGGCCAGGTCCATCAGGAACTTCACCGAACTGACACCCTGATCGCGGGTGTATTCGAAATGCGGAATCCCGCCGACCACGTCCGCGCCCATGCGGATTGCTTCTTCCATCAGCTCGCGACCATTACGAAACGACTCAATGCCTTCCTGGGGGAACGCGACGATTTGCAGGTCGATCAGGTGACGGCTTTCCTCGCGCACTTCGAGCATCGCCTTGAGCGCGGTGAGTTGCGGGTCGGTGACGTCGACGTGGGTACGCACGTGCTGGATGCCGTGGGCGGCGAGGGTTTGTATGGTTTTCTTGGCCCGGGTCTTGGTGTCTTCCTGGGTGATGGTGAGTTTGCGCTCGCCCCAGCACTCGATGCCTTCGAACAGCGTACCGCTCATGTTCCAGCGCGGCTCGCCGGCGGTCAGGGTGGCGTCGAGGTGAATGTGCGGCTCGACGAAGGGCGGCACCACCAGATTGCCGCCGGCATCAAGGTCTTCGGGACCCAGGGTCGGCGCTTCGGTCTGGCGCGCGATGCTGCGGATCAGGCCATCTTCCAGGTGCAATTCGTGCAGACCTTCCTGGTTGCGCAGTCGGGCGTTGATGATGTGCATCGGGCGAATCCTTTTATAGATCTTGTAGAGGGGCGGCCGCGTTGCGGGCGCCGAGCAGGCCGGTCACTGCGATATACGTTAACGCGGCAACGGCGATGCCGACCAGCGGCGCGACCCACGGCGAGCCGAACGCGGCGACGGTTCCGGCCGCGTAAGCCGCCAGCCCCGGCCAGTTGAACGCCGGTAACCGTGCGTCGGCCAGACGCGGATAACGCCCGCGCCAGCGGAAGAAAAAGTCCGCCATGATCACCCCGCCAATCGGCGGAATCACCGTGCCGAGCAGGATCAGATAAGGCACCAGCATGTCGTACATGCCCAGCAGCGCGAGCGCCGTGCCGATCACGGCACCGGCCAGGGTCACGGTCTTGCGGCGCCCGGTGCGCAGCAGGTTGCAGCCGGCGACGGCGAAGTTGTAGATGGTGTTGTCCTGGGTACTCCAGATGTTCAGCAACAGCATCGCCATCGCCGCCATGGCGAAGCCCTGCAACAGCAACACTTCGACCACGTCGGGTTGTTGGTAGACGATTGCGCCATAGGCGCCGATCAGCACCATCAGGCCGTTGCCGATGAAAAAGCCGATCAGGCTGGCCAGCACCGCGACCCGTGCCGAACGGGAAAAACGCGTCCAGTTGGTGGCCTGGGTCGCACCGCTGACGAAGGTGCCGAACACCAGCGTGATGGCGGTCGACCAGTCCAGCGAACCGCTGGGCACGACGCTGAGCAAACCGTCGAGGCCGCCGACTTTCACGGTCGCGACCCACATCGACAGCATCAGCAGCAACATCATCGCCGGCACCGCGATGTACGACAGAATCTCCAGCCCGCGATAACCGACATACGCCGTGGCGCAGAACGCCAGGCCGAACAGCACCATCAGCCCCAGTACCGTGGCTTCATTCAGATCGAAATACTTGCCAAGTACCACCGCCGCCGTCGCGGTGCCCCAGGCGTACCAGCCGATCTGGGTAAACCCGAGGATCAGATCGCTGAGTTTGCTGCCGACTTCGCCAAAACAGAAGCGCCCCATCAGCACCGAATTCAGCCCGCTCTTGAAGGCGATGTAGCCGAGGCCTGCGGCATACACACCGAGAAGCAGATTGCCGATGACGATGACGGCGAGCATTTCGCCGAAGTTGAATGCCACGCCGAGCTTGCCGCCGGCAAACATGGTCGCCGTGAAGAAGGTGAACCCCAGCAGCACCATCGCCGTGGAGGCCAGGCCTTTGCGCGCGTGCATCGGCACTTCGCTGAGGGGGTAATCGTTGCCGGGATCGTTTTGCGTCATGGGGGCGTTCCTTGCTGGAAAGGGGAGGACGCGAAGAGGTTGCAGCGGTCGTGCCAAACGCGATGTTGCGGGTATTTATAGACGAGGCACGGATGATCGGCGCGAAAGCAGTGCATCGGGCGCCGCACCGAACCATGTGGGAGCAGTTGTTCCCACAGGGTCACGGGATTGGATCAGAGAAACCGCAGCAGCGCGGCGACGATGGCTTCAGGCGCATCTTCCTGCACCAGATGCCCGGCATTCGGGATCGGATGAAATTGCGATCCTGGAATCATCTTGTGCAACTCGCGTCCGCGCTCAATGGGAATCCACTGATCCTCTTCCCCCCAGAGAATCTGCACCGGGCAGCGGATCGTCGGGTACAGCGGCTGTGCCTCCAGCGTGTAGCGCTGATCCATCTGCGCGATCTGCCGGTAGAACGCCGCTTGCCCCGGATCGCCCAGCCACGGCTGCACGTAGGGCGCCAGTTCGTCATCGGGAATCTCCCGGTGAATCGCCCCGCGAATATAGGCCGGCACGATGGCGCGCTGGATGTAATCCGGCAGGCCGCTGAACGCCGCTTCATGCTGGCGCACGTGCTGCACGAACGGCGAGCCCCAGGGCGTCAGCGCCACCGGGTCGATCAGGGTCAGGCTGCGGTAATCCTTGCCGTTGAGCAGATGCGCGCGCAGGGCGGTGGCGCCGCCGAAGTCGTGGGCGACCACGTCCGGGCGTTGCAGATTCCAGTGATCGAGCAACTGCGCGAGCAATTCGTTCTGCACGCCGAGGGAGACATCGGCGTCCGGTTGCTCGGATTGGCCGTAGCCCAGCAGGTCGAAGTAATGCACCCGATGGGTGGCGAAAAAGTGCGGCGCGATGCGGTGCCACACGTAAGACGAGAAGGGCGTGCCGTGCACGAATACCAGCGGCGGGCCGTCGCCGTGCACCCCGTGGCGAATCTGTTGCCCGTTGAAATCAAAGACCTGATCCAGCAGCCAGTCCGTCATGGGCCTGCCCTCTTGGCGGGTTCGAGCCAAAAAGCATAGGCGTAAAAAAACCACCGGTCTCGGTGGTTTTTTTGTGTCGCGGGAATTACTCGCCGCGATAGATGCAACCGCTGGTGCAGGTCTCGTGGATGCGGATCGCACTGAGTTCCGGCAGCAGGGGCTTCAATTCATTCCAGATGAATTTGGCCAGCACTTCGCTGGTCGGGTTCTCAAGGCCCGGAATGTCGTTCAGGTAATTGTGGTCCAGACGCTCGTACAGCGGCTTGAAAATCGCCTTGATCTCGGAAAAGTCACGGATCCAGCCGGTGTGCGGGTCGAGGTCGCCGCTCAGGTGAATCGCCACTTTGAACGAGTGGCCGTGCAGGCGTCCGCACTTGTGGCCGTCCGGTACGTGGGGCAGGCGGTGGGCGGATTCGAACGTAAATTCCTTGAAGATTTCCACAGTGATTTCAGCTCTGTTCAGATGGCGTTCGCCGCAGCGAATTCGGGCAGGCGGCGAGTTTATCAGCTTGTTCCCGGCTGTGCTGACTAAAGGGTCAGCAAGCGTTCGGCGAGGCGACCATTGGCAGTCAGTTCGAGGAATTCGTCGCCCAGCCGTCGGCTCTCGTCCATCGCCGCGCGCCAGTATTTCTGTCGGCTCGGCGCATCGCCCATGAAACGCTTGAAGTCGTTACGGTCGGGGAGTTTGCCGTAGGGCAGACGCGCCAGGTATTCCTTCGACGGCGCGAGCAACAGCACGTCCTGCAAGCGTTCCACCGAAGCTTTGCGCCACGGCAGAGTCTTGTCGAACCAGCCCGGGATCACTCGGTCGGTGAAGTGCGGATACAACACGATGCCGTCGCCGCTGTAGGGCAGGTCGAGGTGGTAGTCGAGCAGACCGCCGTCGCGGAACGTGCCGGCACCGGCGCCTGGCAGGTCACGCACGCCCTCCATGACCATCGGGATCGAACCCGAGGCCAGCAGCGCCTGGCGCAGGTTGCCGGCGTCGAGGGCGACGAAACGCGACGGGAAGTCATTCAGTGCATGCACCGGCGGCGCCAGGCGCGGGTCGTGGATGATCAGCCGTTCGAAGTGCCGCGACAGCCGCGCGCGGCCGCGCAGGTTGTCGGCGATCACCGAACCCAGTGCCAGCCCGAGCCGGCCGCGATGATCGTCCGCCAGCCCGCCGTGGCTTTTGACCACCATGATGTTCAAGCGGTAATGGGCGTTGGTCAGAAGGCTGGCATCGCGGCCGTCGAGCAGGTCATCGAGCATGCGCTGCGAACTGCGGCTGACCTCGGCAATGGTCACGCCTTTGTTGAAGTTCTGCTCGGTGTACAGATGACCAAGGCGGCGGATGCCTTCGGCGGCGTCCGGCAGGCAGGCACTGGCGAAGCGCCAGGAACCCACCGACGCACCGATCAGCGAACGCTCGCGCGGCGCCGCCGGCAGCCACTCGCCGAACAACGCCAGATCCAGCCCCTGAATCCCCAATGCCTTGGGCCCACCGGCAGCGCCGGGCAGGGTGCCGACGTCGGCGGCGTTCAGGCCTTGGGCACGAATGCGCGCCATGGCCCTGGGGCCGGCCTTGAGGGTGAGGGCAGGGAACTTGATGTGAATGGCGGTCATACCGGTCTCGATCGTTAGCAAGCGAAAGATTATAAGCACATGTTGCCGTGGCTGCAGGAGCAGGCCCAATGATGGCAATTCAGTTTCAGTTAAGTTCGCACCGTTAAGGTGCGGCCCGTAGCGACACATAAAAATACGGAGACACCATGAAAACCCTGACTGCCCTGACCATCGCCTCGATCATCGGCCTCACCGCCAGCACCGTTCACGCCCGTGATCTCGGCCCGGATGAGGCCCTGCGCCTGCGCGACGCTGGTACTATCGTCTCCTTCGAGAAGCTCAACGCCACCGCGCTGGCCAAACACCCGGGTTCGACGATCACCGACACCGAGCTGGAAGAACAGTACGGCAAGTACATCTACCAGATCGAACTGCGTGATCCGCAGGGGCTGGAATGGGATCTGGAACTGGACGCGGTGAGCGGGCAAGTGCTCAAGGATCATCAGGATACGTAATGAAGGTGAATGTTCGCGCCACCCGCCGTACGGCATTGGCGCTGGTGATGTTTTGCTCGACGGCCATGGCCCGCGACCTGGGTCCCGACGAAGCCCTCAATCTGCGCAAGCAGGGTGTGATCCTGCCGCTCGAGCAGGTATTACACCAGGCGATGGACCGTTATCCCGGCGCGAAACTGCTGGAAGTCGAGCTGGAAGAAAAACACGACGTCTACATTTATGAAGTCGAGTTGCTGACCGTCGAAGGTGTGGCCCGCGAGCTGCACTTGAAGGCCGATACCGGCGAACTCGTGAAAGACAAGGAAGATTGACCGATGCGCTTGCTTCTGGTGGAAGACCACGTACCGCTGGCCGACGAACTGCTCGCCGGCCTGCAACGTCAGGGCTACGCGGTAGACTGGCTGGCGGACGGGCGCGATGCGGTCTATCAGGGCAGCAGCGAGCCCTATGACCTGATCGTCCTCGACCTCGGTCTGCCCGGCGTGCCGGGGCTTGAGGTGCTGGCGCAGTGGCGTGCCGGCGGTCTGACGATTCCGGTGCTGATCCTCACCGCCCGCGATTCCTGGGCCGAGCGTATCGAAGGCCTGAAGGCCGGTGCCGACGATTACCTGACCAAACCCTTCCATCCGGAAGAGCTGTATTTGCGCATCCAGTCGCTGCTGCGCCGTTCCAAGGGCCAGGCCAACCAACCGACGCTCAAGGCCGCAGGACTGCACCTGGACGAGGGCCGCCAGTGTGTCGTGCGCGACGGCGCCGATATTCAGCTGACCGCTGCCGAATTCCGTCTGCTGCGCTACTTCATGCTGCACCCGGAACAGATCCTCTCCAAAAGCCACCTCGCCGAACACCTCTACGACGGTGAGACCGAGCGCGATTCCAACGTGCTGGAAGTTCACGTCAATCACCTGCGACGCAAGCTCGGCAAGAGCGTGATCGAAACCCGTCGCGGTCAGGGTTATCTGTTTGGCGGACAGGCTTCGTGAGATCGATCCAGCGCCGCTTGAGCCTGGGGTTGATCAGCGTGCTGGTGGTCGTCGGTGTGCTGCTGGCACAAACCAGCCTGTGGCTCTTCGAAGTGGGATTGCAGCGCTATCTCGAATCCGGATTGCGCAACGACAGCGAAAGTCTGCTGGTGGCGCTGGTTCGCGGCCCGCAAGGCTTGCAGCTGGATGAGCGGCACTTGTCGCCGGCCTACCAGCGACCGTTTTCCGGGCATTACTTCCGCATCGACTTCGCCGACAGCCATTGGCGCTCCCGCTCGTTGTGGGATCAGGATCTGCCGTTGCTCGAACGCTCCGGCCTGCACAGCAACCTGCAACTGGGGCCGGACGGCCAGCAATTGCTGGTACTGCGCTCGGACTATCGACGGCTCGGTCAGTCGATTTCCATCAGCGTGGCTCAGGATTACACGCCGGTGCGCGAGAGTTTCCAGCGCATGCGCCAGATCGGCCTCGGCCTCGGTTTGGCCGGGTTGCTGCTGATTCTGTTGTTGCAACGTCTGACCGTGCGCCGCGCGTTGCGGCCGCTGGAAAAGGCCCGCGAGCAGATCGCCCAGTTGCAGCAGGGCCAGCGTTCGCAACTCGATGAACAAGTGCCGGCGGAACTGGAACCGCTGGTGGCGCAGATCAACCATTTGCTGGCGCACACTGAAGACAGCCTGAAGCGTTCGCGCAATGCCCTAGGCAATCTCGGGCATGCGCTGAAAACCCCGTTGGCGGTGCTGTTGAGTCTGGCGTCGAGTGAACGGCTCGACGCGCACCCGGAACTGCGCAAGATCCTCAAGGAACAACTGGAGCAGGTTCAGCAACGACTGAACCGCGAGCTCAACCGTGCGCGGCTCTCTGGCGATGCGTTGCCGGGAGCGCTGTTCGATTGCGACGCCGAGCTGCCGGGGTTGCTGTCGACGTTGAACATGATCCATGGCGAGCATCTGGAGCTGAGTTACGTGGCGCCGCCGGGCCTGCAATTGCCGTGGGATCGTGAGGACCTGCTGGAACTGCTCGGTAACCTGCTGGACAACGCCTGCAAATGGGCGGATGCCGAGGTGCGGCTGAGTGTGGTCGAAACGGCTGATGGTTTTGTGCTGAGTGTGGAAGACGACGGGCCGGGAATTCCCGAGGCGCAGCGGGCTCAGGTATTCAGCCGGGGGACGCGGCTGGATGAGCAGACCCATGGGCATGGCTTGGGGCTGGGGATTGTGCGCGACATCGTCGACACCTGGGGCGGGGTGCTGGTGCTGG
>NZ_BQID01000029.1 GCF_021602345.1 Pseudomonas pharyngis
TCTACAGCGTTACACGCTGCTGTCAACACCTCTTTTTCTCCGCTTTCGACCGAGAAGATCGAACCGTTGAAAGCACCAGAAAAACCGGCATTTCCAACTCATTCCAGGCTTCGATGAACTGAAGCGACCCGCTCTCGAAACCTACTTAACTCATTGAATCTCAAGGAGTTTTCCGTTTCGACTGCGCCGGAAGTGGGGCGAATTATAGAGACTCAGAATCTCCCGTCAACCCCTATTTTCATAAAACTGTCATATCGGTCAAAAAAGCCCTGAAACGCGAAGGCCGACCTTAAAAGGTCGGCCTTCTTTGCACTGCCCTTCTACTTACAAGCTAGGGAATGCGAACTGCGACGCCTCATGGCTCGCACGCTGTGGCCAGCGCTGGGTGATCGCCTTGCGACGGGTATAGAAGCGCACACCATCCGGACCGTAAGCATGCAGGTCGCCGAACAGCGAGCGCTTCCAACCGCCGAAGCTGTGGTAAGCCACCGGCACCGGCAGTGGAACGTTGACCCCGACCATGCCGACTTCGATCTCGTCGCAGAACAGACGCGCCGCTTCACCGTCACGGGTAAAGATGCAGGTGCCGTTGCCGTATTCGTGATCGTTGATCAGCTGCATCGCCTCTTCCAGGCTGTTCACCCGGACGACGCACAGCACCGGCCCGAAGATCTCTTCTTTATAGATGCGCATCTCAGGCGTGACGTTGTCGAACAGGCAGCCACCCAGGAAGAAACCTTCTTCATGACCGGCAACGCTCAGACCACGACCGTCGACCACCAGGGTCGCGCCCGCCGCCACGCCGTCTTCGACATAGCCGCTGACCTTGTCGCGCGCCTGACCGGTGACCAGCGGCCCCATGTCCAGACCACACGAAGTACCGGCACCGATTTTCAACGCCTTGATCTGAGGAACCAGTTTGGCCACCAGTGCGTCCGCCACCTGATCGCCCACACACACGGCCACAGAGATCGCCATGCAGCGCTCCCCGCAGGAACCGTAAGCCGCGCCCATCAGTGCGCTGACCGCGTTGTCCAGATCTGCATCCGGCATCAGCACCGCGTGGTTCTTCGCGCCGCCCAGGGCCTGAACGCGTTTACCGCGCTTGGTGCCTTCGGCATAGATGTATTCGGCAATCGGCGTCGAGCCCACGAAGCTCAACGCTTTGACTTCCGGCGCTTCGATCAGCGCGTCCACCGCAGTCTTGTCACCGTGCACTACGCTCAGCACGCCTTTCGGCAGACCGGCTTCCAGCAGCAGTTGCGCGATCAGCAGGGTCGAGCTCGGATCACGCTCGGACGGCTTGAGGATGAAGCAGTTACCGCAGACGATTGCCAGCGGATACATCCACAGCGGCACCATCGCCGGGAAGTTGAACGGCGTAATGCCGGCCACCACGCCCAGCGGCTGGAAGTCCGACCACGCATCGATGTTCGGGCCGACGTTGCGGCTGTACTCGCCCTTGAGGATTTCCGGCGCTGCGCAGGCGAACTCGACGTTCTCGATACCGCGCTTCAGTTCACCGGCAGCATCTTCCAGAGTCTTGCCGTGTTCTTCGCTGATCAATTGCGCGATGCGTGCTTCGTTCTGCTCCAGCAGTTGCTTGAAACGGAACATCACCTGGGCACGTTTGGCCGGTGGCGTGTTGCGCCAGGCCGGGAACGCAGCCTTGGCGGCATCGATGGCGTGCTGGATGGTTTCGCGGCTGGCCAGCGGCAGCTTGTGGATTGCCTGACCGGTGGAGGGGTTGAACACATCGACCGCGCGACCGTTCTCGGTCACCAGTTCGCCATTGATCAAATGCGGGATAACACTCATCGGGGAACTCCTGAATTCTTGTGCGCGGACGCCCGCAAGGGGCGCCTGCTGTTTGCGTATCTATATAGAAGGAAAAATCAGTCGAGCTTGTTCAGCACTTCGCCGACCGCGTCGAACAGACGATCAAGGTCCTGCGGCTTGCTGTTGAAGGTTGGGCCGAACTGCAGGGTGTCGCCGCCGAAGCGCACGTAGAACCCGGCTTTCCACAATGCCATACCGGCTTCGAACGGACGCACGATGGCGTCGCCGTCACGGCCCGCGATCTGGATTGCACCGGCCAGACCGAAGTTGCGAATGTCGATGACGTTCTTCGCGCCTTTCAGGCCATGCAGGGCATTTTCGAAATGCGGTGCAACTTCAGCCACGCTCTGCACCAGGTTTTCCTTTTGCAGCAGGTCGAGTGCCGCGAGACCTGCGGCACAAGCCACCGGGTGCGCCGAGTAGGTGTAGCCGTGCGGGAATTCCACGGCGTATTCCGGGGTCGGCTGGTTCATGAAGGTCTGATAAATCTCGGAGCTGGCAATCACCGCGCCCATCGGGATCGCGCCGTTGGTAACTTGCTTGGCGATGCACATCAGGTCCGGGGTCACGCCGAACGTGGTGGCGCCGAACATGGTGCCGGTACGACCGAAACCGGTGATCACTTCGTCGAATACCAGCAGGATGTTGTGCTGATCGCAGATTTCACGCAGACGCTTGAGGTAGCCCTGTGGCGGAACCAGCACGCCAGCGGAGCCGGCCATCGGCTCAACGAACACGGCTGCGATGTTCGAAGCATCGTGCAGCTCGATCAGCTTCAGCAGTTCATCGGCCAGTGCGATACCGCCCTGCTCCGGCATGCCACGGGAGAACGCATTGCTCGCCAGCAGAGTGTGCGGCAGGTGATCGACATCCATCATCGCCTGACCGAACAGCTTGCGGTTGCCGTTGACGCCGCCGAGGCTGGTGCCGGCGATGTTCACACCGTGATAGCCACGGGCGCGGCCGATCATTTTGGTCTTGGTCGACTGGCCTTTCAGGCGCCAGTAGGCGCGGACCATTTTCACCGCGGTATCGGCGCACTCGGAACCGGAGTCGGTGAAGAACACATGGTTCAGGTTGCCCGGCGTCAGATCAGTGATTTTCTCCGCCAGCTGGAACGACAGCGGGTGGCCGTACTGGAAGCCCGGCGAGTAATCGAGGGTGCCCAACTGCTTGGCCACCGCTTCCTGGATTTCCTTGCGGGTATGCCCGGCGCCGCAGGTCCACAGACCGGACAGCGAGTCGTATACCTTGCGGCCCTTGTCGTCGATCAGCCAGCTGCCTTCGGCACCAACGATCAGACGCGGGTCGCGCTGGAAGTTGCGGTTGGCGGTGTACGGCATCCAGTGCGCATCCAGCTTCAGTTGGCTGGCCAGTGGCGACGGCGCGTTTTCAGGCATGTTCATCGGGCAAAACCTCGCAGGGCAATAAGCTTCAGAGAGATAGAAAGCGTTGTTGCAGCTAAATTGCCACGGGGATAAAGTCGGTGAAATTCAACTCTTCTAACCTTCAGTTAGAACTCTGCTAAACAATGAGAACAACAGCATGAGCAGTCGACGCCCCGATCCATTGGCCCAGGTCAGTGACTTTGACATTCGCCTGCTGCGGATTTTTCGCAGCGTGGTGGAGTGCGGTGGCTTCTCGGCGGCGGAAACCGTGCTCGGCATCGGTCGCTCGGCGATCAGTCAGCAGATGAGTGATCTGGAACAACGTCTCGGCCTGCGTCTGTGCCAACGCGGGCGCGCCGGTTTCTCCCTGACCGAAGAGGGTCGTGAGGTTTACCAGTCGGCGCTGCAGCTGTTGAGTGCACTGGAGAGTTTTCGCACCGAGGTCAACGGCCTGCACCAGCACTTGCGCGGCGAATTGATCATCGGCCTGACCGACAACCTCGTCACCCTGCCCCACATGCGCATCACCCACGCTCTCGCGCAGTTGAAGGAACGCGGGCCAGACGTGCAGATCCAGATCCGCATGATCGCCCCCAACGAAGTCGAACAAGGCGTGCTCGACGGGCGCCTGCATGTCGGCGTGGTGCCGCAGGCCAGTGCGTTGTCGGGACTGGAATACCAACCGCTGTACAGCGAACGTTCGCTGCTCTACTGCGCAGTTGGTCATCCGTTGTTTTACGTCGATGACAAACAACTGGATGACGAACGCTTGAACAGCCAGGACGCCATCGCCCCGACCTTCCGTTTGCCGGCGGAGATCCAGGCGCACTATCAGGCGCTCAACTGCACCGCCAGCGCTTCCGACCGCGAAGGCATGGCGTTCCTGATTCTGACCGGGCGCTACATCGGCTACCTGCCGGATCACTACGCCAGTCTCTGGGTTCAACAAGGTCGCTTGCGCGCGCTCAAGGCCAGTACCCGCTTCTATGATTTGAGCCTGGCCTCGGTTACCCGCAAGGGCCGTCGCCCTCATCTGGTACTGGAAAGTTTTCTCGAGAGCCTGGCCGCCACCCGCTGACGACCGGGGTTTTATTCGCCCGGGGCTTGTCCCGCGCCGGTGGTTGCGCTATCAACGCAACTGGTTGCACCCCACAGACAAACCCGGAAGTGCCTATGACCTTTGAAGTCCCTGCCCACGGCGGCAAACCCGCCAGCCGCATTCGTCAGAAGAACGAAGAGACCATCATCAAAGCCGCCGAAGACGAGTTCGCCCGTCACGGGTACAAAGGCACGAGCATGAACACCATCGCCACCAAGGCCGGGCTGCCCAAGGCGAACCTGCATTACTACTTCACCAACAAGCTGGGTCTGTACGTGGCGGTGCTGAGCAACATCCTGCAATTGTGGGACAGCACCTTCAACTCCCTCACGGCCGAGGACGATCCGGCCGAAGCACTGACCCGCTACATCCGCGCGAAAATGGAATTCTCCCGTCGCCAGCCGCAAGCGTCGCGGATCTTCGCGATGGAAGTGATCAGCGGCGGCGAATGCCTGACCGAATATTTCAATCAGGATTACCGCGCCTGGTTCCAGGGCCGCGCCGGCGTGTTCCAGGCCTGGATCGACGCGGGCAAAATGGATCCGGTCGACCCGGTGCACCTGATCTTCCTGTTGTGGGGTAGCACCCAGCATTACGCCGACTTCGCCACCCAGATCTGCCGGGTGACCGGTCGCAGCAAGTTGACCAAACAGGACATGGAAGACGCCGGCAACAATCTGATCCGCATCATCCTCAAAGGCTGCGGCCTCACTTCTTCTATATAAGTCGTTTTATGCCATTCACCCTCAGCGGCTTTTGCGAGTTCCGCGAAGAAATCCGCAAAAGCCGTTTCATCACCTTCGCCGCGCCGATCGGCAGCCCCGCTGAGGCGCAAGCCTTCATCGAGCAACACAGCGACTTGAACGCTTCGCACAATTGCTGGGCGTGGAAGCTCGGCGATCAATACCGCAGCAACGACGACGGCGAACCCGGCGGCACTGCCGGGCGGCCGATCCTCGCGGCCATCGAAGCGCAGGACTGCGATCAGGTCGCGGTGCTGGTGATCCGCTGGTACGGCGGCATTCAACTGGGCACCGGCGGTCTGGCCCGGGCCTATGGCGGCGGCGCCAACAAGTGCCTGCAAGCCGCGCCGAAGATGGAATTGATCAGTCGCGTGCCCGTGCGTTGCGCCTGCGCCTTTGGCGAACTGGCGCTGGTGAAACTGCGGGTCGCGGATCTGGGCGGATTGGTGATCGAAGAAAACTTCACCGCCAACGGAGTCGAATTGCAACTGGCCGTGGGCGAAGCGCACATCGAGCTGTTGCAAAATCAGCTGGCCGACCTGAGCCGCGGGCGAATCCTGCTGCAGCGTTGAAGCCCCGCCATGTTTTGGGGCACCAGCCCGCTTGCTTATGCCCGAGACTTGCCCACATCCGCTGTGCACCCGGCTGTGGATAACCTGAGCACAGGAGGCTGTAACCCTTCTGTCACGTGGCTTTGCGGGATTTGCTCACTTTTCGTCCAATCGCCCATCGCAATGAACAATTTCACGTAAAAACAATCGCTTAGCGTTGTTTATCGCCTTTAGAAGAAAGCCCGGCAGTGCTTATGCCCGGGATTTTGTCTTGCGCACAAATACTGTGGAGCAACCTGTGGATAAGCCGTTCATGGCTGGCGCAGTCGCAGGTTCTGCATGGCTTCGGCGGGGTTGCTCGTTTTTTGATCAGCCAGTTGCGGGCAAAACTGGAGCCTGATCAAAGGCTTTGCCCTCAAGTGGTGCCGTGCAGGCAACCGAATTCGATTCACAGGCTCTGCGCCACAGGCTGGCAAACAGCAGCCACCTGCGTTCCTGACTCAATGGCCAGGAAATTGCTTTATCCACAGGCACAACTCCAAGCAACCCGAGCCTGTCATGCCAAACCCCACGTCCACACCGCAGCTGCAACTGCGCCAAATCAGCAAACGTTATCCCGGTTGCCTTGCCAATGACGCCATCGACCTGAGCATCGCCCCCGGTGAAATCCATGCGCTGCTCGGTGAAAACGGCGCAGGCAAAAGCACGTTGATGAAGATCATCTACGGCGTCACCCAGGCCGATTCGGGGGAGATGCTGTGGCAGGGTCAACCGGTGACTATGCGCAACCCGGCCCAGGCGCGGCAGTTGGGCATCGGCATGGTGTTCCAGCATTTCTCGCTGTTCGAGACCTTGAGCGTGGCGCAGAACATTGCATTGGCGATGGGTGCAGCGGCCGGTTCGCCGAAACAGCTTGAGGCGAAAATCCGTGAAGTGTCGCGCCGATATGGCATGGCGCTGGAACCCCAGCGACTTGTCCACAGCCTGTCGATCGGTGAGCGGCAACGGGTCGAGATCGTGCGTTGCCTGATGCAGGACATTCGCCTGCTGATTCTCGATGAGCCGACCTCGGTGCTCACGCCGCAGGAAGCCGACGAGTTGTTCATCACCCTGCGCCGGCTCGCGGCCGAGGGCTGCAGCATTCTGTTCATCAGCCACAAACTTGGCGAGGTGCGCGCCTTGTGTCACAGCGCCACAGTGTTGCGTGGTGGTCGGGTGGCCGGGCATTGCGTGCCCGCAGACTGCACTGATCGGCAACTGGCGCAATTGATGGTGGGCGACGCCGCGACCTTGATCGGCGAGTTCACGAAGGTCACCGGTGGCGCGGCGTTCTTGCAGGTCAGCGGTCTGAACTGGCACAACCCGGATCCGTTCGGTTGCTCCCTGAACGACATCGATCTGCAGGTGCGCAGCGGTGAAATCGTCGGCATCGCCGGCGTGGCGGGCAACGGGCAGGACGAGCTTCTGGCATTGCTCAGCGGCGAGCAAACACTGCCCCGCGATGCAGCGCAAACCATCTGCTTCCAGGAACACCCTGTCGCCGATCAGCGCCCGGATGCCCGACGCAAACTCGGCCTGGCGTTCGTCCCCGCCGAACGCCTCGGGCATGGCGCGGTGCCGGACATGAGCCTGGCGGACAACGCCCTGCTCACCGCCTTTCAACAAGGCCTGGTCAGCCACGGTTTGATCGAGCGCGGCAAGGTCGAAGCCCTCGCCCAAACGATCATCCAGCGCTTCAGCGTGAAAACCCCGGACACCCAGACCGCCGCCCGCAGCCTGTCCGGCGGCAACCTGCAGAAATTCATCCTCGGCCGGGAAATCCTCCAGCAACCGAAACTGCTGATCGCCGCGCACCCGACCTGGGGCGTGGATGTCGGCGCGGCGGCCACCATTCACCGGGCGCTGATTGCCCTGCGCGATGCCGGGGCGGCGATTCTGGTGATCTCCGAAGACCTCGACGAACTGTTCCAGATCAGCGACCGCCTCGGCGCGCTGTGCGGCGGGCGCCTGTCGGCGTTGCAGGACACGGCGCAAACCCGCCTCAGCGACGTCGGCGGCTGGATGGCCGGCCAGTTCGACACCCCTCAATCACAACCGGCCACGGTTTAACGGAGTTTCTCCCATGTTGCTTTCCCTCGAACCCCGTGGCCGGCAATCACGGCTGATGCTGTGGTGCTCGCCGGTGCTGGCGGCGGTGCTGACGCTGGTCTGCGGATCTTTGCTGTTCGTCGCCCTTGGCCACGATCCGCTGAAGACTTTGCATACTTTGCTGATCGCCCCGGTCAGCGACCTGTATGGCGTCTCCGAGCTGCTGGTCAAAACCCTGCCGATTCTGCTGTGTGCGCTGGGGCTGGCGGTGGCTTATCAGGCGCGGATCTGGAACATCGGCGCCGAAGGCCAGTTGCTGCTCGGCGCGCTGGCCGGCAGTGCGCTGGCGGTGAACATCATCGACATGCAAAGCCGCTGGGCGCTGGTGCTGATCCTGCTGACCGGCACGTTCGCCGGCGCCGCCTGGGCCGGGCTCACCGCCTGGTTGCGTACCCGCTTCAATGCCAACGAAATCCTCACCAGCATCATGCTCAACTACATCGCGCTGAACCTGTTGCTGTTCTGCGTACACGGGCCGCTGAAGGATCCGGCCGGATTCAATTTTCCCGAATCGGCAATGTTCAGCGACGCCAGCCGCCTGCCGCTGTTAATGGAGGACGGGCGCGCGCACATCGGCGTGTATTTTGCCTTGCTCGCGTTGGTCGCTGTGTGGGTGTTGTTGCAGAAAAGCTTCGTCGGTTTCCAGATCAAGGTGCTGGGGCTGGACAAGCGTGCGGCAGGATTCGTCGGGTTTCGCGAGAAGCGTCTGATCTGGCTCGCCCTGTTGATCAGCGGAGGATTGGCGGGGCTTGCCGGTGTCTGCGAAGTCACCGGGCCGATCGGCCAACTGGTGCCGCAAGTCTCGCCGGGCTACGGCTATGCGGCGATCACCGTGGCATTTCTCGGGCGGCTCAATCCCATCGGCATTCTGTTTTCCAGCCTGTTGATGGCGCTGCTGTACATCGGTGGCGAGAACGCGCAGATGACGCTGAATCTGCCGCAGGCGATCACTCAGCTGTTCCAGGGAATGATGCTGTTTTTCCTGCTGGCCTGTGACGTGCTGATCCTCTATCGGCCACGTCTTAACCTGCGCTGGGTGCGGCGCACTTCTACCACCGCCGTAACCGCTGGAGCGCTGTGATGGATATCGATCTGTTGAGCAATATTTTCTACGCCATGGTGCGCTGCGGTACGCCACTGCTGCTGGTGGCGCTGGGTGAATTGATCTGCGAGAAGAGCGGCGTACTCAACCTCGGTCAGGAAGGGATGATGCTGTTTGGCGCGGTGATCGGTTTCATCGTCGCGTTCAACAGCGGCAACCTGTGGCTCGGCGTGGTGCTCGCGATGCTCGCCGGGATGTTGCTGTCGTCGCTGTTTGCTCTGGTGGCGCTGGTGTTCAACGCCAATCAGGTGGCGACCGGGCTGGCGCTGACGATTTTTGGCGTCGGCCTGTCGACCTTTGTCGGCGCGGCGTGGGTCGGCAAACCGCTGGTCGGTTTCGAGCCGCTGGCGATTCCCTACCTGAGCGAAATCCCGCTGATCGGCCGCATGCTGTTTGCCCAGGATCTGTTGGTGTACCTGTCGTTCGCGCTGTTTGCGCTGGTGGCGTGGGTGATCGTGAAAAGCCGTGTCGGGCTGATCATTCAAGCGGTCGGTGAGAACCCGGATGCGGCCAGTGCCATGGGCTTGCCGGTACTGACCGTGCGCACGCTGGCGGTATTGTTCGGCGGGGCGATGGCCGGACTGGCCGGCGCTTATCTGTCGCTGGCTTACACGCCGATGTGGGCCGAGAACATGACCGCCGGACGCGGCTGGATTGCGCTGGCGCTGGTGGTGTTCGCCAGTTGGCGGGTGTGGCGCTTGCTGCTCGGTGCGTATCTGTTCGGACTCGCCAGCATCCTGCACCTGGTGGCGCAGGGGTTGGGGCTGGCGATTCCTTCGAGTCTGCTGGCGATGCTGCCGTATGTCGCGACGATTCTGGTGCTGGTGTTGTTGTCGCGGGATGCGCTGCGTACACGGTTGTACGCGCCGGTATCACTGGGGCAGCCGTGGCAGGCCGGGCACTAAGCCGCTACGGCTCGCGACAGCGGCCGGACCGGCAACGCCTGAGCGATGCCCCACGCCACTTCGAGAACCAGGAAACCCACCACCAACGAGCTGGCGCCGTGGGCCAGGGCATACGTCATCCACGCGGCGAACAGAAACCGCGTCACCGCGTCATAGCGCCCATAAACCGGCTGCGGATCACGAATCCGCAGCACTGCCCACATGCACACCACCGACCCGAACAAATTGGCTATCAACAGATGCGCAGGTTCGAACGGCGGCAGCTCGCCGGGCAGCTCCAGCGCCTGACTCAGCGCCGTCAGCAACCCGTGCAACACAGCAAAACTCCACGGCGTGACAAACGCCGCCGTCACGATCAAGTCATACCAGGCGCTGCCGCGCACCAACTGCCGATATTGCGTTGAAGTCCACATCATCCTTGCTCCGAAAATTCAGGGAGCAACCACGGTAAAGCCTGGAGTATGCTCCAGGGTCAAACACTTTCGAGACCTGCAAGATGCGCATCGGTGAGTTGGCCCAGGCCTGCGATGTCAGCCGTGACACGCTGCGTTTTTACGAGGAGCGCGGATTGATCGCGGCGCAACGCAGCGCCAACGGTTATCGCGACTATCCGCCGGAGATGGTGCAATTGGTGCTCTACATCAAAACGGCGCAGCGTCTGGGCTTTACCCTCGGCGAGATCGGCAGCAGCGTTGGCGCGCTGTGGCAATCGCCAAATCCTGACACCACCGTCACGCAACTGCTGCAAGACAAACTCAAGCTGGTCGAAACCCGCATGGCCGAACTCGGCGAGCTGCGCCTCGAATTGCAGCATCGGCTCGGTCAACGCTGTCCATTGAACCCGTGATCTTTCAACTTTCAAGGAAAGCCAATCATGTCCGCACTTAATCCTGCCAAGCACGCATTGATCATCGGCGCCTCCCGGGGCCTGGGCCTGGGACTGGTGAAAACCCTGCTGGCCGACGGCTGGCAAGTCACCGCCACGGTTCGCAATCCTTCCAACGCCGAGGCTCTCGAAGCACTGGGCAACGTGCAAATCGAAAAACTCGACATGGACGACCAGCAAGCGGTGATCGCCCTGAGCCAGAAGCTCAAGGGCGAGACCTTCGACCTGCTGTTCGTCAACGCCGGGGTCAAAGGCCCCGAAGTGCAGACCCCGGGCGGCGCGACGCTGGCGGAAGTCGGCCAGTTGTTCTTCACCAACGCGGTGGCACCGATCAATCTGGCCCAGCGCTTTGTCGGGCAGATCCGCGACGGCAGCGGCGTGCTGGCGTTCATGAGTTCGGTGCTCGGCAGCGTGACCATGCCCGACGCACCGGAACTGGCGCTGTACAAGGCCAGCAAAGCGGCGCTGAACTCGATGACCAACAGCTTCGTCACGCAGTTGGGCGAGCAGAAACTTACGGTGCTGTCGCTGCATCCGGGCTGGGTGAAAACCGACATGGGCGGTGAAGGTGCCGACATCGACGTGGAGACCAGCACCCGTGGCCTGGTGGATCAGGTGGATGCGTTCGCCGGCAAGGGCGGCCATCACTTCGTGAACTACAAGGGTGAAACCATTCCCTGGTAATCACTGGACCCTGTGGGGGCTCACCCCCACAGGGTTATCCCGGTGTCTGGTCGGGTTGGGCTTGCCCGTCGAAACATTTTGTTCGAAACTCCGCACCTCGCCCCTCGCGGCGACCCTGGATCAGCAGACAGGGCAACACTGAGCTGGCAACCCTGAACCCAACTTTCAGAGGAGCCGGCCACAATGCCTGCGACCCGTATCTGGCTAAAAAATCCCCTCGCCATTTTCACGGCCAACGGTCTCGATGCCCGTGGCGGTCTGGTCCTGCAAGACGGTGTGATCACTGAAGTGCTCGGCGCCGGCCAGCAGCCATCGACCCCATGCAACGAAGTGTTCGACGCCCGTGAACACGTGATCCTGCCGGGCCTGATCAACACCCATCACCACTTCTATCAGACCCTGACCCGCGCCTGGGCGCCGGTGGTCAATCAGCCGTTGTTTCCGTGGCTGAAAACCCTGTACCCGGTCTGGGCGCGCCTGACGCCTGAAAAGCTCGCCCTCGCCACCAAGGTCGCGCTGGCCGAGTTGCTGCTGTCGGGCTGCACCACCGCTGCCGATCACCATTACCTGTTCCCGGATGGCCTGGAAAACGCCATCGACGTGCAAGTCGAAACCGTGCGTGAACTGGGCATGCGCGCCATGCTCACCCGCGGCTCGATGAGCCTCGGCGAGAAGGACGGCGGCCTGCCTCCGCAGCAGACCGTGCAGGAAGGCCAGGTGATTCTCGACGACAGTCAGCGTCTGATTCACGAGTACCACGAACGTGGCGACGGCGCGCAGATCCAGATCGCTCTGGCGCCGTGCTCGCCGTTCTCGGTGACCCCGGAAATCATGTCCGCCAGCGCCGAACTGGCGAACAAACTCGATGTGCGCCTGCACACTCACCTCGCCGAAACCCTCGACGAAGAAGACTTTTGCCTGCAACGCTTCGGCCTGCGCACGGTGGATTATCTGGACAGCGTCGGCTGGCTCGGCCCACGCACCTGGCTGGCTCACGGCATCCATTTCAACCCCGACGAAATCGCCCGTCTCGGCGCGGCCGGCACCGGTATCTGCCATTGCCCGAGCTCGAACATGCGTCTGGCGTCCGGCATCTGCCCGAGTATCGATCTGACCGATGCCGGCGCGTTGTTCGGTATCGGTGTGGATGGCTCGGCGTCCAACGATGCCTCGAACATGATCCTCGAAGCGCGTCAGGCCCTGTACATCCAGCGCTTGCGTTACGGCGCCGAGAAGATCACTCCGGAACGTGTGCTGGGCTGGGCGACCAAGGGTTCGGCGAGCCTGCTGGGTCGCACCGACATCGGTGAACTGGCGGTCGGCAAGCAGGCGGATCTGGCGTTGTTCAAGCTCGATGAACTGCGCTTCTCCGGCAGCCATGACCCGATTTCGGCGTTGCTGCTGTGCGGCGCGGACCGGGCGGATCGGGTGATGGTCGGCGGCAAGTGGCGTGTGGTTGACGGACAGGTTGAAGGGCTGGATCTCAAAGGCCTGATTGCCGATCACAGCCAGGCGGCTCGGCAGCTGATTGCCGGAACCTGAGTCCCCGGCGCTTAAACCTGTGGGAGCTAGCCTGCTAGCGATTGCGATCTGTCGGTAAACAAAGATGTTGACTGATGTACGGTAATCGCTAGCAGGCTAGCTCCCACATTGTGGTGGGCTCAGAGGCCCAGCAGCGACAACATGATGAACGTCGCAAACAGCACAAAGTGAGTCATGCCCTCGATGGCGTTGGTCTCGCCGTCATTGAGGTTGATCGCACTGACGATCAGCGTGATGAAGATCATCACCGTCTGCACCGGCGTCATCGCCATCTGAAACGGCTGCCCCGTATAGAGCGCCATCGCTTCCATCACCGGCACCGTCAAAATCACCGTCGACAACGAAGCGCCCATCGCAATGTTGACCACTGACTGCATACGGTTGGCCAACGCCGCGCGCAACGCAGTCAGAATCTCCGGCGCCGCGGAAATCGCTGCCACCAGAATCGCCGTGATCACCGGTGGTGCGCCCGTCCCTTCCAGGCCCAGATCGAGGGTCTTGGACATCACCTCGGCCAGTGCGCCGATCACCACCACACCGAACACCAGAATGCCGATCGACAGCGCCAGGCTGACCGGTTTCGGCTCCTGTTCCACGGGCTCTTTCTTGCGACGTTTGTCCGGGTAGCTGTAGCTGAAAAAGTAACTGTGCGGCCCGACCTGCATGCGCAGGAACAACGCATAAAGCACCACCATCGCGCCGATGGTGAAGGCCGAATAGATTTTCCAGTTGGCCTCGGGAATGAACTCCGGCACCACCATCGACACGCCCATGGCGGTGAGAATCATCACGCTGTAACTGCGGGCCGAATCGTCGTTGTAGGACTGCTCGCCATGCTTGATCCCGCCCATCAGCGCGGCGAGGCCGAGGATGCCGTTGATGTCGAGCATCACCGCCGAATAGATCGTGTCGCGCACCAGTGTGGCCGAAGCTTCGTTGCTCATCATGATCGCCAGGATCACCACTTCCACCAGCACGGCGGCGAGGGTCAGGATCATCGTCCCGTATGGATCGCCGACTTTTTCCGCGAGCAGTTCAGCCTGATGGGCAACGCGCATCGAGGCGGCGACGATGAAGGCGATCAGCACCAGCCCGGCCGTCAGCGCGACAAACTGGCCGCTATGCAGCAGCCAGTGCTCCAGCGGATACGCAACACAGGTGGCGATGACGGCCAACAGCAGAAAGCTTTCTTGCTTGAGGATGGTGAACATGACGGGCCTTTTTGCCGAAGAGTGCGAATGAGCTACTGACTGCGGGGTGGCGCTAACGTTTCGTTACACCTTAGCGCACCAGTGGATGGCAGCTTTATCTACGCCTGCACTTTTATTGGACTTTACGGCCTCTTCGCGAGCAAGCCCGCTCCCACAGGGATCGCGGTGCTTTTGTGGGAGCGGGCTTGCTCACAAAGGCCTCGCCGCGATTTCGACTCGATTTGTTGTCCGCTTGGTCAGCCTTTTGCATTGCCCTCCCCACACACAACAAAAGGGAGTTCGCGTTCATGCAAAAACGTCCACTGCAAACACTGCTGTGCATCGCCATGGGCCTTGGCCTCAGCCTGAGCGCCAGTGCCGCCGATCCACTGAAAGTCGGCTTCGTCTACATCGGCCCCATCGGCGACCACGGCTGGACGTATCAGCATGAACAGGGGCGCAAGGCGCTGGCGGAAAAACTCGGTTCGCAGATCACCACCAATTACGTGGAAAACGTCGCCGAAGGCGCCGACGCCGAGCGGGTGATCCGCAACATGGCCAAGGACAATTACGACCTGATCTTCACCACCTCTTTCGGCTACATGAACCCGACGGTGAAAGTCGCCAAACAGTTTCCCAAGGTGACCTTCGAACACGCCACCGGCTACAAGCAGGACAAGAATCTCGGCACCTATCTCGCGCGTACGTATGAGGGCCGCTACGTCGGTGGTTTCCTCGCGGCGAAGATGACCAAGAGCAAAAAAATCGGCTACGTCGCCTCGTTCCCGATCCCCGAAGTGATCCGCGACATCAACGCCATTCAACTGGCCTTGAACAAGTACAACCCCGGCACCGAAATCAAAGTGGTGTGGGTCAACTCGTGGTTCGACCCGGGCAAGGAGGCCGACGCGGCCAACGCGCTGATTGATCAGGGCGTGGACGTGGTGTTCCAGCACACCGACAGCCCGGCGCCGATCCAGGCCGCCGAGCGACGCGGCGTGTACGCCGTGGGCTACGCTTCGGACATGGCGCACTTCGGCCCGAAAGCGGTGCTGACCTCGATCGTCAACGACTGGGCGCCGCACTACATTCAAGCGACCCAGAGCGTGATCGACCACAACTGGAAATCCCAGGACTACTGGGGCGGGTTGAAGGAAGGCACGGTCGAACTGCCGATCAGCGATCTGGTGCCGGCACCGGTGAAGGCCGAAGCCGAGCAGATCATCGCCGACATCAAGAGCGGCGCCCTGCAACCGTTCACCGGGCCGATCAAGGATCAGGCCGGCGTCGAGAAAATCCCGGCGGGGGTCAGCGCCACCAACGCCGAACTGGCGTCGATGAATTACTACGTCGAAGGCATGAAGGCCGAGATGCCGAAGTAATCCACCTGCCCCTGACCGCTCCTCTGCATGGGAGCGGTCGCTAACGAGCATTCGAAATGAACCAACTCCCGATCATCGACATCTCGCCGCTCTACTCCGACGACCAGAACGCCTGGCCGGCCGTCGCCGAACAGATCGACCACGCTTGCCGCGAATGGGGATTTTTCTACATCAAGGGTCACCCGATTTCTGCGCAGCGCATCGAATCCCTGCTCGATCACGCCCGGCACTTCTTCGCGCTGCCGAGCGCGGAAAAACTCAAGATCGACATCACCCAGACCGTCCATCATCGCGGCTACGGCGCCATCGCCACCGAACAGCTCGACCCGGACAAACCCAGCGATCTCAAGGAAACCTTCGACATGGGCCTGCACCTGCCGGCCGATCATCCCGAGGTGCTGGCAGGAAAACCGTTACGTGGCCCCAACCGTCATCCGGCCATCCCTGGCTGGGAGGCGCTGATGGAGCAGCACTACCTCGACATGCAGGCCCTGGCGCAAACCCTGTTGCGGGCCATGACGTTAGCGCTGGGAATCGAGCGCGACTTCTTCGATACACGCTTCAACGAACCGGTCAGCGTATTGCGAATGATCCATTACCCGCCGCGCCACACCGCCAGTTCCGCCGAACAGCAAGGTGCCGGCGCGCACACCGATTACGGCTGCATCACCCTGCTTTATCAGGACAGTGCCGGCGGCCTGCAGGTGAAGAACGTCAATGGCCAGTGGATTGACGCACCGCCCATCGACGGCACCTTCGTGGTCAACCTCGGCGACATGATGGCGCGCTGGAGCAATGACCGTTATCGCTCGACCCCGCACCGGGTGATCAGCCCTCTCGGGGTGGATCGCTACTCGATGCCATTCTTCGCCGAGCCGCATCCGGATACCCGTATCGAGTGCCTGCCCGGTTGCCAGGACGCACAGCATCCGGCGAAATATCCGACCACCACCTGCGCCGAATTCCTGCTGTCGCGCTTCGCCGATACCTACGCCTATCGACGGGAGCAGGAAGCGGTGTGATGGATCGGTTGGTCAGGTTTTGCCAATTGTTTCGGCGGGCATCTGTAGAATGCCCGCCATTGCACCTGATGAGAAAAGAATATGTACGACTGGCTCAACGCCCTGCCCAAGGCTGAACTGCACCTGCACCTCGAAGGTTCGCTGGAGCCCGAGCTGCTGTTCGCCCTGGCCGAACGCAACAAGATCGCCCTGCCGTGGAGCGACGTCGAAACCCTGCGCAAGGCTTACGCCTTCAGCAACCTGCAGGAATTCCTCGACCTGTATTACCAGGGCGCCGACGTGCTGCGCACCTCCCAGGATTTCTACGACCTGACTTGGGCCTACCTGCTGCGCTGCAAAGAACAGAACGTGATTCACACCGAACCGTTCTTCGATCCGCAGACCCACACCGACCGGGGTATCCCGTTCGAAGTGGTGCTCAACGGTATCGCCGCCGCGCTGAAGGATGGCGAGCAGCAACTGGGCATCACCAGCGGTTTGATCCTGAGTTTCCTGCGCCACCTCAGCGAAGACGAAGCACAGAAAACCCTCGACCAGGCGCTGCCGTTCCGTGATGCATTTGTCGCCGTAGGTCTGGACAGCTCCGAGATGGGTCACCCGCCGAGCAAATTCCAACGCGTGTTCGATCGTGCCCGCCACGAAGGTTTCCTGACCGTCGCCCACGCCGGTGAAGAAGGCCCACCGGAATACATCTGGGAAGCCATCGACCTGCTGAAAATCCAGCGTATCGACCATGGCGTACGCGCCATTGAAGACGAGCGCCTGATGCAGCGGATCATCGACGAGCAGATCCCGCTGACCGTGTGCCCGCTGTCGAACACCAAGCTCTGCGTGTTCGATCACATGTCCCAGCACAACATCCTCGACATGCTCGAGCGCGGCGTGAAAGTCACGGTGAACTCCGATGACCCGGCGTACTTCGGCGGTTACGTGACCGAGAACTTCCATGCGCTGCACACCCACCTGGGCATGACTCAGGATCAGGCCAAGCGTCTGGCGCAGAACAGCCTGGATGCGCGCCTGGTAAAACCGTAACAGCGCTGAAGATCCAATGTGGGAGCCAGCCTGCTGGCGATGAGGCCGTTACATTCAACATCTGTGTTGATTGAAAGTCCGCAATCGCCAGCAGGCTGGCTCCCACAATAGGATCTGTATTCAGCCAGCGACCTGAGCTTCCGTCAGCTCTTCCAGCGTCTTGCCCCGGGTCTCCATCCCGAACAGCCACACTACCCCCGCCGCAATCGCAAAGCACAGCGCTCCCAGCGCAAATACCCCGCCCTGCCCGGTGATCGGGAACACCAGCCCGGTGACCAACGGCCCGAGCAGCGAACCCACGCGCCCGATGGCCGAGGCGAACCCCGAGCCCGTCGCCCGCGCCGAGGTCGGGTACAGTTCCGGCGTGTAGGTGTAGAGCACCGCCCACATACCGAACAGGAAAAACTGCATCAACAGCCCCGTGCCGATCAGCAGCGCCACGTTGCCGCCGAACACTGCGCTCTGCCCATATAGAAACGCCATCACCCCGCCGCCGAGTAGCGTGACGATGCACACCGGCTTGCGTCCCCAGCGCTCCACCAGCCAGGCCGCCATCAGGAAACCGGGAATCCCGCCGAGGGAAATCAGCACCGTGTAATACACCGACTGGGTGACCGCAAACCCCGACTGTTGCAGCAGCGCGCTGAGCCAGGAGGTCAGGCCGTAGAAGCCGAGCAGCGCGAAGAACCAAAGGCTCCAGATCATCGTCGTGCGCCGGCGATACTGCGGCGACCAGATCTGTTTGAGCGCCGAAAGGAAATGGCCCGGCGGGGTCACGCTCCGAGGCAGACGAACCGGCGCCGGCAATGCAGCACCGCCCAGCGATGCCCGTACCCGCGCCTCGATGCCGCACAAAACCTTGTCCGCTGCGTCATGTTTGCCGGCCTGTTCCAGCCAGCGCGGCGACTCGGGAATGAAAAAGCGGATCGCCAGCACGAACACCGCCGGCACCGCCAGTACCAGAAAGATGTCGCGCCAGCCAATCAACGGCAGCAGGAAATACGACAGCACGCCCGCCGCGACAAAACCCAGAGGCCAGAAACCGTCCATCAAGGCGATATAGCGCCCGCGACGCTGGGCGGGGATCAACTCCGACAACATCGACTGAGCAATCGGAAACTCCATGCCCATGCCGACTCCCAGCAGGATGCGAAACAGCGTCAGGCTTTCGACCGTCTGCGCCGTGGAGCACAGGTAACTGGCCAGCCCCCACAGGACGATGCTCCACTGGAACACCGGTTTTCGGCCGAATCGATCAGCCAGCATCCCGGACAGCGACGCCCCCAGCACCATGCCGAAAAAGCTCGAACTGGCCAGCAGACCAGCCTCGGCGCTGCTCAGGCCGAACTCGGCTTTGATCGAGCCGAGCAGGAAGGTCATCATCGCCAGATCCATGGAGTCGAAGAAAAACGCCAGGGCGATGATGATGAAGATGATCCGGTGATAACCGCTGACTGGCAGGCGTTCCAGTCGATCTGCCGCGCTGTAGTTTCCCGTGTCCATGCCACCTCCTCAATCCGAAAAGTCCCCGGATCGAGTGTGCGCGATAGCGGTTGCGCGCCTGTGCCAGATGCGACTTGTTCGCAGCCGTTGGCGACGTTCAGGAGTACATCCGTGGAAGAAAGCGCTCTATAACGCCATTTCCAGCTCGGTTTCACAGGCAAATCGATGAATTTCCCGCTGGCCCGCCGCCGTCAGTTGCAAAGCACGGGAGTCCTTGGGCAGCACCAGCCAGCCCGACTGCATGAACAGCTGCAACAACGCCGCCCCCAGCGAGCCTCCCATGTGCGGACGACGCTCGCTCCAGTCCGGGCAAGCACACGCCACCTGGGCGTTGCGGTGAGCCAGGGCCTGGATGTAAACGCCGCGCCCGGCCAGTTGTGTCGAGCCTTTGTGCGTCACGACCACCCGGTTTTCAAGCTGCTCGATCCAGCCGGCGTCAAGCAGCCGCTGGTACAGATCGGCGGCCAGCGTGCCCCCGAGATGGTCGTCGCAAAACCGCGCGCGCAGCAGTGAAGACGGCGCGGCCTGGGGTCTGACGACCGGCGAGGCACGCTTGAACACGTCGGGGATTTCTCGCGGGGCGCTGGCCAGGGTGGCACTGGCCAGCGCCTCGATGGCCGCACCGATTTCAGGAGCCGCCAGACGAAAGAAGCGTTTGCGTCCGCGCGCCTCGACCTTCAACAGACCGCCAGCGGACAAGCGCCCCAGATGCGCACTGGCTGACGAAGGCGAAAGCCCGGCCAGCAACGCCAGCTCCTCGGTCTGCCGCGCCGAGCCATCCATCAACGCCCACATCATTGCGCTGCGTTTGGGATCGGCCAGCAACGTGGCGATCTGGCTGATGCAAGGTGCATGTTCCATGTATTCACTCCCTGTTGAATCGTATCGTCTACTGCTCATAGACATCTTGACCAGTAATCAGTCGTCGGCCAAGACGCGCAAAGTGCCTTGAGGCGAGGCACTTTGCGCGCCGCAGCGAGGAAACCGCAGTACTGTCGCGACCCTCGTTCCTGCCCCGCCGGTTCCGGTCTGATCGTTCTCTTGCCGGCCTGTCGGTGCGGGCTTCAGGCGGTCGCTAGTATAAGCGGGTTGCTCGCTGCGTCCTGCGCCGGAGTGGCCGTGGCTGGTGATTGTTCCTGAGAGAAATTTCGCTATTTACCTGCGACTAATGATCGGTCTCCAAGAAAACGGGAAATCGGCTACTCAATTCAGCGCAACGACTGGCGAGCATTTCCCTCAGAAGGTTCACTGGCTTACTCAATTGTGCGCGATGGGCGCACAGCAGATTCAGCGGAGCGCGTTCACAGAGCAGCTCCGGCAACAGCACTTTCAGTCGCCCCGCCAGTACATCACCGGCCACATCAAGCCACGACTTATAGGCGATCCCCGCGCCAGCCACCGCCCACAGACGCACCACATCGGCATCATCACTGAAGCGATCGCCACTGACGGTCAGGCTGACCTCGCGCTTGCCGTCATGAAAACTCCAGTGGTCATGCACCCGGCCACCGAGCATGTACAGCAGGCAGTTGTGCTGCGCGAGCTGTTCCAGATGCAGCGGCTCGCCGTGCCGCGCCAGGTAGAGCGGCGAAGCGCACAGTACCCGTCGGTTGTGCGGGGCAATCGGCAATGCCACCAGACTCGAATCCTCCGGCTCGCCGTAGCGCAAGGCGATGTCCACCGGCTGGCGAAACAGGTCGGCGATGCGGTCACCCAGCAGCAGTCGCACCGTCAGCTTCGGATGTTCGCGTTGAAATTCATCGAGCCACGGCAACAGCAGGTTGCGACCGAAGTCCGAAGGCGCCGACAGTTGCAGAATGCCGCTGACCTGGTCCTGCCCGCTGGCCAGCAGGCGGCGCCCCTCATCCAGGTTGCTCAACGCAGCGCGGGCGTATTCGAGAAACCCTTCACCTTCGGCCGTCAGCCGCAGACTGCGGGTGGAGCGTGCCAACAGGCGCGCGCCCAGTTGCTGCTCGATCCGCTTGAGCGCGGCACTGGCCACCGCGGCGGACATGTCCATCACCCGCGCCGCCGCCGACAGGCTGCCCAGATCCGCCGCCCGGACAAACAACTGCAAGTCATCGAAACGCAGCATCCTCAGCCTCGATTATCAAAAAAACATTGAAAGAGACTGCTCTTTTAGCCGGTTTTATCTCCGGCAGAAATAGCCAATCATGCCTTCCATCGAATTCATCCCGTCCCGGAGTCGAACATGTCCCAGCCTTTCACCGCTATTGCCACCCTGATCGCCCGACCTGGCCAGCAGGACGCTCTCGAACAGCACCTGCGCGCCCTGATCGAACCGACCCGCGCCGAAGCGGGTTGCGGTCAGTACGAACTGCATCAGGACCTGGCCAATCCACTGGCCTTCTACATGATCGAACAGTGGGCCAGCGACGAAGCCTTGCAAGCCCACGATGCCAGCGCGCATATCCAGCATTTCCGCAGCCAGGCCGAGGCGTTCCTCGAACACTTCGAACTCAAGCGCCTGCGCGTCATCGCCTGAAACCTTCCTATATTCACTTTCGGAGTTCTCCATGAAAGCTATCGCCTATTACGCCTCGCTCCCGATCAGCGACGAAAAATCCCTGCAAGACATCGAACTGCCAGAACCGGTAGCCGGCCCCCGCGACCTGCTGGTGGAAGTCAAAGCGATTTCGGTCAACCCGGTCGACACCAAGGTTCGCCAGAACGTCGCGCCGGAAGGCGGCGCCGCCAAGGTACTGGGCTGGGACGTGGCCGGTGTGGTCAAGGCCGTCGGAAGTGAAGTGACCCTGTTCAAGGCCGGCGATAAGGTGTTCTACGCCGGCTCCATTGCCCGGGCCGGTGGCAACAGCGAATTGCACGTCGTCGATGAGCGGATTGTCGGCCACATGCCGAAAACCCTCGGCTTCGCCGAAGCTGCCGCCTTGCCGCTGACCGCCATTACGGCGTGGGAATTGTTGTTCGAACGTCTGCAGATTCGCGAAGGCAACACTGACGAAGGCCAGAGCCTGCTGATCGTCGGCGCGGCCGGCGGCGTCGGTTCGATCCTCACCCAACTGGCCAGCCAGTTGACCGGACTCAAGGTGATCGGCACCGCCTCCCGCCCTGAGACCCGCGACTGGGTGACCGAGCTGGGCGCAAACCTGGTGATTGATCACAGCCAGCCGTTGAGCGAGGAACTGAAACGCGCCGGTGTGGCCCACGTGACCCACGTCGCCAGCCTGACCCAGACCGAACAGCACCTGGACCAACTGGTCGAGGCTCTGGCGCCGCAAGGCAAACTGGCGCTGATCGACGATCCGAAAGCGCTGGACGTAACCAAGCTCAAGCGCAAGAGCCTGTCGCTGCACTGGGAGTTCATGTACACCCGCTCGCTGTTCGAAACGCCGGACATGATCGAGCAGCACAAACTGCTCAATCGAGTGGCCGGGCTGATCGACAGCGGCACCTTGAAAACCACGGTCGGCGAGCACTTCGGCACGATCAACGCGAGCAACCTGCGCCGCGCCCATGAATTGCTGGAAAGCGGCAAGGCCAAGGGGAAAATTGTTTTAGAAGGTTTCTAAAACCCGCAAGGCCGCAGCCTTCGCCAGCGCCAAAAATGTCTGGCTTGGGGGCTGCGGCGCTTTTTTGCCGTCAGTCAGATGCTCGACCCTTGTCACAATTGCGATCGTATTCAGGACTACAATCGAAACCTCTGCGATGCAATCTTTTACGTACGGGAGGTCAGCAATGAAGATCCTGATAAAAGAAGTGGCAAAGTCCCAATGGCAAGTTCGTCTTGACCAGCACGCCGTGACCTTCCGCAGTGAGGCCGAAGCGCTGGCCTTCACCCGCACCCTCGAAGCGCGTCTGCACGCGCCCCATCAGATTCCCGATCCCGGCCAGCAGCGCGCTGTCGGCTGAGGCTTTCGTTTCAGTTTTCAGCCTGCGCCTTTGCCAGCGCCCGGGCATTCTGGATGCGCCGGGTGAGCATCGCTGCGCACACCACCAGCAAACCACACAGGCTGATGACCATGGCCATCGGCACGGCGGTGCCATCGTGCAGGATCCCCACCAGCGCCGAGGCCCCGGCAGCGACGCTGAACTGCAGGCTACCGAGCAAGGCTGAAGCACTGCCGGCGCGACCGCCCTGCCCGTTCATCGCACACGCCGCCGCATTGGGGCTGATGCAGCCAAGGCTGGCCACGCAGATGAACAAGGGAATCAGCAATGGCCACAGGGACTCGGTGTGCAAGGCGCTGACCGCGAGCAGCGTCAGCCCGGCACCCAGGTAAACCCAGACCGCCCGTGACAGCAGAAAGGCCGGACCGCGCTTGGCCAGCAGGCGCGCATTGACCTGTGCGACCAGAATGAACCCGGCCGCATTGGTGCCGAACAGCCAACCGAAATGTTCGGCCGGCACGCCGTACAGTTTGATGAATATGAAAGGGGAGCCGGCGATGTAGGCAAACATCCCGGCGATGGCGATACCGCCGGTCAGGGCATGGCCCATGTAGACCGGATCCGCCATTAGCCGACCGTACTGACGCAGGGCGCCGGACAACGGCTGGCGCGGAACATGCGCCGGCAGACTTTCCGGCAGGCCGAGGGCCACGGCCAGTCCGGCCAGGGCACTGAATCCGGTCAGCACCAGGAAAATCGACTGCCACCCCGTGGTGTTGACCAGCAGACCGCCGAGCATCGGCGCCAGAATCGGTGCCAGCCCCATCACCAGCATCAGCTGCGAGAACACTTTCGCCGAACCCACCGCGTCGCACTTGTCGCTGACCACCGCCCGGGCAATCACCATCCCCGCACAACCGCCCAGCGCCTGCACCAACCGTGCCGCGATGAGCCACTCCAGATTCGGCGGATAGGCGCAGGCCACTGACGCCAGCGTGAACAGCGTCAGACCGATCAGTAACGGAATCCGCCGGCCGAAGCGATCCGCCAACGGCCCGTAAGCCAGTTGACCGATGGACAGGCCGAAGAAGTAAGCCGACAGCGTCAGCTGGACGTGTTTCTCGTCGGTGCCGAACGCCAGCGCCATAGTGGGAAACGCGGGTAGATAGAAGTCGATCGCCAACGGACCGAAAGCGGTCAGGGCACCGAGAATCAGAAGGGTACGGAAGTTCATCAGGCGTCCAGGTCGGGCGGGCAGTTGAGTTGAGTGCAGCCCGACAGTCTAGCTGCGCGAGGACGCCTTGAACATTCCGGTAGCTCGCTAACTATTAAAAAGATCAGGCGAGTTTGATGGCGTAGCCTTCTTCGCTGATCGCCTCGATCACCTGCTCGGCGCTCAGCGCACTTTCGACGCCGACTTCCTTCGCCGCCAGATCGACCCGCACGCTGGCGGCCGGATCCTTGCTCTGCACCGCCTGGGTGACGGCCTTGACACAGTGACCGCAGGACATGCCTTCAACAGTGAACACTTGCATGGAATGACTCCTTTGAGTGAGGTTGCCGGCAGTTTCAGGCTTGCCACGATGGCAAGGTCAAGTTCTGCAAAAAACTGCCGGGCTGGCAATCGGCGCCGCGCTCGGCCAAGCTGCACGCATCAATGACATGAATTCAGGAGATTCAGCCATGCGCTGGTCAGCTTTCAGCCTGTTTGGCTTACTCAGCCTCTTTGCCGCGATCCCTTCGGTGCAAGCCGCCGGGGAAGATTACGGGGTGCTGATCATTTCCCGCGAGCGCCTGGAAGTGGCGACCTCCTGCGAAATCGGCGTGTACATCCAGGATCAGCTGTCGGCGCGCCTGTTTCAGGAGCAAAGCACATCGTTCAACCTGCCGCCGGGCAATGTCTCGCTGCGCCTGAAGCTGCTGCCGGGGCAAATGCCGGGTTGCAACCCGGGCATGCTCGCGCCGGGCTCGCAGGAGATCAGACTGCATGCCGGCGACATCCTGAAATTCCGCATCGCGATGAACCAGGAAGGCATGTACCTCAAGCCGACCGGTCTCGGCTACTGACACTTTCGGATTGGCGCTTGACCTTGCCAGCATGGCAAGGTTGATCCTGTAGGCATCTTCTACAGGGAGTACGACCGATGTCCGATTCCATCACCTTCGATCTGCCCATCAGCGGCATGACCTGCGCCAGTTGCGCCGGCCGTGTCGAGCGGGCGTTGAGCAAAGTCAGCGGCGCCAGTGCCGTCAGCGTCAACCTCGCCACCGAAAAGGCCCGGGTGCAGGCCCCCGGCGACAGCCTGCCGGCGCTGATGGAAGCAGTCGAACGCGCCGGTTACAGCGTGCCGCAGCAAACCGTGGAATTGAACATCGACGGCATGACCTGCGCCTCCTGCGTCGGTCGTGTCGAACGCGCCCTGAACAAGGTTGCGGGGGTGAAAAGCGTCAGCGTCAACCTCGCCAATGAACGCGCCCACCTCGAATTGCTCGGCGCGGTCGACCCGCAAACCCTGATCGCCGCCGTGAGCAAGGCCGGTTATTCGGCCAGCCTCTTCGAACTCGAACATCCACAATCCGACAATCGTCAACAGCGCCTGGACCATGAGCGCTGGGCACTGATCTGCGCCATCGCCCTCGCCTTGCCGCTGGTGCTGCCGATGCTGCTGCAACCGTTCGGCATTCACTGGATGCTGCCGGCCTGGGCGCAGTTCGCCCTCGCCACCCCGGTGCAATTCATTTTCGGCGCGCGGTTTTATGTGGCCGCGTGGAAAGCCGTGCGCGCCGGCGCCGGCAACATGGACTTGCTGGTAGCGCTGGGCACCAGCGCCGGATATGGCCTGAGTCTCTACGAATGGGCCACCGCCGACGGAGGCATGCCGCATCTGTATTTCGAAGCCTCTGCGGTAGTCATCGCTCTGGTGCTGCTCGGCAAATACCTGGAAAGCCGCGCCAAACGCCAGACCGCCAGCGCCATCCGCGCTCTGGAAGCTTTGCGGCCAGAGCGGGCAATTCAAGTCATCGATGGCCGTGAACAGGACGTCGCCATCAGCGCCCTGCGTCTTGGCGACCGAGTTCTGGTCAAGCCCGGTGAACGCTTCCCGGTAGACGGCGAAGTGCTGGAAGGCCAGAGCCATGCCGACGAAGCACTGATCAGCGGCGAGAGCCTGCCGGTGCCCAAGCAACCGGGCGACAAGGTCACCGGCGGCGCGATCAACGGCGAAGGCCGCTTGCTGGTAAGCACTACGGCGCTCGGTGCGGAAAGCGTGCTGGCGCGGATCATCCGTCTGGTGGAGGACGCCCAGGCTGCGAAAGCACCGATCCAGAAACTGGTGGATAAGGTCAGTCAGGTGTTCGTACCGACCGTGTTGCTGCTGGCCCTGGCCACGCTGATCGGCTGGTGGCTGTATGGCGCGCCGCTGGAAACCGCGTTGATCAACGCCGTCGCGGTACTGGTAATCGCCTGCCCCTGCGCCCTCGGCCTGGCGACACCGACCGCGATCATGGCCGGTACTGGAGTGGCCGCCCGTCACGGGATTTTGATTAAGGACGCCGAGGCACTGGAACGTGCCCATGAAGTCAGCGCCGTGGTGTTCGACAAGACCGGCACCCTGACCTCCGGCACGCCGCGCATCGCGCATTTCAGCGCGATCGACGGTGATGAAAACGCCCTGCTGACAGCGGCCGGCGCACTGCAACGCGGCAGCGAACATCCGCTGGCCAAAGCGGTGCTGGATGCCTGTGCCGAACGCCGTCTGAGCGTGCCGGATGTCAGCGACAGCCAGTCCCTGACCGGGCGCGGCATCTCCGGCAGCCTCCATGGTCGGCGCCTGGCGCTGGGCAACCGGCGCTTGCTGGAAGAAAGCGGTCTGAATGCCGGAGACCTGAGCGAGTCCGCCAAGGCTTGGGAAACCGAGGGTCGAACGCTGTCCTGGCTGATCGAGCAAAATCCGGCGCCCCGCGTACTCGGGCTGTTCGCCTTCGGCGACACCCTCAAGCCCGGCGCGCTGCACGCGGTGCAACAACTGGCCGCGCAGCACATCCACAGCCACCTGCTGACCGGCGACAACCGCGGCAGTGCCCGGGTGGTTGCCGAAGCGCTGGGCATCGAAAACGTCCACGCCGAAGTGCTGCCGGCGGAAAAAGCCGCCACTGTCGCCGAGCTGAAAAAAACCGGGGTCGTGGCCATGGTCGGCGACGGCATCAACGACGCACCGGCGCTGGCCGCCGCGGACATCGGCATCGCCATGGGCGGTGGCACCGACGTGGCCATGCACGCCGCCGGCATAACCCTGATGCGCGGCGATCCACGGCTGGTGCCCGCAGCGCTGGAGATCAGCCGCAAGACCTACGCGAAGATCCGCCAGAACCTGTTCTGGGCCTTCGTCTACAACCTGATCGGCATTCCGCTGGCGGCGTTCGGCTTCCTCAATCCGGTGCTGGCCGGCGCGGCGATGGCCCTGTCGAGCGTCAGCGTGGTGAGCAATGCGCTACTGTTGAAAACCTGGAAACCCGAGGATCTGGAGGACAACCGATGAACATCGGCCAAGCGGCCCGCCACAGTGGCCTGAGCGCGAAGATGATCCGTTATTACGAGTCGATCGGTCTGCTCAAGGCTGCTCATCGCACCGACAGCGGCTATCGCGTCTACGGTGACGATGACCTGCACACGCTGGCATTCATCAAGCGTTCGCGGGACCTGGGCTTTTCGCTGGAGGAAGTCGGCAAGCTGCTGACCCTCTGGCAGGATCGCCAGCGCGCCAGCGCCGATGTGAAGGCCCTGGCCCGCCAGCACATCGACGAGCTGAATCAGAAGATCCGCGAACTCGGCGAACTGCGCGACACTCTGCAGGATCTGGTCGAGCACTGCCACGGCGACCATCGCCCGGACTGTCCGATCCTCAAGGAACTGGCGTCGGGCTGCTGCGCGCAACCCGCGCGCGCCTGAGCAGCAGGATTTTCATCGACAGCACTGTGGCGAGGGGAATGCCGTGGAACAGCAGCACCACGGCACCCGGCGCCCACCACGCATGGAACGGTGCGGCGATCAGCATGCCGACGCCGAACCCGGTCATCTGCAACAGCGTCAGGAAGCTGAAGATCGGCAGGCGCAAAGGCTCCGGTTCCCGTTGCAAACGTGACATCAAGCCGACTTCCGAGAAACCGTCGCCCAACCCGGCCGGCAGCGAAAACAGCAACAGACCGACGACGCTGTGCTGCTGGAACATCAGGATGAATCCGCAGGACATCAGCAGCACGCCGCCGAAATAGCGGCGCTCCAGATGGATGTTGTCAGTGCCGTTCAGGCGACTGGCGATCCGCGCGCCGAGCAGTTTGCCGACGGCCCACACTGCGAGCATCAGGCCCAGCGTGGTGCTCGCCGAGTCCGGCGTCAGCAGTTTGGAGATGATCGGAAAACCGACGTTGTGCGCAGCGCTGCCAAGGGTGTCGGCCATGGTCACCGCCAGCATCGCGGCCACCACCGGCGCACTGCGCAACCCCTGCACCAAGGCTGACCATTCGCTGCGCTCATCGCTTGATTCGGCCAAAGGCTCCGGTGCACTGAACCGCAGCGGCGCAATCAACACCGCCGCCAACAGATAGGTCACCGCGTTCAGCGCGAATACCGTTTCAAAACCAAACCCCGCGACCAGCAACCCGGACACCAGACTGCCGCCGACCATCGCCATGGACGAGGCGGACGTGATCCAGGCATTGGTCTTGAGCAACTGCGCCGGCTCGATCAAGCGCGGCAACTGACTGTTGAGGCCGATGGCGAACATCGAATTGCCAAAGCCCAGGCCGAACGCAATCAGCGGCAGCCACAACGCTTGCTGGCTGACCGGCACGATCAGCAACAAACCGAGCACTGTGGCGCGCAATAGATCGAAGGCAATCAACGGCAAGCGACCGCTGCATCGACGATAAAACGCGGTGCCGATCAGGCTGGCAAAAATCCCGCCGCCCACGCGACTGGCGAGAAAGATCCCCACGCTCATCGCGCTGTTGCTCAGCAGGTAGACATAAGTGGCCAGCGCAACCATGTTGAGGAACGCGCCGAAATCGGAGATCAGCCGCGCCGTGATGATCAGCCGGGCATTGCGGGAAGTGCTGGTCACAATCAATCCTTGAATGTGTAAAACCCGGCCGAAGCCGGGTTTTGTTTTTCAGATGCTCACTGCATCCACGGTGGTGGCGGAGGTTCGTCGGACTTGCCCTTGGGCTCGTCGTCCGCCGCACGGATGGCTTGCTTGCGCTCCTCATCCAGACGCGCCGCTTCGATCTCGCGCAGCACCCCGCCGACATCGGCCAGGTCCTCGGGATCGTCGAACTCGCCGGTCAGCACGCTGGCCGGGTGCAACGTACCCGCTTCGTACAGCGCCCACATTTCCTTGGCGTACTTGGTCTTCTTCAACTCCGGGGCGAAGCGGCCGAAGTACGACGCCATGTTGCCGACGTCACGCTCCAGCATGCTGAACGCATGGTTGTTGCCCGCCGCGTCCACCGCTTGCGGCAGGTCGATGATGACCGGCCCCGTCGGCGTCAGCAGCACGTTGAACTCCGAAAGGTCACCGTGCACCAGACCGGTACACAACATCAGCACGATCTGCGAAATCAGGAACGCGTGATACTCGCGGGCCTGATCTGGCTCCAGCACTACGTCGTTCAGACGCGGCGCGGCATCCCCGTATTCATCGGCCACCAGTTCCATCAGCAGCACGCCTTCGAGGAAGTCGTACGGCTTGGGCACCCGCACACCCGCGCCGGCCAGACGGAACAGCGCCGCGACCTCGGCATTCTGCCAGGCGTCTTCGGTCTCTTTGCGACCGAATTTCGACCCCTTGGCCATCGCCCGGGCCTGTCGGCTGTTGCGAACCTTGCGGCCTTCCTGATATTCGGCCGCCTGGCGGAAACTGCGTTTGTTCGCCTCCTTGTAGACCTTTGCGCAACGTAACTGATTGCCGCAGCGCACCACATAAACAGCTGCTTCTTTGCCACTCATGAGTGGACGCAGCACTTCGTCGACCAGACCGTCCTCGATCAGGGGTTCAATGCGTTTTGGAGTCTTCATCAGCTTTTATTGTGGGTCCTTTATTACCAAACACGCGAATGTCATTCGTTATACGGCAATCCTCGCATCACGGGGAGGGGTTGCCGACCTGTGAACCTGTGGATGCACACACTGTGCCGGATAAATCAGGTCAATTCGCCTCTTTATCGACCGCTTCGAATCATAGCCGAGGCTGGCGAATTTATAGGCGCCAGGACTTGAGGGCATTTGCGACAGAATCTGACATCCCGCCGCACACAGCTCGTAAGAATTTTCTCTTCCGGCCTCAATTTCCCTCTTCATCAGCCGATTTCCTCTGAGACAGAGGAACTTGTCCGACAATCGTTCCAAAAAAATCTTCGATGTCGCACCCAGGGAAACGGGTGAGAAATAGGTTTTTCGGCTGCCAATAACCGCGAGTCATCTGCACTGCGTGGGCCTACAAGAAAATCTGGAGCGCGGATGAACATCAAACAGAAGTTGACCTGGGCGTTTGCAATCATCGCCTGCTTGCCCGTGGTGCTGGTCGCCACGCTGGTGGTACTGAACCTGCGCAGCGATGCCCGGGACGATTTTGTCGACAGCAGCGGGCGCGAGATCCGTCAGGTCAGCAATGCCATGCAGCTGTTTTTCGACGGCATCAGCCAGAACGTCGATTACCTGGCGGCGCAGCCGCTGGTGAAGAACGCCGACGGCAGCGTTCGCAGCCGCATGAGCGCCAACGCCGCCGATACCTCCGATGGCGAGATCGACAAGCAACTGTTTGCACTGTTCGAAGGGCTGGCCAAATCCCACCCGGCCTACTCCTACGTCTCCTATGGATTGAACAGCGGCGGCTATGCCTTCTGGCCGGGCGATCCGAAGATGGCCAACTACGACCCGCGCACCCGCCCCTGGTACAAGACGGCCATGGCCAACCCGGGCAAGACCCTGCGCACCGAGGCCTATTACTGGGCCGGCGACGACGCGGTTCTGGTCAGCACCGTGCGCGCGGTCGCCAACCAGTTGGGCGCCCAGGGTGGCGTGGTCAACATTGACGTGTCGCTCAAGCAACTGACCGAGATCGTCAAACAGATCAAGCTCGGTGAAAGCGGTTACCTGATGCTGATGGAAAACACCGGCACGGTGCTGGTCGACCCGAAACAACCGGAGCACAACTTCAAACGACTCGACAGCCTCGGCGACGGCTACGCGCAACTGGCCAAGGCCGGCAAAGGCCTGGTTGACATCGAGCTCAACGGCGAGCGCTACATGGCCAACGTCTGGCCCTCGGAGCAACTGGGCTGGACCTTTATCGGCCTGATCAAACAGAACGAAGTGATGAGTTCCGCCACTCAACTGACCTGGCTGATCGCGATCATCGCTGCAGTGCTGGCGGTGTTCTTCGCGGTGGTCGGCGCCAGTTTCGCCAGCCTCATCGTGCGGCCGATCCGCAGTGTGGCCAGCGGTCTGGAAGGCATCGCCCAGGGCGAAGGCGACCTGACCAAGAGCCTCGATATCCGTGGCAGCGACGAAACCGCGCAACTGGCCAACTGGTTCAACCAGTTCCTCACCGCGATCCGCAGCCTGATTCAGCATATCGGTGGCGCGGCCGGAAAAATCCTCGCCACTTCGCAGAGCTCGACCCGGGTCTCCGGCGACATGGCCGAAGCCGCCGGACGCCAGCGCGAAGCGGTGGACATGGTCTCGACCGCGTTCCACGAAATGGTCGCCACCGCCAACGAAGTCGCCCGCTCGTGCAGCCAGGCGGCGGAGTCGGCCGACAGCGGCCAGCGCCAGGCCCGCGAAGGTCAGCAGCAGATCGATGCGGCGGTGCACAGCGTCGATCAACTGAGCCAGGAGCTGGAGCAATCGGCGCAGTCGATGCAGCAACTGGAGCGCGACAGCAACGACATCCAGTCGATCCTCGGCACCATCCGCTCCATCGCCGAACAGACCAACCTGCTGGCGCTCAACGCGGCCATCGAAGCGGCGCGGGCCGGTGAGCAGGGTCGTGGTTTTGCGGTGGTGGCCGATGAGGTTCGCGCACTGGCCAAACGCACGGCGGATTCGACGGCGGAAATCGACGGGCTGCTGGGCAACCTGGCCAAACGCACCAGCGCGGTGACTCAGCAGATGCGCGCCAGCCTCGATGTTTCGCAGCAATCGGTGGCACGCATCGGCGAAGCGCGAGAAAGCTTCGGTCAGATCCGTGAGTCGGTGGATGTGATTCGCGACATGAACACGCAGATCGCCACGGCCGCTGAAGAGCAGCATCAGGTGGCTGAGGACATCAATCGGCATATCAGCCAGATTCATGGTGATGCGCAGTTGGTGGCGGAGCTGGCGAATTCGGCGCGGCTGGATTCACAGAGTCTGGCGGGGCTGTCGAATGAGCTGGATGGGTTGGTGCGCAGGTTCCGGACTTGAGATTGGGGGCAACCTTAAAAGCCCCCTCACCCCAGCCCTCTCCCGGGGGGAGAGGGAGCCGACCGAGTTGTCTTGCGTCATACATCGACCTGAAAAAAAGTGTCGATTATGGATTCACAACCAATCTCTCACGTCGGTGAACCTCTCCAATATCCCCCAATCAGTCCCCTCTCCCTCCGGGAGAGGGTTA
>NZ_BQID01000030.1 GCF_021602345.1 Pseudomonas pharyngis
GGGCTGGGGATTGTGCGCGACATCGTCCACAACTGGGGCGGGGTGCTGGTGCTGGGCGAAAGCGAGTGGGGCGGGTTGAAGGTGGAGATTCAGTTGCCTCGACGGTGAGCCCGCCCCCACAAGGTTTGTGGTGAGCGGGCTTGAGCGTCAGACCCGAAACTGATCCATCAGACTCTGCTGCTGATTCGCCAGACTATTGAGCGACTGACTCACCCGCGCCGATTCATTCGCCTGCCCCGACAGCGACTCCGTCACATCACGAATCGTCGCCACGTTGTTGTTGATCTCTTCAGCCACCGCGCTCTGTTCCTCGGCGGCGCTGGCGATCTGCAGGTTCATGTCGCTGATCACCGTCACCGCATCGCCGATCTGGCGCAGCGCCGTCACGGCCTGGCCGACCTGTTCGACGCTGCCCTGGGCCTGACGATGGCTGTTGCCCATCGAACCGACGACATCCTGGGTTCCGGTCTGCAATTGCTCGATCACCTGGCGGGTTTCTTCCACCGATTCCTGGGTGCGGCGGGCGAGGTTGCGCACTTCGTCGGCGACCACCGCAAAACCGCGCCCGGCTTCACCGGCGCGGGCGGCTTCGATGGCGGCGTTGAGGGCCAGCAGGTTGGTCTGTTCGGCGATGGCGCGGATGGTTTCCAGCACGGTACCGATCTTCTCGCTGTTGGCGGCCAGGCCTTCGACCTGCACCATCGCTGCACTCATGTCGGCGGCGAGGGTGTCGATGCTGGCGGTGGTGCGGTCGATCACGGTCAGGCCCTGACGGGTGGCGCGGTCGGCGTCCTTGGCGGCTTCGGCGGCTTGTGCCGCGCTGCGGGCCACGTCCTGGGCGGTGGCGCTCATTTCGTGGGACGCGGTGGCGACCTGATCGACCTGACGGTATTGCTGCTCCATGCCGGCGCTGGTCTGGGTCGCAATCGCTGAAGACTGGTCGGCGGTGTTGCGCGCGTCCTGCACCGAGCGTTTCACCTCGGCGATGATCGGTTGCAGCTTGTCGAGGAAACGGTTGAACCAGCCAGCGAGTTGACCGAGTTCGTCTTTCTTGTCATAGGCCAGGCGGCGGGTCAGGTCGCCTTCGCCGCTGGCGATGTCTTCCAGCATGTGGGCCACGCCGAGAATCGGTTTGGTCACGCTGCGCGCCATCAGCCACACCAGCAAAAGGCCGATCAGCGCAGCGAGCACGCCGAGGCTCAGTTCGATCAGGGTGCCTGAGGTGTTGCTGGCATCGAGTTGCTGCTTGAGCGCTTCGGCGCGGCTTACCAGAACCTTTTCCGGCACATCGAGCAGCACGCCCCACGACGGGCCACCGGGAATCGGCTGGAACGGCGACAGCACTTTCAGTTGCGCGTTGCTGTGCAGGCTGCTGACGGCGTTGCTCGAGGCGAGCAGACGCAGCAGTTCGGCGCCGCTGGTGGTGTCCACGGCATCCAGGCGCTGGCTGAGTTTATTGGCGTCCGGGCTGTAACCGGCGAGCAGGCCGGCGGGGCTGACGATGCTCACGGCGGTCTGGCCGTCGTAGAGCTTTCTGCTGGCGCTCTGGCTGATCGCTTGCAGGCTGTTGAGGTTGATGTCCACCGACAGCGAGGCGATGACTTTGCCGTTGACCATCAACGGGAACACGATGCTGGTCATCAGCACCTTTTGCCCGTCGATCACATAGAAATAGGGTTCGATCACGCATGGCTTGAGCGTGGTGCGCGGGCAGGTGAACCAGGCGTTGGCGGCCTGACCGCTGGGACCGGTGCTGGTGTCGCTCATGTCGCTTTCCGGCAGGGCCATCGAGGTCACCTTGCCCGGGGTCGGCTGCGACCAGTACAGGGCGAAGCGGCCCTTGTCGTTGCTGCCTAATTCACCTTGTCCGGCAAATAGCTCGTCCTTGCCGTCCAGCGCGTTGGCTTCGAACACCAGCGACAGGCCGAGCAGATCCGGATTGGCCTGCAAGGCCGATTTCACCTGACGGGTCATGTCCTCGCGCAGGTCGAAGGCATCGAGGAAGCGCTTCTCGGCCTGCTCACGCAGGAACAGCACCTGCCGCGAGAAACCGTGGCCATATTGATAGGCGTCCATGAACTGCTGGCGAATGCCCGCCGCCTGAACTTCACCCTGGGATTCGATGCGGGCCTGGGCCGACTCGGTGAGCATTTCCATGCTCGAAGCTTTCACCAGTTCGGAACTGTGCTCCATGCGATACAGCGAAAGACCCACCAACAGGGTCACGATACCGGCCAGGCAGAGCCCGGCGAGCAGGGTGATTTTCCATTGGATGGAAAGTTGTCTGAGTGACATGGAAACGTCCTTATTCGATAAATATCTGAGACTTTGCACTGTAACGGCCGCGTTTCGGCTTTCTTTATGGCGTAAATGCAATAGGGCGAATTGACGCATGTTGTGGCGGATATGCCTTGTTCAGCGGTTTGATCATGGAAAGTTACACAGTGTTGCGACCAGTCGCTTTGACACTGCGCCCGCGCTGCGGCACAGTGCGCGCCCTTCTAATAAGACCCTCTATGCAAATCCGCTGGCGACCCTCGTGGCTTGTCGGCCGGACTCATCCTGTCTGGCGGTGAATGGCTTTACCGTCGTGTTTTCGAGGTAGTGAAATGAATGCAGTGATTGCTGCGGTCGGCGTCATGCTGATCCTCAGCCTGTCCCGGGTGCATGTGGTGATCGCATTGATCGTCGGCGCGCTGGTTGGTGGCCTGACCGGTGGTCTGGGTATCGACGCCACGCTCAAGGCTTTCAACAGTGGCCTGGGCGGCGGGGCGACGGTGGCGTTGTCCTACGCGTTGCTCGGCGCTTTCGCCGTGGCGATTGCCAAGTCCGGCCTGGCCCATGCGCTGGCCGACAAGGCTCTGGCGATGGTCGACCGCCAGCATGCGACCGGTGGCGGCAGCGTCAAATGGCTGCTGATCGGCCTGCTGTGGGTGGTGGCGATCGCTTCGCAGAACATCCTGCCGATTCACATCGCGTTCATTCCGCTGCTGGTGCCGCCGCTTCTCTATGTACTGACCAAGCTGCAACTGGACCGCCGGTTGATCGCCTGCGTCATGACTTTCGGCCTGATTACGCCGTACATGTTCCTGCCGGTGGGCTTCGGCAACATTTTCCTTAATGAAATCCTGCTGGCCAACGTTGCCCGCAGTGGCGTCGACATCAGCGGGATCAACGTCACCCATGCCATGGGAATTCCGGCGCTGGGCATGCTGGCAGGGCTGGGTATCGCCTTTATCAGTTACCGCAAGAAACGCGTCTACGACCTGGGAAAAATCGAGCAGGTCGAGCAGGTGGCAGTGCAGTACAACCCGCGCAGTCTGTTGATCGCCGGTGTCGCCATTGCCGCAGCCTTCATTATTCAGTTGCTGCTGGATTCGATGATTATCGGGGCGCTGGCCGGTTTCCTGATCTTTTCGGCGTCGGGCATCGTCAAATGGCGCGAGACGGATGACCTGTTCACCGAAGGCATGAAGATGATGGCGATGATCGGCTTCATCATGATCGCCGCCTCCGGATTCGCCGAAGTGATGAAGGCCACCGGCGAGGTGCAGACGCTGGTCGAGTCGTCGGCGTCGTGGATCAACCACAGCAAAGGCATCGGTGCCTTGCTGATGCTGCTGGTCGGGCTGCTGGTAACCATGGGCATCGGCTCTTCGTTTTCCACGGTGCCGATCCTGGCGGCGATTTTCGTGCCGCTGTGCGTGCAACTGGGCTTCAGCCCGATGGCGATTGTCTGCATCGTCGGCACGGCCGGTGCCTTGGGCGATGCCGGTTCGCCCGCGTCCGACTCGACCCTTGGCCCGACCTCCGGTCTGAACATCGACGGCCAGCACCATCACATCTGGGACACCGTGGTCCCGACTTTCCTGCATTACAACCTGCCGCTGCTGGCGTTTGGCTGGGTGGCTGCGATGGTCCTGTAACACTACAAATCCCCCTGTGGGAGCCAGCCTGCTGGCGATGACGCCGGATCAGTCAGCACATTGGGCGGCTGATACATCGCTATCGCCAGCAGGCTGGCTCCCACAAGGTGCGGGTTAATCCGCAGCTCAACTTTTGGTTCCGCGTGCCGTTAAAGCCTTTAACCACGCCAATAAAACCAAAAGAGTGAGCCCCCATGCGCCTGAGTCTCAAGGCTAAAGTCCTGTCCCTTGCCGTCCTTCCGGTCTTGCTCTTTGCGCTGGTGATCAGCCTGACCACGCTGTTCATCCTTCAGGAGCAGGCGCGCAATGAAGTCCAGCAGACCCGCGAACGCCTGCTTGGCGATGCCAAAACCACGCTGGCCAGCTACGTCGCCGTGGCCATGACCACCATCAAACCGTTGTACGACGCTGCCGCTCCCGGCGACGCCGATGCGCGGGCGCAAGCGATCAAACTGCTGTCGAGCATCAAGTACGGCAAGGATGGCTACTTCTTCGGCTACGACTCCGAGACCGTGCGCCTGTTCAAGGCCAACGACCCCGAAGGCGTGGGCAAAAGCTTCAAGGACAACCGCGACCCGAACGGCGTCTACGTCAACCGCGACCTGGTGAAAGTCGCGAAGGACGGCACCCATTACCTGCAATACAGCTCGCCGCTGCCGGGCAACGCGCAAGTGCTGGTGCCGAAACTCGGCTACACCGAATACCTGGCGAAGTGGGACATGGCGGTGGGAACGTCGGTCAACCTCGATGGCATCGAAGCGCAAGTGGCGGTGGTCGAGGCCAAGGTGCAGGAGCGCATGCAGGGCGTGGTGCTGAGCATCGTCGGCGTGGCGGTGGTGGTGTTGCTGGTAATTGCGGCAGCGGGGATGCTGCTGGCCAACACCATTCTGCGACCGCTGACCCTGATGAAAGCCAACCTCGATGACATCGCGGCGGGCGAGGGCGACCTGACCCGGCGCCTGACCATCACCAGCCAGGACGAACTCGGTGAACTGGCGGGCTCGTTCAACCGTTTCGTCGACAAGATCCACGGCCTGGTGCGGCAGATCACCGAAATGACCTCGCAACTGACCGGGCTGGTGACGCAAGTGTCGGATCAGGCCCAGCGCTCTGATCAGGCCATGGAGCGTCAGCGCCACGAAACCGATCAGGTCGCCACGGCGATCAACGAAATGTCTGCGGCCGCGCAAGAAGTCGCCAAGAGCGCGCAGAACGCCGCCGTCGCCGCGCAGCAGACCGACGAAGAAGGCCAGACCGCCAAGCGCGTGGTGGCCGGCAGCATCAAGCAGATTCATGCGCTGGTGGACGACATCCGCAGCAGCGGCGTGTCCCTCGACAGCCTGCAGCAGGACGTGTCGTCGATTGTCGGCGTGCTCGGGGTCATCCGCTCGATCGCCGAACAGACCAACCTGCTGGCACTCAACGCTGCGATTGAAGCGGCGCGGGCCGGTGAAGCCGGGCGCGGGTTTGCGGTGGTGGCGGACGAGGTGCGGGCGCTGGCGTCGCGCACGCAGATCAGCACTCAGGAAATTCAGGGCATGATCGACCGCTTGCAGGCGGGGACGCAGTCGGCGGTCGAGGCCATGCGCCGCTCAAGCGAGGCGGGTGACGGCACGTCAGCCCAGGCCAATCAGGCGGGGGCGTCGCTGGATGCGATGGCGGATCTGATTGCGACGATCAATTCGATGAACGCGCAGATCGCCAGTGCTGCCGAGGAGCAGACGGCGGTGGCCGAAGAGATCAACCGCAGCGTGCATCAGATTGCGGTGGCGGTGGATAACGTGGCGGACGAGACACAGTTGGGGGCGCAGACTTCGCGGAGTCTGGCGGAGTTGGGGCAGCGGTTGGGCAAGTTGGTTGGGCAGTTCCGGATCTGACCCCCAAAGGCCCCCTCACCCTAACCCTCTCCCGGAGGGAGAGGGGACTGACCGCAGTGTCTTGCGTCATACATCGACCTGAAAAATCGTGTCGATTATGGATTCACAGCCGATCGCTCATGTCGGCGTATCTCTCGAATATCCCCAGTTCGGTTCCCTCTCCCTCCGGGAGAGGGCTAGGGTGAGGGCTGGCTTTGACTTTGGCGAGCTCAGGGTCTGTCCCAGTAGGGGACTTCGCCAAAGCACTCGATAAAAAAGTCGATGACCGTCCGCACCTTCACCGACAACCGCCGGCTCCCCGGCCACAGCACCGAAATCTGCTGCGGCTCGACACTGTTCGACACCTGATAATCCTCCAGCACCGGCACCAGCGTGCCCGCACGCACCGCCTCGCCGATCAGCCATGACGGAAACATCACCAGCCCCAGGCCTTGCACAGCGGCCTGGGTCAACGTGTCCGCGTGGTTGCCGGTGATCGGGCCCTTGACTGAATACGGCGTCCACTCGCCCTGATCCTGCCGGAAGAACCAGCGCTGCAGGCCCGTCGCGCCCTTGTAGGCCAGGCACTGGTGGCGGGCGAGGTCTTCGGGATGCTGTGGCGTGCCGAAGCGCTTGAGATACGCGGGACTGGCCGCGACCTGAAAGCGGTGCGGTGCCAGGATCCGCGCCTGCATGCTCGAGTCGTGCAGCGGGCCGATGCGGAACAGCAGGTCGGCGCCTTCCTGCAACGGATCGATGTAGTGGTCGGTCTGCTGGATATCCAGTTGCAGCTTCGGATAACGCTCGCACAAACGACCCAGCCATGGCGCCAGATGGCGCTGACCAAACACCACCGGGGCGTTGATCCGCACCAGGCCGGTCGGTTCGCTTTGCTGTTCCTGCAAGGCCTGTTCGGCTTCTTCCAGTTGCACCAGCACCAGCCGCGCGTGGTGGCCGAGCATGCGCCCGGCTTCGGTCGGCGTGACCGCACGGGTGTGGCGGTAGAGCAATTGCTGGTTCAGTGCCTGCTCCATCAACTGGATCTGTCGGGAAATCGAGGAGGGCGCCACGCCCTCGCGGCGGGCGACTTCGGAAAAACTGCCGTGGTCGAGCACCGCTACAAATAGCCTTAGCGCCTTGAATCCCAGTTCGTTGAGCCCATGCATCGTCTGTCCTGCTGTGCGAATTGCGCAAAAGTGTTGTCCGGATGCTCCCATTTATCGCACAGCTGCGCCAGCCGATAATCCGCGCCATCGTTTCCTTCAGAGGTTTTTCAGATGCAGTCGTTAGATGAAGTGAGTGCCGCGCCGGCCCCGGTCGCCCGGCCCGGTTTGCGGTTGTTGCTGTTGCCGCTGGTGATCCTGGCCGGCATGGGGTTGTCGGTGGAGGCGGGGTTGCTCGGGCCGTTGGGTGAGCAGGTCGGGCATTTGTGGGCGACCTTGAGCATTTTCGGGGTTGGGTCGGCGATTCTGTTTTTGCTGTTGTTGTTTGCGGGGCCGCAGAAGGGGCCGGCGCTGACGGATCTGCCGCGCTGGCAGTTGATCGGCGGGTTTCTGGGGCCGATGTATGTGGTGGTGCTGACGCTGGCCACGCCGCATATCGGGATTGCGATGACGATGATTGCGATTCTGTCGGGGCAGGTCGGCAAGAGTGTGTTGATTGACCATTTCGGGTGGTTTGGGGCTACGCGCAAGAAGGTCAATGCCGAACGTTGGCTGGCCTTGGTGTTGATTGTGGCGGCACTGATTTTGATTGCGCGGGGTTGATGCGATGAGTCTGGTTATTTTGTTGGCGGTCGTAGTGTTGGCCGGTGCGGTGTTGAGTGTGCAGGCGGCGATCAATGGGCGTCTTGGTGAAACCGTTGGTGTGTTGCGCAGCAGTTTGTTGACGTTTGTCGTCGGCGCTGTTTCTACGGGGTTGTTGATTTTGTTTTTTGAGCCTGCTCAGGCGGTGAGTTTGCTGGAGGTGCCGAAGTGGCAGCTTAGCGGTGCGCTGTTTGGGGTGGTTTATATGATGGTCATGGTTGGTGCAGTGCCGCGCGTTGGTGCGGCTGTGGCGACGGTGGCGGTGATTGTCGGGCAGCTTGGGATGGGGATGTTGATCGACAATTTTGGCTGGTTGGGGAATCCCGCTATTGAGTTGTCTTCGAGTCGGGTTTTGGCGATGGTTTGTTTGGGGCTGGCGCTGGTGTTCATGTATCGCAGTAGCGTGCGTCAGGCTGTTTGAGCGTGGCGGCCTTTGGGCCGACCAGGCTCTTGTTCGTTTTGCGTGTATATCCGTTTCTTCGGGTGCGGCCGCTGGCGGTTTCGCTCTTACAGCGAGTCACTTTGGCAAACGCCCCAAAGTAACCAAAGGTCTGGGCCCCGGCGTACGGCCCGCTCGCTGGGGCTCGGGGTTCCTTCGTTACGGGATTCATCCGGGGGCATCGCCTACGGTTTGCTTCGCTGCACCTCCTCTCGATGCATGCGGCTTCGCCGCACGGTCGCTGCGCTCCCACCCCCGGATAAATCCCTCCACTCAGCCTGCCGATGGGGCCGGCACGTCAAAAGCGGTACTTGAGCTAACGCTCATCGTTGTGACTGGTGAGTGCTGAGTGGTGAGTGGTGTGGGTTGGCAGGTTAGGTGGTTTTCACGTTCTACACTGGTAGCACGGCTGTTCTTTCGGCCTCAGACAACCACCACCAGAGGAGTCTGTTTCATGGCAGATAGAAAATGCGATTGTCCGGGATGTCGTTGCACGATCAAGGAGGGTGAGCATTCTTATGTGGCGCACGGTAAGCATTATTGCTGTGAGGCCTGTGCGCATCATCACAAGAGTGGTGAGGAGTGTTCTGGCAAGGGGTGTCAGTGTGCGCATCCCAAGTAATCTCGGGTATTGAAAAGGTGGAGCCTAATCAGGCTCCACTTCCAGTTTCAGGCTGTCGTCGTCCAGACGTTCGGTGTGGCGGACGTTGCCGTGCAGGCGGCGGCCTCCGACGTTGACGACGATGGTCTTGGCCTTTTCAAGGTCTTCCGGCAAGGGGGCCGGGACGCGCAGGGCGAAGCGGTAGGGGTCGTTTTCGACGGGTTCCAGGCCAACCGGGCAGTCGACGCTTTTGGTGATGCGACCGAACAGGGTGTCCAGGCCGTAGTCCAGGTGCGCCGGGCTGTTGATGGTTGTCATGTGTAGTCCCCCGAAATAGTCCCCGTCTGCGCGCAAGCTTAGCTTGCCGGTCGCCATGTGACGTTTTCCACGCCGAATTTTTCTGCCATCGGCTTGCTGGTCTTTTGCACTTTCTCCCGGCCGAAACGCGGGATGCGGCCGACCCCTGCGTCGCAGCTTGCCCAGTGCCACGCCTCGGTGTTGTCCATTTTGTCCGAGCGGATAATGAACGACTTTGGCGTGCCGTGAAGGGTGTAATCGATGACGTACAGTTTTGCGTTGTTCATAAAGCCCATCTTCCTCCCTGTGGTAATAGAAGGATCGCTGGGCTGCGGGAAAATTCACTCGGATTGTCCGACGGTATCTATCAATGGCGAGGTCCCGGTCGGACTGGTTACCATGGCGCTTTCGCCAACCCCGATGAATGTTCGCCATGGCCCTCGCTGCGCCCCCTGATCTGAGTGATACCGATGTGCCGGTGCAACCGCTGGCGCGTACGTATCCGCGTGGGTTGTTTATCGAGCCGCACGAGCATGTCTGGGGGCAGTTGCTGTACGCGATGAGCGGCGTAATGTGGGTCGAGACGCCCCACGAGGCGCTGGTGGTGCCGCCGCAGCGGGCGGTGTGGTTGCCGCCGGGGGTGCCGCATGGGATTCGGGTGGTGTCGGATTTGCAGATGCGCAATATCTACTTGCGCCCGGCGCTGGCGGCGACGCTGGATCAGACGGTGCAGGTGATCGAGGTCGGCGGGCTGCTGCGTGAGTTGATCGTCGGGCTGGTGGCGCAGGGTGATAGCGATGATGCCGAGTATTACGAGGCGCTGGTCGGGCTGGCGCTGTTGGAGCTGAAACGTGCAAGGCGTTCACAGCTGAAGATCCCGTTGCCGGACGATGCCGACCGGCGGCTGATGAGCCTGTGTCAGGCGGTGATGGCCGCGCCGTCGCTGGACATTCCTTTCGAGCAGCACGCCGAAAACGCCGGGGCCAGCGTGCGTACGCTTGCACGGTTGTTCAAGGAAGGGTTGGGCATGGGCTTCGCCGAGTGGCGGCGGCAGGTGCAATTGGCGACGGCAGTGGCGGAGTTGATCCAGGGCGTGCCGGTCAGCGCGATTGCCCGTGAGCTGGGTTATTCGCCGAGCAGTTTCAGCGACATGTTCCGCCGGGAGCTGGGTGTCGCCCCTTCGCAATTCGATGGCGGGCCGCTCGCCGACTGATTTGGCAGAAATTCAGAAGTCCTTGGCCGATGCCGGTCGCCGCCTTTCCCTAGACTTTGCCCATTCCCTTTGTGTGGCGGAGTGATCCCATGAATTACCTCATTTCACTGGCCGTCGGTCTGGGTGTCGGCCTGCTGTATGGCGCGCTGGATGTCCGTTCTCCGGCGCCGCCGGCCATCGCGCTGGTGGGCCTGCTGGGCATGCTGGCGGGCGAGCAGTTGTGGCCGATGGGTCGGCAACTGGTCAGTGGCTGGCTGTCCTGAATTCTGTCCTTTCCCTTCGGTGGAGATTTCCATGAAAGCATTGCAATTCGATAAAACCGGCGACCTGTCGTCCCTGCGCTTCGTCGAGGTGCCGACGCCGGTGCCGGGCGCTGATGAGGTGCTGGTGCAGATCAAGGCTGCGGGCCTCAATCCTAGCGATGTGAAGAATGTGCTCGGGCGTTTCCCCTACACCACGCTGCCGCGTATTCCCGGTCGGGATTTTGCCGGTGTGGTGGTCGAAGGACCGCAGGCGTTGATCGGCCAGGAGGTCTGGGGCACCGGGCGTGAGCTGGGCTTCTTCGCCGACGGCTCCCACGCACAGTTCGTCAAACTGCCGGCCAATGGCGTGGCGCACAAGCCTTCGCATTTGAGTTTCACCCAGGCCGCCAGCCTCGGCGTGCCTTACACCACGGCGTGGGATGCGTTGGAGCGCAGCCTGGTCAGTGCCGAAACCCGTTTGCTGGTGATCGGCGGCGGGGCGGTGGCGACGGCGGCGCTGGCGCTGGCCAAAGTGCGCGGCGCGCAGTTGCTGGCGGCGGCGCGGCGGCCGGAGCAGGTCAAGGATTTGCAGGCGCAGGGTTTTCAGACGATCCAGCTGGATAAACCCGAGGATCTGGGTGCGCAGGTCAACGCGGTGTATCGCGGCGGCGCCGACGTGATCTTCGACACCACCGGTTTCTGGCTGCCGGCTTCGGTGGCGGCATTGGCGACATTCGGCCGGATCGCGATCATCGCCGCGCCAGTCGATGGGCATGTGCAGCTGCCGGCGCTGGCGCTGTATCGCAAGGGCGGTTCGGTGGTCGGCATCAACTCGTTGCTGTATGGCGTTGAAGCCTGCGCGGCGATGCTGGAACAGTTCGGCCGGTTCTTCGACGAAGACCTGCTGCCACTGCCGCAAGGGCTTGTCGAAGCGCCGCTGGCCGAAGGGCTGGCGCGGTATGCCGATGTGGATCAGGGCAGTGGCGACAAGGTCATCCTGATTCCTTGAGTCTGCAGAAATAGTGACAAACCCTGTGGGAGCTAGCCTGCTAGCGAAAGCGCTGGTGCAGTCGACGAAAATATTGACTGTGCTGACGCCATCGCTAGCAGGCTAGCTCCCACATTTTTTTTGGCGGGTTTGCAATCGCATCAGAACTGATACCCGACCCCCGCGTAATACCCCCAGCCATTGGAACGCGCACGGAAATTACCGTCGCCAAAATTCAGCTCGCTGCCGTCCTCCCAGTTGCCGCCGTTGTGGAAATAACGGCCGACCAGGGTGAAGCGCAGGTGGGTGAACGAGTACAGCAAGACGTTGGTCGCCACGGTGGCATTGGCGGTGCGCGCCGGGTTGTCCTTGTGCAGGTCCGAGCCGAAATCGAAGTTGGTGAAGCCGATGTAGGTCAGCGAGGCACCGTTGCTGAATGTGTTGATCGGCACGATGTACTTGAGCTGCGCGCGGTAGCCGTCCCACGAATATTCGTTGCTGGCGCCGTAGTTTTCCCACTGGTAGCGCCCGTACAGGTTGGCCGACAGATTGACCCTTGAATGGGTGTCGATGTCGGTGCCCAAGCCGCTGTACAGCGTGTTGGCGCGGTTCTCTTTGCGGCTGCCGTGATCGTAGATCCAGTCGAACGCCACGTACCATTCCTTGAACGGCCCGATGGCCAGGCTGCGACCGGCGAGGTAGTCGATGGAGATGCGCGGTTCGTGCTCCATGAACACCGGCGAGCCATGGTCCCACACGCCTTTGTCGTGGCTGTTGCCGATATTGAAGATCTTCGGAATGTCGATGTAGCCATACAGCTCGAACGGGCCCTTGCGCCCGAAGTATTCATATTCCAGGTAGATGTCGTCGGCCGGTTGCGGGCCAAAGCTGATGTCCTTGCTGCCGATCAGCATCAGATCCTGGTTGTACCAGTCCGACAGGTACGCGCCTTTTTTTGGCGGACTGGCTTCAGGGCTGAGGGCTTCACCCTGGGCGGATTCATCGGGCAAGACCGGTTGCGCCAGTGCGGTGTGGCTGAGAACTCCGGTAACGCCGGCCAGTAGCAGGGAAACAGCAAAAGTGCGCGCACCGCGAAGGCGGTTGCAGGAAGAAGCGTGCATTCAAAGTCCTTTTTGCGGATCAAGACCCGGAATCATGGGCCTGTACGGTTTTGTAACGAAAAGGCGGTCAACAGCGACTCGCAAACGTTTGCACAAGCCGTACCAGTTTCTCAAATGGCTGAAAGATCGATTGATTGGTGGGATTACCTGGCGACTCGGTCAACTCCTCTCAAAAGCGCCTCAAATCATCCTCAAGCCCTTGCTCAGAACGGCCGGAAGTATCGACGCAGGGCCTTATCGCACAAAAGTATTAACACTATTTAACCGGTGCCCCTTCGCGGGGCATCAACTAGCGTGTGTCTGGAACAGGACGGTTTATCTGATGACCGTCATACGCTTGATACGCGTGTTGGATCTTGCAGCTGTTACACGCCTTCAAGGACGAAATCGGCCACGAAAGGAGTAGCCCGTGGAAGCAAGGTTTGGTGTCGCCCTCGTTTCGCGTTTTTCCCCACTGTCCCTTGCTGTGCATCTGAGCGTCGTCGGACTGCTGTTCGGTGGCGTCAGCGAGCAGGCGTTAGCCACCTGTTCGGCGGCAGGCTCCACGATCACCTGTTCGGGCGTTCCGAGCCTGCCGCTGTTTCTCAATGACTACAGCAGTGCCACCAGCGGCCTGACGGTCAACGTCAACTCGGGCGCGCAGATGAATGCGACGCTGGGCGGCAAGGTCATCAACCTGACCGGGGCCAATATCAATCTGAACAACTCCGGCACCGTCGACCCGGCCTTGCTGGGCCTGGTGTCGATCCTCAGTGGCGGTGCATTCATCGGCACCGGCGCGACCAGCACGGTCAGCGTGGTCAACAATGCCAGCGGGATCATGCGTGGCACGGGGATGTTGCTCGGCCTCAACCTGACCAGCATTGACGGCCTGGCTATCGGCGTGAACAACGCGGCGGCGGGTACCACGACCATTACCAACAACGGCACCATTACGTCCACAGGGCTGTCGGTCGGCGGCATCACCCTGGCCGATACCCCGGTGGTCGGGGTGTATGGCGGTTCGCAAGTCAACATGACCAACAGTGCCAGCGGCACGATCAACGGCCGGATCGCGTTCGAGACGTCGGCAGCAGGCAACACCTTCACCAACGCCGGTAACATCACTGGCGGCTTGTCGATGGGCGCGGGCAGCACCAACACCTTCTACGCGATCACCGGTTCCAGCGTTAACGTCGGTGACGGTGTGCAAGTCTCCGTCGGCCTCGGTGGCCTGGTCGGCATCAACCTGACCTTCGCCCCGACCGGCACCATCGATGGCGGCGCGGGGGGCACCAACACGCTGATCCTGCAAAACCCGAGCGGCGTCGGTGGTGGCGTCACCGGGACCGGCACCGCGTCCAGCGCGACCTACGTCAACTTCAACAACCTGACCCTCAACAGCGGCACCTGGACCTTGCAGGGGCCGTTGGTCAGCGGGGCGACCACACTCAATGGCGGTGTCGCGCAGTTCAACGACAACGCCGCGTTCGGCAGCGGTGTGCTGACGTCCAACGGCGGGATCCTCCAGGCCAGCAACGCGGGACTGTCGCTGGCCAACCAGATCAATCTGGGCGCGAGCGGCCTGACCCTGCAGGGCATCAACGGCACGACCCTCAACGGCGTGATTTCCGGTACTGGCGGCCTGACCAAGATCGGCAGCGGTCAGCTCAACCTCAACGGCATCAATACCTACACCGGCAACACCGTGCTCAACGGCGGGACGGTGCTGGTGGGCAACAACCAGGCATTCAGCACCGGCGGCATCTCCGTTGGCGGCGCTTCGAGCATCTCGGCAACGACGCCGATTTCGCTGGCCAACGCGATCACGCTCAACAGCACCCTGACCGCAACCGGCACCGGAGCGCTGACCCTGGACGGGGTGATCAGCGGTACCAGCAACCTGACCAAGACCGGCAGCGGCAGCCTGACCCTCAACGGCATCAACACCTACACCGGGAACACCAGCCTCAGCGCCGGCACCTTGCGCGTCGGCAACAACAACGCCCTGGGCACCGGTGTACTCAACACCAGCAACGGCACCAGCCTCGACAGCACCGGCAACGTGACCCTGGCCAATAACGTCGGCATCACCGGCGCGTTGAACGTGCTCGGCAGCAATGCTCTGACCCTGGCCGGCATCGTCTCCGGCACCGGCGCGATCACCAAGAGCGGCAGCGCCAGCCTGACCCTGACCGGCAACAACACCAACAGCGGCACCACCGCGCTCAATGGCGGCAGCTTGCTCGTCGGCAGCAACACCGCCCTCGGCACGGGTGCGTTGAACGCGGCGGCCGGCACTACGCTGGATGCGACCACCGCCGTGACCCTGGCCAACGCGGTGGCGCTGGCGGCGGATCTGACCATCGGCGGTACTCAGGCGCTGGGCTTGAGCGGGGTCATCAGCGGCGCCGGCAACCTGATCAAGAACGGCACCGCTAACCTGACCCTCAGCGGCAACAACACCTTCTCCGGCGGCACGGCGCTGAATGCCGGGACGCTGATCGTCGGCTCCAACACCGCGCTGGGCACCGGCGCGCTGACCACGGCGGCGGGCACCACCCTCGATGCCAGCACCGCCGTGGCGCTGAGCAACGCGGTCGCACTCGGAGGTAACCTGAACATTGGTGGCAGCGCCAACCTGACCCTCGGCGGCGTGGTCAGCGGCAGCGGCGGGCTGACCAAGAACGGCGCGGCGAACCTGATTCTCAACGGCACCAATACGTTCCTCGGTGCTGTTGCGTTGAACGCGGGCACCATCACAGCGGGTGCCAACGCTGCGCTGGGCAGTGGCAATATCACCGTCGGCGGCGCGGCGACCCTCGACAGCAATACCGCGGTGACGCTGAACAACAACGTGATTCTCAACAACAATCTGGGGATCGGCGGCAGCAATGCACTGACCCTCGGCGGGGTGATCAGCGGCGCCAGTCAATTGATCAAGAACGGCACGGCCAACCTGACCCTCAACGGCGCCAACACCTTCACCGGCGGCACCGCACTCAACGCCGGAAGCCTGACCATCGGCAACGGCGCGGCGCTCGGCACCGGCACGCTGACCGTGGGCGGGGCGGGCGGCACGCTCAACAGCAGCGCCAACGTGACGCTGAACAACGCCATCGCGCTGAACGCCAACCTCACCACCGGCGGCGCCAACCCGCTGACTCTGGGCGGTGTGATCAGCGGCGGCAGCAACCTGATCAAGACCGGTGCTTCGACCCTGACCCTGACCGGCAACAACACCTACACCGGCGCTACTTCGCTGAACGCCGGGACGTTGGTCGTCGGCTCCAACACCGCCCTCGGCACCGGCATCCTCAACGCCGCCAATGGCACCACACTGGATGCCAGCACGGCGGCGAGCCTGGCCAACAACGTCAACCTTGGCGGCAACGTGACCATTGGCGGCAGTAACGCGCTGACCCTCGCGGGCGTGGTCTCAGGTGTCGGCGGCCTGATCAAGAGCGGCCCGGCCGATCTGATCCTCAACGGCGCCAACACCTACTTCGGCAACACCGCGCTGAACGTCGGCAAACTGATCGTCGGCAGCAACACCGCGCTGGGCAGCGGTGCACTGAACGCAGCGGCCGGCACCACGCTGGATACCAATACCGCCGTCACTCTGGGCAACCAGGTCAACCTCGCCGGGGCGCTCAATGTGGGCGGCAGCGCGGATCTGAGTCTCACCGGAACCGTCGCCGGCGCCGGTAGCCTGGTGAAAAACGGTGCCGCCAACTTGAGCCTCAATGGCTCCAATACCTACGTCGGCGGCACCACTCTTAACGCCGGCACTCTGACCGTCGGCAACAGCTCGGCGCTCGGCACCGGCGCCTTGACCGTTGGCGGGGCAGCAACCCTCGACAGCAGTTCGCCGCTGGTCAGCCTGGCCAACGCGGTCGTGCTGAATGCGGCGCTGAGCGTCGGCGGCACGCAGAACCTGACCCTCGGCGGCGTGCTCAGCGGCACCGGCCAACTGGTGAAAGACGGGGCGGCCAACCTGACCGTCAACGGCACCAACACCTTCAGCGGCGGCACCACCCTCAACGCCGGCACCCTGACCGTCGGCGCGCCCGGCGCATTGGGCAGCGGCACGCTCACCGTCGGTGGCGCCGCGACGCTGGACAACAGCAGCGCTTTCACCCTCGGCAACAACATCACCCTCGATGCCGGGTTGACGGTGGCCGGCAACAACGGCCTGACCCTCAGCGGCGTGATCGACGGCGCCGGCAGCCTGACCAAAACCGGTCTGGACGACCTGGCCCTCAGCGGCACCAACACCTTCACCGGCGCGCTGAACATTGCCGCCGGCAGCGTCACCACCCTGAGCAGCGGGGCACTGGGCAATACCTCCGGCGCCAACATCAGCGCCGGCGCCAGCCTCAACCTCGGCAGCAGCGCCAGCCTCGACGGCCTGAGCGGCAGCGGCAGCGTGCAAATCGGTGGCGGCAATACCCTCACCGTGGGCGGGGTGAGCAGCACCAGCACCTTCGACGGTGACCTCAGCGGCAACGGCGGTCTGACCAAGGTTGGCACCGGCACCCTGAACCTGACCGGGATCAACGGCATCGTCGGCAACACCGCCGTCAACGGCGGCACCCTGAACCTCAGCGGTTCGCTGGCCAGTGCCCAGGTCAACGTCAATACCGGCGGCACACTCACCGGTAACGGTTCGGCACTCGGCGCGATGACCATCAACAGCGGCGGTCACCTGGCCCTGTCGTCGGGTAATACACTTTCGGCCGGATCGTTGACGCTCGCGGCCGGCAGCAATGTCGATGCGGCGCTGGGGGCACCTTCGACCACGTCGCTGATGAACGTCGGCGGCAACCTCACCCTCGACGGTAATCTCAACGTCACCGATGCCGGTGGTTTCGGCGTCGGTGTGTATCGTCTGTTCAACTACACCGGTGCCCTGACCAATCTGGGCCTGGACGTTGCCAGTGTGCCGGTCGGTTATGGGCTGGGCGATCTGGTGGTGCAGATCGGGGTCGCCAATCAGATCAACATTCAGGTCTCGGCGCCGAATTCGGACATTCGTTACTGGGACGGCAGCCAGACCATCGCCAACGGCACTGTCGATGGCGGCAGCGGTACCTGGAACGGCGCCGGCACCAACTGGACCGACGCCAATGGTCTGGTCAATCAGACCTGGGCCGGCGACTTCGCGGTCTTCCAGGGCACGGCCGGCACGGTATCGGTCAACGGCACGCAACTGTTCACCGGCATGCAGTTCCTCACCGATGGCTACAACGTGGTCAACGGCACCTCGGGACTGCTGACCGCCGTCAACGGTGCCGGCGGCACCACGGCGATGCGCGTTGATCCGGGCGTGACCGCCACAGTCGGCGTGAACATCAACGGCAGCGGCATTCTCAATAAACTCGACAGCGGCACCCTGGTGCTCAATGGCGCCAACAGCTACACCGGCGGCACGCAACTCGATGGCGGCAAAATCGTGGTCGGCAGCAACACCGCGCTGGGCAGCGGTGCGTTGATCGCCAATGCCGGCACGCAACTGGACAGCAACACCGCGGTGACCCTGGCCAACGCGGCCACGCTCAACGGTAACCTGACGATCGTCGGCAGCAATGCGCTGGCCCTCAACGGTGTGATCAACGGCACCGGCGGGCTGATCAAGAACGGCTCGGCCAACCTGACCCTTGGCGGCAACAACGCCTTCCTCGGCCCGGTGGCATTGAACGCGGGCGGACTGGTTCTGGCGTCGAACAGCGCGCTGGGTTCGGCCACCCTGAACGCGGCGAACGGCACCACCCTGGATGCCAGCGGTGCTGTCACGGCGGGTAATGCGATCAACCTGGCGGGCAACCTCGGCATCGTCGGCAGCAACGATCTGACACTCAGCGGTGCGATCAACGGCGCCGGCAGCCTGACCAAGAATGGCGCGGCCAACCTGATCCTGAGCGGGGCCAACAACTTCCTCGGCGGCGTCACCCTCAACGCCGGCACCCTGACCGCCGGCAGCAACGGCGCCCTCGGTCTGGGCAACCTGACGGTGGCCGGTGCTTCGGCGCTGGACAGCAACACTTCGGTGTCGCTGGGCAACAACGTGGTGCTCAACGCCAATCTGACCAACACCGGCAACAGCGACGTGGCCCTCAGCGGCGTGGTCAGCGGCACTGGCGGTTTGATCAAGAACGGCGCCTCTAACCTGACCCTCAACGGCATCAACACCTACAGCGGCGGCACCACGCTGAACGCCGGCACCGTGACCCTCGGCACCGCGGCGAGCCTGGGTTCCGGCGCGGTGACCGTTGCAGGCGCGTCGACCCTCGACACCACGGCGCCGCTGGTGCTGGCCAACAACCTCAACGTCAATGCCAACCTGAGCGTGGCCGGCAACAACAACCTGACGCTCGGCGGCGTGATCGCCGGGGCGGGCACCCTGACCAAGAACGGTCTGGCCGACCTGACGCTGTCCGGCAACAACACCTTCAGCGGCACCTTCGACGTGCAGTCCGGCAGCCTGACCACCCTGGGCAACTCGGCACTGGGCAGCAACGCCGGAGTCAATCTCGGCAATGCCGCGACGCTGAACCTCGGCGGTTCGGGCAGCCTCGCCAGCCTGACCGGCAGCGGCACCGCATTGATCGGCGGCGGTAACACGCTGAGCATCGGCGGCAACAACGCCAGCAGCATTTTCGGCGGTGTGCTCACCGGCACCGGCGAACTGAGCAAACTCGGCACTGGTACGCTGACCCTGACCGGCCTCAACAGCCTGACTGGCAACACCACGGTCAACGCCGGCACCTTGAACGTCAGCGGCTCGCTGGACAGCGCCAGTGTGCTGGTCAACAGCGGCGGCACCCTGACCGGCGGCGGTTCGCTCGGCGGGGCCGTGACCGTGGCGGATGGCGGTCATCTGGCCGGCGCCACCGGCAGCACGCTTTCGGTGAATTCGCTGGTGTTCAACGCCAATTCCAACTTCGATGTCGGCCTCGGCACACCGGTCTCCGGTGGCGGCAACGCGCTGGTCAACGTCGGCGGTAACCTGACCCTCGACGGCACCCTCAACGTCAGCGACATCGGTGGATTCGGCAGCGGCGTGTACCGCTTGATCAACTACACCGGCGGCCTGACCGACAACGGCATGCTGATCGGCACCGTGCCGGGCAGCGTCACCCCGGGCGACCTGACCCTGCAAACCGCACTGGCCAATCAGATCAACCTGCTGGTTACCGCACCGGGCGTTACCGTGCAGTTCTGGGACGGCAACCAACTGGTCGCCAATGGTTCGGTGGATGGCGGCAGCGGCACCTGGGGTACCGGCACCACTAACTGGACCGACGTCAACGGCACCACCAATCAGGCCTGGACCAACAACTTCGCGGTGTTCCAGGGCACGGCGGGCACCGTCACCGTCAACGGCGCGCAAACCCTCACTGGCATGCAGTTCGTCACCGATGGCTACAGCCTGCAGAACGGCACGGCCGGTTCGCTGAATCTGGTCAACGGATCGCTGGGCAATGCCACCGTGCGGGTCGATCCGAACGTCACCGCGACCGTGGGCGTGGCGCTCAACGGCGCCGGCACACTGGGCAAATACGACACCGGCACTTTGGTGCTCAATGCGGCCAACGGCTACACCGGTGGCACCGCGCTCAACGGCGGCAAGATCGTGGTCGGCAACAACGCGGCCCTCGGCACCGGCGTGTTGACCGCCGCCAACGGCACGGCGCTGGACAGCAACGCAGCGGTCAGTCTGGCCAACGCCGTGGTGCTCAACGGCGGACTCACCGTCGCCGGCTCCAACGCATTGACCCTCGGCGGAGTGGTCAGCGGCAGCGGCAGTCTGATCAAGACCGGCGCGTCGAGTCTGACCCTCAACGGCAGCAACACTTACAGCGGTGGCACTCAACTGTCCGGCGGTTCGCTGATCCTGGGCAACAACAGCGCGATCAGCAGCGGCGCCCTCAGCGTGCTGGGCAACGGCACCCTTGACAGCACCAGCGCGCTGCAACTGGCCAACGCCATCAACCTGGGGGCGCAACTGACCCTGGCCGGCAACCAGAACACCACGCTGATCGGGGCGATCACCGGCAGCGGCAGCCTGGTGAAAAACGGCAGTGGCGACCTCGTCCTCAGCGGCGCCAACACCTACAGCGGCGGCACGACGCTGAACGGCGGCAGCACCCGTGGCGACACCAGCAGCCTGCAAGGCGCCATCGCCAACAACGCGACGCTGACCTTCGAGCAGAACAGCGACGGCAGCTACACCGGCAATCTGACCGGCGCCGGTACTTTGAACAAAACCGGCACCGGCGCTTTGCTGCTGACCGGCAACAACACCTTTACCGGCAACACCGCGGTGCAGGGCGGTTCGCTGAACGTCAACGGTGTGCTCAACAGTGCCAGCGTCAACGTAGCCAGCGGGGCGAAGGTCGGCGGCAGCGGCGTGTTCGCCGGCGCCGTGCAACTGGCCAACGGTGCGACGCTGACCGGCGGCGGCACTGCAACGCCGTTGTCGGTGGGTTCGCTGGCATTGTCTTCAGGCACCAACCTGGACTTCAGCCTCGGCTCGGCCGCCAGCTCTACAACGGTGGTCAACGTCGCCGGCAACCTGACCCTCGACGGCACGCTGAACATCAGCAACGCCGGCGGCTTCGGTACCGGGGTCTATCAGCTGTTCAGTTACGGCGGCAGCCTGACCAACAATGGTCTGGTCTACGGCAGCCTGCCGGTGTCGGCGGCCAACCTGACCCTACAGACCGCGCTGGCCAATCAAGTCAACCTGCTGGTGCAGAACACTCCGGGTGAAGTGCAGTTCTGGAACGGCGGCACCACCAACCCGGACGGCAGCATCGGTGGCGGCAGCGGCGTGTGGGGGCCGGGCACCAACTGGACCGATCCGAGCGGTACTCAGGCGCTGGCGTCGAACGGTCAGTTCGCGGTGTTCGGCGGGCAGAGCGGCACAGTCACGGTGCAAGGCAATCAGAACTTCACCGGGTTGCAGTTCCTGTCCAGCGGTTACAGCCTGGTTCCAGGCGCCGGCGGTACGCTGACACCGGTCAACGGCCCGGGCGGCAGCCTCGCGCCGGTGCGGGTGAATGCCGGTGGCAGTGCGGAAATCTCCGTACCGCTGGTGGGCAGTGGCGGCATCGAGAAGCTGGATTCCGGCACCCTGATCCTCAGCGGCGCCAACACCTACAGCGGCGGAACGACGGTCAGCGGCGGTACGCTGATCGGTAATACCACCAGCCTGCAGGGCAACATCCTCAACAACGCATTGCTGGTGTTCCAGCAGAACGCCAATGGTCAGTTCAACGGTGTGCTCAGTGGTACCGGCGCATTGGCCAAGCGGGGGGCCGGAACCCTGCTGTTGACCGGTAATCAGCCGTTCAGTGGCACTGTGGCGGTTGATCAAGGCGTGTTGCAGGTCGGCAGCCGCTCGGCTCGGGCTTCGCTCGGCGGGCAGGTCACCGTGGCCAACGGCGCCGGGCTGAGCGGTAACGGCAGCGTCGGTTCGTTGGTCAACCATGGCGTGGTGCAATCCGGTGCCGAGGCTGGCACCTTGAGTGTCGCCGGCAACCTGACCAACGCTGCCGACGGTGTGCTGGCCCTGACCGTCAGTTCGCCGACCGCCACCCCACTGGCGGTCGGTGGTACCGCCACCCTGGGCGGCGGTCTGCAGGTCAACAGCCTGGCACCGTTCACCGGCAATACCGTGTACTCGCTGATCACCGCCGGTGGCGGAGTGACCGGCACCTTCAGCGCCGCCGACCTGCCGCAATATGCATTCCTTGACACGGCGCTGGTGTATGACCCGAACGCAGTGAACTTGGTGGTCAGCCGCAACGGCAACTCGTTCGTCGACGTCGCCGCCACCCGCAACCAGCGCAACACCGCCTCGGCGTTGATGCGTAACGGTGCGGCGGGCAGTGCGTTGCAGGACGAAATCGTCAACCTCAGCGTAGCCGGGGCACGTAACGCCTTCGACAGTCTGTCGGGGGAAATCCATGCCAGCACCGCCAGCGCAATCCTCGAGGATTCGCGCTACGTGCGTGACGCTGTCAACGACCGTATGCGCCAGCCGTCGTGCAGCGCGCCGGACGATCCACGCCGGGCCCTGGCCCCGAGCGACAATCAGTTGAGCAGCAACGGCTGCCACGGCGAGATGGTCGGCTGGGCCCGGGCACTCGGCGCCTGGGGCGAGTCGGACGGCAACAGCAACAGTGCGAAGCTGGATCGCAACCTGAGCGGCTTCATGCTCGGCACCGACAAGCAGCTCGACGACCAATGGCGCGTCGGCATGGCCGCCGGCTACACCCGCAGCGATCTGGATGCCCATGATCGTCGCTCGGATGCCACGGTCGAGAGCTACCACCTGGCGGCGTACCTCAACTCGCAATTCGATGCCCTGGCGGTGCGCCTTGGTGCGGCGTACAGCTGGCACGACATCGAGACCAAACGCGACGTCAGCGTCGGCGCCTACAACGATCGGTTGAAAGCCAATTACGACGCCCGCAGCGCCCAGGTGTTCGGTGAAGTCGGCTATGCCATCGAAGCGGCCGGGATTGCCCTGGAACCGTTCGCCGGTCTGGCCTACGTCAACTACGACAGCGACAAGGCCAAGGAGAAAGGCGGGGTGGGGCGTCTGCGCGCCGAGTCCGATCAGGACATCACCTTCTCGACCCTGGGCGTGCGCGCCGGCAAGGTCATCACCCTGGCCAACGGCGGGCAGTTCACCCCGCGCGCGGCCCTCGGCTGGCGGCATGCCTTTGGCGACACCAAACCCGACGCCGACCTGACCTTCATCGACGGCGGTGCCTCGTTCAACACCCAGGGCGTGCCGATTGCCAAGGACAGCGCGGTGGTCGAAGCGGGCGTGGACTTCCAGATCAGCCCGACCGGCAAACTCGGTATCGGTTACTCGGGGCAGCTGTCGAACGAGAGCAACGACCATGCGATGACCATCAGCTTCAGCCTCGGGTTCTGATTCAGGAGCGAAGCACTTCAGCCGCCCGCAAGGGCGGTTTTTTTTTGCCCGATCACAGGCTGCGGACGTGCTTTCACCGCAACTCGGATCTTGCTGTAGGAGTTTGCTAAAGCGGCAGGCTTGTTTCTGGCATCACGGACATGTCCTACATGATTAAACGATTGTCCTGACTGCGTTGAACCGTAGATCCACGCAAAGTCCCGAGCCTGAAAAAGGCACAGGAAAAAGTGGATGTTTGGCGCCAGCAAACCCGTTGTATTCAGACTCGAGATAGAGGGTTTTCCCCACGACCTTCAGGTGTTCGAATTCCGGGCCCGGGAAGCGCTCAACCAAATCTACGAGGTTGTACTCGAGCTGGTCAGTGAACGCCGCGACCTTGATCTCGAAGCCCTGCTGCACCGGCCTGCCTTTTTGTCATTCTGCCCGGACGGCTCTGGCATTCACGGCCAGATCCATCGAGTCGCCCAAGGTGATTCGGGCACACGCTTGACCCGCTACCAGATTGTTCTGGTGCCCCATCTGGCCTACCTCGCCCATCGTCATAACCAACGAATTTTCCAGCATCAGAGCGTGCCGCAAATCATCGCCCGCGTGTTGAGCGACCATGGCATGCAGCCGGATGCCTGGCGTTTCCAGCTCAGCGCCGATTACCGGCCTCGCCTGTATTGCGTGCAATTTGAAGAGACGGACTTGTTCTTCATCCAGCGCTTGTGTGAGGAGGAGGGACTGCACTTTCATTTTCAGCACAGTCGCGACGGGCACCTGCTGGTATTCGGTGATGATCAGAGCGCTTTCCCCACGCCGGCTGCACCGACGGCTTATGCACAAGGCAGCGGCATGGTTGCCGAAACTGCGGTCATAGACCGCTTCAACGTCCGCCTGGAAACCCGCACCACGCACGTCAGTCGCCGTGATTACCACTTCGAAAAGCCAACCGTGCAACTGGACGCCGAAGCCAAAGAAACACGGCTTCCAGTGCTTGAGGATTACCGCTTTCCCGGTCAGTTCACTCATCGCGATCGGGGCAGACATCTCAGTCAACGCGCCCTTGAGCGGCATCGCGCTGATTACCGGCAAGCACAGGGGCGCAGCGATCAGAGCCTGATGCGCAGTGGCAGCTTCGTCGACATCAGGGAACATCCGCGCGCCGATTACAACGGTTTATGGCTGCTGACCCGTGTCGATCACGTTGGCCGACAGCCGCAAGTGCTGGAAGAGTCGGCGACCGATCTTGCTACCGCAGACGGCTTCACTCAGGGCTATCGCAACCACTTCGTCGCGACGCCCTGGGACGTCATTTTTCGCCCCGCCCTCGAACACCGTAAACCCCGAATCAACGGCAACCAACATGCCGTGGTGACCGGGCCGCCCGGCGAAGAGATTTACTGCGATTCCTACGGCCGGGTGAAAGTCCAGCTGCTGTGGGACCGCGAAGGCCAGCTCAATGAACAATCCAGTTGCTGGTTGCGCGTAGCCACAGGCTGGGCTCATGACCAATACGGCAGCGTGCAGATTCCGCGCGTCGGCATGGAAGTGCTGGTCGGGTTCACCGAGGGGGATCCGGACAAGCCGTTCGTGCTGGGTTGCCTGCCCAACGCCGTGACGCCAGTGCCGCTGGATCTGCCAGCAGAGCAGACCCGCAGTATCTGGCGCAGCCAGAGCAGCCCCGGTGGTGGCGGTTACAACGAGTTGCGCATCGAGGACAAAAAAGGCGCCGAAGAGATCGCCATCCGCGCGCAACGTGACCTTGTCCAGCTTGTGCTCAATGACCAGCGCGTCCAGGTCGACAATCAACGCACTGTGGTCGTTGGCGGCATTGCCAGTCATGAGCTGCACAGCGACGAACACCATCTGACCGACGGCAATCGCCTGACCGAACTCAAACAGGAAGATCACCTGTGGGTGCATGGCGACCGCCACATTCGGGTCGCCAGCCAACGGCTCAGCGCCGGTCAGCAAATCCACCTCGGGGCCGGTCAGCAAGTGGTCATCGACGGCGGCACCCATGTGACGATCCAGGCCGGCGGGCATTGGTTGACGCTGGGGCCCGAAGGCATTTGCAGCAGCGTGCCGATTCTTCAGGGCGGCGCGCCTGCGCCGGGAATGGCGGCGCAACCGGTGGTGCCGGGGGCGTTGCCGTTGTTGAAAGTGGCATTTGATCCGGTTCAGCAACGCCACGCCCTGGTGTCTACGCGCACTTCGCGTTGTCTGATCTGCGAGGCTGCCCGCGCGTGAGCCTTTCGACCGGTCTGCCCGACGATTTGCCATGGACCCGACACCAGGCCTTTTTGCTGCTGGATGGGGCGACGATCAGTGATCTGCCAACGCGGTTGAAGCAGATTAGCCCTTCGGTCAGCACATTTGCTCTGTATGACCAGCCACCCTTCGCGGCACTGCGCGATCTATCGCCTCTGCTCGTGGCCATCGAGCGGGCTGACGAGCCATTGGTACGGTTCTTCCTGCAACACGCAGCGCAAGAGTGGGGCGTGCTGTTGTTCAGCTGCGCGCCGATGCACAGCGTTGGTGAACACCTGCGCAAACTGCTGAGCGTCGAATTGCCGGCCGGGCAATCGGCGTTGTTGCGGTTGGCCGATGCCGGGGTGGTGCATGCGCTGTATGCCAGTGGCGATCAGCGTTTGTTCGGGCCTTTGACCTGTGTGGTGACGGCGGACTGCGTCAACGATGCCTGGCACGTCCATCGGCCTCGGCAGGCCGAGTGTCCGGAGCTGCCTGTCCCTTATTGTCTGAACCCGGAACAGAACGCGGCGCTGGATCAGGTGGATCGGCGCCGAGCGTTGCTGGATCTGGATGCGCATCTGTTGAAGCACTTTTCCCGATTTCATGTCGGAGAAACCCTGACCCAGCGCTGGCCAGCGCTGCAGCAAATGGAAGCCCAGGCCAGCGCGCTTGGCCTGAGCAGCCGATCCGAGTTGTTCAACTTCGCCAACCTGCTGGCGTTGCTCGACAGCCGCGATATCGCCCAACACCCGCAAATCCACCACTTGTTCCACACGCCTTCTCTGCAATCACCGGGCGAGCGCCTCACGCTGGCCGTTGATGTGGCGCAGCGTTGGGCCAGTCAAAGGGAACGCCCATGACCCATCCCGCCATCCTCGACGCTGCCGCCGCCTCGAAAGCCCCCATCGTTGCGCCCGCGGCTTGCCCGCTGCAACAAACCCATGTGCAACTGCTGCCGTTGAGCTACGGCCTGGTGGAAAGAGCGTTCGATCCGGGCACCGAATTGAAATTGCCGTACACCTTGACCGCGCGCCCGCTGGGCATTCGCCGGCTGCGCGATGGCTGGCTGTACATCATCGACAGCCTCAGCGGCGAGTTGTACGAATACCGAATGCTCGACGGTATCGTCACGGCCCTGCTGCACCAGGGAAAAAAAGTCAGCGAGGATCAGCGCGCAGCGATTGAAGCGCATCCGGCGTTGATCTTTCCCCGGCAAAGTACGTTGTACGTGACCTTGGCCGAGGTGCAGTGGACGGCGGGCAAGTGCCATCAGGTGCTGGACAGCCGCGAAGAGCGCGAGCACTTCATGCAGGCGGTCGATCTTGCAGCGGTGAATTGTCTGACCGGTGGCGAGCATTTACTCACCGTGGAGCAGACCAGACAGTGGTTGGCGGAGGTGGCCGCCGGCGCGGAACCTGTCGCGGAGGTTGACGCGACGCGGATGCCAACCGTGCAGGTCAGCGACGCTCCCGAGCACGAACGCGAACCTTATCTGTGGGAGCAACCGCAGCGTTTTCGCCCAGCGCACATCGGCGAATTCCTCGGCCGGGTGCGCGGGCCCTATCAGGACGACACGCTGTTTCTGCTGGTCAACGACGATCTGGGTGTGATGCGCGATCTGGCCGAGTACCAGGACACCGTGGTCGGCTGGGTCGATGAGTGGAGCAACACCGGCAACAACGCGCGCGATTATCTGCTCGCCAGCTATATCGAGTCGCTGAGCCAACTGAGCGAGACCGATGTCGACGGATTGGCCAAGACCAGCGAACAGCCGCAGGCCAAAGCCCTGTTTGCCGATCTGGAACAGTTGCCCGAGCCGGATCGCGAGAATACGCGCAAGGCGTTGCTCGATTATTTGAACAAGGGCGGGGATGTTCAGGCCGATGCGCCGGCGCCGCCCGAACTGCAAAAACTGCGTGCTCAGGGTTTTGATGACGGCATGGGACAGAATCGTCTGGCCCCTACGGCTGAGGTGGATCGGCGTTTTTACACGCGCCAGTACTTCGAAGCCGTCGCTCCCCAGGACTTTGTCGAACAGCATCTGGAGACGCTGATCCGCCTCGGCAAGGATCAGGATCGGCGCATCAGAGACGTGCTCGACGGCCCGCTACTCAGCGGTAAACGCGGGATCAACGACCTGATCGACCGCCCGGCGATGGACGAGCGACTGAACCTCTTGCGTGACGACCTCGGTCGCTGGAACCGCCTGCTCGAACGCATCACCGCCGACCGCACGCAACTGCTGGTCGCCGGACGCTTCCATCGTTCGGCCTGGTACTACGACGCGCAAGTGGCGGCGCAACTCCATCAGGCCCTCAGCGCCGAATATGCCTGCCTCAAGGACCTGTGCCGCAGCGACGAAGCCAGCGAAAAAATGCTCGGTTATCTGGAGGAACACCCGGAACTGACCCGAACGGTCTTCTACACCTTGCCGCTGCGCCTGCAATCGGAGCAGAGCGGGCAATACTCAACGCTGTTCAACGCCCTCATGGCCACGTTCAACAACCTGCCGGACTGGCTGGCCAAGCTGAAAAGGATCGAACAACCGCAACTGCCGGCCCTCGATGAAATGCCCGAACACACCCGCGTCGTCGCGGCGGCGGTGCAGGACACTTACAGCCCGGCACTGAACCTGGGCCTGAACCGCGTGCTGGAAGGCTTCGACCTCTCGGCCGAAAAAATCCCCGACCTCGATGAACTGTTCCAGCGCCTGCCCAAAGCACTGCGCCTGCGCCTGTTCGACGCGGCAAAAACCAGCGGCGTGACCTTCACCGTCGCCAGCCCGGCTGAGCAGTCCGCGCTGCAAACGGTGATCAAGGAAGTTCTGCGCGAACGCGAATACCTCACGACCCTCAACCGTGAACGCAACCAGATCACCCACAACAAGAATCGTCAGGGCCACAAAACAGCGAGAGCGGTGGAGCTGCAGGAAGAGATCGTGCGGGTGCGGGCACAATTGACGCAGATCGAAGGGCGATTGGCAGCAGCGTTAAGCCCGATTGAAGAACTGCCGGATCGCTCGGCCCGGTTGTACGGCGCGACGCCTGCGAGGGCAGGGGTGACGGTGGTGTTTCCGCCGGCGCAGCAGCAGGAACTGCGCGGGTTGTTG
>NZ_BQID01000031.1 GCF_021602345.1 Pseudomonas pharyngis
GTGAAGACGGAAGGGATGGGGTTGGTGGTGGTTTTGGTGCAGGTGGTGAATTTGGTGGGGGCTTATAGGGAGTTGATGAAGCAGACCCGAGACAAGAAGAAGCGGGCGGACTTTTTTGCTGCTTTGGCTGCGACGGGAGCGGCCGGGTTTACTGCGGCGCAAAGTCTTGCGGATACGGCGATGAAAGCTCGTGGAACCGCGCTTGTTGCAGGGCTTCAGCACCATGCATTGTTGAATGTGAATGTACAGATGGGGATGCTACATATTGGGTTGGGTTTCTTCACTTATGGCTTTGGCTTGGTGTCATCAGCGATGAGTTTTAACAACCAGGAAAAAAATTGGCAGGGGGCGGTGCGCAGTGGAAATCAATCGGCGCAAGGTGCAGCCGCGCTAGCCACAATAGGTGCTGGCGGCATGGTAACGGTTAACGCTTACGGACTGAGTCATACTGTCCACGCCACTTTCACTGTATTGACCGCTCCGAACAAGGCCGCACAAACTGCTGCCTGGGCCGCCGCCGGTACACGTCTATCAACAGTGTTTTTCCGCTTCAATCTTGCGGGGGCGCTATTCACCGTTTTGGAACTCAGTGGTACTTGGCTATACAACCGCTACAACATCAGCGCTCACGACAAATGGCTGAAAATCACGCCATGGAGCCGGGATTCCGAAATGCGCGGGGACCATCTGCTGGATGACTATCAAAGCTATCTGGCCTTTCTGATCCACGCGCCTTATGCGCAACTTGGCCCAAATCCGTACGACTCCTGGCTGAAAAACCTGTTGTTCAAAGCCAAACCCAGCGATATCCACTTGGTTCTACCAAGACTGACATTGAGTGATCTCCTGTCTCCTTTGGGAGGCAAATCGAAATATCGATTAGGTATCGGCGCGCACCGTATCTCCATTCCCTTGCATAGTCGAGGAGCGCCGCGAGAGCGCAAGAAAGTGATCAGCGATGAGATTTTAAGCAGCTTGCGGATCGTCAAGTCATCGCCCGAAGGGCTGGTGCTCTGTCTGCAGTATCCGGTGGATCCTGATTCTGGGTTCACTCCTGCAAAAGAAACTTTGGAGCTGGCGGTTTGCGTTCAAAACGCTAATGGCAAAGGCGAGTGGACTTCGCGAACCCGTGTGATCCATCTTGATCCTCACGGTGATGGTCATTTTTCAGTGGTTGCTCCTGAACTCGTCAAAGAGAAACCACCGATTTTGCTTGTCGAAATCCAGTTTTTGGAACGGGCCGATCATGCCGAATAATCTCGTCGAGCCATTAGCTGTGCAGCAGCTTGAACAACCCAGAAAGGCAGGAGATACGGAGCCGTTTCCTAGTGGAAAAATTACTCATGTCTCTCCGCTGCCATTACCAACACTAATGCCACCTTACGGCCCACATATCGGTGAGTTGAATGATGTGTACATGGACTTTGGGTTGGGGTCGCCCCAAGTCTTTTCTTGGCAGGTCGTATTGGGTGGACCATTCAGCGTGTCTTTCACAGTAGTTTTCCTATTCCCACTGATTACCGGGTTTTTGGGAGTTATTTTTGGGTATGGACAGGAAGCCATTTGGGACTCGATGGTTGGCATTTTTGAAGTGGCCTGCGAGAACATATCGTTCACTGGCCCATTCATGCTGCTCATCACCCTCGGCGTCTGGCACCACAACCACAAAAAACGCGCCTCAATCATCCCGACCCGCTTCAACCGCCAACGCCGCGAAGTCTGCTTCATGCCCGAGGGCGCCACCGAACCGGTCTTCGTCCCCTGGGAATCCCTCTCCGCCTGGATCATCGAAGCGCAAGGCGCGACCCAATACGGCATCCACCGCCAATACGGCATGGGCATCGGCTTCTACCACGACGAAACCCTCACCAGCCTCGAATTCCAATGCGCCGGCCTGCCGCTCGCCATCAGCCATTGGGAGGCCATTCGCGGCTACATGGAATACGAAATCCACGACCTCAAATCGATTCAAGACCTTCAAGACTTGCAAGGCCCCGACGACCCACCCCACGAAGGCCTGCACACCTTCCGCAACGCCCGAGCACGCATGCACCAGCAGATCCGTGAAGGTTCACGCACGCGACTGTCAGGGTTTTTTTGGTACCTGTACCACGTCATGACCTTGTGGACGATTCCCAACCGACTCGTCGAATGGGAAGTGCGCCGCCTCGAAAGGATCGGCAAACAGGCACTGCCCGAAGCCATGCGCCAATGGTCGGAGCCGCTGCCGAAAGAGCAATGGGCCAAGCCGAGTGAAGAGTTGCTGCGACTCAGTGAGCAGGTGCGCCAACTGCAAAAGCGCCAGCCGCATCGGCCGATCACCGAGATCTTTGCCGAGGTGCAGCGTATGGCATCTACGGGTAAGCGCCGCGCATGAATTGTTTTCCCAAACAGCGCACGGGGGCCGAATTCACGCCAGCGAAGGAAACTCTGGAGTTGGCCGTTTGTGTTCAGAACTTGAACGACAAAGGTGAATGGTCATCTCGCACCCGTGTCATTCATATCGATCCTAAGGGAGAGGGACATTTTGAGGTGGTTGCTCCGCAGTTGATTAAAGAAAAGCCACCGGTTTTGCTTGTTGAAACCCAATTTCTGGAGCAGGCCTCTCATGCTGAATAATCACGTCGAGCCGGGAGTTATTCCGCAAGTCGAGACACCTCGAACAGCAGGGGATGTAGAGCCGTTTCCAGGCGGTAAGGTCACCTATCTGTCCCCTTTACCCTTACCAACACCGATTCCACCTTATGGTCCACATATTGGTGAGCTGAATGATGTTTGCATGGATTTTGGGTCGGGATCACCGCAAGTATTCATGTGGCAAATGACTCTTGGAGGCCCCTTCAGCGTTGCATGCATGATTGCCTTTCTGTTTCCCTTAATTGGTGGCTTCCTGTTTTTCTTATTCGGCATGGGATGGGAGGACATAACTCATGCCATAAACGGGATTTTTCACGAGGCCTATGGAAAAGCATTTCTTGCCCTTTTCTGGGGACTACTTATCGGCCTCGGCGTCTGGCACCACAACCACAAAAAACGCGCCTCAATCATCCCGACCCGCTTCAACCGCCAACGCCGCGAAGTCTGCTTCATGCCCGAAGGCGCCACCGAACCGGTCTTCGTCCCCTGGGAATCCCTCTCCGCCTGGATCATCGAAGCTCAAGGCGCCACCCAATACGGCATCCACCGCCAATACGGCATGGGCATCGGCTTCTACCACGGCGAAACCCTCACCAGCCTCGAATTCCAATGCGCCGGCCTGCCCCTCGCCATCAGCCATTGGGAAGCCATTCGCGGTTACATGGAATACGAAATCCACGACCTCAAATCGATTCAAGACCTTCAAGACCTGCAAGGCCCCGACGACCCACCCCACGAAGGCCTGCACACCTTCCGCAACGCCCGCGCACGCATGCACCAGCAGATCCGCGACGGTTCACGTACTCGGTTGTCCGGGTTTTTCTGGTACCTGTACCACGTCATGACCTTGTGGACGATTCCCAACCACCTCGTCGAATGGGAAGTGCGCCGCCTCGAAAGAATCGGCAAACAGGCGCTGCCCGAAGCCATGCGCCAATGGTCGGAACCGCTGCCGAAAGAGCAGTGGGCCAAACCGAGTGAAGAGTTGCTGCGACTCAGTGAGCAAGTACGCCAACTGCAAAAACGTCAGCCGCATCGGCCGATCACCGAGATCTTTGCCGAGGTGCAGCGCTAGTTCCGGGGGCAGTAGAGACGTAGGGTGGTGATTGCATTGAGCGGCAGAAACGTGCTTCCCATCCCCTCTGCTAGTATTTGCCCCACTGCCTCCCGGAGACTGCCCCCATGACCGAGCCCATCCGTCTGACCCAATACAGCCACGGCGCCGGTTGTGGCTGCAAGATTTCGCCCAAGGTGCTGGAGGTGATTCTGGCCGGCAGCGGGGCACAGAACCTCGATCCGAAACTGTGGGTCGGCAACGCGTCGCGCGATGATGCGGCGGTGTATGAAATCGATGCCGAGCGCGGGGTGGTCTCGACCACGGATTTCTTCATGCCGATCGTCGACGACCCGTTCGACTTCGGCCGCATCGCCGCCACCAATGCCATCAGCGACATCTACGCCATGGGCGGTGATCCGTTGATGGCGATTGCGATCCTCGGCTGGCCGGTCAACGTGCTGGCGCCGGAAGTCGCTCGGGAGGTGATTCGTGGCGGGCGCGCGGTGTGCGATGCGGCGGGAATTCCGCTGGCCGGCGGGCATTCGATCGATGCGCCGGAGCCGATCTTCGGTCTGGCCGTCACGGGACTGGTGGAAAAGCGCTTCATGAAACGCAACGACACGGCCACCGCCGGTTGCCTGCTGTACCTGACCAAACCGTTGGGCATCGGCATCCTCACCACCGCCGAGAAGAAGGGCAAGCTGCGCCCCGACGACATCGGCGTGGCCCGGGACTGGATGTGTACGCTGAACAAGCCCGGCAGCCGTTTCGGCAAACTGGCCGGGGTCACCGCCATGACCGACGTCACCGGGTTTGGCCTGCTCGGGCATCTGGTGGAAATGGCCGACGGCAGTCACCTGACGGCGCGGGTTTTTTATGACCGGGTGCCGCGGCTTTCGAGCATTGAGTACTACCTCGAACAGGGCTGCGTGCCCGGCGGCACTTTACGCAATTTCGACAGTTATTCGAGCCGCGTCGGGCGAGTGCAGGAATTGCACAAGCGCGTGCTGTGCGACCCGCAGACCAGCGGCGGGCTGCTGGTGGCCGTGACCCCCGAAGGCAATGCCGAATTTCTCGCCGTCGCTGCCGAACTCGGCCTCGCGCTTGAGCCGGTCGGTGAATTGATCGCGCGACAGAGCCACGCGGTCGAGGTGAATTGATGACCGCCGACTTCACCGACTACCGCGACATCTTCCTCAACGATCGGCCGCTGATGGACGCCCGTGCGCCGGTCGAGTTCCACAAGGGCGCGTTTCCCGGGGCGGTCAATCTGCCACTGATGAACGACATCGAGCGGCAGCGGGTCGGCACTTGCTACAAACATCACGGTCAGCAGGCCGCCATCGAACTGGGCCATCAACTGGTCTCCGGCGCGGTGAAGGCCGAGCGTCTCCAGGCCTGGGCGGAGTTTGCCCGGACGCATCCCGAGGGTTATCTGTATTGCTTTCGTGGCGGCCTGCGTTCGCAAATCGTCCAGCAGTGGCTGAAGTCGGAAGCCGGCATCGACTACCCGCGTATCGGCGGTGGCTACAAGGCGCTGCGAGGTTTTCTGATCGACACCCTCGAATCGGCTATGGACGAGTGTGATTTCGTGCTGCTGGGCGGCATGACCGGCACCGGCAAGACCGAAGTGCTGGTGCAACTGCGCAACAGTGTGGATCTGGAAGGCCATGCCAATCACCGGGGCTCGAGTTTCGGCAAGCGCGCCACCGGTCAGCCGTCGAACATCGATTTCGAGAACCGGCTGGCCATCGACTTCCTGAAAAAGCGTGCGGCCGGCATCGATCAATTTGTGCTGGAGGATGAGAGCCGGGTTGTGGGGAGCTGCGCGCTGCCCTTGCCGCTGTATCAGGGCATGCAGCAATACCCGATGGTCTGGCTCGAAGATCGTTTCGAGCAGCGCGTCGAGCGAATCCTGCGCGATTACGTGGTGGATTTGTCTGCCGAGTTTCAGGCTGTGCATGGCGACGAGGGTTTCGCGCGGTTTTGCGAGCGCTTGCTGGAAAGCCTCGACAACGTGCACAAGCGCTTGGGCGGCGAGCGGCATCGACGGATGCGGGTGTTGATGGAAGAGGCGCTGGCGGAGCAGGGCCGCAGCGGGACGGTGGAGTTGCATCGCGCGTGGATCGAAGGTTTGCTGCGCGAGTATTACGACCCGATGTATGTGTTTCAGCGCGAGAAGAAGGGCGGGCGGATCGAGTTTGCGGGGGAGCGGCAGGCCGTTATCGAGTACCTGCGTGAGCGGGTCAAACCCAAGGCCTGACGGGACCCCATCGGGCCCCGGACAAACTCAGGTCGGACAGCTTTCCTGGCCGTTATCCAGTCCCTGTTTGTAGCTGTGGCTCTGCAGGCTGGCCTTGCCGTTGTGCCAGGTCAGGGTCAGCACATACAGCGAGTCGTAATCGCTGGATTCCCAATCCTCGGTGATCTTCTGCTTCCCGCCGACCGCCTTGTCCGCCACCTTGTTGATCAGCTCCGGCAGGTAGCCATGGGACCACGCGGTGTAGATGGTCGAGTTGTGGTACTTGTCGTCGATCAGCTCCCGGGCCAGGTCACTGGTGTCGTTGGCCGAGAACTCGATGTTCACCGGCAGGCCGAGTTTGATCGCGGCGGGGCTGATGGTCATCAGCGGGCGGATGTAGCTGTAGGAGTTGTCCAGTTCGCCTTCCTCGACGTTGCGCGTCGGATTGGCGGCGAACACGTAGTCGGCCTTGCCGAATTTTTCCGGCAGCAGGGTCGACAGGTCGATGGCCCGGTTCAGGCCCTGGCAGTTGAGCTGGCCGAGACCACCGGCCGGTTTCTCCGCATGGCGCAGGAACACCAGGGTCTGGGTGCCGTCCACCGGTTGCGCACGGCTTTCGCTGGATTCCAGCGACAGGAACAGCGCGCTGACTGCCAGCAGGGTGGGCAGGGCCACATACGCGCGATGTTTGAAGCGGTTGGCGACTTTCATCAAGTTCGTCATGGGATAAGGAGTCTTCAGTCTGTTCGGTTAAGGCTGACAAACCTCTGCACCGGTGCATGCGCGCCGGCTGTTTTCCCTGTCATCACTGGCTTGCTTGGAGCCCCCTGAGGCCCGTTTGGTTCGATCCGCTTGAGTGCGCCGCACTTTACCGTTGAGGCTGTGCGGTTGGAGGGAAGGTTAACCACAGGATGTTGCGGATTTAAGTAAGCCGGCAGGCGAGGGTGTAAAGAACCCGAGCCAGAGCGCTGTTCGTGGATTATGCTCAGGCCTTTCATTTTGTGACTGGATGCTACACATGACTGATCTGTCCGCGTTCCCGATCACCCAGAAATGGCCGGCGCAGTACCCTGACTGGATTCAGCTCTATTCCCTGCCGACCCCCAACGGCGTCAAGGTCTCGATCATGCTTGAAGAGATCGGCCTGCCCTACGAGCCGCATCGCGTGGGCTTCGACACCAATGACCAGATGTCTGCGGAGTTCCTGTCGCTGAACCCGAACAACAAGATTCCGGCGATCATCGACCCCCACGGTCCAGAGGACAAACCGCTGCCGTTGTTCGAGTCCGGCGCGATCCTGATCTACCTCGCCGACAAAAGCGGCCAGTTGCTGGCCCAGGAAGGCGCGCTGCGCTACGAAACCCTCCAGTGGCTGATGTTCCAGATGGGCGGGATCGGGCCGATGTTCGGCCAGCTCGGTTTCTTCAACAAATTCGCCGGCAAGGACTACGAAGACAAGCGTCCCCGTGACCGCTACGTCGAAGAAAGCCGCCGCCTGCTCAGCGTCCTGAACACCCGCCTGGAAGGGCGCGACTGGATCATGGGCGAGCGCTACACCATCGCCGACATCGCCACGTTCCCGTGGGTGCGCAACCTGATCGGCTTCTACGAGGCGGGCGATCTGGTCGGCATCGACAACTTCCCGAACGTCACCCGGGTGCTGGAGCGCTTCCTCGCGCGGCCGGCGGTTGTGCGCGGCCTGACCATTCCTTCCTGACCCGGCGGGAACCGGGTGCGCAGATTGTTGCGTACCCGGTAACGCACTGTTGATTGATCCAGGTTTGTACCCCGATCCCCGCAAGGCATAAGCTTCGCCCCCTACGACTTTCGTCTCATCCGCTGTTTTCAGGAAAGGCCCCATGTCCAGTCAGTTCCCCGAAGCACGTCCACGCCGTCTGCGCCGCAATGCGAGCCTGCGCAGCCTGTTCCAGGAAACCGAGTTTTCCCTCAACGATCTGGTGCTGCCGATCTTCGTCGAAGAAGAGATCGACGATTTTGTGCCGATCAAGAGCATGCCCGGCGTGATGCGCATTCCCGAGCGCAAACTGGCCGGCGAAATCGAGCGTTACGCTCGGGCCGGAATCAAGTCGGTGATGACCTTCGGCGTGTCCCATCACCTGGACGCCAACGGCAGCGACACCTGGCGCGAAAACGGCCTGGTGTCGCGCATGTCGCGGATCGCCAAGGACGCCGTGCCGGAAATGATCGTGATGTCCGACACCTGCTTCTGCGAGTACACCGACCACGGCCACTGCGGCGTGATGCACAACCATGAAGTCGACAACGACCAGACCCTGATCAACCTCGGCAAACAGGCAGTTGCAGCAGCCCGTGCCGGCGCCGACGTGATCGCGCCATCGGCAGCGATGGACGGCCAGGTGCGGGCGATTCGCCGGGCACTCGACGACGCCGGCTTCACGCAGATTCCGATCATGGCCTACTCGACCAAATTCGCCTCGGCGCTCTACGGCCCGTTCCGCGAGGCCGGTGGCAGCGCGCTGAAGGGCGATCGCAAAAGCTATCAGATGAACCCGATGAACCGCCGCGAAGCCCTGCGCGAATCGTTGCTCGACGAACAGGAAGGCGCCGACGCGCTGATGGTCAAACCGGCCGGCGCGTACCTGGACATCATCCGCGACATCCGCGAAGCCTCGAACCTGCCGCTGGCGGCGTATCAGGTCAGCGGCGAGTACGCGATGATCAAGTTCGGCGCCCAGGCCGGGGCCATCGACGAAGATCGCGTGGTGCGCGAAAGCCTCGGCGCGATCAAGCGCGCGGGTGCGGATCTGATCTTCACCTACTTTGCGATGGACCTGGCCCTGGCCGGGATCTGATCCGTCAGGGGCAATTGAAAAACGGCCGGATCCCGTGACCACGAAAGTACCGTTCGATCACCTTCGGATCCGCGCTGTTGTCGGCAATCGCCACGTAGGTATCCGGGCGCAGCAGGTAAAAGCCGTTGCGCCCCAGGCCCGCCGTTTCAAACGCCGGACGCCAGTCGAACACGTGCAGCGGCAAGTGATGTTCATTGCACCAGGCGATCATCTCGTCGCTGGTGTCGCCGTACACATGCACCTGCCAGCACGGCTGGCGCAACGGCTCGAAATTGTCCCCCTCGCCATCATGGGCCCACGGCAAGCGGTCGCCGCCGTGGACGTGCCCGGCCACGCCTTCGCTCCACGCCATGCCCCGATAGTTGAGGGTGATCTGCGACACCGTGCGAAACAGGAATTCGCGGCTGCTCTCGAATGAGGCCATTTTCGGAATCAGGAACGGCGCCAGTCGTGTGCGCAACAGATCGGCCATACGGCCCTCGGCGGTGACGAAGCTGAAGACCTTGTCGGTGGTCGACACCAGTCGCCGGGCGAAGGCGATGCGTTCGGTTTCGTAGCTGTCGAGCAGCCCGGGCGTGGCAGCGCCGCCGAGCACTGCCGCGAGTTTCCACGCCAGGTTGATTGCATCGCCGATTCCGGTGTTCATGCCCTGACCGCCGGCCGGGCTGTGCACATGCGCCGCGTCGCCGAGCAGAAACGCCCGGCCCTGGCGAAAGTGATCCGCCACCCGGTGATGCACACGGTAGGTGGAGAACCAGTTGACGTCCTCGATGTGCACGTTCAGGTGTTCGATGGCGCGGTTGCTGACGTCGGAAAACTCGAGGGTTTCTGCGCGATCCGCACGCTCGTCGCGCACGGTGCCAATCAACCGCGCACGACCTTCGCCGGCCAGCGGGAACACCGCCAGAAAATCCGCTTCATCCAGGTCCAGATGCAACTCGCCATTGAGCGCCGGGCCGCTGGCCCGCACATCGGCGACATAGAAAATCTGCTGATAGGTGCCGCCGGGAAAACCGGTGTCGAGGGTTTTGCGCACGACCGAACGGGCGCCATCACACCCGGCCAGATAGCAGGCCTGGCAGATTTCCTGCTCGCCATCCGGCAGGCGCAAATGTGCGGTGAGGCCGTCACCGTTTTCCGTGAAACTCTCCAGCGTCGTGTTGCGCTCGACGGTCACGTCGTAGTCTTCCAGGCGGTCGATCAACAGCCGCTCGTGTTCGTCCTGCGGGTACATTTCCAGAAAGGCATAGGGCGTCAGGCCTTCGCCGATCCGGTTCAACGGCAGCTGTGCCACGGGTTTGCCCTTGACCCAGAAATTCGCCGCGGCCACCCGATGACCGCTGCGCACCACCGTATCGGCCAGGTCCAGTTGCCGGTACAGCTCAAGGGTGCGCGCCTGCACCGCCAGCGCCCGCGAAGTGGTGCCGGGGGCAGAGGTCTTGTCGATGATGCGCACGCGCACGCCCAGTTTGCTCAGCCACAGGGCCAGCACCAGTCCGGTGGGGCCTGCGCCGATGATCAGAACATCACTGCGGTTCATGGTCTGTCCTCCTCGCGTGTCCTGATCCGAGACTTGCCACTGCAGCAGCAAGTATGGATCAGACGGCGAGGGCGGCCAGTCGGCCTGCCAGACGGGGCGATGGAACAGCGCCGCCGGCCCGCAGTCCTATCCTGCACCCTGCGATTGAGCGTAGGGTTAACCCGGCTCAAAGGACTGGATGAAGCGTTATGCACACCCCTCGATTAATCGTCAGCCTCGCCGCGCTGCTGGTACTGGCCGGTTGCGCCGGTCAACGCAGCGAAGAACCGGCGCCGCGCCCGCCCGCCGAGGTCAAGGCGCAGATCGTGCGCCTGCTGCCGGCAAAAACCGTCGACCGCCAGGGCTGGGCCACCGACATCTACGCTGCTTTCGCCGCTCAGGGCATCAGCCCGACCACGCAGAATCTGTGTTCGGTGCTGGCCGTCACCGAGCAGGAATCCACTTTCCAGGTCGATCCGCCGGTGCCTGGCCTGGGCAAGATCGCCCGTGACGAAATCGACCGCCGCGCCGCCAAGGTGCATATCCCGAGCCTGTTGGTCAGCGGCGCCTTGCAGGTGCGCTCGCCGAACGGCAAGACCTACAGCGAACGCCTGAGCGCCGCCCGCAGCGAAAAGGAATTGAGCGCGATCTTCGACGACTTCATCGGCTCGGTGCCGATGGGTCGTACGCTGTTCAGCGGTTTCAACCCGGTGCACACCGGCGGGCCGATGCAGGTCAGCATCGAATTCGCCGAGCAGCACGCCAAGGACTATCCGTACCCGGTGGACGGGACCATTCGTCGCGAGGTGTTCAGCCGTCGGGGCGGCATGTACTTCGGCATCGCCCATTTGCTCGGTTATCCGGTGAGTTATCGCGAACCGCTGTACCGCTTCGCCGATTTCAACGCCGGCTGGTACGCCAGTCGCAACGCGGCGTTTCAGAACGCGGTCAGCCGGGCGTCGGGGATTCCGCTGGCGCTGGATGGCGACCTGATCCGCCCGGGTGCGATCATGCCGGGCAGCACTGAACTGGCGGTGCGCGCCCTCGGCAAATCACTGGGCATGCGCAATCCGGTGATCCGCGATCAACTGGAGAAGGGCGATAGCCTGGCTTTCGAGGAGACCAAACTGTATCAACGGGTCTTTGAGCTGGCGGAGCGTGCGGAAGGCAAGACATTGCCCCGTGCGGTGTTGCCGGGCATCGTGCTGCAGAGCCCGAAGATCACCCGCAAACTGACCACGGCGTGGTTTGCCAAACGGGTCGACGAGCGCTATCGGCGCTGCATGGCCAAGGGCTGAGGACGATCAAAAGGGAATAAAAAAACCCGGCTGACGGGAGCCGGGTTTTTTCTGGGTTGTTGCGGTCAAGCCATTCATTCAGGCAACGCGACGTTCAATCAGACGATCCGAGCCACCTTCGGCAACGCGACGTTCAATCAGACGATCCGAGCCACCTTCGGCAACGCGACGTTCAATCAGACGATCCGAACCACCTTCGGCAACTCGACGTTCAATCAGACGATCCGAACCACCTTCGGCGACGCGGCGTTCAATCAGACGATCCGAACCACCTTCGGCAACGCGGCGTTCAATCAGACGATCCGAACCACCTTCAGCGACGCGCTGTTCGATCAGACGATCCGAGCCGCCTTCGGCGATCATGGTGTGGGCCGGTTTGGCGGCAAATGCGTTGAAGGCCAGAACCGAAAGGGCAATGCTGAGGATGACTTGGCGTTTCATGGTCGTGTGCTCCGGGGGTGTTGTTTGTTTGGTATGGAGCGGATGTTACGCCCGGGAATTTTTAAGAGAACTTCATTGACGTGATGGTGAACATCGACGCCAATGATGGTTTGTCACAGCACCTTCACCGCGCGGCCAATCGCCTGGATCGGCCCGGTGGGTTTGCCGATCGGCGAACCGTTGGCGCCTTCCAGCGTCAGCTCGAACAACTGGTTGGGTTGCAGCGGCGGCAGCTTGTCCAGCGGGATCGACAGCGCTTGCCCCGGTTTGACCAGCCCCAGCGACACCGGACCCTGCCAGCCGTCGGCCTTGGTCCAGAACTCCAGCGCCTTGTCGGCCGGCACCTCGACCACGCCCAGCGGAATCAATTGAATCTCCCGTGGACTGCTGGCCTGGATCACCCAGCCCGGTGCCTTGTCCTGCGGGGCGACCAGCACCACCAGAAAGCTCGGTTTCGGTGTGGTCTGGGTCAGGAGGATCGAACCCAGCAACAAAGTCGCGGCCAGCCCGGCAGCGCTCAAGCCGCGCCACAGCGACAGACGGTTCCACCAGGAAATCTCTGGCGCCCTCTTGTGGGTGAGTTGCCCGACACTGCGCTCAATGCGTTGCCACAGCTGCGACGAAGGTTGATGCGCCGGGGCGAGGTCGGTCAGCTCCAGCAGCCGCCGCTCCCAGGCATCCACGGCGGCTTGTAGTTCGGGTTCGTTGGGCAAGCGCCGCTGCACTTCGGCGCGTTCTTCGGCCGAGAGCGTGCCAAGCACGTATTCGCTGGCCAGTTCATCGCGTTCCTGCGCCGATTCGGTGGTCATCCCATGCACTCCCGCAACGCATTGAGGCTGCGTTTGATCCAGGCTTTGACGGTGCCCAGCGGCGTGTCGAGGCGTTGGGCGATCTGCGCGTGGCTGTAACCGTCGACGTAGGCGTGAAGGATGCAGCGGCGGCGTTGCGGTTCCAGTTGATGCAGGCAGCGATGGATGCGGGTCGATTGCGCCAGCGCATCGAAGCCGTCATCACTCGCCAGAGATTCGTTGCTGTCATTGAGCGGGGTTTCCTGATGGTGATTGCGCAGCACATTCAGCGCCAGATGCCGGGTCACGCTGAACATCCAGCCCCGGGCCGAACCGCGCGCCGGATCGAAACCCGCCGCGCCGGCCCAGATCTTGATGAATGCATCGTGAACGATGTCTTCGGCCAGCGCCGTATCACGCACCAGACGCCGGGCGACACCGAGCAGCCGCGGGCTTTCCTGCACATACAGTTCGCGCAGGGCCCCGCGCTCGCCGCGGGCACAGGCGGCGAGGCGGGCTTCGTAGTCGAACGCGGATTCGGACAAGGGCATGTCCTGCAATCTAGCAAGCATCGGCCAAACGTCCAGTCAGGCTCAGTTCGCCGCCCAGAAAATGTAGTCGGCCTGGTACTTCACCACTTCCTGTTTACCCTTGTTCGCCGCCGTGCATTCGCTACCCGGCGCCACGCCGCCCTTGAGCGCCACGCGCTGGATGTAGCTCACGCCGCTCATGGCGCCTTTGCCTTCGGCGGGGTTGGCCTTGACCAGTTGATAGGGCAGGTTGCCCGGGCTCGACGGCGCAACGGCCAGCTGTGTGCCGGTGACTTTCGAACCGTCCTGCGCCTGCCAGGTGGCGGGCGGGCCGAAGTAGGTGCCAACCTGTTTGCCGCTGCGATCGTTGAGCACCGCTTTCGGGCCGACGAACACCCACTCGGTCTGGCCGGCGACATTGGCCTTGTCCCGGCATTCGTAGGTGATCTCGCCGACCCCGGTGGTTTCCATCGCGATCTTGTGGCCGTCCGGCACTTTGATCGCGTCGGGATAACTGCTTTGGGCAAAGCTTGTCGAAGCGACGGCGAGCAAACCGGTGAGGCCAATCAGTTGAGTGATGTTCATCAGTGTTTCTCCGAAAAAGGGTAAACCGCTGACAGCCGAAAGAGGGCTGTTACAGGGACTACCCGTGACGGAGCGGTTTGGATGCAGTGGCCGGAAAATAAATCTGAAAGCACTGAAGGTCAGATGGCTGTAACCAACTCACCCCCGGTTTTTGCCAAGGCCAGGCCGGAGGCTTTCAGCAGTTCCTGGGTATAGGCATGCTGCGGCGCCGCAAAAATCTGGCGCGAGGCTCCCTGTTCCACCACTTTGCCGTCCTTGATCACCATCAAGTCGTGCGCCAGCGCATGCACCACCGCCAGGTCATGGCTGATGAACAGGTATGTCAGCCCATGGCGGATCTGCAATTGCCGCAACAACTCCACCACCTGTTTCTGCACCGTGCGATCCAGTGCCGAAGTCGGTTCGTCGAGCAGAATCAGCGCCGGTTCCAGTACCAGCGCCCGGGCGATGGAAATGCGCTGGCGCTGGCCGCCGGAAAATTCGTGGGGATAGCGATGGCGGCTCTGCGGGTCGAGGCCGACTTCCTCCAGCACGCGGATCACCGCTGCCTCACGTTCCTCAGCCGTGCCGATGCCGTGGGTCAGCAGGCCTTCGGCGATGATCTGCTGCACCGACATCCGTGGGCTGAGGCTGCCGAACGGGTCCTGGAACACCACCTGAATCTGCCGGCGCAACGGGCGCATCAAGCGCTGATTGAGCAGGCTCAAATGCTTGTTACCGAAGCGAATATCGCCCTCGGATTCCACCAGTCGCAGAATCGCCTGGCCCAGCGTCGACTTGCCCGAGCCGGACTCGCCGACAATCCCCAGGGTCTTGCCCCGTTGCAGACGGAAACTCACGCCGTCCACAGCCTTTATGTATTGCTGGGTGCGGCTGAACAACGCCTTGGGCAGCGGGAACCAGACTTTCAGATCGTCCACCTCCAGCAGGTTGTGATCGTAGCGACTCGGCACCGGTGCGCCCGACGGTTCCGCCTCGATCAGCAGGCGGCTGTAAGGATGCTGCGGGGCGCGGAACAGCGTTTCGCAATCGGCCTGTTCGACGATTTCCCCGTGGCGCATCACGCACACCCGTTGGGCGATGCGCCGCACCAGATTGAGGTCGTGACTGATCAGCAGCAGCGACATCCCGAGGCGTTGCTGCAACTCGATCAGCAGCTCGAGAATCTTCTGCTGCACGGTCACGTCCAGCGCGGTGGTCGGTTCGTCAGCGATCAGCAATTGCGGCTCGTTGGCCAGCGCCATGGCGATCATCACCCGTTGCCGCTGGCCGCCCGATAGCTGGTGCGGATAGGCCTTCAAACGCTGCAACGGCTGGCGAATGCCGACCAGTTCCAGCAGCTCCAGCGTGCGCTGGCGCGCGGCGCGGCCCTTGAGTCCCTTGTGGATTTCCAGCACTTCGCTGATCTGTTTTTCCACCGTGTGCAACGGGTTCAGCGAGGTCATCGGCTCCTGGAAAATCATCGCGATGCGGTTGCCGCGCAAGCTGCGCATCTGCTGTTCGCTGGCGTGCAGCAAGTCCACGCCGTTGTAGCGGATGCTGCCTGTGCTGCTGACGGTTTTGGCCGGCAGCAAACGCAGGATCGAGTGCGCCGTCACCGACTTGCCCGAACCGGATTCACCGACCAGTGCCAGGCACTCGCCACGGCGGATGTCGAGGTTCACGCCGTGCACCACTTCGTGCCCGGCGAAGGCGACACGCAGGTCGCGAATTTCAATCAGGTTGTCGGTCATTTCAGCTCCGGGGATCAGGATCGCGGATCGAACGCGTCACGGCAGGCTTCGCCGATGAACACCAGCAAGGACAGAATCAGCGCCAGGGCAAAAAACGCCGTCAGCCCTAGCCACGGCGCTTGCAGATTGCGCTTGGCCTGGCCGATCAGTTCCCCCAGCGACGCGGTGCCGGCGGGCATGCCGAAGCCGAGAAAATCCAGCGCGGTGAGGGTGGCGATGGCGCCGGTCAGAATGAACGGCAGGTAGGTGAGGGTGGAGGTCATGGCGTTGGGCAGAATGTGCCGGCGCATCAGTTCGCTGTCCGTCAGGCCCAGGGCCCGCGCGGCCTTGACGTATTCCAGGCTGCGCCCGCGCAGGAACTCGGCGCGCACCACGTCCACCAGTGCCAGCCAGGAAAACAGCGCCATGATCCCCAGCAGCCACCAGAAGCTCGGCGAGACGAACCCCGACAAGATGATCAGCAGGTACAGCACCGGCAATCCCGACCAGATCTCCAGCACCCGTTGCCCGAGCAAGTCGACCCAGCCGCCGTAATAACCCTGCAACGCTCCGGCGACGATGCCGACCAGCGCACTGACCGCGGTGAGAATCAGCGCAAACAGAATCGAAATCCGCGTGCCGAAAATCACCCGCGCCAACACGTCCCTGGCCTGATCGTCGGTGCCCAGCCAGTTGCTTGAGGACGGCGGGCTCGGCGCCGGTTCCGTGAGGTCGTAATTGACCGTGTCGTAGCTGAACGGGATCGGCGGGAACAGCATCCAGCCGCCCTGATCCTCGATCAGTTTGTGCACGTAATTGCTGGCGTAATCCGGTTGGAACGGCAGCTCGCCGCCGAAATCAGTTTCCAGATAATCGCTGAGGATCGGGAAGTAGAAGGCGTGGTGGTAGCGGATCACCAGCGGCTTGTCGTTGGCGATCAGTTCGCCGCCGAGGCAGATCAGGCACAGCCCGATGAACAGCCACAGCGACCAGCGCCCGCGCCGGTTGGCCTTGAATTGGGCGATGCGCCGCCGGCCCAGAGGGGAGAGTGTGAACATCAGGCAGTCCTCGCCGAGAAGTCGATGCGCGGGTCGAGCAGGGTGTAGCAGAGGTCGCCGATCAGCTTGATCAACAGGCCGAACAGGGTGAACAGAAACAGCGTGCCGAACACCACCGGGTAGTCCCGTGAAACCGCCGCTTCGTAGCTCATGCGCCCGAGGCCGTCGAGGTTGAAGATGGTTTCGATCAGCAGCGAGCCGGCGAAAAACACCTCGATCAACGCCGACGGCACACCGGCCACCACCAGCAGCATCGCGTTGCGAAACACATGGCCGTAGAGCACGCGCCTTTCGGTCAGGCCCTTGGCGCGCGCGGTGATCACGTACTGGCGGCTGATCTCGTTGAGGAAGCTGTTTTTGGTCAGGATCGTCAGCGTCGCAAAACCGCCGATCACCAGCGCCGTCACCGGCAACACCAGGTGCCAGAGGTAGTCGCCGACCTTGCCCCACAGGCTCAGGCTGGCGAAGTTGTCCGAGACCAGCCCCTGCACCGGAAACCAGTTGACGTAGCTGCCCCCGGCGAACACCACGATCAACAGGATCGCGAACAGAAACGCCGGCATCGCGTAACCGACGATGATCGCCGTGCTGCTCCAGACATCGAAAGCGCTGCCGTTTTTGATTGCCTTGCGAATGCCCAGCGGGATCGAAATCAGGTAGGTGATCAAGGTCGCCCACAGGCCGAGTGACAGCGACACCGGCAGTTTCTGCACGATCAGATCGGTCACCTTCGCACCGCGAAAGAAACTGCTGCCCAGGTCCAGTTGCGCGTAATTCTTGAGCATCAACCACAGGCGTTCGTGCATCGGTCGGTCGAAACCGTAGTGGTGCTTGATCTCTTCGATCAGCGCCGGGTCCAGGCCACGGCTGCTGCGCCCGGCACCGCCGATGGCGGTGACCTCGCTGGCGCCGCCCATGCTGTGTCCGCCGAAGCCTTGCAGGCGGGCGATGGCCTGTTCCACCGGGCCGCCGGGCGCGGCCTGCACGATGACGAAGTTGACCACCAGAATGCACAGCAGCGTCGGGATGATCAGCAACAGACGTCGACTCAGATAACGCCACATGTCATTGGCCCCCCGCGAGCTGGCGCAGGGCACTCATCTGCTGGTTGGTCAGCGGCTTGGCCGAGACCTCCCACCAGGTATCGAGGCCTTCGCTGTAGATCGGCTGCACCGCCGGCCTGCCGAAGCGGTTCTGAAACACCGTCGGCGTGCCTTTGGAGTAGTAGTTGGGAATCATGTAGTCACCCCATTGCAGCACCCGGTCGAGGGCGCGGGCGTAACGCACCATGGCGTCGCGGGTATTGGCCTGGACCAGGCCGTCGATCAGCCGGTCCACCGCAGGGTCCGCCAGCACCATCGAATTGGAGCTGCCGACCTGAGTCGCGCTCTGCGAGGCGTACAGGCTGTACAACTCGCGGCCCGGCGAGACGATCGGATCGCCGCTGCGCGGGAAACTGGTGACGATCATGTCGTAGTCTCGAGCGTTGAGTCGGTTGATGTACTGCGCCGAATCGATGCGCCGCAGATTCAGGGTGATGCCGATCTGCGCCAGGGTGCGTTTGTACGGCAGCAGCATGCGGTCGAAGCCGCCCTGGCCGTCGAGGAAGGTGAATTCGAAGGGTTCGCCGGCGGCGTTCACCAGCCGATTGTTTTTCGGTGTCCATCCGGCCTCGGCCAACAGCTTCAGTGCCTGCAATTGCTTATCGCGGATGTAGCCGCTGCCATCGGTCTTCGGCGCCTGATAGACGCGGCTGAAAACCTCGTCCGGAATCTGTCCGCGCAACGGTTCGAGGATCGCCAGTTCTTCGGCGTCGGGCAGTGCGGTAGCGGCCATTTCACTCTTCGGCCAGTAGCTGTTCTGGCGCACGTAGAAGCCGCGCATCATCTGCTTGTTGGTCCACTCGAAATCCCACAGCAGGCTCAGCGCCTGACGCACGCGGCGATCCTTGAACAGCGGGTTCTGCAGATTGAACACGAAACCCTGGGCGCTGGTCGGTTTGTCCGGGGCGAGAATCGCCTGTTGCAGGCGACCGTCACGTAGGGCCGGGCTGTCGTAGCCGACCACGTAGCCGGACGAGGAAAACTCGCGGTTGTAGTCAAACGCGCCGGCCTGCAGCAGTTGCCGGGCGACGTCGGTGTCGCCGTAGAAATTCACGGTCAGGCTGTCGAAGTTGTACATCCCGCGACTGACCGGCAGGTCTTTGCCCCACCACTGCGGGTCACGCTGGAAACTGATGCTGCGTCCCGCATCGACCTTGCTCACCCGATACGGGCCGCTGCCCAATGGTGGTTCGAAACCGCCGCCGTTGGCGAAGTCGCGGGTTTTCCACCAGTCCTCGGGCACCGGCCGCAGCGACGCCAGATCCAGCGCCAGGGTGCGGTTGAGGTTGTTCTTGAAGGTGAAGCGAATCTGTCGCGGAGCTTCGATCAGCACATCCTGCACATCGGCGTATTGCTGGCGATAACTCAGGCTGCCCTTGGTCATCAACAGTTCGAAGGTGTAGCGCACATCCTCGGCGGTGATTGGCGTGCCGTCGGCGAAACGCGCCTTGGGGTTCAGGTTGAAGCGCACCCACAGACCGTCGGGATCGCGCTCCATGGTTTGCGCCACCAGACCGTAGACGGTGTAGGGCTCGTCCAGCGAGCGGAACGCCAGCGGCGAATACACCCAGTCGTTGACCTGCACCACGGAAATGCCCTGATCGGCGTACGGGGTGATGTAGTTGTACTGACCGATCTCCATCGAAGCGCGGCTGAGCGAGCCGCCCTTCGGGGCGTCGGGATTGACGAAATCAAAGTGCTGGAAACCGGCGGGGTATTTCGGCGCCTCGCCGTACACCGTCATCGCGTAGCTGCCGCCGGCCAGCGCAGATGCCGCGTTGCACAGCAGCGCGCTGCCGAGCAGCAGGCCGGCCATGTTGCGCATGAATGTCATGAAGTAAATCCCCAAAATCCTGAATGGAAACGGACTCCCTGTGGGAGCGAGCCTGCTCGCGATGGCGTCTTGTCAGTCAACACATCCTTCGCTGACACACCGCATTCGCGAGCAGGCTCGCTCCCACAAGGTGAGATGTGTTCTGTTTCCGGTTAGAAGTGGTACGTCATGCGCGCAAACAGCGTGCGGCCCAGCGGATCGGTGTAGCGCGGGTCATAACCGCTCTGGAAGTTGTAGGCCTGGTTGGAGAACGGCGGATCGCGGTCGAACAGGTTCTTCACCCCGGCATCGACGTCCAGCACCTTGTCGAAGGTGTAGCCGGCCGACAGGTCCCACACCGAATACGACGCGACCCGCGCGTTGGTCTCGCGGTCGTAGTCGTTGTAGCCGGTAGTGAAGCGGTTGGTCAGTGCCGCACGGGCCGCGCCGAAGGTCCAGGAACCGGTCAGGTTGTGTTTCCAGCGGGCGATCACACCATCACCCCGGAAGTCGCCGACCTTGTCGGTGAACGGGCCCTTGATGGTGCTCTGGAAGTCGTACTCGTCGACATAGGTGCCTTGCAGGCCCAGACCGAATTGACCGTACGGCGTGTTCGGGAAGCGATAGTCCAGCGATACATCGACGCCGTTGGTTTCAACGATGCCCAGGTTGGCGTTGCCGGTGACGATGTAGTTGAGCGTGCCGTCGGCGTTGCGCACGAAGCGGTCAGGGTAGCTGCCGGCCTGATCGAAGACGGTGGATTCCGGAAACGGCTGGATCTGGTTGGAGATGTGAATCCACCAGAAATCCAGGCCCACGGACAGGTTGCTGACCGGCTGATAGACAAAGCCCAGCGTCACGTTGCGCGCTTTCTCCGGGGCCAGGTCTTCGTTGCCGCCGATCTGGTTGAGGAACTGCTGACCGCAATCGCGCCCGCCGTTGCCGCCCGGTTGCACCACGCCGCCGGTACACAGTACCGGGTCGTTGTAGTAGCCCTGGGTGTAGGTGATGCTGCGCGGCGAATACAGCTCATACAGCGACGGCGCGCGGAAGCCTTCACTGTAGGCGCCGCGCACCACCAGCTCCTTGAGCGGCTGATAACGGAACGAGTATTTCGGGTTGGTAGTGCTGCCGAAGTCGCTGTATTTGTCGTGACGCACGGCGGCGGACAATTCCAGGCTGTCGAGCACCGGTACGTTGATTTCCGCGTAGGCGGCTTTCACGCTGCGGTCGCCTTCGACGCTGCCGGCCGGGTCGATGCCCAGGCTCTGGATGTCGCCGGCAAAGGCTTCGAAGTCCTGGTGGAATTTCTCTTTGCGGTACTCGCCGCCCAGGGCCAGGCCGGACGGACCGGCACCAAACCAGTCACCGATTTCGCGGCTGATCCGCCCGTCGAAACCGGCGACCCGACCGACCGCCGTGGAATAGGCGCCGTGGTACGCGGCCTGATCGATGTACTGCTGACCGGCGCTGCTCTGCGGGCCGAACGGGTTGAGCAGACCGCTGGCCAGACCGTCGATCATCGCCTGATCGCTGACGTAGCCGCTGGTGACGCTGGAGACGATCTTGTTCTGGTTGTACGAGGCGCCGACGTTGTAGTCCCAGCCGCCAACCAGACCGTCGAAGCTCAGCAAAAAGCGCTGGCTGGTGTTCTGGTCTTTCGATTCACGCGGGCCGGCGGCTGTTTCGCGCCAGTTCACGTCCACCGGTTGCGTCGGGTCGAGGGCAAAATCGGTGGGCGCCGGGGTGATGCCGTTGCCGGGGTAGTAGGGCGAGGACGAATCCAGGCTCAGGCCGGTTAATGGCGCTGGGCCAATAGCGGTGGCGTTGTTGTTGCGCGACCAGAAGTATTCGAGGTTGACGTTGTGGTCGTCGGCCAGTTTGCCGGTGGTCTTGCCGAAGAACGACGTCTTCTCGGTCTGCGGCACCAGGTCGATGAATTCCCGGGTGCTGAAGCGGCAGAGGCCGTCGCGGGCCACCAGGTTGGGGCCGTTGCAATTGCTGTTGGCCAGCGGGTTGGTGGCATTGCCGTTCTGGCTGTAGTTGCCGGGGAACGCGGTGCCGGAGGTCTGGTCCAGACCTCGGCCGGGCACGTAGTCACGGGCGAAGGAGCGATCGTTGGCGTCGAGGTTCTGCTGCTTGTTGTAGTTGAACACGCCGAGCACGTTGAAGCGGTCCTGCTCCAGGTCGCCGTAGCCCCAGCTTGCGCTCATGTCCTTGGTCGCACCGCCGCCGCTGTGGGTCGGGGTTTCGCCGCCGAGGGTGAGCTGGCCGTCGGTCATGGATTTCTTGGTGATGAAGTTGATCACGCCGCCGATGGCGTCGGTGCCGTACAGGGCCGAGGCGCCGTCGCGCAGCACTTCCACGCGCTCGATCGCGGCAAACGGGATCATGTTCAGATCTACCGCGCCGCCGGCCGAGTTGGTGCCCGACAGGGCGTTGTTGGCCAGTCGGCGACCGTTGAGCAGCACCAGCGTCTTGTTCGCGCCGATGCCGCGCATGTCGGCGAACGAGGCGCCGCCGGTGGCCGCGCCGACCGAGCCTGCGCTGTTGTTGATCGACTGGCTGCCGGTGATGCGCTGCACCAGTTCGGCGGTGGTGGTCACGCCCTGTTTGCGCAGTTCATCGGCCTTGAGCACGGTGATCGGCACCGCCGTTTCCGCGTCGACCCGACGGATCGCCGAACCGGTCACTTCGACCCGTTGCAGTTGCGTGGTCGGCGCGACCACCGCCGCGGCGGCCGGGACGCTGTTGTCGTCCTCGGCAGCCTGAACCCCGGCGCCCATCCCCATGGCCACCAGGTACAACGGAACGAAACGGTGGCGGGAAATCGTCGCCACCAAGGGTTTGAGCGTGAAGCGTGGAGTGTTCATCAGCATGGTTGTTTCCGACTTTGTTAGACGTTTATCGAAATGGCCTTGTGAGCCCTCTTTGCACGGAGCACGGTGGTGCCGCGCCGCGAAAACCACTTTCTTCAAGCAAGCCGATCCCCTCCGAAGACGCGCTGCGTTTTTTCGGTCGGCCGATTGCGACGGGATTCAACGAGCGGTGCCGGGCGCGTCCCTCACTGCGCGCCCGGCACCGCCGTCAGCGGGTGGTCATCACCGATATTTTGGTGATGCCCGAGCGCTCGATGGACGCCATGGCTTTGGCGACCTGGCCGTAATTCACGGCGGAGTCGGCCTGCAGCTGCACGCGTACTTCGGCATCCTTGGCCTTGACCTCCTTGAGGCTGGCCTCCAGTGATTCCGGCGCCAGCTCGGTCTTGGCCAGAAAGAACTTGCCGTCCTGATCGACGCTGACCACCACCGGGTCTTTCTTTTCGGCGGGGGCGACGGCGTCGGTTTTTGGCAGGTTGACCTTGATCGCGTTGGTCATCAGCGGCGCGGTGACGATGAACACCACCAGCAGCACGAGCATCACGTCCACCAGCGGCGTGACGTTCATTTCGCTGAGCACTTCATCGCTGTCTTGAGTGGAAAAGGACATCAGCTGGCCTCCCGCACGGCGGCCGTGGATTTGGCGATGGCCTGGCGGCTGATGGAGAAAGCGCTGCGCGAGGCGAGGGCGTCGAAGTCGTGGGCGAAGTCATCCATGTCCGCCGAGGCCAGTTTCAGGCGTCGCAGGAAGAAGTTGTAAATCAGCACCGCCGGTACCGCGACGGCAATCCCCACACCGGTGGCGATCAGCGCGTGGCCGATCGGCCCGGCCACGGTTTCCAGGCTGGCCGAACCGCTGGCGCCGATGCTTTGCAGGGCTTCCATGATTCCCCACACGGTGCCGAACAGACCAATGAACGGCGCGGTGCTGCCGATACTGGCGAGGATCGCCTGGCCGTTTTCCAGCGAGCGGCGTTCCTTCTGGATCTGCTGGCGCAGGTTGCGTTCCAGTCGGTCGGCACGGTTGATGGTGTGCGCCAGTTGTTGGGTGGTGCGAGGGGATTCTTCCACCAGCAAGGCTTCGAAACCGCTGCTGGCGATCCGCGCCAGCGAGCCCGGATACTGGCTGGCGTGTTCGGCAGCGGTGAGCAGGTCCGGCGCGCCCCAGAAGGCTTTGCTGAACTGCTTGTTCTGGGTTTTCTGGCGCAGGTATTGCGCCGACTTGACCAGCAGGATCGCCCAACTGACCACGGAAAACAGCACCAGCCCCCAGAGCACGCCGGGGACAATCATCGAAGACAGAGAATCGTTCATGGCTACACCTCGCTTGCGTTAATCGGTTGTGAGTTCGGTTGTTGTGCCGTCATTGCGGCAATTTGAAATCGATGGTCTGGGTGGCGAAGCCGTCGATCGGTGTGTCGCCGCGCTTGGCCGGGATGAACTTCCAGGCCTTCACCGCCGCGACCGCCGCGTCATCCAGTTGCGGCTTGCCGCTGGACTTGGTCACCGTCACCGAACCGGCGCGACCGTTGGCCAGCACCTGAATCCGCAGCACCACGCTGCCTTCCCAGTTGCGCCGCAGGGCCAGCGACGGGTATTCCGGCGGCGGGTTGCCGAGGCTGGCGAGGCCGGAAATCGCCGCCGACTCTTTCACCGGCCCCGGCGCCGCAGCAGGTGCCGGAGGCGCGCTCGGGGTGGCCGGGGCGGCAGGCGCAGCCGGTTGCGCAGGGGCGGGCGGCGCTTTCGGCGGCTCGGCCTTTTTCACCGGTTTAGGTTTCTCGACCGGTTTCGGTTTTTCGATCGGCTTGGGTTTCTCCACCGGTTTGGGCGGCGGCTTGACCGCGTCCTCGTCTTCCACCGGCTGTTCCGGTTC
>NZ_BQID01000032.1 GCF_021602345.1 Pseudomonas pharyngis
AGGCCGGCAATTTCAGCAAGGGCATCAGCGACGGTGTCGCGGCGATGCTGGTAGTGCTGGGCGGAAATCCGTTGGACGAGCCGTCCACGGTGTATGAATCGGCCGGCGGGAAGGATACCGAGCATCTGGCAGACAAAAACAGTCAAGATGAACAACATCACCAGAAATACGAACAACGCCGGATGCCGCGAGACGAAGTCGTCCGCAGGATCGCCGGCCGATTCATACACCGTGGACGGCTCGTCCAACGGATTTCCGCCCAGCACTACCAGCATCGCCGCGACACCGTCGCTGATGCCCTTGCTGAAATTGCCGGCCTTGAACGACGGCGTGATCACCTGATGAATGATCACCGAGCTCTGCGCGTCGGTCAGCCGGTCCTCCAGCCCGTAGCCGACTTCGATGCGCAATTTGCGCTCGTCCCGGGCGACGATCAACAGGGCGCCGTTGTTCTTGTCCTTCTGGCCGATGCCCCAATGCCGGCCGAGTTCGACGCCATAGTCCTCGATGGTCGCGCCTTGCAGATTCGGCAACGTCACCACCACCAACTGTTCGCCGGTCGCCTGCTCGTGGGCCTGCAATTGCTGGCTCAGTTGCGTGCGCACCGACGGCTCGATCATCTGCGCATCGTCCACCACCCGCCCGGTCAGCGCCGGAAAGGTCAACTCGGCCCGGGCGCTGACGGCAAACAGCCACAGCATCAGCACCAGGCCCATCTTCAACACACGCATGGGCATCCCCGGCTCAGAACTTCACTTCCGGGGCCTTGTCCGCGCCGGGGCTGGTGGCTTCGAAGGTCTCGCGGATCGGCAAATTGCTGTACATCACGCTGTGCCACAGACGACCGGGAAAGGTGCGGATCTCGGTGTTGTACTTCTGCACCGCCAGAATGAAATCCCGACGCGCCACGGCGATGCGGTTTTCCGTGCCCTCGAGTTGCGATTGCAGGGCGAGGAAGTTCTGGTTGGCTTTCAGGTCCGGATAGCGTTCGGACACCACCATCAACCGGCTCAAGGCACCGGTCAGCTGATCCTGGGCCTGCTGGAACTGCTTGAGCTTTTCCGGGTTGTCGAGAGTGCTGGCATCGACCTGGATCGACGTCGCCTTGGCCCGGGCCTCGATCACGGCGGTCAGGGTTGCTTCCTCGTGTTTGGCATAGCCCTTCACGGTTTCCACCAGATTGGGGATCAGGTCGGCGCGGCGCTGGTACTGGTTCTGCACCTGGCCCCAGGCAGCCTTGGCCTGTTCGTCGAGGGTGGGGATGTTGTTGATGCCGCAGGCGGTCAACAACGTGGCCAGCACCAGCAGGGTGGCGACCTGCAAACGCGAGCGGTAGACAGGACTGACATTCATCGGACGGGTGCTCCCTTGCACATTTCATGAATAATGAATCGCGAAACATTCTCAGCCGACGGTTGGGGCATAATCGCCCCCGCCACTGGATTGCGGCGGGCCGATGGGCTAAAAAGAGGCCCTGCGCGATCACGTCGCCGAAACGTTCGACGTACATTCGGCTGTCGTTTTCTGAATCAGCACCCGAACAACAATAGTCGCTCCCTACATTTTGGCTGGCCGGTGTTGTAACGCCGTTTAGGCCCTTGAGAAAACTATTCATGAAGAAGCTGTGTTTGCTGGGCCTGTTCGTCAGCCTGGCCAGTCATCAAGTACTGGCCGCCACGACCCCGGTCCCCCTGGAAAACAAGGATGCGTTCATCAGTAATCTGATGAAACAGATGACCCTCGACGAGAAAATCGGCCAGTTGCGCCTGATCAGCATCGGCCCGGAAATGCCCCGCGAGCTGATCCGCAAAGAGATCGCCGCCGGCAACATCGGCGGCACCTTCAACTCGATCACCCGCCCGGAAAACCGTCCGATGCAGGATGCTGCCATGCGCAGCCGCCTGAAGATCCCGATGTTTTTCGCGTACGACGTGATCCACGGTCACCGTACGATTTTCCCGATTCCACTGGCCCTGGCGTCGAGCTGGGACATGGACGCCATCGGCCAGTCCGGGCGCGTTGCCGCCAAGGAAGCCGCCGCCGACAGCCTCGACATCACCTTCGCGCCGATGGTCGATATCTCCCGCGACCCGCGCTGGGGCCGCAGCTCCGAAGGTTTCGGTGAAGACACCTACCTGACCTCGCGCATCGCCAAAGTCATGGTCAAGGCCTATCAGGGCGACACGCCGAGCGCGGCCGACAGCATCATGGCCAGCGTCAAGCACTTCGCCCTGTACGGCGCGGTCGAGGGCGGTCGCGACTACAACACCGTCGACATGAGCCCGGTGAAGATGTACCAGGACTACCTGCCACCGTACCGCGCAGCCATCGACGCTGGCGCCGGCGGCGTGATGGTGGCGTTGAACTCGATCAACGGCATCCCGGCCACCGCCAACACCTGGCTGATGAACGATCTGCTGCGCAAGGACTGGGGCTTCAAGGGCCTGGCGGTCAGCGACCACGGCGCGATCTTCGAACTGATCAAGCACGGCGTGGCCCGCGACGGTCGGGAAGCGGCGAAGCTGGCGATCAAGGCCGGCATCGACATGAGCATGAACGACACCCTGTACGGCAAAGAGCTGCCGGGGCTGCTCAAGTCCGGCGAGATCGAACAGCAAGACATCGACAACGCGGTGCGTGAAGTCCTCGCCGCCAAATACGACATGGGCCTGTTCAAGGACCCGTACCTGCGCATCGGCAAGGCTGAAGACGATCCGGCCGACACCTACGCCGAAAGTCGCCTGCACCGCGCCGATGCCCGTGAAGTGGCGCGTCGCAGCCTGGTGCTGCTGAAGAACCGGAACGAAACCCTGCCGCTGAAGAAAACCGCCAAAGTCGCGCTGGTCGGCCCGCTGGCCAAGGCCCCGATCGACATGATGGGCAGCTGGGCGGCCGCCGGTCGTCCGGCGCAATCGGTGACCCTGTTTGATGGCATGAGCAATGTGATTGGCGACAAGGCGAACCTGATCTACGCCCGTGGCGCCAACATCACCAGCGACAAGAAGGTGCTCGACTACCTGAACTTCCTCAATTTCGACGCGCCGGAAGTGGTCGATGACCCACGCCCGGCCAACGTGTTGATCGACGAGGCGGTGAAAGCCGCCAAGGATGCTGACGTGGTGGTCGCGGCCGTGGGCGAGTCCCGTGGCATGTCCCACGAATCGTCGAGCCGCACCGACCTGAACATCCCGGAAAACCAGCGCGAGCTGATCCGTGCCCTGAAAGCCACCGGCAAGCCGTTGGTGCTGGTGCTGATGAACGGTCGTCCGCTGACCATCCTCGAAGAGAAAGAGCAGGCCGACGCGATTCTGGAAACCTGGTTCAGCGGTACCGAGGGCGGCAACGCCATCGCCGACGTGCTGTTCGGCGACTACAACCCGTCGGGCAAACTGCCGGTGACCTTCCCGCGCTCCGTGGGCCAGATCCCGACCTACTACAACCACCTGAGCATTGGCCGGCCATTCACGCCAGGTAAACCGGGCAACTACACTTCGCAGTACTTCGATGACACTACCGGCCCCCTGTTCCCGTTCGGTTACGGCCTGAGCTACACCGACTTCAGCCTGAGCGACATGGCGCTGTCCTCGACCACCCTGAACGCCACCGGCAAGCTCGACGCCAGTGTCATGGTCAAGAACACCGGCAAGCGTGACGGCGAAACCGTGGTGCAGCTGTATATCCAGGACGTCACCGGGTCGATGATCCGTCCGGTCAAGGAGCTGAAGAACTTCCAGAAAATCATGCTCAAGGCCGGCGAGCAGAAAGTCGTGCACTTCACCATCACCGAAGATGACCTGAAGTTCTACAACGCCCAGCTCAAGTACGCGGCCGAGCCTGGCAAGTTCAACGTGCAGATCGGCCTGGATTCCCAGGACGTGACGCAGCAGAGCTTTGAGTTGCTGTAATCCCCTCTCCGCTCGATCGTTCCCACGCTCTGCGTGGGAATGCCTCAATGGACGCTCTGCGTCCGCTTTGGGACGCGGAGCGTCCCGGGCTGCATTCCCACGCGGAGCGTGGGAACGATCAATCGGGGGCAGCGACTAGCCGCGACGATCCAGGAGGTTGACCACCACCCGATCCACCCAGCCCCAGATCCGCTGCTTCACCCGCCGCCACAGTGGCCGTTTCCGCCATTCCTCCAGGCTCACCTGCTGACTCAGGCCGAAGTCCTTCTCGAAACTCGCCGCCACCGCTGCCGTCAGTGACGGGTCCAGCGCTTCCAGATTCGCCTCAAGATTGAAGCGCAGATTCCAGTGATCGAAATTGCACGAGCCGATGCTGACCCAGTCGTCCACCAGCACCATTTTCAGGTGCAGGAAACACGGCTGGTACTCGTAGATTTTCACCCCGGCCTTGAGCAGGCGCGGGTAGTAGCGATGCCCGGCATAACGCACCGACGGGTGATCGGTGCGCGGCCCGGTCAGCAGCAGGCGCACGTCGAGGCCACGGGCGGCGGCCTTGCGCAGGGAACGGCGGATCTTCCAGGTGGGCAGGAAGTACGGCGTGGCCAGCCAGATCCGCTGCTGGCCGCTGTTCAGCGCGCGGAACAGCGATTGCAGAATGTCGCGATGCTGGCGGGCGTCGGCGTAGGCCACGCGGCCCATGCCCTCACCCGTGTCCGGCACGCGCGGCAATCGTGGCAGACCAAAATGCGCGTTGGGCCGCCAGGCCCGGCGATGGCGGTTGGCGATCCATTGACGGTCGAACAGTAATTGCCAGTCGAGCACCAGCGGGCCGGTGATTTCCACCATGACCTCGTGCCATTCGCTGGTGTCGTGGCCCGGCGTCCAGAACTCGTCGGTGACCCCGGTCCCGCCAACCACCGCCAGACGCTGGTCGACCAGCAACAGCTTGCGATGATCGCGATAGAAATTGCCGACCCAGCGCCGCCAGTTCAGCCGGTTGTAAAAACGCAGCTCGACCCCGGCTCCGGTCAGCCGCCGGCGCAACGTGAGGGTGAAGGCGAGACTGCCGTAGTCGTCGAACAGACAACGCACCCGCACGCCCCGCTCCGCCGCCAGCACCAGCGCCTGCACGATGGTTTCGGCACAGGCGCCAGCCTCCACCAGATACAGCTCCAGTTCGATTTGCTCGCGGGCGCGGGCGATCTCGTCGAGCATGCGCGGGAAGAATTGCGGGCCGTCGATCAACAGCTCGAAGCGGTTGCCATCACGCCACGGAAACACCGCGCCGCGCATGTCAGCGCGCCGTGAAGATCAGCACCGCACCCACCGGCACCGACAGACTGATGGCCGACAGACCGGCCATGTTGCGCAGGCTTTCCAGGCCTGGCAGCAGATCGAAATCCTCGGCACTGATCACCAGCGGCTCCAGGGTCACCACCTGAAAGCGTCGGTCATCGAGGCGCGTGGCGAGCAGCTCGGCGGGGTATTCGTGCTGTTTGCCGTGCAGGTTGACGGTCAGCGGCAGGCGCAATTCAAGCTGCGCGCCGGGGGCCAGATCGTTGATCGGGCGCAGGTCGATCTGGGTGGTGATGGTCGCTTCGGGGAATTGTTCGATCTGGAACAACTCCTTGCGCATGCGCTCGTCGCGCAGCGGGATGCCGCTGTTGATCGAGTCCAGCTCGACCTCGACCACGGCGCGCCCGTCGGGATCGACCTTGCCGTGCAGCACCAGAAAGCGCTGCACTTCGGATACGTTGGCGTTTTTCGTGCTGACGAACGACAGCCGCGACGACTCGCCGTCCAGATACCAGTTGGCCTGGGCCGGCAGCGCAGCGGCGCCCAGCAGCAGGCCGGCGAAGGCGTTGCACAGAGAACGGTTGAACATTGAAAACTCGTGGGGCCGATAAACGTGCACGAACCTTAACTGGCCTTGGCGTTATTGCAAACTGTCAGTCTGTGCAAACACTCAGGCCAATGCCTGCTGCACCTCGCCGATAGTCGACGCGAGGCTGTTGAGGTGCAGGCTCAGCACCCGTTCCACCGGCGCCTGATCCATTGGCCAGTGCAGCGCCATACTGCCGACCAGCCGCCCTTGCGCACGAATCGGCAACGCCACCGCGCGAATCAGGAACGGCAGGCGCACCGGGTATTCCCAATAGCCTTCGGTGCGCTGGCCGAAGCCCTGATGCAAGGCTTGTTCGGTGGCCTGCAATACACCGTCATCCGCCAATTGTTCGCGCTCGGCCAGACGTTTCACGTCCTGGCTGTCGAGTTCGCCAAGGCAGGCCCGGCCCATGGCCGAATGAAACAGGCTGGCGTGATGGCCAACGATCTGACAGTTGTTCGGATAGCGTTTGCGCAAGATCTGCGGAATCGCACTTTCCATCACTTCAACCCGTTCGCCGTCGAAGCACGACAGATCCGCCACCAGCCCGGTACGCTCGCTCAGCTCCAGCAGCATCGGCGCGGCGCTTTCCACCAGGTGGCGTTTGAAGCGTTGCTGTCGATCACCGAACAGCCGTTTGGCGCACAACCGGTAGCGGCGGTCGCTGAGGCCGCGATAGATCCAGCCCTGCTCCTGCAAGGTCGCGAGCATGCGCGACACCGTGGCCTTGGGCAGAGTCGTCAGGTAGTGCAACTCTTCCAGCCCCAACGCCTGATGCTCGCCGAGCAACTCGACGATGGCCAGCGCCCGTTCGACCGAGCGCACGCTACCGGTGTCTGCCTTGCTGCCCATGTGTTCGACCTCCATGGATACGGATGAAAGATCACTTCGTGCAGCAAGATGCGGGCCGCTCAGGCCGATTGCAGGCATGCCGGCGGTCGCCGTTCGACCCAGCGGGTCAGCTGTTCATGGGCGTAGGCCAGTTGCAGCACCGCCCGATCCGCCTGGGCCGGGCCGATGATTTGCAGGCCCATCGGCAACCCGGCCGGGTTGAAACCGACCGGCACGCTGATGCTCGGCAACCCCGCCAACGTCGGGCCTATTACCACTTCCATCCAGCGGTGATAGGTGTCCATGGTCTGCCCGCCGACAACTCGCGGCCACGCTTGCTGTGCATCAAAAGGGAACACCTGGGCGGTGGGCAACAGCAGGAAATCGTAACGCTCGAACAACTCGCTCAACGCGCGATACCACTCGCTGCGCGCGACCGACGCCTGATAGACCTCGGCAGCGGTCAGACGCAGACCGCCCTCGATTTCCCATTGTGCTTCGGGTTTGAGCAATGACCGTTTTTGCGGATCGGCATAGGCGGCGCCAAGGCTGCCCTGCACCAGAAAATGCCGGTGCGTGAGCCAGGTCTGCCACAGGCGTTCCATGGAGAAGTCCGGCTGACAGGCCTCAACGTGACAACCTAGGGTGCTGAAATCCGCCAGCGCCGCTTCGCACAGGCTCAACACGCCGTCGTCCATCGGCAGATAGCCGTTGTAATCGCCGAGCCAGCCGAGACGCAGGCCGCTGCAGTCCTGTTGCAGATCCAGGCTGAAGTCCCGTGGTTCATCGGCCAGCGACAGCGGCACGCGCGGATCGTAGCCGGCCTGGGTCGAGAGCAATCGCGCGACGTCGGTGACCGTGCGCCCCATCGGCCCTTCGGTGGCCAGTTGCTGGACGAACACTTCCGGCATCGGCCCATGGGGCACACGCCCTTGGGACGGGCGGAAGCCGAACACGTTGTTGAACGCCGCAGGGTTACGCAGCGAGCCCATCATGTCACTGCCGTCGGCCACCGGCAGCAGGCGCAGGGCCAGTGCCACGGCCGCCCCGCCGCTGCTGCCGCCGGCAATCACGCTCGGATCGTAGGCGTTGGTGGTGGTGCCGAACACGCTGTTGTAGGTCTGCGAACCGAGGCCGAATTCCGGGACGTTGCTCTTGCCGATGATGATCGCGCCGCAGTCGCGAACCCGCGCCACACTGATCGCATCGTGCCGCGGCGCTTGCTCGGCGAACAGCGGCGAACCCAAGGTCGTGCGCAACCCGGCGGTGGCCGCCAGGTCCTTGATCGCCTGAGGCATGCCGTGCATCCAGCCTCGGGACTCACCGCGATCCAGTTGCCGATCACACTCATCGGCCTCGCGCAGCAGCACGTCTTGCGGGCGCAGCGAAACCAGCGCATTGACCGCCGGATTGAAGCGATCAATGTGCGTCAGGTAGGCCTGCATCACCTCACGGCACGACACCTTGCGGGCATGGATCACCCGGGACAGCGCATCGGCGTCGAGGGCGACAATCGGATCAATGGCCAACGGACTCAAGGTTTCACTCCCAGGTTGAGCGCAACGGATTTCTTCGCGCGTGGTGCCTCCTGCAAACAGTAAGTACCGAGCAGGGTCAGCAGGCAAGCGAACAAGACATAGAACGACGGCGCCACCGGGGTGTTCAGAACTTTACTCAGCCAGGTGACGATCAGCGGCGCAAAACCACCGAACACCATCACCGCCACGTTGTAGGCCACCGACACGCCGGTGGAGCGCACCTCAATCGGAAACTGCTCGGCCAGCGCCGTCGGCGCCGGGCCGAAGAACCCACCAATCGCCGCGCACAGCAGCAGTTGCATCACCAGCAAACGCTCGATCGAAGGCGCCGCCGCCACCCACACATACAGCGGATAGACCATGACGAAAAACGCCAGGGTGAAGGCCATCAGCACCGGCCGCCGACCGAGGCGATCCGACAGCGCGCCGGACAATGGAATCACCACAGTCATCAGCCCCACCGCAAGCATCTGCACCAGCAGCACTTGATCCAGCGGCAGGCCGAGGTTCTTGTGGGCGAAGGTCGGCATGTTCACCAGCACCACGTAGAACGACACCGTCGCCCCGCACGCCAGGCCCATCGATACCAACAGGCTGCGGCGATGTTCGCGCAGCACCTGCCACAGGCCCGGTGCTGCGCCTTTGGCTTTCTTGCGCGCTTCAAGAAACTCTTCCGGTTCCTCCATGTGCTTGCGAATCCACAAGCCCACCGGGCCGATCAACAGGCCGAGCACGAACGGAATCCGCCAGCCCCAACTGTCCAGCGCTTCTGGGGAAAACAGGTGCGTGACCAGCGCCACCATTGCCGCGCCGCTGAACACCGCCAGGCATTGCCCGACCAGTTGCCACGAACCGTACAAACCCTTGCGATGGGCCGGCGCGCTCTCCACCAGAAACGCCGTGGCGCTCGCATATTCACCGCCCGTGGCAAAACCCTGAAGCATCCGCGCCACCACGATCAGCAACGGCGCGCCCATGCCGATGGCGGCGTAGTTCGGCGCGAACGCGATCAGGGCGATGGACACAGTCATCAGGCGGATGATCATCTGCATCGCGGCTTTGCGCCCTTTGCGGTCGGAATAGATGCCGAGCAGGATGCCGCCCACCGGGCGCATGAAAAAGCCGACGCCGAAAGTCGCCAGCGCCATCAGCAGCGAGGCGTAGTCGTCGTCGGACGGGAAAAACTGCCGGGCGATGATGCTCGCCAGAAAGCCGTAAACGATGAAGTCGTACCATTCCAGGGCGTTGCCGATGACGGCGGCGACCACTTGCCGGGTGCGCGAAACGCCTGCGTTCGAAGTCTGCATGGGGATTCTCCAGAAGCTGTGGGTTGACCACGCAGGCGCGTGCGCACCTGCGTTCCAGCGGCAGCAAAAAGTGAAGAAATCAGGCCGGCTTGAGCCAGCTCTCGGTGAGCGCGCCCCAATACGCCGCGCCGGTCAGCAGAATGTCATCGTTAAAATCGTACGCCGGGTTATGCACCATCGGCCGTGCCACGCCGTTGCCGATGAACAGGTACGCGCCGGGGCAGCGCTGGAGCATCCAGGCGAAGTCTTCGCTGCCCATCAGTTTCGGAGTGTTGCCATCGACGGCATCGGCGCCCACCAGTTCGACGCCGACCTGACGAGCGAACTCGGTTTCGGCGGCGTGGTTGACCAGCACCGGATAGGCCGGGCGGTGTTCGATGGTCGAGGTGCAGCCGAAGCTTTCGGCCTGGGACTCGATGATCGAGCGCACGCGGTCCAGTGTCTGAACGCGGACTTCGGCGTTCAGTGCACGCAGGCTCAGGCGCAGGATCGCCTGTTGCGGGATCACGTTCGCAGCCTCGCCGGCCTGTAGCGCGCCGACTGTCACTACCGCCGCCTGCTGCGCATCGATATTGCGCGCGACCACGGTTTGCAAAGCCATCACCACACTGGCTGCGGCCACCAACGGATCCACCGCCAGATGCGGCATCGAGCCGTGACCGCCAACGCCTTCGATGGTCACCGTGAGCAAGTCCTGCGAAGCCATCATTGGCCCTTCGCGAAAGCCCAGATGTCCCGCCGGCAGGCCCGGCATGTTGTGCATGCCGAACAGCGCGTCGCACGGGAAGCGTTCGAGCAGGCCATCGGCAAGCATCGCTTCGGCCCCGCCCTGCCCCTCTTCGGCGGGCTGGAAAATCAGCGTCAGGGTGCCGTCGAACTGACGGGTCGCGGCCAGATAACGCGCCGCGCCGAGCAGCATCGCGGTGTGCCCGTCGTGGCCGCAGGCGTGCATGCAGCCTTGATGCCGGCTGCTGTAGACGACGCCGGTGTTCTCGATGATCGGCAGCGCATCCATGTCGGCCCGCAGCCCGAGTCTGCGTGTGCTGCTGCCGTTGCGCAGCACGCCGACCACGCCGGTCTTGCCGACCCCGGTGTGAACTTCATAACCCCACTCTTCGAGCGACCTGGCGACCAGCGCCGAGGTGCGGCTTTCCTCGAAACCGAGTTCAGGGTGGGCGTGAATGTCCTGGCGGGTGGCGTGCAGGTCGCCGGCCACATCGTTGAGCCAGGCCAGAATGTGCTGATGTCGGGGCATGACGGATCTCCTCGCGCGGGTGTTCCCGGTCTTTTTGTTCGGTGTTGTTTCACGACACGTGAACGGCAGGTCGTGCTCACCGCCAGATAACCGCGAGACACGCGAGAGGACAATCGAATGTGGTTCCACAGGGTGGAACCGGATCAGGGTTGCAGGCGACAGCCCTGGCGGTCGCCCTGCCATTGGGCGCTGTTGCTGCGTCCCAGGCCGCTGGCGGTGACGATTTTTTGCGTGCGGTCATCGGTCAGTTCGCTGGGCAGCCACTGCTTCACGTAGCCCCGGCAATACTCGGCGTCGTTGTTCATGACGTAGCGGCACGAGCAATATTCCTTGGCGGTGTAGGCGCTGATGATGTCCGGGAAGGCCCACAGGTTTTCGCGCTCGTGCCAGCCCCAGCCCAACAGCACGATCAACAGCACCAGCAGGATGCGTCTGAACACTTTCATGGCCGCACCGCCCCGAGCACGCGCTTGAGCAATTCGTTGTGGCGATAGCTGCCGTCGCGGTCATCGGCGTAGCGCACGATCAGCAGTTTTTCGCTCGGGATCACGTACAGCGCCTGGCCCCAGTGGCCGAGGGCGGCGAAGGTGTCGGGCGGTGCGTCGGGCCATGGAGAGGGCGCGCCGTCTGCCGGGCGATTGAGCCACCACTGGCCGCCGGGCACGGCTTCATCCTGATGGGCCTTGTAGCCGGCGAAGGGTTGGCGGTTGAAGGCGACCCAATCCTTGGGCAGCAACTGCCGGTCGTTCCAGCGTCCGTCCCGTTCCATCAGCAGGCCGATTCGCGCCAGATCCCGGGCCGTCATATAGGCATAGGAGGAGGCGACGAAGGTGCCCGTGGCGTCGGTCTCCCAGGTGGCATGGCGGATGCCCAAGGGATCGAAAAGCGCTGTCCACGGATAGTCCGGATAACGTTGCGGACCGACGATGGTTTTCAGCGCTGCGGCCAATAGATTGCTGTCGCCGCTGGAGTAACGAAACGCCTGACCCGCTGGCGCGTAACGGTCGTGATCGGCGGTGAAGGCGGCCATGTCGCGGTGGCCGCGGGTGTAGAGCATCGCCACCACCGAGGATTTCAACGGGGCGTATTCGTAGTCTTCCTGCCAGTCGATGCCCGAGGCCCAGTGCAGCAGATCCTTGATCGTGACGGCCGGGTGTTTTTCCAGCACCGGGTAATATTTCGCGGCCGGGTCATCGAGCTTGAACAGGCCTTCGCCGTACGCCACGCCGAGCACCGTGGCCATCAGGCTTTTGCTGATCGACCAGGTCAGGTGCGGCGTGTCGGCGCTGGTCGCAGCGGCGTAGCGTTCGTAGATGAGCTGGCCGTCGCGGATCACCAGCAAGGCGTCGGTGCGGATGCCTTGGCGGGTGTTGTCATCGCGGGTCGGGAAGGCATAAGCCTCCAGTGCCTCGACGGCTGGGCCGGTGAGTTTCGCGCCGGTCGGCCACTGCTCGCCCGGCCATTGTTCGGCCTGAACCGTGAAGCTGATCAGCAGCAGAAACAGGGACAGGCCTTTGAACATGGTGAGGGCTCTGGGGATGAACCTGAGAAGACTAGCCGGCGTTCATGACAGATGTGTTTTGGTTTGCCGCCAACGCCTTGGCCAGGCGTTTGGCCCGCGCACCCGCCGCCAGTTGCATGACCGACTGATCGCGCTGCCACATCGCCGCCCACTCAGGATCGCCGTTGCGCAGGGTCTGATCGACTTCCGCTTTCAACCCGTCGAACTGCGCAAACAATCCGCCGAGCAACACATGCCCGACGGGATTGTTCGGCGGCTGGCGACTGACCTCCGCGCACCCGGCCAACAGCGCCAGCAAGCGCAATTGCAGGGGCTGCGGCCAGCCGCTGTCCTGACCGACGCCGTACAACCACGCAGTCATTGCACTCAACACGTAAACGTCTTCAAGGGTGCGGAACGGCTTGACGTAAGCATCCCAGCCATCCCCCGCGAGCAACTCGCACAACGCATCGTCGAGATGCAGCCGGCCATGGCTGACGTCCGGCACCAACGGCAGCGCCGGGAGTTTTTCCACCCGCACGCCGGGTTCGCCGGGGTACACCACCGCCAGACTCAGGCGCGGTGATTCGCCGTGTTGTTCACTGCGCGCGGCGATCAGCAGCCAGTCCGCCGCATCGCCGGCGGTGACGAAATCCTTTTGCCCGGTGAGGCGCAGATCCGTGAGTCGGGTCTGCATGTCCGCCGGGCGCAGGCTGCGCTGCTCGGTTGCACACAACGCGCCGAGGCTTGGCGGCGCGCTCGGCCAAAGCATGCGCAACGCCGCCTGATAACCCACCAGAAACGCCAGCCCCGGCGTCGCCATTCGCCGCCCTCCCGCCACCGCCAGTTCGAACGGCGTCACGCTGCCCAGTTGCTGCAGCAACGTGGCGAAGCCCTCGGCCAGATCGGCAACGGCGGGCAGGCGTTCGCGGCATTCAAGCAGGGTCGACCAGGTCATCAGAGGCTCCTCGTGGGCTGTCATATAAGCATCACCAAACATTCATGGCGATGACACCGGGGCTACATAGCCTGACTTTGCACAACACGGCTGCATAAAGAAAGTCGATCGGCTGCAACCCATGACGGGTTCAAGGCCCGTACGGAGATTCACATGACTCAGATCGCCCGCATCAGCGACACCGGCAATGAACGCCGCCTGCAAGCCGAACGCCTGATCGGCGCCGAAGCCTTGCAGCAAGCCCAGGCCTTGCGCTTCAACGTGTTCAGCGGCGAGTTCAACGCCAAGCTGAACGGCGCGGAGCTGGGTCTGGACATGGATGACTATGATGTTCACTGCAGCCACATCGGCGTGCGTGACCTGAACACCGGCCGCCTGGTGGCGACCACCCGTTTGCTCGATCACACCGCCGCCAGCAGCCTGGGCAAGTTCTACAGCGAAGAAGAATTCAGCCTGCACGGCCTCGCGCATCTACAAGGCCCGATCCTGGAAATCGGCCGCACCTGCGTCGACCCGGCCTACCGCAACGGCGGCACCATCGCCGTGCTCTGGGGCGAGCTGGCCGAAGTGCTGAATCAGGGCGGCTACAGCTATCTGATGGGTTGCGCGAGCATCCCGATGCAGGACGGCGGCATACAGGCCCACGCGATCATGCAGCGCCTGCGCGAACGCTATCTGTGCACCGAACACCTGCGCGCCGAGCCGAAGAACCCGCTGCCGAGCCTCGACATTCCGTCGAACGTGATCGCCGAAATGCCGCCGCTGCTCAAGGCCTACATGCGCCTGGGCGCGAAGATCTGCGGTGAGCCGTGCTGGGACGAAGACTTCCAGGTCGCCGACGTGTTCATCCTGCTCAAGCGCGACGAACTCTGCCCGCGCTACGCCAAGCACTTCAAGGCGGCCGTGTAATGAGCCGGCTGCGGGTGTACGCGCGGATCGCGCGAGTGCTGCTGGTGGTGACACTTGGGTTGAGCATGGCCGGTGTCTTCGGGGTTTTCGAGCGCCTGGGCCTGGCCCATTCGATGGAGCGTCGGCAGCGCTGGTCGCGGTTTTTCATGGCGCGTCTGAGCAATGCCCTGCCCTTTCGCGTGACCGTCCACGGTGAGCTGCCGAAGCAGCCGATGCTGTGGGTTAGCAACCATGTGTCGTGGACCGACATTCCGCTGCTCGGCATGCTTACGCCGCTGTCGTTTCTGTCCAAGGCCGAAGTACGCACCTGGCCGGTGGCCGGTTGGCTCGCGGCGAAGGCCGGCAGCCTGTTCATCCGTCGCGGATCGGGCGACAGCCAGTTGATCCGCAAGCAGATGACCCGTCACCTGCAAACCGCTCATCCGCTGCTGATGTTCCCGGAAGGCACCACCACCGATGGCCGTTCGCTGCGCACCTTTCATGGTCGCCTGCTGTCGGCGGCGATTGATTCCGAGGTGAAACTGCAACCGGTGGCGATCCGTTACCTGCGCGACGGCAAGATCGATTCGCTGGCGCCGTTCATTGGTGACGATGATCTGCTGTCGCACCTGATGCGCCTGTTCAGCAACGACTGCGGCGATGTCGAAATCCATCTGCTCAAGCCGATTGCCTGTCAGGGTCGGGAGCGCGCGGCATTGGCGTACGAGGCCCAGCAAGCGGTGCAGAAAGCCTTGTTCGGTGATGTGCTCAAACCGGTCGAAGCGCAACACGCCCGCGATCTGATCGCAGCCTGAGCGGCGACTTCTATCTACAGCTGCCGGCCGGCAAAGTCCTGCAGCTGTGGGTAGAACAAACGGAAGTCTTCGCTCAACGGTTCATACAACCGCCGCAACTCCTCCATCGCCCCCGCCAGTTCTTCGGGTCGGGTCAGGCGTCGGGAGATCCCTCGCAACACCTGCTCCAGCACTTCGAACTCCTGATACGAACCCAACCAGTCATTGGCGACCATGTGCGGGGCGATCTTCGCCAGGCGCTCGGGCAATTGCCGCTCGCTGGACAGCACGCGGTAAACGTCGGTGGTGAATTGGCCGAGCGGTCGGTCGGCGTACTGCGTCCAGTCCCGCGCCAGGCAATGGTCGAAAAACACGTCGAGGACGATGCCGGCGTAACGGCGGCGGGTCGTGGAGAATCGCGCCAGTGAAGCATCCACCAGCGGATGGTGGTCGGTGAACACATCGATCTGCCGATGCAGGGCAATCGCCGCTTCGATCTCCGGGTCGAACTGCCCTTGCAGCCGCCCTTTGACGAAATCGCCATACAGACTGCCGAGCAGTTGACCGGGGCGCTGGCCACCGAGGTGTAAATGTGCGAGATAGTTCATGGGCGCAGCTTAGCACCGCGCCCGCGGTTGTTTACACCTCACATATCGTTATAACCCGATATACCGATTTATGCGGTCGTCAGATCAAATTCATATTGGTGTATCGCGAAGTACCGATATAAAGTTCGCCTCATCGCGATATAGCGCTACACACATCACGAGCACCCAGCCATGAACATTGACCTCGACGAAATAATAAAAGCCCTGGCACACCCAGTACGGCGAGACATCCTCAACTGGCTGAAAGACCCGAAAGCCCAGTTTCCGGAACAGATCCACAACCACGAGTACGGCATCTGCGCCGGGCAGATCGATCAACGCTGCGGCCTGTCACAATCGACCGTTTCCGCCCACCTGGCCACCCTGCAACGGGCCGGGCTGATCAGCAGCCAGAAGGCCGGCCAGTGGCACTTTTTCAAACGCAACGAGGACGTGATCCAGGCGTTCCTCAGCACCCTCAGTAAAGAGCTCTGACCCTTAACGTCAGCCAGCCAAAAGGACCAGACAATGCCCCTCTCGCTACTCATACTCGCCTTGAGCGCCTTCGCCATCGGCACCACCGAGTTCGTCATCATGGGCCTGCTGCCCAATGTGGCGGCTGACCTCGGTGTGTCGATCCCCGGTGCCGGCTGGCTGGTGACCGGCTACGCCCTGGGCGTGGCGATTGGTGCGCCGTTCATGGCAATGGCCACTGCAAAACTGCCGCGCAAGGCTGCACTGGTTACGCTGATGGGCATCTTCATTATCGGCAACCTGCTCTGCGCCATCGCCACTGATTACAACGTGCTGATGTTCGCCCGAGTGGTCACCGCCCTCTGCCACGGTGCGTTCTTCGGCATCGGTTCGGTGGTCGCGGCCAATCTGGTGGCACCGAACAAACGCGCCTCGGCCGTGGCCCTGATGTTCACCGGCCTGACCCTGGCCAACGTGCTGGGTGTACCGCTGGGCACCGCCCTCGGTCAGGAAGCCGGCTGGCGCTCGACCTTCTGGGCAGTGACCGTGATCGGTGTGATCGCGCTGATCGGCCTGATCCGCTTCCTGCCGGCCAAGCGTGACGAAGAAAAACTCGACATGCGCGCCGAACTGGCCGCGCTCAAGGGCGCCGGCATCTGGCTGTCGCTGAGCATGACCGCGCTGTTCGCCGCTTCGGTATTCACCCTGTTCACTTACGTCGCTCCATTGCTGGGCGATGTCACCGGCGTCTCGCCCCGTGGCGTGACCTGGACCCTGATGCTCATCGGCCTGGGCCTGACCGTCGGCAACATCATCGGCGGCAAACTGGCCGACAAGGGCCTGGCCGCGACGCTGATCGGCGTGTTCATCGCCATGGCCGTGACCTCCACCGTCCTGACCTGGACCAGCATCGCGCTGATCCCCACCGAGATCACCCTGTTCCTCTGGGCTACCGCGTGTTTCGCCGCCGTGCCGGCTCTGCAAGTGAACGTCGTGACCTACGGCCAGGCCGCACCGAACCTGGTGTCGACCCTGAACATCGGCGCCTTCAACGTCGGCAACGCCCTCGGTGCCTGGGTCGGCGGCAGCGTCATCGCCCACGGCTACGGCCTGACCAGCGTGCCTCTCGCCGCTGCTGCGCTGGCGGTTCTCGCGCTGCTGGTGACCCTGATCACATTCCGCCAGAACGGCAATCCCGAGCTGGCTACCGCTAACTGATTCACTCACTTACCTCACGAGGGTTGTATCTCATGGCAACAATTTTCGATCCGATCAAACTGGGCGACCTCGAGCTGCCCAACCGCATCATCATGGCGCCGCTGACCCGCTGCCGCGCCGACGAAGGCCGCGTACCCAACGCGCTGATGGCCGAGTACTACGTACAACGCGCCTCGGCCGGCCTGATCCTCAGCGAAGCCACGTCGGTGACCCCGATGGGCGTCGGCTACCCGGACACCCCGGGCATCTGGTCCAACGATCAGGTGCGCGGCTGGACCAACGTGACCAAGGCCGTTCACGCCGCCGGCGGCAAGATCGTCCTGCAACTGTGGCACGTCGGCCGGGTTTCCCACCCGTCGTACCTGAACGGCGAAGCGCCGGTTGCACCGAGCGCCATCCAGCCAAAAGGTCACGTCAGCCTGGTTCGCCCGCTGGCCGACTATCCAACCCCGCGTGCACTGGAAACCGCTGAAATCGCCGACATCGTCGACGCCTACCGCGTCGGCGCGGAAAACGCCAAGGCGGCCGGTTTCGACGGCGTGGAAATCCACGGCGCCAACGGCTACCTGCTCGACCAGTTCCTGCAAAGCAGCACCAACCAGCGTACCGACAACTACGGCGGCTCTCTGGAAAACCGTGCCCGCCTGCTGCTGGAAGTGACCGATGCTGCGATCGAAGTCTGGGGCGCCGGCCGTGTTGGTGTGCACCTGGCACCGCGCGCCGACTCCCATGACATGGGCGACGACAACCTCGCAGAGACCTTCACCTACGTCGCTCGCGAACTGGGCAAGCGTGGCATCGCCTTCATCTGCTCCCGCGAGAAAGAAGGCGCCGACAGCCTCGGCCCACAACTGAAAGAAGCCTTCGGGGGCGCGTACATCGCCAACGAGCGCTTCACCAAGGACAGCGCCAACGCCTGGCTGGCCGAGGGCAAGGCTGACGCCGTGGCATTCGGCATCCCGTTCATTGCCAACCCGGACCTGCCGGCCCGTCTGAAGGCCGATGCGCCGCTGAACGAACCGCGGCCAGAGCTGTTCTACGGCAAGGGCCCGGTCGGCTACATCGACTACCCAACGTTGTAATCACTACGCCTTGCAATTCAAAAGCCCCGGCCTCGTAAGAGCCGGGGCTTTTTGTTGATCAGGGGGGGGGGGGGG
>NZ_BQID01000033.1 GCF_021602345.1 Pseudomonas pharyngis
ACACCCTGCCCCCTCCTCGTCACTCTCAAAAGATATAGCAAACGCTGACAAGCAATTCTGCCGGCAGATAGGTGTGAGAGAAAAACAAAAGATCTGCGTAGACAGAGAAAACCCTTACAATCCCAGGCCAGACTTCCTACACGCTTTTACCCCCTACCGATCCCCAAGAGATAGCCCCGTGAGTGACTCAGACAGCTCATCAGCGCCACTGGTTGACGTAGTGAAGCTTGCCGCATCCCTTCAGCGTTTCGCAGATGATCGCGACTGGCAGCAATTCCACTCCCCAAAAAATCTCATCTTGGCGCTCACTGGCGAGGTAGGAGAGCTGTGCGAGATTTTCCAATGGATGAGCGATGCCGATTCGCTTTCCGTAGCTAAAGATCCCGAAATCGGCCTCGCCGTAAAAGACGAACTGGCGGACGTACTTATGTACCTGGTTCGCCTGAGCAGCGTACTCGGCGTTGATCTCAACGAAGCGGTGACACGGAAACTCGCCTCGAATGGCCAGAAGTACCCCGTGGATAAAGCCAGAAGCAGCAGCAAAAAGTACGACCGACTCTGACCAACCCGCATCTAAGGACAACCCGTGATCGTTTACGCTGCGACCAAACAGCAATTTCTTGAAGACAACGATAACGATGACATTGAGGAGGTGATCCTCAGGCATTACAAGGAAGCTACCGGTAAAAACGTTGGCACCTCGGAAATCAGGTCGTGGCAAGGATCCCTAACGTACATGGCCAAGGTCCTTAGAGATGAGGGCCTGCCGAGCGATGCAGGCCTGGCCATTGAATTGCACATTCCGCAGTCGTCGAAGCGAATCGACTTTCTGCTCACCGGTCGTGACGAAAACCAGGCTAAAAAGGCCGTACTGATCGAGCTGAAGCAATGGAGTAAGGCCAACGCCACAACCAAGGATGCCATCGTCAAAACGGCATTGGGTGGCGGCCTCATTGAGACCATTCACCCGTCCTATCAGGTGTGGTCATATGCAGCGCTGTTGGAAGGCTTCAACGAGGCGGTGTATGACAAAAGCATCGAAATCCGTCCGTGTGCCTACCTCCATAACTACGTCAGCGACGGCGTCATAGATTCAGCTCACTACGAGCCCCACATCAGCAAGGCTCCGCTGTTTCTGAAAGGCCCGGAAGAGCTCAGTAAACTCAGAAACTTTCTGAAAACGCATATAAGTCATGGCGACAATAAAGAGGTTCTTTACGAGCTGTCCGAAGGGAAAATTCGCCCGTCCAAGGCGCTAGCCGAAGCTCTCGGGGGGTTGATGAAAGGCAAACCCGAGTTCGTATTGATTGACGATCAGAAAGCAATTTTCGAGTCGGCGCTGGCGGCGGCAAGCGAGGCCTCGGACGAAGCCCCCAAGGTGATGATCATTGAAGGTGGACCCGGCACCGGGAAGACCGTTCTGGCTATCAATCTGCTGGTGAGGCTCACCGAATTGAAGCTGATGAGCAAATACGTCTCCAAGAACGCAGCCCCGCGCAAGGTCTACGAGAGCAAACTGGTTGGCACCATCAAGCGCAGCCACTTCTCGAATTTCTTTTCAGGCTCTGGGGCATTCATCGACACTGAACCCAACACATTCGATGCGCTCATCGTGGACGAAGCTCACCGGCTGAATGAGAAAAGTGGGCTTTACGGAAACCTTGGGGAGAACCAGATCAAAGAGCTGATTGATTCAGCGAAATGCACAATTTTCTTCATTGATGAAGACCAGCGCGTAACCTTGAGCGATATCGGCAGCAAGCAAGCGATACGCACCTTTGCAAAAGCCAAGGGTGCTGAGGTTGAAGAACACGTGCTTTCTTCGCAGTTTCGCTGCAGTGGTTCTGACGGTTACCTAGCATGGCTGGATGACACGCTAGGCATTCGCTCGACGGCAAATCCGACGCTTGAGACTCAAGAGTACGAGTTTAAGGTGTTCGACTCACCTCAGGCGATGCATGAAGCAATCAACGAGAAAAACCACGGAAACAAAGCTCGTGTTGTCGCGGGCTATTGCTGGCCTTGGCTGAGCAAGAAAGACTCCACCGCTGCTGATATCGTCATTGGTGATTACAAACGCCAATGGAACCTTGATCAGGATGGCAGCCTATGGATCATCGCTGAGAACTCCATTGAGCAAGTTGGCTGTATTCATACCTGCCAAGGTTTGGAAGTCGACTACATCGGAGTGATCATCGGGCCAGACCTAATCGTACGTGACGGTAAGGTGGTGACATCCCCGGACGAGCGCGACAAGCACGATAAATCGATTCGCGGCTGGAAAAAAATGATGAAAGAGCAACCTACCCTAGCGAAAAAAGAAACAGACCTGATCATCAAAAATACATACCGAACTCTGATGACACGTGGGATGAAGGGTTGCTACCTGTACTGCACCGACAAAGAGACTGCGCAGTACTTCGAGAGTCGGCTCAGCCAACACAGCAATCATTGACGGTACCGTTTGCTAGAAGCCCCTGTACCTGTGAACGCAGGGGCAACAATCAACAGCGCGACCATTTGCTTGATAGATTTGGCCACATTCATTTTGGGGGGACGGTTCTCAAAAAGCACCGCCCATGGAATCCTGGCCATGCAGCGTTTCGACTGGTATTCCAAGTAAGTTCACCAAACGATTATTTACTAGCCAAAACAGTTAGATACCGACTAGTTTCAAATTACCCCGCCCCACGAACTCTCAACGACAAGGCCCACCCAGTGCGGGCCTCGTCGCATCTACACTTCCTCGTCCAGACAATCCCTCCACCCACCGTCCTAGGAAATTTCCCGCAACCCGCGTCGACTTTCATGAACTGGTTCAAGATGCTTCCAAACGCTAGTCTTCGCGCTTCGCTGCAACCCGGCAGATGGTTTACCAAAGGGATTCGCCGGGAGCCTGAAACCATGGAGCCTCGTCATGAAAAAAGACACCCCAAGCCTGCCTGATCAAACACCGTCTCACGAGACCGAATCGAAAGAACCCGCTGTGCTTGCCCAGCCTCAGGAATACGTGAGAAAGCCGCGTCGCACCCTGCCGTTCAACGAGATTTTTTCCGTGCGCACCGATGTGGATACGGCCACTCTGCTGACCCATGCCTGCGAAACCCTGGCAGCGCTCAATATGATGACGGCGAACATCGCCGATGATTTCACGGGCTCTCAGCGCAGCCGGTTGCTGGCGATCCGGCAGCTGTCGATCATGACCGAAATGCTGGTCAATCGCGCCGTGGAGAACCTTGATCCGGTGAATCTGGTGCCTCGTACGACGGCGCCTGTCGTGCACTGAAAAACGAACGCTCGTCGATGACGCAAGTCGTTCATCGACATGAACTTTTCTTCACCCCGGCGGCGGTGATGGCCGTGTACATTGGCCTCGCTCATTCAAGAAACTACGGTTCGCCCGCGCTCCTGCGGGCTTTTTTTCGCCCGCAGTTTGGCGGCGATTTGTATTTTCCCGCCCACCGGGCAATTCTGGTGTTCAATCCCGAGACCCGGAGCACCCGATGCCGCTGCTGACCCTGCCCTGTCAACACCTCACGCTCGCGGTACTCGACCCGGATCAGGCGCCGCTGGAAAGCGCGTTCTACCAGCGCAATCAACGTCACCTCGCGCCGTGGTCGCCGATTCGTACCACCGATTACTTTTCCACCGAGCAGATCCGTCGACGCCTTGAAATTCAGGCCAGCGCCTTCGAAGCCGGGCTGGCGGTGCATATGGCGTTGCTGACCCCGGACGGCGAGCAGATGATCGGCGCCTGCAATTTCAGCGGGATCATTCGCGGTGCGTTTCAGGCGTGTTATCTGGGTTATCACATCGACGAGGCGCATCAGGGCAAGGGGTTGATGCAGGAAGCGCTGGAGGCGGCCATCGCCTATATGTTCGTGACCCAGAACCTGCACCGGATCATGGCCAATTACATTCCCGGCAATGAGCGCAGCGCCCGGTTGCTGGAGCGCCTCGGGTTCGAGCGTGAAGGCTATGCCAAGGCGTATCTGAACATTGCCGGGCGCTGGCAGGATCATGTGCTGACGGCGCGGGTCAATCCGCGTTTCGAAACGTCGGAGCAACGCTGGTCGCGACCGCTGTCCTGACGTTCACAAATTATTAAGGATTGGCCGCGTAAGCTCGGGTTTCCGCTCACTTCCGGTTGCCTGAACCCATGTCGCGTGCCGCCTCTTCTCTGCTTCTGCTTGCCGCCCTGCTGTTCTTTTTCGCCCTCGGCAGCCATCAACTGCAAGGCTCCACCGAGGCCCGGGTTGCGGGCATTGCGATGGAGATGCACCTGGACAACGACTGGGTGACACCGCGTCTGTTCGGCGAGCCCTTTCTGGAAAAACCGCCCCTGAGTCTGTGGCTGGACGCTGGCGCCTTGCGGGTTTTCGGCGTCTCGCCCTGGGCGGTGCGACTGGCGTCGGCGGTGGCCGGGTTGCTCAGCGTGATGCTGCTGTACGCCATGTTGCGCCGCTTCGAACGCCCGAAGGCCATCGCCTGGACGGCGGGGATTCTGCTGGCGACCATGGCCAGTTACTGGAGCAACGTGCGCGGGGTCGGCGAGGATGCGTTGCTCGCACTTGGAGTGACCACGGCACTGTTGGCGTTCTTCCAGGCGCAGCGAGCATCGAACCCGGGCAACTCGTTGCTGTTTGTAGTCGGGATTGCGATCGCTACGTTGAGCAAAGGCGTGCTCGGGCTGGCGATGCCGGGGGTGGTGATTTTCGCTTTTCTGCTGGCCGACAACCTGATGGACAAGCGCTTCAAGCTGACGGACTGGCTGCGTCCGGGTTTACTGACCCTTGTCGGCCTGATCCCGCTGATGATCTGGCTCGCCGTGCTCTATCAACGTGGCGGCGTCCAGGCCGTCAGCGAAGTGTTGCTGACCAACAGCGTCGGACGCTTCAGCGGATCGTTCGTCGAAGCCGGCCACTACGAGCCGTTCTACTACTACCTCGCCAAGCTGCCGCAGGCGTTTCTGCCCTGGAACATTCTGGTGTACCTGGGCCTGTGGCATTTTCGCAAGGAACTGAAAGCCAACCGTTACCTGCTGTTTTTCAGCCTGTGGATCATTGCGCAATTCATCCTGCTGACCCTGGCCTCGAGCAAACGCACGGTGTACCTGATGTCGATGACACCCGCAGCGGCAGTGATCGCGGCGGAATATGCAGGCGTGCTGTTCGACAGGTTGAAGGATCACAGGAATGGTTTTGTCGGACGCATCGCCCGTCACCGTCAGACACTGGCGGCGGGGATACTGGCGGTGGTCATCACCAGCTATCTAGGTGCCGCGCAATGGGCACTGCCGAACGCCGATAAACACCTGTCGTTCCTGCCGCTGACCGAACACATTCAGTCGCTGCAAGAAAGCGGCAATCAGGTCGCACTGTTTCAAGCCAACGAGCGGGTCGGCGGCGCCAGCGTGTTCTATACCCGGAGCGTCCTCAAGGGCCTGGACACCGATGCGCAATTGAAGGACTTCCTCAGCGCCTCGCCATCGAATATCGCCGTGATGTCGGGAGACAGCGAACCCACCGCCCCGCTGAAAGTCCACAAGACCATGATGGTCGGGCGCCAGGCGTATTACTTCGTGGGCTACTGACGCCACGACAGCAAAAACGAAAAACCCGCCGGTGATGGCGGGTTTACCATTTCAGCGGCGAGGCCTCAGAGAGAAACCTCAGGCTGTGCGCCGAACACCTTCCGCTCTCGCTTGCTCAACACCGGCAACTCCAGACGAGCCCGCCCGTAGAACGCCAGCGCCGTCAGCAAACACGCCAGCCACACGAAGATGCCGGCCCAGAACGTGTGGGACATGTAGTGCCAGCCCTGTAGAACTCGCGTAGTGCCGTAGACAAAACCGAGCAGCAGCGAGCCCCACAACAACGTGCTGGAGAAACGCCATTGATAACGACGCGCCACGAAATACAGCGCCAGCATGGTGAAGCCACCGGAGGCATGGCCGCCCGGCCAGCAACGCCCTTCACCCGCTTCGTGGAACAGCTGGAAATTGTTGTACCACTCGATGTGCGGCATCTTTCCGCCGTACAGCGTGGTCTCGATCGGGCAGTAGACGCTGGTGTGTGCCTTGAGGAAATGGATCACCCCGGTGCAGACCGCGAAAGCCACCACCACAAACAGAAAATCCCTACGGTGATCGGCGGCAAAGCGCAGCACCCGGGCGACTTTGCTGCGCTCGAGAAAACCACCCAGACGCGGATGCTTTTGCGGTTTCAGCAGCGGCCAGACAAACGACAACACCGCGCCGATCAAGGCGATTTCCGCAGTCCAGTTCGGAATGATCCGCGCCCACTTGTGGGTCAGCTTTTCGAAGAAGTGGACCTTGTCGAGCGGGAACGTGTGGGTCAGCGGATCGAACAGCAGATTGCTGAACGCGATGTCGATACGGGTCATGTCGAACATCAGAAAAACCACGGCTGCGCAGAGCAGCGGGATGCCGAAGTTGTAAGCATAAAAGCGGGATTTCATTGGGTGGTCACCGTGCGCCAGTCGGAGGCTTCAATGAAGCCGAGCATCTGTGGGGCCGCCGGGCTGGCGGCGGAAACAAACAGCGATGCGCCGTACCCGAGGGTCGAGGCCGGCACCTTGAGGTCTTTTTCCAGCTGCGCCATGCATTCGCTGTGGGTCACCAGAATCAGGTTGCGTCCCGGGACCTTGTGCGCGAGCGCATCCTGCAACATCCGGCCCTTGCAACTGATCAGCCAGTCTTCGCCGGTCGCCGCCTTTTTGAACATGTAGCCGGCGGTCTGCATCGTGCGCACCATCGGGCTGTTGTAGACGTCGGCGTTGTCCAGGCCCAACTGCTCGAACTGCGCGCCGACGCTCACCGCGACACTGCGCGAGCGATCGGTGATGCCATCGTGGCCGCTCAGGCAAGCGGCTTTCGAGTGGTCGCAGCGCTCGACGTGGCGCACCAGCACGATGATGTCGCCTTTGTTCCAACCGTCCTTCAGCGCCTGTGCCCCGGCCACATTGCCGTGGGCAAGGTCCGGCACCGCCGCCGGGGCCAGCAGCCAGAGGGTCAGCGGAATGACCAGCACCGACGCCGCCAAGACCACCCAGGTGTTTCGAAAACGGGCCAGACCGCTCAGATCAATCGAGCGCTTGACGCCGAACAGACTCAGTCGCAATTCCACAAAAAGCCGCCATCACATGTCATTCGATGCGGCGAGGTTAGAGAGCACGGCGTGGGCAGCCAGTGAAACCCATGTGAAAAAAGTCTTGGAGGCGCTTGTTACAAATTCCGTAGGACAAAATCCTTTCAGCTCTCGGATTTGCGGCCGATACAGTCCTGCTTACACCCTTGCTGGCGCAAAAAAACAACAATCTTCCAGCCTGACCGACGATCAAGACGCACAACGTTTTTCTGGAGGATTTTTGATGAATAGCTGGTTCGGCAACATCAGCGTTAACCTGAAACTGGGGCTGGGTTTCGGCCTCGTCCTGGCCCTGACCTGCATTCTGGCGCTCACCGGCTGGACCAGCCTGGGCGGCCTGATTGACCGCAGCAACTGGATGAGCGACATCACCCAGCTCAACGCTGGCCTGACCAAACTGCGCGTGGTGCGCCTGCAATACATGCTGACCAACGGCGACGAAACCGCCGCGCAGAACGTGCAGACCACCCTCGACGGATTCGCCGCCCAACAGCAGAAGCTGATCAGCAGCTTCAAGAGCCCGGAAAACGTCAAGCTGCTCAAGGAGCAGGCGGCGACCATCGCCGAGTACCAGACGTCGCTCAACAAGATGCGTAACGCCTACCGCACCGGCAACACGGCGCGCGACTCGATGGCCACCAGTGCCGCGACGGCTTACGGCCTGATCGAAGCGCTGAGCAACCGCGTCCAGCAAATGCCGCTGAGCGATGAGCGTTTCGAGCAGTTCCAGGCCGTCACCGCCGCCAAGGAAGCGTTCATCCTGGCGCGCTACGAAGTGCGTGGCTACACCGCCACCGCCAACGCCGAAACCGAGCAGAAAGCTGTCGGCCAACTGGATACAGCCATCGCCAGCCTCAAGCCACTGAACATGCATTTCGCCAGCACCCAACAGGACGCTCTGCGTCAGCTGGAAACCGCACTGACCAACTACCGCAGCGCCTTGCAGGCCTTCAAGAACGCCAACACCGATGCGGTGCAGGCGCGCAAGGAAATGACCGACCAAGGCAACCTGATCGTATCCCTGAGCGAGCAGCTGTATCAGATCCAACTCGATCGCCGTGACGCGGAAAGTGCCCAGGCCCGCACCCTGCAACTGATCAGCACCCTGCTGGCGTTGCTGGTCGGCATCATAGCTGCCTTCATCATCACCCGTCAGATCACCCGTCCGCTGCAGGAAACCATGGCCGTGGTCGACCGCATCGCCAGCGGCGACCTGAGCCAGAACGTGATCGTCACCCGCCGCGACGAACTCGGCGTGCTGCAACAAGGCATCGCCCGCATGGGCGTAACCCTGCGCGACCTGATCAGCGGCATCCGCGACGGCGTGACCCAGATCGCCAGCGCCGCCGAAGAACTGTCGGCCGTGACCGAACAGACCAGTGCCGGCGTGAACAGCCAGAAGGTCGAGACCGATCAGGTCGCCACCGCCATGCACGAGATGACTGCCACCGTGCAGGAAGTCGCGCGCAACGCCGAAGAAGCTTCGCAAGCCGCAGCCGCCGCTGACGGCGAAGCCCGCGAAGGCGACAAAGTGGTGAACGAAGCCATCGCCCAGATCGAACGTCTGGCCAGCGAAGTGGTGCGTTCCACCGAAGCCATGAGCGTGCTGCAACAGGAAAGCGACAAGATCGGCAGCGTCATGGACGTGATCAAGGCCGTGGCCGAACAGACCAACCTGCTGGCCCTCAACGCCGCCATCGAAGCCGCCCGTGCCGGTGAAGCCGGTCGCGGTTTTGCCGTGGTCGCCGACGAAGTCCGTGGCCTGGCCCAGCGCACGCAGAAATCCACCGAGGAAATCGAAGGTCTGGTGGCCGGTCTGCAGAACGGCACGCAGCAAGTGGCTGCCGTGATGAACAACAGCCGCGCCCTGACCGACAGCAGCGTCGCCCTGACCCGCAAGGCTGGCGACTCCCTGGAAAACATCACCCGCACGGTGTCGAACATCCAGTCGATGAACCAGCAGATCGCCGCTGCCGCCGAACAGCAAAGCGCCGTGGCCGAGGAAATCAGCCGCAGCATCATCAACGTCCGTGACGTGTCGGAACAGACCGCGGCGGCGAGTGATGAGACGGCCAAGTCCAGTGTTGAACTGGCGCGGTTGGGTGGGCAGTTGCAGCAGATGGTGAGTCATTTCCGCGTGTAAACCCTGCACACGAAAACCGAAGTACAAAGAAGGGCAGCTGAAAAGCTGCCCTTCTTTTTTGTCCTGAAATTGCCATTTTCAGGAATTGGATGACGGGTTCTGAATCGCAATTACACACGGTTGGTCAGGGGTGTTTAAGGACACGCCGTGATACGTCCCGAAGCCCACAAAACCTTGCGCCGTTGCCTACGGCTACGCCAGAATCCGCCGGCTTGTGCGCCTTGGGCTGGCTGCGTAATTTGATTGCGTCACTGATTTCCAGTGATCGAACTTAGCGGTTCGGCATGCGTTCACGGTTGTACACGTCCGATCCAGTCAGGCATTCGCCTGCACTTGATGGTGGCTGTGCGCATGGCATCTTCGGATGCGCCGGGTTGTGATGCTTACCGGGCCGCTAACTTGCGCACAGCTGCCTCCCTTTTGCTCAGCGGCGAAATGGGCGCAGCCTCATCAGAGGTAAGCATCTATGTTCAAGGTAACGCCAAACCCACCACTCACCGAACCCACAACCCTCCCGGATCCGGCATCCCCCTACGAATGCCCCGGTTCGAAACGCTTCAACGAAGCCGCCGAGCGCGCCCTCGATTATCACCTGGGTCCACTCAGCGCCCACATCATGGCCGCGCCCTACAAACCCAACACCCTCTACCAGGCTCACCCCGAAGCCGACACCGAATCCCTGTTGGTCGACGCCAGCGAATCCCTCGGCTCCGCCACCGTCATGCTCAACAATCATGTGGCGCTGGTCGAAGGCAGCCACCGCAAGACCCTGCAAGGCATCGCCCAGATCGTGATGATCGCCGAACTGGCCGTTAACCGTGCGCTGGACAAGGTCGTGCCGACGGATTGATGCGGGAGATGGCGAGTGCGGTGCACTCGCCGCTTCTTATTGATCGTTCAATGACAAAGCCCGCAGGACGCGGGCTTTGTCACAAAGACTTAAGGCTTGTCTCGCTCAAATTCTCCAAGGGTTGATCACCTCAACCCCCAACGTCGCGCAAGCGTCAGCCATTTACTTTATTCGCGGATTCAAATTACCTTTCAGAGCGCTCATCCGCCCACGGCGGCCTCGATCAAGAGGATTCAGTCATGCAATCGCTCGGCTTCACCTCCGTCCCACCGCTGCTCAAGTACCTGCGCCATGCCGAACATCTGGGCATGGCCATCGAGCCTGCGTTGGCGGCGGCCGGGTTGCAGGCGCAGCAGTTGAGCGACAACAGCCTGCGCTTGCCGGGGGAAACCCATGAGCGGTTGCTCGATTACTTTTGCGAACACTCGGGCGATCCGCTGTTCGGCCTCAACGCGGCGAATTTCGTCCTGCCCAACTCGTGGAGCGTGCTGGGTTACATCACCATGAATTGCGCGACATTGGGCGATGCCATGAGCCGCATCATGCCGTTCGAAAAACTGGTGGGCGACATGGGCGTCAGCCGCGCCGAGGTACACGACAGCCACGTACACCTGATCTGGAGCTGTCGCTTTGAGCGGCCGCGGATTCGCCGGCATCTGGTGGAAAACGTGCTTGGCTCCTGGCTGCAATACGCGCGCTGGATCGCCGATACCCGACTGTCGCCGGCCGCGGTGTGGCTGGAACACTCACTCCCGGCGGGCACGACGCTGACGCAGTACGAACAGTTTTTTGAATGCCCGGTGCTGTTCGATCAGGCGTATTCAGCGCTGATCGTGCCGTTGCCATATTTGCAATTGCCGTTGCGCCAGGCCGATGCGCATTTGCTGCGCACCCTGGAAGAGCACGCGCAGAGTTTGATGGCGACGCTGGAGGATGCGTCGCTGGAGCAGCGGGTCAAAAGCATCCTGCGCCAGTTGCTCAAGGAAGGCCTGCCGCGCAAGGAACAGGTGGCCGAACATCTCGCCGTGTCGGTGCGCACGCTGCAACGCCAGTTGCATCAGGCCGGCACGTCGTATCAGCAGATTCTCGATGAACTGCGCCAGGAACTGGCCGAGCATTACCTGCTCAACAGCACCCTGCCGATTCAGGACATCGCCCAGTATCTGGGCTTCAGCGAATCACGCTCCTTTCACCGCGCCTTCAAGAGCCGACGCGGCATGCCGCCCGGTGAGTTTCGGCAGACTCACCGGGTCTCGAACGACGGCTAGAGGCTGATCGCGTTGGTGAACACCAGACGATTGCCGAACGGATCGGCGATGGTCATGTCCTGGCTGCCCCACGGCATGGCCTGAATCTGTGGATGCGAAAACGTGTATTCCTTGGCCAGCAACTGCTGCTGAAACGCCTCCAGCTCATCGGTCTCGATCCGCAGGGCCGAACCCGGTGTCGCATCGCCGTGGTGTTCGGACAGATGCAGCACACACTCGCCGCGCGACACTTGCAGGTACAACGGGAAACCGGGTTCGAAACGATGCTGCCAGTCGATCTTGAAGCCGAGGAAGTCGACGTAGAACTCCACGGCTTTGGCTTCATCGAAAATCCGCAGAATCGGGGTGGTTTTGCCGAAGCTCATGGGTTGCTCCCTGACTGATTGGCCCCAGAGTGTAGCCGGGGTGGATGTCAGCAATTCGGCTTGGTGATGGCTTTCTTTAATTGCAATGTGCCATCACCGTGACGCAGTCAGCAAAATTCAACGAAAGCCGTCGCGCAGATCGCCCTGGCGCGCCAGGAACCGCCCTGCTGTTTGCCCGTTGGCCTGGCCGTCGCGATAACTCAACACACCATTGATCCACACCCCGTCGATGCCTTGCGCGGCACGTTGCGGGTCGTTGAAATCCGCCACGTCACGCACGGTCGCCGGGTCGAACAACACCAGATCCGCCCAGTGGCCTTCACGAATCTCGCCCCTTTCCTTCAGACCGAATCGCGACGCCGACAGACCGGTCATCTTGTGCACGGCGGTGTGCAGCGGAAACAGCCCGACATCACGACTGAAATGTCCGAGCACCCGTGGGAAAGCCCCCCACAGACGCGGGTGCGGGAATGGGTCTTCCGGCAGGCCATCGGAGCCAACCATCGACAGCGGATGGGCGAGGATCCGGCGCACGTCGTTCTCGTCCATGCCGTAATACACCGCGCCCGCCGGTTGCAGGCGTTTGGCGGCGTCGAGCAATGACAGGTTCCATTCGGCGGCGATGTCCATCAGGTCGCGACCGCCCATTTCGGGATGCGGCGTCGACCAAGTGATGGTGATGCGGTGAGCGTCGGTGACCTGCTTCAGATCCAGCGTCGAAGAACTCGCCGCATACGGATAGCAATCGCAGCCGACCGGGTGAGTTTTCGCCGCCTCCTCCAGCGAGGCGAGCAACTGCGGACTGCGCCCCCAGTTACCGGCGCCGGCACATTTGAGGTGGGAAATGATCACCGGCGACTGGGCGTGGCGTCCGATGCGGAAGGCCTCGTCCATCGCTTCCAGCACCGGTTCGAATTCACTGCGCAGGTGGGTGGTGTACACCGCGCCAAATGCATTCAACTCTTCGGTCAATTGCATGACTTCATCGGTGGATGCCGAGAACGCGCTCGCATAGGCCAGACCTGTGGATAAACCGAGGGCGCCCGCCTCCAGGCTTTCACGCAACTGCTCGCGCATGGCGGTGATTTCAGCGTCGGTCGCGGTGCGGAACAGATCATCGAGGTGATTGCTGCGCAGCGCCGTGTGGCCGACCAGTGCCGCGACGTTAAGCGTGGTGTTGGCCGCTTCCACCGCTGCGCGGTAGTCGCTGAAGCGCGGATAGACGAACGCTGCCGCCGAGCCGAGCAGGTTCATCGGATCCGGCGGATCACCGCGCAAGCTGACCGGCGCCGCACTGATCCCGCAGTTGCCGACAATCACCGTGGTCACGCCCTGGCTGAGCTTGGGCAACATCTGTGGCTGGCGGATCACCACGGTGTCGTCGTGGGTGTGCACGTCGATGAAACCCGGCGCCAGCACACGGCCGGCGGCGTCGATTTCCTCGCTGGCGCGGGCCTCGCGCAAGTCGCCGATCTGCGCGATGCGGCCATCGAGGATCGCCACGTCGGCGGTATAACCGGGGCGGTTGCTGCCGTCGATGACCAGGGCGTTGCGAATCAGGGTGTCGTGCAGCATGTCAGTCTCCCAGCGGCAGGTGATCGTCGCCGCCACGGTATTCGTCGAGGGCGAGTTTGATCCGCCGCAGACGTTCTTGATTGTCTTCAGGATTGGCCAGCGCAAGCTCGGTGGCCAGCACGTCGATGGCGAGCAGCATGCCGTAGCGCGCCGCCGTCGGTTTGTAGATGAACGAGGTCTCGGCGCCTTGCAGCGGCAGGACGATGTCGGCCAGTTCCGCCAGCGGTGAGTCGGCGCGGGTGATGGCGAGAATCCGTGCGCCGTAGTTGCGCGCCAGCGCTACGGTCTCCAGCAACTCCGGGGTGATGCCGGTCAGCGAACAGACGATCACCACCTGCTCGGCGCTGAGGCTGGCGGCGGTGACACGCATCATCACCGCGTCGTGGCACACCGCAATCGGGTAGCCGAGGCGCACCAGTCGCACCTGCAACTCATCGCTGCACAGGGTCGAGCAACCGCCGATGCCGAAGGCGTGGATCATCCGCGCCTGGCCCAGCAGTTTCACCGCATCGGCGAAGCGCGATTCATCGAACGCCGCCAGATGCTGACGCAGGGTGGTTTCGATATCGCCGACGATCTGCCCGTAAAACGCCGACTGCTCGGGAGTGCCCGCCGGGTCGAGGAAACGGCTGCCGACGCCGCTGGCCTGGGCCAGTTGCAGTCGCAGATCGCGCAGGTCGCGACAACCGACGGTGCGGGCGAAGCGCGACAGCGTGGCGGTGCTGACTTCGGCCCGCTGCGCCAGCTCTTCGAGGCTGGCGGAGGCGGCAAATCCTACGTCGTCGAGCATCAGACGGGCGATGCGTCCTTCACCGGCGCTGAAGGAATCCTGACGGGCGCGGATCTGATAGAGGATGTCCATGGCGGATAACTCCGACTACAGCAGGTAAGAAAGACCGACGGTCAGGGCGAAAGCGACAATCGAGATCAGGGTTTCCAGCACCGTCCAGGTCTTGAACGTCTGGGCCACGGTCATGTTGAAGTATTCCTTGATCAACCAGAAGCCGCCGTCGTTGACGTGGGAAAAGATAACCGAGCCCGCGCCGGTCGCCAGCACCAGCAGTTCCGGGTGTGGATAACCCAGACCGATGGCCACGGGCGCGACCACGCCGGAAGCCGTGGTCATCGCGACCGTGGCCGAACCGGTGGCGATGCGCATCAGGGCGGCGAATAGCCAGCCCATGATCAGCGGCGACAGGTGAAATTCGTGGGCCAGGCCGACGATCTGATCGGTGACGCCGGCGTCCACCAGAATCCGGTTCAGCCCGCCACCGGCGCCCACCAGCAAGGTGATGCTGGCGGTCGGTGCCAGGCATTCGTTGGTGAATTTGAGGATCGATTCGCGGTTAAAACCCTGGGCAATGCCGAGGGTCCAGAAACTCAACAGCGTCGCCAGCAACAGCGCGATCACCGAGTTGCCGATGAACAACAGGAATTGATTGAAGCCGCTGCCGGGCGTGGAAATCAGGTTGGCCCAGCCGCCGATCAGCATCAGCACCACCGGCAACAGAATGGTCGCCATGGTGATGCCGAAACCCGGCAGCTTGTCACGCGGCTCGCGGTCGAGAAATTGTTTTTCCAGCGGGTTATCCGCCGGCAAATGAATGCGCGGCACGATGAATTTGGCGTACAGGGGGCCGGCAATGATCGCCGTCGGAATGCCGATGGCAATCGCGTACAGCAAGGTCTGCCCGACCGACGCCTGATAGGCCTGCACCGCCAGCATCGCCGCCGGGTGCGGCGGCACCAGCGCATGCACCACCGACAGCCCCGCGACCATCGGCAAACCGACCATCAGGATCGACACGCCGACCCGCCGCGCCACGGTAAAGGCAATCGGCACCAGCAACACGAAACCGACTTCGAAAAACAGCGGCAGCCCCACCAGAAATGCAATGCACACCATCGCCCAGTGCGCGTTCTTCTCGCCAAAGCGCTCGATCAACGTGCTCGCCATCTGCTCGGCGCCACCGGACTCGGCCATCATCTTGCCGAGCATCGTCCCCAGCGCCACCACTAGCG
>NZ_BQID01000034.1 GCF_021602345.1 Pseudomonas pharyngis
TCAGGAATAGGGGAGGGGGGCTTGGGAGCATCGGAAGAGTGGGCCGACAGGTTTTGGGCCTAAACTGAACGGTAGTGAGCCTTTTTAGGAAGGATCGTAACTGGGGTATAGTGCCAGCAGTATGTATCAGTAAATTAGATTGTTCAGGGGGTTTTATGGCGAAGAATAAGAGCTTTGAAGATTTTGTAGCGAAACATTCAACTGAAAGTGAGGCGCCCACTTTTGATCCTGAAAATGAAATCCAGGAGTGGCGGGCTGCCCTTGATTCGCTTTATGTATCGATCGAGAATTATGTCCTTCCCTATAAGGAGACAGGAAGCATTGATCTTAAGTTAGTGACAACTACCTTGCATGAAGAACTTCTGGGTGCCTACAAGGTCAATAAGGGCGTTTTGATGGTGGGCAATGCTAAATACATTCTTGCTCCTGTTGGTACAATGTTAATAGGTTCTAAAGGACGGGTTGATGTATTGGGGCCGGCCGGAACTGGGATGCTTGCCTTGGTCAGGGGGGACGGACCAAAAATAAATTTCAGGGTGACTATTGGTAGTCAGGCAGTGCCCCCAGTAAAGAAAATCGAGTCTGAAAAAATAGAGTTGCCATGGAAATGGAAAATTGTCTCAAATAAACCTCCTTATATATACACGGACCTTAACGAAAACAATTTTCTGTCCTTGCTGATGGAAATTGGTGCATGAAGAGAATCGATTTCAATCCTTCTGGGCTGAATCTCGATCTGATAGATATAGCTCACCATTTCGAACTTATGAATTCGGCAATGGCCTCCTACTACAACGATAATGGAGCTTCATTTTTAACTAGATATACTTTTTCCACGCCCCAACAAATAGAACTCGAATATAAAGATGCTCGCCGTGAGTTTGAGGTTACGGTATGCTTGACTATCTTAGCTGCATTGGAAGCAAGCTTTCGGTTGGATTACCTCGTTAGAGTTGACAGGAAGCTTAAGGATGAACTTAGTCGTGCCTTCATAAAGATTTACAGGCGAAATAAAAACAGGGTGGGTTTTGAAGATTTGCTAGACGCTTGGAAACGACACGCCCCCAGTTCAACAGACTACGTAAGGGAGCTCAAGGGAGCCTTAGCATTTAGGAACTGGATGGCGCATGGTCGCTACTGGGTTCCGCAACTAGCTAGGACGCATGGTTATACAGATATTTATCGGCTGGCTTATAATATTTTTGATAACTTCCCGTTTGAGAAATAATTACTTCAGGAAAGTTTCATCAAAAGTGGGGTTGGATTTATGTGTTTTAGTGGTAATTAAATTCGCAACCATTGTTTTTGATCATGGTGGCAAATGATCTGTCCTCTTTTTTGTGGTCCCCATTTTTGGTTCATTTTTCACCATTTTTCACTTGTTGTTAAGTTAAAATAGCCTACTTATTATTTTCGGCTACTTTATTGATGTTAGTATTTACCAAATAGTGCAGAGCTCGTCGAAATTCAATAGCCTTTTAATGTCAAAACCATGTCCAAATCCATAGTATCTTCCCCCTTGCTGCTTATGCTCTTCAATTAAAGGTGTAAGATCTGTCTTGGCGCTTATTTTTAGCAATGATTTAATTTTCTCGAAATATTGCTGAGAAGCTGCCCGGCTGAATATTTCGAAAGCGCCTGGGAAGTGACCAAGATAAACGAGGGTTTTAGGCCACCAAAAACCAGATTTGTCTAAGCTGTTTCTTACGTAAAGAATAAAGTCAGTTTGCATTAATAGGTGGAAGTCCACTCCTGTGCCGTTGTTGTTGTCTTTTGTCAAGTCGGCGCTGATCGATGCTCTATTCAGATTTAATCGGTTGTTTCTGTATTCTAGGCTTTCGGGGTTTTCGTAGAAGCACTGGCAAGATGTTAGGTGCGGAACTCCGTTGTTCGAGGATTTTATATAGTAATTGCTGTTCAGTATTTCGGCTGCTGCTTGGTATTTATTGTGTTTTATTAGTATGGTTATTGTGTAGAGAAAAATCTCGCCAATGATGAACTTGTAGTTGTCGAAGTCTGAGGTTCGATAGCTTGAGCGGCCATTCAACTCAGTGAAATATTTGGTTAAAGACTCTAGGAATTTGTGCATGACCTCAGCGAACTCTTGCTGCGATAGGTACCGGCAAGACGTATCTACAATTTGTAATAGCTCATTTCGAACAGGAATAAATAATTGGATACTGCTGACTACGGCGTCATCAAACATTACTTCAGGAGTAGTACTTATGCGGATCTGTTCCAGATTGTCTGAGAAGGTTACTAAATACTCATCAAGAGCTGCTGCAGCGAAAGGTTTGTGCTCTCGGACAGCAGCGATCGCTCGCTTAAATAGTGCAGATGTTCCTAGATTGATGCTGGTCTCGGAATTCAAATATTCAGGTTTTTTTCCAAGTGCAGGCTTTTTAAATTGTGGCTGCCCATGAATGCATCGAATCAATGAGTCGAATCCATCAGCATAGCGATCGGGCTCACTCAGATCTATGTACAGTCGAGAATGATAAAATAAAGGTGTATAAGCTTTCCCATCTAGATCCTTTTCCGCAATTACGGCAATAAAGCGCTCTTGATCAACTTGGTCGTATATTTTTTTCGATATTATTTGAGTTTCTGTCCCAACTCCTCCTGATCGGTTGTCAGCTTTTTCTGCGTAAACTTTATCGGAAATTATCAATACTTTGTCGATGGAGGGGTCTTTTACCATTTGCTCCATGAAGTCTATGGAGTCTTGTCCAGGTTTTAAGTCCCACTTATCAAGTATTACATCGATTCCTGACTCAATCAGCTCTTCGGCCAAATCAAGTACCCAGCGTTCATGAGTGGGTGTCGACCAGCTATAAGAAATAAAAACTTTTGGCTCGCTCAATTTTTAGCTTCCTTTCTTTCGCTTGTTTGTGAAAGTCAATTCTCGTGTGAGCTGGTAAATGGAAATCGAACCAGCCTCTGGATCAGGCCTCCTATGCCGCCCTTACGCTTTCTGTGGGATTTTAGTTGCCGTATAGGTTTTTGTCACAAACTCCTTAGCTAAGCAGGTTGGGGGGCTTCGCATTGTCCAAATCGATCAAGGCAGGTAGCGCACGTGCAGAAAACTGCTGATTCGACGTGAGGGCGTGCCTTTCCGAAGGCACGCAAATTCCGTTCTTCTTGAGCAACCTGTGCGGCCCAACCGGAGCGCGATACGCGTCTCTCACAGTCTCAGCCGCCAATGACCCGGTCAGTTTTAAGCGAACAAAAGCGAACAAGAGGGATCAGGTTTATTTGTTTTAAATTTCTAGGTGGTAAATAAATCTGTCTCCTGTTTAGTCTTGCGGTTGATTTGTTATTTGTGGGGCGGTTGTTTACAAAAAATCTGTAGGCGATCGATAATCATAGGTGAGCGATTCAAATAGTTTCTCATCGAACGATAAGCGGAAATTCATAACGACGAGTTGGCTTGCACTTCTGACGCTTTCTGTATGTATAATTCCGGTATTACTGTCTCGCCAAGTTGCCACTAACTGCTTTCCGCCAGGAAGGTTTTGAGTCCTCAGCCAAATATCGCCAAGCACATTTGTAACTGTTAATTTAAAATTGCCTTGTGTTTCTATGCTTGAGTTTTCTCCAAGCGTGACAATCATTGTCGTAAGAAGATTACCTTGGTCAGATAATTGGAAGAAATCGGTGCTTTTCGTAAGCCAGTCTATCGAATCCCCTTTTTTTGTTATGATGTTCTTGATTAATTCCGGTTCCTTCAACAAACGACCGGGCTTTGCAAGCATAGCGTAACCGCCATCAAGTTTTAAAACTATTCGTTTAGGGCCAAACTTCTCATCCGACATCCCTATTTTTCCATCTATTTCAACAACTTTAGTAAATAGGTCGGCGAGTTTGTAAGCGTCAGAGTTTACAGCGGATGGTAATGTTTCTCCAAGACCTGATACTAACTCGAGTAGGTTAGACTGCCAGTATTCTGATTTTTGTTCTATTAGGACTTGTACGTAGCGTAGTGCCGGATCGTATTGCCCCGACTCTCTCGCCAGATAAAGAACTAGGTTTGGTTTCAGTCTTGGCGTTATATTGTCTACATTCTTGTTTGCGAAAGCGATAGCTAACTCCGAATCAAAATTTTTTACATTCTCAAATGCTGCTAGGCGAACATAAATGCTTTGATTTTCGTCATTCAAAATCGACTTCGAATAGGGGAGTAGCGCAGCATCTCCGTTCATTTTCTCTAATATCAGCCTTTTTTTCTCAGGTGATATTTCTTCTACGGTCAGCAAAGATGCTATTTTTTTTCCTACGTCATCTTCCGAAAGAGCAAATCTGAAAGGGCCACGATTTTTAACGATAATTGTTAGGATGTCGGAAAAGTCTGAGTATTTTGTCGTTGGCGTTTGCAGGACGTCTAATAAGCGTTTTTCTTCCGCTCCGTTAATTGGGAAAAGTGACTCACTCGACGAAGAGTAATTTCGTGCAAGTCGAATCATGTACGCGTTGATAATTGCCTCAGTGCGGAGCTCATCGAGTGCTCTTTTCCCCCCACTTCCTTGCTCATCAAATTGCATCCATTTGGTAACTCTGTCTTTGAAAGCGTCGGTTAGAGTATTTACAAGGTTGTTATATCCTAGAAAGCCGCCTAGGAGGAAAATTGCTGAAATAAAAACGGCTGCGATACCTACCCATTCTTTTACTTGCTTAATAATAAAAAGCGTTTTATCAATTGCTTTTTCCGTGATTTTGTTTTCAGCATTTGTGATCTTGTTTTCGACATCGGCAAGCAAGCTCTTGCTAGAATTCGTTAATGCCTCCAGCTCTAGTCGTATACTTTGATTTTCTTTAAGTAGTTCAGTGCGTATTTTGGAAGTTTCGTTCTCTAGATATAGTGATAAGAATTCATTATCTTTTTGCACTTTTGTTCCTGACCTTTGTTTTTTTGTATTTGAGAGTTAAGTTGTAATTGTAGGTGGAGGTTTATGTGTTTGTTTCTGTTCGTTGTTTAACTTGATTTAGCTTAAGGTGCTATGCGAAGGCCATCTGCTTTGTAGTGTTCTCTTATAGACCTATCGATCGCATCTACTACACGACTCGACGAGACTTTAAGCGACTCTCCTGAGAGGTGATACGCGCTTTCAACAATTGCTGCACGCAGTTCTCTATTTGCGAATAATTGAACGGTTACTAGCAGGTTGGGTAATGTGCAAAATTCAATAATTAAACTACGTTGTTTTTTAATTTCGCGTTCGAGCACATCTAACTCGGCAAGCTCATTGAAAACTGATTCAGCCGTTGCCAGCTCGTCTTTAGTAAGTCGTTTTTTTAATGAAATGTTTTGAAGTTTGTGTAGGAACTCATATAGACGCTGTGCGTAGTTTTGGTTTTCTACTTGTAGCCATGTCCCAAGACCCTTTAACGTTTCACATTCATGAGGATGCCAAGATTTTTCTACGTCGGTCCTTCCACTTTTATCTTTTTCACGTTTAATGATTAGATACTCGCAGCTAACCTTTAGCGTGTTTCGTTTCCACCGGTCAGATAGGGTTTTAACCAGTTGTGTAGGTAAAGACGCGAGCACTTGGCTAGCATCCGATTGTAGTAGCTTCACTTCCCCAAGTATTTGCTTCACATCTCGAGTTAACGTCTCCTTCTTTGCCAAAAGAACATCGATCTTGCTTCGACGAATTTCATCCCTTTCAGTTGCCGAAAGTCGTTTGAAGTCGTTTCGGACTTTTTCATCATTTAAGCCGAGATGGTTCAGGGCACAACAGTGTCCAATGAGAACTTTTTTGTTGTCGCATGTCTCAACTACGAAACCGTGTTGGTGTTGTTGTCCGCAAGTCTTGTTTTTTTTCAGGAATTGACATTTGGCATCTGGATTTATCAGCTCGTATGGCCGGAGGGGGCGACGATATGCATCCTTTGTCAATGTATAGTCATGCTCGATTTTGAATAGGTGATTGATTTCTTCAATCGTTTTAATTTCACTGATAGCAGAAGCGACTGAAATCATAAAATGGTCCTCTAGTGGCAGAGTGCCTAGCTCAGATTTTAATTGGATCCTAAACGCCTGATGCTGGATATGCAATCAGACTGTTTGCCTATACAGTTTTTTCGGACAAGGCACTTTCTTTCGCGCTCTGTCGTCCCCCAACGCGCCTGCGCAGTAAATGGGTTTTTTCCGCAGTCCTGCACGCGACTGAAAGCCGCTGTGGCCGGGAGTCACCCTTGTAATCATCGAGGACAAAAAAATCTGCGAATTCTTGCGAGGGTTGGGTCACTTAACGTGTCACGGCACGCGGTCGGCAGTTATGGGGCTGCGCTTGGGGTCGCTTTTCAGGAGCGCATTCGGAAAAAAGTAATAATCATGGCATCAGTACACCGCCGAAAGCCCTGAATTCATTGTCTTTGCTGGATTGCATCAGAAGGTAATTTGAAATAATGAAAAAGGTAATGTTTTCGTAAGTGGTTGATTTGTATTGGGTACAGAAAAAGAAATGACTTCCTTGAAAGTTAATTACCTTCCCTATTTATTATTTGAAAATTACCTTTTACCGATCCTTTGCAGACAACTGAAATCAAGGCTCTAAGCCGAATAAAACGTTCGGCTTACCAAAATTACCTTTTTCTGATGTCTTTCCCGAAAATCTGACATCTCCTGTAGGGCGGTGCTGCGCTTCGTCTCGCTCGTACTTATGCAGATGACACAGACACACTTCCGCCCAGGTGCTTCGTGCTCGCGCAGGAAAGCTTGTAGGGAGTGCTTTGGATTGGAGCGACAGACACACGCGTCAACGAGGAATATTGGCGTGCCGCGTGGTGAGACAGAAGAAGGGTGGTACGAAAGTGGTACGAGATTTCTTTATGGCGCTGAAGGCTACGAGTTTTAAGGCCTACAGAATTAGCTCATCCAATCCATCATTGGCCCGACGCGCTGCGCTACCCGTAGCGCATGGCTAGTCACTACTCCTTGAGCTTGTTTTAAACAGCAACGTTAGATCGTTTAATTGAATACTATCGACGTCATCCAGGACCTACACATCCTTGCGCCACCCCCTACACCTAAGACAGAATCCGCCGGCTTGTGCCTCTAGCACGGGGGTTCTATCGTTCCTGGGTCACTGAAAACCAGTGACCGGGTTTGGTAGCCCGTGTGTTAGATGTACAGCGTCATCGTCCCCGGTCGTGCTTTCGGCCGGGGTCTATGGTGGTCATGTACAGGGCGTCTTCGGGCGCGCCGGCTCCTAACACCCGGTCTACCAACCTGTTCATGGCCGCCACCCTTCGTTTGGTAGCGAAAGGGTGAAGCCTTCACTAAAAGTGTTAGGAGTTTCATCCATGTTCAAACCAACACCCAACCCACCAGAAACCGATCCAGTCTCCCCCTACAAATTCCCCGATTCACGAACCTTGAACGAAGCCGCCGAACGCGCCCTCGATCACTACCTCACCCCACAGCAACGGATCATGGGCAGCCACACCCAACACGATCCGATGTACTTCGCCAACCCGGCTTACGACACCGAATCCCTGCTCGCCAACGCCAGCGAATCCTTGGGATCAGCCTCCGAAATGCTCAACAACTTCGCCGCCTCCCTGGAACCCGCCCACCGCAAAACCGCTATCGGCATTGCGCAGTTGGTGATGTTGGGGTCTTTGGCGGTGAATCAGGCGTTGGATAACGTCGAGCCGAAGTAGGTCGTTGCGGCCCTTCGTCGCGGAGGGCTGATTTTCTGTGCCTCAGGCACCAAAGTTAAACGCAATCGAAATCCTTGGTCTCGTCCCTTCAAACCGTCGAACTGAATGCATCAGCCACGACGGAAACATGATGAAAGTACCGCTGCTTGCGGCGCAGGTGCTGCTGAAGCCGGCGGTGATGCAGTCTTCGACGCGCATTCGCAGCGCGGGGTTGTAGGTGGAGGCGACCATGCCGCGTGGGTCGGCGAATTCCAGGTCGCCGCCGACGGTCGGGTCGTCTTCTCGGCCGCCGGCGTCCACCCAGTAGACGCCTGACCAGAAGGCGCCCGGATGTCCGTGGAGGGCGTTGCTGTGGCCTGCGGTATTTACGTTGGCCCAGGCGTTGAGTTTCCATTCGAAACTCGGTTCGGTCAGTCCGAATTGTTCGCTGTGCACTGCTGTCATTTGCACGGCGAACGCTTTTGCGAATGTCACCAGGGCGTCGCTGGCTTCTTCGCCCCATTCATGGAAGTCGTTCGCGGACTGCCAGCCGCCGTCGTTGCTGCGCTGGGCGCCGCTGCGATCTTGCGCCATGCGGGTTGTGATGATGGTTTTCAGTTGGGAATTAAGTTTTGCGGCATCGGGGTACTGGAGGCTGGCGAGGGGTGTTGTGAACAGCCGTCGAATCTTTATCAGGTCAGGATTTACCAACTGGCTGGTCGACGGCATTGCGGGTTCTCTGGGTTGCTCAAGTTGCAAAAAACTATACCGAGCGAACTGAAAAGCCGATGTAAACCTTTGTGAAAGGCCGAACCTGAACCCCCGCTGAAAACCCCGCAAGTTTCATCTTCCCGCCACCCACACAGGCCTACGATCCCTCCACAAGATCCCGACCCCACCCGAGCGCCACACACCATGAACAATCCACTCAAAGCGCTGTTGATCGTCGCCACCATCTCGGTTTTAAGCGCCTGCTCCGGCTCTGGTGGCCTGACCACCACCAGTTGTTTCTCCAGCGACTGTCAGTCGCCGGAGGCGCGGAACGTGAATACGTTGAAGTTCGGCGGGAGCAATATCGGTAACAGTTTCAACCAGTACAGCTCCGGCCTGATGCATGACGACTGAGGTTTACTGGGCCGCGGGTACGGCGATCCATTCGCTCAAGACTTTCTGGTATTTGCCGGTGACTTTGCTCAGGTGCAGCCACTGGTCGACGTAGAGTTTCCAGCTGATGTCGTCTCGTGGCAGCAGGTAGGCTTTTTCGCCGTATTGCATGAACTGGCTCGGGTTGACGGCGCACAGGCCGGGTTTGAGTTTCTGCTGATAGAGGGCTTCGGAGGCGTCGGTGATCATCACGTCGGCCTTGTTGTCGAGCAGTTGTTCGAAGATGGTCACGTTGTCGTGCAACGCCAGTTGCGCCTTGGGCAGGAAGGCGTGGACGAAGGCTTCGTTGGTGCCGCCGGCGGGTTCGACCAGGCGCACGTTCGGCTGGTTGATCTGGTCGATGGTCTGGTATTTGGACTGGTCGGCGCAGCGCACCAGCGGGATCTTGCCGTCGACGTCGAGGGTGTTGCTGAAGAAGGCTTTTTTCTGGCGCTCTAGGGTCACCGAGATGCCGCCGACGCCGATGTCGCATTTGCCGGCCTGCATGTCCGGCATCAGGGTTTTCCAGGTGGTCTGCACCCATTCGACCTTGACGCCGAGGCTGTCGGCCAGGGTTTGCGCCATGGCGATGTCGATGCCTTCGAACCCGCCGTCCGGGCGTTTGAAGGTGTAGGGCTTGTAGTCGCCGGTGGTGCAGACGCGCAACTGGCCCTGTTGCTGAATGGTGTCGAGGTGCGAGGCCGGTTCTTGTGCCTGGGCGGCGCCGGCCATGGCCAGCAGGCCGCAGAAGATCATCGTGCTTTTTGGAATTGTCATTGTGATCGGGCTTGTGCAGTGGGAGTGCAGGCCAGTGTAGTGAATGCGTTTGCCGGGTGTCATCCCGGTTCCGGGCTCAACGTGCCCAGCCACGCCACCAGTCCCACGATCAACAGCGCAATCACCAGCTCCAATGCCACGCTGCGACGCAAAGCGTTGGCCGCCACTTGATGCTGCCCCGCGCGCAACGATTGCTCGAGCAACGGCCCGAGGTGGAAGCGGTTCAACGCGGCCAGCACCAGCATGCCCCCGAACAACACAACCTTGATCGCCAGCAGAATGCCGTAGGTGCCGAACAGGACTTCGCCCAGTGTCGGGCCGACGATGAACAGGTAATTCGCCACGCCGGTGACCGAGAGGATCAGCACAATCGCCGCGCCGACGCCTTCGAAGTGTTTGACGGAATCCGCCAGCGAACGAATGCGCGCTTCGCAGAACAGCGCGTCGAGCCGCGACATCAAGATCAACGCGAGCATCGCGCCCAGCCACGTACCCGCCGCGAGCAGGTGCAGGATGTCGCTGAGCAGATGCCACGCGTTATCCATCGCGCCGTGTCCGCTCCAGGCCAGGGAGGCGAGGGCGACGGCGCCGGCCATTGATGCCAGCCACAATCGCGGCCAGACCATCACGGCGATCAGCGCGATCATCCGCAGCGCCCAGGCCAGCCCGATGTCGGTTTCCAGCGCCATCATTTGCAGATGCGGCCACAGCGCCGCGAATTCCGTTTCGCCACTCATGGCGCGGGTCATCAGCACCAGTCCCGCTACTGAGAGCAGTGCCCCGATCAACGCCATCCCGCGCAGCATCGGCCGAAACCGCAGCGCCGCGTCAACGCTGTACAGGCCAAACAACGCCAGCCCGAACAACAGCAGCAAATCCACATACAGCGCCAGACGCAGGAGGATGTTGATCAGTTCAGCCATCGCTCATTGCACTTTGAACGTGACGTTGCCGGTGATCGGGTGCGTGTCCGACGACACCGCGCGCCATTCGACCTTGTAGGTGCCGGCCGGCAAGGGCGTGAGCGGGGTGACGAGCATGGTTTTCGGGTCGCTGCCGGCGCTGACTTTGGCCTTCATCGGCATCGGCGAGTGGGCCATGCCGGGCATTTCGGTCATCACCAGTTTGGCGCCGGAGAACTGGGTCAGCAGATCCTCCGAAAAACGCAGTTCGATCTTGCCGGGCGCCGCGCCGTCGGCACCTTCGGCGGGGGACGACGACAGCAGTTTCGGATGGGCCTGGGCCAGGGTGCTCAGGAGCAAACCGCTGGCGAGGACGAGGGAGATTTTCAATGTGCGCATGCAAGACCTCTGGGTTGTTTTTTGATGGGATTCAGAACCAAAGCCGCACGCCGAGGACGAGTCGCGCTTCGCTGCGATCCTCGCCTTCTTCCCGTGCGTAATCGGCGGTGTGGCCGTAGGTACGGTTCCAGGTCACGCCGATGTAGGGCGCAAATTCGCGGCGGATCTCATAGCGCAGACGCAGCCCGGCTTCGGTGTTCGCGAGGCCCGAGCCGATCCCGCGTTGCGGGTCGTTTTTGCCGTAGACGTTGAGTTCGGCGGTGGGCTGCAGGATCAGGCGATTGGTCAGCAGGATGTCGTAGTCGCCCTCCAGCCGCACCGCGCTCTGGCCGTTTTCGCCGAGGAATGCCGTGGCTTCGGCTTCGAAGTTGTACAGCGCCATGCCCTGCAGACCGAACGCGGCCCAGGTTTGTGGAGCGCCGGGTTTGAAGTCCTGGCGCACGCCGCTGACCACGTCCCACCACGGCGAAATCGCGTGACCCCACAGGGCCTGGATCTCTGCGTCTTCGGTCTTGCCGTTGCTGCGTTCGCCCTCGGAGCGCAGCCACAGCCGATCGATGTCGCCGCCGATCCAGCCGGACAAATCCCAGGCCAGGGTGCTGGCGTCGTCGGCGTCCTGCCATTCGAGTTTGTCGGCGAGGAAGTAAGTGTTGATGGCGCTGTCGTGGACCTGATGCCCGGCGTGGCTGGTGAACACGGTGGCGCGGTCGGCGTCGGTCAGCGCCGGAATCGGCGTGCGGCTTTCGGTCGGCGCGGCGGGCTGCATCATGCCGTCGTCCATGCTCTGCATATCGCCCATCTGGCTGTGATCCATGCCCTGCATGTCGCTGGCGGAGAATGCCGGAGCCATCGACAGAAGCGACAACGAAAGCGCGGCAAATCGAGTCATGGTCGGCATCCTCATTCTTCCACCCGCACTTCGCGGAACATGCCCATTTCCATGTGGTACAGGAGATGGCAGTGATAGGCCCAACGGCCGAGCGCATCGGCGGTGACGCGGTAAGTGCGACGGGTGCCGGGCGGCATGTCGATGGTGTGTTTGCGCACCTGGAAATTGCCGTTTTCGTCTTCCAGATCGCTCCACATGCCGTGCAGGTGAATGGGGTGAGTCATCATCGTGTCGTTGACCAGCACCAGGCGAATCCGCTCGCCGTACTTCAACAGCAGCGGCTCGGCGTCGGAGAACTTGATGCCGTTGAACGACCAGGCGAATTTCTCCATGTGGCCGGTGAGGTGCAGCTCGAGGGTGCGGCTCGGGTCGCGGCCGTCCGGGTCTTCGAACGTGCTGCGCAGGTCGGCGTAGGTCAGCACGCGGCGACCGTTGTTGCGCAGGCCGAGGCTGGGGTCGTCGAGTTTCGCGGCGGTGGTCATGGCTTGCATGTCCACCAGCGGGTTGTCCTTTTCGCTGTCGGGGTGCGACTGCATCGGGCCCATGTTCATGCTCGAGTGATCCATGCCGCTCATGTCCATCGAACCATGATTCATTCCACCAGAGTCCATGCCACCCATACCCATGTCGTCCATGGTCACCAGTGGGCGCGGGTCCAGCGCCGGCACCGGGGCCGACAATCCGGCGCGAGCGGCGAGGGTGCCTCGGGCGTAACCGGTGCGGTCCATGGCCTGGGCGAACAGGGTGTAGGCGTCGGCGGCGGGTTCGACGATCACGTCATAGGTTTCCGCCACGGCGATGCGCAATTCGTCGACGCTGACCGGTTTGACGTGCAAGCCATCGGCGGCGACCACGGTCATTTTCAATCCGGGGATGCGCACGTCGAAGTAGGTCATGGCCGAGCCGTTGATCAGCCGCAGCCGCAGTTTTTCGCCGGGGCGGAACAGGCCGGTCCAATTGTTATCGGGGGCGTGGCCGTTCATCAGGAAGGTGTACGTGGCGCCGCTGACGTCGGCGATGTCGGTGGGATTCATCTTCATCTGCGCCCACATCGTGCGGTCGGCGACGGTGGCACCCCAGCCTTTTTCACCGATGTCGTGGATGAAATCGCCGACGGTGCGCTTGTGGAAGTTGTAGTAGTCGGACTGCTTTTTCAGGGTATTCATCAGGCTGGCCGGGTCTTCGTCGGACCAGTCGCTGAGCATCACCACGTAGTCGCGGTCGTAGTGGAACGGTTCCGGTTCCCGGGCGTCGATCACCAACGGCCCGTAGACGCCGGCCTGTTCCTGCAAGCCGGAATGGCTGTGATACCAGTAGGTGCCGTGCTGGCGAACCTTGAACTGGTAGACGTACACGCCACCCGGCTCGATGCCCTTGAAACTCAGGCCCGGCACGCCGTCCATGTTGGCCGGCAGCAGAATGCCGTGCCAGTGGATCGAGGTGCTGTCCTTGAGCCGGTTACGCACCCGCAGCGTCACAGTGTCGCCTTCGCGCCAGCGCAGCAGCGGGCCGGGCAGGCTGCCGTTGATGGTCAGGGCGGTGCGAGGCTGGCCGGTGAAGTTGACCGGGGTTTCGCCGATGAACAGCTCGAAGTCGGTGCCGCTTAACTCGTTGACCTGGCCGGGGCTGTTCAAGGCCCATACCGGCGTGCGCCACAGGCCGAGGCCGCCGAGCAGACCGCCGGCGGCGAGGCCTTTGACGAAGGTGCGTCTTGAGGTGGTGGAAGGCATGCGCTGGAAGTCCCCGTTTGACCAATAACGGGGAGGCTAACCAGCGGCAGCTTTCAGCTGGCTGAGGGGCGGATTACAGTTGTGTCAGGTTCAGCCTACAAACCGAGTCCTTCCTGGACCACCAACAACAGGTTGTTTTCCGTCAACGCAATCGCATCCAGCTGCTGCCCGGTTTCGAGCGTCTGCAACCACCAATGGCTTTCACCGTGCTCATCGACCGTGCGCAGCAGCGATGCTTCGCGCCCCGGCAGGACGATTTGCACACGCCCCGAGCCGTCTTCGGTGAAGCGGGCGATGGGGTCGAACGTCAGGCTGTGGTGGTTGGCTTCGATGATCAACTGGTCGATGGCGTAGTCGTGGGTCTCACCATCCGAAGAAGATTCGCAAACATGCGTAGGATTGCGCCGAATCTTCAGTCCTACTTCGGTGACCGGTTGCAACCAGCCTTCGATTCGGTGATACAAGGCGTAGACCTGAGCCGGCCAGCAATCGATCTCAAGTTCAGCGCAGGTGATTTCGTCAGCATGGGTGTGCCGGGTTTGTTTGAGTTTCGCGGCGAGTTCGTCTGCTTTACTCATGTCGGTTCCCTGTGGTGATTCCAACTTCATCGTAGTCCTTTCAAAGTAATGCACGTTTTGCCCTGCGTCATGCGCCTGCAACACGGGCATGACTCAATCAGCGTCTGGCCAAGTGATGGTCAGACCACAGAAACCACGGACGCACGCGTCCCAAGGAACGGGAACATGAAAAAGCTTTTTACAATTATGGCGCTGATTGCGCTGACGGTCGGTAGCGTCAGCCTGAGTTCGGCGCGCCAGTCGTCTGCCAGCAAGGCGGAATCGGTGGCGGGGGTATTCGATTACTACTTGCTGACGTTGTCCTGGTCGCCGACCTTTTGCCTGACCCACAAGGACGACCCGCAATGCACCGGCAAGGGTTACGGTTTTGTCCTGCATGGCCTCTGGCCGCAATACGCCAAGGGCGGCTGGCCGGAGTCCTGCCCGCCGCTGACTAACCTGTCGGCCGTCGAAACGGCCAAAGGCCTGACGCTGTTCCCGACCAAAAAACTGCTCGATCACGAATGGAGCAAACACGGCACCTGCAGCGGCCTCGGCGCGATGGGCTATCTGGACGAAGCGGACAAAGCCGTGGCCGCGGTGAACATCCCGGAAGAGTTGCAACCGTTCAGTAGCTCCTATTACTTCGAAGCGCAGGAAATTGCCGATCTGTTCCGCAAGAGCAATCCGGGCATCCCGTCAGACGGCATCGCCGTCATCTGCAACGGCCCGGAACTCTCGGAAGTGCGCGTGTGCATGGGCAAGGACCTGCAATTCGGCGCCTGCGGCAAGGGCGTGAAAACCCAGTGCCGGGCGGGGGATATTCGAGTACCGCCATCGCGTTGACCGACCATAAAAACTGGCCCCTGAAAAGGGCGCCTGTTTTTTTGCCACCAACCTCAAGCAAATTCCC
>NZ_BQID01000035.1 GCF_021602345.1 Pseudomonas pharyngis
ATTCGTAGGGGGAGGTGGGGTCGGTTTCGGGTGGGTTGGGTGTTGGTTTGATCATGGTGAAACTCCTTGTGTCGTCATCAGGAGCCATCACCCACTCGCTACCAAACGTTGGGTGGTGGCCATACGCAGGTTGGTAGACCGGGACACAAGGAGACCGGCGCGCCCGAAGACGCCCTGTGCATGGCCACCATAAAACCGGGGCGATTGACCGCCGCGATGGTGAGCTCTGCATCTTGTGTTTGTCTCGGGCTACCAAACCCGATCACTGTTTTTCAGTGACCCGGAAACGATAAAACCCGCGCTGTAGACACACAAGCCGGCGGATTCTGGCGTAGTCGTAGGCAATGACGCAAGGCGTTGTAGCCTTGGGGAAGTTACGGCGGGTTGCTTTAAACGGGCTTGTTTAAGCGCTCAAAGCCTGGAGGAAATCTCCTTCCAGATGTAGCCGTAGTTGTATTGAAGCCAGCGAACCAACGCCTTATCAAACTGCCTGCGAAACCAGTTACGTTTTCTCGCAGCGAGCCTTTCTTCTATTGAGGTTCTGAGCGAGTCAGGATCGAAGCCTGTCCAGATAGTGGGCAAGACAGCTGCAAGATTGGTGAAACACACGGGCGCCACTTCGGAATACAGGATTTTGTACAGCACGTCCGGATCGACACCTTCGACCTCACGCGCGATGTAGTCGTAATCGGTCGGAAAATCGTTGAAAGGCCAGGAGAGTGCAGCCCTGACGTCGGTCAGCTGCGGCTCAGTCAGAAGATGTCCCAAAATCAAAGCTCCTTTAGTTCGCCACTCAGTGGATGAGGACAAGAGACGGGGATATTTCTTGAAAGATAGTGCTGGGCTTTATTGGCAGAAAGGGAACGGCGGGATTTTCAGAATTTCGGAAAAAGCGGGATTTATGCGAGCCATTCGCGGTGGGCGAGAGCGCTTGGCACGGAACCAAGCGCTCAGGGTAGGGCGGGGCACTCAAGGCTCCACCCTGATGTTTCAGTTTTTGCTGGCGTTCAGCTTGCGCAGTTCTTCGTAGGTCGCCGACTGGACGAACCAGAAGCCGGAAATGATGCACCAGCACAGGGTGCCGGCCACGAAGATACCCAGCGCCGGCAAGAACCCACTGGTGAAAATCGCGACGATAGCGACCAGCCAGATGAATGCCAGGGAGAGATAGAGGACGGTGTTGTTGACGCTGATGACGAAGTCTTTCACGAGGGCATATTCCTTGCGGGATGTGGATAAATTCCCCCTCTCCGGGGGGCGGACGCATGCTATCACAGTGCCTTCACTGGCCAAGAGAAGTGAGCTCTTCGTTTGAAAATAAATCCGTCTCCTCTTTTCTTGCGGGTGTCCGCTATCGGCCAATAGCAGACACTCATTTGGGTGCGGCTTCCGTTTCAGAAAGGGCATTAACTGCCGAAAAATGTAGATGTCCACATTGACAGTTGCCGCTGTTGATCGTCGATCAGTAAACTGAAAAATCTAATGGAACTTAGGGAAATGGAACAATGGCAATCCCGACTGAGATATCCTTTGAAACAGCAGAAGAGCTACTAAACTTCGTTTCCCCCCTAAACCCTATTTGGAATGCAGGGCAACATATCTTTAGAGGGCAGCCAGACGCAGCTTTTAAACTCACACCGTCGATATTCCGGCGAGGAGAGGGGTCATTTGGGCATGGCTCACCTCGAAAAGCATTCGCAGACACTGTTTCTAGGCAAATTCATTACGAACTAGAAGTTATCAGCAGATTTCTTGATGGCTGTGATCGGTCGGGTCTTTTAGTACCGGGATACACTAAGGAAATAAAACGACTGCTTGCCCATGAACGAGGTTCCTTCCTGAGTGCACACCGGTTGTGGCCCCAGCCAGAGATGTACGAAATCATGGCTGTCGCCCAGCATTACGATGTACCCACCCGGCTACTCGACTGGACAGAAAGGAGCTTCGTTGCCTGTTACTTCGCAGCTTCTTCTGCAAATTTCGAATTAGACAGTAACAATATACCAAGGATAGCAATCTGGGCATTAGACACTACTCATTCAAACACTTGGGAAACGATATCTATTATTAGAACACCGGGCGGCACAAGCAGAAACCAGGCTGCCCAGTCTGGATTGTTCACTACACACAACGTCAGAGAACCAAGCTTCTCAGACTACTATCAGCCAGAAGCATTAGAGGACGTCCAGGAAATTTACGGGATAAGCAATACCGCAAGTTCACTTCTAAAAATTACATTACCTTTATTTGAAGCCCCGACTTTGCTTATGCTCTGTTCAAAACTAGGGGTTGATGGCTCGACGCTATTTCCTGGATATCACGGGGTAGCAAAGAGCGTAAGAGACTGGGCCAATATTGAGGCTGGCGTAAGGATGTCTCGGTCAGCTATAGATCAAGCAAACGCTGATAGTTATGACAGTGATCCAGATTTTCATTGAACGCAAATGAAAAAAATGCAGCTGGTTCGACAGGTGCCATTGAGCACCGGCTTCGGCCGGAAGTGGCCAGAGGATTTGAGCGCAATAGCTAAGATGCGCTCTCACCAATAGACATAGTCAAATGTGTCAGGTCACATCTCGGATTGAATATCGACCTTCCCTCTCTTTGAATGCTTGATCTCCACCCTCGAGCAGGGTGCAAACTGCTTGGCGAGTTCCGATGTAGTCGTGGCCGACCTCACTATGCTCTAATGATCCCGAGATATATGTAATTCGAGGATAAGACTGATCGGGTGACCGGTTAGCTGTAGCAACAATTACTTGTTCCGCGTCAGTGGCAACAACCAAATTAGGGTTGTGCGTAACAAGAATTATTTGACGATTCTCCTTCGCCTTTCTGATATATGGGACTAACTGAAGATAAATTGATGAATTATCCAGATTTCCTTCTGGTTGATCTATTATCAATGGTCGTCGATCATCCTCATCCATCAAAAGATAAAGGACTAACAGTGCGATCCCCCGCGTTCCAGGAGAAAGGTTTTCCAAAGACGTGTCGCCGTATTTTATTTTATAGGTAGTGCGAATGTGATCTGTGGAATACATCCAGTCCAGTAAGTCGACTATCTTTAAACTTGGCGATGCGCAGTTATCCATAAACCCTGTTGGATCTATAATTGAGAAAAACTTTTTTATCGACTCTTTAATAGCTACAGCGTCCCCAGAGTTCCATGCTAGTGACATCGTATCTGCGACAAACTTTTCGATTTCGTCTTTTTTGGCTGACGCTTGAGGCTTTCTTCCATCAAAAAAACGAACACTTTTGTCCAGCCAATCTCTCCAGTCGACGCGATAACCGGCAGAAAGTTGAAATTTCATATTTGAACCGAGCGTTTCCAGCTGCTCTTTCATTGGTTCATAGAGCTGCTGCAAGCCTTTCTCATCTTCCGCAAGGGCTTCAAAATATCTTATATAAAAGTCATCTCGCTCTTGCTCACGTAGAGAAAGGATCTTAGATGTCTTTTCATCAATTTCTTCAATCTCTTTTGTAAGTCGCTGCACTGTTGCTTCATGGGCATTTATTTGCCCTTGCAGATCAAGCAAACGTTTTTTGTTAGTTTCATCCTCACTCAGCAAACCTTGAAGCGATTGAATTCTCGTTGATATTTCACGCAAAGTATTACCAACCACGCCTATCGACTGCTCATTGCCTTGCAAGTAGTCTATTTCCGTGCCGAGCTGCAGGGCAGCTAAATTTACCTCTTGCTCAATCGAGTCATCCCAATTCGGCACTAGTCGTGCAATCGTTTCCTTTGGCAGCATTTCAAGAAGTTGAGTATTTTCAATAAGCTCCTGCGCTTGCCGGCTTGTACGAATCTTGAATTCAGAGTAAGACTTCAAGAACTGATCAATATTACGCTTTCTTCGACTCTTATTAGCTATTAAAGACTCTACAACTTTGCGATTTTCGTTCTCTATTGCTAATTTCTTTAGGACTTCCTCATCTGCGGCTTGAGTAACGGAAGGCAGTTGTTTTTTTATCTCTTCAATTTGTCGAACAGCCTGGTCACGGCTATCGACCTTGTCTGAACGTTGCGCTATGTGCGCATAAAGCCGATCAATTTCACGATGAAGACTAACAATCCGCCCCCGAAACTCATCTTGTCTAGATTGCGATGCAGACTCACGAGCCGCTCGTAGTTCTTCAAATGAGGAATAACCTTCACGATGCACTTCATCAAGATGCGAAAATACTACTTCTTCAATGGCCTTTTGAAGCTCTTGCCCTTGATGGTCGCCTGAACAAAGGCGCTCTACAAAATCCTGCGATAAATATCTAACAAGTGGTTTCGAGGTGACAAATGGTCTGTCTGTAAGAGTCCCAGAACTTATAGACCCCGTCCCCCAAGTTAGTTGAAGGTTTGCTCCGGCTAAGTGAAGTCGTCCTTTGCTGATAAATGATGACTGTGATTTAATATCCACAGGGTAGCCGGACGCAAATGCGATCAGGTCAGCTACGGCAGTTTTTCCCGCGCCCTTTTCTCCAATTATTGCAACTAGACAAGCATTGAAATTTATGATCTCGTTGCTAAACCAGCCATTAATTTTCGACAATTGTAGAGATGATATTATTTGGCTGTTGTTAGATGGTTGAGGTTTCGCCTTGCCTATTCTTACTCGGTACTCAGGCTCCCACAAAACCTGTCGCAGTCCTTCAAAAGTCGGATCTGACTTAATCCAGCAGTACCGATCCTCGTCCGGCTTAAATAACGATTTAACTTCATGCGCGTCCGACCCATGCAGACATGGCTTCAGACTTCCATACATCCTCTTAATATCCCGCGGTGAAGTGCCGGGCTTCTGCCCTAAATAATAGGCCCTATCGTTTGGATTCGCAGAAAATACAAAGTGACAATTATTTAATAGCACATCCCTGGTAGCGGAAAACCCATCGATTGGTAAACCGCTGATCCCGTCCTTCCCATTCGCGACTCCAATAAGACTATTACTGTTCAACCACCCATCATCACGAATCCACTTAAAAATCTGCTCGTAAGATGGCTTGAACTGTTCTATTCCTAATTTATATGCCTGTTCATTATCGATTAAATCCGGATTTTGTGCTTTTGCGTACTCAATTAGATCTCCGCGTATGCAGCCATATGAGCGCCTTCCTTCGGACTGAGAAGTGTATTCTATTTTTAAGTTGGCCAGGGCACGTTTTATTTTTTGAATGTGATCGGGATCAGTTGGGTCAATAAGGATATGGATATTTAATGCTTTGCCATCTCTCGTGGCAGGCAAAACGCGAAATTCTATATTTGGAATTAGCAGCTGGATGTTTTTTAGCCGAGGAGCAGCTGGATTGCTTCTTTCTGCAAATAATCGCTCATAACCGTCTATAGACATATAATCTGTCACACCAATGACAGCTATCTCTGCACTCTCTGCCGAACTCTCCAGCTGATCTAAATATTCCCCCCATGATGTTCCAACAAATGAAGCTCCCAGTTTACTGTCTGGCGTATGAACATGGAGGTCCCACCGCCTCCATTCAGATCCATTAGGAAAACCAGATTCCTTTAATTTACTTTTCTCCATGCGCCCCCCGCCCTGTTAAAAGTTGCGACTCCCAACAAAAGATTCAAAGTAGCAATAAGCAGTTGCAAATGACAATTTTTCTCAGATTTAACTCATCAATCGACTCGTCACCTTAGGACGCGTCCAAGATGGCAACGCTTGGTTCGTTGCCTTCTTCACGACACTAGATACCAAATTAGCACTCATTACAAATGTTCGCTTGCCTCGATAAATTCTAATAAAGATTTTTTGGGGGCTGAAAACGGCCACATTACGAACGTCTGCTTCTAGCCGAAAGCTGACGCTCAACGACCTCTGTATAACCATAAGCGCTCCAAAGCGATTGCCGATATGCCAACCAGAGCGATGCCTTGGGCCACTGCTCGACGCAACTCTGATACAGTCGCCCTTGGAAAAATCGTAGACAGGAAGTCATACATGGCAAAGCCAGCTGCACGCATAACTGACCCCACCAGTTGCCCTATGCCTGGACACGGGCCCAAAGCCATTGCGTCCGGATCTCCCGATGTGTTTTTTGACGGCCTCGCAGCTGCAAGGAAGGCGACACTTGCACCTGCGGCAGCGCTTTGGACTCGGCAGTGTCTGCGACGGTGTTCATCAATGGCAAGAATGCCGCTCTGGTGGGAACCGTCGGCACACACGGCGACGTAGTTATTGGTGGTTCGGGTACGGTGATCATCGGCGACTCCCATAATCCTGCACCGTTCACGCCTCCACTCCCGCTTTTACTGCAGAAAACCTATGGGCATACTTTCAGCATCGTTGATAGCGAAACGGGTCAACCTCTAGTCGGAAGAAATTTCACTGCCACTGTAAATGGTCAAAAGATTACAGGTGTTACCGACAGCGCCGGGATGGCGAAGATCAAAACCCCAGTCAAAGATGCCAATATTTCCATCAGTATTGATTTCACTTCTCCAGCTCGGACGCTTAACGAACTAACGGACTGACCCAGAATGGCTGAACAATTTACTACTGAAGCAAAAGCGACTGAAGTCAAACCCGCTGTGCCAGTTGCTCCCACGATTATCACCGTCAACGATAGAGCTGCCACTAGAGAAGCGATCATCAGACTAATCAGCAAAAACAAGTGGGAATTTGTAGAGCGATCATCATGGGGAGCGTATAAAGCAAAAGGTGAAATGGTGGATGATTGGGACTACTCGATGATCGCCCTTCACCACGCAGGACGAAGTGTAGGCTGCGGTGCTGGTGCAGGACAAATGCGCGCGATTCAGAGTGAACATCAGGCTAAGTTTGATGATATCGGCTATCACTACGGCATCGATTGTACGGGTAAAGTCTTTGAAGGACGTGACATACGGTTCAAGGGATCAAGCGTACATAACTACAACACGGGTGTGATTGGTATTGTTTTACTGGAAAACCTGACAACCGCCGAAGAGGGTGGCGATATGGTCGCTTTTGCTCGCCAAGCCCTCGAGAGCATCAACGGCAACATGGACCAGAAAATTCCTGCTATACAAATTGATACCCTTCTGACCTTGATTCAGGCCCTGACCAGCGTTTTCAGGGTGACGACGTTAGGTGGGCACCGTGAATTCCCCATGCAAGCCGGCGAAGGAAAAATTTGCCCAGGTAATATCGGCATGGAGCTTGTTAGAAACCTTCGGATTAAAACCAAACTTTTGCGACCGCCTTCATCATGAAATCGCTGCTAATCATATTATCAACCACGATTGTCGCCATGCTTTATATAGGTTTTTACGAAAAGATGGAGGACGCTTATCCGGAAAAAGTATTCTTTATTAAGAAGAGTCCCACATTTCAGATGGAGTTTGAGAATATTTTTGCGTACGAATCCGATGATAAAAAATTGAGTGAGCTAAGCGAGGCGGAGCGAAGCCTGGTTATTGATTATTGCAAGTATCGACTTGGCTTGGATACGACATTAAAAAGTCAAAGCGAGCTTGAAAAATGCAAACAAAGGTAATCGTAAGTCGTCTCTGTTAACCGTAGATTTCTCTCAAGCGCATCTGGCGACTATTACTGATTGCGACTAATGGGGCTGTTTTTCCGGAGAAACAAGACTGCTTATACATCTTCGGCTGAAGCGGGTGCATGTCTGCACCCGCGTTGAAACATAGTAATCAATTGGCTTGGTTTGATAGACGTCATTTGGAGGCTGCTATTGGCCAGACGCGGACCTCGACGAATATTTGTTTTAAGCCACTTCAAAGACCCTCCAACCTAAGCCTTAACC
>NZ_BQID01000036.1 GCF_021602345.1 Pseudomonas pharyngis
CTCTTTCGAGTCTACAGATTGCTTGGGTGTTATATGGTCAAGCCTCACGGGCAATTAGTATTGGTTAGCTCAACGCCTCACAGCGCTTACACACCCAACCTATCAACGTCGTAGTCTTCGACGGCCCTTCAGGGAACTCAAGGTTCCAGTGAGATCTCATCTTGAGGCAAGTTTCCCGCTTAGATGCTTTCAGCGGTTATCTTTCCCGAACATAGCTACCCGGCAATGCCACTGGCGTGACAACCGGAACACCAGAGGTTCGTCCACTCCGGTCCTCTCGTACTAGGAGCAGCCCCTCTCAAATCTCAAACGTCCACGGCAGATAGGGACCGAACTGTCTCACGACGTTCTAAACCCAGCTCGCGTACCACTTTAAATGGCGAACAGCCATACCCTTGGGACCGGCTTCAGCCCCAGGATGTGATGAGCCGACATCGAGGTGCCAAACACCGCCGTCGATATGAACTCTTGGGCGGTATCAGCCTGTTATCCCCGGAGTACCTTTTATCCGTTGAGCGATGGCCCTTCCATACAGAACCACCGGATCACTAAGACCTACTTTCGTACCTGCTCGACGTGTCTGTCTCGCAGTCAAGCGCGCTTTTGCCTTTATACTCTACGACCGATTTCCGACCGGTCTGAGCGCACCTTCGTACTCCTCCGTTACTCTTTAGGAGGAGACCGCCCCAGTCAAACTACCCACCATACACTGTCCTCGATCCGGATAACGGACCTGAGTTAGAACCTCAAAGTTGCCAGGGTGGTATTTCAAGGATGGCTCCACGCGAACTGGCGTCCACGCTTCAAAGCCTCCCACCTATCCTACACAAGCAAATTCAAAGTCCAGTGCAAAGCTATAGTAAAGGTTCACGGGGTCTTTCCGTCTAGCCGCGGATACACTGCATCTTCACAGCGATTTCAATTTCACTGAGTCTCGGGTGGAGACAGCGCCGCCATCGTTACGCCATTCGTGCAGGTCGGAACTTACCCGACAAGGAATTTCGCTACCTTAGGACCGTTATAGTTACGGCCGCCGTTTACCGGGGCTTCGATCAAGAGCTTCGCGTTAGCTAACCCCATCAATTAACCTTCCGGCACCGGGCAGGCGTCACACCCTATACGTCCACTTTCGTGTTTGCAGAGTGCTGTGTTTTTAATAAACAGTCGCAGCGGCCTGGTATCTTCGACCGGCGTGGGCTTACGCAGCAAGTGCTTCACCCTCACCGGCGCACCTTCTCCCGAAGTTACGGTGCCATTTTGCCTAGTTCCTTCACCCGAGTTCTCTCAAGCGCCTTGGTATTCTCTACCCAACCACCTGTGTCGGTTTGGGGTACGGTTCCTGGTTATCTGAAGCTTAGAAGCTTTTCTTGGAAGCATGGCATCAACCACTTCGTCGCCTAAAGGCAACTCGTCATCAGCTCTCGGCCTTGAAACCCCGGATTTACCTAAGATTTCAGCCTACCACCTTAAACTTGGACAACCAACGCCAAGCTGGCCTAGCCTTCTCCGTCCCTCCATCGCAATAACCAGAAGTACAGGAATATTAACCTGTTTTCCATCGACTACGCTTTTCAGCCTCGCCTTAGGGACCGACTAACCCTGCGTCGATTAACGTTGCGCAGGAAACCTTGGTCTTTCGGCGTGGGTGTTTTTCACACCCATTGTCGTTACTCATGTCAGCATTCGCACTTCTGATACCTCCAGCAAGCTTCTCAACTCACCTTCACAGGCTTACAGAACGCTCCTCTACCGCATCACTT
>NZ_BQID01000038.1 GCF_021602345.1 Pseudomonas pharyngis
CGTGATACCCGTAGCTTCGGTGTATGGTTTGAGCCCCGTTACATCTTCCGCGCAGGCCGACTCGACTAGTGAGCTATTACGCTTTCTTTAAAGGGTGGCTGCTTCTAAGCCAACCTCCTAGCTGTCTAAGCCTTCCCACATCGTTTCCCACTTAACCATAACTTTGGGACCTTAGCTGACGGTCTGGGTTGTTTCCCTTTTCACGACGGACGTTAGCACCCGCCGTGTGTCTCCCATGCTCGGCACTTGTAGGTATTCGGAGTTTGCATCGGTTTGGTAAGTCGGGATGACCCCCTAGCCGAAACAGTGCTCTACCCCCTACAGTGATACATGAGGCGCTACCTAAATAGCTTTCGAGGAGAACCAGCTATCTCCGAGCTTGATTAGCCTTTCACTCCGATCCACAGGTCATCCGCTAACTTTTCAACGGTAGTCGGTTCGGTCCTCCAGTCAGTGTTACCTAACCTTCAACCTGCCCATGGATAGATCGCCCGGTTTCGGGTCTATTCCCAGCGACTAGACGCCCTATTAAGACTCGCTTTCGCTACGCCTCCCCTATTCGGTTAAGCTCGCCACTGAAAATAAGTCGCTGACCCATTATACAAAAGGTACGCAGTCACAGAACAAAGTCTGCTCCCACTGCTTGTACGCATACGGTTTCAGGATCTATTTCACTCCCCTCTCCGGGGTTCTTTTCGCCTTTCCCTCACGGTACTAGTTCACTATCGGTCAGTCAGTAGTATTTAGCCTTGGAGGATGGTCCCCCCATATTCAGACAAAGTTTCTCGTGCTCCGTCCTACTCGATTTCATGACTAAGAGACTTTCGCGTACAGGGCTATCACCCACTATGGCCGCACTTTCCAGAGCGTTCCGCTAATCTCAAAGCCACTTAAGGGCTAGTCCCCGTTCGCTCGCCACTACTAAGGGAATCTCGGTTGATTTCTTTTCCTCAGGGTACTTAGATGTTTCAGTTCCCCTGGTTCGCCTCTTGCACCTATGTATTCAGTACAAGATAACCATCTTGTGATGGCTGGGTTCCCCCATTCAGACATCTCCGGATCAAAGTCTGTTTGCCGACTCCCCGAAGCTTTTCGCAGGCTACCACGTCTTTCATCGCCTCTGACTGCCAAGGCATCCACCGTATGCGCTTCTTCACTTGACCATATAACCCCAAGCAATCTGGTTATACTGTGAAGACGACATTCGCCGAAAATTCGAATTTCTCAACTAAGAGAACTCACAAATTTTACCTTAGCCTGATCACCACCAGTGAAAGTGG
>NZ_BQID01000039.1 GCF_021602345.1 Pseudomonas pharyngis
TCCGTCACCAGACTCAAATAGACCGGATCGTCACGCTTGGTGGACAGATAAGTGATATCGGCCACCCAAACCTGTTCCGGACCGGTAGCGACAACTTGCGACGGGCCTGGTTTGAGCAGATTGGGATGGCAGCGGAAGTGATGATGACTGTCGGTCGTTTTGTGATAAGCCCGTTTCCTGCGGACCAGTTGGCGGTTATCACGCAAGACCGCCAATAACCGATCACGGCCGACATGCAGCTCCTGTTTCTCACGCTCCGCGTGCATCAACGAGTGCAATTTGCGGGCGCCAATGCAGGGTTGGCGTACTCGAATTGTCTGCACAAACTCGATGAGCTTCTGATCTTGCTCGATGCGAGTCCGATAGACGCGATTACGTTTGTAAAAGGCTTGGCGACTGATCCCCATAAACTGGCAAGCCCTGCTGACACTCAGGGTTTGGGTTTGCGCAACGACTTGCCGGGCCGCTTTTTTACGACAGAGACGCCGTAGTCGTTCTTCAGTACATCCACCACGTCTTCAAAAAACTTGGCTTTCTGATTCGCCAGCGCCAACTGCTCCTCAAGCTCTTTGATTCTCTGCTCGGGAGTTAAGGGCAAAGTGGGCTCGTCCATCGGTCGGGTCCTTGGGGAACGAATGGAGGCGCCTTGGCTCCAGTCTTGCCGACCATGCTTGCGTAACCAAACCAACACCGTCGACCGACCCTGAATTCCGTAGCGCCGTTGAGCCTCTTTATAACTCAACTCGCCTTTTTCGACTTGGTCGACAACCGACAATTTAAAAGTCAGCGTGTAATCGCGTTGACTGCGTTTTGCGCCCGAATCCATTGCACCCTCCTGATAAGAAGCCAGAAGGTGTAAACCTTATTCAGGACGAGACA
>NZ_BQID01000040.1 GCF_021602345.1 Pseudomonas pharyngis
GGGTTGACGGCAGATTCTGAGTCTCTATAATTCGCCCCACTTCCGGCGCAGTCGAAACGGAAAACTCCTTGAGATTCAATGAGTTAAGTAGGTTTCGATAGTGGATCGCTTCAGTTCATCGAAGCCTGGAATGAGTTGGAAATGCCGGTTTTTCTGGTGCTTTCAACGGTTCGATCTTCTCGGTCGAAAGCGGAGAAAAAGAGGTGTTGACAGCAGCGTGTAACGCTGTAGAATTCGCCTCCCGCTAACGAGAGATCGGAAGCGCAAGTGGTTGAAGTTGTTGAAGAAATCTTCGAAAGCTTCTGAAAATAATCACTTGACAGCAAATGAGGCTGCTGTAGAATGCGCGCCTCGGTTGAGACGAAAGATCTTAACCAACCGCTCTTTAACAACTGAATCAAGCAATTCGTGTGGGTGCTTGTGGAGTCAGACTGATAGTCAACAAGATTATCAGCATCACAAGTTACTCCGCGAGAAATCAAAGATGTAACCAACGATTGCTGAGCCAAGTTTAGGGTTTTCTCAAAACCCAAAGATGTTTGAACTGAAGAGTTTGATCATGGCTCAGATTGAACGCTGGCGGCAGGCCTAACACATGCAAGTCGAGCGGATGAAGGGAGCTTGCTCCTGAATTCAGCGGCGGACGGGTGAGTAATGCCTAGGAATCTGCCTGGTAGTGGGGGACAACGTTTCGAAAGGAACGCTAATACCGCATACGTCCTACGGGAGAAAGCAGGGGACCTTCGGGCCTTGCGCTA
>NZ_BQID01000041.1 GCF_021602345.1 Pseudomonas pharyngis
CCAGTTTGTGGCCCGTGGCGCTGTGCTGGAAGTGGTAGTGAATGCCTTCTTCTTCGCACAGGCGCTGGATGAAATGCAGGTCCGATTCGTCGTATTGCACGCAGTAAATGCGGTCGGGGTAGATCGAGCCGGTCTGGAAGGCGTAGGCGTTGCCCTGGATGCCGTGTTCTTCGAGCACCTTGCCGATGATTTTCGGCACGCTGAGGTTCTGGAAGATCCGCTGGTTGATCCGGTGCGCCAGGTACGCCAGTTGCGGGCGCAGGGTCACGGAGTAGCGCGTCAGGCGCTTGCCGGAATCGCCTTGCGCGGCGCGGTAGATCAGGCCGTGAATGCCGCTGCCGTCGGGCGACAGCTGCAGGAAGGCCGGTTTGTGCAGCAGGGTTTCGAGGTCCAGCGACGGCTGCTCACTGACCAGCTCCACCTCGAACACAAAAGGCTGGCTGATGGCTTCCCGACCGGTGAGGGTAAACACCTGGAAATCGGCGGAAAGACCTTCGATGGTCAGGGCAAAGTGGGTTTCATTGGCCGGCGCGAACATCCCTTGTTCCTCTTGCTGTACAGCGGCGTTCGTCGATTACCGTCAAGCGGTTCAACGCACGCGAAATTCTGGAGGGGCGTAAACAACATCGACCAGCAGAGCTGGCCGATGCTTGTAACGATCAGCCGTAATTAAACGACTGGAGCACGCCAGTCATCGGAACCCGAAGTACCGGATACTT
>NZ_BQID01000042.1 GCF_021602345.1 Pseudomonas pharyngis
CATGACTGGGGTGAAGTCGTAACAAGGTAGCCGTAGGGGAACCTGCGGCTGGATCACCTCCTTAATCGACGACATCAGCTGCTCCATAAGTTCCCACACGAATTGCTTGATTCATTGAAGAAGACGATAGAAGCAGCTTTAAGCTCCAAGCTGATAGCTCACAGCTAGCAGTTACAAGCTCGAAATTGGGTCTGTAGCTCAGTTGGTTAGAGCGCACCCCTGATAAGGGTGAGGTCGGCAGTTCGAATCTGCCCAGACCCACCAATTTTGTTATGGGGCCATAGCTCAGCTGGGAGAGCGCCTGCCTTGCACGCAGGAGGTCAGCGGTTCGATCCCGCTTGGCTCCACCATAAACTGCTTCGAAAGTTTGAGAGTTTAGAAATGAATATTCGAGTTGAATATTGATTTCTAGTCTTTTGATTAGATCGTTCTTTAAAAATTTGGGTATGTGATAGAAAGATAGACTGAGAGCCACTTTCACTGGTGGTGATCAGGCTAAGGTAAAATTTGTGAGTTCTCTTAGTTGAGAAATTCGAATTTTCGGCGAATGTCGTCTTCACAGTATAACCAGATTGCTTGGGGTTATATGGTCAAGTGA
>NZ_BQID01000043.1 GCF_021602345.1 Pseudomonas pharyngis
CATGACTGGGGTGAAGTCGTAACAAGGTAGCCGTAGGGGAACCTGCGGCTGGATCACCTCCTTAATCGACGACATCAGCTGCTCCATAAGTTCCCACACGAATTGCTTGATTCATTGAAGAAGACGAAAGAAGCAGCCCGAAATTGGGTCTGTAGCTCAGTTGGTTAGAGCGCACCCCTGATAAGGGTGAGGTCGGCAGTTCGAATCTGCCCAGACCCACCAATTTTGTGTGGGAAACGCCTGTAGAAATACGGGGCCATAGCTCAGCTGGGAGAGCGCCTGCCTTGCACGCAGGAGGTCAGCGGTTCGATCCCGCTTGGCTCCACCACTACTGCTTCTAAAGTAAGAGCTTAGAAATGAGCATTCCATCGTGCTGATGGTGAATGTTGATTTCTAGTCTTTGACTAGTTCGTTCTTTAAAAATTTGGGTATGTGATAGAAAGATAGACTGAGATCCACTTTCACTGGTGGTGATCAGGCTAAGGTAAAATTTGTGAGTTCTCTTAGTTGAGAAATTCGAATTTTCGGCGAATGTCGTCTTCACAGTATAACCAGATTGCTTGGGGTTATATGGTCAAGTGA
>NZ_BQID01000044.1 GCF_021602345.1 Pseudomonas pharyngis
GTTCGGCCCCGGCTTCCAGCACCACCTTCATGCCGCTGCTGAGGTGAATTTCCTGGCCGGCGTCGATGAATTGCCCGGTGCCGATCTTGATGTGCTGGTTCACGCCCACGGTCAGGTGGTCGTTGGCGCGCGCTTCGACTTTGCGGTCTTCGTAGACGGTGTGGTGTTCTTCGGCCTTGAATTCCGTGTAGCTGTTCTTTTCCACGACGTCGTGGCGTTCGTTGCCGACGCGGATTTTCTGGTCGTGTTCGATGTTCTCGTCCCAGTCTCGCTGGGCGTGGAGGAAGATCTGCTCCTGGCCTTTCTTGTCTTCGATGCGCAGTTCGTTGAAGCCGCCACCGCCCATCGAGCTCAGGGTTTTGAAGGTGGTGCGGGTCTTGTTCGCCGGCAGGGCGTAGGGGACGGTGTTTTCCTTGTGGTACAGGCAGCCGCTGATCAGCGGCTGGTCGGGGTCGCCCTCGAGGAACGTCACCAGCACTTCCATGC
>NZ_BQID01000045.1 GCF_021602345.1 Pseudomonas pharyngis
CACCCTAACTTTATCCGCAAGGAGAGCATCCCATGGCAACACCAGCGTACATGTCGGTTACCGGCGAAAAACAAGGCCTGATCACTGCCGGCGCCTTCACCGCCGACTCCGTTGGCAACACCTACCAGGAAGGCCACGAAGACCAGGTTATGGTTCAGGCTTTCAGCCACGACGTGATCATCCCGCGTGACCCGCAATCCGGTCAGCCAACCGGTCAGCGCGTTCACAAGCCAGTGATCATCACCAAGGTCTACGACAAGGCTTCGCCACTGCTGCAAGCTGCCCTGACCTCGGGCGAGCGCATGAGCGAAATCGTTATCCAGTGGTACCGCACTTCGGCTCAAGGTACCCAAGAGCACTACTACACCACCAAACTGGAAGACGCGATCATCGTCGCCATCAACAACAAGATGCACAACT
>NZ_BQID01000046.1 GCF_021602345.1 Pseudomonas pharyngis
GGGCCGTCGAAGACTACGACGTTGATAGGTTGGGTGTGTAAGCGCTGTGAGGCGTTGAGCTAACCAATACTAATTGCCCGTGAGGCTTGACCATATAACACCCAAGCAATCTGTAGACTCGAAAGAGCATCAGATTGCGGTGTGTGAAGACGCAATGAACCGAAAGTTCGATGCTCACAAAACACCGAAAGCTGTCACATACCCAATTTGCTGAAGCGAGGCCATCCGGTCACGAGTCAGTACCCGAATTTCTTGACGACCATAGAGCGTTGGAACCACCTGATCCCATCCCGAACTCAGAAGTGAAACGATGCATCGCCGATGGTAGTGTGGGGTTTCCCCATGTGAGAGTAG
>NZ_BQID01000047.1 GCF_021602345.1 Pseudomonas pharyngis
CTTCCATGCCGATGCGCGGGATGGCGATGCCGCCGTACTGGGCACCGGCCCAGGCGGAAGACACGCGCAGCCAGCAGCTGGTCTTGTCGTCGGCCTGGCCGTCGCGGTCCCAGTGGAACTGGACTTTCACCCGGCCGTATTCGTCGCAGTGGATTTCTTCCCCTTTCGGCCCGGTGACCACGGCGCTCTGGCTGCCGAGGATGCGCGGTTTCGGGTGGCGTAGGGGCGGGCGGTTCGGCACGTCCCACGGGGTGGCCTGAAAGCGGTTGCGGTAGCCCTGATGGAAATCGTCTTTGAGCGCGG
>NZ_BQID01000048.1 GCF_021602345.1 Pseudomonas pharyngis
TGGGGAAACCCCACACTACCATCGGCGATGCATCGTTTCACTTCTGAGTTCGGGATGGGATCAGGTGGTTCCAACGCTCTATGGTCGTCAAGAAATTCGGGTACTGACTCGTGACCAGATGGCCTCGTTTCAGCAAATTGGGTATGTGACAGCTTTCGGTGTTTTGTGAGCATCGAACTTTCGGTTCATTGCGTCTTCACACACCGCAATCTGGTCTCTTTCGAGTCTACAGATTGCTTGGGTGTTATATGGTCAAGCCTCACGGGCAATTAGTATTGGTTA
>NZ_BQID01000049.1 GCF_021602345.1 Pseudomonas pharyngis
CGGTTTTTCGAAGTCGTAGTCGCGGCGGGTGGTGCGGCTGGTGCGGGTTTCCAGGCGCAGGTCGAAGCGCTTGATCACCGGGTTGCTGGCGACCATGCCGGAGTCCTGCTGATAGGCCACCGGCGCCCGTTTCTTGAACACCGTCTGGTCGTCGCCGAACACCAGTTTGTGGCCCGTGGCGCTGTGCTGGAAGTGGTAGTGAATGCCTTCTTCTTCGCACAGGCGCTGGATGAAATGCAGGTCCGATTCGTCGTATTGCACGCAGTAAATGCGGTCGG
>NZ_BQID01000050.1 GCF_021602345.1 Pseudomonas pharyngis
CTTTCGGCGTGGGTGTTTTTCACACCCATTGTCGTTACTCATGTCAGCATTCGCACTTCTGATACCTCCAGCAAGCTTCTCAACTCACCTTCACAGGCTTACAGAACGCTCCTCTACCGCATCACTTACGTGATACCCGTAGCTTCGGTGTATGGTTTGAGCCCCGTTACATCTTCCGCGCAGGCCGACTCGACTAGTGAGCTATTACGCTTTCTTTAAAGGGTGGCTGCTTCTAAGCCAACCTCCTAGCTGTCT
>NZ_BQID01000051.1 GCF_021602345.1 Pseudomonas pharyngis
CTTTCGGCGTGGGTGTTTTTCACACCCATTGTCGTTACTCATGTCAGCATTCGCACTTCTGATACCTCCAGCAAGCTTCTCAACTCACCTTCACAGGCTTACAGAACGCTCCTCTACCGCATCACTTGCGTGATACCCGTAGCTTCGGTGTATGGTTTGAGCCCCGTTACATCTTCCGCGCAGGCCGACTCGACTAGTGAGCTATTACGCTTTCTTTAAAGGGTGGCTGCTTCTAAGCCAACCTCCTAGCTGTCT
>NZ_BQID01000052.1 GCF_021602345.1 Pseudomonas pharyngis
GCGGGCGGTGATTGTCGCGAAGAAGTAACCCCGACCTCCGGAAATAGGAGATCCCCTGTGGGAGCGGGCTTGCTCGCGAAGGCGATGTGTCAGGTACATCAATGTCGCCTGGCACTCCCTCTTCGCGGGCAAGCCCGCTCCCACATTGGTTTTGTGTTCAGTCTGTGGATTTCGCGCGCCGTGCCCGGAAGAACTCGGTCAATACCGCCCCACACTCCTGCGCCAGCACCCCGCCTTCATACAGCACTCGATGGT
>NZ_BQID01000053.1 GCF_021602345.1 Pseudomonas pharyngis
TAGCGCAAGGCCCGAAGGTCCCCTGCTTTCTCCCGTAGGACGTATGCGGTATTAGCGTTCCTTTCGAAACGTTGTCCCCCACTACCAGGCAGATTCCTAGGCATTACTCACCCGTCCGCCGCTGAATCCAGGAGCAAGCTCCCTTCATCCGCTCGACTTGCATGTGTTAGGCCTGCCGCCAGCGTTCAATCTGAGCCATGATCAAACTCTTCAGTTCAAACATCTTTGGGTTTTTAAGAAACCCTAAACTTGGCT
>NZ_BQID01000054.1 GCF_021602345.1 Pseudomonas pharyngis
GATCTGAGTGATGAACCAGTTTCTGGCATGTTCGACGCGTCTTCAAAGCCATGCGTAAAGCTTGAGCCACCGAGTCGGCATGTAAGCTGCCATGCACGTGATAGCCGACTATTTTTCTCGAGAAGGCATCCGTCACCAGACTCAAATAGACCGGATCGTCACGCTTGGTGGACAGATAAGTGATATCGGCCACCCAAACCTGTTCCGGACCGGTAGCGACAACTTGCGACGGGCCTGGTTTGAGCAGATTGGGAT
>NZ_BQID01000055.1 GCF_021602345.1 Pseudomonas pharyngis
TAACCAATACTAATTGCCCGTGAGGCTTGACCATATAACACCCAAGCAATCTGTAGACTCGAAAGAGACCAGATTGCGGTGTGTGAAGACGCAATGAACCGAAAGTTCGATGCTCACAAAACACCGACAGCTGTCACATACCCAATTTGCTGAAGCGAGGCCATCTGGTCACGAGTCAGTACCCGAATTTCTTGACGACCATAGAGCGTTGGAACCACCTGATCCCATCCCGAACTCA
>NZ_BQID01000056.1 GCF_021602345.1 Pseudomonas pharyngis
CAGGAGCAAGCTCCCTTCATCCGCTCGACTTGCATGTGTTAGGCCTGCCGCCAGCGTTCAATCTGAGCCATGATCAAACTCTTCAGTTCAAACATCTTTGGGTTTTTAAGAAACCCTAAACTTGGCTCAGCAATCGTTGGTTACATCTTTGATTTCTCGCGGAGTAACTTGTGATGCTGATAATCTTGTTGACTATCAGTCTGACTCCACAAGCACCCACACGAATTGCTTGATTCA